>NC_013510.1 GCF_000024385.1 Thermomonospora curvata DSM 43183 | reverse complement strand
TGGACTTACTCTCTCACGCGTCATCCACAGAGTTGTCCACAACCTGTGCACAACCGTAGGGGCGGATGTGTAAAACTCCGCCGTGGGTTGCATGTCCGGGGATGTTCCTGGCCGAGGCGCGATCCGGGGCCGTCCTCCATAAGGCCCGCGGGGAATCGGACCGTGGGACCTCGTGGGGTGACGACGGTAGTCCGTGCCGGCGGGTGGCTGCAACACCGACGACGGACCTGTTATCCACATATGGGCGACCTATCCCCCATCCGGGGCGGGGCCGTTCACACAGCGTAGAGGCGGCGGCCCGGCGGGCCCTTGTCACGGCAGCGGCGGCCACGGTCTGCAACCTTTCGGGGCGGCCGGGCGGGGACGGATGTTGGCAAGCTCACGTCGCCCGCCGCTCGGTTTGACCGGACGGGCGCGGACCTCGTAACGTTTTACGGTCGAGTCGCTTCGACGGCGTTCCCGCGTGCCCGCGCAACGCTCCCTGAAGCTGTCGGCGCTCGTCCGGCCGAGTAGAGTCGGCGAGGCGAGCATCTGGGCGAGCACGGCGGGCCCCCGCTGCGGGGGACCGGACGCGGCCCGCGATGCGACCGCACAGCCGAACCGACCTCAGGCACCTTACGGCCTGCAGGGATCCACGACCGCAGCACCGCACTGGAGTCTCGAGTGAGCAAGCGTACCTACCAGCCGAACAACCGTCGCCGCCACAAGAAGCACGGCTTCCGGCTGCGCATGCGCACCAGGGCCGGTCGCGCGATCCTGGCGGCCCGGCGGCGCAAGGGCCGCGCCCGCATCTCGGTCTGACCGCACCCTCACCACCCATGCTGCCCTCCGGTCATCGGATGCGGCGGCGGGACGAGTTCACACTGACCGTCCGGCGCGGGCGCCGCGCCGGACGCACTCATATCGTCGTCCACCTGTTGCGCCGCGATGACCTCCCGGAAGGCCTTCCGGCCGCCGAGCGCGCCCCCAGGGCCGGGTTCGTCGTCGGGCGCACCGTGGGCAACGCCGTCGTCCGCAACAAGGTCCGCCGTCGGCTACGGCACCTGGTCGCCCAGCATCTGGACCGTCTTCCTCCGGGTAGCCTGCTTGTGGTACGCGCCAACCCGGCCGCCGCGACCGCCGGCCACAAGGAGTTGGCCGCGGATCTGGAGTCGGCGCTTGACCGGCTGCTACGGCGACGGGCCTAGGGGGTCGCTGGCGGACATGACCATCAACACCGGGGACACGCCCCCCGGCGGGACGGCGCGCATCTCGCTCGCCGCCCGCCTGCTGATCCTCCTCGTCCGCGGTTACCGTCGCTTCCTCAGCCCGCTGCTGGGCCAGCAGTGCCGCTTTTACCCCACCTGCAGCGCTTATTCCCTGGAAGCGCTGCGCATGCATGGGGCGCTGCGGGGCGGTTGGCTGACGGTGCGCCGGATCGGCCGGTGCCACCCCTTCCACCGTGGCGGATACGACCCCGTGCCACCCCCCAAGGGCGGGACGGCCCGTCACGAGACTGCAGGCCGCGAGCCGAGCGGCCCTCCCACAGCAGAGCCCAAGGAGCTGCCTGGTGTTTGATTGGCTGTACGAGATCGTCGCTTGGTTCATCGTCTTGATCCATAAGGGACTGGGCACGATCGTCGATCCCGACAGCGGCTTGGCGTGGGCCGGCTCCATCATCCTGCTGACCGTCTTCCTGCGGCTGCTGATGTTCCCGCTCTTTGTGAAGCAGATCCACGCTTCGCGCAAGATGCAGGAGCTCAGCCCGCAGATCCAGGCGCTGCGCAAGAAGTACAAGCACGACAAGCAGCGCCTCAACCAGGAGGTCATGCGGGTCTACCAGGAGAACGGCGCCAACCCGCTGGCCGGCTGCCTGCCGCTGCTGGTGCAGATGCCGGTTTTCATCGGCCTGTTCCAGGTGCTGAACGGCATCTCCAAGGCCAAGGAGGGCGAGTCCAAGTACGGGATCTCGCCCGAGCTGATCCACAGCGCCCAGCACGCCGACATCTTCGGCGCCGTCATCCCCGACACCTTCCTCAACGCCTGGGGCGATGGGGCCTGGGACGCGGTCGCCGTCACCGCCGTCGCGGTGCTGATCAGCTCGACCACCACGTTCTTCACCATGCGCGCCAGCATGAAGCGCCAGCCGGTCATGGATCCGGACAACCCCATGGTGGCCGCGCAGAAGATGATGGTCTTCCTGGCCCCGCTGCTCGGGCTGTTCGGGCTGGGCTTCCCGCTGGGCGTGCTGCTGTACTGGATGACCTCCAACACCTGGACGCTGGCCCAGCAGCACTACATCTACTCCAAGTACCCGCCGGTCGGCGCGAACGGCGCCGACGCCAAGGCCGGCGCCGCACCGGCCAAGGGCAAGGCGGACAAGGGCGGCAAGGCCGGCAAGACCGCCGCCGAGCCGCAGGTGCAGATCATCCGCAACCAGCCGACCCGCAAGCCGCGCAGCAAGCGCGCCGCCTCCGGCGGGGCCAAGGCGGGCAAGGTCAACCTCACCAAGGCCGGTGAGGTGAAGAAGGAGCCCGCCCCGGCGGCCGAGGCGCAGCCGCAGATCGTCCGCGATCAGCCGACCCGCAAGCCGCGGAGCAAGCGCAGCGGGTCCTCCAAGCGCTAGATTCGGTGTGTCCCGTCGACGAAGGAGAACCCGTGAGCCAGACCGACGCCGCCGAGGTCGACGTCCAGGCGCTTGAGCAGGAGGGCGAGATCGCCGCCGACTACATCGAGGGCCTGCTCGACATCGGTGACTTCGACGGCGATATCGACATGGACGTGGAGGGCGACCGCGCCCTGGTCGCCGTGGTCGGCGCCTCCCTGGAGGAGCTGGTCGGCAAGCGCGGGGAGGTGCTGGAGGCGCTGCAGGAGCTCACCCGGCTGGCCGTGCACCGCAAGACCGGCAACCGCAGCAAGCTGATGCTCGACATCGGCGGTTACCGGGAGCGCCGCCGCGCCGAGCTGACCAAGCTGGGCCAGGACGTGGCCGCCGAGGTCAAGCGGACCGGCAAGCCCAAGCCGCTGGCCCCGATGACCCCGTTCGAACGCAAGATCGTCCACGATGCGGTGGCCGCCGCCGGGCTGCACAGCGAGTCCGAGGGCGAGGAGCCGCAGCGTTACGTGGTGGTCTACCCCGCCTGACGGCCTGCTCGACGGGAACGACCGGGCGCTGGGACCACATCGGCGTGCGATCGCCGGGCCGCAAGGCCCGGCGATCGTTTTTTGTCCGCGATCGATCCCGGCGGGACGGTACGTACCGGCCGGCCCCTTTGAGGGCGAAACGCCGCTCTGGCGTCCGGTGCCTGTGAACTGCCTCGCTGCGTGAATGCAGGGGCGCGTGTTAAGGAAGCTCCACCGGTGCTTCCTCGGCGAAGTGGAGCACGTGCCCATGACGCGTGTCGTTTCCCATCGGCTCAGCCGCTCTGGGCGGGCGTCCCCCTGTGCGGTGCCTGCAGCGTCGGCTTTGCGTATTACTAGGGCTCACCCGTGCCTCTTCGTTTCCTCTCCTGCGGCCATATCCCCTGACGACACCGAATGTAAGAAAGGCGTCACTGTTCGGAGTCGGCGTCGGCGGCATGGTGACCTGCGGGGCGGACGGGCCGTCGTTCCCGCTGGAAAGACCTCGGCGAGCCGTGGGGGGCGGTGGGCTGCGTGCGCGGTCATCACTGTGTATGGAACGATTCGTACGGTGGGGACTCCGAGGTCGGTACCAGACGTTGCACGGCAGGTGTTCGGCGATGCCCTTCCCTTGGCGGAGCGCTATGCGGAGTTTCTGGCCGATGCGGGCGTGATACGCGGTCTCATCGGCCCGCGCGAGGTGGACCGGCTGTGGGAACGGCACCTGATCAACTGCGCGGTGGTGGCGGAGATGGTGCCGCAGGGCGCCACCGTCATCGATCTGGGCTCCGGGGCGGGACTGCCCGGATTGGTGCTGGCGATCGCGCGGCCGGACCTGTCGGTCACGCTGCTGGAGCCGCTGCTGCGGCGGACCAAGTTCCTGACCGAGGCCGTCGAGCTGCTGGAGCTGGAGAACGTCGAGGTGCACCGGGCCCGCGCGGAAGAAGTGGCGGGGGACTACCAGGTCGATGTGGTCACCGCGCGTGCCGTGGCCCCGCTGGACCGGCTGGTGGGGTGGGCGCTGCCGCTGCTGCGGCCCGGCGGGGAGCTGCTGGCGCTCAAGGGAGAGCGGGCGGCCCAGGAGCTGGCCGATGCCGAGCCGGTGCTCAAACGCTTCGGTGTCCGGACGGCCGAGCTGCACCGGCTGGGGCAAGGTAAGGTCGATCCCCCGACGACGATTGTTCGCGTGGTCGCCGAACGGATTCCGCGCCGCGCGAAAAGGTCGAGGAAGAGGTCTTCATGACAACGGGACCAGGACTGGGCCGGCCCGAGGCCGGCAACCCCTCGCAGCACGATCCCATCGAGTCGGGCCGGCCGGCGGACGGCGACCCACGGCACGCCGCCGCGGCCATGTCCGGCCCGTCCGTCCCGGCATCCGCCCCCGTCACCCCCTCTTTCTCCGGCCCGCCGGGCGGAGGGCCGTCCGTTCCGCGCCCACCGGAGGTCGCACAGAGCGGTCCTTACGGTGGGCCGTCCCGCATCGGGGCACCACCGGAGAACATGCAGGCGGCCACCGGGCCTTCCGGTGCGGGAGCCTCTTCCGCCGGGGTGCCGCGCCTTGCGACGTCCTCCACGAGCACCCCCTCCGGGCCGTCCGTCGGCGGGACCTTCTCGTTCAGCTCCATGGGAACGCCCGCCACCGGGGGGTCTGCACCAGAGCCCTCCCCCGGGCGGGAGAACAGACCGGTGGGACGGGCGCCCTCCGGTCACGCCTCATGGGGGAACACCACATCCGGAACCGCGGAGACCGGATACGTTCCGACCAGCGGCGGCGGGGTGCCGCGGCGGGAAGGGACGGCAGGCCGGGCAACTGCTCAGGGGGAGTCGGAACTCGTGCGCGAAGCGCTTCAGAACGCCGCTGTTTCACGTGAAACGACATCGCGGCCGCCGGCCGCTCAGGCCCCGCGCATCTCCCTGGAGGCGACGAAGGGACGAAGCGCAAAGCAGTGGCCCAAGCCGCCGCGGTGCCGGGTCATCACCATCGCCAACCAAAAGGGCGGGGTCGGCAAGACCACCACGTCGGTCAATCTGGCCGCCTCCCTGGCCATGCACGACCTGCAGGTGCTGGTCGTCGACCTCGACCCGCAGGGCAACGCCTCCACCGCGCTGGGCGTGGACCACCATGCCGACATCCCCTCGATCTATGAGGTGCTGATCGAGGACCGTCCGATGAAGGACATCGTGGTGGCGGCCCCGGAGGTCCCCAACCTGTACTGCGCGCCGGCCACCTTGAACCTGGCCGGCGCCGAGATCGAACTGGTCTCCAAGGTCGCCCGGGAGTCCCGGCTGCGGCGGGCGCTGGAGGGCTACGACATCGGCCGGTTCGACTACGTGCTGATCGACTGCCCGCCCTCGCTCGGCCTGCTGACGGTCAACGCCCTGGTCGGCGCGGAGGAGCTGCTGATCCCCATCCAGTGCGAGTACTACGCCCTGGAAGGGCTGGGCCAGCTGCTGCGCACGGTCGAGCTGGTCAAGTCGCACCTCAACCCCAAGCTCGAGGTGTCCACGATCCTGCTGACCATGTACGACGCGCGCACCCGGCTGGCCGCCCAGGTGGCCGAGGAGGTGCGCGGGCACTTCGGCGACGTGGTGCTGAAGACGGTGATCCCGCGCAGCGTCCGGGTCTCCGAGGCGCCCAGCTACGGCCAGTCGGTCATGACCTACGATCCGGGTTCCAGCGGCGCGCTCGCCTACGGCGATGCCGCCTTCGAGATGGCCTGCCGCGGCGCGGAGAAGACCGAGTGACGATGGGCGGAACTGCGTGGGCCATGCCAGGTGAGGTGACGAGGTGACACAGCAGCGGCGCGGGCTGGGCAGAGGACTGGGCGCCCTGATCCCCACGGGCCCGCCTCCCGGGGCGTCCAAAGAGGGGACGGCGGCTCCGGAGATGGAGCCGGTGGCCGGCGCCCACTTCGCCGAGCTTCCGGTGAACTCCATCACGCCCAATCCCCGCCAGCCCCGCAGCCACTTCGATGAGGAGGCGCTGGAGGAGCTGGCGGAGTCGATCCGGATCGTCGGGCTGCTCCAGCCGATCGTGGTGCGCCGGACCGGCCCGGACAGCTACGAGCTCGTCATGGGGGAGCGCCGCTGGCGCGCCTCGCAGCGGGCCGGGCTGGAGACCATCCCTGCGATCGTCCGGGACACCGCCGACAACGACATGCTCCGTGACGCGCTCATGGAGAACCTGCACCGCCAGCAGCTCAACCCGCTGGAGGAGGCCGCGGCCTACCAGCAGCTGCTGGAGGACTTCGGCGCCACCCACGAGCAGCTCGCCGCCCGCATCGGCCGGTCCCGCCCGCACATCACCAACACGCTGCGGCTGCTGAACCTGCCGCCCGCCGTCCAGCGGCGGGTCGCGGCGGGCGTGCTCACCGCCGGCCACGCCCGCGCCCTGCTCTCCCTCGACAGCCCGGAGGCCCAGGAGGCCCTGGCCCACCGCATCGTCGCCGAGGGCCTGTCGGTGCGCGCGGTCGAGGAGATCATCGCCATGCGGGACCTGGAGGGGGAGACGCCCAAAAAGCCCCGCCAGGGCCGCAAGCGCACCATCGCCCCCGAGCTGCGCGAGCTGGCCGACCGGCTGTCGGACCGCTACGAGACCAAGGTCCGGGTGGACATGGGCCGCACCAAGGGCAAGATCGTCGTCGAGTTCGCCTCCCTGGAGGACCTCGACCGCATCATCAAGGCGATGGCGCCCGACGAGCCCGGCATCCGCGGCTCCGGCCTGTGAGGCAAAGCCCGTCCAACGCCCCGGAGGGATTCCGGGGCGTTGTCGTATGGGCCGTTTCCTCGTCGGCGTCGCTTGATGAACCTCTGCTCCCTCGGGGAGGACGGCGCCAAGACCCGCATCCGGAACGGCCCGCCGAGGTGCCGCCGGTCGTGAGGCGTGCGGCGGTGCCTGGGATGGCTCAGGGGCCGGTTCTTCGTGCCTGCAAGTGACGGCGCGTCCCGCGATGGCTGCCCAGAGGGGCGGTTCGCGCCGGGCCCGGTGGTTCCTCTGCCGCATGGCCGACGAGGACCTCGTGCGGGCTTTCGCCGCTCGGGCGACGCATGAGAGCAGGGCGGCGAACCGGAATCTGGGCAGTCGGCAGAGCGGCCGATCCGTTCGGCGCTCTCCCCTGTCAGGAGCCGACGGCCCGGTGGGACGCGGCGAGGGCGGGGACGCTCCCCGCCCGTCCCGCCGTGACGAAAGGGGTCGCCGCACTTCCACGGCCGCCGGGTCTGCCGATGTTTCACGGGAAACGGCAGAGCGGCACCGCCGGATGTTTCACGGGAAACAGGAGCGGCGGCGCCACGGCCGATGTTTCACGGGAAACATCCGCGGCCTCAGCGGAGGCGGGCGACGATCAGGTCGTGCAGGATGCGGCCGAGGTTGAGGCCGGCAGCGGCCACGGCGCGGGGGAAGAGGCTGGTCTCGGTCATTCCGGGGGCCACGTTGACCTCCAGGAAGTGGACCTGCCCGGCCTCGTCCACGATGAGGTCGGTGCGGGACAGGTCGCGCAGGCCCAGGGCGCGGTGGGCGGTGACGGCGGCCTCGGCGGCCCGGCGGGCGACCTCCTCAGGCAGCCGGGCGGGGGTGACGAACTCGGTGTCGCCGGCGTCGTAGCGGGCGGTGTAGTCGTACAGCTCCCCGGCCGGGACGATCTCCACGGCGGGCAGCGCGACCGGCTCGCCGTCGCGCTCGATGACGCTCACCGCGACCTCGGTGCCCTCGATGTGGCGTTCGATGAGGGCGGCGTCCCCGTAGGCGAAGCAGCCGACCATCGCGGCGGGCAGGTCGCCGGCCTCCCGGACGACCGAGGCGCCGAGCGCGGAGCCGCCGCGGGCGGGCTTGACGAACAGCGGCAGGCCCAGCCGGCGCACCACGCACTCCAGCACGGCGGCGGCGCCGAGGTCGTGGAAGACCTCCTTGGGCAGCGTCACCGAGGGCGGGGTGGCCAGCCCGGCGGCGCGCACCACCGACTTGGCGGTGGGCTTGTCCCAGGCGACCCGGCAGGCGTCCGGGCGGGCGCCGACGTAAGGGACGCCGACCAGCTCCAGCACGTCCCGGATGGCGCCGTCCTCGCCCATGCTGCCGTGCAGCACGGGGAAGACGGCGTCCGGGGGAGCCTGCTGCAGCGTCTGCAGCAAGGTGGCGTCGGCGTCGTGGACCTGGGCGTCCACGTCGAGGGCGCGCAGCGCGTCGGCGACCCGGCGGCCCGAGCGCAGCGACACCTCCCGCTCATACGACAGCCCGCCCGCCAGGACGATGACGTGGCCGAGTTCGGGGACGTTCAGATCGGCCAACGCCGCATCCTCCTGCCTCTCTCAGCGGTTCGGTCTCACCGGTTCAGCACGTCTCGGGGCCCGGGGTGTCCACGCCGCCGCGCTCGCGCGCCCGGGCCGTACCGAAAGTGTCCCGCATCTGCAGCTCCCGTTCGATCACGCCGGCCAGGCGGCGCACGCCCTCGCGGATGCGGTCGGGCTCGGGGTAGCAGTACGACAGCCGCATGTGCCGCCGCCCCTGCCCGTCGGCGTAAAAGCCGGTGCCGGGGACGTAGGCCACCCGCTCGGCGATCGCCCGCGGCGCCATCGCCTTGGAGTCCAGCCCCTCGGGGAGGGTCAGCCAGACGAAGAAGCCGCCGCCCGGACGGGTCCAGGTGCACCCGTCGGGCATCAGCGCCTCCAGCGACTCCAGCATGGCGTCCCGGCGCTCGGCGTACATCACCCGGAACGACTTGATCTGCTGCTGCCAGGGCTGGGTGGCCAGATACTCGCGGACGGCGAACTGGGTGAAGCTGGAGTGGCACAAGATCGCCGACTCGGCCGCCAGCACCAGCTTGGCGCGGATCGCGTGCGGGGCCAGCGCCCAGCCGACCCGGAAACCCGGCGCGAACGTCTTGGAGAACGAGCCGAGGTAGATCACGTTGTCGGGGTCGTCGGCGCGCAGCGCCCGCATCGGCTCGCGGTCGAAGCCCAGCAGCCCATAGGGGTTGTCCTCGACGACGAGCACCTGGTGCGCGGCGCAGATGGCCAGGATCTCGGCGCGGCGGGTCTCGCTGAGGGTCACCCCGGCGGGGTTTTGGAAGTTGGGGACGGTGTAGAGGAACTTCACCCGCCGTCCTTCTTTGCGCAGCCGCTCCAGCGTCTCCCGCAGCGCGGCGGGGATCAGCCCGTCCTCGTCCAGCGGGACGTGCACCACGTCGGCCTGGTACATGGCGAACGTGCCGAGCGCCCCCACATACGAGGGCGCCTCGGCCAGCACCACGTCCCCGGGGTCGATGAAGATCCGGGTGATCATGTCCAGGGCCTGCTGGGAGCCGACGGTGACGATCACGTCGTCGGGCGAGCCGTGCACGCCCTCCAGCGCCATCACCTCGCAGATGCGGGCCCGCAGTTCCGGGTCGCCCTGGGCGGAGGCGTACTGCAGCGCCTCAGTGCCGCGCCGCCGGGTCAGCTCGCCGAGCATGTCGCCGACCACATCGAGGGGGAGCGCGGTGATGTTGGGCATCCCGCCGGCCAGCGAGACGACCTCGGGGCGGGAGGCCACGGCGAACAGCGCCCGGATCTCCGAGGGCACCATCCCGGCGGCGCGGGCGGCATAGCGGTCGGTGTACGGGTCTGTCCGCGTGTGCTGGTGCACTGTTACCTCCGATGCCAGGGGCCGAGTAGCAAAACTACGTCACGTTCGGGTGTGCGATGAAGAAGGGCCCCGCGGCGACGGGCCGCCCAGGGCCCCGCGGCGACGGGCCGCCCGGTGTGCCATGCCCGGACGAGCCGGTGCCGGTTTCCCGAAGTCCTCGTCCGATACGATGCCTGAAGAGCCCGGCGGGTTGTCTGCAGCGGCATCCGGCCGGGTCTTCGCGGTCGGGGGTCTTGCGATTTCAGCCCGCCCGCCAGGACCGGTTCAGGCCGCCCGCAGGCGGGCGCGGAGCAACAGCACCAGGGGGTGCCGATCTGGTGTCGCGTCGGCTCGTGAACGTCACACTGGACAATCTCGGCGACCTTCCGCGCAGGTGCCGCGGGTGCGTTTTCTGGGAACTCGACCCGGTCGCCGCCGAACGCGCCGCCGAGAGCGGCGACCCCGCCCTGGAGAAGGAGGCGTGGGTCTCCTCCACCCTGCTGGAGTGGGGCAGCTGCGGGAAGATCGTCTATGTGGACGGCACGCCCGCCGGTTTCGTGCTGTACGCCCCGCCGCTGTATGTGCCGCGTTCCCTGGCCTTCCCCACCAGCCCGGTCAGCGCGGACGCCGTGCTGCTGATGACCGCGCACGTGCTGCCGGAGTTCTCCGGCGGCGGCCTGGGCCGGATGCTGGTGCAGGGCGTCGCCAAGGACCTGGTCCGCCGCGGCGTGCGGGCCATCGAGGCGTTCGGCGACCTGAAGGGCGAGGAGGGCGGCTGCATGGTGCCCGCCGACTACCTGCTGGCGGTCGGCTTCAAGACCGTCCGCCCCCACCACCGCTTCCCCCGCCTGCGGCTGGAGCTCAAGTCGGCCCTGTCGTGGCGCGAGGACGTGGAAGTGGCGCTGGAACGCCTCCTGGGCTCCATGACCCCCGAGGGCGTCCTGCGTCCCATCTGAAAGCGCGGTTCGCCCCGCTGCGGTGGGGTCCGGTAAGTGCTCCCTTTGAGCGTCGGGAAAATGGGCGTGCGGCACCGGACGGAGGTCCGGGCCGCTCGGTGGTGTACCTGGCGCGGGAGGGCGCATGGCGGACGGCTCTTGGACGGGGTCACGGATGCGGGCGGCCGGAGGCTGCGCGGCGGCGCTCGTGCTGGCCGGTGCGCTGACCGGGTGCGGCGCCGCGATGGACGAGGGGTACGGGCCGGGAAAGCCGGGCGGCGTGCTCCGCATCGTCGGTGACGCCGACGTCGAGCGCCTCGACCCCGCCGCCGCGAGCGAGCCTCCCGCTTACGCGCTGAACCGCGTCCTGGCGCGGACGCTTTTCACCACCAGGGCGTCCAACAACTTCGAAGAGAGCCTGCCGGTCCAGGCCGACATGGCCGAGGCGGTCCCCTCCAAGGAGAACGGCGGGATCGGCAAGGGCGGCAGGAAGTACACCGTCCGGCTGCGCGGGAACGTCCACTGGGACACCAGCCCGCCCCGGCCGGTCGTGGCCGGGGATTTCGTGCGCGGTTTCAAGCGGATGTGCAACCCGGCGGCGCCGTCGCCCCACCGCGCGCACTACATCGCCACGATCAAGGGGATGAAGGCGTTCTGCGACGGCTACGCCAAGGTCGACGCCGACGACGCCGAGGCGATGGCCGCCTACCAGAACGGGCACTCGATCTCGGGACTGCGGGCCGCCGACGAGACCACGCTGGTGTTCGAGCTGACCCACCCGGCCGCCGACTTCCTCAACATCCTCACCCTGGCTCCGGCGGTGGCGGCGCCCAAGGAGTACGACCGGTACGTGCCCGACAGCCGCGAGTTCCGGCAGAACATCGTCTCCAACGGCCCCTACCGGATCGCCTCTTATGAGCCGGGCCGCTCCTACGTCCTGGAGCACAACCCCGCCTGGCGGGCCGAGACCGACCCGATGCGGGAACGGTTCGCCGACCGCATCCAGATCACCCTCGGCGTGGGCTCCGCGCAGGAGGTGCGGCGCCGCATCGAGCGGGGCGAGGCCGACCTGTCGTGGGACCGGCCGGTCCCGGCCGCCGACATCGAGGAGCTGAGCGGCACGGCGGGCTTTGCGCTCCGCCAGCTCCCCGGCCGCGGCCCGTACCTGGTGGCGGCCGGCGTGGCGGACCACCGGGTGCGGCGGGCCCTGCAGTACACGGTGAACCGGACGGCCGTGATCGAGGCTCTGGGCGGGCACGAGGCGGCGCGCCCGCAGCACACCCTGATCGCCCCGGGCAACGCCGGGTACTTCGAACACAACGCCTACCCCACGCCCGACGACGCCGGAGACCCCGGCAAGTGCCGCGAGCTGCTCGCCGAGGCCGGCCACCGCGGCGGGCTGCGGCTGACGCTCGACCCCGGGGACGAGCCGGAGAAGGTCGTCCGGGCCGTCCGAAAGAGCCTGTCGGACTGTGACATCGAAGTCACGATCCGTAAGAGCGGGGCGGAGCTGAAACTGGTCTCCCCCGACCCCGAGTGGTTCGGCCTCAACGGCCGCTCGGCCCTGGCGCCGCTGCTCGACGGGCACGGCGACCCCCAGATCCGGCAGCTCCTCCAGGAGGCCCTGCGAACCCCCGACACCGCCCGCGCCACCGGTCTGTGGAACCAGCTCGACCGCCTGGTCATGCAGGACGCCTCGATCGTGCCGCTGGCCGACCGGGCCTTCCCCATCCAGCACTCCGCCCGGGTGCGCGGCACCCGGTTCCTGCCGCAGGCCAGGACCTACGACTACAGCCGCATCTGGCTCACCGAGGAGTGACCACCGGGCGCCCGCCGGCGAAGGCTCCTCAGCGGTGGCGGGACGAGGAGCGGCCCGCCGATATTCGGCCAGGTGCGGGCGTTGCCGCGCGGTCGCTTCGGCGATGAGGCCGGGGTGCTTTGGGTGGGCGTGTCTCTCGGTGGACGTGATCGCGTCTGGTAGGTCCAGCTCGGTCGCTTCGGCGGCATGACCAGGGCTTGCCGCCGGGATGCTTCGATGAGGCGTGTCTCTCGGTGAACGTGATCGCGTCTGGTAGGCCCAGCCCGGTCGCTTCGGCGGTACGACCAGGGCTTGCCGCCGGGATGCCTCGGTGAGGCGTGTCTCTCGGCGGGCGCGATCACGCCCGGCGGGGCCGGCTCGGCTGCTTCGGCGGGACGGCCTAGGCTGGGCGGGTGAGGCTGGCGCAACTTCGGGCGGTGCTGCGGGAGCGGGACTTCCGGTGGCTGTATGCGACCCGGCTGGTCTCCCAGAGCACCGATGGGTTGTTCCAGGTGGCGCTGGCCGGTTACCTGTTGTTCTCACCGGAACGGCAGGCCACGGCGGGCAAGGTGGCGGCGGCGTTCGCGGTGGTGCTGCTGCCGTACTCGGTGCTCGGCCCGTTCGCCGGGGTGTTCATCGACCGCTGGGCGCGGCGGCAGATCCTGCTGTGGGCGCCGGTGCTGCGGGCCGGGATGGCCGCCGCGACGGCGGCGATGCTGGCGGCCGGGCACGACGGGGCGGTCTTCTTCCTGGCCGTGCTGGTGGTGATGGGGGTCAACCGGTTCTTCCTGTCGGCGCTGTCGGCGGCGCTGCCGCATGTGACCCGGCGCAGGCTGCTGGTCACCGCCAACGCCTTCGCGGTCACCTCCGGGACGGTCATCTCTTTCGCCGGGGCCGGGCTGGGCTATCTGCTGCGGCAGGCGTTCGGCGGCGGGCAGGGCGGCACCGCGGTGATCCTGCTGTGCGCGTCCGGCGGCTACCTGCTGGCGGGACTGACGGCCACCGCGCTGGGCCGCGACCGGCTCGGCCCCGAGCCGGAGCAGGCGCCGCCGCAGACCCGCCGGGCGCTGGGCAACGTGCTGCGCGGGCTGGCCGACGGCGCCCGGCGGCTGCGGCGGGACCGGCCGGCGGCGCTGGCGCTGGCCGCGATCGCCTTCCACCGGTTCTGGTACGGGGTCATGCTGGTCATGACGCTGCTGCTGTACCGGTACCTGTTCAGCGCCGACGCCGACGAGGGCCTGGACCGGGCCGCCGTGGTGCTGGCGGTCTCCGGGCTGGGCTTCTTCCTGGCCGCCGTGATCACCCCGCCGGTGGTGCGCCGCATCGGCAAGAACACCTGGATCATCGCCCTGCTGGCGTCGGCCGCCGCGGCGACGGCGCTGCTGGGCGCGCCGTTTGCGAACCTGCCGTGGACGGTGCTGGCCTTCTGGTTCGGCGTCGTCTCCCAGGGCGTCAAGCTCAGCGTCGATGTGATCCTGCAGGAGACCGTGGCCGACGCCTACCGGGGGCGGGTGTTCGCCGTCTACGACATGCTCTTCAACGCCGCCTTCGTGGCCGCGGCCGCCCTGGCGGCCGTCGCCGTGCCCCCGGACGGCCGTTCCCCGGCCATGCTGGCGGTCATCGTCGTCGCCTACGCGGCGGGTGCCCTGGCCTACGGGGTCTCCTGTGCTCGCATCCGCAGGCCGGCTCGGGTTTAGCGGCGCGTCCGAGGCGGCCTCGCTCAGCGGCGCCGCTCCGTCCGGCCCGCAGAACGCAGGAGGCGTTGCTTTCCGGCCGGGGCCGCCCTGCGCGCCGTCTGGAGAAGGCGGCGGTCACAGGGAGCGGGCGGCGGCGACCATGGCGGTGGTGATCTGGGCGACCTCCTCGGCGGTGCAGACGTAGGGCGGCATGGTGTAGATCAGGCGGTTGAAGGGGCGCAGCCACACGCCGTGGTCCATCACCACCTTCTGGACGGCGGCCACGTCCACCGGCTGCTCGGTCTCGATGACGCCGATCGCCCCCAGCACCCGCACGTCCCGGACCCCCGGCAGGCCGCGGGCGGGGGCCAGGCCCTCGCGCAGCACCGTCTCGATGGCGCCGACCTCGGCCCGCCAGTCGCGGCCGCGGCCGTCCCGCCCGGTCAGCAGCTCGATGGACGCGCACGCCACCGCGGCGGCCAGCGGGTTGCCCATGAAGGTGGGGCCGTGCATCAGCCCGCCGCCCTCGCCTTCGCTGATGCCGCGCGCCACCTTATCGGTGCACAACGTGGCGGCCATGGTCATGTAGCCGCCGGTCAGCGCCTTGCCGACGCACATGATGTCGGGGACGACACCGGCGTGGTCGGCCCCCCAGAACGCCCCGGAGCGGCCGAAACCGGTGGCGATCTCGTCCAGGATCAGCAGCAGGCCGTGCTCGTCGGCCAGCTCCCGCAGCGCCCGCAGGTAGGCGGGGGCGTAAAAGCGCATCCCGCCGGCGCCCTGCACCACCGGTTCCACGATGATCGCGGCGAGTTCATCGGCGTGCCGGGCGGCCAGCGTCGCCAGCTCCTCCAGGTAGGCGGGGTCGGGCTCGGCGTCGTAGCCGCCGGGCGGCGGCGCGGCGAACAGCTGCCGGGGCAGGATCCCGGCGAACAGGTGGTGCATCCCGTTGACCGGGTCGCACACCGACATGTCCCCGAAGGTGTCGCCGTGGTAGCCGCCGCGCACGGTCATCAGCCGGTGCCGCCGGGGGCGGCCCCGCGCCCGCTGGTACTGCAGCGCCATCTTGATGGCGACCTCGACCGAGACCGAGCCGGAGTCGGCGAAGAACACCTTGGTCAGCGGCTCGGGGGTGAGCTCCACCAGCAGTTTCGCCAGCCGGATCGCGGGCGGGTGGGTCAGCCCGCCGAACATCACGTGCGCCATCCGGCCGAGCTGGTCGGTGACGGCGGCGTTGAGGACCGGGTGGTTGTAGCCGTGCACGGCCGCCCACCACGACGACATCCCGTCGATCAGCGTGCGCCCGTCGGCCATGACCAGCCGCACGCCCTCGGCCGCCACCACCGGGTGGCTGTCGGCTTTCGCCGGCATCGGCCCGTAGGGGTGCCATACGTGCTCCCGGTCATAGGAGCGCAGCCGTTCGATCTCCTCGGGGGGCAACGCCGTGTGTTCCGCCATGGCCCCGAGCCTAGGGCGGCGGTATCCGGCGCAAGACCGGAGCCCCGTGCCGGGACAACCGGTGCGGCCCCCCGCGCGTCCCACTCAGTAGATCATCCTTGACCCTATTGTGTGAATATTGCTCACATTTGTATCATCTGTGAACGTCTGATGAATCACTTGAGACGTCCAGGGGCGTCGATGCGGTGATGCCGGCCGCATCGGCCTCGTGTGGCGGCGAGGGCAGCGCAGACGTCTCGGGTGACACACCAGGCAGGGTGGCCGGTCGGCGGGGAGCGGGGGCCGGTCGGCCACCCCACACACAGGCGAGTCCGGCGTGGAGGAGGGGACTCGCGAGCAGTCCATCGCCCGCTGCGACCCGTACGGAATCAGGGGGAACGAGAACCCGGTGGGAGCGGGCGGCCGTCGCCTCGGTTCGAATGCGCCCGCGCGGCCGGTCACTGGGGCGCCGTGCGGTGCGAGGCCCGGTGGGCTCCGAAGACGTCGCGGTGAAGCGCCTGGGGTGATCCCTTGTAGCGGCGGCCGTCGCTGAGGAAGCCGGACGAGAAATCACGCTGCCGACAAGACAACCGGTTCAGTGCGCGAAGCGTCCCTTTGATGAATGAGTTAACCAAGGGGATGAAAGAGGACAGGGCTAACATCTAGACTCTCTGAAACAGAGAGATATTGGTCAACGAAGGAGTTGCGCCGATGAAGCGTTCAGTCACCTTGCTGGCCGCCACGGCGACGCTGGTCCCGCTCCTGTCGCCCGCCACGGCTCACGCGGCCCCCGCCGCCACCCTCAGCGTCAGCCCGAAGACGGTCGTCCTGACCGCCCAGAAGTCCACCACCCTGACGATCAAGCTCAAGGCCCCCGGCCTGTCCGACGAGTCGTGGGTGAGCTTCGACCTCCACGGCCCCCAGGGGGACTACAAGTACGGCGGCACCGCCGAGGACCCCGACGGCGACGGCGTTTTCGTCTCCTCGGTCCGCTTCGACCGTTACGACGCGGCCGGCAAGTGGATCGTCGAGACGGAGCTCTACGACTACGACAGCGGTGAGGACTACGTGGGCCCCTCCGCTTCCTTCTACGTCAAAAGGGGCACCCGCCTGACCGCCAACGCCGGGCCCGAGCCGATCAAGAAGGGCAGGACGCTCAAGGTCACCGGCAAGCTGACCCGGCTGAACAGCACCTACCCCTTCAAGTACGTCGGCTACAAGGGCCAGCGCGTCTACATCTACTTCAAGCGCAAGGGCACCAAGAAGTGGGTGCTCAAGGGGTACGCGACGACCAACAAGAAGGGCGTCTACCTCAAGAAGTTCAAGGCCCGGCACGACGGCTACTGGTGCGCCCGCTTCAAGGGCACCACGCTGCACGCGCCGGTGCTGAGCTCCGGAGACTACGTGGACGTCCGCTGACGTCCACGCCATGACGCGGTGGCCGATCGCGGAGTGGGGATGGACCGGCCACCGCCCGGCGCCGCAGGGGCTGCGGCGCCCGCGGGCCTGCGGCCGCCTGCGTTCACGATGACGACGCCGGCGGCTGCAGGCCCTGTTCGGCCGCCCAGCGCAGCAACTCGGCGGTGGCGGCCTCCTTGCCGATCATGCCGCGGTCCAAGCGCAGATCCAGCAGGAATTTGTAGGCCTTGCCGACCAGCGGGCCGGGCTTGATGCCCAGGATCTGCTGGATCTCGTTGCCGTCCAGCTCGGGACGGATCTTGGCCAGCTCCTCCTCGGCGGCCAGCCGGGCGATGCGGGCCTCCAGGTCGTCGTAGGCGCGGCGCAGCCGCTCGGCCTTGCGCCGGTTGCGGGTGGTGCAGTCGGCGCGGGTCAGCTTGTGCAGCCGGTTCAGCAGGTGACCGGCGTCGCGCACGTAGCGGCGCACCGCCGAGTCGGTCCACTGGCCGTCGCCGTAGCCGTGGAAGCGCAGGTGCAGCTCCACCAGGCGGGAGACGTCGGCCACCACGTCCTTGGGGTAGCGCAGCGCGCTCAGCCGGTGCCGGGCCATCTTGGCGCCCACCACCTCGTGGTGGTGGAAGGTCACCCGGCCGCCCGGCTCGAACGAGCGGGTCTTGGGCTTGCCGATGTCGTGCAGCAGCGCCGCCAGCCGCAGCACCAGGTCCGGGCCGTCCTCCTCCTGGGCGATCGCCTGCTCCAGGACGATCAGAGTGTGCTCGTAGACGTCCTTGTGCCGGTGGTGCTCATCGATCTCCAGCCGCAGCTTGGGCAGCTCCGGCAGCACGTGCTCGGCCAGCCCGGTGTCCACCAGCAGCGTCAGCCCGGCGCGCGGCCTGGGCGCGCAGATCAGCTTGGACAGCTCATCGCGGATCCGCTCGGCGGAGACGATCTCGATCCGGCCGGCCATGTCGCGCATGGCGGCCACCACCTCGGGCGCCACCGTGAAGCCGAGCTGGGCGGCGAAACGCGCCGCGCGCATCATCCGCAGCGGGTCGTCGTTGAAGGAGTCCTCCGGGCGGCCGGGGGTGCGCAGCGTCTTGCGGCGCAGGTCGCCCAGCCCGCCGAACGGGTCGACGAACTCATGGCCGGGCAGCCGCGCCGCCATCGCGTTCACCGCGAAATCGCGCCGCGCCAGGTCCTCGGTCAAGGACTTGCCGTAGGAGACCTCCGGCTTGCGCGACTTGGGGTCATAGGACTCGCTGCGGTAGGTGGTGATCTCCAGCTGCAGGTCGCCCTTGCGCAGCCCGACCGTGCCGAACTCGATCCCGATCGTCCAGATCGCGTCCGCCCAGCCCTCCACCAGCTGCAGCACCTGCTCGGGCGTGGCGTCGGTGGTCAGGTCGACGTCCTTGCCGGGACGGCCCAGCAGCGCGTCCCGGACCGGTCCCCCCACCAGCGCCAGCTCGTGCCCGGCGGCGGCGAAGCGGCGGCCCAGCTCGTCGGCGGCCGGCGGGATCACCCGGCCGAGCAGTTCCCGGATCGCCTTGAGCTGCTGCGCGGTCGGTTCTTCGGGGGAAGACGCGGTGGGCACGGGCATCGAGCGTAGAACCTCACAAGACGGCTTACAAACAAAAAATCTTGGCGGCGAACGCCCAATAAAGTGAAGGACTTTTGCTGCCGCTCTTCACAGGGCGCTATCTCCGAGTTACGTTCTGGGCACCCCGTGGTCATCCAGTGAATCACGCCGGGTACGCGGACGGTCCACCTCGGCACCGGAGGTCGACGATGAAGGACGCCCTCACCATCCACCGGACCCTGCTGGAGCGGGAAATCGCACATGAGATCGTACGGCTTCCCCGCCCCATCGCGCACGCCGACGACCTGCCCGGGGCGCTGGGCCTGCCGCCCGAACGCTGCCCGGTCACCCGCATGTACCACTGCCTGGACGCGCTGCGCGGCGAGCGGTTCCTGGCGGCGCTGATCACCCCCGCCGGCAGCCGGACCGTCCTGGAACCGGTGCGCCGCGCGCTCGGCGCCCGCCTGATCCGGCCCGCCCGCCCCGACCTGATCAACTCCGTCACCGACTACCACGCCGACCTGGTGTGCCCGCTGCTGCTGCCCGATGCCGTGCCGGTCCTGATCGACCGGGCCGGCCTGGGCGGGGTGGCGCCCGATGAGGTCGTCTACACCCCCACCGGGGAGCCGCTGACCGCCCTGGCGGTGCGCATGGCGGATCTGCGCGAGCTGAGCGGCGCCAAGCCCATCGGGTCCGCCTGGGAGGAGGAGCTTCCGGCCGCCCGGCCCGCTTAAGGCCCGTCCCGGCCGGCCGCACCGCGGGGCCGCCGCCCCCTCCGGCGACCCCGCGGTGCGTCGCCCACCCGGTGCGTTGCGTGAACAAACCGTGCGAAGGGGGCATCTACCTGGTAGATGGTCTGCAACGGTCGGAGGGATCATCCGGCGGCACTACCATCGAGCCGTGATCCGGAGCTCCGGCACCCTTCGCAAATGGACGGTTGTGGCTTGAGGGTGTGGCGACGCGCGGCCGTTTCAGCCGTGCTTTTCTGTTGCGTCACCGCGACTCCCGCGCTGGCGTCTCCCCAGCAAGCCCAGGTGAGCCTCGCCCAGTCCCGGCTCGCGCCGGCGGCCGCCCCGGCAGGCCAGGCCACCGGGGCGCAGACGGTCATGGCCGGGCGCAGGCAGACCCCCGTGAGCCTGTCGATCACCGCCATCGCCCCCCGCACGGTGACCGCGCGCAGCAAGATCACCCTGCAGGGGCATGTGGTCAACCGCTCCGGCCAGCCGCTGGCCGGCGTCCGCTACCGGCTCCGCTACAGCAACCGCGCCGTCGTCAGCCGCGGCCGGCTCGCCCAGCTCGCCCAAAGCGACGTGGCGGCCCTGCCGGGGGTGACCGCCGACCAGATGCTGGGCGACGGGACGCTGGCCGCCGGCGACGCCCAGGTGCCCTGGAAGATCCAGGTGGCGGCCAAGTCCCTGCACCTGGAGAACAAGTTCGGCACCTTCCCGATCGGCGTGGAGTTCTACACCCAGGCCGGGCAGGTGCTGGCCGGGCAGGTCACCTTCCTGGTCTGGCAGCCCCCGGGCCGCAAGTGGTTCAAGAAGACCTCCATCGGCTGGGTGTGGCCGCTGGCCGACCGGATGCACCGCTCGGCCGACCACATCTTCCTCGACGACCGGCTGGAGACGGACCTTTCGCCGAACGGGCGGCTGGGCCGGCTGGTGGCCGCCGCCGAGAGCACCGACACCCCGCTCACCTGGGCGATCGACCCGGCGCTGCTGGACGACGCCCGGGCGATGACCGCGTCCAAGGGCTACACCGTCCGGCCCCCGGGACGCGCCCCCGCCAAAAAACCCGCCAGCGCGACCGCCCGCGCCTGGCTGGATCGGCTCAAGCGCGCCTCCTCCCGCGACTCCTACTTCGCCCTGCCGTACGCCGATGTGGACGCCGACGCGCTCGTCCGCAACGACCTGACCGGGCACCTCAAGGCCGCCTACAACCACCGCCGGGTCGCCCAGGAGGTGCTGGGACGTCCCGCCGACGCCCAGATCGCCTGGCCGGTGCCGGGGGTGTCGGAGAACCGGACGCTGGCTTGGATGTCCCGGCTGGGCAGCGACACGTTCCTGATGAGCAGCGCGGTCTTCCCGCCGGCCGGCAACGTGACCTACACCCCCAGCGCCACGGCGTCCCTGCCGACCCCCTCCGGCCCGCGGCCGGTCGTGGTCTACGACCAGACGCTCAGCAAGATCGTCAGCGTCGACACCACCGACCCCGGCCAGCGGCTGCTGGCCGAGCAGCGCTTCCTGGCCGAGACCGCGATGATCACGGCGGAGCTGCCGCAGCTGGCCCGCACCATCGTGATCGCCCCCAGCCGGTACTGGAACCCCGGCCCGCAGTTCGCCGAGCACCTGCTGGAGTGGACCGCCAAGGCGTCCTGGCTGCGGCCGGCGAAGATCGGCGACATCGCCCGGGCCCGGCCGCAGCAGCTGACCTTCACCGGCTACCCGGACTCTTATGCGGCCTATGAGCTGGGCCCCAAGTACCTCGGCGAGGTCCGCAAGATCGCCGGCCGCGCCAACGGCTTCGCCGCCATCCTCAACCCGGTCAGCTACCCGCATGCGCGGGCGATCCTGCGGATGGAGTCCGGCTCCTGGCGCGGCAGCCGGACGCTGGCCCAGCGCGCCCGCTCCGCCCGCGACCAGCTCGGCGACCACGTCGCGGCGGAGATCAACCGGGTGGGGCTGGCCCGCCGCGACAACGTCGTCCAGCTCGCCGGGCGCACCGGCAACTTCCTGCTGACCATCAACAACGAGCTGAGCGACCGCAGCGTCCGGCTGCGCATCGAGATCACCCCGCGGATCCCGGCCCGGCTGCAGATCGGCGAGTATGAGTCCGACATCGTGCTGGGCCCCAACGAACGGGCCTCGATCGACGTCGAGGTGGAGTCCTTCGCCCAGGGCCCCACCCAGGTGGACGTCAAGCTGCTCACCCCAGAGGGCAAGACGTACCGCACCCACGTCCTGACGATCAACACCACCGGTTATGGGACCGTCGCCCTGCTTATCACCGGGGGCTCGCTTGCCGTACTCTTCGTCGGCGTCGGGTTCCGAGCGATGAGGGCGCGGCGCCGCAACAAGATGGAGGCATCTGGTGACGGGTCACCCGGAGGCGAATCACCCTGGGCGCAGGCCCCCGGCCGGCCCACCGGCGGGTGATCCGGCGCCCGCCGCGCCGGCCGTGCAACCACCGCCTCCCCGGCCCGCACAGGACGGGGCGCCCGCCGGGGACGCCCCGGGCGGCGGGCGGGCGTCCAGCCTGCTGAGGTCCGGGGCGCTGATGGCGCTGGGGACGCTGACCTCCCGGGTCACCGGTTTCCTGCGCACCGCCATCCTGGCCGCGGCGCTGGGCACCGCCGCGCTCGGCGACGCCTACAACACCGCCAACACCATCCCGGTCATCGTCTACGACCTGCTGCTGGGCGGCATCCTGACCGCGGTGGTGGTCCCGCTCATCGTCCGCGCCAAGGAACGCGACCCCGGCTACGGCGTCCGGTTCGAGCAGCGCCTGTTCACGCTGGCGGTGGTGGGCCTGGCGGCGATGACCGTGGTGGCCATGCTGCTGGCCCCGGTCTTCATCGACTACATCTACGGACGCGACTTCACCGGCGACAAACGCGACCTGGCGGTGCTGTTCACCCGCCTGTTCGCGATCCAGATCTTCTTCCTGGGGCTGAGCGCGTTCTGCGGGGCCATCCTCAACACCCGCAACCGGTTCGCCGCGCCGATGTGGGCGCCGGTGCTCAACAACATCGTCATCTGCTGCACCGGCGTGCTGTTCATCCTGGTGACCACCGGCACGGTCACCCCCGAGTCGATCAGCGGGACCGAGGTGGCGATCCTGGTCTGCGGCACCGTCGGCGGGATCGCGACCCAGACGCTGGCGCTGTGGCCGTCGCTGCACGCCTCGGGGTTCCGCTGGCGGCCCCGGCTGGACTTCCAGCACGGCGAGCTCGGCCAGATCGGCCGGATGGCCGGCTGGAGCCTGGTGTACCTGGTGCTGACGCAGACCGGTTTCGCGGTCACCACCTCGCTGCTCAACAGCGCCGGTGAGCAGGCCCCCGGCTACGGCTACAGCCCTTACTCCTACGCCTACCAGCTCTTCCAGCTGCCGTACGCGATCATCGGCGTCACCGTGATCACCGCGCTGCTGCCGCGGATGAGCGCGCACGCCGCGGAGGGCAAGTCGGCGCTGGTGCGCGACGACTTCTCCAGCGGGGTGCGGCTGGCCTCGGTGATCATCCTGCCCGCCGCCGCGCTGATGGTGGTGCTCGGGCCGGAGATCATCGCGGTGGCCCTGGAGCACGGCGAGGTCGACCGCGAGGCCGGGCTGGCGATCGCGCACATCATGCAGGTGTTCGCGGTGGCGCTGGTGCCGTTCGCCGCCTACCAGCTGATGCTGCGGGTGTTCTACGCGCACAACGACACCCGCACCCCGGCGTTCATCGCCGTGGCCACCGTCGGCACCAACATCGCCGCGGCCATCACCGTCTACAACGTGCTGGAGGCCGAGAAGGTCGCCATCGGCATCGCCGCCGGCTTCGCCGTGGCCAACACCGTCGGCCTGCTGGTGTCGTGGGCGGTGCTGCGCCGCAAGCTCGGCGGGCTGGACGGGCGGCGCATCACCGGCACCCACCTGAAGCTGCTGGTGGCGGTCTGGCCGCTGGTCGGTTTCGCTTATGCCGCCCAGGCGGTCATGGAGGCCTGGCTGGGCACCGGGTTCGTGGCGGCGCTGCTGGCGCTGATCATCGGCGGCACCGGCGGGTGCGCCCTTTATGTCCTCTTCGCCCGGCTGTTGCGGGTCGCGGAGGTACAGACGATGCTGTCCATGGTGGCGCGTCGGCTGCCCGGACGGGGCTGAAGGCCGCCGAGGCCGATGGCGGGCGGCGGCCAAGAGCTACGGCGTTTGTCCCGTCCGATCAACCGGGCAACCACTACCATGTTGGAGAATACGGCTTGCCGGGCTACACCCTGCGGACTGCAAAGAGGAGGGCCGGAGGCGTAAGCTGCCACGCCACGATGATGGGATCTGATCACTTGCGCAGGACGTTGCCGTGAGCACGTCCATCATCGAACCCGGCACTCGTCTGTCCGGCCGGTACCGACTTGAGGAACGGGTCAGCCAATCGGGCGGATCCACCCTGTGGAAGGCGACCGACGAGATCCTGGCGCGTGCCGTGGCCGTGCGGACCTTCGACCCGGGGTTCCCCCGCGTCAGCGAGGTGGTCACCGCCGCCCGCGCCGCCAGCCGGCTCACCGATCCCCGCCTCACCCAGGTCTTCGACGCCGACGACAGCGGCGAGCAGGCCTATGTGGTCAGCGAGTGGGCGGCCGGCGAGAGCCTGGAGGGCATGCTCAAGCGGGCCCCGCTGGAGCCCGGCCGTGCCGCCACCCTGCTGTATGAGGCGGCCGAGGCCATCGCCGCCGCGCACGCCGCTGGGCTGTCCCACCTGCGGCTGTGCCCCCGCGACCTGCTATGGACCACCGGCGGCACGGTCAAGCTGCTGGGCGTGGCGGTGGACGCGGTGCTGGCCGACGTCCGCTCCGAGAACCCGGCGCTGGAGGACACCCGCGCGCTGGGCCGCATGCTGTATGCGGCGGTGACCGCCCACTGGCCGGGCGACCCCGCCGACTGCGACCTGCCGCCGGCGCCCAAGGGCGAGGACGGGGCCTACCGGGCCGCCCGCCAGGTGCAGGCCGGGGTCTCGATGCTGCTGGACGGCATCATCTGCCGGGCCGTCGGCCTGCCCGCTCCCGACGGCCGGCCGCCGCTGACCACCCCGGCCGAGCTGGCCGCCGCGCTCAAGAGCGTGCCGCGCACCCCGCTGCCGCTGTTCGCCGGACCCACCGTGGGCCCGCCGCCGGCGGTCGTCCCCAGGCCGTCGCGGCCCGCACCGGCCACCGCGGGCCGCCCGCCCGCCGAGCCGCGGCCGCCCGCGGCCTCCCAGCCGTCCCCGCAGCCCCGGCAGCAGGGCTTCCCGCCCGCCGCCGCGGCCGGTCCCACCCGGCCCACCACGGCGCCGGCGCCCCAGGGCGGGCAGCAGCTCAGCCGGCCGCTGCTGGCCGTCGCCGCCGCGGCCGTCACGGTCATCGTCGGCATCGGCGCCTGGGCACTGTTCGGCGGCGGAAACAAAGACGGCGCCCCGCAGGCCCAGCAGAAGACGCCGACCGCGAGCGCCTCGGCGCGCCCGGCCGCCAAGAAGCTGCCGATCGAGAAGGTCACCAGCCGCTATGAGAACCGGCCGGGGCAGGGCGACCACCCCGACAGCTCCATCGTGCGGACGGTCCGCGCCATCAACGACGGCAAGGAGCGCACCGTCTGGCACTCGCAAAGCTACGCCGATCCGGAGTTCGGCAACTACCTGACCGGCCTGGGCGTGGTGCTGGACATGGGCTCCAGCGTCAGCATCGACCGGATCGAGCTGACCGTGCCGCCCGCGGGCGCCGGCGCGGCGCTGGAGGTCAGCGTCGGCGACAGCAACGTGCGCGAGTCCATGCAGAAGATCGGCGACCGCAGCACCAGCGCCGGGACCTTCCAGATCACGCCCGGCAAGACCGTGCGCGGCCGGTACGTCCTGCTGTGGTTCACCCGGCTGCCTCCCAGCAATAAGGTGCAGGTCGGCGAGGTCGCCGTCTACGGGTGGGCGAACTGAGAGGGCCGCCTGCGGCGGTGCGCGCCGGCCGCTTCCGCCCTTTGGCGAGGGCGCTCGGGACGTTCGGGCGCCGCCCGCCCGGGATGTCCCGCTTGTGCCGGGGCGGCCGGTGATGTGACGGGTCGTGCCCGGCGAGGGCTTAGTCGGTATCGTTCCTGTGAGTGAACATGTCCCCATCCCCCCTGGAAACCGTGGTGTCGTCTCCAATGACCGCTACCGAGAACCAGGACGCTCGGCCGTGGCGTCCGTGAGCGCGTCGCCCGTGGACGAGCTCTCCGACAAGGAGCTGATGTCCCGGCACGCTCAAGGAGACCCGCACGCCTTCGGCCAGCTGATCGTCCGGCACCGGGAACGGATGTGGGCGGTGGCGATGCGGACCCTGGGCGACCAGGAGGAGGCCGCCGACGCCCTGCAGGATGCGTTCCTGTCGGCCTACCGGGCGGCCGGACGGTATCGCGGGGACGCGGCAGTGACCACCTGGCTGCACCGCATCGTGGTCAACGCCTGCCTGGACCGGTTGCGCCGCAAGTCGATCCGCCCGGCCACTCCGCTGGGCGACGAGGCCAAGATCGACGCGCTGGCGCCCAAGCTGCCGGACCCCACCGAGGGGCACGGCACGCTGCTGGAGGTGACCGCGGCGCTCGGTGAGCTGCCGTTCGAGCAGCGGGCCGCGTTGATTCTGGTCGACATGCTGGGGTACGGCGTGGACGATGCGGCGGAGTTCCTGGACGTTCCGCCCGGCACGATCAAGAGCCGCTGCGCCCGCGGCCGGGCCCGCCTGGCCCGCCGGCTGGCGCATCTGCGGAACCGTGCAGGGCGCGCAAACGTCGAAGGTTCGAAGAAGGAGGGAGGTGGCCTGCCCAAGTGAACCCCGCGCACCTGGACTATGAAGCCCTGGCTGACCTGGCCGAGGGGCTGCTCGACGACGATGAAGCCGCCTCCGCCAACGCGCATCTGGACGATTGCGCCCTGTGCCGGGAGCGGTCCGCCGAGATCGCGGACGTCTCCCGGCTGCTGGCGGACGTTTCCGTGCCCCCGATGCCCGAGGAGCTGATCGAACGCATCGACGAGGCCATCCGGGCCGAGGCGGAGAAGTCCGCCCCGGTCGCGAGCCTGCCGCACCGCGCCCTGAAGCGGCAGCGGGCCGGCGGGTGGCGCTCCCGGTTCACCCCGCTGCGGCTGGTCTCGGCCGCCGCGGCCGCGGTGGTCGTGCTCGGCGGCGGGGCGGTCCTCGGGGGCGTCCTGCTCAACGGCTCGCTGAGCGGCGACGACCACGCCTCTCACGTGCCGGCCGACAGCAGCCGGGGCAAGGCCGCGGTGCTGGCCGAGGGGTCTTTCACCGTGCGGCGCAGCGGCACGGTCTACCGCAGCGCCACCTTGGCCCGGCAGGCCGATGAGATGGTCCTCAAGGCCAATTCCCTGCCCGTCCTGGAGGACTCCCCGGGCCGTCTGGTCGGGTGCGTCGACCAGGTCGCCTTGGGCATCAAGCCGGTGCTGGTCGATGTGGCCCGCTTCGAAGGCCGCGAGGCCACCGTCATCGTGGTGCCCACCGAGGGCTCCACCTGGCGGGTGGTGGTCGTCGGCCCCAAGTGCACCGACACCACCTCCGATGTGATCGAGGAGACCACCATCCCCGCCCACCGCACCACTCCCTGACCGCGCCTTGGGACGACCCGCGCTGCTCGTCCGCCCGCCTCGGCCGGGCCGTCACAGCCCGGCCAGGAAGTCCTCGACGATCCGCCAGGTGCGCTCGGCGGCCTCTGCGTCGTAGTCCGGCAGGTCGGGGTCGGTGTACAGGTGGCCGGCGCCCCGGTAGCGGAAGACCTCCACGTCGGCTCCCGCCCGGCGCATCCGCAGGTACCAGAAGTTGAGCCAGTCGTCGGTCTCATACGGGTCGGGGTCGGCCACGTGCAACTGGACGGGGATGTCGGTCGAGACGTCCTCGGGCAGGTCCGAGGTGCCGTGCAGCAGCACCAGCCCCCGGGCGTGCTCGTCGGCCAGCGCCAGGTTCTGGGCCAGCGCCCCGCCCAGTGAGAACCCGGCGTACACCAGGCCCTGTTCAGAGTGCGGGGCCGCCGCGGCCACCGCCCGGCGCAGCAGCTCGTCCCGGCCCAGTTCCGCTCTGATCTTCTCGGCGTCCTCGGGCGTGTCGGCCACCTTCCCGGCGTACAGGTCCGGGACGTGCACCTCGTGCCCGGCCGCGCGCAGCCGGTCGGCCGCGGCGTGGACGGCCGGGCGCAGCCCGTACATCGAATGCAGCAGCAGGATCCGCGCCACTGTCCCCCCTGTTCGACCGTTTCGGACGGGGGCATCCTCCCACCATCCGGGCCGCAGGGCACGCCGGGAATCCCCCGGCCCTAGGATCGGTTGACGCCACTGGCGGACCCGGTCACGCCAAGGCCGCGCCGGGTGGCGGCGGCCCGAACCGACCGATTTGCAGGGAACGAAAGGCGCACAAGTTGAGCGACGTCCGCAACGTCATCATCATCGGCTCGGGCCCGGCGGGGTATACGGCCGCGATCTACGCGGCGCGGGCCGACCTCAAGCCGCTGGTCTTCGAAGGCTCGGTGACCGCCGGCGGTGCCCTGATGAACACCACCGAGGTGGAGAACTTCCCCGGCTTCCCCGACGGGATCATGGGGCCGGACCTGATGGACAACATGCGCAAGCAGGCCGAGCGGTTCGGCGCCGACCTGATCGCCGATGACGTCACCGAGGTGGACCTGACCGTCCACCCCAAGGTGGTCAAGACCGGCGACACCGAGTACCGGGCCAAGGCGGTGATCATCGCGACCGGCTCCGGCTACCGGGAGCTGGGGCTGGAGAACGAGAAGCGGCTGTCGGGCCGCGGGGTCTCCTGGTGCGCCACCTGTGACGGGTTCTTCTTCCGCGACCAGGACATCGCGGTGGTCGGCGGCGGCGACAGCGCGATGGAGGAGGCCATCTTCCTGACCAAGTTCGCCAAGAGCGTCACCGTGGTGCACCGCCGGGATCAGCTGCGCGCCAGCAAGATCATGCAGGACCGGGCCTTCGCCAACGACAAGATCCGCTTCGTGTGGGACAGCGAGGTGGTGGACATCCTGGGCGAGGACCGGGTGACGGGGGTGCGCGTCCGCAACCGCAAGACCGGCGAGGAGAGCACCCTGCAGGTCACCGGCCTGTTCATCGCGATCGGCCACGACCCGCGCAGCGAGCTGTTCAAGGGCCAGCTCGACATCGATGAAAACGGGTACCTGGTGGTGGACTCCCCCAGCACCCGCACCAAGATCCCGGGGGTGTTCGCTTGCGGCGACGTGGTCGACCACACCTACCGGCAGGCGATCACCGCGGCCGGCAGCGGGTGCGCGGCGGCCATCGACGCCGAGCGCTGGCTGGCCGATCAGGGCGAGGCCGAGCTCGTCCACCAGCCCACCGCCTGATCGTTCCATGTCTGCAGGGCCCCGCCGGACCGGGCTTTCCGGCGGGGCCCCGCTGCGTTGTGGGCGAGTCCAAAACGGTCCGAAGAGAGTGGTGTTTCCCCTGGTGGGGGGTGGACTACCGAATCGAATTCGGATATGAACTTATTGACTTTCACCGTGCCCAGTCGGGAGCATCCCGGCACAGCCCTTGCCAGAGGGCGATCCCGGCAAACGGGCCGATCCGAGGAGGCGCAAGTGCAGACTCGAGCCGCGATCCTGTGGGAGCCACACACCGAGTGGAGCGTCGAGGACATCGAGCTCGACGACCCCAAAGCGGGAGAAGTCAAGATCAAGCTCACGGCGTCGGGTCTGTGTCACTCCGACGAGCACATGGTCACCGGGGACATGGCGATGGACCCCGAGGTGGCCAAACTGATGCAGGTGGAGCAGTACCCGATCATCGGCGGACACGAGGGCGCCGGTGAGGTGGTCGAGGTCGGCCCGGGCGTCACCACCCTCAAGGAGGGCGACCACGTGGTGCTCTCCTTCATCCCGGCCTGCGGCCGCTGCCCCTCCTGCGCGCAGGGCCGCCAGCACATCTGCGACCTGGGCGCGGTGCTGCTGGCCGGGCGTCAGATCAGCGACATGACGGCCCGGCACCACGCCAAGAAGAACGGCGCGGACCTGGGCATCATGTGCTGCACCGGCACGTTCGCCCCCTACACCGTGGTCAACGAGGCCACCTGCATCAAGATCGACCCCTCCATCCCGCTGGACAAGGCCGCCCTGGTCGGCTGCGGGGTGACCACCGGGTGGGGCTCGGCCGTGTACGCCGCCGACGTCCAGCCGGGTGAGACCGTGGTGGTGATCGGGCTGGGCGGCATCGGGATGAACGCGGTGCAGGGCGCGGCCTTCGCCGGCGCCCGCTATGTGGTCGCCGTGGACCCGGTGGAGTGGAAGCGGCAGAAGGCCCTGGAGACCTTCGGCGCCACCCACGCCGCCGCCTCCATCGAGGAGGCCATCTTCCTGGTCAACGAGATCACCTGGGGCGCCAACGCCGAGAAGGTCATCTTGACCACCGGGGTGGCCACCGGCGACCTCATCGCCCCGATGATGAGCATGGTCGCCAAGGGCGGCCGCGGCGTCGTCACCGCGGTGGCCCCGATGTCCCAGGAGGACGTCAAGCTCAACCTGTTCGAGCTGGCCATGACGCGCAAGGAGCTGGTGGGCTGCATCTTCGGCAACGCCAACCCCCGCCGCGACATCCCGCGCCTGCTGCACCTGTACCAGGACGGCAAGCTCAAGCTGGACGAGCTGGTCACCCGGACCTACACCCTGGACGAGATCAACCAGGGCTACCAGGACATGCGCGACGGCAAGAACATCCGCGGCATGATCAAGTACTGAGCCCGACCGGTGCGCCGGGCGTCCCGTCCGGCGCACCGCGCCCGGTATGGGAAAGGCCCGGCCGGAACCGAGTCCGGCCGGGCCTTGTCAGCCGTTCAGCCTTGCACGGCAGGGCTCAGCTCAGCGCTCGACCTTGCCGCGGATGAAGGCCTCCACGGCCTCGCGGGCCTCGTCGTCGCTGTACTGGACCGGCGGGGACTTCATGAAGTAGGAGCTGGCCGACAGGATCGGGCCGCCGATGCCGCGGTCCTTGGCGATCTTGGCGGCGCGGATCGCGTCGATGATCACGCCGGCGGAGTTGGGCGAGTCCCAGACCTCCAGCTTGTACTCCAGGTTCAGCGGGACGTCACCGAAGGCCTTGCCCTCCAGGCGGACGTAGGCCCACTTGCGGTCGTCCAGCCACGGCACGTGGTCGGACGGGCCGATGTGCACGTCGCTCTTGGCCATCTCCCGCGGGATCTGCGAGGTGACCGACTGGGTCTTGGAGATCTTCTTGGACTGGAGCCGGTTGCGCTCCAGCATGTTCATGAAGTCCATGTTGCCGCCGAAGTTGAGCTGGTAGGTGCGCTGCAGCTCAACGCCGCGGTCCTCGAACAGCTTGGCCATCACCCGGTGGGTGATGGTCGCGCCGATCTGCGACTTGATGTCGTCGCCGACGATCGGCACCCCGGCGTCCTCGAACTTCTTGGCCCACTCGGGGTCGGAGGCGATGAACACCGGCAGCGCGTTGACGAACGCCACCCCGGCGTCCAGGGCGCACTGGGCGTAGAAGCGGTCGGCCTCCTCCGAGCCCACCGGCAGGTAGGACACCAGCACGTCGGCCCGGGTGTCCTTGAGGACCTGCACCACGTCCACCGGCTCGGCGTCGGACTCCTCGATCATCTGCCGGTAGTAGTGGCCCAGCCCGTCGAGGGTGTGCCCGCGCTGCACGGTCACCCCGGTCGGCGGGACGTCGCAGATCTTAATGGTGTTGTTCTCGCTGGCGACGATGGCGTCGGCCAGGTCCATGCCGACCTTCTTGGCGTCCACGTCGAAGGCGGCCACGAACTCGATGTCACCGACGTGATAGTCGCCGAAGCGCACGTGCATCAGGCCAGGCACCCGTGAGGCCGGGTCCGCATTCTTGTAGTACTCAACGCCCTGAACGAGCGAAGCGGCGCAATTGCCCACGCCGACAATGGCTACGCGCACCGAACCCATCCGAATGCTCCTTCTCGTGATCAGGTGGGACGTACAACCGGCCTGCTTAACGGTCGTCGTCCGAGCTGGTGTCTGCGGACTTGCCTGACGGCTTCTCCCGCTCGGCCCGCTGGTGCTCTCCTTGTTGCTCGGCGCGTTCCCGGCCGATCAGCTCGTTGAGCCAGCGGACCTCGCGTTCGACGGATTCGAGCCCGTGGTGGTGCAGCTCGAGGGTGTAACTGTCGACCCGTTCCCGGGTCCGCGCCAAGGCGGCGCGGAAGCTCTCCAGCCGCTCCTCCAGCCGGCTGCGCCGGCCTTCGAGAATGCGCAGGCGCACGTCGGCATCGGTGTGACGGAAGAAGGCGAAGCGCACGCCGAACCCCTCGTCCTCCCACGCCGCCGGGCCCGCCTCGGTGAGCAGCTGCTGGAGCCGCTCCTTACCGTCGGCGGTGAGCTTGTAGACGATCTTCGACCGCCGACTCTGCAGGCTCAGCGCGACATTGGGCTCCTCCGGCCGGTCCTCCACGATCAGCCCCTGCTCCAGGAGCTTCTTGAGGCACGGATAGAGGGACCCGTACGAGAACGCCCTGAACATGCCGAGCAGCGCGTTGAGGCGCTTGCGCAGTTCGTAGCCGTGCATGGGGGCCTCGTGCAGGAGTCCGAGCACGGCGAGCTCCAGCACCTCCGTGCCCCTCCTGCCTGCCATGCCGTCCTCCGCATCCACGACCTCGTTCGCTGCGCGGCGGTCTCGGCCGTCTCGTTCAGATGTATCGCGCCAATGTATCGCTTCGATACATCGATACGATACGTACTCGTTAAGCCTCTTCGCAAGCGGGCATCAACTTCGCGATTTTCCCCGTTGTCGGGACGGGATGCACGGAACCCGGCGCCTTCGTCCGGGCCGGGTTGCGGGAGGGCGCCCACCACGGCGGGGAAGCACCGGTGCCCCGGACCCCGGGGCCGCCCCGGCTGCGGCACGGTGGTCACGCGCTCACAGAGAGAACGATCCCCCTTGCAACGCCTCTGTAAAGCGGACATATGTGACGTCCGCCCCTGCCCCCTTCGGGTGGCCAAGTACCATGACGAGCCGACCGACAAGAGGTGTCCGGTCTGCCGCAAAGGGAGGCTCACCCAATGTCACCTGCGTCTACGGCGACGAACTCGGACCTTATGCCGGTCGTGTCAAGCCAGCCCACTGTGAACTCGCTGACATGGCCCGTGAATATGGTGAATTCTGGGTCTTTGTGGGCGAAGTGTGCGAAGGTTGTACTTGGAACCACTTGACGGTGTCGTACGTCCTCGGTCATGGCACACGGCCCCGCAGCCGGCGGGGACCGATGGCCAAGGGAAGCTGAGGGAACCCGAACCGCTCCGCAACGTCGCGGGGCGACCAGATCGTGCGTTCCTCCACCGGCGGCCTCCCGTGGCCGAGGGCGGGATCGGACGCTGCACGGCGGTCGCCCCCTCATTCGCCTGCGCAGTACTGTCGGACGACGCACCAACGCCGTATCCCAGTAGCCGAACGAGGTCGCGTGAGTTACCCAAGCCAGAACGGACCGCAACGCGGACCGGGAAGAGCGGGGATGCCCGGCGTCCCCACCCCCGGCCACCGGTCCGGTGCATCCGGCGGCATGCCGGGTGGCTCGGCCGGGCGCGGGCGAGCCATGGCATCCGGACCGGGCGGCGCTCCCGGACGCCCCATGGGCCCAGGCCGGCACGGCTCTCCCGGCGCACCCGGCAGCAGGCCTCGCGTTCCCGCGGGCAACCAGATGGGGCCGGGCATGCCCGGCCGTCCTCCTCGTCCCGGCGGCCCGGGCGGGCCCCGGCCGGGCCGTCCCGGCGGCCCGGGAGGCCCCCCCGGACCCCCTGGACCCGGCGGGCCGGGCGGCCGCGGCGGATCGGGCGGCCGCGGCCGGCGCTCCGGCGGCGACAAGCCGGAGAAGACCGGCTGGCGGCGCTTCGTGCCGTCGTGGAAGGTCATGCTCGGCGTGCTGGGCCTGTGCATCCTCAGCTTCTGCACGCTGATCGGAGTGGCGTACGCCATGACGCCGGTGCCCGAGGCCGGCAACGAGGACGCCACCAAGACCGCGGCGATCTTCTACTACGACGACGGCAAGACCGAGATCGGCCGCATCGGCACCAACCGTGAGCTGGTCGATCTCAAGGACGTGCCGCTGCACGTCCAGGAGGCCGTGATCGCGGCCGAGAACCGCAGCTTCCGCACCGACCCGGGCTTTTCCGTCAAGGGCATCCTCCGCGCGGTGTGGGTCAACCTCACCGGCGGCGAGATGCAGGGCGGTTCGACGATCACCCAGCAGCTGGCCAAGAACTACTACCTGTCCAACGAACGGACGATGAGCCGCAAGTTCAAGGAGCTGTTCATCTCCGTCAAACTCGGCCAGCAAAAGGGCAAGGACCAGATTCTCGAGGACTACCTCAACACCATCTACTTCGGCCGGCAGGCATACGGCATTCAGGCCGCGTCCAAGACCTATTTCGGCGTTCCGGTCAACAAGCTGCGCCCCGACCAGGGGGCGATGCTGGCGGCGATCATCCAGCGTCCCGGCCAGCTCGGCACCGAGGACTACGAAAAGGAGACCCTGGACCGCTACCGGTACGTCCTGGACGGCATGGTCAAGACCGGTGCCCTGACCAAGGCCGACTACGACAAGTACCAGGCCCGCCTCCCCAAGACGCGGCCGATCAACAGCGGCCAGACCTTCGCGGGCCAGAACGGCTACATGATCCGGCGGGCGCTCAAGGAGCTGGAGCGCGACCAGGGCATCACCGAGGACGAGATCATCCGCAACGGCCTGCACATCGTCACCACCTTCAACCAGGCCAAGATGAAGGCGGCCCAGTACGCCGCCGAGCGGACGATCTCCTCCCTGCACCCCAAGCGGAAGTCCGAGCACATCCGGGTGGGCATCGCCTCGGTGGAGACCGGTACCGGCCGGGTGGTCGCCTTCTACGGCGGTCCCGACTACCTCAAGCAGGAGTTCGACAACGTGTGGGCGGGCTCCGCGCAGGCCGGGTCGGCGATGAAGCCGTACGTGCTGGCCACCGCCCTGAAGGAGAACTGGAGCCTGAAGACCCTGGTGGAGGGCCGCTCGGGCATCGCCTTCGACAGCCAGGGCAACCCGGTGCCGCCCGGCACGCCCGGGGCCACCATCCCCATCCCCAACGGTCACCGTGAGCCCCCGGCGATCGACCTGATCGAGGCCACCAAGAACTCCATCAACACCGCCTACGTCCAGCTCGGCATGAAGGTCGGGCTGGGCGATGTGATCGAGACCGCGACCGACGCGGGGATCGCCAGCGACCTGCTGGAACCGCACCGCCACGCCTACGGTCTGTCGCTGGGCATCAACGACATCCGCCCGATCGAGCAGGCGGCCGGGTACGCGACGTTCGCCAACGGCGGCACCTACTACCAGCCGCACGTGGTCGACAAGGTCCTCACCAAGGACAAGAAGACCTACAAGACCCTCAAGTGGAAGAAGCGGGAGAACATCTTCTCCAAGGAGGTCGCCGCCGACGTCACCTACGCGATGCAGGCGGTCGTCAACGGCGGCACCGGCACCGCGGCCAAGCTGGCCGACGGGCGGCCGGTGGCGGGCAAGACCGGAACCACCGACAAGAACGTCGCCACCTGGTTCGTCGGCTACATCCCGCAGCTGTCCACCGCGGTGGCGGTCTACAACGACCAGAAGGAGAGGCTGGTCCTGGACGGCGCGGTGGTCCAGGGTGGCACCGTCCCGGCCAGGCTGTGGAACGTCTACATGACCCAGGCCACCCGGGGCATGGAGATCCAGCAGTTCCCGCCGCCCGCCTATGTCGGGGTGGCGCAGAAGTTCGCCACCGTGCAGCCGTCTCCCTCGGAGACCCCGATGTGCGAGCCGGGGCAGGAGAGCACCGAAGAGGAGCCCTGCCGGGAGCGGCCGCGCCGGCACCGGCCCTGCATCCCGCCGGGCTGCGGCGGCAACCGGCCGCCGGAGGACAACGACCCGCCCGGTCTGTGCGAGCGCTTCCCGAACGCGCCGGGCTGCCGCAACCCCGGTCCGACGCCGAACCCGAGCCCCAGCGGCGACGGCGGCGGTGACGACGGCGGCGGTGGCCCCGGTGACGGCGGTGGCGGCCCCGGTGACGGTGGCGGTGGCCCTGGTGACGGTGGCGGCGGCCCCGGCATGGGAGGGGCGCAGGCCGTCAGACCGCCCGACTGAGCAAGGGTGCAAGCGGCTGTGGCGGGCCCGTTCGACGGCGGGTCCGCCACAGCCGTTTCACATGGCGGGCTTTATGCCCGGCTTACCTTCGAGGCCGCAGGTTAGGATCCCGTGACGTTGCTCCACGACCACGACAAGGACGCCGCGACGCCCGTCCAGCACAAGGGCGCCGCGGTTTTCTCACGCATCCGGCCCGTCGATCGCCTGGCACTGTCCGTGTGGGCGGGCGCGTGGGCCGGTGTGATGTTCTTCGTCGCGGTCATCCCCAGGGTGCTGCCGACCATCTACGACGGTCGCTCCTATCTGGAACGGTGGGCGCAGTGGGACGCCGTCCGGTTCATCAACCTCGCCACCTACGGCTATGACGGGGTGCCGGGGCAGCCGGACCCCGGGTGGCCGGCCTTCTTCCCCGGCTACCCGCTGCTGTTGCATGCGCTCGGGATGGTGATCCCCGACCTGCGGATCGGCGGGCTGCTGCTGTCGGACTACCGGTTGATCGGGCTGGCGGTCTCGCTGGTGGCCGGGGCGATCGCCATGGTGGCGCTGGCCCGGCTCGGGGAGCGGGAGGGCGGCGCGGGCGCCGGGCGCCGGACGGTGATCGCGCTGCTGGCCGGGCCGCCCGCGGTGTTCCTGTTCGCCGGCTACTCCGAGGCGGTGTTCCTGGCGCTGGCGCTGCCCGCCTGGCTGCTGGCCCGCCAGGGGCGGTGGGCGGCCGCCGCGCTGCTGGCCACCCCGGCCTCCGGGGTGCGGATCACCGGGCTGTTCCTCGCGCTGGCCCTGATCGTGGAGTTCTGGGCGGGCGAGCACGGCCGCCGCGCGGTGGGGTGGCGTCCGGCGGCCTGGCTGGCGCTGCCGTTCACGCCGCTGCTGGCCTACTCCTGCTACCAGTGGACGCGCACCGGAGACTGGCTGGCCTGGCAGCACGCCCAGGAGGCGGGCTGGGACCGGCATCTGGTGTGGCCCTGGGAGTCGTTCATGACCACCTGGCGGGCCGCGTTCCAGACCGACTATGAGTTCACCCTGGCGTTCCGGATCGAGATGTTCGCCGCGCTGGTCGGCGTCCTGCTGTGCGGGTACCTGCTGGTCAGACGGTGCTGGCCGGAGCTGACCTACGTGGGGCTGCAGCTGGCGGCGCTGCTGCTGTCGTCGTACTACCTGTCGGTGGGGCGGGCCATGCTGCTGTGGTGGCCGCTGTGGATCGCCCTGGGGCGGCTGGGCGCCCGCCGTCCTGCGCTGTATGCGGCCATCGTGGCGGCCTCCGTGCCGTTCGCGGTCCTGATGCTGCTCACCTTCACCTCGGGAGGCTGGGCGGGCTGACCGGGAGGAGGCCCGGCTGTGCCGAGGGACGGCGTCGCCGTCGCCGGGTCAGGCGGGGAAGCGCCGGTCAGAGGAGAAAAACGGCCAGGACCACGGCGACGACCGCGAGCGCGTCGACCACCGCGAAGATCCCCCACGACCAGGCCACCAGTTTGCGGGCGCTCTGCGGGTCGGTCCGCACCCGCTCCAGCCCTCTGTCGTTGAGGACGATGCCCAGTACCCCCAGGGGCAGGGCGGCGAAGACGGCCAGTGTGCCCAGCACGAAGGCGATCGGGACGGCCCTGGGGGTGAGCGTGCCGTCGGCCTGGACGCCGAGCGGCAGTCGGGTCGTCCCGGGGGCGGGGGCTCCGGTCATGGCGTCACCTCGGGGTGGGGTGGTGTCCGAAAGGTATGACCCGGGACACACTTCCCTAAACCCTCGGCGGCCCGCCGGGGCCGGGGTCAGGTGAGCGCGGCGCGCAGCAGGGCGATGTCGGCGGCCTGACCGGCCGGAGGGGTCTCCACCACCACCGGGGCCCCGGCCGACCGCACCACCGACACGATCAGCTCGGTGTCGATCGTGCCGCTTTCCAGATTGGCGTGCCGGTCGGCGCCCGAGCCGAAGGCGTCCCGGCTGTTGTTGCAGTGCACCAGGTCGATCCGGCCGGTGATCGCCTTGATCCGGTCGACCACGTCGATCAGCTCCTCGCCGGCCGCGTGCGCATGGCAGGTGTCCAGGCAAAAACCGAGCTTGCCGTCGATGCCGGGGACCTGGCCCAGCACCTCCCACAGCCGGGCGATCCGATCGAGCCGGCGGGCCATGGCGTTGCCGCCGCCCGCGGTGTTCTCGATGTAGATCGGGATCGGGCAGTCGATCCGCTCGAAGACCTTGCGCCAGTTCTCAAAGCCCACCTCGGGGTCGTCGCCGGACAGCACGTGCCCCCCGTGCACGATCAGCGCCTTGGCGCCGATCTGAGCGGCGGCCTGCAGCTGCTCGCTGAGGATCCGGCGGCTGGGCACCCGGATCCGGTTGTTGGAGGTGGCCACGTTGACCACGTACGGGGCGTGGATGTAGACGTCCACCCCGGACCCGTCCAGTTCGGCGACCGCCTCGGGCACCACCGGCTTCTTCCAGCCCTGCGGATCGCCGAGGAAGAACTGCACGACCTCCGCCCCGACGGCGCGGGCGCCCGCCAGGGGGTCGTGCTGGTCGACGTGGGCTCCGATGCGCATGAACTCGAGCCTAGCCGTCGCAGGTGACAGCGGGCGCCCCGGTGGCCGCGGCCCGCCCGGATCACAGGGAGAAGCCGCCGTGGCGCAGGGCGAAGGCGGCCCCGACGAACGCGCAGATCATCGCGATGACGTTGAAGAAGCGTTCACCCGTGGTGTCCGAGATGAGCTGCGCGTACAGCGCGACCGGCAGCCCGATCACCCCGGCCAGCGCGCCGAAGAAGTGGGTGGCCGGGATGAATCCCAGCACCAGCGCGGCCACTCCCAGCACGAAGGCGGTCAAGGTCAGGGCGTTCTGCAGCGGGTGGCGTCCGCCGTCGGTGTTGAGCAGCCGGCGGCCGCGCCGCTTTTCGAGAGTGTCCGGCATGGGGAGCACCCCTCTCCTGGCTGGGGACAGGGACTGAACCTTTTCCAACATGTGGCCCAAGGCCCGGGGACGGGACCCTCGAGGGTCTCCGGCGCCGTGACGCTGCGGGTCACGGCTTCGCCTCAGACTGCGAGGCCCCGTCTCGGCCTGCGGAGACGTCGTGTTGGAAAAGGTTCACTGGCCGGGTGAGGATGCCCGCCCCGGCCGCCGTCAATCCAGAGCAGGGGAAAGCGATGCGGCCGGTTGCCGTTCCGGCGGCGCCACGGCCGAGAATGTCGGTGCCTGCAGGTAGTCTCGGAGATGACTTCGAACATCGCTTCGAATCATGAACGGATTCGAAAGGTGCCCGATGGACAACAGGGATCTCGCGCTCATCGGCGACGCGGAGCTCATCGAGGAACTGTCGATGCTGACCACCCAGACGGCCCGGATGCGGGCCCGCATGGCCGACATCATGGCCGAGCTGGACCGCCGTCGCGCAGCCGGCGCGGGACGCCCCGCCGGGCCGGCCCACCGGGTTCGGCGATGAACTTTCCAGTTGGCCTCGCCAAGGTCCGGCCCTTGGTAGCCTGGATCGGTTCCCGCAGGCCGCGTCCCAGCAGCGCGGCCCGCGGCCGGCGCCAGAGCCCTCCTGTCACGGAAGCGCCGTGACCGCATCAGTCCAGAGGAGGTAGGGACACAACATGCGTCGCTACGAAGTCATGGTCATCCTCGACCCCTCGATCGAGGAACGGGCCGTCGCCCCCTCGCTCGACCAGTTCCTCAGCGTCGTCAAGAACGGCGGCGGCACGGTGGAGAAGGTCGACATCTGGGGTCGCAGGCGGCTGGCCTACGACATCCAGAAGAAGAGCGAGGGCATCTACGCGGTCGTCGACCTGACCGCCGAACCCGCCGTCGTCAAGGAACTGGACCGCCAGCTCAACCTGAGCGAGTCGGTTCTGCGTACCAAGGTCATCCGCCCCGAGGTCCACTGAACACCCTCTTACGGTGGGCCGCCCCGACAGATGGAGCCAGCCCCATGGCAGCAGGCGACACTCAGATAACACTCGTCGGGAACCTCGTCGAGGACCCGAACCTGCGCTTCACCCCTAGCGGACAGGCGGTGGCGACCTTCCGCGTCGCCTCCACGCCGCGCTTTTACGACCGGCAGAGCGGGGAGTGGAAGGACGGCGAAGCCCTCTTCCTGACCTGCAATGTCTGGCGGCAGGCGGCCGAGAACGTGGCCGAGAGCCTGACCCGCGGCATGCGGGTGATCGTGCAGGGTCGCCTGAGGCAGCGGTCGTATGAGACCCGTGAGGGCGAAAGGCGCACCGTCTACGAGGTGGAGGTCGACGAGGTCGGCCCGTCGCTGCGCAACGCCACCGCCAAGGTCAACAAGACCCAGCGGCAGGGCGGCGGCTTCGGCGGCGGCGGGGGCTTTGACTCCGGGGGCGGCTTCGGCGGAGCTCCCGCCGGTGCCGGCGCTCCGGGAGGAGCGCCCGCCGACCCCTGGGCCACCGGCGGCGGTTTTTCCGACGACCCTCCGTTCTAGGCGAGCGCCCGCTGGTCCTGGGCGCGGCCCGGCCGGCCGCCGTCGCAGGACCGGGCGCCGCGAAAGCGGGCTCGCTTTCGTCCGGGTGAGAGCGAGCCGAACGTTCCGCCTTCGGGCGGGACGAGAACCAAGGCCCTCCGGCCGTGGGTCGGCCCGTGAACGGGTCGGCGTGCGGCCTTGCAAGAGGGGTCACTGACCGACAGACCATTCCCGCGCAAGCGGGGCTCTCGAACAGGAGCACCACGATGGCCAAGTCACCGCCGCGCAAGCCCAAGAAGAAGGTTTGCGTGTTCTGCCAGGAGAAGATCTCCTACGTCGACTACAAGGACACCGGCCTGCTGCGCAAGTTCATCTCCGACCGCGGCAAGATCCGTGCCCGCCGGGTGACCGGTAACTGCACCCAGCACCAGCGGGACGTCGCCACCGCGATCAAGAACGCCCGTGAGATGGCGCTGCTGCCCTACACCAGCACCGCGCGCTGAGGGGAGGACGTTCGATGAAGCTCATTCTCACTCAGCAGGTCAGCGGGCTCGGTGAGCCGGGCGACGTGGTCGAGGTCAAGGACGGCTACGGGCGCAACTACCTGGTGCCCCGCGGGCTGGCGATCCGCTGGACCCGCGGCGCCCAGCGGGAGGTCGACGCGATCAAGAAGGCCCGCGCGGCCCGTGAGATCGCCACTTTGGAGCAGGCCCGCGAGGTCGCCGAGCAGCTCGGCTCCCTGAAGGTGGTGCTGCGCAGCCGGGCCGGCTCCGGCGGCCGGCTGTTCGGCTCGGTGACCGCCGCCGACATCGTCGAGGCCGTCAAGGGCGCGGGGGGTCCGGAGCTGGACAAGCGCCGCATCGAGATCCGCAACCCCATCAAGACGCTCGGGGCCCACAAGGTCACCGTCCGGCTGCACCCCGAGGTCAGCGCCACCATCGACCTCAACGTGGCCGCCGCCTGAGGCACGCCGCACGGCAGGCCCGCTCGCAGACCGCTAAGCGGCCGGGACCTTCCGGATGCGCCGGGGAGAGGCATCACTCCCCAAGCTCCCGGAGGGCTCCCGGCCGTTTTGCGTGCATCGCGCGACCATGACCTGCCAGGCCTTGGAGACTTTGCCGGAGAACGGCTCGGGGTCTCCGCCGAGACGGCGCACTCGGGGAGCCGGCCTTCATCACACCGAGGTCAACGATCGGCGCCGTCGAGATGCGGTGATGGGGCAGGCGGTCCGCGGACGTGGCGCCGCCGGTTTCGGGCGCCGGCGTCCGCCGGCCGGTCCCGGCGTGCCGCTGCCCGAAAGCGGTGGGGCTCAAGTGGGCGTTCCTTTTCGCTGAGAAACCTCGCCGATCTTTTCACCGGGCGACCGCAAGCGCCGAGGGCAAAGCCCTGACGCAGCCCGGAGCTGCGACGTCCCTGACGGCCGGGCTGCTGCATACGAGCCGTGGGGCGGCGTGTTGAAAGATTCTCTGAGGAAACCCCGTCAAGCTCCTTTTGGATTCTGCGTGCGGGCTTTGCAGAGCCGAGGCCGAGCTGACGGAAACCCTTCGGAGAAAGTCACGGAAGCGGTGCCGGACCAGGCGGTTCACCGAGGCTCCGTTGACCATTGGAGAGGGCAGTGGAAAACATTTGGCGGTGAGATCGAGTTGAAGGAATTTCAGCTGCCGATGTGCTGAGAGTGCAGCGTTCGAAATCCGGTTCCTGCCGTCGGTAATGGATGTCCGTTGTCCGTCAAGAGTCGGCGTAGACGCTTCGGCGGCATCCTTCCGGTCGCTACCTTCCGTAGCCGGATCGTGCGGCGGAAGGGGGACTTGTGACCGCATGTTCGCAGGGCTGGATCAGCCGCCGGACGTTTTTGAGCAGCGCGGCGGGGACCGGGCTGATCATGGCGTTTCCGCTGGTCGATCAGGCCGAGGCGGCGGAGCGGGGAGGTGGGGACACCCGGCGGCTGCTTCGCGTGCACGCCCGTGAACAGTGGGACGCCAGGCCGCCGCGGCAGCGGGCGCAGATTCTCAACCGGCCCCCGAACCGCATCGTCATTCATCACACGGCGACCGCCAACACCAAGGACTATTCACTGGAGCATGCATACCGCTTGTCGCGCCTGCTGCAGCGATTCCACATGGAACGCAACGGCTGGGACGACATCGGGGAACAGCTCACGATCAGCAGAGGCGGTCATGTGATGGAGGGGCGCAACCACACCCTGGCGGCCATCAAATCCGGCCGTCATGTGGTGGGCGCCCAGGTACGTGGCCACAACCACCACACCATCGGCATCGAGAGCGAAGGCACCTACTCCAACGCCCCGATCCCGGCGCCGCTGTGGTATTCGCTGGTGGACACATGCGTGTGGCTGTGCCACGCCTATGATCTCAACCCTTTCCTCGCGATTCGGGGCCATCGCGACTTCAATGCCACCGAATGCCCGGGCGATGTCCTGTACGCGGCGCTGCCCTACCTCCGCAAGGAGGTCGCCCGCCGTCTGCGGCGGCTGAACAAGTGGCTGCCGGCGCACGGCACCCGCCCCATCAGGCCGAACATCAAGGTCCCGGCGTTCCCGAAGCCGCCGCCACCGCCGAAGCCGCCGAAGATCCCCATCGTGGGCCGGACGAAGAACCGCACCGGCCGATGACCTCCTGACCGCGCGGCTTCACCGCCTGGTTCGGCGAGAGGCCCGAGTGAGGCGTTCCCGGCGATTCGGTGCCTTGGAGGACGGCGAGAGGGCCGAGGCCAGAGCGAGGTCCCTGGTGGGGTGCGGCAGGACGTCACCGGGCCGTACCGCTCACGGCCAGAGACGGGGAGAGAAGACGGCTGGGCCCGGCCGGTCGCGCCACGGCCCTGGCCGGGGGTGTCACGGTGCGAGGCGGGGTTCACTGAGAAAACTTCAGGGGGCTGCAGCGTTCTGCTGAGGGCGGTCTTTTCAGCGTGCGGCTTCGAGCGCCGGGGGCGGAAGGGCTTGGCGGCGCCCGGCGCTGTGATGAGCCTTTCCGGCCTGTGGTCTTGGAGGGCCGGGACGGGAGCCCTGAGGTCGGGACGCCGCAGCTCACGGCGTCGTCCCCGACCGCGGTGCCCCGTCCCGGCCCTCCGGGGAACGAGGTGGTGAAAGGCTCAGCGACGGATCGGATCAGCACTCCGCAGGGGTGTAGCGGGTCCGGCGACGGGCGATTTCGGGGTCGATCCCCTCTACCAGCGACCAGATCCCGGCGACCCGCTCGGCCAGCGTCTCAGGTGGCAGGCCGACCAGCCCTTCGGTCGCCAGCTCGTCGATCGCCTGGGCCAGCCGGGCCAGCCGTTCACCCTTGTTGGAACACATGTTCGAATCTTAGCGGAGCCCGCTCGTTGTTCGAGCATATTTTCGAAAAGCTGTCACCAGGGTCACGCCGGTCAGCCGCGCACCGCACCGGTCACCAGCCACGCCTCGCCGCGCGCCCGCAGGCCGAGCGTGACCAGCCGGGTGAGCATCCACAGCCCGAGCGCCGTCCACAGGCCCGTCAGCCCGGTCTCCAGCCGGTAGGCCGCCAGCGCGGCCGGCAGGAACACCGCCGTCGCCAGGGCGGTGGTGGCCGCCAGGTACCGCATGTCGCCGGCGCCGATCAGCACCCCGTCCAGGACGAACACCACCCCGGCGACCGGCTGCAGCGCCGCCACCGCCAGCAGCGCCGCCAGCAGCGCCGAGCGCACCCCCTCATCGGAGGTGAACAGCGCCGGCAGGTACGGCCGCGCCGCCAGCACCGCCACCGCGAAGAACAGCCCGCTGAGCACTCCCCACTCCACCATGCGCCGGGTGGCCGCGCGCGCCCCGGCCGCGTCCCCGGCGCCCAGGTAGCGCCCGGTGATGGCCTGCCCGGCGATGGCGATGGCGTCGTGGGTGAACGCCAGCAGCGTCCAGATCTGGAAGCTCACCGGGTAGGCGGCGGTCTCGTCGGTGCCCATCCGGGCGGCCACCGCCGTGCCGGCGATCAGCACCAGGCGCAGCGCCAGCGTCCGGATCAGCAGGTGCACGCCGGAGGAGACGGCGGCGTGCAGTCCCGCCCGCGAGGGCCGCACGGAGGCGCCGTGCCGCCGGGCCCCGCGCAGCACCACGGCCGCGTACACCGCGGCCCCGCCGGTCTGCGCGATCACCGTCCCCCAGGCCGAGCCCGCGATCCCCCAGCCCAGGACGAGGACGAAGACGGCGTTCAGGACGAGGTTGAGGGCGAAGGAGCCGACCGAGACGTAAAGCGGTGTGCGGGCGTCCTGCAGCCCGCGCAGCACCCCGGTGCCGGCCAGGATCACCAGCATCGCGGGGATGCCCAGCAGGCTGATGCGCAGGTAGGTCTCGGCGTGCGGGGCGACCTCGGCGTTGGCGCCGAACGCCGCGACGATCCGGCCGGTGAGCGGCAGGCCCGCGGCGACGATCGCGCCGCCGAGCGCCAGCGCCAGCCACATGCCGTCGATGCCCTGCCGCAGCGCCGCCCGCAGATCGTCGGCGCCGACCCGCCTGGCCACGGCGGCGGTGGTGCCGTAGGCCAGGAACACGAACACATAGACCAGCGCGGCCAGGGCCTGCCCGGCGACGCCGAGCCCGCCCAGCGGCGCCGGGCCGAGGCGGCCGACGATCGCGCTGTCGGCCAGCAGGAACAGCGGCTCGGCCACCAGCGCGCCGAAGGCGGGGACGGCCAGACGCCAGATCTCGCGGTCGTGGGGGTGGCGCAGGGGAGGGCGGATGCGCCAGGCGGTGGGAAGGGGCATGACGAAGATCGAGACTACCCACCCGGGTAATGACCGTAACCCCTGCTGGAACCTTACTCGATCTTGCTGCCGGCCGGATCGGGCGCCTTGATCGCCCACAGCGGCCAACTTTTCTTCCCCCACAGCCGGTGGACAACGTCTTCGCAGCTCAGAGCGGGTGTCCTCGGTGAAGGAGAGGCTTTCTCCCCAACGTTGTCCACAGGTCGTGCACACAGCTCCCGGCGTGTTTGCACAACTCATCCACAGGGTTATCCACAGGAGGCTTTGCATGCCCTCCGACCCCGCCCGCAAAATGTCATACCCGTCGGTTAGACCCGTCAGTGGGACGGCGAGGCCGGCCGTCGCATCCACGGACGGACGGTTCGTGCGGGGACGAAGAGACGGGGTGGAACCGTGAGCGTGACCGAACTCGGGTCTCACGAACGGGAGTTCGAGCGCACCCCACCCCACGACCTGGCCGCCGAACAGTCGGTGCTCGGCGGCATGCTGCTATCGGCCAACGCCATCGCCGAGGTCGTGGAGATCCTGCGCCCGAGCGACTTCTACCGGCCGGCGCACCAGATCCTCTTCGACACCATCCTGGAGCTGTACGGACGAGGTGAGCCGGCCGACGCCGTCACCGTGGTCGCCGAGCTGACCAGGCGCGGCGAGATCAACCGGGTGGGCGGCGCGCCTTACCTGCACACCTTGATGGCGACCGTGCCGACCGCCGCCAACGCCGCCTACTACGCCAAGATCGTCCGAGAGCGGGCGGTGCTGCGCAAGCTGGTGGAGGTCGGCACCCGGATCGTGCAGCTCGGCTACTCCTCCGACGGCGCCGACGCCGACGAGATCCTCGACCGCGCCCAGGCCGAGGTGCTCGCCATCGCCGACAACCGCAGCGGCGAGGACTACCTGCCGCTCAGCGAGATCATGCCCGGCGCCCTGGACGAGATCGAGGCCATCGGCAGCCGCGGCGGCCAGATGACCGGGGTGCCCACCGGGTTCGCCGACCTGGACGCGCTGACCAACGGCCTGCACCCCGGGCAGATGATCATCATCGCCGCCCGGCCCGCCATCGGGAAGGCGCTCGCCCTGGACACTCCGCTGCCCACCCCGGACGGCTGGACGACCATGGGGCGGGTCAAGGTCGGCGACTACCTGCTGGGAGCGGACGGGAAACCCACCAGGGTCGTCGCCGCGACCGAGGTCATGACCGGCCGCCCCTGCTATGAGGTGGAGTTCTCCGACGGCGAGGTCATCGTCGCCGACGCCTGGCACCAGTGGCTGACCGTCGCCCGCGACGACCGCACGGCCGCGGCGGAACGTTCCGCCGCGGGGCGGGGGGCGTGCGCCCTCGGCGCCCGGGAGGACGCTCACAGGGGTTTGCCCGCGGCACTGCGCCGCGCACCCGAGCGCCGCCCCGCCGCGGCGCTCGGCCTCGGCCCGCACCGAGGGGTGGTGCGCGTCCCGGTCCGGGCCGGTGGGAGGCACGGCCGCGCCGAAGCGGAGCTGGTGCTCATGGACGAGGCCCATCTCTGGTTTCCAGCGCCGGGGGCCGTGTTCTCCCGCTGTGTGTCGGCCCTGACGAGGGACGAACTGCGGCACGGCCGCCGGGCCCCCGGCCGGGTGTCCCGTTCTTCCGCCCGCCGGGGCGGGTCGGTTGCGATCAGGACCACCGAGGAGATCGCCCGGACGCTCCGGGACGCCCAGGGCCGCCCCAATCACGCGGTGACGGTCGCGGCGTCGTTCGACCTGCCGCACGCCGACCTTCCCCTCGACCCGTACCGGCTGGGCGTCCTGCTGAGCCGGCGCCACGCCGGGGACCGCACCCGCCCCGGAAGCCGCGAGCCGTTCGCCCCGGACGGCCGTACCGATCTGCCGGGGTCCCGCCCCGGGCGGCGGGGGGACGCCGGCTCCGTCCCTGGCGTATCCGAGCGGCCCCTAGGGAGGGACCGGGCCGAGGAGGACATCCCTGCCGCCCGCCTGCGCGCCGCTGAGCGGCGGCGTCGCGCGCTGCCGGCCAGCGCCCCGGAGGCGCGCTCCGGCGGCGGCCTGGTCGGTTTCGGGCGGCGGGAACCCGGCCTGCCGGGGGCCTGCCCCGAGCGGCGAGAGAACGCCGCCGATCCCGGTGCGTCCACCCGGCCCTTTGAGAAGGACTGGGTGGAAGAGGGCCGCATCCCTGCCGCCTATCTGCGCGCCGCTGAGCGGCAGCGTCGCGCGCTGCTGGCCGGTCTGCTGGCCGGTGCCCCGGAGGCGGGCTCCGGCGACGGCCTGGCCCGTTTCACGACGGCGAACCGCCCGCTGGCCGAGGACGTCCGGGAACTGGTGATCAGCCTGGGCCACCGGGCCGCGCTGCACAGCCGGGGCGAGGGGGCCGCGCTCCGCCACGTGGTGAGCTTCGCCCCGGCCGCCGCCGAGCCCGGCGGGCCGCACCGGCCGCAGGTGCGCCGCATCGTGGACGTGCGGCCCGTGCCGAGCGTGCCGGTGCGCTGCGTCCAGGTGGACAACGCCGACCACATGTACCTGGCGGGCCGCTCCTGCGTGCCCACCCACAACTCGACGCTGGCGCTGGACTTCGCCCGGGCGGCCTCGATCAAGCACGGGCTCACCTCGGCGTTCTTCAGCCTGGAGATGGGGCGCAACGAGATCACCATGCGCCTGCTGTCGGCCGAGGCGCGGGTGGCGCTGCACGCCATGCGCTCGGGCACCATGCAGGACGAGGACTGGACGCGCCTGGCCCGCCGGATGAGCGAGGTGGCCGAGGCCCCCTTGTTCATCGACGACTCGCCGAACATGACGATGATGGAGATCCGGGCCAAGTGCCGCCGCCTCAAGCAGCAGCACGACCTGCGCCTGGTCATCATCGACTACCTGCAGCTGATGACCTCCAACAAGCGGGTGGAGAGCCGCCAGGTGGAGGTGTCGGAGTTCTCCCGCTCCCTGAAGCTGCTGGCCAAGGAGCTGCAGGTCCCGGTGGTCGCGCTGTCCCAGCTCAACCGCGGCCCCGAGCAGCGCACCGACAAAAAGCCGATGATCTCCGACCTGCGCGAGTCGGGGTCCATCGAGCAGGACGCGGACGTGGTGATCCTGCTGCACCGCGAGGACGCCTACGAGAAGGAGTCCCCGCGGGCCGGCGAGGCCGACCTGATCGTGGCCAAGCACCGCAACGGCCCCACCGCCACCGTGACCGTCGCCTTCCAGGGCCACTACAGCCGCTTCGTCGACATGGCCCAGTGAGATGGAAAGCGAGGCGGAAAACGAACGGGCCCCGGCCTGACGATGCAGGCGGGGCCCGTTCGGACAGCGGTGGTGGTGGGATTTGAACCCACGGATGAGTTGCCCCATCACACGCTTTCGAGGCGTGCGCCCTCGGCCGCTAGGCGACACCACCGTCGCGAAGCCTACCCGACTCTGCGGCGAGCGATGAAATCCTTATCGGGTTCTGCGGCGGGCGAAGAACTCCGTCAGCACGGCTCCGCACTCGTCGGCGAGGACTTCGGCGATGACCTCCGGCCGGTGGTTGAGACGACGATCACGTACCACGTCCCACAGGGAGCCCACGGCGCCGGCCTTCGGGTCGACGGCGCCGTAGACGATGCGGTCCACCCGCGCCAGCACGGCGGCGCCCGCGCACATGGTGCACGGCTCCAGGGTGACGACGAGGGTGCAGCCTTCCAGCCGCCAGCTCCCCAGCCGGGCCGCGGCCGAGCGCAGCGCCACGACCTCGGCGTGCGCGGTGGGGTCGGCGGTCTGCTCCCGCTCGTTGCGCCCGGTGGCGATGACCCGGCCGCCGGAGTCCAAGATGACGGCGCCCACCGGGACGTCCCCGCTCTCCATGGCGAGGCGGGCCTGGTCGAGCGCCAGCCGCATCGGCGGGGCGAACTCGGCGAGGATGGGGTCGCGTGCCTTAGAAGGCTGTGCCGGAGTGGGTGCGTGCATGGGGTCGCTCGTCGAGAGATCCGGGCGGGTGAACACCGATCGTAGGGGCGCAGGCGCCGCGTCCCGGAGGGGTCAGGCCCGCAGGTTGTCGAAATCGTCGCCGAAGCCGGCCTGTTCGGCGATCTCCAGCAGGGCGTCCGCGGGCAGCGCCCGCTCGGCGAGCTCGCCGAGCCGCTCGGCGGACACCCCCAGATCCGCCAGCAGGCCCGCCTCGCCGCCCGCCTCGCCCTCGGCGACCTCCCCGATCAGCTGGGAGAACAGCGCCGCCACTCCCTCGTCGCGGGCGGCCGACAAAAAGGCCCGCACCTCGCCTTCGTCGTCGAGCCGGGCGACGGCGAACCACTCGTCGTCCGCCTCGGCCAGCAGCAGCACCGGATCGCCCAGCGCCTCCATGGCGGCCTCGCGCATCAGGTCGGCGAGATCGTCGACGCCGGTCACCTCCTCCAGGGTGGTCTCGTCGCCGATCCAGCCCTGCGGGGTTCGCGCGAAGACCGCAGCGAAGTACGACATCCATTCATTCTGACCCCTCCTCTCAGAAAGAGGGAGGGCCCCGGCTCCCACCGTCCGGTGACGTTCTCCCAGCGCAGAAGGAGGACTTCACGCGGGGCGGGAGCCGGGATCACCCCAGGGTGTCCAGGGCCCGGTCGAACGCCTGGCCGAAGCCGAGGCGTTTGGCGATGTCGGCCAGCATCTCGTCGGGGTAGCGGTCCAGGTCCCCGGAGATGGCGCCGAGCTCCATCTCATCCAGCCCCAGGTCGACGAAGATGGACATGTCGCCGACCGGCAGCACCTGGTCCAGCTCCTCGTCCTCGGGGACGGGGATGTCCAGGTACTCCAGGACTTGCCGGGCCAGCGGCCAGTCCACCGAGGCCGTCACATCCGACAGGAACAGCATCACCTCATCGCCCAGCACCCGGATGGCGACGAAGAAGTCGTCGCCGACCGCGACCAGCCCGATGGTGCCGCCTATGCTGGGCTGTTGGCGTAGGGCATGGATCAGTCCATGCAGATCCCGGGTGAGAGCAACCGGGAGAACTTCGGCTTCCCAGCAGTCGTCTTCGCGATACACCACGACGGCGAAATCCGTCGCGTCAATATCCGTCATCATCACCCCACCGGCGCGGTACCTGCCTCGGCATGTTCGCAGATGCTGCACGCGCATGCGCACCCACCGGCAAAACTTGCAGGAAAGCACAGGTTCCGCGTGACGAACGGCACTCGGCCCGTGTATGCGGGCCCCCGCCCGCATGCACGGCGGTGAACGCGTCCGGCTCTGCGGCGGTCGCGGTGGACGCGTCGGCGCGGGCGGACGGGACCGGGCGGAGGCGGACGGACCCACCGGACTTTTCCGGCACGGGGTCTTGGGGCGCCGCAGACGGAGGCCTCGACGGTGCCCGGTGCTGCGACCTCCCACGTCACGGCGTCGTCTCCGACTGCGGGCCGGCGAAGACGGGGTGCTGCAGAAGGCTCAGTGCAGCCGGAAGGTCCGGCGGCGCAGGACGGCATGGATACGGGCCCGGCGGGAACGGTGCGGCGTCACCCGCCGCCGCAGCTCTCGGGCCTCGGCCAGCTCACGCAGGAAGATGGCACGCCTGCGCAGTCGATCCCGCACCTCCTCGGGGGTCGGCTCCTCATTGCGCTCTGTGCTCATTCTCTGGTCATTCCCCGGTCAACCTCCTCCATACCGTGCATATCACCCCCGATGTGTGCGGGGGATACCGTGATCCCCATGAAGATCCTGGCCGTCGACCATCCGCTGGTCGCCCACAAGCTGACCGTGCTGCGGGACGTGAACACCGACTCGCCGACGTTCCGCCGGTTGGCCGAGGAACTCGTCATGCTGCTGGCCTATGAGGCCACCCGGGACGTGCGGGTGGCCGAGACCACCGTGCGGACCCCGCTGGCGGACGCCCCGGGCGTGCAGCTGGCCGGGCCCAAGCCGCTGGTGGTGCCGATCCTGCGGGCCGGGCTGGGCATGCTGGACGGGATGACCCGGCTGCTGCCCACCGCCGAGGTCGGTTTCCTCGGCATGGTCAGGGACGAGGGCACCCTGCTGGCCGAGACCTACGCCACCCGGCTGCCGGAGGACCTGTCGGGGCGGCAGTGCTATGTGCTGGACCCGATGCTGGCCACCGGCGGCACCCTGGCCGCCGCCGTCAAGCTGCTGCTGGGGCGCGGCGCCACCGATGTGACGGCGGTGTGCCTGCTGGCCGCCCCGGAGGGCCTGAAACATCTGGAGGAGGCGTTCGCCGGCACTCAGGTGCCGCTTCGGGTGGTCACCGCGGCGATCGACTCGCACCTGAATGAGAAGGGATTCATCGTGCCGGGATTGGGCGACGCCGGGGATCGGCTGTACGGAGTGGTGTGATTCTGCGGCCGCATGGGCCGTTGCCGAGCCTCTGAAAATGGTTTGGTCCGTCTATCGGACGGGTTGGGGCGGCGTTCGATCTTCCATCCTCGCGTCATGACTGTGGCCGGTCCTGGTGTCCACGGCGGCGACGGGCTTTCGCCGCAAGGCCGCCGCGGGCAATAGTCGATTACGGAGCGTTGTTTTTCGCTCTTCTCCGTCATCAAAGCGAGCGGAGAACCGGACGGCGTGAGCGAGGTGCTGGGATCGGCATGACTTACCACAACGACGGCGACCTGCCCGGTTACCGGGAAGTCGGCGAGCGGCTGGCCAAAGAGTTCACCGGAGTCCACGACGCGGCCACCGTGACGCGGTGCGTCACGGCCGCCCGGCACGGCGCCCAGGACGTCACCGGCTCGGCGCCCCCCGATTTGGTGGAGCGGATCGCCCGCAAGCATCTGCAGGTCCTGGCCATCGTGGCCGCCGAGAAGAAGCGCCAGGTCGCCACGGGCGCCACCGCCGACCTTGGGGCCGGTGAAGGACCCGCCCAAAGCCAGGGGTAACGCCGCCTGGGAAAAGCGAGGTGAACCGCTCGGGCGAGTGTCTTTGCCGTGGGTGGCCGCTGATGTAAGACTGACTTGGGGTCAGTGGGTCACCGTGCTCGGGGAGGCAGTTGTGCCCACCAGGAAAAGCGCCACGGGGGCTGATGCGGTCTTTGCGGCCTTCCGTTCCGTGACAGCGGCCGATGCACAGACCGGCTCGCCGGTCCCGTCCGGGAACGGTGCGGCATGAGGCTCGTCACACCCGGTGACTCGGCGCCGGCCTCGGTCAACAAGTATCTGCTGCCCCACGAAAGCCAGGTCATCACCGTGCGGCGGCACCCGGCCGTGCTGATGACGCCGGTGGGCCTGGTGCTGGGCGGGTTGATCGTCGCCGGGGTGCTCAGCAACGTCGTCGGCGAGGGCCAGTCGCTGAACTGGATCTGGTGGGGCTGGCTGCTGCTGCTCGGCTGGTTCGTGTGGAAGGTGGCCGAGTGGTCGGTGGACTACTTCGTGATCACCAATGAGCGGATGATCCACACCAGCGGGCTGATCACCCGCAAGGTCGGCATGATGCCGCTGGGCAAGGTGACCGACATGAGCTTTGAGCGGTCGCTGATGGGGCGGCTGCTGGGCTATGGGGCGTTCGTGCTGGAGTCGGCCGGCCAGGACCAGGCGCTGAGCACGGTGGACTACCTGCCCTATCCCGAGCAGCTCTACTTGGAGGTCTGCGAGATGATCTTCCCCAACAAGAACGCCTCCGCCGACGACTGACCGGCGCGCGGTGCGGCGGGTGAGCCGGATGGGAGCGGTGGGAGGCTTGGGGAAAGAGGTCGCCAATGCGGCCGAACGGCAATCTTGTCGCTGTTGCTTGGGTTACTCTCGATGTGCGGCAGCCTGCAACATGCAATCATGTCGGCACCCCTGCCTCCTGATTACTTCCGCTAAGTGAGTTCACATGCCGGGTCCAGGCAACGTCGGCGAACGAGTCCGCAACCTGCGGCTGACCAGACGCATGTCGCAAGCTCAGCTCGCCGGCCATGATCTTTCCGACAGCTACATCTCGCTGATCGAGTCGGGCAAGCGCACTCCCACGCCCGCGGTGCTGCGGCTGCTGGCCGAGCGCCTGGGCTGCACCGCCGAGTATCTGGCCGAGGGCATCGAGCCGGAACAGCGCGCCCATCTGGAAGTCCGGGAACGGTACGCCCGGCTGGCCCTGAACGCCGGTGACGCCCCCGCCGCGCTGGCCGGGTTCGACGAGGTGATCTCCGGCAGCGACGATCCGGAGCTGACCGTGCGGGCCCGCTGGGGCCGCGCCCAGGCCCTGGAGGCGCTGGGGCGCCTGGAGGAGGCCATCGCCATCTTCGAGGAGCTGCGCGAGCAGGCCGAACGGGACCCCGGCCGCAGCAGCGCGCTGCCCGCCCTGGTGGCGCTGGCCCGCTGCTACCACGCCGTCGGCGACCTGGGGCAGGCCATCACGCTGGGCGAGCGGGTGCTGGCCCGGCTGCAGGAGCTGGGACTGACCGTCGGGGAGGAGCACACCGAGGTCGGCCGGGTGCTGCTGCTGGCCTACGTCGACCGTTCCGACCCCGAACGCGCCCACCGGCTGGGCCGCGAGGTGCTGGCCATCGGCTCCCCCGCCGAGGTGTCGCTGACCGACGCCTACCGGCGGGCCAGCGTGCAGGCGCTGGAGCGGGGCGCGGTCGGCGACGCCCTCCACCTGGCCGAACAGGCGCTGGCCGCCCAGGACGAGGGCGCCCGCGCCCGCGCGCAGGCCCGGCTGCACGTGGCCGCCGCCCGGGCGCTGCTGCGCGGCGTGCCGCCGTTCGGGGACGCGCCGCACCCGGCGGCCGAGGCGATGGAGCTGCTCCGCGGCGCCGTCCGGGACCTGCACGGGGCGGAGGCGGTCGACTGCGCCATCGAGACCGCGCGGGCGCTGGTGCTGCTCGGCGAGCCCGACAAGGCCATCGAGGCGGTGGAACGGGAGCTGGCCGCCGAGGCGGGCGCCACCTCGGCCGCATCCGCGCAGTCGAACGGCCGGGTCGAGCCCGGTCACGGGGAAGACGACCGGGCGCAGAGCCGTCCCGCCGACATCGGGGCCGGGGCGCGCGCCCTGCAGCTCATCCAGGCCAGGCTGATCATCGCCCGGGCCAGGCTGGCGCAGGACGCCCGGGAGGCCGCGCTGGAGGTGCTGCGGGACGTCGCCGGGCGGCTGGAGCGGCTGGACCGCACCGGCCGGGAACGCCCGGTCGCCCACCTGCTGCGGGAGCTCGGCGAGCTGTTCGAGGCCGCCGGAGACGCCGGCGGGGCCACCACCGCCTACCGCCGGGCCCTGGAGGCGGCCGGACTGCGTCCCTCCTTTCGCCACCAGCCGGTCCTCAACGGGGAGGTGACCTCCGACGCCGGCCTGTCCACCGCCTGAGCCGGCCGTCCGGTCAGCCCGCGGTGACCAGGGCGACGCCCGCGACCGCGACGACCAGGCCCAGGTGCTGCACGGCCCGTAGGCGTTCGCTGTAGACCAGCCTGGCGAGCAGCACGGTGATCGCCGGATAGAGCGAGGTGAGGACCGCCACCAGGCTGAGCAGGCCCCGGCCGGCGGCCACGAAGTACAGGGCGTTGGCCAGGGCGTCCAGCACGCCGGAGAAGGCGGCCAGGGCGAGCGTCGAGCCGGTCATGCCCCAGGGCAGCCGGCGTTCCCGGGCGCCGGCGAGCGCTGTCGGCCCGCCGGTGTGCCCGAGCTCCTGGCGGGGGCGTGTCCTTGCGGCCTTCTCCCGTTTCGAGGCGGGCGGTTCGCCGGGCTGCGGATCCGCCCCCGGCAGGGAGCCGAACGCGCGGGCGCGGTGGATCCGGCGGGCGGCGACCGCGGCGAGGACGACGCACAGACCCGCCAGGCGGGCCGCCGTCGTCGGCCACAGCCCGCCTCCGTCGCCCGCCCGGTGCAGCAGGACGAAGAACATCCCGAAGGCCGCCCCGGACAGCAGGCCCAGGGCGGGGCCGCTGCCGGCCATCCGCCGCAGCCCGGCCGGCCCGGAGGCGGGGGAGGTGGGCCGAGCGGCCGGCTGCGCGGACTGTTCCATGCTGACCAGGCCGATGGCGATCACGCACAGCACGACGCCGGCCAGCACCGCGGGATCCAGATGTTCCCCGTGAAACGTCCCCACGATGACCGGCAGCACCGCCGCGGCCAGCGCCGAGACCGGGGCCACCACGCTCATCGGCCCTTGGGCCAGCGCGCGGTAGAAGGCGATCAGGCCGGCGCCTCCGGCCAGCCCGGCGGCCGAGCCCCACAGCAGGCCCGGCCGGGTGGGCGCCTCGCCGGCCGCCAGCGAGGCGGCCACCAGGCACACGATCCCCGCCGGGAAGCTGATCAGCAGCACCCGCAGCACGGCGAGCCGGCGGGAGGCCGCCCCGCCCATGAAGTCGGCGACGCCGTAGGCGATCGCGGCGGACAGGGCGAGCAGGGTCACCATCAGGCCGCCCCGATCAGCCTGGTGCGGATCCGCACCCCGGGGGTGATCGTGCGCAGCCGGCCGGCCAGGTCGTCGGCGGCCTCCTGCAGCCGCTGCAGCGGGTAGGGCTCCAGCCGTTCCAGCAGGAACAGCGCGTTTTGCGTGGTCTCGGTGATGTGGGTGCGCACGCACTGCCGCCAGTTCCAGCGCCGGCAGGTGACCCCCAGGTCGTCCCGCCAGACCACCTCGCCGGGCTCGGGGTGCTCCACCACGGGCTCGCCGCCCGCCCTGGTCTCGAAGTCCTCATCGCCTTGCGCCCGCACCAGCCGGGCCGTGCCCCGGTAGGCGTCGAGGTCCTCGCCGCCGATGGGCAGCGCGTACTCCACGCTCACCGCGTTGTAGGCGTCCACGACCCGGTTGATGGCCGGCAGCCGGTCGGCTCTGCGCAGCAGCGCGTCCACGGAGGGACGGGTGCGCTGCGGCTTGGCGCCGAAATCGCGGTAGGCGTCCCGCCAGGCGAGCACATGGGGGTCCTCCCCGGCCCGGGCCTGCGCGGCCTCGGCGGCGCGCCGTCCCGCCGTGCGCAGCCAGGCGGTCGAGGTGTCGTCGCTGGCGGCGTTGACCAGCCCTTCGGCCGTCATGGCCAGCACGACGAAGTCCGGCCGCAGCTTCTGGACGGCCTCCTCGATCCAGATCTCCGCAAGCATCCGCCCGCTCCTTCGAACTCCCGGTTCCCGGTCATAGTAATGACATGTACGGTTTATCAAAACGACCGACAGCGGGGGCGGCCCCGCCCCTGGGCCGTGCGCGGCCGGGGCGCCTAAAGTGCGGCCTTGTGCGCCGCGTCCCCCCGCAGGCCCGCCGGCCGGGCCGGCGGGTGCGCGGAGTTGCGGGACGAACCGAGGCATGCGGCGAGGAGGAGCGGTGCTTCAGGACGCGCCGAAGGTGAGCGGGAGCGGGCGGTGAACGACCAGTCGACGATCGGTGCGGCCGTGGCGCGGACCGTGCGCTCACTGCGGGCCGGGCACGGCTGGAGCCTGGACCAGCTGGCCGTGCGCGCCGGGGTGAGCAAAGGCGTGCTGGTCGCCTTGGAGCAGGGCCGGGGCAACCCCAACCTCGGCACCCTCATCCGCATCTCGCAGGCGCTCGGGGTGCCGCTCACCCGCCTGGTCCAGGTGGAGGAGGAACCGGCGGTGCGGGTGTTCCCGCCCGAGCGGCAGGTGGTGCTCTGGCGCGGCCCGGACGGCGGGAGCGGCGTCCTGCTGGCCGGCAGCGAGGCCCGTCCCTCGGTGGAGCTGTGGCGCTGGGAGCTGCGTCCCGGCGAGCCCCGGCACAGCGACCCGCACGCCCCGGGCACCCGCGAGATCCTCTACGTGGAGGAGGGCACGCTCACCGTGACCGTGGACGGGCAGTCCCACCCGGTCGAGGCCGGCAGCGCCGCCCTCTTCGCCGGCGACCGCCCCCACTCCTACTCCAACGAGGGCACGACCGTCTGCCGGTTCGTGCTGACCGTGCTCGACCTGTAGAGCGCCGGAATCCGGGTGGGACGGCCGTCCCGGTGCGGCTGAAGGGCGCCCGTCCCTCACAGCGGAGGAACCGCCTGGAACGACTTCAATGCGTTCAATCGTTGTCACGGTGTGGAGTCGCATATCGGAAACCCGGTCGTGAACGATGACCCCGGCCGATGACCTTTCGCCGCGTCCGGATCGGCCGCCCGCCGACCGGTGGCCGGGCGAGGTCGAGGGCGTCGCGATGTTCCTGGCCGGGGCCGGCGGAGAGCGCCTTCCCGCGGATCGGCGGGCCTCCCCATGGCGGCTGCCGCCACCGCTGCCCGCCGGAAGGCCGTGCGTCCTGTTAGACGTGGCCGCCGCCTCCCCCGAGGAGGTGTGGGTGGTCGGCCGGACCCATGGCCGTCCCCTGGCCGCCTGCTGGAACGGCGCGTCCTGGACGATGCCCTTAGTACCCCCTCCGGCCGCCGCGCTGATCGGGGCGGGCCTGGAAGGCGTGACCGTCGTGCGCGCCGTCTCCGGTGACGGCGATCCGGCCCCCGGCATGAGCCGTTTCGCCGGGGAAGAGGGACGGGAGGCCTCGCCGCACCCCGGCGGCCCGGCCGAGGTGATCGCAGTGGGAGGCGCCTACGACCGGTTGATCGGCACCGAGATTCCGCTGATCTGGCAGTGGGACGGCGCCGAGTGGACCCAGGTGCCCGCGCCCGTCCTGCCGGACGGCTCCCTGAGCGGGCGACGGGGCCCTGCCGGCGAAGACCGCGATACCGCCGAAGATTACGTGCTGACCGACGTCGCGACGGTCGGCTCCGCCGAAGTGTGGGCGGTCGGGCACGGCTTCCCCGCCCGGGGCGGCGGGCCGGTGGCCCTGCGCCGGTGTGACGGCCGCTGGCGGCCGGTCGCCGGGCTGCCCCGCGTCGCCCAGGGCAAGCTCCTGGCGGTCGGCGGCACCTCGCCGCAGGACGTGTGGGCCGTCGGCGCCGCGGACCGGACCGGGCTGGTCGTCCACTACGACGGCGGCTCCTGGCGGCGGATGCGGGTGCCCGTCACGCGTTTCCCGCTCACCGACGTGGCCGCCGTGGCGCCCGACGATGTGTGGTGCGCCGGCGGCGATGCCGTGTTGCGCTGGAACGGCCGCAGGTGGTTCCGTGTCGAGGTCCCGGTTGCGTCCGCCAACACCGTGACCGCGCTGTCGGCCACGGACGTGTGGGTGGGCGGCGCCCGGGGGGACCTGGCCCATTACGACGGGCACCGCTGGGTCTGCGTGGCCGCCCCGGAGGACCTGCACGATACGGCCGTCTGGTGCGCTTCCACCGCCGGACGCCCCCATCGCGGCGGCATGCCCACCGCCGTCTGGATGGTCGGATCCCGGCGCCTGAACCGGCCCAGGGCCGCGCCCCGGCACTGCAGATTCACCAGTTGGTCCGGCAAGGGCTGAGCGCCCTGCGTCAGCGGACCTTTGGCAACACGTGGCCCGAGGCGCCGGGAGCCTGCTGCTGTGGCGTTCCAGGTCACGGCATCGTCCCCGACTGAGACGTCCCACCTCGACCCGCGGAGACGGCGTGCAGGAAAGATCCGGCGGCCTTGGGGCCGGCTGCGACGGCGTCGGGGCGCAGCGCCCTGACCGATGCGCAAGACCGGTGAACCTTTGCAACGCGCCGCTTCCGCAGCCCAGGACGGAGATATCGCAGCTGGGAAGGAGGACGTCACCTGCGATGGCCCGGTACCGCGCGCATCCGAGGCTCCCGCCTCAGGCACCGGAGAGCACGTGTTGAAAGAGGTTCAGTGAACGCCCGGCCGATTGCGAAGGGAGCCGGGGCGGTCAGCGGGCGTCCAGGTCCAGGACCCGGGCGTGCAGGACGAGCCGCTGGTGGAGGGCGGCGCGCAGCGCCCGGTGCAGCCCGTCCTCCAGGTAGAACTCACCCCGCCAGTGCACGACGTGCGGGAAGAGGTCCCCGTAGAACGTGGAGTCCCGGGACAGCAGCGACTGCAGGTCCAGTTCTCGCTTGGTCGTGATCAGCTGATCCAGCCGGACCTGGCGGGGCGGTATCTTCGCCCAGTCCCGAGACCCCAGACCATGGTCGGGGTAGGGACGTCCGTCACCGACAGCCTTGAAGATCACCCCACGAGTCTACGGGGTCCGACCCGACCCCAAGAAGTGTAGAACTTGCAGCTCAGGGCAGTGATGATCGTGGGTAAATGACTTACCGGACGGCCTTTGCCGCCGTGAGGAAGAAGCGAAGAACGATCCCCGCTGAACTCCGGGCATAGCGCGCCCCTTGAGGCCTTCCCGCTCTGGGAGTCCGAATCGGGCGTTATGTGGCGTTGAGGTTTTCTCGGTGAACCGGTGCCGTCCTGCCCGTGCCCCGGGGCGTGTCGTCGCAGGCCACAGCGTCGCCCCGAACTTCGTTGCGGCATGCGCGATCTGCGAGAAGACCCGGTTCGGAACCCGCGCAAAGCGCCCGGCGGGCACCGCCCAGCAGAACCGGCGCGGACCGCTCACGGGCACGGCGGCCGCCGCCGCGCCACCTGCCGCTGTGAGCCGTGGAATCCCGTGAGCGACCGCGCGCCGGGCGAAAAGGCCCTGCCGCGGGGATGAGGGCCGTTCAGGGGGGTGCCGGTCATGCGGCCAGGCCGATGGCGTGCTTGGCGGCTGTGAGGGTCGAGGAGGCGAGCCCGGCGGCCCGTTCGGCGCCCCGGCGCAGCACCGCCTCCGGCTCCGCCCGGTCGGCGGCCAGTTCGGCATGGCGGGCCTGCAGAGGCTCCAGCAGGGTGATCACGGCGTCTGTGACGTCCCGCTTGAGGGCGCTGTAGGACGAGTAGCGTTCCGCCGGCGCCTGCAGGTCCCCTTCGCCGAGGCAGCCGCCGAGGATCTCCAGCAGCGCCGTCTGCCGGGTGAGGGCGCGCAGCCGCGCCGGGTCGTGCTCGACGGTCAGGGCGTGCAGATCGACCACCGAGAAGATGCACAGGCCGGTGTGCTGGGCGGCCACGAAGTGCCGCAGGGCGCCTGGGTAGTTGCCGAGGGTCAGCCGCCCGCTGGGTTTGATGCCGGAGAAGATGACGCGCCGCCGGTGCCGTGTCATGGGTTCGCTCCCTGTGGGTCGGACGTGCCGCCCGGCGGGATCGGCCCACGGACACTTCGGCCGCCCTGACCGGGCGGCCTGTCTGCGTCAGCCTGCTGCGCGCACGTTCGGGAAGACCGCCCTCAGGCGGCCCACCACGCATGGATCCGTGCACGCACGCAAGGGAGCGTGTCCGCCGCGCGAACGCCCGGACAAGAACCCCGGAGGAGGACTCGGCGGCGTCCCGCCACGGCCGAAGGGGGCACAGGACGCGTGTAGGCCGGCACCCCATGGGGTGCCGGCCTACACGTTCTGCCTGTTCAGGCATGGCGGAGGATGCGAGATTCGAACTCGCGAGGCGTTGCCACCAACACGCTTTCCAAGCGTGCGCCCTAGGCCGCTAGGCGAATCCTCCACGGCAAAGCCTACCTGGTTTCGAGCACAGACCTGACATCAATTACGGAAGTGAGTGGCAAGGGCTGGTAGACGTGGGGAAACGTGTCGTCCCCGACCCTCTCGTAGCGGACGTCCAGGCCGGTGGGGTCGATCACCAGCAGCACGAGATCCTCCGGCGCCGCGTCGCGGTAGTACCGGTGCACCACCCCGGCGATCTGCTCTTCGGAGCCGCAGCAGTGGATGAAGCCCTCTTCGGCGAAGGTGCGGCCCCTGGTCGACCCCTCGTAGGGGCCGCCTTCGGCCCGGGCGGCGTCCCACACGGCGCGATCGGCGATATGGAAGATCTCACCCATGGGCCGCCAGCGTAACCACCTCCCGAAAAGCCGCGCCCAGCGCCCGTTCCCGGTGGATTCGCCGGCGGGGGAGCCGGATGAGGGACGGGAGTGGTGCCCAGGGGGAGGCCGGATGACATAGACTCAGGGGTGACCCCTCGCATGGCGTCATCCTGTGAACCTCCCCAGGGCCGGAAGGCAGCAAGGATAAGCAGGCTCTGGCGGGTGTGCGGGGGGTCCTTTCTCTCTCACTGGACGGACCCCCGATGAGCCTGGCTCTGTACCGCAAGTACCGGCCAGCGACGTTCGCCGAGCTGAAGGGGCAGGAGCACGTCGCCGAGCCCTTGCAGCAGGCACTGCGCAACGGCCGCATCAACCACGCCTACCTGTTCAGCGGCCCGCGGGGTTGCGGCAAGACCTCCAGTGCCCGGATCCTGGCCCGCTCGCTCAACTGCGAGCAGGGCCCCACTCCCGACCCGTGCGGCAAGTGCGAATCGTGTGTGGCGCTCGGCCCCGGCGGCAGCGGCCACATCGACGTCATCGAGATCGACGCCGCCTCGCACGGGGGCATCGACGACGCTCGTGACCTGCGGGAACGGGCCTTCTTCGCCCCGGTGTCCGCGCGCTTTAAGGTCTACATCATCGACGAGGCGCACATGGTCACCACCGGCGGCTTCAACGCGCTGCTGAAGCTGGTGGAGGAGCCGCCGCCGCACCTGAAGTTCGTCTTCGCCACCACCGAGCCCGACAAGGTCATCGGGACCATCCGGTCGCGGACCCACCACTACCCGTTCCGGCTGCTGCCGCCGGGGACGCTGCGGGAGCTGGTGGAGGAGGTCCTCCAGAGCGAGGGAGTGCCGTACGAGCCGGCCGCGCTGCCGCTGGTGGTGCGGGCCGGGGCGGGCTCGGCCCGCGACACCCTGTCGATCCTGGACCAGCTGGTGGCCGGCGCCGACGAGTCCGGCATCACCTACGCGCGGGCGGTGTCGCTGTTGGGCTACACCGACTCGGCGCTGCTGAACGAGGTGGTGGACGCGTTCGCGGCCCGCGACGGGGCCGCGGTGTTCGCCGCGATCGACCGGGTGATCGAAAGCGGCCAGGACCCCCGCCGGTTCGCCACGGACCTGCTGGAACGGGTCCGCGACCTGGTGATCTTGGCGAACGTCCCGGAGGCGGGCTCCACCGGACTGCTGGATGTGCCGCCCGACGAGTTGGAGCAGATGCAGCGCCAGGCGTCTGCCATGGGCGCGGCGACGCTGTCGCGGGCGGCGGACCTGCTGCACGCCGGGCTGCGGGAGATGCGCGGGGCGACCTCGCCGCGCCTGGCACTGGAGCTGGTGTGCGCCCGGATCCTGCTGCCGGCCGCCTACCAGGACGAAAGGTCCCTGCTGGCCCGCCTGGAGCAGCTGGAACAGCGGATCGCCCAGGGCGGTATCGGCACGACGGTCACGGGCGGAGCTTCCCCTGCAACCGGTGCGCCGGCCCCGAGCGCCCCTGCGCCGCAAGGGCTGGCCGCGCCTGCTGCCGCACCCGCATGGCCGTCCGCCGAATCGGCGAGCCGGCAAGCTCCTTCCGCATACCCGACTGCTCCTTCCCGACCGCCTGCGCCAGAACCCCCCGCCCAAGGACCGTCCAACCAGAGCGCTGGGGCCTCCCCGGCCCCGGTACAGGCCGTGCCCGCTGCCCCGCGTCCCGGCGGAGCGGGCTGGGGGGCCGCTGCCACCCCCAGTGTGGGTGGCGGGATCCCGGCACCGGGAGCCGAAAACCGTTCTGTGGATAACCGGTGGGGCGCGCCCTCCCCGCCCGCACCGGCGTCGAGCAACGCCCCGGCAGGTGGCGGCCCGGATGTGGCGGCGGTCCGGCAGGCGTGGCCGAACATCGTCGAGGCCGTCAAGAAAAAGAGCAAGGTCGCCTGGACGTCGATCATGTCCGGGGTCCAGCCGGTCTCCCTGGAAGGCAACCTGCTCACCCTCGCCTTCGAGGTCCCCGGCGCCCGCACCAACTTCGTCAACGGCCGCCGGGACACCGTGCTGCGCGAGGTCTTCCGGGAGTTCTTCGGGGTGGACTGGCGAATCGACACCGTGCTGGCCGGTGCCGCCCCGGCCGCCCGCCAGGCGGCGCCCGTGTCACCGGCCCCGTTCACCCGCCCGGCCCCGGCCGCGCCGGCGGCTCCACCCGCTGCGGCGCCCGCGCCCACCCGGCCCGAACCGGTGGCCGGCCCGCCCCAGCCTCCGCCGCCCCCTCCGCCGCCGGACGAGCCGCCTCCGCCCCCGCCCAGCGCACCGTTCGACGAGGTCGATGAGGTCGATCCGGAAGGCGACGCCGACGCCGATGCCGAGGCGGCGCTCACCGGGATGGAGTTGATCAAGCGCGAGCTCGGCGGCCAGATCATCCGCGAGATCGACAACTCCTGATCTGCGGCGGGGTTCTCGAGCCCGTCCCTTTGGGCCGCTGACGCCCCCGGACGAATCTCGTGCCCGGGCCCAAGGCCGCGGTTACGCTGCGGCCCGTGGAGTCTTCGCGGGCATGGGCGGCCGCCGCCATCGCTCGAGTGGAGCAGGACACGGTCGTCACGCCGTTGCGGGAAGTGCCGCTGCCTCCCGAGTGGGGGGTCGGGCTGTATCTGAAGGACGAGTCGGCACAGCCCTCGGGCAGCGTCAAGCACAGGCTGCTGGGAGCGGCGTTCGTCCACGCCCTGGCGGCGGGGCAGATCGCCGAGGGGGACACGGTGGTGATGGCCTCGGCGGGACCGGCCGCCAAGGCGGGGGCGTATTTCGCTCGCCTGCTGGGGCTGGATTTCATCGCGGTCGTTCCCCGATCGACCCGGCCCGAGAAGATCGCCGAGATCGAGGCCGCCGGCGGACGCTGCCATCCCCACCACCCGCCCGTCGCGATCTACCGGGAGGCCCGGCGGCTGGCCGCCGACATCGGCGGCCACTACCTGGACCACTTCGCGGTCGCGGCCCACGTCATCGACTGGCGCGGCGAGGCGGGCAACATCGCCGCGGAGATCCTCCGGGGGTGTGCGCGTCCGCCGGAGTGGATCGTGACGGGGGCCGGGACCGGCGCGACGTCCGCGACGATCGGGCGTCATCTGCGCTACCACGGCCACCGGACCCGCCTGGCGGTGGCCGACCCGGAGAACTCCGCGTACTTCCCCGGGTGGGTCAGTGGCGCGTCCGACTACGCCACCGGCATGCCCTCGCGCATCGAGGGCATCGGCCGGCCGCGCATGGAGCCCGGCTTCCTGCCGTCCGTGGTCGATCTGGTCGTGCCGGTCCCGGACGCGGCCGCCGCCGGGGCGCTGGCCCACCTGCGGTCGTTGACCGGGATCACCGCCGGAGGCTCCACCGGAACCTGCCTGTGGGCCGCCTGGCGGCTGATCGACAAGATGCGGACCGAGGGCAGGACGGGCGATGTCGTCGTGGTCATGGGCGACGCCGGCAGGGCCCCCGCCCTGGACGGCACCGCCTATGCGGAGGCCATCGACCGTTTCCTGGCCACCGGCGTCCTTGTCGTCCCCTCATGACCGGTACAGAACGCGCACTGCGGGAAATGCCTGATCTGTGAGGTTCAGGGTGCCCCTGGGGCGGGGAGGGAAGCTCTGGAGAGACCGGGTAGTGCTTTCCGGAGGGCCGGGAGGGCTGTGTCAGGGATTACTTGCATACGACCGGGTGCGGCCCGGAGCCGCCGCTGACCGAGCGATATTGTGAATCGAGTGAGCGCGAGAGACACCGATTGGGACGGCGTCCGGCTGCACGTCGTCACCGGCAAGGGCGGCGTCGGCAAGACGACCGTGGCGGCCGCGCTCGCGCTGGCGCTGGCCGCGGGCGGACGCAACGTCCTGTTGGTGGAGGTCGAGGGCCGCCAGGGCATCGCCCAGCTCTTCGACTGCCCGCCGCTGCCGTACGAGGAGCGCAAGGTCGCCATCGCCCCGGACGGGGGCGATGTGTACGCCCTGGCGGTGGACACCGAAGAGGCGCTCATCGAGTACCTGGAGATGTTCTACAACCTCAAGCGCGCCGGGAAGGCGATGAGCCGCCTTGGCGTGGTCGACTTCGTCACCACGATCGCCCCGGGCCTGCGCGATGTCATCTTGACCGGCAAGACGAGCGAGGCCGTGCGCCGCAAGCGGCCCGACGGCTCGTTCGTCTACGACGCGGTGGTGATGGACGCCCCGCCGACCGGGCGGATCACCAAGTTCCTCAACGTCAGCGAGGAGGTCTCCGGGCTGGCCAAGGTCGGGCCGGTGCGCAACCACGCCGACATGGTGATGCGGGTGGTGCGCAGCCCCGAGACGGCGGTGCACTTTGTGACGCTCCTGGAGGAGATGCCGGTCCAGGAGACCCTGGACGGCATCCAGGAGCTGAAGGACGTGGGGCTGCCGGTGGGCGGCGTCATCATCAACATGGAGCACCCGCCGATGCTGGACGCCGAAGCGCTGGCCGCGGCCGCGGCCGGGCGGCTGGACGCCGACGAGATCGTCCGCGGGCTCAAGGCCGCCGGGCTGGAGCACGACGCCGAGCAGATCGCCCGCGTCCTGGCCGCCGAGGCCGCCGACCACGCCAGGCGCATGGCGCTGCAGGCGCGCGAGAAGGAGCGGCTGGCCGCGCTGCCGCACCCCAAGTACGTGCTGCCGCTGCTGCCGGACGGAGTGGACCTGGCCGGGCTGTACGACCTGGCCGACGCCCTCCGCGAGCAGGGGGCGGCCTGACCCCGTCCGAAAGCCCCGCGGCCTCGACCACGACCCAGTGAGGAGCCCATGAGCGCCCACAGGACCCCGCCGGTGCTGGACGTCGACGCGCTGATCGACGACCCCCGCACGAAGATCATCGTGTGCTGCGGGTCGGGCGGCGTGGGCAAGACCACCACCGCCGCGGCGATCGGGCTGCGCGCCGCCGAACGCGGCCGGGACGTGGTGGTGCTGACCGTGGACCCGGCCAAGCGGCTGGCCCAGTCGATGGGATTGACGGAGCTGGACAACAACCCGCGCCGCATCGAGGGCATCGCGGGCGACGGCGAGCTGCACGCCATGATGCTCGACATGAAGCGCACCTTCGACGAGATCGTCGAGGCGCACGCCGACCCGGATCGGGCCAAGCAGATCCTGGCCAACCCCTTCTACCAGTCGCTGTCGTCCAGCCTGTCGGGGACGCAGGAGTACATGGCGATGGAGAAGCTGGGGCAGCTGCACCGCTCCGGCGCCTGGGACCTCATCGTCGTGGACACCCCGCCGTCGCGGAACGCGCTGGACTTCCTGGACGCGCCGGAGCGGATGGGCCGGTTCCTCGACAGCCGGTTCATGAAGATCCTGGTGGCGCCGGCCCGCACCGGAGGCCGGCTGGGGGTGAAGGTGTTCACCGCCGGGTTCGGCATGTTCGCCGGCGTGCTCAACAAGGTGATCGGGCTGCAGCTGCTGCGGGACGTGCAGACGTTCGTGGCGGCCTTCGAGACGATGTTCGGCGGCTTTCGGGAGCGCGCCGAGAAGACCTACCGCCTGCTGCAGACCCCCGGCACGGCGTTCCTGGTGGTGGCGGCCCCGGAGACGGACGCGCTGCGGGAGGCGTCCTACTTCGTGGAGCGGCTGGCCGAAGAGCGCATGCCGCTGGCCGGGATCGTCATCAACCGGATGCAGACGGTCGATCCCGGCACTCCCACGGCCGCCCGCAGCCTGGCGGCGGCCGAGATGCTGGAGGAGCGCGGCGAGCACCCGCTGACCGCCGCCCTGCTGCGGCTGCACGCCGACCGCAGGCAGCTGGCCGCCCGCCAGGAGCGGCTGCGGGAGCATTTCACCTCGGCCCACCCCACCGTCCCGGTGGCCGTCGTGCCCGCCCAGTCGGAGGACGTCCACGATCTGGAGGGGCTGCGCCGGGTGGGCGCCGACCTGGCCGCCAAGTGGACCTCCGCCGCCAAGCCCGCCTGACCGAGCCGGGCGCTCGCCCCAAACGGTGCGCGCAGGGCGCTGGACGGGATGAGTCCGTCAGAGGGCTTGAAACCTAGTACTAGGGAGAAAAATAGTCAAAATTGCCTAGTCCATTGCCGGCGGGTGGGCTGTGGAACTCTGACCGGCGGCCGAGCCGAGTAAACGATCATGGCCACATCCGGCCACCGCGCGGCCGTCACCTCTGTGACACCGCACTGCCTCGGGCGCGCCGGATCGTGCGGCGGCGGAACCGCGCAGACACGATCAGGGGCCGCACCCGTCACGGATACGGCCCCTGATCACGCTAGCTCTCAGCGTGCTGTGATCCGCACGTGCACTTCCAGCGGCCCGCGATGAACAGGTTCACCGGCCGGTCTGCGGTGCCGTCAGCTGGCGACCAGCGCGTTCCGCTTCTCCACGGACCGCTCATACTCCTCCTTGGCCGTCTCCAGCAGCGCTCGCCAGGAGGAAACGTCCGGCCGCCGCCGCAGCAGAGCCCGGCGCTCGCGCTCGGTCATCCCGCCCCAGACACCGAACTCGATCTTGTTGTCCAGAGCGTCCGCCAGGCACTCGGTCCGCACCGGGCAGCCCCGGCAGATCAGCTTTGCTCGGTTCTGGGCCGCACCTTGCACGAACAAGGCGTCCGGGTCCGCGTTACGGCAGGCGGCACGGGCGGTCCAATCCGTGATCCACATCTGGCCCCACTCCCCTAGGGTCTGCTGTGTCGATTGCGCTCCATTGGCCGGACGGGCGCGGACGTCAGGCCGCCAAACGAAAGCCGTGGGGAAGAACTTACGGAAGTAAGGACGGTTCCAACAGTCCCCGATGGGCCCATTCTCGATATAGCCCGCCCGGGCCATCCCTCCGGAACGGACTAGTCACCCCTCTGTGGTAGAAGCGCCCCGCCCCGTCTCACTGGCCCGGCCGGGGGACTTGTGCGCGAGCCCAGCTCGGGCGACCGATCCGGAAGTATGGGGCATCCGCGGGTACCGTAGATCCCGTGCTTGCGCAAAAAGAGGGTCGGAGGAACGCCTTCGCCCAGCTCATGCGGCTGCTGGGGGCGGGCGTGGTGGCCGGCGTGCTGGTCGCGTTCATCGCGCTGCCGGGGGTGGGCGGCGCGGGGCTGACCGCGCGGGACGCCGCCAACGGCTTCCAGAACATGGACGCCGAGCTCAACACGGCGCCGCCGCCGGAGAAGACGGTGGTCTACGACGCCCGCGGCAACCAGGTGGCGGTGTTCTTCGACAAGTACCGCGAGTCGGTGCGGCTGGACCAGATCGCCCCGATCATGAGGAAAGCGGTCATCGCCATCGAGGACTCCCGCTTCTACGAGCACGGCGCCCTCGACCTCAAGGGCACCCTCCGCGCGCTGGTCAACAACGCCAGCAGCGGCGGTGAGACCCGCCAGGGCGGCTCCACCCTCACCCAGCAGTACGTCAAGAACCTGCTGGTGGAGAACGCCAAGACCGACGAGGAGTACCGCGCGGCCACCGCTCCGACGCTGCAGCGCAAGATCAACGAGCTGCGGTACGCGCTGCACCTCGAGGAGACGATGACCAAGGACGAGATCCTCGAGGGGTACCTGAACATCGCCTACTTCGGCGGCGGCGCCTACGGCGTGCAGGCCGCCGCCAAGCGCTGGTTCAGCAAGCCCGCCTCCAAACTGGCCCTCCCGGAGGCCGCGCTGCTGGCCGGCATCACCCAGAACCCCAGCGCCTACGACCCCAAGCTGCACCCCAAGGCGGCGCGCCAGCGGCGGGACACCGTCCTGTACCGCATGGCGGAGCTCAACATGATCACCAGGGAGGAGGCCGAGAAGGCGGCGGCCCAGCCGATCGAGCTGAACGAGGACAAGCCCGTCGGCGGCTGCGAGACCAGCAAGGCCCCCTTCTTCTGCGAGTACGTCCGGTACGAGATGTACCAGATCCTCTCGGACGGCAAGTACTGGAAGCTGTCCAAGGAGCGTCAGGCCGAGGTGGAGAGCCGGCTCAAGCGCGGCGGGTACGTCATCCGCACCACGCTGGACATGAAGGCGCAGAACGCGCTGGACCGGGCGCTGCGCAGCCGGGTCTCGCCGACCAGCAACAAGGTCGCCGCCGAGGCCATGGTGCAGCCGGGCACCGGGCACATCAAGGCGATGGGGGCCAGCAAGCAGTTCGGCGCCGGCAAGGGCAAGACCACCCTCAACCTGGCCGCCGACGCCCAGCACGGCGGCGGCGTGGGCGTGTCGGCCGGCTCGACGTTCAAGACCTTCACGCTGGCCGCGGCGCTGGAGGAGGGCATCCCGGTCCGCACCAGCATCCACTCGCCCAGCCGGATGGTGATCGGCGGGTTCACCGACTGCGAGGGCAACGTCCACCACGGCTGGAACGTCGGCAACGCCGACCCGGCCGAGAACGGCCCCTACAACCTCAAGACCGGCACCTGGCTGTCGGTCAACACCTTCTACGCCCAGCTGCAAAAGCGGGTGGGACTGTGCGACGCGGTCAAGATGGCCGAGCGGTTCGGGATGAAGCAGGGCAACGGCCAGCCCCTCAAGCAGGTCATGTCCCAGGTGCTCGGCGTCAACGAGGTCGACATGGTGCACCTGGCCGCCGCGTACGCCGGGTTCGCCGCCCGCGGCAAGTACTGCGAGCCGGTGGCCGTCACCGAGGTCGTCGGCCCGGACGGCAAGAAGCTCAAGCTGCCCAAGAAGGAGTGCCGCCAGGCGGTCTCCCAGGACGTGGCCGACAAGGTCAACGAGATCCTGCAGGGCGTGCTGACCAAGGGCACCGCCAAGGGCCACGGCATCGGCCGGCCCGCCGCGGGCAAGACCGGCACCTGTGAGGCGTTCACCTGCGCCGCGTTCGCCGGGCACACCCCCAACCTGGCCGCCGCGGTCGCCTACTGGGACTACCGCGGCCCGTGGAAGTACAAGGTCTACGGCGTCTACGGCGCCACCATCCCGGCGCCGATCTGGGCGGCCAGCATGCGCGGCGCCCTGGCCGGGGAGCCCGCCCCGTCCTTCAACACCCCCGCCCGCGACTTCGGCGACACCGAGGAGGTCCCGGACGTGCGGGGCCGCCGGGTCCGCGAGGCCATCGCCATCCTCCGGCGCGCCGGGCTGACGTGGGAGATCGTGCCCAGGCGGGTGCCGTCGGACCGGCCGCGGGGCACGGTGGCCACCACCTCGCCCGGCCCCGGTGACGAAATCGAGCCGGGCGGCAAGGTGATGCTCTACATCAGCAGCGGCCGGGACCGCGGCCGTCCCGAACGCAACGAGGGCTTCCGGTGGCCCTGGGAGGACTGACCCTCCCCGGCCGGGCGGCCTGAGGAAGACCGCATGAGGCCCCGGCGGCGCGCGCCGCCGGGGCCTTTCCGCGTGCAAGGGCCTGACCGCCGGGCCGGCCGGTCAGGCGGTCAGCTGGCGCTTGACCTCGGCGGCCACCCGGGAGCCTTCGGCGCGGCCGGCGACCTTGGGGCCGATGGCCTTCATGACCTGGCCCATCGCCTTGGGGCCGGAGGCGCCGGTCTGCGCGATCACCTCGGCGACCAGGGCCGTCAGCTCCTCGTCCGACAGCTGGGCGGGCAGGTACCCGGCCAGCACCTCGCTTTCTGCGCGCTCGGCCCGGGCCTGCTCGGCCCGGCCGGCGCCGGCGAACGCCTCGGCCGCCTCCCGGCGCTTTTTGACCTCCCGCGTCAGCACCTTGATGATCTCGTCGTCGCTGAGCTCCCGGGCCTGCTTGCCGGCCACCTCCTCGTTGCGCACCGCCGTCAGCGCCATGCGCAGCGTGCGGGTGCGCAGCTCGTCGCGTGCCTTCATCGCGGCCGAGAGGTCGGCTTCCAGCTTCGCCTTGAGAGCACTCATGACGACCATCATGCCCGCAGTGGTCCGGGCGGCTCATCCCCATTAGCGGGACGCCGGGGCGAACCTGTTCCAACCCAGGGCCATCGTTCCCCTAGGGGACTGCTCCTGCGCCGAGCCGTGATGCCCTTTGTGCACCATCTGGGGAAGCAGTGGGCGAAAAGGTCCATTCGGCAGACCGGCGCATCTCTGACAGCATGGAAACCTCGGGAAGGCCGGGCTGGTAGGAGAAAACCGTGCGCAAGCTACACGCCATACCGCTGGGGATGGTGGCCGCCGGTGCCGCCACGTTCGGCTATGCCTCGCTGATCGAGCGGAACTGGTTCCACCTGCGCCGGCTCGAGGTTCCCGTGCTGCCCCCCGGCCGGCCCTCCATCAAGGTGCTGCACCTGTCCGACGTGCACCTGACCCCGGGCCGCAAGCGGCTGGCGCGCTGGATCCGCACCCTGGACGAGCTGGAACCCGACCTGGTGGTCAACACCGGCGACAACATCTCCCACCGCGAGGTCATCGGCCCGCTCCTGGACGCCCTGGGCCCGCTGCTGGACCGCCCCGGGGTGTTCGTCTACGGCTCCAACGACCTGTATTCCCCGGTGCTGAAGAACCCGCTGCGCTATCTGTGGCGGACCAGCCAGGCCGACTACCGGCGCCGCCAGCGCCTGCCCGACCTGCCCTACCGGGAACTGGGCGCGGCGTTGACGGCGGCCGGCTGGCTGGACCTCAACAACCGGATCGGCCGCCTGAAGGCCGGCGGGCTGGATGTGGAGTTCGGCGGCATCGACGACTCTCACGTCAACCGCGACCGCTACGACCGGATCGCCGGGCCCGTCGATCCCCAGGCCGACCTCCACGTGGGCGTCATGCACTCTCCCGAGCCCCGCAACCTGGACCGCTTCGCCGCCGACGGCTATGACCTGCTGCTGGCCGGGCACACCCACGGCGGCCAGGTCTGCGCCCCCTTCTACGGCGCGCTGGCCACCAACTGCGGCATCGACCGGTCCCGCGCCAAGGGGCTGCACCGCCACAACGGCGCCTGGCTGCATGTGTCCGCGGGGCTGGGGACCTCCCCGACGGCCCCGTTCCGCTTCTGCTGCCCGCCCGAGGCGTCCCTGCTGACCCTCGTCCCCCGCACCTCGTGATCGCCGTTGCGGGAAAACCGGAACGCACCACTGCCAACCATCCGCTAGACTCATCAAGGCACCGGGACTGAAGTTGCTTCCCGGGCGACCGCACCGGGGTGTAGCGCAGCTTGGCAGCGCGCTTCGTTCGGGACGAAGAGGTCGTGGGTTCAAATCCCGCCACCCCGACACTGGTCACAGAGGCCGGTTCCCAGCTCAGGGGACCGGCCTCTTGGCCGTTCAGGGGCCTTCGGGCTCCTGTGCGGCGGTGATGTGGAGCCTGCTCAACAGCATCTGCAGGAGCTCGTCGATGACCTGCTCGCAGGTGGCGTCCACCCAGCCGACGGCCCAGTCGTGCATGAGGCCGTTGACGGCGCCGACGAAGGCGGTCGCGGTGACGCGGTAGTCGCGGGCGGGGATCTCACCGCGGGCGATGGCGGCCTCGGCCTGCCGGCACAGGAAGTCGACCCAGCGGGCGCGGCGCTCCAGGCGCCGGCGGTCCAGGCGCGGGCTGACGCCGATGACTTCGACGAAGGCGATGCGGGTGTGGCGGGGGTCGGCGGTGACGGCGGTGGCGTAGGCGCGGAACAGCCGGGTGTAGCGGTCGATGGGCCCCAGATGCTCCACTTGGGGCAGGGCGGCCTGGACGGAGCGTTCGGCGACGTCGTTGACGTGCAGGTACAGCTCGCCCAGCAGGTCTTCCAGGTCGTGGAACTCTTCGTAGAACTGCCGGGTGGACAGCCCGGCGGCCCGGCAGACATCGGTGACCTTGGTGGCGCGGTAGCCGGGGCCGGCGCCGAACAGCTCCAGGCCCGCCTCCAGGAAACGCCTGCGGCGTTCGGCCTGCCGTTCGGCCGCGGACCTGCCCGCGTACCGGCCCGCCGCCGGTGTGATCCTGCCCGCCACGTTTCCTCCGCTCGGTGCCGTACCGATTCTGGCGCATCGGGTCTTGTGTGGCCCGTCACATCCGCCTACTATCGGGTAACCAATCTGAATACGGAGATATTCAGAGTCTGGATGCAGGGCTCACCGAGTACGCGGGCTTTCCGGCAGGTAACGCTCGATTGCCATATTCCGCCCGGGTGAGGATTTCCCGTCCTCACGCGGCTTTCAGATAGCGGAGCCCACTCCGTGTTTTCCCGCCCCTGGAGGAGGAACATGCCCGCCTCGGTCTTCGGACATTGGCGCAAATCCCTGCTGAGCGGCGCCATGACGGCGGTATTGGCCGCCGGCGCCGTCGTTTCCGCGAGCCCGGCGAGCGCCGCGCCGCAGCTGCAGGAGGTGATGCTCGTCGGCAACAACTGGGAGGGCACCGCCGACGTCATCAAATCCACCGGCGACTTCGCCAAGATCGGCCGGATCAACTTGATCCCCGACAAGCGGGACCGGCTGCGCGAGATCTACCTCGACCCCATCCGGCTGGCCTTCTTCCTGGGCATCCGCTACACCGTCGGCGAGGGGCACGACCAGTTCGTCGACGACATGTACACCACTCCCGACGGCTCGGCCATCGTGGTCTCCCGGCCCAGTTTCGCCGACGTGGCCTCCATCGACACCGCCACCGGCAAGCTCAAGTGGCGCTTCCGCGTCTCGGGCTTCCGCTCCGACCACATGGCCGTCTCCCCCGACGGCAACCGGGTGGCGGTGTCGGCCTCCACCGGCAACGTCGTCCACGTCCTGGACATCAACACCGGACGGGAGCTGGGCTCGTTCGCCACCGGCGACAAGCCCCACGAGAACGTCTTCACCCGCGACGGCAAGATCTGGAACATGTCGATCGGCGAGGTCAACAACGACTTCGACGCCCCCTGGCAGGACTTCCTCAAGGGCGACCGCCGCATCACCATCGCCGACGCCGAGACCTACAAGCGGGTCAAGATCATCGACATGCGGGACCGGCTGGACGCCTTCGGCCAGAAGAAGATGTCGGACGCGGTGCGTCCGGTCGCCTTCACCCCCGATGAGTCCAAGCTGTACTTCCAGGTGTCCTTCTTCAACGGCTTCTTCGAGTACGACGTGGCCGCCGACAAGATCACCCGGATGAAGACGCTGCCGAAGAACCCCGCCACCAGCGACGACCGCACCACCTTCGTCAACGACTCCCGCCACCACGGCATGGCCATGAACCCCGAGGGCACCAAGCTGTGCGTCGCCGGGACCATGGACGATTACGCCACCGTCGTCGACCGCGCCACGCTGCAGGAGGGCCCGCTGGTGCCGGCCGCCAAGCCGTACTGGGCCACCGTCAGCGGCGACGGCAAGGCGTGCGTCATCTCCGAAAGCGCCGCCGACCAGGTCACCGCCATCGACTTCGCCACCGGCCAGAAGATCACTTCCGTGCCGGTCGGCGACCACCCGCAGCGGGTGCGGCTGGCGCGCCTGCCGGTCGGCTGGACCGGGCCGTCCGGCGGCTGAGACCACGCGGAGAAAAAGAGGATCGACATGGGTGCCGGCCCCGCCTCGGACGGGGCCGGCACCCGGCCCGGACGGCGGCGGGGCGGCCCCGGGCGGGCCGGCCGCCGCAAAGAACCTGCTTACAGCCCATTTTCGAGCGAAATCACGGGGAGGCTGGGCGTTTTGTGCAAATGATCGCTACTATGCCGTTTGCTGTTGTTCTCGTGGCCGTCCCCGGCATCTCCAAACCGCCTTCGGACAAAGGAATCCGATGAAGCGAGGCCTTCTCCTGTCTGCAGTCGCAGTACTGACCGCGTTCGCCTCCTCCAGTCCGGTGAGCACCGCGGCGGCCCAGGCGCAGGGCGGCGACCTCGCCGTCACCATCGGGGGGCCGTCGAGGGTCAAGGCGGGCACCGAACTGACCTACCAGGCCACGGTCCGCAACAACGGCCCCGGCGTGATGTCCGGGGCGATCCTCCACATCGACCTGCGCGGCTCCACCGTCCTGAAGGCGGCGGGCTGCACCCGGGGCCGGTACATGGGCGACCTCTACGCCGACTGCAAGCTCCCCGCGCTGCAGCCCGGCCAGTCGCAGACGGTGCGCTGGACCAGCACGATGCCCAAGCCGAGCCCCACCGCCGACTTCCACGTGGTGCAGACGTTCGCCACCGTCTACCCCGAGAACTACGGCAGCGACTCGGACCCGACCAACAACTACGCCTTCATGTGGACCGAGTCGTTCCGCCAGAAGGGCGACCTGCGGGTCGGCGTGCAGGGCCCCAAGACCGCGGCTCCGAAGTCCACCATCAAGTACCGGGTCAAGGTGTGGCACTCGGGCAGGCGCGCCGCTGAGGGGACGAGGCTGGTGGTCAAGGCCTCCAAGAACGTGACCTCGCTGCGCGCCTCCGGCTGCACCTGGCGGGCCAAGAAGCGCCAGCTGGTCTGCTCGCTCGGCCTCATCTCGGGCCAGGGCCTGAGGAAGACCATCACCATCCGGGCGGTCACCAAGGCCAAGGCCGGCAGCAAGGTCACCGTGGCGGCGAAGGTCACCGCCGTCGCCCCCAAGGACCCGACCCCGGCCAACAACAAGGCCAAGGCCGTCACCTCCATCGTCAAGCGCTGAGCCCCTCAAGGCTCCTGCGACCTGCACCGCGCGAGGCGGGCTCTCCCGCCCGTTGGTCCGCAGGCTCGTGAAGGGGGCCTCGGCGTCCCGGGGAGCAAAGCGCCTGTCCTGAACTAAGAAAATGGTGCCTTGAAAAAGTCCGGGCGCTGAAGGCCGTGACGGGGAGATCCGCAAAGCCAGAGCTCAGTATGAGCTCTGGCTTTTATCCTTGCGGCATGTCTGAAGCTTTTGAGGAAACCCCCTCCCTGTCCTCTTACCGGATGTCCCCTTATGAGGAACGGCGGTGGGCGGAGCTGTAGCGGCACTGGGCAAAGAAGGCCGAGCGGCGGCAACTGCTCCCGCCGAAGGTCCGGGCGGCCCTCGGTGAAGCGGGCGGGCAGGTCAAAGGTGTCGCTTCGAAAGCGGGCAAGGCCGTCTCGAACGTCACTCCCCCCGCGGTGAAGAGCGGCATTGAAAAGGTGAGCGATGCCGCACTGGCGCCCACCGTCGCGGCGGTGGTCCACCTTCTCGACCTGGTCACCGAGTGGACGACCGAACTCATGGATCCCGAGAAGGTTCTGGAACACCACCGGGCGGCCGGACGCGAGGTCACCGAGCTTGCGGACCTCAAGGAGCTCGACCTTGAGCACCTTGATGAGTTCACCCGGAGGATGGCCCTGAAGTGGCGTACGAGCGGGGCACTCCAGGGCGGGGCGATGGGTGCGCTCGCAATGATCCCGTATGCGGGCGGCGTGGCGGCCATCACGCTGGACATGGTGGTGATGCACGTGCTGTCCACGGCGATCGCGACGCGCGTCTGTTACGCCTACGGGTTCGATGTGAGCGACGACGAGATGAGGCACCTGGTCGACCGGATGGTCCGGCGTGCCTATCGCAACCAGGCGCCGAAGATCCAGGCCGCGCGGGAGGCCAGTGCGGCGTTCACCGCCGCCAAGGGGCGGGTGCGGTGGAGCGCGAAGCTGCGCAACGACCACAGGCTGATGGCGGCCGTTGAGAGGCTCATGAAGCAGTTCGCGAACGGCCGCGCGGTCCCGGTCAGCAGGGTGGCCAAGGCGATGCCGGTGATCGCCGTGTTCGCCGGGGCGGGGACCAATGCCTACGTCCTGGGCGATGTGGCGCATCAGGCTCGCCTCTATGCCCAGACCCTCTTCCTGGCCGAGAAGTACAGGCTGCCCCTGCCTGAGAATCTCCGGCACCAGGACGACGACGAGTGGTCTCCCGAGGAGTAGCCGATCGTCACGGCGTCCAGGGGCACGGTCGCACGCACCCTGACCGCGGCATCATCTGAGATGTGAGACGAATATTGATTCGTGTCTCAATGGATGTAAGCATGTGCTTATGAACCTGCGCAGCAAGATCGATGAGTCCTACTGGTCGCTGCTGGCCGCCGCGCACCTGCCGGGCGAGCAGTACACCGAGCCGGTCGGCGATCCCGGGTACTTCGGTCCCGACTCGGCCATCTGGTACGTGCACGGCGATGTGTCCGGGGTGATCGGCGGCGTCTCCGGCCTGCTGCTGGGGACGCTGAACGAGCCGGTCATGCACGGCACCAACCAGCACTCCAGCTACCTGCAGGACCCCATCAAGCGGCTGGGCTTCACCGCCAGCTTCGTGCTGGGCGTGACCTACGGGTCCACCCCGGTCGCCGACAAGCTGGTCGGGATCGTCCGCAACATGCACAAGCGCGTCCAGGGCGCCATGCCCGACGGCCGGCCCTACTCGGCGACGCGTTCTGAGGACATCATCTGGACCGGCGTCACCCAGGCGTACTCGACCCTGCGCGCCCACGTCCGCTACCACCCCAAACCGCTGCGCGGCAAGGACCTGGACCGCTACTTCGCCGACTACGCCGTCATCAACGAACGGCTGGGGGCCAACGCCGCCGACATCCCCAAGTCCCGCGAAGAGGTCGAAGACTACTTCGCGATGATGCGCCCCCGCCTGACCGTCAGCGAGGAGACCCTGGAGGCCGTCCGCTTCCTGCGCGGCGCCTACGGCAACGACAAGCTCACCCAGGTCAGCAGCCAGATCATCAGCCGCGTCGCCACCGACCTGCTGCCGGATTGGGCCAAGCGGCTGCTGGGGCTGAAGCCCCGCACCCCGGTGACGCCGCTGCTGGCCCGGGCCGCCGGCATCGCCATCACCCGCACCCTCCGCTACGGCGTCCGCCACCGCAGCATCGAGGAGGCCCACGCCCGCGTCGGCGCCCCTTACACCCCGCCTTCGGCTCTTTAAAGGAACGCGTCCTCAAGATCTGTGCCCCGGAGCGCACACCGGACCTTTCGCCTGCTGCACGGCCTTGCCGGTGGCCTGGACGGATGTGTGATCTGGGGCACGTGCTTTTTTGCATCGGCGCCGCTTGCGGGCTGCTCCGTTCGGGACAAGAGGTTTCATCGGGGACGAGAAGGCTGTGATCAACTTCGCTGCGTAGTAGTCTTCGCACCGAATCGTCACGGCCGCCCCAGCCGACGGAGCCAGCATGGGAAACCCCGAACTCGAGTTTCGCACCGGGAACATCAAGAAGCTCTCCGGCGACCTGAAGAACACCGTCGCCCCCAAGTTCGACCAGGCCATGAAGCACATCGACGGTGACGGCACCATCGAGGGCGGCGACTTCAGCATCGTCGGCACGGTGGCGGCCATGTCCTACCCGATCGGCCTGCAGTACGCCTTCCAGGACCTGGCGACCCACAAAAGGCAGGTCGAAAAGTACGCCGACGCCGTCGCCGCGAGCGCCGAGAACTACCGCAAGTCCGAGGAGAGCAGCACGGTCAAGCGCACCCCCAAGTGACGCCGCGGCCGACCGACTGGAGAGGGCCCCCGCATGAGCCTGTACGGCAACGACAAGATGCTGATGGGCATCGCGAAAGCCGAAGTGACGGCCGCGATGCCCGTGCTGCCGCCCGCCTGGATCGTCAACTTCCTGTTCAAGCTGTCTGAGGGGGACGCCGCCAAGCTGGAGAAGGCCGCCACGGCGTGGGAGAAGACGGCCCAGGAGATCAGCGGCATCATCACCTCCATTCGCGACACCGCGGGCAAGCTGGCCAAGGAGGACTGGAACGCCGAGTCCCGGCAGATGTTCGAGCAAAAGGTGGACGCCATGTGCGAGCAGCTCGAACAGTCCCGGGCCTTCTGCGAGGTCGTCAAGAACGCGCTGCTGGTGTGCGCCGCCGCGCTATTGGCCTACGCCGTCTTCGCCGCGGCCATGGGCGCCTACCTGGCGGTGCTGGCGGCGGTCTTCGTCGCGGCGATCGCCGGGGTGGTCACCGCGCCCGCCGCCTCCAGCGCCATGGCGACCGCCGGCGTCTGCTTGAAGATCACCTATGCCGCGACCGCCGTGCTCGGCGGCGTCCTGAGCATCGCCGGGTCGATCTTCGGCATCCACGCCTGGGTCACCTCGGGCCGGCAGGAGAAGCTGGGCAACACCGAGGCCCGGGCCGACTTCAAGCAGGCCATGGTCAGCGGAGGCGTGACCGCGCTCACCAACCTGGCCCAGAACGCCGCCAACACCGGCTTGGCCTACGTCAACCGGTTCGACATGCCGCACAAGCCGTCCGGCCTCCCGCTGCAGAAGATCGACCTGGACGCCGACCGCAACAAGGACGGTACGTGGACCGTCGGCGGGGGCGGAACCGTCGGACGGGCCGGTTCCCCCTTCTCCATCGAAGGCGGCGGGAACATCAAGTTCAGCCGCAATGACGGCGACTTCCTGTTCAACGGGCTGGGGGCAGAAGGCAAGTACTCGCACACCCCGCCGGGCGGCCCCCAGTGGAGTGCCGGCGGCAAGCTCGACTACAGCGACGAGGACGGCGTTTTCCAGGGTCCCAAGAACGGTGAGCTCTCGGGCGGCCTGAACGGTGAATGGGGGATCGGGAACGGCGGCGCCAAACTCGAAACCGAGGGCAAGAAGAATTTCGAGGACGGCTCCTGGAAGATCTCCGGAAGCGGGGGCGGCACCTACCAGGGCGGTGACGTCGCCGGGTACAAGGGCGAATACGAGGTCAACGAGAAGGGCGAGGGCCAGTACCAGGGAACCTTCAATAACCCGATCTACGACATCCTGCACGGCGGTGATCAGGGGAAGAAATGAGCGCCGTCCATGTGTTGCCCGTCCTCAATGTGGAGCAGGTGAGTCCACATCTGGATTATCGGATCAGTGACGAGCATGGCAATGTCGTCGCTCAAGTGGACCAGACCGCCGGTCCCCGCCCCGGCTGGTGGAAGCGCAACGTCTTCGGCATGGTGGACCACTCCTCGGCCGTGACGCTCGATGCCCGCTCGGCCGACGGTGCTCCGATCTTCCGCCTGTGCCGTGACGCCTCGGAGAGCAAGGAGGGGCAGAACTTCTGCCGGCTGCTGGCGGCGTCCGGGCAGCCGCTGGGCCGTCTGGAAAAGCAGCAGGACGAGTACCTGGGTTTCTCGGCCGGGCTGTTGAACACTCCGACGACGACTTTCGTCGCGAAATACCGGCTGTACGGGGCGGACGGGAGCCTTGTGGGGGAGGCGGTCTCCGAGCCCATTGAGATGAGGATTCGCCAGGGCGGGGATGCCGTCTCGGCGACCGGCGATCACTATGTGATCAGCGACGCCTCCGGGCAGGAGGCGGCACGGCTGGAGGGCACCACCCTGGGAAGTCCGGACAAGCGCTTCACGCTCCGGTTCCAGCCACGCCTGCCGACCGACCTGCGTATCTTCGCACTGGCCACGCCGTTTGCGATGAAGCTGGTCTAGCAAGCCGCGTTTTTCGCAACTGCTCTGCCGGTGGCGGAAAACCCGGTGATGCGCCGCTTCAGCTCACGGTGTCGTCCCTGACCTGCGACGACCTGTATATGGGGGTGGCGGAAAAGGTTCAGTCGAGGTCGCGGGGCGGGGTCATGCGGCCGGCGATGTCCTTGGCCCGCTGCTGCTGCACGCTCAGTTCGCGGGCCATGTCCTGCAGCTGGACGGCGAAGTTGTTGCCGAGCTCTTCGATCTTCGCCAGCAGGGCGGACGGGTCGGCCAGGATCTTCTCCGGGTCCTCGCCCTGCGCGCCGTAGAGCTCTGCGGCCAGGGAGCCGGTCTTGTCCTGGAAGTCCTTGAAGGCGGCGTTGACCGCGGCGCGGATCTCGGTGCTGATGTCCTCGACGGGCATCCGCAGCACGCGGGGATCGATGTCCAAGACGGCCAGGCCGTTTTCGCTGTCGACCTCGGCTGTGATCCGGCCCTCGGCGGCCTCGCCCTTGCCGCGCACCTGGGACATGCGCTCCTGGAAGTCACGCATGCGTTCGACGTCTTTTTCCATCGCGCTTTGAAAGCGCTCGAAGCCGGCGTTGGCAACGGAATAGTCCATCGCGCCTGTGTCCTCCCTGGGGGAACCCGGCCAGCCGTGCCGGATTGAGGAGATGTCCTCACCCGGTGGCCGATGCGAACGTCGTATGCGCGCCGCCGGGCATGCTTCCGCAGTCGGGAGAATATCGCGATTTGAGACGGCCCTGCCGAAGCTTCGGACATGCGGCCGCGGGAGCGCCGTTGTGCTCGGCGAGCCGAATGCCGTCCGGTGAAACCGGAAGCGCGGCCACCGGGCCCGTCCGGGGTCCAGGCGGGTGGGACGGGACCGGTGGCCGGCCGAATCGCCGGGGTGGTCAGCGTCGCGCGGCCACCGCGCCCTTGATGGCCACCACGGCGTCCTGCAGGTGCTCGCCGCCCGCCGGGGCGATCGCCGCGCCGCCGGCGAAGCGGAACCATGGCTCCCCGCCGCAGTCCTCCCGGTAGTCGCAGCGGACCTGCACCGGCGAGCCGGACGGGACCGGGATGACCAGCAGCGGTTCGGACTCGGCCACCTCCACCTCGTACCCGTGGGCCTTGAGCGCCTGGGTCAGCGCCCACACGCGGACACGGCGGGCGTCGGTATCGCGGGGATCGTCCATTGCCGCTGATTCCTTCTGGTGCGCCGAACCTTCCTCAGGCACCCGCCCACCGACGTGACGGCCGGCTCCCGCCACGGCTGGGCCGCCTGCTTGAGAAAGATTCACTGGTGATGGGCTTGTGACAGCGATACTCGGGTGCCGGACCGCCGCTGCGGAACCGGCGACCACTCATAGGATTACCGCGATTACCAGCAGAACTCCCGCAGGTTGCAGGCGTGGCGCGTAGCCTATGGTCGTGTACCGGAAACCCCGTAGCCTTCCGCCGGACTTCTGGTTCGCCCCTGCGGTGGTCAATGCCTTGGCAAATTGCGACATTCCGGTTCTTCTTGAAGAAATCCGGCGTGCGCACGGTTGGACGCAGTCGGACCTGGCCGCGGCGGTCGGCTACTCCCAGAGCTGGGTTTCCAAGGTGATCCGGCGTGCCCAGCCGCTCACCATCGACCAGGTCCGCGAGATCGCACGCCGGCTCGGCATACCGGCGGGGCTGCTGCGGATCGGCGACCCGGGAGGTGACGACCCCACGAACCGCCGAGAGTTCGGCAAGGCACTGGGGATGGCCTTGCTGCCCCTGCCGCGCGGCGCCCGGGTGGACGAGACCACCGCGGCCACGCTGACCGCCATCACCGGCGGCCAGCGGCGACTGGATGCCACCACCCCGGCCCGGGAGCTGGCGCGCGGCGTGGTCGCGCACGTCAAGATGGCCGACCGGCTGTATGCCCGCTGCGGCGGCGGCCGGGCCGCGGCCAAGGTCGCGGCGGCCATCAGCGAGGCAGCCGGGTTCGCCGCCTGGCTGCACATGGACATGCAGGACTTCGGGAGTGCGCGCGCCTACTACCGGCTGGCCGTGGAACGCGCCAGACAGGCCGGGGACGATCTGCTGGCGGCCTACATGATCGGCAGCCTGGCGGCGTTCGAGGTCGACGCCGACGACCCCTTCCTGGGCCTGGGGTACATCGCCGAGGCCCGCAAGCAGCTCGGCCCGGCCTCCCACCCCACCTCGCGCGCCTGGCTCGCCTCGATCGAGGCCCTCGCCCATGCCACCGCCCACCGCAACGAGCTCGACGCGCAGCGGGCCGAGCAGGCGCTGCAGGCGGCCGAGCGGGCCATCGCCGAGGCCCCGGCGGCCGATCCGCCGCCCTGGCCGTGGGTGTTCCCTTTCGACCGTGCCAAGCTCGCCGGGTACCGGGCCTTGGTGGCGGTGCGGCTGGACCGGCCCGAGCAGGCGCTGGCGGCCTTCGGCGAGTCACTGGCCAGCGCCCAGCCCGCCCCCAAGCAGCGCGCCGCCGTCATGCTGGAGGTCGCCACCGCGCTCCGGCAGGCCGGGCAGCGCGAGCACGACACCGAGCGGATCGAGGAGGCCTTCCGGCTGGCCGGGCAGGCTCTCCAGATCGGGGTGTCGCATTCCTCCGAGCGCGTCATCCAGCGGGCCCGCCGCTTCTACCGGGCCTATCGCGGCCCGCGGACGCCCGCGGTCGGTGAGTTCGGCCACCGGCTGCACACAGCTCTCCAGATTCGTGCCTCTTTGGGGTAAAACGACCAAATATGCCCCGTATTGCCATCTCAGGTCATCGTGGCCTGCCGCCCGCCACAGAGCGCCTGGTGGACAAGGCCCTGCGCGACGCCCTCGCCGCGGCGGGCCCGGCCGTCACCGGCCTGTCATGCCTGGCCGACGGCGCCGACCAGATCTTCGCCCGCGCCGTCCTCGACCACGGCGGCACACTCGAGGTCATCGTCCCCGCCCGGCGCTACCGCCAGGGACTCCCCGAGCAGGCCCGCCCCGATTACGACCGCCTGCTGGCCGCCGCCGCGCGAGTGCACCGCATGCCCGCGGAGGAGTCGGACGCCCAGGCGCACATGGCCGCCGGCGTCCGCATGCTCGAGATGGCCGACGAGCTGTGGGCGGTCTGGGACGGCAAACCGGCCCGGGGCTACGGCGGCACCGCCGACGTGGTCGCCTGCGCCCGCGACCGGGGCGTCCCCGTCCGCGTGTTCTGGCCGAGGGGCGCCCGGCGCGACTAGCGCCTCACCGCCGCGCCCCGCACCGGCCGGTCACGGCGAGTCGGGAACCGTCGCATCCAGCTCATCGGCGCGCTCCAGCAGCGCCCGGGCCTGGGCGTGCCGGCCCAGGGCGGACAGGGCGCGGGCCTTCTCCCGCAGCGCTATGCACAGGCCGCGCACATGGGCGGGGACGTGGACGGGCAGCCGCTCGAAGATGGCGGTGGCCCGGGCCGCCACGCCCAGCGCCTCCACCGGGCGCCGGCAGGCGCGCAGGTGATGGCTGAGATCGTTGAGCAGGAGACCCAGCTGCGCCGCGTGCGGCCCGTCACCGTGCTCATCCGGCTCCAGCAGGGCGATGCTCCGGCGGATGAGCCGGACCGCCTGCACGGGGTCGCCGAGCCCATAGCGCGACCACGACATCCTGCCCAGGGCGACGGCCCGGGAGAGCGGGTCCTGGGCGCACAATGCCTCGGCGCGCCGCAGCACGGGCAGCGCCTCCTCATACCGCTGCAGTTCGTTCAGGTACCCGCCCAGGGTGATCAAAGTCCTGCCCAGGTCCAGGCCGGCCTGTGCGCCCTCCAGGGCTTCGAGCACTTCCGCGTCCCGGGTGGCGACGCGGACGGCGGCCTCCAGATCACCGATCACCGCCAGGCGGGAGGCGGTGCGGGGGAGCACGTTCAGCAGCTCGGGACCGTAGCGGGCCGGGTCGCGCTCATACAGCTCCTCGAGGATCTCGGTGGCCTGCACGCAGGCCGCCGCGGCCTGCTGCGCCTCCCGCAGCGCTGCATGGTGGTCCGACAGGTTCGCCAGCACCTGGGCCAGCCGCAGCCGGGTGTGCGGATCGGTGCCCAGCTGCGCCAGCGCGTCGGCGGCCTGCCGGGCGGTGTCGCGGGCGGCGGCGTGGCGGCCGAGCCGCTGCAGGCACACCGCCAGGGAGTTCAACGCGCCGGGACGCTGGGGATGGCCGGTCTCCAGCAGGTCGAGGGCGCGCCGGACGGCGGCGGCCGCCTCCTCCAGGCGGTCCAGGGCCAGCAGCCGGTTGCCCAGGTGCTGCCAGGCGCGGGCCAGGTCCTCCCGGTGCCGCTCGGGGTCTGCTTCGGCCAGCTCCCGCCAGCAGCGCAGGGCCCGCCGGGCCGCCCGTTCGGCGTCCTCCTCCGCGCCGGTGCGGGCCAGCAGCCCGCTGAAGTGCTCGTGGGCGAGCGCGAGAGGAAGCTTGGACGGCAAGGGCTCGGCGACGGCCAGCGCCCGCTCGGCCAGGCGCCGCGCGTCCCGGTGCCGCCCGGTCAGCAGGCGGTGGGCGGAGACCCGCAGCAGCGTCTCCACATAGGCGGGAGCCCACTGGGGGTCGTCTTCGGCGAGCGACTCGTGCAACGGCAGGGTCGCGGCGACGGTCTCGGCGGCCTCTCCCGGCAGGCCCGCCGCGGCCAGCGCCTCGGCCAGGCGGCTCAGTTCCCGGGCCAGCACCGGGCGGCAGCGGGGCGTCGCCGACGGCAGCGCCTCGGTCAGCACCTCCCGCGCCTGCAGCGGATGTCCCCCGCCTGCCAGCAGCCGGGCGTAGCGGGACCGGGTGAGGGTGCGCAGCCACGGGTCGAAGGGCACGGCGGCGTCCGCGGCCTGCACCGCGCCCTTGGCCAGGAGCGTCCGCTCCGGCAGCAGCTCGCGTTCGTCCTCTCCGGCCGACAGCTCATGGAGCATCAGCGCCAGCCGCCTGGCGTGCCGGGGGACGGCGGCGGCCAGGTCGGCCGACAGTTCGGCCAGCTCCCGGGCGAAGGGCTCGGCCTCGGCGGACCGCCCGGCGTCCAGCAGGACCTTCAGGTGCTCGCGCAGGGCCAGGATCAGGGCGTGCCACAGCTCGGTGTCCCGGGGGGAGAAGGCGTCCCGCAGCAGCGCAAGGGCGCGGCCGGAGACCTCCAGGGCCTCCTCGTGCCGTTCCAGGGCGCGCAGCTCCTCCCGCAGCGCCGACAGCGTCCCGGCCACCTCGACCGGGTCGGCGGCGGGGTCGCAGGTCAGCAGGTCGATCGCGAGCCGCCGGGCGAACAGGTGGTGCTCCAGCATGCCCAGCTGCCGAAAGCGCCGGCCCAGCTCGCTTGCCGCCTCGCTCAGCTCCCCGTAGGGCAGTCCTGTCCGGTCGCCGGTCCACTTCCAGGCCAGCCCGGTGCGCCTGGCCATGGCCTCCAGGTGCCGCAGGTCCCGCAGGAGGCGGCCGGTGGACGGCGCGCCGGGACGGGCGGGAAGGGCGAAGGAAGCCGTCGGCCGCCCGGCCGGTGCGGGCTGTTCCTCCGCCTCCCGGTGCCTGGACGGGGTTGCGCGGTCCATGGCCGGTGCGCTCCTTTCTGTCCTGCTTCTCCTGGGCCGGGCTCACGCCCCGGGGCCGGGGTCGGGCCGGTGCGGTGAGGTCGCGGCGCTTTCCCGCAGCGGCCCGGTGCGGACCGGGAGGTGTCCCGGGCGGGCGGCTGCAAGATCCATCACCTGGTGCGGTTCTTCCTGATCAGGGGCGGGGCGTCGGCCGGCGGCCGGGGGCTGTTGCGGTCTTCTCGTGCGGGGGCGGCGGGGTCACTTGGGCGGGATCGGGGGTGCTGCGTGCTCGGGCGGGGGGAAGCGGCCGGGTCCACGGGCCCGGTGGGCGCCGGCGGGGGCGGTGTCCGGGCGTGCGGTCATGGAAGTCTCCGTGGACGGGCGGAAGGCGGCGCCGCTTCGGTGGCGCCGCCTTGCCGGGCGGCTCGTTCCGCGCGGCGGTGATGCCCGCGATCTGTCCCCGGACGGGCGTCCGTCACCGGCCGCCCACCAGGTAACGGATGTCCCGTCAACGGTAAGACACAGTGTGAATGTAATCAACCAAAATGCCCCTGGATTCTCAAAACCCCGAGGTCACAGTATGTGCACAACCCGGACAAAGCGAATCCGTCCGTCCGGCGGGACGGGCGGCAGGGGCGGACGCGAAACGGCCTGGCCGCGGAGGGGTGGGGCATCCGCGGCCAGGCCGGGCCTGGAGATGGGGGCGTTCTTCAGGAGGCGATGGCGCCGGTGAGGACGGGCAGGTAGCCGAGTCGGTGACCCTTGGCGGTCGGGTGGATGTTGCCGGAGTCGATCCACGGGTCGGAGGCGCAGATCCCGTGGCCGGCGAAGGCCGGGCGGGCGTCGCCGAAGGTGAAGCCGGCCCGGTGCGCGGCGGCGGCGATGACGTTGTTGAGGACGTCGGCGCCCTCCTTGAGGATCTGCCGCTTGGTGGCGTTCATGCTCAGGCAGATGCCGCCGGTCTCATACAGGTAGGGGTAGCCGAGGACGACCACCTTGGCCTGCGGGGCGCGCCGCCGGATCTCGGCGTACAGCGCGTCCAGCTCACCGGGCAGCTGGTTTTCGACGTAGTCGCGGCCCTCCTCCACGGCGCGCCGGCACGCCAGGGTCGTCAGCAGCTGGCAGCGCAGCATGGTCGAGGCGAACCCGGCGTCGTTGCCGCCGATGCTGATGCTGACCAGGGTGGTGGAGGTGCTCAGCGCCGAGAGCTGGTTGCGGCGCACATCGGGGATCTGGGCGCCGCCGCAGGCCACGAACCTGAAGGTCGTGCCGGGGTTGGCGGCGGCCCACAGCGCCGGGTAGGCGTTGGCGCTGCGGGTGCAGAGGATATCGGTGTAGTTGCCGGCACCGGTACCCGATGAGTACGAGTCGCCCATTGCGACATATTCCCCCGTCTGGGCGTGCGAGGCATTGACGGGGAAAAGGGCCAGCGCGGCCGACGCGAGAGCTCCCAGGGCGATGGACACGACACGGGGCAAGCGCATGGGTCCTCCAGCGGGGTGGGATTGCCTCGCCAGTATTGCCGGACGGTAGTCGCGCGGAAAGAGATATGCGTTGGGAGTGTATCCCGATTATCGTCGTCCGGACGGTGAACCGTCACAATCGGCCCCGTTTCAACTGCGCCGGCGGCGCCTTTATCGGGAATTTCTCAAATGGGCTTTGCGGGGATCGGGGGTGTCATGCGGCTCCGAAGGGATTGTCGGCCAGGCGGCGCAGCCCTTCGGCGATGAAACGGGCCTGCTCATCGTGCGGGCGCCGATAAGTGATCGCGGCGGCCAGGGCGAGCAGCTCACCGGCCGGCAGCAGGGCGTTGCGGCGTTCGGGAACGCGCAGCCACAGCCGGATCGGCCGCCCTCCCGGCTCCACGGCGGTCAGCCTCGGCAGCGGCGCGGCGTTGTACGGCGAGTTCGGTGAGACGGATTCGGCGATGACGTGGGCCCTGCTCAGATCGCATCGCCGAGAGCCGAACGGCCGCCGCTGGATGAGCACGGTGCCCTCCAGCCAATACGCCTGCTGATAGAACCGCGCCCACAGGAAGGCGAGGGCGCCCAAAATCACCAGCGACATCAGGATCATGAAAACCCCGAAGGGCGGCCATACGGAAATCATCGAGATTCCGACGAGCAGGCCGAACAGGAAGGCCGGGATCATGAGCAGGGCCATGAAAGCGAAACGCGCCCAGGTCGTCGCGTTCGTCCCGGTGGAGATCCGCATCCGCGCCGGAAGACCGTGGCCGGGATCGGTCACTCTGCCACCAGAAATGACGATTTCGTGGATCTGCTGTGATGAAACGTACCGTATGGGTGATCCGGTCTGCCGCCTGCTCCTGGTCTGAGGGAATTGCGCTGCGACGGCAGGACCTGCACCTGCCGGGCGCCGGCGTGTTTGCAGATACCGGCCAGGCATTCCTGCGGCACCCGTACCGGCGGCACCGCACTGGTGGCCGCGACGGTCGGGGCGCCGAGCCCCGCGGAGCACAGGCCGCGCCGGCCCGTATGCTCCCCGGCCGCGGCATCGCAGCCGGGGAGGGTTCAGGCGGCGGCGGGGGCGGATTGCTCGAACTGGGTGTCGTGCAGTTCCTTGTAGCGTCCGCCGGCGGCCAGCAGTTCCTCGTGGGTGCCGCGCTCGACGATCCGGCCGCCTTCGACCACCAGGATCTGGTCGGCGGCGCGGATGGTGGACAGCCGGTGCGCGATCACGATCGCGGTGCGGCCGTGCAGCGCCTCGGCCAGGGCCTCCTGCACGGCGGCCTCGGAGGTGGAGTCCAGGTGCGCGGTGGCCTCGTCCAAGATCACCACTTGGGGGCGGGCCAGCAGCAGGCGGGCGATGGTCAGCCGCTGCCGCTGGCCGCCCGACAGCCGGTAGCCGCGTTCGCCGACGACGGTGTCCAGCCCGTCCGGCAGGCCGGCCACCAGCTTGTGCAGCCGGGCCCGGCGCAGCGCCTCCCACAGCTCTTCCTCGGTGGCGTCCGGACGGGCCAGCAGCAGGTTCTCGCGGATCGTGGTGTGGAACAGGTGCCCGTCCTGGGTGACCATGCCGACCGTCTGCCGGATCGACTCGAACGTCAGCTCGCGCACGTCCACGCCCGACAGCCGCACCGCGCCCTCGTCGACGTCATACAGCCGCGGCACCAGCTGCGCGATCGTCGACTTGCCCGCCCCGGACGAGCCCACCAGCGCCACCATCTGGCCCGGTTCGGCGCGGAAGGACACCTGGTGCAGCACCCGCTCGCCGCCCCGGGCGTCCAGCGCGGCGACCTCCTCCAGGGACGCCAGGGAGATCCGGTCGGCGGGCGGGTAGCCGAAGCTCACCCGGTCGAACTCCACCGAGACCGGGCCGGCGGGGACGGCGCGGGCGTCCGGCCGCTCGGTGATCAGCGGCTCGAGGTCCAGCACCTCGAAGATCCGCTCGAAGCCGACCAGCGCGCCCATCACCTCCACCCGGGCGCCGGCCAGCGCGGTCAGCGGGGCGTACAGTCGGGTCAGCAGCAGCGCCAGCGTCACCACCGCGCCGGCGTCCAGGGCGCCGCGCAGCGCGTAAAAGCCGCCCAGCCCGTACACCAGGGCCAGCGCCAGGGTCGAGACCAGGGTCAGCGCGGTGATGAACGTGGTTTGCACCATGGCGGTGCGCACCCCGATGTCGGCGACCCGGCGGGCGCGGGCGGCGAACTCGGCCGACTCGCGCTCGGGGCGTCCGAACAGTTTGATCAGCGTGGCGCCGGGGGCGGAGAAGCGCTCGGTCATCTGGGTGTTCATCGCCGCGTTGCAGGCGGCGGCCTCCCGTTCCAGCCGGGCCAGGCGGGCGCCCATCAGCCGGGCGGGCAGCACGAACACCGGCAGCAGCACCAGCGCCAGCGCGGTGATCTGCCAGGACAGCCGCACCATCACCGCCAGCGTCAGCACCAGCGTGACCAGGTTGCCCACCACCCCCGGCAGGGTGGAGCTGAAGGCCCGCTGCGCCCCGATCACGTCGTTGCCCAGCCGGCTGACCAGGGCGCCGGTGCGGGTGCGGGTGAAGAAGGCGATCGGCATCCGCTGGATGTGGTCGTAGACGGCGGTGCGCAGGTCCAGGATCAGCCCTTCGCCGATGCGCGCCGACAGCCACCGGCCCGCCAGCCCCAGCGCGGCCTCGGCGACGGCCAGCACGGCGATCAGCACGGCCAGCGCGACCACCGTCTGCACCCGCTCGCCGCCGACGATGGCGTCGACCACGCTTCCGGCCAGCACCGGGGTGGCCACCGCCAGGGCCGCGGTCACCGTGCTGAGCAGCAGGAAGAGCACCAGCTTGGGCCGGTGCGGGCGGGCGAAGCGGCCGATCCGCCGCAGCGTGGCCGGTCCGAACGGCCGCCGGTCGCCGCCGGCGGACGCTGCGCTGCGCAGCGACCGCCATGCCGTCATCTCCATGTCCATGCGCACCACCCCGAATCGCCTCAGGTCACTGTCACGCGCTTCAGGGTGCAACCTCAAGCACGGTTGAGGTCAACGCGATGACCGGGCGGTGGGCGCGGACAGGGTTTTCCCAGAAGGCGGCCGGACCTCGAATCCCATTTCGGGCTTGAAGAAGAGGACTCGGCGGCCTGGGGGCTTGGCGGGCGAGGTGGACCGAGCGGCGCTCTGGGATCCGTCCGGCTTGTCGCCCGGCCTTTTCAACACTCCGTTTCCGCAGCTCAGGACCGTGGAGTCGGGAAGGGGCAGAGGGCGGGTACCACCGGGTCAGGGGCCGAAAGGTTCACCGAACTCGGTGCTCGTCCCGGAGGCCGAATCTGCGGGGACGATATGTCGAGGGTTCGTTCCCCTGCAGGCCCCGAAAGGCCCGAGCCGGGTGCGCCGGCCGTCCAGAGCGGACGCCCGCAAGGTCACTTCCCGGATTTTGAACTCTTGGAGCTGCTCTTGCTCTTACTCTTGCTTTTCTTGCTCCCATCGCTGTCGGGCTCCCACTCGTAGCCGGGGATGCCCTTCTCGCAGTAGCTGTCGGCCACCTTCTGGTCGGTGGCGTCGTGTTCGCACCAGCGGTCCTGGGAGCAGGCGGTGAGTCCTGTGGCGGTGATCGCCAGGGTCACCGTGAGGGCGGCGAGACGAGCCTTCAGCATGAGACGACCTTTCGTTGATCCTCGGGGGAGTTTCGCCGGCCGGGCCGGACCGGACCACGTGCCGATGAAGCGGCTGCAATGCACGGGAAGCGGTTCCGTTCCATGGCCGGGCGCCCCATCGTGTGCCGGTGGATCGACGACTCTTGAGACGCTGGAACAAGTTGTTCCGTTCCGTCGTTTTCTCATGAATCGGGTCCTTGGTCCACAGCGGAGGCCGAGGCGCTCTTATCGCCGCCGTCCCATGAGGCCGTGCCGAGTGCGGCCAGTTGTCCACAGGTTGTGGATAACTATTTCGGAAGCGCGGAGCCGCCGGTCATGGAAGTCCCCATCCAGAGGATGACGTGTCGTTGACCCCGATCCCGTTCCAGCGGCCGAACCCGTGATTACCGTGAGTGCATGGGCGGACCTCGCCGGGGCGTTCCGGGAAGACACCATGTGCTGCTCGCCACCGCGGCCGTCGCGGCGTCCGTGTCGTGGACGCCCGCGGCGCACGCCGACACCGCCGCCTGCACCTCCCGGCAGAGACCGGCGATGGCCCGGCGGCTGGACCGCGCCATCGAGAACGCCCTGCGCGGGCGCACCGGCACCGAATCGGTCGGCGTGCACGACCGCCGGCGCGGCATCCTGTGCTGGGTCCGCAAGGCCCGCCGCTACGACTCGGCCAGCATCGTCAAGGTCACCGTGCTCGGCGCCCTGCAACGCCGGGCGATGGAACAGGGCCGGGCGCTGACCTCCCGGGAACGCTCACTGGCCCGCGCCATGATCACCCGCTCCGACAACAACGCCACCTCCACCCTGTGGCGCTCCCTGGGCCGCACCCGGCTGCAGCGCTTCCTCACGTTGGCCGGCATGACGCAGACCCGGCTCGGACCCGGCGGGTACTGGGGGCTGACCCAGATCACCGCCCGCGACGAGATCCGCCTGCTGCGCCTGTACACCGGCTCCAACGAGGTCCTCAGCGACGATCACCGCGAATACGGCCTCAAGCTGATGGCCGAGGTCATCCCCTCCCAGCGCTGGGGCGTCCCGGCCGGCGCCCCCGCCGGGGCGGGCGTCCACCTCAAAAACGGCTGGCTGCCCCGGCACGGCCGGCACTGGCGGGTGCACAGCATCGGCTCCTTCGACGGCGACGGCCGCGACTACATGATCGTCGTCCTCACCCAGGGCGCCCCGTCGATGTCGTATGCCGTCACCACCATCGAACGGGTCGCCCGCGCCGTCCACCGGGTGCTGAACCCCGGCCAAAAGCAGAGCATCGCCCCCAGCACCCCCGGCCCGTCCTGGGAGACCTCCGACGGCTCGGCCGTCCCCGAACCCGTCGGCTGATCTCACGCCCCCCTGCCAGATCTTGGCGGTGTGGTCGTTGCCGGCGCCGGCGAGAGTGCCGCCGTCCGGGCCGAACACCACCGAGCCGATGGCGTCTTTGTGCCCGGTCAGGCTGGTAATAGGGGTGCCGGTCGCGGCGTCCCAGATCCGCACGGTCTTGTCGTCGCCCGCGGTGGCCAGGGCGGTGCCGTCCGGGCTGAACGCCGCCCAATAGGCGGGAGCCCGGTGTTTGTCGAGGTGGGTGATGAGCGCTCCGGTTTTGGTGTTCCACAGCTTGGCGGTGCTGTCGGGGTCGAACGTCACCAAATAGACGGTGTCCGCGTGCCCGTTGAGTTCGGTGACGTGAGGGGCGGTTTTGGTGTTCCAGATTTTCGCGGCGGGGACGCGGGGCGCGGCGGCCTGAGGGGAGCCGCCCGAGCCGGACGCGGCCCGGCCGTCCGGCTCCTTGCGGCCTTTGAACGCGGTGAAGACGACGAACGGGACGGCCAAAGCGCCCAAGGCGGCGGTCACCGTCAGCACGGTGCGGCGGGAGGGGCCGGATGCGGGCGGGCGGATGGTCGTCCAGTTCGGCGGCCAGGGTGCGGCCCTGCAGGAGTTCCATGACCAGGAACCACTGGCCGTCGTGCTCGCCGAAGTCATCGACCCGGGTGATGCCCGGGTGCTCCAGCCGGGCCGCGATCTTGGCCTCCTGGCGGAACTTGGCCACCACCACCGGCTTGTCCGTCGACATGCCGCGGTGCAGGAATTTCATCGCCACCGGCCGGTCCCGCAGCAGGTCCGCGGCCGCCCATACCTCACCGAAACCGCCCTGGCCCAGCAGCCGCTCCAACCGGTAGCGCCCCGCGATCTCCGACCCAGGTTCCACCCGGCACCCCCTGCCCGTTCCCGACCTGAGGGACATATTTGCCGACCAAGAAGCCGCAGGCTCGGAAACGGGATATCGGGATGGTCACACCGGCACTCACCGAAGAACGGACATCAATGGCGAAACATCGCATAATTTCTGGCCGTCACTTCTGCGGCCAGGCGAAACTGATATCAAAAAGGGGCGTCTCCGTACGGTTGTCCACAACGGTGCGCGCGGTGCCGAGCGGTCGTACCGCTGGGCGATACTGGGCCTCATGGTCGACGAGGAACGCTGGAAGGCGCGGTTCCGCGCCGCCCGGGTGAGCCTGCCCGGCTGGGCCAAGGACGCCCCGAGCCGCTGCACCTACCGCTCCAACGCCACCGGCACCTGGGAGATCTACGCCTGGGACCGGGAGAGCGGGAAGCGGCGGCAGGTCACCGACCGGCCCAACGGCACCTGGATGGGCGGCGTCGACCCCACCGGCGAGTGGATCTGGTGGTTCGCCGACACCGACGGCGACGAGTTCGGGGTGTGGATGCGCCAGCCCTTCCACGGCGGCCCCGACGAGCCCGCCGTCCCCGGCCTGGAGCCGGCCTACCCGGCCGGGCTGGCCCGCGGCTCCAGCGGGCTGGCGGTGGTGGGCCGCAGCACCGACGACGGCACCACCATCCACCTGTGCCGTCCCGGCGCATCCCCCGAGGTCCTCTACCACCACGCCGAAGACGCCCACGTCGCCGGGCTGAGCCGGGACGAGACCCTGATCGCCATCGGCCACAGCGAGCACGGCGACAGCCGCCACATGGCGCTGCGCGTCGTCCGCCCGGACGGCACCACCGTCGCCGACCTGTGGGACGGCGAAGGCAAGGGTGTGTACTCCTGCGGCTTCTCCCCCGTCGCCGGGGACAGCCGGCTGCTGGTCAACCACGAGCGCCGCGGCCGTCCCGAGCTGCTGATCTGGGACCCGGTCGCCGGCACCGAGACCGAGCTGCACATCGACCTGCCCGGCGAGATCGACGCCGACTGGTACCCCGACGCCTCGGCGCTGCTGATCTCCCACTCCCACCACGCCCGTGACGAGCTGTACCGCTACGACCTGGCCGGCGGCACGCTGCACCGCATCGACACCCCGCGCGGCGTGATCACCGGCGCCACCGCCCGCCCCGACGGCACGGTCGAGTTCGCCTGGAGCAGCGCCGCCGAACCCCCGGTGATCCGCTCCAGCGCCGGCACCGTGGTGCTCACCGCCGAGGGCCCGCCCGCCCCGCCGTCGGTGCCGGTGGAGGACGCCTGGGTGGACGGCCCCGGCGGCCGCATCCACGCCCTGATCAGCAAGCCCGGCGGCCCCGGCCCCCACCCCACCGTCTTCGACATCCACGGCGGCCCCACCGCCCAGGACGACGACTCCTTCTCCCCGGCCGTGGCCGCCTGGGTCGATCACGGCTTCGCCGTCGTCAGAGTCAACTACCGCGGCTCCACCGGGTACGGCTCGGCCTGGCGGGACGCGATTGAGCACCGCGTCGGCCTCACCGAGCTGGAGGACATCAAGGCCGTCCGCGACTGGGCCGTGCAAAGCGGCCTGGCCGACCCCGCCCGCCTGGTGCTGACCGGCGGCTCCTGGGGCGGCTTCCTCACCCTGCTCGGCCTGGGCACCCAGCCCGAGGACTGGACGGTCGGCATCGCCTCCGTCCCCGTCGCCGACTACTTCGCCGCCTACGAGGACGAGATGGAGGCCCTCAAGGCGTTCGACCGCTCCCTGTTCGGCGGCTCCCCGGAGGAGGTCCCCGACCGCTACCGCCGCTCCTCGCCGCTCACCTACGTCGAGCAGGTCCGGGCCCCGGTCTTCATCCTGGCCGGCGAGAACGACCCCCGCTGCCCCATCCGCCAGATCGACAACTACCTCAAGCGCCTGGACGAGCTGGGCAAACCCCACGAGGTCTACCGCTACGACGCCGGCCACGGCTCCCTGGTGGTCGAAGAACGCATCCGCCAGATGGAAATGGAGATCACCTTTGCCCGCAAGCACCTCGGCCTGCTGTGACGGCGGCCCCGCCGGCGGCGCCGGGGAGCACCGGCCGCCGGGGCCGCCCGTGCCGGTCGCGTGCCGGTGAAGTGTCCTCACCGACGGGCGGCTGGTGGCTCTCCGCCAAGGCCTCATCCGGCTCACCGGGATCTCGGCGTGGCCGAACCCTGGCCGGGCGGCGGCGGCCCACCGCTCGGAGGGCGGTGCCCACCCCCGTGCCCGCTGGGCCCGGGGACGGGAGCGGCGAACATCCAGCACGGCTCTGCGGCCCAGGCCGCGCCCGCTGGGCCCGGGGACGGGAGAGACGGAAGCCCGTCGGCTCCCGGTGAGCGGCGCAGCGGGTCCAGGTCACTCCTCGTTGGCGTGCCAGCGAGTGTCCTGGGGCGGCGTGTCGAAACGGACGGGGGCGGGGTTGCCGCTCAGGTCGTTCTCGGTGACGCGGCCGCCGGCCCAGCCGCCCTCCTTGGTGATCCAGACGCCGTGGGTCTGAGTCGGGGAGGGCTGGTCGTCCCACATGCGGTTGCCGCGCAGGCGGGAACCGGTCACGGGAGCGGCGACGGTGAGGCCGGGGCGGTCGGCGGGCGGACCGGGAAGGTGGTAAGGCGAACCGTTGGGGGGCGTGCCGTAGCGCCAGGCGGTGCGCGCGCCGGGGCGGGCGGGGGCCAGCGTCAGCTCGGTGCGGGTGTTGTCCACCACCAGGGCGCTCTGCTCGCCCACGGTGAGGCGCTTGCCGCGGTGCCCGCCGGGGAGCCAGTCGGCCTTCTCGTCGATCATGGACAGCTCGGTGAAGCGCACCCGGGGGCCGCCGCCGGAGGTGCCCGGCGCGGCGCGGCGGCCGTTGTTGTGCATCCGGTTGCCGGAGATCTCACAGTTGCGCATCGGGGCGTCGACCCGGACCCCGTCGAGGCCGTTGTCCCGGATGTCGTTGGACTCCAGCACCACGTCCGTGACCGTCTCGTGCAGGCCGCGGGTCAGGTTGTGCTCCCAGTAGCCGTAGCGGCCGTTGTTGCTGATGCGGTTGCCGTGGAACGCGTACGGGCCGGGGGTGTTGCCGACCCGGACGCCGTCGCGGACGTTGCCGTCGATGAGGCAGCCGGTGACGCGGCCGCCCCGGCCGGCCACGGCCGTGGTGCCCAGCGAGGACACATCGAACCCGGCCTCGTGGTTGCCGATCATCGTGCAGGAGGAGACCAGCAGCCCGTCGGCGCCCCAGTCGGAGATGCCGAACCGGTTGTCCTGGGCGTGGCAGGCGGTGATGACGATGCCGCGCGGCGGCGTCCAGTACTCCTTCTGCAACTCCACGAAGATGCCGTTGGTGCCGTTGCCCAGGGCGGTGCAGCCCGTCACGGTCAGCCGTTCGACCGGCCCCCAGCCGCCGATGCCGATGCCCAGGCCGGCCCCGCCCATCTGCTCCCCGTTGTCCAGCCGGCCGCAGCGCACGGCCAGCACGCCCTCCACGATCGTGTCCTGCAGGAAGTCGCAGCCGAAACCGGTGGCCGGGGTGTCGTGGATGTACAGGTCGCGGAAGCGGCCCCGCAGCACGTACTGCAGGCCCAGCCCCTTGGACAGCACGTCATAGGCCGGCAGCTCCACCCCGGACCCGTCGATCTCAAAGTGCGCGAAGGTGACGTCCGCCACGTAGTTGTCCGGCCCGGCGCCGTGCTGGGCGGTGGTGAACCACGCCAGCGGCACCGGCGAGGTGGGGGCACCGGGATTGGCCAGCACGAAGCAGGTGGCGCCGGGCCCGGCGCCCACCAGCGACACGCCGCTGCGCCAGACGATGCCCTGGTCGTGAATCGCATAGCGGCCGGGAGGGACGTGGATGGTCCGGGGGAGGCCGTCTGCGGCGTAGGCCGCTCCCAGCGCGTCGACCAGTGCGGCGAGCGCGGGCTGGTCGTTGGTGGTCCCGTCGCCGACCAGACCGTGTTCCCGGGCGTCGACTGCCAGCGGCATGGACATGCGGGTCTCCTTTCGATCGGCCCTGTGGCCGGCTCGTCCCGCCGCGCGGCCGGCCCGCCGAGGCCGGCGCGGTGAGCCCGTCACAAGGCCCGGTGACGGAACGGCTTCCAAGGCCGCATGCTTTCGGCGCCTTTCGCCCCGGCCGCGGTCGTGACGGCTCGGGCGGGCGCGGTGACGCGCGGCGGCCGGACGTTTGTTTTTCCCGCACTTCCCCGTCACCGCGCGGGTATGCCACCGCCTGCGAAACCCCCGCCGGTGCGGGGGAATCCGTTCGGTCAGGCGCGGACGTCGCGGATGATGCCGACCAGCTCGCGGGTGACGCTCTTGAAACCCGGCAGCCGGGACATGGAGACCATCTTGTCCACCAGCGGCACGGTGCGCTCGACCAGCAGGTAGGTCTTGCGGCAGCCGGGGGAGGAGTCGTGCACCCAGTACAGCACGATGCCCATCGAGTACAGCCACAGCAGCTCGGGCAGCTCCTCCCGGAAGTCCGGGTCGATCTTGAGGGTGGAGCCGTTCACCACCTCGCGGTAGATGGCGATGGCCGCCGCCCGGGCCGGGCCGGATTCGGCGCTGAAGGGGTTGAGCGGGCTGGTGGGCTCGGCGGCGAACTTGAAGAACTTCCCGGCGAACTGGTGGTAGGGCACCATCGTGTCGATGCGGGCCTTCAGCACGCCCAGCAGCCGCGGGGCGAACTCGCGTTCGCGCTCCAGCACCGCGCGGCAGGCGGCCATGTGCGCTTCCTGCAGCTCGTCGTAGTAGGTCTGGAGCAGTTCTTCCTTGGAGCCGAAGTAGTAGTAGGCGTTGCCGACCGAGACCCCCGCCTCCTTGGCGATGGCGCGCATGGTGGTCGCCTCGTACCCGCGCTCCCGGAACAACCGCAGCGCGGTCTCCACGATCAGCGCGCGTGTCTGTTCGGATTTGGCCGACCTCGTCTCGGTCACACAGCAACCATAAGCGGACTGTGAACGCCGGGGACACGATCCCGCCGCCACGGTCCGCAGACGGCCACGGTGATCGCTTCGGGCGGACGCCGCCGGTCACGGTCCGCCCGATCGGCGTGTCCCCCGGGGATGCCGGCCGGATGACTTCTCTCCTGGATTTTCGTCGGCCCCTCGGGGGAAGTAGGGGGTCCGGACGCAAAGACCGCGCCGGTCGCACCCTGCCCGGCGCCGGGCGTGGTGCGGTCGATCGACGGGGTGAAGTGGTGGAGATGAAGGCTGATCCGGAACTCGAGCACATCACGGACGTGGCCTTGCGGCTGTTCGCCGTCCTGGGCTTCGACGGCACCTCCACGGAGATGATCGCCGCCGCCGCCGGATGGGACGTCGACACCTTCGTGGCGCGGACCGGCGGCAGGCTCAAGCTGTACCTGACGATCATGGAGCGGATCCAGCGGGCCGAGCACGAGGCGCTGCGGGCCGCGGCGGCCTCGGCCGCTCCGGGCCTGCCGGGGCTGCTCCAGCTCGCCGACGCCTACCTGGACTTCCACGCCGCCGAGCCGCGCTTTCAGTGGATGTGGATGCACCGCTGGATGGGCGATGCGGCCGACACCGTCGAACTGGAGTCCTACCGCGAGTCGCTGACCTCCCTCATCGCCGATTTCGTGCGTCCCCTGGTGCCCGAGGACGTGGATGTGGACTACCTGCTGTGGACGATCGTCTGGTCCGTCGCCGGTTTCCTGACCGGCGGCGTCGTCCACAGCGACGTGCGGGCCAGGCCCGCGCGGGGCTTTTTGGACGCCGACCGGATCGAGGGCGTCGATCCGCGCGAGCTGGCCGCCTTCCGCTCCTTCCTGCACGTGTTCATCAAACGCATGGTCGCTCCCGCATGAGCCGCACGTCCCCGCCGCACAGATCGTCCGCAGGGCGGGCCGGAGGGAACCGGACGACCGGCGGGCGGGGAACGCCGGACGCGGGTCAGCGAACCTTCAGCAGCACCTTCCCGGTGGCCTGCCGCCGGTCCAGCACGCGCAGTGCCTCCGCGGCGTCCTCCAAGGGGAAGGACGGCCCCAGCACCGGGTCGATCGCCCCGGACTCCAGGTGGGGACGCAGATCGGCCCACTGCCGCTGGACGTAGTCCATCTCGTGCAGCCACAGCTCCGGCCACCCGACGCCGATCACGGCGGTGTTGTTCAGCAGCAGCCGGTTCACCTTCACGGTCGGGATCTGCCCGGCGGCGAACCCGATGACCAGCAGCCGCCCCTCGCGGGCCAGGCTGCGCAGGGAGTCGGTGAACCGGTCCCCGCCCACCGGGTCGACGACCATGTCCACGCCGCGCCCGGAGGTCAGCTCCTTGACGGCGTCCTTGAACCCTTCGGCGAGCACCACCTCGTGGGCCCCGGCCTTGCGCGCCACCTCGCCCTTGGCCGCACTGGACACCACCGCGATCACCCGCGCGCCCATGACCCGCGCCAACTGCACCGCGGCCGTCCCGATCCCCCCGGCGGCGCCGTGCACCAGCACCGTCTCGCCCTCCCGCAGCCCGCCCCGCCGGGTGAGAGCGAAATGCACCGTCAGGTAGTTCAGCGGCAGCGCGGCGGCGGCCTCCAGCGGCACCCGGTCCGGCACCCCGAAGACCAGCCGGGGATCGACGGCCACCTGCTCGGCGAACCCACCCGTCCCGGGGAAGGCGGCCACCCGCTCCCCGACCCGCACCGGCGCGCCTTCGGGCGCATGCCGCACAATGCCGGACACCTCCGCGCCGGGGGTGAAGGGCGGCTCCATCCTGATCTGGTACTCGCCCCGCGTCAGCAGCACATCGGGAAAGGCCGCCCCGGCGGCGTGCACCTCGACGATCACCCTCCCGTCGCCCGGCACCGGCTCGGGCACCTCCCCGATCTCCACCGCGTCCGGCCCGTCGAGGCTGGTCACCCGCACTGCACGCATCATGCATCCTCCCCAGCGTCGCGCCTTCCGGCGATCTGGTCGCACCAGTGCCGAACGACCGTACAGCGGCAGCCAGCGACGCTTACTGGGAGGTGCCGAGCCCGCTTCGGGGCGGTTCGCCGGCTTCGCTATCGTGGTTTTGGGCCTGTCCGGTCGGCGAGGGCATCTGTGCCCGCGGGTCAGGTCGTGATCTCGGTGCCGATGCCGATCTGGGTCGCGATCGGGCTGTAGATGTCGGTGGGGATCGCACAGGTCAGGGAGACGAGGAGGCTGTAACGGACCGGGAGCTCCAGCCGGTCCTTGCGCTTGTTGCTCTTCCACCAGCCGCCGACCGGGATGATCGCGATGTAGCCGCAGTGGGCCAGCTCAGAAGCGTCGCCCGTCCACATGTCTGCATGCAGGGAACCCCGTTCCCGTCCTCGCGGGCCGATCAGCCAGTTGCGGTTGTCGGACTCTCTCCTTCTGCGGCCGGGGTTGTCCTCTTCCTCCTGTGCCTCCCGGCTGATCCGCTTCTGGAAGTCCTCGGCGCTTTCGTTTGGCTTCTTCAGCGCGAACTTGAGCCGGTGGGAGGGGTACTGGTACTGCTTCCACCCTCGGCAGGACGGGTTGGGCTCCACGAAGTACGACAACGTGATGCGCAGCCGCACGTCGCGGCCCGCCAGTTCCATGAGCCGCTTTCGGGGCCAGGGAAGTTGGTGCAGTCGCAGCGCTCGCATGGAGATGTCGCCGCGACGCAGTTCGAAGGGCAGGAATTCATCCTGCACGATCATCGTGACGTCTTCGTCCGCGCTGGCCAGGACTCGTTCCTCGGTGGGCACTCCCCACCCGTAGCGGCGCAGCAGTCGTACCCGGTCCCCTTTCTTGAGGCCCTTTGCGTAGAGCGCCGCCTTCATGGGCCGGGTCCACTCCGCTGAGTGAACGAGCAGACCTCGGACAGTCTCCGGCCACAGAGCGGGATACCGGTCCATGACCAGGGCGCACAGCCGGGCCGCCTGGGCGGTCGCCGCGCTGGTGGCGTTTGCTGTGGTGAGGCCTCCCCGGTGAGATGTGGTGATCAGTTCGAGTTCCTCGGCGGTGAGGGGAGGACCGTAACCGTCGACGACCAGATTGCCGGCCTCCATCAGGATGTCCGGCTTGGACGGCCAGAGCTCTCTCCACGTTCTGGCGGTCCGGCTGTGCGGCGACAACTCGCCCTGCGGAGCGAGCGGAGAGTAATTCTGGTACTCGGGCCTGGCGGGTAGCTCGGTCAGATCGGTGTAACCACCGACGGTGAGTACGTTCCATGCCTGGGAGGGGTCCTGGGCGCTTCTGAAATCACAGACGTCCAGGAAGTTTGAACTCGTCTGATCGTATCGGACGTTGCCCGCCGCGACGCAGAAAAGCCGGGCTTGCGCCGGGTTCGGACGTCCCAGCAGTTCCAGCCCGTTGGGAGTAGGGCGGATGTCCGTTCCGAAGGACAGCGCGTCCAGTGCTGCCGACCATGACGAAGGCCTGCCGTCGTTGTCCTCGCGCAAGGTGCTGACTGGAAGCGAGAACACCCGGGGCCGTCCGGGACGTGGGATCTCCACTTGGGAGGCGGCCGATGCCATAAGCGCCCCGTACAACGGCGGGGGAGGACTTATCTCCGGGCGGTTGGGTTGGTAGATCTTCACCGACTCCAGTCGATGTCTGAGCTGTACTTCACCGGAGCTCAGCAATGTGGCCGTCAGGTCACCGTACAGCGAGAGCCCCGCCATTTGCGTGCCGTGGCCGTGGCTGTCCGCTCCGGTGGTCGACGCCAGGACGCTGCGGGTCTCGTCGACGGAGTCCCTCAGCAGCCGGTGTCCGGCATTGACGCCGGTGTCCAACAGGCACACCGCCGGACTGTCCGGGTCGGCGGGCACGAGGCGTTCTTGCAGGTCTTCGGCGAGGGGGCGTTCCAGCTCTGCATCGTCGAGGATCTCGGAGACCACTGGAGGCCGACGAAGCTCAGCCACCACGGTATTGGTGGTCAACAACCGTCCCAGCTCGTCCGGAGAGCCATGAACGAGCCCGATCACTCGTTCCGGAAAACCCAGAGTCTGCTCATGGAACCGTAGCCCCAACTCACGGCAGACCTCCCCGAGCTGCTCGGACGGGTCTGGGTTGTCCGGTAGCCGTGCGAACCAGACCTCCCACCAGTGCGGCTCCTCGGTTTCCGGGAACGGCTCGCTCTCCTGCCAGAAGTGCCTTAGGACCGCCAACCGCAGCGCCGCGATGTTGGCCACCAGCCTCTCGTTCTTCCCCGCGGCCGCGAAGTCTTCGAGCTTGCGCAGAAAGACGCCAGCCGCGTCGTGCGGCACCCAGACCAGCGCCTGCTGCGGCCGGGAGTCCTCGGCGGGCAGCACTGTCAGCAGACGCAGCCCATGAACGTCGAGGCTGCTCAACGCCAGCTCATAGCCGGGTTCGTCGTTCCAGCCCTCGACGCACAGGGTGAATCCTTCGGCCTGGATCTCTTCGGGGAGTTCGAAGGCCGCTTCTAGAGCCAGTTCCCGGGCCTGGATGAATTCCCTCGTGAGCCGGGAGACGTGGGCTGCGGGGTCACCGATGGCGCGGATCTTCGGGGCTTTGCCGCCTCCTCGGCCCCGGTAGCCGACGTCTCGCCCCTGGCGGGGGACGATGATATGGGGCCGGGTGCGCCGGGCCGAGGGCTCGAGCGGCTCACTCACGGCGAGCGCTCGCGCGCTCGTTCAGAGCGGCGATCAGAGCTGCGGTGGACACCGCCTCTTCCCCCCGTAGGATGGCGTCTTTGGCGGCGGATTCGGCCGCTCGGACCAGTTCGGCGTGGCTCAAACCAGCTGAGTGGCTTTCGGCCGCCGACCAGTCGACTTCCGTGGTGTCCATCATCTGCAGGCGTCTCCGCAGGACTTCTTTGGCCTGGCCTCGGTCGGGTAGGTCATAGGCGATGACCGAGTCGAACCTGCGGAAAAGCGCACGGTCCAAGAGTTGGGGGTGGTTCGTCGCGGCGATGACCGGGCTCTCCGGTCGTGTCTCGTCCAGAAAGAGCAAGAAGGAATTCAGGATACGGCGGGCCTCTCCGACGTCGTTTGCGGCGGTGCGTTCCGCGCCGATGGCGTCGAATTCGTCGAACAGGTACACCGCCCGGGTCTTCTTGGTCGCCTCGAAGATGATCCGCAGCTTGGCCGCGGTCTCTCCCATGAACCGGCTGATCAGCCCGTCCAGCCGGACGGTGAACAGGGGCAATCCGAGTTCCCCGGCCAGCGCGGCCCCTGTCATGCTCTTGCCGGTGCCCGGCGGCCCCACCAGCAGTACCCGGTGAATCGGTTCGAAGCCATAGGACTCCAGGCGGGCGCGTTGCCGCTGCTCGTGCAGGATCCGCTGCAGTGCCGCGCGCACCGTCTTGGACAACGTCATGTCACGCAGCCGGACCTGCGGGTACTCGGCGGTGACCAGCTCGGCCAGCTCGCCCTTCGGCCTGATGACCGGGGTGGGGCCTACCTGGGGCACCTGCTCGGCCTTGGCCCGGTCGATCAGGTCCCGCAGCTCGGCCGCCAGCCGGTTGTGTCCCTGGCGCGCCGCCTTGGCGGCCATCTGCAGGGCGACGGCGTAGAAGCCCTCCTCATCACCTGCCGCGTGGGCCCTGACGAGGGCTTTGACGTGGTCTGCCGAGGCCGCCAACACACACCCCTCACCCGGTTCCGCCGTCCTCCCCGACTGTAACCAGCCGGTAGTGAGGGGGCGAGCGCCTCCCTGCAACCGACGGGAGGTTTCGATGAAACTCCTGGTGGTTGTAGGCGGACGCGCCTTTCAGGAATACCGGAGCAGGCGACGTGGGCGGGCACGTCCAGGTCACCGGCGGCACCCGTGCGGCAAGGGGCTGTCTCGCGTCCGCCTTTGATGCCTGCGATGCCCTTCGAAGCCGGGATGCCCTCGCGTGGGATCAGGTCTTGGCAGCGGCGAGGGCGCGGAGTTCTCGGGCGGCGGGGAGGGCGCGGGTTTTCTCGTCGGGGAGGGCTTTGATGATCTCCTCGGTGATGCGGCGGCGGCTTGAGCTGGTGGGCATGCCGTTCAGGGTGGTCGCGGCGTGGTTGAGGCCCTCGGTGATGTCGCGGTCGTGGACGAGGGCGAGGGCACGCATGAGGTTGAGATTTGTGCGGCTTCCCGAGCGCTCCTCGGGCATGAGGGAGAGGGCTTGGTCGATCGCGGACGTGGCGTGCTTTGTGTCGCCCAGCATCGCGTAAGTGAAGCTTTCGGCTTCTCGTAGGGCGCTCTCTGAGTAGCCGTGTGGTGATATCCGGTCTTGGAGGACGTGCTCAGGGAGCCGGCCGAATACCTCGTGTAGATCGCGGATCGCCTGCTTGGCTCCTGTCGCGTCCCCTTGGGTGGCAAGGAACTTGGCGCGTGTGCTGAAGGCTTTGACCAACCCGGAGGACGGTCTTCCAGCGGCGTGCTTGAAGGCGTCGTTGAGGAAGCTGTTGATGACCTCTGGGGGGCGATTTTCCCACAATGCGCTTGATGCCCGGTAGTAGCGGACCCAGGTGGCCAGGTCGTGGTCACCGGATTCATCGGCGGCGTGGGTGGCGGCCTGGAGGGCTCGGCCGGCGTCGCGGTAGCGGCCCAGGTCGCTGAGCTCCTGGGACATGTAGGTGGTGAGCTGGGCGCTGACCCGCAGCAGGTCGCGGCGGGCGGAGGGGTTCTTTTCGCGTTGCAGGGCCACGCCAAGATCCATGATGTCGGCGGCCAGGTCGCGCATCAGGGCGCCGACCGGTTGGACCCAGATCTCTTGGGAGTACTCCCAGGCGAGGTTCTGCCAGCCGGGGGCGTCCAGTTCGGTGGCGGGGGCGTCCAGGGAGCTTTCCAGGGCGGTGAGCACGGCGGCGACCGTGCCCGCGGGCACTGCCGCTCCGGCGCCGAGGGCGGCCATCAGTTCCAAGAGCGCACGGCGTTTCACGTCGTCATCCCCATTGTCGGGACGGGTCTCCTTTTCGACGGTACCCGTGGGAGTGGTGCTTTGACCCTCCGGAGGGCGGCATTCGGGGCCGAAAAGATCTTCTTTGGGGACTTTGAAAACGGTGGCGTAGGCGGTGGCCCAGTCGCGGGGAAAGACCTCTCCGGCTTCCCAGCGGTGGATCTGCCGGGCGAGGTTTCGAATCGAACCCCGTTCGATGTGGGATGCGGCCAGTAGCCGCCGGGCCATCTCGTGCTTACCCCATTGCCGGGCCGATCGTTCGGCTTCGAGCCTGACCGCCCATGCGGGGCGCCGCTTGTCGGTCATGGGCGCAGCCTCTCATTCGCTCCGGGGGGATGTGAGGTGGGCGCAAAAGTGTCCGCAAAGTGTCCGCATCGTGTCCGCCTGATGTCCGCCCTGACACCCCCCGAAAGTGTCTGCAAAGTGTCAACATTGTCAGCCTTCCGGAGATTGCGTGTCCTGTCCTTTACTGAACGTGACCGGAAGCGGCCTCGTGGGCAGGCGCGCCGGCGGCACCCTGGAGCGGGGTTATGCCGGAGCAGCAGCGCGCCTTCCCCGGGCCGGTCAGGTCGGCGGAGTCAGTGGACCTTTTTCAACCGCGTGGCATCGGGCATCCCGGGCCACGGCGTCCCCGGACGGCGATGCCTCCGTCTCAACCTGCGGAGACGGGCGTTGAAGAAGGCTCAGCGCCGGGAGCCGCGATCACCCCCGGATCGAGCACCGGCAGTGACCCGTCGCCGTACGGCGGCCCGCTCCTTCCCCCCGTCACCCGCGAACCGGAGCGGGCGCCGTGCGGCTTCGAACGAGATCGGGAAACGGAGGCGGCCTCGGGCCGATGCGTCCGCATCGGGCGTCCCAGGGCCTTGACCAGCAAGGCGGTGCTGATCTGTGAACGACCGCAGGATGCCGCAGGACCGGCTGGCGGCGCTCGCCGCGCACTTGGCGGCGCATCGGATGGAGGTGGACCTCAGCGACCGCGGCCTGCTCGTCCGGGACCAAGGGACCGGGACCGTGGTCGCCCTGGTCGTCTGCCGCCGGCGGGCCGAGGACGCCGGGACGCTGTGGTTCTTCACCGGTACGGGGGAGCCGCTCGCCCCGTCCGACCGGATCACCGACGCCGCGCTCGCGCTCAGGGGCCGACTGTCCGCGGGCGCGGGGGAGGCGCGGTGAGGACCGCCGCGCCGCCGGCACCGCTAGAAGAAAGGTGCGCGCCGGCCGTGCCGCCCGGCAGGTTCCCCGCGGCGTTGATCTGGCGGGGGAACCACACCGGGAGTTGGTGGGCCATGGTCCGCGATCGGCGAGGCAGAGACCGGCTTCTGGAGGCGGACAGCCCCGAGACGCTGGAACTCCGTCTGCTGGAGTTTTATCGGCGCGATGTCTCTCGTCCGGTGCGAGAGGTGGCCGTTCGGCCGGACGGGACTTGGACGCGGGCGGGTGCGGGACGAGAAAACGCTCGTCCGGCTCGGCATCCCGCACCAGGGCGGGCCGGCACGGCGGCACATGCGGCTTCGGCCTCCTGCAGGACGTCCCATATCGCCACGCCGTCCTGGTCGGCGCAAAGCGCCACCAGGCGTGGCGCCGGCACCCCTGCCCGTTACCGGGTGTCTCCTCGACCGGCAGGCCCGATGGAGGAAGCCATGGGCGGCCGTGCGTCTCGTTTCTGGTGGCGCCTGTGGCGGTTCGTGCGCTTCCGCCCTGAGCCGAGCTTGGAGATCCGCTGAACCGGGCCGCGAGGATCAAGCCACGTAAGGGCGGGCGGTTCGGGCGTCGCGCAGGGCGTGGGCCCACCAGGAGAGCTGCTCGAGCAGGGCGGTGGCGGCGGTTTCGCTGTCGGGGTCTTTGGGGTTGCCGTCGCCGTCGAAGCGTTCCCGGGCGCGGTGGAAGCTGACGGTGTTGCGGATGGTGGCGGCGTGCAGTTCGGCGAAGACCAGGCGGAGCTGTTCCACCGCGCGCAGGCCGCCGGAGATGCCGCCGTAGGAGACGAAACCGACCGGCTTGGCCCGCCATTCGGCGGTGTACTGGTCGATCAGGTGCTTCAGCGGGCCGGGGAAGCTGTGGTTGTACTCGGGGGTCACCACGACGAAGGCGTCGGCCGCCGCCAGGCGCCGGCCCACCGCGGTGCGCGCCGCCGTTGAGCGTTCCACCGGCGGCAGTTCCGCCGAGGCGTCGATGACATCGACGCTCAGGTCCGTTCGCCGTCGGGCGCGGTCGGCGAACCAGCCGGTCACGATCGGGCCGAGCCGGCCCGGCTGCAGGCTCGCCGTGAGGATCACGAGGCGGAGAGGGTCCTGGGACATGGTGGGCTCCTGATCTCGTTGCACGGGCTTTCCGGCCGGGTGACGACCAGCTTTCAACCTGAACCTTGCTTGAGGTCAATGGGGGCGCGGGCGCTGTGACGGGAGTCTCCGGGACGGGAGGGCGGGATCGCTTGAAAGCCGCCGGAGGAAATGCCCCGGCTTCACGCGGCGCGTGTCGTTTCCGCGGACTGGGGGATCTGGGACGGCAAGCCGGACCCTTGCCGGTGCGTCCCTTGAGGGCTGCTGCTCAAAAAGGCGTAAGGGCCGATGGCGGCGGGCGGGCACCCTACCAGCCGGAATCGGCGCCGTGCAGGGGGATCGGCGGCGAAGGTGACCTTTATGGGATGACCAAGTGCGACCGGCGGTAAGGCTGATCTAACCCTGAGGACAGGGTTACTGCGGAGAGTGGTGAATCACTAACCCTTAGCAATGAAGGGTCGCTGGGGTTCCCCGAGAGCCGGGGGCCCGTCAGCCGCATAGAGAGATCACTCCATGAAGGCAATCCAACGCACACTGGCTTGCGGCCTGTGCTCGGCGGTCGTCGGCGGTGCAATGATCACCGTGGCGGCCACGGCCGCGCAGGCGGTGGCCGTCCGTCCGGTCGTGCCGCCGCCGGCGGCGCCGTACGCCCAACTGCAGGCGCCGTCCCTGCCCTCCGAGCAGACCGACTACCGGCAGGGGGTGCCGGCGCGGCTCGCCGAGTACCTGGGCACTGAGCTGTACCAGCTGCCTCAGGAGTACCAGAGCCCTGAGGCGTACCAGGACCCGCAGGACTACCAGATCCCGCAGCAGCAGCCCGCCCTGGACTGGTACCAGGCGCCGCAGTTCCCCTCGGACGCCCAGGAGCCGAGGGCCGCGGAGTACTACCAGGCGCCGCAGCAGCCGCCCTACTTGAACCAGGCGCAGGGCCCGGAGCAGTACCAGCAGCCGATCTACCCGAGCCAGTTCCAGGAGCCGCCGGCTGCTTGGGGCCCGGAGTACCACCAGGTGCCGCAGCAGCCGGTCTACCTGGACCAGGCCCAGACGCCGCAGCGTCCCATGGGGCCGGAGCAGTACCAGCAGCCGCAGGCTCCGCAGCACTCCATGTACCTGGATCGGGCGCAGGGCCCTGAGCAGTTCCAGGTGCCGCCCGCGCCGCTGAACCCGGAGCAGTACCAGCAGCCGATCTACCCGAGCCAGTTCCAGGAGCCGCCGGCTGCTTGGGGCCCGGAGCACTACCAGGTGCCGCAGCAGCCGGTCTACCTGGACCAGGCGCAGAGCCCTGAGCAGTTCCAGGTGCTGCCCGCGTCGCTGAGCCCGGAGCAGTTCCAAAGCACCCAGGAGCAGCAGCCGCAGATCCGGCAGGAGACCCCGGCACAGCAGATCGAGTCCCAGGGGAGCCGGGCACCGGAGCTGCAGCAGCCGGTGCAGATCGCCCCGCAGCGGCCCGCCGAGGAGACCGCCGCGCAGCCCGCTGCGGAGACGGCCGAGCCCAAGCTGCAGCGCGAGTACGCGGTGAACATCTACTTCATGAACTGACCACGGGCCGAACGGCACGGGAGGAAGGAGAACCGTGCCGCCGCGGTCCTGCCCGGTGATTCGCGGTGCAGGTGCGGCCGGACGCCGCCGGTGGCGTCCGGCCGCACTGTTTCACGGGGAACACCCAGCGACGACGAACGGCCCCGGACGCAAGGCACATTGCGTCCGGGGCCGTTCGGTGAGCCCTGGGATCAGGAGGTCAGCTCGGCGGCCACCAGCTCGGCGATCTGAGCGGTGTTGAGCGCCGCGCCCTTGCGCAGGTTGTCCCCGCACAGGAACAGGTCCAGCGCGTTGGGGTCGTCCAGCGAGCGGCGGACCCGGCCCACCCAGGTGGGGTCGGTGCCCACCACGTCGGCGGGGGTCGGGAACTCCCCGGCCGCCGGGTCGTCCACCAGCACCACGCCGGGGGCGGCGGCCAGCACCTCCTGGGCCTCCCGCTGGTCCACCGGCTGGTCGAAGACCGCGTGGACGGCCAGCGAATGGGTGGTCACCACCGGCACCCGCACGCAGGTGGCGCTGACCCGCAGGTTCGGCAGGCCCAGGATCTTGCGGGACTCGTTGCGGACCTTCATCTCCTCGGAGGTCCAGCCGTCCTCCTTCAAAGACCCCGCCCACGGCACCACGTTCATCGCCAGCGGCGCGGGGAACGGCCCCAGGTCATCGCCGATCGCCCGGCGCACATCCCCGGCGCGCACCCCCAGCTCGCGGTTGCCGCCGACCTTCTCCAGCTGGTCGTAGAGGGTGTCGATGCCGGCCTGCCCGGCGCCGGAGGCGGCCTGGTAGGAGGCCACCACCAGCTCGCGCAGCCCGTAGCGGCGGTGCAGCGCGCCCATCGCCACGATCATCGACAGGGTGGTGCAGTTGGGGTTGGAGATGATGCCCTTGGGCCGGTTGCGGGCGGCCTCGGCGTTCACCTCCGGCACCACCAGCGGCACGTCCGGGTCCATGCGGAAGGCCCCGGAGTTGTCGACCGCCACCGCGCCGTGCTCGGCGGCGATCGGGGCCCACTGCTTGGACACCTCATCGGGGGTGTCGAACATGGCGATGTCCACGCCCTCGAAGACCTCGGGGGCCAGCGCCAGGACCTCCAGCTGCTCGCCGCGCACGGTCAGCTTCTTGCCGGCCGACCGGGGCGAGGCCACCAGGCGGATCTCCCCGTAGACGTCCTCGCGGGTGGACAGCAGCTCCAGCATCACGCTGCCGACGGCGCCGGTCGCGCCGACCACGGCCAAAGTGGGCTTGCTCATCGTCCGGTGCCTCCGTAAACCACCGCCTCGATCTGGTCGGCGTCCAGGTCGAAGGCCCGGTGGGCGGCGTTGACCGCGGCCTCCACATCGTCCTGGGAAACGATCACCGAGATGCGGATCTCCGAGGTGGAGATCATCTCGATGTTGACGCCGGCGTCGGCCAGCGCGGTGAAGAACTTGGCGGTGACCCCGGGGTGCGAGCGCATCCCGGCGCCGATCAGCGAGACCTTGCCGATCCGGTCGTCATACAGCAGCGACTCGAAGCCGATCTGGTCCTTGGCCTTGTTCAGCGCGGTCAGCGCGGTCTGCCCGTCGGTGCCGGGCAGCGTGAAGGAGATGTCGGTGCGCCCGGTGGCGGCGGCCGACACGTTCTGGACGATCATGTCCAGGTTGATCCCGGCGTCGGAGAGCACCGAGAAGATGGTGGCGGCCACGCCCACTTTGTCCGGCACGCCCACCACGGTGACCTTGGCCTCGCTGCGGTCATGGGCGACGCCGGAGATGATCGGCTGCTCCATCTCACTTCCCTCGGTGCTGTCGGTGATCCAGGTGCCGGGCTTTTGGCTGAAGGACGAGCGGACGTGGATCGGGATGTCGTAGCGGCGCGCGTACTCCACACAGCGCAGGTGGAGGATCTTGGCGCCGCAGGCCGCCATCTCCAGCATCTCCTCGTACGAGATGCGCGGGATGCGGCGGGCGGTCGGCACGATCCGCGGGTCGGCGGTGAAGACCCCGTCCACGTCGGTGTAGATCTCGCACACGTCGGCGCCGAGAGCGGCGGCCAGCGCCACGGCGGTGGTGTCGGAGCCGCCCCGGCCCAGCGTGGTGATGTCCTTGGTGTCCTGCGAGACGCCCTGGAAGCCCGCCACGATCGCGATGGCGCCCTCGTCCAGGGCGCTGCGGATGCGGCCGGGCGTGACGTCGATGATCCGGGCTTTGCCGTGGGAGCCGTCGGTGATCACACCGGCCTGGGAGCCGGTGAACGACCGTGCCTCATGGCCCAGGTTGGCGATGGCCATCGCCAGCAGGGCCATCGAGATCCGCTCCCCGGCCGTCAGCAGCATGTCCAGCTCGCGGGCCGGCGGCAGCGGGCTGACCTGCTCGGCCAGGTCGATCAGCTCGTCCGTAGTGTCGCCCATGGCGGAGACCACGACCACGACGGAGTTGCCCGCCTTCTTCGTGGCGACGATGCGCTGAGCGACTCGCTTGACGCACTCGGCGTCTGCAACGGAGGAGCCACCGTACTTCTGCACGACAAGAGCCACGGGTGGGTGCTCCTCGGAATCGGAATCGGCGTGTACCGTCCGTCGAGTCTACCGACGTCGGCCGGCTGGATTACGAACGGGTTTTCCCAGCATGCGAGATACCCGCCGGCGGGACCGACATTCCGGAGCCGTGCCCGGGGAACGCGGCGGCCGGGACACCCGCTCACCGGCCCGCAATGGGACGGCCGCAGCGTTGGCAGGGGTTCAATGCCGAGGCCGCGCGGCGTGCCGTCCACCCGTTGCGCCTCCGCGCCCTCGGCGATGCCGCCCGCGCGCCACAAGAGATCAAGGTGTGGGCTGCGCCAGGCGAACCTCGGCCCTGCTCGGCTTGGCGGCCAGCCCGGGAAGGCCGCTGACGGCGGCACGCAGGGCGGGCAGGGCCTCGGGCGAGAGACTCGACAGCATGATGTCGTAGGCCAGGTCATGCACCCGCTCGGTGCCAAGGGCCGAGTTGACCATGGCCGAAATGGTCTCGGCGAGTACCCGCCCATAGTCCTGGAACTTCGCCGTGCCCGCCAAGGCGGGGTTCCACTCCAGCTCCTCGCCTTCGGTGATGTGCACGATCAGATCGCCGGTCACCGGGTCGACGCGGTCCAGATCGATCTCCGCGCCGACATGGCCGCGTGCCGCCGGGACTCCCTCGTCGCTGAACAGCAGGACGGGGACACGGAAGATCACTCGTTCCTCGGGAGTGCGCGGACGGATCTCGCCGCCCAACGGCGCCGGTGGCACCCGTACGCGGTCGAGTCCGGACAGCATCCGGAACGTCGCCAGGCCGATGAGGCTGTTGAGGGCCATCGCGGTCGCCCGGACCACCGTCTCCGGCCGGCCGGGTTTGCGGTCGAGGTAACCGTTGAAGGCGTAGGCGAGGATCCGGTCGCGGATCGGAGAACGCAGGAAGATGCGCAGGTGAACCCTGGCCACCGGGAGCGTGAACACCGCGTCGAACGCCTCCGAGCGCACGTACCCGTCCTCGGTCTCGGTCAGCAGACCCGTGAGCCGAAGGTCGGCCTCCTCGCCGGTGCGGATCAGTTTCAGCACATGCAACCGGCCGTCGTGCTCGACGATCACTTCATCGCCCAGCACCTCCGACAGCACATGGGCTGTTGTGATCAGCTCATGCAGGGTTCTGCGGGGCATCCGGGGATGCAGCACGTTGCGTGAGACCCGCCTGCCTTCGACGGTGGAGGTGACGTTCTCGACCTCTTTTTCGGCCTGCCTGGCGGTGTAGGTGCGCAGGCTGAAGGCGACCACACCATTGTCGGTCCGTACCCCGCACGTCGCTTTGAGCGCCTTCTTCGAGCTGAGCGGGTAGGGCGATTGCTTCCTGGCATACTCGGTCGCCTCGATGAAGATCGGCACGTTGTCGTCGAAGACACGCCGGATGTAGAACTCTTCCTTGACCTGTCGGCTGGCGACCACTCCACACCTCTTCCCGTCCGCCTTCGGCGGCAGCCGACCGGCGGTAACCTCGGAGACCGGACCTTCGGGTTCAGCGCGATGCCGGTCGGGGACCGGCTTCGTCTCCGTAGATGACAATTTCTATGCGAGGCGGATCGGCAAGTTCCCGAAGGAATATGGTGCGTCCTCTCCCCTGGGAAGGACGGTCAGGTGTGTAGCCCCGGAACGCACCTACAAAGGAGAGGCGATGCGCAAGCCCACCGACTATGTACTCGCCGTCCGGACCGCCGGCTCTCCGCCGGCGCCCGAAGGCGTCAAGACCGTCGAGCTCGTCCCGGGAGAGGGTGATGCCGTGGCCTCGGCCGTCGCCGCGCTGGAGAACAGCGGGCTGACGGCGGCGGACATGCGGGCCCGTGTCCTCTACATGGCGCCGGATGGTCCCCTCGGACTGGTGATGTACGCGGCGCTGTGCGGGTTCGCGGGTCGGCGGGTGGACGCCTATGCCGAGGGGGTCGTGCTGGAGTTCTCCCGGCTGGCCCCCGACGGTGCGGCGTTCCCCGATGCCGGCCGGCCTTCGGAGTTCCTGATGTGGGCTCAGGTCGGTGGCCCGAAGGCGGAAGGGATACCGACCGTCTGGATCGACCCCAACGCGCCGGATCTGGTCACCCCGGAGGCCGCGAGCGTGATCCGGTACGCGGCGCGCCTGCGGATGGTTCCGCCGGATTCCACCAGGGATGCGCTGGCTCTGTTCGTGCTTGTCGCGGCGCTGCGGCGGCGGGCCGATGACCGGTTCCCCTACCTGTCGACCGGGACTGAGCCCGTCCCATCCGCCAAGGACGATCCCCGTCAGGGAATCGACCTGGAGAAGATCCGGCAGGAGGCGGTGGCATACCGGCAGCGGCAGCGGGCCGCCCGGAATCGGCCCGAGATCGTGCCGCCGGTGCCGCTCTCTCCGCGCAACCGGCGGATCGCCGAGGCCAACGCGGCCGACGTGCGAACGGTGCTGGAACGGCTGGGCTCCTCCGCCGATGAGGAGGGGGTGTGGTACTGCCCGCGTCCGCAGCGACACCGCAACGGTGACCAGAAGCCGTCGCTGCGGGTGTACGGGAGCAACCGGGTCAGGTGCCAGGGCTGCGACGCCGAGAAGATCGGGCCGGTCCGGTTGGTGATCGACGTTCTGGGGGTGACACCGGATGAGGCCGCGAGTTTCATCCTGGAATCTGACCGGGTGGTCAATACGCGCGTCTCCTGAGAGACACCGGACGGAGGTGTTCTCGGCGTCCCGTCCGTCGGTGCCGGGCTGGACGGTCAGGCGGTCGGCGTGTCGTTGGGGTGTGCTCGGCTGCGGATAAGACCGCCCCGGATACCGGGTGGGCGGTGCGAATGCCTGTCTTCCTGGCCGCGGACCGGTGCTGCCTGCCGGGCGAGAGCGCGGGCGCTCTGTGGGATGCAGAAAGCGTGGGTGTCGTGGCGGCCGTTGGGAGACGGGGGCAGGGCCCGGCGGTCGGCTGCTGCGATGGGGCCGCTCGCGGCGCCGGCGATGTCGGCATCCTCGTCGTACCGGTTGCTTACCCCCGCTTCCCGGGCCTCCTGCTTGGTCATCGGGAAGACGCCCTGCGGGTCGTCGGCGTCGGTGCCCCACTTGCTAGTCCGTAGCCGATCGGCAGCGTCTCCCCCACCAGCAGCCGGGTGGCCGCGGTGCGGCCCTCCTCGATGTCGTAGACGAGCTTGTCTCCTCGCACCGGCCGTCGGTGACCAGATGGAGCTCGGGCATGCGGATGATCTCGCGGCGCCAGATGTAGATGATCTTGAGGCTGACCGATCAGGGCTGCTCCCGGTCACGGGAAGGCGGGCTGCAGGGCGCATCGGAATCGGCGCCGTGCTCGACGAACGGGCCCGATGCCGTGATGATCTTGATCCGGTACTTGCGTGCGTTCTCTTTGTCCTCGTTCGAAGCCGGCCGTTGAAACCTCCGTCCCTGCTACAGGTCCCCAGCAGGGAAGATCACCCCAGGTCGTTCCCTAGACCATCGTGAGCGCGCCCGTTGAGACGGCGGTATGGACGCCGGTTCATTGATGACGATTCGAGCAGATGGTGTTCATTTGTTGGGTCTTTGGTGATCTGATGTTGGACCGGTGGTGTTCCGGTTCGCGCCGTCCCTGCGCGGGCGTGCGGCCTGAGGTTGCGGATCCGCAGGGATGCGGACTTTATAGGTCAGGGGCCTTGTGGCCGGCGGTGCCGAGCGGGCCTGGCGGGCGATGCGGCGACGGGCCGATGAGGACGAGAGGAAGCACGACCGGTGGGAACCATCCTGAGCGACCTTGGTCTGGAATCCCCGCTCGTCGGTATGACGGTGACCGGGCACATCAAGTCCAGCGGACCCGACGGTTTCCGCTGTGTCGTCTACGACGTCGGCACCGGCCAGCCCCGGGAGGCGCTGCTGCCCCGGACCGATGCCTACGACCTGCCGGAGGGGGCCTCGTCCCCGCGGCTCCGGCCCGGGGACACCATCGTCGCGTTGGTCACCGGGGTGTCCGATGAGCCGGAGGCCGACCGCCGCCGGCTGATTCTGTCGGCCACCGCGCCGGAGCTGGTCGGACGGATCCTGTGCGGTTTCGTTCCCGAGTTGCTGACCGGCGAGGTGGTGATCAAGAAGATCGCGCGAGTCGCCGGAACCAAGACCAAGATCGCTGTGGCGTCCACCACCAGGAGCGTGGACGCTCGCGGGGCCTGCATCGGCCGGGGCGCCAACCGCCTCAAGGGCGCCGAGCAGCTGCTCAACCGGGCCTTCGGACGGGAGCGGCTGGAGATCATCCAGTACTCCAGCGACCGGCGGGCCTTCCTGGTCAACGCGATGAACCCGGTGCAGGTCACCGACGTCCTGATCGAGCGTGACAACGCGGTGGTGGCCGTGGAGGAGCACCAGCTGTCGGGCGGTATCGGCGAGGGCGGTCTCAATGCGCAGCTCGCCGGGCAGCTGACCGGATTGTTCGTCCGGGTGACGGAGGCCGGCAGCGATCTGCGGGCGGCGTTGCGGCAGCTGATGGCCGGTCGGGCCGCCAAGTCCGTGTGAGGTCCGGCTGCCGATGCCTGCCGTGGTGGTGCGCACCAGGACGGGGGTCATGCCAGGTGGCGTGGAGGATCTGGATGGCGATGGGCCGGTGCCGTTGCACCGCGACTGGCTGGTGATCGCCGGGCAGGCCATGATCTGGCAGGCGCCCTTCACCAGCGGCCGGCTCACCGCGGTTCCGATGGACGGGGCGTCGGCGGTGCTGGTGCGCACCGAGAGCGGCGCGGGCTTGAACCGGTGGCATGACAGGTTCGCCCGAGGGCCGGCGCACCGGATGGCCGGTGAGCCGGCCATAGCCTCGGTGACCGCCGGGCTGCTCGGCGAGGCGGGCCGCGCGGAGTGCGGTGAGGAGGCCGAGCTGCTCGACTCAGCGCTCGAAGGACTGACCCGGCTGCCGGCCGACCCGTCCGATGCTCGGATGTCCATGGAGACGGCCGATCGGATCGTGGCCGATACCGTCTGCACCCATAAGGCGCTCATCGGCGGGATCATCCACCAGTCGGTCACCGTCACCGAACGTCCTGGGTTCACCGTGCACACGGTGCGATCGGTCACCGACGAGATGTCCACAGCCGAGCTGGAGCGGATACGCGAGCGGATCGGACTGCCTTGGTCCATCTGGCACAGGGGGAGACCGACCACGAACTAGGGACGGTGCGTCCGGCGGCGTCGGTCAGCGGTTCACCGCAGGAACGCTCATCCTCCTGGTTTCACTTCCTGCGGGCGGGTGCTCGAGCGGCTGGGCCGCGGAGATCGGCATGCGGCGGAGGGAGGCGCGTCAGGAGCGGCGGGACGTTGGTGAGCGCCGTGGAGAGGACGACCCGTCACCGGCGTGCCTTCAACAGCGCCAAGGTCTGACGGAAGGTCTCGGTCTGGGCGGGCGATAGCTCGTGCGACAGCGTCTTCAGCCAGGAGGCCGACTCGCCGTCGTCCAGGTCATCGAGCAGCGAGACGATCTCGTCGGGGATGTGGTCGGCCAGGTCGGCGGCCAGTTCGGCGATACGGGGATCGTCGGGGGCGGCGTCGGCCAGTTCGTCCAGCCGCTCATACAGGACCCGTGTCCGTTCGGCCGTCTCCGGCGCGGTGAGGGGGCGCAGCAGCTCGGCCACTTCGGTGCGCTGCTTGGGGTCGGCGCCGGTGTCCATCAGCATCAGCAGGTCGCGGTCGAGAGCGGCGACCGAGGAATCCCCGGCGGGCAGGGCGCGCAGCACCTCGGCCGTCTCCGGCGAGACCGCCGAGTCCGGGTTCAGCTCCGCCTCGGCCAGCAGCGCCGCCAGCCGGGCCCGCCGCTCGGCGATCGCCTCCTGCTGGCGGGCCAGGTCGGCGTCCAGCTCCGCGAGCACCTCCCGCAGATCCCGGTCCTGGTCGCCGGCGAGCACCTTGCGGATCTCCGCCAGCGACAAGCCCAGTTCGGCCAGCCGCCGTATCCGGGCCAGCGCCACCGCGTCCCGCAGCCGGTAGTCCCGGTACCCGTTGGCCAGCCGCCGTGGCTCCGGCAGCAGCCCCAGCCGGTGGTAATGCCGCACGGTCCGGGTGGACACCCCGACCAGCGCCGCGATCTCGCCGATCCGCATGCCTTCAGTACAAACGTTGACGCTGCGACAAGGTCAAGACGGCCGATCCGGACGCGTTCCGGCCGGAGCCGGAGGCCTCGCAGAGTTCGGCGGCTGCCAGATGCCGCATGCCTGGCCGCCAGGTTCCAGGGTGAGCCCATCAGTCAGTGGGCGTCTTCAACGCGCTGAGTCTTTTCAACAGGTGGTCTTCGGAGGGCGGGGACGGGAGCCCGGACGGTGTCCGAGGCCATGACGTTGCAAGTCACGACGCCGCCCCCGTTTCGGCCTGCGGGAACGGCGTTTGCAAAGGGCTCGCAGGCCGGGGCGGTACGGGACCGGGCGCCCCGCCGGACTCACGCCCCCAGGGCCTGAGGCCACGTGGCGAAGGTCTTGCGGCAGTGGGCGAGCAGTTTGCGCGCGGCGGGGTTGGGTGTGGGCTTCCAGACCAGGGCCAGCAGGGCGGGGTCCGTGGCGTCCTCGATGGGCAGGGCGGTGAGCCGGTCGCGGTAGTGGCGGGCCATCGATTCGCTGAGGACGGCCACGCCCAGGCCGCGGGCGGTGAGATCGGCGATGGCGTCGGCGGCGCCGGCCTCCAGGGCGGTTTTCAGGCCGAGTCCTCGGGCGGCGCAGGCCCGGTCGAGCACCGTGCGCAACCCGGTGCCGGGCGGCATGCACACCAGCGGATGGTCGGCCAGGTCGCGCAGGGTGATGCGGCCTCGTCCCGCCAAGGGGTGCTCGGCGGGGACGGCCGCGACGAGGCGTTCGCTGATGACCGTCAGCGTCTCCAAGCCATCGGGCGGGGCGGCGGTGCCGACGAGGGCCAGGTCGAGGGCGCCGGAGCGGACGCTTTCGATGAGCTGGTCGGAGTCGTCCTCCCGCAGCGACAGCTCCACGCCCGGATGCGCCCGGTGGAAGCCGGCCAGCGCCTCAAACAGCGGCGTAATGGTGCAGCCGACGACCATCCCGACCGCGAGCCGTCCCCGGATCAGCCCGGCCGTCTCCTCCACCGCCCGGCCGACCGCCCGGGCGGCGGCGAGCGCGGCGCGGGCGTGTTCGAGCGCGGCTTTTCCGGCAACGGTGAGGGTGATGGTGCGCGCCGACCGGTCGAACAGCTCGGCGCCCAGCTCTCGTTCCAGCTGCCGGATCTGGGCGCTGATGCCGGACTGGCTGATGTGCATCCGCTCGGCCGCCCGGGTGAAGTTCCGCTCCTCGGCGACCGCGACGAAGTACTCCAGCTGCCGCAGCTCCATAACTAGAGATTCTAGTTTCCATCAGAACTATCTGTTGGACTTCTAGATCGGCGGCGGCCAGGCTGGAGACGACAAGAGATCCCGATGCCAGGAGGCAGCCGTGCCCGACTACGACAAGTACGAAAAGGCCATGCGCCCCGAAGACATCACCCGTCTGTTCGTCGAGCGCTCCAACGCCGGTGACGCGACCGGCGTCGCCGCCCTCTACGAGGAGAACGCGGTGATGGCCTACCCGCCCGGCAGCCAGACCGTGGGCCGGGAGGCGATCCGCCAGTTGTGGGAGAAGGTCCTGGCCTCCCGCCCCCACTTCGAGCCCGAACCCCCGCTGCCCACCCTGATCAGCGGGGACATCGCGCTCACCGCCACCCCGCCCAAGGACGACGCCGGCGCCCGCGCCCAGGTCGTCCGCCGCCAGCCGGACGGAAGCTGGCTGCGCGTGCTCGACCAGCCGGAGTTCAGGCCGCCGACAACGCCTCCTCCAACCCGATGACCCGGGCGGTGGCCGTGGCGGTGGCCACGGTCACCTCATGCTGGTCGCTGAGGGACGCCTCCAAGAAGGCCAGATCGCCCGCGCGGTGCACCACCCGTCCCCGGCCGACCAGCCGCCCCGGCCGGACCGGACGCAGAAAACTCGCCTTCAGCTCCACGGTGGACTGGAACTGATCGGGCCGCAGCGTGGCCAGCAGCGCCGGCCCCACCGTGTCGTAGAGCATCGCGGCCAAAAAGGCGCCCAGCACGTTGCCCAGCGGGTTGGTGAACTCCTCGGTCGCGGTGAACGCCACCTCGATGGTGCCTTCGTCGACGTCCGCGTCGATGAACTCAAACCCCAACGTGGCCGCCGCGGGCGGCATCGGCACCCGCCCCCGCACACCGTCCCAGAACGGCCCGGACCGCCCTCCGGTCGCCACCGACTCCATGTCCGCCATCTCGATCACCCCGCCTCTCAGGACGCGCCCGTCCCCGGCGGAGGCGGCCCATGACCACGAACGACGAACTTTCGGCGACCAACCGCTTTCCAGACCGCTCACTCGCAGCGGCGATCCCGAACCAGACCACCGCCGCCTTCACCCGCCGGGCACGCCGAACACGCCCGCCGGTTCCGCACCAACCCCGATACCCCCAAGACCGCCCTTGCCACCTCGACCACTGAGCGGCGCCCCCGAACCGCCCTGCGGCCAGGGAATATCCGGTGCGCGCTATGCCTCGGCGTCCTCGCCGGCGCCTTCAGTGGCGTTCGGCTGGATGAAGTTCCCCTTTGCCGGGACGGTGATCACAAGTCCGCGCTCTCGCAGCTCTCGCATAGCGCGCCGGATCGTCAGGTACGCCACCCCATATTCCAGAGCGAGATCCCGCTCTGCCGGAAGCCGCTGGCCGGGCACCAGATCGCCGGCTGCGACGCGCGCGGCGATGTGGTCGGCCACTTGGACATAGACGTACGTCGGTCCCTCTGGGTCGGCCTGGAACGGCGGAACGCTCATGCAGGCAACGTACGGCTCCATGGGCCCTTCCCGCGCGGCTGCAGGTGGTCAATCGATGTTGCTCCGTGCTTCCCGGCCCGACCGGTCCACGACGTAGACGCCCATGCCGAGGACCGCTTCTACCAGCCCTTCGCCCCGAAGGACCTTGATCGGGCAGGGCGACGGGCTGAGATCTTCAGCCGTCCTCACCGGGAACCTGTAGCCGGATCCGATCCGCCGGGTACGTTCGGGGCTCTTCACCGGGCCGGGTCACCACGAAGACCGGAACCCCTTCCGGGATGCGCATCTGCCGCCGCTCGTTCACGCTGGGCATGCGCGCCTCAACCTCGTCTCCCGGCGCCAATGTGACCACCTTGGAGGCTTCGGTAGCGCGCACGAACGTGCCCTGCCGCGGCACGGTGACGACCAGGCCCTCGGCACGCAGTACCGCCAGAGCTTGACGAGCAGTTGATCGGGCCACGCCGAACTCGGCCACCATATGCGGCTCGGACGGCAGCGGCTGCCCCGGCTGGAGCCGACCGCTGCGGATCTGCTCGCGGAGGATATCGGCCACCTGGTGGTATACGGGCCGGTCTGCGGTCGGATCGATGGTCACATCTTTGGTGATATCTGGCGCGTGCTATGCCTCAGCGGCCTTGCCGGTGTCTTCGGAGGTGTTTCGCTGCACGAAGGTTCCCTTTGCGGGGACGGTGATCACAAGCCCGCGCTCGCGCAGTTCCTGCACTGCACGGCGGGCGGTGCCGATCGCTACACCGTACTCCTCGGCCAGTTCACGTTCTCCCGGCAGGCGTGCGTCCTGCGGTAGCTCACCGGCCGCGATCCGTGCAGCGATGTGGTCGGCGACCTCCATGTAGAGGTACGCCGACGGTTTGGGAGCGAACGGCGGAACACCGGACATGTGATCACTGTAGGGCGGCTCTGAGCTGCGGGGATAGGTCGGTAGCGGCATACCGCTATAGGCCGCGGCATACCGCGGCCTATGGTTACTGGTTGCAAGGTGTTCGTAACCGCGGAAACGAAAACGGCTCCGGGCGGCGCTGGCACACTCGCCCCGGGGCCTGGCCAGGAAGGCAGGTCCTGACGTGAGCCCAACTGTAGTGCCGCGCTTTGCGCGATGCGTCCCGCCGGTGGATCCCGGGCGGCAGTTGGCGGAGCTGCGGGCGATGTTCCCGCGTGCGCCTGCTGGTACGGAGAGGCGTCCGGGCTGTGGCTGGCCGCGCCGGTCGGGGCGGCGCGGCTGGTGGAGGCGCCCACGGCGTCGGGGCTGGCGCGGCGGCTCGCCGAGCACTACCGGCGGCATCCCGAGCGATCCCGTTCGGGGCGGGGACGCTCGGGCGGGCAGGCCCCGATGGGGCGGGCGTCCGCCCGACGCGGTTTTCCCGGCTCCGCCGATGTCCTACCGGGTGAACGGGACGAGGCGGGGAGGTCCTTTCGTCCTGTGCCCCCTCATGCGACGGACAGGGGCGTGGGGCGGGCGCCTCAGGGGGCGGCGGTGTCCCGGGCGCCGGTCGGGGGCTCGTCCTGCGTCTCGGTCGGACGGGCGGGCGGCCGGAGGCGAGGCGCCGCCCCGGGCGAGTGCGGCCGGTGGCGGCAGATCATGGTCCGGCTGGGGCTGATGGCGGTTTCGGCGTGAGCGGTCCGGGTGGACGGAGTTCACCGAGGGAGGCTGAGAAGGCGGTCTACTGGGTGGACGTGGCGCCCTTCGGGCAGGCGTGCGAGGCGATCGTCCATGCGGACTCGCCGGTGCCGGCCGTGGTGCGGGCGCAGAACGGGTCGTGGTGGTGTGCGCTGCACTGGTGGCCGATCGCGCTCGCGGTGCTGCAAGGCGGCTACCGCATCGTCTACAGCCAGGCCGCGTGGGCGCGGCTGGGGCCCGGCGGCGGGTAGCGGCGGACCCGTGCCCCTGGTGTGCCGGGACGTCCCGGCACACCGGGCTTGCGCGACGCCGCTGCGGCCTGTCGTCGAAGTCCCCAGAAAGCGCCGGCGACGTTCCGCCGGGTGATCTGCCAGGCATCGCCGCGCCCGCTGGGCTTCGTCCGACTGCCGTGACGACGCGCCCTAGGCGGGGGTGACCTCTTCGGCGACCTTCAGGCGGGCGCCCGCCACGACCGCGTGCAGGGCGCGCAGGGCGGCGCCGGCGTGGTTGCCCCAGTGGTTGAAGTAGGAGTACTGCCACCACCACAAGGCCTCCAGGGGACGGCCCTGCTCGTAGTGGCGCAGGCCGTGGATCAGGTCGCTGGCCACGTCCACCAGGTCGTCGGAGAGACGGTAGGCGGTGGGCTCGGTGTCGCTGTAGGGGTCGAAGACCTCCACGTAGTCGTCCACCACGGCCAGGCTCTCGGCCAGGCCCTGGCGGAGGCCGTCCAGATCGGGGTCGGGGCCGACCTCCGGCTCCCAGTTGTCGGGCGGGATCACGTCGGTGCTGGCGCCCAGCTGGGCGCCGGCCATGATGACCTGGGAGACCTCCAGCAGCAGGACGGGGACCGTGCGGGAGGCGGCCTCCCCGCGGGCCACCGCCTCCAGACCGGTCAGGTAGGTGCGCACGTGCGCGGCGATCCGCTCGGCGAGCTTCTCCCACTCCCGGGAACTGCTGGGCTGGGCGGGAATGTCAGACATCGAGGAGCCTCCGTCCTTCGAACGCACGGCCCAAGGTGACCTCGTCGGCGTACTCCAGGTCGCCGCCCACCGGCAGGCCGCTGGCCAGGCGGGTGACCTTGAGGTTCAACGGCTTGACCAGGCGGGCCAGGTAGGTGGCGGTGGCCTCGCCCTCCAGGTTCGGATCGGTGGCCAAGATCAGCTCGGTGACCGTGCCGTCGGCCAGCCGCTGCATCAGCTCCCGGATCCGCAGATCGTCGGGGCCGACGCCCTCGATGGGGCTGATCGCCCCGCCGAGCACGTGGTAGCGGCCGCGGAACTCGCGGGTCTTCTCGATGGCGACGACGTCCTTGGACTCCTCCACCACGCAGATCACCGCGGGGTCACGGCGGGGGTCCCGGCAGATGCGGCACTCCTCCTCTTCGGCCACGTTCCCGCACACCCGGCAGAAGCGGACCTTGTCCTTGACCTCCTTGAGGGCCTTGGCCAGCCGGTCCACATCGGCCGGGTCGGCGGCCAGCAGGTGAAAGGCGATCCGCTGCGCGCTCTTGGGGCCGATGCCGGGCAGCCTGCCCAGCTCGTCGATCAGGTTCTGAACGACCCCTTCGTACAACGGGTGCCTCCCTGGAAAACCGTGTCGGTCGCGACGGTGTGGATCCGGCTACATCCCCGGCAGGCCGGGCAGCCCTGGCAGCCCGCCGGCGAGCCCCTCGGCCAGCGGCCCCATCTTCTGCCGCTGCAGCTCGGCGGCGGCCCGCTCGGCGTCGCGGATGGCGGCCAGCACCAGGTCGGCCACCGTCTCGGCGGTCTCGGCCGGATCGTCGACGTCGATCGCCTTGGGATCGATCACCAGCTTGGTCACTTCGCCCTGCCCGTTGACGGTGGCGGTGACGAGCCCCCCGCCCGAGGTGCCGGTCACCTCCGCCTCGGCGAGCTCCTGCTGCGCGGACATCAGCTGCGCCTGCATCCGCTGCGCCTGCTCCAGCAAGTGCTGGATGTTGAGCTGACCACCGGGTTCCACGGCTTCTCCGTTCTTTTCGGCCCGCAACGGAGGGTCTACCCCCGATCGCCGGACGTCTGTCGTCCTCCCGAGGTTACGGGGTCCGGCCCCGATCCGGTACGTGTGTTCGCTGCCATCTACCCGGTGACGGTCCTTGCGACACCGGCCCGGGGCGCCGGGCTCTGGCGTCTGCGACGAGAACGGACGCCCAAGGAACCGGCGGCGTCCCAGGTCAAGATCGGAAGATGTGTCATGGCGCGCCGTGGGACGTCGCCGCGCTGATGAAGAAACCCCTTGGGAGGGACAGTGGTGTTCGCCACCTCCGAACTGCTGATCGGTGAGGAGGAGATCACCGACATGGACGGCATCGGGCTGGCGGTGATCCAGCGGCCGAAGGTGACGCTGCGCAGGCCGTTCACCGCCGCCCGGGAAGGGCTGAGCGTCGTCGGGACGGACGGTGCGACGCTGCTGCGGCTGGAACGCCCCGACGGCCCGACGATCAAGTCCCTGTGGGTGGAGAACGGCGCGGGGGAACGCGTCGGCGTGTTCACGGGCCGCAGCCGGTTCGCCCTCACCGGCGGCCGTTTCGAGATCTCCCGGGACGGCGCGGTGATCGGCACCGCCCGCTGCGGCGCCCTGCTGGATGAGCTGGAAGCGGCGACGAAGGACGGCGAGCGGGTCGCCACGGCCGACCGGCAGGGGGAGGGAGTGGTTCGTCCGGCTGAGCCCCGGCATCACCGACGATTGGACCAGGCTGGTCGTGGCCTTCGTGATCGCCACCGAGATCGTGCGCTTCCAACGGCGGGAATGGTGAGGCACCGGCGCTTTCAAGGCCGGCGGTTGCGCCACTCGCTCAGCCGATGCCGCTGAACGTACTCCCGGATCTCCCGGACCCGCCGCTGGGACATGCCGCCCACCTCGTCCATGACCACGCCCAGCCGGAGCCTGCCCCGCTCCCGTTCGAAGTGACGAAGCGGCTTCGGCAGCTCCCCGACCTTGGCGGTGTCGTACCACACGGACAGTTCGGCAGGCCCGCCCCGCGGGCGCAGCAGCCCGATCCCCGTGATCACCTCCTTGGGAAGCACTCGCTCCTCGTCCCCGATCGAGTGAATCAGGCCGCGTTCGGTGATCCGCAGCCGGGCGGCGCCCTGCACCCGGTGCAGCACCCCGATGGCGACGCCGAGAGCGATCAGCAGGACACCGACCACGAGCAGGGGGACCGAGTACCACCCGTCGGTCAGCAGGCCCGCCCCGGCTGCGATGGAACCGCCGAACACGCAGGCGACGATGCCGAGCGGCGCGTAAGTGGAGCTGTCCGAGAGGACGATTTCGCGGGGGTTGTGCATCGCGGCGGTTCCTGTTGCGCTTGCGGTGAAGGCGGTCGTTTCCGCACTCATCGGGGTCGGCTCACGGAAGGTGACGATAAGCCCGCCCGGGGCGGATGCCGTCAACGCCTTTGCGCCGCTTCGAGGTCCGCGACACTGGGGCCTGTGATGACCGAGGGTGTGATGCGGCGGGCCGAGGAACTGGCCGGAAGCGGCGGGCTGCCCGCCTTCGTGTACGACCTGGGGGCGCTGCGGGAGCACGTGGCGGCGATCCGGAAGGCCCTGACCGGCGGCCCGGAGCTGTTCTATGCCGCCAAAGCCAACCCGGACGCGGAGATCCTCAAGACGGTGGCGCCCTACGTGGACGGCATCGAGGTGGCCTCCGGCGGCGAGCTGAAGCACGTCCGCGCGGTGCTGCCTAAGGCGCGCCTGGCCTTCGGAGGCCCGGGCAAGACGGACGAGGAACTGGCCCTGGCCGTCCGGGAGGCCGAACGGGTGCACGTGGAGAGCCCGCACGAGCTGTCCCGCCTGGCCAGGATCGGCCGGGACGTGGACGTGCTGCTGCGGGTCAACCTGGCCGGCGAGCGAAAGGGCGTGGCGCTGGCCATGTCCGGCCCGTTCGGAATGGACCCGGAGGCCATCGAGGCCTGCCATGAAATCCTCGCCGGCGCCCCCTGGGTGAGGCTCCGCGGCATCCACGCCCACCTGGCCTCAGGCCTGGAGGCCGAGGCCCTGGTGCGGCAATCGGAGGAAATCCTCCAGTGGGCCCGCCCCTGGCTGGAGAAGACCGGCTGCACCCAGAACCCCGAGTTCAACCTGGGCGGCGGCATGGCCGTCGACTACACCGACCCCCACCGCCGCTTCGACTGGACGACCTACGGCCGCCAGATCGCCGCCCTGGCCCAACCGGGCGAGATCCTGCGCATCGAGCCCGGCCGAGCCGTGACCGTCTACGCGGGCTGGTACGTAACCCAGGTCCTGGACGTGAAAAAGGCCCACGGCCAGTGGTACGCCGTCCTCCGCGGCGGCACCCACCACATCCGCACCCCTGTCACCAAGAACCACAACCAGCCCTTCACCGTCCTCCCGCGCGGCGAACAGGGCCCTGCCGTGAACGGAGCAGAGGTCACCCTGGTGGGCCAGCTGTGCACCCCTAAGGACGTCTTCGCCCGCCAGGTCCCGGTGGACAGAATCGCGGTAGGCGACGTGGTGGCGTTCTCCATGGCCGGCGCCTACGCCTGGAACATCTCCCACCACGACTTCCTGATGCACCCCAAACCAGGGTTTCATTATCTGTCTGGTTGACCTAGGCACTAATCTGCAGCTGGACCTCGGGGGCCAGCGTCCCTGGTCAAAGGCACCGGGTGGCCAGGGTGCCCGGGCCAGATGTGTAAGAGGTCACTTCCCTGCTTGCTCAGGGATGGATTAAGGGATGACGTCAGCAGAGGAGCTATAGTAACTCTCTCCTAGTTACGATCGTGTGAGGCTGCTAGATGAACGCTCCGTTTGCACTGGATTTGCTCGGCTGGAAGGAAACCGATAAAGGGCTCGTTCCTAATACAGCCGATACTAATAACAAAGCGTCACGGTATATCGCTGCAGCTGTGCTCGATCAGCTCGGGATTCCGCGCGGCGTAGCTACTGGAGTAGCTGATTCTAAAAGCGGACGTCCTCTAGAGCGGGCGGTTGCTAACCATTTGCGTCAGGAGCTTCCGAAGCATGACCGTGAACGTGAATGGGAAGTATACGACACGTCTGTTCCCATCAGCAAATTCGTCCAGTACAAGCATTTGAAAGAGCTTGATAAGCTGGTCAAAGGGAATGCTGAGCTAAGGATGACCCTGGGCCGGGACTATCTAATCAAACCTGATGTGGCCGTATCTCTCCCTGGACGTTCCCCATCCGATCCGCCTTTCCTGCATGCGGCGGTGTCTTGTAAATGGACTATTCGCTCTGATCGCGTCCAGAATATTCGGCATGAAAATAACCAGATGATCAGGCATCGCAGGGAGCGCCTTCCTCACCTGGTAACAGTGACTGCAGAGCCTTTGCCGAGCCGACTGCTGGCCATTGCTCGAGGAACCGGCGAAGTGGATGCTGTTTATCACATTGCATATGCGGCACTAGATTCTGCAATTAGGGATCTTGCAGATGCGGGAAAAATTGAGTCTGACCAGCTTGATGCATGGAGGGAGGGCACAGAGCTAGGCAGGATCAGGCCCTTCGCAGATCTTGCTCCAACCATTGCACTTTGGTGATCCTGGCCAGAGTATTCCCTTGCTGTGATTTGCTTAACGATATTGAAGGTGGCGCGTGAGCCATATAGCTTTGTATGATCTTGTGGCATGACGAATAGTGTCCGAAAGGTTAGCGGAGCGGAGCTCTTGGAGCAGTGTCTACCAAAATTCTCTTGTGACGTCGATCAGGTACAGGATCCACAGTACTTGCTTACGCGTGTAGGAATATGGCTTCCTCTGGAAGTATATTCAGAGTGGCCGATAATGATGCCGTGGGCAGTACGTGATCTGGGATGTCGCCGCAGGTACCTCGCTGACGGCCGGGACATGTGGTCATATCCAGATGAAAACGGCTACCTGGTGGATGATAATTCCTTCATAAAGGGAACTGTTAGAAGCCAGCGGATCACGAGCAAGAGAAATCAACTGCTGGATGGCGCAAAAATGGCTGGTGGGTTCGTGGCAGCCCATATATGGCGTGTGGTTCACCATGATCTCCTCGCGAGCCGAATACCGCGCCTTTACAGCTTTGTCCCCAATCTGGTTTGGCTTCCGAGTGAGGTTGCTAAGGCCACTGACCGGGAGGGGGGAATCTACCAGCGGACTCTTCAGGCAATGTCTCTCGCCATATACCGGAAAGCTGCAGTGAAGCCTGCTCTGCAGAATATTGTTGAAGCGGCATGGGAAATGCTTCCAAGTCCAGGTATATCAGTCTCTGGGATTGATTTTGGAGAACTCAATTGGTTCTCTGTGAACTCTAGTTTTTATAAGACGCGTAAGCGTCATCTCCATGCAGTGGTAGATGCACTCGAGAGCTTGGAATCAGGGCGTTCCCTGGGGAGAAGAGTGATCACCTCGAAGTATGCGAGTGGCCTGCCTTTGGTTGATACCGAGGCACGTGCCAGGTTGCTCCGTGAGCTCCGGCCATTCCTGGTCCCGTAAGCTGTCTAGCTTGTTGACGTTTCAGGGCTTGTCTTCAGTGGGATTTCAACGGAATGAAGTAGGATCTGCGCTGCATCGCCCTCCATCAGGGCGAAGACTCTCCTGGCCGCTTCGACGGGCACCTCTCGTCCCGGGGGCGACGGCGTGAGCTTTCGCGGATCGCCGCTATGCTGTCCTTCCCTTGCCTTCACCAGCGCTCATGCGCCGACCGGTGCACCGGTACCACCTCCCGGCGGCATCAAATCGCTGGGAAAACTTTAATGAGGTTTTCCCGATAAATAGTACGCAAGCAGCCGTGCGGAGAGATGCGGCTGTGGCAGGCTGGATCCTAACGGCCAGAAGTCCTCTGTCTTGTCGGCAGCATCCAGCTCATGAGTGGCTAAGTTACCCTGCTGCGCTTTTTAGGAGTCAGGCTAAGGCCAGTCGCGGCCCCTATGGCGTCACCCGCATCCCCAACGGGACTGTTGACGCTGTATCAGGCTGCTGCCAGCAACCTGAGGGTGCTAGCTGATGCCGATTGTGCTGGTGCCAGATCGTGATTCTTATTCTGCGCCGTAAACACCCGGGTGTCCGCAGCATGCTGAGGGCTGATATCCGTACCCTGCAACTAGCTGCTGCGCAGCCTCTATGTCTGGGCGGAGGTTCCACTGCCTGCCTTTCAAACAGCGTCGGCGTGTCTTGCGGCATGTCACCTTGGGTCCAGGGCAGGGCGGCATGTCGCGTAAGCCGTTCCCGTCCCTGGGCAACGCCAGGGCGGCTTCCGCTGAGAGAGCCTTGCTCCCAGCGAACGGCAGGTGCAGGGCGTGATGGGAACAGCTGCCGCACGGACCTGGAATGTCAGTGGCTGGCTGTAGGTTTGTCCTTGAGCTTACCTGAAGGCGGACCAAGTACAGCCACTACGGTTTGAACAGCCTCGGAGAGGGGAATGTGCTCCCAGAGACGTACGACTTTCCAGCCTGCTGCTTCAAGTGCCCTGTTTGCGAGACGGTCTCTCTCGACGTTCCTGCGAAGCTTAGGAGCCCAGTACCACTCGTTAGTCGTGGGTTGACGCCCGTGCTCAGGGCAAACATGCCAAAAGCAGCCATCAACGAAAATTGCAACTTTTCGTGCGGTGAAGACGATGTCTGGCCGGACTCGGAAGCCCCCAGGAAGATCAAGCCGGTAGTCCTTGCGATAGCGGTAGCCGAGTGCATGCAAGGCGCTGCGCAGAGCAACCTCAGGCTTCGTGTTGGATCGCCTGTTGGCACGCATGTTCCGAGACCGGCCTTCGTTGAGGGGCGGGGGGTGGAGCCCTTTGGCCCACGCCCGTGCGCGGCGGTCGTTGCTGGCTGCGTCAGACACGATGCTGCTAGGTTCCACTCCGGCTCGCTCCCGCGGTGCTCTCTTGGGAGAAGATACCTCCACAACTGCTGCACCGCTGGCCACTCAAGTCTCATAGGAGGTTTCTCATGTCAGAGCTCAACGTTGTGGAGATCTGCGCTGGAGCGGGCGGGCAGTCACTTGGACTGGAGCTCGCCGGCTTCAAGCATGCCCTTGCCGTAGAGTTGGATGCCAATGCATGCAACACCCTGCGGCTCAATCGCCCCGAATGGAAGATAGCCGAGGGCGACGCTGCCAGCCTGGATGTGTGGAACCCTGCTGACTACCAGGAGATAGATCTCCTCGCCGGGGGTGTTCCCTGCCCACCCTTCACCATCGCGGGCAAACAGCTAGGGGCCACTGACGAGCGTGATCTGTTTGCCTGGGCAGTCGAACTTTGCGGCATTGTCCGGCCACGGGCCCTCTTGCTGGAGAACGTACGAGGGCTAAGCATGAACCGCTTCGCGGCATACCGGCAGCACGTGCTCGACCGGCTCAACTCACTGGGGTATGTCGCTGACTGGAAGCTGCTCCAGGCTTCGGACTACGGCGTATCACAATTGCGCCCACGTTTTGTTCTTGTAGCGATGAGGCCAGAAGACTTCTCATACTTCCACTGGCCTGAGCCAGGGAAGAAACAGCCTAAGACTGTGGGCGACCTCCTGCACGATCAGATGGCTTCGCGGGGATGGCGGGGCGCTGATACATGGCGGCTGAAGGCCAATGATATTGCTCCCACCATTGTGGGAGGATCTAAGAAGCACGGCGGTGCTGACCTTGGCCCGACCCGGGCTAAGACCAAGTGGAAGGCCATGGGAGTCGACGGTTGGGGAATCGCAGACGAACCACCTTCCGCCGAGGATCCTAAAGATCATCTTCCAAGGCTAACATGCGATATGGTTGCGCGTATTCAGGGATGGGACTCTGAAAGGTACAAGTGGGAGTTCTCGGGCCGCAAAACTTCCAGGTACCGCCAGATTGGCAACGCATTCCCGCCGCCCGTTGCGGAAGCCATCGGTATCGCGATTCGCGATGCACTGCTGCGTAAGACCACGCCTCAAAAAATTCTTGAGAACGTCAAGCCGGTACACGATCCGATCTATGCTGTATTGCGCAGCAGTGGCAAGTTCATGACTCTTGAGCAGATATCTAAGGCACTTGGGGAGCCTCTCGATCCAGCAACGCTCGACCGGCACATTAACCACCTCAAGCATGATTTTGAGATTGAGGAAAAAGAACGGCGTGGCGAGCGCGCTTACCGCCTAGGTGAGTTTAAGGCATTCCTTGGGCAGGAGAACCACCGGCGTCATGAGCTTTTCCAGCTCCAGCTGTCAAAGATTAGCTAGTTTCAATGCCTGGCTCTGCTCGCTTGCAGCCCGATCATATAGGCCTAGCGCTAGTCGCTGACCTCGACGACCATATAGATTCCAGGGCCCTGAAGCGGAGCTCCTGTTTCGTCGTAGCCTAGCAGGCTGCCTCTGCCATCTAGAAGGAGTGTGAATCCTTCAACTGTTTGAAGTACTTCGCGCCCAGTGGGATCGCGTTCCACGATGCCAGATGGAACCTCCGCTTCCGGAAAATTTAGAGGTTCTCCAGTGATTGCATTTACTGCTTCTGCTGCTGACCACGGATGAAGGCTGTCGCTTACTATTTGATTATCTTTGGAAGTGACAATAATGCGAATGTAGTGGCGGCTGGTTTCCCCAGATGTTCCCGGGTCATGCGAGTTGGAACTCATGAGGCCAGCGTAGTCGGGTGGGATGGGGCAGGACCGTCCGAAAAGATCACATGCCTGGCCTGGTCAGGCTGATTGGCAGTGCGAGGTCGTGTCCTTGATGTGTGCAGGGAAGATCCCAGGCACCTTGAACAGGGCGGGCGCTGGGCAGCGCCGGGTGCTAACGATAGTTAGCTGAGAGCCTCGGAGGCTGCCCAGACGCGTTCGAAGCTGTCCAGGTAGGTGTCGGCCATGTCGTCGGTGTTGACCTTGCGCAGGTGGAGGACAGGGGCCTGAGCTGCGGGGACGCCGTAGATGTGCGGGTTGATCATGAGCTCGTCGTCGGCGCGGTAGATCGACGTGTACAGGGGCGTGTCGTGTTGCCGTATGGCGATGCCGTCGATCTCGCGCAGGGGGCGGTAGAAGACGAGGGCGTTGCGGATCTTGGCGGCCATGGCTTCGCCTAGGCCCTCGTCGGCTCCTCGTTCGGCGACGTGGGGACCGTTGGGGTTGCCGAGGAGGATCCGGACGGTGACGCCTTGGCGGGCCTTGTCGGCGATGATGCGCAGGAGGCCGAGGTCTTCGGCGAGGAACAGGCCCGCGTAGACCAGGATGCCTATCTCGTGCTCGGCGGACTGGAAGAGGCGTTGCCATGCCTGGCGGGGGACGGCTGAGCGGTGCGGGTAAGCGGCGATGATGCCGGTTTCGGGTTGTTCGGTGGTGGGACGGCTCGTCGTCGGGGTGGGCCATAGGGCTGTCTGCTCGGTCTTCAGGAGGCGAGCCAGTGCGGCCCGGTGGCGCGGATAGGGGGTTCGGCCGGCGATCCAGCGTTGGACGGTCTTGGGGTCGACGCCGAGGGTGGCGGCTATGTCGGCTTCGGTGAGTCCCGCGTCGGTGAGTGCTTGGCGCAGGGCGTCGTTCATGGGGCCTCCTGAGGAGACAAGGTCATGAACGACGTTAACAGAAGACGTCCTTAGACGTCCCTAAGTGTTGGTGGAGACGTCCTTCTGCCGCCGGGAGGCTCGGTGGCGTGACGAGCGGTTTCTACGGACCGTCGTCTCTCCGACACGAAGCGGCCCCGGACGGTGTCGCACCGCCGCTGCCCGGGGTCTGGCCAGGAGGTGAGTCCTGACATGGGCATGACTCTGGTGGCCCCGCCCGCGTGGCCGGCTCCCCCGTGCACCACGGAGCAGATGCGGCGGCGGCAGCTCGCCGAGATCCGGGCGCAGTACCCCGATGCCCTCGCCTGGTACGGCGAGAAGTCCAAGTTGTGGATGGCGGCTCCCACCGGTGCCACCGCCATCATCTGTGCGCCGACCGCCGCTGTCCTGGCGCAGCGGATCCACGAGCACTACAAGAAGCTTCTTCAGGCCTCCCGCTCGGCATCCGCACGTCCGGTCCGGCGCCGCACGTCGAGCGGGAACCAGGCCGGCGCGGTGGTGCGGTCGATGCCTTTCCAGCCCGTGGCGTCCCGCACCACCGTGCCTCCCAGCTCGGCCGGCTCGGGGCGGCACGCGTCCCGTCAGCACGGCAGGTTCCGGCGGGCCATGGTCAGTTTCGGGCTGGTGGGGGCATGAGCCGCGGCGAGACCCTCACGGAGACCGGCCGTCGTGTTCGGCATGGCGCCGTCGTGGTGGTGCTTGACCGCTTCCACAGTGCCGTGCGGGCCGGCGTACGAGGGGGCGTCCGAGAGCATGAGGGCAAGCCGGGTGACCTTCAGTACTTCGCTTGTCCGGCCGGGGAGGTCAACACGCTGATCCGGTTGAGGGAAGGCTGTTCGGCGTTTCCGAAGTGGTGCCGATCTCGGTCCACTCGTCCTCGGCCAGCTGACCTCCCTCCGTGCAAAACGGTTGCCCCACTCCGGGAACTGTGGGCTGCGGCTGTCCCGGAGAGAGGCACGGAATCGCAAGAACGGGAGGCCGTTCGACACGGGCTGCTCATGCTGGGACAGGAGCCACGGCGCCGGGAGAACGCATGAACTCGGGGCCGATGCATGACGGCGACGGATGGGTGATGCTCTCGCGGGAGATGTGGGGTGCCCTGATGGCCGGGCTGTACTCCGCGGACGAGGAGGCGCGGGACGCGGTACGTCACCGGCTCATCGCGATGGCCTTGCCCTCCTGGTGTGAGGACCTGGACACCCCGGGCGTGCTTGAAGCACGGCTGGAAGAGGCGAAGAACATGCCTTTGATCTCGTGGGGCTGTGGCCTGTAGGTCAGGAGCGGCAGTCCGGTTTCCCAAGCTTCTTGCCGGACTGCCGCTCCTTAGTGGACGGGATCGGTGCCGGCGAGGGACGAGACGTCGGGCGAGAAGACGTCCCTAGATGGTGCCCCGCCGTCCGTGGATGTCTCTCGGCCGGCCCGTAACGTCAGGAGCATGAACGACATGGCCGCGTGGGCGCGCGAGACCGCCCGGAGCATCCTTGCGACCCCGCTTCCGCGTCGGTGGGCGCACACTCAGGGAGTGGCCGCGCAGGCCCGCAGCCTCGCCCCGATCGTGGGTGATGACGCCGATCTCCTGGAGGCCGCCGCGTGGCTCCACGACATCGGGTACGCCCCGGCGCTCGTGGCCACCGGCTTCCATCCACTCGACGGTGCCCGCTACCTGCGGGGCGTCTTGGGGGCGCAGGACGTCCTGTGCCGGCTGGTCGCGCATCACTCCTGCGCCATCATCGAAGCGGCGGAACGCGGCCTTGCCGGAGAACTGGCGGAGGAGTTCCCGCCCGGCCCTCCGGCGCTGACAGAAGCGCTGATCTACTGCGACATGACCACCGGCCCGGACGGCACGCATCTGACCGTCGAGCAGCGGCTTGCCGAGATCAAAACCCGCTACGGCCCCGGGCATCTGGTCACCCGCTTCATCGAGGCCGCTTCTCCTCGGCTCCTTGAGGCCGTGCACAAAGTCGCCGGTCAGTTGCAGATGGCCATGGCGTGAACGTTCAGCCGATGACCGGCTGATCCCGGTTCTCCAGGTAGTGGCCGATGCGCAGCCGCATCGAGCGGTCCATCTGGCGATTCAGCGCCTCCGATGCGGCGATCCAGCGGACTTCGTGGGATTCGCTGCTCGGTGTCGGCTCGCCGCCGATGCGGCGGGCCTTGAGCACGATGGAGAATTCTTGGCGGACCTCTTCGTTGCTGGTGTAACGAATGACATGGCGCGGGTCGGTGTAGATGCCGACCAGGCCGGTTACTTCGCAGTCGATTCCGGTTTCTTCCTTGGTTTCGCGCACGGCGGCCTGGGAGAGTGATTCGCCGAGATCGATGGCGCCGCCTGGGAGCGCCCAATTGTCATTGTCGGTGCGCCGGATCATCAGGATTTCGCCGGCGTCGTTGGTGACGACGACATTGACGGACGGCACCAGGCTGTTGGCCTTGGGCGCGTTCGGGTCGTCGTAGTAGTCGATCCTGCGGGCCATCACTCTCCCGGCAGAGGTCGGGCGCCTTCCCAGACTCGTTCGAAGCTGTCCAGGTAGGTGTTCACGATGTCGCCGCCGGCGACCTTGCGCAGGTGCCATACGGGGGCATGAGGCGCGGGGAGGCCGTAGACGTGGGTGTTGACCAGCAGCTCGTCGTCGGCCCGGTAGATCGAGTTGTAGAGCACGGTGCTGTGCAGCCGGAACTCCACGCTCTCGATGGCGCGCAGCGGCCGGTACATCACCATGGCATTGCGGATCTTCGCCGCCATGGCGTCGCCGACGCCTTCGTCCGCGCCGCGTTCGGCCACGTGCGGGCTGTCGGGGTCGCCCAGGAGAATCCGCACGCGCACCCCGGCGCGGGCCTTCTCCGCGAAGATCTTCTGAACCCCGGCGTCCTCGGACAGGAACAACCCCGCATAGACGAGCACGCCGATTTCTCGTTTTGCTTTCCCGAAAAGCCGTCCCCACACATCGCGTGGCACCGACCAGCGGTGTGGATAAACGGTGACGATTTCGCTTTCCGATGCGGAGGCCATCTGCTGTCGGGAAAGCGCCTCGGGCCACAGATAAGTCTCATCGACCCCCAGCTGCGAGGCCACCGCAAAACGATGCCGCCGGTAGGGGGTGCGTCCTTTGGTGATCCACCGCTCGACGGTCTTTGGGTCGACGCCGATCGCTTCGGCAAGTGCGGCCGCGGTCAGCCCTCGCTCCAGCAAGGCGGCGCGTAGGCGTTCGTTCGGCATCCACCTGACCGCTTCATCAGGACGTCTCGGGACGCCTTCACTGTAGTGAGGACGTCCCGAACGCGTCCAGCCGCGCAGTGATCCCGTCCATGCGGTGAGCCGCATTCTCGATTGCGTGAGGTCCCCCACGCCCAACCCGAGGGGGCGATCTTCGATGTTCAACGCGATCATCCTGCTGGCGGTCTTCCTGACCGGTGCCGCGTGGGGCGTGTTCGTCGTGCTGCTGGCCGGTATCCACGCAGAAGAACGGCATATGACCTTGCGCGGCGCGCCGCTCACCCGGACCCGTACCGCCACGCGCCGCGTCCTGGGCGTCCACGTTCATGGGCCCGCCGGGCCGGCCGCTCGCCACACGGGCGGGAGGTGAATCCGGCCCCGTCCCGAAGGCTCTCGAGGGCGGTACGCCAGGGAGTGCGGGGGCGGTGGATCGCTAGGCTGAGCGGCATGAAGAAGTGGGAGTACGCGACCGTTCCGTTGCTGGTTCACGCCACCAAGCAGATCTTGGACACCTGGGGTCAGGACGGGTGGGAGCTTGTCACCGTGATTCCGGGGCCGAACCCGGAGAACCTGGTGGCCTACTTCAAGCGTGAGTTGCAGCAGTGAGCACGCCTGAAGAGCGGATCGCCGAGCTGGGGCTGGAGCTGCCGGAGGTGGTGGCGCCGCTGGCCTCCTACGTGCCGGCGGTGCGCACCGGCTCGCTGGTTTACACCTCCGGGCAGGTGCCGCTGGTCAAGGGCGAGCCGACGGCGACCGGGAAGGTCGGGGCCGAGGTCAGCGTGGAAGAGGCGGTGCACGCCGCGCGGGTGTGCGCGCTGAACGCGGTGGCCGCGCTCAAGGCCGAGGTCGGGGAGCTGTCCCGGGTGAAGCGCATCGTCAAGGTGGTGGGCTTCGTGGCCAGCGCGCCGGACTTTCACGGGCAGCCGCAGGTGGTCAACGGGGCCAGCGACCTGCTGGGGGAGATCTTCGGGGAGGCCGGGCGGCACGCCCGCAGCGCGGTGGGCGTGGCCGTGCTGCCGCTGGATGTGCCCGTCGAGGTGGAGCTGATCGCCGAGGTCTCCGGCTGACCGGCGTGGCGGCCGCGGCAGGTGTCCCTACCGGGGGACTTGACGGAACGCCGTTCGGTATGTCCGAATTGGCCGCCATGAGCAACAAATGTGCGGCAGGCGGCCGATGAGCGTGGTCAACGGGTTGATGAAGCTGCCGGAGGAGTTCCGGCAGCGCATCGAGGATCTGCAGGCCGGGCGGACCCAGCCCCCGCCCGTCCGGCACGCGGCCACCGTGGTGGTGCTGCGCGACCACCCCGAGCAGGGGCTGCAGGCGTTCATGCTGCGCCGGGTGGCCTCGATGGCCTTCGCGCCGGGGGCGTACGTGTTCCCCGGCGGGTCGGTGGACCCCCGCGACGGGGAGGCCTCCATCGGCTGGGTCGGGCCGTCCCCCCGCCAGTGGGGCGAGGCGTTCGGCGCGGACGAGACCGTCGCCCGCGAGCTGGTCTGCGCCGCCGTGCGGGAGACCTTCGAGGAGACCCAGGTGCTGCTGGCCGGGCCCACCGCCGAGACGGTGGTGGACGACACCCGGGGCGACGACTGGGAGGCCGACCGCAAGGCGCTGGTGGACCGCTCGCAGTCGCTGGCGGAGTTTCTGAACCGGCGCGGCCTGCTGCTGCGGGCCGATCTGCTGCGCCCCTGGGGCCACTGGATCACCCCGGTCGTGGAGACCAGGCGGTATGACACCAGGTTCTTCGTCGCCGCGATCCCCGCCGGCCAGCGGGCCCGCGACGTCAGCACCGAGGCCGACAAGGTCGCCTGGGTGCGTCCGGCCGAGGCGGTGCAGCGGGCGCTGCGGGGCGAGTGGGCGCTGCTGCCGCCCACCTTGGCGACGCTGTCGGAGCTGGCCGAGTACGACACGGTCGCCGACGTGCTGGCCGCCGAGCGCACGATCTCCGTCCGGGAACCCCGGGCGGAGATCATCGACGGCGAGCCCTACCTGGTGCTGCCCGAGGACGCGGCCAAGTACTACCCGAAGGGCTGACCGGCGATGAGCCGCAAGCTGGGCAGGGCGGTCACCTGGCACCTGGCCGGATCGTCCCTCCTGCGCCATCTGGGCACGCTGAAGGGGAAGAAGATGGCCGACGAGCACGAGATCGACGGGATGGGCACCCGCCGGGCGACCTGCGTGCTGGCCCCCAATCCGTCGGCGATGACCCTGGACGGCACCAACACCTGGATCGTGGCCGAGCCGGACGCCGACGAGGTGGTGGTGATCGATCCCGGCCCCAAGGACCTCAAGCACCTGCGCCGGGTCGCCGACAAGATCACCGAGTCCGGGCGCCGGGTCGGGCTGATCGTGCTGACCCACGGTCACCCCGACCACGCCGCGGGCGCCGGCAAGTTCGCCGAGCTGACCGGGACGCGGCGGATCCGCGCCCTGGACCCCCGGCACCGGCTGGGCGAGGAGGGCCTGACCGAGGGGGATGTGATCACCGTCGGCGGCCTGGAGCTGCACGTGATGGAGACCCCCGGGCATTCGGACGACTCGCTGACGTTCTGGCTGCCGGCCGACGGCGCCGTGCTCACCGGCGACACCGTGCTGGGCTACGGCACCACCGTCGTGGAGGGGAAGCTGGGCGACTACCTGAGCTCCCTGCAGCGGCTGCGGGAGTTCTCCGAGCGGACGGGCGCGAGCGTGATCCTGCCCGGCCACGGCCCCAAGCTGGACGACCCGATCGCCGCCCTGGACGGCTATCTGGAGCACCGCCGCCGGCGGCTGGCCCAGGTGGAGGAGGCCGTGCAGGCGGGCGCCCGCACCGCCCGCGAGGTGGTCGAACGGGTCTACGCCGATGTGGACCGCAAGCTGTGGAAGGCGGCCGAGGCCTCGGTGCAGGCGCAGCTGGACTACCTGAGGGAAAGCGGCCGTCTGCCGTTTTAAAGCGCACCCTGAAAGCGCCGGGCGCGGCCCCCTTGCCGTGCCGCGGCGCGGGATGCGCTCACCCAGGGTCCGGCCAGGAGGAAGGCGTGCGGTGAACCTTTTGCAACACGTGGCCCAGGGCGCCGAGGACGGGAGCCCCGATGCTCTCCGATGCCGCGACGTTGCCGGTCACGGCATCGCCCCTGACGGCAAGGCCCCGTCTCGAACTGCGGAGACGGCGTGTTGAGAAAGGCCCAGTCATGGTCGCCCGGCGTGCGGCCAGCCGACCTCGACCCCCGATGCGTCGTGCGGCGAGTGCTCAGCGCGAGCGCTTGCGGAGCCGCTCCACGTCCAAGATCACCACGGCGCGGGCCTCGATGCGCAGCCAGCCGCGGGCGGCGAAGTCGGCCAGCGCCTTGTTGACGGTCTCCCGGGAGGCGCCCACCAGCTGGGCCAGCTCCTCCTGGGTCAGGTCGTGGTGGACGTGCAGGCCCACGTCCGAGGGCTGGCCGAACCGCTCGGCCAGGTCCAGCAGCGCCTTGGCGACCCGGCCGGGCACGTCGGTGAACACCAGGTCGGCCATCACGTCGTTGGTCTTGCGCAGCCGCTGGGCCAGGGCGCGCAGCAGCTGCACCGCCACCTCGGGGTGACCGGTCAGCCACGGCCGCAGGTCGTCGTGGCCCAGCCCGGCCAGCCGGCACTCGGTGACCGCGACGGCGCTGGCGGTACGCGGACGCGGGTCGAACAGCGACAGCTCCCCGAACATCTCGCCGGGGCCGAGCACGCTGAGCAGGTTCTCCCGGCCGTCGTTGGAGGTGCGGGTCAGCTTGATCTTGCCTTCCAGCACCACGTACAGCCGGTCGCCGGTCTCGCCTTCGTTGAAGAGGGTCTGGCCGCGTGACAGCCGCACCTCAGTCACATTGGCGCGCAGCGCCTTGGCGCCCTGCTCGTCGAGTGCCTCGAAGAGCGGCGCCTTCCCCAGAACGTCCACGTCGCGGTCGGTCACGCTTCCTCCTACAGACACCTATTACCAATAGTGTGACGTACATCCCACCGACTGCGGGAGGGTGGGCGTTCACCGGAGCGGGAGGTGCTCGCCAAGGGCCTGCCGCGCCTTGCCAAGCCCGTAACCGCGGCTCCCCCCAGGCCGCCGTTCCGTAGGCGCCGACCGGGGGCTCGCCGCGTCGAGTTCCGACCGCCCACTGCGGGTTCTGCCTGTACGTCTGTTGAACCGCTGGCCGTCACTTCCTGACAGCGGAAGTGTACGGATAAGTCGGTCAGCCGGGTCACACCGACCCTGGTAGCGGGGCATGGACGGGGTCCGCGGCGGAGCGGACGGTCCGTGCCGGCCCTGTGGCTGACTCGGGCGCCGGTGCGCGCGGAGGCTCGGGCAGAGCTGCTGCGCGACTCGCTGGTCGGACGGGTGAAGGCCCGCTACGGCGAGGCGTACGAGTTCATGACCTACGCGCGGAGCCTGCACCGCAAGGCGGGGCCGCTGCCGCCGCCGTTCTCCCCCGGAGGCGACCAAGAGTCCGAAGGACCCACCCTCGACGGCCGGCTCGCCAGGGAGTTCGCCGCCATCGGCCAGCCCGTCCCGGAGTGGGACGCGCTGCGGGAGGTCCAGCGGGTGATCCACAAGTACGACCCGCAGCCGCTCGCCGATGAGCTCAAGGAGCTCCTCGACCAGGCGTCACGGCAACTGGCCGGGGCCGGGGCGCCGTGATGGCCGAGCAGGCGGGTATCCCGTCCCGGCCGTCCCGGGAGCACCTACCCTTACGGCATGATGACGAGCAAGACCGGGGTAAAGCCACGTCGCGTACGCGAACCCGAGACGAGGCTGGCCCTGGTGCGGCGGGCGCGGCGGATGAACCGGATCCTGGCGGAGACCTACCCTGACGCGCATTGCGAGCTTGACTTCGCGAACCCGCTGGAACTGCTGGTCGCCACCATCCTTTCGGCGCAGTGCACGGACAAGCGGGTCAACGCCGTCACCCCGACCCTGTTCGCCCGCTACCGGACGGCCGCCGACTACGCCGCCGCCGACCGGGAGGAGCTGGAGAAGATCATCCGGCCCACGGGCTTCTTCCGGGCCAAGGCCGACAACATCATCAAGCTGGGCCAGCAGCTGTGCGAGCGGCACGGCGGGCAGGTGCCGGACCGGATGGAGGACCTGGTCGAGCTGGCCGGGGTGGGGCGCAAGACCGCCAACGTGGTGCTCGGCAACGCCTTCGAGGTGCCCGGCATCACCGTCGACACCCACTTCGGGCGGCTGGCCCGCCGGTTCGGCTGGACGAGCCAGACCGACCCGGTCAAGGTCGAACGCGAGGTCGCCGAGCTGATCCCGCGCAAGGAGTGGACGATCCTGTCGCACCGGATGATCTGGCATGGCCGCCGCATCTGCCATGCCCGGCGTCCCGCCTGCGGCGTCTGCCCGCTTGCCAGGCTGTGCCCGTCCTTCGGGGAGGGGCCCACCGACCCGGAGGCCGCCGCCAAGCTGGTGCGGACGGGGCCGTTCTCCTGACGACGGCGGAATGTGGCCCTCTCCACCTCAGATGACGCAGGAAACCGGTACAAAATCACACGAAACGGTGTAGCGTCGGTAACGCTGGGTGTCGAACAGCCGGGACGTGCCCTGTCCCGGGGCCGCCGGACGCGGCGGGAAGTCACACGACGGTGAGGCGTCCCGGACGAGTGAGACTGCGGCGCGAAGCCGGTCCGGGCGCCGGGAGGGAATGAGCGTACGTGGCCGATGGGAGCGCAGACGGGAAGCAACCGGCCGGTGCGGAGGTTCGCACAGACGTGACCCCCTCCGCAGATCGTTTCGCGCCCGCGCAACCCGATTCGTTCCCGCGGCCCGCCGCCGCGCCGCCGCCCTGGCTGGAGCGGTTCATGGCCGAGGCGCCGCGCCTGAAGGTCCCCCCGTTCCTGCGCCCGCCCGCCGGCGCCCGCGCCGCCGCGGTGCTGGTGCTGTTCGGCGAGGGGCCGCACGGCCCGGACGTGCTGCTCACCCAGCGGGCGGCCACGCTCAGCAAGCACGCCGGCCAGCCGGCCTTCCCCGGCGGGCGCATCGACCCCGACGACGACGGGCCGGTGGCGGCGGCGCTGCGGGAGGCCCACGAGGAGGCCGGGGTGCGCCCGTCCGGCTGCCAGGTGCTGGCGACGCTGCCGGAGCTGTACCTGTCCCGCAGCAACTACCGGGTCACCCCGGTGGCCGCCTGGTGGCGCGAGCCCTCCGACATCTCGCCCGGCCACCCCGGGGAGGTCGCCGCGGTCGCCCGGGTGCCGCTGGCGGAGCTGACCGACCCGGGCAACCGGCTCAACGTCCGGCACCCCTCCGGGTTCGCCGGGCCGGCGTTCCGGGTGAGCGGCATGCTGGTGTGGGGTTTCACGGCGATGCTGCTGACCGAGATCCTCAAGCTCGGCGGCTGGGACCGGCCCTGGGACACCAGCCGGATCGAGGACCTGCCGCCGGAGGTCATCGCCCTGGCCGCCCGGGGCTGACCTTCCGCGGGCCGGGACGGGCCCTCACCCCCGGGAAGGGGTCACCCCCCGCGGGCGTCACGGCACGTCCGGAACCGGTCCGTTGCGAAGAGGTGAATCTCCAGCCCGGCACTATACGGTGAATTTCGTGCTGGGCGACCACGTTCTTGATTTGATCCTGCTGCTGCTCGTGGTGCTGTTCGCGGTATCGGGGTACCGGCAGGGCTTCATCGTGAGCCTGCTGAGCTTCGCCGGCTTCATCGGCGGCGGCGTGGTGGGAGTGCTGGTGGCCCCGCCGATCGCGGAGACGGTGGTGGACGGCACCGCCCAGCAGGCCCTGCTGGCGATCATCATCGCCTTCCTGTCGGCCACCATCGGCCAGCTGGCCGCCTCCTCTCTGGGCGCGGTGCTGCGCAACCGCGTGACCGGCAACAACGCCCGGGCCGCCGACGCGGTGGGCGGAGCGCTGGTCAGCACGCTGTCACTGCTGATCGTGGCCTGGTTCTTCGGCACCATGCTGTCGGGTGCCAAGATCGAGTGGCTGCGCACCCAGGTCAACGCCTCCGCGGTGCTGGAGGGCGTCGACACCGTGATGCCCGAGCGGTCACGGACCTGGTTCTCCTCCTTCCAGCAGTTCGTCGACAGCAGCGAGTTCCCCCGCGTCTTCTACGGCCTGGGCGGGGAGTCGGTGGTGGAGGTGCCGCCGCCGAACGAGAACGTGCGCAACAGCCCCGCCCTGGCGGTCGCCCGGCGCAGCATCTTCAAACTGGTGGGCACCGCGCCGGAGTGCCAGCGCAAGATCGAGGGCACCGGGTTCGTCTACTCCCCCGAACGGATCATGACCAACGCCCACGTGGTGGCCGGGGTCCGCGGCCCGATCGACGTGATCTCCTACGACGGCCGCCGCCTCGGCCGGGGCCGGGTGGTGCTGTACGACCCGCGGCGCGACATCGCCGTGCTGTACGTTCCCGGCCTGACCGCCCGGCCGCTGGAGTTCGGCGGCCCGGCCCGCACCCGCGACGACGCCATCGTGGCCGGCTTCCCCAAGGGTCACGGCTTCACCGCCGACGCCGCCCGCGTCCGCGCCCACCTGAAGGCCACCGGCCCGGACATCTACCACTCCGGCGAGGTCGTCCGGGAGATCTACGCCATCCGCGGCAAGGTCGAGCCCGGCAACTCCGGCGGCCCGCTGCTGGCCCCGGACGGCACGGTCTACGGGGTGATCTTCGCGGCGGCGCTGGGCAGCCCGTCCACCGGCTATGCGCTGACCGCCGAGGAGGTCGAGCCGGACGCCGTCACCGGCCGCACGGCCACCGTTCCCGTCGGCACCGGCGCCTGCTCCGACTGACGCCTCCCGCGTAAGTTTGAGGGCATGCGGGATCGGGACGAGCACGGGCGGCCCCGCAACGCGCGTCCCCGCGACGCCTACGGGCGCCCCCTGCCGCGCGGCGCGACCGGTGTGCCGACGATGCCGGACGAGTTGGAGCTCGGCCCTGAGGAGGCGCTGGAGGAGGCTCAGCGGCTGCTGGACGCCGACCGGCCCTTCCACGCCCACGAGGTGCTGGAGTCGGTGTGGAAGGCGGCTCCGCCCGGCGAGCGCGAGCTGTGGCGGGGGCTCGCCCAGGTGGCCGTGGGGCTGACCCATCTGCGGCGCGGGAACCCCCGCGGCGCCCGGGCCCTGCTGACCCGCGCCGCCGACCGGCTGGAGCCGTATGCGGCCCGGCCGCCCCACCGCATCGACGTGGCCGCGGTCATCGCCGTCAGCCGCGACCTCGCCGCGCGCAGCGACGACCCGGCGTTGGCGTCCGCCCCGCTGAAGGTGACGCTGCGCGCGGCGCGCTGAGCCGTTCTGGCGGCCGGGGGGCTCAGCGGCCGGGGGCGCCGGAGTCCTTCAGCCACTCCAGGAGCACCGCGTCGAACGCCTCGGGGCGTTCTTCGTGCGGGAAGTGACCGGCCTCTGCGATGAGGCGCCAGCGGTAGGGGGCCGCCACGTACCGGCCGGACCCCTGGGCGCCGCTCGGCGGCGTGAGCGGGTCCAGGGCGCCGTGGATCTGCAGGGTCGGCGCCTGGATCGGGGTGCGCATGCTGCGGGCGTAGCGGATGCCGTCCGGGCGCGGCAGCGAGCGGATCAGCCACCGGTGGTATTCCAGCGCCGAGTGCGCCACCCCGGGGATCTGGATCGCCTGCCGGATCCGCCGCTCGGTGCTCTCATCCGGCCAGCCCGGCCCGGACCACTCGTGCAGCATCCGGCCCACCAGCGCCGCGTCGTCGCGCAGCAGCCGCCGTTCCGGCCACATGGGCAGCTGGAAGCCCAGCGAGTGCCGGGCCGCCCGGGCCTGGCGGCGCGGCTGGGTGCGCACCGCCTGCCGCAGCCGCAGCGGGTGCGGGGCCGACGCCACGACCAGGCGCTGCACGACCTTGGGCCGGTGGACCGCCATCGTCCAGGCCAGCAGCCCGCCCCAGTCGTGCCCCACCACGGTGGCGCAGGCCTCGCCCAGCGCCCGGATCAGCCCGGCGGCGTCCCCGGCCAGCGTCACCAGGTCGTAGCCGCGCGGCGGTTTGTCGCTGCCGCCGTATCCGCGCAGGTCCACCGCGGCTGCCCGGAAACCGGCGGCCGACAGCGACACCAGCTGGTGCCGCCAGGCCCACCAGAACTCCGGAAAGCCGTGCAGCAGCAACACCAGCGGGCCCTCACCCGCTTCCGCGACGTGGAAGCGGGTGCCTCCGGCGCTCACCGCCCGGTGCTTCCACGGGCCCTCGATCTGGATGACCGAATCGTCGAGCCCGGCCATGTCCCTCAGTCCGCCCGGGTGAGCGCCGGCTTGTCGGACTCTTCATGTCGGAAGGCACCCGGCAGGTCCCGTAGCGTCCGCCGGGTGCGGCGGGCCCCCCGGATGCGCTTGACCACCAGCACCCCGACCACTCCCAGCAGGGCGGCCACCAGCACGTAGATGAAGGCCACCAGGAAGAACGACGCCCACAGCCACACGCCCAGCGCGTGCAGCGCATAGGCCAGGCCGAACCCGATGAAGATGGCCACCGGTGCGAAGACCGCCAGCGCCACGAAGAACAGCGCGACGCCGACGACCGCCTTGCGGGCATCGACCTTCAGCTCCGTCTTGGCCAGGCTGATTTCGGCTCTGATCAGCTTGGATATGCCACTCGACGCCTGGGCGACCAGCTCACCGAGAGACTTGTCCTCGATCCGCTCGCCCGGCCCTGCCTCCGTCATGTCGCTCCCCTTCTTCCAGGGCACCGGTTTCCCAGGGCACGGTGCACAGCGTGGCAGCAGCGATCACCGTACTGCCACCCGGGTGACATCCGTCCCGACGGCATACGATCCCACTCCGCGCCGCCGGGGCCGATGGCGCACCCGCCGGACCCATCCAACCCGCGATCACGTCTTTGCGACCACCCCATAAGCCCGGTGTGTTGTGTTGCCGTAACAATGTCGTTGGATGCGGCGGGTCATCCGGCGTCGGCGGCCACCGCGGGCGCGCCGGAGTGCTTGAGCCGCCGGACGCGGATACGGAAGATCACAGTGGCCAGGACGGCGGAGATCGCGCTGGCGACCAGCACCGCCGTGGTCACCCGCGTCACCTGGTCCTGGTCGGCGTAGGCCAGCCCGCCGATCAGCAGGGAGACGGTGAAGCCCACCCCGGCGAGCACGGACACCCCGGCCAGGTCCCGCCACAGCAGGCCGTCCCCCAGCCGGGCCAGGCCCAGCCGCACCGCCAGCCACGTCCCGCCGAACACGCCCAGGAACTTGCCGGCCACCAGGCCGACGATCACTCCCAGCGCCACCCGGTCGGCGCTCACCTCGGCCAGGGCGGACGGGTTCAGCGCCACCCCGGCGGAGGTGAGCGCGAACAGCGGCACGCAGATCCCGGCCGACAGCGGGCGCAGCACGTGGTCGGCCTGCTCGGCGTTGGTGCGCCGGTCGTCGGGGGTCTGGCGGGGGCTGGTCAGCATGCCCAGGGCGACGCCGGCCACGGTGGCGTGGACGCCGCTGCGGAACACGCAGTACCAGGCCAGCACCGCGATGGGCGCGTGCACCCAAGGGGAGCGGATGCCGCGTTTTTGCAGCAGGCCGAACAGGACGATCAGGGCGAGCCCGGCCGGCAGCCACAGCGGCGCCAGGTCGCCGGTGTAGAACAGCACGATCACGGCGATCGCGATCAGGTCGTCCACCACGGCCAAGGTCAGCAGGAACGCCCGCAGCGGCGCCGGGCAGGACGGGAAGGCCACCGCCAGCACGGCCAGCGCGAAGGCGATGTCGGTAGCGGTGGGGATCGCCCAGCCGCCGAGCGCCCCTGGCACCCCGGCGCTGACCGCCGCGAACAGCAGCGCGGGCAGCGCGACGCCGGCGAACGCGGCGATCACCGGGAGCGCGGCCTGCCGGGGGTTGCGCAGCTCCCCGTGGGTGAGCTCTTCGCGCAGCTCCAGCCCGGCGATGTAGAAGAACAGCGCCAGCAGCCCGCTGGAGGTCCAGTGCGCCACGTCCATCGACAGCCACGACGGCCCGAGGGTGTGGTGGCGGAAGGACTCGTAGGCGTCGTGCCAGGGGCTGTTGGCCCACACCAGTGCCACGAGGGTGGCGCCGAGCATGACGAAGCCGCCGATGGTCTCGGTCCGCAGGGCCTCGGCGATGTTGCGGCTGTAGCGGAGGGTGTGGTTGACGGGCCAGATCGCGGCGACACGACGCGGCACGGCGCTCCCCGGGCTGGTCGGCGGTCAGGACAGAAGAGGAAGAGGAAACCCCCACGTCGACCAAACGGTGACATAGGGGACTTTCCCCGCCGACCAGACTTCCCGGCACACCTGGCTCAAGAGTACCCAGCGCTGCACGGTTTACTCATGCCGCCCTGGCCTCACTCGGCGGGCCGGGGTGTGTTCTTGCGCACCTGATCGCAAAGAGGCGTGCCCCCCGCGGGGCCGGTGGAAGGCCCGCCGGCCCCGCGGGGACGCCGCTCAGTCCTCCGGCTTGGCCGTGGGGAGCTTGGCGGCGATGAGGTCCATCACCGAGCTGTCGGTCAGCGTGGTGACGTCGCCCAGCGACCGGTTCTCGGCCACATCCCGCAGCAGCCGCCGCATGATCTTGCCGGAGCGGGTCTTGGGCAGCTCCGGCACCACCATGATCTGGCGGGGCTTGGCGATCGGGCCGAGGGTCTTGGCGACGTGGTCGCGCAGCTCGGCCACGAACTCCTCGCCGTCGACCTCCTCGCCGGCCTCCCCGCGCGGGATCACGAACGCCACGATGGCCTGCCCGGTCACCGGGTCGGTGGCGCCGGTCACCGCGGCCTCGGCCACCTTCGGGTGCGAGACCAGGGCCGACTCCACCTCGGTGGTGGAGATGTTGTGGCCGGAGACCAGCATCACATCGTCCACCCGGCCCAGCAGCCAAAGGTCGCCGTCGTCGTCCTTCTTGGCGCCGTCCCCGGCGAAGTACAGGCCGTCGAACCGCGACCAGTAGGTCTTCACGTACCGGTCGTCATCGCCCCAGATGGTCCGCAGCATCGACGGCCACGGCTCCTTGACCACCAGGAACCCGCCGCCGCCGTTGGGCACCGGCTTGCCCTCATCGTCCACCACGTCGGCGACGATGCCCGGCAGCGGGCGCATCGCCGCGCCCGGCTTGCCCTCGGTGACGCCCGGCAGCGGGCTGATCATGATCGCCCCGGTCTCGGTCTGCCACCAGGTGTCCACCACCGGGCAGCGGTCGGCGCCGATGTGGTGGCGGTACCACACGTACGCCTCGGGGTTGATCGGCTCGCCCACGCTGCCGATGACCCGCAGCGACGACAGGTCGAAGCGGGCGGGGATGTCCTCGCCCCACTTCATGAACGTGCGGATCGCCGTGGGCGCGGTGTAGAAGATCGTGACCTTGTACTTTTGGATGATCTCCCACCAGCGGCCCCGGTGCGGGGTGTCGGGCGTGCCCTCGTAGATCACGCTGGTCGCGGCGTTGGCCAGCGGCCCGTAGACGATGTAGGAGTGCCCGGTCACCCAGCCGATGTCGGCCGAGCACCAGTACACGTCCGTCTCCGGCTTCAGGTCGAACACCGCCCAGTGGGTGTAGGCGACCTGGGTGAGGTACCCGCCGGTGGTGTGCAGGATGCCCTTGGGCTTACCGGTCGTCCCGGACGTGTAGAGGATGAACAGCGGGTGCTCGGCGTCGTGCGGCTCGGCGGTGTGCTGGTCGCTCTGCCGGTCCACCAGGTCGTGCCACCAGATGTCCCGGTCGTGCCAGGCGATGTCCTGGCCGGTGCGGCGGACGACCACCACGCGCTCCACCGACGGGGTGTGCTGCACCGCCTCGTCCACGGTGGCCTTCAGCGGGGACTGCTTGCCCCGCCGGTTCTGGCCGTCGGCGGTGACGACCACCTTGGCCTGGGCGTCGTCGATGCGGGTGCGCAGCGCATCGGAGCTGAACCCGGCGAACACCACCGAGTGGGTGGCGCCGATCCGGGCGCACGCCAGCATGGTGATGGGCAGCTCCGGGATCATCGGCAGGTAGATCGCCACCCGGTCGCCCTTGCGCACGCCCAGCTCCAGCAGCGCGTTGGCGGCCTTGGCGACCTCGCGCTGCAGGTCGGCGTAGGTGAGGGTGCGGGTGTCGCCGGGCTCGCCCTCCCAGTGGTAGGCGACCCGGTCGCCCAGCCCGGCCTCCACGTGCCGGTCCACGCAGTTGTAGGCGACGTTCAACTGGCCGCCGACGAACCACTTGGCGAACGGGGGGTTGCTCCAGTCGAGCACCTGGTCCCACCGCTTGGCCCAGCTCAGCCGCTCGGCCTGGCGCTCCCAGAAGGCCAGCCGGTCGCGCTCGGCCTCCTGGTAGGCCTGCGCGGTGACGTTGGCGGACGCGGCCAGCTCCGCGGGCGGGGCGAAGCGCCGGTTCTCCTGCAGCAGGTTGGAAAGGGTCTCCTGGCTCACTTGGCCTCCTCGCCACGCGGCCGGCAGGGCCACGTTCTCCGGGCTGCGATCTTCACTTCACTGCCGTCTCCCGCTCGGGGATGCGCCGCTGTGCGGCCTCTCCCCACCGCGGTCGCCAAGCTCACGGGCCGCAGGGCCCGTTCAGCTCGCGTGTCGCTCACGGTGTCGACTCCTTCTGAAGCGGAAAGCAGGGTGGCGCCCGGTGTCGTCCACTTCACCAAGGAACCGCGCGGCTCACAAGGCCATTCGGGCCTTGAAATCGCTTGTTTCGCCCTCACAGGCATGTGACAGCAGTCACATCGCCGAAACATCGACGTCTGAGCGGGCCTTCTGACCCCTGCTCGAACGGGCACGACCGCCCCGGCCGGTCTTCGCGGACGAGCGGCGCGGGATGCGGGAGAGCCGGGGCGTCCGGCCCGCGCTTCGGCGGGACCGCCGGCCGGCGGGGGCGGCGGCGAAGGCGATGCGCGGACCGCATAGGGTCGGGGACCGTGACCGATCCACTCGCCCAAGTCGCGGCGCTGCCCGGCGTCGAGGAAGCGGTCGTCGAGGTCCGAGCCGCGGTGGACCGGCTGCTGGGCCACCGCATCCTCCGCCGCCGCAGCGCCGAGGTGTCCACTGAGTCCGCCCTGCGCGCCGCCCGCGCGTCCGCCGCCCTGGAAGGGGTGCCGGTCACCCTGGAGGAGCTGCGCCGGGACGCCGCCGCCCAGGCGGAGGACGATCCCGGGCGCCGGGTCGACCCGGTCGTTCAGGGCGCGTTGCGGGTGTCGGCGGAACTGGGGACGCTGACCGGCATCTGGCGGCAGGCACCGGGCCAGGTGCTGGCCCGGCTGCACGTGCTCGCGGCGGCCGACGCGGTCGGGCCGGAGGCGCTGGGCCGTCCGCGCTCTGCGGAGCAGGAGGTGCGCGACCCGCTCAAGCTCGGCGATCCTCCCGCCCCGGAGGAGGTGGCGGCCCGCCTGAACGCCCTGACCGCGCTGCTCACCGGGCCGACCAAGGCCCCCGCCATCGTCGTCGCCGCGATCGTGCACGGGGAGCTGCTGGCGCTGCGCCCGTTCGGCTGGGGGGACGGCATCATCGCCCGGGCCGCGGAGCGGATGACCCTGGTCGAACGCGGCCTGGACCCCAAGTCGCTCACCGCTCCCGAGGTGGGGCACGCCGAACTGGCCGAGGAGTATGCGCAGGCCCTGCGGGGCTATATCGGCGGCACTCCCGAGGGCGTCGCCGCCTGGATCCGGCACTGTGCCGCGGCCACCGCGGCGGCCGCCCGGGACTCTTTGGCGATCTGCGAGGCCTATCTGCGCGGCTGAAAGGCGCCCGCTCTCGTGGCATCGGCGCTTGTGCACGCGGGCGCGTCCGGTATCCGCAGGGGGAGCGCCCGGGCCCGGGCCGGATGGGACGAATGTGGACATTCCGTCCGGTGGATCTTTTCCGGCATGTCGTTTCCGCAGGCGGGGCTCGGTGCCGTGACCTGCTCGGATACCGCCTGGCTTCCCGTCTCCGGTGCTCGAAGAGCGCGTGTTGAAAAGGTTCAATGAAAGGGCGGCGGGGCTCGGCCGGCCGTGGGGGCGGGACATTGCCGCAAGCCTCCGAGGGCTGCGTTGACGCCGAGCCGGAGCGTCTTCCACTGTCATCCATAACGGCCGCGTGAGGCGCCGTTCTGGTGCTGATCGGTGAATCTTTTCAGCACATGGCTCAAGACGCCGGGGCGGCGGTCTCGATGGCGTGCGGTACCGCAGGGCTCCAGGGCGCGGCGTCACCGACCGGGCCTTTCCCAACACGTGGCCCGGGGGTTCCGGTGCCGCGACGTCGCAGGTCACGGTATCGTCCCCGGCTGCGAGGCACCCGCATGCGGCCTGTGGGGACGGCGTGTCGAAAAAGCTTCCGCGGTGCGCCGAACAGGTCGGGCAAAAGGGCCTGCCGGACCGTCCGCACAGCGGACGGCGTCCCGCTGCCGGGACGCCGCCGCCGCACGTCACACCGGGTTACCAAGCGTGCTCCTCACATCGTCGGAGCGGGTCAAGCCCGTCTCGACGCGCCTCCCGCGGCTGGTCGCGCGTGGGTACCCGGCTGCCGTGCGGGTGGGCCATCGGCCCACGACACCTGTCTACGCCTCATTTGCCCAGTTGACAAGCCCCCTGTCGGAAATCGGCGAGTACCGGGACGGCGGCGGGAGGGCGCTCGGCCGCATGTGCGCGCCGGACGGGGCGGGCATCGAAGAGGCATTCCGGCGGCCCGAGAATTCGGCGAAATTTGATCACGGATTGTGATCATTGTTGTGGTATGGGGGTGTGAAGGCGCCTCTGACCTGGGCGCCGTCCCGATACGAGGCCGGAGGGAGCCGGCTTGGCGGGACTGATCACAAGATGTCCCGCTTCGTGGTCGCCATCTCCTGCAAGTCAGCAAAAAACATCGCCTGATGTATCACTTTGCTGCTCGACGGAAGTCGTGTCGATCCGGCAAGATATGTTCATCATGTCTAGACTGTAGGGCAACGGCTTTCCGCTTCCTGTAGATCGAACCGGCACCCCGTTGGGGGCGTTCAGGAAGATCTCTGGGGCTTTCCTTGGAAACGGTCCGGCCCTGCCCCCCCTGGGGCCGGACCGGATGGCGACCCCCGCTCTCCCCCCCGGCGGGGGTCGCCGCACGTTCGGTGGTTTTTGCCGATCTGCCCGGAAAAGGTTTCCCGCTCTGGCCCCGGCAGGGGCCCGGCGATGGTTATCCACAGTTCACGCATGGTCTTTCCGCGCCCTGCGGCCGGAACGCATGGTGGAGCCACCCGACGACAGGAGGCTCCCATGGCCATCGCTGCACTCATCGCGACCGGTGATCCGCGGATCGCCGACGACCTGCTGCGGCTCGCCGCCGCTGCCGACGCCGACACCGCCGTGGCGCGCACCGTCGAACAGGCCAGAGCGCAATGGCGCCGGCCGCCGCTCGTCCTGGTGGGCGCCGACCTGGCGGACGGCCTCGCCGCCGGCGGGATCGCCCGGCGCTCCGGGGTGGTGCTGGTGACGACCGAGACCGACGCCCCGGAGAACTTCCGCGCGGCGGTGGGGGTCGGCGCCCAAGACCTGGCCACCCTGCCCGAGGACGAGCCGTGGCTGGTGGACGCGCTGGCCGCGGCGGCCGAACCCGGCGGCGGCCGGGCGGCCACCGTCTGCGTGGCGGGCGGACGGGGCGGGGCGGGGGCGAGCGTCCTGGCGGCGATGCTGAGCCTGGCCGGGGCCCGCGGCGGGCTGCGCGTGCTGCTGGTGGACGGCGACCCGCTGGGCGGGGGCATCGACCTGCTGCTCGGCCAGGAGAACGCGCCCGGATGCCGCTGGCCCGACCTGGCCGGCCGCCGCGGCCGGCTCGGCGCGGCCACGCTCCGCCGGGCGCTGCCCGCCGTCCACGGCGTGGTCATGCTCTCCTGGGGCCGCACCGAGGCCGAACCCGTCGACGCCGAGACGATGCGCGCGGTGCTGGACGCCGCCCGGCGCGGCTTCGACCTGATCGTCGTCGACCTGTCCCGCCGCCCCGCCGACGCCGACCGCGCCGCGCTGCGCGTCGCCGACCGCACCCTGCTGGTCGTCCCGGCCGAGCTGCGCGCCACCGCCGCGGCCGACAAGGTCGCCGCCGCGCTGCACCGCGACACCGACGACATCGGCCTCATCGTCCGCGGGCCGTCGCCCGGCGGGCTGCCCGGCGAGGCGATGGCCGAAGCGCTCGGCCTTCCCCTGCTGGGCGCATTCGAAGACGACCGCAGGCTCCCCGCCGCGCTCGAACACGGCGACCTCGTGCGGCTGAGCCGCCGCGGCTCCCTGCCCGACCTGTGCGACCGGCTCATCGCCGAGCTGCGGCCCCACCCCGTCAGCCCCGAGGTCAAGGCGGCATGAACGCCCCCAGGCTCATCGACGCGGTGCGGGAACGGCTCGCCGATGCCGGCGGCGAACCCACCGGCGGGCAGGTGGCCGCCGCCCTGCGGGCCGAGCGGAGGCTGCTCGGCGACCGGGAGGTGCTCGCGCTGGCCGACGAGTTACGAGCCGATCTGGCCGGGGCGGGCCCTCTGGAGCCGCTGCTGCGCGCACCGGAGGTCACCGACGTCCTCGTCAACGGCCCCCACGAGGTCTGGGTGGACGCCGGAGCCGGGCTGGTGCGCACGGCGGTCCGTTTCCCGGATGAGACCGCCGTGCGGAGGCTGGCGCAGCGCCTGGCGGCCAAGGCCGGCCGGCGGCTCGACGACGCGGCCCCCTGCGTCGATGCCCGCCTGCCGGGCGGGATCCGGCTCCATGCGGTGCTGTCGCCGGTGGCGCTCGGGGGAACCTGCCTGTCCCTGCGGCTGCCCCGGCGGCGGGCGTTCACCTTGGAGGAGCTGGTCGCCGCGCAGGCCGTCCCCGCGGCGGGCGCCGCGCTGCTGGCGGCGCTGGTGGCCGCCCGCCTGGCGTTCCTGATCACCGGGGGCACCGGCACCGGCAAGACCACCCTGCTCAGCGGGTTGCTGTCGCTGGCCGACCCCCGCGAACGCCTCGTTTTGGTGGAGGACTCCGCCGAGCTGCGGCCCGAGCACCCCCATGTGGTGCGGCTGGAGGCCCGCCCGCCCAACGTCGAGGGCGCCGGCGGGATCACCCTGCACGACCTGGTCCGGCAGGCGCTGCGCATGCGCCCGGACCGGCTGGTGATCGGCGAGGTCCGGGGCCGGGAGGTGGTGGACCTCCTGGCGGCCTTGAACACCGGCCACGAGGGCGGATGCGGGACGCTGCACGCCAACACCGCGGCCGACGTCCCCGCCCGCCTGGAGGCCCTAGGCTGCGCCGCCGGGCTGACCAGGGAGGCGATTCACAGCCAGGCCGCGGCCGCCCTCGATGCAGTCGTCCACCTCGTCCGCGACGGCGCCGGCCGGCGCCGCGTCGCCGAGATCCGCCTGCTGCGGCGCGGCCCGGACGGGCTGGTCGAGGCCGTGCCCGCGGTCGCCTTCACAGCGGACGGCCGGCTGATCGCCGGAGCCGGGGCCGCCGCGCTGACCGAGCTGCTGGGAGACCACTGGAAGGCGGCCAGGAAGGTCTGGGAGGCCAAAGAAAGGAGCCGCGATGGCTGAGCCGCCGTGCCCCGGCGGGAGTCCCGTGGGTCTTCTCCCGGAACCCCTGAAGTGCGGTTCTCGGGCGCCTGCGGCCTTTCAGGAGCGTGCGATGAACCTTTTCCAACACGCCGCTTGCGCAGCTCGGGGCAGAGACGTCGCAGCCGGGGAGGAGGCCGTGGGCGGCGACGGCACGGCACCGTGCCTCATCGGGGCTCCCGTCTCAGCCGCCGGAGAGCACGTGTTGAAAGAGGTCCGATGAGCGCGGCCGGCATGGCGGTGATCTGCGCCGCCTTGGCCGCATGGGTGGGGCTGAGCCCGTCGGCGGCCGCGGACCGGCTGGCCGGGCTGGCGGGGACGCCCAGGCACTCTCCCGGCCCGGCCCTCCTGCGGCGAGTGCGGGCCTTGGCGGCCGCGGTCCGTGAAAAGCACAGGGCGGTGAGGCTTTGGCGGGGCGCGATCATCGAGTTGTGCGACGGCGTCGCCGCTGAGCTGCACGCCGGACGCACTCCCGAAGCGGCGTTCACGGCGGCCGCGGCCGTCCTGCCCGCGGAGGTGTCCGTCCCGCTGCTGGCGGAGCGACGGCGCGGCGGCCCTGCCGGCCCGCCCGACCCCGGCGACATCCCCGCCGCCTTGGAGCGGCTGTCGGCCCGCCCGGGAGCAGAAGGGCTGCGTCTGCTCGGGGCGTGCTGGCGGATCGGCGCAGACAGCGGCGCCACCTTCGCCACCGTGATCGCCGACCTGGCCGCCGCGCTGCGGGACGAGGAGGCCCAGCGCCGGGAAGTCGCGGCCCAGCTGGCAGGCCCCCGCGCGACCGCCCGGCTGCTGGCCGGCCTGCCCCTGCTCGGCCTGGGGATGGCCGCCGCCTTGGGCGCAGACCCCCTGGCCTTCCTCTGCGGCACCCTGCCGGGGCTGATCTGCCTGACCCTGGGCCTCGGGCTGGACGTGCTGGGCCTTTGGTGGACGAATCGCCTGGCCAGATCCGCCGAGGCGATGCGGTGAGCGCCACCCCTCCAACGTCCTTGGCATCCGGCGAGACGGGCAAGGCTTTCGCCACGGCCGGCATCGCCGAGAGGCGGTGTCGGCCCGCAGGCCGGCGCATGAGCACTGAACCTTTTCAACACGACGTTCCCGCAGGTGGAACCGGCGGCATCGGAGTCAGGGGCAATGCCGTGACCCGCAACGTCATGACCGTGGATACCGCAAGGGCTCCCGTCCGCGGTGCCCAAGACCACGTGTTGAAAAAGGTCCACTGGCGGAGGCAGGGAAGAGGTGTCCCAGGGGCGGTCCGCGAAGGCCCACGCCGTCGCCGCCGGGGACGAGGGGGCTCCACCGGAAGCGGCCGGGTGTGCTTTCGCCCTGGTGGGAGGCGGCAGGTGCAATCCCCGCTTCATTTCGGTGAGAAAACCTCGGTGAGCCTTTTTCGGCACGCCGTCTCCACACGTTGGGGCGGGGCGTCGCAACCGGAGACGATGCCGTGAATTGGAACATCGCAATACTGGACGTCATCGAGGCTTCTGGGGCACGCCTTGAGAAGGTTCAGCGAACGGCCATCGTGGTGAAAATTTCCAGTGGTGGCAAGAAAGGAGAACCATGAGTTTTGCGGCATGGCTGTGTATCGGATGTGCCGCGATGGCTGCTTTTCTCTGGGCTGAAGGGAACCTCATAGCAGTAAGGCGGCTCAATGTCGTGTTACCGCGACAGAAAAACGGAAGGGGAGGCCGGGCGGAGGCGCCCGGCGGTGGTGTCCGGTACGTTGGTGCAGGTCTTGCCGCTACCTCTCCGCCGGAAGGGAAGGAGTGGCAGCCCCCACAAGCCCTGCTCTCCGGCGGCGGTCACAGCTCGTCAGGGACGGCGGCCGGAAACTCCCCTCAACCGGGGCTGAAATTTGCAGAGCCGGCTGTCTTTGAAGGGGGTCGGCGGCTTCCTGGGGGGACGGATTTCTCGCAAGGAGAAACCGCCGTCTCCTCGGTGGGCGGTTTGCTGCATGGGAATGACCGGACGGCGGCCACCGTGTCCAGAGCGGATTTCATGGAGCCGCTGAGCCGGGGCGACAGGGAACCCGATGCGGGGCGGCAAGGCGGTCCTGCCCGTGTGAAGGGCGGAGGAACGCGGAATCGGCGCCGCCGGTACTGGAGCGTGGCGCTGCTGTCGGGGCTGGCCATGGCGGCGCTCCTCGGCGGGCCGTTGGGGGTGCTGGGCGGGATCACGACCGCCGTGGGGGTGGCGGTTGCGCTCGGCCGGCTGGAGACCCGCGAGGAGCGGGAACGCCGGATGCGCATGGTCGCCGACCTGCCCATCGCCATCGGTCTGCTCGCGGCATGCCTGCGCGGCGGCCTCTCCTGGGATGAGGCGGTCGAGGCGGTCTGTGACGCCGTCGGCGGCCCGCTGGGCGCCGAGCTGCGCGCCGTCGCCGCCAGGGTGCGGCTGGGCGCGGATCCGGCCGCCGCCTGGCTGGCTCTCGCGCAGGAGCCCGAACTGGCGCCGCTGGCCCGCACCGTGGCCCGCGCCGTGGACAGCGGGGCGGCGCTCGCACCGGCACTGACCAGGCTCGCCGCGGACCGCAGGGCGGCGGCGCGCGCCGCCGCGGCGGCACGCGCCCGCGCCGTCGGCGTCCGAGCGGTGGCCCCTTTGGGGCTGTGCTTCCTGCCGGCGTTCATCCTGCTGGGCGTGGCTCCGGCGGTCGCCGGGATCGCCCAGACCCTCCTTCTGCCGTTTTGAAGCAGGTCCCAGGCCCGCTGCCCGTGAGGAGACGGTCCGGTGTCCTGGCCCGGGGCGATCGGGCAAACGAATCGCCGGCCACCAGGGGTGACCGGCGATTCGCTGTGCAGGGGCTTACCTGAATGCGCAGGGGCTCACTTGAAGCGGCGGGCGCCGAGGGTCTTCATCAGCTGCGGCCACACCCTCTTGGCCTCCCGGATCCAGTAGGGCCAAGAGTGCCGGCCGTCCCCGTAGATGTGTGCGGTCACGGGGATCTTCAGCTTCTTGAGCCTGTTGTAGAAGACCTGGTTGCTGTAACCGATCGCCGCCTCGCTCACCAGGCCGATGTCCCACGGCGCCATGTTGGGGTTCTCATACGGGCCGGGCCGTCCGGTCGTCCCGCTGGAGATGTAGAGCTTGGTGCCGCGCAGCTTGGGAGCCAGCGTGGTGGGGTCGTGCGCCTCCCAGTTGGCCCGGTCGCGGACCGGGTGGCCGTAGACGGCATAAGGGTTGCTGGTGGTCCCGCTCATCGTGTACAGCAGCAGCTGCGGCATGCCCGGGGCCAGCAGTGACAGCGGGCCGCTGAAGGAGGCGGCGTAGCGGAACATCTTGGGGAAGCGCGCCGCGTAGGTGATGCAGCCCTGGCCGCCGGAGGAGTTGCCGATGCAGGCCCGGGCGCCGCCGGCGCGGAAGTTCCGCTCCACCAGCTGCTTGACCTCAAGGGTGTGGAAGGTCTCCCACTTGGGGATGCCGCGCTTGCCGCCGTTCCACCAGTTGGTGTAGGAGCCGTTGTCTCCGGCGGGCATGACGACCATGACGTCGTACTTCCACGCCCAGGCCTCGATGTTGGTGGAGCGCGTCCACGAGACGTAGGTGTCCCGGCCCCCGTGGTAGGCGTACAGGACGGGCCAGGTCCGCTTGGCGGTCCGCTTCCAGTTCCGCGGCACCAGGACCCGGACCTTCGCCTTACGGCCCAGCGCCTTGGAGTTGATGGTGAAGTCGAACTGACGCTTCTTCTTGATCCACTTGACCCCGGCGATGGAGGCCCCGTTGGAGGCCTTCTTGAACTTGGGGGCGGCGTAGGCGGGGTCGATGACAGCGGTCATCGCGAGCGGACTGATGAGGGCGACGGTGATCGCTCCCACCCGGCGTGTCAGACGTCGCCGTGACCCTGCTGGCATGTCATCCTCCGCTGCTTCTCCGGCGCCACCCGCACGGCTTCTCCGACTGCGAGGGGAGGGCAGAGCGGCCGGGAGCCCATCCCCTTGTCGTCCTCCACCGGGCGGTGGGCGGGGACGGAAGTTCCAACTGCGGATGGCGGGTCGGGGGTGTCGGGAGTATCGGTTGTTGCGGCACAGTACACCAAATCCAATAACAGGTCAGCAGCCGGTTGCCGGATCGGTCCGCCCGGAACGCGGATATCCCCAGGTCAGCACCTTCCTGGCAGGTTGCGGCCGACTGCGCGACGGCGGCGGTGGCCGGTGCGGCGCCCCGGCGTCCGGCCGTGATCATGGACGTGCCGCGGGGGGCGGCCCTGCGGATGCCACCGGCCTCATGTCTGCTCGGCCGCCGTGATTTTGCGTTTATCCACAGAGTCTCGCTCGGCTTTTCGTGCTCCCTTGAGCGCCGCAGAGTTGGTGCCGAGACGATCCCGTTCTCTCGACGCGAAGGGAGACCACGGATGAAGGCGGTCGGAAAAACACTGGAACGCCGGCTCCGCTCCGCCCGCGACCGCGGCATGTCCACCGCGGAGTACGCGGTGGGAACGGTCGCGGCGGCGGCGTTCGCGGCGCTCCTTTTCAAACTGGTGACCAGCTCGGAAGTGCGATCCCTGCTCATGGGGATCATCCGCGGCGCACTGCAGTCGGTGGGGTGATCGCATGGCCGTGCAGCCCCGGCGCTCGCACCTTGCATCGGCGCCGCCGCACTCCGGTGAACCGCCGTGCCGTTCGCCGGACCTTTTCCAGCACGCCGTCCCCGCAGGTCGCCTGCGGGTGCGCCGTAGCCGGAGACGGCGCTGCGAGCAGAGACGTCCCAACGCCGCACACCATCGTTTTCAGCGCTCCGTTTCCGCAGCTCAAGGCGGATACGTCCCGACCGGGGGCGTTGCCGTGCCCTGTGACGGCACAGCGGCGGGCCCCGCCGAGGCTCCCCTCCCCGCTCTCCGAGGCCACGCCCCGCCCTCAAGACCGCACATTGCAAAAGCCCCGCACCGGCCGCGCGACCGCTTCCCCTGGCGGCAGGGTGGCCGCCCCGCCGGCGGGGCCCGAGGCCCTTCGACGGGCGGGAGCTTTGGCTTCGCCACGGTCGAGATCGCGGTGGCGCTCCCCGCCCTCCTGCTGGTCACCGTGGCCGCGCTGTGGGGAGTGACGATCGCCTCGGCCCAGCTCGCCTGCGCCGACGCGGCGAAAACGGGAGCCCGCGCCGCCTCCAGAGGCGAGCCCCTGCCGGCCGTCGAGCTGGCGGTGGCTCAGGCCGCCCCGGCCGGGGCCGACGTCAGGGTCCACCGGGACGCCGAGCTGAGCACGGTCGAGGTGACCGCCCGGATCCACGCCCCCGGCATGACCGGCCTGCCACCGGTGGTGCTCCACGCCCGAGCCCTGGCGGCCACCGAGCCCGGAGCAGCCGACCCGTGAGAACGACCCCCGCACGCCGGACGCGGCGGCCGCCGAGGAACGGCACCAAGGAGTCCCGAGCGGTTTCCCTCAACCGAACACCCCATGCTGAAAGAGCCCGATGGCCCCTCGCTGAGCCGGATGCACGACGCCGAAGGAACCCGGTCGCCTTCCTCGGCTGGATAGGTGACACCGAAAGAGCCTGGCGACTTGTGTTAGATCGGGCGTGCGATGTGAAGGGAGTCCAGCGGTCTTTTCTGAGCCGGATGTGTGGCGTTGGAGGGGTCCGGTGGCCTTCCTGGGATAGATGCGCGACGTCGAAGGGACCTGGCGGCCTTCCTCAGCCTGAGGTGTGACGCAGGGCGGTCCTGGTGGCCTCTCAAACCAGATGCGTAACTCCGTCTGGTGTCACGGTCGATGTTCCGCGTTGCGCTGCTCTTGGGTTCTCGCTTGTGGTGGTGTTCTGTGGCCAGGGGGCAGAGGGTGCGTCGTTGAGGCGGTCCTGGCGGCTTCTCAAGCCGGATGTGTAACTCCGTCTGGTGTCGCGGTCGATGTTTCGCGTTGCGCTGCTCTTGGGTTCTCGCTTGTGGTGGTGTTCTGTGGCCAGGGGGTCAGAGGGCGTGTCGTCGAAGTGGCCGCATGCAGTCCACCAGGCGCGGTGATGCTCGCAGCGCGCAGATCGCCTGGTGAAAACCGGCGGGCGGTGACCGGGCTGATCGCTTCGGCTCGGCTGGTCTGGGGCTTTCAGGGGCTTTGCGATCAGGGGCTAGGGCGTTCTTCTGACGCCGTTGCGGGGCTGGAGGCCGCGGGGCGATGACCGCGGGTGCGTCCGTCGGGCACCGGGGCCGGTACCGGCTGGGGGCGGTGATGTCACGACGAGTGAAGGATGGTGCACGGATGGGGATCTGGTTTCGAAGGCCACCGGCCCTTTTCCACAGGCTTCTTGGGCGGGGTGATGTCGGGCTGCCTGGGTGGGCGCTCGGCTCATCGGGTCGGTTTCGTGGCCGGGTGAGGGCTTTAAGGGGCTTCGGCGGTCGGGAACTCAAGGGGGCGGGCGGCGGTGGGGAGCGTGGGTCCGGGACCGTTTGGGTGCTGGCGTTCGCGGCGCTGGTCTGGATCGTCGCGGTGACGGTGATCAGCGCGGGAGGGGTGCGGGCGGCGCGGCATCGGGCCCATGGGGCGGCGGATCTGGCGGCGCTGGCGGCGGCTGCGAAGGCGGCGGAAGGCGGTGCGGCGGCGTGCCGCCGGGCGGCGGTGGTCGCGCAAGGGGCCGGCGGGCGGCTGTCGTCGTGCGCGGTGCGGGGCTCGGTGGCGGACGTGGAGGTGGCGGTGATCGTCCGGTTGCCGGCCCCGTTGGGGCGAATGCACCTTATTTCCCGGGCCAGGGCTGGTCCACAGCGGCTGGACGGCGTAAGTTAGTCCTCCGGCGCTCCCGTTGTACGGAGCGTCAATAGCTTGACGTCCAGCTGCACGGAGCGTGGTCGTGGCTGGGGTGAGTCTCGGTCCGCCGTTCCAACGCCACAACCCTGTGATTCAGATTACTTCCCGGTACGTTACGCTGCTGTAAGCGCTTGGGTGCCAGCAGGCACACCTGGATCGCAGTGGACCGCTGGACCGCAGTGGCGACGATGAGTCGTCCGTCGAAGGGATTACCGCTGTGACGAGGACTCGCAGGCTCGGAGCGCTGCTCATCGCAACCCCCCTTGCGGCAGGCTTCACGATCTTCGCGAACCCGACGGCCGTCCACGCGGTCTCCGGCAGGCTTCCCTCCGGCAACATCACCGCTCCGGCGGACGGAGCCGTGATCACCAGTGGGACGCAGGTGACCGCCCGCGCCACCTTCAGGGACATGCTGCTCGGCGTCAGATTGCGGGTCAAAACCCCCGACGGCGGCGACCAGCTGCTGGCCAGCGGCAGCATGAAGGGCGAGATCTCGGGAACCTTCAACATCCGCCGCAACGGCCGCTACACCGTGCGCCTGGTCGGGACGACCACGACGGTGTACGACACCAGCACCATCGTGGTGAAGGTGCCGCCGGCCACGCCGTCGGGGCTGTCGGCGAAGGTCTCCGGCGGCACGCTGTCGGTCACCTGGAACCTCGGCCTGGAGGACGACCTCACCGGCTACACCGTGCAGGCCGGTGGCGTGGGCAGCAAGTCCGGCTCCCCCCAGAGCCTGTGCAGCGGGACGATCTGCTCCGCCAAGTTCAGCCTCGGCTCCGTGCAGGCCGATTCGGTGAGGGTGAGCGTCAGCGCCCGGCGGCCCGACGGGCTCGGCGGGTCCGTCTCATCCGGCGCCGCTTCCACGTCCGTCCAGATTCCCGGTGGCGGCGGTGACGGCGATGACGGCGGTCGCGGCGGCGACAACGGCGGCGGCGGTGACAACGGCGGCAACGGAGGCAACGGAGGCGGCGGCAGCCCGCTGCCGCTGCCGGAGTTCAACGGAGAGGGCGGAGGGAACGGCGGTGGCGGCGGCACCCCGCTGACGCCGTTCAACGACGAGTCCCCGATCACGCTCCCGAGCGTCCAGCCCGATGGCGCGACGCCCGGCTTCACCTACCCGGCCCCCCTGGTCGCGGGACAGAACGCAGACGGCCCGGACTCCGCCATCAGCGGCCTTCAGTGGGGCAAGAGCGTGGCCACCGCCCTGATCCTGCTGCTCGTCGCGGCTCACCTGGGAACCTGGACGCGGCGCATGCGCGTGGCCCAGGCCGGGCTCAGCAGCCGCGGCATGGCGGCCAGGGCCGCTCGCAGCGGCAGCGGGCGGGCCCGCGTGGAGCGAACCCAAAAGCACATCGCCCGTGCCCAGTCCTCCGCCAAGTCTCCTTCCGGGCTCCGCCGCCTCCTCGGCGGAGGCACGGCCGCGAAGCAGACCCCCGGTGCGAAGACCCGTCCGGCTCCCGCCGCCCCGAAGACCAGGCGGCCCGCCCGCGGCGCCACTCCCGCCGTGAAGCCGGGCGCGTCCGTCCGCGGCACCGCGCCCGCCGCCAAACCCGGAGCACCCGCACGCGGCGGCATGCCTTCGGGCAGGCCCGCTCCGTCCGCTCACGGCGCCGCACCTCCCACCAGGCCCCAGCCGATCGTTCGTGACGGGGCGCCCGCCGCCAAACCCGGAGCGGAGATGCGCCCCGGTGCGCCCGTCATGAAGCCGGGCTCCGCCCCCCGGGCCGGTGCGCCCGCCGCCGGGCCGGCTGCCGGCGGCGCGCAGGCTCCCACCGGCAAGGCCGATCGCTGAGCCTGAAAACCGTGGAGCGGCCCACCGGCTGCCGCATCCGGCGGCCGGTGGGCCGCATCTGGCCGGGATGAGCCGCTTCGACGGCGACGAGACCGCCACCGCAAGGCGTGAACGCGCCCATGCAGTGAGGCTTTCTCAACGAAAAAAGGAGCGCGCTTCCCTGCAGTAGCGACTCCCAGCAGAGCGAAAGCGCGCCCGGCGGTGGACGCCCTCGTCTCCGGTAGCGACGGCATGGGCCTTCGGGGGGCGCCCCTGCGCCGTTCTTCCTCTGCATTCGCCGGTGCTCATGCGCCAACCCATGGGGCGATGCCGCTTCTCGGCGCCTACTCGTTGAGAAAACCTCGGTGAGCCTTTTCACCACGCGGTCTTGGACACCTGAGGCGGGAGCCCCGGCGGTATTCGAAGGCACGACGTTGCAGGTCACCGCACCGTTCCTGGCCTCAAGACCCCTATCCCCACTTGGGGAACATCGTGTTGAAAAAGGTTCTCGGGCGGGGACGCAGGCGGGACGTCATTGAGCGGGCCGCAAGGGCTGCGCGGCTCACGGCCGGGTGGGAGGAGAGGGCCGTCGGGATTGGCAGGCCGCGCCATGGCCCCGGTGGGAGGCGTCACGCCGTGAGGCGGGCTTGTATTCGCTGAGAGAACCTTGGTGACGTCCAGGTCTCTACGTCCTCACAGGGTTTTGCGCCGGAAACGGGGTGTTGCCCCCGCCAGGGCGTCCAGCGAAGGAGTCACTGGACGACGGGCTGCTGAGGGGGGTGTGGGTGGGACGGTGGCGACAGGGAATGCCCGGGGCCGGATTCGCGGCGGATGCGGGCCAGCTCGCGCTCCAGATGCCGCTTTTCCATCTCCAGGGCGGTGATGGACTCCTCGTGTTCTTCGCGGAGATAGCGCAGTTCGCGTTTGGTGCGCACATAGCGGTATGTCCCGAAGACCGCGAGGGTGAGGCCGGCGATGAAGACGGTGGCGACGATGACGCCGGCGAGGAAGACGTGCCACAGGGTGGTGACGCCCGGGACGGGCTCGCCGAAGACGAAAAGCTGCGCGGCGGCGTCATTGGCCAGCGCGGCGCCGATGCCGGCGGCGATCGCGGCGCCGGCGATGAACAGGCCCATGAAGATCATGTTCATGGTCTCCTCTCCGGGGGGCGGGAACCGGAGGATCTTCGTCAGGGAGGGAGGGTAGACCCTTTCGCAATCGGGGCGCTACGGTTCGGTGATCTTGGGGGCGCCGCGCAGCAGTTCGCCCAGCAAAATGACCGCACCCTGCTTGTGCAGGGGGTCGTTGCCGTTTCCGCATTTGGGGGACTGGATACACGAGGGGCAGCCGCTTTCGCATTCGCAGGCGAGAATGGCCTGCCGGGTGGCGTGCAGCCACTCGGCGGCGTCGCGATAGCCGCGCTCGGCGAAGCCCGCTCCGCCCTCGTGGCCGTCGTAGACGAACACGGTGAGCAGCCCGGTGTCGGGATGCAGGGCCGTGGAGACGCCGCCGATGTCCCACCGGTCGCAGGTGGCGAAGAGGGGGAGCAGCCCGATCGAGGCGTGCTCGGCGGCGTGGGCGGCGCCCGGCAGGTCCGCCGCGTCCAGGACCCCGGCCTGGCCGGGTGAGAGCGTCCACCAGACCGCGCGGGTGCGCAGGGTGCGGGGCGGCAGGTCGAGCGGTTTCTCGCCGAGCATCTCGCCGGACAGCAGGCGCCGCATCTGGTAGGCGACGACCTGCCTGGTGACCTCCACGGTGCCGAAGCACAGCCGGGCCTCGCCCCAGGCGCAGGTGCGGAGCGTTTCGATGATGCGGATGTCGGTGACGTCCCGGGCGACCGTGGAGTAGTCGGCCTCGGCGGGCTCGACCAGCGCGACCGCATCCTCCAGGTCCAGCGTCCGCACCAGGAACGACTCGCCCTGGTGCAGGTAGACCGCGCCTTCGTGGACGGTGCTGTGCGCCGACGGCTCGTCCACGGTGCCCAGCAGCCGCCCGGTGGAGGCCTCGACGACCTGGATCGGCTCGCCGCCGGCCCCCCGGATGTCGGTCAGGTCGCAGGCCCGCTCCCGCCGCGTCCAGTACCAGCCGGTGGCGCGCCGCCGCAGCATGCCGGACTCCACCAGCTCCGCCAGCACCTCGCCGGCCGCCGGGCCGAACAGCTCTGCGTCCGCCTCGGTCAGCGGCGACTCGGCGGCGGCCGCGCACAGGTGCGGCGCCAGGACGTAGGGGTTGTCGGGGTCCAGCACGGTCGCCTCGACGGGCGTACCGAAGATCGCCTCAGGGTGGTGCACCAGGTAGGTGTCCAGCGGGTCGTCCCGGGCCACCAGCACCGCCAGGGCCTCCCGCCCGGCGCGTCCGGCCCGTCCGGCCTGCTGCCACAGCGAGGCGCGGGTGCCGGGCCAGCCGCACACCAGCACCGCGTCCAGCCCGCTGACGTCCACGCCCAGCTCCAGGGCGTTGGTGGAGGCCAGCCCGATGATCCGGCGGGAGCGCAGCGCCTCCTCCAGCGCCCGCCGCTCCTCGGGCAGGTAGCCGGAGCGGTAGGCGGCCACCCGGTCGGCCAGGTCCGGCGCGGACTCCTGCAGGGCGCGGCGGGCGCTGAGCGCGATCGACTCGGCGCCGCGCCGGGAGCGGACGAACGCCAGCGTCTGCACGTCCTCGGCGACCAGGTCGGCCAGCAGCTCGGCGGTCTCGGCGGTGGCCGAGCGGCGCAGCGGGGCGCCGTGCTCGCCGCGCAGGTCCGTCAGCGGCGGCTCCCAGAGGGCGAACGCGGCGGCGGCCCGGGGCGAGGCGTCGTCGGTCACCGCCTCCACCGGCAGCCCGGTCAGCCGCCGGGCGGTCACGGCCGGCTCGGCGGTGGTGGCGGAGGCGAGGATGAAGACCGGCAAGGCCCCGTAGCGGGCGCACAGGCGGCGCAGCCGGCGCAGCACCTGGGCCACGTGGGAGCCGAACACGCCCCGGTACCCGTGCGCCTCGTCGATGATCACGTACCGGAGCCGGCGCAGGAACGCCGCCCAGCGGGCGTGTCCCGGCAGGATCGACCGGTGCAGCATGTCGGGGTTGGTGAGCACGTAGTTGGCGTACTTGCGCACCCATCCGCGTTCGTCGGGCGGGGTGTCGCCGTCGTAGGTCGCCGCCCGCAGCCGCGTCAGGCGCAGCGAGCGCAGCGAACGCAGCTGATCGGCCGCCAGCGCCTTGGTCGGGGCGAGGTAGAGCACCGTCCCCTCCCCGCCGTCCCGCGCGGCGGATGCGGGCCTTTCCCGCCCGGACGGGACGCCGGCGGGGGCGCGTTCGCCGGCGTCCTCGCCGAGGACGGCGGTGAGGGCGGGCAGCAGGTAGGCCAGGGACTTGCCGGAGGCGGTGCCGGTGGCGATGATCACCGAGCGGCCGGCGCGGGCCAGCTCGGCGGCCTGCACCTGGTGCCGCCAGGGGGCCTGGATGCCGGCCAGGGCCAGCCGGTCCACCAGTGTCCGCGACGTCCACGGCGGCCAGGGCGCCCGGTGGCCCGGCCGGGGCGGGACGCTGTGCACATGGGTGACCCGGCCGTCCCGCCGCGGGTCGGCGAGCAGCTTGGCCAGGACGCCGCCCCCACCGGGAGCGGGCCCGTCCCGCCCGGTGGAGCCCAAAGATCGAAAACTTTGTGCGGACACAGGTTTCCAGTCTGACATCCTGGGCACAAGGTGGAGATACGTCCCGGCGGCGACGTCGGCACCCCCTGCCCTCATCCACCGGGTGATACTCGGTTGCGCGCGGGCCTATGCAGGCGCGCTGACGCGGCATGGGGTCCGCGGGCCGTCACCTGGCGGAATCGCGTATGCGTGACGCCGGGTCGTGGTTGAATCACGGCGGGGTTCCGTTGCCCCGACCCAATGCGGCACGGCGCTGGAGGAGTCTGTGGACCTGAAGGTGAACGACTACACCACCGACGATGGCCTCACGGTCATCAGCGTGGAGGGCGAGATCGACGTCTACACGGCGCCGAAGCTTCGCGAGAAGCTCATCGATCTGGTCAACAAGGGGAAGTATCACCTCCTGGTGGACATGGAGAAGGTCGAGTTCCTGGACTCGACCGGGCTTGGCGTCCTGGTCGGCGGCCTCAAGCGGGTCCGCGCCCACGACGGTTCGCTGGAGCTGGTGTGCACCCAGGAGCGCATCCTGAAGATCTTCCGGATCACCGGGCTGACCAAGGTCTTCGGGATTCACGACTCCATCGAGGACGCCCAGGAGAAGCGCAAGGGCGCCAAGTAGCGGCTGCACGCGAGACGGCCCCCGAGATGGCGACAGTTGAGGTCACGTTCAGCGCGCTGCCCGCCCATGTGCGAACGGCGCGACTGATCGTCACCGCCGTGGCCCGGCGCAGCGGTGTGGCGGAGACACTGCTGGACGAGGTACGGCTGGCGGTCGGTGAGGCGTGCTCGCGGGCGGTGGAGGCTCATCTGCGGCACTGTCCGGACGAGCCCGTACGGCTGGAGCTGAGCGACGACGGCGGCCGGTTCGAGGTCGTCGTCAGCGACTCGGTCCCCGGAGACGACGCGGCGGGTGGTGCGGATCCGCAGCCCGTCACGCCGCCCCGGGGGGATGCCGGTCCGGGCTTTTCCCGCGGCGCCTTCGATCTGGGCGGCCTGGCCGACGATGTGTCGGAGCTGGGCCTGGCGGTGATCGAGGGCCTGGTCGACGACGTGGAGATCGGGTCCACCCCCAAGGGCGTCCAGATCCGCATGAGCTGGCCCAAGAGCACCTGACCCCCTCATCGTCGGGCGGGAGCGGCCCGCCCCGGCCCGCACGGAGCGCTCGCCCCGTGCGGGCCTTTTCATGCCCGCGGGCGGCTTCCGGAAAGGACGTCCCCGCAGGCGGCGGCCGGCGCGATTGATCGTCGAAATCCGTTTTCCGGCCCCTGGACGTCCGGGCTGAAAAACGCTATGAGATCATTTATCGGACGATATTTTCGATCTTGTCATCCGGATCGTGGTTAATTATGTTTATCGACCGGCCATATGGGGCCTGATTCGGATGATGAGGTGTGAATGATGATGGGCATGATGCCTGTGGTGAACGACTGAAATTTAAGCCGGTTCCCTGACCTGGGGTGATGCCGAGAAGGCGGGCCAGAACGCGAAATTACCAGGTATGTCCGGCGGCTTTTCGGGGAAGGCGGCATGCGTGCCCTCGGAGGCTTCTAATCCGGGCTTGGCCTGCGTAGACTCCCGGCACCCGCTACGCCCCGCGAGGTGTGCGAAATGCCCTGCGGGGTAGGCGGTGAAGATCGTCTGTTCGACGGTCCCGAGCGCAACGCCCTGTCGAGGAGGACAGATGTCTGGGCTTTCCCTGTCGAGCCCGGCCGGCGGCGCCGAAATCGATCTCGGTGGCGGCGACCTGGCCCTGGTCGCCATCGTCGGATTGGTCGCGCTGCTGGCGCTGATCGTCGCCGGATGGCTGGTCCGCGAGGTGCTGGCCGCCGGTCAGGGCACCGAGAAGATGCGCAACATCGCGCGGGCGGTGCAGATAGGCGCGGGCGCCTACCTGAAACGTCAATTCCGCACGGTGGCGATCTTCGTCGTGCTGATCCCGCTGCTGCTTTTGCTGCTGCCCGCCGACGACATGGCGGTGCGGATCGGCCGTTCGGTGTTCTTCGTGATCGGGGCGCTGTTCTCGGCGATCACCGGCTTCGCCGGCATGTGGCTGGCGGTGCGCGGCAACGTCCGGGTCGCCGCCGCGGCCCGGGACGGGGACGCGGCCGCCGAGCGGCGGGCCATGCGGCTGGCCTTCCGCACCGGCGGCGTGGCCGGCATGTTCACCGTGGGGTTGGGCCTGTTCGGCGCCGCCGTGGTGGTGCTGTCCTACCAGGGCGGCGCCCCGGGCGTGCTGGAGGGCTTCGGCTTCGGCGCCGCGCTGCTGGCGATGTTCATGCGGGTCGGCGGCGGCATCTTCACCAAGGCCGCCGACGTCGGCGCCGACCTGGTCGGCAAGGTCGAGCAAGGCATCCCCGAAGACGACCCGCGCAACCCGGCCACCATCGCCGACAACGTGGGCGACAACGTCGGCGACTGCGCCGGCATGGCCGCCGACCTGTTCGAGTCGTACGCGGTGACGCTGGTGGCGGCGCTGATCTTGGGCACCGTGGCGTTCGGCACCCACGGGCTGGTCTTCCCGCTGATCGTGCCCATGATCGGAGTGATCACCGCGATGATCGGGATCTTCGCGGTGGCGCCGCGGGCCCGGGACCGCTCCGGCATGACCGCCATCAACCGCGGCTTCTTCATCTCCGCGATCATCTCGGCGCTGCTGGTGGCGGTGGCCGCCTACGGCTACCTGCCGTCCTCCTTCGCCGAGCTCGGCGGCGTCACCGACCCGCAGATCACCGCGCTGGAGGCCGACCCGCGCCTGGTGGCGCTGGGCGCGGTGCTGATCGGGATCGTGCTGGCCAGCGCCATCCAGCTGCTGACCGGCTACTTCACCGAGACCACCCGCCGGCCGGTGCGGGAGGTCACCGCCAGCGCCCGCACCGGCCCGGCCACCGTGGTGCTGTCGGGGATCTCCCTGGGCCTGGAGTCGGCGGTCTACTCGGCCCTGGTGATCGGCGCCGCCGTGTACGGGGCGTTCCTGCTGGGCTTCGGCAACACCACGGTGGCGCTGTTCGCGGTGGCCATGGCGGGCACCGGGCTGCTCACCACGGTCGGCGTGATCGTGTCGATGGACACCTTCGGCCCGGTCTCCGACAACGCCCAGGGCATCGCGGAGATGTCCGGGGACGTGCACGGCGAGGGCGCCAAGGTGCTGGAGCGGCTGGACGCCGTCGGCAACACCACCAAGGCGATCACCAAGGGCATCGCCATCGCCACCGCCGTGCTGGCGGCCACCGCGCTGTTCGGCGCCTACCGGACGACCGTGGAGACGGCGCTGGCCGGGGCCTCGGCCGGGGTGCGGGACGCGCTGGGGACCTACGCCGACTTCAGCCTGTCGATCGACTCGCCGAACGTGCTGATCGGGCTGATCGTCGGCGCCGCGGTGGTGTTCCTGTTCTCCGGGCTGGCGATCATGGCGGTCAGCCGGGCGGCCGGCCGGGTGGTCATCGAGGTCCGCGAGCAGTTCCGCAGCAAGCCCGGGATCATGAACCACACCCAGGAGCCCGACTATGACCGGGTGGTCGACATCTGCACCCGCGACTCCCAGCGCGAGCTGGCCACCCCGGGCCTGCTGGCCATCATGACGCCGATCGCGGTGGGCTTCGGACTCGGGTACGCCCCGCTGGGGGCGTTCCTGGGCGGCGCCATCGCGGCCGGGGTGCTGATGGCGGTGTTCCTGGCCAACTCCGGCGGCGCCTGGGACAACGCCAAGAAGCTGGTGGAGGACGGCAAGCTGGGCGGCAAGGGCAGCGAGGCGCACGCCGCCACCGTGATCGGCGACACCGTGGGCGACCCGTTCAAGGACACCGCGGGCCCGGCCATCAACCCGCTGATCAAGGTGATGAACCTGGTGTCGCTGCTGATCGCGGACGCGATCGTGACCTACTTCGGCAACCTGCCGCTGCGGGTCGGCGTCACCGTGGCCGCGGTGCTCATCGTGATCGGCGCGATCGTCTGGTCCAGGAACCGGGCCGTCCCCATCGGCCCCGGCGGCGTCCCGCCCGCCGCCGGCAGCCCGGAGATGGCCGCGGTGGGCGCTTCCGGCGGCACTGCGCCAACCGCCGCGCCCTTGGCCGCCGAGCCGCCGCTCGAGACCCCGGCCTCCCGGGAGCCCGGCGGCACCGAACCGGCCGGCGGCCCCGCCCCCAAGCCGCCGTCCTCCTGAGGGGACGGCGCGCCGGGCTTGCCCGGCACGCCGTCCCCTCAGGCCGGGACCGGGGGTGTCCGCGGCCAGGGGCGAGCCGGTGCCGGCAACGGCCGTCTCGGCGTCCCGGCCTTCAAAGCCGCGCGCTGAGGAGGGTCGCTGAGCGGCGCACGCACTGACACGACGTTCCCGCAGGTGGGAGCGGGGGCCTGGGGGTCAAGGACGATGCCGTGACCGGCGACCTCATGACCTCGGATACCGTCTGAGCTCCCGTCGTCGGCGCCCAAGACCATGTGTTGAAAAAGGCTTACTGGGTGAGGCCCGGTGCGTGCGCCGCGGGGCCGGGCAAGCGGCCGAGGCGAAGAACGCAAGCACGCTCGAGGGTTCCCCTTCGCGCCGTGAAGGGGAACCCTCGCTTGCTCATGGTCCTGGGCATGCAGCCTTCCCCGACGCCCTGCGCATGCGAGGAGGAGCGAGGACGGGGCAGTTGCAGGGAACTTTTTCGGCGTGCCGCTGGGCGGTGCGGGGAGGGCGATGCCCTTCGGGCCTGCTGTTGAAGCCTTCGAAAGCATTGGGCCGGTTGAGCGGAGGTGGCCCGGTCGTCCTGTCAACGGTCGATCGAGGGGGCTGTTAAGGGGAATCCTCGCTTGCTCATGGTCCTGGGCGCGCAGCCTTCCCCGACGTCCTGCGTGTGCGGTGGGGAGCGAGGACGGAGCGTCTGCAGGGGACCTTTTCGGCGCGCCGCTGGGCGGTGCGGGGAGGGCGATGCCCTTCGGGCCTGCTGTTGAAGCCCTCGAAAGCATTGGGCCGGTTGAGCGGAGGTGGCCCGGTCGTCCTGCCAACGGTCGGATTGAGGGGACCGTTATTCGGATGCATGACCCGGCCGCCGCGGGGATCGTGAGGGCATGGGGATGGACGATGAGCAACTGCGGGCACAGCTGACGCTGCCGCGGTTTCCGCGTTCGGCGGCCTATGACCCCCGCTGGCTGATCCGCAACGTGATGGGGCCCAACCCGCTGTGGCTGCTGGAGGAGCTCACCGCGCGGATGCCGCTGCGGCCGGGGATGCGGGTGCTGGACCTGGGCTGCGGCAAGGCCGTGACCTCGATCTTCCTGGCCCGCGAGTTCGGGGTGACCGTGTGGGCGGCCGACCTGTGGGTCGCGCCCACCGAGAACCTGGCCCGCATCCGGGAGGCCGGGTGCGCCGACCGGGTCTTCCCCCTGCTGGCCGAGGCCAGGGAGCTGCCGTTCGCCCACGGCTACTTCGACGCGGTGATCAGCATCGACGCCTACCACTACTTCGGGACCGACGACTTCTACGTGGGCTACCTGGCCGACTTCATCCGGCCCGGCGGGCTGCTGGGCATCGCCGTGCCGGGGCTGCGCGCGGAGATCGACCGGGTGCCCGAGCACCTGCGCCCCTACTGGCAGTGGGAGTTCGCATCGCTGCACTCGGTCGGCTGGTGGCGCCGCCACTGGGAGCTCACCGGCAAGGTCGGCGTCCTGGACGCCTGGGAGCAGGACGACGGGTGGCGCTACTGGCGGCACTGGTGCCGGGTCTGCGCGCAGGCCGGTGAGGACGAGACGGTACGCGAGGCGTCCCGCCACGAGGCGCGGATGCTCGACGCCGACGAGGGGAGGACGTTCACCTTCGCCCTGCTGGTGGCGAAGAAGCCGGAGGTGGGAGGAACCTGACGGCCGGGGCAGGGGCAAGGGACCGTACTCTGGGTACAGGCATGACACACGCCCGCCGGCGGGCGGCGCGGCATTCGTCCGTGCCGTGTCCCGCTCGGCGGAGGTACGGGCCGGCGCAGCGAAGGGAAGACGGCGGGATGAGCGGCGATAGACCTCCGATGACAGGGGCGAAGGGATTCGCTGTGATCGTCGGTGGCATGTTCGGCATCATTGTGCTGCTCTGGGTGATCGCCGCCCTCGCCGCGCCCTGATCCCCCGCTCTCGCCGGGCGGAGCGGTCCGCGCACGGACGCGGTGCCGCCGCGATGACCGGCTGTTGAGAAGGTTCACCCGATCGGCAAGCGGTCGGGATGTTCACATGGCCGGGCGTGCGTGGTATTAGGGTGGGGCGATGCCCACTTTGATCGTTCTGCGTCATGCCAAGGCCGTCGACGGCGCCGGAATGGCCGACATCGACCGGCCGCTGGCGAGCCGGGGCCACCGTGACGCCGCGGCCACCGGCCAGTGGCTTCGTGAGAACGACCTGGTGCCCGATCTGGTGCTGTGCTCCACGGCGGTGCGCACCCGGGAGACCCTGGAGGATTTGGCGCTGCCGTCCCCGGTGGAGTTCGAGCCGGGTCTTTACGACAACCACGTCGACATCGCCTTCTCGCTGATCCGGGAGGTGGACGACGATGTCGACAGGCTGCTGGTGATCGGCCACAACCCCTCGATGCACCAACTGGTCTACGACCTGACCGGGGGTGCTCCAGAGTCGTTCCCCACCTGCGCCCTCGCGGTGATCGAACTGTCCGGTCCGTGGCCGGACACCTGGCCGGGCGGCGGGACGCTGCTGACCCACCGCACCCCCAAGGATTGACCCCGCCCGTCCGGCGATCACGCGGACGGCCCGGGCTCCGGCGGCGCTTCATCCCTCGCCGCACGGCTTCGCCGCCACCTGGGAATACGGCGGCAAGGTGAGCTGGATCGAGGTGCGCCTGACCGAGGAGGGCGGGAGCCGTACCCGCCTGGAGCTGGAGCACATCGCCCACGACGACATGTGGGAGCAGTACGGCCCCGGCGCCACCGGCATCGGCTGGGACTCGATCCTGCTCGGGCCGGCCGGCCACCTGTCCCCCGGCGCGGCATCACCCCCCGAGGAGTCCGCGGCCTGGATCGCCTCCGAGGAGGACAGGCTGTTCACGACCCTCAGCAGTGAGCGGTGGTGCGAGGCGAGCAACGCGGCGGACACCGACGAGGCCGCCGCCGAACGGGTCCTGGCCGCCCACACCGCCCGGGAGTGACCTCGGCACATCCGGCGGTGGCCGCCGTCCCGGCCGGTCGTGGGCCGCGTGAGGGCACGGCAGTCGTCCCGGACGGAAAGGGAGATGCCCGAACTCTCCCGGATATGATCATTTGCGCACATGATCCGCTTTCCGTCCTACGACGGCGCCCATCTGGCGGTCCACCCCACGGTCCAAGGCGGCCCGCCGCTGGTGTGCCTGCCGGGCGGCCCCGGCCGCGCCTCGCGCTACCTGGGAGACCTCGGCGGCCTGTCCCGGCACCGCCGGCTGCTGCGGCTGGACCTGCGCGGATCGGGGTATTCCGCATCCGGCGACCCGGCCGGCTACCGCTGTGACCGCATGGTCGCCGACGTGGAGGCGCTGCGCGTCCACCTGGGGCTGGAGCGCATGGACCTGCTCGCCCACTCGGCGGCCGGCAACCTGGCGCTCCTGTACGCCGCCCGCCACCCCGAACGGCTGCGCCGGCTCGTCCTGGTCACCCCCGACGCCCGGGCGGTGGGGATCTGCGTGACCGAGCGGGAACGCCGGGCCGTGCTGCGGCGGCGCGCCGACGAGCCCTGGTACGAGGACGCCTGCAAGGCGATCACGGCATGGCGGGCGGGGGAGGACACCCCCGCCATCCGGCTGGAGGCGGCCCCTTTCCGCTACGGACGCTGGAACGAGGCGGCGTTCGCCCACGCCCGCTGCGAGGAGGCGGAACTGGCCCGCTCCCGTCCCGTCGCCGCCGGCTACTACGCCGAGGGCGCTTTCGACCCGGCCCTCACCCGCCGGGCGCTGGCGTGCCTGCAGGCCCCGGTGCTGGTCATCGCCGGGGCCCTGGACCCCGACCTCACCCCGGAGCGGGCCGCCGAACTGGCCCGCCTCTTCCCCGACGGCCGTCTCGTCGTCGACGACTGCTCCGCCCACTTCCCGTGGGTCACCATGCCGCGGTGGTTCACCAAGACGGTTCACGACTTCCTGCGGTGACCGCCGGCGGACGGGCGGTTTCAGTACTGCAGGAAGGGCTCCTGGTCCTCGGCGTCGGCGGCCTCGATCTCGTCGCGGGAGATGCCCAGCAGGAACAAGATGGTGTCCAGGTAGGGCACGTTGACGGCGGTGTCGGCGGCCTGGCGGACCACCGGCTTGGCGTTGTAGGCCACGCCCAGCCCGGCGGCCTGCAGCATGTCCAGGTCGTTGGCGCCGTCCCCGATCGCCACGGTCTGGCTGATCGGGACGCCGGCGCGGCGGGCGAAGTCCTCCAGGGCGCGGGCCTTGCCGGCGCGGTCGATGATCGGGCCGACCAGCCGGCCGGTGAGCTTGCCGTCGCAGATCTCCAGCGTGTTGGCGGCCGAGTAGTCGATGCCCAGCTCCTCCACCAGGGAGTCGGTGATCTGGGTGAAGCCGCCGCTGACGATGGCGAACTTGTAGTCCAGCCGCTTGAGGGTGCGCACCATGGTGCGGGCCCCGGCGGCCAGGCGGATCTTGCGGCGGACCTCCTCCAGGCAGGAGGCGTCCAGCCCGGCCAGCAGGGCGACGCGCTCGCGCAGTGAGCCTTCGAAGTCCAGCTCGCCGCGCATGGCGGCCTCGGTGACCTTGGCCACCTCGTCCAGGCAGCCGGCCTGCTCGGCCAGCAGCTCGATGACCTCCCCCTGGATGAGGGTGGAGTCCACGTCCATCACGATCAGCCGCTTGGCGCGCCGGTGCAGGCCGGACGGCTGCACGGCCACGTCCACCTGCTGGGCGGCGGCCTCGGCGGCCAGCGCACCGCGCAGCGCCTCCGGGTCGGCGCCCGAGACGTCCATCTCGATGCAGGTGACCGGGTAGCGGGCCAGGCGCTCGATGCGGTCGATGTTGGCGCCGGCCGCGGCGATCCGCCCGGCGATCCCGGCCATCGCGGCCGGGCGCAGCGGGTTGCCCAGCACCGTCACGTGCAGCCGGCCGCGCCGCCGCGGGGCGTCCCGGTCGCGGGCGGTGGAGACCTCGACCTCCATGTCCAGGTCGGTGGCCACCTTCTCGGCGGCCGTCCACACCTTGCCGATGTCGGTGCCCCGGGCATAGGACAGCAGCACGCCGAGGATCAGCCGGCCGCGGATGACGACCTGTTCGACGTCGGTCACCGTTACCGGGAACTCCGCGAGCGTGGCGAACAGACGTGAGGTGACGCCCGGTCGGTCACGGCCGGTGAGCGTGATGAGCAGCGTGCGCTGTGAGCCGTCCATGCTGGAACCTACGCTACCGGTCCGGCGCGGGTGTCCGGGGCGTGGGGGGAGGCCGCACCGCCTGCTCGGCCTCGCACGAGCCGCGAAGAAGGGACGTTCTTTAAAAAAGGGACGTTGTGGGACTGGTCACGGCCTGGCCTCCACCCGCCGGGCCGCGACGACGCCCACCACCGCGATGACGACCAGCAGCGCCGCGCCGGTCCGCAGCCCCAGCTCCAGCCGGTCGGCGCCGAAGGCGGTGGCCAGCGCGCCGGCCAGGCCGATCGCCAAGGACGAGCCCAGCGTGTCGCTGAGCTGCAGCGCCGAGGTGTTGACGCCCTGCTCCTCCACCGGCGACTGGTTGAGGATCAGCACGCTCAGGCCGCTGAGCGCCAGACCCATCCCGGCCCCGCCGACCACCCAGGCCGGGGCCGCCCACCAGCCCGACAGCTGCAGCGCCACGGAGGTCGCCACCACCCCGACGGCCACCAGCACCGCCCCGCTCAGCACGAAGAACGCCCGGGGACGCCGGGAGCGCCCCTGGTACTGGGAGGCGGCCGACCAGCTCAGCGACGCCAGCGTCAGCACCAGTCCCGCCTGGGTGGGGCTGAAACCGTGCAGCGAGGTCAACGCCAGCGGGATGAACACGTCGGTGCCGAAGAACGCCCCCGCCAGCAGGCCGCGCGCCGCCACCGTGGCCGGCACGCCGCGCCGCAGCCGCAGCGTCCCGGGCGGCAGCAGCCTGGGCAGCCCCCAGCCCAGCCCGGCCAGGCCCAGCACCGCCGCCGGCAGTGCCGACAGGCCCGGGGCGTCCGCCGCGTACAGCACCGCGGCGGCGGCGAAGGCGGTGACGAAGGCGGCTTTCACCCGGCCCTGCCGGGCGGACGGGGCGCTTTGCGGCTCGGCCCGCCCGATCGACCGCAGCGCCGGCAGGAGCATCAGCGCGGCCGGGACGACCAAGGGCACCAGGCCCAGGAAGACCAGCCGCCAGTGGACGTGCTCGGCGATGACGCCGCCGGCGCTCGGCCCGATCAGCGAGGGCAGCACCCAGGCGGTGGAGGTCGCCGCGAACACCCTCGGCCGCAGCCGCTCCGGGTAGACCCGGGCGACCATCACGTACACCGCCACCAGCGTCAGGCCGGAGCCGACGCCCTGCACGGCCCGCCCGGCGACCAGCGCCGCCATCCACGGCGCGGTCCCGGCGATCACCAGCCCGGCCACGAAGACCGCCAGCCCGCTCAGCAGCGGCCGGGCCGGGCCGCGGCGGTCGATCCAGCCGCCGGCCAGCACGGTGGCGAGCATGCTGAAGATCAGCATCCCGCTGAAGCTCCAGCCGTACAGCGGCAGCCCGTCCAGGTCGTCGGCCACCACCGGCATCACCGTGCCGACCGCCATGGTCTCGAACGCCAGCAGGGTGATGACCAGCACGATGCCCATGGTCGGCAGCCGGTACCGGCCGCTCAGCAGGCCGGGGGCCGGGCGGGAGGGGTCGGCCTTGGCGGATTCGACGTCCGTGGGATGCTCCTTCGTCGCGGTCGTGGCGGCGGGCGCCTTGGGGGATTCGGCGAAGAAAGTCGCCTCCGCGAGGATACGGGCCCGCGTCCCTCCCGGCTCCACCAGGTGAACCCGCAGGTCAGGCCCTCGGGGTGCGGCGTGTCGGCATCCGGCCCGCCGGGCGCCGGGCGGGCGATGGGGGCCTTGGGCCGGTTGGAGGGTGCGCGGCGATGCACGCGCACAAAGATCGGCAAAGGATGTATAACGCCCCAGTGGGACGATGTGCCGAAGGGCACCGTGGCGCAGAATGACCGGGCGGGTTATGCGGTTCGCCCAAGAGTCTGATTCGCGATGGCCATTGCGGGGAGTACGGTCGGCAACGTGGGCATTGAGCACAAGAGCTGCGCGGAGCCGGGTGGACCCCTGCACGCGGTGAGTTCGGCGGTGCCCACGGTCACCGGCCGCCGGCCGGTGTGCGGGGCGCTCGGAGGGCTCGGGCGGTCCGCCGGCGGGTACGGCCGTATGCGAGCACGCGCCGCTGCGGTATGGGCGGACGCCACGGGGCATCTCCATCGGGACGCCGCCGTACCCGTCCTCGCACAGGAGATCGGGACGGTGACGCCCGGCGACGGGCAAGCCGCCGGGCCGGGGCGCCGGTCACCCGCCGGACGGCTCTGCGGCCCGGGACGACGGGCTCCGGTGCCGATCGCGCCGGGCCGCTCGGCCCCGAAGAGCGAACCTTTTTCAACGCCCCGTCCCCGCGGGCCGAGACGGGGGCACCGCAGTGAGGGAGGATGCCGTGGCCTGGAACGTCCCGGTACCGGGCGCCGCCCGGGTTCCCGTTCCCGGCGTCCGAGGACACGCGTTGAAAAAGGTTCAGTAATCTGCTCGTGAAGCTGGGGGTGCAGGATCGTACTCAGACGGCTTGGCAGGCCGTCCGCCACGGCCTGGCCGAAGGCTGACGGCTGATCGAACTCTCATGACTGGATCGTCATCGAAATCGGTATGAACGTAACAATCAAGTATGCGGCAGGCTCTGACATAGGCTGCGTCCGGCAGAACAACGAGGACTCGGCCTACGCCGGGCCCCGGCTCATCGCGGTCGCCGACGGGATGGGCGGTTACGCGGGCGGTGAGGTGGCCAGCTCCACCGTCATCGGGTCGTTGCGCTCACTGGACACCGACGTCCCCGTTGACGATCTGGAAAGCGCACTGGCGCGGGCCGTCGCCGAAGCCAACGAGAAATTGCGAATCGCCCGGGAAGAACGCCCGGACCTCAGCAGAATGGGCACCACCTTGACCGCGATGCTGTGGTCGGGGACGAAAGCCGCCTTGGCTCATATCGGAGACTCTCGGGGTTATATGCTCCGCGACGGTGAGCTGTTCCAGATCACCAAGGATCACACGATGAAGGAACTGCTCAACCCCGATTCCGGCAACGGGCCGGATGAGAGCGCAGAGGCGTCCCGGCTTTCGCATGTGCTCTACCGGGTGCTGGACGGGCGCGAGGACCGCGAGCCCGACCTGTACCGCCGCGAGGCCCGGCTGGGCGACCGCTATCTGCTGTGCTCCGACGGGCTGTCGGGTGTGGTGGACCCGCAGACCATCTACGAGGTGCTCACCCGGGAGGCCGAGCCCGCCGACGCCATCGGCCACCTCATCGCGCTGGCCAGGGAGGGCGGCGGCCCCGACAACATCACCTGCGTGATCGCCGATGTGGTCGAAGCGGACCAGGTCGGCGCCGTGCGCGAACCCCAGATCGTGGGAGCGGCCGAGCGGCTGTAAGAACCGATCGCCCTGAGTTTTCACACCCGGCCTGATCCGCGGCCGGGTGAGCACCCCTTTACGCCGGAGGGGATGCCCGACTCATTTCGTCCGGCTATGGTGGCACTCGATGCCAGGGGCTCTCGGGCCGACGACCCGAGCCGCGCAGGTGATCGCACATTTTGGACACGCCGCAGGGAGCCGGGCGGCTTCGATGTGCGTCCCAGTCATCAAAGGGGCGATCAGTAAGGAGTGAGCGTGGGCAGTCCCTACGGCCAGTACCCCCAGCAGCCCGGCTACGGCCAGAATCCGCCCTACCCCGGTTACGTCCAGCAGCCGGGGTACCCCCCGCAGCCGGCTCCCGTCCCGCCGGTCGAGATCCATCACCACCACTACGGCCGGCCTTCCCGCCCCTATGCCGAATGGGGCGCCCGGGTCGCCGCGAGCCTGCTCGACGGCCTGGTGATCGGCGGTCCGGCGCTTTTCCTGTCCCTTTTGGGCGTTGTGCTGATGGCGGTGGGCTTCGCCGGCGGCCCCGGCGAGGAGAACGCCGGGCTGGTCGGTCTGGGCTTCATCCTCCTGCTGGTGGCCTGCCTGGCGGTGGCGGTCGCCGGGCTGTGGTCGGTGCACCTGGAGGGCACCACCGGCCAGACGTTCGGCAAACGGCGCATGAACATCATGCTCGTGGCCGAGCATTCCGGCCAGCCGATCGGCTTCGGCGCGGCCTTCGTCCGCCGGATGGCCCATGGGCTGGACGGATTCGCCTTCTGCCTCGGTTTCCTGTGGCCGCTGTTCGATCCCAAGAAGCAGACCTTCGCCGACAAGGTGATGGGCACCGTCGTGGTCCAGCTGTAAGACCCGCGGCGGCTCAGGGGACCGGATCGAAAGCGCTGTTGTGGGCGGCGACCCGGGCGCGGCGCACCGCCCGGTCCAGCATCCGCAGCGCCTCCTCGCGGCGCTGCATCTGCGCGGCGGTCAGGCCGTGCCCCTCCAGCCGGCGGGCCAGATCGACCACCAGCGCCAGCCGCCCGGCCAGCGCGGCCACCCGGTGGGCGCGCGGCGGGTAACCCGGGGCCAGCGTCGCGCACCGCTCCGGGTCGCGCAGGTCCGCCAGCGCGTCGGCGATCTCCGGCGGCACCCCGCCCGTCCCGGTCACCGTCAGCAACGTCTCGGTGGCCTCGCGCATCGCCAGGGTGAGCCCGTGGTCGGCCTCCGACAGCGACGGCACGTCCGCCACCCCCGGCCGCGCCCGGTGCGCTTGCCAGCGGACGCCCACGTACGACGAGCCGCGCCGGTCCTCGGCGGGCACCAGCCCGATCGGCGTCTCCGGCAGGTTCACCAGCACCGCCTCACCGGCCTGCACGGCGGCGGCGTTCAGCTCCGGCGGGCCGGTCAGCCCGAGCGGGTCGCCGGGCGCCGGCAGCGCCAGCCGCAGCGTGGACATCCCGGCCACCCGCAGCGCCGCCAGGGCGCGGCGCAACGGCAGATCGTGGGGGTCGCCGGGCAGCTCGGCGACGACCTGAGGGCCGGCGGCCGCCTCGATGGCGTCCGCCGCCTCATCCAGCCCGACATGGCCGCCGAGCCAGGCATTCCCCCAGGCCACCAGCGCCGCCGCGGCGTCCCGGCGCCGAGGGAACGCGTCCTGCATGCCCACCACCCCGACCAGTAGCTGCATCGATGTCCCTGTCATGGTGGGCGTCCCGGCCGTCCAATGTCCAATCCGGACGTCGAAGAGGTCACACCTGTGCCATCCAGCGAACGTCGATCGCACGCAGGCGCCGCTGATGACGTAGGTTCGACCTGCGGAAGCGGATCCGGCGGGAGGGAAACGAAGACGGATGAGCGGCGAGGTGCTTCGGCTCAGCGGCGTCGGGGTACGGCGCGAGCAGTCCATGCTGCTGCGCGGGATCGACTGGACCGTGCACGACGATGAGCGGTGGGTCGTCATCGGGCCGAACGGGGCCGGCAAGACCACGCTCCTGCAGATCGCCGCGACGCTGCTGTATCCGACCGAGGGCACGGTGGAGGTCTTGGGCGAGCGGCTCGGCCGCACCGATGTGTTCGAGCTGCGCCCGCGCATCGGTTTCGCCAGCGCCGCGGTGGCCGAGCGGGTGCCCCCGGAGGAGAAGGTCATCGACCTGGTGCTGACCGCCTCGTATGCGATCTTGGGACGCTGGCAGGAGGAGTACGACTCCACCGACGTGAGCCGGGCGGTGGCCCTGCTGGAGGCGCTGGGCTGCGCCGAGCTGATCGGCCGCCGCTTCGCCACGCTGTCGGAGGGCGAGCGCAAGCGGGTGCAGATCGCCCGCGCCCTGATGCCCGACCCGGAGCTGCTGCTGCTGGACGAGCCGGCCGCCGGGCTGGACCTGGGCGGCCGTGAGGCGCTGGTCTCCCGGCTGTCGGCCCTGGGCGCCGACCCGACCGCACCCGCCATGGTGATGGTCACCCACCACGTGGAGGAGGTGCCCGAGAGCTTCACCCACGCCCTGCTGCTGCGCCGCGGCTCGGTGGTGGCCATGGGCAAGGTGGAGGAGGTCTTCACCCCCGAGCACCTCAGCGAGTGCTTCGGCCTGCCGCTGACCGTGGAGCGCCAGAACGGCCGCTGGTACGCCCGCGCGAGCTGACGGGCCGCCCGGGGACGGCCGTCAGTCGGTGATCAGGTTGACGATGGCGGTCAGCCCGACCGCCACGATCACTCCGCGCAGCACCATGGGCGGCAGCCTGCGGCCGATCTTGGCGCCCAGCAGGCCCCCCACCGTGGCGCCCAGGGCGATCAGCAGCACCGCCACCCAGTCCACCTCGGTGCGGCCCAGCAGCCACACCGCGGTGAACAGTACGGCGGCCACCCCGTTGACCAGGGCGGCCAGCACGTTCTTGGCGGCGTTGAGGCGCTGCAGATCCTCGTCCAGGAAGATGCCCAGCAGCGCGATGAGGATGATGCCCTGGGCGGCGCCGAAGTAGCCGCCGTAGACCCCGGCGGCCAGCACCCCCGCCCACAGCCAGGGGCCGCCGTGCGGGTGGGCGTGCTCGCGCCGGGCCGCCAGCCAGGCGTTCAGCCGCGGCTGGGTCACCACCAGCACCAGCGACACCGCGATCAGCACCGGGACGATCACCCCGAAGGCCTTCTCCGGCAGTCCCAGCAGCAGCGCGGCCCCGATGATCGCCCCGGTCAGCGAGGCGGCGGCCAGGCGCAGCAGGCGGTCCCGCTGGCCGGCCAGCTCGGCGCGGTAGCCGTAGGCGCCCGCCACCGACCCGGGCACCAGCCCGATGTTGTTGGAGACGTTGGCCGCCACCGGCGGGAACCCCAACGCCACCAGAGTCGGAAAGGTGATCAGGGTGCCCGACCCCACCACCGCGTTGATGCCTCCGGCGCCGATCCCGGCGGCGAACACCGCCGCCGCCTCCAGCGCGTTCACACCCCGTCCCGTCGATCCACCACGCCCCGATGGTAGGAAAAGCCCTGCTCATCCCGTTCGGCGGGGCGGGCGGAACGCCCTGGGAGAGACGAAGCTCACTCCCGCCGGCCGCCCCGGTCAGCCGGCGTCGCGCAGCTGGGCGCGTTCGTCGGCCTGCACGTCCATGACGGGGTATTCGACCAGCGCCAGCACGCGGCTGGCCATGAAACGGGCGGTGCGGACCGGGGTCCCGGTGCGGGTGACCTCGCTGACCTCGACCACCCCGCGCCTGGTGGCGACCTCCACCCGGCGGCCCGCCCGGGTGGCCTTCACTTCGTAGGTCCGGGTGCCCTCCCCGGCGTCGATCACGATCTCGACCCTGTCACCCTTCATGGCGCGGCTCCCCGACATCGAACGTATATTCGACATATACCCCGCGAGAGGGGCACGGAATCAGGGGATGGGGCGCACTTGCAGGATGCCGTTCTCCACCCGGGTCTCAAAGGACGGCGGACGGCCGGTGGCCGGGCCGTGCACCACCGCCCCGTCCGTCACCCGGAAGACGCTGCCGTGCCAGGGACACACCACGCAGGTGCCGTTGTACTCGTCGGTGACGATGCGGCCCTGGTGCAGCGGGCCGCCCAGGTGGGCGCAGCGGTCGCCCAGCACGTGCACCTCGTCGCCCTCGCGCAGCACGAACAGGTTGAGGTAACCCAGCCTGCGCTGCACCGGCCAGCCGTCGGGCAGGTCGTCCACCGGGCACAGGTCGTGCCAGCCCAGCGACACCAGGTGGGAGACCTTGTCGGCGTGGTTGGCGCCCGCGGCCTGCCGGAGGGCCAGGTGACCGCCCAGGTAGGCGCCGCCGAGCAGGACCGACAGGCCGGCGAAGCCCAGCATGCGCCCGGTGGCGGTCCGGCCGCGCCGCCGGGCCAGCAGCGAGGCGGCGTACAGGGCGACGGCGGCGCTGTTGGCGAGGGCGTGCACCAGGCCCACCCGCTGCTGCTCGCGGTGCAGCGCCGACCAGTCGGCCCACCCGGTGAGCGCGGTCGGCACGGCCCCGGCCAGCCCGGCGGCCACCAGGGCCTCGGCGGCCCGCTCCGTCCCGGGGATCAGGTCCAATATCGCCGCCGAGGTCCAGCAGCCCACCGGCACGTCGGTCAGCGGAGGGTGCGCCGGATGCCCCACCGGCACCCCGTGCAGGGCGTCCTTGACCGGTCCCGGACGCAACAGCCGGGAGATCGTCGAGGAGATCGCCCGGATCGTCCCGTCCAGGCCCGTCATGTGCTCCAGGCCGTCGACCACGTCGGCCGCGTGCGTTCCGGGTTGCCGGGGTCTGCGCCGGAACATCTTGCTCGCCCGTTCAGTCATTGATCCCCCCAGTGACCGGGTGCGACGTCGTGCCTTCGGGCCGCCGGTGACCTCCCGCTTCCGGTGGGGCCGAACCACCGGGGACGCCCGTTGCACACTAGCGGCACTACCCCGAACGAGCCACCACAGCCGCACTGAACCTTTTCCCCGCCTGATCCCGGGTGTCGGAAACGTCCCGGCCACGGCATTGCTCCCGGTCGCGGCCTGCGGAAACGGAGAGCGTAAAAGGTTCACCCAGCCGCTTCTACAGCGGGTCGGCGGCGCAGCGGAAGCCGGTGTGGGCGGCGCTGGAGTCGGGGGTGTTGCAGGTCCGGGCGGCGACCCGGTAGCGGTTGCAGTACGACTCGTGGCACAGGAACGAGCCGCCCTTGGTGACGCGGGCGGTCCCGGTCTCCGGGCCGCGCGGGTCGATGCGGGTGGCCGGGGACTCGGTGGCGTGCCAGTCGGCGCTCCACCAGTCGGCGCACCACTCCCAGACGTTGCCGGCGACGTTGTAGAGCCCATAGCCGTTGGGGGCGAAGGCGTTGACCGGGGCGGTGCCGGTGTAGCCGTCCTCGCCGGTGTCGTGCACGGGGAAGGTGCCCTGCCAGATGTTGCAGCGGTGCCGGCCGCGCGGGGTCAGCTCGTTCCCCCACGGGTAGCGGGCCTGGTCCAGCCCGCCGCGCGCGGCCATCTCCCATTCGGCCTCGGTGGGCAGGCGCTTGCCGGCCCAGGTGGCGTAGGCGACCGCGTCGTTCCAGGAGACGTGGACGACCGGGTGGTTGGGACGGTCGGTGATGGACGACCCCGGCCCTTCGGGGGCCTTCCAGTAGGCCCCGGGGACCGCCACCCACCAGGGCGCCTCGGGGACCACCGCGTCCATGACCGGGGTGCCGGGGGCCACATGGGCGTGGAAGACGAACGACCAGCCGTACCGTTCGGCGTCGGTGACATAGCCGGTGGCCTTGACGAACGCGGCGAACTGCCGGTTGGACACCGCGTACCGGTCGATCAGGAAGGGGGAGAGCCGGACGGTGCGCACCGGCCCTTCGCCGTCCTCGGGGAAGGCGTCGGGGTCCTCGCCGCCCATCCGGAACGTCCCGCCGGGGATGGCCACCATGCCCTTGGCGATCTCCTGTGGAGACCGGCGCGGGATGTCGAAGTCGAACGAGGGCACGGCCCGCCCCGGCGCCCCCGTCGTCAGTGAGGGGGCGCAACAGGCGGGACGTTCCTGGGCTCCGTCAGCCAACTCGCTCCACCGTCACCGGGACTCCGTTGAAGACCGCGTTGCCGGACAACGGGTCGACTTCCTGCTCGTCGGTGACCACGTTGACGTTGACCCCGGCGTGCTCGCCGGCGACCCGCAACCGGGTGCCCGGCCGGTCGTGGCCCCATCCGTGCGGCAGGCTCACCACCCCGGCCATCACCGTGTCGGTCGGCTCGGCCACCGCCTCGAGGGTACCGGCCCGGGAGGTCACCCGCACGGTGTCTCCGGCGTTGATGCCCAGCCGCTCGGCGTCGGCGGGGTTGAGCTGCAGGGTGCACCGGTTGCTGCCGCGCACCAGCGCCGGCACGTTGTGCAGCCAGCTGTTGTTGGAGCGCAGGTGCCGCCGGCCGATCAGCACCAGCCCCTGCGGCGGGGCGGCGCCCAGCCCTTCGCGCAGCCGCTCGGCGTCGGCGGCGAACGTGGGCGGGCACAGCTCGACCAGCCCGGAGGCGGTGCACAGCACCTCCTCCAGGCGCGGCTCCAGGGGGCCCAGGTCGATGCCGTGCGGGTGCTCGTCGCGGAGCCTGGCCAAGGTGAGCCCTTCGGGGTCGGCGCCGAAGCCCTCGCCGTAGGGGCCCAGCCGCAGCATCATGTCCAGCCGCAGTTCCACGCCCCGGCCGGTGAGGGCCTTGCGCAGCTCGGCGGGCTCGCGTCCATGCACCGGCGAGCCGGGGATGGTGACGGCCTTGGCCAGCGTGGCGCCGACGATCATCTCGTCCAGCGCGGCCGGGTCGCCGTCGGGGTCGCCGGAGGCGATCAGGGCCAGCCGGGCCAGGATCTCCGCCTCGCTGGGCCGCCCCTTGGGCAGCGGCACCGCCGGCGGGGAGTAGCGGGCGTAGTTGCGGACGGTGAAGTTCAGCAGCGCCAGGTCGTAGTGCGGGCTCTGGGTGGGGCGGGGCGGCGGCAGCACCACGTGGGCGTGCCGGGTGGTCTCATTGAGGTAGGGGTCGACGCTGACCATGAACTCCAGGTCGGCCAGCGCCTCCTCCAGCCGGCCGGAGCCCGGCGCCGACAGGGCGGGGTTGCCGCCGATGGTGATCAGCGCCCGGATCCGGCCCTCGCCGGGGGTGAGGATCTCCTCGGCCAGCGCGGCCACCGGCAGCTCCCCGCGGACCTCGGGCAGGCCGCGCACCCGGCTGTGCCAGCGTCCGGTGGTGAACGGCTGCTTCTTGCGGTAGAGGGGGATGTGGGCGGCCCGGGGGAACATGGCCCCGCCGGGCCGGTCGAGGTTGCCGGTCAGCACGTTCAGCACGTCCACCAGCCAGCTGGCGAGCGTGCCGTAGGACTGGGTGCAGGTGCCGATCCGGCCGTAGACCGCGGCGCGCTCGGCGGCGGCCAGCTCGCGGGCCATGCGGCGGATCTGCAGCGGGCGGATGCCGGTGATGTCGGCGACCTGCTCGGGGGTGAAGTCCACCGCCAGCGCCCGCAGGTCGTCCAGGCCGTGCACCCGGCCCTCCAGGTGGCCCAGCTGCACCAGGTCCTCGGCGAACAGGGTGTGGACGAGGGCGAACAGCAGGTGGGCGTCGGTGCCGGGGCGGATCGGGATGTGCTGGTCGGCCAGCGCGGCGGTGCGGGTGCGGCGGGGATCGACCACGGTGATGCGGCCGCCGCGGGCGCGGATGGCCTTCAGGCGGCCGGGGAAGTCCGGCGCCGAGCACAGGCTGCCGTTGGACTCCAGCGGGTTGGCGCCCAGCATCAGCAGATGGTCGGTGCGGTCCAGGTCGGGCACCGGCACGGCCAGCGGGTCGCCGAACATGTAGCCGGCGCTGACGTGCTTGGGCATCTGGTCGGCGGTGCTGGCCGAGAAGACGTTGCGGGTGCCCAGCGCCCTGATCAGCGCGCCGTTGTACAGCGGCCCGGCGACGGTGTGGGCGTTGGGGTTGCCGATGTAGACCGCCACCGCGTCCCGGCCGTGCCGTTCGATGACCGCCCGCAGCTGCCGGGCCACCGTGGCGAACGCCGCGTCCCACCAGGTCTGCACGTGCCGGTCGCCGTCACGTACCAAGGGGGCGTCGAGCCGGTCGGGGTCGCCGTCCAGACTGCCCAGCGTGGCGCCCTTGGGGCAGATGAACCCTTTGCTCAAGGGGTCGGCGGCGTCCCCCCGTACCTTGGTCACCCGGTCGTTGTCGAGGGAGAGCTCCAGCCCGCACAGAGCCTCGCACAGCGGGCAGGTCCGGTACGCCGTACGCTTCATGACCGCGCTCCTTTGGTACGTTCGCATACCAATAATGGACCGGGGTCATGGCGCCGCGCCATGTGACCGGAGCACAAAGAAGATAGGGAAATCTTCCCCTCGTGTTTACTCAGCGCTCCTTGACCGGCTCCTCCTTCGTGCCGAAGCGCTCGGCGTAGGGGGCCAGCGCCCGCCGCCGTTCGGCCAGCTCCAGCCCGATGTCCGCCAGCCGGTAGTCCACCCGCCCGTGCCGGCCCCGGGGATGCTCGGCCATGTACGCCTCCATCGCCGCCCGGGTCTCCTCGGTGAACGGCTGGCCGGCCACCTGGTAGATGCGTTCCACCATGGCGATGTCGTCGGCCATGAACTCGTGGAACAGCACGTCGATCGACTGCTCCTTGGGCACCAGGTCGCGGTCGCGCAGGCAGCGTTCCATGTAGATGGCCGACCGGTCGCGCCAGTAGGCGCCTACGGCGTGCGGGTCGATCGGGTAGGTCGTCATGCGCAGCCCGTAGCACAGCATGGTGGTCAGCGACGCGGTGACCGCCACCGGGTCGCGGTGGGTGATCACCACGGTGGCGTCCGGGAACACCTTCATCAGCGGGCCGAGCTGCTCCAGGTGCTGGGGGGCCTTGAGCACCCAGCGCCCGCCGCCCCGCAGCCAGGTGATGGCCTTGAGCGCGGTGCGCAGGTACTCGTAGGCGAACGTCTGGTCGGTGCCCAGGTACCAGTCCCTATAGGACGGCACCATCGCCTGGATCTCCAGGTGTGTGGAGGCGAACGTCAGCGCCAGCAGGCCGCCCTCTTCGTGGGAGTAGGTCGGCGTCAGGTCGAACATCCGCTTCAGGTACGGCAGCGTGGTGTGCACCAGGTGCAGCGAGGCCGCCACCCGCTGGATGCGCGGCTCGATCGTGCCCTCCTCGCCGGGCGGCGGGACGGGCTCGCAGGCCTCCCAGTAGGGCAGCGGGCGCAGCGCCGGGTCGGCCGACAGCAGGTTGTGCAGGTGGGTGGTGCCGGTGCGGGGCAGCCCGGCGATGATGATCGGCCGCTCGATCTGCACGTCGTGGATTTCCGGGTGCCGGTTCAGCAGGTCCTGCAACCGCAGCCGCTGGGTGAGCTGGGCCAGCAGCTGGGCGTGCCAGACGACCTTGCCGTGCTCGGCCAGCCCGGCCTCCTCCCGCAGCGACCGGCACAGGATCTCCAGCGGCTCGCGGAAGGCCTCATCGCCGAAGTCCTCCATGCGCCGCCCGGTCGCCTCGGTCTGCTGGACGGCCATCTCCATCAGCGCCTCGGGCTCCAGCGTGCAGGCCGGCGCCATCGCCGTCAGGCCGTCGATGAGCTGCTGGGCCTCGGGGGAGAAACGCGGTTCGGCGAGATCGTCGATGTGGACGTCGGGGGGCCTCATGCTGCTCTTTCCTCCACCGGGCGGTGCCGTGCTTGACCTGCGTGGCCGCTGGTTCGAACCGTGCGCGCCACTGATCCCGGCACGCTATCCAATGGGCTGCGGAGCGCCACTGATAAGCGCGATAAGGCGCACTCGGAGAATTCATGCCAATGCGACAAACTTGATCTACCTGTTAAGTAGATAAATTCCCCATTACCCGAGGCGCCGGTACCGGATACGGTGAGAGAAGGAGAGTTCAGCCGCGTGCCGGGGGTGGTCATGGAGGCGTGGATCGTCTGGTTGATCGTGGCCGCCGCGCTGGGCGTAGCGGAGCTTTTCACCCTGACGTTGGCCCTCGGACTGCTGGCGGTCGCCGCGGCCGCGGCCGGGCTGGCCGGGCTGGCCGGGCTGCCGCTGCTCGCCCAGGTGCTGGTGTTCGTGGTCGCCTCGGCCGCCGGGCTGGGGCTGGTGCGGCCGGTCGCCCGCCGGCACATCCGCCAGCCCCCGCCGCTGCGCACCGGCGCCGCCGCCCTGGTCGGCAAGGAGGCGCTGACGCTGACCGAGGTCAGCAAGCGCGGCGGGCTGGTGCGCATCGGCGGCGAGGAGTGGTCGGCCCGCCCCTACGACCCCGACCTGGTCATCCCCGCCGGCGCCGATGTGGACGTGCTCGGCATCGAGGGGGCCATCGCACTCGTCTACCCGAGGGAGTAACCGTGGCCGGACTGACCATCGGGATCATCATCGCGCTGGTAGTGATCCTCGTGATGGTCCGCACCGTGCGCATCGTGCCGCAGGCGCATGCGGCGAACGTGGAGCGGCTCGGCCGCTACCTGCGCACCCTGGATGCGGGCCTGAACTTCGTCATCCCCTTCATCGACCGGGTGCGGCCGCTGATCGACCTGCGCGAACAGGTGGTCTCCTTCCCGCCCCAGCCGGTCATCACCGAAGACAACCTGGTCGTCCACATCGACACCGTCCAGTACTTCCAGGTCACCGACCCGCGGGCGGCCCAGTACGAGATCGCCGACTACATCAAGGCGATCGAGCAGCTGACCATCACCACGCTGCGGAACGTGATCGGCAGCCTGGACCTGGAGGCCACCTTGGTCTCCCGGGAGCAGATCAGCACCCAGCTGCGCGCGGTGCTGGACGACGCCTCCACCAAGTGGGGCGTGCGGGTCAACCGGGTGGAGATCAAGGCCATCGACCCGCCGCCGACCATCCAGGAGGCGATGGAGAAGCAGATGCGGGCCGAGCGGGACAAGCGCGCCGCGATCCTGACCGCCGAGGGCGCCCGCCAGTCGGCCATCTTGACCGCCGAAGGCGAAAAGCAGAGCGCCATCCTGCGCGCCGAGGGCGCCAAGGCCGCCGCGATCTTGGAGGCGGAAGGCCAGGCGGAGGCCATCGGACGGGTCTTCGACGCCGTCCACCGCCACAACGCCGACCCCAAGCTGCTGGCCTACCAGTACCTGCAGATGCTGCCGGAACTGGCCAAGGGCCAGGGCAACACCTTCTTCGTCATCCCCAGCGAGGTCACCGGCGCCCTGCAGGCGGTCTCCAAGGCGTTCGGCGGCCAGGGCGACGATGGTGAGTCCGCCAAGCCCGCCGCCGAGGAGAAGACCTCCGGGCAGGACGGCCCGCCGGCGCTGAACGCCCCCGCCCAGCCCTCTGGCGGCGCCACCGCCTACCAGCCGGCTTCCCAGGAGGCTCCGGTCCAGCAGTGAATCCACAGTCCCCGCACCGGGACGGATTTTCGCCCGTCTTGGTGCGGGGACGAGCTTCAGCATCGCTTCTCCTGGGCGGCGTACAGCCGGCCGCACTGGCGCACCAGGACCTGCTCGCCGCTTTGGTTCAAGGTGACCAGCAGGACCGGACGGTCGAGGGCATGGTGGCCGTTCGCAGCGCCGTGCAGTTTGATCAGGCCGCTCGCGCCGTCGACCGGGGGCATTGTCTGCAGGGCCAGCAGCACCCCGCCCCGGTCCGGCACCGGGGCGTGGCCACCCTGCCCGATCAGGGCCGCCTGGGCGGCGCGGACCAGGATGTCGGCCGCGTCCCGGCCCTGCGCCGCATACTCCCTGGAGGGCTGCTCCTCTGCCCGCAGCCGGTCCAGCCTCAGCGATCTGAGTGTTTCGTTCATCGCGCCGTAGAAGTCCGGGCGGTGCCCTTCCTCCTCTTTCCACGCGGTAGGCGAGGCCAGCGGCGTGAATAGGAGCCGCACTCGGCTGTCGCGGCTGAGCTCGGTGGCGTGGTCGTTGGCGTACTGGGTCACCCCGTCGCTGGCGAATACCGTCACCTGCCCGCACCCAGAGGTGGTGAGCGCGGTGAGGAAACCCTTGAAGTGCTCGGCTCGTCCGGCGTAGAAGGCCGTCTTGGGAGGATCGGCCCCCGAGCAGATCTCAGTAGCCCTCTTGGCGAGCTCCCCGCTGTTGGCGAAGCTGACCTCCTGGCCGCGGTTGCCCAGTTTTTCCAGGTATCTGCGTCCCAGATCCTTGCCGTACAGGTCCTGGGCCGTGGTGTCGGTGAAGACGATCGCCCTGTCGAGGGCGGGGATGTCCAACTCTTGAATGCCTTCCAGCGCCCAGCGGACCGTGTGCTCGGCCAGCACGCTGTTCGGGGGCGCCAGCGGAAACAGGGAGGGGATATAGGAATTCCGGCCCGGCAGACGGCCCATGTCGTCGAAGGTCGCCGTCGTGCTGATCATCGGGATCGAGCGCTGCCCCAGGAGCCGGATGGCCTTGTCGACGTGCCGATGGCTCTCCCCCAGGCCGAGTACGCCCACCACAGTGGGATCCTGCTCGGCCAGTTCCAGCACCTGCCGGGCGACCTGCTCGGCGAATCGGTAGTAGTGGCCGCTGTTGGCCACTAGCAGGCGCAACTGCAGCTTGCTGCCGTCACCGCCGGTTCTGATCAGCTCGCGCTGGGCCAGGGCCAGGCCCAGCAGCTCGCCGTGGACGTCCGACAACAGGTCATCGCCGCCGACGGCTGGTTCGCGGGTGCGGCTCAAGCCACCGATGTAGACCGCCGTGACGTACGGCCGTCCAGATTCCAGGATGCTCTCATTGGCCTCCTGGATGTGCTTCAGCGCGGTCTTCAGGCGCTTGTGGAAGACGAAGCTCCCGTCGCTGATCCCGATGCACTCTCCGGTCTCGACGCGCCGGATGCCGGGTGCGCACCTGTCCCAGTTCACCTCGACGACCCGCGTCAGGAAGCTCAGCACCAAAGCCGCGGTCACCAGCCAGGGGAGGGCGGGATGCGCCAGGAACGGACGGCGCCGTCCCCGGTAGTGGCCTGCGCTCCGGTTGCGGAAGTCGGTGTCTGCGGCTTCCAGGCCGATCCGCAGCACCCGGCGTGAGCCGAGCGCGCGGTCCTTGGCCCAGGACTCCCCCCACCGCTGCCAGGCCACCGCCATCTGCTCGGGACGCACGGGACGCTCCAACGCCGGGTCGGTCCCGGGCTCGGAGGTCTCGGGCCGGCCCATGACGACCACCAACAGCGGGTCTGCAGAGCAGGTCGTGGCGCGGACCTCCTCCACCAGCTGCACCAGCCGCATGTCCGGCCCGTCCAGCAATAGCACCGGGTAGACGGTGCGGGCCCACGAAGCCCGCCGCCACGGCCGCCGCCGGCCGCGCCGGTACTCCTGGCGTAGGTCCTCTAGGAAGGCGTTCACCAGTAGGCAGGCCAGGTCGTGGTCGGCCTTGCCGGCGTCCTGAGGGGGAAGGGCGGCACAGGGATCCGCCTCGCTGAGCCGCCGGGCCTGCAGTACCCGGACCGCGAACTCCACGAAGTTGTGCGGCCTGTTGCGGGGCGGGGAGAGGTAGGGCTGGCGCAACAGCCAGCGGTACCGGTGCCGCCCGGTCCACGGGCGCGAGCGCAGCAGCACGTGGACCGCCCCGGCGACCATGCACCCGATGACGATCACCAGGCTGACGAGCATGGTGAGGCGTTCCACCCAGTTCAGCCCGGCCAGCGCGGTGATCGACGCCCAAAACGGCAGCCGCTCGTCGGCATAGGAGCGCACGTTCGCCCAGAACATCCGCTGGTCGGCTGCGTTGCCCCGGCGCAGCTGGCGGCGCTGCCGGATCTCCCGGCGCACCTCCTCGCGCAGGCGGTCCGGCCCTAAGGCGCTGATCTGCAGTTCCAGCAGCCACAGCACCTGGGTCAGCAGCGGGAACCGCAGCCGCGGCTCGCCGCGCGGCGTGGCCGCGGCCAGGCCGTGGGCGGCCGTTCCCAAGGCCGCCCCGACGCACCGGTGCAGCGGGATGTCCGCGGCGCCGCCCGGTCTTCTGGGCTCGGGGACGGGCTGGGTGGTCAATCGCGCATACGGGGTGCCCTCGCACCGCTCTTCGAGCGCTTGGGCGACGGCTGCGGTCGCCTCGGCCGGCCCGGATATGGACACGATCGGCAGCGGGACGTCCCCCTGCCGCCAGGTGGGGCGCGTCCGCATCCGGTCGAAGGCGCACAGGAACTGGCGGACCTTGTCGAAGGGCTGAAACGGGTCGCCGGAGGGCTCCTCGCCGGACACCGGCACGCCTGAGGCGCCTGAGAGGGAATCGAAGGGCGGGCTGCCGGCCATCGAGTGCTCCAAGGTCGGCTCATTCACGCGGACTAGCCGGATAGACGCATCGGGACGCACCGATGTTCCGCTCCGTGTTCAGATGGTTACAGATTGATCTTTGCCGGCTCAGCCGAACGAGGACACAGAAAACGCGTTGTGGCCGGGACGGCCGGCGGGCGAGCATCGGCCCATGGGCCATCGTGCGAATTTCGTCCTGGTCGATGAGGCGGGCTGGCGGCTGTATTACTCCCACTGGGCGGCCGTTCGGATCCGCTCGGTGCTGGCCCCCGGCCCGCAGGCGGCCACCCGTTTCATCGCCGCGCAGCGGCTCTGCCGGGACCGCGAACGCGACTGGCTGGACGATGTGTGGGCCGAGGGCGGCGCGGTGGTGGACCACCTCACCCGCCGGCTGATCTTCTACGGGGACGACCTGACGCTGGACCTGCCGGCCAAGCGGGTCTTCCTGCGGCTGCTGGAGCTGACCTGGCCGGGGTGGAGCATCCGGTGGGCCTATGACGGCCTGGGCGACCTGGCCGCCCATGTCGGCGTGGACCGCCGGGTCGTCCGCTCGATCGACGAGGACGCGCGGCGCCTGCCCAAGGAGCTGCACACCGACCCGGACTGGCCCTGCCACCTGCTCACCGTCCGGGACGAGTCGGGCGGGGTGACCGCCTACCCGTTCCTGGAGGACTGCCACACCGCCTGGCAGGGGCCGGCCCTGCTGGAGCGGCTGACCGTGCGCGGGCTCGACCGGCTGGAGTTGCCGGAGCTTCCGGTGAGCGGGCTGCATCTGGACCTCGCCGACCGCACCGCCGGGGTGTGGCTGGGCGGGACCGGCACCGGGCTGGTGCCGGCGCTGCGGGAGCTGTGGCCCGGCTGGCGGGTGTGCTTCTGGGAGGACCGCTACGAGGAGCAGCGGCGCCGCTGCGCCGGCGCGGTCGTCTTTCCGCCGCCCGGCGACGATCTCGCCCTGCTCGATGAGCTGATGGGTTCGCTGGAGAGGTCCCTGGGCCGCGACCCGGTGCCGGCCATGCTGGACGCGGTCCGCAGGCACGCCGCCGAAGAGGGCAAGAGGGTGGAGCTCAACCCGCTCTTCACCGCCCACCGGCAGGTCGACCCGCAGGCCGCGGAGTGGGCCGCGCTGCTGCGCGCCGCCGCGCGGCTGCGCACCTTGCTCGAAAACCGGGGGCCGTCGGCGGGAACGTTGTCAGGGCCATAACAAGATCGACGAGGGCGGCGGGGGGAAATCGTCGGAAACGGCAGTATCCCGCCCGGCCGGTGGGGGACTAGGGTCTGGTCACTTACATGCGGTGGTTTCGCGCGCCGCGCCGGGGCGCCGGCGCGGCGCGTCGCATCGGAAGCAGGGAGAGGACCGCCGATATGAGGCTTTCCCAGGGCGTGCGCCGGGCCGCCGCGGCGGCGGGCGCGCTGGCTTTGGGGTGCACGCTGGTTCCGGCCGCCCCGGCGGCGGCCGCCGCCTACCGGCCCGCCGACAACGGCGCGAAGATCGTCAAGGTGCGCCGGCTGGACTCGCGCGCCTTGGAGCTCACCATGCGCTCGCCCGCGGTGGGCAAGAAGCTCAAGGCGCTGGTGCTGTTGCCCAAGGGCTGGAAGCGGACCGCCAAGCGGACCTGGCCGACGGTCTACATGTACGCCGGGGGCGGCGGTGACGACCACACCACCTGGGTCCGCCAGACCGACCTGCGCAAGGTCGCGGCCCGCTGGAACGTCATGGTGGTCCTGCCCTACAACGGCCAGTTCGGCGGGTTCGTCAACCACTACAACTACGGCAAGGGCGGGCGCCCCAAGTGGGAGACCCACCACACGCTCGAGGTGCGCCAGCTCGTGGAGCGCAACCTGCGGGCCGGCAAGCGGCGGGCGGTGATGGGCATCTCCGCCGGCGCCCTGGGCGCGATGTCCTACGCCGGCCGTCACCCGCGCCTGTTCAAGTACGTGGCGGCCTTCAGCGGGACGCTGCACATCCGCAAGCCGGGGGTGCCGCAGATCCTCATGGCGCTCAACGCCCGGGTCGGCAACGACGACCCCTACAAGATCTGGGGCGTGCCGGGCGTGCACGAGGCGAACTGGAAGGCCCACAACCCCTACGACCTGGCGCCGCGGCTGCGCGGCATCGGCCTGTACGTCTCCTCGGGCACCACCGGCGAGCCCGGCCCGCTGGACCCCAAGAACCTCAGCCCCGAGGAGGCGCTGCGCAAGCGGGTGCTGGGCGGGCTCAGCGAGCAGGTCACCGGTGACACCTCCAAGGCCTTCGCGGCCCGGCTGCGGAAGCTGAAGATCCCGGTGACGACCCACTTCTACGGCGACGGCTGGCACGCCTGGCCTTACTGGGAGCGGGAGATGCACCGGGCCTGGCCGAAGGCGATGAAGGCCCTCGGCGCCAAGCGCGCCTGACCGGCGGTCACCCCTCCGGGGCGGACCGCCGGCAGGACGGGCACAGCCCCCAGTAGATGACCTCGGCCTCGTCGATCTGGTAGCCGGCGTCGGCGGAGGGTTCCAGGCAGGGGGCCCGGCCCACCGCGCAGTCCACGTCGGTGATCGCGCCGCAGCGGCGGCAGACCAGGTGGTGGTGGTTGTCGCCGATGCGGCCTTCGTAGCGGGCGGGGCTGCCGGCCGGTTCGATGCGGCGCAGCAGGCCGGCCTTGGTGAGGGCGTGCAGGGCCTCGTAGACGGCCTGGGTGGAGACGGTGCCCACCCGTTGCCGGACCCGTTCGGCCACGGCCTCGGCGACCAGGTGGTCGCCGGAGCGCACGGCCTCCAGGATCGCGACCCTGGCCGCGGTGACCCGCAGGCCCGCGCTGCGCAGCGCGTCGGCCGGCGGGAGCGGCTCGGGCGACTTGGCCGGGTGGGCGGTTACGGGCGGCACTTCGGGACTCCTAAACCTGAATGATTCAAGATAATGAATGATACTTGCTTGCTTCGGGTGAGCGTCCCCCCGGGGGGTGAGGCCCGTTCAGCCGACGGCGGCGGCTATGGCGGACACGGCCAGCTCAAGCTCCTCTTCGGTGTTGTAGTAGTGCGGCGACAGGCGCACCCGGGGCGGCGGTGTGACGCCCGCGTCATAGCGGTAGGTCTGCTCGCTCACCCGGGCGTTGATCCGGCGCGGGGCGGCGGCCAGGCGCTCCACGATCCGGGCGGCCTCCACGCTCTCGTGGGTGAAGGTGACGATCCCGCTCTTGAGACGTCCCCGGTCGTGCACCGTGACGCCGGGCAGGTCGGCCAGCAGGGCGCGCAGCCGCTCGGCCAGCGACACCACCCGCGCCTCGATCGCCTCCAGCCCCAGCTCCAGAGCGTAGGACGCGGCGGCGGCCAAACCGAGCTGCCCGGCCGCAAAACGCTCCCAGGTCTCAAACCGCCGGGCGTCCGGGCGCAGCTCATAGGAGTTCGGACCGGTCCAGTCGGCGGCGCGCAGGTCCACCAGCGGCGGCTCCAGCTCCCGCGCCACCTCCCGCCGCGCGTACAGAAAGCCGGTGCCGCGCGGACCCCGCAGGAACTTGCGCCCGGTCGCCGACATCAGATCGCAGCCGATCTCCCGGACGTCCACCACCAGCTGCCCCACCGACTGGCAGGCGTCCAGCAGGTACAGCGCGCCCGCCCGGCGGGTCAGCCGGCCCACCTCGGCCGCCGGGTTGACCAGCCCGTCGTGGGTGGGCACGTGGTTGATCGCCACCAGCTTGACGTTCCCGGCCGCCAGCATCCGCTCCAGCGACTCCAGGCACAGCTGCCCGTGCCCGTCGTCCGGCACCACCTCCACCACCGCGCCGTGCCGCCGGGCCGCCTGCAGGAAGCCCAGCGCGTTGCTGGCGTACTCGCTGGTGGTGGTCAAGATGCGCTCGCCGGGACGGAACGGGATGGCGTAGCAGGCCATGTCCCAGGCGCGGGTGGCGTTCTCCACGAAGGCGATCTCGTCCGGCTCGGCCCCGATCAGCTCCGCCAGCACCCGGTAGGAGGCGGCGAACTGCGGCGCGGCGGCGTCGGCCGCCTCGTACCCGCCGATGCGGCTCTCCAGCTCCAGATGCGCCAGCACGGTGTCGCGGACGACGGCGGGCGGCAGGGCGGCCCCGGCGTTGTTGAGGTGGACGACCTCCGCGCAACCGGGTGTCTCCGCCCTGATCCGGTCCACGTCCAAAGCCGGGTCCTTCCGTGACGCTCGTCAAGCCGCCGGGATTCGCCAACGAACCGCCGCTTAAGTCGAGTGTGCCCGGATTTGCCGGTTCGGCTCAAAGAGACCTCCCCGACAGACCCCCATGACCGGCGCGAACCGGGCCTCAGTGGGCGGCGTCCAACCACGCATACGGGGCGGCACGTGGAGGTGGCAGATGGGACGTCGGTCGCGGGTCGCGGCGGCGGGCGCGATGCTGTCGGCGATGGCGCTGGTCAGCGGGTGCGGGCCGCTGTCATCGGTGGTGGACGACGCCAACGGCTACGGCGCGCCGGGCGCCGGCCCGGTCACCGTGGCCTTCGGCGGGGACGTGCACTTCGAAGGCCAGATCCGCGCCCGGCTCGACAGCGACCCGGCCACCGCCCTGGGGCCCATCGCCGAGACGCTCCGCGCCGCCGACGTGGCCATGGTCAACCTGGAGACCGCCATCACCACCGGCGGCACCCCGGCCCCCAAGCAGTTCGTCTTCCGCGCCCCGCCCACCGCGTTCACCGCCCTCAAGGCCGCCGGGGTGGACGTGGCGACGATGGCCAACAACCACGGCATGGACTACGGCGAGACCGGTCTGCGCGACTCGCTGGCCGCCGCAAAGCAGGCCGGATTCCCGGTGGTGGGCATCGGCAACAACGCCGCCGAGGCCTACAAACCGTGGGAGACCGTGGTCCGCGGCACCCGGATCGGCGTCATCGGCGCCACCCAGGTGCTCGACGACCACCTGATCGAGGCGTGGACGGCCACCGACACCAAGCCCGGCCTGGCCTCCGCCAAGGACGCCCAGCGCCTGGTGCAGGAGGTGAAGGCGAACCGCCACCGCTACGACGTGCTGATCGTCAACGTGCACTGGGGCCGGGAGCTGGAGCAGTGCGCCACCGACGCGCAACGGCAACTGGCCGACCGGCTCGTGACGGCCGGGGCGGACGCGGTGGTCGGCGGCCACGCCCACGTGCTGCAGGCCGGCGGCTTCCTCAAGGGCAAGTACGTCCACTACGGGCTGGGCAACTTCGTCTTCTACAACTCCGGCCCCGTCACCGGGCAGACCGGGGTGCTGACCCTCACCTTCGACCCGCCCGCCGGCCGCCCGCGCCTGCAGGGCGCCAAGGTCACCAAGGCGGTGTGGACGCCGGCCTTCATCACCGGCGGCATCCCGCAGCCGCTGAGCGGGACCGAGGCCCAGCAGGCCATCGCCCGTTGGGAGGGGCTGCGGTCCTGCGCCGACGTCACCGCCTCCCCGTCCCCCGGCACCCCGGGGCCGTGAATCGCGTCTCGACGACCGGGCGCTTCGTAACCGTGGGTGCTTTCTCAAGCGTCCCGGTAGGTGTGGCTAGGCTGAGGCGACTTCAGACGCGGAGGTAGGGGCCTGTGCGAAGGACGAGCACCGTAGGGGCGCTACTGGCGGGGCTGGCGCTGCTGGCCGCCGCGTGCGGCGGGAACGGCGGCACCGAGGCCCGCGGCGAGGTCACCTCCCCGGCGGCCTCCGCACCGGCCGTGCGGCGCACCCCGACCGCCCCGGCCAAGGAGCCGATCATCCTGGCGTTCGGCGGGGACGTGCACTTCGAAGGACACCTGCGGGCCCGGCTGGCCAACCCCGGGACCGCGCTCGGCCCCATCGCCAGGACGCTGCGCGCCGCCGACTTCGCCATGGTCAACCTGGAGACCGCCATCACCACCGGCGGCACCCCCGCGCCCAACAAGCAGTTCGTCTTCCGCGCCCCGCCCTCGGCGCTCACCGCCCTCAAAGCGGCCGGGGTGGACGCCACCACCATCGCCAACAACCACGGCATGGACTTCATGGAGTCCGGCCTGCGCGACTCGCTGGCGGCCATCAGAAAGTCCCGCTTCCCCGTCCCGGGCGTCGGCAGGAACGCCGACGAGGCCTACCGGGCGTACCGGACGACCGTCAAGGGCAACAGGCTGGCGGTGGTCGCCGCCACGCAGGTGCTCGACGACCACCTGATCCCGGCCTGGACGGCCACCGACACCAAGGCCGGCCTGGCCTCCGCCAAGAACGTCGAGCGCATGGTGCAGGCGGTCGAGGACGCCCGCAAGGGCTCCGACATCGTGGTCGTCTACCTGCACTGGGGCGCGGAACTGCAGCCCTGCCCGCTGCCGAGGCAAAAGGAGCTGGCCGAAAAGCTCATCGCGGCCGGCGCCGACATCATCGTCGGCGGCCACGCCCACATCCCGCTGGGCGGCGGTTTCCTCAAGGGCAAGTACGTCCACTACGGGCTGGGCAACTTCGTCTTCTACTCGGCCAACGGGCAGACGGCCAACTCCGGTGTGCTGCTGCTGAAGGTCGAAGGCCGCCGGGTCACCAAGGCCGTCTGGAAGCCCGCCCGGATCGTCGGCGGCCTGCCCCGCCTGCTGACCGGCGCGGAGGCCAGGGCCGAGTACCGGCGCTGGGTGGGGCTGCGCGGCTGCACCGGTCTGTCGGCCCGGCCGTGAGATCCACCGGGCTGGACTCTCCCCCTGTGGGAGGGGTGAGGCTGGGAGGGTGAGCGACGAACTCCTGCCGATCGGACGCTTCGCCCGGCTGTGCCGGCTGAGCGTCAAGCAACTGCGCCACTACGACGCACTCGGCCTGCTGAAACCCGCCCGGGTCGATCCGGGCTCCGGCTACCGCTACTACCGGGCCTCCCAGGCCCGCGAGGCGATGGTGATCGGGCTGCTGCGCTCGCTGGATGTGCCGCTGCCGGTGATCGGCCGGGTGCTGGCCGGCGCGGACCTGGCCGGGACGCTGGGCGAGGTCCGCGACCGGATGGAGGCCGAGCTGGAGCGCCGCAGGCGCATGCTGGCGGCGCTGGAGCGGGTGCTGGCCGAAGGGCTGCCCCGCGTCGAGGTCACCGTGCTGCAGGAGCCGGCCCGTCACGTCCGGCTCGTCCGCGAGGTCGCCACCCCCGCCACCATCGCCGACAGCACCTCCCGCTGCGTGGCCCGCCTGCTGGGCGAACTGGACGGCGGCACCCCCTCCGGCCCGCTGATCGGCCTGTTCCCCCAGGACCTGGCGGAGGAGTTCACGGTGGCCGTGGCGGCCGAGGTGCCCGCCGAACGGGCCGACGAGGTGCTGCCGGGCGGTGTCTTCGCCGCCGCCGTGCACACCGGCCCCTATGAGCAGATCGACCTGACCGGGCACGGCCTGCTGGCCTGGTGCGGCGAGCACGGCCACGTCCCGGCCGGCCCGCTCCGGGAGGTCTATCTGAACAATCCCGCCGACACCCCGCCCGAAGGGCTGATGACCCGCCTGATGGTCCGCCTGGAAGACGCTGGGTGATCTCGACGGCGGGGCTCACTCCAGGCGGATGTGGTCGAGGGCGTGGCGGGCGAGGTTTTCCATTTCCGTCTCGGCCACAGGGACGGAAGAGCGTCCGGTGTACTTCACGTAGACGATGACGTTGGCGCGTCTGGCCCACAGCTCGACGTGGTTGATACCGCTGGGGAGGGGGGCGGATTTCGTGAGCGCTTCGTCGCCGAGGCCGGGGATCGATGTGGCGCCGTCGCCGCGGTACTTTCGCATCTCCTCAATCGCCCGCTCGGTGGCGCCGTCGTCGCCGATCCGGCTCACCAGCCTGTAGTGAAGTTCTGCGCCCCGGAACGGGGCACTGGGTCTGCTCCATCTGCATCTGTCCACGCCGGAACCCATCGAAGAGCTGTGGTCCGGCGTGGAACCGGGAACCAGCCGCCGCACCGCGGTCTGATCGGTGGCCATGCACGCGTCCGGAAGCGCGGTGGCCTCATGCCGGCTCGGCCACCACGGGTCCAGCCAGGGTTTCTCCGCCGTCACCGGGATCAGCACGCATGCCACGGAGATCGCGACGTACAGCAGCCGCAGCCGGGACGGCAGGGGATGGACGGGCACTTTCCGGCCGGCTGTGGCGATCAACGCTGCCAGGTCGGCCTCGAGTCGGCCGTTGCGGGCCGCCAGTCCTTCGCGGGGCGCCGCCAGCGCGATCCGGCCGCTTTCCTCGGACACGGCCACCACCAGGCGGCCGAAGGGAGTGGGCACCACCTCCAGATGCCTCACCCGGCTCCACGGCACCCGGCGGTCCCGGAACACCGTCCGGTTGCGCAGCCCCGCCCGGCCGGCCTCGGTACGGCCCAGCAGCAACAGCAGGAGCAGCCGCGTGTGATAGGCGACGCTCACCGCCCCCAGGGCGGAGATGCGGGAGTACGACGTGAAGAAGAAGACCATCACGGCCGCCGACAGCAGGAGTACCGGGATCACCCAGCACAGGGCCGACCGGGAGGGCCGGCCCGCGTACGGCTTCGCGGCGGCCTTTTCCCCGGCCGGAGCCGGCCGCGCCGGGACCGGCAGTCCGGCCAGCTCGCGCATGGTGGTGAGGAGCTCGTCCGGGTCCGGCTCTCCCAGGGCCGGTACGGGCGGCAGTTTCAGCACCAGCGGGGGCTTTCCCCTGCGGGTGACCGTCACCGCTCCCGACGGCCCGGGGTCGGTGATGCCGGTCACCTCGCTCCAGGGCGTGAAACTCTCCGGGCCGAAACCCCGGTGGCGGATGCCGTCCGCATCGATCACCAGCCGGTACCACAGGGTGCGCACCAGCAGGATCGCTCCGCCGATCGCCAGTGCGAGAGCGCAAAGGAGCCCGAAGACACCGCCGAGGCCTCTCCAAAGGAGCGGCACGGCCACCAGCACGGCGGCTCCCACCACTGCGGCCGGGGAGCGCTTGGCGGTCCGTTGCAGCAAGAAAGGCTTTTCCTGGCTTAGGGACGGCATGCACTTCCCTTATGAAGGGTGACCGGGGCGCCAGCAGCGTAGCGACGTGAATACGCCTTAACGAAAAGATTGGAGCATTCCAATTCGGGTGTGGCGATGGTCACCGCACCTCGCCCCCGACAGTGGTGTTCCGGAAATCCGGATGGCCATGTTTTTGCGGGTCACAATGGCGCCGCCGGTCAGGGGGCCAGGAAGACCTCCAAGCCGTGCGGGCAGGGGACGCGCGGAGAGGCGGACGCAAGCGCGCTCAGATGACGGCTTCTCCGCGCCGCCGTCCATGGCCGGGTCGCGCCGCCCGCACACCGTCGCCGCGACCCGGCCCGGCCCGGGTGTCAGCGGGCGGTGACCTTCCCGGGGTGGACGCGGGGAAGGGTGATGGAGGTCTTGGAGATCGTCACGGTGCCGAGGGCGCGCTGCCGGTAGAACAGGGCGGTGTTGGGGATGATCTGCAGCGCGATCCGGCTGCCGGGGGTGAACTTCCAGGCGATGGCCTCCAGCTCGCGCGTCACGGTGCGGGTGCGGCCGTCCAGCACGATGGGGATGGGCGTGGCCTGGTTGCCCAGCACCTTGCCGGTGGCCAGGTCGACGAGCTGGGCGTAGACGAACGTCTTGGCGTGGTTGGCCCGGCCCTTGTAGGTGAAGGTCAGGCGGGGCGAGCCCACCGACATGCCGGTGAAGCTCCGCAGCCGGAAGGTCAGGCCGTTCTTGGCCTTGCCGGCGGCCGTGCGCTCCCCGGACTTGTTGAAGTCGTTGATGAGCAGCTTGCGGGCGCGCGGCGCGGTGGTCTTGACCGGCTTGCGGGCGGGCAGCGGGTAGGAGCCGCCCCGGAACGTGCCGTGCTGGTCGATGTACTCGAAAGCGGGGCCGGTGGAGACCGAGCGGTCGCGCTTGAGGTGCCGGTCGAACCACTGCACCGTGAGCCGCTCAAGGTACCCCCGGGGACCGGTGGCGGTGGTGCATTCGCCGTGCCCGCCGCAGTACCAGACCATCTTGACCGGGGCGCCGCCGGCCTTCAGCAGCCGGTGGTTGGCGATGGCCTGCCGCAGCGGGAACAGGGTGTCGATGGTGCCCTGGATCAGCAGCGTCGGGATGCGGACCTTCTTGACCTGCGCGGTCAGGTCGCGGGCGGCGAACCACCGCTGCACGTCGGCGGGGATCCGGCCGGAGGCCAGCCCGGCGGCGCAGCCCTGCGACAGCTTCGGGGCGACCCGGTTGCCCTGGGCGTGCCCGGACAGGCACAGCAGGCCCGCCCACCCGGACCGGAACGCCTCTTCCGGGTACAGCGACCGGGTGACGGAGTTCCAGGTGAAGCCGGGGACGATCGCGTCCACCCGGCGGTCCACCCCGGCGGTCACCAGCTGGATGCCGCCGCCGTAGCTGCTGCCGGCCATGCCCAGCCGCGGGTCGCCGGGCCGGTCCAGCAGCGCCTCCGGCTGCCGGGCGATCCAGTTGATCAGCGCCACCGAGTCGCGTCCCTCGATGCGGTGGTGGTTGAGGTTGGCCCGGCCGCCCGAGCCGAAGCCCCGCGCGTTCCAGGTCACCACGTTGTAGCCGGCCTTGCGCAGCAGCCCGACCTGCCCGGCGTCGGGGTCGGTCTCGCCCCGCCCGCCCCAGCCGTGCCCGACCATGATCGTCGGTGCCCGGTGGCCGGGGCGCAGCCCGGCGGCGGGGAAGAAGTTGGTGACCAGCCGGACGCCGTCGAAAGAGCGGACCCGCACCGTCCGCACCCCGTCGGCGGCGTGCGCCGCGGGCACCTGCACGACCAGGGGGATTGCAACGAGCGAAGCCGCAACGGCCGCGGAAACACAGCGGGGCATCGAACGCTCCTCCGGGGGGTGGGAGAAACCCGGTCAACGCTCCCTTACAGAGATCATCGCGACCATAAAAGGGGAACGCGGCCGTCGGCAATACCGCGTTCCCCGTCAATCCCCCGGCCCGATGGCCGGCAAGCCTTTCCCGGCACCCCGTTCCCGCAGGTCAGAGCGGTTTCGGTGCGGCCGGTGACGGCGCGGAAAAAGACTCCCGCCCGCGGCCGCGTGCCGCGAAAAGGCTCACCGGACGCCGATGTTGGAGAACCGTTCGGCCTCGGAGGTCACCGCGGCCGCCAGGTCGTCGTCGGCGCCGAGCCGCGGGTCGAGGGCGTCCAGGACGCGCCGCACGGCCACCGGCAGCGGGCCGGTCGCCAGCATGATCAGCTCATCGGCGCGCACGTCGTCCACCTGGCCCCCGCATCCGCGCAGGTGGCACACCCACGCCCCCAGCAGCCGCGCGGCGGCCTCGGGCATGTTCTTGGCCGAGCGTTCGGCGCGCAGCACCGGCAGGATCCGGACCGGCAGCTTCTGCGAGCCGTCGGTGGAGATCTGGGCCAGGGTGTGGTGGATCCGCGGGTTGGCCAGCCGCTCGGCCAGCGCCTTGCGGTAGGCCATCACCTCCTCGACGGGCTGCGTCAGGTGCGCCGAGGCCTCGTCCCACCACTGCTCCACCCACTCCCGGCAGTCGTCGTCGGCGAACGCCTCGGCGACGGTGGTGCGGCCCAAGATCGCCCCGGCGTAGGCCAGCAGCGAGTGGGCGCCGTTGAGCAGCCACAGCTTGCGCTGCTCGAACGGGGTGATGTCGTCGGCCGGCGTGGCGCCGGCGTCCTCCCAGCGGGGCCGTCCGGCGGGGAAGTCCCCGCAGAGCACCCACTCGCAGAACGGCTCGGCGACGACGGGGGCCTCATCGTCGCGGCCGGTGGCCTCCGCCACGGTGAGCAGGTCGGACGGGGCGGTGCGCGGGGTGATCCGGTCGGCCGCGGTGGTGACGGCCGAGACGTTGTCCTCCAGCCAGCCGGCCAGGCCGGGATCGACCAGCTCCGCCATGTCGCGCACCACTTCGACGGCGATCTCGCCGTTGCGGGCCAGGTCGTCGCAGGAGACCAGGGCCAGCGGCCCGGCGTCGGCCCGGCACCGGGCGGCCAGCCCGGCCAGTAGCCGCGCCGGGGCGGTCCGCACCGGCGCGTCCGGCCTCTCCCGCAGCGCCGCCGCGTCCGCCCGGACCTGCGGCCGGTCGCGGTCCAGGCCGCCGCCCGGCCGGCGCAGATACCCGGCCTCGGTGATGGTGACGGTGACCACGGCGGTCTGCGGTGAGCCGAGCAGGCGCAGCCACTCCTCGTGGGCGGTGCCCGGGTACGCCTGCGCCAGGCTGCCGATCACCTCGAAACGGTCCCCCTCGGCGGCCCGCGTGACCAGCGTGTACAGGCCCTCCTGGGCGGTGAGCCGCGCGGGCAGGGCGCGGTCGCGTCCGCTGAAGGCGGCATGCCCCCACTCTTCGGCGTCCGGGGCGTGCTCGGTGTACCAGCACTGGTGGGAGCGGTGGAAGTTCCCCAGCCCCAGATGCACCACGCGGACCGGGGGCGCGGCCCGTCCCGCTCCCGCGCTTCTGGTCATTTCCCTGCGCTTCATCCGTGACCACCTTCGCCGGTCATGCGCCCACCGTGGCCGCCGGGCGCCTCGCCAGGCGGTGCTCGGCCAGGCCCGCCACGTCCACCTCGTCCAGGGAGGTGACCAGCAGGTCCGGGCCGGCGCCGGCCAGCAGCTCCGCGTCGTCGGCGCGGGAGACCGCCAGCGCGGCCATCCCCCCGGCCTTGGCGGCCTGCACCCCGCTGACCGCGTCCTCCACCACGAAGCAGTCGGCGGGCGGGACCGACAGCTCGGCGGCGGCGTTCAGGAAGATCTCCGGGTGGGGTTTGCCGTGGGCCAGGTCCCGTCCCGACAGGTCGGCGTCGAAGAAGTCCAGCAGCGTCAGGCCCGGCCGGATGAAGTCATACGACAGGCCCTCCCGCCGGGCGAAGGAATCCAGGCGGATCCGCCGCAGGAACAGCCCGGCGTTCTTGGAGGAGGAGGCCGCCGCCAGCGAAAGACCGGCGCCGCGGACGGCCAGCACGAACCGCAGCGCATCCGGGTAGGCGGTGAAACGCCCCTCTTCGATCAGGCGGATCACCATCTGCTGCTTGCGCGCCGCGTAGGTCTCCACCCGCTTGTCGGCGTCGGGGACCTGGAAGTACTCCAGCCCCGCCAGCGCCCCGCTCATCCGGGGCTTGCCGGACATGACCCGCTGGTAGACCTCCGGGGTGAAGGCCTGCGGGGACCAGCGGGTCCGCGGGCGGATGTCGGCCCACTCGCCCTCCATCAGCTCCCGCAGCGACTCCCGCCAGGCCTGCTCGTGCGGCGAATCGACCAGGACGCCGTCGACGTCGAAGATCGCTCCTCGGAATCCCTTGGTGGGCATGGTGGCTCCCTTCCCCGCTGCCCGCCGGTCACCGCCGCACCGGGGCCGCCTGCGCGGGCAGCGGGAACACGCAGGTCTCGCCCGGTCCCAGCGTGCGGACGTCGTCGCCGACCCCTACCCGCAGCGGGCCGCGGAACCCCTCGGCCTGGGCGAGGACCTTCAGCTCGCCGTCCTCCAGGTGCACCCGCAGCGAGGTGCCCCGAAAGCGCATCGAGAACGCCGCGCCCTCCAGCCGGTCCAGCAGCCGCGGGTTCAGCCGCAGCACGTCCCCGGTGACGTCGGTGCCCAGGAAGCCGCGCTGCAGCAGGTCCAGCGTCCCGGACATGACGCCCATGTGGATGCCTTCCTTGGTGGTGCCGCCCTGGACGTCGCCGACGTCGCTTTCCAGCGCCACCATGAAGCGCTCCCAGGCGCTCTGCGGGTCCAGCGGGGCCAGCACCCCGGCGTAGGTGACGAAGCTGAGCGTCGAGCCGTGGGAGGTGCGCCGGTCGTAGTAGTCGATGGTGCGCCGCGCCAGGTCGGCGTCGTAGCCGTAGCCGAGCCGCTCGAACAGCTCCCGCAGCTCGTCATCGCCGAACAGGAAGAACAGCATGACCGCGTCGGCCTGCTTGGAGACCTTGTAGCGGTTGGGATCCTCGCCTTCGGCCTTGAGGATCCGGTCCATCCGCTGGATGTTGCCGTACTTGGTGCGGTAGTGGTCCCAGTCCAGCTCTTCCAGGTCGGCGTAACCTTCGAACTGGCTGATGACGCCGTCGTGGAAGGGGATGTACATGCGGCGGCTCATGTCCTCCCACAGGCGCAGCTCCTCGTCGGTGACGTTCAGCCGGTCCCGCAGCCAGGCGGCCCGTCCGGCGGGCAGCAGGTCGAGCACCTGCGGGATGGTCGCGGTGATCCAGGCCACCATGGCGTTGGTGTAGGCGTTGTTGCGCAGGCCCGGCTCGGGCGCCCCCGGGTACTTTTCGTGGAACTCGTCCGGGCCCATCACCCCGTGGATCTCATAGCGTTCCCGCCGCGGGTTGTAGTGGGCGATGGACGCCCAGAAACGCGCGATCTCCAGCATCAGCTCGGCGCCGTAGTCCCGCAGGAACTCCAGGTCGGCGGTGGCCTGGTAGTAGCGCCAGACGTTGTAGAAGATCGCGGCGTTGACGTGGCGCTGGTTGCGGCTCAGGTCCGGGTCCCATTTGCCCGACAGCGGGTTGAGGTGGACGCTCTGGGTCTCCTCGGTGCCGTCGCTGCCGCTCTGCCAGGGGAACATGGCGCCCTGGTAGCCGGCCTCGGCCGCGGCCGCCCGCGCCTCGGTCAGCCGCCGGTACCGGTACAGCAGCAGCGCCCGGGTGATCTCCGGCAGGCGCAGGTTCAAAAACGGGTAGACGTACAGCTCGTCCCAGAACACATGCCCCCGGTAGGCCTCGCCGTTGAGGCCGCGGGCGGGCACCCCGGCGTCGTGGCGGGCGGTGTGCCGGGAGCAGACCTGCAGGACGTGGGCGATGTGCAACCGCAGCAGCAGCTGGGCGCGCTCCTCGCGGGGCAGGCGGACGTCGCAGCCGTCCCACAGTTCCGTCCAGGCCGCCTCGTGCTCGGCCAGCGCCTCGGCGAAGTCCGGGTAGCGCAGCACGTGCCGCCCGGCGGCGGCCAGCGGCTCGGTGATCGCGTTGTCGTGCGAGGTGAACAGCGAGACCATCTTCTCCACCCGCACCGGACGGCCCTGCTCGACGTCGAAGGCCAGGATCTGCTGGATGTAGTCCTGCATCTGGTGCAGGCTCCGCTCCACGTCGGCGGGCCGCCGATCGCCGTCTGGGAACACCCGGGTGCGCGCGGCCTCGGCGATGTAAAGGTGCGACTGGCGGGTCTGGACCTCCAGTGCGATGGTCTCCGGGCCGAACGTCCGCGGCGAGACCGGGTCCAGGTGGCGGCCCTCCAGCTCCCGGTAGCGGGCGACGATGTGGTTGGTCATCCGCCCGTCCAGCGCGGTGACGATCTCGACCCGGCCCGACCAGTTCTCCGGGACGATGGTCCACTCGATCCCGGCCTGGTGACTGTGGGCCATGCTGACGAACCGGCGGCTGCGCAGGGTCGTCTCGCGTCCGGCCCGGTCGAGGAAGCGCATCTCGCGCCGCACCATCGCCAGCCGGATGTCGTAGACGTGCTTGTAGTCCAGCAGGTCGATCTCGTCGAACCCGACGGCCGGCCCGTCTTCGATGCGCAGCTTGAGCACCAGCCAGTTGGGCAGGTTGACCAGGTCTTCGTTCAGCACCGGACGCCCGTCGAAGATCGTGGTCTCCCGGTTGTAGCCGCCGTGGGCGTAGGTGCCCGGGTAGTGCGAGGGGCCGGGGTCCTCCCACTCGGCGGTGCCCCGCGTGCAGAAGTAGCCGTTCCCGGTCGAGGTCAGCGCCTCCCGCAGCAGCTCGGCCTCCGGGTCGAAGTAGTCGTAGGCGAGTTCGAAACCCTGCATGGCGCGCCGCCCCCCGAGCGCGGCCCCGCACCCCGGCGCCGGCGATGCCCGCCGCCTCGCGCGGGCGGCCGGCTTCGCCCCGGTGGGGCCTTGGTGTCGTCGAAACCGGATACGTCCCTTTCGTGAGGGTGCTTCCCTGCTCGGGCGGACACATGCGGGCCGATCGGCTCTCCGAGGGGCCGGATTCGTCCTTGTTCGGCCGTCTGCCTTAGCGTTCTTGGCCGGACGAGTGAGAACGCGCTTTTCAAAGGGAGGCATCGGTGGGAACGGCGACGACGGACCCGGACGCCGCGGGGAACCGGACGCGGCACGACATCGCGTCCTGCACCCGGCCGGGCGGGCGGGCATGAGCGCGCGGGGCTGGGTGCTGTTCGCCCTGATGAGCGTGATCTGGGGCGTCCCCTACCTGATGATCAAGGTGGCGGTGGAAGGGGTGTCCGTCCCGGTCCTGGTGTTCGCGCGGACCGCGCTGGGCGCGCTGGTGCTGCTGCCGCTGGCGCTGCGCGGCGGCGCCCGGGGAGGGCTGCGGCGCCGCCACTGGCCGCCGCTGGCGGCCTTCGCGGTGATCGAGATGGTCATCCCCTGGGGGCTGCTGTCGGACGCCGAACGGCACCTGACCAGCTCGATGACCGGCCTGCTGATCGCCGCCTCCCCGGTCGTCGCGGCGGTGCTGACCTACCTGATCGACGACACCGAGCGCTTCACCCTCACCCGCTGGACGGGACTGGCGGTGGGCCTGGCCGGGGTGGCGGTGCTGGCCTGGCCGGAGCTGCGCGGCGGCGCCCTGTGGCCGATCACCGAGGTGCTGCTGGTCGCCGCCTGCTACGCCATCGCCCCGGTGGTGGCGCTGCGGCGGCTGCAGGACGTCTCGTCCCTGCACATGACCGCCGCCTGCCTGACGTTGGCCGCCCTGTGCTACACGCCCCCGGCGATCCTGACCTGGCCGGACGCCCTCCCCTCCGGACGTGTCCTGGCCGCCCTGGCCGGGCTGGGCCTGATCTGCACCGCCCTGGCGTTCATCGTCTACTTCGCCTTGATCCGCGAGGTCGGCGCCGCCCGGGCACTGGTCTTCACTTACCTGAACCCGGCCGTCGCCGTGGCCGCGGGCGTGCTGCTGCTGGACGAACCCCTCACCGTCACCATCCTCATCGGGTTCGCCCTGATCCTCGGCGGCTCGATCATGGCCACCCGCCGCACCGCCGAGGAGCACGCCCCCGCGGCCTCCGAACCCGCCCGAGCCGGGAGCTGACTTTCGGCATGCCTTCTTCAGCGCGCCGCTCCCGCAGGTCACATGCGGGAGCGGCGCAGTCAGGCACGGCGCCGTGACCTGCACCGTCGTGGCCTCGAAGACCGCTCGGGCTCCCTTCCCGGCTTTCCGAGCGAGACCACGTGTTAAAAAAGGCTCACTGGATCGGCGCCCGCCCTGTGATCTAAAGGGGGTGCTTTGTCTGGGTTCGAAGAATTTTATTGGGATGATTTCCAGGGAGGCCGGTTCCCGATCGCGCGGCCGCGCGATGAGCGGTTCCTCAATCTGGGGCTCCTGCTGACCAGCGATATCCAACGCCACGGCGCCGAAGCCCTGGAGGTTCTGCAGTTGGTCGAGCTGGCCCGCGAGGGCAAGGACGACATCCCGGAGTGGGGGGGCAACGCGACCTTCACTTGCTTCCGCCCGGACGGCGTGGAAATCACCGATCTCAGCCTCGACCCGCGAACCCAGCACTACTCCCTGGACGAGGTGCACGACTCCCTCATCCAGTACTGGGACTTCCTCTGCCCCACCATCGAGGAACGCCGCAGGTCCCTCCAAGAATGGGCTGAGTTCTACACGCGGGAGCATCCGGAGGTCACCGACCCCCTGCACCCCTGCATGGCGCATCTGCCTCTGGCGACCAGCGCGCTTCCCTACACTCCGCGCCCTCGATAAGGGTCTTCGAAAGGCTTCATGGAGCTTTTTATCTTCTCGAGGATCGGTTGCATGGCCGGTCCGGCGGTGTAGTGGCGTCCGCGTGCCTGTCCTTGTGGTGTCAGCCGGCCGAGGCGGCATAGGTCTCGGATGTCCCTGATGGCTTGCTGTTCGCTGAGCTCGGCGTCCTGCTGGTAGATCGTGCGTCGGACGCGGGAGCCCCAGAAGGCCGGCAGCAGGGCGAAGGCGGTCCGCTCCTCCAGGCCGGCCCCGGTGACGGCTTCGGCCAGCGCGATCCAGGCCCGGCCGAGCAGATCGACGCGTCGTTTGGCCTGCTGCGCCTGGATGTGGTGGGCGCGCAGGCAGAACTTGATCCAGGGACGGGTGTCGTCGTGCGGCTTCAGCACGGGCCGCCGACCTTGATGGGTGGGTGTCGCCTCTGGCCCCAGTGTCGCCGCGCCGAGCCGTTGAGCTTCCGGCAGACAAGAGCTGAGATTTCGGTTGATTGATTTGAGACAATCAAGCTCAACTGGATTGCACATTGAATTCATTGCTGTTTTTGAATTGATGGGATGAAAGTGGAAGGGTTTTGTGTCGGCCCCGGCAAAGGGGGTTGGGTAAGTGTCTGGCCGGTAGTGAAATGAAAGAGGAGGTGATGTCAGGGTTTGAAAAGTTCTGCTGGTACGAGGTCTCCGGGGCGCAATTCCCAACCGGGCGGCCGCGTGATGAGCGGTTTCTTAATCTGGGACTTCTGCTGACCAGCGATATCCACGCTGACGGCGCCATTGCCCTGGAAGCCCTGCAGCTGGTCGAGTTGGCCCGCGAGGGCAAGGATGACCTCGAGGAGTGGCTGGGCAACGCGACCTCGGCCTATTTCCGTCCGGATGGCGTGGAGATCACCGATCTCGGTCCCGATCCGCAGACCCAGCACTACTCCCTGGACGAGGTGCACGCATCCCTCATCCACTACTGGAAGTTCATCTGCCCCAGTACCGAGGAACGCCGTGCCGCCCTCCAGGAGTGGGCCCGCCGTTACACCATGGAGTATCCAGAGACTCCCGACCCCCAACACCCGTGCCTGGCGCACCTGCCCATGTGAACAGCGAGTGCTTCTCGCCTCTTTCGCTGTCCGTTCACCGGCCCCCTGGCCGACCGCCTCCATGGTTCGGTTCATTCCGAGGCCGGAAATGTCTGTCGCAAGTACGGCCATCCGTGTCACGGACCGATGAGCCGTGCTGCTTCACTCACCGGCTTCGGTAGGGGTCTTCGAAAGGCTTCATGGAGCTTTTTATCTTCTCGAGGATCGGTTGCATGGCCGGTCCGGCGGTGTAGTGGCGTCCGCGTGCCTGTCCTTGTGGTGTCAGCCGGCCGAGGCGGCATAGGTCTCGGATGTCCCTGATGGCTTGTTGTTCGCTGAGCTCGGCGTCCTGCTGGTAGATCGTGCGTCGGACGCGGGAGCCCCAGAAGGCCGGCAGCAGGGCGAAGGCGGTCCGCTCCTCCAGGCCGGCCCCGGTGACGGCTTCGGCCAGCGCGATTCAGGCCCGGCCGAGCAGATCGACGCGTCGTTTGGCCTGCTGCGCCTGGATGTGGTGGGCGCGCAGGCAGAACTTGATCCAGGGACGGGTGTCGTCGTGCGGGCTCCAGCGCGGACCACCGACCTCTTCGAGGACCTGGTAGTAGGCGTAGGTGTTCTGCCCGCGTCCGAGCCACTCCTCGATCGAGGAGAACTCCGGCGGCATCAGCGCTTCCCGGGAGAACACCAGTGTCGATAGCGCCCGCGACATCCGGCCGTTGCCGTCCGCCCAAGGGTGGATCTTGACGAGGTTCAGGTGGGCCATGGACGCCCGGATGTGCACCGGGGCGTCGAGGTCTCCCTCGTTGAGCCAGTCGATGAACTCTTCCATGAGCTCAGCGACCAGCTCCGGGTCAGGCCCGGTGTAGACCGGCACCATGGGATCGTCAGGGCTGGTGATGTAGACCGGCCGCTGCCGGAGCCGGCCCGGGCGCTTGTCGGGGTGATGCTCCTGCATCATGTAGTGCAGGCTGTTGAGCAGGCCCAGTTCGTAGCGGAACTCATCACCGGCATCGGACAGGGCCTGGATGTAGGTCATGGCTCGCTGGTAGCCCTCCACCTCCCGGCGGGTGGCCTCATCGGTTTCCAGCGGCTGCTCGCCCGCCATGAGAGCTTCTACGTCGTCGACGGACGCGGCGTAGCCCTCAATGGTGTTCGACCCTGCGATGGCTCTGGCGGTCAGGTGTCTGCGCAACTGCCCGGCCTGCCGCATCTGGGCTTGAAGACGCAGGCGGAGCTCGTCACGTATCTGCTCGATCTCTTCGAGCACTGAACGATCTGCGTCATCGAGATGCGGCGTCCCGTACAGCATGAGTCCCACGACACCACGAATCGTCTCGTCCTGGCGGGGCGTTTGCGGTGAGGGCTCGACTGCGGGACGGGTCACCTTCGGGGCCGCTGGGACGTCTGGTGGGCGGACATGCCGCGGACGAGGGGAGGAGACGATGGGCGTGCAGCGGGTGATCGAGTTCGAGGCGGTCTCGGAGGAAGGGGCCGGCCGGGTCGAGCGGGCGGTGGCCGCGGCGTTTGCGGCGCTGGAGAAGGAACGGCCGGACGGGGTGCGGCTGGCGTACTGGCGGGTGCCGGGAGGGCGGCGGTTTCTCGCGCTGATCGAGCTGGCGGAGGAAGACCGTAATCCGCTGATGGGCATCGAGGCGGCGCGGCGGTTGCCGGAGGTCATCGCCGAGTGCGTCGAGGGCGGGTATCCCCGTCCACAGGTTGTGGAATGCGTCGGCGAGTACGGCTTCGGGCTGTGAACGGCGGGACCGGCGGGAGGGCGTGCCGCATGGACGGTGCCCTGGAGCAGGCGGAGGTCTTCGCCCGGGAGCGACCGCACCTGCTCGCCGTGGCGTTCCGCATCCTCGGATCGGAGGCCGACGCGCAGGACGTCGTGCAGGAGGCGTGGACCAGGTACGTCCGCGCCGACACCACGGGCATCCGCAACGCGCAGGCGTGGCTGACGACCGTGGTGACGCGGCTGTGCCTGGACCTGCTGCGCCGGTCGCGTGAGCTTCCGCGGCGGCCCGAGGATCTGCCTCCGGTCGCCGCGGGCGGCGATCCGCAGGAGGTCGCGCTCCTGGCCGGGGAGCTGACCGAGGCCGTCACGGTCGTGCTGGACGAGCTGACCCCGCCGCAGCGGGTCGCCTTCGTCCTCCATGACGTCTTCGGCATGCCCTTCGAGGAGATCGCCCGCATCCTGGGCACCACCCCGGGGTCGGCCAAGAAGCTGGGCAGCCGCGCCCGGGGGCGCCTGCGCCGGGCCGCCGACCCTCGGCCGGACGCCGATCCGCGCGAGGCCCGCCGGGTGGTGGGCGCCTTCCTGAAGGCCGCCCAGGAGGGCGACATCGACGGTCTCATCGCGGTGCTGCATCCCGATGTGACCAGGACGGCCGACCCGCAGGCCCTTCCCCCCGGCGCCGCGCAGCGGGTGCGCGGGGTGCGGACCGTGGTCGCCGAGACCCGCGCGCTCCGGGACAACGCCCGGCGGGCACGCCTGGCCACCATCGACGGACGCCCCGGGATCGCGATCTGGGCGGACGGGCGACCGCGCACCGCGCTGATCTTCCGCGTCGCCGACGGCCGCATCGTCCACTACGACGTCGTGGCCGACCCCCACCGCCTGGCCCGCCTGCACATCGAGGACTGACGGCCCATGACCATCGCGTACCTCATCGTCACCGTCATCACGATCGCGGCCAACATCGCGATCGCCATCGCCGACCTGGCCAAGGCCCGCTTCGTCCTGGCCAACTCGGCCGAAGTCGGCCTGCCGCCCCGCTTCCTGCCGTTCCTGGCGGCCTGCAAGGCCGCCGGCGCCACCGGCCTGGCCCTCGGCCTGCTCGGCTTCGACCTCATCGCCACCGCCGCGGCGAGCGGCCTGGTGGTCTTCTTCGTCGGCGCGATCGCCGTTCACTTGCGGGCCCGCGTCTTCCACAACATCGCGTTCCCGGCCGCCTACCTGGCCTTGGCCGTCGCCTCCCTGGTGCTCACCGTCACGCATTGAGGCCTTCGCAGCGGGCCGCCCGGCGCGGATTCAAGACTCTTCCGCCGCGGCCCCGGGCGACCCGATGCCGTACGGCCTGTTCCCGGGAGGCGGATCGTCTGTGGGCCACGTGCTGGAAGCGCCCGGCGCCGACCCGGTGAAGCCGACCGGACGGAGCCCTTTCACCGGCCGGACGGCCGGTAGCGCAGGAGGACGTTGCCCGAACGGAACACGGTCACCGCCCCGGGCGTCAGGTCGATACGCTCTTGCAGGCCGCCGTACAGGCTCCGGCCGCGCCCCAGCAGCACCGGGCGCAGCAGGACTCGCAGCTCGTCCACCAGCCCCTGCTCCAGGAGGGTCACGGTGAGCGCCGAGCTGCCGAAGACCGCGATGTCACCGGCGGATTCGGTCCGCAGCCGGGTGACTTCGGCGTTCAGGTCACTGCCGTCGATGACGCGGGTGTTCCCCCAGGGCGTGACCCGGCCGCTGCGCGTCACCACGGTCTTGGGCACGGCGTTCATGAAGGCCGCGATCTCAGGCAGCCGCTCCACCGCATCGGACGAGGTCCACGCCTCGGCGAAGTGCTCGTAGGTGCGCCGGCCCAGCAGCAGGGCGCCCACTTCCCGGGTCTGGCGCACGTTCCATTCGAGGAACTCCTCATCGTGCGGCGCCCACCCCAGCTCCCCGTCCGGACCTTCGTGATAGCCGTCCAGAGAGCAGAACAGGAACGCGAACACCCGCCGTCCGCACGGCGCCGAGTCACGGTTCATCGGATCTCCTTCCAGTTCATCCCCGCAGACGGGTGGACCGGCCTTGCAGCCGGAACTCATCGCCCTGACGACACGAAGCTCTGCATGGCCGGGGGGCGTTCTGTTCGGCGCCGAGAATCCACAGGCTGTGGAGGGCTCGAGACCGGGTTCCGGCGTGGCCTGTGGAAGGCCGCAGGCGTACGGCAGGCAGCGGCTCGCATGCCGTTGACCGGGGGCGGTTCCGCTGGCAACGGTGGCAGGCGACTCGCCCACGCCTCGGCCACCGGCTCATCGCCCGGCGGCACCGGAACGGTCGGGTACAGCGGCGCTCCTGCCGTCCGGTCGCGGCTTCGGGCTGTGACCGGCGAGCCGGACGGGGGACGCCACGCGTGAGCGGGCTTCCGGACCGGCGGAGTCACGGCGCGCGGGATGACCGGCCGCTGACGCCCGGCGCAGGTCTCCAGGGCGGCGAACGGACGAGGTTCCGAGCCGGCCCTGGACGGCACGAAGCCCCGGCAGAGCCGGGGCTGGGGAACCGTTGTGCTCGAACGCTCAGCCGTCGCGCTTGAGGCGGGCGAGGAGGTCGGCGAAGACGCCGGGTGTGAGGGTCAGGTGTCCGGCGTGGGGGTTCTTGCTGTCTCGGATGGCGATGCCGCTGGGGATGTTGGCGACCTCGACGCAGTCGCTCATTCCGCCATTGTTCGTGCCGCTGTGGCTGGACTTGCGCCACTGGGTCATGTCGCCTCCTCAGGCGTTCGGGCCGTTGTGCTTGAGGCGGGCGAGGAGGTTGGCGAAGACGCCGGGTGTGAGGGTCAGGTGTCCGGTGTGGGGGTTTTTGCTGTCTCGGATGGCGATGCCGCTGGGGATGTTGGCGACCTCGACGCAGTCGCTCATTCCGCCATTGTTTGCACCGCTGTAACTGGATTTGCGCCACTGGGCCATGTGCGTCCCCTTAGATGTCCGGGTTGTTGTGCTTGAGGCGGGTGAGGAGGCTGGCGAAGGCGCCGGGTGTGAGGGCCAGGTGTCCGGCGTGGAGGTTCTTGCTGTCTCGAATGGCGACGGTTCCAGAGAGGTTGGCGACCTCCACGCAGTCACTGTTCGCGGCACCGCTGCTGTGGCTGGACTTGCGTCACCGGGGCATGACCGCTTCAGGCCTTCCGAGAGTTGTGCTTGAGGTGGGTGAGGAGGCTGGCGAAGGCGCCGGGTGTGAGGGTGAGGTGTTCGGCGTGGGGGTTTTTGCTGTCTCGGATGGCGATGCCGCTGGGGATGTTGGCGACCTCGACGCAGTCGCTCATTCCGCCGTTGTTGGAGCCGCTGTGGCTGCTCTTGCGCCAGTGGATCATTTGAACCTCTCCATCACTTCCTTGATCAGGGTGATTGAGGCGTCTACAGGGAGCGCCCGATCTCCGATGCGTTCGAATCGCACTCGGAACGATCGTACCTCTGAGTGGTCCTGAACCAATCGTCCTCCTTCACTGGCTTCGATGTAAACCCGGTCCTCGCGGTCTACGGTCATGATCTTGAATGAACCATTGCGGCCAGGGTGTCCACCTGCGCTTCGAGGGACGATCCGGATCGTTATGTTGGGACGTTCTGCCAGTTCCAGCAGGTGGGAGAGCTGCTCGTACATCACCGAGCTACCGCCGACCGGCTGTTCGAGGGCTCCCTGATCAAGGAGAAGCCATATCAGGGGTGGATCTTCGCGGTCGAGGACCTGCCGCCGCTTCATTCGGGTCTCGACCAGATGATCGATTTCACGGAAGTCGGCCTCCCTGAAGACGGCGCGGGCGTAAGCCTCGGTCTGGAACAGGCCGTGGATCCAGGACAGCTCTGCGATGCGGATCTCCGTGGCGCGGCCCTCGTATTCCACGCTGTCGGCGAACCAGGAAGGGTTGTGTTCCCGTTTTGCGTGGTACAGGAGGTATTCCAGAAGTGTGCCCGTCTCGTACTTTTTGTCGAGGATCTTGACCTGCCACTCGTGCGGCTTGCGAAGGCCGGACTCCCAGTGGGAGACAGTCTGCCGGGAGGCGTTGACCAGCTCCCCCACCGCGGCGCACGAAAGCCCGTGCTTCACCCGAAGAAAGTGCAGGTGAGAGGCCAGGAGATCCCATAGGGACGATCTTGGGTCCGGTCTCTCCCGGAGCGGCATTCGGCGCCTCCTTTTCGCGATCTTGTCTCCAGTTTCCTTGTATCTATGGCGAAGTTGCCTGCGCCCGGTTCATTCTGTGTCGGCGTTCACAGAAGGCAGGAGGAAGTGTGGTGATGGCCGTCAAGGAGAGGGTCTATAGCCGGGAGATGCCGGCGACCAAGGCCGCGGCCGGGCTGGCGAGATCGGGGGTGAAGAGCGTCCTGCTGGAACTGGGGTTCGCGGAAGCCGTTGAGGACGGGTGTCTGATTGTAGGAGAACTGGTCAACAACGCCATAGCGGTGTCGTCGGAAGCGAGCATTATTCGTGTTTTCGCGGGGTTGCGGCCCCGGGGGCTGGTGGTGGCGGTCTGGGACGCCGACCAGCGGATGCCCAGGCGGCGGCCGGCGCCGCAAATGAGCCTGGAAGAGCTGGATCTGCGGCCGGAGAACTTCGACCGCAACGGAGGCTGGGGCCTGGGAATCGTGGCGGCGCTGGCCCGCGAATGCTGGGTGGAGCGGACGAATCCCGGCAAGTGGGTCTGCGCCTCGCTCAACGTCTGAATTCTGTTCGGTGGCAGAAGGTCAGCCCGTGAGGGCCGGGATCACTGCCGTTCGCAGAAAGGGGTATCGCATGACGTCCATCATCGGCGCCGCCGGAGTCTTCATGGCCGGCGTGGCCACGGGCATCTGGCTGCTCGTCCTGCTGGGAGAGCTGTCCGAACGCCCGTCCGCAAACAACGGGTAGGGGCGGACGCCCATCCGCCTTTTGGGCTTGCGTCCCGGCTGACGCGACAAGGGCGGCCACCGGTATGCAGGACCCTTCTGGCCGAAGCGCCGGGAACGTGCCCTGTCCCATGACCTTTGCACCGGCAGCCCACCCTTTAAGAGGAGCTCCGGTTTCTCAAACCATGCCGGAGGGCGCGCCGAGCGAGCCGGTCCACTTCCACGGCAGTCGGACACGATGAGCTTTCACCACGTGGCCTTCAGACCCTGAGAACGCGGCCCCGGCGGTATCCGCGTCCGCGACACCCAGGCCACTGCATTACCCCGACTGCGAAGTACCCCCGGCGGCTCGGCGCCGATGCCCGGACGGGCCGTCAATCCGGCGGGTCGGTGAGGAGGACGGTGCCGGTGGCGCCGTCCACGGTGAGGCGCTGGCCGGTGCGGATGCGGTGAGTGGCGTCGGGGACGCCGATCACGGCGGGGATGCCGTACTCGCGGGCCACGGTGGGGCCGTGGGCGTTGGGGCCGCCGGTCTCGGTGACCAGGCCGCCGGCCGTCATGAACAGCGGGGTCCAGCCGGGGTCGGTGGACGGGGCGACCAGGATCTCGCCGGGTTCCAGGCGGGCCTGGGAGGGGTCGAAGACCACCCGGGCGGAGGCGGTGACGGTGCCCGCCGAGCCGGGCATGCCGGTGAGCGCCCCGTCCTCGGCGATGGGCGGCAGCAGCGTCTCCATGTCGGTGCCGTCCCATAGCAGGACGTTGGGGACGCGGCGGCGGCGCAGCTCCCGCTCGTACGTCGCGCGGCGTTCGGCGACCAGAGCCTTCAGGTCGGCGCCGGCCACGGCCGCCTGGGCCTCCCGGAAGTACAGGAACATGATGTCGTCGGGGTGTTCCAGCAGGCCGCGCTCGGCCAGTTCCAGACCGGCCAGCAGAAGCTGGCGGCGGATCTCCTGCAGCAGGAGGGCCCACACCGACTTGGGCAGTTCCCGCAGCCCGCCGACCGCCCGGGCGCGGCGCAGCAGGAAACCGGCCAGGCGGCCGCGGAGCGGGCGGGCGCGGCGGACCAGTTCGCCGAGCGTCTCCTCGGCCCGGCGGGCGGAGGCGGCAAAATGCCGGTCGGGAGCCTGCTCGGGGTCGGTGACCTGCAGGTAGTTGGCGATCGCGGTGAAGACCGGGGCGGGGTCCTCCGACCAGCGGGGCATGCCGACATCGACCTCGGCGGCGGCGCGGTGCCCATAGTCGGCGAGGAAGTCCTCCAGCCCGATCTCCGGCAGCCTGCCCTGGCGGTACCGGGTGGCCAGCTCCGAGGGCGGGGTGCCGGTCAGCAGGTCGCGGTGCTCGCCCGCCTCCCGGGCCAGGCGCCACAGCCGCAGGTCCATCTCGGTGGTGACGTTGTGCGGCATGCCGCCCAGCACCGTCTTCACCTCCGCCGGGGAGGCGACGTCCCGCAGCAGCGCCACCGGCAGGTCCGCGGCCATGACGCCGGTGTAGACCGGCCAGAGCATGGCGTTCACCATGGCGCGGTCCAGGAACGACGCGTGGGCCTGCGCCACGAAGCGCAGCCGGTCGGCCGCCGTGGTCAGTCCGGCCGGGGGCCGTGCCTTCAGCCGCAGCCGCGCGGCCTCCTCGAACGCCTCGGCCCGCACCCGCTCGGGGTGGGCGAGCGTCCGCACCATCCCGGCGGCCATGGACGGAAGCGTCCGAAACAGCATCACCGCCAGGGAGCGCCGGGAGAACGGCAGGCCGGGGCGCGAGCGGAACCGCCGGTCCTGCAGCACCAGCTCCAGGGCCTGTGCGACCCGCGGCCCCTGGATCCGCATCACCGCGAGCACGAGCCGGCGGGTCGCCCCGGCGCGCACCCAGTCGGTGACGTCGGCGAACAGGCGCCCGCCCACCTCGACCATGCCTTCCGGCCCGTCGATCGGGTCGATGCCGCGCCCGGCCCCGAGCGCGTTCCACCACGCCGTGATCGCCATCCGCATCACCGACATGCCCATCGGGGTGAACGGCCGGTGCATGCCCTGGGCGGGACTGAAGTTGAGGTACACCCGGGGCGGCGGGCGCCCGGTGTCCGGCGGCGGCGGGAACAGCCCGGTGACCGGGCGGGACTGCAGCAGCCACAGCGTGCCGGCGGCGTCGATCGCCCATTCGATGTCCTGGGGCGCGCCGAAGAGCCGCTGGACGCGCCGCCCGGTGGCGCGCAGCTCCTCCAGTTGCAGCGCGTTCAGGCAGCCGCCCCCGGACGCCGCCGGCACCCCTTCCTGCAGCACGTAGTGGTCGGGCACGACGGAGCCCGCGGCGACGGAGTCGCCCGGGCCGGGGGCGGCGTCCACGGTCATCCGGCTGCGGCTGCCGGTCACCGGGTCGGCGGTGAACAGCACCCCGGCCGCCCTCGGGTCGATCATGCGCTGCACGATCACCGCCATCCGGACGGACTCGGAGTCGATGCCGTGAGCCCGGCGGTAGGCGGTCGCGCGTTCGCTCCACAGCGAGTCCCAGCAGCGCCGCACGGCGTCGATCACCTCGTCCTCGCCGTGCACGCCCAGGAAGCTCTCCTGCTGCCCGGCGAAGCTCAGCTCGGGCAGGTCCTCGGCGGTGGCGCTGGACCGCACCGCCACCGCGCCGCCCCCCAGATGCCGGTAGGCGGCGGCGATCTCCGCGCGCAGCGCCGCGTCCATCTCGCCGCCGGAGCGCAGGGCCGCGTCGTGGGCGGCAGTGGTGACGCAGAAACCGTCGGGCACCCGCTCCCCGGCCCCGATCAGCCCGCCGAGCCCGGCGGCCTTGCCGCCCACCAGCTCGACCATGCCCGGCTCGATGCGGGTCAGCGCGATCACGTTCATCCCGAGGCCCCCTTGCGACCGTCCGGACGGCGGCCCGCCGGAACCTGTCCGGTACCCCGGCAGGGCACCGGCATTCCGTCCCACCTCAAGCAGGCGGGACGAGCGGACGCCTCACCCGCACAAGCGGGGGCGGGAGGCCCGCTTGTGGGTAGGGGCGTTCTGCGGCGGAACGAGGGGATGAGGCCGGCACCCGGCCCGGCGACGGGGACCCGGAGGACGGATATGAAGACAGACCGCGACCATGTGTTCCCCGGCGACAGCGAGATGGCGCGGTCGATGCGCGAGCTCGACTGGCCGGCCGTGGGCATGGGGGACCCGGCGGACTGGCCGGTGCAGCTGCGCGAGGCGTGCCGGATCATGCTGACCTCGCGGCATCCGGCGGTCCTGTGGTGGGGGCCGCAGCTGCGGTGCCTGTACAACGACGCCTTCCTGGAACTGCTCGGCGACCGGAGGCCGGCGCTGGCGGCGCCCGGCGCGCAGGTCTGGAGCGACGTCTGGCACATCCTCGGGCCGAGGCTGCAGGAGGTGCTGGAGGGCGCGGAGCCGACCTGGCTGGACCGGATGATGCTGCCGCTGAACCGGCACGGCTACCGGGAGGAGACGTACTGGACGTACGCCTTCAGCCCGCTGTTCGACGACGGCGCGGTCGGCGGGGTGCTCACCGCCTGCCACGACATCACCGAGCAGGTCGTCGGCGAACGCCGGATGGCCGTCCTGCAGCGGCTCGGGGCGCAGGTGGGGACGGCCCGGAGCGTCCGGGAGGCGTGCGAGCTGGTCGCCGAGGCGCTGCGGGAGGAACAGCGGGACATCCCGTTCGCCGCCGTGTACGCCCGCGACCCCGACGGCGACGGACCGGAACTGGTGGCGACCAGCCCGCCGGGCGCCGATCCGCGGCCCCGCGACGGCGGGCCGGGCGGGTGGCCGGTGGAAGAGGTGGCGCGCACCGGGCGGCCGGTGGTCGTGGCGGATGTGGCCGAGCGGTTCGGGGAGCTGCCGTCGGGCGGCTGGCCCGTGCCGCCCCGGGAGGCGATGGTGCTGCCGCTGCCGGGCGAGCACGCCTTCGGGCCGGTCGGGGTGATCGTGCTGGCGGCCAGTGCCGGACGCGCCCTGGACGGCAAATACCGCGCCTTTTTGGACCTGGTGGCCCGGCAGGCGGCCGGGCTGGTCAACGGGGGGCTGGCCTACCAGGTGCAGCGGCGGCGGGCCGAGGAGCTGGCCGAGCTGGACCGGGCCAAGACGGTGTTCCTGTCCGACATCAGCCACGAGTTCCGCACCCCGCTGACCTTGATCATGGGGCCGGTGGAGGAGCTGCGGGCCAGGCTGCAGGACGCCGAGCCGTGGGTGCGCAAGGACCTGGAGGTCATCCACCGCAACGGGCTGCGGCTCAGCAAGCTGGTCGACACGCTGCTGGACTACGCCCGCATCGAGGCCGGGCGGATGGAGGCCCGCTACCAGCCGACCGACCTGGCCGTCTTCACCGCCGACCTGGCCGGGATGCTGCGCACCGCGATCGAACGGGCCGGGCTGCGGCTGGAGGTGGACTGCCCGCCGCTGCCCGAACCGGTGTACGTGGACCGCAGCATGTGGGAGAAGGTGGTGCTGAGCCTGCTCAGCAACGCCCTGAAGTTCACCTTCGAAGGCTCCATCGCCGTCCGGCTGCGCGCCGAGGACGGGCAGGCGGTGCTGCAGGTCAGCGACACCGGGGTGGGGGTGTCGCAAAAGGACCTGCCCAGGCTGTTCGAACGGTTCCAACGCATCGAGGCCCCCCGGACGCGTTCGATCGAGGGCGACGGCGTCGCGCTGGCGCTGGTGCGGGAGCTGGTGCGCCTGCACGGCGGCACCATCACCGCCGACAGCACGCCGGGCAAGGGCACCACCTTCACCGTCCGGCTGCCCTTCGGGCACGCCCACCTCCCCCAGGCGTCCCTGGCCCCGGAGAGCGAGTACCGGGGCGTGTCCGGCCTCGCCGAGCCGTATGTGGCGGAGGCGCTGCACTGGGTGTCCGGGGACGTCCCCGAGGACATCGAACCGCAGGCCCCGCTCGGCCGCGCGGAACCGACCGCGCCTTTCCGGCCCAGTTCCGTGGGCCGTCCCAGCGGCCCGCCGGCCCGGGTGCTCATCGCCGAGGACAACCCCGACCTGCGCGGCTACCTGTGGCGGCTGCTGCGGCCGGGCTATGCGGTGCAGACGGTCGGCGACGGGCAGGAGGCCCTGGAGGTCGCCCGCGCCGACCCGCCGGACCTGATCGTCAGCGGGGTGCTGCTGCCCCGGCTGAACGGCTTCCAGCTGGTGAGCGCGCTGCGGGCGGACCCGCGCACCGCCGGGGTGCCGGTGCTGCTGCTGTCGGCGCTGGCCGGGGAGTTCTCCATCGAGGGCCTGGCCGCCGGGGCCGACGACTACCTGGTCAAGCCGTTCTCGGCCGCCGAGCTGCTGGCCAGGGTGCGGGCGAACGTGGAGCTGGCCCGGCTGCGCAACCACCACGCCCGCTGGCGCGCCGCTTTGATCGACTCCCTGCAAGAGGCGTTCTTCGTCATGGACGAAGACGGCGTCGTCACCGAGATCAACTCCGCTTTCACCGACATCCTCGGCTACGGCCCCGAAGGGCTGCCGTACCGGCCCGTGCAGCCGTGGTGGGCCGACGCGGTCACCGCCGGCCCCCGGGAGGGCATCGAGAGCGTGCGGGCCAGCAGCGGAAGCCGCATCATCCCGGTGACGCACCGCGACGGGCACCGGCTGTGGGTGGCGATCACCCTCAACGAGGTCGAGGACCCCGACACCGGCCGCCGCATGAAGGTCGGCACCATGCGGGACGTCACCGCCGAGTGGTTCTCCAACCGGCGCGACGCCGCGTTGGCCAATCTGGGGCTGCGCATGTCGGACGCCAAGAGCCTGCCGGAGAACCTGCGCATCGCCCTGGGCGAGCTGGCCCGGCTGTGGCAGACCCGGCGGGCGCTGGCGGTCACCTGGGATCCCGCCGGGCGGCCCCAGGTGCTCTGCAGCATCCCCGATGACCTGCCGGAGCCGCCCGGGGAGGTGCTGGCCACCGTCGAGGGTCTGCGCAACCGCCCGGTGCTGCGCCCGATCACCTTCGCCCGGCCCGCCGGGGTGGGCATCACGCTGGAGTACCCCGGCGGCCCGCTGGCGATCTGGCTGGAACCGGACCCGGTGCTGCCGTTCACCTCCCAGGACCGGTCCCTGCTGGCGGCGTTGTGCGGGTACATCGGCCAGTCGCTGCAGCGCATCTCCCTGGTCGGCCAGCAGCGGGAGATGATCCTGGCGTTCCAGCGCGCCATCTTGGGGCCGGGCGCCCTGCCGGCCGAGTTCTCCGTCCGCTACGAGCCGGCGGTGCGGCCGCTGCAGGTGGGCGGGGACTGGTACGACGTGGTCGACCTGTCCAACGGCCGCATCGGCATCGTGGTGGGCGACTGCGTCGGGCACGGGGTGTCGGCCGCGGCCGTCATGGGGCAGATGCGCAGCGCCTGCCGCGCCCTGCTGCTGCAGCTGGCCAACCCGGCGCGGACCCTGACGGCGATGGACGGGTTCGCCGGCCGGATCCCGGGCGCGATGGGTACCACCATGTTCTGCGGCGTGCTGGACACCCGCACCGGGCGGCTGGTCTACAGCAACGCCGGCCACCCCCCGGGGATCTTCGTCCACCCCGACGGGCGCACCGAGCTTCTGGAAGGCGGCGGCGACCTGCCGCTGGGCGTGCTGCCGGAGCTGCCCAGGTCCACGACGACCTGCGCGCTCTGCCCCGGCGGCACCGTGCTGCTGTACACCGATGGGCTGATCGAGCGCCGGCACCGCTCCCTGGACGCCGGCATCCGGCAGATCGCCGCGGTGGTCCGCGAGGGCCGCACCGCCCCGCCGGAGGAGCTCGCCCAGCGGCTGATGGCCGTCATGCGTCCCGACGGCGGCTTCGAAGACGATGTGGCGTTGCTGCTGTACCGCCGCCCGGCCGCCCGCTGAGCCGACCGGCACTACTACATGTGTCCGTTTTGGGTAGAAGTGTCACCCTGTGGGGAGCCGCCGGGTGGGAGACGGACCGATGGGCGATGGCGCGCACGAGGATGCGGCAGCGCTGGTGCGCCAGGCGTCCGCCGAAGACGGCGAGATGGTGCGCCTGGTGCGCGAGTTCGACTGGGCGGCGGTCGGCATGGGAGACCCGGCGGACTGGCCGGCGGAACTGCGCGTGGCCTGCCGGATCTGCCTGAACTCCCAGTACCCGATGGTCGTGTGGTGGGGCCCGCAGATGCGGTGCATCTACAACGACGCCTACCGGCCGCTGCTGGGCGGCAAGCACCCGGCGGCGCTGGGAAGCCCGGGCGAGCAGGTGTGGGCGGAGGCATGGCCCCTGGTCGAGCCGTCGATGCGGCAGGTGCTGGAGAGCGGGGTGTCGATCGGCGCCCAGGACGTCCCCCTGGAGGTGATCCGGCAGGGATACCAGGAGGAGACGTACTGGACCTTCTCCACCAGCCCGCTGCACGGCAACGGCGCGGTCACCGGGGTGTTCACCGTCTGCGACGAGACCACCGAGCAGGTCGTCGCCAGGCGGCGGCTGGAGGCCCTGCGGCGGCTGGGGAGCCTGACGGAGACGCCCCGCAGCGTGCCCGAGGCGTGCCGGCTGGCCGCTGAGACGCTGCGCGAGGCGGAACGGGACGCGCCGTTCGCCGCGCTGTATGCCCGCAAGCCCGGCGGCGACGCGCTGGAGTTGGTGGCGACCAGCCCGCCGGGCATCGATCCGCGGCCCCGCGACGGCGGGCCGGGCGGGTGGCCGCTGGAAGAGGTGATGCGCACCGGGCGGCCGGTGGTCGTGGCGGATGTGGCCGAGCGGTTCGGGGAGCTGCCGTCGGGCGGCTGGCCCGTGCCGCCCCGGGAGGCGATGGTGCTGCCGCTGCCGGGCGGGGAGGACGGCCGGCCGGCCGGGGTGATCGTGCTGGCGGCCGGCGCCGGGCGCCCCCTGGACGAGGGCTACCGCACTTTTCTGCGGCTGCTGGGCCAGGAGACGTCCGCGCTGATCAGCCGGGCGCTGACCTACCGGGCGCAGCAGCGGCGGGCCGAGGAGCTGGCCGAGCTGAACCGCGCCAAGACCGTCTTCTTCACCGACATCAGCCACGAGTTCCGCACCCCGCTGACCTTGATCGTGGGGCCGCTGGAGGAGCTGCGGTCCAGGCTGGGACCGGCCGACCAATGGGTGCGCGAGAACCTGGAGATCATCCGCCACAGCGCGCTGCGGATGACCAGGCTGGTCGACACGCTGCTGGACTTCGCCCGCATCGAGGCCGGGCGGATGGAGGCCCGCTACCAGCCGACCGACCTGGCCGTCTTCACCGCCGACCTGGCCGGGGTGTTCCGGGCCGCCGTGGACAAAGCCGGGCTGCGGCTGGAGGTGGACTGCCCGCCGCTGCCCGAACCGGTGTACGTGGACCGCGGCATGTGGGAGAAGATCGTCCTCAACCTGCTCAGCAACGCCCTGAAGTTCACCTTCGAAGGCTCCATCACCGTCCGGCTGCGCGCCGAGGACGGGCAGGCGGTGCTGCGGGTCTCCGACACCGGGGTCGGCATGTCCGAGCAAGACCTCCCCCGCGTGTTCGAACGGTTCCAGCGGGTCAAAGCGGCGCAGACCCGTTCCATCGAAGGCAGCGGCATAGGGCTGGCGCTGGTGCGGGAACTGGTGCACCTGCACGGCGGCACCATCGGCGTCGACAGCACCCTGGGCAAGGGCACCACCTTCACTATCCGGCTGCCCTTCGGGCATGCGCACCTGCCCGAAGGCGAGCTGGTCCCCTCCACCGAGGAGGAAGTGTCGCCCACCGCCGACCCGTACGTGGAAGAGGCGCTGCGCTGGCTGCCGGGGGACCGGGAAGACGAATGGACGGACGTCTCCGGCCCGGCGGAACCGCACCTGGTGGGAGAGGCGGTGTCGGCCGGCGAGCGGGCCAGGGTGCTCGTCGCCGACGACAACCCCGACCTGCGCGACTACCTGCGGCGGCTGCTGCGCCCCGCCTACCGGGTCAAGACGGTGGCCGACGGGGAGCAGGCCCTGCGGGCCGCCCGCGCCGACCCGCCGGACCTGGTCATCAGCGACGTGATGATGCCCGGCATGGGCGGCCTGGAACTGGTGTCGCGGCTGCGGGCCGACCCGCGCACCGCGGACGTGCCGGTGCTGCTGCTGTCGGCGCTGGCCGGGGAGCGCCACTCGGCCGAAGGGCTGGCCGCCGGGGCCGACGACTACCTGGTCAAGCCGTTCTCGGCGGTCGAGCTGCTGGCCAGGGTGCGGGCGAACGTGGAGATGCACCGGCTGCGGCGCCAGCACGCCGCCTGGCGCAGCGCCCTGTTCGACTCCCTGCAAGAGGCGTTCTTCGTGATGAACGAGCAGGGCGAGATCATCGAGATCAACAACGCGTTCACCGACCTGCTCGGCTTCGGCCCCGAGGGACTGCCCTACCGGCAGCCGTTCCCCTGGTGGCCCGACCCCGACACCGAGCCCGAGGCGCACCGCCGGACCGCCGAGCTCGTCTCCAGGATGACGCGCCGCGCCAAGGGCAGGCACACCACCCCGCTGCGGCACCGCGACGGGCGCCGGGTGTGGGTGGCCACCGCCTACAACGAGGTCTTCACCCCCGGCACCGGGGAACGCCGCATCGTGGGCACCCTGCGCGACATCACCGCCGAGCGGGCCGCCGCCCAGCGCGACATGGCCCTGGCCAACATGAGCCTGCGGCTGTCGGGGACGGACTCCCTGCCGCAGACCCTGCGGGCGGCGCTGGAGGAGATGGCCGGCTTGTGGGAGCCCGCGCGGATCATCGCGGCCACCTGGGACGAAGGCGACCGGGTACAGGTGATCTCCGGCGGGGCGGAGATCGGCTGGGAGGACCTGCCCGCCCCGGTGCGCGCCACCATCGAGGACCTGCGCCGCCGCCCGCCGCTGCGCCCGGTCTCCTTCGCCGACCCCGCGGGCGTGGGCATCACCTTGGAGCATTTCGGCGGCCCGCTGGTGATCTGGATCGAACCGGACCCGCACCGCCTGCTGACCTCCGAGGACCAGCCGCTGCTGATCGCACTGTGCGGATACCTGAGCCAGGCCCTGCAGCACATCTCGGTGGTCAGCCAGCAGCGCGAGATCGTGCTGGCGTTCCAGCGCGCCATCCTCAGCCCCGGCGAGCTTCCCGGCGGGTTCTCCGCCCGCTACGAACCGGCGGCCCGGCCGCTGCCGGTGGGCGGGGACTGGTACGACGCGTTCGGCTTCCCCGACGGCCGCATCGGCATCGTGGTCGGCGACTGCGTGGGACGGGGCGTGTCCGCCGCGGCCGTCATGGGACAGCTGCGCAGCGCCTGCCGCGCCCTGCTGCTGCAGCTGGCCGACCCGGCGCTGACGCTGGCGGCGATGGACGGCTTCGCCGAGATGGTCCCCGGGGCGGTGGGCACCACCGTGTTCTGCGGCGTCCTGGACCCGCACACCGGGCGGCTGACCTACAGCAGCGCAGGGCACCTGCCGGGCATCGCCGTCCACGCCGACGCCCGCACCGACCTGCTCGAAGAGGGACGCGGCACCCCGCTGGGGGTGGTGCCGGGCATGCCCAGGCCCGACGGCGAGTACCTGCTGCCGCCGGAGACGACCCTGCTGCTGTACACCGACGGGCTGATCGAACGCCGCGACCGCTCCCTGGACGTGGGGATCGGCCAGGCCGCCGCGGTGGCCCGGCGGTACCGCCGGCTGCCGCTGGAAGACCTCGCCCAGCAGGTCATGACCCGGCTGATCCCAGAGGGCAAGGGCTATGACGACGATGCGGCCCTGCTGCTGTACCGCCGCCCGCACGGGCTGCACCTGTCGTTCCCCGCGGACGCGGCGCGGCTGGCCGCCGTCCGCGCCGAGCTGCGCCGCTGGCTGGAGGGCTTCAACCTCGGGCCGGCGCTCACCCAGCGGGTGCTGACCGCCGCCGGGGAGGCGTGCGGCAACGCCGTCGAGCACGGCCGCGGCGACCGCCCGGGCCGGCTGGTGCGCCTGACGGCGTCCGTCACCGGTGAGGAGCTGCAGGTGACGGTCGCCGACTCCAGCCGCTGGCAGTTCCCCCACCAGGGCGGCGGGCAGGGGCACGGCCGGGGCCTGGCGCTGATCCGCGCGCTGATACACCGGGTCGCCGTCGAGCACGGCCCTACCGGAACCACCGTCGATATGCGTATCGGGATCGCCCCATGACCACGCCACTGCAGCTCACCGTTCGCCGGCGGGACGACGGCACCCCGGTGCTGGCCGTCGCCGGCGAGATCGATTTCAGCAATGTGGAGACCTTCCGCGAGGCGATCGCCCGCGCCGCCGGCGACGACGAGCTGCTGGTGATCGACCTGACCGGGGTGCACTACCTGGACAGCGCCGCGTTGGCCGCGTTGTTCGCCCACGTCCGGCACATCGAGCTGATCGTGCCGTCCCTGCTGCGGCCGGTGCTGACGATCTCCGGGCTGGACGTCCTCACCACGGTGCACGTGGCCTAAGAGGTGCGCCTGGCGCGGGCGATGTGGTCGCGGTACCAGGCGAAGGAGGTCTTGGGGGTGCGGCGCTGGGTGTCGTAGTCGATGTGCACCAGGCCGAAACGGGGGCCGTAGCCCTCCGACCATTCGAAGTTGTCCATCAGCGACCAGACGAAGTAGCCCCGCACGTCGATGCCCTCGGCCAGGGCGGTTTCGACGGCCTGCAGGTGGGCGCGCAGGAAGTCGATGCGCTCGGGGTCGTCCACGGTGCCGTCGGGGCCGGGCGCATCGTCGTAGGAGCAGCCGTTCTCGGTGATGAGGATCGGCGGCAGGGCGTCGCCGTGGGTGCGGCGCAGGTCGCGCAGCAGTGACAGCAGCGCGTCCGGGACGACGGGCCAGCCCATGCCGGTGACCGGGTGCCCGGTGATCGGGACGATCTCGAACGGCAGCGGGCCGCCGGCGGGCGGGGCCTGCAACCGGGTCGGCTGGTAGTAGTTGACGCCCAGGAAGTCGATCGGCGCGGCGATCGCCGCCAGGTCGCCGTCGCGGACGTAGGAGGCCGGGTCGGGGCCGCCCAGGGCCGACAGGTCGGGCAGCGTCCCGTGCAGCACCGGGTCGGTGAACAGGCGGTTCATGAACAGGTCGAAGATCTGCGCGGCGCGCCGGTCGGCCGGGGAGGACTCATCCTGCGCCCAGGCGGGGGAGTAGTGGTTGGCCAGCCCGATCTTTTGCCGGCGGCCGTGCTCGCGCAGCGCGGCGACCGCCAGGCCGTGGCCGAGCAGCTGGTGGTGGGCGGTGGGCAGGGCGTCCAGCAGGAGGGTGCGGCCGGGGGCGTAGACGCCGAAGGCGTAGCCGTAGGCGGTGACCACGACGGGTTCGTTCAGGGTGATCCAGTGCTCCACCCGGTCGCCGAGCCGGCCGGCCACCAGCGCGGCGTAGTCGGCGAAGCGGTGGGCGGTGTCGCGCGACAGCCAGCCCCCGGCGTCCTCCAGGGCCTGCGGCAGGTCCCAGTGGAAGAGGGTGACGAAGGGGGTGATGCCGCGCTCCAGCAGCCCGTCCACCAGCCGTTCGTAGAAGTCCAGGCCCTTGGGGTTGGCCGGGCCGCGCCCGCCTGGCTGCACCCGGGGCCAGGCGATGGAGAAGCGGTAGGCGTCCACGCCCAGGTCCGCCATGAGCGCCAGGTCTTCGGGCCAGCGGTGGTAGTGGTCGCAGGCCACGTCGCCGGTGTGGCCGCCGGCGATGCGGCCGCTTTCGTGGCAGAAGGTGTCCCAGACCGACGCGCCCCGGCCGTCCTCGGTGACGGCGCCTTCGATCTGGTAGGCGGCGGTGGCCACACCCCAGCGGAAATCGGCCGTGAACGCCATCGGGCCTCCCGAAGAAGTGAGGAAAACTCGCATTTTATGGCGGGGGGCGGAACGGTTCGAAGACCGCCGGTAACAGGGAAGAATGAGAACGTGACGCCCACCCGGTCGACCCCCCTACGCCGCCGTCCCGCCCAGCGCCGCAGTGCCGAGCGCGTCCAGCGCATGCTCGACGCCTGCGCCGAGATCCTGGACGAGGTCGGCTATGACGGCCTGTCCACCACCCGTATCGCCCAGCGCGCCGAAGTGGCGATCGGCTCGGTCTACCAGTTCTTCCCCGACAAGCGGGCGGTGGCCCAGGCGCTGGCGCTGCGCAATCTGGAGATGTTCGGCGAGCGGGTCTCCCGGCTGCTGGCCGAGGGCGACTTTCAGCACTGGTCCGACCCGGTCGGCGGGATCATCGACATCTTCGTGGAGATGAACCGCACCGTCCCCGGCTTTCGGACGCTGCGCTTCGGGGACGTGGCCGACGTCAATCTGCTGGAGGAGACGGCCGACAACAACTCGGTGGTGGCCCGGCGGCTGCGGAAGCTGATCGTGGAGGCGTTCGGCGTGCCCGACACCCCCGAGCTGGCGCGGGCCATCGCCATCGCGGTGGAGGCCGCCGACGCGGTGCTCAAGATGGCCTTCCGCAACAACCCCGACGGCGACCCGGCCACGGTGGCGGAGGCCAAGCGGCTCATCCACGGGTACCTGGCCGGTCACATCGACACTCCCTGAGCGGGACGGCGCCCGGGCGGGAGTGATCTGCGACACCCAAAATGACCATGTGGTCACTCAGTGAGGTGATGGCCGCCGAAGTATGGTCGCAGCTCACTTTACATGCTAGGAAGACCTGTAAAGGCCGGTGGGAGCGCCACCCCCCGCCTCACCGAGGAGGCTTCCCATGAGCTCTTTCGACCACTACGTCACCGAACTCCCCGATGACATCTGGAAGGTCCCCATGGCCGGGGACGTCCGCTTCACCTGGGAGTACGACGACGGCCGGGACCGGTTGCTGGCCCTGTACCAAAAGGGCAAGGACAAGCAGTGGGACGCCCAGTCGCGCATCGACTGGGACCAGGAGGTGGACCCGACCAACGTGGCCGGGTTCCCCGAGCAGTTCAACCCGCTGTTCGGCTCGGAGATCTGGGAGAAGATGACCGAGGCCGAGCGCAAGGAGTTCGGCCGCCACAACGGCTCCTGGCTGTTCAGCCAGTTCCTGCACGGCGAGCAGGGCGCGCTGAACGTCTCGGCCCGCATCGTGCAGACCGTGCCCGACCTGGACTCCAAGTTCTACGCCGCCACCCAGTGCATGGACGAGGCGCGCCACGTGGAGGCCTACGCCAAGTTCATCCACGAGAAGATCGGGATGTACTACCCGATCAACCAGGACCTGGCCAAGCTCCTCAAGGAGGCCCTCGACGACAGCCGCTGGGACCTGGCCTACCTCGGCATGCAGGTGCTCATCGAAGGGCTGGCGCTGGCGGCCTTCGGCCTGTACCGGGACATGGCCACCACCCCGCTGGTCAAGCAGCTGCTGGCGTACGTGATGCAGGACGAGGCGCGGCACGTGGCCTTCGGCCGGCTGGCCCTTAAGGACTACTACGCCGAACTCACCGACAAGGAGCGCGCCGAGCGCGAGGAGTTCGTGATCGAGGGCTGCTACCTCATGCGCGACCGGTTCAAGGGCCGGGAGGTTTTCGAGAACCTCGGCCTGCCGGTCAAGGAATGCATGGAGTACGTCGACAGGTCCGACATGTACTCGCTGTACACCTCGCTGCTGTTCAGCCGGATCGTGCCCTGCGTGAAGGACATCGGGCTGTGGGGTCAGCGGGTGCGCGACGCCTATGAGGCCATGGGCGTGCTGGACAACGCCAAGGCCGACCTGACCGCCCTGATGAAGCAGGACGAGGAGATCGCCGACCGCTACGACGAGGAGCGTCACCAGCGGGAACTGGCCGCCCGGCGCAAGGAGGTCGCCGAGGCCATCGCGCTGGGAGCGGGCGAGACCGAGTAAGGGCCTTGAGCGCACCGGGCGCCCGGCCGCAGCGCCGGGCGCCTTTGCTTTTTGCCTGCCGGACTTGCCGCCATAAAACCCGGAATATCGCGGCGGCCGGTCGTTTTACTTTCCTCACCGGAGGATCACAAATTCCTCTTCGAATTCGTTGTGCTTGACCTGCGGATGTACTAGCGTGCCCGCTCGATGGTGCCGCTTGGGCCGCGGCGCATACACCAGGTCAAGCACATTCTCGGGGGGAAAGGTGAATCGATCTTTCAGTAATCTGATCCGGGCCTTGGCACTGGCTCCGGTGGCCGCGGCCATCGTGCTGATGGCGGGCTCGGCCGTGCCGGCGCGCGCTATGGCGGCACCGCGGCCCGGCGCCGTTGCGGTCCCGGTGCAGACCCTCGACCAGGGGCGGCGCGCCGAGACCGACTGGCCGAAGTCCGCCACCGAGACGCTGCTGTCGGCCCTGACCGGCCACGAGGCCCTCGGCACGGCCACCCGCTCCTTCGGCCTGGACCCGGCGCGTGCCGCGTGCCTGTCCGCCCCCGGCCTCGGCAGCCGGCTGTGCGGCGGCCCGCTGCTGCGGCCGGACGCCCAGCAGGCGCAACGGCCGAACGGCCGGCTCGCGGCTCCGACCGCCCCGCCCGCCGCCGACCCCGCCGGCGCCGTCCAGCCCGGCCAGCCGGTGTTCGGCGCCCTGGGCAGCCCGCGGGTGAGCCCACCGGCCAACGCCCGGCGAACCCCGGACCCGGCGGACGAGACCTCGACCGCCTCCGGCGAGACGCTGCCGGCGATCCTGCCGAGCGGCCTGAGCGGACTGCTCGGCGGCCTCCCCGGCACCACGGGGACTCTTCCTCCCTCGTATGAACCGGGGTCGGCGCTCTCGGAGGACTGAGCCTGTTCAGCACGCAGCTCTCCTGCAGTCGGGGACGGGTAAGCCACCGACGGGAACGAAGCCGCGGCCTGCGACGGCCCGGCACCGGGACCCGCCGGGGCTCCCGTCCCAGGCGTATGAGACCACGTGGCGAAAGGGTTCCCTGAGGTTCTTCAAGCGAAATCGAACGGGACGCACCAGGGCGAACCGGGCGCCGGGAATGCGGAAGGCGTTGCGGCGTCGCCCCTGAAAGCCGCAGAACCGCTGGGAGCGTCTTCGCCGCCGAATCGGTGTGCCGGTCGGATCCGGACCCCCGTCTCCTGGCTGTCGCCACTCACGCCGATGACCGGATGGTAAGCGCCTGCTCGTCCGGGGAAAAGACGCCGCCCCTCTCAGACGGCGCCAAGGCCTTGGGCCAGGCCACTATGAGCCCGAAGCCGGATCGGCGTCATCGTCCAAGCCGCACCCGTCCTCAACGATGCTTGGCAGTGACTTTCGCTGAGAAAGCCCCACCGGAGGCCAGACGGGCATTGACTACGGCAGGCTCCGTCTCCGTGCCGCCCTCACCGGGCACAAAGAGTGGGTCAACTCACTGATGTTCAGCCCCGAATGGCCTCACTCTCGCCACTGCAGGTGGTGACGACACTGTGAAAGTGTGTGAGGCCGGGACTGGCTGGCTTTTTGCAGCCTGCACCGAATATGGACGCCTAATCTGGTTGGTGGCTTTCAGTCCTAACGGCACTGTCCTCGCCACCGCAAGCGACGACTCCACCGCGAAGCCACGGCGGGTAGCGAACTGAAATTCTCTCATAATGAGAATTGGCCCCAGGTATTGCCCGGGAGCAGGGCGGCGTGGACGCGCCGATCCCGCCGTGGGCTCACGGTGACATGACACACCGAGCCGGGCGGGTAATCGGTGCCGCACCCGGAAGGCGGTGCACCACACCAGCGGCGCTTGCCGGAACGGCCCCAAGGCATCGGAGTCCCCTTGAGGTGCCGGGTAGGCCGCAAGCAGCCGGACCGGATACCGGCCCGCAGGACGGGGAACGTCGAGCATGGCACGGTAGGGAACCCCGAGCCCTTGGATGTTGGGTGGATCCGGTGGCGAGGGCATCTGTTGTCAAGGTCTTTGCGATTTGCAGAGAGCAACGACGTGATGTCCCCGACGTTCTCGGTGCCCTCGGTGCATGCTTCGTCCCCGGGACTGCACCGTGCCGTTTCACCCTGGGGTGAGGGTGTGCTCGTCCGCTCTCTGTAGGCGCATTTCCCTGCTCTCCGGTGGTGTGGCCCTCCGTGCGTCGCCCGCCGCTGCCTCGCCCTCTCCCAGTGTCCTTGCGCGTGCCTCCGGGGTCTCGGCGACATCGATCGTTGAGCAAGCCTCGCCGGGAGTCCCGGTGGGCTCGGCGTCACCCCTGGACCCTGCCGGCCTTCGGGTGACGCTGGACGGTGATTTCCGTTCAGGGAGCCCCACTATTCATTCGGGATCCAATTGTATGAATAAAAGGCGGCGTCCATGTCCTGGTAGGCGCGGCGTATCAACTCCAATGTCTGCTCACGAGGAATCATGTTCCGTCTTGGGTATTCTTCGAGAAGCCCGCCCACATGCATCTCGAGCATCTCTTCTTCATCGGATGTCTCGAGAAAGTATGATGTCCCCTCATACAAGTACTCGGGCAAGGCGTAATCGCCGTCGACGTCGATCATCAAGTACTTGTCTGCTTCTTCATCCTCGCAGGAGATGGTGAAGGGGCTGGAGTGATCGATAGAGTGAAAGACCTCATCCAGCTCCTCTATCCTCACTTTTCTGTGGTCGTCGGGGCTGTGGTAGTCATAGTGCTGTATGGATATGGTGGGTATCGGACTTCCGACATCATCGCAATCTGATGAACTTGTCTATTGCCCTAGCGTAGTAGCCCGCCATGAGGATCGCCCCGTATTTTGCCTGTTCCCGCACCTTAAGGCAATCCAGGTTCAGCCGCCTCGCATAGCCCGCCATGCTGTTGAAGTAGTGCGGACACACATCCCTGTCGACGTAGAGGATGGTTTCCTCTGCTGTTCCTGAAGGTCTTTTCTTGAGAAAATACATCCCCTCTGCGGGGTCCTCCTAGGAGGGTCGCGCGATGCCATTTCCAGGATGGGGAGTAGGGCGAGGAGTCCCGCCGTTCATGCCATGATAGGAATTCTCTTTATGGTCGAGCCTGGCGAAAGTGTGTTCCTTTATCTCTTCCTTGAGAATCACGCGGTGGAAGGTTTCGCCCGGTCCGGACGGTAGACCGAGTCCTCTCCGTAGATTCCTCAGGTCGCCGCTTACGACCTCTACCGCCGCCCGCCGTTGTGCTGGAGCGCATGGCCCAGGCCTAGAAGGTCTGCCCGGGTGGTGGGGTTGAGAACGTAGGCGTGCGGGTCGGGTTGGAGGGCGAGTCCTAGGGGGTCGGGGCTGAGGTACCGCCCGATGCAGGGGTCGTAGTAGCGCTGGTGGTTCTTCAGCAGTGTCCGCCACAGCCCATTCCGTCCGTTCGGGGTGCTCGGTGATGCCGCAGGTGATCCACTCGGCCTCGGCGATGTCGTCTTCGGCCGCCACCTCCGCGAGCCGCGATGCCACCATGAAGGCATGGCGGGGCGCGGATAGCAGCCGACTTTCGCCTCCGGAACCGGCCACGACCTTGGGCGGCCTCGGCCGCAGGCCGGTGGAGCGGACCGAAGGGTCCCTGGCGCAACCCGAAGACCCCCGGCTCGGCATCCAAGGTGACCGTGGCTATGGCCGCTCCCAGGCGTATCCCCTTGGGGTGACGGGTCACCGATCGTCTCTACGGTTCTCCGGCACGCCCATGGTCGAAGAGCAGCGGCACCGCTTCCTCCGCCCCCTCTAACGCGTGCTTCGTCCTGGTATGTCCTGTTCGAAGGCGGTGAGAGAGTCTCGCCGAGTGTCTCGACCCTTCCCGGGGCGGCGGGTCCGTCAAAGTGTGAAACAGCAGCTCAAAGGGGGTGTGCTCGGGAAGTCTCGGACTGGGTGCCCCTTGCTGTTTCCTGGCGGATATAGTTCTGTTATCTCCGCGAGATGGGCATGGTGGTGCGCGTAAAAATGATCTTGAATTTGGTCACAATGTGCACATGAGTGAATTCATATTGCGCAAGAATGGCGTGACAAACCCCACAAAACCCCCTGCGGGGTCTTGCGCCGTGGCGGAGAGTGCGTACGGTCTTGGACCTGTGCGCGGTCTCGGTGAACCGGAGACACCGGAATGCGAAAAAACCGATGCCGCGCCTGCCGGACGCAATTACATGTCCGCAATGACGCGGGCCTGCCGGCCTGCGGGCGGGGGAGGTTGATCCCCTGTGCGCAGCCGGATCGGCGCGGTTTTTTCGTCCGCCGGCCGCTTCGGTCGCAGCGGGTGGGAAAACGCGCACCGCCGTCGTGGCGCCCTTTGCGCGGCGTGACCACAGCGCCGGGGCGGGCGGCGGAGGCGTCCGGGGTCCTGTCCCCGATCAAAGGATCTTTTCGTGCGTGCTCGTCTTCGCACCGTCCTGATCGTTTCCACTGCGGCGCTCGCGGCTTTGGCGGCCGGGGCCTGGGTGCTGCGCAACGGCACCGAACCGGCCCGGGCCGCGGCGGTGCCGCCCGTCGTTCCCGGCCCGCCGGGCGGAGGGCCGCCGGCGCACCGGGAGACCTCTGAACCCGCACTCGCGTCGAAGACCGCCCGGCAGAGCCCTGCCGTGCGCAAGAAGCGGAAGCGAACCCGTTACCGGGTCGTCGGCTCCGGCAAGTGCCGGGCGTCCTACTACTGGGAAGGACAGACCACCGCCAGCGGTGAGCGGTTCGATCCCGGCGCGCTCACCGCCGCGCATCGGACCCTGCCGATGAACTCCAAGGTCAAGGTCACCAACCTCAACAACGGCAAGTCGGTCGTCGTCCGCATCAACGACCGCGGCCCCTTCGTCGGCGGGCGCTGCCTGGACCTGTCGCGCGCCGCGATGGCCTCGATCGGCGGCACCCGCGCCGGGGTCGTCCCGGTCGAATACCAGGTGCTCGCCAAGGCGTGAGGCCGGGGCCGGTCACGGCGGCGCAACCGCCGCCGTGACCGCCGCGGGCGGCCGCTTTCAGACCGCCTCGTCGGGAAACAGCGACTCGCGCCGCACGATCCGCCCGTCGCGGAAGTGGTGCCAGTCGGTGAAACGCAGCCGCACCTGCCGGCCGTCGCGCAGCCGCCCCTCGAACCGGCCGCGGACCGCCACCCAGTCGGTGCCGGGCAGCACCTGGTCCAGGAAGTGCCGGCCGGACTCGATGATGCGCTCGTGCTCGTAGAAACGCCGCAGGGCCTCGATCCCCACGATGGTCGGAGTGCCCTGCCGCTCGTAGACGATGTTCTCGTCGAACAGCGCCAGCATCTCCTCCAGCCGGTGCGCGTCGACGTGCTCGTAGTAGCTGCGGACGATGGACTCGAGTGTGGTCGTGGCGTGCGCCATTACGGGCTCCCAAAGGGGGTGAAGAGCTCCGGGACCGGTCGAAGATCGACAGTGGCGCACGCTACATCCCGCAAGCTGCGGCTTCCAGAGGGAGTGACGAGATCGCGCGGAAATGTGGCGTCTTTGCCAGAAGGGCGGCCGAACACTTGTCGCGGCTGTCTTGACCCGCCCGGCGAGGACGCGCTAGCAGGCCGGTGCGCCCGAGGTGGGAACTAATGAGGGGTTTGGGGCGTCTTATCAGAGCGTGGGCGCCTCGGGGGCGCGTCCACCCCCTGCTTTCGGAGGACGATCATGCGCGTGAGCCGGCGAGTGGTGGCGGCGGGCCAGGCGTGGCGGATCTACAGCGAGACCACCCGGCCGGGGGCCCCGAGCCTGGGCGCGCGGCTGCGGGCGCTGCCCGGCATGATCCGCGACGTGCTGCGCGGCGAGTACCGCGGGCTGGGCCGCGGCAGGCTGGCGCTGCTGGCCGCCGGGCTGGTGTACCTGGTCTCCCCGCTGGACGCCGTCCCGGAGTTCATCCCCTTCCTCGGGGTCGCCGACGACCTGGGCGTGGCGCTGTGGATGCTGGGCACGCTGGTGTCGGCCACGGGCGACTACGTTCACTGGCGGCGCGGCCGTCCCCGCGTGCTGACCGGGGAGGTCGCCGCCGGCGCGCGGTGAGCGGTCATCGAACCTTTGCCGACGCGTGGCCTTAGGTGCCGGGACGTATCCAGGCCACATGGCATCGGCCCTCACCGCGATGACCCGTCTCGACCTGCAGAGACGGTGCGGTGAGAAGGCTCACTGCCCCGGTGTCAGGTCGCGGACGAAGTCCGCGGCGACCCGGCGCATGATCGGCACCACGTCGGCCACCATCTCCCGGGTCAGCCTGCCGGACGGGCCGGAGACCGAGATCGCCGTCGGGGTCGGCGCGTCCGGCAGCGGCACCGCCACGCAGCGCACGCCGATCTCCTGCTCCTCGTCGTCGATGGCGTAGCCCACTTTCCGGATGTGCTCCAGCTGGGCCAGCAGCACATCCGGGTCGGTGATCGTGTGCGGGGTGTGGGCGGCCATGCCGGTACGGCCGATGATCTCCCGCACGGTCTGGGGGGGAAGCTGGGCCAGCAGCGCCTTGCCCACCCCCGTGCAGTGCGGCTGCACCCGCCGTCCCACCTCGGTGAACATCCGCATGGAGTGCCGGGAGGGCACCTGCGCGACGTACACCGCGGCGTCCCCCTCCAGCACCGCCATGTTGGCGGTCTCCCCGACCTCGTCCACCAGACGGGCCAGCGCGGGCCGCGCCCAGCTGCCCAGCAGCCGGGTGGCGCTCTCGCCGAGCCGGATCAGCCGCGGCCCCAGCGCATAGCGCTTGGACGGCCCCTGCCGCACATAGCCCCGGTTCACCATGGTCCGCATCAGCCGGTAGATGGTCGGCATCGGCAGCCCGGACCGGTCGGTCAGCTCCGACAGCGCCATCTCGCCCCCGGCGTCGGCCAGATGTTCCAGCAGATCGAAGGCGCGTTCCAGGGACCTTACGGCCTCGGCCACCGACGACTCCTCTCCCCGGACTGCCCGGTCCCGTGAATCGGCGGGCGTCCCCATCTTACGGAGAGTTGTTTTCGCTCTGCGGAACGAGGATCGGGCGTTACGCTCTGCGACCGCCGGGCAATACTCACAAGGCCCGGCGCCGGACGCGCCGACCCCCTGGCGAGCACCTCACCGTGTGGAAGGACGGCGATCGTGGCACTGGGGGAGCCGGCTTCGACCCCTTCCTCCGGGCGCACCACCGGGCGCGCGCTCACGTGCGCGGGGCTGGCCGGCGCGCTGGCGTTGGCAGGCCCGCCCCTGCCCGTCGCCGCGGCCCTGCAGGCGGCGCCGACCCGCGCCGAACCCGGGTCGGCGGCCTATGCCGTCACCGTCCGGCCGCACGGCCCGGTGGCCCGCGATGTCACCGTGGTCCTTCGCGCCGTGTCCGGAAGCGGCCCCGCGCGGCCGCCGCACTGGGGCGATCACCCCTCCTACTGCGTTCCCGCCGAGCCGGGCGGCCCGCTGCGCTGCACGCTCGGCGACGTGGAGCACGCCGTGACGATGCGGGTCACGCTCCGGACGTCCACCCGGGCATCGGGGCTGACCGTCGTCACCACCGTGGAGGATCGCTCGGGCTCGACCCTGACCGTGCGGGTGCGTCCCCTTCGGCCAGCCGGGACCGCGGGCGAGTCCACCGGCCGCTCAAGACGCCAGGACCGTTCTGCCGGGAGAACCGGTGATGAGCCCGTTCCCGAGGACGCCAAGGGACGCGCCGGGCGGGCGGAGCGGGAGAGCGGAAAAACCCGCAGCGAGCGTGCCGTGAAGGGCGACGGATCCGCCTCCGGTGGCGTCGGCGGCCATGCCGGACGGCCGGAGCGGAAGAACGAAAAGCCCCAACAGCGGAAGCCCCGCGGTGAACGCACCGCAGGGGGCGAAGGATCCGCCTCTGATGGCGTCGAGGGACGCGCCGGCAAGAAGCCCCGACAGCGGAAAGCCCCCGGTGAACGCACCTCCAACAGCGTCGGGGACCGTGCCGGGCGGCCGGAGCAAGAGAGCGGGAAGTCCCACCGGCAGCAGGCCCCCAGTGGGCGCGTCGCAGAAGACGGCAGCGGTGAAGGGCACGCCGAACGGCCCCAGGAGCCCCGGCCCGCGCCGGTGATTCCAAGGACCGCGCCCGCCCCCGGCGGGTCGAGGAGAGCGCCGGGCGGCCCGCCCCGGCCCGGGAGCGGGATGACGGCACAGCCGAACACGACGCCGGGCGGCGCCACCGTGAGCCCGGGCGCGGGACGGGGGAACGCGCCGGGCACCGCGGAGGGCTTCCAAGGAACGCCCGACCGGACGGCGGTGCCGGGCGTCCCGGCCCCGGCGCCGAGCGGCTCTGGAGGGACGGGCGGCCCCGGCGGGCGGACCGACCGGGAGCCCGGCCGGTCTCCGGTCGCGCCGGACGGGCAGCTCGGCGCCGCCGGCTCATCTCCGGCGCCGGCCACCGGGGGCGTGCCGGGCCGGTCCCCGGCGGCCGGAAAACCGAAGCAGCAGCCGCGAAAGCCCGCGGCCGAGCCGGCCGAGAGCGGTAAGGGGCATGCCCCGGGCACCGGGACGGACGGGCAATACCCCGTGCCCCGGCAGCCCGCGCAGCAGTACCCCCTGCCGCACCAGCCCGCCCCGCAGCGCCCCATCCCCCAGCCGCCGGCCCCGGAGGTGAACGCCGAGCAGGTGCCGGTCCTGCCGGTGCAGCCGGGGCAGGGGGCCGCGCCCGCCCCGCCGGGACGGGCGCCGGGCGAGATGCCGCTGCCGCTGATCACGCCGACGCCCCCCGTGGCGCCCTCGCCCTCGTCGTCGGCGCCGCCGCCGGTGGTGGATCAGCCGCCGAACATCGGCGACGGAAGGGTCGCGCTGGCCACCCCGGCCGGGGAGGACAAGGGCACCCCCTGGCCGGTGGTGCTGGGGATCGTGCTGGCGGCCGAGGCCGCGCTGCTGTGGATCGCCGCGTACCTGGGACTGTGGCGGCGACGCATCATCGCAGGTAAAACGAGCCGCTGAGACGCAACAGAGGGCCGGTCGTTATCACCGTCCTGACAAAGGACTCCTCCGCTAATGTTCGCGGTGAACGATGCGGGCGCCTGCGGCCATTCGGTAGTTTGCGGCGCGATGATCGCCGCCGCCGGGACGAGCGGGCCGCTCGGACCGGCTTCTTTGCTCGTCAGCCGGCGGTGCCCCTTCCTCCGGCGCCTTCCGGCCCTCTACCGGGAGAACGAACCATGGCACTGGGTGCGCTGCTTGCGGAACTGTCCCCCGACGCCCCCGACCGCAGGCCGCTGATCGAGCTGATCGGCCGCTGGGCGGCCGAGAAGCCCGACGCCCCTGCGTTCACCTTCGTGGACTACTCGTCGGACCCGCAGGGCACCCCGATCACGCTGAGCTGGGGGGAGACCGTCCGCCGGGCCCGGGCCACCGCGGTGGTGCTGCGCCGCCACGCCGAGCCGGGCGAGCGCGCCGCGCTACTGCTGCCGCAGCGGCACGAGTACATGCTCACCATGCTGGGCGCCATGTACTCCCGCGTGGTGGCCGTCCCGCTGTTCTCCCCGGACCTGCCCGGCCACGCCGAGCGGCTGCTGGGCGCCTACACCGACTCCGAGCCGGCGGTGGTCGTCACCACCCGCTCCGCGCAGCCGCACGTGGAGAAGTTCCTGGCCGACCACGACGTGCAGCAGCCCCGCCACATCATCTACGCCGACGAGATCGACCCGGCGCTGGGCGAGCAGTGGCAGGACGAGCCGATCGGCCTGGACGAGGTGGCCTACCTGCAGTACACCTCCGGTTCGACCCGCCGCCCGGCCGGGGTGCAGATCACCCACGGCAACGTGGAGGCCAACGCCAAGCAGCTGTGGGCCGGCTGGGCGCCCGAGCACCCCAGGCCGGAGCTGGCCAGCTGGCTGCCGCTGTTCCACGACATGGGCCTGATCTCGGCGATGGCGCTGCCGATGGTCAAGGGCGACCACGTCATCTACACCGACCCGGTGTCGTTCCTGATGAACCCGATGCGCTGGCTGGAGATGCTCTCCGGCCGCGAGTGGGTCTACACCGCCGGGCCGAACTTCGCCTACGACTACGTGGCCAGCGTGGTCGACCCCGAAAAGATCGCCGGCCTGGACCTCAGCGGCCTGGTCACCTGCCTGAACGGGGCCGAGCCGATCCGCCCGGCCACGCTGGAGCGCTTCTATGAGGCGTTCGCCTCCACGGGGCTGCGCAAGGGCGCCCAGGCCCCCGGCTACGGGCTGGCCGAGGCGACGGTGTTCGTCTCCGCCGCCGCCGACACCGAGACCCCGCCCAAGATCGTCACCGTGGACCGGGACCGATTGTCCAAGGGCGAGTTCGTCCCGGCCGAGGAGGGCGCCGCGCGCACCAACGCGCTGGTGTCGTGCGGGCGCCCGGTGGGCCAGTACGTGGCGATCGTGGACCCCGACACCTGCACCGAGCAGCCGGACGGCAGGGTGGGGGAGATCTGGGTGCACGGCCCCAACGTCGCCGCCGGCTACTGGCGCAACTCCGAGCGCAGCCAGGAGACCTTCGGCGGCGTCCTGAAGGACCCGGGCGACCTGCCCGCCGGCCCGTGGCTGCGCACCGGCGACTATGGCGTGATCTACGAGGGCGAGCTGTATGTCACCGGGCGCATCAAGGACCTGATCATCGTCGACGGGACCAACCACTACCCGCAGGACATCGAGCTGACCGTCCAGGAGGCGCACCCGGCCATCCGGCCCGACCACGTGGCGGCCTTCGCCGTCGAGGGGGAGGAGACCGAGCGGCTGGTCGTGGTGGCCGAGCGCAACCGCCGGGTCCCGCTGCGCCGGCTCGACCTGGAGGAGGTCGAGAACGCCGTGCGCAGCGCCATCAGCGTCGAGCACGAGATGAGCGTGCACGAGTTCGTCTTGGTCGAACCTGGCGTAGTGTCACGTACCACCAGTGGAAAGGTGGCCCGGTCCGCGACCAGGCAGCGCTACCTCAACGGGGAGCTGCAGACCACGGCCGCGCGCCTGGCCGCCAACGCCTAGCGTCCCCGGCGCCCCCGCCCCCGCGCCGCACGGCAGTCGGCGCGCCGTCGCCCGACACCGGGGCCGCGGTAGGACTGAGGAGGATCATTGCTCGCGGGCCTCGGCCGGATTCTGCACCGGCGACGGTGGATCAGCCTGATGCTGATCGTGCTGCTCACCGTGGTGTCCGGGCTGTGGGGCCTGGGGGTGCTGGCCAAGTTCAAACAGGGCGGCTTCGAAGACCCGAAGGCGGAGTCCACCCTGGTGGCGCGGCTGGGGGTCAACTACTTCACCAGCACCACCCCCGACATCCTCATGCTGTACCGCAGCGAGACGATGACGGTGGACGACCCCCGCTTCAAGGCCGCCGTGATCACCACGGTGGCCCGGCTGCCCAAGCAGCACGTCCCGGAGATCGTCACCTACTGGGCGCTGCAGGGGGAGGCCGCCGACGCCTTCGTCTCCCGGGACCGGCACTCGACGTTCGTGTCGATCAAGCTGGCCGGCAAGGACGACAACGCCCGCCTGGCCTCCTATGCGGCGGTGCAGGACCGGTTGCAGGCGCCGGGGCTGGAGAGCCGGATGGGCGGCACCATCCCGTACGCCCTGGAGTTCAGCCAGCTGGTCGTCAGCGACATCGTCAAGGCCGAGATCTTCACGCTGCCGATCCTGCTGGTGCTGCTGGTGGTGGTGTTCGGCGCGGTCATGGCGGCGGTGCTGCCGCTGATCGTGGCGGTGTTCGCCATCATCGGCGGGCTGGCCGTGCTGCACGTGGTCACCTACGTCACCGACGTCACCGCGATGGCCCTGGAGGTCGTCACGATGATGGGCGTCGGGCTGGCCATCGACTACTCGCTGTTCATCGTCAGCCGCTTCCGGGAGGAGCTGGCCAGGGGCCGCGACCGGGAGCGGGCACTGATGATCACCATGGCCACGGCCGGGCGCACCATCGCCGTCTCCGGTGTCACGGTGACCGCCGCGCTCAGCGGGCTGCTGCTGTTCCCGCAGATGTTCCTGCGGACCCTCGGGCTGGCCGGGATGGCCACCGTGATGGTGGCGGTGTTCGGCGCGGTGGTCCTGCTGCCGGTGCTGCTGGCGATCCTGGGGCCGAAGGTGGAGCTGGGCAAGGTGCGCGGCCGGCGGGCCCGCAAACGCCCCCGTAGCCCCGAGAGCGGCTTTTGGTACCGCCTGGGCCACAGCGTGATGCGGCGCCCGCTGCCGTACTTCGCCGTCACGCTGACGATCCTGAGTGTGCTGTTCATCCCGTTCCTGGACGTGCGCTTCACCTCGGTGGACGTGCGGGTGCTGCCCAAGGACAGCCCCACCCGGCAAGTGGTGGAGACCGTGCAGCGGGAGTTCCCCAACGGCTCGGCCGACCCGATCGACGTGGTGGTCTCCGGGGACCTGGTGCCGCGCAACTGGCGTCCGGCCAGCAAGAACGATGTGGTGCCGCCGTACCTGGAGAGCTTCCGGATGCGGCTGGAGAACCTGCCGCATGTGGTGCGGGCCGAGCTGACCGGCTATTCGGAGGACTACGGGGCGGTGCGGATCTCGGTCACCCACGACCTGGATCCGATGTCGGAGCAGGCCCAGGCGCTGGTCAAGACCATCCGGGGGATGACGCTCACCAACGACGGCTTCCCCATGCACATCGACGTGGGCGGCACCACCGCCGCGCAGATGGACCTGATGAGCAGCCTGCTGGACACGCTGCCGAAGATGGCCGCCTACGTCGGCACGCTCACCTTCGTGCTGCTGTTCATGTTCTTCGGCTCGGTGGTGCTGCCGCTGAAGGCCATCGCCATGAACGTGCTGTCGATCGGCGCGTCCTTCGGCGTGATCGTCTGGGGCTTCCAGTACGGCCACCTGGCCGGGGTGCTGAACTTCACCCCCAACGGCGGGGTCGAGGCCACCAGCATGGTGCTGGTCTTGGCGGTGGTGTTCGGCCTGTCGATGGACTATGAGGTCTTTCTGCTCAGCCGCGTCCGCGAGGAATGGGACCGCACCGGCGACAACCGGGCCGCGGTGGCGGTCGGCATGCAGCGCACCGGCGGCATCATCTCCAGCGCCGCCATCCTGTTCCTGATCGTCATCGCCGGGTTCTGGATGGCCAGCATCACCGTGGTCAAGCTGATCGGCGTCGGCATGTTCGTCGCCGTGGTGGTGGACGCGGTGCTGGTCCGCTCCCTGCTGGTCCCGGCCACCATGCGTTTCATGGGGTCGGTCAACTGGTGGCTGCCGCGCCCGCTGGCGTTCCTGCACGCCAAGATGGACCTGCGGGAACGCGACGAGGTCGACTTCGACGACGACGATCCCGTCCCCCCGTCCCCGCCGCCGCTGGCCCGCCGCCCGCAGCCGGCGTCCCGCGTCACCGCCGGGGCCTCCGCGCGCGCCGGTTCCGGCGAGCCGTGGCGGCCGTGGAAGGACGGCCCGCCGCAGCCCCGGCCGGCCCCGCCGCCGGCCAAGCCCCGCCGCATCGTCCCCAACCCCGACGGGGTCGGCTGGCATTGGGAGGAGGAGAGCTGACGCCCCGCCTCAGCCCGGCAGCAGGGACTCGATGACCTCGCAGGCGGCGGCGGTGCCGTCCTCGGCCGACAGCCGGCGGCCGATGTGCTCGGCGCCCAGCCGGATGACCGGGTCGTGCATGGCCTGGCGGATGGCCTCGGCCAGGCCGCGGACCGTCAGCTTCCGGAACGGGATCGGCTCGGGGCCGGCGCGCAGGGCGGCCACCCGCTCCCCCCAGTAGGGCTGGTCGCCGAAGAACGGGCAGACCACGGTGGGCACCCCGGCGCGCAGCCCGGCGGCGGTGGTGCCGGCGCCGCCGTGGTGGACGACGGCGGCCATGCGGGGGAACAACCACGAGTGCGGCACGTCCTCGACCACCAGGACGTCCTCACCAGAGGTCAGGCCGCTTTTGGGGTCGCCCATGACGACGGCGCGCACCCCGGCCAGGTGGATCGCGTCATGGATGAGCCGGTGGGCGCTTTGCGGGTCGGCCGGGACCATGCTGCCGAACCCCACGTAGACGGGGGGCGGCCCGGCCTCCAGGAAGGCGGCCAGCTCCTCTGAGGGGCGGTATTCGGGCTCGTCCAAAAACCAGTAGCCGGTCAGGTGGACGTGGGAGGGCCAGTCGCGGGGGCGCGGCACCACGGCGGAGCTGAAGCAGCACAGCACCGGGCGTTCGCGGTAGACGCGGCGCGGCAGGCCCAGCAGGGAGGCGGGCGGCAGGTGCAGCTGCCCGCGCCGCCACGGGTTGACGAAATGCCTGATCAGCACCCAGGCCAGCAGATCGACGGCCTGGAAGCTCACCCGGTTGCCCCACCGGCCCAGCAGCCGGGCCTGCGGCAGCAGCGGGTGCGGGAAGGCCCCGGTGGGATGGCTGGGCTGGTAGTGGATCACCGCCGAGGGGATGCCCAGGTGCTCGCCGATGTGCTCCCCCAGCCATCCGGCGCTGGGGGCCAGCACCAGGTCGGCGCCGCGGGCGGCCGTCAGGATCTCCCCCAGCAGCCGCTCGGCCAGCGGGCCGAGCACGCGCCGCAGCCCGCCCAGGAAGGCCACCGGGTTGCGGCCGCCGGCCAGCAGCCGCTGCCCTTCCTCGGTGTTGAGCAGGTCGGCGGGGTCGACGCTGAGCGGCGCCGGGTCGAGCCCGGCGGAGGCGATCAGGTCCGCGTAGCGGGCGGCGGCGATCACCCGCACCCGGTGGCCCCGGGCGTTCAGGGCCCGGCCGAGCGCCACGCAGGGCTGGATGTCACCGCGCGACCCCAGCGCATACAGCACGATCTTGCGGGGCAAGGGCCCTCCCGTGTCCATGGGCGGATCGGCACGCTACTGCAGGCCCGGCTCGGCGTTCCATACGGCCGGACCGCCAATCGGCGCCGGAATTTTGTGGATTTCCCAACAGCCGCCGCGGGCGGTTCTTGCGATGATCCGACGTGACGCCCTCATCACCGATGGGCCTTTTCCGGCACGCGGCCCAAGGCGCAGGGGATGGGAGTCCCGATGGCGTCCGGCACGGTGACGCTCCGGGGCGCGGCATCGTCCCCGGCCGTGACGTCCTGACCTGCGGCCTGCGGGGGTGGCGTGTCGAAAGAGGTTCAATGCTCCTCCCGTGACGGCGGGCCGTGGTCCGGGTCGTGGCCTGCGCCCCGATCCGGATCCACGGCGCCAAAGGAGCGGTCGTCGCCTGCGAGGTCGTCCTCGCCGGGGGGTATGACGGGTGGCCACAGCTCCACCGACGCCCGGTAGGCCCGCTCCCAGCGGGACGGGCCGTCCGCATGGCGCCAGGAGCCGGACGGGCCGGGGCCGCCCAGCGCCGAGGTGCTGTAGCGGGGGGAGCGCCGGGTGACCCGTCTGGGACGTCCCCCGCCGGCCCCGGAAGGGTCTGAGACGACCGGGAGGCCTTCGGGGAAGGTCGGGGAGGTCTCCGAGGCGACCGGGGCGGCGTAGGCCGGCGCGGCCACGCCGACCGGCTTCGGCTCGCGGGGCGGCGGCGGGTCCGCCCCGGCCGGTTCGGGCTCCTGCTCGCCGATCGGCTCGCCGGCCGGCTCCCGGGCCGGCTCGGGGGCCGGGCGCTCGGCGGGGGGCTTGGTCTGGCGGGCGCTGTCGGAGGCGGCGGCCTCCCGTTTGGTGGGCAGGGTGAAGGCGCTGATCAGCGCGCCCAGGACGACCAGGGCGGCGCCCACCAGCAGGCCCACCGCGGCGCCCTGCCGGAACGCCTCGGCCCGGTCGGCGCCGGCCGCGGCGGCGTGCTCCTGCAGGGTGTCGACGACCAGGCCGAGCACCGCGATGCCGACCCCGGCCGACAGCTCCCGGACCACGTTGATGATCCCGCCGGCCACCCCGGCCCGCTCGTCCGGCACCGTCTTCAGCACATACATCGCCAGCGGCAGCGTCAGCGCCGAGCCCACGCTGACCAGCGCGATCCCCGGCATCAGCTCGGGGAAGCCGTGCCCGGGGCGCAGCGCGGTGAAGGCGGCCATCCCGACGGCCATCAGCACCATGCCGACCGAGATCGTCAGCCGGGAGCCGACCTTGGCGGCCAGGATGAACGACACCGGCGTCATCGCCAGCACCAGTACCGCCGAGGGGACGTAGGCCAGCGCCGCGGTGGTGGGCGTGAAGCCCAGCACCGTCTGCATGAACAGCGCCGAGAAGTACATCACCCCGTTGAAGCCGATGCCCCACAGCATCGAGGTGGCGATCCCGCCGGTGAACGCCCGGTTACGGAAGAACTCCAGGTCGATCATCGGGTCGGGGGCCCAGGACTCCACCAGCACGAAACAGATCCCGGCGATGAGCGCCAGCGCCAGCACGCTCAGCACCGCCGGGTCGGCAAAACCCAGCTCACCGCCCGCGTGGAAGGCGTAGACCAGGGCGAACAGCGTGGTGGCCGACAAGATCACGCCCGGCAGGTCCAGCAGGGTGCCCTGCTCGTTGTCCCGGCCCACCAGCACCAGCAGGCCCAGCGCGATCACCGCCAGGCCGACCGGCACGTTGATCAGGAAGATCCAGCCCCAGTGCCAGTGCTCGACGATGAACCCGCCGATGCTGGGGCCGCCGGCCATCGCCAGCGACAGCGAGCCCAGCCAGACCACCTGTCCCAGCGCCCGCTGCCGGTCGGAGCGGCCCACGGTGATCATGACGAGGGTGGCCGGCAGCGCCAGGGCCGCGCCGGCGCCCTGCACCACCCGGGCGCCGATGAGCACCGCGCCGGTGTCGGCCAGCCCGCTGACCGCCGAGGCCGCGGTGAAGATCGACATGCCCACCACGAAGGTGACCCGGCAGCCGTACAGGTCGGTCAGCCGGCCTCCTGCGATCATCAGGCAGGAGAACATGAGGATGTAGCCGACCGTCACCCAGCGCAGCGCCGAGTAGGTCAACCCCAGGTCCCGGCGGATCGTCTCCTGCGCGATCGTGACCACCGAATTGTCGATGGTGATCATGAAGGCGCTGACGGCGACGACGGCCAGGGCCCATCTGTATCGGCCGCGAGTCAACTGGTTTTGACGGCGGCCCGCATCACCGGAAACCGCCGTCACCTCCTATACCGGTGCGTTCTATAGGGTTACGGCTCGCTTGCAAGGAGTCGCCTCTGCCCGGTCAACGGGGTGACTCGGGCATAAGATAGCGACCATCCCATCTCCCCACATCCACCCCCGCTGCGTCTTGTCACGGTGGTTACAAGTAACCACGGAGAAAAGTGGGCTGGGTGCGCATCGAGAGGTGACCAAAGTAGGACAAGGTGAGTTCCCTTACTTCGAACGATCCTGGCTTCATCGTTGGGGGAACCACACCCATGCAGTCGACCGATCGTTCTGGGGGCGCGCCGGACGAGACGCGGATCACCGAGGATTCGATCCGTCAGTACCTGATCGAGCAGATCGCGCGTCGCTCCAGGATCACGGCCGCCGAGGTCGATCCCGACCGTCCCGTCGAGGAGTTCGGGCTGGCCTCCCGCGATGCCGTCGCCATCGCCGGGGAACTGGAGCAGCTGCTCGGCCGGGCGCTGCCGGCGACGCTGGTGTGGGAGCACCCCACGATCAACCGGCTGGCGATGGCGCTGGCCGGCACCGCCGCACCCGAGCCCGCCGCCGCGCCGGCCCCGCCGCAGGCCGCATCCGATGAGCCCATCGCCGTGATCGGCCTGGGCTGCCGCTTCCCCGGCGGCGCCCAGGGCGACCTGCGCGGCCCGGAGGCCTACTGGCGCTTCCTGCTGGGCCGGGGCGACGCCATCCGCGAGGTCCCGCCCGGCCGCTGGGACCCCTTCGACGACGGCTCCCCCGAAGTCGGCGACCTGCTGGCGCGCACCACCCGCCTGGGCGGCTTCCTGGACGACCTGTCGGCCTTCGACGCCCGCTTCTTCGGCATCACCCCCGGCGAGGCCGAGCTGATGGACCCCCAGCAGCGGCTGGTGCTGGAGGTGGCCTGGGAGGCGTTCGAGCACGCCGGGCTGGCCCCGGTGCGGCTGCGCGGCAGCCGCACCGGCGTGTTCGTCGGCGTCTCGGCGCCCGAGTACGCCGCCCTCACCGCCGCCGACCTGACCGCGGTGGACCCGTTCACCACCAGCGGCGCCGCCCTCAGCATCATCGCCAACCGCCTGTCGTACCTGCTGGACCTGCGCGGCCCCAGCATGATCGTGGACACCGCCTGCTCCTCGTCGCTGGTGTCCACCCACCTGGCGGTGCGGGCGCTGCGCGACGGCGAGGCCGACCTGGCGCTGGCCGCCGGGGTCAACGTGCTGCTGTCGCCGACCGTCACCATGACCTTCGACCAGGGCGGCGGCACCGCCGCCGACGGCCGCTGCAAGGCCTTCGACGCCTCCGCCGACGGCATGGTGCGCTCCGAGGGCTGCGGCGCGCTGGTCCTCAAGCGGCTGTCGGACGCGCTGCGCGACGGCGACCGGGTGCTGGCGGTGATCCGCGGCAGCGGCGTCAACTCCGACGGCCGCTCCAACGGGCTGGTGGCCCCCAACGGCGAGGCGCAGCGGGCCCTGCTGCGGGACGTCTACGCGCGCAGCGGCATCGACCCCCGCGAGGTCGACTACGTCGAGGCGCACGGCACCGGCACGTTCCTGGGCGACCCGATCGAGGCCCGGGCGCTGGGCGAGGCGCTGGGCGCCGGCGCCGGGCGCGACGCAGACGAGCCGCTGCTGATCGGCTCGGCCAAGTCCAACCTGGGCCACCTGGAGTCGGCCGCCGGGGTCGCCGGGCTGATCAAGACCGTGCTGGCGCTGCATCACCGCACGATCCCGCCGAGCCTGCACTTCAAAGAGCCCAACCCGCACATCCCGTTCGACGAGCTGCGCCTTGCGGTCGCCGCCGAGGAGACCCCCTGGCCCCGGCGCGGTCACCCGGCCCGCGCGGGCGTGTCCGGCTTCGGCTTCGGCGGCACCAACGCCCACGTGATCTTGGAGGAGGCCCCGCGCCAGGAGACCTCCGCCGACCACGCCCCGGTCCGGTCCTTCCCGCTGTCGGACATCGACGCCGACCGCATCGCCGATCACGCCGCCGACCTGGCCGGCTGGCTCGCCGAACGCACCGATGTCCCGCTCGGCGACCTGGCGCACACCCTGCACCGCCGCACCGGACGGGGCCGCGCCCGCGCCGCCGTGGTCGCCCGCGACCGCGCCGGCCTGCTGGACGGGCTGGGAGCGCTGGCCGCCGGGGAGCCGCACCCGGCCGTGGTGACCGGCACCGCGCTGGGCAGGCCCACCGCGCCGGTGTGGGTGTTCTCCGGCTTCGGCGGCTGGCGCCCCCAGATGGCCCAGAGCCTGCTGGCCGAGGAACCGGCCTTCACCGAGGCCATCGACGACATCGACCCGCTCATGGCCGAAGAGGGCGGGTTCTCGCTGTGGGAGTTCATCGAAGACGGCGAGGACGACCCCCACCCGGGCCGCCTGATGATGGCGCTGTTCGGCATCCAGGTGGGCCTGGCCCGCATGTGGGCGTCCTACGGCATCACCCCCGCCGCCGTGATCGGCCACTCCATGGGCGAGGTCGCCGCCGCGGTGGTCGCCGGCAAGCTGTCCCTGGCCGACGGCGTCAAGGTCATCTGCCGCCGCGTCAAGGTGATGCTGCGGGTGGTCGGCGGCGGTACCATGGCCGTGATCGGCGCCTCCGAGCAGGAGGTCCGGGAACTGGCACGCGACCTGCCGGAGGTGCACCCGGCGGTGCTCTCCTCGCCCAAGCAGACCGTGGTCACCGGCGACAGCGAGCAGATCGCCGAGATCCTGCACCGCGCCGAGGCCCAGGGCCGGCTGGCCCGCCCGGTCAAGATCCCCGGCGCCGGGCACTCCCCGCAGATGGAGCCGCTGCTGCCGGACCTGCGCGCCGCACTGGCCGACATCGCCGAAGAAGAGGGCACCCCGCTGGCCCCCGGCATCGCCTTCTACTCCACCGCCCTGGGCGACCCGCGCGGCGCCACCGTCCTGGACGCCGACTACTGGGCCGCCAATTTGCGCAACCCGGTGCGGCTGACCGACGCGGTCAGCGCCGCCGCCGACGACGGGCACCGCACGTTCGTGGAGATCGGCGTGCACCCGCTGCTGACCGCCGCGCTCACCGAGACGCTGGAGGGCACCGGCGCGCTGATCACCCACACCCTCAAGCGCGCCCCCAAGGGCCAGGAGACCGACGACACCCTCACCTTCCACGCCCAGCTAGCCCTGCTGGCCGCCAACGGCTACCGAGTGGCCGAACCGGCCGGGACGCTGATCGAGCTGCCGCCGCTGCGGTGGCGGCACGAGCGCCACTGGGCCAAGCCGCCGTCCCGCCGCACCGCCGGCCGGGACGAGCACCCGCTGCTGGGGGTGCACGTGGAGCTGCCCGGCGAGGACCGGCACGCCTGGCGCGGCGAGGCCGGCACCGCCGCCCACCCGTGGCTGACCGAGACCGGCGTGCACGGGCTGACGGTGCTGCCGGTGGCCGCGCTGGCGGAGATGGCGCTGGCCGCCGGGGCGCAGGCGCTGGGCACCGACGCCGTTCGCCTGCACGGCCTGCACGTGGCCCGCACCTTCGCGCCGGGCGAGCAGGCCACCGTCACCACCACCTTCGGCGAAGCCGACCACCGGGTGGAGATCAGCGCCCGCAACGCCGCCGGCCAGTGGGTCCGCCTGGCCGAGGCCGAGGTGACGACCGACGACGAGCCGCCGTGCGCCGCCGAGGCGGACGCCTCCGGCGTGGAGATCGCCGCCGCCGAGCGCGGCTCCCGCCACTACCGGCTGCACCCGCAGGTGCTGGACCGCTGCCTGGCCGCGCTGTACGCCGCGGCGAACGCCGCCGACCCGGGCACCTGGCTGGCGGAGTCCATCGGCTCCCTGCGCGTGCACGGCCCCACCCACCGCGGCGGACGCTGCCAGGTGTCGCTCACCCCCGGCGAGGAGACCATCGGCTCGCTGCGGCTGGTCGACCCCGACGGCCGGGTGCTGCTGGAGGCCACCGGCATCGCGCTGCGCAAGGTCGAACGGCACGACATCCCCGTGCCGCTGGCCGACAAGCTGGCCGAGCTGCGCTGGGACGAGACCGAGCCGCCCGAGCCGTCCGGAGCCCAGGGCGCCTGGACGGTGCTGGCCGACGACGGCGACCCGCTCGCCGACGCCCTGGCCGCCGACCTGCGCTCCCGCGGCCAAACGGTCACCCGGCACCCCATCGCCCGGCACCTGCCGCCGGCCGAGCGGCCGCCCACCGGCATCGTGCTGGTCCCCTCCCCGGACCTGGTGGACGAGGAGCTGGTGCTGACCGTCGCCGAGCTGAGCCGGCAGGCCCCGGGCGGCAGCCGCCTGTGGATCGCCACCCGCACCGCGCTGCCCGTCCTGGACGGCGAGGCCGGGGTGCCCCGCCAGGGCTTCGTGCGGGCGCTGGTCCGGGTGCTCGGGTTCGAACGGGCCCCGCTGAAGGCCACCCTCGTGGACGTGGACGACCCGGCCGCCCTGGCCGTCGAGCTGCTCGGCGGCTCGGAGGCCACCGAGGTCGCCTGGCGCAAGGGCGTCCGCTACGTGGCGCGGCTGGACCGGGCCGCGCTACCTGAGGGCGCGCGCCCCCGCAAGATCGTCCGGCGCGGCGGCGCCTACATCATCACCGGCGGCTACGGCGGCATCGGGCTGGTCACCGCGCGGCTGCTGGCCGAGCGCGGCGCCGGCCGGATCGTGCTGTCGGGCCGCAGCGGCCCCCGCCCCGACGCCGAGAAGGTGATCGCCGAGCTCCGCGAAAGCGGCGTGGACGTGGGCGTCGTCCTCGGCGACATCGCCGAGCCCGGGGTGGCCGAACGGCTGATCTCCGTGGCCGTGGAAGGCGGCGCGAAGCTGCGCGGCGTCGTGCACGGCGCGGCCGGCCTGGACGACCGGCTCATCGCCGACCTGGGAGCAGAAGACCTGCACCGGGTCTGGTCGCCCAAGGTGACCGGCGCCTGGCGGCTGCACGAGGCCCTGCAGGCCGCCGGCGTCGAAGACGACCTGGACTTCTTCGTGATGCACTCGTCGGCCGCCGCCATGCTCGGCTCGCCCGGCCAGGCCTCTTACGCCGCCGCCAACGCCGCCATCGACGCGCTGGTGGCCTGGCGGCGGGCCCGCGGCCTGGCCGGCACCACCGTCAACTGGGGCACCTGGGCGCACAACGCCGCCGGCGGCGAAGGCGCGGTCGCCGACGTGGCGGTGATCGACCCGATCGGCGCGCACGAGGGCGCCGAGGCGCTGGAGGCGCTGCTGGCCTACGACCGGGCCGCCACCATGGTGACCCGGTTCGACCCGGCCACCGCGGTGCGGTTGTTCCCCGAGATCCGGCGCATGCCCTACTTCGCCACCCTGGTCGAGGCCGCCGGGGCGGAAACCGACGACGGCGCCGACTGGCCGGGCGTGGCCGCGTTGCGCGAGATGGACCCCGACGCCGCCCGCGACGCCCTGGCCGCCCGGATCCGCCACCGCATCGCCTCGGTGCTGGGCTACCCGCCCGAGCGGCTGGACGCCGGCATGCCGCTGACCGACCTGGGCATCGACTCGCTGGTGGCGGTGCGCATCAAGAGCGGCGTCGAGCACGACCTGGGGCTGACCGTCCCGGCCGCGCTGCTGCTGCAGGGCGCCAGCATCGACACCCTGGAGGACTGGGCCGCCGGCGAGCTGGGCATCGGCCCGCGCAGCGCCCCCCGCGCCGTCCGGCCCGCCGCCGTCTCCAACGCCGAGGCCGGGTATGTGATGCCGCGCGATGCGGCCGAACGGCTGGCGGTGCGGATCTTCGAGGATGTGCTGGGGCTGGAGCGGGTCAGCGTCACCGCGAACTTCTTCGAGCTGGGCGGCCAGGACCACCAGGCCGACCAGGTGGTCGCCGCGCTGGCCCGGGAGCTGGGCGGCGAGCTCAACCGCACCGAGGTGTTCGCCAACCCCACCGCCGAAGGGGTCGCCGAGCTGATCCGGGCGGTGGATTCCGAGGCCGCCCGGCAGATCGTCCGCCCGCTGCGGCCGGGCGCCCCGGACCGGCTGCCGATCTTCATCGCGCACCCGGCCGGCGGCACCACCTCCTGCTACCTGCAACTGGTCGCGCTGCTGGGCGAGGAGCAGCCGGTGTACGGGTTGGAGCGCTTCGACGATGCCCCCAGCGTCGAAGAACGCGCCGCCCGCTATGTGGAGCACCTGCTGCAGGCCCAGCCGGAGGGCCCGTTCCGGCTCGGCGGCTGGTCGTTCGGCGGGGTGCTGGCCTATGAGACCGCCCGGCAGCTCACCGCGGCCGGCCGTGAGGTGGAGCTGGTGGCGCTGTTCGACGCGGGCATCCCCCGCGAGGTCGAGGACGAGTCCGACGCGCTGGCCCGCCGCTTCGCCGCCTTCGCCGACTACCTCAACGAGACCTACAACCTCGGAGTCGAGCTGAGCTATGAGGAGCTGGCCGGGCTCGACGAGGAGGCGCAGTTCGCTTTGGTGATGGAACGCGCGGCCGGGCTGGCCGAACTGCTGCCCCCGGCCGTGCTGCACCACCAGCTCACGTCCCACCAGGACACCCGCTCGCTGGAGGCGTACCGGCCAGAGCCGTACGAGGGGCGAGTGGTCCTTTACCGTGCACCGGAGGAGACCCCCTGGGCGGTGAAGGACGCGCGTTACGAACCCGAGCCGACCAACGGTTTCGGCTCACTGTGCGCCGACCTGGAGATCGTCACGGTTCCCGGGGCGCACCACCTCAACCTGCTGGACCCGCCCGCGGTGAACGTCATCGCCGCAGACCTGGCGGTCCGGCTCTCCACCGGAGCCCCGAAGGCCGGGGGCCCGGCGGACGGCGGCACGGCCCAGGCCGCCCGCCGCTCGTGAGACCGCACCGATCTGACCGCTCTCCGCCTCCCCGGAAAAGGTGAACGATGTCTGAACTGCTCGACGCCGTACGCGCCGGCGCTTCCCCCGACGAGCTGCTCGACTGCGAAGTCCCCACCCGGTACCGGGCCGCCTACACCCGGCTGGATGAAATCGGCATCTTCGAGGGCGCGACCGACAAGGACGTGCGCCGCTCGATCCACGTCGGCGAGGTCGAGATGCCGGAGCTGGCGCCCGACGAGGCGCTGGTGGCGGTGATGTCGGCCGCCGTGAACTTCAACTCCGTGTGGACGGCCGTCTTCGAGCCGATCCCGACCTTCTACTTCCTCAACAAGCTCGGCAAGCGCGACCCCCGCCACGACCAGCCCTACCACGTGTTCGGCTCGGACGCCTCCGGCGTGGTCGTGCGCACCGGCTCCCAGGTGCGGCACTTCAAGGTCGGCGACAAGGTGGTCATCTCCCCGGCCGTGGTGGACGAGCAGGACCCCCTCATCCAGGAGGACGGCGTCCTCACCAACGAGCCGATCGCCTGGGGTTTTGAGAACAACTACGGCGCCTTCGGCCAGTTCTGCATCGTCAAGGCCCACCAGCTGATGCCCAAGCCCGCCCACCTGTCGTGGGAGGAGGCGGCGGCCAACACGCTGTGCGCGGCGACCTCCTACCGGATGCTGATCGGCCGGCACGGCGCCCGCATGAAGCTGGGCGATGTGGTGCTGGTGTGGGGCGCCACCGGCGGGCTGGGCTCGTACGCGGTGCAGCTGGTGCTGCAGGCCGGCGGCATCCCGGTGGCGGTGGTCTCCTCCGAGGAGAAGGCCGAGCTGGTGCGCCGCCAGGGCTGCGAGCACGTCATCAACCGCTCCGAGATCGACTTCGGCGACCGGGGCCTGTCCCACCCCAAGGGCTGGCGCCGCCTGGGCGAGGAGATCCGCCGCCTGGTCGGCGAGGACCCGCACATCGTCTTCGAGTACCTGGGCCGGGAGACCTTCGGCGCCTCCACCTACGTGGCCCGCCGCGGCGGCCGGATCGTCACCTGCGGCTCCAGCACCGGCTACCGGCACGAGTACGACAACCGGTACCTGTGGATGAACATCAAGAGCATCGTCGGCAGCCACGGCTTCAACTACCAGGAGGCCATGGAGACCAACCGGCTGTTCCGGCTCGGCCGGCTGTACCCGACGCTGTCGAAGGTCTACCCGCTGGAGGAGACCGCCGAGGCCGTCCGCGCGGTGCAGACCAACAGCCATGTCGGCAAGGTCGGCATCCTCATCGGCGCCACCGCCGAGCACCAGGGCATCGACGACCCGGCCGCCCGCGAGCGCTTCGGCGAGGACAAGATCACCCTCTACCGGCAGCAGTGACCCTCCTTTCCTGACGGACGTGGCCCTGCACCCCGCCCGGGGCCACGTCCGTTTCGCTTTTCCGGCCGGGCCGCGCCGGGCTCTGTGAGTGAGGGTCTCGTGCTCGGAAGTGAAGGCGGCGGCACATCGTGGTGAGGGATTGACTGCGGAGAGTGATGTCCGCTCTTCGGGTGGGTGGCCAGGTCTGTTATGGTCTGTCCGAAAATCGCTGGTCACGGCCGAAACTGGTCGCAACCCGCCCTAGACTGGCGTTTCGCTGTTCCCAGGACATGACTTACGGCACACTTCTTGTGAAAGTGACCAATTACATAGCTGGTCGCGAGGTGTGTACGGAGAGCAAGGGTCGCGGAGGAGGAGGCTGACTGTGGCAGGCGAAGGAGGCTCCGACCGACCCTGGCCGGAGGTGCCCCGAGAACTGGCCGAGCACATGCGGCCCCACCTGGACGCGGTGGCCGACGACATGATCGCCGAGATCCAGGCGCGGGTGCGCGAGTACGACCGGCCGGCCGACGCGCCCTACTCCAGCACCCTGCGGATGATCGTCGAGCGGGTGCTGCACTACTTCGTGGAGCGCATCGCCGACCCGGACGGGGAGCGGGAGTCGGTCACCGACTTCTTCCACGCCATCGGCCGCGGCGAGGCCGGCGCGGGCCGCAGCCTGGACGCCATGCAGGCCGCGCTGCGCATCGGCTGCATGGTCGCCTGGCGCCGCATCAGCGAGGGGGCCGCCCAGCTCAACGTCCCGGCCGCGGTGCTCGGCGCGCTCGGCGAGGCGCTGCTGGCCTACCAGGACGAGCTGGCCGCCGCCGCCACCGCCGGCCACGCCCAGGCCCAGGCCGCCGCGGTCGGGGAGATGCAGCGCCGCCGCCAGCGGCTGCTGGGCATGCTGCTGGCCGACCCGCCCGCCTCCCCGGAACTGATCGCCGACCAGGCCGCCGCCGCGCACTGGCCGATGCCGCGCACCGTGGCCGCGGTGGCGCTGGGCCGGCACCACCAGGACGCCCGGCACCCGGCCTTCCCGCCCGACATCCTGGCCGACCTGACCCGCCCGGTGCCCAGCCTGATCGTCCCCGACCCGGACGGCCCCGGCCGGGCCAAGCTGGTGGACCGGGCGCTCAGCGGCTGCCTGGCCGCGGTCGGCCCCACCGTGCCGGTCACCGAGGCGGCCCGCTCGATGGACTGGGCCCGCCGCACGTTGGCGCTGGCCGAACGCGGCATCATCGAGGCCGACGGGGTGATCCGCAGCGTGGAGCACATCTCCACGCTGATCGTCTTCCAGGACGAGGACCTGCTGGCGGAACTGTCGCGGCTGCGGCTGGCCCCGCTGGCGCACCTGCGCTCCAGCCAGCAGGACCGGCTGGCCGAGACGCTGCTGGCCTGGCTGCAGTCGGGACGCAACGCCAACGAGGTGGCCATGCGGCTGCACGTCCACCCGCAGACCGTGCGCTACCGGCTGCGCCAGCTGGAGGAGCTGTTCGGCGACCAGCTGCTGGACCCGGACCTGCGCTTTGAGCTGGAGATCGTGCTGCGCGCCCGCTACCTGACCGAGCGCGAGCACGCGATGAACCCGCCCCGCCGGGCCGCCTCCGGCGAGGTGGTGACGCTGCGCCGCTGAGGCCGGCCTCAGGGCTCCACCGGCCAGGTGTGGACCGGCTCGTTGGTGTTCATCAGCTCGATGTAGCGGCAGGTCATCAACCGCAGGGCCTCATGGCGGTCGACGCCGCGCTCCTCCTCGATGGCCCGGGCGGTCTCCACCTGCCAGATGGCGCCGTTGCGGCCGGTCAGGCAGCGCTGTTCGATGATGCCCAGCAGGCGGTCCCGCTTGGCCGGATCGACGCCCCAGCGGTCCAGGCCCTCGTGCGCCATGGGCAGCAGCTTGCGCAGCGTCAGCTCGGTGACGGGCACCTCCCCATAGCCCGGCCAGTAGATGGTGGTCTCGATGCCGTTGCGGGCGGCGCGGTGCAGGTTGTCCTCGGCGGCCCTGAAGGACATGCGGGTCCAGACCGGCCGTTCCTCTTCGGCCAGCGTGCGGACCAGGCCGTAGTAGAAGGCGCCGTTGGCCACGATGTCGGCGACGGTGGGCCCGGCGGGCAGCACCCGGTTCTCCACGCGCAGGTGCGGCTTGCCGTTCACCACCGCGTAGATCGGGCGGTTCCAGCGGTAGATCGTCCCGTTGTGCAGGGTCAGCTCGCCCAGCTGCGGGATGTCGCCCCGCTCCAGCGTGGCGACCGGGTCCTCCTCCTCGCACAACGGCAGCAGGGCCGGGAAGTAGCGGGTGTTCTCCTCGAACAGGTCGAACACCGAGGTGATCCAGCGTTCGCCGAACCACACCCGCGGCCGCACCCCCTGGTGCTTGAGCTCCACCGGGCGGGTGTCGGTGGCCTGCTCGAACAAGGTGATGCGGGTCTCGTGCCACAGCCGCCGCCCGAACAGGAACGGCGAGTTGGCCGCCAGCGCCACCTGCACGCCCGCGATGGATTGCGCGGCGTTCCAGTAGGCGGCGAAGTCGTCGGGGCTGACCTGCAGGTGGAACTGGGCGCTGGTGCAGGCGGCCTCGGGGGCGATGTTGTCGATGTGCAGGGCCAGCCGCTCCGGCCCGTCGATGTCGATGTGCATGTCCTCGCCGCGGGCGGCGAAGATCTGCTCGTTGAGGATCTTGTAGCGCTCGTTGGCCGACAGCGACTCCTCGCCGAGGTCGGACTCGCGCAGCGTGGGCAGGATGCCCACCAGCATCAGCGCGCCCCCCAGCTCCCGGGCCCGGCCGTCGGCGTGCTTGAGGTAGCCGAGGATGTCGCGCTCCAGCTCCCCGGTGCCGCCCCCGCCCAGCTCGCGCGGCGGGATGTTGATCTCAACGTTGAACTGCCCCAGCTCGGTGGCCCAGGCCGGGTCGGCGATGGCCTTGAGCACGTCGGCGTTGCGCATCAACGGCTCGCCCCGCCCGTCCACCAGGTTCAGTTCGATCTCCAGGCCTATGTGCGGCCGGTCGAACTCGAACTGCGACTCCCGCAACATGCGGGCCAGTACGTCGAGGTTGCGGCGAACCTTGTCGCGGTAACGGCGCCGGTCCATGCCGCTGATGGTGAATCTCGGTACGTCCTTGCCCATGCGAGAGCCTTTCAATTTCGGACGAACACCTACAAAACGCTTCTCCTCTCCCAGACTCCGTCAAACCCGTCCCCACCTACCCGGGCGGCATGATCACTGTCACCTGCGAACTGTCCGCAAGCGGGTGGTTTTACGGCGTGTCGCCCCGGATGCATGCCCGATCACGACCGGAGTGAACATCGCCGCCCGCCCGTCGGTGGTATGACGGTCTGCGGCGGCCTCCCCACGGCAAAGGAATGGAGATGCGACTGCTACCCCGGTCGATCCGGGCCCGGGACACCCTGCTCGCCGCGGTGATCTCGGTACTCGTGTTCGGCGTGCTCGCGGTGGCGGCCGACCTGATCATCCGCGATGTCACCACTTCCCGGATGCTGGATGAGATCCAGGTGGCCGGACGGCGGGTGAGCGGCGCGGTCCGGGACGGCACGCTGACCCAGCCGATCCCGCCCGGCCCGCCGGGTGTGGTCCTGCAGGTGGTGGACCGGGACGGGCGGGTGCGCTTCACCACCCGCGGCGGCGTGGGCCGTCCCCCGGTCAGCGATCTGCGGCCCACGACGGCCAAGCGCATCCACGACTACATCGAGTGCGGCATGCCCGGCTACGACCGCTGCATGCTGGTGGAGGCGATCAGGGCGACCACCGCGCCGGACTCGGTGGTGGTCTACGCCGCCAAGCCGATGCCCGCGCTGCTGGTCACCGGGCTGCTGGAGGCGCTGCTGGGCGCCGCGGTGCTGGCGCTGTCGACGCTGGCGACCTGGACGACCTGGCATGTGGTGGGGCGCACGCTGCGCCCGGTGGAGGCCATCCGCGCCCAGCTGTCGGAGATCAGCGCCAGCGACCTGAGCCGCCGGGTGCCGCAGCCGCCCGGCGAGGACGAGATAGCGCAGCTGGCCAGGACCGCCAACGAGACGCTGGACCGGCTGGAGCGGGCGGTGGAACGGCAGCGCCAGTTCGCCTCCGACGCCTCCCATGAGCTGCGCACCCCGATCGCCGCGCTGCGCGCCAACCTCGAGGACGCCGTGATGCACCCCGAGGACACCGATCTGCAGGAGGTGGTGCGGGCCGCGCTGCGGGACACCGACCGGCTGGAGTCGATCATCACCGACCTGCTGCTGCTGGCCCGGATCGGCACCGAGTGCCGCACCGTCCAGGAGCGGATCGACTTTCCCGAGCTGGTGCGCACCGAGCTGGCCCTCCGCACGCCCCCGGTGACCGTCCGCACCGTGCTGCCGGACCGGCTGCCGCCGGTGTGCGGGGTGCGGGTGCAGCTGGCCCGGCTGCTGCACAACCTGCTCGACAACGCCGAACGGTACGCCGACTCCCAGATCGAGGTCGCCGTGGCCCGTGAGGACGGCCGGCTGGTCTGCACGGTCACCGACGACGGCATCGGCATTCCCGAGGCGGACCGCGAGCGGGTCTTCGAGCGCTTCACCCGCCTGGACACCGCCCGCAGCAGATCCGCCGGGGGCACCGGCCTGGGACTGGCCATCGCCCGTGACATCGCTCACGCCCATGGCGGCACCCTGTGCGTCGAGGACAGCCCCCGCGGCGCCCGCTTCGCCCTCCGCCTGCCGTTTTCTCCCGAGCCGGCGCGGCAGGGGGAGTGAGCCCTTTTCACCACGTCGTCTCCGCGGGCCGCATGCGGGTCGTCGCGGCCGGGGGCGGCGCCGTCCGCGGCCGGGTGCCCGAGAGGACTCGGTGGCGACAGGGCCTTAAGGACGGCTTCTCGTGGCCGGTTCCGGTCTTCTCGCAGGCTGGGGCGTTGTCGGTCCCGTGCCCTATGGTGTGCAGAGTCTGCCGGAGACGGTGAAGGGCCGTCCGCCGGTCGGCGGACGGCCCTTCACACGGAGCAACCGGCGCGGCCGGGGTCAGGCGCGCACGGCCTGGACCTCGAGCTGGATGTCGACCTTGTCGCTGAGCAGCACCTTCTCGCCCTGCAGCGGGATGTTGAACTCCACGCCCCAGTCCTTGCGGTTGATGGTGGTGCGGGCGGAGAAGCCGGCGCGGAAGCCGCCCCAGGGGTCCTCGCCCACGCCGTTGAACTCGGTCTCCAGGGACACCGGGCGGGTGACGCCCTTGATGGTCAGCTCGCCGTCCAGGTAGTGGACGTCGCCCTCGGTGCGCAGCCCGGTGGAGCGGAAGGTCATCACCGGGTGATTTTCCACATCGAAGATCTCCGCCGAGCGCAGGTGGTTGTCCCGGTCGGAGTTGCGGGTGTCCACCGAGGCCATCTTGATCTCCACGTTGACCGAGGACTTGGGCAGGTCCTCGGCGATCTCCACGGTGCCGGAGAAGTCGGTGAAGGTGCCGCGCACCTTGCTCATCAGGTGGCGGATCGTGAAGGCGACCTCGGAGTGGGCCGGGTCGATGTTGTAGGTGCCGGGGGTGAGGCCGGGGGCCACGGTCTCCAGGCTCATGACGGTTCCTCCCGCGATGTGCTTGAACCTTCAACAACACGGGCAAGCTAGTTGAAAGTTCAACTAATGTCAAGTGAGGCCGCCGATCCGCACAACGCGTGAGCAGTCCGACATCATCCCGATAGGAGATATCGGTATTCCGGGCGCGGCCGGACCCGGAGGACGCCGTTGCGGAGAAGACGGCCGCGCGGCGAAGAGCCAGAGACCGGTCAGGCGGTGCCGGCGGGCTCCAGCAGCGGGGCCGAGCTGCCCTCCAGCAGGACCTTGGCGATCAGTTCGGGGTCATCCCCCATCGGCACGTGCCCGCAGTCGGGCAGCCAGACGAACCGGGCGTGCGGCAGGCGCTGCTGGGCGCGCAGCGCCTGGATCGGCAGCAGCAGGCGGTCGCGGGTGCCCCAGGCCACGGTGACGGGCACCCCCTCGCAGGTCCCGGTGAAGCGCACGCCCCGGCCGGCCCGCAGGACGGGCTCAAAGCCGGTGCAGTCGCGCAGCGCGCGCGCATCGCCCAGCAGGTCCTCCAGGGGCAGGTGCTCGGGGTGCCCGTAGATCAGCCCGAACATGGCCCGGCGCAGCCGGTGGGAGCGGGCCAGCAGGCCGATCAGCGGCTGGGGCGCGTGCGCCGCCAGCCGGGAGGTGCGCAGCACGGTGGCGGCCCAGCGCAGCTCCGGCCCTTTGAAGAAACCGGCCGGCGACAGCGCGGTCGCCGAGCTGACCAGCCCGCGGTCGGCCGCCTCCAGGGAGAACAGGCCGCCCAGCGAGTTGCCGGCGATGTGCGGCCGGCCCAGGTTCTGCTCGGCGAAGAACTCCGCCAGGGCCGACATCATGGTGTCGACCGTGTAGGGCGTGCCTTGCGGAAGCGGCGGGGAGGCGCCGAAGCCCGGCAGGTCGATGGCGATGACCTCGCGCTCCTTGGCCAGCAGGTCCATGACCGGCTTCCAGCCCTGCCGGCGGTGGCCGATCCCGTGCACCAGGACCAGCGGGGGACCCTCACCGCGTCGCTCGAAGGCAATGTTCACGGCAGCAGAGGGTAGAACGAAGTGACCTGGCAGTCACTAGTGATTTGAGTAACTGTTCCGGTTGTTGAGACTCGTCCCGCAGTGAGTGGTTTGCTGGGGCGGTGGCCGCTGCGGGGCGCGTCGCCCGGGAATCAGGCGGGGACGGCGGGCAGCGCCTTGGGGGCGGTCTCCAGGGCGGCGGGGCGGCGGTGCTCCAGAGCCTCGCGCAGCTGGGCGCGGCCCCGGTGGATGCGGCTGCGCACCGTGCCCAGCTTGACGCCCAGCGTGGCGGCGATCTCCTCGTAGCTGAGGCCCTCGATGTCGCACAGCACCACCGCGGCCCGGTACTCGGGGGCCAGCGAGTCCAGCGCCTTTTGGATGTCGGCGTCCAGCTCCCGGTCGTCGTAGGCCTGGGCGGGGCTCAGCTCACGGCCCTGCAGCCGCTCGGCGGCGTCCTCGGCCAGCGCGTCGAAGCGGATGCGCTGCCTGCGCCGGGCCCTGTCCAGAAAGAGGTTGGTGGTGATGCGGTGCAGCCACCCCTCGAAGGTGCCGGGGGTGTAGGACGACAGCGAGCGGAACACCCGGATGAAGACGTCCTGGGTGAGGTCTTCGGCGTCGTGCTTGTTGCCGGTCAGTCGGTAGGCCAGCCGGAAAACCCGAGCGGAGTGCTCGTTGACGATCTCCTCCCAGGTCGGCGGCGTCCACGCCATCGAACCCGTGCTCACCGGTACCCCCGCCTCTGATGCGAAATCGTTACCGCCAAGCATGCCTATACCCAGATAAGAGCCGCGTAAGGAGGAGAGCGGGCGTGTGCATCGTTACAACGACACGCCCCCGGGGATGTGACGGAGATCATCCCGCCCGCACAGCTCGGTAATTGAACACTTGCAAGAACCCGAGCAAGATTCAGTCCGCTTTCTGCCACCCCACTCTGCGAGGACGTCACATGGCGCGTAGCTACAACCTGGCCGATCTCCTGGAGATCCTGGCGGAGGCCGGGCCCGACCGCCTCGCGCTGGTCGCCGGAACCGAGCGCCGCACCTACCGCGAGCTCAACGAGCGGGCCGGCCGGGTCGGGCACCACCTGGCCGCTGCGGGAGTGCGGCCGGGCGAGCACGTGGCGATCCTGTCGTGGAACCGCGCCGAGTGGATCGAGGCGTTCTTCGGCGCCTTCAAGATCCGCGCCGTCCCGATCCCGGTGAACTACCGCTACGTCGCCGGCGAGCTGCGCCATGTGCTGGGCGACTCCGACTCGGTGGCGCTGATCGGCGAGCGGTCCCTGCTGCAGCGCGTCCAGGAGGTCCGCGCCGAGCTGCCCAAGCTGCGGCACGTGGTGGTGCTGGAGGACGGCGGCGAGAACGAGGTGCCCGGCGCCGTCCGCTACGAGGACGCCCTCAAAGAGGCCTCGCCCGACGACGACTTCCCCGCCCGCTCCAGCGACGACCGCTACATCATGTACACCGGCGGCACCACCGGATACCCCAAGGGCGTGGTGTGGCGCTGCGAGGACATCTTCTTCGGCGCCCTGGGCGGCGGCAACATCCTCGGCGACCCGGTGCGCAGCCCCGAGGAGCTGGCCGAGAAGGCCAAGCAGCCGCCGACGGCGGTGCTGGACTGCGCGCCCGTCATGCACGGCGCCGGGCAGTGGGTGGCGCTGATGGGGCTGCTCGGCGGCACCAAGACCGTCCTGTACACCGAGCACCACTTCGACCCGGCCAGCGCGCTGAAGCTGGCGGCCGCCGAACGGGCCAACGTGATCATGCTGGTCGGCGACGCCATGGGCCGGCCGCTGGCCAGGGAGCTGGCCAAGGGCGGCTATGACACCTCCGCGCTGCTGGCCATCGCCTCCGGCGGGGCGCCGCTCACCGAGAAGGCCAAGGACGAGTTCCGGGCGGTGCTGCCGAACATCGCCTTCCTCGACACCTACGGCGCCTCCGAGACCGGCGCCTGCGGCCCGTCCGTCGGCGGCGGCGAGGGCACCGCCCGCTTCCAGATGAAGCCCGGGGTGACCGTGCTGGACGAGGACCTCAAACCGGTGCGGCCCGGCCAGGTCGGGCGCCTGGCGCGCAGCGGCCACATCCCGCTGGGCTACTACAACGACCCGGAGAAGACCGCCGCCACCTTCTTCACCGACGCCGAGGGCACCCGCTGGGCGATCCCCGGCGACTACGCCTCCCTGGCCGAGGACGGGACGATCGTGCTGCTGGGCCGGGGCTCGCTGGTCATCAACACCGGCGGCGAGAAGGTCTACCCCGAAGAGGTCGAAGTCGCCCTGAAAGACCACCCGGACGTCGACGACTGCATCGTGGTCGGGGCGCCGGACGAGCGGTTCGGCCAGTGCGTGGCGGCGGTGGTCGCCCCCCGTCCCGGCACCGAGCCGACGCTGGAGGAGCTGGTGGAGCACTGCCGCGGCCGGCTGGCCGGCTACAAGCTGCCGCGCCGGCTCAAGCTCGTCCCCGAGGTGCGGCGCACCGCCGTGGGCAAGTCCGACTACCGGTGGGCCCGCTCGGTGCTCGCCGAGACCGGCTCCTGACGAGAGCGGCCGCGCGGGAGCCGAAAGGGGCGAAAGGGGCTCGGCGGTCAAAGATTGATGGTGTGTCGCTGAGGGTGCCTTGAGCCCCTATGCGCAAGAAACCGCCATATGAGGGTCGAAGCGGAGGAACCGCTCGCCGGGCGTTACCGGCTGCTCTCCGTGATCGGCAAAGGCGGTATGGGGACCGTCTGGCGGGCCTACGACGAGACGCTCGACCGGGAGGTCGCCATCAAGGAAACGGTCCTCCCCAAGGGATTGACCAACTCCGAACGGCAGGCCGTCTACCGCCGCATCCTCGCCGAGGCCCGCGCCACCGCCGCCCTCAACCACCCCGGGGTCGTCACCGTCTACGACGTCGTCAACGAAGACGGCCGGCCCTGGATCGTCATGGAGCTGCTGCGCGCCCGCTCCCTGCGGCAGGTGCTGGACAGCGAAGGCCCGGTGGACTCCGCGTGCGCCGCCCGGATAGGACGGGCGGTGCTGTCGGTCCTCAACGCCGCGCACGCCAAGGGCATCCTGCACCGGGACGTCAAGCCCGGGAACGTGATGCTCGCCGACGACGGCCGCATCCTGCTGACCGACTTCGGCCTGGCCGTCCACATGCTCGGCGGCTGCGCCGACGTGGACACGATGGCCTCGGGCATCGCGGGCTCCCCCGCCTACCTGTCCCCCGAGCAGGTGCTCGGCGAGCCGGGCGGGGCGGCCTCGGACCTGTGGTCGCTGGGCGTGACGCTGTATGCCGCGGTCGAGGGCGGCTCGCCCTTCCGGCGCTCCCACGCCCTGGCGACGATGGTCGCGGTGCTCATCGGGGAGTACCCGCCGCCCTGGAACGCCGGTCCGCAACTGCGGGCCGTCATCGACGGCCTGCTGCGGCGGGACCCCGCGGAACGGATGCCGGCCGCGCAGGTCGCCGAGCTGCTGGAGCTGGCCGCCGAGCACCCCGACGACACCTGGCGCTCGCGTCCCGCCAGGCGGCCGCTCCCGTTGCGGCGCCCGCGCCTGACCGCCTTGATGGGCGTGACCGCGATCGCCGCGACGGTGATCGCCATGGGCGCCTGGACGGCCCGCCACCGCACGGACGGCACCTTGGCGGCGGTGGCCGCGGGCGGCCAGAGCACGCACCTGGTCACCTACCGCGAAGGCGACGGCTACACCGTGGACGTCCCCGCCGGCTGGAGACGCTCGCGCGAAGCGGACGGCGTCCACTGGCGGGACCCCGCGACCGGCCACCACCTGCGCATCGCTCCGGCACAGGGGGACGCGCTCGCCGGGCTGCGCCGGGCCGAACGCCAGGCCCTCGCCTCCGGCGCCTACCCCGGCTACCGCCGCATCCGCCTGGAGGCCGTGCCCGAACTGGCCACAGGCGCCGCCGAGTGGGAGTTCCTCACCGCTCGCTTACACGTCCTGCGCAGCCGCATGGCCGGATATGAGTTCACGTTCGCGGCCCCGGCGCATCGCTGGACACCGGGGCAGCGGGTCTACGACGCCATTTTGCGGTCATTTCGGACGACCAGGCGCTGATCGCCCGCCCGCCGCCTTAAGCGTTCTGCTGGATCTGCAGCAGGATCTCGGCGTTGGAGGAGGTGTTCTTGATCTTCTCCAGCAGCAGTTCGATGGCCTGCTGCGGGTCCAGGGAGTGCAGCAGCCTCATCAGCCGCCAGTGCAGGGCCAGTTCCTCCGGCGGCATCAGCAGTTCCTCGCGCCGGGTGCCGGAGGAGATGACGTCCACCGCCGGGAAGATGCGCTTGTCGGCGATGCCCCGGTCGAGCTTGAGCTCCATGTTGCCGGTGCCCTTGAACTCCTCGAAGAACACCTCGTCCATCCGCGAACCGGTCTCCACCAGCGCGGTGGCCAGGATGGTCAGCGAGCCGCCGTTTTCGATGTTGCGGGCGGCGCCGAAGAACTTCTTGGGCGGGTACAGCGCGGTGGTCGCCACGCCGCCGGCCAGGATGCGGGCGCTGGAGGGGGCCGCCAGGTTGTAGGCGCGGCCCAGCCGGGTGATGGAGTCCAGCAGCATCACCACGTCGCGTCCCTGCTCCACCAGCCGTTTGGCCCGCTCCACGGCCAGCTCCGCCACCGCGGTGTGCTCGGTGGCCGGCCGGTCGAAGGTGGAGTAGATGATCTCCCCTTGGACCGACCGCTGCATGTCGGTGACCTCTTCGGGACGCTCGTCGATGAGGACCACCATCAGGTGGCACTCGGGGTTGTTCCTGGTGATCGTGTTGGCGATGGCCTGCAGCATCATCGTCTTGCCGACCCGGGGCGGGGCCACGATCAGCCCGCGCTGCCCCTTGCCGATCGGCGCCACCAGGTCGATGACGCGGGTCGCGATCGCCCCGGTGTCCAGCCGCAGCCGCTCCTGGGGGAACAGGGGCGTCAGCGACCCGAACTCCGGCCGTTCGGCTCCCGGCTCCTGCCCGTTGACCGTCTCCACGCGCACCAGTGCGGGGAACTTCTCCCGCGCCGATCGGGGTGCGCGCGCCGTGCCGGTCACGATGTCGCCGGGTCGCAGCCCGTTGGCCTGGACCTGGGCCAGCGACACGTACACGTCCTGAGGGCCGGCCACGTACCCGGCGGTCCGGACGAATGCGTGTTTGTCCTGCACGGCCAGCACACCTGAGAAGGGGATGGTCGGGGCGGCGCCGTCATCGGCGCCGCGCTGCCGGGGCAGGGCGGCCCGCCGGGTCGCCGCGTTCTGCGGCGGCGCAATTGTCGTCAATGCATGATCCTTAGGTAGGGGGCGACTTCACGTACGTGACATGCGGCATGGACACGCTGCACGTACATAGCGGGAAGGAGATTCGATCACCGGGCGCCCAGATCGGCCCGGTAGCCAGATGAAGCACCTTCACCTCACCGCAGAAGCGGGATAAACCGGTGCTACCCCGAGACTACAGCACGCAATCCTTCCGCCGCCTACTACTACAACGCAAGAGATGCCCCACTTCAATCCCCCTCATGCCTTGCAATCACGATCCGCTTCGCCGCGGTCTGCCCGCGCGGCGGCCGCCCGGTCACGGCCGTCGCCGCGGCACAGCGGCGGGGACGGGGATGAGCAGCGCGGTGACGTCGTCGTGACCTCCGGCCTCAAGGGTGTACCCGGTCGGCGCCCTCGCCTCTGCCAAAAGTCCGTCACCGGATGAGCGCGTGCCGGTAAGGACGGATCGCAACTCCTCCGCGGTGGGCAGGCAACGCCACAGACCGTCGGTGCACGGCAGCAGACGCCCCGGCACCTGGGGCCGGTGGCTGCGGATCCGGGCACCGGTGGGCCCGCGTCGGCGCCGAGCCAAGCGGTGAGGGCCTCGTGCTCGCGTCCACGGTCAGGGTCATCCCCGGCCCTTCGTCCGGCAGCCAGTAGGCGCGGCTGTCTCCGGCCCACCCGGCCCAAAGACCCTCCGGCCCGGCGACGCCGGCCACCCAGGTGCAGGCCGGTGCGATGTCCCCCGGCGCGGTCGGCGCGGCCACGGCCCGCCCGGCACGGGCCCCTCCCGCAGCCGGGCGGCCAGGGCGGCGCCGCCGGCGGCCGCGATCTGTGCCGCCCGCTCCGCCCGGGGAGCCATGGACACCCCGTCGCACACCACCCCCACCGTCCATTCACCGGCCGTGACCAGCGCCATCGCATCGGCATTGCGCTCCCGCCACGGCCCGCGATCACTGACCCCCGCGGCCCCGCCCTCGACCGTCAGTTCCAGGTGCGCGGAAATCCGGCTGCACACCATTGCAATCCCAGCAACGGCCGTCCGGGGCCACCGTCCCACCGCACAGAACACAGCTCACGCCTCGAACACCGCCCCAGCATAGAGAATCTCGGAAAGCGGATCCCCGGCGGTGAACGTGGACTTCACCGGCCCGGCGCTGCCACGGGCGCGATGCCGTTGGGAAGACGAGATGTGGAAACAGATCAGCCGTCCGCTTTCTCAGGTAGCACGGAGAAAGCAGAAAGCGGGCGCAGCGAACGCCGATTCCCCCGGATTTTGAGATTCCCCGTCGCAATGACCCGAAGGCCCTTCTCGTGCGCCCGGATCGCCTTCCGGTAGTCGTGCTCGTCCAGCTCGACCCAGAATCTCCGCTCGACTCCGGAGTCGTCGTCCACGCCTTGTATGACTGCTTCCCCCGACCCTTCCCGCTCTCGGAAAAGGCGCACCACGATACCTGTCACGGTGACGTTGTCCCGAGGCTTTTGCGTGCGCAGGAAATCTGCCGCTTCTTTCAGGATTCGCTGCTGATCTGAAGTTATCTTCAGACGGATGGGAGCGATTTTTTCGCCGGCCAGCGGGGAGAGCGCGAAACGGATCTGGTAGAGCTCGTGGTCGGGGCCGCCGAGGGAGCCCAGCGCCGCCAGCTCGGTGGCGTTGGCGGCCTCGGGGCCGCGCTCCCCGAATGCCGTCAGCGGCCGACTTCCCTCACTGACCTGCTGGGCGAGATGCTGGGCTCGGCGGGCGGTGGTGAGCATCCGCCAGGTGACCCTTCGCCCGAACGGCCGGGCCGTCGCCTCTTTGAAAAGCCCTCCCTCATCGGGCGCATCCGGCTGTTCCTCGGCGAGCGGCAAAGTCAGGGAGAGCACGAAACTGCCGGGCTGGGTGGACAGCCGTGTCCGGGCCGCATAGGCCTCCGCCCGGTGCGGGCGGCGATGCGGAAGCACCAGACTGTCGGATGACAGCGCGGCGGCCGAGGCCACCACGTAATTCCGCAATCCCGATACAGCGGAATAAAAAAGCGGAAGCGGCGCCTCTCCCGGCGGAGCATCCGGGGTCAGCCGGATCGCGACATTGTCGGCCCCTCCTGAAGAAATGTCCGTTATCACTTCTTTCGGCAGTCGTCGTTCAGCGGCTGCGACCGCGCGCAGCGCCTCGTATGCGCGATCTGCATAGTCGCGCACTTCCTGCCTTGCCGGAAGAACGACCTTTATATCGGAACCGGGCGTGCCGGGCTCCCGGGTCCACAAAGTGGTTCGCCCGTCGTCATCTTGCAGGGACCAGCCGGCCATGCGCAGGTAACCGATGAAAGCACCCAGGTCGGGAATGCCCATGGACTCCCTTTCGGACGTCCCGCCTTTGCCGTTCAAGGTAGCTCCCAAGGGTCCACGTCCTGTACCGGGGTCGACCGGCGGACTCCGACTTCCTTAAGCATGCGTTCCAGCCCTGCCCGGTCCAAGGTGTTGGCGGCCGGCAGGCGCACCGTCTGTGTTCTGCGGTTCCTGGAGGGTGGATACCCCTCGAGTGAGACCCACGCGCCCTGTCCGACGAGCAGGGTTCCATCGGGCCGCAGCCGGATGCGCTCCCCGTCCTTCGGCAACCCGATCACCACGAGTACTCGAGGAATCATGTGGTCGGACCGCCGGAGCAGATCGTAGGTGGGCACATCCAGGTCGTAGGCGTAATCGCCGTCCGGCAGCCTGCGAAGGTCGGTGGTGGTCTTGACCTGGGCGAAGACCGTGGGGTTGCAGATGCCCAGTGTTTCTCCGGGCATCATCAGCTGGATATCGGCCTTCACCGTGTCCAGGGAGAACGGGCGGCCATGCAACAGGCCGCATCCGGCGGCGACGACCCTGAGCCACGCCTCCCCGAAGTCCCCCTGCACGCTGTTCTTCGACCCTCCGCCCACGGCGGTATGGTCCCGCGGCCCTGTGTCATTTCCAGCCATTCCGTCTATTAGTGCTGTGTCTTAACGGGAAAACGGTTGATCCTAAATCGGGCATGGGGGATTCGGGAGGCTGAGGGCGCTGCCTACACTGGCGGCATGGTGATCGACGGCTATGTCACCGAGCTGGAACGGGTACTGGTGGGACCGCCGAGGGTGAAGCGGGACATGGTCGTCGAGGCCCGGGACAGTCTGCTGGATGCGGCCGAGGCGCTGCAGGCCCGGGGGCTGTCGCGGGAGGAGGCCGAGCGGCGGGCGGTGGCCGAGTTCGGGACGATCGAGGAGGTCGCGCCCGGCTACCAGGAGGAGCTGACCGCCTGCGCCGGGCGGCGGCTGGGGTGGGTGCTGCTGCTGGTCGGGCCGCTGACCTGGCTGTTGTGGTGGGGGATCTGGCGGGTCTTTCCCGGGGACGCCGGCGGCTGGACGCAGCCGCCCGAATGGTACGCGGTGGTCGCCCGGGTGCTGGACGGCACGCAGCTGTTCACCGGGGCGGTGGGCGGTGTGCTGCTGCTGGCGCTGGGGCGGTTCGGCCGGACGGTCCGGCGGACGCGCCTGGTGACGCGGGCGGCGGCGATCTACGCCAAGGCGCTGCTGCCGGTGACGCTCGGGTTGTGCGTGCCGTTGCTGTACGGGGCCGGTCCGGTCGGCGCCCATATGCTGCCGTGGGCGGTCGCCGCCGTGGTCTCGCTGCTGTTGCTGGGGGTGCAGATGCGGCATGCGGTCCGCTGCCTGCGGCTGGTCAGGCTCGCCCCGGCGGCCTGACGCCCTCGCCGGTCAGCCCGCCTGGGACGGTCTGACCCGTGGTTCCAGGACGCTGCCGATGGCGGCGGCGAACGCCCGCCAGGCGGTGCGCTCGCCCTCCAGGCGGCGGCGGCCGGCCGGGGTGAGGCGGTAGGTGCGCCGCCGGCGTCCGCCCACCGTCGCCCATTCGCTGGTGACCTCGCCCGTGCGCTCCAGCCTGCGCAGCGCCGGGTAGACGGTGCCGGTGGGGACGTTCAGCGCCCCGCCGCTGCGCTCGCTGAGCGCCTCGATGATCGCGTACCCGTGCAGCGGCTCGTGCTCCAGCACGGACAGCAACAGCGCGTCCAGGTGGCCGCGGAGCGCATCGGGAGTCACATCGTTCATGCTAGGACTCCCCTCCAATATGTAGGCATACTACATGTAGGCTGCCTACATATTCGATGTCGACGAGGGAGCCGGCGGCATGGACGTCCTCGACCTGGCCCGCCTGCAGTTCGGGGTGACGGCGGGCCTGCACTTCCTGTTCGTGGTGCTCACGCTGGGCCTGGCGCCCGTCGTGGCGGTGATGAACACCCGCTGGGTGCGCACGGGCGACCCGCTGCAGGAGCGGATGACCCGCTTCTGGGGGCAGATCTACATCGTCAACTACGCGCTGGGCATCGTCACCGGACTGGTCATGGAGTTCCAGTTCGGGCTGAGCTGGAGCGGCCTGACCCACTACGCCGGCGACGTGTTCGGCGCGCCGCTGGCGGTGGAGACGATGGTGGCCTTCTTCCTGGAGTCCACCTTCCTGGGGCTGTGGATCTTCGGCTGGCACCGGCTGCCCCGCCGGGCGCACCTGGCCTGCATCTGGATCGTCACGCTCACCGCCTACGCCAGCGCCTTCTGGATCATGGTCGCCAACTCGTTCCTGCAGAACCCGGCGGGCGCCGCGGTCACCGGCGACCGCCTGGCGCTGACCGACGCGGGCGCGCTGCTGACCAACAAGGCGCTGGTGTTCTCCTTCCCGCACGTGATCGGCGCCGGGCTGACGACCGGGGCGTTCATGGTGATCGGGGCCAGCGCCTACCGGCTGTGGCGGCACCCCGGCGAGGACCGGGAGCTGTTCACCCGGTCGCTGCGCACCGGCGTGGTGCTGGCCGTCCACGGCGTGCCGATCGCCGTGGCCTTCGGGTTCGCCCAGTTCGCCACCGTCCCCGAGGGCAAGTTCGACGGCGCGGCGGCCAGTACCGGGCTCGGCGTGATGATCCTGATCGGCGAGGCGCTGCTGATGGCGACGCTGCTGTTCCTGCTGCCGCTGATCAAAGTGCTGCCCCACTGGCGATGGACCCACCCGCTGCTGATGGCGCTCACCCCGCTGCCGTTCGCCGCGGCGATCCTCGGGTGGATCGCCCGCGAGATGGGCCGCTACCCGTGGATGATCCGCGACCGCCTCACCGTCGCCGACGCCCTGTCCCCGGGCCTGACCCCCGGCATGATCACCGCCTCGCTGGCCGGCTTCACCACCGTGCTCACGCTGCTGGCGGTCATCGACTACGCGCTGATCGCCAAGATCGTGCGGCGCGGCGCCGCCGCACCGGCGCTCGGCGCCCCGCCCGAGCCGGACGAGCCGCCGGCCGGCCGGCCCGCCCTCACGCTGGGCCGGTGACCGCGGCCCGAGGACGCACGACCTGGAGGAGACCGGAAAGGACCGCACGATGGAACTGATCTGGCTGGGCCTGCTGGTGGCGCTGCCGGCCGGCTACTTCGCGCTGGAGGGCTTCGACCTGGGCGTCGGGATGCTGCTGCCGGTGCTCGGCCGCACCCGGCGTGACCGGGACCTGATGATCGCCGCGATCGCCCCGTTCGTCCTGGCCAACGAGGTATGGCTGGTGGCGGCCGCCGGGGTCTTGATCGGCGCCTTCCCGCTGCTGGAAGGGAAGGTGCTGTTCGGCCTGTACCCGCTGGTGGTGGTGATGCTGCTCGCGTGGGTGCTGCGGGACGCCGGGCTGTGGTTCCGCCGCCGCCTCGACGGGGACGCCTGGCGGACGCTGTGGGACGCGGTGATCGCCGCGGCCTCGCTGACGCTGTCGCTGTGCTGGGGCATGGCCCTGTATGCGATCACCACCGGGTTCACCGCGCCGCTGTGGCACCCGCTCGGGCTGCTGCTGGGGGTGACCCTCACCCTGGCGTTCGCCCTCCACGGGCGGGCCTTCCTGGGACGGCGCGTGCCGCGGTTCGCGCCAGGCGGGAACCCGGCGCTGTCGGCGGTGCTGGTGCCGGCCCCGGTGCTGGCCGTCCTGGCGGCGGCGGCGCCGCAACTGCGGGGCGGCGCGGCCTCCCCGGCCACGCTGCAGACGTTGAGCCTGCTGGTTCTGCCGTTCGTCCCGCTGCTGGTGGCCGCGCAGGTGTGGGTGTGGCGCACCTTCCGGCGCGGCGCCGGCCCCGTCCCGTCCTTCTTCTGAACGGCACCGGGTACGGCGGCCCATGCACGGGGACCTGCTGCGGCTCATGCGGGCCGAACGCGCGGTGCGCCGCCACCTGGCGGGCGCGCTGGGCGCCGCCGTCGCCGCCGGCCTGCTCGTCCTCGTCCAGGCCGAGCTGCTCGCCGGGCTGCTGTCGGGCCGCTTCCCGCCCGGCGCGGCGGCGGCCCTGGCCGCGGTGGCGGCTGCGCGGGCGCTGCTGGTGTGGACGCAGGGCGCACTGGCGGGGCGCACCGCGACAGAGGTGAAATCAGCGTTGCGGCACCGCCTGCTGCGCCGGCCGCCCGACCCCGGCCGGCGCAGCGGGGAACTGGTGACCTTGGCGGTGCGGGGCCTGGACGCGCTCGACCCCTACCTGACCGGATACCTGCCCGCGGTGGCCGTCGCCGCGGCCGTGCCGGTCGCAGTGCTGGCCCGGCTGAGCCTCGCCGACCCGGCCAGCGCCGTGATCGTGCTGGTCACCCTGCCGCTGATCCCGCTGTTCGGCGCGCTGGTCGGCCTGCACACCCGGGCGGTCACCCGGCGGCAGTGGCGGACGCTGGCCCGGCTGGGCGGCTCCTTCCTGGACACCTTGCGCGGCCTGCCCACGCTGCGGGCGTTCGGCCGGGCCCGCCACCAGGCCGACCTGCTGGCCCGGCTCGCCGCAGAGCACCGCGACGCCGCCATGCGGACCCTGCGCGTGGCGTTCTTGTCGTCCCTGGTGCTGGAACTGTGCGCGTCGCTGTCTTTGGCGCTGGTGGCCGTGCCGGTGGGCCTGCGGCTGGTGAACGGCTCGGTGGATCTGACGACCGGGCTGCTGGTGCTGCTGCTGGCCCCCGAGGCGTACCTGCCGCTGCGGGCGGTGGGCGCCGGGTTCCATGAGTCGATGGCGGGAATCGCCGTGGCCGACGACGCCTTCGCCATGCTCGAACGCCCCGCCCCCGGCGCCCTCTCGCATCGTCCGGACCGGCCCTGTCCTGGACGAACGACCGGACGCGTGGAGCGGGAGCCGGTCGGCCCGGCCGAAGACCCCCATGCCCCCCGGGCGGCGGCGCACCGTCCGTTCAGCTCGCATGAACGGGCAGCCGGGCGGGAGCCGGATGGCCCGGGCAACGGCCCGCACACCTGCCGGGCGGCGGCATGCCGCCCGTCCGGGCCGCACGAACCGCAGGGCACCACCGGGCGGAGCCGATGCGGGCGGCCGGGACGCGCCGCGCCACAGATCCGGCTGGAAGGCGTCACGGTGCGCTATCCGGGACGTGCAGAGCCCGCCTTGCAAGACGTCGATCTCCTCATCGAGCCCGGGGAGCGGGTGGCGCTGGCCGGGGAGAGCGGCGGCGGGAAAAGCACGCTGCTGCACCTGGTCATGGGATTCGTGACGCCCGAACGCGGACGGGTCCTGATCGACGGGGTGGACCTGAACGACATGGACCTGCGGGAATGGCGGCGGCACCTGGCGTTCGTCCCGCAGCGCCCCCATCTGCAGGCCGCCTCGGTGGCCGACAACATCCGGCTCGGCCGGCCCGAGGCGACCTTGGCGGACGTGCGGCGGGCGGCGATCGCCGCACAGGCGGCGGAGTTCATCGAGACGCTGCCGGGCCGCTATGCGGCGCGCATCGGCGAGCGGGGCGGCGGGCTGTCGGCCGGGCAGCGCCGGCGGATCGCGCTGGCCAGGGCGCTGTGCCGGACGCAGAGCACGGCGCTGCTGGTGGACGAGCCGACCGCTCACCTGGACGGACGCACCGAGGCGGCGGTCGCGGCGGCCATCGCCGAGCAGGCCGCGGGCCGCACCGCCCTGATCGTCGCCCACCGTCCGGCGATGCTCGCCGTGGCCGACCGGATCGTCCACCTCCACGGCGGACGGGTCATCACCGGCGGGGTTGCGGGATGACGTATCGGGCAGAGTCCGCCCGGCGGCCGGCGGGGAGCGGGCGCGGAGCGCCGAACCGGACGAAGAAGGCCGATCATGCGGGCGGCCCGCTGCGGGGACTGTGGGGGCGGCTCATCATGGCGGCGCTGGCCGGGGCGGCCGCCGAACTGGCCGGGCTCGGGCTGATCGCGGCCGCGGCGTGGCTCATCGCCAGGGCCGCCCAGCAGCCGCCGGTCGCGGCGCTGGGACTGGCGGTCGTGGCGGTCCGGGCATGCGCTCTCGGCAAGGGCGTCTTCCGCTACCTGGAGCGGCTGGCCGGGCACGATGCGGCGCTGCGCGCCCAGGCGGCCGTTCGCGGCGGGCTGCTGCGGGCGCTGATTCCGCCGCGCCCGCCGCCTTCGGGGAACGCCGACCTGCTCACCCGGATGGCAGACGACACCGACGCCGCGGTGGACCTGCTGGTGCGCTGCCTGCTGCCGGCCGTCGCCGCCCTGGTCACCGCCGTGGCCGCGGTGGGCGTGGCGGCCGGGCTGCTGCCCGCCGCGGCGCCGGTCCTGGCGGCCGGGCTGCTGGCCGCCGGGGCGGGGCCGCCCGCCGTGTCCGCCGTCGCGGCCCGCCGGTGGGCGGCCCGGCTCGCCCCGGCCCGCGCCGCTCTCGCCGAGCGGGTGGCCGACCTGGTGCACGGCGCGATGGACCTGGCGGCCTGCGACGCGACCGAACGCGCCCAAAAGGCGGCCGCGGCGGCCGATGCGCACCTGGCCGCGCTGGAGCGCCGCCGGGCGCGGCTGCGGGCGGCGATGCCCGCGATGGGAATGGCGGTGCAGGGCGTGACCGTGGCCGTCATCGTCGCGCAGGCCCGTCCCGTGCTCGACCCGGTGGCCCTGGCCGTGCTCGCCCTCACCGCGCTGGCGGCGTTCGCGCCCGTCCTGCCGCTGGCGGACGCCGGGGAACGCCTGGCCGAGATCATCGCGGCCCTGCGCCGCCTGGAAGAGGTCCGCGCGGCACCGCCCGCCGTCACCGAACCCGCAGACCCCCGTCCTCTCCCCGCACCCCCGTACACGATCGAGGTCACCGACCTGGTGGTGCGGTACGCCCCCGGCGGGGCGGCGGCGCTGGACGGGGTGAGCCTGACCCTGCCCCCCGGCCGGCGGGTGGCGCTGGTCGGGCCGAGCGGGGCGGGCAAGAGCACCCTGCTGGCGGCGCTGATGCGGCTGGTGGAAGCGGAGTCTGGGGCCATCCACGTCAACGGCGTGGACGTGCGCGACCTGCCCTCCGACGGCGTCCGCGAGCTGATGACGGGCCTGACCGACGACCCGTATGTCTTCCGCGCGTCCCTGCGCGACAACCTGCTGCTGGCCCGCCCCCGGACCGGCGACGGGGAACTGGCCCGCGCCCTGGCGGCGGTCCGCCTGGCGGACTGGGCGGCGGCCACGGGGTGGGACGCCCCGCTCGGCGAGGACGGCGCCACCTTGTCCGGCGGGCAGCTCCGCCGCCTCGCCCTGGCCCGCGCCCTGCTGCGGGACCCGCCGGTGCTGCTGCTGGACGAGCCCACCGAGGCGCTGGAAGACCCCCTGGCCGACGCCTTGCTGGGCGACCTGCTGAAGGCCACCGCGGGCCGCACCGTCCTGCTGGTCACCCACCGCCTGCGGGGCCTGGAGGAAGTGGACGAGATCGTCGTCCTGGAACGAGGCCGCATCACCCAGCGCGGCTCGCACCGCGACCTTTTGCGCGAACCCGGCTACTACCGGGACCTGTGGCGGGCCGAGACCATGCGCCGCGCGCCCCGGCGGGCCGGAACGGCTTGACCTTGACGCAAACGTCAAGCTTTTAGCGTCCGGGCATGGCTTCACATGCGACGCAACCGGCTGTGCGCACCGGGACCGGCGGGGACGCCCGCCGCCCTGCGGCGTTGTGGCTGCCCGCCCTGTTCCTGCTGGCGTTCTCGTTCGGCACCGACGACATGGTCATCGCCGGCATCCTCCCGGACATCGCCCGCGACCTGGCGGTCTCGGTTCCGCTGAGCGGCCAGCTGGTGACCGTGTTCGCCGTGGCGTACGCGCTGGGGGCGCCCCCGGCCGCCCTGCTCACCGCCCGCCTGCCCCGCCGCACGGTGCTGGTGGCGGCGGCCGGCGTGTTCGTCGTGGCCAACCTCGCCGCCGCCGCGGCCCCCGCTTACGGGGCGCTGCTGGCCGCCCGGGCCGTGGCGGGGCTGGCCGCGGCCACCGCCTCGCCCGTCGCCTTCGCCGTGGCGGCCGCGGCCGCGCCGGAGGGCCGGCAGGGCCGGTACCTGGCCGTCGTCGGCGCCGGGCTGACCACTTCGCTGGTGGCGGGCGTGCCCGTGGGCGCCTGGCTGGGGGAGGCGCTGGGCTGGCGGGCCACCATGCTCTTCGTCGCCGCCCTGGCCGCCGTGGCGGGGACGGCTCTGGCGGTGACGCTGCCGCCGCTGCCGGGCGGCGCGGCGGGCCGGCTGCGGGACCGGCTGGCGCCGCTGGGACGCCGCCGCACCCTCATCGGGCTGACGGCGATGGTGCCCGCCGGCGCGGGCGGGATGATGCCCTACGTCTATCTCACCGAGGTCGCCGGCCGTCTCGGCGAGGTGCGGGGAGCCGGGGTCGCGCCGCTGATCACCGTGGTGGGGGCGGCCGGGGTCGCCGGGTCGCTCGCCGGAGGCCGGGCGGTCGACGCGCTGGGCGCCCGGCGGGCCCTGCTGCTCTTTGCGTCCGGGATGCTCGCCGCCCCCGCCTTGATGCTCGCCTTCGCCCTGGCCGGCGGGCCGTATCCGCGCCCGGTCGTGGCGGTGCTGTACCTGCTGTACGGGCTGGCCGCCTGGGGCATCGGGCCGGCGGTGCAGGCCTGGCTGATCGAGCGGGACGGCGGCGCGGCGGCCGGTGAGCTGATCGCGCTGAACAACAGTGCGATGTTCCTGGGCTTCTCGCTCGCCGGGGGGATCGGCGGCCTGGCCCTGCAGGCGGGCGGCGCGGCGGCCGTGCCCGCCGCGGCGGCGGGATGCCTGATCGTCTCCCTGGCGTTGTTCGGGACGGCCTTCACCGGGAGCCGGCGAAAGGAGGAGTGAGCAGTCGATGCGGATCGGTGAGGCGGCGCGCCGCGCCGGGGTGACCCCGCGCGCGCTGCGCTACTACGAGGAGCAGGGCCTGATCAGCGTGGACCGCGACCACAACGGCTACCGGGTCTACGACGCCGAGACCGTCCTGCTCGCCCGTGACATCGCCCGGCTGCTGCGGGCGGGTCTCGCTTCAGAGGACGTGGCGAGGTTCGTGCACTGCCTGGGGAAGGGCGATCACGAGCCGCCCCGGGACTGCCGGCCCTTGCTGGACGCCTTCTCCGAACGTCTCAGCGTCCTTGACGAGCGCATCAAGGCCCTCACCGATCTGCGCGACCGCGTCGCGGGGGAGATCGAGCGCATGACCGGGCGGCTGAACGGCTCTTCCTGAGAACCGGGCCCGCCGCCGCGCGGGGCCGCGGTTCGGTGCACCTTTTCCAACGCGCCGTTTCCGCAGTGCAGGACGGGGGCCTTGCAGGCGGGGCGATGCTGTGACCTGCAACGTCGTGACCTCGGATACCGCCTGAGCTCCCGTCTCCGGCACCCGGGACCATGTGTGGAAAGGGTTCAGTGGTGCCGGTGGACGACGGCGTGGCCGCGGCCCCTTCCGATCATCCAGCGGTTGATCGGGAGGGTCACCGCGAACGCCACGGCCAGGGAGAAGGCCAGGGCGCCCCAGAACAGCGCGGCGGTCAGGCCCGCCGCCATGGCGCCGGGGATGGCGACGATGACCGCGTTGTCGACCAGCTCCATCACCGCGATGGAGACCGTGTCGGCGGCCAGCGCCACCTTCAGGGCCCGGCGGAGCGGCAGGCCGGCGCGCAGGACGCCGCGCATGGTCAGGGCGTAGCCGAAGAAGAAGGCCAGCGCGATCGCCAGCGCCACGGTGGCGGCGCCGTGCAGGCCCAGCGCGGTGCCGATGACCATGCCCAGCACCTCGCCGATGGCGCAGCCGGTCAGGCAGTGCCAGGTGGCCTGGGCGGCGACGCGCCAGCTCGCGCCGCCGTGAGCGCCGGTGTGGTCCATGTCCGCCTCCGGGTGAGGGCCGTGGTCTCCGCTCACGGAACCGCATACCCCTACCCGGTATTCCCGGTGTCATCCGGAGGGGAACGGAATGCGAGCAGACCATGGACCGCCCGCGAAGGCTCGCGACGCCGCCCCTCTACGATGTCGCAATTGATCCAAGGAGGCGTGGAATGTCCGAGCAGGCCCCGCTGAGGTGCGAGGTCACCGACGGCGTCGGCACGATCACCATCGACCGGCCGGGCAAGCGCAACGCGATGTCGGCGGCCATGTGGCGGAAGCTGCCCGTCCTGCTGGAGCGGCTGGAGACGGACCCGGCCGTGCGGGTGGTGGTGCTGACCGGGGCGGGCGGGCACTTTTGCGCCGGCGCCGACATCGGCGAGCTGGCCGACATCACCTCAGGGGACCTGGCGACGGAGGCGGAGACGGCGCTGGCCCGCTTCCCCAAGCCGACCCTGGCCGTCATCCGGGGCTTTGCGGTGGGCGGCGGCTGCCAGCTCGCCGCCGCCTGCGACCTGCGCCTGGCCGCCGACGACGCGCGCTTCGGCATCACCCCGGCCAAGCTCGGCATCCTCTACCCCGCCGAGGCCACCGCCCGGCTGGTGCGGCTGATCGGCCCGGCCGCCGCCAAGTACCTGCTGTTCTCCGGGGAACTGGTGGACGCCGCGCACGCGCTGCGCATCGGGCTGGTGGACGAGGTGCTGCCCGCCGACCGGCTGGCGGCGCGCGTGGCGGAGTTCACCCGGATCCTCACCTCCCGCTCCCAGTTCACCCAGCAGGGCGCCAAGGACATCGTCGAGCACGCCGCGGCCGGCACCCTCACCCGGGAACTGGTCGAGGCCTGGGCCGCCGAGGCGCGCCGAAGCCCCGACTCCGCCGAGGGCGTGGCGGCCTTCCTGGAGCGCCGCCCGCCGGTCTTCACGTGGACCGGACCAGCCGCCCATAGGCGATGACGCTGCGTCCCTGCCCGCCGCCGGCGCCGAGGCCGCCGTCCCAGGTGATCAACCGAAGCTCCGGGTAGGGCACCCGCCCGTACACCCGGCGGGCCGGAAAGCGGCTCCCTTCGACGCGCTCCACCCGTTCGATGAGGAACACCGCGACCTTGCGGTCCCGGCGCAGCACGGTGACCTCGTCCCCCGGCACCAGTTCGCCGAGCCGGTGGAAGGCGGCCGGGCTGCCCGGCGCTCCGGCGGGTGCGGCGATGATGGCCGGGCCGGCCGAGCCGGGCGCCGCGCCGTAGCGGTACCAGCCCGCCCACCGTCCCTGCGAGGCGGCGGGGACCTGCGGCGAGCCGTCGGGGTTGCGGCCGAACGACACCAGCTTCGAACGCACCCTCAGCCGCGGGATCTCCAGCAGGACCGGCCGTGACGGCGGCATGGCCGCGCTCGGCTCGGGCGTGCGCGCCGGCGCGGGGCTCATGGCGACCGGCGGGGCGCCCGCCTCCCTGACGACCGCCGGTATCCGCATCAGGACCGCGACGGCCACCACGCCCAAAAACGTGATCGCGGTGACACAAAGAGTGATCATGCGGCGGTGTGCAGCCGCCCTGGGCAGTGCCGATCTCCCCACGAGTCCATCTTTTCGCAACGGCCCTCCCGCTGGGGCGGTTATGCCGGTTTGCAGCCGTCGGCCGCTGCGAAGGAAACGACTTTCTGCCTTCGGGGGCAGGCGACGCACGGATCCGGCCCGCCCCCGGGACGGCTATGCGCTGAGCGTTTCGGGCCGCCAGGACGACAGGTCGCACCGCCGGGTCGCCGGCAGCTCCAGCAGCCGCCCGGCCAGCGTCTGCAGGTCCTTGACCGCGGCGGAGGAGGGGTCGCGGTGCAGCGACTCCACCAGCGGGCGCACCCCGCACAGCAGCGTCCCCGACGCCCGGACGATCAGCAGCGGGCCGATCTGCACCAGGCCCTCCTCGAGCCGGCACAGCTCGCTCAGCAGCGGCTGCAGCTCCCCGAGCCGGTCGGGCCCGGCGCCGCCGCGCAGCGCGCCCATCGCCTTCAAAAAGTCGCGCTCCAGCTCCCGGGGGCTGGTCCCCGACAGGTAGTACCTGGTGTGCCAGGGCGTCTTGTCGCCGCTGGAGTCCGCCAGCTCGACCTGCAGGCCGTGGGCCGCCGCGCACCGCTCGTAGGCCTCGGTGAGGGCGACGCGGGCGGAGGCGGGGACCTTGCCGCCCAGCAGGCCGCGCACCACATCCACCGGGTCGCCGCCCAGCGAGGCCCGCGCCGCCTCCTCCAGCCGCCGCCGCATCTGCCGCCGCAGCCGCGCCACCTCGGCGGCCAGGCGGTCGGTGGTGTCGCGCTGCTCGGCCAGCCGTTCGTTGATCTCCGGCAGCACCCGGTCGTTGATCTGCTCGATCAGCGATCTGATGCGGGTGTCGGCGACCCGCAGGCCCTCTTCCTGCCGGGTCAGCCGGGGCTCGATGTCGTCCAGCCGGTTCTGCAGCGCGGCCCGGGAGGCGGATTCTGCGGCATCGTCCGGTTTCGCGGCCTGCAGGGCCGGGGCGGGCGGCGGGCCGGTGGCCGAGGCGGCTTGCAGCTCGCTTTCCAGTTCGCTCAGCCGGGCCTGAAGGGCGGCCAGCTCGGCCGCGGTGATCTGCTCTTCGGGGGTGCGTTTGCGGTCGAAGGCCAGATACAGTTCCCGCCCGGCGATGGCCAGGCACAACAGGATCAACACGACGGTCGTCATGACGCCCTCCCTGGGGGGCTTGTTGCCGAGCAAGATAAGGCACGGGATATGGCTCCCGGTAGCGTGAAATGCCGCCGGTCAAACACCGAAACACGTTCGGTGAAATGACGCCGCCGATATCGGACTTTTCTTACGCGGCCATCGTCCGGCTTGGAGAGATATGACGGCGTTGCCGTGACTTGCGCGCCGATGCGCCGCACCGCGGCCGCCGGCCGAGACGATTCCGCGTGCCGCCTGCGAAAAAGGCGGGCCGGTGAAAACACCCCCACCGTCATCTGGCGGATGAATCGGCGAACCGGCGCATCCCCCCATAAGGTGATCATGTTCGTCGTCTCCGTTCGCACGGCGCCGGACGCCGAGGAGGAAGATGCTCACCGATCAAGATCCCCGGCAAATCGGCAGATATCGGCTGGTCGGGCGGCTGGGCCAGGGCGGGCAGGGCGTGGTTTACCTGGCCGAGGCGCCGGACGGGACGCAGGTGGCGGTCAAGGTGCTGCACCAGCACGCCGACGCCAGGGCCCGGGAACGCTTCCACAAGGAGGTCGCCACCGCCCGGCGGGTGGCGCCTTTCTGCACCGCCCGCATCCTGGACGTGGGAGAGGACGGCGGCGCCCCGTTCGTCGTCACCGAGTACATCGACGGCCCGTCGCTGCGGGATCTGGTGCAACGGGACGGCCCGCGCTCCGGGCCGGAGCTGTACCGGCTGGCGGTCGGCACGGCCACCGCGCTGGCGGCCATCCACCAGGCGGGCGTGGTGCACCGGGACTTCAAACCCGGCAACGTGCTGCTGGGCCCGGACGGCCCCCGCGTCATCGACTTCGGCATCGCCCGTTCCCTGGACCTGACCGCCACCGCCACCGGATCGGTCGTCGGCACGCCCGCCTACATGGCGCCCGAGCAGTTCTCCGGACGGGACGTCGGCCCGGCCGCCGACGTGTTCGCCTGGGGCGCCACCATCGCCTATGCCGCCAACGGCCGCCCGCCGCACGGCCAGGACTCGGTGCCGGCCGTGCTGGCCCGCCTCTCCCGGGGCGAGTGCGACCTGGGACGCCTGGACGGCCCGCTGTACCGGCTGGTGCGGGACTGCCTGCACCGCGACCCGGCCCGCCGCCCCACCAGCAGTCAGGTGCTGATGCGGCTGCTGGAATGCGACACCCCCATCGCCGCCGACCAGGCTCTCGCCCAGGGCAGGCACCTGGCGGTCTCCGCCCCGGCCGACGACCGCACCGCCCGCTGGACGGCCCTGCGCACCACCGACCGCCCGGTCCGGGCAGCGGGGCGCCTGCGCGCCGCGGCCGTGCCCGTCGCGGCGGCGGCCGTCGCGGTGGCGGCGATCATCACCGCGGTCGTGGCCGTCATCGGCTCCGGCGAGCGGGGCCGGGCCGGCGCGGGCTCTGCGGCCGGCACGGCCACCCCCCAGCCGACCACCCCCGCCCAGATCGCCACGGCGCTCCAGCGGGCCGCCGCCGCCCGCAAGACCGTCGCCTTCGACGCCAAGGGCGGCCTCGACCAGGGGATGAGCATGCTGCGCGCCGACGGCAGATGCCAGGTGGACGCCGGGCTGAACGCCGACTGCGACATGCACGTCGCCGACGAGGGCAGCCACGTGGAGAGAACCAGGGTGGTGCTGATCGGGAATTCCGGTTACTACGGTGACGGCACCAACGCCAGGGTGTTCTCGGTGGGCCGCGGCGCCGAGATCTCCGAGACGCCCATGCACGTGGGGCGGAGCACGCGGTGGCTGGTGAGCCCCAAGCACTCCGTCGAGCTGGTCCGTCACGCCCCGCGGCTGGACATCAGCCGTGACAGCGCTTCCATCACCTACGGCGGCAGGCTTTCGGCGGGCGCCATGCGGAAGGCCCCGCTCATCGGCGCCTTCTACGAGGCGTACACCGAGGAGGCCGAGCTCAGCTTCCTGCTGACCACCTCCACGGACCACCTGCCGCAACGGCTGGAGCTGAACATGGTGATGAGATACGGGCCGGATAACGCCACCCGGGCCAACTACGTCATCGACTACCGGGACTGGGGCCGGGCGGGCACCGTCCAAAGGCCGTTTTGAAAGCCCGTCCGCCGGCTGGAGGTCAGCGGTTGAGGTAGGCCAGGACGGCCAGCACCCGGCGGTTGTCGTCCTCGGAGACCGGCAGGTCCAGCTTGGTGAAGATGTTGGCGATGTGCTTGGCGACGGCCCGTTCGGTCACCGACAGCCGGGCGGCGATGGCGGAGTTGGAACGGCCCTGCGCCATCAGCTTCAGCACCTCCAGCTCCCGGGGCGTCAGCCGGGATATCGGCGGCCCGCCCTTGGTCACCAGCTTGGCGATCACTTCCGGGTCCATCGCGGTGCCGCCGGCGGCCACCCGGCGCACCGCGTCGATGAACTGCTCGACGTCGAACACCCGGTCTTTGAGCAGGTAGCCGATGCCGCCGCTGCCGTCGGCCAGCAGCTCGCGCGCATACAGCTGCTCCACGTACTGCGACAGCACCAGGATCGGCAGGCCCGGCACCCGGCGGCGGGCCTCCAGCGCCGCCTGCAGCCCCTCGTCGGTGAAGGACGGTGGCAGCCGCACATCGACCACCGCCACGTCGGGACGGTGCTCCAGCAGCGCCGCCAGCAGATCCGGCCCGCTGGCCACGGACGCGGCGATCTGGAACCCGGCGGACTCCAGCAGGCCGGCCAGCCCTTCTCTCAAGAGTGCGAGGTCTTCGGCGAGGACGACGCGCACGGCAGCTCCATGGTCACGATGGTCGGGCCGCCCGGCGGGGAGCTGACGGCCAGCACCCCGTCGAATGTAGCGATCCGGCGCTCGATGCCGCGCAGCCCGCTGCCGGAGGGGTCCGCCCCGCCGTGGCCGTCATCGGTCACCGTGACGCGCAGCGTCCCGTCGCAGTGCCGGATGTCCACCCAGACCCGCTGGGCGCCCGAATGCTTGGCGGCATTGGTCAGCACCTCGGCGACGGCGAAGTAGACGGCCGACTCCACCGGTGCGGCCGGCCGTCCGTCCAGGTCGGCGGACACCTCCACCGGCAGCGGGTGATCCAGCGCCAGCGCCCGCACCGCGTCCACCAGCCCCCGGTCGGCCAGCACCGGCGGGTGGATGCCCCGCACCAGGTCGCGCAGTTCGTTCAGCGCCTGGACGGAGTTGCGCCGCACCTCGGCCAGCAGCTGCCGGGCCCGCTGCGGGTCGCGGTCCAGCAGGTGCTCGATCGCCCCCAGGCTCATGCCCATCGCCACCAGCCGGGCCTGCGCCCCATCGTGCAGGTCCCGTTCGATCCGGCGCAGCTCGGCGGCCTGCGCGTCCACCGCCTCCGAGCGGGTCCGCGCCAGCTGCTGCACCCGCCGCGCCAGACGGGATTTGGCGGTCGGCGCCAGCAGCCGGGCCGCCCACCGGCCGTGCAGGGCCAGCATCGGCCGGGCGATCCACAGCCCGGCCCCGATGTACAGCGCCCCCAGCGCCCCGGCCGCCACCGCCGTCCGCCAGTCGCCCACCGGGACGAAGGTGAACCACTCGGTGCCGGTCACCTCATAGATCGGCATCCACAGCCCGCTCGCCAGCAGCACCCCGTAGATCCCCTCGGCCACCAGCGCGGCCGGCAGCAGCGCGGTGACGACGCCCGTGATCGGATCGACCAGCAGCCACAGCAGATCCCGCCAGGTCGCCTGATCCGACAGCGTGTGCACCGTCCGGTCCCACCATCCGGCAAGACCCGCCCGGGGCTCGGGGGCCGGCGCGTACGGCGAGTCGATCCGCGTGCCCGTCCACCGCCCGGTCAGCTCCCGGTACCGGTCGGCGTACCGGCGGACCGCCGCCCCGGCCGGCGGAACCAGCACCAGTCCCGCCCCCACCCCGATCAGCGTGATGCTCATGAGCATCACGCAGCACAACAACACTCCGATGACCAGGGCCATCAGGTACAGGGCCAGCCCGCGCACCACCGCCGCCCCGCTGCGCTCGATGACCCCCGCGCCGCCGTCCACCATCGCCCTCCAGAACTTTCCGCGGTGGCCTTCAGTGTCGGACGACCGGCGCTTCGCTCACAGTGTCCCCTGGACCCGAATTCGGGGTGTACTTATCTCCACCCTCATCCCAGAAGACGCCGAACATGCGTCCGGAGGGCGTTCGCTCCGGTTCAGGACGCCCTCAGGTGAGGGACGGGTCGTCGGCGGGGCGGTATCGGGGTGGGACGGCGCCGGGGACCGGGGCGCGGTGGGCCTTGCGGTGGGCGAGGAAGATGCCGGTGAGGGTGAGGGCCCACAGGGCGTACTGGACGGTCCAGGCGATGCGGAAGGAGGCCGGGGTGTACTCCCCGCCGCCGGTGGCCTCCAGGACCAGGCCGATCGTCAGGGAGAGCAGCAGCGCGGCGGAGAAACCACCCGTGTTGACGATGCCGGCGGCGGTTCCCTGGCGGTGGCCGGGGTTGAAGGTGCGGGCGAAGTCGAAGCCCACCACCGAGCCGGGGCCGCCCAGGGCCATCGCCACCACCAGGAGTGCCAGCAGCCAGCGCGGGGCGGGCGGGGGCACCAGCAGCACCGCGGTCCAGGCGAGCGCCATCAGTGCGATCACGGCGGCGACCAGCCGGGAGCGGCGGGCGGGGCGGCGGGCGCTGAACTCGCCCATCGCCGGGCCGGCCACCGCCGCCGCGATGACGAACAGCGTGAGCAGCCCACTGGCCTCCGCCTCCGACAGGCCGTGCCCGGTCACCAGGTACGGCACGCCCCACAGCAGCGCGAACGCGGTTCCAGACGACTGGGTGCCCATGTGCGTCCACATGCCGAGCCGGGTGCCCGGTTCGCTCCAGGAGCGGCGCAGGCCGCCCAGCACCTGGCGCGGCGAGGCGGGCCGCGGCGGGGCCGCCGCGCCGGCGGGACGGTCGCGCAGCACGGCCGCCGCGGCGATCGCCACGGCCAGGCCCAGCGCGGCGGCCGAGGTGTACGCCGCCGTCCAGCCCTGCCCGTGCAGCAGCGCGGCCAGCGGGAGCGCCGACAGGATCTGCCCGAGCTGCCCGAGCAGCCCGGTGAGCTGGGTCACCAGCGGGACGCGGCGGGCCGGGAACCAGGCGTTGATCACGGTGAGCACGCTGATGAAGGTCAGCGCGTCGCCGGTGCCGACGAGCACCCGGGCGGCCACCGCCACCGGCAGTTCGGTGGCCAGCGCCAGCGTCAGCTGCCCGGCGGCCATCGTCAGCGCCCCGGCGGTGATCAGGCGGCGCGCCCCGAACCGGTCGAGCAGGATCCCCACGGGCACCTGCAGCAGCGCGTAGACCAGCAGTTGCAGCACCACGAACCCCGACAGCACGGCGGGCGTGGCGGCGAACCGCTCGGCCGCCGCCAGCCCGGCGACCCCGAAGGACGTGCGGTGCATGACGCCGACCAGGTAGGCCGACAGCCCCACCGCCCAGATGACCCAGATGCGCCGCTGTGAGCTCATGTAGTTGCATCGTTCCACGCACCCGTGGGAATCGGTCATACCGGGAGACCGGTTTCACAGCGTCCGGATGGCGGACCGGTGGTGTTCACCGGCCCGGTCGGCTAGGGTCGGGGGCGGCGAAGGGGAGTAGTCCCGAACCGCCGAGCGGTCGACATGCTGGCGGCCCTGCCCACGCGGGCGGGGGTGCCCGGCCCTCGGGCCGCGGCCCGTCCCGATGCGGGCGGCGCCGTGGTGGACGAGACCTTCGGCCTGGTAAGACGTGCCCACTCGCGGGCGCATTCGTCATGCCGGGCCGAGACGGTCCTCCCCGTGCCGAAGCTCTCGGCGCGCCGGGTCGGCCGGCGCGGCCCGGCCGCAGGGAAAGGCCGCCGTCTTCCGATGAGCTTCGACCCCGTTGCGTTCCTGGCCGCGTTCGCCGTGATCTTCCTGGCGGAGCTGCCCGACAAGACCATGTTCGCCTCGCTGGCCATGGGCACCCGCATGCGCCCGCTGTGGGTGTGGCTGGGCACCTCCAGCGCCTTCCTGGTGCACGTGGTCATCGCGGTCGCCGCCGGCAGCCTGTTCGCGCTGCTGCCCAAGCCGCTGGTGCAGACGGTGGCCGCCGCGCTGTTCGCCTTCGGCGCCTACACCCTGCTCAAGGGCGACGGCGAGGAGGACGACGAAGAAAGCGGCACTGGGCCGCGCGTCCTGGGCACGTGGGCCACCTACGCCACCGCCTTCACGGTCGTGTTCATCAGCGAGTGGGGCGACCTGACCCAGATCACCACCGCCAACCTGGCCGCCGCCCGCCAGCCGCTGCCGGTGGCCCTGGGCGCGCTGCTGGCCCTGGTGTCGGTGTCGGCGCTGGCGCTGCGCGCGGGACGGTTCATCGCCGAGCGGGTGCCCTTGGCGGTGGTGCGGCGGCTCGGCGGCCTGGTCATGGTCGTGCTGGCGCTCTGGTCGCTGAGCGAGGCGTTCTTCGGCTGATTTCGGCCGACCCGGACGCCCGATGCCCGGCGGGCAGATACCGCGCGATAGTGGATCTTCATGGATGATCTGGGAAAAGATGGATTTCGGTGATTCTTCCGTACCTGTTCCCGCATGACTTCCCGCATGACGCTGGATGGGCGGTTGGATCGTGCAGGAAATCCGGCCAGTCAAGCTTGAGAGCGTCGACGAGCCGGCTCCCGTGCCGGAGGAAGCGGCGCTGGACCTGCAGTTCGTGGTCGAACCCGGGGACGCCGAGCCGCCGCCGCTGGTGTGCCGCATCGACGACCGGCCCGTGGACGTCGGGCCGGGGCGCTGGTACATCCCCCTGCCCGCCGGGACCAGGAAGGTCACGATCGAGTGCGGGGCCAGGGCGTCCTTTCTCTGCGAGGCCGTCAAGGGCCGCAGCAGGGTGATCGACGTCCACATAAGGCCGGAATCGGCCGTCCCCATGGTCATCTCCGCTCCGATTCCGCCCCCGGCCAGGGGGCTGCGGAGCTGGAACGTGCGGCTGACCCTCGTTCTGCTCGCGCTCTTCGTCCTTCTCTTCCTCGCGAACCAGCTCGTCTAGGGGCCGTGAATGCTTCCCAGGAACGGATGGTTCGGGCCCACCCTGCGGCCCGCGAAGGACAACGGATCACCCTGGCTGATCGTCCGCTACGCCTGGCCGTTCCGGCATCGCAATTCCTGGTTCCACCGCAGGGAGTACCTGCCGACGGTGACGCTGAACGGGGAGCCGGTGCCGGCCGAGTGGGGCACGTGCGTGTACGTGCTGCGCGAGCCCTCCTACTTCGTGAAGGTCACCCAAAACGCCCACTCCCCCCTGCAGGAGGAGATCGCCGTGCCGCTGGCGGTCACGGCCTCCGGCACGGTCCACCCGCCTCGGCCTGCGGAACTGGTCTACGCCCCCTCCAACCCGGGAGCGGAAGTGCCCCGCGTCACCGCCGCCCCGCCCACTCTCCGCACCGGACGCCGCCATTGGAGGGACGCCACCGGCCCTTTGACGACCGTCTTGCTGTGGGTCTTCGCCTATTGCCTCGTCCTGGGGCCACAATTGGCGGCCCTGCTGGTCAAGCTCTGATGCGCCGGGGACTGAAGCGCCTTTAAATCCTTGGCCAAAGGGGGCCGGGCGCGCCTACCGTGGACGCAAGGCGCAGACGGCCGCAGGCCGCCGCCCGGCACGCCGAGGAGAACGGACATGAAGGACCCGGCCGGCTCGGTCATCGGCGCGTTCGACGAGGTGTGGGCGCGTTTCACCGCGCGCCTGGAGGGCCTGGAGGACGCGGAGTACTTCTGGGAGCCGGTGCCGGGCTGCTGGTCGGTGCGGCAGGGGCGGGACGGGCGCTGGCGGATCGACGGCGACGGCGGCGACGGCGGCCCGGCGGGCGCGCCGGTCCCGCCGCCGTTCACCACGATCGCCTGGCGCATCGGGCACATCGGCCTGTCGTTCATCGGCTTCGGCGACCGCCTCTTCGCCGACGGCCGGATCACGCTGCGGGACGTGGAGTTCGCCCCCACCGCGCCGGCGGCCCTGGCCTGGCTGGAGGAGGTCTACCGGCGCCACTGGCGAGACGACCTCGCCGCCATGGACGCAGCCCGCTGGCAGCGCCCCATCGGCCCGGCCTTCGGTGCCTACGCCGACCGGTCGGGAATGGACCTGGCGCTGCACGTCCTCGACGAGCTGACCCACCACGCCGCGGAGGTCGCCCTGCTGCGGGACCTTTACCGCCACAGGGACCGCCTCGGCCGAAGCTGACCTCAGCCGGTGAGGCGGTCCAGGTCGGCGGGGGTGCGCGGGTCCGGGGCGCCCGGCGGCAGGAGCCCGTGGCGGCGCAGCAGGCGGCCCACCGCCGGTCCCCAGGCCGGGGTGAGGCGGGCCGAGCGCAGCAGGGACTCGTCGGCCAGCAGCTCGGCGGCGGGACCGGTGTGCAACCGGCCCTCGGCGAGGACGGCGGCGTCCTGCGCCCAGCGGTGGGCCAGGTCCACATCGTGGGTGGAGGCCACGATGGCGGTGCCCGCCGACCGCAGCTCCTCCAACGTCTCCAGCAGCGCCGTCACCCCGGCCGGGTCGAGCCCGGCGGCCGGCTCGTCCAGCACCAGCACCTGCGGGCGCAGCGCCAGCGCCCCGGCGATGGCGACCCGCTTGCGCTGGCCGAACGACAGCAGGTGGGTGGGGCGGTCGGCCAGCTCGGTGATCTGCATGGCCGCCAGCGCCTCGGCCACTCTCCGGCGCACCTCGGCGACCGGCAGCCCCAGATTGCGCGGGCCGAAGGAGACGTCCTGGGCGACGTCGGCGGCGAACAACTGATCGTCGGGGTCCTGCAGCACCAGCTGGACGTGGGTGCGCAGCTCGGTCAGCCCCCGGCGGGAGTAAGAGACCGGCTTGCCGTGCAGGCGGATCTCGCCGCGCAGGGGACGCAGCCCGCCGGTCATCAGCCGCAGCAGCGTCGTCTTGCCCGCCCCGTTGGGCCCCAGCAGCACCAGCACCCGCCCCGGCGGCACGTGCAGCGACAGGCCGGTGAAGACCGGCGGCGCGCCCTCGTAGGCGTAGGCGACGTCATGGACGCTGAGAACGGCGCTCACAGCAGGTTCCCCAAGGCGAAGGTCACCGAGGCCGCCGCGACCGCCGGCAGCGGGGCGGCGGCCAGGAACGGGGTGCGCAGCGGGATCTCGGCGACGACCACCGGCAGGCTCCCGGTGTAGCCGCGCCCGGCCAGCCCGGCCTCCAGCCGCCGGGCCCGGTCGAAGGAGCGGACGAACACCGCCGAGCCCAGCCCGCCCAGGGACCGCCAGGCGGCCCGCAGCGACCGGTCGCCCAGCCGCCCGGCCTGGGCCTGCCGGGTCCGCCGGGCGGTGTCCAGCACGACGAACAGCAGCCGGTACACCAGCGCCGTCACCTCCACCAGCGCCGCCGGCAGCCCCAGCCGGGTCAGCCGGGGCAGCGCGTCGGCCAGCGGCGTGGTCCCGGCGAACAGCACCTGGCACAGCACGGCGGCGCCGCAGCGGGCCACCACCTCGCCCGCCCGGCCCGCCCCGCCGTCGGCCCAGCCGATCCCGTCCGGGCCGACCGTCACCAGGAACGTCAGCGCCCCGGTCAGCACGAACCCCAGCGGGATGCGGGCGGCCCGCAGCAGGGTGCGCGGCGGCATCCGCGCCCAGCACAATGCCACCGCCAGCGTGACCGCGGCGGTGACCGGCGCGCCCGGCCAGGGCGGCAGCAGCAGCGCACAGCCCAGCAGCCCACCGGCCAGCAGCGCCTTGGCGGCCGGGTGGTGCCGCCGCCAGGGGCTGCGGTAGGCCGCCGCGTCGATGGCGAGCACCGATCAGCCGTCGCCGTCCGCTCGCCGCTTCGCCCCCTGCGTCGCGGTGAGCCGCCGTTTGGTGCGCACCACCCCGAAGCAATAGCCGAGCACCCCTGCCCCCAGCGCCGCCTGCAGGGCGAACAGCGCCGATTCGATCTCCCCGGACGGCGGCTCGTACAGCGGGCTGAACCAGGGCTCGTAATCGGGGTCGTGCTCGGCGATCACCGTTTCGGCCCGCCCGTCGGCCCCGGCGAACGGCTCTTCCTCGCCGTCCCCGGCGCCCATCGCCAGTGGGGCGACCGCCAGCGCCGCCACCGCCAGCACGATCAGCAGGTTGATCAGCCCGCCGCGCGTCCGTGCGCTCATGAGGCCACCGCCTTCTCGCGTCCGCGCAGCACGCCCAGCCGGATCAGGTCGGCCGCGGCCGAGGTGCGCAGCAGCCGGACGACCAGCACCGTCAGCAGGCCCTCGCTGACCGCCAGCGGAAGCTGGGTGACGGCGAAGACCCCGCCGAACTTGGCCAGCGCCCCGGCGAACCCGCCCTGCGGATCGGGGAAGGCCAGCGCCAGCTGCGCGGAGGTGACGCAGTAGGTGACCAGGTCGGCGGCGAAGGCCCCGGCGAACACCGCCGGCAGCAGCCCGAGGCGGCGGGTCAGCAGGTAGCAGCCGTAGCCGACCCACGGCCCGATGACGGCCATGGAGAAGACGTTGGCGCCCAGCGTGGTCAGCCCGCCGTGCGCCAGCAGCAGCGCCTGGAAGACCAAGGTGATGGTGCCGAGCACCGTCATGATCGGTGGACGGAACAAGACGGCGCCCAGCCCGGTGCCGGTCGGGTGCGAGCAGCTGCCGGTGACCGAGGGGATCTTCAGCGCCGACAACACGAAGCAGAACGCCCCGCAAGCGCCCAGCAGCAGCTTGCTTTCAGGGTCGGCCGCGACGCGGCGGCTCAGCGTGACGACGCCGTGGACGACGAACGGGGCCGCCGCCACGGACCAGGCGATGGCATGGGAGACGGGGAGATAGCCCTCGGCGATGTGCACGGGCGGACACCCAACCTTTCCAGCACCTCGTGGACGGTGGTCGAACGCCGTGGCCGGTCTCCTGGCTGACGGTCCAGCCCGCCGTTCGACCTTCCCAGGCGCCTGCGCCCAGTGGTCTCCCCGCCCGGCACCGGCCGGGGAAAGAACGGCGGGATCTCCCGATCACAGTGGCGAGGGCCGCTCCGGCCTTGGCGCGCTCCCGGAAAAGGGACGCGCCGCACCGGTATTCCCGAACACCACGGCCCACACAGCCTAGCCATACGCACACAAATGTGCATGCATAGGGACGTATATCTGCCGCCGAGGACAGTTCAGCCGCGCGGCGCGTACATGATGACCGCGACGCCCAGCAGGCACAGGGCGGCGCCGGCCAGGTCCCAGCGGTCGGGGCGGAAGCCGTCCATCACGATGCCCCACACCAGCGACCCGGCCACGAAGACACCGCCGTAGGCGGCCAGGATGCGGCCGAAATGGGGGTCGGGCTGGAAGGTGGCGACGAAGCCGTAGGCGCCCAGCGCCAGCACCCCGGCGGCGATCCACCACAGCCCGCGATGCTCCCGCCAGCCCTGCCAGACCAGCCAGGCACCGCCGATCTCGGCCAGCGCGGCCAGGGCGAACAGCAGCAGCGAGCGCACCACGGTCATCGGCGGCAACCTACCGTGCGGGTCACAGCGGGACGAAGGTCATGCCGCGCTTCTTCAGCCTGGGCACCACCTCGCGCAGCGCCGCGACGGTCTGCGAGCGGTCGCCGCCGCCGTCGTGGCAGAGCATGATCGCCCCGTCCTTGCTGCGCAGCAGGGCGCGCTTGATGCGGGCCACCCCGGGACGGCGCCAGTCCCACGGGTCGACCTCCCAGCCGATCGGGATCATCCCGTACTCGGCGACCTTCTCCATCACCTGGCGCGACCAGGCGCCGCCGGGAGAGCGGAAGTACTTGGGGACCACCCCGGTGGCCTGGGCGATCCGGGCGTGGGCCTCGGCGATCTCGCGGTGGATGCGCTTGCCGCCGATCCGGTCGAAGCCCATCGGGTGGGTCATGGTGTGGTTGCAGATCTGGTGCCCGGCCTCCACGATGCGCCGCGTCAGCGCCGGGTGCTCCTTGACCATCTCGCCCACCACGAAGAACGTGGCCGTCACCTGGTGCTCGGCCAGCAGGTCGAGCACCTGCGGCGTGTACTTGGGGTGCGGGCCGTCGTCGATGGTCAGCGAGATCGTCTTGGGCGGGCGGGCCGGGTCGAGCTGGTCGAGGTTGGTGATCGCCTCCTTGTAGCGGCGCACCCGGACCGGGCGCCAGGCCGGGTGCCCGGGCAGGGTGGGCGTCGGCGACGGCGACGGCGTCCGCGGCGCGGGGGCCGCGGTGGGGGTCTGCGGGGAGGCGCCGGAGCCCGAGGCCTCGGCCGTGCCGCGCACGCTGTCCGATCCGACCGCAACCGCGAAACCCACGGCGCCCAGCGTCCACAGCAGGCGGCGCCGAGACGGCTCGCTGAACTCCATGACCCCACACGTTATAGGGCGTTTCACCATTCAAGCGGCGTATCCGTGACACAACCCGTTCAAGAACGCCGATCCCGCCCAAGGAGCCCCCTGCCCCCTCCTTCTGACTAGGAGTGATCACCCTGCAAAGTCCCGATCAGTGGGACAAGTCACATTCGACCTGGTCAGGCGCTGGTTATGTCATCTCGCTCAACACGGGTGACTCAGGTCACTTGGTGCAGAGGGGGGAAGAAGGAAATGTCCAGCAAGAGGTGGCTGCGCGGCGCCGCCGGGGCGCTCGCGGTCGTGGCGCTGACGGCGGCATGCACCTCGGGCGGAAGCGGCGACGGCCAGAGCAAGGCCCAGCCCCAGGCCACCTACAAGGTCGGCATGATCGGCACCGACTCCGGCGGCACCCCGGTCAAGGGCGGGACGCTGACGTTCAGCACCTACACCGAGGCCGGCCTGCTCGACCCGGCGCAGACCATCGTCGCCGGCTCCACCGGCGGCATCGAGATGGCCGCGGTCTACGACGTGCTGCTGCGCTGGGACAGCGCCTCCGGCGAGGTCGTCCCGCAACTGGCCAAGGACATGAAGGCCAGTGACGACAACAAGACCTGGACGCTCACCCTGCGCGAGGGCGTGAAGTTCAGCGACGGCAAGCCGCTGGACGCCGAGGCCGTCAAGTGGAGCATCGAGCGTTACGTCGACAAGGGCGGCGACGACGCGATGCTGTGGAAGCGCAACGTCGAGGCCGTCGAGACGCCCGACGACCTGACCGTGGTCTTCAAGCTCAAGAAGGGCTGGGCCGACTTCGACTTCATGCTCACCGGCGGCCTCGGCATGATCGTCGCCAAGTCCGCCGACGCAGGCAAGGAGTTCAAGCCGGTCGGCGCGGGCGCCTTCACCTTCGGCAGCTACAAGCCGAAGGAGGAGATGATCCTCAACGCCCGCGAGGACTACTGGGACGGGCGGCCCAACCTCGACAAGATCCGCATCACCTACATCGCCGACCCCAACGCCGCGCTGGACACCCTCAAGTCCGGCCAGACCCAGGTCGGCTTCTTCCGTGACCCGCTGGTCGTCCAGAAGGCCCTGGACGCCGGCTACCACGGCTTCATGAACATGGTGGCGCTCGGCAACGTCGCCGTCATCAACGCCGCCAAGGGCCGGCCCGGCGCCGACGCGCGGGTGCGGCAGGCGATGTTCCACGCCATCAACCCGGACGTGATCTACCAGCGCGCCTACTCGGGCGTCCTGCAGGGCAGCTCGGAGATCTTCCCGAGCTTCTCGCGCTGGCACACCGGCACCAAGCCGCTGGCCTACGACCCCGACAAGGCCAAGCAGCTGCTGGAGCAGGCCAAGGCCGACGGCTTCGACGGCAAGATCAAGTACCTGGACGCCCAGGACCCGGCCTCCCAGGCCACCGCGTTGGCGATCAAGGCGATGCTGGAGAGCGTCGGCTTCCAGGTGGAGCTGGACCTGGTGCGCACCCCCACCGACCAGATCACCCGGGTGGCGGCCAAGCGCGACTACGACATGTCGGGCTGGGGCCTGAGCTGGCGCGAGGCCGGCCCCTACGGCCGGATGTTCACCACCTTGCACAGCGAGGGCAACGCCACGGTCGGCATGGCGACCACCCCCGAGATGGACGCCCTGATCGAGGAGTTCCAGGGCGCCGCCACCCCTGAGGAGCAGCGCGCCGTCATGGCACGCATCCAGGAGCAGTGGAACAAGGACGTCCCCGCCCTGGTGTTCGGCCCGATGCCGGAGTTCGTGGCCTGGCCGAAGACCGTGCACGGCGTCGAAGGCACCGTCAACAGCATGATCCTGCTGGACGACGCCTGGATCGGCCAGTAAGGGGAGAAGGCGGCCGTACATGGCGCGCAAAACGATCAGGCGGCTGGGCGAGCTCGTCCTGGTGCTGCTGATCGTCGGTGCGGGCACCTTCGCGCTCATGGACCTGATGCCCGGCGACCCGGCGGTGGTCGTCCTCGGCGAGGGTCACACCGAGCAGGAGTACGCGGCCAAGCGCGAGGAGATGGGGTTGAACGACCCCATCTCCGTGCGCTTCGCCGACTGGCTGGCATCGGCGGTCACCGGCGACTTCGGAGTCTCGTTCATCCCGCCCCACCACGAGGTCTCCGGCCGGATCGCCGCGGCCCTGCCGGTGAGCGTGGAGCTGGCGGCGCTGGGGCTGCTCATGGCCCTGGTGATCGCCGTCCCGCTGGCGATGTGGTCGGCCTACCACGCCGGCGGCCGGGTGGACCGGCTGGTCAGCGCCGGCACCTTCGGGGTGCTCTCGCTGCCCAGCTTCCTGGCCGGAATGTTGCTGATCATGGTGTTCGCCAACGGGCTGGGCTGGTTCCCCCGCGCCGAGTGGGTGCGCCTGAGCGAGAGCGTCGGCGACAACCTCTACCACGCCTTCCTGCCCGCGCTGACGATCGCGCTGGTGGAGGCGGCGATGTTCACCCGCGTGCTGCGCGGCGACCTGATCGCCACGCTGCAGGAGGACTACATCCTGGCCTCCAAGGCCAAGGGCATGCCCCCGGTGCACGTGCTGGTGCGGGACGCGCTGCGCCCGTCGTCCTTTTCGCTGATCACGCTGCTGGGCATCAGCCTGGGCCGGCTGATCGGCAGCACGGTGATCGTGGAGTACCTGTTCTCGCTGCCCGGCATGGGCACCCTCATCATCAGCGCCGCCGACGAGGGGGACGTGCCCACGGTGCAGGGGGCGGTGCTGGTCATCGCGCTGATCTACGTGCTGGCCAACGCGCTGATCGACCTTTCCTACGGCTACCTCGACCCACGAATCAGGCGGGCACATGTCTGAGATCACCGTCGCGCAGCAGACCGCCCCGGCGGCCGGGCGCCGGATCTCCCGGCCGGGCCTGGCGCTGAGCGTGCTCGGCCTGGCCGTCGCGGGCGGCTCGCTGGGCGCGCCGCTCATCGGCTGGGTGCGCTTCGGCGGGTTCGTGGCCGGGCTGGTCGTGCTCTACCTGGGGCTGGCGGCGCTCGGCCGGGGGCTGTTCGGCCCGTCCTTCGACCTGGCGTTCTGGGCGTGCCTGGGCTGGCTGGTGGTCCTGGTGGGGGCGGCGGTGCTGGCCCCGCTGCTGCCGCTGGCCGAGCACCAGGACGTCGCCAAGACGCTCAGCGCCCCCGCCATGGCGCCGCCCGACCCGCTGTCGGCGCACCCCCTGGGCACCAACAACTTCGGGCTGGACATGCTGGGCCGCGTCCTCTACGGGGCGCGTTCCTCGCTGGTGGTCTCCGTCGGCGCGGTGGCGCTGGCGATGGCGGCCGGCGGGGCGATCGGCATCGTGGCCGGCTACTTCGGCCGCCTGGCCGACGCCGTGGTCGGCATCGCCACCAACTCGCTGCTGGCGGTGCCGCCGCTGATCCTGCTGATCGCGCTGGGCACCGTGCTGGACCCGAGCCTGCGCAACATCGCCATCGCGCTGTCGCTGCTGGCGCTGCCCGGCATGATCCGCATGGCGCGGGCCGCCGCGCTGACGTTCGCCCAGCGCGAGTTCGTGCTGGCGGCCGAGTCGCTGGGCGCCTCCCGCTGGCGGATCATGACCCGCGAGCTGCTGCCCAACGTGGTACTGCCACTGGCCTCCTACGGGATGGTCATGGTGTCGGTGCTGATCGTGGCCGAGGCGTCGCTGAGCTTCCTCGGGCTGGGCGTCCAGCAGCCGAACCCCTCCTGGGGGAACATGATCGCCGAAGGGCAGGAGAACGACGTCTTCGTCCAGCACCCGCACATCGTGCTCGTCCCCGGCCTCACCCTGTTCATCACCGTGTTCGCCTTCAACCTCATCGGCGAGAAGGCGCGCCGGCGGTGGGACCCCCGGCAGGGCAAGCTCTAGGAGCCCGCAATGAACCCCAGCACCCCGCTGCTGACCGTCGAGGACCTGCGCACCGAGATCCGCACCGGCCAGGGCACGGTGCGGGCGGTGGACGGCGTCTCCTTCACCCTCGGCCACGGCGAGACGTTCGGCATCGTCGGCGAGTCCGGCTCGGGCAAGTCCGTGCTCGGCCGCACCGTCATGGGCCTGTATGCCACCGGCCCCACCATGACCGTCACCGGACGGGTGATCTTCGACGGGGTCGATGTGCACGCCCTCACCCCCGCCGGCCGCCGCCGGCTGTGGGGCTCGCAGGTCGCCATGGTCTTCCAGGACCCGATGACCGCGCTCAACCCCGTCCGCAAGATCGGCGCGCACCTCACCGAAAGCCTGCGCCGGCACGGCGGGCACTCGCGCGCCGCCGCCCGCCGGCGCGCCGAGGAACTGCTGCGCCTGGTCGGCATCCCCGAGCCGCGCCGCCGCCTCGACCAGTACCCGCACGAGCTGTCCGGCGGCATGCGCCAGCGGGTGGTGATCGCCATGGCGCTGGCCAACGAGCCCAAGCTGCTGATCGCCGACGAGCCGACCACCGCGCTGGACGTCACCGTCCAAAAGCAGATCCTGGACCTGCTGGACCGGCTCCAGGAAGAGTTCGGCATGGCGATCATCCTGATCAGCCACGACCTGGGCGTGGTGGCCGGCCGGGCCGACCGGGTGGCGGTGATGTACGCCGGCCGCATCGCCGAGACGGCCCCGGCCAAGGAACTGTTCGCCACCCCCCACCACCCCTACACCGAGGGGCTGCTGGCCTCGATCCCGGACCTGCACGGCCCCCCGCACACCCTGCTGGAGGCGATCGACGGCGCCCCGCCCAACATGGCCGCGCCCCCGCCGGGCTGCCGCTTCGCCCCCCGCTGCCGGTACGCCCGGCAGGTCTGCCACGGCCAGATCCCGCCGCTGCGGCCCGTCCCCGGCGCCGCGGACCGCTCCCTGGCCTGCCACCACCCCGTCAACGTCCCCGCAGGAGGCTCGTGATGGCCGGCTCCGGCACCGCTCATCTGCGTTCCGACCGACCGGGCCGCGTCCTGGTCGTGGAGGACCTGGTCGTGCAGTTCCCGGCCGGGCGCGGACGCACGGTGCACGCCGTCTCCGGGATCAGCTTCGACCTGCTGGACGGGGAGACGCTGGGCATCCTGGGCGAGTCCGGCTGCGGCAAGTCCAGCGCCGGGCGCGCGGTGATGCAGCTCCCGCCGCCCACCTCCGGCTCGGTGCGGCTGGCGGGCACCGAATTGACCGCCCTGTCGGGCAAGCGGCTGCGGCGGCACCGCCGCACCATGCAGATGGTGCTGCAGAACCCCGTCGCCGCGCTGAACCCCCGCCGCAAGGTCGCCGACCTGGTCGCCGAGGGCCCGGCGGTGTGGGGCGAGCGGGTCGATGACGCCCGGATCGACGCGGTGCTGCAGGCGGTGGGCCTGGACCCGGCCACCGTCCGCGACCGCCGCCCCCACCAGCTGTCGGGCGGCCAGTGCCAGCGGGTGTGCATCGCCCGCGCCCTGATGATGGACCCGAAGGTGCTGATCTGCGACGAGCCGGTCTCCAGCCTGGACGTCTCGGTGCAGGCGCAGATCCTCAACCTGCTGGAGGAGACCAAGGCCCGCTACGGCCTGAGCATGGTGTTCATCGCCCACGACATCGCCGTGGTGAAGAACATCAGCGACCGGATCATGGTGATGTACCTGGGCAAGATCTGCGAGGTCGTCCCCTCCGGGGCCCTGGCCGGCGCCGCGCGCCACCCCTACACCCGGCTGCTGCTGGCCTCCGTCCCCGAGGTCTCCCGCACCGCCGAGCCGCCCCCGCCCGACCGGCGGCCCGCCGAGCTCCCCTCACCGCTGAACCCGCCCAGCGGCTGCCGGTTCCGCACCCGCTGCCCGCTGGCCACCGACCGCTGCGCCACCGAGGAGCCGCGGCTGCGCCAGGTCGGCGACGACCACTACCTGGCCTGCCACAACGTCTGAGCGCACGAACGCCGCCGCAGCTCGCCCCGGCCCGTCCCGGCGGGCGCGAGCCGGGCCGGTTGCCGCGCCCCGGTGTTTTCCGGGGGCCTCGATGGCACAAGCCCTAAGGAGGCCGGGGGATTCCGGCGGGGGCTGTTGTCGGAAGGTGCGGGGAGAGGTGTGGCGACGGCTGTGACCGGGGGTGCCGCGCCCGAGGCCGGGGTGCCGCTGGCGGTGGTGCTGGCGGTGCTGACCGCCGGGGCGGCGCTGCTGGTGCGGCTGGGCGGGCTGGGGAAGTGGCACGAGGTCGTGGTGGCGGCCGCGCGCGCCACCGGGCAGCTGGCCGCGGTGTCCCTGCTGATCGCCGTCGTGCTGGGCGGCATGGGGGCGACCGCCGCGTTCGTGTCGGTGATGCTGGTGATCGCCGCGCTGACCGCCGGCCGCCGCATCACCGGGGCCACCGGGCGCGGCGCGGTGTGGGCGGGGGCGTCCATCGTGGCGGGAGTGGGGCCGGTGCTGGGGCTCGTCCTGGCGGCCGGGGTGGTTCCCGCCGCGCCGGTGTCGGTGCTGCCGATCGCCGGGATCCTGATCGGCGGTGCGATGACCGCCACCGCGCTGGCCGGCCGCCGCGCCTTGGAGGAGCTGGAGGTCCGGCACGGCGAGTACGAGGCGGCGCTGGCGCTGGGGCTGCTGCCCCGGGACGCGGCGCTGGAGGTGACCCGGCCGGCCGCGGCGCCGGCGCTCGTGCCGGTCATGGACCAGACCCGCACGGTGGGCCTGGTCACCCTGCCGGGGGCGTTCATCGGGATGATCCTGGGCGGCGCGAACCCGCTCGCCGCCGGGGTCGTCCAGCTGCTGGTGCTGGTCGGGCTGCTGGCGGCCGAGGCGGCGTGCGTGCTGGTCACCGTGGAACTGGTGGCCGCGGGCCGGCTGCGCGGACGGCGGTGACCGGCCGCTCGGGAGAGGCGGCCGGATGCGGCTGTCAGCGAGGGTCGGGTGAGGAATGCCGAGCCGACCGGCCGCCCTGCTTCCCCCGGAGGGACCCCTGCCGCCCGGCGGGTCTCGGGGGCGAAGCGAGGACCCCGGCCGACAGGGGTTCTGACCATAGCCCCGCAGATGAACGGCGTGAAGTGACAGAGCGCCTACAGTTATTCACAACATGTGTCAGCGATCGAAGGTCATTCATTGACGTGAACTTCGGGTAATTTCCGGCACTCGCCGTCATGGCCGCAGCGAAGCTGTTAACGTCGGTGCGGCCGCAGGACGCGTCCGTTCGCGTTGGTGAGACGCGTTCTGAGCGTTGGAAGGGCCAGGGCCCGGCGCGGCGGACGCGCGGGCGACGGTGGAAACGTGCGGGACGGTGCGTCACGGGGGCCGGTCCGCTCGCATGCCTCCACCGTCACGCCCGCCGAGCCTTCCCGCCGACCCCGCCGCCGGGCCGGGTCGCGCCTTATCTCCCACACCGGGCCGCCGCCGCCGAGCCTTGCCCGGCATGTGGTCGCAGACGCTCGGGACGGGGCCCGGCGGCGCCATGACCCTGCAGGTCACGGCGTCATCCCGGGGCACCGGAAAGGGCTCACCGAGCCCCTCCGGGGCTCGGGGCGGCGCGGCGGGTGGCCGCGACATGGGCGGCCACCGCGCGGAAGGCGGTCAGCTCCTCGCCGCCGGAGATGTCGGCGTACAGGGTGTTCTTGACGATGACGACGCCGTGGCGGGGGGAGACGTAGATCCGCTGGCCGCCGAGCCCGGCGGCCATGTAATCGCCGTGGCCGCCGCCGCCGACCCACCAGTGCAGCCCGTAACCCCGGGACGTCTCTCCCCGGGGCTCGTTGAACGGCGCCGAGGGCCGGGTCGAGGCCCGCACCCACTCCCGGGGCACCACCCGCCGTCCACCGGCCCGGCCGCCGCGCAGGTACAGCAGCCCGAAGCGGGCGAAGTCGCGGGCCGTGGCGTAGATGCAGCAGTACCCCAGGTCGGCGCCGTAGTGGTCGGCACCGACCAGCGCCGTGTCCGCCATCCCGGCGGCGCTCCAGATCCGCCGCTGCAGGTACTCGTGGAACGGCATCCCGGTGGCGCGGGCGACCACCCAGGCCAGCACGAACGAGTTCACGCTGGTGTACTCGAACCGGCTGCCGGGCTCCCAGCCGCGCCGCTGCCGGGCCGCCATGCGCTCCACGGAGGCGCCGAACGCGGCCCCGGCGTGCAGCAGCGGCACGTCCCGGTTCTCGTCCCACTCGATGCCGGACGACATGCGCAGCACGTCCCGGATCGACACTCCCGCATACCCCGAGCGCTTCAGCTCGGGGACGTAGTCGGTCACCGGGTCGTCGATGCCGGCGATGCGTCCTTCGGCCAGGGCGATGCCCACCGCCGTCGCGGTGAACGACTTGGCCATCGACCACGACTGGAACCGGGTGTGGCGGGTGGCGCCCCGGTAGCGTTCGGCCACGATCGTCCGGCCGTCCAGGACGACGAACCCCTGGGTGCCGGACCGGGTGAGGAAGTCTTCGAGGGTGTGACGCCGGCCGTTCCACTCATAGGTCACCGGCAGCGGCCTGGTCCGCTTGCGCAGCCGGACGGGATCGGCCGAGGGGCGCAGCGTCGTCCAGGCGATCGGCAGCAGCCCGCGGGGCCGCTCATCGGGGCGCGGCCGGGTCGCGGCCGGGGCGGAGGGCGGCGGCGCGGCGGCGACCTGGGGCGCCGGCAGCACCACGGCGGCGGCGAGGGCGAGGGCGGGCAGCGCCGCACGGACGGCTCTGAGGCGCATCGAGGGCTCCTCGGGGGGTTGCCGGACGGGGCTGCTTTGAGCGTCCACCGACCTGAAAACCCAGGACAGTGGCCTGACAGATAGATTTCAGATGGGTCAGTGGGATTGGTGTTCCAGGCGGTGAGGACCTTTCGGAGCATCCCCGGGCGGGCCCGGCGGCGGTCGCGGTCACCGCGACGGTGAGCAGGGAGAACGGGTGATGAAAAAGGTTCAAACCCCCAACGGAGTTAATAGGCTGCTGTAACCCGACATCGGTTCGAGCCCTGGGGGAGGCGGTGCTGTGGAGCCCGGAGCGTTGCTGGACGGCAAGTACCGGCTGGTGCGGCGGCTCGGGCAGGGCGGCATGGGCGAGGTGTGGGCCGCCGAGGACCTGAGCCTGAACCGGCAGGTCGCCGTCAAGATCGTGCTGTCGAACCTGGGCACCAACCAGGAGGTGATCGCGCGGCTGCGGCGGGAGGCCCAGGCCGCCGCCTCGCTGCAGCATCCCGGCATCACCGTGGTGCACGCGATGGGCGAGCACGAAGGCCACCCCTTCGTGGTGATGGAGCTGCTCAACGGCCGGGACTTCATGGCGATCCTGGAGGCCAACCCCAACGGGATCCCGGTCGCCCACGCGGTGTCGCTGGCCGCGCAGGTCGCCGACGCGCTGGCCTACGCGCACCGCAACGGGGTGGTGCACCGCGACATCAAGCCCGCCAATCTGATGGAGCTGACCGACGGCCGGGTCAAGATCTGCGACTTCGGCATCGCCCGCTTCGCCGACGCCGCCCCCGACCTGACCCCGATGGGCATGATCCTGGGCACGCCCCCCTACACCGCCCCCGAGCAGTACCGGGGCGGGCCGGTGGACGGGCGCAGCGACCTGTACTCCTTCGGCTGCACGCTTTACGCGCTGCTGACCGGGCGGCCGCCGTTCACCGGCCCGTCGATCGCGGCGTTCATGAACCAGCACCTGCACGAGCCCCCGCCGCGCCCGAGCGAGCTGCGCCCGGACATCCCGGCCGAGCTGGAGAACCTGGTGCTGGGCATGCTGGCCAAGGACCCCGCCGACCGGCCCTCGATGGAGGAGGTGCTGGCCCGCCTCAACGCCCTGAACTCCCCCGCCCCGGCCCCGCCGGCCGCGCCCGCCGCCACGCTGCCGTTCGCCCCGGACGCCCCGCCGCCCTTCCCGCAGGCGGACCCGGCCGTGCTCCCGCCGGTCGGCCCGCCGCCCGCCGCCGTGCACCAGGCGCCGCTGAGCCCGCTGCCGCCGCCGTCCCCGCCGTCCCCGGCCGCGCAGGCGCTCAACGAGGCGGTCAACCGGCTGCGGTCCTCCCGGGCCCCGGTGAGGGCCTGGCGGGCGGTGGCGTCGGCCGCCGGATGGCTGCTGCGCGCCCCCGGCGGGGCGGGCCGCGACCTGGACCCGGCGCTGCGGCGCGACGGCCTCGGCCTGGTCCTGCTGATCGCCGCGCTGACCTGCGGCGGGCTGCTGTGGTCGCAGACGGAGCTCACCGTGACCACCAAGACCGCCGACTTTCTGCGCGGCGTCTTCGGCGTCTGCGCCTACGTGCTGCCCGTGCTGCTCTTCCTGCTGGCGGCCCGCATCTTCCGCAGCCCGGAACGCCGCGAGGCCAACGCCCGCATCGTCTCAGGCTCGGTGGTGACGTCCCTGGCCGTGCTCGGCGTCATCCACATCAGCGCCGAGACCCCGAACCCGCTGAAGACCGACGACCTGGAACCGATCCGCGACGCCGGGGGAGTGGTCGGCTGGATGGTGGGCGCCCCCCTGGAGGCGGCCCTCACCCCCTGGGGCGCGATCCCCCTGCTGCTGGTGCTCGGCGGCCTCGGCCTGCTGATCGCCACCGCCACCCCCCTCAACGAGCTCCCCGAACGCATCGGCCGCCTCCTCGGCCTGCTGACCTCCGACCGCGACCGGACCCCCGAAGGGCAGCGCCAGGGCCCGGCGAACTCCTGACCCGTCCGGCGGCTCAGAGCACCGACTCCCGCAGCAGGCCCACCGCATCGGCCTTCTGCTGCTCGAGCAGGTCCTCCAGGGCCTCAGAGCCGTTGGCGCGGGCGTACTCCAGTTCGGCGGTCGAGATCGGGATCGCCTGCAGCCAGGCGACGGTCTTTCCGGGAAGACGCAGGGTCTGCGGGGGCTGATCCCACAGGAACCGGGAGACCTCGGGACGGCCTTGGAAAACCCTGACCACCTCACGGGCCATCCGCCGGTCAGCGGTTGACGCCTCCACCATCGCAGGACTCCTCGGGGCCGGGCCGCCGGGAACCGGGCGCCTCACAGGTCGTTGCCGGCGTAGGAGAGGTTGAAGCTCTTGTTGACCAGGGGGAAGTCCGGGACGATCGCGCCGCTGAGCGCCACGGGCAGGGCGGGCCAGTTGAAGAAGGACGGATCGACCACCTTGACCCGGGCCAGGGCGCCTGCGGCGTCCAGTTGCACGCGGTGGACGATGGTGCCGCGCCAGCCCTCGGCGATGCCCACCCCCGCGGCCGGGCCCAGCACGTCGGACGGCAGCGGGGCCACGTGGTCGAGGTCGGCTGCGTCCAACTCGCCGGCCAGGTCGGTGATGATCTTGATGGAGGCGGCGATCTCCTCGGCGCGGACCTGGAAGCGGGCCAGCACGTCCCCGCTGGTGCGGACGACGGGGGTGAAACCCTCGAGGGTGTCGCGCCGGGCGTCCACGTCCAGCCCGCTGGCGCGCGCCACATAGCCGAGGGTGCCCAGGTCGCGGGCGGCCTGGGTGGACAGCACGGCGGTGCCGGCGAAGCGGTCCAGCACCACGCTGTGCCCCAGGGCGAGCGCGACGATCTCGGCCACGTCCTCCCCGATGGCGCGCAGGGCGTCGGTGTCCGGCAGGGCGCGCAGCCGGGCGCCGCCCACCACGACCCCGCCGCGCAGCAGGCGGTGGCCGGTGACCTGATCGTTGATGCGCAGCAGCGACTCGCGGACGCGCCCGGCGTGGGCGTTGAGGATGCCGTGCGCCACGTCGTTGCACAGTGCGCCCAGGTCGGTGACGTGGTTGTAGATCCGTTCCAGTTCCAGCAGCAGCGCCCGGATCCGCGCGGCCTGCGGCGGCACGGCCATCTCCAGCGCCGACTCCACCGCCTGGCAGTAGGCCAGCGCATGCCCCACGGAGGTGTCGCCGCTGATCCGCTCGGCCAGCTCCAGCCCGGCCTCAGGGGCACGCCCCTCGAACAGCTTCTCGATCCCCTTGTGGACGAACCACAGCCGGGCCTTGAGCTTGAGGATGCTCTCCCCGACCACCGAGAACCGGAAGTGACCGGGCTCGATCAGCCCGGCGTGCACCGGCCCGACCGGGATCTCATAGACCCCCGGCCCCTCCACGGTGACGAACGGGAAGGGACCTTCCGGGTCGCCGAAGGCGGGCGGCGGCCCGGCGTCGTCCCGCATCGGGTACCAGCCGCGCGGCCAGTGGTGGTGCCGCACCAGGCGACGGGGCAGCGGATGGTTCTCCGGGACGATCCCGTACAGGTCGCGCATCTCCCGTTCGAAACGCCCGGCCGGGAACGACAGCGAGGCGATCGACGGCAGGCGGGGGTCGTCCCCCGGCACCGGCAGGTGCAGTTCCACCAGGTCGGCGCCGTGGCTGAACAGGTACACCACATCGAAGCCGGACGGGTCGGGGACCGCGGCCACCAGCGCCAGCCGGTGCCCACTGCCCAGCAGCTCGGCGGCGTGGGCGGCCAGCGACTCACGGGTCACATCGATGAACTTCACGGGACGACCACCTGCGCGGCGTTGTCAAGGATCGACTGCAAAGGACCGGCGGTGACGCCGAGCAACCCGCAGGCCACCAGCCCGGCGACCATCGCGACGGCGACCCCGGCCGGCACCTTCACCGGCTCCGCTCCCGCGGACGCGCCGGCCTTCGCCGTTCCGCCGGGCTCCTCGTCGGACGCCTTCGCGGGCGCCGCTTCGGCGGCATCCGTTCCCGCGCCGGTTTCGGCGGAGTGCGCGGCGGGGGTGGCCACGGCGACGAGTACTGGCTCTGCCGAGGCGGCCTCGGGGGCTCCGCTTGCCTCGGTGGCTCGGCGGTCGCCTGCTCCCGCAGCGGGCTGTGCGGCGGCTTGCGGCGCTCCGGCGGCCACGGCGGCGAGCACCGGCTCTGCGGCGCCGGCCGCGGTCTCGGCGTCCGGCGGCTGGGCGGAGAGCGGGGAGCCGAGGATCATGCGGCTGCCGATGCGGCCCACGGCGGCGACGATGACCAGCAGCAACACCAGGGCGACGGCGACCGCCCAGCCGATGCCGTCCTGGAAACCGGCGCGGAAGATGCCCAGCTCGGAGGCGAACAGGCTGAACGGCGGCAGGCCCAGCAGGGCCAGCAGGGCCAGCCCGAACGCCCCGCCCAGCAGCGGGGAGCGGGCCAGCAGGCCGCGCACCGCGGCGACCCGGCTGCTGCCGGTGGCGTGCAGGATGGTGCCGGACCCGATGAACAGCACCGACTTGCCCAGGCCGTGGCCGAGGACGTGCAGCAGCACGGCGGTCAGGGCCAGCCGGCCCCCGGCCGCCGCGCCCAGGGCCAGCAGGCCCATGTGCTCGATGCTGGAGTAGGCCAGCATCCGCTTGTAGTCCCGCTGGGCGATCAGCAGCAGCGCCGCCACCAGCAGCGACAGCAGCGCCAAAACCAGCAGCAGGTTCCGGGTGAAGGCCGGGCCCAGCGCCGGGTCGGCGATCACCTTGACCCGCAGCATCGCGTAGAAGGCCACCGACAGCAGCACGCCCGACATCAGCGCCGACACCGGGGCGGGGGCCTGGCTGTGGGCGTCCGGCAGCCAGGCGTGCATGGGCGCCAGCCCCGCCTTGGTGCCGAAGCCCAGCAGCAGCAGCGCGACGGCGATGCGGGCCACCCCCGGGTCGAGGTCGGCGGCGTGGGCGGCCAGCACGTCCAGCTCCAGCGACTCCACCCCCGCCTGGGCGGCGGCGAAGTGCAGCAGCACCACCCCGAGCAGGGCGAGGGCGATCCCGGCCGAGCAGACCACCACGTACTTCCAGGCGGCCTCGACGGCGGCCCGGGTGCGCCGGTGCCCGACCAGGAACGCGGTCACGATCGTGGTGGCCTCGACCGCCACCCACAGCACGCCCAAATTCGCCGCCAGCACCGCCAGCGCCATGGCCGCGATGAACCCCTGCGTCAGCACCCCGTACCGCCGGGCCGCCCGCGCATCGTCCTCGGCGGCCAGGTAGGACGGGCCGGCGAGCATGGCGAGCGTGGCGACCGCGCCGATGACGATGAGCATGAACGAGCTCAGCGCGTCCGCCCGCAGCCCCGGCGCGCTCGGCGGGGCCTGCTGCAGCGACAGCGCGATCCCGCAGGCCAGCACCCCGGCCGACGACAGCGCCCCCAGCCACCGCACCGGCCCGCGCCAGCCGGCCAGCGCGTAGACCGCCGCCGCCAGGCACGGCAGCAGGATCGGAAGAACGACCAGCAGCATCAGTCCCGCAGCTCCCGCAGCTCATCGAGGTCGGTGCCGCCGAACGCGGCGCGCATCCGCGTGGTGAGCACCTGCAGCACCAGCACCGCCAGCAGCACGTCCAGCGAGACGCCGATCTCCACCACCGGCGACAGCCCGCCGGCGGTCAAAAAGGCCATCGCGGTGATCCCGTTGTCGATCAGCAGGAACCCCACCACCTGCGACAGCGCCCGCCGCCGGGTGGCCAGCACGAAGAAACCCAGGAAGATCACGGTCATGGCCACAGGCACCGCCTGGGTGGCCGGAGTGGGCGCCAGGCGGATCACCGGCTGGCAGACCGCGTAGGCCAGCAGCGCCAGCACCGCCGCCGCCACCAGCGAGGAGGCCACGTTCACGATCGGCTTGGTCTCCCGCCGCTCCCCGGAGGCCGCCAGCGCCCGCCGCAGCAGGTACGGCAGCACCCCGGCGCGCAGCGCCCCGATGCCGACCGCCACCGCCGCCAGTTCGGCCGAGCCCTCGTGCGCGCCGAGCACCGCGATCAGCGCGGCCAGCGCCACCCCCTGCAGGGCGAACAGCGTGACGATCTTCGCCAGCTCGCTGCGCCACAGGATCAGCACCCCGGTCAGCAGGAACGCCCCGCAGGCCAGGTCGAGCAGTTGCACGTGGACGTCGCTCATGCCCGCTCCAGGAAGAAGGACGCCGCCACGGCCAGCAGCGCCAGCAGGAACGATCCGGCCAGCAGCTCGGGCACCCGGAACAGCCGCAGCTTGGCCATGAACACCTCGGCGGCGGCCAGCAGCGCCCCCAGCACGGCGACCTTGAGCGCGAACACCGCCAGCGCCAGCGGCAGCGCCAGCGTGATCCCCCACGGGGTGAACAACCCGGCGAACAGCCCCAGCAGGACGGTCAGCCGCATCGCCGAGGCCCACTCGATGAGGGCCAGGTCGGGCCCGGCGTACTCCAGCACCATCGCCTCGTGGATCATCGTCAGCTCAAGGTGCGTGGCGGGGTTGTCCACCGGGATCCGCCCGGTCTCGGCCACCGTCACGATGATCAACGCCACCGCGGCCAGCAGGCTGACCGGCGAGACCACCGACAGCGGGTCTTCGGCCACCGAGGCGGCGATCTGCCCCAGGTTGGTGGAGCCCACCCGGATCGACAGGGCGAACACCGCCAGCAGGATGGTCGGCTCCACCAGCGCCATCACCGTCATCTCGCGGCTGGCGCCCATGCCGCCGAACGCGGTGCCGGTGTCCAGCCCGCCCAGCGCCAGCGCCACCGTGCCGAGCGCCAGCAGCGCGGTGACCGCGAACAGGTCGGCGGCCGGGTCCAGCGGGGAGTCGGTGGTGGCGAACGGCCCCACCGCCGCCACCACCAGCGCGGTGGCGGCCAGCACCAGCGGCGCCGCGCGGAAGAGCCATCCGGTCCCGTGCGGGGCGATCGGTTCCTTGCGCAGCAGTTTGCGCAGGTCCCGCATCGGCTGGGCGATCCCGGCGCCGGCGCGTCCCTCCAGGCGGGCCCGCACCTGCCGCATCAGCCCCACCAGGAACGGGGAGCCGACCCCGATCAGCACGACTTGCGCGGCGGCCCCGATCACCGCGTCACCTCTTCCTCACCGCCGGGGCGGTTCACGTGGCGCCGGGCGCTCAACTCGTCACCGCCAAAACGATCAAGGTGACGGCGAACGCGGCGAAGCCGTAGCCCACATAGCGGTGCACGCTGCCGTTCGCCAGCTCGCGGGAGGCGCGGCCGACCCGGTCGGCCAGGGCGATGGCCGGGGCGTACAGCCGGTGCTCGATGCGGTCGGGCACGGCGGCCTGGAAGCGCACCCGGTTCACCAGGTACGCCGACTCCTTCACGTGTGTCACCTCCACGTCGCTTTCCGGGGCGAGCACGTCGTCGAAGACCCGCTGCAGCGGCTCGGCGAAGGAGGTGGCGGTGTACTCCATCCGCGCCGTCATCGGGCCGGCCCCGCAGTCCCACAGCCGGGCGGCGCGCCGGGCCCGCCGCAGCGCCAGCGCCCGCAGCACGGCCAGCAGCGCCGCCACCGTCACCGCCAGCGCGGCGGCGATCAGCACCGGAGACAGGGAGCTGGCGGCGGCGCGCAGGTACGCCCCGTCCGTCGCCGGGCCGCGGCCGGGCAGCACCTGCCCGGTCACCTCGGCGACGCCGGGCAGCACCAGCGTCGGCCCGAGCGCCAGCGCCACGCAGGCCGCGCCGGCCAGCGCCATCCCGGCCAGCATCGACGGCGGCGCCTCGTGCGCCCGTTCGGCCTCGGCGCTGCGCGGACGGGCCAGGAACCCGGTCCCCAGCGCCTTGACGAAGGTGGCCGCCGACAGTCCCGCGGTCAGCGCGACGGCCGCCACCGCCAGCGGCATCACCACCGCCGCCGAGACCCCGCCGTCCGGCAGGGAGCGGATCAGGCTCTGCAGCATCAGCCATTCGCTGACGAAGGCGTTGCCCGGCGGCAGCGCCGAGGCGCACAGCGCGCCGAGCGCGAACACGATCGTGGTCAGCGGCATCCGCTCGCGCAGCCCGCCCAGGGCGTCCAGGTCGCGGGTGCCGGTGCCGTGCAGCACCGACCCGGCGGCCAAGAACAGCAGCGTCTTGAACGCCGCATGGTTGATCACGTGCAGCAGCGCGGCGGCCAGCGCCAGGGCGGCCAGCGCGCGCTCGCCGGAGGCCTCGAAGAACCCGGCGGCGCCCACGCCGATCAGCACCAGCCCCATGTTCTCGGTGGTGGAGTAGCCCAGCAGCCGCTTGAGGTCGCTGGCCACGGCCGCCTGCAGGATGCCGTGCAGCGCCGAGAGCGCTCCGGCCGCCAGCACCACCAGCCACCACCAGCGCGGCCCGCCGCCCAGCAGGTCCAGCCCGACCCGGACGATGCCGTAGATCCCCATGTTGACCATGGCGGCGCTCATCAGCGCCGACACGTGGCTGGGGGCCTCGGGGTGGGCGCGCGGCAGCCACACGTGCAGCGGGACGATCCCGGCCTTGGAGGCGAACCCGGCGAAGGTCGCCAGGAAGACGCCGATGGCCAGCGCGCCGCCCGCGTCGGCCCGCCGCAGCTCGGCGAAGCTCTCCCCGCCGGCCGCGGCCGCGAACGCCACCAGCCCGCCCAGGATCGCCACCAGCCCCAGGTGGGTCAGCACCGCGTACCACACGCCCGCCGACCGCACCGCCGGGCGGGCCCGGTGGTCGGCCAGCACCAGCAGCAGCGAGGCGATCGCCATCAGCTCCCACAGCAGCAGGAACGTGCTCACGCTCGCCGCCGCGGGCACCAGCAGCAGCGCCGCCGCGAACAGCGGGACGAGGATCTGCGCGGTGCGGGGGGCGTGCCGGGCGTAACCGATCGAGTAGATCGCGGCGGCCGTGATGACCCCGCCGGTCACCGCGGTGAACAGCCCGCCCAGGGCGTCCAGCTCCAGCCGCACCCCCGCCAGCGGCAGCAGGTCCGGCAGCCAGGCGCTCCAGGTGCGGCCGGCCATGGCGGCGGCTCCGGCGGCCAGTGCGGCCGCACCCGCCCCGGCCAGCGCCGTCCCGGCCAGGGCCGACCGCACCCGGGCCGGCGGGATCGAAGCGAGCAGCGATGCGAGCGCGCACAGTGCCAGCGCGCCGGGGAACAGCAGGTTCATCGTCCGGTCAGACCCCGCAACGCCTTGGTGATGTCCTCGGGACGGGGCGGGCAGCCGGGCACCTCCACGTCCACCGGGACCACGTCACCGACCGCGCCGGCCACGCCGTAGGCGCCGGCGAACACCCCGCAGTTGCGGGCGCAGTCGCCCAGCGCGATCACCACTTTGGGCTCGGGGACGGCCTCGTAGGTGCGGCGCAGCGCGGTCTCCATGTTCCGCGTCACCGGCCCGGTCACCAGCAGCGCGTCGGCGTGCCGGGGGGAGGCCACCAGGCGCGCCCCGTAGCGCTCGGCGTCGTGGACGGGCCCGAACACCGAGGCGATCTCCAGTTCGCACCCGTTGCAGGACCCGGCGTCCACGTGCCGGATCTGCACCGACCCGGCCAGCTCGGGTTTGGGCGGCTTGTCCTTGGGCCGCGGGGGAGCCGGTTCGGCGACCCGCCCGGTCTTGCGGATCTTCTTCCAGAGGTTCACCGCTCCCCCTTCGCGCCCGTTTCCGGCATGAGTCGTCGCGGGCCGGCCGCGTTGCGGAACGTTCCGGCGGGGGAGGGCGTGGATGGGCCGACTCGGCGGATCTTGTTGGTCATCGGTGTCGCGGTGGTTCTTCGGGATGTGCCGGCGTGCCGTAGGAGCAGCGGGGTGTTACCGGGGGCGGACGGGGCCGTACCGGCGGGTCCGGCGGTCTGGCCGGTGCCGCGTGCCGGGCGGGTCACTGGTCTTCCTCCTCGGCGGCCTTCAGTTCGGCCAGCAGCTCCTCCCGGCTGGTGATCATCTCGGTGAGGATGCGCCGGGCCGCCCGCATCAGGTCGGCGATGTCGCTGGTGGACAGCTCGTAGACCACGGTGGAGCCCTCGCGGGTGGCGGAGACGATCCCCGCCCGGCGCAGCACCGCCAGCTGCTGGGACAGGCTGGAAGGTTCCACTTCGATCTCGGCCAGCAGATCCCGCACCGGCATGGGACCGCTTTGCAGCAGCTCCAGCACCCGGATGCGCACCGGATGGCCGAGGATGCGGAAGAACTCGGCCTTGGCCTGATACAGCGGCACCGGCACGCGGGTCAGCCCCTCTCGGTGGATGCAGGAAGTAGTGGAACCTTCACTCAATCAATTGAAGAATTCTTCAAGTCATCTTCCCGCGGCCCGAAGTCCGCTTCGTACGTTTTAAACCGTGATGTGCGTCACCGGTGATCGCCGGGGGGTGCCCCGGGTAACTGGAATCCGAGAGTCTAAATTAGAAGGAGCAGGTCCGTCCCACGACCCGAAGGGAGGCCCGGTGACCAGCGACACCGCTTCCACCCGGCCCGCAACCACCGCCTCCCCGCGCCGCGAACGCGGCAACGCGCGCAGGCGACGCGGCCAGTGGGTGCCGCCCCAGCACGGCGCCTGGGCGATGCTGATCGTCCCGTACCTGGCCGGCCTGATCGCCGTCGGCTTCACCTGGCCGCACCTGCCGCTGCTGGTGGCCTGGCTGGCCGGCTACCCCCTGTCGTACTTCGCGCTGCTGGCCGTCAAGACCCGCCGCTTCGCACGCTTCCGCCCCCAGATCCTGACCTTCGGCACCGCCGCCCTGCTCGCCGGCGGCATCACCGTGGCCGCCCGCCCCGCCCTGCTCTACTACGCCCCGCTGTTCGCCGTCGTCCTGGTGATCAACGGCCTCTTCGCCGCCCGCCGCGACGACCGCGCCCTGCTGAACGGCCTGGTCTCGGTGGCCGGCGCGATGCTCATCCTGCCGGTGGTCGCCACGGTCGCCGGCCGGCCGCCCACCGAGGTGATCGACGCCCTCATCGTCTCGTTCCTCTACTTCGCCGGAACGGTCTTCTTCGTCAAAACCTGCATCCGCGAGCGCGACAACCGCGCCATGCTGGTCGCCTCGATCACCTACCACGCCGCGGCCTTGGCCGCGGCCGCCTGGGTCCACCTCCTCTACGCCATCCCCTTCGGCCTGTACCTGGCCCGCTCCGTGATCGTCCCGGGCAAGAACCTCACCCCCAAGCACCTCGGCGTGATGGAGATCGTCAGCTCCGTCCTCCTGCTGGCCACCGTCGCCCTCACTTGACCGCGCCCGGGCCTTCGTCCTCAGCGAGCGCCTGCGCAGAGATGGTGATCACCCGGCTCAAGAACCACCACATGGTTGTTCCCTGCATTGAATCTTTTTCAGTGGATGCGGGGCTCGCAGGCCTGCGGCACGAGGACGGCCTTGGCGATGTGCCCGGCCCGGTGTGGGCGGCAACGAACCGGTGCAGGATGCGCCGGCTCCTTGACTGGGCGATCACCCGCTCGGCCGGGCTGCGTAACCGGGTGTGAGCCCCCTGGGGAGATGGGTGGTTGGTGGCAAGCAACCTGTCTACCAGGGGTTTCACCATGTTCAGAGCCGGCCGCTCAACCTGTGATCAGTACCCCCATCAAGCCCGCTGAAAAAGGCTCAGTATTCCGGTGTCCAGAGCTGTCCCTCGCCGAAGAGGAACGGCGAGTGCATGTCGAGGTCCGCTGGGATGACGTCGGTGATCTTCAGTCGTGCGACCCGGCCCAGGTCGGTCACCACGCAAAATATCTCTCCCTTGAAGATCCCGGCCTCCTTGAATGTTTTTTCGGTGTGGCTGGGTATGTGGTCGCCGGTGACCTCCGGCGGTCCTTTGTGTGCGGCGTCGTAGCAGTCGAATGGGTTGTCTGCTCGTCCTTCCCTGACCCAGGAGACGAATGAGTTGATGGCCGCGGACTTCAGCGCCTCGTGTGTGGTGCGGCTGCAGCCGACATGCTCGTACTTGATGTCGGGGATTCCCGGCTTGGGGTCGGGGTGCGCGCCGATGTTGTCGAGGTCTATCTTTTCGGGTTTTTTGCTGCAGTCCCAATAGGTGAAGGTGTGTGAGAAGCCCCAGGTGAAGTGTTCTGGTTCCGAGTACGACTCGGCACGCGGGGCGGGGCCGGGCGGCTCGTCGGGACCGCTCGTGCAGGCGCTCACGGTGCTCGAAGCCGTCACCAGCGCGAGAAGGAGGCCACTGCGGAGCCGTCGCCTTCTGCTCGCTTTGTGTCCCGTCGGTTTTTCCCCTGCCATGGACCAGCCTCGATCAGTCGGTCTCTTCCCAGATTAGCGCAGTTCCGCTCATCGTCGTTATGACGCCGTGGATTCCGTCCTCACCGAGAGTGAGGTCCTCGATCTCTGCGCGGACGATTCGACCCTGATCGGTGACCAGGCAGAATGCGTTGCCGGGAAGCACCCGAAGGGCTTTGCGGGTGTCAGGACGCAGGTACGACGGCAGCGCCCCGGTTATGGCCGCGGTGCGGCAGCTGATGGGATCTGTCGCCTGTCCTTTGAGGACTATACCTCCGTGTCCTTCCTCGGACGTGTACAACCGGGTGTTCTTCGAGCACACCGAGTGCACCACGTAAGCGAGATCGCTCACTTGAGGTTCGCTGTCGTCGATGGCCGCGTCGAAATCGATTTCGCTGGGATGTACCCTGACGAGGCCACCGCACCCGTCATCGTGGTATTGCAGCGTCCACGGAACTGTGACCGGTTCTTTATAGGCCAGCTTGGGGTTTTTGTCTCGTACCCCTATAGCGGAGGGCGTCGCTTTGCTCGGAGCAAGGTTCGACGGTGGCCTTTCACGTGAAGGGGGTTCCGGATCTTTGGGGGAAGGGGGGGAGAGTGCAAGCCATGTGCCAATGGTACCGAGAGTTCCCACGATGAGACCGAGAATGGCCACGATGATATTGATGAGCTCGAATCTCCCAGTCGCTCGCCCCACGGAAACAGGATAACTCGGCAATCCAAAACTTTATGCGATTGGATGCGGTTGGCGGGGTTTGTGTGGCGAACCGGGGCGGGTGCGTGCCGCGCGGCTTCCTGCCAGGACGGTGCGTCGGGGCCGGTCTCTTCCGCTTCAACGCAGGTCAGAGGGGTTAGGAGCCAGCAGGCGTTTTCGCTGCACAGTCCCTGCTTCGGGGTGCGAGGGGCTGCCTTCGGAAGGCTCGACGGCCGGCGGACCGTCCCGCTTTCGGGGCTGTGGATCGGGAGGCCGTGGGATGAGTGGCGTGGCCGCTTCCGGACAAGCTGCCGGAGGCCACCGGAGCGGACACCGGCCGGGAGGACCAGAGCGTCATCGGGATGGCTGCCGCCTATGCCAGGCGCGTCCCGGACGGGGATCGCGATCTGAGGATCGGAGCCATCAGGAGCAGGGAGCGCCGGGGAATGACTCTCGCCTCTGTCTGTTTTTCCGTCCCCGCAAGGACACCGATGCCGATGTCCTCATCGTGTACTCGCCCACGGAGCTACTGGAGATACTCACCAGCCGGTCAAGGAAGACGGCGAACAGCATGGATGCTGTGCGAGCTGCCGGACTCTTATGCGGGCTGCCCGTTCCTTCAACGCCCCTGCGTTGAGGACGGCAGAACAGACGGGGCGGCGAACTCGGTGGCTGCCTGCAAAGCGGGCAATGTTGTCGGCGGGGTGCGTGCGATGAACGCGCTGAGCCCGGACCTGAACGCTCCGTACGACGAGGAGTTCGGTGACGACTCCGCTTCCGCCAAGGCATGGACGGGGATTGCGGCTTGCTCGTGGCCGAGGGATGACGGGGAAGCGCCGGTGCCGGGCGAGCCGCCGCGGCGGTCTGAATCCGGCTCCGGCAGCGGGGCGGTGATGCGGTCTTGCACGGGCGGTGCGGCGGCGGTTTGAGCCGGTTCGGTGTGGGCGGTCATCGGGTTCTCCTAGTGGTCGGTCGGGGCGGTTGCAGCGGGCGGGCTGGACGGGATCCGCTGGGCGGTCACGTGGGCGGCCGTGGCGGGTTTTGGCGGACGGACGGGCAGCGGGTGCTCTTGCATGAAGGCCGGTGTCGGTGGCTGTCCGGGATGCCGTGGCCGTGCGGTGGGTGGCGGCGTGGGGTCGGGGCGGCTGTCCAGGGTGGTGTGCGTTGAGGCGGCGGTATCGGGCGTGTCCTGAGGGCCGGAGTGGTGGTGCGGCGGTCCGCTGCCGGCTTGGGAGGCGGGGGTGCCCGGCCGGGTTTTGGTGAAGCGGCGGATGGTGTGCCGGTGGTCCGGTTCGGATCGGTGGGCGGATGAGCGATGCGATGAGGACCTGGCCCGGCCTGAGTGACGGAGCAGTGGTGCGAGCCGGTTCGGACGGGTGTGGTGCTTCGGCTCGGACTGGAAAGTGTGCGGGGACGCAGTGGGAGGGCTTGGCTCGGTTTGTGGGGCGGGAGGGGAGGCTGGCTGAGGACTCCGCTCGGCCCGAGCGGTGGGAAGAGCGGTGTGGTGGCGGCCCGGCCCGACGCGGGGGACATGCCGGGCGGTGGGACGGTCATCTGGTCTGCTCCAGGGGACGGGGTGATGGCCCGGCTCGGATCGCCGGGCGGCGGGGCGGCGGCTGGGTCTTGTGCGGGAACCGGGCGGAGGGAGGCGTGGGACTGTGCGCGATGGGCGGATGCGGGGTGCGGGGCGGTGACAGGCGCAGGGGACGGGGTGAAGGGCTGATGGAACGGGGGCGGATCGTGCCTATCGCCGGTGCGGCGCCTCGTGATCATGCGGAACTTCCTGGAATCGTCGCCTTCAGCGCACCAGAAACCATCCGGATTCCTTGAAATCCGGACACGTAGAGCGCTGGTCTCGCTACACTCCGAGTTCGAGGAATGGCAGTGATCGTTAGCAATGCATTCATCGGAACTAGTTCCAATTTCTTAAGTTCCCTATCGGCCATAGGGGGAGCAGCGTGGCAAAACGGACGAGCCCTACGGTGCGCCGGCGCAGACTGGCGGCCGAGCTGAAGCGGCTTCGCAAGGAGGCGGGTAAGACACGAGAAGAAGTGGCCGACTTCGTGGCGTGCGCTCCGGCCACCATCACCAAGATCGAATCAGCGGCGACCACCGCCCCGCCGGCCTACGTGGCCCGGATGCTGGAGCTGTACGGCGTTGACGGCGCGGAGAAGGAAGCCTGGCTGGTCATCGCCAAGCAGGCCCGCAAACGCGGCTGGTGGCAGTCCTACAACGACGCCATCCCCAACTGGTTCTCGGTGTACGTCGGCCTGGAGCAGGAGGCCAGCAAGATCCGCGAGTACGAGTGCGAGATCATTCCCGGCCTGCTCCAGACCGAGGGCTACATTCGCGCTGTAATGGATGCCGCTCCTACGATTCCGTCAGATGAAGAGGTGGAGCGTCGGGTCGCCGTCCGGCTCAAGCGGCAAGAACTGCTCGAGAACGGGGATGCGCCCGATGTGTGGGTCATCCTTAACGAAGCCGCCGTCCGCCGAGAGGTCGGAGGTCCTGAGGTGATGCGTGAGCAGCTCGCTCACCTCGTGGAACTCTCCCAGCTCAATACGGTGACGCTTCAGGTTCTGCCCTTCAGCGCAGGAGCGCATCCTGCTCTACAACACGGATTCACCATCCTGGGATTCGCTGAACCCACCGATCCGGACGTCGTGTACGTTGAGTATGCGACAGGTGGCTTGTATCTGGAGCTACGCTCCGAAGTGGACATCTACGGGACCTACTTCGATCACTTGCGTGCCAAGGCGCTTGCGCCGGATGAGTCACGCAGGTTGATCATGGAGCTATCCCAACAGGTGTCCTAGTTGCAGGGACGGAAGGAAAGGCAAGGTGCCCCCGGTGGACCTCTCCCACGTCGCCTGGCGTAAGAGCCGACGCAGCCACAACGGTGGTCAGAACTGCGTTGAGATCGCCGATGCCGGACGGGCAGTTGCTGTGCGGGACAGCAAGGACCCGGGCGGCGGGAGGTTGGTGTTCTCGCGGAGTCAGTGGCGCGTTTTCGCTGAGCGAGTCAAGAACGGTGACTTCGATCTGAGCTGACCCGTCGTTTCGTGGTGCCGGGCCGCCTCTTGGGGGTCGTCTGTGTCTCAGGTCGGGTGTGGGGGCATATGCACACTGACCGAGGTCGGAAACCCCCAGGAGTGCCGTCCAAATGATCGACTTGTCAGACGCTGCTCGGCGTAAGTCCAGCCGCAGTGGCATCGGGGATGACTGCGTAGAGGTCACCTCCATCCTCTGGCACAGATCCAGCCGAAGCCACACCGGCGACAACTGTGTAGAGATCGCTCCTGTTCACTGGCGTAAGTCTCGCTGGAGCGGTCCCAGGGGCAATTGTGTGGAGGTCGCCTCTGTCGCTTGGCGGAAGAGTCGGCGCAGTGGCAACGGTGGTCAAAACTGCATCGAGGTCGCCGACGCCGGGCAAGGGATCGCTGTACGCGACAGCAAGGATCCGGACGGTGGGAGGCTGGTGTTCTCGCGGGGGCAGTGGCGTGTCTTCGCCGAGCGGGTCAAGGGCGGCGAGTTCGACTTGAGCTGAGCTGCTGCTCTGCGGCGTCAGGCCGGTCCTTTGAAGAGGTGCTTCTGTGTCTCTGGCCTGTTTCCCGGGGGCCGGGGCACAGGTTGCCGAAGGGAGTCGCGTCTGCGCCGGTCGCTTTCTGCGCGGGCGGTGGCATGTCCGGTGAGCGTCCCTGCGCCTGGTAGTGGTGTCACCGCTTCCGTGTCGTCGGGATGCCCTGCGCTCTGTGTGCGCCCTTCTTGTGGTTTTCCTGCACTGGGCTTTTTGGCAGGTTCGGATTCCTTCTAAGATCGGCTGGCTTGGGAGGAATCGTGGAACTTCACGGACGGAGAGCGATGAAGGGCGCCGGCAGGGTCGGGCTGGCCGGATGCCTGGTGGCCGGGGCCGTGGGGCTGGGCGTGCCCGCCGCGGAGGCGGCGCCTGCGCCCGGGTGGCGGGTCGTCAAGAAGGTCAGCGCCAAGGGCGAGTTCCAGAGCGTGGCCGCGGTCTCGGCGAAGCGGGCCTGGGCGGTGCTGAGCGCGCCCATGGACGGCAACGGGGCGGCCGCGCTGCTGCGCTGGAACGGCAAGAAGTGGAGCAAGCAGAAGCTGCCCGCCTCCTACAGCCGTTATGCGCTCGGCGGCGTCGAGGCGACCTCGGCCAACAACGTGTGGCTGTACGGGGTGGGCAAGGGGCACAAGCCCTTCCTGGCCCGCTGGAACGGCAAGACCTGGAAGAAGGTTCCGGCGCCGCTCAAGCCCTACCAGAAGGTGACCTCGCTGCTGGTGCGCGGCCCCAAGAACGTGTGGTTCTTCACCCACGAGGGAGGCGCGGGCCACTACAACGGCACCAAGTGGCGGACCTACAAACTCGACATGGAGCCGGTGGACTCGGCCGCCCACGGCGGGACCGTCTGGGTGGCCGGCTACGAGCCCGAGCAGCGGCTGCCCCGCATCGCCGTGTGGAAGGGCGGCAAGTGGACGTACGCCGCGCTCCCCAACGGCGAGACGGCCGGTTTCGTCTCCGGCATCACCGCCTTGGGCCCCAAGAAGGTCCGGGCGGTCGGTGACGACGGCAGCCGGGGCGCCCTGTACTCCTGGGACGGCGGCGAGTGGAAGGTCACCCGGGCTCCCGGCACGTCGCTCAGGAGCGTCGTCCCCGACGGGTCCGGCGGGCTGTGGGCGTCCTCGCGGAAGGGCGGGGTGTACCGCTACAAGGGCGGCAAGTGGACTCGCGCGTCCATCAAGGGCGGCGGCAAGAGCAAGCACCCCTTGGTCCTGGTGGACCTGGCCCGCATCCCCGGCACCAAGGCGTCGGTGTGGGCGGTCGGCGGCCACTACGGCGGCCGGTACTTCACCGACGACCTCATCTTCAAGTACGGCAAGTGACCCTTGCGCCCTGGGCGCCCCTCAGTGGGACGCCCAGGGCCGGGGCACCGCCCGGCGAACCGGGCGCATGCGGTGAGCCGGCCGGCTCTGGGAACCAAGGGGCGGCGAACCCCAGACGAGGACCGCCGGTCAGACCTCGACCAGCACCGCCGCGACATCGTCGGATCTCTTGAACTTGCCCGGCACGGAAGCCGCCGCGTTCTCAAAGGCCCGCAGTTCGGCGATCACCGCCTCGAGCCCCTTGCCCAAGCAGGCGTCGAGCAGTGCCGGCCAGCCGGGGAAGAGCCGGTATTCGGTCACGGCCCGCGCCAGCCCGTCCGTGCACAGCAAGACGACCAGTCCGGCACCGCGCCGGGGCACCAGGAGGGAATGGGCGAACAGGTTCCCCTCCGGATGCCCGGAGAAGACCGACTCGCCGTTGATCCCCCGGATGTACTCGGCACGCCGCCGGTACATCGCCGAGGTGATCTCCTCCGCCGTCAATTCGAGGGTCTTGGCCCGCTCGACCGCCGCCGCCTCCCGTGCGTCGAAGAATCCCGTGCTGACCTCCAGCTCCAGCGAGCCGCCGCGCAGGAAACCGACCGCGTCCCCCACCCGCACGATCTCCACGAAGCCCGGACGGACCACCAGCAGCGCCAGCGAGCAGCACGGATGCTGCCGCATCTCCCGCAGGTCATAACGGGCCAGCTCGGCGGCGATCTCGGCTTGCAGCTCGCTCAGCAGGCCGGTCCCCGACACGACGGAACCGGCGGCGCCGCGCTCCCGCAGAGCCTCGTGCACCCGGTCCACCAGCCAGTGCACGTTCGACGCGGCGGGAAGGTGCCGCTCGTTCCGGAAGTCCGAAGCACCGTCGATGACCCAGGCGAGGTTCCCCGCCGCCCCGAACCTGTCCTCAGAGAGCCTGCCGGACGCACCGGGCAATCCCGCCGAATCGATGAGCCTCACGCCCAGCACTCTCCCACGGCACGCAGGACGAACGGCTCTGCTGGTGGTGATGCGGTCTTAGACGAGCGTCCGGAGGCTGCGGGGGAGCTGTCCGAGGGGGCCGCCGGGGACGAAGGATGCTCGGTGTGCTGGCTCCGGGACGGAACCTTTTCAATGCGTCGTTCCTGCGCGCGGCAGTCGTAGCCGGCGTGGTGGCATGCAACGTCATGGCCTCGGAGACCGTCTTGGCCCGGCAGGACCGCGTGTTGGGAAAGGCTCAGTTCCGGCAGCGTTCGATGCTCAATCCCAGAGCAGGCCGACTTCATCTGGAAGTGATATCCGCACCCCGCTTAGGGACACGGCTCGTTGTCTGTGAGATTGCGAGAGATGGTCCTCGGTTTGCTGGCCGCGGAGTGGGGTGGCAGCGCTGTGGCGGACAGGGTGTCGGATAGGTTTATCTTGGTCATCCAATCTGCCCAAGATTTGTCGATGACTATCGCCTGGAAGACGTACTCGAGGCCTCCTCCCTTATTGTCGCCGATTTGACCGTGCATGCTCCATTTCCCGGACTCTTCGTCGTCGATTTTGACGGGCCTCAGGAAGTAATATTCGCTCCCTTTGACGTGCTGGGCCAGCCAAATCTGCTTGCCCTTCGGAGCTTTCCCGGTGCCATGGATCGTTGCGCAGAGGCCGACTGTTCCCCCTTCAGGAGGTGATACCGTTAGGGGTATGTTTTCGGAGGACGGCCACTCTATCCGGAAGTTGGTGTAAGCCGGGATCAAGGCCAAGACCGCCGCTAGCATTCCCAGCACCTCTACATAGGAACGCCTGTGCCGCCAGATGTGGTTCCAGATGCTCCGCATGCTTCCTTGCCCCGCTCATCGCTCCCTGCAGCAGGCAATTATGGAAGATAGGTTGAGAAAGCATTCTTGACATCTCCGGTTACCCATCTGTCATCAGATGGCCAGTGAGATCGCGTCGGCGGTGAAGCGTGCCCGCAGGGCGCAGCCTCCACCAGTCGCCTCTGCGGACACATGCGGCGGCCCGATGCTCGCCGACGGCCCGCGCGGCACCCGTCCGGCCACACCTGGGAGCCACCGGACGTCTCATCTTGATGATCGTTTCAAGAGCCGGCCCACCGACTCGCGGGAATCTCGGCGGCTCGTCCGCGCTCTGGTCGTCTGCCCGCTACGGCCGGCCCCTTCCAGGGCACCTTCGGATCTTCACGATCCGACCCTCCTAAAAGAGCGGTGTCACCGTTCAGGGCTCCTGGAATGTGATCGCGTATTTCTTCTCGTCCCGCACCACCATCCGCACCTTGTTTCCCCATTTTCGTCCGATCACCTCCCGCCGGTACTCGGGCGGAAGCAGCGCGTCGTCCAGCTCGGTGATCCGGACGATGCGGTTCCGGTGCTTGAAGACCATGAAGACATCGTCGGACGGCTGGTATCCGAATTTGGCATAGGAAAGCCCGGTTTCCCTCTTCAGGTTCTTGGTCTCTATCAGGCGCAGCTCGTCCCATGCGAACCCGAGGTCACCGAGAGGGACGGACTTCTTGCGTCCCGTCCACAGCATGTCGGCCCTATCGTCGATCTTTTCCTCCAGGCCCGGATCGTAGAGGAGCTGGAAGGCGGTCGGTTTCACCATGTCCAGCACGTGCTCCTCTTCCTCCTTGAGGAGGCGCACTCGAGATGAGTATTTCTTTCCGCTGGTGTAGCCGAGAGTGAAATTACTCCCGTCCCGAAGAAGCACCACCTTGGCGAGGTCCGTCCCCTTGACGAAGATCAATAGCGAATAGTATTCGTCCACGAACCCCTTTGGGGGAAAGAAGGAGAGCCCTGTTTTCCTGCGGATCTCCTCAGCCGGTGACAACTCTGCGAAAACAAAGAGGCCATCCCAGGGAAAGGGGGTCAGGCGCTGCAGCGGAACCCCGGGGTAGGGAGCCGACGACTCCGAGAGCCCGGTGAGGGCCTTGGCCATCGTGGCGCTCGCGCGCTTGTCCACGTAGCGGTCCTTCCAGGAGGGCTCGGCGCAGCCCGCCACCCCCTGGCAGAGCAGCAGGACGACAACGAACACGGCCAGGTGCCTTCGCGCGGCGCGCATGCCGCTTCCCCACTGCGAGAGGAGCCCGCCCAGGACGTTCTTGCCGATCACCACCATCCGGCCCTCCTCGATGGCCTGCCAGATGCATCCGTCCAGCTCTTCGCCGGCCGCATTCGGGTGCCGAAGCGCGATCCGCCGTCGGGCGCTGTTGAGGACCGGGGCGGCCGGCACGGGTGTCAACCGTCGTTTCGTTCAGGAGCGGAGGGCAGCCACCGGACTCCCGTCCCATATGCGAAGAGCACCTGGACGGGACCTCCGAAACTGGAGAAGCCCACGCCGAGCACCGCGTCGCATCCCGCCGCGCGGGCGGCCTGTTCGAGGCCGAGCAAAGCGGACTGCGCGTCGTGGCAGGGCTCGCTCTGCACGATGCCCACCTGCTCGAAAGGCTTGGGCGCGGTGCACAACGTCGATAGGAGGACCGTTTCGAGTTCGGCCTCCGGGGCGCTGCGCTCCCGCTGAGCGGCCTGCTGCTCCTCTTGCCTTGCCCGCTCCCGGCGTCGCCGCTCCCAGCGGTCCTCCATGAGGCCCATGCGTCTTCCTCCATGCAGCCGGAGCCGAGCGGGTCAGGGGCGGCGGTGCCTGCCCTCGGCGGCGGTCAGGCGGCCGCCGGCGCGGTGGATGGCCTGTTCGACGCCGCCGACCCGGTCGGCCAGCAGGCCCAGGGCGCCGACGGCGCGGGTGACGGCGTCGTCGCCCTCGCCGCCCAGGGCCTTGGCGCGCTGGTAGGACTGTTTGATCTCCTGCCAGCGGGCGGCCTGGCCGGGGGTGAGGGTGCCGCGCAGCTCGGCCAGTTTGAGGAGGTTGGCCTCGGCGCCGGAGGCCAGGGTCTGCGCCTCGCCCAGGTAGTGGTCGTCGATGAGGGCGTTCAGCTCGGCGTCGTTCATCACCGGGACGATGCGTTCGGCGAGCTTGTTCATGTTGCGGTAGGAGCCCTGCAGCTGGAAGGGCGGCTCGGTGCGGGACTCGTCCGACTGGGCGGCCGAGGCGATGTAGGCCTGGTTGACCGCCAGCACGACCTGCTGCACCCGCAGCAGCTTGGCCAGCACCGAGACCATCTGGTCCAGCTCGACCCGCGAGTAGGGGTGGGAGAGCCGGTCGGGACGGACCGTCTCGTCGCCCCTGGCCAGGCGGATCAGCAGCTCCAGGTCGCCGCGGTCGCGGGTGGACAGCGGGGCCAGCACGGGGTTGGAGGTCAGCGCGTTCTCGATGTAGCTGAGGGCGAACAGGTCCTCCTTGCCCGACAGCACATCGCCCAGGTTCCACACGTCCGCCCGGTTGGCCAGCATGTCGGGGATGCGGAAACGCTTGCCGGCCTCGGTGTAGGGGTTGCCGGCCATGCACACCGCAAAGCGCTTGCCGCGCAGGTCGTAGGTGCGGGTGCGGCCGTTCCAGACGCCCTCCATGCGGCGCTGGGCGTCGCACAGCGAGATGAACTTCTGCAGCAGCTCGGGGTTGGTGTGCTGGATGTCGTCCAGGTACAGCAGGGTGTTGTTGCCGCACTCCAGGGCGAAGGAGATCTTCTCCACCTCCTGGCGGGCGGTGGCGCTGGGGGCCTCGGCCGGGTCCAGCGAGGTCACCGAATGCCCCAGGGCCGGGCCGTTGACCTTGACGAACATCAACCCCAGCCGGCTGGCCACGTACTCCATCAGCGTGGTCTTGCCGTAGCCGGGCGGGGAGATCAGCAGCAGCAACCCCATCTGGTCGGTGCGCTTGGCGTCCCCGGCCGCGCCCAGCTGTTTGGCCAGGTTGTCGCCGATCAGCGGCAGGTACACCTCGTCCAGCAGGCGGTTGCGGACGAACGCGCTCATCACCTGCGGCTGGTACTCCTCCAGCCGCAGCCGGGCCCGCTCGCGCGCCACCAGTTCGCTGCGCCGCCTGGCGTAGGCGCGGTAGGCGGGGACGCGTTCGGTGCGGAAACGCCGGATGCGGGTCAGCGCCTCGTCGATGCGCAGCTCCATGCGCCGGTCGGTGATGCGCGGGTGGGTGCCCAGCAGCCCTTCCACGGTGGCGGTCAGCGTGGCCGAGGAGTCGTAGCGGGGCACGGCGGCGCCGCACAGCTCGATGGCGATGGCCTCCGGCAGGTCCATCTCCAAGCCCGCGGCCTCTTCGCCCCGGGAGGCCAGATAGGCCCGCAGCCACGCCTCGGCGAGCTGGTGGCGGGCGGCCAGGTCGTCGCCCAAGGCGCGCAGGTCGTCTTCGAAAGCGGACAGGGACCGGGAGCCGCCGCCGCCCAGCGCCCGGCGGAACCGCTCCAGCAGCGTCCGGGCGCCCGCCCCGGTGACGAAACCGGCCGGGGACGAGCCCAGCTCTTCGAACAGGTACTCCCCGGCCAGCGGATCGTCCGGCCGTGACGAGACGGCCAGGCCGTGGCCGGTGACGAAGGCCGCGATGGCGTCGGTGAGCTCCCGGCACAGCTCGGCGATGGCGGGGGCGGAGCCGAAGGCGGCGCGGGCGCGGGCCAGCGATGCGGCCCGGCGGCCCCAGCGGGTGCGGGCGGCCTCGTCGGTGCCGTGCGCCCAGAACAGCTGGGCGGCGGCGCGGGCGGACGGCGGGTAGCGCAGCAGCCCGGCGGCCGAGTGCAGCCGCAGCAGGGCGTGCAGGATCAGCGCGGCGTCATGGTCGTGGACGCCCCGCTCATAGCCCTCGTCGTAGCGGGATCCGGCGATGCGGCGGACGACCTCCAGCAGCGTGCCGCCCTCGTCCACCGCGGCCTCGTGCAGGGCCTCCAGCGACAGCCCGTCCTCACCGGCCTCGGCCATGGCCAGGATGGAGGCGGCCAGGTACTCGGCCCGGTAGACGTCCGGGGACTCCGACACCAGCGGCTGGTCCCAGAAGTCGCGGGTGGCCTGGAACTCCTCATCGGTCACCGGCGCCCGGTAGTCGGTGCCGGTGATCGCGTACGCCATGCCGCCCTCGTGCGGGACGAGCGTCAAGTCGATCGGCTGGGTGTTGACGGCGAAGCGGTGCCGGCCCAGCCGGATGGTCTCCCCGCCGTCGGCGAACAGGTCCTGGCGGTCGCGCAGCGCCCGCCCGGCCTCCTGGCGGGCGGCCTTGATGCGGCCCTCCAGCTCCTCGGCGCGCACCGCATCGCCCAGTTCCCGCAGCTCGGCGGCGACCTGGCGGAGCTTGGCCACCATCGGGTCGGCGGCGAAGTAGGTGTTGATCTCATCCAGGGACGACAGGGCCGCCAGGCGGCGGCGCACCCCGGCCAGGGTGCGTTCGGCGGAGGCGGCCAGCCGGTCGGCGCGGCGGGCCCGCTCGTCCAGCAGCGCCTGCTTGCGGGAGGAGAACGCCTCGTAGACGTCTTCGCGCTTGGCGGCCAGCTCGGCGAGGAAGTCGTCGAAGTCGCCGAACCGGGCCTCCAGGTTCTCCAGGTGCAGCATCAGCCGGCCGAGCTGCTCGTCGCAGCGTTCGGGGGTGTCGGCGACCGCCAGCGCCCCGGTGACCGCCTGCCCCAGCAGCGCGAACTCGGCGGCGAACGCGGCGCGTCCCTCACTGGCCAGAAGCTCGCGGCGGCGGCCCTCCAAGGCGGCGCGGGCCCGGTTGACGCCGCCGAGGACCTCGCCGATGCGTTCCAGGATGCGGGTGCGCACGGTGGCGTCGGCGATCTCCAGGGAGCCGACCACCTCGGTGACGGTCTCCAGCGCCGCCGACCGCTGCGCCAGGCGCTCGCTCAGCGGTTCGGCGGCGGCCGCGGTGGCGATCTGGGACGCCTCGGCGGCCAGGCGTTCGATCTCCTCGTGGTAGCCGGTGAAGGCGTCCTCGCCCTGCAGGAACGCCACCGCCCGCTGCCCGGCGGAGGCCAGCTCGGTCTCCAGCGCGGTGTTCAGCTCCTCCAGCCGCTCGGTGTCGGCGTAGCGCATCTCGCGCAGCGTCACCAGGCGGCCCTGCTCGCGGCGCAGCGCGGCGAGCAGGCCCACCCACTCGTCGGCGGTCTTGGGGGCCTCGCCCCGCACCGTCCGGATCAGCGAGGCGACCTCGGCGGCGGCCTCCTCCACCGCCTGGGCGGCCTGCGCGGTCAGCGCCTGGACCTTCTCGAACTCCTCCAGCACCTGCTCGGCCGCCGACCGCACCGCCGTCAGCGGCTCCCGCAGGTCGCCCAGCTCCGCCTCGCCCAGCCAGTGGTAGCGGTCGAACACCCGGGTGCAGGCGGCGATCAGCCCTTCGTAGACCGCGGTGGACGGGGCCATCTCCGCGACCATCCGCGCCACCGACAGGCAGTCGGAGATGCCGCGCACCAGCTCGGCGTTGCCCACCCGCTCCAGCGGGCCGGTGCCCACCGGCTGGGCGGCGGCGTAGGCGTCCGACAGGTACGGCGTCTGCCACACCTGCATCGGGTGGACGCGGGTGGGCTCGTCCGACAGGGCGCGGAACACCACCAGCGTGCCGTCGTCGAACAGCGAGTAGCCGTGGCACGACAGCGGCGCGGCGACCTCCTTGCGGATCACGTTGTAGGGCAGCAGCAGGGAGCGGCCCTCGGCGCGGGCGTGGAAGACGTACAGCACGTCCTCGCCGTTGGTGGAGCGGATGACGCGCTCGAACTCCAGGCCGGTGACGTCGGTGTCGAAGGTCTTCACCGCGCCGGTGGTCAGGTAGTAGCCGCCCGGGAAGATCAGGCCGTGGTCCTCGGGCAGGCGCCGGCAGGCCTGGCCGATGCCGTCCAGGCGCACCACGTCCTTGGTGCGGGTGTTGAAGACCAGGTGCCGCCACTCGGTCTCGTTGTAGGGGCGGATGCGCAGGCAGATCAGCGAGCCGACGCGGGCGTAGTGGACGTCGGCGTCGGCCAGGCTCTGCAGGGGGTCTTCGACCGGTTCCTCGTAGACGCCCTGGCCGGTCTCGGTGTTGTTTTCGATCTTGATGGTGAGGGTGCCGCCGATCGTCTCCACGAACACCTCGTCCTCGATGGAGATGTGCGGGTGGCGGCCCGGCACGTGGTGCTCGCGGGTGGTCTCGATCCACTCGAAGTCGTGCGAGGGCGGGAAGACGTGGTCGCGTTCGCCCCGGTCGTCGATGTACTGAACGGTGCCGTCGGTGCCGATCTGCCAGCGCAGCACCCGGATGTCGCCAAGGCGCGCCCCGGTCTGGAAGACCGCCAGCAGCTTGTCCTCCAGCCGCCGCAGCTGCATCAGCCGGGTGTCGCGGTAGTAGCGGTACAGGTCGGCGAAGTCCTTGAGGAAACGCGGGTCGCGCAGCAGCCCCGGGACCTGCCCGGGGTCCACCTCATCGAACCGGAAGGCGTCCCCGTCGCGGGTGAAGCGGTGCAGGGAGAAGACGTCATCGACCGTCGTCTCCGGCTTGAGCCCGATGAAGACGTTGTAGCCGAACAGCATCAGGCCCGACTGGCCCGTGGTCCCGCCCTCCAGCGGCACCGCGGTCCCCGAGACCGGCACGATGTCGCGCGGCACGCAGTTGTTGTCGGTGCGGATCCGCTCGGTGCCCAGCAGCCGCAGCTCGGTGCCGCCGAACACCTCGATCCGGCGGGCGTTGAGCGCCTCGGCCCGCCGCGCCAGCTCGGCGGCCTGCTCGGTCAGCCGGGCCCGCAGCACCTCGTAGGTGCCGGTGTCCATCTCGGCGGGACGCTCGCCCGCGTCCACGGGCGCAACGTCGGCGGTCTCCGTCACGAAGTCCTCCTCGCTGGTGTGCGGCGGGCGTTCTGCGGGCTTTTCCCGGGCGGACGGCGGGTGCTCCCGGGCGGGCCCGCCGGGGGCACCGGTCCGGCCGGAGCACGGGCGGGTGCTGCGGGCGGCTCGTCCGCCCGCAGCACCCGGGAGCCGGCCGGTGCCCCTTTCTCAGCACGCCGTTTCCGGGGGCCGGGACGGGAGCGGCTTCACGCCCTGGGAGGGCGCGGAACCGGACGCCGCTGCGGCCCCGTCCCGGAAACCGGGACCACGTGCGTGAATCAGTGGTCGCCGTTGGCCGCGGAGACCGCGGGCTGCTTGGGGATCAGCGCGGAGACCGGGGCGTCGGCCAGGCCCAGGCGCTGGGCGGTGTTCAGCAGTTCGCTCAGCTTGTCGGTGTGCGGGCCGCCCGCCTTGATCAGCTTGAGCAGCAGCGCCGAGAGGGTCAGGTCGCGCACGCCCCCGGCGTCCAGCGACCCCAGCACGCGGGTGAGGTCCTCGGTGAAGCTGCCCTCGCCGGTCAGCCACGGACCGCCCAGCGCCTGGGCGACCTGGGAGTTGTTGACGAACCCGTCCACGCTCTTGCCGAGCGCCACCGAGTTCATCAGCTTGTCGAAGAACACGCTGTCGCCGCCGACGATGCTGATGTCGGCCTTGCTGAGCCCGGCGGCCAGCACGTTGGCCTGCTGCTCGGCGATCTGCCGCTGCATGTCCAGCCCGGCCAGGCGGATGTCCTTTTCGGTCTCCAGGCGCAGGCGGTACTCCTCGTGCTCGCGGGTGGCGTCGGTGAGCTTGGCCATCGCCTCGGCCTTCTCGCTGATGCCCTCGGCCTCGGCCTTGAGCTTCTCGGCGATGCCCTCGGCCTGCGCCATCGCCTTGTCCTTTTCGCCCTCGGCCTCGGCCTGCAGCCGGTCGCGCAGCGCGGCGGCCTCCACCGCCCGCATCTCCCGCTCCACGGCGGCCTGGGCGCGGCCCTCCTTCTCGATGGCCTCGGCGTTGCGCTCGCGCACCTGCACCTCGGCCAGCCCGGGGGCGGCGTGCTCGGCCTGGATGCCCTCGGCCAGCCGGATCTTGGCGCGGGCCTCCAGGTCGGCGGCCTGCTGCCGGGCCTCGGCCAGCGTCAGCTCCTCGCGGGCCTTGAACTTGGCGGCGGCCTCGGCGGCCTCGGCGGCCTTGATGTCCTTGACCAGGGCCTCCTGCGCCTCGGCCTCGGCCTGGATGATCAGCGCCTGGCGGGTGCGCTCGGCCTCCTCCACGGTGCGCAGCCGCTTGATGCTCTCCTCCTGCTCGGCCACGGTCTTTTCGACCGCGATCCGCTCCCGGACGACCTCGGCGATCTCCCGCTTCTCGGCCTCGATCTCCTTGTTGGCGGCGATGCGCGACAGCTCGGTCTCCCGCTCGCGGGCGATGACCTCCAGCTGCCGGTCCTTTTCGATCCGCTCGGTCTCGATGGCGATGACCCGCTCGCGGTTCTTCTCGGCCACCGCGATCTCGCGGGCCTTGTTCTCCTGCTGGATGCCCAGCTGCTCGTCGGTGCGGATGTGCGCGGTCTGCGCCCGCAGCCGCTCCTCGGCCTGCACCCGCGCGATCTCGGCCTCTTCGCGGGCCTTGAGGGTCTCGATCTCGCGCCGCTGGCGGATCTCGGCGTCGGCCTGCCGGCGCTCCAGCTCCAAGATCGCCTCGCGGGCGTCCACGTTCTGCCGGGTGATCTCCTTTTCCTCGTTGCGCCGGTACTCGTTGGTGCGGACGTGCTCGATCGCGGTCAGCTCGGTGATCTTGCGGATGCCCTGGGCGTCGAGGATGTTGTCGGGGTTGAGGTCGCCGAGCGGGGTCTGCTCCAGGTAGTCGATGGCCGCGTCCTCCAGCACGTAACCGTTGAGGTCGGTGCCGATGACGCGGACGATGTGGTCGCGGAACTCCTCGCGCCGGGTGTACAGGTCGACGAAGTCCAGCTGCTTGCCGACGGTCTTGAGCGCCTCGGAGAACTTGGCGCTGAACAGCTCCTGCAGCGTCTCCTGGTTGCTGGCCCGCTCGGTGCCGATGGCCTGCGCCACCTTGATGACGTCCTCGACGGTCTTGTTGACCCGCACGAAGAACGTGATGCGGATGTCGGCGCGGATGTTGTCGCGGCAGATCAGGCCCTCGCGGCCGGTGCGGGCGATCTCGATGGTCTTCACCGAGATGTCCATGACCTCGGCCTTGTGCAGCACCGGCAGCACGATCGCGCCGGTGAAGGTCACATCGACCTTGCGGACCTTGGAGACGATGAGCGCTTTGCCCTGTTCGACCTTGCGGAACAGGCGGCTGACGATGATCGCCATCCCCAGCCCTATGAGCAGCACGACGGCGAGGAGCACGCCGAGCCCTAGGGTGATGGACTCCATGAACACATTCCCTTCGGGGGTCGGGACGCAGGCGGTCGGGCCCTGCGCGGGCCGGCACGGCGGTCAGGACAGCGGGCGGTCGGGATCCATGGACGCGTCGTAGGGCATCACCCGGAAGAACTCGCCCTTGCTGTCGTAGTCGAAGATCAGCGCGGTGCTGCCGGCGGTGAGCGGCCCGGCCAGCGGGTCCTCGCTCTCCTGGCGGACCTGGATGATCGCCGAGGAGCCGTCCGGCGCGGTGATCTCGGCCTGCCCGAAGTCCGGGCCCACCGTGGAGGTGCGGATCACGCAGACCCGTCCCACGAAGTCGTGCCGGGACGACTCGCGCAGCCGCGGCAGCGCCTTGCGCAGCGGTATCACCACCAGGCAGGTGGCCAGCCAGGCGAGCACCACGGCCAGCGCCAGCACCACCAGCCCCAGAGCGATCGTCAGCGGCGAGGACAGCTCCAGCCCATCCAGCATGACGGCACCTACCAGACTGAAGAACCAGGAGAAGGCGATCAGCAGCGACAGCGCGACGGTCACCGGAACGTCGCCCAGCCGCAGGGCGCCGAGGAAGCCGCTCAAACCCGCGGCCTCATCGTCTCCGTCCAGCAGTTCCAGGTCCGCGGCGCCGAGCACCATGGCCAGCCAATAACCGCCGACGACCACCAGGGCGAACGTGAACAGGCCGGTGGGGAAGGAGAAAATCGTCTCGATGAACTCGCCCATGGCCTAGCCGACCTCCCCCGTATTCGCTTCCGCTCCAAAGCGGAATTCCATGACCGTCGCGATCCGAGCGGCCGGATCGCCCGAGGGGACGGCCGGAAGGCTCGCGGTGTCGCCGGGGGCGAGCAGGCTCGGCCATCCCCGCCGACCAGACTTCCCGGCGCACCGTGCGGCGAATGGTACAGGTGTCGCAGATGAGCGACCAGTCCGATCCGCTGTGACCCGTCGCGGGCGGCGGGGAATCGGACGTTCGAACCGCACCCTTTACATCCTCCCATTCCGCCTGTTCTCAATGGGTTCGATGGGACGGGACGGAATGCGGTTCCATTTCCCTGCTGGCCGGTTCCGGCCAGCAGGGAACAAAACATCGGGTCCGCCCTCAGGCCCAGGCCGCGCGGACGGTTTCCACGGCGGACGCGGCCTGCGCCACACCGGCGTCGAAAGCCGGACCCCACAGTTTGGGGCTGAGGATGTCGGCGCCGAAGACCCGCTGGGCGGCCTCGTCGGGGGCGACGGTGGCGATGCGGGCGCCCTCCAGTTCGGCCAGCTCCCGCTGCAGGGTGTTGCGCGGCGTCAGATGGGCCATGGGCTCCAGGACGACCACCGCCTGCGCGCCCTTGGCCAGGTCGGCGTTGGTGACCGAGCGGATGCCGCCGTCCATGTAGCGGCGGCCGTCGATGGCGACCGGCGGGAAGACGCACGGCACCGAGCAGCTGGCCCGCACCGCCAGCGCCAGCGGCACCCCGGAGGCCGAATCCCACACCGCGAACGAGCCGTCCTCGGCGTCCACCCCGGTGATCAGCAGCCGCCGCTTGGGCCAGTTCTGGTCGGGCAGCCGCCGGCCGACCTCCTCCAGGACGGCGCCCATCTCGTCCACCTGTGCCTCCAGCGCCATCCGGCCGACCTTGGCGCGGGCCTCCTGGGGATCCAGGGAGGTGTCGTAGAGGATGGCGAACGCCTCCAGCACCGCGTTCAGGTCGGTGTTGCGGGGCGCGGTGCCCGGCCCGCCGCCGGTGGAGCGGGCCGCCAGGCGCTGCACCGCCTCCGACAGGTCCGCGCCGTGCGCCACGTGCGCGCCGACCACCGAGCCCGCCGAGGTGCCCACGATCAGGTCCGCGGTGGTCAAATCCACCCCGTGCGCGGCCAGCCCGGTGATCAGCCCGGCCTCCCAGGCGATCCCGGCGACCCCGCCGCCGCCCAGTACCAGGGCCCGTCCGCCGTCCGTCGTCATGCCTCGATCCCTTCGCTAGCCCACTTCAACCGGTCAGCAGTTTTTTCATGGCCGAGCGCATCGGCTCGCCGATCTCCACCGGCCGGCGCGTTGCGCGGTCCACGAAAACATGGACGAAACGCCCCTCTGCGATCAAGGTCTTGCCGTCCTCGCGGAACAGGCCCACCTCGTAGTGGACGCTGGAACGGCCCAGGTGCCCGATCCGCAGCCCCACCTGAAAGGACTCGGGAAATTCGATGGAACCCTTGTAGACGCACCGGGATTCCACGCACAGCCCGATCTGGGAGCCGTGGTGGATGTCCAGCCCCGCCTCACGGATCAACCAGGTGTTGATCACCGTGTCCATGACCGAGTAGTGCACGGCGTTGTTGACGTGGCCGTAGACGTCGTTGTCCTTCCAGCGGGTGGGGACGGTCTGCCAGTAGCCGTACTCAGCGTTCACGGCGAGCAGTGTATGTGCGCCCCTTGTGCCGCGATCGGCCGCCCTTGCCCGGCTGACCTGCGGGTTCGGCGCGCGGTCGCCTCGGTTGTGAAAGACGCCGGACGGGCGGGCGGCGGGGATGGTCCACCTCACAACGCCCGGCCGCCGGGGCCGGGACGTGAGGTAACTCTCGGTCGCTGCAACTTTCAACCGAGGACGAGTGATTTGTACCGTTTGAAGGTATGACCGCTCCCACCGAATCCCGGTCCGCCAAGCGCACCAGCGCGGCCTCGGAGATCACCACGCCGCCGCCGGGCGCGACCGTTCCCGCGGTGGACCCGGCCGCCGGCCAGGAGTACGAGCTGTCGGACGAGGTGCTGGGCAACGAGTGCTTCGGATGCGGCCCCCATGTGGAGCACGGGCTGCAGATGAAGCGCATCGGCCGGGACGGCACCACCGCCTACGGCGAGATCGTCGTCAAGAGGGAGCATCAGGGGGCGCCGGGGCTGGCGCACGGCGGGATCCTCGCCACCGCGATGGACGAGATCCTCGGCACCTCCGCCTGGCTGACCGGCGGCCGCTATGTGACCGGGCGGCTGGAGACCGACTACCTGGCCCCCGTGCCCGTGGGCTCCACCCTCTACTTGAAGGCCTGGTGCAACGGGGTGGAGGGACGCAAGGCCTACATCGAGGGCGAGGGCCGCATCGGCGGCCCGGACGGCCCGGTCGCGGTGCGCGCCGCCGCCATCTTCGTCCGGGTGCCGATGGAGCACTTCACCAAGCAGCGCTGAGCGCCGGCCCCGTGCGGCCGCTTCGGCGGCACGGCTAACGCACCTCCGCCAGCAGCCGCCGGGCGTTGCCGCCCAGGATCGCGGCGCGGGCCGCCGGCGACAGGCCGTCCAGGCGCGCCATGCCGGACTCGATGGTCAGGGCCACGTTGGGTGCGTCGGTGCCGAACAGGAACCGGTCGGCGTGCTCCTCCAGGACCTCGGCGGGCACCTCCACCGGCTCGGTGACCACGGGGGTGAGGTCGGCCAGCACGTTGGGGCACCGGCCGATCAGCTCGATCGCGGCCGCGGAGGCCGGGTGCGCGGCGTGCGCGATGATCAGCGGGGCCTGCGGGTGCCGCCGGGCGACGTTCTCCAGCGCCGCCAGCTCCTCGCTTCGGGTGTGACCGGTGACGGCGTGGCCCACGTGGACGACCGCGGGCAGGCGGCGCCGCTCGACCAGCCGCCACATCGCGTCGAAAGCGGGATCGTCGGCCCTGAAGTCCCCCACCGAGCAGTGCAGTTTCAGCACCCGCAAACCCAGCTCGTCGATCGCCCGGCCCACCACGCGCTCCGGATCGGCGTCCCCGGGGTGGACGGTGGCGCCGCCCACCACCTGCACCGACGGGTGGGGAGGGCGGGCGGCCAGGCGGGCGCTGGCCTCGTTGAGCCCGGCGGCCACACCGGGCTTGTGCGCGTACGGCAGGCTCCACACCTGGCCGACGCCCGCCCGCTCGGCCGCCGCCAGGACCGCGGCGTGGTCGTTGGGGTAGCTCAGCCGTCCCGGGATGTAGGCCTCGAAGATCGCACGCACCTTCTCACCGAGCCGGCCGGGCAGCAGGTGCACATGGGTGTCGACGATCACGCCGCCATCTAATCAGGGACGGATCCGGCGAACGCCCGCCGGATCCGTCTTTTCCGCACCCGGCCTTCTCGCGATGGGGGCCTCGACGGCGCTCGTTGCCCGCGTCTTCCGGCCGCGAGGCCCCCTTCCCGGGTACGGCGACGACGCCTCGGCGGGTTCACCGGGACGTCACGCCCGGCGGAGCAGCAAGGTCAGCTCGACCCGGGAGCGAATGTCCAGGCGGGTGAAGATGTTGCGCAGATGGTGCTCGATGGTGCGGGGGCTCAGCGACAGCTGGGCGGCGATCTCCCGGTTGGTGGCGCCCTCGGCGACCAGCCGGGCGATCTGCAGCTGCTGGGGGGTCAGCTCGTCCAGCCCGGGCGGCGCCGCGGGCGCTTCCACCGTCTCCCCGGCGGCGCGCAGCTCCGCCCGGGCCCGCTCCGCCCAGCGCTCGGCCCCGTACTCGGTGAAGATCTGCAGTGCGTCGCGCAGGTGCTCGCGGGCGGCCCGCGGCTTGCGGCCGCGCCGCAGCCGGTGCCCGTACAGCAGCGCGGTGCGGGCCATCTCGAAGGCCGATTCGGCCTTGGCGTGGTGGCGCAGCGCCTCTTCGAAGTGCGCCACCGCCGCTTCGTCGTCTTCGGCCAGCAGCCCCTGGCAGCGGTGCGCCAGCGCCAGCCGCGCCGGGCTGCCGGTGCCCTCGGCCCACTGCCGGTAGGCCGTGAGCGCCCGAGCGGCCTGCCGCCGCCGGTCGCTGCGCACCGCCGCCTCCACGAAATAGGGGGTGGCCAGGACGCGGATGGTGCGGTGCTGGGCGCCGGCGACGCCGCGCAACCGCAGCCGGGCGGCGGCGTCGGCGGGCCGGTCGTCGGCCAGCTCCAGGCAGGCCAGCGCCCAGGCCGCCACCGTGGCGGGACGGCTCAGCCCGCGGGCGCCGACCGGTTCGGCGATGGCCGCCAGCTGGGACATGGCCGCCTCACGGTCCCCCAGGAACGCGTTGACCAGCGCCATCAGGGCCAGGTGGTCGATGGCGCAGTTGTCCTGCCCGGCGGCGCGCGCCAGGCGCAGCCCTTCGGCGGAGTGGGCCAGCGCGGCCGGGAAACGCCCCAGCAGGCACTCCACCAGCGACAAGGTGACCAGGCAGGCGGGCAGCAGCGCGGCGGCCTGGGGCCGGCGGGCGGCGTGCACCGCCTGTTCGGCCAGTTCATGGGCGCGCAGGTCGTCGCCGAGGGTGATGGCCGACACGCTGCCCCAGATCTTGGCCGCCGGGTCGGTGCTGGTCTCGCTCAGCTCCATCGACCGGCGCAGCGGGGTGCAGGTGCGTTCGTAGTCGCCCTGCAGCGCCGCCGCCATCCCGGCGAAGTGCGTCATCATCAGCTCGGTCATCGGGTGCCCGGCCGGGTGGCACAGCTCGGCGGCCCGCTGCGCCGCGTTGCGCTGGGCGCGCAGGTCGCCGGTCAGGTCGGCGGCCTCGATCGCCCGCATCAGCGCGCTCAGCGCCAGGCCGGGCCGGGACTCGGCCAGCCTGCCGGCGGCGTCCAGCAGCAGCCGGGCGGCGGCGGGCGGGTGCCCGGCGCGCAGTTCGATCTCCCCGTGCAGCCGGTCGGCCCGGCCGATCAGCTCGGCCGACCCCAGCAGCGGCCGGGCCCGCTGCAGCAGGGCGCGGGCGCTGCGCGGCCGGCCGGCCCGCCAGTGATCCTCGGCGGCCGCCAGCAGCCGGTCGGCCTTCAGCCGCGGCTGGGGGGTCAGCGCCGCGGCCCGCTGCCAGGCCCGGGCGGCCGCGGCGTGGTCACCGGTCTCCTCGGCCAGCACGGCGCCCGCGCTCAGCTCGTCGGCCAGCGCCGCGTCCACCCCCTCGGTGATCGCGGCGCGGTGCCAGGCCCGCCGCAACCGGTGCCAGGGGCGGTCCAGCACCTTCGCCAGCAGCCGGTGCACCGCGCGCCGCTCGGCCAGCGCCGCGTCCGTCTCCAGGCAGGCGCGCGCCAGCGGGTCGGCCACGTGGACGCGTTCACCGTCCACCCGCACCAGCCCCGACTTCAGCGCCACGTCCCATTCGGCCAGATCGACGCCGGCCTCGGCGGCGGCCCGGGTGAGGGTGTCCAGCTCCAGCCGGTCGTCGGCGACCGCCAGCAGCACCAGCATCCGGGCGCCCGGCGGCAGCCGGTACAGCCGCCGCCGGTAGTGGGCGCGCAGCCGGCTGTGCGGGGGCAGCGTCACGGCCGTCGCCTGCCGGGCGGGGGCGTCGCCGAGGGCGGCGGCCAGCTCGACCATCGCCAGCGGGTTGCCGGCGGCCGCCTCCAGCAGCTCGGCGTCCAGCTCACTGTGGCCTCCCCCGGTCCGCCCGCGCAGGATCGCCAGCGCGTCGGCCTCCTCCAGCGGGCCCAGTTCCAGCGACCGGATGTCCGACAGCGGCCCGGCCTCCTCCGGCGGCCCGTGCTCGTCGCGGACGGTGAACAGCATCGCCACCGGTTGGTCCGCCACGCGGCGCGCGGCGAACGCCAGCGCCTCCAGGGACGGGGCGTCCAGCCATTGGGCGTCGTCGACCCAGCACAGCACCGGGCCGTCCCGGCCCAGCTCGGTCAGCAGGCCCAGCACGGCGCGGCACAGCGCGAAGGAGCCGGCGGGCGGCTCCGCGGCGGCGTCGGTCAGGAAGGCCAGCGCCGCCGCCTGCTGCGGCGGCAGCCGGTCCAGCCGGTCGGCCACCGGCCGGAGCATGCGGTGCAGGCCGGCCAGTGCGAAGCGGGACTCGTCGGGGATCCCGCGGGTGCCGAGCGTGCGAAGGCCGGCCGCGGCCTGGCGCAGCGCGGCCTCCAGCAGGGCGGTCTTGCCCATGCCCAGACCGCCTGAGATCTGCAGCGCGCCGCCCCGTCCGCGGCGGGCCTGCTCGATCAGTTCGCGCAGCGCCGCCAGCTCCCGGTCGCGTCCGTGCAGGACGGGTTCGGGCTCGGGGGCGGATGCCGTGGGAACGGCGGTTTCGACGGCCATGGGGGGTGCGAACGTTGAGCCGGGTGGCATGGCGCTCCTTCCCGCTCAGGGCATCGCTCAGAGGGGTGGGTCGTAGCTTTTCGCCAGGGTGGATTCGAAGGGCTCGCGGTGGATCGTCAGACCGCCGAGGGCGTCGCGGTCCGGCCGGAGGACGTAACTGGCCCGCGAGCCGGGCCTGGTCCACTGGGTGTAGTTCTGCGGCGGGCCGCCCAGGCCGGCGTCGAAGGCGTGCGTGGAGCGGTGCGCGGCCACGATGCCCTCCCGGCTGAGGTCCCGCATGGCGCACGCCTTCTTGAGGGCCTGCCCGACGATCGCGGCGGCCATGTAGCCGGACAGCACGCCGGAGTCCAGCGGCTGCCCCCGGTAGGCCCGCCGGTAGTCGCGGGCCAGCGCCTTGACGCCGGGAATGTCGGCGCTCATCGGCGCCCCGGCGCTGAGGACGAAGTAGTTCTTCTCCAGAGCGGGGCCGATCGGGCTCTTCAGCAGCTGCTCGGCGAACGCCGAATTGCCGGCCACGAACGGCACGTCCAGTCCTTGCGCGGCGGCGGCGCCGACCAGGGAGGCCGCCTGCGGCGGGCTCACACTGACCAAGATCGCCTTGACGCCGGCCCGGCGGAACGCGGCGGCCTGCGCGCTCATGTCACCGTCGGCGGCCTTGACCCGCTGCTCGATGAGCCGCAGCCCGGCCTGCCGGGCGGCCCAGCGGGAGCCGGCCAGCGCGCTGTGCCCATAGTCGCCGTCCAGGAACAGATGGCCGATCGCATCCCCGCGCCGCAGGCCCTTCTCCTCGGTCAGGAACGCGACCCCGTTGATCATGTCCAGGTCGTAGGTCGTCCCGACGACCTGGATGTACTTGCTGCCCAGCAGGGTGTGCGCCCAGGCCTGCGGGACGGTCAGCACCCCGGCCGACTCCAGGCGCGGGCGCAGCGCGTTGGTGATCGGGGAGCCGATGACCTGGGCGATGGCCGCCGAGCGCGGCGCCACCTCACTGTAGGCGGCCACAGCCCGCCGCACGTCGTAGCCGTGGTCGCGCACGATCAGCTCCACTTTGCGCCCGCACACCCCGCCGGCGGCGTTGAGGCGGTCGAAGTACAGCTTTTGTGCCTGGGTCACACCCTTGCCCAGCGGCGCGTACGGGCCGCTGAGATCGGTCAGCGCGGCGACGGTGATCCGGTCGCCGGTGACGCCGTGACCGACCCGCATCGCCGCCGCGGACGGGGCGGCGGATGCAAGCGGTCCCTTGCCGGTGCAGCCGGTCAGCAACGCGGCCGCGCACGCGAGCGCGACCAGGACGACGGCCCCGCCGCGGGGTCTGCCGGGGCCGTCGGCTTCGCTCGGGGGGTGGGAGCGGGGAGCGAGCACGCTGCCTCCTTCGGGGGACGCTGGCACACCAGCACGCCCCGGCGGGCAGGTCCATAGTGCTGTCCGAATTGAGGGAGAAGTATCAATCCATAGGGGCCGCGGTTGTGATCGCACACAATCCCGGGGTTTTGTTGGATCGCCCGTATAGTCGCGGCCCCAAGGTGGGTGGCAGCATGAGCGCACTCACCGAGGGAGGTGGCGCATGGGCGCACTCACAACCTCGCCCGAAAAGGCCGACCGTGTGATCATCCGTCGGGCGGTGCGTAAACTGGCGGACCGGCTGCCCCAGCTGGCGGATCGACTGGTCAATGAGATCTTGGCCGGTGAGGGACAGGACCGTCCAGCGGAACTGCGCGCCGATCTGTGGGAGTTGTCTCACATCGGCCTCGGGCACGGGATCGAGGCGATCCTCGACCCCAGCCGCGGCCGCGCCGACCTGCGCTGGGCCGAGGAGCTGGGGCGGCGGCGGGCCGAGCAGGGCCTGCCGCTGGACCAGCTGTTGCGCTCCTACCGGCTGGCCGGCTGCGTGTTCTGGGAGGCGCTGGTCGAGGCGGTCAGCGAGGAGAACCCCGAGCATGTGCCGCTGCTGGTCCGCAACGCCACACTGACCTGGCACACCATCGACCAGCAGTCCACCGCCGCCGCGGAGGCCTACCACCGCACCGAGTACGAGCTGCTGCGGCGCAGCGAGGAGCGGGTGCAGGCGATCGTGGACGCCCTGCTGGAGGGGCGCGGCACCGACCCCGGACTGCTGCCGGCCGCCACGCGCGCGCTCGGCCTGCCCGCCCAGGGCCGCTACGCGGTGGTGGTCATCGATCAAGGCGAGGTGCTGGGCGGACGCGGTTTCAGCCGCCCCACCGACGGCGGCGGGCTGCGCTTCATCTGGCGGATGCGCGCCGACACCCAGATCGCCGTGGTCGATCTGGGCAACGCCGACCTGGACGACCTGGTGGAGGTGCTGCGGCCCCGGGTCTACGGCCACGCCGGGATCAGCCCCGTGGTGGAGGCGCTGGCCGACCTGGGCAAGGCCCGCTGGCTGGCGGAGCTGGCGCTGCGCACCTGCCGGGAGCCCGGCGCCGAGATCGCCCGGCTGGACAGGCGGCTGCCCGATGCGCTGGTGGTCTCCCAGCCGGAGCTGGCCGAGCGGCTGGGCCGCGGGGTGCTGGGGGCCTTCTCCCAGATCAACCCGGCCTTCCGGGACGTGCTGATCTCCACGCTGGCCACCTGGCTGGAGTGCGACGGGTCGGCCTCCAAGGCCGCCGGCCGGCTGTATTGCCACCACAACACCGTGCTCAACCGGCTGCGCCGCATCGAACAGCTCACCGGCCGGTCCCTCAACCGGCCCCGGGAGCTGGTGGAGGTGGTGCTGGCGCTCAGCGCGCTCAAGCTGGTCGGCCGGCCCGACGACGGGCGGCCCTGACCGCCGTCCCACCCGTGCGCGAGCCGCCCCGTGGGCCTTGCGGGCCCACGGGGCGCGGTCGCGTCCGCGGGTCAGCACTTGGGCGCGCAGACCCGCCGGGAGGTGCCGGCCAGGAAGATGTTGCGCATGTCCTCGGCCGTCTTGGCGAAGTGCACGCTGCCGCCGGTGGCCTCCGCCAGCTGCTGCAGCTCCTTGCGGTCCACCTCGTCCCCGAAACCGATGATCACCAGCTGGACGGGGCGTTCGGGGTCGTGGCCGGCCCGCAGCTTGGCCAGCGTCTGGCGCAGCGTGGGACCGTCGTCATCGTCGTTGCGGCCGTCGGTCATCAGCAGCACCGTGTTGACCATGTCCGGTTTGTAGGTCTTGCGCATGTAGGACAGGGCGGCCAGCACGGTGTCGTACAGCCCGGTGTCGCCGTCCGGCTTGGGCTGCAGGGACGCCAGGGAGCTGAGGATCTGCTGCCGCCGGGTCCCCGAGCCGAGCCGCTCGCCCAGCGGCCCCACCGGCACCGTCTCCTTCCAGTCCCGGTCGCCGTCCAGCTTGGTGGAGAACACCCACTGGCCCAGCTCGGTGTCGTCGGGCTGGAACTTCAGCCCCAGTTGCGCGGCCTTGGCCAGCACCTGCATGCGGGTGTCGCCGGTGCCGGGCACCCGCTGCAGCATCGACCCGGAGATGTCCAGCAGCGACAGCATCCGCGAGGTCAGCGACAGCTTCGCCCACGCCTGCAGCGTCTGCTGCACTTGCTCGGCCTCGGGCAGGGGCAGCAGCCGCACGCCGCCGTCGGAGCGGTCGGTGCGGAAGCCGAGGGCGCGCAGGTCCCGCCTGGTGGCGGCGCTGCGCACCTCTCGTTCGAACAGTCGCGCGGCGGTGGTCTTGTCCAAGGCCGCGGCGATCGGGGTGTAGGGGTAGTCGAGCGCCAGCGTCCCCTCGGCCGGCCGCAGGATCTGCAGCCGCTCGCCGGGGTGGTCCCGGTTGTGCCGGAGCACCGCCTGCTCGGAGGTCACCAGGAGGCGGTCGCCGGTGCCGGCGGCGAACTGGGTCTGCACGTCGGGCACCACGCCCTGGCGGACGCTGCGGACCAGGCCGGTGAACTTCTCCACCGCCTTGGAGTCCCCGGCCAGCGACATGCGCACCGCCATGAGCATGCCCAGCCCGATCGCGCTCCGGTTGGGGTCGGGGGTGCGCGATCTCGCCCGGTCGGAGCCCAGCAGCCCTTCCCAGCTCGGCCGGGAGGCGGCCGCAAGGCCGCGCACCGACTTGCCGGCGCCGATGACGATGGGTGTCTCGGCGATGGAGGTGCCCGGCTGCGGCATCCGGGCGGCGGGCTGGGAGCCGCCGGGGGCGGACCGGGCCGCCCACAGCGAGGAGTCGGGAATCCACACGTCCGGGACGCGTTCGGCGCCGCGCGAGGTGCCGGTGCCCGACAGCAGGGTGGCCACCGCCTGCGGGTCGGCGGGGTGGACCGTCACCTTGATGCAGCGTCCCTCGGCCACCTGCTTGCGGTCGTTGAACCGCTGCGCCGCGGACCGCAGGGCGGGCTCCAGCTCCGGCGCCACGGTGACGTTCAGGTCGAGGGTGCCGCGGGCGGCGCAGTTGAGGGAACCGGCGAAGGCGTACACGCCGCCTCCCACCAGGAGCGTGGCCGCCACTGTGCTCACCAAGGTGACAAGGGAACGCCGCCGTCCCCGGCGCCGGGCCCTCCTCCTGGGGGGAGCCGGGCTCGGCTGCGCTCCGCTCCGCCGACTCGGGCGCCGCTCCCACGGCGATTCCGGACGACTGCCATGGCGTCCGCTCACGTTCGGTCCCCTATCTCAGACATGCATCCAGCCCCGGCGCCGGAGTGTCAGAAGGGTCGTCCGTGCACTATGGGGGGTCAATCGGGAGTCGATAACACTGTTGCCGCCCAGCGTTCGCCGGCATTTCGGTTGTCGTGCCTCACAGCGGGCGCCCGCCGTCCTGGACCGATGGGCGGACGCCTGCCGCCGTCGTGGGCATCTGGGTTTCCTTTGTCACACTCCCGTAGCGGCCCGGACCGCGAAGACCGGCGCTGACCTGGAAAAACAGGGAAGACTGTCACATAGGTGACAAAAAACGCAGGTGGTGGGTGATACGGCATGATGGCGACCGCCCGTCCGGCTGCCTAGCCTCGGTATCCGGCGATGACAGGGAGCGTTCATCCGGGCGGGCCCGGCGGGAGGTGGAAAGCAGGCGTGGCGCAGACAGCCGGGATCAGGCAGCGGGCCGAGACCATGCTCAGGGTCGCCGCCATGTTCGCCAGCAGCGGGCTGTGGCGGCCGGGGCCGCCGCTGAAGGTGGCCCGCCAGCTCGACGCGCTGCGGCGCTGGGGAACCACGCTGGGCGGATCGCTGGTGTCCGCGGCGGCCCGCGACCCCGGCCGGGCGGCGATCGTGGACGAGTACGGGACGCTGACCTACGCGCAGGTGGACGCCCGCACCGACCGGCTGGCGGCGGCGCTGGGCGACGGCGGTGCGCGGCCGCGGGTGGCGGTGCTGTGCCGCAACCACCGCGGGATGGTCGAGTCGCTGGTGGCCTGCAGCAAGCTCGGCTCTGATGTGGTGCTGCTCAACACCGGCATGAGCGCCGAGCAGTCGCTCAAAGTCCTGGACGAGCAGCAGGTCGAGGTGCTCATCGCCGACTCGGAGTTCGCCGAGGTCCTCAAGGGCGCCCCGGCGGCGGTGCGCACCCTGACGGCCGACGGCCCCGGCTCGGCGGTGGCCGAGCTGATCGACCGGACCGTGCTCAAGGCGCCGCTCACCCCGCCCCCGCACTCCGGCCGCACGATCGTGCTCAGCTCGGGGACGACCGGGCAGCCCAAGGGCGCCGGCCGGCACTCCAGGCCGGGGCTGGGCCCGCTGGCGTCGGTGCTGTCGCGCATCCCGCTGCGGGTGCACGAGACGATGCTCATCGAGGCCCCGATGTTCCACACCTGGGGCTATGCCGCCCTGCAGATCGCCTTGGGGCTGCGGGCCACCATGGTGCTGCGCCGCCGGTTCGACCCCGCGGCCGGCCTGCGCACCGCCGCCGAGACCAGGGCCACCGCGCTGATCGCCGTCCCGATCATGGCGCAGCGCATGCTGGAGTGGCGCTCGTCCACCCAAGAGGAGCTCGACCTGTCGGCGCTGCGGATCGTCGCGCTCAGCGGCTCGGCCCTGCCCGGCGGGTTCGCCACCCGTTTCATGGACGCCTTCGGGGACGTCCTCTACAACCTCTACGGCTCCACCGAGGCCTCCTGGGTGACCATCGCCACCCCCCGTGACCTGCGGCGCCACCCCGACACCGCGGGCAGGCCGCCGCGCGGCACCAGGCTGGCGATCCTGGACGAGGAGGGCCGGCCCGTCCCGCCGGGCACCGTCGGGCGCATCTTCGCCGCCAACGAGCTGCTGTTCACCGGGTACACCAGCGGCGCCACCAAGGAGACGGTGGACGGCATGATCAGCCTGGGCGACCTGGGCCGCATCGACGAGGACGGGCTGCTGTTCGTCCAGGGCCGCTCCGACGACATGATCGTCTCCGGTGGGGAGAACGTCTTCCCCGGCGAGGTCGAGGACGCGCTCAGCGAGCTGGAGCAGGTCCGCGAGGTCGCCGTGGTCGGGGTGCCGGACGAGGAGTTCGGGCAGCGGCTGGCCGCTCACGTGGTGCTGCACCCGGGCGCGGAGCTGACCGCCGACCAGGTGCGCGACCACGCCCGCCGCCGGGTGGGCCGCTTCGCCGTGCCCCGCGATGTGTACTTCCCCTCCGAACTGCCGCGCAACGCCACCGGCAAGGTCCTGCGCCGCCAGTTGCGGGCCGAGGCGGACCGGGCCTCCTGACCGGCCCCGCGCGGCGGCGGCCTTTTGGCCGGGGAGCAATTCGGCGGCGCGAATGCGAAGAGGGGATCGGCGCGCGAGCACCGATCCCCTCTGGGTGTGAACCGTCGTCAGTTCCTGTTGATGATGGCGTTGGCCTGGTCGCACCGGCCGGCGTTGATGTCGTTGGCGCTGTCGGCGGCCAGCAGAGCGACGTCCTGAAGGAGGTTCAGGTCCAGCAGGCCCCGGTCGGTGCCGGCGTTGATGTCGCACTCGTTGGCCAGGATGTTGTGGTGGTTGCTGTAAAGGTCGGAGTCGTAGTCGCCGCCGGCCATCGCGGGGGAGGCACTCATCAGGACCCCGCCCACGGCCACGGACAGAACGCCGGCCGCCGCCAGTCGCTTGAGCATTGTGGTCTCCTTCTTGTGATTTGCGGTATACCGATCCGGATCCGGCATTCGGTGTCACGCTTTCGCGGTCGCCCGTCGCCGGTAGCAAGCACAATTGGTATCACCTGAATCGGCCGCGGAACCAGCCTTCTCAGAAGGCAAGGGGAACTCTTTTGAATTGCATTGCCCGACCAGGGCTCGAGGCGGGTGGCATTTCCACATTGTCGTCGGGAAATGGATGCCGGTCCCGCGGCTGTATTTTCGGTGACTTCTCGGACTTGTCCGAATGGCTGCTACCGGAGGCGGGCTGGCGCTGCAGCGGTTCACCTGCCGGGGGTATGCGAGGAGGCCGACGCTGAGCGCCGGCCTCCCTGCGGGTGGAACGCGGTCAGCGGTTCCGGTTGACGATGAAGTTCTCCTGGTCGCACTCGGCGACGTTGACGTCGTTGGCGCTGTTGGAGGACAGCAGCGCCAGGTCCTGGAGGATGTTGATGCTGATGAGGGTCCGGTCGTTGCCGGCGTTGATCTCGCACCCGTTCACCAGGGCGTTGTGACGGTTCTTGTACCCGTCGGAGTCGTAGTCGTGGTGCCCGTGCGCGGCGAAGGCCATCGCCGGGGTGGCGGTCATCAGTACCCCGCCTGCGGCCGCGGTCAGAACGCCGGCCGTTACCAGTCGCTTGAGCACTATGTCTCCTTTTTTGGGTGTGACTGCCGATCTCGACCCGCGGCGTGATACAGCCCGCCGGTCAGCAGACATCGTGGCACCGTGAATTGCCCGCGTCACCGGTAAATACGGGGTCCCGAACATTTCTTTCCCCGAACATTGCTTTTAAGGGCGTCCGGCGGGATGCGGGGGCGCGGCCGGTTCACGTTGGTCCCGGTCCGTGCGGATTTCCGGAAATGGCGGATGGGGAGGAAGACGATCCGAGGCGGACGCGGCGGGGCCGGCCGCCTCGCGTGCTCACCGGCGTGACAGGCGGCGACAAAAACCGGTGGCGGTACGACCTTTGTGGTCGTACCGCCACCGGTGTATCGGGCGATGCGGCACACCCGCTCCGCAGGCCTCCCCGAGGCTTCCACCCCGGTGAACCTTTTCGGGTGCGTGGCCCAAAGCTCTGCGAACGGGAGCTCCGATGCTGCGACGTCTCCGTCTCGACCTGCGGAGACGGCGTGTTGAAAAGGTTCGGTGCCGTGGGCCGGGCGTTGGAGGGGCCGGCGCTGGAGGGAAAGCGGCGCGCGGGTCGTCAGCGGTTCCCGTTGAAGATGATGTTGACCTGCTCGCACCCGCCGCCGCTGTAGGAGCGGCGGTCCCCGAGCAGGAAGCCGTAGTCGCCGGACGGGCAGCTGCGCAGCAGGGCGTTGTCGTGGCGCACCCCGTAGTCGCCGGCCAGCGCGGGTGCGGCGCCCATCAGCACGCCGCCTGCGGTCAGGGCCAGCAAGCCGGTCGCCGCCGTTCGCTTGAGCATGGTCGTCTCCTCCGCTGATCGTGGATATCGATCCGGTTGCAGACCTGCGGCGCGAGGCGACCGCCGGTCGCCGGCTATACCTACACAGCGCCCGCCGGGCTGTCGATGCGGGCCGTGACTTCCAAGGAAGTTTTTCCTTGCCGGTTGAATGATTTTCACCACCCGCCCCATGGGCGGGCGCGGTGCGCGGGCCGTATTCGGACGGACCGTCCCCGAACCTTTTCCGCCCGCCGTCTGCCGGGAGCCGGACGGCGGGCCGTGGCCGGGAGGCGCGGCGGAGGCCGCCGCGGCCCCGCCGGCGGGTCCGGGAGGCCGCGAGGGCCGGCCGGCCCCGCCGTCCGGCACCGGAAATGGGAAACCGGCGAGCCTTTCAATTCTTGATCTCTCAACTTTTCGGGGGTGCCTCCCAAGCGCCGTCCGGATTCGCCTCTTCCCAGGTGACGGCCGCAACGGGCGGGTTTGGCCGGCCTGCTGGATAAGGCGCCTTGGATGGGCTTCCGCGGCACCCGGCGAGTCCTGCCGGAAGGTCAATTCAATAAATGACAAAGTGTCGGCTTTATCTGGTTCAAAGGGTCGGCCGGAGTGCGGGTGCCATGGCAGGCTCGGGCACTGAACCTTTTTCAATACACGCTCCAGGGCGCCGGGATGGGAGCCTCATCGATGTTCGGTTCGGTGACGTTCCGGGTCACGGCCCGCGAAGACGGCGTGTTGAAAAAGTTCACTGCGCCGGAATGGCCATCCGGCCGGGCCGATGACGTTCCGGGACGGACTGAAAGCCCGCCGTCCGGCGTTCGGGCGCCGTTCTTTCGGGAGCGCTCTGCGGCATCGGCGCCCCTTCTTCATCGGCCGTCCCGGTCCGGGCCGTGTCCTGACGAACGGGGAGAGGGGGATCGGCCGGTGAAGCCCTGGACGGCCCGCATGCCGTTGATCTTGAGGTATCACTCGGTGGACCGGATCGCCGATGCGCGCCGGCCGCCGGTCCGCCCCGAGACCTTCGAGCGCCAGATGGACTGGCTGCACCGCAACGGGCTGCGCGGGGTGAGCGTGGGGGAGCTGCGTGAGGCACGGCGGGCCGGGCGGGGACGCGGCCTGGTCGGGCTGACCTTCGACGGCGGCCACGCCTGTTTCGCCACGCGCGCCGCACCGGTGCTGGTGCGCCGCGGTTTCACGGCCACGGTCTTCGTGCCCGCCGAGAAAATCGGCTCAGATGCGCCCGGCCCCCGGCGCGGGCCGATATCGCCACGGCAGTTGCGGTGCATGGCGGGCATGGGCATGGAGATCGGCTCGCACGGGCTGCGGCATGTGTCATTACCGGAGACCGATGATGAGGAGCTGGCCGAAGAGCTGACCCGCAGCCGGGCGATCCTGGAAGAGATCATCGACGGCCCGGTCACCGGCTTCGCCTACCCCTACGGCCGCGTGTCGCACCGGGAGGTGGACGCCGTGCGCAAGGCCGGCTATGAGTACGCGTGCGCGATCGAGCCGTCACCGCTCATCGGCGATCACGCGCTTCCCCGCACCTGCATGGACGATCGGGACCGCGGCCTGCGGATGTGGGGCAAACTGCTCCGGCACCAGATCCGCTGGCTCACCTGGGTGTGAGGAATGTTGCAAAGCCGACAATAAGCATCCGATTCTAGCTTTTCGGACTGTCTCCGCAAAAGCAGCGGAACGGGAATATGGGTCGGCCGGCGCCCCCGGCCTCCCCTGTTGCGCAGGTCAATGCCGCTTGCATCAGTCTTGACCTTCCGCCAAGTGTCCTGGCCGGGGGCGCGGGTATTTTCCCTGCCAATCGACCACTTCTTTCAGCACTCGATTCGGATGCCGTGAGAATCGCTGGAAGCGGCCGATCAAAAGTTGGTGGAGCCATGCCGTGTCATGACTTCGCGCGGACCGTTTTTCGGCCCTTCCGGGGCACCCGGGCGCCGGAAGGAAAACAGCTCGAAAAAGGGTTCACCGTTACTTGGACCGTTTGCTCGAACCCCCCGGGAAGGGTCTTTGAAGGCTGATGAGAGACCAGTGCCGGCGCAAGTCGCCATCGGAGCCGGACCCGGGCCGCCGACCCGCCCTGCGGGTCCGCGTGCACCGCACCGGCAGTGACCTGTTCGTCCAGCTCACCGGTGAGCTGTGCGCGCGCACCGTGGAGACCCTGCGCGCCCCGGTGCTCGGCGCGCTGCGGGCGGTGCCCGCGGCGCGGCTGGTACTGGACCTGTCGCGGGTCCGCATGAGTGACCGGTTCGGCCTGGGCGTCCTGGTCGCCCTGCGCAACACGGCGATCGACGTGGGCGGGCGGGTGATCCTGCTCAGCCCGGGCGCCGAGATCCGGGCGCTGCTGGCCGAAAGCGGGCTCGACCGGCACCTGATCACCTGCACCGGCCTGGAACTGACCGGCACTCAGGTCCCGGTCAGCACCCGTCCCGCACCGCCGCTGCCCCTGCGCGCCGCTTCGCCGGCCCTGCCGCTGGAGGCGCCGCCCGAGCCCGCCGGGGAACGGGCCGCGCCCGAGGGCGCGGAGGCCTGACGGCCGCCCCGTCCCGCCGGCGAAGGCGGGACGGGGCGGCGGGCTCATCCGGCGGCGGCCGCCTCGACGAGCGTGGGCCCGCTGGCCAGCTCGATGGTGCGCAGCGGCTTGAAGCCGCCCTCTTCGAGCAGGCCCAGGTAGGCGTCGCGGGTGCGCTCGTGGCCCTCGCCGAACAGCGCCATCATCCGGATGTCCATGTCGTAGCCCAGGTGGGGCCGGTCCGGCACGTCCGGCAGCAGGATGTCCAGCAGCAGCACCCGGCTGTGCTCGCCCATCGCCTCGCGGACGGTGCGCAGGATCTGCAGCGCGGTCTCGTCCGGCCAGTTGTGCAGGATGCTGGCCAGCAGGTAGCGGTCGGCCTTGGCCGGCACCGACTCCAGGAAGCTGCCGGCGACCACCTCGCAGCGGTCGGCGACCCCCTGGGAGGCCAGGTAGGCGTGGGCCGCCTCCGTCACCGAGGGCAGGTCCAGCAGGGTGCCCTTGATGCCGGGGTAGGCCGACAGCACGTCGGCGATGATGGTGCCCACGCCGCCGCCCACGTCCACCATCGTCTGGACGCCGCTGAAGTCGTAGGCGTCCAGCAGGCCCCGGGCGAACGAGCGCGAACGCGCCGTCATGTAGGCGGCGAACTGCTTCTCCAGTTCGGGCCGGGTCGCGTAGTAGCCGTACAGGGAGCCGTGGCTGTCGGCCACCGGGGAGCGGCCGGTCCGCACCGTGTCGGCCAGCCGCCCCATCAGCGTCCAGCTCATCTCCTCCCCCATCACCGCGACACCCGGGTGCATGGAGTCGGGGACGTCGCTGCGCAGCAGGGCGCCGACCTCGGTCAGCGCGTAGGTGCCGCGCTCGGTGTCGGCGGTGACGACGCCCAGGGAGGCCATGGCGCGCAGCAGCCGCTCCATGGACGGCGCGTGCGCGCCGCACCGCTCGGCCAGCTGCTCGGCGGTGAGGGGGCCGCCGGCGAGCCGGTCCGGGCAGCCCAGCTCCACCCAGGCGTTCAGCGCGCAGAACCGCCACCAGCCGCGGATCAGCTCCCAGATCCGGGCGTTCGGGTCGGCGGTCGGGCTCGGGCTGTCAGACATGCGAAGGCTCCGTACGAGACGAGAAGGAGGTGTCGATCGAGTGGCGGTGGCGGGCCAGCGCCCACCGCTCGCAGCGGCCCAGGGCGAGCGCGAGCAGGTAGCCCAGCGCCCCCAGCACGCAGATGCCCGCCCACATCGCCGGCATGTCGTAGTTGCGCTGGGCGTCCAGCAGCAGGGAGAAGGCGATGCCGTCCACCGAGCCGGTCATCTCGGAGACGACCATCAAGATCACCGCCAGTCCCAGCGAGACGCGCAGCCCGGCGAAGATCTTGGGGGCCGCCGAGGGGATGATCAGATAGCGGACGCGCTGCAGCGGGCCGAGCCGGTAGATCAGCGCGGTGTCGTATTGCACCGGCTCCACCGAGCGGGCGCCGTCGATGGTGTTGAGCAGCACCGGCCACACCACCCCGAAGGCGATGGTGACCAGCTGCATCGGGGTGCCCACCTCGAACAGCACCACCCACATGGGGGCCAGCGCGGTGGGCGGGATGGCGCGGGCGAAGTGCAGCGCGGGCTCGAACATCTCGCCCAGCCAGCGGATCCGCCCGATGGCCAGGCCGACCGTGATGCCGATCAGCGACGCGATCGCCCAGCCGGTCAGCAGCCGCAGCACGCTGGGCGGGATGTTCTCGATCGCGGTGTCGGTGAGCCACAGCCGTTCGGCGGGCCCGCTGAACCACAGCTCCCGCAAGCGGGCGGCGATCTGGGAGGGCGGCGGGGCGAACGGGTTGGCCGCCAGCCGGGTGACGATCTCCCAGCAGACCACGGCGACCAGGACCGTCCCCCAGCCGGCGGTTCGCGACAGCAGTTTCCTCATGAGACGCGGGCCGAGGTGTGCCAGTGGAACAGCCGCCGGGAGGCGGCCGACAGCAGGACGTCGGCGGTCAGGCCGAGGATGCCGGCCCACACCACCGCGCCGAGGATCACGTGGGTCTGCCCGGCGCTGGCGCCGGCCTCGATCAGCCAGCTGCCGATCCCCTGACCGCCGCCGGCGTACAGCTCGGCGGTGATGGTGACGATCAGGGAGATCCCGGCGGCCACCCGGACGCCGGTGGCGATGAACGGGGCGGCGCCCGGCAGCGCCACGTGCCACAGCACGGCGGGTCTGCCGAACCCGAAGGTGCGCATGGTGTCGACCGCGATCGGGTCGGTGGCGCGCAGCCCCCGGATGGTGTGGATGAGCACCGGCCAGGAGCAGGCGAACGCGGCCACCGTGGTGGCCATCCGCCCGGTGTTGCCGAACGCCAGCAGCGCCAGCGGGATCAGCGCCACCGGCGGGATCGGCCGCAGCAGCTCCAGCAGCGGGCCGGTGAGCCGGTCCACCAGCGGCAGCGCCCCGATCACCACCCCGACGGGCACGGCGATCGCCACCGCGATGGCCAGCCCGCTGACCCACACCTGCATGGTGGTGACCAGCGCGGTGCGGAAGTCCGCCTCACCGGGCAGGGTGAAGGTCTGCCCGAGGATGGTGGAGGCGTACGGGAGCACGTCCGGGTCGATGAGGCCGCTTCGGCCGGCGGCTTCGGCGAGGGCCAGCAGGCCCGCGGCGCCCAGCGCGCCGCGGGCCACGGTGGCCGGTGGGGTCCACCTCACGCGGACGGCCCCGGGACGATCATCGACTTGACGTCCAGCTTGTCGGGGTTCTTCAGGTAGCCGTGGTTGCCCATCAGCCCGGCCAGCCGCTCCAGCCGGGTGGGGTTCTGGCTGGTGGGGAAGGACCCCAACGTGATGGTCTGCGCGGTGGCCTGGTCCAGGCCCTTGACGTAGGTGGGCAGGGTCCGGGCGACCAGGTTGCGGTCGGAGGCGGCCATCTGCTGGGCCTTGGCCATGGCGCGCTGGAAGGCCGCGACGGTGTTGGGGTACTTCTTGGGGTAGTCGCCCAGCGTGCCCCAGCCGGAGATCGGCAGGTTCTTGGTGGGCCCGGAGGGGTCCATGGTGTCCAGGACCGTCCGGCCGCCGGCCCGGTGGATCTGGGTGATGAACGGCTCGGCCATCCAGGCGGCGTCCACCCGGCCGGCCTCCAGCGCCGGCTGCATCTGCGGGAAGGCCATCTCCACGTAGTCGATGGACTCATCGGAGATGCCCGCGGCCTGCAGGCAGGCGCTGATGGACAAGGTGGCCACCGACTTCAGGCCCGGCACCGCGATCTTCTTGCCGGCCAGGTCCTTGGGCTCCTTGATGGAGGACTTCTCCGGCACCACCACCACGAAGGAGCCCTTTTCGCCCTGGTAGGCGTCGGCGAGGATCTTCCAGTCCACCGCGCCGTTGCTCTGTTCCTGGGCCAGCAGCGCGGCGGTGTAGTTGGTCATGGAGATGTCCAGCTGGCCGCTGCGCAACAGCGGGACCGCGGCGGCGCCGGTCTGGATGAACTGCGTCTTGACGGTGAGCCCTTCGGCCTTGAAAAGGCCCTGCTGAATGGCGATGTACAGGGCGGCGCCCTCGGGCACCGGCAGCAGGCCGACCGTGATGGTGCTCTTCTCCAGCCCGCCGCTGCCGCCGCCTTCGTCGTCGCCGCTGCAGGCGGCCAGCGCGCCCGCCGCCAGCAGGGACGGGAACAGCGCCAGAACCCCGCGACGGGACATGGACGGGACATTCATGCTGCTTACGGCGTTCTCGTGCGTATAAGCCCCAGTGTGGGGCGAAGTCCGCCGATGCGACGGGGTGTTTCGATCTTCGATGGGCATGCCTGGGACGGTTGCGCAGAAGTCGCGGCATCGCTATGACATGCTTTTGACATATGCAGACATCTTCGGACGTTTCAGGACGTGTGACGTTCTGATTGGGTGTCAATCCCCACAGTAATCGGCCGTTCGGCCCGAGCGCTCTGCGGCCCGAGTGGAGAACGCGATGAGCCATCCGACGTTGCTGGCGGAGATTTCGGCCAAAAGACGCTGGTCAAGCGATGATGGGGCCAAGGCATTCCGGGCCATGGCCCGGGAAATGGGGGAGGACGTCGAGATCAGCGAGCGGACCTGGAACCGCTGGTGCCGGGGCGGTCTGCGAAAGCGTCCGCGGATGGCCTGCTGCCGCGTTCTGGAGCGCATGTTCGGCAAACCGGTGGAGGTCCTGCTGGCCCCGGCCGACTCCGCCGACCGCTCCGCCGAGAGCGGCCCTGCCGACATCACCGACATGCTGACCGCCGCCGCCGAGGAGTCCACCGCCCACCTGGCGCAGGTGGAGTCGCTGGCGCTGGGGCCGGTCACCTTGGAACAGGCCGCCGACGACGCCATCCGGCTGGCCCGCGCCTATGCCGCGCTGCCCCCGGCGCAGGCCCTGCAGCAGGGGGTGCGGCTGCGGCGCCGGGTGGCCGAGCTGCTGTCGCAGACCGCCCGGCCCGCCCAGCACCGGGACCTGTACCTGATCCTGGGCCAGCTGTGCGGGCTGCTGTCGGTGGCCTCCTTCGACCTGGGCGACACCGGCGCGGCCACCGCCCACGCCCGCGCCGCCTGGGGGTACGGGGAGCTCATCGAGCACGACGCGCTGCGCGCCTGGGCGCGCGGCACGCAGGCGCTGATCGCCTACTGGGAGGGCCGTCCCAACGCGGCGGTGCGGCTGGCGCGGTCGGGACGCGGTTACGTCAAGGGCGGCACGGGGCTGATGCGCGTCTGCTACATCGAGGCGCGCGCCCACTCCTACCAGCGCGACCACGTCAGGGCGCGGCAGGCGCTGGAGGACGCCCACCGGGCCCGCGACGACCGGCGGCACGATGAGCTGCACGACGGGATCGCCGGGGAGTTCGGCTTCGGCCCGGTGCGGCAGGCCCGCTGTGAAAGCAGCGTCCACGTCCAGCTCGGCAACGGCGCCGAGGCGGTGCAGGCCGCCGGGCGGGCGCTGGAGGCGATGGCCTCCTCCGGGCGCCGCAACCTCAAGCTGGCCCCGCAGGCGCACGCCGACATGGCCGCCGGGTATCTGCTGCAGGACGCCCCGGACGCCGCCGCCGAGCAGCTGCGCAACGTGCTGTCGGTGCCCGCCCAGCACCGCATCACCGGGCTGATCGAGCGGGTGCGCACCGTGGCGGACCTGGCCGGCGGCAGGCACGCCGCCGACACCCCGCTGGTGCGGGAGATGATGGACCAGATCCACGACTTCATGAACGCCCCGGCCGGCCGCTGCCTGGTTCCCTGACCCCTTTTTCAGGGGGCGCGGGGAAGCGGCACGGGCGACGGCGTCCGCCCCTCGGGAGCGGGCAGCGGGCGCGGGCAGGCCACCCCGGCGTACATCAGGGCGTGCTCGGGCGCCCTGGGCGGGTGCGCCGGACGCCACTGGGCGGTGAAGACCAGGCCGGGCTCGACCGGCGGCAGGTCGCCGAAGAACGCGGCGATCTCCTCCCGGGTGCGCGGCACCAGCGGGCAGGGGCACTCGGCGCCGAACAGGCGGGCGGCGGCGGTGGTGGCCGCGCCGTCGGCGTCGGCCGTCAGGTGCGTGATGACCAGGGCGCTGCCGTCGGGCAGCCCGCGGCGCAGGCGGGCGACCGCCTCGTGCGGCCGGTCGGCGTCCGGCACGAAGTGCAGCACGCACGTCAGCAGCACGGCGACCGGCCGCTGCAGGTCCAGCAGGGCGCCGGCCCGCTGCAGCAGCCGCCCGGGGTCGCGCAGGTCGGCCCCGATCACCGCCACGTTCCGCTCCCCGGCCAGCAGCGCCCGTGCGTGCGCCAGCACGATCGGGTCGTTGTCGACGCACACCATGCGCACTCCCGGCCGTTCCCGGACGGCGATGCGGTGCACGTCGTCGGCGGTGGGCAGGCCGCAGCCGATGTCCAGGAACTGGGCGTAGCCGGCGCGGGCGAGGCTGCGCACCGTGCGGGCGACGAATCGCCGGTTCTGCCGGGCGGCCTGGATCAGGCGGGGCTGGAGGCGCAGCATCCGCTCGGCCAGCGCCCGGTCGTTCTCGTAGTGGTCCTTGCCGCCGAGCAGATGGTCGTAGACGCGGGCGGGACTGGGGGCGGCCTGCACGGCGGCCACGGAGGGCCGCAGTTCCTCCCAACCGTCCTCAAAGCCTTCGCCCCAGGGGCGCCGGCCACCGTGGCTCACCGTTGAACCGCCTCTCGCAGGTCAAGAAAAGCTGCGCTCTCATTGTGGCCAAGCCGGCGCGCCGATAAGGCCGAACCGCCTTTAAAAGAGAGCGGATAACGTACCGCCTGAAAATAGTGGCATAAGGTGTCAAAAACGGCGTCATCTGGCGTGACAGGTGACCTTACAGAAGGTGCGGGGGATGGATTGTCCGCATCCGGCCATATGGTCGTTCTTTTCGGGCCGGTGCGGGCCGCCGGGAGTGTCAGCCCAAGGATTCGGCGCCGGCCGGGTGCGCCGCCCGCCCCGTCCCGCTGCGAAGATCCCGGTCAGGAGGAGGAGTGAGGGGCGGGATGGCGGGCTTTACTGACCGCTGGCCGGTGGGCGTCCCGGGTCGCCTGCGTACCTTACCGTGCGGCGGCATTGGACGCCCGCATGAAATGTGAATTTCCTTCAATTTCTGGTCCGGGGCGGGCCGTGCGCTCTGGGCGCACGGCCCGCCCCGGACCGTGAAGATCAGTGCGGGTTGGTCGCCAGCAGCTGGCCGAGCAGGTCGTCCAGGCTGACGATGCCGCGCAGCGCGCCGTCCGGGGCCTTCACCACGGCCACCTGGGCGCGCTCACGGCGCAGGTGCGTGGCCGCGTCCAGCACCGTGGTGGCCTCCTCCAGCTCCGGCACCGGGTAGGCCATGTCGGCCGCCCGCCGCCCGTTCTCGGCGGTGATCGCGTCCCGGACGTGGGTGACGCCCAGGATCGTGCCGTCGCGGTCGCGCACCAGCAGCCGGGCATGCCCGCTGGCCCGTGCCGCGCGGCGGATCTCCAGCGGCCCGGCGTCGGCCGGCACGGCGGCCACCTGAGCGGCCGGGATCGTCAGGCCGGCGATGGACGCCTCCCGGATGGCGATCACCCGCCCCAGCAGGTCGTGGTCGCGCCGGTCGATCAGGCCCAGCCGCCGCGACTCGCCCAGCAGATGCCCCAGCCGCTGCGGGTCGGTGTGGGTGTCCACCTCGTTGCGCGGCGGCACCCGGATCAGCCGCAGAAAACCGTTGGCCATCCCGTTCATCACCGCCAGCACCGGACGGGCCACCCGGGCGAAGGCCCGGAACGGCAGCGCCAGGATCAGCGCCGAACGCTCCGGATGCGAGATCGCCCACGACTTGGGGGCCATCTCGCCCACCACCATGTGCAGGAACGTCACCACCGCCAGCGCCACCGCCAGCGCCACCGCGTGCGAGGCGCTCTCCGGCAGGCCGAGCGCGTGCAGCGGATCGGCCAGCACCTTCTCGAACGCCGGCTCGGAGACCACGCCCAGGCCCAGCGTGCACATGGTGATGCCGAGCTGGGCGCCGGCCAGCATCAGCGACAGCTCCGAGATCCCGGCCACCGCCGCGCGGGCCGGGCGGCTGCCGGCGCGCGCGGCCCGCTCCAGCCGCGGCCGCCGCGCCGCCACCAGGGCGAACTCCGCGGCCACGAAGAAGCCGTTGCCGGCCAGCAGCAGCACGGTGACGACGAGGGCGGTCAGCGGATCCATCAGCCCTCACCCCCCGCGGCGGCCGGCACCCGCAGCCGCACCGTGCGCGGCACCCGCCGGGCCACGGCCAGCACCTCGATCTCCACCTCGCCGGCGCCGCCGTGCGGCTCGCCCAGCTCCACGGTGACCCGGTCGCCGCGGCGCGGCAGCCGGCCCAGCCGGGCGATCACCAGCCCGCCCAGGGTGTCGTAGACCTCGCTGTCGGGCAGCGCCAGCCCGGTCTGCCCGGCGACCTCGTCGATGCGCAGCGCCGCGTCCACCGTCCAGCCCCCGTCGGGGGCGGCGGCCCAGCCGGTGTCGTAGACGTCGTTCTCGTCGGTGATCTCCCCCACCAGCTCCTCGGCGATGTCCTCGAAGGTGAGGATCCCGGCCAGCCCGCCGTACTCGTCCACCACGCAGGCGAACTCCTCGCCGGTCTCGCGCATCCGCTCGATCACCCCGTACAGCGGCTGCGAGGCCGGCACCAGCAGCGCGGGCCGGGCGATCTGCTTCACCGGGGTGTCGGGGGACAGGGAGTCGTCGGCCAGCTCGTGCACCCCGGCGACGCCCACGATGTCGTCCACCTCGGTGCCGTAGACGGGGTAGTTGGTGTGCCCGGACCGGCGCACCAGCTCGGTGAGCGCGGCCACGGTGGCGTCGGCGGCCACCGTGACCACCTTCGGACGGGGCACCATCGCCTCGTCGGCCGTCCGCTCCCCGAAGGTCAGCGCGCGTTCCAGCACCACCGACAGGTCGGCCGGCAGGTGCCCGGCGCGCTGCGACTCGCCGATGATGTCGCTGAGCTCCTCCAGCGTCGCCCCGTGGTGCAGCTCCTCGGCGGGCTCGATGCCCACCGAGCGCAGCAGCCGGTTGGCGGCGGTGTCGAACAACCTGATCACCGGCCCCGCCACCGCCAGGTAGGCCAGCGTGGAGGAGGCCAGCGCCCGCGCGATGCCCTCGGCCCGCGCCAGCGCCCAGTTCTTGGGGATCAGCTCGCCCATCACCATCTGCACCACGGTGGCGATCGCGAACCCGACCGCCAGCGCGATCGGGCCCACCGCGCCCTCCGGCACGCCCGCCCACACCAGCGGGGAGTGCAGCAGGGCGGCCAGCGCCGGCTTGGACAGCAGCCCGACGATCAGCCCGGTGACGGTGATGCCCAGTTGCGCGCCCGAGAGCATGAACGACAGCCGGCCCATGACCTGCAACGCCCTGCGGGCCTTGGGGTCTCCTTGCTCGGCGGCGGCGCTCAGCGCGGTCCGGTCGGCCGCGACATAGGCGAATTCCTGTGCGACAAAGTATCCGGTCGCCGCTGTCAGCACGAACAGCGCGACAACTCCCAGCACGATGCTCAGCACGACCCACCCGCAGGGGTGTTGGGTCTATGACTGGAAGGGTCCGACATCGCGGACGCTCAGCTCCTTTCGATTAGGCCTGTAATACCCGCAACGTACCACCCGACCTGCGCCTTCCCTAGACCCGGATCGCGCGGGACTGGCGGCCCGCCTGCTTCCTGGTCTCGATGTCGGTGGTGCCCGATAAAGAACCTGTTATGGGTCTCAACACCGGATATGTTCTGGTCAAAGGACTGAGCCGGGACGAACTGCTCACCCGGCTGGGCGCCAAGGTGGGCGGCCCGGTCGAGCTTCCCCTCTCCTGGAAGGCGCCGATATCCCTGGGGCCGACCGTGCAGGGCTGGACGATCATCGGTGATCCCTGGGGCCGCGTGGGCGACAGCCCGCGCCGCCTGGTTCCGCTCAGCCGGGACGCCACCGTGATCTCCGGCTGCCTGCAGGAGACCACCATGTACAGCCAGGCGGTGATGTACGTGGACGGGCGTTTCCGCTGGAAGGTCTTCAGCGACTGCTCCAAGCCCGATGAGCGGGGGATGCACGTCATCTCCAAAGGGGACGCCCCGCAGAGCCTGGCCGAGCGCATCCGGCGGGCCCGGGAGAAGGAACTCCAGACGGGCGGTGACCACCAGTTCAACGTGCCGCTCGACCTGATCACCGAGGCCACAGGCGGGGTGATCAGTGGCCGCTACCCCTGGCACGACGAGGAGGAGGGCGTCGTCTACCGCGAGCTGATCTTCGCCGGGGACGACGCTTGACCACGTGATCTTGGAGGGCCGCGACGGGGCTCGATGGTCTCCGGGATCACGACGTTGCAGGTCACGGCACCGTCCTGACTGCGCCGTCCCCGCATGCGACCTGCGGAACGGCGCGTGAATCACCGCGTGGCCACCGGCCGGGCCTCCATGCCGTGCGGTCGCGGCCCACGGCGTGCCCGAGGCCCGGGCCGGCCCCGCTTGCGCGGGACCGGCCCGGGCGAGAAGGAGCGGCCGGGCCCGGTGCGCGAAAGGCCGGCCACTGTGGGGGGAGCGGGTCAGGTGCCGATGACGCCGCCGTCCTTCTTGCGGATGACGACGGTGGCCGAGCGGGGACGCCCCGCCGGGTCGTGGTCGGGCCAGGAGCTGACCGCGTTGGGGTTCTGCGGCGTGGGGGCGGCGCCCCAGAACGCGGTGTCCTCCCCGGGGTGCTGGATGTTGACGAACATGGTCCGCTGGTCCGGCGTCATGGCGAAGCCGGTGACCTCGCAGCCGCGCGGGCCGACCAGGAACCGGCGGACCTCGCCGGTGGCCGGGTCGGCGGCCAGCATCTGGTTGTTGCCGATGTTGTCGTGGCCCCGGTCGGGACGGTTCTGGGTGGAGTTGGACACGTCGGTCTGGATCCACAGCCGCCCGTCGCGGTCGAAGCCCAGGCCGTCCGGGGAGCCGAACACGTCCTCGGGGGACAGCTTGACCTGCGGGTCGTAGGCGGGGTCGCCGGCCAGCAGGAAGATGTCCCACTCGAAGGTCAGCGCGGTGTTGTCGCCGCCCCGCTCCCGCCAGCGCACGATGTGGCCGTAGGGGTTGGGCTTGCGGGGGTTGACCTTGTTGTTCCAGCCGGAACCGTTGGTGAGGGTCAGGTAGACGTCCTTGGTGCGCGGATGGACGGCCACCCACTCGGGGCGGTCCAGCTTGGTGGCGCCCACGGCGTCGGCGGCCTCCCGGGTGCGCAGCAGCACGTCCGCCTGGTCGGCCCACCCGCCCGCCTTGGTCAGCGGGCCGGTGCCGTGCTTGAGCGGCAGCCACCGCCCGGTGCCGTCGTCGTTGAACTTGGCCACATACAGCGTGCCGTGGTCCAGCGGGCTCTTGCGCAGGGCGCGCAGCAGCCGCCAGGGGGCGCTGCCGACGAACTTGTAGATGTACTCGCCGTCCTGGTCGTCCCCGGTGTAGACGACGATCCGGCCGCGCGACTCGGTGACGGTGGCGCCCTCGTGCTTGATGCGGCCCAGCGCGGTGCGCTTGACCGGGGTGGACTTGGGGTCGAACGGGTCGATCTCCACGACCCAGCCGAACCGGTTGAGCTCGTTGGGGTTGACCGCAACGTCGAACCGGGGATCGGCTTCGTGCCAGCGGTAGGAACTGCTCGCCGACACGCCGTAGCGGGCCTGCTGGGGCGTCGGCTTCCACGAGGAGTCGGTGGTGCCGAAGTAGCTGTTCCAGTTCTCCTCGCAGGCCAGGTAGGTGCCCCACGGGGTCTGCCCGTTGGAGCAGTTGTTGAGGGTGCCCATGGGGGCGTTCTCGGCCTTCAGCGCCGGGTGCCTGGGGCCGACCGGGCCGGAGAAGGTCATCGGGGTGGTGCCGGTGATGCGGCGGTTGTAGCGGGAATCGACCTGCTTCCACCGGCCCTTGTCCTGGACGATCTTCACGACGCTGACGCCGTGCGCGGCCAGCGCCTTGTCCACCTTGGCCTTGGTCATCTGCGCGTCCCCGTCGGGGAACAGCAGCGCCTGGTCGACGTACTCGTGGTTGAGGACGAGCAACCCCTGCCGGCTGCCCAGCGGCCCGGCGCCCAGGGGGAAGAAGGCCATGCCGTCGTGGTGCATGCCGATCTGCTTGGCCTGGTCGGCGGCGCTGTTGGAGGCGTCCTTGCGCCATTTGGGGCCGCGTGAGCTCAGCGGGGTGCCCCATGGGATCAGCACCTGGGCGGTGTACCCGGGAGGCACCACGATCTTGTCGTCGGTTCCGGGCGGGACGGCCTGGAACCCCAGCAGCTTCTTGCCCTTGCCGGGCTTGGCGGGCTTGCCGGGATTGCCGGGATTGCCGGGCGCGGCCATGGCGGTGCCGGTGCCGGCGACGGCGCCGATGAAACCGGCGGCGGCGACCACGGTACCGCCGCGGATCACCGACCGCCGTGACAGCCGGGCCTCGGCGACCTCGCGCAGCGTCGCGTTGCCCGATGGATTGGAACTGATGTCGTCAGGGTCTGCGGCCGGACGGATGTCCTCAGCGGTCATGGGCACCTCATTGCTCGACAACCGGTGGATTCCGGGAAAGAACCGGCAGGTCGCACGGTCGCTCGCAACTTAGAGAGTTCCCGTGACCACTCAGCGGACACGAGGTGAACAAACGCTTCCTTTTCAGTTCCGTCTTCAGTTCACCGGGACGCGGCCGCTTCGGAAAACCGGTGTTCCACCGCGTGGTCTTGGCCGGCCGGAACGGGACGTCGCAGGCCACGGCATCGTCCCTGAGCGCGACTCCCCGCATGCGACCTGCGGGGACGGCGTGCGGAAAGGCCCGCTGACAAGGCCGCCCGGCGGCTGCGGTGCCGCCCCCGGCCCTCGGCCGCCTTTCGGTCACCGGCCGTCCGCCCGTGTGGGGCGGACGCTCAGACCGAGGTGGACATGGGACCGCCGTTGAAGGTCACCGTGTCGAGGGCGGCCTGGGCCAGGTCGAAGGGCTCGCCGGTGGTGTCGGCGTAGAACTTGTGCAGGTTGAACACCAGCCGTTCGGCGTCGGCCCAGGCGGCGAACTCGCCCAGGTCGGCGCGCTGGGCGGCCTCCAGCGGGGACAGCCCGTCCTTCATGCCGTCCGTCCCGACCTCCAGCAGGAACCGGTAGTAGCGCTCGTGCGCGGCCAGCACGTCCGGCAGCGCGGCGCCGTCGCAGATCGGCCCGTGCCCGGGGACGACCCGGTCGGGTTCGAAGGAGGCGATCCAGTCCAGCGAGCGCAGGGCGCCGGTGACCGACCCCATGCCCAGCATCGGTGTCAACCCATGGAACAGCAGGTCTCCGGTGAACAGCACCCGCTCCTCCGGCAGCCACACCACCACATCCCCGGGGGTGTGGGCGGCGTACCCGGGGTGGCGCAGCTCGATCCGCCGGTCGCCGAGGGTCACCGCCAGCTCGGAGGTCAGCGTCACCTCCGGCGGACGGCGGGTGACCGCGCCCCAGTCCGGCAGCGGCTCCCACAGCGGCGGGCACCCGTCGATGATGAAGTCGGCCAGGATGCCCTTGCGGGTCTCCTCGTGCCCGATCAGCACGGTGGACTCCGGCAGCAGCGAGTTGCCGTGGGTGTGGTCGCCGTGCAGGTGCGTGTTGACCGCGTACCGCAGCGGGACGTCCCCGGTCGCCTCCCGCACCGCCGCCAGGAACCGGCGGGTCCGGGCCTCGGTGGCGCAGGTGTCGACGATCAGCGTCCCTTCCGGGGTCGAGATCGCCCCCGCGTTGTTCACCCACCACGTACCGTCCGGCTGCACCCAGCCGAAGACCCCTGCGCCCAGTTCGTGCAGAACGGGTTCCCGCGCGGTATCCGCACCCGATGTCGCCATGCCGCCGAGCCTACTGACGCCCGCCCGCCCGGGGGCGCCGAATCCGGACGTCCGCCCGCTCACCGGGACGGGCGGCTGCGCAGGTAGGCCAGGACGGCCAGGACGCGGCGGTGGGTGTCCTCGGCCGGCGGCAGGTCGAGCTTGGTGAAGATCGCGCCGATGTGCTTGCCCACGGTCGCCTCGGAGACGACCAGGCGGCGGGCGATGGCGCTGTTGGAGTGCCCTTCGGCGATCAGGGCCAGCACCTGGCGTTCCCGCGGGGACAGGGCCTGCAGCGGGTCGCGGCGGCGGCGCAGCAGCCGGCTGATCACCTCCGGGTCCACCACCGTGCCGCCCGCCAGGACGCGGCGCAGCGTGGCGGCGAAGTCGGCCACGTCGGTGACCCGGTCTTTGAGCAGGTAGCCCACCCGCCTGCCGTCCCCGGAGTCCAGCAGGTCGGCGGCGTAGCTCAGCTCCACGTACTGGCTGAGCGCCACCACGGCCAACGACGGGTCGGCGCGGCGCAGCTCGACGGCGGCGCGCAGCCCCTCGTCGGTGTGGCCCGGCGGCATCCGAATGTCGGTGATCACCAGGTCGGGGGAGTGCTCGGCGACCGCGGCGGTCAGCGCCTCGGCGTCGCCCACCGCGGCGACCACCTGGAACCCGAACCGGTCCAGCAGCCCGGTGAGCCCTTCGCGCAGCAGCACGCCGTCTTCGGCGAGCACTACCCGCTCAGCTCGCATGCCAGCTCCACCCGCACCACGGTCGGCCCCTCGGCCGGGCTCGACAGCAGCATTCTGCCGCCGACCGCCGCCACCCGGTCGGCCAGCCCGGTCAGGCCGGTCCCGGCGTCCGGGTCGGCCCCGCCGGCGCCGTCGTCGGCGACCTCGACGGTCAGCAGGCCGTCCCGCCAGGCCACGGTCACCGTGGCCTGCGTGGCGCCGCCGTGCCGGGCGGCGTTGGTGAGCGCCTCCGACACCACGAAGTAGGCGGTGCTCTCCACCGGCGGGGGCGGCCTGCCGGGCAGCTCGGCGTGCACGGTCACCGGCAGCGCGGCCCGGTCGGCCAGCTCCTCCAGCGCCGCCACCAGCCCCCGGTCGGTCAGCACCCGCGGGTGGATGCCGCGGATCACCTCCCGCAGCTCGCGCATCAGCTCCCGGGCCTGCCGGTGGGCCTCGCCCACCCGCTCGGCGGCCGGTGAGCCCGGCGGCAGGTCGAGCAGGGCCATGCCGAGCTGCAAGGTCAGCCCGAGCAGCCGCTGCTGGGCGCCGTCGTGCAGGTCCCGTTCGATGCGGCGGCGTTCGGCCTCGAAGGCGTCCACCAGGCGGGCCCGCGACCGGGACACCTCCACCAGTTCGGCCCGCAGCCGCTGCTCGGGCCGCCCCTCCAGCAGCCGCCGCGCCAGCGCCCCGTGCGCCGCGGCCAGCGCCACCAGCAGATAACCGGCGATGGGCACCCCCGCCAGCCCGGCCAGGGCGTACGGCAGCGCCTCCCGGACGGTGCCGACCGTGGCGACGCCGATGGCCACCGGGCCCTCGGCCCCGGCCACCAGCAGCGGCCCGGCCAGCAGCATCACCACCAGCAGCACCGCCAGCCCGACCGCCCCGTACACCGGCGGCACCAGGACGGCCAGCAGGCAGGCGTACCCGAACTCCCGCCAGGTGGCCGCCTCGGCGTAACGGGTGCGCAGCCACGCCGCCACCCCCGCAGCCGGCGGGGCGGCGTGCCCCGGCCGCACGGGACGGGCATCGACCAGCCGCAGCCGCCGCCGCTCCAGCTCGGCCAACGGCATGGCCACCAGCGGCCCGAACACCGCCAGCGCCACGCCCCCGCAGACGACCAGCGCCCCCGCCACGGTGGGCGGCCGTCCCGCGGCCAGCGCCCACGGGGAGGCCAGCACCGCCAGCGGCACCGCCGCCAGCACCGCCACCACCGCACCGCTCCCCAAAAAGGCCACCGCACGCCACGGCCACCGGCCCAGGAGCAGCCGCCACCCGAGCGCCTCCCACGCCGTCTTCGGCCCTTCTGCCGCCACACCGGCACGGTAGCCCCGCCGCGTGCGCCCGGGCGGTAGGGCTGGCCCTACCTCGAAATCGGGGGCTCGGCATGATGCGCCCCGCCCGCCTTCGCCGGTGGAATCCCGGGCATGACGATCCGGACCTTCGCTCGTCCAAGTGGACGCCCCGCACGCTCCCGCACCGGTGGAGGGCGGCCGTGACGAGTGCGGTGGCGCTGCATGGAGTGGTCAAGGAGTACGGGACGGGCGGCGCCCGGGTGCGGGCCCTGGACGGGGTGTCCCTGAACTTCCCGCAGGGCTCGTGGACCGCGGTCATGGGCCCGTCCGGCTCGGGCAAGTCCACGCTGCTGCACTGCGCGGCGGGACTGGACAGGGTGACGGCGGGCCGGGTCCACCTGGCCGGGCGGGACATCACCCGCGCCCCGGACGGGACGCTGACCGAGCTGCGGCGGCGCGCCGTCGGTTTCGTGTTCCAGAACTTCAACCTGATCGGCTCGCTGACCGCCGAGCAGAACGTAGCGCTTCCGCTCAAACTGGCCGGCGTCCGGGTGCCCAGGCAGCAGGTGCGGGCCGTGCTCGCCCGCGTCGGGCTGGCGGACCGGCTGCGGCACCGCCCCCGGGAGCTGTCCGGCGGCCAGCAGCAACGGGTGGCGATCGCCCGCGCCATGGTCACCCGCCCGGCGGTGCTGTTCGCCGACGAGCCGACCGGCGCCCTGGACTCCGCCTCGGCCCGCACCGTCCTCGACCTGCTGCGCGCCATGGTGGACGAGACCGGCCAGACCATCGTCATGGTCACCCACGACCCCGTGGCGGCGGCCCGCGCCGACGCGGTGGTGTTCCTGCGCGACGGACGCGTCGTCGATCACCTGGCCCGCCCGTCCGCCCGCCAGGTGGCCGACCGTCTCGCCCGGCTGGAGGGGTGAGGCGGTGCTGAGCCTGTCGTGGGGGACGCTGCGGGAGCGGCGGTGGCTGTTCGCCGGGGCGGTGTCGGCGGTGGCGCTGGGGGTGGCGCTGGTGCAGTCGTCCCTGCTGACGCTGGTCGCCACGGGGGAGCCGCAGATCCCGCCGGGGACATCGGGGCGGGAGGCCGAGCAGATCCAGGAGGGGTACGTCGGGGCGGCGACGCTGCTGGGGATGACGGTGCTGCTGGCGGCGTTTCTGGCGGTGTTCATCGTCGGTTCGACGTTCGCCTTCACCGTGGCGCAGCGGCGGCGGGATCTGGCGTTGCTGCGGCTGGCCGGCGGCAGCCGCCGGCAACTGGTCGTCTTGTTGCTGACGGAGGCGCTGCTGCTGGGGCTGGCCGGGACGGTACTGGGCGTGCTGCTGGGAGTGCCGGCGATGTGGGCGCAGGCCTGGCTGCTGGTGCGGCTGGGGTTCCTGCCCGGGCACTTCACCGTCGGCTGGTCCGCCGGGGTGCTGCCGGTGTCGGCGGGGGTCGGGCTCGGCGTGGCGGTCTGCGGGGTGCTGGCGGCCGCGCTGCGGGCGGCCCGGCTGCGTCCCCTGGACGCGGTGCGCGACAGTGGGGCCGCGGCGCGGGTGATGACGGCGGGCCGCTGGCTGGTGGGCCTCTCGTGCCTGGCCCTGGCGGCGCCGCTGGTGGTCGCCGGGCAGTCGGCGGACTTCCTGGGCGCGCTGCTGGTCGCCATGGCGGTCTCGATGCTGGGGGCGGTGGCGTTCAGTATGCTCAGCCCGCTGCTGGTGCCGCCCGCCGGGTGGGTGCTGGGGTCGGCGCTGCGCCGGGCGGGCGTGCTGGGCGAGCTGGCCGAGGCGAACCTGCGGGAGGGGACGCGCCGCAGCGCCGCCACGGCGGCGCCGCTGATCGTGCTGGTCGCCCTGACCGCCGGGTTCGCCGGCACGCTGGACTCGCTGGCCGCGGCGACCGGCGTGGAGATCCGGCGGCTGACCGCCGGTGACCTGGTGGTGGAGTCCACCGGCGCCCAGGCCGCCCGGCTGCGGCAGATCCCCGGCGTGGCGGTCGCCTCCACCAGGCTGTCGGTGGAGATCTCGATACGGGCCGAGCACCGCGAGGAGGGACGCACCTGGAGGCACACCTACCACTCGGGGATCGTCGCGATCGACCCGGACGCCTACCAGCGGACCCAGCGGCTGCGCCCGGCCGCCGGCTCCCTGGACCGGCTGCGCGGCGCCACGGTCGCCATCGGCCCCGGCCTGGCCGCCGAGCCGATCCGCCGCAAGGTTCCGCCGGTCGCCCGCATCGGCGACCGGCGGGTGCGGCTGCGGATCGTCGCGGCGATGCCGGAGGTACTGGAGAACGGCGCTGACGCGTTTTTGGTGCCGCGCGAGCTGATCCCCGATGAGCTGGCCGCCCGTTCCCCGGCCGAGACGATCGTCCAGGTGGCCCCGGGCACGTCCGTACAGGAGGTGGCCGCCCGGATCCGCGCCGCGGACCTGGGCACGGTGCGCACCGTCTCCGAGTGGGCCGACGCCCGCGTCGCCGCCCAGACCCGCGGCAACCGGGACATCATGCTGGTGCTGCTGGGCATGTCCGGCCTGTACGCCGCGATCGCCGTGGTCAACGCCCTGGTGATGGCCGGCGCCGAACGCCGCACCGAGTTCGCCGTGGCCCGGCTGACCGGTCTGGGCCGGGGCCAGGTCGTCCGGGCGGCCCTGGTGGAGTCGTGCGCCGTCATCGCCATCGGGCTGCTGCTCGGCGGGTTGGTGGCAGCCGCCGCCCTCAGCGGCCTACAGGTCATCGCCGTCCCCTGGACCCTGCTGTTCTGGCTGGCCGCCGGGGCGTTCCTGGTCGGCGGTGCGACGACCGTCCTGACCGCCTGGTGGGCGACCCGTCCCGCCCCCGTCACCTTGGCCGCCGCCCGCGAGTGAGATCGCGCCGAAAAGAGAGGCTCGGCTCTGGGGGCGGGTGCTGTACGTGGAACGGGTCATGGCGACCGTACGGCGTTACGACCCCTGGCCGTCGAGATGGAGGCTCGCTATTTCCTCCAGCAGGGACGGCCGGCTCCACGAGGGGGTGTGGTCGTCCGGCTTCACCTTGAAGATCTCGAACAGGGCCTCCTCCATGGCTTCCAAGGTGTGGGCCACCCCGTGCAGGTAGCAGGCGTGCGTCTGACCGCCGATGTACTTGTCGACGTAACGCCGCAGTTCGGCGATCTCCCGCTCGATGCGCCGCAGCGCCAGAACACAGGTCCCGTGCTCCCGGTGAGCACGCCGCAGGATCTCCCGCAGCGCTTCTTCGCGGGTCATGCGGCCTCCGCTGTGAAGTCCGGCCGGATCAGTCCTCGCAGGAACCGGCTGCTCTTGGGTGCGGAGTGTCGGATCAGCGGCCGGACGCGGGAGCCGTGTCCGCGGCGTGCGTGGCGCGGGATCTCCCGCAGCGCTTCTTCGCGGGTCATGCCGTCTCCGCCATGAGGCCCAGCCGGATCAGCCCTCGCCGGAGCCAGCCGTTCTTGGGTGCTGGATGCCGGACGTCCCGCCTTCCGGGCGGCCGGGACGCCGCAGGAGATGAAGGCGTTGGCCGTCGCACGGCCGGGCGGGAGAGCACGGGCGTTCGGGATACCGCCGCCGGTCTCGTCGCCGCTTCGGGGCGGGTCGGCCCGGCAAGGGTTCTGGAAGGCGCGGCGGCACGGGATGTCGGGGGCCGCAGGGCAGCTCGCCGTGCCACCGCGCCGGCCCCGCCCGGCCGGGGGTTCGGCTGGCGGCCTGGACGGGGGGTCTGGGGGGTGAGGTAACGCCGGTAGTGGGCGGTCAACTGCTCCGCCAGGTCCTGGGCGGTGGGCGCCTGCAGCAGCCGCTTCGCGCCGGAGGGAGCGGCCGGCCACAGCCCGGACTGGACGCCGTGCCAGGGAACGGCGTCCGGGAATAGAGCCCGCAGCTCGGCCTGCTCGCGTTTCCGCCGCTGCTCGGGGGTGAGCACTGTCGGCACAGTTTGCGCAGGAATGGGCCACCGCGGCGGAGCCGTCGTTAGGATTGCGTTCAAGTCAGGAAACCAGCCTTCCTGGCCAGGCCTCGGGTAGCGGTGTGGCTGCACCGTCCGGGGCCGCTTTGCGTTTCTGGACGTCAGTGCGGGACGACCGCACGAACCGCCGTGACAGTCCGCTGACGGCTTTCTATCTGCGGCGGTGAATGCATTTAGTGAATCTGCGTCACAGTCCGCATTTCAAGAGGCATCATGGGGGACAGCTCCAGGTGTTTCCCAGGTGACGTGTGCGGATGTTCCCTGGGGAACACGTCGAATGTTCCCCAGGGAACATGGTGAGAAGGGTGCGTGCACCATGACCACCGAGCAGCGGCGAATGCAGGCCTCCCGGCTGCGCGCCGAGCGTGAAAAGCGCGGCTGGGGCCAGCGAACCCTGGCCCGTCTCCTCCGAGACGCCGTCGAAGATCGGCAAAAGCCCGAGTTGCCCTCATTTGTGACTTACGTCAAGCGCTGGGAAGCGGGCAAGGCCGTGGTATCCGACTCCCGCTATCGCACGGCCTACGCAGTGGTGTTCGGAATCGATCAAGAAGAGCTATTCAACGAAACGACATCGCCGGGTAGCGTGGATGTCGGTGCCATTCCCGAGGATGCGGGGGACGACATGAGACGGCGTGCCGCCCTGCAACTGCTGGCCGCTCTCGGAGCCGGAGCCGCGATCCCGCCGGCTGTCTTCGAAACAGCTCTTGCCGGAATCGAAGACGCCCTGGGCAACCCGCTTGACCTCGATGAATGGGAGCGCACCGCCCATGAGTACGGGCAACTGCTCACGGTCCGGCCCGCCGGCGCTTTGACCAGGGACTTGACCGCGGACCTGCTCGCCATCGGTGAACTGCTCACGCGGCAGATGCCCGACACCGACCGGCAACGGATGCTGCGGGTCTCCGCCGCCCTGTCGGCCTGTCTGGCGATCGACCTGGGCGGTACGGGCGATCTCCGCGCCACACGCGCCACCTGGGCCACCGCCAAACGCGCCGCAGACGCCTCCGGAGATATCACCTTGCGCGTCTGGGTGCGCGGCCGAGCGGCCCAAGAGGCCTGCTGGACCGGACGCCCGGCAGAGACGATCACCGCCCTCGCCAACGAGGGCATCGCCCTCGCGGCCGGAACCCCGTCCCCTGGTCTGGCCCGTGCCCAAGCCGCCCGCGCCTACGCCGCCGCCACCCAGGGCGACACCGCCCAGGCCCGTGTGTTCCTCGCAGCGGCCGAGCAGACCTTCGACCACCTTCCGAACGCCGACGAAAGACGAACGATCTTCGCTTTCCTGGAAAGCCATCTGTGGTGGTCGAAGTCCTACGTCCACGTCCTGACCGCCGATGACCGGGCCCGGGAGACAGTGGCAGGTGCCCTTTCCCTGTACCCGACCGAGGCGCACGGCGCACGCTCGAACCTGGCGCTCATGGACGCCATCGCCCTCATCCATGCCCGAGAGGTGGAGGCAGGCCTTCAGCAAGCTCTGACCGTCCTGGAGAAATACCCAGACGCCACGACCTCTGGAAGAAAGGTCTTGCTCGGTCAGGTCTTGCAGACGCTGCCGGAACAGGCCCGCGAACTGCCATCCGCCCGCGAGCTCCGGGCATTGGCGTCCGTGGGGAACCCCCTGGATGTTCCCCAGGGAACACGATGAATGTTCCCCAGGGAACATGGTGAGAAAGGTGCGTGCACCATGACCACCGAGCAGCGGCGAATGCAGGCCGTCCGACTGCGCGCCGAGCGTGAAAAGCGCGGCTGGGGCCAGCGAACCCTGGCCCGTCTCCTCCGAGATACCGTCGAAGATCGGCAAAAGCCCGAATTGCCCTCGTTTGTGACTTACGTCAAGCGCTGGGAAGCGGGCAAGGCCGTCGTATCCGACCCGCGCTATCGAGCCGCCTATGCGGCGGTGTTCGGAATCAAGGAGGACGAACTGTTCAAGGAGGAGACATCGCCGGGTACCGTGGATGCCGACGTCATTCCCGAAGATGCGGGGGACGACATGAGACGGCGCGCCGCCCTGCAACTGCTGGCCGCTCTCGGAGCCGGAGCCGCGATCCCGCCGGCTGTCCTCGAAACAGCTCTCGCCGGAATCGAAGACGCCCTGGGCAACCCTCTTGACCTCGATGAATGGGAGCGCACGGTCCGCGAGTACGCGTATTTGATCAACCGAACGCCGGTGGGGACATATCTGGGGGACCTGACCGCTGACGTCATCACTGTCGGCCGTCTCCTCGACCAGGAACGGTCCGAGGCCGTCCGGGCGGGGTTGCTGCGGATCAGCGCGGGCCTGTCGGCACTACTGGCCATCGAACTCGGCGACGTCGGCAACCGCCGAGGCGCCCGCCTGGCCTGGGGAACTGCACGACGGGCCGCCGATGCCAGCGGAGACCAGGGCCTGCGCGTCTGGGTACGGGCACGCGAGGCCGAGGAAGCGCTGTGGACAGGAGCCCCGCCCGCCGACATCCTCGCCCTGACCGCCGAGGCCGCCGCCATCGCCGATGGCAAACCGTGCTCCGGACTGCCCCGCGTCCATGCCACCCGCGCCTGCCTGGCCGCCGAGAACGGCGATCGAACGACGGCACATCGGGAGATGGCCGCTTTGGGCGACCTCTTCGAACACCTCCCGGACACAGTCACCTCGGACCCGAGCACTTTCGGATGGGGCCCCTCGCGTCTGCGCTGGAACGAGGCGTACGTCTACACGCTCACCGGAGACGAGCGCGGCAAGGCCGCCGTGGACGAAGCAATCGCTCTCTATCCCCCCGGAACCCTGGGCCCGGTCGCCAACCTGCACATGATCCGAGCGATGGGCCTGCTCCAAGACCGCGAGATCGACGCGGCCCTAGATGCATCGGTAACCACGCTGCAACGACTGCCGATCAGCCCGGCGCGACGCCATATGAGCAACCAGATCCTGCGAGCCCTGCCGGACAAGGCCCACGAATTGCCCGCCGCCCGCGAACTCCGGGCATTGACGACCGCCGTCTGAGGCACGGAGGTTCATGCTTTGGCCCTTTGCCGGGCGTGTCCTCGTTCGGCCCAGGGCCTATGGAGGTGGCGGTACGGTCGGACGACGTAGGGACACTGGACGTGGCCGACTACACACCCGCTTACGCCAAGGTCGCTGCAGCGATCCGCGAGGCCATCCTCTTTGGGGAGCTGGCACCTGGGCAGGCCATTCCGTCCGAGGCCCAGCTCGTCCAGCAGTACGGCGTGGCCCGCGAGACGGTGCGCCGGGCGGTGGCGATGCTGCGTGGCGAGGGTTTGATCGTGACCGAGCACGCCCGAGGCTCATACGTTCGGGAGGTGCCCGAGAGACGCGAGGTAATAATCCGCCCGGCCGCTGTGGTGACATCGAGAATGCCGACTGCCGATGAACGAGACCGGCTGGACCTGCCGGAAGGCGTCCCGGTTCTGGTGGTCGAGCAAAGCGGACAAACGGAAATGTACCCGGCGGACCGCGTTCAGCTACGGGTTCAGGGATAGAGGCAGAACGACTCCCGCCTTCAAACCGCGAGCTGAATCGACCTCCTCGGCCACTCAAAACGCTCTGCCGCCGTCGAAACCCCGTGACGTACCTTGAAATCGACGGTGCTCCCAGATGAAGGGAGTGAAGAGGTGAGACGGCGCGCCGCCCTGCAACTGCTGGCCGCACTCGGAGCCGGAGCCACGATCCCACCCGGCGCCCTGGAAGGCGTCCTCGCCGGAATCGAAGAGGCCCTGGGCAACCCCCTCGACCTGGACGAGTGGGACCGCACCGTCCACGAATACGGGCAGTTGCTCATGGTCCGCCCCGCGGGCGCCCTGATCAAGGACTTGACCGCCGACATCGTGGCCGTTGGTGAACTGCTCAAATGGCAGATGACCGAGTCCGAGCGGCGTCGGCTGCTACGAGTGAGCGCCGGCCTGTCGGCATGCCTGGCGATCGATCTGGGCGACACAGGCCAGATACGCGCCGCCCGCACCACCTGGGCCACCGCGAAACATGCCGCCGATGCCTCTGGAGACACCGCTCTACGCGTATGGGTACGAGGCCGAGCCGCTCAGGACGCCTGCTGGACCGGCCGTCCAGCGAGTGTCATCGACGACTTGATCTCCGAAGCCATCGCAATCTCAGGCGGAACACCGTCCGCCGGCCTGGCTCGCGCCCACACCGCACGCGCCTACGCCACGGTCGCACAGGGCAACGTTGCCCAGGCGCATGCCTCTCTGACCGAGGCCACCCGCACGTTCGAGGCGCTACCGAGCCAGGACGGACAGTCGGTGTTCACTTTTCAGGAAACCCAGCTGCGCTGGTCTGAGTCTTACGTCCGCACCCTCGCAGGGGACGCTCAGTCCCGAGACACAGTGGCCCGTTCCTTGGCCCTCTACCCACCCGAAGCACACGGCCCCCGCTCGAACCTGGCGCTCATGAACGCAGTGGCACTCATCCACGCCCGGGAAGTGGAGGCGGGCCTTCAGCAGGCCCTAACCGTCATGGAAAAGTACCCAGATGCCACGACCGCCGGCAGGAAGGTCTTGCTCGGTCAGGTCTTGCAGACGCTGCCGGAACAGGCCCGCGAACTGCCATCCGCCCGCGAGCTCCGAGCATTGGCGTCCGTGGGGAACGCCCTGGATGTTCCCCAGGGAACACGATGAATGTTCCCTGGGAAACACCAAACGTTCCCTCAGGGAAAACGGTGAGAAGGCGCATACACCGACCAGCGACGGCCGGGCGTACTTCAGCACGTACCTGAAGCCCTACGAACGGGTGTGAGCATCCGCACGGCCGTTGAACGGGAGCGAGCAAGTGGGCAAGAAGACGAAACGAGTCGATCACTGGCAGAACCCCCATGCCCCGGAACCGACGTCCCGTAGGCCGTCCGCGAGCGCCCTGGTGCGCGACGAAGCTGGACGGGTGCTGTTGCTTCAGCGCACTGACAACGGCCTGTGGACCATTCCCACGGGCGGACTGAAGAAGGGCGAGACCATCCGCGAGTGCGCCGTCCGTGAGTGCCGGGAGGAGACCGGCATCGAGATCGAGATCACGGGCCTGGTCGGGGTGTTCACCACCCCTGACCACGTGATCGAGTACATCAAGGGCGGCAAGGTCACCGAGGTCCGCCAGCCGGTGAACATCTGCTTGCACGCCCGTCCGATCGGTGGCCGGCTCACCACCACTGACGAGTCCTCCGCCGTCCGCTGGGTCGCCCCCGAAGACCTCGCCGAATACGACATCCATCCGGCACTGCGCCGCCGCATCGACCACGGCCTGACCAGCCCCGTCCCGCACATCGACTGATCATTTTGAACGGAAACACCGGTGCCGTGCTCCACGACATAGGGCTACTGGGCGATCAAGAAGCTGGATGAGTCAGTTGCGCGGCAGGAAGGCGGCGGTGGCGGCGCGGGCGAGGACGCCTTGGGTAGTGGCCGATAGGCCGAGCCGGTTCCAGTGGAAGATCACTACATGGGCGAGTAGCGCACGTAGGCCGCGGTCGAGGCGGCCGTTGGTTGCGGCTGCCCCGAGTTGTCGCCCTGCTGCGTGGAAGCTTTCTCGCCAGTCGGTTGCGGACGCGATTGGACCACCCGGGCTGAAGAGAGAGGTTGTGGCTTCGGCTGTGGTGTGTATGAGCGTCCGCATCTTGCCGGTCAGCGCGTCCATCGCTGCATGGGGTATCGAATGCGGTGGGATGGGACGTAGCTGCGCGACCCGGTGGAAGACGTCGCCGCGTTCGAACCAGTCCAGCTCCGCGCCGTGCAGGAGTGACTGAAGAAGCATGATCGATATTTCCCGGCGGCCGATCGGTGGTGACGCCATGAGGGCGTGGTCGAGAACTCCGCGGCTGTCGGCGCAGAAGAGGTCGTGGACGGTGGCCATGGCTGTGGGGCCGCCGAACGCGGCGTGCTCCGGTTCGTAGATCGAACGCTGCCATCCGGCGATCAGCCCGAGGTCGGTCAGTTCGGTCATCGTCCCGGTGATGACGTCGGCGGTTGCCGAGGTGGCCTCTGGGCCGGGAACCCGTAGCCGTATCCGCCACCAGGGGTGCTTGCGCAGGAACCACCACCCGCCGATGACTCCCCGGCGGTGCAGGTCGTCCAGGCGCGGGCGAAGGTGCGTGGCGGCGAGTTTCTCGGCCTGCTCCCACGCAGGCCACTTCACGAGTATCTGATGCCACTGCTGCTCAGTGCGACGTTCCAGCGCGGCGTAGCCGGCGGCCAGGTACACCTGGACGGCTTCAGTGAGCTGATCGAGTTGAAGACCGTGCTCGGCGGCGGCTCTCTCGAGTGGGATGCCTGCGAGGACGGCGAGTACGCCGGCGGCGAGCTGGGCGGGGGCGGCTTCGGTCAGGTGATCAGCAGGCATGCGTCCCATCCCGAGCGGGGTGGTGCGGCGTGCCGCGCGCTTTCCAAAGCCAGTGCCACTCCGGCTCGGCCGGTCAGCAGTCCCTCGTTCAGGCGCTGCGTGTGTTCACGGCGGGCTCTGGCGCGGAGTGCGGCGGCCAGGGCAGGCAGCCGCCGGCGGAGTGCCGGGTCGGTGCTGTCGCCGGCGGCACGATAGGCGGTTTGGTAGAGCCCGGCCATGCCGTGGCAGATTCCGGGGTCGCTGATCCGCGTCAGGTTCTGATCGGTCAGGCAGGCCAGCAGCGCTTGTTCGGCGTTGCGCCGCCGTGCGGTGTCACCGGTGGCCAGGGCGGCCAACTGGAGTGCGCGGGCGATGCCCGGGGTGCCGTAACACCATGAGGGGCGTCCGGGGCGTTGTTGGGCGGGACGGCCGGTGCGCAGTGCGGTGAGGGTGATCCATTGAGGCCACCAGGGGCCCTCCGGTGACTGCTGCCGCCAGTTCTCCATCCAGTCGGCCAGCTGTTCGAGCGCTTCGTGGTGCCCTTCGACGGTGTGGCCGGCGCGGGCGGCCAGTGCCAGAAGCGCGAGGATGCCTGCCGCGCCGTGTGCCATGCCCAAATTGGCGTGCCCACCGGGTGTCGGCAGGGTCGGGTCGGGGTCGTGCGTGACCCACCAGCCGGGCAGTTCCACTCCGTCGTGCCGTGCCGGGCGGGTGAGCCGCACCAGGTACCGCAGCACGTCGCCGAAGACGTCGCTGCCGGGCTGGCGCGAGAGCAGCAGCGCACCGATGCCGACCAGGCCATAGAACAGGTCGTACTCGCTGAACTGTGCGTGCTCGCCCGCGTTGATTCTGGTGCGGGCGGTGTTGATGCGGCGGCGGGCAAGACGCGCCACGTGGCGGTCCAGCGTGGTGAGCGCCTGTTCGTACCGACCCCGGCCGTCTGTGTCGGCGGCGTGCAGGAGGAACGCGACGGCGGGCGCCCCGTAATACAGGCCTGCGTGATCGCCTCCGTCGATCGGGCCGGCGGCCACCCGCCGAATCAGTGCGTGTGCCTCGGTCCAGGGGGCCTGGCCGGACAGGGCTCGTTCGATGCGGAGGAGCGCGAGGCCGGCCGTACCGTCCGCCAGGGATTGGTGATGCGCCTGATCGTGGGAGATCACCGCGGATGACGTCACGGGGCACCTGCCGCAGGTGAGGCGGTGGCCAGATTCCGGAGGGCGGCGGCGCGGGCCGGCCGGATGGTGGTGGCCTCGTGTTCGGGATCGGGACCGAACGCCCGGACGTGATGCCCGTGCAGGAGCGTCGTCACCAGGTCTGCGGGGTCGCGCTGTTGGGCGAGAAGGCGATGGTAGGCGGCCAATGCGTCGGCTCTGCGCTGCCAGGCGGCGGCGACCGCGTCGCCACCCGGAAGGGCGCGGACGGCGGCGAAGCCGGCTGCGGGATCGGCCAGGCGGAAGGCGGCATCGCGTACGACTGCATCTACCGGCCCGGAGCGTCGCTTTGCGCGGCGGACCAGAGTGCGGTAGCCGGCCGCGGTATCGGAGGCGAACGCAGCGGCGAGATGGGTCATGGAGGCCGCCGCGACGGCCTGCGCCGCCACCCCGGCGGCCTGGGCCATTGCGATCTGGGCTATGGCGGCTGCGGTGTCGGCGGCGAACACCTCCTCGGCCGCTTCCAGGGCCGGGCCGTGCCCGTAGCGGCCAGGCTGCTCTGCGGCGGGAGCCAGGAAGAGCTGTTCGAGCAGGCCGCGGGTTCGCAACTCCTGAGCGAAGGCGGCCAGCCGTGCGGCCACTGCTCCGTACTGGGACCGTTCGGCGAGCCGGAACAGCACCACGAGGTACTGGTCGGCCTCCAGACGGATCAGGTCGCGATGCCTGCTCGCCCACCATCGCCGGATCGGTACGCCGAGCTGCTGGACGAACGCAGGGAGGTGACGGGTGAGGATGGTGTCGAAGTGCGCGGGGTTGCCCACCAAGTGCGCCCGCAGCAACAACGCATCGCCCGGCTGATGGATGATGCCCGGCGGTGCGGTCACCGGCGGCCGCCCCTTCGGCGCGGCGGCCGCGACCATCGGGATCACCAGCTCCGCCGCGCGTCCCACCCAGCCCCAGGCGATGGACGAGGCATCCTCACGAAGTTCGAGCCGTTCAGCCGCATTCAGCCGAGCCTGCAGCAGTCGGCGGTCCAAAGGCCGGTCCAAGTTCAACGGCAGGCGCAATTCTCCCTGGCACAGCACGACGCGAGCGGGCACCCTCCACCGGTGGCGCCATCTGTGCAAGGCCGCGTCCCAGTCTTCGCCGGGTGCGGCTAGGGCGCCGCGGGTGAGGAGCCAGCGTGCGGGAGACAACACCGTGCGCCGGTAGCGGATGCGGGGGACGTACGGCAGGGCGCGGGCCGCTCCCAGGTCGAATGGGCCGAACACGGCGCTGCGTGCATCGGCGATTTCTGCCAGGAACCGCGCCAACGGCGGTGTCTGCACGGTGGTGTCCAGAGCGTGGGGGATGTAGGCGCGCACACGTCGCCCGGTGGACCGCTGCACCAGGTACATCTGATCGGCGTCCGCGGTGACCGCCAGGTCGTCCAAGCTGAGCACGCCCACCTCGGTTCCACCGGAACCCGACCGGCCGGGAGCGGTGCCGGGGTGTTCGGCCAGCGGCAGGACGACTGTTCCCGCGTGTGGGGCGACGCGTACGACGTTGTCGTTGTGCGGACGTCGGGGCGTGAACGACAACTGCGCTACCACGACGTCGTCATCGGGAGCGTAGGTGCGGGCGAGCTTGGCCCGGTCGGCCTTGTCGAGCAGGTGGGCGAAGCGGCCGATCATGCTGGTGTGGGCGCGTGGCGCGGCCACCACCTGCAGGGTGAAGTCGCCGCGGTTGATCGCGTCCGTTGAAGTGGCGTGGAGCGTGATGCCGAGTTCGATACGCGACGGCACCACGACGTCACCGTGATCACCTGTCGTCAATGCCGCTATATCGGCCTCGGACAGCGTGATCTCCTCACGGCCGTCCACGAGGGCTTGCTGGATCATCCCCATCAAAGTGGTGTCGCGTTGGGTCAATGTCCGCCACACGGGGCGGGCACGAGGCGCGCCCAGATACCCGCGGGGGTACCCCAGTCCTGAGTCGGTGACCAGCTCCCGGACCGGGACAAGTGCACCGGTGCCATAGCGGGCACGGAAGCGGGCGTGGTAGTCCAACCACGCCGTCGTGCCGAACGGCTGCGTTGACAGCCGCAGCAAGACATCGGCTGCTCGCTCGGCCTCGTGCACAACCGGTTCGGGGATCGCGATGTGGGCGTTGAGCCGCAGATCGGCCGCCAGCACGGGCCCGGTGCCGCGCGCCAGATGCCGCATCCTGCCGGCGGCCGCGGCACGCAGGGGCGCCGCACGCGCCGGGTCGGCAGCGGTGTTGTGTTCCATCAGTTGGCGGTTGATGACCTCCAGATGGTCGAGCAGCTTGGTGATCTCCGTGAGCTCCGCGTCGCCCGCCTCGCGGACTCCTGCGCGGTGGAGCGCCTGGATGAGATGGTTCAGCGGGTCCTCAGCGGTCGAAGGCGGACGCAGGTCGGTGATGAGGAATCCCCCGTCGATCAGGCCGTGCAGCAACGTGTGTATCCGGCCGGTGTCGGCGCTGGGAAAACGCCGGGACATGCGATCGGCCAGTGCGGCGAGCCGCTGGGGCCGGACGGCCTGCTCGAGGGCGTAGGCGATGGGTGTGGTGAGACGCACCGACGCTTCCTGCAGCGGTCCCGGTGATCGCGCTCCGACCGCGGCCCTGCGGAGGACGATGAAGCGGCCGTCGCGGACGACGCCGGTGTTGTCCGCGACCACCGTCAACCGCATCCGCAGGGCAGGATGCCGCTCCACCTGGTCGATCAGCGTGGCGAGCCATTCGGAATCGGCGCGAACGACGGCACGGTGACCGGTGTCGATCTTCACCGCCGCCGGGCCGAGCGCAGCGGCGGTGACGCCGGCGAACATCCCGAAGGGGGTGGCGCGCCGTTCCCACCGCAGCAGGTACGACGCCGGCGAGGCCACCGTCCGGCGAAGCCGCCGCCCGGCGGGACAGCCATCCGTCAGAAGGCGCTCGATGCCGGCGGCCAGGTCTGGGCTGGACATCTCCACGGCTTCGCGTACCTCACGGCGCTGCCAGACTCGCCTCACCCACGCGGCTCCCTCCCGCGCCACGGCAGCGTGGTCGGCCAAGTCCACATCGCCGGGAGGCGTCACGTCCGGGGGACATGTGGTCGCGCGTACCAGCACGAGTCCGGTGTGGCGGAAACGGCGGGAAACGGCCACGACCCCATTTCCTTCCTCTCGCCGGGACTTGCGGAGGCGACATCCCGGCTAAGGGATGCCGCCGCAAGGCGTTCAGGCCGTCAGAACGGGTCGTATGAGCTGCTGCTGCACGCGCTGGTGCTGCAGGTGTTGCCGCAGCCGTCGCTGGTGGAGCACATCATGGTCACTATCGGCGTGGTGGACTCCACCACGCGCAGGTCCAGCTCGAACTCTTCTGCTGCGATCTCGCCGTGGTCATCGGCGAGGTCCAGGGCCAGGGGCAGAGTCATCAGTTCACTCCTCCCACACGTCGAGGGCGAATGATCGGTGTGTTCTGGCTCGCCGGGAGCCAGGAGATCGAGACGGCGCCATGCCTTTTGTGCAGCACCGCCGAGGGCTCGGGAAGCTTGGGAACGGTGCTGCCGGCAGGCCAGAAACCGAACGAGGGACTGCGGTGACGGCCGGTGCGGTCCCAGGCCTGGATCTGCTCGACAAGAGCGATGGCCGCGGCCCGGCCACCGTGGGCGGTGGCGCCGAACTCCACGCCCGTGTCGTCCATCGCCGGCCGCACTGCGAGATAGGCGAAGGAACCCCCGACTACGCCGCCGAGCGGGAACCAGGTCTTGCCCAGCTTCGCCGCCAGATCGGTACCAGGGTCGGCGCTGATCCGGCAGAATCCGGGCAGGAACGCCGCGAGCCACAGATGCAGGTCGGCGAACGAGATGCCCTTCCCGATGGTGACACCGGACCACACCGACACCGATTCGGTTGCCAGCACACCGTCGAGGAGGCGTATTTCTTCAGGGGCGCCGGAGTCGAACTGCAGCCATAGCCGCGCGCCGTTCGGATCTGGCAGCAGGAATGTCCGCTCGGTATGCGCGCCCTGCCCCTGAATGGGCACGAATCCGGCCACTTCGGCGTCGCTGCTGGTCAGGTGATCGCCGTCGCGGCGGAACGCGATGGTTCGGGTGATGCCGTTCATGCGCAGCGGCACCACCAGCACACCGTCGGCGACCAGTTGGTCCAGCCAGGCCGGGGGGATGTCCCACGCCCCGACGGTGACCAACGTCCGATCGAACGGGCCGAAGCCGGGCACGGGGTATTCGGCGTCCGCGTGCACAACGCTGACCCGACCGCCATACCCGGTTCGGCTCAGCAGGGCGCCGGCACGCTCGACGATCTCGCTGTCGATGTCGATGCTGACCACATACCCATCCGGACCGACGATCTCGGCCAGCAGCGCGGCGTTGTAGCCGCCTGAGCCGATCTCCAGAACGGCCATTCCGGGATGGATATCCGCCATTTCGATCATGCGGGCCTGGATGTAAGTGGCGCTGACCGAGGACAAGCTCCTGCCGTGCTCGTCGGTCTTGGTCACCACCGCGCGGTCTACGGCGTAGACCTCCTCAAGAGGAGTGCCGGGGGGTACGAACGTCTCACGGGCAACCGTGCGGAACGCCTTCTCCACTGCAGGCGAGACGATCTTCCCGCGCGATCGCAGCGTATCGACCAGCTCGTCTCGCAACCGTGCCGCCCGCTCGAAGTCGCCGGTGGTATTCGCTGCCCGGATCACGTGCTCTCCCCCGTTGAGCGATGTCATTCAACTGCTCACACCAGATCAGTTCGCCTGGCCGCGTATCTCCGATGCGAAAACCGGGATACCTCAGGGCTGATTGCAGAAGAAAAGCATTCGGCGCGACGGCCGAGCAGGACCCGGGCGGGCGTTCGAAACGCCTTTGTATTACCAGAGGCTTGTTTCAGCGAGAAGGTGATCAAGACGGCTCCCTGGAGTGTGTGCAGTGTCGTCCAAAACCTCGCGCACTCAGGTCGCCGCCGGGAAGAGATTTGGCAGGTTTTGGCCCCGGCCTCGCCGACGTGGCTGAGACCGGGACCGATATGTTCAGGGAAGTCGGAACTGCTCGTGGGGGATCGCTCGCTCCCACACCTGCTCGAACGCGGCCAGGCAGCGCGCGACCACGGTCGGGTCGTTGCTGCTCTTCTCTTCGGGGATCTCGGTCCCGTCCCCCTCGCAGAAGTTGAACATCACCAGCTTGTTGTCGAACAGCCAAAAGTCCGCGCCGGGCAGCATCAGGTCCCAGGCCCGGTCGCGCGGCAGCCACCGCACGTCCTCTCCGGCCTCGATGTTCTGGGAGGTGAGCATGTGCTCCCAGCGGATGTAGTCCGAAGGGGGCATGGAGATCACCCGGGCGCGCCGGATCGTCACCCCGCGACCCACGGCGTCCTGCACGATCCGGCGCCAGTTCGTCATCTCGTACCAGCCCGACCCGCCCGCCAGAAAGTCCTGGTAGGCGGGGTGGGACGGGTCGTAGGTGTCGCGCATCTCCAGGTGCAGCGCGCTGTGCTTGGCGACTTTGAGCACCTCGGTGCTGTCGGCCGGACCGTGCCCGAGACGTCCCGGCTCATAAGTGCCGGCGGCCGCCTCGGCGATGATCGACGCCATGCGTCCGGGAAGCCGCACCACGGCCTCGTCGGCGTGCAGGGTGCCGTGCCTGCCGATCTCGGCGAGCACCAGCGGATCGGTGACGAGCAGACCCTGGAAGTAAAAATCCCCGCTGTCGGGGTCGAGGTACACGGCGGGGCAGCGCCCCTCGGGCGAGTCGGGGTCCTCGCCCACCAGCTCGAGCGGCATCACGGTCCTCCGTTTCGACACCGGGCCTGTGCGTGCCGACCCCGTGTCGAACCCTCACCCGCGCCGGCTTCAGGCGTCAAGCGATTCGCGGACTCTGGTAATGATCCGCCGGGCCTTCTCTCCCGTGACGGACAGCGACGTCAGCCGCTTCCAGGCCGCCAGGTAATCGGCGATCTCCGATGGCTGGGACACCGACAGAAACCCCGACACCAGCTCCACGGTGACCAGCTCGGTGTCGCTGATGATGAAGGTGTGCTCCGGCCACACCCGATGCCCGTCGTCCAGCGTGCGGTCGGCGTCCAGCGGGATGATCCCCAGCGATACCGAGGGCCACCGCGCCATCGCCAGCAGATGCTCCAACTGTTCGGCGTGCACGTCGGCCGGGACGACCCGGTGATGCAGGACCTGCTCTTCCAGCACGAACACGAACCGGGCGTCCGGCCGCCGCAGCACCCGCTGCCGGTCCATCCGCTCTGCCACCGCCTCGGCGACGTCGTCCACCTCGACGTGCTGCTCGACGCGGATCGACTGCAGTGCCGCCGTCGTGTACGCCCGCGTCTGCAGCAGGCCGGGGATCACGTGCGCACAGTAGACCCGCATGAGCTTGACCCGCTCGTACCGGTCCCGCACCGACTCCTGAGCACCCTTGAGGCCGCCGCGGTTGAGCTGCCGGTAGGTCAGCCACATCCGCTCGACGGCGGCCTGCTCCGCCAGCAGCTCGTTCAAACGCTGCTCCGACGCCCCGCAGATCGCGCACCACAGCCGCACATGCTCCGCCGACGCCGGACGCACACCCCGCTCGATCTTCGAGACGTTCGACGAGTCCCGCCAACCCGCCCGCCGGGCGAACTCCACACCGGAGATCCCCGCGGCCATGCGAAGCTCACGCAACTGATCCGCCAGCCGCTGCCGCGCGGCCCGCGCACTGGAAGAAGACGACGAAGGCATCTCCACCATCCAACCGTGCCGCTGCAACCGTTTTGGAGGAGACGCTGTTGACGCTACTGATGAGCGGCATCAGCGCGTTCTGCTTCACATACGGCTCGGGGGACGCGATGTCCCGGTTGTTCTCGCCGATCGCTGCTGTTCTTGAGGCGTTTGCTGTGATCTTTGCCGGTGTTCCGCGTGGACGAGTCTGGGCGTCTTTATCTGGGGCCGTGTCCTTCGCGGGGGGCATCCGGGGTTCGTCTGTGCCGTGGTGGTTTCACCGGGGCGGTCTCATGGGGATCGGGTGTTGGTTGTTCCGTCTCCGGTGGAGATGGTTCCGGTGTTGTCGCCGCCGATGGCGACCGAGCGTTCTCCCGAGGCCGACACCTGGGGTGGGGCTTGTTCGGTGGTGTTTTGGCCGGTGAACAGGCCGGCCACCGCCACTGCCAGGCCGATGATCGCTATGAAGACTCCGATCACGCTGGCCCACTTGTCGGCCTTGTCCAGGCCTACCGTGGCGAAGTACGCGCCCAGTCCGATCAGAGCCGCCATCAGTAGGGCGGTGCCGGCCCATACCAGCCCACGTCTCGTCATGGTTTCATCATCGGCCATGCCCCTCCAGGGGGAAGGGGGAAATGGCTCGTTTGCTCTCTTCGGCTTGTCGGTAGGTGTCGGCGAGATAGTCGCGGGAAGCGCGGGTGGTCGTCGCCCAGTACTCGTTCTTTATCGGTGAGTGCCTGTTCCAGAAGCGGGATGGCGCGTTTGAGATCTCCGGCTTCCTGGTAGGCGAGGGCGAGGTTGTTGCGGGTGGTCAGAGTATGGGGGTGGTCGGCGCCCAGTACGCGTGCCTTATCGGCGAGGGTTTGTTCCAGAAGCGGGATGGCGCGCTTTGAATCGCCGGTTGTCTGGTAGGCCAGTGCCAGGTTGTTGCGGGAAGTCAGCGTGAGCGGGTGGTCGTCACCCAGCAGCCGCTGAAAGTCCGTCAGGGCGCGCCGGTGGTAGGCGATGGCGCGATGGATCGCTCCTTGGTCGTGCAAGAACGTGCCGGCCTCGTTGAGCAGGAGGGCGAGGCCGTCGTCGTCGACGGTGGTGCGAGCGGCCAGGGCGTCTATGTGGGGGAGCAGCGTGCGCCAGGCGGGCCAGTGCGTCGGGTCTTGATGGTCGGGGGGCAGGGCTTGGCCGAGCAGGTCGATGGCCTGGTGGCGGGCCTGGTCGATGTCGGTGGGACGGCGGTGCGGGTCGGTGGGGTCGGGGGCGCGGGTAACGGCCTGCACCAGGCGGTGCACGGTGACCGTCTGCGGGGTGAGGGTGATCATGTTGTAGGCGGCCAGTGCCCTGAGCGCCGTGGTGAGCTCGGCGGGGGCGGCGAGCGGGGAGAGCAGAGTGCGGGGGACGGCTTCGGCGCCGTACCAGGCCAGCACCCGCAGCACCTGCAAAGCATGGGGGACCTTGGTCAGCCGGGCCAGGGTGAGTCGCCAGAGGCGGGCGATGGTGCGTTCGGGGTCGCCGCCTGCGGCGGCCTGGTCGAACATCGCCGCCGGCTGTCGGGACAGCAGTTCCAGGTAGGCCCGTGGGGTGAGCCGGGTCTGGTGGAGGTAGGCGGCGGCCTGTTCGATCGCCAGCGGCAGGCATCCCAGTTCTTCGACCAGGTCGGCTGCGCCCTCCAGGGCGGGATCGTGGCGGTCGGTGCCTCCGGTGGTGATGCGGGCCAGCAGCTCGACCGCCTGGGCGGGGGTGAGCACGTCCAGGTGCAGGACGCGGGCGCCCAGGCGGTGCCAGCCGGTGCCGAGCCGGCTGGTGATCAGTACCCGTCCGCTCAGGGCGCGGTCCAGCACGGGGGTCAGGTGGGCGGGGTCGGTGACGTTGTCCAACACCAGCAGCCAGTCGTTCTGGCAGCTCAGCCAGGTCAGCGCGCGTTCCGCCAGCGCCTCCAGCGGCAGCGCCCGGGTCAGTTCCGGTTGCAAGGCGGTGGCGAGGGCGGCCAGTCCGGCTTGCAGGGAGGCGGGGTGTCGGCGGTGATCCACCACACCGGGTTGCGCCGGTCGGCCTGGGCGGTGGCGTAGCGGGCGGCCAGGGTGGACTTGCCCACCCCGCCCAGGCCGTGCACCACCACCGGATCTTCGGACTCGTCCAGTGCTGTTTGCAGAGCGGTCAGATCGTCGTGGCGGCCGACGAACAGCCGCGCGGCGGAAGGGACATTCACCAGCCGGGACGGGGCCGTCACCTCACTGACCGGCCGCAGCGCCTCCGGCGGCAGCACCGTTTGGACGTTGGTGGCGTTCGGGCCGGTGGACACGATGCCCCAGTTGTCCTTGCCGATCGCCACCGCTCCCGGGGCGTCCGCCGTGGTGCCTGAGGACGGAGCGGCGTCGCCGCCCGCAGAGCCCGGCGGGTCCTTCGGGGCCGGGCTGCGTCGTGGCCGCTTCACCACCGCGCCCTCGCAGGGGCCTTTCGCCCGCGGTGGGGATGGTTCCGGTGGCGTCCCCACCGCAGGCGGCCGGCCGTTTTCCCGTGGCCGGCGCTCGCGGTGGCCGCTGTCCGCTCCCCTCGCCGTGCCGTCCGGTGAACGGCCCGGCCACCGCAGACCCGTGCCGGTACGCGCCCCGTCATGCTTTCATGATCAACCACACGCGTTCGGAAAACGCGCAAGTTCCCCCTTCTGAGGATTCCTTGGCCGTAACCGGCCGCATCTGGTGGATGCGCGTCCACGTGTCAAGGCGGGCACCTCGCTCCGCGGGAGACATCCGGGCCTGGCCCCCTGGGGCCGTGCGGCGAGAACGTTCAAATTCCGGGCGCCCCGTCGTTTCAGGTCACGGCTTTCGGAACAGCCCGCCGTACTCGAACAGTTCCTTGTGGAGCTTGGAGGCGCCCTCGTAAGTTTTCAGCTCTTCGGGAACGGGGGCCAGAGGCGGCTGGTTGGGGTCGGGGCGCCAGTTGTTGATGTCGACCAGGCCCGGTTCGACCGGCTCCAGGCCGTGCCCCAGCAGCAGCGCGTCGACCTCTTCGGGGCTGCGGGTCTGCCAGGGGATGTTGGGAGGGACGATGGCGTCCAGTTCGGCGCGCCGTTCGGCGGGGAGGGTGCTGACGATCTGAGTGAAGGCCAGGTGGCTGCCGGGGACGGCGCGGTCGATGTAGGTGTGCAGGACGGTGTGGGGGTCGTCGGAGTCGGGCAGGTGGTGGCCGACCGACAGGTACAGCACGGCCAGCGGCTCGCTGAAGTCGATCAGGCGCTTGGTGTCGGGGTGCTCCAGGATGGCCTCGGGGTCGTGCATGTCGGCGGTGATGACCACGGTGGAGCCGTCCCCGGCCGGCAGGGCGCGGGCATGGGCGAGCACGATCGGGTCGATGTCCACGTAGACGACCCGGGCGTCGGGTGCGTGCTTTTGGGCGACTTGGTGGGTGTTGTTGTCGGTGGGCAGGCCGCAGCCCAGGTCGATGAACTGGCGGATGCCGGCCTCGGCCGCCAGGTAGCGCACCACCCGGTACAGAAACAGCCGGTTCGCTCGGGCGGCGTCGAGGACGTGCGGGGTGAGGCGGATGGTGTCCCGCACGAACTGCCGGTCGATTTCGAAGTTGTCCTTGCCGCCCAGGAGCCAGTTGTAAACCCGGGCGGAGGTCGGCACGTCGGTGGGGATGTCGGTCGGGACGGCGCCGTCAGCGCCCAAGGTCTGCTCCCATGCTTCACGAGGATCCTGCACGGGATCTCGGCAAGATCAGATTATCGGCGTGAACGTTGCCGTTGGGGGGTTTCTTCGGGTTTCGGACGCCGTTGGCAAGTGGACCCTTTCTCGGGGGTAAAGGGACGAACAGTGCTCGGCATGCAAACCGCGCCGGGCCGTGCTTGACCGTGGCTTTCGTTGAAAAACCTCACTGCGATGCCGACTTCTCCAGGACGCCCCGGGCGCGCAGGTGGTCGATCAGCAGGCGGCCGACGTGGCGGATGTGGGCGGACATGGCGGTGCGGGCGGCCTCGGGGTCGCGGGCGCGCAGCGCGGCCAGGATGGGGGCGTGGTCGCGGGCCGAGGCCTCGGGCCAGCCTTCGACGGTGCCGAAGAAGCGCAGCGGCACGTAGTGGACGGTCGACTTCAGCAGCGCGGTCAGCCGGTGCGACCCGGAGGAGCGGTTGATCGTCCGGTGGATCTCGTGGTTGAGCCGGTCGACCAGCTCGGCGTCGCCGTCGCGGGCGGCCTGCTCCAGGCGGGATTGGACGCCTTCCAGACGGTCCAGCTCCTCCTCCGGCAGGGCGGTGGCGGCGCGGGCGGCCAGTTCGCCGGCGAGGTGGGCCTGGACGTCGAACAGGTCGGCCACGTCGCGTTCGGTCAGCGGCAGCACGCGGAAACCGCGGCGGGGCTCCCAGCGGACGGCGCCCTCGCTGTGCAGGATCATCAGGGCCTCCCGCACCGGGGTGGCGCTGACGCCCAGTTCGGCGGCCAGGTGCTCGGTGCGGATGTAGGCGGGGGCGCGCAGTTCGCCGATCATGATGGCCTCCCGCACATGCCCGGCGACCCGTTCGCTGAGCTGCCTGCCGTCCAGCGCGGGCCGGCGCGCGATTTCCGCGGCGGGGTGTGCGGGGGCGGCATGCGGGACGGCCGGTCCGGGCGTGGTGCGGGGACCGTTGGGGGCTGCTGGGCGTTTGCCGGGCACCGTTTCTCCCTCCCGCCGACGTCCTGTCGATTCTGGACCGGGCGGGGCGCCGGGGGCTCTGGAAAGCGTGTGGATATTCTATAGAATCCAGAATCTCCAGGAGCGTGCCGCGGTCTGGAGACGTCCCCGAGCCGTGGAGGGGTGCCGGTGGCCGGTGAGGCGAGCGCGATGGGACTGCCGCTGGACGGGATGCGGGTGGTCGAGCTGTCCAGCTTCGTGGCCTCGCCGCTGGGTGGGATGACACTGGCCCAGCTCGGGGCGGACGTGATCCGGGTCGACCAGATCGGTGGCGGGCCCGACATCGACCGGTGGCCGCTGGCGCCGTCCGGGCGGAGCCTTTACTGGGCCGGGCTCAACAAGGGCAAACGGTCGGTCACCGTGGATCTGCGGTCGGCCGAAGGGCGCAAGATCGTCGCCGATCTGATCGCCGAGAGCGGGATCGTCCTCACCAACGCGCCCCGGCGGGACGGGCTGACCTACCAACAGCTGCGGGAGCGGCGGCCGGACCTGATCTACGTGCAGCTCGTCGGCAAGCGCGGCGGCGGCAACGCCGTGGACTACACCGTGAACGCCGCCTTGGGCTTCCCGCTGGTGACCGGTCCGGAAGACCACGACGGGCCGGTCAACCACGTGCTGCCGGCCTGGGACATCGCCTGCGGGCTGTACCTGGCGGTCGGGCTGCTGGCCGCCGAACGGCAGCGGCTGCGCACCGGGGCCGGGCAGTACCTGGAGGTCGCCCTCAGCGACGTGGCGCTGGCCACCGCCGGCAACCTCGGCTACCTGGCCGAAGCCCAGTTCGGCGAGCCGCGGCGGCGCATCGGCAACCACCTCTTCGGCGACTTCGGACGCGACTTCGCCACCGGCGACGGCCGGCGCGTCCTGGTGCTGACCCTCTCGGCCCGGCACTGGCGCGACCTGCTCGCCGCCACCGGCCTGGGCGAGGTCGCCGAAGCCCTGGAACGGGCCCTGGGCGCCGACTTCACCAAAGCCGCCGACCGCTACACCTACCGGGAGGCGCTGTGCGGCATCTTCACCCCCTGGTTCGCCGCCCGCACCTGCGGCCAGATCGAAGAGGCGTTCCAGGGCACCTCCGTGCTGTGGGCCCGGTACCGCGACTTCGCCGAACTGGTGGCCGACGACAGCGCCGCCCTGCGCGCCGAACCGCTGATCGGGGAGCTGGACCAGCCCGGCATCGGCCGCCACCTGGCCCCCGGCTCGCCCCTGGTGCTCGGCGGTCTCCAGCGGCCTCCCGCCCCGGCGCCCCTGCTGGGCCAGCACACCGACGAAGTCCTCGGCGAACTGCTCTCTTTGCCCAAGGACGCCTTGGACGACCTGCGCGCCCGCCGCGTGATCGGAGAGCGGGAATAGGCCGCCCACGATCGATGCGCGTGGAAGGCCCGGTGGACAGGCGGATGCGTCCGAGAGCCGGTCGTTTGCAAGGCTGCCGCCGCCTGGAAACGGCGGCCCGTGCGCCGGGAGCGCGGGAGTCCCGGCGGGATGTGGGAAGTGGTGAAGGGCTCCGCCATGGGGGCGGGGCCGCGGGCATCGGGAGGCCGGTGAGGTGAGCGAAGGGCTTGCCGCGCACGTGGACGGGTGGAACCCGGGGCCGCAGACCGTGACGGACGAGCTGCCGCCCGGGCCGGCGGCGGCGCTGGCCGCGGTGCTCGACCGGCCCGGGGACGCGCCCGAAGCCGGGGAAGAACTGCCGCCGCTGTGGCATTGGCTGTACTTCCTGGAATGGGTGCCCCAAGCGGAGCTGGGGGCCGACGGGCATCCGGCGCGCGGGCACTTTCTGCCGCCGATTCCCGAGCGCACCCGGATGTTCGCCGGGGGCCGGCTGCGGGTGCACGCGCCGCTGCGGGTGGGGAGGGTGGCCGAGCGCACGTCCGTCCTCGCCGGGGTGAACGTCAAGCAGGGCCGGGCGGGCGAGCTGCTGTTCGTGACCGTCCGGCATGAGATCCGGCAGGACGGCGAGCTGCGCGTCACCGACGAGCAGGACCTGGTGTACCGGTCGGGTTCGGCGCCCGCCCGGCACGAGCTGCAAAGCGGGACGCCCTCCTCACCGGACCCCTGGCAGTTGCCGCTGACGGCCGAGCCGCCGCTGCTGTTCCGGTTCAGCGCGCTGACCGCCAACGCCCACCGCATCCACTACGACCTGCCCTACACCCGGGACGCGGAGGGCTTCCCCGCCCTGGTCGTGCACGGCCCGCTGCTGGCCGTCCTGATGGCCGAGCTGCCGCGCCGCAACGCCCCCGGGCGGCGGGTGACGGGCCTTGCCTACCGGTTCCGCCGTCCGGTGTTCGCCGGGGAGGCGGTGCTGGTGACCGGCGGGCCGGACGGGAGGCTGGCCGTGGTGGACGCCGCCGGGCAGGCCCGGGCGCAGGCGGAGGTGGAACTGTCATGATCGGCTACGAGCTGGCCCCCGAAGAGCGCGCGATCGTCGAGACCGTCCGCGAGTTCGTCGATCGCGAGGTCCGCCCGGTCGCCCGCGACCTGGAGCACGCCAACGCCTACCCCGAAGACCTCATCGAGCAGATGAAACGCCTGGGGATCTTCGGGCTGGCCATCCCCGAGCCGTACGGGGAGACCAAGGTCTCCACCCCCTGCTTCGCCCTGGTCACCGAGGAGCTGGCCCGCGGGTGGATGAGCCTGGCCGGGGCGATGGGCGGCCACACCGTGGTCTCCAAGCTGATCTGCGACTTCGGCACCGAGGAGCAGAAACGCCGCTACCTGCCGCGCATGGCCACCGGGGAGCTGCGCGCCGCGATGGCGCTGACCGAGCCCGGCGGCGGCTCCGACCTGCAGGCCATGCGGACCACGGCCACCCTCGATGAGGACCACTACGTCATCAACGGCGCCAAGACCTGGATCACCAACGCCCGCCGCGCCGGCCTGATCGCCCTGCTGTGCAAGACCGACCCCGAGGCCCGGCCCGCGCACAAGGGCATCAGCATCCTGCTGGTGGAGAAGGTCCCCGGCCTGACCGTCTCCCGCGACCTGCCCAAGCTCGGCTACAAGGGCGTCGAAAGCTGCGAGCTGGCCTTCGAAGACTGCCGCGTCCCCCGCACCGCCCTGCTCGGCGGCCGGGAGGGGCGAGGGTTCGCGCAGATGATGAAGGGCCTGGAGATCGGCCGCATCCAGGTCGCCGCCCGCGCCACCGGGGTCGGCCGCGCCGCCTTCGACGACGCCTTCCGCTACGCCCGGCAGCGCGAAAGCTTCGGCAAGCCGATCTGGCAGCACCAGTCCATCGGCAACTACCTGGCCGACATGGCCACCAAGCTGACCGCCGCCCGCCGCCTGCTGCTGCACGCCGCCGAACGCTACGACTCCGGCGAGCGCTGCGACATGGAGGCCGGCATGGCCAAGCTGTTCGCCTCCGAGACCGCCATGGAGATCGCTTTGAACGCCATCCGCATCCACGGCGGCTACGGCTACTCCACCGAGTTCGACGTCGAACGCTACTTCCGCGACGCCCCCCTGATGATCGTCGGGGAGGGCACCAACGAGATCCAGCGCAACGTCATCATCAAGCAGCTCATCAGCCGCGGCGGCCTGACCTGACCCGCGGCGATCCGCCCGGGGCGCGCGGGAACGACTCCTGCGCGCCCCTGGGCGACGACCGCGTTCTGATCCCTGAAGAGGCGGTCAGGGGCCGTACTTCCAGACGGTGCCGCGTTCACCGGCGACACCGACCGCCCACAGGGAGCGTGTGCCGGGGATGCGGGTCAACCCGAACGCCCGGCCGTTCTTGCCGCCGGCCTTCGGGGCGTAGCGGCGGTCCACCTTGCCGCCGTTGAAGTGCAGCAAAGCGCGGTGGGAGCCGTTGAGCAGCCAGAAGCCCTTCTTGCCGTCGGGGGCGAACTTGGCGATTCCCTGCTTGTCCTTGATGCGGAAGTGCTTCCACTTCTTGCCGTTCCAGCGCAGCAGCAGGCCCGCGTAGGTGCTGCCCTCGCCCGGGGAGAGGACGGTCGCGGTGGCCCATACGGTCTTCGAGCCCTGCGCCGCAAGGTCGGTGAAGCCGTAGGCCAGGCCCTTGCGCAGCGAGACCTTGGGCTTGGGGAGGGTCTTCCACTTCTTGCCGTTCCAGTACGCCACTACCGGCGTCGAGACGGGCGCGGAGGTGGAATGGACGGAGCCGGCCGCCCAGACGCCGCCGCCGGGGCGCGGGCTCAGCCGGTTGAAACCGATCCGCTTCCCCTTGGTCTTCACCTTGGGCAGCGGGACGGCCCGCCACGCCTTCCCGTCGAACCGGCGGATGAAGCCCTGGCAGCCGCTGCTGGTGCAGCGGGAACCGGTGATCCAGAGCTGCTTGCCCACGAAGGCCGCGTCGCTGATCCGCATCCCGGCGGCGAAGACCTTGCGGGTCCATGAGGTGCCGTTCCAGCGGAGCGCGAACCCCACGTCGGCGCCGCCCCGGCGGGCGTCCCCGAAGGCCCACACGTTGGCGGGCGAGGAGGCGGTGACGGTGTGCAGCGCCGGGGAGCGCAGGCCGGAGTAGACGGAAGAGGGAACCTCCACCGGCCGCCAGGCGGTGCCGTTCCACTGCGCGAACCGGATGAGCCCTCCGCTCTGGTGCGACCCGACCGCCCAGGCCTTCTTGGGGCCCAGCGCGAAGACGTCGTCGAACCCGCCGTGACCGTCGCCGGCGGGCGTCTGATACACCGGCCGCCAAGCGGGGGTCGGTGCGGCGTGGGCGGGCAGGGCGGTGGCCGGTACGGCAATGGCGAGCGACAAGCCGACACCGGCGAACAGGAGGCGTCGTGTCATGATCATGATCGTATTGGCGGGCATCGTCTGAAATCCGCAGAAAATCCTCTGATCGAGGTCGCGGAGGCCCGCCGCCTGATATTTCCGCACAACGCGCGAATCTCTCTCATGCGCATCGCGACCTGGTCACATGTCGCCGCCCGTCTGCACATCCGCTCGCCTGGGGGATGGCCGGATCCGGTCGCGTTCTGTGCCGTGGGCTGCGGGCGGGTGCTTATGCCCGTTCGGTTCTGCTCGGTGTCTTGCGTCGCGGTTTGCTTGCGCGCCGCCGTTCGGCGGGACCTTTGCCCATCCGCCCTGGCGGAGACGGCCGGATGCGGCCGTGTTTCGGCCCGTGATTCTGCAGACGGGTGCCTGTGGTCGCCCTTTGTGCCCGGCGAGTCGTCTGACGTCTTGTGGTGCGGCTTGTGCGCATGCCGTCGTTCGGTGAAGCCGCCGTTCATCCTCCCCGGCGGAGAACGGCCGGATCCGGCCACATCCTGAGTTGTGTTCTGCGGACAAATACCTATATCGGACGGCTGGGCTTGGCGGATCGTGATGAAGTGACACAGAAAGGCAGGGAAAGGGCGTCCGGGAGTCTCCTCCGGAGCAGAAGAAGCCGCATGTGCGGCACGGCGGCGGTGGCGGCGGGCATGCTGCTCGTGGGGGCCTGCACCCAGGACGCCGGGACCACCGGGACAGCGATCTCCCAGACACCGGCGGGCTTGGACACGCCGACCGTCTCCACCCCGCAGCCCGCCTCGCTTCAGGAATACGCCGCGACGCTGCGCAGCGCCCTGCGGCGAATGGACAAGCCCCTCAAAGACCTCCGCAAGGCCGGCAAGTACAAAGGGCTGGCCGGGCGGGTCGCCCCCGTGGAGGAGGCCGCCGTCGAGGCCGCCGCCATGCTGCGCGACATCACCCCGCCGCCCGAACTGGCCGGCCGGCACCCGCGGCTGCTCACGGCGCTGGAGGAATTCCACAAAACCGTGGGCGTCGTGGAACGGCAGGTGAAGGGCCGGGATCTGTGCACCGGTCCGGCGGTCTGGGCCGACCTGGGAGAGGCCGACGCCACCGACGAACTCCGCGACGCCCTGCGCGAGGTCACCGCCGTCCTGCCCGGCAAGCGGCCCGGCCTGGCGCTGCCGCCCGCCGGCCACAAGTTCAGCTCGCGCCCCTCGAACGGGACGTTCATCCGCTCCAGCGGCCTTGGCGGACGGGGCGGTCTGACCATCGACAATGGCAGCGGGGACGCCGTGGTCACCCTCGTCCGGGGCGGCAGCCCGCGCATCTCCGTCTACGTGCGCAGGGGCGGCACGTACACGGTGCGCGGCATCAGCGACGGCACCTACCGGATCTACTTCGCCAGCGGCTCCGCCTGGGACCCCAAGAACCGCTCCTTCGGCCGGGACTGCCGCTTCCAGCGCTTCGAAGAGAGCCTGCGCTTCCAGACCGTCTACACCGCCACCCAGATCCGCTGGAGCAACTGGAGGATCACCCTGCACCCGGTCCTGGGCGGCCAGGCCCGGACCCGCTCGGTGGACCCCGGCGCCTTCCCCAACTGAACCTTTTCAACGCCCCGGCCCAAGGCGCCGCGGACGGGAGCCCGACGGCCTCCTGCGGCATCCCCGTCCCGGCCCGTGGCGGCGGCGTGGCGCAAGGCCCGCTAGAAGATCCACCCTTCGGCGCGGGCGCGGTCGAGGGCCTGGCCGGCCTCGCGGGTGCCGAGCATCTCCAGGCCCCGGACCGCCCAGAACTGCACGGACTCGTCCGGGCAGGCGAGCTGCTCGGCCAGCACCGGCAGGGCCGTGGGGTCGCGCGCCTCGGCGAGCAGCTCCAGCAGCAGGCAGCGCATCTCGGCGTCGTCCTCCCGGCCGAACGCCTCGATCAGCTCCGCCACGTAGGAGTCGGCGTGCTCGCGCAGGAAGTCAAAGCCCCTCTCCCGCGCCCGGGGATCGTCGCTGTGCAACTGCTCCAGCGCCCGCAGGAAAGGCCGCGCCGCCGGCCGCTGCTCGTCTCGGCTCATGGTCACCGGCTCCAGCGGCAGTACAGGCGGTGGCCGCGTTCGCTGGCGCGGGCGGCGATCGCCGACAGCTCGAACAGGAACTCGGCCAGGTCCATGGGGTCGGCCTGGCCGTCGAACTCCGCGATCTGCGACCAGTCGACGGTGACCTGCGCCAGGTCGCTCTCCTCGCCCGCCGCCAGGGCCCGGGTGAGCGTATCGGTCAGGGTGACCACGCCGCGGTCGGCCCATGACGGGCCGATCCGCCGGGCGAACCGGGGGTCGGCCGTGATCTGCGCGTAGGGGCGGCCGGTCAGCAGCTCCTCCAGCCTGCCGATCTGCACCGCCGGGTCGATGCCCTTGACGGCCAGGGTGCGGGCTCCCCGGTCCTGCGTCCACCCTTTGCGGCCGAGCGCCGCCGCGGCCTCCTCGTCATCGGCGGCCGAGAAGTACTCATACAGGTTGCCCACGCCGCACATCCTGGCAGACCGCACCGACACGCCCCGGCCGGCGGCCTCCCGCAAAGCAAAACGGCCCCGGCAGGTGGGGCTAACACCGACTTTCCCGGGGCCTGGCCGGGACGGGGCCGCCCCGGCCGAGAAAGATCATAGGACGTTTCGGTGGTTCGGGAAGGCCGAAAACAGGATCCAACGGCCTTTGCGCTGATCACGCCAGTGATTTACGCCGCCCGGCCCGGCGGCGGGACGGCTCGGCAAACAGTGCCGCAAGGGACGCCCAATTCCCCGCAGGAGGCACGCGACGGCCCCCGGGAGCGGGGACATGCGTGAATGCGGGCTGCTTTGCGGTCCTCAGCCGGAAGGGACCGGCCGCACGGCGAGCGCTGGGGAGGGATGCGGTGGGGAGCCTGCGGCCATGGTGACGCTCGTGGCGTTCCACGCCGTCCTGGCACTGCTGCTGCCGTGGGCGCTGCGGCACGACCGGAGAGCCATGCCGTATGTGGCGGCGCTCGCCCCCCTGGCCACGGTGATCTGGGCGGTGCGGCAGTCGGGGGCGGTCGCCGCCGGCGAGCCGATCGCCGAGACGGTGGACTGGGCCGCCGAACTGGGGCTGGTGCTGCAGTTCCGCCTGGACGGCCTGTCCTGGGTGATGCTGCTGCTGGTCGGCGGCGTCGGCGTGCTGGTGCTGGTGTACTCGGCCTGGTACTTCCCCCGGCCCCCGGCGCTGATCATCTCGGTGCTGGTGGCCTTCGCCGGGGCGATGACCGGCCTGGTGCTGGCCGACAACCTCCTGGTGCTGTATGTGTTCTGGGAGCTGACCACCCTGTGCTCCTACCTGCTGATCGCCGCCGACCGCCCCGAAGACCCCGAGCACCGCCGCGCCGCCAACCAGGCCCTGCTGATCACCACCGGGTTCGGGCTGGTCATGCTGGCCGGGTTCGTGGTGCTCGGCCTGGCCGCGGGCACCTACACCATCTCGGTGCTGCTGGCCGACCCGCCCGAGGGCGCCGCCGTCATCACCGCCTTGGTGCTGATCCTGCTGGGCGCGTTCGCCAAATCGGCGCAGATGCCGCTGCACTCCTGGCTGCCGGCGGCGATGGTGGCGCCCACCCCCATCAGCGCCTACCTGCACGCGGCGGCGATGGTGCAGGCGGGCGTGTACCTGGTGGGCCGGCTGACGCCCGGCTTCGCCGGCACCGGGGTGTGGGTCCCGCTGGTGGTGACGGTCGGCCTGGTCAGCCTGCTGGCCGCCGGATGGCAGGCATTGTGGCAGGACGACCTGAAACGCCTGCTGGCCTACGGGACGATCAGCCAGCTCGGCCTGCTGATGGTGCTGGTCGGCGCGGGCGACCGCACCGCCGCGCTGGCCGGGGACGCCCTGCTGCTGGCGCACGGCCTGTTCAAGGCCCCGATGTTCCTGGCGGTCGGCGTCCTGGACCGCACGTTCGGAACCCGCCGGGGCAGCCGGCTGCACGGCGTCGGCCCGCAACTGCCGGTCACCGCCCTGGCCACGGCGCTGGCGGTGGCGTCCATGGTCGGACTGCCGCCGTTCCTGGGCTTCACGGCCAAGGAGGCCGCCCTGGAGGCGTTCGCCCACGGCGGCGCGGACCTGCTGGTGCTGGCGGGTGTGACAGTCGGCTCGGCGTTCACCGTCGCCTACGGAATCCGCTTCCTGCAGGCGGCCTTCGGCGGCGACGCCGACGAGCCGACCGGAGCGGAACTGAAAACCGACACGACGGCCGTATGGCACGCCCTCCGCGAAAGAGCCCGGACACCCCGACGCCTCGGCGGCGGCCCCGGAGCACCCGGCGAAGCCCCGGACGAGCCGCCATCGGACGCACCTGCCCGCTCGCGTGACGAGACCCCAGAACACCCGGGCGCGGGAGAGCCGCCACCGGCCGCACCCGATCGCCCACGTGATCCGGAGCGTTCAGACGGGGGTGAACCGCCGTCCCCCACGTCCTTCCGCGGCGAGGGTGCGGAACGTCCAGGCGCGGGAGAGGGGTCGGCGCCACCGCCCGACCGCCCGCGTTCGGGCGTGGGAGGACTGCCCGGGGAGGCGATCTGGCCGATTCTGGTGCCCGCCGTCGCCGGGCTGCTGGCCGGGCTGGGGCCCGGGGTGTGGCATCGGGTGATCGCCCCTTACGCCGACCAGATGCCGACCACCGAACCGGGCTACACGCTGGCGCTGTGGCACGGGCTGGGGCCGCTGGCGCTGTCGGTGCTGGTCCTGGCGCTGGGGACGTGGCTGTACCTGCGGGCGCCGCGGCTGCGTCCGCTGCGGCGGCGCCTGGCGCGGCTGCCCACCGCCGAGGCCGGTTACTACGCCTGCCTGAGCGGCCTGCTGCTGGGGGCGCGGGAGCTGACCCGGCGCATCCAGGTCGGGTCGCTGCCGGTCTACCTGACGGTGATCATGCTGACCGTGCTGGCGCTGCCGGGAGTGACCCTGGTGGCCGGGCTGCTCAACGGCACGGGGCCCGCCTGGAGCGGCGGCCGGGTGCGGCTGTGGGATCACCCGATGCAGGCCGTTTTGGGGGTGCTGGTGGTGACCGCCGCCCTGGCGGCCACCCGGGTGCGGCGCAGGCTGTCGGCGGCGCTGCTGCTGAGCGCCACCGGTTACGGCGTGGTGGGGTTGTTCGTCCTGCACGGGGCGCCCGACCTGGCGTTGACCGCCCTGGTGGTGGAGACGCTGACGCTGATCATCCTGGTGTTCGTGCTGCGGCGGCTGCCCGAATGGTTCCCGCCGAGCCGCCGGCCGCTCGGCCTGCGGGCCGCCTCCACCGCCGTCAGCGCCGGGATCGGCGCGTTCGCCGCGCTGTTCCTGCTGGTCGCCGTGCTCAGCCGGACGGCGCGACCGGTCGGGCCGCGCTACATCCAGGCCGCCGCCGAAGAGGACGCGGGCAACGTGGTCAACGCGATCCTGGTGGACCTGCGCGCCCTGGACACCCTCGGTGAGATCACCGTCCTGGCGGTGGCCGCGGTGGGGGTGGCGGCGCTGGTGCTGACCGGCATGGAGGACCGCACCCCCTGGCCGGCCGAGACCGGGGAACGGCAGCCCGGACGGTGGCTGGCCTCGCCCAGCACCCCGCTGCCGGGGGTCCGCCCGGTGCTGCTGGCGGTGACCGCCCGGATCCTCATCCCCACCATCCTGGTCGTCTCGGTCTACCTGCTGCCGGCCGGGCACGCCGAGCCCGGCGGCGGGTTCGTGGCCGGGCTGGTGGCGGGTGTGGCGTTCGTGCTGCGCTACCTGGCCGGCGGGGTGTCCGAACTGGCCGCCGCGATGCCGCTCAACCCGGGGGTCTTCATCGGCGGGGGCCTGGGACTGGCGGTCGGCTCGGGGGCCGCGGCCTGGCTCGCCGGCGGGGCCTTCTTGGAGACGACCGTGCTGCGGGCCGACTGGCCCTTGATCGGGCACGTGGAGCTGCCCACCTCCCTGTTCTTCGACCTGGGAGTGTTCGGCCTGGTGCTCGGGCTGGTGCTGAGCCTGATCCGCACCCTGGGCACCAGCCTGGAGGAGGAACCGGGAGGGCGCCGGTGAGCCTGGTGCTGCTCGTGGTGATCGGCGTGCTGCTGGCGATCGGCTTTCAGATGCTGGTGCAGCGGTCGATGGTGCGGATCGTGGTCGGGTTCGCGCTGCTGGGCCACGCCGCCAACCTGGCGCTGCTGCTGGCGGGCGGCCCGGCCGGGGCGCCGCCGCTGCTGGACGGCCACGGCGAAGGGGCCATGACCGACCCGCTGCCGCAGGCCATGGCGCTGACCGCGATCGTCATCACCTTCGGGGTGACCGCCTTCCTGCTGGCCCTGGCCTACCGCAGCTGGGTGTTCCTGGGCGAAGACGAGGTGCAGGACGACGTGGAGGACCGCCGGATCCGCGCCGAGCGCGGCCCGGAAGAGGCAGAGTACGCCGCCGCCGAAGCCGAGGAGGACGAGCGGTGAACGTCCTGCTGCCGCTGCCGTTCGCGCTGCCGCTGGCGGGCGGTGCGCTGTCGCTGCTGGTGCGGCGCTCGGCCGGGCTGCTGCGGGCGCTGAGCATGGCGGTGCTGGCCGGCCTGGTGGCCGTGGCCGTGGCGGTGGCCGCGGCGGTGGCCCGCCACGGCGTGATCAGCGTGCAGGCCGGGGACTGGCCGGCGCCGCTGGGCATCACGCTGGTCGCCGACCGGCTGAGCGCGCTGATGCTGGTGGTCTCCACCGTGGTGCTGCTGGCGATCATGATCTACGCGGTCGGCGAGGGCGTGGTCGGGCACACCGAGTCCGAGCCGAGCCTGTTCTACCCCGTCTACCTGACGCTGGCGGCGGGGGTGTGCCTGTCGTTCCTGGCCGGGGACCTGTTCAACCTGTTCGTGGGCTTTGAGGTCATGCTGGTCTCCAGCCACGTGCTGATGACGCTGGCCCCCAACCCGGCGCGCATGCACGCCGGGATGACCTACACGGTCACCAGCCTGACCTCCTCGATCCTGTTCCTGACGGCCATCGGCTTCACCTACGCGGCCACCGGCACGGTCAACCTGGCCGACCTGTCGGTCCGCACCGAGAACCTGCCGCCGGGGCTGCGGGCCGCGCTGGCGGTGATGTTCCTGGTGGTGTTCGGGATCAAGGGCGCGGTGGTGCCGCTGCACCTGTGGCTGCCCGACAGCTACCCGGTGGCCATCACCAAGATCACCGCGATCTTCGCGGCGCTGCTCACCAAGACCGCCGTCTACGCGCTGATCCGCACCCAGACGCTGCTGTTCCCGCTCCAGGAGGCCAGCGCGCTGATGCTGGTGCTGGCCGCGCTGACGCTGCTGGTGGGGATGCTGGGGGCGCTGGTCCAGCACGACATCCACCGGGTGCTGTCGTTCACCCTGGTCGGCCACATCGGCTTCATGGTCTTCGGGCTGGCGCTGTTCTCGGTCGCCGGGCTGGCCGGGGCGCTGCTGTACCTCGTCCACCACATCGTGGTGCAGGCCACGTTGTTCCTGGTCAGCGACATCATGCAGGAGGAGACCGGGCACACCTCGCTGGACCGGCTGGGCGGGCTGGCGAAGACCTCCACGCTCACCGCCGTGCTGTTCTTCGTCCCCGCCATGAGCCTGAGCGGGATCCCGCCGCTGTCGGGGTTCGTGGCCAAGCTGGCGCTGCTGCAGGCCGGGTTCGGCTCCGGCCGCGCGCTGGCCTACCTGGTGGCGGGGGTGGCGGTGGCGGCCAGTCTGCTGACGCTGGTGGCGATGAGCCGGGTCTGGACGCTGGCCTTTTGGCGTCCCCGCCCCTCCGGCGCCCCGCCCCCCGAAACGCGAGGCGAGCCGGAGCCGTCCCGGCAGGTGCGCTACAGCCACCTGCTGGTGCGCGCGGTGACCGCCGGGATGGTGCTGCTCGGGCTGGCGGTGGCGGTGCTGGCCGGGCCGCTGACGTCCTGGACCCTGCAGGCGGCCGGCGACCTGCTGGACCGCACCGCCTACCGGCAGGCGGTGCTCGGAGAGGAGGCGCCGTGAAGATCTCCGCTCCCCGCCTGGCGATGGCGGTCTGGCTGCTGGTCATCTGGGTGGCGCTGTGGAGCAGGGTGAACCTGCTCGTCGTGCTCTCCGGGGCGCTGGTGGTCGCCCTGGTGTACCGGGTGACGCGGCTGCCGGCGCCGCCGCAGACCCACCGCGTCCGGCCGCTGGAGCTGGCCATCACCACCGGCCGGTTCTTCGCCGACCTGGTGGCCTCCAGCCTGGTGGTCGCACGGCTGGCGCTGCAGGGGCCGCAGGCCGTGCGCGCCGGCATCCTGCAGATCCCCTACCGGGTGCGCTCCAGCGTGCTGCTGATCCTGCTCAGCAACAACATCACGCTGCGGCCGGGCTCGGTGGTGATGGAGATCGACGGCGGCAAGTCACTGCTGTACGTGCACGGAATCCCGATCCGTGATCAAACCGACGCCCAGCGGGTACGGGCGGACGTGCGCGACACCGAACGCAGGCTGATGCGGACGTTCCCCTTGTCAGGCCGTCCGACGGGAGGTGAGGGCCGGTGAACGTCGTCTACGCCGTCACCTACGCGCTGCTGTCGCTGGCGGCGCTGCTGACCCTGCTGCGCATGGTGCGCGGCCCCGGCCCGCTGGACCGGATCGTGGCGCTGGACGTCCTGGCGGTGCTGCTGGTCAGCGGGGTCGCGGTGCAGGCGGCCACCCAGGGGGAGGCGGCCCACTCCTCCTCCCTGGTGGTGATCGCCCTGCTGGGCTTCGTGGGCACCGTCACCGCGGCCCGCCTGGCCGGGGAGCGGGAGGAACGCAGGTGAGCGTCACCGACCTGATCACCGCCGTGCTGCTGCCGGCCGGCGCGGCGTTCTCGGCGCTCGGCGCGCTCGGCATGGTGCGCTTCCCCGACACCGTCACCCGCATCCACGCCGCCGCCAAGCCGCACACCATCGGGCTGCTGCTGGTGTTGGCCGGGACGGCCGCGCAGATGACCTCGATGTCCGACATCGCCCCGCTGCTGCTGGTGGCGCTGTTCCAGCTGGTGACCTCCCCGGTGGTGGCGCAGACGGTGGGCGGCATCGTGTACCGCACCGGCGCGCTGGACCGCGACGTCCTCGTCATCGACGAGTCCGACCGGACCGGGTGAGGAGCAGGCCATGGCCTCCGGTGAACCCACCGCGCCGCAGGGGAAGGGCTCCACGGCCGCCCGCGTCACGCCCTCCCGGGAACGCCCCCCGGTCACCGTCCCGCCGGGGCTGCGCAACACCGCCGTCGTAGGGGCCAGCCTGCTGGTCATCGCGGCGGCGATCTACCTGGTGGTCATCGTCTTGGTGCGGCTGGCGCCGCTGACGCTGGCGGTGGTGGCGGCGCTGCTGATGGCCGCGCTGATCGGGCCGGTCTCCAGCGGGCTGCGCCGCCTCGGCACCCCGCCCTGGCTGGCCGCGCTGGCCGGGATCCTGGTCCTGCTGGGGGCCATCGCGCTGCCCTTCACGCTGATCACCAACCGGGTGGTCAACGAGTGGAGCAGCCTGCGCCGCCAGACCGAAGAGGGCCTGGACCGCGTCCGCCAATGGCTGCTGGAAGGGCCGCTGTCGGTCAGCGAACGGCAGATCAACTCAACGGTGGACGGGCTGATCAGGACCCTCCGGGAGGCGCTGCCCGACCCGGTCGGCGGGGCCACCGCCGCCGCGCAGGGGGCGACGTCGGCGCTGCTGGCCCTGGTGCTGCTGTTCTTCCTGCTCAAGGACGGCGAGAAGATGGCGCGCTGGGCGCTGAGCCAGCTGCCGCGGCGGCACCGGGGCTGGGTGGCGGTGGCGGCCGTGGAGGGCTGGCGGACGCTGGTCGCCTACATCCGCGGCACGTTCCTGGTCGCCGTGATCGACGGCGTCGGCATCGGGCTGGCGCTGGTGATCATCGGCGTCCCGCTGGCGCTGCCGCTGGGCCTGCTGACCTTCATCGCCGCGTTCATCCCGATCGTCGGGGCCACCGTGGCCGGGGCGGTGGCGGTGCTGGTGGCGCTGGTCAGCAACGGCCTCGGGGACGCGCTGCTGACGCTGGGCGCGGTGCTGCTGGTCCAGCAGGCCGAGGGCAACCTGCTGCAACCGGTGATCCAGGGCCGTTCGCTGCGGCTGCACCCGGCGGTCATCCTGATCGCCGTCACCGCCGGAACCCTGCTGGGCGGCATCGCCGGGGCCGTGGTGGCCGTCCCCGTCACCGCCATCACCTACCGCGTCACCATGAGCCTGCGCGCCCTGAAACCAGAGGACAACGGCCCGCCATCCCCGCCGCCCGACACCGAGCCCATGCCCGCCGCCGGCGGCCCCAAGCCGCCCGAGTGAGCCGACCCGACGGCCGGTGATGCTCAAGACGGGCGTCTCCTGCCCCAAGAGCTTTGGGCCGCCGGCACATCGCCTTTGGTCACCGGCACAAGACCTCCGCGGCGCGACATGCCGCGGCAAGGCGCGTGAGCTGGGCATACGCCGCGGGTTTATAGGACGCGGACAGCTCGCCGCCGCGTAATGCGCGGACACCTGCCAAGCGCGGCCGCCGTCATGGGCGCACGCTACCTCTCGCCTTCCCGCTCCCGACGAGAGGATCCCCATGAAGAGCAGACTGCGCAGGTCGCTGCGGCGGCTGTCGGTGGCGGCCGCCACGGTCGCCGCCGTGGGCGCGCTGACCGCCGTCCCCGCCCCCGCGCACGCCGCCGACAACCCCTACCAGCGCGGCCCCGACCCCACCGAGCGCAGCGTCACCGCCCGGCGCGGCCCGTTCGCCATCGACGAGATCAGCGTGAACGGCGGCATCGGCGCCGGCTTCAACCGGGGCACCATCTTCTACCCGACCGACCGGAGCCAGGGCACCTTCGGCGCGGTCGCGGTCATCCCCGGGTTCCTGTCCCCCGAGAGCCTGGTGCGCTGGTTCGGCCCCCGCCTGGCCTCCCAGGGCTTCGTGGTCATGACGCTGACCACCAACGGCCTGACCGACACCCCCGAGTCACGCTCAGAGCAGCTGCTGGCCGCGCTGGACTACCTGACCACCCGCAGCCAGGTGCGCGACCGGATCGACCCGAGCCGGCTGGCCGTGATGGGCCACTCCATGGGCGGCGGCGGCAGCCTGGCGGCCGCGGCCAAGCGCCCCACGCTGCGGGCCGCGATCCCGCTGGCGCCCTGGAGCCTCACCAAGAACTGGAGCGACCTCACCGTCCCGACGCTGATCATCGGCGCGGAGAACGACAACGTCGCCCCGGTCGCCGGCCACTCCGAACGCTTCTACGACAGCATGACCAACGTGCCGGAGAAGGCGTACCTGGAGATGGCGGGCGGCAACCACGTGGACCCCACCGCCGAGTCCGACCTGGTCGCCAAGTTCACGATCTCCTGGCTGAAGCGTTTCGTCGACGACGACACCCGCTACGACCAGTTCCTGTGCCCGGCCCCGCGGCCGAACCGGCAGATCAGCGAGTACCGCGACACCTGCCCCCACTCCTGACCGGCCCGCATGCCGAGGGCGGCCCCCGGCCGCCCTCGGCGACGTTTTCTCGAAGCCTCCGTCGCGGTGCCCGGCCGCCTTCAGCGGTGGGCGGCCTGGACGGGGAGGGGGTTCGGCCAGGTGAAGGTCAGGGATTCACCGATCTTCAGGGCGTTCCACAGCGGGGCGATCTCATCCAGCCTGGCCACCACGCGTTCGACCGCCTCGCGGTCCTCCGCGGAGATCTCCTGCTTGGGCACCCACGGGGGCGGCTGCCCCTTGGGGGAGCGGCGCAGCCGCCAGGCCATGTCGCAGAGTGCGGCCAGGCGCTCGGAGCGGGCCATGTCCGCCGAGCCGGCGTGGTCCTTTTCGCGCAGGTGGGCCTCGCGGCGTTGCAACTGGCGTTGCCTGCGCCGCCGCCCGCGCCGTTGCGGCGTCTCCTCCAGCAGCAGAAAGCACCCGCCGCCGGCGGCGGCCCGCCCGTACAGGCCCCCCGACATCTTCAGCTCGGCCTCGATCACGTAATGGACGAGGTCGTGCGGGATGTAGTCGTCGTATCCGGGTGCCGGGTCCGCCCCCCGGAGCGGCGCTCCCGGCGCGACGATGGTCAGCCCGTAGCGACGCTCACCCGTCCGTGTGAATACCACGTCCATGAGCCCACGGTAGGCCCCGCATACCGGCGGAAGCATCCGAATTTCCCCTCCGGGCCGGTGGCCCCGCTCGGCGGGACCACCGGCCCAGGGGGACATGGTTACCGCGTGTGCTCAGACTTTTTACCGACCGGGACGTGCCGGTGTCGCCCAAGACGCGCCGGTGAGCGGCCACTACGGGCGCTTGCCGGACTCCAGGCGCCGCAGGGTGCTCTCGGCCTCGGCGATGATGCGCTCGATGAGCTCGGCGACCGTGGGCAGGTCGTCGACCACCCCGGTGACCTGCCCGGTGGGCAGCACCCCGGCCTCCGGGCGGCCTTCCACCAGCGCCGCCTTGATCAGCAGCGGGACGTTGATGGCGCTGGCCACCTGGAACCACGTCAGGCCCTGCTCGCGGCGCATCGCCAGGCCCTCCCGGACGGCCTTGAGCGGGGACTGCCCGGTCAGCTCCTTCATCCGGGTGCTGGCGCGCAGGATCCGCACTCCCCGCCGCCACGGCGACTGGCGCTCCAGGGCCTCCACGAACGGGGTGCGGATGACCCGCTGGGGACGCCCGTCGATCGCGGACGTCACCACCGTGTCGGTGACGCCGGCCTTCAGGTAGTGGTCGCGTTTGACCGGCTCGGGCACGCGGCTTTCCTGGGTGAGCAGGAACCGGGTGCCCATGGCGATGCCGTCCGCGCCGTAGGCCAGCGCCGACACCAGCCCCCGGCCGTCGTGGAACCCGCCGGCCGCCAGCACCGGGATGTCGGCGCCGACCGCGTCCACCACCTGCGGCAGCAGCAGCGAGGTGGGCACCGAGCCGGTGTGGCCGCCGCCCTCGCCGCCCTGGGCGATCACCGCGTCCACGCCCAGCGCGGCGACCTTCTCGGCGTGCCGCCGCATCCCCACGGTGACGATGCACAGCACGCCCGCGTCGTGCAGCCGGGAGACGGTGTCCTTGGTGGGGGCGCCGGCGAAGGAGACCACCTTCACGCCCTCCCGGGCCAGCGCCTTGACCCGTTCGGCGATGTCGGGCTGGTCGGGACGCAGGTTCACCCCGAACGGCGCGTCGGTGCGCTCGCGCATCTCGCGGACGGCCGTCAGCATCTGCTCGTCCGACATGGTGACCGCGGCCAGGATGCCCAGCCCGCCGGCCGCGGCGGTGGCGGCGGTCAGGTGCACGCCCGACACCCAGCCCATGCCGGTCTGGACGATCGGGTACTTGATCCCGAACAGCTCGCAGGCCCGGGTGTGCAGCGCCGGATGCATCAGTCCTTCACCTCGCGGTACCGCAGGCCCGCGGGGTCCAGCCGTTCGATGACGGCCATCTCCTCGTCGGTGGGCGTGCGGGTGGTGGGCACCTGGTCGGGGATGACCAGCTCGAAACCGGTGTTGGCCACCACGTCCTCGACCGTGACGCCCGGGTGCACCGACCGCAGCCGCATCCGGTGGTCGGGGGTTTCGAAGTCCAGCACGGCCAGATTGGTGATGACGTGCCGCAGGTTGTGGAAGCGCGCCACCTCGCCCAGCTCGGCGGCCCGGTCATAGCCGATGCCGCACACCAGGTCCACCTTCTCCACGAACACCCGGGTGCTGTGGTTGGGGATCCAGTAGCTGGTGGTGTTGTTGATGGTGTTGCCGGGGGCGCCGCGGAAGCCGATGAGCTGCCGCACCGGCTTGTCGGGGTCGGACCCGATCGCCGCGATGTTCTGGTTGCCGTACCTGTCGATCTGGCTGGCGCCCATCATCACGTGCCGGCGGCCGCCCCACACCACATCGAACATCCGCCGGAACGGGTTCCAGCCCTCGATCACCTCCGGGGCGGTGCCCAGCGGCGGGACGTCGCCGGTCAGGTAGGCCTCCCCGTCGGTCATCATCAGCTGCGGCTCATGCACGGCGCGGGCCAGCCGTCCGCCCAGGACCGGCAGGTTCCCGATCGGGTTGGCCAGGATCTCCCCGTCGCCGCGGAAGCAGTCGGCGATGGCGACGGCGCAGACGTCGGCGCGCCGCACCTTGTGGAGGGTCTGCTCGGTCACGTCCCTCACCCCTTCAGCTTCGCCTGGTAGGCGGCCTCGTCCAGGCCGTCGATCCATTCCTTGGAGAAGCGCTCCCAGCCGTCGGGCTCCTTGGCGGAGGCGGCGTAGTCCCTCTGGAACGCCTCGTCGCGGGGGTAGTCGGGGACGCAGGAGGTGGGGTGCGCGCCGCCGGGGGCCTCCACCACCCCGTCCACCATCATCCGGGTGATCTTCAGGGTGTGCAGCGGGGCGGAGGCGGTCAGCTCGGCGGTCGGGACGATCCGCTCACAGGAGATGAAGCGCTGCTCGGCGGCCTCCAGGAACAGGTCGTCGAAGTAGGGGTCGGGGCCGAGGAACTGCCCGTTGCCGTTCTCGTCGGCCCGGTTGACGTGCACGATCGCCGCGTCCAGGTGCAGCGCGGGCACGGCGATCAGCTCTTCGTGGGTGCCGCCGGGGGCCGGGTAGGGGGAGGTGACGGTGCGCAGCGACGGGTCGATGCGCTGCAGGTCCGAGCCCAGCCCGACCCGGGTGGGCAGGAACGGCACCCGCCAGGCCGCGGCCTGCAGCCCCAGCAGCATCATGCCCTCGTCCATCTGCTTGGCGGTGACGGCGCCGGACTCGCGGGCCTTGCGGAAGTAGGGCTCTAGCGGGATGGTGTCCAGCGACACGAACGCGAACACCACGTGCCGGACCTTGCCGGCCGCGCACAGCATCCCCACGTCCGGGCCGCCGTAGGAGACCACCGTCAGATCCTTCAGCGACGACCGGCAGATCTCCCGGACGATCGACATGGGCTTGCGCCGGCTGCCCCAGCCGCCGATGCCGATGGTCATGCCGTCGGACAGGCGGGCGACGACGTCCGCCTCCGACATCCTCTTGCCGCTCAACTGACGCCCCTTCACTGGTCGAACTTCGCCTCCCGGCCCTCCACGAAGGCCGCGCGGGCCTCATCGGAGACGCCCGACAAATTGAGCTCGAAGGTGAAGCCCTGCTCGTACCGGTAGCTGCGGTGCACGTCCCACAGGTCGATGCCGTTCAGCGACTCTTTCGCCGCGCGGATCACCCGGGTGCTCTTGGCGGCGATCTCGCGGGCCACCGCGAAGGCCTCCTCGCGCAGCCGCTCCCGGGGGACGACCGCGAGCACCGAACCCCAGGCGTGCAGCTCCTGGGCGGTGGCGGGCTTGGCCGTGTAGACCATGGCGCGCATCTTGTGCTGGGGCACCAGGCGGGCCAGGTGGGTGGCGGCGCCCAGGGCGCCCCGGTCCACCTCCGGCAGCCCGAAGGTGGCGTCCTCGGAGGCCACGATGATGTCGGAGTTGCCGACCAGGCCGATGCCGCCGCCCAGGCAGTAGCCGGCGACCGCGGCGATCACCGGGACCTGGCACTCGTAGACGGCGGCGAAGGCGGCGAAGCAGCCGCGGTTGGCGCCGATGAGCTTGTCATAGCCCGGGTCGGCCTGGATCTCCTTGATGTCCACGCCGGCGTTGAAACCGCGGCCCTCGGCGCGCAGCACCAGTGCCCGGACGCTCTCGTCGGCGCCGAGCGAGCGCACGGTCTCGGCCAGTTCGAACCAACCGGCCACGGTCAGCGCGTTGACCGGGGGCCGGTCCATGACGACCTCGGCGATCCCGCGGTCGGGCCCGTCGTCGTGGACCTGCCACGCGATGGCGCCGCTGGGTGTTCGCTTCACGCCGCGGCTCCTTCCCTGGTGAGAGCTAAATCTTCTATAAGATTGGTGAGGATAGGAGTTCCGCCGCCGCAGGAGGGCCGGCGGTCCCACTGAGCGGGCCGGGGGCCGCACCGCCGGCGTCGCCCGGCGGCAGGATCACGATCTGCCCGTCCTGCGGGCGCTCACCCCGGCACCGGGCCGCAGCTCCCCTAGCCTGTGTGGCTCGCCGGGCTCGCCTACAAGGAGTCGAACGTGCAGCTCCACCAACCGCGGGTGGCCGAGATGGTCGCGGCCATCCTGCGCGACCGCATCCTCAGCGGCGAGCTCAAGGACGGGGACGCGCTGCCCGCGCAAGACGAGCTGCTGCGCGAGTTCGAGGTCAGCAAGCCCTCGCTGCGCGAGGCCCTGGGCATCCTGGAGGCCGAGGGTCTGATCACCGTGCAGCGCGGCAACCGCGGCGGCGCCGTGGTGCACGTGCCCACCCCCGCCCACGCCGCCTACATGATCGGCCTGGTCATGCAGTTCCGCGGCATCGGCTACGACGACGTGGGGGACGCCCTCAAACGCCTGGAACCCATGTGCGCCGCGTTGTGCGCCACCCGCGAGGACCGGCACACCGAGGTGCTGCCCCGGCTGCGGCTGATCCACGAACAGACCCTGGCCGCCGTCGAGGACGAGGTGGAGTTCACCCGCGTCACCCGCCGCTTCCACCAGGAACTGGTGCAACTGTGCGGCAACCAGACCCTGATCCTGGTGGTCGGGACGCTGGAGACCCTGTGGTCCTCCCAGGAGCAGCAGTGGGCGGCCCGCGCCAGCGAGTCCGGCGACTTCCCCGACGTGGAACGCCGCGAGTCCGGCATCCGCGCCCACGAGCGCATCATGCGCCTGATCGAACGGGGCGACGCCGAGGCCCTGGAACGCTTCGCCCGCGTCCACCTCGACAACACCATGCGTTATGCGTCCAACCCCGGCCCGGTCGAGGTCGTCTCCTCCAACCCCTTCAAAACCCGCCTGCGCCGCCACTGAACCTTCCCAACGTGGTCCAGGGCGCCGGGGACGGGAGCCTCGACGGGTCTTCGGTGCTGCGGCATTGCAGGTCACGGCTTTGCCCCTGGCCGCCAGGCCCGGTCTCGGCCTGTAGAGACGGTGTGTTGAAAGAGGCCTCGCGAGCATGGGCCGGCCCGTCCCGGCCGCGGGGCGTGCCCGGACGGGCCGTGCCGTGAGGGCGGAGACGGTCAGGACAGGCGTTCGATGATCATGGCCATGCCCTGGCCGCCGCCCACGCACATGGTCTGCAGGCCCAGCGTCTTGTCCGTACTCTGCAGGCCGTTGATCAGCGTGGTGGTGATGCGGGCGCCGGACATGCCGAACGGGTGGCCGATGGCGATGGCGCCGCCGTGCACGTTCAGCTTGTCCATGGGGATGCCCAACTGCCGGGCGCACGGGATGACCTGGGCGGCGAACGCCTCGTTGATCTCGAACAGGTCGATGTCGTCGATGGTCATCCCGGCGCGGCGCAGCGCGTTGCGGGTGGCCTCCACCGGGCCCAGCCCCATGATCTCCGGGGAGAGCGCCGAGACCCCGGTGGCGACGATCCGGGCCAGCGGGGTGATGCCCAGCTCGCGGGCCTTGACATCGCTCATGATCACCAGGGCGGCGGCGCCGTCGTTGAGCGGGCAGCAGTTGCCTGCGGTGACCGTGCCGTCCGGGCGGAAGACCGGCTTGAGCGCGGCGACCTTCTCCAGGGTCGTCCCCGGCCGCGGGCAGTCGTCGGTGTCCACCACGGTGCCGTCCGGCAGCGTGATCGGGGTGATCTCGCGGGCGTAAAAGCCGTCGGCGATGGCCTTTTCGGCCAGGTTCTGGCTGCGCACCCCGAACTCGTCCTGCTCGCGGCGGGTGACGCCCTCCACGGCGGCCACGTTCTCGGCGGTCAGCCCCATCGCGATGTACACATCCGGCAGCAGGCCGGCTGCGCGCGGGTCCCGCCAGGACCCGGAGGCGGTCATCGCGGCGGCCCGGTCGCGGGCCTCGGCGAAGACCGGGTTGCGCCACCCGGCCTCCCACGGGTCGCCGCCGCCCGGCGGCCGGTCGCTGGTGCCGGCCTTGCCGCGGCTGACGCTCTCCACCCCCGCCGAGATGATCACGTCGGCCTCGCCGGCCTTGATGGCGTGGAAGGCCATCCGGGTGCTCTGCACGGACGAGGCGCAGTAGCGGGTCACGGTCGCCCCGGGCAAGTGGTCATAGCCCAGCAGCACCGCCACCACCCGGGCCATATTGGCGCCCTGCTCACCGCCGGGCAGCCCGCAGCCCAACAGCAGATCGTCGATGTCGGACGGGTCCAACTGCGGGACCTTCGCCAGCGCCGCCCGCACCACCTGGGCCGTCAGCTCATCGGCCCGGATGTCCTTGAGCGAGCCCTTATGCGCCCGCCCGATCGGCGACCTCGCGGTCGCCACGATCACGGCCTCCGCCACGTGTCCTCCCTGCCGCCTCACAGCGGTCTAGAAAATCTTTATTTTCTAAAAGAATGAACAGACAGGCGGGGCCTGCTCCGTTCGCTCCTACTGGATGGGACGGCCCCGGATTCACCCCCGCCCGCCATGCGACAGTGGCCCGGCCACCTGACCGAGCCGGCCGCGCCGTGCCAGGGGACCCGCCGGGCGGCCGGAAGGGACGGAAGGTAGGCACGGCTGGACCAGTCCAAGGCGGGAGTTGCGAGTTGAGCGGGTTGTTGGAAGGCCGGGTGGTCCTGGTCACGGCGGCGGCCGGGGCGGGGCTCGGGTACGCCACCGCCAAACGGTGCGCCGAAGAAGGCGCCCGGGTGGTGATCAGCGACATCCACGAGCGCAGGCTGGGCGAGGCCGCCGAGCGGCTGACCGAGATCATGGGGGACAAGCCGACCGCCATCCGCTGCGACGTGGCCGACACCGCCCAGGTGGACGCCCTGATCGAGCAGACCGTGCAGGCCGAGGGCCGCATCGACGTGCTGGTCAACAACGCCGGGCTGGGCGGCGACAAGGCCGTGGTGGAGATGACCGACGAAGAGTGGCACCGGGTCATCGACATCAGCCTGAACAGCGTCTTCCGCGCCACCCGGGCCGCGCTGCGGCACATGCTGCCCCGCAAATCCGGCGTGATCGTCAACATGGCGTCGGTGTCGGGCTGGCGGGCCCAGGTCAACCAGGCGCACTACGCCGCCGCCAAGGCCGGCGTCATGGCCTTCACCCGGTGCGTGGCGCTGGAGGCCGCCCCGGCCGGCGTCCGCGTCAACGCGGTCGCCCCCAGCCTGGCCATGCACCCGTTCCTGGAGAAGACCGTCAGCCGCGAGCTGCTGGAGGAACTGACCCGCCGTGAGGCCTTCGGCCGGGCCGCCACCCCCGAGGAGGTCGCCAACGTGGTGGTGTTCCTCGCCAGCGACCTGTCCTCCTACATGACCGGCGAAGTCGTCTCGGTCAGCAGCCAGCACCCCTGACGCCGGAAGGAAGAAGCGCGATGACCGAGGAAGTGGTCCGCTACGAGCGGCGCGGCAAGATCGCCGTGGTCACGATGAACCGGCCGCAGTACCGCAACGCCCAGAACTCCGCCATGACCTACGCGCTGGACCGGGCGTTCTACCGGGCGGTGGACGACGACGAGGTGGCGGTGATCGTGCTGGCCGGGGCCGGGCCGCACTTTTCGGCCGGGCACGACATCGGCACCCCCGGCCGCGACGCCGACCAGACCTTCGAACGCAAGGCCTCGCTGTGGTGGGACCACGTCGGCAAGGCCGGCGGGGAGAGCCGCTACGCCCGCGAGTCCGAGGTCTACCTGGGCATGTGCCGGCGGTGGCGGGAGATCCCCAAACCCACCATCGCCATGGTGCAGGGCGCCTGCATCGCCGGCGGGCTGATGCTGGCATGGGTGTGCGACCTGATCGTCGCCTCCGACGACGCCTTCTTCGCCGACCCGGTCGTCCGCATGGGCATCCCCGGCGTGGAGTACTTCGCCCACCCCTGGGTGATGGGCCCCCGCCAGGCCAAGGAGTTCCTGTTCACCGGCGAGCGCATCAGCGCCGCCCGCGCCCTGGAACTCGGCATGATCAACCGGGTGGTCCCCCGGGACCGGCTGGAAGAAGAGGTCATGGCGCTGGCCGAGAAGATCGCCACCATGCCCCGCTTCGGGCTGGCCCTCACCAAGAAGGCCATCAACCAGGCCGAGGACCTGATGGGCCTGCACGCCGGCATGGACTCGGTGTTCGGGCTGCACCACTTCGCCCACGCCCACAACGCCGAGGTCGGCGGCGACTCCCTCGCCGGGCAGGACGCCCGTTCCATGGCGGCGCGCAACAAGAAGGAAGGGGCCTGATGGACCTCACCTACACGCCCGAAGAAGAGGCGTTCCGCGCCGAGGTCCGCGCCTGGCTGGAGGCCAACGTCCCGGCCGAGCCGCTGCCGTCCCTGGACACCCCCGAAGGGTTCGCCGCCCACCAGGAGTGGGAGCGCAAGCTGTATGAGGCGCGCCTGTCGGTGGTGACCTGGCCAAAGGAGTACGGCGGGCGCGGCGCCTCGCTGGCCGAGTGGCTGATCTTCGAAGAGGAGTACTACCGGGCCGGCGCCCCCGCCCGGGTCGGGCAGAACGGCATCTTCCTGCTGGCCCCGTCCCTGTTCGAGTTCGGCACCGAGGAGCAGCGCAAACGCTTCCTGCCGCCGATGGCCTCCGGCGAGCACGTGTGGGCGCAGGGCTGGTCGGAGCCGGAGGCCGGCAGCGACCTGGCCGCGGTCCGCTCCCGCGCGGTGCGCACCGACGGCGGCTGGCTGCTGTCGGGGCAGAAGACCTGGAGCTCCCGCGCCGCCTACGCGCACTGGCTGTTCGGCCTGTTCCGCACCGACCCCGACTCGGTGCGCCACCACGGGCTGACCTATTTCCTGGTGCCGCTGGACGCCGAGGGCGTCACCGTGCGCGGCATCAAGCAACTGGACGGCGAACCGGGTTTCGCCGAGGTCTTCTTCGACGAGGTGTTCGTCCCCGACGACCAGGTGCTCGGCGGGGTCGGCAAGGGCTGGCAGGTGGCGATGTCCACCACCGGCTCCGAACGCGGCCTGACCCTGCGTTCCCCCGGCCGGTTCATGGCCGCCGCCGACCGGCTGGTGGCGCTGGCCCGCGAGACCGAGGGCCTGGGCGAGGCCGAACGCTTGGAGGTGGCGCGGGCCTGGATGAACGCCGACGCCTACCGGCTGTACACCTTCCAGACCCTCACCCGCGTCCAGGACGGGCAGAGCATCGGTCCCGAATCCAGCATCAACAAGATCTTCTGGTCGGAGATGGACCTGCACCTCCATCAGACCGCGCTGCGGCTGCTGGGCGCCCGCGGCGAGCTGACCGGCCAGGCGCCCGATGCGGTGGCCGGTGGACGCTGGCTGGACGGCTTTTTGTTCGCGCTGTCCGGTCCCATCTACGGCGGCACCAACGAAATCCAGCGCAACATCATCGCCGAACGGGTGCTGGGCATGCCCCGCGAACCCCGTCCCGTCACCAAGGAGGCCAAGTGAGGCTCGGCCTGACCCCAGAACAGCAACAGTTCGGCACGGTCGCCGCCGAACTGATGGCCAAACCGGACGCCGACCACTGGGCCGCCCTGGCCGAACTGGGCGCCACCGCGGTGCTCGTCCCCGAATCCCACGGCGGCCTGGGCGGGGACGAGACCGACCTGCTGGCGGTGCTGGAGGAGGCCGGGCGGGCGGCCCTGGCCGACCCGCTGGTGGAGGCCTCGGTGGCGGCCCGGTTGCTGGCCGGTCTGGGCGGGGAGCTGGCGGACGAGTGGCTGCCCAAGCTGGCCTCCGGTGAGGCCCTGGTGGTGTTCGCCGACGGCCCCTACATCCCGCACGGCGAACGCGCCGACTTGATCCTGGCGGAACGCGACGGCGCGATCTGCACCGCGAAGGCCGGGCAGGCTCAGCCGTCCACCGACCCGGCCCGCGCCCTCACCACCGCGGTCGAGCACGTCCCGGTGGCCGAGGGTGAGCAGGCCCGCGCCCTGCTGGCCGAGGCCCGCGACCGCGGCGCCGCCCTGACCGCGGTGTACCTGCTGGGCGTGGCCCGCCGCATGATCGACATGTCGGTGACCTACACCAAGGAACGCACCCAGTTCGGCCGCCCCATCGGCTCCTTCCAGGCCGTCAAACACCACCTGGCCGACGCCCTGGTGGCCGTGGACTTCGCCCGTCCCCCCGCCTACCGCGCCGCCTACTCCCTGGCCAGGTCCGCCCCCACCGCCTCGCGGGACTGCTCCATGGCCAAGGCCATGGCCTCCGAGGCCGCCCTGCTCACCGCCCGCAAGGCCCTCCAGGTCCACGGCGCCATCGGCTACACCCTCGAATACGACCTGCACCGCTGGATGCGCCGCGCCTGGACCCTGGCCGCCGCCTGGGGGGACGCCACCCACCACCAGCGCCGGGTGGCCGCCGCCCTCCTCGACACCGAGGGCGAACCGGCCCGCCTGCCCTGACCCGGTTCACCGGCACGCCCGAGCAGCACCTCCGGGACGCCACCCCTCACCCCGTGAACGCGTCATCGGTGGCAGTTCCCGCCACGTGCGGGGACTGCCACCACTCGACCGGACCGCCCAACAAGATCCCAAGCACACGACGTTCTCTCGGTCCGGCCGCCTGGGGCGGCCGGACCACCCTGCAAGGAAGCGCACCTAGGGCATGCCGAGAACCGGCGCCCAAACGAACCTTCTCAGGAGCGACGCCTGATTCCCGTCAAGTCCGCTCGCTCATGCGAGCACGCGGGAAGGATCGTCCAGCCACAGATGCTGCCCCTCGGGAGTGACGGTGATCCCATACCGGTCGTGGCCGGGACGTCCCCACGACTGCCACCGGAAGTAGGCCTCCTCGGCCTCCTCCCACAGCCGGCGCGGACCGTGCTGGCGGACGATGTGTTCGTCGGCATCCGGGATGAACCGCGCTGTCGCCCACGAGCCGTCCTCGTGGGCCAACCAGAGCGTATAGGTGCCGTTGTCAGGGCTTGGTTGTTCGAGCAGCCGTACCCCGGGAGGCAGCGCGGCCAGCGCCGGGTCGGCGCCGATGGAGTCCCGCACCACCTCGCGCGGATCCATGCGCGTGGTCGCCTCCTCGACGTCCCCTTCCCAGCTCCATGTGCGACGTTGGGAGCGCAGCATCATGTAATCGGCACTCCCGATGAGTCGGCCGAGCGCCGTCCCATCCCGCTGGACGTGCAGGCGGACTTGGTGGCCGTGGCCGATTCCGGGTGACCAGGGCAGGACGATGATTCCGCCGGGTCTGGTCTGTTCCACCCACGGGTAGGGGACGTCCCGTACTGCGCACGTGACGTGCACCCGGTCGTAAGGGGCACCGTCCGGCCAGCCGTTTGCGCCGTCTCCGACGATCAGTCGCGGGTGCGGCCCGGCGGCTTTCAGATTGGTCTCCGCCTGCGCGGCGATCTGCTCGTCCACTTCGATCGAGACGACCCGTCCGTCGCCGAGCCTGGCCGTCAGCAGGGCGGCCGTCCATCCGGTGCCGGTTCCGATTTCCAGTACTCGGTAGTGGTCGTAGGGATCCAGCAACTCCAGGAACGAGAACACCACATCCGGCGCCGAGCACGAGGAGGTGTAGTCCCCCGACCCCATGGCCAGGTCGGTGACCCCGTCATCGAGCTGGGTGACCAGCGCGGCCGGCGAGGAGACGGCTTTCAACCAGCCCTCTGGAACAGAGGCTCGATCAACGAGGTGAGGTGGGGCGTCCAGCGGGTGGACCAGCACCAAATCCGGCACGAACCGGTGCCGTGGCGCCCGGTGCATCGCCTCCCGCCACACCTCGGACGCCTCCACTCTGTCGGCCAAGGCATTGATCAAGGCATCGACATGCCCGGCCGTATCACTGGCAGACGCCACCGCTACTTGTTCTCGCCCTTACTGTGCTTGCCACCGCCCTCTGGGGCCGGGGTGTCGAGATTTATCTCCTCGCTTGGCTCGAAGGGCTTGTCTTTGGGCTTTCCTGCATGCTTGCCCGCGCTCATGATGATCGCCTTTCACAGCATCAGCCGAGCATCCTGTACCGAAAGTAATCGCGAGAACACGAGAGCGGACCGGGGTGGCCGGGTCCGGCCGACCACGGCAAGATCCTCCCAACCCTCACCTGCTGCAGCTTCCGGCTCACTCCTCTGAGGACGGCAGAAGGCACCCCTTACTTGATTGAGCGTCAGCCCGTACCTTTCCGCCGGTCGATCCCGGCTGGATCTTCCGAGTGGGCGTTGCCCAGTGTGAGGACAGGGCCGTTGGCCAGGTCGGCCTTGGTGGGCAGGACGTTGACGTGGCGCACTCGGGCAGTGCTGCGGTGTAGCAGGCCTGTGGTCTGGAGATGACCTTGAACCGATGAAGGGACTGCGACACGGCCGCGCTTGGTGGGCGTCTGAGGTGCTAGCGGTCGAAGGCGCCGCGCTTCACCGCGGTGAGCAACGACCGCCAGTGGTCGGCCGGCAGAATGAGATACGAGGCTGCTGGAGTCTTGCTGTCGCGGATCGCCACTACCCCGTGACCGGCTGCGGCTTCCACACAGTTGCCGTTGTGGCCGCTGTAGCTGCTCTTACGCCAACGCGGACCAGGAAGGCTCAGGGGCATCTTAGGGACTCCTACTCTCGAAGCTCTTTACAAGATCGTTCAGGGGGACGATCCAGCGTGAGGGCAGGTTGCTGGCCACGTCCGTCACAGTGGACGGGGCGTCGGCGCTGCGCGCTCGGGCAGTGATGCGGCGCAGCAAAGTGGCAGTGCGAGGAATCGGTCTCAGGTGTCGGGACTGACGGACCGGCAGGCTCCTCTTCGTCCCTGCCGGACGCAGATCCCGGCACGTGGCCTTTGAAGGTGGCGGGGCGTCCTCCTTTCATAGTCAGGGCATGCGCGGTCAGCGCAGTGCATGGGCCTGCCGGGCGAGGCGGTCGGAGCGCAGGCGTTCTGCCATCTCGGTGAGGTCATCGGCCAGCGCTGCGGCCTGGTCACGGTCGCCGTTTTGCAGGTGGGTGCGGCCGAGCTGGTAGATGAACTCGCCTGCCCACTCCGAGCGGCGCATCTCCTCGGGCAGGCGGGCCAGGCCGCTGGTGATCGCTTCGATGGCGCGGCGGTTGTAGGGCTTGTGGCGGCGGCCCAGGTAGCGGTAGGTCAGGCCGCGTTGCAGCTCGAAGAAGCCGGGGGAGTGGTAGTACAGCCACGGGGGAGCCTCAGCGGCGCGTTCCCGGGCGGCGGCGGCTTGTTCGTCGGCCTTGTCGAGTTTGCGTTCGGCCTGGGCGGCGTCGCCGGCCATGGCGTGGCCGCGGGCCTCTTGCGCCGCGGACATCGCGTACTGGCCGGGGAACAGCCCGCGGTCGCGCTGCGCTGCGGCCGACAGGCCGATGACGGGGCCGACGTGCCCGGCCATCCAGGCGATGTGGCCTTTGAAGCTGAGCACTTCGGAGATCAGGTTGCGATCGTCGGCCTCGGTCGCCCATTCCAGCGCCCGGTCCAGCCACGCCTGTCCTTCGTCAGGGTGGCCGGTGTTGGCTTTCAGCCAGCCGTAGAACTGCGCCCACTGGGCGGCCACGTTCACCAGCGGCAGCCGGACCTTGCCGCGTGCGTCGAGCACCAGTGCCTGAAGGGCGTTCAGTTGCGCCCCCACGGGTTCGAGGAGGGGCGCCGATCCGATCGCGTCCTCGGTGCGGCGCTGGGCGGCGAGGACGGTCGCCAGTGATTCCACCACGCTCAGATCCGCCCGGACGGCCCGCTGGACGGCCAAGATCAGCCGTTCTTCTTCATCAGGTGGGAGTTCCCCGCTGAAGCAGGACGGGCGCGACGGCGGGGCCGAGGCATGGCCGAGACCGAACAGTTCTTCCTCGGTGGTTTCCAGGACGCGGGGGTCGGCGGCGGCTCGGAGCAGCCGGGCCATCTGTTCGCGGGACCAGTAGGGGTCTGCTTCCCGGGCGGCGCGCAGGCGTGCTCCCAGGGCCTGTCGGTCGGTGGACATGGCGCGTGCCCTCTCATTGGGGATGGGGGCGGTCCCCTCCTGGCCTTCATCATCCCCATCGACTGGGGGCATGAGACGCGGTTTGACTGGCTGTGACCATTCAGCTCGACAGCTCCTGCGCGTGGGCGAGGGCCACTCGGTACTCCTCAGCCCACTGGGCGCCCTGCTGGTCGGCGGGCAGCGTCTGCAGTCCGTGTTGCAGATTTTCTGCGGCCGCAGCGTGCTCCTTCATCGACAGCAGCGCCAGCCCGATGTTCAGGTGGTGGTAGTCGGGAGTGAGCCAGTAGGCCGTCCCGGGAGGGAGCTCCCTGGCCGCTTCATCCGACAGCGCCATCGCCTCCCCCAGCAACCGTCGCGCGGTCCGGCGATCCCCCAGCAGCGCATACCCCTGTGCGGCCTGGACGGCGTCACCGAGCCGCTGGGCGGGGTGGGCGCCGGGGGTGTGGTAGGCGGTCATGAAGTGGCGGACGATCCCCCGCGGCAGGCCGAGCCGGCGGGCCAGGTAGCCCTTGAAGTTCGTCGCCTGAGCCGCCAGTGTGCCGTCGCCGGCCTCATCGGCGAGTTCCTCAGCGCTGGTCAGCAGTTGCATCGCCCTAGGTGTATCGAGTAGCTCGGCGTGCAGCCACCCGTGGAACTGCACCCACTCGGCGGCCACGGGCAGCAGCGCATCCCGGACCTGTCCCCGTGCCTCCCGCAGCAGCCGTAGCGCAGTGGTGGCCTGGACAGCGGTGGCGGGCAGGATCGCGGCCGGTCCCACTACGTCGTCCATACGTCGCTGGGACGCCAGAATCGTCGCCAGTGAACGAGCGACCGCCTTGTCCACGCGGGCGGGCCGTGCAATGGCCCGGGCGAGGCGCTCCTCATCGTCGGGTGTGAGTCCCTCCCACAGCCGGCTGTGGTCGGCAGGCGCCGGCTGCTCCAGCCGACTCGACCAGGGGGTATTGGCCAGTTCGCCGAACAGTTCTTCCTCGGTGGTTTCCAGGACGCGGGCGTACAGGCGCCGGTATTTGGGGGCGGGGACGGCGTCTCCGCGTTCCCATGCTTTGATGCGGCGGGCCAGGGATTTGACGTGGGCGATGGTCCCGGATTCCAGTTCGCGGGGGTCGGCGGCGGCTCGGAGCAGCCGGGCCATCTGTTCGCGGGACCAGTAGGGGTCTGCTTCCCGGGCGGCGCGCAGGCGTGCTCCCAGGGCCTGTCGGTCGGTGGACATGGCGCGTGCCCTCTCATTGGGGACGGGGGCGGTCCCCTCCTGGCCTCCATCATCCCCATCGACTGGGGGCATGAGACGCGGTTTGACTGGCTGTGACCATACGGATGCAGAAGGCCCCGGCCTGGTGGCGCGAGCGTCGGAGATGCCCGGGGCCCGGTCATGAATCGGAGATCTCGGTTGCCATGAAGAGGCTCCAGCACGTGCCGCCGTCCCGTGCCTCCGGTCCTGCGGAGCGCACCGCTGCCGATGTGTTCGGGCCGGATGCGGTGAACGATCTGGAATGCCGGACCGGTGGGCGGTGGGTGTTCTGGTACGGCTACTACACCCGCCGCTGGTGGGCGATGCCCCGGCCTCCGTACCCGTGGTTCGGGTTGGCCGAAGGGCGCACTCCGGCCGACCTGCTGGCCAGAGTGCGAGAGGCCGAGGAGTACTACGGCCCCTGCCGTCCCCGCCACGCCTCGGACCGTGCCGGAGAGTCACGGTGAGGCGGGACGGAGGGCGGCCTCCGGTTGGAGCGGTCGTGGTTCGCAGCGGACGACGGTGGGCGCTGCCGGGGTGGCGGTGTTCGGCCGACGGCGTGGATGAGGTGCGGGCGACCGTCGCGGCGGGGGTGGACTGGTGAGCGCGGCGGGGCTGCTGGCGGGGGCCGGGCTGGTGTCCGCGGTGCGGTTCGTGGCGGCGCGGCGGTTTCCCGGCGAGGGAGGCCCGGCGGTGGCGCGGGTGGACGTGCGTGAGGTGCGGGCGTATCTGCGCCGGGTGCTGACCGGGACGGGGGTGGACCTGGGGGACGCGGAGTTGCCGGCCTGCGAGGTCGTCACGAACGCGGTCCGGCACACCGATTCGGGGAAGCCGGGTGGGCGCGTGTGGGTGACGGTGATCGTCACCGATGAGGGGGTGCGGGTGGAGGTCACCGACGAGGGTGGGACGTCCACGGAGCCGCATGTGCCATCGGCGGCGGCGCTGGGCGGCCGAGGGCTGCTGATCGTGCAGGAACTGGCGAAACGGTGGGGCTGGGGGCGGGACGGGGACGGCCGGGTGACGGTGTGGTTCGAGCTGGCCGCCACGGGGGCGCGGCACTGCGGTTGAGCCGGCCGTTGCTGTCCGGGCCGCTAGGAGCCCCCAGAGCCGAGAGAAAAGGGGCTGCCGTGTCGATCTGGAGGGGTCGGAGAGCGGGCGGTCGCTGTCGGCTTCGCCGGTGGGTTCTCGGTCCGATGGGGCGGTGGGCCGTCGTGCGCAGGCGGTGTGAGCGTGTGGGCCTGTGTCTCCGTCCCGCACCGTCTCAAAACTGTCTCAGAACTGTCGCAAAATCAGGGCTCAGCGGGTTCGGTGAGGTGGCGGTAGACCGTGGCGCGGGAGACGCCGAGGGCGGCGGCGATCTCGGAGACGCTGTGGGTGCCGGCCTGGTACATGCGGCGGGCCTGGGCGAGCTTGGCGTCGTCCAGGACGGTGGGGCGGCCGGGGCGGCGGCGCGGGCGCGGGGGTGCGGGAGTTCGCGCGGGCGGGGCGGTGGGGACGTCCTCCAGCAGGAGGCGCACGCCCGACAGGATCTCGGCCTTCAGGCGGTCGTCGGGGGCGTCGGCGTAGAAGACCACCGGGTCGCTGATCATCGCGATGGCCTGGATCGCGCGCACGCCCCGGCGCAGGTCGGGGTCGGGGCCGGCGACGATCTGGTGGACCTGGTGGAGCAGTCCGACGAAACGCTGGAAGGCGTGGTCGTGGGCCAGCAGCGTCAGATCGTGCATCAAGATGCGCAGCAGGCCACGATGCCGCAGGTAGATGTCGAGCAGGCGCTCGATCATCAGCCACCGCGCCCGGTCCGGATCGGGGGCGGGGCGGGCGGTGGCCTCGTACATGGCGCTCTTGAGGGCCTCTTCCACGTCCTCGATCAGCGGCTCGCTGAGCGCGGCCAGCAGGTGCGCCTTGGACGGGAAGTGGTAGAAGACCGCGGCCTTGGTGATGCCCGCCCGTTCGGCGATCTCCCGCATGGAGGCGCGCTGATAGCCCTGCTCGGAGAACAGCTCGAGCGCGGTCTCCATGATGCGCGCCCGGGTGCCGGGGGCCGTTGTGCCGTCCACTTTTCCACCATAGGGCCCTGGTGCGGGGCGGGGCGGAAGCCTAAGCTGGATGCTGACCGCCGGTCAGTGCGGCCCGGGGTTCGCGCCGCACGGCCGGGAGGCGGCTGACGACGAGGACCCCGCGATGAGCGACGCGATCGCAGTGACCGACCTGACCAAGACGTTCGGCGACGTCCGGGCGCTGGACCGGCTGAACCTCACCGTCCGCACCGGGGAGGTGCACGGCTTCCTCGGCCCCAACGGCGCCGGCAAGTCCACCACCATCCGGGTGCTGCTGGGGCTGCTGCGCAAGGACTCCGGCCACGCCGTCGTGCTCGGCGGCGACCCCTGGAAAGACGCCGTGGCGCTGCACCGCCGCCTGGCCTACGTGCCCGGCGACGTCAACCTGTGGCCCAACCTGTCCGGCGGGGAGGCCATCGACCTGTTCGGCGCGCTGCGCGGCGGGCTCGACGAGCGGCGGCGCGAGGAGCTGATCGAACGCTTCAAACTCGACCCCACCCGCAAATGCCGCACCTACTCCAAAGGCAACCGGCAGAAGGTCGCCCTGATCGCCGCCTTCGCCTCCGACGTGGAGCTGTACCTGCTGGACGAGCCCACCTCCGGGCTGGACCCGCTGATGGACGCGGTCTTCCGCGACTGCATCCACCAGGCCAAACGCGAAGGCAAGACGGTGCTGCTGTCCAGCCACATCCTCAGCGAGGTCGAGGCGCTGGCCGACCGCATCAGCATCATCCGCGACGGCCGCACCGTGGAGTCCGGGACGCTCGCCCAGCTGCGCCACCTGACCCGCACCTCCATCTCGGTGGAGACCGCCCGCCCCATCACCGGCCTGGACGCCCTGCCCGGCGTCCACGACCTGCACCTGGACGGCACCCGCGCCCGCTTCCAGGTGGACTCCGAGCACATGGACACCGTCCACCGGCACCTGGCCGAACTCGGCGTGCGCGCCCTCACCAGCACCCCGCCCACGCTGGAGGAACTGTTCATGCGCCACTACGACGCCCCTCCCCAGCCCAAGCCCCGCCCCGCCGAGACGGGAGACCCCCGATGAACGAGCCTCCTGCGCCGGACGAACCAGCCGTGACCTCCGCCCGCCCGAAGACCCCGGAGGGCGGCGTCCGCCGCGAGAACGCCGCGGGCGACGACCTGCTTCCGGCGGCCGAGACGAACACCTCCGCCGCCCGGCCGGAAGAGCCGACGAGCGATGGCCGGGTGGACGGGCGGGCCTTGGGGAGCGGGCGGGGCTTGCCCGCTGGGCGGGTGGAAAAGCCGGTGGGAGAGGGCGTCCGTCACGAAGGGGACCCGGTGGGCGTGAAAGGGCGGCACGAGAAGGCGCGGAGCCTGACCGGCGGGGGCGGGCGGCATGAGAGCACGCGCGGGGCGGCCGGGATGTTCGCCGGGACCGGAAGGCTGGTCCGGCTGGCGTTGCGGCGCGACCGGGTGCAACTGCCGGTCTGGCTGCTGGCGTTGACGGGGGTGGTGGCGGCCAGCGCGTCCAGCATCCAAGGGCTCTACCAGACCGAGCAGGAACGGCTCGCCTATGCGATGTCCAACGCCGGCAGCGCGGTCTCCCGGGTGTTCAACGGGGCCGTCGCCGACCCCAGCGTGGGCTCGATCACGGCAACCGAGACCTATGGGTTCACCGCCGTCCTGGTCGCGTTGATGAGCATCATGGCGGTGGTGCGGCACACCCGGCAGAACGAGGAGACCGGCCGGGCCGAGCTGGTCGGCGCCGCGGTCGTCGGACGGTATGCGATGCTGACCGCCGCGCTGGTGGTCGCCGTGCTCGCCAACGCGGTGCTGGCGCTGCTGATGGCCGGGACGCTGGTGGCGATCGGCCTGCCGGCCGCCGGGTCTGCGGGGTTCGGGCTGGCCCTCGGCGGGGCGGGCATCGCGTTCGCCGGGGTCGCCGCGGTCACCGCCCAGCTCTCCGAGAGCGCCCGCGGCGCCAACGGACTGGCCGGGGCCGTGCTCGGGCTGGCGTTCCTGGTGCGCGGCATCGGGGACATGCTGGGTGAGCCCACGCCCGACGGGACATCGGTCACCAGCCTGTGGCCGTCCTGGCTGTCGCCGGTGGGCTGGGGGCAGCAACTCCATCCCTATGCCGGGGGACGCTGGTGGGTGCTGGCCCTGTACCCGGTCTTCTTCGCGGCCCTGGTGTGGACGGCCTACCGGCTCACCGACCACCGGGACGTCGGCACCGGGATGATGCCGGTGCGGCGCGGCCCGGCCGTCGCGTCGCGCACCCTGCTCAGCCCGCTCGGCCTGGCCTGGCGGCTGCAGCGCGGGGTGCTGCTCGGCTGGAGCGTGGGCGTGGCGATCATGGCCGTCACGATGGGCGCGCTCGGCCGCGAGGCCGAGGAACTGCTGGCCACCAGCGACGAGCTCAAGGAGTACTTCGCCCAGATCGGCGGTGGCGGTGCCGACATGGTGGACGCCTACTTCGCCGCGTTCATGGGCATCTTCGGCATCGTCATCGCCGGGTACACCGTCCAGGCCCTGCTGCGGATTCGCGCCGAGGAGACCGGGCCGCTGGAGGCCGTCCTGGCCACCGCGGTGAGCCGGCCGCGCTGGATGCTCAGCCACATCACCTGCGCGATGCTCGGCACGGTCGCGCTGCTGCTGCTCCTCGGGTTGGGAACCGCCCTCAGCCACGGGATGGCCAGCGGTGACTTCTCCCAGACCTTGGAGTTGCTCGGCGCCGCCCTGGCCCAGGCTCCGGCCGCGCTGGTCCTGGCCGGGCTGGTGGTCCTCACGCTGGGCGCGCTGCCCCGGTGGGCGGTGGCGCTGTCGTGGACGGCCCTGGTCGCCTGCCTGCTGATCTCGCAGCTCGGCCCGCTGCTGGAACTGCCGCAGCCGGTCATGAACGTCTCCCCGTTCAGCCACGTGCCGTACCTGCCGGTCGCCGACCCCGCCGCGACCCCGCTGGTAGCACTGCTGGCGGTGGCCGCCGCCCTCACCGGCTTGGGCATCGGCGCGTTCCGCCGCCGCGACCTGGCCCTGTGACCTGGGGCCCCGGCTTTGGACGCCTGATCCGCCGGGACTCGGCGGCTTGCCCTGACACCGGCATGCCGGGCTTTGGAGGACGAGACGCGAACAACCGCGGGCAACGCCCGGTGCCGGTCTTTGCGGGCTGCGGCCCGTCCTCGGGGTGGGCGCGCAGGTCGCAGGGCCGGGCGCACGCCGTCGCGGTTCGCCTCGTTCACGCTGCTGAGAGGTTCATCGTCTTGCGTATCGACCCGGGGCCGAGACGGCTCGAGGGGACTGCGCTGCACCGGTCGGCGGCAGGCTGGGTGGCCGGTCTGGACGATTGGGCGGGCCGCCGGGATCGAGGCCGGTTCGCTGTGCGGTCGTTTGCGGATGTTCTTCACCTGCGGCGCCCGCAGGCGGGAGGCCTGCGGGCGCCGCGGTGGATCGGGTATCTGCCGCCGGGCGGTGGGTGTTCTGCAAAGCGGTCGTGTCCGTCCGGCCGCGCTGCAACCGAGACGGATGCGCTCAGCGAACCGCCCGGCCGGGTTCGGGTCGTCTGCCCGATCAGCGGTGCTTGCTCAGGGCGAAGGCCGCGCCGGTGCCGAGCACCCACAGCGCGCCCGGCAGCAGTGCCATGTACTGCACCGGGGTCAGCTGGACGAGTGCGAGCAGCGCCGCCATCAGCGCGCTGAACGCGGCCAGGCCCCGGCCGACCGTCCGGCGGCGGAACCCGGCGACGGCGACCGCACCGGCCGACAGGCCCGCGCCCGCCCACACCCAGGCCATGGTGTTGTAGATGCCCAGCGAGGCGGCGACGGTGTCGGGGTCGGCCTCGTCGTGCTTGGCCAGCCCCCAGTACAGCTCGGTGCTCATCCCGCCGCCGACCAGCAGCAGCGCGGCCACCAGCAGGATGCCGGCGAAGGCCAGGCCGGGGATCAGGCTGCCGGCCGGCTCGGCGCGCTCCAGACGGCGGCGCAGCCCGGCCCCGAAGAGCATCACCAGCAGCGCGGACAGCGAGGTGCTCGCCTGGAAGAGCCACACGAAGTGCTTGTTGCCGGCGATGGCCGGGATCAGCTGGTGGTTGTCCTTCCACAGCTCCGAGTGGTCGTTGGTGAGCTGCACCGACAGGCCGAACACCACGACGAGCGCCACCAGGGCGCCCACGATTCCGGCGACCGCCCATCCCCGTCCCTCCCGGACGGCCGGGGGCGCGGCGGCCACCGCCGGCTGGGACACCGACTGAGTCGTCATGACCGAGGCTCCTTCGTTCACGCGCTCCCGGAAACCGGAGCGCCGACCGTTGACCCCTTCTCGACCCGTGGCTCTGGGCACTTGGGGCGTCCCAGAGCACGCCGCTGTCCCTGCCGCGAAGCCCCCGCATGCCTCTTGACGGGTCGGAGAAGGCCCGATTGCGGGATCACTTTGCGAGACGACCGGTGGCGCCCACCAGATACCGCTGTCCCGTTCGGATCCGGGCGGCCTCTGGGACAGAAACCGGGTTCACCGCCCCGGCCGGGCGGGACGCCCCTGGGGCTGTGGCCGTGTCACCGGCGTCCGGGGTGAGCCGGGGTGTGGGATGTCGTCGGCGCCGCCTGCGCGGTCTTGCGGGCTTCGCCGCCGTGACCTGGAGTGGGCTGCAGGCGCTCGGACCTGGCAGAACGCCGCCCGGCCGGGTGCCTGATATGTCACTATTGAACCTCTTTTCAGGTGCCCGGGGTCGTCCCGTCCGGTGATCCGGGACGGCCGTGCTCGTGGCGGTGGGGTCGAGACGGGCCAGTGCGTGGGGGAAGTGGGCGTTGAGCGGGGTCCTGAACCAGGGGCGGCCGGCCGCGGACGCGAAAGCGGTGCTGCAGGAAGCCGAGGAGCTGCTGGAAGCGGCCCGAAAAGTACAGACCGACCATGAGCAGGCCCGCGAAGAGGTGCGGCGGACGCTGCATCCGCTGCGCGAGGGGCAGGCCCGGCGGGAGCTGGAGAACATTCCCGTGGCCCGGCTCAAGGACGTCACCGGCGGCCGGTTGCGGATCGGCCCGCTGGAACAGGCCGGGTACCGCACCGTCCTCCAAGTGCTGGACGCCGGCCCCTACGGGCTGCAGCTCATCCCCGGGGTGGGCGCGCAGACCGCCAACCAGGCCTACGCCGCCGCGGCGCACCTCGCCCGCACCGCCGAAGAGTCCACCACGCTGCGCATCGACCTGGACGGCCGGCGCGACCCGCAGGTGACGGCGCTGGTGGTGGCGCTGCACCGGCTGGTGGCGGCGGGACCGCGGCTGTCCTGGACGGTCGAGCGGGCCGCCGAGATCACGGCCGGGCTCGCCCCGCTACTGGCCGCCGCCCGCCCGCTGCGCAGCCGGCTGCGGATGTTCTTCACCCGCGGCGCCCGCAGGCAGCGGGCCAGGGACGCGCTCCAGCAGATCGAGCACCTGCTGGCCGCCGCCCGAAGCTGGGACGCACGCACCGTCTTCGGCCAGGCCTCGGTGGATCTGCTGCGCCCGCCCGTCCACCCCATCGAGGCCTGGACGGATTTCGAGCACAACGCCGCCGCCTACCACGGCCTGCTCATCGAGATCGCCGGGATGGAACCCGGCCGGGCCACCTCCGAGGGCTACCTGCCCGGCGAGCTCGCCGAGCGGGTCAACGCCCACCCCCTCGACACCACCCACTGCCGGGTCACGCTGCGCGGCTACCAGGCGTTCGGGGCCCGTTTCGCGCTGACGCAGCGCCGGGTGATCCTCGGGGACGAGATGGGATTGGGCAAGACCGTCCAGGCCATCGCCGCCCTGGCGCACCTGAGCGCCCAGGGCGAGACCCACTTCCTGGTGGCCTGCCCGGCCAGCGTCCTGATCAACTGGGTCCGGGAGATCGAAAAGCACAGCGCGCTGCGCCCGGTGCGGGTGCACGGCCCCGAACGCGCCGCGGCCTGGGCCGCCTGGGTCGACCGCGGCGGGGTCGCGGTGACCACCATCGACGGGCTGCATTCGCTGCCCGTCCCAGAGGACGTGCCGCTGGGCATGTTGGTGGTTGACGAAGCCCATTACGTCAAAAACCCGCAGACTCGCCGCTCCAAGGCGGTCGCGCAGTGGACGCAGCGCACCGAACGCGTGCTGTTCTTGACCGGCACGCCGATGGAGAACCGGGTGGCGGAGTTCCGCAACCTGGTGGCCTACCTGCAGCCCGACCTCGCCCGCCGGATCGACGAAAGCGACGGGGCGGCCGGGCCGCGGGCGTTCCGCAAGGCGGTCGCGCCCGCCTACCTGCGCCGCAACCAGGAGGACGTGCTCAGCGAACTGCCCGACCTGGTGGAGGTCGCCGAGTGGGAGACCTTCAGCCGCCAGGACGAGGCCGCCTACCGGGAGGCGGTGATGTCGGGCAACTTCATGGCCATGCGCCGGGCGGCCTTCCGGCACCCGGAGGGCTCGGCCAAGCTCCAGCGGCTCTGCGAACTGGTCAAGGAGGCCGAGGAGAACGGCCACAAGGTGGTGGTCTTCTCCTTCTTCCGGGACGTGCTGGCCACCGTCCAGCGGGCCCTCGGCCCCGCCGCGCTCGGCCCGCTCACCGGGTCGCTGAGCGCCGCCCGCCGCCAGCAACTGGTGGACGAGTTCACCGCCCATCCCGGGCACGCGGTGCTGCTCAGCCAGATCCAGGCCGGCGGGGTGGGGCTGAACCTGCAGGCCGCCTCCGTGGTGATCATCTGCGAGCCGCAGCTCAAACCCACCCTGGAGGCCCAGGCGGTGGCCCGCGCCCACCGCATGGGCCAGGTCCGCAAGGTCCAGGTGCACCGCCTGCTGGTGGCCGACAGCGTCGACCAGCGGATCATGGAGCTGCTGCGGCACAAGAGCGCCCTGTTCGACGAGTACGCCCGCCGCAGCGACCTGGCCGAGTCCGCCCCCGAGGCGATCGACGTCTCCGAAACCGAACTGGCCCGCCAGATCATCGAGGCCGAACAACGCCGCCTGGCCCAAGAGACGGCACCGGGTCAGGCCCGCTGACCGGTGGTCCGCGCCGTCACTCGGCGGGAGTGAGCCCGGCTCAGGTGCCGGTGGCCGACAGCGTCCAGTAGGTGACCGCGCCGTAGGCCAGGTGCGGGATCAGGTCGCTCAGCCAGTCCGGGACCGACCATTGGCGGGGGTCGGTGACCCCGAGGGCGGTCATCGGGGCGTCCGTGGCGGCCATGGCCAGGGTGCCGATCGCGATCGTGCCCAGCCAGGCGGGTGGGCGCAGGCCGGCTGCGCGCAGGGCGCCCGCCGCCATGCCGATGCCCACTCCGGCGGCCATTCCCAGCAGGGCGCCGAGGCCGGTTCGCCGGTTGTCCTTGGTCTGGTCATCGCCGGGGATCTGGTGGCCGGCCAGTTCGCCGAGCCGTTCCACCGTGCGTTCCGGGGTGGAGCTGGGAGGGCGTCCGCGCCAGGCCATGTCCAGGTAGGCCACGGCGTTGAGCGCGGTGGTGCCCGCCGCGCCGGCCAGGGCTCCCCGGCGGATGCCCGCTGCGAGTGCTGTCGCCATGGGTGCCTGCGTGCCCGTGCCTTCGGAGGCCAAACAGCCCTCCTACGGCTGATGCTCACCTATGGTGATCGATCACTTACCAAGTGTGCGAGATGGTTGTTATACCGGGATGGTCTCCGAAGGGAAGAGGCCATCGCCATGCACGCCAGACCTGCCGCCGCCACCGGGCTGGACGCCGTCCGGGCCGTGGCCGACGCCGTCCTGTACGAGGGGTACCTGCTGTACCCGTACCGGCGTTCGTCGGGCAAGAACAAGGTCCGCTGGCAGTTCGGCGTGCTGCTGCCGCCGGAGTGGGCGCGGGCGCAGGGACTGGTCGACACCAGTGTGGCGGGCTCGGCCGAGTCCTGGTGGCAGCAGACCGAGTGCCTGCTGGAAGGCCCCAAGGACGCCCGGATCGAGGTGCGGATCCGCTTCCTGCAGCTGCAGCGCCGCCACCCGCAGGAACGGCTGCCGGACGGGCGGTACCGCACGGTCGAGGAGCTGGAGGCCGGCTCCCGCCTGGAGGTGGGCTTCGATGAGGCCGTCCCCCAGGAGTTCGAGGTCCGGGCGACCGTCGCCGAGCTGCTGGGCGGGGCCCGGCACGTGGTGCTGCGGGCGCCCGGCGGGCAGGAGAGCGAGCCGCTGACCGGCGAGGACGGCCGGGAGATCGGCCGGGTGGTGCGCCGCCGCCGGCCGGTGACCGCGTCGGTGACGCTCTCGATCACCGACTGCCGGGCGGCGCCCTCGCTGCGGCGGCTGCGGGTGCGGGTGGAGAACGCCGGGAAGGCGGCCTCCCCGCAGGCGTCCCGCGAGGTGGCGCTGCGCAACTCGCTGATCGCCTGCCATGCGCTGCTGTCGGTGCGCGACGGCTCGTTCCTGTCGCTGCTGGACCCGCCGCAGTGGGCGGCCCAGGAGGCCCGCGCCTGCGTCAACGTGCACACCTTCCCGGTGCTGGCCGGCGAGGAGGGGCGGCGCGACCTGATGCTGTCCTCGCCGATCCTGCTGGCCGACTACCCGCAGGTCGCCCCGGAAAGCCCCGGCGACCTGCACGACGCCGCCGAGATCGACGAGCTGCTGTCGCTGCGCACGCTGACGCTGACCGACGAGGAGAAGCGGGAGGCCCGCGCCACCGACCCGCGCGCCGCCGCCATCATCGACCGGATCGAGACCATGCCGCCGCAGGCCATGGCCCGGCTGCACGGGGCCATCCGCTCCCTGCGCCCGGCCACTGAGGAGAACGAACGCTGGTGGGAGCCGGGCGCCGACGCCCGCATCTCACCCGACACCGACAGCGTGCTGGTGGGCGGGGTGGCCGTGGCCAAGGGCAGCCGGGTCCGGCTGCGTCCCCGCCCGCACGGCACCGACCCCCAGGACCGGTTCCTGGACGGGCGGACCGCCCTGGTGGAGGCGGTGCTGCAGGACGTGGACGGCACCCGCCACCTGGCCGTGACGCTGGAGGACGACCCGGCCGCCGAGCTGAACCGCTGGCACGGCCGCTACCGCTACTTCACCCCGGATGAGGTGCAACCACTGTGAACGCAACGGACGGACGGCGGGTGCTGGTCGCCGGGATCGGCAACGTGTTCCTCGGCGACGACGGCTTCGGCGTCGAGGTGGTGAACCGGATCGACCGCGCCGCGCTGCCGGAGCGGGTGGACGTGGCCGACTACGGCATCCGCGGCATCCACCTGGCCTACGACCTGCTGGAGGGCCGCCACCACACGCTGATCATGGTCGATGCCGTCCCGCTGGAGGGCCCGCCCGGCACGCTGGCGGTGCTGGAGGCCGACCCCGACGACGGACCCGGCCTGCCCGCCATGGACGGGCACGGGATGAACCCGCAGGCCGTGCTGCACCTGCTGCACACCCTCGGCGGCCGGGTGGACCGGGTGCTCATCGTCGGCTGCCGCCCCGCCGACGTCACCGAGCGGATGGGCCTGACCGGCCGGGTCGCCGCCGCCGTGCCGCGGGCGGTGCGCCTGGTCACCGAACTGGCCGCCGACGCGGCCCGGCAGACGGGCCTGCCGCCCGCCGCCCCCGCGCAAAGCCACCAGGCCGAAGGAAGCCCGACAGAAGCGGAGTACGCCAGTGCATGAGATGGGGCTGTGCCAGGCCATCGTCGAGGCCACCTTGCGCCGGGCCGCCGGACGGCCGGTGCGCGCGGTGCGGGTCAGGGTCGGCGGGCACCCGGTCGACCCCCAGGTGATCGCCCAGGGGTTCCGGATGGCGGCGGCCGGCACCTACGCCGAGGGCGCCGAGCTCGATTTGGTGGTCGAGCCGCAGACGGCGCACTGCCGCTCCTGCGGGGCGGACTCGCCGGTCACCGCCGCCACCGTGCTGGTGGCCTGCCCGCGCTGCGGCGGCCTGGACATGGACGCCCCCCTCACCGAGCAGCTGGTCGTGGAATCCATCGCCATCAGCGAGGACGAGCCCGCCGCGTCCGGGCGCGGCGACAGCGGCTGAGGAGGCCGAGATGACCCAGACAGCACAGACCGCCGAACGCCGGGTCGGGTTCGACGAGATCACCATCTTGTGGATCTCGGAGGGGATGAGCTGCGACGGCGACACCGTGTCGATGACCGCCGCGGGCCAGCCGTCCATCGAGGACGTGGTGGCCGGGCTGATCCCCGGGCTGCCCAAGGTCAACCTGCACAACAAGGTGCTCTCGCCCACCTTGGGCGGGGAGGAGTTCCTGGCGCCCTACCGCGCCGCCGTCCGCGGCGACCTGAGCCCCTACATCCTGGTCATCGAGGGCTCCATCCCCAACGAGAAGATCAACGGGGACGGGTACTGGACGTCTTTCGGCAACGACCCCGACACCGGTGAGCCGGTCACGCTGAACTGGTGGATCGACGCGCTGGCGCCGGGCGCCTGGGCGGTGGTGGCCATCGGCACCTGCGCCACCTACGGCGGCATCCACGCCATGGCCGGCAACCCCACCGGGTGCATGGGGCTGGCCGACTACCTGGGCTGGGACTTCCGCTCGGCGGGCGGCCTGCCGATCGTCAACGTGCCCGGCTGCCCCGTCCAGCCGGAGAACTTCATGGAGACGCTGACCTGGCTGCTGTACCACGCCGCCGGGTCGGCGCCCCCGCCGCCGCTGGACGACAAGCTGCGCCCGCAGTGGCTGTTCGGCAAGACCGTGCACGAGGGCTGCGACCGCGGCTCCTACTACGAGCAGGGCGATTTCGCCGGCGACTACAACTCGCCCAAGTGCCAGGTGAAGATCGGCTGCTGGGGCCCGGTGGTCAACTGCAACGTCCCCAAACGGGGCTGGATGGGCGGCGTCGGCGGCTGCCCCAACGTCGGCGGCGTGTGCATCGGCTGCACCATGCCCGGCTTCCCCGACAAGTTCATGCCGTTCATGGACATGCCGCCGGGCGCCAGCATGTCCACCCTGTTCGTCAAGCCGTACGGGGCGTTCGTGCGGCGGATGCGCGGCATCACCAACCGCACCGTCAACAAAGAACCCAAGTGGCACCACAACCGTGACGTGCTGACCAGCGGCTTCAGCCCCCGCTATCGCCCATGACCGCCGCAGAGCGCCAAGGCCGGCCCTGACGCCTTGGCGCTCCCTCATCCGTCCGACCGGCCACCGCAGGAAGGAACACGTCCAATGGCGATCACGGAGCGGAAGCCCGCCGCGCCCGAACCCGGGCAGCTCGTTGAGATGGCCTGGGATCCCATCACCCGCATCATCGGGAACCTGGGCATCTACACCAAGATCGACTTCGCCAACCGCCGGGTCGTCGAGTGCCACAGCACCTCGTCGCTGTTCCGCGGCTACTCGGTGTTCATGAAGGGCAAGGACCCGCGCGACGCCGGGTTCATCACCAGCCGCATCTGCGGCATCTGCGGCGACAACCACACCACCTGCTCGGTGTACGCGCAGAACATGGCCTACGGGATCAAGACCCCGGTACTCGGCGAGCTGATCATCAACCTCGGCGAGGCCGCCGAGTACATGTTCGACCACACCCTCTTCCAGGACAACCTGGTCTTCGTCGACTTCTGCGAGGCCATGGTCAAGGACACCAATCCCAGTGTCCTGCGCCGGGCCGAGACCACCGAGGCGCCGCGCGCCGCCGTCCACGGCAAGCGCACCATCGCCGACATCATGCGCGCCTACAACCCGTTCGAGGGGGACGCCTACAAGGCGGCGCTGCAGATGAGCCGGCTCACCCGGGAGATGTTCTGCCTCATGGAGGGCCGGCACGTCCACCCCTCCACGGTCTATCCCGGCGGGGTCGGGACGATGCCCAGCCCGACCACGTTCACCGACTACCTGTCGCGGCTGCTGCGGGTGGTGGACTTCGTCAAGAAGGCCGTCGCCATGAACGACGACGTGTTCGACTTCTTCTACGAGGCGCTGCCCGGATACGAGGAGGTCGGCCGCCGCCGCATCCTGCTGGGCTGCTGGGGCGCGTTCCAGAACCCCGAGGTCGTCGACTACCGCTACGAGACGATGAACGAGTGGGGCAAGGCGATGTACGTCACCCCCGGCATCGTGGTGGACGGCGAGCTGGTCACCAACAACCTGGTCGACATCAACCTGGGCATGCGCATCCTGGTCGGCTCCTCCTATTACGACGACTGGGTCAACGAGGAGCCGTTCGTCACCCACGACCCGCTCGGCAACCCGGTGGACATGCGGCACCCGTGGAACCAGACCACGCTGCCGGTGCCGCAGAAACGCGACTTCGACCACAAGTACAGCTGGGTGATGAGCCCCCGCTGGTACGACCAGCGCACCGGCGAGCACCTGGCGCTGGACACCGGCGGCGGCGCCTTCGCCCGGCTGTATGTGACCGCGCTGTCCAACCTGGTGGACACCCCGTACGTCAAGGCCACCGGCTCCAGCGTGCGGATCAACCTGCCCAAGGGGGAGAGCCTGCCGGAGACGACGCTGGAGTGGCGCATCCCCCAGTGGTCCAACACCATCGAACGCAACCGGGCGCGGGTGTACTTCGTCGCCTACGCCGCCGCGATGGCCTTCCAGTTCATCGAGCAGGCCATGCAGCGGGTGCGCTCGGGCGACCAGAAGGTCTTCCAGGACTTCGACGTGCCCGAGGAGGCGATCGGCGCCGGCTTCCACGAGGCGGTGCGCGGGGTGCTCTCCCACCACCTGGTCATCCGCGACGGCAAGATCGCCAACTACCACCCCTACCCGCCGACCCCGTGGAACGCCAGCCCGCGCGACAACTACGGCACGCCCGGCCCGTACGAGGACGCCGTCCAGGACATGCCGATCTTCGAGGAGAACGGCCCGGAGAACTTCCGCGGCGTGGACATCATGCGCACGGTGCGCAGCTTCGACCCGTGCCTGCCCTGCGGCGTCCACATGTACCTGGGCAAGGGCCGCACCCTGCGCAAGATCCACTCCCCGATGTTCGGCGCCGACCATGGCTGAGACCGCGCTCCTGGGCGGCCAGGCCGAACGGCCCGGCAAGACGCCGCCCGAGGACGGCGCGGAGCGGCCCGGCGGGAACCGGCTGGACGACCGGGAGGTCACCGAGCGGCTGCAGGCGCTGGAGGAGATCCTTGCGCACTTAGAGCGCCTCCCCGGGCCGACCGCCGAGACCGCGCTGGACGCGGTGGCCCTGCTGACCCAGGTGTACGGGGAGGCGCTGGCCCGGGTGATGGACCGCCTGGCCGCCCACCCCGACCTGGCCGGGGCGCTGGCCGCCGACGACCTGGTGGGGCACCTGCTCGGCCTGCACGGCGTCCACCCCGTGCCGGTCGCCGAACGCATCACCCGGGCGTTAGCGGACATCCGCCCACACCTGCGCGCCCGCGGCGGGGACGCGGAACTGATCGCCGTCTCCGACGGCGTGGCACGGGTACGGCTGTCGGCGCGGGGCTGCGGCTCATCGGCCGCGCAGCTGCGGCAGGCCGTGGAGGCTGCGATCGGCGCCGCCGCCCCCGAACTGTCCGGCATCGAGCAGGTCACCGACCCGCCCGCACGCCCGGCGGCGTTCGTCCCGGCCGAGGCGCTGCTGCGCAAACCGGAAGGCGCGCGATGAGCGGCGACGGGGCGGGACGCGCGGCCGTTCGCCCGATCGGCGTATCCCGGGGGCGGGATGCCGAGCGACGCGGGCTTTACGGCCGGGCCGTCCCGCAGGCGCACGCTCGCGTCTTGGACGGGCGATCGCGCGGGGCCGAGGGGACGCGATGAGCGGGAGTGCGCTGGGGCGTGTGATCACCCGCCCGGCCCGGCGGCGGGACGCCGAACGGTGCGAGTTGTGCGGCCGGGACGTCCCGCAGGCGCACGCCCACGTCCTCGATGAGCAGACGGGGGAGCTGCTGTGCTCCTGCCGGGCGTGCGCCCTGCTGTTCGAGCAGGACGGGGCGGCGGGCGGGCGGTACCGGCCGGTGCCCGAGCGGCGGGTCCGGCTGTCCGGACCGGAGCCGGCCGAACTGGGCGTGCCGGTCGGGCTGGCGTTCTTCGTCCGGCGGCCGGACGGGGGCGTGGACGCCTGCTACCCGAGCCCGCTGGGCGTCACCCGCTGGGAGGTGGACCTGAAGGTGTGGGAGCGGGCCACGGCCGGGTGCGAGCCGCTGCGGGCGATGCGCCCGGCGGTGGAGGCCCTGCTGGTCAACACCTCCCGGGGCGTCTCGCAGCAGTGGCTGGTGCCCATCGACGACTGCTACCGGCTGGTCGCCCTCGTCCGGCGTCATTGGACCGGCCTGAGCGGGGGAGAGAGGGTCTGGAAGGAGATCGAGGCGTTCTTCGCCGACCTGACCTCGGCGAACGCATCCGAGGGAAAGGGGAGATGACCATGGCGCAAATCCGTGTGGGCAAGCCGCAGGTCTCACCGGACACGCCCTCGCACACCCCGGGCGTGCGGCAGGGCAACACCAAGGGCGCCTACCGGCACCAGGCGGGCCACCACCTGGACGACACCGCCGACGCCCGCCGCTCGACGGGCATCCGGCCCAAGGACCGCAACCCGATCCTGCCGTCCATGCCGAACCTGTCGCCGAGCTGACCACGAGGGGGACACCGTGACGAAAGCCGGAACCATCGCACGGAAGGCGGCCACCGTCGCCACCACCGGAAGCACCACCGGCAGGAGCGGCGGCACCGCGACGCGCATGAAGGCCGCGCCCACCGCCAAGATGGGCTCCGCCGTCCGCAAGGCGGGCACGCTGGCCACCGGCGGCAGGGCCAGGCCGAGGCCGTCCGGCGGGACGAGCCCGCTGAGCAGTGTGGGTGCCGCCGTCAAGAAGGCGGGCGGCGCGCTCATGGCCATGACCGCGGCCCGGACCACCGGTGTCGCGGGCAGGACCGGCCCCTTCGTCGGCAAGGGACAGCCGGGCATCGCACGGCGGCCCGGGCCTTTCGTGGGCAAAGGACAACCGGGCATCGCAAAAAGGACAGGACCCTTCGTCGGTAAAGGACAGCCGGGAATTGCCACCCGGACCGGTCCCTTCCTTGGGAACTTTCTTGGAAAGAGGTCGGGCATGACGACCATGAGCAGTCCGCTCGCCAGAAGGAAGAGCGTCGCCCGGAAAGCGGGCGCCGTGGCCGTGGCCGGAGCCGTCGCCAAAGCACTGACCACGGCGGCCAAGACCGGCTCCGCCAAGAAGAAGAGCGGCGCGGCGCGTCCCAAACGGTCGAAGCTGCCCATCGCCATGCTCGGCATGGCGATCGCCCTGCTGGTGTGGCGGGAACTGCCGGCCATCAAGCGCTACTACAACATGACGAGGATGTGAGGCATCGCATGTGCCTTGGCATTCCCGGGGAGATCGTGGAACTGCTCCCCGGCCGGGCCGACCTGGCCACGGTGGAGATCGCCGGAGTCCGGCGGGCCGTCAACATCGGCCTGCTGGGCACCGGCGGCCCCGGCGGCGTGCAAGTCGGCGACTGGGTGCTGGTCCACGTCGGATTCGCCATGTCGAAGATCGACCAGGACGAGGCCGCCGCCACGCTGAAGCTGCTGAAAGGCATGGGCGAGGCCTACACCGACGAACTGGACGCCCTCGCGGGCTCGGACATCACCTGAAGACCGGACGGTTGGAGAGGACCTGCATGCGGTTCATCGACGAGTACCGCGACGCCGACCGGGCCCGCGCACTGGCGGCACGGATCGCCGCGCTGTGCGAGCCCGGCCGCCACTACAAGTTCATGGAGGTCTGCGGCGGGCACACCCACACCATCTACAAGCACGGGTTAGAGGACTACCTGCCGGAATCGGTGCAGCTCGTGCACGGCCCCGGCTGCCCGGTGTGCGTGATCCCGATGGGCCGCGTGGACGACGCCATCGCCATCGCCCGCCACCCCGACGTCATCTTGACCTCGTTCGGCGACATGATGCGGGTGCCCGGCAGCCACGGCTCGTTCCTGGACGCCAAGGCGGCCGGCGCCGACATCCGGATGGTCTACTCGCCGCTGGACGCCCTCAAACTGGCCCGCCGCAACCCCGACCGCCGGGTGGTCTTCATGGCCGTCGGCTTTGAGACCACCGCCCCGTCCACCGCGGTGACCGTGCTGCGCGCCGCCGCCGAAGGGGTGCGCAACTTCTCGGTCTTCTGCAACCACGTGACGATCATCCCCGCGATCAAGGCCATCCTGGACTCGCCCGACCTGCGGCTGGACGGCTTCCTCGGCCCCGGTCACGTCTCCACCGTGATCGGCTGCCGCCCGTATGAGTTCATCGCCCGCGACTACGGCCGCCCGCTGGTGGTCGCCGGGTTCGAACCGCTGGATGTGCTGCAGGCGGTGCACATGCTGCTGGTGCAGCTCGCCGAGGGACGCGCCGAGGTGGACAACCAGTACACCCGGGTCGTCCCCTGGAACGGCAACCCGCGGGCGCTGCAGGCGATCAACCAGGTGATGGAGCTGCGCCCGCACTTCGAATGGCGCGGGTTGGGCTTCATCTCGCATTCGGCGCTGCGGCTGCGCGACGCCTACGCCGACTTCGACGCCGAACGGATCTTCCAGGTGCCCGGCGTCCGCGTCGCCGACCCCAAGTCCTGCCAGTGCGGCGAGGTCCTCAAGGGCGTGCTGCGCCCCTGGGAGTGCAAGGTCTTCGGCACCGCCTGCACCCCCGAAAACCCCATCGGCACCTGCATGGTCTCCTCCGAGGGGGCCTGCGCCGCCTACTACAACTTCGGCCGCTTCACCCGGCGGCGCACCAAGGAGGCCACCCACGCATGATCACTGAAGAGCAGGTCCTGGAACGCATCCGCCGCACCCGCGCCCGCCGCCCCCGCCTCCGCGACGAACGCATCACCCTGGCCCACGGCGCCGGCGGCAAAGCCACCCAATCCCTGGTGGAAAGCCTGTTCGTGGCCGCCTTCCGCAACCCGGCCCTGGAACGCCTGGACGACGGCGCCGTCCTCGACCTGCCCGCGGCCGCCTCCGGGACGAGCGGGCCGGCCCGCGCGGCGAGCGGCCCATCAGGCGAGACGGGCGCGGCCTGTGCGGACGAAATGAGCGACGCGGCGAGCACAGCCCTCGGGGACGAGACGGTCCTTGCCGATGGGACAGTCAATCCGGCACCCATGAGCCGTGCAGGTGAGCCGGGCAGCCCGACGGTCTTTGCGGACGACCCGGCAGCCACGGCCCGCATGAGCGACGCGATGGCGACGGCCGGGCCGCGGCTGGCGTTCACCACCGACTCCTATGTGGTCTCCCCGCTGTTCTTCCCCGGCGGCGACATCGGCGACCTGGCCGTCAACGGCACCGTCAACGACCTGGCCGTCTGCGGCGCCCGCCCGCTGTACCTGTCGGCCGGCTTCATCCTGGAAGAAGGCTTTGAGGTCGCCGACCTGCAACGGATCATCGCCTCCATGGCCGCCGCCGCCCAGCGCGCCGGCGTCCAGATCGTCACCGGCGACACCAAGGTCGTCGGCCGCGGCAAGGCCGACGGCTGCTACATCACCACCGCCGGCGTCGGCCTCCTGGACCGCCCCATCACCCTGGACGCCGCGACGGTCCGCCCCGGCGACGCCGTCCTGGTCTCCGGCCCGATCGGCGAACACGGCGTGACCATCATGCTGGCCCGCGGCGAACTGGACATCGAAGCCGACCTGACCTCCGACACCGCCCCCCTCAACGGCCTCACCGAGGCGCTGCTGAACGCGACCGCCGGCGTCCGTGTCCTCCGCGACGCCACCCGAGGCGGCGTCGCCACCGTCCTGAACGAGATCGCCCAGGCCTCCCAGACCGCCATCGTGGTGGACGAGGCCGCCGTCCCGATCCGCCCGGTGGTGGCCGGTGCCTGCGAACTGCTCGGCATCGACCCTCTCTATGTGGCCTGCGAGGGCCGCTTCGTCGCCATCGTGGACGGCGCCCACGCCGACAAGGCTTTAACGGTCTTGCAGACCCACCCTTTGGGCCGGGACGCCGCCATAATCGGCCACGTCCACGACGACCCGCCGAGCCTGGTCCTGGGCCGCACCGCCTTCGGCGGCACCCGCGTCATCGACACCCTGGTCGGCGACCCACTGCCGCGCATTTGCTGAGCAGAGTCGGCGGCCCGCCGGAGCTCATTCCGGTGGCGGAGCGCCTAGTGGGGCTTATCTGATTTTCAGGCGGCGTCCCAGTGCTTCTCCGCCTCGTACGTCCTGGCCGGCGTAGATGTAGACGTTCACTCGCTGGTTTTGTGCCAGTGGAGACAGGTCGGTTCCAGGCGCGATTCCTTCGATGCAAAGCTTCTTGAGGCGGGGGAGGGAGGCCAGCGGACGCAGATCGGTGACGCCCGCGCAGTCGGTCAGCAGCAACTCTTCCAAAGCGGGAAGGTCCTGCAGCGGGGTCAGGTCGGTGATGGGGTTCTTTGACAGGTTGAGGTGCCACAGCCGGGTTTGGCCGGACAGTGGGCGCAGGTCGCTCACTGAAGACCCAGCGATTCGCAGATCCCGGATTTCGATCTCGGCCAAGGGGCCGAGATCGTGGAGCCAGTCGCATTCGGTGAGAATGAGCTCATTCACATTCGGGGCGGCGGCGATAAGCGAGCCAAGGCCTTCTTGGAGATGTGAACTGCTGAGCCCGAGCGACGTCACCGTATCGAGCGGAGGGAGTTGCCGCAGGCTGCGCAGTGCCCGGCACCCGTACATGCTCAGTGTTCGCAACTCGGTGAATTGTAGGAGAGGCGAGTAGTCTGTGACGTCCTTGCAAGTGCCCAGCCAGATTCTTTCGAGCGAAGGCAACTTGTCTAGGAACTTGAGATCAGTGAATCCGAGGGTGTTGAGGAAGAGTTGATCAGCCTTCGGCAGTTCGGGCAGCCGGACCTTGCCCATGTGCGACTTTGGGGAGTAGATCACTATTCTGTGAATAGAGTCGGCGCATCCGGTAAGAGGGCTCAAATCGGTCGGCCCGTCCAGGAGCAGTGCCAGCGTGGCGGGAGAAGGGGCCTTGCTGAGCGCGGCGAGCTGAGCAGAAGAACACAGCGAGAGGTATCCGCCCGGTGACCTGTTCGCCAAGACGCGCTCGGCGTACTCGTCAGGATCGAAGTATTGCCATGCGATGCTGAGCTCTTCCTGAACCTCGAAGCGTTGGTCGGTGGCATAGCGAGCCAGGACATCGAGGGCTTGGGGGCCGTTGATCAGCCAGGCCGTGCGGACGGTCGCTATGGCTGCGCTCTCCGACAGCCCTTCCAGGGTCTTTGGCAGACGAGCCAGCACCGGTTCCCCAGCGGTGGCCAGTGAACGCGCCATGGCCGAGGTACGCGGCGGGACGAGCTCATCCAGGCACTGGTCGAGAGCGGCGCGCAGGTCATCGGGGACAGCGGGAAGGGTCTCCAGGCACGCCACCGCCAGCAGCTTGAGCCGCCGGGCCTGCCGTGGTTCGGTTCGCGCCCGGTCGAGGATGCCGGTGATCAGTTCCCGGCGCAGCGGCTCGTTGGCATGACCCGCGGCCATCACGACGGTTTCGCGCCACTGGTCGCGGTGAGCGTTGCGGATGAGCAGGTCCATGTCGCCAAGGTCGGCGGCCTGCTTGGCGGCCAGGTACTCCTGGACGGTGCGGTGCACGAAGTCGATCCGGCCGGGCACCGGCTCGCGCAGCACGCCGCTGCGTTCCAGCAGCGCCTCCAGCACCGCCTCCGCCCCGGCCCGGACCTGCGGCATCGTGGCCAGGCGGTCGGCGATCAACCGCTGGACCATCGGCTTGGGCAGCTCGACGCGGTTGCTGGTGGACAGGTGCCAGGCCAGGTCCTGCAGGATGCGGATCTTCTGATCGCGTTCTAGGGGGACGGCGCGGGCGCTGGGAACGTTGCGCTGGGCATCCCTGGTCTCCAGGAGCATGTCCAACGCCGCGGCGTACAGGCCCATCCGGTCGCGGGGCAGGGCCTGACGGTCGAGGTTGAGGGCGCACAGCATCGCCGCCAGCAGCGGGGTCGCGGCCAGGGTCCGCAGGTGCGGGGCCGACTCCAGCCGGGCCAGCAACCGGGCCTCGTGAGCGGGGAGCCGTTCGGGCGGGCACGGCAGGTCGGCGCAGTCGCGGACGGCCTCGTGCCAATGCCGGACCAGGGCGCGCAGGTCGGCCGGGCCGAGCGGCTCCAGGAAGACGGTGCCGAATCCCTCGGCGCGCAGCCAGCCCGCCGCGGCGGCCGCGGGCCGGGAGGTGACCACGATGCGGATGCTCGGGAACTGGGCGACGATCTGCTGCAGCCACTGGCGGACGGCCGGCCGCTGGGAGTCGGTCACCTCATCGACCCCATCGACCAGCAGCAGGGCTCGGCCGGACAACAGCCGCCGGTGCACCCACCCGCGCGGCATGAGGCCGCTCAAGTTGCCGGCCACATCGTCGAGGTATTCCTCGGGACGCGGCAGCGCCTGACCCGCATGGCTGCGCAGTTTGATCAGGAACGGCACATGCCCGTTGAGCTCGGACAGCTCCCCGGTGAAGCCGCCGCGGGCGGCGGTGATGGCGAGCCAGCGCAGCAGGGTGCTCTTGCCACCGCCGGCCTCGCCGCGGATGAGCACCCGCCGGTGGGCGCCCAGCGCCTGTTCCACACGGACGCTGCGGCCGTCGCGTTCGTCCGAACGCCAGTCGCTGATGGGGACCGCCTCGGCCCGGCGGGTGCGCGGCCGGTCTTCGGGGGAGGCGTTCAAGCTGATGTAGGCGACGCTCAAAGTGGTCTGCGGCCGGGTGAAGCGCTCGAACCGCACCCCGAACAGCTCCAAGCGGTCCAGGCTTTCGCTGATGAAGGCCAGGTAACGGCGGGTGAACTCCTCGTCGTTCTCCTCGCCCTCCGGAGCGGTCAGCGACCGCACCGGGAGGCGGGCCAGCGCCGCCTCCACCTGCTCGGTCATCCGCGACAGCCTGCTCAGCGTCTCGGCGAGCGCCCGTGGCTCGAACTGCGGCAGGTGGATGAGGATGCGCGCCAGGCACTCGCAGCACTCCTCCAGCACCACCTCATACAGCCGCGCCCCGGCCTCGCCGAGCTGGAACTCCGCCTCCCGTGCCGGCAGCGTGCGGCGCAGCCGCCGGGCCAGCTTCACCGGGTCCATGTCGTCGGCCAGCAGCGCCTCATCCGACAGGTCGGCGCGCTCCAGGGTGAGGACGACCTGGTGCAGCACGGCCTGGCGGTCCGCATCGTCCAGCCCGCCGAACTCCTGCCGGGCGAAGGTCAGCAGCCGCTCGGTCACCGCGTCGGCGACGGCCTCGAACTGCCGCTGGGTCTTCCGCCGCTTGATCTCGTCGGGAATCCCGGTCTTGATCAGCTCGACGAGATCCTTGGAGGCCGCCGCCCTGGCCGTCCGGCTCGCCAGCCACCGCCCGGCCACCAGCTGCGCCACCGCTCCCCCGACCCTCAGTGCGGCCCCCTCGACGGACACGGCACCCCCAATCCACTCGGAGGCACCAGTATCGCTGTAATCAGTCCTTTCGTATCGCCGGTGCTCTTTTTTGGGTTGGCGTTCTTCCTCTTTAAGGCCCTGGAGAATAGGGCGGACGAATAAGAGGACTTTTCGTCCTGATGCCCGGACTGATGAGAGACGGCGGACCCATCCGAGAGCAGACCAGGTGATGCTCCTTCTCACCCGCACCGGTCTGCTGTCTTGGGCCGGACTGGCCGCCAACCCCGGCCGAGGGAACAGACGGCCGCGTACAGGCTGCCGCGTCCGAGGTGCGCCGGACGGCCGGAAAGCCGCCTAGCATGGCGAGCTGTGATCACGGTGGCCACCTGGAACGTTCTGCATCGCGTCCATGCCGAGAATTGGGGCGCGGAGGCCATCCCCAAGTGCTGGCCGAAGGAGCCGGAGCGGATCGCGGCGATCACCGAGTGGCTGGCCGGCCGCACCGAGCAGGTCATAGCCCTGCAGGAGGTCAGCGGCGACCAGCTGGCCGACCTGCGCCGGGCCCTGCCCGGCCGGACCTTTCACACCCTGCGCTACCCGCGCGTCCCGGCCCCGCGTCAGGGCTCCTGCCCGCTGAGCGACCCGGGGGAGCACCTGGTGCTGATGGTGGATGGAACGAGCCAATTCCGCGGCGCCGAGTCCTTCGGCAACGACCCGGGCAAGGGAGTGCTCGCCGTCCAGGTCGCCGAGACGCTCGTGATCGCCACCCACCTGAGCGGTGATCGGCGCCGCGTCCCCCAGCTGGCCCGCCTGGCCGAACTGGCCGCCGCCCACCCGGAACGCCCGGTGCTCCTGCTGGGCGACTTCAACACCGACCGCGCCACCGTGGCCTCCGGCCTGGGCGAGGGCTTCACCGTCGCCGCCCTCCCGCCCGGCTCCCCGCCGACCCGCCTGCACCGCCCGCACGCCGAAACGCACACCGTGGACCACGTGGTGGTACGCGACGCCACCATCGTCGACACCGCAGTGGAAAGCTCCGACGACCTGTCAGATCACAATCTCGTCCGCGCCGCCATCTCCTTCCGCCCCTCATGAACACCGCTCGGACCTGCGGACGCGTCGCCGTCGGACGGCGCTGATCGTCCTTATTCGTTGCCGGCAGACTCAGGTCCCCGGGCACCGGCGGCAGGCGACCCGGGTCGTCTCGGCCACTGGACGGATCTCCTTGGGAGCTCAGGTGATGGGCTCGACAGGCTCGTGGCCGACGCCGGGTTCTCGGGTGGGTCGGCCGGTGAGCCAGGACAGGTTGCGCTGCTCTCAGCGGTGGCTTTGCGGGTGAGGTTGTGCGCCCGGTTGGCGGTGTCCGCGAGCTCCTCGAGGTCATCACCTCCGAGCTGGAGGCCGACACACCGCTGCTGCGGGTCATCGTCAAGCGGATCCCGCACACCGGCCGCCCCCACAGCCTCGGCGAGGCCGAACGCCGCCTGGCCGAGCCGGGCCGCGCCTATCTGGTCCACCACCTCGCCCCTGGCGGAGCTCCGGCCCCTGGTGTTCCCGTCCATCTGCGTCCGCATCGCCCTGGACCGTCCACCCGGCATCGGCCGCACCGCTCTGCTCGACCACGCCCTCCGGGTGATCACCACGTGGTACCGCGGCCACCGGTGACCGCCGCGAAGAGCCCCGTTGATAAGGCCAGGAAGCGGTTCAGGACGAGCCGATGCGGGCGGCGGCGATCACGGCCTGGCCCAGGCTGATGCCGCCGTCGTTGGGCGGGACGCGCGAGTGCACCAGGACGCGGAACTCCAGGCGTTCCAGGCCGGTGACGACCCGCTCCAGCAGGGTCATGTTCTGGAAGACGCCGCCGGACAGGGCCACGGTGCGCAGCCCGGTGCGGTCGCGCAGCAGCTGGACGGCGTGGATGAGGGCGCGGGCCAGGCCGTTGTGGAAGCGGGCGGCGATACGGCCGTGGCCGACCCGGTTGGCCAGGTCGCCCACGGTGGCGCGGACCAGGTCGCCACCGCGGATGATCAGGGGCGGGCCGTCCTGGACGGTCACCGCATAGCCGCCGGTCTCATGGGGGTCCACCCGGCGTTCCAGCTCGATGGCGGCCTGGCCCTCGTAGCTGATGGCGTCCCGGCCGCACAAGATGGCGGCCACCGCGTCGAACAGCCGGCCCGCGCTGGAGGTGAGAGGGGCGTTGGTGCCGGTGCGCGCCAGCGACACCATCGCCGCCCACCGCTCGGCGTTGCGCCGCACCACCGCCAGGTCCGGCACGTCGTCCCCGTAGAGGGCGTCCAGGTAGGCCGCGGCCATCCGCCACGGCTCGCGGATCGCCGCCGTCCCGCCCGGCATCGGCACGGTCTCCAGATGCCCGGCCCGTTCGAAGTCCACCAGGTCGGCGATGAGCAGCTCACCGCCCCACAGCGTGCCGTCCGGGCCGTAGCCCAGGCCGTCCAGCGCCACCCCGATCACCGGGCCGGTCGCGCCGTTGTCGGCCAGGCAGGAGGCGATGTGCGCGTGGTGGTGCTGCACGGCCACCGGCTCGGCGTCGCAGTTTTCCAGGGCGTACTTGGTCGACAGGTATTCGGGGTGCAGGTCGTGCGCCACCACCTGCGGGCGGACGTCCAGCAGCCGGCAGAAATGCTCGATGCCCTCGGTGAACGACCGCAAGGTGGCGTAGTTCTCCAGGTCGCCGATGTGGTGGGAGACGAACGCGTGCGGCCCCTTGCCCACGCAGAAGGTGTTCTTCAGCTCCGCCCCGCAGGCCAGCACCGGACGCGGGAACGGCCGCTTCACCGGGATCGGCGCCGGCACGTACCCGCGGGAGCGGCGCACCGGCAGCACCCGCCCCCGGAACAGCCGCACCACCGAGTCGTCGGTGCGGACCTGGATGGGCCGGTCGTGCACCAGGAAGGCGTCGGCGACCGGCGCCAGGCGCTGCAGGGCGTCCTCATCCCGGTAGGCGATCGGCTCGTCCGACAGGTTGCCGCTGGTCAGCACGAACGGCCGGCCCAGCCGCCGGGCCAGCAGGTGGTGCAGGGGGGTGTAGGGCAGCATCACCCCCAGCTCCCGGGCGCCGGGCGCCACCGACTCGGCCACCGGGGCGTCCACCCGGCGGGGCAGCAGCACGATGGGACGGGCCGGCCCGGTCAGCGCCCGCTCGGCGCCTTCTTCCAGCCGCACCAGGGTGCGCGCCGCCGCCAGATCGGCCGCCATGATCGCGAACGGCTTGTCCTCGCGGTGCTTGCGGGCCCGTAACGCCGCCACCGCCCGTTCCAGGTCGGCGCGGACGGCCAGGTGGTAGCCGCCCAAACCCTTGATCGCCAGGATCTTGCCGTCGTGCAGCCGGCGGGCCGCGGCGACGATCGGGTCCCCCGCCAGCTGCCGTCCCGCGGCGTCCACCAGCCGCAGCGTCGGCCCGCACGCCGGGCAGCACACCGGCTGGGCGTGGAAGCGCCGGTCGGCGGGGTCGGCGTACTCGCGGGCGCAGTCGGCGCACATGGCGAAGCCGGCCATGGTGGTCCGGCACCGGTCGTAGGGGACGTCCCGGACGATGGTGAAACGCGGCCCGCAGTCGGTGCAGTTGGTGAACGGGTAGCGGTAGCGGCGGGCGGACGGGTCGGCGATCTCCGCCAGGCATGCGGCGCAGGTCGCGGTGTCGGCGGCCACCAGCGCCTGCGGCCATCCCGCGGTTTCGGGCGCCTGCTGCTTGGGGACGGCGGGCTGCGGGCCGGGGAGGCTGTCGATGATCCGAAAACCCCGCTCCCCGGTCGGCGCGGTGCGCTCGCTGGTGATCCGCTCGACCACGGCCAGCGGCGGCGGCTGGTGGGCCAGCGCGGCGGCGAACTCCGCCAGCGCCGGGGCCGACCCCTCGGCCTCGACGATCACCCCGCGGGTGTCGTTGCCGACGAACCCGGCCAGGCCGTACTTGCCGGCCAGCCCGTAGACGAACGGGCGGAAGCCGACGCCCTGCACCACGCCCTCGACGCGGATCCGCATCCGCACCAGGTCCTTCGGGTCGGTCAACATGCCGCCGCCCCGCCCTCCAGCGCCCGCTGAACCAGCTCCCACAGCACGTGCACCAGCGTCGACTGGGCCTCCTGGATGCGGTGCACCGACGCCGACGGCACCACGAACAGGTGCTCCACCGCCTGGGCCCGGGCCATCTCACCGCCGTCGTAGCCGGCCAGGCCGACGGTCACCAACCCCCGCCGGGACGCCTCGGCCAGCGCGTTCAGCACATTGGCCGACCCGCCGCTGGTGGACAGCGCCACCGCCACATCCCCCGGCCGGCCGAGCGCGGCCACCTGGCGGGCCAGGGCCACCTCAAAGCCCACGTCGTTGGACAGCGCGGTGACGGCGGCCACGTCCTGCGACAGCGACAGCGCCGGCAGCGGGCGGGCCGGCGGGGGCGGGCTCATGAACAGCCGCGCCAGGGACTGGGCGTCGGTGCTGCTGCCGCCGTTGCCGAACGCCAGCAGCCGCCCGCCCGCCCGGAACGCCGCGGCCAGCCGCCCGGCGCAGGCCGCCAGCGCCTCGGCGTGCGAGCCGGCCAGCGCCCGGCGCAGCGCGACGATCTCCAGCGCTTTTTCAGCGGTCGAACGGCGCAGATCCGCCGCGACGTCCGCGCCGTCGCCGTCCCCGTAGAGGAAGGGGTAGAGGGTTTCGACCCCGTCCGTCTTCGTCATGACGCCCGCTCCGTCACCGCGATGGCCTCCTTGGCATGAACCAGCACCACATCGCCCGGCCGCACCTCGACCAGCGCCACGCTGACCTCCTGCGGCCCGGCCGCGGTGTCCACCACGGCCAGGTCGTCGTCCAGCAGGCGCCGCACCCGCGCCGCGACGGCCGCATCCGAGCAGGTCAGGCAGACCCCGTCCGGGCAGTCGCTCACCGTCGCCCCTCCGCGGCCGGCGAGGGGGCGCGTTCGAGGAACACCTGCACCAGCTCCCACAGCAGGTGGTAGGTCGTCACCTGCACTTCTTTGACGGTGCACGGGTCGCCGGAGCGGGCGAGCAGGCGGTGCTCCACCGCCTGCTCGGCTCCGATCGGCCCGCCGTCCCCGCCCACCAGCGCCACGGTGAGCGCCCCCAGGGCGGCGGCGGTCCGCAGGCCGTGCAGCACGCTCGCGCAGCGGCCGTCGGGGGACAGGCCGAGCGCGATGTCGCCGGCGGAGGCCAGCAGCCGAAGCTGGGCGGCGAACACCTCCTGCGGCCCGGCCGTGCCGGCGATCGCGCCCAGCGTGGCCGGGTCGGCGGCCAGCGAGACGGCCGGCAGGGCGCGCTTGCCGACGATCACCGGGTGGACGAACTCGATCGCCACATGCTGGGCGTCGGGCGCCGCCCCGCCTTCGCCGAACACCAGCAGCCTGCCGCCGTCCCGAAAGCGCCGGGCCATGTCCTCGGCGGCCCGCACCACCGCGTCCGCCTCGTCGGCGAGGGCGCGCCCCGCTTCCTCCCGCCGCGCGAACGCCTCCCGCACCAGGCTTGCCGCCGGCTCCATCACGCCCCCCTTTCCACCGCGTTCATGGCCGCACGATCACCGGTGAGCGGCCGCCGGACCGGGCCGGACCGCCGTTGAGCGGAGCCGGGAGGGAAGCTTGCGAAACTTTGCCCCACCGCCCCAGGCAGCGTTCGAGCACCTGGCCGAGCCGCGCCAGCCGTCCCATCCACGACTCCAGCTCGGCAGCCCCGTCCGGGGTCAGCTCATAGCGCCGCCGGGCCGGCCCGGAGTCGGACGGCACCCACGACGAGGCCACCAGCCGCTTGCGCTCCAGCCCCCGCAGCACCCGGTACACGTGGGCGGGCTCCACATCCTCCGCCCCCAGCCCTTCCAGCCGTTCGATCAGCTCGTATCCGTGCCCCGGACGCTCGAAGATCAGCAACAGCAGAAAGGGACGCAACAGACCACGTACCTCACTGCCTTCCATGCACCTTCCCCCGTCCGCTCCCCGTGAGATGGGAACAGATCTTCCCCTCTCCCCCCGCCCCGACACCCACCCCCTGCACAGCCCTCCCTCCCACCCCTGCCGTCTTTTTCCGCACCTTTGGCCCACCACGCCCACCAGGTCATGTGTCGGTGCGGGCTGCCTCTACCGGGGGAGCACCGGACCCGGCGGGAGCACCGCGACCCATAGGACTCGGAGCAACGGGGGCGAGCCCTTCAACGCGCGACCTCAGGCGCGAGGGAGGCAGCCGCGGCAAAGCTTGGGGCCGCGTTGCTCCACATCACCGCATACTCGTGTCGCTCGCGCTACTGAGGGCGGGGCGGTCAGCACGTCCACCGCTTCGTGCCCATACCGTTTGGTGGGGTCTGCACCGGCTCCCGCCCTGGCTCTTGGGCATGGCCGAAGCCTCTCGGGCGGCCGAGGAGAGCCTCTGATCAGGACCGGCTCCTATTCGGAAGCGGAAGGCCGGCGGCTCGTTCGGTTTCGAGGTCATCGTGCCGGGCCGCAGCGGCGATCATGGCAGCGAACCTTGCAACACGTGGCCCAAGGCACCGGGGACGGGGGCCTCGGGGGCTCCGGTGCCGCGACGCTGCAGGCCACGGCTTCGCCTCCGACTGCCAGACCTCGTCTCGACCTGCGGAGACGGCGTGTTCAAAAAGGTTCAGTGGTCACGGCTGCGGAGTCGCGGCACGAAGAATTTCGTAATACTGCCTTGCCGAATTGAGTCATGTGACACAAACCGCTGGTGTCAACCCGGCCCCCGGCGCGGGATTCTCTGCCGGAAACGGGTGCATGGGCGAAGTGAGCGGCGTGCTTGGGCGACCGGGAGAACATGTCCGTCACCGTTTGATGTCGAGGCTTCCGCCGCGAATGCGAACCAGCAGCCCTCTCCACTGGGAAGGGGTGAGGGCGAGTACCGGGCCGTGGGGATCATGGGAGTCCCTGACCAGCATGGACGCTCCGAGCCGGGCGACTTCGACACACTCTGCTGATTCGCTGGCGCTGCTCTTGCGCCACTGGAGGTTGGTGCTCGCGTCTGGCTGGTCCACCATCCAACGACCTCCCCTTCGCCGTAGACCTCGACACTTCTACGGCGAATCAGACAAGGTCGTTCAACCGTAAAGGTGACGAGGCGTACTGAACCACGACCTTGTGGCCGATTCCCCCCAATGAGTGTAAACGGTCATCGACTGCCCGCCTATACGGGAGCACAAGATCGGAGTCAGGAGTGGAAGGTCGTTGTCAATGTGACCGTGGCGGCTCCGGGGATCGGCTCTGGACGGGGAGTGATCAGGACATCTCTTCGGCCACGGTGCTGATGAACTCCAGTGAGTCCTCGGCGGGCAGCGCCTCCTCCAGCAGTCCCTCGAAGTTGATGGCGTACTCGGTGACCAGGGGGTCATCACCGGACAATGTCTCGGTCGAGCCCTGCCCCCATTCGATGAAGAGCATGTCGTCCAATCCCTCTTCGAACTCCAGCAGGGTGAACGGGCCGAACAGCCCGGCGTGAGCCCCTGCGGAGAAGGGGATGACGCGGACGGTGATCAGGCCGTCGCTCTCCTCCACCGTTCGGAGGATGTGACGGAGCTGGTTCGGCATGATCGCCGGGTCCTTCTTGATCCCGACGTGTCTGCGGATGACCGCCTCGTCCAGCACGAAGTACCGCCGTGGCGGCTTGGCGCGCCTGGCCATCTCGACCTGCCGCTGCAGCCGGAGGTCGACGATGGGCGCCACCCTTCTGGGCTCCACCATCATGGAGGTGAGCACCTCGGCGTACTCGGCCGTCTGCAGCAGCCCGGGGACCGCCGCCCCCTGGAACTGGCGGATGTAGGAGGCACCGGCCTCGTACCCGACGAAGTTGAGGTAGGCGCTTGAGAACTGGCCTCGGTACTTGCTCCACCAGCCGGGCTCGCGAGCACCCCGATTGAGGGTGTGCAGACGTTCGCGGTGGCTTTCGGAGGTGACTCCGTACTCGTTCAGCAGAGCGTCCAGGTCAGTCTTGGTGATCGAGCTGCGCCCGCCCTCGATTCTGATCAGTTTCGAGGGTGACCACTCAAGATCCTTGGCTACTTGCTCTTGAGTCAGGCCCTTCTCCTTGCGCAGCTTGATCAGTTCGCTACGGAGAAGCGCGCTCTTGACGACCGGTCCCTGGTCCGAGGCCATGGCTCTACCTTACCCTCCGTAGTCGAACCGCTCAATATGGCACATCGCGCAGTGCGATGTGGCATTGCGGCGGCAGCCAGTGTAGTCGATGGCATCCGGGAAGGTGCTCTCAACTCGAGTAGAGGTCGGGTGATTGTCGAAGATCGAGAAGGTGTGCTTGCCCAGGGTGAGTGACACATGCCTCTCCGTGTCTGGTTGTGTTTTGGTTGGTTCTGGAAGGCGACGATCCAATCTGACAGGTTGCAGATTGATTGGGATGGTATTGGCGCATACCATGTCATCAGGTTACGCTAAGGACCTTCAATACGTTCAGTAAAGGTCCGCGCTGCGAGGTCGCGTGTGATGCCCGATCGTCGGCCGGCCCGCTGAGGGGGGCAAGAGGCCAAAGATCCGAGGCGGCGGGGGACCGAGCGGTGCGACACCGAAAAGACGTCGACGAGGAGGGAGCGAGAAGAGACCAGACGACGAACGAGAAGCCGACGACACCAAGGACCGCCCCCAACCTCTCCGATCTCGTGGCTGGCTACCGGTAGATCGGAAAAAGGGGACGGCCCTTGCGGGGCCACTAGTACATGCTCTCCTGGGCCGCCCCGCACCGCCGACTGCTGCAAGCGGTGCCGGCCGGTGCGCCACTGCTGCTCGGGTGACCAGGAAATCGCGTCCAGCGGCGACCTCAAGTTTAGCTGCGATCAAGCGGCAGACCAAGAGGGCGTCCGCTGGGTGGGCGATGCCCGATGCCCGTGATCTCGCCTGCGATTCGGCGGTGATCGGAGGGCGTCGCGTTCACCGAACGTCTTTACGAAGCGGAGCTGCTCTCAATGGGCGCTAAATCGGTAGTTCGAGGCGATGACGACCGCACCTCTCGGTGGAGCCGGCACCTGCGCCGCCGAGACGCCACCCCTCAGGCACCCCACGCGCACCGGGTCCCGGTCGATCATCATCGTGATCTGACCGGGCTTCAGCGGGGACCCGCCTCTGGGCATGTCGGGTGCTCCCTCATCATGCTGCCCGGCAAGCTCGTGGCCGCCCTGTTCGTCCTGGTGGTCATTGAAATCGTGCTGAAGTGCTCCGCGCTGATGGGTGCGGTGCCGGGGGTGATGGCGGGGATGGGGACCGCCGTCCTCTGCGTCCTGCTGGTCGGGATGCTGTGGAAGCGAATCCGCGCGCTCGTCCGGCCGGTGCCCCACTACCCGATGGCCGTTGCCGACGGGGCCGCGATGGCCGGTGAACCCGCCGAACCCGTCCGGTCCCCCCATCCGTACCCGAACACCGGCGAAACCGCCGAGACCGGGAGCGGGCGCCGGGGAGCGGTGCCCTTCTGGGAGGCGCTGTGCGAGCACGAGCGGCAGGCGCTGCTGGAAGTGGGGCGGTATCGGACGTTCGCCGCCGGTTCGGTGCTGTTCTGTGAAGGGGAGCGGGCCGACCATGTCGTCGTCATCCTCGAAGGCCGGGTGGAGATCCGGGTGCATGAGAACGGCCGGGACCGGGTCATCGCCGAGCGAGGGGCCGGGCAGCTGATCGCCGAACGAGGGGCGTTGCAGGTCAGCGTGCGATCGACGAGCGTGGTGGCTACGCAGAAGGTGCATGCCTTGGTCCTCACCACCGACGAGTTCGCCGACTTCATGGGGGCCCGCTCGAACGTTTTGAGGGTCCCCGAGGAACAGGTTCACGACCGGCTCACCGAGTCCGGCGGCGCCCGCGGGCTTTCCCCGCGGCCGGCATCACCTGTCGCCGCGTCCCGTCGGCCTGAGCGCGAAGGGCCGCTCTTCCGAGGGGTGGAGCGGATCCGTTTCAACGGTGAGAACTGCACCATCATCTTCACCGACATCGCGAAGTTCAGCGCGCACATCCGCAACGATGAGGACCGCATCGTGGTGCGTGGCGAGCTGCGGAAGATGCTGCGGAAGGCCTTCGGCGACCCGCGGCTGGGCGGTCTGGACCGATGCTGGTGGGAGGACCGCGGGGACGGCTTCCTGATCATCGTGCCGCCGGATGTGCCCACCAAGGCGGTGATGGAGGTACTGCCGCACCGGCTGGCGGAGGCCATCCCGCAGTACAACCGGCGCGCAGCCGATCCGGTGCAGATCCAGTTGCGGCTCGCCGTCCACATGGGACCGGTGACGTCCGACCAGAGCGGGGTTTCCGGAACGGCCGTCAACGAAGCGGCTCGCATCGTAGAGGTCGACGTCCTCAAAGACCGCATGGCCGAGGACGCGGCCGGGCTGGGGGTCATCGTCTCCCGGCCTGTCTTCGACTACGTCGTCCGGCACAGCGACGCGATCCAGCGGCTCGGACGGTTCGAAAAAGCCGAAGGGCGGGTCAAAGAGTCGGCGATCGACGCCTGGATGTGCCTGACCGGGCACCAGCCGCCGCCCCCGGAGCCCTCCGCCCGAGTGGGCGGAGGGCTCCGAGCGGGCCTCCCGGTGAGAGGGGTGGGACCGGGGGAGCCCGTCCGGAGCGGTCTGGTCAGCCCGTGGCGCAGGGGGCGCCGTTCGGGGCGAAAGCGATGGGGAGGGAGCCGGCACCGGAGTGGGCACCGTTGAGACCGATGGCGGTGGACGCGCCGGAGGCCAAGGCGGCGTTCCAGAGGGCGTCGGTGAACGTCCAGGTGTCGCCGGAGACGGTCAGCTCGGCGCTCCACCCGCCGGCCGGGCACACCGTCCCGGAAGGCCGGGTCAGGGCGTCCCGCCGGCCGGTCACAGCGCGGGTGCGCTCGATGGCCGCCTCGCCCTGGAAGCCGCCGGGCCAGGCATTGGCCGGCCGGTAGGTCGCCGTGCACGGGGTGGTGGTGAAGGCGACGGTGCCGGACGGCTCAGAGGTATTGCCTGCTGCGTTCCGGGCGATGACAAGGTGTACTCGGTCCCGGGCTTCAGGTCGGTGAGGGTGAGGGAATTGGTGGAGGCGGTGCCGGCCTTCTCGTTGGAGTCCCCGGTCCTGCGGTAGACGTCGTGTCCGCCCACTCCGCGGTCGTCGGTAGAGGCCGTCCACGACATTGTCGCGCCGGTGGCGGTGATGCCGAAGCCGATCGCCGGCAGCCGGGTCGGGGCCTCGTGATCGACCCCGTCGGCGGCGTTGTGGATCCAGGCGGAGTCGTCGCTCCGGTTCAGGAAACCCTCATCGCCCACCGCCACCATGTGGTTGGAATCGATGCTCTTGGTGTGCCGGGACATCTCGTCGGCCCACTCCATCAGCGTGCGGGTGGTGCAGTTTCCCGAGGACGGGAGATTGGCGTTGATACGCCACGGCCCATTGGCCGGTTCCCAGGCGAAGATGGCCGGGTCGTCCTTGTGGCGGACGCCGGTGATGCCGTTGGCTCGGTTGACCAGGTGGGAGATCCAGTCCTTGTGCCACTTCCTGATGCGCGGATCGGTGTAGAACTCGTCGTGGTACCGGCCGCAGGCCCAGGTGACGTACTGGTCCAGCCACCGAACTCTTTCCAGTTGTCGGCAGGCGGCGATCAGCCGGATGCCGGCCTCGTGTTCGCCTTGGCCGGGACACGGTCCGGCCGCTGCAGGCCGTCCGGGCCGTCGTTGTAGGCGGGGCGCCCTTGGCCGGGCCCCGGTACTGGAAGTGGACGCCGGCCTTGTGACCCTCGCCGTCGACGTGCCCGGCCGAGCCGTCCAGTGAGCCCATGCCGAGCGGGGGCCCTGGCCCGCAGCACGCTGAGGTTCATGGCGCGGGCGTCGGCGAAGATCATGTAGTGGTTGTTGGTCCCACCGTACCGGGACGGCTTGCCGTTCAGGCGGAACTCGCCGCCTTGCGCGGTCACGAAGCCTTCGAAGGCGGACGAGTAGGGCTCGGCGGAGACGGGAGCGGGGACGGTCGTGGCCATGCCGGCGGCCGGTGCGGCGGTCAGCCCACGGCGCGTGCGGCGCCCCTGCAGCCCGGCCGGGTGAGACTTTGGCGCGGTGGGGGGCGGCGCTGCAGGCTTCGGGCGCGGGGGAAGGGCATCCTCCTTTGGGACCGAAAGGTTTTCGGTGCCCGTTCCGCCTGCTCACCGATGCGGCCGGGGTCGATGGCTGTGGTGGGAGCCGGCTGCCGGGCTAAGCGGGAAGTCTCGTGCGGGACCGGGAGGCCAAAGGCCCGACGCGTGTCGGCCGGCTGCCGCTGCTGCGCGCTGGACTTGCTGGAAGGCCGCTTGGGCGTGAGCGGTGGGGCGGTGACGTTGCGCTGCTCCGGGGCGGGGGATGTCAGTGAGCTCCGCCACGGCGGAGGGTGAACTCCCAGGTCGGTGCGAGGGGCGGGGAGCGGGACGGCTGATCATGGGTAGCCGGGGTTCGTCCCCACTCCGGCCTGCGTGATGCTGGGCCTTCCCCTGTTGTGGCTTTGATGAGACGGACGCTTTCCACCGAGCTCGAGGGCGGAGGGAGGCAGAGTCATGAGCATTCCGGCGTTCGACTATGACGGCTACTGGCGGGACGGTGACGGCGTGCGCGACAGCTCCCTTTGGCGGGAGCGGGGGCTGCACTGGCACTGCCACCTGTGGCGGGGGAACGCCTCCGAGTGCGAGGACGAGTCCGCGCGGCGCGATCCGTCCACCGACCTGCCGCCCAAGGAACTGGGCGACTGGCTGCGCAAACCCGCCCGGACCATCCGTCTTGTGGGACGCACCCCCGAGGAGGTGATGGAGTGGCTGCGCGGCGAGTGGACGGCGGTGCGGGACCAGCTCGGGCAGGAGTCCGCCGCGATCGATGAGGAGGCGCGGTTCGGGCGGGCGCTGTATGACCTGCGGCTCGGCCAGGCGGTGTGCTGGAGCGGCTGGCTGAGCGGCGCCACCTTCTGGCACGCCGCTGCGGTGCCCACGGAGTCCAACTGCCACTGAGCCGTTGCGGCGCGCCGTCTCCGCAGGGCGAGCCGGCATGGCGTCGAAGCCGTCGCCTTCGGCGCCTGGGGTCACGTGCCGGCAACTCTTTCCGCCGGCCGGTCGCGGGGCGTCGCCTTCGCCGTTCTCGGCGGCGTTCTGGCGCAAGTGGTCTCGACCGGCCGGACGCCCATGGCGACAATAGGCCGAATGTGATTCGGTTAGTGGGGCGCCGGAGGCACGTGGAGGGAGGTTGCCGGTGGCACCAGTGATGATCCGGGACTACCCGCACCGGCTCGGCGGGCACTGCGGGTCGGGCGCGCTGCGGGACCTGATCGAATGGGCCGGGCTCGGCTGGGGAGGGCCGCCCGGCGAGGCCCTGGTCTTCGGGCTCGGCGGCGGGCTGTCCTTCCACCTGATGCATCTTCCGGGGATGACCCCCTCCTTCTACCTCGGCGGCCGCAGCGCGGACCTGGAACTGGACCTGTGCCGCCGGCTGGGCATCGCCGTCGAGAAGCGCCAGACCGGCGACCCGGCCGAGGCCTGGTCCTGGGTCACCGCCGAACTGGACGCCGGACGGCCGGTCATGGTGTGGGCCGACATCATCCACCTGCCCTACCTGCGGGTACGGCTCAGCAACAGCCGCCACGACCTGGTCGTCGTCGGCTACGACGAGCAGGCGGGCATCGCCTACGTCGCCGACAACGACCGGGAGGACATCCAGCAGGTCCCCCTGGACGCCCTGGCCAAGGCCCGCGACTCCCGCGGCTTCCCCGGCCCCAACCGGCACGCCACCTTCCCCATGCGCTTCCCCGAGAAGCTGCCCGACCTGCTGCCGGTGGCGCGGGAGGCGGCCGCGTGCTCGGCGGCCAACCTGCGGGACGGCCGGGACGGGCTGCACGGCCTGCTGCCCGGCCGGGTCGGGTACACCGGCGGGCTGGAGGGCATCGAGCGGTTCGCCGCCGAGATCGCCCGATGGCCCGACGAACTCGACCCGGACGCCCTGAGCGGCGCCTACCGCGCATTGCGTGTCTTCATCGAGAAGGCCGGGACCGGGGGCGGGCTGTTCCGCCGGTTGCAGGCCGGGTTCTGCCACGAGGTCGCCGAACGCACCGGTGAGACGTCCTTCCAGGTGGCGGCCGAGGCCTACGACGCCTGCGCCGAGACCTGGAGCCGCCTGGCCGCCGCGGCCACCGCCCCCGAGCCCGACCGCGAGGAGATCGCGAAGATCGCCTCCGACCTGCCCGTGCTGGAGGAACGCGCGGCCCGCGCCCTGGCGGTGGCGGGCCAGGGCTGACCGGTGTGGAGTTCTCCCGCTCCCTGAAGCGGCCGGTCAAGGAGCCGCGGGGCCCGGTGGCCGCTCGACCGCGGCCCCAACCGGTGCCGCCTCGGCGGACGGATCCGGGTGTTACTGGCCTGCCGCGTGTCCTTTGCCGGCATGGCCTGAGTGATTTCCCATGTCCTGCGCGGTTGGCCCTCTGACGTCCCGGTCATGTGCGGGGCCTTTGGTGACACGCTCACAGGAAAGCGGCAAGGGCCGGGCAGGGTGTCCCTGCCCGGCCCTTTGAAACACCGGCGTCAGTGACCCTTTTCCAACACGTGGCCTTGGGCACGGGAACCGGGCGGTATCCGAGGTCATGACGTTGCAGGTCACGGCATCGTCCCTGGCTCCGAGGCCCCCGTCCCCACCTGCGGGAACGTCGTGTTGAAAAGGTTCAGTCCAGTGGTGGGTAGGCGTTGCGCATCAGCTCCTGGAACTGGGCGGAGAACCAGTGGCCGGGGAGGGCACCGGACATGTTGCGGCCGTTGAGGGCGTTGCCGGTGTAGGCCGGGTCGCACATGCGGTCGAAGCGCTTGCCCTCGTCGTTGGGGATCTCCTTGCCGGCGCCGTCGGATTCGCCCGGCGGCTTGATCCACACGTAGGCGTCGATGCCCGGCTCGGGGGTGGCCTGCGGGCGCTCGCCCAGTTCCGTCCCGGCCTGGTTGCACCAGTTGCCGGCGTGGAAGCGGCGGTCGACGCGCCCGCCGTCTCGGCTAGCGGTCCGCGCAGCCGGGACGGAGAGCTGCGCGCCTTGGGAATCGGGTCGGCTCTCATAACGAATTCCTCCTCGGGGTGTGGGTATTCACAACGCTCTTCGCAGGAGCGCTTCCAAGCGAGAGAAGCAGCCCGATCCCAACCTGTACAGACGCTTTCTGTGGATTTTCATACCGAATCGTCGGCAACCTTTCGGCGGGGCCCGGGCGACTAGGGGGCAAAGGGCCGGGACCGCTTACCGTGGGAGCAGCGGCCCCGGCGGGCAATTCCGGGGACTCCGCCTGGCCAAACCGGGCGGGGTCCTGGTGTGCCGTGGGCGTCGGCCGACAAGGCCTCGCCTGCGGAATGCCGCATGCACCCGGCCGGTAAATCCCATCGAACGGGCCGGGAATGGTCTCGTGAACGAGATTCTCGCTCACTCCTGCGCGGGTAATTCACGCGCGTTTCGCCGACCCCGCGGATGCGCGGAATTCACCCGGGCGAACCGGTGCCCCGTGCCGGTATCGGAAGGACCACCCATGACTTCTCACCTCGTGCCCGCCGCCCCCGGGCGGCGCGCGGACAAGGGCTCAGCCCGCGGCGGACCCCCGCTCGGACGGGCGGCGCAGCACCTGGTCGGCGGTGGGCCGCTGGACGGAGGGCGCGGCCCCGAAGCCCGACGGCTCCACGGTGCTGCTGCGCCTGCCGGCCTCGCCCTTGAGCTGCGGCAGGATGCACACCGGCTTGCCGGTGTCGTCGGTCCACAGGTCATGGGCGGCGGTGGCCGGCAGCCGCCCGATGAACGGCTTGAACGTCGGGTCGGGCACCTCGCGCAGCGCCACCCGGCGCTCCATCGTGCCGCGCACATGCCGGCGGCCGCCCCCCGAACCCGCCGGTGTGGGCTCGCAGGAGGTCCGCAGGAGCATCGCGATGCGGCGGACATTGGGGAAATCGCCGAAGGTCCGGCTGCCCGTGCTGCACAGCCACCGCCGCCCGGTCCGCGTGCGCGGCTCGTCCGGGAGCGAGACGTACTCGAGGCCGCCGACGGACAGCACGGTGGCGCGGCCGCCCTTGAGCGTCCCCTCCATCCGGCCCGAGCCCTGGCGCACGTCCCGCACCCCGCTCATGTCCATGCGGTGGGGCTTGCGTCCCTCGCCGCCGGGGGCCTTCAGCCGCAGCGACGAGCTGCCCTCCAGGAAGCCGGTGCCGGGTGGCCGGCAGGGTCGGCGCGTTGTGCGGAAAACGCGGCGGAGCCGTCTGCGAGGCGGACTCGGCGCACCCCGCCGCCGGCAGGGCCGCCGCGATCAGCGCATGCGGCGCTCGGCGGCGTGCTCGGGACGGGTCCATCGAGTTCTCCGGGCGTTCGGGTACGGCGATCCGGCGGCGCGCGGCCTCGGCCGAAACGTCACCGGCACCGCCGGGCCGAAGGTAGAGGCGACACTGGCACATGGGAAGCGCCGTTTCACGGTTTTCATGGCGCCCCATGCCGCCGGACCCTGCCGCAAGAGAGCGTTCTGCCAGCTCATAAAGCCTGAAGACCACCAATGGCGAGCACAGTGGACTCCCGGGGAAATCGTGGTTGACACTGTGGTCGCACTTTCTTGACAGAAGATAAGAAAACCTTCAATCTTGGGAGCGCTCCCGCATCCCACCCCGCCAACCTTCCGGCTGCCGGTCACAGCCGGAAACCCCCGAAGGGAGTGCAGGCGTGGCGATATCCGAACCGCCTGTCCGATCAGAAGCCCGGCCACAAACCCGCGCGGAATCGAAAACGCGCACGGCCCGCCGGCCGCCCACCCTCGCCCACGTCGCCGCGCTGGCCGGCGTCTCCCCGGCCACCGCCTCCCGGGTGCTCAGCGGCTCGGCCCACGTCAGCCCGGACGCCCGGATGCTGGTCGAGGACGCCGTGCAGCGCCTGGGCTACGTGCGGCGGCGCAGCGCCCCCCGCCTGGTCGGGCCGGGCGAGTCCATCGCGGTCGTGCTCTGCGAGGACAGCTCCCGGGTCTTCGCCGACCCGTTCTTCGCCCGGCTGCTGCAGGGCGTCAAACGGGAGCTGGAGGGCGGCCCCCAGCACGTGGTGCTCATGGTCGGCGGGAACGAGGAGTGGCGCACCGCCGCCGAGTACCTGCGCGCCGGGCACACCGCCGGGGTGCTGCTGGTCGGCCCGCACCGCGACCACCCGCTCGTCCGGCTGCACACCGCCTCCCGCGGCCCGGTGGTGGTGGCCGGACGCCCGCTGTCGCCGATCCGGCTGCCGTATGTGGACGCCGACAACCGGGGCGGCGCCCGGGCCGCGCTGGAGCACCTGGTGGCCACCGGCCGCCGCAAGATCGGCGTCATCGCCGGCCCGCCCGACGTGGGACCGGGCATCGACCGGCTGGCCGGCTACCGCGCCGCCGCTACCGACGCGGGCATCGAGATCGAGGGCCTGATCGTCCGGGGCGACTTCAGCCGGACCTCCGGCGAGCACGCCATGAACCGGCTGCTGGCCCGGCGCCCGGACCTGGAGGCGGTGGCGGCCGCCTCCGACCTGATGGCCCTCGGCGCCATGCGGGCGCTGCACCGGGCCGGCCGCCGCATCCCCGACGATGTGGCCGTGGTCGGCTTCGACGACCTGCCGATCGCCCGCCGCATCCGGCCCGCCCTGACCACCGTCCGCCAGCCGGTCGAGGACCTGGGCGCCCGCGCCGTGCGCGAGCTGCTCGGCCTCATCGGCGGGCGCAGCGCCCCCGAACGCGGCGTCATCCTCAAGTCCAAGCTGATCGTCCGCGACTCCGCATGACCGCCGAACCTCATCCGACGCCCGGCCGAGCAGGCCGCGGCCGGTGCCCGGCGCCGTGCCGCCGCAGGGTGCGGCCTCCCCTCGACGGTGACGTCCCCGCATGCGACCTGCAGGAACGGCGTGTCGATCAAGGGTCACCGCACCCGGCCCGCGCCTGGAGCGGCCAGGCACACGGCAGCGGGCCGAGGAGCCCGTCTGAGCCGCGGCTCGGCTGGCCTGGATGGGATCACCCCGCAGCTCCGGCCGGTACCTGGCCACCGTTGTCTGGTTCGGCTCTGCCGGCGTGTTCGATCGCATCCTGCCCAGTGAACCGGCCGGGGAGTCCGTTTGGGCTGCGGCTCGGCTGGTCTGGATGGGATCACCCCGCAGCTCCGGCCGGTACCTGGCCACCGTTGTCTGGTTCGGCTCTGCCGGCGTGTTCGATCGCATTCCGCCCGGTGAACCGGCCGGGGAGGAAAGGGGCTGGTGAGAAGACGGCCAAGAGGGCGCCCGCTCACGGCGGTGGGCGCGGCGCTGGTCATGCTCCGCGGCGGCCCGGTGGCCGTCGGCGGGTCGGCGCACGCCGCCGTGGCCTGCACGGTGGTCTACGGCGAGAACGACTGGGGCTCGGGGTTCACTGCGTCCGCTGCGCTGGAGCGGGCAGCCGGACGGCGACCGGTCCGGTGACACCGGGATGCCCTCGGCTGACACCGGGCTGCACGTGGCCGTGACCGAGCACATCCAGGACGTCGGCACTGCCGCTCCGGCCCGCACGCTGATCGCGTACGCGGCCGGGTCCGGCGACGCCCGCGCCGAGACCGTCGCCGAGAACCTGCCGGAGGCCCTGTGGAAGCACCGGGACGACCTCGGGACCTCGGCGCCCGGGCCCCGGGCCGACTACGAGCGGGTCAACGACCCGCCCGGCCGGCGGGGCACCATGCCCAACGGCGACCCGATCGACGCGAACTCCACGTTCATGTCGATCCGCTCGTTCTACCGCGGCGATCCCGACTACGAACGGGTGTGGGCGCATGCGAACGGCGCCGCTTCCACCGTCCCGGTGGTCCGCTGCCACCGGTTCCGGATGCAGGCCGGCATCGCCGTGGCGATGGCCGACTACGGTTTCCCGTTCAACGAGTGACGGTGAGCTGATGACGATGAGCACGTGGCACGGCGCATCGGCCGCGTCCCGTGCCGCGCAACGGCGGGAGGCGGTCCCTTTGAGCTCACAAGGCTCCCTGGACGAGGCCGCCCGGGCGGAGTTCCAGCGATTCTTCGAACTGCACCACCGAGAACTGGCCCGGCTGGCGGCCCTGATGCTGGGGGACGCGGACGCCGCCGACGACCTGACCGCCGATGCGCTGGTGGCCGCGTGGCATCGGTGGGACCGGGTGCGCAACGCCGACCAGCCGCTGGCCTACGTACGGCGAATGGTCATCAACATGTGCAACAGCCGGATCCGGACCCTGATGCGCGAACGCGGCGGGCTGCACGTCCTGGAAGGCGGCGAGCGGGAGTCCCGCCAGGACCCGGACGTGGCGGCGATCGTCGATGTGCGGGCCGCGCTGCGGCGGCTGCCGCCCCGCAAACGCGCCTGCGTGGTGCTGCGGCTGGCCTTCGACCTGTCGGAACAGGAGACCGCCCGGGTGCTGGGCGTCTCCGTCGGGACGGTCAAGAGCCAGACCTCGCGCGGGGTGGCCGAACTGGTGCGGGCGCTGCGGGAGCGGCCCGAGGGCCCTGCGGCCGGCCTGCTGCGGGGAGGGGCGGCCGGCGGGCCGCTGGGAGAGGGTGCGTGATGCGAGCTCACGAAGGCCGCCGGGAGACGACCGAAGAGATATTGGCCCTGCTGCGGCAGCGGCTGCGCGACGAGGCCGACCGGTACGAGCCCGACCGGGAGCACATCTGGTCCCGGGTGGAGACGGCCATGCGCTCGCCCCGCGGGGCCTGGCCGCCGGCCGGGTCGCTGCGCCCGGACGGCCCGTGGGCCCGCCCGCTGCGGCGCTGGGCGGGCTGGAGCGGACTGCGGGTGGCCGCCACCGCGCTGGGCACCGCCGCGGTCGTCGGCATCGCCTCGCTGACCGCCCTGGCGCTGAACGACCGGACCGGCCCGCCCCTGACCGAACGAGGCGACCTGCCGCCGCAGTCACCCGCTCAGCACGCCTCCCCGCTCCCCACCCCCTCCACTGCTCCCGGCCACACCCCTTCTTCCCCGTCCTCCCCTCAAAGCGCCTCCCCCGCCGGGGACGAACCCTCCGGCGAGCAGATCGTGGAGGCCACCGGGACCTCAGGCCCGAACGGCACCCCCTACTGGGGCGAGAACAACCTGAAACTGCGGGTGCACCGTCCCCTGACCCGCCTGCGGGTCACCATCGAAGTCGTCCGCACGCCGCGGGTCAGGCCGACCGGCTCCTGGCTGTCGCTGGCCACCAGCGACTTCCGCATCAGCACGGATGTCACCGGCCGGGCCGTGGTCTACCGGTGGACGCTGCTGCCGGGCCGCACGGTGCGGCCGGGCACCTACACCTTCGCCGCCCAGTACGAGCGGGCCGCCGGCCACGACCCCGGCGAGGACACCTTCCAGGTCATCGCGGCCGACGGCACCAGGATCACCGGGCACTTCTGAGCCCGTCCGCAGGACACAGCGCCGCTGACGCTCCCGTCCTGGCCTCGGCGGAAAAGGCTTGGCAGCGCGCTGTCGGCGTTTTCGCCATGGTCGTCGTCTCTGGGAAGCGGTGCGCAGTCGGTGGGTATGAAAAGGCGTTCCAGACCGTTCAGCCTTGTCGGTCTGGTGCGCCGTCCGCCCAGTCGCTGGTCGTCCGGTGGCTCATCCCCGGCTGCGGGGAGGCTGGGGCGCTCGGTGAGGGGGACTGCGACGGCGGCGGGAGCGTGCCGCTCTCCCCGACGCTGGTCACCTCGCCGTTGCCGCCGTCGAAGACTACGTCCGAGCAGTTGTAGAAGGTCTCGTCGCTGTCGGAGCGCTGCCAGACCGAGTAGATGATGTGCCGGCCGGTCTTGTCCTCCGGCAGCTTGACGTTCCAGAGGTAATCGGAGTTCTCGCTGCCGGGGCCGCCGGCGCGGGGCAGGTCCTGCACCTTGTCGAACGGCTCGGGCTCCAGGCCGTCCCACGACAGCGGACGGCTGGGGGCCCAGGTGTCCTTGGTGATGTGGGAGCGGAACCAGCCGGGGTGGGCGGCCCACTTGTTGCAGCGGAACCGGATGGTGGCGCCGGCGGTCAGGTGGGTCACCGGCCGGTCGTCGCGGGCCAGGTCGAAGCCGCCGAAGTCGTAGATGGTGGCATTGGCGCCGCACAGCTCGCCGCCGGGGATGAAGCCCTTCATCCACCCGGCGCCGTCGGAGCGCAGCACGGCGAACCAGTTGTACAGGGAGTTGGTGCCGCTTTGGGTGACCACGGCCGCGCAGGCCGGGTTCTTGGGGACGATGTCGCCCTGCGGGGTCGGGCTGTCTTTCCAGCACAGGTGGATGCGGCTCCCGGCACCAGCATGGCGCCGTGCGCGGCGGCGGCACGGCCGGGTCGGCCGTCGCCTGCGAACAGGTCGGACGGGGCTTTCAGATCACCGTCTTCGAACGCGAGGCCCGCGGCATCTCCGCACCGGGCACCGGCAAGGGCGGCCGCCGGGCGAGCGCGGCTTTCGGCTTCTGCCGCCGTGTCCCCGGCACGGTGCCCGGCCGCCCTCGTGGTTCCGGGACCCGGCGATCACCTGGGGTCCGGGCCGGGGGCGGCGGAGCCGTAGCCGTGGGCGACCAGGCGTTCGGCCATCTGCGCGTAGGCCCGGGGGTCGGGGGGAACGGAGGTGCCCAGGCCGTCGACGTAGCGGTTGTACATGCAGAACGCGGCGGCGATCAGCACCGTGTCGTGGATCTCCACGTCGGTGGCGCCGGCGGCGCGGGCCGCGGCGATGTGCTCGGCGGTGACGTCCTTGCCGCTGCGCTGGACGGCGGCGGCGATGCGCAGCAGGGCTTTGAGCTTGTCGGAGATGGGGGCGGCATCCGGGTCGGCGTGGACCTGCTCGACCAGGGACATGCCGCCCTCCAGCTGGGCGGCGGCGCAGGCCGAGTGCGAGCCGGCGCAAAAGCGGCAGTCGTTCAGCGTGGACACATAGGCCGCGATCAGCTCGCGCTCCCCGCGGGCCAGCGGGCTCGGGCCGCGCAGCAGGGTCTCGGCCAGGGCGCTGAGCGCTCCGGCGGTCTCCGGCCGGAACCGCAGCAGCGAGGGCAGTCCGGGAATGCCGTCGTCCAGATCGATGTGCGCCACGAGACCACCTTTCGGGGACGACCGGAGCGCGGCCCGGGCCGCCGGCCGGGCCGACTGCCGCCACCATAACGCCGCCGCGGCGGTTTGATCATCTGAACGCCGGGCTTGCTCGTCTTGACGCCGGATGTGCCTTTTCAGGGTTTGCGGGCCACCCCGCCGAAGGTCATGACCTCCGGTGGTTCGCCCCACGGGTTGGGCTCGGGACGCCACCGGGTGCAGGAGACCACCCCCGGCTCGATCAGCTCCAGGCCGTCGAAGAAAGCGGTGATCTCGGCGCGGGTGCGGGCCTTGACCGGGTGCGGGGTGCCGGTCTCGTTCCAGGTGCGGACGGCGGTCTGGGTGGCCTCCACGTCCAGGCAGGCGTGCGACAGCGCCAGGTGGCTGCCCGGCGGCAGTGCGGCGACCAGTTCCCGCACGATGCGGTGGGCCTGGCCGTCGTCGGGGATGAGGTGCAGGACGGCCAGCATCATCAGCGCGATGGGCTCACCGAAGTCCAAGGTCTCGGCGGCCTGTTCCAAGATCGCGCCCGGGTCGCGCATGTCGGCGTCGATGTAGCTGGTCGCGCCCTCGGGGGTGCTGGTGAGCAGGGCGCGGGCGTGGGCCAGCACCAGCGGGTCGTTGTCGACGTAGACCACCCGGCACTCCGGCGCCACCCGCTGGGCGATCTCGTGGGTGTTGTCGGCGGTGGGCAGCCCGGTGCCGATGTCGAGGAACTGGCGGATGCCCCGCTCGCCCGCCAGGTGACGCACGCACCGCCCCAGGAACAGCCGGTCGCCGCGGGCCGCCGCGACGATCCCGGGAACCTGCCGGGCGACCGCCTCACCGGCCCGGCGGTCCACCTCGTAGTGGTCCTTGCCGCCCAGCCAGTAGTCCCAGACCCGGGCCGAGACCGGCCTGTCGATTTGCAGCCTGCCGGCCGGGCTCGCGGCGTCACGGCTCATGGAGATCCTCTCGAAAGTGATGGCACGGGATGTTACCGGCATCTTCCTCATGAGGGGTGAGGGTCGTCGCCGGCCGGTTCGGTGGTTCGGCCGGAGCGTGCCACGTTTTGGGGGGTGACCTGGGAGGCGGAGAAAAGGTGAAGGTGGGAAGGGTTTGCCGCGACGGTAATCGGTTTGTTCGATTCGCGGTGGAAATGTGGTCTCCCTACGCTGCTCACCCGTGAGCGAAGCAGTCGACTATGGACGGTTTGCGGAGCGGATGCGGCGGGCCGCTGAGCGGGGGCGGTCGGCGTTCTGGGAGTTGCTGCGCGATTTCCAGCGTGAATGGGGTTATCAGGACCCCGAGGGGCCGCCGCGCCGGTCGCGGCAGGCTGAAGAGGACGGCTTCGATGAGGACGATGCCGCTCGGGTGGATGTCTCTCTGCCGGTTCCGGAGGCGTTGAAAGAGTGGTGGGATCTGCCGTTCAACTCCTTCGTGCACTCGCCGAGGCTGTATTACACGCATCCGGAGTGGCCGCCCACGATCCGGCCCGACCCCACCGGGCAGGGCGTCAGTGACGCGCTGCCCGTCTGCAACCCGTTCGTCGGTCCTGGTGAGGACCGGCGGGTGTGCGTGTTCATGGCCGAGTACGAGTACTGCAACGAGTGGGGGTATCTGGCCGCCGAAGCCTGCCGCCCCGATCCCAGAGTGCTGGTCAGTACCGAGGACGGGTGGCTGCTGCAGGGCCGGTCGATCTCGGAGTTCTTCCTGCAACTGGCCGTTCAGCGGCTCTCGCACAACCACGGCTGGCGGCTGCCGCTGTACCCGAGCGAGGTCATCGAGCACCCGGGACTGCTGGAGCGGATCCGCGGCACCTACCCGGAGATGGGGCTGCTGCCCTGGCGGGAGCTGGGAGTCGACAGCGTCGCCTACGGGGCGCCGGACGCGATCATTCACGTCGGCCGGTGGGGCGTCGCGGATTACCCGGTGGTCATCTGCGCCCGCACCCGTGAGGCGCTGGTGCGGGTGGCGCGCACGCTGCGGATCGACGTGGTCGGCCCCTGGATCGAACCCCCTAGGCACGGTCCGGACAGTGATCAGGAGGGCGGGGTCGGGCCGGTGGCCCTCACCGAGGGGGATGTCGATGGGCTGGGCCGCTGGACGGTGATGGCGGTGCACCCGGCGGGGCCTGCCTCCTCGTTCACGTCCGGACAGGTCGTGTCGGCCACTGACGGGGACGGGACGGTCACGGTCACCGCGGATGCCGGTGGCCGGGTGCATGTGCGGCTCGGCGATGCTGAGCCGCAGGTCCGGAAACTGCACGAAGCCGAGGTGACCGCTGTCGCCTGCGTGCGTTCGGATGGTGGCCCGCTGGTGGTGACCGGCGATGCCGAGGGAACCGTCCGCCTATGGGAGCCGCCCGGCCAGCCGCCGGAGCAGCCGCTCACCGGCCGTAAAGAGGCCGTGTGCGCGCTGGCCGCGGCGGTGCTGCCGACCGGGCCGGCGGTCGCCGCCGCCTGGGGCGACGGTCTGGTCCGGCTGCGCGACGTCCGCTCAGGGGTGGACACCGACCTGTGGCTGGGCACCGGCATCACCGGCCTGGAACTGGGGTCGGACGGGGAACTGCAGGTCAGGGCGGGCAATGGCACCACCGTGCTGCGGCTGGACTCAGAGCGGCTGTGGCCGCACCGCAAGATCCGGCTGCGGCTGAACGAGATCGACTGGGCGTCCTTGCGCCACGCCATGGGCGGGGCCGGGGACATCCCCGGCCTGATCATGAAAGTGGCCACGCCGCGCACCGGCGACCTGGGCGAGGGCATCGACGGCTTGAAAGAGGCGCTGCTCAGATGGGGCGAGGCGTACTCGGCGACCTCGGCCGCCGTGCCGTTCCTGGTGGAGCTGGCCTGCGGCCGTCCCCACGGGGCCCGCGAGGACCTGTTCGTCATCCTGTCGCGGATCAGCCGGGCGCACGAGGAGATCGACGACGAGCGGATGCGCTCCCTGGCCCTGGAAGGGCGGGCGGCGGTCGAAGCCCAAATCCCGGCCCTGGTGGCGGCGCTTGGTGGTTCTGATCCGGTGGTTCGGCATGGGGCGGCCTTTGTGCTGGCCGATTTTCCTGAGCGTGCCCTAGAGCTGGTGCCGGTGTTGCAGGCGCGGTATGCCGTGGAGACCGATCCGGTGACGGCCGCTGCGCTGGTGCTGGCCGTCGGTGACTTGACCAAGGAGCGCCGGGATGCGCCGCTGGAGTGGCTGCGCGGTCTGCTCGCCGATGCTCCCTGCCGGGAGGTGCGGGCCGCCGCGGCGGTGGCGCTGCTGTGGTGCGGCGTCCCAGAGCTCCCCGACGGGCTCGTCCAAGCCCTGAGGGAAGAACTGGCCGCCTCCGAATCGGCGCTGGAGGAAGTGCTGTGGCTGTGGGAGGGCGACCGCCATGAGGGGTTGCTGCAGCCCCTGGACGACCACCCCGGCGAGCTGATCGAACTGATCGGCTCCCTGCTGGAGAGCGCCGACCGCGACACCGGCCCGCGGCTGGTGGAGCGGGCCGGGGAGGTGATGCGGACCTGGCGGGCGGCGCCGCGGCGGCTGCTGCCCCCGCTGGCCGGGCTGCTGGACCATGAGGACGAGACCGTCGCCCGCTACGCCTTCGAGGAGATCAAGCGCTGCGGCCCCGCCGCCGCCCGGGTGGCCGACGCCCTGGCGGCGATGCTGCGGGAGCGGCGGCACCGGGACCGGTCGGACGTGGTGCAGGTGCTGGGCTCCCTCGGCGACGCCCGCTGCCTGCCGCAGCTCATCGACGCCCTGCCCAAGGCCCCGGGGCTGTACTACACGGAGGACATGGTGGCGGGCATGGCCGAGCACGCCGATGAGCTGATACCGGCACTGCGTCCCCTTTTGGCCGCTCATGCGCCCGGTTCACGCAGGCTGGCCATCGGGGTCGGCCGTTGGGGGGTGCGGGCCGCGCCGCTGGTGCCGGAGCTGACCGGCCTGCTGGAGGGCGATGGGGCCGGAGAGGAGGCGGCGTTCGCGCTGGGCGCCATCGGTGAGGCCGCCGCCGAGGCCGTCCCGGTGTTGCGTCGTCTGCTGCGTGAGGGCTCCTCGGAAGGTGAGCGTCGGGAGGCGGCGTGGGCGCTGTGGCGGATCACCGGGGATGGTGCGGAAGCGCTGGAGGTGCTGGCCGATGCGTTCCGGCCGAGCCTGTCGGTGGAGGTCGCCGAACGGCTGCTCGACCTGGGGAGTGCGGCCGCTCCGGCCGTGCCGCTGTTGCGTCCGCTGCTGCAGGAGGCAGCGGATGAGGAGTCGGCCACCGCGGCGGCCTGCGTGATCCACCGGATCACCGGGGAGGCAGACCTGCTGCCCCGCGTGATCGAGGCGGTCGCCGCCACCCCGCTGGGCATGCTCGCCGTCCGCGCCCTCGACGGCCCCGGGGCCGCCGCCGCGGTGCCGCGACTGCGGGAGATCATCGACTCTGCGCGGGTCCTGGCCGATGGCCGATGGGCCGTCTCCCAGGACCTGGCCTACCGGGCTCTCGCCGCCGAGGCCCTGGCCCGCATCACCGCCTCCGCGTCCTGACGGCGTGTGCGCCGGGCGGCCCGCCCCGCTCACCACGGGCCGCCCGGCCCCGCACCGCCTTGCCGGAGAACGCAAGGGGGCGGGAAGTCAGCCGCGTCCGCTCCGGCCGCCGGCGAGCACCACCGCGCCGAGCCCGCTGAGCAGCGCGCCCAGGCCGGTCACCAGCGAGGTCAGCCGCCACGCCTGGTAGGACGACAGCAGCCCGGCCCGCAGCATTTCCCCCATGAACGCGGTCTGCTGCAGGTTTGCCAGCTTCTCATCGCCCTTGCCGGCGGCCATCTCCGCGCTGATCTGCGCATAGGTGCGCCCGCCGGTGGCCTGCTGCAGATGGATCTTGATCAGTTCGCTGTAGGCCCGCGCCTGCGGCCCCGTCTCGACGCGCCGCCCGGCCAGCGCCGCCAGGCGGTCGGGCAGGCCCTCCTCCCAGGGGAAGGTGATCTGCTGGGCCGCCAGCTCGTCGCGGATCTGCCTTCTGCCGCGAACACCCTCGACGATCATGACGGGGCCGGCGCCGAGCAGAGCGGCGCCGACGACGCCGCGCAGAAGATCGCGCAGAGGACGTCCGGAACGGTGGATGCCGCGCATGTGCGATGTCTCTTTCGCCGGGAGGTTCTGACTGGCCGCGCCCGGCACCGGCCCGAAGCGGCCGGTGGCTGGGCGGCCATGGCACCGTGACCAAGCCTGTCGCACCGGCGTGCCGCCGGGGACGGGACTTAGGTCCCTCAGTACCGGTCCGTTCGGCACACATCGCCCGCCGCATGGACGGTGTCCCTCCCCGGCGGCCGTGATCGCCGGACGGTGCCGGGCACCGGGTCGTCCCGGATGGATGCACGACCGCGTGGGAGAGACGGATCTCTTCGACTCCGAAATGACCGTGGCGTAACCGGTTTGTCTGATTCGCGGTGGAAATGCGGTCGTCCCTACGCTGCTGCCGTGGGCGAGGTGATCGATTACGGGCGATTTGCGGAGCGGATGCGGCGGGCCGCCGAGCGGGGGCGGTCGGCGTTCTGGGAGTTGCTGCGCGATTTCCAGCGCGAATGGGGTTATCAGGACCCCGAGGGGCCGCCGCGCCGGTCGCGGCGGGCCGAGGACGAGTTCGATGAGGACGGCTTCGAAGAGGATGACTTCGATGAGGACGACGCCGCCCGGGTGGACGTCTCCCTGCCGGTCCCGGAGGCGTTGAAAGAGTGGTGGGATCTGCCGTTCAACTCGTTCGTCCACTCGCCGGAGCTGTATTACACGCATCCGGAGTGGCCGCCCACGATCCGGCCCGACCCCACCGGATACGGCTCTGGCGGCGCGCTGCCCGTCCGCAACCCGTTCGTCGGTCCCGATGAGGACCGGCGGGTGTGCGTGTTCATGGCCGAGTACGAGTACTGCAACGAGTGGGGGTACCTGGCCGCCGAAGCCGGCCGGCCCGATCCCAGAGTGCTGGTCAGCATCGAGGACGACTGGGTGCTGCAGGCCCGGTCGATCTCGGAGTTCTTCCTGCAGCTGGCCGTCGAACGCATCCCTTACCGCCACGGCTGGCGGCTGTGCCTGGGACTCCACGAGGTCGTCGAACACCCGGGATTGCTGGACCGGCTCCGCGCCACCTACCCGGAGATGGGGCTGCTGCCCTGGCGGGAGCTGGGAGTCGACAGCCTCGCCTACGGGGCACCGGACGCGATCATCTATCACGCCCGCGGCGAGGGCGCGGACTTCCCGCTGATGATCTGCGCCCGCGCCCGTGAGGCGCTGCTGCGGGTGGCGCGCACGCTGCGGATCGACGTGGTCGGCTACGCGATCGAATCCCCCGAGCACGGGCCGGACAGCGGCCAAGAAGCCGATATCGGGCCGGTGGCGCTCGTCGAAGGCGATGCCGATGGGTTGGGCCGCTGGACGGTGACCGCGGTGCACCCGGCGGAGCCCGCTTCCTCGTTCGCCGAGCCGTCCGGACAGGTCGTGTCGGCCACTGACCGGGACGGGACGATCACGGTCACCGCAGATGCCGGCGGCCGGGTGCATGTGCGGCTCGACGGTGCCGAGCCGCAGGTCCGGAAACTGCACGAAGCCGAGGTGACCGCCGTCGCCTGCGTGCGTCCGGACGGCGGCCCGCTGGTGGTGACCGGGGACGCCGAGGGAACCGTTCGCCTGTGGGAGCCGCCCGGCCAGCCGCCGAAACGCCCTTTCGCCCACGGTGAGGGGGCGGTGTGCGCGCTGGCGGCGGCGGTGCTGCCGACCGGGCCGGCGGTCGCCGCCGCCTGGACCGACGGGCAGGTCCGAGTACAGGATGTGCGCTCGGGGGTGAGCGCGGACTTTTGGCTGGGCACCGGCATCACCGGCCTGGAGCTGCGCCCGGAAGACGAGCTGCGGGTAAAAGCAGGCAACGGCACCACCGTGCTGCGGCTGGACCCGGAGCGGCTGTGGCCGCACCGCAAGATCCGGCTGCGGCTGAACGAGATCGACTGGGCGTCCTTGCGGCACGCCAGGGGCAGCGCCCGCGACATCCCAGATGTGATCATGAAGGTGGCCACACCCCGCGGCGGCGAGGTGGGGGAGGGCCTGAACGAGCTGGAAGCCAGGCTGCTTCGTGAGGACGCGGTGTACCCGGCGACCTCGGCCGCCGTGCCGTTCCTGGTGGAGCTGGCCTGCAACCGGCCACTGGGGGATCCTGAGCGGCTGTTCCGCCTGCTGTCGCGGATCAGCCGGGCGCACGAGGAGATCGACGACGAGCGGATGCGCTCCCTGGCCCTGGAAGGGCGGGCGGCGGTCGAGGCCCAGATCCCCGTCCTGGTGGCGGCGCTCGGCAGTTCCGACCCGGTGGTTCGTCACGGGGCGGCCTTCGTGTTGGCCGACTTCCCCGAGCGCGCCTTGGAGCTGGTACCGGTGCTGCAGGCGCGGTATGCCGCGGAGACCGACCCGGTGACGGCCGCTGCGCTGGTGCTGGCCATCGGTGACCTGACCGAGGAACGCCGGGACGCGCCGCTGGAGTGGCTGCGCGGCCTGCTCGCCGACGCCCCCTGCCGGGAGGTGCGGGCCGCCGCGGCGGTGGCGCTGCTGTGGTGCGGCGTCCCGGAGTTCTCCGGTGAGCTCGCCCGAGCCGTCGAAGAGGAACTGACCGCCGCTGAACCGGCGCTGCGAGAGACGTTCTGGGTCTTGGAGTACGGCTTCACCGACCTGCTGCTGGGGGCCATGGGCGACCACCCCGGCGAGCTGATCGAGTTGATCGGCTCCCTGCTGGAGAGCGCCGAGCACGACGTCCCCGCCTGGCAGGTGCGGCGGGCCGGGAAGGTGATGCGGACCTGGCGGGCGGCGCCGCAACGGCTGCTGCCCCTGCTGGCCGGCCTGCTGAACGGGGAAAGGGAGTCCACCGGCCGGGCCGCCCTGGAGGAGATCGAGTGGTGCGGTCCCGCCGCCGCCCAGGTGGCCGACGCCCTGGTGGCGCTGCTGGACAGCCCTCAGCTTTGGCGGTCGCGCGGTGCGCTGGAGGTGCTGGCCCGGCTCGGCGACGCCCGCTGCCTGCCGCAGCTCACCCGTGAGCTGGCCGCAGACCGGATGCTGTTCTATCTGGAGGACATGGTGGGAGGCATGGCCGAGCACGCCGATGAACTGGTGCCGGTGTTGCGTCCCATCCTGTCCGCCGCCCACGGCGACGTCCCGGCCGGGCTGGTCACCGGGGTCGGCCGCTGGGGAGTGCGGGCCGCGCCGCTGGTGCCGGAACTGACCGGCCTGCTGGAGGACGATGGGGCCAGAAAGGAGGCGGCGTCCGCGCTGGGCGCCATCGGCGAGGCCGCCGCCGGGGCCGTCCCGGTGCTGCGCCGCTGTCTGCACCAAAGCCGCGCTGAGGAGGAGCGTCAGGAGGCGGCGTGGGCGCTGTGGCGGATCACCGGGGACGGCGCGGAGGCGCTGGAGGTGCTGGCCGATGCGCTCCGGCCGAGCCTGTCGGTGGAGATTGCCGAACGGCTGCTCGACCTGGGGCGGGCGGCCGCCCCGGCCGTCCCGCTGCTGCGTCCGCTGCTGGAGGAGGCACCGGATGAGGAGTCGGCCACCGCGGCGGCCTGCGTGATCCACCACGCCACCGGTGACACCGCAGTGCTGCCGCGGGTGATCGAAGCGGTGGAGACGACGGCCGCCACCCCGCTGGGCATGCTCGCCGTCCGCGCTCTCAACGGTCCCGGGGCCGCCGCCGCGGTGCCGCGACTGCGGGAGATCATCGACTCTGCGCGGGTCCTGGCCCATCCTGACGACCGCGAGGCCATTCCCCGTGACCTGGCCTACCGGGCCCTCGCCGCCGAGGCCCTGGCCCGCATCACCGACTCCCCGTCCTGAACCCCGGGACACCCGGTACGGGCGGGGTGCCGCTCTCGGCCGGACCGCACCGGACGCCCGGTGCCATGGACGGCGAGCGGCCCGGCCGGGAGCGGCGCACGACACCCACCACCCTCTCCCGCCGCTCCCGGCCGGGGCACGGGGAACTGAAGCGCGGCGGCTTTCCGACATAAGGGCGCTCCGGCAGGCCCGGAGCGGGGAACATGCCGGCGGCTCCTGCGCGCCACCGCGCCCTTCAGGGCGCTTCCGCCCGCAGCCGCCGGGCGCCCGTTGTGAAAACGACGCAGGCCCGGCCGCGGGAATCCCGGACCGGGCCGGGTCGCCGGCCGAAGCGGCGACCGGGTTCGCCGTGCGGGCTCGGGTCAGTCCTCTTCGTCGCCGAAGATCCCCTCCACGGCCTCTTCTATGATCTCGCCGGCGATCATGCCGCCGACGAACCCGGCGGCGCCGGCGGCGACCGCCGCGCCCAGGCCCGGCCCGTGGTGGCCGTGACCGCCGTGGTGACCGTGGTGGCCGTACGGGTCGTGCCCGTAAGGGGCGTGCCCGTAAGGAGCGGGCCCGGCCGGGCCGAAGTGGGCGCCGTGGTGCTCGGCCACGGCGTCCAGCCACCGGGAGATCTCGGCGGCCCAGTCGATGCTCATGGCCTCCTGGTGGCTCACCTGGAAGCGGCCCAGGACGTCGCCGCCGGGGGTGAACAGGCCGCCGCGCTTGTCGGCCTCCAGCACCACCGCCAGCGAGGCCGGGTCGGCGACGAAGGTCAGCTCCACCTCGTTGATCCGGCCCTGGTGGGAGGGCGGCGGGTAGAACTCGATCTCCTGGTAGAACGGCAGCTGCTGGTGCAGCCCGGAGATGTGGCCGTACTCGACGTCGGCGCTCTTGAAGCCGAAGCCCAGCTGCGCGAAGGCGTCCAGCACCCGCTCCTGGGAGGGCAGCGGGACGATCGAGACCGGGTCCAGGTCGCCCTTGTCGACGGCCTTGGCGACCGCCAGCTCGGTGCGCACCCCCATGGCCATGCCGTGCAGGTGCTGCCCGTACACCTCGGTGATCGGGGTCTCCCACGGGATGGCGAGCTGGAACGGCACGGCGCGGTCCTGGCCCTTGGGCAGCCGGAACGGCCCCGACACGTCCACCCGGTGGAACTCCATGCCCCCGGCGCCCTCATGGTCGCCGACCTCGACCTCCACCCGGGTGACCAGCGCCAGGGTGATCCGCTGGATCTCCACGTCGTAGTCGGCCGCCTTGATGCGCACCTCGCCGGACAGGTACTCGCCCGGCCGGCAGTGCGTGGACGCCAGCACCGTGTCCACCGAGGGGCCGCCCACCCCGAACGTGCCCAGAACCCGTTTGAATACCACGTCTCACCCTCTCTTCCGGTGACTTTCCACAAAACTACTACAGTGGTAGTAGATCGAGTTCGAGAACGCCCCAGGCGGCGGGCGTTTCCCGCCGCCTGAGGATTCCCCCCGAAAGTCAGGGACGGTTCGTGCCGTTCGCTCGATGCGGCGGAACCGCACCGGTCCGTAAAGTCGCGCCACCCGTCAACGAGGACCGGACATCACATGATCGAGCTGCAGAACCTGACCAAGCGCTATGGGACCGCCACGGCCGTGGACGATCTGTCCCTGACGATCACCGGAGGCAAGGTCACCGGCTTCCTCGGCCCCAACGGCGCGGGGAAGACCACCACGATGCGGATGATCCTGGGGCTGGACGTGCCCACCTCCGGAAGAGCCCTGATCGACGGCAGGCCCTACCGCCGGCTGCGGCACCCGCTGCGGCGGGTCGGCGCGCTGCTGGACGCCAGGGCGGTGCATCCGGGCCGCAGCGCCCGCCACCACCTGCCGGCCATGGCCCGCAGCAACGGCATTCCCGCCCGCCGGGTGGAGGAGGTGCCGGCCAGGTCGGTCTCGGCGCGGTGGCCGACCGGCGCATCGGGGAGTTCTCCCTGGGCATGACCCAGCGCCTGGGCGTGGCGGGCGCGCTGCTGGGCGACCCGGAGATCTTGATGTTCGACGAGCCGGTGAACGGCCTGGACGCCGACGGGGTGCGCTGGATCCGCGGCCCGATGAGACGGCTGGCCGGCGAGGGACGCACGGTGTTCGTCTCCAGCCACCTGATGAGCGAGATGCAGATCACCGCCGACCATCTGGTGATCATCGGCCGAGGCCGGCTGATCGCGGATGCCCCGCTGGACGAACTGATCGCGCGCAGCGCGCACACCGCGGTCAAGGTCCGCAGCCCCGACCCGCAGGGCCTGCGGCGGCTGCGCGAGGAGCCGGCGGCCCGCGGGGTGGACGTCCGCACCGGCGGCCCGGGCGGGCTGCCGGCCGTCGGCGCGCAGGCCGCGCAGGTCGGCGACCTGGCCCACCGGCTGGGCGTCCGGCTGCACGAACTGAGCCAGGACGGGGCGTCCCTGGAACAGGTCTACCTGGAGCTGACCGGCGACAGCGTCGAGTTCGCCGACGCCGAGAGCCCGGCCCGGCGAAAGGAGCGGGTGGCGCGATGACGACCTGGAACCTGTCGACGCAGCACCCGCTCATCGGCGCGGTGGCCGCGGAGTGGACGAAGCTGTGGACGGTGCGGTCGACCCGGTGGCTGGTCTGCGGCAGCGTCCTGCTGATGGCGGCGCCGGCCCCATCGGCCGGCCTCACCCTCGCCAACAACAACGAGGCCGACGGCCTGCACACCCTCTACAAGCCCGGCGACGTCGCGGGCGGCACCGCCTTCTACATGGTGCAGCTCATGGTCGCCGCGTTGGCGATGCTGATGATGACGGCCGAATACGGCACCGGCAGCATCCGCTCCACCCTGCAGTGGGTGCCCGACCGGGGCCGATTGCTGCTGGCCAAGAGCGTGGTGATCGGCGCGGTGACCCTCGTCATGGGGTTTGTCATCGCGGTCGTCGGGGTGCTGCCGGCGGACCTGCCGCTGGGGCGGTACAGCGACGTGCAGCCGGGCCGGGTGGCCTGCCAGGTGGCGGCGATCGCCGTGTACATCTGCCTGTCCAGCGTGTTCACGGTCTACCTCGCGACACTCATCCGCAGCGCTCCGGCCACCTTGACCACGGCGTTCCTCGTCATGGCCGTTCCGGCGGTCATGCAGGCCTCCGGCATCCCGCCGCTGGTGTGGACCTCGCAGTACACGCCCGCCATCGGCGGCCGGAACTTCATCATGATCGACACCGGTCCGTATCCCGCGCCGGTCGGGTCGGCGGTCCAGCTCGCCTGGGTGGTGGGCGGGTTCTTCGCGGCCAGGCTGGTGCTCGACAGGCGCGATGCCTGAGGCCGGTCAGCCGCCCTGCGTCCCGGACGCCGGATGCTCCGCCGACAGCACGTCCTTGGATGCGAGCCGGCCGTCTTTGAAGCACAGGCGGTACACCACGTCCCGGGCCGGCACGTTGCCCGAGGAGCGGTAGTACTCGCAGCGCGCCCCGGACGGCACGGGCGGTTCCCGCACGCCGGGCGGGCGTTCCGGGTACTGCCGTGACGGCAGCCGGGAGGCGATCTCGGCGCGCCGCTGCCCGACCCGGAGCGCGGCATAGTCGTCCGGCTCAAGGAGCGAGGCGAGCGTCTGCCAGATGAACAACCCGATGACCGCCGCGGCCATGCCGAGGCCGAGCAGCGTCGGCACGGCGATGGCGATGACCAGGCTCCGCCGCACCCCGCGTTCCATGCGGTGACGCTGGTGGGCCGACTCCAGCTCCGGTTCGGCCGCACCGGGGTCGCCCGAGGCCGGGGCGAGGGCCGCGTCGGGGTCGAGCGGCAACCGCGCCGACACTTCGAACCCGCCCTCCCCGGTGGGGGCCGCGTGCATCGTCCCGCCGGTCAGCCGGGCCCGTTCCCGCAGCCCCACCAGGCCGTTGCCGCCCGTGCCGCGGCCGGCGGGCGGGGCGTGCACCGGCGGTCCGTTGACCACGGCGACCTCGACGTGCCCGGAGCGGACGCCGATCCGGACCTGAACCGGGGCGCCCGGGGCGTGCTTGGCGGCGTTCGTCAGCGACTCCTGGACGACCCGGTACACCGCGCGCTCCACCAGCGGGGGAAGCCCGGGGAGGTCCTCCCACCGGGGCGGCTTCACATCCATCCCGGAGCCGCGCGCCCGCTCCACCAGCTCCTGGACGCTCTCCCCGGCCGGCTGGACCTCGGTGCCCTCGCGCAGCACGCCGATGGTCTCGTGCAGCCGCCGCACCGCGGCGTCGGCGCGGGAGCGCAGCTCGGCCGCCAGGGCGCGGTGCCTTTCCCCCAGCGACCGGTCGACTTCCAGGGCGCCGGCGAGCAGCGCGATCAGGCTCGGCTCATGGCCGAGGGAGTCGTGCATGTCACCGGCGATGCGCGCCCGCTCCCGCAGCCTGGCCTGCTCGGCCAGGATCCGCCGCTCGCGCTCCAGCCGTTCGGCCCGTTCCCAGCCGCTGACGACCAGCTTCCGGTGCCGGCGGCGGTAGCGGCCCAGCAGTCAGGGCAGCACGCCGAAGAACAGCAGGTACATCGTCAGCGTGAACCAGGCGACCGCGGCCGGCGGGGCGAGCGCCGCCGATGCGGTGAGCGCCGTGGCCGACGCCGCGAAAAGCAGCAGGGCGGCGCACGTCCCGGGCGACCGCCTCCCCATGAGGTAGCACGTCACACCGGTGATCAGGATGAAGGGGGCGTTCTGCGGGGAGGTCGATCCGGCGTCGGAGACATCGCCCAGCGCCCACAGCGGGACGGTGAGGACGACCGAGACGGCGGGCACCCGGCGGCTCATGAAGACCGCCGCCGCCGGCACCGCCGAGACGGCGGCGACGCGGCCGAGCGCCCCGGCGCCGATCGGCGGATACAGCTCACCCGCCACGGCGGGCGCCGTCAGCGCCGCCCACAGGCCCGCGTCACCCCCGGCGCCGGGCACGGCATCGCGATCGGCACGCGCCGAGGCCCAGACCGCCTTGCGCACACGGCCGGTCCAGCGCCCCATGGGATCACCGTAGCCACGCCGCAGGACGGGCAGGACTGACGGAAGTCACCTCCAAGACCTTCCGAAAGACATGGCCGCCGGCGGGTGCTTTCGGGGACGAGGGGATGAAGCCTTCCCGATGAACCGTTTTCAACACGTGGTCTCGGGCGCCGGAGACGGGAGCCCCGATGGTGTCCGAGGTCGTGACGTCGCAGGGCACGGCATCGTCCCTGATTGCCAGGCCCCCGCATGCGACCTGTGGAAACGTCGTGTTGAAAAAGGTTCAATGCTCGGCGTCACAGGGATCGTGAAGACCTGAAGCGGCGGTGCCGGATTGCACGAAGACGCCCGAATCAGCGTTCGACCAGTCCCGCCTCGTAGGCGAGGATGGCCGCCTGCACGCGGTTTTCGACGTTCAGCCGCTGCAGGATCGTGCTCACATAACCCTTCACCGTGCCTTCGACAAGGTGCAGCCGGGCGGCGATCTCCGCATTGGACAGGCCCTGGCCGAGCAGGCCCAGCACATCGCGCTCCCGGCCGGTGAGCCGTGCCACCCGTTCCCTCGCCCGGGCGGCCCGGGATATCCGGTCGTTCGGCATCTGCGATATCACGTATTTGGCCACCCAGGGCGACAGGTAGGCCGCCCCGCCGGCGACCGCCCGCACCGCCGAGATCAGCTCCCGCGGGCCGCTCGTCTTCAACAGGAACCCGCTGGCCCCTCCAGTGAGCGCGCGCTGGATGTAGGAGCTCTCCCCGAAGGTCGTCAAGATGATGACGGCGGTCTCCGGCACGATCCGGCGGATTTCCGAAGCGGCGGCGAGACCGTCGAGACCGGGCATGCGCACATCGAGCAACGCCACATCGGGACGCACCCGCCGGGCCTGCTCCACGGCCTGCGCCCCGTCCGCCGCCTCGGCGACGACCTCGATCCCCTCGTCGGAACCGAGGATCGCGTTGACCCCGACCCGAACAATCGGCTCATCATCGGCCAAAAGCGCCCGGATCACACGCGGCATGCTACTGAATTTCAGTGGGCCGGGATCGTCGATGCCTCATAGAGCCGCATATCGGTGGTGCGGGAAATTCATGGCCGGAGTTCCCTGAAGAAGGCGCGGATATCGGCGGCCATGAGATCGGGGGCCTCCAGCGCCGCGAAATGGCCGCCGCGCTCGTACTCGGTCCAGCGCACCACGTTGTGCACCCGCTCGGCCAGTGGCCGCACGGAGTAGTCGGTGGGGAACACCGCGACGCCGGTGGGTACCGTGCCGCGCGTGCGCGGCGCCCGCATGGCCGGGTCGTTGAAGCGCTCGTAGTAGGTGTGGGCGGCGGAGCCGGCCGTGCCGGTGAACCAGTAGATGCTCACGTCGGTGAGGATCCGGTCCCGGTCCACCGCGTCCTCGGGGAGTTCGGCGGCCGGGTCGGTCCAGTCCTTGAACCTCTCCACGATCCAGGCGAGCTGGCCGACCGGGCTGTCGTGCAGCGCGGCCGCGATGGTCTGCGGCCGGGTGCCCTGCAGTTGCATGTAGGCGCCCAGCTCCCGCTGCCAGCGCCGCATCCCCTCCAGCCGCGCCCGTTCGGCGTCGGTCAGCGCCGCCATGACCTCCGTGTCGCCGTCGGGGAAGGTGAGCAGCCCGTTGACGTGCACGCCGATCACGTTGTCCGGCGCGATGCGGCCCATCAGCGGCGCGATGAACGCGCCGACGTCGCCGCCCTGCACGCCGTAGCGGTCATAGCCCAGGCGGGCCATCAGCCGCACCAGCGCCGCGGCGGTGCGGGTGTCGTTCCAGCCGGTGCCGGGCAGCGGGCCGGAGAAGCCGTACCCGGGCAGTGACGGGATCACCAGGTGGAAGGCGTCACGGGCGGCGCCGCCGTGCGCCGCCGGGTCGGTGAGCGGGCCGATCAGGTCCCAGAACTCCACGATCGAGCCGGGCCAGCCGTGCAGCAGCATCAGCGGGACGGCGTCGGGCTCGGGCGAGCGCACATGCACGAAGTGGATGTTCGCCCCGTCGATCACGGTGGTGTGGTGCGGGAAGCGGTTGAGCGATGCCTCCTGGAGCCGCCAGTCGAAGCCCTCGGCCCAGTGCTCGGCGAGATCACGCAGGTAGTCGGCGGGCACGCCGCGTTCCCAGCCGGTGCCGGGCAGCTGCGGGGCCCAGCGGGTGCGGCGCAGCCGGTGGCGCAGGTCATCCAGGTCGGCCTGAGGGATGTGGACGCGGTAGGGCCGGACCGGCACAGCGGGGTGCGTGTTCCTCATGTCCGCGACGCTATCGGGGAATGGTGACAGCTTCTGGCACTGATTGCGGCCACAATGGGGAACCGTGCTGGAGACTTCGGCGCGGTTGCTGCGCCTGCTGTCGCTGCTGCAGTCACGGGCCGACTGGACCGGCGCCGAGCTGGCCGAACGCCTGCAGGTCGGATTGCGCACCGTGCGCCGCGACATCGACCGGCTGCGCGAACTGGGCTACCCCGTGGACTCCACCCCGGGCGTCGCCGGCGGGTACCGGCTGGGCGTCGGTGCCGCTCTGCCGCCGCTGCTGCTGGACGACGAGGAGGCGGTGGCGGTGGCGATCAGCCTGCGCACCGCCGCGACCGGCAGCGTCGCCGGCCTGGAGGAGGCCGCGCTGCGGGCGCTGGCCAAGGTCCAGCAGGTGCTGCCGTCCCGGCTGCGTCACCGGGTGGCCGCCTTCCATGCGGCCGTGCCGCTGACCGGTGCGGCCACCGGCGGCGTGGACGCCGACCTGCTGACCGCGATCGCCGCGGCCTGCCGCGACCGCCGCCGCATCCGCCTGCGCTACCGCTCCCGCACCGCCTCCACCCGCGAGGTCGAGCCCTACCGGCTGGTCCACACCCCGCGCCGCTGGTACCTGCTCGCCTACGACCTGGGCCGGGACGACTGGCGCACCTTCCGGGTCGACCGCATCGAAGAACTCCTCGGCCCGCCCGGCGCCCGCTTCGCCCCGCGCCCCCTGCCCCAGGAGGACACCGCCGCCTACGTCTCCCACTCCATCAGCACCGCCCCCTACGCCTACCAGGCCCGCATCCTCTTCCACGCCCCCTTGGAAGAGGTCGCCCCCCGCACCTCACCGACGGCCGGCCGCCTGGAGGCGGTGGGCGCCGGCCGCTGCCTGTTCCACGTCGGCTCCAATTCGCTGCAGGAACTCGCCGTCCACGTCGCCGCCAAGGGCTTCGACTTCGAGGTGCTCGACCCCCCGGAACTGATCCCCGTCCTGCACGACCTGAGCGACCGCCTGCGCAAGGCCGCCCAGGCCGCCACCGGGCCCGGCCGGCCGCCCGGGGACTGATGGGCGCGCACCGCGAGCGGCTCCTCGGCCTCGGCCGGCGGCCGCTGGAGGTGCTGTCGCGCCCGGCCGACGAGGTGCGGGGACGGACCGACGCGGCGGCCGTCGCGGTCATCACCTTGTGTGTGGCCGGCCTGCCCACCGCCGCGTTCCGGCGTGCCCTCACCGCCCGGGCGCCTCCTGGCCGGTCCCATCACCCCGAAAGCGGTCCCATGGGTTGGGCGATCAGAACACCGGTCCCGACGGGTGGGACGAGGCGGTGGCGCTGGACCAGCCGCTCCAATTCGGGGAAGACGCCGCCGAGGACGAAGGATTGCCGCCGCGCTCCCACCGTCCGCCCTCGGGCCGGTCGCGTGCGCGGGTGGAGGCGGGTGGCCCGTTCCGGGACGAGGCCGGACCCCGCTCTCTCCGTTACGGGCACATCAGCGTGGATCTGCCCATCGTCACCTTCGTCTCATGGCCGGTGACCGCGGTGAAAACCCACCCGTGGATGTGAGAATTCCTCGCGTTCCCGGTCGACGGGAAGAGATGAACGGCAGAACTTCGAAAACCGGACACGACAAAAGCCCCGAGTCTGTGACTCGCGCAGACTCAGGGCTTTCCTGGTGTCCGAGGGGGGACTTGAACCCCCATGCCCTGTGAAGGGCACTAGCACCTCAAGCTAGCGCGTCTGCCTATTCCGCCACCCGGACTCGAGCACACGCGCACCAGCGCGCGTCGGCGTGCCAACGATATCAAACGCGCCGACTCGCGGCGAAGTCGATCGAGGGACACATGCACCCGCGGTGAGGCCGATCAAAGAGACGCACGGATTCGCGACCAGGTCGATCGGGGGGCACGATGGGCGGGGTAGGAGGCGAGGGCCGTCAAGGCAACAGGTCAAGGAGGGGCCCGGTGGCTGAGCGCATCGGCGCGCACGAGGGAGCAGAGGAAGAGGTCGTCCGGCTCTGCCAGGAGCTGATCAGGATCGACACCAGCAACCCGGGAGATCACTCCGGCCCGGGGGAGCGGGCCGCGGCCGAGTACGTGGCCGAGAAATTGGCCGAAGTCGGCCTGGAGCCGGTGGTGCTGGAATCGCACCCCAAGCGGACCAGCGTCATCGCCCGGATCGAAGGAGAGGACCCCGGCCGGGACGCGCTGCTGCTGCACGGCCACCTGGACGTGGTGCCGGCGCGGGCCGAGGACTGGACGCACCACCCCTTCAGCGGGGAGATCGCCGACGGGTGCGTGTGGGGCCGCGGCGCGGTCGACATGAAGGACATGGACGCCATGATGCTGGCGGTCGTCCGGCAGCGGATGCGCGAGGGCCGCAGGCCGCCGCGGGATGTGGTGGTGGCGTTCCTGGCCGACGAGGAGGCCGGCGGCACGTGGGGCGCCCAGTGGCTGGTGGACGAGCATCCGGAGCTGTTCGAAGGGTGCACCGAGGCGGTCGGCGAGGTCGGCGGGTTCAGCCTGACGGTCCCCGGGGACCGGCGGATGTACCTGATCGAGGCGGCCGAAAAAGGCATCGCCTGGATGCGGCTGAAAGCCGCCGGGACGGCCGGGCACGGCTCGATGGTGCACCCCGACAACGCGGTCACCGCGGTGGCGGCGGCGGTGGCCCGGCTGGGCTCCCACCGCTTCCCGGTCCGGCTGACCAAGACGGTGCGGGCGTTCCTGGAACGGGCCTGCCAGGCCTACGGCGTGGAGTTCGACCCCGACGACCCGGAAAAGTGCCTGACGCAGATCGGCCCGCTGGCCCGCATGATCGGGGCGACCCTCCGCAACACGGTCAACCCGACCGTGCTGGAGGCCGGCTACAAGGTCAACGTCATCCCCCAGGAGGCGACCGCGCAGGTGGACGGGCGGTTCCTGCCGGGGCACGAGGAGGAGTTCTTCGCGACCGTGGACGAGCTGCTCGGGCCGCAGGTCACCCGGGAGTTCATCCACCACGACCGGGCCGTCGAGACCGACTATGAAGGCGCCCTGGTGGCCGCCATGGAGGAGGCGCTGACCGCCGAGGACCCGGGGGCGCTGCCGGTCCCCTACTGCCTGTCGGGCGGCACCGACGCCAAGGCGTTCGCCCGCCTGGGAATGCGCTGCTTCGGTTTCGCCCCGCTGCGGCTGCCGCCGGAGCTGGACTTCTCCGGAATGTTCCACGGCGTGGACGAGCGGGTGCCGCTGGACGGCCTGCGTTTCGGGGTGCGGGTCCTCGACCGTTTCCTGGACCGGGCCTGAGGGGCACCGCCCGGCCCCTTGAGGAGACCGCGTCCGGGCGGAACGCGGACGAGAGCACCGTCACAACGCGTGTGATCCGCCACCCCCGTCCCGCCCGGAATCCGGCCGGGCCGCGCCGTTTCAGAGGGTGAGCACCGGGCGGATGACCTTGCGGCGGAGCTGGATTCTGCGGCTACCGTCTGGGTAGAGGCGCAACCGGTGGAGTTCCCATCCGCCATACTCGGCATGCTCGGTCATCAACTGCCGGGCGGCATCCCTGGAAGTACCGCGCGGCAGCCGCAGGACGAGGTAGGTGTACTCCGCCATTACCCCTCATTATGACTCGGGGAACGCCTGCTGGGGAGGGTCGGGGGAGGATCCTCCGCCGCTCGGGGTCTGCGATGCCGGCGGGGACGTGTCATCCTGTCGGAGGTTCGCGGCGAAGGGAACTTGCGGGGAAGACGAGGCGCTGGAAGGTTGCGAAGGCCTTCCATGTTGTCTCGGGGAGGACATCGGGGTTCTCAAGGAGACATCCGGGGACATCCACGCACGTGACGGACGAAGACAGTGAGGTTGGAGCGATCGTGCCAGCCAAGAACGGCACAGCACAGCGGGGCCGGGGTCGGGGCCGGGCCGCGGCGTCCAGTGGCACGGGCACACGCCTGGTGATCGTCGAGTCGCCCGCCAAGGCCAAGACGATCGCCGGTTACCTGGGCAGCGGCTATGTCGTGGAGTCCAGTATCGGCCACATCCGCGACATCCCGCGGCCCGCCGACATGCCCGAGGAGATCAAGAACGAGCCTTGGGCCAAGCTCGGCGTGAACGTCGACAAGGACTTCGAGCCGTACTACGAGGTCACCCCGGACAAAAAGAGCCAGGTCGCCAAGCTGCGCAAGGCGCTGAAGGAGGCCGACGAGCTCTACCTGGCCACCGACGAGGACCGCGAGGGGGAGGCGATCGCCTGGCACCTGCGCGAGGTGCTCAAGCCCAAGATCCCGGTGCACCGCATGGTGTTCAACGAGATCACCCCCGAGGCGATCCGGCACGCCGCCGCCAACCCCCGCGAGCTGGACCTGAAGCTGGTGGACGCCCAGGAGACCCGGCGCATCCTGGACCGCCTCTACGGCTTCGAAGTCAGCCCGGTGCTGTGGCGCAAGATCATGCAGGGCCTGTCGGCCGGCCGGGTGCAGTCGGTGGCCACCCGCCTGGTGGTGGAGCGCGAACGCGAGCGCATCGCGTTCGTCCCCGCCCACTACTGGGACATCGAGGCCGACTTCGCCGTCGCCGCCGCCGACGAGGAGGGCGGCCTCCGCTCGTTCGTCGCGCACCTGGTCGGGGTGGACGGCAAGCGCATCGCCCAGGGCCGTGACTTCTCCTCCCGGGGCGAGCTGAAGTCCGCCGAGCTGCTGCACCTGGACGAGGAGGCGGCGCGCGGCCTGGCCGAGCGGCTGTCCGGGCGTCCCTTCACGGTCACCTCCGTCGAGCGCAAGCCCTACACCCGCAAGCCGTACGCGCCGTTCCGCACCACCACCCTGCAGCAGGAGGCCAGCCGCAAGCTGGGCTTCTCGGCCAAGTACACGATGCAGGTGGCGCAGCGGCTGTATGAGAACGGCTTCATCACCTACATGCGGACCGACAGCACCAACCTGTCGGAGACCGCCCTGGCCGCCGCCCGCGCCCAGGCCACCGCGCTGTACGGCCCCGAGTACGTCGCCGACAAGCCCCGCATCTACGCCACGAAGGTCAAGAACGCCCAGGAGGCGCACGAGGCGATCCGCCCCGCCGGGGACGTCTTCCGCACCCCGGCCGAGACCGGGCTGACCGGCGACCAGTTCCGGCTGTATGAGCTGATCTGGAAACGCACCATCGCCTCCCAGATGAAGGACGCCGTCGGCCAGTCGGTGTCGGTGCGGGTGGAGGGCTCCTCCAGCGCCGGCGAGCGGGCCGAGTTCGCCGCCACCGGCAAGACCATCACCTTCTACGGCTTCCTGAAGGCGTATGTGGAGGGCGCCGACGACCCCGAGTCCGACGCCGACGACAGCGAGCGGCGCCTGCCGGCCCTGGCCGAGGGCGACCCGCTGAGCGCCGAGCGGCTGCAGGCCCAGGGGCACAGCACCCGCCCGCCCGCCCGCTACACCGAGGCCACCTTGGTCAAGGAGCTGGAGGAGCGGGAGATCGGCCGGCCCTCCACCTACGCCACGATCCTGGGGACGATCCTCGAACGCGGATACGTGTTCAAAAAGGGCACCGCGCTGGTGCCGTCCTTCCTGGCGTTCGCCGTGGTCAACCTGCTGGAGAAGCACTTCGGGCACCTGGTCGACTACGACTTCACCGCCAAGATGGAGGACATCCTCGACCTGATCGCCCGGGGCGAGGCCGAGCGGGTGCCGTGGCTGCGCCGCTTCTACTTCGGCGACGGCAACGGCGAGGGCGAGGTCGGCCTGAAGGAGCTGGTCACCGATCTGGGCGAGATCGACGCCATCGGGGTCAGCACGTTCCCGATCCCCGGCAGCGACATCACCGCCCGGGTCGGCCGGTACGGCCCGTACCTGGTGCGCACCAAGCCGGACGGCACCGAAGAGCGCGTCAACATCCCCGCCGACCTGGCGCCCGATGAGCTGACCGCCGAGAAGGCCGAGGAGCTGTTCGCCCAGCCCAGCGGCGACCGCGAACTGGGCCGCGACCCCGAGACCGGGCATGCGATCGTGCTCAAGACCGGCCGGTTCGGCCCGTATGTGACCGAGGTGCTGCCCGAGGAGCTGACCACTACCGCCTCCGGGCGCAAGAAGAAGGACGCGCCCAAGCCGCGCACCGCCTCGCTGCTGAAGTCGATGCGGCCGGAGACGGTCACCCTCGAGGACGCGCTGAAGCTGCTGTCGCTGCCGCGCACCCTCGGGGAACTGGACGGCGAGCCGGTGACCGTGCACAACGGCCGCTTCGGCCCGTACGTCAAAAAGGGCTCCGACAGCCGCTCCCTGGCCTCCGACGAGGAGCTGTTCACCCTCACCCTGGAGCAGGCCCGGGAGCTGTTCGCCCAGCCCAAGCAGCGCGGCCGGGGCCGGAGTGCGGCATCGGCGCCGCTGCGCGAGCTGGGGGAGGACCCGGCCACCGGCAAGCCGATCGTGGTCAAGGAGGGCCGCTTCGGTCCCTACGTGACCGACGGGGAGACCAACGCCAGCCTCCGCAAGGGGGATGAGGTGGAGTCCATCACCGTCCAGCGTGCGGCCGAGCTGCTGGCCGAGCGGCGCGAGAAGGTCGCCGCGGGCGGCGGGCGCAAGACCGCCACGCGGCGCGCCTCGGCCAAGAAGACCGCGACCGCCAAGAAGACCACGGCCAAGAAGACATCCGCTCGCTCCGCGACCTGACCGTAGTCAAGGAAGTACGCAGACCGGTCCCCTCGGGCAGGGTCACGTCGATACCCTGACCGACATGACCAGAACGGGCGCGGCCGAGCCGGATGTGCTGTCGATCAAGCCGCTGCGGCGGCTGTGGCTCGCCTTGTCGCTGGCCGGTCTCGGCGACTGGCTGAGCCTGCTCGCCCTGACCGCCCTGGCCTGGGCGCTCACCTCGGGCGAGGGGTATGCCGTCCAGTCGCTGGCGGTGGGCGGGGCGCTGCTGTGCCGGGTGCTGCCGGCGGCGCTGCCGCCCGGCCTGGCGGCGGCCGCGGCCGTCCGGCTGGATCGGCGGACGGCCATGATCTCCGCCGACGTGCTGCGGGCGGCGCTGCTGGTGACCGTCCCGCTGATCGGGCAGGCGGCCTGGCTGATGGTGGCGGCGCTGCTCGTCGGCTGCCTGTCGGTGCTGTGGCGGGCCTGCGCCGAGGCCGTGATCGACGACCTGGTGCCCCCCGGCAAGGCGCAGGCCCCGCACCGGCGCGCCGCCCGGATCGGCTACGGCGCCGCGCCCGTGGCCGCGCTGCTGCTGGCGCTGCTGGCGCTGGCCGCCCAGGCGCTGCTGGAGGGACGGGCCCGCGCCGACCTGCCGGCCTACGCCACCGCCGCGGTCTTCCTGCTGTCGATCGTGGCGGTCTTCGCCATGGGCGCCGTCCCGGCCGCCCCCCGCCCCGTGGCGCCGCGCGTGCGGGCCGGGCGCACCGGCCTCAAGGGGCTGCGCGGGCTGACCGCCGCGCTGGCCGGGGTGCTCGCGGCCGGCGGCGCGGTGGCCGGCGTGGCCCGGATCTACGTGGCCGCGCTGGGCGGCGGCGACGCCGGGTTCGGGGCGCTGCTGGGCGCGGCGTTCACCGGGACGGCCTGCGGGCTGCTGCAGGGCCCCCGGCTGCTGGGCGACTTCAGCCGGCGGCGGCTGCTGGGGCTGACGGCCTGGGCGGCCGGTGCGGTGACGGCGGCCCTGGCGCTGATCCACAACCTGGTGGTGGTGGTCGTGCTGGCCGGGCTGCTGGGCTGGGCCTGCGGGGTGGCGTGGGCCACCGCGCGCACCCTCGTCCACACCGAGGCCGAGGAGGAGGACCGCGCGCCCGCGCAGGCGTTCCTGCAGGCGCTGGCCCGTGCGGTGCTGCCGGTGACGCTGGCCGCCGCGCCCCTGCTGGCCGGCGTGATCGGGGAGCACACCCTGCGCCTGACCGACGAGGCCGCCTACTCGCTGGACGGCGTCAACGTCGTGCTGCTGGCCGTGGCGCTGGTGACGCTGCTGATCGGGCTGGTCGCCCACCGCGCGCTGGACGACCGCCGCGGGGTGCCGCTGGGCGCCGAGCTGGCCGCGGCGCTGCGCGGCGTCCCCTACACCCCGCCCGAGGCCGCACAACCGGCCGCCCGGGAACGGGGGGTGTTCATCGCGTTCGAGGGCGGCGAGGGCGCCGGCAAGACCACCCAGGCCCGGCTGACCGCGATCTGGCTGCGCGACCACGGCTACGACGTGGTGACCACCAACGAGCCGGGCGCCACCAAGGTCGGCATGCGGCTGCGCGCCATCCTGCTGGACAAGGAGACCACCGGGCTGTCGGCGCGCGCCGAGACGCTGCTGTATGCGGCCGACCGCGCCAACCACGTGGCCAACGTGATCAAACCCGCGCTGGAGCGCGGCGCGATCGTGGTCAGCGACCGGTATGTGGACTCCTCCCTGGCCTACCAGGGCTACGGCCGGGAACTGCCGGTCGAGGAGATCGCCGAGGTCAACCGCTGGGCCACCGACGGGTTGCAGCCGGATCTGACGGTGCTGCTGGACCTGCCCCCGCAGACCGGCCTGGGCCGCTTCGCCTCCCCGGCCGACCGGATGGAGTCCGAGCCGCTGGACTTCCACGAGCGGGTCCGCCGCGGCTTCCGCAAGCTCGCCGAAGCCGACCCGGACCGCTACCTGGTGCTGGACGCCACCCGCCCCCAGGAGGAGCTCAGCCGGCAGATCCGCGACCGGCTCCGCCAGATCCTGCCCGACCCCATCCCGCCCAGCACCGAGGACATCACCAGCACCTTTCCCGCCATCGCCGACTGACGCCCTAGCCTTGGGGCCATGAGCGTCTGGGACGACCTGGTGGGGCAGCAGGCGGTCGCCGAGCGGCTGGCGGCCGCGGCCGCGGCGGGCGCCCGGGTGCTGGCGGGCGGCGAGCGGGCCGCCGGGGGCATGACGCACGCCTGGCTGTTCACCGGCCCGCCGGGGTCGGGACGCGCCGGCGCGGCGCGGGCGTTCGCCGCCGCGCTGCAATGCCGGGAGGACCCCCCGGGGTGCGGGCACTGCCCGTCCTGCCACCAGGTGCTGCAGGGCACCCACGCCGACGTGGAGGTGGTGCGCCCCGAAGGGCTGTCCTACAGCGTCAAGGAGGCCCGGGAGCTGGTGCTGCGGGCCTCGTCGGCGCCGACCGGGGGACGCTGGCGGATCGTGTTGTTCGAAGACGCCGACCGTTCCACCGAGGCCGCCGCCAACGCGCTGCTGAAGGCGATCGAGGAACCCCCGCCGCGCACCGTGTGGCTGCTGTGCGCGCCGTCCCCGGAAGACCTGGTGACCACCATCAGGTCCCGCTGCCGGGTGGTGACGTTGCGGACCCCGCCCGCCGCGGCGATCGCCGAGGCGCTGATCCAGCGGGACGGCATCGACCCTAAGGTCGCCGCCGAGGCGGCCCGGGCCGCCCAGGGCGACCTGGCGCGGGCCAGGCGGCTGGCCACCGACCCCGAGGCCCGCCGGCGGCGCGCCGAGGTGCTGGCCCTGCCGGGGCGGCTGAACGGCCTGGCGCAGGCGGTGAACGCCGCCGCCGCGCTGGTGGCCGCCGCGGAGGCCGACGCCAAGGCCATCGCCGAAGAGCTCAACGAGACCGAGACCGCCCAGATGCGCCGCGCCCTGGGGGAGAACGACAAGGGCCGGATGCCGCGCGGCACCGCCGGCGTGCTCAAAGAACTGGAAAAACGGCAAAAGTCGCGGGCCAGCCGGGTCGAGCGCGACGCCCTGGACCGGGCGCTGCTGGACCTGGCGTTCTACTACCGGGACGTGCTGGCGCTGCAGCTGGGCTCCGCGGTGGAGCTGGTGAACGGCGACCGGGAGGCCGAGCTGCGCGCCCTGGCCTCCGCCGGCACCCCGGAGGCCACGCTGCGGCGGCTTGAAGCGATCATGGAGTGCCGCCGCAGGCTGGACGCCAACGTCCAGCCGCTGCTGGCGTTCGAGGCGATGACGATGGCCCTGCGCGCCGGCTGAGCCGTCTCGGGCAGGATGGGGGTCATGCCGTACCGCGTCACGTTCGTCTGCACCGGGAACATTTGCCGCTCGCCGATGGCCGAGTGGATCGTGCGCCACCACGTGGAGGAGGCCGGGCTGGACGTGGAGGTGGACAGCTCCGGCACCGACGGCTGGCATGTCGGCGAGGGCGCCGACCACCGCACGGTGCGGACGCTGACGCGGGCCGGGTACCGCGTGGCGCACCGGGCCCGGCAGTTCGAGCCGTCCTGGTTCGACCGCTACGACCTGATCATCGCGATGGACCGGGGGCACCGGCGGGCGCTGCGGGCGATGGCGCCGGACGCCGAGGCCCTGGGCAAGATCAGGCTGCTGCGCGAGTTCGACCCCGCCGCCGGCGACGACCTGGACGTCCCCGACCCCTACTACGGCGGACGGGCGGACTTCGAACACGTCCGGGAGCTGATCGAGGCGGCGGTCCCGGGGCTGCTGGAAGAGATCCGCAACGCGCTCAAGGACCGCTGAGGCGATGGACCGGCGGCGACTGGAACGGCTCACCGGCGCGGCGGCCGAGCAGGTCACCGCGCTGGGCACCGGTCACGCCTGGTCGCTGTGGCGGGTGCGCCTGGCCGACGGCCGCCAGGTGTTCGTCAAGGCCGCCGACGACCGGCCGGGACTGTTCGCCGCCGAGGCCACCGGGCTGCGCTGGCTGGCCGAGGGCGCCGGCCATGCCGCGCCGGTGCCGGAGGTGATCGCCGTCGACGACCACATGCTGGTGCTGCCCTGGCTGCCGGCCGAACCGCCCTCCCCGCAGGCCGCCGAACGCTTCGGCCGTGAACTGGCGGCCCTGCACGCCGGCGGCGCCGATTCCTTCGGCGCGCCCTGGCAGGGGTTCATCGCCCGGCTGCCGCTCGACAACACCCCGGCCGACCGGTGGCCGCGCTGGTACGCCGAACGCCGGATCGCCCCCTACCTGCGCCTGGCCGCCCGCCACCTGGACCGCGCCGAGGTGGGGCTGGTCGAGCGGGTGATGGCGGAGATCGAGACGCTGGCCGGGCCGGAGGAGCCGCCCGCCCGCATCCACGGCGACCTGTGGTCGGGCAACGTGCTGTGGTCCGGCGGCCGGGCCTGGCTGATCGACCCGGCCGCCCACGGCGGCCACCGGGAGACCGACCTGGCGATGCTCGCCCTGTTCGGCGCCCCGTACCTGGACCGCATCCTGGATGCTTACCGGGAGGTTCACCCTCTCGCCGAGGGCTGGCGGGCCCGTGTCCCGCTGCACCAGCTGCATCCGCTGCTGGTGCACGTGGCGCTGTTCGGGCCGTCTTACCGCGGCGCCGCCGTCGAGGCCGCCCGGGCGGCGCTGCGCGCGTCCCGGTGAACCTGTCCGGCGCGGCGTTCCCGCAGGCCGGGACGGGACGAGGGGCCGTGCCCCGGCCCGCCGCCGGGCGCCCGCGGGACCTTCGCCGGTGAGCCCCGCGCAGTAAGCGATCTTGCGATTCGGGCGAATCGGGGATCGCGGAGCTCGATTATGCGATAGGACATTTTGGTCGCGACATGGAGAGGTCGGTGCGGCGAGCCCGGTGAACGGCAAAGGCGAAGGACGGAGCGCAAAGTCCCCCCTGTCCGGTAATGTCCGGCCTGGTGATCGGCGGGCCGGTGGCGTCCGGAAGGACGACATTGCGCTGGCGGTGGTCATCGTGCTGGTCGCGCTGGCCGTCGCCGCCGCCTTCGGCCTGCTCGGCGGCCGGCGGCGCGGGACCGCCGGGGCGAGGCCGGCCGAGGACGAGGCCGGCGGTCCGCGACATGGAGAGGTCGGTGCGGCGGATTCGATGAACGACAGGCGTGAGGAACGGCACGAGGAACCTGCCGAGCCGAAGGGCTTCGACGACCCCCTCGGCACCCGGGTCTGGGGCTCGGCTTCGGGAAGCGGCGCGTCCGCCGCGGGCGGATCCGCCGCCCCGCCGTGGGAGCCCGGCGCCACGGCCACGGCCTCGCAGGACGCCGCCGAGACCTCCGGCGCCGCGTCCGCCAAGCCCTCCTCCCACCGGGCTCCCGCCGCCTCCCCGTTCGACGGGGTGCGCTCCGGTACCGGCCCGGTGCTGCTGGCCGTGGCGTTCGCCCTGGTGGTCGCGGTCGGCGTGGACGTGATCAACGACCGGCAGGACGCCAAGCCCGCCAAGAAGGCGACGGCGCAAAAGGCCGCCGAGACCTCCGGCAAGGTCGCCCCCCGCTTCCTGGTGGCCGTGCGCCGCTCCGGCGACGCCGCGGTCGTCCGGGACGTGCAGACCGGCGAGGAGGTGGGCGTGGGCGTCGCCGCCCCGCAGGGACAGCGCTGGCACCAGGTGGCCTCGGCCGGGGACGGAAGCTACATCCTGTCCGCCTACGCCTCCGGGCGGATCACCTTCCACCGGCTCACCCTCACCTCCAAGGGCGCGCCGCAGGAGCTGACCCAGCTGCCCGGCCTGCTGGTGCAGGGCGTCTCCACCGCCCGCTCCGACATGGCCGTCAGCGCCGACGGCAAGCAGATCGCCTACCTGGCCTACGCGCCGGGCACCAGCCGCATCGAGGTCGTCTCCACCGACGGCGCGCGGCGCAAGCAGTGGACGACCCGCCTGCCCGGGCGGATCAGCAGCCTGTCGTGGGCCGGCGACACCCTGTCGTTCGTGTGGACCACCACCCGCGGCACCGCCGTGCGCCGCCAGGTCCGCACCCTCGACACCACCGCCGCCGGCGGTGACCTGCGGGCCAGCAAGCCCGTCCTGGTGCTGCCGGCCGGCGGCACCGCGGCCGTGCTCAGCCGCGACGGCCGCGCCGTGGTGGCCGGCGTGCGCAGCCCCGCGGCGCTGACGCTGCAGGAGTTCTCCGTTGCGACCGGCAAGCCCACCAAGGTGGTGTGGACCCGCAAGGCCGACCGGGCCGGGGAGATCTCCGCGCTGAGCCGGCACCCCGAAAGCGGCCGGCTGCTGGCCGCCGGGACCCGGGAGCTGGTCTACCCCGGCCCGGACGAGGAGGTGCGCGGGCTGCCCGCGGCGGGTTACACCGACGTGGCCTGGTGATTTCGCTCACATCCGTCCCTTACGGGTACCGCGTAGGGTGAACGGCACCGGGAGCGGTGAGGGGGTCTGGCCGTGGGCATGGTGATGGCAGTCAGCTTCACCCGGTACGGGCGGCTGTACTACCTGGACCCGGGACCGTACTCGCCCAAGGTCGGCGACAAGGTCCTGGTGCCCACCGACGCCGGCCCGGAGGTGGCCGAGTGCGTGTGGCCGCCGCAGTGGGTCTCCGAGGACATCGGCGGCCTGCCGGTCTGCGCCGGGATGGCCACCGAGGAGCACCTGGCCCGCGACGAGGCCAACCGGCGCCGCCGGGCCGAGGGCCGCAGCATCGCCAAGCGCCTGATCCGCAAGCACGGCCTGCCGATGAAGGTCATCGGGGTCGACTACCTGGACGCCGACAACATCTTCAAGGTGTACTTCTCGGCCCCGCACCGGGTGGACTTCCGCGCCCTGGTGCGGGACCTGGCCCGCACCGTCAAGGCCCGGGTGGAGCTGCGCCAGGTCGGCCCCCGCGACGAGGCCCGCCTGCAGGGCGGCATCGGCCCGTGCGGCCGGGACCTGTGCTGCGCCACCTTCCTGAAGGACTTCGAGCCGGTCTCGGTGCGCATGGCCAAGGACCAGGACCTGCCGGTCAACCCGCTGCGGATCGCCGGCGCCTGCGGCCGGCTGATGTGCTGCCTGAAGTACGAGCACCCGCTGTACGTCGAGGCCCACCGGCGGATGCCCCGGCTGGGCCAGCGGGTGGACACCCCCGAAGGCAGCGGCCAGGTGGTGGCCCGCAACGTCCCCGCCGACGAGATCACCGTCCGGCTGGACGACGGCCGCCGCTGCTCCTGCCCGGCCGCCTCGGTCTGCGCCCCGCGCCGCCAGCACGACGCCGCCTACGGCCGGACGGACTGAGCCCGCTCAGGCGAAGGGCGTCTGTGGACGTTCCTGCTTCACCCCGTCCACGTAGATGTCGACCTTCTCGTTGTAGAAGGCGATCAGCCCCGCGATCTTCTGGCTCTCCGGCAGGGGCGAGCGGTAGGACCAGGCCAGGTCCGGATACGTCCGGTCCCCGATGCGCACCGACCAGTACTCGGCCTGCCCCTTGTAGGGGCAGTGCGTGACCGTGCCGGTGGGTTCCAGCAGGTCCGTCCGGACGTGCGGCTTGGGCAGGTAGTAGCGGGTCGGCAGGCCGGTTTCGAACAGCAGCCTCGGGCTGGAGGACTCGGCCACCGTCACCCCGTCCACCTCGACGCGGACATGCCGTGAACTGGCCAGGACGTCCACGCGGTGGTAGGGGTCGCGCGGGTGGGTGAAGACCTCCTCGTCCTCCTCGAACCACCCGTCCATCGCGTCCCACTCCAGCCTCACCAGGCCGCGCAGCGCCTCGACGGGGGAGTCGGGGTAGCGCAGGGCGGCTTTGGGGGCCGTGGCTTTCTCGGTCTTCACGGTGAACACCCGCCCCTCGCCCAGTGTGGGGGAAGGCTTGCTCTCTTCTTCGGGCACCAGCAGGTCCGTCCGGACGTCCTCTACCGGGAAGTAGTAGGTGGGGTAGTAGGGGACCTCCCAGACCAGGAACGGGCGGAGGGAGTCGGCGATCGCCTCGCCGCCCAGATAGGCGCGCACCCGTTTGGCGCTGGGCTCGATCCGCACTTCGCGCTGTGCATCCATATCCGGGCCAACATCACGGTGGGTTACGCTATTTCCCTTTGGGTGATCTTCTTGGGGGCTTGGTTTCTCTTGTCCACAACGCTGTGGACGCAGGAGTACGGGACGCCGGGTGGGGAAACCCGCCTCTACCGGACCGGGCCGCGCGGACGGAATGAGGTGGACGGTGAACGCACTGCGACGGGGAACCGGCCTGCCGCACCGGATCCTGGCCGTACTGGCGGCCGCGGCCCTCATGCTGGGCGGATGCAGCGGCGACTCGTCCCCCAAGGAACAGGCCCCCTCCGGGCTGGAGCGCTACTACGCCCAGGAGCCGTCCTGGCGCGACTGCCGTGACGGTTTCGAATGCGCCACCGTCGAAGTGCCGCTCGACTACGCCAAGCCCCAGGGCGAACGGCTCGCCCTGTCGGTCATCCGGCTGCCCGCCCGCGACCGCGGCGAGCGCATCGGCTCCCTGATCACCAACCCCGGCGGCCCCGGCAGCTCCGGCGTGCAGTTCCTCCGCGACGCCGGCGCCCTGTTCGGCGAGCGGATACGCGACCGCTTCGACCTGATCGGCTTCGACCCGCGCGGCGTGGGCGGCAGCGCCCCGGTCCGCTGCCTGGACGGCCCCCGCATGGACCGCTTCCTCGGCACCGACGCCTCCCCCGACGACACCCGGGAAGTGGAGGCCCTGCGCGCCGAGGGACGGGCCTTCGCCGACGCCTGCAAGGCCCGCTCCGGCCCCCGCCTCCCCCATGTCGGGACCGCCGACGCCGCCCGCGACATGGACGTGCTGCGCGCCGCCCTGGGCGACGGCAAACTCACCTACCTGGGCTTCTCCTACGGCACCTACCTGGGCGCCGTCTACGCCGAGCAGTTCCCCCGCAAGGTCCGCGCCATGGTCCTGGACGGCGCGGTCGACCCCGCCCTCTCCGCCACCGACCTGCTGATCGAGCAGGCCAAGGGCTTTGAGACCGCGCTGCGCGCCTTCGTCGAGGACTGCACCGCCGCCCTGGACTGCCCACTGGGCTCCGACCCCGAAGCCGCCCTGGACAAGATCACCGACCTGCAGCGCCAGACCGACAGCGCCCCCTTGACCAGCCCGCGCGGCGACCCCCGCCCCATCAACGAAACCTGGGTCACCACCGGCATCGCCGCCGCCCTCTACACCAAGGCCTCCTGGCCGACTCTCCGCCAGGCCCTGGCCGCCGCCATCTACGACAACGACGGCGACCTCCTGCTCACCCTCGCCGACCAGCTGTACGACCGGCGCCCCGACGGCTCCTACGGCAACCTGATGGAGGCCAACATGGCCGTCAACTGCGTCGACAAACCCAACCTGCCCGACGTCGCCGCCTACCAGAAGGAGGCCGACAAGGCCGCCCGCACCGCCCCCCGCTTCGGCCCCTACGTCGTCTGGAGCGGCCTGCCCTGCATCTACTGGCCCGTCCAGACCACCGAGTCCCCCCGCCCCCTGTCCGCCAAGGGCTCCGCCCCCATCCTCGTCATCGGCACCACCCGGGACCCCGCCACCCCCTACCGCTGGGCCCAGGCCCTGTCCTCCCAGCTCGCCTCCGGAGTCCTCCTGACCTTCGACGGCGACGGCCACACCGCCTACCTGGGCGGCTCCCCCTGCATCACCCAGGCCACCGACCGCTACCTCCTCACCACCACCCCACCCGCCGACGGCACCGTCTGCCGCTGACCCCACCCTTGAAACTCACCACTCTCCCGGATACCCAATACGCATCACCCGCCCGAACCCAGTAGACTCTCTATGCGCCGCGATGCGGCAGGCCGCCTTAGCTCAGTCGGTAGAGCGATTCACTCGTAATGAATAGGTCGTCGGTTCGATTCCGACAGGCGGCTCCCAGCTCAGAGGCCCCTTGCGAAGATCGCAAGGGGCCTCTTGCTAACAGGTTTGCTAACAGCGGCCCGCTAAACGGCCCCGCTCATCACCTTCGCGAACACGTCCGCCGCGGCCACCTCGGCGGAACGGATCACATGCGCGTAGACCCGCAGCGTGATCGCCGGGTCGGCGTGGCCGAGCCGAGCCGCCACCACATGGACGGGGACGCCCGCCAACAGCAGCGTCGTCGCGTGGATGTGCCGCAAGTCGTGCACGCGGGCATGGGGCAGCGGCTCGGCCGGCTTAGGCCCTTGCGGCGGGTTGTTGTAGGCCCGGATGGTCTTGGTCATCAACCAGCCCACCGAGTCCGGATGGATCGGCTCTCCCCGCTCGGTTGTGAACACGTAACCGTCTTCCGCACCGCGCCAGGCTTCACCGGCCTGGAACTGCTCAGCGAGCTGGGCCTTACGGTGCTCCCTGAGAACGGCCACGGTCTCATCGTCGATGGTGACGACGCGGGACCGGCCGCTCTTGGTCGTCCCTTCGATGCGCCGGCCCTTGACCACACCGGCAGAACCCCCGATGGTGATCCGCTTGCCGTCCAGATCGACGTTCGACCAGCGCAGCGCCAGCAGCTCACCCCGCCGGGCACCGGTGTAGGCGGCCAGGTGGTAGAAGGCGAACAGCCGGTGCTCGCGGACGGCCTGGAGGAACACCCGAAGCTGCGCGGGCGTCCAGATGCCATCTGCTTCCCTGACCAGCCCTTTGGGACGCTTGGCCCGCTCGGCGGGGTTGGACGGGATCAGCTCATCGACGAGAACGGCGTCCGCGAACGCCTTGTGCAAGATGGCATGCACCCGCATCACGGTCGAGACGCTCAGCGGCTTGCCGCCCTCGCCGCCGCTTGCCAGGAGATCCCTGTAAAGCTTGGTGATCTGGGCCGGACGGACGGCCTGGAGCCGCAGGTCACCGATGTGAGGCTTGATGTAAAGCCGGACCATGGTGTGGTAACCGGCCAGCGTCCGGGGCTTGATCTCGACTGCGTGTGCTTCGAGCCACTCATCCAGGTATTGAGCGACGGTGATGGTGGTGCGGTCGATGTACTCACCGCGCCGGGCCTTGACGCGGGCTTCGTCACGGGCGGCTTTGGCCTCTTCCTCGGTGACGAAGCCGCCGACCCATTTGGGTTTGGAGACGCCGGTTTCGGGGTCGCGGACGCGGATGACATACGACCAGGTGCTTCCGCGTTTCATGACCCCGTCCCGCAGCCGGGGCCGGGCCTTGCGGGAGGATGCGGGCTTGCCGGTCTTGCGGGGCATCAGGCGGCGTCCTCCTGGGCGAGCAGGCGGTCTATGTAGTCTTCGAGGGCTTTGCGGGGGATGCGGCGGGAGCCGTGGACGCGGACCGAGCGCAGGGCGCCGGAGGCGATGAGTTCATAAAGCTTGCTGCGGGAGATCGCCAGGGCGCGGGCGGCTTGGGGGACGGTGAGCATCAATGGCTCCATAGGCGGCTCCTTTCAGCGGCGGTCAACGGGTTGAGAGGCGGCAGGGGTGTGCCGGTCAGCGCGGCGGTCAGCAGTGCTTCACCGGGGGTCAGGCCGCGGCCGGCGTAGCGCCAGTGGGCGATGACGAGCACCCGGTCTTCCTCGGTCAAGGGCAGCCGCCCGGTGGTGATCTGCTGGTGTTGCTGGTTGTGCCGGATGCGGGCGGCGCGCAGCCGTGCGAGGGTGGTGGAGTAGTGGCGGGATTTGGTGGTGAAGTGGCCGCGGAAGCCGAGCATGTGCGCCCACTCCGCCAGCCGCAGCCCGGCCATCTCGGGCAGAGCGCCTAGGTGCAGGCAGGCGGCGATAAGACGCCGGGCGTGGTCGCTGACCGGCAGGGCGTCTAGGTCGTCGGTGGGGCGGATGCGCCGGTCGAGGGTGCCGGTGCATTCGGCGGCTTTGGTGGCGTATTTGGCGATGTAGCCGGCCACCGCGGTATCGGTCAGCTCACCCGTGGTGGTGATGGGGCGGATATCGAGCTGATCACCCCAGGCCAGCACCCGCGCGGGGATGCTTTCGGTTGCGGGTGTGGTGACGGTGACCGCCCGCACCGCCTGTTCCACCGCTTCGGCGAGGGCTTCGTAGGTGGCCCAGCCGGGCGGGGTGGTGGCTGGGCCACCGGGTCCGTCCAGGCGGATGATGGCGTGGAAGTGGACCGTGCCGCGCCGCTGGTATTCGGCCACCTTGGCGAACGACACCGTGAGCACCTCGCCCAGCGCCGCGACGGTCGTTCCTGCGGTTTTGGCCAGGCGCCGCCGGAGAGCGAGGGTGAAGCGCCGCCACAGCTCAGGGGCGAGGGCGTTGAACAGGACGGTGCCGTGGTGGTCGTAGCAGTCCGGGCACAACGGCTCCCCCAAGCGCGGATCGTCGGGAGCGTGCCGGGCGGTGCAGGACACGGACCGCCCGTGCGGGCACGTCGTGGTGTTGCGGCGAGGGCGGCAGGGCCGCACGTTGCCGCCGGGAGTTGTGCGGCGGGCATGGACGGGGCCGAAGGAAGGTGCGGTGAGGGTGACGAAGGCGGCCGGGTGCGCCGCCACCGTGGCAGGGACGCCTTTGCCGCCGACCAGTCCGGCTTTGACGAGGTGGTAGGTGTCGGCCCGATAGACCTCGGCGCAGGCCGGGCAGCGGGAGGCCCGGCGGGTCTTGCAGGCCACCCGCAGGGTTCCGCCGGGTTCGCTGGTGGTGGTGTAGCGGTGGAGCAGTTCACCGGTTGCCGGGTCGAGGTAATCCACCCGGCCCTTGAGATGAATCGGCTGCAGGCACCCGCCCAGCGCACGGGTCCGAGCCGCCCACCTGCGGAAGTCCGGGCGGGCCATCTTGGCCGCCATGTCCCGGGCGGCCAGCGGAGTCACCAGCGACGAGGCAGGGCGAGGCACGAAGGCGGGACCTTTCCTTTGTCCGGTTTGCAGCAGGCGAAGGGGAACGGCCCCGGCGCGGCCATCCGCGCCGGGAGCAGCCGGTTCGACGGGCGGGGTTAGAGGGCGGAGGCGAAGGCCGCAAGCGCGTCGGCCAGGGCGGCCAGGCCGCCGCCGAGCGCGGTCACGGTCTCGGCAGCGGCGGAGGGGTGACGCAGCACGTAGAGGGCCAGCACCAGCCAGAAGGTCCAAAAGAGGCAGCGACGGACGAACACGGGACGGCTCCCTTCAGACGAGGAGAAGGAGGGCAGGAGGGTGGGGTTAGGCGGGGTGGTTGCGGATGTGGCGCAGCAGGTCAGAGGCCAGCCGGTTCGACACCCCCAGCCGGGCCCGCAGCGCATCACGGGTGATGGGGCGGCCGTGCTTGGCCTGATGCTCGGCGGCCACCTGGCGGGCGAACTCCACCAACGGCTCTGCCAGACCAGGCCGACCATCCCCGTCCGACCGGGGCGGGGAGGCCGAGCCGGAACGACCGGCCCCGCCCTGGGACGAGCAGGCCGATGCGGAGATCGGGAGCGGGATGGTGGTCTGCCCGTCCTGCACCGAGGACGGGGACGGGTCAGGGGCGGGCAGCTCAGGACGAGCCCCGTCCCCCGCACTCGCCACCTTTGCGGGTGAGGAGGACGGAGAGGACGACCGGACCACCGGGGACGGGGACGAGGAGGCCAGGTCGGGACGGCCGAAGGACGGCGGGACGGCCGGTTCCGTCGAGGACGAACCGGATTCCTCACCGCTGCCGGGCCGGGTGGTGGCGCGGCGTTCGAGCATGGAGACCGCGACCAGGAAGGCGGCGGCGGGGGTTCCGGCGGTCACCCACCCCCACACGGTCGGCTCTGCTTGGGCGAGGTTGGCGGCGAGGGACAGGAGGATGCCGCCGGCCAGCACGCAGGTTGGCCACGACAGCCGTGCCGTGGGCCGCTGGGTGCGTTTGTCACGCTGCCGTTCCCGGGCCGCCATCACACACGTCAGATCGATGCACACGGCGACGGCCCAGGCCATCCACCCGTCTTGGCCGTGCTCGCGGGCGGTGTCGTGGATGTGAGTGAACGACCCGGCCGCGGCGATCACCGCGAGGATCACCACCGGGCCGGTATCGGCCAGGGCGAGCAGGAGGCGCCGCATCACGCCGCCCTCTCCCCGCACACCTTGGCCAGCAGCGCGGCCAGCTCCCGATCGCACTCGTGGGCGTCGGCCCAGCCGTAGGCCTGTGTGGCCGAGGTGGTGGTGAAGGTCTCGGCGCACCGGCGGCACGAGGCCAGGTGCAGGCCGCGGATGCCGTCCCACTCCACCACCGGCCCCACCAGGACGAGGACGGACCGCCGGGACGAGCAGGACGAGGACGGACGGGACGAGGGAGAAGAGACGGGGGCGGGACGGGGACGAGCGGCCGGACGGGCCGGATGTCCGGGGTGCAGGGTGGTCACTTCACCGGTTGGAGACATGGGCAGGCTCCACACGTTGGTTTCGGGCATGGGTGGGCTAGGGACCTGGCGTGAGGGAGGGCTCACGCCAACCCGCGGGGAGAAAAGAGCGAGGAGGAAGGGGGAGGCGGCCGGGGTTATGCGACGGCCGGGCGGACGGCTGGGAGGCTGCTGGTCAGGTCGGCCCACGATGGGGTGAGGTGGGCGTAGGTGTGGGCGGCGTGTTCGGCCTCGTGCTCGGGCACGTACACCGATCGGGCGCGATGCCAGGTGCCGTCCTGGCCGGCGACGATGCACACCCCCGGCATCTGGGCGGGGATGGTCCGGGCGGCGTCCAGGGCGGCGGGGTCGAGGTCGCCGAGGGTCATGGTGGCGGTTTCCGGGTCGTTGACCCGGTGACAGATGCGCCCGGAGAGCTGGGAGCGCAGCGCGGTGACTCCCGGGCCGAGGTCGGAGCCGATGCGCTGACCACAGATCACCAGGTGGACGGCGAAGGCCCGCCCGAGCTGGGCCAGGCGCAGCAGGGCTGTGCCGGTCTTGGCCACCTGGTCTTTCTCGGCCCGGTCGGCCATGAGGAACAGCTCGGCCACCTCATCCACCAAGACAACCACCGGCACCGGCCGCAGGTGGTCGGGCAGGTGCCAGACGTTGCGCACCCCGTGCACCCGGCACAACGCCATGCGGGCTTCCACCTCGCCGACCAGGTCGCCGAGCAGGGCCAGACACTCAGGCCGGGTAGTGGCCAGTGCGGAGAGGCGCGGGGCATACGGGGTGAACTCCACGCCGCCTTTGAGGTCGAAGCCGACCAGGGCGACCGGCTGAGGTGCCAGGCCCTTGATGATCGCGTTCGCTAGGTTGGACTTGCCCGACTGCGTAGCACCGGCGTTCAGCCAGTGCGGCACGGTGCGGAAGTCGATGATCCAATCGGATCCGTTGTCCAGCTTGCCCGGCCGCACGGTCAGCAGCCGCCCGGTGTCCGGGTTCACCCGCACCTCGGTCAGCGGGTCACGCATGGTCGCCCACAAGGTGATCTGACCGGGGCGGACGTCGGCCACGCGGACCGAGTGGACCCGCCAGGCGTGCGCGATGCCTTCCGCGGCGCGTTCGTAGTCGGCGGGGACCTGGCCGTCGTGCAACCGGACGCGCACCCGCCATCCCAACCGGGTGGGGCGCAACCAGCCCAGCCGCGGGGCGCGTTCGACGTCCACACGCCGCCACCGCCGCTTACAGGTGGCCACCGTGACGGATCGGGCCGCCGAACCGGCGACCGGAACCGCATCGAGAGTCCACCGCCAGCGGCGGCGTGTGCGGGACAGGCCACACCCTGCGGCCACATGTGCCCAGGTCAGGTACACCAGGGCGAGGCGGAAGGGGTAGCCGGCCCCGTACCAGAACGAGGCCGGATGCCAGTGCCGCCACACCCACGACCCGACCGCCACGAGAGCGGCCAGAGCCGGGATCAGCAGGGCGAGGTTGTTCATCGCAGCCCCCGCCTTAGGCCATCTCCGCCGGAACCGACACCCCCGGCACACCCACCGGCGAGGAGGGAACGGCCGGTGCGGCCGGGTGGGCGGGGGTGATGTGGTCGGCGCGGTAGGCGATGCCCCAGCGGGTCCGCCCACCGGTGTGCTGCTCCCAGGGGAAGGCCACCAGGCCGGAGACGGTGACCACCTGCCCCACCGAGATCTGCGGGTCACCGCCCACCGCCACGGTGATCAAATCCACGTTCCCGTTCTCGTCGGCCGCGGTGAGCTTGACCGTGTAGACGGTGCGGCCGTGGCGGTCCACCTTCACCTCACCGGTGTTCTGATCCACCAGCTTGGGACGCGGCGCCGCCACGCACACGAACGTCAACGCCGATGTGTCCACAGGAATGCTGCGCATGAGACCTCCACTTGTCGAGTCCCCTAGACAGCGCCTTCGGTTCAACGATGAGACTGTCTAGGGGGGTATGCAATGAAGGTAAGCGATGGAGCCGCCTACTGTCTAGGGGGGTATGCAGAATCTCAGTCGTGGAGCGCCCAGTAGACGGCGGTGGCGTCATCGCTGGCTTTGCCGCGCGGCCAGCGTGTGCCGTCCGGGTCGCTGTGCTCGGCGTCTCGGGTTTGGGTGAGGAGTTCGGCCGGACCGTTCTTGTCGAGGAGAGCCAGCAGGTCGGGCCAGGTCAGCAGGCCGAACCGGTCGGCCGGCCGGCTTGCCCCGTCGCTGAGCAGTGCCACGGCCCGCACCCGGTCCAGTGGCGTGGAGCCGGTCAGCGCTTGTTCGGCCGCTTCGGGACGGGTGCTGGCCACCCAGAACCCGCCGGGCCGGTTGCGGTGGTCGTTGAGCTTGCGCACCCGGGCGAGCTGGAAGGCCGCATGCTCGGCGCTCCCCAGCGGCGGCCGCTCATCCGGGCCGTCGAGCCGGGCGAGGACTCCGGCCAACCGGTCGTCACTGATCACCAGCGGGTCGGCGTCCGTCCGATCCAGGACGAGGACCGAATCCGCCAGCACCAAGTGTTCGAGCCGGTCACCGGCCACCCGCACGGCCACCACGGTGGCCGAGGGCGAACCCGGATGCTGGAGATCGCACGTGTGGGAGTGCAGCGCGTTGACCCGCTCAATGCTCGCGGCCAAGGCGTCGGCAAGACTGGTGCGAGGGTCGAGGGCTTCGGCCAGGAGCAGCCCGCCGAGGGTCCGGGCGTACCAGGCCACCGAGTGCGAGCACCCCGATTCCAGCCCGGCCGGGATGCCGGCCCCGTCCAGGAGGACGGCGAGGCCGGGTGCCGCCGCCGCGAAGTCTTCGTTGTCCCGTCCGGGGGTGGCCGGTTCGCTGGCGATCAGCACCCGCATCCCGTCTCCTCAGGCTTCGTCGTGCCGGTAGATGGGCGTCAGCAGCTCGGTCCGGACCGGTTCATGGGTGGCCGGGTCGTACTCGGTCCCCACCACCACCGAGAAGCACTCGGTGCCGACCTGCCCCCACAGGGAGCCGATGTCGGTGGTCAGCAGGTGCACCACCCCAAGCGACCCTTCCGGATGGATGCCCGCGATGGCCAACAGCGACCCGTTGCCGTCCGGCCGGGGCAGCCGCCCCAGATAGCCCACGTCATAAGGCCGAGGCGGGTCCTCTTCCTGCCCGCTGCGGAACTCCCGCCCGGTCCGCCTGTCGCGCAGCAGCCACCCGGCTTCGTCCCGGTCCCACTCCAAGACCGGATCTTTGGCGTAGACCTCCCGCATGGCCGCCGACATCCGAGGCCCGCAGATCACCAGCAGCCCGGGCCGGTTCAGATCGAACTCACCCGACAGCGGCACATGGTCATAGCCGACCGACAGATCAAAGGTGCGCGCCAGTTCTTCCAGCCGCTTGCCCGTGGTCAGGTCATCCAGCGCCACATACGTCCGGTCACTGGCCGGGTCGGGCCGCAGCGGCGTGACCACCGTGACCTCACCCGACCCCAGGAACGCCCCCTCGGGCGCCGGGCCGGTGTGCCGGATCTGGTGAATCCGCCCTCGGCTCAGCCCCGCCGCCTGGGCGATCTGCGCATACGACAACCCTTGCGCGTGCAGTTCTTGAATCACCCGCCGCCGCAACCGCGCCAGCTCCGTGACCTCCTGCTGAGCCTCGGCCAGACGTTCCGTGGCCGCCCGCAGCAGCTCGTACGGGTCTTCTATCTGCGCGATGCGCTCAACCTCGCCGGGCATGACACCTTCTCTCGCTTCCCGCAGCGAGTCTAGGACTCTAGACATCAAGCGGGAAACCTCCATGCCCGTCGCCGCGCTCACCGCCCGCAGCCGCCGCCGACGCCGAGGAATCGGCGGACCGCTCACAGACCGCCGCCTTCCCCCTCGGACCCGTCCCCGAGGCCCTCACGGCGAAGCTCCTCCAGATACAGCGTCCGCAACAGCCCCGCATGAAGCTGCGCCAGCCGAGCCATCGCCCGCACCGCGGCCCGATTACGCGCGAACTCTTCCGCCGTCCACACCCGCACATCCGCGGCCCGGCAGACCTCGCACGGCTTCTCACTGGAACAGCGGTGCGCCCGCCTGCGCCCCCGGGAGTGCCGCCCCATCACGCCTCACCCACGACGTCGGCCCACACCCGCAGCCCGACTCGTACCGGCTCACAGCCCCACTCCTTCGACAGCGCCCGCACGATGTGCAACCCGCGCCCGCTGAGCGCCGCCTCATCCGCTGGATCGTCCCCCACCAGCACGGGACGACTGTCTGAGCCCATGTCGATCACGGCCACCTCGACGTGATCGGCGAAGACCTCCAGCTCCACCACGAACAGCCCGCCCGGCTGCCCGCTTTCGGTGTGCTCGATGGCGTTCGTGGCCAACTCACTGACCACCAGTTCGACCGCATCGGCCAGCACGTGATCCGCCAGCACCAGCCGGGCGAACTTCCGCGCCAACCCCACGGCCTCAGGCGTGCCGTCGAACAGCCGGCACCAGCGCGTCATACGCATCACCACCCATGCGTCTAGGGGGCTACACACCCCTGGAGAAGCGCAGCGTATGACAGATCTAGGGGGCTATTCAATACGTTCAGTGAATAGATCCTAGGATCTTTCCAAGATCCCGAGCGGCCCGTTCCACCAGCGCCACCGCCTCATCCCCGAACACCGCCGACCGGGCGAACCCTTCGAAGACCTCCACATACGCCCGAACGTCGGCCTCTGCGGTCAGTGTCAGCTCACGGGTGAACGTCTCCACCGTCACCGCCGAGTCGTCATAGATCGTGAACCCATGCAGCGGCACCCCGCACCGCTCCGAGCCCACGACGGTCCCGGCAGGCACCACCCCTAGGCGCACGTTCGCCCGTCCAGCGACTTCCACCAGGTGAGCGAGCTGCTCCGGCATGCACGCCCCCGACCCCGGCCACGTCCGCAACACCCCTTCACAGATCACGAACGTGAAGTGCCGTCCCTGATCACCGAGCACCGCGGCCCGATCCACCCCGCCCTCACCCAGCACGACCATCCCGGCCGCCCGGTCATAGCCGGCCGTCCGCAGCAGGTAAGGCACCGCCACCGACTCAAACGACCGCACCAGTGAAGCCGACAGCGCTCGCTCCACCGCTGTCCCCTGCCGGAACGACACCCCCGCATCCACCCGAGGAGCCGCCGACTCGGCGTATGCCCCCCGTACCTCGGCGGCCAACCGCTCGAACTCGGCAGCCTCCAGCCCCAGAACGCCGAGCAGCCGGACCACTACCTCAGGATCCGCAACCCGCCGCCCCGTCTCCACCCGAGACACCGTCGGCTGAGGCACCCCCGCCCGCCGAGCCAACTCCGCCCCCGACAACCCGGCAGCCGCCCGCAACCGCCGAAGCTCCCGCCCAAGTGCCACAATCCGGTCCGCACCCATAACCGAGCGTTCTACCACCCCCACACCCAGCACCCAGCCGGCTCACATCGATCCACACGAACCCGCGCACCGCACAGACCGTTCAACTGAGCCCTGACCTACGGTTCCGTGAAACCAAGGGTCGGCCGATGAGAACTTTCTCTACGTCTTCAAGCCGCCCGCTGGCGCGGACAGAGCCGGCCTGGCCGGGCCGGGCATGCGGCCTCTTGCGGGCCGATCCCGCCCCGGCCGACCGGCGCAATGCCGAGTCCTATTGAAGCCGCGGTGGAGGCTCTTGACCTGTGGCCTGCCTCCATGCGGAGGTGAAAGCGTCGGCATCGTGCGCACGGGCCTGCTGGAGGAAGGTGATGCAGACGCGGCGCAGATCGGTCATCTCACGCTCTGTGGCAATGGTGAGCCCTTCAACGAGGGAGCGCGTGGCCTCGCCGACCTGGTCCAAGTTGAGCAGCATCTTGCCCAAGACAGTCAAGCTCGTGGCCAGGTTGGGCAGGAAGGCGTCAGGACGTTCCTGGACCAGGGTCCGGTAGAGATTCACGGCTTCGGTGATGGCCTCCAGAGCCTCCTCCCTCCGCCCCATGTTCGCCAGACAGGTGGATTGGTTGTTCAACGACATGGCCAGGTCGGGCAGGAAGGCGTCAGGACGTTCCTGGACCAGGGTCCGGTAGAGATTCACGGCTTCGGTGATGGCCTCCAGAGCCTCCTCCCTCCGCCCCATGTTCGCCAGACAGGTGGATTGGTTGTTCAACGAGCCGGCCAGGTCGGGCAGGAAGGCGTCAGGACGTTCCTGGACCAGGGTCCGGCGGATCTGGACGGCTTCGGTGATGGCCTCCAGAGCCTCCTCCCTCCGCCCCATGTTCGCCAGACAGTTGGATTGGTTGTTCAACGAGCCGGCCAGGTCGGGCAGGAAGGCGTCAGGACGTTCCTGGACCAGGGTCCGGCGGATCTGGACGGCTTCGGTGATGGCCTCCAGAGCCTCCTCCCTCCGCCCCATGTTCGCCAGACAGTTGGATTGGTTGTTCAACGAGCCGGCCAGGTCGGGCAGGAAGGCGTCAGGACGTTCCTGGACCAGGGTCCGGCGGATCTGGACGGCTTCGGTGATGGCCTCCAGAGCCTCCTCCCTCCGCCCCATGTTCGCCAGACAGGTGGATTGGTTGTTCAACGAGCCGGCCAGGTCGGGCAGGAAGGCGTCAGGACGTTCCTGGACCAGGGTCCGGTAGAGATTCACGGCTTCGGTGATGGCCTCCAGAGCCTCCTCCCTCCGCCCCATGTTCGCCAGACAGGTGGATTGGTTGTTCAACGAGCTGGCCAGGTCGGGCAGGAAGGCGTCAGGACGTTCCTGGACCAGGGTCCGGTAGAGATTCACGGCTTCGGTGATGGCCTCCAGAGCCTCCTCCCTCCGCCCCATGTCCGCCAGGCGGTTGGATTGGTTGTTCAACGACATGGCCAGGTCGGGCAGGAAGGCGTCAGGACGTTCCTGGACCAGGGTCCGGTAGAGATTCACGGCTTCGGTGATGGCCTCCAGAGCCTCCTCCCTCCGCCCCATGTCCGCCAGGCGGTTGGATTGGTTGTTCAACGAGCTGGCCAGGTCGGGCAGGAAGGCGTCAGGACGTTCCTGGACCAGGGTCCGGTAGAGATTCACGGCTTCGGTGATGGCCTCCAGAGCCTCCTCCCTCCGCCCCATGTTCGCCAGACAGGTGGATTGGTTGTTCAACGAGCTGGCCAGGTCGGGCAGGAAGGCGTCAGGACGTTCCTGGACCAGGGTCCGGTAGAGATTCACGGCTTCGGTGATGGCCTCCAGAGCCTCCTCCCTCCGCCCCATGTCCGCCAGACAGGTGGATTGGTTGTTCAACGACATGGCCAGGTCGGGCAGGAAGGCGTCAGGACGTTCCTGGACCAGGGTCCGGTAGAGATTCACGGCTTCGGTGATGGCCTCCAGAGCCTCCTCTTGTCGACCGAGTTGGGCTAGGACGGTGGCAAGTCGATGGCTCCAGCGGGCCCTTTGAGCCGGGTCAGTGTCGGGAGGCAGAAGATCACGGATCCTGCGGGTCACTGTGGCGGCGGCGGTGGCCAAGGCGACGGTGGGGTAGGGGATCATGTCGGCGATCCGCTGGAGATCATCCAGTTCGGCCGGGACATCGGCCAAGACGGTGGCGAGGAGGTCGCCCAGGCGGGTGCCGGTCTGAACGGCGACCACGATCGCCGCGGGGGCCAAAGCGTTCAGGTCGGCCCGCAACGCCGCCTCGATCACCCCAGACGCATGCCGGTGGTGGGCACAAGCCCGGGTCAGCACGGTCAACGCCCGCACCGCCCGTTCCTCCTCCAGCCCCGTCAAACAAGCACGGGCCAATTCAGGGCTGGCGTGCAGTTGGTCGGTCACGTGCCGCTCGGCCAGCAGGTCGGGCCGCAACGGCTCCAGCCACGCCGACCCCGTTCCCGGATACAGCTCCCGCGCCCAGCGGGCGAACCGGCCCAGCCGCTCGGCATTGGCCTCGGCCAGATCCGGCACCCGCCTGAGCACCGTGCGGGCATCGGCCTCATCAGCCGCGCCCAGCAACGCCAGCGCCGCCACCACCCGCTCCAGCAGAACCAGCTCGGCGTTCAACCCTTTTACCTGCGCAGACTGGCGCCACAGCCGCTTCTCATGCCCGAGCAGCCGATCCAACACCCCCAGCTCGGCCACCGCCCGCACCCCGCCGCCTTCCTGTCGGGCGTCCAGCACGGCCACCAGCGCGGCGGCGTGCAGTACCAGCACCGGCAACCGCCCTGTTCCCTCGGGGATCGTCACCGACACCTTCGGGACCGGCGTGATGCCCAGCGCCGCCGCGAACGCCGGCACCGCATCCAACACCACTTGCTCATCGCTTTGATCCTGTGTCAGCGCGGGCTTCAGATCACAGCGCCCGGCGCGCTCCACCAGCCCCCGCACCGCGGGCACTTCCGAGCCGAGGGTCTCCCACCACTCCCCGGCCCGCCGCGCCACCAGCAACACCCGCACATCCCCGCAGTCCCCCGCGGCCTCCAGCCGGGCCGCCTCCGCCAGCATCGCCGCCAACTCCGGGCGGGTCTCGGCGTAGTCGACCACCAGCAAACACCGCCTGCCCAGCTCGCGAGCACGGCCGAGCTGCTCAGCCTCACGACCCGCCGCGATGTCGGTCTCGCACTGCCATCCGGCCGCCCGCAGCTCCTCGACCAGCTCCAACGCCAACCGGGTCTTGCCCACACCACCGGGCCCGGTCAGCAGCCACACCGGGCACGCCGACCCGTCCTCACACCACTCCCGCAGCAGCTTCAACTCATCAGCCCGCCCCGCAAACGGCACCACACCCCGTGTGGGCCGCAGCAACGCCGCCGGGCTCTCATCGGCCTCCGCCGGATTACGGTTCTCCTCCAGTGCCTTCCGCCGCCCAGCCTCCTCCGCTATGGCGGCGGCCCGACTTGCTTTGAGGGCGCGTCGTGCGTTCAGCCACTCACTGACGTAGGAGCCTGCCGCCCCCGCTGCGATGGCCGCCACCACGCTCAACACCAGCCGCACCACCAGGGGCCATGACGACGGCAGCAGCGGCACCACCGCCGTCACCACCCCCGCCGCCACCGTCAACAGCAAGAACATGAACGGCCGCCAACGCCCAGCACCATCCATACCTGCAAGGTTCCCCCAAGCCCACCCCTTGCAGCAGTAAAAACCAACGAAGACCGCCAGGCCGTAACCGGCCAAACACACCACCCCAGCCCACCCGCGCCACCCACTCAACCCCGCGAACACGCCAACGACAAGACGACCACCGCTCCCTGACGACCAAGCAAGCAGCCGAAAGACAACCGGCGGAAGCGCGAAACGATCACCACGACGGTTGCGGCCAAGGAGCTGCCGCGGAGCTTCCGGTGCTCGGGCCGTGACCGGCCCTGCGCTCCGGATCCCCTTGCCACCGGAAAAGCCGGATACGGCGGGCGCCCCCACTTGCTAACGCCAGTGCTAACAACAGCCCCGGACAACGGCGGACGCAGGTGGACGGTTCGGAGGCTCGACAGCAGATCAGCGGACGGATATGGACCAGAGCGGACACCGCTCGATTGGCTCGTAATGAATAGGTCGTCGGTTCGATTCCGACAGGCGGCTCCCAGCTCAGAGGCCCCTTGCGATCTTCGCAAGGGGCCTCTTGCTAACAGGTGGGTGACTAACTGGGTGGCTGAGCCCCTGGTCATGGGCTGTCTGAGGCGTTAGCGGCCCCCCGGAGAAGACGGTCCATCGCCTGGGCGCCGGGCAGCAGAACAGGCCAGATCTGCTTGCGGTAGGCGGTTCCGTCGCCTGGCTGCTGTTGTGGCAGACCAGGCGGGAGACGTCTTCGAGCGGGACGTCGGAGTCCGGCGGCAGGGACACGAAGCTGCGCCGCACCTCCCGAGGCGTCCGGTCTTTCGGTCTTGATGCCTGTTTGGCAGGTGATTGTTTCGGTCGCTGGACGTGCTCCGCTGGGCGGCAGCCTGCACGGTGGGCGGGGTGGTAGCAGGTGATGGGTACGGGCCGTCTGGTCGAAGGCGGCTTAGCGGATCAACGCCTCTGCCATCGCCGGGACCTGCTCACAATCCGTGGGCCAGGCGGTGGTGCGGCATCACCCAGCCGAAGGTGGGTTCGACCACCCAGCGGCGGAGTTGCACGACGAACCCGCACTGGCCGGCGGGTTGGCCACGATACGCACCACCATGCCCGGCACCCGTGCAGCCCAGGCCACCAGATGCCCGGAAAGTCCTTGGTCGGCGAACACCGCCCGGCACGAGGAGGCCGGAGACAGCCCCGACAGCAGCGGGATGGCCCCGGCACGGTCTTGCACACCGGCCGTTCGAATCATCACCGCCATCAGCAGGCCGAGATGCCGGTAAGGATGAAGCGTTTGCGCCCATTGATCTTCCTGGTGTCCTCATGGCTGCAAGGGTCCGGGCCGGCGGTGCTGGCGGCCTTGGAGCCCTGTGACCGCTGTTGAAGGGGCGGCATCGCGGTCGTGCCGGGTGCGCAAGTGTCGGCGCAGAACGTGGGTGACGCCCTGGGTTTCCCAGTGGCGGGCATGCCAGTAGGCCGTCTACCCGGACGGGAAGTCGTGCGGCCGATACCACCAAGGGCAATCGGCCTGGTCCAGGGATGCGATCACACCTAGCGATGTCGCGGCGTGCGTACTTTTCCCTGCAGCCATCCCAGTGTTCCGGTGGCAGAATGGTCCGGTGGGTGTCTGCCGCTCATCGGTCGGCTCCGAAGGGTAAGGCGGGTGTCTTATCCCCCGCTCGGCAGGCATACATTTCACGATCACCTACCAAACGCGCACTCAGCGGATACGAGCCTGCCTCACAGCGTGATGCCTCGCCAGAGCCATGGCGCGGCGGCCGACCCTGACGGCCCTCTCCTCACATCCGGCCGTGAGCCGCGGCCTGACGTCCCGTCTGTGCTCTTACCAGGGGTCTTTTCAACACGCTGTCTCCGCGAGCCGAGATGGAGGACGTCCCAGCCAGGGACGATGCCGTGAACTGGGATGGCGCTGTACCGGACACCAACGAGGCCCGTCCCGGCTTCTTGGGGCACGTGTCGAAAAGGTCCGGGGACTGTACCCCGGCCCCGGCGTTGCCACCGCTCCCAGGGCACCGAAATGCTGAGCAAACCTCAGTGTGGTGTGGGCTTTGAAGAAAGTTTTTGTGATGTGACGTCTATGCGGGTTGGAGTGGGGTGTCATGATCAGAGGAAGCGCCGTAGTCTGGGGCGGCGTGGTGTCGGTGCCGGCGCCGCGGGAGTTTCGCTTTCGGCGGATGATGCCGCATGGTGAGAAGGCTCAGATTCGCTGTGGTCTACCACGGTGATGCGGTGGCGGTTCGCAGGGCGAACGCAGAAAACGGGGTGTCGTATCTGTGTCTGGAGATTTCGAAGGGCGAGGAGTTCTGCGGCTCCGGTATGAAGATGATGCGTTGGCTTATGTGGTGAGCTGTGGTATTCGAGATGTCACGCTGGAAGACGGCTCCGGACGGCCAGAAATTTTTGTCCCGGACCCTAACTTCGGTCTCGTCCGTGCCGCTCGGTGATTTGAAGCCCAGCCGCCGGTAGTAGGAATGCAGAGCCAGATTGTCCTGCCATACGTCGATCCGGACGATCTCGGCGCCGTACCTGATCCGGCCCTGCTGAGCGGCCCATTCCAGGAGCGCGGCTCCCACCCCTTGACCCGCGTACTTGCGGCTGACGACCAGGCGGTGCAGGTAGACGGCGGGTTCACGGCGTTCTTCGGGGCTCCACAGCAGCGGATTGCCGACGGAGGTCATGGAGATGGTGGCCACCGTGTCGTCGCCGTCCCGGACGATCCAGGTGATCCCGTTCCGCATGCCGTCGAGAATCCGTTGTCTTCGGGATTCCGCGTCGGGCCAGGGGCGAGCCCATTGATCGGTGCCCTTGAGGCGCAGCCATTTGGAGGCTTCGTCGATGAGCTGGATGATGGTGTTCAGGTCCTGCGGGGTGGCGCGGTGTATCTTGTATATCGCTTTGGGCATTTCTCCTGGGCTGGAAAACTGGTTCAGGTCTGGAGGGGCTCGGAGAACGGAGGTTGACGGCCTCCATGCCGGGAACGTCCGGGGCCATCGGCATGGGAGGGATGCCGTTGTAAGGTTCCGCCTTCCTGATCGCTTCGTTGCGCACCGCGGGTGACTCGGTGGTGCATCCTGAATCTCGGGATCGAGCTCGCTTCGGTGATCGGCCGACCGGACGGCGTCGTCCCGCCGGGGGATCGTGGTCATGGTCGTATGCGATGTGTCATATACGATCACGGTACTGCGATCATCGTGGATGTTGAAGAGGGGATGTTTCCGAGGCGCCGGCCGGTTTGAGACGATCTTGTATGGGCGGAACGCCGGGCCGGGTGTCCCCTCCTGTCTGCGCGTCCTCCGGTCGCGGGCGGGCGCCCCGACGACTCGTGCGGTTTCCACGATGCGGCGGATTCAGCCTTTTCCGATACGTGGTCTCGGAGGGCCGGGCCGGCGTCCCCGTGGTCTCTAAGGGCTTGACGTTGCAGGCCACGGCACCGTCCCCGACTGGACGTCCCTGCATGCGACCTGCGAGGACGGCGTGCGGAAAAGGCTCGCTGGAAGTGTGCGTCGAGGCGCGTGCCCTTTGCCGCTCACTCAGAGCGGGGCTTTTCGGCGACGCCGCCGGGCAAAGTCGTCCACTTGCGCTTCATGACGAACACACCCGCAGCGCGACGGGCCTGACCGAACCAGATCCCATCCACGGTGGGCGTCAGCACGTCCTTCCTGCTGACGATGGCGAAGTGCACCAGGTAGATCAGGTACCCAAGGAAGAGGCCGACGGCGCTCAGGATGATGACGATGGCGATTCCCATGGACGGCTCCTTGTCGATGCTCCTCCCCAGGTGGGGGGTCTGGTGGCGCGGGCTACAGGTCGGGATTGAACCTTTTTCAACGCGTGAACCGATGCGCAGCGGACAAGAGCCCCGATGGCGTCCGCTACTGCGGTGCACTCGTCTCGAACGGTGCGGACGGCGTGTTGAAAAGGTTCACCGTTCGGATGCGTCCGGGGCGTACGTCGGTCGGTGTCTTGCGAACCATCCCTATTGGAAGTGCGATCCCCTTGAATGGATCAACGAGTTCATGGTGATCTTTCGGATAAGTAGTGATCGTTGACTTTGTGGGCGTTGAAGTCGACCGAGGCGGGCGCCGGGGTCGTTCTCGTTCGGGCGGGCCGGGTGCGGCGTCCGGCGTGAACCTCGTCGCATACGCCGTGACGGATGGCGGAGAGGAGACGACGATGGCGGCGCCTCGCTTCCGGCGGATCGCCGAAGAGCTGATCCGTCGGATCGACCAGGGCGAGTTCTCCGAGGGGGAGCAGCTGCCCACCGAGGTGGAGCTCATGAACGAGTACAACGCCTCGCGCAACACCATCCGGGATGCGATCAAGCTGCTCATCGGGCGCGGGCTGGTGTACACCTCGCCGGGGCGCGGCACGTTCGTTCTCAAGTCGGTCGAGCCCTTCGCGCTCACCTTGACCTCGGTGAACAGGGAGACCAGCGAGAGCGAGGCCTACCGTTTCGAAGCCAAGCTGCAGGGGCGCAAGGCCGAGGTCAGCGACCCCAGGGTGGAGATCCAGAAGGCCGACAAGCTGGTGGCCTGGGCGCTGGGCATCAACGAGGGGGACCGGGTGGTGATCCGCCACCAGGAGCGCCGCATCGACGGCCGCCCCTGGTCCCTGCAGACCTCCTGGTACCCGATGGCCTTCGTGACCAAAGGCGCGGAACGCCTGATCGACGCCGAGGACATCGTCGAGGGCGTGGTCACCTATCTGCGGGAGAAGCTGGGCATCGAGCAGGTGGGCTACCGAGACAAGATCACCGCCAGGGTGCCCAACGCCTACGAGGCGTCCTTCTTCAATCTCCCGGACAGCGGCAGCACGGTGATCGTGCACGACCGCATCGCCTACGGTCAGGACGGCAAGCCCATTCGGCTGACCAACACGATTTATCCCGCCGACCGGAACGAGCTGTACATCGAGGTCGGAGAGGTACCGCCGCTGCACTTCTCGAAGAGGGGCGGTGCGACGGGGAACGACGAGGGGGATGCAGCCCGAGCCGACGGGGCCCGTCCGTGATGGGCGGGACATGCTCCGGCTGTGCCGTGGGGTGGTGACTCTCGACTGAACGGAGACGTTCGAGGCCGCCCTCGGGGACGGGAATGGTTCGAGGGCGTATCGGTTTCCCTCTCGCGCAGCGACCTTCGCCATTTGGGCCTCGCTGATCCGTTTCCGCCCTGATGGGCTCCGTTAGATCCTGGTCACGTCGGCGAGACGGTGGCCGGTGCCCTCTCGCCGCCGGGCGGTGCGCTGGTGGGAGGCCTGGGCCGGGTGGGTTTTCGGGTGCAGTGAGGACCAGGGCCGAAAGGAGGTCCAGGCCGGCAGCGGCCCCTCGTACCAGGTGACCTCCAGGGGACGGCACATCTCCAGCCGGTACCGGTTCCCCGAGCGCTGGATCACCTGCTCGTAGAAGTGGTGGGAGACGATGAACCCCACCTCCGCGGCCGACTCCAGGCAGGCCGCCACGAATTCGTCGGCGTCGGCGAGCGCGGCGGTCTCCTCGACGGTGCGGCCGTGGGGTTCCACCTGTCCGAAGGGCATGTCGAAGCTCACGCTGCCCATGTGGACGGCCGTGCGCAGGTACAGCCGAGCCGCCTCGCTGTGCAGTTCGTTGTAGTCGCTCACCTCGGCCAGCAGTGCGTCCATCAGGGGCTTCGCCAGGCACTCGTACCGCGTCTGCAGGGGCGGCACCACGATGCGGGCGTTCCCCCGCGGGGAGGTCAGGCACGAATCCCAGGCGATGCCCGCGTTCTCGAACGCGTTCCGCATGATCTGCGCCAGGGCACCGCGCACATGTGTGGTCACGCGGTCGTCGGACGGTTCCGGGAGGGTGGGGCTCACCATCACGACCGGGTGAGGCCGCGTTTCGGACGCGGGCCAGTGGACGGCGGCCGGCCGTTGCGCCTGCATGGCTCGTTCTCCCTGGTCGCCCCAGAGCACGTGGGGCCGGAACCCGTCGGAGGACCCGGACGGGGCCGGTCGGCTCGACCGGTAGTGGAGCCTGCTCTGATAGCCACTCATGGGGGTGAGCTCTTCGGTATGCTGCGAGCCTATGAAACTACTCACTGGTCACATCCCCTCCGTTACCTATCAAGGGTGTAGCCACCAACCAAGTGGGCAAAACCTGACCAGAGGAACTAGTTTCCTTATTGGATCTCATACCTCTGATGGGAATGAGAGTTGATCATGGCGGACGCCCTGCCCAAGTACCTCCAGATCGCCAAAGACCTGCAACGGCAGATCGAGGAAGGCACGCTCAAGGCCGGTGACCGGCTGCCCACCGAAAGCGAACTGGCGGCCAGGTGGAAGGTCTCCACGAGCACGGTCAAAGACGCCCTCAGCGAGCTGCGCAAAAGCGGCCGGGTCCAGACCCGCCCCCGGGAGGGCACCTTCGTGCTGCCCCGCCGCAGACCGCTGACCATCACCCTCAACGACCGGGAACTGGACATGCCGCAGGTGCCGGCCGAATCCCGGATGGGCGGCGGGGAGGGCCGGGCGTTTCGGCAGGAGGCCGAACGCCAGGGCTTTCAGGCCACCTGGGACCTGCCGGAGGTCACCGTCGGCCCGGCCGAGCCCTGGCAGCTGGAGGCCTTCGGGCTCCCCCCGGACCAGCGGGTGCAGATCGTGCAGCGCAAGCAGCGGCGCTTCATCGACGGGGAGCCCAACTCCCTGCAGTACTCCTACTTCACCCTGGAACTGGCCCTCAAAGCTCCCCTGCTGCTGAACGGGGAGGACATCGAGCAAGGGCATGTGGCCTACCTGGCCGAGCTCGGTTTCGTGCAGGTCGGCTACCTGGATGAGTTCGACGCCCGGCCCCCGCACCGCGATGAGGCGGAGTTCTTCGGTCTCTCCCGCGACAGCCTGGCCGTGATCGAGCACTCCCGCACCGCCTACGACCAGGACGGCAAGCCCTTCCGGCTGACCGTCACGGTCTACCGGCCGCGCAGCAACAAGATCCGCTTTTACGCCGGCAAGGTGCCCCCATCCGTACTGGAAGGCTCATGAAGGCCGGAAGCCCGGACAGCCGGCCGAGGATGCAGGACGCGGCGGCGGAGGCATGAGGAATCCCAGGTGAGAGGGGTATGCACCCCGACGGGCCGCTCCTGAGGTCCACGGCCTCGTCAAACCTTGATACGAAGATCGCGAATGCCCTTGCGCCGCGACGGTCGGCGGTGCAGGCTTCGTCCCAATAGCAACACCAACAACACAAGGAACAATTGATGCATAGATCAGGTAAGTCGCAGGGATACCCCGCCCCTCACCCGGACCCGAAGGTGGACGCCTTCCGTCCGTACATCGAAAAGGCCGTCACCGCGCTGAAGGAGGCGGGCCTCACCGTCATCGAGAGCTGGATGGACCCCTGCGACCCGATCGACGCGACGATCAGGCTCGGCGGATGGGCCCTGGTCTGGGACGAGTGGGACGGCTGGCGGCTGGGCGTCTTCGTCTCCGGCCGGCAGGGCGTGCGGACCGTGCTCCACGATACGGTCCGGTTCGAGGGCGGGCCGCGGCTTGCAGTGGTTGAATTGGCGCAGCGGGTCCGCGACTTCACCAGGGGGTCGGTGGAGCAGATCACTGGGGCTGCTCTGGCGGAGGCCGCCGTCCGGTAGGGCCCGATGACGTCGGGAGCCTGAAGAGAGGAGCTCGCGCCATGCCCGGCTGGGACCGACTCCAGTGCCATCCTGATCCCTTCGTGAACCGCAGTGCGCCCTATACCACCGCGCTGATGGATGCGCTCGCCGGTCGGGACGTCCGCATCTTGGCCGCCTGGCAGGATCCGCAGGACCCCAGGGACGCCACCATCGTTCTGCGGCGGTCGGTCGGGTTGCCCGAGGCCCTGGTATGGGACGAGGAGACGGGCCTGCGAGCGGGTCGGTTCGTCAAGGGCCGACAGGGTGAGCGCACCGAACTGGCCGATGCCGTCTACCTGGGAGGCGGGCTGCTGCCCGACCCGCAGGAGGCGGTGCGGCGTTTCCTGGCCGGTGCCGGCGGGCCGAGGGTCGTCTACCGGCGGCACACCGACACTCGTGACGGCTTTGAGGACTACCTCCGGGCGCGCGTAAGGGAGATCTACGGACTGGACCTGTGATCCCCTGGCTGGTTGCCCGAGGCGCATCGACGAACGCGAGAGTCCGCAGGGCCGCTTACGTCCGCTGTCCACAGGGACCGCCTGCGGGCGGAAATGACGACTGTCCTGGCCGGTGCGCCGTCCGGATCCGCCCAGACGGGGATGAAGTCTTCCTCTCCAGGACACAGGGGAGCCTGCGACGCGGTTCCGCCTGACGATAGAGCCATGTGCGCCCAGACGGCCACGGACGAGGGCGTACCGGAGCGTTGACCCGGTACGCCCTCAGAATTTTCCCCACCTGCCGCCTCCGCGCGATCAGGCAGGTGCGCCGCGGTCAGGGAGGATGCCGTGACCTGGGACGATGCAATGCCGGATGCTCCTGGGACTCCATTCCCGGCGCTTTGAAGGCCCATGGTGAAAAGACTCGTTCACAGGCGGAAGCCGTCAGGAGGGTTTCTTCCAGAACGGGCGGCGGGGTGGCTTCGGGGTGGCGGTGTGCTCGTCGAGGAAGGCGGTCAGTTCCCCGACGGCGAGGGTCCACAGCTCGTCCAGGCGGGACTGCTGGGCGGGGTCGTCGGCGGCCTGCAGGGCGTCGGCCAGGGCGGTCAGGCGGTCGGCGGGCAGGCCGTCGGAGCGGGCGTGCTGGGCGAGGCCGAGCAGCCTGGTGCGCAGGTCGGACAGGTGGCGGCGGCGCTCGGGGCGGGCGGCGGCGGCCAGCTCTTGCAGGCGGTTCAGCTCCTGCCGGACCAGGGCGGGGACGGGCGACGGGCGGGGCGCGGACGGGGCCGCAACGGACGGGCTGGGGGCGGGTCCGCGGGGGCGCCGCAGCCGGGGCGGCAGGCCCCTCGGCGGTGTGGCGAGGGGAGCGGGACCGGCGGGAGGCGGGGGGAGCGGGCCGGCAGGGGCGGCCATGGGCATGGCGGGCATCGCGTGCGAGGAGGCCGCGGCCACGGGCGGGGCCGGGGGCGGCCAGCCGGCGGGTGACTCGACGGGCTGCACGACCCGGTGGGCGGGGTCGCCGGCGACGGTCCGGTCGTCGATGGCGACGAAGGCGGTGAAGCGGCACAGCACGCCGAAGCGCAGCGAGGTCTCCACGATCTGCTGCTCCAGGTCGCGCCCGCCGGTGACGGCGTAGCGGTCCTCCAGATCCCGCAGGTGGGCGCGGGCCCAGACGGAGGTGGCGGCGCCGGCCTCGGTGCGGGAGACGACGGCCCGGCACTGCCAGGGGGCGCCTTCGCCGGTCACGGCGCGGACGGTCAGGGAGCAGTCGTCGGCGGCGCGCAGGTAGCGGCCCGCCACCACCAGGGGGACGCCGGGGAAGACGGCGCCCGGCCGGGGCGGGGTGAGCGTGCCGGGCTCGACGCGCACCCCGGACCATTCCAGGGACAGGCCGGTCAGCAGCGGGGCGTTGATGCGGTGGTGGATGTGCTCCATCGCCTCATCCAGCCGGTCTTCGGACTCCACCAGTTCCAGCCGCCCCTGCCCGGCGGTGGCGAGCCGTCCCAGGAAACCGGCGTTGACCGCCTGGTCGATGCCGACCGCGTGGATCCGCAGGCCGTTCAGGAAGGGGTCGATGAGGGCCAGGAGCTGGTCCTCGTTCCCCACCTGCCCGTCGGTGATCAGCACCAGCACCCGGTCGCGGCCCGCGTCGTCCAGCAGGGCGGCGCCCTCCCGGAGCGGGGCCGCCAGTTCGGTGCCGCCGCGCGCCTGCAGCCCGGCCAGGTGCTCCACGGCGCGGAACCGGTTGCGGTCGGTGGCCGGGCTGAGCCCGCCGTCCAGCCCGGCGGGCCGCTCGACCATGTCGTCGAACGACAGCACCGCGAAGCGGTCCCGTCCGGTCAGGGTGTCCACGATGCGGGCCGCGGCGCGGCGGGCCGCCACCATCTTCCAGCCGTGCATGCTGCCCGAGCGGTCCAGCAGGATGACCACATCGCGCGGCCGGGGCGCGCACCGCTCGGACGGCGGCAGCACGGTGAGGGTGAACGTCCCGGATTCGCCTTCGGCGTCGGGGGTCAGCGTCACGGAGGCGGCGGCCTGCTCCGGGCGGCCGTAGGCCAGACGCAGCACGAAGTCGCGGTCGAGCCGTTCCCCGGGCTGCAGCCGCACCGTGGTGCGCCCGGAGCCGCGGGTGTCGGCGGCCACCACGTGCAGGCTGGAGCGGATCTCCCCGAGCGGGAACCCGGCGGGGTCGATGTCCGCTTCCAGGGACAGCCGCACCGGATCGGGAAAGCCGGGCAGCAGGACGGGCGGGCTGATGCGGGAGGCGTCCGGCACCGCGTCGGTGTCGGCGGCGATCCCGTCCCCGGCCCGCTCGTCCGGCAGTGCGGTGCCGGGGATGTAGCGGGGCGCCACGACGAGCGGGAAACGGAAGGTGGCGGCGCCGTCCTCATACGGCAGCGGCTGGTCGAGGGTCAGGCGGACGGTGACGCGCTCGCCGGGCGGGATGTTGCCGACCTGCATGGTGAACACATCCGGCCGGTCCTCTTCGGCGAGCGCGGCGCGGTGCCCGGCGGCGACGGCCTCCTGGTAGTCGGCCCTGGCCCGGCCGCGTTCCTTGAGCGCGGCCTCCACGGTGCCGTCGGCGGTCTCCATCCGCATGCGGGTGACGGCGGCGCGGTCCGGCAGCGGGAAGATGTAGACGGCCTCCAGCGGAACGTCGAAGGGGTTGCGGAAGCCCTGGCTCAGCTCGACGCGTCCGTTCAGCCCGGTGATGGCGGCGCGGACGTCGACGGTCTCCAAGGGGAGGTTGCCCCGCTCGGTGGCCAGCGCGCCCAGGCCCGCGCCGGACAGCGGTGCCGCCTGCTCGGGCAGCGGTGTGATGCGGACGGTCATGGGTGCCTCCCATCGGGGTCGGAGGGTGAGGCGGGGTCGTCGGGGCGGCACAGTCCCCGGCGGCGGAGCTCGCGCAGCAGCGGCTCGGCCGCCCGGCCGATGGCCGCCAGGTCCGCCGGGCCGAGCTCGGCGGTCTCCAGCAGCAGCGTCACTCCCGGGGCGAGCCGGACGGCGGGCATGGCGACCGGCTGTGCCGCCGGGGCGTTCGGCGCCTGCTGCGGCGCGGCGGCGGCCTGTGTCCAGAACCGTCGTCCGGGGGCGGGCTTGCGGGGTGTGGGGGCGTCCGGCGGGGAGGGCAGGCGGGCGATCTCGCGGAGGGCGGCGTTAGGGGCGCCGGCCAGCTCGGCCTGGATCTCGGCGATGCTGCGGCCCGCGGCCTGCAGACGTTTGACGGCGACCAGCTGCAGCAGGTGCCGCTCGCCGTACAGGGCGGTGCGTCCGCGCCTGCCGGAGGGCGGGTCCACCAGGCCGATCGTGGTGTACCAGCGGATCAGGCGCTCGTTGGGCAGGTCGCGGACCCGGCGGTTGACCCGTGCCGGTTCCTCGCCGAGCGCGGCGGCGGCCGCGGCGGCCAGCTCGGTGATCGTCCAGCAGGGGTCCATGCCACGATAGTGACACTGTAATAATGACAGTGTCAATGTCGATTCACGGCGGCGCGTCCTCGCCACCCGCCGGAAGTCCTTGAACGATCACCGTCCCGGCATCACGCTGACCTGTAGGGACGGCAGGACAGAGGGAGGCGCGGCAGTGCCCGATGGCAGGACGGGAGACCACCTCTCCCGGGCCGGAGCCTCGGCCTGGGCGCGCTACCGCCGCCTTGCGGACGAGTACCGGCAGCAGCGGATCCTCCTCCGGCTGGTGCTGGCGGGCTCGGCGGCGGTGGTCGCGCTGGGCCTGGCGGGTCGGCAGGCCGCGCTGGGCGCGGCCGTGCTGACCGCGCTGGCGCATGCGCTGCACTGCCGCTACCGGCCGGGGCCCGGGTCCGCCACCGACTGGCGGCGCGGCGCCCTGGCCGAACGCCGGACCGGGCGGCGGCTGGCCCGGCTGGGACGGGGGCACCGGGTGCTGCACGACCGGGCGCTGCCCGAGCTGCCCGGCACCAACCTGGACCACCTGGTCATCGGGCGCACCGGGGTGCACGCGGTCATCGACCGGCACTGGCGGCCGGGCACCCGGCTGTGGGCCGACCGGTACCGGATCTGGGCGGGCCGGCGCCCGATAACGGCGCTGTCGGCCACCGTGGCGCAGATCGCCGACACGGTCGCCGAACTGCTGAGCGCCGAACTCGGCGAGGAGATCCCGGTGTCGCCGATCGTGGCGGTGCACGGGGCGCGCCTGCCGCGCGGCGGGCTGGAGCACCGGGGCGTGGTCTTCCAGCGCTCCTCCCGGCTGCCGCGTTTCATCCGGGAATGCCCGCATATCTTCACCGGCGCCGAGGTCGCGGCCATCACGGCGGCGGCGGAAAGGATGTTCCCGTCGATGCTGGACGTGCTCTCGCACCGGGCGCGAAGTCTGTCCTGAAGACGTGGGATATTTTCCGTATATTGCTTTTGTTGGTCTTTTGTGGCGTTTTGTTTCTTTGGGTGGGGACTGTGCGGCCGGGCGGCCTCCTCGCCCGGGACGGCATGAAAGCCGGCGCCGTCAGGGCTTTCCGGCCCCATGGCCTCGGGGTGCATGCCGGAGAGCGCCGGCGGTCCGGGCGCCTGAGTGAGTGGGGATCGAGGAGAACTTTCGCCACGTGATCCCGGGGGTGGCGGCGCAGGGCTCCGGAGCCTGTCTCCCCAGGTCGTCGCGTCGTCCGTGGCCGGGGCCTGCTCGGCACGTGGTCTTGAGCGCCGGGGCTCGAAGGCGCCCGGTGCCGCGACGCCTCGGGGCACGCGTCGTCCCTGGCTGCACTTCATCTCGACCCGTGGAGCCGGTGCGCTGAAAAGGTGCGCTGCGAGGGCGTCGTCCCGATATGAGAGGCGGCGCACGGGGTGCGCACCGTCTGAGTCCGGACGAGGACCTTGGCCGCCGAGGAACACACGACGACGGTCATATTCGGCGAATCCGGTGAAAATGAAAGAGTCCGGCGAAATAGACGTTTGTGATGTCCTAAGGAAAGGGCAGGTCAAACCATTCGAACCTGCTGTGTCAATCTATTCGACTGACGCATGAAAAGAGGTCAGAACCCCTATCTTCGGGGTGCATGAATGACCGTTCCCTGGTCGAGGCCCTGCGCTCGGGCGCCCCGGAGGCGCCCGGTGCGCTTTACGACTCCTACGGCCGGCGCCTGTACGAATACTGCTGGTTCCGGCTCGGTGACCACGAGGCCGCCCAGGCGGCGCTGTGCGACGCCTTCATCGTGGCCGAGGCGCACATTCGCCGGCTCCAGTCGCCCGACCGGCTCGGAGCGTGGCTGTATGCGCTGGTCAGGCGGGAATGCACGCGCCTGGCGGCCGAGGGCGCGGCCGGGGACGGGCCCGCTCCCCCCTTCCCCGGCAAAGATCGCGGCGGGCGGGGCGAGACGGACCAGCGGATCATCGCCTGGCGGGCCGTGTGGGGCATGCCCCTGCTCAGCCGGGAGGTCCTCGAACTGCAGACGCTGCACCGGCTGCCGATGCCCGAGCTGGCCTCCGTGCTCGGCCTGCCCGACCAGGACGTCCGGGCATTGCTCGCCCGCGCCGCTGCCGACCTGGAAGAGTCGCTCGCCGCCGAGCTGCTGGCCGCCCACGGGCCACAGGAATGCCCCGAGCCGGCCGCGATCGTGCGAGAACGGCGGGACGGGCGGGGCGCCTTGCCGCTGCCCGCGGCGGTCCGCCGGCGGCTGCTGCGGCACGCCGCGCAGTGCGCGGCCTGCGGGGAGCTGCGGCGGCACCGCCTGACACCGGTCAACGTCTACCGCCTGCTGCCGGAGATCACGCCTCCGGGCGCGCTGCGCGACCTGGTGCAAAACCGCATGCGGGCCCCCGGGAGGGCCGCCTACCGGGAGGCGGTCGCCGCGCGGGCCGCCGAGTTCACCGACGGGGCCTTCCCGGTCCAGCGCGAGGCCGAGACGCTGCCGCTGCCGCTGCCGGACCTGCCGGAGCCGGACTCGCCGGCGCCGGACCCCGCCGCCACGGCCGGCGGCCGGGTGAGCCGGGCGGTCGCCGTGGCCGTGGCGGTGGGCGTGTGCCTGGCGCTGGCGGCGGTCGCGGTGGGCTGGCTGCGTTCCGGTGATCGGCCCGCCCGCCCGCAGGCCGCCGGGCCCTCCCCGTGGTCCTCGCCGCAGGAGGAACCGCCCGCGGCGGACGTGGGCGGCGCCGGCGGCTCGGCGGGCGGGGTCGCCAAGGTGGTGCGGCTGTCCCCGACCTGGCCGCTGGGCGCCACCGACTCGGCCGCACCGCCCACCGCCCTGCCGTCCCCGCCCGCCGGGCCGGCGCGTCCGGACCGAAAGCCCGGCGGCCCGGCGGGCCGGGGCACGCTGACGGTCGCGCCCCGCCACCTGGACCTGGGCGGCGGGTCGTCCGGCACGCTCGAGCTGACCGCGCACGGCGGCCCGGTGGACTGGTCCGCCCGCGCCGGCGGGCCGATCCGGCTGAGCAGCACGTCGGGGCGGCTGGCGGCCGGCCGGTCGGTCACGCTCCGGCTGCGGGTGGCCCGCCGCCCCGACTCGACGGGCCGGCGGGTGGTCACCTTCCGGCCCGGCAGGCTGCGGGTCGTGGTGACCTGGCGGAAGAGCCCCGCCGGGCCCCGCCCCGGACCCAGGCCGACCAAGCCGTCCGAACCGCCCCGCACGCCCCCGACGGACGACCCCGGCACCCCGCCGCAGCGGCCCGGGCCGACCCGGCCCCCGACCCCGGCGCCCACGCCGCGGCCCTCCGATCCGCCGCCGTCCGACCCGCCCTCCTCCGAGCCGCCGCCCGCCGACCCGCCGGAGGAGTCCGAGCCGCCGGAGGAGTCCGAGCCGCCCCCCGTGCCGGAACCGCCGCAGTCCTCCGGTCCCAGTCCGGTGCCCGAGTAGGTCTTCCGGACCCGCCGGACCCGGCCGTCCACAGGCGGCGGGCCGGGCCTTTTCCACCTGTTCCACCTGCAACGCGTGGCCTTGAGGACCGGGACGGTGCCTGAGCCCATGACGTCGCAGGGTGCGGCATCGTCCGCGAAGGCGATGCCTTCGCATGCGACCTGACGGGACGGCGTGCCGCACCGCTTGTTGACCAGGGCTCGACCGCGCACTGCCCGCAGCAGACCGGCGGGCCGTGCTCCTCGGCATGTTTTGGCCGATCAGGGAGTTGGCCGTGGCCTGCGTGGGGGCAGTAACCGCTGTTGCTGGAGGGACTGAAGTTCCTGATGTGACAGCTGGTAACTACTGCCGCCGCGATCAGGGCGCGGGATGCTGAGGGGTGGAGCGTGGCACGGTCCAAGTGCGCTTCCCGCCGCACGACGGCTCCGGGAGCAGGGACGACAACGGGCAGACGCAGGTGCCGCGGGGCGCGGTCGGCCGGGGCGGTGCTGGTCGCGGCCGCGGTCGGCCTGCTCGGGGTGTCGTCGGGCGGCCTGGCCGCCGGCGCCCTCGCCGATCCGGTGCCCGACTCCCGCGAGGTGGAGCGCGGCAGGCAGCAGGTCCGCGACCGGGCCGCCGAGGTGGGACGGCTGAAGGCGCGCCTGGCCGAGGCCGACGGCAAGCTGGAGGAGCTGTCGATCCGCGCCGAGATGGCCGTGGAGCACTACCACGGCGAGCTGGTCCGGCTGGAGCGGGCGCGCCGTGACTGGGAGGCGGCCCAGCGCCAGGTCGCCGAGGCCGAGCGGCGCCTGGAGGCGGTGCGCGCCGAGGTGGCCGGGGTCGCCGCGGCCGCCTACCGCGCCGAAAGCGGCCCCAACCCCTGGGTGGGCGTGGTCGCGGGCCGGGGCGGGCCGCAGGGCGCCATGGACCGGGCCGGACTCATGGAGATGATGAGCCGGCACCGGGCCGGCACCATCCGGGAGTTCGAGGCCGCCCGCCAGGTCGCCGAGGTGTTCCGGGCCCGGGCCACCGCCGCGCTGCGCGAGCAGGAGGAGGCCACCGCCCGGGCGGAGGCCGCCAAACGCGCCGCCGAGGAGGCCGTGGAACGCCAGCGCGCGTCCATAGCGCGCCTGGATGAGCGGAAGCGGCACGCTGAACGGCTCTTGAAGGCCGCCGAAGGACGCGTCCGGGCATTGGAGGCCAAACGGCGCGCGGCGGCGGCTTCACGGCCCTCTCAGGGGCGGCCGCCGTCCCTCAAGGGCTCTTCCCGGGGCCAGGTGGCGGCGCGGGCGGCGCTGAAATGGCTCGGCACCCCCTACTCGTGGGGCGGGGGCAACGCCTCGGGCCCCACCTATGGGATCGGCCGGGGCGCGCGCATCAAGGGCTTCGACTGCTCCGGCCTGGCGCTGTACGCCTGGGCCCAGGCCGGCGTCAAGCTCGACCACTGGACGGGCACGCAGTGGACCTCCGGTCCCCGCATCCCCCTGTCCAAGCTGCGCCCGGGCGACCTGGTCTTCTTCGCACGCGACGTCAAGAACCCGCGCACCATCCACCACGTGGGCATCTACATCGGCGGAGGCCGGATGGTGGAAGCCCCCTACACCGGCGCCACCGTCCGCATCTCGTCGATATGGCGCCGCGGCCTCATCGGGGCCACCCGTCCCGCCGGCTGAGCCGGGGGAACGGCGGTCCCGAACGGACCATGGGCAAGCGACGTCGGGGCGCGACCCATCATGGGCGCGCCCCGACGTCGCATACGCCCGGGGAAGGACGGCTACTCGGCGGCCTTCTCGGCCTCGGCGTGCTCGGCGGCGCGCTTGAGGGAACGCTCGATCTCGGCCTCGGCCTCGGCGCGGCCGACCCAGCTGGCGCCCTCCACCGACTTGCCGGGCTCCAGGTCCTTGTAGACCTCGAAGAAGTGCTGGATCTCCAGCCGGTCGAACTCCGGCACGTGGTGGATGTCGCGGATGTGCTCCATCCGCGGGTCGGTCAGCGGCACGCACAGCACCTTGTCGTCGCCGCCGGCCTCGTCGGTCATCCGGAACATGCCCACTGCGCGACAGCGGATGAGGCATCCGGGGAATGTCGGCTCCTGGAGGAGCACCAGAGCGTCCAGAGGATCCCCGTCCTCGCCGAGAGTGCCTTCGATGAACCCGTAGTCGGCCGGGTACTGCGTCGAGGTGAACAGCATCCGGTCCAGCCGAATCCGGCCGGTCTTGTGGTCCATCTCGTACTTGTTGCGGTGCCCCTTAGGGATCTCAATGGTGACGTCGAATTCCAAGATGTCCTCAGCTCCCCGCGCGATCGCAGTGATTAGGGTTCAGGGGGTGAGCGAGGCCCGCCGCGGTCCCGCTCGTTAGGTGTTCCCTTATACAAGGGTCCCGCACGTCTCCGCAGACCGGGGTGGGGAAAGGCGGGGTGGAGATGCCCAAGTACGAGCGGGTCCTTGCTTTGGTCACGCTTTTTCTTCTCCAGGCGTTCGCCGTGGGGTCGGGCGTTGCAGTGGCGAACCTCACACCTGTGGACCGTTCCCTCCCGCGGCCCCCGGCGGTGGCCGCCCGGACGCCCCTGCCGCCGGCGGCTCCGCCGCCGGCCGCCGCGGCGGACGCCCCCATGCCCGCCGCCGACGCCCTCACCGGCGAATTGGCGGCGCTGGCGAGCGGCTCCGGAGCGGAGATCAGCGCGGTGGTGATCGACGCCCGGACCCGCCGGACGCTGTTTGCGCATCGGGCCGACCGGCCCGCCGTCCCCGCCTCCACCACCAAGCTCGTCACCTCGGTGGCGGCGCTGTCGGCGCTCGGCCCCCACCACCGGATCACCACCAGGGTCGTGCGGGGCGGCCCGCGGGCCGTCGTGCTGGTCGGCGGCGGCGATCCCACGCTGACCGCCCGTACCCCCTCGGCCGGCGCCTACCCCCGCTACGCCTCACTGGCCGACCTGGCCGACCAGACCGCCGCCGCGCTCAAGCAGACGGGCACGGGCGAGATCCGCGTCGACTACGACGCCTCCCTGTATGAGGGCGCCGGCACCGCCGAGGGCTGGAAGCCCAACTACCTGCCCGACGGGGAAGTGGCGCCGATGAGCGCGCTCACCGTGGACGCCGGCCGCACCGGCGACGGCGGCAGGGTGAAGGACCCGGCCGCATCGGCCGCCAAGAAGTTCGTCCGCCTCCTCAAAGACCGCGGCGTGCGGGCCGAGCTCGGCGAACGCACCGTCGCCGACAAGGCCGCCGCCACCGTGGGCCAGGTCCACTCGCCGCCGCTGTCGGCGCTGGTGGAGCGCACCATGACGGTCAGCGACAACGACGTGGCCGAGGCGCTGCTGCGCCAGGTGGCGCTCAAACGCGGCGCCCCGGTCTCGTTCGAGGGCGGGGCGCGGGCGGTGATGGCGGAGCTGGCCCGCCTGGGCGTCGCCGAGGGCGTGCGCGTCCACGACGGCAGCGGGCTGTCCACCCGCAACCGCATCACCCCGCTGGCGCTGGCCCGCATCGTCTCCCTGGCCGCCTCCGCAGAGCACCCCGAGCTGCGCGCGGCGATCACCGGCATGCCGGTGGCCGGTTTCACCGGCACCCTGGCCGCCCCCCGTTACACCACCGCGCAGACGGCGGCCGGCGCCGGGGCGGTGCGCGCCAAGACCGGCACCCTGTCGGGGGTGAGCACGCTGGCGGGACTGGTCCACGACGCCGACGGGCGGCTGCTGGCGTTCGCGTTCATGATGGGGGACGGCCGCGGGCCGGTGGACCCCGCGCGGCTGGACCGGATGGCCGCGGCCGTCGCCGCCTGCGGCTGCCGGGGCGGAACGTAACGATCGGCTTCGCCCGCGACCATGGGTGTGGACGCGGACATACGGGAGATAACCAAAGCGTTCGTTCGTTGAACCTCATGTAAGGGCGCTGTGGCGCCGGGGCGGAAATTACGGTGGAGCACATGAGCGCCCAGATGATCGACTGGAACCTCGCCGTCCAGACCGGCACCCGGCTGGTGCGGCCGGGGCCCCAGGTCAGCCAGGCGGAGGCCCAGCAGGTCGTGGCGGAGCTGCGGGAGCTGGCCAAGCTCGCCGAAGGGCACGTCCGCGACTTCACCGGCATCCAGGCGGCCGATCCCGACCGCGGCCACGCCACGATCGTCGACCGGCCCGGGTGGATCCGGGCCAACGTCGACGGGTTCCGGGCCGTGCTGGAGCCGCTGATGGACCGGCTGGCCGAACGCCGCGGCGGGCTGGCCGGCGGGCCGGGCGGCGCGGTGATCCAGGCCGTCGGCTCCCGCGTCACCGGCGTGCAGATGGGCGCGATCCTGGCGTACATGGCCAGCCGCGTGCTCGGCCAGTACGAGCTGTTCCTGCCGCCGGACCCCGACGGGAAGGCGCCCACCGGGCGGCTCACCCTGGTGGCCCCCAACATCGTCCACGTCGAGCAGGAACTCGGCGTCAACACCCGCGACTTCCGGCTGTGGGTCTGCCTGCACGAGGAGACCCACCGCGCCCAGTTCACCGGGGTGCCCTGGCTGCGCTCCTACGTGCAGGAGCAGATGACGGAGTTCCTGCTGGCCTCCGATGTGGACCCGGTGGCGATGATGGAGCGGCTGCGGCAGACCGCCGAGGCCGTCATCGACGCCTTCCGGGGCGGCGACGACCCCGACAACCCTCCGGCCGGGCTGATCGACGCCATCCAAAGCCCGCAGCAGCGCCAGATCCTCGACCGGCTCACCGCCGTGATGACGCTGGTGGAGGGGCACGGCGACTATGTGATGGACGCCGTCGGCCCCGAGGTCGTGCCCTCGGTCAAGCAGATCCGCGCCCGCTTCCAGCGCCGCCGCGACGGCGGCTCCCGGCTGGACAAGGCGATCCGCCGGCTGCTGGGCATCGACCTGAAGATGCGCCAGTACGCCGAGGGCTCCCGCTTCGTGCGCCACACCGTCGCCGCGGTCGGCATGGAGGGCTTCAACAAGGTGTGGACCTCGCCGGAGTGCCTGCCCACGCACGAGGAGATCAAGAACCCCGGCGCCTGGATCGCCCGGGTCGTCGGCGACCGGTCGCTGGAGTCCGGCCCGCCGTCGGAGGCCGGCGAGGGCTGAGCCCGTCCGGCCGCACGGCCCGCCTCCCCTACGCTGGCGCCCGGAGGTGGGCGCATGGGTCCTGATCCTGCCGTCGCCGCCGTGCGCGTGGCCGTCCGGCGGGCGCTGGGCGAGCTGCCCGCCGGCATGCCGGTCCTGGTGGCCTGCAGCGGCGGCGCCGACTCCCTGGCGCTGGCCGCCGCGACGGCCTTCGAGGCGCCCCGTGCCGGGCGCCGGGCCGGCGGCGTCACCGTCGACCACCGGCTGCAGGAGGGGTCCGGCCATGTCGCTCAGACGGTGGTGCGCGCCATGCGCGAGCTGGGCCTGGACCCCGCCGAATCGGTCGCGGTGACCGTGACCGGGCCCGGCGGCCCCGAGAACGCCGCCCGGCGGGCCCGCTACGCCGCCCTGGACGAGGCGGCACGGCGGGCCGGCGCGGCGGTGCTGCTCGGCCACACCCTCGACGACCAGGCCGAAACCGTGCTGCTGGGCCTGGCCAGGGGCTCTGGGGCCCGCTCCCTGGCCGGGATGCCCCCGCGTTTTCAGCGGGGTGAGATCTGTTACATGCGGCCGCTCCTGGGGCTGGAACGGGCGACCACCCGCAGGGCGTGCCGGGCCATGGGGCTGACCCCCTGGGACGACCCGCACAACGAGGACCCCGCCTACACGCGCGTCCGGCTGCGGCGCGAGGTGATGCCCGCCCTGGAAAAGGCGCTCGGCCCCGGCGTGGCCGCCGCGCTGGCGCGCACCGCCCGGCTGCTGCGCGACGACGCCGAGGCCCTGGACGCCCTGGCCGAACGCGCCCGAAGCGAGGTGACCGGCGACGACGGCGCGCTGGATGCGGCGGCGCTGGGCGAGCTGCCGCGGGCGGTGCGGACCCGGGTGCTGCGCGGGGCGGCGGTCGAGGCGGGCAGCCCGGCGGGTACGCTCGCCGCCGTCCACGTCGAGGAGCTGGATCGGCTGATCACGGACTGGCGCGGGCAACGGCATGTTGACCTGCCCGGGGGCGTACGCGCTTTGCGGCGGTATGGGAAGCTGCTGTTCCGCCGAGGAGAGATCGCCGCCGACGGGCGGGGACGATGACGACTCATTGAGATGCGGTGGGGGCAGTGGACGACAAGGACCTGGGTGCCGACCTGGCGAGCGTGCTGATCACGCAGGAGGAGCTGCAGGCCAAGATCCGGGAGCTGGCCGCCGAGATCGACGCCGACTACGCCGGCCGCGACCTGCTGCTGGTCGGGGTGCTCAAGGGCGCGGTCATGGTGATGGCCGACCTGGCGCGGGCGCTGCACTCGCCGGTCAGCATGGACTGGATGGCGGTCTCCTCCTACGGGTCGGGCACCCGCTCATCGGGCGTGGTGCGCATCCTCAAGGACCTGGACACCGACATCACCGGCCGCCACGTGCTGATCGTCGAGGACATCATCGACTCGGGGCTGACGCTGTCGTGGCTGGTCAGCAACCTGGCCTCGCGCAACCCGGCGTCGCTGGAGATCTGCGCCCTGCTGCGCAAGCCCGAGGCGGCCCAGGCCGAGATCGACGTCCGCTACGTGGGCTTCGACATCCCCAACGAATTCGTCGTCGGCTACGGGCTGGACTACGCCGAGAAGTACCGCAACCTGCCGTTCGTGGGCACCCTGGCGCCCCACGTCTACGGCGGGCAGGCCTAGCGGCGCGCCCCTCGGCGCGGCCGGCGGCGGCGGGACGAGGGAACAGATGGACCGGACGGTACGTTGCAAGACTGGACGGTAACCGTGCCGGTGGCGTTTCGGCGGCGGGCCGAGCGCGGTCCGCCGCGAACGCGTGGGCTGCGGCTCCCCGGGCCGCGGTGTACCGTCGATGCCACCGGGCATGTGCTCGGGGGTGCCGCATTGAGGGAGACCGCCTCGTCGGGCCGGCGGGCCCGGTGAGGTCTTGCAGACGCTGGTCAGGAGGGACGGGGCCCTCGCGAAGGGGTTGCCGGATAAATGGACGTGAAGCGCTACTTTCGCGGACCGCTGCTGTGGATCCTGCTGTTCGGTCTCTTGGCCGCGTTGGTCATGTGGGGCTTCGACCCGGGTGATCAGTACAAGCGGGCCGACACCTCCAAGGTGATCTCCGCCATCAACAGCGGCGAGGTCAAGTCCGCCAAGGTCATCGACAAGGACCAGCGGATCGAGGTGACCCTCAAGAACGGCGACCGGATGGAGGCCTCCTGGGTCAGCGGCCAGGGGCTGGAGCTGCAGAAGGCGCTGCAGGCCCAGGCCGACAAGGGGCAGCTGCCCGGCGGCTACAACGTCGAGGTCCCCCAGCAGAGCCTGTTCGTCAGCCTGCTGTTCAGCCTGCTGCCGATCCTGTTCGTGGTGCTGATCTTCCTGTTCATCATGAACCAGATGCAGGGCGGCGGCTCGCGGGTGATGAACTTCGGCAAGTCCAAGGCCAAGCTCATCACCAAGGACACCCCCAAGACCACCTTCGCCGACGTGGCCGGGGCCGATGAGGCGCTGGAGGAGCTGGAGGAGATCAAGGACTTCCTGCAGAACCCGGCCAAGTTCCAGGCCATCGGCGCCAAGATCCCCAAGGGCGTGCTGCTGTACGGCCCGCCCGGCACCGGCAAGACCCTGCTGGCCCGCGCGGTGGCCGGCGAGGCCGGGGTGCCGTTCTACTCCATCTCCGGCTCGGACTTCGTGGAGATGTTCGTCGGCGTCGGCGCCTCCCGCGTCCGCGACCTGTTCGAGCAGGCCAAGGCCAACGCCCCGTCCATCATCTTCATCGACGAGATCGACGCGGTCGGCCGGCACCGCGGCGCCGGGCTGGGCGGCGGCCACGACGAGCGCGAGCAGACCCTCAACCAGCTCCTGGTGGAGATGGACGGGTTCGACGTCAAGGGCGGCGTCATCCTGATCGCGGCCACCAACCGGCCCGACATCCTGGACCCGGCGCTGCTGCGTCCCGGCCGCTTCGACCGGCAGATCACCGTGGACCGCCCCGACCTGGAGGGCCGCAAGGGCATCCTCAAGGTGCACGGCCGCGGCAAGCCGTTCGCCCCGGATGTGGACCTGGACGTCATCGCCCGCCGCACCCCCGGCTTCACCGGCGCCGACCTGGCCAACGTGATCAACGAGGCGGCGCTGCTGACCGCCCGGCTCAACCGCAAGCAGATCCAGATGGACACCCTGGAGGAGGCCATCGACCGGGTGATGGCCGGCCCCGAGCGCAAGACCAGGGTGATGTCGGAGACCGAAAAGAAGATCATCGCCTACCACGAGGGCGGTCATGCGCTGGTGGCGCACGCGCTGCCCAACGCCGACCCGGTGCACAAGGTGACGATCCTGCCGCGCGGCCGGGCGCTGGGCTACACCATGACGCTGCCGGTGGAGGACAAGTTCCTCACCACCCGCTCGGAGATGCTCGACCAGCTGGCCATGCTGCTGGGCGGCCGCGCCGCCGAGGAGCTGGTCTTCCACGAGCCGACCACCGGGGCGGCCAACGACATCGAGAAGGCCACCGCCATCGCCCGCAACATGGTCACCGAGTACGGCATGAGCGAGCGGCTGGGGGCCCGCAAGTTCGGCTCCGGCCGGGGCGAGGTGTTCCTGGGCCGCGACGTCGCCCACGAGCGCGACTACTCCGAGGAGATCGCCTCCGCCATCGACGATGAGGTCCGCCGCCTCATCGAGTCCGCCCACGATGTCGCCTGGGAAATCCTGGTGGAGTATCGTGACGTGCTGGACGAGCTGGTGCTGCAGCTGATGGAGAAGGAGACCCTCTCCAAGGAGCAGGTGCTGGAGATCTTCGCTCCCATCCGCAAGCGTCCCAAGCAGAAGTCCTACACCGGCTACGGCAAGCGGCTGCCGTCGGAGCGGCCGCCCGTCCTGACCCCCAAGGAGCTCGCCCTGATGGCCGCCAAGGACGTTCAGGACCTGCCCGGCGGCTCCTCCCTGGCCAAGGGCAACGGCCAGAGCGGCGCCGAACAGCCGGCCGACCCGACCCCTGGTGAGAGCTGATTTTGACCCTCCCGCACGATGAGGCTCCCCGCGCCGGGGAGCCCGCCCACAGCGGCCTGCCCGCCTTCGACCATGAGCGGCTGGAGCGGGCGGTGCGCGAGATCCTGATCGCGATCGGGGAGGACCCCGACCGCGAGGGGCTCCGTGAGACGCCCGCCCGGGTCGCCCGCGCCTACGCCGAGCAGTTCGCCGGGTTGCGCCAGCGGCCCGAGGACGTCCTCAACAAGGTGTTCGAGGCCGACCACGACGAGATGGTCCTGGTCAAGGACATCGAGGTCTACTCCACCTGCGAACACCACCTGGTCCCCTTCCACGGGCTGGCGCACGTGGGGTACACCCCCAACGCCAAGGGGCAGATCACCGGGCTGTCCAAGCTGGCCCGGCTGGTGGACGTCTACGCCCGCCGCCCGCAGGTGCAGGAGCGGCTGACCAGCCAGATCGCCGACGCGCTGATGGAGATCCTGGAGCCGCGCGGCGTCATCGTGGTCATCGAGGCCGAGCACCTGTGCATGACGATGCGCGGGGTGCGCAAACCCGGGGCCAAGACGGTCACCTCGGCGGTGCGCGGCGACTTCCGCGACCACGCCGAGACCCGGGCCGAGGCCATGGCGCTGATCCTGGGACGGCCGTCCTGAGACGCGCGCGCCGGTCTCTTGCCCGCCTCGGGGCATGACGGGCCGGATGTTCGGGTATGGGGCCTTCCCCGGCGAAAGTCGCTTCCGGCGGGACGCGCCGGGTCCCGGCGCAGGACATAGGCTGACTTCCATGACCATTGGCGTTCCCGGGTTCCCCGCACCAGGGCGGTGCCTCGTCATGGGCGTGGTGAACGTGACCCCGGACTCCTTCTCCGACGGCGGGGCGTGGTTCGACGCCGACAAGGCGATCAGGCACGGCCACGACCTGATCGCCGAGGGCGCCGACCTGGTGGACGTGGGCGGAGAGTCCACCCGCCCGGGGGCGCAGCGGGTGCCGCTGGCAGAGGAGCTGCGCCGGGTGATCCCGGTGATCGAGGCGCTGGCCGCCGACGGCGTCCCGGTGAGCGTGGACACCATGCGCGCCGAGGTCGCCGAGGCCGCGGTCGCCGCCGGGGCCCGGCTGGTCAACGACGTCAGCGGCGGCCTGGCCGACCCGGACATGGCGCGGGTGGTCGCCGCCGCGCAGGTGCCCTATGTGGTGATGCACTGGCGCGGGCACAGCCACGACATGTACCGCAGGGCCGAGTACGCCGACGTGGTCGCCGAGGTCCGCGCCGAACTGCACCAGCGGGTGGAGGCGGTGGTCGCCCAGGGCGTGGACCCGTCCATGATCGTGCTGGATCCGGGGCTGGGCTTCGCCAAGCGGCCCCACCACAACTGGACCCTGCTGGCCCACCTGGGCGAGCTGTCGGACGAACTGCCGATCCTGGTGGGCGCCTCCCGCAAGCGCTTTTTGGGCAAGCTGCTGGCCGGGCCGGACGGGCACCCCCGTCCGTTCATCGACTGCGACGACGCCACGGTGGCCGTCAGCGCGCTGGCGGCGGCGGCCGGCGCCTGGTGCGTGCGGGTCCACCGGGTGCGTCCCAACGCCGACGCCGTGCGCGTCGCCGCCGCGGTGCACGCCGCACAGCGAGGTGAGACCGGGTGAACCGCGCCGATCTGGCCGAGGTCGAAGAGGCCAACGCCGAGTTCTACGCCGCTTTCGAAAACGGGGACCTGGACCGGATGTCGGCGGTGTGGGCCGACGGCCCCTACGCCGCCGCCGTGGGCTGCGTGCATCCGGGCTGGCCGCTGCTGCGGGGCCGCGAGGAGGTGCTGCGGTCCTGGGCGCTGATCATGGCCAACACCCCCTACATCCAGTTCGTGCTGACCGGCGTGCGCACCGAGATCTTCGGCGACCAGGCCCTGGTGACGTGCGAGGAGAACATCATCACCGCCGACGACGGCGCCGGCGGCAGCGTGCTGGCCGGCGGGAGCGTCGTGGCCACCAACCTGTTCCTGCGGGTGGACGGCCAGTGGCGGCTGCTGCATCACCACGGGTCCCCCGTGCTGAGCCAAGGGGAGGACGAGGAGCAGTGAGCCTTCTCCGACCTGCCGTTCCCGAAGGCGGCGTGCGAGAACGCCGCCGGGGCCCAAGCGGCCCGCGGGCCGGGACGGGCCCGGCCGGCATGCGGCGACGGCCCTGGAGGCGCGGGTGAAGGCGGCCGGGCTGGACTGGATCGAGCTGACCGGGCTGCGGGCCCGGGGCCGGCACGGATGCCTGCCCGCCGAGCGGGAGCTGGGGCAGGAGTTCGTGGTGGACGTGGCGCTGGGACTGGACACCCGCCCCGCCGCGGCGAGTGACGATCTGTCCCTGACGGTCGATTATGGATCTTTGGCCGACCGGCTGGTCGCCGTCGTGACCGGAGAACCGGTCAACTTGATCGAGACGCTGGCCGAACGGCTGGCCGAGGTCTGCCTGGAGGAGCCGACGGTGCAGCAGGTCCACGTCACGGTGCACAAGCCCGCCGCCCCGGTGGGACAGGTGTTCGGTGACGTGGCCGTGAAGATCTACAGGAGCCGTTCATGACCACGCCCGACCTGACCGCCACCGGCGGCCACCTGCTGGTCCCGCAGCGCGCGGTGCTGTCGCTGGGCAGCAACCTCGGCGACCGCCTGAGCAACCTCCAGGAGGCCATCGACGCGCTGTTCGACGCCCCCGGCCTGACGTTCGTGGCGTTGTCGCCGGTGTATGAGACCACCCCGTACGGCGGTCCGGAAGGCGAAATCCCCGAACAAGACGACTACCTGAACGTGGTGCTGGTGGCCGACACCAGCCTGGCCCCGCGGGTGCTGCTGGAGCGGGTGCTCAACATCGAAAACTCCATGCAGCGGGTCCGCGAGGTCCGCTGGGGGCCGCGCACCCTGGACATCGACATCGTGATGTTCGGCAACGTGACCTGCAATGAACCGGATCTGATCCTGCCGCATCCGCGGGCGCACGAGCGGGCGTTCGTGCTGGTGCCGTGGGCGGACATCGAACCGGACGTGCTGCTGCCCGGCCACGGCCGGGTGGCCGACCTGGCGGCGGCGGCGCTGCGCGCGACCGGCCCGGACGCGGTGCGGCGCCGCGACGACCTGACCCTGCAAGAGCCCGCGTGAGGCCGACACGTCCGGCGGTGCTGGTCGCCTTGGCGGCCGGGATCGCGCTGCTGGTGTGGGGGCTGCTGCAGGCGGTGTACGGGTCGCTGCCCAAGCTGCCCTGGACGATGGCGCCGACGATGCTGCTGCTGGCCCTGGGCGAGGGGTTCACCGCCTACAACCTGTGGCGGCGGATCCGCCGCCGCCCCGGCACCCGCCCGGTGGAACCGCTGATGGTGGCCCGGATGGCGGCGCTGGCCAAGGCCAGCGCGCACGCCGGGGCGGCGATCGCCGGGATCTTCACCGGGTTCGTCCTGTACCTGTCGTCCCGGCTGGACAAGGACGTGCCGCGGGAGGACTTCTTCGTCAGCATCGGCACGCTCGTGGCGGCGCTGACGCTGGTCGGCGCGGCGATCTGGCTGGAGTACGCCTGCCGCGTCCCCAAAGGCCCCGACGACGACCGCGACGAGGACGCCTCACCCCCCGACCCGGCCCACTGGTGACCGCGGTCCCATGACGGCGGGACGCGCCGCCCGGCAGGCTTGAGGCCCGTTGAGGCGAGGAGGGGGAGGAAGGTGGCCGGGCGGGTGCGAAAGTCGGCGGTTTCCGGCGGGCTCGACGCCACGGGGGCGTCCGCCGTTCCGGTGACGGCCGCAGGAGCGGAACGGTTCGCCGCGCTGCTGCGGGCACCCGCCGCGGGCCGGGACGAGCTGCTGGAGGAGGCGCTCGAAGCGGACCGGCGGGCGGTGGCCGGCTGGGCGCTGCGGCTCTGCCGCAGCGACGCCCCCAAGGCGCAGGTCCTGCTCGCGCTGCGCGCGCTGGACGAGGCCTGCCTGCACGAAGAGTGCCCCGACCTGCTGCCGGAGGCGGCGCGCACACTGGCCGGGCTGTGCCGTCCCGACTGGGACGCCGAGCTGCTCGCCGCGGCGCTGCCGCCGCTCGGCCACTACGCCGCGGGGCCGCAGACGGCGCAGACCCTGTCGGCGATGACCGAGCACCCCGACCCGGCGGTGCGGGCGGCGGCCGTCGAAGGCATCGACCACTTCGGCGACCGGGGCTCCTTCCCCCCGGCGGAGGCGGCGCTGGTGCGGCGGCTGACCGTCCTGGTCACCGAGGACCCCGACGCCCGGGTGCGGCTGGCGGCGGCCCGGACGCTCAGGTCGGCCGACCTGTGGGAGGGGTTCGGGCCGGAGACGGTCGCGCACCTGGCGGCGGCGCTGGGCCGGGCGATCGGCATCGACCGCGACCCGCGGGTGCGCCGGGCGGCCGCCGAAGGCCTGGGCCGGCTGTCGGTCCCGCCGCCGCAGCGCCCGCCGGTGGCCGAGGCGCTGCGTCCCCACCTGACCGACCGCGACCCGCAAGTGGCGGCGTGGGCGGTGGCCTACCTGGCCGCCGGGGACGACCCCCGGGCGCTGGAGTTGCTGTGGACGGCGGTGGCGGCCCGCGACGTGCACCGGGAGTACCTGTCGGCGGCCGTGCACATGTTCGTCCCCTACCGGGACGGCGCACCCCGGCACCGCCGCCGGCTGCGCCGCGCGCTCAAACGGCTGCGCAGCCGGGGCTGGGCGGACGTCCCCTCAGACGAGCCGGGCTGGGGACCGCAGGCCCGCGCGAACTACCTCAAAACCCTGATCGGCAGCCTGTCCCCGTGGTGGGCGCCCTGGTGGCTGCCGCTGGTGTGACCGCCCGCCGGTCACTTGTCGATGTCGCCGACCACGAAGAACATCGAGCCCAAGATGGCGATCATGTCGGCGACCAGGGTGCCGGGCAGCATCTCGCCGAGCACCTGGATGTTGTTGAAGGACGCCGAGCGCAGCTTCAGCCGCCAGGGGGTCTTCTCGCCCCGGGACACCAGGTAGTAGCCGTTGATGCCCAGCGGGTTCTCCGTCCAGACATAGGTGTGGCCCTCGGGGACCTTGAGCACCTTGGGCAGCCGCTGGTTGATCGGGCCCGGCGGCAGCTCGGCCAGCCGATCCAGGCAGGCCTCCGCCAGGTCCAGCGACACGTAGACCTGCTCCAGCAGGCACTCGAAACGGGCCAGGCAGTCGCCCTCGGTGCGGGTGACCACCTTGACGTCCAGCTCGGGGTAGGCCAGGTAGGGCTCGTCGCGGCGCAGGTCGAAGTCCACCCCGCTGGCGCGGGCGATGGGGCCGGACACCCCGTACTGGGCGATCTGCTCGGCGGTGAGCACCCCCACGCCGCGGGTGCGGGCGCGGAAGATCTCATTGCCCATGATCAGGTCGGCGATGTCGCTCATCCGGCTGCGGACCTGGGCGATCGCCTGCCTGGCCCGGCCCGTCCACCCGGCCGGCAGCTCCTCCTTCAGCCCGCCGACCCGGTTGAACATGTAGTGGATCCGGCCGCCGGAGACCTCCTCCATCACCCGCTGCAGCCGCTCGCGCTCCCGGAAGGAGTAGAAGATCGGCGTCATCGCGCCGACCTCCAGCGGATAGGACCCCAGGAACATCAGGTGGTTGAGCACCCGGTTCAGCTCGGCCAGCAGGGTGCGCACCCACACCGCCCGCTCGGGCGCCTGCATGCCCAGCATCCGCTCCACCGCCAGCACCACGCCCAGCTCGTTGGCGAACGCCGACAGCCAGTCGTGCCGGTTGGCCAGCACGATGATCTGCCGGTAGTCGCGCGCCTCGAACAGCTTCTCGGCGCCGCGGTGCATGTACCCGATGATCGGTTCGGCCTTGGTGATGCGCTCGCCGTCCAGCGTCAGCCGCAGCCGCAGCACACCGTGCGTGGAAGGGTGCTGGGGGCCGATGTTGAGGACCATGTCCTCGGTGGCCAGCTCCTTGGCCCCGGCGCCGATCCCGACGGTGCGGACGGTCTCCTGGGTGCTCATCTTGCCTATCGTGCCACGGGTCGTTTCCAGGCCGAGGGGTCGCGGGCCTTGGGGTGCTTCGGGTTGACTTGGGAGGCGATGAACACGCCCTACGGTCGGCCACAGCCCGGTCCTTCGCCGATGGGCCAGGGCCACGGCCCTCTCCCAGGACAACCGAACATGTCGTACGGCCCGGCGGCCCCGCCGGGCGGGGCGTTCGACCCGCCCGCCGGGGGCGACTGGCACCGGGTCTCGCCCCGGCTGCGGTGGCACCGGCGGATCACCGCCGTGCTGACCGCGCTGCCGGTCGCGCTCATCGGCGCCTGGTGGGTGCACCAGGGCGGCGGCGCCCTCGGCGTTGTGCTGTGGCTGGCGCTGGTGGCGGTGAGCTGCGCGATGGCCTGGATCGTCGCCGAGCTGGCCTACCGCTCCCTGGGGTATGCGGAGCGGGCCGAGGACCTGCTGGTCACCAGCGGGGTGTTCGTCCGCCGGCTGGTGGTCGTCCCCTATGGGCGGATGCAGCTGGTGGACGTGACCGCCGGGCTGCTGGAGCGGTGGATGGGCATCGCCACGGTCCGGCTGCACACCGCCGCGGCCGCCACCGACGCCCGCATCCCCGGGCTGCCGGCGGCCGAGGCCGCCCAGCTCCGCGACCGGCTCGCGCAAAAGGGCGAGGCGAGGAGCATGGGACTGTGAACGGCCCCTACCCGCCGCCCGGCGGACCCGTCCCCGGAGGGCCGCCGCCGCACGGCTACCAGCCGCCGGGGTACGGCCCCGCGATGCCCCCCGGCCCGCCGGCCGTGCCGCCCGGTTACGGGCAGATGCCGCCCGCCCGCTTCTCGGCGGGCGTGCACCGGCTGCACCCGGCCACCGCGCTGCTGCGGGCGTTCGTGTTCTGGCTCATCTACTTCGTGCTGCTGGGTTTTCCGCTGCTGCTGACCCGGCGCGGCGAGGAACTGGTGCTGTTTGCGCCCGAGGCGGTGCGGCGCTTTGCGCTGGTGTCCATCCCGGTGACGGTCGCCGCCGTGGTCGTCGGCATCTGGGGCTGGCTGGCCCTGCGCTTTTGGGTCGCCGGGGACGAGCTGGTCGTCGAGACCGGGCTGCTGCGCAAGCGCCGGCGGCTGATCCCGCTGTCGCGGGTGCAGGCCATCGACGTGGTCCGGCCGCTGATGACCCGGCTGACCGGGCTGGCGGAGGTCCGGGTGGAGGCGGCCGGCGGGGACCGGGCCGAGATCTGCCTGCGCTACTTGGGACGTGGCGCGGCCCAGCGGCTGCGGGCCGAGCTGCTGGCGCTGGCCGCCGGGCTGCCCGGGCACACCCCCGAGGCACCCGAGCAGCCGTTTTGGCGGGTCCCCTTCGGCACCCTGTTCCTGTCGCTGATCAGCAGGCTGCCCGTCGCCGCCGCCGGCGTGCTGTTCCTGACGGCGCTGGTGGCGTCTTTGAGCCTGCTGGAGCCGGGCTTTTTCAGCGTGGCGGTCACCACCCTGCTGGGCCTGATCGGCTCGGTGATCGCCCCGCTGGTGACATACGGCGGTTTCACCGTGGCGATCTCCCCGGACGGCCTGCGGCTGCGCCACGGCCTGCTGGAGACCCGGATGCAGACCGTCCCGCCCGGCCGGGTGCAGGCGGTCGCCATCGTCGAGCCGGTGCTGTGGCGGCAGCGCGGCTGGGCCCGGGTGGAGGCCACCGTCGCCGGGTACGCCGGCGAACGCCAGGCCCTGTCGTCGGTGCTGCTGCCGGTGGCCCCGCGCCAGGTGGCGGTGGCGCTGGTGGCCCAGGTCTTCCCGGGCGCCAACGTGGACGCCGTCCCGCTGCTGCCGGCCTCCGCCAAGGGGCTGTCCCTGGACCGCTTCGCCGCCGCCGGCACCGACGATGTCGTCTTCGTGACCCGCCGCGGCCTGCTGTGCCGCCGCACCGAGGTGATCGCCCACGCCCGCGCCCAGAGCGTCCGGCTGACCTCCGGCCCGCTGCAGCGCCTGTTCGGCCTGGGCACCGTGCACGTGGACGCCCCCTCCGGCCCGGTCCGCGTCGCCGCCATCGACCGCGACCTGCCCGAGGCCCGCCTCATCGTCGAGTCCACCGCCGAACGCGCCCGCTGCGCCCGCGCCCACACCCGCTCCGACCCCACCCGCTGGGCCCGCTGACCCCGGTTTTTCGGACGAGCCGGGATCACTCGGTGTAGTGTTCCGATTGCTCACTTTGGGTGCTCCAGGATGCGTGAGCACGGTCCGTATGCTGGGAGCCGACGCGGAGACGAGGTGCGGGGATGACCGCCATGGTGCGTGAACCGCACAAGGGTCTGAAGCTGGAACGCAGCGGACTGTGCCCCAAGAACTACCTCATCCCCGACGGGGTGCTCGCGCCGCTCGCCCTGGACGTCTTCGCAGAGGCCGACTCGTGGATGGAACCGGACGGGATCGTCCTGGTCATCGAGGTGACGAGCACCCATGCCGACCGGGACCGGCGGGATGAGCGGCACTGCTACGCCAAAGGCGGGATCCCGTTCTGCCTGCTGGTCGATCGCGAGCAGCGGACGGTGAGCCTGTTCAGCGAGCCGCGCAGCGACGAGGGCAGGGAGGACTACCTGCAGGAGACCCGGGTGATCTTCGGTAAGCCGCTGGAGCCGCCCGAGCCGTTCTCCTTCACTTTGGACACCTCTGAGCTCAGTTGGCCAAGGGTGCGGGCAGGGGGATGTGCTTGGTCTGGGCGAGCCAGCCGAAGCCGCCCAGGCCGGTGGGGTCGATGAGCTCGGCCTCCTCGCCGGCTCTGCGCAGGGCGGCGACATAGGCGCGCGGGTCGCGGTGGGCCAGGGTGATCGGGGGGCGGGCGCCGGTCAGGCCCAGGGCGCGCAGGGCGCGGCGCTGGGTGGTCAGGGCGGTGGCGGTGGCGCCCGCGGCGCTTCCGCCGGCGGCGCAGGCGTCCAGGGCGACGTGGGCGGTGATGTCGCAGGAGCCGTCCGGGACGGGGGGAACGGCGTGGCCGTCCCGGTAGCCGGTCAGGGAGCCGCAGGGGGGACGGGTGTCGCGGGTGTGGCAGTAGTCGACGGCGACGGCCAGGCCGCCGGCCAGGCGGCGCACCACCGAGGCCCAGGCGGCGCAGCGGGGGCGGCCGACCTCGGCGCGGTCGCCGGGATCCCGCAGCGGCCACCAGCGCCGCAGCCACTCCAGGTCCTCGGCGCAGGGCGCCGGGCCCAGCCGCTCGGCCCCGGTGGCGGGATCGACCAGCACGGTGCGGGGGCCGTCACCGGTCATCTCCACCACGTCCAAGGGGATGTTGTCCAGCCACTCGTTGGCGATGACCAGGCCGGTGATGGTCTCCGGCGGCTCGGTGCGCCAGGCGATCCGGTCGGCAAGGGCCGGCGGGCGGGGGGCCAGTTCCACGGCCACCGGGTTGAGCCGGGCGGCCAGGGCGGGGTCGGCCGCCTCGGTGATCTGGGCGATCAGGCCGCCGCAGCCGGCGCCGATGTCGACCAGGTCGAGGCGGGAGGGACGCCCCAGCGCCTCGTCCACCTGGACCAGCAGGCGCAGCAGCGCCTCGGCGTAGCGGGGGGAGGCGTGCACGGAGGTGCGAAAGTGCGCGGCGGGCCGTTCGCCCCGGCTGTAGAAGCCGCCCTCCCCGTAGAGCGCCTGCTGCATCGCCGTTCGCCAGGTCACCCACCGCTCCACAGCAGGGACGCTACCGGAAGGCCGCACCGGGCAACGGCGAAGCGAGCGCTCTCCCCGTGGTCGCATGGACGTCCGACCTGAGTCGGATGGCTCCCTTCGAGGCCGGCCGTACTCTGAAACCCGTGATCAGGAGAGCGTGGGCGTGGTGGCGCGGCCATCGGACGCTGGTGGACCTGGCCTTCGTCTCGCCCCTGCTGTTCCTGTCGATCACATCGGCCCGCTACTACACCGAGCCGGGGCCGGCGGCGACCTCCCGGCCGATCCCCGAGCAGCTGTGCATCCCGCTGGTGCTGGCCCTGCTGCTGCCGCTGGCCCTGCGGCGGCGCTGGCCGGTGGGGGTGTTCAGCTGGATCGCCGGGCTGTCGTTCCTGCAGTGGCTGCTGGACCTGACCATCATCCCCGCCAACATGGGCGTGCTGGTCGCCCTGTACACGGTGGCGGCCAACTGCTCGTTCCGCTGGGCGCTGGCCGCCGGGCTGGTCGGCGAGCTGGGGGCGGTGATGGCGGCCTGGCGGTACACGGTGCATCCCGCCGACCGCAAGTACACGGTCGTCATGCTGTCGGCGGTGGTCGCCGGGATCTGGATCCTCGGCGTCTACATCAGCACCCGGCGGGCCTACATGCGCTCGCTGGAGGAACGGGCGGTGCGGGCCGAACGCGAACGCGACACCCAGGTGCAGATCGCCAGGGCGGCCGAGCGGGCGCGGATCGCCCGGGAGCTGCACGATGTGGTGGCGCACAACGTCAGCGTCATCGTGGTGCAGGCCGACGGCGCCTCCTACGCCATCGACACTGACCGGGAGCGGGCCAAGAAGGCGCTGGAGGCGATCTCGGCCACCGGGCGGCTGGCGCTGGCGGAGATGCGGCGGCTGCTGGGCGTGCTGCGCGAAGAGGACGACGCCGGCTCTTATGCCCCGCAGCCGGGCGTGGCGCAGCTGAGCGACCTGGTCGAGCAGGTCCGCTCCTCGGGGCTGCCGCTGGATTTCCAGGTGGAGGGCGTCCCGGTGGAACTGCCGCCGGGCATGCAGCTGGCGGTGTTCCGGATCGTCCAGGAGGCGCTGACCAACACCCTCAAGCACGGCGGTCCGGGGGTGAGCGCACAGGTGCGCCTGCACTACGGTGACGAGGCGATCGAGGTGACGGTCACCGACGACGGGCGGGGCGCGGCGGCCGAGGGCGACGGGCTCGGCCACGGGCTGGCCGGGATGCGGGAGCGGGCCGCGATGTACGGGGGCGAGGTGCACGCCGGGCCCCGGGCCGGTGGCGGCTACCGGGTCGTGGCCCGCCTGCCGCTGCGAGAGGAGGCCAAGAGCGCGTGATCCGCGTGATGCTGGTCGACGACCAGGAACTGGTGCGCACCGGGTTCCGCATGGTGCTGGACGCCCAGCCCGACATCGAGGTGGTCGCCGAGGCCGGCGACGGCGCCCAGGTGGTGGACCTGCTGCGGGCGCACACCACCGACGTGGTGCTGATGGACGTGCGGATGCCCCGCGTGGACGGCATCGAGGCCACCCGGCGGATCGGCGCGCTGCCCGCCGAGCGGCGCCCCAGAGTGATCATCTTGACCACCTTCGACCTGGACGAGTACGCCTTCGCGGCGATCAAGGCGGGCGCCTCGGGGTTCCTGCTCAAGGACGCCGGGCCCGCCCAGCTGATCGAGGCGATCCGGGCGGTGCACTCCGGCGACGCGGTGGTGGCGCCCAGCACCACCCGGCGGCTGCTGGACCGTTTCGCGGTGCACCTGCCCGACGCCGAACAGCAGAGCGCCGCCGGGGCGCTGGCCGCGCTGACCGCCCGCGAGCGGGAGGTGCTGCACCTGGTGGCGCGGGGCCTGTCCAACGCCGAGATCGCCGGGCGGCTGCACGTCTCGGAGGCGACGGTCAAGACCCACATGGGCCGCATCCTGACCAAGCTGGGGCTGCGCGACCGGGTGCAGGCCGTGGTCTTCGCCTACGAGACGGGCCTGGTCAAAAGGGGGCAGTCCGGCGCTTGACCGCTCAAGGGCGGACCGGAGGCGTACGACTTCGGTCGTACGGCGGCGATCGGGTACCCCGCAATGGGCACGCCAAGCATGGACGCGGGGCCGATGGCAGGGAGAGCGGCCGTCCCTAGCGTGGCCTGTGCATGTCCGCACATTCCGAGGAGGCTACGTGACCAGCATGCTCTCCCGCGCGCCCGGCGATGCCGGGCCGCCCGCCGGCCATCCGGCCGTCGCCGCCGCCGACGTGGTCAAGGTCTACGGCAGCGGGGACGCGGCGGTGCACGCCCTGCGCGGGGTCAGCGTGACGTTCGCCAAGGGCGCGTTCACCGCGATCATGGGGCCGTCCGGGTCCGGCAAGTCCACCCTGATGCACTGCCTGGCCGGGCTGGACGCCGTCACCTCCGGCCGGATCACGCTGGGCGGCACCGAGATCACCGGCCTGGGCGACCGGCGGCTGACGCTGCTGCGCCGCGAGCGGGTGGGTTTCGTCTTCCAGTCCTTCAACCTGCTGCCCATGCTGACCGCCGAGGAGAACATCCTGCTGCCGCTGCGGCTGGCCGGCCGCCGGCCCGACCGGGCCTGGTTCGACCGGGTGGTGGACGTGGTGGGGCTGCGCGACCGGCTGACGCACCGGCCCGGCGAGCTGTCCGGCGGCCAGCAGCAGCGGGTGGCCTGCGCCCGGGCGCTGGTGACCCGCCCCGAGGTGATCTTCGCCGACGAGCCCACCGGCAATCTGGACTCCCGCGCCGGCGCCGAGGTGCTGGACTTCCTGCGGCTGTCGGTGCGGGAGATGGGCCAGACGATCGTGATGGTGACCCACGACCCGGTGGCGGCCTCTTATGCCGACCGGGTGGTGTTCCTGCACGACGGGCGGATCGTCTCCGAGCTGGCCGCGCCCACCCCGCAGACCGTGCTCGACCGGCTCAAGGCGCTGGGAGGCTGAGGGATGCTGCGGGTCTGCCTGGCCGGGTTGCGCGTCCACCGGCTGCGGCTGGTGCTCACCACCGTGGCCGTCATGCTCGGCGTCGCCTTCATCTCCGGCACGTTCGTCCTCACCGACACCATGCAGGCGGGCATCGACAAGAAGTTCACCGCCTCGGCGAGCAAGGTGGACGTGGCCGTGCTGCCCAAGAGGGGCGGCGAGGAGATGACGCAGCGGACGGTGGCGGCGGTCCGGGCGGTGCCGGGAGTGCGACAGGTTCACCCGATGCTGCGGGGCGAGGCCGTGCTGATCGGCAAGGACGGCAAGGCCTACGGCGACATGCCCCCCATCGCCCTGTCGGTCACCACCGGTCCGCTGCAGCGTTACGACATCCTCCAAGGGAGGGCTCCGGCCGCGCCGCACGAGGTGGTGCTGGATGAGCGGACCGCCAAACGCAACGAGTTCGCCGTGGGCGCCGCCCTCACGGTGCTGGACGCCGCGGGCCGGGAGCGGCGCTTCACCCTGACCGGGCTGGCCGACTTCGGCATCGACGCGGAGGTCGGATGGCGCGGCGGCCTCGGCTTCACCCCCGAGGCCATCGCCGCGGTCACCGCCCGGCCCGGCCTGATCGAGATCGACGTGCTCGGCGACGGCGACCCGGCGGCGCTGCGCCGGGCGGTCGCCGCGGCCGTCGGCCCCGGCTACGACGTGGTGACCGCCCGCGAGCTGGGCGAGCGGCTGGTGCAGCGGGCGGGCGCCGACACCGGGGTCATCCGCATCGGGCTGCTGCTCTTCGGCGTGGTGTCCATGCTGGTGGCCGCGCTGGTCATCTACAACACCTTCGCGATCCTCATCGCCCAGCGGATGCGCCAGACGGCGCTGCTGCGCTGCGTCGGCGCCACCCGCCGCCAGGTCTTCGGCGGGGTGCTGCTGGAGTCGGCGCTGGTCGGCCTGGCCGGTTCGCTGGCCGGGCTGGTGCTGGGCGTGGCGCTGGCGGGCGGGCTGTCGGCGCTGCTGGGCGGAACGGACGCCGGTGTCTCCGCCGACTTCTTCACCGTGACCCCGGTCGCCGTCGCCGCCGGGCTGACGGTCGGCGTCGTGGCGACCGTGCTGGCGGCCCTGCTGCCCGCCCGCGCCGCCACCCGGGTCGCCCCGGTCGCCGCGCTGCGCACGGAACCGGAGCCGGGCGGGGGCCGTTTCCGGCTGGGCCTGCCCCGCACGATCGCGGCGGCCCTGCTGGGCGGCCTCGGCGTGGCGGTGGCCCTGGCCGGTTCGCTGGCCATGGACAAGGGCGAGAGCGCGATGCTCACGGTCGCCGCCGGAGGCGCCCTGCTGTTCCTGGGGGTGGTCGCGGTGATGCCCGCGCTGGTGCGCCCGCTGGGACGGATGGTCGGCGCGCTGCCGGCCCGCCTCACCGGCGTCCCCGGGCGGCTGGCGGTGGCCAACGCCCACCGCACCCCGCGCCGCACCGCCACCACCACCATCGCGCTGACCATCGGGGTGGGGCTGATGAGCCTGTTCGCGGTGGTGGCGGCCAGCGGCCGGGCCACCGCGCTGGCGATGCTGGAACGGCAGTTCCCGGTCGACTTCCAGGTGCACACCCAGTTCGGCACCGGTGAGCCGGACGAGCGGATGAGGCTGCCGGCCGATCTGGCCGCCCGCCTGCGCGAGCGGCCCGACCTGGCCCACGTCACCGAGCTGTGGCGGCGGCAGGCGCGCCTGGGCGGCGACCCCGTCGCCGTGGGGGCGGTCACCCGCGCCTCCCTCGGCGACCTGGTCAATCCCCCGGTGGTGAGCGGATCGCTGGACGACCTGCGTCCCGGGACGATCGCCGTGCACCGCAGCGCGGCCGAACGCCGCGGCCTGGCCGTCGGCCGGACGGTCCGCCTCACGGTGAAGGGAGGGACGGTGCCGTTCACGGTGGTGGCGGTGTTCGACGGGGAGACGCCGCTGCCGCCCTACCTGCTGCCTGAGGCCGACTTCGCCGCGCACTTCGGCGCCCAGGGCCCTTGGATGATCTACGCCAAGGTCCGCGACGGCGCCGATCCCGACCGTGCGCGGCAGGCGCTGGAGCAGGCCACCCGGCACCTTCCCACCGTCAAGGTGACCTCGGTCGCCGAGGCGAAGGACCAGTTCAACCGGGCCATCGACACCTTGCTGCTGGTGTTCGGCGGGCTGCTGGGCCTGGCGGTGATCATCGCGTTGTTCGGCATCGCCAACACCCTCGGCCTGTCGGTGGTGGAACGCACCCGCGAGTCGGCGCTGCTGCGCGCCCTGGGCCTGACGAGAGGCCAGCTCCGCCTGATGCTGTCGGTGGAGGCGGTGATCATGGCGGTGATCGGCGCGCTGACCGGGGTGGTGCTCGGCGCGGCGTTCGGCTGGGCGGCCACCGGGGCGATGGGCGAGTCGGTGGTGTTCGCCCTGCCCTACGCCCAGCTCGCCGGCCTGATGGCGCTGGCGGCCGCGGCCGGACTGGCCGCCGCGGTGCTGCCGGCCCGCCGCGCCGCCAAGGCGTCGGTCGTGGCGGCGCTCGCCCACGACTGAGCGTTCCGCTGCCAGACTCGGCGGGTACCCGCCGTGACGGGGACGCGGCGTACCCGGAGCGATCCGGCTCCGGGTACGCTATGCGGGCACCGTCCGGTACCCGACTGAGGACTGGAACGACGATGGATTCACATGCCGTGCCGTCTTCGGCCACGCCCGAGGACCGGCCCGCCCGGCTGTCGGTCGGCGTGGTCGGCGCCGGACGGGTCGGCACCGCGCTGGGGGCGGCGCTGCGGCTGGCCGGGCACAAGGTGAGGGCCGCCGCCGCGATCTCCGAGACCTCCCGCCGCCGCGCCGCCGAACGGCTGCCCGGCGCCCGCCTGGTCACCCCCCAGGAGGCGGTGGCCTCCTGTGAGCTGGTGCTGCTGACCGTCCCCGACGACGCCCTGCCGGAGCTGGTGGCCGGGCTGGTGGCCACCGGCGTGCCGGTGGAGGGCAGGCTGCTGGTGCACACCAGCGGCCGGTACGGCATCGGGGTGCTGGACCCGGCGACGAGGGCGGGCGCGCTGCCGCTGGCGCTGCACCCGGTGATGACCTTCACCGGACGCCCCGACGATCTGAACCGGCTGGCCGGCATCCGGTTCGGGGTGACCTCCCCGCCGTCGCTGCGCCCGGTCGCCGAGGCGCTGGTGGTGGAGATGGGCGGGGACCCGGTGTGGATCCCCGAAGAGCGGCGCACCCTCTACCACGCGGCCCTGGCCAGCGGCGCCAACCACCTGGTCACGCTGGTCGTGGAGGCGATGGACCTGCTGCGCGCCGCCGGGGTGGACGACCCGGCGGGCATGCTGGGGCCGCTGCTGGGCGCCGCGCTGGACAACGCGCTGCGGCTGGGCATGAACGGGCTGACCGGCCCGGTGGCCCGCGGCGACGCCGGCACCGTGGCCGGCCACATCGCCGAGCTGGCCAAGGTCTCCCCCGAAAGCGCCCGCGCCTATGTGGCGATGGCCCGCCTGACCGCCGACCGGGCGCTGGCCGCCGGGCTGCTCAAACCCGAAGACGCCGAGCGGCTGCTGGAAGCGCTGGCCGACTCCTGAACAGACCTCCCGGGGCCTCGTCCCCTCCCGTCCTACCGCCCTGACCAGGTGTGAAAGGGGAAAAGCAGCCATGACACCGGTCATCGCCCGCACCCGCGAGGAGCTGGCCAGTGCCCGCGCCGAGATCACCGGCACGCTGGCGCTCGTCCCGACGATGGGCGCGCTGCACGAGGGGCACCTGTCGCTGATCCGCCGGGCCGGGGAGCTGGCCGACGCGGTGGCGGTGAGCATCTTCGTCAACCCGCTGCAGTTCGGCCCGCACGAGGACCTCGACCGCTACCCCCGGACGTTCGAGGCCGACGTCGCCGCCTGCGCGGCCGAGGGCGTGGACCTGATCTGGGCGCCCACGGTGGAGGAGATGTACCCCGCCCAGCCGCAGGTCCGCCTCAGCGCCGGGCGGATGGGCACCGTGGTGGAGGGCGCCTCCCGGCCCGGCCACTTCGACGGGGTGCTCACCGTCGTGATGAAGCTGTTCAACCAGGTCCGCCCGGATGTGGCGGTCTTCGGCGCCAAGGACGCCCAGCAGCTGGCGCTGATCCGCCGCATGGTCGCCGACCTGGACGTGCCGGTGCGCATCGAGGCCGGCCCCACCGTGCGCGAGGCGGACGGCCTGGCGCTCTCCAGCCGCAACCGCTACCTGTCGCCGGAGGAGCGCCGCACCGCACTGGCGCTGTCGCGGGCGCTGCGGGCCGGCGAGCAGGCCGCGGGCGAGGGCCCGGCGGCGATCCTGCACGCCGCCCGCGCCGTGCTGGCCGAGGCCGAGCAGGCCGACCCGCCGCTGGTTCCCGACTACCTCGAACTGGTCGACCCGGCCACCTTCGAGCCGGTCGGCGAGTCCCATGCCGGTGAGGCCGTGCTGGTCGTCGCCGCCAAGGTCGGCACCACCCGGCTGATCGACAATGTCCCCCTCACCCTCGAGCCCCGGGAGAAGTGATGTTCCGCACGATGTTCAAGTCGAAGATCCACCGCGCCACGGTCACCCAGGCCGACCTGCACTATGTGGGCTCGCTGACCGTTGATGCGGACCTGATGGACGCCGCCGACCTGCTGCCCGGCGAGCAGGTGCAGGTGGTCGACATCGACAACGGCGCCCGGCTGGAGACCTACCTGATCGCCGGTCCCCGCGGCTCGGGCGTGATCGGCGTCAACGGCGCCGCCGCCCGCCTGGTCAGCCCCGGCGACCTGGTGATCATCATCAGCTACGCCGTGATGACCGACGCGGAGGCCCGTTCCTTCACGCCCCGGGTGGTGCACGTGGATCGGTCCAACCGGATCATCTCGCTGGGCGAGGACCCGGCCGAGCCCGTCCCCGGCAGCGATCAGCTGCGCGGCGACGCCCTGCTGCAGGGCGCCCAGGCCGTGCCCGGCGACGGCCGGATCCGGTGAAGACCGCCCCCGGCGTCGGCGCGCTGTTTCCTCCCGGTTAATGTCATAGTGACGAAAAATCCCGAGGAGGGCAGATGATCCCTCGACGCCTGCGCGCGCCCGAACCCGGCTGGAGCGTCGACACCGAGGTGGTGGTGGTCGGCTCCGGCATCGCCGGGCTGGTCACCGCCCTGGCCGTCGCCGAGCGCCTGCCGGGGGCGGGCCGGGTGCTGCTGGTCACCAAGGCGCTGCTGGAGGCCGGCTCCACCCGCTGGGCGCAGGGCGGGATCGCCGCCGCCCTCGCCCCCGGCGACAGCCCCGAACAGCACCTGGCCGACACCCTCACCGCCGGGGTGGGACTGTGCGATGAGACCGCCGTCCGCGCCCTGGTCACCGAGGGGCCGGACGCGGTGCGCCGGCTGATCGACCGGGGCGCCTGCTTCGACCGGGAGGACGACGGCACGCTGGCGCTGACCCGCGAGGGCGGCCACCGCCGCCGCCGCATCGCGCACGCCGGCGGGGACGCCACCGGCGCCGAGATCAGCCGCGCCCTGCTGGCCGCCCGCAAACAGGCCGGCATCGAGGCCATCGAGCACGCCCTGGTGCTGGACCTGCTGCGCGATGAGACCGGCCGGGCCGCCGGGGTGACCCTGCACGTCATGGGCGAGGGACGGCGCGACGGCGTCGGCGCCGTCCGCGCCCGGGCGGTGGTGCTGGCCACCGGCGGGCTCGGCCAGGTGTTCTCGGCCACCACCAACCCCGAGGTGTCCACCGGCGACGGGGTGGCGCTGGCGCTGCGCGCCGGCGCCGCCGTCACCGATTTGGAGTTCGTCCAGTTCCACCCGACCGTGCTGTGGCTGGGACCGGACGCCGGCGGGCAGCAGCCGCTGATCTCCGAGGCGGTGCGCGGCGAGGGCGCGCACCTGATCGACGCCCGCGGCGAGCGGTTCATGCTCGGCCGGCACGAGCTGGCCGAGCTGGCCCCCCGGGACGTGGTCGCCAAGGGGATCATGAGCCGGATGCGCGAGCTTGGAACGTCCCATGTCTTCCTGGACGGCCGGCACCTGGGCGCGGCCACCTGGGAACGGCGCTTCCCCACCATCCTGGCCACCTGCCGCGACCACGGCATCGACCCGGTCACCGAGCCGATCCCCGTGGTGCCCGCCGCGCACTACGCCAGCGGCGGCGTCCGCACCGACGCCTGGGGCCGCACCTCGGTGCCCGGCCTGTACGCCTGCGGTGAGGTCGCCTGCACCGGCGTGCACGGCGCCAACCGGCTGGCCTCCAACTCCCTGCTGGAGGGCCTGGTGTTCGGCGAGCGCATCGCCGCCGCCATCGCCGGCGACCTGGATGCGGCCCCGCCCGCCGGCCGCATCGGCGGGGCGGACGAGCCCGGCGGGCTGCTGGACCCGCAGGTGCGGGGCCGGGTGCAGCGCGTCATGACCGCCCACGTGGGGGTGCTGCGCAACGCCGAGGGGCTGCGGGCCGCCGAGCGGGAACTGGCCGCCTTGGGGGAGCGGACGAGCCGGGAGCCCTGCCTGGAGGCGTGGGAGGCCACCAACGTGCACACCGTGGCCACCGCGATCACCGCCGCCGCCCGGCGGCGCACCGAGACCCGCGGCAGCCACTGGCGGGAGGACCACCCCGACCGCGACGACGCCGCCTGGCTGGGGCACCTGGTGACCCGGTCGGTCGGCGGGCGGCTGACCACCGAGTACGAGCCGCTGCGCTGAGTTCGGGCCCGCCGAAGACCGCTGTGAGAACGTCCGCTGTGAACGAGGGAGTTGTGCGATGCTGCCGGACCGGCCGGAGCACGAACGGTGGCTGATCCACGCCGGGCTCGACCCGCGGGAGGTGCAGGACCTGGCCCGCAGGGCGCTGGCCGAGGACGGCGAGGTGGACGTCACCAGCGAGCCGATCTTCAGCCCCGAGCAGACCGCCCGGGGCGTCTTCACCGCCCGCCAGGACGGGGTGGTGGCCGGGATCCCCGTCGCCGCCGTCGTCTGCGACCTGCTGGGGCTGACCACCGTCCCGCACGTCCAAGACGGTGAGCGCGTCGGCGCCGGGCAGGCGCTGATGACCGTCTCCGGCTCCACCCGCGGCCTGCTGCGGGCCGAGCGGGTGGCGCTGAACCTGCTCACCCACCTGTCGGGCATCGCCACGCTGACCCGGCGGTGGGTGGACGCAGTGGCCGGCACCGGCGTCAAGATCCGCGACACCCGCAAGACGCTGCCCGGCCTGCGCGCCCTGCAAAAGTACGCGGTGCGCTGCGGCGGCGGCGTCAACCACCGGATGGGCCTGCACGACGCCGCGCTGATCAAGGACAACCACGTGGCCGCCGCCGGTTCGGTGACCAAGGCGTTCCAGGCGGTGCGCGCCATGTACCCGTCCCTGCACATCCAGGTGGAGTGCGACACCCTGGAGCAGGTCGCCGAGGCGCTGGAGGCCGGGGCCCGCTCCATCCTGCTGGACAACATGAGCACCGAGCAGATGCGCGAGGCGGTGCGCCTGGTGGCGGGCCGGGCCGAGCTGGAGGCCAGCGGCGGCCTCACTTTGGACCGGGCCCGAGATGCCGCCGCAACCGGTGTGGACTACCTTGCCGTGGGGGCGCTGACGCATTCGGCGCCCTCCTTCGACATCGGCCTTGACTTTTCCGAACCAGCGGGGACCTGATGCTGCTCACCATCGACGTCGGCAACACCAACACCGTCCTCGGCCTCTTCGAGGGCGACGAGGTGATCGAGCACTGGCGGATCAACACCGACGCGCGGCGCACCGCCGATGAGATCGCGGTGGTCTTCCAGGGCCTGATCAGCCAGAGTCCACTGCTCACCGACACCGACATCAGCGGCATCGCCCTGTGCTCCACGGTGCCGGCGGTCCTGCACGAGATGCGGGAGATGTGCCGCCGCTACTACGGGGACGTGCCCGCGGTGATCGTGGAGCCCGGCGTCAAGACCGGGGTCCCGGTCCGCATGGACAACCCCAAGGAGGTCGGCTCCGACCGGATCGTCAACGCGCTGGCCGCCATCCACCTGTACGGCGGGCCGGCCATCGTGGTCGACTTCGGCACCGCCACCACCTTCGATGCGGTCTCGGCCAAGAACGAGTACATCGGCGGCGCCATCGCCCCCGGCATCGAGATCTCCATCGACGCGCTGTCGGAGCGCGGCGCCCAGCTGCACAACGTGGAGCTGGTCCGTCCCCGCCACGTGATCGCCAAGAACACCGTGGAGGCCCTGCAGTCGGGCATCATCTTCGGCTTCGCCGGCCAGGTGGACGGCCTGGTGGACCGGATGGCCGAGGAGCTGACCGACAACCCCGACGACCTCACCGTGGTCGCCACCGGCGGGCTGGCCCCGCTGGTGCTGGACGAGGCCCGCTGCATCGACGTCTATGAGCCCTGGCTCACCCTGATCGGGCTGCGCCTGATCTACGAGCGCAACATCGGCGGCAGCTGAGCGGGCGGCCGGTCCTGCACGGGCGCCGCCGGTGTGCACGGCGCCCGCGCGGGATCGGTAGCCTGACGTTCGTGAGTGACAGCCAGCAGCAGGACTACGAGGACCTCCCGGAGCAGATGCGGGTGCGCCGGGAGAAGCTCGCCCGGCTCAGGGAGAGCGGCATCGACCCCTACCCGGTGAACTTCCCCCGGACGGCCACCCTGGCCGAGGTTCGCGAGCGCTACCCCGATTTGGAACCCGGTACCGAGACCGGCGACAAAGTCGGCGTCGCCGGACGCGTCATGCTGCTGCGCAACACCGGCAAACTGTGCTTCGCCACCATCCGGGACGGCACCGGGCAGATCCAGGTGATGCTGTCGCAGGCCCGGGTGGGCGAGGAGGCGCTGGCCTCCTGGAAGCGGGATGTGGACCTCGGCGACCACATCGGCGTCGAGGGCGAGGTCGTCACCTCCCGGCGCGGCGAGCTGTCGGTCATGGCCGACCGCTACGCGATCACCTCCAAGTGCCTGCGCCCGCTGCCGGAAAAGCACGCCGGGCTGACCGACCCGGAGGCCCGGGTGCGGCTGCGGTACGTGGACCTGATCGTCAACGACGAGGCCCGCCGCATGGCCTACCTGCGCAGCGACACCGTGCGCGCGGTGCGGGACTTCTGGCACGAGGAGGGGTACCTCGAGGTCGAGACCCCGATGCTGCAGCCGATCCACGGCGGCGCGGCGGCGCGTCCGTTCGTCACCCACATCAACGCCTACGACATGGACCTGTACCTGCGGATCGCCATCGAGCTGTACCTGAAGCGGCTGGTGGTCGGCGGGATCGACAAGGTCTTCGAGATCAACCGCAACTTCCGCAACGAGGGTGCCGACTCCACCCACAACCCCGAGTTCACCATGCTCGAGGCCTACGGCACCTACCTGGACTACAACGACATGGCGGTGCTGACCCAGCGGATGTACCAGCGGGCGGTGCAGGCCGCGCTGGGCACCACCGTGGTCGTCCACAAGGGCCAGGAGGTCGATCTGGGGCTGGAGGAGTGGCCGCGGATCACGCTGTACGGCTCGGTGTCGGAGGCGCTCGGCGAGGAGATCACCCCGCACACCCCGCTGGAGCAGGTGCGCAAGCTGGCCGACGCCCGCCAGATCGCCTGGGATCCCAAGTGGGGGCAGGGCCGGCTGGTTCAGGAGCTGTTCGAGGAGCTCGTCGAGCACACCTTGATCCAGCCCACCTTCGTGATGGACTACCCGCTGGAGACCTCGCCGCTGACCCGCCAGCACCGCTCCGAGCCGCTGCTGACCGAAAAGTGGGATCTGATCGGGTTCGGCACCGAGCTGGGCACCGCCTACAGCGAGCTGATCGACCCGATCGAGCAGCGCCGCCGGCTGACCGAGCAGTCGCTGCTGGCAGCCGGGGGCGATCCGGAGGCCATGCAGCTGGATGAGGACTTCCTGCGGGCGCTGGAGTACGGCATGCCGCCCACCGGCGGGGTGGGCGTCGGGATCGACCGGATGATCATGGCGTTCACCGGCAAGGGCATCCGGGAGACGATCCTGTTCCCGCTCGTCAAGCCCAACTGAGGGCCGCCGGTGCCGTCGTCGGCGCGGCCCGCTGAGCGCTTCCCGGGCAGATCTTGACAGCGCCCCGGGAACGTGAAATGTGTCCGAAAACCCCTCGGCGGGCTTGCCGAGAAGGGGCTCAAAGGCCGTACAGCGGGCCGTGCCGGCGGCGGCCTGCCGCGCCGGATGAACTCAGAGTCACTATTCGGTCGCGAAAGATGAGCTGTTTGGGACGTCCGAAAAGGTCCCAACTCGAGTGTGTCGAAGTACGCCCTCGATGCGGCCGGGCAAGCCGGATCGAGGGAGGGCGGCTGATGAGAGTTTCGTTGCCGCAGGTCACCGCGTCGGCACCCGGAGCGGTGCGACAGGGGATCACTGACGGCAAGGGAGAGTACTACGTATCGTCACCTTTGCGCGCTTGACGGTCCACTATCGGCCGCCTAGCGTTCCGTGCCGTAGTGCACCATAACGTTTCACGATCATCACTGCCGGATGGTCGGGGACATGAGAAGGGATGGGCGGAAGAGGCTCGATCATGACCCATTCCGGACACGCATGCCCCCCTTCCGGCATCTGCGGCAGTGACGGCAGGGGGATCCGGCGGGTGCCCAACCCGCTGCAAGCCGCCTGCGGCGTCCCCTGGGCCGAACCGCTCCGGATCGAGCCGATCTGGCGTGGACCCTCCACTGAATGGTTACCCAACCACGCCCAGCAGCGCCAGATATCGGGGGCATCGGCCGCATTCGGCCATCAGGACGAGCGCCGCCTGCCCCGGCGCATCGAAGCGGCAAGGAGACCGGACAGGGGGACCGCGAGGAAATCAGCTGCGAGGAAACCAGCAAGGTCTCCGGTGAATCCAATCCATACGCGCGACCCGTCGGCTGTTGTGGGCCGGTCGACAACCCCTCACCCCGCCATCATGCGCGTACTGATCCAGGCCTACCCGTACCTATGCGGCACGCAGCCGCATCCCCGCGGTCATTACCACGGACGAGGGAGGACGGAGTGGAACAGGCCACACTCGCACGTCGTGGCACCGATGAGCCGTGCCTGAGCGAGGAGGAGATCCGGCTGCTGGCACAGATCGCCAGCGGGGTCACCGCCGATGTCGCGGCGCGCAGGCTGGAGCTGAGCGCCCGGACGCTGCGCCGCCGCCTGCGGACGATCTGCGATCGGCTGGATGTGAACACCCCCATCGAGGCCGTCGTCTGGGCGGCCAAGAGGCAGCTGATCTAGCGTCGTCCGCGGCGCCGATCCGGCCGGCACAGTGCCGGAACCCATGCCGGCGGCGGAACCCCTCGCCGAACCGCCGAGGCATCCCCCCGGCATCAGCACACGGCGACATGCCACACCACGGGGGACGTGTCGCCTGTAGCGGCGTGTCACGGACATAGGAGCCTTCCTCGATCCGCGCACCGTCGGCCGCGGCACCGGGCCGCGACGGGGGAGGTTCGACCGACGGGGCCGGGCCTTGCATGGCCTGGCCCCGTTCGCCGTCTTCGGGGAAGCGGTCATGGCGGCAGGCGGGGCGCCCGTCAGGCCACCCGGACCGCACCGGCGTAGGGACGGCCGTCGATGGAGTCGATCTTGACCACGTCACCGGTGCGCGGCGCGTGGATCATCTTGCCGTTGCCGATGTACAGCCCCACGTGGTGCAGGTCGGAGTAGAAGAACACCAGGTCGCCCGGTGCCAGCTGACTGCGGGAGATGCGCGTGCCGGCGTTCCACTGGCTGCCGGTGTAGTGCGGCAGGTTGATGCCGACCTGCTTGTAGGCCCACATCACCAGCCCGGAGCAGTCGAAGGCGTTGGGACCGGCGGCGCCCCACACATACGGCTTGCCCAGCTTGGTCATCGCATGGCGCAGCGCCTGGGCCGCCTTGCCGTCGCCGACCACCGGCAGCTCCACCAGCGCCTCGGGGTCGCGCTTGATGACCTGGCCGCGGATCTTCTCGTAGAGCTCGACGACCTCCTTGCGCTGCCGCTCCAGCTGCGCGCGCAGCGTCTCGACCTGCCGGGCGCGGTCCTCGGCGGACTTGCGGGCGCGCTGGGCGGCCTGCATGGCCTCCATCAGGCCCTGCACCTTGGTGCCGTCCTGGGTGGCGAAGTAGCGCAGCGTGGCGGCCTGGTCCAGCAGCTGCTGGGGGTCCTCGCCGGTGATCATCGCCACCGCGGGGTCCACCCCGCTTTGCATGTAGGTGGTGGCGGCCAGCGTGCTGACCTTCTCCCGGATGGCCTCCAGCGCCTCCTCCTGCCGGGCGGCGTTGGCGGCGGCGACCTTGGCGGCCCGCTTGGCCTGCGCCAGCTGCACCCGCAGGCCGTTGTACTTTTCGGTCAGCTGCTCCAGCCGGTCGGCGAGCCGGTGGGCCTGCTCGGTCAGCTCCTTGGTGGAAGGATCGGGGTCGGCGTGCGCCGGCGCGACGGGCAGCAGCCCCGAGGCGATCAGCATGGCCCCGGCCACCACGGCGGTCCGCACGCGGGCACCCAGGGAACGGCCCCGGGCCGCCGGGCGCATGGCCGCGGCCGGCACCGGATCGAGTTCGGAGCGGGTGAGCTCCACGAGCACAATCTCCTTCCTGGACCGCCTACCGGGTTAGCTGACGGGTTCGGGCTAGGAGCAGCCCTACCGCGACCGGCGCGCCCGGGTGCGCCGGAACGGATTCACCCCGGGGGAACACCCTCCATTGGGTCCGACGGAGCCGGCCGGCTCCTGCCTGCCCAGGGGAACTGTCGGTGGGTCCCCGGCTTCGCCGACCGCTGGCTGCGTCCGGCGAACTCGGCGGTTTCAGCGTCTGCATTCGCTGCGATGCCAGCGTCGCAGACTAACGAAGTCGCCGCGCGCTGCCAACCAGAACGGCGGAATTCACAGGCCTCCGAGAGAGTGATCCACACGACGGCGGCGGTGGGCGGTATGCCCGGCAACGGTGACCGATGGCGCTTGCCGACCGATTACGCTCACCTGATTGTGGAGGTCACGATCAGGCGGGCCCGGACGGCCGACGTCCCCGCGATCCGCCGGCACATCGACACGTACGCGGGCACCGGCAGGACGCTGAGGAAGTCGACCGTGACCCTCTATGAGGACATCCAGGAGTTCTGGGTCGCCGAGGACGCCGAGCTCGGCGTCGTCGGCTGCGGAGCACTGCACGTGATGTGGGAGGATCTGGCCGAGGTCCGCTCGGTCGCGGTGGACCCGCGCTGCAGCGGCCGGGGCATTGGGCACCGGATCGTCAGCAGGCTGCTGGAAACCGCCCGAGAACTCGGCGTGCGACGGGTCTTCTGCCTTACCTTCGAAGTGGAGTTCTTCGCGCGTCATGGCTTCCGCCCGATTCAGGGCACACCGGTGTCGCCTGAGGTGTACGAAGAGCTCTTGCGTTCTTATGACGAAGGCGTGGCCGAGTTCCTCGATCTCGACCGCGTGAAGCCGAACACCTTGGGCAACACCCGGATGCTGCTTCGCCTGGAGGAGTGACCATAGCGATGAGCGACCCGTACCGCGGGCGGCGACACTACAACCCGCACTGGCAGGGCGGCCATCCGCCCGCTCAGTGGCAGCAACAGCCCGCGCCGGGGCAATGGCAGGAACCGACGCCCTATGCCCATGGCGGGTATGGCGGTTATCAGGACTCGGCCGTGGACCTGCCGCAGGCGCCCATTCACCGCAGAGCGCTGGCCCGGTTGATGGACAACGCTCTTGTGGCGGTGTTCGGATTCGCGCTCGTGCTGCCGATCGCCTTCGGCGTGATCGGCCTGGACGCGCCGGGCAGCGATACCCGCACCGAGGGCGGAGTGTGGAACTGGCCGATCATCATCACGCTCTTCGTGGTCCTGGCGATCCTGCCTTTCATCTATGAGGCGGTTCAACTGTCCTTGTGGGGTCACACTCTCGGTAAGCGAGTGCTCGGGATGAGCGTGGTGCGGGCCGATCCGCTCGGCGATCCGATGACGGTGCCGCAGGCGGTCTGGCGGGCGGCCATCAACAACATCGGCTACCAGATCGGCCTGTTCTTCTTCTTGATCCTGATGGTCATGGTCTGGGAGTACGCCGCCTACGGGCTGCTGCTGGCCGCGGTGGGCACGCTGCTGGCCTATCTGTGGGCGATCTGGGACGAGCCGCTCCACCAGGCCGTGCACGACCGCTTCGCCGATACGGTCGTCGTCGATGACCGTATCGTCCATGAGGACGACCATTACGGCTACGACGAATAAACCCATATGCACGACGAGGGACACCAAGAGGGCCGTAAGGAAGAGGGCCTGGAGGAAGGGCCGGCCGAGCCTGCGCAACGGCTGGTCGCCCGGGTGGTGGACACCCTCGTGGTGGGGCTGCCGGTGATGCTGGTGGTCCACTCGCAGGCCCTGGGGCTGTCCAGGCCCACCGCGGATCTGGTCGCCGTGCCGGTCCTGGCGGCCCTGCTGCTGGTCTACGAGTGGCTCCAGCTGGCGCTGTGGGGCCGGACGCTCGGCAAGCGCCTGGTCGGCCTGGAGGTGGTGGCCGAGCGCCCGGGTGCGGGCCTGGGGCACCGCCGGGCGCTGCTGCGCTCGGCGGTGTACGCGCTGCCGATCGCCCTTCGGCCGGTGCCGCTGCTGGGGCCGGTGGCCGGGCTGTTTTGGGTGGTGAACGCGGGTCTGGTATTGGAGGAGACGCGACGGCGGGCACTGCACGACCGTTTTGCGGGTACCGTTGTGATACGGCGCGCGCAGCCGCAGACAACGGCGGATGGCGCCCCCGGACGATGAGTACGCCGCGACCGGCACGGCGTGGCGGGCCGGCCCGGATACCGGCCGGCGAAGAGGGCGGGGTGAGCCGATAGGAGCTTTCCTGCCCTATCCGGCTCAGGTGAGTTGATAACCACCGGGGCGGGCCACTACGGATTTCGTGGCCTGAGCGCGCCTTCCGGTCTGCCGGGCCGCGCCGAGAGCCGATGTCACCGGCTCTGACGCTACCGGCGCATTCCGTAGCCTTGACCGGCTTAGCGATGTTACCCAAGGGTTAATCGAAGGAGCCGGAGGGGACCTGGGAGCTCCGTTAAGATGGTACTGGGCACATTTTTCCCGTATCTTTCTCTCTAACCGTGCCTTGTGGAGAGGCAGGGTCGCCGTGCAGGGCGGCTCTCGGTCTTTAGCCGGGATGCTTCGTTTCGCCCGCCGGCCCAAGATCGCCATCGTCCCCGGTGATCGGCCATGGCACAAAACGCCCATGCGAGGGCGGTCTGCCGCGATGGGCGGCCGGACAATTCAACCGCTGCGGGGCGGTCACCCTCCCCGCCCGCCGAGTAAGCCGGGCATAGCGGAATCGCTTCCCCCGATTACGGGGAGTTACCGCCCCTAGCCGGAAACTCCGTCGCGCCGCGTTGAATTGTCATCCGCAAGCCCTTCGGTATATCTTCAGAAACCGAATGTAGTTTGCTCCGGCGGAAAGGTCTGTCCCCATGGCACAGAAGGTTCAGGTGCTTCTCGTCGACGACCTCGACGGTGGCGAGGCGGACGAGACCGTGTCGTTCGCGCTCGATGGCACCTCCTATGAGATCGACCTGAGTGGCGAAAACGCAAAGAAGCTGCGGGAATCCCTGAGGCCCTTCGTGGAGCACGCCCGGAAGGCGGGCACCACTCGTCGCCGTCGCTCCCGCGGTGCCTCCAGCCGCGAGCGCAGCGCGGACATCCGCGCTTGGGCCAAGGCGCGCGGCATCAAGGTCAATGAGCGCGGCCGGATTCCGGCGAGCGTCGTGGAACAGTACGAGGCGGCTCACTGATTGCGTCATCTGGCAACGGCCCGTCCGCCATCACCGGCGGACGGGCCGTTCGCTTGCGGCGAAGCGCCGCGGCGCCGCCGGCGGCCCGCCGGGTGCCCGCCGCGCCCGCCTGCTCGGCTCGAACCCCCTGCGGCTAGGGGAAACGCGCAGGTCAAGGCGGGTTTGAGAATCTTGTTGCCGTCCTTTGATGATCTCCTGACCACGATAGTGCCGTCGTTCGCTTGGGGCGTAGCGGGAACATGCCGCGCCCACGTGGTAGTTGGATGGGGATGAACAGCGCTTAGCTGGGGAACGTCTCCTGGTGGGAGTGCACCGGGTGGCCTCCTCGGGGCGGGCTAGCATGCGGAAGGACGGGTCCGGACATATCGGGCTTGATCCAACCGCTCTGTGAGGAGCGACGAGATGTTCGAGAGGTTCACCGACCGCGCGCGGCGGGTCGTCGTCCTGGCCCAAGAAGAGGCCCGGATGCTCAACCACAACTACATCGGCACCGAGCACATCCTCCTTGGGCTGATCCACGAGGGGGAGGGCGTCGCCGCCAAGGCACTGGAGAGCCTGGGGATCAGCCTTGAGGCGGTGCGGCAGCAGGTCGAGGAGATCATCGGCCAGGGGCAGCAGGCTCCTTCTGGGCACATTCCGTTCACTCCGCGGGCCAAGAAGGTGCTGGAGCTGTCGCTGCGCGAGGCGCTGCAGCTCGGTCACAACTACATCGGCACCGAGCACATCCTTCTCGGCCTGATCCGCGAGGGCGAGGGCGTGGCCGCCCAGGTGCTGGTCAAGTTGGGGGCGGACCTGAACCGGGTGCGCCAGCAGGTGATCCAGCTGCTGCACGGTTACACCCAGGGCAAGGAGCCCGCATCGACCGGGCCCTCGGAGTCGACCCCGTCCACCTCGCTGGTGTTGGACCAGTTCGGCCGCAACCTGACCCAGGCCGCCCGCGAGGGCAAGCTCGACCCGGTCATCGGCCGGGAGAAGGAAATCGAGCGGGTCATGCAGGTGCTGTCGCGGCGGACCAAGAACAACCCGGTGCTGGTCGGCGAGCCCGGCGTGGGCAAGACCGCGGTGGTCGAGGGTCTGGCGCAGAAGATCGTCAAGGGCGAGGTGCCCGAGACCCTCAAGGACAAGCAGCTGTACACCCTCGACCTGGGGGCGCTGGTCGCCGGGTCCCGCTACCGCGGTGACTTCGAAGAGCGGCTGAAGAAGGTCCTCAAGGAGATCCGCACCCGCGGCGACATCATCCTGTTCATCGACGAGCTGCACACCCTGGTGGGCGCCGGCGCCGCCGAGGGCGCCATCGACGCCGCCAGCATCCTCAAGCCGATGCTGGCCCGCGGCGAGCTGCAGACCATCGGCGCCACCACGCTGGATGAGTACCGCAAGCACCTGGAGAAGGACGCCGCGCTGGAGCGCCGCTTCCAGCCCATCCAGGTGGCCGAGCCGTCGCTGAGCCACACCATCGAGATCCTCAAGGGGCTGCGCGACCGGTACGAGGCGCACCACCGCGTCTCCATCACCGACGGCGCGCTGGTGGCGGCCGCCCAGCTGGCCGACCGCTACATCTCCGACCGGTTCCTGCCCGACAAGGCCATCGACCTGATCGACGAGGCCGGTTCCCGCATGCGCATCCGCCGCATGACCGCCCCGCCGGACCTGCGCGAGTACGACGAGAAGATCGCCCAGGTGCGCCGGGAGAAGGAATCGGCGATCGACGAGCAGGACTTCGAGAAGGCCGCCGCGCTGCGCGACAAGGAAAAGCAATTGCTGGCGGCCAAGGCGCAGCGGGAGAAGGAATGGAAGGCCGGCGACATGGACGTGGTCGCCGAGGTGACCGAGGAACTGATCGCCGAGGTCCTGGCCACGGCCACCGGCATTCCGGTCTTCAAGCTGACCGAGGAGGAGACCTCCCGGCTGCTGCGCATGGAGGAGGAACTGCACAAGAGGGTCATCGGGCAGGAAGACGCCATCAAGGCCCTCTCGCAGTCCATCCGGCGCACCCGGGCGGGCCTGAAGGACCCCAAGCGCCCCGGCGGCTCGTTCATCTTCGCCGGCCCCTCGGGCGTCGGTAAGACCGAGCTGTCGAAGACTTTGGCGGAGTTCCTCTTCGGCGACGAGGACGCGCTGATCCAGCTCGACATGAGCGAGTTCATGGAGAAGCACACCGTCTCGCGCCTGTTCGGTTCTCCGCCGGGATATGTCGGCTATGAGGAGGGCGGCCAGCTCACCGAGAAGGTGCGCCGCAAGCCCTTCTCCGTGGTGCTGTTCGACGAGATCGAAAAGGCGCACCCGGACATCTTCAACAGCCTGCTGCAGATTCTGGAGGACGGCCGGCTGACCGATGCCCAGGGCCGGACGGTGGACTTCAAGAACACCATCATCATCATGACCACCAACCTGGGCACCCGGGACATCTCCAAGGGCCAGTCGCTGGGCTTCGCCCGTCCCGACGACCACGTCGGCGACTACGAGCGGATGAAGGCCAAGGTCCAAGAGGAGCTCAAGCAGCACTTCCGGCCCGAGTTCCTCAACCGGGTGGACGACATCGTGGTCTTCCACCAGCTGACCCCCAAGGAGATCATCCAGATCGTGGATCTGATGATCGCCCGGGTGGACGAGCGGCTGCGCGACCGGGACATGGGCATCGAGCTCAAGCAGGAGGCCAAGCAGCTGCTGGCCGAGCGCGGCTACGACCCGGTGCTGGGCGCCCGTCCGCTGCGCCGCACCATCCAGCGCGAGATCGAAGACAGCCTGTCGGAGAAGATCCTCTACGGCGAGCTGAAGCCCGGTCAGATCGTGCTGGTGGGCGTGGAGGGCTCCGGCGAGTCGGCCAAGTTCACCTTCACCGGCATGCCCAAGCCGTCCACCGTTCCCGACACCCCGCCGCCGGTGGAGGGCGCGGTCAACTTCAACAAGGATTGACGGTCTGCAGACCGGCCACAAAGGGCCCGCACCGCCTTCGGTGCGGGCCCTTTGCCGTCGCCGGGCCGGCGCCGACCGGCCCGACACCCCCGGCCGAGACGCGCTTGCGCCGGTCATGATCAACCAGCCGGGGCGCCGCGCCGCAGGTGAAAAGCGGCGTGGCGCAGCTGGGCACCTTCCCCGGTGGCGCGGACTGGTGATCCGCGTGAGACCCAAGGGGAGGAAGATGAAGAAGACACGCATGCCCTGGAGCGTGGCCTGCCTGGCGGCCGCGAGCGGGGTCGCCCTGGCGCTGATTCCCGGAGCGGCGGCCCGGGCGCAGGCGCCGGCCCTCGAGGTGATCGCCGAAGGACTCAACAACCCGCGCGGCGTCACACTGCTGCAGGACGGCACCATCTTGGTGGCCGAGGCCGGGACGGGCGGCAAGGACATGTGCGTCGGCACCGGCGCAGGCCGGCGGTGCCTGGGCCGCAGCGGTGCGATCTACCAGATCAGGGGTCACCGCCAGGGCCGGGTGGTGCAGGGCCTGCCGTCGGTCGGCGACGGTGCGGGCCGGGAGGTCGTCGGGCCGGTCGATGTGACGGTCTCAGACGGGGAGTACGTGGTGCTCAGCGGCGCCGGGATGGACGTCCGGGAGCGCGCCCGCTACGGCCCGCACGCCCGGCCGCTGGGCACCGTGTACCGGGTGCCGGCGGACGGGCGCGACGTCCGGGTCATCGCCGACCTGGTGGCCTACGAGAGCCGGCCGGACCGGATGCGCACGCGCGACGGCGCGGTCTCCCAGACCGCGCACTCCAACCCGTGGCGGCTGGTGCCGGCGAGCGAGGGCTGGCTGGTGACCGACGCGGGCACCGACGACCTGCTCGGGGTGCGTGCGGACGGCACCATCACCACCGAGGCGGTTTTCGGGCACGATGCGACCGCCGCCACCGCCGGCCGGTCCGCCCGCGCCGACGCCGTCACCGAGCTGGCGGCCCACCTGGTGCCCGTCGGCACGGCCGGTGCGCAGCCTGTCGCAAAGAGCGGGAAGGCCAAGGGCAAGAAGGGGAGCAAGGCCGGGCGGGCCGCCGAGGCCACCGCGGTGCAGTCGCTGCCCACCGGCATCGTGCGCGGCCCGGACGGCGCCTACTACGTCGGCGAGCTGGCGGGCATGGTGCCCGGGGCGGCCCGGGTCTGGCGGTACGTGCCGGGGCAGCGGCCGCAGGTGATCGCCTCCGGCCTGACCGCGATCAGCGACATGGCGCTGGACGGGAACGGCGACCTGGTGGTGCTCAGCATGAGCGGCGGCTACGGCGCCGGCGGCAAGCCGACCGCCGGGTCGCTCCACCGGATCGACCTGCAGACGCTGACCAGAACGGAGATCCCCACCGGCGGCCGCCTGACGATGCCGACCGGCATGGCGATCGGCCAGGACGGCGCCATCTACATCTCCAACAAGGGCACCGGAAACGGGGCCGGGCAACTGGTGCGCGTGAGGTCCTGACCGTACCGGGGGCGTTGAACGCATGGCGGCCTCCGGACGGGTTCCGGAGGGCCGCCATGCGTGCGTCCGAGCATGCGGGGGAGTGGGAAATTCGGTCGTGATGTGGGGTTCTGGGCCACCCTCGCCCCTTAATGGACGAAGATCGGATGGTGACGATCCTCAAGCAGGCCCGGCGCCGAACGGGTCCGGTGACCCCCGCCGCGACCGTGCCCGCGGCGGGTTTCACCCTGGGCGATGTGGACACCGTTGTGTGGGACCATACGGCGGCCCGCCGCGGGCGGAGCGGCCGGCCCGCCCTCGCCGAGGCGGAACCCGTGACGTTCCACGCCGGCAATACCATCAAGCGAGGCGGATGACATGCGCTTCAGGCACCGCGACGGCACTCTCGTGCACGTGGCGTACTGCACCAACGTTCACCCTGCCGAGGACCTGGACGGGGTGATCGCCCAGTTCACCCGGTACGCCCGCCCCATCCGCGACCGGCTGGGCGTGGACCGGATGGGGGTGGGGCTGTGGCTGTCCCGCCCCGTGGCCGACACGCTGACCGCCGACCCCGGCGAGCTGCTGCGGCTGCGCCGCGCCGTCGAGAAGGCCGGGCTGGAGGTCATCACCCTCAACGGCTCCCTCTACCAGGGGTTCCAGTCCGAAAACGTCAAGTACGACGCCTACCATCCGGACTGGACCCAGCCCGAGCGCATGCGCTACACCCTCGACCTGGCCCGGATCCTCACCCGGCTGCTGCCGGAGGATGTGCGCTGGGGCAGCATCTCCACCCTGCCGCTGGCCTGGCGGGAGCCCTGGTCGCGAGCCCAAGACGAGCTGGCCCGGCGGCGGCAGGACCGGCTGGACCGGGAGATGACCGCGCTGGCCTCGGCCACCGGCCGGACGATCCGGGTGGGCTTTGAGCCCGAGCCGGGCTGCCTGGTGGACTCGGCCGCCCGGGCCGCCGAGCGCCTGCTGGGCGGCCGGCGTTTCCTGGGGGTGTGCCTGGACGCCTGCCACCTGGCATTGGGCTTTGAGGAGCCGGCCGAGGCCCTGCGGCGGCTGTCGGAGGCCGGCCTGCCGGTGGTGAAGTTCCAGGCGTCCTGCGCCCTGCAGGTCGATCGGCCCGCCGATCCGGCCGCCCGGCGGGCGCTGGCGGCCTTCGCCGAGCCGCGCTTTCTGCACCAGACCAGGGAGCGGGGCGTCGCGGACGGCGTCGATGACCTGGACGCGGCGCTGGAGGGGGAGCTTCCCGGCGACCAGGAGTGGCGGGTGCACTTCCACGTCCCGCGCAACGCCGTCCTTCCCCAGGAGCTGGGCACCACCCGAGCGGTGCTGGCCGAGGCGCTGGAGGCCCTGTTCGGCGGGGAGCGGGCGCTGACCGATCACGTGGAGGTGGAGACCTACAACTGGGACGTGCTGCCCGGGCACCGGCTGACCAAGGAGTCCCTCATCGAGGGCATCGCCGCCGAGCTGGCCTGGACCCGCGAGCAGCTGGTCCGGCTGGGGCTCAAAGAGGAGAGCTGACCGGCGGGCGCCGGCGGTCAGGAGGGGAGCGCGTAGCGGCCGTCCTCCAGCGGGTCGACCAGCCCGTCGGCGATCAGGCCGTCCAGGGCGCGCTCGCGCTGGATCGGGTCGGACCAGACCACATCCAGCGCGGCCTTCTCCACCGGGCCGTCGGCCTCGCGCAGCACGGCCAGCAGGCGGCCCCGGCACTGCCGGTCGGTGCCGGCATAGGCCTGGCCGCGCCGGGGCGGGCCGTCGTAGGCCGGGCGTCCGGCGCGCTGCCAGGCGCACTCGGCCAGCACCGGGCAGTCCACGCAGCGGGGGTTGCGGGCGGTGCACACCAGCGCGCCCAGTTCCATGATCGCCACCGACCAGCGGGCGGCGGTGGGCGCGTCGTGCGGCAGCAGGGACTCGGCCAGCGCGACCTCGGCGGCCGTCTGTGACCTGGGCGGGTACTCCACCCCGCCGATCAGGCGGGCCAGCACGCGGCGCACGTTGGTGTCCAGCACGGCGTGGCGCTGCCGGTAGGCGAAGCTGGCCACCGCCGCGGCGGTGTAGGCGCCGATGCCGGGCAGCTCCCGCAGCGCCTCGTAGGAGGAGGGGACCTGCCCGCCGTGCCGTTCGGTGATGGCCACCGCGCAGGCGTGCAGGCGCAGCGCCCGGCGCGGGTAGCCCAGCCGGCCCCAGGCGCGGACGGCCTCACCGGAGGGCTCGGCGGCCAGCGCGGCGGGGGTGGGCCAGCGCTCCATCCACCGCCGCCAGATGGGCAGGACGCGGGCCACCGGGGTCTGCTGCAGCATGACCTCGCTGACCAGGATGCCCCAGGGGGTGGCGTCCGGAGCGCGCCAGGGCAGGTCGCGGGCGTGCTCGGCGTACCAGCCCAGGATCGGCTCGGTGTAGCGGACGGCGTTCGGCACGGCTGTGGTCATGACAGCTCGCCATCCTGCCACGGAGCCGCCATGCGGCGGCCATGGCCCGGCCATGGCTCTGCCACGGCGCGTCGCCACGGCCGTCCAGTGCCCTAAAACCATACTGTCCGCATGTATCCAACTACCGAAAGTGATGACAATGCGGTGTACTGGCGTCGCCGGGCGGTGGTGCTCGGCGGGATGCTGGCGGTGGTGGGGCTGCTGGCGTGGGCGTGCGGCGGGGACGGCGAGCGGGCCGACATGGTGGGGGCGATGGCTACTCCCTCGCCTTCGCTGGGGGGAATCACCGCGGGAATCCCGCCGATTCCCACGCATACGCCGACGCCCGGGCCCACCGCGACCGGGTCCGCCAAGGCCGCCCGGTCCGGTGGGGCCCGCCAGAGGGGTGTCTGCGCGCCCCGCGACGTGGTGGTGACCTTGTCGATGGACGGGGAGGTCTACCCGGCCGGTCGCAAGCCCCGCTTCCACCTGTCGGTGGTCAACACCGGCCGCCGCACCTGCGCCTTCGACGTGGGGCCGGCGGCGCTGCGGCTGCAGATCACCTCCGGGCGGGACCGGATCTGGTCGTCGGCGCACTGCGCCGGGAGCGACGGGACGTCCCGGCAGCGGCTGCGCCGGGGCGTGCCGTACCTGCGGACGATCGTGTGGGACCGCCGGCGCTCGGCGGAAGGCTGCCCGCGCGAGCGCGCGGCGGCGCGGCCGGGCACCTATGTGGCCAAGGTGAAGGGCAAGGGCGTCATCCGGGACGGCACGCAGGTGTTCCGGCTTCGCTGACCCCCGCCCGCCGTGCCCGTTCCAGGCCCGCCACGAACCGGCTCAGCAGGCGGGCGAACTCGGCGCGTTCGGCGTCGTTCCAGTCCTCCATCGCCGCGGCGAACACCCGCCGCCGGAAGCGGTGCACCCGCTCGGTCAGCTCCCGGCCCTTGGCGGTGCGCTCCAGCAGGGTCCGCCGGCCGTCGGCCTGGTCGGCCACGCGCCGCACCAGGCCCGCCTCGACGGCGGCGGCGACCAGCCTGCTGGCCCGGGGCTGGTCGACCCCCAGCGCCGCGGCCGCCGCGCCGACCGTGACCGGCTCGCCGTCCGCCTCGGCGGCCTCGATGACGTCCAGCACGTCGAAGACTGCGCCGCTCACCGGGTCGGCCCCGCTCAGCGCGGCCAGCGACCGCCGCCGCTGGGAGCGCCGGATGGCGACCATGGCCCGCTCGATGGCGGCCAGTTCCGGGTTGCCGGCCATACCCCTCCAATGCATAATCAAATACAACTAGATGTAATTTTACATGTATTGGACGGGGCAATGCCGAACGGGACGGACAAGCCGATCGGGTACTGGGTGCGGTCCCTGGACGGGCTGCTGGAGACCCTGCTGGACCGGGACCTGGCCGACATGGGCGTCGGCCGCCGGCACTGGCAGCTGCTGAACACCCTCCAGGCCGGGCCGCTGGAGGAGGGCGCCCTCGCCGAGCGGCTGCGGCCGTTCTGGAGGGAAGGCGCGATCACCCTGGCCGAGGTCATCGGCGACCTGACCGAGCGCGGCTGGCTGGAACCGGACGGCGCCGGCCGTCACCGCCTCACGGCGGGCGGCAGGGCCGCGCACGCCCGCCTGGCCGAGCGCATCGCGGCCACCCGGCGGCACCTCGCCGAGGGCGTCACCGCCGAGGAGTACGCCGTCACCGTGGACGTGCTGCGCCGGATGACGGCCAACGCCCGGGCGCGGCTTTGAACGCCGCCGATCGCGGCCGAGACGTTCCCTTCCGGGATGCGCCGTGGCGGCGGGCCTTATCTCCGCCGCGCCGTTTCCGCGAGCCGGGACGGGTGCAGATCGCCCGGTTGAACCTCGCCGGGCGCGGCCTTTTCGGGACTTCGCCGCCGGCGGATGGCGATCTCAACCGCGCATGATCGCTGCAACGCCAGAGCCGAGGCGTGGGAAAACAAAAGACAACCCCGAAAAGCGGAGAAAAATCATGCACGGCGTCCCGCAGCGGGCGCCGGGGATCAAACGTAGCGTTCCAGAATGGAGGACTCGGCCAGGCGGGACAGCCCCTCCCGGACGCTGCGGGCGCGGGATTCGCCGACCCCGTTGACCGATTGCAGGTCGTCGATGCTGGCGGCCAGCAGTTTCTGCAGCCCGCCGAAGTGCTCCACCAGACCCTCCACGACCACGCCCGGCAGCCGCGGCACTTTGGCCAGCAGGCGGTAGCCCTTGGGGCTGACCGGGATGTCCAGGGCGTCCGGGCCGGAGTAGCCCATCACCTCGGCGACCGTGGTCAGGTCCAGCAGCTCGGTGGCGCTCAGCGCGTCCAGGGCCTGCAGTACCTCGGTGAAGTCGCGGGCGGACTCTCCTTGGGGCAGGTAGTCGCGCACGATCAGCTCACGGTCGGTGTCTACCCCGGAGACCAGCTCGTCCAGCTGCAGCGACAGCAGCCGGCCGTCGGTGCCCAGCTCCACCACATAGCCTTCGATCTCGTCGGCGATGCGGCGGACCATCTCCAGCCGCTGCACCACGGCGGTGACGTCCCGGACGGTGACCAGGTCCTCGATCTCCAGCGCCGACAGGGTGCCGGAGACCTCATCCAGGCGGAGCTTGTAGCGCTCCAGCGTGGCCAGCGCCTGGTTGGCCTTGGACAGGATGGCCGCCGAGTCCTCCAGCACGTAGCGGTGCCCGTCCAGGTAGAGGGCGATGATCCGCATCGACTGGCTGACCGAGATCACCGGGTGGCCGCTCTGCTTGGCCACCCGCTCGGCGGTGCGGTGCCGGGTGCCGGACTCCTCGGTGGGGATGGTCGGGTCGGGCACCAGGTGCACGGCCGCCCGCACGATGCGCGAATGGTCGTTGTCCAGCACGATCGCGCCGTCCATCTTGGCCAGCTCGCGCAGCCGGGTGGCGGAGAACTCCACGTCGAGCTCAAAGCCCCCCGAGCACAGCTTTTCCACGACCGGGTCATAACCCAAGACGATCAGGCCGCCGGTGTTCCCCCGCAAAATCCGCTCCAGCCCGTCGCGAAGAGCCGTGCCCGGCGCGACCGCGGCCAGCGTGGCGCGGCGCCTTTCGTCGTGCCCCTTGTCGTGTGTGACTCCCACTGGACCCCCGCAGGTCGCTGGACGGCGATTAGTTTACCGAGCCGCCTCGGCGGGCGGCTCGTCCTCAACGCCGCGGCAAACGTTGTGTGGATTATTGCGCACAGCTGACGCGGCGCTGACTCTGATGGTCAGGGAGCGGTGAAGGCGACCTGAAGCGCCTGGTTCAGGTTATCGACCTCCATGACCCGCATGCCCTCGTAACTGACCGCCTGGAGTTCGGCGCGGCGCAGCGGGGAGGCCTCGCCCAGCTCCAGCGAGCCCTTGGGGACGACGGCGGATTTGAAGCCCAGCCGGCCGGCCTCGGCCAGCCGCCGCGGCACGCCGGGCACCGCCCGCACCTCCCCGGCCAGGCCGACCTCCCCCAGCGCGATGACGTTGGGCGACAGGGGCTGCTCCACGGTGGAGCCGGCCACCGCCAGCGCCACCGCCAGGTCCACCGAGGTCTCCGCCAACCGCACCCCGCCGACCGTGGAGACGTACACGTCTTGATCGTGCATGGCGATCTGGCAGCGCCGCGACAGCACCGCCAGCACCATCGCCACCCGCGAGGCGTCCAGCCCGCTGGTGGCGCGGCGCGGGGCCGGCAGGAACGACTTGGCCACCAGCGCCTGCACCTCGGCCACCAGCGGGCGGCGGCCCTCCAGCGTGACGGTCACGCAGGTGCCGGGCACCGGCTCCTCCCGGCGGGTCAAAAACAGCCCGCTGGGGTCGGCCAGCCCCACGATGCCGACCTCCGACAGGTCGAAGCAGCCCAGCTCGTCGGTGGGGCCGTAGCGGTTCTTGACCGCGCGGATCATGCGCAGCCGGCTGTGCCGGTCGCCCTCGAAGTACAGCACCACATCGACCAGGTGCTCCAGCAGCCGGGGACCGGCGATCGCCCCGTCCTTGGTGACGTGGCCGACCAGCACGGTGGTGATGGAACGCTCCTTGGCCACCCGGATCAAGTTGGCGGTGACCTCGCGGATCTGGGTGACGCCGCCGGGGGCGCCCTCCACCTCGGCGGCGCCGATGGTCTGGATGGAGTCCACCACCAGCAGCTTGGGCTCCACCTCCTCCACGTGCCCCAGCACGGTCGACAGCTCGGTCTCGGCGGCCAGGTACAGCCCGTCGGTGACCGCGCCCACCCGGTCGGCGCGCAGCCGCACCTGCTCGGCCGACTCCTCGCCGGTCACATACAGCACCGGGGTGCGCGCGGCGGCCAGCGCGGCGACCTCCAGCAGCAGGGTGGACTTGCCGATGCCGGGCTCGCCGGCCAGCAGCAGCACCGCCCCGGGCACCATGCCGCCGCCCAGCACCCGGTCCAGCTCATCCAGCCCGGTCGGCTGCATCTGCGCCGACTGCACGTCCACCTCGCCGATCGGGCGGGCGGGGGCGCTGACCGGGCCGGCGGTGATCACCCGCGGCGGCGCGGCGGCGCCCGCCTCGCTCACGGTGCCCCAGGCCTGGCATTCGCCGCAGCGCCCGACCCACTTGGAGGTCTGCCAGCCGCACTCGGTGCAGCGGTAGGCCGGTTTGCCGGTCTTCGCCTTCGCCATAACCCGAAACAGTATTGAGAGCGACCGACAGAACCGCTCAGTAGTAGCGCCACCAGAGGTTGACGGCGTAGTCGACCTCGCAGCCGGGATGCTCGGCCAGGAACGTCTCGGCCAGCTCGGCGGGGAACTCGATGCGCAGCACGGCGGCCAGGTCCTCGCGGCGCTCGAACAGCCAGCGGATCAGCAGCGGCTCCCGCTGGAACCCCTGGCGCGCCCAGAAGCGCTCCACCGCCTGCGGGTCGTAGGAGGGCAGCCAGCGGCGGAACCAGCCGCCGAAGGTGGAGCGGGTGGCGTCATTGTCGATGATCATGGCGGCCCCGCCGCGCCGCACCACCCGGCGCAGCTCGGCCAGCCCCGGCTCGCAGCCCGGCCCGAAGAAGTACGCCCAGCGCGCGTGCACCACGTCCACCGAGGCGTCCGGCAGCGGGATCGCCTGGGCGGCGCCGACGCGCACCGTCACGTTCGGCAGGTCGCGCACCCGCCGCCGGGCCGCCGCCGCCAGGCCCGAGTGCGGCTCCACGCCCACCACCCGCGCCGCCTCGCGGGCGAACATCGGCAGGTGGTAGCCGGTGCCGCAGCCCAGGTCCAGCACGTGGGCGCCGTCCCAGGGCCGGATTCGGCGCATGGCGGCCTCCAGCAGCCCGTCGGGGTCCACGGCGCGGTTTTCCAGCTCGTAGACCTGCGGGGAATTCCAGATGTTGGGGCTGGGCACGGCGCCCGCCGCGATCTCGACCACGACCTGTGAGGGTAGTGGGGTTCATCGGGCGGGAAGGCGGCCCCCAGGGTTCCCCGCGAATATTGAAAAAGATTCGGTGTTACCCGCATCATCGGCGTTGGAAGGACTGATCGCGCAAGTCAGCGCATAGGCTTTCGTTGCGCGGGTGTCGACGGGACGGGCGGCGGTGTTCGATCCGGCGGGGGACCGCACGGCGCTCGGCAGGGAAGCCAACGAGCGATCATCAGGCGAGGGAGCAGTGACTCCGCAGCACAACGGCGCAGTACCGGCGGGGCTCCGGTTGCCGGACGCCCCGGTGACGCTCTCGACCGCCTCGGTCTTCCCGGAGCGGACTCCCAGCGCCTTCGAGATCGCCGCCGCGCTGGGCTATGACGGCGTCGAGGTCATGGTGGCCACCGACGCGGCCTCCCAGGACGTCAACGTGCTGCGCCGGCTGTCGGACTACCACCAGGTGCCGATCAAGTCGATCCACGCCCCCTGCCTGCTGCTGACCCAGCGGGTGTGGGGACGCGAGCCGTGGGGCAAGCTGGTGCGCTCCAAGGAGGTCGCCGAGGCGCTGGGCGCCGAGGTGGTGGTGGTCCACCCGCCGTTCCGCTGGCAGCGCGAGTACGCCCGGGAGTTCATCCAGGGCCTGGCGCGCATGCAGGAGGAGACCGACGTCATCTTCGCCGTGGAGAACATGTTCCCGGTGCGGGCGCGCGGCGCCGAGGTGGGCATGTACTCCCCCGGCTGGAACCCGGTCGAGCTGGACTTCCCGCATGTGACGCTGGACCTGTCGCACACCGCGGTGTCGGGCTCGGACGCGCTGGAGATGGCCACCGAGCTCGGCGGGCGGCTGCGGCATGTGCACATGGCCGACGGCATCGGGATCAGCAACAAGGACGAGCACCTGGTGCCCGGCCGCGGCAGCCAGCGGTGCGCCGAGGTGCTGGAGAAGCTGGCCGCCGACGGGTACACCGGGCACATCGTGCTGGAGGTCAACACCCGGCGGGCGGCCAGCCGGGCCGAGCGGATGGAGGACCTGGCCGAGGCGCTGGCGTTCACCCGGCTGCACCTGGCCGCCGCCGACCGCACCTGGGAGGTCACGTCGGCCGGAGAGGTCTCCCGCCGGAGCGCGCGCTGATGGCGGCCGGCGCCTCCGAGCGGACCCGGGGGCGGCGGCCGGGCCCCACCGAGACCCGGGAGCAGATCCTGGACTGCGCCCGCCGGCTGTTCGCCGACAAGGGCTATGACGGCGCCTCGCTGCGCGCCATCGCCCGGGAGGCGGGCGTCGACCCGGCGCTGGTGCACCACTTCTTCGGCACCAAGCAGGGCGTCTTCATCGCGGCGATGAACCTGCCGCTGGACCCGGCGGCGGTCGTCGCCCGCCTGCGGGACGTCCCGTCCCGCCGCGAGCTGGGCGCGGCGCTGGCCGAGACCTTCCTGGGGGTGTGGGAGGACCCCGAGCGGCGCATCCCGATGCTGGCGCTGGTGCGCTCGGCCATGACGAACGAGCAGGTCGCCACGATGCTGCGGCAGTTCATCGCGGCCACCTTGCTGGGACCGCTCGCCGAGCGGTTCGGGATCGCCCCGATCCGGATGGAGGCCGCCGCCGGGCAGCTGGTCGGGGTGGCCATGCTGCGGTACGTCCTCGGCCTGGAGCCGATCGCCTCCGCCACCGCGCAAGAGCTGGTGGAGCTGCTGGCGCCCGCCCTCCAGCGCCACTTCGACGGGGACTGACCGGAATTTCCCTGCGGGATGTGCGGCTCCTTGCCAGTCCTGCGGTGGCGACATAAATTCAACACATGATGAGTTCCACTTCCGCGGATCCGCCGCAGGCCGCGGTGAGCGTCCGCGACCTGCACGTGGACCGCGGCGGCCGGCCGGTGCTGCGCTGCGCGAACGGGCCGGCGGCACGCTGGAGCGGCTGATGACGATGCCGCTGGGCAAGCTGGACCTGCTGCTGGGCTACGCCCTGGCCTTCGGGCTGGTGGCGCTGCTGCAGGTGGGGGTGGTGCTGGCCATCTCGCTGACCTGGCTGGGCCTGGAGCCGGCCGGATCGGTCGGCCTGCTGGTGGCGGCGGCCGTGCTCAGCGCCCTGCTGGGCGTCGCGCTCGGGCTGCTGGCCAGCGCGTTCGCCCGCACCGAGTTCCAGGCGGTGCAGCTGATGCCGGCGTTCGTGCTGCCGCAGGCGCTCTTGTGCGGCCTGTTCGTGCCGCGGGAGCAGATGGCCGGCTGGCTGGAGGCGATCTCCACGGTGATGCCGCTGACATATGCGGTGGAGGCGATGCAGGAGGTCGGCCGGGAACCGGAAATGACCGGGACGCTGGCGGTGGACATCGCGGTGATCGCCGGGTGCGTCCTGGCGGCCCTGGTGCTCGGCGCCGCCACGCTCCGCCGCCGCACTCCCTGAAGACCTCCTAAAAGCCCCGGAAAGCCGCGGGCCGATTGTGGTCGCGGAAGAAAAACGGGCATATGAAGCCGGTCGAAAGGGAGAAGACGGCTTGTAAACTCCGCGCCATGAGCACCCGGTCATCCCAGGAATTCCCCGCGGACGCCGATTCCCAGGACGGCGCATCCCCCGGCGCCGTCCCGGGCAGGGAGGGCGAGGCGGAGGAGACCTCGGCCGCCAAGGCGCGGCGCAAGCGCCGCCGCCGTACGCTCCTGCTGTCGGCGCTGGCCCTCCTGCTGATCGTCGTGCTCGGCGCGGGCGCCCTGGTGTGGCAGCGGCAGGCGTCCTACAACGGCAACATCGACCGGCTGCCCGGCACCATGCCGACCGGCCGGCGGCCCGGCCCCAACGTGGTCGGCACCGAGAACTGGCTGCTGGTGGGCTCCGACAGCCGGGTGCAGGCCAACACCACCGGCGAGGGCGGCCAGTTGTGGCGGCCGGGGCAGCAGCGCTCGGACACGCTGATGCTGCTGCACCTGCCGGCCAAGCGGGACAAGGCCTACATCATCTCCATCCCCCGCGACTCGTGGGTGGAGATCCCCGGCTACGGCTACCAGAAGATCAACGCGGCGTTCTCCTACGGCGGTCCGCCGCTGCTGATCCAGACGGTCGAGGCGCTGACCAACGTCCGCATCGACCATTTCGGTGCGATCGACTTCAACGGCTTCAAGGCCATGACCGACGCGCTCGGCGGCGTGGACGTGCACATCGACAAGACCGTGCACGACCCCATGAACCACGTCACCTGGCAGGCCGGCAAGCAGCACCTGGACGGCGAGAAGGCGCTGCTGTTCGTCCGGCAGCGCTACAACCTGCCCAACGGCGACTTCGACCGGATCAAGCGTCAGCAGGCGTTCTTGAAGGCCATCATCCAAAAGGCCGCCGAGGGCGGCACGGTCACCAACCCGATCAAGCTCGACCGCTTCCTGTCGGCGTTCACCAAGTCCATCAGCGTGGACGAGGGGGTGTCGGCCGGCCACCTGCGGTCGCTGGCGCTGAGCATGCGCAACGTGCGCGGCTCGGACATCAAGTTCCTGACCGTCCCGAACAAGGGCCCGGCGGCACGCGGCCGGCAGAGCGTGGTGCTGCTGGACGAGGAGAAGGCAGGCCGGCTGTTCGAGGCCGTGCGCAGCGCCACGATGGCCGAGTACATCGCCGAATACGGCGGGACCAACAGCGTCGGCAAGGTCTCCTAAGACCTCTGCCAAGGCCCGCCCAGCGGCCCTGTGCGCCTGCCGGAGCGCCCTGCGGGCATCCGCATAACCTGGACATGGGGGACAGCGTGGTCCCGTCATAGAAGGGGTTGCAGCGTGCTTCGTCGGGTTCTGCTGGCCGCCTCCCGCAGCGGCGGCGTCCGCAAGGCGATGGAGACCGCGCCGTTCTCCCGCGGCGTGGTGCACCGGTTCGTGGCGGGCCGGACGGCGGAGGAGGCGCTGACGGTCGTGCGGCGCCTCACCGGCGGCGGCCTGCTGGTCACCGTGGACCATCTGGGCGAGGACACCACCGACGCCCGGCGGGCCGAGACGGTCGTGGAGAACTACCTGGAGCTGCTGGACCTGATCTCCACCGCCGGCCTGGGCGCCCGGGCGGAGGTGTCGGTGAAGCTGTCGGCGGTGGGGCAGGCGCTCGATGAGGAGCTGGCCCTGGAGAACGCCCGCCGGATCTGCGCGGCGGCCAAGGCGGCCGGCACGGCGGTGACCCTCGACATGGAGGACCACACCACCGTCGCCTCCACCCTGCGCATCCTGCGGGAGCTGCGCGAAGACCACCCGGAGACCGGCGCGGTCGTCCAGGCGTACCTGCGCGACGCCGAACGGCACTGCGCCGAGCTGGCCCACGAGGGGTCGCGGGTGCGGTTGTGCAAGGGCGCCTACGCCGCTCCCGCCGACGTCGCCTTCACCTCCAGGCACGAGATCGACAAGTCCTACGTGCGCTGCCTGAAGGTGCTCATGGCGGGCCGGGGCTACCCCATGGTCGCCACCCACGATCCCCGGCTCATCGAGATCGCCGGGGCGCTGGCGGTCTTCCATGACCGCGCCCCCGACAGCTTCGAGTACCAGATGCTGTACGGCATCCGGCCCGCCGAGCAGCGCCGCCTGGCCGCCATGGGCTCGCGGGTGCGGGTGTACGTCCCCTACGGCGGGGAGTGGTACGGGTACGCCATGCGGCGGATGGCCGAGCGGCCGGCCAATTTGGCGCTCATCCTGCGCTCGGTGGTGAGCGGGTCCTGAGCGTCGCCTGCTCGTCGCTAGGCTGGGCTGCGTGGGCAGACTCATCGCGATTCTCGGCGCCGGCAAGATGGGCGAGGCGCTGTTGTCGGGGGTGCTGCGGGCCGGCCGCCGCCCGTCCGAGCTGATGGTGACCACCCGCCGGGAGGAGCGCGGCGTCCTGCTGCGCGAGCGCTACGGGGTGGAGGTGGTCACCAACGCCGAGGCCGCCAAGACGGCCGACACGTTGATCCTGTCGGTCAAGCCGCAGGACATGGACGCCCTGCTGGGGGAGATCCGGCCGCATGTGCCGCCCGGCCGGCTGGTGATCTCGATGGCGGCGGGCATCACCACCTCCTTCATCGAGCAGCGCCTGCCGGAGGGCGTGCCGGTGGTGCGGGTGATGTCCAACACCCCGGTGCTGGTGGACCAGGCGATGAGCGTGGTGTCGGCGGGCTCGCACGCCGGTGAGGAGCACCTGAAGCTGGCCGAGGAGCTTTTGTCGCCGGTCGGCAAGGTGCTGCGCATCCCCGAGTCGCTGCAGGACGCGGCGACCGCGCTGTCCGGCAGCGGCCCGGCCTACTTCTACTTCCTGGTCGAGGCGATGGTGGACGCCGGCATCCTGCTGGGCATGCCGCGCGCCGCCGCGCTGGAGATGGTGATCCAGTCGGCGGTGGGGGCGGCGATCATGCTGCGCGACTCCGGGGAGCACCCGGTGCTGCTGCGCGAGGCGGTCACCTCGCCGGGCGGCACCACCATCGCCGCCATCCGCGAGCTGGAGCGGCACGGGGTGCGGGCCGCCGTGCTGGAGGCCATCGAGGCAGCCCGCGACCGGGGCAGGGAATTGGCCGAGGGCTGAAAAGTCCCGGGCGGGATTTTCCGCCCGCCCGGTTGAGCCGGGCCGCGATCGCGTCCGTGATAAGGGGCATGAGAATTCTGCTGCAGATCCTGGTGGCCGCCGGGCTGGCCGTGGACGCGATCGTGCACTGGACGTTCGCCCCCGACATGGCCGGGCCCAAGCCCGGTCAGATCGACGGGGACACGCTGTTTTACGCGCAGGCGATCGTCGCGGCGATCTCGGGCGTGCTGGTGCTGGCATGGCCGCGGCGCTGGACGTTCGCCGTCGCCTTCCTGGTCGCCGCCAGCGCGGTGGGCGCGCTGCTGCTGTACTACTTCGTGGACGTGGGCCGGCTGGGGCCGATCCCGGCGATGCACGACCCGGCCTGGTACCTGGAGAAGACGCTCAGCCTGGTCGGTGAGGGCGTCGCCACGGTCGCCGCGCTGGCCGGGTTCTTCCTGCTGAACCGCGCCGGCCGGGACGCCTCGGCGGGGGCCGGGCAGCACCGGGCGGCCGGCGGCCGGTAGCCGTCGTCTCCGGTCGGCCTTCCAGGGGAGTTGATATCTTCCCTTTTGGGGCATCTGTAGGCAGGTGTCCGCTTTTTGTGAGGCAGGTGCAGCCACCCGGCGGTGCCTTCCGCTCGTCCTGACCGGGGCGCTGGCGATCGCCCAGCTCGGCGCCTGCGCCAAGAGGGACGAGCCCGAGGGAGTGCGCCTGGGCACGGTGACGCGCTCGGACGTGACCGAGGTGATCGAGGCGCCGGGCACGGTGACGGCACGGGCCACGGCGACGCTGCGCGCCCCGGCCGAGGGCGTGCTCAAACGGCTGCACGTGACCGACGGCGACCGGGTCCGCCGCGGCGAGATCCTCGCCGAGATCGACTCGCCGCAGGCCCGCGAGCGGCTCCGCCAGGCCCGCGAGGCCGACGCCGAACTGGCCGCCGGCACCCTCCCGATGGGACCGGAACCCTCGGCCTCCCAGCGGCGCAGCGACCACATCGCCCGCCAGGGCTTCCAGACCGCCCGGCGGGCGGCCGCCCAGATCCCCGACCCCGGGCGGCGCGCCCGGATGCTGGCCGAGATCGCACAGACCGAGGCCCAGTACGCCGCCGCCGCCGAAAGCGCCCGCGCCGCCGTCGAACGGCTCCACGCGGGCCTGGAGAACGTCACCTCGGCGATGCAGGCCGTCGCCGCCGCCCAGCGCGTCCAGGCCCGGGCCGCGCTGCGGGCGGCCGAGCGCACCGTGGCGGAGCTGACCTTGCGGGCACCCTTCGACGGCGTCGTCTCCCTGGGCGGCCCGGCGGCCCCCGCCGGGGACCTGGGCGAGCTGGCCGGCCGGCTGCCGCAGCGGCTCGGCGGCGGAGACGGCCTGCAGGAGCTGGGCGGCGGCGCGTCCGCCGAGGCCGCCTCCGTGGCCGAGGGAGCCCCTGTGACCGCCGGCGGCGCGGTGGTGACGGTCACCGACGTCTCCCGCCTCACCGTCTCCGCCGACGTGGACGAGGCCGACGCGCTGAAAGTCGAGCCGGGCGTGCCGGCCGAGGTGGAGGTGGACGCCGTCCCGGGCGCCGCCTACCCGGCCGAGGTCACCGGCGTCGGCGCCGGCCCGGCGCGCTCGGCCGGCGGCGGCGTGACCTACCGGGTCACCCTCGTCCTGCGGCGCGGCCGGCTCACCGACGGCGCCGAGGCGCCCTGGCCCAAGCCCGGGATGAGTGCCGTGGTGAACCTGCGGGTCCGCGAGGTCGCCGACACCGTCGCGGTGCCGTCCTCGGCGGTGCTGACCAGCGGCCGCGACAACGCGGTGTGGGTGGTCTCCGGCGGCCGGGCCCAGCGGCGGATCATCCGGATCGGCGCCCAGGGCGAGACCATGACCGAGGTCACCGCCGGGCTGCGGGTCGGCGAGCGGATCGTGGTGCGCGGCGCCGGCGCCGTCGAGCAAGGGCAGGAGCTTCCCGGCCGATGAGCGTCCCACCCGCCGTGGAGGCCATCGACGTCACCCGCGCCTACGAGCTGGACGGCACCCGGGTGCAGGCGCTGCGCGGGGTCAGCCTGCGCATCGGCGAGGGCGAGTTCGCCGCGATCGTGGGCCCGTCCGGGTCGGGCAAGTCCACCCTGATGCACCTGCTGGGCTGCCTGGACAGGCCCACCGGCGGGACGCTGCGGATCGGCGGGCGCGACGTGGCCGCCCTCTCCGACGCCGAGCTGGCCGAGCTGCGCAACAGCCGCATCGGGTTCGTCTTCCAGTCCTTCCACCTGCTGCCCCGCACCAGCGCCCTGGACAACGTGGCGCTCCCGCTGGCCTACCGGGGGGTGCCGCGCGGTGAGCGGCGGCGGCGCGCCGCCGAGGCGCTGGCCCGGGTGGGCCTGGCGCACCGCCTGGACCACCGTCCCGCCCAGATGTCCGGCGGGGAGCAGCAGCGGGTCGCCATCGCCCGCGCCCTGGTCGGCGAGCCCCGCCTGGTGCTGGCCGACGAGCCCACCGGCAACCTCGACACCGCCACCGGCCATGAGGTGATGGACCTGCTGGCCCGGCTGAACGCCGAACAGGGCGTGGCGGTCGTGCTGGTCACCCATGAGGCCGACATCGCCGAACGCGCCCGCCGCCAGATCCACATCCGCGACGGCCGGATCGAACGCGACACCTGCCCGACGCGTCCGCACGACGCCCAGCGGCTATGAGGCGACGTCCGGAAAAGGGCGGGGAAGGACGCAGGAGATGAGGCTGGCCGAATCGCTGCGGGTGGCGCTGGAGGCGCTGCTGGTCAACCGGCTGCGCAGCGCGCTGACGATGTTCGGCGTGGTGATCGGGGTGGCCGCGGTGGTGGTGCTGGTGGCGCTCGGCAGCGGCGCCCGCGACCTGGTCCAGCGGGAGATCGAGGGGCTGGGCTCCAACATCGTGTTCGTCGGCCCCGGCGAGTTCTCCCTGACCGCCGCGCCCACCGCCGGGCGGCTGGAGCTGACGGACGTGGAGTACCTGCGGCAGACCCTCGGCGAGGACTGCCCCATCGCCGTCTCGCTCAGCTCCGGGGAGACCGTCCGGGCCGGGCGCAACGAGGCGTTCGCCACCGTGCTGGGCACCAACGAGGCCCTGCCGGAGGTCTTCGACCGCCCGCTGCGCCCCGGCGGGCGCTACCTCACCGAGACCGACGTGGAGTCCCGCCGCCGCGTGGTGGTGCTCGGCCCGCGGGTCGCCGAGCGCATCTTCGGCGACGTCGACCCGGTCGGCCGCCAGACGATCATCGCCGGCGCCCGCTTCCGCGTCATCGGCGTCCTGGAGGAAAAGGGCCAGACCTTCGGCCAGGCCCGCGACAACGACCTGCACATCCCGGTGACCACCGCCCAGCGCCTGCTGGGCGTGAACCGGGTGGACTTCCTGGCGCTGCGCGCCCCCTCCGCCGCCGACACCGGCCGCCTGCGCGCCGCGGTGGTGGACGCGCTGGAGCGCCGCTACCCGGGCGAACGCTTCTCGGCGATCACCCAGACCCAGCTGCTGGGCACCGTCGGCACCGTGCTGAACGCGCTGACCGGCGTGCTGGCCGCCATCGCCGCGGTCTCCCTGCTGGTCGGCGGGGTCGGGGTGTCCAACATCATGCTGGTCGGCGTCCGCGAGCGCACCCGCGAGATCGGCCTGCGCAAGGCCCTGGGCGCCCGCCGCCGCGACATCCTCGCCCAGTTCTTGGCCGAGTCGGTCCTGCTCACCTCCATCGGCGGCGCGATCGGCATCGCCCTGGGCATCACCGGCACCCTGGCCATCACGACCCTGTCCCCGGTCCCCGCCACCATCACCTGGTGGTCCCCCCTCCTGGCCTTCACCGTCTCGGCCGCCGTGGGCATCTTCTTCGGCGTCGCCCCCGCCCGCCGCGCCGCCCGCCTGGACCCCGTCACCGCCCTCCGCACCGAATGACCACGCCCGCCCGGCGACCTGCCGCTTCAGGCACAGCCCGCAGCAGCCGGTGCCGATGGCTCGTTCGTTGTCCTCGGCTACGCCGACCCGCTTGATCCGCGGCATCGCTTACTCGGAGGGCGTACGGCCATGCCCGCATCAGAAGCGCCGAACATGTGGCCCGCTGTAATGTGCCGTTCGGCTGTATGCGGGAAGCGGCACTCGATGAGGACGAGTCCTGAAGTTCATAGCCGATCTCGCCACCGAGCCCAGGTAGCCGCCATGCGCATCTCCCCGGATCTTTCCCGTGTCACCTGGCGCAAGAGCTCCAAGAGCACCGCCACCGGCAATGAGTGCGTCGAGCTCGCCGCGTTCGGTGACGTCGTCGCCGTTCGCGACTCCAAGAATCCGGACGGGGCGAGGCTGGTTCTGCGGTCGGCGGGCTTCCGGCGGCTGGTCGAGGACGTCCGTCGCGGTCGCCACGGCATCTGACCAAAGTTCGGTGACTTCGGGGGCGCCGGCTCGGCCGGGGGGCGGGCGGCCTTGCCGGGGTTCGCTGATCGTCCGGTGACCGTGTCGCGTCGGGGTGCTCTCGCGGGCGTCCGGTCGTCAGGCGACGGCGCCGGAGCCCGAGGCGGTGGGGTCGGTGAGGACGGACCGGATGAAGCGGGCGGTCTCGTCCATCGCGGCGCGGGCCTCCGGCAGGAAGCGGTTGAGGAGCTGGAAGACGTGGAACTGGCCCTCCCAGACCTGCAGGCGGCAGTCGGTGCCGGCCTCGGCGAGGGCCGCGGCCAGGCGTTCGGCCTCCGGGCGCAGCGCCTCGGCGCCGCCCACCTGGATCAGCACCGGCGGCACGCCGTTCCAGGAGCACTCCAGCAGCGCCAGGCGCGGGTCGTTGAGTTCGGCCTGGCCCATCACCAGGCGGCCGATCCGGCGGACGGTGTGGGCGCTCAGGTAGGCGTCGCGCACCTGGGCGTCGTATTCCAGGGACAGCTCGCAGGTCAGGTCGACCCAGGGGGAGTAGAGCACCAGCCCGGCCGGGGTGGGCAGGCCGGTGCGGCAGATCTCGCCGGTCAGCGAGGCGGCCAGGTGCCCGCCGGCCGAGTCGCCGGCGATCACGATCCGGGAGGCGGGGTAGCCCTCCTCCAGCAGCCACCGGTAGGCGGCCAGGGCGTCCTCCAGCGGCGCGGGGAAGGGGTGCTCGGGCAGCAGCCGGTAGTGCGGCACGAACACCGGCAGCTGGGTGTCGACCGCCAGCCGGGAGGTGATCGGACGGTGGCTGCGCGGCGAGCAGATGATGTAGCCCCCGCCGTGCAGATACAGCACGGCGGCGTCGCCGACCTGGCCCTTTTCCGGTACGAGCAGCTCGCCTGCCAGGTGGCGCCCGTCGCCGTCGGCGTCTTCCAGCGGGATCCGCACGCCCCGTACCCGGGCGCCGGGATGGTGGCCGACCAGTAATGAGGCGGCCTCCACGGCGGTGCGGGCGGTGCGGATCCCGACCGGGTGGCCGGGCAGCCGGTGGACGATGGGCCGCAGCCCGAGCCGCAGCGCGCGGGAGAGCACCGCGCTCTGCACGCTGGGACGGCGGCCGGAGGAGAAGCCAGGTGCGGTCGTCGGATCGACGGCCGGATCTGCGGCGCTGGCCTCGGGCGGTCGGCAGGCCGCCGGAGGTTCCGGTGACGTCGGCTCCATCGGCACCCCACAGGTCGATGTTTCTTAGGTGTTAACTAATGCCCACTTGCGCGGATAATTCACGTCTACGGTTGTTTGTCGCATCTTCGTGAGAGTCGGCCGGGCGCGCCGGCGGCGCGGGGCGATAGCGTGAGGGCATGAGCAGCGCTGCGCCATCCGACCGTCCCGGCCCCTGCAACCTGCGGGTTCTCTGGGACGACCGGCTCATCTCCTACGACTTCGGGCCCACCCACCCGCTCAACCCCGTCCGGGTGGAGCTGACCATGGCGCTGGCCCGCGAATACGGCGTGCTCGACCAGTCCGGCGTGGAGGTCACCGGCTTCGAACCGGCCGGGGAGGTGCTGCTGGAGCTGATCCACGACCCCTCCTACATCGCCGCCGTGCGGTACGCCGGCTCCACCGGGATGCCCCAGCTGCGGCACGGCCTCGGCACCGCCGACAACCCGGTGTTCATCGGCATGCACGAGGCGTCCACGCTGGTGGCGGGGGCGTCGGTGGCGGCGGCCGAGGCGGTCTGGACCGGCCGGGCCCAGCATGCGGCCAACATCGCCGGCGGGCTGCACCACGCCATGCGCTCGGCGGCCAGCGGCTTTTGCGTCTACGACGACCCGGCGCTGGCCATCGCCTGGCTGCTGGAGAACGGGGCCGAGCGGGTCGCCTACGTCGATGTGGACGTCCACCACGGCGACGGCGTCCAGGCGGCCTTCTACGACGACCCGCGGGTGCTGACCATCAGCCTGCACGAGACGCCGCGCACGCTGTTTCCGGGCACCGGCTTCCCCGAGGAGATCGGCACGGGCGAGGCCAAGGGCACCGCGGTCAACGTGGCGCTGCCGCCGGGCACCGGGGACGCCGCCTGGCTGCGGGCCTTCCACGCGGTGGTGCCGCCGCTGCTGCGCGCCTTCCGGCCGCAGGTGCTGCTCACCCAGCACGGCTGCGACACCCACGTGCTGGACCCGCTGGCGCACCTGACGCTGACCGTGGACGGCCAGCGGGCCGCCTATGCGGCGCTGCACAAGCTGGCGCACGAGACGGCGGGCGGGCGCTGGATCATCACCGGCGGGGGCGGCTATGAGCTGGTCCAGGTGGTGCCGCGGGCCTGGACGCACCTGCTGGCCGAGGCGTCCGGACGGCCGCTGGAGGCGGGGACGGACACCCCGGAGGCCTGGCGCGACTTCACCCGGCGGCGCACCGGGCAGACCGCCCCCCGCCGGATGACCGACGTACCGCCGGAGCGGGCCGGCGAGACCGAGGGCTGGGAGGAGTCGGCGTGGGGGAACGGCTACGATCCGAGCGATCCGGTGGACCAGGCGATCCGCGCGACCCGCAAGGCGGTCTTCCCCGAGCACGGGCTGGATCCGCTGGGCGAGCCGTGACCGTTCCCTCCCGCGCCGAGCTGCGCGAGCACCTGATCCGCACGATGATCGCCGGGGATGTGGCCACCCCGCGGCAGAGCAATCTGCTGCACTACCGGCGGATGGCCAAGGGCGACCCCTACTACCGGTTCGGGCTGGACCTCAAGCGCTCGTGGACCGAGCGCGAGGTGCTGGAAATGATGGTGCGGATGTGCGGGGTGAACCCGGACCGGATGCACCTGTACGGGGACGACACCATCGACCCGGACAAGACCATCGACGCCCTGGAGCGCATGGCCGAGCGGATCGGCCAGGCGGCGCGGCGCCGGGAGAAGGTGGTGCTGGCCACCGGGCACCCGGCCACGCTGATGCCGATCTACCTGGCGCTGGGCCGGGCGCTGCGCGAGCGGGGCTGCACCGTCCTCACGCCCGCGGCCGGCTGGTCCTATGCGGCGGAGGTGGGCACGTCCGCCCCGCAGCGGCGCCGCATCCGCTACGAGGAGGGCATGGTCGCCGCGCTGGAGGACGATGACGGGCGGCTGCACCACACCCACGATCCGTTCCCCATGGAGGCGATGCTGTCCGAGGCGGCAGGGACTTCTAACGGTTCGGATAGCTCTACGCCAGCGGAATCCAAAAATTGGCCGGATCTGGCCATCGCCGATCATGGCTGGGCCGGGGCGGCCGGCCAGGCCGGGATCGACACCGTCGGCTTCGCCGACTGCAACGATCCCGCCCTGTTCGCAGGGGAAGTGGAGGGGCGGATCCTGGTCACCGTGCCGATGGACGACGGAGTGCACCCGGCTTGCTATGAGCCACTGACGGCATACCTGATGTCCCATGCGGGGCTGATTGCCTGAACTTCCCTCTTGCGACTACGGTTGCACGATTTACGCTGGGGGAAGAAACACGTGCGTGATCGAAGTCACCTGAAGGGTCGGTGCTCAGCACGTGTGGAAGAGGGCGTCCGATGGGCTCAGGCGAGCGACCTCTGAGTGAGGTCAGGTTCCTGACAGTGGCCGAAGTGGCGGCGGTGATGCGGGTGTCCAAGATGACCGTTTACCGCCTCGTCCACTCTGGCGAGCTGCCCGCCATCCGGGTGGGCCGCTCGTTCCGGGTCCCCGAACAGGCCGTACACGACTACCTGCGCGACGCGTTCATCGAAGCCGGATGACCGCGGGCGCCGCGGGGCGCGAGGCTCCCGCGGACGCCGGGATCCAAGGCGCAGGCCGGTCGGCGGCATGGGGGGAGGAGAACACGACAACAGGCCCGGTGGCCCGGCCACCGGGCCGGGACGAGACCGGCGGGGGCCGGTGGAAAGACCGGCGGCCCCGCTCCGGACGGCCGGGCGAACCGGCCGTCCGGAGCCGGCATGCCGGAAAAAGAAAGCGCCGCCGCATAGGCGGTGGATCTCCCGCGGGGAGCGATCGCACGGATCACAGTGACGGCCGTGCGGCTCCGGGGCGCGCCCGTGTCCCATGGCACGTTCTGGGGACGTTCTCGGGATGTCCCCGACCCGGTAACGGACACGCCGGTATTGCACACAGGAGCGTGCGGGTACGGGACCTGCGGCATGGTATGCGCTCCAACAGCGGTACGCTTGACCGTTGGACAGCGCCCCGATGCCTTAGTCGCCGGGGTGTCGTGTGTCCATCCCCTGCACACCCTGGACGAGTGAGGTCACGTGGGCTCTGTTATCAAGAAGCGTCGCAAGCGGATGGCCAAGAAGAAGCACCGCAAGCTGCTGAAGAAGACTCGCGTCCAGCGCCGCAACAAGAAGTGAACAAGCCGGCCACATAGCCGTAAGGGGTGGGGTGCACTGTGTCCGGTATGCCCTCCGCCGCCGCCCGTGTCGTCCTGGTCACGGGGGTGTCCAGGTTCCTGGGAGCCCGCGTGGCGGGCGCCCTGCAGGCCGAACCCGGCATCGAGCGGGTCATCGGCGTGGACACGGTACCCCCCACGGCGTCGCTGGGACGCACCGAGTTCGTACGCGTCGACATCCGTACGCCGAGCATCGCCAAGGTGATCTCTTCGGAGCGGGTCGACACGGTGGTCCACCTCAATCTGGAGACCGCCCCGGTCGGCCCGCGCTCGAAGATGAAAGAACTCAACATCATCGGCACCATGCAGCTGCTGGCGGCCTGCCAGCGCTCGCCGGACATGCGCAAGCTGGTGGTGCGCTCCTCGGCCGCGGTGTACGGCTCCTCGCCGCGCGACCCGGCGGTCTTCACCGAGACCGACGAGCCGGCGGAGGCGCCCTCCTCCGGATACGCCAAGGACGCGGTGGAGGTGGAGGGCTATGTCCGGGGGCTGATGCGGCGCCGCACCGACCTGACGGTCTCCCTGCTGCGCTTTGCCAACTTCCTGGGCCGGGAAGTGGACTCCCCCCTCACCCGCTACCTGCGGCTGCCGGTGGTGCCGACCGTGCTGGGGTTCGACCCCCGGCTGCAGTTCGTCCACCCCGACGACGGGGTGGAGGTGCTGCGCCGGATGACCGTGGAGGACCACCCCGGCTGCTACAACGTGGCCGGCGACGGCGTGCTGCTGCTGTCGCAGGTGCTGCGGCGGGCCGGCCGGCCGTCGGTGCCGGTGCCGGAGCTGTCCGCGCAACTGCTGGGCGATCTGGGCCGCCGCTTCGCCGGGCTGTCGGGCTTCTCCTCCGACCTGCTGCGCTGGCTGATGTACGGACGGGTGATCGACTGCTCGAAACTGGCGGCCGAGCTGGGCTGGCGGCCCAAGTACTCGGCCGAGGCGGCGCTGGAGGACTTCCTGCAGGCCGCCGAGCCCGGGCACAGCCCCATGCAGGAGGCCGTGGAACGGCTCATCGGCCTGCTGGGCGAACGCGCCCGGCCGCCGGCGCGGCCCCAGCCGCCCCCCTCCCGCTTTGAGGGCCTGACCACCGTCCCGCCCCGGAACGGACCGCGGAGATGAGCGCGCGCAGACCCCGAGAAGGCGCGAGTGAGCCGCCCATGGCTCAGGTCATCCCGATCAACCCCGATGCCGCCACCGACCCGCCCGGACGCAGCCGGCTGGAGGAGCGGCTGGCCGCCGGGCTGGACTTCCTGCACCGCCGCCTGTCCGGGCGCTATGAGGTCGACGAGTTCGGCTTCGACCCCGAACTGACCGACGCGGTGCTGATCCCGGCGGCCCGTCTGCTGTATGAGCACTGGTTCCGGGTCGAACTGCGGGGCCTGGAGAACGTCCCGGCTGAAGGCGGCGCGCTGGTCGTCGCCAACCACTCCGGGACGCTGCCGCTGGACGGGCTGATGCTCCAGGTGGCGCTGCACGACCACGCCCACCGCGACGTCCGGCTGCTGGGCGCCGACCTGGTCTACCAGCTGCCGCTGCTGGGCCACCTGGCCCGCAAGGCCGGGCACACCCTGGCCCACCCGGCCGACGCCGTCCGCCTGCTGACCAAGGGCGAGCTCGTCGGGGTCTTCCCCGAGGGCTACAAGGGGATCGGCAAGCCCTTCCGGGAGCGCTACCGCCTGCAGCGCTTCGGCCGCGGCGGCTTCGCCGGGATCGCGCTGCGCACCCAGGTCCCCATCGTGCCGTGCGCGATCGTCGGCGCCGAGGAGATCTACCCCAAGATCGGCGACATCCCGGCGCTGGCCCGGCTGCTGGGCCTGCCCTACTTCCCCGTCACCCCGACGTTCCCGCTGCTGGGCGCGCTGGGCGCGGTGCCGCTGCCGTCCAAGTGGCTGATCCGCTTCGGCGAGCCGGTGCCGATGGACGGCCTGGGCCCGGAGGACGCCGACGACCAGATGACGGTGTTCGAGCTCACCGACCGCGTCCGCGAGACCGTCCAGCAGATGCTCTACGACACCCTCCTGGAGCGCGGCCCGGCGTTTTAGCCCCGCGGCCGCTAGGCCCGGTGGTAGTGGCGGCGCAGCGCGATGCCCGCGGCCACCCCGCCGGCCAGGGCGCCCGCGCCGGCGGCGGCCGGCAACGCCATCATCGTCACCTTGCGCCCGGTGCGGAAGTCGTGGATGGGCCAGCCGTGGGCCTTGGCGTGCTCGCGCAGCGCCGGGTCGGGGTTGACGGCGTGCGGGTGGCCGACGGTGGTGAGCATCGGCAGGTCGTTGATGGAGTCGCTGTAGGCCGAGCAGCGCGACAGGTCCAGCCCCTCGCGCTGCGCCAGCGCCCGCACCGCCTCGGCCTTGGCCGGGCCGTGCAGCAGATTGCCCACCAGGCGGCCGGTGTAGACGCCGTCGCGGGTCTCGGCGACGGTGCCCAGCGCCCCGGTCAGCCCCAGCCGGTGGGCGATGACCCGGGCCACCTCCACCGGGGTGGCGGTGACCAGCCAGACCTGCTGGCCGGCGTCCAGGTGCGCCATGGCCAGCTCCCGGGTGCCGTGCCAGATCCGGTCGGCCATGATCTCGTCGTAGATCTCTTCGCTGAGCCGGACCAGGTCCTCGACCTTCTGCCCGGCCACGAAGGCCAGCGCGGCCTCCTTGGCGGTGCCGATGTGCTCGGCGTTCTCCACCCCGCGCAGCCGGAACGCCGCCTGCCCCCAGGCGAACATGGCCAGGTCCCGCAGCGTGAACAGCTTGCGGGCGGCCAGCCCGCGGGCGAAGTAGTAGATGGACGCGCCGCGCATCATCGTGTTGTCCACATCGAAGAAGGCCGCCGCCGCAGGGTCCGGCTCGGGCCTGACCGCGCGCGGCTTGGCGGCCGCGGCCGCCGCCTCGCCCGCGCGCACATGGTCCGTCTCGGCGCGCCGCCAGAATCGCCGCATGCCTGGCAGCCTAATCAACGCGGCCCGCAATGCCGCGCATTCGGCTGCAAAAGCGATGCCACTCACGTGTCCGCCTTCCGTGGTTCCCACGCGGCCCGCGGGTCCTCGGGCGTCGTCGTGGTGGAGCGGGGCGTGTCGCGCGGGTCGGACGGCGCGGCGGACACCAGCCGTTCCCGCAGCGCCGCCCGGAAGTCCGCATCCGGCCCGACCCGGGCGCCCCGCAGCCGGGAGAGCGCCTCCAGTTCGGCGCGCCGGCGGCGGTAGGCGCCGCGGCGCCCTCTTCTCCCGCTCCTCGCCATGCCCGCAAGAACGAGCGGACCGCGGGCGGGTTACGCGCGGCGTCAAAAATCCGGGGGCAGCATCCGGGCCAGGGAGCGGACCGCCCGGTACTGCAGGGCCTTGATGGCGCCGGTCTTCTTGCCCATGATCAGCGCCGTCTCGGCCACCGACAGGCCGTGCAGGAAGCGCAGCACCAGGCACTCTTGCTGTTCGGAGTTCAGCCGGCGGATCGCCTCCAGCAGCGCCCGGTGGGTCATCGCCTCCAGCACCCGCCGTTCGGGGTCCTCCACCTCGCAGCCGGGCGCGGCCGGCTCCGGTTCCAGCAGCTCGGCGGTGCAGACCTCCAGCCGAAACCGGCCGGATTTGAAGTGGTCGGCCACCAGGTTGCGGGCGATGGTGACCAGCCAGGCGCCGAAGTCCTTGCCCTGCCAGCTGAAGTCGCCGATCCGCCGCAGCGCCCGCAGGAAGGTGTCGCTGGTCAGGTCCTCGGCGAGCGGGTGCGACCCCACCCGGTAGTAGACGTAGCGGTAGACCAGCTCCACATAGCGGTCATAGAGAGCGCCGAACGCCTCGGCCTCGCCTTCGCGGGCCCGCAGCACCAGGGCCTTGATCTCGTCTCCGCTCGCCGCGGGGGAGCGGCCGGCGGCCGGTTGCCGCAGCGCGCCGCCGGGCCGGGATCGCCAGGAGATCGCTGGGGAGTGGACGTCGAGGGTCAGGCTGCCCATGCGTTCTCCTCGGGCTGATGGGGCCTCCGGCGGGAATGGACACTCTAGATACCCGTGGGTAGACAGGCAACGCCGGTGTCTGGACGTGCTCGTGGGCCCGGGAAGACCCGTCCCGGCGGGGCCTTGGGAAGTGTCCGGGTGGTCACTGTCTTTCGCCCCTCGGTACGCGTCACTCCTTTCGATCAGGCACCATAGGGCGCGAGATGCTTCAAGGTATCCCGGCGCTGCTGGCGACCCTTGGTGCCTTGGCGGCCACCGGGTTGCTCATCCAAAGCGCCAGACGAGAACGGCTGCCATATCTGATCGCCTGGTGCCTGGCGCTGGGCGGCGTCTCCGTCGCGCTGATCGGGATGACGCTGGGATTCCTGCTGGGTTTCCGCGGCCTGTTGTTCCGGCTGATGGAAGTCGGCGGCGCGCTGCTGGCCCCGGTCTGGCTGGCCCTGGGAATGGCGGTGCTGATCACCCGGGTGATGCAGCTGCGCTTCGCCTCCTGGCTGCTGGGCATCTCCTACACGGTCGTGGCCGTGGTGATCTTGCTGTTGGACCCGCTCAAGGGGTCCTTCACCAGGTCGCTGCCCAATCCCGGCCGGCACTACGACACGCTGCCGCTGGTGTTGATCGACCTGGCGCACGGGGTCGCGGTGCTGTCGCTGGTGGCCTGCCTGGCGATGCTGGCGCTGCGGGCCGCCAAGCAGGACGGCGAGGCCTACGCCCTGCTGATGCCGGTGGCGCTGGTGGCGCTGGCCGAGGTCCTGGTGATCTGCGGCACCCGCGGCTTTCTGCCCGGCTTCCTGGCCGCCCTGGCGCTGGCCGGCGCCGCCGGGCTGGTCTGGTACGGCGTGGGCCGTCTGCCGTCGCCCGCCGAGCAGGGCGGGGACGGCTACGACGAGTACGGCGACGGCTATGGCGATCATGAGCACGCCGAGCCCGGCTATGAGATGCACACCGGCTACGACGACCATGACGCCGGCCAGGAGTACCAGGGCGGCTACGACGATCAGCACTACGACGATCAGCATTACGGCGAGCAGCCCTACGACGAGCAGGCCTATGCGGCGGCCCCCGTGGACCCGGCCGCTACCCAGGTCCAGCCTCCCGGCGGCCATCCGCCCGTGCCGCCGCAGCCGTCCGGCGGGCGGGTGCCCACCGGCGAGCGGCCGTTGCCGGGCGAGCCGCCGGTGCCGCCGCCGGCCTCTCCGCTGTGCGGGCGGATCACCGTCTACACCCTGGCCGACGGGGCGGGCGAGGCGTTCGACCGGCTGGCCGCCGAGGCGATCCGCGCCGCCCGCCGGCAGGAGCCCGACACCTTGGTCTTCGCCTGTCACGAGGTGACCGGCGCTCCCTCCCAGCGCATCGTCTACCAGCTCTTCCGCGACCAGACCGCCTTCGCCGACCACCAGCGGCTGCCGCATGTGCAGCGCTTTTTGGCCGAGTCCCGGCCGTATGTGACGGCCACCAACGTGATCGAACTCAATCTGACCGCGGCCAAGATCGTGCCGCTGTCCTCGCTGACCGCTCAGGACCGCTCATGACCGCTCCGGTGACCATCACGCTGCTCGGCAAGCCGGGCTGCCATCTGTGCGATGAGGCCCGGGAAGTGATCGTCCGGGTGGCCGAGGAGATGGGGGCGGACTGGGAGGAGCATGACATCACCCAGTCGCCGGAGCTGCTGCGCCGCTACTGGGAGCAGATCCCCGTCACGCTGGTCAACGGTGTCCAGCACGATTTTTGGCGAGTGGATGAGGCTCGCCTGCGCGAGGCCGTCGCCAAAGCCCGCCACGGCTGACGAACGAATAGAACTCGAAAAAGCGGGCATGTCGCTTATTGGCGGATCGCCAGTAAACTGCTGGAAACGTGGCTGTGTTCCGTGGGTCACAGCCAAGGCGGTGCGATCGGGTGCCCCCGGCGCTGCCCGGCTCCGGCTGCACCCCTTCTGACCTGCGGAAACGTCAGCCGGCCAGGATTGCCGAGCAGGGTGGTCGATCGGGCATGGGCTTTGTGCGCATGTTCACAAGGGTTAATCTGGGTGACGGCCCAAGGCGGCCGGGCCGCAGTCACCCGCCCGGCCGTCGGCAGATCGGGCCTGGTCAGACTCAACCCTGGCGTCAAGCCCAAAAGAGCAGGCCGTGACACGTCGACACAACCGCACCCGCGCCGATCGCGGGATTCCCGAAGCCACGGTGGCGCGGCTGCCGGTTTACCTGCGCGTGCTGCACAGCCTGCAGGAACGGGGAGTGGCCACCGTCTCCTCCGAGGAACTGGCCGCCGCGGCCGGGGTCAACTCCGCCAAGCTCCGCAAGGACCTGTCGCACCTGGGCTCCTATGGCACCCGGGGCGTCGGGTACGAGGTGGACTACCTCGTCTACCAGATCTCCCGTGAGCTGGGCCTCACCCAGGACTGGGTGGTGGCCATCATCGGGGTGGGTAACCTGGGCCGGGCGCTGGCCGGTTACGGCGGGTTCGCCTCCCGCGGTTTCCGGGTGGCCGCCCTGTTCGACTCCTCCCCCTCCGTGGTGGGCGAGCGCATCAGCGGGCTGACCGTCCGGCACATCGACGAACTGGAAAGCGTGATCGCCGAGCAGGGGGTGTCCATCGCGGTGATCGCCACCCCCGCGGCGGCCGCCCAGAGCATGTGCGATCGCGTGGTGGCGGCGGGCGTGACGAGCGTGCTCAACTTCGCCCCGGTCGTGCTGTCGGTGCCGGAAGGCGTGGACGTGCGCAAGGTCGACCTGTCCATCGAGCTGCAGATCCTGGCCTTCCACGAGCAGCGCAAGGCCGGCGGCCCGGGCGATGCCGAGCCGGCCGAGACGGCGGAAGAGGACTGGACGGGAGAGATGGCCGATCGCCTGAAGACCGATCCGGACGCAAGTGCGGATGCGCATGGTGATCGGCAGGAGGGGGAAAAGCCCTCCGGCACTTCGCAGTACATAGAGGCGGTTGAGGCATGACCATCCTGGTGGTCGGGCTCAGCCACCGGAGTGCGCCGGTGGCCATGCTCGAACGCGCGGCGGCGGCCGGCGATGAACTGACCAAGCTGTTGCACGAGGTGCACGAGTCGGCGCACGTGGCCGAGGCGCTGATCGTCTCGACCTGCAACCGCGTCGAGGTCTACGCCGTGGTCGACAAGTTCCACGGCGGTGTCTCCGACATCTCCGAACGCCTGGCCCGGCACGCCGCGCTGCCGCTGGAGGAGCTGAGCCGGCACCTGTACGTCCACTACGAGGACCGTGCCGTGCAGCACGTGTTCTCCGTGGTCTGCGGGCTGGAGTCGATGGTCATCGGCGAAAGCCAGATCCTCGGCCAGATCCGCGAGGCGTTCAAACTGGCCAAGGCCGAGGGCACGGTCGGCCGCGACCTGCATGAGCTGATCCAGCACGCGCTGCGGGTCGGCAAGCGGGCGCACTCGGAGACCGGCGTGGACAAGGCCGGGGCGTCCCTGGTCAGCGTGGGCCTCCGCGTCGCCGAGAACTACCTGGGCGAGCTGGCCGGACGGCGCGCCCTGGTGGTGGGCGCCGGGTCGATGAGCGGGTTGGCGGTGGCCACCCTCTCCCGCGGCGGGGTCGGCGAGCTCATCGTCGCCAACCGCACCCACGAGCGGGCCCAGCGGCTGGCCGCCTCCGCCGAGGTGCCCGCCCGCGCCATCCGCATGGAGGAGCTGCCCGGCGCGCTGGGCGAGGCCGAGCTGGTGGTCTCCTGCACCGGCGCCACCGGGCTGGTGATCACCGCCGACCAGGTCCCGCCGGCGCCGCACCGGCGCTTCTTCCTGGACCTGGCGCTGCCGCACGATGTGGACCCGGCCGTGCGCGACCTGCCCGGAGTGGCGCTGGCCGGGCTGGACGACCTGCGCACCGCCGAGGAGGCCGCCAGCGCGGTCGGCCCCAAGGCGGTGGAGGCGGTGCGCCGGATCGTGGCCGATGAGGTGACCGCCTTCCTCAGCGCCGCCCGCGCGGCGGCGGTGGCCCCCACCGTGGTGGCGCTGCGCAGCAAGGCGGCCAAGGTGGTGGAGGCCGAACTGGCCCGCCTGTCGGGCCGGCTGCCCTCGCTCAGCGAACGGGACCGCGCCGAGATCGCCCAGACCGTGCGGCGGGTGGTCGACAAGCTGCTGCACGCCCCGACCGTCCGGGTCAAGGAGCTGGCGGCGGCGCCCGGCGGCGACACCTACGCGGCCGCGCTGCGCGAGCTGTTCGACCTGGACCCCAAGGCGCCCGAGGCCGTGGCGCGCCCCGACATCGAAGGACCCGCATCATGACCGCACTGCGCCTGGGCACCCGCAAGAGCCTGATGGCCACCACCCAGTCCCGGCGGGTGGGCGACGAGCTGACCCGGCTCACCGGGCATGCGGTGGAACTGGTCGGGGTAACGACCGAAGGTGACATCTCCAGGGCGCATCTGGCGCAGATGGGCGGCACCGGCGTGTTCGTCAGCGCCCTGCGGGACAAGCTCATCTCCGGCGAGGTGGACTTCGCGGTGCACTCGCTGAAGGACCTGCCCACCGCGCCCGCCGAGGGCATCACGCTGGCGGCGGTCTACCGGCGCGACGACCCCCGCGACGCCCTGTGCGGCCCGCTGAAGCTGGCCGACCTGCCGCGCGGCGCCCGCGTCGGCACCGGCTCGCCGCGCCGCGTGGCCCAGCTGCGGGCGCTGCGCGGCGACCTGGAGATCGTCCCCATCCGGGGCAACGCCGACACCCGGCTGCGCAAGGTGGCCGATGGGGAGCTGGACGCGGTGGTGCTGGCATATGCGGGCCTGGGCCGGATCGGCCGGCGGGACGCGGTCGTGGAGGTCTTCGACCCGGCCGACATGCTGCCCGCCCCCGGCCAGGGCGCGCTGGCGCTGGAGTGCCGCAGCGACCGCCTCGATCTGATCGAGCTTTTGGCGACGGTCGACCACGCGCCCACCCGGGCCGCGGTGACCGCCGAGCGCACCGTGCTGGCGGTGCTGGAAGCGGGCTGCTCGGCCCCGGTCGGCGCCTACGCCACCGTCGAAGACAGCGCAGAGGAAGAACAACCGAGCCTGCACCTGAGTGCGTGCGTCGCCGGCATCGACGGCGCCCGTCAGGTACGGCTTTCCGGCAGCGGCCACCCGGAGCGGGCCGAGGAGATCGGGCGCGAGCTGGCCGCCCAGCTGCTCGCCCAGGGGGCCGACCAGTTGATGGGGGAGCGTCACATTGAACCCCGCTAACAGGAACACCGAGGGCAACGCACCGGCCGAGGTCTCGTTCGTGGGAATGGGACCGGGCGACCCGGGACTGCTGACCTTGCGGGCCGTCGACAAACTCCGCCAGGCCGACACGGTGGTGGTGGACCGGGCGATCTGCCCCGCCGAGGTGCTGGCGCACTGCCGTCCGGACGCCGAGATCCTCGACGTCGCCGACGGCGACCCGGTCAGGCTGGTCGGCGAGGCCGCCAAGGCCGGACGCACCGTGGTGCGGCTGCTGCGCGGCGACCCGGTGCTGGGCGGCTCGCTGGCCGAGGAGGCCGCGATGTGCGCCAAGGACGGGATCCCGTTCGAGATCGTCTCCGGGGTCTCGTCCGTCACCGGCGTGCCGGGGTATGCCGGCATCCCGCTGACCGACTCGCGCACCCGCGAGGTCCGCGTGATCGACGCCTCCCGCGGCGGGGTCGACTGGGAGGAGTTCTCCTCCCCGGACGCCACGCTGGTGATCCTGGGCGCCGAGGGCATGGTGGCGGAGGTGGCCAAAGGCCTGATGGCCGCCGGCCGCCCGGAGTCCACCCCGGCCGCCATGACCAGCATGGGCACCACCACCGAGCAGGAGACCGTGGTCACCACGCTGCAGCGCCTGGTGCCCGACACCAAGGGCATGGAGTCCCCGGCGATGATCATCGTAGGGGACGTGGTGGGCTGGCGGGAGCGACTTTCGTGGTTTGAGACCAAGCCGCTGTTCGGCTGGCGGGTGCTGGTGCCGCGCACCAAGGAGCAGGCCGCCTCCCTGTCGGAGCGGCTGCGCTCTTATGGAGCGGTCCCCGAAGAGGTGCCGACCATCTCGGTGGAGCCGCCGCGCACCCCCCAGCAGATGGACCGGGCCGTCAAGGGCCTGGTCACCGGCCGCTACGAGTGGGTGGTGTTCACCTCCACCAACGCGGTGCGGGCGATCAAGGAGAAGTTCGACGACTACGGCCTGGACGCCCGCGCCTTCGCCGGGCTGAAGGTCGCCGCGGTCGGCGAGCAGACCGCCAAGGCGCTGATGGAGTTCGGGGTCACCCCCGACCTGGTGCCCACCGGCCAGCAGTCCGGAGAGGGCCTGGTGGAGGTCTGGCCGCCGTACGACAAGGACCTGGACCCGATCAACCGGGTGCTGCTGCCGCGCGCCGACATCGCCACCGACACCCTCATCGCCGGGCTGACCGAGCTGGGCTGGGAGTGCGACGACGTCACCGCCTACCGGACGGTGCGGGCCGCGCCGCCGCCGGCGCCGATCCGCGAGGCCATCAAGGGCGGCGGGTTCGACGCGGTGCTGTTCACCTCCTCCTCCACCGTCCGCAACCTGATCGGCATCGCCGGCAAGCCGCACAACGTCACGGTGATCGCGGTGATCGGCCCGCAGACCGCCAAGACCGCCCAGGAGTACGGGCTGCGGGTGGACGTCATGGCGGCCAAGCCCTCGGCCCTGGAGCTGGCCGACGCACTGGCCGAGTACGGTGCCAAGCGCAGGGCCGCCCAGATCGAGGCGGGCGAGCCGCTGCGCAAGCCGAGCCAGATGCGCCGCGGCGCCCGCCGGCGCCGCTGACGGCGCGTTCCCTGCCACGTGCGAGGTGAAGAGCATGACCGCCCGTTTCCCCGTCGCCCGGCCGCGGCGGCTGCGGCGCAGCGCGGCGCTGCGCCGCCTGGTGGCCGAGACCAGGCTGGACCCGGCCGGCCTGATCCTGCCGATGTTCGTCAAGGAGGGCATCGCCGAGCCGCAGCCGGTGCCGTCGATGCCCGGGGTCGTCCAGCACACCCTGGACTCGCTGCGCAAGGCCGCCCACGAGGCGGTGGAGGCCGGGGTCGGCGGGATCGTGCTGTTCGGCGTCCCGGCGCATAAGGACGGCACCGGGTCGGCGGCCGACGACCCCGACGGCATCGTCCAGCGGGCGCTGCGCGAGCTGTCCCGCGACCTGGGCGAGGACACCGTGCTGATGGCCGACCTGTGCCTGGATGAGTACACCGACCACGGCCACTGCGGCATCCTCACCCCCTCCGGCGAGGTGGACAACGACGCGACGCTGGAGCGCTATGCCTCCATCGCCGTGGCGCAGGCCGCCGCGGGCGCGCACGTGGTGGCGCCCAGCGGGATGATGGACGGCCAGGTGGGCGCCATCCGCGCCGCGCTGGATGGGGCCGGGTACCACCAGGTGGCGATCATGGCGTACTCGGCCAAGTACGCCTCCGCCTACTACGGCCCGTTCCGGGACGCCGCCGAGTGCGCGCCGCGCTTTGGGGACCGCTCGGCCTACCAGCAGGACCCGGCCAACGCCGCCGAGTCGCTGCGGGAGGTCATGCTGGACCTTGAGGAGGGCGCCGACATGGTGATGGTCAAGCCCGCCGGCCCCTACCTGGACATCGTCCGCCGGGTGCGCGACGCCGTCACCGTGCCGGTCGCCGCCTACCAGGTCAGCGGCGAGTACGCGATGATCGAGGCGGCCGCCGAGCGCGGCTGGGTGGACCGCGAGCGCGTGATCATCGAGTCGCTGATCGGCATCCGCCGGGCGGGCGCGGATCTGATCCTCACCTACTGGGCGGCCGAGGTGGCCCGCCGGCTCACCTCCGGCTGACCCGAGGAGCGGCCCCGGTTTTCCCTCATGTCACACATGTCACATAGGGATCATGTCTTCCTAGTCAATTGGGATCGTTTCCGGGGGTTGGTGCTCGTCTGGAAAATGGCGCCCGTCATTATCGGGTAACGGAGGACGAAGGCACCGGCGCACGCGTCGGCATTCGCGGGTCGCCTCGGCCGAGGCCATCCGGCGGCCCGCTGGACTGGGGGGAGCCATGATGCTGACGGTTTCGGCGGCCAGGCGGCAGCGGGCGCGGGGCCGCCTTCGGGCCGCGGCCAAGGAGTACGCCGCCCTGGGATGGCCCTGCGTACCCGGGGCGCGTCCGCTGTTCGACGGCGACCGCGCCTGTTCCTGCGACCGGGTGGGCTGTCCCGCCCCGGGGGCGCATCCGGTCTCGGCGGCCTGGGCCATCCAGGCCACCACCGACCTGGAGACGATCAAACGCTGGTGGGACGACGACCGGCAGCCCAACATCATCCTGCCCACCGGGCGGGTCTTCGACGTCTTCGACGTCCCGGCGGCGGCCGGGCGCATGGCGCTGGAGCGGATCGGCCGGCGCTACTCCGGCCCCGGCCCCACCAGCCCGGTCGGCCCGGTGGCCGCACTCGGCTCCGAACGCCACCTGTTCTTCGTCGCCACCCGGGGCGCCCCCGAGGACGAGGACGAGTGGTGGTCGTGCCACCTGGACTGCTCCCCGGAGACCATCGACGACTCCCCGGGGCTGCGCTGGCACTGCCGGGAGAGCTACGTGGTGGCGCCCCCCTCCATCCTCCCCGGCGGCGAGGTCACCTGGGTGCGCCCGCCGGACGGGGCGCTGCTGCCCGACCCGGTGCGGGTGCTGGAGATCCTCTCCGACTGCTGCGAGGCGGTCTGCTGAGAGCCCGCTGAAGGCGGGTGCGCCTTCAGCGGGGGGCGGTGATCGAGACCGGCTGCCCCCACCTGGCGTAGGCGGTGCGCAACGTGACGGCCTTGTCGCCCGAGCCGACGGTGACATGGAGCCGGTGGGGCAGCCCGGAGGAGTCCAGGGCGAGCGCGAACACCGCCCGCTTCGCCCCGGTGGCGCGGGTCAGGTCGTTGTAGAGCGGCTCGTCCACCAGCGCGGCCATCGGGACCACGCCCCGGTAGGTGCGTCCGACCTGGCGCAGCGAGGTGCTGCCCTGCACCAGCTTGGCGACGTTCGCCACGGACGTGCCCCCGCGCACCCCGGCCGCCAGCGGCGCATACCCCTGGGTCTGCGCGCCCGCCGAGGGGACCGGCTGCCAGGACGCGCCCGTGCGCACGTAGGCGGTGTCGTCGATCAAGATGGTGCGGGCCGTGCGGCGGGTCTGCGGGTCGCTGCTGGACACCAGCATCGAGTAGGCGGGCTCCCCCCCGCTCACCAGCCGGAACCGGCCCTTGGCGGTGACGGCCGCCCCGCAGCAGCCCGAGCGGCGGAAGGAGAAGGACGCGCTGGGATGGCGCGCCGCCGTCCGCTCGATCCGCGCGGCCAGCGCCGCGCCCGGCCCCGGGGTGGGCGACAGGTCCGGCCGGGGGCCTTCGGCGGCGGCCGTCGGCAGCAGCACGTCCTGCCCGCCGGGCCGGTCCTGCCCGCCGCTCAGGACGTGCACCGCGCCCCCGGCCAGCGCGATCGCCGCCACCGCCCCGGCGGCGCCCACCAGCAGCCGCCGGCTCCGCAGGCCGGCGGCGGGGGCCGCGGAACGGGCGGTGCCGGCCGGTTCGGGCCGGGCGGGCGGCGGGGCCGACAGCGTCGCGGTGACCATGTCCGTCAGCCGCCCGGCGCCCTGAGCCTCCCAGGACGGCCCGTAGGCGGAGACGGCGGCCTCCTCCAGCATGGCCAAAAAGTCCTCGGCCGAGCCGGGACGGTCACCGGGGTCCTTGGCCAGGCCCGCCAGGATCAGGCCGCGCAGCGGGCCGGGCACCGCGTCGGCCGGGATCGGCGCCTCCCGGTGCGCCTTGGCCAGCGCGGCGAGCGCCTTGCCGCCGTTTCCCGCCGCATCGAACGGGCGGCGTCCGGTCAGGCACTCGTAGAACACCACGGTCGCCGCATACAGGTCGGAGGCGGGGGAGGCGGGGGCGCCGTCCCACAGCTCGGGCGCGGCGTAGGCGGGCGTGCCGGGCGGCTCGTCCCCGAAGGCGCGCGGCGGGACGATCCCGAAGTCGGTGACCAGGATCTCGCCGGTGGGCTCGACCAGCACATTGCCGGGCTTGAAGTCCTGGTGGACCACCTCGGCCTGGTGCGCGGCGCCCAGCGCGGCCAGCGAGCCGCCGAAGACCGCCAGCGCGGCCAGCGGACCGGTGGGGCCCTGGACGTCCAGCATCCGCCGCAGGCTGATCCCACGGGCCAGCTGCATCACCACCGCGCCCGCGCCGCCGGGCCCCTCCACCAGGTCGTACAGGTCGGCGATGGCCTCGTCTTCGACCTGGGTCATGCGCCGGGCCACCGCCCGGTACCGCTGCATCCAGGACGCGTCCGACCACAGCCGCTCGTCCAGGTACTTGATGGCGACCTCGGTGCGGGTGACGTCGTCGACGGCCAGCATCACCCGCCCGGAGGCGCCGCGCCCCAGCTCTTTCACGTGTGTGAAGCCGGGGACCGTCCAGCCGTCCACCACTTCTTTTCGCTTCCCTCCGGTTCGTGCGGCCCGGCAGACGATCAGCAAGCCTCGGCCACCGGCCCGGGCACCGACCCTTGTCGACGGCGAACCCCGCACTGATTTAGATGGGTGGATATCGGCCATTGACGGCCCGGGTCAAGTGTCTTCATCGGATTGCGACTGAGAGACTGGTCGGATGACTGGCATCGATCACTCCCAACGGCTGTTCGAGCGGGCGAACGCGGTGGTGCCGGGCGGGGTCAACTCCCCGGTGCGAGCCTTCCGGGCGGTGGGCGGCACCCCCCGGTTCATCGCCTCCGCGCGCGGCCCGTACCTCATCGACGCCGACGGCAACGAATATGTGGACCTGATCTGCTCGTGGGGGCCGCTGATCCTCGGCCACGCCCACCCGGCGGTGGTGGAGGCCGTCACCCGGGCCGCCGAGCGCGGCACCTCCTACGGCGCCCCCACCCCCGGCGAGGTGGAGCTGGCCGAGGAGATCGTGGCGCGCACCCCGGTGGAGATGGTGCGGCTGGTCAACTCCGGCACCGAGGCCACCATGTCGGCGATCCGGCTGGCGCGCGGCTTCACCGGCCGCAGCAAGGTGGTCAAGTTCGCCGGCTGCTACCACGGGCACGTGGACTCCCTGCTGGCCGCCGCCGGCTCGGGGGTGGCCACGCTGGCGCTGCCGGACACCCCGGGCGTCACCGGCGCCACCACCGCCGACACCATCGTGCTGCCCTACAACGACGCGGCCGCGGTGGAGGAGGCCTTCGGCCGGCACGGCCACGAGATCGCCTGCGTGATCACCGAGGCGTGCCCGGCCAACATGGGCGTGGTCCCGCCGCTGGAGGACTTCAACCGGCTGCTGAAGGCGCTGTGCGAGCGGCACGGCGCCCTGCTCATCATGGACGAGGTGCTGACCGGCTTCCGCGCCTCCCGCACCGGCTGGTACGGCCTGGAGGGCGTGGCGGGCGACCTGATGACCTTCGGCAAGGTCATGGGCGGCGGGCTGCCGGCCGCCGCGTTCGGCGGGCGCGCCGACGTCATGGCGCACCTGGCCCCGGCCGGTCCCGTCTACCAGGCCGGCACCCTGTCGGGGAACCCGCTGGCCACCGCCGCCGGGCTGGCCACGCTGCGCAACGCCACCGAGGAGGTCTACCAGACCATCGCCCGCGCCGCCTCGGTGGTCTCCCGGGCCGCCAGTGAGGCGCTGGCCAAGGAGGGCGTCCCGCACCGCCTGCAGGTCGCCGGCACGCTGTTTTCGATCTTCTTCACCGACGAGCAGGTCCGCGACTTCGCCGCCGCCCAGCGGCAGAACACCAAGGCCTATGCCGCCTTCTTCCACGCCGCCCTGGACCGCGGGGTCTACCTGCCGCCGTCGGCCTATGAGGCGTGGTTCCTGTCGGCCGCCCACGACGAGGCCGCCTTGGACCGCGTGGTGGAGGCCATGCCGCACGCCGCCCGCGCCGCCGCCGAGGCGCTCGGCTGAGACCGGCCCGCCGTCCTGATCGTTTTAGAAGCCGGTGGAAGTGCGGTTTTTTCAGATTTAGATTTACTTCATGCTCGATCTCGATCGGCTGCGCGCGCTGCACGCGGTGGCCGTCCACGGCTCGGTCAGCGCCGCCGCCGAAGCGCTGCACGTCACCACCTCGGCGGTCTCCCAGCAACTGGCCAAGCTGGAGCGGGAGACCGGGCACAAGCTGCTGGAGCGCAGCGGGCGGGGAGTCCGGCTGACGGACGCGGCGCAGCTGCTGGTCGCGCACGCCGAGAGCATCCTGGCCATGGTCGAAAAGGCCGAGGCCGACCTGGAGGCGCACCGCGGCGCGGTGGTGGGGGAGCTGACGATCGCGGCCTTCCCCACCGCCGTGCGCGGCCTGGTCCCCGCCGCGCTGGCCGCGCTGCGCGCCGACCACCCCGGATTGCGGGTGCTGGTCCGCGAGTACGACCCGTTGGAGAGCCTGCCGCTGGTGGCCCGCGGCGACATCGACCTGGCGATCGTCCAGGACTGGAACAACGAGCCCTTCGCCGTCCCCGACGGCCTGGAGAAGGGAAGCATCTGCGAGGACGTGGCCGATGTGGCGCTGCCGGCCGCCCACCCGCTGGCCGGCCGGGACGTGGTCGGCATCGAGGAGCTGGCCGGGGACTGCTGGATCAGCTCCACCCCCGGCTCGATCTGCTGCGACTGGCTGGTCCGCACGCTGCGCTCGGTGGAGCGCGAGCCGCGCATCGGCCACATGGTCTACGAGTTCGCCAGCCAGCTCGCCCTGGTCGCCGCCGGGCTGGGCAACGCCGTCCTGCCCCGGCTGGGCCGCTGCGACATCCCGCCGGGCGTCAGCGTCGTCGCCCTGCGCCCCACCCTCATCCGCCGCATCTACGCCGTCTGGCGCCAGGAGGCGGCCCGCCGCCCGGCCATCTGCGCCGCCCTGGACGCCCTGCGCGCCTCCGCCCGCTCCCTGCAGCCGGCCGGAAGGGACGAGAAGACGACGGTCGTGGCCGCGCAGCGGCCCTGACGGGGGCCTTCGGGGTGGGGCCGTGGACGGCGGTGGTCGTGCGCGCAGGTAGTCTGGCCTCCGCCATGAGTGAGAAGACGATCGTTCATCTGTTGCGGCACGGCGAGGTGCACAACCCCGAAGGGATCTTGTACGGACGGCTGCCGGGGTACCACCTCAGCGAAGACGGCGTCCTCATGGCACAGGCGGCGGCCAAGTGGTTCGCCGACCGTGACGTCGCCGCCATCTTCTCCTCCCCGCTGGAGCGGGCGCTGGAGACCGCGGCGCCCATCTCCGAGCTCTTCGGCCTGCCGGTGACGGTGGACGAGCGGCTGATCGAGGCCGGCAACCGCTTCGAGGGTCTGACGTTCGGGGTGGGGCAGGGCTCGCTGCGCCGCCCCGCGCACTGGCCGTTCCTGATCAACCCGTTCCGGCCGTCCTGGGGAGAGCCCTACAAGCAGATCGCCGCGCGGATGAAGGCCGCGGTGATCGCCGCCCGGGACGCGGCCCGCGGCCGGGAGGCGGTGTGCGTCAGCCACCAGCTGCCGATCTGGACGCTGCGGCGGTACGCCGAAAAACGGCGGCTGTGGCACCACCCCAAGCACCGCCAGTGCCAGCTGGCCAGCGTGACCAGCCTGACGTTCGAAGGGGTCCGGCTGGTGGGGGTGAGCTATGCCGAGCCCGCCGCCGACCTGGTGCGGCGCCCCACGGTCCCGGGAGCCTGAACCCCCCACTACAGTGATGTACTACGTCGTGTAGTAGGAGTTCCCATGCCCGGAGTCAAGGCCGCCGCCGCGGCCGTCGTGGCCGTCTGCGCGCTGCTGGCCGGATGCGCGGGCACCACCGCCTCCCAGGGCGGACCCGACAGCGGAGACGAGCGCTTCATCGCCGGCGACGGCACCGCCCAGGTCATCGCGCCCGCCGCCCGCAAGACCGTCGCGAACGTCGCGGGCACCACCCTGGACGGCGAGCCGCTGGCCCTGGCCGACCTGCGCGGCAAGGTCGTGGTGATGAACTTCTGGGCGTCCTGGTGCGCGCCCTGCCGGGGCGAGGCCCCCACGCTGCAGAAGCTGTCGCAGGAGCACAAGTCCAAGGGCGTGGAGTTCGTCGGCGTCAACTTCAAGGACGCCAAGGACCAGGCCCTGGCCATGGAACGCAGCTTCGGCATCACCTACCCCAGCCTCTTCGACGGCGACGGTCGGCTCATGCTGGCCTTCCGCGACATCCCGCCCAACGCGGTGCCCAGCACCCTGATCTTCGACCGCCAGGGCCGGGTGGCGGTGCGCGTCATCGGCGCCACCACCTACTCCAAGCTCAACCCGCTGATCAACCGGGTCGTCGCAGAGGGATGAGCTGCGCCAGCGGCCGCGGCAGGGCCGAGACGAGCGACGCCGGAACGCGGGAGGAGCGGGCCGTGCCCCCGCGCGGAGGACGAGCGCTGCCATGACCATGACAGGGATCACCGAAGGGGTCGCCGAGACCGTCGCCGGCGGCTCGCTGCTGCTGGCCATGCCGCTGGCGGCGGCGGCCGGGCTGGTCTCCTTCGCCTCCCCGTGCGTGCTGCCGCTGGTGCCCGGCTACCTGTCCTACGTCACCGGCATGTCCGGGGTGGACCTGCAGCGGCAGCGGCGGGGCCGGCTGGTGGCCGGGGCGGCGCTGTTCGTCGCCGGGTTCACCGTGGTGTTCGTCAGCGCGGGAACCGCCTTCGGCGGGCTGGGCCGCTGGCTGCTGGAGTACGCCGACCCCATCACCCGGGTGCTCGGCGCGCTGACGATCGTGTTCGGGCTGGCGTTCATGGGGCTGATCCCCGGACTGCAGCGCACCGTCAAGTCCGGGCGGCTGCCGGCCGCCGGGCTGGCCGGGGCGCCGCTGCTGGGCGCGCTGTTCGGGATCGGCTGGACGCCCTGCATCGGCCCCACCCTGGCGGCGGTGCAGGCGCTGTCGTTCAACGAGGCCAGCGCGGGCCGCGGGGCGCTGCTGTCGCTGACCTACTGCCTGGGGCTGGGCGTGCCGTTCGTGGTGACGGCGCTGGCCTACCGGCGGGCGCTGGGCGCCTTCGGCCTCATCAAACGCCGCTACCGCCTGGTGACGCGCCTCGGCGGCGGGATGCTGGTGGCCATCGGGGTGCTGCTGGTGACCGGGCTGTGGGGCGAGCTGACCCTTGAGCTGAAGTCGTGGATCGGCGGCTTCGAGACGGTGATCTGACATGACGCACACGCAGCAGGCCGCCACCGAAGCGCCCGCCGCTCCACAGGACCCCCAGGCGCCGCGCGGCCTGGGACCGGTCGGCTGGCTGCGCTGGAGCTGGCGGCAGCTCACCTCCATGCGCACCGCGCTGATCCTGCTGTTCCTGGTGGCGCTGGGCGCGGTGCCCGGATCGTTCCTGCCCCAGCGGGGCCAGGCCCCCGAACAGGTCGCCCGGTACCTGGAAGAGCACCCGACGCTCGGTCCCTGGCTGGACCGGCTGTCGCTGTTCGACGTGTTCGCCGCCCCCTGGTTCGCGGCCATCTACACCCTGCTGTTCGTGTCACTGGCCGGCTGCGTGATCCCGCGGGCCCGCCAGCACTGGCGGGCGATGCGCTCCCAGCCGCCGGCCGCCCCCCGCAACCTGTCACGGCTGCCGCAGTCGGCGTCCTTTGAGACCGACCGCGACGCCGAGCAGGTGCTCTCGCAGGCCCGGGCGCTGCTGCGCGGCCGGCGCTTTCGGGTCGCCGACGGGGTGGGCTCGGTCGCGGCCGAGAAGGGCTACCTGGGCGAGATCGGCAACCTGGTCTTCCACCTGGCGCTGCTGGTGCTGCTGTTCGCGGTGGCGGCGGGCGCGCTGCTGGGCTACCGCGGCAACATCCTGCTGACCGAGGGCGGCGCCTTCGCCAACACCCTGGCCTACTACGACCAGTTCTCCCCGGGACGGCGCTTCAGCCCCGACCGGCTGGCCCCCTTCTCGATCCGGCTGGAGGACTTCAAGGCCGAGTACGTCCTGGAGGGCGAGCGGCGCGGGCAGCCGCTGGACTACACCGCCAAGATCTACTACCGGGAGGGCTACGACTCCCCCGAGAAGGCCTATGACCTGAAGGTCAACCGGCCGCTGGGAGTCGGCGGCGCCAAGGTCTACCTGCTGGGCCACGGCTATGCGCCCCGCTTCACGGTGCGCGACGGCAAGGGCGACATCGCCTTCCGCGGCGCGGTGCCGTTCCTGCCGATGGAGGAGGGCGCCTTCACCTCCGAAGGCGTCATCAAGGTCCCCGACGCCCGGCCCGAGCAACTGGCCTTCCAGGCGGTGTTCTGGCCCACCGCCGTGGCCGACACCGACAAGGGCAGGGTGCTGTCGGCCTTCCCCGCCCCGCTGAACCCGACGATCTCGCTGATGGCCTTCAAGGGCGACCTGGGCCTGGACTCCGGCACCCCCCAGTCGGTGTACCGGATCGAGGGCATCGGCAAGACCCTCCAGCCCATCAAGGGCGGCTCGAAGATCCTGCGGCAGGGGGAGACCTTCGAGCTTCCCGGCGGAGCGGGGTCGATCACCTTCGACGGCACGCAGGAGTGGATCAGCCTGGCCGTCAACCACGACCCCGGCCGGCTGCCCGCCCTGATCGCCGCCGTGATCGCCATCGCCGGCGTGGTCGTCTCCTTCACGGTGCGGCGCCGTCGGGTGTGGGTGCGCGCGACCCCTGCCGGGGGCGGGCGTACCGTGGTGGAGATCGGCGGGCTGACCTTGGGCAACCCGACCGCCGAATTCGACGACCTGGTGGCGGCACTGCGCCGTGCCGTCCCGCCCGCCGGCCCCGGGGACGATCCCTCCGGCGCCGGCGCAAGCGACGCAACCGACAAGACCGAGGAGTGACCAGCGTGGCCGACAGCGACCTCGCGAATCTGAGCGACCAGCTCGCGCTGGGCGCCGTGCTGCTGTACGTCGTGGCGATGGTCGGCTACGCGCTCGACCTGGGCTTCGGCCTGCGCCGGCGACAGCGGGAACAGGCCGAGCAGCCCGCCAAGGTGCTGGTCGGCGCCGCCGTGGACGCCGGCGGGTCGAGCGCCGTGGCCGCGGCGGAGGCCGCCGAGGAAAGCGAGAGCGGCGCCGAGGAGGGCGGCGGACGCGGCAAGACCGACTGGGGCCGGTTCGCCGTCCTGATCACCGTGCTGGGCTGGGGCGCCCACCTGGGCACCCTCGTCACCCGCGGCTGGGCCGCCGAGCGCTGGCCGTGGGGCAACATGTACGAGTTCCTGACGGCCATCGCGTTCGCCGCCGTCACCGCCTACCTGGTGGTGCTGGCCCGCTACCGGGCCCGCTTCCTGGGCGCGTTCGTGATGATCGCCGCGGTGCTCGCCCTCGGCGTGGCCACCATCTGGCTGTACACCCCGGTGGGCCCGCTGGTCCCGGCGCTGCGGTCGTACTGGATCGCCATCCACGTCACCGCCGCCATCGTCGCCACCGGCGCGTTCACCGTCGGCGGGGCGGCGACCATCCTCTACCTGCTGCGCGCCCGCCGGCAGGAGCGCGAGGAGGCCCGGGAAGAGGCCCCCGGGGAGAAGAAGGGCGGGCTGCTGGCGCTGCTGCCGGACGCCGAGGTGCTGGACCGGCTGGCCTACAAGGTCACCGTGTTCGCCTTCCCGATCTGGACCTTCGCCATCATCGCCGGCGCGATCTGGGCCGACGAGGCGTGGGGCCGCTACTGGGGCTGGGATCCCAAGGAGGTCTGGTCGTTCGTGACCTGGGTGATCTACGCCGGTTACCTGCACGCCCGGGCGACCGCCGGCTGGAAGGGCCGCCGGGCCGCGGTCATCTCGCTGGTGGGCTTCGCCGCCCTGCTGTTCAACTTCTTCGGAGTGAACTACATGTTCGAGGGGATGCACTCCTACGCGGACTGACCCTCCCCGCTGAGGATGAGGCGATCGCAACCGGCCGGGGCCAGTGCGGCCTCGGCCGGTTCGCGTCCGGGACGCATGGGTGCGGCCGGGCGGGAAACTGTGACCTGAGCGGCTGCGAAGCGGGGCTTTTTCAGTCCTCGCCGCGGATGCGGCGGTCCAGGCTCCGCAGGAACTCCGGGTCGTCGTCGGGCCCGCGCGGCGCCGCGGGACGCGGCGCGGAAGAGCCCAGGGCGGCGCCGGAGGGGTCCACCGGGATGCGGGGACGGCCCAGGGCCAGCCACAGCAGCGCCCCCAGGATGAAGCCGAACAGCACGATCAGGAACCAGCCGAACTTGGGCAGCAGCCGCACCTCGGCCTCGTCGGTGGTGAGCGCGTCGAACAGACAGAACAGCCAAATCCCAACGATGATCAGGCCCAGCACCACATAGAGCATGCATTGAGCGTAACCGGTGACCCGAGTGCTGACCTCGTGTCGACGCGGCACCGGCGCGCGCTTTACCCTGCCATGGACGGCTCCGGCGGCGCACCGGCCGGGCACCCGGACGTTCCGAGAGGCGGGGTGGATGCGGTACCGAGGAATTCGCCGTAGGTCCCGCGAGCGGCCGGAGGAGGACTTCGCCTCCTCCCCTCCCGAACAGCCCCCCGCCGGGCGCGGGCCGCGCTGGCTGCCCACCCGCCCCCGCGCCAGCCAGCCGCGCGACAGGTGGGGCAGGTTCCGCAAGGGCGGGCGGGACGACGACCTGACGGTGCGGCATGGAGCGGACGGCCGTACCGAACGCGGCGACCGGCGCCCCGCCGTCCCCGGGGCCGGGCCCGCCGTGGCCGAACGCCCCGGCTACCGGTTGCGGGATTTCGAACTGGACCCCGAGCTGCCCCGGGCTCAGCCGCACCCGCCGGACGTGCCGCCGCGCGGCGACGGCCTGCGGCACTGCGGCGTCCTGGAGGGCATCTTGCACCGGCAGTGGGACGCGGCGCAGGGCGCGCCCAGCCCGGAGGTGGTCCGGGCGATCGACAGCCTGGCCGAGCTGCCCGATGCGCTCAAGGTGCGGTTGGCCGGCGAGCTGGAGGGCATCTATGTGGGCCAGGGCGGCGTGCCGCAGCTGGACCACATGGGGCACCTGTCCGGCCGGCCGCTGCCGTCGGGCCGGGCCACCTGGGACATCTGCGCCGGGGCCTATGGCGACCGCAAGATCGTGGTGGGCGACCGGCCCTCGCCGACCCCGGATGTGATGATGCACGAGGTGGGGCACGCCCTCGACGACATCGACGGGGAGGGCGGGCGCTGGCGGTCCGACAGCGCCGATTTCCGCGCGCTGTACGCCCGCTGCCTGCCGTATCTGGCCAGCGATTTCCACCGCCAGCCCGCCGAGCTGGGCCGGCGGGAGTTCTTCGCCGACGCCTTCGCCGCGATCTCGTCCCGGCAACGGCCCGCACTGGTCGACATGCTCGGCGGCAACATCCGGTTGGCGCTCGATGTGATGCTGTTCTTTAACCGCAGATACGGAATTTGAGCCGAGGTGATCGACGGTGTACGTGATCCGGCTTCCCGACGGCACCCTGCGCGTCCCACACAGCGCCGTCACCGAGGACGGGAACACCATCGGCCAGGGCTATGTGGAGATCGCCCCCGGGCACCCCGACTACGACCGGCTCGTCGCCCAGGCGCTGACCGAAGAGGAGCTGGAGGACAGGCGGCGGGGCTGGCGGGCCGGAGACGAGGCGCTGCGCCGGCAGTTCGAGGAATGGAAGGCCGCGCAGACCGAGGAATGAACCCCCATTTCGACCCCCCGTTTCCACAGGAAGTGAACTTTTTCGACATGCCGTTCCCCGGGGCGGTGAAGTCAGGGCGATGCGATGCCCACAAGGGCGACAGGCGCTGTCGAGACCCCCGTTACCGGCATTGTGAGACCACGTGGTGAAGAAGACTCGGTAGGGCTGCCGGTGGCATACGCCGCGACGACGCGGAAGGAGCGCGTCGCCGGGGCCGGTGTGCTCACTTCCCGGAACCGTGGCTTGAGAGGAGGCCCGGTGACCGCGCTGCCGGCGGGGCGCATCGAACCGCTGCGCGCAGCGACTCGGCTCCGGCCGCCGAGGACAGGGCCGCACCCGCCGCGGGCGAAGGCCGCGACAGACCCTCAGTGCCTCCCGATGACCTGGCAGATCACATCCCCGTGAGCCGGCTGCGGCTCTGTGACCTGCATCGCGGCCGGGGCTGCCGGGCGGACCGCCACGGCGGCCGGCAGGGCGCGGCCCTATGCCGGTGCCCCGCAGGTCTCGGCGCGACTGCCCGCAGAGGCCGGCGCGGCCTGTGCCGCTTCAGCGGCCCGACGACTGCTCGGCCAGCGGCTCTTCCCCGCGCAGCAGCGCATGCACCTCGGACTCGCGGAAGCGACGGTGGCCTCCGGGTGTACGGATGCTGCTGATCCGGCCCGCCGCGGCCCACCGGGTCACCGTCTTGGGATCGACCCTGAAGAGCGCGGCCACCTCTCCGGGGGTCAGCAGGCGCTCGCTGGTGCTTTCCACGTTGTTCTCTCCCCCTTTGTCCCGCTTCCGGTGCGGGTGGACAGATTCTTAGTGTGCCGGGCGGGGACCGATTTCTCCCTTGGTTTCGCAAAACATCACGGTGAGTAGTGGCATGACCTGCAAAGATAACGGGAAGTAAACGTGAGCTTTGGTCACATCCGTCGCAGCGTCCCGTATGTCCCCACTGGGCACCGCCGGGGACCTGCCGTTATGCCCTCTTCGGCCCCGCCGCGACCGAGCGCATAGTCTCAGCCTCATGTCCGGAGTGACCCGACACGATGAGACGGTCCTGCGGCAGCCGGCGCCGGAAGGGCGTGGCGGATCGCCGGCCGCCGAACTGGTGACGCTGACCGACATCAAGGCGGCGGCGGCCCGGCTGAGCGGGGTGTGCGTCCGCACCCCGCTGATCCCCTACCCCCTCGCCGAGCCGCCCCTGCTGATCAAAGCCGAGTCCCTGCAACCGGTCGGGGCGTTCAAGCTGCGCGGCGCCTACAACGCCATCGCCCGGCTGCCGCGGGAAGTGCGCGCCCGCGGGCTGGTCGCGCACTCCAGCGGCAACCACGCCCAGGCCGTGGCCTACACCGCGCGCCGCCTGAAGATCCCCGTGGTGCTGGTCATCCCGCACACCGCCCCCGGGGTGAAGGTGGAGGCCTGCCGGCGGCTGGGCGCCGAGATCGTCTTCGTCGAGCCCACCCACGAGGCCCGCGTCGCCACCGCCGAGCGCCTGGCCGAGGCGCACGGCTTCGCCCTGGTTCCCCCGTTCGACCACCTGGACGTCATCGCCGGCCAGGGCACCGTCGGGCTGGAGATCGCCCAGGACGCGCCGGAGGTGGAGGTGGTGCTGGTGCCGGTCGGCGGGGGCGGGCTGATCGCCGGGGTGGCCGCCGCCGTGCGCGCGATGCGCCCGCAGGCCAAGGTGATCGGGGTGGAGCCGGAGCTGGCCGCCGACGCCCGCGCCTCGCTGCTGGCCGGCCGGCCGGTGACCTGGCCCGCCGAGGACGTCGGCCGCACGATCGCCGACGCGCTGCGCGCCCAGCGGGTCGGCTCGCTCACCTTCGCCCACATCAAGGAGCATGTGGACGACATCATCACGGTTCGCGAGCCGGAGATCCGCGAGACCATGCGGCGCCTGGCCCGGCAGGCCCGCCTGATCGCCGAGCCCGGGGGAGCGGTCGCCGTCGCCGCCTACCTGTTCCACCGCGACGAGCTGCCCGCCGCATCGGCGTACGTGGCGGTGCTGTCGGGGGGCAACGCCGACCCTGCGCTGCTCACCGAGGTCCTCGCATAGACTCGGCAGCACCATGCGTTCCGTACTCGTTTACACCGCCGCCAGGCTGGCCGTGTTCGCCGTCACAGCCGGCATCCTCTACCTGGTGCTGCCGCTGGACTACGCCGACTCCGCCTCCTGGATGGTCCTGCTGGCGGTGGCCGTGCTGGTCAGCGGGATCGTCAGCTACGTGCTGCTGGCGCGCCAGCGCGAGGCGTTCTCGGCGGTCGTGGTCTCCGGCATCGAGGAGCGGCGCCGCAGATTCGAGCAGTCCCGCGCCAAGGAGGACTGAGCCCGGGCGCGTCCACCCCTCACCGCCGTGGGCGCGGCCCGGCGCGCCTCCTAAGGTGTTGGACATGACCAGGGCTTCTCTTGACAAGCGGCCGGAGGAAGTGGCCGCCATGTTCGACGGCACCGCCGAGCGGTACGACCTGCTCAACAGCCTGATGACCGGCGGGCTGGACCGGCGGTGGCGCCGTGCGGTGGTGGCCGCGCTGGACGTCCGGCCCGGGGAGCGGGTCCTGGACCTGGCGGCGGGCACCGGCACCTCCTCAATCCCCTTCGCCGAGGCCGGTGCGCGCACGGTGGCCTGCGACTTCTCCTTCGGGATGCTGACGGTGGGCCGGCGGCGTACCGGGCGGCTGCCGGAGGGGAGCCGGCCGCGCTTCGTGGCCGGGGACGCGCTGCGCCTGCCCTTCGCCGACGGCGTCTTCGACGCCGTGACCATTTCGTTCGGATTGCGCAACGTAGCCGATACCGATCTGGCGCTGCGCGAGCTGCGCCGGGTCACCAAGCCCGGCGGCCGGCTGCTGGTGTGCGAGGTCAGCCACCCTCCCAACAGGCTGCTGGCGCTGGGGCACCGGCTGCATCTGCGCTACGGGCTGCCCCTGCTGGCGCGGGTCAGCTCCAACCCCGACTCCTACCGCTACCTGGCCGAGTCCACCCTGGCCTGGCCGGGGCAGCGGGAGCTGGCGCAGCGGCTGATCGCGGCCGGCTGGGGGTCGGTGCGCTGGCGGAACCTGACGTTCGGCGTGGTGGCCCTGCACCACGCGGTCAACCCCGCCTGAGTCTCAATCAGATCGCAAAAACGGGACGAACGGCCCCTTGGATCCGGACAAGGATGTTCGGACCGCTCCAAAGGCGGCGGGGAGTTAGGTACACATCACTCTCGCCGAAGGAATAGACTCCCTCTGGATCCTTGTGAAGTCCTTCACAAGCGAACGAGCGAAGGAACACCGCAGTGACCGAATCCTCCGGGCGGGCGGACGCCATCGTCGTCGGTGCGGGACCCGCCGGCTCGTCCACCGCCTACTGGCTGGCCCAGGCCGGCCTGGACGTGCTGTTGCTGGAGAAGGCCACCTTCCCCCGCGACAAGATCTGCGGTGACGGCCTCACCCCCCGAGCCGTACGGGCCCTGATCTCCATGGGCGTCGACCTCGATGCGCCCGGCTGGGCCCGCACCAGGGGCCTGCGCATCTACGGCGGCGGGGTCAAGATCGAACTGGACTGGCCCGAGCTGGCCTCCTTCCCCGACTTCGGCCTGGTGCGCGCCCGCACCGACCTGGACCGGCTGCTGGCCGAGCACGCCGCCAAGGCCGGCGCCCGGCTGCAGCAGGGCTGCAACGTCACCGGCCCCATCGTCGACGAGCGCACCGGCCGCATCGTCGGCGTCACCGCCAAGTACCAGGGCCAGGAGGTCTCCTACCGCGCCCCGCTGGTGGTCGCCGCCGACGGCAACTCCAGCCGGCTGTCGCTGGCCATGGGGCTGCGGCGGCGCACCGACCGCCCGATGGGCGTGGCCGTCCGCCGCTACTACCGCACCCCCCGCCACGACGACGAGTACCTGGAGTCGTGGCTGGAGCTGTGGGACGGCCAGCGGCTGCTGCCCGGCTACGGCTGGGTGTTCCCGCTCGGCAACGGGCTGTCCAACGTCGGGCTGGGCCTGCTCAACACCAGCAAGGCGTTCCAGAACGTCGACTACCGGGCCATGCTGCGCAAGTGGACCGCCGGCATGCCCGAGGAGTGGCAGATCGACGAGGACCACGCCACCGGCCCGATCCGCGGCGCCGCCCTGCCCATGGGCTTCAACCGCCAGCCCCACTACACCCGGGGCCTGCTGCTGGTGGGCGACGCCGGCGGCATGATCAACCCTTTCAACGGCGAAGGCATCGACTACGGGCTGGAGTCCGGCAAGCTGGCCGCCGAGACCATCGTGCAGGCGCTGGCCCGCTCCACCCCCGGCCGGCGGGAACGCACCCTGCACCAGTACCCGCGCATCCTCAAGGAGCAGCACGGCGGCTACTTCACCCTCGGCCGGATCTTCGTGCAGGCCATCGGAGATCCCCGGGTGATGAAGTTCCTGACCAGGCACGGGCTGCCGCATCCCACCCTGATGCGCTTCACCCTCAAGCTGCTGGCCAACCTCACCGACCCGCGCGGCGGCGACGCGATGGACCGGGTGATCAACGCCCTGAAGAAGGCGGCGCCGGCGGCATGAACTCGGCGAGGGGACGCATCGTGACACGGCCGGGCACACCGGGCCCGGCCGTGCTGCGGCGATCCCACTGCGCCGCACGTCCGGGAGCGCAAAAGACGGCGTTCCGGACGTTCGCCACAGAACCGACCGACATGGGGCACCCCCCGCGGGACGTGCACATCGGCGTCCTGGCTAAGGTGGCCACCCGTGGCCATGGCGCATCTCACAACCGCGCCGTGACCGGTGCCACGGTGGCGAGCTCGCCCCGCGCCTCGCTGGAGGCGACCCCATCGGCGGCGTCCAGCCCGTACAACGCCGTACGAACCGAGGAGGGGGTGTAGAGACATGGATCTCTACGTTCCGATCGTCGTGCTGGGAGCACTGGGATTCGCCTTCGCGGCCTTCTCGGTGTTGATGTCCGCCGTCGTCGGCCCCAAGCGCTGGAACCGGGCCAAGCTCGAAGCCTATGAGTGCGGCATCGAGCCCACCCCCCAGCCGGTGGGCGGCGGACGCTTCCCGATCAAGTACTACCTGACGGCGATGCTGTTCATCGTCTTCGACATCGAGATCATCTTCCTGTACCCGTGGGCGGTGGCCTTCGAGAGCATGGGGATCTTCGCGCTGGTCGAGATGGTGCTGTTCATCGTCACCGTCCTGGTCGCGTACGCCTACGTGTGGCGGCGCGGCGGTCTGGAGTGGGACTGAAGATGAGCCGCGAGTCCAGCCGCATGCAGCCGGCGCTGCGGCGCAAAGACGGTGAACCGGCCGCACAGCGAGTGAGGAGGGCGGGCGAGCCATGGGCCTAGAGGAGAAACTCCCCAGCGGATTCCTGCTGACCACGGTCGAGCAGGTGGTGGGCTGGGCTCGCCGGAGCTCGACCTGGCCGGCCACCTTCGGGCTGGCCTGCTGCGCCATCGAGATGATGGCCGCCGGCGACCCCCGCCACGACTTCTCCCGCTGGGGCATGGAACGCGCCTCGGCCACGCCGCGGCAGGCCGACCTGATGATCGTGGCGGGCCGGGTGAGCCAGAAGATGGCGCCGGTGCTGCGGCAGATCTACGACCAGATGACCGAGCCCAAGTGGGTCATCGCCATGGGCGTGTGCGCCTCCTCCGGCGGCATGTTCAACAACTACGCCGTCGTGCAGGGCGTGGACCACATCGTCCCGGTCGACATCTACCTGCCCGGCTGCCCGCCGCGGCCGGAGATGCTGATCGACGCCATCGTCAAGCTGCACGACAAGATCCAGAACACCAAGCTGGGCCCGCACCGCAAGCGGCAGATCCAGGAGCTGGAAGAGGCCAAGCGCCGCCGCCTGCCGCTGCTGGGACAGCAGGGAGCGATCTAAATGAGCAGTCAGAACCCCGAGCAGCAGGCCGAGCAGGCCGCCGACCGGCTGCCCGCCCCGGCTGCGGCCGACCCGCTGGCCCAGCCGATCGTCCGCAAGGGCATGTTCGGCGCCAAGACCAGCGGCGACACCTCCGGCTACGGCGGGCTGGTCGTCCGGCAGGCCCCCAAGGTCTCCAGCCCCCGCCCCTACGGCGGCCCGGAGGGCACCGGCACGCCGGGCGAGTTCGACGAGGTCGCCGACGCGCTGGAGCGGGCCTTCCCCGACTTCGGCGAGGCCGTGGAGCGGGTGGTGGTGGACCGCGGCGAGATCACCTTCGTGGTGCGCCGGCAGTACCTGCCGCAGGTCGCCCAGACCTTGCGCGACGATCCCGCCCTGCGTTTTGAGCTGTGCACCGGGGTGTCGGGCGTGCACTACCCCTCCGACACCGGCGCCGAGCTGCACGCCGTCTACCACTTCCTGTCGATGACCCACAACCGGCGGATCCGCATCGAGGTCACCTGCCCCGACGCCGACCCGCACATCCCGTCGATCGTGTCGATCTACCCGACCAACGACTGGCACGAGCGGGAGACCTACGACTTCTTCGGGATCATCTTCGACGGGCATCCGGCGCTGACCCGCATCGAGATGCCCGACGACTGGGTGGGTCACCCCCAGCGCAAGGACTACCCCCTTGGCGGAATCCCGGTCGAGTACCGAGGCGCGGAGATCCCGCCGCCCGACCAGCGGAGGTCGTACGCCTGATGAGCTCTGCCAAATACACCGAGTACGACGCCTACGCCGCCGAGGAGGCGACCGAGGGCAAGGTCCTGGGCGTGCAGGGCGGCGACTGGGACCAGGTCGTCACCGCCGCCGCCGAGGACGGCTCCGATGAGCGGCTCGTGGTCAACATGGGCCCCCAGCACCCCTCCACCCACGGCGTGCTGCGGCTGATCCTGACGCTGGACGGCGAGACCGTCGACGAGTGCCGGGTGAACATCGGCTACCTGCACACCGGCATCGAAAAGAACATGGAGTTCCGCACCTGGGCGCAGGGCCCGGCGTTCTGCACCCGGATGGACTACCTCTCGCCGATCTTCAACGAGACCGCCTACTGCATGGCGGTGGAAAAACTGCTGGGCATCACCGACCAGATCCCCGAGCGGGCCCAGATCATCCGCGTGATGATGATGGAGCTCAACCGGATCTCCTCCCACCTGGTGGCCATCGCCACCTTCGGGCTGGAGCTGGGCGCCACCACGGTGATGCTCAACGGCTTCATCGAGCGCGAGTACGCCCTGGACGTGTTCGAGGAGATCACCGGGCTGCGGATGAACATGGCCTACGTCCGGCCGGGCGGCGTCGCCCAGGACATCGGGCACGGCGGGTTCACCAAGGTCCGCGAGTTCCTGGACCGCATGCCGGGGCGCATCAAGCAGCTGCGCAAGCTGATGGACGCCAACCCCGTCTTCCTGGCCCGCACCAAGGACATCGCCTACCTGGACCTGGAGGGCTGCATGGCCCTCGGCGTCACCGGGCCGGTGCTGCGCGCCACCGGGCTGCCGTGGGACCTGCGCAAGACCCAGCCGTACTGCGGCTACGAGAAGTACGAGTTCGAGGTGGCCACCCAGGACACCTGCGACGTCTACGGCCGCTACCTGGTGCGCATGCAGGAGATGGAGGAGTCCCTCAAGATCATCGAGCAGTGCCTGGACCGGCTGTCGGTCACCAAGGGCCCGGTGATGATCGAGGACAAGAAGATCGGCTGGCCCGCCCAGCTGGCCATCGGCACCGACGGCATGGGCAACTCGCCCCGGCACATCGCCCACATCATGGGCACCTCCATGGAGGCCCTCATCCACCACTTCAAGCTGGTGACCGAGGGCTTTCGCGTGCCGGCCGGCCAGGCGTACGCGGCGGTGGAATCGCCCCGCGGCGAACTGGGCGTCCACGTGGTCAGCGACGGCGGTCCCCGCCCCTACCGCGTGCACTTCCGAGACCCGTCCTTCACCAACCTGCAGGCGACGCCGGCCATGACCGAAGGCGGCATGGTCGCGGACGTGATCGCGGCCGTCGCCAGCATCGACCCCGTGATGGGAGGGGTGGACCGCTGATGGCGTACTCACCCGAAACCCGCGCCCAACTCGAACGGGACGCCAAGGAGATCATCGCGCGCTACCCCAAGCCGCGCTCGGCCCTGCTGCCGCTGCTGCACCTGGTGCAGTCGGTGGACGGCCACATCACCTCCGACGGCATCGAGTTCTGCGCCGAGCAGCTGGGCATCACCCCCGCCCAGGTCACCGGGGTCGCCACCTTCTACACCATGTACAAGCACAAGCCCGTCGGCGAATACCACGTCGGGGTGTGCATCAACACGCTGTGCGCGGTGATGGGCGGCGACCAGATCTGGGAGGAGCTGTCCGAATACCTCGGCGTCGGGCACGACGAGGCCACCGAGGACGGCAAGATCTCGCTGGAGCGCCTGGAGTGCAACGCCGCCTGCGACTACGCGCCGGTGGTCATGGTCAACTGGGAGTTCTTCGACAACATGACTCCCGAGAAGGCCAAGCAGCTGGTCGATGACCTGCGCGCCGGCAAGGAGGTCGCCCCCACTCGCGGCCCGAAGCGGCTGTGCACCTGGAAGGAGGCCTCCCGGGTGCTGGCCGGCTTCCCCGACGGCCGGGCCGGCGAGGGCGTGCAGGCCGGTGAGCCGACCCTGGCCGGGCTGAAGCTGGCCAAGGAACGCAACTGGCAGGCTCCCCCGCCGCAGGCGTCCGCTCCCGAGGCCGACGAGCCCGCCGCAGGCTCCCAGACACAAGGGGACACCCACAAATGAGCACGACTCTCACCCCGGTGCTGTCCCGCAACTGGGACCAGCCGGACTCCTTCACCCTGGCCGCCTACGAACGCACCGGCGGCTACCAGGCCATGCGCAAGGCGCTGCGGATGGAACCGGACGCCATCGTCCAGGCGGTCAAGGACTCCGGGCTGCGCGGCCGCGGCGGCGCCGGCTTCCCCACCGGCATGAAGTGGGGCTTCCTGCCGCCCAACAGCCCCAAGCCCCGCTACCTGGTGGTCAACGCCGACGAGTCCGAGCCGGGCACCTGCAAGGACATCCCGCTGATGATGGCCAACCCGCACGTGCTGGTCGAAGGCATCATCATCAGCGCCTACGCGATCCGCTCCCACCACGCCTTCATCTACGTGCGCGGCGAGGTGCTGCACGTCATCCGCCGCCTGCAGCAGGCGGTCGCCGAGGCCTACCAGGCCGGCTACCTCGGCAAGGACATCCTCGGCACCGGCTACGACCTGGACGTGGTGGTCCACACCGGCGCCGGCGCCTACATCTGCGGCGAGGAGACCGCGCTGCTGGACTCCCTGGAGGGCTACCGCGGCCAACCCAGGCTCAAGCCTCCCTTCCCGGCCGTGGCGGGGCTCTACGGCGGCCCCACCGTGATCAACAACGTGGAATCGATCTCCTCGGTTCCCTCGATCGTGGCCAACGGGCCCGACTGGTTCGCCTCGATGGGCACCGAGAAGTCCAAGGGTTTCGGGATCTTCTCGCTGTCGGGGCACGTGACCCGGCCCGGCCAGTACGAGGCGCCGCTCGGCATCACGCTGCGCGAACTGCTGGAGATGGCCGGCGGCATGCGCAAGGGCCGCGATCTGAAGTTCTGGACCCCCGGCGGCTCGTCCACCCCGCTGTTCACCAAGGAGCACATGGACGTGCCGCTGGACTTCGAGAGCGTCGGCGCGGCCGGCTCCATGCTCGGCACCCGGGCGCTGCAGATCTTCGACGAGACCACCTGCGTGGTGCGGGCGGTGCTGCGCTGGTCGGAGTTCTACGCGCACGAGTCGTGCGGCAAGTGCACCCCCTGCCGCGAAGGCACCTACTGGTACAAGCAGATGCTCAGGCGGCTGGAGAACGGCCAGGGCACCGAGGAGGACCTGGAGACGCTGCTGGACCTGTCCGACAACATCCTCGGACGGTCCTTCTGCGCGCTGGGCGACGGCGCCACCAGCCCGGTGACCTCGTCCATCAAGCTGTTCCGCGACGAGTACATCGCGCACATCACCGAGGGCGGGTGCCCGTTCGACCCCGCCAAGTCGACCGTTTGGGCAGGTGAGCAGTGACGGTCACCGACAAGACCTCCGCAGAGGTCGAACAGCGGCCGAAGATGGTCAAGTGCACCATCGACGGCTTTGAGATCGAGGTGCCCGAGGGCACGCTGATCATCCGGGCCGCCGAGCTGCTGGGCATCCAGATCCCCAGGTTCTGCGACCACCCGCTGCTGGACCCGGTGGGCGCCTGCCGCCAGTGCCTGGTGGAGATCCCCGACGCCGGCAACGGGCGCCCGATGCCCAAGCCGCAGGCCTCCTGCACCACGCAGGTGATGCCCGGCATGGTGATCAAGACGCAGCTCACCTCCCCGGTGGCCGACAAGGCCCAGCACGGGGTGATGGAGCTGCTGCTGATCAACCACCCGCTGGACTGCCCGATCTGCGACAAGGGCGGCGAGTGCCCGCTGCAGAACCAGGCGATGTCCAACGGCCGGGGCGAGAGCCGCTTCCGCGACACCAAGCGCACCTTCCCCAAGCCGATCGCGCTGTCGTCGCAGATCCTGCTGGACCGCGAGCGGTGCATCCAGTGCGCCCGCTGCACCCGCTTCTCCGACCAGATCGCCGGCGACCCGTTCATCGACCTGTTCAAGCGGGGCGCCCAGGAGCAGGTCGGGGCGGCCGACGGCCGGCCGTTCCAGTCCTACTTCTCCGGCAACACGGTGCAGATCTGCCCGGTGGGCGCGCTCACCGGGGCCGCCTACCGGTTCCGCTCCCGGCCCTTTGACCTGGTGTCGGTGCCCACGGCCTGCGAGCACTGCGCCTCCGGCTGCGCGCTGCGCACCGACCACCGCCGCGGCAAGGTGACCCGGCGGCTGGCCGGCGACGACCCGCAGGTCAACGAGGAGTGGAACTGCGACAAGGGCCGGTGGGCCTTCACCTACACCACCCAGCCCGACCGGCTCGTCTACCCGATGGTCCGCAACGCCGACGGGGTGCTGGAGACCACCTCCTGGCCGGAGGCGCTGGCCGCCGCGGCCCGCGGCCTGGCCGCCGCCCGCGGCCGCGCCGGGGTGCTCACCGGCGGGCGGCTCACGCTGGAGGACGCCTACGCCTACGCCAAGTTCGCGCGGGTGGCGCTGGGCACCAACGACATCGACTTCCGGGCCCGGCCGCACTCGCCCGAGGAGGCCGACTTCCTGGCCTTCGCGGTGGCCGGGCACGGCATCGAGGTCTCTTACGCCGACCTGGAGAAGGCCCCGGCGGTGCTGCTGGCCGGGTTCGAACCGGAGGAAGAGTCCCCGATCGTCTTCCTGCGGCTGCGCAAGGCGTACCGGAAGAAGGGCCTGAAGGTCTACTCGATCGCCCCGTTCGCCACCCGCGGGCTGGCCAAGATGGGCGGCACGCTGCTGCGGTCGCTGCCCGGCGGGGAGGCCGAGGTGCTGGGCGCCCTGGTCACCGGGGACGAGCCGGCCGTCGAGGAGCTCAAGGCCCCCGGCGCGGTGATCCTGCTCGGCGAGCGGCTGGCCACCAGCCCCGGCGCGCTGTCCAGCGCGGTGCGGCTGTCCCAGGTCACCGGCGCCCGCTTGGCCTGGGTGCCGCGGCGGGCCGGGGAGCGCGGCGCGCTGGAGGCCGGGGCGCTGCCCACGCTGCTGCCGGTGGGCCGTCCGGTCGCCGACCCGGCCGCCCGCGCCGAGGTCGCCCGGGTCTGGAACGTGGCCGAGCTGCCGGCCGCACCCGGCCGCTCCACCGGCCAGATCCTGGCCGCCGCCGCGGCCGGGGAGCTGGAGGCGCTGCTGATCGGCGGGGTGGACCCCTACGACCTGCCCGACCCCGAGGGCGCGCTGGCCGCCATCGAGGCCGCTCCGTTCGTGGTGAGCCTGGAGCAGCGGGCCAGCGCCGTCACCGACCGCGCCGACGTGGTGCTGCCGGTGGCCGCGGTGACCGAGAAGGCCGGCACGTTCGTCAACTGGGAGGGCCGCGGCCGCCAGTTCGACGTGGTGCTGAAGGTCCCCGGCAGGCTGTCGGACCTGCGGGTGCTGGACGCGCTGGCCGGTGAGATGGACGTCCACCTGGCGCTGCCGGGGCCGGAGGCGGCCCGCCGCGAGCTGGCCGAGCTGGGCACCTGGCGGGGCGAGCGGGCCGGCGCCCCGTCGGCGACCGCCGCGGTCACCCGCGAGCCGCTGCCGGGCGAGGCGCTGCTGGCCACCTGGCGGCAGCTGCTGGACCTGGGCCGGCTGCAGGACGGCGAGCCGTACCTGGCGGGCACCGCCAAGCCCTCGCTGGCCCGGCTGTCGCCCGCCACCGCCGCCGAGATCGGCGCCGGGGACGCGGTGACCGTCAGCCACGGCGACCGGTCGCTGACGCTGCCGCTGGAGATCACGCCGGACCTGCCGGACCGGGTGATCTGGCTGCCCACCAACTCGCAAGGCTGCGCCCTCTACCGCGACCTGGGCGCGGACACGGGCGCGATCGTCTCGATCGCCGCGGCCGAGGCCGACAGTGGAGGTGCCGAATGAGCGTGCCGCTGGCCGCCACCGCCGATCCCACCATCTCCTCCTTCGGGCGCGACCCGTGGTGGCTGATCGGCGGCAAGGTGCTGGCCATCTTCATCTTCCTGGTGCTCACCGTCTTGATGACCATGTGGATCGAGCGCCGGGTCATCGGCCGGATGCAGCTTCGGGTCGGTCCCAACCGGGCCGGGCCCTTCGGGCTGCTGCAGGGCCTGGCCGACGGCATCAAACTGGCCCTCAAGGAGGACATCACCCCACGTCAGGTGGACAAGGTGGTGTTCATCCTGGCCCCGGTCATCGCCGCGGTTCCGGCGTTCGTGTCGTTCGTCATCATCCCGTTCGGCCCGACGGTGTCGATCTTCGGCCACCAGACCCCGCTGCAGGGCACCGACCTGCCGGTGGCGGTGCTGCTGGTGCTGGCGATGGCCTCGATGGGCGCCTACGGGATCGTGCTGGCCGGCTGGTCGTCGATGTCGCCGTACGCCCTGCTGGGCGGGCTGCGCTCGGCCGCCCAGGTGATCTCCTATGAGATCGCCATGGGGCTGTCGTTCGTGGCGGTGTTCCTGTTCGCCGGCACGATGTCCACCTCGGGGATCGTGGCGGCCCAGGCCGACCGCTGGTTCGCGGTGATGCTGCTGCCCTCGTTCATCGTCTACGTGATCACGATGATGGGCGAGTCCAACCGCATCCCCTTCGACCTGCCCGAGGGCGAAGGCGAGATCGTCGGCGGGTTCCACACCGAGTACTCGTCCCTGAAGTTCGCGATGTTCTTCCTGGCCGAGTACATCAACCTGGCCACCCTGTCGGCCCTGGCCACCACGCTGTTCCTGGGCGGCTGGCGGGCCCCGGCGCCGATCTCCACCATCTGGCCGGGCGCCAACCAGGGCTGGTGGCCGGTGCTGTGGTTCATGATCAAGATCGGCCTGTTCATCTTCTTCTTCATCTGGCTGCGCGGTTCGCTGCCGCGGGTGCGCTACGACCAGCTGATGAAGCTGGGCTGGAAGGTCCTGATGCCCTTCTCCCTGGGCTGGATCCTGCTGGTGGCCACCGTCCGCGGGCTGCGCAACGCCGGCTACGACATGACCCAGGTGGCGATCTGGTCGGCCGTGGCCATCGGAGTGCTGCTGGTGCTGTCGATCGTGTGGGACATGGCCCGCGGCGACCGGGACTCCGGCAAGGAGATCGTCCCGGACCTGCAGGCCGCCGAGCCGGAGCGCGCCGGGGCCTTCCCGGTGCCGCCGCTGGACGCCCCGCACTACCACGGCGTCGGCCGCCGCGACGTCACCGCGCACAAGGAGGTGGCCAGTGGGTCTCACTGACTTCCTGAACCCGGTCAAGGGCTTCGGTGTCGCTTTTCACCAGATGTTCCAGAAAAGCGAGACCGTCCAGTACCCGGAGGTGAAGAAGCCCACCGCCCCCCGGTTCCACGGCCGGCACCAGCTCAACCGCTGGCCGGACGGGCTGGAGAAGTGCATCGGCTGCGAGCTGTGCGCGTGGGCCTGCCCGGCGGACGCCATCTACGTGGAGGCCGCCGACAACACCGAGGAGGAGCGCTACTCCCCGGGTGAGCGCTACGGCCGCGTCTACCAGATCAACTACCTGCGCTGCATTCTGTGCGGGATGTGCATCGAGGCGTGCCCCACGCGCGCGCTGACGATGACCAACGAATACGAACTGGCCGACGACAACCGCGAGAGCCTGATCTACACCAAGGACATGCTGCTGGCGCCGCTGCGCGAGGGCATGGAGGCGCCGCCGCACCCCATGCGGCTCGGCGAGACCGAGGAGGACTACTACCGCCTCGGCCTCAAGGAGACCGACGACTCCGATGGGGGGCGGCGTTCCGGCGGCGACGCGGCGGTCCGCGCCGAGAGCGGTGAGAAGAAGTGATCGAGCAACTGACCGGCTCCGCGACCCCGGTGCTGGCACAGACCGACGCCCAGCCGGGTGAACCGGTGGTGTTCTGGCTGCTGGCCGTCGTCAGCGTGGCCGCCGCCTTGGGCATGGTGTTCCTGCGCAAGGCGGTGCACTCGGCGCTGATGCTGGCGGTGGTCATGCTGTCGCTGGCGGTGCTGTACGCGGTGCAAGACGCCCCCTTCCTGGCGTTCGTGCAGGTCATCGTGTACACCGGCGCGGTGCTGATGCTGTTTTTGTTCGTCCTCATGCTGGTGGGCGTCTCCTCCACCGACTCGCTGGTGGAGACCATCCGCGGCCAGCGGATCTGGGCGGCGATCGCCGGGCTGGGCTTCGCCGTGCTGGTGATCTCCGGCCTGGGCAACGCCGCGCTGTCGGACTCGATGGGGCTGGCGGCGGCCAACGCCGAGGCCGGCGGCAACGTCCAGGGCCTGGCGCGGCTGCTGTTCACCAAGTACGTGTTCGCGTTCGAGGTGACCAGTGCGCTGCTGATCACCGCGGCGCTGGGCGCGATGGTGCTGGCCCACCGCGAGCGCACCAGCCCCAAGCCCACCCAGAAGGAACTGTCCAAGCGCCGGTTCCGTCCCGGCGGCCACCCGACCCCGCTGCCCGGCCCCGGCACCTACGCCCGGCACAACGCGGTGGACATGCCGGCGCTGCTGCCGGACGGCAGCATCTCGGAACTGTCGGTCAACCCCGTCATCGCGCGCCGCGCCGGCACCGCCCGGATGCACGCCGACCTGGAGGGCCAGACCGAAGAGCAGGCGGTCGAGCGGGACGTGACCGCGGTGCGGGCGGTCACCGACTCCGCACGCGACGCCGACGCCGAGTCCCGGGAGGTCAAGTCGGGCACCCCCGCCGCCGGCGGGGACGCGAGTGAAGGCGAGGCAGGCTCATGAGTCCCGGCCACTACCTGACGCTGTCGGCGCTGCTGTTCACCATCGGCGCCACCGGCGTGCTGGTGCGCCGCAACGCCATCGTGATGTTCATGTGCGTGGAGCTGATGCTCAACGCCGCCAACTTGGCGTTCGTGTCGTTCGCCCGCATGCACGGCAACCTCGACGGCCAGATCATCGCCTTCTTCGTGATGGTGGTCGCCGCCGCCGAGGTCGTGGTGGGGCTGGCGATCCTCATGACGATCTTCAGAACCCGCAGGTCGTCGTCGGTGGACGACGCCAACCTGCTGAAGTACTGAGAGGCGGGAGATGAAGGCAGAAGGCATCCAGGCCGCAGCCTGGCTTCTCATCGCCCTCCCGCTGGCGGGCGCGGCGATTTTGCTGCTGGGCGGCAGGCGCACCGACAAGTGGGGCCACCTGCTCGGCACCGGCATGTCGCTGGCGTCGTTCGCGGTCGGGTTGGCGATGTTCGTCCAGATGCTCGGCTACGACCCCGGCGAGCGGCGGCGGCTGGTGCATCTGTACGAGTGGTTCACCGTCGGGGACTTCCACCTCGACATGGGCCTGCTGATCGACCCGTTGTCGATCAGCTTCGTGCTGCTGATCACCGGTGTGGGTTCGCTGATCCACATCTACTCCATCGGCTACATGGCCGAAGACGAGCACCGGCGGCGGTTCTTCGCCTACCTGAACCTGTTCGTGGCGGCGATGCTGCTGCTGGTGCTGGCCGACAACTACGTCGGCCTGTTCATCGGCTGGGAGGGCGTCGGGTTGGCGTCCTACCTGCTGATCGGGTTCTGGCAGTACAAGCCGTCGGCGGCGACCGCGGCCAAGAAGGCGTTCGTGGTCAACCGGGTCGGCGACCTGGGCATGGTCATCGGCATCTCGCTGATGTTCGCCACGTTCGGCACCGTGGCCTTCACCGACATCCTCGGTGAGGGAGCCCACCACGTCGGCGCCGCCCAGCAGATCAGCGAGGGCACCGCCACCGCGATCGGGCTGCTGCTGCTCCTGGGCGCCTGCGGCAAGTCCGCCCAGCTGCCGCTGCAGTCCTGGCTTCTGGACGCGATGGAGGGCCCCACCCCGGTCTCGGCGCTGATCCACGCGGCCACCATGGTGACCGCCGGCGTCTACCTGATCGTCCGCTCCGGCCCGATCTTCGAGATGGCGCCGGACGCCCAGCTGGCGGTGACGATCGTGGGCGCGGCCACGCTGCTGGCCGGTGCGATCATCGGGTGCGCCAAGGACGACATCAAGAAGGCGCTGGCCGGCTCGACCATGTCGCAGATCGGCTACATGGTGCTGGCGGCGGGGCTGGGCCCGGCCGGGTACGTGTTCGCCATCGCCCACCTGATCGCCCACGGCTTCTTCAAGGCCGGGCTGTTCCTGGGCGCCGGGTCGGTCATGCACGCCATGAACGACGACGTGAACATGCGCCACTACGGCGGGCTGCGCACCGCCATGACGATCACCTGGGCCACCTTCGGGCTGGGCTACCTGGCGATCATCGGGGTGCCGCCGCTGGCCGGCTTCTTCACCAAGGAGGGCATCATCACCGCCGCCTTCGACAAGGGCGGCACCTCCGGCATGATCCTGGGCACCTGCACGGTGGTGGGCGCGGCGATCACCGCCTACTACATGTCCCGGGTGATGTTCATGACCTTCTACGGCGACAAGCGGTGGGAGGACGACGTCCACCCGCACGAGTCGCCGAAGGTGATGACCATCCCGCTGATGCTGCTGGCGGTCGGCTCGGTGGCCGCCGGCTGGGTGCTGGTGCTCGGCTCCTTCCCCGGCTTCCTGGAGCCGGTGGTCGGTGAGGAGGGGCACCATGAGTTCCACTGGATCACCGTGCCGAGCGTGACGGTGCTGGTGCTGATGCTGGCCGGTGTGGCGCTGGCCTGGCGGCAGTACGGGGCCCGCCCGGTGCCGCGCAAGGCCCCGGCCGGCTCCTTCCTGACCGTGGCCGCCCGCAAGGACCTCTACGGCGACTCCATCAACGAGTCGCTGTTCATGCGGCCCGGCCAGTGGCTGACCCGGCTGGCGGTCTTCTTCGACAACAAGGGCGTGGACGGGATCGTCAACGGCCTGGCCGCCGCGATCGGCGGCACCTCGGGCCGGGTGCGCCGGCTGCAGACCGGCTTCGTGCGCTCCTACGCCCTGTCCATGTTCCTCGGCGCGGCGGTCGTCGTGGCGGCCCTGCTGGCGGTGAACGCCTGATGCGCCCTGTCCAAGCCTGCCCGATTGCCGCCGCCGCGGCGGCGGCCCTGCTGGTGGTGAACGTCTGATGAACGACTTTCCCTGGCTGAGCGTCCTGATCGCGCTGCCCGCGCTGGGCGCGCTGGGCGTGGCGCTGCTGCCGCGCGGCCGGGACGCACTGGCCAAGCAGGTGGCGCTGGGAGTGTCGGTACTGGTCGCCGCCTTGGCCTTCGTCATGGCGGCCGGCTTCGAGGTCGGCGGCCCGCGCCACCAGTTCGAAGAGGTCTACGAGTGGATCCCCGCCTTCGGGGTGCACTGGGCGCTCGGCGTCGACGGCGTCGCCCTGGTGCTGATCCTGATGTCGGTGGTGCTCGTCCCGCTGGTCATCGTGGCCTCCTGGGGCGAGGCCGACCGCTACGGCGGGGTGGTCGCCGAGGGCGAGCGGCCCCCGGCCAAGTCGGTCAAGACCTACTTCGCGCTGATCCTGGCCCTCGAGGCCATGATGGTCGGGGTCTTCGCGGCCACCGACGTCTTCCTGTTCTACATCTTCTTCGAGGTCATGCTGGTCCCGGTGTACTTCCTCATCGGGATCTTCGGCGGCCCGCAGCGCTCGTACGCGGCGGTGAAGTTCCTGCTGTACTCGCTGCTGGGCGGGCTGCTGATGCTGGTCGCGGTGATCGCCCTGTACGTGCAGGGGCCGAACACCTTCCTGATGTCGGAGCTGCAGGGCCTCAAGCTCGACCCGGCCGTGGCCAAGTGGCTGTTCCTGGGCTTCTTCATCGCCTTTGCGATCAAGGCGCCCATGGTGCCGGTGCACACCTGGCTGCCGGACACCGCCGCCCAGGCCCCGGCCGGCGCGCTGGTGCTGATCGTCGGCGTGCTGGACAAGGTCGGCACCTACGGCATGCTCCGGTTCTGCCTGGAGCTGTTCCCCGAGGCGTCCAAGTGGGCCGCCCCGGGGGTGCTGACCTTCGCGGTGATCAGCGTCATCTACGGCGCGGTGCTGGCGATCGGGCAGGTGGACCTGAAGCGGCTGATCGCCTACACCTCGATCTCCCACTTCGGGTTCATCGTGCTGGGCATCTTCGCGATGACCTCCCAGGGCCAGTCCGGCGCCGCGCTCTACATGGTCAACCACGGGTTCTCCACCGGCGCGCTGTTCCTGATCGTCGGGTTCCTCATCGTGCGCCGCGGCTCGGCCCGCGTCGACGCCTTCGGCGGGGTGCAGAAGGTGGCGCCGCTGCTGGCCGGGGCGTTCCTCATCGCCGGGCTGTCGGGACTGTCGCTGCCGGGGCTGGCGCCGTTCGTCTCGGAGTTCCTGGTGCTGGTCGGCACCTTCAGCCGCTACCAGGTCGCCGCGGTCATCGCCGCGCTGGGCATCGTGCTGGCCGCCGTCTACATCCTGTGGATGTACCAGCGGACCATGAACGGGCCCACCGCCGAGGCCGTCGCCGGCTTCAAGGATCTGTCCCGGCGGGAGCTGACCGCCATCGCCCCGATCCTGGCGATCATCGTGGCGCTGGGCTTCTTCCCCAAGCCGGTGCTGGATGTGATCGACCCGTCGGTCCAGCAGACGCTCCGTCAGGTCCAGGTGAGCGATCCCACGCCCACCGTCGCTGAGAAGGGGGCTCGTCCGTGAGCGCCGGAGTGCACATCATCGCGGCTCCCGGGAGCATTCCCGCGCCGCACATCGAGTACGGCCAGCTGGCGCCGCTGCTGATCGTCTTCGGCGTGGCGGTGGCCGGGGTGCTGGTGGAGGCGTTCGTCGGCCGCTCCTGGCGCTACCGCGTCCAGGTGCCGCTGGCCTTCGCCGGGCTGCTGGCCGCCCTGGTGTGGACGGTGGTGCTGGCCTGGCGGGAACAGCCGTTCCACGTGGCGGCCATGGGCGCCATCGGGGTGGACGGGCCGACCCTGTTCATCCAGGGCACCATCCTGGTGCTGGCGCTGGTCAGCCTGCTGCTGATCGCCGAACGCAGCGCCGCCCACTTCACCGCCCAGGCCTCGGCGCTGCCGGGCAGCGAGGCCGAGCAGCAGACCATGACGGCGGGGATCCGGCAGACCGAGATCTTCCCGCTGATGATGTTCGCGGTGGGCGGGATGCTGCTGTTCCCGGCCGCCAACGACCTGCTGACCATGTTCGTGGCGCTGGAAGTGCTGTCGCTGCCGCTGTACCTGCTGTGCGGCCTGGCCCGTCGGCGGCGGCTGCTGTCGCAGGAGGCGGCGGTCAAGTACTTCCTGCTGGGGGCGTTCTCCTCGGCGTTCTTCCTGTACGGGGTGGCGCTGCTGTACGGCTTCGCCGGGTCGGTGCGGCTGTCGGACATCGCCGACCAGGCCGGCCGCGGCGCCGGCGGCGAGCCGCTGCTGCTGGGCGGGATCGCGCTGGTCAGCGTCGGGCTGCTGTTCAAGCTGGGCGCGGCGCCGTTCCACATGTGGAAGCCGGACGTCTACCAGGGCGCCCCGACCCCGGTCACCGCGCTGATGGCCTCCACCACGCTGGTGGCGGCCTTCGGGGCGCTGCTGCGGGTCTACTACGTGGGCTTTGAGACGCTGCGCTGGGACTGGCGGCCGGCGATGTGGGGGGTGGCCATCCTCACCATGGTGGCCGGCGCGGTCATCGCGGTCACCCAGACCGACATCAAGCGGATGCTGGCCTACTCCTCCATCGCGCACGCCGGCTTCCTGCTGACCGGTGTGGTCGCCACCTCCCAGCAGGGGCTGTCGAGCACCCTGTTCTACCTGGCCGCCTACGGATTCACTACCATCGGAGCGTTCGCCGTGGTCACCATGGTGCGCGACACCGGTGGCGAGGCGGCCCACCTGCGCCGCTGGGCGGGGCTGGGCAAGCGCTCGCCGATGGTGGCCGGGGTGTTCGCCTTCTTCCTGCTGGCCATGGCCGGTATCCCGCTCACCAGCGGGTTCACCGGCAAGTTCGCGGTGTTCTCGGCGGCGGTGGACGGCGGTGCCACCCCGCTGGTGATCGTGGGCGTGCTGGCCTCGGCGGTGGCGGCCTTCTTCTACGTCCGGGTGATCGTGATCATGTTCTTCAGTGATCCGGTCGCCGACGGGCCGTCGGTGGTGTTCAGCCCGGCCACGGTGACTGCGGTCGCCCTCGGCGTGGCGGTTACTGTGGTACTCGGCGTGCTGCCCCAGCCGGTGCTGGACCTGGCCGGGGATGCCGCCGCTCAGATGTTCGTTCGTTGACGGGGGCCGCCTGCGGGCGGCCGTCCCGTAGGGGGTTCTCGGTGAGCAGTGGGGTGCCGTTCGACCTGTCGGTCGATGCCGCGCTCGCAGCGGATATGCGGGAGCGGCTGGCGGTGGTGGAGGAGCTGCTGGTCCAGTCGGTCACCAGCGACGACCCGCTGCTGGCCGAGGCGTCCAAGCACCTGGTGGAGGCCGGCGGCAAACGGTTCCGCCCGGCGCTGGTGCTGCTGGCCTCCCACTTCGGCGACCCGGCCGCCGCGGGCGTGGTGCCCGCGGCGGTGGTCGTCGAGCTGACCCACCTGGCCACGCTGTATCACGACGATGTGATGGACGAGGCCACCGTGCGGCGCGGCGAGGAGTCGGCCAACGTCCGCTGGACCAACACGGTGGCCATCTTGACCGGCGACTACCTGTTCGCCCGGGCCTCGGACCTGCTGGCCGACCTGGGGCCGCAGGCGGTGCGGATCCAGGCGCGGGCGTTCGCCCGCCTGGTGCGCGGGCAGATCGCCGAGACCTCCGGGCCGGCCCCGGACGCCGACCCGCTCGAGCACTACCTGCAGGTGGTGGCCGACAAGACCGCCTCGCTGATCGCGGTCTCCGGGCATCTGGGCGCGCTGCTGGCCGGCGCTCCGCAGCAGGTGGTGGAGACCATCACCTCCGCCTGCGAGAAGATCGGCGTGGCCTTCCAGCTGTCGGACGACATCTTGGACATCGCCTCGGAGTTCGAGCAGTCCGGCAAGACCCCCGGCACGGACCTGCGGGAGGGCATCCGCACCCTGCCGATGCTGCACGTGCTGTCCTCCACCGACCCGGCGGATGCCCGGCTGCGCGAGCTGCTGTGCCAGGACCTGACCGACGAGGAGCTGCACGCCGAGGCGCTGGCGCTGCTGCGCGCCCACCCGGCGATGGACCGCGCCCGGGAGGACCTGCGGCGGTGGGCCGAGGACGCGCGGGCGGAGCTGCTGACGCTGCCGGACATCCCGGCCCGTGCCGCGCTGACGGGCCTGTGCGACTACGTGGTCTCCCGCACCGGCTGAGCGGCTTTGACCCGGGCCCGGCGGGCGGCGCGGAACCCGTCCGCGGTCAAGATCACCAGGGCGGTCCACACCAGCAGGAACCCGATCCACCGGCCGGCGGGCATCGGCTCGTGCTGCACCAGCAGCCCGATCAGGAACTGCAGGACCGGCGTCAGGTACTGCAGCATGCCCAGGGCGCTCAGCGGGATCCGGACCGCCGCCGCGTTGAACAGCATCAGCGGCACCGCCGTGACCAGCCCGCTGCCCGCCAGCAGCAGCGCGTGCCCCAGGCCCGCGTGGCCGAACGCCGCGCTGCCCTGCCCCTGGAGCAGCAGCGCATAGGCCAGCGCCGGCAGGAACAACACGGCGCTCTCGGCCGCCAGGCTCTCGGCCGACGGCATGTCGGCGAACTTCTTGACCATGCCGTACAGCCCGAACGAGCAGGCCAGCGTCAGCGCGATCCAGGGCGGGCGGCCGTAGTCGACGGCCAGCACCAGCACCGCCACGGCGCCCAGCCCGATCGCGCCCCACTGCCAGGGGCGCAGCCGTTCCCGGAACACCAGCACCCCCAGCAGCACGCTGATCAGCGGGTTGATGAAGTAGCCCAGCGCGGCTTCGAGGGTGTGCCCGGTGTTGACCGCGTAGATGAAGGCGCCCCAGTTGGCTCCGATCACCGCCGCCGCCAGCGCCAGCAGCGCCAGCGTGCGCGGCGTCAGCTCGCGCACCCATCGCCAGCTTCGGCGCACCGCCAGGATCACCAGCACGGTCACCAGCGACCACATGATCCGGTGCCCCAGGATCTCCGTCGCCCCGGCGGGCTTCAGCAGCGGCCAGTAGAGCGGAAACAGCCCCCACAGCCCATAGGCCGCGATCCCGGAGGCCAGACCACGCCGATCGATCACGCCCGTCACAGTATCAGCCGGTAATTACCGAATATATGTGACGTTCATGTCGCTGCCGGTGATGCGCCGGATACCCTGAAGAGGTGTTCGGCATCTTCAACACCGCCTTCAAGACCGAAATGGTCCCCGCGGACAAGGCCCTGCCCGGTCGCGACACCCCCATGCCGGTGCCGCCCGCCCACGAGGTACTGGGCACCCCGCTCGCCCCGCCCTACCCGGAGGGCAGCGAGATCGCCGACTTCGCCCTGGGCTGCTTCTGGGGCGCCGAGCGCACGTTCTGGCAGGTCCCCGGCGTCATCACCACCGCCGTCGGCTACCAGGGCGGCTACACGCCCAACCCGACCTACGAGGAGGTCTGCAGCGGCCTGACCGGCCACGCCGAGGCCGTCCGCGTCGTCTACGACCCCGCCAAGGTCACCTACGAGCGGCTTCTGCGTGTCTTCTGGGAGTCCCACGACCCCACCCAGGGCATGCGCCAGGGCAACGACATCGGCACCCAGTACCGCTCGGCCATCTACACCCACTCCGAGGCCCAGCGCAAGGCGGCCGAGGCCTCCCGCGAGGCCTACCAGAAGGCCCTGACCGCCGCCGGCCACGGCACCATCACCACCGAGATCGCCCCCGCCGGCCCCTTCTACTTCGCCGAGCCCTACCACCAGCAGTACCTGTCGGACGCCAAGAATCCCAACGGCTACTGCGGCCTGGGCGGCACCGGCGTCTCCTGTCCGGTGGGCATCGCACCCGCCGAGTGACCACATCGGCCTCGCCCCCTGGGTTTACGGCACACCTCTCGGGTCAGATGCACGACCGGGGGCCCGCTGCCGGACCAGGCCGTGTCGGGCCGACTTCCACTGCCCTGGCCTGCCTTTACTCTGGGGCCCTCATCCCCCCTTTAAGGGATCGCAACGCGGATGAGGATGTGGCGGCGGATGCGCGTCCAGTCGCCCTCATCCACCCTTGAGGGAGCGCAACGCGCACCGGGCCGCGGTCTCCCACTCGGAGAGCCCCGTCCTCGTCCGCTCTGTGGGAGATCGCAGCATCTCGAACGAGCCGCCCGGTGGCCTTCAGAGCGACGGGCCCTCATCCACCTTGTGAGAGGGACCGCAAGATGACGCACTAGAAGCGAATAGAGGAGTTCCCCGCGTCCTCATCCGCCCTGCGGGGGATCGCAACGTGGCGTCTTGGATGGGTGTGGCGGAGCCGGCACGTCCTCGTCGGCGCTATGAGGGATTGAAGCGAACGGCCTGGTCAGGGAGCGGGCCCGCTGCCGTGGATCCGCATCTCTCCGGTACGGGGCCGGGGTGCTTCCGGTCAGTGAGACCGGGGCGTTCGTGGTCGTCCCGGATGCCTAGGTTGGGCGTGCGGCGGCAGGCGGGCGGGGACGCGGGCCCTGGTCGCGTCGGCCGCCGGACGGCAGGTTCGTCGCAGTGGCCCGCGTTGTTCCGGGGTGGTCGTGGCACGGGAGCGTTCGCAGTGGTGGGATCGGCAGCAGATCCACGACGTCGTGCTGCGGTACTGCCGGGGGATCGACCGGCTGGACTTCGAACTGGTGCGTTCGGCCTACCATCCCGGCGCGATCGACCACCACACCGGCTTTGACGGGACCGTCGAGGAGTACCTGGCCTGGGTGGAGCCCAGGCTGCGGGCGCGGCGGGGCGGGACCATGCACATCGTGGCCAACCACCTGGTCGATCTGTACGGAGATGAGGCGGTCTCGGAGGCCTACGGCATCTCCGTGCACTGGGGGGAGCCGGCCGACAGCGTCCGGGCCAACTTCACCAGCGGGGTGCGGTTCGTCGATCACATGACCTACCGGGACGGGCGGTGGGCCATCTGCGAGCGCTGGGCGGTCCGTGAGTGGACCAGGTCCGAGGTCGGGCGGTTCGTGCCCAAGGAGGGGGAGGGGCCGTCGGGGCGCCGGGACGAGCTCGATCCCCTCATCGTGCTGCAGCGGCGCATCGCATCGAGAAGGGCGGGGTCGTGAAGGTCGGTATCAGCTCTCCCATCGTCGCTCTGGCCGGTAACCGACCCGAGTGGGAGCACCGGGCCGGGGTCGCCGAACTGGTCCGGGTCGCCAAGGCCGCCGACCGGCTCGGGTACGACTTCATGACCTGTCCCGACCATGTGGCCGTGCCGCCGGGGTTGCCGCGCGGTGAACGCTTCTACGACCCGCTGGCGACTTTCTCGTTCCTGGCGGCGCACACCGAGCGGCTGCGTTTTCTGCCGTACGTGCTGGTGCTGCCCTTCTACCACCCGCTGGAGCTGGCCAAGCGGTACGGCACCCTCGACCATCTCAGCGGCGGCCGGCTGATCCTCGGGCTGGGCGTGGGCAACCTGCGCGAGGAGTTCGATCTGCTGGGCAAGCCCTTCGACGATCGCGGGCCGCGGGCCGATGACGCGCTGCGCGCCTTGCGGGCGGCGCTGTCCTCCCGGGTCGTCTCCTACGAGGGGGAGTACTTCTCGTTCAAGGAGATGGTGATCGATCCGCACGCCGTGCAGTCCCGGGTGCCGCTGTGGATCGGGGGCCACAGCATGCGCGCGCTGCGCCGGGCGGTCACGCTCGGGGACGGGTGGGCCCCGGCGCCCCAGACGTTCCGCGGCCCGTCGCCGGAGCGGATGCGGCAGATGCTCGACTCGGTGCAGATTCCCGAGGGCTTCGACGTGGTGTTCACGCCCAATCGCCGCATCGACGCCATCGGCAGGCCCGAGCAGGTCACCGAGCTGATGCGGACCGCCGCCGAGGCGGGGGCCACCCGGATCAACCTCACCGTGCGGCACGAGTCGCTGGAGCACTACCTGGAGCAGCTGGAGGCCTTCGCCGAGATCACCTTCTCCGGCTGAGGGGCGTTTCCCGCTTCCGGGACGGCTCAAAGGCCGCTCAGCGCCGGGCAAACGGGGGAGCGTCCCGCCGGTGCCGCGTTCGCCGCGCGCTTAGGTTGGCCGCATGCCGGAGGGCGCGCAGCGGAGCCGGGGCGACGGGCTGGTGGATCGGGAGCGGCTGCTGGGGTTCGCCGACGCGGTGATCGCGATCGCGATCACCCTGCTGGCGTTGGGCATCCAGGTGCCGGCGGGGCTGACGGAGCCCCAGCTGCGGCAGGTGCTGCACGGCGCGCTGCCCGATCTGTGGGCTTATGCGCTGAGCTTTGCGGTCATCGGGTTGTTCTGGCTCGGCAACCACGGCCTGTTCGCCATGGTCGCGCAGGTGGACGGGCCGATGGTGATGCTGGAGCTGGCCTTGCTGGCGTGCATCGCGATCCTGCCGTTTCCGACCCGGCTGATCAGTGACTACGGCAACGTCTCCGTCGCGGTGGCCGGGTATGCCGGGACCCTTGCGCTGGCGGGGGCGCTGATGACGGTCATGTCGCTGCGGTTGCGCCGGCCGGGTCCGCTGCGGGCGCCGGGCGTTCCCCAGCGCCGGGTCCGTTCGGAGATCACCGACAACGTGGTGTTGACCTTGGTGTTCGGGGTGTCCGCCCCCGTGGCGTTCCTTTCGCCTTCCGCGGCCATGTACCTGTGGCTGCTGCTGCTCCTGCGCCGGGTCGCGCAGAGCTTGGGCGGACGTGTGCGGGGCGCTCGCCGGCCCGGTGAACGCGCGGACTGACGGCGGCGGGGGCCCGTCGTCCCGTGGGCGGCGGCTGCGCACGAAAGCCGATGGCGCGAAGAATGCCGGAGCACCGCCGAAGAAATGTCATGAAAAAGCGGGAAGATGGGTCGATCTCATGCCCTGGGTCTGGTTTACCCGATTGTTTTCCCCTTGACCAATGCGAAGGAGACAGATCGTCGTCGATCTGTCTCGCTTCTTCTTCGCACATGACGGCGGGCGCCCACGTCGGGCGTCCGCTGCACAGAGGGGTAGTCGGGGCAGGGAAGAGCGACGGCGGGATTTACCACGGCGTTGCCAGACCCGTCCGTCAATGCGTCAAGAGGTACGCGATTACCAGAACGATGATGAGCTCGGCCATGTCATTAGAGTAGGTCGGCGGGTTGGCCGGATGCGGCAACCTGGAGGTTACAAGAATCTGACCTCGGAGTTGGAAGGTGCGAATCTTTCCAACTTCTCCCCTTGTTTCGGTGGGGGTGTTGCGGACTCTTCGCCCAGGTCAGAGCGGTGTTCCGGAGCGCGGTCCGCTTTGTGTCGCCACTGTGATCAGTGTCACTCGAGTGACGAAAATCACGAATGGGGTGATATGTCTGGCTCGGCTCTCCGCTCCAGGGCGGGTGAGAAAGGTTCACCGTTCAAGTTCGGGTGAGCAGCGACCTGACAGCGTTTGGCCTGGGAAGTGAGCAGTTCCCGGCCCTACCGTGCCCCGGCGACCGCTGAGTGCCGTCCCCGAACGGGGACGGGGTGCATCGGGATCCGCTGGGAGGCTTCATGCGGCAGACCAAGCCGGGCACCGGGCCGTCCGACGCCTGCGAGCCGGCCGGGGGGAGACGATGAAGGTCCTGGTCACCGGGGCGAGCGGTTTCGTGGGCTCGCATACCGTCAAGGCGCTGGTGGAGGCCGGGCACCAGGTGCGCGCGGCGGCCCGCTCGGCGCACCGGATCCGGCGGGCGCTGCGCCCGCACGGCTGCGCCGACGCGGTCGAGACGGTCGAGGTGGACCTCACCTCCCGCGAGCCGGTGGTGCGGGCCCTGACCGGCTGTGACGCCGTGGTGCACACCGCCGCCGTCCACTCCTTCGACGCCCGGCGCCGCCCGGAGCTGCACGCGATCAACGTGCGCAGCACCGACCTGGTCCTCGGCAGCGCCTACGGGCTGGGGCTGAACCCGATCGTCCACGTCTCCTCCTTCACCGCGCTGCTGCCGGCCGCGCAGTCGCTGACGGCGAGCTCCCCGGTCGGCGACCCGCCGGTGCCCTGCGGGCGGTCCAAAGCCCTGGCCGAATGGATCGCCCGGCGCTGGCAGCTCGCCGGGGCGCCGGTGACGATCGTCACCCCGGGGATGGTGTGGGGGCCGCACGATCCGGCCTGCGGCGAGAGCACTCTGCTGGCCCGCTCCGTCCTGCAGGGCAGGCTCCCCTTCCGGCTGCCGGGCGTCGTGCCGGTGGTGGACGTGCGCGATCTGGCCGCCGTGCACGTGGCGGTGCTGAGCGCGGGCGTGGCCCCGCGCCGCTACCTGGCCGTCGCCGAGACGCCGGCCATGGCCGAGATCCAGCGGCTGGTCGCCGCGGCCGGCGGGGGCAGCCCGGCCCGGCTCGCCGTGCCCGCGCCCGTGCTGTCGGCCGCGGGCAGGCTCGCCGATCTCCTCCAGCGGATGCTGCCGGTCCGGCTGACGTTCGGCCGGGAGGGCACCTGGACCGCCCTGCACTGCCCGCCCGGCGCCGACGCCTCGGCCACCACCGCCGACCTCGGCGTCACCTTCCGCTCCGCGGCCGAATCCGTCCTGGACACCGTGCGCTGGCTGATCGGTTCCACCGAGCAGGGCCCGCTCCGGGAGGAGGCGGCATGAGCTTTTCGGCCGGCCGGGAAGGGGCCGGCCTTCCGGGGGCGGGATCCGTCACTGAAAGGGGCGGGCCTGCTCGTCCATGACCTCGTGGACGATCTCCTGCAGCGGGCGCGGGGGATGGGTGTCCGTCCACATCTGCACGGCGATGCGCACGCTGGACAGGAAGGCGGCGGCCATGACGCGGGGGCGCAGTGCATCGGGCGGCAGCCCTTCGCGCTCGGCGATCAACGCGGTGAGGTTCTGCTCGGCGGCGGCGTAGTTGGCCATCTGGCGGGCCGCCAGGGAGGGGTGCCGCTTGGCCAGCCGGGCCCGCATGGACCACTCGGGGTCGGGGCGGCGGCCCAGGCTCCGGTAGTAGTCGTCGACGGCGTTGCGCAGCGCCGTCCAGGACGGCTCGTCGGGCGGGCGGGCGGCGAAGGACTCCAAGATGGCCCGCATCCGCTGCTCGTCGCCGTACAGGAGGGCGTCTTCCTTGCCGGCGAAGTAGTTGGAGAAGGTCCGCCGGGAGACTCCGGCCGCGTCCGCGATGGCCTCCACGGTGACCTTGTCCAGGCCGTGTTCGATCGCCAGCCGCATCGCGGCGTCGTGCAGCGCCTGGCGCGTGGCCGCCTTCTTGCGCTCGCGCAGGCCCGGCATGGTCTTCACGGCACCCACCTTAGCGACCGGAGTAAACTTGCCCATCGGGTAAATTTTCCCAGTGGGAATAGACTACCGGCCGGTAGTCGTTGGTCTCCCGCCTCCGCCCCCTTCCCCTTCCACACGCCGTCACCGGGAGGCAGTACTTGAGCATGCATTCGTCCCCGCCTGCGCCGATGAGCCGTCGGCAGACGCTGGAGGCACTGGCCGGCCTCATGCTGGTGTTGTTCGCCGCCATGCTCAGCGCCACGGTGGTGGGCACCGCGCTGCCGCGGATCATCGGGGCGCTGCACGGCAGTCAGTCGCAATACACCTGGGTGGTGACGGCGACCCTGCTGACCTCCACCGCCGTCACCCCCATCTGGGGCAAGCTGGCCGACCTGTACAACAAGAAGCGGCTGGTCCAGCTCTCCATCGCGATCTTCCTGGTGGGCTCGCTGCTGGCCGGCCTGGCGCAGAACACCGAGCAGCTCATCGCCGCAAGGGCCTTCCAAGGGCTGGGCATGGGCGGCCTGCAGATCCTGGTGCAGATCGTGATCGGCGCCATCATCCCGCCCCGTGACCGCGGCAAGTACATGGGCTACATCGGCGCGGTGATGGCCGTGGCCACCGTCGGCGGGCCGCTGCTGGGCGGGCTGATCGTGGACGTCTCCTGGCTGGGCTGGCGCTGGTGCTTCTTCATCGGGGTGCCGATCGCGCTGGTGGCCGCCGTCCTGCTGCAGCTGACGCTGCACGTGCCGACGGTGCGCAAGGCCGACGTCAAGATCGACTACTTGGGCGCCACCCTGATCACCGGGGGCGTCAGCCTGCTGCTGGTCTGGGTCACCTTCGTGGACGGCTCCTTCGCCTGGCTGTCCTGGCAGACCGCCGCCATGGTGGGCGGGGCGCTGCTCATCCTGGCGCTGGCGGTGTGGGTGGAGTCGCGGGCCGCCGAGCCGGTGGTGCCGCTGCCCATCGTCATGCGGCGCAACACCGCCCTGTCCATCGTGGCCAGCCTGGCGGTGGGCTCGGCGATGTTCGGCGGCGCGGTCTTCCTCGGCCAGTACTTCCAGATCGGCCGCGGCTACAGCCCCACCAAGGCGGGCCTGCTGACCATCCCGATGATGGCCGGGGTGCTGCTGTCGTCCACGGTCATCGGGCGGCTGACCAGCAAGACCGGCAAGCCCAAGCCGTTCATCGTGTTCGGCACCGTGGTGCTGACCGCGGGCTTTGCGGTGATGAGCGTCATCGACCACGAAACCTCGCTGGTGCTGCTGAGCGCCGGCATGCTGCTGATCGGCATCGGGGTCGGCGCCTGCATGCAGAACCTGGTGCTGATCGTGCAGAACTCGGTGGCGCTGAAGGAACTGGGCGCGGCCAGCGGCACGGTGACCTTCTTCCGCTCACTCGGCGGGACGATCGGGGTGTCGGTGCTGGGCGCCGTGCTGGCCAACCGGGTCACCGCCCTGATCACCGAGAAGCTGTCCGCGGCGGGCATGGGCGCGGGCGCCGGCAAGGCCACCGGCAGCCTGGACCTGAGCGCGCTGCCGGCCCCCGTCGTGGAGATCGTCCGGGCCGCCTACGGCGACGCCACCGGCCACATCTTCCTGATCTCCGCAGGGCTGGGGGTGGTCAGCATCCTGGCGGCGCTGGCGCTCAAGCCGGTCACCCTGCGCGACACCCTCGACCTGGTCCCCGCGCCTTCGGAGCGGGCGGCCTCCGCCGATGCGGCCGAGGCCGCGCCGCGGCCGTAACGCCGGGGACCCCTCCGGAAAGCGGCGAGGCCGCGGACCATGCGGTCCGCGGCCTCGAAGCCGTCGTGCTCGGGCGTCCCTTTCGCGACCCTCGTCCCGGGAGCCTGCGGGGGAGCCCCGGCGGCGCGAACCTCCCGTTCCGCCGCAGGGCACACCGCCGGCCCCGGTCGCCGTACCCGTACCGGCCGCCTAGGCGGCGGGAGCCTTTCCCGGCACATGGCCCGGGATGCCGGGACGGGAGCCCCGGCGGCGCCCGGTGCCGTGCCGTCGCCGGCCGTCGCATTCGCCGGCCGTGCCGCGCCCGTCTCAACCTGCGGAGACGGCATGGCGGAAAGGGCTCAGTACGGCAGGATCCGTCCAGACGGCGTCCGGAGGTCCATGGGTGTCGGCTGACGCGGGGGCCTGGGGCGTTTGACGATTTGCTGCCGTGCCATGATGATCATCTCCCCCCTCTCGGCGGAAGTTAATCCACCGATCGAGCTGATCTTTGTGTCGTGCAACGACGCGGGCACGCCGCCTTGAACTGGCGAGCTTATTCAACCCGATGAGTTGTCTCGACCTCTTTTTCCGGTCATCAATGTGTCTTCTCCGTTGCGGCGCCCCGGCGGCACGGATGCCGGTCCGACCGCAACGAGGTGCAGGGATACCCCCGGAATCGCCATGAGAACACACCCATGGGACGAGACGGGACATGACCGTCTGCGGCCAAGGGCGGCTCTCGCAAGGGCGGGAGCCGCTTTGACGGTGCCGGCTCGCAGAGAGAGGGAAATCACACTTTCCCTAATTGTTGAGCCCGCTTCAACGGCCGTTCTGCCTGATCACCAGGGGTGAGGGCCGGATTCCGCCGCGTCCGGGCCCCCTTGCGGCGCCGGGCGGGTCCGCGGCGGATCGGGAGGACTCACCCGTCCCGGCCGGGCTCGGGCAGGGGCGCCAGCGCGGCGGCGAACATGGCGGTCAGGTGGGCGGTGAGGGCCTCGGGATCGGCCGCGCGCAGGTCGGCCAGGCCCAGGATGCGCCGCACCGAGCCGATGCCCATCACGATGGAGGCGGCGGCGGTGGCGCGCAGCCGGGCATCGGGCCCCTGCAGCCGGGCGGCCAGCGGCTCGACCAGGATGCGTTCCAGGTGACGGCGGATGATCGGCTGGATCTGCGGGTCGCCCACCGAGCGGTCCAGGGTGCGCAGCACCGGGCCGGCCTGGCCGTGGTGGATCAGCCGGACCACGTGCTCGGCCAGCCTGCCCGGCAGCTCCACCGCCTCGCCCTCCAGGACGTGCGGCAGCGCCGACTCCCCGGCCAGCACCTCGCCGAACAGCGCGGCCTTGGACCCGAAGTACCGGTTGACCAGCGCCACGTTGGCCTCGGCGCGGGCGGCGATCGCCCGCACCGACACATGGTCATAGCCGTGCTCGGCGAACAGCTCGCGGGCCGCCTCCAAAAGCCGCCGCCGGGTGGCGGCCCGGTCGCGCCTGGGCCGCGGGGCGGGGCCGTCGTTCGCCTGCTTCGGTCGCATCGGGTGACAGTATCCCGCCTTGACTTGTAAACGAGCGTATACATACTCGTGTGCAGAACACGGCTGATCAGGGGGGGACAGGGTGGGGCACGGCGCGGCGGGCGGCTATACGCACCGGCAGGTGCTCAAGATCCTCAGCGGGCTGCTGATGGCCATGATCACCGCGGTGATCTCCACCTCGGTGACCACCATCGCGCTGCCCACCATCATGGGCGAGCTGGGCGGGCAGGAACAGCTCGCCTGGGTGGCCAGCGCCCCGCTGCTGGCCATGACCGCCTCCACCCCGCTGTGGGGCAGGCTGTCGGACATCTTCGGCCGCAAGCGGATGTACCAGACCGCGCTGCTGCTGTTCACCGCCTCCTCGATCGCGGCCGGCCTCTCCCAGAACGTCGGCCAGCTCATCGCGTTCCGGGCGCTGCAGGGGATGGGCGCCGGCGGGGCGATGGCGCTCACCCAGGTCATCCTCGGCGACATCGTCGAACCCCGGCAGCGCGGACGCTACTCCGGCTACCTGGGCGCCGCCTACGGCCTGTCCACCGTGACCGCCCCGCTGCTCGGCGGCTTCCTGGTGGACGCTCCGCGCCTGGGCTGGCGCTGGTGCTTCTTCGTCACCGTGCCGCTGGCGCTGGCGGCCCTCGCCATCACCCAGTGGACCCTGCACCGGCCGCCGCGCGAGACGGGCCGGGCCCGGCCGAAGATCGACTGGGCGGGGGCGGTCACCATCACCGGCGCGGCGAGCACCGCGCTGATCGTGCTGTCCCTGGGCGGCAAGGAGTTCCCCTGGAACTCTCCGTGGACCTACGGCCTGACCGCGCTGACCCTGGTGCTGCTGGGGGCGGCGGTGGCGGCCGAACGGCGGGCCGCCGCGCCCATCCTGCCGCCCCGCCTGTTCGCCGACCGCACCTTCGTGCTCGCCTCGGCGGCCTCGCTGATGGTGGGCGTGGGCATGTTCGGGGTGATGACCTACCTGCCGCAGTACCTGCAGGTGGTGCAGGGCATGACACCCACCGTCTCCGGGCTGCTGGCCCTGCCGATGACGATCGGCGTCCTGCTGGGCAGCACCGTCTCCGGGCAGGTGGCCGCCCGCACCGGGCGCTGGAAGATGTTCCCGGTGACCGGGACGGCGCTGCTGGCGGCCGGGATGTTCCTGCTGTCGCGGCTGCAGGTGGACTCCGGTCCGGTGGCGGTCGGCATCGGCTGCGGGACGGCCGGGCTGGGCCTGGGCATGACCATGACGATGCTGGTGCTGGCCACGCAGAACGCCGCCGACCGCGCCGATATGGCCGCCGCCACCTCGGGCGTCACCTTCTTTCGCAGCATGGGCGGCGCGGTCGGGGTGGCCGCGCTCGGCGCCGTGCTCACCGCCCGGCTCACCGCCGCGCTGACCGAGCGGCTGCGCGCCGCCCGCCTGCCGGTGCCCGAGCGGGTCGGCACCGGGCTGGGCACCCCCGAGGAGATCCACGCCCTGCCCGAGCCGCTGCGGGGCCTGCTGCTGGCGTCCTTCACCGAGGCGGTCCAGGCCGCCTTCCTGGTCGGGGTGCCGATCGCGCTGGCGGGCCTGGCGGCCGCGCTGGCCCTCAAGGAACTGCCGCTGCGCACCTCCTCCGCCCCCGCCGAGGACCGGCGGCCCCCGGCCGCGGCGGCACCGCCCGCCGATGCCGGGCGGGCCGCGGGCGCGGTGAGCCACCGGCGGACTTGAGGAAGGACGTCCGCCGGCGGCGTCCGAACGCGCCGAGCGGGAGACCCCGGCGGCGGGATCGGGTTCAAGGCCCCCGCAGGATGCTCACCAGGCGGTCGGCCTCGGCCCGGCCGAGACTGCCGGTCACCACCACCTTGCCGTCGGTGATCGGCACCTCCACCCGCGGCGCGGTCACCAGCCGGCCGTTGACCACGAACGCCACCGAGCGGCCCGCGGCGATGCGGGTCAGCTCGCCGAACGCCCGCCGGTCGGCCGCGATCAGGTCGATCGCCACGTCATAGCTGCCGGCCGTCCGCCCCGGCTGCACCCGCAGGCCGGCGACCTGCCGGATCGCGATGCCGCTGCTGAGGTGGTAGCACCTGGCCTCCGAGGGGGTGGTCTGCTCGGTGATGCCCTGGGTGCCGGCCGGGCAGGCGCCGGCGACCACCTGGGTGACCGGGTAGATGTGCAGGGGGGAGGCCAGCGGCACCGGCTCGGGCCGCTCGGCGGTCACGATCAGCGCCCCGGTCAGCGTGATCGTGATGATCAGCGCCGCCAGCGTGACGACCACCGCCGCCAGGGCGGGCCGCCGCCGGGTGGAGCGCAGCCCGGCGCGGGCCCGGCGCTGCTCCTGGAGACGGCGCAGGGCGGCCGCCCGGCGCGCCCGCTCGGCGGCCCGGCGATCCGGCGGCGCGGCGCTCTCCTCGGCCGGGGGCGCCATGGGCTCTGGTTGCTCGGCGGCCGGGGACGCCGGTCTCTGCTCGGTCCGCTCGCCGCCGGCGCCCGGCGCGGAACGCTTGAAAAGCCGCAGACCTCTGCGTCCCGCCTGGAGGAAGCCGCCGCGTCCCCTCCGGGCCGGGCGGCCGCGTCGCCTGCCCGTGCCGCGTTCACGGGCCGGGCCACCCGGCGGGGGCGGCGGTGGCGGAGGAGGGAACTGCGCGCCTGGGGCGACAAAGCGTCCGAAAGCGTCTTTGGCCGGGGCACCGGGACGTCGCTCGTTGCGGCCTGGCACGGCCCGCATCCTTCACCTCCCCCCTCCTCCTGCGCCCCAAGTCTTTCAGCGCCGTTGCGATACCGCCACCGTGGCGGCCCGGATGTGACCAAGTGGCCACAAGCGGCAGGCCCCGGCCCTCTTGGAAAAGAGGACCGGGGCCGCTGCGGACCGCCCGCCGTCAGCCGTCGATGCGCCAGGTGTCCCCGCTGGCCAGCAGGGCGGCCAGGTCGCCGGGGCCCTCCCGCTCGATGGCCTGCTCCACCTGGGCCCGCATCTGCTCGTCGTAGGCCGGGCGCTGCACCTGCCGGAAGATCCCGATCGGGGTGTGCCGGAAGGCCGGGGAGTCCAGCCGCGACAGCGCGAACGCCAGCGACGGGTCGGGGTGGTGGGCGTCGTGCACCACGATCTGCGCGGGGTCCACGTCGGCGACGCTCGCCACCTCCAGGCCGCCGGTGGGCGTGCGGCGCAGGCACTTGTCCCGCTCGGCGCCGAAGATGATCGGCTCGCCGTGCTCCAGACGGATGGTGATGTCGTCGCGCACCCCCGGCTCCTTGAGCGGGTCGAACGCGCCGTCGTTGAAGATGGGGCAGTTCTGGTAGATCTCCACCAGCGCGGTGCCCTTGTGCTCGGCCGCCGCCCGCAGCACCGACTGCAGGTGCTTGCGGTCGGAGTCGATGGTGCGCGCCACGAAGGTGCCCTCGGCGCCCAGCGCCAGCGAGATCGGGTTGAACGGGGTGTCCAGCGAGCCCATTGGGGTCGACTTGGTGATCTTGCCGACTTCCGAGGTGGGCGAGTACTGGCCCTTGGTCAGCCCGTAGATCCGGTTGTTGAACAGCAGGATCTTCAAATTGACGTTGCGGCGCAGCGCGTGGATCAGGTGGTTGCCGCCGATGGACAGCGCGTCGCCGTCACCGGTGACCACCCACACCGACAGGTCCGGCCGGGAGGCGGCCAGCCCGGTCGCGATCGCCGGGGCACGGCCGTGGATGGAGTGGAACCCGTAGGTGTTCATGTAGTACGGGAACCGCGAGGAGCAGCCGATGCCGGAGACGAAGCAGATGTTCTCCCGGCGCAGCCCCAGCTCGGGCAGGAAGGACTGCACCGCGGCCAGGATGGCGTAGTCCCCGCAGCCGGGGCACCAGCGCACCTCCTGGTCGCTCTTGAAGTCCTTGGCGGTCTGCTTGACGTCGGTCTTGGGCACCAGCGACAGCCCACTCCGGCCGTTGGGGGAGCCGTTGAGCACTTCACTCACTGTCGATCACATCCTGGATCACACCGGCCAACTCCTCGGACTTGAACGGCAGACCGCGCATGCGGTTGTAGCCGATCACGTCCACCAGGTACTTGGCGCGCAGCAGCAGGGCCAGCTGGCCGAGGTTGATCTCCGGCAGCAGGACCTTGTCGTAGGAACGCAGAACCTCGCCGAGGTTGGCGGGGAAGGGGTTGAGGTGGCGCAGGTGGGCCTGGGCGACGTGCCCGCCGCGCTCGCGCACCAGCCGCACCGCCGCGGCGATGGAGCCGTAGGTGCAGCCCCACCCCAGCACCAGCACCCGCGCCCGGCCGGAGGGGTCGTCGACCTGCAGCGGCGGGATGTCGGCGGCGATGCCGTCGATCTTGGCCTGCCGCAGCCGGACCATGGTGTCGTGGTTGTCGGGGTCGTAGGAGATGTTGCCGGCGCCGTCGGCCTTCTCCAGACCGCCGATGCGGTGCTCCAGACCCGGCGTGCCCGGGATGGCCCAGGGCCGCGCCAGCGTCTTGGGGTCCCGCTTGAACGGCTGGAAGTCCTCCTGACCCGGCTCGGCGAAGCCGGGGTCGATGGTCGGCAGCGACTCCACGTCCGGGATCCGCCACGGCTCCGAGCCGTTGGCCAGGTAGCCGTCGGTCAGCAGCACGACCGGGGTGCGGTACTTGACGGCGATGCGGGCGGCCTCGATCGCCGCGTCGAAGCAGTCGGCGGGGGACTGGGCGGCGACGACCGGCACCGGCGCCTCGCCGTTGCGGCCGAACATCACCTGCAGCAGGTCGGCCTGCTCGGTCTTGGTGGGCATGCCGGTGGACGGCCCGGCCCGCTGCACGTCCACCACCACCAGCGGCAGCTCGGTGGCCACCGCCAGCCCGATGGTCTCGCTCTTGAGCGCCACGCCCGGCCCGGAGGTGGTGGTCACCCCCAGCGACCCGCCGAAGGAGGCGCCCAGCGCCGCGCCGATCGCGGCGATCTCGTCCTCGGCCTGGAAGGTGCGCACCCCGAACCGCTTGTGCTTGGACAGCTCGTGCAGGATGTCGGAGGCCGGGGTGATCGGGTAGGAGCCGAGGAACAGCGGCAGCCCGCTGCGCACCGACGCCGCGATCAGGCCGTAGGCCAGCGCGGTGTTGCCGGTGATGTTGCGGTACAGCCCGGGCGGGTGGGCGGCCGGCTTGACCTCGTACTGCACCGAGAAGGTCTCGGTGGTCTCGCCGTAGTTCCAGCCCGCCTGGAAGGCCGCGATGTTGGCCTTCATGATCTCGGGCTTCTTGGCGAACTTGCGCTCCAGGAACGCCAGCGTGCCCTCGGTGGGCCGGTGGTACAGCCACGACAGCAGCCCGAGGGCGAACATGTTCTTGGCCCGCTCGGCGTCCTTTTTGGTGATGTCGAAGTCCTCCAGCGCGCTGACCGTCATGGAGGTCAGCGGCAGCGCGTGGACCTGGTATTCGGCCAGCGAGCCGTCCTCCAGGGGGTTGGCGGCGTAGCCGACCTTGGCCAGGTTGCGCTTGGTGAACTCGTCGGTGTTGACGATCAGGGTCCCGCCGGGCGGCAGATCGCCGATGTTGGCCTTCAGCGCCGCCGGGTTCATCGCCACCAGGACGTCCGGGGCGTCCCCGGGGGTGAGGATGTCGTGGTCGGCGAAGTGCAGCTGGAAGCTGGAGACCCCGGGCAGCGTGCCCGCCGGGGCCCGGATCTCGGCCGGGAAATTGGGCAGCGTCGACAGATCGTTGCCGAATGACGCGGTTTCCTGGGTGAAGCGATCGCCGGTCAACTGCATGCCGTCGCCGGAGTCGCCGGCGAAACGGATGATGACGCGGTCGAGCTGCTGGACCTGTTTGGTCACAGAGGAAGACCTCCTCGACGCGCAGCACCCGGGACCCGGGGAGGCGTCCGGATCCCGTGATGCTACTTAGGCTTACCTTTCATGGTACGTCCGGCCGTACCGGATCTCCCGGCGGACGCATGGTGCCGCCGGGCCGTCCGGCGCTCGGCCCGGCGGTGGGCGCCAAGACCCCCGCCTCCTTGCGCGGCGCCCCGTGCGGGCACAGTGCACCCCGGCTCGGGACGTATCGCATCGGTCGGCGGTGGAGACGGCGTCCACTCCCGGTGGACGGCCCAGGCGCGCCGCTCGCACAGGGGTACGGGGCGGGCGGCGCGGAACGTTCACCTTCGGGACGTTGCGGCCGGACACAGACGGCTGGCGAGCCGGCACAGGTCCACATGCAACCGGCGGACCAGTGCCACGGGCACGGAAGGTGCCGAAGACCGGGCCGAAGGCGGGCCCGGTGGTCCCGGCGGCTTGACGTTCACCCCCAGCACTATAGTTCTTTAGAATCCAGTTCGGTTTGCTGGCCCGCAATAACCGCTCAATGTCTTTGCCGCACTTCGCCGTACGGCCTGACCAGGCAGTCTTCCCCTGCTCGCGAAGGCGGGCTCAGCCGGCCCGGCGCTCTTGATCGACCGCCGCCAGCAGCTCGGCGACCTGCCGCGCCGACAGCGCCTCGGCCACCACCCGGGCCTGCGCGGTGTACTCGTGCCGCCCGGGCACATCCCGCGCCCGCCGCATCCACTCCCGCCAGCCCCGGCTGGTGACCGTGCAGCTCAGCGTGGCCTTGCGGGAGGCGTTCAGCGGCTGCACGTCCGTGCACGAGCCCAGCGCCCGGCCGTCGGCGCTGATCGTGGCGGTCATCCGCACCCGCGGCGCGGCGGCGGTGGCCGATGAGCCGTCGTTCGCCACCACCGGGGAGCGGGTGGAGACCTCCAGGCGCACCGTGCAACCGCTGACGTTCTCGTTGCAGTTGACGAACTTCAGCCCGCCGTGCTCAAAACGCACCCCCGGGTCGCGCGCCCCGCCGAGCGCGGCCACCCGCCTGCGCAGCTCCGTCAGCACCGGGGCGGCGTCGGGCACCGCCGTCACATCGAAGCGGGCCCCCGCCACGCCCTCCACCCGCAGCAGCTCGTGCGGCTGGGCGACGGTCACCGAGTAGGTGCCGAGCGCGGTCTGGATGCGGTACACCGGCCGTCCGTCGACCTCCCCGGAGCCGCCGCCGGGGAAGCGGCGCACCAGCTCGGCGATGGAGGAGGGGGCCAGGAACGACCTGATGTCGAAGCCCAGCGTGGTGACGGGCGCCTTGGCCCACCGCCCGGCGAAGTCCTCCGGCAGCGCGGTCGGCCCGGCGCTGTTCGTCCAGAACGCCGCCGGCCCCTTCAGGTACGTGGCGCCGCCCACGCTCACCAGCAGGGCCCGCCGGCCGTCCCGGGTGATCGTGCCGATCGCCGAGCCGGACCGGGTCACCGACAGCGTCGCCCAGGCGGGACGGCCGCCGGAGGTGAACGCCCCGCTGTAACGCAGCGCCGGCAGCTCCTTCAGCCGCGCGGCGACCTCGGCCGTCCACGGCGGGGCCGCCGACCGGCTGGGGCTTTGCACCCCGCTCGCCGTCCGGTCGCCCGGGGCGTCGTCCGCCCGCAGCCCGGCGGTGATCACCGTGCCGACCAGCGCCGCGACCGCCAGTCCCGCGACGAGCGGGCGGGGAAGGCTGGGAATGCGCAGCCGCCGGCGCGGCCCGCCGCCGGCGGGTCCGCCCGCCGGTGGGCTCGGCTGCCCGGACGGCAACGATTGGGGTGAGCTCACCGCCGACGATCCTCCTGGTGCGTGCTGACCGGTCCGGGCCGGACTCGGCATGCCAGGATCTCAGCCCGGCGGCCCGCCCCGAAACCCCGGCATCCGATAGTGCCGGATGAACCGCCCCACCGGGGGGAACATCCGGCACCCGTGCCGCGGCTCACTGAACCTTTGTCAGCCGCCGTCTCCGCTATCTGGGGACGGGGACGGCGTGTCAGGGACGATGCCGTGACCTGGCAGGCCACGCGCTGAAATAAGGCTCATTCCCGGTCGAGCGCGCTTTGCAGCTCCTGAAGCCGGCCGGGGGTGAAGGCCATGGCGACCACCCGGGCCTGCATCCAGGCGGGCTTGCGCAACTTGGTGCGGCGGTAGAAGTCCGACCACTGCGCGCCGGAGACCCGGCATTCGGCCCACACCGACTCAAGGCCGGTGGTGGTGGCGGTGGTGCTGCACTCGCCCAGCCGGCGGCCGGTCCGGGTGGTCTCGGTGATCCACACATAGACGCTGACCTGCGTGGACTCACTGCCCGCACCGGAGGTCCACAGCCGGACGCGGACGGTGCAGCCGGAGGCGTTGCCGTTCTTGCAGCCCTCGATCTTCTGGGGGCGCGAGGTCCTGGTGGTGTCCCAGGCGTCCTTCAGCTCGCCGACCAGGGAACGCAGCCGGCCGATCACGGCGTCGGCGTCGGACCCCGAGTGCGCGGTGACATCGGCGTTGAAGTAGGGAACGACGCTTTCGACCCGCAGCAGCCGGTCGTCTTCGGACACGTAAAAGGTGCCGGTGAGCGTGGTGATCTTCACCGCCGCGCGTCCCCGCAGCACGGTCTCGGTGTCCGAACGCACGGTGGCCTTGGTGACCGAGCGCATCTTGGCGGCCAGCGCCGCGGGAGTGAGGTGCTGCTTGAAAGAGAAGGTCAGGCGGTCGGAGGACAGCTTGCCCCACTGCTCACCGTTGCCGGGCAGGTCGTTGACGTTGGTGCTGCGCAGATGCTGCGCCCAGTAAGACCGGTCGGCCTTGACGAACAGCTCCTCACCGGTGTTCAGCAGGGTCATCCGCCGTCCCTGCCAGGTCACCGGGCCGGTGACCCGGCCGCTGGAGGTGACCTGGACCTGGCCGGAGATCCGTTCCGTGCCGAAGGTGCCCTGCAGGGTGAGCGCGCGGGCGGTCCCCAGTGAGCGGGCCGCGGCGGCCAGCCGTTCGGTGGGGGTCTTGTCCTCCTTGTTCAGCAGCACGACGAAGGCGGCGGCCAGGATCAGCACCACCACCAGCCCCCCGCCCAGCAGGATGGCCACCGTCGTCCCGGCGCCGGCCCGGCGCGGGGGCGGCAGCGGCGGCTGCGGGCCCGGCAGGCCGAACGGCGGTGGAGTCCCGGGAGCCGCGAACGGCGGCGGGGTGGTGCCCGGCTGGAACGGCGGCGGAGTGCCGGGCTGCTGCCCGTGCGGTTGGTCGGGCGGCGGCCACGAAGGGCCGCCTGGCGGTGGATTCCAGCCGGGGGGCGGTGGCGGGGGGCTGCTCATCGAAGCGCATTCCTTCCGGGGAGCGGACGTGCTGGAGCGTGCTTTCAGTGTGATGCAGGAACGGTCATTATGGTTTGTCCCCCTTTCCGCCCCTGTGCGTTGCCTGCTCCCCCCGGAACTTGCACGTCCTCGGGGATACTTGGCCGTGACGCCCGCAGAGCGCGGGGCCGGACGCAGACGGGAGGTGGCCGCGGTGGACTACTTCGGCTCGTACCTGGTCGTCGTGGTGCTCCTCCTGCTGGGCGGCGGCATCGTCGCCGGCGGGCTGGCGGTCAACCGGATGCTGCGGCCGCACCGGCCCACCCCGGAAAAGCTGATCACCTACGAGTGCGGCGTCGACCCGGTCGGCGAGGGCTGGGCGCAGTCGTACGTGCGCTACTACGTCTTCGCCTACCTGTATGTGGTCTTCGCCGTCGATGCGGTCTTCCTTTTCCCCTGGGCCACGGTGTTCTCGGCCCCCGGTTTCGGGACCACCACCCTGGTCGAGATGTTCGTGTTCCTGGGCTTCCTGTTCACCGGCCTGATCTACGCGGGCCGCAAGGGCGTGCTGTCGTGGCTGTGATCGCCGGCGGGGCCCGCGGGCCGGGACTCGGCGGCGACGCGCGGGGACTGTAAGAATGCATCGGTGAGCACCGTCGATCTGCCGCCGCCCGGCGTCGGTCCGCTGTCGCGGCTGGCCCCCAAGCCGATCAAGTTCGTGCTCAACTGGGGCCGCCGCTACTCGCTGTGGGTGTTCAACTTCGGGCTGGCCTGCTGCGCGATCGAGTTCATCGCCGCCTCGATGAGCAGGCACGACTTCATCAGGCTGGGGGTGATCCCGTTCGCCCCCGGACCCCGCCAGGCCGATCTGATGGTGGTGTCGGGCACGGTGACCGACAAGATGGCGCCCGCGGTCCGCCGGCTGTATGAGCAGATGCCCGAGCCCAAGTACGTCATCTCGTTCGGGGCCTGCTCCAACTGCGGCGGCCCCTACTGGGACTCCTACTGCGTGACCAAGGGCGTCGACCAGATCATCCCGGTGGACGTCTACGTCCCCGGCTGCCCGCCGCGCCCGGAGGCGCTGCTGCAGGGCATCGTCCGCCTCCAGGAGAAGATCGCCGCCGAGTCGCTGGGCGACCGGTACGGCGGTGGCGGCGAGCCGGTGGCCCCGCCGCCGCCCCCCGCGCCGCGGCAGGCCACCGTGCTGCGCCGCCCGATCCAGCCGCCGCCCCCGCCCCAGGAGCCGCCCGGCAGGCTGCGGCCCGTCCCGGCGGTCCCCAAGTGGGCCTCCGACGAGGATGCGTCCGCCGACTGGGCCCCGGCGGACCAGCCCACGGAGAAGCAGCCGGTGGCCGGGGCCGATCAGCCCACCGACCGGCTGCCGGTGGTCGGGCCCGCGGCGGACGCCGAGCGGACCGACCGGCTCCCCGCGGTCGGCTCTCCCGGCCGGGCCGAGGAGGCCGGGCCTCCCTCCGGCGTCCCAGAGCCCTCCCCGGACGCCCCGACCACCGAACTGCCCGTGATGCCGCCGCAGGGCGGCGCGGACCTGTCCTTCATCCCCGGTTTCGATGCGGAGACCGACGAGGATGAACCCGGCGAAAGGCGGCGGGAGCGATGACCGCCGTGGACCCGGCCGCCGCCTGGGCCGAGCGCTTCGGCGAGGACGCGGTCGTGACCGACGCCTTCGGGCAGCCGGTGGTGGACGTGCCCGCCGCCTCCTGGCCGGCCGCCCTCGACTTCGCCCGGACGGAACTGGGCTATGACTACTTCGACTGGCTGACGGCCGTGGACGAGCTGGACGACGGCTTCCGCGTCGTCGCCCACGTCTACTCCCTGCGGCACCGCCGCCGCCTGCTGCTGCGCACCCTGGTGCCGCGCCGGGACCCGCGGCTGCCGTCGGCGACCGGCGTCTACCGGGGCGCCGACTGGCACGAACGCGAGACCTTCGAGATGTTCGGCATCGTCTTCGACGGCCACCCCGACCTGCGGCCCCTGCTGCTGCCGGACGGCTTCCAGGGGCACCCGCTGCGCAAGGACTTCGTGCTGGCCGCCCGGGTCGCCAAGCCCTGGCCCGGCGCCAAGGAACCCGGCGAGAGCGGAAGCGGCGCCCCCAGCCGCCGCCGCGTCCGCCCTCCCGGCGTCCCGGAGAACTGGGGGCCCCAGGCCGCCCCGGCCCGCTCCCGGCGCCCGGGGCCGCAGGCCGGGCGCGGCGGGCGGCCCCGGGGAACCGACGGAGGCGGCGATGCCTGAGCTCGCCGAGACGGTGCTCAAACTGGCGCTGCTGGCGGCGGCGTTCGCGGTGCTGCCGCTGCTGGTGGGACAGGCCGAGCACAAGGTCATGGCGCACATGCAAGGGCGGCTCGGCCCCATGTACGCCGGCGGGTTCCACGGCTGGGCGCAGCTGGTGGCCGACGGGGTGAAGTTCATCCAGAAAGAGGACGTCATCCCGCGCGACGCCGACCGGTGGGTGTTCAAACTGGCGCCCGCGGTGGCGCTGGTGCCCTACCTGGTGGTGCTGGTGGTGGTGCCGGTCGGGCCGGGCGGCCAGGTGGTGCTGGACCTCGGCGTGGGGCTGTTCTTCGCGCTGGCGGTGATGGGCGTCGGCGTGATCGGCGCGATCATGGCGGGCTGGGCCAGCGCCAACAAGTACTCGCTGCTGGGCGGGATGCGGGTGGCCGCCCAGCTGATGTCGTATGAGCTGCCGCTGGTGCTGGCGGCGGCGTCGGTGGCGATGGCGGCCGGCAGCCTGTCGCTGACCGAGATCGTCGCCGAGTGGCGCTGGTGGTGGCTGCCCTGGCAGGCGATCGGCGCGGTGGTGTTCTTCATCGCCGGGCTGGCCGAGCTGCGGCGGCCCCCCTTCGACATGCCGGTGGCCGACTCGGAGATCATCTTCGGCCCCTACACCGAGTACGGCGGGCTGCGCTTCGCATTGTTCCTGCTGGCCGAGTACGCCGGGATCGTGGTGCTGTGCGCGCTGACCACCGTGCTGTTCCTGGGCGGCTGGCACGGCCCGTTCCTGAACGAGCAGCTGGGCTGGGCGTGGACGCTGCTGAAGACGTTCGCACTGGCGTTCGTGGTGATCTGGCTGCGGGTCAGCTACCCGCGGCTGCGCGAGGACCAGCTGCAGCGCCTGGCCTGGGCCTGGCTGGTGCCGCTGGCGCTGCTCCAGCTGGCCCTCACCGGCATCGTCAAGATCGCCGTCGGGGCCTGAGGGCCGCGGCGCCGCCCGCCCGGACGCGGGTCAGGGCAGGAAGATCGTGTACTCGCCGAGCGTCGGCACCAGATGCGCCGGCAGGTCGGCGTCGACGGCCAGCTCCTCCACCGACACGAAAGGCCCCCGCTCCCGCCGCAGCCGGTCGATCCGCGCGGCCAGCTCGGGCGTCACGCCGGGCAGGGTGGCCAGCACGTGCGGCGGTGCGTGGTTGACGTCGATCAGCCCGCCGTCGTCGTAGGAGCGCGGCTGGTCGGGACGGCCGATGCCCAGCTCGCGGGCCAGCACGGGGTCCTCGGCGGCCAGTTTGCGCGCCCGCTCGCGCAGTTTCCGGCGGTGCTGGGCGGCCTGGACGGCCTGCTCGTTGCCGTCCGCCAGGGGAGGCGGGGAGGAGAAGACGCGCTTGCGGACGGCGAAGGCGTGCACCGTGCCGCCGAAGCACAGCAGCATCGCCAGCGTCGCGGCGATCGAGCCGGCCGTGCCCTCATCGTCGATGAACACCCACGCCACCGCCCAGATCGCCAGGTACGCGGCGGCGGACAGCGCCAGGTCCACCGTCCGGCGCCGGAAGGCGGCGTAAATGAACGCGAAAGGGGTGACGGTGCCGACGGAGATGAGCGGCAGGGACGCCCACAGGATGCTCGCGGCCTTGTGCTGCGGCCGCTGAGGGTGCGGCGGCGTTTTCGACGGCACCGGGAGGGGCTGCTGGGCGGGAGGAACCGAAGGGTTCGCGGAATAGCGGGGGTCACCCGGCACGGGACGCTGCGGGGGCTCCTGAAAGGGCTGATTTCCCGGCCACGCCATGAAGAGCTCCTAGCTGCCGAACACCGCACGACTCACTTCTGAGACGCCCGCCGGGCGGGCGACGTTCACATCCCCGAGCGCCGTAGGCAATCATGGGGCCGTGGCACGGGTACCGGGAGGCGGGCTGGCCAAAGGGCTGGCCGTCACATTGCGGACGATGACGCGGCGATCCGTCACGCGTCAATACCCCCAGGTGCGGCCCGACCTGCCGCCGCGCAGCAGGGGGGTCATCGCCTTGCTGGAGGAGAACTGCACCGTGTGCATGCTGTGCGCACGCGAGTGCCCCGACTGGTGCATCTACATTGACTCCCACAAGGAGACGCTGCCCGCCGAGGGCGGCGGACGCCCCCGCACCCGCAACGTCCTGGACCGTTTCGCGATCGATTTCGCGCTGTGCATGTACTGCGGGATCTGCGTGGAGGTCTGCCCGTTCGACGCGCTGTTCTGGTCGCCGCAGTTCGAGTACGCCGAGTACGACATCGCCGAACTCACCCACGAAAAAGACCGGCTGCGCGAGTGGATGTGGACGGTGCCGCCGCCCCAGGCGCATGATCCGGCGGCCGAGACCCCCAAGGAGGTGACGGCCGCCGAGCGGGCCGGCCGCCGCGCCGCCATGCGACGGGGCGGGCCGCGATGACCGCGGCGGAGGTCGTCTTCGCGTTGCTGGGCGTGGTGGCGGTGGGCTCGGCCGTGTTGGTGGTGACCACCCGGCAGCTGGTCCACGCGGCGCTGTGGCTGGTGGTCGCCTTCGGCGCGCTGGCCGGCTGCTACCTGGTGCTGACCGCCGAGTTCGTGGCCTGGACGCAGGTGCTGATCTACGTCGGCGCGGTGGTGGTGCTGCTGCTGTTCGGGATCATGCTGACCCGCGCCCCGATCGGCCGGGTGCCGCGTTCGGGCGCGGACGACCCGCTGGACTCCGGCAACCGCTGGGCCGCCCTGGCCGTGGCGCTGGCCACCGCCGCCGTCCTGGTCACCGTGCTGGTGATGGGGTTCAAGGACGCCTACATCGACCTGGAGGCCGGCGGGGGCGGGGCCGAGCCGCTGGGCGGCAGCCTGTTCCGCACCTGGGTGCTGCCGTTTGAGGTGCTGTCGGTGCTGCTGCTGGCCGCCCTGGTCGGCGCCATCGTGCTGTCCCGCACCGACATCGGCGCCCGCGACGAGGAAGACGACGGGGAAGGGGACGGTTGATGCACGCCGCCTATCCCGTGGTCGTCGCGGCGCTGCTGTTCTCCGTGGGCGTGTACGGGGTGCTGGCCCGCCGCAACGCGATCTTGGTGTTGATGTCGGTCGAGCTGATGCTCAACGCCGTCAATTTGAACCTGGTCGCCTTCGATGTGCTGTGGCGCGACCGGCTGCACGGCGGCCAGGTGATGACCCTGTTCACGATTGTCATCGCCGCCGCCGAGATCGGCCTGGGCCTGGCGATCGTGCTGCTGGTCTTCCGCAACCGGCGGATGATCGAAGTGGACCGGCTGCGCACCCTCACCGAGCAGACCGCCCCCGCGGGAGAGGAGACGCCGCAGGAGCCCCGGCGGCCGGCGGCCGCGGCGGCGCGTGAGGGGGACACCGCATGATCACCCTCGCCGCGCTGGCGACCCTGCTGCCCTTCCTGGCCGCCTTCGCCGGCATGCTGCTGGGCCCGTGGACGTCCCGGCTGCTGGGCGCCGCACCCCCGGCTGCGCAGGCCTTCGGGACCGCTGACGGCGCCGGGCGCTCTGGAGCCGGTGGCCCGGAAGCCGGGGAACTTTCCAAGACCTCTGCCGAAGACACTGAGACCCCGGGAACCGCCGGGACGTCCCCGGAACCGGAGAAGACATCCGCCGAGGCGCCGACCATGCCGCTGCCGGTGAGCGGACCGGAACCGGCCGCCCCGGCCCGGTACGCGGCAGGCGATTCGGCCCTGCGCGGGCTGCCGCGCAACGGGCCCGCCCTCATCGCCTGCCTGCCGATGGCCGTGGCGACCGTGCTGGCGCTGATCGTGGCGGTGGCGGTGTGGCGCCACCCCGGCGTCCGCACCGGCACGCTGACCCTCATCCCCACCGGCACGATCGACATCGCGCTCGGGCTGCGGGTGGACGGCCTGGCCGCGCTGGTCGCCCTGATGGTCTGCGGCGTGGCGCTGGCCGTGCAGCTGTACTCGGTCGCCTACATGGCCGAGGACCGGCGCTACTCCTCCTATGCGGCGTTCATCTCGCTGTTCACCGCCGCGATGCTGCTGGTGGTCTACTCCGGCGACCTGCTGGTGCTGTACGTCGGCTGGGAGGTCATGGGGGTCTGCTCCTACTTCCTGATCGGCCACCACTGGCAGGAGCGGGCCAACTCGCGGGCGGCGGTCAAGGCGTTCCTGATCACCCGGCTCGGCGACGTCGGCTTCCTGATCGGGATCTTCGTCCTGGGCGTCGGCGCGGGCACCTTCTCCATCGGCGGGGTGCTGGAACGCCTCCCCGACCTGCCCCAGGGCACGGTCACCGCCGCCACGCTGCTGCTGCTGGCCGGGGTGGCCGGCAAGAGCGCCCAGTTCCCCCTGCACACCTGGCTGCCGGACGCGATGGCCGGCCCGACGCCCGTCAGCGCGCTGATCCACGCGGCGACGATGGTGGCGGCCGGGATCTACGTGGTGGCCCGCCTCTATGCGGCCTTCGCCGCCTCGGCGGCCGCGCTCACCGTGCTGGGCGTGCTGGCGGTGATCTCCATGCTGGGCTCGGCGCTGGCGGCGCTGGCCCAAGACGACCTCAAACGCGTCCTGGCCTACTCCACCATCAGCCAGCTCGCCTGCATGGCGGCGGGGCTGGCGGTGGGCGCCCCCGTCGCCGCGATCTTCCACCTGGTGGCGCACGGGGCGTTCAAGGCGCTGCTGTTCCTGGCCGCCGGGTCGGTGATCTTCGTGACCGGTTCCGGCCTGCTGCGCCGCCACGGCGGGCTGCGCCGGGCGATGCCGGTCACGTTCTGGGCGATGACGATCGGCTATGCGGCGCTGGTCGGCCTGCCCCCGGTCAGCGGGTTCTTCAGCAAGGACGCCATCGTGGGGGCGGCCTGGCACGCGGCCGCGCACGGAGAGCGGCCGGCGCACCTGCCCGGCGGCGTGGCCTGGCTGATCTGCCTGGCGCTGCTGGCCACCGTCGCGGTGACCGCCGCCTACGCCACGCGCGCCTGGCTGATGACGTTCTTCGGCGAGCCCCGCGCGGCGTTCCCGGCGCGTGAGGCGCCGCCGCTGATGACCTGGCCGGTGGCGGCCCTGGCGGTGCCCGCCGCACTGCTGGGCTTTTTCGGGCTGGGCGCGCCCGAGCTGCGTCCGCATCCGCTTTCGGCCCTGCTGTCGCTGCTTGCGGCCGCCGCCGGGGCCGTTGCGGTCTACCTGGTGTGGAACCGGGACCCGGCGGCCGACCCCGCCGGTGGGCTCGGGCCGCTGCGCCGGGTCTTCGAGCACGGCTTCTACCTGGATGAGGTCTATGCCGCGCTGGTCGTCCGGCCGGTGCGGGCGGCGGCGCGGGCCGTCCTCGCCGTGGACCGGCGCGGCATCGACGCGGCGGTGGTGGGCGTCGCCGGCCGGTCGCGCCGGGCCGGCGGGCTGCTGCGGCGGACGCAGACCGGTGATGTGCAGACCTACCTGACGGGCCTGCTGGCCGGTGTCGTGGTCATCGCGGTCGGGGTGGTGGTCTTGCTGTGATCCTGCTCGTCATGCTGGCGGTGCCGGCACTGGGCGCGCTGGCGCTGCTGCTGCCCGCCGCCCGCTTCCTGCCCACCGACACCGCCGTCCGCCGCTACGGCGCGGCCGTCACCGGGATCACACTGCTGCCGGCGCTGCTGGCCGCGGCCGCCTTCGACCACGGCGACCCGCGCCGCATGCAGCTGGAGTTCGACCGGGCCTGGGCGCCGGCCATCGACCTGCGCTTCCACCTGGGCGTGGACGGAGTGTCGCTGCCGCTGGTGCTGCTGACCGCGCTGCTGACGTTCCTGTGCCTGGTCTACACGCTGCGGCACCCCCCGCAGGGCGGCTCGGCCCGACTGCTGATCGCCTCGGTGCTCGTCCTCGAAGTCGGCATGCTCGGCACGTTCGTCGCGCTCGACCTGCTGCTGTTCTTCGTCTTCTTCGAGGTCGTGCTGATCCCCATGTACCTGGTGATCGCACTGTGGGGCGGCGCCGGACGCCGGGCGGCGGCCTGGAAGTTCATCCTCTACACGCTGCTGGGCTCGGGCCTGCTGCTGGCAGGGCTGCTGGTGGTGGGGACGAACGCGGGCACCCTCGACATGACCGCGCTCGCCGAGGCCCCCGGCCAAGGACTGACGCGCACCGCGCAGATCACGGCGTTCGCACTGATCGGGCTGGGCCTGGCGATCAAGGTGCCGATGTGGCCGCTGCACACCTGGCTGCCGGACGCCCACACCGAGGCGCCCACCATCGGGTCGGTGCTGCTGGCCGGGGTGCTGCTGAAGATGGGCACCTACGGGCTGGTCCGCATCGCGCTGCCGGCGGCCCCGGAGGGGGCGGTGGTGTGGGCGCCGTGGCTGGGGCTGATGGCCGTGATCGGGATCGTCTACGGCGCACTGGCCTGCCTGGCCCAGCGCGACCTCAAACGGCTGATCGCCTACTCCTCCATCGGCCACATGGGCTTTGTGCTGCTGGGCATCGCCACGCTCACCCCCGTCGGGGTGAACGCGGCATTGCTGGGCAACATCGCCCACGGCCTGATCACCGGGCTGCTGTTCTTCCTGGCCGGCGGCGTCAAAGACCGCTACGGCACCGGGGAGCTGGACTCCCTGGGCGGCGGGATGCTCACCAAGGCCCCGCTGCTGGCGTCCTTCCTGACGTTCGCCTCCGTGGCGAGCCTGGGACTGCCCGGCCTGGCCGGCTTCTGGGGCGAGATGCTGGCGCTGCTGGGCGCCTACCGTCCCGCTGAGGCGCTGCCGCGGGAGACGTTCGTGACGTTCATGGCGGTCGGCGCGCTGGGCGCGGTGCTGACCGCCGCCTACTTCCTGCGGCTGCTGGCCAAGATCACCCACGGGCCGGTGGCCGAGCACCGCCGGCGGGACGCGCTGCCGGGGCTCACCTTGGCCGAGTACGCCGCCTGGGTGCCGCTGGTCGCGCTGACGCTGCTGGTCGGCCTGTGGCCCAAGCTGCTGCTCGACCTGACCACCGCCCCGGTCACGGCACTGCTGGGAGGCGGCTGATGACCGCCGTCCATTCCGCCGCCGGGCCGGCTCGTCGTCCGAAGGCGGGTTCCACGGGGAGGCGTGGATGATCCAGTCGATCGACTACGCGGCCATCGCGCCGCCGCTGATCGTGGCGGTGGCGGCGATCGGGCTGCTGCTGGCCGACGCCTTCGGGGCGTCCGCCCGGCTGCTGGGCGCGGCCTCCTGTGGCGCGGTGGGGGCGGCGCTGGCCGCGGTGGCGGCGCTGGCGGCGGGGGACCGGCGGGCCACCTTCTGCCTGCCCGAAGGGCTGCGCGCCGGCGGGCCGCCGTCGTGCTCGTACGTCACCGACGACTTCACGCTGGTCTTCCAGGGCGTGGTGCTGCTGGCGGCGCTGGTGGTGGTGCTGCTGTCACTGGAGGAGATCACCGCCCCTGGGGCGCGGCTGCCGGCCGGGGAGTTCCACTTCCTGCTGCTGGCCGCCATCGCCGGGGCGCTGACCCTGGTGGCCGCCCGGGACCTGGTGCTGCTGGTGGTGGCGCTGGAGACGCTGTCGCTGCCGGTGTTCGCGCTGGTGGCGCTGCGCCGCCGGGACGGGGTGGCCACCGAGGCGGCGCTGAAGCTGTTCTTGGTCTCGGTGACCTCCACCGCGGTGATGCTGCTGGGGGTCAGCCTGGTCTACGGGGTGACCGGCGCCATGCACCTGGACCGGGTGGCCCCGGCGCTGGAACGGGTCCCCGGCGAGCTGGAGCCCGTTGCGGCGCTGGGCGTGGTGCTGGTGCTGGCGGGCTTCGCCTTCAAGGTCGCGGCGGTGCCGTTCCACTTCTGGGCCCCGGACGTCTACCAGGGGGCGCCGCTGCCGGTGGCGGCGTTTTTGTCGGTGGTCTCCAAGGCCGCCGCCTTCGCCGGGCTGGCCATCGTGGTCGCCCTGGGACTGCCCGCCTACGCGCACGTGTGGGGGCCGGTGCTGGCCGTCCTGGCGGCGGTCACCATGACGGCGGGCAACCTGGTGGCGCTGCGGCAGCGCTCGGCGATCCGGCTGCTGGCCTGGTCGTCCATCGCCCAGTCCGGCTACATGCTGGCCCCGCTGGCGGTGGGGGACCGGCGGCTGCCGGAGGCGGTGGCGGCCACCGTCGCCTATGTGGCGATCTACGCGGTCATGAACATCGGGGCGTTCGCCGTGGTGATCGGGTTCCGCCGCCGCGCCGGCGCCCCGCCCGCCGGGCCGGCCCCCGCCTGGGACTCCCTCGACGACTACCGCGGCCTGGCCCGGCGCCACCCGGGGACGGCCGCCGCCATGGCGTTCTTCCTGATCTGCCTGGCCGGGCTGCCGCCGGGGGTGATGGGCCTGTTCGCCAAGATCGTCGTCTTCCGGGCCACCGTGGCCGGCGGGGTGACCTGGCTGGCCGTGGTCATGGCGGTCAATACCGTGATCGGCCTGTACTACTACCTGGCCTGGGCGGCCCGCCTCTTCGCCGCGCCCGCCGGCCGGGTGGGGCCGATGCCGCGCACCCCCGCGCTGCGGGCGGCCATCGCCGCCGCCGCGGCCGGCGCCCTGGTGCTGTCGGCGGCCCCGCAACTGGTGCTGCAGGCGGCGTCGGCCACCATGTGACCGCCCCGCCGCAGGGAACGTTTATCGAGGTCAGACCGTTGTCTGAACGATTGCGCCGCAAGGGTTTCCGCCATGGGCGAAAACCCCGGCTCGGTAACCGGGAGGCCGACGGAAGTGCAGTTCAACGCTGTCAAGACGGCCGTTTTGCTCGGCGCGCTCTCGGCGCTGATGCTGACGGCGGGCTGGGCGCTGGGCGGCAGGGCGGGCTTCGCCGTCGCGTTGGTCCTCGCCTTGGCCGTCAACGGCGTCTCCTACTTCTTCAGCGACCGCATCGCGCTGCGCGCGATGCGCGCCCATCCGGTCAGCGAGGTCGAGGCCCCGACGCTGTACCGGCTGGTCCGGGAACTGTCCACCGCGGCCCGCCGGCCGATGCCCCGGCTGTATGTGTCGGAGACCCTGCAGCCCAACGCCTTCGCCACCGGGCGCAACCCGCGCAACGCCGCCGTCTGCTGCACCCGCGGCATCCTGCGCATGCTGGACGAGCGGGAACTGCGCGCGGTGCTGGGCCATGAGCTCTCCCACGTCTACAACCGCGACATCCTGATCTCCTCGGTGGCCGCGGCCCTCGCCACCGTCATCACCTCCCTGTCCCACCTGGCGATCTTCCTGCCGGTCGGCCGCTCCGAGGACGAGGAAGGGCCGGGGCTGCTCGGCGCCCTGCTGATGATGATCCTGGGGCCGATCGCCGCCGGCATCATCCAGCTGGCCGTCAGCCGGACCCGCGAGTACCAGGCGGACGCCTCCGGGGCCCGCCTCACCGGCGACCCGCTGGCCCTGGCCTCGGCGCTGCGCAAGATCGAGGCGGGCACGCAGGCCATGCCGCTGCCCCAGGACCCGCAGCTGGCCTCCGCCAGCTCCCTGATGATCGCCAACCCGTTCCGCGGGGCCGGCATCGGCAACCTGTTCTCCACCCACCCGCCCACCGCCGAGCGCGTCGCCCGCCTGGAACGCATGGCGGGCCGCCGCTGAGCCGGCGCACGACGGCTTTTCAGGGCCTTTCAGGGCACGGTGAGGACCACCGGGCCGTCGGCGGTGATGGCCACGGTGTGCTCGAAGTGGGCGGCGCGGCTGCCGTCGGAGGTGACGATGCTCCAGCCGTCGGCCAGCGTGTAGCCGTGGTCGTCCCCGCCCTCGTGGAACATCGGCTCGATCGCGATGGTCAGCCCCTCCCGCAGCCGCAGGCCGCGCCCGGGGCGTCCTGTGTTGGGCACCGAGGGCTCTTCGTGCATCGCGGTGCCGATGCCGTGCCCGCCGCAGCCTTCGAGGATTCCATAGCCGGCCTCCCGGCCCACCTGCTCCACCGCATGGGAGATGTCGCCGATGCGCGCACCGGGCCGGGCCGCCTCGATTCCCCGCTCCAAGGCCCGCTTGGTGGCCTCCATCAGGCGGGCTGCCCCCGCGTCGGGCGGCCCGATCGAGATGGTGATGGCCGCGTCCCCGTGGTAGCCGCCGACCTCGGCGCCGCAGTCGATCGACAGCAGGTCGCCCTTGCGCAGCCTGCGCCCGTCCGGGATGCCGTGCACGACCACCTCGTTGACCGACAGGCACAGCACCGCGGGGTAGGGGGTCGGCGCGAACCGCGGCCGGTAGTGCAGGAACGACGGCCGCGCCCCGTGCTCCTTGATGCAGCGCGCCGCGATCGCGTCCAGTTCCGCCGGCGTCACGCCGGGCTCGGCCGCCGCGGCGACCCGCTCCAGGGTGATGGCGACCACCCGGCCCGCCTCCCGCATCACCGACAGTTCGCGGGGGCTCTTGTAACTCACCATGACTGGTATTCTAATACCAGTATTTTTATCCTTAGTAGAGTCGTCGCCATGGTGCGTACCCCGCTGACCGAAGAAGAGCGCGACCGGGGCAGGGCCCTCGGCCGGGCATTGCGCGCCGCCCGCGGATCGCGCAGCGCCGCCGCCGTGGCCCAGGAGGCCGGCATCTCCCTCGACACCCTCCGCAAGATCGAACGCGGCGCCATCGCAGCCCCGGCCTTCTTCACCGTCGCCGCCCTGGCCCGCGTCCTCGACCTCGACCTCGGGGCGCTGGCCCGCACCCTGATGCCGGACGACTCCGCCGACCGGCAGACCCCACTGGCCGGCTGAGCCGCCGAACCGGCCGGTGCAGACCCGGCGGCTCCCGCCATGACCCGGGACTTTCCGCAGACCCCTCAGCGGCGGGCCGCTCTTTTGCCGACCGCTTCGGAAAATTTCACGGCCGTCTCGAACCTCCCCGGCCGCCCCTGCATCACAACGAACGAGGGCGCGCCGGACAGCCTTTGGCGGGGTACGGCTCCCGGCGCGCCCCCTTTGCGTCTCCCGGGGCCGTGAGCGGCGCGGCCGGCGCCCGGGACGCCACGCGGCCGGTGCGCCCCTCCCCTTGGCGACCCGGCCGCGTGGTCTGCGAATCCCCGTGGCGGTTTCTCAGCGGTAGTTGACGAACTGCAGCGCCACGTCCAGGTCCTTGCTCTTCAGCAACGCGATCACCTTCTGCAGGTCGTCCTTCTTCTTGGAGCTGACCCGCAGCTCATCCCCCTGGATCTGGGCCCGCACCCCCTTGGGCCCCTCCTCCCGGATGATCTTGCTGATCTTCTTGGCGTTCTCCTGGGAGATGCCTTCCTTCAGCCCGACGTGCAGCTTGTAGACCTTCCCCGACAGCTTGGGCTCCCCGGCGTCCAGCACCTTCAGCGAGACGCCCCGCTTGACCAGCTTCTCCTTGAGCACATCCAGGATCGCGTTGGCCCGCTCCTCGGTGTTGGCCTGGATCTCGATCCCGTCCCCGGACCGCTTGATCCCCGCGTCGACGTTGCGGAAGTCGAACCGGGTGGCCACCTCCTTGGCGGCCTGGTTCACCGCGTTGTCGACCTCCTGCCGGTCCAGCTTGGAGACGATGTCGAACGACGAGTCCGCCACGGAACAACCCCTCTCAATGCTCACAACGCCTGTGCGGCCAGCCCGGGCCACGTAGCGACCAACCCTAGTCAGCCGCCCCCGCCGACGACCTTCACCGCCTTCGATGTCACGAGTACTCGCCAGGTCCGCTAAGCTTTGTCCGTCGCCATCGGACGACACACCACGGCGGGTTGCCCGAGTGGCCAATGGGAGCGGACTGTAAATCCGTCGGCTCAGCCTACCCAGGTTCGAATCCTGGACCCGCCACCAGCCTGAAACGGCCCCTGACCAGGGAAAACCTGGACAGGGGCCGTTCGCGTTCCATCCGGCCGCATCCGGCGATCACCGGGTCTCTACGGGCCTCTGTGCCGAATACGTGCCGAGGTTTCAGCGGGTGTCGCCGCTGGCGGCCTGGGGTTTCGTGGCTTTGGCGATACGGCGCTTGGCGTCCTCTTCCTGACTCGCGATGCACTTGGCATAGACCTTGAGGAGGACGGCGACGCTGTGGCCGGCCCACTCGGCGACCTGGGCGGGAGGGACGCCCGCGCTGAGCCACGTTGACACGGCCGCATGGCGCAGCGCGTGGGGGAGTCTCGGTGAGGCGGCTTCCTTGGCGCTCAGAGCCTTCTCACGGGCCTTACGCCACACCCCGAGGTATGTCCGGTCGGTCATGATCCCGCCGCGCGGACCGACGAACAGGCGCCCGCCGGGCGGGATCTCGAAGGCGTCGAGGTGGTGACGCAGGATCCGGACCAGCTCCGGATGGATGGGCACCTGGCGAGTCTCGCCGGGCGCACGGTGCTTGAGCGGCTGCCGGTCCCGCGGCTTGCCGCTGTCGGTCCAGCGTGAGCCGCTACGGGGTTCGGCATGGGTCAGGCGCATCTGTCCCCATCCGTCCTCGGGCAGGTGGACCAAGCGCTCACGGCGAAGGTCCACTGCCTCTTCCGGGCGAAGTGCGGCGTAGTACATGACCGCGAAGAACGCCACCATGCGTTCCCCCCGCTTGCCCTGGGCCCGGACGGCGTCCAGCAGCCGCCGGGCCTGGTCGGGGTTGACCACCAGCCGCATGTCAAGGGTCTGGGCGACGCGGGGACGAGTCCACTTCACCAGCTTGAGCGGGTTGGAGGTCGGCTCAGCCGTAGGCCTGAGCGGCCGATCAGCCTCAGCACAGACAGCGCCCGGTACTCAGAGTTTCTGCTAGTACTTTTAGTGTCGGGCCATGTGCTTTTATGCGCCCACCCGGTCGGCGAGTTCTCGCAGCTCAGGGGAGGGTGGGTCTTGCATGGTCAGCAAATCGGACACCAGTTGCCGGACGATTCGGTGGTTCCGTATCTGCTCTGGGGTGAGCCGTTCGGCTTCCAGCAGGGTGGAGACGGCTTCGGTGACCTGCCGGCGCTGGGCGTGAGCGCGGGCCAGGTCGATCCCCAGCCGGGCGCGCCGCTCGGGCGACAGGGCGGAGGTATCGACCGCGGCGCCGACCCGTAGGGCGTGGCCGGCGTCTCCCAGCTCGACCGCCACCGCCACCTCATGGAGCGCCACGTTGGCCGGTCCGAACTCGGTGTTGTAGTCGTTGCGCCCGTCCCCCAGCCGTTCGGCGACCTCCCGCGCCCGCGCCAAGTGGGCGTAGGCCTCGTCGGCCTGGTTGAGCCGGGAGGCGACGACGGCCCGTTGCAGGGTCAGCCCGCCCCACAGCGACATGGCCTCGGGCTTGCCTTGCTCGACCAGGAACCACAGCGCTTCGGAGGCCGTCCGGGCGGTCTCTTCGGCTTGGTCGAAGTGCCGTGCGCCCAGGAACACGAACCCGAGCCGGAACGCCCCCGCCGCCATCAGCAGCGGGTCACCGGCCCGTTCGGCCGCCGCGATCGCCCGGTCGGCGGCGATCCACGCCGCTTCGGGCTCACCCAGCTTGGCCAGCGCCGCCGAGCACGCCTGATAGGTCTTGGCCAGCAGTTCGAACAGCTCGGGCCGGCGTTCCTGCTCGGCCGACCGCACCGCCGTCTCCAACGCGGGCACCAGCCCGCGCAGCAGGTCGGCCAGCTCCTCATACCGGCTTTCGTGCACCAGTTCCCAGGCCCGATCGACCTGAGGCCCGATCTCGTCCGTGGGCGGGACGGGAGCCGAGTGCAGCATGGCCCGCAGCGAGTGAGCCCCCGCCAGCACCAGCCGCAGCCCCGCCGACCCCGGCGTCTCCTCGGTCGCAGCGGCGACCACCGGCGCTTCGGCCGCCAGTTCCGCCAGCGGCACTTCCAGTGCTTCGGCCAGCTTCTCCAACACCGACATCCGGTCGATCTTGCGGACTCCGCGTTCGACCTGGGAGACCCACGCCACCGACCGATCGATCAACCGCGCCAGCTCAGGCTGTGACAGGCCGCGCCGCTTGCGTTCCCGGGCGATCCGCCGACCCAGCGCCCGCTGATACTCGTTACTCACCCGCCGTTCCCTTACCGGCCTGAAGCTCCAACCAGTCCACTTCCACCGAGGCCAGGAACTCTTCCCGAGCGCTCAAGAAGTGCTTGGTGTGCTCCTGCTCTTCGTGCGCCTCGAAGGCCGCCCGGTCCCGATACAGCTCATAGAAGATCCGCTGAAGCGGCCGCCCCTCCACCCGGTGCGTGGCGTACACCAGCGTGCCCGGCTCACGCTCTCGGATCTTGTCCACCGTCTCGGCCACCAGCCGATCGAAGGCCTCAGCGCTCGCTTCGTCCTTGCAGGTGAACCGAACCACCAGCCCGAACATGCGCGGCCTCCTTCAGTCTCCTGGCCCTAGGAGATCAGTACTTATTGTGCGACGCAAGTACTCAAGTGACTTGTACTCAAACTACTGAGCCCGTACTTTAAGTATCAGTAGTGCTGGGCAGGTGCTCTGACCTGCAAGATCGCAAAGAGAGCTCCCCATGACCCCAACCCACACCCCACCGGAAGACGGGCAAAAGCGGCAGCGAACCTTCCCGGGCCGCAAAGACCAGATCCGCCAGGCCCGCCGCTACGCCGCCGCCTGCCTTCCCGACCACCCCGACGCCGCCCTCATCGTCAGCGAACTGACGACCAACACCGTCGAACACACCCGCACCGGCCAAGAAGGCGGGACCTTCACCCTCACCATCTGCCGCCGCCCCGATGGCACCGCCCTCATCGAGGTCACAGACCAAGGTGGCCCCGAAACCTTCGGCCAACCCACCTGCGGCCGCGAAGGCGGCCGCGGCCTCACCCTCGTCCAAGCCCTCACCACCGCATGGGGCGTCAAAGGCGACTCAACCGGCCGCACCGTCTGGGCCGAACTCCCCCCGCCGGCCTCATGAACACCCCCGACCCCACCGCAGCCCTCCACGCACTACGCAGGCGCTTCCCTCACTGGGCGTTCCTGTACAACCCACTCACCGGCCGCTGGTTCGCCCTACGCAGCAACGCAACCACCCTGGTCGCCAGCACTCCCGAACAGCTCGCCGACTACATCCAGCACATCCAGCCCAGTCGGCCCCCAGCCCAGAACACCGGCAACCGCCTACGAACCACCCCAGCTCCCTGCAAACCACCCAACCACCACAGACGCGAGCACTGACCCGCTGATGAGCCTGATCAAGCAACACGCACACCGCTTGCTCCACCGAGCCAGAACGCTCCTTGCCAAGCTCCGCCAGCCACCAACACCCGAAGACACCCCGTCGTATGGCCGCTTCTAACCCAGCCCACCAGCACCCAGCGAGCGCCACACAGGATCTGAGAACGACCTGTCACACAGGTCGTGAGGCCTGAGAGCCGGCGCCAGAGCACCAGATGAGAACTTTCTCTACGTCTTCCAGATGAGAACTTTCTCTACGTCTTCAAGGGCGCCCCGCTGACGCGGGCCGCCACCGAGTGGACCGGCGCAGCGGGCATGCGGCCTCTCCGGGCCGGTCCCGCCGCGCCGCCCGCTCAGCCGGACACGGGGGTGTAGGCCAATGAGTCACGATCCTTCTGAGGGGTGATGAGGACGCCACCCTGACCTACGGTTACACGCGCGTGGTGACGCTGCGATCCCTCTGAGGGGTGATAAGGACGTCAGCGTGGCGCGCAGGGCGGGGAGCCCCCGGGGGTTGCGATCCCTCTGAGGGGTGATGAGGACGCGGCCTGATCGCCATCCACGCCGCCCGCACCGCGTTGCGATCCCTCTGAGGGGTGATAAGGACGTCAGCGTGGCGCGCAGGGCGGGGAGCCCCCGGGGGTTGCGATCCCTCTGAGGGGTGATGAGGACCGGCGAGGATCAGGCGGCCAAGCGGATAGCCGCAGGTTGCGATCCCTCTGAGGGGTGATGAGGACGCGGCCTGATCGCCATCCACGCCGCCCGCACCGCGTTGCGATCCCTCTGAGGGGTGATGAGGACCGCACCATCACCGTCACCCGCCACCAGCGGCGCGGGTTGCGATCCCTCTGAGGGGTGATGAGGACCAGGCCGTAGCGGCCCAGATCGCCACGCCCGACCAGTTGCGATCCCTCTGAGGGGTGATGAGGACATCTGGTACATCGCCGAGCGGATCTGGCGCGTCATGTTGCGATCCCTCTGAGGGGTGATGAGGACCCCAGGGTAAAACCGCAGGCCACAGGGACGGAAGCCCACCGGATACGGCCCGATTTTGCAGCGGACCGCCGGTTGTGCATCCGCCCAGGTAGAACGCACAAACCAACGCGACGGGAGCGAGCACCATCACGATCACGCTAGCCCGCCGGCGGGCATCGTGCCGCCGACTTGAGCGAGCTCCCCTCTGGGGACTGCGCCGTCCCCCAGACCCCCTGCGCCCCGGAGCGCCCGTCCGCGCGATGCCGTCTGTCCCACCTGCTGACCGTCCGCACGGACGAGCACTCCGGACCTATCCCCGCCGACAGCGGTGGCGGCAACGCTGACGGCGACAGCGACGCACCGGGACGGGGCCGTCAACGGCCGGCCAGCGGCACCACAGGTGTTGATGACCTTGGGACGGAACGAGGTGATAAGGATGCGCAGGCCCACCAAGGGTAGCTGGGCCGTGACGGAGTGCCCGTTGCGTGCCCGATAGCGGGGGGAATCACGAGGACTCACGGTCACTTGTGAGTAGATGATCTAGGAACGTGCAGGTCAGAGGATTGCCTGGTCAGCGGCCAAGATTGTTACGGCCTTTGTGAACCGGTATTACTGCGCTGGTTCTCTGGGAGCTACATGGATGAATGATCTTGGATCTGGACTGAGGCGGACGGGTTTCCATTCCCAACCTAGGCGGCCAGCTTGCGTGTCCATGTGGGAACACCTGATGCCTCGTCGCAGCCTTGTCGGATCGAGTGGGAGGGCTACGGACACCAGATAGGTGGCGTGCCCAATACGGATCGAAGTTTCGTTTTCTGGTGACGAAATTACAGGTCAACGAAGTTCGGCAGGAGGGCTGTAATCCGTCGGCTCAGCCTACCCAGGTTCGAATCCTGGACCCGCCACCCGCCTGAAACGGCCCCTGACCAGCGTGAACGCGGTCAGGGGCCGTTCGCGTTCCATCCGGCCGCATCCGGCGATCACCGGGTCTCTACGGGCATCTGTGCCGAATACGTGCCCAAGTTTCAGCGGGTATCGCCGCTGGCGGCCCGGGGTTTCGTGGCCTCAGCGATGCGGCGCTTGGCGTCCTCTTCCTGCCCTGCGATGCACTTGGCGTAGAGCTTGAGGAGGACGGCGACGCTGTGGCCGGCCCACTCGGCGACCTGGGTGGGAGGGACGCCCGCGCTGAGCCACGTTGACACGGCCGCATGGCGCAGCGCGTGGGGGGAGTCTCGGTGAGGCGGCTGCCTTGGCGCTGAGCATCTTGGGGCGTGCGCCGAGGTATGTCCGGTCGACCGTGGTCCCGCTGCGCGGACTGACGAACGGACCCTCCCAGAGGGGCTCGATGCGGTGACGCAGACGTGGCCGGTGACCGCTCGGCGAGGTCTGTTCGCCCTCTTCTGACCAGCTGGGGGGCGTCGTTCCTGGGACGTCTGGCAGGGAGGCTGTGCTTTTCGGTTCACCGGGGCGGCTGCGCGCCATCGGCCATTGGGGCTGCTCCATGCGGTTTGGAGCGGGGCCGTTCACGTCCTTTTGGGTTCGCCGTGCAGCTTGAAGACCGCTTGCACCTGCGCGGCCCAAAAGAGATATGGCTCGTTGAACTTGTATCCAAGGGAGCGGGCCATCTCATAAAAACCGCTCCCAGGTTCTTTGTCTCCGTACTTGTGGGTGACGATCGAGGTCAGCGCCGGTCTTCCGGCTGCGTGCTCCTCCTCGAAAATGGTCCCCAGAAGGTGGTTCATCAAGGCCGAGTGCGGTTCGAGAGAAATGGTGGAAACCCGGCTTGCGACTTCTCCATAGGAGATCATGCGTCGTTCGCGGGCCGCTTCCAGGATCGCATCGCGGACTTCGGTGAGCGCCGAGTTCCATTCGCTCTCTGACAGTCCGAACCGTGAACTGGATCTCCGCATCGCTCTCTTCTCCTCGCGCGAGGCTCGAGCGCTTTGGCGCGTGGTATGAGCATCCGTCTTCTGCAGGCGGGTATGGGTGTCGGCTCGGACACGTTCAGGTCACGGGCCGGAGGCGTTGCCCGAGCAGATCGGCGCGATGGTTCCCGGGGGCGGCGGTGTTGTGCCGAATATGAGGGCTGAAGCCCTGTCACCTGACTTCGGAGGGCCCGTGAAGTACGTCGATCTCAACGCCACCGCAGGAGACCTGGCGGGCGTCATCGACCCGAATCCCTACCTGGAACGATTGCCCGAGATCGCCGAGGCGCTGCCTGCCGGGGCACGGGCCTTCGCCACGGATCCCGATCACTACGACTTCATGGGGAAGCGGTGCGTCAAGGATCTCGAGCTCGCCCGGGTCGAGGGGCCGTCCGGTGGTGATCTGGTGCTCTGCTTCCGGCACAACTGCTGGAAGCACGAGGAGGACCTCATCATCCGGTACCGGGGCGTCACGGCCTTCACGGTGGAGGCGGCCGAGGGTGAGGAGCCGGCGGACCTGGGTCCCCTGATTCTTGACGAAGTGCTCCCGCATGAAGGCGGGTGCACCCATGAGTTCGCCTTCATAGCGGGCACGCTGTGCATCGCTTGCTGCGATCTTGAGGCGACCTGGGTTTACGCCGACTGCCCGGATCGGCGTCCGAGCTGAGCGCCTGTCAAGAATCCCCACGCGTAGCCGGGGAGACGATCGACGGTGCATCGCGAAGGTCCTGGACGGATCTGATCGCGAATACTCGGTGACGATCGCGTCCGCCTGCTGCGGTGGGAAGGGACGTTAGGGGGCGACCGCCCCTTTCCAGGCCTGCGGTTCTGGGAACCGCGAATGGGAACACCGAGGGATGTGTTCCTGCGATGCCGCCATGCGCCATCTGCGAAAAGGCGGATCGTAAGACGCCACGGCACCCGGCGCCATCGAGCCCTCCCCGCAGGTGCCCGAGAGCACATGTGAAAAAGATTCGCTTTTAGCTGGGTGTCAGTGGCGCGCACTGCGATGGCCGATGATCGTCATTTCCGCTCGGCGGGACGGCCGCAGCCGGGTGTTCGCGGGCTCTGGCAGGGCGAACGGTCCCAATGCGGCGGGGAGGGGCGCCATCCTAGAGCGGCGTTCTAGAATCAACTTCATGGATGCACAGGACTTCGCCGATGTGCTGGCCGCGGTGCGCAGCTTCGTCCGCGAGCAGGTGATCCCTCGCGAAGAGGAGATCGAGGAGACCGATGCGATTCCCGAGAGCCTGCGGCAGGCCGCCCGGGAGATGGGGCTGTTCGGGTACGCGCTGCCGGAGGAGTACGGCGGGCTCGGCCTGTCGCTCAGCGAGGAGGTGCGGCTGGCCTTCGAGCTCGGCTACGCCAGCCCCGCCTTCCGGTCGATGTTCGGCACCAGCAACGGCATCGCCGGGCAGGTGCTCGTCAACGCCGGCACCGAGGAGCAGAAGCGGCAGTGGCTGCCCCGGCTGGCCTCCGGCGAGGTGATCGGCGCGTTCGCGTTGACCGAGGCCGAGGCCGGCTCCGACCCCAGCACGCTGAGCACCACGGCGGTCAAGGACGACGACGGCAACTACGTGATCAACGGGGCCAAGCGGTTCATCACCAACGCCCCCGAGGCCGATGTGTTCATGGTCTTCGCCCGCACCGGCGGGCCCGGCTCGCGCGGCATCTCCACCTTCCTGGTCGAGCGGGACGCCCCCGGGCTGAAGGTCGGCCCGCCCGACGAGAAGATGGGCCAGCGCGGCGCGCACACCGCCGAGGTCTTCTTCGACAACGTGCGGGTGCCCGCCAGTGCGATGGTCGGCCCCGAGGGGACCGGTTTCCGCACCGCCATGGCCTCGCTGGCGCACGGCCGGCTGAGCATCGCCGCCGTCTGCGTCGGCCTCGCCCAGCGGATCTTGGACGAGACCGTCGCCTACGCCAAGGAGCGCGCCCAGGGCGGCCGCAAGATCGGCGAGTACCAGCTCGTCCAGGGCATGATCGCCGACTCCCAGGCCGAGCTGTACGCCGGGCGCGCCATGGTGCTGGAGGCCGCCCGCGCCTACGACGCCGGGGAGGACCGCAAGCTCGGCCCGTCCTGCGCCAAGTACTTCTGCTCGGAGATGCTCGGCCGGGTCGCCGACCGGGCCGTGCAGGTCTTCGGCGGCATGGGCTACATGCGCGGGGTCGCCGTCGAGCGGTTCTACCGGGACGCCCGGCTGTTCCGCATCTACGAGGGCACCAGCCAGATCCAGCAACTGGTGATCGCCAAGCGGCTGCTGGCCGACTGAGCCGCCCTTCTCTTCCTGCCGCCGCCCCGCCCGGAGGGTGGGCCGGCGGGGTGCGGCGGGGCGGTTGCGGCAAGGCCGGACCAAATCGATTTCGTATCCGGCGTCCGAGGCGTGTATGGTGGCAGTGCGCGTTCGGCGCAGGCCCCTTTAGCTCAGTCGGCAGAGCGTCTCCATGGTAAGGAGAAGGTCTACGGTTCGATTCCGTAAAGGGGCTCTAGCCGCAAGGCTTCTGCAGTGAAGACCGCCGTCCGGTGATCCGGGCGGCGGTCTTCGCATGTATCCGGCGGGTAAGCAGGCCGTACCGAAGTCTTTACCCTATGTGTCTACGGTGAGACGCTGGGTGATGTCCGAAGGAGTGCGGCATGAACACCCCCGTCAACACCGACACGGTCAAATCACCCGTGCGGCGCATCACCGGCTGGACCCTGGCCTGGACCGCCTGGATCCTGTTCTTCCTGGTCGTGGAGGCCGCGGCGCTGATCCGCAAGGCGCCCGGCGACACCTTCTCCGAGCACTGGTGGTCCCTGTTCCGGCTGCGCGAACGGGTGCCCCTGCCGGTCCGGATCCTGCTGCTGGTGGTGCAGGTCGGCTTCGGGATCTGGCTGATCGGCCACCTGGCCTTCGGCTGGTGGACGCTGTGAGCCGCCGGGCTTCCCATCTTTAGGCATCCCGTGACTGTGGACACGGCCCGATCTGGGTAAAGCCCTCGGGGCGGCGCGGGAGGGCTGAGATGGGGACGGAAGGCGAACGAATGCTGGGCGGGCTGCTGGAGGACAGCCGCCTGGCCGCATTCGAGGACCTGCCCGCCCTGGTGACCGCGCACGCCGCACCCGCCGGGCTCCACTTCGTCACGCTCTATGTGGCGGACCTGCAGCAGCGGATCCTGATCCCGCTGCCCGGCCAGCGGGACGGGTACGGCCGCCCGCTGGAGCCGATCCGCATCGACGGCACCCTGCCCGGCCGCGCCTACCGCGACTTCGAGGTCGTCCAGGGCAGGTCACCCGGCGAACCGCTCTGGCCGGCCCCCGGGCAGCGGGTGTGGGCGCCGCTGCTGGAGGGCACCCAGCGGCTCGGAGTGCTGGGCGCCACCATCGACGCCGGCGCCGCCGTGGGGCGGGTGCGCGACCTGGCCGCCCTGGTCGCCCTGCTGCTGATGAGCAAGCGCGCCTTCAGCGACTCCTGCGCCCGCCTGTCCCGGACCGAACCGATGGTGCTCTCGGCCGAGATGACCCGGACGCTGATGCCGCCCGGCGTCTTCGCCACCCGGGACGTGGTGGTCGCCGCGGTGATGGAGCCCGCCTACCAGGCCGGCGGGGACTCCTACGACTACGCCCTGGACGGCAGCACCCTGCACCTGGCGGTGTTCGACGCCATGGGGCACGACACGGCCGCCGGGCTGACCAGCACCATCGCGATCGGCGTCACGCGCAACGCCCACCGGCGCGGCGCGGGGCTGACCGAGGTCGCCGACCTGGTGGACGCGGCGATCGCCGAGCAGTTCACCGACGTCCGCTTCGCCACCGGGGTGCTGGCCGACCTCGACGTCCGCAGCGGCCGGCTGGACTGGATCAACCGGGGCCATCCCGCCCCGCTGGTCGTCCGCCGCGGCCGGCGCGTCGCCGAGCTGCAGGGGCCCGCCAACATGCCGATGGGGCTGGGACTGCAGAGCTCTCCTCCGCCCTCCGGCTACCAGCTCGAACCCGGCGACCGGCTGCTCTTCTACACCGACGGCATCGTCGAGGCCGTCGACCCCGGCGGCCGGGAGGTCGGCCTGGAACGCTTCGTGGACTTCATCGTCCGCCACGAGGCCGACGGCCTGTCCGCCCCCGAGACGCTGCGCCGGCTGGTCAGGACCGTCCTGCAGGGCCGGGACGACCGGCCGCGGGACGACGCCACCGTGCTGATAGCGGAATGGCGCGCGGGCACCGAGACGCTGCTTCCGCGATGAACGCAGGTCGGAGCGCCGCTGCGATTCTGGTAACCTCACTACAGGTCTTTTGCCGGAGTCCCGAACGGCCCGTTGCCGCCAGTTCTCTGGCGGAGACGGCCCGGGTTCCGGCGATGGACCCGGGAAAGCCCAGGTCAGTCGGTTTCCTGTGGAGCCGGCGAGCACCGGGGCGTTTCCAAGACGCGGTCTGGGTCCGGTATCCTTAGTCACCGGTCCGCAGTGACCGTCTCGGCGAGGTAGCTCAGTCAGGCAGAGCAAGCGGCTCATAATCGCTGTGTCGCCGGTTCAAGTCCGGCCCTCGCTACTATCCCCATCAGCCCGTCACCGACGGGCCATTGGGGTGCGTATGTCCATGTCCCTCGTCAGAAAGGCACTCCCTCGTGGCCGCCACCGACGTTAGGCCGAAGATCACGCTGGCCTGCCAGGAGTGCAAGCACCGCAACTACATCACCCGCAAGAACCGGCGTAACGACCCGGACCGGCTGGAGCTGAAGAAGTACTGCCCCAACTGCCGGTGCCACCGCGTCCACCGCGAGACCCGCTGAGCGCAGGTCCGCCGCTCCGTCGGCTGCGGGGCCACCGAGGTCGAGCGCCAAGCTTGGGCAATGTTCGGCCCGCCTTCTGAGACCTCAGAAGGCGGGCCGAACGTCGTTCTGTTACGGTCACGCGGAGGAAACCCGTAGCGCAGGGCTCCCGGCCCTGGAAGGACGGACGAATACATGGCACTGAACCGGGACTTCATCGGGCGGACCTTCCCGCCCACCGAGCCCTACGAGGTGAGCCGCGTCAAGATCCGGGAGTTCGCGGACGCCATCGGCGACCCGAACCCGCTCTACCGCGACCGCGAGGCCGCCAAGGCCGCCGGCTACCCCGATGTCATCGCGCCGCCCACCTTCCCCATCGTGATCTCGCTGGGCGGTGAGGCGCTGGCCGACCCCGAGCTCGGCCTCAACTTCGCGATGGTCGTCCACGGCGAGCAGCGCTTCGAGTACACCCGTCCGATCCACGCCGGTGACGAGCTGGTGTGCGAGACGACCATCACCGAGATCAAGGCGATCGGCAAGAACGAGAAGATCGAGCTGCGCACCGAGATCAAGACGGTGTCCGGCGAGCCGGTCTGCACCGCCTACAACACGATCGTGGAACGGGGGGCCTGATGACCGCCAAGGTGAAGTACGACGAGGTCGAGGTCGGCACCGAGCTCCCGCCGCAGACCTACCACGTCGACCGGGCCAACCTGGTCATGTACGCCGGCGCCTCCGGTGACTTCAACCCGATCCACTGGCGGGAGAGCTTCGCCAAGCAGGTCGGGCTGCCCAACGTCATCGCCCACGGCATGTACACCATGGCCCAGGCCGGCCGGTACGTCACCGACTGGGTCGGCGACCCCGGCGCCGTCGTCGACTACGGCGTGCGCTTTTCCGCCCCGGTCGTGGTGCCCGACGAGGGCGGCGCCGACATCGAGGTCAGCGGCAAGATCGAAGAGAAGCTCGACGACAACAAGGTCGTGGTGGCCCTGACCGCCCGCTGCAACGACCAGAAGGTCCTCACCCGCGCCCGGGCCGTCGTCCGCCTGGCCTGACCGCCGGGCACCGGCCGCTTCGCAGACCCTTCGGCGGGCCCGCACGCACCGCTCCCTATGCTGGGACGCACGCGGGCCCGCCCGCTCGGGCCGCGCGGACGGGCAGGAGCCGTCGAGGAGGCAAGCGAGCATGGCCGTCCGTTGCGAGAACGTCCGCCTGGCCGCCTACACCACCCTGCGGCTCGGCGGACCGGCGCGCCGCTTCATCGAGGCGGACGCCGAAAGCGAGCTGGTCGAGGCGGTCCGCCAGGCCGACGCCGACGGCGAGCCGGTGCTGATCCTGGGCGGCGGCAGCAACCTGGTGGTGGCCGACGAGGGTTTCGCCGGCACCGTCGTGCACGTGGCCACCCGCGGCGTCACCTGCCGCACCGACCCGGCCCGGCCCGGCAAGGTGCTGGTGACCGCCCAGGCCGGCGAGGAATGGGAGCCGTTCGTGGCCCGCTGCGTGGCCGACGGGCTGGCCGGGCTGGAATGCCTGTCGGGCATCCCCGGACGGGTCGGCGCCACCCCCATCCAGAACGTCGGCGCCTACGGGCAGGACGTCAGCGAGACCATCGTGCGGGTGCGCGCCTACGACCGCCGCACCGGCGAGATCGTCACCCTCGACAACGCCGCCTGCGGCTTCGGCTACCGCACCAGCGTCTTCAAGGGCCGGGACCGGCACGTGGTGCTGGATGTGACGTTCGCGCTGGAGGAAAGCGACGAATCCCAGCCCATCGCCTACGCCGAGCTGGCCCGCACCCTCGGCGTCAGCCCCGGGCAGCGGGTCCCGCTGCACCAGGCCCGCCAGGCCGTGCTGGAGCTGCGCCGCGGCAAGGGCATGGTGCTGGACCCCGACGACCCCGACACCCGCAGCGCCGGCTCGTTCTTCACCAACCCCATCCTGGACGCCGCCCAGCTGGCCGAACTGGAACGCCGGGTGGCCGAGCGGCTGGGACCGGAGACGACCTTCCCCCGCTACCCCGAGCCCGACGGGCGCACCAAGACCTCGGCGGCCTGGCTGATCGACAAGGCCGGGTTCGGCAAGGGCCACGCCCTCGGCCCGGTCCGCATCTCCACCAAGCACACGCTGGCCCTCACCAACCCCGACGGCACCGCCCGGACCGCCGACCTGCTGGCACTGGCCCGCCAGGTGCGGGACGGGGTGCGCGAGGCGTTCGGCATCGAACTGGTCAACGAACCGGTCATGGTCGGCGTGAAACTGTGAGGCGCGCCCGCGTCGGCCGCCGGGGCCCGCCGATGCGTTCCAGATCCGGGCTTTGCATCGCATCATGGAAGCGGGGTCCTTTCCGGCCGCGGTGCCCCCGCCGCGGAAGGACCCCGATGGGGCGGGTGAGACGTGGCGCCATCGCGGCAGGGCCTGGGAACTCGACCGCAGCTCGGTGACGAGGTCGCGGCCCGGCTGCGCGAGCAGATCATGGAAGGCCGCATCCGCCCGGGCCAGTACCTGCGCCTGGAGCGGCTGGCCGCCGAGTTCGGCATCAGCGTCACCCCGGTGCGCGAGGCCCTGCAGTCGCTGCGCAGCCAGGGGTTCGTGCTGCTGGAACCCCGCCGCGGCTTCGTGGTGGCCCCGCTGTCGCGCCAGGACGTCCAGGACCTGTTCTGGGTGCAGGCCGACATCGCCGCCGAGCTGGCCGCCCGCGCCGCCACCACCTTGACCACCGGCACGCTGCGGGAGCTGAACGCCATCCAGCACGCCATGGGCCGCTCGGTCGAGGCCGGCCGCATCGACCTGGTGGAAGAGCACAACCACGACTTCCACCGCTGCATCAACCTGGCCGCCCGCTCGGCCAAGCTCGCCTGGTCCCTGGGCGCGGTGGCCCGCTACGTCCCGCGCGGCCTGTACGGGCGGCTGCCCGACTGGCCCCGCATCGCCCTGGAGGACCACCGGCGCATCTTGGCGGCGCTGCGCGAGGCCGACCCGGAGGAGACCGGCGCCGCCATGCGCGCCCACATCATGCGGGCCGGGGAGCTGCTCATCGCCCACCTGGAACGCCAGGGCCTGTGGAACGGCGCCTGAGGACGGCCACCGCCGAACCGGGCCTTTAGGAGAACGCCGACTGGGGCATGCGATCGTCGCAGGGGACGGGGGAGGCCAGCCAGGCGTCGATGCCGGCCAGCAGGCGCCTGCGGACCTCGCTGGGGGCCGCCGAGCCGTGCACCGAGGCGCGGGCCAGCTCGGCCAGCTCCGCGTCGGTGAAACCGTGCTCGGTGCGGGCCAGCTCGTACTGCCTGGCCAGGCGGGAGCCGAACAGCAGCGGGTCGTCGGCGCCCAGCGCCAGCCGGGCACCGGCCTCGAACAGGGCGCGCACCGGCACCGCGGCGGCCGACGGCGCCACCCCCAGCGCCACGTTGGAGGTCGGGCAGACCTCCAGCGTCACGCCCCGCTCCACGATGCGCTCCAGCAGCGCCGGGTCCTCGATCGCCCGCACCCCGTGCCCCAGCCGGTCGGCGTGCAGGAACTCCAGGCACTCGCGGACGCTGGCCGGGCCGAGCAGCTCCCCGCCGTGCGGGGTGGACAGCAGCCCGGCGCGGCGGGCGATGCGGAAGGCCCCTTCGAACTCATAGGCCCGGCCCCGCCGCTCGTCGTTGGACAGCCCGAACCCCACCACTCCCCGCCCGGCGTACTGGGCCGCCAGGCGGGCCAGCGTCCGGGCGTCCAGGGGGTGCCGGGTGCGGTTGGCGGCGATCACCACGCCGATGCCCACCCCGGTGGCGGCCTCGGCCTGCCGGGCGGCGTCCAGCACCAGCTCCACGGTGGGCGTCAGCCCGCCGAAGCGGTGCGCATAGCCGCTGGGGTCCACCTGGATCTCCAGCCAGCCCGACCCCTCGGCGGCCTCGTCCTCGGCCGCCTCCAGCAGCAGCCGGCGCACATCGTCGGGCTCGCGCAGCACCGAACGGGCGATGTCGTACAGGCGCTGGAAGCGGAACCAGCCGCGTTCGTCGGTGGCGCGCAGTTTCGGGGGCCAGTCCTCCACCAGCGCGTCCGGCAGGTGCACCCCGTGCCGCCGGGCCAGCTCCACCAGCGTGCTGTGCCGCATCGAGCCGGTGAAGTGCAGGTGCAGATGGGCCTTGGGCAGCGTGTGAATCGGACGGACGGAAAGGGAGTCGGCCTGCATGACCTAACTTTGCCGGATGCGCCCGCCCGTACGGGCACGGGTCATGTCAAGACCACCCGTTCGGACCAGTCGGGGCATGGCCCGCCCGCACCGGCGGAGGCGGGCATAGTCCCCGCCGCGACCGGTTTCGCAGGCCGCGAACGCCCCGGCCCGTGCGAGGGCGGGGCGTTCACAGCGGGTCTTCCCGGCGCGCGGTCTCAAGGCATCGCCCTCGGCCGCGGCGTGCCCGGGAAGGAGAAACCGGACCGGGGCTCGGCGGCCGGAGCGCTCAGCTCGCCTCCGACAGCAGCTTGGCCACCCGGCTGACCCCCTCGACCAGGTCCTCATCGCCCAGGGCGTAGGAGAGCCGGAAGTAGCCGGGGGTGCCGAACGCCTCGCCGGGCACCAGCGCCACCTCCACCTCGGTGAGGATCAGCTCGGCCAGCTCCACGGTGGTGGCCGGGCGCTTGCCGCGGATCTCCTTGCCCAGCAGCGCCTTGACCGACGGGTAGGCGTAGAAGGCGCCCTCCGGCTCGGGGCAGACCACGCCGGGGATCTCGTTCAGCATCCGCACCATGGTCCGGCGGCGCCGGTCGAACGCCTTGCGCATCTCGGCCACCGCCGACAGGTCGCCGGTCACCGCCGCCAGCGCCGCCGCCTGTGAGACGTTGGCCACATTGGAGGTGGCGTGCGACTGCAGGTTGGTGGCGGCCTTGATGACGTCCTGCGGGCCGATCATCCAGCCCACCCGCCAGCCGGTCATCGCGTAGGTCTTGGCGACCCCGTTGAGCACCAGCGTGCGGTCGACCAGCTCCGGCACCACCACCGGCATGGAGTGGAACTCGGCGTCCCCGTAGACCAGGTGCTCGTAGATCTCGTCGGTGATCACCCACAGGCCCTGCTCGGCCGCCCAGCGGCCGATCTCGGCGATCTGGTCGCGGGTGTAGACGGCGCCGGTGGGGTTGGAGGGGGAGACGAACAGCAGCACCTTGGTGCGGTCGGTGCGGGCCGCCTCCAGCTGCTCCACGCTCACCCGGTAGCCGGTGCTCTCATCGGCCGTCACGAACACCGGCACCCCGCCGGCCAGCTTGATCGACTCCGGGTAGGTCGTCCAGTACGGGGTGGGCACCAGCACCTCGTCCCCGGGGTCCAGCAGCGCGGCGAACGCCTCGTAGACCGCCTGCTTGCCGCCGTTGGTGACCAGCACCTGGGAGGCGTCCACCTGCAGCCCGGAGTCGCGGGCGGTCTTCTCGGCGATGGCGGCGCGCAGCTCCGGCAGCCCCCCGGCCGGGGTGTACTTGTGGAAGCGCGGCACGCGGCAGGCGGTCACCGCGGCCTCGACGATGTAGTCGGGGGTGGGAAAGTCCGGTTCGCCCGCGCCGAACCCGATGACCGGCCGGCCCTGGGCCTTGAGCGCCTTGGCCTTGGCGTCCACGGCGAGCGTGGCCGACTCGGAGATCGCGGCGATGCGCGCGGAGATGCGACGTCTTTCACTGCTCATGACACCCATGGTTTCAGACCTGCCGGCAGGGGGCGGGCGGGACGCCCACGCCGCTGGAACCGGCGGCTGGTAAGGGCCGATGACCTGCGCGGGGGCGTCTGGTTCGACTCTGGCGGGCACTGCACGTACACTCATCGACTTAGTGGCGGGTCTTCAGCTCACTGTTCTGCCCTCGCGGTAGGCCGTAAGCTGTAAGACGCCATCCTCGATCGCGATCGAGGAGCAGAGGGCAGTAGCTCAATTGGTAGAGTCCCGGTCTCCAAAACCGGCGGTTGGGGGTTCGAGTCCCTCCTGCCCTGCGAAGTGCGGTGCCCGCACCAGTGCGTCCTTCATCGCCGCCACGCCTGAGCGGGGCATCGAGGGGCACGCCGCGGAAGCGGGCGCGCACGGCCACGGGCCACGGATCAGTGGTTGGTTCACGACCGATGGGTGACGGCGATGGCGACTGAGATGCGCGGCGAGCCCGCCGCGACCGAGGACAAGGACAAGGAGAAGAAGTCCGCGCGCAAGCGGACCTCTCCGGTTCTGTTCGTCCGCCAGATCATCGCCGAGCTGCGCAAAGTGATCTGGCCCACCCGCAGCGAGCTGATCAACTACACCCTGGTGTCGCTGGTCTTCGTGCTGGTCATGATGGCGTTCGTCGCCGGTCTGGACTGGGGGCTGCAAAAGGGCGTCTTCGCCGTCTTCGGCTGAGCCGTCCCGGCCCCGCCGAGCCGCCGCAGAACATTCCCGCGGCCGGTCTCAGGCACCCACATCGCCGATACGCGTTCCGTCACCGATACGAGAGAAGAGCCACCGTGTCCGAGTTCCCACAGCCCTACGACGAGGCCGCCGACGAGGCCGGGTCCGCGCAGGAGGCTGCGGTCGAGCCGGCGGAAAGCCTCCAGGAGGAGGAAGCCGAGGCCGCTCAGCAGGCCCCGGCCAAGGACCCGTACGAGGACTTCAAGCGGGAACTGCGGATGCTGCCGGGGGAGTGGTACGTGGTGCACTCCTACGCCGGCTATGAGAACCGGGTCAAGGCCAACATCGAGACCCGGACCCAGTCCCTCAACATGGAGGACTACATCTTCCAGGTCGAGGTGCCCCAGCACGAGGTCACCGAGATCAAGCAGGGCAAGCGTCAGAAGGTCAACGAGAAGATGCTGCCCGGCTACATCCTGGTCCGCATGGAGCTGACCGACGAGTCGTGGGCCGCGGTCCGCAACACCCCCGGCGTCACCGGTTTCGTGGGCCTGCTCAACAAGCCCTCCCCGCTGAGCCTGGACGAGGTGGCCAAGCTGCTGGCCCCGCCGCCGGAGGAGGAAAAGGGCAAGGCCAAGGAGCAGACCAAGGTCACCAGCACGGTGGAGTTCGAGGTCGGCGAGTCGGTCACCGTCATGGACGGCCCGTTCCAGACCCTGCCGGCCACGGTCAGCGAGATCAACGTCGAGCAGCAAAAGCTCAAGGTCCTGGTGTCGATCTTCGGCCGGGAGACCCCGGTCGAGCTGTCCTTCAACCAGGTCTCCAAGATCTGACCTCCCCGCGTGGGCCCGGGCCGTCCCCGGTGCGTGCGGGGACGACTCAGGCCGTGCGGTCGTCGGCCGCCCCGCCGCGGCGGGCAGGGCGGTGCCGCGTCCGCGCGGGCGGGAATCCCAAGGTCCCTACGTGGCGGATGTGTTCCGGCCGCCACGTTGCCCGCGATGCGGGAGTCGGGACTAGGCGAAACAGGAACGAGAGGAAGGCGCGCATGCCTCCCAAGAAGAAGGTCAAGGCCCTCGTCAAGATCCAGCTGCAAGCGGGCCAGGCCACTCCGGCGCCGCCGGTCGGTACCGCGCTCGGTCCGCACGGCGTCAACATCATGGACTTCTGCAAGCAGTACAACGCTGCCACGGAGTCCCAGCGCGGCAACGTCGTCCCCGTAGAGATCACCATCTACGAGGACCGCTCCTTCAGCTTCGTCACCAAGACCCCGCCGGCGCCCCAGCTGATCCTCAAGGCCGCCGGGGTGGAGAAGGGCAGCAGCGAGCCGCACAAGACCAAGGTCGGCTCCATCACCCGCGACCAGGTCCGCGAGATCGCCCAGACCAAGATGCCGGACCTGAACGCCCGGGACCTGGAGGCCGCCGAGAAGATCATCGCCGGCACCGCCCGGTCGATGGGCATCGAGATCAAGTAACCGCCGCACCCGGCACCCGCCGTGGGAGGGCCCGGCGCAGGCCCGCACCACGAACTCTCATCCCAGGGAGCAGTACATGAAGCGCAGCAAGACCTACCGCAAGAACGCCGAGCTGGTCGACAAGAGCCGGCTCTACACGCCCGCCGAGGCGGTGGCGCTGGCCCGCAAGACCTCCGGCACCAAGTTCGACGCCACCGTCGAGGTCGCCATCCGGCTCGGCGTGGACCCGCGCAAGGCCGACCAGATGGTCCGCGGCACCGTCAACCTGCCGCACGGCACCGGTAAGACCGCCCGGGTGCTGGTCTTCGCCGGCGGCGCCAAGGCCGAGGAGGCCCGCAGCGCCGGCGCCGACTACGTCGGCACCGACGACCTCATCGAGCGGATCCAGGGCGGCTTCCTGGACTTCGACGCGGTGGTGGCCACCCCGGACATGATGGGCAAGGTCGGCCGGCTGGGCCGGATCCTCGGTCCCCGCGGCCTGATGCCCAACCCCAAGACCGGCACCGTCACCATGGACGTGGCCAAGGCGGTGACCGACATCAAGGGCGGCAAGATCGAGTTCCGCGTGGACCGGCACGCCAATTTGCACTTCATCATCGGCAAGACCTCCTTCGAGGACCGCCAGCTGGTGGAGAACTACGCCGCCGCGCTGGATGAGATCATCCGGCTCAAGCCGACCGCGGCCAAGGGCCGGTACCTGAAGAAGATCACCATGACGACCACGATGGGGCCGGGCATCCCGGTCGACCCCAACCTGGTCCGCAACCTGACCGCGGAACTGGTCTGAGAACCATCGGACGCGACAGGGGGCGTCCCCGGGGCCTTTCCCGGGGACGCCCCTTTTGGGCTTTGGGCGGCCGGGGCCTCCCCGGGCGGTACGACCTGAGACGTACGAGGCGGGTGCGCATTGGTACCGGCGGGGGATGATGGCCTAAGACCTGTCCGAACACACTGAAATCCGGTGGATCCCTCCTCCGGGGCGCCGGATCGACGAAGCGTGACAGAGAGGTCTTCAGATGGGACGCCGAATGGCCCGCCGTGCGCCGGTGGCCGCCGCAGCGAGCGCCGCCGTGGTCTTCTCCCTCACCGGATGCCTGGGCGGCTCCGGGGACGCCCCTTCCGGGACGGCCGTCCTCCCGGCCGATGTGGCACTGGTCAAGGCGTCGCAGCAGACCGGCCGGGCCGACACCTTCGAGGCCGAGCTGACGATCACCGACACCGGGGAGCCCGGCTCGGTCATCCGGGGGTCGGGCGATGTGCGGCTGCGGCCCGACCTGGCCTTCAGCGTCACGCTGGGGGAGGTGAGGCTGTCCGGCCAGAGCCTGCCCGGCGCCGGCGTCCAGGCGATCTTGACGGACGGCACCCTGTACGCCAAGGTGCCCCGGCTCGCCCAGATGATCACCGGCGGCAAGCCGTGGCTGCGGGTGAACGTGGACGCGGCCGGGCGGGTCGTCGGCTTCGGCTTCGATGAGCTGACCGATGCGGTGCGGCGGATCAACCCCGCCGAGCAGACCAAGATGCTCACCGCCTCCAAGGACGTGCGCCGGGTCGGCGAGGAGGAGGTCGAGGGCGTCAAGACCGTCCACTACGCCGGGACGGTGACCGTCCAGGACGCGCTGGACCGGCTGGATCCCGTGGCGCGGGAGCGGATCGGCCGCTGGTACACCGCGAGCGGCTCGGACCGGCTGAGCTTCGATGTGTGGGTCGATGCGGCGGACCTGCCCCGCAAGCTGGTGGTCAAGGGGACCGCCGACGGCCGGGACACCTCGACGATGACCGTGCTGTACCGCGATTACGGGGACGCAGTGACGGTGAACCCGCCGCCCGCCGACCAGGTCGGCGATGTGACCGACCGGATCGGGCAGTTCCTGCGCGGCCGGTAGCGGCCGGAACCGGTCACCGCCCGGCGGCCGGAATGGGTCCCAATCCCCCAGAACGCGGCTGATCGCAAGATAGCGTGCGGCCTCGTACCGAAAGTCGTACCGAGATCCGCCACGGGAAGGACCTGACGATGCACCGCCGAGTGACCGCACGCCGCCGGCTGACCGCGACGGTGGCCATGAGCGGGGCCCTGCTGCTCACGCTCACCGGGTGCCTGGGAGAGGAGGGCACGCAGGACCAGGGCGCCGGTGGCGCGTTCAAGGCGGCCGCGGCCCAGTTCATGGCCCAGGTCTCCGACAAGACCGAGCAGGCCGACACCTACAGCATGCGCATGGTCTCCACGGCCAACATGACCGTCCAGTCCCAGAAGGTGGAGACCAGGACCGAGAGCAGGATGCAGGTCAGGCTGCGGCCGGAGCCGGCGATGAAGGGCACGGTCACCACCACGATGTCGGGTCTGGACGGCCTGGGCGCCCAGGCCGCGCAGCGTCCGACGGAAATGGTCATGATCGGCGGCACCATCTACATGAAGCTGAATCTGCCGCAGGGCGGCGGGAGCAAGCCCTGGCTGAAGATGTCGCTGGGCGATACCGGGGCCGAGGCCCTGGCGCAGGCCAAGCAGTACGGCCCGGCGCAGATGGCCCAGATGCTGACCGCCTCGCCGGATGTGCACAAGGTGGGCGAGGAGGTGGTGGAGGGGGTGCGGACCACCCACTACGCCGGCACGGTCGACTCCAACGCGGGCCTGGGCGCGCTGAGCGACAAGGACCGCCAGGAGCTGGAGAAGGGGCTGGAGAAGCTCGGCGCCGGGAAGATGACCATCGACATCTGGGTGGACGAGCAGGGCCTGCCGCGCAAGCAGATCGTCAAGGCCGACATGTCGCTGGGCACCGTCGACGTCACCAGCCACTTTTCCGACTACGGCAGGCCGGTGCAGGTCAGCGCGCCCCCGGCGGACCAGGTGGGCGACTTCTCGAGCTTCCTGGACGACCTTGGGGCGCCCCGCTTCCCCGGGTCCTGAGCGGTGAGCCTCGCGCGGCCGGGTCCGCCGGATTTGGCGGCCGGGGCCCGGCCGCGTACCCTGGTCTTCTGCCGAAGACCGCCGGTCGTCGCCCCCCAGGGGCGGCCGAAGGTCCGCTGAGAAAGCGGACGGCCCGCGCAGGCGAGACGAGAGCGACGTTGCGTCCGTGCCCATGGCGCGGCCGCCTGTGACGCCCCGTGCGCCTGCGCCGGGGCGTTGTGCGTTTTCTCCGGCCCTTCATCCGGTGGCCTGGAACCCTGGGTAATCGGAAAGGAGGCCCATGGCGAGGGCCGACAAGGCTGCCGCGATCGCCGAACTCACCGAAGAGTTCAAAAGCTCCAGCGGCGCCGTACTGACCGAGTACCGCGGGCTCACCGTGGCGCAGCTGGGCGAACTGCGCCGCAACCTCGGTGACAATGCCAAGTTCGCCGTGGTGAAGAACACGCTGACCCGGATCGCGGCGAACAACGCCGGGGTCGATGAGGAGTTCACCAAGCTGCTGGCGGGCCCCTCGGCGATCGCCTTCGTCAAGGGCGATGTGGTCGAGGCCGCCAAGGGGCTGCGTGACTTCGCCAAGGAAAACCCGCTGCTGGTGATCAAGGGCGGCGTCATCGACGGCAAGCCGATGGACGCCTCCGAGATCACCAAGCTCGCCGACCTGGAGTCGCGCGAGGTGCTGCTGGCCAAGCTGGCGGGCGCGATGAAGGCGTCGATGGCGAACGCCGCCGCGGTCTTCAACGCGCTGCCCACGCAGGTGGCCCAGCTCGCCGAGGCGCTGCGGGCCAAGCGCGAGGAGGCGGGCGAGAGCGCCGCACCGGCCGAGGCCGCCGAGTAGGCGGTCCACCGAGGACCAAGCCCCGCGGTCCGCAGGATCGCATGTTCAGACCCGTACGGAGGAAACGCACATGGCCAAGCTGAGCACCGAGGAACTGCTCGACGTCTTCTCGGAGATGACCCTCCTGGAGCTGTCGGAGTTCGTGAAGGCGTTCGAGGAGAAGTTCGACGTCAAGGCCGCCGCTCCGGTGGCGGTCGCCACCACCCCGGCCACCGGTGGCACCGCCGCGGGCGGTGCCGCTGAGGCCGCGCCCGACAAGGACGAGTTCGACGTCATCCTCGAGGCCGCCGGCGACAAGAAGATCCAGGTCATCAAGGAGGTCCGGGCGCTGACCAACCTGGGCCTGAAGGAGGCCAAGGACCTGGTGGACAGCGCGCCCAAGCCGCTGCTGGAGAAGGTCAACAAGGAGACCGCCGACAAGGCCAAGGAGGCCCTGGAGAAGGCCGGCGCGACGGTGACCGTCAAGTAACGGCTTCCCTTCGCCGGGACGGGCGCTGTGGGCCCGTCCCGGCCGAGGCGGACGTCCCGGGCGGCCGTCCTCACCCCCGCGGGGGCGAGGGCGGCCGCCCGTCGTGTTTTCCGGGGCCGGGGCGGGGGAGCCGGTGTCCGGGATTGTGGCGTCTTGTACTCTTCAACCCCACTTTGATGTGCTCCAGGGGCCTGTGGGGCTTGTGAGTCGTCACACGTCGGCGTAATCTCACGCCGACGGTGGTGTGCCGTGGTGTGCGCCGCTGCCGTCCCGCAGGTCTTCTGGGGAAGAGTCCTGAGGTGCAGTTCTGCTGTGACTGGGCGATGACGTCCGGTAAGTAACGATTGGCTTACGACGTTATGGTTTGCCACAGATCCTGTGCTGAACCTCTTCCATTTCCAAGATTGACCGCTACGGTAGTGGCACCCGCCACAGCTACCCGTTAGTAGTAACCCGGTGGACGCCACGTGTGACGACAGCTCAGGTTCATGGGCCTCGCCCAGAACGCTCGAACTTTGGTTCCGGGAACCCCCCGGCCTGGACGGAAGGTGACGAGTGGGCGTCGAGATCCGAGTCGAAGGACTCACCAAGTCCTTTGGCCGCCAGGTCATCTGGCAGGACGTATCGCTGACCCTGCCCGCGGGAGAGATCTCCGTTCTCCTGGGGCCCTCGGGCACGGGCAAGTCCGTGTTCCTGAAGTCGCTGGTCGGTCTGCTCAAGCCGGACCGCGGCAACATCTGGGTCGGCGACCGGAACCTGCCGTACCTGTCGGAACGCGAGCTGTATGAGACCCGCAAGCTGTTCGGGGTGCTCTTCCAGGACGGCGCGTTGTTCGGGTCGATGAACCTGTTCGACAACATCGCCTTCCCGCTCCGCGAGCACACCAACAAGACCGAGGCCGAGATCAAGCGCATCGTCATGGAGAAGATGGAGATGGTGGGCTTGATCGGCGCCGAGCGCAAGCTCCCCGGCGAGATCTCCGGCGGTATGAAAAAGCGCGCCGGCCTGGCCCGGGCACTGGTGCTGGAACCGGAGATCCTGCTGGTGGACGAGCCGGACTCCGGTCTGGACCCGGTCCGCACCGCCTACCTGAACCAGCTGATCGTCGACCTCAACGCGCAGATCAACGCGACCTTCCTGATCGTCACCCACGACATCAACACCGCCCGCACGGTGCCCGACAACATCGGGCTGCTGTTCCGCCGCGAGCTGGTGATGTTCGGGCCGCGGGAGATGCTGCTGTCCAGCGAGGAGCCGGTGGTCCGCCAGTTCCTCAACGCCCGCCGGGTGGGCCCCATCGGCATGTCCGAGGAAAAGGACGTCTCCGAACTGGAGGCCGAGGCCAAGATGGGAGCCGACCCCGGCCGGCTCCCCCCGATCCCGCCGCAGCTGATGCCCAGCGACGGGCGGATCCGCCCGTCGCAGCACCCGCCCGGCGCCTGGCTGCGCGCCCACGGCATCCAGCCGCCGCCCGGCTCGTTCATCGACGAGATGGGCCGCAACTGGATCGAGGAGTGGCCGCGCCTCGTGGCCGCCCAGGGCGGGACCGTCGGAGCCGCCGCCGGGCCGGGCCAGGTCCCGCCGCCCGGCCCGCCCCCGCAGGGCGCTCCCCCCGCAGGAGGTCCGCACAGGTGATTCGCTTGCGCGGCTGAGGCGGGGACGCTCCCCCGCCTCGCCGTCCGGCGGCCCTCGGGACGAGCCGGACCGGACTTCCCGGCGGCTCTCCCAGGGCTCGCATGTCCATGGACCCGGCACTGGACGTAACCGTCCGTGTACTGATCGGAGCGGCGTCATGCCGCATCTCCTCCACCGCCCGGTGGAGGTCTCCACGCTCGAGGAGAGCTGATGACCACTCCCCACATCGGCGCGAGCCAGGGAGGGGGACAGACCAGCAAGGAGCCGGCCGGCTCCGGCCGGCTGGCCAAGTTCGGCGACGGCCTGCTCAACATCACCGTCAAGGAGCCCGGCCGGTTCTTCGCGCTGTGCCTGGACGCCTTCCGGGCGATGTTCAAGCGCCCCCTGCAGTGGCGCGAGTTCATCGAGCAGGCCTGGTTCATCGTCTCGGTGACGGCGATCCCCACCATGCTGGTCGCCATCCCGTTCGGCGCGATCTTGTCGCTGCAGGTCGGCGGCCTGATCCGGCAGCTGGGCGCGCAGTCGTTCACCGGCGCCACCGCCGTGGTGGCCATCGTGCGCGAGGCCAGCCCGCTGGTCACCGCGCTGCTGATCGCCGGCGCGGCCGGCTCGGCCATGTGCGCCGACATCGGCTCCCGCAAGATCCGCGAGGAGATCGACGCCATGGAGGTGCTGGGCATCAACCCGCTGCACCGCCTGGTGGTGCCGCGGATGTGGGCCTGCGCCTTCATCGGCCTGTTCCTCAACGGATTGGTGTCGGTGGTCGGCCTGGTCGGCGGCTACTTCTTCAACGTGGTGCTGCAGGACGGCACGCCCGGCGCCTACCTGGCCTCCTTCAACGCCATGGCCCAGCTTCCGGACCTGATCCAAGCCGAGGTCAAGGCGTTCATCTTCGGTCTCACCGCCGGATTGGTGGCGGCCTACAAGGGACTGAACGCCAAGGGCGGCCCCAAGGGCGTGGGTGACGCGGTGAACCAGACCGTGGTCATCACCTTCATGCTGCTCTTCGTGGAGAACTTCGTGATCAGCGCCCTGTACTTCCAGCTCGTTCCGCAGAAGGGGATGTGATGGCGGCCCCTCCCAAGAGCGGCCGGGCCCTCGCGAGGGTGATCGGCAAGCCCCTGAACCGGGTCGAGGACTTCGGCCACCAGCTGTCGTTCTATGCCCGCGCCTTCGCCTGGACGCTGCGGGTGCTGCGCCGCTACCGCACCGAGGTGGCGCGCCTGCTGGCGGAGGTCAGCCTGGGCACCGGCGGCCTGGCGGTGATCGGCGGCAGCGTGGCGATCGTCGGCTTCATGACGTTCTTCACCGGCAGCCAGGTCGGGTTGCAGGGCTACAACTCCCTCAACCAGATCGGCACCGCCGCCTACACCGGGTTCGTCTCCTCCTACTTCAACACCCGGGAGCTGGCGCCGCTGGTCAGCGCACTGGCCCTGTCGGCGACGGTGGGCTGCGGCTTCACCGCGCAACTGGGCGCCATGCGGATCTCCGATGAGATCGACGCGCTGGAGGTCATGGCGGTTCCCACCGTGCCGTTCCTGGTCACCACCCGGCTGCTGGCCGGGATGATCGCGGTGATCCCGCTGTACGTGGTGGGCCTGCTGGCCTCCTACCTGGCCACGCGGCTGATCGTGACCGTCTTCTACGGCCAGTCGACCGGCACCTACGACCACTACTTCAACTTGTTCCTACCGCCGTACGACATCCTCTGGTCGTTCGGCAAGGTGATCGTCTTCGCCATCCTCGTCATGCTGATCCACTGCTACTACGGCTTCCACGCCAGCGGCGGCCCGGCCGGCGTCGGCGTGGCGGTGGGCCGGGCGGTGCGCACCAGCATCGTGGTGATCAACCTCGCCGACCTGTTCCTGGGCATGGCGATCTGGGGCGCGACGACCACCGTACGGATCGCGGGGTGACGGACGAGAGATGACTGCTACAGGTGGTCTGTCGCAGCGGGCGCGCTACCGGATCTACGGCCTGGCCATGATCTGCGTGATCGCCCTGCTGCTGGTCTTGGCGGTGGCGCAGTTCAACAAGGCGCTCACCCCCACCGTCAACGTCAAGGTGCGCACCCAGCGGGCCGGGCTGCAGCTGCTGCCGCGCTCGGACGTCAAGGTGCGCGGGCTGATCGTCGGCGAGGTCCGCGCCACCCGCGCCACCGCCGACGGCGCCGTGCTGGAGCTGGCGCTGGACCCCGACAAGGCCAAGCTGATCCCCTCCAACGTCACCGCGCGGCTGCTGCCCAAGACGCTGTTCGGCGAAAAGTACGTCGACCTGCAGATCCCCGCCGATCGCAGCAGCACCCCGCTGCGCTCGGGCGCGGTGATCCAGCAGGACACCTCCCAGGTGGCGGTGGAAGTCGACCAGGTGCTCAACAACCTGCTGCCGCTGCTGCGGGCGGTCGAGCCGGCCAAGCTGAACACCACGCTCAACGCCCTGGCCACCGCCCTGCAGGGCCGCGGCGACCAGATCGGCCAGACCCTGGAGCGGCTGGACTCCCTGCTGACCAAGGTCAACCCCGACCTGGATGCGCTGGTGTACGACCTGCGCGCGCTGGCGGACGTGGCCGACATCTACAACTCGGCCGCCCCCGACCTGCTGCAGACGCTGCGCAACCTCAACGTCACCAGCAAGACCATCACCGACAAGGAACGGACCATCGAGACGCTGATCCCCGCGGTCACCGGGCTCGGGGTCAAGGGCGACCGGTTCATGCAGGAGAACGGTCCCAAGATCGTCGGCTTCAACATCGCCAACCGCGAGGTGCTGCAGCTGTTCGCCCGCTACTCCCCGTCGCTGCCGTGCGTGTTCGAGGGCGTGGTCAAGCTGCAGCCGCGGGCCGAGGAGGCCGGCGGCGGCAAGACCCCGACGTTCAACGTGACCGTCGAGATCGTCAAGCCGCGCCCGGCCTACAAGAACCCGCTGGACCTGCCGGAGATGAAGGACCACCGCGGCCCGCGCTGCTACGGGCTGCCCAACCCCAAGGTGCCCTTCCCCGACTGGATGGCCCTGGACGGAACCGAGGACGACCTGTGGTGGAAGGACCCGCACGACCCCGACAAGCCGCTGCCGCCGGGACACCGCAACCGCGCCGTCTCCGGGGTGTTCGTGACCACCGACGGCCGGATGTCCGCCAAGGAGCAGATCAAGAACATCGTGGGGCCCCTCACCCGGACCCCCGCCGACCAGGTCTCCGACGCGGCGGTGCTGCTGTACGGGCCGCTGCTGGATGACGGATCGGTGGTGACGCTGCGATGAGAACCGCGAGCGCCGCCCTCAAACTGGGCATCTTCGTCACGGTCACCGGGCTGGTGACCGCGGTGCTGGCGCTGACCATCGCCAACGTGCGCTTTGTGGACTCGGTGCGCTACAAGGCGATCTTCACCGACGTGACCGGCCTGCTGAAGAACGACGACGTGCGCGCCTCCGGCGTGCGGGTCGGCCAGGTCGAGGACATCAAGCTGCGCGGCACCCAGGCCGAGGTCACCTTCAGCATCGGCCGGGAGGGCGTCTTCCGCGCCGGGCTGCCCCGCTCGGTGGAGCTGCACCTGCGGTACCGCAACCTGGTCGGGCAGCGCTACATCGAGCTGACCGACACCGCCCCCGCCAACGCCGGCGAGTACCTGCGCCCCGGCGAGACCATCCCCGCCGAGCGCACCCACCCGGCGCTGGATCTGACGGTGCTGTTCAACGGGTTCCGGCCGCTGTTCAAGGCGCTGGAGCCGCAGCAGGTCAACACGCTGGCCATGCAGATCGTGCAGACCCTGCAGGGGGAGGCCGGCACGGTCAACAGCGTGCTGGCGCACGTGGCCTCGCTGACCAACACCCTGGCCGACCGCGACCAGGTCATCGGCCAGGTCATCGACAACCTCAACACCGTGCTGGGCACCATCGACTCCCGGCACGAGCAGGTCAACAAGATGGTGCTGGACCTGCGGGCGCTGGTCAGCGGGCTGGCCGCCGACCGGGAGGCGATCTTCGACTCGGTGGCGGCGATCAACCAGCTCACCGGGACCACCACCGAACTGCTCAAGGACGTGCGGCCCGGCCTCAAGAGCGACATCGCCCACCTCAACAAACTGGCCGACACCCTGGCCGACCACGAGAAGGACTTGAACCTGCTGTTCAAGCGCACCCCCGACCGCATCGAGCGGCTGATGGCGGCCTCCTCCTACGGCTCGTGGTTCAACTTCTACCTGTGCGGGCTGGACGCCCGAATCGCCCTGCCGGGCGGCCCGGTCTACCAGACGCCGCGGCTGCAGAACGAGAACGCGAGGTGCAAGTAGCGATGCCTGAGCGGCGAGCCGAACGGCGCGCTCGGGCCGCGGCCCGGGCCGGATACGCCAAGAGGGGAGCGCGGCCATGAGAGTGCCGTTCCGGGAACGCAACCCGGTGCCCATCGGGCTGATCTCCTTTGCGGTGCTGGCGGTGCTGCTGCTGGCGGCGGCCAATGTCGACCGGCTGCCGCTGATCGGCGGCGGCGAGTACTACACCGCCCGCTTCAGCGAGGCCGCCGGGCTGCGCGTGGACGAAGAGGTCCGCGTGGCCGGCGTGCGGGTCGGCAAGGTCACCGACATGGAGCTGGCCGGCGACCACGTCAAGGTGACCTTCCGGATCGAGGAGGAGGGCGTCCGGCTGGGCGAGCTGACCCGCGCCGAGATCAAGATCAAGTCCATGCTGGGGTCGCACTATGTGGCCCTGGTCCCGCGCGGCGGCGGGCGGCTGCGCGGGGAGATCCCGCTGGAGCGCACCTCCGTCCCCTACAACGTGGTCCCCGCCCTCAACGACCTGAGCAAGCAGGTCGGGCAGATCGACCACGCGGAGGTGGCCCGCTCCTTCCAGGTGCTGGCCGACACCTTCGAAAACTCCCCCGAGGAGATCCGGGCGTCGCTGAAGGGCCTGCGGCGGCTGTCGGAGACCATCTCCTCCCGGGACGCCCAGCTGCACGAGCTGGCCGACCGGGCGCGCAGCGTCTCCCAGCTGCTGGCCGACCGCAACGCCGACTTCGCCCGCCTGATCGAGGACGGCGACCGCCTGCTGCAGGCGGTGCGGGCCCGGCGCGAGGTGATCCACCAGCTGCTGGTGCGCACCGTGCTGCTGTCGCAGCAGGTGAACGCGCTGATCGCGGAGAACGAGGCGGAGCTGAAGCCGATGCTGGCCAACCTGGAGCGGGTGAGCGACATCCTGCTGCGCAACCAGAAGAACCTGGACCGGATGCTGGAGCTGTACGGGCCCTTCACCCGCCAGTTCACCGACGCCACCGGTTCGGGCCGCTGGTTCGACAACTACCTCCAGAACATCCTCCCGATCCCGGTGTCCGTCAAGGACGCCCAAGGTAGCGGCGGCAGCGGCGGCGGCCAGGCCGGCACCCCGCGGCCCAGCAAGGACAACCCGCTGCCCTTCCTCCCGTGAGCAGGCAGGACACCACCGTGCGCAGAATCGGAACTCTCCTCGGCGTGATCGCCGTCGTCGCGGCGCTGGTCGCCGTGGCCGTCGTGGTGCTCCACGAGCCGCCGCAGCGCCGGGTGACGGCCTACTTCGAGCGGGCCGTGGGCCTGCACCCGGGCTCGGACGTGCGGATCCTGGGCATGCGCGTCGGCAAGGTCACCAAGGTCACCCCCCGCGGCGACACGGTGAAGGTCGAGATGACCTATGAGGCCCGCTACAAGGTGCCCGCCGACGTGCAGGCCGTGATCGTCAACCAGACCCTGGTCGCCGACCGGTTCGTCCAGCTCGCCCCCGCCTACAAGGGGACGGGCCCGACGCTGCCCGACAACGCCACCTTGGGCACCGACCGCACCCACGTGCCGGTCGAGGTGGACGAGGTCGGCGGCAGCCTCAACGACCTGAGCAAGGCGCTCGGCCCCGAGGGGGCCAACGCCGACGGCTCGCTGTCGCGGCTGCTGCAGGTCAGCGCCGAGACCTTCGAGGGCCAGGGCGAGGACCTGCGCCAGACCATCGCCGACACCTCGCGGATGCTGTCCACCCTCAGCGAGGACCGCGACGACGTGGCCGCCACCATCCGCAACCTGCAGATCGTCACCGCCGCGATGGTCCGCACCGACCGGCAGATCCGCCAGTTCAACCAGGACCTGGCCGCGGTGTCCAGCCAGCTCGCCCAGGAGCGCGAGGAGCTGTCGGCGGCGCTGAACACCCTGGGCCCCACGCTGCGCAACGTCCAGCGCTTCATCAAGGACAACCGCGAGCGGCTGGGCGATGACGTCGAAAAGCTCGCCCAGATCACCGCGGTGCTGGTCAAGCAGCGCAAGTCGTTCGCCGAGTTCCTGGAGACCGCGCCGATGGCCATCAACAACCTGGCCCGCGCCTACGACCCCATCAGCGGCACCATCGGCACCCGCGCCAACCTGTCGGTCAACTTCTCCAACCTGGCCGACTGGATCTGCTCGCTGGCCTACTCGGTGGGCACCCCCGCCAAGCAGTGCCTGGACTTCATGAAGCCCTACGACCACCTCGGCGACGCGCTCACCCACCTGAGCCTGGACCTGTCCTGGATCACCGCGCTGACCACGCACTACGACCCCGAGCCGATCCCGCGGGACGCCTACGGGCCCGACGACCCGCGCAACCCCCGCAAGGGCGGAGGGGGCGTGCTGGGCGGCAAGAAGGCCGGCTCCGGCGGCGCGGCGAGCAACTCTGGCGGCGATGCGCAGCAGCGCGACTTCCGTTCGCTGCTGCCGGGAGGTGGCCGATGAGCCGGGTGACCCGTTCTGACGGTGCGGCCCGCCGCCTGCCGGGCAGGCTCGGCCTGGCGGCGGCCGCCGCGGCCCTGTCGGTGGGCCTGTCGGGCTGCTCGTTCACCGGGGTGGAGTCCATCCCGCTGCCGGGCGGCCCCGACCTGGGCGAGCGGCCCATCACGGTGCGCGCCGAGTTCGCCAACGTGCTGGACCTGGTGCCGCAGTCGGTGGTCAAGCTGAACGACGTGTCGGTCGGCAAGGTCACCAAGGTGGAGCTGCAGCGCGGCAGCACGCCGGGGCAGTCCTGGCAGGCGGTGGTGACCTTCAAGCTGCGCCGGGACGTCAACCTGCCCGACAACGCCCGCGCCACCATCACCCAGACCAGCCTGCTGGGCGAGAAGTTCGTGGCGCTGTCGCCCCCGGTGGGCGAGACGCCCTCGGCCGACCGGCTGGGCGACGGCGATTTGATCCCGCTGTCGCGCACCGGCCGCGGCGCCGAGATCGAAGAGGTGCTGTCGGCGATGTCGCTGCTGCTCAACGGCGGCGGCCTGGAGCAGGTCTCCACCATCACCCAGGAGCTGAACGCGGTGATGAACGGCCGCACCGACACCATCAAGTCGGTGCTGCACAAGGTGGACACCTTCGTGGGCACCCTGGACCGTCACCGCGGCGCCATCGTGCGGGCCATCGACAGCATCGACCGGCTCAGCAAGCAGCTGGCCGATGAGCGCGCCACCATCACCGCCACCATCGACCAGACCGGCCCGGCCATCGAGATCCTGGAGCAGAACCGGGCCGACCTGACCCGGATGCTGGTCAGCTTGGACAAGCTGAGCCGCACCACCACGCGGGTGATCAACGCCTCGCACGCCGACATGGTGGCCAACCTCAAGTCGCTGCAGACCACGCTGCAGTACCTCAACAAGGCCGGCTCCAACCTGCCCAAGGCCCTGGAGACCATGACGACCTTCCCGTTCCCGGCCACCTTCGCCAACGTGCTGCGGGGCGACTACGGCAACCTGCACATGACGCTCGACCTGGACATGAAGAACCTGACCCAGAACCTGCTGGGCGGCACCGAGCTGGAGTACCTGGTCAAGCAGGGCCGGCAGATGCGGCTGCTGCTCAAGCCGCCGAGCCTGAGCGTCCAGCAGCCGCCGCTGGGCGTGCTGCCCGACCTGCCGCAGCAGCAGGGCACGGGCGGTGCCGGGGGAGCCACCCCGTCCCCGGGCGCCACGGCGACCCCCTCGGCGACGCCCGGTGCGCGTCCCCGGGCTCTGGGGCCCACCGGCGCATCCAGTGACCTCTACAGGCTGATGACCGGGGGGTACCAGTGATCCTCAAGCGCGGCGTCAAGATCCAGCTGCTGGCCTTCCTGGTGATCACCGTGGTGGGGATCAGCGTGGTCGCGGTCCGCTACATCGGGATCGGCCGGGAGGCGCTGGGCCGCCAGTACACGGTCTATGTGGACCTGACCGAGTCCGGCGGCGTGTTCACCAACGCCGAGGTCACCTACCGCGGGGTGACGGTCGGCCGGGTCGGCCCGATGGAGCTGACCGACACCGGGATCCGGGTCAAGCTGCTGCTGGACAGCGACCACAAGATCCCCTGGGACGGCACCGTCGCGGTGGTGGCCAACCGCTCGGCGGTCGGTGAGCAGTACATCGACCTGCAGCCGACCAAGAAGCCCGGCCCGGACGGCAAGATCAGCGGCCCCTACCTGGGCGACGGCGGCAAGTACGACACCATCCCCGCCGACCGCACCCGGCTGCCGGTCTCCACCGCCGAGCTGCTGCGCAACGTCGACAAGCTGATCTCCTCGGTCAACCCGCAGCACCTGCGCACGATCGTGGACGAGCTGGACAAGGCCTTCAACGGGTCGGCCTCCGACCTGCAGGCCATCCTCGACGACAGCAACCGGCTGCTGCAGACCGCCGAGGAGTCCTACGACGACACCTCCCGGCTGCTGCACAACAGCCGCACCGTGCTGGACACCCAGCGGCAGATGGGCGGTCACATCCGCGCCTTCGCCCGCGACCTCAACACGCTGACCACCCAGCTGCGGCGCGACGACCCGGCGCTGCGCAGCACGCTGGACGCCACCGTCCCGGCCAGCGCCGAGGCGACCGAGCTGATCGACGAGCTGTCGCCGACGCTGCCGGTGCTGCTGGCCAACATGACCGTCACCGGGCAGGTGATGACCTCCCGCATCGCCGGGCTGCGGTCGTTGTTCATCCTCTACCCGATGACCGTGGCCGGCGCGTTCACGGTGACCCCCGGCGACGGCACCCAGCACCTGGGCCTGGTGCTCAACCTGGACGCCCCGGCGCCGTGCACCACCGGTTACCCGGGCACCGACTACCGCCGCTGGCCGCAGGACACCAGCAAGCGCAAGGTCCGCACCGACATCAGCTGCAAGGAGCCGAAGAACTCCGACAAGGTCGTGCGCGGCGCCCGCAACACCCCGCCGGAGGCCCGCCGGCCCTACCCGAGGGTGCCCGAGGGCGCCACCGAGGGCGCCGGCTTCCCCGAGCGCACCGCGGCCCAGCAGGAGCGCACCGCCCAGGCCCAGGCCACGCCCTCGCCGTCGAGCAAGGAGGACGAGCAGCAGGGCGGCCTGACCACCCTCACGGGAAACACCCTGTATGTGCCTGTTTCGTCCGGATCAGTGCAGCTGGCTGGATATGATCCAGCGACCGGAGCCGTGTACGGGCCGGACGGCAAGCAGTACCTGCTGGGGTACAGCGGCGGCCAGCAGCGGCTGCTGGGCGACTCCTCCTGGAAGATGCTCCTGCTCGGTCCGCTGTCACGATAAGGAGCCAATGGCGTGAAGATCAGGCGGTCGCGGGACCCGGACCGATCCTCGGCGCGGGTGATCCGCATCCCCGTGGTGACCGGCTTGCTGGGCACGGTCGTCGTGGTGCTCGCCGTGTTCGTGGCCGTCGTGGGCGTGTCGGTGTGGCGCGCCGAGGCCCGCGAGGACGAGCGGGCCAAGGCCGCCCAGTCCGCCCGGCAGACCGCGATCAACCTGGCCAGCCTGGACTACCGCACCATCGACAAGGGCCTGCAGCAGGTGATGAACGGGCTGACCGGGGAGGCCAAGGAGCAGTGGGCCACCATGTCCAAGGACGTCCGGCAGTCGGCCGAGAAGGCCAAGAGCACCAGCAGCGTGCAGGACGTGCGGGCGGGCGTGGTGTCGATGGACGACGACTCCGCCGAGGTGATCGTCTCCGTCAGCGCGGTGACCACCAGCCCCAGCGTCAAGGAGGGACAGCCGCGCTACTACCGCTGGCGCTTTGATCTCACCCGTACCGACGGGCGCTGGCTCGTCTCCAACATGAGGCTGGTCGCATGACGATGCTGGGTCGCGGCGGGCGCGCCACGAGCGAGGCGGGCAAGCCGAAGAAGGGCAGCAGGGCCGAGAAGAAGGCGCGCAAGGCCGAGGAGGCCGCGCGCCGGGCCGAGGAACTCGCCGAGCAGGCCCGCAAGGCCGCCGAGGAGGCCCGGGCCGCCCTGCGGGAGGCCGAGGAGGCGGCAGAGGCGGAGGCCGCCGAGGCCGAGGCCGAGGAGGCCGCTGAGGCCGCCGGCGGCGATGAGGCGGCGGAGGCGGAGGAGAAGACCGCGGACGCCGGCACGGCCGAGGACCAGGCTGAGGACCAGGCCGAGGAGGACGGCGCGGCGGCCACAAAGGTCCTGCTCGACAAGGAGACCGACGAGGAGGACGACGAGGACGTCCAGGCCACGGTCGCCGACCGGACCAAGGTCGACGAGACGGTCGAGGAGGCGGTCGACGAGACGGTCGAGGAGGCGGCCGAAGAGCCCGCCGCCGCCAAGCGGCGGGTGGTGGTGCGGGCCGGTCTCGGCGCCTCCGGCGTGGTCCTGCTGGTCCTGGCGGTGGCGCTGGGCGGCGCCCTGGGCTTCCTGGTGTACAAGAAGGGGCAGCTGGAGGCCGCCGAGGAGGCCCGCAAGGAAGTGGCGTTCGCGGCGGCCCAGGCCGCCCAGGACCTGTCGTCCTACGACTACCGCACCGTCGACTCCGACCTGCGCCGGGCGACCGGGCACACCACCGGCAAGTTCCGCGAGGAGTTCGCCAAGCAGGCCGAGCAGGTCGGCGAGACCGCCCGCAAGCAGCAGACCGTCACCGAAGGGGTGGCGATCAAGACCGGGGTGGAGCGGGTGTCCGGTTCCACCGCGGTGGCGCTGGTCTTCCTCAACCAGCAGACCGCCAAGGCCGACACCGCCGAGCGGTTGCCCAACCAGTACACGCTGCGGCTGACCATGCGGAAGGTCGGCGACCGCTGGCTGGTGGAGAAGCTTCAGGTCATGTGAGGCCGGCCGATCCCGGCCCCGCCCGGCCCGTCCCGGAGATCTCCGAGGCGGGCCGGGCGTGTCACGGGCGTCGCCGTGAGCCCCCGATTCCTAAACTATGGTTTTCCTCACGGCTGGTCAGCGGCGGAAATACCGCTGGCCGGTCTTGACTCTGGGGCTCAGACAAGCGATGCTGCGAGGCAACTGTGATGCATACTGCTGCGCTAGAGTTGTCAGCAGTGTAGCGGTCGGCTACACTGCTCCTTTGCGCTGCCCTCTGACCATCCTCGTGCAAGACTCCAACCGCGTGCGGTCCGTGCACCTGATGCGGAACCTGCCTGACGACCTTGCTCGGCGATGGTCTGATCTGCGCGTCACCAGTACCGCCGCGAGCCCTCGGAAGGACCACTCTTGGCAGCCTCGCGCAACGCCTCGAACACCGTGACCGGTCCGAACCGCGTTTCCTTCGCGCGTATCAAGGAACCACTCGAAGTCCCGGACCTCCTCGCGCTGCAGACCGACAGCTTCGACTGGCTGCTGGGCAACGAGCGCTGGAAGGCCCGGGTCGAGGCGGCCCTGAAGGCCGGGGTGCGCGACATCCCGACCCAGTCCGGCCTGGAGGAGATCTTCGAGGAGATCAGCCCGATCGAGGACTTCTCCGGGACCATGTCGCTGTCGTTCCGGGACCACCGGTTCGAACCGCCCAAGTACTCCATCGAGGAGTGCCGGGACAAGGACATGACCTACTCCGCCCCGATGTTCGTGACGGCGGAGTTCATCAACAACTCGACCGGCGAGATCAAGAGCCAGACGGTCTTCATGGGCGACTTCCCGCTCATGACCCCCAAGGGCACCTTCATCATCAACGGCACCGAGCGTGTCGTGGTGTCCCAGCTGGTGCGCTCGCCGGGCGTCTACTTCGACCGCTCTTTGGACAAGGCCAGCGACAAGGACATCTACGGCTGCCGGATCATCCCCAGCCGTGGGGCCTGGCTGGAGTTCGAGATCGACAAGCGCGACAACGTCGGTGTGCGCATCGACCGCAAGCGCAAGCAGCCGGTGACCGTCCTGCTCAAGGCGCTCGGCTGGACCGAGGCCCGCATCCGCGAGCACTTCGGCGCTTATGAGTCGATGAACATCACCCTGGAGAAGGACCACACCTCCGGGCAGGACGACGCGCTGCTGGACATCTACCGCAAGCTCCGGCCGGGCGAGCCGCCGACCAAGGAGTCGGCGCAGGCTCTGCTGGAGAATCTGTACTTCAACCCCAAGCGTTACGACCTGGCCAAGGTCGGCCGCTACAAGGTCAACAAGAAGCTCGGGCTGCGCCTGGACATGAACCAGGGCACCCTGACCGAGGACGACATCGTCGCCACCATCGAGTACCTGGTGCGGCTGCACGCCGGCGAGGAGGAGGCGGTGCTGACCGCCGCCGGCCCCGAAGGCGTCTCGGTCCCGATCGAGATCGACGACATCGACCACTTCGGCAACCGGCGGCTGCGCACCGTCGGCGAGCTGATCCAAAACCAGGTGCGGCTGGGTCTGGCCCGCATGGAGCGGGTGGTCCGCGAGCGGATGACCACCCAGGACGTGGAGGCCATCACCCCGCAGACCCTGATCAACATCCGGCCGGTGGTCGCCTCCATCAAGGAGTTCTTCGGCACCAGCCAGCTGTCGCAGTTCATGGACCAGACCAACCCGCTGGCCGGGCTGACCCACAAGCGGCGGCTGTCGGCGCTGGGCCCGGGCGGTCTGTCCCGGGAGCGGGCCGGCTTCGAGGTCCGGGACGTGCACCCGTCCCACTACGGCCGGATGTGCCCGATCGAGACCCCGGAAGGTCCCAACATCGGCCTGATCGGCTCGCTGTCGGCCTACGGGCGGGTCAACCCGTTCGGGTTCATCGAGACCCCCTACCGCAAGGTCGTCGACGGCCGGGTCACCGACGAGATCCACTACCTGACCGCCGACGAAGAGGACCGCTACATCAAGGCGCAGGCCAACTCGCCGCTCAACCCCGACGGCACCTTCGCCGAGGAGAAGGTGCTGGTCCGCACCAAGGGCGGTGAGATCGAGTACCTGCCGCCGGAGGAGGTCCACTACATGGACGTCTCCCCGCGGCAGATGACCTCGGTGGCCACCGCCATGATCCCCTTCCTGGAGCACGACGACGCCAACCGGGCGCTCATGGGCTCCAACATGCAGCGCCAGGCGGTGCCGCTGCTGCGCAGCGAGGCCCCGCTGGTGGGCACCGGCATGGAGTACCGGGCCGCCACCGACGCCGGCGATGTGATCCTGGCCGAGAAGCCCGGCGTGGTGGAGGAGGTCTCCGCCGACTACATCACCGTCCTCAACGACGACGGCACCCGCACCACCTACCGGGTCGCCAAGTTCAAGCGCTCCAACCAGGGCACCTGCTTCAACCAGAAGCCCATCGTGGACGAGGGCCAGCGGGTCGAGGCCGGCCAGGTCATCGCCGACGGCCCGTGCACCGACCAGGGCGAGATGGCGCTCGGCAAGAACCTGCTGGTGGCGTTCATGCCCTGGGAGGGCCACAACTACGAGGACGCCATCATCCTGTCCCAGCGCCTGGTGCAGGACGATGTGCTCAGCTCGATCCACATCGAAGAGCACGAGGTCGACGCCCGCGACACCAAGCTGGGTCCGGAAGAGATCACCCGGGACATCCCCAACGTCTCCGAGGAGGTCCTGGCCGACCTGGACGAGCGCGGCATCATCCGCATCGGCGCCGACGTCGTCCCCGGCGACATCCTGGTCGGCAAGGTCACGCCCAAGGGTGAGACCGAGCTGACCCCCGAGGAGCGGCTGCTGCGCGCCATCTTCGGCGAGAAGGCCCGCGAGGTCCGCGACACCTCGCTGAAGGTGCCGCACGGTGAGCAGGGCAAGGTCATCGGCGTGCGGGTGTTCTCCCGCGAGGAGGGCGACGAGCTGCCGCCGGGCGTCAACGAGCTGGTCCGCGTCTACGTGGCGCAGAAGCGCAAGATCACCGACGGGGACAAGCTGGCCGGCCGGCACGGCAACAAGGGCGTCATCGCCAAGATCCTGCCGGTGGAGGACATGCCGTTCCTGGAGGACGGCACCCCGGTCGACATCATCCTCAACCCGCTGGGCGTGCCCGGCCGCATGAACGTCGGCCAGGTCCTGGAGACCCACCTGGGCTGGGTGGCCAGCCAGGGCTGGAAGATCGAGGGCGACGACGCCGACTGGAAGCGCAGCCTGCAGGCCATCGGCGCCACCGAGGCCGGGCCGTGGACCAAGACCGCCACCCCGGTCTTCGACGGCGCCCGCGAGGAGGAGATCACCGGGCTGCTGTCGTGCACCCTGCCCAACCGGGACGGCATGCGCCTGATCGGCCCCAACGGCAAGGCCAAGCTGTACGACGGCCGCACCGGCGAGCCCTTCAAGGACCCCATCGCGGTCGGCTACATCTACATCCTCAAGCTGCTCCACCTGGTCGACGACAAGATCCACGCGCGCTCGACCGGCCCCTACTCGATGATCACGCAGCAGCCGCTGGGCGGTAAGGCCCAGTTCGGCGGCCAGCGGTTCGGGGAGATGGAGGTCTGGGCGCTGGAGGCCTACGGCGCCGCCTACGCCCTGCAGGAGTTGCTGACCATCAAGTCCGACGACGTCCTGGGCCGAGTCAAGGTCTACGAGGCCATCGTCAAGGGCGAGAACATCCCGGAGCCGGGCATTCCGGAGTCCTTCAAGGTGCTGATCAAGGAGATGCAGTCGCTGTGCCTCAACGTCGAGGTGCTCTCCAGCGACGGCATGTCCATCGAGATGCGCGACAGCGACGAGGACGTCTTCCGCGCAGCGGAGGAGCTCGGCATCGACCTGTCCCGGCGTGAGCCGAGCAGTGTCGAAGAGGTCTGAGGACACAAGGGGACAGATACACAGTGCTGGACGTCAACTTCTTCGACGAGCTGCGGATCGGCCTGGCGACCGCCGACGACATCCGTCAGTGGTCGCACGGCGAGGTCAAAAAGCCCGAGACCATCAACTACCGGACCCTCAAGCCGGAAAAGGACGGCCTGTTCTGCGAGAAGATCTTCGGCCCCACCCGGGACTGGGAGTGCTACTGCGGTAAGTACAAGCGGGTTCGCTTCAAGGGCATCATCTGCGAGCGCTGCGGCGTGGAGGTCACCCGCGCCAAGGTGCGGCGTGAGCGGATGGGCCACATCGAGCTGGCCGCCCCGGTCACCCACATCTGGTACTTCAAGGGCGTTCCGTCGCGGCTGGGCTACCTGCTGGACCTGGCGCCCAAGGACCTGGAGAAGGTCATCTACTTCGCGGCGTACATGATCACCTCGGTGGACACCGAGAAGCGCGAGCGCGACCTGCCCACGCTGGAGGCGCAGATCTCGGTGGAGCGCCAGCAGATCGAGCAGCGCCGCGACGCCGACATCGAGCTGCGCCAGCAGAAGCTGGAGGCCGACCTGGCCGAGCTGGAGGCCTCCGGCGCCAAGGCCGACGCCAAGCGCAAGCTGCGCGACAGCGCCGAGCGGGAGATCAAGCAGCTGCGCGACCGGGCCCAGCGGGAGTTGGACCGCCTGGAGGAGGTCTGGAACCGCTTCAAGAACCTCAAGGTCCAGGACCTGGAGGGCGATGAGCTGCTGTACCGCGAGATGCGGGACCGCTTCGGCCAGTACTTCGAAGGCGGCATGGGCGCCCGCGCCATCCAGGCCCGCCTGGAGAACTTCGACCTGGAGGCCGAGGCCGAGAAGCTGCGGGAGATCATCCGCACCGGCAAGGGCCAGAAGAAGGCCCGCGCCCTCAAGCGGCTGAAGGTCGTCTCGGCGTTCCTCAACACCCGCAACAGCCCGCTGGGCATGGTGCTGGACTGCATCCCGGTCATCCCGCCGGACCTGCGCCCGATGGTGCAGCTGGACGGCGGCCGGTTCGCCACCAGCGACCTCAACGACCTGTACCGGCGGGTCATCAACCGCAACAACCGGCTCAAGCGGCTGCTGGACCTGGGCGCCCCTGAGATCATCGTCAACAACGAAAAGCGGATGCTCCAGGAGGCCGTCGACGCATTGTTCGACAACGGCCGCCGCGGCCGTCCGGTCACCGGCCCGGGCAACCGCCCGCTGAAGTCGCTGAGCGACATGCTCAAGGGCAAGCAGGGCCGGTTCCGCCAGAACCTGCTGGGCAAGCGCGTCGACTACTCCGGCCGCTCGGTCATCGTGGTCGGCCCGCAGCTGAAGCTGCACCAGTGCGGTCTGCCCAAGCAGATGGCGCTGGAGCTGTTCAAGCCGTTCGTGATGAAGCGGCTGGTCGACCTCAACCACGCCCAGAACATCAAGTCCGCCAAGCGGATGGTCGAGCGCGCCCGCCCGGTGGTGTGGGACGTGCTGGAGGAGGTCATCGCCGAGCACCCGGTGCTGCTGAACCGGGCGCCGACCCTGCACCGGCTCGGCATCCAGGCCTTCGAGCCGCAGCTGGTCGAGGGCAAGGCCATCCAGATCCACCCGCTGGTGTGCACCGCCTTCAACGCCGACTTCGACGGCGACCAGATGGCGGTCCACCTGCCGCTGTCGGCCGAGGCCCAGGCCGAGGCGCGGATCTTGATGCTGTCGACCAACAACATCCTCAAGCCCTCCGACGGCAAACCCGTCACCATGCCCACCCAGGACATGGTGATCGGCCTGTACTGGCTGACCACCATGAAGGAGGGCGCCAAGGGCGAGGGCCGGGCCTTCTCCTCGCCGGCCGAGGCCGTGATGGCCTACGACCGGGGCGAGCTGGACCTGCAGGCCAAGATCCAGGTGCGGATCAAGGACACCCCGCCGCCGCGCGACTGGGTCGCCCCCGAGGGGTACGAGCCGGGCCAGCCCTACCGGCTGGAGACCACGCTCGGCCGCTGCATGTTCAACGAGACGCTGCCGGACGACTTCCCCTTCGTCAACATCGAAGTGGGCAAGAAGCAGCTGTCGCAGATCGTCAACCAGCTCGCCGAGAATTACCCGAAGGTGGTCGTGGCGGCGGCGCTGGACGAGCTGAAGGACCGCGGCTTCTACTGGGCCACCCGCTCGGGCGTGACCATCGCGATCGAGGACGTGGTGGCGCCCCCGAACAAGGAGCGGATCCTGGCCGAGTACGAGGCCCGCGCCGACAAGGTGCAGCGCCAGTACGACCGCGGCCTGATCACCGACGAGGAGCGCCGCCAGGAGCTCATCGAGATCTGGACGCACGCCACCGCCGAGGTCATGGAGGACATGACCAAGGCGTTCCCGAAGGACAACCCGGTGTGGATGATGGTCAACTCCGGGGCCCGAGGGAACCCGCTGCAGGTCCGGCAGATCGCCGGTATGCGCGGCCTGGTCTCCAACCCCAAGGGCGAGACCATCCCGCGGCCGATCAAGTCCTCCTTCCGCGAGGGCCTGTCGGTGGTGGAGTACTTCATCTCCACCCACGGCGCCCGCAAGGGTCTGGCCGACACCGCGCTGCGCACCGCCGACTCCGGTTACCTGACCCGGCGTCTGGTGGACGTGGCCCAGGACGTCATCGTCCGCGAGGCCGACTGCGGCACCGACCGCACCATCACCGTCCGCACCGCCGAGCGGGCCCCCGACGGCTCGCTGGTCCGGCCGCCGCACGCCGAGACCAGCGTGATCGGGCGGACCATCGCCGAGGACGTCGTGGTGGACGGCACGGTGATCGTGCAGGCCGGCGCCGACCTGTCGGACGCGGTGCTCACCCGGCTGATCGAGGCCGGCGTGGAGGAGGTGCGCACCCGCAGCTCGCTGGTGTGCGAGTCCAAGATCGGTGTGTGCGCCGCCTGCTACGGCCGCTCGCTGGCCACCGGCAAGCGGGTGGACGTCGGTGAGGCGGTCGGCATCATCGCCGCCCAGTCCATCGGCGAGCCCGGCACCCAGCTGACCATGCGGACCTTCCACACCGGTGGTGTGGCCGGGGCGGACATCACCCACGGTCTGCCGCGTGTGCAGGAGCTGTTCGAGGCCCGCGTCCCCAAGGGCGTGGCCCCGATCAGCGAGGTGGCCGGCCGGGTCAAGATCGAGGAGACCGAGAAGGCCAAGAAGATCATCATCGTCCCGGACGACGGGTCCGATGAGGTCGCCTACCAGGTGCCGATGCGGGCCCGCCTGATGGACGGGGTCCGCGAGGGCGCCCACGTGGAGGTCGGCCAGCAGCTCATCGTGGGTGCCCAGAACCCGCACGAGGTGCTGCGCATCCTCGGCCCCCGCGCGGTGCAGCTGCACCTGGTCCAGGAGGTCCAGGAGGTCTACCGCTCGCAGGGCGTGTCGATCCACGACAAGCACATCGAGATCATCGTCCGCCAGATGCTCAAGCGGGTGAACATCCTGGAGTCGGGCGACACCGACCTGCTGCCGGGCGACCTGGTGGAGCGGCCGGTCTTCGAGGAGACCAACCGCAAGGTGGTGGCCGAGGGCGGCACCCCCGCCGCCGGCCGTCCGGTCCTGATGGGCATCACCAAGGCCTCGCTGGCCACCGAGTCGTGGCTGTCGGCGGCCTCCTTCCAGGAGACCACCCGGGTGCTCACCGAGGCGGCCATGCACGCCAAGAGCGACCCGCTGCTGGGCCTGAAGGAGAACGTCATCATCGGCAAGCTCATCCCGGCCGGTACCGGCATGCCGCAGTACCGCAACGTCCGGGTCGAGCCCACCGAGGAGGCCAAGGCCGCGGTGTACTCCGTCGGGTCCTACGACGACGGCGCCGAGTACTCCTTCGGCCAGGGCTCCGGCGAGGCCGTCCCGCTGGAGGAATACGACTTCGGTCAGTACAACCGCTGACACCTGACGGCACATAGCCCCTCCCGGGTCCCCCGGGAGGGGCTTTCGTCATCGGCGGGCGACCGTGAAGAAACTCGGGCCTTGCGGCGAAGGAGAGGGTGATGAACCCAAAAGGACGCCTAGAGGGCCCAGGATGCGTGAGAGTTGCCGATGACCGTGCCGGTACGAGTCGCCGTGCACGGCGATGACCCTGATCAGGACGATCGTGCACTCATCGAGCGGTCGCGGGAACGGCCGGAGCTGTTCGCGGCCGTCTATGATCGCTACTTCGTCGAGATCCACCGGTACCTGGCACGGCGGCTGGGCGCGGACGTGGCCGACGATCTGGCCGCTGAGGTCTTCCTGACCGCCTTTGAGAAACGCGCCCACTTCGACGCCGCCCGCGGGCGGCTGCGACCGTGGCTGTATGGGATCGCCACCACGCTGATCGCCCGGCACCGCCGCGCCGAGAAACGCAGATACCGGGCATTGGCGCGGATGGTTCCGCACGAGGCGGCCGAAGACCACGGGGACCGGGTGGCCGCCCGGGTCACCGCGCAGGCGCTGCGCCTGGCGCCGGCCGTCCGCAAACTGGCCTCCGGCGACCGTGACGTGCTGCTGCTGGTGGTGCTGGGCGGGCTGAGCTACGCCGAGGTCGCCGAGGCGCTGGGCATCCCCCTCGGGACCGTGGGTTCGCGGATGAACCGGGCCCGCCGGAAACTGCGCCGGTCACTGGGCGAGAGCAATCCCCTCATTTCTGGTCAGGAGACCCGCGATGGATGAGCTGACACTGGTGGCCGTGCTTCATGACCAGCCCTCCCCGGCGGCCGACCCGGCGCCCGCGGTTCGGGAGGAGGGCCGCCGGCGCCTTCTCGAACGTGCGGCGGGCCGCTCCCACCGCTCCCGCCGCCCGAACCGCAGGACGGTACTGCGCCTGGGGCTGGCGACGACGGCCGCTGCCGTGACCACCGCCGGGGCGGTTCTGTTGGCGACCGCGTCTTTTGGACCCGCGCCGTCGCCCCTATCGCACGAGGCGGGCGGGACGCCTCAGGCGCGGCGGTTCCTGCTGGTCGCCGCGGAGCGGACGGCTCGGGATCAGCGTGGCGACGGCCGTTACTGGCATGTGGCGATGCTCTCGACCGACCAGTTCCGGGTGGGCGAGCCCGGCGCCAGGTACACGCTGCGCGAGCAGCAGTACGAGGAGTCCTGGATCGGCCGTACCCCGGACCTGCCCGGCCTGCGGGTAGAGCAGCACAGGGGCGTCCGGCCTGCGAGCGCGGCCGACGCCGCCGCCTGGAAACGGGCCGGCTCCCCCCGCACGGTGCCTGTTCCGGCGCTGATGCGCCGGGGCGGGAGCAACTTCACGTTGCACGTCAGCGGACCGCGCCCGGCCCAGCGGAGCGCCGTGTCCGGTGACGAGGCGAGGTCGCTGGGGTTCGCCCCCGGATTTTCCATGCGTATCCGAATGGGGGAGCTCCGGCACTTCCCGGCGGAGCCCGCGCGGCTGAGGGACCACCTGGCCCGGCGCTACAAGGTCCCCGACGAGCGGCTGTTCGGCGTGCTGAGCGTGCTGCTGATGGAACTGCCGGTCACGCCGCAGGTACGGGCCGCCGCGTTCCGTCTGATGGCCGGCATCGAAGGGGTGCGGGTGATCGAGGGGATACAGCCGGCCGCCGGCGGCGGACGCCATTTGGAAGGCGGCCGGGGCACGGCGGTGGCGGTCCGGGTGTCCGACCGGCGTATCGGCGTGATCGAGCAACGGCTGATCATCCATCCGGACTCCGGGCGGGCGGTGCACACCGAAACAGTGGTCGTGGAACCGGGCGGGGTGAACCGCGACTTCGCCCCCGGCGATTGGACCCATGCCACGACCGTGAGCCACGCGGCGTGGGTCGACCGCCTGCCGGAGTGAACGGGCATGGCCGGCACGGAGGGACACGGCGGCGGTGTCATCGTGACGCTCGCCACGGCGGCAAGCGGTGGCCGCCCGCCCCGACACGGCCCCCGTCGGGCCGTCGAGGAACGAGCCGCACCCTTTCGATGGCGCTGCGGCCTTGCCTCGGCGCCCGCGACGGCGGATCGGGACGATGCCGGTCCCTTCCAGAGGGGAAACGATGCAGCGGGTTTGCCGGGCATTTCCAGCACGCTGTTTCCCGCGATCCTCCGGCGCCATGCTCAGAAAAAAGTCAATGGCCGAAATCGGCCAAGGCCGGTGACTGGATCCCGAGAAGATGACGATCAGGCATTTTGGACTGGAATCTTTCATCAGAACAGATGGCGAATCACCCGGTGGCACGCCGATCCGCTCGCCGGCCGAGCAATGCTTGAATCGGCCCCGCACAGTTTTCACAAACTTGGTGCCTGTTAAGTTCCTGGCGATGTCCACCGCCGGAAGCGGAGAGTCGCCGGGCCCGATGCGACCGCACCGAGCAGGCGCGTTCCTGCACCGGAGGAAAGAGCCTGGCGTTCGACTTTCCCGTGGTGCCGGCATGACCTGCTGGGGAGACCAGTCTGTCGTGGTGAAAATTGTGCTCCGGATCGCCACATCGTCATTGCGGAATCGGCTGAACTCCATTTTGGACCGGCCCGGCTGGACCGTCGTTCCCTGCGATGCGGCCGGCCGGCGGACACCTCGGACCGGTGGCGCATCCCCGGAACTGCTGGTCGTGGAGGCCGCCGTGCTGACCGCCGGACGGCTGCGGGCGTCACCGGCCGGCACCGGGACGCGGGTCCTGGCGATCCTGGACGGTCCGGACGATCCGACCCTGGCGACCACCCTGCTGACCGGCCGGGTGGACGGCCTGGTGGACAGGGACGACCCCGACCGCGACTTCGTCGAGGCGGCCCGCGCCGTACTGGCCGGAAGCGGCTGGGTCTCCCCGCAACTGGCTCCCCGGATGCTGGCCACGCTGCGGGACGGCATCGACTCGGCGGCCGGGCTGACCGCTTCGGCCACCGCGCTGACCGCCCGGGAACAGGACGTGGCGCGGCTGATGTCCAGCGGGCTGACCAACTCCGAGATCGCCCGGGAGCTGCAGGTGGCGGTCAGCACCGTCAAGTTCCACGTCTCCAACGTGCTGCGCAAGATGGGCTGCCGCGACCGGGCGCAGTTGATCGCCGCGCTGCACCGGGGGGCACTGCCCGCCGGAGGTCCCCGATGAGCCTCGGCCCCGTCCCGAGACCAGGGCCCGACCCCCGTCTCGCGCCGGGGGCACCGCCGACGGTCCTTACCTACCGTCAGGTTCGCGTGGCCTGGCCGGGCCGCGTGAACCCGACTGACGGGAGGTACCGGAATGTCCAAACGGAGCCGGATGACCGGCCGGGGCCGGCCGGCGGGCATGGTCGCCGCCCCGCTGGCCGTGGCCGTCGCGGCGGCAGGGGCGGTCGCGCTCACCGCCGCGCCCGCGCAGGCGCTGTGTGGCGGGAAGGGAGTGGCCGACACCGGGTCGCTGTACGCCAACGGCTACCTGATCGCCCGCGAGACGGTGCAGTACGCCTCGACGTGCGACGGCGACAACTATTACGCCGGCAAGGTGCTGGATGCGCGCACGGACGGATCGTGCGCCTACGCCAGGTACTACGACGCGGGCGTCTGGTCGACCCAGGGCGTCTCGTGTACCACCGGCGCGTACGCCAACTACAGCTGGCGTGACCGCAACGGAGACAGATCCGCCACCATCCGCATCGCCGTGGACTACGGCTATGCACAGGACTACACCTGGGGTTACTGACACATGCCGATGCTGAGGTCATTGGCCGCGGTCGCCGTGGCCATGGCTATGGCCTCGGGGTGCGGGGGCGGCGAGGCCGCCCCCGGCTCCGCCAAAAGCACTTCCCTGACCGATGAACAGCGCACCGCACTGGCCAAAGCCCGTCGCGATTCCCTGGACAAGAACGCCGTCGCCAACTACCAGCGAAATCACTCTCAATTCCTGATCGACTGCATGCGCCGGGCCGGCTTCTCCGATTTCCGGCTGCCCCCCGGGTTCTCCGGCGGCGGATCGAGCACCGCCCCCCGGGAACCGGTGCCCGCACAGGACGGATTCGGCCTGTCCACCAGGATCGAGGAAATGTTCGGTGGCCAGGACGATGCGGCCGACGGGACCGTCGACCCCTATTACGCCTCCCTTTCCCCGGCCAGGCGGACCGCCTACGACGGTTCTTTCGCCGACTGCCAGCGCAAGGCCCGCCAGGAGCTGGGCCCGCCGCCGGGAATGGTCACCGTCCGCGGGGACCTCAGCGGCGTGCAGGAAGAGGCCGAACGCCGAGCCGCCGCCGACCCCCGCCTGGCGTCGGCCACGAAAACCTGGTCGTCCTGCATGGCGAGGGAGGGATTCCAGGCCGCCACCAGGAAGGAGCTGATGGCCGGGCTGGAGCAGCGTGCCCGTCCCTTCTGGGAGCTGTACCGCTCCGCCAAGGCCCAGGCGCCCAGGGGGACGCGGGTGCGGCTGGCGGATGTGCTGGATGAGCGGCAGCAGGCCGAGTTGACCAAGCTGCAGCAGTACGAGCGCCAGGTGGCGGTGGCCGATGACCGCTGCGGCGGCCGGCAGCTGGGGCGGCTGCGGGACCAGCTGGTCGATGAGCACCTGCGCAAGCTGGAAGAGGGCGGGTGAAAGCGGGCGAAGCCATGACGGCGCGCCGCAGATCGCTGATGGCCGTCATGGGGATCTGCACGCTGTGCGGGGCGTTCGGCATGGCGGCCGGGCAGTTCATCCGCTCGCCGGACGACGTGGCACGTGCCGCCCGCGCCCCCGAACCCTCCCTGATCACCGCGCCGGTGGAACGCCGGGTGCTGTCCAACGCCGTGGTCACGCGCGGCGACGTCACCGCTTCCCAGCGGGTGGAGCTGGTCGCCGACGCCACCTTCGGCGGGGACGCCTCCACGGCCGGCTCCCTCATCGTCACCGGACGCGTGCCCAAGCAGAACGCCACCCTCAAAGAGGGCGCGATCGCCGTCGAGGTGTCCGGCCGCCCGGTGTTCCTGCTGGAGGGCGCCCGCCCCATGTACCGGACGCTGGGCCCCGGTGACAAGGGCGAGGACGTCGAGCAGCTCGAACGCGCCCTGGCCCGGCTCGGCTTCGACCCGGGCCGCCTCGACGGCCGCTACGACGGCGCCACCGAACGCGCCGTCGAGAAGTGGTACGGCAAGCACGGGTATGAGCCGGCCGGGCCTACCGCCGAGGACCGCTCCCGGCTTGAGGCGGCCCGGGAACGGGTCACCCGGGCCACGGCGGCGCTCCGCGCCGCCCAGGCCGAACTCGCCGGGGCGCCCCCGGACGCCGCCGGGCCGCTGCGGCGGGCGGTCCGGGAGGCCGAGGCCGAACTGGCCGCCGCGCGGCGCGAACTCGCCGAGGCCGAGGCCACGACCGGCAGCCGGGTGCCCCGCGCCGAGCTGGTGTTCGTCAAGGAACTGCCGATGACCGTCACCACGGTGAAGGCCAAAGTCGGCAAGCCCCCCGACGGCACACTGCTGACTCTCTCCGGCGGCGCCCCCCGCATCGACGTCGACCTGGCCTCCTCCTACCGGCGGTCGGTCAAGGTCGGCGGTGCCGTCGAGATCGACGACCCGATGACCGGACTCAAGGCGAGCGGCACCATCACCTCCATCGCCGAGCGCCCCGGCACCTCCGGAGCAGCCCCGGGCATGTACCGGGTCCGGATCAAGCCTCGTGGTGACCTGCGCGAGGCGGGCGGCGACCTGAACGTCCGGGTGCGCATCCCCATCCAGACGACCGACGGACAGGTGCTGGCGGTGCCCGAGGCGGCCCTGTTCACCCGTGCCGACGGCGCCACCTACGTACGGGTGCTCCGGAACGGCGCGATCACCGAGCTGCGGGTCGAGACGGGCCTGGCCGCCGAAGGGCTGGTCGAGCTGCGTTCCGTCCAGGGACGGCTCGCTCCCGGCGACGAGGTGGTGGTGGCGGAGCGATGACGGACCGGGCGACGCCCGTTGTGGAACTGCAGGGGCTGACCCGCACCTACCCGGGGACGGTGCCGGTGCACGCGCTGCGCCCCACCGACCTGACCATCCACAAGGGCGACTATGTGGCCATCACCGGGCGTTCCGGCTCGGGCAAGTCCACACTGCTGCACCTGCTCGGGCTGCTGGACCGGCCCACCGGCGGCCGGTACCTGCTCCAGGGACAGGACACCGCCCGCCTGTCGGATCGGGCCCGCACCCGGCTGCGCGCCGAGCTGATCGGGTTCGTCTTCCAGGCCTTCTACCTGCTGCCGCACCGGACCGTCGCCGAGAACGTGGCGCTGGCCCTGATGTATGCGGGCGTGCCGCGCGGCAAGCGGCCCGAGCGGGTGCGGCGGGCGCTGGAGCGGGTCGGTCTGGCGGCCCGTGCGGACTTTTATCCGACGAAGCTGTCGGGCGGCGAGCGCCAGCGGGTCGCGGTGGCCCGCGCACTGGTCACCGAGCCCGCGCTGGTGCTGGCCGACGAACCCACCGGAAACCTCGACAGCGCCACCGCCGAGACGGTCCTGGAGATCTTCGACATGCTGCACGCCCAGGGGCTGACCCTGATCGTCGTCACCCACGATCCGGTGGTGGCCGGGCGGACCCGGCGCCGGCTGCGCATCGACGACGGGAGGGTCACCGAGGTCACGGAGAGCGCATGAGGTTCCTGCGGCGCATCCCGCTGCCGGCCGACCTGGCCGCCGAGGTCGCCGCCGGGCTGCTGGTCCGGCCCGGCCGGCTGGCGCTCACCGCCGCCGGCACCGTGCTGGGCATCGCCGCGCTGGTCGCCACGCTCGGACTGGCCGCCACCGCCGGCAACCACATCGTCACCCGGTTCGACGAACTGGCCGCCACCGAGGTGGTGGTCCAGCCCGCCCACGCCGGCGAGCCGGGTGAGGAGCCGGCCGGCGTGCTGCCCTGGGACGCCCAGACCAGGCTGGAACGGCTCAACGGAGTGCGCGCGGCCGGCACCCTCACCAAGATCGAGACGGGCGACTTGCCGATCCGCTCGGTGGCACTGGAGGATCCTCTCGCCGCGGCCCTGCCGCAGACCCCGGTGCTGGCCGCGTCCCCGGGACTGCGCCACGCCGTGCGCGGCGAGCTGGCCGCCGGTCGCTGGTTCGACCGCGGCCACGATGCGCGGCGCAGCAGGGTGGCGGTGATCGGGCAGGGCCTGGCCCGGCGGCTCAACATCGCCCAGCCCGCGCTGCGCCCGGCGGTCTTCATCGGGGACGAGGCGTTCACCGTGATCGGCATCCTGAAGTCCGCCGCCCGGGAGGCCACGCTGACCGACTCGATCATCCTTCCCGACGGCACCGCTCGTGACCTGTACGGGCTCGACCACCCCGAGAAGGTCTACATCGACACCGCGATCGGAGCGGCCAGGCTGATCGCCAGGCAGGCCCCGACGGCACTGGCCCCCCAAGCGCCCGACTCGCTGGTGGCCCAGATGCCGCCCGAACCCGCGCTGGTACGCGCCCGGGTCAGCGGCGACGTCCAGGCGATGCTGGTCCTGCTCGGCGGGCTCTCCCTGATCGTCGGCGGCTTCGGCATCGCCAACACCACGTTGGTGTCGGTCATGGAGCGCCGGGGCGAGATCGCCCTGCGCCGCAGCCTGGGCGCCCAGCGGCGGCAGATCGCCGTGCAGTTCCTGGTCGAGTCCGCCGCGATCGGGCTGTTGGGCGGGATCGTCGGCGCCTCCCTCGGGGTGGTCGTCACCGTGGCGGTCGCCGCCGTGCAGTCCTGGACTCCCGTGCTGGCGGCCTGGCTGCCGCTCGCCGGGATCGGGTTCGGGGCGCTCATCGGGCTCCTGGCCGGGGCCTATCCGGCACTGCGGGCCGCCCGGCTGGAGCCCATCGACGTGCTGCGGGGCGAGGGGTGAGACGGCGGCCGGGGGTATGGCGTTCCCCATCCCCGGGCACGGGGCCGTCCTGCCGGGCATGGCGAGAGTGCAGATCATCTCCAGGACTGTGTGATTCTCTGTAAAGATCCTTTAGAGGGTTGTTTCGGGTCGGCATGCTGTCGGCTCTATGCGAGCCCGTAGGCACCACCCCGCTCACATGTACGAACCGCATTCCGGCGGCGGGTCCCCGTTCGGGGAGGACTGGCCGCAGGCCCTGCACGGCGCCTACCGCCGCAGGCGAGGCGGCGGATTCCTGATGGGGCTTTTGCTCGCGTGCCTGAGCACCGCTGCCGTCACCGCCTTCACATGGGTCTATCCGTCCGGTGAAAGCACAGGGCCGGCGGCCGGAACCGTCCGCCAGTCCGCGCTCCCGGCGGCCCTCAGCGCGCCGGCCGCCGCTCCCGTCACCGTCCCCCGCCGGGGCACCGGCCGGTTCGTCCGCGCGCCCGGCTCCACCCCCAAGGTCGGGCGCGGCAGGCTGCTGCGGTACGCGGTGGAGGTCGAAGACGGCATCGGCCAGCAGGCGGCGGAGTTCGCCCGCATCGTGGACGGCGTCCTGGCCCACCGGCGGGGGTGGACCGCCGGCGGCGAGTGGGCCTTCAAACGGGTCTCCTCCTCCCGCTACGACTTCGTGGTGCGCCTGGCCTCTCCCGACACGGTCGATGAGATCTGCGCCCGCTACGGCCTGGACACCGAAGGCGAGGTCAACTGCGCCGGAGGCAGGGACGTGGTGATCAACCTTCGCCGCTGGCTGCTGTTGACCCCCTATTACAAGGACAGGCCCGCGCTTTACCGGGCGTTGGCGATCAACCACGAGGTCGGCCACCGGCTGGGTCATGGCCACGTCACCTGTCCGCGCAAGGGACATCCGGCCCCGGTGATGCAACAGCAGATCTTCGGTCTCAAAGGCTGTGTGATCAACGCCTGGCCCTATGACGCACGTGGGCGCTTCATCACCGGGCCATCGGTATCCTGACGGGTGTGCCGGTGGGCGACGATCGGCCGTCGGCCGGCGGAATCCACGGCGCGACCGGCGTTCCTGCGCGCATCGGTCGAACCTCGGCAGGGTGGGGAACGTCCCACGAGGTGACCATCGAAGCGTGGTGATTTGCGATGGCGCATGCCGGGCGGGCACGCTGGACAATCGAGTGCCCATGGCGTGAGGCCGTCGTGGGACGAGGAAGGCTTGGAGGCCGCGTTATGCGCCGTGCGCCTCGAAGTGCAGCAGTATGGACCTGGGCGGGGCAGTCCAGGCAACGGCGCTGAAGGAGCCCGACGATGACCGAGCACAGCGGCACGCAGGGACCGCAGTGGTCAGCGCCTGACGACCAGGAACCGTCCGCCGGCGGGGAAGGCGAGGCGACGGAGCGGGCCGGCCAGGGCGGGCCCGCGCAGCCGGTGCGGCCGATAGGAGATCGCACGGTGGTGTTCGGCGCGCCCGCACGCCGCGCCACGCCGCCGAGCGCCCCCGACCAGGGGAACCAGGACCCTTCCGGGACGGGACCGCAGCGGCCCGTGCCGCCCGCGCCGCCCACGATGATCGAGCAGCCGATCGCCGGGATCGGTGCTCAGCAGCCTCAGCAGCCCGCTCAGCAGCCTCCGTACGGCCAGCCGCAGCAGGGGCCTTACGGTCAGCAGCCCCAGCAGCCCTACGGGCAGCAGCCTCCCTACGGCGGGCCGGGGCAGCCTCAGCAGCCTGCTCAGCAGCAGCCTTCGTACGGCCAGCCGCAGCAGGGGCCTTACGGTCAGCAGCCCCAGCAGCAGCCTCAGCAGCCCTACGGGCAGTCCGAGCAGCAGTACGGCCCGCCGGACCCGTACCGGCCGCCGTCCTTTGACCGCCCGCAGGAGCCGCCGGCGGCCTCCGGCGGAGGCGAGCGCACTTTGATCGTTCCCGGGCCGGGCGCCGGCGACCAGCAGCCGCAGCCCGAGCGTCCGGCCGTGGCGGATCAGGCCACGGTGGCCTGGTCTCCGGGCACCGACGTCCCGGTCGCCTCGGCGCACGACCGTCCCGTCGCCCCGCAGCAGGAGCAGTGGCAGCCTCCGCAGTCCCCGCCGGCCACGTCCGTGGACCAGTGGGGCGCTCCCGGCGCCGCCGAGCAGCGGTCCTGGCAGCAGTCCCAGCCGCCCGCCCAGCCGCCCCAGCAGGGCGCCGGTGATCGCACGGTGATGGTGCCGCCGCCCGAGCCCGGCCAGTACGCGGGTGCGGTCTCCGAGGAGCCGCGCCCCTACGAGCCTCCGGCGGCCGCCCAGTCTCAGGGCGGGCAGGGGTACGGCGCCGCTCAGGGCACCGACCCCGACGCGCAAGCCACCCAGGCCTTCGACCCGGGCGTCGGCGCGGAAGGGCAGCGGGCTCCCGCCTACCCGGAGCAGCACTCCTGGCAGCAGGACCAGCAGGGTCAGCAGCCGTACGGCCAGCAGCCCTACGGTCAGCAGGGTCAGCAGCCGTACGGGGCTCCGGGCGGCCAGCAGGGCTACCCTCAGCAGCCCTATGGCCAGCAGCAGCCCGCGGGTCAGCAGTACGGCCCGCAAGGCTATGGCCAGCCCCAGGGCGAGCAGCAGCCCTATGGTCCGCAGGGGCAGCCCTATGGCCAGCAGGGGTACGGCCAGCAGTACGGCCGGCCTCAGGGCCAGGGTCAGTACGGCGCCTCCACCTATGGCGGCGGATCGTCCGCCGAGAGCGGCAAGGGCGGCAAGAAGAAGCTGCTGATCTTCGGTGGCGTTGGCATAGTGGTCGTCCTGCTGGTTCTGCTGATCGCCTTCGTTCTGTGAGTTGTGGCGTCCGCCCCCGTGCTCTGCGGGCCGACGGGCGGACGCACCGTTGAGCGGGCGGCGCACCGGGCGGCCATGGCGTGTCCCAGCAACACAAGTGCCTCTTCCCTCATCTGGACAACTGGGACACAATGCCAACAGGAACTTTCACCGGTGCCCGCTCGTTACGGCGAGCGAATTCACCTGTGCGGCTTTCGCAGGGCCGGGCCCGGGTTTTGGGGCCGGCGGGGCGGGCGTTGTAGAGGCATGCTCGCTTTGACCAACGCCGCGGGGCTGGGTAGTCTCTTTCTTCGTGCCCGTGGCTAACGGGGCACATGTGCGTGCGCGCCGGCAAGGCCCTGATGGGAGCCAGTCCTAGCGCCGCAGTCCACTCCCCGGCTTGTCGGTCCAGTAGCGGGCCGTGGCGGTCGCGTTACGCCTTGACGTGAAAACGGAAGGGGCGACACGCCCGACCGCGTGGGTCGGAGAGGCCGGGAAACCGGCAGGTCACAGCCTCGTCAGGGGCGGTGATGACGGCCTTCGTAAGGAATTTTCCGAGCGGGGGCCATGCAGTTCGAAGACTTACCGGCTCGGTATGAGGAAGACGGAGACGCGGTGCCCACGATCCAGCAGCTTGTCCGCAAGGGCCGCCAGGACAAGGTGACCAAGAACAAGACGCCTGCGCTCAAGGGCAGCCCCCAGCGCCGGGGTGTTTGCACGCGCGTCTACACCACGACGCCCAAGAAGCCCAACTCCGCCCTTCGCAAGGTCGCCCGTGTCCGGCTCACCAGCGGCATCGAAGTGACTGCATACATCCCGGGAGTCGGGCACAACCTGCAGGAGCACTCCATGGTGCTGGTTCGCGGCGGCCGGGTGAAGGACCTGCCGGGCGTCCGTTACAAGATCATCCGTGGTTCGCTCGACACCCAGGGCGTGCGCAACCGCAAGCAGGCGCGCAGCCGCTACGGCGCGAAGAAGGAGAAGTAATGCCGCGCAAGGGCCCCGCTAGCAAGCGCCAGCTCGTCCCCGACCCGGTGTACAACTCGCCGCTGGTCACCGCGCTGATCAACAAGGTGCTCAAGGACGGCAAGCGCTCCATCGCCCAGCGCATCGTCTACGACGCTCTGGAAGGCGCCCGGGAGAAGACCGGCAACGACCCGGTCGTCACCCTCAAGCGCGCGCTGGACAACGTCAAGCCGACCATCGAGGTCAAGAGCCGCCGGGTCGGCGGTGCGACGTACCAGGTGCCGGTGGAGGTCCGGCCCGCCCGCAGCACCACCTTGGCGCTGCGCTGGCTGGTGCAGTACGCCCGTGCCCGCCGTGAGAAGACCATGACCGAGCGGCTGATGAACGAGATCATCGACGCCAGCAACGGTCTGGGCGCTTCGGTCAAGAAGCGCGAGGACACGCACAAGATGGCGGAGTCCAACAAGGCCTTCGCCCACTACCGCTGGTGATCCCGGCGGACCGACCGACGAAGTAACGACGCGAGGACGCGAGCACAGTGGCTACCAAGACCGGCGTAGACCTGGCCAAGGTCCGCAACATCGGGATCATGGCCCATATCGACGCGGGCAAGACCACCACGACCGAGCGCATCCTGTACTACACCGGGATGAGCCACAAGATCGGTGAGACCCACGAAGGCTCCGCCACCACCGACTTCATGGAGCAGGAGCAGGAGCGGGGGATCACCATCACTTCCGCCGCCGTCACCTGCCGGTGGCCGGTCGATCAGGTCGAGCACACCATCAACATCATCGACACCCCCGGCCACGTCGACTTCACCGTCGAGGTGGAGCGGTCGCTGCGGGTGCTCGACGGCGCGGTCGCGGTGTTCGACGGTGTCGCGGGTGTGGAGCCGCAGTCGGAGACCGTGTGGCGTCAGGCCGACCGGTACAACGTGCCGCGGATCTGCTTCGTCAACAAGATGGACCGGGTCGGCGCGGAGTTCCACCGCTGCGTCGACATGATCGCCAACCGGCTGAACGCCACCCCGCTGGTGGTGCAGCTTCCGGTCGGCGCCGAGGCCGACTTCAAGGGCGTCATCGACCTGGTGAAGATGAAGGCCCTGGTCTGGAAGCCCGAGGCCAAGCTCGGCGAGATGTACGACGAGGTCGACATCCCCGACAGCCACGTCGACGCCGCCACCGAGTGGCACGACAAGCTGGTCGAGGTGCTCGCCGAGGCCGACGACGAGATCATGGAGCTGTACCTGGAGGGCGTGGAGCCCACCGTCGAGCAGCTCTACCCGGCCATCCGGCGGGCGACCATCGCCGGCAAGGTCACCCCGGTGCTGTGCGGCAGCGCCTTCAAGAACAAGGGCGTGCAGCCGCTGCTGGACGCCATCGTCCGTTACCTGCCCTCGCCGCTGGACATCGAGGCCATCGAGGGCAGCGCCATGGACGATGAGGAGAAGGTCATCGCCCGCAAGCCCAGCGAGGACGAGCCCTTCGCCGCCCTGGCGTTCAAGATCATGAGCGACCCGCACCTGGGCAAGCTGACCTTCGTGCGCGTCTACTCGGGCGTGCTGGAGTCCGGCAGCACGGTGCTCAACTCGGTCAAGAACCGCAAGGAGCGCATCGGCAAGATCTACCGGATGCACGCCAACAAGCGGGAGGAGATCGAGCGGGTCGGCGCCGGCGACATCGTCGCGGTGATGGGCCTGAAGCAGACCACCACCGGCGAGACGCTGTGCGACGAGAAGAACCCGGTGGTCCTGGAGTCGATGACCTTCCCGGCCCCGGTGATCAACGTCGCGATCGAGCCGAAGTCCAAGGCCGACCAGCAGAAGCTGGGCGCCGCCATCCAGCGGCTGGCCGAGGAGGACCCCTCCTTCCAGGTCCGTACCGACCCCGACACCGGCCAGACCATCATCTGGGGGATGGGCGAGCTCCACCTGGAGATCCTCGTCGACCGGATGAAGCGCGAGTTCAAGGTCGAGGCGAACGTGGGCCGCCCGCAGGTGGCCTACCGCGAGACCATCACCAAGAAGGTCACCGGCGTGGAGTACACCCACAAGAAGCAGACCGGTGGCTCGGGCCAGTACGGCCGGGTGGTCATCGACCTGGAGCCGCTGGGCGACGGCAACGACGGCTACGAGTTCGAAAACAACATCACCGGCGGCCGCATCCCCCGGGAGTTCATCCCCTCGGTGGACGCCGGCTGCCAGGAGGCCGCCGAGTTCGGCGTGCTCGCCGGGTACCCGATGGTGGGGGTCAAGGTCACCCTGCAGGACGGTGCCTACCACGAGGTGGACTCCTCGGAAATGGCCTTCAAGGTCGCCGGTTCCATGGCGTTCAAGGAAGCCGCCCGCAAGGCGGAACCGACGCTGCTGGAGCCGATGATGGCGGTCGAGGTCACCACGCCCGAGGAGAACATGGGCGACGTGATCGGCGACCTGAACAGCCGCCGCGGTCACATCCAGTCCATGGACGAGCGCGCCGGCATGCGGGTCGTCAAGGCCATCGTGCCGCTGTCGGAGATGTTCGGCTACGTGGGTGATCTGCGCAGCAAGACCCAGGGCCGGGCGGTCTTCACCATGCAGTTCGACTCCTACGCGGAGGTGCCGAGCAACATCGCGCAGGAGATCATCGCCAAGGCGCGGGGCGAGTAGCACCCGGGCCCAGCCCAGATCACCGGCCGGGCGGCGACCCAGTCGCCGCCCGGTGCACCCGGAACCAACCGGTCGCGTCTGCGGCCGAGACGCAACAAGGAGACACCAGTGGCGAAGGCCAAGTTCGAGCGGACCAAGCCGCACGTGAACATCGGCACCATCGGGCACATCGACCACGGTAAGACCACGCTTACCGCGGCGATCACCAAGGTGCTCCACGACAAGTACCCGGACATCAACCCGTTCACCCCGTTCGAGGACATCGACAAGGCTCCCGAGGAGCGTGAGCGCGGTATCACCATCTCCATCGCGCACGTGGAGTACCAGACCGAGACGCGCCACTACGCTCACGTGGACTGCCCCGGTCACGCCGACTACATCAAGAACATGATCACCGGCGCCGCCCAGATGGACGGCGCGATCCTGGTCGTGGCCGCCACCGACGGCCCGATGCCGCAGACCAAGGAGCACGTGCTGCTGGCCCGCCAGGTGGGCGTGCCCTACATCGTCGTCGCCCTGAACAAGTGCGACATGGTCGACGACGAGGAGATCCTGGAGCTGGTCGAGCTCGAGGTCCGCGAGCTGCTCAACGAGTACGAGTTCCCCGGCGACGAGGTGCCGGTGATCCGCGTGTCGGCCTTCCAGGCGCTGCAGGGCGACGAGAAGTGGGCCGAGTCCATCCTCGAGCTGATGAAGGCCGTGGACGAGAACGTCCCCGAGCCGCAGCGTGACACCGACAAGCCGTTCCTGATGCCGATCGAGGACGTCTTCTCGATCACCGGCCGCGGCACCGTGGTCACCGGCCGCATCGAGCGCGGCGTCATCAAGGTGAACGAGGAAGTCGAGATCATCGGCATCAAGGACGAGCCGCTGAAGACCACCGTCACCGGCGTGGAGATGTTCCGCAAGCTCCTCGACGAGGGCCAGGCGGGCGACAACGTCGGCCTCCTGCTGCGCGGCACCAAGCGCGAGGAGGTCGAGCGCGGCATGTGCGTCATCAAGCCGGGCACCAACACCCCGCACACCGAGTTCGAGGCGCAGGTCTACGTCCTGTCCAAGGACGAGGGCGGCCGGCACACCCCCTTCTTCAACAACTACCGTCCGCAGTTCTACTTCCGGACCACCGACGTCACCGGCGTGGTCAACCTGCCGGAGGGCACCGAGATGGTCATGCCGGGCGACAACACCGAGATGCGCGTCCAGCTGATCCAGCCGGTCGCCATGGAGGAGGGCCTGAAGTTCGCCATCCGCGAGGGTGGTCGGACCGTCGGCGCCGGTCGAGTCACCAAGATCATCAAGTAACACCACCGTCGGAGCGGCGGCCCGGCCGCACGGAGGCCGGGCCGCCGCACCGCGATCGGCGGGACCCGCTCCCCATGGGCGGGTTCCGGTGAAAAGCCCGAACCACACGGGACCGCGCCACCGCGTTTCCGTGGGTGCAGGTCGACCACGGAAAACGCACTAGGAAGCAAAGGACACCGAGGCCACCATGGCGGGACAGAAGATCCGCATCCGGCTCAAGGCCTACGACCATGAGGTCATCGACTCCTCGGCGAAGAAGATCGTCGAGACGGTGACGCGGACGGGCGCCAAGGTCGCGGGCCCGGTGCCGCTGCCGACCGAGAAGAACGTGTACTGCGTCATCCGCTCGCCGCACAAGTACAAGGACTCGCGCGAGCACTTCGAGATGCGCACGCACAAGCGCCTGATCGACATCATCGATCCGACGCCCAAGACGGTCGACTCGCTGATGCGGCTCGACCTCCCGGCCGGCGTTGACATCGAGATCAAGCTCTAAAGGGACGCACCACGATGAGTAGGAAGAGGAAGGGCGTCCTGGGCGAGAAGCTCGGCATGACCCAGGTCTTCGACGATGAGGGCCGGATCGTTCCGGTGACCGTCGTCCAGGCCGGGCCGTGCGTCGTGACCCAGATCCGTACGCCCGAGAAAGACGGATACAGCGCCGTCCAGATCGGCTACGGCCAGGTGAACCCGCGCAAGGTCAACAAGCCCCGCATGGGGCACTTTGCGAAGGCCGGCGTGACCCCGCGCCGCTACCTGACCGAAGTGCGCACCGACGACGCCTCCGAGTACACCCTCGGCCAGGAGATCACCGTCGAGATCTTCAAGGCCGGCGAGAAGGTCGACGTCACCGGCACCACCAAGGGCAAGGGCACCGCCGGCGTCATGAAGCGTCACGGTTTCGGCGGTCTGGGCGCCTCGCACGGTACCCAGCGCAAGCACCGTTCGCCGGGCTCGATCGGCGGCTGCGCGACCCCCGGTCGCGTGTTCAAGGGACTGCGCATGGCCGGGCGGATGGGCAACGTCCGCAAGACCGTGCAGAACCTGACCATCCACGCCGTCGACCCGGACAAGGGGCTGCTGCTCATCAAGGGCGCCATCCCCGGTCCCAACGGCGGGCTGGTGCTGGTCCGTGACGCTGTGAAGGGAGCGGGCAAGTGAGCAAGCTCGACGTCGAACTGCCCGCCGAGATCTTCGACGCCAAGGTCAGCGTGCCGCTGATCCACCAGGTGGTCGTGGCCCAGTGGGCCGCGGCCCGCCAGGGCACCCACGCCACCAAGACCCGCGGCGACGTCCGCGGCGGCGGCAAGAAGCCCTACCGGCAGAAGGGCACCGGCCGGGCCCGCCAGGGCTCGGTGCGCGCCCCGCAGTTCGCCGGCGGCGGCACGGTGCACGGGCCTCAGCCGCGCGACTACACCCAGCGCACGCCCAAGAAGATGAAGGCCGCCGCGCTGCGCGGCGCCCTGACCGACCGCGCCCGCCACGGCCGCATTCACGTGGTCGACCACCTGATCGAGGGCGAGGTGCCCAAGACCAAGGTGGCGCTGGCGGCGCTGCGCGAGATCACCCAGGCCAAGCGGGTGCTGGTGGTCACCGCCCGCGGCGACGAGCTGACCTGGAAGAGCCTGCGCAACGAGCCGAGCGTGCACCTGCTGTTCGAGGACCAGCTCAACACCTACGACGTGATGGTGAGCGACGACGTGGTCTTCACCAAGGCCGCCTACGACGCGTTCATCGCACGCGCGACCAAGAAGGGAGGAGGCGAGCAGTGAGCAAGATCGCCGACCCCCGGGACATCATCATCGCGCCGGTCGTCTCGGAGAAGAGCTACGGCCTGCTGGACGAGAACAAGTACACCTTCCTCGTCCGGCCGGACGCCAACAAGGTCCAGATCAGGCAGGCGGTCGAGCAGGTGTTCGGGGTCAAGGTGACCAGCGTGAACACCATCAACCGCAAGGGCAAGCGCAAGCGGACCCGCTTCGGCTACGGCAAGCGCAAGGACACCAAGCGCGCCATCGTCGCACTGGCCGAGGGCGACCGGATCGACATCTTCGGCCCGACGGCCTGAGAACAGGCCCGGCAGCCGAAGACGACACAGAGGATGAACGAAAAAGATGGGCATCCGTAAGTACAAGCCGACGACGCCGGGGCGTCGCGGCGCCAGCGTGGCCGACTTCGTCGAGCTCACGCGCCGCGAGCCGGAGAAGTCGCTGCTTCGCCCGCTGCCGAAGAAGGGCGGGCGCAACAACCACGGTCGCATCACCACCCGGCACCAGGGCGGCGGCCACAAGCGGGCGTACCGAGTGATCGACTTCCGTCGGGCCGACAAGGACGGCATCCCGGCGAAGGTCGCCCACATCGAGTACGACCCCAACCGCACCGCGCGCATCGCGCTGCTGCACTACGCGGACGGCGAGAAGCGCTACATCCTGGCGCCCCAGGGCCTCAAGCAGGGCGACCGGGTGGAGAACGGGCCGAACGCCGACATCAAGCCGGGCAACTGCCTGCCGCTGCGCAACATCCCGACCGGCACCGTGGTGCACGCCATCGAGCTGCGCCCGGGCGGCGGCGCCAAGCTGGCCCGCTCGGCCGGGGTGGGCTGCCAGCTGCTGGCCAAGGAGGGCAAGTACGCCACGCTGCGCATGCCCTCCGGCGAGATGCGGATGGTGGACGTGCGCTGCCGGGCCACCGTCGGAGAGGTCGGCAACGCCGAGCAGTCCAACATCAACTGGGGCAAGGCCGGCCGGATGCGCTGGAAGGGCCGCCGCCCGACCGTCCGCGGTGTGGCCATGAACCCGATCGACCACCCGCACGGTGGTGGTGAGGGCAAGACCTCCGGTGGCCGCCACCCGGTGAACCCCAAGGGCAAGAAGGAAGGCCGTACCCGCCGGGCCAACAAGGCCAGCGACCGGCTGATCGTTCGTCGGCGCACCAAGAAGAAGCGGTAGGAGTAGGCCATGCCACGTAGCCTGAAGAAGGGCCCGTTCGTGGACGATCACCTGATGAAGAAGGTGCTCGCCCAGAACGAGAAGGGCACCAAGAACGTCATCAAGACGTGGTCGCGCCGGTCGATGATCGTCCCGGAGATGATCGGCCACACCATCGCCGTCCACGACGGCCGCAAGCATGTCCCGGTGTTCATCACCGAGGCCATGGTCGGCCACAAGCTCGGTGAGTTCGCGCCCACGCGGACGTTCCGCAGCCACGTCAAGGAAGAACGTCGCAGCCGCCGTGGCTGACCGGCAGCAGGATCGTAGGAGAGAGGGAACAGCGATGGAAGCCAGGGCCCGAGCGCGGTACGTCCGCGTCACGCCCAGGAAGGCCCGCCGCGTGGTGGACCTCATCCGCGGCCTGCCCGCCGCGGAGGCCCAGACGGTGCTGCGGTTCGCCCCCCAGGCTGCGAGCGAGCCGGTGGGCAAGGTGCTGGCGAGCGCCATCGCCAACGCCGAGCACAACTTCAAGCTCAACCGTGACACGCTCGTGGTGAGCCGGGCGTGGGTCGACGAGGGGCCCACGCTCAAGCGGTTCCGGCCGCGCGCTCAGGGCCGGGCCTACCGGATCAACAAGCGCACCAGCCACATCACCGTGGTCGTCGAGTCCCGCGAGGACGCGGCGTCTGGTAACGGCGGCAGGAAGAGGAGGGCCCGCTAGTGGGTCAGAAGATCAACCCGCACGGGTTCCGACTCGGCATCACCACCGACTTCAAGTCCCGGTGGTACGCCGACAAGCTGTACAAGGACTACGTCAAGGAAGATGTCGCCATCCGCCGCATGCTCCAGAAGGGCATGGAGCGGGCCGGCATCTCCAAGGTCGAGATCGAGCGCACCCGCGACCGCGTCCGGGTGGACATCCACACCGCCCGGCCGGGCATCGTCATCGGCCGGCGCGGCGCCGAGGCCGACCGGATCCGGGGCGACCTGGAGAAGCTGACCGGCAAGCAGGTCCAGCTGAACATCCTCGAGGTCAAGAACCCCGAGATCGACGCGCAGCTGGTGGCCCAGGGCGTGGCCGAGCAGCTGTCCAGCCGGGTGGCCTTCCGCCGCGCGATGCGCAAGGCCATCCAGTCGGCGATGAAGAGCGGCGCCAAGGGCATCAAGGTGCAGTGCAGCGGCCGGCTCGGCGGGGCGGAGATGTCCCGTTCGGAGTTCTACCGCGAGGGTCAGGTCCCGCTGCACACGCTGCGCGCCGACATCGACTACGGCTTCTACGAGGCCCGGACGACCTTCGGCCGGATCGGCGTCAAGGTGTGGATCTACAAGGGCGACGCCCCCACCACCCGCGCCGAGCGCGAGGCCCGCGCGGCCCAGCAGCGCGCCGGTGCCGGCGGTGAGCGCCGCGGTCGCGGTGAGCGCCGCAGCCAGCGCCGTGGCCGGGGCCGCGGCGGCGAGCGCCAGCAGCAGAGTTCCGAGCAGCAGGCACAGTCGGCTTCCGAGTCGGCGGCGCCCGCTCCCAGTGGTGAGGGGAGCTGAGTGATCCATGCTGATCCCTCGCAAGGTCAAGTACCGTAAGCAGCACCACCCCAAGCGCAAGGGGATGGCCAAGGGCGGGACCAAGGTCGTCTTCGGCGACTTCGGCATCCAGGCCCTTGAGGGCGCCTACGTGACCAACCGGCAGATCGAGGCCGCACGTATCGCCATGACCCGGCACATCCGGCGTGGCGGCAAGGTGTGGATCAACATCTTCCCGGACCGTCCGCTGACCAAGAAGCCGGCCGAGACCCGCATGGGCTCCGGTAAGGGCTCGCCGGAGTGGTGGGTGGCCAACATCAAGCCCGGCCGCGTGATGTTCGAGATCTCCTACCCCAACGAGGAGGTCGCTCGCGAGGCGCTGACCCGTGCGATCCACAAGCTTCCGATGAAGTGCAAGATCGTCAAGCGAGAGGTGGTTGAGTCCTGATGGCCAAGGGCCTTACCGCCCAGGAGCTGCGGACCGAGCCCGAAGAGCAGCTGGTGGCCAAGCTCAAGGAGGCCAAGGAGGAGCTCTTCAACCTCCGCTTTCAGGCGGCCACCGGGCAGCTCGACAACTACGCTCGGTTGCGCCAGGTCAGGCGCGAGATCGCGCGCATCTACACGGTGATGCGCGAGCGGGAGCTGGGCATCGTGACGATCGCCGAGGAGCCGGCGGCGCAGGAGGACAAGAGCGATGAGTGAGCAGGCCCCCGCTGCGGGCGCCAAGCGGCGTCCGAGCCGCAAGGTCGCCGAAGGCATTGTGGTCAGCGACAAGATGGACAAGACCGTCGTGGTGGCGGTCGAGGACCGCGTCAAGCACCGCAAGTACCACAAGATCATTCGGCGGACGAGCAAGTACAAGGCGCACGACGAGAAGAACGAGTGCGGCATCGGCGACCGCGTCCGTCTCATGGAGACCCGGCCGCTGTCGGCCACCAAGCGGTGGCGAGTGGTCGAGATCCTCGAGAAGGCCAAGTAATTACCGGTTCCACCAGGCTCCGCCCGCGCGGCGGAGAACCGGTGTGACGAACAGGAGTTGACGTGATCCAGCAGGAGTCGCGACTCAAGGTCGCCGACAACACGGGTGCCAAGGAGATCTTGTGCATCCGGGTGCTCGGCGGCTCGGGTCGGCGCTACGCGGGAGTCGGCGACATCATCGTCGCGACGGTGAAGGACGCCCTTCCCGGCGCGAGCGTGAAGAAGGGGGACGTCGTCAAGGCCGTCGTCGTGCGCACCCGCAAGGAGCGCCGGCGCCCCGACGGCTCCTACATCCGCTTCGACGAGAACGCCGCCGTCCTGATCAAGGACGGTGGCGACCCGCGGGGCACCCGCATCTTCGGCCCGGTCGGTCGGGAGCTGCGCGAGAAGAAGTTCATGCGAATCATCTCGCTCGCCCCGGAGGTGCTGTAGATGAAGATCAAGAAGGGCGATGAGGTCATCGTCATCGCCGGCAAGGACAAGGGCGCGATCGGCAAGGTGATCCACGCCGACCCGCGTCGTCAGCGGGTGACCGTCGAGGGCGTCAACCTCATCAAGAAGCACACCAAGGCCGACCCGCAGGGCAAGGGCGGCGGGGTCATCACCCGTGAGGCCCCGCTGCACGTCAGCAATGTGGCGTTGGTCGAGGACGGCAAGCCGGTCCGGGTCGGATACAAGTTCAAAGAGGACGGCACGAAGGTCCGGATCTCGCGCCGTACCGGCAAGGAGATCTGACGATGACCGAGACCATCACCGAGCGGCCGGTGCCGCGGCTGAAGATCCGCTACCGGGAGGAGATCACCAAGACCCTCCAGGAGCAGTTCGGCTACCGCAACGTCATGCAGATCCCCGGTCTGGTGAAGATCGTGGTGAACATGGGCGTCGGTGAGGCGGCCCGCGACGCCAAGCTGATCGAGGGCGCCATCCGCGACCTGTCCATGATCACCGGGCAGAAGCCCAGCGTGAACCGGGCCAAGAAGTCCATCGCCCAGTTCAAGCTGCGGGCGGGCATGCCGATCGGGGCGCACGTGACGCTGCGCGGCGACCGGATGTGGGAGTTCTTGGACCGGCTGCTGACGCTGGCGCTGCCGCGCATCCGCGACTTCCGCGGCCTGTCGCCCAAGCAGTTCGACGGCCATGGCAACTACACCTTCGGGCTGACCGAGCAGGTGATGTTCCACGAGGTCGACCCGGACACCGTGGACCGCCAGCGCGGCATGGACATCACCATCGTGACGTCCGCCAAGACCGACGACGAGGGCCGGGCGCTCCTTCGTGCCCTGGGCTTCCCCTTCAAGGAAAGCTGAGCGAGGAGAACCAGGAATGGCGAAGAAGGCGCTGATCGCCAAGGCGGCCCGCAAGCCCAAGTTCAAGGTGCGCGCCTACACCAGGTGCTCGCGCTGCGGGCGCCCGCGCTCGGTCTACCGCAAGTTCGGCCTGTGCCGGATCTGCTTCCGGGAGATGGCGCACCGCGGCGAGCTGCCCGGCATCACCAAGTCGAGCTGGTAACCCTGAGGAATTAGCAACCGGGCGCCCGGCGGACTTTCCCCATCCGGAAAGGAGCCGGCGCCCACGACCACGCCGAAGGTCCGCCTGCGGGCGGAAACCGCGGTGGGGAGGGGCCTGTAGGCCATGACGATGACCGACCCGATCGCAGACATGCTGACGCGTCTGCGGAACGCCAACGCGGCATACCACGACAGTGTGAGCATGCCGTACTCGAAGATCAAGGCGCACATCGCCGAGATCCTCCAGCAGGAGGGTTACATCGCCGGCTGGCACGTGGAGGACGCCAAGGTCGGCAAGACCCTCGTGATCGACCTGAAGTTCGGCCCGACCCGGGAGCGCGCGATCGCCGGTATCAAGCGCGTCTCCAAGCCGGGTCTGCGGGTGTACGCCAAGAAGGACAACCTGCCGAAGGTGCTGGGCGGGCTGGGCGTGGCGATCATCTCCACGTCCTCCGGCCTGATGACCGACAAGCAGGCCAAGAAGCGCGGCGTGGGCGGCGAAGTCCTCGCCTACGTGTGGTGAGGGGAGGGAAGTAGCACATGTCTCGCATCGGACGTCTTCCCATCCCCGTCCCCAGCGGCGTCGACATCAAGATCGACGGCCGTGAGGTCACCGTCAAGGGGCCCAAGGGAGAGCTGAAGCACACCGTCGCCGAGCCGATCGAGGTCACGCTCGACGACGGCGTGGTCAAGGTCACCCGGCCCAACGACATCAACACCGTCCGCGCGCTGCACGGGCTGACCCGCACGCTCATCGCCAACATGGTCGAGGGCGTCACCAAGGGCTACACCAAGACCCTGGAGGTCCGCGGCGTCGGTTACACCGCCACCTCCAAGGGCCCCAACAAGGTGGAGCTCAAGCTCGGCTACAGCCATCCGATCGAGTACACGGCGCCTGAGGGGATCACCCTGCGCGTCGAGACCGTGCGTCGTGACCAGATCAACGCGCTGATCCACGTGGACGGCATCGACAAGCAGAAGGTCGGCGAGACCGCCGCCAAGATCCGCAAGTTCCGCAAGCCCGACGTCTACAAGGGCAAGGGCGTGCGCTACGAGGGCGAGCAGGTCCGCAAGAAGGTCGGAAAGGCTGGTAAGTAGTCATGGCGGCCAAGACCCTAGCTCGCAGGAAGAACTCGCCGCGGGCCAAGGCGCGTGCCCGGCGGCATCTGCGGGTCCGCAAGAAGGTCATCGGGACCCCCGAACGGCCGCGCCTGGTGGTGACCCGTTCCACCAGGCACATGTACGCCCAGGTGATCGACGACACCATCGGCCACACGCTGGTCAGCGCCTCCACCATGGAGGCCGAGCTGCGCGCCGCCGATGGCGACAAGACCGCCAAGTCCCGCAAGGTCGGCGAGCTGCTGGCGGCGCGGGCCCGCGAGGCCGGCATCGTCAAGGTGGTCTTCGACCGGGGCGGCAACAAGTACCACGGGCGGGTCGCCGCACTGGCGGACGGCGCCCGCGAGGGCGGGCTGGAGTTCTGATGAAGGCCCACGCATCGCACACGATGGCCCTCACGAACCCTGACAACGGAAGGAACCACTGATGGCAGCGCAAAGGCGCGGTGGCGGTCAGGGTGGCGACCGTCGCGATCGCCGCGACGACCGCCGCGGTGGCGCCGACAAGGGACAGTCGTACATCGAGCGCGTCGTAGCGATCAACCGCGTCGCGAAGGTCGTCAAGGGTGGTCGGCGCTTCAGCTTCACCGCCCTGGTGGTCGTCGGTGACGGCAACGGCACGGTCGGCGTCGGATACGGCAAGGCCAAGGAGGTGCCCGCGGCGATCGCCAAGGGCGTCGAGGAGGCCAAGAAGCACTTCTTCAAGGTGCCGCGGATCCAGGGCACGATCCCGCACGCCGTGCAGGGCGAGAAGGCGGCCGGCGTGGTGCTGCTGCGCCCGGCCAGCCCCGGTACCGGTGTGATCGCCGGTGGCCCGGTGCGCGCGGTCCTGGAGGCCGCCGGCATCCAGGACGTGCTGAGCAAGTCGCTGGGCAGCGCGAACGCGATCAACATCGTGCACGCCACGGTGGCGGCGCTCAAGCAGCTCAGCCGGCCGGAGGAGATCGCCGCCAAGCGCGGTCTGCCGCTGGAGGACGTGGTCCCGGCCCCGATGCTGCGGGCCTGGGCCGCCGGCACCGAGCCGCGGGTGGAGGTCGCCTCATGAGCCGGCTGAAGATCACCCAGGTCAAGTCGCGGATCAGCGAGAAGCAGAACCAGCGTGACACGCTGCGCACCCTGGGGTTGAAGCGGATCGGCGACAGCGTGATCCGCGAGGACACCCAGCAGGTGCGCGGCATGATCCGGACGGTGGCGCACCTGGTCACCGTCGAGGAGGTCGACTGATCATGGCGGACGTCACCGAGGGCGGCCCCCTCAAGGTGCACGACCTGCGCCCCGCCCCCGGCGCCAACAAGCGGAAGATCCGCAAGGGCCGGGGTGAGGCGTCCAAGGGCAAGACCGCCGGCCGCGGCACCAAGGGCACCAAGGCCCGCGACACCGTGCCGCTCGGCTTCGAGGGCGGCCAGATGCCGCTGATCCGGCGGGTTCCCAAGCTCAAGGGCTTCAAGAACCGCTTCCGGGTCGAGTACCAGGTGGTGAACCTGGAGAAGCTGGCCGAGCTGTACCCCCAGGGCGGTGAGGTCACCGTCGAGGACCTGGTGGCCAAGGGCGCGGTTCGCAAGAACAAGCCGGTCAAGGTGCTCGGCGACGGCGAGATCTCCGTGGCGCTGCAGGTGAAGGCGCACGCCTTCTCCGCCTCCGCCAAGGAGAAGATCACCGCCGCCGGCGGAACCGTCGACGTGCTGTGACAGGCACGGGACGAAAGCGATGACGCGACCGGGGCTCGCAGCGGCCCGGGAGGTGCCTCCCGAGCCGCGGAAAACGCCCCGCATGCGCCCGGTTGTGCGGGCTCACATGCGGGGCGCCCGTTCGCTGAGGGCCGTAAGGTCCGTGGCGTTCGGGGGGCGAGCCCCGGTTGCGTCTGCTGTTAGAGTGCGACAAGTTCGAGCGGCGCGTCGCCATGCGGTGAGCGCATGGCGCGGCGCGGCCCATGCAGGACCCGGCCCCGTTGGCGGCCGCAGACATCGATTCGCGCAGGAGGACTGGTGCTAACGGCGATCGTGCGGGCGTTCCGTACCCCTGACCTGCGCAAGAAACTCCTGTTCACGCTGTTCATCATCGTCATCTTCCGGATCGGCTCGCAGCTGCCGACGCCCAACGTCAACACCGAGGCGATCCGGGAGGCGGTGGAGAGCGCCCGCGAGGGCGACCAGAGCCAGATCTACGGCCTGGTCGACCTGTTCAGCGGCGGGGCGCTGTTGCAGCTGTCGGTGTTCGCGCTGGGGATCATGCCCTACATCACCGCCAGCATCATCCTGCAGCTGCTGACGGTGGTGATCCCGCGGCTGGAGGCCCTCAAGAAGGAGGGCCAGGCCGGCACCAACAAGATCACACAGTACACCCGTTACCTGACCATCGGGCTGGCCATCTTGCAGGCCACCGGGATCGTGGCGATGGCCGCGACCGGCAACCTCTTCCAGGGCGCCGCCGTCGGGGACGTGCTCTACAAGACCGACCTGTTCAGCATCATCACCATGGTCGTGGTGATGACCGCGGGCACCTCGGTGATCATGTGGCTGGGCGAGCTGATCACCGACCGGGGCATCGGCAACGGCATGTCGATCCTGATCTTCACCCAGGTGGTGGCGGTCTTCCCGGCGCAGTTCTGGGCGATCTACACCAGCAAGGGCGCGTTCGCCTTCGCCCTGGTGCTGGTGGTCGGCCTGGCGATCATGGCCGGTGTGGTGTTCGTGGAGCAGGCCCAGCGCCGCATCCCCGTCCAGTACGCCAAGCGGATGGTCGGCCGGCGGATGTACGGCGGCACCTCCACCTACATCCCGCTCAAGGTCAACCAGGCGGGCATCATCCCTGTGATCTTCGCCTCGTCGCTGCTGTACCTGCCGGTGCTGGCGACGCAGCTGTGGCCGGAGAACAAGTGGATGATCAAGCTGCAGCCCTATCTGCAGCAGGACAATCCCTGGCACATGGCCGTCTTCTTCGGCTTCATCATCTTCTTCACGTACTTCTACGTGGCCATTACCTTCAACCCCACTGAAGTGGCCGACAACATGAAGAAGTATGGTGGGTTCATCCCAGGCATCCGTCCGGGACGGCCCACAGCCGAGTACCTGGACTATGTGCTGACCCGGATCACCACACCCGGCGCACTGTACCTGGGACTGGTCTCGCTGATCCCGATGGTGGCCTTCGCACTCCTGAAGGCGACCAACGACTTCCCGTTCGGCGGGACGAGCATCCTGATCGTCGTCGGCGTTGGACTGGATACCGTGAAGCAGATCGAAAGCCAGCTGCAGCAGCGTAACTACGAGGGTTTCCTCCGGTAGTGCGTATCGTCCTGGTGGGCCCCCCTGGTGCGGGCAAGGGGACTCAGGCCCAGTTCATCGCGTCTCACCTGTCCGTCCCGAAGATCTCGACAGGTGACATCTTCCGTGCCAACGTCAGCAGTGGCACCGAGCTCGGCCGCAAGGCCAAGCAGTACATGGACCGGGGTGATCTGGTCCCCGACGAGATCACCATCGCCATGGTCCGTGACCGCCTGGCCGAAAAGGATGCCGCCGACGGGTTCCTGCTGGACGGTTTCCCGCGCAACGTGCCGCAGGCGCAGACCCTCAAGAAGATCCTCGACTCCGAGTGGGGCACCCGGCTAGATGTGGTGCTGGAGCTGCGGGTGGACGAGGAGGAGGTGGTGCGCCGGCTGTCCGGTCGCCGCACCTGCAGCCAATGCGGCAAGATCTGGCACGTCGACTGGGACGACAAGCAGGACGACATCTGCGACGATTGCGGTGGTCAGCTGTTCCAGCGGGACGACGACAAGGAGGACGTCGTCCGGCACCGCCTGGAGGTCTACCAGGAACAGACCGCACCGCTGGTGTCGTTCTATGCCGATGAGGGCATTTTGGTCGGCATCGACGCGACCGGGCCGATTGAGGAGGTCACCGAGCGGGCGCTCCAGGCGATCCGCAACTTCCGCGCCTGAGCACCGCCCGTCGGCTCCGCAAGCGGCGTTCCGCGACGCCCGGCCTCCGGCCGCCCGGCCGTGGTCTGGATGCCACGTGCCCGGCGGCGGGGACGGGCGTCGCGGCGTGTGCGGTGACCGCGTGCCCGCGGAACCGATGGGAGGGGAAGTCACGTGTGGGGTAGGCGCAGGCGCGGTCCGGTCATCCAGATCAAGAGCCCGGAGCAGATCGAGGCGATGCGGGCCGCCGGGCTGCTGGTCGGCCGGACGCTGGAAGTGCTGCGCGAGGCGGTCAAGCCCGGCATCACCACCGCCGACCTGGACGCCATCGCCGAAGACCACATCCGCTCGCATGGCGGCATCCCCTCCTTCAAGGGCTACCACGGCTTTCCCGCCACGATCTGCGCCTCGGTGAACGAGGAGGTCGTGCACGGCATCCCCAGGCCCGACAAGGTGCTGGCCGAGGGGGACATCATCTCCATCGACTGCGGCGCCATCGTGGACGGCTGGCACGGGGACGCGGCGATCACCGTCCCGGTCGGCGAGATCGACGCCGAGCGGCGCCGGCTGCTGGAGGTCACCGAGACGGCGCTGTGGCACGGTCTGGCGGCCGGAGTGGCCGGGGCGCGCCTGAGCGACATCTCGCACGCGATCGAGTCCTACATTCGCTCTCAGGGCCGCTACGGCATCGTGGAGGGCTATGGGGGCCACGGCATCGGCACCCAGATGCACATGGACCCGATGATCCCCAACCACGGGGAGCCCGGCCGCGGGCCGGTGCTGCGGCCCGGCATGTGCTTTGCCGTCGAGCCGATGGTCAACCTCGGCACCAAGCGGACCCGCGAGCTGGCCGACGGCTGGACGGTGGTCACCACCGACGGCCGGCACTCGGCGCACTTTGAGCACACCTTCGCGGTGACGCCGGACGGCCCGCGGGTGCTCACCGCGCTGGACGAGGGCCGGGAGTGGTTCGCCCGCCTCGGAGCCCGGGGCTGAGGGCGATCGCGATGACCACTCCCGACCCCCGGATGCGCGCCTCGGACGCCGACCGGGACCGGGTCGCCGAGGCGCTGCGCGAGCACTGCGCGGTGGGCCGCATCACCGTGGAGGAACTGCAGGAGCGGCTGGAGGCCGTCTACGCGGCCAAGACCTACGGGGAGCTGGCCGGCATCACCGCCGACCTGCCCGAGGAGGACCTGCAGGCCCGCCCGGCGCCGCCGGCGCACCGCTCCGGCGCCGCGGCATCGCCGCGCGAACCGGCCGGCGGGCTCTCCCGGCGGGGGATCGCGGCGGTGTGGGCCGCCTGGGCGATGGCCAGCGGGATCAACTTCACCATCTGGCTGGCGCTGGCGCTCACCGGGGAGCTGGTCTACCCGTGGTGGATCTGGGTGGCCGGGCCCTGGGGCGCGGTGCTGCTGATCAGCACTCTCTTCGGCGGCCGGCGTTTTTGACCGTTCCAGGCCCACTCAGTCCACGTGCATCAGCGGCCGGTAGTCGCCGGTGGGGACGAAGTGGGACACCCCCGGCCGGCCCTCGCCCACCAGGTGCAGGCTGAAACCCCCCGGCTCGCCGGTCACCGCGGCCTGGCCGGGGGAGGTGGTGTCCAGGTAGATCTGCCGGTAGGTGCTGGGGCAGGTGACCGCGGTGATCTCGCCGATGCGGCCGACCGCGGCCCGGTGCACATGCCCGCTGATCACCCGTTCCACCTGCGGGTGGCGGGCCAGCACGGCGCCGAGGGCGGCCGCATCGCGCAGCCCCGCCTCGTCCAGGAAACGCACCCCGATGGGGAAGGGCGGATGGTGGGTGGCCACCACCGTGGGGACGTCGGGGGCGGCCGCCAGGGCGGCGTCCAGCCACTGCAGGCGTTCTTCGTCCAGCTCCCCGTGGGACTCGCCGGGCACGGTGGTGTCGCAGCACACCAGGCGCACCCCGCGGACCTGGACGGCGTACTGGAAGGGCGCCTGCGGGTCGGGGGCGGCGCAGGCGGCGGTGCGGTCGGCGAACGCCTCCCGCAGCGCGGCCCGGTCGTCGTGGTTGCCGGGCAGCGGGAAGACGGGCATCGGCAGCGGCGACAGCAGCGCGCGCAGCCGCTCGTATTCGACGGGCAGCCCCCGGTCGGCCAGGTCGCCGGTGAGCACCACGCAGTCCGGCCGCTGCGGCAGGGCCAGCAGGCTGGAGACGGCGCTGCGGAGGGCGCGCACCGGGCCGGAGCGATCGTCGACCCGGCCGTCGGCCCCGGCGGCCAGGTGGATGTCGCTGAGCTGAGCGATGATCGTCATTGATCTTCTTCTTCCGATGCGCTTGCCCGGTGCGGGCGGCGTGCGCCGTCCCGTCGGTCTCTCCCCGCCGTGGGCGCCGTCACGCGCCCGTGCTCGCACACGAGGACGTCCGGGGAGAACGTCAGGGAGATCTTGACAGGTTTTAAGCCACGTTTGAAAGAACCGCCGAAAGCGCCGAGGTGACCTCCTCCGGTGCGGGGGCGACCTGGGGCACCACGTCCCGCAGCGCCAGCCAGCCGTTGATGGCCTGGGAGGTGGGGCCGGCCTCGTGCAGCTGCGGGTCCTCCACGCCGTACCAGGCGGCCACCCGCGACCACCGCCACAGCCGGTGCCCGGCGCTGGTGGTCTCCGAGGGCGGGAAGTTGCCGGGGCCGCGGGTGCCGCGGATGCACAGCCGCACCGACTCCAGGGAACGGCCCACCCGTTCGGCGATGTCGCGCATCGACAGCAGCGGGTCGGCCTCCACCGACAGCACCCGCAGCGGGGGGACGTCCTCCGCCGGCGGCTCGAGCGACTCCAAAAGCTCGATGACCTCCATGATGGCCGCCGACAGCGAGGGCGCCTGCCAGCGGCATCCGGCCTGGCCGCGCTGCTCCTTGCCGCGCAGCTCGCGCACGAACCCCACGGTCACCAGGCCGTGGGTGAGCTGGAAGAGGGGGTCGAGCTCGGCCTCCAGCAACGGGCGACTGAGGATCAGCTCGAAGTCGTAGTTCGGCATGCCGATCCTCCTTAAAGTCCTGCTTTAGGAAAGGTACAACGGATTAGGGAGTAAGCTGGGGACGGGAGCGGTGCCGGTTGTCATGTCGCCGTGTGATTTCGCGTTCGGCGGGCCGGTGACGTAGACTCCTGAGTCGGTCCGTTTTCGGTCGCCTGTTGACCCATGCCTACGCGCACCGGGTGTGGCCGTGTCCCTGGATGGATTCAGGGAAGCCGGGCCGAACCCCAGACGATGCCGAGCAGCGAAGCGCGGAGGACATGCCCAAGAAAGAAGGGGCCATCGAGATCGAGGGCACCGTCGTCGAGTCCCTCCCGAACGCCATGTTCCGGGTGGAGCTGGACAACGGCCACAAGGTGCTCGCCCACATCAGCGGCAAGATGCGGATGCACTACATCCGGATCCTGCCAGACGACCGGGTCGTCGTGGAACTGAGCCCTTACGACCTGTCCCGCGGCCGGATCGTCTACCGCTACAAGTAACCCTGAAAACGATCATTGTGGTTGCCTCTCCCCCGCCCGGCAGCGGGGGAGCGACCCTGATCGCTAGGAGACCACAGTGAAGGTCAAGCCGAGCGTCAAGAAGATCTGCAACAAGTGCCGGGTGATCCGCCGCCACGGCCGGGTCATGGTGATCTGCGAGGACCCGCGGCACAAGCAGCGTCAGGGCTGACGCACGACACGCACAAGCTCATCGCAACCTTCACACGGTGGCCGTACGACCCGGAGCGGGTCGTACGGCGCGGCTGTGTGTGGGGTACCCCCGGACGGAGGCCGGGGCCGTCGCCCGGGCAGGGGCGGGGGCGCGATGGGCAAGACCTCCGCCTGTGTAAGGAAGGGAACTGCCCACGATGGCACGCCTCGTTGGTGTCGACCTCCCGCGCGACAAGCGCATCGAGGTCGCTCTGACCTACATCTACGGCATCGGCCGTACTCGTGCACTGGAGACCCTGCGGCAGACCGGGGTCAATGGCGATCTGCGCGTCCACCAGCTCGGGGACGAGGAGCTGGTCAAGCTGCGCGACTGGATCGAAGCCAACTACAAGGTCGAGGGCGACCTGCGCCGTGAGGTGCAGGCCGACATCCGCCGCAAGATCGAGATCGGGTGCTACCAGGGCATCCGGCACCGCCGCGGGCTGCCGGTGCGCGGCCAGCGCACGCAGACCAACGCCCGGACCCGCAAGGGCAAGAAGAAGACGGTGGCCGGCAAGAAGAAGGCCGGCCGGAAGTAAGTAGTCCGACCGGGCCGGGCCCGCCCCGGCGGACCCAGCGCGGTGGGCCGGCCCGCCACCGGATCGACGACCTCACAGGAGTAGACGCCAGCGATGCCTCCCAGGAGCAAGGTCGGCGCCAAGAAGGTGCGCCGCAAGGAGAAGAAGAACATCGCCCACGGGCACGCCCACATCAAGAGCACGTTCAACAACACGATCGTGTCGATCACCGACCCGCAGGGGAACGTGATCTCCTGGGCCTCCGCGGGCCACGTGGGTTTCAAGGGCTCCCGCAAGTCCACGCCGTTCGCCGCTCAGCAGGCCGCCGAGGCCGCCGCCCGCCGGGCCATGGAGCACGGCATGCGCAAGGTCGACGTCTTCGTCAAGGGCCCGGGCTCGGGCCGGGAGACCGCCATCCGCTCGCTGCAGGCGACCGGACTGGAGGTCGGCTCCATCCAGGACGTCACGCCCGTTCCGCACAACGGCTGCCGCCCGCCCAAGCGGCGTCGCGTCTGAGGCCGGGAGGAAGAAGGACCATGGCTCGTTACACCGGCGCGGACTGCAAGCTCTGCCGGCGCGAGAAGATGAAGCTGTTCCTCAAGGGCAGCAAGTGCGAGGGGCCCAAGTGCCCGATCGAGATCCGGCCCTACCCGCCGGGCGAGCACGGCCGGGGCCGTCCCAAGGAGACCGAGTACCTGCTGCAGCTCCGCGAGAAGCAGAAGGCCCGCCGCATCTACGGCGTGCTGGAGAAGCAGTTCCACAACTACTACGAGATCGCCAACCGCAAGTCGGGCAAGACCGGTGACGTGCTGCTGCAGCTGCTGGAGCGGCGGCTGGACAACGTGGTCTACCGGGCCGGCTTCGCCAAGTCCCGCGACATGGCCCGCCAGCTGATCCGGCACGGCCACTTCAAGGTCAACGGCCGCAAGGTCGACATCCCCTCGTTCCTGGTCAGCGAGAACGACGTCATCGAGGTCAAGCCCAAGTCGCACGAGCTGACCCCGTTCGTGGTGGCCCGCGCCGAGGCCGGTGAGCGGCAGACCCCGGCGTGGCTGGAGGCCATCACCGAGCCGACCATGCGGATCCTGATCCACTCCCTGCCCACCCGGCAGCAGATCGACACGCCGGTGCAGGAGCAGCTGATCGTCGAGCTCTACTCCAAGTAAGGGCTCACCGCCCGGGCGGGGCCCGCGCTCCGCCCGGGTACGGTCGGAAGAAGGCGAACCGGCCGATTCCATGGCCCGGGTCGAAGGAACCCGGGTGGAACAACGACGGCGGCGTCAAATAGCGGGCGTCGCCGGTATGGAGGACACCCCATGCTCATCGCTCAGCGTCCCACACTCACCGAGGAGCAGATCGACGAGTACCGGTCCCGGTTCATCATCGAGCCGCTGGAGCCGGGCTTCGGCTACACGATCGGCAACTCGCTGCGCCGCACGCTCCTGTCGTCCATCCCGGGTGCCGCGGTCACCAGCATCCGCATCGAGGGGGTGCTGCACGAGTTCTCCACCATCCCCGGGGTCAAGGAGGATGTCACCGACATCATCTTGAACCTCAAAGAGCTGGTGGTCTCCTCCGAGCACGACGAGCCGGTGGTGATGTACCTGCGCAAGCAGGGCCCCGGGCAGGTCACCGCCGCCGACATCGCGCCGCCGGCCGGTGTCGAGGTGCACAACCCCGACCTGCACATCGCCACCCTCAACAGCAAGGCCAAGCTGGAGATGGAGCTGACCGTCGAGCGCGGTCGCGGTTACGTCTCCGCCGCCCAGAACAAGCAGCCGGGCCAGGAGATCGGCCGGATCCCGATCGACTCCATCTACTCGCCGGTCCTGAAGGTCACCTACAAGGTCGAGGCGACCCGAGTCGAGCAGCGCACCGACTTCGACCGCCTGATCCTGGACGTGGAGACCAAGCCGGCGATGCTGCCCCGCGACGCGGTGGCCAGCGCCGGCAAGACGCTGGTGGAGCTGTTCGGGCTGGCCCGCGAGCTGAACGTGGAGGCCGAGGGCATCGACATGGGCCCCTCGCCGACGGACGCCGCGCTGGCGGCCGATCTGGCGCTGCCCATCGAGGAGCTCAACCTCACCGTCCGCTCCTACAACTGCCTCAAGCGCGAAGGCATCCACACGGTCGGCGAGCTGGTGGCGCGCAGCGAGCAGGATCTGCTCGACATCCGCAACTTCGGTGCCAAGAGCATCGAGGAGGTCAAGCAGAAGCTGGCCGACATGGGCCTGTCGCTGAAGGACTCCCCGCCCGGATTCGACCCGGGCGTGGCGGCCGACAGCTACGGCGACGACGACTCCAGCTACGCCGAGACCGAGCAGTACTGATCGCAGTACCCGGGGCCGTCCCGTCCGCGCGCCGGGCGGGACGGCCGTCCATGAACGAGCCGCCGGTACCTGATACGGCCGGCGCAGGAAGGAAACCGCAATGCCCAAGCCCACCAAGGGCGCCCGCCTCGGCGGCAGCCCCGCGCACGAGCGGCTGATCCTGGCCAATTTGGCCACCGCGCTGTTCGAGCACGGCCGCGTCACCACCACCGAGGCCAAGGCCCGGCGGGTGCGTCCGTTCGCGGAGAAGCTGATCACCAAGGCCAAGAAGGGCGACCTGCACAACCGCCGCCTGGTGGCCCGGGTGATCCGGGACAAGAGCGTGGTGCACACGCTGTTCACCGAGATCGCCCCGCAGTTCGCCGAGCGTCCGGGCGGCTACACCCGGATCACCAAGATCGGGCCGCGGCGCGGCGACTGCGCCCCCATGGCGGTCATCGAGCTGGTCTCCGAGCCGATGCGGGCCGGCGCGGTCAAGACCGTCCAGGGCAAGGACGAGACCAAGGCCGCCGAGAGCAAGGCCGCCGAGGCCGAGGAGAAGGCGACCGAGGCCAAGAGCGAGGAGGCCGCCGAGGCCGAGGAGACCGAGACCAAGAAGGACGCCGAGTAAGGCGCCGCACGTCGGTTCGGCATGCCATGGCAGGCCCGCCGCCCCTGCGGGGACGGCGGGCCTGCCGCTTTGCTGGACGTCTGCGGCGTGCGGTGCGGTGAGCGCTTGACGCAGGACGAGGATGAGCATGACGGCACTGGTGCGGCTGCGACTGGACATCGGCTACGACGGCACGGACTTTTCCGGCTGGGCGCGGCAGCCCGACCGGCGCACCGTGCAGGGCGTCATCGAGGAGGCGCTGGGCCGGGTGCTGCGGCTGGATCCGCCGCCGGCGCTGACCGTGGCGGGCCGGACCGACGCCGGGGTGCACGCCCGCGGCCAGGTCGCCCACGTGGACGTCCCCGAGCGGGCGTATGCGGCGGTGAGCAACCGGCTGGTGCACCGCCTGGCCGGGCTGCTGCCGCCGGATGTGCGGGTGTGGCGCATCGCGGTGGCCCCGCGCGGCTTCGACGCCCGCTTCTCGGCGCTGTGGCGGCGGTACGTCTACCGGGTCTGCGACCGGGAGGCCGGGGTGGATCCGCTGCGCCGCCGGGAGGTGCTGTGGCATCCGCGCCCGCTGGACCTGGACCGGATGAACGAGGCGGCGGCGCGTCTGCTGGGCGAGCACGACTTCGCCGCCTTCTGCCGCCGGCGGGAGGGGGCGACCACCATCCGGCGGCTGCTGCGCTATGAGTGGCGGCGCGAGGAGCCCGCGTTGGCGGCGGCCACGGTGGTGGCGGACGCCTTCTGCCACTCGATGGTGCGCGCCCTGGTCGGCGCGCTGCTGGCGGTGGGCGACGGGCGCCGGGAGGTGGACTGGCCCGCCCGGGTGCTGGCCGCCGGGGTGCGGGACTCGGCGGTGAACGTGGCGCCCGCGCACGGGCTGTCGCTGGAGGAGATCGGCTACCCCGACGATGAGGAGGAGCTGGCCCGCCGGGCCCTGCAGACCCGGCAGGTGCGCACTCTCAGCGGCTCTGGGAACGCCTCCGAGGCGCCGGTGAACTCCTGACCCTCCCCCGTCCCGTTACGGGCGTCGTGGGGCCGTCAGGAGCCTTCCGCGGCGCGTTTGTCGATGGGGCGCAGCCCGTAGGCGATGAACTCTTCGGCGATCTGCTTGAGCAGCCGGTCGCCGGGTTTGGGCGTGGTGCCGTCGGCATAGGTGGCGTAGGCGTAGACGATGTAGCGTCCCCGCACCGTGCCGGCGGCGTGGCCGCCCGCCCGGTCGATGTCGGGGGAGCGCTCGCCGGGCATCCCGCGGAACCACTCGTAGGCGGCCGGGTCGCCGGCCCGGTGGGCGGCCAGCGCCGCCTTGCGGGTCGGCATGACCGCCACCCCGGCGGTGACGGCGATCGTCCCGACCCGGTTGACGTAGGTGGCGCGGACCACGCTGCGGCAGTTCCCGCGTTCCAGCGCCTCGATCATCGCGCCCCGGGCGGTCAGCCCGCACTGGTGGTTGACCGACGTCATGTCCCGCAGGAAGACCCGGTCGGCCAGCTCGATCTCCTTGCTGGGGAACACCTCCACCAGCGCCAGCGGGCGGGGGTCGGTCTTCTCGTTGTCGATCCTGGACGGGCCGGTGCGGGTGGGGGACGGCGAGGCCGGCGAGGCCGCCGGCGGGGCGGCGGGCGCGCTGCGTTCGGGGGCGGGGGAGGCGCTGCGGGAGGGGCGCTTGGCGGCGCGCGGGCTCTCCTCGCCCGACCCGGAGAACAGGCCGAACCCGGCCAGCACGATGGCCGGTATCGCGATCACGATCGCCACCACGGCGATCATCAGCTGGTTGCGGCGGCGCACCACCGGCTGCTCGGCCTCGGCGGACGCCGGCCGCCGCTCGGGGCCGTGCTGGGGAGGCTCCTGCGCGGCGTGCGGCGGCGCCTGGGACAGCAGCAGGATGACCCCGCCTTCGGACAGCTGGTCGGCGGGCGCGGCGGAGGTGGTGTGCGGCAGCCCGTCGAGGTGGTGCCCGGTGTATTCGGGGGGCGTGACGCCGGGTGGGAGCACCGCGTCGGGCGTCAGCGCGCCGTCGGAGTCATCGGAATCGTCCGATGCGGCGTCCTGGACGGGCGTCTGCCGGGCCTCGGGCGCGCTCTTGCCGTTCCGGGAGGGCTCGGCCTGCTCCTGGGAGACCTGCTCGGCGGTGGACGCCTCGGCGGCGGGGGCCTTTTCCCGCCCGGCCTCCCGCTCGGGCCGGTGCTCTTCCTGCGGGCCCGGGTACAGCGGGATGCCGTCCGGGTCGGTGTCCGGGAAGGACGGGCCGGGCAGCTCCTTGATCGGTTCGGGCGGGACGGCGCCGCGGGTGTCCACGCTGGGCACGCCCACCCCGGCCACCAGGACGCCCGGCGCCGGCTCGGCGGCGGGCTCCGCGGCGGCCTCGGCGGCGGGGCCGCCTGCCGCGGGGGCGGCGGGCTTCGCCTCCTCGGCGGGGCCGTCCGTCTGGGAGGCGTCCTCGGTCGCGGCGGCCTCGGCATCGGATGCGTCCGCCGCGGGGCCGGAGTCGGCCCCGGCCGCTTGCCGTTCCTCCTCGGAGGCCGCCCACCAGGGCTTGTCCGGGCCGAACAGCGGGACGGTGAAGGTGGGCGCAGCCGGCTTCGGCTCCGCTTCCGCCGTGGCCTTTGCCGCCTGCGGCCGTGCCGCGGGCTCGGCGGCGGCCTCGCCGGCCCGCCCGAAGCTGGGCGGCGCGGGCGTCGCCGGGGCGCCTTCGGCGGGGGACGCCGAGTCCACCGCGGACTCGGAGGTCTCCTCAGGTCCAGACATAGCCAAACAGGGTATTCGCCGCGATCAGCCCGTGAGGGGTTTGCCTTCGATTCCCCGGTAGTGCAGGGCCCTGCCCAGGTTGCTGCCGAGGATGATCTGTTGCTGGAAGTCGGATACGACCCGGTGGTACTTCTTGGCGATGGTCTTGCCGTCGGGCCGCTGCACCCACGTCATGATCAGGTAGTGCCCGTGGGCGCGGGAGGTCCCCAGCGCGGCGCCCTTGCCGATCTTCTTGCTGTACCCGGTGCCGGGCAGCGGCTGCAGGTAGGCGTCCCGTCCCGCGCCGGCCTTCTGGGCGGCCCTGGCCCACTTGTCGGTCTTGAGGTTCAGCACGCCCACGGTGCCGACGAGCAGGCCGTCGGCGCGGGCGTAGGTGGCGCGCAGCACCTGGACGCAGCCGCCCTTTTTGAGGGTCGCGGCGAGCTTGCCGCCGTTGACGGCCTTGCTGCAGTTGCGCTCGTGCTTCCAGGCCGTGCGGACGTACTTTTTGCCCTTGGCGGTGAAGGACGCCTTGCCGAACACCTCTTTGAGGGTCAGCGGCTTGGGGTCGGTGGCGCGGCTTTTCAGCTTGATGTTCAGCGGGGCCGCCGAAAGGGAGGGCGTCGGGGTCGCCGTGGGCGTGGCGGTCGGCTGCTGCGGGGCGGCGGCCGCCTTGCCGTCGCCCGAGCCGCCCTTGAGCGCGGAGGAGGCGGCGAACCCGCCGCCGACGAGCAGCAGCCCGGCCAGCACGGCGCCGCCGACGGTCACCGGCAGCGGCAGGCCGCGCTTGGAGTCCGCGCCGTCCTTGTCGGGCTTGCGGTGCCCGGCGGGCTCGCTGAAGCCGCCGTCGTCGGCGAAGTAACGTTCGCCCATCGCGCCGTACAGCTCCCCGCCGGAGGGGCCGGCGGCGGGCTCCCGGCCCGCGGGGCCGCCGTCGCCGGGACGGTGGGGCGGCTCCGGCGGCGACGGAGAGGCCCAAGGGGGGTTCCCGGCCCCGGGGCGGTCCGCAAAGCCCGACCCGCCGTCCGGCGCGGCCGCGCCGTCGTCGTCGAAGGAGCCCAGCCCGAATCGCCCGCCGGGCCCGGTGTCGAACCGTCCGGTGGGGAAGGACCGGTCGAAGGACTCGCCGCCGAACCGCTCCCCGGGGCGCGCGGCGAACGCGCCCGGCGGCGGGGAGAAGGGAGAGGCGCCCTCCCCGCCGGGGCGGTCGGCGCCGGCCTGCTCCGGGCCGTACGGCTCGGGAGGACGGTCGTCGGGACTGCCTTGGTCACCCGGGTAACCCATGTGTTGGACCCTACCCTCGCATTTGCATGGCTTGGCCCGCGCTTGAGCGGCGCGACGGCACGCCGGCGGGGCCGGAAGGGGAGGACGACCGAACGGCGGTCGTCGCAGGTCACGGCTTTAAGCCCACCCGAAGGTCTGCGTCCACCACGGGCCGCCGGAGCCGGTCTGCACGCCGACCCCGATCGCCTTCAGCCCGCAGTTGAGGATGTTGGCGCGGTGGCCGGAGCTGTTCATCCAGCCTTTCATGACGGCGGCCGCGGTGGGGTAGCCCATGGCGATGTTCTCGGCGCCCGGGCTGGGGTAGCCGGCCTTCTTGATGCGGTCGGCGAAGGTCTCGCCGCTGGGGGAGGTGTGGCTGAAGTAGCCCTTGGCGGCCATGTCCGCCGAGTGCGCCCGCGCGGCCGCCACCAGGCGGCCGTCCACGCGCAGCGCCGGGCAGCCGGCCTTGGCGCGTTCCTGGTTGGTCAGCTCCACCACCTGCGCCTCCATCCCGGTCAGGCCGGAGGGCGGAGGGGAGGTGTCGCCGCCGGAGCCGCCGCCGGAGCCGCCGGATCCGCCACCGCCGCCGGAGTCTCCGCCCGAGTCACCGCCGCCGGAGCCGCTGTCGCCGGAGCCGCCGCCTGAGCCGGATCCTTCCGGCTTGGGGCTTTGCGCGCCGTCGCGGTCGCGCAGCCGCATGCGCAGTTCCTTCAAGGGCTGGGACTGCTCGGCGAACGACCGGGCGAGCTCGTCGGGGGCCTGCGGCGCGGTGGCGCCGCTTTCCGGGGCGTTTGCGGGGCCGGTGGGAGCGCCTTCGGCCGCATCGGCCCGAGGGCCGGGCGCGGGGAGCGCGCCGGTGCTCTGCGGCTCACCGGTGACCGCCGGCACCACCAGGCGGTCCAGCGCCACGCCGGTGCCGACGGCCAGCGCGGCGCCGGTCACGATCGCCGTCGTGACCAGGGCGCGCCGGCGCCGGGAGCCGCGGCCGGATTCCTTGCGGGGGGCTGATCCATGGCGGGGGGAACGCATCGCTGTCGAGCCTTCCGGAGCGGGGACGGGTCATCCGGCATCGGTTCCGCACCATATCCCCCCAAGTGCCGTGAAACGGATGCTTTGCAACTATGTGGACAGAGTGGATGCCGTGGCCGCAGGGGAATGTGACAAGGCACTGGTTCGCATGCGGCATACTGGAAACTGGCCGGGAGACTGTTCGCGACGGCTCGCTTTGACCCATGCCCGCAGGGCTGGGTATTCTGCCAGTTCGTTGCATCTACCGGTGTGCCCGTATCAGGGCCCCGGCCTCCAGGGTGTCGCTTCGGACCATTGTTGATCCGGTGGGCGTGCCCCGGATCCGCTGTGAAGTCGACAAGAAACGAAGGCTTACGACCGTGCGCACGTACACCCCTAAGCCCGCTGACGTGCAGCGTCAGTGGTACGTCATCGATGCGACCGATGTCGTGCTGGGTCGGCTTGCCAGCCAGGTCGCGACCCTGCTGCGGGGGAAGCACAAGCCGATCTACGCGCCGCATGTGGACACCGGCGACTTCGTGATCGTCGTCAATGCCGACAAGGTGGCGCTGACCGGCAACAAGCGGGAGCAGAAGCGGGCCTACCGCCACTCCGGCTACCCGGGCGGGCTGCGGTCGATCACCTACAAGGACTTCCTGGCCAAGCACCCCGAGCGAGCGGTCGAGAAGGCCATCAAGGGCATGCTCCCCAAGAACTCGCTCGGGCGCCGGATGTTCAAGAAGGTGAAGGTCTACGCCGGCCCGGACCACCCGCACCAGGCCCAGCGGCCGATCCCCTACGAGATCACCCAGATCGCGCAGTGAGCGGGGGGCGGGTCGCCGGTGCGGCCCGCCGAGCAGCCGCCGGGCACGACCCTGAAACAGTGGCCGCCGGGGCACCCGAGCAGCGCGATCGGGCCCGCCGCCCTGGCTAGAAGACCCTAGGAGAACAGTGGCCGAGAACAGCGGCATCGAGACGCCCGTCGAGGGTGCCGAGTACGACGAGTACGAGGAGTACCCGTCGGAGTACACCACCGAGACGCCCGAGGCCCCGGCCGAGTACGGGGCCCAGCCGGTCGCGGTCGGCGCGGCCTCGGCCACCGGCCGCCGCAAGGAGGCCATCGCCCGGGTCCGGGTCATGCCGGGCACCGGCAACTGGACGATCAACGGCCGGACGCTGGAGAACTACTTCCCCAACAAGGTTCACCAGCAGATGGTCAACGAGCCGTTCGTCCAGCTCGGCGCCGAGGGCCAGTTCGACGTGATCGCCCGCGTCGGCGGCGGTGGCGTGACCGGTCAGGCCGGTGCGCTGCGGATGGGCGTCGCCCGCGCCCTGCAGATCATCGACCCCGACCACCGGCCGACCCTGAAGAAGGCCGGGTTCCTGACCCGGGACGCCCGGGTCAAGGAGCGCAAGAAGGCCGGCCTGAAGAAGGCCCGCAAGGCTCCGCAGTACAGCAAGCGCTGATGCGTGCCGGGCTCGTCCCGGCGGCGGCGTGCGCTGCTCTTGCGGCACAAGACTGATGACAGGGGCCGGTGCGAGGCCGTTGAGCGCCCGCACCGGCCCTGTGGTGTGAACGGGCGCCGGGCTGCGCGCGTGCCGGAGGCCCCGGGTTTGGTGGCCGTCCGTCATGGAATGACGCGAACTGCGAACTGGTGCGGCGGCCGTGGGCGTCATATGACCGCGTGGAGCCGGTATGGCACCGCGCGGTCGTCGCTGTACGGGCCGCGTCCAAGACCCGACGGGTGGGAGTTGAGCTGTGGGCCGTTTGTTCGGAACCGATGGGGTGCGTGGGGTCGCCGGCCGTGACCTGACGGCACGGCTGGCCATGGACCTGTCCGTGGCGGCGGCGCGGGTGCTGGGCGAGGCCGGCGCGTTCGCCGGGCACCGGCCGGTGGCCGTGGTGGGGCGCGACCCGCGCGCCTCCGGCGAGTTCCTGGAGGCGGCCGTGGTCGCCGGGCTGGCCGGGGCCGGGGTGGACGTGCTGCTGCTGGGGGTGCTGCCCACCCCGGCGGTGGCGTACCTGACCCGCGCCCTGGAGGCCGATCTGGGGGTCATGCTGTCGGCCTCGCACAACCCGGCGCCCGACAACGGGATCAAGTTCTTCGACCGCAGCGGCTACAAGCTGGCCGACGAGATCGAAGACCGCATCGAGGCCCAGCTCGGCGCGGACTGGCAGGGGCCGACCGGGGCGGACGTGGGCCGCGTCCGCGACGCCCACGGGGCGGTCGAGCAATACGTGGCGCACCTGCTGTCCACGCTGCCGGCCTCGCTGGACGGGCTGCGCGTGGTGGTGGACTGCGCCAACGGGGCGGCCTCGTCCATCGCGCCGGAGGCGCTGCGCCGGGCCGGCGCCGAGGTGACCGCCATCGGGAACGCCCCCGACGGGCTCAACATCAACGCCGGCTGCGGCTCCACCCACCTGGAGGCGCTGCGGGCCGCGGTGATCGCCCAGGGCGCCGACGCCGGCATCGCCCACGACGGGGACGCCGACCGCTGCCTGGCGGTCACCGCCTCCGGCGAGGTGGTCGACGGCGACCAGATCATGGCGATCCTGGCCACCGAGCTGCGCGAGGCGGGCCGGCTGGCCGGGGACACCGTGGTGGCCACCGTGATGTCCAACCTGGGCTTCAAGATCGCGATGCGCGAGGCCGGGATCGGCGTGGTGGAGACCGCGGTGGGCGACCGCTACGTGCTGGAGGCCATGAAGGCCGGCGGCTACACCCTGGGCGGCGAGCAGTCCGGCCACGTGATCATGCTGGAGCACGCCACCACCGGGGACGGGCTGCTGACCGGCCTGCACCTGCTGGCGACCATGGCCCGCCGGGAGCGCTCCCTGGAGGAGCTGGCCAAGGTGATGCACCGGCTGCCGCAGGTGCTGGTCAACGTGCGCGGCGTGGACAAGACCAAGGTCGGCGCCTCCCCGGAGCTGGCCGAGGCCGTCACCGAGGCGGAAAAGGAGCTCGGCGACGGCGGCCGGGTGCTGATCCGGCCCAGCGGCACCGAGCCCATGGTCCGCGTGATGGTGGAGGCCCCCACCCAGGAGCAGGCCCAGCGGGTCGCCGACCGCCTCGCCGAGGTCGTCCGCACCGCCCTGTGAGCCCTCACCGGGCGGTCTCCGCCGCCCGTCCCGCCTGATCGCCGGCCCGGTGACCGGACGGGCCCGGTCGGCGGGTGGGCCGCTCACCGGTCGGGGCGGGTCACTTCGCCTTCCGCTTGGCGACCTCGAAGGCGGTGCAGCCGAGGCCCCCGGCCTCGGTCTCCTTGAGCTTTCCGCTCAGGGCGGTCGGCGTGCCGTAGGGGACGTCGGCCCGCAGGGTGAAGGCCGCCTGGCCGGAGGGGGCGCTGCCGCCCTTCCAGAACTCGGGCTCCAGCGTCGGCTTCTCGCCGGAGTGCTCACCGCCGATGAAGAAGGACCCGGTCACCGCCCCCTCGGTGTCGCGGCCCTCGAAGAGGGGGACGGTGCCGTTCACCCGCAGTTCTCCCGCCGGGTTCGGCTTGAGTTCCAGTCGCATGCCGTATCGCCGGCCGCCACAGATGCGGTGGCCGTCCCGCGTGCCCTGGAGCGCCCGGTGGGCCGCCTCGGCCTCCTCCTTCTTGGAGAAGGACGGCAGGGAGGGCAGGGAGATCGAGCCGATGACGCTGGTGATGAAACCGATGATCACCAGGCCGATCCCCACCGGGATGCTCCAGAGCATGACGGCGCAGCCGGAGGGCACGGGCATGTTGCTGTCCGCGGGGAAGGGACAGCTGCATCCGCGAACCGGTCTTTTCGGGTGTTACGCCTGGTGAACGCTCTGGGCTGCGCTCAGTCCTCGGTGATCTCCAGGCGGCCGATCCTCAGGTGCGCGATCTCCACGGTGCCGGCCTGCAGGTGGTGGACGATCGCCCGCTTGATGGCCAGCCTGCCGATCGCGACGGCCCCGACCGCCAGGGCGCCCAGCGTCATCGCGCCCAGGGCCAGCGAGCCGAGCCCGCCGCCGGCGCGCAGCGTCACCCCGGTCGCCGACGCCCCGGTGACCGCCGCGCCGGTGGCGCGGGCGCCCACCGCCCGTTCGGTGCGGACGCGCGGCCTGTCGCTTGAGCCGGTGCCGGCCGGCGTCTCGATCTGCGGTTCGTCCCGGCCCTCCGGCTCGGTCCCCATGGTCTCCCCCTGATCGGCGATGAACGTGGTCGTCTCCGATGCTATTGCCCGGGACGGGAGGGGAGCGCCGGCGGTGCGCCCGCTCAGCAGCGGTTGAGGAAGTCCTCCAGGGCGTCGCGGTCGGCGCGGGTCACCGGCAGGCCGTACTTGCGGGCCACGGCGATGTACTTGACCCCGTAGACGCACTGGTAGGCCTTCTGCGGCTGCCATTCGCCAGGCCCGGAGTCGCCCTTTTGGCCGTTGGGCACGCCCCACACCGCCAGCAGGTTGTCGTGGTCGTTGGCGAACTGCTCGCGGCGCTGCGCGCTCCATCGGTAGGCGCCCATCCGCCAGGCCAGCGCCAGCGGGTAGATGTGGTCGATCTGCACCTCGGCGGCATCCGACTTGCGGAAGGAGATGGTCTTGCCGGTGTAGGGGTCCTGCAGCGTGCCCGACACCACGACGCAGCCGTCGCGCCGCCGCACCTGCTGCAGATCGCGGGCCAGGACGTCGTTGCGCTGGTCGCAGCCGTTGCGGTCGATGTCGCGCCAGCGCTGCCCGAACTTCTCCCGCGCATAGCCGCGCCCGGCGCCCTCGGGGGCCACCGCGAGCGTCCGCAGATCCCTGCGGGCCGCCGTGACGGCGGCGGCGTCCGGTTTCACGCCGCCTGCGGAAGGGCCCTGGTCGCCGGTGTCGATGTGGACGCTGCACCCGGACGCCGCCACCGCCGCGGCCGCCATGATCAGGCCCGGCCGCCGGAAGTTCATCACCTCACCGCCTCATCTCCGGTTCATTCATGCCCGTTTTACGGTGATCAATGGTGTTCACTGTAGGGACGGGCGAACGGCGCCCGGCCTGCGGGGCGTCCGAAAGCAGCAAAGCCGCCAGCCGGAGTCCGACCTGGGGGTGAAGACGGCACCCGGCCCGTTCCACTAGGTTCGGGACATGCCGATCATCGCCACCCAAGGGCTGACGATGAGGTTTCCCGGGGTGACCGCTCTGAACGACCTCACCGTGGCCGTGGAACCGGGAGTGGTGGGGCTGGTCGGCGCCAACGGCGCCGGCAAGTCCACGCTCATCAAGATCCTGCTGGGGCTGCTGCCGCCCACCTCCGGCCGCGCCTGGGTGCTGGATCTGGACGTGGCCCATCAGGGCGCGCTGATCCGGGAGCGGGTCGGCTACATGCCCGAGTACGACTGCCTGCCGCCGGATGTGTCGGCCACCGACTTCGTGGTGCACATGGCCCGCATGAGCGGGCTGCCGCCCGCCGCGGCCCGCGAACGCGCCGCCGACACGCTGCGGCACGTGGGGCTGCACGAGGAGCGCTACCGGCCGATCGGCGGCTACTCCACCGGCATGCGGCAGAAGGTCAAACTGGCCCAGGCGCTGGTGCACGACCCGCAGCTGGTGTTCCTGGACGAGCCCACCAACGGGCTGGACCCGGCCGGGCGCGATGAGATGCTGGAGCTGATCCGGCGGATCGGCACCGAGTTCGGCATCAGCGTGCTGGTCACCTCGCATCTGCTGGGAGAGCTGGAGCGCACCTGCGACCACGTGGTGGTCATCGACGGCGGGCGGCTGCTGCGCTCCCAGCCCGTGGCGGAGTTCACCGCCGACAGCGGGACGCTGGCGGTGGAGGTCGAGGAGGGCCGCGACGCCCTCGGGCACCGCCTGGCCGATGCGGGACTGTCGGTGCGCCCGGACGGGCGGCTGCTGCTGGTGGACGTGGCCGGAGAGCACACCTACGACCTCATCCGGGACGCGGTGGTCGAGCTGAACCTGTGCCTGATCCGCATGGAGCGCCGCCGCCACCACATCGAGGAGGTCTTCACCGCGCCGCAGGACGCCTGGCGGCAGGCCCCGCCGATGCCCGGCCCGCCGCCCCCGGCGACCGCGCCGCCCGTCCCACCGGCCGCGCCCGTGGGCTTCACATCGCCCCCCGCCGGGCCGCCGGGCGGCCACCCGTGGACGCCGCCACCCGGGGGAGCGGCCGATGGAAGGGGGAGCGGGGCATGACGAGCGGAACCATCCACGACATCGGATACCGGCGCTATGACGGGCGCCGGCTGGGCCGTTCCTATGTGCTGCGCTCGCTGTACGTCCACAACCTGCGGGCCGCCTGGGGACTGGGCCGGCCGGCCCGCGCCAAGGTGATGCCCTTCCTGCTGGCGGCGATCATGCTGCTGCCGGCGGCGGCCGACGTGGCGGTGGTCGCCATCAGCAGGGAACCGGAGCTGCTGTGGCGGTACTCGGCCTACGCCACCTACCTGCAGGCGGTCATCGCGATCTTCCTGGCCACCCAGGCGCCGGTGCTGGCCTCCCGGGAGCTGCGCTTTCACGTGGTGCCGCTGTACTTCTCCCGCCCGGTGGGGCATCTGGACTTCGCGCTGGCCAAGCTGGCGGCGCTGACCACCGCGATGTTCATGCTGATGGCCGTCCCGGTCACCGTGCTGTACGCCGGCGGGCTGATCAACCAGGTGCCCGACCCCGGCGGGCACGCGCTGCGCTACCTGAGCGCCCTGGCCGGCGCGGCGCTGTATGCGGTGGTGCTGTCGGCGCTGGCGCTGGCGGTGGCGGCCTGCACCCCGCGCCGCGGGTTCGGGGTGGCCGCGGTGATCTCCGTGTACCTGCTGTCCAGCATGTTCGTGCTGACCGTCCAGGGCATCGCCGAGGCGCGCACCAACTTCGCCTTCGCCGGCTGGATGGGGCTGCTGACCCCGTTCAACCTGGTGGACGCGGTGCAGGTGAGGCTGCTGGGCGCGCAGAAGTCCGCGGTGGCGGTGCCCCCCGCCCCGCTGGGCGGCCCGGTGGCGCTGCTGCTGTGCGTCGCCGTGGTGGCCGTCTCGATCGCGGTCCTGTACCGCCGTTTCCGGAAGGGCGCCGACCTGTGAGCGTGCTGCGGTTGGAGAACGTGTCCCGCTGGTACGGCAACGTGGTGGCGGTCAACGGGGTCTCGATGACCATCGGGCCGGGGGTGACCGGGCTGCTGGGCCCCAACGGGGCGGGCAAGTCCACCCTGATCCACATGATGGGCGGCTTCCTGCCCCCCTCCTCCGGCACCGTCACCCTGGACGGCGAGCCGGTGTGGGACAACCCGGGCGTCTACCGGCGGCTGGGGCTGGTGCCCGAGCGGGAGACCGCCTATGACTTCCTGACCGGCAGGCAGTTCGTGCTGGCCATGGCCAAGCTGTTCAAGCTGCCCGACCCGGGCGCGGCCACCGACCGGGCGCTGGCCCTGGTGGAGATGACGCACGCCCAGCACCGCCGGATCGGCAAGTACTCCAAGGGCATGAAGCAGCGGATCAAGATGGCCTCGGCGCTGGTGCACGACCCGCCGGTGCTGCTGCTGGACGAGCCGTTCAACGGCATGGACCCGCGCCAGCGGCTGCAGCTGATGGACCTGATCCGGCGGATGGCCGCCGAGGGCCGCACCATCTTGTTCAGCTCGCACATCCTGGAGGAGGTGGAACGCGTCGCCGGGCACATCGAGGTGGTGGTGGCCGGCCGGCACGCCGCCTCCGGCGACTTCCGGGCGATCCGCCGCCTGATGAGCGACCGGCCGCACCAGTTCCTGGTGCGCTCCAGCGACGACCGGGCGCTGGCCGCGGCGATCATCGCGGACGGCTCGGCGCGCGCGGTGGAGCTGACCGGCAAGGGCATCCGGGTGCAGGCCACCGACTTCCGCCGCTTCACCTGGCTGCTGCCCCGGCTGTCCCGCGAGAAGGGGGTGCGGCTGTGGGAGGTCTCCCCGGCGGACGAGTCGCTGGAGAGCGTCTTTTCCTACCTGGTGAACCGGTGAGCGCCGCCGCGCCGATCCGAACGAGCCGAATGGGGATGCTGCTGCCATGAACGCGACGATCGCCCTGATCACGCTGCGGGCGATGCTGGGCCGGCGGCGGGTGTGGCTGCTGCTGGCGCTGCCGATGATGCTGCTTGCGCTGGCGGTGGCGCTGGTGGTGACCGGCAACACCGACACGGGCACCGCGGCCGGGGTGCTGGAGCGCTTCGCGCTGGCCACGCTGCTGCCGCTGCTGGCGCTGATCGCCGGGACGGGGGTGATCGGCCCGGAGATCGACGACGGCCAGATCATGTACATCCTGACCAAGCCGATCCCCCGGCACGTGGTGGTGGTCACCAAGCTGGCGGTGGCGATCGGGCTGGTGACGGTGTTCGCGGTGGTGCCGACGGTGCTGGCCGGCATGGTGCTGGTCGGCGATGCCGCCCGCCTGACGTCGGCGTTCGCCGCCGGGACGCTGGCGGCCGGCATCGCCTACACCGCGGTGTTCGTGGCGCTGGCGGTGGCCGTCCGCAACGCGGTGACGGTCGGGTTGCTGTATGCGCTGGTGTGGGAGTCGCTGCTGGGCGCTTTCGTGCCGGGCGCCCGGTCGCTCTCCATCCAGGATTGGGGCCTGTCGGTGGCCGACGCGATCACCTCCGCCTCCGCGGTGCACGCGTCGGTGCGCACCCCGGCGGCGGTGCTGCTGCTGGTGTGCGTCACCGTGCTCGCCACGGTCGCGGCGGCGATGCGGCTGCGGACCGTGACGGTCACCGGCGCCGAATGAGCCTTTGGCAACACGCGGCCCAAGGCACCGGGGACGGGAGCCGGGGTGGTCTTCGGTGCCGCGACGGTGCAGGCCACGGCATCGCCCCTGACTGCGGGGCACCCCTTGTGGTCTTGCGGAGGCGGCCTGTTGAGGAAGGTCCGATGAACGTTCGGGCGCCGGCGGTCAGATCCGGCGCAGCCGGATGCCCCGCACGCTGTGGTCGGCGTCCTTGCGCAGCACGAGGGTGGCGCGTTCGCGGGTCGGCAGGATGTTGGACACCAGGTTGACCTCGTTGACCTCGCGCCACACCCGGTGCGCGAACGCGGCGATCTCGTCCTGGTCCACCTGGGAGTAGCGGTGGAAGTACGAGCGCGGGTTGACGAAGGCCGTCCGGTACAGCGCGAACAGCCGTTCGATGAACCACTGGCGGATGTGCTCGATCCGCGCGTCCACGTAAATGGAGAAATCGAAGAAGTCGGATATGGCCTGCGAGCCGGGGGCGGGGGGCTGCAGCACGTTCAGCCCTTCCACGATCAGGATGTCCGGCCGCCGCACCGTCTGCTCGGCGCCCGGCACGATGTCGTACTCCAGGTGGGAGTAGACCGGGATGGTGACCTCTTCGGCCCCGGACTTCATCGCCGAGACGAAGCGCAGCAGCGCCTTGCGGTCGTAGGACTCGGGGAAGCCCTTGCGGTCCAGCAGCCCCCGGTCGGCCAGCACCGCGTTGGGGTACAGGAAGCTGTCGGTGCTGACCAGCTCCACCGTCGGATGCTCGGGACGGCGGGCCAGCAGCGTGCGCAGCAGCCGGGAGGTGGTGGACTTGCCGACCGCCACGCTGCCGGCGATGCCGATGATGAAGGGCGTGGGGCCGACCGGCTCGCCCAGGAACTCCCCGATCGTGCCGCGCAGCCGCTCGTCGGCGGTGAAGAACAGGCTGAGCAGCCGCGCCAGCGGCAGGTAGATGTCCTCGACTTCGGTGGTGTCGATCGGGTCGCGCAGGCCGCGCAGCGCATTCAGCTCCCCCGGGGTCAGCGGCAGCCGGTCGTCGGCTCGGAGCGTCCGCCAGGTCTCACGGGAGATCTCTACGAAGGGACTCGGCACGGTGTCCCACCCCAATGTCATGGGTGGAAGAGTACAAAGCCCCGGCACCGCCGTGTGACTCCATGATCCGTTACTTGTCGACGATTACCGCGATCATCAGGAGATTCCCTTCGGAGTGATTTTCCAGACGGCTGCGCCGTGGGCCTTTTCCAGCACCCCGTCCCCGCGAGTCGAGACGGAGGCGTCGCAGCCGGGGACGATGCCGTGACCTGGGAGGCCGCGGTACCGGACGCCGGCGGGGCCCGCCTCCCCGGCGTCTTGGGCCAGGTGTTGAAAAAGGTTCGGCCCCCTGGGCGGCCAGGGATACAGCGGCGACCCGACGGCTGGGTAGTGTGGCCGTCATGTGCGGAATCGTGGGCTACGTTGGCTCAAAGTCGGCGTTGGACGTGGTGGTCGAGGGGTTGGCGAGGCTGGAGTACCGGGGGTATGACTCCAGCGGCGTGGCCATCCTGAGCGACGGGGCGGTGGTCACCGCCAAGCGGGCGGGCAAGCTGGGCAACCTGCGCAAGGCGCTGGAGGAGGAGCCGACCCCTGAGGGAACGGTCGGGATGGGGCACACCCGCTGGGCCACCCACGGGGCGCCCACCGACCACAACGCCCATCCGCACCTGGACTGCACGGGCAAGGTGGCCGTCATCCACAACGGCATCATCGAGAACTTCGCCGCGCTGCGCGCCGAGCTGACCGAGCGCGGCCACACCCTGGCCTCCGACACCGACACCGAGGTGGTCGCCCACCTGCTGGAGGAGGAGCTGCGCGTCACCCCGGCCCTGGCCGAGGCGATGCGCCGGGTCTGCCGCCGCCTGGAGGGCGCCTTCACGCTGGTGGCGGTGAACGCCGACGACCCGGACGTGGTGGTGGGCGCGCGCCGCAACTCGCCGCTGGTGGTGGGTGTCGGCGAGGGGGAGAACTTCCTGGCCAGCGATGTGGCCGCGTTCATCGCCCACACCCGCGACGCCATCGAGCTGGGCCAGGACCAGGTGGTGGAGCTGCGCCGCGAGGGGGTGACCGTCACCGACTTCGACGGCAAGCCCGCCGAGGTGCGCGAGTACCACGTCGACTGGGACGTGACCGCCGCCGAGAAGGGCGGCTACGAGTACTTCATGCTCAAGGAGATCGCCGAGCAGCCGCGTGCGGTGGCCAACACCCTGCTGGGCCGCATCGGCACCGACGGGCGGCTGACCCTGGATGAGATGCGCATCTCCGATGAGCAGCTGCGCGAGATCGACAAGATCATCATCGTGGCCTGCGGCACCGCCTACCACGCCGGGCTGATCGCCAAGTACGCCATCGAGCACTGGGCCGGGCTGCCGTGCGAGGTGGAGCTGGCCAGCGAGTTCCGCTACCGGGACCCGATCCTGACCCGCACCACCCTGGTCATCGCGATCTCCCAGTCCGGGGAGACGATGGACACCCTGATGGCGGTGCGGCACGCCCGCGAGCAGCACGCCAGGGTGCTCAGCATCTGCAACGTCAACGGCTCGACGATTCCGCGCGAGTGCGACGGGGTGCTCTACACCCACGCCGGCCCCGAGGTGGGGGTGGCGGCCACCAAGACGTTCCTGACCCAGCTGGTGGCGGTCTACCTGATCGCCCTCTACCTGGCGCAGGTGCGGGGCACCAAGTGGGGCGATGAGGTCTTCGCCATGGTGCAGCTGCTGGCCACCATGCCGGAGAAGGTCGAGCGGGTGCTGGAGACCATGGAGCCGGTCCGCGAGCTGGCCCGCTCCCTGGCGAACGAGCGCTGCGTGCTGTTCCTGGGCCGCCACGTGGGCTACCCGGTGGCGTTGGAGGGCGCGCTCAAGCTCAAGGAGCTGGCCTACATGCACGCCGAGGGCTTCGCCGCCGGTGAGCTCAAGCACGGCCCGATCGCGCTGATCGAAGAGGGGTTGCCGGTCGTGGTGGTGGTGCCGCCGCGGGCCCGCGCGGTGCTGCACGACAAGATCGTCTCCAACATCCAGGAGATCCGCGCCCGGGGCGCCCGCACCATCGTGATCGCCGAGGAGGGGGACGAGTCGGTGGTGCCCTACTCCGACACCGTGATCCGGGTGCCGGCGGTGCCCACCCTGCTGCAGCCGCTGGTGGCGACGGTGCCGCTGCAGGTGTTCTCCTGCGAGCTGGCCAGCGCCAAGGGGCACGATGTGGACCAGCCTCGCAACCTGGCCAAGTCCGTGACGGTGGAGTGACCTTTTTTCAGCACGTGGCCCAAGGCACCGGGGACGGGAGCCCGGGTGGTCTCCGGTGCCGCGACGGTGCAGGTCACGGCATCGCCTCTGACCGCGAGGCCCTCGTCTCGACCCGCGGAGAGGGCGCGTTGAAGAAGGTTCGGTGAGCTTCGGCCGCGGCGTCCGGCCGGCGGGAGGCAGGCGGGGGTGGAGCGGGGCTCCTCCGCCTGGCGTCGGGCGGAGGAGGGAGGTCCCCTCACCTGCTAGGGCCGGTCCGGTGCGGCGGACGGGGAGTTCTCGCCGGGCAGGTCACCGGCCCTGACGCTGGACAGCAGGGCCAGCCAGCCCGCCGGGGAGAGCCGGAGCACCGGGCCGTCGGAGCGCTTGCCGTCGCGCACGGCCACGTGCGTGGCGAGTCTGGCGGCCTCCACGCAGGCCTGGTTGGGGCCGCAGTGGGTGCTCTTCCTCCAGGACGAGGACTGCACAGGCATCAGGTTGCCACCTCTTTTCATCCGGTACCGGCGAGACGCCCCAGCGGCGCCCGATATTTTCGAAATGCCTGGAATGGTCGATTTCGAACTGTCAGGACGGTAACAGGGGCACGCGCCGGAGAATGTGTCGTAAGCCGTTGAAGTATCCCACTCGGCGCGTTCTCAAACGGAACCGGAAGCGATGCGAGGATGGCGGCGGCGCGGGGAAATACAAGCCGCGCCGCAGGTTGCCCGGCCGCTCGGGAAACGGCTTGGGCGGAGTTTCGGCGCCGGACGGTGGCGATGCGAGCGAGACCGGGAAGATCCGTGGCCCATTCTCTGTGGCATCAGTGTTTTCGTATGTCACACGATCGCCGGAGAATGTGAGCCGGTGATCTTCCCGGCTCGCGTGCCCGGCCGCCTGCGATGGGGATCAGGCCAGGTCGAAGGCCCCGGCCTTGACCTGTTCGGCGAAGGCCCGCCACTGCTGAGGGGTGAAGCGCAGCACGGGGCTGTGCTCACCCTGCTTGCTGTCGCGGGTGCCCAGGCAGTCGGCGGTCAGCCGGGCCACCTCCACGCAGGTGTTGTTGGCGTGGCAGGCCGAGCCCCGTCGCCAGGAGGCCGCCGGGAAATGAAAGGAGAAAGCGCTTTTCACGCGTGCCATCCTTTTCGGATCGTTACCTGATGTGCTGCCCAGAAGGCGGTCAGACCCGCCACCGCTCCCGGGCGATTTGGAAGATTCGCTCCAGCGATTCTTCGCTCCCGAGAGTCTGGTGTGCAAGACTATCCCATGCCAGCCGGTAACTATGGGTGACCGACTCGTGTTGGGACTGCGTGGCGGTGAGACTTTCGGTGTGCACCACGTCCGGGAAAGTCACATCGTATGCCGGAGAGAATTCCAAAAGAATGAACGATTCGCCCACGATCGGCTGATGCGGGCCGTCGAGGGGAAGCACGCGAAGGTCCACATTGGGCAGCGCGGCCAATTCCAGCAACCGGTTGAGTTGGGCGTACATGGTGGACCGGTCGCCGACCCGCCGGAGCAGCACCGATTCGTCCAGCACCACCGACAGCCGCAGCGGGTTGGGGCGGGTCAGCAGCCGCTGCCGCCGCATCCGCACCTCCACCCGGCGCTCCAGGGCCTGCGGGGGAAGCGTGGCGATCGCGTTCCAGCCCTGGATCACATGCCGGGCGTACTCCTCGGTCTGCAGCAGCCCCGGTATCACCTGGCTCTCGCACTGCAGCGCCGCGTCGGCCTCGTCCTCCAGGGCGATGAAGGCCGCGTACTCGGGCGGCAGGTCGGGGTACTGGGCCCACCAGCCCCGCTGGCCGGCCTCCTCGGCCAGCGCCAGCACCTCCCGCTGGTGCGCCGGGTCGACCTGGTACAGCTCCAGCATCAGCCGCACGTCGGAGACGCGCGCCCCGATCCGGGCGTTTTCGATCCGGCTCACCTTGGACGGCGACCAGCCGAGGGTCTCGGCGACCCCGTCACCGGTCAGGTTCCGCTCCTCGCGCAGGCGGCGCAACTCCGCCCCCAGCCGTCGTTGGCGGACGGTGGGGGTCCGCGACGTCGCCATCGCTGCCTCCGTCCGTCGGGCAATGGTGCTGTTCCACACTCAGGTGGGGGTCTGCGCCGGGCGCACCTGCTATCAAGCTTGCATCAAGCGGTGCATATTGCAGCGTTACCCTACACCACCGCCCGGCCTTGCCATGACCGTTCATTGGAATGCGTCTTTATCCGCCGGGCATCCGCCGGCCGCCCGGCGCCCGGCCCCGTAGCGGCGCTACGGATGCGCGCTGCCGGGGCGCGTGACCTGGCCGGGGCGGCCGGCCGTAGGTCCGGGCGGCGAGCCGGCGAAAAGGCGTTAATGGTGCCGACAGTACATCATTGTCGTCATGTGTGATTGCTCAGAGCAAAAAAAGGGGGCTGCGCGAAAAAGAGAGTGATGTGACCGTCCAGGCGTTATCTCCATATTGATGGTATTGCGGGGCGCCGTGTGCTTTGCCGGACGCCGGCGGGCCCGCTGTCCGGTTTTCCGGCCGGCTCGGCCGGACCGCCCACCGGCCGGACGGATGCATGGCAGTCTTGGGTAAGTGATCGTGGGTGTGGGCATCGACGTCGTCGACATCGCCCGGTTCGAGCAGTCGCTGCGGCGCACTCCCGGGCTGCGGGCCCGGTTGTTCACCGAGGCCGAGCAGCCGATGGCGGTGCGCTCACTGGCCGCCCGGTTCGCCGCCAAGGAGGCGCTGGCCAAGGCGCTCGGCGCGCCCGGCGGGCTGCGGTGGACGGACGCGGAGATCCGCCGGGCCCCCGACGGCCGGCCCACCCTCCACGTCCGGGACACCGTGGCCGCCGCCGCCCACCGGCTCGGCGTCGGCCGCTGGCACGTCTCGCTCAGCCACGACGGGGGCATCGCCACCGCCATCGTGATCGCCGAGGCGGTGCGGGAAGTCCGGCACGGTGGGGAAGCATGAGATACGCGCATGAGGTCGGCAAGGTCCGGGCGGCCGAACAGGCCCTGATGGCCCGCCTGCCGGAGGGCACGCTGATGCAGCGGGCCGCGGCCGGGCTGGCCGCCGTCTGCTGCCGGCTGCTGCCGCGGGTGTACGGCGCACACGTGGTGCTGCTGGTCGGCGGCGGCGACAACGGCGGCGACGCCCTGTACGCCGGGGCCCGCCTGGCCCGCCGCGGCGCCCGCGTGGAGGCCGTGCTGGCCGGTTCCAAGGCGCACCCGCAGGGACTGGCCGCGCTGCGCGAGGCCGGCGGGCGGGTGCTGCCGGCCGACCGGGCCGAACCGGCCGTCCGGCACGCCGATCTGGTGATCGACGGGCTGACCGGCATCGGCGGCACGGGCGCGCTGCGCGAACCGTATGCCGCGCTGGCCCGCCTCACCGAGGACACCGACGCGATCGTGGTGGCCTGCGACGTGCCCAGCGGCGTGGACGCCGGGACCGGACGGGTGGACGGGGCGGCCGTCCGCGCCGATGTGACCGTGACGTTCGGGACCTGCAAACCCGGCCTGCTCATCGACCCCGGCGCCGCCCGCTGCGGCACCGTCGAGCTGATCGACATCGGGCTGGGCGCCGACCTGCCCGACCCCGACGTCGTCGCGGTCTGGCCCGAGGACCTGCACATCCCACTGCCGTCCCCCGAATCCGACAAGTACCGGCGCGGTGTGGTGGGCATCGTGGCCGGCAGCGAGCGCTACACCGGCGCCGCGGTGCTGTGCGTGGGCGGGGCGGTGCGCGGCGGGGCCGGCATGGTGCGCTTCGCCTCCGTGCCGCGCCCGGTGGAACTGGTCCGGCAGCGCTGGCCGGAGGCCGTCACCACGATCATCGAACGCACCCCCGCGGCACTGGAGAAGGTGGGCCGGGTCCAGGCGTGGGTGGTCGGCCCCGGGCTGGGCACCGACCGGGGCGCCGAGGCGCTGGTGGAGGCGGTGCTGCGGACCGAGCTGCCGGTGCTGGTGGACGCCGACGGCCTGACCGTGCTGGCCCGCCGCCGCGACCTGCTGCGCCGCCAGGCCCCCACCGTCTTGACCCCGCACGCCGGGGAGCTGGCCAGGCTGCTGGGACGGGACGCCCGCCGGGAGGAGATCGAGGCGCGGCGGCTGGAGCACGTGCGGCGGGCGGCGGCCGAGCTGTCGGCCACGGTGCTGCTCAAGGGCTCCACCACGCTGATCGCCGAGCAGGACCGGCCGGTGCGGGTCAATCCCACCGGCACCCCCTGGCTGGCCACCGCCGGCACCGGGGATGTGCTCTCCGGCCTGATCGGGGCGCTGCTGGCGGGCGGCATGACCGCCCTGGAGGCCGCCACGGCCGGCGCCTACCTGCACGGCCTGGCCGGACGGCTGGCCGCCTCGGCCGCCGGGTCCGGCGCGCGCACCGGCCAGGCGCCCATCGGCGCCCACGATGTCGTTACCGCCTTGCCCGACGCTTTCCGTACCCTGTCTTGACCTGCTCTTTTACGGGACGCTCCGCGGGGTGGAAAGCCGCGAGCGCCCGGCGGCGACGGTCGGGGGACGGCAGACTTGGGTGGCATGAGGGAGCCGGTACAGGCACGGGTGGACCTGGATGCCATCCGCGCCAACGTGGCGCTGCTGCGCGAGCGGGCGGGCGGGGCCGAGACCATGGCCATGGTCAAGGCCGAAGGGTACGGGCACGGCCTGGTGGAGGCGGCGCGCGCGGCGCTGGAGGGCGGGGCCGGCTGGCTCGGCGTCGCCCGGGTGGCCGAGGCGCTGCGGCTGCGCGCCGCCGGGATCACCGTCCCGGTGCTGGTGGTGATGGCCACCCGCGGTGAGCCGTTCGAGGAGGCGGTGGCCGCGGGGGTGGACCTGACCGCGGGCTCGGGCTGGCAGGCCCGCCGGCTCGCCGAGGCGGCCGAGCGCGCCGGACGGCCCGCCCGGGTGCACCTGAAGGCCGACACCGGCATGTCGCGCGGCGGCGCCACCATGGCCGACTGGCCGGCCACGGTGGAGGCGGCGCTGGCCGCCCAGGCCGCCGGGCACCTGCGCGTGGTGGGGGTGATGTCCCACCTGGCCTGCGCCGACGAGCCAGGGCATCCCTCGATCGCCCGGCAGCTGGCCGTCTTCAAGGAGGCCGTCGAGTACGCCGAGAAGGCCGGGGTGCGCCCGCAGGTGCGGCACCTGTCCAACTCGGCGGCGACGCTGACGCTGCCCGAGGCCCGCTACGACCTGGTCCGGCCGGGCATCGCGATCTATGGGCTGACCCCCGTTCCCCAGATGGGGACCTTCGGGCTGCGCCCGGCGATGACGCTGGTCGCCGAGCTGGCCGCGGTCAAGCGGGTGCCCGCCGGCAGCGGCGTGTCCTACGGCCACACCTATGTGACCGAGCGGGAGACCACGCTGGGGCTGGTGGCCGCCGGGTACGGCGACGGCGTGCCCCGGCACGGCTCCAGCCTGCTGGAGGTGCTGGCGGGCGGGCGGCGCCGCCGGATCGCCGGCCGGGTCTGCATGGACCAGTTCGTGATCGACCTCGGCGACGATACGGCCTCCCCCGGGGAGGAGGTGCTGCTGTTCGGCCCCGGCGATCACGGCGAGCCCACCGCCCAGGAGTGGGCGCAGGCGCTCGGCACGATCAGCTACGAGATCGTCACGCGGATCGGGACGCGGGTGCCCCGGGTCTATTCGGGGGCGAGGTGGCAGTGAACCTTTTGCAGCACGTGGCCCGCGCCGCCGGGGACGGGAGCCCGGGCGGCGTCCCCGGTGCCGGCCTGCGCGGACGGCGTGTTGCCAAGGGTTCGGCGGACCCTTTCCCGACCTGCGCGGACGGTGAGGTGAAAGAGGCTTGGCCGCCTGGAGGGACCGCGCATGGATAGCAGGAGCAAACGCCGGCTCGGCCTGGCCGGGCTCGGCGCCGCCGGGCTCGGCGCGGCGGTCGGCCTGCGCCATTTCATCGTCGGCCGCCGCCGCTTCGACCCCGACCCGGAGGCCGGTGAGCCGTTCGGGCAGCTGCGCGGCCGGCCGCTGACCGTGCCGGCCGACGACGGGGTGCCGCTGCACGTGGAGATCGACGAGCGGCCCGGCGAGGGCGCCGAGCTGACCGTGGTGTTCTGCCACGGCTACACGCTCAACCAGGACGTGTGGCACTACCAGCGGCGCGACCTGGGCCGCAGCGGCTCCGCCGGCGGCACGCCGCCGCTGCGGCTGGTGTTCTGGGACCAGCGCAGCCACGGCCGGTCCGGGCGCAGCCGGCCTGCGCACGCCACCATCGACCAGACCGGCGAGGACCTGCACGCGGTGCTGCGCGCCGTGACCGCCCCCAACGAGCCGGTGGTGCTGGTGGGGCACTCCATGGGCGGCATGTCGATCATGGCGCTGGCCGACCGGCACCCTGAGCTGTTCAATGGCGGGCAGGTCGTGGGGGTGGCGCTGATCAACACCTCCGACGGGCGGCTGACGGAGATGACACTCGGCCTGCCGCTGGCGGTGGCCAGGCTGGTGCAGCCGCTGGCCTCGCCGGTGCTGCAGGGGCTGGGACGCCGTCCCCGCCTGGTGGAACGGGGCCGGGAGCTCGGCGCCGACCTGGCGTTCATGGTGACCCGCCGCACGGCTTTCGCCGACAAATACATCAGCCCTTCGGTGGTGGATTTCCTGGAAAAGATGATTCGGGCGACCCCCATCGATGTGATCGCCGAGTTCCACCCGGCGCTGATGTCCCATGACAAGAGCGCGGCCCTCGCCACGATCGGCAAGGTGCCCGCGCTGGTGATGGTCGGCGGACGCGATCATCTGACTCCGGCCTCGCACGGCCGCCGGCTGGCCGAGGCGCTGCCGGATTGCGAATTGGTCGAGGTGGCGGAGGCCGGGCATGTGCTGCTGCTGGAATACCCCGGAGTGGTGACCGGAGCGCTGCGTCGCCTGATCGAACGGGTCCGCCCGCTCGCCGCCGAACGGTCGGCCTGACCCGGTGAACCTTTTTCCGCACATGGCCCAGGACACCGGGGGCGGGAGCCGGGGTGGTGTCCGCCGCCGGCTGCGACGTCCTCGTCTCGGCCCGCGGAGACGGCGTGTTGAAAAAGGCTCGGTTCGCCGGAGGGGGCGCATGACTCGTCCCGAACCGGGATTCGGCCCCGGAAGAAAAGGCCGCGAAGCGGCCTAGGCTGAAAGCGCGCGGGCCGGCCGCCGGCGGGCGAAAGCCGCATGTCCCGGCGCGGCGGGCGGGCCGGGACACGGGTGAGCGGATGGAGAAGACGAAGCGCACATGAGCGAGCCGAAGGAGGCGGTGAGCGGGCCGGTGACCGTGTCCGTGCCCACCGCCGACGACATGCGTGAGCTGGGAATACGGCTGGCCGGGCTGCTGCGGGCCGGTGACCTGGTGGTGCTGTCGGGCGGGCTGGGGGCGGGCAAGACCACCCTCACCCAGGGCATCGGCGAAGGGCTGAAGGTCCGCGGGGCGATCACCTCGCCGACCTTCGTCATCGCCCGGGTGCATCCTCCGCTCGGCGACGGCCCGGCCCTGGTCCATGTGGACGCCTACCGGCTGGGCGGCTTCGCCGAGCTGGACGATCTGGACCTGGATACCTCGCTGGCCGACTCGGTGACGGTGGTGGAATGGGGCGAAGGGCTTGTGGAGGATCTTTCCGAGGAACGCCTCGAAGTGTTGATCGTTAACGACGGCGCCTCCGGCGAGGAGCGGAAGGTAAAGGTCACCGGCGTTGGCAGCCGGTGGTCCGAGCTGCCGGAGAGGTTGTAGCGTCCGAAGAAGGCCGAAGTTTTTTCTGCTGCCGCCGTTGAACCGCTTTACGGTGATATGGCTTACTCTTTGCCGGTACGAGCCTCACCTTCGTGACACATATCTCAAGCCAGGGGTGAGAACCGGTGAGTGGGAACCATCGAAGCGGGAGCTACCGCGCAGGCGGTGAAGGCTCCCCTGGAGCCGGCGGCGGATACGGCCGCGGGCGTGAGGGCGGCGAGCCCCCTGGCCGCGGTGCGTCGTATCCGGGGCGTCCTCAGCCCGGTGGGCATTTGCGCGACGAGCACGGCCGGTATGGCAGCGGCCCGTACCCGGTCAACCGGGGCGGCGACCCATATGCCGTGAGCGGACGGGGCGGCCGGTACTCGCCCGACCCCTACGCGACCGGCGGGTACCCGTCCGAGCCGGGCGGCGGCCAGTACGCGGCGAGCGGCCGCAGCGGCTCCTACAGCGGCTCGTACGCGACCGAACGGCACAGCGGCCAGTACACGATCGACCGGGGCAGCGGCTCCTATGCCGCGAGCCGGCGCAGCGGCTCCTACAGCGGCTCGTACGCCGCCGAGCGGCGCAGCGGTTCCTACCGCAGCGGCTCCTACCCGCGCGGCGGCAGCGGAAGCCACCGGATCGTGCACAGCAGGCCGCCGCACCGCCGGCTGGGCGTGGTCCTGCTGGGCGCCGCCACCGGAGTGGTGGTGTGCATCCTGGCCGTCTTCCTGGTGCTGGGCATGGGCGGGGACGGGCAGGAAAGCGGCGGCGTGGCCAACAGCGGCACCGCCACCTCGGCCGGCACCCCTGGCACCGGCGAACGCACCTTCGTCCCCGACGCCTGCCAGGCGATCGACGACGATCTCGCCGACGAACTGGTCCCCAACGCCGACCGCAACCAGTCCGACACCTACCAGACCAGCGACCGGCAGAACCAGTGCGTGTGGGGCGTCTACACCGGGCGCAAGAAACGAGTGCTGACCGTCGAGCTGCGCGCCATCGCACCCTCGGGCGGCAACGACGCGGTGGAGGAGGCCACCCGCCGCTTCCAGCACGAGCGGGACGCCGACGAGTCCGGCAAGGGCCTGCTGACCGGTCAGCGGCTGGCCGAAAAGCGCTCCATCGAGGGTGTGGGCGAGGAGGCCTACGCGGTCTACGCGGTCGACTCCACCCAGAACTCCGGTGAGGCGATCGTCAACGTCCGGCAGGGCAACACCCTGATCACCGTGCACTACTCGGGCAGCACCGGCGACAAGGAGCTGGCCGAGGACCCGGCCATCGAAGGCGCCGTCGAGGCCGCCAAGGCCGCCCTGAAGCTGCTGGACAGCGGCGGCTGACGGGGGCGGGCGCGAAGCCGGCCGGGGCCTGATGCGGCTGCACTAGGCTTTGAAGCCGTGCTGGTCCTGGCTTTCGACACCGCGACCGCGGCGGTCACCGTCGCGCTGTATGAGTGGGTCCCCGGGGAGGGACCGCTGCCGCGCGCCGTCGCCGAGGCGGTCGACGCCCGCCGTCACGCGGAGCTGCTGACCCCCTCGATCGCCGGGGTGCTGGCGGAGGCGGGCGTGCTCCCCGCCCAGCTCAGCGCCGTGGTCGTGGGAGTGGGACCCGGCCCCTACACCGGGCTGCGGGTGGGGCTGATGACCGCGCGGGCACTGGGCGGGGCGCTGCGGATCCCGGTGCACGGGGTCTGCACCCTGGACGCCATCGCCTGGGCCTCCGGCCGGGACAAGCCGTTCGTGGTGGCCACCGACGCGCGCCGCAAGGAGGTCTACTGGGCGCGCTATGACTCGGCGCGGGTGCGCACCACCGAACCGGCGGTGGGACCGCCGGCCGCGGTGCCGGCCGAGCTGGGCATCGAACCGGGAGAACTGCCGGTGATCGGCGAGGGCGCCGCGCTCTACCCCGACCAGCTGGGCGCCACCGGCGACGCCGAGCCGCTGCTGCCGTCGGCCGCCGCGCTGGCCGAGCTCGCGGTGACCCGCCTGGCCGGCATGGACGGGCCGCCGCTGCTGCCGCCCGAGCCGCTGTACCTGCGCCGCCCCGACGCCAGGACCCCCGGCCCCCGCAAGCGGGTGACCCCCCGATGACCGTCGCGCTGCGGGCCATGACGGAGGCGGACGTGCCCGCCGTCATGGAACTGGAACGGGCGACCTTCCCCGAGGACGCCTGGAGCGAGTCGATGCTGCGCGATGAGCTGCGCCACCAGCCGCACACCCGGCACTACGTGGTGGCCGAGGACGACTCCGGCGAGATCATCGGCTATGCCGGGCTGGCCGCCGCCGGGGACCAGGGCGATGTGCAGACCATCGCGGTGCGCGCCGACCGCCAGGGGCGGGGCGTGGGCCGGGCGCTGCTGGGCGAGCTGCTGGCCGAGGCCGAGCGGCGCGGCTGCCGGGAGGTCTTCTTGGAGGTGCGCGTCGACAACGACCGCGCCCAGGCCCTGTATGAGCGGTTCGGGTTCGAGCGCATCGGGGTCCGCAAACGCTACTACCAGCCGTCCGGAACCGACGCCATCGTCATGCGCCGCCGCCGGGGCGGCGCGGGCGCCCACCCGGTCGGCTTCGCGAAGTGAGGAGACAGGTGATCCGCGACTCCGAGCCGTTGGTGCTGGGGATCGAGACGTCCTGCGACGAGACGGGGGTGGGCATCGTCCGCGGCACCACGCTGCTGGCCGACGCCGTCGCCTCCAGCGTGGATGAGCACGCCCGCTTCGGCGGCGTGGTGCCGGAGGTGGCCTCCCGCGCCCACCTGGAGGCCATGGGCCCCACCGTGGAACGGGCTTTGGAGGAGGCCGGAGTGGCCTTCTCGGACGTGGACGCGATCGCGGTGACCGCCGGCCCGGGACTGGCCGGGGCGCTGATGGTCGGGGTGGCCGCCGCCAAGGCGTACGCGCTGGCGCTGGGCAAGCCCCTGTATGGGGTGAACCACCTGGCCGCTCACGTCGCCGTCGATCAGCTCGAGCACGGGCCGCTGCCCAAGCCGTGCGTGGCCATGCTGGTCTCCGGCGGGCACTCGTCCCTGCTGCTGGTGCCCGACGTGGCCGCCGAGGTGCACCCGCTGGGCGCCACCGTGGACGACGCCGCCGGCGAGGCCTTCGACAAGATCGCCCGGGTGCTGGGGATGGGCTTTCCCGGCGGCCCGCTGATCGACCGCAAGGCCAAGGAGGGCAGGCCGGACGCCATCGCCTTCCCGCGCGGCAAGTACGACGACGGCACCTACGATTTCTCTTTCTCCGGGCTGAAGACCGCGGTGGCCCGCTGGGTGGAGGCGCGCGAGCGGGACGGGCGGCCGGTGCCGGTCGCCGATGTGGCCGCCTCTTTCCAGGAGGCGGTGGTGGACGTGCTGACCGCCAAGGCGCTGGCGGCCTGCCGCGAGCACGGGGTGCGGGACCTGCTGATCGGCGGCGGGGTGGCGGCCAACTCCCGGCTGCGGGCGCTGGCCGCCGAGCGCTGCGAGGCCGCCGGGGTGCGGCTGCGGGTGCCGCGGCCGCGGCTGTGCACCGACAACGGGGCGATGGTGGCCGCGCTGGGGGCCGAACTGGTGGCCGCCGGCGCCGCCCCTTCCGCGCTGGACCTGCCCGCCGACTCGGCGCTGCCGGTGGAGACGATCCGGCTGTAGGACGCGGCCTTGATCAGACGGCCACTCCCAGCCGGGCCAGTGAACCGGCCAGGTGCGCCTCCAGCAGCGGGATGCAGGCCCGGCCGAGGTGGCGCTCGTCCGGCTGGGCCAGCAGGTCCAGCACGCTGCGCAGGTCCCAGTAGGGGTCGTGCACGTAGCCGCCGCTGACCCGGTCGAAGGAGTCCAGGAAGGCGTCGGCGGCCGAAAGGCCGTAGCGCAGCGCCAGGCTGCAGCGCATCTGCGCGATGTCGACCCCGATCGGCCCGTAGGAGGCGCTGGACCAGTCGACGACGCCGGTCAGCCGCCCATAGGACCACAGCGTGTTGTCCGGCTGGTAGTCGCGGTGGATGAAGTGCGGCCTGGCCTCCGGGGCGGGGCGGGCGGCCAGCTCGAACGCCTGCTCCCACAGTTCGGGGCGGGTGGCGTGGGCGGGCGGCACCCGTTCCCGCAGCCGGTTGTAGGGCAGGTAGGGCGGCATCGTGGCGGCGCCGCTGAGCGAGTGCACCCCCAGCAGCGCGGCCGACATCTGGATGAGGTATTCCGACAGCTCCTCGGTCCCCGGGTTGGGCGGATGGCCGATCAGCCGGGTGACCAGCAGCGCCGGGGCGTCGCAGTAGGCCCCGGCGGGGTCTGCGGCCACCAGTTCCGGGGTGGGCAGCCGGCAGCCGGCCAGCAGCGCCAGCGCGGCGATCTCCCGTTCGGGAGAGAACTCCTGCCCGGCGGTCTGGTCGGGAAGGGTCCAGCGGCGCAGCACCAGCCGGTGCGGATGGCCGGAGCGGCTCTCCACCAGCAGCGCGTGGTTGGCGTGGCGCGTGCCCCCGGTCAGCGGGCGGACCATCTTGACCTTGGAACCCGGGCCGAGGCACTGCTCCACCCAGCGCAGGGTGGCCTCATCGGGGGGCGGGCAGACCGCCTCCACCGGTGCTCCGGATGCCTGGGAACGAGTCACGGGGTCCATCAAAACGGATTCCGAATGGTATTGGGAGTGATTTTGTGGAGAAGGAACGTTGCAAAATTCACGGGACCGGCGTGTCGCCCCGGTTATTGATCAGGCATGACCGGTGATTGTCGGACATAATTCGCGGATGCCATTCGGTATCCGGAGAAGTGGAAACGTCCGTTCTCAGGCGCTTCCGGCCGGGCCGCTCGCCGAAACGTCCAGCGGCCGTCGATGCGTCAGCAGGGCCACCGGGGAGTCGCCCACGCGGGTGAGCACCAGCGTCAGCTCCTCCCCATCGCGCCGGCCGCCCCCGCCGGCAAAGCCCAGCTCCCGGCGCAGCCGCTGCACGTCCACCGCCGATCCGCGCTTTTTGATGGTCAGCGTCCCGACCCGCCGCCGGCGCAGCACGGCCCGCAGCCGCTTGACCGAGAACGGCAGCACCTCTTCTATCTCATAGGCGGTGGCGAACGGCGTGGCGACCAGGTCGTCACCGGTGATGTAGGCGATGCGCGCATCGGCCAGCCCGCCGCCGAGCGCCGCCGCCACCTCGGCCACCAGATGGGCGCAGATCACCGCCCCGTCCGGTTCGTACAGGTACCGTCCCCACTCCCGCACCGGCGCGGTCGCCGGATCCCGCGCCGCCGCCAGCGTCCACACCCCGCCGCGCCCGTCCAGCAGCGTGGCCCGGCGCCGCGCCCGTCCCGCCAGCGCCCCCGTCCACAGCGCCGCCTCCTTGACGTCGCCGCCGACCGAGATCCACTCCGCCTCCGCCTCCTGCGGGATGGCCTGGTGCGGGATGCCCGGCGCCACCTTGACGCACCCGGCCGGGGCCCGCCCGGCCAGATCCAGCACCGCATCCAGCGGCGGTTCATAACAGGAGGGGTCGAACACCCGGCCGCGCAGAGTGCGGCGTCCGGGGTCGGCGAACACCGCGGCGAACCCCGCGGGGTCCGCCTCGGTCGCATCCCCGTGCCGCACGAAGGCCCGCTCCGCCAGCCCGAGCGCCGTCAGATTCGCCCGCGCCACCTCCACCGTCAGCGGGTCGCGCTCCACGCCGACGCCTGCGCACCCGGCCCGGGCCCGGGCGATCAGGTCGGCGCCGATGCCGCAGCCCAGGTCCAGCACCGGCCCGCCGCCCAGCCGGTCGGCGAACCGGCGCGCCCGGTACTCGGCCACGCACGCCCGGGTGGCCTGCTCCAGGCCCGCCGGGGTGAAGTACATGCGGGCGGCGTCCGCGCCGAACTTCTCGTGCGCCCGGGCCCGCAGCCGCGCCTGGGTGAGCGCCGCCGACACCAGCTCGGCCGGGTACCGCTCCCGCAGCCGGGAGGCGGTCGCCACCAGTGCGGTGGTGCTCAGATCGGCCTGCGCCGCCTCGGCCAGCACCCGCTGCCCGGTCTCCTCCAGCAGCCGCCGGAATATCGCCACATCCACACCCGGACCCTACTGATGCGACGGGGCGCGCCCACCGGGCGCCGGGAAGGTTTTCCAGATCAGCGGGTGTGGACGGCGGGGAAAACGGCGAGGAGAAGAAGGCAGGCCGACGGCCTTGCGAGCCGCAAGCGACGGTGCGGTGACCGCAAACCCGCCTGTGTTGACGAGGTCAGGGGGACGGCATAATCTCCATGACTGGCACTCGGACCCTGAGAGTGCCAATCATGCGACAAGGTCGGTCTGGCACCCGCGACGACAGGCCGGTCCCAGGTCGCCTCTTCTGTCACAGTGCGATCGGCCCTGCTCATGGCCGGTCGAGGACCATCGAAGGGGAGGTCAGATCGTGACGACCGCCACCAAGGTTGTTCTCAAGCCGCTCGAGGACCGCATCGTCGTCCAGCCGCTTGAGGCCGAGACCACCACCGCGTCGGGCCTGGTGATCCCCGACACGGCCAAGGAGAAGCCGCAGGAGGGCACCGTTCTGGCGGTGGGCCCGGGCCGGGTCGACGACAAGGGCAACCGCGTCCCGCTGGATGTGAAGGTCGGGGACGTCGTCCTCTACAGCAAGTACGGCGGCACCGAGGTCAAGTACAACAACGAGGAGTACCTCGTGCTGTCCGCCCGCGACGTGCTGGCGATCGTCGAGAAGTAATTTCAAGCCACAGCTGAACGCCATGCACCGCCCCGGCCGGCCAGGGGCTCCCGCACCGTCCGCCATTGCGCATCGGGTGCCTTGGGGAGCTTTCGGGGATGTGGGGATCGTCCTCGCATCGACCCGTGGGCGGCCGGGGCGGTGAACCTTTTCCGGCACTTTGTCTTCGCGGCCGGCGGCGTGCTTCGGCCGCCGGCGGTGCGTTTCGAAATCCCCGCGGGCGCCCGCCGGCCAAGGCCGCCAGCGCATGGGCCGGGTGAGGGAAAAGGTTCGACGCAGGAGAGGACGTAATTTTCCATGGCCAAGATCTTGGAGTTCGACGAGGACGCGCGGCGCGCCCTGGAACGCGGCGTCAACGCCCTCGCCGACGCGGTCAAGGTGACGATCGGCCCGCGCGGCCGCAACGTCGTCATCGACAAGAAGTTCGGTGCGCCGACCATCACCAACGACGGTGTCACCATCGCCCGCGAGGTGGAGCTGGAGGACCCCTACGAGAACCTGGGCGCCCAGCTCGCCAAGGAAGTGGCGACCAAGACCAACGATGTGGCCGGTGACGGCACCACCACCGCCACCGTGCTGGCCCAGGCGCTGGTGCGCGAGGGGCTGCGCAACGTGGCCGCCGGCGCCTCGCCGATGGCGCTCAAGCGCGGCATCGACGCCGCCGCCGCCCACGTCTCCGAGCAGCTGCTCAAGTCCGCCCGCGAGGTCGGCGAGCGGGAGGAGATCGCCCACGTCGCGACGATCTCCGCGCAGGACCGCAAGATCGGTGAGCTGATCGCCGAGGCTTTTGAGAAGGTGGGCAAGGACGGTGTGATCACCGTCGAGGAGTCCCACACCATGGGCCTGGAGCTGGAGTTCACCGAGGGTCTGCAGTTCGACAAGGGGTACCTGTCGCCGCACATGGTGACCGACCCCGAGCGCATGGAGGCCGTCCTGGAGGACGCCTACGTGCTGATCCACGAGGGCAAGATCTCCAACGTCCAGGACCTGCTGCCGATCGCCGAGAAGGTCGCCCAGACCAAGAAGCCGCTGCTGGTGATCGCCGAGGACGTCGAGGGCGAGGCGCTGGCGCTGCTGGTGGCCAACAAGATCCGCGGCACCTTCGTGTCGGCCGCGGTCAAGGCCCCCGGCTTCGGCGACCGCCGCAAGGCGATGCTGGCCGACATGGCGGTGCTGACCGGCGGCCAGGTGATCAGCGAGGCGCTGGGCCTGAAGCTGGACTCCATCGGCCTGGAGGAGCTGGGCCGGGCCCGCCGGGTCACCGTCACCAAGGACACCACCACCATCGTCGACGGCGCCGGCGACCCCAAGGACGTCGAGGACCGCATCCGCCAGATCAAGGTCGAGATCGAGCAGAGCGACTCGGACTGGGACCGCGAGAAGCTGCAGGAGCGGCTGGCCAAGCTGGCCGGCGGGGTGTGCGTGCTGCGCGTGGGCGCCGCCACCGAGGTGGAGCTGAAGGAGAAGAAGCACCGCCTGGAGGACGCCATCTCCGCCACCCGCGCCGCCATCGAAGAGGGCATCGTCGCCGGCGGCGGCAGCGCGCTGGTGCACGTCTCCAAGGAGGGCTTCGAGACGCTGGGGCTGTCCGGCGACGAGGCCACCGGCGCCGAGGCGCTGCGCCGCGCCCTGGTGGAGCCGGCCCGCTGGATCGCCGAGAACGCCGGCCAGGAGGGTTACGTCGTGACGGCCAAGGTGGCCGAGCTGCCCGTCGGCCACGGCTACAACGCCGCCACCGGCGAGTACGGCGACCTGGTGGCCCAGGGCGTCATCGACCCGGTGAAGGTCACCCGCTCGGCCGTCACCAACGCCGCCTCGATCGCCGGCATGCTGCTGAGCACCGAGGCCCTGGTGGTCGAAAAGCCCGAGGAGGAGGAGCCCGCCGCGGGTCACGGCCACGGTCACGGCCACGGCCACTGACCCTCCGCTCCGGCGGCGGCAGGCCGCCTGAGCAGGGAGGATGCAACCGGTTCGCAGGGGATCCCCGCCGACTGCGGCGGGGATTCCTTTTTTGGTGAGGTTTCTGATTTGCGGCGGCCCGGCCCCTTGCGTGCCGCGCTGGTCCCGTTTCCGCAGGTCAGGTGGGTGATCACGGCTGTGGAACCGGCGCGGCCCGGGCGGGGCGCAGCGGACTGAAAAAGAATTTCCTGTGCTCCTCGGCCGAAAAGCCCGCGACCGGGCGAAGTGTCGGAAGACTGTTTCGGAAATACCGGAGAAACGGCGACGGGCGGCGCCTTTTCAAGCCGGGCTTCTGCCGGTCACAACGGGTGGAGAGGGCCGATGCGGACCGTTCGGCGGCCATCCCGCACCAAAAGAGATTACCCTACGGGATGGAATCATTGCGTTTTGTGATATTAGGCGGGGGGCCCGCGCACTGTGACCATTCCGTTGTCTTGCACAGTGGAGACATGTCCGACCGCGCTGGGCATCATGCTCTACGTGACCGAGGGATGCTTCGCCGGGAACACGACGCGGGGGCTATCGGAGCGGGGGGACGTGCGATGACGAGCGAAGCCCGGGCCTTGCATGCGACGGCGCCCTCCGATGAGGGGGATCTGGGAGATCTGACCGCGCTGGCCGTGCAGGGCGATCCCGGGGCGATCGAGGTATTGCTCAGTCAGGTGCGGCCGATGGTGGTGCGTTATTGCCGGGCCCGTTTGGGGCGCATATCCGGGCACTATCACATCGCCGACGACGTGGCCCAGGAAGTCTGTATCGCGGTGTTGTCGGCCCTGCCCCGATATCGCGACATGGGACGTCCTTTCGCGTCCTTCGTCTTCGGCATCGCCTCGCACAAGATCGCCGACGCGCTGCGCAGCGCGGTGCGGTCGGCGGTGCCCACCGAGGACCTGCCGGACGGCCCCGACGACCGTCCCGGTCCAGAGGAGACGGTGGTCCGCTACAGCGAGGCCGAACGCGCCCGCGACCTGCTCACCCGGCTGCCCGAGCACCAGCGCGAACTGGTGCTGCTGCGAGTGGTGGCGGGGCTGTCGGCCGAGGAGACCGGTAATGTGCTGGGCATGACGGCGGGAGCGGTACGGGTCGCCCAGCACCGGGCCCTGGCCCGGCTCCGGGCGATGGCCAGTGAGGAGTCGGGCGCTTGACAGAGCGGAGCGAGGACGCCTCGGTTCCCACCGGTGCCGCCGGTGCGGCCGCCGCCGGTCCCGGCCGTCCGACGGCCGCGTGCTGGGATCTGGCCGCGGTGCGCCGCAGCGACGCGATCGTGGAGGCGCTGGCCGCCCGCGACGCGCTGCCCGACTCCGGCGCCGCCGACCCGGCGGACCCGGCCGTCGCCCTGCTGCGGGCCCTGATCGCCGATGTGGACGCCGGAGCCTTCGACCCGTCCCTGCCGCGCCGGCCGGCGCCGCCGGCGCAGCAGAGCACGCGCCCGGGAAAGCGGCGGCCCGGATCGGGCGGGCGCATGCGGCCCGTCCCCGCCGAGGGGGACGGCACCGCCGCCTATCCCGGACCGCGGCGGGGGCCGCGCAAGGTCGTCCTGCTCGGCGTCGTCGGCCCGCTGCTGACCGGGGTGCTGGCCACCACCGGGGTCGCCGTCGCCCAGGACGGGCCGGCCGAGCAGCCGGGAAGCGCACCGGGCGCCGGAGAACTGGCCGCCGGCGAACCCGCGGCGCACGCCCGGATCCGGCTGGTCCGGGAACGGCCGGACACCGCCCGCCCGGCCGAGGGCGTCATCACGGTCCTCGCCGCCGACGGCGGGCCGATGCGTTCCCTGCCGTTCCGCACTCCCATGCCGGACCTGCGCGTCGAGCCCCACGAAGACCGACTCCCCAAGGACCGGGCGGGAGAGGACCGGCGCGGGTCCGGCGAGCGGCGAGCCCCCAGGGCGCAGCCGGAGGCGCCGGGGGGCGACGCGCCCAAGCCGCGTCAGGACCTCCTGCCCTTCGCCGATCCCGAGCCGGGCGAACCACACGCCGACCAGGACCGCCTCGACCCATCGGAGCCGGTTCCAGACAATACGGAGGAGCGGCCGGCGGCCCCGCCACAGGCCGATGAAACCGACGGCGGCCTGCCCGAGGAGACCTGACCGGACCCCCTCAGGGGTTGTTCCGGCCCTCCTCGCTGTCGATCACGCCGTCCACGTAACCGCGGGCGTACTCCCAGCTGACATAGTCGACCGGGTCGGGCGACAGCGCGGGCTCGTGCACCCGCGGCAGCCCTTCCTCCAGCAGGTGGCGCAGGTTGCCGTGCAGCAGGTCCCAGTCGATGTAGTGCTGCTTGCCGCAGTCGCCGCAGTCCACGGTCAGGCCGCGGACCCCCAGCGGCTCCAGCAGCGCGCGGAAGACCTCCAGGTCGGCGAGGTCGGCCAGCACGTCCTCGCGTTCGCTCATGCTCAGCGGAGTGATCTCCTCGCTGAGGTCGCCGAGCGCTGCGGCCGGGTCGTTGGGGTCGCCGGCGAACGGGTCGAGCGGGACGTCATCGTGCACAATCCCACGCTACTGCGCACAACGAGCAGGTGGTCAACCCGCGGGCACAACCTTGTGCAAGACACCGGATGCCGGGATTTTCCCGACGGCGTGGTGTGTTGTTTCTCGCATAGTCCCCGGTGGCGGGCGTGCGCGCACCGGCAAGTGACCTTGACGGGCACGCCCTACGATGGGGGGACACCGCCGTGTCCGGGCCGCAACAGACCGCCTGTGGCCAATCGACGACCGGGAAGGCAGCCATGAATCCCGCCGCGGAACCCGACAAGTTCCTCCCTCCGGGGCTGACGTTCGACGATGTTCTGCTGGTGCCGGCCTACTCCGATCTCCAGCCGGGCGAGGTCGACACCACCACGCGGCTCAGCCGCAACATCACCTTGCGCATCCCCCTGGTCTCGGCGGCGATGGACACGGTGACCGAGGCCCGCATGGCCATCGCCATGGCCCGCCAGGGCGGCATCGGCATCCTGCACCGCAACCTGTCGATCGAGGAGCAGGCCGAGCAGGCCGACATGGTCAAGCGCTCGGAGAACGGCATGATCACCAAGCCGGTCACCTGCTCCCCGGACGACACCCTGGCCGATGTGGAGCAGTTGTGCTCCCGCTTCCGGATCTCCGGGGTCCCGGTGGTGGACGCCGAGGGCGTGCTGGTGGGCATCGTCACCAACCGCGACACCCGCTTTGAAAGCGACCCGACGCGGCCGGTGCGCGAGGTCATGACCCCGATGCCGCTGATCACCGCGCCGGTGGACGTCTCCAAGGAGGAGGCGTTCCGGCTGCTGGCCCAGAACAAGATCGAGAAACTGCCGCTGATCGACGACGCCGGCCGGCTGCGCGGGCTGATCACCGTCAAAGACTTCGTCAAAAGCGAGCAATACCCCAGGGCCACCAAGGACGCCGACGGCCGGCTGGTGGTCGGCGCCGCGGTGGGCGTCGGGGAAGAGGGCATCGCCCGCGCCCAGGCGCTGGTCGAGGCGGGTGTCGACGTCATCGTGGTGGACGTGGCCCAGGGCCACTCCAAGGGCGTGCTGGACACCATCGCCAAGATCAAGGCCAACTGCCGGGGCGTGGACGTGATCGGCGGCAACGTGGCCACCCGCGCCGGCGCCCAGGCGCTGATCGACGCCGGCGCCGACGGCGTCAAGGTCGGGGTCGGCCCCGGCTCCATCTGCACCACCCGGGTCATCGCGGGCGTCGGCGTCCCCCAGATCACCGCGATCTACGAGGCCTCCCGCGCCGCGCTGCCGGCCGGGGTGCCGGTGATCGGCGACGGCGGCCTGCAGTACTCCGGCGACATCGCCAAGGCCATCGCCGCCGGCGCCTCCAGCGTGATGCTGGGCAGCCTGCTGGCCGGGGTGGAGGAGAGCCCGGGCGAGCTGATCTTCGTCCACGGCAAGCAGTACAAGTCCTACCGGGGCATGGGCTCGCTGGGCGCCATGCGCAACCGCGAGCGCGGCAAGTCCTACTCCAAGGACCGCTACCAGCAGGGCGACGTCACCAGCGAGGAGAAGCTGATCCCCGAGGGCATCGAAGGGCAGGTGCCCTACCGCGGCCCGCTGGCCGCGGTCGCCCACCAGCTGGTCGGCGGCCTGCACCAGGCCATGTGGTACGCCGGCACCCGCACCATCCCCGAGCTGCAGGAGCGGGGCCAGTTGATGCAGATCACCACGGCCGGCCTCAAGGAGAGCCACCCCCACGACGTGCAGATGACCGTGGAGGCCCCCAACTACCAGCGCAGGTCATAGCAGCGGCGGGCCGGCCCGGGCGGGGCGGCCCCCGGCTGAGATGATGCTCCAGGCCCGATGTCCGGCAGACCCCGGGCCTGGAGCCGACACGTCCTTGAAGACCATCGCGGGCGGGCCTGCGCGCATCCGGGCCGAAGGAACGGTGACGACCGCAAAGCGGTCCGCACCGCCGCCGGGCCGGAAGGCGCGCATCGCGGCCCGCTCGCCGCGCGAGCGGAGCGAGCGCCATGAACACGCTTGAGATCGGGCGGGGCAAGAGCGGCCGCCGGGCGTATGCGTTCGACGAGATCGGCATCGTGCCGTCCCGGCGGACGCGCGACCCGGAGGAGGTCAGCGTCGCCTGGCAGATCGACGCCTACCGGTTCGAGGTGCCGCTGGTGGCGGCGCCGATGGACAGCGTGGTCAGCCCGGCCACCGCGATCGCCATAGGCAAGCTGGGCGGACTGGCGGTGCTGGACCTGGAGGGGCTGTGGACCCGCTATGAGGACCCCGAGCCGCTGTTGGCCGAGATCACGCTGCTGGACGATGTGACCGCCACCCGGCGGCTGCAGGAGGTCTACTCCGAGCCGATCAAAGAGGAGCTGATCGGCCGGCGGATCGAGGAGATCCGCCGGGCCGGGGTGACCGTGGCGGCCCGGCTGTCGCCGCAGCGCACCGCGCAGTTCCACAAGGCGGTGATCGACGCCGGGGTGGACCTGTTCGTCATCCGCGGCACCACGGTGTCGGCCGAGCACGTCTCCAGCCGGGCCGAGCCGCTGAACCTCAAGCAGTTCATCTACGACCTGGACGTCCCGGTGATCGTGGGCGGCTGCTCCACCTACACCGCGGCGCTGCACCTGATGCGCACCGGCGCGGCCGGGGTGCTGGTCGGCTTCGGCGGCGGCTCCGGGCACACCACCCGCACCGTGCTGGGGGTGGCGGTGCCGATGGCCACCGCGGTCGCCGACGTGGCCGCGGCCCGCCGCGACTACCTGGATGAGTCCGGCGGCCGGTACGTGCACGTCATCGCCGACGGCGGCATGACCAACAGCGGCGACATCGCCAAGGCGTTCGCCTGCGGCAGCGACGCGGTGATGATCGGCTCGCCGTTCGCCCGGGCCACCGAGGCGCCCGGCCGCGGCTACCACTGGGGCAGCGAGGCCCACCACGGCGAGGTGCCCCGCGGCACCCGGCTGGAGGTCGGCACGATCGGGACGCTGGAGCAGATCCTGTTCGGGCCGTCCCATGTCGCCGACGGGTCGATGAACCTCATCGGGGCGCTGCGCCGCGCCATGGCCACCGCCGGGTACACCGAGCTGAAGGAGTTCCAGCGGGTGGAGGTCGTCATCACCCCGCCCGAGCTGTGACGCCGCACCCTGGGTCCTGTGCCGCCGCACGGTTTTCACCGGGGGCGCGCCGGCCGTGAAGAGCCCTCCCATCGCCGGTGGGAGGGCTTTTCGCTGCTCTCGGCGTCCTTTTCGCTCGCGGGGGCGGGCGCGGGTGACCTTCGCCTGCCGTTCGCAGCAGTGGTCCGGCCCGGGTATGAACCCTACCGTTGGGTAAGTAGCACTCTGCACCATTCGGGACAGGGGGACTGACGCGATGGCCGGATCACCGATCACCGGATTGGGCAGTTCACGACTGGGTCCCGCCGAGCGCGCCCAGGCCCTGGACCGAATGGCCACCGAGGAGTTCGACGTCGTCGTGGTGGGCGGCGGCATCGTGGGCGCGGGCGCCGCGCTGGACGCCGCCACCCGGGGCCTGTCGGTGGCGCTGGTGGAGGCCCGCGACTTCGCCTCCGGCACCTCCTCCCGCTCCTCCAAGCTCATCCACGGCGGGCTGCGCTACCTGGAGCAGCACAACTTCGACCTGGTCCGCGAGGCGCTGACCGAGCGCGGCCTGCTGCTGCAGCGCATCGCGCCGCACCTGGTGCGCCCGGTTCCCTTCCTGCTGCCCACCACCCGCCGCTTCTGGGAGCGCGGCTACCTGGGCGCCGGGGTGGCCCTTTACGACGCGCTGGCGTTCCAGATGGGCAGCACCCGGGGCGTGCCCCACCACCGGCACCTGAGCCGCCGCAAGGCGCTCAAGCTGGCCCCGGCGCTGCGCAAGGACGCCCTGGTCGGGGCGATCCAGTACTGGGACGCCCAGGTCGACGACGCCCGTTATGTGGTGACCGTGCTGCGCACCGCCGCCCAGTACGGCGCGCAGATCGCCCCCCGCACCCAGTGCATCGGGTTCCTGCGCGAGGGCGAGCGGGTCACCGGCCTGCGGATCCTGGACCTGGAGTCCGGGCACAAGAGCGAGGTCCGCGCCCGCCAGGTGGTCAACGCCACCGGGGTGTGGACCGACGACATCCAGGAGCTGGTGGGCGGACGCGGCCAGATCCACGTCAAGGCGTCCAAGGGCGTCCACCTGGTGGTGCCCAAGGACCGCATCCACTCCTCCACCGGCATCATCCTGCGCACCGAGAAGTCGGTGCTGTTCGTCATCCCGTGGGGACGGCACTGGATCATCGGCACCACCGACACCGCCTGGAACCTCGACAAGGTCCACCCGGCGGCCTCCAAGGCCGACATCGACTATGTGCTGTCGAAGGTCAACGAGGTTTTGGTGACCCCGCTGACCCATGACGACGTCGAGGGCGTCTACGCCGGGCTGCGGCCGCTGCTGACGGGGGAGACCGAGGAGACCTCCAAGCTGTCGCGCGAGCACGTGGTCGCCCACCCGGTGCCCGGCCTGGTCCTGGTCGCCGGCGGCAAGTACACCACCTACCGGGTGATGGCCAAGGACGCCATCGACGCGGTGGTGCACGGCCTGGACCGCCGGGTCGCCGAGTCCTGCACCGACCGCATCGCCCTGGTCGGCGGGGAGGGCTTCCAGGCCATGTGGAACGCCCGGCAGCGCCTGGCCGACCGCTCCGGGCTGCACGTGGCCCGCATCGAGCACCTGCTGCAGCGCTACGGCACCCTCATCGACGACCTGCTGGAGATGATCGCCGAGCGTCCCGACCTGGGCAAGCCGCTGACCGGCGCCGACGACTACCTGCGCGCCGAGGTGGTCTACGCCGCCACCCACGAGGGCGCCCGCCACCTCAACGACGTGCTGTCGCGCCGCACCCGCATCTCCATCGAGGCCTGGGACCGCGGCGTCGGCGTCGCCCAGGAGGCCGCCGAACTCCTCGCCCCCGTCCTGGGCTGGTCCAAGGACCAGATCGACCGCGAGGTCGAGTACTACCGCAAGCGGGTCGAGGCCGAACGCGACTCCCAAAACCAAGAAGACGACCAGGAGGCCGACGCCCGCCGCCGCGGCGCCCCGGAGATCGTCCCCACCTACTGAGCCTTTTCCGGCACGGCGGCCCGGCGAAGACGGACGGCCGTTAGGGCGATGGCCGGTGCAGGGGCGGGCCGAGGAGGAGATTCAGGCCGGTGGCGTACAGGTCGGCGGGGACGCGGTCGGGGTCCAGCAGGTGCTGGGCGGTCAGCCCGAAGTCCATCGCCATGACCAGGGCGGCCCGGTCCTCGGGGGTGATGCCGTCGGTGCCGGGCAGGCCGCGGGCCAGCCGGCGGCGGCGCTCGTCATACCAGTCGGCCAGCCGCCAGCCGGCGGCGTAGTCGCGCATGCCGAGCAGCCAGAACTCCATCATCAGCAGGGCCAGCAGGCGGGCCTCCGCGGTCTCCAGGCGCAGGCGGTAGCGCTCGCCGAGGTGCCGGAGCCGCTGCAGCGGCGGGCGGCCGCCGTCCTCGTGCGGCGGCTCGGGCGCCTCGGTGCCGAACCCGGCCGCGGTGCAGCGCTCCAGCAGGGCCATCGCCAGGTCGGCCTTGCCGGCGAAGTTGGAGTAGACGGCGCCCTTGGTGAGCCCGGCGGCCGTGGCGATGTCGTCCAGCGATGTCGCGTGGATGCCGCCTTCGGCCCACAGGCGCTGGGCCGCCTCCAGCAGGGCCTCCCTGGTGCGTTCCCGCCGCCTGGCGGCGGCCGGGTGCCGGTGCGCCCGGCGTCCGGTGTGCCGCGGCGGTGTCCTGTCCTGCTCCTCGCCTCCCGGGTGTGCGCTGGTCATGCGGTTCTCCCCTCCCGCGTTGGATGCTCATTCCGGGATACACCGCGAGTGCATGGTCATTCCGCCACTTGGCCGACAGCGGGCAGGCGGGACGGTTTTCGGCCCGGTTTCGGCGTCCGGTGATGAACTTCGTCCGCAGTTGAGAGGGTCGGTGACCAAGTTGTGGTTACCGGTAGGTAGTCAATAGTGGCCGGGTGGTCATATGGTGCCACCATGGCAACCCCTACGGCCTCAGCGCTGACGCTCGCCCCCGCCCTCATCGAGCGGTTGTCCTCTCACGTGACCTCCGCCTCGGGCGGCACCACCACCATTCCCGCCCCCTTCACCGGGGAGCCGCTGGCCACCGTGCCGGTGTCGAACGCCGACGACGTGCGCGCCGCCTACGAGCGCGCCCGCGAGGCCCAGCGGGCCTGGGAGCGGCTGCCGGTGCGCGAGCGGGTCAAGCCGTTCCTGCGCATGGTGGACGTCCTGGTCGACCGGCGCGAGGAGATCCTGGACGTCATCCAGATGGAGACCGGGAAGGCCCGCCGGCACGCCTATGAGGAGTTCCTCGACGTGGCGCTGTGCACGCTCTACTACGCGCGGCGGGCGCCCCGGCTGCTCAAGCCCCGGCGGCGGCAGGGCGCCTTCCCGGTGGCCACCCGGACGGTGGAGCTGCGCAAGCCCAAAGGCGTGGTCGGGCTGATCTCGCCCTGGAACTACCCCTTCAGCCTGGGCGCCAGCGACATCGCCCCGGCGCTGATGGCCGGCAACGCGGTGATCCACAAGCCCGACACCCAGACCTGCCTGTCCAGCCTGTGGGTGCTGGACCTGCTGATCAGCCTGGGGTTGCCGCGCGACCTGTGGCAGATCGTGGTGGGCGACCCGGCCGAGATCGGCGACCCGCTGCTGGAGAACGCCGACTACGTCGCCTTCACCGGCTCCACCCGCGGCGGCCGGGCCATCGCCGAGAAGGTCGCCCCCCGCCTGGTGGGCTACTCGCTGGAGCTGGGCGGCAAGAACCCGATGATCGTCCTGGAGGACGCCGACGTCGAGCGCACCGCCCGCGGCGCGCTGCGCGCCTGCTTCACCAACGCCGGGCAGCTGTGCATCTCCATCGAGCGGCTGTACGTCCACGAGAAGATCTACGACCGGTTCGTGCCCCGCTTCGTGGAGCAGGTCAAGGCGATGAAGCTCGGCGCCGGGCTGGACTACGAGGCCGACATGGGCTCGCTGACCTACCCGCGCCAGCTGGAGGTCGTCAGCCGGCACGTCGAGCAGGCCCTCAAGGAGGGCGCCACGCTGCTGGCCGGCGGCAAGGCCCGCCCCGACATCGGCCCGCTGTTCTATGAGCCCACCGTGCTGACGAACGTCACCGGCGACATGGAGCTGTGCGCCAACGAGACCTTCGGCCCGGTGGTCAGCGTCTACAAGTTCTCCGACGAAGACGAGGTCGTCCGCCTCGCCAACGACACCGCCTACGGCCTGAACGCCTCCATCTGGACGCGGAATGTGGCCCGGGGCCGCCGCCTGGCCGCCCGCATCAACGCCGGGACGGTGAACATCAACGAAGGCTACGGCGCCGCGTTCGCCTCCTACGACGCCCCGATGGGCGGCATGAAGCAGTCCGGCCTGGGCCGCCGGCACGGTGCCGAGGGCATCCTCAAGTACACCGAGCCGCAGACTGTTGCCAGCCAGCACCTGGTGGAGCTGGCCCCGCCGCCGTTCCTGGGCTATGACCGCTACGCCACCGGCATGGCGACCGCGATCAAGCTCATGAAGCGGCTGCGGATCAGGTAGCCGAAGGACGAGATCGGATGTCTGCGGACGTGAAATTCGACTTCGATGTGCTGGTGGTCGGCTCGGGCTTCGGCGGCAGCGTCGCGGCGCTGCGGCTGACCGAAAAGGGCTACAAGGTCGCCGTGGCCGAGATCGGCCGCCGTTTCGACGACCCGGCCGGCAGACCGGGGGAGCGCCATGCGGCGCTGCCGAAGAACTCCTGGCGGCTGCGGCGCTACCTGTGGGCGCCGGCGCTGGGCCTGACCGGCGTCCAGCGCATCCACCTGCTGCGCGGCGAGAAGGGCGGCCGGGTGCTGGTGCTGGCCGGGGCGGGTGTCGGCGGCGGCTCCCTGGTGTACGCCAACACCCTGTATGAGCCGCTGCAGCCGTTCTACGACGACCCGCAGTGGCGGCACATCACCGACTGGCGGGCCGAGCTGGCGCCCTACTACGACCAGGCCAAGCGGATGCTGGGCGTGGTGCCCAACCCCACCATGACCCCCGCCGACCGGGCGATGAAGCGGGTCGCCGAGCGGATGGGACGGGGCGAGACCTTCCACCTCACCCCGGTGGGGGTGCTGTTCGGCGACAAGCCGAAGCAGGAGGTCGACGACCCCTACTTCGGAGGGATCGGCCCGCGCCGCCGCACCTGCCACGAGTGCGGGGAGTGCATGACCGGCTGCCGGCACGGCGCCAAGAACATGCTCACCGAGAACTACCTGTACCTGGCCGAGAAGGCGGGCGCCAAGATCATGCCGATGACCGGCGTGCGCTCGGTGACCCCGCTGCCGGGCGGCGGGTACGAGGTGGAGATCGTGCGCACCGGCTCCTTCGGCCGGCACCGCCGCACCCTGCGGGTCGAGCAGGTGGTGTTCGCCGCCGGCACCTACGGCACCCAGAAGCTGCTGCACCGGATGAAGGCCACCGGGCGCCTGCCGCGCATCTCCGACCGGCTGGGCGTGCTCACCCGGACCAACTCCGAGGCGATCTTGGGCGCCGAACGGTTCCGCCGCCGGGGCGACGACTATTCGGCGGGCGTGGCGATCACCTCCTCCTTCCACCCGGACGAGGACACCCACATCGAGCCGGTCCGCTACGGCAAGGGCTCCAACGCCATGGGCCTGCTGCGCACCCTGCTGATCGACGGCCCGTCCGCCGACGGCTCCGGCGCGGCCCCGCGCTGGCTGAAGTTCCTCGGCTACGCCGTCACCCACCTGTGGCAGCTGCCCCGGCTGCTCAACCTGCGGCACTGGTCGGAACGCACCATCATCGCCCTGGTCATGCAGGTGCGGGACAACTCCATCACCGTCACCCCGCGCAAGGGCCTGTTCGGCTGGGGACTGCGGGCCCGCCGCGGCCACGGCGAGCCCAACCCCACCTGGATCCCGGCCGGGCACCAGGCCACCCGGCTGCTGGCCGAGGAGATCGGCGGCATGCCCGGCGGGTCCTGGCTGGACCTCGGCGACATCCCCACCACCGCGCACTTCATCGGCGGTTGCGCCATCGGCGACTCCCCGCAGACCGGAGTGATCGACCCCTACCACCGCCTCTATGGCCATGAGGGCCTGCACGTGGTGGACGGCTCGGCGATCTCGGCCAATCTGGGCGTCAACCCGTCCCTGACCATCACCGCCCAGGCCGAGCGTGCGATGGCGATGTGGCCCAACAAGGGCGAGCAGGACCCGCGTCCCCCGCTGGGCTCGCCCTATCGCCGCATCACCCCGGTGGCCCCCAAGAACCCCGTGGTTCCCCAGGCCGCCCCGGCCGCGCTGCGGCTGCCGATCGTCGAGATCACCTGACCGGACGGCGCGCTCTCGGGCCTGCTTTCCACCCCACAGGCCCGCGGGCGCGCCGTCCTCCCTTCGCACCGGGCGGCATGGGCCGGGGCGATACGGCCATAGACTTGGGGTCTGCCCCGTATCCCTTGAAAGGCGTTGCCCGGTGCCCTTCGCGCAGGTCGAGCAGTCCCACGACACCGTTCTCGTCGTCGACTTCGGCGCGCAGTACGCGCAGCTGATCGCGCGGCGCGTACGCGAGTGCAATGTGTTCAGCGAGATCGTCCCGTGCACCATGCCGGTCGAGGAGATGCTGGCCAAGCGGCCGAAGGCGATCATCCTGTCCGGCGGGCCGGCCTCGGTGTACGAAGACGGCGCCCCGTCCGCGCCCGAGGGGCTGCTGGAGACCGGGGTGCCGACGCTGGGCATCTGCTACGGCCACCAGGTCATGGCGCAGGCCCTCGGCGGGGTGGTGGAGAACTCCGACGTCGCCGAGTACGGCCGCACCGACATCGAGGTGATCGACGGCGGGGTGCTGCTGAGCGGGCTGCCGGCCAAGCAGCCGGTGTGGATGTCGCACCGCGACCACACCAGCGTCGCCCCCGAGGGCTTCACCGTCACCGCGCGCACCGCCGTCACCCCGGTGGCCGCGATGGAGAACCGCGAACGCGGCCTGTACGGCGTGCAGTTCCACCCCGAGGTGGTGCACACCGAGCACGGCATGGCGGTGCTGCGGCACTTTCTGTTCGAGGCCGCCGGCTGCCGCCCCAACTGGACCATGCTCAACATCGCCGAGGAGGCCATCGAGGCGATCCGCGCCCAGGTCGGCGGCAAGCGCGCCATCTGCGGCCTGTCCGGCGGGGTGGACTCGGCGGTGGCCGCCGCGCTGGTGCAGCGCGCCATCGGCTCCCGGCTGACGTGCGTCTTCGTCGATCACGGCCTGCTGCGCAAGGGCGAGGCCGAGCAGGTGGAGAAGGACTTCGTGGCGGCCACCGGCGTCCAGCTCCACGTGGTGGACGCCCAGGAGCGGTTCCTGAGCGCGCTGGCCGGCGTCACCGACCCCGAGACCAAGCGCAAGATCATCGGCCGGGAGTTCATCCGCGTCTTCGAACAGGCCGCCCGCGAGATCGTCGCCGCCCACTCCGGCGAGGACGACGACGTGGAATTCCTCGTCCAGGGCACCCTGTACCCGGATGTGGTGGAGTCCGGCGGCGGCACCGGCGCCGCCAACATCAAGTCCCACCACAACGTCGGCGGCCTGCCCGAGGACCTGAAGTTCAAGCTGGTCGAACCGCTGCGCACCCTGTTCAAGGACGAGGTCCGCGCCCTGGGCGAGCAGCTCGGCCTGCCTCCTGAGATCGTCTGGCGCCATCCCTTCCCCGGCCCGGGCCTGGCCATCCGCATCATCGGCGAGGTCACCCGCGAACGCCTGGACATCCTCCGCGAGGCCGACGCCATCGCCCGCGAGGAGCTGTCGGCCGCCGGCCTGGACCGCGACATCTGGCAGTTCCCGGTGGTGCTGCTGGCCGACGTCCGCTCCGTCGGCGTCCAGGGCGACAGCCGCACCTACGGCCACCCCGTGGTGCTGCGCCCGGTCACCAGCGAGGACGCCATGACCGCCGACTGGGCCCGGTTGCCGTACGACCTGCTGCAGCGCATCTCCACCCGCATCACCAACGAGGTCCGCGAGATCAACCGCGTGGTGGTCGACATCACCAGCAAGCCCCCCGGCACCATCGAGTGGGAGTAGCCGGACTTTCTGTGTAGAAACGGCTACAAAGCGTTGTTCGGCCTCCTACGATGCCGTCCATGTCACACTGGGTGAGGCGCTGTCGGGAGGCTGAATGGTGGTGTTCGCTGTGGGCGGCGACTTCACGGCGCCTTGGAGCCACACGGGCGTATGGACGGAGGAGGAGTACCTCAAGCTGCCGTCGGACGGCCCGAAGGTCGAACTGGTCGGCGGGAGCCTGCTGGTGAGTCCCGCGCCCGGCAAGCCCCATCAGCGGATCGTGCGGCGGCTGGCCACGCTCATGGAGTCGGCGGGCCTGCCGGACCTGGTGACCGAGACCGAGATCAACGTGCGGATCGCCGAAGACGTGATCCTCATTCCCGACATCGTGGTCACCTCCGAGACCGACGACAAGGTCATCGTCCACGATGCGGCTCACGTGCGGATGGTGGTGGAGGTCCGGTCGCCGTCCAACCAGGGGCAGAAGTGGATCAAGAAATACGCGCTGTACGCCCAGGCGGGCATCCCCTGGTTCATGGTCGTCGAGATGGACGACGAGCGGCATCTCACGATGATCCTGCAGCGGCTCGAAGGGGGAACCTACGTCGAGGCGGCGCGGGCGAGGTGCGGCGAGAAACTCAAGCTTCCCGATCCCTTCCCCAGCATCGACCCGGCGGACCTGCTGCGGCCGCTGCTGTGACCGGGGCTGCTCTTGCCGAAGGACGGCGGGGCTTTTGGCCGCTTTCCCAATGCGCTCTATGACGAAACGATTGGCGTCTAACGTCAAGCACGTTGAGGTGACGCCACAGGAGCAAGGGCAGTGACCAGCCGCAACAGCCCCCGCGACAAAGGCCGGCTTGAACAGAGAGCGGCCGAGATCCGCCTCGACGGCATTCGTCGCGGCCTGACCACCGAGGCCGTCGTTGAGAAGATCCTCAGGGAGATCGACGTTCATCCCCTGGAGGCGTGGAGGCTGGCCAACGGATGGAGTCGGGAGGAGGTCGCCGCGCGCCTGGATGCGCTCTACGTCGCGGACGGCCTGGAGCCCCCGCACGTGGACGCACCCACTCTGTGCCGATGGGAGCGTGGCCAGAGGAGACCGAACGAAGAACGCATCGACTACTTCTGCAAGCTCTATCGCACCCGGCCTGACAAGCTCGGCTTCGGCGTGGACCACGGGGAGGGCGACCCCGGCAACCTGCAGCGCATCGGGATCGTCGATGCCTTCCCCTACACCGGGGAGGACTCCGAGCAGGACTTGATCAACCGGATCCGGGCCGCCGGGCAGCGCATCAACTTGTTCGGCCTCACCAGGAACTTCTATGCCCGCGAGGAGTGCCTGGCGGCGTTGGAGGAGGCCGCTCAGCGGGTGCCCGTCAAGATCTATGTGATGGACCCGTTCTGCGACTCGCGCCGCGCCCGGTACCGGATCGAGCCGGCCGACGCGGCGATGGAGGATCCGCACCGCTACATCCGGGAGGTCCTGCGCCCGTTGCGGGCCGCGGCCGAACGGCAGCCCAACATCCGCCTGTACAGCTACAACTTCCCCTGCTCGTTCGCGATGGAAGAGGTGGACGACGTCATCCGGATCATGCTCTACGGGCACGCCAAACGCGGCACCCATGGCCCGATCCTGGTCGTCAGGGAGGGCACCCCGATGCACGACTACGCGGTCGATCAGTTGCGCTGGCTGGAGCGGTTGTCAGGGGGTGAGGTGCCCGAGCCGTGGGCGAGCAAGGGAATCGAGGTCAAGCCCCTGGAGGCCGCCTGAGGAACGCCGCCTGAGGAACGCCGCCTGAGGAACATGGCGTGGCGGGCTGACAGTTCGGGGGACGGTCGTCATGAGGGCCCGGGGAAGTCCCGGGCCCTCATGACGTTCCGGTGGGTGTCAGACCCCGGCGGGGGCCAGGGCGGCCTCGGCCTCCAGGGTGGCGGCGGTGGCGTTGATGACCGCGGCGATGCGCAGGGCCTCCTGGATGTGCTCGCGGGGCATGCCGGCCTCGCGGAGGACCTTCTCGTGGGATTCCAGGCAGCGGCCGCAGCCGTTGATGGCGGAGACGGCCAGGCACCACAGTTCGAAGTCGACCTTCTCGACGCCGGGCTTGCCGATGATGGTCATGCGGAGCTTGACCGGGAGCTGGGCGTAGGTCTCGTCGCCGATCAGGTGGGTGGCGCGGTAGTAGACGTTGTTCATCGCCATGATCGAGGCGGCGCCCTTGGCGGCCTCGAACGCCTCGGCCGACAGGTAGTCGCCGGCCTCCTCGGCCAGCTCGGCGATGACCTGCTTGCTCTTGGTGGCCATCGCGCAGGCCAGCACGGTGCCCCACAGCTGCTGCTCGGTGAGCTGGGAGGTGCTGGTCACCGAGCCCAGGTTGAGCTTGATGTCCTTGGCGTAGGCGGGGAGGGCTTCCTTCAGTGCGTCGACGCTCATGCTGAGGCTTCCTTTCAAGACAGACGGCCGGTCACGGCTATGGCGCGACCGGCCGACCGGTGAACCCGCCCGGCGCGCCGTTCTTCGGGGACGGTCCGTGAGCGGCGCGGTCCTGGGCGGGTGGAGGCGATGTGCGGCGGCCTGTGACGCCAGGCCGCGTGCCGGGAGAGGCGCGATGCCCCTTGCGGCGGGTCCGGGGAGGGGCACCGGCCACCGTGGGTGTGGGCGCGGTCGGAACCGGTGGCCGGTGCGCCGTCAGCCCTGCGGACTGGCTCAGGCGCCCGCCATGAGCTTCTTGGGGTCGAGGGTGGCCTCGCCCTTGTTCCAGTTGCAGGGGCACAGCTCGTCGGACTGCAGGGCGTCCAGGACCCGCAGGACCTCCTTGACGTTCCGGCCCACCGAGCCGGCGGTCACCATCGCGAACTGGATCTCGTTGTCCGGGTCGACGATGAAGGTGGCGCGCTGGGCGACGCCCTCCTTGGTGAGGATGCCCAGGGCGCTGCTGAGCTCCCGGTTGATGTCCGACAGCATCGGGAACGGCAGGTCGCGCAGGTCCGGGTGGTCCTTGCGCCAGGCGTAGTGGACGTACTCGTTGTCCACGGACACGCCCAGGACCTGGGCGTCGCGGTCGGCGAACTCCCCGTTCAGACGGCCGAACTCGGCGATCTCGGTGGGACAGATGAAGGTGAAGTCCTTGGGCCAGAAGAAGACCACGCGCCACTTGCCCTCGTAGGTCTTGTGGTTGATGGTCTCGAACGCCTTGTCCGGGTCCAGCGACACGCAGGCGGTCAGTTCGTACTCGGGGAACTGGTCACCGACAGTGAGCACAGGATCTCCTTCGTTCCATGTGAAATGTGTCACAAGCGCCCTTAAGGGGCGACCGCGACACCAGAGTTGTGAGTGGTCATAAGCATGTCGCAGCTATCGTGAAAAGAGAAATTGATAGGTCCAGGAAGATTGATAGGGGATGGCTATCAATAGACCGACCGTGGCGCAGCTGCGGGCATTCCTCGCGCTGGCCGAGTATCTGCATTTCCGAGACGCCGCCGCCGTGCTCGGCATGAGCCAGCCCGCATTGTCGGGCGCGGTGGCCGCCTTGGAGCAGACTTTGAACACCCGGTTGGTCGAGCGTACGACACGCAAGGTTCTGCTCACTCCGGCGGGGGAGCGGGTGGCCCGCCGCGCCGAGACGGTGCTGGCCGAGCTGGACCGGCTGGTGGAGGAGGTGCGCGCCGCCCGCGGCCCGCTGGTCGGCCCGCTGCGGCTGGGCGTGCTCCCCACCGTGGCGCCCTACCTGCTGCCCTCGGTGCTGCCCCGCTTGAGCCGCGACTTTCCCGACCTGGAACTGTCGGTGCGCGAGCAGCAGACCGAGCACGTGGTGGCCGAGCTGCTGGCGGGCCGCCTGGACGTGGTGATCCTGGCGCTGCCGGTGCCCACCTCCGGGGTGGCCGAACTGCCGCTGTACACCGAGGAGTTCCTGCTGGCCGCCCCTCGCGCCCTGGAGATCGGCCCCGAACCGGTGCCCCGCAAGGTGCTCACCGAACTGGACGTGCTGCTGCTCAACGAAGGGCACTGCCTGCGCGACCAGGCGCTGGACCTGTGCCGCGAGGTCGGGGCGCAGGCGACCGCGGCCACCTACGCGGCGAGCCTGGCCACGCTGGTGCAGCTGGTCTCCGGCGGCCTGGGAGTGACGCTGCTGCCGCAGACCACGCTGCCGGTCGAGACCCGGCGCGCCGACGGGCTGGCGGTGTACCGCTTCGCCGACCCCGCCCCCTACCGCCGCATCGGGCTGGCCTACCGGGAGACCTCGCCCCGGGTGGAGGAGTTCCAGGCGCTGGCGCGCAGCATTCGCATCGCCGTCGCCGAAGCCCATCCGGAAGTGCGCATCGACTCCTGAGCCGGCCCGTCCCGCACCCTTGCGAAAGTGGCGTAAAGCACACGTGACATTCCTCATATGTCGCGGGACGTGCACAACGAAACAAGGGCATTCGCGCCGATAGAGATTTTCGTCACTTATGCGGCGCCGGTTGGACATGAGCGCCCGGTAAAGCCCTCCCGGAATGTTCCGCGGCGGGGTAACGATCGCTGCAAGGCTTGTCCGCCGTCCGGTGGCACCTGACGCCCCCAGGGCGCCGCCCGGTCATGGTGAAGGGGTGCGGAACGTGACGACCGGGCAGCTCACCGCCGACCGCTGGGCCGAGGTCGAAGAACTGTGGGCCAAGGACGGGCTGATCCGGCTGGCGGGCTCGCTGCAGGGGCCTGATCCGCTCGCGGGCCGCTGGCGGCTGCATCTGGTCCCGGCGCACCCGGCGCCCACCACCCCGCGGGCCTGGCTGAGCCTGCGCCTGCGGCGCCGGCGGACGGCCCGCCGCCGCGGGCCGGGCCCCTACGACGTCACCGTCTCAGCCGGCCGGTTCGACGTGGCCGTGCCGGTGCGGGACCTGACGCCGCCCCGCCCGTTCCGCTCCGAGCGCTGGGACGTCCGCCTGGTCTGCCACACCGTGCGCACGGAGGTGGAGATGCCCGTCGGCCGCCGCCTGGGCCGGCCGCGGGCCCGCGCCATCACCTACCCGGCGCAGTGCTTCACCGACGGGCGCGGCGCCCGCTACCGGGTCCGTCCCCGCTACACCGCCGACGACCGCCTCCTCCTTGTGAGCCGCCGGGTCCGATGAAGATCACCTACGTACTGATGCACGCCTACGGCATGGGCGGGACGATCCGCACCGTCATCAACCAGGCCGCCGCCATGGCCGAGGCCGGGCACGAGGTCCAGATCGCCAGCGTGATCCGCCGGCGGGGCCGCCCGCAGTTCCCCATCGACCCGCGGGTCCGCCTGATCACCCTCGACGACCAGCGGGGGGCGAACGCACCCCCGCGGCCGCCGCGGCCGTCCCGCACCGGCCGGCTGCTGGAGCGGCTGGAACGGCGCCTGGGCCGCCGGCTGCGCAGGCCCCGTCCCGTCCCGGTGCCGCCCGGCTGGGAGCCCGGACCCGAGGTGCCGGCGGGGGAGGCGGCCAAAGAGGTCTTCACCCGCCGCGTCGAAGAACGCGTCATCGAGTTCCTGCAGAGCCTGCAGGAAGGGGTGGTGGTCACCACCCGCCCCGGACTGAACCTGCTGTCGGCCCGCTACGCGCCGCCCCACCTGGTCCGCATCGCCCAGGACCACATGCACCTGGACCGCTACAAGCCGGACGTGCGCGAAGCGATCGCAAGCGACTACCCGCGGCTGGACGCGGTGGTCTCGCTGACCCGCCGGGACGAGGCCGCCTACCGGCGGGCGCTGGGCGGCCGGGTGCGCACCGCCCAGATCCCCAACCCGCTGCACACCCTGCAGGTGCCCCGCACCGACCACTCCGCCAAAGTGGTGGCGGCCGCCGGACGGCTGACCCGGCAGAAGGGCTTCGACCTGCTGATCGAGGCGTTCGCCCAGGTGGTGCGGCGGCACCCGGACTGGACGCTGCGGATCTACGGCGGCGGCCCCTGGGAGGGACGGCTGCGCAACCTGATCCACCGCCGCCACCTGTACAACCACGTCTTCCTCATGGGCACCTCCAGGGACCTGGACCGGGAACTGGCGCAGGCGTCCATCTACGCCCTCAGCTCCCGCTTCGAGGGCTTCGCCATGGTGGTGCTGGAGGCGCTGAACTGCGGGCTGCCGCTGGTGAGCTTCGACTGCCCCACCGGCCCCCGGGAGGTCATCCGGGACGGGGAGAACGGGCTGCTGGTGCCGCCGGAGGACCCCGGCGCCATGGCGGGCGCGCTGTGCCGGCTGATCGAGGACCGGCGGCTGCGGCGCCGCCTGGGCGCGGCGGCGATCGACACCGCGGCCGAGTACGGCCCCGAGGCGATCCGCCGCCGCTGGGAGGAGCTGTTCACCGAACTGCTCGCGGCCAAGCGCGCCGAGGGCACGGTTCTGCCCGCGTAGCGGGACGGTCAAGGGTGGGGCAAGCGATTCCCTGGCGGTCGCGATGCGCGTTCGGGTAACCGCCCCGGCCGGAAATGCTTGCCCTATGTCGACGTTCTCCCTGGACGACGTACGCCGGGTCTGCAAAGGCCGCGACGCGTGGTGGACGGTCTTCCTCGTCGACCCGATCGCGATCCGGCTCACGCGGCAGGTGGCCAACCGGACCTCGATCACCCCCAACCAGCTCACCGCCGCCGCCTTCGCGCTGGGCCTGGGCGCGGCGGCCTGCTTCGCCCTGGCCTCTCCCGGCTGGCTGGTGGCGGGGGCGCTGCTCTACCACGTCGGCTTCGTGGTGGACTGCATGGACGGCAAGATCGCCAGGCTCAAGGGCACCGGCACGGTGTTCGGCGGCTGGCTGGACTTCATGCTGGACCGGGTCCGCGACACGCTGTGCGCGGTGGCCCTGACCGGCGGGCAGTACGCCCGGACCGGGCAGGCCGCCTACCTGTACGCGGGCATGGCGATCCTGGCTTTGGACATGTTCCGGTACGTCAACGGTCCGCAGATCGTCAAAGTGCGGCGCTCGATGCGCGCGGCGATGAACGCGGCGATGCGGGAGGCCGCGGCGGACCGGCCCCGGGGCCGCCTGGAGGCGCCGCAGGCAGGGCGGGAGCGGGAGGAGGAGCCCGAAGGGGAGCTCGAACGGCTCACCGACGCCGACCTGCACCGTGCCTTCGACGCGCATTTCCCCTGGTACCAGCGGGTCCGCCGGTACCTGCTGCAGCGGCGGGTGCGCACCCATCTGGTCAGCGGCATCGAGTTCCAGATGGCGGTGTTCATCATCGGCCCGCTGACCGGGCAGATCATCGGCGCCGTCGCGGTCGCCGGCGCCCTGCTGATGTTCTTCGAACTCGTGATCATCTACAAGTTCTGGCTGTCCACCCGGGCGCACACCCGGCTGCTGGCCGAGCTGCGGCAGGTGCGCCCCATGGCCGCCGCCGGCCCCACCCGGGCCGGGCAGGGGCTCGCCCCGGCCGCCGAACCGGACTGACGGCGGCGGGGACCCGGCCGGGCGGGACCGATCACGGCCCTGTCAGGAGGACGTCAGCTCCGGGCGATGGGCCCGGGCGAACAGCGTGACGCCGGGCAGGGAGCGCACCGGCAGGTAGCGCTCCAGCATCACGACGGCGCGCAGCCCGGCGTTGACGACCGGGTTCAGCCGTCCCGCCCCCTGCGGGGCGCTGCGGTGCCGCCGCCACTTGACCACCGGACGCAGCAGCACGTTCCAGCTCCACATCCGGTCCAGCTGCAGCCCGGCGCCCTCGATGAGCGCGGCCAGGCTCTCCCGGGAGTAGCGGCGGACGTGCCCGAGCGCCACATCGTGCGCCGACCACAGCGACAGGTCGCACGGCACGGAGATCAGCGCGACGCCGCCCGGGCGCAGCACCCGGGCCAGCTCCCCGGCGGCCGTCTGATCGTCGGGGATGTGCTGCAGCACGTCCAGCGCCATCACGAAGTCGAAGTCCCCCGTCGACAACGGCAGGTAGCAGGCGTCTCCGTGATAGGCGTCGATGCCGCGCCGCTTGGCCAGCTCCACCGCCTCCGGGGAGGCGTCGATGGCGATGGCCTCCCAGCCGTGCTCCACCAGCACCCTGGTGTTGCCGCCGCCGGCGGCGCCGATGTCGGCGGCCCGCCCGGGCGGGCCGCCCAGCCGGCGCAGCTCCCGGGCGATGATCGCCCGGCGTTCCCGATACCACCAGTTGTCGTCTTCGATCGCGACGACCCGTTGAATTTCGACCGTGTCCATGGCCCCCAACCGGACAACGTTGCGTCGATGCGGTCGTCCGCATCCTTAATTACGGAACGTACCAGGTTGGCGACGAGTGGTGGTGGACCGGGGTGCTCAGCGGTGGTGCCGGCCCCTGCGCCGGCGGAACAGGTAACGCACGGTCAATAGCGCCGCCAACGCTCCCACCAGCGGAGCCGCCCGCTTGGCGACCGAGGGCCCGGCGACCTCCAGCAGGTCGATGGCGTCGTCCTCCGGCGGCCGCCGCCGGTGGGCGCCGCCCCGCCGCGCGGTGGTTTTCGGAGCAATGGCGCCGGAGGTTTCGGTCACCGCCGCCTCCCGGACGCCCTTGGCCGAATCCGCCGCGGCGGCCTCGCCCGTCTCCCGGCCGCCGGAGGAGCCGGCGGCCGCAGAGCCGGTGCCGTCCGGCGTCGCCTGAGCGGATTCGGCGGCGCCGCTCGCCGCGCCGGAGGCGACGGTGGCCCGGCCCGCCTCGGCGGGCTCGGCGGTGCCGCTCGCCGCGTCGGGGGCGGCCGTGGTCTCAGCGTCGGCCGGGGCCGTCGGTGTGGGTTCGGTGGTGCCGCTCGCCGTGCCGGAGGTGGTGGATTCAGAGGAGGGCGTGGTCTCAGCGTTGGTCGGGGCTGTCGGTGTGGGTTCGGTGGTGCCGCTCGCCGTGTCGGGGGCGGTGGTTTCGGGGGCGGCCGTGGCTTCAGTATCGGCCGAAGTCGTCGGTGCGGGTTCGGCGGTGCTGCTCGCCGCGTCGGGGGCGGCCGTGGTCTCAGCGTCGGTCGAAGCCACCGGAGCGGATTCGGTGGCTTCGGGAACGGGCGTGGTTTCGGCGTCGGCCGGAGCCGCCTGAGCCGGTTCGGGCGGGCTGCTCGTGGCCGGAGCGGTTCCGGCCGGTTCTGCGGTGGCCGTGGTTTCGGGTTCGGCGGGGCCGCCCGCCGGTTCGGTGGCGGAGCCGGTGCCGGCCGAGGCCGTGGTTCCCGGCTCGGCGGAGGAGGAGCCGGCGTCGGCCCGGGGCGGTTCGGCGGCGGTCGCGGCCTTCCCGGTGGATTCGGGGGCGGTCTCCTTCGAGACGGGGTTTTCGGCCAGTTCGGCGGCCAGGGCCTTGGCGAAACGACCGACCAGCCTGGCGCCGACCTCGGCGAGGATGTTGCGGCCGAACTGGGCGGGACGGCCGGTGACGTTCAGCTCGGTGTGGACGGTGACGCGGGTGGTGCCGTCGGTCTCCGACATGCGGGCCCGGATGGTCGCCGCCGCGGTGCCGGAGCCGCGGGCCTCCTTGCCGGAGGCCTCGATGGTCAGGGTGCGGGCGTCGGCGTCCGCCTCGACGATCTTGGCGGTGCCCCGGTAGGTGATGGTCATCGCGCCCAGCCGCACCTTCAGCCGGCCGCGGTAGTCCGTGCCGTCGATGGAGTCGAGGGTGGCACCCGGCATGCAGAGCGCCACCCGCTCCACGTCGAGCAGCGCCGACCATGCCTGATCCACCGGCACCGGAACGGTGAATTCGTGGTCGAGCTCCATCAGCGGGTTCCTGCCCTTCTCGTCAGGGGACCGATCTGGTGACTTTATGGCGGCCTGCGGCCGTACCGCCACACTTACAGGTCACCGCAGATTCTCACAGCAGGTCCCGGCAGGGCGGCCCGGGGGTGCCCCGGTGACCTGCCCCCATGGCCGCCGTGCCGGGACGCGACGGGCGCGGTCAGGACGCGCAGGCCGACACCAGGGCGCGGCGGGTCAGCACCCGGGCCAGATGCGCGCGGTACTCGGCCGAGCCGTGCAGGTCCTTTGGCGGGGAGGTGCCGTCGGCCGCGTGGCCGGCGGCGGACCGGAAGGACTCCTCGGCGGCGGGACGCCCCTGCAGGGCCTGCTCCACGGCGGTGGCGCGGACCGGTGCGGCGCCCATGTTGGTCAGCGCCACCCGGGCCTCGGCGACCTCGCCGCCTTCCCGGCGGACCGCGCAGGCCACCCCGACCACCGCCCACGCCTGGGCGGTGCGGTGGAACTTCTCATACCAGGTGCCCCACCCCGGGCCGAGCTTGGGAACGGTCACCCCGACCAGCAGCTCGTCCGGTTCCAGCGCCGAGGTCATCCAGTCGACGAAGAAACCCGCCGCCGGGATGTCGCGCGCCCCGCCGGCGGACCGCACATGGCACACCCCGCCCAGCGCCAGCACCACCGCCGGCAGGTCCCCGGCCGGGTCGGCGTGCGCCAGCGCCCCGCCGAAGGTGCCGCGGTGCCGCACCGCCGGGTCGGCCACCGTGGCGGTCGCCTGCGCCAGCAGCGGGGCGTGCGCACGGACCAGCGGGTCGTGCATCACCTGGTGGTGGGTGGCCATCGCGCCGATGAACAGCGCGTCGCCCAGGTCGCGGATCTGCCGCAGCTCCGCCACCCGCTCCAGGTCCACCAGCACCTCCGGGTAGGCCAGCCGCATCCGCAGCAGCGGCAGCAGGCTCTGCCCGCCGGCCAGCGGCTTGGCCTCCTCACCGGCCTCGGCCAGCGCCGACAAGGCCTCCTCCAGCGAGCCCGGCCGCACGTACTCGAACTGCGGGGGGATCATTCGGCACCTCCCTGCGGGTTGAGGGCGCGCCACACGCGCTCTGGGGTGCACGGCATCGGCACGTCCCGCACCCCGTAGGGGCGCAGCGCGTCCACGATCGCGTTCACCACGGCCGGGGTGGCGGCGATGGTGCCGGCCTCCCCGACGCCCTTGACGCCCAGCGGGTTGGTGGTGGCCGGGGTCTCGGTGCGGTCGGTGGTGAAGTCGGGCAGGTCGGCCGCCGACGGGATCAGGTAGTCGGCCATGGTGGTCGTGGTCAGGTTGCCCGCCTCGTCGTAGACGGCCTCCTCATACAGCGCCTGCGCGATGCCCTGGGCGAGCCCGCCGTGCACCTGCCCCTCCACGATCAGCGGGTTGACCACCCGGCCGACGTCGTCGACCGCCACGTAGGAGCGGATGCGCACGAACCCGGTCTCGGTGTCCACCTCCACGGCGCACAGGTGCGTGCCGTGCGGGAAGGAGAAGTTCTCCGGGTCGAAGGTGGCGTCGGCGTCCAGCGAGGGCTCCATCCCCTCGGGCAGGTCGTGCGCGGCGAACGCGGCCGCGGCCACCTCCTGCAGGGTCTTGGCCTCGCCCGGCACGCCCCGCACCCGAAAGCCCCCGTCGGTGAACTCCACGTCCTCCTCGGAGGCCTCCAGCAGGTGGGCCGCCACTTTGCGGGCCTTGTCGATGACCTTGTCGCAGGCGTTCACCAGCGCGATGCCGCCCACGGCCAGCGACCGCGAACCGTAGGTGTCCATGCCCTTGGGGGAGACGGAGGTGTCGCCGTGCAGCACCCGCACGTCCTCGAACGGCACGCCCAGGCGGTCGGCGGTGATCTGCGCCCAGGCGGTCTCATGGCCCTGGCCGTGGGCCGACGACCCGGTCACCACCTCGACCTTGCCGGACGGCAGCACCCGCACCGAGGCGTGCTCCCAGCCGCCGGCGCCGTACGACAGCGACCCCAGCACCCGCGAGGGCGCCAGCCCGCACATCTCGGTGTAGGTGGACACCCCGATGCCCAGCTGCACGGTGTCGCCGCGCTTACGCCGGTCGGCCTGCTCGGCGCGCAGCTTGTCGTACTCCAGCAGCTGCAGCGCCCGCTCGGTGGCCGCCTCGTAGTTGCCCGAGTCGTAGGTCAGCCCGGCGATCGTCTCGTAGGGGAACTCCTCGTGGCGGATCCAGTTGCGCCGCCGCACCTCGATCGGGTCCAGGCCCAGCTCGGCGGCCAGCTCGTCCATCAGCCGCTCGATGGCGAAGGTGGCCTCCGGACGCCCCGCGCCCCGGTAGGCGTCGGTGGGGGTCTTGTTGGTGAACACCCCGGTGCAGGTGAAGGAGTAGGCGTCCATCTTGTAGATGCCGTTGAACATGAACGCCCCCAGCAGCGGCACGCCCGGGGTGACCAGCATCAGGTAGGCGCCCATGTCGGCCAGCAGCTCCACCTTCAGGCCGCGGATGGTGCCGTCTTGCTCGGCGGCCAGCGTCAGACGCTGGATCTGGTCGCGGCCGTGGTGGACGGCCAGGTTGCCCTCGCTGCGGGACTCGGTCCACTTGACCGGCCGGCCCAGCCTGCGGGCCAGCAGCAGCGCCAGCACCTCCTCGCCGTAGACCTGCAGCTTGGAGCCGAACCCGCCGCCGACGTCCGGGGCGATCACCCGCAGCCGGTGCTCGGGGATGCCGGTGACGGTGGCCAGCATCAGCCGCAGGATGTGCGGGATCTGGGTGGCCGACCAGAGCGTGAAGCCGTCCCCGTCCGGGGCGCACACCACCGCCCGCGGCTCCATCGCGGTCGGGATCAGCCGCTGCTGCACGTACCGGCGTTCGATCAGCACGGGCGCGTCGCGCAGCGCCGCGTCGATGTCGCCGTTTTCGAACGTCCAGGTGTAGCTGGCGTTGGTGCCCAGCTCCTCGTGCACCAGGTCGGCGCCGTCCGCGAGCGCCCGCTCCATGTCCGTCACGACCGGCAGCGGCTCGTAGTCGACGTCGATGGCCTCCAGCGCGTCGGCCGCCGCGTACCGGTCCCGGGCCACCACGCACGCCACCGGCTCGCCCACATAGCGGACGCGTTCGACGGCCATCGGCGGGTGCTCGGGGTGCTTCATGTCCTCGGTGACGACCCACGCGCACGGCAGACCGCCCTGCTCGGCGGCGAAGTCGGCCCCGCTGAACGCGGCGATCACGCCCGGACGCTCCAGGGCCTCGGAGACGTCCACATGGGTGATGCGGGCGTGCGCGTGCGGGCTGCGCAGGAACGCCACATGGCACATGCCCGGCAGCTGCAGGTTGTCGGTCCACTGGGTGCGGCCGGTGATCAGCCGGGCGTCCTCGGTGCGCCGGCGGGGGCTGCCGATCTCGCGCCTGACGACGGTCTCGGTCACGGCGTCACCTCCGCTTCGGGGCGGGGGACGGCCGGGGCGTCCGCATCGCCCCCGGCGCGCATCTCGGCGGCGGCGCGCCGGACGGCCCGGACGATGTTCTGGTAGCCGGTGCAGCGGCACAGGTTGCCCTCCAGCCCCCGGCGGATCTCCGCGTCGGAGGGGTCGGGGTTCTCCCGCAGCAGATCGATCGCGGCCATGATCATGCCGGGGGTGCAGTACCCGCACTGCAGGGCGTGCTCTTCGTGGAAGGCCCGCTGCATGGGGTGCAGCTCCCCGCCTCGGCCCAGCCCTTCGACCGTGGTGATCTCGTGCCCGTCGGCCTGGACGGCCAGCACCGAGCAGCTTTTGACGCTCAGCCCGTCCATCAGGACGGTGCAAGCGCCGCAGTTGGTGGTGTCGCAGCCGACCGGGGTGCCCACTTTCCCCAGCCGTTCGCGCAGGTAGTGGACGAGCAGCAGCCGGGGCTCCACCTCGTCCTCATACGTCACGCCGTCGACCTTGGTTCTCACACGCGGCATCCGTCCTCCTTCGGGCGCCTTGAGGGGTGGGTCGGGGGCACAAGGCGCCGGGAGGTGCGCGCTGGACGGGCCGCGACATCGAGGCCACCTCCGCGGGGGGTGGGGCGACCCTTGAACGGTAAACCGTGATCGAACGGCCGACCAGACCTTGATATGACCTAATTCACACTGATTTGCGGCCCGAATCCGGCGCGCCGAGCGCCGCGTTCAGCCGCCGCACCCGTGCCGCGGCCAGCTCCACCACGGTGCGGGTGGCCGGGGACAGCTCGGCGACGGGACGGTGCACGATGCCGAACCGCTCGTGCAGCGGCGGGTCCAGCGGCGCCCAGTGCAGGCCGGGCGGCAGCCGCTCGCCCAGGCGGAGCAGGGCGCCGCGCCAGCACACCGTGTCGGCCAGGCCGCGCGCGGCGACCTCCAGTGCGGCCTCGAAGTACTCCACCTCGACGCGGGGGCGCAGCACCCGTCCGTGCGCGCGGGCCAGCTCGGCCAGCATCCGCCGGGTGGTGTCCTCGGCGCGCCAGCTCACATCCGGCAGCACCAGCGGGTGGGAGGTCAGCGTCCGCGCGGTGACCGGCTCGCGCACCCGTTCGGGGTCGGCGCTGACGTAGACCAGCTCGTCGCGCATCTCCACGGTCACCGCCAGGTCGTCGGCGTCCAGCGGCAGCGCCGCCAGGGCGGCCTCCAGCCGGCCCCGGCGCAGCTGCTCCAGCAGCTCGGCGGAGTTCTGGCCGACCAGCTCGATCCGCACCCGCGGGTGCCGCTGGAGCATGTCGGCGATCAGATCGACCCCGAGGTAGTAGTGCGCGATCTTGAAGATGCCAAAGCGCACCGTGCCGGTCAGCATGCCGCGCACCGACGAGACCGCCCGCACCGCCTCGCCGGCCGCCCGCAGCGCGGCGACCGCGTGCGGACGCAGCGCCCAGGCCGCCTCGGTGGGCACCAGACCGCGCCCCACCCGGCGGAACAGCACCGCGTCCAGGTGCCGTTCCAGCTGCCTGACCTGCTCTGACACCGAGGGCTGGGCGTAGCCGAGGGCGGCGGCCGCCGCCGTGAACGACCCGTGCTCCAAGGTGGTCAGGAAACAGCGGAACTGATGGAGGGTGATCGCCGATCCACCGTCAGTGACCAAGGATTTCCCTTCACCTGCCGCAGGAAAGCAAGGCTACCTCGATGGGAAGCGGCTCCTTACGGTCGTTGGCATGCCCTCCCCCCGATCGCGTTCCTCGCTGGGCGCCCTGCTGTGCCTGATCTCCGCGGCCGGCTTCGGGCTGTCGGCGATCTTCGCCAAGGAGACCTACCGGACGGGCGCCGGAGTGCAGACGATGCTGACGGTGCGCTTCGCCGTCGCCGCGGCGCTGCTGTGGCTGCTGGTCGCCTGGCGCCGGCCCGCCCTGCCCACCGGGCGGGCGCTGCTGACCTGCATCGGGCTGGGCGCCATCGGATACGCCTGCCAGGCGATGTGCTACTTCGGCTCGCTGGCCCGCATCGACGGCTCACTGGCGGCGCTGCTGCTGTACACCTACCCGCCCATGGTCACCGCCATCGCTATCGCGCTGCGGCGCGAACCGGTGGACCGGCGGCGGCTGACCGCCCTGGCCTGCTCGGTGCCGGGAGTGCTGTTGCTGCTGGGCGGCGGCGTCCGGCCGGGCGCCGCCAGTGGGGTGCTGCTGGCGCTGGCGGCGGCCGGCACGTACGCGATCTACCTGACCGTCGCAGCGGGCCTCCCCGAAGAGCTGGACCTGATCACCGTGTCGGCGGTCGTGTGCACCTCCGCCGCCGTCAGCATGGTGCTGATCACCGCGGGCACCGGCTCCTGGCAGCCGCCGGCGCAGGCGAGCGGCTGGGCGTGGACGACGATGCTGGCGATCTTCTCCTCGGTGGTGCCCATCGTCTGCATGCTGGCCGGCATGCGCATGGTCGGCGCATCGACGGCGGCGATCCTCTCCTACGCCGAACCGGCGGTGGCCGTGGCCTCCACCGCCCTGGTCTACGGCGAACGCCTGAGCGCCGCGCAGCTCCTCGGCGGCCTCATCGTGCTGCTCGCCGTCTTGATCCTCAGCGTGGAACGCCCCGGCACGCCGCCCGCCCCGCGTCGCGTCCTGGACCGGATCGCGCCCGGCCGCCGAAGCCGGCGGCCGGAACGCGAAGAACCGGAACACGAAGGGCGGGCTCAGCGCACGGGCGACAGGGCCTGCGTGTAAAGGACGGTGCCGTCGAGGTCCCGCAGCCGGACGGTCATCACCCCGCTGCGGGCGTCGATGTCCACCTGCCCGAAGAACTGGTAGCCCTCGGCGGGGGAGGCGTTGGCGCGCGGCGGGGCCTTGAAGAACTTCACCTGGGGGCCGAAGGTGCCCTCCAGGCGGTTGGGGCCGAAACCACCGGCGTTCAACGGGCCGGAGACGAACTCCCAGAACGGGTCGAACCTGGTGAAGGCCGCCTTGGCGGGGTCGTAGTAGTGGGCCGCGGTGTAGTGCACGTCGGCGGTCAGCCACACCATGTTGCGGACCTTGTGCCGCTGGGCATGGGAGAGCAGCTCGGCGATCTCCCGCTCGCGGCCCAGCGGCGCCCCGTCGTCGCCCTGGGCGATGCCCTCCTGGGCGGTGCCGTCCGGCACGACCAGCCCGAGCGGCAGGTCGGCGGCCATCACCTTCCAGGTCGCCGTGGAGCGGCGCAGCTCCCGCTTGAGCCAGGCCAGCTGCTCGGCGCCCAGCACGCCCCCGGTCTCGGTGGGGGAGGTGTTGGGGGTGTTGGGGTTCTTGTAGGTCCGCATGTCCAGGATGAAGACATCCAGCAGCGGACCGTAGGAGATCTTGCGGTAGATCCGGCCGCCCCGGGGCGCCTGGGCGGCGATCGGGGTGTACTCCATCAGGGCGCGGCGGGCCCGGGCGGCCAGCACGTCCACGCGCTTTTCGGTGTAGCGGGCATCGTCGAGGATCTCCCCCGGGTACCAGTTGTTGACGACCTCGTGATCGTCCCACTGGTAGATCATCGGGACGCGGGCGTTGAAGGCTCGCAGGCAGGCGTCCTCCAAGTTGTAGCGGAACTGCCCGCGGTAGTCGGCCAGCGTCTGGGCGACCCTGCTCTTCTCCTCGGTCACCACGTTGCGCCAGGTGCGGCCGTCCGGCAGCGCCACGGTCTCGGTGAGCGGCCCGTCGGCGTACACCCAGTCGCCGCTGCACAAAAAGAAGTCCGGGTCGAGCGCGCCCATCGCGGTGAAGATCCGAAAGCCGCCCAGCTCGGGATTGATGCCCCAGCCCTGTCCGGCCAGGTCGCCGGACCACACGAACCGGATGTCGCGGCGGTGCCGGGAAGGGGTGCGGAAAGACCCCTCGACGGGGGCGGACAGCAGCGCGTGCCGGTCCAGGTCGGCAAGGCGCACCCGGTAGCAGATCCGCTCCCCGGCCGGCAGCCCGCGCAGGAACACCTTGCCGGTCAGATCGGTCTTGGGCGTCAGCACCGGGCCGCGGACGGTCCGGAAACCCCGGAAGTCGGGGCGGCGGCTGATGTCGACGAGCATCCGCGCCGGGCGGTCGGCGCGCGCCCACACCACGGCCCGCCCGGCGGTCACATCGCCGCTTTGCACGCCGTGGGTCAGACGCGGCCGCCCCCGCCGGATCAGCGCGGGGGCCGCGGCGGCGGGCGCGGTCGGCGCGGCCAGCGGGGCCGGCATCGCGCCTCCGCCGATGAGCAGCCCGCCGCGCAGTACGGTTCGCCGGTCGAAAGTCATGGTCAAGCTCCGTTTCCTCGGTGGAGGACGACCGCATGCTGCCGGGCTTGAACGTCTGCCGACCGGCACCGCCGTGGCCGAAGGGTTAATACCGATCGACGTGATCGACTTGACAAGTGCCGGTGGGCGCGGTCTGCTAGGCGCATGTCAGCGCGTGCCCGTCTTCGCAGCCACCAGGGTTCCTCCGTCGTGGCCGCCGCGCTGTGTTCCTGTTGTTGTTGTCGCTGATCACCGCGTTTTCAGCTCGGTAGGCACCTGCAGTCCGGCAGTCCGCCCGCGCGGCCGTTGCGCGGGCCCCTCGACGACAACAACCCAAGGACTCCTCGTGGACCTCGACGTCGTTCCCGACCTCACCATGCGCGGCCAGGACGACCCGCACGGCCTGGCCGCTCAGCTTCCGCCCACCGTGGGCCAGCTCGCCGCCCGCATCGGCGAACTGGCCGCCCGCCCGGACCGCTGGTGGCACCTGGTGCGGCCGGATCCGGCGGCCCCCGGCCAGGTGGCGCTGGAGGAGACCGGCGGCGTGCGGGTGTGGCTGACCACCTGGCCCCCCGGCCACCGCACCGACGTGCACGACCACGGCGGCACGCACGTCAGCACGGTCGTGGCCGGGGAGCTGACCGAACGCGTCCTGACCGCCGACGGCGTCACCGAACGCCCGCTGCGCGCCAACCGCGTCCGCGTCCACGGCGGACGCACCCATGAGATCCACAACCCCGGCCCGGCCTACGCCATCACGCTGCACGCCCGGCTCGGCTGAGCGCGGCCGGCCCGGTCAGTGGCTTCGGCGGCCGCGGGTCAGCACCCGGACGACGCCGACCAGGCCGAGCCCGAGCAGCACGGCCGCGGCCAGGATCTCCGGCGGCGCCACCGGCTCGCCCGACAACCCGGTCACCAGGAAGACCCCTGCTGCGGCCAGGAAGAACAATCCCGCCACCGCGGAGCCGGGGTCGAACCGGCGCTTCATCCCGCCGTCAGACATGCCGCACCTCCACGTCCCCGACCTTGACCCGCACCCGCAGCTCGATGACCGGCGGGTCGCCCTCCCCGGCGCTCCGCGGCTCCAGCACCCGTTCGACCTGCACGAACGGCCCGCCGTCGAGGCGGCTGTTCACGGTCAGGTCCCCCAGGGCGATCCGGCCGTCCAGCTCCACCCGGGCCCGGCCGGGCACGGTGATCGTCAGTTTGCCGCTCAGCACCTCGGCGTTGACCCGGATCCGCCGGCCCGCGCTCAGCGGAAGGGCGGTCAGGTCCAGCCGCCCGCTGCCCACCCCGAGCCGGTAGGTCTGCTCGGTGCGGGAGGCGTCGGCGGGCCGCCACTCCACGTTCCCGAACCTGGTGCCCTTGGGCGTCTCGGCCACCGCCGTGGAGGTCAGCAGCCCCAGCGTCAGCACGGTGCCGACGGTGGCCAGCCCGCTGGGCCGGCCCGCCCAGCCGCCGATCAGCAGGCCCAGCCCGATCACCGCCAGGGCGGGCGCGGCGACCAGGTGCCCGCCGTAGATCCCGTGGTCGCCGTGCAACGCGACCGGGATCATCGCCGCCGCCGCCATCATCGCCGACAGCAACACGACGGAGGTCAGCGCGCTGTGGCGCCCGCATCCCCGCTTCGGCTCGCCGCCTGGGTCCGCGGGGGCGTCCGGCGGCCGGCTCCAGCAGGACCGCCCGCCGGGCGCGGCCGGATCATCGGTCACGCCGCCTGCAGGAGGATCGGCGGGACGCCCGGCCGCCGCGGGGACGTCCTTGACCAGGCTCACCCGCTTGTCCAGGCTCACCCGGCCCTCCGGCGGGGCCGGGGCGTCGGGGGAGACCGGCTGCCCCTGCAGGCGTTCGGGCAGATCGCGGGCGAGCTGGGCGAAGTCCACCTTGCGGGCGTGCGCGACCAGCAGCACCAGCGCGAGCACCGTCACCCCGGCCAGCGCGTCCCCCGACAGCGGCCTGCCCGCCGTCACGACCATCGTCAGCAGGCCCAGCAGCCCGCCCAGCAGGACCAGCACCGTCCCGGCGTCGAAACGCCGCCGCAGCATCTGCTCGGCCGGGGCCAGCGCCTGCGGCGCAGGCGGCATCAGCAGATAGGCCGCCAGATACAGCAGCAACCCCTGACCGTTGGCCAGGAGCAGCACAGCGAACCCCACCCGCAGGACCACCGGGTCCACTCCCAGGTACCGTCCCAGGCCCGTGCACACCCCCGCGACGAGAAGTCCTTCCGGAACGCGCACCAGCCGGGGACGCTCCGGCGCGGCTTGCGGGCCGGTCGTCGTGCTCTGCTGCTCGGCCATGCCACCCATCGTGACCTTTGGCGCCCGGGACCGGTATCCGGGACCACCCTGACCCGACCCTGAGAACGAACCGGGAAACCCGGGGGAGGCGCCCGATGCGCCCGCTTGCGTTTCGTGTGACGATCGGTGCGGCGCCCGCCGGACCTTTCCGCGTCCACATGTGCGGGAAGGCCCCACCACCGCGGAAGGAGGCGCGACCACGGCGATGGCCGACCCAGGCAGCGGCGAGGACACCCAGACCGGCCCCCGGATGGAACGGGCCCGTGACGGCCGGCTGATGGCCGGTGTCTGCCGCGGCCTGGCCGACCATCTCGGCCTGGACGTCCTCTTCGTGCGGCTGGCCTTTGCGTTGCTGACCGTCGCCGGCGGGCTGGGCGTGGCCGCCTATGTGGCGCTTTGGCTGCTGGTCCCCGAACGCGACGACGCCCGGCCGATCCGCATCAGCTCCCGCGACTGGGCCCAGCTGGCGGCCTACGGGACGCTGATCACCGGCCTGTGCGCCATCACCTGGGGGGCCGGGCTGGCCCAGGCGGCGCTGTGGCCGCTGCTGGCCGGCGGGATCGGGGCGGCCACCTTGTGGCAGCAGGCCGACCGCGACCAGCGGCAGCGCTGGCTGCGCACCACCACCGTGCCGCTGCGCCGCATGTGGCTGCGCAGCCTGGTCGGCCTGGCCCTGGTCATCGCCGGCATCGGCGGCTTTCTGGCGCAGAACGTGCCGGCCGCCCAGGTCCGCGAGGTGCTGATCGCCACCGCCGTGCTCGCCTGCGGGCTGGCGCTGATCGCCACCCCCTGGCTGGTGCGGCTCTGGCAGGAGCTGGACGCCGAGCGCCGCGAGCGCATCCGCTCCCAGGAACGCGCCGAACTGGCCGCCCACATCCACGACTCGGTGCTGCACACCCTGACGCTGATCCAGCGCAACGCCCACGACCCCCGCGAGGTGCAGCGCCTGGCCCGCTCCCAGGAACGCACCCTGCGCAACTGGCTCTACCAGCCGCAAGGCGACCCGGACCGGACGCTCGCGGCGGCCGTGCGGGAGATCGCCGGGGAGGTGGAGGACGCCCACGGCGTGCCCATCGAGGTGGTCTGCGTCGGCGACTGCCCGCTGAACGCCCGGCTGAACGCCGCCCTGCAGGCCGCCCGCGAGGCCATGGTCAACGCCGCCAAGTACTCCGGCGCCCCGTCGGTGTCGGTCTACGCCGAGGTCGAGGGCGAGAACGTGGCCATCTTCGTACGGGACCGGGGCAAGGGCTTCAACCTGGACGCCGTCCCGGACGACAGGATGGGCGTGCGAGGCTCCATCATCGGGCGCATGGAGCGCAACGGCGGCAAGGCCACCGTCCGCACCGCCCCCGGGGAGGGCACCGAGGTCCGTTTGGAGATGACAAGGTGAGCGGGCGCCCCCATGGCGCGCCGCCGAACGGAAGTGAGACCGATGGCAACGACCGTGGTGCTGGTGGACGACCACCAGATGTTCCGCAGCGGGGTCAAGGCCGAGCTCGGCGACGGCGTCGAGGTCGTCGGCGAGGCCGGGGACGTCGATGAGGCGATCGCCGTCATCACCGCCACCGAACCCGACGTGGTGCTGCTGGATGTGCACCTGCCGGGCGGCGGCGGCATCGAGGTGCTGCGCCGCCTGCACGGCAAGGTCCGGTCCCGTTTTCTGGCCCTGTCGGTCTCCGACGCCGCCGAGGACGTCATCGGGGTGGTGCGCGGCGGCGCCCGCGGCTATGTCACCAAGACCATTTCCGGGCCGGAGCTGACCGACGCCATCGGCCGGGTCGCCGAGGGCGATGCGGTCTTCTCGCCCCGCCTGGCCGGTTTCGTGCTGGACGCCTTCGCCGCCACCGCCGCGCCCCCCATCGACCCCGAGCTCGACCAGCTCACCCAGCGCGAACGCGAGGTGCTGCGGCTGATCGCCCGCGGCTATGCCTACAAGGAGATCGCCAAGGAGCTGTTCATCTCCGTCAAGACCGTGGAGACCCACGTCTCCAGCGTGCTGCGCAAGCTGCAGCTGTCCAACCGGCACGAGCTGTCGCGCTGGGCCGCCGCCCGCCGCCTGGTGTGAAAGGACGCGCCTTCAGCCCAGGGTCAGCCAGCGGATTCCCAGCTCGCGCACGGTGTCCTGCTCCGGCTGGGTGAGCGGGAGACGGCCGGTGGCCTTGCGCAGGAAGGTCGTCTGGTCCCAGCCCAGCCGCCGGACGCGGGGCACCTCCTGGGGGTCCAGCATCAGCGTCTCCAGCGCCTGACCGGCCTCGGGCGTCAGCCAGGGCTCCCGTTCCAGCGCGGCGGCCAGGTCGAAGCCGTGCACGGCCACCTCGACGACGCGGGTGAGCAGGAACTCCGACAGCAGCATGGCGTCGCCGTGCCGGGTCACCACCACCCGCCCGGCGGGCTCGGCCAGGCACAGCCGGTGGATCTCCCGCCAGGTGCGGGCGAATTCCTCAGCCAGCGCGGCCCCGCTTTTGTGCTCGGCGGCCTCCTCTTGTGCCTGCGCGACCCGGGAGGCGTTCTCCTGCGGGGAGAACCGCTCGTCCGGCCGGTAGTACTCCACCGCCGACACCTCGGCGCGTTCCGGTGACGGGCCCTCCAGCATCGCCGCCGTCCGGCCGACCGCCAGCAGGACGTGCCCCGCCAGATCCCGCACCAGCCACGGCGTACAGGCCGTCGGCCGCTGCCAGTCCTGCTCGGTCAGCTCCTCCAGGACCTGGGAGAACCGCTCGGACTCCGCCTGGAACGCCGTCAATACATCGCCGTTTTCCACGGCGGAAGAGTAACATTTCCCGGTTTGGCTCCCAGGTGTGGAAATTCTCCACTGGCCTATCGGGGCGGGCGATGCCCGTCACCCCTGGCGGGCCGGGCCGCCCCTCACCGCGGGCGGCGGGCGGGGCAGGAGGGCGGGCAGTGCTCGGCGTGGCGGGCCAGGCCCTCGGCGGCCCGGCTCAGCAGGCGGGTCAGCACCGCTTTCATGAGGGCGCCGGTGCCCGGGATCCGCCGGGTGAAGCAGGCCTGCCAGCGCACCGCGGTGCCGCCCTCGGGACGGGCCCGGAAGGTGACGTCGGCGCGGTAGTCGTCCACCGGCAGCCCGGCCAGCATGCGGTAGGCGTACCGCGTGGGCGGCTCGTAGAGCACGGCCTCCTCGCGGGCGGGCCCCATCTGCCGCACCGCCCCGACCCCGTCGCCGGTGCCCACTCCCGGGCGGATCCGCCGCGCCCGGCCGGGCAGCCCGCTCCACACCGGCCAGGCCTCGGCCACGGCCACGTGCGCGAACAGCACCTCGGGCGGTGCGCTGGAGGTCGCCGTCAGGTCGATGGTGTACTGCATGCCGCCTCCGCTGGTGAACCGCCCTTTACGGTAGGCGGTTCAGCCGCCGGACACTACAGCTTCTCCAGCGGGGCGTAGCGCAGCACCAGGCGTTTGACGCCGTGGGTGCCGCCGAAGTCGATGCTGGCGGCGGTCTTGTCGCCGGTGCCGTCCACCGAGATGACCGTGCCCAGCCCGAAGGAGTCGTGGGTGACCTTGTCGCCGGGGGACAGGGCGGGGACGGCGCGGGCGCTCGCGGAGCGGGCGGCGGGACGGGCGGCGGCCATGGCGGTCAGCGAGCCGGGCGCGGGCATCGCGGCCTCGCGCTCCCACTTCACCAGCGAGGAGGGCACCTCCGACAGGAACCGGGAGGCGGGGTTGACCTGCGGGGCGCCCCACGCGCTGCGCATCACGGCGCGCGTCAGGTACAGCCGCTGCCGGGCCCGGGTGATGCCCACGTAGGCCAGGCGGCGCTCCTCCTCCAGCTCCTGGGGGTTGCTCATGGCCCGCAGGTGCGGGAAGACGCCGTCCTCCATGCCGGTGAGGAAGACCACCGGGAACTCCAGGCCCTTGGCGGTGTGCAGGGTCATCAAGGTGACCACGCCCTGCTCGTCCTCGGGGGCGCGCTCGCCCGGCGGGATGGGGGCGCCCTTGGTGCCGGGGATGGCGTCGGCGTCGGCGACCAGCGAGATCTGCTCCAGGAAGTCCACCAGGCGGCCCGCGGCGCCGGAGGGCGCCTCCTCTTCCTCCTCCTCGGCGGCGGGGACGCGCTCGGCCAGGCGGTCTTCGAACTCGCGGGCGACCGCCTCCAGCTCGCGCAGGTTCTCGATGCGGGTCTCGTCCTGCGGGTCGCGGGAGTTCTGCAGCTCGGCCAGGTAGCCGGTCTCGGTCAGCACCGCCTCGATCAGCTCGGCGGGGGTGGCGGTGGCGGCCCGCTCGCGCAAATCGTCCATCAGCGCCACGAACTCGCGAACCGCCTTGGCCGAACGGGGGGCCATGCCGGGCACCTGCTCGGGGGTGCGCAGCGCCTCCCAGAAGGTGATGCGCTCGCGGGCGGCGTGGGCCTCCACGCACGCCTCGGCCCGGTCCCCGATGCCGCGCCGGGGGACGTTCAGGATGCGCCGCAGCGAGACGGTGTCGGCCGGGTTGGCCAGCACCCGCAGGTAGGCCAGCAGGTCGCGGACCTCCTTGCGCTCATAGAAACGCACCCCGCCGACCACCTTGTACGGCAGGCCGACCCGGATGAACACCTCCTCGAACACCCGGGACTGGGCGTTGGTGCGGTAGAAGACCGCCACATCCCCGGGACGGGCCAGCCCCGCGTCGGTGAGCCGGTCGACCTCGGCGGCCACGAAGGCGGCCTCGTCATGCTCGTTGTCGGCCACATAGCCGACGATCTTCTCGCCCTCGCCCTGGTCGGACCACAGCCGCTTGGGCTTGCGGTGGGCGTTGCGCTCGATCACCGCGTTGGCCGCCGACAGGATCGTCTGGGTGGAGCGGTAGTTCTGCTCCAGCAGGATCGTGGTGGCGTCGGGGAAGTCCCGCTCGAACTCCAGGATGTTGCGGATGGTGGCGCCGCGGAAGGCGTAGATCGACTGGTCGGCGTCGCCCACCACGCACAGCTCGGCCGGGCCGACGTCCTCCCCGGGGCTCTCGGTGAGCAGGCGCACCAGCTCGTACTGGGCGTGGTTGGTGTCCTGGTACTCGTCCACCAGGATGTGCCGGAACCGCCGCCGGTAGTGCTCGGCCGCCTCCGGGAACGCCTGCAGCAGGTGGACCGTCGTCATGATCAGGTCGTCGAAGTCCATCGCGCCGGCCTGCTGCAGCCGCGCCTGGTACATCTCGTAGGCCTCGGCCAGCTTCTGCTCCAGGTGGGTGGAGGCGCGGGCCTTGAAGGCCTCATAGTCGATCAGCTCGTTCTTGAGGTTGCTGACCTGGGCGGAGAAGGACTTGGGCGGGTAACGCCTGGGGTCCAGATCCAGCTCCCGGCACACCAGCGCCATCAGCCGCTGGGCGTCGGCGGCGTCGTAGATGGAGAAGTTCGAGGGAAAGCCCAGCCGGCGGGCCTCGCGCCGCAGGATCCGCACGCAGGCGGAGTGGAAGGTCATCACCCACATCGCCCCCGACCGGGGGCCCACCAGCGCCTGGACCCGCTCGCGCATCTCCCCGGCGGCCTTGTTGGTGAAGGTGATCGCCAGGATCTGGGCCGGGTGCACGTCCCGTTCGGCCAGCAGGTAGGCGATGCGGTGGGTCAGCACGCGGGTCTTGCCCGAACCGGCCCCCGCCACGATCAGCAGCGGGCCGCCGGTGTGCAGCACGGCGGCGCGCTGCTGGGGATTGAGACCGTCCAGCAGCGGGTGCGAGGTGTCGGTGGCGCTCATCACCCGCGAGTTTACGGCCCGGCGCCGACTTCGCGGTCCGGGTTCGGCCGCTCACGGGGGCGGGATGGGCAGCGGCTCCTCCAGCGCCGCCAGGGTGAGCAGCACCAGCGCGGCCGTCCAGCCCAGTGGGGCGACCGCGGCCGGGCGGCCGGCGGAGTTGACCTTCTCCGGCAGCGCGCCCAGCTCGGTGCGGTGCTCGTTCAGCCAGTCCAGCCTGCGCAGGGCGTCCTCCACCCGGCCGCAGGCGGCGGCGTTGAGGGCGAACAACGCCATCTCCGGGGTCCAGGCCACGGTCTTGGCGCCCCGCCAGCGCTCCCCGGGCAGCACCCCGCCGTTGGGCAGCCGCAGCCGCCGGGCCGCCTCCAGCACCGCCGCCTCCACGCCCGGGTCGGCGGGGGCGAACGGCGGCCCCAGGAAGGTCGGGGAGGTGTCCATCAGCCCGCCCGCGACCGGCGAGCGCGGGTAGCCGTGCGGGGCGAACGCCTGCGCGATCGCCTCCGCCAGCCGCCGGGCGGCCCGCCGCCAGCGCCCGGCCTCGGCGGCATGGCCGATCCGGGAGGCCAGGTCGGCGGCGGCGCGCAGCCCGGTCAGCACCGGGCCGGCCACCCCCAGCGTGGGACGGTGCGGGTCGGCCTCCTTATCGGGGTCGCGTTCGAAGTAGTCCGGCGACGGCGGCGGCAGCCCCGCGGCGTCCAGCGAGCCGGCCAGATAGTCGGCGGCCCGGCGCACCATCGGCCACAGTTCGTCCGCCCCGGGCGCCGAGGAGCCGGCGGTGACGAACCAGCCCGCCCACAGCACCCAGCCCAGCGAGTCGAGCTGGGGGGCGCGGCCGTCGGCCACGGGGGAGCCGTCGGGCCGGTAGCGGGCCGCCCACAGCCCCGAGTCGGCCTGCACCCGGGCCAGGAAGCGCAGCACCCGCCGGGCCTCCTCCGGGTGCCCCGACACCTGGAAGGCCGCCGCGACGAACGCCGCGTCCCGCGGCCACACATACCGCCAGTGCCGGTACCAGGAGGCCGTGACGGCGCCGTCGACGCCGGTGAGCAGCCGCAGGTCCAGCAGCGCCCGCACGGCCATGTCCCGGTACACCGAGTCGCCGCCGGGAATCCGCCCGTCGGCCAGCCACAGCCGGTCGCCCCGCACCGCCACCGCCACCCGCGGGTCGTCGCCCGCCACGGTGATCGGCTGCCGCCCGCCGGACCGGATCAGCCGCACCCGCCCGTCGGCCAGCCGCACCACCGAGCTGTCGGGCAGGTAGGAGGCTCCGGCGGCCTCGTCGGCCTGCAGCGGCTGGTAGGCCAGCGGCCAGCCGCCGCCGCCGATCAGCCCCGGCGAGGTCCACTGGGGGCGGGGCCGGCCCGGCAGGGTGGCGCCGCAGGTCGCGGCGAGCAGCATGACCATCGCGAAGGCGACCAGGCGGCGGGTCCGCCGGCGGCGCGCCGCGCCGCCGCGCCGGGCGGGGCGGGCGGCCGGTGGGCGGACCGGCCCGCGCCGGGTCTTCGTGCTCATCGTCGCGCCGCTCCCGAACCCTCGTCCGACGGAATCCGTGCGTGCATCAGCTTCTCAGCACCCGCCCCACCCGTTGTCACCTGCGGGCGGAGCCGGTGCGCACCAGCTTTCACCATGCCTCGTCCCGCCGTTTCGCAGGGTCATCCCACCGGGTTGTCACCTTTCCTCACAGAGTGGACCCGCTTTCGTGTCAGGGGACCAGGGTTTTATAGGCTGCTCGATCGGAGCAGACCGCTCTGGTCGCCGCGCGTACAGCCCGCATCGAACCCATGCCGCGGCTCTGTGCGGGCGATCGCCGGAGCGGTCGGTAGGGGCGTGCGACCAGCACGCAAGCCAGGCTGTCGATCCGCAAAAAGGACGGACCCTCGTGGACCTGTTCGAACATCAGGCGAAGGAACTCTTCGCCGAGTACGGGGTACCGGTGCCCACCGGCAAGGTGGCGCACACCCCCCAGGAAGCGCGCGCCATCGCAGAGGAGCTCTTCGCCGCCGGAAGCCAGAAGGTCGTCATCAAGGCCCAGGTCAAGACCGGCGGACGGGGCAAGGCGGGCGGTGTGAAGCTCGCCGACGACGCCGATGAGGCCCAGGCACTCGCCGAGCAGATCCTCGGCATGGACATCAAGGGCCACACGGTCCACAAGGTCCTGGTCGAGGCCGGCAGCGCCATCGCCCAGGAGTTCTACTTCTCCTTCCTGCTCGACCGGGCCAACCGCTCCTTTTTGTCCATCTGCTCGGCCGAGGGCGGCATGGACATCGAGGAGGTCGCCGCGACCAAGCCCGAGGCCGTCGCCAAGGTCCCGATCTCGGCGCTGACCGGGGTCGACCGGGCCAAGGCCCGCGAGATCGCCCAGGCCGGCAAGCTGCCCGAGCAGGCCCTCGACGGCGCCGCCGAGCTGATCGAGCGGCTGTGGGCGGTGTTCACCGACGAGGACGCCACCCTGGTCGAGGTCAACCCGATGATCCTGACCACCGACGGCCGGGTCATGGCGCTGGACGGCAAGGTCACCCTCGACGACAACGCCGACTTCCGCCAGCCCGACCACGCGGCGCTGGCCGACGAGAAGACCACCGACCCGCTGGAGGCCCGCGCCAAGGAGAAGGGCCTCAACTACGTCAAGCTGGACGGCACCGTCGGCGTCATCGGCAACGGCGCCGGCCTGGTGATGTCCACCCTGGACGTGGTGGCCTACGCCGGCGAGGAGTTCGGCGGGCAGAAGCCGGCCAACTTCCTGGACATCGGCGGCGGCGCCTCGGCCGAGGTGATGGCCAACGGCCTGGAGATCGTGTTGTCGGACCCCTCGGTCAAGAGCGTGTTCGTCAACGTCTTCGGGGGCATCACCGCCTGCGACGCGGTCGCCAACGGCATCGTGACGGCCTACAAGCTGCTGGCCGAGCGGGGCGAGAGCGTGGACCGGCCGCTGGTGGTGCGGCTGGACGGCAACAACGCCGAGCTCGGCCGCAAGATCCTCGACGACGCCGGGCTGCCCGGCGTCGAGCGGGTGGACACCATGGACGAAGCGGCCAAGCGGGCCGCCCAGCTCGCCGCGGCAGGTGCGTGAACATGGCTATCTGGCTCACTGAGAACAGCAAGGTCATCGTGCAGGGGATGACCGGCTCCGAGGGCTCCAAGCACACCGCGCGGATGCTGCGGGCCGGCACCAACGTGGTCGGCGGCGTCAACGCCCGCAAGGCCGGCCAGACCGTCGACTTCGACGGCAAGGAGCTGCCGGTGTTCGGCACCGTCGCCGAGGCGATGGAGAAGACCGGCGCCGACACCTCGGTGGTGTTCGTGCCGCCGAAGTTCGCCAAGGACGCGGTGGTGGAGGCCATCGACGCCGGCATCGGGCTGGCCGTGGTCATCACCGAGGGCATCCCGGTGCACGACACCGCCTACTTCTGGGCGTACGCGTGCGAGAAGGGCAACGCCACCCGCATCATCGGCCCCAACTGCCCGGGCATCGCCTCCCCCGGCAAGTCGAACGCCGGCATCATCCCGGCCGACATCACCTCTCCGGGGCGGATCGGCCTGGTGTCCAAGTCGGGCACGCTGACCTACCAGCTGATGTACGAGCTGCGCGACATCGGCTTCTCCACCTGCGTGGGCATCGGCGGCGACCCGGTCATCGGCACCACCCACATCGACGCGCTCCAGGCCTTCCAGGACGACCCCGAGACCGACGCGATCGTGATGATCGGTGAGATCGGCGGGGACGCCGAGGAGCGTGCCGCCGCCTACATCGAGCAGCACATCACCAAGCCGGTGGTGGGGTACGTGGCCGGGTTCACCGCCCCCGAGGGCAAGACCATGGGCCACGCCGGCGCGATCGTCTCCGGCTCCTCCGGCACCGCCGAGGCCAAGAAGGAGGCCCTGGAGAAGGTCGGCGTCCGGGTCGGCAAGACCCCCAGCGAGACCGCCCGCATCATGCGGGAGGTCATGCAGAACCTCTGATCGACGCGGCTGTTTCGCCGGCGGGTCGTCCCCGGTCGGGGACGACCCGCTCGTCGTTTCACGGGGTCAGCGCGCGGGCGTGGTGAAGAACTGATGCGGCTGGAAGATGCAGATGTTGGTCTCGCTCTGCACGTTGGCGTCGGTGATCTCCACGAAGTACCCGTAGGAGGTGTCCGGTTTGAGCTCGGTGCCGATGGTGACGCCGCTGCGGTTGAGCCCGGCGGTCAGCTCCCCGCCGCCGGCCCGCTGGATGAAGATGTTGTCCCACCACACCAGGCGCTGGGTGTCGAACTCTTTCAGGGACGACGCCTCGGCGATCCGGTAGATGTAGTAGGCGTCCACACCGGCCAGGGCCTTGAGCGTGGTCCAGGAGGACTTGACCCCGCTCAGCGGTGACCCCTCCGGCAGCGGATTGCGCCGGGAGGGGGTAAAGGACGCATAAGCGTCCTCCCGGTGACGGACGTAGGCGGACACCAGGGTTTTCCTGGGCGCATCGTCCTGCACTCGGGACTTGCTCAGTACCGTGCCGTCCTTGCAGGTGACCTCGATGGTGTACGTGCCGGGCGGCATGAAGCCGGTGGGCAGGTTCACCATGTACCAGTAGTAATTCAGCGTCGGGTCGTAGATGTGACCGTTGATGTTGCGGTTGGTGAACGGCTCGTTGGCGAACTCGACCCGGTAGCCGTCGGGTCCCTTGGCGACGATCCGGTCGATGAGCTGGGGGGTCGGCACGTCGCCCGTCGGCCAGAACGACACCAGGAACTTGTGCTGCTCCCTGGGAAGATTGGATTCCTCGAAGTCCCAGTACACGTCGCAGGCCATGATGTCGTAGATGCGGACCTTGGTGTCGCCCATGTGACTCCTCGCTGATTCCGGTGAACGTGGCGAACGCTAAAGGCCGCGAGCGGGAACCGTCATCGGTGAAATCACCGGCCGCACGACAAAAGCCCGTAATAGCCCTTTTAGGACTTTCGGGATTTCCGTCGAGCGCCCCGGCGGCGTGCATCTTTGGCGCGCCGCTCCCGGACGCGCCGCCCGCCATCGGCGGCCCGTGCGACGGCGGCATGTGAAAAAGACCGGCCCCGGCGAAGGGCGACACGCCGGATGACCAGACCTCCCCGGCGGGAAGACGGTGCCAGCATGGCCCTGTGCCGGACGTAAAGCCACGACAACGCACGCCCCGCAAAGCTCCCGCCCGTGCCGTCCCGGCCTCCTCCCGGCCGCCGGCGGTCACCGGATTGGTGGCGGCCACCTGGTGCGCCGGGGTCGGACTGGCGGTGCTGACCACCGTCACCCTGGTGGGCTGGATCGCCGCCCCCCGCACCGCGCTCGGCCCCGGCCTGCCCGGCGTCTTCCGCACGGCCGTCAACTTCTGGCTGGTGGCGCACCATGCCGGATTCTCCCTGCCGGACGGGCGGGTGGGGCTGCTGCCGCTGGGCCTCGTCGTGCTGCCCGGAGCGCTGCTGTACCGCGGCGGCGGCTGGGTGGCCCGGGTCTGCGGAGCGGTGCACCTGCGGGGGGCCGCCTCCGCGCGGCGAGCCGTGATCCAGGCGGCGCTCGCCCTGGCGGTTCCCTACGCGGCCCTGGCCGGGGTGCTGGCGCTGGCGGCCGCCACCGACGTGGTGCGGCCCTCGGCCTGGCAGGCGCTGGTGGCCTGCTTCCTGGTGGCCGCGGTGGCCGGCGGGCTGGGCGCCGCCCGCGCCTTCGGCGCCGTCCGCGGCAAGCGGGTCCGCTCGGGGATGGGCGTGCTGCTGCGGCTGCTGCCCGCCCGCCTCCGCTCGCTGATGACCGGGGTGCTGGGGGCGCTGGGCGTGCTGGTCGCCTTCGGCGCGGTGCTCGTCGGCGCCTCCCTGGCGGTGCACCACGCCCAGGCCGTCGCGATGTTCGACGAGCTGGCCCCCGGCATCGTCGGCGGCGCGTTGCTGCTGGTGGTGGAGCTGGCCTACCTGCCCAACGCGGTGATCTGGGGCATGGCCTACGCCATCGGCCCCGGTTTCGCGGTGGGACGCGGCACCAGCGTGTCACCGACCGGGGTGTTCCTGGACGTGGTGCCCTCCTTCCCCCCGCTGGCGGCGCTGCCCGAGCCGGGCCCGGCCCCCGCGCTGTCGCTGCTGGTGATGGCGGCGCCCTTCGCCGCCGGGGTGGTCGGCGGGCTGCTGACCGTCCGCGTCATGCCCAGCCCCGCCCACGAGGCCGCGCCCGTCTGGGGGTTCGTCTCCGGGGTGCTGACGGGGGGCGTCACGGCGGTGCTGGCGGCCCTCTCCGGCGGCCCGATGGGCGGCGAGCGCCTCACCGTCATGGGGCCGTCCCCCTGGCGGGTGGGCATGATGGCCGCCCTTCAGGTGGGGACCGCCGCCGCCATCACCGCCTGGCCGGCCAACGTGCTGATTCTGCGCCGCCTCGCCGGCCGGGCCGGCGAGGCGGCGGAACCCGCCGGACGACCCGCCCGGCGCAGGGCCGCGCGCCCCGGGAAACGGGCGGAAGACCGCCCGCCCGCCGTGGCGCCCACCCGGCCCGAGGAACCGCCCCCGCCCCCGGCTCGCCGGGTCTCCCTCGTGGCCGACCCACTGGAGTTCGAAGACCCCGAACCCGTCCTGGCGCCGCGCAAGGCGCACCGGCCCCGGGCGCGCGACCCGCTGGACGAACCCTTCCCCCAGGAGATCGCAGCCGGACGGGAGGACGAGGAGCCCGGCTCCTCAGAGCCCGAAGACGAGACCGCCCCGCCCGAGCCCGCACCGAAACGGCCCGAACGCCGGGACGAAGCCCTGCGCACCGAGACCCGCGGCGGCGCCATCTACATCCTGCGCGACGAACCGCCCGAGGACTGAAAAGCCCCTGCCGCCGGGTCGCGAGCGGCGGGGACCCGGCGTCACAGGGGCAGGTTCTCGGGCTTGAGCGTGCCTTCCTCCAGGCCGAACTTCTTTTCGATGTCGCGGGCCAGCCGCTCTTTGCACACCCGCTCGTCCTCGATGGTGTTGGCGGCGCGGCGGCACTGGTCGTAGGTGCGGATCTCATTCAGCAGGTACATCTGCCCGATGAACCCGAGGACGAAGAACGCGACGCCGAAGGCGCCGAACACGATGCCGGGCATCGCCCCCGGCGCCGGGTTGCCCGTCCGGCGGGACGCCCTCCGCGCCCGCACCCCGAAGACCAGGGCCGCCACCGCGCACACCGGCGACAGCAGGGACAACACCGGGATGAACATCAACAGCACGGCGGCCAGGCCGAGCCACAGCGCCCGCCGCCCGGTCCGTTCGATGTCCTGCGGGCCCACAGGTCCCCGCCCGGTGCCCGGTCGCCCTTCGGGATCGGGACGGGCCTGCTGCCCCGGCTCGATGCTCACTGAACCTCCCGCCTGGTGGTGCCGCCTCCGGTCGCCCCGAGGCGGGCCGATAGGCTTTTGGGCGGCCGGTGTCCAGCTCATCCGGCCCCGCTTCGCGGGTCAATCAGCCGCTCATCCGATTAAGGAGTCACGGTGTCCGCCCGGCTTGTCGTCCTCGTCTCCGGTGCGGGGACCAACCTACAGGCACTGCTCGAAGCGTGCGCAGATCCAGCCTACGGGGCGAAAGTGGTGGCCGTGGGCGCGGACCGGCACGGCATCGCGGGCCTGGAGCGGGCCGAGAAGGCCGGGGTGCCGACCTTCGTGGTCCGGGTCCCCGACTACCCCAGCCGCCAGGAGTGGGACGCGGCGCTGACCGAGGCCGTGGCCGCCCACCGGCCCGACCTGGTGGTCTCGGCCGGCTTCATGAAGATCCTCGGCCCGGCGTTCTTGGAACGGTTCGGCGGCCGCGTCATCAACACCCACCCGGCGCTGCTGCCGGCCTTCCCCGGCGCGCACGCGGTGCGCGACGCCCTGGAGTACGGGGTCAAGATCACCGGTTGTACGGTGCACTTCGTCGACGAGGGCGTGGACACCGGTCCGGTGATCGCCCAGGAGGCGGTCCCGGTCCGCTGGCACGACGACGAAGACACCCTGCACGAACGGATCAAGCAGGTCGAACGCCGCCTGCTGGTCGAGGTGGTGGGAAGGCTGTGTCGTGACGGCTGGACCACCAAGGGACGCCGGGTGTCGATGAAATGCCGCACCTGCAATGGCGCCGGTTCGGCCGCACGGTCCGACAACGAGTGATGCGAATGAGGGGAGCTCGGCCGTGAGTCGAGTGGCGATCAAGCGTGCACTGGTCAGCGTGTACGACAAGACGGGCCTGCAAGAGCTGGCCCGGGGCCTGCACGAGGCGGGGGTGGAGATCGTCTCCACCGGGTCCACCGCGGCCCGGATCGCCGAGGCGGGGGTGCCGGTGGTGAAGGTGGAGACCCTCACCGGCTTCCCCGAGTGCCTGGACGGCCGGGTCAAGACCCTGCACCCGCGGGTGCACGCCGGCCTGCTGGCCGACCGGCGTAAGGAGGACCACCGCCGGCAGCTGGCGGACCTGGACATCGAGCCGTTCGACCTGGTGGTGGTGAACCTGTACCCGTTCGCCGACACCGTGGCCTCCGGGGCCGGCCCCGAAGAGTGCGTCGAGCAGATCGACATCGGCGGGCCGTCCATGGTGCGCGCCGCCGCCAAGAACCACGCCAATGTGGCCGTGGTGGTCGATCCGTCCGCCTACGGGGAGGTGCTGGAGGCGGTGCGCGCCGGCGGCTTCACCCTGGCCGAGCGCCGCCGCCTGGCCGCCCGGGCGTTCGCGCACACCGCCGCCTACGACGTGGCGGTCGCCTCCTGGTTCGCCGGCAGCTACGCCCCCGACGAGGTCGCCGAGTCCACCCGCTGGCCGGACTTCCTCGGCGGCACCTGGGAGCGCAAGGCCGTGCTGCGCTACGGCGAGAACCCCCACCAGCGCGCCGCCCTCTACACCGACGGGCAGGGCGGCCTGGCCGGGGCCGAGCAGCTGCACGGCAAGGAGATGTCCTACAACAACTACGTGGACGCCGACGCGGCCCGGCGGGCGGCCTACGACTTCGCCGAGCCCTGCGTGGCGATCATCAAGCACGCCAACCCGTGCGGCATCGCCATCGGCGCCGATGTGGCCGAGGCCCACCGCAAGGCCCACGAGTGCGACCCGGTGTCGGCCTTCGGCGGCGTGATCGCGGTGAACCGCCCGGTGGACGCGGCGATGGCCGCGCAGGTCGCCGAGGTCTTCACCGAGGTGGTGGTGGCCCCCGACTTCACCCCCGAGGCGCTGGAGATCCTCACCCGCAAGAAGAACATCCGGCTGCTGCGCTGCCCGCAGGGCCCGCTCGGCGGCATCGAGTTCCGCCGGGTGGACGGCGGGGTGCTGCTGCAGACCGTCGACAAGCTGGACGCCCAGGTGCCGGGCGGCGGCGACGACCCGTCCGCCTGGACGCTGAAGACCGGGCAGCCCGCCGACGAGGCGACCTTGCGGGATCTGGCGTTCGCCTGGCGGGCCTGCCGCGCGGTCAAGTCCAACGCCATCCTGCTGGCCTCCGGCGGCGCCACGGTCGGCGTCGGCATGGGCCAGGTCAACCGGGTGGACTCGGCGCGTCTTGCGGTGCAGCGGGCCGGGGATCGGGCGGCCGGCTCGGTGGCCGCCTCCGACGCCTTCTTCCCCTTCCCCGACGGGCCGGAGGTGCTGGCCGCCGCCGGGGTGCGCGCGATCGTCCAGCCGGGTGGCTCGGTGCGGGATGAGGAGGTGATCGCCGCCATGGACAAGGCCGGGATCACCATGTACTTCACCGGGGTCCGGCACTTCTTCCACTGATTCGCCCTTCGGGCCCGGCGGTGCGGCGCTCCGCGTCGCACCGCCCTTGCCTGTGCGGTCCCCGCGTCGGCCCGCCGGACGGGGTGGTGAAAAAGTTCACTGACCCCATCCCGAACGCCTGTCCAATTTGGGGGTTTTGGGAGAGTTTGGGGTGGGCGTGTTGATACCCTCGGGCGATATTGCGCGCCCATGACCATCGTTTGAGGCGCCCTGGCACCTGGGGGAGACCAGTGGAGATCCTGCTGGGCTTTGTGTTGCAGTCCGCGTTCGCGCTCACCGAGGTCAAAGAGGCCGTGGGGCTGATCGCCGCGGTGCTGCTGGCGGGGCTGGCCGCCCACGCCGGCTGGCATGCCACCGATCGCCTGATCGCCCTGCGCCGGCGCCCCGACTGAGCCCCGGCGGCCGGTGTGCCGCGCCCCGGCATGGGACCGTCCGTCATGCCGTCTCCGGGCTGCGGCGCCGCCGCGGCCGGTCCGGTCCCCTGCCGGAGGCGGTGGGGGGCACTGGCAGAATTGGGCCTGTGACTGCAAAGATCCTGGACGGCAAGGCAACGGCGGCTCAGATCCGCGCCGACCTCAAAGAGCGCGTCGCCGCGCTGCGGGAACGCGGAGTCGCCGTGGGGCTGGGCACGGTGCTGGTCGGCGACGACCCCGCCAGCCGCTCGTATGTGGCGATGAAGCACCGCGACTGCGCCGAGGTCGGCATCGAGTCGATCCGCCGCGACCTGCCCGCCGACGCCACCCAGGAGCAGGTGGAGCAGGCGGTGGCCGAGCTGAACGCCGATCCGGCCTGCACCGGCTACATCGTCCAGCTGCCGCTGCCCAAGGGCCTGGACGAGCAGCGGGTGCTGGAGCGCATCGACCCGGCCAAGGACGCCGACGGGCTGCACCCGATCAACCTGGGCCGGCTGGTGCTCATGCAGCCCGGCCCGCTGCCGTGCACCCCCAAGGGCATCGTGGAGCTGCTGCGCCGCTATGAGGTCCCGCTGCGCGGCGCCGAGGTCGTGGTGGTCGGCCGCGGCATCACCGTGGGCCGCCCGCTGGGCCTGCTGCTGACCCGGCGCAGCGAGAACGCCACCGTCACGCTGTGCCACACCGGCACCAAGGACCTCGCCGAGCACACCCGCCGCGCCGACATCGTGGTGGCCGCCGCCGGTGTGCCCGGCCTGATCACCGCCGACATGGTCAAGCCCGGCGCCGCCGTGCTGGATGTGGGCGTCTCCCGGGTGAACGGCAAGCTCGCCGGGGACGTCGCCGCCGATGTGGCCGAGGTCGCCGGCTGGCTCGCCCCCAACCCCGGCGGCGTCGGCCCCATGACGCGCGCCATGCTGCTGGCCAACGTGGTGGAGGCCGCCGAGGCCGCCGCCGGCTGAGCCCGTCCCCGGCGCAAGCGGCCGGGGACGGGGCGGCTTTCACCGGCTCGTCCGCATCACCGGGCCGGCGCCGGGTGCGGCCGCCGCTCGTCTGCGCTGCCCTGGGGCGACGACCGCACGTCCGTGCGCCGCCGGCCGTCAGCTGGCCCTGCGGCCCGCCGTGCCGGCCGGCGGACGGCCGGGATGGCCCGCCGAGCGGCCCGGCACCGGCTTGTGGGCCACGCCGGAGGCGCCCGGCCGGCGCAGCTCCCCGGTGGCCCTGGCGTCCATGGGAGGGCGGTTCTGCGGGGGCACGTGCACCGGCGGCAGCGGCCGGACCAGGCCCATCGCGATCACCTCATTGGCCAGCCGGGTGCGCCGGTTGGCCCCCTCCGGGATGCGGAACTTCTGGTAGAGGCGCAGCAGGTGCTGCTTGACGGCGGCCTCGGTGACCACGAGTTCGGAGGCGATGTCGCGGGCCGTGGCGGGGGCCACGAACGCCGCGTCCGACAGAGCGGGACGGCACAGGGCGGTCAGCACGTCCACCTCCCGCCTGGTGAGCTCGGGGGCGACGGCGCGCCGCAGCTCGATGTCCGGGTCGACCTCCTCGCGGGGGATGCCCCCCATCCGGCAGCGCGCCGTGCCGAAGCTGACGACGTCGCCGTCCTCCAGCACCCGCCGGGCGATCGGCCGGCCGTTGACCCGGGTCCCGTTGCGGGACAGGCCCATGTCGACGACGTACACATAAGGCCCGCGCCGGACGATCTCGGCGTGCAGGCGGGACACGCTCGGGTCGTCGAGGCGGACATCGACTCCTTTACCTCGCCCGACCGTCGTCACCTCGGGGCGCAGCGCCACCACCATGCCGCTGTCTTCGATCCGTATGAACGGCCCCTCCACGGCAGTCCTCCCAGCTAGTTAGCGACCCCTGTCCAGCGGGTTACCCGTCCATGGGGCTGCCACACCCTGTTACTGGTGAGTAGGTCCGATCTCATAAGGGATTCGGCGCCTTTGAGGGCCCGGCGAGTAGACTCGAGGACCGGCGGCTGGGAGCGTTCCGGACAGATCGTCCTAAAACGGGCCGCCCATTCTCACCATGTGAACGGACGCGCGAGTGGCGCGCCGCCCGGCGCGGCGGCCTCATGCATGCCACTGGAAGGACGGAGCGGTGGCCGGCGAGCACACGGACCGGCAGGGCGAGTCCCCCGGCGAGTCCCCCGGCGAGGGCGCGCAGCAGGTGACGCTGCGGCGCCGCCGGCGCGCCGGGGCGCGCAAGAAGGCCGCCTCCTCGGCGCACTGGCTGAGCCAGCTGCCGTACGTGCTGGCGCTGTGCGGAGTGGCCGGGTCGCTGGTCATGTACGCCACCAACCACTTCCGCAAGGGCTCGGCGCTGCTGGCGGCCGGCGTGCTGTTCGGGGCGCTGGCCCGTCTGGTGCTGCCGGAAAGCCAGGTGGGCATGCTCGCCATCCGCAAGAAGTGGCTGGATGTGCTGACCATGACCGCCCTGGCCGTCGCCGTCGCCGTGGTGGCCTGGGTGGTGCCGGGTGACTGAGCGGGCCCGCGGCCTGCGACGGTCATGGCGGGCACATGACGGCCCCCGCGTGCGTTGACCCTATGACGGCCCGGGACGCCCGCGGGCGGTCGCAAAGGGGGTGCCAAGGCTCGTCCGGCATGCCCCCACCTGCGAGAATGTGACGCAATAGAGCGAAATGTCGGGCCCAGGTCTAGACCTTTGACCGGGCTTGGATAGCCTCCCAGTGAGCCTTACGAAGGACTGCTGGCCGGTGTGGAAGGGACAGCAACAGCATGCCCAAGATCAAAGTAGCGGGCCCGGTCGTCGAACTCGACGGCGATGAGATGACGCGGATCATCTGGAAATTCATCAAGGACCAGCTGATCCTGCCTTACCTGGACATCGACCTGAAGTACTACGACCTGGGCATCCAGAACCGCGACGCCACCGACGACCAGGTCACCGTGGACGCCGCCAACGCCATCAAGAAGTACGGCGTCGGCGTCAAGTGCGCCACCATCACCCCCGACGAGGCCCGGGTGGAGGAGTTCGGGCTCAAGCAGATGTGGCGCTCGCCCAATGGAACGATCCGTAACATCCTGGGCGGCGTGGTCTTCCGCGAGCCGATCATCGTCTCCAACATCCCGCGCCTGGTGCCCGGCTGGACCAAGCCCATCGTCATCGGCCGTCACGCCCACGGCGATCAGTACAAGGCCACCGACTTCAAGGTGCCCGGCCCCGGCACCCTGACGATCACCTACACCCCCGACGACGGCTCCGAGCCCATCCAGTTCGAGGTCGCCCGCTACCCCGAGGGCGGCGGCGTCGCGATGGGCATGTACAACTTCCGCAAGTCCATCGAGGACTTCGCCCGCGCCTCGTTCCGCTACGGCCTGGACCGCAACTACCCGGTCTACCTGTCGACCAAGAACACGATCCTCAAGGCCTACGACGGCATGTTCAAGGACGTGTTCGCCGAGATCTACGAGAACGAGTTCAAGGAGGAGTTCGAGGCCCGCGGCCTGACCTACGAGCACCGCCTGATCGACGACATGGTCGCCTGCGCCCTCAAGTGGGAGGGCGGCTACGTGTGGGCCTGCAAGAACTACGACGGCGACGTGCAGTCCGACACCGTGGCCCAGGGCTTCGGCTCGCTCGGCCTGATGACCTCGGTGCTGATGACCCCCGACGGCCGGACCGTGGAGGCCGAGGCCGCCCACGGCACGGTCACCCGCCACTACCGGCTGCACCAGCAGGGCAAGCCCACCTCCACCAACCCGATCGCCTCGATCTTCGCCTGGACCCGCGGCCTGGCCCACCGCGGCAAGCTGGACAACACCCCCGAGGTCATCAAGTTCGCCGAGACCCTGGAGCAGGTCTGCATCGAGACGGTCGAATCCGGGCAGATGACCAAGGACCTGGCGCTGCTGATCAGCAAGGACCAGCCCTGGCTGACCACCCAGGAGTTCCTGCACGCGCTGGACGTCAACCTCCAGAAGAAGATCAACGAAAAGTGACGCCCTGATCGTCTCCCGTGACCGCGGGAGCGATCCCGGCCCGGCGTCGCTGATCGGGAACGGTCATCCGTCGTCCCCGCACAAGCAGGGGTGAGGGTGCTGAAGGCCGCCTCGGAGAACCCGGGGCGGCCTTCGCGTTCCGGCAGGCGCGGGGCGGGAAGTGCGGGGGAGACGGCGCGCGATACGCTGACTGCGGATATCTCGACAACGAGAGAACCGGAAACGACCACCAGTCGCCTGCGCTCGTCAGGCTCGCCAGGAGATGAAGGCCATGACCAGCACTCCAGTCAACGTCACCGTCACCGGCGCGGCCGGGCAGATCGGTTACGCGCTGCTGTTCCGCATCGCCTCCGGGCAGCTGCTCGGCCCGGACGTACCGGTCCGGCTGCGGCTGCTGGAGATCCCGCAGGCGATCAAGGCCGCCGAGGGCACGGCCATGGAGCTGGACGACTGCGCCTTCCCGCTGCTGGCCGGCATCGACATCACCGACGACCTGAAGACCGCCTTCGACGGCGCCAACATCGCGCTGCTGGTGGGCGCCCGCCCGCGCACCAAGGGCATGGAGCGGCGCGACCTGCTGGAGGCCAACGGCGGCATCTTCAAGCCGCAGGGCGAGGCCATCAACGCCCACGCCGCCGACGACATCAAGGTGCTGGTGGTGGGCAACCCGGCCAACACCAACGCGCTGATCGCCCGCTCGCACGCCCCGGACGTGCCGGCCGACCGGTTCACCGCGATGACCCGGCTGGACCACAACCGCGCCATCGCCCAGCTGTCGAAGAAGGCCGGCGTCCCGGTCTCGTCCATCAAGAAGATGACCATCTGGGGCAACCACTCGGCCACCCAGTACCCCGACCTGTTCCACGCCGAGATCGACGGCCGCAACGCCGCCGAGGTCGTAGGCGACCAGGAGTGGCTGGAGAACGACTTCATCCCGACCGTGGCCAAGCGCGGCGCCGCCATCATCGAGGCCCGCGGCGCCTCCTCGGCCGCCTCCGCCGCTTCGGCCGCCATCGACCACATCCACACCTGGGTGAACGGCACCCCCGAGGGCGACTGGACCTCGATGGCCGTGGTGTCGGACGGCTCCTACGGCGTCCCCGAGGGCCTGGTCTCCTCCTTCCCGGTGACCTGCTCCGGCGGCAAGTGGGAGATCGTGCAGGGCCTGGAGATCGACGAGTTCTCCCGCGGCAAGATCGACGCCTCGGTGGCCGAGCTGGTCGAGGAGCGCGACGCGGTCCGCAACCTCGGCCTCATCTGACGGGTTCTCCACCCGGCTTCATCGTGACCCGGGCGGGGCGGGGCATTGCGTCCCCGCCCCGCCCGGGCTCGTCCGGAATGGCTTCACCGGTGGCCGGATCCCCCGGGCGGCCCGCCGCTAGGCTTGACCTTCGCGTTCCGGGGCGATCAGGAGGAAACCATCGGTGGCCGACCAGGCGTTCCAAGTCGATTTGCGCGGCGTGGTCGATCTGCTCAGCCGCCATCTGTACTCCAGCCCCCGCGTCTACCTGCGGGAACTGCTGCAGAACGCGGTGGATGCGATCACCGCCCGCGGCGGTGGCGGCCGGGTGCGGATCGAGACCGACGGCGCGGGGACGCTGCGCGTCCACGACGACGGGGTGGGCCTGACCGAGGAGGAAGTGCACCGCCTGCTGGCCACCATCGGCCGTTCCTCCAAACGGGACGAGCTGGGGTTCGCCCGCCACGACTTCCTCGGCCAGTTCGGCATCGGGCTGCTGTCGGCGTTCCTGGTGGCCGATGAGATCGAGGTGGTCACCCGCTCGGCGCGCGGCGGCCCGGCGGTCACCTGGACCGGCTATGCCGACGGCCGCTACCGGGTGGGCCCCGGGCGGCGGGAGGAGGCGGGCACCACGGTCACGCTGCGGGCCCGGCCCGGCTCCGCCGAGCTGCTGGCCCCCGCCACCGTCGCCGAACTGGCCCGCCTCTACGGATCGCTGCTGCCGTATGCCGTCACCGTGGACGGCCGCGAGGTCACCGGCGGCGGCCCGCCCTGGCTGGCCGCCCACCCCGACCCGGTGCGGCGCCGCCGGGAACTGGCGGCCTACTGCCGCGAGCTGTTCGGGTTCGAGCCCTTCGACGTGATCGACCTGCAGGTGCCGCAGGCCGGGCTGACCGGGGTGGCGTTCGTCATCCCCCAGCAGGTCTCGCCGGGCGCGCGCGGCGGCCACCGCGTCTACCTGAAGCGGATGCTGCTGGCCGAGAGCGTCGAAGGGCTGCTGCCGGAGTGGGCGTTCTTCGTGCGCTGCGTGGTGGACGCCACCGAGCTGAAGCCGACCGCCGGCCGTGAGGCGCTGTATGAGGACGAGCTGCTGGAGGCCACCCGGGAGGCCCTGGGCGAGCGGCTGCGGCAGTGGCTGGTGCAGCTGGCCGAGACCGACCCGGCCCGGCTGCGCGGGTTCCTGCGGCTGCACCACCTGGGGGTCAAGGCGATGGCCCTGCACGACGATGAGATGCTGCGGATCGTCGACCGGTGGCTGGAGTTCGAGACCTCCGACGGGCCGATGACGCTGGCGGAGTTCCGCCGCCGCCACCCGGAGGGCCGCTACACCCCCGATGTGGACGAGTTCCGCCGGCTGTCGGCGGTGTCGGGCGCCCAGGGCGTGGGCCTGGTCAACGGCGGTTACGTCTACGACACCGAGATCATCGAACGGCTGCGGCGGATCGACCCGGACGCGGCGCTGCGCCGGCTGGACCCGGCCGAGCTGGCCACCTCCTTCGGGGTGCTGGACCCGGCCACCGAGCTGGCGCTGCGGCCTTTCCTGGCCGCCGCGCAGCGGGCCGTGGACCGGCTGGGCTGCGAGGTGGTCGTCCGCGACTTCGACCCGGCGTCGCTGCCGGCGCTGTACCTGACCAGCCGGGCCGCCCGGCACGCCGCCGAGCTGGAGGAGGCCCGCGAGCAGGCCGACGAGCTGTGGGCCGATGTGCTGGGCGCGCTGAGCGGCATGCACGCCGCCGAGCGCCCGCAGCTGATCCTCAACCACCGCAACCCGCTGACCAGGCGGATCACCGCGCTCGGCGAGGAGGGGCTGATCGAGGTGGCGGTGCAGGCGCTGTACGGGCAGGCGCTGCTGCTGGGCCGCCATCCGCTGCGGCCGGCCGACGCCGCGGTGCTGAACCGTTCGTTCCTGGGCCTGCTCGACTGGGCCGTGCACAAGCCGGGGGAGGGCGGGTGAGCGTCGAGGAGGTCCACGCGCTGCTGGCGCGGGCCGAGGAGCTGCCCTACGGCGAGGCCAGGACCGTCCTGGTCGAGGACGCGCTGCGCCGGGCCGAGGCCACCGGCGACCCGGTGCTGGCCTACCGCGTGCGGATGGAGCTGACCGGCTCCTACCAGCACGGCGGGGAGCCGGCCAAGGCGTTCGCCACCTTCAGCCGCTGCCTGTCGCAGCATGACTCCGACCCCGGCCGGTTCGGCGGCGAGCAGGTGCTGCTGTGGCAGTTCAAGTGGATCGTCAACTCCCTGACGCTGTTCCCGGAGATCCCGCTGGACCGCACCTATGCCGTCCTGGACGACATGGAGCGGCGCTACCGGCTCGGCGGGCACAGCCTGCAGGCCGTCTACCACTACCGGCACGTGGTGGCCCGGCATGTGGGCGATGAGGAGGCCGCCGAGGAGTGGTTCGCCAAATGGCACGCCGCGCCCCGGGACGCCTTGTCGGACTGCGAGGGCTGCGACCCCACCGGCAAGGTCCGCCACCTGATCGCGCGGGGCCGCCACGAGGAGGCCCTGCAGGTCGCCGCCCCGGTGCTGGGCCGGGAGCTGAACTGCACCGAGCAGCCGCAGAACATCCTCACCGCGCTGCTGCCGGCCTACCTGGCCACCGGGCGGCTGGAGGAGGCCGCCCGGGCGCACCGCCGCGCCTACCGGCTGACCCGCGCGAACTTGCGCGACATGGCCGACATCGCCGACCACATGGAGTTCTGCGCACGGACCGGCAACCATGCGCGCGGCCTGGAGATCCTGCAGCGCCACCTGGAGTGGCTGGAACGGGCGCCCAGCCCGTATGCGCGGATGCGCTTTGCGGCGGCCGCGGCGCTGGTGCTGCGCATGGCGGACACCGGCGAGGGACTGACGCTGCGCGGCCCGTCCGGGGAGCCGGTGGCGGCCGCCGAGCTGCACCGGGAGCTGACGGCGCAGGCCCTGGAGCTGGCCGGGCGGTTCGACGCCCGCAACGGCAGCTCCTGCCAGGGCGACCGGGTCCGCGCGGTGCTGGAGGCCGAGCCGCTCCTCGAGTGGCTGCCGCTGTCCCCCTATGCCCGCCGCCCGGCGCCGCCCCCGCCGCCGGCCGCCGGGCCGGCCGCCGCGGCCGATGGGCCCGATGAGCTGCTGCAGGCGGCCGAGGACGCCTGGACCCGCGGCGATGTGCCGGCGGCGCTGGCGGCCTGGCGCCGCTTCGATGAGCTGGTGACCGAGCCGACCGCCGCCCAGGCGGGACGGCGGGCCGACGGGACGGGCCTGGAACGCATGACGGCCGGTGACATGGCGGGCGCGGCGGACTGCTGGCAGCGGGCCGCCGAGCTGCACCTGCGGGCCGGCGACGAGACCCGCGCGCAGTCCACCCGCGGCCGGGTGGGCGCCGCATGGTGCGCCCTGGGCCGCGTCGACGAGGGGCTCGACCTGCTCACCGCCTCCCTGGCCCGGCTGGAGGAGATCGCCGCCGGCACCCGGTGGGCGGACGCGGCCCGGCTGCGGCTCGCCGGCGCCCTCCTGCAGCTGGGCCGGGCCGCCGAGGCGCTGGAGGTGCTCGACTCCGGTGACCTCACCGACCCCATGGAAGCGGCCGAGGGCCAGGTGCTGCGGGGCCGGGTGCTGCTCGACCTGGACCGCGCGGACGAGGCCGAGCAGGCGCTGCGGCGGGGGTATGCGGCCCTGCGCGAGAGCGACGGCGTCACGTGGTCGGGGGAAGTGGCGTTCCTGCTGGCCCAGCTGGTGATGCACCGGCGGCCCGAGCCGCCCGCCGAGGGGCCCGATGAGGTGCTGGCGCTGCTGGATGAGGCGATCGCCCGCCTGCCCGTCCAGCAGAGCCCGCTGCGGGCGTCGGCGCACGCGGTGCGCGGCGGCCGGCTGATGGCCTGCGGCCGGTTCGCCGACGCCGCCGACGACCTGATCGAGGCGGTGGCCGCCTTCACCGCCGCCGGCATCGCCCCGCAGGCCGCCTACGCCCGGCTGGACCTGGCCGCCGCGCTGCTGCAGGCCGGGCGGCACTTTGAGGCGGCCGAGGTCGCCGAGGAGGCCGGGCCGATGCTGGCGCAGCTGGCCGATCACGACGCCGAGCGCCGCTGCCGCTACCTGCTGGCCCAGGCCCAAGAAGAGCTGGGCGAGGCGGGCGCCGCCGACATCTACGCCGAGCTGGCCGCCGAGGAGCGCGAAGAACGCCCGCATGCGGCCGCCCGGCTGCTGGAGAAGGCCGCCGACGCGCTGTCGCGCCTGGACCGCAGCGCCCTGGCCGCCGAACGGTACGCCGCCGCGGCCGAGGCGTTCACCGCCGCCGGCGACCCCTATGGCGTGGTCCGCGCCCGCCGCTGCCGTGCCATGTGCCTGGCCTGGAGCGGCCGCCCCGAGGAGGGCCTGCAGGCGATGGCGGAGGCGCGCGCCGCCCTCGACGACCTGCCCGCCGGCGACCCGGCGGCGCGGACCTGGGAGACGGCGGCGGTCTGCTACGACCACGCCCACCTGCTGGCCGGCGTCGGCCGCCTCGCCGAGGCGCTGGAGCAGGTGGAGCAGGCCATCGCGGGCTTTGCCGAACTGGGCGAGCGGCAGGCCGCCGACACCGCCGCCGCCTTCCGCGAACGGCTCTTGGCCGCCGCCGGCGAGGAGTGAACCTTTTCGGCACCCGGCCCAAGGGGACGGGAGCCCGCGGGCGCCCGGTGCCGCGGCGCTCCCGGCCACGGCACCGCCCCCGCGTGCGACCTGCGGCGGCGTGCCGAAAAGGTCACCGGCGCTTCACAGCAGGCGGCGGGCCCCTGCGGAGGGAACGGCCTCCAGGTAGGCGGGGGCGGGCCAGCCGCGTTCGGCGTAGGCGGCGTCGATGGCCTCCCGGACGTCGGCGAGCCGGTCGGCGGCGGCCAGCACGATGACCGAGCCGCCGAAGCCGCCGCCCACCATGCGGCCGCCCCGCGCCCCGGCCCGCAGCGCGGCCTCCACCGCCGCGTCCGCCCGCGGCCAGGAGACTTCGAACTGGTCCCGCAGCGACAGGTGCGAGGCGGTCAGCAGGGCGCCCAGTTCGGCGAGCGCCCCGGCGCGCAGCAGCCCCACGGCCGCCTCCACCCGGTGGTTCTCGGTGACCACGTGCTGGGTGCGGCGGCGCAGCACCGGCTCCGGCAGGCTCGCCAGCGCCCCGGCCAGGTCCTTGACGTCCCGCAGCGAGTCCACCCCCAGCAGGGACGCGGCCCGCTCGCACTCGGCCCGGCGCGCCGCATAGTCCCCGTCGGCCAGGGCGTGCGGGGCGCGGGTGTCGACCACCAGCAGCGACAGCGCCTCACCCAGCGGCAGCGGCACCTGGGAGGACAGGCCGCTGCGGCAGTCCAGCAGCAGGGCGTGCCCCGCGGTGCACAGCAGCGCGGCCGACTGGTCCATGATCCCGCAGGGCGTGCCGGTGAACTCCCGCTCGGCCCGCTGCGCCAGGCGGGCCAGCTCGGCGCGTTCGATTTCCACGCCGTGCAGCTGGCACAGGGCCAGCGCGACGGCGCACTCCAGCGCCGCCGACGAGGCCAGCCCGGCGCCCTGCGGCAGATCGGAGTCGATCAGCAGGGACGCCCCGCCCACCCCGTGCTCGCGCAGCACGGCGGCGACCCCCGCGGGGTAGGCGGCCCAGCCGTCCACCGCGCCGGGCGTCAGCTCCTCCACCCGCACGGTGCGGCCGTCGGCGGCGGCCTGCAGGGAACGCAGCTCCAGCACCCCGTCGTCGCGGCGGGCGGCGGCCACCGACACCCCCTGGGCCAGCGCGAACGGCAGCACCAGCCCGTCGTTGTAGTCGGTGTGCTCCCCGATCAGGTTGACCCGGCCCGGGGCGTGCCACACCCCCTGCGGGGGCCGGCCGTAGGCCTCCTCGAAGGCCGCCAGCAGCGGATCCACCGGCCCGCTCACCTCTGCGAGCGCAGGAACGCCCAGGCGTCGGCGACCATGCGGTGCAGGTCGTGCTCGGGCTTCCAGCCCAGCTCGGCCTGGATCTTCTGGGAGGAGGCCACCAGCACCGCCGGATCGCCGGGCCGGCGCGGCGCCACCTCGGCCGGGATCGGATGGCCGGTCACCTCCCGGCAGACCTCGATGACCTCGCGCACCGAAAAGCCGTTGCCGTTGCCCAGGTTGAAGATCTTGTGCTCGCCGGGCGTGCACGCCTGCAGCGCCAGCAGGTGCGCCACGCCCAGGTCGACCACGTGGATGTAGTCGCGGATGCAGGTGCCGTCGGCGGTGGGGTAGTCGTCCCCGAACATCTTCACCGACGGGCGGGTCCCGGCGGCCACCGCCAGCACGTTGGGGATCAGGTGGGTTTCCACGGTGTGCCGCTCGCCGAACCGGCCGTAGGCGCCCGCCACGTTGAAGTAGCGCAGCGACACCGCGCCGAAGCCGTGCATGCGGGCGTACTCGCTCAGCGCCGTGTCGATCGCCAGCTTGGAGGCCCCGTACGGGTTGGTCGGGCGGGTCGGGTCGGTCTCCAGGATCGGGGTGGACTGCGGTTCCCCGTAGGTGGCGGCGGTGGAGGAGAAGACGATCTGGCCCACCCCGGCCCGGCGCATCGCCTCCAGCAGCGCCAGCGACTCGCCCAGGTTGCGGTCCCAGTACAGGCCGGGCTTTTCCATGGACTCGCCCACCAGGGACTTGGCCGCAAAGTGCAGCACGGCCTGGAAGCCGCCGCCTTCCAGCACGGGTGCGGCCTGCTCGCGCAGGGTGCCGCGCACCAGGCGGGCGCCCTCGGGCACCGCGTCCGCATGGCCGGTGGACAGGTCGTCCAGGACGGTCACCTCATGCCCCGCCTCCAGCAGCTGGGCGGTGACCACGCTGCCGATGTAACCGGCGCCTCCGGTGACGAGCAGTTTCACGAAGACTCCTCCAAAGGAAACAGGGCAGGCGGGGAGGTTCCTCAGCCTAGCCCGCCGCGGCCGGGCGGCAGGTCCGGATGGTCCGGTTCCGGCCGCGGCGCCGGGGATGCGGTCCGGTTCGCCGCTCGTCCCTGACCTCTTTGTGAACCGTTGCGAACCGATCGGGAACGGTGGAGCCGAATATGATGAGCACGACGCGCGGGTGCGCCGGCCCGGGGCGGCAAGCCGGGCCCGCGGGGCGCACCGCGGTCGCCCGCCGGCGGTCCGCCGCGGCGGGCGTGCGCGTCATGCCGACGCCGTTCCACGCCGGCCGGGAACCCGGGCGGCGTGGGGGAACCGAAACCGCTCCGTCGTCGGCGGCGTCCCCGCAAGGGGCCGGCCGCCTGCGGGACCTCGCCTGCGACGGGGCCTGACAGAATCGAATCGTGCCCATGTCCTCGGTAACCGCGCCACGTGTCCTGTCCGGCATTCAGCCCACCGCCGACTCCTTCCACCTGGGCAACTACCTGGGGGCGCTGCGGCAGTGGGTGGCGCTGCAGGACACTCACGAGGCGTTCTACTGCGTGGTGGACCTGCACGCGATCACCGTCGAGCACGACCCGGCGGCGCTGCGCCGCCGCAGCCGGGTGGCCGCCGCCCAGCTGCTGGCCATGGGCGTGGACCCGGACCGGGCGGCGGTGTTCGTGCAAAGCCACGTGCCCGAGCACACCGAGCTGGCCTGGGTGCTGGGCTGCCTCACCGGGTTCGGCGAGGCCAGCCGGATGACGCAGTTCAAGGACAAGTCGGCCAAGTACGGCGCCTCGGCCACCACGGTCGGGCTGTTCACCTACCCGATCCTCATGGCCGCCGACATCCTGCTGTACACCCCCGAGCCCGGCGAGGGGCAGGTGCTGCAGGTCCCGGTGGGCGAGGACCAGCGCCAGCACCTGGAGCTGACGCGCGACCTGGCGCAGCGCTTCAACCACCGCTTCGGTGAGACGTTCGTGCTGCCCACCGCCTACATCCCTGAGGACGCGGCCAAGATCACCGACCTGCAGGAGCCGACGGTCAAGATGAGCAAGTCGGCCTCCAGCCCGCAGGGCATCGTGGAGGTGCTGGAGCAGCCGTCCACGATGCGCAAGAAGATCATGCGCGCGGTCACCGACACCGGCAGCGAGATCCGCTACGACGAGGAGAACAAGCCCGGCATCACCAACCTGCTGCGGATCTACGCGGCGCTGGAGGGCGTGCCGGTGGCGGAGCTGGAGCGGCGCTACGAGGGGCAGGGCTACGGCCAGTTCAAAAAGGACCTGGCCCAGCTGCTGCTGGATACCTTCACCCCGATCCGGGAACGCACCGAGAAGCTGCTGGAGGACGACAAGCAACTGGACCGCATCCTGGCCGACGGGGCGGCCCGGGCCGGTGCGGTCGCCGCGCGGACGATGGAGATCGTCCGCGAACGCGTGGGATTCGTGGGACGTGGATTGTGAGGCTCCGCTGACGCGGGAGCGGCCGCGGCGGGGGGAAGCGGCGACGGCCGCCGCGGACCCGCGCACGATCGGCGTGGCGATCGCGATCCCCGAACCCTACGGCGGCGAGCTGCAGCGCTGGCGGGAGTCGTTCGGGGACGCGCTGGCACGTTCCATTCCCACCCACATCACGCTGCTGCCGCCGACCGAGGTGGACGGCGGCCGGCTGCCGGCGATCGAGGCGCACCTGCGGCGGGTCGCCGAGGGCGAGCGCGCCTTCCTCATCCGGCTGAGCGGCACCGCCACCTTCCGCCCGGTCTCCCCGGTGGTGTTCGTGGCGCTCTCGGACGGCATCGGCGCCTGCGAGCGGCTGGAGGCCAAGGTGCGCAGCGGCCCGCTCGCCCGTGACCTGCAGTTCCCCTACCACCCGCACGTGACGGTGGCCCACGACCTGCCCGAGGAGGTGCTGGACCGGGCCTTCAAGGAACTGGCCGGCTACCGGGCCGAGTTCACCGTGTGGGGCTTTTCGCTGTATGAGCACGGCCCGGACGGCGTGTGGCGCCCGCTGCGGGACTACCCCTTCGGCTCGGGCGAGGCGGGTCCCTGGCGGGAGAAACAACCGCCGGGGGAGTGAACTCGGCGGGGACGCGGCCCAGGCTTGCGGGAACGCCGGCTCAAAGAGGCGTCCCCGGCTGTGCCCCGACGTGCGGAATCGGCCTATCGAACGGGATTCGGCGGTCGGATGCCCTTATCCACAGCACCGCTCTTGCGTTGAATCGCCCAGTCGGCGGCGGGTATGGAATCTCCCATGGCACGGGTGATCGACGGCGTGCGGCGCCGGGTGGCGGACCGGAGCGACCGGGTGGGAAAGGCACTGCGCGAACTGCGCCGTCGCTACCCGTGGGTGGACCACATGGCCCGCGCCGCCGAGCGTTACCGGGATAAACGCGGCAACCGGCTGGGCGCCGCGATCGCTTTTTATGCCTTCTTGTCGTTTTTCCCGCTGGTGGCCATCGGGTACGCGCTGCTGGGCTACCTGGTGGGGGCCAGCGAGCAGGCCCGCGAGTACCTGGTGCAGGCGATCAACGAGCTGCTGCCGGGCCTGGCCGGTGAGATCGAGGTGGCCCAGATCGCCCAGGCGTGGGGAGCGGTCGGCCTGCTGGGTGTGGCCGGGCTGATCTACACCGGGCTGGGCTGCATGAACGCGCTGCGCGAGGCGCTGCGCGACATCTGGCTGGGCGACCCGACCGGGGGCGGCAACTTCCTGCTCAAAAAGCTTCATGACATCGGCGCGCTGCTGTTCCTGGGCGTCGTGCTGATCACGTCGGTGGCCGGCTCCACCGTCACCGGCCAGGCCAGTCATGCGGTGCTGCAATGGCTGGGCCTGGAGCACGCCGTGGTGGCCGGGCTGCTGCTGCGGCTGCTGACCCTGTCGGTGACGATCGGCTGCAACACGCTGATCTTTTTGATGCTGTTCTCCCGGCTGTCGGGCACCCGGGCCCCCTGGCGCAGCATCGCCGGCGGCGCGCTGTTCGGCGCGGTCGGCTTCGAGATCCTCAAGCAGGTCGGCGCGCTGCTGGTGGCCCGCACCGCCGGCAACCCGGTGTACGCCTCCTTCGCCGTGGTGGCCGGGCTGCTGGTGTGGATCTACCTGGTGGCGCGCTTCGTGGTCTTCGCCGCCGCCTGGAGCGCCACCCGCAGCGCGGTGCTGGAGGCGGACGCCGCCGGCCGCGGCGGAGCGGCCGAGCCGCACCCGGACGACGCCGCCGCGCGGGAACGGTCCGCGAAACGGGCCGAGGCGGCCGGGGCCACCGCCCATCCCGCCGGGCTTTGAGGGCCCGTCGTCAAGGTCCCGGGCCGACCCGGTTCTGGGGGCCGGCCCGCTTGCGCGCCACGACCTGCAGCCGGGTGATCTGCGCGTCGCGGGCGTCGCCGCGCGCTCGGCGAGCCGCTTGGACGGCACCGCCCCCGGGCCGGCCGGTCCGGGGGCGCTCAGCGCCTGGTTCCCTCCGACGGGTTCAGCGGGTCGTCACCGCCCGGCACCCGCCTGACATGGCCTCCCAGCTGCGGAGGCGGGCCGCTTTGCACCGGGACGCGGGCGGGAGCGGGGCCGGCGGCGGCCGTCCGGCGCCGGCGCAGCAGCAACAGCAGACCGCCCCCCAGCACCACGGCGCCGCCCGCGCCGCCCGCGGCGCCCGCCGGCACCAGCCAGCCGCCGCCGGAAGACCCGGCCGGCGCCGCATGCGGCGAGGCCGCCGCGCTCGCAGCGGCGCTCGGCTCACCGGCGGCCGCGTCCACCGGCTCGACCAGCACCCCGACCGGCCTGACCCTGGGGCCGTAGGCGAAGCCCCAGTCCAGCAGCTTGGTGACGTCCGGCCACAGGTTCTCCCCGCGCAGCAGCGCCACGATGAGGGTGCGCCCGTTGCGCTCGGCGGCGCCCACGAAGGTCTGCCCGGCGGCCATGGTGAAGCCGTTCTTGCCGCCGATCGCCCCCGGGTACTCGTACCGCTGGCCGGGCAGCAGCCGGATGTGGGAGTAGATCGGGTAGCCGCCGATCTTCTTGCCCTTCTTGCGCTGCTCCTTGGTGGGCGGGGCGGGCCAGTAGTGGTGGTTCTTGCCGATGTAGGCCCGCAGCTGCGGCATCTTCAGCCCCTGCCGCATGATCAGCGCCAGGTCGTAGACGGAGGTGTGCTGGGTCTTGACGGTCAGCCCAAGGTCCACATCCAGGCCGTTGGTCGAGCCGGCCAGCGTGTCGTTGGCCTGCAGCCGCCGGGCCTCGGCGTTCATGGAGTCCAGGGCCGCCCGCACCCCGCCGGCGGCCTGCGCCAGCGCCAGGGCCGCGTCGTTGCCCGACACCATCAGCAGCGCGTGGAACAGGTCGGAGACCTTGTAGGTCAGCTTGGGGGTCATCCCGACCTTGCTGCCCTCCACCTCGCAGGTCTCCCGGGTGGGCCGGACGGTGGCGTTCGGGTCCAGTTTGGGGATCAGCGCCACGGCGGTGAGCATTTTCAGCGCGCTGGCCGGCAGGAAGCGCCCGTGCGGGTTCTTGGCGGCCAGCACCTGCCCGGTGCCGGCGTCGGCGACGATGTAGGCGCCGGCGGCGATTTTCGGCGGCGCCTTGGCGCCCGGCCCCACATCCACCACGATTCCGCGTTCACCGAGGCGGGGACCTCCGATCGGTTCTCGGGCCACGGGCCGGGCGGCCGCCAGGGTGGTCGATGGCACGGCCAGGGACACGGCCAGCAGTGGCGCGGTGAGCGCGGTGATCGCGCGAGGTGTGTTTCTCATGGCTCCGCGAAGAGTAGTGACCATCCCGGATTGCCGGTACCCGGCCATAACTTCGTTGACGCCCGCTATGCCGTCAGGGTTGGGTGGGTGATGAGTCATGCGTCGGGATCTGGCGCAAACGGGCGCCGATCTCCCGGGTTTCGGACGGCTGACTAGCCCGATCGGGTGGTGCTCCGGTCGGCGGGAAGTGGCCGCCCAGAGCCACCGAATGCGTCCGGCCGCCGTCCGGGCGGGTCAACTGAGGTCTGGACGGGTGGGGCGCGCGGCGCCCGGTGCGGGGCGGGGAGCATCATGGAGACGTCCACACTTTGGACACCGCCGGATCGGGTATTTGTCCGGGCTTAGGGATGCGCTGGCCCAATTGCGCCACGTGCCACGCATCGACCTGCAAGGATTGTGCCTGGAGGTTGGCCGTGGCCATTGACTTCAAGGCGTCGCGGGGCGCGACGCTGGGCGTGGAGTGGGAACTGCAGCTCGTCGACTCCCACAGCAGGCTGCTGCGCCAGGAGGCCCGCCGGGTGCTGGCCGCTTTGCCCGAGCTGAGCACCGGGCGGGAAAATCCCAAGCTCCGTCACGAGATCATGGAATCCACGGTCGAGGTGGTGACCGATATCTGCCATACGGTCGGCGAGGCCGTGGCGGATCTGGCCGAGACCGTCGAGCGGCTGCGCTCGGTGACCGAGCCGCGGGGCATCGATCTGGCCTGCATGGGCACCCACCCCATCAGCGGCTGGCAGGAGGCGGTGATGGCGCCGGTGCGCCGCTACGCCGAGCTGGTCGAGCAGATGCAGTGGCTGGCCCGGCGCATCCAGACCTTCGGGGTGCACGTCCATGTGGGGATCCGCGACGCGGCCAAGGCGATCCCCATCGTCAACGCCCTGGCCTGCTATCTGCCGCATTTTCTGGCGCTGACCGCCTCCAGCCCGTACTGGAGCGGCCACGACACCGGGCTGGCCTCCAGCCGGGCGGTGGTGTTCGGCCAGCTTCCCACCGCCGGGCCGCCGCACCTGCTGGCGGACTGGGCGGAGTTCGAAGAGTACATGGACACCCTGCTGCGGGCCGGCAGCATCCGCAGCATCAAAGAGGTCTGGTGGGACATCCGCCCGCATCCGGACCTGGGCACCGTCGAGATCCGGATGTTCGACGGCATCCCCACCCTGCGCGAGGTCGGCATGGCCGCCGCCCTGTGCCAGAGCCTGGTCACCCTCTTCGACCAGCAATTGGATCGCGGGTACACTCTGCCCAGACCGGCCGCATGGGTCGTACGGGACAACAAGTGGCGGGCCACGCGCTACGGCCTGGACGCCATCGTGATCACCGATGACAGCGGGAGCACCACCCCGCTCCGCGACGACCTGTACGAGCTCATCAGGGAACTGGAGCCCGTGGCGGACCGGCTGGGATGCGCCGAGCAGCTCAAGGTGGCCGGCGAGGTCCTCGAACACGGGGCCCCGTACGAACGCCAGCGCGCGATCCGCGCCGAGGGCGGCACTCTTGAGGATGTCGTGGAGGCCGCCGTCACCGAACTGGCAGAAGACAGGTTCGTCAATCCCCGGGAGGTGGCATATGGAGGGAGCTGACGGTGCTCCCCGGCCACCGGCAGGAGGGCGCGAGCCCGGGCGCCGACCCGCAGCCGCCGGCCCGGCCCCAGCGGCCGGGCCGCACTCGTACCCGTCGCCGGAAGCGACACCGGCACGACGTGCAGACAGCGAAGCCGACTCCTACTCGTCTCCGGCCCGGCCGGCACCCGCCGGCGGGGAGCGCGACCCCCGCCAGGGCTCTGGACCAGGCGACCGGGACACCGATTCTCAGGGGGCACAGATGACACAGCCGGGACCCGGGGTGATGCCCGGACTTGAGCCGGTGGCCGTGGCCGATGAGCCACGGCCGCGGGAAGAGGGCGCGTCGTGGAACGGCGCGGCGCTGCACACGCAGCTTGAGGCCTTCTTGGCCCGGGAGAACCAGAAGCTGATCGACTTCCGCCGCGACCTGCACATGCACCCCGAACTCGGCTATGCCGAGCACCGCACCACCCAGCAGATCGTGCGGGAGCTGACCGCGGCCGGCCTGCACCCCCGGGTACTGCCCAAGGGCACCGGCGTGATCTGTGACATCGGCCCGGCCGACGGCCCCACGGTGGCGCTGCGCGCCGACATCGACGCGCTGCCGCTGATGGACGAAAAGGACGTGCCCTACCGCTCCACCGTCCCCGGCGTCGCGCACGCCTGCGGGCACGACGTGCACACCACGATCGTGCTGGGCACCGGGCTGTTCCTGGCCCAGCAGGCCGCCGCCGGGCTGCTGCCCGGCCGGGTCCGGCTGCTGTTCCAGCCCGCCGAAGAGCACCCCGGCGGCGCCCTGGACGTCATGGCCGCCGGCGGGCTGGCCGGGGTGGACCGGGTCTTCGCGCTGCACTGCGACCCGCGCATCGAGGTCGGCCAGCTGGGGCTGCGGGCCGGGCCGATCACCGCCGCCTGCGACAAGGTGTACGTCAAGGTCACCGGGCCCGGGGGGCACACCGCCCGGCCGCATCTGACCGCCGACCTGGTGTACGCGCTGGCCAAGATCGTCACCGAGCTGCCCGCCGCGCTGTCCCGCCGGGTGGACCCCCGCTCCAGCCTGTCGCTGGTGTGGGGCCGGGTGGCCGCCGGTTCGGTCGCCAACGCCATCCCCGACGACGGCATCGCCGAGGGCACCGTCCGCTGCCTGGACGACGAGGCCTGGCACAAGGCGCCGGAGATGATGAAGGCGCTGCTGGATTCGGTGGCCGCCGCCTACGACGTGGAGGCCTCCCTGGAGTACGTGCGGGGCGTCCCGCCCACCGTCAACGACCCCGACAGCGTGCAGATGTTCCGCGACGCGGCCACCCGGATGCTGGGCGAGGACGCCCCCGTGCCCACCCCGCAGAGCCTGGGCGGGGAGGACTTCGGCTGGTACCTGGAGTCCATCCCCGGCGCTCTGGCCCGCCTGGGCGTGCGCACCCCCGGCTCGGCCGAGGAGTACGACCTGCACCGCGGCGACTTCGACGTGGACGAGCGGTGCATCGGCGTGGGCGTGCGCGTGCTGACGGCCACCGCGCTCACCGCGCTGTGGGAGGGACGCCGCTCCACCGGCGCCGAGGTGGGCGACGCCGTCTCCGCCTGAGGCGGCCCGGGCCCGGCGGGCGGCGCTCCCGGGCGGGAGCGCCGCGTCATCTCCTGTGGTGATGGAGCGATGCCCGGCCGTGCCGGGCGGTTCGATGAACAGGTGCCCGCCGGTGCGCGGCGTGCGCCGGCCGGGGCGTGGCGGGTGCGTGCTTTTCACGCTGCTCGGTTGTGGCCGGGCCGGTCCGTTCATCCGGTGGGTCGGAGGCGGGCGGGCCGGGCGCGGTATCCGGCGGGGAGGGCAGCAGCGCCGTCTCCAGCCACTGCATGAGCATCAGGCCGACCAGGACCACCAGCGGAACGATCAATGCCGTGATGATCGGTCCTCACCTCCTCCTGCCGCGCTTGCGGTGCGGACCCTGCGGCGGTGTCCGCACCGCAAGACGTGGGCGGTGGTCCTCAGCCCTTGAGCGCGATGCGCCGAGACTTGCTCTGCTCGATCTTGGGCACCCGCACGGTCAGCACGCCGTCGACCAGCTCGCCGTCGACTTTGTCGACGTCGGCGTCGGCGGGCAGGGTGCTGTGGTACATGAACTTGCCGGTGCGCTGCCGCAGCACCTTGCCGTGCTCTTCTTCCTTGGCCTCTCCGGAGATGCGCAGCTCATTGCCGGTGATCTCGACCTGGACGTCGTCGCGCGAGAATCCCGGAAGCTCGGCGCGCACCACGTAGGCGTCGTCGGTCTCCTCGGTCTCGGCCAGCGGGCGCCAGGTGCCGGCCTCGACCTCGGGGGCCGTCGTGGCGAAGAACCGCCCCATCTGGTCCCACAGTTGCTGGAAGTCTGAGAACGGGTCCCAGGAGCGTCCGGCCCACGGGGTCCACTGCTCGAGTCCGCGATGACGCCTGGTAGGCAGAGCCACTACGTTCACCTCCACTGCGCGGGCGCACCGCGCGAGTGCGCGGTGGCGCCGTCGTCCATGTGCATGGCCCTTGACCGGCGGCCTGGGGCGTCGCCCATACCCGCCCGCCAAGGACCTCCTTGACGTGGTGTGCACGGCCTACCTCACATCGGACGGCTGAAACTTCGCACACTGCCGGTAACGTCGCAGAACGGATGCAGAAGGTGATATCGCGTCCGGTGTGTCGCGGCCGCGGCGCGTCGTGAAGAAGGCCGGATTCGGGACGTCCGGGCTCTGCCGGCCGGGCGCCGGCGGCGGTGGGGGCGGGGCGGCTGAGCGGGGGACGGCCGTTCTCACGCGGGCCGGCCTGCGGCGCCGGCAAGGCCGCCCGCCCTTCCGGCGGCGGCTTTCTCCGGTGTGCACCGCCAATTTTTGTGAACTCGCGCTTCAGGCATCGATAAGGGGCGGGAAATTGAATCCCCGCCCCTTGGTGTCCATCCTCCGGATGCGTTCAACGGATGGCCATATGCGATTGACGCGGCCGGGCGTTATGGCAACGCCCTCATCTGGTCAGTGGTGTCCGTGGCCGTCGTGGTGACCGTCGTGCTTGTGGCCGTCGTGGTGGCCGTCGTGCTTGGGACCGTCCTTGCGGCTGTCGTAGTAGCCGTGCTTGTAGCCGTCCCGGTAGCCGTCGTCGAAGGCGTGCCTGTGGTGGTCGTTGTGGCCGCCCTCGTAGTGGTCGCGGTACCCGTCCCTGCGGCCGTCGTTGTACCCCTGGTCGTAGCCCTTGTAGTAGGAGTCCTTGTAAGCGCCGCTCTTGTCCCCGTGGCCCTTGTGGCCGTCGTGGTGGCCGTCGTACTTGTGGCCGTCGTGGTGGCCGTGGTGCTTGTACCGGTAGGCGTGGTAGTGGCCGCCCTTCAGAGAGCCGAGGACTTCCTTGTAAATGTAGTGGCGGAGGTCATAGACGCCGAGCTCGCACTTGTAGATGGTGGCCAGAGTGCGGGCCTTGTCGCACTTGTGGTGGTGATGCCTGTAGTGGCTCACTCCCGATTTGGCCTGATGGGCGGCGGTGGTGTCGGCCAGGGCCGGCGGTGCCGCCAGCAGCGCGCCGCCGAAGGCGGCGGACATGATGCCGACCGCGGCCAATCTCTTCATCATATGAACCTCCTGGTCCATTTGTCGGAATTGCCCTCGTGCCTGTGACGATTCGGGTGCGGCAAGACGCAGGGCACGGCTAGAAATAACCCGCGCCCGGACTTCTCATGCGGCCGGTGGAGAACAAATTCCCTGCTTGGTCGGCTCATTGCCGACCGTTGGCCGGGCGACGTGAAAGAAGGCCGGTCCCTCAATTGAGGGCGGGTGAATCGTGGAGTGTCGGGATTTCGATTCCGGGGCGATCGGCACGGCGTGAATTCCCGGTATCCCGATTCGCCGTCCGCCGCGGGGCGGCCCCGCGGGCCCCGCAGCGCCATCGGCCCGCCCCGGTGAGTCCGCCCGCCGGGGATGGGCGTCCCGGCGGGCCTCCCGGCCGGACCGGTCGATCCGTGCCGGGTTTCCTTGCCGCGGGGCCGCACGTGCCGGAGGGCGTCCCGGTGCTCCCGGCGGCCGGGCCGGGCGGGCGTTTCGGCGCGGTCAGCCGGTGTGCGCGGCCGGGCGGAGAGGCACTGCGCGCAGCGTGCCGGGGCGGCGGCCGGTGATCCGGTCCAGCGCTGCGGAGGCGGCCTCGTCGGCCGGCAGGTAGACGACCATGCGCTGACCGTCGGGGGACAGGTCGAAGATCTCATACGCCAGGCGGAGCTCGCCCTCGTCGGGATGCACCAGGCGCTGCACCCCGGTGTGCGGCGGAGCGGCGGGCGGCCGCTGCATGCGCTCGGTGAAGGCGGCCCCGGCGACCAGGGCCAGCTCGTCGGCCAGCCCCGCGGCGTGCGGGTCCCCGCGCGAGGTCCTGGCCCGCAGATGAGCGACCTGCTCGTCGGCCACCCGGTCCCACTCCGGGTAGGCGGCCCGCGCCCGCGGGTCGGTGAACACATGCCGGACGAGATTGGGCGGGCGCCCCTCCAGCACGCCCAGCGGCCCGGCGAGCAGCTCATAGCCCACGGTGCAGGCGAGCACGTCGCCCAGCGGGTTCACCAGCACGGCCGGGGCGGGTTCCAGGCGTTCCAGCACCGCCCGCACGGTGGGCCGCACCGTGCGGGTCGCCGATGACGGCGCCGTCAGGCAGCCGTAGGAACCGTTGGCCTCCTTGGCGATGTTGCGCAGCACCTCGCGGTCGGCGGCCGACAGGCGCAGCGCGTCCGCCAGCGCGGCCAGCACCTGGAAGGAGGGGCGGCGGTCGCGTCCCTGCTCCAGCCGGGTCAGGTACTCCACGCTGATCCCGGCCAGCATGGCCAGCTCGGACCGGCGCAGGCCGGGGGTGCGCCGCCGGGGACCGGCCGGCAGCCCGACCTCGGCCGGGGTGATGGCCTCGCGGCGGGCGCGCAGGAACGCCCCCAGCTCATTGCCGCGCGCGTTGCCGGTGCCGCTCATGCCGTCCACGCTACCGGCCGGCCCGCCGGGGATCGTGGCCCTGGCGGGGCCAGTCTCGGCCCGGTCTGTATGCGGCGCCGCCGCCCCGGCACCGTGGCGGTGCGGTCTCGCCCTGAGGCCGCGGGCAAGCAGGAAGCACACCCCGGGAGGGCATGCGATGGATCTGGGACTGAACGGCCGCACCGTCATCGTGACCGGGGCCTCCGGCGGGATCGGCCGCGCGCTGACCCGTGCGTTCGCCGCCGAGGGCGCCGACCTCGTCCTGACCTACCACGGCAGGCGGGAGGAGGCCGAACGCCTGGCCAAGGAGGTCGAGGCGGGCGGCGGCCGGGCGCTGGCGACCCGCTACGACATGGCCGACCCGCAGGCGGCCGCCGCGCTGACCGAGGCGGTGCTGGAGTGGAGCGGCCGGATCGACGTGCTGGTCAACAACGCGGTGGTGTGGGGCGATGACGCCCCCGTCCCCGCCCACCGCTTCGAGGACGTCCCCGAGGAGCTGTGGACGCGGACGGTGAACGTCAACATCGAGGGCGCCGTGCGGCTCAGCCGCCAGGTCGCCCCGGTGCTGCGGCGGCAGCGCTGGGGGCGTCTGGTGCACCTGTCCTCCACCCTCGTCTCCGACGGCGCCGCGGGCAGCGAGTACTACGCGGCGGCCAAGGCCGCGCTGCACGGGTTCAGCCGCTCGGCGGCCTTCTCCCTGGGCGCCGACGGCGACATCCTCTCCAACGTGGTGATGCTGGGGCTGACCCGCACCGACACCAACGCCGAGATCACCGAGCAGCACGGCCACATCTACAGCGCCCGCGCCCCGATCGGCCGGCTGCTGGAGGCCGCCGAGGTCGCCGGCCCGATCGTCTACCTGGCCTCGGCCGCCAACACCGGCATCACCGGCCAGGTCGTCACCGTCAGCGGCGGCTCCTGACCGGCGGCCGGGGTCAGCCCTTGGTGTAGGGGACGCCGTCCGCGGCGGGGGCGCGGACGGCACCGACCAGGCCCGCCACCGCGAAGATCGTGGCCAGGTAGGGGGTCATCGACAAAAAGGCGGTCGGCACCGGGGTCTGCAGCGGCTGCAGCGAGACCGACACCCCGCCGGCGAAACCGAACAGCAGGGCGGCCCACACCGCGCCCAGCGGAGACCAGCGGCCGAAGATCAGCGCGGCCAGGGCGATGAAGCCCTGCCCGGCGGCCATGTTCTTGTTGAAGGTGATGTTCAGGCCGATGGTCAGCCAGGCCCCGCCCATCCCGGCGATCAGCCCGCCCAGGATGACGTTGCGGTAGCGCATCGCCACCACCCGGATGCCGACCGTGTCGGCGGCGGTGGGGTGCTCGCCGACGGCGCGGGTGCGCAGACCCCAGCGGGTGTGGAACAGCCCGATGTGGACGATGGCGATCAGCGCCACGGTGATGTAGAAGATCACGTTCTGGCCGAACAGCACCGGGCCGACCACCGGCAGGCTCGACAGCCCCGGGATGTCGATGGCGGGGAAGGCCATCGTCTTGTTGTAGTCGGGGTTGGTCTGCATCAGCCGCTCGTACAGAAAGCCCGTCAGCCCGGCGGCGAACAGGTTGAGCACCACGCCCAGCACCACCTGCTGCACCAGGTAGCGGTTGGCGAAGACGGCCAGCATGGCGCCCAGCAGGCCGCCGCCCAGGCACCCGGCGACCAGCCCCACCCACAGGCTGCCGGAGATGGAGGCCAGCAGCGAGGCGCAGAACGCCCCGACCAGGAACTGCCCCTCGATCGCCACGTTGATCACGCCGGACCGCTCGCACAGCACCCCGCACAGGGCGCCCAGGATCAGCGGGGTGGCGGCCAGCACCATGGCGTTGAGCACCGAGGTGAAGTTGAGGTTGTGCCCGGCGGCCGCCCACACCAGGAACGCGGCGACGAACGCGGCCAGGTAGACGGCGGTGCCGAGGGAGCGGCGCACCCCGCTCGGCCGCAGGGCCGCCCGCAGCACCCCGATCGCCACGCAGACCAGCGACAGCGCCACGGCGGCCGGCCCGGCTGGCACCGTCAGGTCGGGAACCTTGATCGCCTCGTCGCCGACCATGTTGAGGTTGAAGACGGCCGTGGCGCCGTCGTCGGTGCGGCTGCCGAGCCCGAACGCCACCAGCGCGTACACCCCGGCCAGGATCATCGCCCCGCCGACGTACCAGTGCCGCCGGTCGCCTCCGGTGCCGGCCACCGGGGTGCTCGTCGGCGTCAGCGTCGCGCTCACCGGCCGCTCCCTTTCATCCGCATCAGCCGTTCCATCCCTTCGCCAGCAGGCCGGTGCCGGCGCCGCCGTCCCCGCGCAGCCGGAACAGGCCGCGCACCAGCGGCGGGGCCGCCACGAACAGCACGATCAGCGCCTGGATGACGGTGACGATCTCGATCGACACCCCGGCCGCCGCCTGCATCTCCCGGCCTCCCGCCTGCAGCGCGCCGAACAGCAGCGCCGCGGCCACCGTGCCCAGCGGCGAGGCCCGGCCCAGCAGCGCCACGGTGATCGCGGTGAAGCCCAGCCCGGCGTCGATCTGCTGGGTGAGCGCGTTGTGGGCGTTGGCGGTGCCCAGCACCTGCGACACCCCCACCAGGCCCATCAGCCCGCCGGAGATCACCATCGCCATGATCTGCCCGTAGCCGACGCTCATCCCGGCGGTGCGGGCGGCATGCGGGTTGGCGCCCACCGTCCGCAGCTGAAAGCCCAGCGTGGAGCGGTTCAGCAGCCACCAGGTGAAGACCACCGCGGCGATGGCCAGCAGCAGCCCGGCGTTGACCCGCAGCGAGTCGCCCAGCAGGTGCGGCAGCCGGGCCGCCTCGGCGACCGGCTTGGAGACCGGCTGGGGGTTGTCCGGGTCGCGGAAGACCTCGCTGGAGATCAGGTAGCCCAGCAGCAGGTAGGCCACGTAGTTGAGCATGATCGTGACGATCACCTCGTGCGCCCCGGGCCCGGCCTTGAGCCAGCCGGCCAGCCCCCCGTACAGGGCGCCGCCCGCGATCCCGGCCAGCACCGCCGCGGGCAGCGCGATCACCGCCGGGGCGTCCAGGGTGAAGCCCACCCAGGTGGTGGCGATGGCGCCGATGATCAGCTGGCCCTGGCCGCCGATGTTGAACAGGCCGGCGCGGAAGGCCAGCCCCACCGCCAGCCCACCGAAGATCAGCGGGGTGGCCTCGGTGAGGGTCTCGCTGATCGGGGTCAGCGCCGCGGTCGCCGACCCGGCGTTGCCGGGGTTGAAGATCGCGCCTTTCAGCAGCGCCCCGTAGGCGGTGGACACCGCCGTCCAGGACGCGGTGAGCGCGTCGCTGGGACGGGCGAAGAAGTAGCCGAAGGCGGTGGTGACCTCCGAGTCGGAGACGATGATCAGGACCGCGCCGACCAGCAGGGCCAGCGCGATCGCCAGCACGGTCACCACCCAGGGCGGCCCGGCCGCCACATGGGCGGCCAGCCTGCGAAGCCGCCCGCTTTGCGGCGTCCGCTCCTTTTCCGGCGTCTGCCGCACCGTCTGGTCGGCCTCAGACGGTGCCGTCTGCTCACTCATCTGCGTCACCGTCCTTCGCGGCCGCGTCTTTTTGTGAATCTGCGGCACCCTCGGGCGGGCCGGCGGCGTCCGGGGAGGTGCCGGCCATCAGGCAGCCGATGTCCTCCCGGGAGGTCTCCGGCGGGACGATCGCCATGATCTTGCCGCGGTACATCACCGCGATGCGGTCGGCCAGCGCGAAGATCTCATCCAGCTCGGTGGAGACGATCAGCACCGGGCGGCCCTGGTCGCGTTCGGCCACGATCCGCCGGTGGATGAACTCCATGGCGCCCACGTCCACGCCGCGGGTGGGCTGGGAGGCCACCAGCAGCCGCAGCGGCCGGGACATCTCCCGGGCCACGACCACCTTCTGCTGGTTGCCGCCCGACAGGGTGCCCACCGGGGCGTCGATGGAGGAGGTGCGGATGTCGAACTCCTCCACCCGGTGCGCGGCGTTGGCGCGGACGGCCCGCACGTCCATGCTGCCGCGGCGGCCGAACGGCGGGCGGTCGAACAGGTCCAGCACCAGGTTCTCGGCGACGCTGGAGTCGGCCACCAGCGCGTCATGGCCGCGGTCTTCGGGGATGTAGCCGACCCCGGCGCGCAGCACCTGGCGGGGGGAGCGGCCGGTCAGCTCCCGGCCGTCCAGCCGGATGCTTCCGCCGGCCGCCGGGCGCAACCCCAAGATGGCCTCGGTCAGCTCGGTCTGCCCGTTGCCCTGCACCCCGGCGATGCCCAGGATCTCCCCGGCGCGGATGTCGAAGGAGACGCCGTCCACGACCGGCTGCCCGGACTCGTCCAGCACGGTCAGGTCCCGCACCTGGAAGGCCGGTTCGGCGTCCTCGGGCACGGCCGGCGGGGCCTTGTCGACGGTGAGGCGGACGTCGCGGCCGACCATCAGCCCGGCCAGCTCCCGCTCCGAGGCCTCCGGGCCGGCGGTGCCGACCACCGCGCCGCGCCGGATCACGGTGATCCGGTCGGCGACGGCCTTGACCTCCTTGAGCTTGTGGGTGATGAAGACGATGGAGCGTCCGGAGGCGCGCAGCGAGCGCATGACCGAAAACAGCTCCTCGGTCTCCTGGGGGGTGAGCACCGCGGTGGGCTCGTCCAGGATCAGCACCCGGGCGTCCCGGATCAGCGCCTTGATGATCTCCACCCGCTGCTGCACGCCCACCGGCAGGTCGGCCACCAGGGCGTCCGGATCGACTTGCAGGCCGTAGCGGGATGAGATCTCGGCCACGTCGCGGCGGGCGCGGCGGCGGTCCAGCCAGCCCACCGGGCCGGACCAGCCCAGGCGGGCCAACGGGCCGAGCGAGCGGGCCCAGCGGGGCGGCCCGGTGCGCTCGTCGCCGAGCATGACGTTCTCGGCGACGGTGAACACCGGGATGAGCATGAAGTGCTGGTGGACCATGCCGATGCCGGCGGCGATGGCGTCGCGGGGGCCGTTGATGGTCAGCGGCCGGCCGTCCATCAGGATCTGCCCCGCGTCGGGCTGATACAGCCCGTACAGCACGTTCATCAGGGTGGACTTGCCGGCGCCGTTCTCGCCGAGCAGGCAGTGGATCTCCCCGGGGCGGACCTCCAGGTCGATGCCGTCGTTGGCCACCAGCGAGCCGAAGCGCTTGGTGATCCCGCGCAGTTCAAGGGTCAACCGCCGACCTCCCTGTGGGGTGCCGCCGGGGACCTGCCCCGGCGTGCCCGTGGGGCGGGACCGAGCGTTCGGCCCCGCCCCACGACCTCGGTGAAGAGCGAACCTCATCCCGGCGCCGCCGCGCCGGGCCGAGCCGGTGCGCCGCTCAGCTGCTCTTGGGCTGGTTGGCGGACTTGATCTTGATCTTGCCGGAGATGATGTCCTGCTTGATCTGCTCCAGCTCCTGCTTCAGCTCGGCGGGGACCTTGTCCTCGAACTGGTGGAACGGCGCCAGGCCGGTGCCGCCGTTCTCCAGGGTGCCCAGGTAGGAGCCGCTCAGCTGCTGCCCCTTGGCGGCCGTCTCGACGGTGGTCTGCACGGCCTTGGCGACGCTCTTCATCACGCTGGTCAGGAACACGTCGCAGTACTGGGCGGCCGACACGCACCCGTCGGTGTCCACCCAGATCGCGCTGACCTTGCCGCCGCTCTCCTGGGCCGCGGCGGCGGCGCCCAGGCCGGTGCCGCCGGCGACCGGGAAGATGATGTCGGCGCCCTGCTGGATGAAGTTGCCGGCGATGCGCTTGCCGGCGGCCTGGTCGTTGAAGGAGTTGGCCATCGAGCCGGACTTGGGCTTGGCCGGGTCCCAGCCCAGGACCTTGACGTCCTTGTCCTTTTGCTCGTTGTAGTACTGGACGCCCTCGTAGAAGCCGTCCATGAAGATCGTCACCGGCGGGATGGGCAGCCCGCCGAAGGTGGCGACCTTGCCGGTCTTGGACATCGCGGCGGCCAGGTAACCGGCCAGGAAGGAGCTCTGGGCGGTGTTGAACTCCATGCCGTAGACGTTCGGCGGCACCGAGGAGGAGTCCACGATGGCGAACTTCTGGTCGGGGTTGGACTTGGCCGCCTGGCTGGTGGCCTCGGCCATCAGCCCGCCCACCGACACGATCAGGTCGCACTTTTGCGAGATCAGCCGGGTGATGTTGGGGACGTAGTCGTTCTCGCTGGTGGAGACCACGTAGTTGACCTTTGCGCCGGTGCTCTTGGCGGCCGCCTGCATGCCCTCCCAGGAGGAGGCGTTGAAGGACCGGTCGTCGATGCCACCGAGGTCGGTGACCATGCAGGCCGAGAAGTCCGAGGCGGCGGTGCCGGAGCCGGAATCCTCCTCGGGCGCCGACCCGCACCCGGCCAGCAGCAAAGACAACCCGGCCGCCCCGGCGACCAGCCGCATCAACGTAGTCACCATGCCTCCTAAGCGCATGCAACAGGGCGCAAGGCCCGTTTCAATCGCTCGCTCGGGCCTCAGCATCACCATCCGGACGGGTCTCCCGCCATGCTCCTACCAAGTTGTGGGAAGACCGTTATCCAAACGCCGACATATGGAGACAATCGCCGCGTTCAACTCATCGTCGCCTGTAACGGACGGTCATGAGGTGGCTTTATGGTGGTGATCATGCCGGGGATCCCTTATGCAGATGTCCGAAAATGTGAATTCGGTCTCCTGCGGTGGGCGGCGGCGGCTCACGTACGGTAGGCCCATGACGGAGATCGACTGGGCGCGCCTGCGGGAGGCCGCCCGGGAGGCGATGCAGCGCGCCTACGCGCCGTACTCGAACTTCCCGGTGGGCGCGGCGGCGCTGACCGACGACGGCCGGGTGATCACCGGCTGCAATGTGGAGAACGCCTCCTACGGACTGGGCCTGTGCGCCGAGTGCTCCCTCGTCTCGGCCCTCTACGGCCCCGACCTGCCGGCCGGGTCGCGCCGTCCCCGCCTGGTGGCGCTGTCGGTGGTGGACGGCAACGGCGACCCGCTGATGCCCTGCGGCCGGTGCCGCCAGCTGCTGTGGGAGCACGGCGGGCCGCACCTGCTGCTGGCCACCGCCCGCGGCATCGTGCCCATGTCGCAGGTGCTCCCGGACGCCTTCGGCCCCGACGACCTCACCCGGCTCGCCTGAGCCCCGAACCCCGCGAGGAGCCCCGTGGACGCCATCGACGTCATCGTGACCAAACGCGACGGCCACCGGCTGTCGCCGCAGCAGATCGACTGGGTCATCGACGCCTACACCCGCGGTGAGGTCGCCGACGAGCAGATGGCCGCGCTGGCCATGGCCATCGTGCTCAACGGCATGGACCGCGCCGAGGTGACGCGCTGGACCGAGGCCATGATCCGCTCCGGGGAGCGCATGGACTTCTCCGCGCTGGACCGTCCCACCACCGACAAGCACTCCACCGGCGGGGTGGGCGACAAGATCACGTTGCCGCTGGCCCCGCTGGTGGCGGCCTGCGGCGCCGCCGTCCCGCAACTGTCGGGGCGGGGCCTGGGCCACACCGGCGGCACGCTGGACAAGCTGGAGTCGATCCCCGGCTGGCGGGCCTCGCTCACCCCCGAGCAGATGCTGAGCGTGCTGCGCGAGGTCGGCGCGGTGGTGTGCGCCGCCGGCAGCGGGCTGGCCCCGGCCGACCGCAAGCTGTACGCCCTGCGCGATGTGACCGGCACGGTGGAGTCGATCCCGCTGATCGCCTCCTCCATCATGTCCAAGAAGATCGCCGAGGGCACCGGCGCGCTGGTGCTGGACGTCAAGGTCGGCTCCGGGGCGTTCATGAAGACCGTCGAGCGCGCCCGCGAGCTGGCCGAGACCATGGTCGCCATCGGCACCGACCACGGCGTCAAGACCGTGGCGCTGCTGACCGCCATGGACCGCCCGCTGGGCCGCGCGGTCGGCAACGCCCTGGAGGTCGCCGAGGCCGTGGAGGTGCTGGCCGGCGGCGGCCCGCCCGATGTGGTCGAGCTGACCCTCACCCTGGCCCGCGAGATGCTCGCGGCGGCCGGGCTGGACGCCGCCGACCCCGCCGACGCCCTCGCCGACGGCTCGGCCATGGACGTCTGGCGGCGCATGATCCGCGCCCAGGGCGGCGATCCGGATGCCCCGCTGCCCGTCGCCCGCGAGTCGCACACCCTCACCGCCCCCGCCTCCGGCGTGCTGACCGGGCTGGACGCCTACGCGGTGGGAGTGGCCGCCTGGCGGCTGGGCGCCGGCCGGGCCCGCAAGGAGGACCCGGTCTCACCCGGCGCCGGAGTGGTCTGCCACGCCGCACCGGGCGAGGAGGTCAGGGCGGGACAGCCGCTGCTGACCCTGCACACCGACGAACCGGCCCGCTTCGAACGCGCCCTGCAGGCCCTCGACGGCGCCATCACGATCGAGCCCGAGGGCAGCCCCGACCTGCTGCCGCTGGTGATCGACCGCATCGCCTGAGGGCCCGCGCCGCCCCGCCGCTCAGGACGGGCTGCGGGCGGGCGGGCCGGTGTCCTGCTTGACCCAGATCTCATAGCGTCCCGAGCGGGAGCCCACCGAGAAGGGGATCTCCACGGCCATGTAGTAGCGCCTGCCGGTCACCACCGCCGCCCGCTGCCGCGGGTCGGGGGCGGTCAGGCCGCCCAGCACGACGATGTCGAAGTGCCGTTCGCGGACGGCGGCCAGGAACGCCGCCGTCCCCTGGAGCGTGCGTCCCCTGCGATCGGTGTAGGTCAGCTCCTGCGGATCGGCCCACTGCTCTCGCTCGGTGCGCGACCCCAGGTAGTAGGCGGGCAGCTCCGGCGAAGGGCTCAGGTAGCGGCCCTGCGGCCCGACCAGCGGCCGGAGCGCGTCGGCCACCGGCCGGTAGTCCATCCACTCGTAGTAGAACCGCTCCGACTGGGCCATGCCGAAGAGCAGGAGCGCGATCCAGGCGGCGATGCCCAGCTGCAGGTTGCGAAAGTGCGGGCCGATGATCCGGGCGATGCCGACCCCGGCCATCGGGGCGGCCAGCAGCAGCCCGTAGCCGAGCTGCCGGTGCAGATCGGCCGAGGTGTGCTGCAGCAGCGCGTACCCGGGCACCGCCAGCGCGGCCCCGCTGAGCACCGTGCCGAGGGCGAGCCGCCACGCCCGGGAGGGCGATGGCCGCTCATCCGGCAGGATCGGGGCCTCGCCCATCCGGTCCCGGTGGGTGTAGAAGATCGTGCCGAGCACGGCGAGGAGGAACAGCAGCCCGCCCAGCGACGCGGCGGTCCGCAGCACCGTCTGCGGGGCGTCCGTGCCCGTCGCGGCCGGGTCCGGGGCGACGGGCATGCCCACCCCCACCGCGGCGGCGGCCAGCGTCGCCCCGAGGACGGCGACCAGGCCCGCCCCCCAGCCCAGCGACCGGCCCGGCCCGTGGCCGCGTCCGGCCACCAGCACGGCCAGGAGCACGACCGCGGGCAGCAGGAGCACGGCGGTGGGGGAGATCAGCACCGCCAGGGCCGCCGCCGGCGCCACGAGCAGGACGTGCCAGGCCGGGCTGCGGTCCAGGCGCGCGGCCAGCCGGCCGGCCAGCGCCAGCATGAAGATGGCCGGCGGGTCGGGGCTGACGAAGTTGCCGAGGAAGAGCGTGGGCTCGACCACCGCGAAGGAGGCGGCGGTGAACAGCGCCACGCGCTCGTTGAAGAGCCTGCGGGCCAGCGAGTACAGCGCGGCGGTCGCCCCCAGCAGGCACAGCAGGCTGAAGAGCCGGGCCCCGGCCGGTCCCGCCAGGCCGTCGATCGCCGCGGCGACCATGGGGTGCAGGTAGGAGGAGGCGGTGTCGGCCTCTGTGATCGCAGTGCCCTCCCGCATCCGGTCCAGGTACTGGCGGCCGGTGTTCAGCAGCAACGCCTCGTCCGGGGACACCGCGTTGCGCAGCCGCAGGCTGAGCAGGGCCTGCATGAGCAGGATCGTGAGCAGCAGCGCACGGCTCACCCGGTCCCGGCGCCGGCTGGGCGCCGCCGTCCACCCCATGTCGGGAGAGGGCGGGACCCGGTAACCGCGGCCGCCCTGCGGGCCCGTCGGGGCCGCGGGGCCGCCGGGTGCCGGAGGGGGTCGTTCCACCACCGCCGGGCCGGCGGGGGGTGCCCCGGCCGCACCGGAACCTGCCGGAGCGGCCGGCGGTCCGGATGGCGCGAAGTGTGCGGCCTCACCGGGCCGTCCGGCCCGGGCGGGGCCCGCAGGGGTGAGGGGATGCCCGGGCGGAGTACGGAGATCCGCCGCCCGGCCGGTGTGCTCGGGCGGCACGGGATGCTCCGGCCGGGTGGGGCGGTCGGGCGGAACCGAGGGCTCACCGAAATCGTCCGCCCAGCCGGACGGCCCGGGGTGTCCCGGCCGTCCGGAGGGGTCCGGCGCGGGGGGAACGGGAGGCCTGGGCGGGGCGAAATGCTCGCTTCCTTCGAAGCCGCCCGCTCGGCGGGGGCCTTCCGGCCGGGCGAGGTGTTCCGAAGGGGCCGGCCGCCGCGGCGGGGGGAGGTGTTCTGCGTGGTTGAAACGTTCGGCCGGGGCGGGGTGCTCCGGCCGCGCGCGGGGTTCGCCGGGGTGCGCGGGAGGCGGCGGCCACGCGGGCGCGGGTTCTTGCGGCGAGCGGTCTGCCGGCTCCGGAGGCGGCCAGGGAAGCGGCTCGTCGGCGGGCGGGTACGGGGGGTGCGCGGTGGAAGACATGATCATGGCCCCGTCATGACCTGGTCGGGTCGAAGCCGAAGATGTCGGCGGCCACGTAGCGCCGGAACGTCAGCAGCTCCGGCGAGCGGGCGGGCAGCCGCCAGTCGGCGCGCTTGCGGTAGTTGAACCAGATGAAACCGATGACGTCGCGGGAGGACGCCACGCCCTTGAGCAGGTCGGCCACATCGCGCACCCGGCGCGGTCCGGGCTGGGAGGCGGTCTCGGTGATGATGAACGGCTTGTCGCTGAAGCGGCGCACCTGCCGCATGGTCGGCCCGAACAGCGTGGTGAAGGTGTGCGCCCCGGTCAGGGTGTAGTAGCCGATCAGCCCGATCCAGTCCACATAGGAGTCACCGGGGTAGTACGGCCGCAGCGCCACCCGGGGCACCGGGTTGATGACGTTGGGGTTCCATACCCAGATGACGTTCGTGGTCCCGGTCTCGCTGAAGACCCGGTGGATGTGACGCCATGCGCGGACGAAGTCGGCGGGGGAGTTCTTGCGGGTGCCCCAGGGGTACCAAAAGCCGTTCATCTCGTGGCCGAAACTGATCGCCACGGGGATGTTGAGGGCGCGGACGGCCGCGGCGAACTGGCGGAGGTGGTCATCGATCGCTCCTCGGGCGATCGTCGCCAGCGACGGGGAGAAGGGCTCCCACATGATCAGCGGGATCGCGCCGGCCCGCCAGATGCGCCGGGCGCCCCGGCTGTCGAAATGGTCGCTCACGGCGGCGTAGATCGTCACCATGTTGACCTTCTTGCCGATCCCGCGGTTGAAGGCCGCCACCGGGGCGATGGAGCGGGAGACGCCGTCGATGGCGACTCCGATGTACTTCTTCCTGGGCTTGAGCAGGGGCCGGATGTCGTAGGGGGTGAACGGGGTGCCGACCGAGATCTGAGTCCGGGGCGCCCTGGGTGCGCTGCTCTGCTCGGCCGTGCACGCGGTTGTGCCGGCGGGCAGCAGGACCGCCAGCAGCGCGCTGAGGACGATGCGGGGTCTCGTCCGGATGAGGGGGCTCATGCGGCTTCGATCTCCTTACGGGGTTGCACCAGGATCCGGACGACGATCGCGGCGTAGAACAGGCCGGAGGCGAACACCAGGGCGAAGTCCGGCGGGTAGAGGGTGAGGATCCGCCAGATGGCCAGGCCGACCCACAGCAGCGCCGTGCCGCCGCTCCAGACGATGACGCCGATCCAAAAACGCCGGGTCTTGTTCTTCTTGGCGCCCGAGGAGCCGGTGGGCTGCCAGCCCATCTGCCGTCCGCGCAGGATGTCCCAGATCGCAAAGACGTGCGCCCAGCCGTACATCATCCGCACGGCCCACGCTTCGAGCCGGTATTCGCAGCGGTGCCACATCGGGAATATCAGGGCGTTGTAGATGAGACTGGGCAGGATCATGATCATGTGCTCGACCCGGAGTTTCTCCGGCATGGCCACCAGCAGCGTGATGGGGATCAGCGGCGCCACGAAAGTGAACAGCGCCGTGTGGATGTAGTAGAAGAACCCCGACATGTAGCACATGCGGGTGGCCGGCCGGAGTTTGGTCTGCCAGAACTTCTTGCTGCCCAGCAGGCTCATCGAGCCGGAGCACCAGCGGTACTGCTGGTTGTAGAAGGCGCCGAGGGTGTCGGGGCACACCCCGGTGGACAGCGGGATGGGCAGGTAGCGCAGGTCCCAGCCGAGCCGGCGCAGGTCGAAGCCGGTGTGCACGTCCTCGGAGTGGCCGATCAGCGTGGTGCCGCCGTTCTCCTCCAGGGCCTTGCGGCGGTAGATCGCGCAGCTGCCGACGCAGATCGCCCCGTTGCGGCGGTCCCGGGAGACCTGGATGGAGCGGTAGAAGAGCTCCTGGACGGCGCCCGCCCCCCGTTCGATCCAGTTCTGCGAGTCCAGGACCCGGAAGTACTGCGGCGACTGGACGATCCCAAGGCGCGGATTCGCCTCCATGTAGGGGAGCATTTCGTGGAGCAGATCGGCGCGCGGTGCGAAGTCGGCATCGAGGATCAGGATGTATTCCCCGTTGGAGATGCCGAACCCGAAGTGCAGATTTCCGGCCTTTTTGAACCATCCCCGGTTGGGGCGGCTGCCGTAAACGAAGCCGAAATCGGCGGCCATGGCGGCCAGCTCCGGGCTGGCTGAATCGTCCAGCACGTAAGGGGTGACGACGCCGGGGTAGTGGTCGGCCATCCGCCGCACATGCGTCCAGGTGTTGTGCAGAACCTCGATGGGCTCCCCGCACACCGGCAGGAACACGTCCACCGACGGGTATTCCCGCGGGGACCATGAGCGGACGAGTTCTTTGTGCTTTTCCAGATCGAAGTCGCGGGTGAAGGCGTTGACGCGCAGCGAAGTCAGGTAGTAGAGGATCGTGAAGATCAGGAACGGAACGTACGCCCACAGCCACGGTGAGGAACGGGCGAGCTGGTACTGGCTGACCACCAGGCAGGAGAAGCTGACCAGTGACGAGGCGGTCAGCACCCACAGATTCCGCTTGACGTAGCTGTACTTCTCCTTGTCGTCCGGCGGCTGCGGGAGAAGTCCCCAGGCGCCGGAGGCCTCGCGGTAGGCCGAGTATCGGCGCGGGCTGTTGCGCTCGGGCGCATGGGGGGCGCGCGTCTGCGGCATCGCGCTCACGGACGTGTTCTCCAGTTCGGACAAAAAGGGCAAATCTGGGGGCGCCGAATATGGGAATAAGGATCCCACGGTCGTATTTTGCGGGAGGCCGTCTGCACCGTGATGAAAGTCGCAGAAGTTCGGTGTCATCCAAGACGGGCGTCCGGGCGTCGAACTCGGGCATCGAGTGGTCGCACGGACGGTGCGGCGCCGGCGGATGCGGGGCGAAAGGCGGCGGCTCTCGAGAGTGCGGGTAATGGGTTTTCGGACGTCAAAAACCCGCTAACTGGCGTGTTCCTTTCGCGGTTTCGTCGCCGTGGGGCATCGGTGCCTCCGGTTCCGCAGTGCTGACGGGCTGTGACCGCGATGAGCCGGCCGGGCTCGAGGTCTCCGGAGCGGTCTGCTCTGTTGATCTAGTGGTGACGAAGATAGCATGTGTATTGTGTAAACACATAAAAGTCGTGTGATGTCACACTACGGATGTGACCGGTGACTGTGGCGGCACGCCTGCGGGCGCGGCGAAAATGCGCTGGGGAGGCGCGACGGCCTCGGGTACTGTGCGAAAGATGACAGGTCGACCTACGCTTGAGGCGATCCGCCGGGCCCCCAAGGTGTTGTTGCACGACCATCTGGACGGTGGGCTGCGGCCGGAGACCATCGTTGAGCTGGCCCGCGCCGGCGGGTACCGCGAGCTGCCCACCCACGACCCCGAGGAGCTGCGCGTCTGGTTCGCCGAGGCGGCCGACTCCGGGTCGCTGGAGCGCTACCTGGAGACCTTCCGGCACACCGTCGGGGTGATGCAGTCGGCCGAGGCGCTGCGCCGGGTGGCCTATGAGTGCGCCGAGGACCTGGCCGCCGACGGCGTCGTCTACGCCGAGGTGCGCTACGCCCCCGAACAGCACACCCAGGGCGGCCTGTCGCTGGACGAGGTGGTCGAAGCGGTCCTGGCGGGCTTCGCCGAGGGAGAGCGCGAGCACGGCATCCGGATCGGCACCCTGGTCACCGCGATGCGGCATCAGGCCCGCAGCATGGAGATCGCCGAGCTGGCCGTCCGCCACCGGGACGCCGGCGTGGTGGGCTTCGACATCGCCGGGGCCGAGGCCGGCTACCCGCCCACCCGGCACCTGGACGCCTTCGAGTACCTGCAGCGGGAGAACGCCCACTTCACCATCCACGCCGGGGAGGCGTTCGGGCTGCCGTCCATCTGGCAGGCCATCCAGTGGTGCGGGGCCGACCGGCTCGGCCACGGGGTGCGCATCGTCGACGACATCACCGACCGCGACACCCCGCACCCCAAGCTGGGCCGCCTGGCCGCCTACGTGCGCGACAAGCGCATCCCGCTGGAGATGTGCCCCACCTCCAACGTGCAGACCGGCGCCGCCAAGTCCATCGCCGAACACCCCATCGGGCTGCTGCGCCGGCTGTACTTCCGGGTCACCGTCAACACCGACAACCGCCTGATGAGCGGCACCAGCCTGTCGGAGGAGTTCGCCAAGCTGGTCGACGCCTTCGGCTACGACTGGGACGACCTGCAGTGGTTCACCGTCAACGCCATGAAGTCGGCCTTCATCGGCTTCGACGAGCGGCTGGAGTTCATCAACGGCGTGATCAAACCCGGCTTCGCCCAGCTCAAGTGGACCGGCTCGCGCACCCTGCCATGACCGCCGGGCAGCCGGTGGTGTTCCGCTCGCCGGCGGCCCGGGCCGGGGCCTGGGCCTGGCTGGCGTTCGCCGCGCTCAATTTGGCCGACATCGCCTGGCGCGGCCGCACCCTGGCCTCCGCCGTCGCCGCCTGCGCCATCCTGCTGGGCTGCGGCCTGGCCTACGTGCTGGGCCTGCGCCCCCGCGTCAGCGCCGACAAGACCGGCCTGCGGGTGCGCAACCCGCTGCGCGACGCCCGCCTGCCCTGGCCCGCCGTCCGCGAGCTCAAGGCCGACCACACCCTGACGGTCCGCTTCACCGGCCCCGGCGGCACCGAGCAGACCCTGCGCGCCTGGTCCCTGCAGACCTCCCCGCGCGCCCGCGCCCGCGAGGAACGCCGCCTGCGCAAACGCGCCCGCGAGCTGCCCGCGGACGTGGCCGCCCACCTCGCCGGCCGCACCTTCCTGGACCACGCCGTCGAACAGCTCACCGACCTGTCCGCCCGCGCCGCCCGCCCCGCCCGGAAGGAACCCGGAACCGTCACCTGGTCGCTCCCCGCCCTCGCGGCCCTGCTCGTGCCCGCCGCCCTTTTGACGGTGACGGTTTTCCTGGGGGTTCTCAGCTGACAGGCGGGCCTTGGCTCCGGCGCGGATAACCGGATGGAAGGCCTTTGCCGGCAGTGACGCATGCGGGTGACCTGCGCCCGGCATGCGCCTTTCGGCAGCACCCCACGCCGACGGCCGGCCCGTCGGCCTCTCAGGCGAGACCCAGCGCGGTGCGCAGGTCGGTGCGGATGGCCTGGAGGGCGGCTTCGGCGCGGGCCCGGGCCTGTGGCACGTCCTCGGTGGGCGGGAGGACGACCTCCAGGTAGCACTTGAGCTTGGGCTCGGTGCCCGAGGGACGGACCACCACGCGGGCCCGGCCTTCGGGGCCGGACAGGCGCAGCCGCAGGCCCTCGGTGGGCGGCAGGCCGCCGGCGCCGCGGGCCAGGTCCTCGACCTCGGTGACGGCGCGTCCGCCCAGCGCGGCGGGCGGCGCCTGGCGCAGCCGGTCCAGCGCGGCGCCGATCAGGGAACGGTCGGTGACGCGGACCGACAGCGCGCCGGTGGCGTGCAGGCCGTAGCGGCGGGCCTGGTCGTCCAGCAGGTCCACCAAGGTGCGGCCGTCCCGTTTGGCCTCGGCGGCCAGCGCCGCCACGGTCAGGGCGGCGCCGATGCCGTCCTTGTCGCGGACCGGGACGCCGCCGTCGCCGCCGACGCTGTAACCCAGGGCCTCCTCATAGCCGAAGACCTGCCGGTCGTCGGGGGCGGTGCGGGCCTTCATGATCCACTTGAAGCCGGTGAGGGTCTCGGCGTAGCGCACCCCGTGCGCGGCGGCGATCCGGCCCAGCAGGGACGAGGAGACGATCGTGGTGACCACCAGGCGGTCGGCGCCGCCGGTGTGGCGCAGCACGTGCTCGGCCAGCAGGGCGCCGACCTCATCGCCGGTCAGCGTCCGCCACCCGCCCGGGGCCGGCACCGCCACCGCGCACCGGTCGGCGTCGGGGTCGTTGGCGATGGCCAGGTCGGCGCCGGTGCGCTCGGCGAGCGCCAGCACCCTGTCCATCGCCCCCGGCTCCTCGGGGTTGGGGAAGGCCACCGTCGGGAAATCCGGGTCCGGCTCGGCCTGCTCGGCGACGACCATCGGCTCGGGGAAGCCCGCCCGGGCGAACGCCCGCCGCAGCACCTGCGCCCCCACCCCGTGCAACGGCGTGTAGGCGATCGAGATCTCACGCGGGGCGTCCCCCAGCGGCAGGGCGTCCAGCGCCCGCAGGTAGGCCTCGACGATGTCGTCGCCCAGCACCGTCCAGTCGCCCTCGGCGCCCAGCGGCAGCTCGTCCACCCGGCCCACCGCGTCGATCGCCGCGGCGATCTCACCGTCCAGCGGGGCGAGGATCTGCGCCCCGTCCCCCCAGTACACCTTGTAGCCGTTGTCGCGCGGCGGGTTGTGGCTGGCGGTCACCATCACCCCGGCGTCCGCGCCCAGGTGCCGGACGGCGAACGCCAGCACCGGCGTGGGCAGCGGACGCGGCAGCAGCCAGGCCCGCAGGCCCGCCCCGGTCACCACGGCGGCGGTGTCCAGGGCGAACCGCCGCGAGCCGTGCCGGGCGTCGTAGCCGATCACCACCCCGGGCCGGGCGGTCTCGGCCTTCAGGCGGGCGGCCAGCCCGGCGGCGGCGCGCATGACGGTGACCCGGTTCATGCGGCCCGGGCCGGCGCCCAGCTCGCCGCGCAGCCCGGCGGTGCCGAACTGCAGCCGGGTGCCGAACCGGTCGGCCAGCGCGGCGGTGTCGCCGGCCTCCAGCAGGGCCCGCAGCTCGGCACGGGTCTGCGGGTCGGGGTCTTGGGCCAGCCACTCGGCGGCGGCCTGACGCAGCTCGTCCACGGTTCTCACAGTTTCGGCAGCAGGGCGGCCAGCAGTTCGCCCATGCGGGCGGCGGAGGCGCGGCCGGCCTCCAGGACCTCGGCGTGGTCGAGGGGACGCTCGGCCAGCCCGGCGGCGATATTGGTGACCAGGGAGATCCCCAGCACCTCCGCGCCGCCCCGGCGGGCCGCGATCGCCTCCAGCACGGTGGACATGCCGACCAGGTCGGCGCCCAGCGTCCGCAGCATCCGCACCTCGGCGGGCGTCTCATACGACGGGCCGCGCAGCGCGGCGTAGACGCCCTCGCCCAGGGACGGGTCGCTTTCCTGCGCCAGGGCGCGCAGCCGCCGCGAGTACACCTCGGTCAGGTCCAGGAAGTCGGCCCCGCGCAGCGGGTTGGCGCCGGTCAGGTTGAGGTGGTCGCTGATGAGCACCGGGTCGCCGACGCGCTGCCGTTCGGGCCGCAGTCCCCCGGCGGCGTTGGTGAGCACCACCGTGCGCACCCCGGCCGCCAGCGCGGTGCGGACCGGGTGCACGACCGCCTCGACGCCGCGGCCCTCATACAGGTGGGTGCGGCCCAGGAACACCAGCGCCCGGCGCCCGCCCGACTGCACCGCCCGGACCCGCCCGGCGTGCCCGGCCACGGCGGGCGGCGCGAAACCCGGCAGGTCGGTCACCGGCAGTTCGACGGCCGGTTCGCCCAGCGCGTCGGCCGCCGGCACCCAGCCGGAGCCCATCACCAGCGCCACGTCGAAGGAGTCGAAGGACCGGGACCGCAGCTTCGCGGCGGCGGCCTCGGCCAGGGCAAGGGCGTCGTTGCTCACCCGCCAGACCTTACCGCCGCGATCTCACAGCGGGGGATCGCCCAGCGACTTGCAGGGGCGGTTGCGCAGTTCCTTGACGTAGTCGTCGGGCGCCCCGGCGGCCTCGGCCGCATCGGCCAGGATGCCCAGGTAGCGCGCCGACGGCAGGCCGCCTTCGTAGTCGTCCAGCACGTAGGTCCAGCACAGAACGTCGCCGTCGAGGGTCTGCACCCGCACCCGGATCTTGCGGTAGACGCCGAGCTCGGCGCCCTCCCAGGCGTCCAGCTCCTGCTCGTCCCAGGAGGGGACGTCGTACAGCACGACGAAGACCTGCTCGTCGGGGTCCTCGACCACGGTGGCCAGCGCACCGTCCCAGCCGACGTCCTGGCCGCCGAACGTCAGCCGCCAGCCCTGCAGCCAGCCGGTGCCGCGCAGGGGAGAGTGGGGCGCGCGCTGAGCCATCTGCGCCGGATCCATGTTGGAGGCGTACGCCGCGTACAGAGCCACGCTTGTCAAGCGTACGGCCTTCAAGGGCCGCCGGGGGAGCGGCCCGCGCCGTATCCCGACCGGACCGTTCACTTGTCTTGATACGAAACAATGGACGATATGACCCGCATCGTGATCATCGGAGGGGGCCCCGGCGGCTACGAGGCCGCACTGGTCGCCGCACAACTCGGCGCCGACGTGACGATCGTGGAGCGCACCGGGCTGGGGGGCGCCTGTGTGCTGACCGACTGCGTGCCCTCCAAGACGCTCATCGCCACCTCGACCCGGATGGGGGTGATGAGCGAGTCGGCCTCGCTGGGGCTGCGCTTCGACGGCGGCCCCGACGGCATCGTCGGCGGCCTCACGGTCGACCTCGCCCAGGTCAACAAGCGGGTCAAGGACCTGGCGAGGGCCCAGTCCTTCGATGTGGCCGAGCGGCTGGCCTATGAGGATGTGCGGATCGTGCGCGGCGAGGCCCGGCTGAGCGACCCGCACACCGTGACGGTGAACGGCACCGACCTGCCGGCCGACATCATCCTGATCGCCACCGGCGCCACCCCGCGGGTGCTGCCGGGCGCCGAGCCCGACGGCGAGCGCATCCTGAGCTGGCGGCACCTGTACGACCTGACGGAGCTGCCCGAGGAGCTGATCGTGGTCGGCTCCGGCGTCACCGGCGCCGAGCTGGCCGGGGCCTACCTGTCGCTGGGCTCGCGGGTCACGCTGATCTCCTCGCGGGACCGCATCCTGCCGACCGAGGACGCCGACGCGGCCGGTGTGCTGCAGGAGGTGTTCCTGCGCCGCGGCATGAAGGTGTTGTCACGTTCCAGGGCCGCCGCGGTGGAACGCACCGGCGACGGCGTGGTCGTCACCTTGGAGGACGGCCGCAAGGTCGAAGGCTCGCACTGCCTGATGACCGTGGGCATGGAGCCCAACACCCGCGGCATCGGCCTGGAGAAGGCCGGCGTCAAGCTGTCGCGGGGCTTTGTGCAGGTCGACAAGGTCTCCCGCACCTCGGTCAGCCACATCTACGCCGCCGGCGACTGCACCGGGGTGATGATGCTGGCCTCGGTCGCCGCCATGCAGGGCCGCATCGCCATGTGGCACGCCCTCGGCGAGGCCGTCCAGCCGCTCAAGCTCGGCTGGGTGGCCGCCAACATCTTCACCGACCCGGAGGTGGCCACCGTCGGGGTCACCCAGAAGATGATCGACGCCGGGGAGGTCAACGCCCGCAGCGTGATGCTGCCGCTGTTCAGCAACCCGCGCGCCAAGATGCAGGGCTTTGAGGACGGCTTCGTCAAGCTGTTCTGCCGCCCCTCCACCGGCATCGTGCTGGGCGGGGTGATCGTGGCCCCCCGCGCCAGCGAGCTGATCCTGGCCGTGTCGCTGGCCGTCCAGCAGCACCTGACGGTGGACCAGCTCGCCCAGACCTTCGCCGTCTACCCCTCGCTGTCGGGCAGCATCACCGAGGCGTCGCGCCGGCTGATGCAGGAGTCGGCGTACTGAGGCTTTCTGAGGCTTTCCGCCCCGCCGCCTTCGGCGGCACCGCGGCGGGGAGCGCGCCGGCGGCTCTCACCCGGCGGGCCGGCGAGCCCGGCGCTGGGAAATCCTGACCTGGGATCTACCTGAACGCGCAGCGGGCCGCTGCGCCCGGGAAGGCCGCCGCATACGGCGATGAGCAGCCAATATCGGCACCAGAGGTGAGAAACCGGTTTCAGCGGGCACACGTGGCGGGACAGTAAGACTCAAGGAAAGGTCAAGCCAAGTGACCGTTACCGGAATCATCACCGCGATCATCGTCGGCGCGATCATAGGGGCGCTGGGCAGGCTGATCCTGCCGGGACGGCAGCCCATCGGCATCCTGCTCACCATCGGCGTCGGCATCGTCGCCGCCCTGCTGGGCACCGCGCTGGCCCAGTGGGTGGGCGTCGCCACCACCCGCGGAATCGACTGGATCGAACTGCTCTTCCAGATCGTCCTGGCCGTGATCGGCGTGGCCCTGGTCGCCGCGTTCCGGCGCGGGCGCACCCACCCGCAGTGACCGTGGCCGGGCGGACGCCGCCACGGCGCCGATCGAGCCCGGTGCGTTCTCACCGGCGGCCCGTGCGGGCGGCCGGGGACGCGCCGGGCCCTTTGCGTCTCGGCGGGCCGGCCGCCGCTACCCGCGCCGGCCGGCCGGGGGCAGCCCGTGGCGGCGCAGCCGGGCCCGCCGCAGGTCGTCCGCGCTGACCAGGACGGTCAGCGCGCTGGTGAGCAGGGCCAGCAACGGCACCGCCACCCGCAGCCACCAGGCCCCCGGCAGCAGCGCCAGCAGGGCGCACAGCGGAAGCATGACGGCCAGGTGGCGCAGCAGCAGCCGGCCCCGCCACCCGGCGTCGGTCAGGTCGTGCCACACCCACTCGCGGTTCTCCGGCGGCAGCCGGAAGCCGAGCGCATAACACGCCCGCCGCCACGGCGAGGGGTCGCCGGGCAGACGGGTCACCGCGCCTCCCGCCCGGGCCGGCGCACCCGCGTCAGGACGTGCCCGCCGAAAGTCCGCCGGTCAAAAGTCGCCGCCGAAACCACCACCGAAGTCGCCACTGCCGAAGTCCCAGCCTCCGCCCAGGTCGCCGGCGTCGCCGCCGAGCTGGTCGCCGTGGGCGCCCAAGCCCCAGCCGGGGGTGAGCACCGCGCCCAGCGTCGTCCCGATCAGCATGCCGCTGAGCAGGTCGACGCCGCCGAAACCACGGTAGTAGCCGCCTGCGTAGGGGGCGTAAAGGGGGCCGGCGTCCCAGTAGGGCCGCCGGGTGCCGCCGACCGGGACCAGGCGGGCGTCGGGATCGGCGCCGCCCTCCACCGCCTCGGCGTCGGCGGCGCAGGCCGGAACCTCGCGCGGCGTGCCGCCGGGCGGCGCCCACACCACGTCCCGGGCGGACGGGCCGTGCTGGGGGTTGAAGAAGCACGGCGGGCGGCGTTCGGGCACGGGCTCGCTCGCCAGCCGGGCGCGCACCGCGGCCATGTGGTAGCGGCCGTCCTCCAGCGCCGAGGTGACCTCGCGCATGTCCTCGGGGCGCCGTGCGGCCGCCACGGCGGCCTTGGCGGCGTCGTAGGAGTCCAGCGCCCGCGCATAGTCCTCGCGCGCCGCCGGGTCCAGCCCGGGGTCGGTGACGCGCAGGTCCAAGGCGGCGATGTCCTCGCCCAGCCTGGTGACGTCCTCTTGGACGCTGTCTTTGAGCTCGGCCATCTGCCGGGCCAGGCGCCTGCGGCCGCGGGTGCGCGACACCAGCATCAGCCCGGTGACCGCGGCCGCGACCAGGACCAGCAGCACCAGCATCACGTACGTGGTGATCGCGCCGGAGCGGGCGCTTTCAATGGCCTGGTCCTCGGCCAGCCGGCTGAAGGCCACCAGCCGCTCTTCGATGCCGCCGCCGCCGGTCTGCGCGATCAGCCGGTTGAGCTCCGTGCCGGACATCCGGTCGGAGATCGCCAGCATCCGGTCGTCGGCGGTGATCGCCACATAGGTTCCGCCCCGGTCGAGGCGGCTTTGCACCGCGCGCAGCATCCCGATCAAGGTCCGCTGGTCCACCCCCGCCCGGGTGACGACCGCCCGGACGTCGGCCCGGTCGGCGGCCTCCAGCGCCCGGCGCACCCGGGCCTGGCCCGCGGCGTCCAGCGCGCCGCGGGCCTCGGTGGTCACATACAGCCGGGAGGAGCGCAGCCCCTCGGTGATCTGGCCGACGGTGTCGGACCGGGCGGGCGCGCCCGGCGCGATCAGCGCGACCAACAGCAGCAGCCCGGCCGCCGCCACCGCGGCGGATCGGGCGACGATGGTGCCCATCTCCTCATGCCTGCCTCTTCAGATAGCCGGACGGACCCGGGCCGCCGCTTCACGCGGCCAGGTAGCGGAGCACCGCGCCCACCCCGTCGGGCGGATCTATGGCCTCGGTGAAGACGATCTCGGCGTCGGTGGTGGCGGCCGCGCGGGCCAGCACCGCCCCGGCCGTGGCGCGGCGCGGCTCGGCGACGCCCAGGTCCTGCAGTTGCCGCCGGGAGACGCCCAGCTCGTGCGGGTGCGGCCCATACCACAGCTCGCCGCGCAGCGGGCGCACCACCAGCAAGGTCTCCACCTGGCCGTCGCGCAGCGCCTCGGCCACGTCGTTCAGCCCGGCGACCGCGTCGCCGCGTCCGTAGGCCTCCCGGAAACGGGCCACCACCGCGTCATGGCGCTCGTCGATGACCCGCTGCAGGATCGAGCGGACCTCCTTCTCCCAGGCCGCCTCATCGGCGCCGGGGCTGCGGCTGCCGTGCTCGGCGAGCACCGCGCGGCGGGCGTAGGCCTCCCCGAGGTCCTTCATCACCAGCTCGCGGGCGCGCACGTCCCCGCTGACGATGATGACCTCGGCGTCCACCGCGTCGGCCTGCCGGGCCGTCTCGGTGGCGACCTCGCGGGCGTTGGTCTCCCAGGTGTCCTCGGCGCTGCGCTGGAAGTGCGAGTGCGACCAGCCGCCCCTGTTGACCTTGCGGATCGGCCATTCGATGCCCTCGACGGTGGTGACCGTCCGCCGCCGCTCGCCCACGCTGACGATCTCGGCGCCCTGCCGGTCGGCCTTGACGCACACGTGCCGCACCGGCTCCTCCCGGCGCTCCAGCAGCGGCATCACCTCCGGCAGGTCGCCGACGTGCGCGATCACCTCCAGCGGCGGTTCGGGCAGCACCTCCTGGTAGATCACCCGGCCGCCGGCGGCCAGCAGCGCCCGGCCGGGGGCGGGGTTGTCCCGGTCGGTGACGATGTCCGCGATCGCCTCCAGCGTCGCGGTGTCGGCTCCCCGCCGCTGCAGCTCCTCGCGGGCGTTGCGCCAGCGCAGCGTCAGCGCCTTGGTGGCCTCGACGGTGTGCCGCCGGGTGTCCAGGTACAGCGAGACGAACGGACCCGGCTGCTCATACAGAGGACGTAGAAAGGCCAGTTTCACAGGTGGCTCCCTCCTTTGGGCTGCCCCTACCCAGCAGGCGGGAACCATGCCTGGCCTGGGACGAAACCCCCGTATCCGGGCGCCGTCCGGGCCTGGGGAGACGAAACGGCCCGCCGGTCTTCGCGGCATGACGAGACCGGCGGGCCGGAAACCGGGCCGGGCCTTAAGCGTCCTTGATCTCGCAGATCACCGCGCCGTTGGTGACGGTGTCGCCGACCTTGGCCGACAGGCCGGTGACGGTGCCGGCCTTGTGGGCGGTCAGCGGCTGCTCCATCTTCATGGCCTCCAGCACCACCACGGTGTCGCCCTCGGCCACGGTCTGGCCCTCTTCGACGACGACCTTGACGATGGTGCCCTGCATCGGGCTGACCAGCGAGTCGCCGCCGGCCGACGCGCCGCCGCCCTTGCGGCCGCCGCGGCGGCGGGCGGGCGCGGCCTTGCCGGCCGCCGCGCCGCCCGAGGCGCCCAGCCCGGCCGGCAGCGTGACCTCCAGGCGCTTGCCGCCGACCTCCACGGTGATGCGCTCCCGCTCGGCCGCCTCACTCTCCTCGGCGGGGTCGGCCTGGTAGGGGGCGATGGTGTTGTCGAACTCGGTCTCGATCCAGCGGGTGTGGACCGCGAACGGCTCGCCGACATAGGCCGGGTCCTCCAGCACCGCCCGGTGGAAGGGCAGCACGGTGGGCGTGCCGTCGACGGTGAACTCCGCCAGCGCCCGGCGGGCCCGCTCGATGGCCTGCTCGCGGGTGGCGCCGGTGACGATCAGCTTGGCGATCAGCGAGTCGAACGCCTGCGGGATGGTCTGGCCCTCCTCGTACCCGGAGTCCAGCCGCACCCCGGGGCCGGAGGGCGGACGCCAGGTGCGCAGCGTCCCGACCGCCGGCAGGAAGTTGCGCCCGGCGTCCTCGGCGTTGATGCGGAACTCGATGGAGTGACCCCGCACCGGCGGGTCGTCATAGCCCAGCTCCTCGCCGGCGGCGATGCGGAACATCTCGCGCACCAGGTCGATGCCGGTGACCTCCTCGGTGACCGGGTGCTCGACCTGCAGCCGGGTGTTGACCTCCAGGAAGGAGATCGTGCCGTCCTGGCCGACCAGGAACTCGCAGGTGCCGGCGCCCACGTAGCCGGCCTCCTTGAGGATGGCCTTGGAGGAGGAGTACAGCAGCTCGATCTGCTCGTCGGTCAGGAACGGGGCCGGGGCCTCCTCCACCAGCTTCTGGTGGCGGCGCTGCAGCGAGCAGTCGCGGGTGGAGACCACCACCACGTTGCCGTGCTTGTCGGCCAGGCACTGGGTCTCCACGTGGCGGGGCTTGTCCAGGTAGCGCTCCACGAAGCACTCGCCGCGGCCGAACGCGCCGATCGCCTCGCGCACCGCCGACTCATACAGCTCGGGGACCTCTTCCAGGGTGCGGGCGACCTTCAGGCCGCGTCCGCCACCGCCGTAGGCGGCCTTGATCGCGATGGGCAGCCCGTGCTCTTCGGCGAAGGCCACCACTTCCTCCACCCCCGACACCGGGTCCTTGGTGCCGGCCACCAGCGGGGCGCCCACCTTCTGGGCGATGTGGCGGGCCTTGACCTTGTCGCCCAGCGCGGTGATGGCCTCCGGCGGCGGCCCGATCCAGATCAGCCCGGCGTCGATGACGGCCCGGGCGAAATCGGCGTTCTCCGCCAGGAACCCGTAACCGGGATGCACGGCGTCCGCGCCCGAATCCGCCGCGATCTTGAGGATCTTCTCGATGTCCAGGTAGCTTTCGGCGGCGGTCTGCCCGCCCAGCGCATAAGCCTCATCCGCGATGCGCACGTGCAACGCGTCCAGATCGGGCTCGGCGTAGACGGCCACACTGGCCAGGCCGGCGTCCCGGCAGGCACGGGCGATGCGTACGGCGATTTCGCCGCGGTTGGCGATCAGGACTTTGCGCACCTACGTCTCCTCCCGAGGTGCCGCTCCCAATGCGGACCCCGCTCTGACCGGCGGCTCCGTGCCGGACCGGCGACCCTTGCAAACCTGCTCGGCAGTCTAGATAACCGCGTTCGGTGACTTTCGTAAGCCCCCGCTTTTATCGTTCGCCCACACACTCGCGCCGGACTCGACCACGGCACGGCGGCGCGGAAGGGCTTTGGGAACAAGGTTGCCCGCGGCGGGTCTTCGGGCCGCGGGTGTATCTTCCGTCTTGGCTAGCGTTTGACCATTCGATGGGGATGAATCGATCGGCGCCATGGGCCGTCGTCTCGGCCGTGGCCGGTGGCGCCGCAGCGTGGTGATCGCAGGAGCCGCCCGGATGCCTCGCCGCCCGACCCGCCTGTGCAAGGCGGCCGGTCCGGCCGTCGTGCTGCTGGCCGCCTGCCTGCTGACGCACTCGTCGGCCGCCGGACCCGCCGGCCCGGTCACGGTGGACGAGGAGACCAAGCAGCAGCTGACCGCCGCCGCCCGCACCATGCTGGAACGCCGCACCGAGGCGCTGGTCCAGCGGTCCCGCACCCGGCCGCTGCCGTCGGAGGTGCTGGGGGTGCGGATCGCGCCGGAGCTGGCCAGGCGGCAGCAGGAGGCGCTGCGCCGGCTGAAGACCCGCAACCGGGCGCCGCTGCCGGGCGGGCCTCCGTTCACGGCGGCGCGCACCCGGCTGGAGGAGGCCACCGTCGTCCACGAAGGCGACCGGATCACGTTGGAGGCCACCGAGTACACCGAGGTGGAGTACGCCACCCCGGCCGGGGAGCGGGCGATGACCCAGCGGGTGCGGCGGCGCTTTGAGTTCGCCACCGAAGGCGGCCGCATCACGCTGGTCGGTGAGCAGGTGGTGGACCCGGACGCCGACCCGATCAACGACCCGGGGGACTACCCGCCGCCTCCGCTCCCGCCGCAGGCTCCGCAGCCGGCGGCGCCGGAGTCGGTGGGCTGAGCGGCGGCCGCTTGTTGCCGCGACCGGTTCGGCCGAACGCCTTCCACATGCGCCGCTCATGCGCGTAAATAGTGATGTCACCGGTGCCGACGGAAGGAACGGGGCAATGAGCGACAGGCGGGGCGCCAACATCGCGGCTCTGGAAGAGCTCTCCCGCATGTTCAGCAAGCACGCCAGGAACCTGGACGCGCTGATCAAGGACCTCAACGGGCGCACGGTGAGCAGCACCGAGATCTGGTGGGGGCCGGGCGCCGACCGTTTCCGCGCCGCCTGACAGGAGGCCAAGGCCACCTTCGACCGCATGGCGCTGGCCCTGGAGGAGGGCAGCCGGGACATCAAGCGCTCCCAGCAGAACATCGAGGCCGCCACCCGCTGAGGCGGGCGGCCCTCATCCGCCGCCTGCGGGCCGCTCCAGCGAACGGGTCAGGGCCGCGGCCGTGGCGCGCAGCCGCTCCAGCAGCTCAGGCGGCCGGACGACGTGGAAGTCCGCGCCCAGCATGGCCAAGATCATGACCGGCCAGTCCAGGGAGTCGGTGTTCATCTCCAGCCGGCAGGAGTGCTCGCCGGTGGCCTCGACCCTTCCCCAGACGCCCAGGGCGCGCTGCACCCGGGCGGCGGGCGCCTGCACGTCCACCACCACGCGGTGACGGCTGGGAGCGGCGGCCAGCCGGCGGCACACGAACGCGGCGGCGTCCCCTCCGGGGATGGGCCGGGGGCGGAAACGCTCGCCGGCCGGCAGCGGGTCGCCCAGCCGGTCGACCCGGAAGACGCGCCAGTCCAGGCGTTCCAGGTCCCAGGCCACCAGGTACCAGCGCCGGTCCAGGGCGACCAGGCGGTGCGGCTCGACCGTCCGCGCGCTCTGCCGGCCGTCGCGCGCCCGGTAGGCGAAGCGCAGCCGCTCGCCGTCGCGGCAGCACTGGGCCAGCACGGTCAGCGCCTCGGCGTCCACCGCCGGGCCCGCACCGCCCGTGCCGGGTTCGGTGTAGTCCTGCAGCGCCTGGACCCGCCGCCGCAGCCGGGGCGGCATCACCTGGATGACCTTGGCCAGCGCCCGCACCGAGGTCTCCCCGACGCCGGCGCCCACCGCGCCCGCGGCGGCCGAGCGCAGCCCCACCGCGATCGCCACCGCCTCCTCGTCGTCGAGCAGCAGCGGCGGCATCGCCGTCCCCGACCGCAACTGGTAGCCGCCGCCGACCCCGCGTTCGGCGTCGACCGGATACCCCAACTCTCGCAGCCGGTCGATGTCGCGCCGCAGCGTCCGCTCGCTCACCCCCAGCTTCGCGGCCAGCTCCGGCCCCGGCCAGTAGCGGCGGGTCTGCAGCAGGGACAGCAGCCGCAGCATGCGCGCGCTCGTGCTCGCCATGGCCCCATCATGCCGGTCTATTCCGGACAGATATTGACCGGAACCCTCCTTAGCGTGAGGGCATGACCGCACCGATGATCCGCACCCGCGGATTGACCAAGCATTTCGTCGTCAAAAAACAAGTCGTCGAGGCGGTGCGCGGCCTGGACCTGACCGTCGAGGCCGGGGAACTGGTGGCGCTGCTGGGCCCCAACGGGGCCGGCAAATCCACCATGCTGCGCATGCTCACCACCTTGCTGACCCCCACCTCCGGCACGGCCCACGTCGCCGGGCACGACGTGGTGGCCGACCCGCGCGGCGTGCGCGCCCGGATCGGCTATGTCGGCCAGGGCAACGCCGCCGCGCACGGCCAGCGCGGCCGGGACGAGCTGATCAGCCAGGGCCGCGCCTACGGGATGAGCCGCGCGGCGGCCCGCGCCCGGGCGCAGGAGCTGATCGAGTCCCTGGAGCTGACGGAGGTGGCCGACCGGGTGGTCTCGTCGCTGTCGGGCGGCCAGCGCCGCCGGCTGGACATCGCGATGGGGCTGATCCACGCCCCCCGCCTGCTGTTCTTGGACGAGCCGTCCACCGGGCTGGACCCGCAGAACCGGGCCAATCTGGCCGACCACATCCGCCGGCTGCGCGCCGAGCACGGCACCACCGTGGTGCTGACCACCCACTACCTGGATGAGGCCGAGCAGCTGGCCGAACGGGTGCTGGTGATCGACCGCGGCAGGCTGGTCGCCGACGACGCCCCCGAACGCCTCAAGGCCGAGCACGTCGGCGACCTGATCACGCTGACCTTCGACCGCGAGGGCGACGCCCGGCGCGTCGCGACCGAGCGGCCGGGCCTGCCGACCGGCGCCCACCTGGAACGCACCGGCGCGCGCCTGCGGATCCGCGTCGACGGCGGCTCCCGCCTCGTCCCCGGGCTGCTGCGCCGCCTGGAGAACGCGGGCGCCGCGGTGGCCGCCGTGGAGGTCGCCCGCCCCACCCTCGACGACGTCTTCCTCAACCTGACCGGCCGCAGCCTCCGCGAAGAGAACGCCACGACCGCCACCGAGGAGAAGGCATGACCGAACTACAAGAAAGGACCGCCCTCCCCCAGGGGCCCGCGGACGAGGCCGGGACGGTCGTGCGCACCACTATGCTCTCCGACATCGCCGTCGTCTTCACCCGCGAGCTGCGCCCCCTCCTGCGCGACCCGTTCTCGCTGGTGTTCGCGATGGTGCAGCCGCTGTTCTTCCTGGCTTTGTTCGGCCCGCTGCTGCCGGACGGCGTGGGCGGCGGCGCGGCCCTGCAGTGGTTCGTGCCCGGCATCATCGTCATGTCGTGCCTGTTCGCCGGCTCGGCCACCGGCTCCAACCTGCTGTATGAGATGCAGACCGGCTCGCACGAGCGGATGCTGGTCTCCCCGCTGCGCCGGCCCGCCCTGATCGTCGGCCGCGCGCTGAAGGAGATCGTCCCCTCCATCGGGCAGGCGCTGCTCATCATCGCCGTCACCGTCCCGTTCGGTTTCCGCCCCGACCCGCTCGGCACCGTGCCCGCCCTGCTGATCGTGGCGACCTTCACCGTGGGACTGGGCGGCCTGTCGTACGCGCTGGCGCTGGCGTCCAAGAACAAAGAGTCGCTGTTCTGGATCGTCCAGCAGACCTTGCTGTTCCCGCTGCTGCTGCTGGCCGGGATGCTGCTGCCGGTCGATCAGGGACCGGCCTGGCTGCAGGTGCTGTCGAAGTTCAACCCGCTCACCTATGTGGTGGACGCCGAACGCGCCCTCTTCAACGGCGAGCCGGTCTCGGCCACCGTCGCCTACGGCGTCCTGTCGGCCGTGGCCATGGCGCTGGTCGGGCTGCAGGCGGGCATCACCGCCATGCGCCGCGCCTGAGCCCCGGCTTGGGCCGTCCCACAACCGCACGGCGGCCGTCTTGTGCACCGCCCCCGAGGCGGTGGGCAGGCGGCCCCGGCGCGGCGGCGCGGCTCAAGGACGCACTTACACTCGGCGCGTCGTTGCGCTTGGAGGAGCAGGAGACGCCCATGGCCGTGAACCCCACCGGAGAGGCCCTCAAGAAGTTCCTGGAAGAAGACCCCGGCGGCCCGGTGGTCATGCTGAACCTGCTGCGGTTCGCCCCCGGCGGCCGCAAGCCGTACGCCGAGTACGCCCGCGAGGTCGCCAAGCGTTTTTCGGCCCGCTACGGCGTGGAGGTGCTGTACGCCGGGGAGGGCTCCACGGCGCTGGTCGCCGAGGACGGCCAGGCCTGGGACGCGGTGATGCTGGTGCGCTACCCCAGCCGCGAGGCCTTCAGCCGCATGGTCGCCGACCCCGAGTACCGGGAGGTGACGGGGCTGCGGACCCAGGCGCTCACCGAGGCCGTGCTGCAGGCGACGACCCCCTGGAACCCCGGCGCCCGGCCCCGCGAGGACGCCGGCTGACCGCACCGGACCGTCCGTGTCCGGAATCGGCATTTTGCCGTCGGTCCCACCGCGCTGCTGGAATGGTGGTTCACTGAAAACGGCCGCAGGACGACAGGCGGCACCGCCGGCGCCCGGGCGCCGGCATCGGGACGAACGGGCGACGGACGGACGCTATGGCACTGCAACCTCTCCGGCCGGGGGACCCGCCCGTGGTCGGGGGATACCGGCTGCTGGGCCGGCTCGGCGGCGGCGGCATGGGACAGGTGTTCCTGGGACGCTCCCCGGGCGGGCGCCCGGTCGCGGTCAAGCTGGTGCTGCCCGGCCTGTCCGACGATGAGGGCTTCCGCCGCCGCTTCGCCCAGGAGGTGGAGGCGGCCCGCCGGGTCGGCGGCTTCCACACCGCCCAGGTGGTGGACGCCGACCCGACCGCCGACCCGCCCTGGCTGATCACCGCCTATGTGCCCGGCCCGTCGCTGCAGGAGGCGGTCGATGCGCACGGCCCGCTGCCGCTGCACACCGTGCTGCGGCTGGGCGCCGGGCTGGCCGAGGGCCTGGCCGCCATCCACTCCTGCGGGCTGGTGCACCGCGACCTGAAACCGGGCAACGTGATCCTGGCCGCCGACGGCCCGCGGATCATCGACTTCGGCATCGCCCGCGCCGTCGACGCCACCGCGCTGACCGCCGCCGGCTCGGTGATCGGCACCCCCGGTTTCATGTCTCCCGAGCAGGCCCGCGGCGCCACCGACCTCGGCCCGCCCAGCGACGTGTTCTCCCTGGGCTCGGTGCTGGTCTTCGCCGCCTGCGGCCGCGGCCCCTTCGACGGCGATTCGCTCGCCACGGTGGTGCACCGCATCACCTCCGCCGAACCCGACCTGCCCGCCCTCCCGCAGCCGCTGCACGACCTGGTCACCGCCTGCCTGGCCAAGGACCCCGCCGCCCGCCCTTCGGTCTCCCAGGTGCTGGAGCGGCTGTCGGCGGCCTCCCCCCAGGAGACCGCCGGCCCCTGGCTGCCCCCCGCGGTGACCGCCATGATCGCCGAACGGGAGGCCCCCGAGCTCGCCGCTCCGGCGCCCGCTCCCGCCGACTCGCCCGGAACGTTCCCCAAGTCGTTCGGGGCGTCCAGCGGATCGGTCCCGTTCGGGGCGCCCGTGCCGCCGCTTGCCGCACCCTCCGGCGCGGATCCCTCAGCCGGGTCCGCCGCGGCGCCGCTGGAGGCGTCCATGCCGTATGACCGACCCGGGCCGTCCGGAGCATCCGCCCCCCTCGGGGCGCCGTCCGGTCCGCCCGCGCCTTCCGGACCCACCGGGCCGCCGCCCGGGGTGGCCTCTGATCCGTCCGCCTCTTTTGGACCGGGCGAGTCGTCCGGAGCGCCGTTCGAAGCTCCCGCACCGGCTGACCGGCCCGGAGAACCCGCCTCGTTTGGAGCATCCGGTTCGCCCGTGCCGTCCGGTGGGGCGGCCCAGCCGCCGTTCGGGGCGCCTGTGCCGCCTGGGGCGCCCGCCGGGTTCGGCGGGCCTGCGCCGTTGGGGGCGCCCGAGGAGCCTGCGCCCTTCGGGCCGCCACCGGGGCCGTTCGCCTCTTCCGGGGCGCCGCCTGTGCCTGACGGCGCGTCCGGGACGCCGCTGGGGGGTTCCATGCCCGCTGAGCACCCTGGGGCGCCCGGCCCGTTCGGTGGGCCCGCGCCGGTGGAGCCCTCGGCCGGGTCCGCCGGCGCGTCCGGAGCACCGCCGGGAGCCGCTGCGCCGCCCGACCGGTCCGGGATGCCCGGAGCACCCGAGGCGCCCGCGGCGTTCGGGCCGCAGCCTGGGCCGCCTGGATCACCTGCGCCCTTGGGAATGCCGCCGGCGCCCGGTGAGCCGTCTGGGGCTTCCACACCGTCTGAGCAGCCCGGGGCGCCTGCGCCCTTCGGGCCGCCGCTCGCACCCTCCGGAGAGCCCGCGCCTCCCGGAACACCTGGATCTTTCGGGACGTCCGGGGCGGCTCCATGGTCTCCTGCCGGAACGTCTCCCGCGCCGCCGGGCGGCCCGGCCGGACCGTATCCGGGGGCCGCCGGATGGGGACCGGGCGCCGGAGGGTGGCCTCCCGCCGGTCCCGGTGGATGGCAGGGGCCTTACGGCTCCGGGCAGCCCGGTGCCGGGGGAGCCGCTGCCCCCTACGGGGCGGCGACCATCCCGGGCGGCTACGCCGATGCCGCGAAACAGCCCGCCGGACGCGCTAAGACGAAGGTCGCCGTGGCGGGCGCGGCGGCGTTCGCCCTGATCTGCCTGGCCGCCGTGGGGCTGTATGCGGTCTCCTCCGGCTCCGGCGAGGAACCGGCCCCGGTCGCCCGGACGAGCGCGCCGCCGGCCGCTCCCCACAGCGGCGCGGTGAACCCGCCGGCACCCGTCCCTTCGACACAGACGCCGCAGCCTTCGGCGACGCCGCAGGGCCGCAGGAGGGTGGCGGGCCTGCTCGGCCTGTGGGAGGGCACCTACACCTGCACTCAGGGACTGACCGGCATGCGGCTGAGGATCAGGAGGTCCTCCGATAACGGGCTGGAGGCGGTCTTCCGCTTCTTCGCCCATCCGAGCAACCCGGGAGTTCCCTCCGGTGCCTATCTCATGAAGGGCACCTACACCGACGATGGTGTTCTCCGTCTGCAGGGCGAACGCTGGATCAGACGTCCCGCCAACTACCTGATGGTGGACCTGGTCGCCCGGATCCCCGTCAACCGTCCTTCGCGCATCAGCGGCACCATCGAATCCGACGGCTCGTCCTGCACCACCTTCTCCGTCACCCGCCGCTGACCCGCCGGAGAGGGCGCGATCTGGAACGGCCCGTCCCCGCGCCCTCCATCCGGAGCCTCACCGGCCTTTCTGCCATGCCGCCAGAGGGGCGCTCACAGGTGTGGTCGCAGCCGTGATCCGGACGGTACGGCCGGGACGCGGCGCTCCCGGCGGCTGAAATCGTGCGCGGGAAAGCGCGCCGGGCAGGTTGAGGCCGTGCCGACTGCGTGTCTTTGCATCGCCTCTCCGTGTTTCGGGCATTCCGAAATGAGTGTGTTTCTGTCATCCGCAAGTGGGGGCCGTTGATTTTCGGTGCAGGCGGGCGATGGCGCATATCATGCCGTCAGTTCTGGTGATCGCGGAGTGCGCATGCTGAAGCAAAAGTTGCTGCAACGGCGGGTGAAGAAGGAGATATCACAGATCTCCTGGGCTGTGGAATTGCTTCGTTTCGAATATAAGGAGAAAAGTGACGACGAGTCTGTGCACTGGGAGCTGCAAAGGATCAGGCGAGCCATCAGGATCGCCCGTGAAGTAGCGCATGCGAAGGTTCCCTGGAAAAACTACCGGAGCGCTTACACATGGCTGCTGGAGAGTGAGCTGGACAAAGGGGAACGCAAGATGGTGCTTCCCCCCTCACTGGTGTCCATACCGGGAGGCATGTGCGCTGAGGTCGCTCTCCGGGACGCCTATAACGCCCTGGCCAGGTTTGAGATCGCCCTGGTGGGAAGATGGGTGAGCAGGCCGCGCCGGCATGGCGGCAAAGATTACACCGTGCCCCCCGAGGCCGTGAGGCTGGACTGGAGCGGCCCGGTCCGTCCGCCGGTGGTCGTGCTCTCCGGTCGGGGCCCGAAGCTTCTGCGGCGGCCTGAGAATCTTCCGCCTTACGTGCTGTACAGAGTCGAGTCCAATGCGGCAGAGCCGATCGCGATACGCGGGCGGCGTCGGCGCATGGGCCGCGGCCGGCGCCTCTACCCGGGGGACCGATACCCCTATCTCAGCATTGACGCCCCTCGCGACGCCGACTGGGAGATCTCCTTTTTCGACGCGCAGTCGCTGGAACGCTTCGGCAGAGAAATCAGCGGGAAGGGGAGTGGATACTTCGTTTACACCGGCCCGAAGGGGTTCGCGCGGTTCGAGCACGACGGCACCGGCTTTGAAGGACAGGTGCCCCACGCTCTTCTCCTCGGCGAGATCATCGAATTCGGCACGGACATGTGCGCGCTCGGCCGGCTTTCCATGGGAGGGTCGGACTTCGTTCCACTGCCCGGCCCGGCGGTGCTGAAGGTCGAGGCGGCCGGCTCGTGGTCGATCCGGGTGGAGCCCATGACGACCGCGATGATCCCGGTCCGCTCCTCGGCGGGCCTGGTGGAGGGCGGGGGAGGAAGAAGCGAGCTGTTCCGCTACACCGGGCCGTCCTGCACCGTCCGCGCCAAGGCCCTCTCCGGTGAGTTCGGCGTCGTCTTCCGGCAGCTCACCGACGACCTGCGCATCGGTCATGAGGTCGGCTTGAACGGGCCGGAAAGCCGGACGTCCGAAAAGCAAGAGGCCACGTTCACGCTGCACCAAAATTCTTTGGTGCAGATTATTTCTGAGGACTCCTCCTGGCGGCTCGAGCACTTTGGGAAAGACCTGGGCGAAGGGGTGAAGATCCCGCTGGCGGTCATCGAGGGGAAGGGCAACAAGGTCGTCCCCATTCCTCCGGAGCTGCCTTATGACTCCATCCTGGAGATCAGGCAGGAAAAGCCCGACGACGTCGCCTGGAGAGTCGGGTTGCGCAAGCTGGGAGAAACCGTGGTCAAGGGGCGCAAGAAGCGCTCCTCTGATAAGGGTTACTTCAACAGTTACGAACTCCACGGAGAAGAGGGCAGGTTCCACTTTGAGCGGCACAGCTCCCTGAACTACCTGTCCGTCACCTCCGATGCCGTCTGGCACCTGGCCTTCTACGAGACCCACGACGCCGTCCTACTGCACCGGAGCGCCACCGGCAAGGAAAGCGAGGTGCTCCTCTACACCGGGCCGCCGGCGATCGCCAAAGTCGCCAACAGCCGAAAGGGCGTGAGGATCAAGGGCTATGACCTCCGCTGGCGCGAGCTGGGAGTGCTCGCCGACACGGTCGAGGCGACCTTCCCGATCAAGGGGCCCATGATCCTCGTCGTCGACGCTCGGTGGAACTGGTCCATCGAAACCCATGGAGAGAGGCGGTACAACCCCGATCGCGACTGGTTCATCGATGTCACCCCCTTGGGGGAGGGCGATCTGCCGGTGCGCTCCTTCGACACGTTCATCGAGAGCGCCAACGATGAGGTCATCGTGTACACCGGTCCTCGCCGTGAGCTCCGCCTCCGCCGCTTCACCTCGGAGAAGTGGGAGGATCTTCAGGTTCATCTCCTCACCGAGGACCTGACCCGCGGCCCCTGCCTGGCCTCCGTGGGGTGGGATCATCGGGAGGCCTCCTTCGTCCTGGAGCCGGGCTCGCTGCTGCACGTGGTGGCCGGGGGCGACCGCTGGAGCATCGGAGCGTGAGCAAGCCTTTTCAACGCACCGTTTCCGCAGGTCGAGACGAGGCCTCGCAGGCGGGGGCGAAGCTGTGCCCTGCAACGTCACGGCATCGGAGACCCTCGAGGCTCCCACCCCCGGGGCCTTGGGCCACGTGTTGAAAAGGGTTCGGTCTTCGGGCGCGCGGCCGCGGGGTGCGCCGCGCGCCCTTCCACGCGGCCTCAGCCGGAGTCTTCCGGGGCGTCGAGGTTCTTGCCCAGGTGGATGCTGCCCGGGGCGCAGGCGTAGTGCCCGAAGGGCGGGACGTCGCCGTAGCCCGCCGACCGGTACAGCGCCACCGCCTCGGGCTGCTTCTCGCCGGTCTCCAGGATGATGCGGCGGTGCCCGGCCCGGCGGGCGGTGTGCTCGAGTTCGGCCAGCAGGCGCCTGGCGTACCCGTTGCCGCGGGCCTGCGGCACCACGTACATGCGCTTGATCTCGACGGTGCCGTTCCCGTGGGAGCGCCAGCCGCCGCACGCCACCGGCTCCCCGTCCCGGTAGCCGACCAGGAACAGCCCGTTCGGCGGGGAGAACTGGGCGGGTTCGACCGGTGTCTCGTCCGGGCCTCCGTACCGCACGACCATCTCCTGCTGAATGCCGTCGATCAGCCGGGCGGCGTCGGGGTGGTCGTAGCCCACTGTCTTGATCTCCATGGCCATCATGCTCGCCCACCGCGGCCGGTGCCCGGGACCGAGCAGACGGTCGTCCCAGGAAATCTCAGCAAGATTGATTTAACGGTCATCTATCATGGCGACTCGTGCGTCCTGTCCGGTGAGGCGCCCGTTGCGCGTGGGACGCCGCCGGCCCGCAGGGCCGCTCACCGGAGCGGGCGCCGCGCGGCCCCGTCGCCGGGTGTGGAGGGGAGATCCGGCGGCGGGGCCGGTTTCCGTGGCGGCCGGGCGCACCGCTCGTCCGGCCGCCACCGGGCGGGTCAGCCGGTGGACGCGGGGACGGTGACGATCTCGTCGGCCAGCGGCGCCACCAGGTTCATGATCTCCTCGATGAGGTCCGCGGGGACGCCGGCGCCGGCCAGCGCGTCCTTCAGATGCCCGGCCACCGCCGCGAAATGCTCGGGGCCGATGCCCAGCCCGGCGTGCGCCTTGCGCATCGAGGCTCCGGTGTAGGTCATCGGCCCGCCCAGGGCCTGGCCGAAGAACTCCACCTGCCGTCCTTTGAGCCGGGGCATGTTCACCGAGGTGAAAAAGCCCTTCAGCAGGGGGTCGTCGAGGATTCTGCGGTAAAGGTCGTCGACCACCGCGATCAGCGCGTCCTCGCCTCCGATGGCCTCGTAGATGGACTGTCGGGGAGTTTCGCTCATAACGCCGTCCTCTCCGCGATGTGGGCTTGCATGTCAGCCCACTGCATCAGCGAGAGGTTTCTTGTGAATCAGCACCGTGAAAACAGAAAGTCACGATGTTCTCACTCTGCGATACCTTCAATGAGAGGACTGCAGGTCACAGGCGGAGGGCTGTGAGGTTTGTCCGTCATGGTGAATACATGCTCCGTAAGTGCCCATATGGGGGTTGTCACCCATACCGGTCGGCTTCCTTGATCGGAAACCCTGTCATGGCAGATCTGTAGACAGCGAGGAAGGAACGCCTGTGAGCAAAGACATCACCGTCTCAACGACCCCCATCCACGACGGGCGCCGGTACGAGCAGTGATGGCCTTGCTCAGCTTCCCCGCCGCGCTGTTCCCGCCCGCTCCGCCCGGCGCATCGGACGCGGAGGCAGGGCGGGCCGCCTGGGTCATCACGAACGTCCACCCCCCGCGAGGACGCCATGCGAGCACGCGACATCGCCATACAGGTGCCGACCGTGGCCGTCGGAGACTCGGTCACCCGGACGGTGCGGGTCATGGCGTTGGGGCGACTGCCCGGACTCATCGTGGTGGACGAACGCCGCCGTCCCCGCATGGTGGTGCCCGGCACCCAGATTCTCCGGATGCTGGTGCCGCGGTCCTACCAGGAGGACCCGGCGCTGGCCCGGACCGTGGACGAGCCGCACGCCGACCTGTTCTGGCGGGAACTGGGCGAGCTCACCATCGGCGACTTCCTGCACGACCAGGACTTCCGCCCGGTCACCGTGCGGGAGGACGCCACGCTGCTGGAAGCCGCGGCGCTCATGGCCCGCCGGCGCACCCCGCTGGTCGTCGTGGTGGACCGGGACGGGACGATGACCGGCGCCGTCACCTTGGACCGGCTGCTGGGCAGCCTGGCGCTGAGCGCACCGCAGGAGTGAACGGCGGGGGGCGAGGCCGATGAGCGCGACCCTCGCCCTGGCCATCTTCGTCACCGCCTTCTTCTTCATCGCGACCGAGAAGGCCGACAAGGTCAAGGTCGTGCTCATCGCCGCCGGCGCGATGGCGGCGCTGAAGCTCATCCCCGGCGCCGAGGTGTTCTTCTCCGAGCACGAGGGGATCGACTGGAACGTCATCTTCCTGCTGCTCGGCATGATGATCATCGTCGGGATCATCAAGCAGACCGGGGTCTTCGACTATCTGGCGATCTGGGCCGCCAAACGCTCCCGGGGACGTCCCTACCGGCTGATGGTCATGCTCGTGGCCATCACCGCGATCACCTCGCCGTTCCTGGACAACGTGACCACCATCATGCTGGTGGCCCCGGTCACCGTGGTGGTCTGCAACCGGCTGCAGATCCCCGTCCAGCCCTACCTGATCGCCGAGGTGCTGGCCTCCAACATCGGCGGCGCGGCCACGCTGATCGGCGACCCGCCCAACATCATCATCGGCAGCCGCGCCGGGCTGAGCTTCAACGACTTCCTGGTGCACCTGACGCCCGTCGTCGTGATCATCTGCGTGGCGTTCGCGCTGCTGGCGTGGGTGCTGTTCCGCAAGTCGTTCCACTACAACCCCGACCGGGTGGCCGAGGTGATGGCCCTGCAGGAACGCCGGGCGATCACCGACCCGGCGCTGCTGGCGCGCTGCCTGGTGGTGCTGGCCCTGGTGATGCTGGGCTTCGGGCTGCACTCGGTGCTGCACATAGAGCCCTCGATCGTCGCCCTGCTGGGGGCGGGCGTGATGATCCTGGTCGCCCGCACCGACATCAACGATGTCCTCGGCGAGGTCGAGTGGCCCACCCTGGTGTTCTTCATGGGCCTGTTCGTGATGGTCGGCGGGCTGGTCCACACCGGGGTCATCGAGACCGCCGGCTCCTGGGCGGTGGAGGCGGTCGGCGACAACTTCTTCGGAGCCGCCACGGCCCTGCTGTTCGGCTCGGCGGTGCTGGGGGCGTTCTTCGACAACATCCCCTACACCGCCACCATGGCGCCCATCGTCGAGGGCCTGGCCGCCGAGGCCCCCGACGCGGCTACCGGGCAGGCCCTGTGGTGGGCCTTCGCCCTGGGCGCCGACTTCAGCGGCAACGGCACCGCCGTCGCCGCCAGCGCCAACGTGGTCGCCATCGGCATCGCCGCCCGCAGCGGTCACCGCATCTCGTTCTGGGAGTTCACCCGGTACGGGATCACCGTCACCTTGCTGACCACCTTCATGGCGTGGGTCTACGTCTACCTGCGCTACTTCGCCTGACGGGCCGGACATGACAACGCCCGCCTCCCGGATCCGGGAGGCGGGCGCTCGCCGTCTTCTCGGGGGTCAGCTGCCGGACTTGGCCGCCGGGGTACCGCCGGAGACCGCCCGCGGCTTGTCCAGCACCACATCGGACATGATGCCGACCGCCAGGCCCAGCACGCCGCTCACCACCGTCACGGCCACGCCCACACCGAACAGCACCCAGTTCGGGCCGATGCACAGGGCGACCCCGCCGATGGTGAAACCGATCAGGCCCAGCGCGACGACCAGCCACGAGCTGGGCCGTCCAGCATGACTTGCGGACATTGAACCTCCTGTCGAAGGGCGCCCCGGGCGCCCGTGGTAACGCCAGATCCTGTCAACGGTACGGGTGCCCGCCCCCGGTCCCCGTGGGGGGATGGCCGCTCGACCCGCCCCGCCTTCCGCGGCCCTAGTGGATGCCCAGCAGGGCCAGCACGATGGCACCGCCCACGTGCACGACCACGACGAGGGTCAGCAGCAGGATGAGGACATAACGCGCGGTGGGATGGTCGATGTACTTGCCGTGCTTGACCGGCTGCCGTTCCTGCTCGGCCTGCCGCTGGGCGAGCTGCTGTTCGAGCGGCTGGAAGCCGAACGGCTTTTTGAAGGCTGGCATCGTGTAAAGCTCCCCCCGGCCGGCGGCCCACCCCGGCTGCAAGGTGCGAATCGGTCAATCCTCCACCATGTATAACCCATGGGATTCTCAGGCCGGTCCCCAGGTCAGCCGCTCGCCGCCGGGGGACGGACGAGCCCCAGCGAACGGGCGGCCTCGGCGGCGGCGGCCCGGGAATCCACCCGCAGCTTGCGCAGGATCGCCGACACATGGTGCTCGACGGTCTTGGGCGTCAGGAACAAGGTCTTGGCGATCTCGGCGTTGGACATCCCGGCGGCCACCAGCTCCAGCACCTCGGCCTGGCGGCGGCTGAGCCCGGCCGGATGGGCGCGCGTGGCCGGACGCGGCCCGCGGGGCACGTTGCGCACCCCCAGCCGCTGCAGGCGGCGGCGCACCAGCCGGGCCGGGGCGGACGCGCCCAGCTCGTCCAAAATCCCCAGCCCGGTCAGCACGGCCTGCGGGTCGGGGGCGTCGCACAACGCCAGCGCCCGCTCATAGGGGGCGCCGATCCGCTCCCAGGCGGCGGCCGCGCCCTCCCAGTCCCCGGCGATGGACAGCGCGTGAGGTTCGGCACAGCGGGGCGGGGCGGCCTGCAGCAGCCCGGCGCGCCACCGCCACACCGCCAGCTCCCCGATGTCCCAGGCGTGGCCGTGCTCCAGGGCGACCGGGTAGACCGCGTCGGTGGCCTCCCGCACGCCGCGCACGTCCCCGACCAGCCAGGCGGCCTCGGCGCGCAACGCCGCCGCGGGCCGCATCCACTGCAGCTCCTCGGTGGGACGGGCCAGCCGCCAGGCCTGCTCGATAAGGGAGTGCGCCTGCCGGCCGCCGCGCCGCAGCTCCACGGCCGCCAGCACCCGCAGCGCCGGCGCCTCCGACACACTCGGCAGCTCGGCGCTCCCCAGCAGCTCCTCCACGGTCGTCACGGCGGCCTGCCAGCGTCCGCAGGCCAGATCGTGTATCGCGCGCAGGATGAGCGTGTCGGCCTCGAACCACCACTGCTCCAGCTTGCGGGCCACCGACAGGGCGTGCTCGATCCGCGGCCGGGCCTCCCGCAGCCGGAAGTGGTCGAAGTCGATGGAGGCGATGTTGTGGAAGGCCCGGCAGGCGATGTGGTCCACATCCTCCTCCAGGTCGCACGCCAGTGCCGTCTCCCCGGCCCGCCGCAGCAGCTCGCGCCCGCCATCGGGGTCGTGGAACATCCGCGCCGAGCCCACGTTGGTCTGCGCGTCCAGCAGCGTGGCGGTGTCGCCGAGCACCCGCGCCAGCTCCATCGCCTTCTCCCCGACGGTGATGGCCTCGCCGGTGCGCTGGACGAGCATCAGCAGGTTCGACTGGTGGCTGTAGGCCAGCGCCAGTTCCCGGGACGGCCCCAGCCGCCGCAGGAGCTCCACCGCCTGCTCGGCGGTCTCCTCGGCCTCGCGGCGCCGCCCCGTCCACCACTGCAGCCGCGACAGCCGGCACAGGTTCACCCCGACCGCCCGCAGGTCGCCCTGCTCGCGCCGCAGCGCCAGCGCCGACTGCCGGGCGCTCAGCGCCAGGTCGGAGCGGCCGTCGATGTAGGCCTCCTCCGACAGCGCCTCATAAGCCGCGGCGCGTTCGGCCGGTTCCAGCGCCTGCGGGTGCCGCAGCGCCCGTTCGAACAACGCCACCGCCTCGCGGTGGGAACGGCTGCGGGCCGCCCGCCGCCCGGCGGTCATCGCGTGCCGGGCCAGCGCCCGGTGGTCGTGGGCCTGTTCGGCGTGGTGCACCAGGCGGGCCGGGTCCTGCCGGCGCTCCTCCAGCGCCCGCAGGATCGCCCGGTTCAGCTCCACCGACCGCAGTGACGGCAGGGAGCGGGCGTAGGCGAGACGGGCCAGCTCATGCCGGTAGTGCAGGGTCTGCCCCTCCACCACCAGCAGCCCGGAGCGCTCGCACTCCTCCACCGCCTCCGCCACCGGCCCCAGCAGCTCCTCCACCAGCCACAGCTCGGCCCGGGCCGGGATCACCGACACCGCCTCCAGCAGCGCCCGCGCCGCCGGGCCCAGCCGCGCCGCCCGTGCCAGCACCGCGTCCCGCACCGTCGGCGGCACCGGCCCGGCCTCGCCCCCGGTGCCGGCCGCCAGCATCTCGGTGACCAGGAACGGGTTGCCCCCGGTGGCCGCATACAGGGCGTCGACGTCGGCGTCCGCCCCGGCCAGCTCGCCCACCGCCGCCCGCGACAGCGGACGCAGCGGCACCCGGACCAGGTCGTCGGGCGGGATGGACCCGATGACCGCCCGCAGCCGGTGGTCGGCGCCCAGCCCTTCGTCGCGGAAGGTCACCAGCAGCACCGTGTGCAGGCCCCGCAGCCGCCGGGCCACGTGCGCCAGCACGTCCAAGGTGGCCTCGTCGGCCCAGTGGCAATCCTCCAGCACGCACACCCGCGGCACGTCCTCGGCCAGCACGGCCCGCAGCGTCCGGCCGACCTCCCGCGGGTCGCCGCCCTGCACCGCCGGCAGCAGCAGCCCCCCGGTCTGCTCGGCGATCTCCAGCAGCGGTCCCAGCGGCTGCGGCACCGTCAGGTCGTCACAGGCCCCCCACAGCACCCGCACCCCGTCATCGAGCTCGGAGGCGAACCGCCGCACCAGGGTCGTCTTGCCGACCCCGGCCTCCCCGCCGACCACCACGACGCGCCCGGTGCCGCCCGCGGCCTGCTCCGTCGCCTCCCGCAGCCGGCCCAGCGCATCGTCCCGCTCCAGCAAACGCATCCGGCACTCTCCTCGTGATGGCTCTTTCACATGACGGACCGGACGGACGGCGGGGTTCAAAGCGGGAGACGAGGCGGACACCACAAGGCCGCGGCCCTTCCCGCACTCGCCGAGGACCGCAGCGCACCGCTGGTCCCGTCCCAGTAAAGATTCCACGATCGCGACGCGGCGTGGCGTGTCTTCCTTTGCCTCTTGAACGCGGACCGGGCGCGGGGCCGGAGGCCGGGACGCGCCGTCTCCGGTGGTGAGCGAAGCAGTGGCCGGGTGCTTGGCCCTCTCGGCTGCGGCTTTTTGGTGGTGCGCAGGGTGTTCGAGGACGGGTTCGAACTGTCGCAAGAGCCGGTGGGGGCATCGTCCTGGCGGCTCACGGCGGGCCCCACAAGGTGAACGCGCACCATGGCGCCTGATCGCGATCGACATCGCAAGACTGGGCGCGTGCCCGCCAACGGAAGCGATCCGGTTTCTGAAGAAGCGCTGATGCGCCGCGCCGGCTCACCCGGTGATCGCTTTTCGCGTCGGCGGGCGGGTGTCGGGCCGCCCTGGACGCGGCCATGTGAGCATGCCGTGGGCCTCGGGACACCGGCTTTCGATGTTGAAGCTGCTCAGCGCCCAGACTCTGGGGCGAGCGCACGGTGCCCGCCGCTCTCGGGCGGATGTGAGCGAAGGGCGGTGCCGAGACGTGCGGCGGCGTGCCCTGCGGACTTGCCTCCGAGACAGCGCACAAGATCGCATTCTCTCTGAAGCACGAGAGCAGAAGAATGTAATGGTTTTGGCCTCTTTATCTCACATGCCTGGGTCTGATCATTTGCTGCGACTTTCTGATCAAGGTTTCGGACGTGTGGGTCATCCTTGGTGTTCCCGCCCAAGAGGCCGAAAGGGTGACCGTTATTGGTATTGCGGTCACTTGCGCGAATGATGATTTCTGCATAGAAGTGACATGACTGATTGGTGCGTCGTTCTGGACGGCCCTGAGCGCCAAGGTGCGTCCCAGAGGCGAGCCATAGCCCCGTTGAGCAGCTCAAACAGGAGGCCGGCCGGGGTGCTCGGCATGCGATCCGGGCCGGTTCCCGGCGAACCCGCCGAGCCCGTGCTCCCCGTTCGGGGCGCGTCTTGCGTTGAGCGAAGGTAGGGTTACGGACAGCGACGGCTTTACATATCCGATGAAGTGAGGTGCGATATAGGCTGTGCCAGGCCTGCGGTCTGACGCGGGGCGTCAAAGACCGCCGCGGTGTGCAGGGGACCGAGTCTTCGTTGCGTTCACCGAACGGGATTTTCCAGACCCGTGCATCTCTCCTGCCTTGTGCAGGACGCCGGCCACCGGCCCGTCATCGGGAGGGGAGGGGACTCCCGATGGCGGGCCGTTCCTTTCGGGCCTGCTCGGCCGGCAGCCGCCTCGCCTGGTCCACGCGGAGGCGGGGAGGGGCGGAGGCTTCGCAGAGATGACCTGCTCGCTGGGCTCGCTCGATGCCCGGAGCACAGGAGGCGGTTTGCGATCCGCCTGCCGTGCTTGTTCTCGAGAGGCCGCATGGCCGGTCGGGGCGGGAGAGAGGCGGTCAGGCCGTCAGTTCGCCGTGTTTGATGCGGGTCAGGAGGGCGGCGAAGGCTTCGGGGGAGATGGTGAGGTGTCCGGCGTCGGGGTTCTTGGAGTCGCGCAGTCCGATGGCGGTCTCCAGTCGGGCGGCCTCGACGCAGGCGCCATTGCCGCTACTGCGGCTGCTCTTACGCCATTTGGCTTGGGAGGGGTTGAGCGTGTGCATTGGGTACCTCTCAATCAGATGTTTCGGATCAGAGATGACAAAACCTCGCGCGAAGCTGACGGGCTGGACGCGATGGCACGCAGGTACTCAAAGGCCGTGGCATACCGCTTGATACTTGAATCATCGTCTGCAAATAGGTCGCCAGCAAGGCCATCGATGTAGACGATGTCTGGCGCAGGTGGATCCTCGAACTTGAGGATGATGAACTCTCCCAGCATCGCTGGGTGAGGGCCTGCCTCGAAGGGAAGTACCTGGAGTGTGATCTCTGGGCGCTCCGAAGACTCCAGCAGGTGCTTGATCTGCGTGCGCATGACCTGAGGGCCGCCGATCTGGCGTCGGAGTGCGGCCTCGTCCACGACCAGCCAGAGCCGCAACGGGTTTTCTTTGCTCAGGGCGGCTTGCCGATCCATCCGGGCTATGACTCGCCGCTCCACCTCTTCAGAGGAGAGTTCCGGGAGCATGCCCCTGATGACGGCGCGGGCGTAGTCCTCAGTTTGAAGCAGTCCGGGAATGAGTATCGCGCTGTACGTCAGCAGCGTCTGGGCTTCGGCTTCCGATACCGGGTGCCCCTCCGGCCCGGCGCGACCGGCGGGAAGGGCCGGACGATCGTCACCGATGTGATCCTCGACGGGTTCGCCCCGGGCCGATGGCACGTCCGGTCGTGGAAGACGGACGGGTTCATGGGGCCGTGCCCGCTGTCCAGCGGCGAGTTCTCACTGGGGCCTGCTCGGTGAGACCGCATAGTCCGATGAGCGGGAACTCGGCGACCCGGGCGCCGGCCGAAGCGCCACCCTGCTGCCGGGCGGGCCGGTGTTCGCCGGAGCCCGTCCCGCGCATCATCAGGAACGGAGGCGCTCGTTGGAGATCATTGCCTCGTGCCCGCCCCGCCTGCCGCTGAGCGAGGTCGGACGGTACGCCCAGCGGATCGAGAGCCTGGGCTATGACGTGCTGCACGTCCCCGAGACCATCCACGACGCCTTCACCGTCGCGGCCCTGGCCATCACCCACACCTCGCGGTTGGTGATCCGCACCAGCATGGTCGTCGCGTTCCCGCGCAGCCCGATGCTGACCGCCTACGCCGCATGGGACCTGGCGAAGCTGTCGGCGGGGCGGTTCCAGCTCGGCATCGCCTCCCAGGTCCGCGGCAACATCGTCGGGCGGTTCTCCACCCCGTGGTCCGATCCCGTCGCGCGGCTGGGCGACTACGTCGCCTCGCTGCGCGCGATCTTCCACTCCTTCCAGACCGGCGAGCCCTTGGAGCACACCGGCAGCCACTACCGGTTCGAGCGGCTCCAGCCGTACTTCAACCCCGGCCCCATCGACCATCCCGCCCCGCAGATCTGGACCGGCGGCGTGAACGCCGAAATGTGCGCCCTGGCCGGGCGGGTCTCCGACGGCTTCGTCTGCCATCCGACCAGCTCCCACCCCCGGATGCTCGAGCGCAGGATCCTTCCCGCCCTCGCCCGCGGGGCACGGGAGGCCGGACGCGACGACAACGGCCCCGCGGTCGTCGTCGGGCCGTATCCGCTGATCGCGAAAGATTCCCGTGAACTCGCCCGGGTCAGGCGGGAACGCCGTGCAGAGCTGGCGTTCCTCTACAGCACCCCCGCCTACCGCAGGCAACTGGAGGAGTTCGGCCTCGGCGACCTCGGTGCGGCGCTGTCGGACATGGCCCGCTGCAAGGACTGGGCGAACCTCGCCGATCTCATGAGCGACGACGTCATCGCGATGCTCGTCCCCCAGGGAACCTTCGAGGAGATGCCCGGCATCCTCGGCGACTGGTATGCCGGGCGCTGCTCCGGGATCGTGATCAACGTCCCGGACGACTCTGAGCACGACGACCTCTACCGGCTGCTGGTGGATCAGTGCCGCGGGATTCCCGCCGCTCCCGCCTGACGGCGGCCGATGAACAGCCGTCTCCACGAGTTCCCTGAAGCAGGCTTGGAGCTCCTGCGGCCGCGGCGGTGGGGCGTCGGGCATGGCCGAGACCGGCGTCCGCTGATGCGTTCGGCCCCGCCGGTCTGATCGTCCGAGAACCGTCCCATCGGCGGGCAGGCGACGGCCATGGACGCTGGGCCTTTTCCACATGCCGTTCCTGCAGGTCGCATGCGGGGCGTCACAGTCGAGGACGATGCGGTGACCTGCAACGTCACGGTCTCGAACACCATCCGGGCCCCGAAGACCACGTGTTGGACAAGGCTCACCGGGCCTGGCCCATGAACCTTTTTCAGCACGTGGCCCAAGGTGTCGGGGACGGGAGCCCGGGTGGCCTCCGGTACTGCGGCGTGCCGGGTCACCGCATCGTCTCTAACAGCGACGTCTCCGTCCCGACCTGCGGAGACGTTGCGTTGAAAGGGGCTCATTCCGGCGCTGGCCTGGGCGGATATCGCCACGATGATCGCCCGGCTCCGCTGAAGAGGACCGGCGGCTTTCCGCCCGGCGCCGCGCCACAGGCCGGGTGTCTGCGGTCTGCCTTCCGGCCCGCACCGCCTTCCGCAGCGGGTGCGCCGGAGGAAGGCGGTGCTCCCAGAGAGCGAGTCAGCAGCAGTCCGCGCCCACTGCGGCCCCGGCGGAACCGGAGTCCCGGGGCGTGCAGCAGGCGGAGTCGTCGGCTTTGGCAAGGGTGTCTGCGTCGCCTTTGACCACATACACCTCCCAGGGTTCGCCGCCGGGGCCGGTGACCCACACCTTGTCCTGGACGGCGTAGCAGCAGGCGGTGTCGTTCTCCTCCACGGTGGCCAGCCCGGACTCCTTCAGCCGCCGGGCGGCGTGGCCGACCTGGGCGGAGTCCTCGACCTCCACGCCCAGGTGGTCCAGCCGGGTGGCGTCCTCGCCGGCGCCTTCGATGAGGACGAGCTTGAGCGGAGGCTCGGCGATGGCGAAGTTGGCGTAGCCGGGCCGGACCTTGGCGGGCCCGGTGCCGAACAGCTTGCTGTAGAAGCCGATCGAGGCTTCCAGGTCGGGCACACGCAGGGCGAGCTGGACGCGGGACATGGGCTTCCTCCTGAGCGCCGAAGATCCGCGCTGATTCGATGAACGTCTAATCAGCGCCTGAACCTCAGCTTGCGCCTCCATCTAGACGGATGTCAAATTAGAAGGGTGTCGAATCAAGAACTGCCGGTCGTGACGTCCCCAGATGCGGACGCGTGCTGCTCGCCGCTGGTGTGCGCACCGCTGAGCGAGGAGGAGGCCGCCGAGCTGGCACCGCTGTTCAAGGCGATCGCCGACCCGGTGCGGCTGCGGCTGCTGTCACTGATCGCCTGCCGCAAGGGCGGTGAGGTGTGCGTGTGCGAGCTGACCGGCGCCTTCGACGTGACCGCCCCGACGATCAGCCACCACCTGAAGGTGCTCAAACAGGCCGGCCTGGTCGTCTCCGAGCGACGCGGAACCTGGGTGTACTACCGGGTGAACCCGCACCTGCTGGAACGCCTCTCGTCGCTCTTGGACCCTCGCCCGCTCACGGCGACGTCCCGCTGAACCCGTGAGCCTCTGGGCACGGGGCACAGGAGCTGCGGTGAGACTTTCTCAACGAAGCCGGCAGCCGCCTTACAACGTGGCGCTTCCTGACAAGGCCGCAGGCGGGGCCCCACTCGTGAACCGGCAAATCCCACAGCCTGCTCGGTGAGGCTCCATCTGCGCCCTCACGAGGCATCTTCGCCCTGCCCCCGGCGCGTGGCCGCGTCTTCAGAACGCCAGATCGTGGAGAAAACCTCAGTGCTCCGGTGGTGGGAGCGATTCGATCAACGCCCACTGCTCGTCGGCCAGATCGAACGGAGAGGGGCGCTTGCGCATCCCCGCCCTGCTCCAAGCCCTCCCCGCCCCCGTTCACGGCGTGTCCCGGCAACTTCGGCTCCCGCGGCAACGCCCCGGCCCTCCTCCGCTCACGGCGTGTCCGAAACGCCGGGGACGGTCACGGGCCGGAGGAGGTGGACTGCCTGAGGGCGAAGCGGCGCCAGGCGGTGGTCCAGCGTTGCAGGTCCTCGGCGGTGCCGCCCAACACTCGCACGAAGGTCTCCAACGTGGCCAGCTGGGTGGGCACGGTGGTGCCGGCCAGCATGTTGCGGAACGTGGAGTAGGAGATCTGCCCGCCGCAGCGGTCCTGCATCTGGCGCAGGCTGGGGTTACCGGCCCAGATCCGGTAGGCCCGCATGGCCGCCACGAATTCGGCTTCGGTGGTGGCCTGCAGCGGGTCGGGGCGCTGGTCATGGCCGTGCAGGTCCGGAATCGCCGGGGTTTGCCATGACGAGGCGGGCCGTGTCTCGGGGGCCTCGCTCTCTGCGGGGGCGGGTGCCTCCTGCTTGCCGTCGGCCTCGGCCGGCCGCGGCGCCGGTGCCTTGCCGCCGTCGCCCTCATCGGGGTGGCGTCCGGTGCCGGCGGGGTAGAGCTGGGCGGCGCGGCGCCGGCGCAGCAGCTCGGCGGCCCGCTGGGTCAGGATGCCCACCTCCTTGTCCAGGCGGGCGATCTGCACGAACAGCTCCTGGGCCTGCAGTACTTTCTCGGGCTCCTGGGAGGGCCGGCACAGCATCAGCACGCGCTCGATCCGGCGCCACCAGATCGGGGAGGTGCGGTACTCCCCGGCCAGGATCCGCCACACCTCCTCCGGCGCCATCCCGGCGGCCGCGGCGATCACCTCCACGCCGTCGTCGCCGATGCGGTCGAGCTCGAACTGGACCGCCCCGGTGATCAGCAGATTCAGCCGGGCCCGCAGCCCGGTCAGCTTCTGCTGCTTGCTCTCGCGCAGCCGCCGTACCTCGCGGACGTCCATGCCGGCCACGTCGAACGAGACCGGCTCGACCAGTTCCGCCAGCAGCCGGCCGGTCGCCCCCAGCTCTCCGGCCACCGTCACCATGCCCTCTCCAGACCGCCGGGCCCGGTCGGCCGGAACAGGGTGGACGACCGCCGGAGTCGCAATGATCGGCTGCGACCGGCGGGTCTTACGAGAGAGTGATCGCGGAGAAGGCCGCTCCCGGAAAAGGGCAGGCCGATAAGACCGGTCGATGACATCTTTGTCCTCTTTGCGGTTTTTGCCATGAAACCGCCGTGCCACGGGCGGAATTTTGATCTTGGCCGGTGCGTGAGGGTGGAGCGCCTCCGCCGGCTGGTGGCCTCCGATGTTAATGGTGACGTAGCACAAATGTCATGCGCATGTAGATTTTGAGGATTCCTTGATACCGATTGGTATTCGGCCTCCGAATGCACGTGCATGCCGGTGTCGTGCATGATCGTGCAGCAGCGTTGAGGAGCGTTGAAGACCGGTGAGAAGCGGTGCCGCCGGTCGCCCCGCGCGGGGAAAGTGGGATGTAATCGAGGCCTGCGAACGCAAGAACGCGGCAGGAAGTTCCCGGCGCCTTGTTCTCAGTGCCACGGGCGGGCGTGAAAAGGGACGAGCAGAAACGGCCTGGTGGAGTGGGCCGAAACGCCGGCGAGGGGACCATGGCACCACCGGTCCCCTCGCTGCCGCCCTGTACGGCGGCACAAGCCGGTTCGCCGCCGGTGTGCGCACCGTTGAGCGAGGGGAGGCCACCGACCCGGCGACGCTGTTCAAGGCGATCGCCGGACCGTCACCGCCGAAACCGCGCGGCGCAATGAGGCTGAACCAACACCTCAGGTCCCCGACACTCAGGGATGCGGAGCCGACCAAGGTGATCGCAGGCTCCACACCCGCACGATCCCGTCGTCCCCACCGGATATCGCGATGAGAGCGCCGCCGATCTCTCCGAACGCCACCGACCGGATCTCCTGGATGCGGCCGGTGAGAGGCCGGCCGAGCGGCTGCCGGCTGGGCAAGTCCCATACCCGCACGCCCCGGTCCTCTCCGCCGGAGGTGGCGATGGGGATGCCGTTGATCCAACCGGATGCCACCGACCTGACGAAATCGGAGTGGCCATTGAGGTGCCGGCCGAACAAGTCGCTTGCCGAGTGACCGCCTGGTGGTCAGCTCCCTGATCCACACGGCCGGGTCGGCGTCGCCGGGCAGGGCGGTGGGAGCGTTGCCGATCTGCCCGGACGCCACCGGCAGGATCTTCCCGGAAGGAAGACCGTCTGAGGAGCCGTGTGCACACCGGCCGCCCGGTGGTCAGGTCCCATGCCCGTATGGTCCGGTCGTCACCCCCGGACAGGACGAGGGGGTACCCGTCGATCTGCCCGAACGCCACCGACCAGACCGCGCCGGCGTGGCTGGTGAGGGAGCGCCGAACGGGGCCGGATCGGCGGCCGGGGACGCGCTCTGCGGGCGTGCGGAGTCGGGGCGGGGGTTCTCGGGCGCGGTGCCCCACCGGGGGCGGTTGCCGAGCAGGGTGACCGGGGCGTCCAAGGCGGTGGGGCGTTCGGCGGGGTCTTTGGACAGGGCCGCGGCGACCAGGTCGCGCAGAGGCCGGGGCAGCGGACTGGTGCCGGGATGGTGGTTCAGCACCCGGTGGATGATGGCGGCGGGGGCGCGGAGGCCTCCGGGGTTGAAGACGTGCACGCCGGTGGCCGCGCACGGCATGGTGGCACTCCAGGCGAACATGTCGGTGTGCGGGCCGATCGTCCCGGACCGGAACTGCTCGGGGGCCATGCAGACGGGGTGCCGATCGGGTTGCCGACATCGGAGGTGATGATGCCCAGCGCGCGGGCGATGCCGAAATCCACGGGCGGCTGACCGAAGCGGTCTTGGCCGCCTGGCAGGACGAGGAAGCAACCACCGAGCTGAACGGCCTGCTGCGCGCAGTCGATGACCAGCGCCTTAGATCCCGGACATCACGGTCACCTACGCACGGACGCCGTCGCCTCATCTGGCTTTGACGGCCAGGGACGACGCAACAGATCGGGCCAGCTCGATTCCATCCTGTTCATACTGAGGGTCGGCGTCGGGCTTTTCAATATATGTGCTTAAGGTGATCTCAATCAAAATGTTCCGGTGTCGGAATGGGGCAACAACCCGCTTCAAGTATAGAACGCTGGTGATCTGATCGAATTCGTGTCAGTAGTATACCTCGTCTCCCGTTCCAGGAAGATCGCGGCATTTTGTTCCCCTGGCTTTGCAGTGCATCTCCTTCGTCTTTGAGAAGTCTTTTTCGGCTTCGTCGGCCCCTCCGCCGTCTCTGGTGTAGAAGGTGGAGTTGATCAAGATATGGCGATAGTTTCCTCGTGACCTGCTGCCTTGAATTTCGCAGCTCGATCGACGTAGGCCATATTTGTTGCGAGATGGCCATGCGACCGGCGGGCCTCCGGGATGAGCCGGACGCTCGGTCAAGGGGCGATGGTGGCGGCGTAAGCGGCGTCGACCTCGGCGGTGAAGGTGTCCTCGGCCTCGTCGTCGGCGGTCACGGACACCCGTGCCGTGCGGCTGCGCGTCCAGAACGAGCGCATGTCGGGGCTGGTCATCAAAAAGCGCAGCGCGCTGCGGAGCTCCTGCAATTCGATGGTGCCCGTCTCGTAGGCGACCTTCTGCAGATTGAGGATCAGGTTGCAGTAGTGATCCTTGCGGGTGGTCTCATGGCCCGGGGCCGGGGCGGGCCACACCGAGCGGAGCTCGCTGTCCTCGATGGCCATCTTGATCAGGTCGGTGTGCAGCTGCCGCATCGCCAGTTCGCTGCTGCGGATCTGCTCCTGGCGGGCGATGGCCAGTTCCTCACGCTGATTGCGCAGCTCGCGGCCCTGCAGCAGCAGGGCCGCGGCGATGCCCAGGAACGCCACCCCGGAGAAGAAGATGCCCACGGGGCTCACTGCCTGGCCGATGTCGGCCCGGCGTTCAGCTCCTCGTCGTCCAGGCCCAGCAGGTAGACGATGGGACCGCAGACGATCAGGAGCACCGCCACCAGTCCCACGACGATGGCGAGGCCCACTCGGATCAAGCTTGCGAAGGCTACCTTCATCCACCTTCATCTACGCGACTGTGGCGGCGATGTCCACGGTCTTTCGTCCCGGAAGTCCCTTTTCCCCGACGTTCGGCCACGGTCGCGCATAGGTGCGCAGCTCGCAGGCCAGTTTCTCCAGATGCTTCAGCGGCTCGGCGGCCCGGGTGACCCAGCCGCCGACCTGGTGGCCCACCGGTCCGGGGCCGTAGTCGTGGATGAGAGCGGTGTGATCGTCGAACAACAGGAAGTCGAAATAGTCGGTGACGGGTGTGGGAGGTGTGACGAATTCGATGTTCTCCCCCAAAGCCCGGCGGATCTCATAGTTGATCATCTCGTAGCGCAGGTAGTCGGTGAGCGGGAGAGAGATCAACCGGATGCGCGTGAACTCCAGATTCCGGGCGTTCACCTCCTCGTACAGCGGCTGATCGCCTTTGGCCTCCTCACGGAGCAGTTCGCGCGCGAGCTCGGCTTTTCCCTCCTGGTACGCCTTTTGCGAGCGGACGCCGTCGGCCTCCCGGTAGGACTGCCAGCATTCGACCTTGAGGAAGCGCCGCTTGAGCCGGCTCCAGGCCTCGCCGAACGCCTGCTGGAACTCCTCCAGGTGAGGCGGTGTGCGTCTTGCAGAATCCATGCAGGTGGTTGATGCATCACTCGTCCGGAATATCTTTCTTTGCGTGAACCAATGTGGCGCGGGTGATCTGGACGATCCGCTCGTTCGGCGCGCACCGCGCGTCCGGCAGCGGGTGGCGTCCGAGCCGGTCGGTGATGTCGACGCCGATGACGGCGAAGGAGCCGTCATCGAGCGCCAGGATGTCCGGCGAACCGCTCACCGAGGTCGTGTCGCCGCGTTCTGAGGGAGTCGTCCCGAGCCGTCCGATGGCCTTCATCGCAACCTCACGGTGACCCTGCGGCTGATGGCCGCCCCGAAATGTCTCGGCTTCCAGTCTGTACCTGCATGTTGCTCGGAACAATGCTCCGCGGTGGTAATGCAGTGGCCGATCGAGGACGGCCTTCACCCGCAGCTGAGCCGGTTATGCGGTAAAGGTCCTGTTCAAGGCCGATGTCGGTGGCGCCCTGCGCTTTAACGGGAAACCAAAATCCGGTAACCGCCTCACCAAAACCTCGAAGGACTCCCTCGTGATCCTCCATCGCTCCGGGAAATCACGGGGGGCTTTGCGGGACATCAGGGGAGTGTGACTTTTCCCGATGATTCGCCTGACTCGATGAAAGTCCTGAGCCTGATGTGCCGGCGGCGGCTCTGCGGGACCTGCGCTCACTCCTCGGGAGGAAGGGCCACCTGGATGGGGAAGTGGGCGCCCTGGACGACGAACAGGCCGCGGCCGGTGGGGCCGGCCAGGGCGCCGGAGTTGCGGGGCAGGCGCAGGCCGAACAGCTCGCCGTCGTCGGGGGAGTCCGCCGACAGCAGCACGCCCGAGCGGGAGCGGCGGGCCTCCGCCAGGAAGCCCCGGTAGCCGCGGTTCATGTCCTCGGTGGTGCCGCCCAGCACCACGGCGTGCTCGCCGTCGCGGGCGGTGCGCAGCACGCCGCGCAGGGCGTCGTCCAGGTCGGTGTCGTCCAGCAGCTCGGCGTCGTCGACGACCACCACGTAGCGGTGCTCCCGGCCGATGGCCTCCAGCAGGTCGTCCTCGGTGGCGTCGGCGTCCAGCACGCCCAGCACCCCGGGACGGCCCTTGAGCGCCTGCAGCGGGGAGCGGCGCGGGGTCAGCAGCAGCACGGGCACCAGCCCGCCGCCGACCGCCGGGTCCAGCAGGGAGGCGACCATCGTCAGCAGGGCGGTGGAGCGGCCCGAGCGGGGCGGGCCGGCCACCATGAAGGCCGGGCCGTGGTTGAGCAGGTCCACGCCGACCGGGCCGAGGGTGTCGCCGCCGACGCCGACCAGCGCCCACAGCGGGGAGGGCGCCAGGTGGTCGGGGTCCAGCGCCAGGGCCTCGGCGTAGGTGACGCGCACCGGCAGCTCGTCCACGTGCAGCGGGCGCAGCCGGCGCGGCAGGCGGCCGTAGCGTCCGGTGCAGGCGCGGGCGATCTCCTGCAGCGCGGCGACCTGGGCGGCGCCGGAGGCGTCGTCGGCCAGCAGCCCGATCTGCGACTCGCGCGGCGGCCGGCCCGGGCCGAGCTGCTCCAGCGCCCGGCCCGGCGGCATGGACGCCGGGACCTGCCGGTCGTTCAGGCCCGCATAGCCGTAGTCCATGGGGTCGGCCATCCGCAGCACCAGGCGGCGGTCGAAGACGGTGGAGATCTGCCCGCTCAGGCCGGTGCGGTCGCCGGTGCACACCGCGCGCAGGCCCACCGCCGCGCCCTCGCGCAGCAGCCGGATGAAGGCGTCCACCAGCCGGCCGTAGTCGTAGTGCTCGAAGGCGCCGACGAAGCCCTCCCAGCGGTCCAGCAGCAGCACCATCCACGGCAGCCGGTCGGAGGAGGCCACGGTGGCGCGCTGCTCGGCCAGCGTGGCGAACCCCGCCCCGGCCAGCAGCTGCTGGCGGCGGGACACCTCGTTGGCCAGCGCCGTCAGCAGCCGCTCGCAGCGGTCGATCTGGTCGCGGGTGACCACCGCCCCGCAGTGCGGCAGCGCCACCAGCGGCAGCAGCCCGCCCCCGCCGCAGTCGATGGCATACAGGTGCACGTCGAACGGGGAGACCGAGGAGGCCAGCGACCCGGCCAAGGTGCGCAGCGCGGTGGTGCGGCCGGACTGGGCGGCCCCGGCGATGTACAGGTGGCCGTCGGCGGCCAGGTTCAGCGTCAGCGCCTGGCGGGACTGGGTCTCCGGCAGGTCGGTGACGCCGAACTCGATCGGCGGCACGTCCACCACCGAGCCGCCGGCGGCGGTGCGCAGCGACACCCGCAGCCGCTCGGGCAGCGGGTCCAGCCAGGGGGAGCGCTGCGGGCCGATGCCGGCGCGGGCCGCGGCCTCGCCGATCGCGCCGACCAGCACGGCCAGGTCGGTGACGGTGCCGGAGTCCTCCTCGGCCGGGCCGGTCTCCGGCAGCGGCCGGCCCAGCTGCCCCCAGGGGACGTCCCGCACGGTGATCTTGCCTTTGGCCGGCGCGGCCCCGCCCCGGCCCTGCGGGCGGCGGCCGGCGATGCGGGCCGACTGCACCGCCTGCGGGACGGCGGTGCCCGACCGCACGTAGCAGCGGCCGGGGGTGGCCGGGGAGATCTGCGCGGCCTCGGGGGAGTCGAGCACGTCGGTGGACTCCTGCGGGTCGGTGACGCGCAGCGCGATCCGCAAATTGGTGTTGGCGCGGATCTCGGCGGTGACCACCCCGGCCGGACGCTGGGTGGCCAAGATCAGGTGCACGCCCAAAGACCGGCCCCGCCGCCCGATGTCCACCAGGCCGGCCACGAACTCCGGCAGCTCGGACACCAGCGCCGCGAACTCGTCGATGACCAGCACCAGGCGGGGCAGCGGCGGCAGCTCCACGTGCGAGGCGGCCGGGCGGGAGCGGGCGTAGCGGCCGGGCCCGCGGGGGGCGGCGGCCCGGTCGCGCAGCTCCGCGTAGTCGTCGATGTCCTTGGCCCCGGCGGCCAGCAGGATCTCCTCGCGGCGGCGCAGCTCGGCCGACAGCGACTGCAGCGCCCGCTCGGTCAGGTGCCCGTCCAGGTCGGTGACCATGCCCACGGTGTGCGGCAGCGCCGCGCAGTCGGCGAACGCCGCCCCGCCCTTGTAGTCGATGAGCACGAACGTCATCTCATCGGGGCGGTTGGCCACCGCCAGGGCGGCGATGAGGGTCTGCAGCAGCTCCGACTTGCCCGCCCCGGTGGTGCCGGCGATCAGCCCGTGCGGGCCGTCGGTGCGCAGGTCGATGTGGAAGGGGCCGTCGGCGGCCAGGCCGATCGGCACCCGGGTGGTGCGGCCTCCCGAGGCGTCCCAGGCGGCGCGGACGTGCTCGGGGGTGGGGTCGGGCATGCCCAGCAGGTCCAGCAGCCGGACCTGCTCGGGCATGGTCTCGGCGGCGTCCTGGCGGGAGACGTCGCGGACCGGGGCCAGCGCGCGGGCCACCCGCTCGGCCCAGGCCGCGGGCACCTGGTCGGCCAGCACCGGGCCGACGCCCTCCAGGCCGGGGCCGCGCAGCCGGACGATGGAGGGCGCCCCCTCGTCCTCCTGCCAGGCGATGACGGCGGCGCACTCTTCGGGCAGCAGGCGCTCTTCGTCGTCGATGCAGATGGCGTGCAGCCCGTAGTCGGGGCCGCGGGAGAGCACCTGCGGCATGCCCGGCACCCGGCGCAGCGCCCGCGCCCCGTCCAGCACGATCAGCACGTTGAAGGGGGCGTCGGCCGGCTCGGCGGGGGAGCCGGCGAGCGGGCCGGCGCCGCCGTGCCGGTCGCGGCGGCGCTCGGTGATGCGGATGGCCAGCTCGGTGACCCGGCGGGCCACCGATTCGGCGTCGGCGCCGACCAGCGCCAGGCAGTCCTCCCCGCGGCGCGGGGCGCAGTGCGGCAGCCAGCGCACCCAGTTCCAGTGCTCGGCGCCGTCCTCGCGGGCCGACAGCACCACGACGGCCAGGTCGCGGGGGCTGTGCAGGACCGCCGCCTGGGCCACCAGCCAGCGCGCCAGCGCCCGCGAGGCGGCGCGCGGCCCGGTCAGCCCGATCACGCCGAGCTCGCCCACGTCCAGCGTCACCGGGACGGCGCGGGCGGTGGGCGTGGGCACCGTGCCCTCCTCGTCGCCCACCAGCTCGATGCGGGCGGGCAGGTCGGCCAGCCCCACCCGCAGGTGCAGGGCGTCGTCGTCGCTGATGCGGCGCTCCCACAGCCGCCGCCGGGGACCGGTCGCGGTGATCAGTATCTCGGCCGGGTCCGGCCACATCGCCCGCCGCTCGGCCTCGTCCCTGCGGCGCAGCGCCTCCAGCTCATCGCCGAAGGACGCGCTGCGCGCCTGGTACTCCTTCAGCGCCCGCCGGTAGGACTTGCGCCCGTGCAGCCGGTCGCTCAGCCATTCGCCGACTTGGATCAGCGGCCAGCTCAGCGCCAGCAGCGCCCACCACCACTGGCCCAGCACATACGCCATGACCAGCCCGAACGCCGAGAACAGCAGCGCGCCGAACAGTCGCAGCCGCTCGCGGGGGCCGCGTTCGGGGCGGCGCGGCACCTCCAGGCGCGCCGGCTGCGCCTGCGGGACGATCCGCGGCGGCCGGTTGAAGGCCAGCCCGCCGCCGGGCAGCGGCTCCAGGTGCGCGTCGGGGGCGGTGCACGGGGCCAGGCTGAGCATGGTGGAGCCGACCGCCAGCATCCCGCCGAACGGCCATGCCGCCCGCTCCTCCAGGCGCCGCCCGTCCAGCACGGCGCGGGTGCGGGAGGAGGCCTCCACCTCCACGGAGCCGCGCTGGACGGTGATGCGCAGCGAGCGGGGCGGGATGGCGGGATCGTCCACGATCAGGTCGGCGTCGCGGCCGCCGAGGGTGTGGGTGCCCAGGCCCAGCCGGTGCACCGCGCCGGCCGCCGGGCCCGCCACCACCCGGACCTCCACCAGCCCGGTCGGCTCCTGCAGCAGCGTGGCCGCCGCCGCCCGCCGGTCGATGGCCACCACCGTCCCGTCGCGCAGCTCCCGGACGGCCTGGGCCTGGGGGTCCAGCATCCGGCCGTTCGCCCACAGCGCCCGCTGTGATCGGTCACCGGGCCCTGCGGAAGCGCCGAACGCAGCGGAATCGCCCTCCAGGGCTGCGAAAATGGCCTGGGTTGCATTTCCCACGGTCATTTCGGAATCCGCATCGATCACGATGTCGCGCGGCCCGCGGCCGGTCAGCACGGTGAGCGAGATCCGCATGCACTCCTCCAGCCCTTCGGCCCTTTCGCAGCCGGGCGCCCGCCGGTCAGCTTAATTACCGGCCGCCTGCGCGACACCCGGCCCGCGATATCGGCACCGAAGGGTGATGGGGAAGCGGTGCTCTCATTTGCCTGCACCGCTCTGCTAGCGTGTCGCCGGCCCGACGGGGACGGAGGGAGAGCCGCCATGAGCAGGAGCCGGGGCGTGCGGGAACGGGTGCGCGCGGAACTGACCCGCGAAATCGTGGAGCTCGCCCGGCGGCACCTGGCCACCGAGGGGGCGGCCGGGCTGTCGCTGCGCGCGGTGGCCCGCGAAATGGGCATGGCCTCCTCGGCGATCTACCGCTATTTCCCCAGCAAGGACGACCTGCTCACCACGCTGATCATCGAGGGCTACACCGCGCTGGGCCGGGCGGTGGAGCGCGCCGACGCCGGCTGCGACCCCGCCGACCACGGGGGACGCTGGCGGGCCGCCTGCCGTGCCGTCCGTGACTGGGCGCTGGCCCACCCGCACGAGTACGCCCTGCTGTACGGGTCCCCCGTCCCCGGCTACCGGGCGCCGCAGGACACCGTCGCCCCCGCGCTGCGCGCCACCTTGGTCTTCTGCCGCATCGTCGCCGACGCCCACCGCGCCGGGGTGCTGGCCGCCCCGCCCGGGGCCGCCGCGGCGGAGCAGGGCTTTCCAGCGGCCGTGGCCGAGGACCTGGAGCGGGTGCGCCGGCAGGTCATGCCGGGGCTGCCCGACGAGGTGATCATGCGGGCGATGACCGCTTGGTCAGGGGTGTACGGGTGGGTCAGTTTCGAGCTGTTCGGCCAGTTCAACGGCGTCCTGGAGCACCGGGCGGCGATGTTTGAGCGCGCGGTGGCCGAGCTGGGGACGCTCATCGGCCTGCCGGCGCCGGTGGGAGAATCGGCCCATGATCGGTGAACTGGACTGGGTGCCCGCCGAAACCCGCCCGGACCTGCTGGCCGAGCCCGTCCGCACGGCGCCGCCGCAGCGGGCGATGGTGGCCGAGATCGACCCGGAGCTGGCCGACACCGCCGCGTTCTGCGAGCACTACAAGGTGCCCCTCGGCGCGTCCGCCAACTGCGTCATCGTGGCCGCCAAGCGGGGCGGGGAGGTGCGCATGGCCGCCTGCATGGTGCTGGCCACCCACCGCGCCGACATCAACGGGGCGGTGCGCCGCCACCTGGGCGCGCGCAAGGCGTCCTTCGCCCCCATGGCGGAGGCCACCCGGCTCACCGGCATGGAGTACGGCGGCATCACCCCCATCGGCCTGCCGAAGGACTGGCCGGTGCTGGTGGACGAGGCGGTCGCGGCCGCGCCCGAGGTCGTCATCGGCAGCGGGCTGCGCCGCTCCAAGCTGCTGGTCCCCGGAGCGGCCCTGGCCGGCCTGGACAGCGCCGAGGTGATCGCGCTGGGCCGCCCGGTGGCTTGAGACGTCTGCGACATATGTGACGCCAGTTAACCGACATCCGCCTTACCGAAGCGAGTAAGCGGACGCCGTGACGGCTCGTAAGCCATTATGTGATCATTGAATTTGCTGGTAACCAAGCCCACGCGCGTTACAAGAGGGCATATCCTCGACGAATCCATTGACGCGGCCTTGCCCGCATCGAGAGCATGGATCGCTCGATCAGCCCCCGTATCGGAGTATTCACGCCCATGAAGGCCAGTCAGTCGACGGTCACCAGCGGTTCGAACGGCGGTCCCGCCGGCACGGCCGGGCTCGGGCGCGGCGGCCTGGGCGCCGCCACCGGGCAGCGGCTGCCCGTGCCGCCCCGCGAACGCAAGCCCGCGCTGGCCGCACTGGCCGTGCTGCTCATCCTCGGCGGCGCGCTGACCAGCGCCTATCTGGTGATCGTCAGCGGTCAGCGGGTGTCGGCCATCCAGATCGCCCAGCCGGTGGCGGCCGGCCAGCAGATCCCGATGAGCGCGCTGCGGGAGGTCCAGATCGGCGACACCGGCATCGAGTACATCAGCTGGTCGGAACGTCACAAAGTGGTCACCGGCTATGCCGCCGTCCCGCTGGTGGCGGGCGCGCTGCTGACCGACGGGATGGTCAGCCCCGTCAACGACGCCGCCCAGGGCCGGGTGGTGGTCGGGCTGGCGCTCAAACCCGGCCAGATGCCCGCCGCCAAACTGCAGACCGGGCAGCGGGTCAGCGTGTACGCCGTCGGCAGCGGCCAGGGCCCCGGCCCGCGGCCCGGCACGCTGCTGTCGGCGGACGCCATCGTGGTGGGCATCGAGGGCGGCGACGACGAACGGCTGCGCGGCGACCAGACGATGGTGGACGTGGCGGTGCCGCCCGCCGACGCGCCGCAGCTCACCCAGGCCGCCTCCGCCGGGGCGGTCGCCGTGGCGCTGGTGCCCGAGGGCACCAGGGTGCCGCAGCCGGGCGCCGGCAAGCCCGCCGGCAAGCCGTCCAACCCGCCCGACCCCGCGGGCGGGCAGGACGGGGCCGCCCCGCCCTCCGGTGAGGCGGGCACTCCCTCCCCGGGACAGCAAAGCCCAGGCGGCGCGCCTAGCGGCCGCACCGACAACCCGACCGGGGGCTGACCGTGGCATTGATCGCGCTCGCGGCCGACAAGGGGGCGCCCGGGGTGACGACCGCGGCCGTGGCGCTGGGGGCGGTCTGGCCGCGTCCGGTGCTGGTCGCCGAGTGCGACCAGGCCGGCGGCGACCTGGTCTACCGGCTGCCGGCGGCCGGCGACGACGACCGGCGCACCGCCATGCTCAACCCCTCCCGCGGCCTGCTCAGCCTGGCCGCCACCGCCCGCCGCGGACTGCGCCCCGAGCAGATCGCCGAGCACTGCCAGCGCCTGGTGGGCGGGCTGGACGTGCTGGTCGGCATCACCACCGCCGAGCAGGCCCAGGGCATGACCTGGCTGTGGGGGCCGCTGGGCCGGGCCTTCGCCGGGCTGGCCCCGGTGGACGTGCTGGCCGACTGCGGACGGCTGGGCGCCGGCTCCCCGCTGATCGATCTGATCCGCGAGGCCGACATGGTGGTGCTGCTGTGCCGCGCCACCCTGGAACAGGTCGCCCACCTGCGGGAACGGGTGAACGCCCTGGCCAAGGACCTGCCCGAGGGCCCGCCGATCGGGATCGTGGTGCTGGCCGACCCGCGCGAGTTCCGCAGCACCATCGCCGAGGTGGACCGGATCGTCACCGGCTCCCAGCTGCCGGCCACCGTGCTCGGCGGCCTCGCCCTCGACCCCAAGGGCGCCCAGATGCTGAGCGGCCGCTGGGGCGGGCGGCTGGACCGCTCCCTGCTGATCCGCTCGGCCCGCGAAGTCGCCGCCACCCTGGTCGGACGCCTGTCGGCCACCCCCCGCGGCCCGCAGCCGGCCGCCCCGCAGGCCGCCGGCCGCACCCCCTGGCCGCCGGGCGTGCCGCGTCCCGACGAACGCCGCCGCGCCGCCGCGCCGCAACCCGAGCCGGACGCGGCGTCCGGAGCGCAGCTGCGCGAGAGGGGGCGATAAGTGGATCACGCGCTGGTCAAACGGTTGCGCCAGGAAGTGGGGGACCGGCTGGCCGCCCAGCGCAGACTGGACGCCGCCAGCGGGCTGCCCCCCATGTCGGCCGAGGACGAACGGCAGTTCGCCCGCGCCCTCATCGCCCAGGTGCTGGAGGAGTACGCGCGGGCCGAACTGGCCGCCGGCCGCCGCCCGCCCAGCGCCGAAGAGGAAGAGGCGCTGGCCGGCGCGGTGCACGCGGCGCTGTTCGGGGTGGGCCGGCTGCAGCCGCTGCTGGAAGACCCCGAGATCGAGAACATCGACATCAACGGCTGCGACCGGGTGTTCATCAGCTACGCCGACGGGCGGGAGGTGATGGGCGAGCCGGTCGCCGACTCCGACGAAGAACTCATCGAGCTCATCCAGATCCTGGCCGCCTACTCGGGACTGTCCTCCCGGCCCTTCGACACCGCCAACCCCCAACTGGACCTGCGGCTGCCGGACGGGTCCCGGCTGTCGGCGGTCATGGACGTCACGGTGCGCCCGGCGCTGTCGATCCGCCGGGCCCGGCTGGGCAAGGTCTTCCTGTCGGACCTGGTCGGCAACGGCACCCTCACCCCCGAGCTGGGCCGTTTCCTGCGCGCCGCGGTGCTGGCCCGCAAGAACATCATGATCGCCGGGGCCACCAACGCCGGGAAGACCACCCTGCTGCGCGCCCTGGCCAACGAGATCCCGCCCCACGAGCGGCTGATCACCGTGGAACGCGCCCTGGAACTGGGGCTGGACGCCTTCCCCGACCTGCACCCCAACGTGGTGGCCTTCGAAGAACGGCTGCCCAACTCCGAGGGGCAGGGCGCCATCTCCATGGCCGAGCTGGTGCGCCGGTCGCTGCGCATGAACCCCTCCCGGGTCATCGTCGGCGAGGTGCTGGGCGACGAGATCGTCACCATGCTCAACGCGATGACCCAGGGCAACGACGGGTCGCTGTCGACCATCCACGCCAACTCCTCCATGGAGGTGTTCAACCGGATCGCCACCTACGCCATCCAGGCCGAAGAGCGGCTGCCGGTGGAGGCCACCCACATGCTCATCGCCGGGGCCATCGACTTCGTGGTCTTCATCGAAAAACGCAACGACTACGGCCGCGGCGGCCGGCTGCGCCGCTTCGTCTCCAGCGTCCGCGAGGTCACCGGCTGCGACCAGCGGGTGCTGTCGTCGGAGGTGTTCGCGATGGGCCCCGACGGGCACGTGGTGCCGGCCGCCCCCATCTCCTGCGCCGATGAGCTGGCCGCCTACGGCTATGACGCCGCGACGGGAGGTGGCTGGTGATCTTCGCCCCGGACGTGCTGGCCGCCATCGTCGCCGGCGGCCTGGCCGGCGGCGGGCTGGTGCTGCTGGCGGCGGCGATCCGCGGCCTGCCGGTGCGGCCCGGCAAGCCCCCGCGGCGGCGCGGCCGCCAAGAGCTGATCCGCACCCTGACCACCCGCAGCGCCGTCTCGGTGCTCGCCGGGGTGGCGGTGCTGGTGGTGACCCGCTGGCCGGTGGCCGCCATCGGCGCCGCCCTGCTGGTGCTGGGCTGGGAGGGCCTCGTCGGCGGGGCCGCCGAGGAGCGCCGCGCGATGGCCCGGCTGGAGGCCCTGGCCGCCTGGACCGAGTCGCTGCGCGACACCATCGCCGGCGCGGTCGGGCTGGAACAGGCCATCCCCTCCTCGGTGCGGGCCGCCGCCCCGGCCCTGCAGCAGCCGCTGCGCACCCTGGTGGACCGGCTGCACACCCGCATGCCGATGCCCGAGGCGCTGCGCCGCTTCGCCGACGACCTCAACGACCCCTCGGCCGACCTGGTGGTCGCCGCGCTGATCCTCAACGCCCGGCTGCGCGGCCCCGGGCTGCGCGACATGCTCACCGCGCTGTCCGCCTCGGCCCGCGCCGAGCTGGACATGCGCCGCCGGGTGGAGGCCGACCGGCGGGCCACCCGGCGCAGCGTCAACGTCGTGGTGGGCGTGTCGGTGGGCACGGCGCTGCTGCTGACCATCTTCAACCGCTCCTATGTGGAGCCCTACGACGGGCTGCTGGGCCAGATGGTGCTGTGCGTGGTGCTCGCCCTGTATGCGGCGGCGTTCCTGTGGCTGCGCCGCCTGGCCCGCTACGACATGCCGCAGCGCCTGCTGAGCGCCCCGGCACAGGCCCGTCCCGGCGTGCCCCGCGAGGTCCCCGCCACCGTGGCCGGCTGGCAGGGCACCCTCACCCCGCCGCTGCGCGGCCGCCACGCCATGGACGCCGGCGGCGGCGGTGCCGGACCCGCGGGAGGTGGCCGGTCGTGACGGTCGTGGGCTGCGCGGAGCGCGTCCCGGTCTCCCGGTGCGGGGACGGCGCCTCCGGCCCGGAGGGGGGTGAGCGGGCGTGACGATGGCGATGCTGGCCGGGGCCACCGTCGGGCTGGGGCTGTACCTGCTGGTGCGGGCGCTGTTCCCGGCGCGGCCGGGGCTGGCGGCGAGCCTGGCGGCCTTCGACCGGGCCCGGGCGCAGGACACCGCCGAACGGCAGCGGCGCGTCTCCCCCGGCATGGAGGAGATCAGCGGGCTGCGCGCCCGGGTGGGACGCGCGCTGGTCCGCTTCTATGAGTCGCGGGGCTGGGAGCAGCGGTCGGTGCGGGCCGACCTGGCGCTGCTGGAACGCTCATACGAGGGGTTCTTGGCCACCAAGTTCCTGCTGCCGGCCGCCGCGCTGATCTTCATGCCCGTGCTGGTGGGGTACGCGGCGCTGGTGGGGCTGGGCGACTCGCTGGCGGTGCCCGCCTGGATGGCGCTGATCATGGCGGGGTTCTTCTTCTTCCTGCCGGACCTGCAGCTGCGGCAGGAGGCCGCGCAGCGCCGCCGCGACTTCCGCCATGTGGTCGGGGCCTTTTTGGACCTGGTGGCGATGAACCTGGCCGGCGGCCGGGGCGTGCCGGAGGCGCTGATGACGGCCGCCCAGGTGGGCGACGGCTGGGCGATGGTGCGGATCCGGGAGGCGCTGGCCAACGCCCGGATCGTCGGGCAGACCCCCTGGCAGGCGCTGGGCCGGCTGGGCGAGGAGGTGAACGTGGCCGAGCTGCGCGACCTGGCGGCGGCGTTGACGCTGGTGGCCGACGACGGCGCCAAGATCCGCCAATCGCTGGCGGCGCGGGCGGCCTCCATGCGCAGCCGGGAACTGTCGGAGCTGGAGGGCAAGGCGGGCGAACGCTCCCAGTCGATGCTGATCGCCCAATTGCTGTTCTGCTTCGGTTTCCTGGTGTTCCTGGGATTTCCGGCGCTGATCCGAATACTGGTGACATGACCCCCTGTGTGTGACCTTCGACCCCGAGGAGCCCTCGTGAACCTCTTCGACAACCCCGTCCTCATCTACCTGCGCGCCATGCTCGCCGTCCGCATCCACCGGGCCCGCACCGCCGACCGCGGGCTGGGGGTGTCCGCGATCGAATGGGCGATCATCACCGGCATGCTGGCCGCCATCGCGTTGACGGTCTACGGGGTCGTCCGCACGCAAGTCGGCAACGCCGCCAACAACATCAGCACCCAATACGAGAAATGACCGGGGCATGGCGGCCACGGCACGGGCCAGGCGCTCGGACCTGGGCGCCTCGTCGATGGAACTGGCGCTGCTCACCCCGATCCTGATCCTGGTCATCCTCAGCGTCGTGCAGTTCACGATGATCTTCCACGCCCGGCATGTGGCGCTGGCGGCGGCCCAGAGCGGGGCGCGGGTGGCCCGCAGCGAGCCCGGCGGCTCCTGGCGGGCCGAGGCCAGGGAACGGGCGGTGCGCTCGGTGCGCGGCTATGGGTCCAGGCTGCTGAGCGACCTGCGGGTCGTCACCGACGCCGACGCCGACGACAACCGCTGGGTGGAGGTCAGCGGCACGGCGGTGCGGGTCGTGCCGTTCCTGAGCAGCCGGGCGCTGCAGGTGCGCCAGCGGGCCGGCGGCCCGGTCGAATGCTTCCGGCCCGACGACGGCGACATCGACTGCGAGTGACCATGCCGGCGATCAGCAGACGCGCGATATGCCGCGCCGGGCGGGACGACGGCGGCGGCATGTCGCTGGAACTGGTGTTGATGACGCCCATCTTCGTGCTGTTTTTGATGCTGCTGGCCGCCGTGGGCCGCTACGTGGACGCCCAGAGCCAGATCGACGGGGCGGCCCGCGACGCGGTGCGCGCCGCCTCCGTGGCGCGCAGCGCCGAGCAGGCCCGGCGGCTGGCCCACCGGGTCGGCACCGACACCCTGCGCGGCACCCACTGGTGCCGGGGAGGCCCCGCCATCGCCACCGACACCCGGCAGTGGGGGCCCGGCGGGCGGGTCGCCGTCACCGTGACCTGCACCGTGGACCTCGGCGACCTGATGTTCCTGGGGCTGCCGGCCACCCGCACGTTCACCGGCAACGCCGTGGCCCCCATCGACACCTACAGCTACCGGGGCACCGACTTTGCAGCGGAGGGCCGGTGAAGGTCTTGCGACGAGCCCTGCGGCGGGCCGGGACGGACGGCGACCGCGGCACCATCGCCATGTACACCGTGCTGCTCACCCCGTCGGTGCTGCTGCTGGCGGGGCTGCTGGTGGACGGCGGGCTGGCCATCCACGCCCGGCAGCGCGCCGCCGACATGGCTGAACAGGCCGCCCGCGCCGGCGCCAACGAAATCGACGTCCAGACGCTGCGCGCCACCGGCGAGCCCAGGATCGACGCCGCCGCCGCCTGCGCCAGCGCCTACGACCTGCTGGACGCCTACGGGCAGGAGGTCGCCGACCGCGACTGCCTGCCGGGAGCCGAGGAGGTCCGCATCACCGTGACGATCCGGGTGCGGCCGCAGCTGCTGGCCATCGTGCCGGGGCTGGGGCACTTTACGATGACCTCGACGGCATCCGCCCATCCAGAGACCGGCGAGACCCCCTAGAGGCACGATGTCACCACGCGATGCAGTCGGGATCCGCAGGCGCAGCGCCGGGGAGATACTGGCCGGGCTGGGGGCGCTGGTGGCGCTGTCGGCGCTGGTCGTCGGGGTGCCGTGCGCGCTGCTGCTGGCCTTCGGCTCGCCGCTGCCGGAGCGGATGCCCACCCTGGAGGACCTGACCGGCCGGATCGGCCCCTCGGCGATCATCACCGTGCTGGTCACCCTGGTGTGGCTGGCCTGGCTGCAACTGGTGGTCTGCGTCCTGGTGGAGGTGCACGCCGGGATCCGCGGCGTCGGGGTGCCGGTCCGGGTGCCGCTGGCCGGCGGGCTGCAGCCGCTGGTGCACCGGCTGGTGCTGGCCGCGCTGCTGCTGTTCACCACCGCCAGTGCGGTCATGCCCGCCTTCTCGGGCCGGGACATGCCCTCCACCGCGCCGGTGGCCGCGGTGCAGACCGACCACTTTCAGCTGGTGGCGGCCACCACGCCGCTTGCGCGGGCCGAGCCGTCCGGCACGGCCGAAGAAGGGGCGCGCGCCCTCGCCGAGAGCGTCGCGGCCGAACCGACCGAAAAGACGCAGACCACCAAGATCTACCGGGTGCAGCCGCCGCAGGGCCGCCACCACGAGAGCCTGTGGGAGATCGCCGAGCGGTGCCTGGGCGAGGGCCGCCGCTACAAGGAGATCTACGAGCTGAACAAGGGCCGGGTGCAGCCCGACGGCAGCAAGCTGACCTACGCCAGCCTCATCCGGCCCGGCTGGATCCTGGAGATGCCCGCCGACGCCGTCGGCGTCCAGGTCGTGCCGGTCGAAGACCTGGAGGAGTACTTCCGCTACGGGCACCCCAAGCCCGACCCCGAACCCCGCGGCCAGGACGGGCGGGAAACACCCCGGCAGGCCCCCGAAGAGGCCCCGCCCGCACCGTCTGCTCCGCCTTCGCAACCACCCGCCGCACAGACCCCCGAGCCGCCCGCTGAGCAGACCCCTGCGCCGCCCGCCGAACAGGCCCCGCAGCCGCCGGCCGCGCAGGCCCCGCAGCGTCCCGCCGAGCAGGCCCCCGCCCGGCCGGACGAGCCGGCCCAGCAGCCGCACGCCCACCGGCTCGAACCCGCCGACGAGGGGCCGCCGCCGGTCACCGGGCTGTCGCTGCCGTCGATCGACCTGGGCTGGCCGCACGGGCTGGCGGCGGCCTCGCTGCTGGCCGCCGGCGTGCTGACGGCGCTGGGCCGGCGGCGCCGCGAGCAGATGTGGCACCGCGGATTCGGCACCATGATCGCCCGTCCCGAGGGGGAGGCCGCCCGCGCCGAGGAGGCGCTGCGCGTCGGCCAGGACCCCGAGGGAGCCCAGCTGCTGGACCTGAGCCTGCGCCAGCTGTCACGGGCGCTGGCCGACCGGGGCCGCACCCTGCCCACCGTCTACGGCGTCCACCTGGGCGCCGAGAGCCTGGACCTGTGGGTCGCCCCCGCCGACCCCAACCCGCCCGAGCCCTGGCGCGCCTTCGACGACGGGCAGGTGTGGCGGCTGTCGGCCGACACGCTGCCCGCCCTGCGGGAGGCCGCGCTGGGCGACGTGCTGGCCCCCTACCCGGGCCTGGTGTCCATCGGCACCAACGCCAACGGCCGGATCCTGGTGGACCTGGAGGCCGCCCAGGGGCTGATCGCGGTGCGCGGCCCGGAGGAGACCCGGCGGGCGGCGCTGGCCGCCATCGCCCTGGAGCTGGCCACCAACCGCTGGTCGGACCACATGCGCATCACCCTGGTCGGCTTCGACCCCGACCTGGCGCGCAACCTCGCCGAGATCGCCCCCGACCGCATCCGCACCGTGGCCTCCCTGCAGGAGGCGCTGCCGGAGCTGGAGGGCCGCAGCGAGGAGGTGCGCCAGGCGCTGGCCGCCTCCGGCGCCGACTCGGTGCTGACCGGCCGCTGCCGCGGCGTGTTCGGCGAGGCATGGATGCCGCACTACCTGATCATGGCCGACCAGCCCACCGACGCCGAGACGGCCCGCCTGGTGGCGCTGGCCCGCACCGGCCGGCGCATGGCCTCCGGCTACCTGGTCGCCGGCGAGGTGCCGGGCGCCACCTGGACCTGGGACGTCACCGCCGACGGCCGGCTGCACGCCGGGGTGCTGGGCTTCGACGTGCAGGCCCAGCTGGTGCGCCCCGAGCACTACCAGGCGGTGGCCGACCTGTTCCGCACCGCCTCCCGCACCCAGGGCGCTCCGCTGCCGGGCCCCGCCGACGGGGAGCAGCCGCCGTCCTTCGACCACCGTCCCGAAGTGGACATCCGGCTGCTCGGCCCGATCGAGGTGGACGCGCCGGGCCCGATGGACGAAAGCCGCCGGGCGCTGTGCACCGAGGTGCTGGTGTACCTGGCCACCCATCCCGGCGGGGTGCACCCCACGGTGCTGAGCGGGGCGATCTGGCCGCGCGGCGTCAGCGCCGGGGTGCGCGACGCCTGCATCGCCCGCGTCTCCGACTGGCTGGGCCGCGACTCGCGCGGCCGTCCCAACCTCTACTACGACGAGCGCGGACGCATCCGGCTCGGCTCGGAGGTGCGGGTGGACTGGTCGGTGTTCCGCTGGCTGGTGTGGCGTTCGGCGGCCGAACCGGCCTCCGAGACCGCCTACCTGTCCTACGCCCTGGACCTGGTGCGCGGCCCGCTGCTGGCCGACCGGCCGCGCGGCCGCTACGGCTGGCTGGCCGCCGACCAGCTGGAGTACGAGGCCACCGCCCGCGTCATCGACGTCGCCCACCGCCTGGCCGTGCTGCGGCTGGAGGAGGGCGACGCCCACGGCGCGGTGAACGCCGCCCGGGCCGGGCTGCGCATGGTCCCCGACGACGAGGGCCTGTGGCGCGACCTGCTGCGCGCCACCCACGCCACCGGCGACGCCACCCAGGTGCAGGTGGTGGTGGACGAGCTGCGCCGCAGGCTCGGCCGCGACCCGCTGATGGACCACCTGCAGCCGGAGACCGAGGCCCTCATCGAGGAGCTGGTGCCGCACTGGCGTCAGGTCGCCCACCGGTGACGGCCGATTCGTGGCTCAGCAGCCACGCCTTGCGCTCCAGGCCGTAGTAGTAGCCGCCCAGGCGTCCTTTGGGGGCGCCGCCGGAGGGCAGGACGCGGTGACAGGGGATGGCCGGGGCGATGAGGTTCTGGGCGCACGCCTGGCCCGCGGCGCGGGCGGCGGTGCGGTCCATGCCCGCCAGCACGGCCAGCTCCGCGTAGGTCACGGTCTGCCCGGGACCGACCCGCCGCAGCGCCCGCCACAACCGCTCCCGCCGCTGCGAGGCGGGGTGGTGGACGGGGAGGGCGTCCAAGGCGGTCAGGTCGCCGTCGAAGTAGGCGAGGTGGGCCTTGGTGATGGCGCCCAGGTCGCCGACCGGCCGCAGCTCCAGGGCGCGCAGGGACGGGTGCAATCGCGCGTGCAGCTCGGCGGGGTCGGCGGTGAAACCGGCTCCGACCAGGGCGCCGTCGTGCTCCAGCAGCGCCAGCGGGCCGATCGGGGTCTGCAGCACGGTCGTGTTGATCGTCAAACCTTCTCCAAAGTCCGTTGCGGGATCGCCGGCAGGGACGTCCACAGGTGCATGGCCGCATAGGCGCGCCAGGGACGCCAGCGTTCGGCGCGTCCGACCAGCTCGGCGGGGGAGGCCGCGCCGTCTGCGGCCAGGGCGTGCACGGCGCTGCGCAGGCCCGGGTCGGTGGCGGGGAAGGCGTCCGGGTCGCCCAGGGCGCGCATGGCCACGTACTCGGCCGTCCACGGGTCGATGCCGGGCAGTTCCAGCAGCCGGCGGGCGGTCTCGGCGGGGTCGGCGCCGCCGTCCAAGTCCAGCTCGCCTGCGGCCACCGCGCGGGCCAGGGCCTGCAGCGCGCGCCGCTGGGCGTCGCTGAGGCCCAGGCCGGACAGGTCGGCGCCGGCGACCTGCGCGGCGGTGGGGAAGCAGTGGGTCAGCGTGCCCGCCGGCTCCGGCAGCGGCCGCCCGCAGCGGACCGCCAGCCGTCCGGCCAGGGCGCCGGCCGCCGCCGGTGACGCCAGGCGGCCCAGCACCGCCCGCACGGCCAGTTCGAAGCCGTCGAAGGCGCCCGGCACCCGCAGCCCCGGCCGCGCCGCCACCAGCGGGGCCAGCAGCCGGTCGGCGCCCAGCGTGCGGCTCACCGCCTGCGGGTCGGCGTCCAGGTCCAGCAGCCTGCGGCAGCGCGCCACCAGGCGGGCCACGCCCCGCAGGTCGGGGGCGTCGACGCGCAGCAGCACATGGTCCGGCCGCATCAGCAGCTCGATCCGGCAGCCTCCCGGGCCGGTGCGGGCGTAACGCTCCGCGCCGGCCTCCTCCACCCCGGGGATCGCCTGGGACGCCAGGAACTCCAGCAGGGCGCGGGCGTCGAACGGCGGGCGCACCGCCAGCCGCAGCTCCAGCCCGGAGCCGGCGGCCGGCCGCGCCCCGCGCAGCTGGGAGGGCGTCTGCCCGTAGACCTCGCGCAGCGTCGCGTTGAACTGCCGGACGCTGCCGAACCCGGCGGCGAACGCCACGTCCGTCACCGGCATGGACGTCTCGCGCAGCAGCCGCAACGCCAGCCGCAGCCGCCGGCTGCGCGCCACCGCCAGCGGCGAGGCGCCCAGCTCGGCGGTGAACAGCCGGTGCAGATGCCGTTCGGTCACCGCCAGCCGCCGGGCCAGGCCCCGCACCCCCTGCTCGTCCACCACGCCCTCTTCGATCAGCCGCAGCGCCCGCCGCACCAGGTCGCCTTTGAAGTCCCAGGCGGCCGACCCCGGGGCGGCCTCCGGCCGGCACCGTTTGCAGGGGCGGAACCCGGCCGCCTCGGCCGCCGCCGCGTCCCGGTAGAACCGCACGTTGTGCCGTGCCGGGGTGCGCGCCGGGCAGATCGGGCGGCAGTAGACGCCGGTCGAGGTGACCGCGGTGAAGAACCGCCCGTCGAACCGGGCGTCCCGGGCGCTGATCGCCCGGTAGCAGGAGTCGAAATCCAGCACGTCTTCGAGTAAACCCCAGGCCGCCGCGCCGGGCTGGCGGGAATCGGACCGCCTGGTCGGCTCAGCCGGACTTGCCGATGCCGATGCCGAACTCCCGGTAGACCCGCTCCCAGAACCCGTCGCGCAGCCAGGTGCGGGCCTCCTGGTAGGGGCGCAGCGAACGGCCCAGCTCCTTTTCCGCCTCGATCAGCAGCTCCTTGTCGATGACCGGGGGCAGGATCGGGCCGGGCAGCAGGTCGCGGATGTTGTCGCGGCCCCGCTCGAAGATCCACTTTTGCGCCACGTGCTCGCCGATCTCCTCCATCTGGTGGCGGTCCGGGCCGAGCTTGCCGTTGTGGCCCGAGGACGGCAGCGCACCGCCCGGGCGCGTCCCGACGCCGGGGATCGGCCGGGTGGAGGGGGAGCGGCCGGCGAACACCTGGGCCGGGGAGGGCACCGAGGAGTTCTTGGAGTGCACCGCCGCCTCCCGGGATGCGGCGGCCGGGGGGACGGGCAGCGCCTTGGCCTTGGTGAAATAGGGGCGCAGGAAGTCCGCCGACAGCACCTCCACCGTGTCGGACTCCCACACCAGCCACTCGGCCTGGTTGGAGCCGTGGGTGGGTTCCACCCCCCACAGGTGCACCAGCACCCCGTAGCGCTGGGCGGCCTCCACGGCCGGCAGCATGTCCTCGTCCCCGGCCAGCAGCACCGCGTCGGTGATGGCGCGATGGCGGGCCAGCGCCTCCAGGTCGGCGCGCAACTGGGCGTCCACGCCCTTTTGCTGCCCCTGGGCGTTGAGGTTTCCCAGCCGCAGCTTCACCCGCGGCAGGTTGGCGATCACCCGCTGGTCCACGGTGGGCTGGCGGCGCGGAGCGGCGTCGAACCAGTAGACCCGCAGCAGCTCGCCGCGCAGTTCCTTGGCGGCGTAGTCGATGAGGGCGTTGATGAGCTGTTCGGCCGCCACCCGGTACTCGCGGCGGGACGTGGCGTCCAGGAGCAGTGCCCCCGAGGCAGCGTAGAGGTACCCCGCGTCCACGAAGACGGCGTAGCGGGCAGGCTGGGGAACATGCTCCGAGGTAGCCATGGGCTTCCTACCTTATTCGCGTACGCACGCTTGCGGAGCGAAACCATGGACCCTGCTTCGCCGCGGCCCCGTTGACCTGCGTGGCCGGTGGGGCAAACCGCCAGGCGCCGGGCGTGTCCGCAATGCGGCGCCCATAAAGGCGCCCGGAGACCGTCCGGAAGGTCAGTGCGGCAGGACGGCGGCCCGCCAGGCTCCGGGGCCGTGCGGCAGCGGCCGGCGCATCATCCGGGACCGGTCGGCCCAGCCCGAGCGGCGGGCCGGAGCGGCGGCGGACCGCGCGGCCGCCGCGGCCCGCGCCGACAGCACCGCCACCAGGGCGGCGACCTCCTCCGCGGTGGCGTCGCCTCGGATGACCTGAAGGAACGGCCTGCCCTCAGCGCTCATGCAGCCTCCTTGCCGGCCCGCCGGGGCCGGAAACGACATTGCCGAATCGCAGTCGCCGGGTCACAGCGGAATGTTGCCGTGCTTCTTGGGCGGCAGCGAGGCCCGCTTGTCGCGCAGCGCCCGCAGCGCCCGGATCACATGGCCCCGCGTCTCCGACGGCTTGATCACCGCGTCCACATAGCCCCGCTCGGCGGCGATGTAGGGGTTGGCCAGCGTGTCCTCGTACTCGGTGATCAGCCGGGCGCGCAGCGCCTCGGGGTCCTCGGCGGCGGCCAGCTCCCGGCGGTAGAGGATGTTGACCGCGCCCTGGGCGCCCATCACCGCGATCTGCGCGGTCGGCCAGGCCAGGTTGATGTCGGCGCCCAGGTGCTTGGAGCCCATGACGTCGTAGGCGCCGCCGTAGGCCTTGCGGGTGATCACGGTGACCAGCGGGACGGTGGCCTCGGCGTAGGCGTACAGCAGCTTGGCGCCGCGCCGGATGATGCCGCCGTACTCCTGGTCGGTGCCGGGCAGGAAGCCGGGCACGTCCACGAAGGTCAGCACCGGGATGTTGAAGGCGTCGCAGGTGCGCACGAACCGGGCCGCCTTCTCGGAGGCGGCGATGTCGAGGGTGCCGGCGAACTGCATCGGCTGGTTGGCGACCACGCCCACCGAGCGGCCCTCCACCCGGCCGAAGCCGACGATGATGTTGGGCGCATACAGCGGCTGGATCTCCAGGAAGTCCCCGTCGTCGAGGACGTGCTCGATGACGGTGTGCATGTCGTAGGGCTGGTTGGCCGAGTCCGGGATCAGCGTGTCCAGCTCCGGGTCTGGCTCGGTGGGGTCGGCCTGCACGTCGTAGGAGGGCGGGTCGGACATGTTGTTGGACGGCAGGTACGACAGCAGCGCCTTGACGTATTCGAAGGCGTCCTCTTCGTCGGCCGCCTGGTAGTGCGCCACCCCCGACTTGGTGTTGTGGGTGTGGGCGCCGCCCAGCTCCTCCATGGTGACGGTCTCACCGGTGACGGTCTTGATCACATCCGGGCCGGTGATGAACATGTGCGAGGTCTTGTCGACCATCACGATGAAGTCGGTGATGGCGGGGGAGTAGACCGCGCCGCCCGCGCACGGCCCCATGATCAGCGAGATCTGCGGGATCACGCCGGAGGCGTGCACGTTGCGCTTGAAGATCTCCGCATACAGGCCGAGGGCCACCACGCCCTCCTGGATGCGGGCGCCGCCGGAGTCGTTGATCCCGATCACCGGGCAGCCGGTCTTGAGGGCGTGGTCCATGACCTTGCAGATCTTTTCGCCGAAGACCTCGCCCAGCGACCCGCCGGAGACGGTGAAGTCCTGGCTGAAGACCGCCACGTGCCGGCCGTCGATGGTGCCGTAGCCGGTGACGACGCCGTCGCCGTAGGGACGGTGCTTGTCCATCCCGAAGTTGGTGGAACGGTGCCGGGCCAGCTCGTCGAATTCCACGAAGGACCCCGGGTCCAGCAGCGCGTCGATCCGCTCCCGGGCGGTCATCTTGCCCTTGGCGTGCTGCTTTTCCACCGCTTTGGCCGAACCGGCGTGCACCGCCTCGTACCTGCGGCGCTCCAAATCCGCGATCTTGCCGGCGGTGGTGTGGATGTCGATATCGCCCGTGGGCTCGGGAGCATGCATCGCCATGGCTGAAAAGAGTAACCAGGTGCCACCGGCGAACTTCCGTCAGGTCCCGGTTACCGGTCGGTCCGTCCGTTTCGCGGGGGGATCGGATGGCTACGCTGGCCTCGTGGCTACCAATATGCGCGACTCGGCCGCCGGCCAGGTCCCCTCGGAGCAACGCAAAGCGCTGCGCGAGGAAATGCCCGAGCCGCTGCGGCGGGACGTCCGGCTGCTGGGCGCCATGCTGGGCGAGATCCTCGTCGAGTACGGCGGCCCGGATCTGCTGGAGGACGTGGAGCGGCTGCGGCACGCCGTCATCGACGCCCGCCAGGGCCGCGTCTCCATCGACGAGGCCGCCGCGCTGGTGGCCGGCTGGGACCTGGAGCGCGCCGAGCTGGTCGCGCGGGCCTTCACCGTCTACTTCCACCTGACCAACCTGGCCGAGGAGCACCACCGCATCCGCGCCCTGCGCGAGCGGGACACCGACCCGGCCCACCCGGTCTCCGGCTCGCTGGCGGCGGCGGTGGCGCAGATCCGCGGCACCGGCGAGCACCGCCTGGCGCAGGTGCTGGACGGGCTGGAGTTCCGGCCGGTCTTCACCGCCCACCCCACCGAGGCCCGCCGCCGCGCCGTGGTCACCGCGATCATGCGGATCAGCGCGCTGCTGCAGGACTTCAACGACCCCCGCAAGGGCGCCGCCGAGCGGGACGAGATCCGCCGGCAGCTGCGCGAGGAGATCGACCTGCTGTGGCGCACCGCGCTGCGCCGCCACACCCAGATGGACCCGCTGGATGAGGTCCGCACCGCGATGGCGGCCTTCGACGAGACCATCTTCCGGGTCGTCCCGCAGCTGTACCGCGCCCTCGACAGCGCCCTGGACGTGGGGGCGAGCGGCCCGGCCAGCGGCGCCCGCCCGCCCCGCGCCCACGCCTACCTGCGCTTCGGCAGCTGGATCGGCGGCGACCGGGACGGCAACCCGTATGTGACCGCGCAGATCACCCGCGAGGCGGTGCTGATCCAGTCCGACCACGTGCTGCGCGCCCTGGAGAACGCCTGCACCCGCATCGGCCGCCGGCTGACCGTCAGCTCCGCCACCACCCCGCCGTCGGCCGCGCTGCGCAACGCGCTGGACGCCGCCCGCACCGCCTACCCCCTGCTGATCGCCGAGCTGGCCAAGCGCTCCCCGGAGGAGCCGCACCGCCAGTACCTGCTGTATGTGGCCGAGCGCATCGCCGCCACGCGCGCCCGGCACGCCGACATGGCCTACCGCTCCCCGGAGGAGCTGCTGGCCGACCTGCGCCTGGTGCAGGAGTCGCTGGCCGGCGCCGGGGCCGTCCGGCAGGCCTACGGGGAGCTGCAGCACCTGATCTGGCAGACCGAGACGTTCGGGTTCCACCTGGCCGAGCTGGAGATCCGCCAGCACTCGCAGGTGCACGAAAAGGCCCTGGCCGAGGTCCGGGCGGGCGGGGCGCTCAGCGAGATGACCGAGGAGGTCCTCGACACCCTCCGCGTCGTCTCCTGGATCCAGCGGCGCTTCGGGGTGCGGGCCTGCCACCGCTATGTGGTCTCCTTCACCCGCTCGGCCGACGACATCGCCGCCGTCTACGAGCTGGCCGAATCCCTGGGCGACCACGCCCCCGTCCTGGACGTGGTGCCCTTGTTCGAAACCGGCGAGGACCTGGACCGGGCCCCGTCGGTGCTGGAGGGCATGCTCAAGCTGCCGGCGGTGCAGCGCCGGCTGGCCGAGACCGGGCGGCGGCTGGAGGTCATGCTCGGCTACTCGGACTCGGCCAAGCAGCTCGGCCCCACCAGCGCCACGCTGCGGCTGTATGACGCGCAGGCGGCGCTGGCGGCCTGGGCCGCCCGCAACGGCATCACCCTCACCCTCTTCCACGGCCGCGGCGGCTCGCTGGGCCGCGGCGGCGGCCCGGCCAACCGGGCGATCCTGGCGCAGGCGCCCGGCTCGGTGAACGGCCGGTTCAAGGTCACCGAGCAGGGCGAGGTCATCTTCGCCCGCTACGGCCAGCGCGAGATCGCCAAGCGGCACATCGAACAGGTCACCAACGCGATCATGCTGGCCTCCACTCCGGCGGTGGAGGCCCGCGCCCACGAGGCCGCCGTGCGCTTCCGCCCGCTGGCCGACCGGATCAGCGCCGCCGCCCAGGCCGCCTTCCGCGCCCTGATCGAGACCGAGGGCTTCGCCGAGTGGTTCGCCCGGGTCAGCCCGCTGGAGGAGATCTCCCGGCTGCGCATCGGCTCCCGTCCGGCGCGCCGCACCGCCACCCGCAGCCTGGAGGACCTGCGCGCCATCCCCTGGGTGTTCGCCTGGACCCAGACCCGGGTCAACCTGCCCGGCTGGTACGGGCTGGGCAGCGGCCTGGAGGCGGTGCTCGGCGGCGGGGACGACGAGGCGGGGCTGGCGGAGCTGCAGGAGGCCTACCGGTCCTGGCCGCTGTTTGCGGTGATGCTCGACAACGCCGAGATGAGCCTGGCCAAGGCCGACCGCGCCATCGCCGAGCGCTACCTGGCGCTGGGCGGCCGTCCGGAGCTGACCGAGCGGGTGCTGGCCGAGTACGACCGCACCCGCTCCCTGGTGCTGGCGGTCACCGGGCACCGGCGGCTGCTGGAGAACCGGCGGGTGCTCTCCCGCGCGGTCGAACTGCGCAACCCCTATGTGGACGCCCTGTCGCTGCTGCAGCTGCGGGCGCTGACCGCGCTGCGGGAGGGCGTGGCCGACGACGCCGAACGCGCCCGCCTGGAGGAGCTGCTGCTGCTGTCGGTCAACGGCGTGGCCGCCGGGCTGCAGAACACCGGCTGACGCCCGTGGGGTTGGATGGGGGTGTGAGCGAGTCACCCTTCACCGACCTGGCCCGGCCACCGCTGAACGAGCGGGCGCTCAACCGGATGCTGGTGCGGCCCGAGTCGCTGTGGCGGCGGGTGCGGGTCGTCGCCGAGACCGGCTCCACCAACGTCGATCTGGCCGAGGCCGCCCGCCGGGGCGAGCCGGAAGGGGCGGTGCTGGTCGCCGAGTCGCAGCGCGCCGGGCGGGGACGGCTGGGCCGGTCCTGGACGGCGCCGCCGCGCTCGGGCCTGACGTTCTCGGTGCTGCTGCGCCCGCCCGTCGAGGCGGCGGCGCTGGGCTGGCTGCCGCTGCTGACCGGGCTGGCGGCGGCCGAGGCGCTGCGCCGCGTCACCGGCCGCGTCACCGAGGACCTCACCGAGGGTTCCGCGCGGCGGAACGGGCGGGCCGCCGCCTTGGACGTCCGCCTCAAATGGCCCAACGACCTGATGGTGGGCGACCGCAAGCTGGGCGGGATCCTCGCCGAGCGGGTGGGGGACGCCGTGGTCATGGGCGTCGGGCTGAACGTGAGCCTGCGCGAAGAGGAACTGCCGGTGCCGACGGCGACCTCACTGCTGCTGGAGGGCGCCGCCTTCCGGGAACGGGAGGCGTTGCTGCGGGCGATCCTGCGCGAGCTGGAGGACTGGTACCGGCGGTGGACGGCGCAGGGCGGCGACGCAGAGGGCAGCGGCCTGCGCGCCGCCTACCGGGACCTGTGCGCCACGCTGGGCCGGCAGGTCCGCGTCGTGATGCCCGGCGACCAGGAGATCACCGGCCGTGTCGCCGACGTCGATGCCGCCGGCTGTCTGGTGGTGGTCACGCCGGAGGGCGAGCAGACGGTCGGGGCCGGCGATGTGGTGCACGTTCGGTGACCGGAAGTGGGATGTTTCACGCTTGGGGCACCAATCCGGCCTCATTTCTGTCACGATATCTGGCGTGGGTCGGTACGTGCCCCTTGCTGGTGATCGAATCGGGTGGTGACTTGGGACGGGTGAAGACAGACGAGGTCCCGGCGGTGACGCGGCCGTGCGCCGAGCCGTACCGGCCTGTCGGGGGTCCGGCCGATGACGTCCGCGAGCGGCGATAGCGGCGGCCGCCCCCGGCCGGAGGGGGAGGAGGGCGTCCTGCCCGACCCCCGGCGGTTCGAGGAGCTGCTGCTGGGCGGCGAGCTGCGCTACAACCGGGTGGATGCGATCCGCCTCGGCGGGGTGACCAAGGAGTTCTCCCAGCGGCTGTGGCGGGCCTTGGGCTACCCGCACCTGAGCGATGACGCGGTGGCCTTCACCGACCGCGACATCGACGCCCTGTGCCAGCTGCGGCGCCTGATGGACGAGGGCGTGCTGGATGAGGACGGGGTGATCCGCCTGGTGCGCGCCTTCGGCCAGACCATGACCCGCCTGGCCGAATGGCAGGTGGACCTGCTCACCAGCCTGACCGGTCAAGACGAGCTGGAGCCGCCCACCCCCGAGTCGCTGCGCGCGCTGGCCGAGCTGGCCGAAAAGCACATCGATGAGCTGGAACCGCTGGTGGTGCACGCCTGGCGGCGCCAGCTGGCCGCCGCCGGCACCCGCGCGCTGGCGCTGGCCGCCACCGCCGGCGAGTCCGACGCCACCCGCCCGCTGGCCACCGTCGGGTTCGCCGACATGGTCTCCTTCACCCAGATGAGCCGCGAGCTGGAGGAACCGGAGCTGGCCCGGGTGGTGGAGCGCTTTGAGGAGACCACCGCCGACGTGGTGGCCTCCCGCGGCGGGCGCCTGATCAAGACTTTGGGCGATGAGGTGCTCTTCAGCGCCGACTCCCCCGAGCTGGGCGGGGAGATCGCCTTGAGCATCGCCGAGGCCATCAAGGACGAGACCGAGATGCCGGACGTGCGGGTGGGCGTGGCATACGGCCCGGTGCTGCCCATGCGCGGCGACGTCTTCGGCACCACCGTCAATCTGGCCGCCCGGCTGACCTCCATCGCCCGTCCCGGCACGGTCGTCATCGACGCCGAGCTGGCCGCCGCGCTGGAGAAGTCGGAGGATTACACCGTCACCCGCATCGTCCGCCGTCCCGCCCGCGGCCTGGGCATCATCCAGCCCTATGTGCTGCGCCGCGCCACCGGCCGCTGAGGCTCGGCCTCCGGCCGTCCCGCCCGTGCGTCGGCATGGCGAGAGCGGAGGGGACGGCCGACGTTCCGGCTTTCGGGTCAGGCGTCGCCGTAGTCGGCGTCGTCCGGGGAGTCGGTGAGGCGCTGCAGGTAGTTCTGCTCACCCAGGGAGCGGACGAGGCTGAGCTCGGTCTCCAGGTAGTCGATGTGCTTTTCCTCGTCCTCGAGGATGTCTTCGAAGATCCGCGCGGAGGTGATGTCGCCGCGCGAGCGCATCAGCTCGATGCCGTGCCGCAGCCGGGCCACCGCCTCCATCTCGATCGCCAGGTCCGCCTCCAGCTGCTCGAAGACGGTCTGCCCGATGCGCAGCGGGTTGATCTTCTGGTAGTTGGGCAGGCCTTCCAGGAAGAGGATGCGGTCGGTCAGCCGCTCGGCGTGCCGCATCTCGTCGAAGGATTCGTCCCGGGTGTGCTTGGCGAGCCTGGTGTAGCCCCAGTTCTGCTGCATCTTGGCATGCAGGAAGTACTGGTTGATGGCAGTGAGCTCGGCCGTGAGCTGCTCGTTGAGCAGCGCGATGATCTCCTTGTCGCCTTCCATGCGGTCCATGTTTCCACGCGGAAGGCTTATTAGGACAGCATAAATCCCCCGGTTGGCAATGAACATCACAGGACAACCGCCCATCCCGGGGTGGAGTGCGCGTTATGCCGGTTAGGGGTGAGTGGCGGGAATCCTCCTCAAAAACTCTCGGCGGCGATGGTGGCCTATGCGGCCGACGAGCCCGGAACGGCAGGCATGCCGAGCGGGACCTGCACTCCCTGCAGCGGCGCCATGGGCGTGGGAGCGAACGGATCGGCGGGCGCCTCCTCGACCGGCGGCAGGTCGTCGACGGCCTGCACCGGCGTGGCGGCGCGGTTCTCCCGGACCATGGCATACAGCCGCCGGGTGCACACCCCGCAGCCGGGCTTCATGCCGCACGCCGCCTTGACCTCCCGGACCGTCCCCGCACCGGCGGCCATGCAGTTGTGCACGTCGTCCTCGGTGACTTCGTTGCAGATGCACACGTACATCCGGTCGGGGACCTCCCAGAAGGGCGCGGGGGCGCACAGCCGTCGGGGCAGCCTCATTAGGTAAGGCTTCCCTAAGGTAACCGATGGATGTCCGCTTTGGCCAGAGCCCCGTCCCGCCGTGTGGAGCCCGGCCGGCGGGGAAGGGACCCCTCGCATCGAGGAGGTGACCGGTGGGTGATCTCTGGCCGGGGCAGGCGTATCCCCTGGGAGCCCGCTTCGACGGGGCGGGAACCAACTTCGCGGTGTTCTCCGAGGCGGCCGAACGGGTGGAGCTGTGCCTGTTCGACGACGCCTTCGACGACACCGCACCGCAGGGCGGGGAGACCCGCATCACCCTGCCGGAAGTGGACGGCTTCGTCTGGCACGGCTACTTACCGGGCGTCATGCCCGGCCGGCGCTACGGCTTCCGGGTGCACGGCCCGTATGAGCCGGAGCGGGGACTGCGCTGCAACCCCAGCAAGCTGCTGCTGGACCCCTACGCCCTGGCGATCGAAGGGCGGGTGGACTGGCACCAGGCGTGCTTCGGCCACGCCTTCGGCGACCCCTGGTCGCGCAACGACCTGGACTCCGCCCCCCACACCATGCGCTCGGTGGTGGTCAACCCCTACTTCGACTGGGGGGACGACCGCCCGCCGCGCACCCCCCACTGCGAGACGGTGATCTACAGGGCCCATGTGAAAGGCCTGACGATCGCCCACCCCGACATCCCGCCGCGGATACGCGGCACCTACGCCGGGCTGGGCCACCCGGTGATGACCGAGTACCTGCGCGAGCTGGGCGTCACCGCGGTGGAGCTGATGCCGGTGCACCAGTTCGTCCGCGGTGACCCGCCGGCGCGGCGGCGCCCGCGCACCGGCCGGGGCGGCGGCCCCATCGGCTTCTTCGCCCCGCACAACGAGTACTCCGCCTCCGGCGGCCGGGGCGAGCAGGTCCTGGAGTTCAAGTCGATGGTCAAGTCCCTGCACGAGGCGGGCATCGAGGTCATCTTGGACGTGGCCTACAGTCACACCGCCGAAGGCGACCACCTGGGGCCGACCCTGTCGTTCAAAGGCCTGGACAACCCCTCCTACTACCGACTGTCGGACGACGACCCGCGCTACTACGCGGGCGCCGCCGGCAACGGCTTCCTGATGCGCTCCCCCCACGTCCTGCAGATGATCATGGACTCGCTGCGGTACTGGGTCACCGAGATGCACGTGGACGGCTTCCGCTTCGCCCTGACCGCCGCGCCGGGCGAGGCCGGCCACCTGAGCGCCTTCTTCGACCTGGTGCAGCAGGACCCGGTGGTCTCCCGGGTCAAGCTGATCGCCGCGCCGCCCGGTGCGGGCGAAGACGGCCGCCGGGCGGGAGGCCTGCCGCCGCTGTGGGCCGAGTGGAACGTCCGCTACCGCGACACCGTGCGCGGCTACTGGCGCGGCCGGCCGGGCACCGTGCTCGACCTCGCCTCCCGGCTGGCCGGCTCCCCGGACTTGTACGCCGGCGACGGCCGCCGTCCCAGCGCCTCGATCAACTTCGTGACCGGCCACGACGGCTTCGCCCCAGGCGACCGGGCGCGTCGCGGCGGCCGTTCCCGAAAACGCGGCCGCGCGGAGCCCGCCGGCGCTCCGGCCCTGCGCGAACGCCACGAACGCAACCTGCTGGCCACGTTGTTCCTGTCGCAAGGGGTGCCGCTGCTCTTCCAGGGGGACGAGCTGGGCGGCGCCTGCCGCCGGGACGGCGAGGACGCCCGGGTGGACTGGCGGCGGCTGCGCGAGGACCGCCGGCTGCCGGACTTCGTGCGCGAGCTGACCCGGCTGCGCGCGGCGCACCCGATCTTCCGGCGGCGCCGCTTCGCACGGGGGCGGCCGCTCGCCGGGACGGCCGCCTCACCCCACGGCGACATCGGCTGGTTCACCCCCGACGGCCGGGAGATGACCGAACGCGACTGGCGCGCGCCGCGCGCCAAGGCCCTGCAGGTCTTCTTGAACGGGGAGGCGATCGGCGAAGCGGGCCGGCACGGCCGGCGCATCCGGGACGAGTCGTTCCTGCTGATCTTCAACGCTCACCCCGGTGAGCTGTGCTTCACGCTGCCGCCCGAACACTACGGCGCCTCCTGGAGAAAGGTTCTGGACACCGCCGACGCCCGGCCGGCCGAAGACGACGCGGTCGTCGTCAAAGCCGGTGACGTGCTGCCGGTGGCCGGGTGCGCGATCCAGGTGCTGCGCCGCATCTGACGGCCGGGCCCTCAAGGCGTCCCCGCCGCCGTGGCCGGCGTACGGGATGCAGCGGCGGAGAAGACGACCCGTTGCCGGCCTTCGGTCCCAGAATCGCCGATGATGCCGGGACGCTCGCCTTTCGCGGCGGTTCGCGGAGGTCTTTGGGGACGGCCGCCCCGCGGTGCAGGCCGCTTCCCGGCGAAGCCGCCCACAAGGGCGGCACAACGCCCGTTCTGCCGGGCGACGGAGCGCTGCGCGCCGGGTGCGTGACTTCCGGTGTGGGAGGAGTCACGTACGGTTACTTCCCGGTTTGGGGGGTATATCTGTGTTCGCGGATGTACTACACGTGGCAAACCGCAGGTCAAGAGGCCCGCGGTGGCCCCGGAAACATTCATGAATAGCCATACGATGCCCACATGACGTCTGTACTGCTCGCTGAGGACGACACCTCCATCTCCGAGCCTCTCGCCCGCGCACTGCGGCGCGAGGGGTACACCGTTGAAGTCAGCCCCGACGGCCCCCAGGCGCTCGAAAGGGCGCTGGGCGGCGGGGTCGACCTCATCGTGCTCGACCTCGGGCTCCCCGAGCTCGACGGGCTGGAAGTGGCACGTCGGGTGCGCTCGGAAGGACACGGCGTGCCCATCCTGATCCTGACCGCCCGGGCCGACGAAGTGGACACCGTCGTCGGGCTTGACGCGGGCGCCGACGACTACGTCACCAAACCGTTCCGGCTGGCCGAACTGCTGGCCCGGGTGCGCGCCCTGCTGCGGCGGGGCAGCACCGAGACCCCGATCGTGCAAGGGGTGCGGATCGACGCCGAGTCGCGCCGCGCCTGGATGGGCGATCAGGAGCTCCAGCTCACCACCAAGGAGTTCGACCTGCTGCGGGTGCTGGTCCGGGACGCCGGCAAGGTCGTCACCAGAGAACAGATCATGCGGGAGGTGTGGGACACCAACTGGTGGGGTTCCACCAAGACCCTGGACATGCACATCTCGTGGCTGCGCCGCAAGCTGGGCGACGACGCCGCCAACCCGCGCTACATCACCACCGTGCGAGGCGTCGGGTTCCGCTTCGAGCGCGGTGACTGAACCCTTTCCAACACCTGGCCCAAGGCATCGGGGAGGGGGGCCCGGGCGGTCTCCGCTGCCGCGACGTTCCAGGTCGCGGCAGCGTCCCTGACTGCAAGGCCCCGTCCCGGCGTGCGGAGGCGGCGTGTTGAAAAGGTTCATCGAACCCTTTTCAGCCGGACCGTTCCCGGCGGCCGCATGGCGCACCCGGCCCGGCCGCGCGGGGACGCCGCGCTCTGCCGGCGGCGATGTCGAGAAGGGTTCATGGGGACCTTTTCCGCCCCGGCGACGCGACCGCGGCGCAGCGCGCGCCGGGTCATCGTCATGACCGGCCGGCGTCGGCCGCGGGCCGACCGGAGAAGGTCCGACATTCAGGCCGTGGCCGTGCAGCGGCGGGCGGTGTCCCGAGCACCGGTCCCGCCCGCCGCCACGGCCGCGGATCCATTCGACCGAAGGAGGCCCCATGAGGCGCCGGCTGCTGCTGTCGACCCTCGCGGTGGCGGTAGTCGCCATCCTGCTGCTGGGCGTCCCGCTCGCCTACACCACGCACCGTCTCATTTACGAAGAGGCCCACCGGTCGCTCGAACGCGAGACCGCCACGATCCTCGGCGGGGTGCAGCTCAGCCTGAGCACCGGTCGCATGGTCACCGCCGACCGGGTCGCCCAGGGGTACCCCGGGCGGTACATCGTGATAACCCTGCCGGACGACACGGTGATGACCGCCGGGGAGCGTCCCCCCAAGGGCACCGAGCTGCTGACCCACTCGCGCACCGCCGGGGGGATCGGGGTGCAGGTCTCCCAGCCCGCCGCCGCGGTGCACGAGCAGGCGCTGCGCCAGCTGCTGCTGATCGGCGGCCTGGCGCTGCTGGGGTTGGCGGTCACCGTGGCGCTGGCCATGTTCCAGGCCCGCAAGTTCACCCTGCCGCTGCGCGATCTGGCCGAGACCGCCGACCGGCTGGGCACCGGCAACGCCCGGCCGCGCCGCCGCCGCTACGGCATCCCCGAAGTGGACCGGGTCGCCGAGGTGCTGGACCGCAGCGCGGTGCGCGTGGCCGACCTGCTGGCCGCCAGCCGCGAGTTCGCCGCCGACGCCAGCCACCAGCTGCGCACCCCGCTGACCGCATTGTCGATGCGGCTGGAGGAGATGGTCCGCTCCGCCGACCAGCCCGAGGTCGTCCGGGAGGAGGGCGCCGCCGCGCTCTCCCAGGCCGAGCGGCTGGTGGCGGTGGTGGAGCAACTGCTGGCCCGCGCCCGGCACGACCGCACCGGCACCGCCCAGCCGGTCGGGCTGGACGATGTGGTCGCCCAGCAGGTGGAGGAGTGGCGGCCGATCTTCCGCCGCGCCGGCCGGGACATCCATCTGACCGGCGAACGCGGACTGGTCGGGCTGGTCAGCCCGGCCGGGCTGTCGCAGATCCTGGCCACCTTGCTGGACAACTCGCTGGTGCACGGCGCCGGCACGGTCACCATCACCACCAAGAACAGCGCCGGCTCGGTGGTCGTGGAGGTCGGCGACGAAGGCCCCGGCGTGCCTCCCGAACTGGAACGCCGGATCTTCGAACGCAGCGTCAGCGGCGGCGAAGGCACCGGGCTGGGCCTGTACCTGGCCCGCTCGCTGGCCGTGGTGGACGGCGGCCGGCTGGAGCTGCTGCAGGCCCGTCCGGCGGTGTTCGCGGTGTTCCTGCGCCAGGTCAACGAGATACAGCTGGCCGAAGAGCCGGTGGTGGTGGGCCCCACCTGATAGGCGCCGGGGTCTTTCAGCCGCGGCGATCGCCCACCGAGGAGGGGGCGTGCTCGTGCACCCGGGCGCCGCCGGAGGCCGCCCGCCATGCTCCGTGCGAGGCGGCCCCGTTCACGGCCGCCCCGTTCACCGGCTTGCCGCCGGCCGCCTGCGGCCGGACGGCCTCGGCGGGCTCGGGAAGCCCGGAGGCCGGGTCCACCGGCGGCGCCTGCACCGGCAGGAACACCCACTTCTTGTAGGACCAGAACCGGAACAGCGTGGCGATCCCGGTACCGAGGATCAGCGAGGCGTTGTAGGCCACCGGGTCGTCCAGGCCCAGCCCGTAGTGCGTGAACCCGATCACCAGATTGGTGATCACCAGCCCGACGCCGTTCAACGCAAAGAACAGCACATACTCGCGGCCCATCCCGGACCGGTCGCGGTGCCGGAACGTCCAGTACCGGTTGGCCAGGTAGGCGAACGTGGTGGCGACCACGGTGGCCACGGCGTTGGACTTCAGCGGCCCCAGATGCAACCCGAACTGCAGGGCGTTGGCCGTGCCGATGGTGATGACGAACGCCATCGCGCCCACGCTGCCGAACTTCGCGAGCTCGCGCACCAGGTGCTCGAACCGCCGGTAGAGATTGGCGATCAGGCTCACGAAGAAGAACCGTCCTTCCGGCCGCGGGGCAGTGTCGCCCATCGAGAATAGAGCCACCCGAAGGCGAGGGCGCCCAAAGCGCGATCTTTCGGGTGCGCCGGGCGGCCGCCCGGCACCGGGTGTGCCCCAGAGCACGCCGCCCACACCAGGTGAGACGCCGTCCACGCCGGGTTCGTTCACCTGCGAGCGGGCCGATAACCTTCTCGGCGTGAGAGAACCAGGGCGGATGCCGGTCGTGGGGATGATCGGGGGCGGGCAGCTGGCCCGGATGACCCAGCAGGCGGCGATCGGACTGGGGACGCCGCTGCGGGTCCTGGCCGCCTCCCCGCAGGACTCGGCCGCGCTGGTCTGCGCGGACGTGCGGATCGGCGAGCACACCAGCGCGGCGGACCTGCGCTCCTTCGCCAAGGGCTGTGACGTGGTCACCTTCGATCACGAGCACGTCCCGCCCGCCCTGATTGAGGAACTGGAGTCGGCCGGCACGATCTGCCGCCCCGGTTCGGCGGCCCTGCTGCACGCCCAGGACAAGCTGGTGATGCGCGAGCGGCTGAGCGCCATCGGCGCGCCCTGCCCGCGCTATGCGCCGCTGCCCGCCGACGACCCCATGGCGGCCCTGCGGGCGTTCGCCGACCAGGTGGGGCTGCCGCTGGTGCTCAAGGCCACCCGCGGCGGCTACGACGGCAAGGGCCTGTGGATCCTGGACGACCTGGACGCCGGCGCCGCGGCCCTGGTGGAGCGGCTGCTCGGCGAGGGGGTCGCCCTGATGGCCGAGGAGCACGTGCCGTTCCGCCGGGAACTGGCCGCGCTGGTCGCCCGCTCCCCGCACGGGCAGGGCGCCGCCTACCCGGTGGTGGAGACCGTGCAGCGGGACGGCATCTGCCACGAGGTGATCGCCCCCGCCCCCGGGCTGGAGGAGGAGCGGGCCGTCCAGGCCCAGCGGCTGGCCCTGGAGATCGCCGAACGCCTCGGGGTGACCGGCCTGCTGGCGGTGGAGCTGTTCGAGCTGGAGAGCGGGCTGGTGGTCAACGAGCTGGCGATGCGCCCGCACAACTCCGGGCACTGGACGATCGAGGGCGCCCGCACCTCCCAGTTCGAGCAGCACCTGCGCGCCGTGCTGGACCTGCCGCTGGGCTCTGCCGAGCCCACCGCCCGCCATGTGGTGATGGCCAACGTGCTGGGCGGCGATGACGCGGACATCTACCCCCGCTACATCCACGTGATGGCCCGCGACCCGGCCGTGAAAGTGCACTTTTACGGCAAGCAGGTGCGTTTGGGCCGCAAGATCGGGCATGTGACCGCGCTGGGCGACGACCTGGAGGAGACGCTGGAGCGGGCCCGCCACGCCGCCGCCTACCTGCGGTGGGGCCCGGCGCTGGGACCGGCCGAGGAGGGAAGATGACGGCACCGCTGGTCGGCGTGGTGATGGGCAGCGACTCCGACTGGCCCGTCATGAAGCAGGCCGCCGAGGCGCTGGAGGAGTTCGGCGTCCCGTATGAGGCCGATGTGGTCTCCGCGCACCGGATGCCGCACGACATGATCGCCTACGGCGCGCAGGCCGCCGAGCGGGGCCTGCGCGTGATCATCGCCGGGGCGGGGGGCGCCGCCCACCTGCCCGGCATGCTGGCCTCGGTGACCCCGCTGCCGGTGATCGGCGTCCCGGTCCCGCTCAAGCACCTGGACGGGCTGGACTCGCTGCTGTCCATCGTGCAGATGCCCGCCGGCGTCCCGGTCGCCACCGTCGCGGTCGGCGCCGCCCGCAACGCCGGGCTGCTGGCCGTGCGCATCCTGGCCGCCTCCGACCCCGAGCTGCAGGCCAAGATGCGCGACTTCCAGCAGGACCTGTACCGGCAGGCCAAGGCCAAGGGCGCCCGGCTGCGCGAGTCCCTGGGGGCCGAGGGCGCCTGAGGTTCAGTGGCGCAGCGCCCACTCCACCGCCGGGCAGCGGTCCATCACCACGTCCAGTCCGGCCGCCAGCGCCCGCTCGGCGGCCGCCTCGTCGATCACGTCGAACGGCATCCACACCGCCCCGGCGCCCCGCGCGATCGCCTCGTCCACCACCTTCCCGGCGAACTGCGCCCGCCGGTACACGCCCACCACGTCGATCTCGATGTCGGCGGGGATGTCGGCCAGCGTCGCATAGGCCCGCTCGCCCAGCACCGCCTGGGCCTGCGGGTGCACCGGGATGATCCGCTTGCCCCGTCCCTGCAGCTTGCGCGCCTGGTCGTAGACGGTCCGGGCGGGGTTGTCGGACAGCCCCACAAAGGCCCAGGTGCGTGACTTCTCCAGCAGCCGTGTGATCACATCCGGGTCGGCGTATCGCTCGTTCATGCCCGGCACAACATCAGGAACTGTCCGGCGCTTCCCATAGGGAACCGGCGAAACGCCGTACCGCCGCCTCGACCTCCTCCCGGGTGGCCTGCACCTCCTTGCCGCTGAGGATGAGCATCCAGCCGGTCTGCTTGCCGCCGGCGTCCCGTTCCCACCGGTAGAAGATGGGCGGCTGCGCGTCGGGCACGAACCGCATCAGCAGCCCCCAGGAGTCTTTCGGCGCCCCCAGCGCGTCGTGGTAGTGGCGGACCTGGAGCTGTCCGATCCGCTCCCAGGGGTAGAAGTCGGTGTGTTTGAAGCGCTTGCCGTAGATCTGGGTGATCCCCGTCTGGTCAATGACGTTTTCGGTCGGCCCGAGGGAGGCCCTTATCGAGGGAGGGCTCAACATGAACACGCCGCAGAGGGCCAGCAGCCCGCCCACGCAGGCCGCGAGCAGCACGAACACCGTCTTCAGCGCCCCCCGCCACCCGGTTGTCTCCACCCAGTCCAGGCCGATCGCTGAGGGCACCAGGGGCGCGAATTCCTTCAGCAGGAATGCCCCGATCCCGACGAGAAGCAGATAGAACAAGCACTCCCCGAGGGTGTATGCGACGTTCCGCCTGATGTGGGGGAAGCGGGCCTCGCCCGGCTGCCCGGTCCCCTGGGGGAGACGGACCTGGTCCGGGGCGACGGTGGAGGCCGGCGGCTGCGTGGGCGTCCCCTCTGCGGATGCGGGCCGGGACCGCTCGGGGAGCCGTACGGTCTCGGCGTCGGCCTCGCCCGCGGGCAGGGCCAGCCTGCTCAGCAGCTCCTCGGCGGTGGGGCGGCGGGCGGGGTCCTTGTCCAGGCACTCGGCGACCACCTCCCGCACCCAGCCGGGAAGCCCGTCGAGTTGCGGCTCTTGGTAGACGATCCGGTAAAGCAGGACGTGGGCGGGTCCCTTGCCGAAGGGAGCGACGCCGGCGGCGCGCGACAGCACCGTCCCGAACGCGAACACGTCGGCGGGCGGGCCGACCTGATCCCCGGTGATCTGCTCGGGCGCCATGAAGCCGGGCGTGCCGACCGTGCCGCCGGTGCGGGTGAGCGTGGTGCCGTCCAGGGCGCGGGCGATGCCGAAGTCGATGACGCGCGGCCCGTCCTCGGCCAGCAGGATGTTGGACGGCTTGAAGTCGCGGTGCACCAGCCCGGCCCGGTGAATGGCCTCCAGGGCCTCGGCCAGCCCGGCGGCCAGGCCGCGCAGCGCCTCCTCGGGCAGCGCCCCGTGCTCGGTGAGCACCTTCGCCAGCGACGGCCCGGGCACGTAGGCGGTGACCAGCCAGGGCGGGTCGCCGTCCGGGTCGGCGTCCACCACGGGGGCGGTGTGGAACCCGCCGACCCGGCGCGCCGCCGCCACTTCGGCGGCGAACCGCCGCCGGAACTCGGCGTCGGCCGCCAGCTCCGGCCGGATCACCTTGACGGCCACCGCCCGCCCGCCGGGCGAACGTCCCAAGAAGACCCGGCCCATCCCGCCGGCGCCCAGCCTGGCCTCCAGCCGGTACCGGCCGACCATCTGCGGATCGGTGCTCGCCAGAGCCTCCACGCGGCTCGTACCTCCAACCGTGGTGTCGGGCGGGGCGAACCCCGTTCTATCGCGGCCTCGCCGCCGCTGTCATCGCCACCGGCCGCGGGCCCGCGGCCGGTGGCGGGAAGGCGCCGGACCGACTTTGGTTACCGGCGGGTAGCATTCGCGGTATGAGTGCCGATTTTCCCGCGTACGCCCCGTCGGAGGAGCATGAGTTGCTGCGGCGGACGGTGCGTGAGCTGGCTGAGACCAAGATCGCTCCGTATGCCGCGCAGGTGGATGAGAGCGGCGCCTTTCCGCAGGAGGCGTTGGATGCGCTGGTGGCGGCGGAGTTGCATGCGGTGCACATCCCGGAGGCTTATGGGGGTGCCGGGGCCGATGCGCTGGCCACGGTGATCGTGATCGAGGAGGTGGCGCGGGTGTGCGCCTCTTCGTCGTTGATCCCGGCGGTCAACAAGCTGGGCACGATGCCGTTGCTGCTGGCCGGTTCTGAGGAGCTGAAGCGGCGGTATCTGGCGCCGGTGGCGCGGGGGGAGGCGATGTTCTCCTATGCGCTGTCGGAGCCGGAGGCCGGGTCGGATGCGGCCTCGATGAAGACCCGGGCGGTGCGTGATGGGGATGCCTGGGTGCTCAACGGGGTGAAGATGTGGATCACCAATGCGGGGGTGTCGCAGTACTACACGGTGATGGCGGTCACCGATCCGGGTAAGGGGGCGCGGGGGATCTCGGCGTTCGTGGTGGACAAGGACGATGAGGGGGTGTCGTTCGGGCCGCCGGAGCGCAAGCTGGGGATCAAGGGGTCGCCCACCCGTCAGGTGATCTTGGAGGATGTGCGGGTGCCGGCCGAGCGGATGATCGGGGCGGAGGGCACCGGGTTCAAGACGGCGTTGGCGACGTTGGATCACACGCGGATCACCATTGCCGCCCAGGCGTTGGGGATTGCGCAGGGGGCGTTGGATTATGCGCTGGGGTATGTGAAGGAGCGTCGTCAGTTCGGTCGGCCGGTCGCTGATTTTCAGGGTGTGCAGTTCATGCTGGCCGATATGGCGATGCAGATCGAGGCGGCGCGGCAGTTGACTTATCATGCGGCGGTCAAGTCTGAGCGGGTGATGCGTGGGGAGAGTGTGCCGGATCTGACCTTTGTGTCCTCGGCGTGTAAGTGTTTGGCGTCGGATGTGGCGATGAAGGTGACCACGGATGCGGTGCAGTTGCTGGGTGGGTATGGGTATACGCGGGATTTCCCGGTGGAGCGGATGATGCGGGATGCGAAGATCACGCAGATTTATGAGGGGACGAATCAGATTCAGCGGATGGTGATGGCCCGCCAACTGCTGAAGAAGTAGCCGACCGCTGAAACGGGCGTCCACCCGGGGCCCCGGCCGGCACCACCGGCCGGGGCCGCCGTCGTGATCGTCACTTGCACAGCTTCTGCGAGGCCGTGCTCACCTGAGGGCCGGTGTCCTCATCGGACGGCGCGCCGGGCAGTGAGGCGATCTTGACCTTCTTGGCGCCCTTCCAGTCGGAACCCACGATGACCTGGATGGTGTCGCCGAGGGACGGAACCTTCTTGAGACGGGCGCCGGGGATGGCGGCGGCCAGCGTCTTGGCGGCGTCCACATTGGCCGACCCGTAGTGGATCTGGGTGGTGCGCAGGCCGGTGCGGGCCACCCCGGGCGGCACCGAGGTGCCGAAACCCACCCGGCGCAGGTCGCCGGCGGCCCTGGCGGCCAGACCGGGGGTGCCCACGCCGTTGCGGACCACCACGTTGATGTCACGGGGCTGCACGGTGGGAGCGTCGGGGTCCACGGTGGGCGAGGGAGAGGCCGGCTTGGGCGAGGGAGGATCGAACGGCTGATCCCGCCGGATCTTGGCGAACACCTCTTCGGCCTTCTCCCGGTCCCACAGCACGGTGGACTGGGGCGCCGACCCGTTGATCGGCGTCATGTAATTCTCGCTCTTGAGCGGGATCTTGACGAAGGTGACGTTGTCGGTGGACAGGTCCTTCATCTGATCGGCCAGGGCGGGCAGGTTCTTGGCCAGCTTCTCGTCCACCCGCAGCGTCTTCAACGCGGCATTGAGGAACCGGGTGGACTTGACCGGATCGCTGAGGGTCTTGGTGTTGAGCGCCTGCTTGAGCAGGGAGGCCATGAACTGCTGCTGGCGCTCGATGCGGCCCAGGTCGCTGCCGTTGCCGATGCTGTAGCGGGCCCGGGCGAAGGCCAGCGCCTGCAGCCCGTTGACGTGGGTGGTGCCGGCGGGCAGCTTCAGCCCGCTCTTTTTGTCGTAAACGGCCTTCTCCACGCACACGTCCACGCCGCCGATGGCGTCCACCATGTTCACGAAGCCGTAGAAATTGACCTCGATGTAGTGGTCGATGGGCACGCCGGTGGCCCGTTTGACGGTGGCCACCGTCAGATCCGGCCCGCCGTACTGGTAGGCCCAGGTCAGCTTGCCGTAGCGGGCGGGGATCGGCGTCCCCTTGGGGCCCTCGGAGCCGTTGGAGCGGTGCGCCGGGATGATCACCAGCGAGTCGCGCGGCAGGCTCACCACCGAGATCCGGTCGTGGTCGCGCGAGATGTGCACCAGCATCATCGTGTCGGAGCGCTCGCCCTCGGCCCGGCCCAGCCGGGCCGCCTTCTGCTGCTCGGGCGTCAGCCCGTCCCGGCGGTCCACGCCCGCCACCAGGATCGTCATCGCCCCCTTGGGGCCGCCGCCGTCGCCGAGCCCGCCGACCCGCACCTTGTCCAGGGCGCCGGTCACATAGTTCTGGAACCCCCAGGCCCCCCCGGAGGTCACCAGCACGAGCGCCGACATCGCGCCCACGGTCATCAGGAACCGGCGCTGCCGCCGGGCGCCGGCGGCCGAACGGTGGCTCATCGAGCGGCGGGGCCGGCGCGGGCCGCCGCCGGCGGCCTCCACGGTCACCCTGGGCGCCGGCACCCCGTCCACCGTGACCCCCTCGCCGGGCCGTTCGGGGACGGTGCCCTCCTCCGGGCCGGTCGGGCTTTCCGGACGGGGGCGGAAGTAGCGCTCGATCGGATCGGAGTCGCCTACGTCCGGCATGGCCAGTGCCCCCTCGTCCGTGCGTTTCCTGCCGCGGATGTCCCCACCCTAAAGTGGTGGACACCGCTGCGTTCGCTACCTCCACTCCGTGTCGTTGGAGTAACGTGGCGCCGAATTGACCTCTCCCGGCGAGGGGCCGGATGATCGGACGCATCGCCCGACCCTTCGGCCCGACCGCCGGCCGGCCCCGCAGGAGGACTCCGATCGAGGTCTTACACCGGATCTGTCCGGCCGTGTCGGCCACCAGGCCGCCACAGGTCCGTCTCGGCGGCCCACTGAGCCCTTTCGGCACGCGGGCTCAGCGGTTCGGGGAACGGGGGCCCGGCGGTGCCCGGTGCCATGCCGCCCGGGGCGCCGCACCGCGCTCGCCGTGGTGCGCCCGTCCTGAATCGTGCAAACGGCGTGTCGTAAAAGGCTCACCAAGGCGCAGGTTGGCTCAATAGAGAGGTAGCGGCTTTGACCCGGTCGGCAGTGCCGGGTTCGTCCCCGAGAGTGCAGATGAATCCGTCACCCCACGCGCAGAGCGCCGAAGCAGCACATCGCACCTGGCCGGCGGTGTCGGTGGTGATGCCGGTGCTCAACGAAGAGCGGCACCTGGCCGATGCGGTCCGGGCGATCCTCAACCAGGACTACCCGGGCGAGATGGAACTGGTGCTGGCCGTCGGCCCGTCCCGGGACCGCACCGAGGAGATCGCCCAGAAGCTGGCCGCCGAGGACCCCCGGATCATCGTGGTGCCCAACCCCAGCGGACGCACCCCGCAGGGGCTCAACATCGCCATCAAGGCGTCGCAGTACTCCATCGTGGTCCGGGTGGACGGGCACTCCCTGCTGCCCCCCGACTACGTGCGGGCCGCGGTGGAGACCATGGAGGAGACCGGCGCCGACAACGTCGGCGGGCTGATGGCCGCCGAGGGCGTCACCCCGTTCGAAAAGGCCGTGGCCCGCGCCATGACCTCCAAGATCGGCGTCGGCTCGGCCCGGTTCCACACCGGCGGCGAGGCCGGCGAGGTCGAGACCGTCTACCTGGGCACCTTCCGGCGCAGCGCGCTGGAGCGGGTGGGCGGCTACGACGAGACGTTCGTGCGCGCCCAGGACTGGGAGATGAACCACCGCATCCGCAAGACCGGCGGGATCGTGTGGTTCACCCCCCGGATGCGGGTCACCTACCGGCCCCGGCCCGACCTGAAGTCGCTGGCCAAGCAGTACTTCCACACCGGGCGCTGGCGCCGGGTGGTCGGCCGCGAGCACCAGGGCACGCTCAACATGCGCTACCTGGCGCCGCCGCTGGCGGTGCTGGGAATGGCCGCCGGGACGGTGCTGGGGCTGCTGGGCTTTTGGCCGGGCTGGCTGCTGCCCGGCGGCTACGTCGCGGTGATCATGGTCGGGGGCAGCCTGGTCACCGGCCGCGGCCTGCCGCTGAAGTCCTGGCTGTGGCTGCCGCTGGTGTACGCGACCATGCACATCTCCTGGGGAGTGGGCTTTTTGACCAGTCCGCGGGGACTCGGCCAGAACCGGCCGGCCAAGGACTGACCCCGCGGCAGAGCCGGGCGCGCAGGGGCGTTCTGCGCTGACCCCAGGGCCGGGAGGCGGCCGATCCGGTGCCGGCACCGGGATCGGCCGCGGTCGTCCACGGCGTGCACCGCATGGGCTTCACCGGCTTTCTCGCAGGAATGACTTCGGCCTGCTGAAGAGAACCGGTCGCGGCAGCGCCGGTGCCGGCCCGCCGGTGGGCTCGCCGCCGTCGGCGTGGCCTTCACGCCGGCGAATCGGCCGCACCCCTGCGCCGCACGGCCCCTGCGCTCCGCCGCCTTCCGTGCCGCCGGGCCAGGGGATCGTGCCCGGTGTGATCGGCGCGGGTCGGCCCGCGCCGCAACCTTCGCCCGCCCCTTCCCGAGAGCGGGACCAGGACGAGGAAGCCGGGGAGTGGACGCGGCCCTGCAGAGAACCCCTTTCCCCGAACGTTCTCAAGGTTCCTCAGGCGCTCTCAGCGGCCTGCGAGGCCTCTTCCGCGGGCTCGTCCCCCGTGCCGGACAGCGCCGCGATGACCCCCGGCACGTCGTTGACGACCAGCGCGTCCACCCCGGCGGCGGCGTAGTCGGGCGCCTCCTCGGCCGAGGGGCACCAGGCCAGCACCTCCAGCCCCGCCTTATGCGCCACGTCCACGCTGTGCTCCAGCGGGCGCAGCCGGGGGTCGGGAGCGGCCAGCCCGCACGAGCCGGTGTGCACCCCCACCGCCTCCAGCCCGAGCCCCGCGGCGGCCGCGATGGCATGCCACAGCGGGAACCGCAGCCAGGTCAGCAGCCCCATCGGCACCCCGGCCACCTCCTCGCGCAGCCCCAGCAGCAGGGACGGGTCGAAGGAGGTCACCATCAACGGCCGCCGCCGCGCCTCCGCCCGCAGCAGCGGCGCCAGCAGCGCCCCGGTGCGCCGGGCCGGGGGATCGACGGCGTCCTCCAGCACGGTCTTGACGTCGATGTCCAGCGCCACCTCCGGCGGCAGCGCGTCGAACACCTCCACCAGGCGCGGCAGCCCCGACTCCGCGGCGGTGCGCTCCACCAGGAACGCCCCGTCGGTGCCGGTCGGGTCGTGCCGCAGCACCAGCTCGTCATCGGCGGTGCGGGTCACGTCGATCTCGACCCAGGACGCCCCGGCGCGCACCGCCCCCAGGATCGACTCCAGGGTGTTCTCGGCGACCGCCTCGGCCGAGCCGGGCAGCAGCACCTCACCGGACCCGGCGCCGCGATGGCCGATCACCACCGGCCGGTCGGTATCGAAGATCACTGGTTCTCCTCGGGGGATCGGGGGGATGCGGCCAGGTGCTCGGCGAGCACCAGATCCAGCGGGTGGGTGACCTTCAGGTTGCGCTCATCGCCGTCCACCACCCGGATCGGCACCTGCGGCAGGTAGCGGTGCACCACGCCGCAGTCGTCGGTGGCGGCGAAGTCCGGGTCGGCCGCGGCCGCCTCATAAGCCTTGCGCAGCACGCCCAGCCGGAAGCCCTGGGGGGTCTGGAAGCGGGACAGCGTGTGGCGCGGCGGCATCGACTCCACCAGCCCGTCCCGCACCGCCACGATGGTGTCGGTGGCGGGCACGCCGACCGCCACGGCCTGGTGCTCTTCCAGCGCGGCCAGGCAGCGGTCGATCACCTCGCCGGGCAGGAACGGACGCGCGGCGTCGTGCAGCAGCACCCGCGTCTCCTCCGGCTCGTCGGCCAGCGCGGCCAGCGCCGCCAGGGTCGACTCGCTGCGGGTGGCGCCGCCCTCGATGATCTGCGACACCTTGCCGCCGGCGCGGCCCGTCCGGTACGGCGCCAGCAGCTCGGCGGCCGCGGCCACATGCCCGCGCGCCATCACCACGAGGATCCGGTCGATGCCCCGGTGACCGGCGAAGGCGGCGACCGCGTGCTCCAGGATCGGCCGGCCGCCCACCTCCAGCAGCTGTTTGGGGGCGGCCGCGCCCAGTCGCCGCCCGGTGCCGCCGGCCAGAACAACCGCAATCGTCGTCACTGTCACCTCATGCCTCGTGTGGCCCTTTGCAGTGGTCGGCAGCCGCTACGCTGACCTATCCGAACCCCCGTCTTCCGACGCTGCTGGAAGGTGCCGATGACCGTGGCGTTGGTGCTCGCGACCGATCCCGTCGCGGACCTGCCATATGAGAGCGGCCCCAACGCTCCGACCCTCCTGCAGCGGCTGCTCGGCCAGTTCGCTTCGCTCAACGTACCGGACGTGCGGGTGCTGGCCCGTCCGGAGGCGGCGGCACTGCTGCGCAAGGTCCGCGACACCGGCGGCCTGCCGGCCTCGGAGATCATCGACTCCGACTCCCCGGCGGCGGACCTGCGCGTCATCGCCGAGCTGGCGCGCGGCGCGGTGGAGCCGCTGCTGGTGCTGCCGGCCGGCACGGTGGCCAGCGGGGAACTGCTGGCCAGGCTGATCGCCACGCGGACGGGCGTGGCCGCGGCGGTGACCGCGCCGCCGGATGAGGCCGGCCCGGATGCGCCCCCGCTGCGGGTCGGCGGCGGCCGGATCGTCTCGGCCGGGACGGCCTTCCACCAGGTCACCGCCCCCAACCGGGTCTTTTGCGGGGCGTTGTGGGTCGCGCCGGCCCGCCGCATCACGCTGGCCCGCGTCGCCGACCGGCTGGCCGCCCTGCTGGAGACCCCCGACGCCCTGCCCGGCGCGGCCGCCTCCCCGCTGCCGGCGCTGCTGCTGGTGGGGCTGGTCCGCGAGGGGGTGACGGTGACGCCGCTGCAGGCCCCGCCGCTGGTGTGCGCCCAGGTGCGCGACGCCGAGCAGGTGCGGGCCGCCCGCGCCGCGGTGGAGGCGATCGACGAGGACCGGGTGCGGCTGGACGCCGCGGTCAAAAGCAACGACGGCTTCTTCACCACCTTCGCCGTCAGCACCTACTCGCGTCACATCGCCCGCCTGGCGGCCCGGATCGGGGCGACCCCCAACATGGTGACCTCGCTGTCCATGGCGATCGCGGTGGGCGCGGCGGTGTGCTTTGCGACGGGCACCCGCGCGGGGATGGTCGCCGGGGCGGTGCTGTACTACTTCGCGTTCGTCTTCGACTGCGTGGACGGGCAGCTGGCCCGCTACACCCGCAAGTTCAGCACCTTCGGCGCCTGGCTGGACGCCACCTTCGACCGTGCCAAGGAGTACACCGTCTTCGTCGGGCTGGCGGTCGGCTCCACCGCCGCCGCGGCCGGCAGCTCGGTGCACGGCGGGGACGTGTGGGCGCTGGCGGTGGCCGCGATGGTCGTGCAGACCTGCCGCCACATGATCGACTTTTCTTTCGGCGCCGCCCGGGCGGCCCGCCGGCAGGCCGCCCCCGCGCCGCCGGTGATCCCGCTCACCTCGCCCGGCGACGGCCTGACCCCGCCCGCCGCGGCCCCCCGGCCCACCGGCCCGCTGGGACTGGCGCGGCGGGTGATGGCGCGGACCCGTTCCGGCCCGGCCTACTGGGCCAAGAAGATGATCGTTTTCCCGATCGGCGAGCGTTTCGCGGTGGTGTCGGTCACCGCCGCGCTGTGGAACGCCCGGGTGACCTTCATCGCGCTCCTGGCCTGGGGCGCGGTGGCGGCCGCCTACACCCTGACCGGACGGATGCTGAGGTCGCTGACCCGATGACGATCCCCTTCACCGAGGCCCGGCCCGCCGCGCCCGTGGCCGCCCCTCCCGGACGCCTGCAGGCCTACCGGGACGACGGCCCCCTCTGCACGGCCATCGGGCAGCTGACGCTGGGCCGGATGGTCCCGCTGCCGGGCACCGTGCTGGCCGCGATCACCACGGCGGCGCTGCTGGCGGTCACCGGGGCCGAGGAGCGCGCCATCCCGCTGCTGTACGCACCGGTGGTGGCGCTGCTGCTGATCGGCCCCTCGGCGGCCCACCGGCATAACGGGCGGATTGACTGGATCGTCCCGACCATCATCCGTGGTATCGAGTATGGTTACCTGGCCGTCTTGGGATTCGCGCAGGACGTCTCGGCACCGCTGATCTACGCTCTGCTGGCCGTCCTCGCCTATCACCACTACGACACCGTCTACCGCACCCGTCAGCGGCTGTGGCCGCACCGCCGGGTCTTCCAGGCCGGGCTCGGCTGGGAGGGCCGGATGCTCGTGGCGGCGTTCGCGGGCCTGTACGGGCAGCTGGCGGCCGCTTACGCGGTGCTGACCGGCTACCTGGGCCTGCTGTTCGTCGTGGAGAGCGTGGTCGCCTGGGTGCGGGCGAGCCGGGGCGGCGGTGGCGTGCAGGTGGACTTGGAGGAAGAGGCGGAAGCCGCCCCCCAGGACCGGGCGGAGGAGTCCAAAGTGAACGCTGATGGAGGCACGGCATGATCGGGATGGTGCTCGCGGCGGGCGCGGGCCGGAGGCTGCGGCCTTACACGGACACTCTGCCCAAGGCCCTGGTACCGGTGGACGGCCAGACCACCATCCTCGACATCGCCCTGGGCAACCTGGCCGAGGTCGGGCTGACCGACGTGGTCATCGTGGTCGGCTACTGCGCCGAGGCCGTGGCCGCGCGCAAGGCGGCGCTGGAGGAGCGGTATGGCGTGTCCATCACCCTCGTCCACAACGACAAGGCCGAGGAGTGGAACAACGCCTACTCCATGTGGCTGGCCCGGGAGCACTTCTCCAAGGGCGTCCTCATGGTCAACGGCGACACCGTCCACCCGGTGAGCGTCGAGAAGACCCTGCTGGCCGCCCGGGGGCCGGAGATCGTCCTGGCCGTGGACAACGTGAAGAAGCTCGCCGACGAGGAGATGAAGGTCACCCTCGACGCCGACGGCAACCTGGCGCGCATCACCAAGCAGATGGACCCGGCCCAGGCCTACGGCGAGTACATCGGCGCCACGCTGATCGAGCCGTCGGCGGCCGAGAAGCTGGCCGACGCGCTCAAGGCCACCTGGGAGGCCAACCCCGACCTGTACTACGAGGACGGCTACCAGGAGCTGGTCAACCGGGGCGGCAAGATCGCCGTCGCCCCGATCGGCGCGGTGGAGTGGGTCGAGGTCGACGACCACAACGACCTGGAGAAGGCTCGCCGGATCGCCAAGGGGTACTGAATCCATGCCACAGCTGATGCGGTCGCTGCCGGCGCCGCTGTCGGTGGAGGTGCGCCGGGGCGCGGTGGCGGCGTTGGGAGAACTGCTGGCCGACCGGCGGATCGCCACCGAGGGACGGGTGGCCATCGCGGTGGGGCCCGGCCAGGGCGATGCGATCGCCGAGCAGGTCCGGCCGTCGCTGAAGTCCTGCGAGGTCTTCCACGTGGCGGGCGGCACCGTGGAGGCGGCGGTGGAGCTGTCGGCCAAGCTGCGCTCGGGCTGGTACGAGGCGGTGGTGGGCATCGGCGGCGGGCAGACCATCGACGCCACCAAGTACGCCGCCACGCTGACCGGCATCCCGATGGTGTCGGTCGCCACCAATTTGGCCCACGACGGCATCTGCTCGCCGGTGGCCTCGCTGCGGCACGACAAGGGCAAGGGCTCCTTCGGCGTGGCGATGCCGCTGGCCATGATCGTGGACCTGGACTACGTGCGGGCCGCGCCCGAACGCATGGTGCGCGCCGGGATCGGCGATGTGATCGCCAACTTCTCGGCGGTGGACGACTGGCTGCTGGCGGCCGAGGACTGCGGCGAGCCGGTGGACCGGCTGGCGCTCACGCTGGCCCGCACCGCCGCCGAGGCGCTGCTGTTCCAGCGGGAGTCGATCGAGTCCGACCGGTTCTTGACGGTGCTGGCCGAAGGGCTGGTGCTGTCGGGCATGGCGATGGCCTTCGCCGGCTCCTCCCGCCCGGCCAGCGGCGGCGACCATGAGATCCTGCACGCCATCGACCAGCTCTTCCCCGGCACCGCCAACCACGGGGAGCTGGCCGGGATCGGCGCGGCCTTCTGCTACTTCCTGCGCGAGCGTTTCCTGGGCGAACGCAACGGGCGGCTGGCGGAGATCATCGAGTGCCTGGACCGGCACGGCCTGCCCAAGCTGCCCGGCGACATCGGGCTGACCGAAGAGCAGTTCGCCGAGGCCGTGGTGTACGCCCCGCAGACCCGCCCCGGCCGCTACACGATCCTGGAACGGCTCAACCTGGACCACGACGCGGCGTTGAAGTCGGTAGGCGAGTATGTCCGCTCCTACGGAGGCTGAAGTACGGTCCCGGCGCACCGCCACGGTCGCCGACGTTCGCGCGCACGGGCAGCCGCCGGGGCTCAAGGAGCGCCGCAACGAGGAGCACTGGGCGGGGCGGCTGTACATGCGGTCGCTGTCGCCGTACGTGTCGTGGGCGGCGCTGCGGATGGGGTTCAGCCCCAACCACCTGACCTACCTGATGATGCTGGTCGGCGTCGCGGCCGGTGTGGTGGTCTCGCTGCCGGGCCACCCGTTGTGGGCGGCGCTGGCCGGGGCGCTGCTGGTGCAGGTCTACCTGCTGCTGGACTGCGTGGACGGGGAGGTCGCCCGCTATCTGCAGCGGACCTCGGCGACCGGCGTCTACCTGGACCGCATCGGCCACTACCTGGCGGAGGCGGCGCTGCTGGTGGGGCTGGGCGCCCGCGCCCAGGGCGAGTGGGCCTCCGGCGGCTACCTGGAGCTGGGGCTGGTCGCCGCGCTGGGCGCCGTGCTGATCAAGGCCGAGACCGACAATGTGGTGGTGGCCCGCGCCAAGAGCGGGCTGCCGGTCGTCCCGGCACTGGGGGAGCGGGCGCTGCGGCCCCGCTCCACCGGGCTGGCGCTGGCCCGCCAGGCGGCCTCGGCGGCGGGCGTGCACCGCATCATCGGCGCGGTGGAGCTGTCGCTGCTGATCGCGCTGACCGGGGTGCTGGACGTGCTGATCGGCGGGCACACCCCGGTGACCACCCGGGTGCTGACCGGGCTGGTCGCGGCGGTGGCCGTGGTGCAGACCCTGCTGCACCTGATCAGCGTGGTCGCCTCCCGGCGGCTGCGCTGAGGCGGTGCGGGAGGCCGGTGAGCGGCGAGTTGCGGCAAGCCGCCCGCGACGCGGCGGGCAAGTGAAAGACTGCAGCCGGACGCAGATGCGGGAGGGGCTGTTGAGCGAGCTGAGAACGCACGGCGGCGCGGGGACCGGGCTGCGGCCGGAGGAGACGATGCGCTTTTCGGTCGTGGTGCTGACGATGGGCAACCGGCCCGCCGAACTGGCGCGGGCGCTGCGCAGCGCCCTGGACCAAAAGGACGTCGACGTCGAGGTCGTCTTGGTCGGCAACGGCGTGCCCGCCGACTGGACGCCCGGCGACGATGCGGTCTTCGCCGACCCGCGCGTCACGATCGTCCGGCTGCCGGAGAACGTCGGCATCCCGGCCGGCCGCAACCGGGGGGTGGCCGAGGCCACCGGGGACATCGTGCTGTTCTTGGACGACGACGGCTGGTACGCCTCCGACCGGCTCGGCCTGCACCTGCGGGACCGCTTCGCCGCCGACCCGTCGCTGGGCATCGTCTCCTTCCGCATCCGCGACCCCGAGGGCGGCCCGGGCGAGCGGCGGCACGTGCCGCGGCTGCGCGCCGGGGACCCCGAACGCTCCTCGGAGGTCACCACGTTCCTGGGCGGGGCGTGCGCGGTGCGCCGCTCGGCCTTCGAGGCGGCCGGCGGGCTGCCGGAGGAGTTCTTCTACGCCCACGAGGAGACCGACCTGGCCTGGCGGGCCCTGGATGCCGGGTACCGGATCTTCTACGACGCCGAGGCGGTGATGTTCCACCCGGCGGTGCAGCCGACCCGGCACGCGATGTTCTACCGCTACAACGCCCGCAACCGGGTGTGGCTGGCCCGCCGCAACCTGCCGTGGCCGCTGGCGCTGGCCTACTGCGCGGTGTGGGTGGCCATGACGGTGCTGCGCGAGCGCCGCCCGGCCGCCCTCAAGCCCTGGTTCAAGGGCTTCCTGGAGGGCTGGCGCACGCCCGCCGGGCCGCGCCGTCCCATCTCCTGGCGCACCGCCTGGCGGATGACCCGCACCGGGCGGCCGCCCATCATCTAACGGGCGCTCTCCCCGCCGGCGAGCCGGCGCCGCCAGACGGGGTCGGCGGTCAGCACGGTCAGGCGCTGGGTGGCGCGGGAGACCGCCACGTACAGCACCCGCAGGCCGCGCGGGGACTGGGCGGCGATGGTCTCCGGGGCGCAGATGACCGCGGCGTCGAACTCCAGGCCCTTGGCCTCCAGCACGTCCAGGACCTGAACCCGCTCGGGGAAGCCGGCGCTCAGGGCGCGGCGGTCCGATTCGCCCCAGGCGTCGCCGGGCAGCGGGACGATGACGCCGATGGTGCCCTCCACCTGCTCCAGCAGGGTCCGCACGGCCCGCCGGGCGGCGGCCTGCAGCTCCTCTTCGGGGACCAGGTCGATGACGGGCCGGTGCCCGGAGGAGCGGACCGCGCGGGCCGGGCGCGCCTCCGGCAGCGCCAGCCGCAGCACCCGGGCGGACACCGCGGCGATCTCGGTGGTGTTGCGGTAGTTGGTGGTCAGCTCGTACTCGTGGCGGGGGCGGCGCCGCGGCCTGCGGCTCCGGCCGCGGCGGGCGGCCGGGCCGTCCAGGGCGGCCTCCATCGCCTTGCGGGCCTCTTCCAGGTCCTCCCAGGCGCTCTGGGCGGGGTCCTCGACGATCGTCCAGGTGGCCTGGCGGCCCCGGCGGCCGAGCATGCGCCACTGCATGGGGGACAGGTCCTGGGCCTCGTCCACCACGATGTGGGCGTACTCGGGGCGGACGTCGGCGACCTCGTCGTCCACGCGGCGGGCGCGCTCCAGCCGCTCGATGGTGGTGGTCAGCTCCTGCAGCCCCGGCTCCCAGTCCTCGTCGGCGACCACTTCGCCGGTGAGGATGTCGATCCCGTCCACCACGTAGGGGTCCTCTTCGCGGGCCGTGGCGCGCGAGGGCTGCGGCGGCGGGCCGAGCAGCGCGTCGATCTCGTCCAGCAGCGCGATGTCCTGGTAGCTGAGGGTGGGGGGATCGCCCGCCAGGGCCCGCCGCCAGGAGGCGGCCAGCAGCTCCACCTGCGCGCGGTCCAGGTCGCGTCCGGCGGCACGGCGCAGCCGGGCGGCATCGCCCAGGGAGCGCAGCACGTCCAGGGGTCGGCGGATCGGCCACCAGGCGGTCAGGAAGTCGGTGAAGGCCCGCTGCTCGCGCACGTTCTTGACGAACGCCTCCCGGGAGGTGCGGTCGGCGGGGGAGGAGGGCCGGTCCTGCTCATCCAGCGGGGCCAGCCCGCCTTCGGCCAGGATGCCCTCCCACAACGCCAGCTCGCCCTGCACGGGCTCGTCCGGTTCGGGTTCGGTGCCGCCGGTGTGGACGTAGCGTTCCCACAGGGCGTCCAGCAGCGCCTCGGCGACGCGGCGGCGGGAGGCGTTGACGCTGCCCGTGCTGCGCCGGTGCAGCGAGGTGCGGAGCTTGTCGAGCTGGGGACGGCCCAGTTCGACCACCACGCCGCCGTGCACGACGCGCAGCTTGTCGGGGGCGCCGGGGGGATGGTCGGTGACCGCGCGCCGCAGCACCGGCGCCATCGCCGCCGAGCCCTTCAGCGCGGCCAGCTCGGGCGGGTCGTGAACGGTGGCCGACACCCCCTCCACCAGGTCGCCCAGGGAGCGCAGCGTCGCCGAGCCCTCGCCCAGGGACGGCAGCACCCGTTCGATGTAGGCGGTGAAGCGCCGGTTGGGGCCGACCACCAGCACCCCTCGCGAGCCGAACCGGCGGCGGTGCCGAAACAGCAGGTAGGCCACCCGGTGCAGGGCGACGGCGGTCTTGCCGGTGCCGGGGGCGCCGCGCACCAGCACGGTGCCGTCGGCGGGGGCGCGGATCACCTCGTCCTGCTCGCGCTGGATGGTGGCGACGATGTCGCGCATCGTCCCTTCGCGGGTGCGGGCCAGGGAGGCGATGAACGCGCCGTCGCCGACGATGGTGAGCGAGTCGGCGGCCGACGGGTCGAGCAGGTCGTCCTCCAGGTCCACCACGGTGCGCCCGCGGGTGTGCAGCACTCGCCGCCGCACCACGCCCTGGGGGTCTTCGGGGGTGGCGCGGTAGAACGCCTCGGCGGCCGGGGCGCGCCAGTCGATGACCATCGGCTCGTGGTCGCGGGTGCGCACCCCGATCCGGCCGATGTAGCGGGTCTGGCCGTCGGCCAGGTCGAGCCGGCCGAACACCAGCCCGTCGTCGGCGACGTTGAGGGCCTGGACGCGCAGCGCCGCCTGGTACACCATGGCGTCCCGGTCCACCAGGGAGCCCTTGGTGCCGGCCAGCGCCTGCCGGTAGCCCTCCTCGATCATGGCCTGGGCCTCGGCGCGCATCTCCTCCAGCCGGGCGTGCGCCTGGTCGACGCGGCGCTGCTCGACGGCGATCTCGGCGTCCTTGACCGTGGTCGGCCGTCCGGTGACCTGGGACGACGACATGCGGGCTGCTTCCTTTCGCGAAGGCACGAAAGACAAAGCTTACGCGGGTCGCAGCCGGCGGCGGTCATGCCCGGGCGAGCGGGCCGGGCGATCCGGCCCGCTCGCCGGGAAGCGAGGTCTCAGCCGAGCGGCTGGGCGTCGTGGAAGGTCATGCGCACCTGCGCGGCGGTGGTGCTGCTGAGCGCGCGGGCCCGGTGCAGGCCCAGGCGGTGCAGCTCGTCGGCGACCGGGTGGCCAGCGGGGTCGCCGACCCGTACCACGGCCCCGCCCGGCCGGAAGCGGACCCCTTCGGGCCGCACCGACCAGGGCACGCGGCGGGTGACGCCGTCCAGGCAGGAGAACGCCACGACCTCGGGCGCGGCGCCGCGGGTGGGCACCGGCAGCCCGGGGCGGATCGCCACCGCGGCCACCAGTTGCCCGTCCACCCGGACCGCGCAGCGCCTGACCGCGCCGTCCAGGTCCAGCGGCAGCTCGGCCATGAGCTTGGGGAAGCCCCAGATGGAGCGGCCGGCCTCCAAGGTGAAGCCCTGATCGACCGGCAGCCAGTGGATGAACACGCCCACGTTCCGCCCCGGGCCGGACCCGCCCAGGGGGTCGCGGACCAGGAAGGCCACCGCGAACTCGTGGTAGGGGCCCAGGTCGCCGTCGACGTAGCGGACGAACGCCAGCGAGCAGATCGCCCGCCCGGGCAGCGGACGCAGCACCTGCAGGCCCGAGTAGTCGATGATCTGCTGCGCGGTGCCGGCCGGCACCGCGAACATCGCCGAGGCCACGGCGGCCCGGCGGATCTGCACCGGCATGGCGACCTTGCGGCCCTGGATGAGATGGGTGCTCACACCACAAGTAGAACAGGTTCTTGTTTTTCTGTCACGGCCCTTCGCAGGCGGCCTTGATCCGCTCCAGGGTGGTGCGCATGCCCCGCCGGTTGAGTGCGGCCCTATCGCCCGCCGCCACCCCGGTGAAGATGCGGCCCAGCAGCGAGACCAGCGCGGCGCCGCGGTGGTTGCGCCGCAGGTCCTCCCAGTACTCGGTGAGCCGGGTGGCGCCGCCGCCGACGTCCTCCAGCCGGTAGCCCCACAGCGCCACCGGGATGCCGAAGCTGCTGACCCGGAAGGCGAACACCTGGCCGGGCACCGCCGCCGTGACGCGCCCGGTGGTGAACCAGACCCGCCAGCCGATCCGGTTGAAGCCGACGAACCTGGTGCCCTCCTCGGCGAGGCCGCGGCGCGTCCACACGGCGAAGCACTCCGGGCTCCAGCGTCCCATCCGCCGCAGCTCCGCCACCGCCGCGTAGACGCGGGCGGGCTCGGCCTCGATCCGGATGCTCTCTTCGGCCACCCACTCCCGTTCCATGCGCAAGATCATCCCAGATGGGCGAAATGCCGCCGCCAGGACTCGTACCAGCCGGTGAACCACCGCCCGCGCGCATCCGGCAGGCTCTGGGCCAGCGGCAGGATGTAGGTGACCGTCTCGGCGTAGTAGCGGCGCTGGAAGTCCGGCGGCATCCGGTCGAGGGTCTGCACGTTGCTGATCCGGTCGGCCAGTTTCACCGTGATCGCCTCCGGCGGGGCCTCGCGCAGCCGCCGCAGGTAGGCGGCCTTGGCGGCGCGTTTGGCCTGCCGTCCCCGCCCAGTGGCCGGCGGGGCGGTCACCCAGTCGACCAGCTCGGCCACCACCGGCCCGAACTCGGCCTCCACGGCGGAGACGGTGGCCTCGGTGTCCTCCACCACATCGTGCAGCACCGCCGCGGCCAGGATCTCCACGTCGGTGACCTGGGCGCCGCGCACCAGCACCTCCAGGGTCTCCAGCAGGTGCTCCAGGTAGGGGGCGCCGGAGGGGCGCTGCTGCGAACCGTGCCAGCGGCGCGCCGCCGCCACGGCCCGCTCCAGCACCTCCAGATCGCCGGCCGCCAGGGGACGGGCCTGCAGCTCGGCGCGCGCCCGCTCCCAGGTGCGCCAGTCGGTGAACATCTCCATGCGACGATCCTCCTCCCGGCGGAGGCCTCCGTGCCACCGGGACGGTGGACCCTTCGCCGCGCCCGCTCTGCCCGCTCGTGGACACGTGGGGCGATTCCTGGTGCGGTGCGCCATTTCTGCAGGTGTTTGCGGTGGGTGCCGCCTGCCGGAATGATCTAGATCCTGATCTGACGATCTTGAAAAAACGCCCCGGCGTGCCGTGGGTTCTGGGAACCTTCGTGCGAACCCGTCGCAGGGAGGCACGCGTCAACTGATTGGGGCCGGGCGCCGCCGTCCTGAGCGGGCGGCGGGGCGGTGGTGGGCTGGAGAGGGCGGCGTGAAAGACGTGGAGAACGCGGCACGGCCGATCGTCCGGGGCGTCCGCGCGGTCATGGCGGGGCTGGGCGGGCTCGTCGCGGCGCATGGGCCGTTCGCGGTCGTCCTGGCGGTGGCGGTGGGAGTGCGCTGGCTCGCCGTGCTGGGCTACCCGTCGGTGCTGTGGTTCGGCGACTCCTACGCCTACCTGGAGGCGGCGCTGCTGTTTCGGCCCTCCACCCTGCGGCCCAGCGGGTATTCGGTGTTCTTGTGGCTGCTGAGCCCCGCCCACAGCCTGCTGGTGGTCGTCATCGTGCAGCATGCGCTGGGCGTGGCCATCGGGGTGCTGGTCTATGCGCTGGTGCGGCGGGCGGCGCGGGCGGCCTGGCCGCACCGCAGGCTGCTGCCCGGCCTGCTGGGGGCCGTCTTCGCCGCGCCGGTGCTGCTGGACGCCTTCCAGATCCAGCTGGAGCACCTGCTGATGGCCGACCTGCTGTTCACCTTCCTGCTGACGGCGGCGGTGACGGTCACCTTGTGGCGGGTGCGGATGCGCTGGTGGACCGGGGCGCTGGTCGGGCTGCTGATGGCGTGCGCCGCGCTGACCCGCTCGGTCGGGCTGCCGCTGCTGGCGGTGCTGGCGGTGGGCATGCTGGCCCGCCGCGCCGGGTGGCGGGCGGTCGCGGCGGCCGCGCTGGCCTGCGCGGTCCCGGTGCTGGGCTACATGTCCTGGTACTCCTCGGCGCACGGCCGGTTCGCCCTCAGCGACTCCGACCAGGTCTGGCTGTATGGGCGCACCGTCGACTTCGCCGACTGCTCGCTGATCAGGCCGCGGCCCGAGGTGGCGGTGCTGTGCCCCGAGCGGCTGCCGTCCGGCACCCGGATGGCGCCGGCCTATGCGGCGATGTGGGGGCCGGACTCCGGCTTCAACCACCTGCCCGGCGGCATCGAAGACCCCCGGGCCAACGAGCTGGCCGGGGAGTTCGCCTGGGCCGCCATCGCCGCCCAGCCCGGCGACTACGCCGCGGTCATCGTCCGCGACACCCTGCGGGCCTTCGCCTGGGGACGCGACCCCTACCCGACGCCCTGGACGGAGGACAAGTACCACTTCCAGCCGGGGGCGTCCCTCACCGAAAAGGACGCCGCGGTCGCCTACGCCTACGGGGGGCGGACGGCGGAGCCGCGGGTCGTCGAGCCGTACGGCGGGTGGGTCCGCGACTACCAGAGCGCGGTGTATCTGCCCGGCCCCGTCCTCGGCGGGTTCCTGCTGGTGGGGCTGGTCGGCATGGTGGTGCGGATCCGGCGGCTGGGCGGGCGGGTGCTGCTGCCCTGGTCGGTGTCGTTGGCGCTGCTGGTGGTTCCGGCCGCCACCGCCGACTTCGACTACCGCTACGTGCTGCCCGCCGTCCCCTTCGCCGCCCTGGCCGCGGCCTTCGCCCTGATCCCCGAGTCCCGCCCCGGGCCCGTCCCTTCCGCGGACGCCGCCCCGGAGGAGCCGGCCGGACGCGCCGGGGACGAGCCCGGTGAGCCGGCGGCCGTCCGAGACGGCGAGAGGGAAGAGGGCGAGAGGGAACCCGCGCCGGCCGCCGAGGAGACGGTGGTCGCCGGGGAGCACCGGCCGTAACGACGACCGGCCGCAGACCCCGTCGGCGGGCGGAGGGTCTGCGGCCGGATGAAGGCGACGCGAGGAAGGCTCACACGGCCCGGCCCAGCGGCACCTCGGACTCGGCCGGCAGCTGGGCCTCGTACTCGGCGATCTTGGCCTCCAGCTCGGCGGACACCCGCGCGAAGTCCAGGCTGGACAGGTAGAACTTGTAAATGATCACCAGCTCGAAGAACAGCAGGCCCGCCCCGGCCAGCGCGGCGGTCCAGATGACCGCGGTCGGGCCGATCAGCACGGCCAGCACCGGGGCGATGATGAACACCGACATCTGGAACTCGATGCCGCTGATCAGGTGCGGGCGGATGCGGCCGCGCAGCAGGCCGTTGCGCACCCGGGCGTACCAGGGGAACCGCTTGTGGAAGCCCTGCTGCATCAGCTCGTGCGGCTTGGGCAGCTCGCTGATCAGCTTGTCGTAGTCGCCGCCGAGCATGGAGTCCATCTCCGACTCCGACGGCAGCCGGCGGGTGGCCAGCTCCAGCTCCGCCGCCCGGGTCTGGGCCTTGACCAGCCGCGAGCGCATCTGGGAGCGGACCTTGTAGATCTCCAGCGCGTCCAGGTAGCGCAGCATGTCCAAGAAGACCACGGCCAGCCCGGTCCACACGAAGGCGACGTTGCCGGTGGCCGCGTACAGGCCGCCCATCAGGGCGATGGAGCAGGCCAGCACCCGCACCCGGTCGAAGATGTAGTCCAGCCAGGCGCCGAACACCGAGCCGGTGCCCTTGAGGCGGGCGATCTTGCCGTCCATGCAGTCGAGGACGAACGACAGGTGGTACAACAGCGCGCCGACCAGCAGCCAGGTGGACTCGGCGGTGGCGAAGCAGGCGCCCGCGCCCAGGCCCAGCAGCAGCGCCCCGGTGGTGAGCTGGTTGGGGGTGATCCCGGTCCGGTTCGCGGTGAACTTCACCAGCCGGGAGGCCAGCGGATCGACCAGCAGTACCGTCCACCAAGCGTCACGCGCCTTGTACGTTCTCGATCGAACGTCCTCGAGCGTGAAGGCCATCGAGCGCATTCCTTTCATCGGGGTCCCGCAGACCACCGCCGGGAAGCGCGGCGGGCGGTCTGGGGCTGGGGGGTTGCCGGATCCTCCAAATCCGGACGAACAGGCCCGAAGTGGGCTGGAAAGCACAGGTTACCGGTACGACAGTTTTAGATACCGGAGACTTTGAATTATCGTAATCGCCCGTTATTTCAACAGGTGATCCAATACGCGGGCGGCGGCGTACCCGTCGTCGTGCGGGCAGTACCGGGCGGCGAAGGCCGCGTACGCGTCGCCGTAGCCCGCCGAGATCCGGTCCAGGTCCCGCAGCGTCTCGATGACCTCCTCAGAGGTCCGCAGCAGCGGGCCGGGCGCCTCGGCCTCGAAGTCGAAGTAGAACCCCCGCACGTGGTCGCGGTAGCGCTCCAGGTCGTAGGTGAAGAAGACCATTGGGCGCCCGGTGACCGCGAAGTCGAACATCGCCGAGGAGTAGTCGGTCACCAGCACATCGGTGATCAAGTACAGCTCGGCGATGTCGGGGTAGTTCGACACGTCGATCACGAAGTCGCCGAGCTCGGCCTTGGGACGGTCGGTCACCAGGTAGTGGGTGCGCAGCAGCAGCACGTGGTCGTCGCCGAGCGCGGCCTGCGCGGCGGCCATGTCCAGCTTGAGCTGGAAGGCGCGGGTGCTCAGGTCCAGGTACAGGTCGTCCCGCCAGGTGGGCGCGTACATGATGACCCGCTTGCCGGCCGGGATGCCCAGCCGCCGTCGCACCTGGGCGGCCAGCTCGTGCCGCTCGGGACGGCGCAGCAGGTCGTTGCGGGGATAGCCGCTCTCCAGCACCTCGCCGTCGTAGCGGAACGCCCGGCGGAACAGCGGGATGGAAAAGGCGTTCTGCGACAGCAGCAGGTCCCACTGGGGGACGTCGTACTCCATCCAGATCACGCCCTGGGTGCGCTTGTAGGGCATGTCGTGGACGTCATAGCCCAGCTTCTTCAGCGGCGTGCCGTGCCAGCACTGCACGTACGTCTGCCCGGGACGCTTGGAGAACCAGGGGCGCTGGGACCAGTTGGCGAAGATGAAGCGGGCCTGCGCCATCACCTCGTAGTGCTCGCGGCTGTTGGTCAGCACCACCCGGGCGCCCTCGGGGGTGGGGAACTGGCCGTCGTTGCTGACCCACACGCACTCGATGCCCAGGTCGCGGCGGCGCAGCTCCTCGAAGATGCCGCGCGGGTTGCACGAGTACTGTCGGCTCCGGTAGGCGTCGAACACCGCCAGGTCCCGCACCGGCTCGCGCCGGTAGCGCGGGTAGGCGTGGTTGCGCAGCTGCGCCTGGGCGTAGGGCCCCTGGGCGTCCTCGCCGAGGACGACCTTGACCTGCAGCCGCAGCGCCTCGGCGGAGTAGGTGAGCAGGTTGAACTCATGCACCCCGGCGCGGTGGGGGCCGGCCATCAGGCGGAGACGGCCGCGTTCGACCAGCACCGGCGCCTCGCCGCCGCCCGGGGTGGGCACCAGCAGGTCCCACCGTCCCTTGCCGAGCGGACGGTGCATGCCGAAGAACGGCATGGCGGCCGGGCGGAAGGAGACGGCGAAGCGGTCGCCGTCCCAGGCCAGGGGCAGCCGGAAGGTCTCGGCGAAGCGCTGGTGGCGCAGCAGCAGGTGGCTTGGGCGGTCGGAGCCGCAGTAGGTGCCCTCCAGCGTCAGCTCGTCGTCACCGGACCACTTGGCCCCCGTCACCACCGGGCGCGGCGTCCGCAGCACCACGCGCAGGTTGCCGAAGCGGCTGCGCAGCAGGGCCAGCTCCAGCGGCTCGGCCCCGTCGCGGACCAGGTACCTGGCCTCTCCCAGGTCCTCGCCGAACAGCACCTTGTGCTCTTCGCCCAGGGAGAGCTCCCAGCCGCCCTCGCCCTCGGCGAGCAGCCCGCTCAGCGGGAGACGGGCGCGAAAGCCCAGCCGGCCGTCGGGGCGCGGCTCGGTCTCCACCTCGCCGCGCACCTGCTCGCGGCTCTGCTCGGAGGTGGCGATCAGGCCGCTGCGCGGGTCCTGCGTCACCCAGCCCGTCAGCTCCAGCGCGTCCTTGCCCAGGCGGTGGCCGGTCAGCCGCGCGGTGACGCTGCGGACCCGCATCACCATGCTGCGGCCCAGCTCCAGGACGTGCACATGCACGCCGGGGGCGATCTCCATGTCCTGGGGCCAGCGCCGGTTCGCCGCGGTGGGGGCGCCCAGGGTGCGGCGGCGGCGCATGCCCTGGCAGGAGACCTCCAGGCCCAGTTTCCAGTCGCCGGTCTGCCAGCGGCCCAGCACCTTGAAGGAGGACGGGTCGATGTGGGTGACGAACCCGGCCCAGTCGTGGGAGGCGACGGCCTGGCCGCTGGCGGCGGTCACGTCGGGACGGCGCACCCGCTCCACCTTCAGCGGTATCCGCAGCAGCCGGTGCGGGCCGCGCAGCCACAGCCGGATGCGCGAGTCCTCCGGCGAGCCGGACTCCAGGCGCGGGATGTAGGCGTGGCCCTCCACGCGCAGCCGCCCGTCCACCCAGGTGGCCTTGTCGAGGCGGGCCACCGGCAGCAGCTCGTCGGTGACGTCGTAGACCTCGACGGGGATGTCCAGTTCGGGGTCTTCGAAGTAGGGGTAGGCGGCGTACCAGGTGCGCTTGCGGCCGCGGCGCACCACCGGGGCCTCCTTCAGCCCGCCGATGGTGACGAAGTGCAGCACTTCCAGCAGCTCCGGCAGCCGGCGGCGGGACAGCAGGTGCAGCTGCAGCCGGGTGATGGCCGGAACCGCGCGCAGGATCTGGCCGTCCAGCAGCCCGGCCAGCTCGGCGCCCAGCGCGACCAGCTCGGGGCGGTGCTCGTCGGGGATCTTCGGCAGCGCGGTCAGCAGCGCCTCCAGATCGGCGCGCACCAGCACCTCGGTGTCGTAGCCGGTCAGCAGCTGCGGGGCGTATCCGGCCAGCTCACTGCGCACCCGGCCCGCAGCGCGCAGCCGCTCGGCCAGCTCCACCGGGTCGTACTCGCCGATCGGGCCGCTTTCCCGCCACAGGTAGACGGTGTCCTTGAGCTGGTCGATGGCGGAGGCCAGGGCCAGCGCCCGGGTGATGACGGGGGCGCTTTCGCAGCGGCCGGCCGGGAAACGCAAGTCCAGCCGGTCCCAAAAAGAGCGGCGGAAGACCTTGTTGCCGCAGGAGCGGTCGCGCAGCAGGACGGGCCGCTGGGCGATCTGGACGCCCTCGCTCGTCTTGCCGTACAGGCCCCGGTGCGCATCGGACTGCACGGGCTCGTCGTTCTTGAGCCGGTGCACATTGCCGCAGGCCAGGTCGGAGCCGGAGTGCTCCAGGGAGGACACCAGGCGCCGGTAAGCCCGTTCGGGTACTTTGTCGTCGCCGTCCGCGAAGGTGAGGTATTTGCCGGTGGCCTGGGCGACGCCCAGATTGCGGGCCGGCCCCACGCCTTGATTGTCCTGCTGGAACAACCGGAACCGGGAATCGCGTTCGGCGAATTCCTTGGCGATGGTGGCGCTGCCGTCGGTCGAGCCGTCATCGACCATGACGACTTCGATATCGCGGAGGGTCTGCCGCCGCAGCGACTCAAGACATCCGGACAGATAGGGCTCGGCGTTGTAAAAGGGGACAACGACGCTCAGCAGCGGTGACACGGTCCTCCCTGGGCGCGACGCGCGAGGTAAGCGCACAGTTACCAAACCCATCACCGGGGCGGCGGTTTCGGGTGAATGCCTGGTAGAGGCAAGATTAACGGACTCGGTGCGATGTGATGTGCGGCTGTGACGATCACCGCGGGCGAACCCGAGGCCCGGCGGGCCCGCCCGCGGCCTTTCAGGAACGGCTGCGCCGCACCGGCTGGCCGGGCCTGCGCAGCCCGGTGAAGGCCCAGCCGAGTTTCGGCTCCAGCAGCCAGCTCATGGTCTTCACCACAGGCGGGGTGCACAGCAGCGTGCCGACCACGGCGGCGATCACGATCATCGTCAGCACACCCGGCACGGTGTGCCAGAACGCCAGCTCGCGGAAGTCGGTGAACTTCAGCAGCCGGGTGAAGAACCCGTGCAGCAGGTAGGCGTACAGCGTCATGGCGCCCAGCCCGGTGAACCAGGTGCGGCGGCGCGGCACCAGCGACAGGAACGCGGCCACCAGGATCACCGCGCAGATCATCATGGCCAGCCGCATTCCCGTGCCGACCAGGTTGCTCACCCCGAGCTCGGCGTGGCCGTGCTTCCAGTACACCCAGTCGATGTTCATGCGCGGGTAGGCGAAGTAGGCCACCACGACGGCACCGCTCAGCACCGCCACCCCGAAGAGGCGGGCGATGGGCCGCTTGACGAGCTCGAAGTGCTCCGGCCGCAGCATCAGCCCCAGCACGTAGAACGGCAGCAGTCCCAGCGTGCGGTGCAGCTCCAGGTCATCGCCCAGGTCGTCCATGTACGACAGCAGCGAGATGCCCACCGCGATGGCCAGCGGCCAGCGGATCTGCTGCCAGACCGGGGTCGACAGCCGCCACAGGAACAGCGCCATCAAAAACCAGGTCAGGTAGTAGGGGTCCAGCAGGCTGATCTTCAGCTTGTTGCCGCCGACCTGCCAGTCGTAGATGGAGTAGGCGAACTCGAACACCACATACGGCACGCCGAGCGCCACGATCAGCTTGCGGGCCTTGCCGGACCCGAAGGTGAAGTTCCGGGACAGGTAGCCGGTGAGCACGATGAACAGCGGCATGTGGAACATGTAGATCGCCAGGTACAGCGTGCTCGCCAGCGGCACGTCCCGCAGCCCCACGATGGAGTGCCCGATCACCACCAGCAGGATGGCCAGGAACTTGGCGTTGTCGAAGAACGGGTCGCGCTCCTTCTTGCGCGGGGCGGCGGCGTCCTTCGGCGCGGGGGCGGCCGGCCGGTCCGCGGCGGTGCCTTCGGGGGTGCCCGCGAGGGGGGAGCGGGGCTGGAGGATCTGAGTCATGAGGTCCAGACGTCCGTGAAGGGGGTCGGTCGCCGTCCGAAGTTACCGGAAGACCGAAGATCGGAACGGGCAAATCGGGCGACCGGTTGGCGGAAAAAGCTCAGGCCCGCCCGGGCGGGACGGTGATCTGCGCGCGGGGTCAGGTCTTGCAGACATCGTCGGTCCCGCGCACCTCGTCCTGCTGACGGGGGATCCCGGTCTGGCGGGGCTTGAGGGCGGTCCAGTCCGGGCCCACCACCAGGTCCACGATGCCGGCGGTGCCGTTGGCGCGGGCGACGGGCTGCCCGTCGGCGTCGGGGACCGCCTCGGCCAGCGCCAGGGCCTCCCGCCCGGCGCCCGGCCCGTACAGGATCCGCGTGGTGCGGCGGGTGGTGAGCGTGCCCACCCCGACGACCTGGTAGCCCTGCGCCTCGAGCTGGTCGGCGACGCGGCGGGCCTGGCCGTCGATGCCGCTGGCGTTGTAGACCCGCACCCGGATCCGGCTGGGCGAGATCTTGGGGGCGGTGCGCTTCTTCTGCGGGATGCCGGTGTCGTTGCGGATCGCGGCGAAGAACTGGTCGGCGTCGGGCTGGCGCAGCGCCACCCGGTTGGGGTCGGGCGGGTACTGGGTCCACGGCACGGTGACGAAGCGCAGCTTGCCGGCGGTCAGCCCCTGCATCCCCCGGGCGATCTTGGTCATCGCCTGCAGGTCCAGGTCCTCATCGGTGGTCAGCGACTTGGTGGCCGCCGACAGCAGCGCGTTCAGCTTGACCGGGTTGCTGAGCACCCCGGCGCTCATCGCCTTGTTGGCCAGCGAGGCCATGAACTGCTGCTGGCGCTTGATGCGGTCGATGTCGGAGCCGTTGCCCAGCGCCTTGCGGGTGCGCACGTAGGCCAGCGCGGTCTCGCCCTTGACGATGTGCCGGCCCTTGCTGAGGCGCAGCCGGGACTGCGGGTCGTTGACGTCCTTGGGCAGGCAGATCTCCACCCCGCCGACGGCGGTGGTGATGTTCTTGAAGCCCACGAAGTCGACCTGCAGGAAGTGGTCGATGCGGATGTTGGTCAGGTTCTCGATGGTCTTGACCGTGCAGGGGGCCCCGCCCCGGGTGAACGACTCGTTGATCATCGCGATGCTGGAGGCGGGCACCACCTGGCCGTCGCGGCTCTTGCAGGAGGGGATCGGCACCATCAGGTCGCGCGGGAAGCTGATGCCGATGGCCTGCTCGCCGCCGGGGGACAGGTGCAGCAGGATCATCGTGTCCGACCGCGGCGGGTCGTTCTGCATGCCGCGCCCGTACTTGGCGTTGGCGCCGGTGCGGGTGTCGGAGCCCAGCAGCAGGATGTTCATGGCGTCGTTGAGCTTCTCCGGCCGCGGCCCGTAGTTGATGTTCTCGCGGGCGATGTTGCCGTTGAGCTTCCGGTAGTAGCCGTAGACGCCCAGGCTGGAGCCGACCAGCGCGACCGACAGGCCGACGGCGACCCAGCCGAGGATGCGCCAGCCGCGTCGACGTACTGGGGGCGGCTCGTCGTCGTCGACGTACTCCATGTACATCGGGTTGCTGTTCATGGGCTCCTGCGGTCGGGCGTGGGGCCCCCGACTCGGGGGGTCGGGTTCGGACGCGGTGGGCCGGCCTGCCGGCTAGCGGACCAGCCGGCGGACGGAGCCGGACGGCCCGTCCCATCCCAGCACACCGGCCACTGCTGTCACATGCTCCACAGAAATTCGTCGATCAAGGGCGGACTCGTCGAGATTTCGTTGAATTATGACCGACGACCCCGCCGCCAGGGGGGTGAGAACCCCCACCAGCACCCCTTGCAGGGTCGTGAACGGCAGGTCGGAGAGCACCCGGCTACCGGCGTCCAAATCCCATGCGGCGGCGGCATCGGCGGCCCGGTCCACCAGCTCTCCGGCGGATAGTGTGGCAAATGTCACGTTTGCCGCGGAAGTCTCTTCCGCCACCCGCAACGCGGGGGCCTTCGCGTCCACCGGGACGGGCGGCGCGAAGCGGTCGCCGTACCCGCGGACCTCCACCGCGTAGTCCAGCACCCCCGCAGGGCACTCGCTCAGCGGACGGCCCAGCGCATGCAGCGACAGGCCGATGACCTCCTCGGCGTCGGCGGCGTGCTCCTCGTACCAGCCGGGCACCGACAGCACCTCCTCCGCGGCCACCAGGAAATACGCGCCGCCCGCGCCCGCAGGTTCGAGCTCGCCGAGCCGTTCGGGCTCCACCGGCTCGGCGACCAGCCCGGCCGACCAGCACGCCAGCAGCCACACCGCGCTCTGCCAGTGCGGCGGCAGCACCAGCGCCGCCCGGTCGCCGGGCTGCGCCCCCAGCCCGTCCACCAGCAGATTGGCGGTCTTGGCCACCCAGTTGGCCAGCGTCTTGGCCGACAGCTCCACGCGCTCGCCGGTGGCGTCGTCGTAGAAGGTCAGCAGGGGGCGCGAGGGGTTGTCGATCAGGCGCCGCTCCAGCAGCCGTGCGGGTCCGTAGTCAGCCATGCCGCTGAGCGTACGGCTCCACCCCGCCCCCGGTGGCCCGATACCCTGCGCTCTCAGTGGACGAACCGCAGCAGCTGAGCGAGCACCCGATGAGCGAGCGCGCCCCCGCAGGACGCCGGGTCGCGCAGCTGCGGCTGCCGATGCCCTTCCCCAACGACCCCGCCGCCCGGGGCCGCTCCACCCGCGCCGGACGGGTGCTGGCCCGCCTCACCGTGGCGCCCGCCCTGCTGATCGTGGCCTGGCTGGCGGTGTCGCTGCCGCTGCTGATGGCCGGCCGCTACCGGCTCGGCCCGGCGCTGGCCCTGTTCGTGCCGGTGGCCTTCCTCACCCTCAAGGCCGGCTTTTGGGACCGCACCCGCCTGGAGCTGACGGTCGGGCTGCGCGGGCCGGTCTCCTGGTGGTCCACCGGCGGGGTGGTGGCCGTGGCCGTCGCCTTCTTCGCCCTGGAGGCGGCCATGTGCGCCGAACAGGTCGTGGTGCGCCGCGACCCGGCCTCCTACGTGCAGTTCGCCACCTGGCTCAAAGACCACGGGCGGCTGCCGATCGACCCCATGCACTGGGCCTTCGGCGGCCACGACCCGGCGCTGGAATACGGCGGCCCGGCCTTCTACCAGGTCGGCGACCAGGTCGTCCCGCAGTTCATGGCCGGGCTGCCGATGGTGCTCGCGCTGGGCGGCTGGATCGGCGGGACCGGCGCGATGCTGATGACGGCCCCGCTGCTGGGGGCCTGCGCGGTGCTGGCCTTCGGCGGGCTGACCGCCCGGCTGGTCGGCCCCCGCTGGGCGCCGCTGGGCGCGCTGGCGCTGGCCCTGCTGCTGCCGATGCAGTGGCTGGCCCGCTCCACCTACAGCGAACTGCCCGCCCTGGTGCTGCTGCTGGGCGGGCTGAGCCTGCTGCTGGACGTCCGCGACCTGGAGACGGCGGCGGCCCGGGTGCGGGCCTTTTTGGGCGGGCTGGCGCTGGGGCTGGTCCTGCTGGTGCGCATCGACGGCATCCGCGACGTGCTGCCGGTGGTGGTGTTCGCCGGGCTGCTGGCCGCCCGCCGCCGCCCCACCTGGCCGCCGCTGGCCGCCGGGCTGGCCCTGGGCGCCGGGGCCGGGCTGCTGGAGGGCTACACCAAGTCCCGCCCCTACCTGGAGTACCTGAGCGACTCGCTGCGCCCGGCGCTGATGCTGGCCACCGCCGTGGTCGCCGCCACGATCGCGCTGGCGGCGGCGCTGCGGTGGCCGCCCGCCGGCGCCCGGCTGCGGCGGGCCGGCGCCGCGCTCGCCCGGGGGCGCCTGCCCGACCTGGCCGCCTTCGGCGCGGTGACCGTCTTCGCCGCCTTCGCCGTCCGCCCCTGGCTGCAGACCGTCCGGCGCGCCCCGCGCACCGAAGACGACCGGCTCAACGTGTCGTTCATCGAACAGGTCCAGCGGATCAACGGGCTGCCGCTGGACGGGTGGCGGCAGTACTCGGAGCTGTCGCTGCACTGGGTGGCCTGGTACGTGGGGGTGCCCGCGCTGCTGCTGGCCGCCCTGGGCGCGGCGGTGCTGGCCCGGCGGCTGCTCAGGCGGGAGAACGGCGAGTGGGTGCTGCCGTTCATGGTCATCGCCTGGACCACGGTGACCACCCTGTACCGGCCCGGCATCACCCCCGACCACCCCTGGGCCTCCCGCCGGCTGGCGTGCGTCGTGCTGCCGGGGATGCTGCTGCTGGCGCTGTGGGGACTGGCCTGGTGCGTGCGGCGCCTGCGCCGCACGCACCGCCCGGCGGCCGTGCCGGTGGCGCTGGCCGGCGCGCTGGCGATCGTCGTCCCGATCGCCGCCGTCTCCTGGCCGCTGGCGCTGCGCCCCACCGAGCAGGGCGAGCTGGCCCAGGTGCGCTCGATGTGCCGCAAGATCGGCCCCGGCCGGTCGGTGATCATCGTGGAGCGCGTCACCGCCGACCGGTTCATCCAGGTCATCCGCGGCATGTGCGGCATCCCCGCGGCCCGCACCGTCCCGGAGGCGACCGAGTCGGACGTGCGCCGCGTCATCGACCGCATCAGCGCGCAGGGCCGCCGTCCGGCCGTCCTCGGCGCGGCCCCCGCCGACGTGGCCGGCTACGGCGCCGCCGAGCAGATCCTCCACTTGCGCACCCGGCAGGACGAGCGGACCTTGACCTCCCCGCCCAACGGGACCTGGCCGCTGAGCATGGATGTGTGGATGGCCGAGCCGCTGCCGTAAGGCCCCGGCCCGGTGAGCCGGACATGGGCGGCGGCGCAAGGGAGTATTCTCGCGCTGCGTGAGCACCGAGCCCGACAGCCGATCCGAGCATGTCCACGTGACGATCGTCCTGCCCTGCTACAACGAGCAGGACCACGTCATCGACGAGGTCGAGCGCATCTGCAAGGCGATGGACGCCAGCGGCCACAGTTATGAGCTGCTGGCCATCGACGACTGCTCGACCGACGGCACGCTGGAGCGGCTGCGGGAGGCCGAGCCCCGCTTCCCCAACATGCGGGTCATCGCCTTCCAGCACAACAGCGGCTCGGGCACCGTCCGGCGGATCGGCACCCAGCAGGCGCGCGGCGACATCGTGGTGTGGACCGACGCCGACATGACCTACCCCAACGAGCGGATCCCCGAGCTGGTGGAGATCCTCGACGACGACCCGTCGGTGGACCAGGTGGTCGGCGCGCGCACCACCGAGGCCGGCAGCCACAAGCTGCTGCGGGTGCCCGCCAAGTGGTTCATCCGCAAGGTCGCCGAGCGGCTCACCAACACCAAGATCCCGGACCTGAACTCCGGGATGCGGGCCTTCCGCCGCGAGGTGTCGCTGCCCTACCTGCGGCTGCTGCCGCCCGGGTTCTCCTGCGTCACCACGATCACCATCGCGTTCCTGGCCAACCAGCACCCGGTGCGGTACGTGCCGATCGACTACTACAAGCGGGCCGGCAAGTCCAAGTTCCGCTTCTTCAAGGACGCCTACCGCTACATCTTGCAGGTGCTGCGGATGGTCATGTACTTCAACCCGCTGGCCGTGCTGATGCCCCCGGCGCTGTGGCTGCTGGGCATCGGCGTGGCCAAGGGCATCTTCGACATGGTCGTCCACTTCGGCTACTTCGCCAACAACACCGTGATGATCTTCATCTCCGGGCTGCTGATCGCCTCGCTGGCGCTGCTGGCCGACCTGATCGTCCGCTCCCGGGGAGACACGTGAGGATCGCCATCGTCGGCCCCGCCTTCCCCTACAAGGGCGGCGGCGCCCACCACACCACCGAGCTGGCCCACCGCCTGGCCGGGGCCGGCCACGACGTGGTGATCGAGTCCTGGAGGGCCCAGTACCCGTCCTTCCTGTACCCCGGGCAGCAGACCATCGACGCCCCCGAGGGCGAGCCGTTCCCGCGCACCCGCCGCGACCTGGCCTGGTACCGCCCGGACGGCTGGCTGCGCACCGGACGCCGCCTGCGCTCGGCCGACCTGGTGGTGCTGGCCGTGCTCACCCCCGTCCAAGTCCCCTCCTACCTGGGCATCCTGCGGGGAGTGGGCGGGCGGGCCCGTGCGGTGGCGCTGTGCCACAACGTCCTGCCGCACGAGCGCAAGCCCTATGACGTGCCGCTGATGAAGGCGCTGCTGCGCCGCGTGGACGCCGTGCTGACCCATTCGGCCCAGCAGGCCGAGCTGGCCCGCACTCTCACCGCGCGTCCGGTGACCGTCGCCGAGATGCCCCCGCACCTGCCCGCCCGGGCGCCGGCGAAGGCAGGCAGGGGCGAGGGTGTGCGCAACCGCCTGCTGTTCTTCGGCATCGTCCGCCCCTACAAGGGCCTGGACGTCCTGCTGCGCGCCCTGGCCGCGGGCCCGCCCGAGGTGCGGCTGACCGTGGCGGGCGAGTTCTGGGGCGGCGTGGACGACACCCGCGCGCTCATCGCCTCCCTGGGCTTGGAGGAGCGGGTCGATCTGCGCCCCGGCTACGTCCCGGCCGCCGAGGTGCCCGCCCTGTTCGCCGAGGCCGACGCGCTGGTGCTGCCCTACCGTTCGGCCACGGCCTCCCAGAACGTGTGGATGGCCCACGAGCACGGCATCCCGGTGATCGCCACCCGCGTCGGCAGCTTCCCCGAGCAGGTCGCCGACGGGGTGGACGGTCTGCTGTGCGACCCCGACGATGTGGCTTCGCTGACCGAGGCCCTCAACCGCTTCTACGCTCCCGGCGAGCCGCAGCGCCTGCGTGCCGCCGTCCGTCCGGTGGACGACGCCCCGCTGTGGGACGCCTATGTGAAGAGCCTGCTGGCCGGGTGACCGGCTGATCTGTCGTGATCGCCGTCCGGGAGGGGACGGCTTCCCTCCGGCGCGCCCGGCTCTCGCCGGCTGACGCCTGACGCATCCCGTGAGGATCACTGCGGGAGCGTCTTGCAGTCCTTAAAAGTCCCTATCGCTCCCTAATTGGGTTTAAGTTAGGGAGCGATGAGTGAAAAACTGTACTCAGTGGAGGAGGTTGCCCGTCTCCTAGGCCTGCACGTGCGCACGGTGCGCGGCTACATCCGCTCCGGCCGGCTCAAGGCGGTGCGGATCGGCAAGCAGTACCGCATCGCCCCCGCCGACCTGGAGAAGCTCACCGGACGGACGCTCCCGGCCCGCCCTTCCCGGGCCGCGCGGGTGGAGGTGTCGAGCATCGTGCAGATCGACGGCATCGACCGGGCCGCGGCCGACCGGCTGGGCACGCTGGTCCTGGCCGGAGCGAACACCACCGCGGACCCCACCAGCCCCCTGCACGTCCAAACGATCCACGACAAGGAGCAAGCCCGCTTGAAGATCGTGATCATGGGTGGCGCCACCGCCACCGCCGACCTGCTCCGCCTGCTGGACGCCGTGCTCGACGGCGAGAACGGCCTGCTCACCGGAAGGGACGGCAATGCCTGACGTGATCCAGGAAAGAGCCGGCGTCCAGGTCCTGGTGTGCGACGAAAGCGGCCCTCCCGTGGCGACCGTCCAGGACGCCCTGGACCTGATCGGCGCGGCCTTCGCCGGCGCCGAGGTGGTGGCCGTGCCCGCCGACAGGCTGGAGGAGAGCTTCTTCTCCCTGAGCACCCGCCTCGCCGGCGAAATCATGCAGAAATTCGTCAACTACCGGCTACGCCTGGCCATCATCGGCGACATCTCCCACCACCTGGAGACCAGCACGGCCCTGCGCGCCCTCGTCCGGGAGTCCAACCGCTCCGACCACATATGGTTCCTGCCCGACTTGGCCGCCCTGGACGCCCGGCTCAGCGAGCTGTAGGAACGCTCTGGCGCACCCGAGTCTGCCGGTGGACTGCCATGCGCCCGTTCCGTTCTCACACCGGAACTCTCTGGGACGAGTATTGAAAGTCCGGCCGTCCCCATTCCGGTCGGCACCGCCGGTGTCCGTCGTTTTCGGTGGGGGCGGGTGGTGGTCCGTGGACGTTAGACGCTTGGCGGAGGAGACAGGGGGTGACCTTGTTCGCGCGTGAAGCCTCCTACCGCGAGGTGGCCTCGGCGGTGGCCCCGGTGGCCGTATCGCAGTTCTTGGCGGCCAAGGGCTGGGAGCTGGAGGCCAGTCAGGATAATGTCAAGGAAATCTGGCGCCTTCCGGACGGCCAGGGCGGCGTGCGAGGTCGTATTCTGTTGCCACTCGCCACGGATTACATCGACTTCCCGCAGCGTTTCGCGGACGCGCTGCACGCCATCAGCAAACTCAACGGCTGGAGCCCTGAAGAGCTGCTAGAGCAGATCATCACGGCCTGAGCAGGTCTGTTGTTCGTCCGCCTGGATCTTCCACAGGCTAACAGGACGATCCCTTTCTGGTGGGCCGAGACGACCATCGCTGCGCTCTACGAAATGCTCGGATCGGCGACTTTGACTGCCGCCGATCCGAATTATTCTCAGCTTTGGTGACGATCTAGGATGGTGAACTTCGCCGGCTGGCGAAGCTCGGCTTTCCGGTGTTGGCTGCCCTGCTTGCTGAGGGGCGGAGCTGCATGGGGCGGTATCTCTACGGTGGTGGAGCCATTCACGGCGTGGCTCGCACCGCTCTTGAATCGAGTGTGTCTCTAAATGTGGAAATCCGGATCGCTGGAAGGGTTTCGGTGTCTGATGAGCCTAGCTGTTCCGGATTCTCTGCAGTAGGGCGGCGAAACAATGGGGAGAGGCGGTGAGATGACCGGCGGCAGGGTTCTTGGAGTTACGCAGGCCAATCCCACTGGGGAGCACGGCGACCTCGAGGCACGTGCTTTGATTCGTTCCGCTGTGGCTGGACTTCCGCCAGGCGGTCATCGCATGACCTCCGTCGCTTCTGTTGAAGGACGCTGGTGTTCGGTCAGCTGTTTTTGATCTTGCGTACCAAAGCGGTGAAGTGCCGGCGGGAGACGGCCAGGTGCCCGGCGGCGGGGTTCTTAGAGTCGCGCAGGCCGATGCCTTCGGGCAGTGCGGCGACCTCGACGCAGTTGCCCTCCTGAGTGCCGCTGCGGCTGGACTTGCGCCAAACGATCTTGTTGGTCATTCGAAGGACTCCATCGCTTTCTCGATCAGCTTTCTTGAGGGAGTTTCAGGTAGCGCCTTGGCGCTGATCTGGTTCCACCGGATCACATACGACTGTACGTCAGAGGGTGCCGAGACCAACCGGCCACATCCAGGAGACTCCGAGTAGGCCACTTCTCCGAAGTCATCTCCAGCCATGAGCAGGAAGCTTCCGTCAAGGCCGGGAAAAGCTCCGACGTCCCAGGTCCGGGGGACTACGCGGACGACTATTCGCTTCCGTTCCGACAGCTCCAAGACACGCGCCAGCTGACGACGCATGATCTCTGGAGAGCCGACAGGCCACTCCAGCGCGTTCTGGTTCAAGATCGCTGATACGAACGGGGGGACCTCACGCTCGAGGATCTCTTGCCGGCCGATCCTGCGTTGCAGCACCTCCTCTGTGTTGGGCACATCACCGGTGCTGAGAAGCGCTCGTGCGTAGTCCTCCGTCTGGAACAACCCGGGGATGACGTTGGCCTCGTACGTCTTGATCACTCCGGCCTTGCGCTCCTTGTCGAGGTACTGACTGAACCACGACGGGTCGTGTCCGATCGAGGCGTACCACATGAGCGTCTGGAACAGCCCGCCGATGTCCCAGGCCCGGTCGATCAGAATTGCCTGTTTTGTGTCCAGCCGGGTCTCACCCAGCTCGATGCGGGAAACCGATGATCGGCTGCAGCCCATGATCCGACCCATGGCCTCCAGTGAGAGCCCCCGTTGGTTACGGAGAAACCGCAGGTAGAACGCGATGAAGTTCCACAGGTTGGACTTGGGGTCCGGAGGCTGGCCCACGCGCATCCGTGATCGCTCCCCTTTCCCAGCTTTTCCCGGACTTCTCAGGGTAAGCAGAACGCTACCCAATGTTGGGGCACTCTGTGTCTCGAGCCACAAAACACAGAGTGAAGGGGATTGTCGTGAACGTAACGGAGGTGGGATTCGGGCGGCAACTGCTGGCCACGCCGGCGGCGGTCGGCGTGGTGCGCACCTACGTGAAGGCGCAGCTTGAGAAGTTCGGCTACCCCCATGCGGTGGCGGACGCGCAGCTGGTCGCGGCCGAGCTGGCCACCAACGCGCTGGCGGTCAGCGAGCGGGGCGGGAGCATCCGGGTCTTTCTCGGGCATCGGCCCCGCGGGCTGGTGCTGGGGGTCTGGGACGCCGATCCGCACATGCCCGAGCGGAAGCCGCCTCCACGGCTGACTCCCGAGACGCTCGACCTGGACCCGGGCGGCTTCGATGACAACGGGGGCTGGGGGCTGATGATCGTCGAAGCGCTCGTCCGCGACCTGTGGATCGAGCGGCCGGCCTGTGGCGGCAAGTGGGTCTGCGTGGCGCTCAACGTCTGATGTTTCCCGTCCGGCGGCGGAAGGTCAGCCCGCTATGGGCCGGGATCACCGCCGTCCGAGGGGATGTTCCCTCTGGGAAGGACGGGAAAAGCAGGCGGGACTTTCCCCCGTGGGCCGTCGCGCTCCTGAGGGCTCTGCAAGGGCCTCAATGATGCGACGCCCGGTCCCCGACGGGCGGGAACCGGGCGGATGGGTGCGGGTGGTTACTTGGCGACGACTCCCAGGTGCGGGGCGAGGGTGGACAGGAGGGCCCGCTTGGGCTTGGCGCCGACGATCTGTTCGACGACCTCGCCGTTGACGTACAGGTTCAGGGTGGGCAGACCCTGCACACCCGCCTGGGCGACGGTGGCGGGGTTCTCGTCGGCGTTCAGCTTGGCGACCGTGAGCTTGTCGGCGTACTCGGCGGCGATCTCGTCCAGGATCGGCGAGATCATCCGGCACGGGCCGCACCAGTCGGCCCAGAAGTCCACCAGCACGGGCTTGTCGCTCTTGAGGACGAGCTCATCGAACGTCTCGTCGGTCACCTTGATCGGTGCGCTCACGATCTCTCCTTAATCGGCTGTCTATCCCCCTCAAGTCTGTGAGGGGTCACTTCATTCCCGTCGCCGTGTCCCGCCGCGAACGCCAACGCCGCGCAGGCCAGATCGGCCAGCGTCAGCAGCACCCGGGAGACCAGCGCCACCACCAGCGGGGCGCCGGGGGGCAGGGCCGGCGAGAGGGTCAAGACGATCACCGCCTCCCGGGCGCCCAGGCCGTTGGGGGCGATGAAGACCAGGAAACCGGTGGTGAAGGCCAGCGCGTAAGCGCCGGTGGCCAGCAGCGGCAGGCCGTGGCCGTCCCCGCCGGCGGCGTCGGCGATCAGCCAGGTGTGCAGGCCGAACAGCGCCCAGCCCACGACCTCCCAGGCCACCGCCCGCAGCGTCACCCCCAGGCTCACCGGGTGCTCCAGCGGGGGACGCCGCGCGATCTTCAGCAGCAGGTCGATGCCCCAGGTGACGATCCGCGGATGCAGGCAGGCCAGCAGCACCGGCGCCAGCAGGAACAGCCACCAAAAGTCCGCGGTGGCCTGCGGGGAGGTCAGCGGCAGCGTCACCGCCGCCACCGCCAGCCCGGACGCGGTGGTCGAGGCGATGGCCAGCAGGGAGGAGCTGATGTTGCGGATGCGGGGGATGCGGTACCGGCGGCCCAGCTCCATCTGGGTGACCAGCGCCCACACCTTGCCCGGCACGTACTTGCCCAGCCCGGAGATGAACGACAGCCGCGAGGCGGCCACCAGTGGCAGGGGAGAGCCCAGCCCGGCCAGGAAGACCCGCCAGCCCAGCATCCACGCCACCAGCCCGCCGACACCGGCCAGGAAGGCCCCCACCAGCGCCGTCCACGACATCCGCGCCAGCGCCTGAGTGGTCTCCTCCCACTGGGACACCAGGCTGTAGGCGCAGAAGGCCACGGCGGACAGCACCAACAGGGCCCGAACCGCGCCCATGGCCCGCTGCTTGGAAATCACCCGCCTTAGGGTAGGCGAGCCGCAGGGGGTCCTGCGCGGGGGCGGATGGACGCGGCGAAGGCCACTGAGGCAATGGAGAGGCAATAGGCTGGCCCGCATCATGAAGCTTGCTGATGCGGTGGCCTTCTTCGGCCACCAGGTGCACATCTGCCGGTTCCGCGAGGCCGGGACGCTGCTGCGGTGGATGGGCGATGACCTGCGCGGCAAAAAGGTGCTGGACGTCGCCGGCGGCGATGGGTACTGGGCCGGGCGGGCGCGCAGGCGCGGCGCGCTGGCGGTCTCGCTCGACCTGGCCCGCTCCAAGATGCTCTACGGCAAGACGCTGGCGCACGCCCCGGCGCTGATCGAGGGGGACGCCCTGGCGCTGCCGTTCGCCGACGCCAGCTTCGATGCGGTGCTGTCGGTCTGCGCCATCGAGCACTTCACCGACGGCGCCCGCTCGCTGGCGGAGATGGCGCGGGTCCTCAAGCCCGGCGGGGAGCTGTTCCTGTCCGCCGACGTGCTCAGCCGCGCCGACGCCTGGCCCAAGCTGCGCGATGCGCACAAGGCCAAGTACCACGTCCAGCACACCTACACCCACCGTTCGCTGGGCGAGCTCATGGGCGAGCACGGCCTGGAGATGGTGACCTACTCCTACCAGTTCCGCACCGCGGCGGCCGAGCGGCTGTACCTGTCGCTGTCGGCCTACGGCGGCCGGGTGGGCTTCAACGCCGCAGCCCCCCTGGTGCCGCTGGTGGCGCTGGCCGACCGGCGGGCCCCCAACGAGCGGGGCAGCATCGTGCTGGTGCGGGCGCGCAAGCGGCCCTGACGCATTCGGGGTGTGGTGTTCCCCGGCGCGGGGTCCTCGCGAGAACGGCCGTCGCGCAGGCCCTGTTCGGCGTAGGCCCTCGAAAGGGTCGATCCCGGCGAGAGGACCCCAGGGAGGACTGTGGCGCCCCGGTGCTCACCACGCGCTGCTCGTTCCTGCCGGAGGTCGGGGGCGATGTGGTCGCCTACGCCGAGCCCGGACGCCGCCGGCATCGCCGCCGCGCTGCGGGAGCTGATCGGCGATCCGGCCCGCCGGGCGGCGCTGTCGCAGGCCGCCCTGCGCCGTTCCCGGCGTTTCACCCGGGCCGCCTCCGCCGAAGGCGCACCTGCGGTCCTGCCGGCGTGCGGTGGGCCTGCCGGAATAGCCCCCTGACGGGTTTTGCCGATCACGAGAAAAGGAACGGTGAACCTTTCCCACCCGTGTGCCTTCCGGACCGCGGCGGCCCCGATCACCGGGAGGGGCCTGCAATAGGCTCTGACGCCTGGTGAAGCTTCGAACTATCCGGAAGGGAACGCTGTGGAGGCAATCCTTTTGGTGGGCGGACAGGGCACCCGGCTGCGACCGCTGACCTTGTCCACACCCAAGCCGCTGCTTCCCATGGCGGGCGTCCCGTTGCTGGAGCACCAGCTCACCCGGGCCCGGGAGGCCGGGGTGCGGCGCATCGTGTTCGCCACCTCCTACCGCGCCGAGATGTTCCACGAGGCGTTCGGGGACGGCTCCCGGCTGGGGTTGGAGATCGTGTACGTCACCGAGGAGGAGCCGCTGGGCACCGCGGGCGCCATCCGCAACGCCTCCGAGGCGCTGACCTGCGGGCCTTCGGATCCGGTGCTGGTGCTCAACGGCGACATCCTCTCCAGCCACGACCTGAACGCCCAGCTGGCCGCCCACCGCAAGGCCGACGCCGCGGTCACCCTTCACCTGACGCTGGTGGAGGACGCGCGCCGTTACGGGGCGGTGCCGACCGCTCCCAACGGCCGGGTGCTGGCCTTTGTGGAGAAGTCTCCCAACCCGCCGACCAATCAGGTCAACGCCGGCTGTTATGTCTTCCGCCGCTCGGTGATCGATGAGATCCCGCCCGACCGGGTGGTGTCGGCCGAGTACGAGTTCTTCCCCGCGCTGCTGGCCGACGGCGCGGTGATCATCGGCTATGTGGAGGCGGCCTACTGGCTGGATGTGGGCACCCCGGCGGCGTTCGTGCGCGGCGCCTGCGACCTGGTCAACGGGGCGATGACCTCGCCGGTGGTCTCCGGCGCCGAGCACGGGGTGCTGGTGCTGGACGGGGCGTTCATCGCCCCCAGCGCCCGGGTCGGCGGCGGCACCACGGTCGGCGAGGGCGTGCGCATCGGCGAGAAGGCCGAGGTGGAGTCGAGCGTGCTGTTCAGCGGGGCGGTGGTGGAGTCCGGCGCCCGCGTGGTGCGCTCGGTGATCGGCCGCGGCGCCCGGATCAGCTCCGGCGCGGTGCTGGTGGACGTGGTGATCGGGGACGGGGCCTCCATCGGGCCGGGCAACGAGCTGCTGAACGGGCTGCGGGTGTGGCCGGGCGTGGAGCTGCCGCCCATGGCCGTCCGCTTCTCCCACGACGCCTGATCCGGCGGCCGGGTCCGCACGGCGCCGCGTCGGCCTGGTTAGGTAGGGGCGTGATCCCCTGCCGCACCCGGATATGGCGTCCGCCCTGGCCGCTGGACGTGGCCGCCGCCTTGGAGCCGCACCGCCGGGGCCGCGGTGACCCGGCCTACCGGGTGACGCCGGACGGGGCGATCTGGCGTGCCTCGTTCACCCCCGACGGCCCCGGCACGCTGCGCGTTCTGGCGCGTCCCGCCCTGGGCGAGGTGGAGGCGCAGGCGTGGGGGCCGGGCGCCGGCCGGCTGCTGGAGGAGCTGCCGGACCTGCTGGGCGCCCGCGACGACCCGGACTCGCTGCGCCCGGTGCACCCGGTCGTCCGCAGGTGGCAGGCGCTGCGGCCGGGGCTGCGGATCGGGCGCAGCGGCCGGGTGTTCGAGGCGCTGGTGCCGGCCGTGCTGGAGCAGAAGGTGCCGCTGGCCGAGTCCAGACGCGCCTGGAGGTACCTGCTGCGGCGCTTCGGTGAGCCCGCCCCCGGCGCCCCGGACATGCGGGTGCCTCCACCGCCCGCCCGCTGGGCGCGCATCCCCTCCTGGGAGTGGCACCGGGCGGGCGTGGAGGCGGTCCGGGCGCGCACCATCGTGAACGCCGCCCGCGTGGCGTCCCGGCTGGAGGAGGACGCCTCCGAGCGGCGGCTGCGGTCGCTGCCGGGGATCGGGGCGTGGACGGCCGCCGAGATCCGGCAGCGGGCGGTGGGGGACGCCGACGCCGTCTCGGTGGGCGACTACCACCTGCCCGCCCTGGTGGGCTGGGCGCTGGCGGGCCGCCGGGTGGACGACGCCGGGATGCTGGAGCTGCTGGCGCCCTATGCGGGGCACCGCCACCGCGTCACCCGGCTGGTGAAGCTGTGCGGCACCCGTCCCCCGCGCCGGGGGCCCCGCATGCCGGTGCGGGACTACCGGGCCTTTTGATCCCGGGCTGAGGGCGGCTCGCGCCCCGGGGCGCGATGGCGCGGCCAGGAGCCGGACGCCCAGTCCCGGCCGTCACGGCTGTCGGCGCCCAGCAGCGGCCCGGCGACGGCCAGCGCGATGAGCAAGCCGAAAACGACGCACATGAGACCTTCCGCACTGTGAGATTCCGCGAGCCCTCGGGGCGTGGCCGGATGCCGACGGGCTCGGGGAGGGGGGATGTGAGAGGAAAGCTCCCGCGCGGGGTCGCGACCGGGACGGGATCGCCGCCCTGCCGCGCGTCTTCCACTCTGGTCGGCGCGATCGCCTGACGCTGGCGAGATTCGGACGTGTAAGGGCGGCGGATCCGGACCGGTCGCGCCTTGCACGCGGGACCGAGCTCGGCGCGGACCTTGGGCCGTGCGCCTTGGACTCCCGGCCGCCAGAGCCCGCCGGGGGCGGGCGAGCTGTCCCGGCCGCATCGTCCGGGCGGCTGCACGGAATCCACCGGGCGCGCGATGCCGGCTGCAAGGCCACCCGGCGGGGCGTCGCCGGAGGCGACTGAGCCCGGCCGGGTCGGTGCTTTCGGGACTTTGCCGACAGGCCTTTTAGGCCGCGCAGCGGGTCGTCTGGTCGACCTGAGCCGTCCGGCGGCCGTCCCCCATGACGGGGGGAACCGAGGTCCGTGCGTTCTTGCCGGGCCTTTCCACGCCGGATCGGCGGGGACGGTCGCGTCCGGGAACGCGGCGCCGCAGCCAGAAGTCGCCGGGCGTCCAGTCCAGGCCGTCGCGGGTGTCGGCGCCCAGCAGCGGCCCGGCGATGGCCAGCGCGAGGAGCAAGCCGAGAACGAGGTACATGGGGGCTTCCTTTGTGTGCAGGTCCGGTGAACCCCGCGGCCCCGGGAGCCGGCCCTGCGTCCGGGCCGGTCCGGGATACCGGAGGGGTTCGGAATGAGAAAGGTGAGCTCCCGCGCGGGTCGCGACGGGGGACGGGGTCGCCGCCCCGTGTCGCCGTCTCCAGTGTGACCGCCCCGATTGTTCAGGTCCAGCGACGATTTCTGTATGGAACATGTAAGAATCACTGAACGATGTTGGACCTGGGCCGGTTGCGGATCCTGCGCGAACTCAAGCTGCGCGGCACGGTCGGCGCGGTGGCGCAAGCCCTGGGCTACAGCCCCTCTGCGGTCTCCCAGCAGCTCGCCCAGCTGCAGCGGGAGGTGGGCGTCCCGCTGACCGAGCGGGCCGGGCGGCGGCTGCGGCTGACCGAGGCCGGCGAGGTGCTGGCCTCCCACGCCGAGGAGCTGCTGGCCCGCGCCCAGCAGGCCGAGGAGGAGACCGCCGCCGCCTCCGGCCGGGTGGTGGGCGTGGTGCGGGTGGTGGGGTACCAGACCGCGCTGATCAACCTGCTCGCCCCGGTGCTGCCCGGCCTGGCCGAGCGGCACCCGGAGCTGACCATCGAAGTGATCGACGAGGAGTTCACCCGGGTGTTGCAGGCGCTGGTGCTGCGCGAGGTGGACATCGTGATCACCGACGAGTACTCGGTGCTGCCCCGGCCCCGCCGCTCCGAGCTGTCGGCCGAACAGCTGATCATCGAGCCGATGCGGCTGGCGCTGCCGCGGGCCCACCCCGCGGCGGCGCACGGCGGCCCGGTGCGCCTGGCGGACCTGGCCGAAGAGCCCTGGGTGACCGGCCACCCCGGTACCAACTCCGCCGAACTGCTGGAACGCGCCTGCGTGGACCTGGCCGGGTACCGGCCGCGCATCCGGCACCGCACCAACGACATCCACGTGATGATGGCGATGGTGGGATGGGCCGGGGCGGTGTGCCTGTTCCCGGACGTCGGGCGGGCCGAGCGCTTCCCCGGCGTGGCGGTGCGCGACCTGGCCGACGCCGCGCTGCGCCGTTACATCGTGGTCTGGACGGTCGTGGGCGCCGAGGTGCGGCCGTCGGTGCGGGTCGTGCTGGAGGCCCTGCGCGCCTCCGCCGCCGACCTGGTCGCGCGTTTCCCGAGCTTGACCCTGGTGCGTCCGGACGCACCGCCCGCCGCCGAGGACGGGAATAAAGACCGCCACGGGGTGCGCTGACCGGTATGCGGCAGGGGCCGGGTAGAAGCCGAATATGACGTTTGGCATAGAGTGCTGGCCATGGACTCTGCCAGCACGGTGACCGAGTCGGCACTACGACGGGCGCTGGCCCGCGCACGCGACGGCAAGGCCCTCGACCACTCCGAGGCGACCATTCTGCTGCACGCCCGCGGACCCCACCTGGACCGACTGCTGGAGTACGCCTCACGGACCCGGGATGCGGGCCTGCAAGCGGCGGGCCGCCCCGGCGTCATCACCTACAGCCGCAAGGTCTTCATCCCGCTCACCCGGCTGTGCCGGGACCGCTGCGGCTACTGCACCTTCGCGACCGTCCCCCACCGCCTGCCGGCCCCCTACCTCAGCCCCGATGAGGTGCTGGAGATCGCCCGGCAGGGCGCGGCGATGGGCTGCAAGGAGGCCCTGTTCACCCTCGGCGACCGCCCCGAGGACCGCTGGAAGCAGGCCCGCCGGTGGCTGGACGAGCACGGCTACGACGACACCCTCTCCTACGTGCGGGCCATGGCCATCCGCGTGCTGGAAGAGACCGGACTGCTGCCGCACCTCAACCCCGGCGTGCTGACCTGGCGGGACTTCCAGCGCCTCAAGCCCGTCGCCCCGTCCATGGGCATGATGCTGGAGACCACCGCGACCCGCCTGTTCACCGAGCGCGGCGGCCCTCACTACGGCTCCCCCGACAAGGACCCCGCCGTGCGGCTGCGGGTGCTGGAGGACGCCGGGCGCAGCAGCGTCCCCTTCACCACCGGCATCCTCATCGGCATCGGCGAGACCCCCGCCGAACGCGCCGACGCGATCTTCGCCATCCGCAAGACCATGCGGGAGTACGGGGCGATCCAGGAGGTGATCGTCCAGAACTTCCGCGCCAAGCCCGACACCAAGATGCGCGGCGTCCCCGACGCCGAACTGGAGGAACTGGCCGCCGCCATCGCGGTGACCCGCCTGGTGCTCGGCCCCAAGGCCCGCATCCAGGCCCCGCCCAACCTGGTGGACGACCAGTACGCGCTGATGTTGCGGGCCGGCATCGACGACTGGGGCGGCGTCTCCCCGCTCACCCCCGACCACGTCAACCCCGAACGGCCCTGGCCGCAGATCGAACAGCTGGCCGCCCGCACCGCCGAGCACGGCTTTGAACTGCGGGAACGGCTGACCGTCTACCCCGAGTACATCAAGCGCGGCGAACCCTGGCTGGACCCGCGGGTGGCCGCGCACGTCGCCGCGCTGGCCGACCCGGTCACCGGGCTGGCCCGCCCGGACGCCGTCCCGCGCGGCCTGCCCTGGCAGGAGCCGGACGGCGGGTTTCCGCAGGCGGCCGGCCGCACCGAGCTGCACGTGGAGATCGACACCACCGGCCGCTCCAGCGACCGCCGCGGCGACTTCGATGAGATCTACGGCGACTGGCGGGCCATCGGCGAGCGGGTGCGGGCGCCGCAGCGCTTCGACGCCGACGTCAAGGCCGCCCTCGCCGCCGCCGAGCGCGACCCGGCCGGCATCACCGACGAGCAGGCCCTGGCCCTGCTGCACGCCGACGGCCCCGAACTGGAGGCCCTGGCCCGCCTCGCCGACGACCTGCGCAAGGACGCCGTCGGCGACGAGGTCACCTACATCGTCACCCGCAACATCAACTTCACCAACGTCTGCTACACCGGCTGCCGGTTCTGCGCCTTCGCCCAGCGCCGCACCGACGCCGACGCCTACACGCTGTCGCTGGAGCAGGTCGGGCAGCGGGTCGAGCAGGCCTGGCAGGCCGGCGCCACCGAGATCTGCATGCAAGGCGGCATCCACCCCGACCTGCCCGGCACCGCCTACTTCGACCTGGCCCGCGAGGTCAAGCGCCGCGCCCCCGGCATCCACCTGCACGCCTACAGCCCCATGGAGGTCGTCAACGGCGCCTCCCGCGCCGACATGTCCATCCGGGACTGGCTGCAGGCCGCCAAGGAGGCCGGGGTGGACTCGCTGCCCGGCACCGCCGCCGAGATCCTCGACGACGATGTGCGCTGGGTGCTCACCAAGGGCAAACTGCCCACCTCGGCCTGGGTGGAGGTGGTCACCACCGCCCACGAGCTGGGCATCCCCACCACGTCCACGATGATGTACGGGCATGTGGACACCCCCGCCCACTGGGTGGCGCACATCCGGCTGATCCGCTCCATCCAGGAGCGCACCGGCGGCTTCACCGAGTTCGTGCTGCTGCCGTTCGTGCACCACAACACCCCGATCTACCTGGCCGGGCTGGCCCGCCCCGGGCCGACCGCCCGGGAGAACCGGGCGGTGCACGCCCTGGCCCGCATCCTGCTGCACGGCGCGATCGACAACATCCAGTGCTCGTGGGTGAAGCTCGGCGACGACCTGTGCGCCCAGATCCTCCAGGGCGGGGCCAACGACCTGGGCGGCACCCTGATGGAGGAGACCATCAGCCGCATGGCCGGCTCCGACCACGGCTCGTTCAAGACGATCTCCTCCCTGGAGCAGATCGCCGCCCGCGCCGGCCGCCCCGCCGTCCAGCGCACCACCCTGTACGAGCGGCCGCCCGCCGAACGCATCGAGGCCGCCCGCCGCACCGACGGCGTCGGCCACTTCGCCCTCGCCGCCAAGGGCCGCATCGACCTGCCGCTCGTCACCTGACCGGCACGGCCGCCCCGGACGGCCGCCACGGCCCGTGGCGGCCGTCCGGTTCCCGCCAGAGGACCGGCGTTTCCACAAAAGGCCGGGTGGTCTTCGCACCGAGGCGGGCGTCTGGTTTCCTTGGGGCGGTCCTTTCGATGGTCGGGCCGGACGGCTCCCGCCGCGTCGCGGCCGTCCGGCCTTCCGGCCAGGGGGCCGTGGTCCCGCAGCGCCCGGCCGGGGCGGGGCTCGTCCCGGCGGCGGTCCACTGCGGTCGGCTGACCGGAGGAAGCAGGTGCGTTCGGACGAAGTACCCCCCGCCGTATCCCCCGCGGCGTCCCCGTCGCCGAAGGCGGCGCCGTGGCGGCGGCCGCGGGCGCTCGCGGCGCTCATCGCCGTGCTGCTGGCCGTCATCGGCGGCGGCGCCTGGGCGTACGTGACGCTGACCGAGCCCTGCCCGGGGCCGCCGCTGCCGGTCACGGTGGCCGCCCAGCCGGAGATCGCCCCGGCGCTGCGCGACATCGCCGACCGGTTCGGCACCCAGCACCACCGGGTGGCCGACCGGTGCGTGGAGGTGCAGATCGTCGCCGAGGGGTCGGCCAAGGTCGCCGCCGACCTGGCCGCCGGCCGGGCCAGCGCCGACGGGTGGGTGCCGGAGTCGGCGATCTGGTTCACCGTCGCCCGCCGGGCCGGGGCCGCAGAGTCGCTGCTGCCGCAGGTGCCCACCGCGCTGGCCGGTTCCCCGGTGGTGCTGGCCACCACCCGTCCGGCCGGCCGGGAACTGCAGGCCGCCGGGGTGAGGCCGAGCTGGCGGCTGCTGCGCTCGCCCCTCGCCGGGGGCATGACCCTGGCCCGCCGCATGCTGGACCCGTCCGCCAACACCAGCGGCACCTTCGCCATGATCGCCCTGGAGCAGGTCGCCGGTGCCCGCGGCGAATTCCTGGACGAGCTGAAACGCACCGCCCCTAAGGACATGGAGGCGATGCTGGAGGAGCTGACCTCCCTGGAACGCTTCGACCGTCCCCTGGTGGTCACCACCGAGCAGGCCGTGGTCGCCTACAACGAAACGCACCGGCCCAACCCCGCGGTCGTCCTCACCCCGCGGGAGGGCACGCTGATGGTGGACTACCCGATGGCCGTCATCGCCCAGGAGCCGCAGCGGCGCGAGGCCGTCGAGGCGTTCGCCTCCGCGCTGCGCTCCCGCGCCACCCGCGACACCCTGCAGCGTTACGGCTTCCGCGCCCCGGACGGCACCATCAACGGCGGCTACGCCCGCCGCCACGGCCTGGACCCCGACCCGCCCAGGCCGCTGAGGCTCCCCACCCAGCGCCAGATCGACCGCGCACTCCGCTCCTGGAAGTGACCGGCTCCGTGCCGGACGCCACGGACCTGCGCTCACGCCACGGCCGTCCGAGGCGCCTCGCAGCGGCGTTCACCGCGCCGTGGCCTCCAAGACCGGCACCCGGCCGAGAACCGGCGAGCGAGGGGCCGGGACGCGCGGACCGGCGCTTCGCCCTCCTCGGCGTGCCGGTCCGCGCGGCCCGCGCCCCGCTCAGCGGACCTCGATGAAGGCGTCCGGGGACCGCGGCGGGCGCTCCCGGGGCGGCGCGGCGGCACGGCCGACGCCCACCGCGCCCATCGGGTCCCAGCTCTGCGGCAGGTCCAGCACGCGGCGCACCACGTCCCGGCAGAACATCGTGCTGGACACCCAGCACGAGCCCAGCCCTTCCACGGCCAGCGCCACCAGCAGGTTCTGCACGCCCGCGCCCATCGACACCAAGAACATCTCCCGCTCGGCCGTCGAACGGCGCGGATCGGGGTAGCTGTGCGCCCCGTCCATCACCAGGCACGGCACGATCAGGTAGGGCGCGCGGCGCAGCACATCGCCGCGCCGCAGCCGCTTGGCGATCGACTCCTCGCCGAGACCGTCCCCGCGCAGGTCGGCCTCCCACGCCTCGCGCATCGCATCCAGCAGCCGGGTCCGGGTCTCGGCCGACTCCAGCAGCACGAACCGCCACGGCGTGGTGTGGTGCGGGGCGGGCGCGGTGATCGCCGCCGCCACCGCCCGCCGCACCGCCGCCGCATCCACCGGCTCGTCGGTGAACTCCCGCACGGTGCGGCGGGCGTGCAGCACCTGCGCCGACCCGTAGCGGAACATGTCCTCGGCGGCCGGGCGGATCAGGGCGCGCGCCCCGGGCCCGTCCTCGTCGGTGACCAGGTGGCCCAGCCCGCGCACCACCGCCACCGGCACCCCCGCCAGCTTGCCCTTGACCAGCTCGGCGGCCGAGGCGATCTCGTCGGCCACCGCGGTCACGGTGGACTCCAGCCGGTTGCCGTGCGGGTCGGTGCGGCCCCGCAGGTCCTGCAGCACCTGCAGCCCGGCCGCCCCGATCGCCGCGTCCGTCAAACCCATCCGCCAGGCCCGGCCCATGGTGTCGGTGACCAGCACCGCCACACGCGCCCCGGTCAGCTCGCGCAGCCGGGCACGGATGCGGCGGGCCGAGGCGTCGGGGTCCTCCGGCAGCAGCAGCACGGTGCCGGGCGGGGTATTGGAGGCGTCCACCCCGGCGGCGGCCAGCACCAGCCCGTGCCGGGTCTCCACGATGCGGGTCTCCCCGCCCGGGTGGGCGCGCCGCGCCACCACCCGCACGGTCTCGGCGTCGATCGCCTTCTCCCGGTCGGCGGCGGCCAGGATGCGCCCCTCCGCCTTGCTGACGATCTTGGAGGTGACCACCAGCACGTCCCCGTCGGCCGGGGAGCAGGCCCCGGCGATCAGCGCGGCCAGGTCGTCTCCTTGGCGCACCTCCGGCAGCCCGGGCACGCCGAAGATCTCGATGGAGCCGTTCACCGCAGCTCCTCGGCCAGGCGCAGGGCCGCGCGGGCGATGTCGGCGCTGGCCTCCAGGTCGGTCATCAGCAGGGGACGGGCCCGCACCGCGATGCCCTCGATGCCCTGCTCGGCCACCTCGGCGTCGGCCTCGTCCACCAGCCAGCCGTCCAGCAGGTCCGGGCCGTAGTGCTCGGCGACCGCGCGGGCGCTGGTCTCCACCCCGATGGCGCGCAGGCAGGCGTCGGCCATGCCCCGCACCGGCGCCCCGCCGATGATCGGGGAGACCCCCACCACCGTCTTGGCCGCCACCGCCTCGCGGATGCCCGGCACCCCCAGGATGGTGCCCACGCTGACCACCGGGTTGGACGGCGGCAGCAGCACCACGTCGGCCTGCTCGATGGACTCCAGCACCCCCGGGGCGGGCTTGGCGTCCTCGATGCCGATCGCCACGATCGCCTCGGCCGGCACCGAGGCCCGCAGCCGCACCCACCACTCCTGGAAGTGGATCGCCCGCCGGCCCTGCCCGTCGGTGATCACCACGTGGGTCTCCACGCGGTCGTCGGTCATCGGGATCAGCCGCACCCCCGGCCGCCAGCGGTGGCACAGCGCCTCGGTGACCGCCGACAGCGGGTACCCCGCCGACAGCATCTGGGTGCGCACGATGTGGGTGGCGAAGTCCCGGTCGCCCAGGTTGAACCAGGTCGGCTCCACCTCATAGGCGGCCAGTTCCTCTTTGACGTGGAAGGTCTCCCCGGCCCGGCCCCAGCCCTGCTCCTCGTTGATTCCACCGCCGAGGGTGTACATCACCGTGTCCAAATCGGGGCATACCTTCAGACCGAACAGGAATATGTCGTCCCCGGTGTTGCCGATGACGGTGATCTCGGCGTCGGGCGCGGCCCGCTTGAGTCCGCGCAGGAAGCGAGCCCCGCCGATGCCGCCCGCCAGCACCACGATCCTCATGGCCGCCAGCCTATGGGGAGCTCCAGGTGGCGCGTCGGGCGCGGTCCGCCTCGGCTCCGGCTCCGGACAGCGGGACGCATGGTGTGCAAAGCTTTGCGGACCGACACGGACGCTATCTGAACCGATCTGGAGAATGTCGTGAACAAGGAAGCGATCCAGCGTCTGCGCGAACCGGCCGCCTGGGTGCTGACCATCGCGGCCGGCCTGCACGTGCTGGCAGGCCTGGTCATGCTCCTGGCGGGCAGGTATCTAGGCGGCGGGACGTTCACCCTCCGGGCGATGACCGAGACCCTCCAGCTGGGGCTGATCACCGGCGTCGCGGTGACCGTGATCCTGGTCGTGGCGGTGCTGCTGGCCACCTGGGAGCCGGCCGCCAAGCAGGCCCGCACCATCGTCCTGGCGGCGCTGGGCGTCTTCGGGGTCGCGCTGGCCTTCGGCGTGATCTCCTGGCTGGCCGGGCTGGTCGCCGACACCGGCGGCGTGGAGGGCGCCGCCGTCGCCAAGTTCTCGATCTTCCTCTACGGGGCGGCCAAGCTGGCCGTCATGGGCGTCGGTGCCTGGTTCGTCTTCACCGTCTTCCAGGGCATGAAGCCCGCCGCCCCCGCCCCGCAGGTGCAGCAGGGCTACCCCGACTACGGCTACCAGCAGGGCGGCTACCCGCAGCCCCCGCAGGCCGGCTACCAGCAGCCCCAGCAGGGCAATTACGTCCACTCGCAGTACCAGCAGCCGCAGCAGGGCTACCCGCAGCCCCCGCAGGCCGGCTACCAGCAGCCCCAGCAGGGCCCCTACCAGCAGCCCCAGCAGGGCGGCCAGTCGCTGGAGGAGGAGAGCGCCGGCGAGTGGACCCGCGCCTACGGCGGCGGCCAGCAGCAGTCCGCTCCGGGTTATGGGCAGCAGGAGCAGCAGGGGCCGGAAAACGGCGGTGAGTGGTACCGCGATAGCCGTCCTCAGCAGTAATAACCCCGCCGGCGCAGATCGCTTCGCGCCGAAACAACCGCTATGCCCCCGCCGCAGGTCGTTCCGCTTGACGGAGCAGGCGCTACACGCGTGTAATTTCAGTGGTGTAGTTCTTCTTCTCGGGGGGACCAGGGCTCGAGGGAAGGCATGATCGGGGGCTCCACGGGCTAGGAGGTGCGCGTGAGCGAGGTCGTGATCCCGCTGGCGCACGGCACATTCGGTGAAGAGTTGAGCTGGCAGGAGCGCGCCTTGTGCGCGCAGACGGATCCGGAGGCTTTCTTTCCGGAGAAGGGCGGCTCAACCCGCGAGGCCAAGAAAGTGTGCCGAGCTTGCGAGGTACGGGCCGAGTGTCTGGAGTACGCGCTACAGCACGACGAACGTTTCGGTATCTGGGGCGGTCTGTCGGAACGGGAACGCCGCAAGCTCAAGCGCCAGGCGGTCTGACCTGGCACCTGGCCGGGTCGGCCGTCTGATACGGCCCGGGTCGCTCAACCACCGGCCGGCTTCGCCGGCCGGCAGCGCAGGCGGCTCGGGCCGTTGAGCTTTATAAGGGGGCCGACCCGCCCCACCGGCGCCGGTGATCTGCACGGGCCGATTCCGCACGGAAAACCGGTGTGAACGGACTGCGGGCCGCAGGCGGGGGAGTGGCGCAAGACCCATCCCCGGTCCCGGTTTCGGGGGGATGTCCGGCGCGAGACGTACACCTGAGCGTATGGTGATTGCGCCGTGTCCGTCCGGCGGCCGTCCGCAGCAGGCGGCCGGGACGGGCCGCCCGGCACGCCCCGCCCGCGCGGCGGACGGCCGGTCCGTCCCCCGGCGGGCGGGGGACGGGAGGAACAACCGTCGACTCAGATCGAGGGACCCTTGCCGCCCACTCTCGATCGCCACGTCGTCACGGCCGTCCTGGTCGCCCACCAAGGAGGGCGCTGGCTGCCGGAGACGCTCAAGGCGCTGCTGACCCAGAGCAGGCCGGTGCAACGCCTGGTCGCCGTGGACACCGGCAGCACCGACCGTGGCCCCGCCGTGCTCACCGAGGTCGTCGGCGACGGCAACCTGCTGCGGCTGCCGCCCGAGACCGGCTACGGCGAGGCGGTCGCCCGGGCGCTGCGGCACCGCGCCGCCGCGCTGCCGGTTCCCGACGAACACCCCGGCGAGCCCCGCACCGAGTGGATCTGGCTGCTGCACGACGACTCGGCACCGGCCGCCGACGCCCTGGCAGTGCTGCTGGAGGCCGCCGACGCCGACCCCAACGCCGCCGTGCTGGGACCCAAGCTGCGCGACTGGCACGACCGGCGGCTGCTGCTGGAAGTCGGCGTGACCATCGACGGGGCGGGACGCCGCGAGACCGGCGTGGAGCGCAGGGAGTTCGACCAGGGCCAGCACGACGGCGTCCGCACGGTGCTGGCGGTCAGCACCGCCGGGATGCTGGTGCGCCGCGACGTGTGGGAGCGGGTGGGCGGGCTCGACCCCGACTTCGGGCTCTTCCGCGACGATGTCGACTTCGGCTGGCGGGTGCACGCCGCCGGGTACCGCGTGGTGGTGGTCAGCGACGCGGTCGTCTACCACGCCGAGGCCTCCGCCCGGGGGCTGCGCGACATCGGCGTCCCGATCGGCTCCCCGCGCCGCCGCGACCGCCGCAACGCGCTGCACGTCCTGCTGGCCAACCTGCCCGCCGGGCCGGCGGCGCGGGCGCTGGTCCGCAACCTGGCGGGCACCGTGCTGCGCGTGCTGTACCTGCTGGCGGCCAAACGGCAGGAGGCGGCGCGCGATGAGCTGGCCGCGCTGTGGGACGTGCTGGGCGCCCCCGGCAGGCTCCGCCGGGCCAGGGCGGCGCGGGCCGAGGGGAGCCGGCGCGTCTACCACACCGTCCGGCGCTTCCTGCCGCGCGGCGTCGCGCTGCGCCGGTTCATCGACAGTCTCGCCGCCTGGCTGTACCGCGAGGGCCGCCACCGCGGCGAGCAGGAGGACCTCCCCGAGCGTCCCGGCCGGCTGCGGCGCGTGCTCAGCCGCCCCGCCGCCGTCCTGACGCTGCTGCTGGGCGTCCTCGCGGTGGCCGCCGAGCGGACGCTGCTGCTGGCCGGCGACCGGCTGGGGGGCGGTGCGCTGGCGCCCGCCCCGGGCGGGGCGAGCGACCTGTGGGAGCGGTACGCCGCCAACTGGCACCCGGTCGGCCTGGGCTCGGCCGAGCAGGCGCCGCCGTCGCTGGGGGCGCTGGCCGCGCTGTCCACCGTGACCTTGGGCAAACCCTGGCTGGCGGTGTCGATCCTGCTGCTGGGCGCCGTCCCGCTGGCCGGGCTCACCGCCTATGCCGCCGCCCGCGCGCTGGTGGTCGAGCCCCCGCCGCCGAAGACCGGGCGCCGGGCGCTGCGCCGCGGCGACGGGCGCCGCGTTCCCCTGGCCGCCGTGCGCGTCTGGATCGCGGCGACGTACGCGCTGCTGCCGGTGGCCACCGGCGCCGTCTCCACCGGACGGCTCGGCACCGCCGTGGTGCTGGTGCTGCTGCCGCTGATCGTCTGGCAGACGGCCCGGATGTACGGGCTGCCCCGCAGCAGCCGGCTGCCGCGCAAGCAGCGGCGCCGGGCCGCCTGGGCGGTGGCGCTGCTGCTGGCGGTGGCGATGGCGTTCGTGCCGCTGACCTGGCCGCTGGCGGTGGTGAGCGGCCTGGTCGTGCGGGCCGCCTTCGGCGTGCGGGGCGGCCGGCGGATCGACCGCGGGCTGCTGATCGCGCTGGGGGTCCCGCCGCTGCTGCTGTTGCCGTGGACGCTGACGCTGCTGCGGCACCCCTCGCGTTTCCTGCTGGAGACGGGACTGCACCCGGGCACCGATCCGGCGCCCGGCGCGTTGTCGCTGCTGACCTTCAACCCGGGCGGGCCGGGCACCCCGCCGTGGTGGGCGCTGTGCGGGCTGCTGCTGCCGGCGGCGGTGGCGCTGCTGCTGCGCAGCGGCCGCACCGTGGTGCTGACCGGCTGGACGCTCACCCTGTTCGGGCTGCTGGTCGCCGTCGGCGTCAGCGCCGTCACGGTGACCAAGGGGGCCGAGCGGGCGGCCGCCTGGCCCGGGGCGGCGCTGCTGCTGGGGGCGGCCGGGGCGCTGGTGGCCGCGGTCGCCGCCGTGCTGCGCGCCGCCGTGGCACTGACCGCCAGGGACCTGATCAGCCGGATCGGCGGCGGGCTGGTGATGGCGGCCGCGCTGAGCGCGCCCGCGCTGGCCGGGGTGCTGTGGGTGGCCGGCGGCGCCCGCGGGCCGCTGCAGGAGGTGTCGGATGAGACCGTCCCCGGTTTCATCGACGGTCCCACCGCGCCCCGCACCCTCGTGCTGAACCGGGACGGGACGGGCCGGGTCGGCTACACCGTGCTGCGGGGCGCCGAGCCCGGGCTGGGCGACGCCGAGACCCCGGCGGACCCGGCCGCCCGGCGGCGGATGGACGCCCTGGTCGCCACCCTGGCCGCCGGGCACGGCGACGGCGCCGCCCTCACCCGGATGGGCGTGCAGTACATCCTGGTGCCCCGCCCCGCCCAGGACCCGACCGCGGCCGTGCTGGACGCCTCCTCCGGTCTGACCCGCCTCAGCCGCACCGACGAGTTCGGCATCTGGCGGCTGCTGTCCCCCTCCGGCCGGCTGCTGCTCATCGAGGGCGGGCGCATCACCCCGCTGCCCGCCGGCCGGGTCGAGGCCGCGGTGCGCATCCCGCCGGGCGGCGGCTCCCGCACCCTGCTGCTGGCCGAACCCGCCGACGGGAAGTGGCGGGCCACGCTGGACGGCGCCCGGCTGCCCGGCCGCCGCGTCGACGGCTGGGCGCTGGCCTATGACATCCCGCCGTCCGGCGGACGCTTCGAACTGCGCCGGGACATGCGGCTGCGGCACGTCTGGGTGACCGTTCAGGGCGGCGCCGTCCTGGTCGTCGCGGCCTTGGCCCTGCCCGGCGCCCGGGCCTCCGCCTTCCCGGCACCGGGCCGCGCCCGCCGCCGGGGCCGCCGCGCCCGCCGCGGCCGCAACGCCCGTCAGGCCCGTCCCGACGCGACCCCCGCCCCGCCCTCTGCTCGCGAACCCGAGCCGCCGGTCACCGCCGGAGAACCTTCATGACCGACCACCCCGACACCCCGGACCTTCCCCGCCCGGACGACCCTCCCGGCACCGAGCCCGCCCCTGGTCACGGGCTCGGCCTTCGTGATGAGCCGGAACCGCACGAGGAGACCGGCTCTCCCGGCGAGGCCGGTTCCCATGAAGGGCTCAGCCCCCGTGGGGAGACGGATTCCCGGGACGGGGACGGCTCTCACGACGAGCCCGGTCCTGGAGGTGGACTCGGCTCTCACGAAGAGCCGGGCCCCCGCCACGAAGCCGGCTCTCAAGACGGGCTCGATCCTCACGACGACCCCGTCCCTCACAAGGAACTCGATTCCTCTGACGGAATCGGCCCCGGCTCTCATGACGAGCCCGGTTTCCACGGCGGGCTCGGCTCGTCGGATGAACCCGGCCTTCTTGAGGGATCCGGTTCCGGCGGCGGACTCGGCTCCCGTGAGGGGGACGGTTCCGGTGACGCCCGCGATGTTCGCGGTGAGCCCGGTCTGAGCGGCGGGACCGGCTCTCATGACGAGCCCGATGCCGGTGAAGGACCGGCCTCTCAGGACGGGGCCGGTTCTCGTGATGACCGCGGCTTCGGTGGTGAGTTCGGCTCGCGCAGTGAGCCCGGCGGGCCCGTCGCCCACGATGAGCCCGGTTCACGTGGTGAGGCCGCCTCTTCCCCCGGAGGGCTCGGCTCCGGTGATGGGCACGGCTTCCATGACGGGTCCGGTCTTGGCGGTGAGCCCGGTGCCCTGCCCGCCCCTCAGGACGGGGCGGCCCTTCACGAAGGGCTCGGCCCTCACGAAGAACCAGGCGGCGGCCAAGGAGCGGGCCTTCGCGAGAGAACCGGTCCCGCAGGCGGCTCCGGTCTTCGCGACGTGGCCGGGCTCTGCGGCATGGCCCCGCCGCGCGATGAGGAGGGCTCTTCCGAAGCGACCCCTCTCCACAAAGGGACGGTGCCGCACGCCCTGGCCTGGCCCCCGGGCGGTGCCGGCCTTCTCGGCGAGGCCGGCTCGCGTGATCTGACCGGGCCCGGTGAACCGTCCGGTGGCCGGGAAGCGCTCACCTCCTTCGGCCTTGCCCGGTCTTTCGGGACGGCCGCGCCCTCCGAGACGACGGGACCTTCTGCCGCGGTCGGCTCCGGCGGCGGGGCCACGGGCCTTGGCCGGTCTTTCGACGCGGCAGGGTTCCATGACGTGCTCGGGTCCTACGGCAAGGTCGGATCCGAACCCCCCGCGGCCCGTGGTGTGATCGGCTCTCCCAACGAGGCCGGGCCCGATGCGGCGGCCAAGGTCCGGGACGCGTCCGAGCCCGGAGGGCTTCCCGGCCACGGGGATGCGGCCGAAGGCCGGGCCGGCGCCGCGTCCCCGCAGACGCAAGAACACGGCGGCGCGGCGGAGGCCCCCGGCGCGGACACGGGCCGGCAGGACCGGCCCAAGGAAGCCCCGGACGGCAAGACCGGCGACCGGGCGGACAGCGGCGGAACCCATCGGACCGGCCGCCGGGAGCCGGTGTGGCGGCTGCTGTGGGAGCAGGCCGAAAAGTGGGAGCAGCGCCTGGTGGCCCTGGCCGTCCAGGTGCTGCGGTACCGGTACGCCACGGCGGCGCTTTTGCTGGTGGCGGTGGCGGCCCTGTACGGGGCGGCGGCGCTGTCACGGCCGTCCGGCGGCCAGGCGGCGGCCGGGGCGCCCCGCAGGGTCCCGGTCACCAGCGCCATGCTGGCCTGCCCCGCGCCCACCGACGGCACGGTCAGCGTCCTCACCCCGCCGGGCGGGTCCGGCGGAACGGGGCGGGCCGAGGTGTCCTCCCTCAAGGACGGCAAGGCCGTCGCGTCCATCACCGGCACGGGGACGCCCTGGAGCAAGGACGTCGCGGACGGAGCCGGCGCGTATGTGATCAAGGCGCGGGGCGCCCTGGCCGGAGGGCTGCAGGCCGAGCACACCAGCCACCGCGGCAGCGGCGCCGACCGCGGGCTGGCCGCGGTCCGCTGCGGCGAACCCGGCACCGACCTGTGGTTCGTCGGCCCCGGTCCGCTGGCCGCCGACCGGCTGGAGCTGCATCTGACCAACCTCGACGCCCAGACCGCCGTGGTGGACCTGACGGCGCTGTCAGGGGAGGGGCCGCTGGACACCCTGGACGGGCGCGGCCTGCCGATCGACCCCGGCTCCACCAGGGTCGTCCGGATCGGGGACGGCCCCGAAGGGCTCGGCGAGATCGTGCAGACGGCGCAGGTGCTGGCCCTGCGGGTGCAGGCCACCACCGGGCGGGTGGCCGCCGCGCTGCGGGTGCGGGCGGACGACGGCGGGGGCGTGGACTGGCTGCCGGCGGCCGGCGCCCCGGCCACGTCGCTGACGGTGCCCGGCATCCCCGAGGGCGGCGGCGAACGCAGGCTGCTGCTGGCCGTTCCCGGCCAGGACAACGCCCGCGTCCGCATCCAGGTGCTCACCTCCAGCGGCGCGTTCGCCCCCGAAGGGCGCGACACCGTGGACCTTCCCGCCCGCACGGTCACCTCCGTGACGTTGGAGCGCGCCCTGTCGGGCAAGGCCGCGGCGGTGCGGCTGACCTCCGACAAGCCGGTGGTGGCCGGACTGGCCGTCGCGCGCGGCGACGACGTCGGCTACGGCACGGCCACGGCGCCGCTGGGCGCCGCCGGCGGGGTCGTCGCCGACAACCGGTTCGAGTCCGTGCTGCTGCTCACCGCACCGGAACGGGAGGCGACGGTGACGGTCACCACGGTGGACGGCCGAGGCCGGGCCGGAACCCCGCGGCAGGTGCGGATCCCCGCGGGCCGCACCGCCCAGGTGGAGCCGTCCGCCCCCACTGGGGAGAAGGGCTTCGGCGTGCTGATCGTCCCGCAGCCGGGCTCCGGCCCGGTGCACGCCGCCCGGGTGCTGCAGACCGGCCGGGACGGCGGGCTGTTCACGGTGCTGCCGGTGGTGCCGGCCGTCACCACGCTGCTGCTGCCGCCGGTGCTCGACTCCCAGCGGGTCCTGATCCCCTGAGCGCGCGGGGCGGCTCAGTCGTCGGGGGAGTCGTAGCTGGGGTCCACCGACTCCGGGGACAGCCCCAGCAGGTCGGCGACCTCCTCCACCAGCACGTCGCGGATCAGGCGGGCCAGCTCGCGCTCGTCGATGCCGCGGCCGCCCGCGCCGCCCATCCCGGCCCGCGCCTCGATCGGCCGCCGGAACACCACGATGCGCAGCGGATGCCTGCCGTCGGAGGGGCGGGTCAGGCTGAGCGGCACCGGCTCGTCGAAGCCGAGCACATCGCCCCGGGGCCCCACCTTGGGGACCTCCTCGACCACGAACTCCACCCCGGCCAGCTCGCGGCCCCAGCGCCGGCCGAGCCGGTTCACCTCATCGCGCACCAGCCCGTCGAACCGCTCCGCCCGGGTCAGGGCGAAGGGGGCCTCGGGCGGCAGCAGCGGGCCGCGCACGCCGCGGCCACGCCGGTCACGGCGCCGGATCCTTTGACCGGAGGCCATCGCGCTCACCGATCACCGGGTCCTGCGGGGACCGAGGTAGCGGTCAGGGATCGCACGAATCCGAGCTTATCTTCCCGGGACGTCACTGGCGATGGCCCAGTTCAGCACGTGGATCGACACGGCGGGCGGAGCGCGGCGCACGGCGGGTATTGGGGCGGTTACCCATGAATTGACGCGGTAATGGCGACACGACCGCGGTGGTGGTGGCGTATACGACGGATGGGAGGTACGGTCGGCCATCGTGAGCCCCGCCCGAATTTGCTCCCGCACCGCGTGTAAGGAGCCAGCAGTCTTCACGCTCACGTACGTCTACCGCGACTCGACCGCGGTCTTGGGACCGCTCGCCACGTACGCCGAGCCGCACTGCTATGACCTGTGCGCGGAGCACTCGGAGCGGCTCACCGCCCCGGTGGGCTGGGAGCTGGTGCGGCTGCCGCCGGCCGAGGACGGCCGTCCCAGCACCGACGACCTGGAGGCCCTCGCCGACGCGGTGCGCGAGGCCGCCCGCCGGCCCGCTCCCGAGGAGGAGCCGGTGGGGCAGGGCGTCGAGGTGGGCCGCCGGGGTCATCTGCGAGTGCTCCGTTCCGACATCACGCCGCCCGCCAAGCCGTCCGCCGGCACCGGCGAGCAGGAGTCCGACTGAAGGCGGACGCGCCGTGCCGAGGGAGGTACCGGCCGCCTGAGCGGGTCCCGGTAGGCTCATCTCGGCTTGGGTACGCCGTCGGCGGCGTACGACCTGGACCCAGGGGGCGGTATTGGGCGACGTCGCGAAGATCTTCAAGGCCTACGACGTTCGCGGCGTGGTGCCGGAAGAGCTCGACGAAGGCATCGCCGAAGCCGTGGGAGCGGCGTTCGTGCGGGTGACCGGAGCGGCTCGGGTGGTGACCGCGCACGACATGCGTCCGTCTTCCCAGCCGCTGGCAGCGGCGTTCGCCCGGGGCGCCACCGCCCAGGGCGCCGACGTGATCGAGGCCGGGCTGGGCTCCACCGACCTGCTGTATTACGCCAGCGGCAGCCTGAACCTGCCCGGCGTGATGTTCACCGCCAGTCACAACCCGGCCCAGTACAACGGCATGAAGATGTGCCGGGCCGGCGCCCGTCCCATCGGCCGCGACACCGGCCTGGCCGACATCCGCAGGCTGGTGGAGGAGGGGGTGCCCGCCCACGGCGGCCCCCGCGGCACGGTGACGCGCCGCGACCTGCTGGCCGGTTACGCCGAGCACATGCACCGCCTGGTGGACCTGAGCGGCATCCGCCCGCTGAAGGTCGCGGTGGACGCCGGCAACGGTATGGCCGGGCACACCGTGCCCGCGGTGTTCGGCCGGGGCCGCGACGGGGCGTCCGCCCCGCCGATCGAGGTGGTCCCGCTGTACTTCGAGCTGGACGGCACCTTCCCCAACCACGAGGCCAACCCGATCGACCCGGAGAACCTGCGCGACCTGCAGGCCGCCGTGCGCGAAAGCGGCGCCGACATCGGGCTGGCCTTCGACGGCGACGCCGACCGCTGCTTCGTGGTGGACGAACGCGGCGAGATCGTCTCCCCGTCGGCGATCACCGCGCTGGTGGCGGTGCGGGAGCTGGCCAGGCACCCCGGCGCGCCCATCGTGCACAACCTGATCACCTCGCGGGCCGTCCCGGAGATCATCGCCGAGCACGGCGGCACCCCGATCCGCACCCGGGTCGGCCACTCGTTCATCAAGCAGACCATGGCCGAGAGTGGCGCGGTGTTCGGCGGCGAGCACTCGGCGCACTACTACTTCCGCGACTTCTGGTACGCCGACTCGGGGATGCTGGCGGCGCTGCACGTGCTGGCCGCTCTCGGCGAGCAAGAGGAGCCGCTGTCGAAGCTGCTGCGCGAATACGACCGCTACGCCGCCTCCGGTGAGATCAACAGCGAGGTGGCCGACCAGGCCGCGGCGACCGCACGGGTCCGCGCGGCCTTCGCCGGCCGTCCGGGCGTCACCATCGACGAGCTCGACGGGCTGACGGTCAGCGCCGACGAGTGGTGGTTTAACCTTCGTCCGTCCAATACCGAGCCTTTGCTGCGTCTCAACGCGGAGGCCACCGACGGCAAGACGATGGCAGCCGTCCGCGACGAGGTCCTGGCCATCGTTAGGGAGAAATAGATGAAGCTCGACTCCTGGCTGCTGGACATCCTGGCCTGCCCCAACTGCCGGGGAGCCCTGCGGGCCGATGAGAAGGCGGACGAACTGGTGTGCACCGGCGAGTGCGGTTACGCCTACCCGGTGCGCGATGACATCCCGGTCCTTCTCGTGGACGAGGCCCGGACCCCGTCTTCGTGATCCGGCCGGCGGCACGCGGCACGAAGGCCGATCCAAGCCCCGGCAGAGCGGGTCGGGGATGAAGCGTCACACCGCGCGGGAAGGTCGTGCCTTGGAACGTGCCGCGGGCGAGAAAGGAACGCGTGCGGGCCGGGGGCGCGCGGCGCGGACCTGACCGGGGAGTGCACGCCGCCGCAAGGATGAGGCGGCGCGCGACGGGGGAAGGGCGTGTCGTAGCGAGCGGGGGAACGCGTGCGAACCGGCGGCGGGACCGGCCGGCGGGCACGCGGGGGATGAGGAGAGACGTGAGCGTGATCGTTGACTCCGGGCGGCTGGATGATCCGCAGGCGCTGGCCGCCGCGGATCCCGGTGACATGCTGCGGCAGGTGGCCTCGTCGGCGGCGCAGGTCCGGCAGGCCCGGTACCTGGCCGGGGAGGCGGGGCTGGAGCGGCTGGCCGAGGACGGACGGCCGCGGGCCGTGGTGGTCGCCGGCATGGGCGGCTCGGGAATCTCCGGGGACGTGCTGGCCGCGGTCTGCGGCGTCGGCTGCCCCGTCCCGATCGTCACCGTGCGCGGCTACCGGCTGCCGGGCTGGGTGGGCGCGGCCGACCTGGTGATCGCGGTGTCGTGCTCCGGCACCACCGAGGAGACCCTGCTGGTGGCGGCCGAGGCCATGCGGCGGGGCTGCCGGATGCTGATGGTGGGCGGGGAGGACTCCCCGCTGGCCGAGCTGGCGGCGCGGGCCCGGGCGCCGTTCGTGCCGGTGCGCTCGGCCGGGCAGCCGCGCTCCACGCTGTGGGGGCTGTCGATCCCGCTGGTGCTGGCCGCCCGCGAGCTGGGGCTCACCCGCGTCTCCGACGAGGTGCTGGAGGCCACCGCCCGGCGCCTGGAGGAGGTGGCCTACCGCTGCCGCCCCACCAGCGAGTCGTTCGTCAACCCCGCCAAGCAGATCGCCCTGGACCTGGCCGGTGAGCTGCCGATGGTGTGGGGCTCGTCGGAATTGGCCGCCACCGTCGCCTACCGCATGTGCTGCCAGCTCAACGAGAACGCCAAATACCCGGCGGTGTTCGGCGGGCTGCCGGAGGCCAACCACAACCAGGTGGTGGCCTTCGACGGGTTCTTCGCCGGCGGGACGGCCGGTGACATCGACGACTTCTTCCGCGACCGGGCCGAAGAGGCCGAAAGGACGCGGCTGCACCTGGTGATGCTGCGCGATGCCGACGAGCACCCCCAGGTGGTCAAGCGGCGGGAGATCTCGGCGGAGCTGGCCCGCGAGCGCGGCATCGCGGTGACCGAGATCACGGCCGAGGGAGTGCATCCCCTGGAGAGAATCGCCAGTCTCATCGCTATGAGCGACTACGTCACGGTTTACTTGGCTATCGCACTGGGCGTCGACCCCACGCCCGTGTCTGCCATCCAAGAGCTCAAAGCGAGGATTGCGTAAATGAGTGCTGAAGGCGGAACAAAGGCGATCATCGCCGCATTGGCCGCCAACCTCGGGATCGCCGCCTCGAAGTTCGTGGCGTTCGTGTTCACCGGCTCGTCGTCGATGCTGGCCGAGTCCATTCACTCGGTGGCGGACTCGGGCAACCAGGGCCTGCTGCTGCTGGGCCGCAAGCGTTCCGAACGGGCCCGCACTCCCCAGCACCCCTTCGGATATGGACGGGAGCGCTACTTCTACGCCTTTGTCGTAGCGGTGGTGCTGTTCACGGTGGGTGCGGCGTTCTCCCTTTACGAGGGCATCCACAAGATCACCGATCCGCACGAAGTGGAATCCCCGGCCTGGGCCTTCGGCGTGCTGATCGTGGCGATCTTGATGGAGTCCTTCTCCTTCCGCACCGCCATTCAGGAGTCCAACCACCTGCGCGGCGACAAGTCCTGGGTGCAGTTCGTCCGGCACGCCAAGGCCCCCGAACTGCCGGTGGTGCTGCTGGAGGACCTCGGCGCGCTGGTCGGCCTGATCCTGGCGCTGTTCGGCGTCACCATGGCCGTCATCACCGGCAACGGCGTCTGGGACGGCGTCGGCACCGTCGCCATCGGACTGCTGCTGGCCGCCATCGCGATCATCCTGGCCGTCGAGACCAAGAGCCTGCTGATCGGCGAGGGCGCCGGCCCGGAGGTCGAGCAGCAGATCGTGGCCGCCCTGGAGTCGGTGGAGGAGGTCGCCCGGGTCATCCACATCCGCACCCAGTACGTCGGCCCCGAGGAACTGCTGATCGCCGCCAAGATCGCCGTCCACCACGACGAGACCGCCGCCGAGATCGCCCGGGGCATCAACGCCGCCGAGGAGAAGGTGCGCTCCCAGTTCCCCCACGCGCGGCTGATCTACCTGGAGCCGGACCTCTACCAGGCCTCCCCGGAGGAGACCGTCTCGGAGACGGCGGCCTCCTGACCTTCGAAGAGTCCTCGCCGGCCGGCCGCGGGCCCGGCCCAGCGACCCCAGCCCAGGCGAGACCGGTCGTCTTCCGCTGAAGACGCCCGCGGCCGTGCCGGCGAGGATGTCCTCCCGTGAGACGGCCGGCCCGGCATCGCGACCCCCCGGTGCGCGAGCGCTCCCGGCCCGTCACACCGACGAGACTACGTTCACGGCGGTGCCCCGATCGTCCGCCGCAAGGATGGAAAACGCATCGTCCTGCAGGGGGAGGTCCCCTACGGAGGTACCACCGCGCTGAGACGAGCGGTGGCGGCGCCCCAAGGCGGTCCCTGAATCGAGCGGCGGAGCCGAGTGCGGGGCACTGATGCGCTTTCCGCCCCTGAATGAGAGTGGCCCCCTCCCAGCGGAACGAATGTTGAACCGGCCCTGAAAAGGAGTGTGCGACGGCACCGTCACGGTGGGTACCGGACACCGTGGGGGTGTGAAGTCGCCGCAGACCGGCGCAGCCGACGCAGGGGGAGCCGATGAGCGCATCGCCGGTCGTGGTCGGTTACCACGGGAAGAAGTACGCCCGGGACGCGCTGGCCTGGGCGGCGCGCGAGGCGGACCACCGGGGCGTTCCGCTGACGGTGCTGTTCGCCGCGAACTGGCCCGGGATGACGCTGCCGTCCGGCACCGAGCCGCTGGCCTTTGAGCCCGGTGCGCTGGAGGCGGCCGAGGAGGTGACGGCACAGGGCGTCACCGAGGCCCTGGCCGTCTGCCCGCGCCTTGAGGTCGGCGGCATGACGGTGGTGACCAGCCCCACCCGGGCGCTGATCGAGGCCTCGGCGCACGCCGAACTGGTCGTGGTCGGCTCCCGGGGCCGCGGGCCGGTCGTGGAGACCCTGCTGGGGTCCATCTCCTTTTCCGTGGCGGCCCGGGCCGAGTGCCCCGTGGTCGTGGTGGAGCAGGGCATGGGCGAGTGGACCGCCGGGCCCGGCCGTCCCGTGGTGGCCGGGGTGGACGGCTCCCCGGCCGCCCTGCAAGCGGTCGCCTTCGCCGCCGACTATGCGAGCGGCCGGCGGGCCCGGCTGGAGCTGATCTGCTGCACCGGGGAGATGCTGGCGCCGGGCGTCGATCCGGAGCAGGTCCGGGCCGGGGCCGACGCGGCGTTGCGCCGGGCGCGCACGACGGCCCGGTCCGGCCGCCGCGGGCTCCAAGTCCTCACCCGCAGGGTCGACGGCGCGCCGGAACCGGTCCTGATCGAGGCGTCGGCCGAGGCCGGCCTGATGGTCGTGGGCTCGCGCGGCCGCGGCGCCTTCCACGGGATGCTCGCCGGATCGGTCGCCCATGCGGTGGTGCACCGCGCCCGCTGCCCCGTGGCGGTCGTCGGCGGCTCCGGCGGCCGATGACAGGGATGGGCGGCGGCCTCCCGGGCGCGTGCCCCGAGGGGGCGCCGCCGTGCTGATCCTGTCCGGGCTCGCCGCCCTGGTGGTGGGGGCCGAGCTGCTGGTGCGCGCCAGCGCGCGGCTGGCCAGGCGGCTGGGCGTGGCACCGATGATCATCGGTTTGACGATCGTGGCGATCGGCACCAGCGCGCCCGAGCTGGCCATCGGCATCGACGCGGCCCTGATCGGCGCCGGGGACATCGTGGTGGGCAACATCGCCGGGACCAACGTCGTCAACCTCATGCTCATCCTCGGCTTCAGCGCCCTGCTGCGGCCGCTGCCGCTGCACGGCCGGACGCTCCGGCTGGACCTGCCGATGATGAGCCTCACCGCGGTGGTGCTGCTGGCGCTGGTCGCCGACCGCAGGCTCTCCCGCCTCGACGGCGCGCTGCTGGTGGCGATCGCCGTCGGCTACACCGTCGTCATCGTCCGCTCCAGCCGGCGCGAGAGCGCGGACGTCCGGCTGGAGTACGAGGAGGAGACGCCGCCGCCCGCCCACGGGCGCTCGGCCGCCCTGATCGCCGCCGAGTGCTGCGTGCTGCTGGCCGGCATCGTCGTCATCGTCACCGGCGCCGACTGGCTGGTGAACGGCGCGGTGGACTTCGCCCGGCGGTTCGGGGTCTCCGAGGCCGTCATCGGGCTGACCATCGTGGCCGTCGGCACCTCGGCACCGGAGTTCGCCACCATGGTCGTCGCCACGATCCGCGACCACCGGGACGTGGCCGTGGGCAACCTGATCGGCTCCAGCGTCTACAACATCGCCCTCATCCTCGGGGTGACGGCGCTGGTGCCCTCCGATGGCGTGGAGCTGGCGGCGCAGCTGGTCCGCATCGACCTGCCCCTCATGGTCGCCGCGGTCCTGGTCTGCGTGCCCGCGTTCGTCAGCGGCCGCGAACTGACGCGGCTGGAGGGAGGCTCATTCGTCCTGGCCTACCTCGTCTATCTCGGCTATCTCCTCTTCGTGCGCACCTGAGCTCTCAGGTGCGGCGCAGCAGGCGCAGGGCCTTTTCCTTTTCGAAGTCCAGGGCGCGGGTGGGCCGCGCCGACAGCCGGCCGATGCGCTCGCCGAGTTCGCGCACCCGGGCCTGCACCTCCGGCTCGGCCAGCACCCGCAGGCCGAAGGCCAGCTCGGCCGGGCTGATGTCATAGCGCCGCTCCAGGGCGAGCGCGAGCGCCACGGCCTGCAGCTCAGCCTCCCCGAACCGCCGATGGCCCCCCGATTCCCGGGTGGGGGGAAGCAGGCCCAGGGCTTCGCGGTAGCGGAGCATCCGGGGCGAGGTGCCCAGCCGCCGGGCGGCCTCTGTGATACGCATGCCGTCAATTCTGACGAATTAGTGTCAAGAAGTCGCCTTCGCTCCTGCCAAGCCGGGAGCGGCGGCCCTAGACTCGCAGCCGTACCCGCGACGCTGAGGAGCTTTCGCAATCATGGACTTCAAGGTCGCCGACCTCTCGCTGGCCGAGTTCGGCCGCAAGGAGATCCGGCTCGCCGAGCACGAGATGCCCGGCCTGATGGCGGTACGGCGCGAATACGCCGCGGCCAAACCGCTGCGCGGCGCCAAGATCATGGGCTCGCTGCACATGACCGTGCAGACCGCCGTGCTGATCGAGACGCTGGTCGAGCTCGGCGCCGACGTCCGCTGGGTGAGCTGCAACATCTTCTCCACCCAGGACCACGCCGCCGCCGCGGTCGTGGTGGGCCCCAACGGCACCCCCGACAACCCGCAGGGCGTCCCGGTCTTCGCCTGGAAGGGCGAGACCCTGGAGGAGTACTGGTGGTGCACCGAGCAGGCGCTGTCGTGGCCCGACGGCAGCCCGCCGAACATGCTGCTCGACGACGGCGGCGACGCCACGCTGATGGTCCACAAGGGCGCCGAGTACGAAGAGGCCGGCGCGGTGCCGACCCCCTCCGAGGACGACTCCGAGGAGTGGAAGGTCTTCCTGAACACCCTGCGCCGCACCATCGCCGAGCGTCCGGGCCGCTGGGCCGAGACCGTCAAGGCCATCAAGGGCGTCACCGAGGAGACCACCACCGGCGTCCACCGGCTGTATGAGATGGCCAAGAACAACACGCTGCGCTTCCCGGCCATCAACGTCAACGACTCGGTCACCAAGTCCAAGTTCGACAACAAGTACGGCTGCCGCCACTCGGTCATCGACGGCCTCAACCGCGCCACCGACGTGCTGATCGGCGGCAAGGTCGCGGTGGTGTGCGGCTACGGCGACGTCGGCAAGGGCTGCGCCGAGGCGCTGCGCGGTCAGGGCGCCCGGGTCATCGTCACCGAGATCGACCCGATCTGCGCGCTGCAGGCCGCCATGGACGGCTACCAGGTCACCACCCTGGAGGACGTCGTCGAGACCGCCGACATCTTCATCACCGCCACCGGCAACCGCGACGTCATCCGCGCCGACCACATGGAGCGGATGAAGCACCAGGCGATCGTGGCCAACATCGGGCACTTCGACAACGAGATCGACATGGCCGGCCTGGCCCGCATCCCCGGCGTCGAGAAGGTCGAGATCAAGCCGCAGGTGCACGAGTGGCGCTTCCCCGACGGCCACTCCATCATCGTGCTGGCCGAGGGCCGGCTGATGAACCTGGGCTGCGCCACCGGCCACCCCTCGTTCGTGATGTCGAACTCCTTCACCAACCAGGTGATCGCGCAGATCGAGCTGTTCACCAAGACCGACCAGTACCCGGTCGGCGTCTACACCCTGCCCAAGCACCTGGACGAGAAGGTCGCCCGCCTGCACCTGGACGCCCTGGGCGTCAAGCTCACCAAGCTGACCAAGGAGCAGGCCGAGTACATCGGCGTGGACGTGGAGGGCCCCTACAAGCCCGACCACTACCGCTACTGAGCGGATGTCACCGGGGCCCTGCGCGCGTCCGGGCCGCCGCGGCGCGCGCAGGGCGATCTCAAGCCGCTCGGCCCCGGCACCCCTGCCGCCGTGGTCATAGGGCCGTCCGTAAAACGGCAATATGATCACGGCGGTTCGGGGGCGCGGAGGAGACCGCCGCGCGGGGCGTCCTGCGCGGCGGACGGGCGGAGTGAGCTGATGGACACCAGTGACATCGCGGACGTTTCGCTGGCCCGCGACGGAGTGAAGCGGATCGAGTGGGCCGACCGGGCCATGCCGGTGCTGCGCCGGATCCGGCAGCGGTTCGCCGCCGAGCGTCCGCTGGCCGGGCTGCGCATCGCCGCCTGCATGCACGTCACCACCGAGACCGCCAATTTGATCCGCACGCTGCAGGCGGGCGGGGCGAGCGTGGCGCTGGCCGCCTCCAACCCGCTGTCCACCCAGGACGACACCGCGGCCGCGCTGGTGGCCGAGTACGGCGCGCAGGTCTTCGCCCGCGCCGGCATCGACCGCGAGGGCTACTACCGGCACATCCACCAGGCCCTCGACACCCGCCCCGACCTGGTCCTGGACGACGGCTGCGACCTGGTCAACACCCTGCACCTGGAACGCACCGACCTGGTGGAGGGCGTGCTGGGGGGCTGTGAGGAGACCACCACCGGGGTCATCCGGCTGCACCAGATGGCCCGCGAGGGGGCGCTGCGCTTCCCGATGGTGGCGGTGAACGACACCGCCACCAAGCACATGTTCGACAACCGCTACGGCACCGGCCAGTCCACCCTGGACGGCATCATCCGCGCCACCAACACCCTGCTGGCCGGCAAGACCATCGTGGTCGCCGGGTTCGGCTACTGCGGCCGCGGCCTGGCCGAACGCGCCCGCGGCATGGGCGCCCGCGTGGTGATCACCGAGATCGACCCGGTCAAGGCGCTGGACGCGGTGCTGCAGGGCTTCACCGTGGCGCCGATGGCCGAGGCCGCCGAGGTGGGCGATGTGTTCATCACCGCCACCGGCAACCGCGACGTGATCACCGCCGAGCACTTCGCGGTGATGAAGGACGGGGCGATCCTGGCCAACTCCGGGCACTTCGACGTGGAGATCGACGTGCGCGCCCTGGCCGACCTGGCCGTCGAGGTGCACCGGGACGTCCGCCCCCAGGCCGACGAGTACGTGCTGGCCGACGGCCGCCGCCTGGTGCTGCTGGCCGAGGGACGGCTGGTCAATTTGGCCGCCGCCGAGGGCCACCCGGCCGCCGTCATGGACATGTCCTTCGCCGACCAGGCCCTCACCTGTGCCTGGCTGGCCCGCGAGCACCAGCGCCTCACCCCGGCCGTCTACCAGGTCCCCGCCGAGATCGACATGGAGGTGGCCCGCCTCAAGCTGGCCGCCATGTCGGTGCGCATCGACACCCTCACCCCCGAGCAGCAGGACTACCTGAGCTCCTGGCAGCACGGCTCATAGGCTGGTGCGATGCCGCGCGGCACCTACCTGCACCTGAGCGGGGAAGAACCCCTCGAGGAGCACTTCGAATGCGCGCCCGGCCCGGGCGGCTGGCGCTATGTGGGGGAGCGCCCCGACGGCGCCCGGGTGGATCTGACCGTGGACGGCCGCTGGCGGCAGATCCGCGTCGAACTGGCCACCCCGTCCTGGCTGATCCGGGGCGGGACGGCCGGCCACGACCTGCTGTGGGTGCGCCACCCGGCCGCAGGAGACGCCGCCCCCGATGAGCACGGCGTGCGGGCCGCCGGTTTCCTCGGCGACTCCCCGGCCTTCCTGGTGGCGGTCGCCCGGTGGCTGCGCCTGGAACCCGGCCGGGATGCCCCCGTGCGCCTGGTCCGCATCCAGGGCCCGTCCCTGGCCGCCCTCACCGTCGATGTGCGCTGGCACTTGGCGGAGATCGAAACACACCAGACCGAGACCGTCCCGCTCCCGGTCGAACGCCACGAGATCACCGACCTGTCCACCGGCGAGACCCGCACCGTCCACCTGGCGGGCGACGTGGTCCTGGCGGCCCCGGGCATCGAACTGACCGACCTGGACTCGCCGCCCAACTTGTCGCCTTGATCCCTGCTCCTTCGCGGCAGGGGCCATGTGACGAAACCTCGTCTGGGCAAAACATCTCATATGTCACCAAGTGGTTTTGGGGCGGCTTCTTCTCTTGATTCGGCGGGATGCGGGCGTGCTTCGGCGGTGTCGGCGTTCCAAGATTCGAGCATTGCTCAGGTATGAACGTTTCAGTCAGTGGCTTATTTTGGGACTTCCATGACCTTCTGGACGTCGAATGTTATTCGATATGACGAATTGCCTGACGTGACATGACGATTCCCGTTAATGTTCGGTTCATGCCGACACAGCAACATGACATGTTGGCCGAGCTTTTCCGCTCGTCCCCCGAACTGGCGGCCGAGGCCGTGGCCGGTTTAGGAGTTCGGGTCCCCCCGTACGAGCGGGCGCGGGCCATGTCCGAGTCGTTCACCGACCTCAAGACCAGCGAGTACAGCGGTGACGCCGTGGTGCTGCTGGAGAGCGCGGCCGAGAGACTGGGCGTGATCATCGAGGTGCAGCGCCGCAAGGACGAGGACAAACGCTGGACCTGGCCGCTGTACCTGCACATGTTCCGCGCCCGCGAGCGCTGCCCGGCCGTCCTCATGGTGATCGCCCCCGACCCCGACACGGCCTTGTGGTGCGCCACCCCGATCGAAAGCGGCCATCCGGGACACACCCTGATCCCGCTGGTGCTGGACGCCGCCCACATCCGGGCGATCACCAAGGGCAGCGAGTTCGCCGCCGACCCCGACCGGGCCGTCCTCTCGGTGTTCCTGCACTCCTCCGGCCCGAAACAAAAGGAGATCTTCCAGGCCGTCTTGGACGGCCTGGCCGAACTCCACACCACCGGCCTCGAGAAGACGAGGCGTTACGCTGAGTATGTCCTTGGTGTTCTCCCCGAGGCGCCCCGCAAGATCCTGGAGAGGATGATGATCACCGACGAGCGTCCCTACGTCAGCGAACTCTTCCAGAGCCTGGAGGAGAAGGGCAGGCAGAAGGGCCGAGAAGAGGGCCGAGAAGAAGGCAGAGAAGAAGGCAGAGCGGAGGCCAAGGCTGAGGCCGTCCTCATGCTGTTGGATGGTCGCGGTGTGGAGGTGTCGCAGGAGGCTAGGGAGCGGATTTCGGCCTGTCGGGATGAGGAGCAGCTCAATGCCTGGTTGTTGCGTGCTGCTCGTGTCGACTCTGTCGAGGCGCTTTTCTCCTGATCTCCCGTGGGGTGACTCGCATGATCACCGACGAGCGTCCCTACGTCAGCGAACTCTTCCAGAGCCTGGAGGAGAAGGGCAGGCAGAAGGGCCGAGAAGAGGGCCGAGAAGAAGGCAGAGAAGAAGGCAGAGAAGAAGGCAGAGCGGAGGCCAAGGCTGAGGCCGTCCTCATGCTGTTGGATGGTCGCGGTGTGGAGGTGTCGCAGGAGGCTAGGGAGCGGATTTCGGCCTGTCGGGATGAGGAGCAGCTCAATGCCTGGTTGTTGCGTGCTGCTCGTGTCGATTCCGTCGAGGCGCTTTTCTCCTGATCTCCCGCGGGGCGGCTCATGGGTCCGGCGGGGCGTCCGGGAGGCGGTGCGGCATCTTCCGGACGCCCCGCCGGTCGTTCGCGGGGTTCCGGCTAGCGCGAGGGCGGTGAGGCAGAGGGAGGCGGGAGTGTGGGGCGGCCGGGTGCCGGCGGTCCCGGTGGCGGGGCGGGCAGGCCCAGTGCGCGGTGCATGCGCAGGCGGTGTTCGCGGTGCCGGGCCAGGCGCTCTTCCTCGCGGCGGCGGCGTTCGGCGAGGACGGCCGACAGCAGGATCTCCGGGCGGACGCCGGGCGGCGGGGGCGGGCTGATCACGGCCAGCACCTGACCGGCGATGCGCCGGCCCAGGGCGTCCCGGGCCTCCGGCAGCAGCTCCCAGAAGCGGGCCAGGTACTGGCGGGCGATCAGCGCCAGCCCGTCGGGGAGCTGCGACAGTTCCAGCGAGCGGGCCCAGTCGGCCAGCTGCGGGGGCATCACCGCGACCGGGCCGAAGATCGCCGTGGTGGGGACCCGCTCCTGGATGACGACCGTGCCGGCGAACAGGTCGCCGAGCCGCTTGCCGCGCCGGTTGAACAGCGAGGCGACCAGGGCGGGCGCCCCGAACAGGACCCAGATCTCCACCACCGACGCCAGGGCGCGCACGAACGCCTGCCGAAAGCGCACCGGGCCGCCGTCGTCGGCCACCACCCGCAGTCCCACCGCCAGCTTGCCCGGCGTCCGTCCGCGCGAGAGCGTCTCGAACGCGCACGGGTAGCCGACCAGCACGCCCGCCACCGCCACGATGCCCAGCCCCACGCCCCACGCCTCGTCGGCGATCGCGTTGGTCGCCGCGGCCAGGTAAAGCGCGACGTTCAGCAGCATGACCTGGAAGACCAGGTCGAGCACCAGCGCGCAGGCCCGGCCGGCCAGGCGGGCCACCCGGATCTCCAGCGCCACGGCCTCGCCGGTGACCAGTTCGGACATGTGGAACGCCCCCTCGCGATCGGTCCCCGGCGCCCGCCGGTGCCCGCTGCCCAGTCTGCCCGCCGCCCGCCCTCCGGACGGCCGGACGGTCCCCGGCGCGCCGGGTTAGTCTCCACGGGTGGACGTCGACGCCTATGTGGCCGCCCATCACGCCGAGTGGGAACGCCTGGAGTGGCTGATCAATCACAGCCGGCGGCTGAACGGCGCACAGATCGACGAGCTGGTGGAGCTGTACCAGCGGGTCGCCACCCACCTTTCGGTGGTGCGCTCCAGCGCCCCCGATCCGGCGCTGGTGGGGCGGCTGTCGTCGCTGGTGGCCCGGGGCCGGGCGGCGGTGGCGGGCGCCCAGGCCCCGCTGTGGCGCGACACCACGCGTTTCCTGACCAGGTCGTTTCCGGCCACGGCCTACCGGCTGCGCTGGTGGTGGCTGGGCGTGGCCGCGGCGGGCAACCTGTTCTCGCTGGCGTACGCGATCTGGGTGGTGCACGACCCGGCGGTGCAGGCCGCCCTGGGCACCCCTGAGGAGATCCGCCGGCTGGTCGAGCACGACTTCGCCGACTACTACGTCGAGCACTCGGCCCAGTCGTTCTCCTTCATGGTCTGGGTCAACAACGCCTGGGTCTCCGCCGTGGCGCTGATCTTCGGCATCCTGCTGGGCATCCCGACCCTGTATGTGCTGTACGCCAACCAGCTCAACATCGGCGCGATCGCCGGGTTCATGTTCGCCCACGACCGGGGCGGGCTGTTCTTCGGTCTGATCCTGCCGCACGGCCTGCTGGAGCTGACCGCCGTCTACCTGGCCTGCGCGGCCGGCCTGAAGCTGGGCTGGACGGTCATCGACCCGGGCCCGCGGACCCGAGGCCACGCCCTGGCCGAAGAGGGCCGCGCCACGGTCTCCATCGCGCTCGGCCTGGTTCCGGTGCTGCTGGTCTCGGGCCTGATCGAGGGTTTCGTGACCGGACGGGTGGAGCCGGCCTGGCTGCGCATCGGCATCGGCCTCCTCGCCGAGCTGGTCTTCTTGGCCTATGTGATCGCCCTGGGCCGTCCGGCCGTCCGCGAGGGCGAGACCGGCGACACCGACCTGCGCCCCGACCTGGCCCCCACCTCCGGCTGACCCCGCCGCCTTCCCGCCCGGACGCCCGGGCGCATCCGGTGGCCCCGAGCGTTCACCACAAGGGGCCGCCGCGGCTCGGTTCTCACAGCCGCCCGGTGGCCTTGAGCGCCAGGTAGGCGTCGGCCAGCGCGGGAGCCAGGTCGCCGGGGGCGGCGTCCACCACCTCCACCCCGTGGCGGCGCAGCTCGGCGGTCAGCCGGCGGCGTTCGGCACGGGCGCGTTCGGCGGCCGCGGCGTCATAGACCGCCGCCAGGTCGCCGCGGGAACGGGCCATCTCCCCGACCCGGGGATCGCTGACCGCGGCGACCATGACCAGGTGGCGGGCGGTGAGGTGGGGCAGCAGCGGCAGCAGGCCCTCCTCCAGGGCCGCCGCATTGAGCTCGGTGAGCAGCACCACCAGGCAGCGCTGCCGCACCCGGGACAGGACCGCGGTGACCATCCCGGCGGCGTCGGATTCGATCAGCTCCGGCTCCAGCGGCGCCATCGCCTGCACCATCGCGGGCAGCAGGTCGCCCCGGGAGACGCCCTCCACCCGGGCCCGCACCCGCCGGTCGTAGGCCAGCAGGTCGACCCGGTCCCCGGCCCGCGAGGCCAGCGCGGCCAGCAGCAGCGCCGCGTCCATGGAGCAGTCCAGCCGGGGGATGTCGCCCACCCGTCCCGCCGAGGTGCGGCCGGTGTCGAGCACCAGGTAGATCCGGCGGTCGCGTTCGGGACGCCAGGTGCGCACCACCACATCGGCGCGGCGCGCGGTGGCCCGCCAGTCGATGGAGCGCACATCGTCGCCGTCGACGTACTCGCGCAGCGAGTCGAACTCGGTGCCCTGGCCGCGGATCAGTGCCGCGTGCCGCCCGGTCAGCTCCCGCAGCTTGGCCAGCTTGCCCGGCAGGTGCCGGCGGGAGGGGAAGGCCGGCAGCACCCGCAGCGTCCACGGCGCGGGCCGGTCGAGCTGGCGGGCGGCCAGCCCCAGCGGCCCCACCGACCGGATCGTCACGGTGACCGCGTGCCGGTCGCCCCGCCGCCGCGGCGTCAGCGTCGTCACCACCCGCTGCCGCCCGCCGGCCGCCACATCCAGGTCCACCAGGCGCGGAGCCGCGGACGCGCTCGGCGGCCACACGTCCCGCAGCCGCCCCCGCACCCGGCGCCGCCCCGGGTTCTCCACGGTCAGCGTGACGCGGGCGGTCTCTCCCAGCCGCACATTGGCGTCGCCCTCCCGGTGCAGCCGCAGCCGGCGCACGTTCCCGGCCAGCGCCAGGTCCACCAGCACGCCCAGCAGCAGCGCCCCCCAGATCACCGGCAGCGTCCATCGGTGGGGAAGCAGCAGCGCGACCGGCGCGCCCAGCGCCGCCAGCAGCCCCAGCCGCCCGGTCAGCGCCATCGCACCCTCCCCGGAGCGCTCACCGCGGAACCGGGACGGTGTTGAGGATGCCCTCCAGGACGCCGTCGGCGGTGGCGCCCTCCAGCTCGGCCTCCGGGCGCAGCTGCACCCGGTGCCGCAGCGTGGGACGGGCCAGCGCCTTGGCGTCGTCGGGGGTCACATAGTCGCGTCCCGACAGCCACGCCCACGCCCGCGCCGTCGCCAGCAGCGCGGTCGCCCCGCGCGGCGAGACCCCCAGCTGCAGGGAGGGGGACTGCCGGGTGGCCCGGCACAGGTCCACCACGTACCCGGTGACCTTGGGGTCCACGTGGACGGCGCGGACCGCCCGCTGCCCGGCGGCCAGCTCCGCGGCCCCGGCCACCGCGCGCACCTGCGACAGGTCGCGCGGGTCGAAACCCTCGGCGTGCCGTTGCAGCACCGCGATCTCCTCCTCCCGGGAGGGCACCGGCACGGTCAGCTTCAGCAGGAAGCGGTCCAGCTGGGCCTCCGGCAGCGGATAGGTCCCCTCGTACTCGATGGGGTTCTGGGTCGCGCAGACCACGAACGGGTCGGGCAGCGGGCGCGGCACGCCCTCCACCGACACCTGCCGCTCCTCCATGGCCTCCAGCAGGGACGCCTGGGTCTTGGGCGGGGTCCGGTTGATCTCGTCGGCCAGCAGCAGGTTGGTGAACACCGGCCCCTCGCGGAACTCGAACTCCGCCGTCCGGTTGTCGTAGACCAGCGAGCCGGTCACGTCCCCGGGCATCAGGTCGGGGGTGAACTGCACTCGCTTGAACTCCAGGTCCAGCGTTCGCGCCAGGGCGCGCACCAGCAGCGTCTTGGCGGTGCCCGGCACGCCCTCCAGCAGCACATGCCCCCGGCACAGCAGCGCGATCACCAGCCCGGTGACCACCGCGTCCTGTCCCACGACCGCCTTGGCCACCTCGTTGCGCAGCGCCATCAGCGCCTTGCGCGCGTCGGCGTCTGCCGGCAGGGCGGCCGCGCCCCCTTCGGCGCCCGGGTTCCCTTCGCGGAGTTCGGCGGGCTCGACGGGATCGTTCACAGCCGGCGCACCTGCCTTTCGAGGTCGTCGAGGAAGTCGGTCAACGCCAGGAGGCGGGCGTCGTCCTCCGGTGGCGGGCCGTACAGCGCCCAGCCGATCGCCTGCTCGTCCCGGTGCGTGCGCCGGGCCAGAGCGGTCACGATCTTCTGCGCCATGGACGGGTCCCGGGCGGCGCCCGGCGGCAGCCCCAGCAGCGGGACCAGCCGGTCCCTGGCCCCCACGCGCAGTGCCTCGGCCGCGCTGTCGCGGGCCCGGTGCGCCCGGTACAGCCTGGCCCGGCCCTCCACGGTCTCCGCGGAGCGTACGGCCACCGGCAGCGATTCCGCCACCACCGGCCCCATACGCCGCATCCGCCACAACGCCACCAGCACCACGGCGACGCAGACCTGCAGCGCGAACATCCGCACTCCCGGCGGGAGGAGGTCCTGCCAGCTTTGGGCCTCCACCTCGCCGGGCTCGGGCGGATCGGGGATCAGCCACACCACCGACGAACGCGCCCCCACCAGGTTCATGGCCAGCGCGGCGTTGCCCGCCTGGGCCAGGCGCCCGTTGGTGAGCGGCCGGCCGGAGCCCAGCACGGTGACCGTGCGGCCGTGCACCGCGAGCCGGACCAGCCGCGGCGCTCCCTCGCTCGGGTAGCACCGAACGGCCTCCGGCGGGGCCAGGTACAGCTCCGACACCTCAAAGCGGACCTCGCCCGCCGAGGCGGCGGCCGGCAGCGCGCACTCCGGCCCGCCTTCGGCCGTGTAGGAACTGCCGGCCGGTTCGACCCCGGGCGCCAGGAGCCGCAACGCGGACCGGGACGGCTCGACCAGCAGCAGATCGCCGGGGGCGTGGCGCAGCGTGTTCAGCTCCTCGGGGGCCAGCCGTTCGGACCGGACGACCACCAGTGTGCCGTCCGGGCGTGCGGCCATCCGGGCGTCCACGGCGTCGCGCATCGCCTGCACGTGGACGTCCCGCTGCCGGAGGATCTGCACCAGCGCCCGGGCGCCGTCCCGGCCGGCCGAATCCGGGTCCAGGTACTGCGGCTGCCGGGACGGCTGCAGCAGGGCCGAGATCACGACCAGCAGCGCCAGCCCCGCCAGGGCGAACACCACCCCCCGCAGGGCGCGCCGGCGGCTTTGCGCCACTTGCCCGGTGCTCGGCGCATCCGGCGCGGTCATGCGGACGCCCCGGACGGCTCACCGGGCCGGGCTGCGCGCAGCTCCTCATCGAGCGCCACCAGGGCCGCATAGCCCTCGGCGGTGGCCGGCCGGTTCCCGTACCAGATGTCGTTGAAGAGCCGCACGCCCGCCCGCAGCCGTTCGGCGTGCTCCGGCAGCGCCGCGCCGGCCTCGGCGGCCAGCTCGTCGGCGGTGCGGCCGGGCCGGGGCGCGAGGATCAGGCGCTCCTCCAGGTCGCGGGCGATGGCGCGCAGCCGTTCCCGGACGGCCTGCGCCCACCGCCCGGCGGCGGCGTGCCGCTCGGCGGCGCGCCGGTGGTCATCGGCCGTGGACGGCCGATCCTGCGGCGGCGCCTGCGCGGCGGCGCGGATGTTGCGCCGTCCCCGCATCAACCAGGCGACCACCGCCACGGCCGCCACCAGCAGCACGAAGACGACCGCCAGGGACGCCCAGCCGCTTTCGGCGCCGGGGGAGGGCGGGGCGGCGGCCTTGCCGAAGATCTCCCGCAGCCAGTCGCCGAAGCTCTGCCAGGCCCGCTCCAGCCAGGACGGCTCGTCGCGGTGGTAGATGCCCTTGTCCAGCTCCCGCCGCGCCAGCTCCCGGGCCTCGTCACGGCCGATCGGCTCAACGCTCATCGCGATCCCGATCGTCGCCCGCACGCCCATCATCCGGCCTGCTCCGGGCCGCCCTCCCGGGGCGTCCCTGCGGCGGGGACCGCCGGGAACGCCACCGGCCGCCAGATCTCCTCCAGGCGGTCGGGGCCGGGGACGCCGGGCCGAAGACGGGTCTGCACATCCAGGTCGAATCCCTCGCGGCGCATCCGGCGGTCCACATACAGCAGCGCGATGACGCCCGCGTCGAACGGGGTGACCAGCGACCAGCCGGCGATGCGGCCCAGCGTGTCGACGATCAGCGAGCCCAGCGGAGCGCCGTCGCCCTCCTCTGCGCCGAACAGCAGCAGCTGCGCCAGCAGGAAGGGCAGCCGCAGCGCCAGGAACCCCATGAAGATCGTGATCAGCAGGGCCAGCAGCAGCGTGCCGCCGGCGTCCCACCACCGCTTGCGCGACAGGCGGCGGGCCCGCCGCAGCGCGGCCGGGATGGGCCGCCGCTCCAGCACCATGATCGGGACGGCCGGCGCCCACAGCACGTACAACCAGACCAGTACGCCCAGCGCCACCGGCAGACCCAGCAGGCCCGCCGGCACGACGGCCGGCAGCGGGCCGCCCCCGGCCAGCAGCAGCGCCATCGGCAGCAGCGGCAGCGCCGCCACCAGCAGCGCCGCCGCCGGCACCGCGGCGGCGCCCGCCAGCAGCCGCGCGAACGCCGGACGCACGTCCCGCCAGACCAGACGCAGGGACACCGGCTGCGCGAACAGCGTCCGGCTCACCACCGGGGCCAGCAGCCCGGCCAGCAGCAGCGTGCCGTAGGCCGACAGCGCCAGCCCCAGCAGGGCCGGCGTGGCCTGGGCCCCGAGCGAGCGCACCAGCGGGCCGGAGGCCGGCTCCCCGGCCGCCCGCCCGCCGAGCAGCAGGTAGTCGCCCACGCTGTGGCACACCTGGATGATCGCGGTGATCAGCAGCGAAAGGCCCAGCACCACCCGCAGATGGCGGCGGATGCAGGCGATCGAGCCGTCGAGGATCTCGGTGACGCCCAGCGGCCGGAAGGCGATCTCGCCGCCGAGCAGGTCGGCCCGGCCGGCGGGTGTGTCACCGGCCGACCGGGCGGTGCTTTGGACGGCGACCGGGGGCGCTCCGCCGTTCCCCCCATCGGCCGGCGCCTCCCCGCCCGCGGCGGGGGAGCGGGGCCCGCCGCCCGCCGCCGGGGCGGACCGCTCGGGCGGCAGGTCCGAGCCGGGCGCCGTCCATGCCCGCGGACCCGACATCCTCAAGCTCCCCGCCCGAACGGGCCCGCCGTGGCCGGACCCCGCCGATGACCTTGCGGCCGCCTCCGCGGGCGGCCCTGCAAGGTCATCCTGTCACGAGTGACCGCCGGAATTCGCCCGCTCGCTGCGCCGGCCCGTCCGGTCACCTCATATCCACGAAATCCCCATCTCAGCCTCCCCCCTTGCAATCCCCCTTGTCGACCGCCGAGCCGACTCTCGCCGACCCGAAGCCGAAGCCCGGGACGAACTCGGCGAACATCGCATCATGCGCTCGAACTGCCACGCAGAGTACTCCTTTGGTCCCTGCGTCGCCCGCTATTCGGCCGTATAGGTCGCGTATAGCCCGGCCATCCCGGCCTGGGCGTCGCCTTGCACATCGTGCCCGCACTCGCCGTCGGCCAGTCTCGGTCATCAGAAAGCGGACGGCCAACGATCCCACAAGGCGTTTCCGTAAATGCCGCAGGAGCGGATGCCGTCCGTATCCTGCTTCATTGCGTGGTATCCGCCATGTCCGCCGTTCGCCGTCTTCAAGCCGCCGCCAAGCCGGCATCGACGGCCGGTCATGCTGGTGGCGAGGGACGTGCACGGCCGAACGGGGGTAGCCTAACTGCCCAAGAACCGCCGAACACGGTCACCGGAGGGCGGTCGGGCCCCGCGCCGAGGGGGTGGGCCGGCTCCCGCCGGTCGCGCTTCATTCGGCGGGGTCATCGCCGACTACATGTAACGATGAGGGCCATGAAAGGACGCGTACTGGTCGTCGACGACGACCTCGCTCTCGCCGAAATGCTCGGCATAGTCCTGCGGGGCGAGGGTTTCGAGCCGTCGTTCGTCCACGACGGGGACAAGGCGCTTGAGGCGTTCCGGGAGACCCGGCCCGATCTCGTGCTGCTGGACCTGATGCTGCCCGGCGCCGACGGCATCGACGTGTGCCGCCAGATCCGCGCCGAGTCCGGCGTCCCGATCGTCATGCTCACCGCCAAGAGCGACACCGTCGACGTGGTGCTGGGGCTGGAGTCGGGCGCCGACGACTACATCGTCAAGCCGTTCAAGCCCAAGGAACTGGTCGCCCGGATGCGCGCCAGGCTGCGCCGCACCGAAGAACCCGCCCCGGAGACGCTGCAGATCGGCGACATCACCATCGACGTGGCCGGGCACTCGGTCAAGCGCGGCGACAAGACCATCCCGCTGACCCCGCTGGAGTTCGACCTGCTGGTGGCGCTGGCCCGCAAGCCCCGCCAGGTGTTCACCCGCGAGGTGCTGCTGGAGCAGGTCTGGGGCTACCGGCACGCCGCCGACACCCGGCTGGTGAACGTCCATGTGCAGCGGCTGCGCGCCAAGATCGAAAAGGACCCGGAGCACCCGGAGATCGTGGTGACGGTCCGCGGCGTCGGCTACAAGGCCGGCCCCGCCTGAGGTCGCGCCCCTCCCGGACGACCCCCCGTGACCGTAAAGCCCGACGACGACGGTCCCCGGCCGGCCCGGACGCGCGGCGCCCTGGGGCCGGTCACCCGTGCCCGCGACCGGCTTCGGCCCTCCGGCGGCCGCCGTCCGGGCGCGGGCAACCGCATTCCCGGCCTGGTCTCCGCACCGGTGCGCACCGCCGGGCCGCGCGTGGTGGCGGGCCTGCGCGCGCACCGTCTGCAGCGGCTCCGCCGGTTCGCCCGCCGGGCTCTGGGCGCCCTCAAGCGGTTCCTGCGCCGCTGGGTGCTGCGGTTCTACACGCGCTGGCGGCGCTCCATCCAGCTGCGGGTGGTCACCTCCACGCTGCTCATCTCCACGGTCGTGGTGGCGATCCTGGGGGTCTTCCTCATGGAGCAGATCACCACCGCCCTGCTCAACGGCAAGGAGAAGAGCGCGCTGCTGCAGCTGGAAGAGGGCATGGGCATCCTGGAGCGGGAGCTGTCGCCCGCCAACGTCTCCGAGGTCACCCTCAACGACGTCACCAACCAGCTCAAGGCGCGCAGCGGCCCTTCGGGCCTGTATGAGGTGTACGTCCGCGACACCCGCGACGAGTACCGCGACGGCTACACCACCAACGACGTGCTGGCCGAAAGCGTCCCCGAGCGGCTGCGCCGGCAGGTGCGCGAGGATCCCGTCGGCACCCAGCACAGCACCTACAGCGAGATCGTCTACATCGGCCGCGAGTCGGTGCCCGGCCTGGTGGTCGGCGCCGGGGACGGCCGCTATGAGCTGTACTACCTGTTCCCGCTGACCCAGGAGCAGCAGACGCTGACCACTGTGGGCAACACCCTGCTGGCCGTCAGCGTGGTGCTGCTGGTGCTGCTGGCCGCGATCGCCTCGGTGGTCACCCGCCAGGTCGTCATCCCGGTGCGGCTGGCCGCCCAGGCCGCCGAGCGGCTGGCCGCCGGCCGGCTGGAGGAGCGGATGAAGGTGCGCGGCGAGGACGACCTGGCCCGCCTGGCCGCCTCCTTCAACGACATGGCCGGCAACCTGCAGGAGAAGATCGTCGAGCTGGAGGAGCTGTCGCAGGTGCAGCGGCAGTTCGTCTCCGACGTCTCCCACGAGCTGCGCACCCCGCTGACCACCATCCGCATCGCCGCCGACATGCTGTACGCCCACCGCGAGCAGTTCTCCGACCCGGCGGTGGGCCGCTCGGCGGAGCTGCTGCAAAGCCAGCTGGAGCGGTTCGAGGCGCTGCTGGCGGACCTGCTGGAGATCAGCCGGCACGACGCGGGCGCGGCCACCTTGGACGCCGAGTCCGTGGACGTGCGCGACCTGGTGCTGCGCGCGGTGGGCGACACCGAGGGGCTGGCCGAGCGCAAGGGCAGCAAGCTGGTCCTGCAGCTGCCCGGTGAGCCGTGCATGGCCGAGGTGGACCGCCGCCGGGTGGAGCGGATCCTGCGCAACCTGCTGGTCAACGCCATCGAGCACGGGGAGGGCAAGGACATCGTGGTGTCGGTGGCCGCCGACCGGGACGCGGTCGCCATGGCCGTCCGCGACCATGGGGTCGGCCTCAAGCCGGGGCAGGCCCAGCAGGTCTTCGAGCGCTTTTGGCGGGCCGACCCGGCGCGCGCCCGCACCACCGGCGGCACCGGGCTGGGGCTGGCCATCGCCAAGGAGGACGCCCAGCTGCACGGCGGCTGGCTGCAGGCCTGGGGCGAGCCGGGCAAGGGCTCGCAGTTCCGGCTGTCGCTGCCCCGGGTCGCCGGGGCCGAGCTGCGGGGCTCGCCGCTGCCGCTGGTCCCGCCGGAGATCGACCTGCCCCGGGCCTCCTTCGGCGGCCGCACCGCCCCGGACGCGCCGGACTCCCAGCCCTCCGCCACGGACCCGGCGCCCGAATCTCCGGTGCCCAAGCCGCGGTCCGGCGCCCAGGACCCGCAGCCGGCGCCCGTCCCCGCAGACGCCCGCGCCGACGAGGACGCGGGCGCAGCCGGCGCCGAGGCGGGCGTCGGCGAGACGGGCGGCCCGGCCGGGGACGGCGAGCCGCGTCCGCAGGGCGCACAGCCCGCGCGGGAGGACGGCCGGTGAGGGCCCGGCTTCGCCTGACCGCCGCCGTCGCGGCGCTGGCCTGCCTGGCCGGGTGCGCGAGCGTGCCCAGCGGCGGCCGGGTCACCTCCGGCCGGCCCGCCGAGCGCGCCGAGCCGATCGCCGAGCCCTATGTGCGGGTGGTGCCGGTCTCGCCGCGTCCCGGCTGGGCGCCGGACAAGATCGTCAAGGGGTTCCTCATCGCCTCCTCGGCGTTCAACGACGACTACAAGGTGGCCCGCCAGTACCTGACCTCCTCGGCCGACGCCGCCTGGCGGCCCGGCCCGCGGCCCCAGGTGATCGTCCTGGACGGCGAGCCGATCATCTCGGCCCCCCGGGAGGCCGGCGGGGAGATGCTCGTGGAGGTGACCGCCACCCGCCTGGGCCACATCGGCTCAGACGGCCAGTACACGGCGCAGCCCGGCGGCGCCTACACCGCCACCTTCGCGTTGCAGAGCAACTCCGCCGGCCAGTGGCGCATCAGCCGCATGCCGGCCGAGCTGCGCGACGGCCTGCTGCTGAGCCAAAGCGATGTGGACCGCGTCTTCCGGGTGCTCAACCTGTACTTCTTCGACCCCGACGGCAAGGTGCTGGTGCCCAACGCCGTCTTCCTGCCGCTGGTCAACCGCCAGCGGCTGGCCCGGCAGCTGGTCGCCGCGCTGCTGGCCGGGCCCACCACCTGGCTCAAGCCCGCGGTGCGCAGCTACTTTCCCTCCGGCACCCGGCTGCAGGATGTGGACATCTCCGACGGCGTGGCCACCGTGAGCCTGAGCGCGGAGGCCTACCGGGGCGACCATGAGCGCATGTCGGCCCAGCTGACCTGGACCCTGCAGCGGCTGCCGGAGGTGCGGCGGGTCCGGCTGCAGATCGACGGGGACGCCATCGAGCCGGGCGGGGTGGGGCCGATCCAGGCCCCCGAGGACTGGGAGGAGTACAACTCCGACACCTCCGAGGGCGGCACCGAGGAGACCGTCTACCTGCGCGGCCCCGACGGACGCCCGCACCAGCTGCACGACAACGACGTCACCACCCCGGCGAACACCTCCGGCCGGGACCGCCTGCACCGGCCCGCGCTGTCCCCGCACGATGGGCGCAGCCGCATCGCCGGCCTGAACGCCGACGGCGACACGGTGCTGAGCGGGGACCTGCTGGGCGGCACTCCGATCCGCCCGGTGATGTGGGCCGAGCACTCCGACGGGCGCTTCACCCCGCCCTCGTGGGATCTGCGCGGCTGGCTGTGGAGCGTGGAGTCCTTCTCCGGCGGCTCGTCCCTGTGGCTTCGGCAGCGGGACCGGCAGCCGGTCCGGATCCGCCAGTGGGAGCTGTCCGGGCACCGGGTGGTGGCGTTCCGGGTGGCCCGGGACGGGGTGCGCGTGGCGGCCATCGTGAAGATCGGCGACAGCAGGCAGCTGCGGCTGGGCCGGATCGTGCGCGACGCCAAGGGAGTGATCAGCGTCGGGGGTTTCCTGCCGATCAGTCCCGAACTGGTGGACGTCACCGATCTGGCCTGGGGCGACTCCACCTCGCTGGCCGTGCTGGGCCGCACCAAGCCCACCGAGACCCAGGTGACGCCCTACTGGGTGCCGGTCAACGGGGGCGACATCCTGCCGGTGGGCACCGCCAGCCAGGGCGAGGCCGAGTCGATCACCGCGGCGCCGGGCTCGCGCATCGTGATCGGTGCGCGGATCAACGGTGAGGACAACATCTGCCGCCAAAGCAGCCTGCGCGACTGGCGGTTCGACCAGTGGAAGTGCGCGCCGCTGGGTTCTGACCCCACCTATTGGAGCTGAGGCGCCCGCCGGCCCGGGAGGGGCGGAGGCGGGCCGAACACGCGAGGTTGTCCACAGGTTCGCCGGTGTCTGGCGCCGTGGCGTCGCGGGGGCGCATCGTCGTCGTATGGCGACCTTCGTGACGCGTTTCCTCGCCGGCTTCCTCGCCGATCTGCTGGACCTGGTGCTCCCGCAGCACTGCGCCGGCTGCGGCGCGGCCGTCCTGCGAGCCGGCTCGTCCCCGCGCGGCCTCGGTCCGCTGTGCCCCGTCTGCCGGGCCGCTCTCACCGGCCCGCCCAGGCGCGCCGGGCCGGCGGGGATGCCGTTTGCGTCCTGGTCCGTCGCCGACTACGAGGGCCCGGTGCGCGCCATGCTGAACGCCTACAAGGAGGCGGGGCGCGTCTCCTTGGCGGATCCGCTGGGCGAGGCCCTGGCCCGTGCCGTCCGCGCCGTCGTGGACGCCGGCTGCCCGCGGCCTCGGCCGCAGGTCCTGGTCGTCCCGGTGCCCTCGGCTCCGCGGGCGGTGCGGCGGCGAGGGCACGACCCGGTGAGAGGGCTGGCCGAGGTCGCGGTCCGGCGGCTGCGCGCCGAGGGGGTCCCCGTCTGCTGCCGGCCCGTGCTGCGGCAGGCCAGGGCGGTGGCCGACCAGGCGGGGCTGAACGCCGCCGCACGGGCCGCCAACCTCTCCGGCGCCCTGCGCGTCGCCTCCGCCCGCCGGGTCCAGGGCCGGTGGGTCGTGGTGGTGGACGACGTCGTCACCTCCGGGGCCACGCTCGCCGAGGCCGTGCGGGCGCTGCGGGAGAGCGGTGCCCGCCTCGTCGGCGCGGCCACGGTGGCCGTCACCGCGCGCCGCCGCCCCTGACCGGCGCTTCGCCTCCCGCACCGGGCCTTCTTCAGCGCGTGTTCCGACACCTGCTCTTGGGGCCGGGAGGAGGGCCCTGACGGTGTCCGGGGGCATGACGTTGCAGGTCACGGCACCGTTCCGGCTGCGATGCCCCCGCGTGCGGCCTGTGGGAACGGCGTGTTGGGAAGGACTCACCGCCGTGCGGCCGGGTGCGCCGGCGGACGGCCGCGGTGGGGCGGGGAGGCGGCGGTGTGACGAAAAACCGCGATACGGCCCGAACTGAAAGTGCTGTTTCTGGTGTGATCTGCGGTTTTCGGGGGATATATGTGGCGAAGGCGGTGAGATTGTTCACGTATGAATCGGACCGGAGAAAAGATTACTCAGCGTAGTGGTCGGCTGGAGAAGTCCTTAAAGTCACAGGTGGGCGGCGTAGCGAAATGGTTACAATCTGTTATTATCGAGATTGGGGTTTCTCAGACTCGACGTCTGGTCATACCGGTATGACCTGGGGTGACGTGTGAAGGAAGGAGGCCCTGTGCGGTGGGGATGGGCGTCCCCGGTCACGGTCCCTGGGTGGCGTCGGACGATGACGGTCGGTGATTTTTCCCGGCTCCACCCTCCTGACATTCGACGCGTAAGGGGTTAGCGTTCCTGACATGGCACCCGCCCGGGTCCGTGGTTGCGTCGGATCACGGTGCTCCGCCGGAGCGCCGCCGGTCCGGCAAGCCGATGCCAGGCGCAGGCGAAACGGCCCACGTAAGGCGACTTCTCGTCGACCGATCACGGTGCGCCTTAGAGGTAAGTCCTGCCTCGCCGGGGGATCAGACATCCTCCGGTCTGGGAGAAGGGCAGTAGTGGCGAGAGCGCCGCGAGACCCTCAGCAGGCGGATGTGGGGACGAAGACCAGGTCGGCCGGGCGGGTGCATCCCACCGAGCTGTGCGACCGTCGCGGGCCACCCCACCCGCGGCGGCCGAAGAACACAATCGGGGAGAAGGGGGGTCCCACGTGGACATCATCGTGAAGGGCCGGCACACCGAGGTCAACGACCGATTCCGGGAGCACGTCGACAACAAGCTGGCCAAGATCGAGCGTTTCGCCCGGAAGATCATCCGGGTGGACGTGGAGGTGTCCGAAGAGCACAACCCGCGCCTGGCCGACCGGCGGGAGCGGGTGGAGCTGACCATCCGCTCGCGCGGCCCGGTGATCCGGGCCGAGGCGGCGGCCGAGGACCGTTACGGGGCCCTGGACCTGGCGCTGGACAAGCTGGAGGCCCGGCTGCGCCGCAGCGCCGACCGGCGCAAGATCCATTACAACAGCGGCACCCGCGCTCCCGCCAAGCTGGCGCACCTGGAGCCGCTGACCGAGCCGCCCGCGGCCGCCCCCCCGGAAGACTCCGCGGAGGGCGCACCGGCGGCCGAGCCCGCCGCGGCGACCGAGCCCGCCGAAGAGGGCGGGAACGTGGTCCCGATCGCGATGGACGGCGACGGCCCGCTCGTCGTCCGCGAGAAGTTCCACCGCTCGGCCCCGATGACCATCGACCAGGCCCTGTATGAGATGGAACTGGTGGGACACGACTTCTTCCTGTTCCGCGACAAGGAGAACGGCCATCCCAGCGTCGTCTACCGGCGCAAGGGCTGGAACTACGGAGTCATCCGGCTGGTAGAGGAGTGAACCTTTTTCAACGCACCGCTTCCGCAGCTCAGTACGGGTACGCCGCGGTCGGGGAGGAGGCCGTGACCTACCGGGGCGCGGCACCGCGCGTCACCGGGGCTCCCGATCTCGGCCACCTGGGGCCACGTGCGGAAAAGGTTCGGTGATCCCGGCGCGACGGCCCCGGCGGTCCGCCGGCGAGCGGCGCCCGGCCGCACGGCGCCGCCGGGCCGCGGCGGAGGCGCCGGTGCCCCGCCGGGAGGGGCGCCTCCCCCGCCGGCGGGCCGCCCGGGACCGCCGGCCCCGGAAGGCGGCGACCTTGCACCGGCCCGGCGGTGGCACGGGGATGCGTCACATGCACGCCGTCCGGGCCCGAGCGTGTAATGATCTAGGTGGTGCCATCCGGCTCCGCTGCAGAGGCGGCGGGGGTTGGCTGCCTGGCGACAATGCCCTATCGCCAGGGCCGCCGATCCGTGCAAGCCTCCCGAAGAGATGAAACCCTCCGAAAGCACAAGGTCGCCGACATTCGAAGGGAGGGCGGCGTTGTGAGCGAGTACCCCGGGACTCCCGGCGCCGCGCCTGGGGGCGCTGCCCGACGGCGGTCCGGTGAGCCGGCCGCGGCTGGAGACGAGCAGTCAGCGACGGACCCGATCCGGGTGCTGATCGTCGACGACCACGCGCTGTTCCGCCGGGGCCTGGAGATGGTCTTGGCCGACGAGCCCGACATCGAGGTGATCGGCGAGGGCGGCGACGGCAACGAGGCGGTCGAGATGGCCCGGGACCTGCTGCCCGACGTGCTGCTGATGGACATCCGCATGCCCCGCCGCAGCGGCATCGAGGCCTGCCGGGCCATCAAGGAGGCGGTGCCCAGCGCCAAGATCGTGATGCTCACCATCAGCGATGAGGACACCGACCTGTTCGAGGCCATCAAGGCGGGCGCCAGCGGCTACCTGCTCAAGGAGATCTCCATCGACGAGGTCCCCCAGGCGGTGCGCGCGGTGCACGGCGGTCAGTCCCTGATCAGCCCCTCGATGGCCTCCAAGCTGATCACCGAGTTCGCCGCGCTGGCCAAGCGCAGCGAGGAGCGCCAGCAGCAGGTGCCCGCCCCCAAGCTCACCGAGCGGGAGATGGAGGTACTGCGCCTGGTGGCCCGGGGCCTGGGCAACCGGGAGATCGCCAAGGAGCTGTTCATCTCCGAGAACACGGTCAAAAACCACGTCCGCAACATCCTGGAGAAGCTGCAGCTGCACTCCCGGATGGAGGCCGTCGTCTACGCCGTCCGCGAAAAGCTCCTGGAGATCACCTGACGGCCGCCGCTCCGGAACCCTCCGGGCGCGGAGTACGACGGTCACCGGCTGCCCACTGCGGCGGCGGCCTTCGGGCGGCCGGCGGCCGATGAGCGGGCCGCTGTCGGCGCCGGTGCGTACGATCTCGGCGTGACCGAGCTGACCGCCGATGAGGCCCGACGCATCCAGCTGCACGCCCAAGGGCTGCTGGGAGCGCAGGTGCGCCGCGAGGGAGTCGCAGGGGTGCTGCGCCGGCTGGGGGCCGTCCAGCTGGACACCATTTCCGTGCTGGCGCGCTCCCACGAACTCGTCCCGTACGCGCGGCTGGGAGCGGTCGGCAGGCGAGCGGTGGAGGACGCCTACTGGAACACCTCCGCCGGCACGGGCGTGGCGTTCGAGTACTGGGCGCACGCCGCCTGCGTGCTGCCGATGGAGGAATGGCCGCTGCTGGAGTTCCGCCGCCGGGAGTTCCGCCGCCGCGGCCGGCGCTGGCACGAGGTCCCGCAGGAGGCGTGCCGGGTCGTGCTCAAGCGGCTGCGCGCCGACGGCCCGCTGACCATGCGGGAACTGGGCGGGGCCAGGGCCGGCGCCGACTGGTGGGACTGGAGCGAGCAGAAAGTCGCCGTCGAGTGGCTGCTGGACATCGGCGAAGTGGTGTGCGTGCGCCGCAGCGGCTGGCGGCGGGTCTACGACCTGCCCGAACGCGTCGTGCCCGGGCCGCTGCTGGAGAAGACGCCCACCGACGCCGAGTGCTTGGCGCACCTGGTGGCCCGGGCCGGCCGGGCGCTGGGCGTGGCGACGCGGGCCGACCTGGCCGACTACTACCGGCTCAAGGGCGAACAGGTCGATGCGGTGATCGAGGCCAGCGGGCTGGTGCCCGTCCGGGTGGCGGGCTGGCGGCAGCGGGCCTGGGCCGACCCGCGGGCGCTGCAGGCGCCGCCGCGCGGACGGCACGTCACCACGCTGCTGTCCCCGTTCGACTCGCTGGTGTGGGACCGCGCCCGCACCCTGCGGGTGTTCGGCTTCGAACACCGGCTGGAGGCGTACGTCCCCAAGGCCAAGCGGGTGCACGGCTACTACACGATGCCCCTGCTGGCGGGCGGGCGGCTGATCGGCCGGGTCGACCCGGCCCGGGAGGCGGGCGTGCTGGTCGCCCGCCGGGCCTTCCTGGAGCCGTGGGCGACCGCCACGCCCGCCCGGACGCGGCAGGCCGTCGCCGCCCTGAGCACCGCGCTGTGGCGGGCCGCCCAATGGGTCGGCTGCGGGGACGTGCGGGTGGAGGCCATGGATCCCCCGGAACTGACGGCCGCCGTGGAGCAGGCGCTGCGCGGCGGGCCGCAGAACTGAACCGCCTCCGGTCAGCCGTGGGGCTTGACCTCCGGGTCGCTGCCCATCGGGTGGGGCGACTTGCCGGCATACGGGCCGCCGCGCCGCCGGCCGCCCTGCGAGCCGAACAGCGAGTAGTCGATCACCTCCGGGACGACCCTGGGCTCGTCCACCACCACGTCGGAGAAGATCCCGACCACCACGCCCAGCAGTCCGCTGGCCATGACTATGGCAACGCCCACCCAAAACAGCACCCAGTTAGGGCCTAGGCACAAGGCGACTCCGCCGGTGGCGAACCCCACCAGCGCCAACGCGACCACAGCCCACGAGCTGGGCCGTCCCCCATGACTGTTCGACATCGAGCCTCCTCGGCAGGGCGCTTCACACCGCAGGTGACCGGCCGAAACGTCCTGCCCTCGGCGCTTGCCGGCCAAACCCGCGCGCAGCGCCCCGCCCGGGATGTTCGTTCGGTTCCGTTGTCAAGTGACCACAGATTTTCCTCGTCAGGAGGCGGTCAAACAGTAAAGGGCTTCGATTGCGCCGTCGTGTGACCTAGAGCATCCTTGGTGTCGCCTACGATGGCAACGTACGTGTGGTGTGCGTACCGCTGGTCGCGGTGACCCACGATCTGCAAGGAGCCTCCGAGAGTGCCGCCAGTCATCGACAAGATCCTTCGTGCGGGCGAAGGTAAAACTCTGCGCAAGCTCAAGAAGCTCGCAGATCACGTCAACAGCATCGAAGAGGACTTCCTCGAGATGACCGACGCTGAGCTGCGCGAGCTGACCGACAAGTACCGGGAGCGGATCGCCGACGGCGAGACGCTGGATGAGCTGCTGCCGGAGGCGTTCGCGACCGCACGCGAGGCGGCCAGGCGGGTGCTGGGTCAGCGCCACTTCGACGTCCAGGTCATGGGCGGCGCCGCGCTGCATCTGGGCAACATCGCCGAGATGAAGACCGGTGAGGGCAAGACCCTGACCGCCGTGCTGCCGGCCTACCTGAACGCGCTCACCGGCAAAGGCGTGCACATCGTCACGGTCAACGACTACCTGGCCAAGCGCGACGCCGAGTGGATGGGCCGGGTGCACCAGTTCCTGGGCCTGGAGGTGGGCGTCATCCTCCCGCAGATGACGCCGGACGAGCGGCGCAAGGCCTACAACGCCGACATCACCTACGGCACCAACAACGAGTTCGGCTTCGACTACCTGCGCGACAACATGGCCTGGAGCCTGGAGGAGTGCGTCCAGCGCGGCCACCACTACGCGATCGTGGACGAGGTCGACTCGATCCTGATCGACGAGGCTCGCACCCCGCTGATCATCTCCGGCCCGGCGGAGCAGAACACCAAGTGGTACGTGGAGTTCGCCAAGATCGTGCCCAAGCTCAAGCGGGCCAGTGACAAGGACGCCACCGACGGCGACTACCAGGTCGACGAGAAGAAGCGCACCGTCGGCATCCTGGAGTCCGGCGTCGAGAAGGTCGAGGACTGGCTGGGCATCGACAACCTCTACGACCCGGCCAACACCCCGCTGGTCAGCTTCCTCAACAACGCGCTGAAGGCCAAGGAGCTGTACAAGCGCGACCGGGACTACGTCGTGATGAACGGCGAGGTCCTGATCGTGGACGAGTTCACCGGCCGCATCCTGCACGGCCGCCGCTACAACGAGGGCATGCACCAGGCCATCGAGGCCAAGGAGGGCGTGCCGATCAAGGACGAGAACCAGACGCTCGCCACGATCACCCTGCAGAACTACTTCCGGCTGTACGAGAAGCTGGCGGGCATGACCGGCACCGCCCAGACCGAGGCGGCGGAGTTCAACAAGATCTACAAGCTCGGCGTGGTGCCCATCCCGACCAACAAGCCGATGATCCGCAAGGATCAGCCGGACGTGGTCTACAAGACCGAGCAGGCCAAGTTCGAGGCCGTGGTCGACGACATCGCCGAGCGGCACGCCAAGGGCCAGCCGGTGCTGGTCGGCACCACCTCGGTGGAGAAGTCCGAGCGGCTTTCCAAGATGCTCAAGCGGCGCGGCATCCCGCACGAGGTGCTCAACGCCAAGCACCACGAGAAGGAGTCGGCGATCGTCGCCGAGGCGGGCCGGCTGGGCGCGGTCACCGTGGCCACCAACATGGCCGGCCGCGGCACCGACATCATGCTCGGCGGCAACCCCGACTTCATCGCCGACCGGCAGCTGCACGAGCGCGGGCTGTCCCCGCTGGAGACGCCCGAGGAGTACGAGGCCGCCTGGCCGGAGGCGCTGGAGAAGGCCAAGGAGGCCGTCAAGGGCGAGTACGAGAAGGTCGTCGAGGCCGGCGGCCTGTATGTGGTGGGCACCGAGCGGCACGAGTCGCGGCGGATCGACAACCAGCTGCGCGGCCGGTCCGGCCGGCAGGGCGACCCGGGCGAGTCCCGGTTCTACCTGTCGCTGGAGGACGACCTGATGCGGCTGTTCAACTCCGTCCGGGTCGAGGCGATCATGAACCGCCTCAACATCCCCGACGACGTGCCGATCGAGTCCAAGATCGTCACCAAGGCGATCCAGTCCGCCCAGACCCAGATCGAGCAGCAGAACTTCGAGATCCGCAAGAACGTCCTCAAGTACGACGAGGTCCTCAACCGGCAGCGCCAGGTGATCTACGCCGAGCGCCGCAAGGTGCTGGAGGGCGCCGACCTGCACGAGCAGGTCCGCCGCATGATCGATGAGGTCATCGACGGCTATGTGGCCGGCGCCACCAGCGAGGGCTTCGCCGAGGACTGGGATCTGGACAAGCTCTGGAAGGCGTTCAAGCAGCTGTATCCGATCTCCGTCACGATCGACGACGTGGTGGAGGAGGTCGGCGGCGACATCTCCGCCCTGGACGCCGAGACGCTGGCCGAGCGGATCCGCAAGGACGCCCAGGAGGCCTACGACCGGCGCGAGGCCGAGCTGGGGCCAGAAGTCATGCGCGAGCTGGAGCGCCGGGTCATCTTGTCGGTGCTGGACCGCAAGTGGCGCGAGCACCTGTACGAGATGGACTACCTGCAGGAGGGCATCGGCCTGCGGGCGATGGCGCAGCGCGACCCGCTGGTGGAGTACCAGCGGGAGGGCTACGACATGTTCAACGCGATGCTCGACGGCATCAAGGAAGAGTCCGTCGGCTACCTGTTCAACATCGAGGTCGAGGTCGAAGAGCAGCCGCCGCCCGCCCCGGCGGTCGGGGCCAAGCCGGTGGCCGTCGCGGCGACCGCCACCGACACCGCCAAGGCCGAGGAGAGCGCCGAGGAGGCCGCCGAGGCCGAGGGCGAGCCGGCCGAGGCCCAGGAGACCCCGACGATCCGCGCCAAGGGCCTGGAGAAGCCCAAGCCCAAGAAGCTGGACTACTCCGCGCCCACCGTCGACGGCGAGGGCGGTGTGGAGGTCCGCAGCGAGGAGGTCAAGGACGAGTACGCGGGCGTCGGCCGCAACGAGCCCTGCCCCTGCGGCTCGGGCAAGAAGTTCAAGCGCTGCCACGGCGACCCGCGCAACCGGAACTGACGCATCTGCTCCGGCGAACGGGGCATGACCCGGGCGAAGCGGCCCTCCGGGAGTTCTCCGGAGGGCCGCTTCGCCTTTTCCGTCCCGCCGGGCACCCGGTCACGGGGGAGTGCCGCTTTCTGACCGCCCGATGCTTCCTGGCGGTGAGGTGTTCCCGGCTGCTGAGATCGCCTGCTTGAAGGCGGCGCCGGGCGATGGGAGGGGCATGCGAAGCGGTCTTCTGGAGAAACTGAGGCTCGCCGGCACCCGGCCTGTGGCGGTGTGGCCGTTGCGCCCTCACCGGCCCGGTGGTCTTTGCCGGTGAGGCGTTCCCGGCGGCGCGGTCGTCTCCAGGGCGGTGCAGCGCCAGCGGCCCCGGTGGCGTTCCAGCCGCAGGGCCAGCGCCTGCACCCGCCCGGCCAGGGCGATGACCGCTCCCGTCTCGGCGGCGCCCGGGGCGGGCTCCTGCAGCCAGGAGGCCAGCATCCGGGGCGGACGGACCGGCCCGCGGTGCGGCGCGAGGAACGGGAGCAGCCCCTCGCAGACCTGGGGTGTCGCCCGGCGGGCCAGTTGCCGCACCGGGCGGATGCCCGCCAGCACCTCGGCCACCAGCCGCACGGTGGCGGCGGCCACCGCGGGCAGGTCCTCGTCCCGGTCCGGGGAGCCCACCGCCCGCAGCACGGGCATCGCCGGAGAGTTCCGCGAGATCGCCGGGCGCGACCGGCCGGCCGCGGCCCGTTCGCCGGGACGGGACGGCCCGCCGGGGAGCGGGCAGAGCCCGGCGGGGGCCGGCTCGGGCTGCAGGGCCAGCGCACCGAAGACGGCGGGCTGGGCGGACGCGGCGGCGTACGGGAGGACCCGTACGGGAGACGCGGTGTGACGCCTGGTACGGCTGGGCATATGTCGGCCTCCTCGTGCAGATGGGAAATCCGAGGCGGATGAGAAGAGGCCGCAGCAACGCCCGTTGATACACCGTGACCGGATCCGGTCACGTTCGGTGACGCGACGGCGGGGGCGCTCGGCCCCCGCCGTCACAAGGCGTGCTCCCGGACGGAGACCGTGACCTCAGCCGTCAGAGGATCGGCTCTCGGCCTGGGCCGGGGAAGGAGCGGCGGACGCCGCCACCTCCGGGGAGGCCGAGGGGTCGGCCGCCACCGATTCCACGCCCTCGGGCTCACGGCCGGGGGTGGGGATGTTCATCACCCTGATCAGCAGGGAGAACAGGAAGTAGTAGACGACCGCGTAGATCAACCCCATGACGATCAGGCCGGCCAGGTTGTGGGTGTTGTCCTTGCCGCCGTTGATCAGCATGTCGATGGCGCCGGCGGAGAAGCTGAAGCCCAGCTTCATGCCGAAGACGTCGGCCAGCGCCATGGCCACGCCGGTGAGCAGGGCGTGCGCGATGAAGAGCACGGGCGCCACGAAGATGAACGCGAACTCGATCGGCTCGGTGATGCCGGTGACGAACGCGGTCAGCGCGGCGGAGAACATGATGCCGCCGACGGCGGCCCGGCGGTGCCGGGGCGCGGCGTGCCAGATCGCCAGCGCGGCGGCCGGCAGGGCGAACATCAGGACCGGGAAGTAGCCGGCCATCGACCAGCCCGCGCCGTCCGCCCCGTTGAGGTAGCAGTTGAGGTCGCCGGTGTAGGTCTTGCCGCCGATGGTGCACTCAGGGATCTGGAACCAGACCACGTTGTTGGGGATGTGGTGCAGGCCCAGCGGCAGCAGCAGCCGGTTGACCACGCCGTAGACGGCGGCCCCGAGGGTGCTGTTGCGCTCCATCCACTGGCCGAAGTCGGTGAGCCAGCCGCCCAGCAGCGGCCAGATCCAGCCGAACAGCAGGCCCAGCACCGTCGCCGCGAAGGCGGTGATGATCGGCACGAACCGGCGCCCGCCGAAGAACGCCAGCCAGGTCGGCAGCTTGATGCGGTAGTAGCGCTGGTAGAGCAGGGCGGCGGTGATGCCGATGGCGATGCCGCCGAGCACCTGGGTGGGGTTGCCCGCCCCCAGGTCCAGCACCTCGTTGGGGGTTCCGGGGTTGTCCGGGTCGAACAGCGCCTTGACCACCCGGGGCCGCAGCTCCTCGGAGTGGAAGAACATGTTCATGCTGACGTAGTGGAACACCAGGTAGCCCACTACGGCCGCCAGCGCCGTGGACCCGTCGGCCTTCTTGGCGAAGCCCACCGCCACCCCGACCGCGAACAGCAGCGGCAGCCAGTCGAACAGCGCCCCGCCGGCCGCCGCGAACACTTCCGCGATCCGGTCGGAGCCGGAGAAGCTGATCCAGGCGTCCTTGTTCTCGCCCAGCACGTCCGGCTGCCCCAGCCGCAGCAGCAGGCCGGCGGCGGGCAGCACCGCGATCGGCAGCATCAGGCTGCGGCCGATGCGCTGGAGGACGGCGAGGGCTCTGGATCCTCGGCGGGGAACGGCGGCGGCGGGGGAACTCATGGGATCGCCTCCTGCTGGGGTCGCGCGCGGGTCAGCCGCGCGACGGCCGGTTTCCTAGGGCGGTGCGAATCTGGTAGCGGTCGGCCCGGTAGGTCGACACGCCCAGTTCGGCGCAGACGCCGTTCATGTAGGAACGGCGCTGCAGGAGCAGCACGGCGCTGCCCCGGGGTATCTGCAGGCGCTTGGCCTCGGTGGCGTCGGCCAGCCCGGCTTCGATGGTCTGGTCGCCGGCGTCGAAGACGATCCCGTACACCGCCTCCAGCACGCCGTACAGGGAGCGGTCGGCCAGCCGCCGGTCCAGCAGGTCCGGGGCGAGCGAGGCCAGGATGTGCGCCCGCTCGATGGCCATCGGCTCGCCGTCGGCGGTGCGCAGCCGCTCGATCACGTGGATCATCGTCCCTTCTTCCACCTCGAACAGCCGGGCCAGCCGGGCGTCGGCGGGGATGGTGCGCCGGGAGATGTCGATGGCGCCCGGCCGCATCCCGCGCGAGATCATGTCCTCGGAGAAGGAGACCAGCCGCAGCGGCATCTCGATCTTGGGACGGGCCACGAAGGTGCCCTTGCCCGGAACCCGGTACAGCCGTCCTTCCGAGACCAGCTGCTCGACCCCTTGGCGCACCGTCATCCGCGACAGTCCGTACCGGGCGCACAGTTCGCGTTCGGATGGGATGGGCGCGTCGACGGGCAGCTCCGATCGCTCGATCAGGTCGAGCAGGATGGCACGCAGCTGGAAGTACTTCGGTACGGGGCTGTTCGGGTCGATCGTCGCCACGGTCGTCCTCGGGGTCATACGGTCGGTCGGAGGTTCCAAGCAAAAAGGATCGTGGAACCCGCGTTGCCTCCGGTCCGGTTCGTACTGGTCTAGGCCGGACTAGACCACAGCCTGTCATGAGTGTCAACGCACAAATGGATAACGTCGCCATTACGGTGAGGCGCGTTTTGGACGCTACCGGAAAGTCGCCTTTTGGACCCCTGTGCTTCGCGGGATCGCTGGGATATGGTTCGTACTGGTCTAGGCCGGACTAGACCAGACACCGACGACCGGCACGGAGAGTGCGCTGAAGATGGCCTCCTTCCTCATCGCCGCGCAGACCCTGGTGGCCGCCCCGGCCACCGGGGCGGCGCGGTCGCTGTCGCCGGGATGGCTGCGGGTCGAAGGCGAGCTGATCGCCGAGGTCGGCGAAGGGGACCCGCCCGGCGCCCCCGACCTGCGCCTGGAAGGCGGAATGCTAACCCCGGGACTGGTGGATCTGCAGGTCAACGGCTTCTTCGGGCATGACCTGGCCGACGCCGGCACCGCCGGCTGGCACACCGTCGCCGGCCGGCTGCCCGAGACCGGGGTCACCGCCTTCCTGCCCACGTTCATCACCGCGCCGCTGCCCGCCCTGGCCGAGGCGCTGCGCCGCACCGCGCGCCTGCTGCCGCACCTGCCGCCCGGCGCCCGGGTGCTGGGCGTCCACCTGGAAGGGCCGTTCCTGTCCGAGCGGCGGTGCGGCGCCCACAACCCCGCCCACCTGACCGACCCCACCCCGCAGGCGCTGGCCCCGCTGCTGGAGACCGGCCTGGTCAAGCTGGTCACGCTGGCGCCCGAACGGCCCGGCGCCCTGGCGGCCGTGCGCACCCTCGCCGAACGCGGCGTGCTGGTCAGCGTGGGCCACAGCGACGCCACCGCCGAGCAGGTGGCACGGGCCGCCGACGCCGGGGCGCGCAAGGTCACCCACCTGTTCAACGCCCAGTCCGGCGTTCACCACCGCAGGCCCGGGGTGGCCGCCCAGGCGCTGGCCGACCCCCGCCTCACCGCCGGCCTGATCCTGGACCTGCACCATGTCGCGCCGGTCGCCGCCCGCCTGGCCTTCGCCGCCGCCCCGGGACGGATCGTGCTGGTCACCGACGCCGTCTCCGCCGCCGGGATGCCGCCGGGACGCTATGAGCTGGGCGGCGAGCCGATCGAACTGCCCGCCGCCGGCCCCCCGCTGCGCGCCGACGGCACCATCGCCGGCTCGGCGCTGCGGCTGGATGCCGCGGTCGGCAACGCCATCGCCCTGGGCATCGACCCGGCCGCCGCCGTGGACGCCGCCACCCGCCTGCCGGCCGACCTGATCGGCCGCCGTGACCTGGGCCGCATCGCACCCGGCGCCGCCGCCGACCTCACCTGGCTGGTCCCCGACGGCACCGGCGGGCTGCGCGCCCGCCGCACCTGGGTGGCCGGACGGCAGGTCTGGGACGCCGGGAGCGGGAACCCCGAAAACGGGAACGCCCAAGGTCCGTCCCCTTCGACCGAAAGGACGCGGCCATGACCGCAGGCAGAACCGTCACCAGAATGCGGGCGGAGATCGGGGAGCAACCGCGGGCGCTGCGGGACACCATCGAGGTGCTGCTGCCCAGGATGTCGGATGTGGGGCTGCTGGCCCGCGGCACCCGGCAGGTCCTCTTCATCGCCCGCGGCTCCTCCGACAACGCCGCCGTCTACGGCCGCTACCTGGTGGAGTCACAGGCCGGGCGCCTGGCCACGCCGGCGGCCCCGTCCATCGCCACCGTCTACCGCAGCAAGGTCGACTTGAACGGCGTGCTGGCGGTGGCCATCAGCCAGTCCGGCCGCACCGAGGAGATCGTCCAGACCCTGCAGTGGGCGGCCGACTGCGGCGCCCGCACCATCGCCATCACCAACGGACCCGCCTCCCCGCTGGCCCAGGCCGCCGAGGTGGCGCTGATCACCGAGGCCGGCGCGGAGACGGCGGTGCCGGCCACCAAGACCTACACCGCCCAGCTGGCCGCGCTGGCGGTGCTGGCGCTGGGGCTGGGCGCCGACCTCGACTCCGCCGACCTGCGCCGGGTGCCCGACGAGGTGGAACGGCTGATCGAGGTCACCGAGGACTCCGCCGAACTGGCCGCCATCGCCGATGAGCTGGCTCAAGCGCGCGGCGCGGTGGTCTCCGGACGCGGCCTGGCCTTCGGCACCGCGCTGGAGCTGGCGCTCAAGCTCAAGGAGTCCTGCTACCTGCACGCCATGGGCCTGTCGTACGCCGACCTGCTGCACGGGCCGATCGCCGTCGTGGACGCCCGCACTCCGGCGGTGCTGGTGGCCGCCGAGGACGGCCCCGCCCTGCCCGGCACCGTGGCGCTGGCCCGCCGGATCGCCGCGAGCGGCGCTCGCGCCTACGGGATCGGCGGGGGCGCCGCCCTGGCCGGCGCCTGCAGCCGGGCGCTGCCGGGGCCGCGCCTGCCAGAGTGGGTGGCGCCGCTGGGCCTGATCGTCCCCGGCCAGCTGGTGGCCGAGGCGCTGGCCCGCCGGCTGGGGCGCGACCCGGACCTGCCCCGTGGCCTGGACAAGGTCACCCAGACCGACTGACCGCCACTTCAAGGAGCCAGCATGGACAAGGCCGAGGCCATCGTCGCCGCGCTGGGCGGCGCGGCCAACATCGTGGAGATCGAGCCGTGCGCGACCCGGCTGCGCACCGAGGTCGCCGACCCGGCCCGGGTGGACGAGGGCGCCCTCAAGGCGGCCGGCGCGTTCGGCGTCATGCGCAGCGGCAGCGTCGTCCAGGTGGTGGTCGGGCCCGAGGCCGACACCATCGCCACCGACATCGAGGACCTGCTCGGCTGACTCCACCATCGACCTTCCAGCGACCACCCACGTCCTTTGAGCGAAGGAGCCCTGCAGTGACGCGAGTTCTGGCACCCGTCAGCGGGCGGGTCGTCGGGCTGGCCGGAGTGCCGGACCCGGTGTTCGCCCAGGCCATGGTGGGGCCGGGCACGGCGGTCGACCCCGAGCGCGGCCCGGGGGAGGCCATCGCCCCGGTCAGCGGCAAGATCGTCAAGATGCATCCGCACGCCTATGTGGTGGTGGACGCCGAAGGGCACGGGGTGCTGGTGCACCTGGGCGTCGACACCGTCCAGCTCAAGGGGCGGGGCTTTGAGATGCTGGCCGCCGAGGGCGATGAGGTGGTGGCGGGGCAGCCGCTGATCCGCTGGAACCCCGCCGAGATCGAGGCGGGCGGCCGCTCGCCGGTGACCGCGGTGGTGGCGCTGGACGCCGGCGCGGAGGCGCTGTCGGATGTCCGCGAGTCCGGCCGGGTGGAAAAGGGCGCCGGGCTGTTTTCGTGGCATTGAGCCCTTCCCGGCGGGCGGCGGGCCGGAGCAGGGCGGATCTCAGGGAGGAGACCGGCGACCCCGGTGTGCGGGGGAGACCGGGCGAGGGCCGGCCGGTCCTCGCCCGGGGGGCGAGAACGAGGAGTTGGTTGTGACCCAGCGGCAGGTGAGGATCCGGTCCAGGGTGGGGCTGCACGCCCGTCCCGCGGCGCTGTTCGTGCAGACCGCCGCCAAGGCGCCGATGGAGGTCACGGTCGCCAAGGTCGGCGGCCGGCCGGTCAACGCCAAGAGCATCCTGGCGGTGCTGGGCCTGGACGCCCGGTGCGGCGAGGAGATCGTCATCACCGCCGAGGGCGAGTCGGCGGAGCGGCTGCTGGATGAGCTGGAGGCCGCGGTGAACGCAGAGGCCGACGGTGCCTGACCTGCGGCCCGCACCTTTGGGGGCGGTGCTGACCGGCACCGGGGTGAGCCCCGGCACGGGCGTCGGCCCGGTGGTGCACCTGGCCGGTGCGGTGCCGGAGCCGCCCCCGGCCCGCCATGGCGGGACGCCCGAGGACGCCCGTGCCGAGCGGGCCGCCGCGACCGCCGCGCTGGAGGCCGTGGCCGCCGAGCTGAGCGAGCGCGGCGCGCAGGCCGCCGCGGCGGGCAACGCCGAGGCCCGGGATGTGCTGGAGGCGCTGGCGATGATGGCCCGCGACGTCGAGCTGGCCGAGGCGATCGCCGGCCGGATCGACGCCGGCCTGGCCGCCCCCCGCGCGGTGTTCGAGGCGTTCGCCGGCTACCGGCGCATGCTGGCCGGGGCGGGGGAGTACCTGGCCGCCCGGGTCGCCGACCTGGACGATGTCCGGGACCGCGCGCTGGCCCGGCTGCTGGGGCTGCCGATGCCCGGCGTGCCGCGCCGGAGCGAGCCGTTCGTGCTGGTCGCCCGGGATCTGGCGCCCGCCGACACGGTCGCCTTGGACCCCGAGCGCGTGGTCGCGTTCGTCACCGAGGAGGGCGGGCCCACCAGTCACACCGCGATCCTGGCGCGCGCCCTGGGCGTGCCCGCCGTGGTGGCCTGCCCCGGCTGCACCGAGCTGGCCGAGGGCACCGTGGTGCTGGTGGACGGGAGCACCGGGACGGTGCGGATCGACCCGCCGGCGACCGGCGTCCGGGCGGCCCGCCGCCGGCGCCGGCCGCCGGCCGCGTCCCCGGGGCCCGGCGCCACCAAGGACGGCCATCCGGTGCCGCTGCTGGCCAACATCGGCGGCCCGCAGGACGTGCGGGCCGCGCTGGAGGCCGGGGCCGAGGGCATCGGCCTGTACCGCACCGAGTTCTTGTTCCTGGACCGGGCCGACCCGCCGTCGCAGGCCGAGCAGCAGGCCGCCTACCGCGCCGTCCTGGAGGCGTTCCCGCAGGGCAGGGTGGTGGTGCGGACCCTGGACGCCGGGGCCGACAAGCCGCTGGGGTTCCTGCCGCCGCCCGGTGATGAGCCCAACCCGGCGCTCGGCGAGCGCGGGTTGCGGATGCTGCGCCGCCACCCGCAGGTGCTGGAGGCCCAGCTCGGCGCGCTGGCCCGGGCCGCCGCCGGCCTGAGCGCCCGGCTGGAGGTGATGGCCCCGATGGTGACCGACGCCGAGGAGGCCCGCGCCTTCGCCGCCGCCTGCACCGCGGCCGGCATCGAGCACGCCGGGGTCATGGTCGAGGTCCCGGCCGCCGCGCTGCGGGCCGGCGACCTGGCGGCCGAGGTGGAGTTCCTGTCCATCGGCACCAACGACCTCGCCCAGTACACCTGCGCCGCCGACCGGCAGCTGGGCGCCCTGGCCCACCTGCAGGACCCCTGGCAGCCGGCCGTGCTGGACCTGGTGGCGCTGACCGCCGCGGCCGCCGCCGACGCCGGCCGCGGCTGCGGGGTCTGCGGTGAGGCGGCCGCCGACCCCCTCTTGGCGTGCGTGCTGGTCGGCCTGGGCGTCACCTCCCTGTCGATGAGCGCCTCCGCGCTGCCCGCGGTCCGTGCCGCCCTGGCCCGCCACACCCTGGCCGAATGCCGCAGCGCCGCGGCCGCCGCCCGCGCGGCCCGCTCGGCCGGCCGGGCCCGCGCCGCCGCCCGCGCCCACCTGCCCGCGCCGGTGGAGCCGGGCGCTTGAGCCGGACGGGTGCGGCTGTGCCTCGGGGGTGCACGGCCGCACCCGTACCGTTCTCCCGGCCCGCATCGGGTGTTCCGTGGGCCGAACTTTTGCTCCGGATCCTCCATTTGCGGTGAATGCGCCGGGTATCGCCTGCGGGGAACCCGAAGGTGCATCGGATCAGGGCAGAAAAGTTCACAACCCCCAAAAATGGGGCGATCGTTAAATGGGGGATGAAATGGAAATGCCTGTTGTGGGCGCTTGCGGGGCCGGAAACCGCGCCCGGGGCCGGGTCCACCGGGTCACGGGCACCGGCCGGTGCTGATCTTTGTCCTGACCACTCCCGCGGCATGTTAGCGTCGCCAGGACGATGACCAGGAATTTCACCACGACCGGGGGCAGGGGGAGCGGGCCGGTGCGCGCAAAGCGCTCGCTGGCGCTGGGCGCGGCGGCGCTGATGCTGTCGCTGGCCGGATGCAGCGGAGCGGGAACGGGAAAGGCCGTGCCGGAGAACGCCGGGGAGGCGACCACCGCCGCGCCGAGCGCGGACCGGACCGCCTGGGTCTTCGACGTCGTCGCGAAGATGAGCCTGGAGGAGAAGGTCGGCCAGCTGTTCGTGCCCACCTTCGCCAGCCGGCAGGACGCCGAGCAGAAGATCAAGAAATACCACGTCGGCGGGCTCATCTACTTCCCCGACAACGCCCGCAGCCCACAGCAGACGGCCCGGCTGTCCAACGCCCTGCAGCGGGCCTCCAAGATCCCGCTGCTGCTCGCCGTGGACGAAGAACAGGGCCTGGTCACCAGGCTGTCGTATGTGACCCGCTTCCCCGGCAACATGGCGCTGGGCGCCACCGCCAAACCGCAGACCGCCCGCGAGGCCGCCAAGGTGATCGGCACCGAGCTGCGGGCGGTGGGGATCAACCAGAACTACGCCCCGGTCGCCGACGTCAACGTCAACCCGGCCAACCCGGTGATCGGCGTCCGCTCCTTCGGCTCGGACCCGGGACTGGTGTCGCTGATGCTGGGCGGCGCCCTGCAGGGGTACCGGGACGCGGGCGTGGCCGCCACCGTCAAGCACTTCCCCGGCCACGGCGACACCGACACCGACAGCCACACCGGGCTGCCGGTGATCAGGCACTCGCGGGCCGAGTGGGAGCGACTGGACGCGCCGCCGTTCCGGGCCGCCATCGCCCAGGGCGTGGACGCCATCATGACCGCGCACATCGTGATGCCCGGGCTGGACGACTCCGGCGACCCGGCGACCTTGTCGCAGGCGGTGCTGACCGGGCTGCTGCGCAAGGAGCTGGGCTACCGGGGCGTGGTGGTCACCGACTCCCTGAGCATGGCGGGCGCCCGCACCCGGTACGGAGCCGAGCAGGCCGCGGTGCGGGCCGTGCAGGCGGGCGCCGACCAGCTGCTCATGCCGCCGGATCTGGCGGGCGCGCACGCCGCGGTGCTGGCGGCGGTGCGCGACGGCCGGATCTCCCAGCGGCGGCTGGAGGAGTCGGTGACCCGCATCCTGCGCCTGAAGGCCGAGCGCGGGCTGTTCGGCGACGTCCAGGTCGATCCCGCCCGGGCCGGGCAGGTCATCGGCTCGGCCGCGCACCGGGCGGTGGCCCGCCGGGTCGCCGAGCAGTCGATCACGCTGGTGCGCAACCGGGGCGGCCTGCTGCCGCTGGCCGGCAGGCGGGTGCACGTCACCGGCCCGCACGCCCAGGCCCTGGCGGCGGCGCTGCGCAGGCGGGGAGTGGAGACGGCCGCCTCCCCGGCCGCGGCCGATGTGACGGTGCTGACCGCGGTGGACGGCGGATCGGGCGTCGCCGCTCAGGTCGCCGCGCTGGCGGGCCGGCCGCTGGTGTTCGCGGCGCTGGGCAGCCCTTATGACCTGGCGTATGCGACCCGGGCCCAGGCGGCGCTGGCCGCCTACTCCTCGAGCGCGCCGTCCCTGGAGGCGCTGGCGGAGGTGATGACCGGCCGGGTGAAGCCCACCGGCAGGCTCCCGGTGGAGGTGCGCGGCTACCGATTCGGGCACGGCCTGACCTTCTGAGCGACGCCGGGGCGGCGGGCTGTGGGAGTATCGGCACCCGACGGCTTTCGGGGAGGCCGGCCCATGGCCCGGCCGCCTTGTGCTTTCGGGAGGTCCCTGTGCGCCTGCCGGCCGGTCCGCTCGTTGCGCCGCTGCTTGTCTTGATGCTCCCGGCACTGGGCGCGTGCGCCCTGTTCACCGACGCCGAGCCGAAGATCCCGCCGCTGGTGTGGGAGTCCGGCGACGCCCGCCTGATCGACCCGCGCTCGGCCACCGTGCCGCCGCAAGAGAGCCTGCCCGCCCGTTTGGTGCTCTACCGGTTTTTGCGCGGGGTGGCGGCCGGGGACGTGCGGGTCTGCGGCTATCTGATTCCCGAGTACGAGCAGGACGCCTTCGGCGCGGTGGGCGGCTGCCGCAGCGGGCTGGCCGCCGAGCGGCGCCGGCTGGGCGCGCGCACCCTGGCGGCGCTGCGCGGCGTCACCGTCCCGATGGCCCGCCGGGGGCCGGGGGACAACGAGATGACCGTCCGGTTCGGCGATCTGCGCTGGCGTACCGCACCGCCCGAGCCCGCGGGGCTGCTCGCCGAACGTTTCGTGCTCCGCCGGGTCGGCGGCCGTTGGCGCATCGCCGCTTGATGCGCGCGGCAGGATGCCGTCGGCGGCGGGGGAGGGTAGGGCGGGTTCTTTCGGGGAAGCATGTTCACCCGGCCGTGAGCCGGGCGTGAGAGCGCCGCGTTCGAGCGGATTGAACGGCACGGGTCAGGTGATCGGCGCCTCACCGGAGCGGCGTTGCGATCACCTGACCCGTGGGCGGGCATGCAGTGGCCCGCTTTGGGGGGTGGGATCGGTGAAACGCCGGCCGATCGTGTGGCCGTTCAGGTGGTGCGAAGAGCACCGGAGCCGGGCGGGCGGACCCCGGCCGTCAGCGAGGCGGCTCGAGGCCGAGCCGGCGCAGCGCCATTCCGGCGGCGCCGACGGCGCCGTCGCCCGCCCGTTGCGGTTCGGCGGGGAAGCGCTGGCGCAGACCGTCCCGGACGGCGTCGGCGACCGGTCCGTCGCCGAGCACCGAACCGGCCATCACCACCGGTGCGCACATGTCGGTGAGCGCGGGGCGCACCGCGTCCACGGCCAAAAGCAGCCACTGGGACGCCTCCTCGGTGATGTTCCGCGCCACCGGGTCGCCGGCGGCGGCCGCGGCGCAGACCACCGGGCCCAGCTTGCCCAGTGCCGCCGGGGACCGCCCGTAGACCTCCTTGACGATGGCCTGGGCCAGGGCGGGGTCGGCCGGGGGCCGGCGGCGGGCCGCCGGCGGCCTGCGACCCGGCGGCCGTTGCCGCATCGCCGCGCGGTGGCCCGGGTCGCCCGGGCCGCGCGGGCGCGGGACCGTGGCCGCGCGCGTCCTGGCGGAGGCCAGGGCGAGCGCCCGGCCGGGCGGGGCGTGCGCGCGTCCCCGGTCCGGGTTCTCCGGCGGCAGCAGATCGGGGACGGGCACGCCCTTGGCCAGCAGGGGAGGGGCGGCCGGGCCGAGCAGCGCCCGCGGCACCGACTCGGCCAGCAGCGTGGGTTCGCCTCGTCCGTCCAGCGCCGACAGGGTGGCCCGGACGGCCTCGCGGCCCAGCCATACGGCCGAACCCTGGTCGCCGACCAGGTAGCCGTAGCCGTCGGCGCGCCGCACGATGGTCCCGTCGCTGATCACGGCGGCTCCGGCGCCGGTGCCGGAGAACACCACGATGCCCTCGGAGGCGTCGGTGCCCGCCGCGAAGGCCACCGCGATGTCGGTGACCACGGCGGGCGAGCCGGACAGGCCGACGGCGTGCCAGGCGCGCTGGGCGGCGGCCACCGCGGCGGGCCGCCCGGCCGAACCGGCTCCGGCGATGCCGAATACACCGTTGAGGACAAGGGAACGGTCCAAGTCGCCGAGTGCGGCGCTCAGGGCCGTGGTGAGCGCACCTACGGTGTCGCCCCCGGAGTTGGGGTTGGCGCCCGGACCGGTACCGGAACCGGCCAGGGCCCCCCCGAGCGTTAGTACGGCTACGCGGGTCTTCGTGCCACCCGCGTCAACGCCGATCACGTAAGGACCAGCCAAATGGGTCAACACATGGTGACCGTAGACCTTTAACCCGTTGACGTTACATCTTGAACGTAAGAAACTTACTGACATGAGGAAAACCAACGGCCGAGACACAGGGGGCCACGGGGATACCGGCGCGCCCCCGGCGGCCTCGCGCTCCACCAAGGAGGCGCCGCTCAGCACCGTGGTGCGGGTGCGCTCGCTGCTGCCGTCGCTGCCGCCCGCCGAACGCCGGGTCGCCCAGCGGGTGATCGACGACCCCGAGGGGGTCGCCAACTCCACCATCACCGAGCTCGCACACGCCTGCGGGACGTCGGAGACCACCGTGATCCGGTTCTGCCGGGCCATCGGCTTCACCGGCTACCCGGAGCTGCGGCTGACGCTGGCCACCGAGGCCGGCCGGGCGCAGAGCGTCTCCGGGGGGCGGGTCATCGGCAGTGACATCAGCCCCGACGACTCCCTGGAGGAGATCGTCGAGAAGGTGACCTTCGCCGACGCCCGCGCGGTCGAGGAGACCGCCGCCCAGCTCGACATCAAGGTGCTGGAACAGGTGATCGACGCGGTGGTCGCCGCCTCCCGGGTGGACGTCTACGGAGTCGGCGCCAGCGCCTTCGTGGCCATGGACTTCCAGCAGAAGCTGCACCGCATCGGCCGGCACTGCTCGGCCTGGTCGGACGCGCACATCATGCTGACCAGCGCCGCCGTGCTCAATCCGGGGGACGTGGCGATGGGCATCTCGCACACCGGCGCCACGGTGGAGACCATCGACGCGCTCGCGGTGGCCAAGGGACGAGGGGTCACCACAGTGGCCGTCACCAACTTCCCCAAGTCCCCGATCGCCGAGGTGGCCGACCTGGTGCTGACCACCGCGGCCCGCGAGACCACCTTCCGCTCCGGCGCCACCGCCAGCCGGCTGGCCCAGCTCACCGTGATCGACTGCGTCTTCGTGGGCGTCGCGCAGCGCACCTACGCCACCACCCGCAAAGCGCTGGAGGCCACCTACGAGGCGGTCCGCAGCCGTACGGTACGACCCGATCGGAGGCGCCGGTGATCGAGTGCGATCTGCCCACCGAAAGCCGCAACCCGCGCACCGTCGATGTGGACGTCCTGCCCACCATCGAGGTGCTGCGGCTGATCAACGACGAGGACGCCAAGGTGCCCGCCGTGGTGGCCGCGGTGCTGCCGGAGATCGCCGAGCTGGTGGACCTGGCGGTGGAGTCGCTGCGGGCCGGCGGCCGGGTGCACTACTTCGGCGCCGGGACCTCCGGGAGGCTGGCGGTGATCGACGCCGCCGAGCTGCCGCCCACCTTCGGGCTGTGGGGCCGGGTGGTGGCCCACCACGCCGGCGGGCTGGGGGCGCTGTCGCAGGCCATCGAGGACGTGGAGGACGACGCCGACCTGGGCGCCCGGGACGCCGCCGATGTGCACCCCGGCGACATCGCCGTCGGGATCGCCGCCAGCGGGCGCACCCCGTATGTCATCGGCGCGCTGCGCGCCGCCGCGCGGACCGGTGCCCGCACGGCGTTGGTCAGCGCCAACCCGCGTTCCCCCTACGGGCAGGAGGTGGACATCCACATCGGGATGGCCACCGGCCCGGAGGTGATCACCGGCTCCACCCGGATGAAGGCCGGCACCGCCACCAAGCTGGTGCTCAACGCCTTCTCCACCACGCTGATGATCAGGCTGGGCCGGACCTACTCCAACCTGATGGTCAGCGTCAACGCGGTCAACGACAAGCTGCGGGCCCGCCTGGTGCGCATCCTCATCGAGGCCACCGGCATGGACACCGAGACCTGCGAGAACGCGTTGTCGGAGGCGGGCGGCGACACCAAGGTCGCGCTGGTCTCCCTGCTGGGGGAGGTCTCCACCTCCCGGGCCACGCTGGCGCTGCAGGAGGCCCACGGCGGCGTCCGGGAGGCCCTGCGGCGCCTGCGCACCGGGTGACCGCGGCGGGCGGGCGGGACGAGGCGCGCTCACGGCGCGGCCTCCCGGCCGGTTCTCGGCACGGGCCGGGAGGCCGCCCGCCGCGGCGGGGCCGCTTCAGCTCCGGTAGGGCTTGAGCTCCTGACGGGCGACGGTGCGGATGTGCACCTCGTCCGGGCCGTCGAAGATCCGCATGGCGCGGGCCCAGGCGTACATGCCGGCCAGCGGGGTGTCGCCGCTGACGCCGGCGCCGCCGTGCACCTGGATGGCGCGGTCGATGACCTCGCAGGCCACCCGCGGCGCCACCACCTTGATCGCGGCGATCTCGGTGCGGGCGCCCTTGGAGCCGTACTTGTCGATCATCCAGGCGGCCTTGAGGGTCAGCAGCCGGGCCTGCTCGATCGCCATCCGGGACTCGGCGATCTGCTGCTGCACCACGCCCTGCTCGGCCAGCGTCTTGCCGAAGGCCACCCGGGAGACGGCCCGCTGGCACATCAGCTCCAGGGCGCGCTCGGCCATCCCCAGGGCGCGCATGCAGTGGTGGATGCGGCCGGGACCCAGCCGGGCCTGGGCGATCATGAAGCCGTCGCCCTCGTTGGCCAGCAGGTTGCTCACCGGCACCCGCACGTTCTCGAACACCACCTCCGGGTGGCCGTGCTGGTCCCGGTAGCCGAAGATCGTCAGGTCCCGCACCACCCGGACGCCCGGGGTGTCGCGCGGCACCAGCACCATCGACTGCTGGCGGTGCACCGGGCCGTCCGGGTCGGTCTTGCCCATCACGATGAAGATCTTGCAGCGGTCGTCGGCGGAGCCGCTGATGAACCACTTGCGGCCGTTGATGACGTACTCGTCGCCGTCCCGGACGATGGAGGTGGTGATGTTGGTGGCGTCGGAGGAGGCCACGTCCGGCTCGGTCATCGCGAACGCGCTGCGGATCTGGCCCTCCAGCAGGGGACGCAGCCAGCGCTCCTTCTGCTCCTCGGTGCCGAACATGTGCAGCACCTCCATGTTCCCGGTGTCGGGGGCGGCGCAGTTGACCGCCTCCGGCGCCAGGTGGAAGGAGCGTCCGGTGATCTCGGCGAGGGTGGCGTAGTCGACGTTCGACAGCCCCGAGATGTCGGGCAGGAACAGGTTCCACAGCCCGCGCTTGCGGGCCTCGGCCTTGAGCTCCTCGATGATCGGAGGGCAGGCGTTGGGCTTGCCCGCCGCGGTCAGCTCCGCGCGCTGGGCCTCATAGACGGACTCTGCAGGATAGACGTGCTCGTCCATGAATTCCTGCAGCTTCTCGGCGTACTCCCGGGCCTTGGGGCTGAGTTCGAAGTCCATGCCCCCAGTCTCGCAGAATGAGATTCGGGTCCTGTGCCGGGGCATCCCCTACCATTCGGGACGTGGACGTCAAGGCTGTGATCACCGACTGGGGCGGGGTGCTGACCTCTCCGCTCAACGACGCCATCAGGCAGTGGATGGCCGCCGACCGCATCGACGCCCGGCGCTACAAGGACGTCATGCGCTCGTGGGTCATGCAGGCCTACGACCCGGCGGCCGGCACCGCCAACCCCATCCACGGGCTGGAGGACGGCACGCTGGACCCGGCGGAGTTCGAGCGGCTGCTGGCCGCCGAGCTGCGCACGGTGGACGGCGGGCCGGTGGAGAGCGAGGGCCTGCTGCGTCGGATGTTCGCCGCCTTCCACCCGGTGGAGCCGATGTACGAGGCGCTGCGCGCCGCCCGCGCCGCCGGGGCCCGCATCGGGCTGCTGTCCAACTCCTGGGGCAACGACTACCCCCGCCAGATGTGGGGCGAGCTGTTCGACGCGGTCGTCATCTCCTGCGAGGTGGGGATGCGCAAGCCGGACGAGCGGATCTTCCGGCACACCCTGGAGCTGATGGGCCTGCAGCCGCACGAGTGCGCCTTCATCGACGACATCGAGCACAACGTGCGGGCCGCCGAGGCGATCGGGATGATCGGCCTGCACCACACCGATGTGGCCGTCACCATCGAACGCCTGGGAGAACTGTTGGGAGTGCCTCTGGCAGACTGCTGACGTCATGCGCGTCTACCTGCCGTCCACGCTTGTGAAGCTGGCCGACGTCCTGGCGGCCGGCCAGGTCGGCCCCGCCCCGCTGACCGGTTATGCGGTGACCCCCGCGCTGCGCGAGTGGTACGCCGAGGGCGATACCGAGGAACTGGAGTACGCGGCGATGACGGCCGCCGCCCGCGCCTCGCTGCGGCTGCTGGCCGCCGACCCGGCGGCGCCGCCGCGGCGCGTGGTGCTGGCCGCCGAGGTCCCCGAGCGCATCGTCCAGTGGCGCCCGGGCGAGCAGGAGCGGGCGCTGGTGCAGGTGACCGCGCCGGTGCGGATGCGCCAGATCGCAGCCGGGCACGTCGATGAGGAGGCCGCCGCGGACGACATCCTGGCCGCGGTGAAGGCGCTGCCGGCGGCCGACGCCGGCGACGCCGACGCCCAGTTCACCGTCGACGGCGCCGAGGGCCACGAACTGCTGTGGTACGCCACCCAGGAACTGGGCGACCTGTGAGCCCCCGCCGTCAGCTCTTTGCGGCGCCGCCGGAGGCGGCGCGCCGGTTCTCCTTTTGACGCAGGCGCTTGGCCTGCTTGCCGGTCAGCTTCTTGCGGCCGGTCTGGCGCAGATAGATCGCGGTGCGGGTCTTGCCGTCCATTGCCCGATGGTCGCTCCCTTCGCGCGGCTCGTCCAGACCTTGGGACGGATCGCGATCCCCGGCGGGAGCGTCGCGGGCGCGCGATCCGGGTAGGTCTCCTGACGGGTGCCTTCGACGACGATGTCGGACTTTTGGGGAGCAGGCCCATGGACGCGGTCACCAACGTGCCGGTACCGGCCAACGAGCCGGTCAAAAGCTATGCCCCCGGCAGCCCCGAGCGGGCCGCGCTGGAGGACCGGATCAAGGAACTGGGCGCCGAGCAGCACGAGCTGACCATGACGATCGGCGGCGAGCGCCGGCTGGGCGGAGGGGAGCCCATCGAGGTGGTCGAGCCGCACCGGCACGGCCACGTGCTGGGGCGCCTCGGCAACGCCACCGACGCCGACGTGCGCGCCGCCATCGAGGCCGCCCGGCAGGCCGCCGGCGCCTGGCGGGCGCTGCCGTTCGAGGAACGCGCGGCGATCTTCCTGCGGGCCGCCGAGCTGCTGTCCGGCCCCTGGCGGGCCACCCTGAACGCCGCCACCATCCTCGGCCAGTCCAAAAGCCCCTACCAGGCGGAGATCGATTCGGCCTGCGAGCTGATCGACTTTTGGCGCTTCAACGTGCACTACGCCCGCCGGCTGCTGGCCGAGCAGCCCGAATCGGCGCCCGGCACCTGGAACCGGATGGAGTACCGGCCGCTGGAGGGGTTCGTGGTGGCGATCACCCCGTTCAACTTCACCTCCATCGCCGGCAACCTGCCCACCGCGCCCGCCCTGATGGGCAACGTGGTCATCTGGAAGCCCTCGCCCACCCAGCAGCTGGCCGCGCACTACACCATGCGGCTGCTGGAGGAGGCCGGGCTGCCGCCCGGAGTGATCAACATGGTCACCGGGGACGGGCAGGCGGTCTCCCGCGTGGCGCTGCCCCACCCCGAGCTGGCCGGCGTCCACTTCACCGGCAGCACCACCACCTTCCAGCACCTGTGGCGGACGGTGGGCGAGCACATCGCCGGCTACCGCGGCTACCCCCGGCTGGTCGGCGAGACCGGCGGCAAGGACTTCGTGGTCGCCCACCCTTCTGCCGACCCGGCCGTGCTGCGCACCGCGCTGATCCGCGGCGCCTTCGAATACCAGGGGCAGAAATGCTCGGCGGCCTCCCGCGCCTACCTGCCGCGCTCGCTGTGGCAGGCCGTGCGCGACGACTTCTGCGCCGAGGTCGAGTCGCTGACCATGGGCAACGTCGCCGAGGACCTGTCGCTGTTCATGGGCGCGGTGATCGACGAGCGGGCGTTCGCCAAGCACCGGGCGGCCCTTGAAAGGGCCCACGCCAGCGACTCCATCCGGGTGCTGGCCGGCGGGCGGGCCGACGACTCCGAGGGCTACTTCGTGCGCCCCACGGTGCTGGAGGCCGACGACCCCACTGACGAGGTCTTCACCAAGGAGTACTTCGGCCCCATCCTCAGCGTCTACGTCTACGACGACGGCGACTACGACGCCATGCTGCGGCAGATGGAGAGCATCGCCCCCTACGGGCTGACCGGCTCGATCATCGCGCGGGACCGGCAGGCCATCGCCGCCGCCACCGAACGCCTGCGCTTTGCGGCCGGCAACTTCTACATCAACGACAAGCCCACCGGGGCGATCGTGGGACAGCAGCCGTTCGGCGGGGCCCGCGCCAGCGGCACCAACGACAAGGCCGGCTCGATCTTCAACCTGATCCGCTGGACCAACGTCCGCACGATCAAGGAGACGTTCGTGCCGCCCACCGATCACCGCTACCCGCACATGGGCTGAGCGAACGAGCACGGGCGATATCGGGAGCGGGGCTGTCCAGGCACGACCCCTGACCGTAGGCTATGGGCGAACGCCGCTACCGTGCCGGGACGAGCGCTCCCGGGCGTCGGCATTAGCACAGTGGGAAACGGGATGTCGACGACCTATCGTCTGGTGCTGTGGAACATCGACCACACGCTGGTCGATGTCGGGAGGGTCACCCGGGACGCCTACGCCGAGGCCTTTCAACGGACCACGGGGCGCCCCCTGGAACAACTGGCGCCGACCGCCGGGCGCACCGAGTCGGAGATCATCTTCGAGACGCTGGCGTTCAACGACGTCGAGGTGACCGACGAGCATCTGCCGGCGTTCATGTCCGCGCTGGCTCAGGCGTTCGCGGCCCGGCGCGGCCGGCTGCGCGCCGAGGGACGGCTGCTGCCGGGCGCCAAGGAGGCGGTGGCGGCCCTGGCCCGGCGGCCAGGCACCGTGCAGTCGGTGCTGACCGGCTGCATCCGCCCCAACGCGGTGATCAAGCTCGCCGAGTTCGGCCTGGACTCCCATATCGACCCCGAGGTCGGCGGCTATGAGGACGGCGTCTACAGCAAGGCCGCACTGCTGGAGCTGGCCCGGCGCAAGGCCTCCCAAAAGTACGGCGTCGCCTTCGACGAGTCCGCCGCCTGGCAGGAGGGGACCGCCAAGGGACCCACCGTCTACATCGCCGACTCCGCCCGCGACGTGCAGGCCGCCAAGATCGCCCGCGCCCAGGTGCTGGCGGTCGCCACCGGCAGCGCCACCGAGACCGAGCTGCGCGCCGCCGGCGCCGACATCGTGCTGCCCACCCTGGCCGACACCGACACGGTCCTGCGCGCCGTCGATCACCTGACCGCCCCGGCCCGTTCCTGACCGGCGCCTGGCGGGGTCGTCTCGGCCGCCCGCCGCGCCCGCGTCGTTGAGCCCGCGTCCGTCTTGGGTGGACCATCGACGCCGGGACGCTTGCGTCCCGGGAGAGGCCGGGAAGGAAGCGACCGAGCACCGGCGGGCGTATGGTCCACTCGGAGGTGGGAGCTATGGCAGGCAATGAGGCCGCCAGTGTGCAGGAGGGCCGGCAGGACGCGGCGCAGGGCCGGGTGCTGTGGGAACCGCCGGCGGAGGTGATCGAGCGCGCGCAGCTGACCCGGTACCGGCGGTGGCTGGCCGAACGCGGTCTCGGCCCCGGCGCGCAGGCCTCCTACCAGGAGCTGTGGCGCTGGTCGGTGACCGAGATCGACGCCTTCTGGGACTCGCTGTGGTCCTACTTCGACGTGGTCGGCACCCGCGGGGACGGCCCGGTGCGCCGGGGCGGGCCGATGCCGGTGGACGGGCTGCGCTGGTTCCCCGGCGCCACCGTCAACTACGCGGCCAACGCGCTGCGCGGGGCCGTGGAACGCCCCGAGGAGGTGGCGGTCGTCTTCCGCTCGGAGGCCGGCGGGCACCGCGTCCTGACCCGGGGCGAGCTGGCGCATCAGGTGGCGCGGGTGCGGGCCGGGCTGGCCGGGCTGGGGGTCGGCAAGGGCGACCGGGTGGCGGCCTACCTGCCCAACATCCCCGAGGCGCTGATCTGCTTCCTGGCCACCGCCTCGCTGGGGGCGATCTGGTCCTCCTGCTCGCCGGACTTCGGCTCCGCCAGCGTGATCGACCGGTTCGCCCAGATCGAGCCCAAGGTGCTGATCGCCGTCGACGGCTACGTCTACGGCGGCAGGCGCTTCGACCGCCGGGCGGTGGTCGCCGAGATCGAGGCCGCGCTGCCGTCGCTGAGCGCCACCGTGCTGATCCCCTACCTGGACCCGGCCGCTTCCCCGGACGGGCTGCTGCGCAACGGCGTCGCCTACGCCGACCTGCCCCGCCCCGGCCACGACCTGGCCTTCGAAGAGGTGCCGTTCGACCACCCGCTGTGGGTGGTGTACTCGTCCGGGACGACCGGGCTGCCCAAGCCGATCGTGCACGGGCACGGCGGCATCGTGCTGGAGCACCTCAAGGCGCTGTCGTTCCACCAGGACCTGGGGCCGGGGGATGTGTTCTGCTGGTACACCACCACCGGCTGGATGATGTGGAACTACCTGATCGGCGGGCTGCTGGTGGGAGCCACCGTCGTGCTGTACGACGGCGCGCCGAAGGGGGATGAGCTGTGGCGGCTGAGCGCCGAGCTCGGCGTCACCTACCTGGGCGTCGGCGCCCCCTACATCATGGCCTCCCGCAAGGCGGGCCTGCGGCCGGGCGCCGAGTACGACCTGTCGCGGCTGCGCGGCATCGGCTCCACGGGCTCGCCGCTGCCGCCGGAGGGGTTCGAGTGGGTCTATGCGGCGGTCGGCTCGGACCTGCTGCTGGGGTCGTTCTCCGGCGGCACCGACGTGTGCACCGGGTTCGTCGGGCCGTGCCCGCTGCTGCCGCTGCGGGCCGGGGTGATCCAGTGCCGGGGGCTGGGCGCCAAGGTCGAGGCCTACGACGAGGACGGCAAACCGGTCGTCGACCAGGTCGGCGAGCTGGTGCTGACCGAGCCGATGCCGTCCATGCCGGTGTTCTTCTGGAACGACCCCGACGGCGCGCGCTACCGCGGCTCCTATTTCGAAGGCTTCGCCGGGGCCTGGCGGCACGGCGACTGGGTCAAGATCCTGCCCGACGGGGGCTGTGTGATCTACGGCCGCTCCGACTCCACCCTCAACCGGGGCGGGGTGCGGATGGGCACCTCCGACTTCTACCGGGTGGTGGAGGCGTTCGACGAGGTCGTCGACAGCCTGGTCATCGACACCGGCCGGCTCGGCCAAGAAGGCCGCCTGCTGCTGTACGTCCAGCTCGCCGAGGGCGTCGCCCTGGACGAGGAGCTGGCCGGCCGGATCCGGCAGGCCCTGCGCACGGCGCTGTCGCCCCGCCATGTGCCCGACGAGATCCGGCAGGTCCCCGGGGTGCCCCGCACCCTGTCGGGCAAGAAGCTGGAGATCCCGGTCCGCAAGATCCTGCTCGGCACGCCCGTGGAGAAGGCCGCCAATCCCGGCTCGATGGCCAACCCCGAGGTGCTGGAGCACTACCGGCCGTGAAGTTCCATGCATGAACGGCGGTGCCCCGGGCATATGCCCTATGCCCGGGGCACCGAACAGACCGGCGGGCCGGACGCGGCGGGCCTGCCCATGCATCACCGGGTCGCAGCGGTGATGCGGGGAGCCGCGCCGAAAATTGCGTGCGGCCGGTTCGGTCGATGAGCGGTATCAGTGCTTGGGAACCTTGGGCAGCCGGGGCCAGGCCGGGCGTACCGCGCCCACGTAGCTGCGCGCGTAGTACCCCCGCAGCCGTTCGACGGTGATCGTCCGGCCGGTCCTCGGCGCGTGGATGAAACGGCCCCGCCCGATGTACATGCCGACGTGCCGCAGCCCGTTGAACAGCACCAGATCTCCGGGCCGCAGCCGGTCGCGCGGGACCTTGGTGCGGATGCCGTGGTACTGCGCCTGCGACACCCGCGGGATGGACACCCCCGCCCGGCGCCAGGCCTGCTGGACGAGCCCGGAGCAGTCGTAGCTGTGCGGGCCCGTGGCGCCCCACTGGTAGGGCTTGCCGCGCTGCTTGAGCGCAAAGCGCACCGCCCGGTCGGCGCGCCTTTGCCACTGCTCGATCAGCTTGGCCCGCCGGTAGCGCACCGTGCGCCGCCGCAGGGCCGTCTGCAGCGCCTGCTCGCGCATCACAGCGGCGTTCTGCCGGACGTACAGGTCGTGCCGTAGCGACAGGCCCGCCGGTGCACCCTGCTTCCCCTCAGGGCGACCGTGCTGTGGCTGCTGCGCCGCGACGTGACCGGTATGCCCTCTGGCGGTCTTATCGGGTCGCGGCACCGCGGCGTGGCCGGATACTCGGGCCTGACCGACACTGGGCACCAGTGCCAGGGCCACGGTGGCCGCACCGCAGAGCGCCTTTAAAGGAATTGACATTTGTGTCGTACCCCCTCTCGAAGAACGCCACAGCAACCACTACCCGTAGCCACTTAATTACATTCCGTCTTTTCTCAATCACTGCCGTCCTCTCTAGTCCTTATGAAGGGCGAACCCGAAAGCGCTCCTCGGCATCACAGACGTTGTGGGACCGACCGGATGAATCACCGGACCGAACGGCCCGTCAGCACTTGGAGGGGGAGGATCGGTCATGGCGACCTCGATCCCGAAGCCGGCGGCGACTCCGCTGCGCACGGGCGATCCGCGCCGGTTGGGCGGGTATGAACTGATCGGCAGGCTGGGGTCCGGCGGTCAGGGCGCCGTTTATCTCGGCACCGCACCGGACGGCCGTCATGTCGCGGTCAAATTGCTGCACCCGGAATTGGTGGAAGACGCCGCCGCGCGCGAGCGGTTCGTCCGGGAGGCCCGGGCGGCCATGCGGGTCGCCCGGTTCTGCACCGCCCAGGTGCTGGACGTCGACGTCGAGGGCGATCAGCCCTACATCGTCAGCGAGTACGTCACGGGCTCGTCGCTGCAGCGCCTGGTGACCGAGCGGGGGCCGATCACCGGTTCGGCGCTGGAGCGGCTGGCCATCGGCACCATCACCGCGCTGGTGGCCATCCACCAGGCCGGGATCGTGCACCGCGACTTCAAGCCCGGGAACGTGCTGATCGCCGAGGACGGCCCGCGTGTGATCGACTTCGGCGTCGCCAAGGACCTGTCGGCCGCCACCACCAGCAGCCGCATCGTCGGCACCCCCGCCTACATGGCGCCCGAGCAGCTGTCGGGCGGGACCATCACGCCGGCCGTGGACATCTTCGCCTGGGGCGCCACGATCGCCTATGTGGCGACCGGCCAGGCCCCTTTCGGGATGGACACCATCCCCAGCGTGGTCAACCGGATCGTCAACGCCGAACCGGACCTGGGCGACCTGCCGGAGCCCATGCGCTCCCTGGTCGCCGAGTGCCTGGCCAAGGACCCGGCCCGGCGGCCGACCGCCCGGCAGATCCTGCTGCGGCTGCTCGGCCAGGAGCAGCAGACCCCTGCGCCCGCCGCGGCGTCCCCGGCGGGCGCGCCGGACCCGGCCGCCGCCCCGTTCGAGGAGGGGACGCTCGCCCAGGCCGCCACCCTCGCCGCCGGAGCGCTCGGGGGCGTGGCCGCGGTGCCGGCCGGCCAGACCCCGGGGGAGGCGGATGTCTCCCCGGAGGCGTTCACGGACCCGGGCTCAGGGGGCGGGCATGCGGCGTCTTTCGACCCGGACGCCCAGGCCACTCTGCCCGCGGAGGCCGCCTTCAACGCGAGCCCGCACCCGGACCGGCGGCCCGCCCTGAACCGGCGGGCGCTCCTGGCCGGAGCCGGGGCGCTGGCGGCGGCCGTGGCGATCGCGGCACTGGCGGCCTCGGCGCTCAACGACCGCCACTACATCGCGCCCACTTCCGGGAACTCCAGCCAGTCGGCCACCTCCACCCCCGCCCGGGCCCCCGGCGGCGTGCCGGAGAACAGCGGGTGGACCCAGCCGACCGGGACGCAATCCAGTGGCGTGACTCCCACCCCCACCCCGACCGGCCACACTCCCAGCGCCACGCCCAGTGCCGCGCCGACGAGCGGCGATCCGCACAACCCGCCGCCGTACACGCCGCCGCCCACCCATCCCACCACGCCGCCCACGCACCACACCCCCGAGCCGTCCGACCCTCCGGCGGATCCTCCGACGCACGCCCCGGAACCGGAGGAGCCGGACCCCGAGCCGAGCCGGGGAGGGGAGGACTCCGGCGGGACGGCCGATGACGGTCACTGAACCTCGCCGCCCGCGCCCCGGCGACCGGCGTCCGTGCGGATGCCGGTCGCCGGGGCGGGGAACGATCCCCGCCGATCGGTGAACAGGCACCAAAAAGGGTGTACTGAACTTTTTGGCGCGCCATTTCCGCAGACCGCCTGCAGGGGGCGGTGTGACCTGGGGCGATCCGAATCCGGGCGCGGCGCTCCCCGGACCTGAGACCGGTCTTTGAAATGAAGCCCGGGAGCCGCGGCATGGGGCGGTGGTTTCTCCTGCGACGACAGCGCTGCGAGAATCTCTATTTTCGGCACTATCCGGCCCCGTCTCGGCGCCATCGCCGCTGATTTCCGAAAAAGACAGGAACGTGTCCCGGTGCGAAGTGCGCTCTTGTCGTCGCAGGGTATCCCGATCTTCGTCCAGCGAAAGGGGCGTTGGATGACTAGGCTGGCGCCCATGAGCGGCGTCACAAAGAGGTGACGCAAAGTTCTAGGGGAGTGTTACATGGGCGGCGAGCTCGATCCGGCCAAGGACGAACTGCTTCGAACGGTTGTGGAGGCCTGCGCGCAAGCCCCCGGTGACCGTCCGGGCGACCACCGGGAAACGGTCGCCTACCTGCGGCTGTACTACCGGCACGTACCTCACGAGGACCTGGCCGAACGCGACCCGGCCGACATCTACGGCCCGGCCCTGGCGCACTGGCGGCTCGGCCGGGTGCGGCCCCAGGGCCGCGCCAACGTGCGGGTGTTCAACCCCAGCCGCGAGGAGGACGGCTGGGATCCCGGGCGCACCGTCGTCCAGGTGGTCACCGACGACATGCCCTACCTGGTCGACTCGGTGACGATGGAGCTGCTCCGCCACGACCTGACCACCCAGATGGTGGTGCACCCGCTGCTGGGCGTGGACCGCGACGTGGCCGGTCGCCTGCACGCCTTCCGCGCCAAGAAGGCCAGCCCGCACGACCTCGACGAGTCGTGGATCCACATCGAGGTGGACCGCATCACCGACCCCGGCCTGCTCAAGCAGGTCGAAGAGGACCTGCAGCGGGTGCTGCGGGACGTGCGGGTGGCCTACGAGGACGAGCCCAAGATGCGCGCGCTGGCCAAGGCCATCGCCCGGGAGATCTCCCAGAACCCCCCGCCGCTGCCGGACAAGGAACTGGCCGAGGGCGTCGAGCTGCTGGACTGGCTGGCCGGCGGCCACTTCATCTTCCTGGGCTACCGTGACTACGACCTGAGCGAGGACGGCTCCGTCCTCACCCCGGTGACCGGCACCGGGCTGGGCATCCTGCGCCACGACAAGTCCCACTCCGGCGGCTTCGCGGCGCTGCCGCCGCCGGTGCGGGCCAAGGCCCGGGAGAAGAAGCTGCTGGTGCTCACCAAGGCCAACTCCCGCTCCACCGTGCACCGCCCGCACTACCTGGACTACATCGGCGTCAAGAAGTTCGACGCCAACGGCGAGGTGGTCGGGGAGCGGCGCTTTCTGGGCCTGTTCACCTATGTCGCCTACAGCGAGTCCATCGCGCACATCCCCGTCCTCAAACGCAAGCTGGACGAGGTGATCGACCGGGCCGGCTTCACCCCCGACAGCCACGACGGCCAGGACCTGGCCGAGATCCTGGAGACCTACCCGCGCGATGAGCTGTTCCAGATGTCGGTGGAGGAACTGCTGCCGATCGCGCTGGGCGTGCTGCGGCTGCGCGACCGCAAACAGCTCAAGCTGTTCCTGCGCAAGGACGTCTACGGCCGCTACATGTCCTGCCTGATCTACCTGCCGCGCGACCGCTACACCACCCAGATCCGGCTGCGCATGCAGGAGATCCTGCGGCGGGCCTTCAACGGCGTGGCCGTCGACTACAGCGCCATGGTCTCCGAGTCCACCCTGGCCCGGCTGCACATCGTGGTCCGCGGGGAACGCGGCGAGCCGCTGCCGGAGGCCGACCCGGCCGAGCTGGAGGCCCGGCTGGCCGCCGCCACCCGCTCGTGGGCCGACGACCTGGCCGACGCCATCGCCCAGCAGTGCGAAGGGGAGCAGGCCGGTCGCCTGGCCAAGCTGTTCGGCGACGCCTTCCCCGAGGGCTACAAGGCCGACTTCCCCGCCCACACCGCCGTCGCCGACCTGCGGCGGCTGGACGCGCTGCGCGAGGACGGCGAGATCAGCATCGACCTGTACAAGCCGCGCCGCTCGGTGACCGGGGAACGCCGGCTGAAGATCTACCGGCTGGGTCCGCCGATCTCCCTGTCGCACATCCTGCCGCTGCTGCACAACATGGGCGTGGAGGTGGTGGACGAGCGTCCCTATGAGATCGTCACCTCCGAGCTGCGCCGCTACTGGATCTACGACCTGGGGCTGCGCTACCAGCCGGTCAGCGCGGTGCCCGAAGACCAGGTCAAGGAGCTGTTCGAAGACGCCTTCCGGGCGCTGTGGCGCGGCGACATCGAAAACGACGGGTTCAACGCGCTGGTGCTGCACGTCGGCCTGACCTGGAAGCAGGCCATGGTGCTGCGGGCCTACGCCATGTACCTGCGGCAGACCGGCATCAACTTCAGCAAGCGGCACATCGAGCAGGTGCTGCTGCGCAACGCCGCCATCACCCGGCTGCTGGTGCGGCTGTGGGAGTCGCGCCTGGACCCGGCGCTGATCGACGGCGAGGCCGAGCGCAGCACCGCCATCGCCGAGGAGATCACCGGCGCCCTGGAAGAGGTGGAGAGCCTGGATGAGGACCGCATCCTGCGCTCCTACCTGGCGCTGATCAACGCCACGCTGCGCACCAACCACTTCCAGGACAAGCCCTACCTGTCGCTGAAGTTCGACCCCCGCAGCATCCCCAACCTGCCCGAACCCCGCCCCAAGTTCGAGATCTTCGTCTACTCGCCGCGCACCGAGGGCGTGCACCTGCGGTTCGGGTCGGTGGCCCGGGGCGGGCTGCGCTGGTCGGACCGGCCCGAGGACTTCCGCACCGAGATCCTCGGCCTGGTCAAGGCCCAGGCGGTCAAGAACACCGTGATCGTGCCCGCCGGGGCCAAGGGCGGCTTCGTCGGCAAGCGGCTGCCGGACCCGGCCGCCGGGCGCGACGCCTACCTGGCCGCCGGGGTGGCCTGCTACAAGGAGTTCATCAGCGGCCTGCTGGACATCACCGACAACCTGGTCGACGGCGCCGTGGTGCCGCCGCCCAAGGTCGTCCGGCACGACGGCGACGACCCCTACCTGGTGGTGGCCGCCGACAAGGGCACCGCCACCTTCTCCGACATCGCCAACGAGGTCGCCGCCTCCTACGGTTTCTGGCTGGGCGACGCCTTCGCCTCCGGCGGCTCGGTGGGCTATGACCACAAGGCCATGGGCATCACCGCCCGCGGCGCCTGGGAGTCGGTCAAATACCACTTCCGCACCCTCGGCAAGGACATCCAGCGCGAGGACTTCACCGTCGTGGGCATCGGCGACATGTCCGGCGACGTGTTCGGCAACGGGATGCTGCTGTCGCGGCACATCAAGCTGGTGGCCGCCTTCGACCACCGGCACATCTTCATCGACCCCGACCCCGACCCCGAGCGCTCTTACGCCGAACGCAAACGGCTGTTCGAGATGCCGCGCAGCTCCTGGGCCGACTACGACCCGGCGCTGATCTCGCCCGGCGGCGGGGTGTTCCCCCGCACCGCCAAGTCGGTCCGCATCACCCCGCAGATGCGCCGCGCGCTGGGCATCGGCGACGAGGTGACGGCGATGACCCCGTTCGAGCTGATCCACGCGGTCTTGTGCGCCCCGGTGGACCTGCTGTGGAACGGCGGCATCGGCACCTACGTCAAGGCCACCTCCGAAAGCCACGCCGACGTGGGCGACAAGGCCAACGACGCGGTGCGCGCCAACGCCGCCGAACTGCGCTGCAAGGTGGTCGGCGAGGGCGGCAACCTGGGCTTCACCCAGCTGGCCCGCATCGAGTACGCGCTGCGCGGCGGCCCCGACGGCAAGGGCGGGCTGATCAACACCGACTTCATCGACAACTCCGCCGGGGTGGACACCTCCGACCACGAGGTCAACATCAAGATCCTGCTCGACCAGGCGGTGCGCGACGGGGAGCTGACCCGCGACCGGCGGGATGCGCTGCTGGACGAGATGACCGACGAGGTCGCCGAGCTGGTGCTGGCCGACAACTACGCCCAGAACGTGGTACTGGCCGCCGCCCGCCGCCAGGCCCCCTCCATGCTCCACGTCCACGGCCGCTACCTGCGCAAGCTGGAACGCGAGGGCAGGCTGGATAGGCGGCTGGAGTTCCTGCCCGACGACAAGACGCTGGCCGAGCGGCGGCAGGCCGGGCTGGGGCTGACCGGGCCGGAGTTCGCGGTGCTGCTGGCCTACACCAAGCTCACCCTGGACGCCGAGCTGCTGGCCTCCGACCTGCCCGACGACCCGTCCCTGCAGTCGTGGCTGGTGGACTACTTCCCGACCCCGCTGCGGGGGCGGCTGCGCCCCTACATGGACCGCCACCCGCTGCGCCGGGAGATCATCACCACCCGGGTGGTCAACGACCTGGTCAACAACAGCGGCACCACCTTCATCTTCCGGATCAACGAGGAGACCGGCGCCGCCGGCCCCGACATCGCCCGCGCCTACCTGGTGGCCCGCCAGGTGTTCGACATGCCCCGCTTCTGGCGCCGGGTGGAGGGGCTGTCCTACCAGGTGGAGGAGTCCACCCAGATCAAGATGCTGCTGGAGGCCCGCAAGCTCACCGAGCGCGGCACCCGCTGGCTGCTGCGCAACCGGCGCCCCCACTTCGGCATCAGCGACACCATCGACTTCTTCGCCGCCGGCGCCCGCGCCCTGACCGACCAGCTGCCCAAGCTGCTGGCCGGGCTGGACCTGGCCCGTTTCGAAGAGCGCCGCACCTGGTTCACCGAGCGGGGCGTGCCGGACGAGCTGGCCGAGCAGGTGGCGCTGATGGTGCCCGCCTACTCCACCTTTGACCTGGTGGAGATCGCCCGCGACACCGGCCGGGAGGTGACCGAGGTCGCCGAGGTCTACTTCGACCTGGCCGACCGGCTGCAGCTGGCCCGGCTGCGCGAGCGGATCATCGCGCTGCCGCGCGGCGACCGGTGGAAGACCATGGCCCGGGCGGCGCTGCGCGACGACCTGTACGCCGCGCACGCCGCGCTCACCCGGGACGTGCTGGCCTCCACCGAGCCCGGCCTGAGCCCGGAGGAGCGGCTGACCGGCTGGAGCGACAAGAACCACAGCGCGGTGGCGCGCGCCCAGCGCACGCTGGGCGAGATCTGGGAGAGCGACAGCTTCGACCTGGCCACCCTCACCGTGGCCCTGGGCGCCATCCGCACCCTGGTCACCGCCGTCACCCTGTGATCGGATGGGCGGTCCGGGCCCGCCCGGACCGCCCGGTGCGGGTCAGGTGCGGACCTGCGTGAGGTGGACGCTCTCACCCAGCACATGGGTGGTGCCCTGCGGCGGGGCGTAGCCGATGGCCAGCCACGTCCAGGAGGCCTGGATCCGGGTGGCCGACAGCCGCCCGGTCCGGGTCAGATAAGCCCGCAGGTCCGCCGGGAGCGTGCTAGGGCGGGCCGCCCCCGAGGCCCGGAAGGTCTGCCGCTGCTCGATGGAGTACCACACCAGCGCACCGCCGTCGTCGGTGCGCAGGCTGTAGGAGGGGTGCGGGCCGGTGCCGAACCGGCTGGTCAGCGACCAGCCGGCGGGGGCCGCCGAGGGGCGGGCGGCGGTGCGGGCCCGCCGGGTGAAACGGTCGGGGCGGAACGTCGTCATGTCCCCCGACGACAGGTACCCGGCGTGCCCGGCGGGCAGGGAGGCGTCCGTCGCGGCGATCGCATAGCCTTGGCCGTCATAGCTCAGTTTGGGCGGCGCCCCGCGGAATTCCAGCAGGTGGGCGGCCCGCCACGGCTCATCCGGCCTGGCCTGCTGAAACAGCACCAGCACCTGGCGCGTGGGCCCGCCCACGTCGTCGAGGGCGGCGACGGCGAACCACTTGGGGTGGGCCGGCAGCCGCGGCACGTACAGGGCGGGGTTGTGCAGGGCGATGCGCTCGGAGTCCGGCAGCCCGCCGTGGACGCGGGCCCGTTCGACCATCACCTCCTGCAGCGCACCGGTGGTCAGCTCCCGCCAGTCGGCCTCCCGGCCGGAGGCCACCGCCCGGTTGTAGCGCGCCGCCCAGCCGGCGATGATCTCCTGCGACTGCGCCGCCGACACCGCGGGGGCGTCCTCAGCCGGCCGGCCGTGCGGGTCGGCCGCGCCGCCTCCGGTGCAGCCCCCCGCAAGCAGGCACCCCAGCAGCAGCGGACCGGCCAGGACACCGGCCACCTGTCGGCGCATGCTCCCCACCTCGGGACGAACAACAAGGGCGCGGCCAGTGTACGGACTCGGCGGCGGCGTCCCTGCGCGGGCCGGATGCCGCCGGGCACCGCCTCGCCCGCCTGCAGCGGTCAGGACTTGCGGGCGGGAACCGGTGCCCGGCGGGGCCATAGAGCCTACGATCGGGTCCCGCCGCGCGAAAGCCTTAAAGAGGACGGAACGGTCGGCTGACGGCGAAAGCGGGCACCCGGGGCGTTCCCGGGGAACGGAAGACCCTCCCGCAATCATCGCACAGTGACCATGTGGTCACTGTCTGAATGCGCAATCTGCCGCCGTGCCTCGGCGGCCCGCGGCTTTAAGAGGTCGCCTCCTGCTTTTGCTTCTGCTCGCTCTCCCGCTGCCGCAGCCAGCGGATCTCGGCCTCGATGAACTCGTCGATCTCCCCGTCCAGCACCGCGGCCGGGTTGCCGGACTCCACGCCGGTGCGCAGGTCCTTGACGATCTGGTAGGGGTGCAGCACGTAGTTGCGGATCTGGGTGCCCCAGCTGCTGGTGCCCTCGCCGCGCAGGTCGGCCATCTTGGCCGCCTCCTCCTGCCGCTTGCGCTCCAGCAGCTTGGCCTTCAGCACCGCCATCGCGGTGGCCTTGTTCTGCAGCTGGGACCGCTCGTTCTGGCAGGACACCACGATCCCGGTGGGAATGTGGGTGATGCGCACCGCCGAGTCGGTGGTGTTGACCCCCTGACCGCCCGGGCCGGAGGAGCGGTAGACGTCGATCCGCAGGTCGTTCTCGTCGACCTCCACGTGGTCGCTCTGCTCGACCACCGGCACCACGTCCAGCCCCGCGAACGAGGTCTGGCGGCGGCCCTGGTTGTCGAACGGGGAGATGCGCACCAGGCGGTGGGTGCCGTGCTCGCCGCGCAGCGTGCCGTAGGCGTAGGGGGCCTTGACCGCGAACGTGGTCGACTTGATCCCGGCCTCCTCCGCATAGGAGGTCTCGTAGATCTCCGTCGGGTAGCCGTGCCGCTCGGCCCAGCGCAGGTACATCCGCTGCAGCTGCTGCGCCCAGTCGGCCGCGTCCACCCCGCCGGCCTGAGCGTTGATGGTGATCAGCGCCTCGCGGTGGTCGTACTCGCCCGACATCAGGGTGCGGACCTCCAGCTGCTGGATGTCCTTGCGCAGCGACTCCAGCTCGGCGTCGGCCTCGGCCCGGGTGTCGGCGTCGTCCATCTCCTCGGCCAGCTCATACAGCGTGGCGACATCCTCCAGCCGCTGCCGCAGCGAGGTCACCCGGTTCAGCTCGTTCTCCAGGTAGGACAGCCTGCGGGTCACCTGCTGGGCGCGCTCCTGGTCGCTCCACAGGTCCGGATCGGCCGACTCCTCGCGCAGCTTGGCGATCTCGGCGCGCATGGCGTCCAGGTCGAGCACGGCCTCGATCCCGGTCAGGGTCGAGCCGAGCTCCTTGAGCTGATCTACGGAATCGATGCCTGCCACACTGTGAGTTTATCCGCGGCCCGGCACCGGTCCGGTCTGTTGCGCGTCCGCCGCCTGCGACGGTACGCGCCGAACCGGTCCCGGCACGCGCACGTACGCTTCTTGATGGCAGAATCTCACCTCATCAGGTCTCACTCATCAGCACGTCTCATCAGCACGCCGAGCCGGACGAGTCGGGGGGACAGGCGGTGAAACGATCCTCACTGGCCGTGCCGGTCGTCGCGGTGCTGCTGTGGGTGCTGCCGGCGGCCCTGCTGGCCGGCTGCTCGGCCGGCGACCGCAGCGCCCCGACCGCCCCGGTGGCGGCGGCCTCCCCGGCGGAGCCGCAGCGGCTGACCCCGCAGGTGGCCGCCCGCGAGTTCAGCAAGTTCGTCAACAACGACGATGTGGCCCGCGCCAGCGGCGATGAGCGGCTGGCGCTGAACTGGGTGGCCGACGGCCAGACCCCGATCACCGCCGCCGAGTACCGCCGGGCCGTCTTCCACGGCGAGCCGGTGCCGCGCCACGAGTACAAGAGCCCGACCATCTACGTCCCGCGCCTGTCGGAGTCCACTTTCCCGCAGTGGTTCGTCGTGGTGGCCGAACGCACCGAGCGGGCCGCCGCCGGGCGGCGGGCCGGCTCCGGCCGGAGCCGCACCGCGATCATGGCCTTCATCCGCCGCGACCGGGAGTCGGCCTGGAAGCTCAGCCTGTCCACGCTGCTGCGGGACAAGGCCCGGCTGCCCAAGATCGCACTGGACGCCGAAGGCTATGCCACCGCGGTGCTCACCGGCGAAGACGACCTGCTGATCCCGCCCAAGAGCCTGGCCGGCATCCAGGCGGCCATCGCCGAGGAGGGCCCCGACAGCGTCCCCGCCGACCTGATGAAGCCGGGTCCGGGCACCACCGGCTACTTCACCGAGACCAAGCAGATCAAGAAGCGGGCGGCCAAGGAGGGCCTGGCCTTCGATGTGGTCTTCCCCGCCACGCTGTACCCGATCTTTTCGCTGCGCACCGTCGATGGCGGGGCCTTTGTGCTGTATGCGCTGGGCCGCGACACCGTGACGCTGGCCAAGGACGAAAACGACCGTCCGCCCATCCCCACCGAGGCCGCCCACCTGCTCGACAGCCTGATCCTGGGCAACCAGCTCAACGTCTATGAGGTGCTGCAGTTCGCCGCCTACGACCCGCCCAAGATCAAGGACGCCAAGAACGGCAAGAAGACCCAGCCCAAGGCGGAGGTGATCGCCATCGACGGCGCCGCCGTCCGGGCCACCGCTCCGCAGAAGGTCAACTGACGGCCCGCAAAGAGCCGGAGCGCTCAGCCGAGGGTGCTCAGCCGCAGTGTCAAGGCCAGGGCGAGCAGCAGGAGCAGGACGGCCAGCAGCATCGTGGAGGGCACCACGACCCCGTACCCGTGGAGCTCGTCGCGGAACTGCCGGCAGCTGCGGCAGCGCCCCTCACTGACCGGGTGCGAGCATCGACCGCAGATCATGTGATCGCAGCTCATCTCGCAACCTCCTTGGGGTAAATGGCCTTTTTTGCCCCCATCCACCCTAGCTGCCTTGTATGGTCACCTTGGCCGGTCCGTGACCGTCGAAACCGCGGAGTCGGCGCGAGTGGACCGGGACGCTTGACTTTCCCCCCTAGACTGCTCCCAGGTCAACCGGGCTGCTATCCCGGAGTGCCCCGTGCCCGTGCAGGCGCGAGGGCCCCCTCGGGGGTGGCCAAGGAGCCGTTCCCAGCCTCTAGACTGACGAGCCGTGATGCAGCCGTGATCCACTTTGACAACGTCACCAAGGTCTACCCGAACCAGAATCGCCCGGCCCTCCAGCATGTGAACGTCTCCATCGAGAAGGGCGAGTTCCTGTTCCTGGTGGGGCCCTCCGGTTCGGGCAAGTCGACGTTCCTGCGTCTGATCCTCAGGGAGGAGCGTCCGTCGCAGGGGCGTGTGCACGTGGCCGGCAAGGATCTCAGCCGGCTCAGCAACTGGAAGGTGCCGCACCTGCGTCGTCGGATCGGCTGTGTCTTCCAGGACTTCAGGTTGCTGCCCAACAAGAACGTCTTTGAGAACGTGGCGTTCGCGCTGGAGGTGATCGGCAAGCCCCGGCGGTTCATCCGCAAGGTGGTGCCCGAGGTCATCGATCTGGTGGGCCTGGAGGGCAAGGCGGACCGGATGCCCGATGAACTGTCCGGCGGTGAGCAGCAGCGCGTCGCCATCGCCCGGGCGTTCGTCAACCGGCCGATGATCCTGCTGGCCGACGAGCCCACCGGGAACATCGACCCGGCGACCTCGATCGGCATCATGAAGGTGCTGGACCGCATCAACCGCACCGGCACCACCGTCGTCATGGCCACCCACGACGCCGCGATCGTCGACGCCTTCCGCAAGCGCGTCGTCGAGCTGGAGGACGGCCGGATCGTCCGGGACCAGTCGCGCGGCGTCTACGGCCAGGCGTACTGATACAGCCTGCACCGAGCCCGGCCCGGTATTCCGGCAGGCAAGGTCGACCAAGGACAGCGAGGCATGCGCGTACAGTTCGTAGCCCAGGAGATCTGGATCGGTCTCCGCCGGAACCTGACGATGACCATTTCGCTGGTCATCACCGTGGCGATCGCCATGGCGCTGCTGGGCACCGGTCTGCTCATCAAGCTCCAGGTCGACAGCTCCAAGAGCTACTGGCACGACCGGATCGAGGTCTCGATCTTCCTGTGCGCCAAGACCAGCTCCAACCCCAGCTGCAACAAGACCGACGTCACCGAGGAGCAGAAGCAGCAGATCCAGGCCGACCTGGAGAGCCTGTCGGTGGTCAAGGACGTCACCTACGAGAGCAAGGAAGAGGCCTATCAGCGGTTCAGGGAGAGCTTCTCCAACAGCCCGGGCTTTGTGAACAGCACCAAAGTGGGTGACATCCCCGACTCCTTCCGCGTCCGGCTGACCGATCCGGAGAAGTTCGAAGAGGTCACCAAGCTGCTGGCGAACCGGGACGGCGTGGACCAGGTGGTCAACGAAAAAGAGATCCTGGACCGGTTCTTCAAGATCCTCAACGGCCTGCAGTGGGCGGCGATGCTGATCGCGGCGATCCAGGTGATCGCGGCGGTGCTGCTGGTGACCAACACGGTGCGGCTGTCGGCCTTCAACCGCCGCCGGGAGACCGGCATCATGCGCCTGGTGGGCGCCTCCAACCTCTACATCCAGCTGCCCTTCATCCTGGAGGGCGCGATCGCCGGCCTGATCGGCGGCATGTTCGCGGCCATCCTGCTGATGGGCAGCAAGGTGGCGCTGATCGATCAGCTTCAGGAGTCGCTGCAGTTCACCAGCCAGCTGGGATGGGGCTCGGTGTTCGGCGTGATCGTCTTTTCGATCTGCGTCGGCGTGCTGCTGTGCGCCGTGGCCTCCTTCCTGAGCCTGCGCCGGTACCTGCGAGTCTGATATCCGCGAATCCGATCGGAAGGCCGCCTTACACTCATTGCCATGCTCCGGATCACCGGTCGTGTCCCCCGAGGCTTTCGCGCCGGTGGATTCACCCGTGGTGCGGCATTGATCACGGTGGTGCTGTGCGTTTACGGCGCCGGCGTGGTGACCGGCGCCGAGGCGCCCTCCTCCTCCACCCGGCCCCAGCGGGGGCCGCTGGATGAGGCCGCCGAACGGATCGCCGAGGAGTCGGCCCTGCCGGTCGACCGCGCCGAGCTGCAGCGCGCCGCGGTGAACGGGATGCTGCAGCGGCTCGGCGACCGCTGGGCCCGCTACTACACCGCGACGGAGTACGACGACACCCGTGGCCGGCTGAACGGGCGCTATAGCGGCGTCGGGCTGTGGCTCGGCGTCGAGGAAGGGTCCGGACGGGTCCTGGTGGCCAGCGTTCAGCCGGAGTCGGCCGCCGAACGCGCCGGAGTCCGGGTCGGCGACGCCATCACCGGGATCGGCGACCGCAAGGTCGGCGGATGGACCGTGAGCAAGGTCGCCGCCGCGCTGCGCGGCGCCCCCGGCACCTCGGTGACGCTCACCGTGCTGCGGAAGGGCGCCGAGCGCCACTTCACGCTGGTGCGCTCGGCCGTGCAGACCGGCGATGTGACCGTGGAGCAGCGTTCCGGCAGCATTCGGGTGATCCGGGTGGCGGCGTTCACCCGCGGGGTGGGCCGGCAGGTGCGCGAGGCCGTCGAGCGGCCGGCCGGCGGCGCGGAGTCCGGGCTGATCCTGGATCTGCGCGGCAACCCGGGCGGGCTGCTGGAGGAGGCGGTGGAGACCTCCTCGGCGCTGCTGAGCGACGGGGTGGTCGCCGTCTATGAGCGGCGCGGCGAGCGGCCCCGGGAGCTGCGCGTCACCGAGCCGGGGGACGGCCGCACCCCGCTGGTGGTGCTGGTGGACGCCGGAACCGCCAGCGCCGCCGAGGTGGTCGCCGGTTCCCTGCGCGATCGCGACCGCGCCGTCCTCGTAGGATCCCGTACCTATGGGAAGGGGTCGGTGCAGGAGCCGGTCCGGCTGCAGGACGGCTCGGTGATCGAACTGACCGTGGGGCGCTACCGCACCCCCGGTGGCCGTGACCTGGACGGGACCGGGATCGAGCCCGATGTGGCCGTCTCGGCCGACCGCCCCCCCGAGGAGGCCCTGGAACGCGCGGGCGCGGTGCTGCGCGGGCTGATGGCCTCCGCGTCCACCAAGGATCGACGCTAGATCCGCAAGCCCCGCGAGAAGGACTGAGGCTGATTCCGTGCCACGTGAGACAGGCCGCAAGCTGGTGGCCCAGAACAAGCGGGCCCGCTACGACTACGACCTCGGCGACACCTGGGAGGCGGGCCTGGTGCTGACCGGCACCGAGGTCAAGTCCCTGCGCGCCGGCCGGGCCTCGCTGGTGGACGGCTATGGGCGCATCAAGGACGGGGAGGTGTGGCTGGAGGGCGTGCACATCCCCGAGTACGTGCAGGGAACCTGGACCAACCACGCGCCGCGCCGCCCCCGCAAGCTGCTGCTGCACCGGCGGGAGATCAACAAGATCATCGCCAAGAGCAAAGAGCCCGGGGTGACGATCGTCCCGCTGTCGCTGTACTTCAAGGACGGCAAAGCCAAGGTCGAAATCGCCTTGGGTCGTGGTAAGAAGAGCTACGACAAACGGCAGGCGATCGCCAAGCGGGAAGCCGAGCGGGAGATGGCCAAGGCGCGTTCGGCTCGGCTGCGGGCCCGCGTGGGGGGCAGGGGCTGAGCATGAAGAGGGACCCGCGCGCAGTGCGGCGTGCCCGTGTCCGCAAAGTGATCTCGCTGACGGCCGGGGGAGCCCTGCTGGCGGGAAGCGCCTTCGCCTTCTTCATCGACTACGCCGAGGCCTCGGCGATGCCGGCCGTCCGGGACTTCCTGATCGCCTGGCAGGTGGGCAATTACAAGGCCGCCGCCGAACGGACGGTGGGCGCCGATCCCAGGCTCGTGGCCAGGGCGCTGAGCCAGGTCCGCGACCAGCTGGATGCGGCCTCCATGAAGCTGGGCCTGGGGCTGTCGTCGTCCGCCGGCGGGGAGGCCTCCGACGTCATCGTGCGCAACGGGAACGAGGCCACGGCCCGTTTCTCGGTCACCATCGACCTGGGGGAGAACGGCGAGCCGTTCAGCTACGCCGGCCAGATGCGCCTGCGGCGGGTGGACGGCAAGTGGCGGGTGGTCTGGAGCCCGTCGCTGATCCATCCGCAGCTCAGCGAGGGCCAGCGGCTGGCGGTGGTGACCGAGACTCAGCAGCGCGGCGATGTGAAGGACAGCCGTGGCCGGTCGCTGCTGCGCAAGGTGCCGGCCGATGTGATCGGCGTGTACCCGGGCCGGCTGCGCGACCCCAGGCGCACCATCGGGCAGCTGGTGGCGGCGGCGACCGACGCCGACGGGCGCCGGCTGGACGCCGAGCGGCTGCTGGGCCGGGTGCGCTCGGCGCCGCCGGAGACCTTCTTGCCGCTGCTCATGCTGAGCCGTGCCGAGCACGCCGATCTGATTTTGCGGCTGAGGCGGATCCCGGGCCTGTATGTGGAGTCGATCCTCGCCCCGGTCGAGCCGGCCCGGGCGGCCGAGCTGGTCGGCACCCTGGGCCCGGCCACCGACGACCGGCTGCAGCGGGTCGGCGCCCCCTACCAGCCCGGCGACACCATCGGCGTCAGCGGCATCCAGTTCCTGCACCAGCGGCACCTGGCCGGGACCCCCACCGTCAAGGTGGTGGCCGTCGACGCCACCGGCGAGCAGCAGAAGGTGCTGGCCGAGTGGCGGGGCCGGGATCCGCAGCCGGTCAGCGTCTCGTTGGACTCCCGCTGGCAGGACCGCGCCGAGGCCGCACTGGCCCGGCTGCCGGTGCCGGCGTCGATGGCGGTGGTGCGCGCCAACAACGGCGAGGTGCTGGCGGTGGCCAACCACCGCACCGGCGGCCGCAACCAGGCCATGGAGGGCAAGTACCCGCCCGGGCTGACGTTCGGGATCGTCACCGCCGAGGCGCTGCTGAAGAGCGGCATGAGCGGGCAGGACAAGACCGAGTGCCCGGCCACCGCCACGGTCGGCGGCCGCCAGTTCACCAACCCCGGCGGGGGTCGCGCCGACAACACCTTCCAGTTCCACTTCGGTTTCTCGTGCGCGACCACGCTGGCCTCGCTGAGCACCCGCATCGACGGGGCCACCCTGGTGCAGGAGGCCGCCCGGTTCGGGTTCGGCAAGGACTGGCAGCTGTCGGTCCCGGCCTTCTCCGGGCATGTGCCCATGCCCGCCAACGACGCCGAGAAGGCCGCCATCGCGATCGGCGAGGGCCCGGTGCGGGTCAGCCCGCTGGGCATGGCGCTGACCGCCGCCGCGGTCGACGCCGGTCTGTGGCGCCCGCCGCTGCTGATGCGTTCTCCGCAGGACGCCCAGACCATCCAGCCTCAGCCGCTGGACGCCGTCCCGGCCGGCGACCTGAAGCTGATGATGCAGCGCGCGGTCCACTCCGGGACCGCCCGGGCCGCCCGGGTTCCCGGTCCCGTGGCGGTGCACGGCGTGGTCGCCACCGTGGACTACCAGGAGGGCGGCCGGCCTCGGACGGTCTCCTGGTTCGTGGGGTTCCGCGGTGACATCGCGTTCGCCATCGCCATCGAGGGCAAGGTCTCGGCCGCTTCCGTGGCCGCCCGGTTCCTCGCCGGCTGACCGATCCCATTGTTATCGTTTTGTTATCCTTTTACCGTGTGGGTGCAACCGAACGGACCCCTCCGTTCGTCTTTATGGGTGACTGAGACACCGCTTGGGGGGTTGCGGACTCAGTCGCCGTGATGAGACCAGAGCCTCGTCTCGGGGGAGGCTCTGCCGTCCGGACCGGCCCGACCCTGCCGGTCAGCCCCGGTGGGCGTGCTGAGAGCGCCGCCCACCGGGGCTTTTCATTGAGCCTTTCCAACACGCCGTTCCCGCAGGTCGAGACGGGGACGGCGCGGTCGGGGACGGTGCCGTGACCGGCGACGCCGCGGCCTTGGACACCGCTTGGGCTCCCGTCCCCCTCCAGGGCCACATGGCGCAAAGGGCTCCTCGCCCTCGTGCGGGCGGACGGGCAGGTCACAGGCGGGAATAGCGTTGGCATCCTCGCTGTTGTAGAGGTACGGTTTGAACCGGACCCGCCGTGGCGGGCCCGGGGTTCTTGACAAGTGCACACGGGGGTGACTGGCTTCGACTTCGGTAGATCGAGCCAGGGGAAGCGGGCCGAGGGCTGCGGTTGCAACCTCGTTAATCCTGTGACCGCGAAAAATAACTGCCAACAAGAAGCAGTCCGAGTTCGCTCTCGCCGCCTGAGCGAGTAGCGACTCTGTCAGCCCGGGAGTGTCTCCGGCCCGGTGTCTGGCATCGTGAGGAGACTCAGCCCGTTCGCCCGGTCGCGGGGCGAGCGGGGACACCGCACAGCGACTGAGCCCGTCGGTGACTTGCCTGCGTGAGCACCGGGGCTGAGAAAACGCTGAGCAGGCTGCGCCCGGAGAAGCCCTGACTCATCACTGAAGGACGCGGGTTCGATTCCCGCCACCTCCACGCGGACTTGGGGCCGGTGCGCAAGGCGACTTCGCCGCCTTGCGCACCGGCCCTTTGTCGTGCCTGAGATCCCCGGTGAGGGAGCGGGGTGGCCGGAATAGGCAAAGGGGCTGTTTTAGAGAAGTCGGGAGTCCTACGTTGGTCGGGGCGGTCGGATGTGATCGGCGTGGGAGGCATCTGATGACCGAGGGCGCGACGAATTCGATGGGGGCCGGTGAGATCCCCGGCATCGACACCGCCGTTCCGCACACGGCGCGGGTGTGGAACTACTGGCTGGGCGGCAAGGACAACTACCTGGCCGACCGGGAGCTGGGGGACCAGATCGTCAAGGTCTTCCCGGCGATCGTGGACGTGGCGCGGCACTCGCGGGCGTTCCTGCGCCGGGCGGTGCGGTACCTGGCCGAAGAGGCCGGGGTGCGCCAGTACCTGGACATCGGCACGGGACTGCCCACCGCGGACAACACCCACGAGGTGGTGCAGCGCATCGCGCCGGACTCCCGGGTGGTGTACGTGGACAACGACCCCCTGGTGCTGGTCCATGCCAGGGCGCTGCTGGCCGGGACGCCGCAGGGGGTGGTCGACTACCTGGACGCCGATGTGCGCGAGCCGAAGGCGATCTTGGAGCACGCGGCGCGGATCCTGGACTTTGGGCGGCCGGTCGCGCTGATGCTGCTGGGCGTCATGGAGCACATCGAAGACGACGAGCAGGCGTATGCGATCGTGCGGGAGCTGGTGGACGGCCTGCCGTCCGGCAGCTATCTGGCGCTCAACGACGCCACCCCGAGCCCGGAGCGGGAGGAGGCGCTGCGGCTGTGCCGCGAGAGCGGAAGCGAGTGCATCGTCCCGCGCACGCCCGAGCAGATCGCGCGCTTCTTCGAGGGCCTGGAGCTGCTTCCCCCCGGCGTGGTCTCGGCCTCCCGGTGGCGGGCGGAGCAGACCCCGTTCGGGGAGCCTCCGGAGGTGGAGACCTACTGCGGGGTGGCCCGCAAGCCCTGAACCGCCCCGGGTAAAGGGACGGCTACAGTGCTGCGGTGAACAAGCAGCACGAAACGGGCACCAGGGATACGGGGCGGCGGCACGGATCGAGCGCCGGGGACCTGCTCGTCGGGGCGGGCTACCTGCTGCGCGGGCTCGGGTGGGTGGCCCGGCGCCCGAAACAGTGGCTGTTCGGGCTGCTCCCGGCGCTGATCGTGCTGGTGGTTTACGCGGCGGCGCTGGTGTGGCTGGCGGTGCGGGCCGATGATCTGGCCGCCTGGGCGACGCCCTTCGCCGACGAGTGGTCCGGCGGGTTGCGCCGCACGGTGCGGGTGGTCGCGGCGGCGGCGATCGTCGGGGTCGGGGCGCTGCTGGCGGTGCTGACGTTCACCGCGGTGACGCTGCTGGTGGGAGGCCCGTTCTATGAGAAGCTCGCCGAGCGGGTGGAGGACTCCCAGGGCGGGGCGCCGCCGGAGCCGCAGGTGCCACTGGTCGAGCAGATCGCCCGGGCGGTGAGGGACTCGCTGGCGCTGGGGGCGGTCGCGGTCGCCTTCGCCGTGATCTTTTTCGCGCTGGGATTCATACCGGTGGCCGGGCAGACCGTGGTGCCGGTGGCGGCCGCCGGTGTCTCCGGGTACTTTCTGGCGGGGGAACTGACCGCGATCGCCCTGGAACGGCGTGGTCTGGCCCGCCGCGAGCGGTTCGCGCTGATGCGGAGCCGCCGGCTGCTGGTGGTGGGCTTCGGGACCGCCACGATGATCGTCTTCCTGATCCCCCTGGGTGCGGTGATCGGTATGCCCGGCGCGGTGGCGGGCGGTACGCTGCTTGCCCGCGAGCGGCTGGCCGAAAGGCCGCCGACGACCGCCAATGACAAGAGTGCCCAGAGTGAGTATTGAGGCGATAAGAAGATGTGGCCGGAGCGTAACTGCCGCTCCGGCCACATATGGTGATCTTCGCGTAACGTGTGCCGCATGTCCGATCAGGGGGAGCGCGGAGCGCGCTGGACCGAAATGAACGACGAGATCGCAGCGACGGACGAGCCCACCGGCCCCATCCAGCAGATCGACAGCACCGACCGGTCCGGTGAACGGGGCGCCACGGCGTCCGCTCGGCCGGACGCCGACCAGGCGTCCCGGTCGCCGGACCGCACCGAGCCCGCGCAGGCCCGGCTCTCCGGTCCAGCCGAGAGCCCTTCCCCCGACGAGAACCCCGACGATGACTGGCGGCCCGCCGAGCGGCCCGGCGGTGGCACGGCCGCCGAGCGTCCCGCGGTGAACTCCTGGTTCGAGCGTCCGCCCAGGCCGCCCGCCCCGCCGCGGCAGGAGCCGGACTCGCCCGAGGACTCTGCGGCCGAGTCCGCGGACCAGGCCCCCGCCGGGTTCTGGATCACGGCCGCCAAGAGCCCGCAGGGCGACTCTCCCGGCCGGGACTTTGACGATCCGGGCGGCGCCGGGGCCTTCGAAGAGCCTTCGGGCGCGGCCTTCGCCGGCTCCCGCGATTCGTCGCCGTGGGCGTCTTCGGACGGTCCCACCGCAGGTCCAGGCGGCGCCTTCGGCGAGCCGTCCGCCCCGGAGCCGGCCGGGTCGCCTGCCGCCGCCTGGGGGGAGCCCACCGGGGAGCGCCCCTCCTGGGAGCGGGAGGAGCCCGCGCCCGGGGAGGCCGCCCGGCGTCCGGGGGCTTTCGCCGAGTCCCGGGAGGAGTCCTTTGAGGCCTCATCCGCCAAGCCTTCGCCGGGGACTTCCGGCCAGGAGCCCGGGGATGTGCGGGTCGCGCCGCTGCCCGCCGACGGGCCGGCCAAGACGTCCGCGGAGCGTCCCGGCTGGGAGGGCTCGCTGTTCGACGGATCCGCCGATGGCGGAGGCGGCGTGCCCGGGTATGCGCCGGTCGAGATGTCGGGCCCGAGCACCCCGCCCAAGCCGGGCCGGCCCAGCAGCGGCAGCTGGGAGATGCCCGAGTGGATCCGCGAGGAGGAACGGCGGGCCAAGGAGGGCCTGAGCACCAGCGCCGATGTGGGGTTCGACGAGGAGACCGGGCGTTCGCGCCGGATCGCGCTGCTGGCCGGTGCGCTGGTCGTGGTGGTGCTGATCGGCGCGGGGGGCTACTTCTTCCTGCGGCGCGGCGACTCGGCGGCGGCGACGGCGCCGCCGCCGCGGGCGGTCAAGGAGTCGCCGACCTCCGCGCTCCCGCAGATCACCACCGAGCCGCAGGTGAAGCTGCCGCCGAACAAGGCCATGCCGCGTTTTTCCGGGAGCCCGGCCCGCGTGGTCGGCATGCTGGACGACCGGCGCGCGGGGCTGTCGTACCCGCGGCTGGGTGCGCCGTGGCGGGTGCCCACCGCCCGCAATGACCTGGCCGTGCCCGGCTGGTCCGGCCAGCAGGCGGTGGCGGCCGAGCAGCGGGGCGAGCAGGCCCGGCACGCCAGGCTGCTGACGGGGGTGCTGCAGTCGCCGCTGGCGGCCGAGTACACCGGTCCGCGCAGCCTGCGCACGGTGACGGCCAAGGCGCTGCGGGATGTGATCGAGCTGTATTACGACTTCCCGCACCAGGAACGGGCGCTGGCCTCCCAGCCGCTGAACGTGGGAGGGCGCCGGGGCTGGCTGATCAGCTCGTACCTGAAGTTCAAGCGTCCGGGGGTGAAGGCGACCGGCGAGGTCGTGGCGGTCGCGGTCATCGACACCGGGCGGAGCGCGCCCGCGGTGGTGCTGGCCGGCGTCCCCAACACCCACCGCGCGCAGTGGCCGGACATCAACCTGTTCTTCAGCCGGCTCAAGCCGATCACCAAGGCGACCGAGTGACGTTCTAGTACCGAATGCCGTTCTAATAGGCTGTGCTCATCCAAGGAAGGGGTGGGTATGGCCATCGGTTTGACCGAGGAACACGAGGCACTGGCTGCATCCGTGCGCGGCCTGGCGGAACGGCACATCACCGCGCAGGTGGTGCGGGAGGCGGTGGAGTCCGCCGAGCACCCGCGGCGGCCGCGGTTCTGGCAGGCCCTGGCCGACCAGGGCCTGCTGGGATTGCATCTGCCCGAAGAGTACGGGGGGCAGGGCTTCGGCCTGGTCGAGCAGGCGGTCGCGCTGGAGGAACTGGGCCGCGCGCTGGCCCCCGGACCGTACGTCCCCACGGTGCTGGCCGCCGCGGCGATCGCCGCGTACGCGTCCAAGGAGGCCAAGGCCGCGCTGCTGCCCGGGCTGGCCGACGGCTCCCGCACCGCCGCCGTGGCGCTGCGCGGCGACTTCACCGCCGCCCCCGGCGGCGACGGCGGCGCACGGATCAGCGGTGCGACCGAGACGGTGCTGTGCGCCACCCAGGCGGACCTGCTGGTGCTGCCGCTGGGCGAGGACCGGTGGGCCGTGGTGGACGCCGAGGCGGCCCAGATCACCGCGCTGGACGCGCTCGACCTGACCCGCCCGGTGGCCCGGGTGGAGGTGAGCGACGTCACCGTCCCGGCCGAGCGCATCTTCCAGGGCGCCCTCGGCGATCTGGCGGTGGTCGTGCTCGGCGCCGAGGCGTGCGGGGTGGCCGGCCGGGCGGTGGAGGAGGCGGCCGGCTACGCCAAGATCCGCGAGCAGTTCGGCCGTCCCATCGGCCAGTTCCAGGGCATCAAGCACAAGTGCGCCCGGATGCTGATCGCCGCCGAGCGGGCCCGCGCCGCGGTGTGGGACGCCGCCCGCGCCATCGACGCCGGCGAAGAACCCGACCAGCGCGGCTACGCGATCGCCGTGGCCGGGGCGCTGGTCGCCGACGCGGCGGTGGACTGCGCCGAGGACAACATCCAGGTGCACGGCGGCATCGGCTACACCTTCGAACACGACGCGCACCTGTACTACCGGCGCGCCATGACCCTGCGCGCCCTGATCGGGCGTCCCTCCCGCTACCGGGAGCGGGCGGCACGGCTGGCGCTGGCGGGCGTGCGGCGCCCGATGGACATCGAGCTGCCGCCGGAGGCCGAGCAGCTGCGCGAGCGGGTGCGCGCCGAGGTCGCCGAGCTGGCCGAGATGGACCCGTTCACCCAGCGGGCGGCCATGGCCGAGGGCGGCTGGGTCACCCCCCACCTGCCCAAGCCGTGGGGCAAGGACGCCGGCCCGGTGGAGCAGATCGTCATCCAGCAGGAGCTCAAGCGCGCCGGGGTGCGCCCGGTCCCGCTGATGATCGCCGGCTGGGTGGTGCCGTCGCTGGTCGCCTACGGCACGCCCGAGCAGCAGCAGCGGTTCCTGCCGCCGACGCTGCGCGGGGAGATCCTGTGGTGCCAGCTGTTCAGCGAGCCGGGCGCCGGCTCGGACCTGGCCTCCCTGACCACCCGCGCCGAGAAGGTCGAGGGCGGCTGGAAGCTGACCGGCCAGAAGATCTGGAACTCCCTGGCCCGCGAGGCCCAGTGGGGCATCTGCCTGGCCCGCACCGACCCCGACGCCCCCAAGCACGAGGGCATCACCTACTTCCTGGTGGACATGAAGTCCCCCGGCCTGGAGGTCCGCCCGCTGCGCGAGTGCACCGGCGAGGCGGTCTTCAACGAGGTCTTCCTGGACGGGGTGTTCGTGCCCGACGAGCTGGTGGTCGGCCCGGTGAACCAGGGCTGGAAGGTGGCCCGCAACACCCTGGCCAACGAGCGGGTCGGGCTGACCGGCTCCTTCCAGCTCGGCGCCAGCCTCCGCAAGCTGGTCAGCCTGATCGGCGACCTGGGCCTGGCCGACGACCCGGTGGTGCGCGACAACCTGGGCGACCTGGTGGCCGACGAGCACACCTACCTGCTGCTGGGGCTGCGCGCCACGCTCAAGCAGATCTCGGGCACCGACCCGGGCGTGACCGCCAACGTCCGCAAGCTGGTGGCCATGGAGCACGGCCAGCGCGTCACCGAGTACGGCTTCACCCTGCTGGGCGAGGACGGCATGCTCAACGGCGGCCGCAAGGCCGAGCTGCGCCACCGGTGGTCCTTCTACATGCTGGCCTCGCGGGCGATGACGATCGGCGGCGGCACCACCGAGGTCAACCTGAACGTGATCGGTGAGCGGATCCTGGGGCTGCCCCGCGACCCCGAGCCCGTCCGCGACCGCTCCTAGCGGCCCGGCCGCCGGTTCAGGCGCGCCGGCGGCGGACGGCCGCCCGTCGGATCGGATACGGCGGCACCACCGAGCACGGAAAAAGCCCGGCGGTGCCGCCGCCGTCGTTGTGGAGCGGCGCCACGGCCTCTGCGGCGGCCTGGAGGATCTGCCCGTTGCGGCGCTCGGCGGCCGGGCGGAGGGAGCGGGCACCCGCATCGGCGGTGCCCGCCCCTCCGCGCTCAGGGCGCCGTGGCCTGCTGGCGGGTCGTCCCGGTGGCCTTCGGCTGGACGGGCTGTTCCTGCGAGCCGTGCGGCTGCGGGGCGGGACGTCCCAAAGTCCGGTCCAGGAAATTGATCGTGGCGCGGATGCGGGCCTTGGCGTACCTGCTGTCCAGGTGGCCCATGCCCCTGACCAAGGTGAGGGTGCTCGTCCCGCCGGCGCGGCGCAGCATCCGGTGCAGCGTCTGGGACTGGGCGGACGGGACGGTGCAGTCGGCCGTCCCGTGCACCAGCAGGAAAGGCGTGGCAGAGGGCTGCCGGGCCTGGCGGAGCAGGTTGGCGGCGCGGGCCTTGGCGCCGCCCGCGCCGACCGGCTCGCCCAGCCAGCGGGAGGCCGCCGAGCGCCGGTCGTCGTGCGGCGGCGTGGCTGGCGGGCAGCCGGCGGCCCTGAGCTGGCGGTCCAGCGAGGCGAAGTCCACCGGGGCCGACCACAGCACGGCCGCCTGCACCGCGCTGGAGGTCTGCGCGTTGCCCAGCTCGGGGGCGTCGAAGGCGGTCTGCCGATCACCGGTCAACCCGACCGCGGCGGCCAGGTAGCCGCCGGAGGAGACGCCCAGCACCGCGATCCGCTGCGGGTCGAGGTGGTAGTCGGCGGCGTGGGCGCGCAGCCACCGCACCGCGGCCTTGGCGTCCTGGACGGCGGCCGGCCAGCGGGCCTCGGCGGCCTGCCGGTAGTTGATGGAGGCCACCGCGTACCCGGCCCGCAGGAAATAGGCGCGCCCGTGCCGGGCGGCCTCGCTCTTGTCGCCGCCCCGCCAGTCCCCGCCGTGCACGAACACCACCACCGGGGAGGGCGCGGTGCCCGCCGGGACGTGCAAATCCAGCCGCTGGGCGGCCGACTGCGAGGCGTAGTCCAGGTCGAACCGCTGGTCCCGGGCGTGCGGCACGGGCGCCGTCTCGGGGATGGGATCGGGGTCGACCAGGTCGGCCGCTGAGCAACCGGCGAGCGCGACGGTCGCCGCCGCGACCCCGCAGATCGTCGGTATGCGCATGACGGAGACAGTAGTGAAGAGGCCTGGGGCGGCCCAGTGAGACAAATAATAGATCGGCTATGGCATTTGTCATGGCGTGGCCTCCGATGAACGGCGGCCCGGTATTTATCAGCCGACACCGGAAAACGCCCTGGTCCGCCGCGTCCGGTAGCCTCTGCCGCTGATGACGGGACGCAAGCGGCACCTGCCGGCCGCCCTGACCGGGCTGGGGCTCGGGCTGTCGGCGCTGGGGCCGGCGCTCGCGCCCGGTTTCGTCCTGTCCTATGACATGGTGTTCGTGCCCGAGCCGGGCTTCACGCCCATGGCCTTCGGGCTCACCGGCACGCTCCCGCGCCATGTGCCCAGCGACGTGTTCGCAGCCGTGCTGGGGCTGGTGCTGCCCGGTGAGTGGGCGCAGAAGCTGATCCTGCTGGCGATCTTCGTGCTGGCGTGCGTGTCGGCGGCCGCGCTGGTGCCCTCGCCGCGCCTGCTTCCCCGCCTGGCGGCGGGCGTCTGCTACGCCTGGAACCCGTTCGTGGCCGAACGGCTGCTGCTGGGCCAGTGGGCGCTGCTGCTGGGGTATGCGGCGCTGCCGTGGGTGGTGGCGCGCGCCGCCCGGATCACCGAGCCGGGCGGGGCGCGGCGGCTCGTCCTGGCGCTACTGCCCGCCGCGATCGGGGGGTTCGCCGCGCTGGCGGTCTCGGGGCTGACGGCGTTCATCGTGGCGGTGGTCGCAGCGGGCCGGCACCGGCTGCGCGCGGCGGCCGCCACGTGCGCCGTGGTGCTGGGGTTGTCCCTGCCGTGGCTGGTCACCGGGTGGCTGCGGCCGTCCGGAGTGCCGGCCGACACGATGGCGGTGGAGGCGTTCGCCGCCCGCGCCGACACCCCCTTCGGCGTGGTGGGCAGCCTGCTGCTGCTGGGCGGGGTGTGGAACGCCGAGACGGTCCCGGCCGGCTACGGCCACCCGGTCACCGCCGTCCTCTGGCTGGCGGTGGTGCTCGGTGCGCTGGCCGCCTTCGGGACGTGGTGGTGGCGGCAGGGCCGCGACCGCGGATACGCGGGACTGGGCGCGGCCGCCCTGGCCGGGCTGGTGATAGCGGCGCTGGGCGCGCTGGCGCCGGGCCTGCTGCGGTGGCTGATCGGGCTGTGGCCGGGGTTCGCGGTGCTGCGGGACGGGCAGCAGTACACGGCGCCGCTGGCCGTGCTGGTGGCGCTCGGGCTGGGCCTGCTGGCGGAGCGGGTCACGCCACGGCTGCCGGTGCTCGCCGCCGGGTGCCTGGCGCTGGCCCCGGTGGCGCTGCTGCCCTCGCTGGCCTTCGGGGCGGCCGGACGGCTGCGCCCGGTGGAATACCCGGACTCCTGGAGACGCGCCCGGCAGATCCTCCAGGCCGACCCCGTCCCCGGTGACGTGCTGGTGCTGCCGTGGGCGGCCTACCGCTCCTACCCGTGGAACGGGCATCGCCGGGTGCTCGACCCGCTGCCCCGCTACCTGCCCCGCCGGGTCATCTTCAACGACGCGGTGCGGGTCGGTGACATCACCGTCCCCACCGAGGACCCGCGCGCCCGCCGGCTGGACGCCGCCATCGGCGGCGACGGCCCGCTGGTGGCGGCGCTGCGCGCGCAGGGCGTCCGCTACGTGGCCGTCGACGCCGAGATCGCCTCCTGGGACCCGGCCGCTGGCACCCCGCCCGGCCGGCGCGGGCCTTCGGGGATCGTCGGGCATCCCACCCGGCTGGCCGGGGCGGAAGTGGTGCTGCGCGACCGGGACCTGCTTTTGCTGCGCATCCCCCGGCCCCGCCGCGTCGCCGACGAAGGACCGCCCGTTGCTTTGGCCTCGGCCGCCTGGATTGCCACAATTGGACTGATCGCCTGGTCATTGTCGGTATCAGGCGTTACCCTGGTCCCTCGCTCAACCCCTCTACACCGCCGCAGAAAGGCCCCGTGATGCGGATCCTGATCGCCGCCATTGTCGGAGTCCTGCTGGCCTCCGGCGCCTCCGTCGGCATCGTGCAGATGGCCAACGCCTCGCAGCAGGACCCGGTCATCGAGCCGCTGTACAACTACGGCACCAAGTGATCTTGCGCCCGTGATGGGCCGGCCTGCCGACCAGCCGGGCGCCGCGGAGCGTCTGCGGCTGCAGATCGTGGTGCCGGCGCGCAATGAGGCCCGGCGGCTGCCGCTCGGGCTGGTGCTGCTGAGCGAACGGCTGCGGGAACTGCCGGTGACCGCCGAGGTGATCGTGGTGGACAACGGCAGCAGCGACGGCACCGCCGACATCGTGCGGGCCTGGCGCGGATCGGTCCCGGTGCGGCTGCTGAGCTGCCCGCGTCCGGGCAAGGGCGCGGCGGTGCGGGCCGGGCTGCTGGCCACCACCGCGCCCTATGTGGGTTTTTGCGACGCCGACATGGCCACCGACCTGGCGGCGCTGGAGCCTGCGCTGCGGCTGCTGGCCGACGGGCACCCGGTGGTGGTCGGCTCGCGGCGCCACCCCGACTCGGTGGTGCAAGGGTACGGGCAGCCGCTGCGGCGGCTCGGCGCGATCGCCTTCAACCTGGCCATCCGCGACCTGGCGGGAGGGATCCCCGACACCCAGTGCGGCTTTAAGTTCTTCTCCGGCCCGCTGGCCCGGCAGGCGGCGGCCGAGCTGCGCACCACCGGTTTTTCCTTCGACGTGGAGTTGCTGATGCACTGCGTGCGGCGCGGCGCCGCCATCACCGACATCCCGGTGGTCTGGCGGGACGTGCCCGGCAGCACGTTCTCGTTGCTCCGCCACTCGCCGGGCGTGCTGGCCGACCTGATCCGCATCCGCCGCCTGGCCGCCAAGACGCCGCTCGACCGGGCCGCTCCCATCGCGGTGGCGCTGCCGGAGACCTCGAGGTCCGGCGCCGGATGACGGCGCGGGGACCGGCACGCCCGCTGCGCGTGGCGGTCGTCAACTGGCGGGACCCCTGGCACCCGGCCGCGGGCGGGGCCGAACGGTACGCCTGGGAGGTCGCCCGCCGGCTGGCCGCCGCCGGCATGGACGTCCGCTATGTGACGGCCCGCGCCCCCGGCCAGCGGCGGCGGCAGGAGGCCGAGGGCGTGCCGATCGTCCGGCTGGGCGGCCGCTTCACCGTCTACCCCCTGGTCCTGCTGTGGATGCTGGCGCACCGCCGCCGCTTCGACGCGGTGCTGGACTGCCAGAACGGCATCCCCTTCTTCACCCCCTGGGTGCTGCCGCGGCGCGTGCCGGTGTTCTGCGTCGTCCACCACGTGCACACCGAACAGTTCGGCATGTACTTCCCGCCCTGGCTGGCCCGGCTGGGCCGGCTGCTGGAGGGGCCGGTGGCGCGCCGGACCTACCGGCGGCATGCCTGCGTGGCCGTCTCGCCGTCCACCCGGCACGCCATGCGGGAGCGGCTGCGCTGGGACGGCCCGATCCACCTGGTCCCCAACGGGCTGACGATGCCCCCCGAGGGGCCGCCCGAGCCGGCGCGCGGCCTCGGTGACCCGGCGCTGGTGTGCGTCAGCCGGCTCGTGCCGCACAAGCGGCTGGAACGCCTGGTCGACCTGGCGCTGCACCTGCGGGAACGCCACCCCGGCCTGCGCGTCCACATCATCGGGGACGGCCCGCAGGGCGCGGCGCTGGCCGAGCGGGTCGCCGCCGCCGGCCTCACCGAGACGGTGATCTTGCACGGTTTCGTCTCCGAGCGGCGCAAGGCCGCGCTGGTGGCGGGCGCCGACCTGCACCTGAGCACCTCCCGCGGCGAGGGGTGGGGCCTGTCGGTGATCGAGGCCGCCTCGCTGGGCGTCCCCACCGTCGCCTACGACGTGGAGGGGCTGCGCGACGCGGTCCGCGACGGCGTCACCGGCTGGCTCGCCTGCGACGACGACCTGCCCGGCGCGGTCGAACGCGCCCTCAAGGAGCTGGCCGACCCGGTGCGCCGCGCCGAGATCGCCGCGTCCTGCCGGCGGTGGGCCGCCGTCTTCGACTGGTCCCGCACCGCCGCCCACATGGCCGCCCTGCTGAAGTCCGCGGTGCACGGCGAGCCGGCCGCCCGGCCCGACCTGCCGGAGGGATGGTCCTGATCCGGCGTGCGATGGCCCGGCGGCCGGCGGGGGCGCCGGGCCCGGGAGAGTCCGGCGCGCCGCTCGCCTCCGGCGGGCGCCTCATCCGGCGCTGTCAGAAGCACGTCCGGGGGCGTGTACGGTGACTCGCACCTGCGAGGCGAGGCCGGCCGGCGGCCTCGCCTGCGTGATCGGGAACGGCTGTCGTGGTCCCCGTGCGTGCGGGGCGCTCTGGGAGGCGAGGGCGGCGTGGCGCTAGGGCAGGCCATCAGGAACGGCGTTGACGCGGTCGCCGTCCGCCTGGCCGACGCCGACCGGGAGAGCGCCGCCCCCGATGCGAACGGGCGGGGAAGGGCCGGGGGAGAAGGGGAGATCGACACCCGGCTGCGGGAGCGGCTGCGCCTGGTGGCCTGCTGCCTGGCGCTGACGGTGCTGGCCACCTCCACCCGCCCGGGGCGCATCCTGGCCGACACCAAGATCGACATGGCGGTGAACCCGCTGGGGTTCTTGGGTCGCGCCCTGCACCTGTGGGACCCCGAGCAGTTCGGCCAGCTGCAGAACCAGGCCATCGGCTACCTGTTCCCGATGGGCCCGTTCTATGCGCTCGGCGACCTGCTGGCCGTGCCCGCCTGGATCACCCAGCGGCTGTGGCTGGCGCTGCTGATGTGCCTGGCGTTCCTGGGCACCGAGCGCCTGGCCCGCAAGCTCGGCATCGGCGGGCCGCTCACCCGCCTGGTCGGCGGCCTGGTGTACGCGCTGGCCCCGGGCGGGCTGGCGGTGCTGGGGCAGATCTCCTCCGAGTACCTGCCGTACGCCATGCTGCCGTGGATCGTGCTGCCGCTGGTCACCGCGGCGGCCGGGGGCAGCCTGATCGGCGGGGCGGCCCGCTCGGGGCTGGCGGTGGCCTGCTGCGGCGGCATCAACGCCGCCGCCACCGTCGCGGTGCTCACCGTCCCGGCGCTGTACCTGCTGACCCGGCCGCGCGGCACCCCCCGCCTCCGGCTGGCGGCCTGGTGGTCGGCGGCGGTCGCGGCGGCCACCGCCTGGTGGCTGGTGCCGCTGCTGCTGACCGGCACCTACGGGTTCTCCTGGCTGACCTACACCGAGAAGGCCGAGACCACCACCGGTCCCACCGGGCTGATCAACGTGCTGCGCGGCGCCGAACGGTGGGTCAACTACCTGGTCGTCGACGGGCGGATCTGGTCGCCGGTGGGCAACGCGCTGTCGCTGGAGACGCTGCCGGTGCTGTGCACCGGAGCGGTGGCCGCGCTCGGGCTGGCCGGGCTGCTGCGCTCCCGGCTGCCGGAGCGCACCTTCCTGCTGCTCAGCCTGCTGGCCGGCATCGTGATCATCACCGCCGGGCATGTGAGCGCCCTCGAAGGGCCGCTGGGCGGGCCGCTGCGCGAGCTGCTGGACGGGCCGCTGGCGCCGCTGCGCAACCTGCACAAGTTCGACGGGGTGGTGCGGCTGCCGCTGGCGCTGGGCGTGGCGCACCTGCTGTCGGCGATCCCCCGCGCCCGGCACCGGCTGCACACCCTGGCCGCCACGTACGCGGCGCTGGCGGGCATCGCCGCGACCGCGCTGAGCAACGGCCTGTCGGGGGCCGGCGACTTCCCCCAGGTGCCCGCCTACTGGCGGCAGGCGGCGGCCTGGCTGAACGGGCGGGCCGGCGAGCAGGCGGTGCTGGCCCTGCCGGGGGCCCCGTTCGGGGAGTACCTGTGGGGCCGCCCCATGGACGACATCATGCAGCCGCTGCTGACGGCGCGCTGGGGGGTGCGCCAGCTCGTCCCGGCCGGGTCGCCCGGCTACACCCGCGCCCTGGACGCCATCGACCAGCGGGTGACCACCGGCCGGCCCTCGCCGGGGCTGGCGGAGTTCCTGGGCCGCATGGGCATCCGCTTTCTGCTGGTCCGCAACGACCTGCAGCGGGAGGTGCTGCGCGGCGGCTGGCCGGCCCGGCTGCACCAGGTGCTGGACGGCTCACCGGGGCTGCGCAAGGTCGCCGAGTTCGGCGAGCGGGTCGGGCAGGAGAACCCCGATGCGATCGGCTCGCTGGACCAGCGGTACCCGGCGCTGGAGATCTACGAGGTCGACAACGCCGACGACGTGGTCAGTCTCACCGACACCGCCGATGCGATGCGCCTGTACGGCGCCCCGGAGGGGATGCTGACCCTGGCCGACAACTACGTGCTGCACGGCCGGCCGGTGCTGCTCAACGACGACGGCGCCGAGCTGGGCGGCACGCCCGTGGTCACCGACTCGCTGCGGCTGGTCCGCCGCAACTTCGGCGAACTGCACCACACCTCCCAGACGCTGAGCGCCGCCGAACGGCACCGGGCCGGCGACATCCTGGACGAGGGCTGGAGCCGGTACGCCACCACCGCCGTCCACCGCGGCATCGCCTCGGTGACCGCCTCGACCTCGGCCTCCGACACCGAGGGCATCCCCCAGCAGCACGACCTGGGCCGCCACCCCTATGCGGCGCTGGACGGCGACCCCAGCACCTACTGGTCCACCGGCGGCTGGGACGGCCCGATCGACCAGTGGATCAAGGTCGACTTCGGGCGGGCGATCACCCCCGGCCGCGTCACCGCCATGTTCGTGCAGAACCCCGACCTGCTCGGCCCGCCGCCCGTCCGGATCGCCGTGGAGACCGAGACCGGCTCGCTGGCCCAGCAGGTGCGCATGGTCTCCGAGGCGCAGGACCTGCAGGTGCCGCCGGGGCAGACCCGCTGGCTGCGCATCCGCATCCTGGAGCTGGCCGCCCGGCCGGCCATCCCGGCGTTCGCCCGCGTCGGCCTCGCCGAGCTGACCGTGCAGGGGGTGCGGGCCGAGCGGATCCTCCGGCTGCCGGCCACCGGCGCCAAGGAGGCCTCCTACGCCTTTGCGCGCGGGCCGGGCCGCGCCGCCGAATGCATGAAGGGCTCGGCCAACTGGGTCTGCACCCCGTCCCTGGAGCGGCAGGACGAGGAGGGCAACGGCTTCGTCCGCGCCTTCGGCGCACAGACCGCCGCCAAGGGGCGGCTGACCGGCACCGCCACCCTGATCGACAACGACGCGGTCAACCGCTTCACCTCCCTGGGCGCCAGGGCGCAGGTCTCGGCCAGCTCCAGCCGTCCCCATCCGGCGGCCCAGCCCCGGTCGGCCTTCGACGGCGACGAGCGCACGGTGTGGATCGCCGCGGCCGGCGACACCGAGCCGGTCTACAAGGTGCGCTGGAAGCGCCCGGTGACCTTCGACCGGATCACCGTGGCCCGTCCCGCCGGCGCCCGCGGCCCGCTGCGGGTCACGCTGCGGGCCGACGGGGGGCAGACCCGCGAGGGGCTGGTGGACGAGCGCGGCAGGCTGAGTTTCGCGCCGCTGCGGACCTCCTCGCTGACCTTGACCTTCAGCGCGTCGGTGCAGCCGGTCCTGCAGATCGCCGACATCACCGTTCCCGGGGTCGCGCCGCTGCCGGATGTGACCTGGACGCAGCTGAACCTGCGCTGCGGCCTGGGCCCGCGGCTGCGGGTGAACGGGACCCTGATCGACACCCGGGTGATCGCCACCATGGGCGACCTGCTGGAGGGGCGCCCGGTGCGCTTCGAGGCCTGCCGCAGGGCGCCGATCGTCGCCGGCGGCAACCGGCTGGAGTCCGTCCCGCTGAGCCCTTACCGGATCGAGACGGTGGTGATCGACACCGGCTCGCTGGACCGGCGCGGCGGCACCTCGGCGGTGACGGTCCGCCAGTGGAACTCCGAGACCCGGGTCGTGGAGGTGGACGCCGCCGAGGAGTCGTTCCTGACGGTCAACGAGAACTTCAACCCCGGCTGGCGGGCCGAGATCGGCGGCACCCGGCTGCAGCCGGTCCGGCTGGACGGCTGGAAGCAGGGCTGGATCGTCCCGGCGGGCACCACCGGCACGATCACCCTCACGTACCAGCCGGACCGCGCCCACAAACTCGCCGTGCTGATCGGCGTCGTCTTGCTGGCCGTGCTGGCGCTGGCCGCCGTGCTCCCGGTCTCCCGCCAGGGGGCCGCTTCGTCCGGCGCCGCCTCGGGGGGCCGCAGGCGCCGCTTCGGCTTTCGAAAGGGCGCTCAGCCCGGGGAACCCGCACGTGCGAACGGGCGCCCGGAGACGGCGGGCCGGGGGACGGCCGTCGTCCGCCGGGGGGCGGCCGTGGCGGCGGGACTGTGCGCGGCGGCCGCGGGCTTCTGGGTCGCCGGGATCGTGGGCGTGGCGCTCTGCGCGGCCATGGCCGCGGCGTTCGCCTGGGCCGCGCCCGGCCGGACCAGGGCCGCGCAGATCCTGGCGTCTCCCTGGACGGCCGCGGCCTTGATGGTGGCGGGCGCCGCCTCCTGGGCGCTGGGGGACTGGCTGCGCACCACCGGCAACCCGGCCGCCCCCACCGACCCGCTCGGCGACGCCGTGCCCCAGCTGCTGGGGTTGATCATCGTGACGCGGCTGGTGGTCGGCCTGTGGCTGCCGCCCGCCGGCCCGGCGGCGGAGCGAAGCGACCCGCCGCGCCGCGATGACCTGCGCTGGCGGCCGCCCGCCGCTTAGCGCGGCCGCGCCGGCACAGGACGCCTTTCATTGTCGAATTTCGCATTGGCAAACAAACGGGATGTTTGTCCAAGTTGTGAATTTCATGTAAACGGGTCTTTCGCATCGGGCGTCCCCGTAGTACAGCGCGGCGACGGGATGTCGCGCATCGATAGGAAGGTTCCTCTTTGCGATCTGGTGTGTTCGCGCGCCTCGTGGCGGTGGCCACGACGGCCGCACTGGGCGGGGCCGTGCTGTCCGCTTTCGCCCCCTCGGCCTCGGCGGCGGCTCCGGCCAAGCCCTATGACTTCAACGGCGACGGTTACGTGGACCTGGCCATCGGCAGCCCGAACGGCAAGGTCGGCAAGAAGGCCGGCGCCGGTTTCGTCAGCGTGATCTACGGTTCCGCCAAGGGCCTCAACACCGCGAAGAAGAAGGTCTTCACGCAAAACAGCAAGGGAATCCCCGGCACCGCCGAGGCCGGGGACAATTTCGGCTACTCGCTGGCCTCGGCCGACTTCGACCGGGACGGCTATGCCGACCTGGCGATCGGCGCGCCGGGGGAGGACACCGCCGCCGGCGCCAACGCCGGCACCGTCACGATCCTGTGGGGCACCCGCTCCGGCCTGACCACCCTGGCGGGCTCCAGCGCCGAGTTCGGCGACCCGGGCAGGAACCACCGCTGGGGCGAATCCCTGGCGGTGGGCGACATCCAGCAGGACGGATCCCCGGAGCTGTTCATCACCGTCCCGGGCACCAGCATGTTCAAGTGGTTCTACTTCCGCCCGCCCGCGGCGGCCTCCGGCGCCGCCGTGCGACCGGGCGCCGCCATGGAGCCGGGCGGCGCCAAGGCGCTGCCCCGCCGGCGCGGCGGGGTCGCGGCCCAGTCGGCGGACGATGTGAACGCCTCCTGGCTGGCCACCGGGGATGTGACCGGCGACGGCCATGACGATGTGGTCTACGCCTGGCATGACGCCGACTGGCCCGCCCCCGCCGAGCGGCGCGGGTTCGTGGTCTTGCCGGGCACCGCCGCCGGGCGCCTGGGCGATGCCGTCTCGGTGGTCTTCACCGAGGTCAAATCGCTGGCGGTGGGCGACTTCAACGGCGACCGGCGCAAGGACGTCGCGGTGGGCCAGAGCTCGGCCAAGGGCGGCCGGGTGGCGGTCTTCCCCGGCTCGGCGAGCGGGGTGAACTCCGCCACCAGGACCGTCATCGACCAGGACAGCCCGGGCGTCCCCGGCGCGGGCGCCTCCGGCGACGGCTTCGGCACCGCCATCGCCGTCGGCGACGTCAACAAGGACGGCAAGGCGGACCTGGCGGTGGGCACCCCCTTCGATGAGGTCTCCGGCCGCAAGGACGCGGGCCGGGCGTATGTGCTGTTCGGCTCGGCGTCCGGCCTCACCGGCAAGGGGGCGCAGACCGTCTCCCAGAGCACCAAGGGCGTCCCCGGGGCCTCGGAGAAGAACGACAACTTCGGCTTCGGGGTGACGCTGCTGGACCACACCAAGGACGGCCGCGCCGACCTGGTGGTGGGCGCGCCGCGGGAGAACGGCCGCGACGGCGCCGTCACCTTCTTCAAGAGCCGCGGCAAGGCCGGCTTCCTGCCCGTGCTGTCGGTGCGGGCCGTCGGCGCCGGCACCTTCGGCGTCAAGGGCCGCAACGCCCGCCTCGGCGGCGTCCTCGGCCGCTGAGCCGCACGCCGCCTCCCCGGGCGGGCTCCCGGCGGCGGAAGCGGCGCAGTGATCTGGGGCATCGCGTCAGCGGCCGCAGCGCTTCCAGAACCCGAGGCCACGTGGTGAAGGCCACGCCCGCATCGGCGAAGGCACCCGCGCACCGTTGCCGGGACGAGACCCGCTTTCTCGTCCCGGCAACGTGCCGGGAGGCGGTCAGCGGGCGCCGGAGGCCGCTCTGCCCGGCGCCGTGCGGCGCGCCGCCGGGCGGGGGCGGCGGTAGGCCCGCTGGACCGGGTGCTCGACGGCGTGGTAACTGACCGCCCCGGCCAGCACCGTGGCCGCCGTCAGCAGCGGCAGGTCGGTCAGCAGGTTGCCGTTGAACAGCCGCCCGGTCAGGTCGTACCAGCCCAGGATGATCGCCATCTGCCACAGGAAGATCCCGTAGGAGATGCGGCCCAGCCAGCGCATCAGCGCATTGCCCAGCACCGCCTGCATCACCGGGTGACCGGCCGGGGCCAGCGCCACCGGGGCCACGAAGAACGCCGCGCACAGCCCGTACACCGCGATGTGCAGCAGCGACGTCCACAGGGTGGGGATGGTGTTCAGGTCCAGCGGCCCGGTGATGGGGGAGGCGGAGATCACCAGCAGGCTGAGCGCCGCCAGCCAGCAGGCCCCCCACGAGCCGGTCACCGTCCGGCAGAACCGGGCGCCGGCGCCGCGCGGATCCTCCTTCGCCCACACCGTCAGCACCGCCAGCGCCATGCCCGTGGCGAACCAGGCGGCATAGCGCGGCGGCCAGACCCCCATGGCCGGGTGGTAGTCGGGCACGTGCATCGCGACCGTGAAGACGAACGACAGCAGCGCGTACCCGCCCACGGCGCGCAGCAGCCTGCGCGCCCGGTCGGCCAGGTCGGCGCCGCCGCGGGCGGCACGGGCCAGCAGCGCGGCCGTCGGCGGCAGCGCCACATACCAGGCCGCCTCGACCGCCAGGCTCCACGCCTGCCCCATCTCCCGGGGCCCCAGGGCGCTGCCCCACCAGTCCTGAGGGGCGTAGATGTGCGTCAGCGTGAGCGTCCCCAGCCACGCCCACACGTCCCCCAGCCGGTCCCGGTAGGACGTCACCATCACCACGACGACCAGCAGCCAGTACGCCGGCAGGATGCGCAGCGCCCGCCGCAGCAGGTAACCGCCGGTGTCGGGGGCGTCGCGCCCGCCGAGCGCGGCGTGCGCCCACGGCCGGTACAGCAGCAGCCCCGACAGCACGAAGAAGATCGCCACCCCGGACTGGCCGCCGTTGACCACCCAGCCGCCGGGGACGTTCCGGGCGACCAGCCCGGCGTTCAGCCCGATGTGAAAGACCAGCACCGCCAGCGCCGCGACCGCCCGGACCCCGTCCAGCGTGCCCTGGTGCCCGGAGATCTGCGGTGTGGCCAACCGTCCGGCGGGCCACGTCACCGGGCGCCCGCCTTCCGCAGCACCAGCACCAGGTTCCACGTCACGATCTCGCGGACGCCGGGGATGCGGACCACGCCCTTGGCCCACCAGGGGTGGTAGCGCGGCAGCGCGTCCAGCACCCGCACGTCCCGGCACCGCTCGGCCCAGGCCAGGGCGGCGCCGACCGACACCGGGTACAGGCTGACCCCGTAGCGGTTCTTGGGCGGACGGCCGTGGCGCCGCTCGTAGCGGCGGGCGGCCCGGTGCCCGCCCAGGTAGTGCCAGGGGGAGGTCTCGTGCCCGCCCCACGGCGACAGCCAGTTGGTGAACGACAGGTAGATCAGGCCGCCCGGGCGGGTGACGCGCACCATCTCCTCGGCCATCAGCCACGGGTCGGGGACGTGCTCCAGCACGTTGGAGGAGAAGCACACATCGGCCGCCCCGGTGCGGAACGGCAGCCGCAGCGCGCTGCCGACCACGCAGTCGCCGCGCGGCGGGCCGTGCGCGGTGATCTCCCCGGCGTCCACATCGACGCCCGCGCAGCGCGCCCCCGCCCGGGTCAGCTCGCGGGTGAAGAACCCCGACCCGGCGCCGACGTCGATGACCGTGGCGCCCTCCAGGCGGGTGTAGGCCGACAGCTGGGCCACGGTGTCGCGCGCCATCAGCCCGTAGAAGAACTCCGGGTCCTCCTGCTCCTTGCGGAACGCGCTGAGCAGCCGCACCGAGCGCGCCAGGGTCGCCCGGTGCGCCGTCTGCGACCGCCCCATCTCGGCCCTCCCTCTCGTCCGGTACCGCCGGAGCCTACCGGTATGGGGGTCTGCGCCCCTGATAAGTGGCCGGTTGCGTTTCAGGTAGGGTTACGCCCGAGTAGAACTTGTACGGAACCGTGCCGGTACCTGCGGCGTCCCGTACGCGTTCGGGCCCGCCGACCCGTGTCCGTCCCTCGGCAGCCCAGGAGGTTACAGATGCGGCGACCGCTCGGTCTGGTGCTGGTCGGTCTGGGGTCCTTCCTGCTCGCGCTGGCCCCCCTGGTGCGCTTTTACGTCGCGGGCCAGGTGGTCCGCGCGCCGCTGAACTTCTACCAGGCCACCGAGCTGGAGGCGCGCGACGCCCGCTACTTCGACCTGCTGGAGGGCCGGGTCCGTTCGGGCGTGACGCTGGCGGCCGTCAACACCGTCCGCGGCGACACCCGGGCCAACCAGGGCGACAACGACATCGCCGTGTGGGACTCGATCACCGAGATCTACGACAAGGAACGGCGCAAGCAGGTCGAGTTCCAGACCTACCGGATCGCCTTCGACCGCCGCACCGGCAAGCTGGTCAACTGCTGCGGCGCCCATGTCGGCGGCGACACCAGGGTGCAGATGTCGGGGTACGGGCTGCTGTTCCCGGTGGCGGACGTGCAGCGGCAGGACTACCCGGTGTTCGACATGTCCACCCGCCGGGCGCTGCCGGCCAGGTTCGACGGCGAGGAGCGCATCCACGGCCTGAACACCTACCGGTTCGTCCAGCAGATCCCCAGCACCAAGACCGCCAAGATCGACATGCGGCCCACCGGCAAGATGCTGGGGCTGCGGGGCCGGGACGCCCGGCGCACCCACCGGGTCGACCGCTACTTCTCGGCGACCATCACCACCTGGGTGGACCCGCGCACCGGCATCCCGGTCAAGCACGACCAGAACATCCGCAGCACCGTGGAGACCGAGGACGGCCGGGGCCGGATGGTCATCGCCGAGGCCCGCCTGGTGACGGTCGAGCGCGACCAGCAGCGCAATGTGGAGACCGCCAACGATTACGCCTTCAAGCGCGACCTGGTGGAGTCCATCCTGCCGCTGGTCGGCCTGGTCGGCGGCCTGGTGCTGCTGCTGGGCGGGATCTTCCTGAGCACGCGCGCCCCCGCCGGCGGCGACGGCGCCGCGCAGTCCGGCGGCGGGTTCACCCGCAAGCCCGACGGCCGCTTCGGCACCGCCGGTCCCCCGGCGGGCGGCCCGCCCGGCGGGAACCCGCCCCGCAAAGGGCCTGCCGGCAGCGGCTCCTCCGGCGGGCAGGCCGCCTCGTCCGATGCTCCCTCCCCGGTGGGCGCCCACCGGTCCGCCGGTTCTTGACCGCCGCGGGACGCCGTTTCCGCGGCTTGCGGCGGTGTTCTCAACGGCCGGGCCGATGCGGTCGTCTCCGCCTCGCCCGGCCGGGCACCACATGACCCGGCCTCCCCGCGATCTGCGGCCCTGCGCCGGAGGGCCGCATCGGCGGTGCTTGCCGGCGGGGACCTGAGGTTCGCAGGCGCTTCATCCCGCCGGTGCGGGGATGTCCGGGATCTGCGCGCGTTCTCGGTCGGCCGCGGCCCTCACGCGCCTGCCGCCGCCCTGTTCCAAGAGGCGCTGCGGCCGTCCGAGCTGCGCGGCCCCTCACGCGCCTGCCGCCGCTTTACCGGCCGAGGGCGCCTGCGGGTCCGCCGTTCGCCGCCCTCGGGCTTGGCCGCGCGCCGGGACGTCCTGAGCGTCGCCGGGCTTTGCAACCCGGCGCTCTCCCGCCCGCCGCAGCAGGGCCGCGGCCACCCCCGCAAACCCCTAGAACCTGTACCAGAAGACAAGGTCTGAGCTCTGCGGTCGGGAAAACCTGAACTAGAACCTGTTGCAGTTTTTTGGGCTTGCGGCTTACAGTCGGGGCGTGCGGACACGAGTAACCGAACTCTTCGGCATCGAGTACCCGATCTTTGCGTTCAGCCACTGCCGTGACGTGGTCGCGGCGGTCAGCCGCGCCGGCGGCATGGGGGTCCTCGGCGCGCTCAACTTCACCCCCGAAGAGCTCGAGCTGGAGCTCAAGTGGATCGACGAGCACGTCGGCGGCAAGCCCTATGGCGTGGACGTGGTGATGCCCGCCAAATACGAGGGCGCCGACGCCGGCGACGCCCAGGAGCTGGTGACCAAGCTGCAGGCCATGATCCCCGAGCGGCACCGGCAGTTCGTGGAGGACCTGCTGGCCAAGCACGGGGTGGAGCCGTCCGCCGAGGGCGCCGACAAGATCCTGCTCGGCTGGACCGACGTCACCGCCCGCCCCCAGGTCGAGGTGGCCTTCCGGCATCCCATCGCGCTGCTGGCCAGCGCGCTGGGCCCGCCCCCGGCCGACGTGGTGGCCGAGGCCCACCAGCGCGGCATCAAGGTCGCCGGGCTGGCCAGCAACGCCCGGCACGCCCGCAAGCAGGTCGAGGTGGGCGTGGACATCATCGTGGCCCAGGGCACCGAGGCCGGCGGGCACACCGGGGACGTGTCCACCATGGTGCTCATCCCCGAGGTGGTCGACGCGGTCGGCAAGGACACCATCGTGCTGGCCGCCGGCGGCATCGGCCGGGGCAGCCAGATGGCCGCCGGGATGGCGCTGGGCGCCGACGGGGTGTGGACCGGCTCCATCTGGCTCACCGTGGACGAGGCCGACACCCCCGAGCTGGCCCGCGAGAAGCTGCTCAAGGCCACCTCGCGCGACACCGTGCGCTCCCGCTCCTGGACCGGCAAGCCCGCCCGGCTGCTGCGCACCGCCTGGACGGACGCCTGGGAGAGCGAGGAGTCGCCCGGCACGCTGCCGATGCCCATGCAGTTCATGCTGATCGCCGACGCGCTGCGCCGCATCCACCGCTCCGGCGACGGGGAGCTGGTCACCTTCCCGGTCGGCCAGATCGTCGGCTCCATGAACCAGATCAAGCCCGCCGCCCAGGTGGTCTACGACCTGATCGAGGAGTTCGTGGACGCCATCGAGCGCCTCAACAAGATCACCGAGGGCTGACCGGCCGGCTGTGGCCCGGTGACCCGGCGCCGGGCCACAGCCACCGCCGCGCCGCGGGTTTTCAGCGGGCGGGCCTTTTCCAACACGCCTTTTCCAACACGCCGTTCCCGCGGCTCAGCACGGGTGCGTCGCGGCCGGGGAGAAGACCGTGACCTGCGATGGCACGGCACCGGGGCTCCCGTCTCGGCCACCTGAAACCGCGTGTTGAAAAGGTTCAGTGCGTGAGCGCGAGTGCGTCCACTCCGCGATGCGGGTAGGGGTGCCGCACGACATCGCGACGGCCGGGTGCGGGCCGATGACTTTCGGGGCGCGCCGCCGTCCATCCGGTCGGAGGACCGGGGCGAGCAGGGCCCGGCCGGCGGCACCGAAAGGACGATCATGAAGCTCACGCTGGGCGCCTTCCTCACCCTGGACGGGGTCATGCAGGCGCCCGGGGCGCGCGATGAGGACCTCGCCGGCGGTTTTGCGCACGGCGGCTGGCAGGTCCCCTACTTCGACGAGGAACTGCTGCGCATCCAGAACGAGCGGTTCGCCAAGGCCGAGGCGTTCCTGCTGGGCCGCCGCACGTATGAGATCTTCGCCGCCTACTGGCCCAAGGTGACCGGCAAGGACAACCTGATCGCCGACAGGCTCAACACGCTGCCCAAGTACGTCGTCTCCCGCACGCTGCGCTCGGCCGACTGGCGCAACTCCACGCTCCTGGCCGGGGACGTGGTGCAGCAGGTCACCGAGCTGAAGCGGCGGCCGGGCGGCGAGCTGCAGATCCACGGCAGCGGGCGGCTCGCTCAGACGCTGGCCGCCCACGGCCTGATCGACGAGTACCGGCTGTGGTTCTACCCGGTGCTGCTCGGCTCGGGACAGCGCCTGTTCGACGGCACCACGACGGCGGCGCTGCGGCTCATCGAGGCCCAGACCACCGGTAGCGGCGCCATCGCCGCCACCTACCGGCCGGCGGGCGAGGTGCGTTACGGCAGCGCGGTGTAGGCCACGGCGCGGTCCGGGGCGCGTCCCCCGGACCGCGGCGCGTGCGTCAGCGGCCCTTGAAGACCGGGGGACGCTTCTCCCGGAAGGCCCGCGGCCCCTCCTGGGCGTCCTCGGTGGCGAAGATCGGCCAGCCGATCTCGTCGCTGACCTTGAGCGCCTCCTCCTCCGGCAGGTGGAAGGTCTCCCGGTGGGCGCGCAAGATGGCCTGCACCGACAGCGGGGCGCAGGCGGCGATCTGGTCGGCCAGCTCCCGGGCGGCCGACAAGGCCTGCCCGTCGGGGACCACCCGGTTGATCAACCCCATGGCCAGCGCCTCCTGCGGGGTCACCGACCGGGCGGTGAGCAGGATCTCCATCGCCGGGGCGTACCCGATCTGGCGGGGCAGCCGCACCACCGAGCCGCCCATCGGGAACAGCCCGCGCTTGGCCTCATACAGCCCCAGCGTGGCGCCCTCGGCGACCACCCGCAGGTCGGTGCCCAGCAGCAGCTCGGTGCCGCCGGCCACCGCGTACCCCTCGATGGCGGCGATGATCGGCTTGGTGGGCACCGCCTCCCGCAGCAGGCCCTTCCAGTGGTAGTTGGTGATCTCCGCCGCCCGCCGCTGTTCGCGTTCGTCCTCCGGCGGGGTGCCCATCGCCTTCAGGTCGGCGCCGGAGCAAAAGTGCCCGCCCGCCCCGGTCAGGATGCCCACCCGGACCTCGGGGGTCTGGGAGATGTAGGCGAAGGCGTCGGCCATCCCGACGAGCATCGACGTGCTGAGGGCGTTGCGGGCCTCCGGCCGGTTCATGGTCACGATCACCACGTGACCGTCCTGCTCGACCGTGCAGTGCGCGGTGCTGATCGGCAGCCGCTCCATCGGCACAGACCTCCTGGCATGCGACAAAATAAGAACAGATTCTAGTAATGATCTCCGCCTGCAAACAGGTCTTGTCGAGTCAAACGAGAACGTGATCTACTTTGCCTCCGGACGTCTACTCAAAGCGTGGAGAACGCCGATGGGGTCGTTGGGTTTTTGGAGGCTGGCGCAGGCCGATCCGGAATGGATCGCGGCCGTTGATCCGGACGGCACCGAGCACACCGCCGGGGAAGTGCTCGCCCGGGCCAACCGGCTGGTTCACGGGCTGCGCGCGCTGGGGCTGAAGAAGGGCGACGGCATCTGCGGGCTGGTGCCCAACGGAGTGGACGGCCTGACGCTGTACCTGGCGGCGCTGCAGGCGGGCTGGTACTACACCCCGATCAACTGGCACCTGACCGGGCCGGAGATCGGCTACATCGTGGCGGACGCCGAGGCCAAGGCGTTCTTCGTGCACGAGCGGTACGCCGCCGAAGGACGGCGCGGCGCTGATGAGGCCAAGCTGGAGGACCACCGCCGGTTCTCCTTCGGCGAGGTCGAAGGGTTCCGCCCGTTCTCGGAACTGGTGGACGGGCAGCCCGACACCCTGCCGGAGGACCGCACCGCCGGCGCCACCATGCACTACACCTCGGGCACCACCGGCCGGCCCAAGGGCGTGCGGCGCCCGCTGCCGGGCATCGACCCCGACGACAACGGCGAGCTGCTGACGTTCCTGCTGGGCCTGTTCGGCATCCCGCCGGGCCGCCCCGCGGGCGGGGAGCCGCAGGCGCACCTGGTGACCTCGCCGTCCTACCACACCGCCGTCACCCAGTTCGGCGGGACGGCCCTGCACATGGGCCACACGCTGGTCTACATGGACAAGTGGGACGCCGAGGAGACGCTGCGGCTGATCGAGCGCTACCGCGTCACCAACACCCACATGGTGCCCACCCACTTCAAGCGGCTGCTGTCGCTGCCCGAAGAGGTCCGCAACCGCTACGACGTCTCGTCGATGAAGTGGGCGATCCACGCCGCGGCGCCCTGCCCCATCCCCCTCAAGCAGCAGATGCTCGACTGGTGGGGCGACTGCATCTGGGAGTACTACGCGGCCACCGAGGGCGGCGGCACCATCGCCTCCCCGCAGGACTGGCGGGAGCACCCCGGCACCGTCGGCAAGGCCTGGCCGATCAGCGAGCTGCTGATCGTCGACGACGACGGCAACGAGGTGCCGCCGGGCACCCCCGGCACCATCTACATGAAGATGGCCGGCGCCCAGTTCGAGTACAAGGGCGACAAGGAGAAGACCGAAAAGAGCCGGCTGCGCGACTTCTTCACCGTCGGCGACGTCGGCTACCTCACCGAGGACGGCTTCCTGTTCCTGTCCGACCGCAAGGCCGACATGATCATCTCCGGTGGGGCCAACATCTACCCCGCCGAGATCGAGAACGAGATCCTCACCCACCCCAAGGTCGCCGATGTGGCCGTGTTCGGCATCCCCGACGAGGAGTGGGGCGAGCAGATCAAGGCCGTGGTCGAGCCCGCCGAGGGCGTGGAGCCCGGCCCGGAGCTGGCCCAGGAGATCCTGGCCTCCCTGGAGGGCCGGCTGGCCCGCATGAAGTGGCCCAAGTCCATCGACTTCATCGACAAGATGCCGCGCGAGCCCAACGGAAAGCTGCTCAAGCGCAAGCTGCGGGACCCGTACTGGAAGGACCGCGAAGTTGCCATCTAGTCCCAACCACGTCCTGGAATTCCCGGGCGGCTACACGCGCTCGGTCGGCCCGGTCATCGGCCGCTTCCTGACCGAGCTGCGCGACGGCCGGCTGATGGGCGTGCGCACGGCCGGCGGGCGGGTGCTGGTCCCGCCGACCGAGTACGACCCGGCCACCGGCGAGGCCGTCACCGACGAATGGGTGGAGGTCGGCCCCTCGGGCACGGTGCAGACCTGGTCGTGGGTCGCCCACCCGCGCCCGGAGCACCCGCTGGACCGGCCCTTCGCCTGGGCGCTGATCAAACCGGACGGCGCCGACACCGCCCTGCTGCACGCCCTGGACATGGGCGTGCACGAGGCCGGCGCCAAGCCGCCCCGGCAGCTGAAGACCGGCCTGCGGGTGCGCCCCAAGTGGCGGGCCGAACGCAGCGGGCACATCAGCGACATCGAGTGCTTCCGCCCCGAGGTCACGATGATCACCGCGCCGACCCGGCAGGAGTACACCCTGGGCGCCGGCAGGGCCCTGGGCCGCTTCCTGGAGGGCATCGCCGAGGGCAGGATCCTGGGCCACCGCTGCCCGGTGTGCGACAGCGTGATCGTCCCGATGAAGGGCATGTGCGCCCGCGACGGGGTGCCCACCACCGAGGAGGTGGAGGTCGCCGACACCGGCACCGTCACCACCTTCGCGGTCAACAACATCCCCGACCCGCGCGCCCCCGAGGTGCCGTTCGTGTCGGCCTACATCCTGCTGGACGGCGCCGACATCCCCATGCTCGCCCTGGTCGCCGGGATCCCCGCCGACCAGGTCCGGATCGGCATGCGCGTCAAGGCGGCCTGGCGGCCCCGCGAGGAGTGGGGGCCGACGATGGCCAACATCAAGTGGTTCGAGCCGATCGACGAGCCCGACGTGCCTTTTGAGCGGATCAAGGATTACGTATGAGCAGGGATATCGCGGTCGTCGCGTTCGTCCAGACCAAGCACACCGCCGAGGACGCCGGGCTGACCGAGCCGGAGCTGCTGGCCCCGGTCATCGCCGAGATCAAGGAGCGCACCGGCATCGACCGGTTCGGCTTCACCTGCTCGGGGTCGTGCGACTACCTGGAGGGCAAGCCGTTCGCGTTCGTCTCGGCGCTGGACCCGGTCGGCGCCTGGCCGCCCATCTCCGAAAGCCACGTGGAGATGGACGCCGCCTGGGCGCTGTATGAGGCCTACGTCCGGCTGCTGCACGACGACATCGACACCGCGCTGGTCTACGGGTTCGGCAAGTCCTCCCAGACCGACGTGCGCAAGGTGATGACGTTCCAGCTCGACCCCTACTACCTGGCCCCGCTGGGACCCGACCAGGTCTCGCTGGCCGCCCTGCAGGCCCGCGCCTACCTGGAGCGGGCCGGGGCCAAGGAGGACGACCTGCGCGCGGTGGCCGCCAGGTCCCGGGCGGCCGGGCGGGAGAACCCCTACGCCCTGCACCTGGAGGACCCCGACCCCTCGGCCGGCTACGAGGTGGCGCCGCTGCGCCCCTACGACGTCGCCCCCATCACCGACGGGGCCGCGGCGATCGTGCTGGCCGCCGGGGACAAGGCCCGCGAGCTGTGCGAGCGCCCGGCCTGGATCACCGGCATCGACCACCGCGCCGACCCGCACTCCCCGGGCGCGCGGGATCTGAGCCGCAGCGAGTCGGCCCGCATCGCCGGGGAGCGGGCCGGGGCGGCCGGGGTCGAGGTGGCCGAGCTGCACGCCCAGTTCAGCCACGAGGAACTGATCCTGCGCGAGGCGCTGAAGCTGGGCGAGGACGTGCTGGTCAACCCCTCCGGCGGGGCGCTGTCGGCCAACCCGGTCATGGCCGCCGGGCTGATCCGCATCGGCGAGGCCGCCGCCCGCATCCACGACGGGAGTGCGGGCAAGGTGCTCGGGCACGCCTCCTCCGGCCCGTGCCTGCAGCAGAACCTCGTCTGCGTCATGGAAGGAGAGCCCCGTGGGTGACCCCTGCGCCGGTCCGGCGGGCAGGTGCGCGGACCGGATCTGGGACGGGAAGGTGCGTCATGGGTAACCCGTGTGCCGTCATCGGCGTCGGGCAGACCGAGTACAGGACCCGGCGGCGGGATGTGTCGATAGCCGGGCTGGTGCGGGAGGCCGCGCAGCGGGCGCTCGAGGACGCCGGCCTGACCTGGGCCGACATCGACGCCGTGGTGATCGGCAAGGCCCCCGACCTGTTCGAGGGCGTGATGATGCCGGAGGCGTACCTGGCCGACGCGCTGGGCGCCACCGGCAAGCCGATGATGCGGGTGCACACCGCCGGGTCGGTGGGCGGCTCCACGGCGATCGTGGCGGCCGGGCTGATCCACAGCGGCGTGCATGAGCGGGTGCTGACCGTGGCCTGGGAGAAGCAGTCCGAATCCAACGCCACCTGGGCGCTGACGATCGAGTCCCCGCACAACGCGTCCCTGGTGGTGGGGGCGGGCGGCTACTTCGCCCCGCACATCCGCGCCTACATGCGGCGCTCGGGCGCCCCCGACCACATCGGCACGCTGGTGGCGGTCAAGGACCGGCTGAACGCGCTGAAGAACCCGTACGCCCACCTGAAGATCCCCGGCATCTCCCGGGAGATGGTCGAGTCCACCCCGATGCTGTGGGAGCCCATCCGCTACCTGGAGACCTGCCCGTCCTCCGACGGCGCCTGCGCGATGGTGCTGGCCTCAGAGAGCGCGGCGCGGCGCGCCCCCAACCCGCCGGCCTGGATCCTGGGCACCTCCATGCGCTCTGAGCCGATCTTCTTCGCCGGGCGGGACGTGGTGAACCCCCAGGCCGGCCGGGACGCGGCGGCCGACGTCTACCGGCAGGCCGGCATCGACGACCCGCGCCGCGACCTGGACTGCGCCGAGGTGTACGTCCCCTTCTCCTGGTACGAGCCGATGTGGCTGGAGAACCTGGGGTTCTGCGGCGAGGGCGAGGGCTGGAAGCTCACCGAGTCCGGCGCCACCGCGCTGGACGGCGACATCCCCTGGAACCCCTCCGGCGGGGTGCTGTCGTCCAACCCGATCGGCGCGTCCGGGATGATCCGCTTCGCCGAGGCCGCGCTGCAGGTGCGCGGCATGGCCGGCGAGCACCAGGTGGACGGCGCCCGCAAGGCCCTGGGCCACGCCTACGGCGGCGGCGCGCAGTTCTTCGCCATGTGGATCGTCGGCTCCGACAAGCCGTGAGCTGACGCGCCGCATCGCGGAGACCACCCCCACCCCTTTTCTCTGGGGAGCACCCCCAGACCCCCAGACGGGCCGGGCGGCCGGGAGGCCCCCGGCCCGGCCCACCCCGATTCCGCCGGAGGTCGCCGGTATGGAGTTCAACTACGCAGATCTGTTCGAGGGGGTCGCGGACGCGATCGGGGGACGCACCGCGGCGGTGTGCGGTGACCAAAGGGTCACCTACGCCGAGCTGGACGCGCAGGCCACCCGGCTGGCGCACCACCTGCAGGAGGCGGGGGTGGAGCCGGGGCAGCACGTGGCCATCCAGCTCTACAACGGCCTGGAATACATCACCGCGCTGCTGGCCGCCCTGAAGATCCGGGCCGTGCCGATCAACATCAACTACCGGTACGTGGAAAGCGAGCTGGTCTACCTCTACACCGACTCCGACAGCGTCGCCCTGATCTACGACGTGGAGTTCGACGAGCGGGTGGCCGCCGCCGCGGCGCACGCCCCCAAGCTGCGGCACTTCATCGCGGTCGGCGGCGAGTCGGCGGTGCCCGGGGCGGTGCGCTTTGAGGACGCGCTGCGCGGCCGTTCCACTGAGCGGGACTTCCCGGTACGTTCCGGCAAAGACCTGTATATTATCTACACAGGGGGCACCACGGGCATGCCCAAGGGCGTGATGTGGGAGATGGAGCAGATGCTCCACGCCTTCTGGAATCCCACCATGCCCCGTCCCGCCAAGCCCGAGGACGTCATCGCCCAGGCCGCCGGCTCCGGCCCGCTGGTGATGATGCCGGTCGCCCCGCTGATGCACGGCGCCGCCCAGATGAACACCTGGATCGCCTGGTGGATGGGCGCCACGCTGGTGTACGTGCGCAAGTTCGACCCCGCCGAGGTCTGGCGGGCCGTCGAGCGGGAGAAGGTCAACTCCATGACCGTCACCGGGGACGCGATGGCCATCCCGCTGGCGGAAGAGCTGACCCGCAACTCCTATGACCTGTCGTCGCTGTACGCCTTCGTCTCCACCGGCGCGATCCTGACCGGCGCGGTGCGGCAGCGCTTGTCCGCCCTGCTGCCCAACCTAATGATCATGGACCGTTTCGGCTCCACCGAATCCGGTTCCACCGCCGAGGCCACCGCGGGCTCCAGCCCGGAGAAGGGGCTGAAGTTCGCCGCCGACACCGACAGCATCGCCGTGCTGGACGAGTCGCTGCGGCCCGTCGAACCCGGCTCGGGCGTGCTCGGCCAGGTCGCCCGCACCGGCCACATCCCGGTGGGCTACTACAACGACCCGGAGAAGACCGCCCGGACCTTCCCCGAGATCGACGGCAAGCGCTGGCTGCTGACCGGCGACATCGCCACCGTGGAGGCCGACGGCACCATCGCGGTGTTCGGCCGCGGCTCCCAGGCCATCAACACCGGCGGCGAGAAGGTCTTCCCCGAGGAGGTCGAGGCCGTCCTCAAAGGACACCCGGCCGTCTACGACGCGGTCGTCACCGGCGTCCCCGACGAACGCTGGGGCAACCGGGTGGCGGCGGTGGTGCAGCCGTCCGCCGGCCACACCCCCACCTTCGAGGAACTGGACGCGCACTGCCGCAAGCACCTGTCCGGCTACAAGGTGCCCCGGGTCTACGCCTTCGTCCCGGAGATGAAGCGCTCTCCGGCCGGCAAGGCCGACTACCGCTGGGCCAAGGAGGTGGCCCGGCGCGCCGCCGCCCCCGCCTGAGCGCCCCCGCGGCCCCGGGACCTGTGACGACCCGCGGGTGAGGCCGGCGAACCGCCGGGTCTGCTTCCCCGGCCCGGCGATTCGCCGGCCGGCCCGCGGCACGGAGGCCGCAATCCCCACCCCCGCCCCGCGGCCTTCCCGGGCGGGTCCGCAACAGACCTCTCAAAGGAGCGGGCGGCCGCGCCGCGACCGGCAGGCGGCGTGGCCCGACCCGTTTCTCCGAACCCGCCATCGAGACTCCGCTGCTGGCGGCCAGGGCTGCTCGCCGTATGGAGTCAGTCGAAGATTGGGATTTCGGACGCCCTGTATTGCTCCACTGCATGCGTCCGAGCAATAGAGTTCTGTAGCGGAGCCGCTACCGGACAGCGGCTCTCCGGTGGACCTTCTCGGCCCGCCCCCGGGCCGGTCCCCGCCACCGCCGGCGACGGCCGGCGGGCGGGAAGGTTCAGCGTGCGGTGATGGTGGGAGAAGAGGGTCCTGGACGTGCCGGATCGCGCTGAGGTGATCGAGGAGATGCGGGTGGCGCTGCAGCGCAGCGCCATGTGGTCGATGATGCTCCAGCACGCCGCCGCCAGCAGGGCGGGCATCAACATGACCGACTCCCAGTGCATCAACCTGCTCGTGCTGGACGGGCCGCAGACCCCCGGCAAGCTCGCCCACAGCATGGGCATCACCACCGGAGGGGCGATCACCGCCGTCATCGACCGGCTGGAGAAGGCCGGCTACGTCAAGCGCACCCGCGACCCGGCCGACCGGCGGCGCGTCATCGTGGAGCCGGTGCCCGAGGCGGTCTCCCGGGTGGCCGCCTACTTCGAGCCGATCGCCCGGGCCTTCACCGACCGCATGTCCGAGCTCACCGACGAGCAGCTGGAAGTCCTGGCGGAGTGGATCCGCTGGAGCAACGAGGCGATGCCCGGCGTGCTGGAGGAGATCGAGCGGATGCCCTGAGGGACGGCGCTTGTGCGGTGACCTCATCGCCCGGCAGGTCGCCTGGTACGGCGGCACAGACGCGGGACGGCAAGTGAGGGTCGGCACATACCGACTGGTCGGTCACTGGCTACCCTGAATGCCGTTCTGGCGCGAGTTCGAGGAGTGCGCATGCAGACCGGACTGCAGGGCAAGACGGCGCTGATCACCGGCGCCTCGCGCGGGATCGGCAAGGCCAGCGCCATGGCGCTGGCCGCAGAGGGCGCCAACGTGGTGCTGTCGTCCCGCAAGCAGGAAGCACTGGATGAGGTGGCCGCCGAGATCCGCGCGGCCCACCCCGAGGTCGGGGTGCTGGCCAAGGCCGCGCACGTGGGCGACGCCGAGCAGGCCGCCGCCTGCATGGACGCCGCGATCGCCGAGTTCGGCGGGATCGACGTGCTGGTCAACAACGCCGGCACCAACCCCTACTACGGGCCGATGGTGGACATCGACGCCGCCCGCGCCGCCAAGACCGTCGAGGTCAACCAGTTCTCCATCGTGCAGTGGACCTCGCTGGCCTGGAAGAAGTCGATGGCCGAGCGGGGCGGCGTGATCGTCAACATGGCCAGCATCGGCGGCATGGTCACCGAGGGCGGCATCGGCTACTACAACGCCACCAAGGCCGCGGTGATCCACCTGACCCGGCAGTTCGCCGTGGAGCTGGCCCCCAAGGTGCGGGTCAACGCCATCGCCCCCGGCCTGGTCAAGACCCACCTGGCCCGCGCCCTGTGGGAGCCCCACGAGGAGCGGATCAGCAAGGCGCTGCCGCTGGGCCGGCTCGGTGAGCCCGAGGACATCGCCAACGTCGTGGTCTTCCTGGCCGGCGACGCCTCCTCCTGGATGACCGGGCAGACCATCGTGGTGGACGGAGGCTCCATCGTCCGCCCGTCCATCGCCTGACCCGCCTACCGAAGGAGACGCGACCATGACCGCTCGCTGGGGCCTGACCGTCCCGATGACCGGGGTGCCGCTGGCCGAGCACCGCCAGATCGTGACCGAGCTGACCGACCTGGGCTACACCGACGTCTGGTCGGCGGAGACCAACGGCGCCGACGGCTTCACCCCGCTCGCCCTGTCCTCCCAGTGGGGGCCGGACCTGCGGCTGGGCACGGCGATCGTGCCGGTCTACACCCGCGGGCCGGCGCTGCTGGCCCAGCAGGCCGCCACGCTGGCCTCCCTGGCGCCGGGACGCTTCGTGCTGGGCATCGGCTCCTCGTCGGACACCATCGTGCAGCGCTGGAACGGCATCCCCTTCACCGAGCCCTACCAGAGGGTGCGCGACACGCTGCGGTTCCTGCGCAAGGCCCTCACCGGGGAGAAGGTGAGCGACGAGGCGCTGGGCGTGCAGGGCTTCAAGCTGGACGCGCCCCCGCCGCAGCAGCCGCCGATCGTGCTGGCCGCGCTGCGCCCGGGGATGCTGCGCCTGGCCGCCCGCGAGGCCGACGGCGCCATCACCAACTGGCTGGCCCCGCATGATGTGCGCACCGTGCGCGGGGTGCTGGGGGAGGAGCCGGAACTGCTGGCCCGGCTGTTCGTGTGCCCCACCGACGACGCCGAGAAGGCCCGCGCCACGGGCCGCTGGATGATCGCCGCGTACATGAACGTCCCGGTCTACCGGGCGTTCCACCAGTGGCTGGGCCGGGGGGACGCGCTGAAGCCGATGAACGACGCCTGGGACGCCGGCGACCGCAAGGCCGCGCTGGAGGCCATCCCCGACGAGGTGGTGGACGACCTCATCGTGCACGGCTCCCCGGCGGCCTGCCGCGACCGCATCCGCCAGTACGTGGAGGCGGGATTGACCACCCCGATCCTGGCGGTGGTGCCCGGCAGCGGCATGTCCCCGCTGGAGGCGGTCCGCGCCCTGGCCCCCTCGGCGGGCTGATCCGCCGGTGCTTCGGCCCGGCGCCCCTGGGCCGAAGCACCGGATCGCGCGCGATCTGTGTCGCGCATCACAGCGTCCGGGGGTGATCCCTGGAGCGGAAACGGTTTGCCGGGGGCGTCAGCGGGCAGGGCAAGGCGGGTCTGATGAATCGAATGTGAGGAGAACTGATCGTGCTCACGCTGACCAGCGGTGCCGTTCAGGTGATCCGTACCGTGACCGCCAACCCCGAACTGCCTCCGGAGACCGGCATCCGCATCGCGTCGGGCGTCAACGGCTCGCAGGCGCTCACCCTCTCGGTGGCCCCGGCCCCCGAGGCGGGGGACCAGATCGTCGAAGAGGGCGGCGCCCGCGTGTACCTGGAGGCCGGTGCGGCCGAGCTGCTCGCGGACAAGACCCTGGACGCCCAAGTGGACGCCCAAGGCGACGTGGCCTTCACCATCGCCGAAGGCCCCATCGCCGACGTCTGAGCGAACCCGAGGAGGGTTCGCCCCAAGACCCGCCCGGCCGGGGCGCCGAGCCGCTCGTGCCCCGGCCGGGTTTCACCCCGTCCCGGCCGCGGAAAGCGGCGCGGCGGGAAGCCCACGTGCGCCCTGAACGCGCCCTGAACCTTGAGGGAGGCCTTCCGGGCGCGGGGATCACTCGGGGAAACTCGGGTGCGGCCCCAGCGCCCAGTACTCCAGCAGGCCGTAGCCGACGTTGCCGTCGTATTCGAAACGGCCCAGGGCGTCGACCATTCCCCACATGCGGGCGGCGTCCTCTTCCTTGCGGAGGTCGTAGCTGACGCTCTGCACCTTCAGCTCCGGCCCCTGGTACATGCCGTGCCTCCAGTCCGGCTCCAGCCCGTACCCGGTGCCGACCATCAGGTGCACCGGCAGCACCGGCGTGGCGCGCACATCGAACGGCTTGCCGCCGGGCGGGGCGAACGAGAGCGTCGCGCTCTCCACCTCCCGGGTGCCCTCCCGGTAGACCGGCCGGTATTCGGGACGTCCCAGATATTCCGGATCCCGCTCGGGATCGGGCCAGATGCGGACGGCCTCCTCCAGGATCCGCCGGCCTTTGTCGTCCTCCTGGACGATGCACAGGATCGAGTGGTCCGCGAACTGCATCGGCGCATACAGCCAGTAGAACGTCCCGGGATTTTTGACCTGGATGCCGGGCGGCTCGGGCTCGCCGACCGGCCGGATGCCCCAGGAGCGGTCCCGGCAGCCCCACCACCGGTCGGGGGTGACCGTCAGGGTCTCCCCGTCCACGGTGATGGCGCCGCTCCAGCGGCCGGTCTGCGCCAGCCGCCGCGAATCGAAGATCACCCGTTCCTGCCAGCGCACGAAATGCGGCGGCTCCAGGTGGGCGGGGATGGACGCCTCCCAGGTCAGATCGAACGACAGCCCGTGCTCGGGGGCCTGCAGGCTCACCCGCAGCCGGCGCAGGCCCTCGAGCACCTCCACGTGGAAGGGGCCGACGCGGGTGTCCATCCGGTCCGCCCCCAGCTCCCGCGAGGCCCGCACCACCCGGTGCAGCGGACCGCGGCGCAGCAGCGCGAAGGCGTCGGTGACGCCCAGGTTGGGGTACTGGCCCATCCCCACCAGCAGCATCAGCTCACCGGAGAGCGGAAAGCAGTTGAAGTAGTAGCGGTCGTAGAAGTTGCGGTCGGAGGTCCCGGTGTGCCGCATGACCTCCGGCACCTGGTGGATGGGGTAGTCGTCGAGCGGCGAGAGCGTCACGCGACCTCCTTGAGGACGGTGTCCAGCAGCCGGGTGGCGGTGTTGTCGTAGGGGAAGGGATCCTCAGGGCCGATCCAGCCGAAGTCGATCATCGCCTGCCCGATCCGGGCCATCATCACGGCGAACTTGAACCCGGACAGCACCTGGTAGTACTCCAGGTCGCGCAGCGGACGGCCGAGCAGCTCCGCATAGCGCGCCACGGTCTCCTCATGGGAGGGGAACCCCGCAAGGCGCTCCGCCCCGACGCCTTCGGAGTGGTGCCGGTCCATCCACAGGTACCAGGCCAGGTCCTCCTCGGGCGCCCCGAGCACGGCGTTCTCCCAGTCCAGCACCGCCTGCGGCACCCCGTCCCGGTAGATCACGTTGCCGATCCGCGCGTCCCCCCACAGCAGGACGGGCGGGTCGGGCTCTGCGGGCCGGTTGGCCTTGAGCCACTCCAGCGCCCGCAGCGCCACCTCCTGCGGCCCCGGGTAGGCCCAGCTCAGGTAGTGCTCGTAGTAGCCGAGCCGCTGCCGGATCCCCACCGGCCCCCACTGGGGCTGGTCGAGGAACTCCAGGCCCAGCTCGTCTGCTTTCAATCGGTGCAGCCGGGCCAGGATCTCCAGCGCCGACCACCACATGGCGGCCCGCTCCCGCGGCGGCACCTGCGTCACCCAGCCGTCGGTGTGGTAGGGCGGCATGTCGGTGGGCACCCGCCCGTCCACCCGCGCCATCACGAAGAACGGCGCGCCCAGCGGCTCGTCCGACGGCTCATGCCACAGGATGGGCGGGACGGGGATGTCGGTGCGCTCGTGGAGGATCCGCATCAGGCGGTACTGCTCGGTGAAGCGGGGCTCGGGGAAGATCTGGTAGCCGGTGGGCGCCACCCGGACCACCAGTGACCGGTGCCGCCCCTCGCAGTCGGTCTCCAGCAGCAGGGTCTCGTTGGAGAACCCGCTGGTCTGCGGGATCTGCACGGAGCGGACGCGGGCGCCGGGCAGATGCCGGGCCAGCCATCCCTCCAGCAGGCGGCGGGTCTGTTCGGGGTCGCGCTGGTGGGGAACGGGCATGACCGCCTCCTCGCACCGGCCGGGTGGGGCGGGACCGGTGAAGTAGAACGTGTTCTATCAACGGCTCCCGGGAACGTCAATGAACCCCCCGGCGTCATTGCCGATGACCGCCCCGGGCGTCCGAACGCCTCGCCACGCGTGAAAGCATCGGGAGCGGAAGGAGGGAGCGATGAGGCTGACCAAACTCGGGCACTCCTGCGTTCGGCTGAGCAAGGACGAGGGGACCTTGGTCATCGACCCCGGCGGCCTGACCCCCGAGCAGGACGCCCTGGAGGGCGCCGACGCGGTGCTCATCACCCACGAGCACTTCGACCACTTCGACGAAGACCGGTTGCGGCAGGCGATGGCCGCCAACGAGCGCCTGCGGGTGTACGCCTCCCGCGTGGTGGCCTCCAAGCTGGCCGACCTGGGCGAGCGGGTGAAGAGCGTCGGCCACGGCGACGCCCTGACCGTCGCCGGCTTCGACATCCACGTCTACGGCGAGGACCACGAGATCCTCGACCCGGACGTGCCGCCCATCCCCAACACCGGCTACCTGATCGACGGCCAGGTCTTCCACCCCGGCGACGCGCTCACCGTGCCGCCGGAGCCGGTGCCCACGCTGTGCCTGCCCGGCAGCGCGCCGTGGATGAAGGTCTCCGAGATGTACTCCTACGTCAAGGAGATCGCCCCCGAACGGGCCTACGTCATCCACGACGGGATCCTCAACGACGTCGGCATCGCGGTCATGGAGAACCACGTGAGCAACGCCGCCGCCAAGGCCGGCAAGGACTACCGGCGCCTGAAGCCGGGAGAGTCGGTGGAGCTGCCTTGACGACGAGCGACGCGATGAACCGGGGCCCCATCAAGGCGGTCTTCTTCGACATCGGCGAGACGCTGATCAACGAAGGGGAGATCTACGGCCGGTGGGCCGACTGGCTGGGGGTGCCCCGGCACACCTTCCTGGCCAAGCTGGGCGCGGTGCTGGCCACCGGCGGCACCCACATGGACCTGCTGGAGTACTTCCGCCCCGGCTTCGACCTGGAGAAAGAGGAACGGCTGCGGGCCGCCGCCGGCATCCCCGCCGGGTTCGGCCCGCAGGACCTCTACCCCGACGCCCGCGACTGCCTGGCCGCCCTGCGCGCCCAGGGCCTGTATGTGGGAGTGGCCGGCAACCAGCCGGTGCGGGCCGCCGAACAGTTCGCCGCACTGGGGCTGGAGGCGGACGTGGTGGGGATCTCCGACGTGTGGGGGCTCAGCAAGCCCGACCGGCGATTCTTCGCCCGCTGCGCCGCCGAGTGCGGCCTGCCCCCCGAGGAGATCCTGTACGTGGGGGACCGCATCGACAACGACGTCCGTCCCGCCCTGGCGTTCGGCATGCAGGCGGCCTTCCTGCGACGCGGCCCGTGGGGGCACATCCAGCACGACGAACAGGCGTTGCGCGGCTGCACCTTCGTGCTGGACGACCTTGCCGTCCTACCGGAACTGGTGGCGCGTCATAACGCCGCTTAAGGGTCATCCCCCCCGTTCCCGGGTAGGAGACGCAGAACCATCTCACCGAGGAGACACAACGTGCCCACACTGGCCGCTGAGCGGAGCGGGGTAGAGCGAGCGCATGGCTAGCACCTGGGACTGGCTCGTCGTCGACTGCGCGAACCCGCGTGCCCTGGCCGAATTCTGGAGCCGGGTGCTGAACTTCAAGATCCTGGAGGAGGACGCCGAGAGCGTTTCCCTCGGCATGGACGAGGGCACCTTCCCCAAGATCCTCTTCCTGCGGACACCCGACCCCAAGACCGGCAAGAACCGCCTGCACCTGGACCTGACCCCCGATGACCAGGCGGCCGAGGTGGAACGGATCTGCGCGCTGGGCGCCCGCCGGGTCGACATCGGCCAGGGCGAGCAGAGCTGGGTGGTCCTGGCCGACCCGGAGGGCAACGAGTTCTGCGTCCTGCGCGGCCAAGGCGGCTGAAGCCCCCGGGCGCCCGGTCAGCGGGGACGCGCCAGCGGGAAGGGGATGGTCTCGCGGATGCTCTTGCCGGTCAGGGTGATCAGCAGCCGGTCGATGCCCATGCCCATCCCGCCGGCCGGCGGCATGGCGTACTCCAGGGCGCGCAGGAAGTCCTCATCCAGCTCCATCGCCTCCGGGTCGCCCCCGGCGGCCAGCAGCGACTGCTCGGTGAGCCGCTGCCGCTGCAGGATCGGGTCGATCAGCTCGCTGTAGGCGGTGCCCAGCTCCAGCCCGAAGACGATCAGGTCCCACTTTTCGGCCAGCCGGGGGTCGGCGCGGTGCGGGCGGGTCAGCGGGGAGGTCTCGGCGGGGTAGTCGCGGACGAAGGTGGGGGCCTTGATCCCGGGCTCCACCAGCGCCTCGAACAGCTCCTGCACCAGCTTGCCCTGCCCCCAGCCGGCGTCGAACTCCAGGCCCGCCCGCTCGGCGTACTTGCCGACCAGGGACGCGGGGGTGTCGGGGGTGATCTCCTCGCCGAGGGCCCGGGAGACCGACTCGTACACGGTGATCTGGCGCCACGGCTCGGCCAGGTCGCATTCGGCGCCGTCGCGCACCACCACCGTGGTGCCCAGCGCCGCGCGGGCGGCCCGCAGCACCAGATCCCGGGTCAGGGCGGCCATGGTGTCGTAGTCGCCGTAGGGCTCGTAGGCCTCCAGCATCGTGAACTCGGGATTGTGCTTGGGGGAGACGCCCTCGTTGCGGAAGTTGCGGTTGATCTCGAAGACCTTGCCGACCCCGCCGACCAGCAGCCGCTTGAGGTACAGCTCGGGGGCGATCCGCAGGTACAGCTGCATGTTGTAGGCGTTGATGCGGGTGGTGAACGGCCGGGCCGCGGCGCCGCCGTGGATGGGCTGCAGCATGGGCGTCTCCACCTCCAGGTAGCCCAGCTCGCGCAGCCGGTCGCGGATCGCCGCCACCGCATCGCCGCGCATCCGCAGCATCCGGCGGGCCTCGTCGTTGACGATGAACTCCACATACCGCTGCCGCACCCGCGCCTCCGGGTCGGCCAGGCCGCTGCGCTTGTTGGGCAGCGGGCGCAGGCATTTGGCCGTCAGCGTCCAGCTCGTGGCCAGCACCGACAGCTCCCCGCGCTTGGAGGTGACCACCTCGCCCGCGATGCCGACCTGGTCGCCCAGGTCGATCAGGCGCTTCCAGGCCCGCAGCGAGCCGGGGACCGGCGCGCCGTCCGGCCCGTCGGGCTCCAGCCGGTCGGCCGACAGCATCACCTGGATGTCGCCGGTCTCATCGCGCAGCGTGACGAACACCAGCCGGCCGTGCTCACGGGCCAGCATCACCCGCCCGGCGATGCGCACCTGCTCGCCGGTGCGGGCGTCGGGGGGCAGGCCGCCGAAGCGGGCGCGGATGTCGGCGGCGAAATCGGTGCGGTCGAACCCCAGCGGGTAGGGGTCCATCCCGGCGGCGCGGATGTGCTCCAGCTTGGCGTGCCGCACCCGCTCCTGCTCCGACAGCCGCCGCTGCGGGGCGCGGGCGGCCTCGGCCTCCTCCTCGATCCGCTTGATCCGCCGCACCAGCTCGGGGGAGGGGGTGAGCCGGGCGGCGCGCTCCAGGCGGGGCCGGTTCAGGGTGGGCAGGAACCCCTCGGCCCGGGCGAACGCCAGCCCCAGCCGCACCAGGTCCCGGGACTGCTGGTAGCAGACGAACCGGGGCGCCCAGGTGGGGTTGTACTTGGCGTTGGCCAGGTACAGCGACTCCAGCTGCCAGAACTTGGAGGCCAGCGACAGGAACCGGTGCCAGGCCCGGGCCACCGGCCCGGCGCCCAGCTGGGAGCCGCGCTCGAACGCCGAGCGCAGCATCGCGAAGTTCAGCGACATCTTCTGCGCGCCGATCAGCGCCGCCTGCTCCGCCACCTTGGCGATCATGAACTCGTTCAGGCCGTTCTCGGCGGTGCGGTCGCGGCGCATCAGGTCCAGCGACAGCCCGTGCCGGCCCCAGGGCACGAAGCTCAGCAGGCCGCGCAGCCGGCCCTGGGCGTCGAACGCCTCGACCATCAGGCAGCGGCCGTCGGTGGGGTCGCCGAGGCGGCCCAGCGCCATGGAGAACCCGCGCTCGATGGCCCCCTCCCGCCACCGGTCGGCGCTGGCGATCAGCTGCGCCATCTCCTCGGGCGGGATCTGGGCGTGCCGGCGGATCCGCACCGTGTAGCCGGCCCGCTCCACCCGCCGCACCGCCTGGCGGACCTGGCGCATCTCCCGGCCGTCCAAGGTGAAGTCGGTCAGCTCCAAGATGGCCTCATCGCCCAGCTCCAGCGCGTCGAAGCCGTGCCGCCGGTAGACGTGCGCGGCGCGCTCCCCGGCGCTGACCACCCCGGGGATCCAGGCGTGCGCGCGGCACTCGGCCAGCCACAGCTCGATGGCCTGGTCCCAGGACTCCGGGTCGCCCAGCGGGTCGCCGCTGGCCAGCGAGACCGCCCCCTCGACGCGGTAGGAGATGGCGGCCTTGCCGTTGGGGGCGACGATGACGTTCTTGTCGCGGCGCAGCGCGAAGTAGCCCAACGAGTCCTGCTCGCCGTACTCGGCCAGCAGCCGGCGGGCGGTCAGCTCCTCGGCGGGGCTGAGCACCGCGTCGCGATGGCCCGGGCGGAACAGCGCCCAGAACGTGATGATCAGCAGGCCGGTGCCCAGCACCCCCAGCAGCAGGTTGACCCGGGTCGGCACGTCCACGTTGATGGGCTCGCCGGTCACCCCCGGCCCGCCGACGGTCTGCAGCACCACATACAGCGCGTCGGTCAGGAAGCGCCCGTCGGGGTCGCGGTTCATCAACGTGACCAGCCCGGTGCCCAGCAGCCCGCTGACCACCAGCAGCCCGGAGAACACCGCCAGCGCCAGCCGCCGGTTGGCCCGGTCGGGCAGCGCGTTGAACTCCGGACGCGCCGCCGCCAGCAGCGTCAGCACCGCCGCGTAGGCGACCACCGTGACCAGCTCGCCGGCCGCCACCGACCGGTCCGGATCGGCCGCCAGGGAGCCGACCACCAGCAGCGCGATGGCGAAGTAGCCGCCGAACAGCAGCATCAGGATCCGCCAGGCGGCCTTCTTGCGCCGCCGCACGCCCATCGACAGCAGGATCAGCAGCACCCCGTACGGCAGGCTGGCGGTGAAGCCCAGGTAGTAGATCCACTGCAGCGCCCAGATGCCGCCCAGCCGCTGGATCAGGTCCGAGGAGACGAACGCCAGGATCGACAGCACGCCCGACAGGCGGGTGTACCAGAAGAAGACGTCGGGGGCCGCTTTGGTGAGGCGCTGCCAGCCGTCACGCAGCCCGTGGCCGGCGGTGCCGGCCGGGACCTTGCTGTCAGCCGTCATCGGGCCCCCGTGGTGACTTGGCGTCGTCTTCTCTGTTCTACCGGGTCTCACTCGTGCACCCTTTGCATGCTCGGGCGTCGCGTCGGCGAACCTCGGCCGTCACTGCGGCGTCGTAAGTATGAGGGAACTCGCGTGCCCCCTCCGAGGTTGTCAGCAATTTCTCGATATGGTCGCGCATATGCCGAACGACACCGCCGGGGAGAGACTGCTTGCCCGGCGCTACCGCCTGTTGGCCCCGGTCGGGCACGGCGGCATGGGGACTGTATGGCACGCCCACGATGAGGTCCTCGGACGTGACGTGGCGGTGAAGGAGGTCATCCTGCCGCACGGCCTCACCGAGGAGGAGCGCGCCGTCCAGTACAAGCGCACGTTCCGTGAGGCCCGCACCGCGGCGCGGCTCGGCCATCCGGGCGTGGTCACCGTCTACGACGTGGTCGAAGAGGACGGCCGGCCGTGGATCGTCATGGAGCTGATCCGGGCCCGTTCGCTGGACCAGGTGATCAAGCAGGAGGGGCCGCTGGATGTGCGGCGGGCCGCCGAGATCGGCCGGCAGATGCTGGCCGCCCTGCACGCCGCGCACGAGGCCGGGGTGCTGCACCGCGACGTCAAGCCCAGCAACGTGCTGGTGACCACCGGCGACCGGGCGGTGCTGACCGACTTCGGTATCGCCGTCGCCACGGGGGACGCCACCCTCACCCAGACCGGGCTGGTGATGGGCTCGCCCGCCTACATCGCCCCCGAACGCGCCCGCGGCAAGACCGCCGGGCCGGCCTCCGACCTGTGGTCGCTGGGCGTCACCTTGTACGCCATGCTCGAGGGCCGCTCCCCGTTCGAACGGCCCGAGCCGATGGCCTCGCTGGTGGCGGTCATCTCCGACGACCCGCCGCCGCCCCCGCACGCCGGCCCGCTCGCCCCGGTGATCGAGGGCCTGTTGCGCAAGGACCCCGAGGAGCGGATGAGCGCTCCTGAGGCCGGGATGCTGCTGGATGAGATCGTCCGCGCGGAATCCGTCGACGCCCAGTACACCCGGCCGGTGGAACCGCCGCCGGAGCCCGCCGCCCTCGCCGATCCGCTGCAGACCCGCACCGACGGCGGTGAGTCGCTGCAGACCCGGGCCGAGGACGCCGAGGCGCTCAAGACCAGGGCCGACTCCGCCATGCCCGCGCCGCCGACGGCGGCGGCCGAGCTCGCCCCGCCGGCCGGCACGGCGCCCACCGCCCGCGGCGGCGGACGCCAGATGGCGATCCTGGTGGGGGCGGTCGTGGTGGCGCTGCTGCTGGTGATCGGCGCGCTGTGGATGGCCCGCGGCGGCGGCGAGAGGTCCGGCCGCACCGAGCGGCCCGCCGGTGCGGCGACGGCCGGCCAGGAACCGCCCGCGACGACCCACGCCGCCACCGTCAGCGCCGCGCCCGCGGAGGCGACGCAGGAGGTCCCCGAGGACTTCCGCCGCTATGAGGACTCCACCGGATTCGTCATCGCGGTCCCCGAGGACTGGGAGGGCCCCGAGCGCCGCGGCAGCAGCGTGTTCTTCCGCGGCGACGACGGCGCCTACGTCCAGATCGACCAGACCACGGACCCCAATCCCAGCGCTCTGAAGGACTGGCAGGACCTGGAGGCCGCGGTCAAGGGCGACGGCAGGTTCCCCGGCTATCGGCGGCTGCGGCTGGAGCCGACCGGCGACCACCCTCCCATCCCCGACACCGGCGACGGCAGCAAGTCGGCCGACTGGGAGTTCACCTGGCAGTCCGGCTCCGGCCGGATGCACGGCCTGAACCGGGGCTTCGTGGCCGGCGACCGGGGGTATGCGATCTTCCTGGTGCTGCCCGAGGAGGAGTGGGACAAAGAACGCCCCGAGCTGGAGCCGATCTTCAGCTTCTTCGAGCCCGCCGACTGACGCCCGGCGGAATCCGACACTCCTTGAGGGGATCGGCCGATCATGACGAGTGCGCAGCCGGGGGAGGCTGAGGCGGGACGCCGGATCGCCGGCCGCTACCGGCTGGTGGAGATGCTCGGCCGAGGCGGCATGGGCACCGTCTGGCGGGCCCGCGACGAGATGCTCGACCGCGAGGTGGCGGTCAAGGAGGTGCTGGTCCAGGCCGGGCTGAGCGAGGAGGAACGGCGCGGCGTGCGGGAGCGGACGCTGCGCGAGGCCCGGGCCGCCGCCCGGCTCAGCCACCCCGGCATCGTCACCGTGCACGACGTGGTGGACGAAGACGGCCGCCCGTGGATCGTCATGGAGCTGGTCCGGGCGCGTTCGCTGGCGGAGATCCTCGCCGCGGAGGGGCCGTTGCCGCCCGAGCGGGTCGCCGGCATCGGCCGGCAGCTGGTGGCGGCCCTGCGCGCCGCCCACGCCGTGGGGATCTTGCACCGTGACATCAAGCCCGCCAACGTGCTGGTCACCGACGAGGGACGGGCGGTGCTGACCGACTTCGGCATCGCCCGGGTGGAAGGCGACACCGCGCTCACCCGCACCGGGTCGCTGGTCGGCTCGCCCGCCTACATGCCGCCCGAGCGGGCCAGGGGCGAGCCCGCCATCCCGGCCTCCGACCTGTGGTCGCTGGGCGCCACCTTGTACGCCGCCTGCGAGGGACGCCCCCCGCACGACCGTCCCGATGTCATGGCGGTGCTGGCGGCCGTCATGAACGAGGACCCGCCGCCCCCGCGCCGCGCCGGCCCGCTGACCCCGGTGCTGAGCGGGCTGCTGGTGCGCGACCCGGTGCGCCGGCTGACCGCCGCGCAGGCGGAGGAGATGCTGGCGCGGGTCGAAAGCGGCGCCCGGCCGGTTCCGCCCCCGCCGCCGCAGGCCCCGCCCGCGACCGTTCCGGCGCCCCAGCCCTTCCCGCAGACCGTCCAGACCGTCCCCGCCGGCGGCTCCTCGACCAACCTGGGCATGCTGATCCTGGTGGGCGTGCTCACCACCTTGGTGACCGTGCTGGCCGGCATCCTGATCGTGCAGATGAACTCCGGCGGCGGCCAAGGCGGCGGCGCGGTCCGGCAGCAGTCCGGCCAGGTGAGCGGGCCGGAGCAGCCGCAGCCCCCGGCGACCGGCGTCCCCGCGGAGCGGCCCTCGCCCTTCCCGACCCCCACGGCGTCGCTGCTGCCCGAACTGCAGCCGGTGAGCGGGCCCGGCGGCTACCGGATCTCGGTGCCGGCGGGCTGGGTCCGCTCCGAAGAGGGCAACAGCGTGTTCTGGCGTTCCTCCTGGGGCGCCTACGTCCAGGTCGACCGGACCGAATGGAGCGGCGACCCGGCCGACCACTGGGAGCGCTGGGAGCGCGCCGTGATCCGGGGGAACATCCTGCCCGGCTACCGCCGCGTCGACCTGCGCCGTCCCACGGGGCTCGGCTACGACGCCGCCGATTTGGAATTCACCTGGACCCGGGACGGAATTCCCATGCGCGGCATTGACCGCGGAACCATCGTCAACGGGCAGCCTTACGCGGTGTTCGTCGCGATCCCGCAACAGCACTGGGAGGTCAACCGCGAAAGGGTGAACAATATCCTCGACACGTTCCGGCCCTGACCGGCCGGAGGCATCGCAGGAGGGACTCGCGCGTCCCAGACGGGGGACCATTCAGATATGGCGCAGGGGCAGCAGGGTCATCTGCTCGGCAACCGCTACCGTCTCGACCGGGTGGTCGGCCGCGGCGGGATGGGGACCGTCTGGCAGGCCTACGACACCATGCTCGGCCGCGAGGTGGCGGTCAAGGAGGTGCTGCTGCCGCCGGGACTGAGCCAGGAAGAGCGCGACGTCCTGTATGAGCGGACCTTCCGGGAGGCGCGGGCCTCGGCCCGGCTCAACCACCCCGGCGTGGTCACCGTCCACGACGTGCTCAACGAGGGCGGCCGGCCCTGGCTGGTGATGGAGTTCGTGCGGGCCCGCTCGCTGCAGGACCTGATCGACGAGGGCCCCATCTCGCCGCACCGGGCCGCCGAGATCGGCCGGCAGACCCTGGAGGCGCTGCGCCACGCGCACAGCAAGGGCATCCTGCACCGCGACGTCAAGCCCAGCAACGTGCTGATCACCGACGAGGGGCGGGCGGTGCTGACCGACTTCGGCATCGCCCAGATGGAGGGGGAGTCCACCCTCACCCAGACCGGGCTGGTGATGGGCTCGCCCGCCTACATCCCGCCGGAACGGGCCCAGGGCCACCGGGCGGTGCCGGCCTCCGACCTGTGGTCGCTGGGCGCCACCCTGTATGCGGCGGTCGAGGGGCGCTCCCCTTACGAGCGCGCCGATGCGATGGCGTCGCTGTCGGCGGTGCTCACCGAGCCGGTGCCGCCGCCGCGCAACGCCGGGCCGCTGACCGAGGTGCTGATGGGGCTGCTGGCCCGCGAGCCGATGTACCGGCTGACCGCCGACCAGGCGCTGCCCAAGCTCGCCGAGGTGGCGAGCATGCCCCAGGCCCGGCCCCGGCCCGTCGCGCCGCCGCCCCAGGTGCGCGAGTTCTCCACGGTGCTGGATGAGACCAAGCTGGATGAGACCAAGGTGGACGAGCCGCTGAGCGGCCCGTCCCCCCGGCGGTCCTCCGCGCAGCAGGTCGGCGGCCCGCTGTCCCGGCAGCCGCTGAGCCGGCCGCACTCTCCTCCCTCGGTCGGCTACGGCCCGCCCCCGCCGCTGCCGCCCCAGATGGAGGAGACCGTCGTCGACTCACCCGATCTGGAGGCCACCACCCGGGACGACTCCGGGCCGCGCAGGCAGCCCCCGCCGCCGCACTCCGGCTCCCAGCCCCGCACCCTGGTGCAGGGGGACTGGGCGCCGCCTCCCTACGCCCCCGTGAACTGGCCGCAGCCCTCGGCGCAGCACCAGTCGCTGCGGCCGGTGAACCGGTACGAGCGCGAGCGCACCAAGACCGTCGTGATCGTCACCGTCGCGGCGATCCTGGTCGTGGTCGCGGTGCTGGCCGGGGCGTTCATCCTGCGCGACCGGCTCAACTCCTCCGCCCCCGCCCCCGGCGTCTCAGGCACCGCCACCGTCCGGATCTGACCGGCCGCGGCGCTTCTCCCGCACTCCTTCCCACCGGAGGGCCACTTCCCCACGTTTCAACGCCGGCCCCGGGGAAGCCCGCAGAGGGAGGAAGACAGGGAGGAGAACCGTATGGCGCTCACCGTAGGGGATTACGTGCTCAAACGGCTCCGGGACTGGGGCGTGGAGCACGTCTTCGGCTACCCCGGCGACGGGATCAACGGGCTCATCGCCGCCTTCGGCAAGGCCGGCGACGAGCCGCGGTTCGTGCAGAGCAGGCACGAGGAGATGGCGGCCTTCCAGGCCGTCGGCTACGCCAAGTTCGGCGGCCGGGTGGGGGTGTGCATGGCCACCAGCGGGCCCGGCGCGATCCACCTGCTCAACGGCCTGTACGACGCCAAGCTCGACCACGTGCCGGTGGTGGCCGTCGTCGGCCAGACCGACCGCGCCGCCATGGGCGGCAACTACCAGCAGGAGGTGGACCTGCTGTCGCTGTTCAAGGACGTGGCGAGCGCCTATGTGCAGATGGCCACCGTCCCCGAGCAGCTGCCCAACCTGATCGACCGGGCGCTGCGGATCGCGCTGGCCGAACGCGCCCCCACCTGCGTGATCATCCCGGCCGACCTGCAGGAGGAGACCTACCGGCCGCCCGAGCACGCCTTCCGGCAGGTGCCGTCTTCGGCGCCCGGCTACGTCCGCCCGCTCACCCGGGCGCCGCAGCCGGAGCTGGAGCGCGCCGCCGAGATCCTCAACGCCGGCAGCAAGGTGGCGATCCTGGTCGGCCAGGGCGCCCGCGGTGCCCGCCGGGAGGTGATGGAGGTCGCCGAGCTCACCGGCGCCGGGGTGGCCAAAGCGCTGCTGGGCAAGGACGTGCTGCCCGACGACCTGCCGTATGTGACCGGGTCGATCGGGCTGCTGGGCACCCGGCCCTCCTATGAGCTGATGCGCGACTGCGACACGCTGCTGATCGTCGGCTCGAACTTCCCCTACACCCAGTACCTGCCGGAGTTCGGGGCCGCCCGCGCGGTGCAGATCGACGTGGACGGCCGGATGATCGGGATGCGCTACCCCACCGAGGTCAATCTGGTGGGGGACGCCGCCGAGACGCTGCGGGCGCTGATCCCGCTGCTGCGCCGCAAGGAGGACCGCTCCTGGCGGCGTACGGTGGAGCACAACGTGGCCCGCTGGTGGGAGGTCGTGGAACGGCAGGCCCACCTGGAGGCCGAGCCGATCAACCCGATGCGCCTGTTCTGGGAGCTGTCCTCCCGGCTGCCCGACAACGCCATCGTCACCGCCGACTCCGGCTCGGCCGCCAACTGGTACGCCCGCGACCTGCGGTTCCGCGGCCAGGTGCGGGGCTCGCTGTCGGGCACGCTGTCCACCATGGGACCGGGCGTGCCGTACGCCATCGGCGCCAAGTTCGCCTGCCCCGACCGCCCGGCGATCGCGCTGGTGGGGGACGGGGCGATGCAGATGAACGGGCTGGCCGAGCTGATCACGGTGCAGCGCTACTACCAGCGTTGGGCCGATCCCCGCCTGGTGGTGGCGGTGCTGCACAACAACGACCTCAACCAGGTGACCTGGGAGCTGCGGGCGATGGGCGGGGCGCCGAAGTTCACCGAGTCCCAGAGCCTGCCGGAGGTGCCGTACGCGGCGTTCGCCCGTTCCCTCGGCCTGGAGGGCATCGAGGTGGACAAACCGGAGGCGATCGGGCCGGCCTGGGAGCGGGCGCTGAGCGCCGGCCGCCCGGCCGTGCTGGATGTGCGGGTGGACCCCGACATTCCGCCGATCCCCCCGCACGCGGAATTCGAGCAGCTCAAGGACGTGGCCGAGGCCATCATCAAGGGCGACCCCGATTCTTGGGGCGTGATCCGCAAAGGCCTGAAGACCAAGGCCCAGGAGATGATCCCGGGCAAATGGCGCTGAGCGCGGCCCTGCGGCCGCGCCACAGGTGAACGGTGTGCGGCGGTCTTGAAACATTTCGGGAACAAGGCCGTTCGCACCCCGTTACCGGTGGGATGTTCACGTCGGCCGTATCATCGTTTTCAACTTTCACCCGTCTCTTGTGCGCGGCGACAGCCGGAGCGTCCCAGCGTTGGTGCGCCGACCGTGATCGAGCAGGACGGAAATGCGCAAGAATGGGGGGTGTATGTAGGGAGGCCGACTTGCCCGGCGATGTGCGGATCACCGTTACCCGGACTTTGAGCAAAGACCAGCAGGAACGCCGGACACGGCTGATCGATGCCGCCCGGGAGCTGGCGCTGCAGGGCGGCTATCACGCCGTGACCATGCACGATGTGGCCGACCGGGCGGGGGTGGCCCGCGCCACCGTCTACCGCTACTTCGCCACCAAGGACCACCTGCTCACCGAGGTCGCCGCGGTGTGGGCGCACGAGGTCACCGGCGACACCGTCGCGCTGGCGGTGGGGGAGACCCCGGCCGAGCGCCTGACCGCCCTGCTGGGGCGCATCGTGGAGGTGGCCGCCGCCAACCGCACGCTGACCTCGGCGATCGTGCAGGCCGTCACCTCCGAGGACCCCAGCGTGGAGGACGCCCGCACCGAGCTGTTCCTGCTGATCCGCGATCGCCTGGCGCAGGCGATCGGCGCCCCGGTGCCCGAGCGCACCGACATCGAGATCGTGCTGGGGCATGTGCTGCTGGCGGCGCTGATCTCGCTGACCTCGCTGAGCCGCCCCATGGAGGAGGTCCGTGACATGGTCACCACCGCGGCCCGGCTCGTCATGGCCGGGGTGGTGCCGCTGCCGCAGGGCGAACCCGTCGAATCCTGCTGAAACCTGCTGGAACCTGTAATTTCCTGACAAAGGCTTCCGGCAAAAAGGGCGGCCGGTAGCGTTCCGGGCATGAGCAACCCGCTGCTGTTCCTGGTGGCCGCCGTCACCCTGGTGGCCATCCCCGGCCCGAACCACCTCTACATCATCACCCGCAGCATCGCAGAGGGACGGCGGGCCGGCATCGCCTCGGCGCTGGGGGTGGAGACCGGCACCCTGGTGCACGTGAGCGCCGCCGCCGTCGGGCTGTCGGCGCTGGTGGCGGCCTCGGCCACGGCGTTCGGGGCGCTGCGGTACGCCGGCGCCGCCTACCTGGTCTATCTGGCGATCCGCACCTTCCGCAGCCGGCACGACCTGGCCGAACCCGCCCTGCGCCCGCAGCCGCTGCTGCGGATCTTCCTGGACGGGCTGCTGGTCAACCTGTTCAACCCCAAGGTCATCTTGTTCTTCCTGGCGTTCTTGCCGCAGTTCGTCGACCCGGCGGCCGGTTCGATCCCCGCCCAGATCACGGTGATGGGGCTGGTGACCGCGGCGATCGGGCTGACCTCGGACCTGGTGTACGTGCTGGCCGCCGGGTCGCTGGGCGCCTGGCTGCGGGCCCGGCCCGCCTTCCGCCGCCGCCAGGCCTATGCGACCGGGGTGGTCTACCTGGGCCTGGGCGCCGCGGCGGCCCTGGCCGGCCCCGGCCCCCGGCGGCCGTGAGCGTCCTTGAGCAGGGGTGACAGAAAAATCGCGAGACTTCGCCCCTGGCTGCATAGTGCGTGGATGCGACAACGGGCACGATCTGTCACAGCGGCCGCGAGAACCGTTTCCGGTGGGGTTCTCGCGGCCGTTTTTGTCATCCGATTGACAAAACTCCAGGTCGATTGTGTCTTCGTTCATGAAGTGGGCTGAATCACATCGGAGTAACTTCCGTGGAACCGCGACTGCCGACCATGGAGGTACGACCGGTGAGCACCGCCGCCGCGCAACGCGACACGCTCCAGCCCTGGACGGGAGTCCCATCCGAGGTCGCCGACCTGTGCCGGCCCTACCTGGCGGAAGTGGCCGAGGAGATGATCGAGGAGATCCAGCGGGGCGTGCCCGAGTACGCCCGCCCGCTGGATGAGGACTACATGCGGATGGTGCGGCTGGCGGTGGAGGGGGCGCTGAACCAGTTCGTCGACCTGATCGGCGACGCAGAGGCCTCCTGGGAACCGGTCGCCGCCGTCTACCGGGAGATCGGCTGGGCCGAGGCCCGGGAGGGCCGCAGCCTGGACGCGCTGCAGACCGCGCTGCGGCTGGGCGCCCGGGTGGCCTGGCGGCGCCTGGCCGCCGAGGCCGAGAAACTCAACGTCAGCCGGCGCACCCTGGGCCGCCTGGCCGAGGCGATCTTCGCCTTCCTGGACGAGATCGCCGCCGCCGCCACCCAGGGCTACAACCAGGCCCGCGCCCAGGTGGCCGGGGAGCTGGAGCACCGCCGCCGCCGGCTGCTGGACCTGCTGCTGGCCGACCCGCCCGCCGCCCCGCAGGCGATCACCGACCTGGCCCGGGTGGCGCAGTGGCGGGTGCCGCAGACCATCGCCGCGGTGGCGCTGGCCGAGCGCGGCGGCGAGCGCTACGCCCACCCCTCGCTGCCGCCGGACGTGCTGGTCGATGTCAACCGGCGGGAACCCTGCCTGATCGTCCCCGACCCCGAGGGCCCCGGCCGGTACCGGATGCTGGAGGGCGGGCTGCGCGACTGGGTGGCCGCGATCGGCCCCACCGTGCCGGTGTCGGAGGCGGCCAAGTCGCTGCGCTGGGCCCGGGAGGCGCTGGCGCTGGCCCGCCGCGGGGTGCTGCCGGCCGACCGGCCGGTGCGCTGCGTGGACCACATGCCCACGCTGGTGATGTTCAAGGACGAGGAACTGATCCGCATCGTCGGCGAACGGCGGCTGGCCCCGCTGCAGAAGGTCCGGCCCCGGCACCGCGAGCGCCTGGCGCGCACCCTGCTGGCCTGCCTGCAGAGCGGGTTCAACGCCACCGAGGTGGCCGCCCGGCTGCACGTCCACCCGCAGACCGTCCGCTACCGGCTGCACCAGCTGGAGGAGCTGTTCGGGCGGCAGCTCTACGACCCCGACATCCGGCTGGAGCTGGAGATGGTGCTGCACGTGTGGCTGTTTCACACTCAAGAGGCCGACCAGCCGCCCGCCAACGTGATCTCCTTGAAGGGGACCCGCTCCGTCCCGTTCCCCCCGGCCGCCGCGGCCCATCGTCCCTGAACGGAGAAGTCCGGTGAACCCTCTGCGACGGCCGGGCCGCAGGCCCCTCCCATGAGCGCCGACACCACCGCGATCACGGACCCGCCGCTGCCGCGCAGCCGGCTGCTGGGCTACAGCATCGGCTCGGTGGGCACCGGGGTGTTCTCCACGGTGCCCGGTCTGCTGCTGCTGTACTACCTCACCGACGTGCTGGGGGTGTCGGCGGCGATCGCCGGGGCGGCGCTGGTCCTCCCCAAGGCCTGGGATGTGATCCTCAACCCGATCGTGGGCGCCGCCAGCGACCGCGAGGCGGTGCGCACCGGGCGGCGGAGCCGGCTGCTGCTGACCGGGGCGGTCGCGCTGCCGGTGCTCTTTGCCGCCATGTTCGCGGTGCCGGGCTCCTCTCCCGCGCTGGCCGCGGCCTGGGTCATGACGGCCTTCCTGCTGGCGGCCTCGGCGTTCGCCTGCTTCCAGGTGCCCTACGTGGCGCTGCCCGCCGAGATCTCTCCCCGGCCCGACCAGCGCGCCCGGGCGATGACCTGGCGGATCGTGGCCGTCACATTCGGGATCTTGGTGGGCGGCGGGCTGGCCCCCGTCGTGGTGGAGGCGGCCGGGGGAGGCCGGGCCGGCTATGCGCTGATGGGCGTGCTGGTCGGGCTGGTGATGGCCGTCGTGATGCTCACCTCCGTCCGCGCCACCCGGTGGATCCCCTCCCGGAGCGGGCCCCGGCCGCTGGGCCTGGTCGCCGCGCTGCGCACCGCCTGGGGCAACCGGCCGTTCTTCGCGCTGCTCGGCTCGGCCATCCTCCAGTTCCTGGCGGTCGCCGTCATGCTCGCCGGCGCCCCGTACGCGGCCACCTACCTGCTCGACGACTACGGGCTGACCTCGGCGATGTTCGTCTGCCTGGTCGCCCCCAGCGCACCGGCCGTCCCGGTGTGGAACCGGCTGGCCGCCCGCTACGGCTACGTCCGCTGCTATGCCGTCGCGGCCGCGGCATACGCGGCGGGCGCCGCCGCCCTGTACCCGGCGCTGCGGGCCGGCTCGATCCCGGCGGTGCTGGCGCTGGCCGGGCTGCTGGGGATCTGCTACGCCGCCCTCCAGCTGCTGTCGTTCTCGCTGGTGCCGGAATCGGTGCACGCCGACAGCGACCGCACCGGGCACGCCCAGGCCGGGGCGTTCACCGGAGTGTGGACCGCCGCGGAGACCGCCGCGATGGCCGCCGGACCCGGGGTGTTCGCGCTGGTGCTGGCGCTCAGCTCCTACCGGGCCTCCGACTTCGACGAACCCGTCGTCCAGCCGGACAGCGCCCTGACCGGCCTGGCGGTGGGCTTCACCTGGCTGCCCGCCGCGCTGATGCTGGTCAGCCTCCCGCTGCTGCTGGCCTACCGGAACCTGGCCGCCCGCCGGTACCGTGCCCATGCCGGGCGGCGGACCCGCTGACCCGCGCGGAGAAGGTGCACGGAGGAACGACCCATGCTGCCGGAAACCGGCCGCCCGGCCGACGACATCCTCGCCGAGCTGGCCCGCCTGAAGGAAACCGACCTGCCCGTCCGGGGCGGCAAGGTCACCGCCTACGTCTACGACACCGGGCGGCCGCAGGTGCACGAGCTGGCGGCCCGCGCCTACCTGGAGATGCTGGAGGTCAACGGCCTGGACCCCACCGCCTTCCCCAGCATCGTGGCCCTGGAGCGCCAGGTGATCGCCGCGGTGGCCGGGCGGCTCGGCGGCGGCGCGGCCACGCCGGGCATCTTCACCAGCGGCGGCACCGAGTCGATCATGCTGGCGGTCAAGGCGGCCCGCGACGCCCGCCCGGCCGGCGGCGCACGCCCCCAGCTGGTGGCGCCGGTCACCGCCCACCCCGCCTTCCACAAGGCCGCCCACTACCTGGGCCTGGAGGTGGTGGGCGTCCCGGTGGACCCGGTGACCTTCCGCGCCGACCCGGCGGCCATGGCCGAGGCGATCACCGACCGCACGGCGCTGGTCGTCGCCTCCGCCCCGTCCTACCCGCAAGGAGTGATCGACCCGGTCCCCGAGATCGCCGCCGCGGCCTCCGCGCGGGGCGTGCCGTGCCATGTGGACGCCTGTGTCGGCGGCTGGCTGCTGCCGTGGCTGCGGGAGGCGGGCGCGGACGTCCCGCCGTTCGACCTGTCGGTGCCCGGCGTCACCTCCCTGTCCTGCGACCTGCACAAGTACGGGTACGCGCCCAAGGGCGCCTCGGTGCTGCTGTTCGCCGACGAGGCGATGCGCCGCCGCGCCTACTTCGCCTCGGCCGAATGGCCCGGCTACACCGTCATCAACTCCACCGTGCAAAGCAGCAAGGGCGCCGGGCCGCTGGCCGGGGCCTGGGCCACGCTGCAGGCCCTCGGCGCGGCCGGCTACCGGGAGCTGGCCAAGGCCGCGCTGCGGGCCACCCGGCGGGTGATCGACGGGGTGGCGCGCATCCCCGGGCTGCGGGTGCTGGGCTCACCGGACGCCGCGCTGGTGGCCATCGCCGCCGACCCGCCGCTGGATGTGTTCGTGCTGGCGGATCAGGCCCGCCGCCGCGGCTGGTTCCTGCAGCCGCAGCTGTCGTATGCCGGCATTCCCGCCAACATTCACCTGACCTTGACCGGGGTCAGCCTCGCCGGGGTGGACGAGCTGCTGAAGGTGCTGGCCGAGTCGGCGCAGGCCGCCCGCGCCGCCGGCCCGCCCCAGGTGCCGGACGGGCTGGTGGAGGCGCTGCGCTCGCTCGACCTGGACGCCGTCGACGACGCCGGCTTCGCCGAGCTGCTGGCCTCCGTGGGGGTCTCGCTCGACGGCGGCGCCCAGCCCGACATGGCGGTGGTCAACACCGTGCTGGACGCCCTGCCGCCCAGCACCCGCGAGGCGCTGCTGGTGCGGTTTCTGTCCGTGCTCTACCGCGACATCTGACCCGGCGCGCCCGGCCTGCGGGTCACTTCAGCCGGGTCAGCCGGGTGAGCAGGCCGGGTCCGTTCAGATCCTGCGCCAGCTCCAGGGGGAAGCGCAGCGGCTCGGCGCCGTCGTTGCCGACCAGCACCGCGCCGACCTGCCGGCCCTGGGAGCCCTGCTTGGGCGGCGTGCCGTCGACGTCCAGACGCACCGTCAGACCGGGCCAGCCGACCACGGTGATCGGCCGGGCGGCGGCCAGCGGGGTCCGCCCGCCCAGCCCGTCGTCGATCTCGGCGGCCGGCTGCCCGGCCTCCACCAAGGTGGCGGAGGTCAGCGCGTTCTGCGCGGCGGCCACCAGGTGCCGCGCGACGACCATCGCGTCCAGGGCGCTGCCGGCCCGGCCGTGCTGGCCCATCACCGCACCGATCATCAAGGTGTCCACCCCGGCCACCTGCCTGCGGGCGGCGAAGACGAAGTTGCCGCCGGCCGCGTCGGTGTAGCCGGTCTTGCCGCCCACGATCCCGTAGTTGCCGAGCAGCACATTGCCCGCCGGGCGCACCGGCCCGCCGTCTTCGGGGTCATAGACGCGCTCGGCCACGATCTCGGCGAAGGCCGGTATCCGCATCGCCGCCCGCAGCAGCTTCACCTGGTCGGCGGCGGTGCTCACGGTGCCGGAGTCATAGCCGCTGGGGTCGGTGTAGCGGGTGTTGTGCATGCCCAGCTCTTTGGCGGTGGCGTTCATCTTGGCGACGAACGCCGAGATGCTGCCGGAATCCCAGCGGGCCAGCTCGTGCGCGATGTTGTTGGCCGACACCACCATCAGCGCTTCCAGCGCCTTGCGTTCGGTGAAACGCTGCCCGGCCCGCACGTCCACGTGCGACTCGCCGCGCTTTTTGCGGAAGGGCAGCCGGGCCGCCTCCTCGGCGGAGATGGTGAAGGTCGGGCCGTCCTCGCCGGGCTCCAGCGGGTGGTTCTTCAAGAACACATAGGCCGTCATCACCTTGGCCACGCTGGCCGTGGGGATCGGCCGCTGGTCCTGGGTGGCGCCCATCGTGCCGATGCCCTCCACATCGAGCACGGCCTGCCCGGACCGCGGCAGCGGCAGCACCGGCGCACTGCCCTGGAAGGTGTGCGAGGACGGCAGCGTCAGCCGCAGCGTCGGCTCCGGCAGCGGCCTGACGAACTGCACGGTGACGGCCGCCACCAGCAGCACCGCCAGCACGGCCGCCGTGATCAGCGCCCGGCGCCGCCCCTTGCCGGGCCGCTCGGGCTCGGGCGCCGGCCGCGGGCTCTCCGGCGGCACCCGGTCCGGGGCGGTCCGCTCCGCCTCCTGCGGGCCTGCCTCCGCGGCGGCGGGCTTCTCCCAGGGCGGGGCCACCGGGACGAGGGCTCCCGACTGCGGCGCGGGCGTCTCCGCCGAATGCGCCCGGGACCGGCGGTCGTCCGGCGGGGACGTCCGCGGCTCGGCGAGAGCCTGCGGCGGGCCGGCCGGCTCCGAGGGCCGCTCCTCCCGGTAGGGCCGGAACTCAGGAACCGTCCACCGGTCGTCGTCGGCCAGCGGCGGCGCGAACCGCCGCGACGGCAGCAGCGCCCGCGTGGGCGCCGCACCGCCCGGATCCGTCCGGTCCCGCTCCGCGGCCGGTTCTTCCGGCACGGGCCTGCCGGGAGCCGTACCGGTGCGCGGGGCGGCGGGCGCCTGCGCGCGAGGCTCATCCGAAGGACGGGACTCGGGTGAAACCGCCGTGGAAGGCGCGGCTTCAGCGCGCGAGTCAGACGACGATCGCGTGCGAGGTCCGGCCGAGGGCGCGGGGCCGCGCGAAACCGTTCCGGAGAAGTCGTCCTCGGTGCGCGGTCCGGCCGGCGCCTGTGCGCGAGGCCGGGCCGGGGACGTGGGTTGGGGCGGGGCCGTGTCGGAGAGGTCCTCCTCGGTGCGCGGCTCGGCCGACGCTTGTGCGCGAGGTCGGGCCGAGGGCGTGAATTCACCCGAAGCCGTCCTGGGAAGGCCGCCTTCGGTGTACGGCTCGGCCTCCGTTTGCACGCGGGGTTCGGCCGGGGCCGTGTCGGAGCGGTCGTCCTCGGTGTGCGGCTCGGCCTCCGTTTGCACGCGGGGTTCGGCCGGGGGAGTGGGCTCGATGTGCGGCTCGGCCGGTGCCTGTGCGCGAGGTTGAGCCGAGGGCGTGAATTCACCCGAAGCCGTCCTGGAAGGACCGCTGTCTGTGTGCGGCTCGGCCAGGGACGTAGGTTCCGGTGAGGTCGTGTCGGAGGGGTCGTCCTCGGTGCGCGGCCCGATCGGTGCTTGGGCGCCAGGTTCGGCTGAGACCGTTCCAGAAGGCGCGGCTTCGGTGCGCGGGGCGGCCGATGTCCCGGGCGAGGGCGGCGTCGGCTCCGTGCGGGTGCCGGCCGGGGCCTCGTTTTCGGAGACGTCGGGCTTGCGGGGACGTTCGGGTTCGGAGGCCGTGGCCTCGGGCGAGGGCGACTGCGGGACGTCGGCGTACCACTGGCGGGCCGACTCGGGCATCTCCCGCTCGCCGGTCTGCTCGGCCTTCCGCTCCGGTGCGGCCTCGGCGTCCCGGTCGGATGCCCCGGCCTGTGGCGCCTCGCCGGAGGAGACCGGCTCGTCCGGTTCCGCCTCGTCGTCGGCGGGCTCGTCCTGGGACGCGGCGGCCTGCTCCTCGCCGTCCTCTCCTTCGGCGGCGCCGGACGGCTCATCCGGCCGCTCGTCCTGCGGATCCTCTGCGTCGGGTCGCTCGTCCGGGGCGTCGCCCTGCGATTCGGCGTCGGCCGTCGCGGAGGGGGCCGGCTCCCTCCGGACGGGCGCCCACGAACCGTCCAAGGCGGCGGAGGGTTCGCTCTCCTCCGGTGACTTCTGCGAGCCCTCCCGGTCGGCCTCGTCCTGCTCGGAACCCTCCGCACCAGCGGCCTCCGCCTCGGCGTTCAGGGTTTCGGCGGGCGTCGCGGAGGAAGAAGCGCCGGGACCGTCCTCGTCACGGCGGACCGTCCACCGGCCCGCGGCGTTGGTCGGAGGGGACGCCGGCTCTTCATCCTCGGAGAGCACGCCCTGCTCCGGACGGTTAGGGGAACCCGACACTGCGTGACCTCCTGCTCGCCGACGAAAACGCGTCGGCGACCCCCGGTGACCTCGAAAAGCCTGCGAACTGTACCGGTAAGACGATACTTCGCCGGGTCGGGTCGCCGTGGGGCGGATCACCAAGGACGTCCCAGGAACATGAGGTTCTTTCCCCAACCTCCCGGGACGTCCGGTCAAGAACGCTGCCGCAGCAGGGCACGCACCAGTCTGGAGAGGGCGGAACGGGAGGCGGTCTGCTCGGTGGACTCCTCGGATGTCGCCGGTTCCTCCGATGCCGCACCGGCCGGGGCGGGAGCGCGCTCTGCGGCCTGGCCCAGCCGGAACCGCACCGGCAGCGCCCGCAGCCCCCGGATGGTCGGAGAGGACCGCCAGGGCAGCTGGTCGGCCGGCAGCGCCAGCTCCAGCGCGGCCATCTGCTCGAACAGGCGTTCCACGGCGATGCTCACCAGCGTGGTGGCCAGCTCATCGCCCAGGCACCGGTGGGGTCCGGCCCCCCACGCCAGGTGCGCGCGGGAGCTGTGCACCGAGGACGGGTCGAGCGCGGCGGCGAAACGCGGGTCGGCGTGGGCGGCGGCCACCGACGGCATCACCGGGTCGCCGGCGGCGATGTGGGCGCCGCCCAGCACGGTGTCGGCGGTGGCGAACCGGAAGGACAGGTTGGCGCTCGGCGGGGCGATCATGGCCGCCCGGTTGATCGTCTCACGGACCAGCCCGGCCGCCAGGCTGGCGCGCGCCCCGGGGTCGCCGGTGAGCACCTCCACCACGGTGTTGCAGATCAGCGAGGTGGCGATGTCGCCGACCAGGCCCAGCAGCAGGCCGATCTCGCCGATCAGCTGCTCGTCGGTGAGGTCGGGCCGGGCGGCCAGCATGTGGGAGGGCAGGTCGTCGCCGGGCCGGCGGCGCTTGAGCGCGACGACCTCGGCGAGCGCGGCCATCAGCCGGAGCGTGGCCTCCGGGGCGTCGGGGCCGGCGTCCACCACCCGCCAGATGTCCATGAGCGCCTCATCGGTGCCGAAGCCGATCAGCCGGTTGCACACCATGAGCATCAGCGGGCGGGCGTACTGGGCCGACAGGTCGGCCCAGCCGCTCGTCCCGCCCTCGGCCATCAGCGAGATCAGCTCGTCGGCGTACTGGCGCACGTCCTTTTCCAGCCGCAGGGCCTGTGGCTGCGTGCGGTCCTGGAACGGGCGCAGCGCCTTCGACCACATCTCGCGCAGTTCGGTGTGCGCCTTGCCCTCCTGAAAGGCGATGTAGGTGCCCTGGTAGCTGGGCAGCAGCGGCCAGTCCGCGGGGATCCTGCCCTCCCGGTGGTCCCGCCAGTCCTCCAGCCGTTTGCTCCACAACCCGTGGTCGTTGCGGAGCACCTCCAGCACCTCGGCGTATCCGAGGACGAGCCAGACCGGGACGCCCAGCAGATCGACCGGGGCCACCGGCCCGTACTTGCTGCGCAGCCGCTCGTACACCGCGGCCGGGCGGGCGTCGAAGTCACGGGTCAGCAGGGGTTCGGCCGGGACCGATTTGAGGGATCGGAGCGCGGGGGTGGGCTGGGTGGCGCGGCTTTGGGGATCCATGGTTTCTCTCGATCGTCGGCTTTGGCTCACCGGCACGGCCGCCGAGGGAACGGCGGTCGGCGGCCCTGCCCGTAGCCGAAGACTTTAGAGAACGCGGGCCGGACATATCCGAGAAAGGGTTTTCGCCGTGCCACGGAGAGTCGCGCCGCACGTGACAAGCTTGCGGTGTGGACGACTCGGGCGTGCTGTTGCGGTTCGACCCCTTGCTGAGACTGTTCCTGCCCGCCTCCCGCCGGGACGGACCCCAGCGGGTGCCCCTGGATGGGACCTCCACGCTCGGTCACCTGGTGGAGTCGCTGGGCGTGCCGCTGCCGGAGGTCGGGGCGATGACGGTCGGCGGTGTCCCGGTCGACCCGTCCTACCAGCCTTCTCCCGGGGATGCGGTGGATGTGGCGGCGATGCCGCGCCCGCAGCCGGTGCCGTTGGAGCCGGGCTGCAGCGCCCCGCGCTTCCTGCTGGACGTCCACCTGGGCACGCTGGCCCGGCGGATGCGGCTGCTCGGCCTGGACACCGCCTACCACAACGACATGGACGACCCCGCGCTGGTGGAGCAGGCCAACCGGGAACGGCGCGTCCTGCTGACCCAGGACCGCGGGCTGCTGCGGCGCCGCAAGCTGTGGCTGGGCGCCTACGTGCGCGGCTCCCGGCCGGACGACCAGCTGCGCGATGTGCTGGAGCGCTTCGCGCCGCCGCTGCGCCCCTGGACGCGCTGCACGGCCTGCAACGGTGAGCTGGCCCCGGTCGACAAGGCCGACGTCGAGGCGGAGCTGGAGGACGGCACCCGGCGCACCTATGACGTGTACGGCCGGTGCGCCGGCTGCGGCCGGATCTACTGGCGCGGCGCGCACGGCGCGCACCTGGAGCGGATCGTGCGTTCCGCCCTCGCCACGGTCGCCTCCATCCGCGCCGGCTGACCGGCGTTCCAGCAGCCTGGGTTTGAACAGGGCTCTCAATAGAGAGCAGTGCTCTTGACCTGTGCGGACATCATGGAGTTCAATGCTCTTAAGAGAGAGCACTGCTCACATAACGATCCGGGAGTTCTCATGACTGACACCGCCCTCCGCTACGTCGAGGCCGGACGGCTCGCCGCCGTCCCCAACGCCATCGTCCGCTGGCTGGCCGAGCACGGTGTCAGCCTGTTCGGCACCCGTGTGCTGTATGTGCGGGGCCGCAAGAGCGGGCGGCGGCGCTCCACCGTCGTCAACCTGCTCACCATGGACGGCGAGCGCTACCTGGTCTGCCCGCGCGGCAACAGCCAGTGGGTCCGCAACCTGCGGGCCGCCGAAGGCCGCGGCGAACTGGGCCTGGGCCGCCGGGTCGAGCCCTTTGCCGCCGTCGAGATCCCCGACGCCGACAAGCCCGCGATCCTGCGCGCCTACCTCAAGCGCTGGAAATGGCAGGTGGCCGCCCTCTTCGAAGGCGTCGGCCCCGACTCCTCCGACGAGGAACTGCTGCGCGTCGCCCCCGGCTACCCGGTCTTCCGCCTCACCTGAGGCACCGCATTCGCCAGAGGAACCGCCTGCCCCTGCCCGACGCGGCCTGTGCCGCTTCCCGGCGTTCCGCCCCGTGCGAAAACAGAGACGGCCACCGCCGTCAGGGCGGTGGCCGCCGGTCACATCTGGTCGGGGGACTCGATCCCCAGCAGGTTCAACCCACGCTCCAGCGTCCGGGCCGTCAGATCGCACAGCACCAGCCGGCTGGTGCGCACCTCGCCCTCGGCCTGCAGCACCGGGCAGTTCTCATAGAACGAGGTGAACGCGGTGGCCAGCCCGTACAGGTACTGGGCCAGGCGGTGGAACTCCAGGTTCTGGGCGACCTGGTTGATCAACCCTTCGAAGGCCAGCAGCTGCAGCGCCAGCGCCCGCTCGGCGGGCTCGGCGATGAGCACCCTCTCCACATCGCGAGGCGGCTCGATGTTCCCCTTGCGGAAGATCGAGCAGATCCGGGCCCGGGCGTACTGCAGGTACGGCGCGGTGTTGCCGTCGAACGACAGCATCCGGTCGTAGTCGAACACATAGTCCTTGACTCGGTCGGTGGACAGGTCGGCGTACTTGACCGCGCCGATGCCCACCGCCCGCGCCACCGCCGCCCGGGCGTCCTCGTCCAGCTCCGGGTTCTTCTCGGCGATGATCGCGCTCGCCCGGGACACCGCCTCGTTCAGCAGATCCATCAGCTTGACCGAGGCGCCCGCCCGGGTCCGCAGGATCTTGCCGTCGCTGCCCAGCACCGACCCGAAGCCGATGTGCTCGGCCCGCACCGGGTCGGTCAGCCAGCCGGCCTCCCGCGCCGTCTGGAACACCATGCCCAGGTGCAGCTGCTGCGGCAGGCCCACCACGTACAGCAGCCGGGTGGCGTGCAGCTTGCGCACCCGGTGCCGGATGGTGGCCAGGTCGGTGGCGGCATAGCCGAAACCGCCGTCGGACTTGCGCACGATCAGCGGCAGCGGCTTGCCGTCGCGTCCGATGAACCCGGCGGGGAAGACGCACTTGGCGCCCTCGCTTTCGCGCAGCAGCCCCAGCTCCGCCAGCTCCTCGACCACCGACTCCAGCTGGTCGTTGTAGTAGCTCTCGCCGAAGAAGTCGTCGGGGCCGAGCGTGGCGCCCAGCCGGTCGTAGACCGCCAGGAAGTACTTCTGCGACTCGGTGATCAGCATCCGCCACAGCCGCAGCGTGGCCTCATCGCCGCTCTGCAGCAGCACCACCCGCTTGCGGGAGCGTTCCTGGAAGGCGGGGTCGGCGTCGAACTTGCGCCGCGCCGCCTGGTAGAAGGTGTTGAGGTCGCCGACCGACAGCTCGTGGGCGGCCTCGGCCTCGCCGATGTCGAGCAGGTGCTCCACCAGCATGCCGAACGGGGTGCCCCAGTCGCCCAGATGGTTCTGCCGGATGACGGTGTGCCCCAGCCACTCCAGCAGCCGCACCGCCGCGTCCCCGATGATGGTCGAGCGCAAGTGCCCGACGTGCATCTCCTTGGCCGCGTTGGGCGCCGAGTAGTCGACCGTGATGGTCTCGGCGACCTCGGCCCGGGCCACCCCCAGCCGCTCGTCCCCGGCGACCTCGGCCAGCAGCCGCCCCAGCGCCCCGTTGTCGAGGGTCAAATTGATGAACCCCGGCCCGGAGATCTCCACCTTGGCGCACAGGTCGTCCAGTTCGGCCCGCTCGACCACGCGGGCGGCGATGTCCCTGGGGTTGCCGCCGAGTCGGCGCACGAGAGCCAGTGCCGCGTCGGACTGGTAGTCCGCATGCTGGGAACGGCGGATCGCGGGATCCACCGGGTCACCGGCCACCGCCTCGAACGCCGGCGCAAGCCGCCGGCGGAGCAACTCCTCCACATCTGCCATGGTCAAAAACTATCCGACCGCGATGGTGCTGTCCAATCGGCTTATTCCCGCCGCTCTTCATTTATCCAGTGCCGCCATGCGGAGAAGGTGGCGATGGGTTTTGCCTTGTGCTCGAGGAGGTCGGTCGGCGTGTTCGTTCGATATTGCTGAAGCCTGGGGCTCCTTATTTCCGGGCCGGCGTCTCCTGCCGGCGCTGGGCGGGACGCGCCACGTCGGTCTTGGGATTCTCAGGCTCCGGATCGACAGGTGCCGCGTGCTGAGCGGAGCGCCTGGGACCGGCAGCCTGGCGACCTCGGTGCAGGACGTGTGTTGTTCTCGAGACGACCGGCGATCATTGTGTCGGGTTCGATCAAGCCGTTCTGTCATTTTGGATTGGTGTCCGAAATTTTTGAAGTGCGCTTTGATTCCTCTTTTGAGGGAGATCTGGTCTTGTGGAATGTTGAAGGTGAAAAATTTTGTTGGGTATGTGGAGGTTGTCAAAGATAGAGTTGTCGTCCATGAACTCGATGCGAACCACGGTGGCTCTTGGTGTAGATCCTTGCAAGATTCTGCGACGGTTCCGTCCTGGAAGACGGTGTTGAACCTCGAATGCAGGACGCATACAGAAAAGCCTCGCGTATGGCGTGAGGAGGCCGCAGAAGAATTTGCCCGCCTGTCCTCATGACCGCACCTGGGAAGGAGAGCGGAATCGCATTCCGCTGGAAGACGACCCGGTGTGGCGGAACAGGGCACACCGCTTCGCCGCGCGTGGGTGGGACGGGACGTCGCTGTGACGATCGGGACGCGGGGCGAGTGGTTCACGGGGGAGGCGAGGACGGCCGTGGTGCCGCTTTCCCACCTGACCCATCACTTCCCCGCCGTGGCGGACATCGAGGGGTTCAGCGGGGTCGACACGTTGGACCGGGTGATCCGGCAGGACCAGCCGTGCGACGTGTTGGAAGACGTGCTGGAACAGGCCGCGCGCCGCGAGCCCGGCTGAACCACGGGCTCTGCACATCCAAATCAACCGGGACGGAGAAGCAGGCGGTGCCGCCCGGGAACATCGATGGTTCACAGCTGGTCGCCGGCTATCCCGAAAACCGGACGCGGCACTGGCGGAGGCCAACGCCGAGGCGGGTGAGGGCCCTCGCCTGCGGATCCGGGTGGCGCCGCATCACGGGGCCGTCGTGGCGAGCGGTCACGGCCCCCGTGGGACCGGCGTTCATCGAGGTCTGCCGCCTGCGGAACCTCAAGGCGCTGTGCCGGGAAGCGAGACGGCCTAACGAGGGCCTCGTCCTGGCCGCGCCCTCCGCTCTCTACCGCGATGTGCTGGAAAGCCGTTTCCAGGACTTGGACCCCGAAGACTTCTTCTTCGTCCCCGAAGAGGCCAAAGGACGGGCGTTTCCCGGCCATATCCACTGGGGCGGCGGTTCCCCGCGCCGCAGGGCCGGTCGGGAACTCATCCGTTTGCGGAGCACACCGAGGACGCCCTGCCTTGGCCGCCGGCGTTTCGGCAAGCGCACCTGCTGACCGGACGGTCGCATCCGCCGGTGGCCGCTTGCGGCCGTCCCGAAGCTGTGCCCGGTCGCCCTTGACCGGCCGGTGAGCGGACATAGATCGCACACGCCCGCCTACCGGGAACATTACGGCGATCTCCCAAGGCCAGACCGCACATCACGAACGCCGGACAACGCACCATGCCCGCCCCGACCATCATGTCCAGCCGGGGCCGGGCCGCGGGATCACGGACGTCCCGCCGAAGTGCGCTCCGGGAACGGAAGGCCCGAGTCGTGGATGAGCCTGGCCAAAGGCGGGAAGCGGGCCGCGAGGGGTTCCAGCATGGCGAACTGGGCGCGGCCCGCCAGCAGCGCGGGGACCCACCAGGGGGCGTAGACGGTCCTGGCCCGCCGTTCGATGCCGGACACCATCGCGGCACCGGCCCGGCGGGGGGAGATCGGAGCACCGATCACCTTGGGCATCTTCTGCAGGCCCTCGCCCAGGGCCGAGCGGGCGCTGATCAGGCCGCGCACCAGGCCGGTGTCGACGGCGCCGAAGTAGGCGATGCCGACCGTGGTGCCGGTGTGGGCCAGCTCGATCCGCAGGGCCCGGCCGAACATCTCCACCGCGGCCTTGGACGCCCCGTACACCCCGACGGTCGGGGTGGGCATCGCCGCGGCGATCGAGGAGGTCATCAGGATGTGGCCGCGGCGTTCGGTGACATAGGGCAGGGCGGCGCGGACGGTGCGCCACACGCCCAGGAAGTTGACCTCCACCACCCGTTCGAACTCGGCCGGCTCGATGGTGGCGATGGTGGCCATCGGGCCGCTGATGCCGGCGTTGGCGACCACCACGTCGATGCCGCCGAAACGCTCGGCCGTCTGCGCCATGACCGCCTCCAGGGCGGCGCTGTCGGTCACGTCCACCGCGAAGGGCGCCGCGTGCGGGCCGAGCTCGTCGGCCAGCGCCCGCACCGCCTCCTCCTGGCGGTCCAGCAACGCCACCTGCGCGCCCCGCTCGACCAGCAGTCGCGCGGTCTGCCCGCCGATGCCCCCGGCGGCCCCGGTGAGCACGACGGTCCGGCCGTTGAGCGGGCTGGGGCGGCGCGTCCACAAAGTCCTCATGGACGCAGAAGGTAGGCGGGCTCCCGGGGGAGGGGTAATGGCGGCAGCGGACAGGTCGTTGATATTTTCGGACAATGCCGCGCCCTGCGCAGACACCCTCCTCTCCCTGGCGGGTGCGCCGCAGCCCCGCCGCCGCGGCGATCTTGGTGCAGCTGGGCCGGGAGCATGGGCTGAGCGCGTCCGACTGCCTGGCCGGCACCGGGCTGACACCGCGCGACCTGGACGATTCGTCCGCCCAGATCGAGGCGGAACAGGAGCTGACCATCGCCCGCAACCTGCTGACGGCGCTCGGTCACCGGCCGGGGCTGGGCTGCGCGGCGGGCCGGCGGCACACCCTGGGCACCACCGGCACCCTGGGGTTCGCGCTGATCGCCAGCGCGACCCTGCGCGAGGGCATCGAGGTGGCGCTGCGGTACGCGGCGCTGAGCCCCACCTTCCTGCGCCCGCGCCTGGAGGAGGACGGCCGGTGGGCGCGCATCTGGCTGGACGACACCCATCTCCCCGACGACCTGCGCACTTTCCTGCTGGAACGCGACCTGGCGGCGATCGGGGGGCTGCTGCCGGTGCTGTTCGGCGAGCACGGCCCGGCCCGCTTGGCGGTGCTGGACGTGCGGCTGCGTCCCGGGCCTCACCTGGCGCAGGCGCTGCCCGGGGTGCGGATCCGCTACTGCAGGCCGCGCAACGTGCTGACGTTCCCCAGCCGGCTGCTGCAGGAGCCGCTGCCGTCCGCCGACCCGCAGATCGCGCGGCTGAGCGAGAGCCAGTGCCGCGATCTGCTGCACCGGCGGCTGGGGCCGGACGGCACGGTGGCCGCCGTGCGGGACCGGCTGCGCCGCCGGACGCGGCGTCCGCCGAGCATGGCGGAGGTGGCCGCCGAGCTGAACATCACCACCCGGACGCTGCACCGCCGCCTGGAGCGCGCCGGCACGTCCTTTCGGGCGCTCGCCGACGAGGCGCGCCAGGAACTGGCCGTCGAACTGCTCACCACCACCGCGCTGACGGTGGGGGAGATCGCCCGCCGCCTGGGCTACTCGGAGACCGCCGCCTTCACCCACGCCTTCACCCGCCGGCACGGCGTCCCGCCCAGCCGCTACCGCAAGGACGCCGCCGAACGAGACAAAGCGCGTTGAACCTCCCGGCCCCTCCTCGCAGATCGCATGCGGGCGGATCACGGTCGGGGACGACGCCGCGCGAGATTCTTGTGCGCCGTTTCCGCAGGTCGCAGCGGTGGGCGGGACGCGGCGGAAAAAGGGGCGCCGCCGCGTCCGGAGCGCAGGGCCCGCCCGGTGAGAGGGCTCATTGACCCTCACGGGGCCGTTGTGCTCGACTTGGAGCCCCGGTGATCAACTTCCCGTGTGCGACGGCCTCGGCGGCCGCCGGAACTGCACTGTCCTGCCGGAGGAGCCATCCATGCCCGAGATCTTCGAACCGGCCAAGCTGGGTCCGCTGACGTTGCGCAACCGCATCATCAAGGCCGCCACCTTCGAGGGGCGCACCCCCGATGCGCTGGTCTCCGACGATCTGATCGAATTCCACCGCGCGGTGGCCGCCGGAGGCGCCGCGATGACCACCGTCGCCTACTGCGCCGTCGCCCCCGAGGGCCGCACCGAGCGGCGGCAGATCTACATGCGTCCGGAGGCGGCGCCCGGGCTGGCGAAGCTGGCCGAGGCCGTGCACGCCGAGGGCGCCGCGATCTCGGCGCAGATCGGGCACGCCGGGCCGGTGGCCGACGCCCGTTCCAACGGCGCCCCCGCGCTGGCGGCCTCCCGCCGGCTGTCCCCGCTGACCGGGCGTTTCATCCAGCAGGCCACCGAAGACGACATCGCCCGGATCACCGCCGCGCACGCCGACGCCGCCGAGCTGGCCGCCGACAGCGGCTTCGACGCCGTCGAACTGCACTTCGGCCACAACTACCTGGTCAGCTCCTTCCTCAGCCCCAAGCTGAACAAGCGGCGCGACGGCTGGGGCGGCTCCGTGGCGAACCGCGCCAAGATCGCCCGGCGGATCGCCGAGGCGGTGCGCACCCGGGTCGGCGACCGCATCGCCGTCACCGCCAAGCTCAACATGGAGGACGGGGTGCGCGGCGGGCTGACCATCGACGACAGCCTGCAGGTGGCCCGGCTGCTGGAGTCCGACGGGCACCTGGACGCCCTGCAGCTCACCGCGGGCAGCTCGCTGCTCAACCCGATGTACCTGTTCCGCGGGGAGGCCCCGGTCAAGGAGTTCGCCGACGCCTTCCCCCAGCCGCTGCGGACCGGGCTGCGGCTGTTCGGGCGTTTCTTCCTGCACAGCTACCCGTATCAGCCCGGCTACCTGCAGGAGTCGGCCAAGCTGTTCCGCCGGGAGCTGTCGATGCCGCTGATCCTGCTCGGCGGGATCACCGACTATGCGGCGATGAGCCGGGCGATGGACGACGGGTTCGATTTCGTCGCCATGGGACGGGCCCTGCTGATGGAACCCGACCTGGTGAAGCGGATCGAGCAGGACAAGAGCACGGTTTCGCAGTGCATCCACTGCAACCGGTGCATGCCCACCATTTACCGGCGCACGCGCTGTGTGCTGGTGGAGTCCTGAACGACCTGCGGCTCATGCGTGGCGGCGCGGGGGCTTTTCGGTGACGCGGGGTGCTCGCCCGCGCCGCGCCGCCGTTGACCGGGACGGCGGCGTGCCCCGCTGAGCTCGGTGGACGTCCGCGTGTCTGCCGGCGGGACGGGCGGCCTTGCCGGTGAGGCCGCTTTGCCGCGGGCTCGCCGGACGGGCCGGGCCCGCGGTCCTGGCTCCGTGGTCGGGGGCCGTAGGGCGTCCCCTGAAGCGGGAGGGGATTTTTCGACTCCCGTTTTGCTCTGCCGGTGTGGCGTCGTTGCTCGCGACCAGACGATTAATTACTCTTCGCATCCTGAATATCGCTCAGTGTTATGGGGGTGCGGTAATGGACGTCGCCGAGCGGCCCGACTGGGCCAAGAAGCCGCTGTGGCAGCTGACCCCGGAGGAACTCACCGAGGCGCTGGCCTACGTCGAAGAGCACGAGCCTTCTGACGAGGCGCTCAGCCGCGCCCTGGCCGTCCAGCTCGCCGAGCTCACCGTCGGGGTGCACTGAACCTTTTTCAGCGCGCCGTCTCCCCAGGCCGAGACGGGCACGTCGCAGCCGGGACGATGCTGTGACCTGGGGCGTTGCGGCAGCCGGCACCGGCGAGGCTCCCCTCCCGGCTCCTTGGGCCACGTGTTTGGAGAAGGCTCGCCGAAACCTTTCCCGGCACGCCGTTTCCGCAGGTCGCGGCCGGTGATGGCGCGACGCTCGGGCTCTCGTCTTCGGGAGGCCAAGGACCGGCAAAAGGACGCTGAACCTTTTCAGCGCGTTGTTCCCGCAGGTCACACGCGGCCCTGTGGTAGCCGGCGCGATGCGGTGACCTGGGGCGGCGCAGGACCGCGCATCACCGATGGTTGACCTTTCCAAAAGCCTGGGGCCGGGCGTGGAAAGGTTCGCCAGATCTTTTCCGTACCCGGCTTACGGGCCGGTGCCGCTCACCGAACCTTTTCAACACACCGTCTCCGCAGGTCGAGACGGGAACGTCGCGGTGACCTGGAAGGCCGCGGTACCGGACACCAGCGGGGCTCCCGTCCCCGGCGTCTTGGGTCGCGTGGTGAAAAGGGTTCACCGGGGCCGCCTGACCTGTATGGGGAAGCGGCCCGTTGCGTTGCCGAGCGAGTGGAACAGGGCCGGTGAAAGCCCTTTTGGGCTTTGCGGCATCGCCCAAGAGCGGCGAGGACGGAGTATGAGCGTGCAGAGGCCTCAAGATGCGACGCCGTCCTCGGCTATGAGGGCGATATGCGCAAAAGGTCGGCCTGTGGCGTGATCATGGCGTTTTATGCATGATCTTCGGGTGCTCGGCCTTCCAGTCATCGTGCCGGTTGTGACCCGGGCGCTCGTCCCAGGCGCTGCGGGCGTCTTTCGGCTGCTGGGAGCCGTCCGCCCGGGCGGACGGCGACGTGCGCGACGGCCGCGGTGACATTTTCGGGCGCTCTGACGCTGACTCAGGTGTGTGCCGGCGGGGCGCTCACAACAGCTGCGCAGCAGCCATTGCGAGGAGGGGAGTGGCGCCCCGCCGGCACCTGCGGCCGGCGACGTGCTCATCACAGGCCGCGTTGCCAAGTTACTACCGACGGGTCGAGGTCGGGGACTGGACCGGCACTTTTCTCCACCGGCCATGCCCATTGAGCGTTGCAATAAGCTGCGCATATCGGCAGAGTTTGCCCATTTCACCTGGAGGCTGCCGCCTCCCAGAGCGTGGCCGGCACGCGGGCAGGGCCTTCCGCAGCGGGAAAAGCCTCAGTGCCGAAGCGTTTCCCGGGCGGACCGGACTTCAGGTCAAGGCCGCCGCAGCCGCGTCGAACACCCCATCGAGGTGGGCGGTGTCGTTATAGCTGCGGATGATCCACCGCTCGCCGGTCACGACCAGGTGCGAGATGGAGGCGTTGTCGGCCCCCAGGAAGGCGAACGGCCGGGACCGGGCCGCCAGCGCGAGGGCCTGGGCGATGAAGGCGCCGTGCGTGAACACCGCCAGCCGCCGCCCGGGATGCCGCGCCGCCAGTCTCCCGAGCACCGCGCGGACCCGGCCGGCGAACGCCTCGGCGTCCTCGGCGCCCGGGATGACGTCCCAGCGTTCCTCGGCGAACAGCCGCTGGGCCAGCGGGTCGTTCTCGGCCACCTTCACCCGGAACAGCCCGCCCTCCCAGCTGCCCAGGTGCACCTCTCGCAGGTCCGGCTCCACCTGCGGCGTCAACCCCAGGCTCCGGGCCAGCGGCTCGGCGGTCTGCCGGGTCCGGCGCAGCGAACTGACGTAGATCTCATCGATGCGCACCGCGCTCAGCCGCCGGCACACCCGCGCGGCCTGCTCGTGCCCCTCCGGCGCCAGTTCCGGATCACCCTGCCCGTTCACCAGCGGAAACGGCTCACCCGGCCGGAAGGCCCGAGACGCGCCGTGCCGGACGAGCAGCAGCTCGGTGGCCCCGGGCGGCGGGGCGAACCGCTCCTGACGGTAGGTGCGTTCGGCGGATTTCACGGGTGGCAGCTTAACCAGCCGGTTCCGGGAGATCGCGGGCGCTTCGGGGCGTCTCGGGGATGCCCCCGTACAGATGGGGCTGCCGCTTGCGGAGACATGGCGACGTCGGCGGCCTCGGCTCTCCACGGCCGAAGAGACGCACGCTCGGCCTCCCATGGATACGGGCCGGTCCCTTGTCGGCAGGGGAAAGAGAGAACCAGAAGGGCATGAGCAGCCGCTGGCGGGAAGCTGAGCACCGTTCCGGCATGTCCTCTCGGGTCGCCATGGCGTCTCTGACTGCGGGACACTCGTCCCGACCTGCGAAAACGATGTGTTGAAAGGGCTACTCAAGCGCTATTGGCGATGATTTTTGATAAATCACCTGTAAGTGGCGTTCGCCTTGTTCGCTCTGGTCTTCAGTAAGGTTTCGCCTTTCACGGGGCGGTTGCCGGGGAACGTTGCACCGGCTCTGCGCTGTGCACCGACATAACGTGAATCCGCCATGAAGGAGAGATGTGATCATCCACGGCTCTGCGGACGCCGGAACGATGGACATGCGATATGACCGTTCCGAAGTCTTAGTGAGATATCCTGAATGTCACAGGGAATTGTGGATATCTATCGTTCCTGTGTCGGTGGGGCGTAGGAAGTCGACCGGCGACGCCTTTGATATGTCGCCGGGTAGAGACTCGCCGTGTGCCGCCGCAAGAAGACGACGACCATGCGTCTTCGCCGCAGAGAACCGGCAGGCCCACGTACGAGCAGGCGGGACGGCCAGGACGTGAACGCGCCCGCCGAAACCCGGACGTCCGGCGGATGCCCCCGTCGGTGACTGCTCAACTTCCCTGAGCAGAGCCGCGACGGGGCACCGCCCCCCAGCCGGATAAGGACCTGCGCCCGCAAACCCGGCCCTGTTCCTTGAAACGGCAGGCGGAATCCCCATGCCTCCGCATCAGACCGGCTGTCCTTGGCGGAGGTCACAGCGCCGGGCCGACCCCCCGGAACCGGACGCTCCGGGCGTGGCTTGTGGCCGTCGTTGACCCGCCTGCACTTTTACGCCGGAGTGTTCGTAGCTCCATTCGTGATCGTGGCGGCTTTGACCGGGCTGCTTTATGCCCGCACATCGCAACTCGACCGGCTTCTTTGCGGCGACGAACTGCGCGTCCAGCAGGTGACCGGGGCACCGCGTCCATTGACCGGCCAAGTCCGCGCCGCCATGGCGGCCCGCCCGGAGAGAAAGGCCGCCAAGACCCTTCTGCCTCCCTCCGAAGAAGAGACCCCCGAGTCGAGATGACCGCCCCCGGCCTGGCGAGGAGGAACAGCGCACGGTCCTCGTCAACCCCTGCACCGCTGAGGCGACCGGCACGCTGATCACCGTCTCCGGCGCCGCTCCGCTCACCGCCTGGCTGAGCGAACTGCACCGCAGCCTCCACTTGGGCGGCGTCTGCGTCCTGCTCACTCAGAGCCGGCGGCCGGTCGTCCTCGCCGGCGTGGCCACGTGGATCGGCCGCCCCCGCCACCGCGGCGGCGCCCCACACCGTGGCGCGACCGGTCCGCCCGCGGGCATCCGCCGAGCCGCACCGTGAACCAGTCACCATCCGATCCGCGGCTGGCTGCTCTGGACGACCGCGTAACCCCCATCGCCTCCGAACCGCGGCGAGCGCCGAGCCGCTCCGGCTCGGACAGAGCTTGCTGCGCAGCCCCACGCCAACCCAACGGCACCTTTGACGGCAGAACGCCCGAACCGATCAGCACGTCACCGCCGACCACGAGGGGCGCTGCGCCCAGCCCGATCAAGCAGGGCAACCACAAGGCGACGGTTCGGGCCGGAAGCGACCACAGCGGCGGCCCCTGGTAACAGGCCGAGCGATCCTACGAACCCTCCGGGGAACGCACCGCTTGAGCCGGCACGGACATGACATGCCGCACTGAAAGCAATCACCGCAACCGGAACCCCCGGTTGCGGTGATCTCCAAGGGTGCCCCCTGCAGGATTCGAACCTGCGCACACGGCTCCGGAGGGCGTACGGAACACGGGCGGCATCCCAGCGTTGACCTTGGCAAACGTGCTGTCTGTCGTTAGGTGCTGGTTGCTCTCTCTCGCAGGTCTCTCGCCAAGGGCTCCACAGGCAACGGCAACTGCAACGAGCACACGGCATGTCGGACAGTGCGTCGAGCCGCTACGGGTAGACCCGTGCCTGCTACCCGTAGACCCCCCATGTAGACCCTGAGACGTGTTGTGGCCAGCGATGTAGACCGTAGACCCGGCTGTCTCCCGAAGGGCTGTCGGGGGCGTTCCGCGCTTCCCAGGGTGGTCCGTCGAGGGCTCTACGGTGCTCTCTGGCATGTGTGTTCGGCCGCCCCTCCCCTGGGGTGCAAAGGCGTAGATGGTGCGTTGTCGGAGGGATGGCACCCCAGGGAGGGGGTGTCACTCTGCGTCGAACTTTGGTCAGGTGTTGGTGTGTGTTCCGAGGGGAGCCGTCCCAGCCGTACCAGGCGTCCCATTGCAGGTCAGCCCTGGGACGGCTTGTCGGCTGGGACGGCTACCCCCTCAGAAGATGGACGAGCATCACGGAGCGTGACTAACTTCGCCATGGGCAGCAGGATGCGTCGTGTTCGTCGGCGCGGCGTCGGTGCCCTGCCGCCCCCTGGGGGTTCCCGCAGAACCCCCGCACAATACGCAGAATCCGCAGAATCCCGTCTGTGGCCTGTCTGTGCAGGTCAGCGCGTCGCGCGCCGGGCGGTGGTCGTTCGCGCAGAATCCCGCAGAATCCCCGCAATATTCGACCCTGCCGTCTGCGGGCGTGGTCGGCCGAGGTGAGCCGGTAGGCCGCCCCTCAGGGGTGGTGTGGCTCCCCAGGAGGGGGCTCCGTCGAGCGGTCCGGGAGCGTGCCGGGTAATTGTGCGGGGATTGTGCGGGATTCTGCGTAGGACGGCAGCGCGACCGCGCCGGGTGGCGTGACCTGCGAAGACGTTGGCCTGTCGGGGGTTGTGCGGGTTCTGCGTATTGTGCGGGGGTTCTGCGTACGGGCGTTGCCGGGCGGGGGGCGGCGTAGGCCAACCGTAGGAGCCGGCCGCGCGCGACGCTTCGCCTCCCTGGGACGCGGGACGGACCGAGAGCGCTTCGAACTGTCCGGCAGAGCCTCGCGGGGAGGTGTCCATGCCGACCGCCCGGAGCAGTCTCCCAACCGCGCGACAACCCTAGACGGTGCCGCTAGACCTAGCGGCATCCCCCGCTAGGTCTAGCGGCACCTCTAGAGGCCCATCCCCGCCGTGACCAGCGACCTAGTGTCTAGAGGCGTCGGCGGCGTGAACGCCCAAACCCCGGCTACAGCCGGTCTCCGAGGGGGGCAGATGAGCCGCTAGACAACGGGGGGCGGCCTACGGTGCTGGCCGCGAGTGCGCTCCCCAGCAGGGCGGGGCAGTGCTCCGAGGAACACCCCCGATGACTAGGGGGTTGTCCTTGATCCACACTGCACCGCAAAGACTTGGGCTCATCCCTTTGCAGTAGAGTGGTGCGCGTCAGCAGGGGTGAGGTGGGGAGGAAACGAGATGGGTGAAACGGCCGCTCGATCCACACCCGACACTGAGGCTGAATGGTGGACGACCTCAGACGTTGCTGAGTACCTGGGGATCAAGGTTTCAACGGTTAGCGCCTACCGTGCACGCGGACAGATGCCCCCGCCTGATCTGACGGTGGGACGCACGCATATGTGGCGCCCTGCGACGATTACCGCATGGCATGAAGGGCGCCCTCGCCCAGGTGTTGGAGGACGCCCCGTAGGCCGATCAGATGAACGTGAGACTAAGTGATGCTGTTGCGAAGCTGACGTAGCCTGCTGAGGTACTCGTTGGCTTCAGGGTTTGATGCATACCGGTCTCTGATGATGGCGCCCAGTTCTCGGGAGACCATAAGCAGGCTGGGCAGCGACTGACGATCTCCGGAGAGCGCGCGGTGGCCGTAGCTAACGGCTTGTTCCAAGTCGCCTTGTCGGGCAGCGATTACGCCTAGTGTGACACGAGCTTCCGCGTTGCGCATGGGAGACCGCTCTAGCCCGCCGGCATCGGTGCCCATGCGTATGACTTCTTTGGCGTAGGATTCAGCGAGCTTGTTCTCTGCGCTGCCTGCGCCTTGGACGCCGCCGAGGATGCGGTAACAGTCCATTGAGTAGAAGTCCCACTTGGCGGGGTCTACTGCAAAGTGGTTGTCGAGATTCTCGGGGTGAGGAAGCCTCTCTAGGAGCGCTCGCCCCTGGTCAAGCGCTACTTCCACCTGTCGCCGGTCACCGATGCGTGCCCACGCTTTTGCCTGCTGGGCATAGAGCTGTACTGCGGCCTTGCTGTTGGGGGCGACTGCTACGCCGGTCTCCGCAGCGGCCAGAACGCCGCGATAGTCGCCCCTGGTGAGCGAAAACCACGCTCGCATCTCATGAGCCCAGGCCATGACCTCATTGTTGCCTGATTCCTCGGCGAGGCTGAGGGCTGCAAGGCGGGTTGCCTCTGCGGCTGCTCGATTGGTCGTGTCGTATTCGACGCATCCGACCAGAGCGGCCAGCCAGCTTGCCATGGCTAGCAACTCCTGATGCTGCTTAAGCGTCATCTGACGGTTCAACAGCGCCGTGATTCGCCGCAACCATGAACGACCCTCTACCAAGAGCCCTTCTGCGGGCATGTGCGGATACTCGCAGCACAGGCGGTCAACGGTGATGCGTAGTCCTTCGAGCGTGGCCGTGTCGATCGCGGAAGAGCGCAGGCGGGTGAGAATTTCGAGCGTATCCATGCCCGTGCCGGCCACCAGCTCGGCGTCACTGTCTCGGCTGCCTGCTACCGGCCATATCGCCGCCGTGACCGTTCCGAACGTCTTGGCGATCAGCGGCTTATAGAAGTCATCTGGGCACGACTCGCCGCTTTCCCATGCATGCACTCTGCGCAGCATGGAGGACTTCCCGGGCAGCTCCGTGTCAGAGTGTGCACGAAGAGCTTCGATGAACTGTGGTTTGTTCCAACCCCGTGCCTCACGCTCCATGGTGATGCGCCGCGCCCACGCTGGCCGGTCCTGCGTCACGGTCGGCTCCCTTCGCTGGCTCCCCAGCCCAGTCTGAGGGTGTTAGGGCCGCTTATCGAGGGGTGCTGAGGGGTGACGAGTGGTCGTCACCCCTCAGCACTCTTGAGCGCAAGCTTGGTGATCGCGGACCGTGTGTTCAGCACGCAATCCCCTCACATTGTACGGAGGTTCTACCCGATGCCACCCCCGGAGATCTGGCCTCGGGAGAGGTCTTGACGAGTACAGACTGAGTTTGTACTTTCGTCCTGGGCGCTGGCAGGCGCCTCAAGAGCAAGGAGGCCCCGGCGGGTGGCAGCCCGCCGAGGCCGAGCATCGATCGTTGGGAGTCACGATGCACTTCAACGGTACCTCGCGTACCTCGGTTCGGAAGAGTGGGCCGAACCTGCGTCTGTTGACGCTGATGAACGAGGCCGGTCTGTCGCGTAAGGCGCTGGGCCGCAAGATCCGGGAACTGTCGGCCCAGGTGAACCGCCCGGTGAGCACCAACCACACCGACGTGGGCCGCTGGCTCAACGGGGTGTGCGCGCCCCGCCCGTTCACCGCCGACATGCTCGCGCTCGCGCTGTCCCGCGAGCTGGGCCGCACCATCAAGCCCGAGGACATGGGGTTCGCCGGCGAGCCGTCGCCCGCCCCCGCCATGGTCGGCCTGTCCCCGCAGGAAGCCTACGAACTGGCCCGTCGGGTGGAGCAGTTGTCCGCCGAAGTGGCCGCGCTGACGACCCGTCTCCAGGCCGCCGGACTGACGGCCGGACCGATCCGCGTCGCGTCATGAGCAGCAAGCCCAACGCGGCGCGCAAGCGGCGCATCAAGCGCCAGCTCGCCGCGCGTGACGGCGCCGTGTGCTTCTACTGCGGGCACCCGTTCGGCACGCTGGTCGAGGCGACCATTGACCACCTGGTGCCCAAGTCCAAGCTGCCGGGATGGGTGCAGGCCAACCTCGTTCTTGCCTGCCACCCGTGCAACAAGGCCAAGGCTGACCGTCTGCCGCAGGAGTTCCTGCGTCCGTGCGGGTTCGCCCCCGGGCTGGTCCCCCTCGGTCCGCCGAACGCCCCGACACGGAACCGGCGGCGTGTCCGCCACACCGCCGCCCGGCTGTCCGCCGCCGTGTCCGCCATCCTCCCCGCCACGCTGACGGCCGTCCTGTCCGCCATGTGGGCCGGACGGCTGTCCGCTGGGACGGCGCGGACGGTCCCCGGACCGGTCCGCCACATGTCCGCCACCTGACCCCTGCCAGGTTCCGCCAGTGGTCCGGGCGGACCGCCGCCACGCAACCCCGCCCGGACCGCCCCTCACCAGAGAGGCAACACCATCATGAGCACACCCCTGCCCAGAAACGTCTACTTCCCCGCCGACTGGTGGATCACTCTGGAAGAGATCGCCGCAGACCTCCGAGTCAGCACTACCGAGGTGACCGAGTGGGCTAACCGGAAGCTCATGCCGACCCCTCACGTGGGACCTGACGGAGTGAGCAGGCTCTCCCGGGCCGAGTTCGATGCCTGGATGGCCTCCTTGAAGGACTCCGCGGGCTCCGACGCGAACATGGGCGGAGGTGACCAGTGAGCCGCAAAGACCCTTTGCTCAAGGTGTCTGAGGTACTGGCCGAACTCGGCGTTCCACGCGCGACGTTCTACCGCTGGCGTCAACTCGGCAAGGCACCCAAGACGATCAAGTATCCGAACGGTGAGCTGCGTATCCGCCGTTCGGAGCTTGAGCGCTGGCTTGCCAGCAGGGAAGAGGCGTGTTGAGCGCGGAGGGAACCCGTCCTGGCCGGCGGGGAGTACCCGGCAGCAAGGGACGGACTCGCGACGTTCGGCGCCCGTGGAAGATCGGCAAGGCCAAGAGCAAGGTCAAGCCGCACATGGTGCGTTGGGTAGTCGCGGGCAACGTCTGTACCGCAACGTTTCCCACCTACGCACTGGCCGATGGGTTCCGCTCGGATCTGATCCAGGCCATGACCAGAGGTGAGGAGTTCGACGTAGCCACCGGCTTGCCGGTGTCCATGCTCAAGGTCAAAGAGGCCCGGAGCTGGTTCGAGTTCTGCCAGGCGTACATCGCTGTTCGCTGGGACGGCGCTGCGGCCAAGACCCGCGACTCGATCACGGATAGCCTCGCTACTGCGACGCTGGCCATGGTGGAGGACGGCACCGACCGGCCATCCCATGGCGAACTTCGCAAGGCGTTCCTCTGGGCCGTCCTACCGGCCAACCAGGATGCTGAGGCGCCCAGTTCGCTCGTCTCTGCGCTGCGCTGGCTACGGCAGCGCTCGCTACCGCTCAAGGCGCTCATCGACGCCGAGACCGCGCGTCGAGTGGTCCAGCGCCTCACAGTCACGATGGAGGGCAAACCGGCAGCGACCGACACCTACCGGCGTCGGCGCCGTGGGCTCAATACCGCCATCGAGTACGCGGTAGAGCTGGGGGAGCTTCCCGAGAACCCGCTCAAGCGCGTCACTCCGAAGCGCGTGGCCAACCAAGAGGAGGTGGACCCGCGGGTTGTAGTCACCCACGCCCAGGCCCGCGAGCTGCTGACCGCGCTGTCCTACGTTGGCTCATGGCACCGTGCCCGTGGGCGTCGGCTCGTGGCGTTCTTCGCCGTGCTCTACTACGCCGGACTCCGCCCGGCTGAGGCTGTCGCGTTGCGCGTGAGCGACTGCTACTTGCCAGAGGAGGGATGGGGACGGCTGACGCTGGTCAAGACGCTGCCAGTCACCGCGAAGAAGTGGACTGACCATGGTGGACGGCACGACGTGAGGGGGCTCAAGCAGCGTCCGACCAACAGCGCTCGTCAGGTGCCCATCCCGCCGTCCCTGGTGAGCCTTCTCAGGGCGCACATAGACGAGTTCGGCACGGCTGACGACGGGCGCCTGTTCAGGAACGAGCGTGGCGGCATCCTGGGCTCTACCACCTACTCGCGAGCGTGGGAGGAAGCCCGCCGGCTCGCGTTCACGCCCGATCAGGTCGCGTCACCGCTCGCAGGTCGTCCGTACGACCTACGGCATGCCGCACTGAGCACGTGGCTCAACGCCGGGATCTCACCGGCGGACGTGGCCAAGCGGGCAGGTAACTCGGTGGAAGTCCTCTTGAAGCGCTACGCGGGCTGTCTGGACGGTCAGGAGGACAGCATCAACCGACGCATCGAACGGGCGCTAGGGGACGCCTGAGGGCCGCGAGAAGTTCTCTCGCAGGTCTCTCGCGAACGCTGAGACACAACGAGATCGGGCGGGACTCAGTTGGACTGAGATCCCGCCCGATCTTCGTACGTCTGCCCAGGTCACCGGGATGTTCCGGGAGGTGTCTGGAGGGTGCCCCCTGCAGGATTCGAACCTGCGCACACGGCTCCGGAGGCCGTTGCTCTATCCCCTGAGCTAAGGGGGCGGCATCCGCACCACTTGGTGGCTGCGGGAAAAGGCTACCAGGGATCGGGGGGTGGAGTGCACCTGGTTAAGGACGGCCTGGGCGATCTTGCTGCGGGAGCGGGGGCGGTGGGCTAACCTCGCGGCCGTGAGCGAGGCGGAGGAGCCTGCCGGTGAGCGGTCGCTGGGCCGCGTGCTGGTGGTGGACGACGATGAGGTGATCCGGCAGCTCATCGCGGTGAACCTGCAGCTTGAGGGGTTCGAGGTGGCCACCGCGGTGGACGGGCGGGACTGCCTGGACAAGGTGGCCGAGGTGGCCCCCGATGTGATCACGCTGGATGTGATGATGCCGCGGCTGGACGGGTGGGTGACCGCGGTCAAGCTGCGGGAGAATCCGGCGACCCGGGACATCCGGGTGGTGCTGATCACGGCGCGGGCGCAGGACTACGACATCCGCCGGGGCCGGGAGATCGGGGTGGACGCCTACATCACCAAGCCGTTCGACCCCGACGACCTGATCCGGACGGTGCGGGAGCTGGTGGGCGCCGGGGATATGTCCGCATAGTGGTCCGATAGTCTCACCTAGGTGACTCCAGCCGAGGTGCGCGATGCCGTCATGGCCGCGGTGCGCGATGCCGTGGACGCCGGTGAGCTCACCGCGGACGTGCCCGTCGAGGTGCCGCTGAGCAGCGCCGCGGCGGGGGAGTACCGCACGCCGGTGGCGTTGCGCCTGGCGGCGGCGCAGCGGCGGCCGGGGACCGAGGTGGCCCGGGTGATCGCCGGGCGTCTGGCCGGGCGGCCGGGGCTGGGGGCGGTCCGGGTGAGCGGGCCGGGGTTCTTGACCATCGCCGTCCGCCGGCCGGGGGAGCTGGCGGCGGGAATCGTCGCGGCCGGGTCCTCCTACGGACGGGTCGAGGGCGTGACCTTGGCGGGGGGCTGGCCCGACCGGCCCCGCACCTTCGACAACCCCGGCTTCATGGTGCGGTACGCCTACGCCAGGGCGGCGGCGATCGGGCGGCGCGCGGCGGACCTGGGAATCGCCATGGGCGATCCGGGGTTGCTCAAAGAGCCGGAGGAAGGCACCTTGCTGGCCTTGCTGGCCGAGCAGCCCGGCAGAGCCGAGCAGGCGGCGCGCGAACGGGACGCGAGCCCGCTCCAGCACCATCTGGAGCGCCTCGCCGATGCCTACCACCGGGTCTACGAGCGGTGCCCGGCGTTGCCGTCCGGCGCGGAGGAACCCGGGGCGGTGCACGCGGCGCGCCGCACGCTGGCGGAGGCGGTGCGCATCGCCCTCGGCAACGGCCTGAAGATGATCGGCGAAAGTCCTAGAGAGCGAATATGAGCATGCGACAGCCGCGCGGAGCGGGCGAATGAGCCGGGTGCACCCGGCGGGGCCGCGGCATGCGGACGTGCTGCCGGAAGAGCACCCGCTGCCGCCCCCGGCGGATTTGAACCACCTGGATCCGCGTATCTGGCCGAGGACGGCGCGCCGCGAGGACGGCGTGCTGACGATCGGCGGGGTGGACGTCCGCGACCTGGCGGCCCGGTTCGGCACCCCCCTGTACGTCTACGACGAAGAGGACGTGCGCCAGCGCGCCCGCGAGTACGCCACGGCCTTCCAGGACGGCAGCGTCCACTATGCGGGCAAGGCGTTCTTGTGCACCGCGCTGCTGCGGTGGCTGGACGAAGAGGGCCTGGGCCTGGACGTGTGCACCGGCGGGGAACTGGCGGTGGCGCTGGCCGCCGGCTTCCCCCCCGAGAAGATCACCATGCACGGCAGCAACAAGTCGCTCGCCGAGCTGGAGCGGGCGCTGGAGGCCGGGGTCGGCCGCGTGGTGATCGACTCCTTCGAGGAGATCGCCCGCCTGGGCTACCTGGCCCAGGAGAAGGGCGCGCGCCCCAAGGTCATGATCCGGGTGACCACCGGGGTGGAGGCGCACACCCACGAGTTCATCGCCACCGCCCACGACGACCAGAAGTTCGGGTTCTCCCGCACCACCGGCGCGGCCCTGGAGGCGGTGCGGCGGGTGCTGCAGCTGCCGCAGCTGGAGCTGGTGGGGCTGCACTCCCACATCGGCTCGCAGATCTTCGACACCGACGGGTTCGAGGTGGCTGCGCACCGGCTGGCCGAGCAGCTGGTGGCGATCCGCGACGAGCACGGCCTGGAGCTGCCCGAACTGGATCTGGGCGGCGGCTACGGCATCGCCTATGTGCCCGGTGACGAGCCGCACGACCCCAAGGCGATCGCCGACTCGCTGAAGGAGATCGTGGCCCGCGAGTGCCGGGCCTACGGGCTGGCGATGCCGCGCATCACCGTGGAACCGGGCCGGGCGATCGTCGGGCCGGGCGGGGTTACCCTGTACGAGGTCGGCACCGTCAAGGACGTCGAGGGCCTGCGCACGTACGTGTCGGTGGACGGCGGGATGAGCGACAACCTGCGCACCGCGCTGTACGGCGCCGAGTACACCTGTGTGCTGGCCAGCCGGTCCTCCCGGGCCGAGCCCATGCTCAGCCGGCTGGTGGGCAAGCACTGCGAAAGCGGCGACATCGTGGTGCGCGACCTGTGGCTGCCGCGCGATGTGACGGCCGGGGACGTCGTGGCGGTGGCGGCGACCGGCGCGTACTGTCGGTCGATGGCCAGTAACTACAACTTCGTCCCCCGCCCGGCCGTGGTGGCGGTACGGGACGGCAAGGCGCGGGTCCTGATCCGGCGGGAGACCGAAGAGGACCTGCTGCGGCTGGATGCGGAGGTATAGGACGGTGAAACCCCTGCGGGTGGCCTTGCTGGGCTGCGGAACCGTCGGTTCCGAGGTGGTCAGGCTGCTGCACGAGCAGGCCGCCGATCTGACGGCGCGCATCGGCGCTCCGCTGGAGCTGGCCGGCGTGGCGGTGCGGCGGCTGGACCGCACGCGCGAGCACGTGGCGCCCGAGCTGCTGACCACCGACGCCATGGGCCTGGTCACCCGCGAGGACGTCGACATCGTGGTCGAGGTGATCGGCGGCATCGAGCCGGCCCGCTCGCTGCTGCTGGCGGCCATGAAGTCCGGCAAGTCGGTGGTCACCGCCAACAAGGCGCTGCTGGCCGAGGACGGGGAGACGATCTTCGGGGCGGCCCGCGAGTACGGCGCCGACCTGTACTACGAGGCCGCGGTGGCCGGGGCGATCCCGCTGCTGCGCCCGCTGCGCGAGTCGCTGGTCGGCGACCACGTCAAACGGGTGATCGGGATCGTCAACGGCACCACCAACTACATCCTGGACCGGATGGACTCCTGCGGCGCCTCCTTCTCCGACGCCCTGGAGGAGGCCCAGGAGCTGGGGTACGCCGAGGCCGACCCGACCGCCGACGTGGAGGGCTTCGACGCCGCGGCCAAGGCGGCGATCCTGGCGCAGCTGGCCTTCCACACCCCGGTCAGCGCCGCCGACGTGCACCGGGAGGGCATCACCGAGGTCTCCGCCGCGGACGTGGCCGGGGCCAAGGCGATGGACAGCGTGGTCAAGCTGCTGGCGATCTGCGAGCGGGTGCCCGACCCGGAGGGCCGCAACAACGGCGGCCGGGGCGTGTCGGTGCGCGTCTACCCGGCGATGATCCCCCGTTCGCACCCGCTGGCCAGCGTCCGCGAGGCCTACAACGCGGTGTTCGTGGAGGCCGAGTCGGCCGGGTCGCTGATGTTCTACGGCGCCGGCGCCGGCGGCGCGCCCACCGCCTCGGCGGTGCTGGGCGACCTGGTGGCGGTGGCCCGCAACCGGGTCGGCGGGACACGCGGCCCGGTGGAGGTCACCTACGCCGAGCTGCCCGTGCTGCCGATGGGCGAGACGATCACCCGCTACTACATCCAGCTGGACGTGGCCGACCGCTCCGGCGTGCTGGCCCAGATCGCCGAGCTGTTCGCCCGCCACGACGTGTCGATCCAGGCCGTCCGCCAGGAGGGCTACGGCGAGGACGCCCAGCTGGTGATCGTCACCCACCGGGCGCCGGACGCGGCGCTGGCCGCCACCGTGGAGGGGCTGCGCCGCCTGGACATCGTCCGGGAGGTCTCCAGCGTGATGCGGGTCGAGGCCGACGAGATCGCCTGACCGGGGCCGCCCGATCCGGCCGCAAGGCGGGGCGGGAGGGCGGTGCGGCGTGTGCGCATCGCCGCACCGGCCGCCCGGCCCGCCCCAACCGGCCCCGTTTGGCCTTAGACTGCGGCGCGATGCCGCAGGTCAACTCGCCGCGGCCGGACATCGCAGGACGACACCCACGTTGGAGATCTGTTGACCTCCTCCCCACGGGCCAATCCAGGGGATCCCGACTCGCCCGGACCGGATCTTCCCGCTTCACCGACGGTTCCCGGCACCGGTCCGGTGGCCGGGTCCTCACCGACGGGTGCGTCCGGGAACGCGCTGTCCGGCGCGGTGTTCCGCGCGGTATCGTGCAGCGTTTCCGCTCCCCGCCGGAAGGCGGGGTTCTCCACGCTTAAGGAGTTCCGATGAACAGGGCTTGGCGCGGCCTCATCGCCGAGTACCGCGACCGGCTCCCGGTGACCGAGGCCACTCCCGTCGTCACCCTGCTCGAAGGCGGCACGCCGCTGCTGCCGGCACAGCGGATCTCCCAGCTCACCGGCTGCGAGGTCTACCTGAAGGTGGAGGGCGCCAACCCCACCGGCTCGTTCAAGGACCGCGGCATGACCGTGGCGATCAGCAAGGCCGCCGAGGAGGGCGCCAAGGCGGTGATCTGCGCCTCCACCGGCAACACCTCCGCCTCGGCCGCCGCCTATGCGGTGCGGGCCGGCATGACGTGCGCGGTGCTGGTGCCCAAGGGCAAGATCGCCATGGGCAAGCTGGCGCAGGCGCTGGTGCACGGCGCCCGGCTGCTGCAGGTGGACGGCAACTTCGACGACTGCCTGGAGCTGGCCCGCAAGCTCGCCGTGGACTACCCGGTCGCCCTGGTCAACTCGGTCAACAAGTTCCGCCTGCAGGGCCAGAAGACCGCCGCGTTCGAGATCGTGGACGCTCTCGGCGACGCCCCCGACGTGCACTGCCTGCCCGTCGGCAACGCCGGGAACATCTCCGCCTACTGGATGGGCTACACCGAGTACGCCGCCGACAAGGTGGCCACCAAGACCCCGCGCATGCTGGGCTTCCAGGCCAGCGGGGCGGCCCCGTTCGTCAAGGGCGAGCCGGTGCGCAGCCCGCAGACGATCGCCACCGCCATCCGGATCGGCAACCCGGCCTCCTGGGATCTGGCGATCGCCGCGCGCGACGAGTCCGGCGGGGCCATCTCCGCGGTCACCGACCGGCAGATCCTGGCCGCCTACCGGCTGCTGGCCCGCGAGGAGGGCGTGTTCGTCGAGCCCGCCTCCGCCGCCAGCGTCGCCGGCGTGCTGCAGGCCCGGGAGCAGGGGCTGATCGAGGCGGGCGAGCGGGTGGTCTGCACGGTGACCGGCAACGGCCTGAAAGACCCCGACTGGGCGATCTCCGGGGCGCCCGCGCCCATCACCGTCAAGGTCGACGCCCACGCCGCGGCGTCCGCGCTGGGCCTCACGTGAGCGAGCCGGGGTCGCCCGCGGCCGTGCGGCGGGCGGACGACGCGGAGCGCCGTTCACCCCTGCCGCGGAAAGGCCGCGGGGCCGGGCGCACCGAGGGCATGCGAAGAACCGAAGTGAACGAGTTCGGATTGCCGGGCGCGGTGCGGGCGCAAAAGCGGGCGGGAACATGGAATGAACGCTCGTCCCTGATGCGGAAAAGCCGTGCCATAAGGGTGCCGGAGGTGCGCGCGTGGCTGGCGTGAATGCCGATCGGAGTCGGCAATGGATCCCGCGAGTTCGGGTCCGGGTACCGGCCACCAGCGCCAATCTGGGACCCGGGTTCGACTCGCTGGGGCTGGCGCTCGCCCTCTACGACGACGTCACGGTGGAGATCACCGAGGGCGGGCTGTCCATCGCGGTGGACGGCGAGGGCGCCGAGGTCGCCGACCGGGGCGAACGGCACCTGATCGTCAAGGTGCTGCGCCGGACGTTCGACCTGCTGGAGGAGCTGTCGGGGGCCGGGCTGGGCCAGCCTCCGGGGCTGCGGCTGAGCTGCGTGAACCGCATCCCGCACAGCCGCGGGCTGGGCTCGTCCTCGGCGGCCATCATCGCCGGGATCGTCGCGGCCCGGGCGCTGCACCCCTGCGGCCGGCTGCTGGACGACGCCGCGGCGCTGACGCTGGCCACCGAGATCGAAGGCCACCCCGACAACGTTGCGCCCTGCCTGTACGGAGGGCTTACCATCGCCTGGAGCGAGCCGGACGGGCCGCGGGCGCTGCGGCTGGACCTGGACCGGCAGGTCGTGGTGTTCGTCCCCGACCACACGCTTCCCACCGAACGGGCCCGCGGGCTGTTGCCGCAGACCGTGCCCCACGAGGACGCGGCCGTCAACGCCGGACGGGCGGCGCTGCTGATCGCGGCGCTGACCGGCGGGCTGGGCGAGGACGTGATGCTCGCGGCCACCGAGGACCGGTTGCACCAGGAATACCGGGCACCGGCCATGCCGGAATCGGCGGATCTGGTGGCCAGGTTGCGGGCGGCGGGAGTGCCGGCGGTGATCTCCGGGGCCGGACCCACTGTCCTGGCGTTCACAACCGCATCCCGGGTTGATTCGATCGGCCCGAAAGTGGGTAATGGGTGGCACAAACACTCGCTGAACGTCGACCCCCATGGCGCATACGTTCAGCCGCCTGGTCCGTGACACGCCAATGTCATCGAACGCTGGGGAATAGCAGTGTGCTCGTGTGGTGTTAGGCTGAATACCGCACCAGATGCCCCGCTCGGGGCCGGGTGCTCGTCAGCCACGCACCGTCAGGTCGGCCATGGTGGCTCACCTGCCCCGCACATGTGGCTCCCCGACACCGTGACTTCCCGTTGTCCGGCATCCCGGCGAAACCTCAGACGTTGCGGAACCGGGGATGGTGCGAGAACCGTCCCGACCATCATCTGGCTGTGTCCAGACACCGCCGATGGCGACCCCATCGTGATCGGCAGAGCTCGATCTGGCGCCCCCGCCGGATCGCATCATCGGGTTGCCTGGCCGACGAGGGCCAACACCCGCTCCCTGGGAAGGACCCTTAGTGAGCGAATCCAGCGAACTCCTTACGGACACCTCCAGCCCCGCAGCTGAGAACACCGCGGACCGGCCGGAGCGCCCCACGACGCGGCGCCGGCGTTCCGGCACCGGCCTGTCGGCGTTGGTGCTGCCCGAACTCAGGACGCTGGCCGCCCAGCTCGGCATCACCGGCACCACCGGGATGCGCAAGAGCCAGCTCATCGCCGCCATCGAGGCCAAGCAGGGCGGACCCGTCACCGGGCCGAGCACCGCCAAGTCCGAGCCCAAGTCCGAGGCCAAGGCCGAGACCGAGTCCACGTCGCCGAGCGAGCCCAAGACCGAGCCCAAGAGCGAGCCGGCCGAGTCCAAGGCGAGCCGGGACGACAAGGCGGCCCAGGCGGACAAGGCGGAGGAGACCGCCTCCCGCTCCGAGGAGCAGGCCGACGCGGGCGCGGCCGAGAGCCGTCCGGCGCGCACCCGCCGCACCCGTTCCGCCAAGCGCGAGGAGGGCGAGGAACAGCTCGCCATCCCCGAGGAACAGCAGGCCGACAAGCCCGCCGACAAGTCCGCCGACAAGGCGGCCGACAAGGCGGCCGACAAGGACAAGCAGGACGACAAGGCGGAGTCCGCCGACAAGAGCGCCGACAAGCCCGCTGACAAGACCGCGGAGAAGACCGAGCGTGGGGAGCGCGCCCGGACCGCCGGCGAGGAGGGCGAGGGCAACGGGCGCGAGGGCCGTCAGCGCGGCCGGGGCGGCCGGGAGCGCGGCGAGCAGCAGCAGAACGGCCAGCAGCGCCGCGGCCAGAACGGCGCCGCCGAGGAGGAGAACGGCGAAAGCGGCCGCAGCCGCCGGGGCCGCCGCTTCCGGGAGCGCAACCGCGGCCGCGGCGGCCGGGGCGAGCGGTACGAGGAGCCGGTGATCAACGAGGACGACGTGCTGATCCCGGTGGCCGGCATCCTCGACATCCTGGACAACTACGCGTTCGTCCGCACCACCGGCTACCTGCCCGGCCCCAACGACGTCTACGTCTCGCTGTCCCAGGTCCGCAAGTACGGGCTGCGCAAGGGCGATGTGATCACCGGTGCGGTGCGCCAGCCGCGCGAGGGCGAGCGGCGGGAGAAGTTCAACGCGCTGGTCCGCTTGGACACCGTCAACGGCATGGAGCCCGAGCAGGCCAAGAACCGCGTGGAGTTCTCCAAGCTCACCCCGCTGTACCCGCAGGAGCGGCTGCGGCTGGAGACCGACCCGAACGTGCTGACCACGCGGATCATCGACCTGGTCTCCCCGATCGGCAAGGGCCAGCGCGGCCTGATCGTCTCCCCGCCCAAGGCGGGCAAGACGATGGTGCTGCAGGCGATCGCCAACGCGATCACCAAGAACAACCCCGAGTGCCACCTGATGGTGGTGCTGGTGGACGAGCGGCCCGAAGAGGTCACCGACATGCAGCGGTCGGTCAAGGGCGAGGTCATCCACTCGACCTTCGACCGTCCGGCCGAGGACCACACCACCGTCGCCGAGCTGGCCATCGAGCGGGCCAAGCGGCTGGTGGAGCTGGGCCACGACGTGGTGGTGCTGCTGGACTCCATCACCCGGCTGGGCCGCGCCTACAACCTGGCCGCCCCCGCTTCCGGGCGCATCCTGTCCGGTGGTGTGGACTCCACCGCGCTGTACCCGCCCAAGCGGTTCTTCGGCGCCGCCCGCAACATCGAGAACGGCGGTTCCCTGACCATCCTCGCCACCGCGCTGGTGGAGACCGGGTCCCGCATGGACGAGGTCATCTTCGAGGAGTTCAAGGGCACCGGCAACATGGAGCTCAAGCTCAACCGGCAGCTCGCCGACAAGCGGATCTTCCCCGCGGTGGACGTGGAGGCCTCCGGCACCCGCAAGGAGGAGATCCTCATGTCCCCCGAGGAGCTGCGCATCGTCTGGCAGCTGCGCCGGGTGCTGCACGCCCTGGACACTCAGCAGGCCCTGGAGCTCCTCATCGAGAAGATGAAGGAGACCAAGTCCAACGCCGAGTTCCTGCTCCAGGTGCAGAAGACCACGGTCGCCGACCGGGACTGACCTGGTGCCGCCGACGCCCCGAAGGCCCGCCCTTCGGGGCGTCCCGCGTTTTCCGGTCCTCGTGCCACGGCGGCCGCGGTCCAGGGTGGGGATAGCCCTACCGTGGGGACGGCGGCCCGCCGTATGGCGCCGCTTCACCGCGGCCCGTCAGGCTTGAACCGTGCGGTGACGGCTGGAGGGAGGTCGGGACGTGAGCGAGCTGAACGTCATGGCCGTGCCCGGCGGATCGGGCCGGATCGTGACGGCGTCGTGGAAGCCGCTGGCGATGGTGCGCTCATCGCTGAACTGGCGGGCCGCGCTGTACCTGGGGAGCGCCCTGGCCTTCGGCCTGGCCTGGTTCATCGTCCTGGCGGTGGGCCTGACCCTGTCGGCGGCCCTGGTGATCATCTGGGTCGGGCTGCCGATGCTGGTGATCATGATGCTGCTGTGGCGGGGCGGGGCGATGCTGGAGCGGCGGCTGCTGAAGGTCGCCCTCGGCGTCGCGGTGCCCGAGCCTTATCGGCCCGCGCCCCCTTCGGCCGGCGTGCTGGGCAGGTTGCGGACGATGGCCACCGACCCGGCCACCTGGAAGGACCTGCTCTATCTGGCGCTGCGCTTCCCGATCGGGCTGGTGGAGTTCGTGGTGTCGGCGGCCGTCTGGTCGGCGACCGCGGCGTTTGTGTTCCTGCCGCTCATCGTGGCCGTCGCGGGCGAGGCGGTGGTCAACCTCGGGGTGGTGGTCTACACCGCCGACGACCCCATCAGCGCCCTGCCGGTGAGCGTGGTGGGTGTCGGGCTGCTGCTGGTGGCGCTGTATGTGACCCGCGGCATGGCCGTCCTGCACGCCCTCTACGGGATGCTGCTGCTGGGGCCGAGCCGGGGCCAGGCGGAGCGGCTGCGGCTGCAGGCCCGCGCCGAGCAGCTGCGGGCCAGCCGGGCCCGCGGGGTGGACGCCGCCGAGGCCGAGCGCCGCCGCATCGAACGCGACCTGCACGACGGCGCCCAGCAGCGGCTGCTGGCGGTGGCGATGGACATCGGGCGGGCCCGCGCCAAGCTGACCTCCGACCCCGAGGCCGCCCGCGCCCTCATCGAGCAGGCCCACGAGGGCACCAAGGCCGCCATCGCCGAACTGCGCGACCTGGCCCGCGGGATCTACCCGGCGATCCTGACCGACCGGGGGCTGGATGCGGCCATCTCCGGGCTGGCCGCCCGCGCTCCCGTCCCGGTCCTGGTCGAGGTGGAGCTGCCGGAACGCCCTCCGGCCGCGGTGGAGAGCATCGCCTACTTCATCGTCGCCGAGTCGCTGACCAACATCGCCAAGTACGCCCGCGCCACCCAGGCGTCGGTCCGCGTCACCCGCGAGGGCCGGTGGGTGGTGGTGGAGGTGACCGACAACGGCGTGGGCGGCGCCACCGCCGTCCCTGGCGGCGGGCTGGCCGGCCTGGCCGACCGCGCCGCCACCATCGACGGCATCCTCACCATCGACAGCCCGGTCGGCGGCCCCACCGTCATCCGCGCCGACCTGCCCTGCAGCTGGTGACCCGTCCCGCCGCCTCGCCCCCGGCGCGACAATGAGATGCGTGAGGGTGGTCATCGCTGAGGACTCGGTGCTGCTGCGGGAAGGGCTGGTGCGGCTGCTGGCCGACGCCGGCATCGAGACGGTGGGAGTGGCCGGGGACGGGCCGGGCCTGGTGCGGGCCGTGGCCGAGCACGAGCCGGACCTGGCGATCGTGGACGTGCGGATGCCGCCCTCGTTCACCGACGAAGGGCTGCGGGCGGCGCTGCAGGTGCGGCGCGACCGGCCGAAGCTGCCGATCCTGGTGCTGTCGCAGTACGTGGAGGAGCGCTACGCCGCCGACCTGCTGGGGGACGGCGCCCAGGGCGTGGGCTACCTGCTCAAGGAGCGGGTCTCCGAGGTCACCGAGTTCATCGACGCGGTGCGGCGGATCGCGGCCGGGGGCACGGTGATCGACCCGGAGGTGATCGGGCAGCTGCTGAGCCGGCGGCGCACCGGGGACCGGCTGGAGGCCCTGACCCCCCGGGAACGCGAGGTGCTGGCCCTGATGGCCGAGGGCCGCTCGAACGCGGCCATCGCCCGCACCCTGGTGGTCTCCGAGGGGGCGGTGGAAAAGCACATCTCCAATATCCTGCTCAAGCTGGACCTGCCGCCCACACCCGACGACCATCGCCGGGTGATGGCGGTGCTGGCCTACCTGGGCGCACGCTGAGCGGCCCCCGAGCGGGGAATGCCCGGCGACCTCGGTACGTTGTCGCATCTGGCACACTTGAAGTGCGACATTCGCGGTACCGGTTCACGCCGTCCGGTCGTGCGCCGAGCGTGCGCCCCAGAGGGCGACCCGGCGACCGCTCTCAAGCGAGGAGAAGACTTTGAAGCCTGGCATTCACCCCGACTACGTCGTCACCACGGTGACGTGCACGTGCGGAAACACCTTCCAGACCCGCAGCACCGCCCGCAACGGCGTGATCCACGCCGACGTGTGCTCCAGCTGCCACCCGTTCTACACCGGCAAGCAGAAGATCCTGGACACCGGCGGCCGGGTGGCCCGCTTCGAGCAGCGTTTCGGCAAGCGGAGCGGCGCCAAGAAGTAACCGCCGAAATCCAGATCTCCAGGCAGACGACACCGGCGGCCGGGGGACTGCGCGTCCCCGGGCCGCTCGGGGTGCGCCGTGCGGCGCGCCCCGCTAGCGAAACGACACCGTGAACCTCGACGAGCTGATCGGCGAATACACCGAGATCGAAGGCAAGCTGGCCGACCCGGCCGTGCACGCCGACCAGAATGCGGCGCGCCGGCTGGGCAAGCGCTACGCCCAGCTGCGACCCATCGTCGAGACGGCCCGGCAGTTGCGCAGCGTCGAAGGCGACCTGGAGGCCGCCCGCGAGCTGGCGGCCGAAGACGGCGCGTTCGCCGCCGAAGCCGCCGAGCTGGAAAAACGCCGGACCGAGCTGGAACAGAAGCTGCGCAAGCTGCTGATCCCCCGCGATCCCAACGATGACAAGGACGTCATCTTGGAGATCAAAGCCGGCGAGGGCGGGGAGGAATCGGCGCTGTTCGCCGGCGACCTGCTGCGCATGTACCTGCGTTATGCCGAGCGCATCGGCTGGAAGACCGAGATCCTCTCCTCCCAGCCGTCCGATCTGGGCGGGTACAAGGACGTGACCGTCGCGGTCAAGGCCCGTCCCGGCCCCGACGGCGAGCCCATCGGGGCGTGGTCGCACCTGAAGTTCGAAGGCGGCGTGCACCGCGTGCAGCGGGTGCCGGTGACCGAGTCCCAGGGCCGCATCCACACCAGCGCCGTGGGCGTGCTGGTCACCCCCGAGGCCGAAGAGATCGACGTGCAGATCGACCCCAACGATCTGCGCATCGACGTCTACCGCTCCTCCGGCCCCGGCGGGCAGAGCGTCAACACCACCGACTCGGCGGTGCGCATCACCCACCTGCCGACCGGCGTGGTGGTCTCCTGCCAGAACGAAAAGAGCCAGCTGCAGAACAAAGAGCAGGCGATGCGCATCCTGCGGTCCCGCCTGCTGGCGCTGGCCCAGCAGGAGGCGGAGGCGGCCGCCGCCGCCGAGCGCCGCAGCCAGGTCCGCACGGTGGACCGCTCCGAGCGGGTGCGCACCTACAACTTCCCCGAGAACCGCATCTCCGACCACCGGGTCGGATACAAGGCCTACAACCTCGACCAGGTGCTCGACGGCGACCTGCACAACGTGATCCAGACCCTGGTCGAGGCCGACCTGGAACGCAGACTGGCCGAAGCCCAGGGAACGACCCAGGGAACATGAACCTGCTGCTGGAGGAGGTGGCGCGGGCGACGGTGCGGCTGGCCGACGCCGGGGTCGCCTCGCCCCGTGCCGACGCCGAGGAGCTGGCCGCGGCCGTGCACGGGGTCAAGCGGTCTGAGCTGCACACCGTTCCCGACTCGGCGTTCGACGCCCGCTTCTGGGAGGGCGTGGCCCGCCGCGAGGCGGGCGAGCCGCTGCAGCACATCACCGGCCGCGCCTTCTTCCGCTACCTGGAGCTGAAGGTGGGGCCCGGGGTGTTCATCCCCCGCCCGGAGACCGAGGTGATGGTCGGCTGGGCGCTGGAGACCCTGCACCAGATGGACGTGCGCGACCCGCTGGTGGTCGACTTGGGCACCGGCTCGGGCGCCATCGCGCTGAGCATCGTCCAGGAGGCGCCCAGCGCGCGCGTGCACGCCGTGGAAAAGGACCCCACGGCGTTCGTCTACGCCACCCGCAACGTCGAGGAGCTGGACCTGCGGGGGCGGGTGCGGCTGCATCTGGCCGACTTCGCCGACGCCCTCCAGGAGCTCAACGGCACCGTCGATCTGGTGATCAGCAACCCTCCCTACATCCCGATGAGCGAGTGGGAGTACGTGCCGCCGGAGGTGCGCGACCACGACCCGGCGGCGGCGCTGTGGGGAGGCGGCGACGACGGCCTGGACGCCATCCGGACGGTGGAGCGCACCGCCCGGCGGCTGCTGCGGCCCGGCGGCCATGTCGCGGTCGAGCACAGCGACATGCAGGGCAACGCCGTCTACTGGGTGTTCGCCGAAGAACACGGCTGGCGGGACGTCCGCAACCACCGCGACCTGACCGACCGGGACCGCTTCGTCACCGCCCGCCTGGCGGTCGAGTGACGCCGGGACGCGACCGTGCGGCGGGCGGTGCGAGAATGGCCGCCGTGAGCCGACGTTATGACTGCTCGGATCCGATGGAGCGGACGCGGGGCATCGCCGAGGCCGTCTCGGCGGTGCGGCGCGGCGAGCTGATCGTGCTGCCCACGGACACGGTGTACGGGATCGGCTGTGACGCCTTCACCCCTTCGGCCGTGCAGGCGCTGCTGGACGCCAAGGGGCACGGCCGGGACCGTCCGCCGGCGGTGCTGGTCGGCTCGGTGCGCGCCGCCACCGCGCTGGTGGAGGATCTGGGCACCTACGGGCAGGACCTGATCGACGAGTTCTGGCCGGGGGCGCTGACGCTGGTGTGCCGGGCCAACCGCAACCTGTCGTGGGATCTGGGCGACGCCAAGGGCACGGTGGCGGTGCGGATGCCGCTGCACGACCTGGCCCTGGAGCTGCTCAAGGAGACCGGGCCGCTGGCGGTGAGCGCCGCCGCCCGCAAGGGCGGGCCGCCGGCGCGCTCGGCGGCGCAGGCCGAGTCGGTCTTCGGTGACGCCGTGTCGGTCTGCCTGGACGGCGGCCCCTCCGGGGAGCGGCAGCCCTCCACGCTGCTGGATTTGACCGGGCCGATTCCCCGGCTGCTGCGCGCCGGGGCGGTCTCGGTGGACCGGATCCGCGCCATCACCGGCGTGGTGATGACCGAGGAGGACGAATCGGCGGAGGAGACCGCCGAACCGCAGGCCGCGCCGGCCAAGGAGCCCTCTTCGGACGGAGCCGCGGCGCAGGACGGGCCTTCCCTCGACAAGGGGGCTCCCGGCGGCGGTGCCTGAGCCCGGAACGCACTCATCCGGACCTTCGAAAGCGGAATTCTCGTGAGCCGACGCTACGACTGCACCGACCCCGCGCGGCGGGCCGCCGGCATCGCCGCCGCGGCCGCGGCCGTGCGGGCCGGGGAACTGGTCGTCCTGCCGACCGACACGGTCTATGGCGTCGGCTGCGGAGCCTTCCTTCCCGATGCGGTGGACGCCCTGCTGAAGGCCAAGGGGCGCGGCCGGCAGATGCCGGCCCCGGTCCTGATCGGCTCGCCGGAGGCGCTGGCGGATCTGGTGACCGACACCGGCCCTTACGGCCCGGCCCTGATCGAGGAGTTCTGGCCCGGCGCGCTCACCTTGGTCTTTCCGGCCGTCCCCGGCCTCGCCCGGGTGCTGGGCGACGCCCAGGGCACGGTCGCGGTCCGCATGCCGCGCGATGAGCTGGCGCTGGAGCTGCTGCGGGAGGCCGGGCCGATGGCGGTCAGCAGCGCCAACCTGACCGGGCGCCCGGCGGCGCGCACCGCCGGGGAGGCGTTCGCGCAGCTGGGCGAATCCGTGGCGGTCTACCTGGACGGCGGGCCGGCGCCGCTGGGGGAGCCGTCCTCGATCGTCGATCTGAGCGGGGATGAGCCGCGTCTGCTGCGGGCCGGCGCTCTTGCGGCCGAGACACTGCGGCGGGTCTGCGGAACCTTGAAGGAGGGGGCCGGCTGACTCGTCCCAGGGACGATCTTCCGCATATGGCGAAGGGCCCGGCGGGTGACCGCCGGGCCCTTCTCATGCCGGGCTCGGTGAACTTTTCAACACGTGGTCTTAGGCGCCGAAGACGGGAGCCCCGCCGGCATCCGGGGTGATGACGTTGCAGGTGGCGGCATCGTCCCCGGCTTCAAGGCCCCCTTTCGGTCTGCGGAGACGGCGTGTTGAAAAGGTTCAGTACAGCTTGCGCCACTTCTTGTTGGCGTACTGGTACTTGCCGGTCTTCACGTTGCGGCGGCATTCCTGAACCCACAGGTGCCCGGTGTACTTCGTGGTCCAGGTGAACCTCGCCGAGGCCTTGGTGTCGACGTAGCGGCCGGTGGAGTAGCGGAGCACACCCCGCCAGTACTGGCGCTTCTTGCCCTTGGTCGCCCTGAAGCGGACGCAGGCGCTCCAGCCGTCCCTCTTACCGTCGGTCAGGACGCCCCGGATCGTCACCTTCTTCTTGTTCCGGACATAGGTGCCGGAGGCCGAGACGTTGGCGAAGGCGTTGATCGGCTTCCACTTCTTTTTCTTCTTCTTCTTGGCCGCGGTCTCGATGGAGGCCGCCTCCGAAGAGGCCCCGGACACGGCCACGGTGGTGTCGGCGGGCGACGCCTGAGCGGGGGTAGCGAACGCGCCGATGCCGGCCACGAGCGCTCCAGAGGTCGCGGCCACCGCGACAATGCGTCGCATGTGTCCTTCCTCTCGCTACGGGATTGGATTCGGTCGGTAAAGCTAACATTCAGGGCGGACCGATGCATCCGTAAATCCCAGGAAAGGCCGGTTTCGGTCACAAATCGGCGCAGTCGGGCGAGATGGCGCCGCAGCATATGCCGGAAGTGCGTCCGGAATGTGCAATAGTGCATTGAGGGGCGGGACAGAATGTGATAGCGGTAACGCCTTTCGGGTGCGCTCCGCGGCATTTCTGCAGGTCTTGACGCCGCCCTGGCGGACGGCCGGGGGCGGCGGCGCGGCGGGCGCCTTGCGGGAGCTTTCGGCCCGCGCCGAGGCCGTCCGGCGGGACAATACCCGGTATGCCTCATGTGGTCTGGGCGATGGCGGTCACGCTCACGGTCCCGGCCGCCTTCGCCTCCCTCGGCCCGCCCGCCCCGCCCGCCGGGCCGGGGGAGAGCATCCCGACCTACGACGTCGTGCTGACCGTGCGGAACGATGGCGTGCTGCACGTCCGGGAGACGATCACCTACGACTTCCACGACCGCCGCGAGCACGGCATCGTCCGCCGCGTCCCCTACCGCGTCGGCGACCGGCTGTATGACATCCGCAACGTGCGCGCCAGCAGCTCCACCGGGGCGCCGGCCCGCGCTCGCGCCACCCGGGTGCTGCACGACCTGCGCATCGCGGTGGGCGGCGGGCGCCGCAAGGTCAGCGGACGCCAGGCCTACGTGGTCGAATACGACGTGGTGGGCGCGCTGACGCCCGCGCCCGGCCGGGCGGAGCTGCGCTGGGACGCCGTCGGGACCGGCTGGGGCGTGCCGATCGGCGAGGTCTCGGTGCGGGTCCACACGCCGGCCCGGCCGCTGGGCGTGCGCTGCCGGGCGGGGGCGCACCGGCGCGCCGGCCCGGGGCTCACCGAGTGCGGCCGGGGCCGCGCCGCGCCGCGCGCGGTGGAGTTCACCCAGCGGGACCTGCGCCCCCGCGAGAGCGTGCTGATCGATGTGCACTTGCCGGAGGGCGCGGTCGAGGTCCCCGCCCCCCGGTATGCGCGCCCCCATTTCGCCTTCTCCCGGCTCGGGTATGTGCTGTCGGCCCTGTGCCTGGCGGTGGGCCTCGCCCTGGCCCTGGCGGCGCGCCTGGCGCGTTCTGAACGGCCCGCGGCGGCCATCGCGCGAAGGCTCGCCGCCGGCGGGGCGCCCGGCCGGCGGACGGGAGCGCTGCTGCTGGCCACGGGGGCCGCGGCGGTGGTGTGGGACCTGGCCGACGACGTGGTGGCGCACGGCCTGTGGGCGGCCTCGGTGGGCGATCCGGCCCTGGCCGGGATGGGGCTGCTGGCCCTGGGAGCGGCGATCGGCGCCCACGGGCGGAGATCGGGCCGTCCCGGATGCGTCGTCCGCAACAGCCGTTCAGAACATGAGGCATCAGGGGATCATCGGGCATAGTGTTGGCCACACTGCCCCGCGTCCGGCGAACCGGCCGGCCGCGGCCGGCGTCTGCACAGTGAGAAGACGTGTGCCCGCAGGCGGCACGACCGGCGCCCCGCGGCGGAAGGGGGCGGCGGCGTACACGAGGACGGGAAGGGGGTGCCGCCCATGCGCGAGTACCTGCTCATCGTCCTGGTCGCCGCGGTGATCACCTACCTGACCACCCCCTTGGTGCGGGCGCTGTCGGTGCGGTTCGGGGCGATGACCGCCGTCCGCGACCGGGACGTGCACGCCATCCCCACCCCCCGGATGGGCGGGCTGGCGATGTTCTTCGGCATGATCGGCGCGCTGGTGGTGGCCAGCGGGCTGCCGGTGATGCGCAAGGTCATGGAGGAAAGCGACGTCGATCGCGGGCTGCTGCTGGCCGGCGGGCTGATCGTGCTGCTGGGCATCGCCGACGACCGCTGGGAGATCGACGCGCTGACCAAGTTCGCCGGGCAGGTGGCCGCCGCCGGGCTGTTCATCCTGAACGGCATCCAGCTGTTCGTGGTCCCGCTGCCCAACGGCCAGCCGCTGGTGCTGCCGCCCGAATACGGGGTGCCGCTGACCATTTTTCTGGTGGTCGCCACCATCAACGCGGTGAACTTCGTCGACGGGCTGGACGGGCTGGCCGCCGGAGTCGTCGGCATCGCCGCGATGGCGTTGTTCTCTTACGCCTCGCTGCTGGCCTTCATCGAGCATCTGTCCCGGATTCAGCCGGCCACGCTGGCCGCTGCGGTGCTGATCGGGATCTGCGCCGGATTCCTGCCGCACAACTTCAACCCCGCCCGCATCTTCATGGGCGACACCGGCTCCATGCTCATCGGGCTGCTGCTCAGCGCCGTCATGATCTTGCTGACCGGGCAGTTCGACAGCGCCGTCATCGGCCCGGTGACGCAGATTCCCTTCTTCCTTCCGCTGGTTCTGGTGCCGTTGGTGGTGGCGGTTCCCTACATCGACATGCTGCTGGCGGTATGGCGCCGGACGAATCAGGGTAAATCGCCCTTTGCGCCCGACAAGTTGCATTTGCACCACCGTCTTCTGGAGCTGGGGCATTCGCACCGCCGGGCCGTTTTGGTGATGTATTTCTGGGTCGGCCTGCTGGCCTCCTGCGTGGTGGGGCTGTCGTTCATTCGCTCCATTCCGCTGGTGCTTTCGGTGACCGGCCTGGTGGCCATCGCCGGAGTGGTGGGTCTGATCGCCGAGCCCTGGCGGCGCCGCCGTCCCAAGGCCACGGCGCCCGACGCCGCCGCCCCCCAGCGCCCCCGCGAGCACGTCTGACCGGTGCGCCCGGCTTCGCGCTCGATGAGTGGAACATCACGCGGGCGTCCGCCGAGACCGCTGGGGGAGCCGCCGCCGATCGGCCCCTGTGCGCCGCCGGGACTCTGCGGGACGGGGCGTGCGGTGCGGTCGGCCCCGCCGTGAACGGCCGGCGGGGCGGCTTTGAACCGATCACGACGATTCGGTGAACTTTGTGGCTCCTGGTGACGCTGTGCCATAACGTGATGGGTCATTGTGGGCGATCACGACGCTTGTGATACCTTTCACGAGCAAGACGCCGAACACAGACCGTGACCAGGCGGAGTCCGCATGCATTCTTCCGACGCCCTGATCCTGCGGGGCGCCGCGATCCCCACCGGCCTGGCCGGCGCGCTCGCCATCGCGGTGGGCCTGCTGGTCGCCGGGGCGCAGGGGGCGCTGGGCGCCGCACTCGGCACGCTGGTGGCCATCGCCTTCTTCAGCGTCAGCGTGGTCGCGGTCAGTTACGCGTCCAAGGTCTCGCCGCAACTGATGTTCGCCGCCGCGGTGCTCAGCTACATCACCAAGATCTTTGTGATGTTCGCGCTGATCGCGGTGTTCCGGGACGTCACGGCCTGGGATCCGGCGGTCTTCGCCTACACGATCATCGCGTTGACGGTCGTGTGGGTGGGCGCCGAGATCCGTGTCACGGCCCGCGCCAAGACCCTCTATGTGGACGATCCCGCCGACCCCGCCGGGGCCGCGGGGCGGAGCGACTCCGCCACCGGCGCCCTGTCCGGTTCGGCCGGCGAGCGGGGTCCATGATGGGCGTGGTGAACCGGCCTGGGGTGATCCCCGCGACAGGGCTCGGCCTCAGTGACTACTCCGATATGACCATGAGGGGAGTGGGCTGCTATGGTCCGTGCTGCGATGAGCGGGGAGGGGCACCGGCCCGACCAGCAGCCCGGCGAGCCGGAGCGCAGCGCCGACCAGCAGCGTTTCGCCAACGCCGCATGGTCGATCCCGAGCTATCTGCTGTCCGGGATGGCGGTCTACGGGGGGATCGGCTGGCTGCTGGATCGCTGGCTGGGCACCTCGGCCTTGCTCCCGATCGGGATCCTGGTCGGTCTCGGTCTTGCGCTCTACATGGTCTACCTCCGCTACGGGCGCTGACCGCACCGGCGGCGTCCCGGCGGCGGGCCGGCCGATGCTCGGCGCTCATCGAGCCCTCCGGGCACGCACCTGAGCACCGCACTAGCTACGACGAAGGGACTGCCGCGTGAGCGCGTCGCATATCCTCGCCGCATCCGGCGGCGGAGAGGAGTTCCAGGCTCCGGGACTGGAGCTGTTCGAATTCGCGCCGCTGTGGGACGGTGCTCCGAGCTGGCTGACCAAGCCCGTGCTCCTCGCCGCGCTGAGCGTGATCATCGTGTGCGGCTTCTTCTGGGCCGCCTTCAGCAAGCCCAAGCTGGTGCCGCGCGGCGTGCAGAACATCGGCGAGGTCGGCTACCTGTTCGTGCGCGACCAGATCGCCCGGCCGATGATCGGCAAGGACGGCGACCGGTGGATGCCCTTCCTGGTCTCCACCTTCTTCTTCATCCTGATCATGAACTGGATGGGCGTCATCCCGCTCATGCAGATGCCGATCGCCTCGCACATCGCCTTCCCGATCGTGCTGGCCGCGATCGTCTACGTGATGATGTGGTTCCTGAGCATCAAGCACCAGGGGCTGATCGGCTGGTTCAAGAACATGATGTTCCCGCCCGGCCTGCCCAAGCCGCTGTATGTGCTGTATGCGCCCATCGAGCTGCTGTCGGTGATCGTGCTGCGGCCGTTCACCCACTCGGTCCGGCTCTTCGCCAACATGTTCGCCGGTCACCTGCTGCTGGCCTTCTTCGCCACGGTGGCCTACTGGTTCCTGATCGAGAAGCTGACCGGCCTGGGCGCCGGGCTCGGCGTGGTCGGGTTCGCGATGACCATCGTGATGACCGGCTTCGAGATGTTCGTGCAGGCGCTGCAGGCGTTCATCTTCACCCTGCTGGCCGCCTCCTACATCGGCGGAGCGCTGCACCCCGATCACTGACCTGACTCTTTTCGTCCAACCCCAGCTCCGGTGGGAGATCCCGCCGGCCGATCGAGAAGGAAAACGCGAATGTTCCTTGCTGAAGTCACCGGTAACCTCGGCGCCATCGCCTACGGTCTGGCCGCCATCGGCCCGGGTATCGGCGTGGGCATCATCTTCGGTCAGGGCGTGCAGGCCATCGCCCGTCAGCCGGAGCTGACCAACGTCATCCGCACCAACATGCTGCTGGGCTTCGCGCTCACCGAGGCGCTGGCGCTGATCGGTTTCGTCGTGCCGTTCGTGCACAGCTGATCCACTGCCCTTCCCACCATCTGACCGGAAGGCGGAACCTTGAACTTCTTCCTGGCCGCGGAAGGCGAACCGCACAACCCGCTGATCCCGGCACCGGCCGAGCTGATCTTCGGCACGATCTCGTTCGCGATCGTGCTGATCGTGGTCGGCTGGAAGCTCGTCCCGCAGATCCAAAAGACGCTGGCCGAGCGGACCGACGCGATCGAGGGCGGGCTGAAGCGGGCCGAGGAGGCCCAGCGGGAGGCCCAGGCCACCTTGGCCGAGTACCAAAAGCAGCTCGCCGAGGCCCGTGCCGAGGCCGCCCGCCTGCGGGAGAAGGCCCGCGAGGAGGGCGCGCAGATCGTCGCTCAGATGCGCGAGGAGGCCCAGGCAGAGGCCCGGCGCATCGTGGAGTCGGCTCAGGCCACCATCGAGGCCGAGCGGCAGCAGGCGCTGCAGCAGCTGCGGACCGAGGTGGGTGCGCTGGCGGTCGAGCTGGCCAGCCGGGTGGTCGGTGAGGCGCTGGCCGACCAGGCCGCCCAGAGCCGGGTCATCGACCGCTTCCTGGCCGAGCTGGAGGAGCGGACCCGCACTCAGGAGCCCGCATGAGCGCTGCCGTGATCGGAGCGGTCGCCCGCGCCTCCCTGGCCGAGGCGCGGGAGCGGCTGGAGACCGTGCTGGCCACGGCCGACCTGGCGGAGCTCGGCGGGGAGCTGTTCGCGGTGCTGCACCTGGTGGACCGCGAGCACGGCCTGCGCCGGGCGATCTCCGATCCGTCGGCGCGCCCGCAGGCCAAGGCCGACCTGGTGGCCGGCCTGCTGGACGGCAAGGTCTCCGCGGCGGCCTCCTCGGTGGTGCAGGACGTGGTGCGGCTGCGCTGGACCCGTCCCAGCGAGCTGGCCGACGCGCTGGAGACGCTGGCGGTGACCACCGAGGCCGCCCGCGCCGAGGCCGACGGCGTGCTCGACGACCTGGAGGACGAGCTGTTCCGGTTCTCCCGGATCGTCGAGGGCGAGCCGCAGCTGCGCACCGCGCTGACCGACCCGGCCCTGCCGGACGACCGCAAGGACGGCCTGCTGTCGGCGCTGCTGGACGGCAAGGTCACCCCCTCGGCCCGGCGGCTGATCGGCGAGCTCGTGCTGCACCCGCGAGGCCGTAGCCTGGAGAGCGGGCTGGCGCACTACGGCCGGCTCGTCGCGCAGCGACGGCAGCGCCTGGTGGCGCTGGTCCGTTCCGCGGTGGACCTGACCGAACGGCAGCGCACCCGGCTGGCGGCCGTGCTGTCGGCGGCCTACGGCCACGAGGTACACCTGAACATCGAGATCGACCCGAGCGTGCTGGGCGGCCTGTCCATCCAGATCGGGGACGAGGTCATCGACGGCACGATCGCCGGGCGGCTGGACGAGGTCCGGCGGCGGCTCGCCGGGGGCTGACCGGTGGGTCTCTTCCCGACGTCGCCCGCCGTCCGGGACCGATGCGCCCGGACGGCGCGGGCGGCCGCCCGGGCGGTGCGTCGGGGAGAGCCGGCAGAGCGCGGCGGGCGGCCCAGCCGCCTGCGGCGCGAGCGGACAGCCCTGTGGAGGGCTCGCGGCGCCGATGGCGAAGCGACGAGCCGACGAGCGCGTGGCCGAGACGAGTCGGCGCGGGCTGATCGAGCAGACTGAGCTGACCCTTAAAGGAAGCAAGAGAGGAATCATGGCGGAGCTGACGATCCGTCCGGATGAGATCCGGAACGCGCTGGAGCGCTTCGTCCAGTCTTATGAGCCGGAGGCGGCCGCGCGCGAAGAGGTCGGCACCGTTGTCGATTCCGGCGACGGTATCGCCCACATCGAGGGGCTGCCCTCGGCCATGGCGAACGAGCTCCTGGAGTTCGAAGACGGGACCCGTGGCCTGGCTCTGAACCTGGACGTCCGTGAGATCGGCGCCGTTGTCCTGGGCGACTTCAGCGGCATCGAGGAGGGCCAGAAGGTCCGCCGCACCGGCGAGGTGCTGTCGGTGCCGGTGGGCGACGCCTACCTGGGCCGCGTGGTGGACGCCCTGGGCAACCCGCTGGACGGCAAGGGCCCCCTGGAGCTGACCGAGCGCCGGGCGCTGGAGCTGCAGGCGCCGACCGTGGTGCAGCGGCAGTCGGTGTTCGAGCCGCTGCAGACCGGCATCAAGGCCATCGACGCGATGACGCCGATCGGCCGCGGCCAGCGGCAGCTGATCATCGGTGACCGGCAGACCGGCAAGACCACGGTCTGCATCGACACCATCATCAACCAGAAGGAGAACTGGCTTTCGGGCGACGAGAAGAAGCAGGTGCGCTGCATCTACGTCGCCGTCGGCCAGAAGGGCTCCACGATCGCCAACGTGCGCCGCACCCTGGAGGAGGCCGGCGCCATGGAGTACACCACGATCGTGGCCGCCCCCGCCTCCGACCCCGCGGGCTTTAAGTACATCGCCCCCTACACCGGCTCGGCCATCGGCCAGCACTGGATGTACCAGGGCAAGCACGTCCTGATCGTCTTCGACGACCTGTCCAAGCAGGCCGAGGCCTACCGCGCCATCTCGCTGCTGCTGCGCCGCCCGCCGGGCCGCGAGGCCTACCCGGGCGATGTGTTCTACCTGCACTCGCGGCTGCTGGAGCGGTGCGCCAAGCTCAGCGACGAGATGGGCGGCGGCTCGCTGACCGGGCTGCCGATCATCGAGACCAAGGGCAATGACGTGTCGGCGTTCATCCCGACCAACGTCATCTCCATCACCGACGGCCAGTGCTTCCTGGAGACCGACCTGTTCAACCAGGGTGTGCGGCCGGCCATCAACGTCGGCATCTCGGTCTCGCGAGTCGGTGGCGCGGCGCAGATCAAGGCCATGAAGAAGGTGGCCGGAACGCTGCGGCTGGCGCTGTCGCAGTACCGTGAGCTGGAGGCCTTCGCGGCCTTCGCCTCCGACCTGGACGCGGCCTCCCGCGCTCAGCTGGAGCGCGGCGCCCGGCTGGTGGAGCTGCTCAAGCAGCCCCAGTACAGCCCGTTCCCGGTGGAGAAGCAGGTCGTGTCGGTGTGGTCGGGGACCTCCGGCGAGCTCGACGACGTGCCGGTGGAGGACATCCGCCGCTTCGAGACCGAGTTCCTGGACTACATCGAGCGCAACCACGGCGGTGTGCTGGCCGAGATCCGCGACACCGGCGAGCTCTCCGACGACGCCCTCACCACGCTCAAGTCGGCCATCACCGAGTTCAAGAAGGAGTTCCGCACCAGCGAGGGGACCCTGCTGGTGGCCGATGAGCCGGTCGAGCCGATCGCGGACGAGGCCGTGGGGCAGGAGAAGGTCCAGCGCATCGTCAAGAAGGACTGATCCTCCATGGGTGCACAGCTTCGCCTCCTGCGGCGCAAGATCAGATCGGTCAAGTCGACCGCCAAGATCACTCGCGCCCAGGAGATGATCGCCACCTCGCGGATCGTCAAGGCCCAGCAGGCGGTGGAGGCGTCCAAGCCGTACGCCGACCAGATCACCCGGGCGTTGACCGCGCTGATCAGCCATCGGGTGGGGATCGACCATCCGCTGCTGCGCGAGCAGCCGGAGGATCGCCGCTCGGCGGTGCTGATCATCACCAGCGACCGCGGCTTCTGCGGCGCCTACAACGCCAACGTGATCCGTGAGGCCGAGGCGCTGATCGCGCGGCTGCGGGAGCGGGGCCGTGAGCCGGTGCCCTATGTCATCGGCAACAAGGGCATCGCCTGGTACCGGTTCCGCAACCGGGAGCTGGCCGCCCAGTGGAACGGCATGTCCGACCGGCCCGACTTCGCCGGTGCGGAGCGGGTCGGGCGCCGGCTGACCGAGGACTTCCTCAAGACCGACGCCGAAGGCGGCGTGGGCGAGATCCACGTGGTCTACACCGAGTTCGTCTCGATGTTGACCCAGCAGGTGCGGGTGCTCCGGCTGCTGCCGCTGGAGATCGAGGAGACGACCTCCGGGCAGGTGCTGCCGGCCTATGAGTTCGAGCCCAGCGCGGAGGCGGCGCTGGACCTGCTGCTGCCGAACTATGTGGAGAGCCGGATCTTCCACATGCTGCTCCAGTCGGCGGCCTCGTTCCACGCCTCGGTGCGCCGAGCGATGAAGTCCGCGACGGACAACGCGAACGAACTGATCGAGGTCTACACGCGCATGGCCAACCAGGCGCGGCAGGCCGAGATCACCCAGGAAATCAGCGAGATCGTCGGTGGCGCTGAAGCGCTCGCCGAGTCGAGCGCGGGGAGTGAGTAAGTGACCGCACAGGTAGAGACGGCGACCGCTACCGGGCGTGTCGCCCGAATCATCGGCCCGGTCGTCGACGTGGAGTTCCCCGCCGACGCCATGCCGGAGATTTACAACGCCCTCCACGTCGATGTGACTCTCGGCGAGGAGACCAAGACCCTGACCCTGGAGGTCGCCCAGCACCTGGGCGACAACATGGTCCGGGCCATCTCGATGCAGCCGACCGACGGCCTGGTGCGCGGCGCGACCGTGGTCGACACCGGCGCCCCCATCTCGGTTCCGGTCGGCGACGTCACCAAGGGGCACGTGTGGAACGCCCTGGGCGAGACCCTGGACGTCCCCACCTCCTCGCTGGAGATCAACGAGCGGTGGAGCATCCACCGCAAGGCCCCTGACTTCGACCAGCTGGAGTCCAAGACCGAGATGCTGGTCACCGGCATCAAGGTCATCGACCTGCTCACCCCGTACGTCAAGGGCGGCAAGATCGGCCTGTTCGGCGGCGCGGGCGTGGGCAAGACCGTGCTGATCCAGGAGATGATCCGCCGGGTCGCCAAGAACTTCGGCGGCACCTCCTGCTTCGCCGGCGTGGGCGAGCGCACCCGCGAGGGCAACGACCTGTGGGTGGAGATGGCCGAGTCGGGCGTCCTCAAGGACACCGTCCTGGTGTTCGGCCAGATGGACGAGCCGCCGGGCACCCGACTGCGGGTGGCGCTGTCGGCGCTGACCATGGCCGAGTACTTCCGGGACGTCCAGAAGAAGGACGTGCTGCTGTTCATCGACAACATCTTCCGGTTCACCCAGGCGGGTTCGGAGGTGTCCACCCTGCTCGGCCGGATGCCCTCGGCGGTGGGTTACCAGCCGACCCTGGCCGATGAGATGGGTGTGCTGCAGGAGCGGATCACCTCCACGCGCGGTCACTCGATCACCTCGATGCAGGCGATCTACGTGCCCGCCGACGACATCACCGACCCGGCGCCGCACACCACCTTCGCCCACCTGGACGCCACCACGGTGCTCGCCCGTCCCATCGCCGAGAAGGGCATCTTCCCGGCGGTGGACCCGCTGGACTCCACCTCCCGGATCATGGATCCGCAGGTGATCGGCCAGGAGCACTACGAGGTCGCCCAGGAGGTCAAGCGGATCCTGCAGAAGTACAAGGAGCTGCAGGACATCATCGCCATCCTCGGCATCGACGAGCTGTCGGAAGAGGACAAGGTCACGGTGAACCGGGCGCGGCGCATCGAGCGCTTCCTGTCGCACCCGATGTTCGTGGCCGAGGCCTTCACCGGCCAGCCCGGCGTGTTCGTGGAGCTGGACGAGACCATCTCCTCCTTCAAGGCGATCGTCGAGGGCAAGTACGACCACGTGCCCGAGCAGGCGTTCTACATGTGCGGCGGCATCGAGGACGTGGAGCGGAGGGCCAAGGAACTGGCGAGCTGACCTGCGAGCCGAAAGATTCCGGGGCGCCTTTTGCAGGCGCCCCGGAAGGGCTTGAGGTTCCTTCGACGCACAAGGAGTGCAAGTGGCAACCCTGAAGGTGGGGCTGGTCTCACCGGAGCGTGAGATCTGGTCCGGCGAGGCCTCCATGGTGGTCGCCCAGACCATCGAGGGCCAGCTCGGCATCCTGCCCGGCCATGCCCCGGTGCTCGGTGTGCTGCTGGACGGCAGCGTGGTGAAGATCCAGCCGGCCGACGGCTCGCCGGAGATCACCGCCATGGTCGGCAGCGGCTTCGTCTCCGTCGCCTTTGATGAGGTGTCGGTGCTGGCCGAGCAGGCCGAGCTGGGCAGCGATGTGGACGTGGAGGCGGCCCGGCAGGCGCTGCAGGCCGCGCAGGCCCAAGGCGGCGGTGACGAGGCGGCCGCGGTGGCCGAGCGGCGCGCCCGCGCCCGGCTGCGCGCCGCGGGACTTGAGGCCTAGAAGCGGGACCGAGGGCGGGGGCAGTTGGCAGAGCACCTGGCGTGGGACGTGGGCGGGGTGCTCGCTGCGGCGGCATTGCTCGCCCTGCTGTTCCTGAGCGCGGTTCTGCTGCGCCGCTGGCTGCTGCAGCGCAGCGGCGGCACCGTGGAGTGCAGCCTGCGGACGCTGCCGCAGGACGGCGCTCCGGGGCCGTGGCGGCTGGGTCTGGCCCGTTACCGCGGTGACGAGCTGCACTGGCATCGAGTTTTCGATTTTCGTCTCAGGCCCCGGCAGGTCATCGGCCGCCGGGGCCTGATCGTGTCCAACCGCCGCCGGCCGGACCCGGGCGAGCTGCCGGAGCTGGGTGCGGACGCGGGCATCGTCGAGGTGCACAACAAGGACCTGCGGGTGGAGCTGGCGATGGGCCAGGCGGCGCTGACCGGCTTCCTGGCCTGGCTGGAGGCCGCCCCGCCCGGATTTCCGGTCGATATTTCCAAGGGTTAACGCCCGCCGAAATGGGCGAATTGTCCTTCTTGTCAAATCCGCAACGCAATCTTGACTATCGCCCCTTGTGGGCAGTGTGGGCGCAATGTCAACATCTGGCCCATTCGGCTCCATAGGAAACCCGAGGAGTGAGCGTGCGGAAGCGACACTGGGGGATTCCCCTCGCCCTGGCGGGTCTGCTGTCCGGCGTGGTGACCGCCGCGCCCGCAGAGGCCGGGGTGCAAGGTCCCGATCTCACCAAGCTGGTCAAGATCAAGGACATCCGCAAACACCTGGTCGAACTGGAGCGGGTCGCCGAGCGCAACGGTGGCAATCGGGCCTCCGGCCAACCGGGTTTCGACGCCTCCGTGGATTACGTGGTCAAGGTCCTCAAGAAGGCCGGCTACAAGCCGCAGGTCCAAAACTTCGACTTCGAGTACTACGAGCAAGAGGCCCCGACGGTCTTCGAGCAGGTCAGCCCTGCTCCGGCCACCTACACCGAGGCGCTGGACGGCGACTTCCTCACCCACTACTACTCCGGCGAGGGCGATGTGACCGCCCGTGCCGTCCCGGTGGACACCGACGACCCCGACGGCGTGGGCAGCGGCTGCGAGTCCGACGACTTCGAGGGTTTCCCGGCCGGATCGATCGCGCTGATCGTGCGCGGCGGCTGCACGTTCGCGGACAAGGCCGCCAACGCCGAGGCCGCCGGCGCGGTGGCCGCGATCATCTACCAGAACCCCGCCACCGCCGACCAGGGGCCGGTCAACGGCACGCTGGGCGGCCGCGTGGTGGACATCCCGGTGCTCGGCCCCACCTACGAGCTCGGCTCCTCGCTGGTGGCCCAGGCCAAGGCCGGTGAGCTGATCCTGCACATCAAGACCGACGTCTTCCACGAGAAGCGCTCGTCCAAGAACGTCATCGCCGACACCAAGCTCGGCGACCCGAACAAGACGGTGGTGGTCGGGGCGCACCTGGACAGCGTGGCCGAAGGTCCCGGCATCAACGACAACGGCAGCGGCAGCGCCACCGTGCTGGCCATCGCCGAGCAGATCGGCAAGCTGGGCAAGAAGGGCCTGAAGAACAGGGTCCGCTTCGCCTGGTGGGGCGCCGAGGAGAGCGGCCTGATCGGCTCGGACGCCTACGTCGCCTCCCTCAGCGACGAGGAACTGTCCAAGATCGCGCTCAACTTGAACTTCGACATGCTGGGCTCGCCGAACTTCGCCCGCTTCGTCTACGACGGTGACAACTCGCTGGGCACCCCGACCGACCCGCCGCCGGGCTCGGCCGAGATCGAGAAGGCCTTCACCGACTACTTCAAGAAGCGCAAGCTGGCCACCGAGCCCACCGCCTTCGACGGCCGCTCGGACTACTACGCCTTCATCAACGTGGGCATCCCGGCCGGCGGCCTGTTCAGCGGCGCCGAGGTCACCAAGACCCCCGAGCAGGTCAAGCTGTACGGCGGCACGGCCGGCGAGGCCTTCGACAAGTGCTACCACCAGGCCTGCGACGACCTGACCAACATCAACTGGACGGGCCTGGACCAGCTCGCCGACGGCGCGGCCCACGTCGTCCAGCGCTACGCCCACTCCGTCGAGGACGTGCTGGCCGCCCGCACGGCCACCGTCACCTTGAAGAGCACCTCCTCGTCCGCCGGCGGCCCCGAGTGGCGAGGCGGCCACCTGATCCGCTGACCATCCGGTCCGGCCACCGCGACGCCGCCGCCCCGCCGGGGCGGCGGCGTCGCCCGTGCCCGGGCCCGGGAAACCGTTCGGCCGGTGGGCCGCGCCTGGAATGAATGGCCCGCCGACACCGGTGGCCATGGTGGGCGGGCCCGCACCCGTATCCGGCTCGGAGCGCCGCTCAAAGCCCGCTGGAACGGGCCGGCATGCGTCAGGAGGCGGAGATGTCGATGGAGCCGGAGTCGGCGCGGGCGCTGATCCGGCGGGGCGAGTTCGGGTCGATCGTGATGTCGGTGATCCGGGGATCGCCCATCCGCTCCTGGTAGAGGAGCGCATACGGCACGTCGGCCGGAACCTTGATGATCACCCGGCCGGAGCGGCTGGTCGCCTGGACCAGGTTCGGCGGGCGGTCGGCGGCGAAGACGACGCGGACGGTGCCGGAGTCGGCCTCGGCCCGGGCCCGGTCCCCGCGCAGGTCGCGCAGGTCGATGCCGCCGGAGTCGGTCCTGGCCTGCACGGCGCCGGCGCCGCTGACGGTGATGTCGCCGGAGTCGGCGGAGGCGTCCACCGGGCCGCCGCGCAGGTCGGTGGCCACGATGTCGCCGGAGCTGACCTCGGCCCGCAGGGCGCCCGCCAGCCCGCGGACGCGGATGTCGCCGCTGCCGGTGCGGACCGTGGCGGCCATCGCGCGGGGCACCTGGATCCGGTAGCGGACCGCGCACCGGCTGAGCCCGATGCTGACCACGTCCGGGCAGCGGTAGCCCAGCACCAGGGCGTCGCCCTCCCGGCGGTGGTAGGGCTCGGGCTTGAGCTTTTCGGTCCACGACAGGTGCTCATGGACGCTGACCTCGTCGCCGTCGGTGCCGATGATCTCCACATCGGCCTCCTCCAGGCGCACGTTCAGCGCCTTGAGCCCGCCGGTGAGCTCGTACTTGCGGTCCTCGTGATAGGTGGCGGCGTCGAGGACGCCGCACCCGCCGAGCGCCACCGTCGCCGCGGTCAGGGAGGCGGCCAGCGCCGCCACGCCCTTGAACCCGTTCGCCATCGTCGTCAGCCTCCACCGCCCCCGTTCAGGCACGTTCGCATGCTCAAAGCCTCCCCGACGGGCGCGGCGTGCGACAGGTGGCGTGCCCGCCTCTTGGGGGTGGGGCTATCCCCACCCCCTTGGGACCTGCGGGGACGGTTCAGCGCTCGCCGCCGGGCTTCCACAGCACATCGCCGTGGCCGGCGTTGGCCACCCGGCACAAGATGAACAGCAGATCCGACAGGCGGTTGAGATAGCGGGCGGTCAGCGGGTTGATGGTCCCCGCGGGCGCCGCGCCGTGGTGCTCGATCGCCACCCACACCGAGCGCTCGGCCCGGCGGGTGACCGTGCGCGCCACGTGCAGCAGCGCGGCGCCCGGCGCCCCGCCCGGCAGGACGAAGCTGCGCAGCGGCTGCAGCGTGGCGTTGTGCCGGTCGCACTGCTCCTCCAGCCAGGTGATGTAAGACTCGGTGACCCGCAGCGGCGGGTACTGGGCGGCCGCATCGTCGGTCACCGGGTTGCACAGGTCGGCGCCCACGTCGAACAGGTCGTTCTGCACGCGCACCAGCGGCGCGCGCAGCTCCTCGGGCAGGTCGCCGAGGGCGAGGGCGACCCCGATCGCGGCGTTGGCCTCCTCCACGTCGGCGTAGGCGGCCAGGCGCGGGTCGGACTTGCGGGTCCGGGACATGTCACCCAGGGCGGTGGTGCCGTCGTCCCCGGTGCGGGTGTAGATGCGGGACAGGACGACTGGGGTCTCCTCGTTCTTCGGCATACCGCCACCTTAGGGCCGACCGGGTCGGGAGCTTCCGGGCATAGGTGCCCATAATGGGGCGCTGGTGTTCACGCGGTGCCCGGATCCGTTCGCTCACCCGGAGGCGTGCTAGTGGCGTACGACTACATCATCGTGGGAGCGGGAAGCGCCGGCTGCGTCCTGGCCGCCCGGCTGAGCGAGGACCCCGGCACCCGGGTGCTGCTGCTGGAGGCCGGGCCACCGGACGACGCGCCGCAGATCCAGATCCCGGCGAACCAGGCCGCTTTGCTGAAGAGCGCCTATGACTGGGATTACGCGACCGTCCCCCAGCAGCATGCGGCCGGACGCGGCATGTACTGGCCGAGCGGGCGCACCCTCGGCGGATCCTCGTCCATCGGCGCGATGATCTACCTGCGGGGGAACCGGCACGACTACGACACCTGGCGGGATGAGCACGGCTGCACCGGCTGGGGGTACGCCGATCTGCTGCCGTACTTCCGCAAGGCCGAGGACCAGCAGCGCGGCGAATCGGACTACCACGGGGTGGGCGGGCCGCTGCGCGTGGAAGACCTGCGCTTCAAACACCCGCTGAGCCACGCCTGGGTGGAGTCGGCGCAAGAGCACGGGCTGCCGGCCAACCGCGACTTCAACGGCGCCCGGCAGGACGGCGCGGGCTTCTACCAGGTCACCCAGCGGCGCGGCCGGCGCTGGTCGGCCGCCGACGCCTACCTGCGGCCGGCCATGGCGCGGCCCAACCTCACCGTCCGGACCGACGCGCTGGTCACCGGCGTGACCGTCGAGAACGGACGGGCCGTCGGGGTGCGCTACCTGTGGCGCGGCGAGCACCTGCGCGAGCACGCCGAGGGTGAGGTGGTGCTGTGCGGCGGGACGGTGGGCAGCCCGCGCCTGCTGCTGCTGTCGGGCATCGGCCCGGCCGGGCACCTGCGCGAACACGGCATTCAGGTGCGGGCCGACCTGCCGGGCGTGGGGGAGAACCTGCAGGACCATCCGGCCGTCCCCGTCCTGTGGGACACCCCGGGCGTCAAGGCGCTGTGGGAGGGCTTCGACGGCCGTCACCTGGCGCTGTGGCACTCCCTGGGCCGCGGCCCGCTGGCCTCCAACGTGGCCGAGGCCGGCGGCTTCGCCCGCAGCGCCGACGACCTGCCCGCGCCCGACCTGCAGTACCACGTGCTGGCCACCCCGCACCTGGACCAGGGCCTGACCGAGGTGCCCCAGCGGATGGTCACGGTGCTGGTCGCCGCCGTGGCCATCACCGGCCGGGGGCGCATCCGGCTGCGCTCGGCCGCGCCGCACGCCAAGCCGCTGATCGACCCGGCCTGCCTGGCCGCCGGCTCCGACCTGGAGACGCTGGCCGCCGGGGTGCGCCAGGCCCGCCGGATCGCCGCCGCCGGCCCGCTGGCCCGCCTGGTCCAGGGCGAGCACTCCCCGGGCGAGCAGGTGGACGACGACGATGCGCTGCGCGCCTGGGTGCGGCGGGCAGTGGTCACCCTCGGCCGCCCGGTCGGCACCTGCGCCATGGGCGGCGGGGACGAGGCGGTCGTCGACACCGAACTGCGGGTGCGCGGCATCGAAGGGCTGCGGGTGGTGGACGCCTCGGTCATGCCGACGGCGCCGCGCGGCGGCACGGACGCCCCGGTCATCGCCATCGCCGAACGCGCCGCCGACCTCATCTGCGGCCGTCCCCCGCTGCCGGCGTCCGCCCCCTGATCAGCCGCCTGCGGTGCGGGGAGGGGGAGACATGAGGAAGGCCCCCTCGCCCGCTGGAGGCGGTGAGGGGGCCTGATTCCTGAACGGCAGCCCGCCGGGGCGGCGGGCGCCGCCGGTTTGCGGGTCACTTCTTGCGGTCCTTGGCCTTGGCGGCCTTGGCCTTGGCGGCGGCCTCGGCCTCCTTGCGCATCCGGCGCACCCGGTCGTCCATGACGGCCTTGGACATGTCGGGATGGTGCATCGGCGCTTTGCTCTCCTTCTCCGGCCGGTCCTTCCGGCCCGGTATTCAGAGAGTCGCGCTAAGACGGCACCCGCCACATCGGGATGACGCCCTAAGTTCGGCGTCCTCAGACGCCCTAGTCGGCCCGGGCGCGCTCGTACGCCTAAGTCCGCGGCCCTTATCGCGGACGGTGGGCACCCTGAGGTGAGAACGGTCAGGCGACCGCCCGGTGCCGTCTCACCTCTTGTACCGCTTGCCGTGCATCAGCTTGGTCAGCTGCAGCAGCCGCGCCATGTCCTTGTCGGTGCGCGAGAAGGACGCCACGTTGACCGGCAGGGGGAAGCGCTGCTGGGTGATGGCCTTGGCGCGGGCGAACTCGCGCAGGCCGTCGGCGCCGTGAATGCGGCCGAAGCCCGACTCGCCGACCCCGCCGAACGGCAGCGCCGGCACCGAGGCGAAGGCCAGGAAGGAGTTGATGGAGACCATCCCGGTCCGCAGCCGCCGGGCCAGGTCCATCGCCCGCGACCGATTGCGGGAGAAGATGGTCGCGGCCAGGCCGTAGCTGGTCTCGTTGGCCTTGCGCAGCGCCTCCTCGGCGTCGGCGACCTTGTGCACGGTGATGGTGGGGCCGAAGGTCTCCTCGCACACCGCCGCCGAGTCATCGGGCACGTCGGTGAGGATCACCGGTTCCACATACGGCTTGCGGACCGACTCGGCGCCGCCGAGCACCGCCCGTCCGCCCCGGTCGAGGGCGTCCTTGATGTGCCGCTCGATGATGTCGAGCTGACGGGGCATGGTGACCGGGCCGTAGTCGGCCTCGCGGTCGAACCCCGGGCGCAGCGACTTGGCCTTGTCGATGAGCTTTTCCAGGAACCGGTCGTAGACGTCGGCCACCGCGTAGATCCGCTCCACGCCGGCGCAGGTCTGCCCGGAGTTGGACATCGCGCCGAACACCGCCGCGTCCGCGGCGGCGTCCAGGTCGGCGTCGGAGTCCACGATGAAGGCGTCCTTGCCGCCGCACTCGGCGACGATGGGGGTGAGGGTCTCGGCGCAGGCGGCCATCACCTTCCGGGCGGTCGGGCCGGACCCGGTGAAGGCGACCTTGTCCACTCCCGAGCGGGCCAGCGCGGCGCCGGTGGCGCCGTACCCGGTCACCGTCTGCAGGACCGGCTTTTCGGGCACCACCTGGGAGAAGAGCTCGGCCAGCAGCACGCCCACGCCGGGGGTGTACTCCGAGGGCTTGAACACCACCGCGTTGCCGGCGGCCAGGGCGTAGGCGATCGAGCCCATCGGGGTGAAGACCGGGTAGTTCCACGGCCCGATCACGCCGATCACCCCGAGCGGCTGGTACTCCAGGATGCACTTGTTGTTGATGGCGGCCAGGCCGGGGAAGACGGTGCGCGGCCCCAGCACCTTCTGGGCGTTCCGGGCGGCCCAGTCGATGTGGGTGATGGTGAGCACCAGCTCGATCTGCGCGTCCTGCAGCGGCTTGCCGGTCTCCTCGTGGACGAGCCGGGCCACTTTGTCCAGGTTGCGCGTCAGCGTGCCCTTGAAGTTCAGCAGCCGCAGCCGCCGTTCCTTCCAGCCCAGGTCGCGCCACCAGGCGGCGGCCTCACGCGCCCGCTCGACGGCCTCGGCGACCGCCTTCTCGTCATGGATCGGGTGTTCGCCGACCACCTCGCCGGTGGCGGGATTCAGCGAGGTGAAGGTGGTGCTCTCGGTCGCCACGGACATGAGACCTCCCGGGAGAGCGCTTCAGTAAGTGCTCGCTTGCAGACTTGTCGTCTAGTAAAGCACCTCAGGTCCGTCACCGCGATTGTCGCCCGGGTCCAGACGGCGCCGGGAACGACACCGCCCGGTTCCGGGGAACCTTTGTGCGCTTCCCCGGAACCGGGCGGGAGGCCGGCGGGCCGTTCAGGCTCTGTCCTGGCGGATCGTCCAGCGGCCGGAAACCGCCTTGGGGACCGGCCGCCCCGTGGTGTCGCCGACCGGGAAGACGGCGATGGCCACATAGGCGTGCTGGCCCTTCTTCAGCTTCTTGGAGCAGGAGCCGGTCACGAACTGCACGCCCTTGGTGGCCGGGTGGTCGGCGTGGATCTCCGTCCACGGCTTCCCGGTGGACTTGCCGTCCTTCCAGTCGTGCACCTCATAGCGCAGCTGGTACTCGTCCCCCGGCTGCAGCCCCTCGACGCGCACGGTGGCGTGGAAGTCCGCCCAGGAGGTCTCCGGGGCGACATAGCCGGGATAGTTGCCGTCGGCATGGGCGCCTTCCGGGTCGGCGTGCTCGACGTCCCAGGTGATGCGGGTCCACTTGCCCCAGGCCAGTTCCTGGTCCTTGTTCTTGCCGAGGCTGGTGCGGATCGGCACGTCGTCCTCCTCTTCGGGCCGCTGTTCGGGCGGGCCGGCCAGGCCGCCGTTCTTGACCAGTGCGTACAACTTCTCGCCCGGGCAGGATGTGGAGATGAAGTCCCGGTGGCCGCGGATGCCGGCCTTCAGTCCCTTGCCGCGCAGCCAGGCCCGCAGCTGCTTGAACGCGTTGATCTGAGCCCGGGTCGGCGCCTCGCTCGGCCCGGACATGAACGTCACCGACGTCCAGGTGCTGTTGCCCCCCGGCTGGGCGGCCTGCACCCGCTGCCAGCCGCGGCCCTCCATGACGATCCCGTGCGGGCAGACGGCAAAGGAGTTGCCGGTGAAGTACACCGTGCCCGCCCGTCTGGCTAGCCAGGTGCCGTTCGGGGTGCGCACGCACCAGATGTGGCCGTCGTAACGTTCGGTGGTGATGCCGAAGTCCCCGGTGCGACGGGGCGTGACATGGGTTTCCTGCCGCAGGCGGACGACCCATTCCCCAGGCCGCGGACGCTGGATCGAGGTCGCTCTGCCCGCCAGGATCGCGGCGAACTGGAACGCCTCGGCCTCCTCCCGCCGGGTAAAGCGCCGCTGTGCGGCCCTGCCCCCGGCCCGCAGCGACACCTGGAGGAACAGCTCCAGCTGGGCCCGGGTCAGCGCCTGCAGGAAGTCGTGCCGCACGACGCGGTGCGGCGCGTGCTCCAGCAGCAGCCGGCCCGCGGCGGCCGACAGGCCGAAGACGACCGTGCCGCCCTCCGCCGGGACCTCCCGCCAGGCGGGGGCGTCGTCGCCGTGGGGGAGGGCCTGCGCCGGAGCGCCGAAGAGCGCCCGCAGCGCGGCCCGCAGGCGCGCCGCCTCGGCGCCCTCCCGGCGGCGCACGGTCACCGCGGCGCCCGGGATGCGGCCGGAGTCTTCGGGGTCGACCTGCTCTGGAGCCCAGAACCAGGCCAGCGCCTCCACGAGCGCGTCCGACCACTTCGGCTCGGCGGGGATGTCGGCGCACTCGGCCGCGACCGGGATCAGGTCGTGGGAGGTGAGGGTCTGCGTGGTGGCCCAGGCGCGTTCACGGCCCCGCCCGGCTCCGGCGGGCCTTTCCACCGGCCAGCGGTGGCCGGGCGTGGTCAGCGAGGAGTGCCGCCGGCCCTGCATGCGGATCATCTCGCGCGGCATGGCGGGGAAGAGGTACACCTCCTCCACCGGCTGCCATTGCGACATCCCCGTGCGGTGGTCGAGGGTCAGGGCGATGTCGCCGGGCTCGATCTCGCGAAAGGTCCGCCAGCCGCCTGTGGTGAGGATTTCGGTCTGCTCATCGACGCAGTAGCCGATATCGGCCCACCCGCGGCTGTTCATATGGAATTTCCGGGTGTTCTTCCAGTATTGCCGGCACGCCTGATGGCTTTTGCCGGCCAGGCCCTGGTCGCTGCCGTCGTAGTGGACTACCAGGCCGTTATCACAGGGGGCGTATCCGGCGGCCGTGGCCGGCCAGCCGAACACCGCGCGCCTTTCCAGCTCCATGCGCCTCCTTCAGGGGGTTGCGGCGATGTCGGTGATCGCGCGGAGCGGGTCGAGTTCCGGTATCGCCGGGCGGCGGGGTGGGGGCGCCCGGTGGGGGCCGTCAGGGCGGTCCGAAACCGATGTTTGCACATGTCCGGTTCCCATGGGAGTCATATGTCGGTTGCGCGCACCGACAGTTATGGCGACTCGTCCATTGGTGCCCGTAAAGAGCAGAATATTCCCGGCGCCGGGCAAAAGAGGTGAAAAGCGCGTAGAACGTTACATGCCGATGGCGTTCCGGAACCAGGTCAGGCCGTCGATGATGGCGGCCTGGTCCACCCCGAACAGATCGGTGACGGTGAAGACGGCGTCGAAGAAGGCGCGGTTGACCGGCGGGATCCACAGCAGGGCGATCAGCGCCAGGAAGGCGTACCCGCCGACCTCGTCGGCCTTGCGCACCCAAGAACGCGGCAGGTACGGCTCGACGATGCCGAAGCCGTCCAGGCCGGGAATCGGCAGCAGATTGAGCAGCGCGGCGGTCACCTGCAGGAAGGCCAGGAAGGACAGCGCCGACCAGAAGACCAGATGGTCCAGCGGCTCATCGGAGCGCAGCTGCGTGACGGCGGCGGCCAGGGCGATGGCGAAGACCACATTGGCCAGCGGGCCGGCCGCCGAGATCAGGCTGTGCCGCAGCCGGCCGGGAATGCGGCCCCGGTCGATCCACACCGCGCCGCCGGGCAGGCCGATCCCGCCGAGCATGATGAACAGCACCGGCAGCAGGAAGCTGAGGGTGACGTCCCCGTACTTGAGCGGGTTCAGCGTCAGATAGCCCTTGGTGGCCACGCTGCGGTCGCCCGAGCGGTAGGCCAGATAGGCATGCCCGAACTCGTGCAGGCACAGCGACAGGATCCAGCCCGCCAGGACGAGGCCGAAAAGGGTGAGCTGCGCGGCGCGTTCCTCGTAGTAGGACTCATAGCGCCAGGCCATCAGCCCGAAGATGACGGTGGCACCGAGAATGGCGAGGAACACCGGGCTCGGCCTGACCGCGGCCCGGCCGCCTTTCGCCGTGTGCACCGTTCCCATGAATCGTCCCTTCGCATGCGTCGTTCGGTGACGGCCGTCACCTCGGCCATGGCGGGGCGCCTTACGGTCCCACGATCACCGGGACGACATAAGAGCGCAGAAAGTTCCTGGTGGCCTCGGGATCCCGGCCGCGGTCCAGGACGATCAGCGAGGTGATGATCCGGAACAGGAACTCGACGGTGCCCTCCACCTCGATGCCCTCGCGGATCTGGCCCTCGCGCTGTGCCGCCTCGAAGTAGGGGCGCACGTACTCGCAGCACATGTCGAGGATCCGCTCGGCGGCCCCGGCCACCACGGCCTGGGTGTGCCCGGCCGCCTCCGGCACCAGGAAGTGCGCGAAATGCGGCTGGCTGCGCACGTGGGAGACCACGTCCATGATGCCTTCGATCACCGCCTCCGGCACCGGCCCCGAGCGGCGCAGCAGGGCCGCCAGGCGGTCCAGGACCCGCGTCAGCTCCCGCAGCATCACCGCCAGGATCAGCTCGTCGCGGCCCCCCGTGACGCTTCGGTAGACGGTGGCCCGGGACAGCCCGGCGGCCGCCGCGATGTCCTCCACGGTGGTCTTGGCGATTCCGTATCGGGCGAAGCACTCCTCGGCCGCGTCGATGATCCTTTCCCGGGTGCTGTCCGTGGTCGCCGACGCCATGCATGGAAGATTACCGTTCGCCCTCCCCGGCCGAGACCGCGCCGAGGACGCCCGGATCAGGGCAGCTCGTAGTCGAGGGCGTAGAAGTGGCGGCCGTCACCGTCCACGGTGATCTGCCCCTCGCCGTGCAGCCCCGCCAGCGCGCCGGTGCCCGAGGTGGACACGATCTGCCACCTCAGCCACTCCTCGCCGGCGGCGTCGTTGCCCGCGCTGTGCTGCAGGACGAAGGTCCCCTTGCGGCCGTGCAGGGTTCCCTCGAAGCACTCCACGCCCACATAGGCCGTCGGCCCGGCCGCAGTGGTCACGGTCTGGATCTCGGTGACGCTGGTGCCGGCGAGGTCGCCGTGGAAGGTCTTGGTCACCCGGACCCGGGTGACCACCGTGCCGTCGGGCCTGGTGTCCTTGGCCTGCTCGTCCCAGCCGGTGACATCGAAGGTGCCGCTCGCTTTCACGCTCATCGGCCCATCGTCCCGGAGGGCACCGACATTCTCCGCGCGGCGGGCGCCGGGCCTTTGCTCAGAACAAAGTGCCCTCGTGCTGGATGCCGCGCAGGGCGTCATAGTCCAGCGTCACGCATTCGATGCCGCGGTCGGCGGCCAGCACCCGCGCCTGCGGCCTGATCTCCTGGGCGGCGAAGACGCCGCGCACCGGGGCCAGCAGGGGGTCGCGGTTGAGCAGCTCCAGGTAGCGGGTGAGCTGCTCGACGCCGTCGATCTCGCCGCGCCGCTTGATCTCCACCGCGACGGTCCGGTTCTCGGCGTCCCGGCACAGGATGTCCACCGGCCCGATCGCGGTCGGGTACTCCCGGCGGATCAGCGTCCAGCCCTCGCCCAGCGTGGTGATGTGCTCGGCCAGCAGCTCCTGCAGGTGCGCCTCCACCCCGTCCTTGCGCAGCCCCGGGTCGGGACCCAGCTCGTGGGTGGAGTCGTGCAGGAACTCGGTGATGTTCAAAATCAGCCGCTCACCGGACTTGCCGTGGGTGACCGTCCAGCGGGCCACCAGGCCGTCCGGGGAGTCGGCAAAGCGCTCCTCGCGCAGCGAGCACGGCGGGTTCATCCAGTTCAGCGGCTTGTAGGCGCGGTCGTCGGCGTGCACCGACACCGAGCCGTCGGCCTTGATCATGATCAGCCGCGGGGCGAGCGGCAGGTGGGCGGTGAGCCGCCCGGCGTAATCGACGCTGCAACGGGCGATGACGAGGCGCACGGGGCCACAGCCTAGTGAACTCTTGCCGGCGCATGGCCCAAGACGGCGCGGGCGGGAACCACGAAGATGTCCCGTGCTACGGCGTTCCGGGCCGCGGCAGCGCCCCTGTCGCGTCTTGCGGAGACGGCGTGTTGAAGGGTTCGGTGAGCCTTCGGCCGATCCGGTGGGCGGATGCGATGGACGCACCGCGCGCCGGCGGCCGTTCACCGCGTGAAGAGCCCCGCTCAGGCGGGAGGGAAGGAGGCACATGGAGCAGCCTGCGGGCATCCGGATGCGCGAGGCCGTGGAGAGCGACGAAGCGGCGCTGCTCGACCTGGACCGGCGCACCTGGTCCCCGGACGTCGGGGTGTTCCCGCGCCCGGGCCCGGACGCGGTGCTCTTCGACCCGGCCCATCGACCCGAGCAGTACACGCTCGCCGTCCGGGAGGGACGAATCGTCGGCTACGTCCGGCTGGTGCAGCCGGTGCCGGCACCGAGCAACGCCCACATCCGCGAAATCCAGGGCCTGGCCGTCGACCCGTCCGAACAGGGCAGGGGAGTGGGGTACGCGCTGGTGATCGCGGCGTGCGAACGCGCCCGGCGGGAGGGCGCCCGCCGCATCAGGCTGCGGGTGCTGTCCACCAACCCCCGGGCCCGGCGGCTGTATGAGCGGGCGGGTTTCACCGTGGACGGCATCCTGCCCGGTGAGTTTCACATCGAGGGCCGCTATGTCGACGACATCCTGATGGGCCGCTCGCTGGACGGCTGATCCCGGGCCTTCATATACCAATTCCTCTTCCTGTCAAGGCTGGAATTCTCTCGGGACGCTGGTTAGCGTCACCGGAGACGGACCTGTTGTGCGACGTTCCGTTCCGCCGTTACCGAAGGGAATCGGTCCATGTCTCTCGATGTGAGCCCGGAACTGCTCGAAAAGGCCCAGCACGGAGAGATCGATGATGCGGCGTTCGTCGAGTGCATTCGCACTTCGCTGCCGTACGCCTGGGACGTGATCAGCGGCCTGGTGGCCCGCTACCAGGTGGACGGCGGAGACTTCGCCGACAACCAGACCCCGCCGCCGGACGAGCAGGCTCGCGGCCAGCTCCTGCGCGTGCTCGCCAGCGACGCCATGCGGGGCGCGCTGGAACGCTACTTCGGCGTCAAGCTGGCCTTCCAGAACTGCCACCGGGTCGCCGTTTTCCCCAGCGCCGACACCGAGGCGTACCGGCGCTTCATCACCCCCCGTGAGCAGATCCTCAACCAGTCGCCGGAACTGCGCGACTGCTGACACGAGATCGCCGCTCTGCGGCCGGGCGACGCGGCGAACCGGAATTATGACCAACCGGTTATCCGCTTCTTACTCGCCCCTTTTCAAGAGCGCGGCCGTGCCGGGCCGTGAGGTGGCCGGCACGGCCGTGTGCATGGTTGCGGCCGGGCGGCGCCTCCGCTCTTCCTGCGGGAAGAGCGGCCGCGACGGGCGTCCCGGCGCCTCCTGCGCTGCCGGCCGGGGGTCAGCCCGGACCCGGGGAGGGCGGTCCCGGGCGCCTTTGGGAGACTGCCCGGCATGAGTGGAGGTTCGTTCAGCAAGGCAGGGGTCGTCGGCCTGGGCACCATGGGCGCGGGCATCGCCGAGGTGCTCGCCCGGGGCGGACTGGCCGTCGTGGGCATCGAGATCAACGACGAGGCGCTGGCCCGGGGCCGCGGGCATGTGGAGAACTCCACCGGCCGCGCGGTCAAACGCGGCAAGCTCACCGAGGAGGCCAAGCAGCAGATCCTGGACCGGATCACCTTCTCCACCGACTTCGCCGACCTGGCCGACTGCGACCTGGTGATCGAGGCCGTCCCCGAGCGGATGGACCTCAAGCGGCGGGTGTTCGCCGAGCTGGACAAGGTCTGCCGCGCCGACGCGGTGCTGGCCACCAACACCTCCTCGCTGTCGGTGACTGAGATCGCCGTCGGCACCGCGCGGCCCTCCCAGGTCGTCGGCGTGCACTTCTTCAACCCGGCGCCGGTGATGAAGCTGGTGGAGGTCATCGGCACCCCGCTGGCCGAACCCGCCGCCCTGGCCCGGGTCGCCGAGCTGGTGAAGAGCCTGGGCAAGACTCCGGTCACCGTCGGCAACCGCGCCGGCTTCGTCGCCAACCGGCTGCTGCTGCCCTACCTCAACCACGCGGCCGCCCTGTACGAGGAGGGCCACGCCACCGCCGAGGACATCGACACCGCCATGAAGGTGGGCGCCGGGCTGCCGATGGGGCCCTTCACCCTCATGGACATGATCGGGCTGGACATCTGCCTGGAGGCGCTGGAGGCCATCTACCGGGAGACCCGCGACCGCCGCCACGCCCCCGCGCCCATCCTGCGCGAGCTGGTCACCGCCGGGCTGCTGGGCCGCAAGACCGGCCGCGGCTTCTACTCCTATGACTCCTCCGACGCCGGCACCGCCGCTTCGGCGCAGGAGGCTCCCCAGCCGCTGGTCGGTGTGATGGGATCCGGAGCCCAGGCCGTCGCCTTCGTCGCCCGGTGCGCCCGCGCCGGCGCGCAGGTCCGCTATGTCACCGAGGACGAGTCCGCGCAGGCGGCCCTGCAGGCCGAGCTGTCGGCGGACGAGCTGTCCCGCGTCACCGTGGGCACGGAGCCCGGCTCGCTGGCCGACTGCGACCTGGTCGTCGAGGCGGCCGCCGGGGACGCGGCGGCCAAGCGCCCGGTGCTGGCCGCCGTCGCCGGCGCGGCCCGTGCGGACGCGGTACTGGCCAGCCTCGCCGACACCGGCGGGGTCATCGAGGTGGCGACGGCCGCAGCGCGCGCCGCCGACGTGGTCGGCCTGCACTTCCCCGAGGCGGACGGCCCGCTGGTGGAGGTCGCCTCCACCGTTCTCACCGCTCCGCGGGCCGCCGAACGGGCCGTGGCCTTGACCGCGGCCCTCGGCCTGACCCCCGTGCGCTGCCGCGACCGCGCCGGCTTCATCGTGGACGCGCTGCGCTTCCCCTACCTCAACGACGCCGTCCGGATGCTGGAGGCCGGGTACGCCGACGCCGACTCCATCGACGCCGCCATGAGGCTCGGCTGCGGCTACCCCACGGGTCCGATCGCCGACCTGGACCGCCTCGGCCTGGACCGCGCCGTGGCCGTCCTGCGGGCCCTCTACGCCGAGCGCCGCGAGAACGCCTTCGCTCCGGCGCCCCTGCTGGAGGAGTACCTGACCGCAGGCCGCTCTTTCCGTCAGTAACGCCTCATCCTCGGCCCACCGCCCCGATGCCTTCCGCCGGGGCGGTGGGCCGCTCGCCGCCTGTCGGCGGACGCCCCGGAACCCGGCTGCCCGGGGGAGGTCCGCTCACCGGCCCGCCGGTCGCGTTGCCGGCGCACGTTCGAGGGTTGTCCACAGAACCGCGTTCCACTGTTGACGGGGTGTCCCCGGGCCGAGGCTGGAGGGCATGCGATGCGCTTCCGCCGACGACGTCCTCACCGCCCGTATCCGCTCCCTGTGGCAGGCGGCGCCCGCGCACGCCGTGATCGCCGAACGCGCCGCCGCCTGGCTGTGGGGCATCGACGCCCTCCCCATGGGCGCCGACCGGGCCACCTGGCCCATCGAACTGGCCGTCCCCGCCGACCGCCCCCTTCCCGACCCGCCCGGCTGCCGGGTGCGCCGCACTCACCTGCCCGATGCGGACGTCACCGAAGTGGATGGCATACGCCTGACCACCTTCGAACGCACCGCGCTGGATTGCGCACGCCGGCTCCCCCGCCGGGAGGCGGTGGCCGCCCTCGACCAGTTCTTACGCGCCGGCGTCGACGCCGCGTCGCTCCGCAGACGCGCACGGCTGCTGGCCGGCCGCCCCAATGCCCGGCGTCTGCGGGAGATCCTCGCCCTTTCCGATCCCGGGGCGATGCTCCCCGGCGAGACCTACACCAGGTTGTGCATCGTGGACGCCGGCCTGCCGCGCCCCCGCACCCAGATCCCGGTAGGGCGCCCCGACCGCCCGAGGTTCTTCCTGGACATGGGGTACGCAGAGCACCTCACCGCCGTCGAGTACGACGGCGAGGAGTTCCACACCGGCCGGGGCCGCCGCCACCGCGACGCCGCCCGCCGCACCTGGATCCGCGACCACCACGGCTGGGAGATCATCGTGGTCACCAAAGAGGACATCCTGTTCAACCCCGTCCCCTTCCTGGAGGCCCTGACGACCACCCTCCTGCACCGCGGCTGGAACCCCGCCCCCGCCCGGCTGCACCGCATCGAGGCCGAACTCGCCGCTCTCCGCCGCTCACACACCCCCTCGGCCCGCCGCCGAAGACACCGGTAGCCGCCGACCAACACAAAGCCCACAAATCGGCGAACCAGGACCGGATGGCCAGGGCTGCGTTTTGGTGTCGCCGAGGAATGCCTGTGGGGTGTTCGCGTGGGTGGGCGGATGCGCGGGCCGGGCGCTGAGGTTTCCGGGAGCGCGTGCCGGAGGAGGTTCGCTGCCGGTACCGCCGTTGGGTGGGGCGGGGCGGCCTTAGGCTGATCGGCATGAGCCCGCGCAGGAACAGGCGTCGTCCACGGAAGAACCCACGGCCTTCCAGCGGCGCCTGGTCATTCGGGCTGGAGAATCGCGAGGAGGGGCCGGACGGGGACTGGATCGTCCGGGAGATCGCCCCGGCCAATGCCGTCAAGGTCTACCGGTGCCCGGGGTGCGATCAGGAGATCGCGCCGGGTGTGGGGCATGTCGTGGCCTGGCCCGCCGACTGGGGCGGGCCGGATGAGCGTCGTCACTGGCACAAGCCGTGCTGGCGTGCCCGCCTGCACCGCGGCCCCAAGATCCAAAGGTCGCGCAACGCACCCCGCTACTGAGCGTCGCCGCGTCCACAGGGTGTGAACCGCCGCCAGGCGCCCGGTCGAGGCGCTTGCCGGGACCTTGAGCGCCGACCGGACTCGCATCGGCGGCATCGGCTCGGTGAGGCGGTGCCGCGGTGCGGAGGGGTGGTGCGCAAAAGCGCACGGCGGCCTGGGAAGAGAGGTGCTCCTCGGCGGCTTTGCGGCGTGGCGTCGGCCGCCCGGCGGGGATGGGGCGGGGCATTACGGTTGTCCCAGAGAAGAGGAGGGTGATGGGGATAATCAAGGCGAGCACGGTGCTGCCCGCCACGCGGACGGACATCACGTTGCACACCGCCGACGGACTGGAGCTGGTCGGGGAACTGGCGGTGCCGGTGGACCGGGAGCCGGTGGCCACGCTGGTGTGCCTGCACCCGCTGCCGACGCACGGCGGGATGATGGACAGCCACGTGCTCCGCAAGGCCGCCTACCGGCTGCCGGCCATGGCCGGGGTGGCGGTGCTGCGCTTCAACACCCGCGGCACCTCGTCCGAACGGGGGACCAGTCAGGGCGAGTTCGGCGAGGGCGAGACCGAAAAGTACGACGTCGCCGCGGCGCTGGAGTACGCCGAATATCACGACCTGCCCCACCCCTGGCTGCTCGGCTGGTCGTTCGGCACGGAGCTGGCGCTCAAATGGGGGCGCGACCCCCTGGTGGAAGGGCTGCTGCTGCTCAGCCCTCCGCTGCACCGGGCCACCGACGCCGACCTGGACGCCTGGGGCGCCGACGGGCGGCCGGTGATCGTCCTGGTGCCCGAGCACGACGACTACCTGCCTCCGGCCGAGGCGCGCGAGCGGTTCAAGCGGATCCCCCAGGCCGAGATCGTCGCGGTGGACGGCGCCAGGCACCTGTGGGTGGGAGAGCCGTATGTGCGGATCGTGCTGAACGAGATCGTCAAGCGGGTGGCGCCGCAGGCCCACCCCCTGCCGGAGGAGTGGCCCGCGGGCTGAACGCCTTCGCCGGGTGGGGCGGTGCTTTCGGAGATGCCGGCGAGGCCGAAACGTCTGCGTCCGATCGTGGCCACTCCTTTCGAGTTCGACCGATTCGGGTGACGATTACCTGACCGTCACGTATATGGCGGTTGTCGGAATTAGTGAGAGGAGAGGGCACGCGCCGTCACGGATCGGCGGATGTGCCGGGTGTGGGAGGCCCGATGGTCGTTCAGCTGTACGCCAGGGACGTCGGCGAGGGGACGCCGCTTGTGCTGCTGCACGCGTTCCCGTTGTCGTCGGCGATGTGGCTGGCGCAGCGCGAAGGGCTCGGCGGCCGTTTCCGGGTGATCACTCCCGATCTGCGCGGCTTCGGCGGCTCGATGCTGGGCGAGCAGGAGCCCTCGGTGGACGTGATGGCCGATGACGTGGCCCACCTGCTGCGCCGCAAGGGCATCGACCGCGCGGTGATCGGCGGGTTGTCCATGGGCGGCTATGTGGCGATGGCGCTGTGCCGGCGGCACCCCGACCTGGTGCTGGGGCTCATCCTGGCGAACACCAAGGCGAGCGCGGACACCGAGCAGGGCCGGCGCAACCGGCTCCGGCAGGCCGAGCGGCTGGAACGCGAGGGCACCTCGCGGGTGCTGGTGGAGGAGGTGCTGCCGCTCCTGGTCGGCCCCACCACCATGCGGCAGCGGGCGCTGGTGTACGGGAGGGTGCGCGGCCTGGTGCAGGCGGCGCCGGCCGCCGCGGCGGCCTGGGCGCAACGGGCGATGGCCGCCCGTCCGGACTCTTTCGAGACGCTGCGCGGGGTGCACGCCCCCGCGCTCGTCATCACCGGCACCGAGGACGAGCTGTCCCCCCAGGCCGACGCCCGCGCCATGGTCGAGGCCCTGCCCAACGCCGAACTGCAGGTGATCCCCCGCACCGGCCATCTGTCGGCGGTCGAGCAGCCCGACCTGTTCAACCAGATCGTCGCCGAGTTCGTGGCGGCCCTGGCCCGCACGCCCCGCTAGGGCCCGTCGTCGAGATCCCCAAGGCACCGGGCCGGCCGAAGCGGGGCGGCCGGCCCGGTCGCGGCCGGCGGGTGACCTGCGCGCTGCGGGCATGGCCGCGCTCAGCGGGCCCTGTGCGACTGCTGTGACGACGCGGCGTCCCGCCGGCGGGCCGATCCCGGCAGCATGGGCTCCGTGCGACTGCTGTGACGACTCCCCTTCCGGGGCCCGGGGGCCGGGACCCCCATGGGCTCCGTGCGGCTGTTGTGACGACACGCCCCGGCGGCGTCCACCGGACGCGGTCGGCCCGTGCGGTGGACGCCGCCGACCGGTCAACGCGCCGGCCGCCTCACAAGGTCTCCTGGCGGGGGAGGACCACCTCGCGGATGATCAGGGCCAGGGCGGCGGCCGTCGGGATGGCCAGCAACGCGCCGACGATGCCCAGCAGGGTGCCGCCGACCAGGGCGGCGATGATGGTGACGGCCGGCTGGACGTCCACCGCCCGCTTCATCACCCGCGGGTGGATGATGTAGTTCTCCACCTGCTGGTAGACCACGAAGAAGATCACGCAGGCGATGCCGGTGAACATCCCGTCGAAGAACGCCACCGTGCACGCCAGCGTGGCGCCGATCGTCGCGCCCACCAGCGGGATCAGCGCGGTGATCCCGACGAACAGCGCCAGCGGCAGCGCGAACGGCACCTGCATGATCGACAGGAAGATGTAGGCCGTGGTGCCGGCGATGGAAGCCACGGTGAGGGTGCCGGCCACGTAACCGCCGATGCGGGCGAGGATCTCATCGCCCAGCAGCGCCACCCGGGCGCGCCGGGAGCGCGGCACCAGCCGGTAGAAGAACGTCTTGATGGTGGGCAGCGACCCCAGGAAGTACAGGGTGAGGATGAGCACCGTCAGGGTGTTGAAGACCCCGCCGGCCAGGGCGCGGCCCACGCCCAGCACCCCGTCGATGGCCGACTGGCCGAAGTCGGGGTTGGTGACGGCCTCCTGGGCCTTCTGCAGGACCTGGTATTCGCGGTCCAGCTCCCGGATGCGCTCGTTCTGCCCGAGCTGCTCGATGTAGGAGGGCAGCTGGTTGATGAAGTTGGTGATCTGCTCGGTGAGCGGAGGGATCACCGCGAAGCCCGCCGCGACGAACGCCAGCACCAGTCCCAGGAACACCACCGCGACCGCCCCGGGGCGCGGCAGCCTGGCCCGCTGCAGCCGCTCCACCGCCGGGTTCAGCCCCACGGCCAGGAACATCGACACCACGATCAGCACGATCACGCCGCGGGCGCTGGTGACCGCCTCGAACAGCAGCCAGGCGCAGATCACCCCCAGCGCGCCGGTGAAGCCGAAGATGAACGGGTGCGTCCGGCCCAGGGGCGACCCGGGCCTGCCGAAGGGCGCCAGGTTGTCGGCCCTGGCCTCCTTGCGCCGCTGCTCCAGGTCGACCAGCGGGTCCGGGGTGGGCTCCGGGTCTTCTTCCACCGCCTGTTCCCGCGCCGGGCCGTCACCGGCGAAGGAGGCGCCGGCCCGCCTCCCGGCGGTGCCCGGCTCTTCCCCGGCCCGCCCGGCCGAAGGGCCCTGGCCGCTCCCGTGGGCGGGCTTCTCCTCGCCGGCGGCCCGGGCCTTGGCGGATTCCCGCTCGCGTGAGGGCCCCGTGTCCGAACCCCCGGCGGCGGAAGCGGGCCGCTGCCGGGCTTGGCGCTCATCGGGGCCGCCCGGCGGCTCGCCGGAAGGAGAACCGTCCGGCTCCTCCGGGAGGGGGGATGTGCTCTTTGCGTCGTTTCGGGGGGCGGCGGCCTCGTCACGGCCGCCCGGCCCCTCGGCCCGGGGCGTCTCGTCCTGCGGGCCCGCCGGCGGGGGCACGGCGTCGTCGGGGGGAGCGGCGGGAAAGGCGGACGGCGTGACCGGTCGGTTCGCGCCGGGAATGTCGTCTGACACGACTTCTCCTCGTTCTACCTGCTCGCAGGGGTGCGCCGGACGCCGCGGCCGGGGCTGTGTCCTCAGTGATATTCCCCTTAGACGCCAAGAAGCCTAGAGGGGATTTCCCTCCAGGCTTCTCGGTTCGCGGTATGCGCTGAAAAGACGCCGATCAGCGGGAGCCGATCACTCCTGCCACCAGTCCTCGTCGTCGTCTTCCTGCTTCTTGGCGGCGGCCTTGGCGGCGGCCGGCTGCTTGGCCTGGGCCGGGGCCGGCTTGGGCTTCGGCTTGGACTCCGCCGACGACAGGGCCGGCTTCTCGGGAGCGGCGGAGACCTCCTCGGTGGGGGTGGCGCCCAGCGGCGGCATCATCGGGCCGCCACCGCCCAGCAGCTGGCGCAGCTGGTTGAGGTGGCTGGTGATGCTGTCGCGCTGGCGGGTGAGCTCGTCCACCTGGCGCTGGGCGGCGGTGCGGATCCGCTCGGCCTCGGCCTTGGTCTCCGCCAGCAGCTGCTCGGCCTGGGCCTTGGCCTCGGCGATGATCTGCTCGGAGTTCTTGCGGGCGTTGGCCAGCAGCTGCTTGGCGTGCTGGTCGGCCTCCCGCCGGGTCTGCTCGGCCTGCTGGGTGGCCTTGGCGGCGCGCTGCTCGGCGGAGGCGGCGCGCTGCTCGGCCTCGGCGACCAGCTTCTGGGTGGCGGCCTGGGCGGCGGCGTGCCGCTCGGCGTCCTGCCGGTCGGCCTCCTCGCGCCGGGCGGCCAGCTGGATCTCGAACTCGGCCTCGGCCTGGGCCCGCTGTGCCTCGCTCTCCTCCAGGATCCGCTGCGCCTGGGCGCGCATCTCGTCGGCCTGGCGCTTGGCGGTGGTGAGGATCTCGTCCCGCTCGCGCTTGGTGGACGCCCGCAGCTGGGCGACCTCGCGCTCGGTGGTGGTGCGCAGCTTGGCGATCTCCCGCTCGGCGGCGGCGCGCTTCTCGGCGACCTCGTGGTCGGCGGTGGCGCGCAGCTTGGCCACCTCGCGCTCGGTGGTGGAGGTCAGCTCCTCGGCCTCGCGGCGGGCGGCGGTGCGCACCTCCTCGGCCTCGCGCTCGGCCGCCTGGCGCAGGTCCTCGCCCTCCCGCTGCGCCTGGGCGCGCAGCTCGGCCGCCTCGTTCTCGGCGGTGGCGCGCAGCTCGGCGGCGTCCACCTTGGCGGCGGCCTTGATCTCGTTGGCCTCCGAGCGGGCCATCTGGACCAGCTCGGTGGCCTGCTCCTCGGCCAGCCGCAGCAACTGCTCGATGCGGGCGCCGAGCCCGGCGTAGGTGGGCCGCTCCTGCTCCTGGAGCTGGCGGTGGGCGTCGGACAGCTCGCGCTGCAGCGCCTGGATCTGCTCGCGGGCCTGGCGCACCTCGTTGTCGAGCTGCTTGATGTGCTCGTCGACTTGGTGCCGGTCGTAGCCGCGAAGCACCACGTCGAACTCGCGTGGGGGAGTCTCCTCGAAGAAGTTGCTGAGCTGGGCGTCGATGTCGGACTGCATGTGGCTCAATCCTGGCTGTGACGGGGCTACGGGGTTCCGGGACCGGTTGATCGCCTGGACTTGCGGTTTCGTACCTGACGGCCCCAGACCTCTTCCGGCGAGAGCAGCGTACTCCCGCCACTGCCTCGTTGGGGGCTCATCTTAACGTGCTGCGTGGAATGTCCCTTTTGTCGGGCTGTTGGAGGCGTTCCGGGAGTGCCTCTGAAGCCGGGGGCAAACCCCCCACTGCAGCCTGAATCACCACACTGTGACCGCGCACAACCGCCCAGTAGGGTCTGTGATATCGATCACGTCACAATCCGGTCATCAACCGACATCGGCGGATCGTCGTCGTATGAAGCGCGAAGCTCCGGTGGGCCCATGCTCCCGTCCGGCCCCCGGATGATCACTTTCCTTCCCCCACGGAGGTGACCGAATGCGTCGTGCTCTCGGAGCCGGCGTTCTCATCTTCGCCGCCCTGGCGGCGACCGGCTGCGGCCTGCTGGGAGGCGGCGAGCCGCCCCCGACCCAGGCGCCCAAGGCCGAGATCGGCCCCGACAACCACGTCAAGGGCGCCATCGCCAAGGCCGTGCAGCCCTATGCGGGCAAGGAGGTCTACGTCGACGTCCTGTCACTGCAGCGCCACGACAAGGTGCTGCGGCTGGTGTACGCCGTCACCCCGCGCGCCAAGACCGACAGCGACGCGCTGCCCAAGGAGACCTTCGGCGGCAACTGGCAGAGCGGCAACGCCGGCGCCCCCTTCCTCCTGGACACCGAGAACCTGCGGGTGTACGACAGCCTGACCATCGGCAGCGGCGAGGACGCCCGGTGCGCCTGCTCGACCGGCCTGGGCGACTACCCGCTGGACCAGCCCACCGTCCTGTACGCCGACTACCCCGCCCCGCCGAAGGAGGTCAAGGAGCTGACCGTCGTCATGCCGGTGGTCGGCCCCATGCCGGGGGTGAAGATCTCCTGATGCGCACCCGCACCGCCCTCACCGCGGCGGCCCTCGCCGCGCTGCTGACCGTGCCGCTCGGCGGGGCGGCCGTCGCCGCCCCCTCCCCGTCCCCCTCGTCCTGGCCCGAACCGGGCACCGACGGCTCCGGACGGCGGGCGGGGGAGGGGCGGCCGAAGACGATCGCGATCCCGCCCCCCGGCACCCTGCAGCAGAACCGCAAGTACTACACGCCGATCGAGGAGACCACCGAAAAGGGACGCAAGTCCTTCACCCTCCAGGCCGACGTGCTGTTCAAGACCGGCAGCGCCGACCTGTCGGCGGCCGCCGAAAAGTACCTGGCCGACGTCGTCGCCAAGCTCAAGGAGGCGAACGTCACCGGAGAGGTCCAGGTGGTCGGCCACACCGACGACGTCGGCGAGCCGGAGGACAACCTCGCCCTGTCCAAGCGACGGGCCGAGGCGGTGGTCCAGGCCATGCAGCCTCAGCTCGCCAACACCGGCATCACCCTGATCCCCGAGGGCAAGGGCGAGAGCGAGCCGCGCGAAAAGGGCACCTCCCCGCAGGCGCGCCAGCGCAACCGGAGGGTGTCCATCCTGTACGGCAAGGCCTCCGGCGACCCTCCGCCCCGGCCCGACCCCCGCTACATCTCGGTCCCGGTGACCGAGACCGCCCCCGACCCGGGGCTGCGCCCGCTGCCGGGAGAGCCCGCCCCGCTCGCCTCCACCCAGCGGACCATCAACGGCACCTGGACGGTCCGGCTGGACGTGGTGGAGCTGCGCCGCCAGGGGCCCTTCCTGAAGGTCGGCTACCGCACCCGGCTGGTCGCCCAGCGGGGGACGAGCGGGCTGAACTACCCGGCGCTGTTCGACGGCGACACCAACGGGTTCGACGGCTACGGCTACCACGCCACGCTGATCGACAAGGCGCACGGCGAGGAGCTCAGCGTGGTGATCACCGGCCGGGGCGTGCCGATGCGCGACTGGCTCGGCGGCAACGAGAAGGTCGGCGCGGTCAAGTACGGCTGGGCGCTCTTTCCGCAGCCCAGCCAGAAGACCGACAGGCTGTCGTTCTACATCCCGGCCTTCGGCACCATCGACGACCTGCCGGTCGGCTGAGGCGCTTCCGGCCGCGGAACACCCCGCGGCCGGAAGCGCCCTCATCGCTTCGCGAGCCGGTTCCGCCGCCCGGGCGGGCGGCGGAACCGGCGGGCTCGACGGCCGGCCCGCTCACCGGGCATGCGGCCGGCTCCCGCGGGCCGGGCGGCGGGTCAGTGCCCGGCGGGCTTGGCGGCCTGGACCAGCTCGGTCAGCACGCCGCCGCAGTCCTTGGGGTGCAGGAAGGTGATGCGCGAGCCCATCGAGCCGCGGCGGGGGGAGTCGTACAGCACCCGGATGCCCTTGGCGGCGATGCCGTCGGCCTCCTCCTGCACGTCCCCGTCGGTGCCGAAGGCGATGTGGTGCACGCCCTCGCCGTTCTTGGCCAGGAACTTGGCGATGGGGGAGTCGTCGCGGATCGGCTCCAGCAGCTGCAGGTAGGTGGCGCCGCCGTCGCCGGCGTCGTTGATCTTGATCATCGCCTCCCGGACGCCCTGTTCCTCGTTGACCTCGGTGTGCACGTCGGTGAACCCGTAGGTGCGCCGGTAGAACTCCACGGCGGCGTCCAGGTCGCGGCAGGCGATGCCGATGTGGTCGATCCGGGTGAGCATGGGCGGGTCCTCCTTGTCGGGGCCGGTCACGGCGGGCGCGGCCGGCTGCGCGCCGGGCCGCGCGCCGGATCCGGCGCAGGGACGGCCCGGCCGAAACCGGCCACGGTGCTGTGGGTATCGTGACAAAGACGTTGTGGACCAGTTGTGGAGGCCCCCTGTCATGCCCGCGAACTCGGTGATCGTCGCCGGAGCCCGCACCCCCATCGGCCGCATGCTCGGCTCGCTTAAGGACTTCTCCGCCACCGACCTGGGCGGCATCGCCATCAAGGCGGCGCTGGAGCGCGCGGGCATCACCGGCGACCAGGTGCAGTACGTGATCATGGGGCAGGTGCTGCAGGCCGGCGTCGGCCAGCTGCCCGCCCGCCAGGCCGCGGTCAAGGCCGGCATCCCCATGAACGTGCCCTCGATCACCATCAACAAGGTCTGCCTGTCGGGGCTGGACGCCATCGCCCTGGCCGACCAGCTCATTCGGGCCGGTGAGTTCGACATCGTGGTGGCCGGCGGCATGGAGTCGATGACCAACGCCCCGCACCTGCTGCCCAAGTCCCGCCAGGGCTTCCGCTACGGGTCGATCGAAGTGCTCGACCACATGGCCTACGACGGCCTCACCGACGCCTTCGACCACCTGCCCATGGGCGAGTCCACCGAGCGCTTCAACGCCAAGCTCGGGCTGACCCGCGCCGAGCAGGACGAGTTCTCCGCCCGCTCCCACCAGCGCGCCGCCGAGGCGATCAAGAACGGGGTGTTCGACGCGGAGATCGTCCCGGTGCCGGTGCCGCAGCGCAAGGGCGAGCCGGTGCTGTTCACCGCCGACGAGGGCGTGCGGCCCGACACCACCGTCGAGGCGCTGGCCAAGCTGCGCCCGGCCTTCACCAAGGACGGCACCATCACCGCCGGGTCCTCCTCGCAGATCTCCGACGGCGCCTGCGCGGTGGTGGTGATGTCGGCGGCCAAGGCGGCCGAGCTGGGGCTGACCCCGCTGGCGGAGATCGGCGCCCACGGCAACGTCGCCGGCCCGGACAACTCGCTGCACTCCCAGCCGTCCAACGCCATCAAGCACGCCCTGGCCAAGGAGGGCATCGGCGTGGACGACCTGGACCTGATCGAGATCAACGAGGCGTTCGCCGCGGTCGCCGTGCAGTCCATGCGCGACCTGGGCGTCGGCCCGGAGAAGGTCAACGTCAACGGCGGGGCCATCGCGCTGGGCCACCCCATCGGCATGTCCGGCGCCCGCATCGTGCTGCACCTGGCCCACGAGCTCAAGCGGCGCGGCGGCGGGGTCGGCGCGGCGGCGCTGTGCGGCGGCGGCGGCCAGGGCGACGCCCTCATCGTCCGCGTCCCGCGCGCCTGAGCACCGGCGCACGGGGGCTCGCCGGGCGTCCACGGCGGTCACCGTGACGGTGGGGAAGCCGAGCGACCTCGGCGGGCCCTCCGGCACGAGCCGGGTGTTGCGGTCGGCGCGCTCGCGCAGTCCGCTCTCTTCCGCGGCCTGCCGGGCGCGCCGAACGGCCGGCGCGTAAAGCCGCCGCCGGTTCCGGCTCGGGGCGGCCCGCTTCTCGCCGTCCGCTTTCGATCCTGCCGAAACAGAGGGCATTCCCCCGGCCAAGAGCGCATCACGTGACGGCGGGGACACACTCACTGGAGCGCCGGCGGGCACCCCTGAACGGACCCTGGCGGGGGTGCCCATAGCCTGGGAGCCGAAAGTCTTTCCGGAGAAAGAGCAGGTTCTCGTGGACTCTGTGCGCGTCTTCCGCATCGTTTCGCTGGTGGAGGCGACCTCTTTTCTGCTGCTGCTGGTGGCCAGCGTCCTCAAGCGCGCCGCGGACTTCCCCGAAGGCGTGACGGTGCTCGGCCCCATTCACGGAGTGCTGGTCATCGCCTATGTGGGGCTGGCGTTCCTGACCCGTCCGCAGACCGGCTGGAGCAACGGCCGGCTGGTGCTGGCCCTGGGCGCCGCGGTCCTGCCGGTGGCGCCGTTCTTCGTGGAACGCAAGTGGCTGCGCCCCCTCGAGGAGGAGAACGCAACGGGGCAGAGCGCTCCGCACAGCGCCTGACCTCGCCTTCTGCCATCCGGCATCCCGCGCCGAACCGGCCGCGAAAGCCCCAAGGGATCGGGCGCGGGACGTCCCGTCCGATCCTTTAGCGGAAGTGCCGGAGGGTGAGCGTGCAGGAGCGGTAGGCGCTGTAGTTCTCGGCCAGCCAGGCGCGGCGGCGGGCCTCGTCCCAGCCGGCGAAGCGCTGCGCGGCCAGCGTGAGGCGCTCCACGGCCGGGGCGCTGACGCTGGCGGCCACCGACGCCCGCTCCAGGTTGCCGGTGGCCGGCTTGGGCGAGGAGGAGGGGGCCGCCGGCGGGGCCTCCTCGCCGCGCAGCCAGACGTCCACCAGCGCCCGGTAGGCCAGGCCCCGGGCGTTCCGGGGGTCGGCGCAGGAGCGCCGGTCGGTCAGCGCGGTCTGGATCTGCCGGACGACCTGGCGTTCGAAACCCGGGTTCAGCGAGGGGATGTGGACGAAGGCCACCCCGCCGTGGATGCCGGTCGGCTCGCCGTCGGGCCGCTGCACCACGCGGGTGAAGGCCCCGGGGGTGGCGCCGAGCCGCGCGGCCAGCGGGGTCAGCGCGGTCTCCAGCGCCGGCAGCGCCCCGGCCAGCGCCGGGTGCACGCAGATCGTCAGCGGCCACTGCCGGCACACATGCCCGACCCGGGCCGGGACCACGGCCTCCTGCCGGGAGACCAGCCGGTGAGTGCCCAGCGCGGTCGCCGCCAGCGCGCACACCAGCGCCACCACCAGCGCCCGGCGCCTGGTCAGCGTCCACACATAGCCGGTGACCAGCGCCGCCACCAGGCCGGCCGTCCACAGCAGCTGCGCGGCGGGCACCGCGGCGTGCAGCGTGGTGAACGGTTCCAGCCGTCCGATCGCCGCGGGGGGCAGCAGAGCCGCCCACGACCCGGGCCCGCGCAGCCCCGCCCACAGCCCGCTCACCACGCCCGTGGCCGCGACGGTCGGCAGATAGGGCAGCAGCCGCCCGGCCAGATACCCCACCACCGCGTGCAGCACCAGGGCGAGCGCACCGGCCAGCAGGCCCAGCGGGTGGGCCGGGCCCGGCCGCTGGGTCAGCGCCGTCTCGCCGATGACCGCCACCGCCGTCACCCCGTAGGACAGCAGCACCGTGTGGGTGAGCAACAGCATGTCCAGCAGCGGCCCGGTGGCCGGCGAACGGGCGCTCAGGTCGCGCAGGTAGCCGAGCCGGTGCTCGCGGACCGCCAGCCAGGCCGCCAGCATCGCCGCCAGCGGGCCCGTCCAGCGCACCGAGGCGGTCAGGGCGACCAGGGCGTTGTCCCAGCCGGCGACTCCCGGGGTCATCGCCCGCCAGGCGGCCACCACTCCCACCAGCGCCAGGGAGGGCACCGCCACCAGCGGGGCGATGCGGCGGGCGTCCAGCCGCAGCACCTGTCCCAGCTCAGACACAGGCGCCGCTGCCCACGATCAGCGGAGCGGGCCGGATGGGCCGCTCCAAGACGGGCTGGACGGCCCGCCCGGCGGGCTCGGCCGGTGCGGGGCGGGCGGGACCCTCTTCGGCCGGGACGGGGGAGGCGGCGGTGTGCTCGGTGAGCCGGCCGCGGCTGAGCACCAGCACCCGGTCGCACCAGCCGGCCAGCTCCTCGACGCGGCGGGCGGTGACCACCACGGTGGGCGCCACCGTGCCCAGCAGCGCGGTCAGCGCGTCGGCCTCCCCGCCGGTCAGCCCGGTCAGCGGCTCATCCAGCAGCACCAGATCGGGTTCGTGCACGCAGACCGCGGCCAGCCCGGCGCGCAGCCGCGCCTCCGGCGGCAGCAGCGCCACCTCCACTTCGGCCACGTCGGCCAGTTCCAGCCGCCGCAGCATCGCCGGCCCGGCACTGGCCGGAACCCGCCGGTAATAGGCGGAATAGGCGACGAATTCGGCCACGGTGAATCCCTGCGTCCACCAAAAATCGGCCGGCAGATAACCGATCCGGGACCGTATGGCGCGCGCATCGCGCGCGCTCCGAATCTCGTGGCCGAGAATTCCCAGTGTGCCGGCATGGTGCCGGCGCAGCGTTGCGAACGTGGCCAGCAGGGTGGACTTGCCGGTGCCCGGCGGACCGGCCATGCCGATCACGCCCCCGGTGACGTCGAAGTCCGCCGGGCGCAGCAGCCACCGCCCAGCGCGGCGGACGCCCATCCCGCGGGCCACGATCGCGGAGCAGTCCGCGATCATTGAACCCCCAAAAATGCCATGCATCGCGACGGATGCGGCCATCCCAAAGTGCGTGCCGATTTCTTTGACCTTGGGCGGGCGGCGGGCCGTGCCCCTTTGCCGTCGCAACACGCATCGACCCCAGCACTATAACCGCGCTTGGCGAGCGTCGTCAGCTTCCTTTTCGAGAAGGCGTGTCGGGTGAACGTGATTGTTTACTCTTCAGAAAATGCTCGAATTCATTCGATGAGCGGATTTGACGGGGCGAGCCGGGGCGGGAGCGCCCAGAGCGGGCCGCCGCACCGGGCCGGCGGGCCTCGATCGCCGATGGCGGACAGGTGCACGCCGCGCCGCCGCGATGGGGCAGGATGGATCCATGGCTTCTCGGGACTTCTCGATACGCGGGGCGATCGATCTCGGTGCCCGCCAGGCCGCGCTCAAAAAGCAGCAGGAACAGGCGGCCAGGGCCGCGCAGACCTCCGGGAACGGGCCCGGTGCGGCCGGCGGTTACGTCGTGGACGTCACCGATGCGACCTTCAACACCGAGGTGGTCGAGCGTTCCCGGTCGGTCCCGGTACTGGTGGACTTCTGGGCGGAGTGGTGCGGGCCCTGCAAGCAGCTGGGCCCGATCCTGGAGCGGCTCGCCGAGGAGGCCGCCGGCCAGTGGATCCTCGCCAAGGTCGACATCGACGCCAACCCCCAGCTGGCCGCCTACATGCAGCAGATGGGGGTGCGCGGCATCCCGTTCGTGGCCGCGGTGGTCGGCGGGCGGCTGATGCCCCTGCTGCCGGGCGCCTACCCCGAGCCGCAGGTGCGCCAGATCATCGGCCAGTTCATGGACGCGTTGCGCAGGGAGGGCATGCTGCCGCAGGGCGGACCCGGCGCCGGTGCGCAGCCCGAGCCCGACCCGGTCTACGCCAAGGCGCAGGAGGCGCTGCAGCGCGGCGACCTGGAGGCGGCCAAGACGGCCTTCCAGGAGATCTTGAACTCCTCCCCCCAGGACGCCGGGGCCAAGCGCGGGCTGGCCGAGGTCGAGCTGCACCTGCGGGCCCGCCAGCTCGACCCCGGGCGGGCGCTGGCCGAGGCGGACGCAGCCCCCGCCGATGTGGCGCTGCAGACGAAGGCCGCCGACGTGGAGATGCTCTCCGGCCGGGTCGAGGAGGCCTTCGAGCGGCTGGTGGCCACCGTCCGCCGCACCGCCGGCGAGGACCGCGACGCCGCCCGCAAGCACCTGCTGTCGCTGTTTGAGGTGCTGCCGCCGGACGACCCGCGGGTGTCCCAGGCCCGCCGCCGCCTGCAGACCGCGCTGTTTTGACCGGCGCCCCCCTTGCGGGACGTTCGGAGGCGAGGACCCGGCGGGCATGATGGTGATGTGCCCGCCCGGGTGGTGACGATTTCGGCCACGTTCGGCGCCGGGGGCGAGGTGATCGGCCCCGCCGTCGCCGAGCGTCTCGGGCTGCCGTTCGTGGACCGGGCGGTGCCGATGGCGGTGGCGGCCGAGATCGGCTGCTCGCTGGAGGAGGCGCTGGCGCATGACGACCGGGCGGCCCACGGCCTGGCCCGCATCCTGGCCGGCGCCGCCCGGGTGCCCGGGGTGACGCTCGGCGGCATGGACGTCTACCTGCCGGACCGGGAGCTGATCCCCGACGAGGAGTTCGTCGCCCACACCGAACGGGTGATCAGGCAGCTGGCCGCCGGGGACGGCGGGGTCATCCTGGGCCGGGCCGCCGCCGCGGTGCTCGGCGACCGTCCCCGCACCCTGCACGTCCGGCTGGACGGCCCCGCCGACCGGCGGCTGGAGCAGGCGCTGCGCGGCGCGGCGGACGATGCCGGGGAGCACCCCGCCGAGGAGCGGCGGCGGGCGCTGCGCCGCCTCCTGGACGACGACGACCGGGCCCGTGCCGCCTATGTCAAGCATTTCTATCGGGTCGACCCGGCCTCACCTCGGCTCTACCATCTGGTGATCGACAGCACCGTGCTGCCGGCGGACACGGTCGTCTCACTGATCGTCACGGCCGCCCGGTCGCTGTGAACCACCCGGTGCGCTACTCCAATTCGAGCCGCCGACCAAGGCCGTCGTGCGACGATGAGGGTGGGACAACGCCGTTTTCTCCTGGCGCGGCGCCGGGGGTACCGGGGGTCTTGTCACCCCGGCTGATGTGCAATCACGTCGTAAGTAGGGGGCAATCGTCGTGGCCACCGCGCCAAGCGTGTCTTATTCGATCACCGTCCGGCTGGAGGTCCCGGCCGGAGGACGGGCGGTCAGCCAGATCACCCACGTGGTGGAGAACGCCGGGGGCATCGTCACCGCCCTGGACGTCAACACCGCGGCCCACGAGACCATGCGCATCGACGTGACCATCGCCACGCGTGACACCGAGCACGCCGAGGCGATCGTCACGGCGGTCGAGGCGATCGAGGGGGTGCGCGTCCACAAGGTCAGCGACCGCACCTTCCTGATGCACCTCGGCGGCAAGATCGAGATGCGCTCCAAGGTGCCGCTGCGCACCCGGGACGAGCTGTCCATGGCCTATACGCCCGGGGTGGCGCGGGTCAGTTTGGCCATCGCCCGCAACCCCGAGGACGTGCGGCGCCTGACGGTCAAGCGCAACAGCGTCGCAGTGGTCACCGACGGCTCGGCGGTGCTGGGGCTGGGCAACATCGGCCCGCAGGCGGCGCTGCCGGTGATGGAGGGCAAGGCCGCGCTGTTCAAACGGTTCGCCGACATCGACGCCTGGCCGATCTGCCTGGACACCCAGGACACCGACGAGATCGTGCGGACGGTGCAGATCATCGCGCCGGCCTTCGGCGGCATCAACTTGGAGGACATCTCCGCCCCCCGCTGCTTTGAGGTGGAGGCCCGGCTGCGCGAGCTGCTGGACATCCCGGTCTTCCACGACGACCAGCACGGCACCGCCATCTGCGTGCTGGCCGCGCTGACCAACGCGCTGCGCGTGGTGGGCAAGGACCTGTCGTCGGTGCACATCACCATGGCCGGCGCGGGCGCGGCCGGCAGCGCCATCCTGCGGCTGCTGCTGCACGCCGGGGCCAAGCACGTGATCGTGTGCGACCACCGCGGCGCCGTCCACGCCGGACGCGACGACCTGGACGATTCGCTGCGCTGGATCGCCGAGCACACCAACGCCGGCGACTACCGCGGCGACCTGCGCGGGGCGGTCAAGGGCGCCGACGTGTTCATCGGGGTCTCCGCCCCGGGCATCCTCACCGGCGCCGACATCGCCGCCATGAACGACGACGCGATCGTGTTCGCGCTGGCCAACCCCGAGCCGGAGGTGGCCTACGACGAGGCCCGCGAGCACGCCGCCGTGGTGGCCACCGGCCGCAGCGACTACCCCAACCAGATCAACAACGTGCTGGCCTTCCCCGGGGTGTTCCGCGGGCTGCTGGACGCCCAGGCCAAGGGGGTCGACGAGGACATGCTGCTGGCCGCCGCGCGGGCGCTGGCCGCGGTGGTGAGCGACGAGGAGCTCGGCCCCAACTACATCGTGCCCAGCGTCTTCCACCCGGATGTGACGCCCGCGGTGGCCGCCGCGGTCCGCGAGGCCGCCACCGCCGTCCGCGCCGGGTCCTGACCGGCCCCCGCCCGGACGGGGGCCGGGCCGGCCCGCCTCAGGCGGCGTTCTTCTTGTCGGGGAAGACGCGTTCGCGGCGGCGCGGCCAGATGCCGCCGTACCAGAAGATGATGGCGCCGGTGATCATGGCGGCCACGCCGGTGATGGTGCGGGTCCACAGCACGCCGGAGTCGGACCCGGTGTGCGGCAGCTCCTCGCGCGCCGGGGCGGCCCGCCGGCAGTCGGCCGTGCGGATGGCCCGCTTCACCGGTTCGTTCCGCCAGGTGACGGTCACCCGGGTGCGGCGGTCCTCGCGCAGGGTCAGCTCGGTGGTGCGGGTTCGCCCGGCCTCCAGGCGGTCGCCCTTGGGCGGGCTGTCGTCGTCGGTCTCGATGGTGTAGTCCTGCGGGGTGGTGCCGGTGTTGCGGACCGTCACCTCGACCGTGCGGCCGGGGCAGTCGACCCGGCCGATCGTCACGCTCAGCGGCGGTGCGGGGGTGCCGGGCCGCGGCGTGGTCGGGGTCGGGGCGGGAGTGCCGGTGGGGGTCGGGGTCGGTGACGGGCTCTTGGAGGGGGAGCGGCTGGGCTGCCCCTCGCTGGGTGAGGCGCTGGGACTTTCGGTGGCCGGCGGTGTGGAGCCGCCGACCGATGACGGGCTCTCCGATGCGTTCGAGCTGGAGGAGGCGGTGCGCACCAGTGCGGGCACCGCGATCAGCAACCCGATGACGAAGAACACCGCCGCGATGATGACCCTGGGCAATTGCATCGCGTTCTCCCGCCCCGTCGGTCCGCGTCAAATCCGCGGCTGCCAGTGCCAGATCGTTTCCCGGTCGTTCAATATTCTCCCGATACCCGGGTCGGCGTGAATCAATTACGGCTCAACTCGCCGGGGCGCATGCCGCCGGCGGCCGGGCCCGAGCATCATGGAAGCATGGACGACGGCATCGCGGTGGGACGCCTGCTGGTGGCGACCCCCCATCTTGAGGACCCCAACTTCCGGCGCACTGTCGTCCTGATCGCTGAGCACGACGAGAACGAGGGCACCTTGGGCGTCGTCCTCAACCGGCCGCTGGAGGTGCCCGTGGACCGGGTGCTGCCGCCGTGGGCCGAGCTGACCACCAGCCCCAGTGTGGTCTTCCAGGGCGGCCCGGTGGCGGTGGACACGCCGCTGGCCCTGGCCCGGGTGCCCGGCACGGAGGAGCCGCTGGGCTGGCGGGCGCTCGACGGCGACACCGAGGTGGGCCGGGTGGGGCTGGTCGATCTGGACGCCCCGCCGGCACTGATCGCCGCCGAGATCATCCAGATGCGGGTGTTCGCCGGCTACGCCGGCTGGGCCCCCGGCCAGCTGCGCGCCGAGATCGCAGAGGGGGCCTGGTACGTGGTGGCGGGCGAGGCGGCCGATGTGTTCGCCGGCGAGCCGGAGCGGCTGTGGCAGACGGTGCTGCGGCGGCAGCGCAGCGAGCTGGCGTTCGTGGCCACGTTTCCGGAGGACCCGAGCCTGAACTAACCTGGTCGAGATGAGCACCAAGATTCTTCCCGACAGCGATGTGCGGCCCGATCTGTCTCATGGCGACGGCGACCATGAGCGTTTCGCGCACTACGTCCAGAAGGCCAAGATCACCGAGAGCGCGGTGACCGGCACCCCCGTCATCGCCCTGTGCGGCAAGGTCTGGGTGCCGAACCGGGACCCCAGCAAGTACCCGATCTGCCCCGAGTGCAAGGAGATCTACGACGGGCTGCAGCCCGGCGACGGCGACGGCCAGGAGTGACCGTTTCGCCCGCTTCGGGGCGCTGAAGCGGCGCTCTGCGGCCGCCCTGTCGCGGAAAACCCCGACGGGCGCCATGCCGACCGTGCGATAGTTCGGCCTGTCACCATGTGATTACGACGGGTCGGGGGAGTCATGGTTCAGTGTGGCGTCCGGATCGGGGTGTGCGCTCTGGCTGTCACCGTCAGTGCCGGCTTGAGCGCTCACGGTGCCTGGAAGGTCTCGTCCGCCGCTCGGCCGGCGTCCCAGGCGGCTTCGGCGGCCGCCGACTCCTGCCCACCACAGGCGGGCGGCGGGCGGGATCGCGCGCTGCGGCGGGCCGCGCCGCACGAGGAGCCTGCCGTGGGGCTGTTCGCCGGGTTGCCGCGGGGACTGCGGCCCTCGCCGCCGGGCCGCGACCCCGCCCGGGACCCGGCCGCCCTCAGCGGCGACCAGGTCACCGCGATGCTCGCCGAGCTGCGGCGCAAGCTGGTCGAGCGGTACGGCACCGCCAATGAGGCCGCCGCCGCCCGGGCCGCCCGCCGGACCGGGAAGATCATCGTCCCGGTCCGGTTCCATGTCATCACCGACGGGGAGCGGGGGAAGGTGTCGCGGGTGCGGGCCGCCCGGCAGATCGCCGTCCTCAACGCCGCCTACGCCGGCCGCAGGAAAGGGGCGGTCGACACCGGCGTGCGGTTCCGCCTGGTGAGCTACGACGTCACCACGAACGCGACCTGGTTCAAATACCCCATTCATTACGAGCGGCAAATGAAGGCCGCTTTGAACAAAGGCGGCGCGACCACCCTCAACCTGTACACGGCGGCGGTGGGCATCGACGTCCTGGGCTTTTCCACCTACCCGCAGTACTACAGCAGCCGGCCCGGCGAAGACGGCGTGGTGGTCGACTACCGCAGCCTGCCGGGCGGATCGTATGAGGAGTACTCGCGCGGTCACACCGCCGTTCACGAGGTCGGGCACTGGCTGGGACTGTTCCACACCTTCGAAAACGGCTGCAGCGAGCCCGGCGACGGGGTGGACGACACCCCCTATGAGGCGACGCCCACCGACGGCTGCCCCGACACCAAGGACACCTGCCCGTCTCCCGGCGCCGACCCCATCCACAACTTCATGGACTACTCCTGGGACACCTGCATGCGGGAGTTCACCGCAGGGCAGGGCCGCCGGATCCGCGCCTCATGGGCGGCCTTCCGCGCCGCGGCCGACGGGTAGCCGGAGGGCCTTTTCGCCGTCCCACGCGCTGTCAGCACGGCTCGCTACCCTTTCAGGACCGTGAGCACCTTCGCTGCTTCGAGCATGCCTCCCGCCTTCCCCGAGCGAGCAGCCTGGGGAACCGCGTCGTCGCTTCGTGCCTGGCAGCAGCAGGCGCTGGAGAAGTACTTCGGCCCGGCTCACCCCAACGGCCCCCGCGACTTCCTGGCCGTGGCCACGCCGGGCGCGGGCAAGACCACCTTCGCCCTGCGCCTGGCCAAGGAACTGCTCGAACGCAAGGTCGTGCACGCGGTCACCGTGGTGTGCCCCACCGAGCACCTCAAGCGGCAGTGGGCCGAGTCGGCGGCCCGGGTGGGCATCCGGCTCGACCCGGAGTTCACCAACGCCCAGGGCAAGGTGGGCAAGGAGTTCCACGGGGTGGCGGTCACCTACGCCACCGTCGCCGCCCGCCCGGCGCTGCACCGCAACCGCACCGAGATGCGCAAAACCCTGGTGATCTTGGATGAGATCCACCACGCCGGGGACGGGCTGTCGTGGGGCGACGGCATCAGGGAGGCGTTCGAGCCGGCGACGCGGCGGCTGGGCCTGTCGGGCACCCCCTTTCGCACCGACGTCAACCCGATCCCCTTCGTGCAGTACGAGGAGGGCCCGGACGGCGTGCGGCGCAGCCGCGCCGACTACACCTACGGCTATGGGCCGGCGCTGGCCGACGGGGTGGTCCGCCCGGTGATCTTCCTGGCCTATGCCGGGGAGATGCGCTGGCGCACCCGGGCCGGCGATGAGCTGACCGCCACGCTCGGCGAGCCGCTCACCCAGGACCAGATGTCCCAGGCCTGGCGGGCCGCGCTCGACCCCAAGGGCGACTGGATCCGGCAGGTGCTCGCGGCGGCCGACCGGCGGCTCACCGAGGTCCGCCGCGGGGTGCCCGACGCCGGCGGGCTGGTGATCGCCACCGACCAGGACGACGCCCGCGCCTACGCCAGGCTGATCCGCGAGATCACCGGGCAGCCGGCCACCGTGGTGCTCTCCGACGACCCCACCGCCAGCAAGAAGATCAAGCAGTTCAACGACTCGCAGGACCGCTGGATGGTGGCGGTGCGGATGGTCTCCGAAGGGGTGGACATCCCCCGCCTGGCCGTCGGGGTCTACGCCACCAGCACCGCCACCCCGCTGTTCTTCGCCCAGGCCATCGGCCGGTTCGTGCGCTCGCGCCGGCGAGGCGAGACGGCCTCGGTGTTCCTGCCGTCGGTGCCGGTGCTCATGGGGCACGCCGCCGAGCTGGAGGCCGAGCGCGACCACGTGCTGGACCGTGTCGGGGGCCGGGAGGAGGGGCTGGACGACGAGCTGCTCAAAGAGGCCAACCGGCAGCGCGACACCAAGGACGTCATCGGCGAGGAGCTGCCGTTTGAGACCGTCGAGGCCTCGGCCACCTTCGACCGGGTGGTCTACGACGGCGGCGAGTTCGGCACCCAGGCCGCCCCCGGCTCCCTGGAAGAGGAGGAGTACCTGGGCATCCCCGGCCTGCTGGAGCCCGATCAGGTGGCCGCGCTGCTGCGCCGCCGCCAGGCCGAGCAGCTGGCCGCCCAGCGCCGCAAAAAGCAAAAGGCCGAAGAGACCGCCGAGCCCGCCGGGGAGCGCACCGCCGCCGAGGACCTGCACCGGCTGCGCACCGAGCTCAACAGCCTGGTCGGCGCCTGGAGCCACCGCACCGGCAAGCCGCACGGCGTCATCCACAACGAGCTGCGCCGCATCTGCGGAGGGCCGCGGGTGGCGCAGGCGTCCGCCGAGGACATCAGCAAGCGCATCGCCAAGATCCGCGAGTGGGCCGCCAAACGCCGCTGAAGGCCGGTGCGGCGGCTCAATGCCCGGCGGCCCGCGGGCGGTGCAGGCCGAGCGCGTCGATGATGCGGCCGACGACCTGGTGCGGGGTCTGATCGGCGGTGACCGTGACGGTGACGGCGCGTTCGTCCGCGGCGGGCGGCTCCAGGTCGCGCAGCTGGCTGTCGAGCATGGACGCCTTGAAGAAATGCCCCGTCCGCTCGGTCAGCCGCCGCTGCAGAAGGGCGCGGTCGGCCGACAGGTGGACCAGCCGCACCCGCTCGACGTCGTGCACCAGCATCCGGCGGTAGGAGCGCTTGAGCGCCGAGCAGGCCATCACCCCCTGCCCGCCGGACTCCAGCCTGCCGTCGATCCAGGCGGCGACTTTGCGCAGCCACGGCAGCCGGTCGGCGTCGGTGAGCGGCACGCCGCCGGCCATCTTGGCCACCGCCTCCGCGGAGTGCAGGTCGTCGGCGTCGGCGAACTCCCAGCCCAGGGTGCGGGCCAGCAGCCCGCCGACGGTGGACTTGCCGGTGCCGGACACGCCGGCCACCACCACGACCTGCGGGAGCGGGGCGGGCATCGTCAGGCGCGCACCACGGGGGCGCCGGTCAGCTCGACGCCCTCGGCGCGCAACTGCTCCAGCGCCCGTTCGGTGGTGGCCTCGGCGACCCCGGCGGTCAGCTCCAGCAGCACCCGGGTGCGGAAACCGGCGCGGGCGGCGTCCAGCGCGGTGGCCCGCACGCAATGGTCGGTGGCGATGCCGACCACGTCCACCTGGTCCACCCGGCGGGCGCGCAGCCAGTCGGCCAGGGAGGTGCCGTCGTCGGCGGCGCCCTCGAAACCGCTGTAGGCCGCGCTGTGGTGGCCCTTGCTGAAGACCGCCTCGATCGGGGCCAGCGACAGGTTCGGGTGGAAGTCGGCGCCCGGCGTCCCGATCACGCAGTGCGGCGGCCAGGAGTCGACGTAGTCGGGCTCGTCGGCGAAGTGGTCGCCCGGGTCCAGGTGGAAGTCCCGCGTCGCCACGACGTGGTCGTAGGCGTCGCCGTGCTCCTGCAGGTACCGGGAGATGGCCGAGGCCACGTCGGCGCCGCCGGCGACCGCCAGCGAGCCGCCTTCGCAGAAGTCGTTCTGCACGTCAACGATGATCAGTGCCCTGCCCATGACCGCTCCTTGCCTTCGATCACCCCCGTTGCATAAGGACGCTACCCGACCGGATGGGCCGGGACTCCCGTCCGCTCAGGGAAACCTCCAGGGGGACCGCTAAGGGAACACGATCTCGTCGATGAACTCGGTGGGGATCGCCGGCTCGCCGTCCGACAGCTGCAGCGCGGTGGCCGGCAGTTCCCGCAGCGCCGCCGCGTGCCGCTCCCGGGCCGCCTCCAGCGGCTCGCGGCCGACCACCTCGCCGCCGCGGACCAGCGGAACCGGCAGCAGCCGGTCGCGCGGGCCGGCGGGCAGCTCGCCGGTGGAGACGACCTCAGCGCACGCCACCCCGTGGGCGTCCAGCCGCCGCACCGCGGTCTTGCGCCCGCCCCGGGTGGGCTTGCCCACCGAGCGTTTGGCCACCGGGCGCAGCGGGGCGTCCGGGTCGGGTGAGTCGGCCCGCGCCACCATCTTGTAGACCAGGGCCGCGGTGGGCGCCCCCGACCCGGTGACCAGGGCGGTGCCGACCCCGTAGGCGTCGGCGGGCGCGGCCGCCAGCGCCGCGATGCCGTGCTCGTCCAGGTCGCCGGTGACCACGATCCGGGTGTCGCGGGCGCCCAGGGAGTCCAGCAGCGCGCGCACCCGGCCGGCCGCCACCGCCAGGTCCCCGCTGTCGATGCGCACCGCGCCCAGGCGCGGCCCGGCCAGCTCCACGGCGGTGCGCACCGCCCGTTCCACGTCGTAGGTGTCCACCAGCAGCGTGGTGCCCTCACCCAGCGACTCCAGCTGGGACTGGAAGGCGTGCCGCTCGCTGTCGTGCAGCAAAGTGAAGGCGTGCGCGCTCGTTCCGGCGGTGGGGATGCCGTAGCGGCGGCCCGCCTCCAGGTTGGAGGTGGTGGCGAAACCCGCCACGTAGGCGGCGCGGGCGGCGGCCACGCCCGCGGCCTCGTGGGTGCGCCGCGACCCCATCTCGATCAGCGGGCGTCCCCCGGCCGCGTTCACCATCCGGGAGGCCGCCGAGGCGATGGCGCTGTCGTGGTTGAGTACCGACAGCACCAGCGTCTCCAGCAGCACCGCCTCGCCGAAGGGCGCCTCCACCGTCAGGATCGGGGACCCCGGAAAGTAGCACTCGCCCTCCGGATAGCCGTGGATGTCGCCGGAGAACCGGTAACCGGCCAGCCACTGGGCGGTGGACTCGTCCACGACGCCGCGGGAGGTGAGGAACTCCAGCTCGCGCTCGCCGAAGCGGAACTGCTCGATCATCTCCAGCAGCCGGCCCACCCCGGCCACCACCCCATAGCGCCGCCCGGCCGGCAGGCGGCGGGCGAACACCTCGAACACCGCGCGCCGCCCGGCCGTGCCGCTGCGCAGGGCGGCCTGCAGCATCGTCAGCTCGTAATGGTCGGTCAGCAGCGCCGTACTGTAACCAAGGTCCACAAGTGGAAGACTACGGACCGGTGTGTGCACCATGGATGCACAGGTCTGTCGTATGCCATGTCAGTCGCATGGGGAAGGGGGCATCCGCGATGACCGCGCCGGCGCCGGTGGAGCTGGACCGGCCGCGCTCCGATGAGGACCATCGGCCCGACCTGCCCTGGCTGACGATCGTCTGGAACGACCCGATCAACCTGATGTCGTATGTGACGTACGTGTTCCAGACGGTGTTCGGGTATCCCAAGCCCAAGGCCGAGAAGCTGATGCTGGACGTGCACCACAAGGGCCGGGCGGTGGTGGCCAGCGGCGGCCGTGAGGAGATGGAGCGGTACGTGGAGATCCTGCACTCCTACGGGCTGTGGGCCACCGTCAAGCGCGATGAGTGAACCGATCGCGGCCGGACGGCGCGCGGGAAGAGGAACATGAGCCAGGTCAAACGCGTCCGCCAGGGGGTCCGGCTGCGGCTGGACCACGCCGAGGCGGCCCTGGTCAGGAGCCTGACCGAGCAGATGCTGGACCTGCTCGGCGAGCCCGACTCCTCCGCCGACCCGCTGGCCGCCGCGCTCGGCATCCGTGAGAACGCCGAAAAGCCCGACGATCCGGTGCTGGCCCGGCTGTTCCCCGACGCCTATACCGAAGACGACAAGGCGGCCCGGGAGTTCCGCCGCTACACCGAGGCGGGGCTGCGCGACGGCAAACGCCAGGCCGCCGGGGTGGTGCTGGCCACGCTGCGGCCCGGCGAGGACGTGGTGCTGGACGCCGAGCAGGCGCAGGCGTGGCTGCGGGCCCTCAACGACGTGCGGCTGGCGCTGGGCACCCGGCTGGACATCACCGAGGAGTGGTACGAGCAGGCCGCCGAGCTGGACCGCGACGACCCGCGCTTTCCCATGTACGCCGCCTACGACTGGCTGACCATGCTGCAAGAGCAGCTGGTGCGGGCCGTGTGGTGAGCGGACTGTCGCGGCGGCCGCCGATCACGCGGGACGGCCGGGCGGGTAGCCTTCGGAGCATGCTGACGATCGAGCGGGCCCTGTACGAGAAGATCGTTGCGCATGCGCGCGCTGACCACCCCGACGAGGCGTGCGGAGTGATCGCCGGCCCCATCGGCTCGGACCGGCCGACCCGGTTCATCCCCATGACGAACGCCGAGCGTTCCCCGACCTTCTACCGCTTCGACTCCATGGAGCAGCTGCGGGTGTGGCGGGAGATGGACGACAACGACGAGGAGCCGGTCGTCATCTACCACTCCCACACCGCCACCGAGGCCTACCCCTCGCGCACCGACATCTCGTACGCCTCCGAGCCCAACGCCCACTACGTGCTGGTCTCCACCCGGGATCCGGAGGTGACGGAGTTCCGCTCCTTCCGGATCGTGGACGGGGAGGTGACCGAGGAAGAGGTCCGCATCGTCGACTCGTACTGAGCACCCTGGGCGGCCCGTCTCGTCGGAAAAGCGCCGGGACCGCGGGCCGACGAGGGTCACCGAACCGGTCAGGGCGCAGGGGTCGGCTTCCGGCCTGCGGTGAGGTCCTCGGTAAACTCGAATCCATGTGTGTCCCGCCTGTGCAGAGTTTCCTGTTCGGGCACTGCCGCGCCGAGGTCGTCTACGACTGTTCCTGAAAGCCGCCCGCAGCAGCCCCGGAATCCCCCGGCGCCCTCCCGTGTTGACATCCCACGGACGGTGGGCCCCTGTGACGCTAAGGAGAACAATCGCGATGGCGATCGAGGTCCGGATCCCGACGATCCTGCGCAACCTCACTGGCGGCGCCAAGTCCGTCGAAGGCGAGGGCAGCTCGCTGGACGAGCTCTTCACCGACCTGGACTCCCGCCACCCCGGTCTGCGCGACCGCCTGGTCGAGGGCGACAAGCTGCGGAAGTTCGTCAACGTCTACCTCAACGACGAGGACGTGCGCTTCCTGGGCGGCCTGGAGACCAAGGTCTCCGACGGGGACACGGTCACGGTGCTGCCCGCGGTGGCGGGCGGCGCACCGCACGGCGGCCCCCGGTAATGCGTTTCGACTCGCTGCTGGACTCCCTCGGCCGTACCCCGCTGGTGGGGCTGCCCCGGCTGTCCCCGTCACCGGAGGTACGGCTGTGGGCCAAGCTGGAGGACCGCAACCCGACCGGTTCGGTCAAGGACCGTCCCGCCCTCTGGATGATCAACAAGGCGGAGAAGGAAGGGCTGCTCACCCCCGGCTGCACCATCTTGGAGCCGACCTCCGGCAACACCGGCATCTCGCTGGCCATGGTGGCGCGGCTGCGCGGCTACCGGATGGTGTGCGTGATGCCGGAGAACACCTCCGAGGAGCGCCGCCAGCTGCTGCGCATGTGGGGCGCGGAGATCATCTCCTCGCCCGCGGCCGGCGGCTCCAACGAGGCGGTGCGGGTGGCCAAGCGCCTGGCCGCCGAGCACCCCGACTGGGTGATGCTCTACCAGTACGGCAACGAGGCCAACGCCCAGGCGCACTATGAGACCACCGGCCCGGAGATCCTGGCCGACCTGCCCACCATCACCCACTTCGTGGCCGGGCTCGGCACCACCGGCACGCTCATGGGCGTGGGCCGCTACCTGCGCGAGCACGTCCCGGACGTCAAGATCGTGGCGGCCGAGCCCCGGTACGGCGAGCTGGTCTACGGCCTGCGCAACATCGACGAGGGCTTCATCCCCGAGCTGTACGACGAGTCGGTGCTGACCACCCGGTTTTCGGTCAGCTCCCAGGACGCGCTGCGCCGCACCCGTGAGCTGCTGGAGCAGGAGGGCATCTTCGCCGGCATCTCCACCGGCTGCGCCCTGCACGCCGCGCTGGGCATGGCCCGCAAGGCGGTCAAGGCCGGCGAGCGCGCCGACATCGTCTTCATCGTCGCCGACGGCGGCTGGAAGTACCTGTCCACCGGGGCTTATGAGGGCACCCTGGAAGAGGCCGAGGAGCGTCTCGAAGGCCAGCTGTGGGCGTGAGGGCGTGACCGTCGCCGGTCCGCTGACGGCCGGTGCGCCCTCCGCCGTCCCGCCGTGATGGATCCCTTCCACCGTCTGCTGATCGAGGCCGCCGCGGCGGTGTGCGCCGAGTTCTGCCTGGCGCTGGCCGGCGGCCATGCGCTGCGCGCGCACGGGCTCATCGACCGTCCCCACGGCAATGTCGACTTCGCCACCGCCGAGCCGCTGCCGCTGGAGGACGCCGCCGCGGCGATCACCGCGGCCTACCGGGACCGGGGGCTGCGCGTACAGGGCGGCGATCGGAGGGATGAGGCGTGCCTCACCCTGGCGGTCACCGATCCCGGCGGCGGCCGGACCTGCCGGGTCAACGTGCTGCGCGTCCCCCTGCGGCTGCGGCCGGTGCGGATCGGCGGCTGCCCGGTGGTGGCCTACGAGGACGCGATCGGGCTGAAGGTCGGTGCGCTGGCCGGGCGGCTGGCCGCCTGCGACCTCATCGACGTGGCCGCGGTGGCCGGCGATTACGGCTATGAGCGGCTGGAGTGGCTGGGCGGCTGCAACGCCCCCGACTTTTGCCTGGAACGCCTGGCCGACCGGCTGACCTGCCAGGAGCAGATGCCCGAGGCCGAGTTCGAGCGCCACGGCCTGGATGCGGAACGGATCCGGCGGGTCAAGCGCTTTGCCGCCGAGTGGGCGCACGACATCAACATGCGGCTGTATGAAGAGGCCGCCTTCGAGACCTACGGCACCGACCCCGACCTGTGAACGACCGCCCGATCAGGAGGACGCCGCGGGCGGGGTGAGCCAGTCGTGGGGCCGGGCCAGCTGCCGCGCCCTGGCGTAGGCGATGTCCAGGGCCAGCAGCCGGTGTCCCCGGTAGACCTCCTGGGCGTCCTCCCGGCCGACCATCAGCGCCGCGTCCACCGCGTCGGGGCTGGTCAGCGACAGCGGCAGCAGCAGCCGCACCCGTTCGGAGAGCGGGTCCCAGCAGGGGACCGCGGCGCGGTAGTCGCGCCGGGCCCGGCTTTGAGCCCGGCGCACCGCCCCTTCCAGCACCAGCCCGGCCTGGTAGGGGTTGGCGTTCAGCGGGGCGGGCAGGGCCGCCAGGTTCTCGGCGGACTCCAGCAGCCGGCCGGCGTTGACGACCAGCTCGCACCGCCAGTCGTAGACCAGCTCGGCGGGCTCTTCGGCGTAGGTGGCGGCCGGGGGCAGCTCGGGGAAGTGAGTCTGCAGCTCCCGTTCGGACTCGGTGTACCAGCCCTGCAGCCGCCACGGCGCCCCGTCCGGGTCGCGGCTGGGGACGAACAGGCCGTAGATCTCCTCCTGGCGGGAGGTGACCAGGCCGGTGTTGAAGACGCTGTGCGCCCCGTCGGGGGAGGTGAGGATCCGGCGCTGCCGGTACAGCCGTTCGAAGGTCTGCTCGATGTACTCGCGCAGCACCCAGGTGTCGTCGCTGCGGGCCACCTGGGCCGGGCCGCTGGGCGCGCCGCCCCACTCCTCCGGTTCGGCCAGCCGGGCCAGCAGGTCGAAGAAGTCCTCCCCGGACGCCGAGGGGTCCTCGGCCCGCAGCGGCCCGAGCGTGGCGTGCTTGTAGAGGGCGCGCTGGGAGCGCCGGGAGATCGGCTGGGCGGATGCCGGCTGGGCCTGGGGGACCGTGGCGGCCGTCTCGCTCAGGTAGGCCGCGGCCTCCTCCAGGTAGGCGTGGCGTCCCCGGGAGCCCGCGGCGGCCGTGCCCGCCGATCCGCTCACCCCGGCCAGCGGATCGTCCGTCCCCTTCGACCCGGTGAGCGGGCCGCCATAGGACGGCGGCAGCCCCGCGGCTCCGGTGCCGCCCAGGGCGTCCGTCGCGGCGGCGGCGGGGGAGGCGCCTTCGGCGCCGCCGAACGGGTGCGGGCCGCCGAGGTGACCGGGATCGTGGTAGGCGGTGGATTTGGGCTCGTGCGGCGTCACAGATCTACTCCGGCATCGGTGGGATCACCAGAGTAGTGCCGTCACGCCGGGACGATTTCCTCCCGGCCGCATCAAGTGCGCAGAACGGAAGAGGGTAGGGTTCGTTCTCGAATGTGATTCTAGATACGGTTTCCATCTGGCGGAGCTGAGGTGCTGAGATGAGCCGGTTCGGGAACGCCACGGCGGTCGAGCGCGTCGCCGAGGGACGCTATGAGGCCGAACTCGACGCGGGCTTCCGCATCGGTGAGGCGCTCAACGGCGGCTACCTGATGGCCGTCCTGCTGCGGGCGGCGATGGACGCCGCCCCGCACGCCCACCCGATCTCCACCAGCGCCGCCTTCCTGCGGGTGGGCAGGCCCGGCCCGGCCGAGATCACCGTGGAGCCCCGCAAGAGCGGCCGCACCGCCGCCACCGTCCGGGCCACCCTCTCCCAGGACGGGCAGCCGGTCATCGACGCCCAGGTCGTCACCGGCACCCTGGACCCGGCCGCCGAACCGCACTGGGCCGACCAGGCGCCCCCCGCGCTGCCGCCGATCGACGAGTGCGTCGGCCGCATGCCCTCGCCCGCCAAGGACCGGGGCTTCGCCGACCGGGTGGACATGCGCTTCGACCCGGCCACCATGGGATGGCTCGACGGACGGCCCCACGGCCGCCTGGAGATGCGCGGCTACTTCCGGCTGCGCGACGACGACTACGCCCCCGACCCCTTCCTGCTGGCGCTGGCGGTGGACGCGCTGCCGCCGGTGGTGCTCAACACCGGTTTCTCCGGCTGGGCCCCCACCGTCGAGCTGACCTGGCACATGCGCGCCCTGCCCGCCCCCGGCACGCTGACCCTGTACGGCACCGGACGGCTGGTGCGAGACGGCTGGTTCGACGAGGACGTGGAGGTGTGGGACTCCGCCGGCCGGCTGGTCGCCCAAAGCCGCCAGATCGCCCGCGTCGGCCGCGGCTCGTCTTGACCACCCGGTCCGACCTGCGACGACAACACGTTCGAGCAAGGGGCGGGACGAATGCGCGCCGGCCGCCCGCCGCTTCGGCGCGCCCTGGGCCGAAACCGGGCGGCACCGCGCCAGAGGTGCGATATGACCACCGCTGCCGAATATGTCGGGGCCGCCTTGAACGAACACGTCATATGACGGTTACGTGAACGTGTGATGTGCGACGCAACACGCGCTTTGCAAGGGAACTGTCGCCTAGCCTAAAGGACCATGTCTGACGCGCCGATCGGGATCTTCGACAGCGGCTACGGAGGGCTCACCGTCGCCCGTGCGATTCTCGATCAGCTGCCGGACGAGCCGATCCTCTATCTCGGCGACTCGGCGCGTCAGCCCTACGGCCCCCGGCCGATCGCCGAGGTCCGCGCCTTCGCCCTCCAGATGCTCGACCAGCTGGTCGCCGAGGGCGTCAAGATGCTGGTGATCGCCTGCAACAGCGCCAGCGCGGCGATGCTGCGGGACGCGCGCGAACGCTACGACGTGCCGATCGTGGAGGTCATCAAGCCCGCCACCCGGCGGGCCGCACGGGCCACCACCAACGGGCGGGTGGGACTGATCGCCACCCACGCCACCGTCACCAGCCGGGCCTATGAGGACGCGTTCGCCGCCGCCCCGCACATCGAGCTCACCAGCGTCGCCTGCCCCCGTTTCGTGGAGTTCGTCGAAGCCGGCATCACCAAGGGGCCGGAGCTGCTGTCGGTGGCGCGCTCCTACCTTCAGCCGATCGTGGATGCGGGCTGCGACACCCTCATCCTCGGCTGCACCCACTACCCCTTGCTCATCGGCGCCATTTCCTACGTGGTAGGGGACGGGGTCACACTGGTCTCAAGTGCCGAGGAGACCGCTAAGGACGTATACCGAGTGCTTCAAGACCAGGGTCTGGCCCGCGCCGAGACCGCGTCCCCACCCGTGCACCGGTTCCTTGTCACCGGGGATCCGGCGGAGTTCGCGAGGCTGGGACGCAGGTTCCTGGGGCCCGAGATAGGCCTGGTGGAGGCCGTCGCGGGCGCCGCCCTGACCCCTTGAATTCCTCGTGGCACGAAGGAGGAGTTGAGCGTGCGGGTCACAGTGATCGGCTGCTCCGGCAGCTTTCCCGGGCCGAAGAGTCCTGCGTCCAGCTATCTGGTCGAAGCGGACGGCTTTTCGATGCTGCTCGACCTGGGCAATGGCGCGCTCGGCTCCCTGCAGCGCTTTCACGATGTGCTCGACATCGACGCCATCTGCTTCACCCACCTGCACCCCGACCATTGCCTGGACCTGACGGTGTACTGGATCGCCCGCGTCTACTGCCCGTTCGGCAAGGCGCCGGTGATCCCGGTCTACGGCCCCGCGGGCACCGCCGAGCACATGGCCAAGGCCTATGAGCTGGAGCCCAACCCCGACATGGGGGAGGCGTTCACCTTCCACGAATTCCCCGCCGAGCCGTTCGAACTGGGCCCCTTCCGGGTGACCGCCGCGCGGGTCAACCACCCCGTCGAGGCCTACGGGCTGCGCGTCGAGCACGAGGGGAAGGTGCTGGCCTACTCCGGCGACACCGGAGGCTGTCAGGCCCTCATCGACATCGCCCGCGGCGCCGACCTGTTCCTGTGCGAGGCGGCCTTCGTGGAGAGCCGTCCCAACCCTCCCGACATGCACCTGACCGGCCGGGAGGCCGCCGAGCACGCCGCCCGCGCCGGTGTCGGCCGCCTGGTGCTGACCCACCTGCTGCCCTGGAACGACCCGGCGGTCACCTTGGCCGAGGCCAAGATGGCCGACTATTCGGGACCGATCGAGCTCGCCCAGGTCGGCACCGTCTACGAGCTTTGAGCGCGGCCGGCGCCTTCGCCGCATCGGGACGTGGCGGGGGCGGGCGGGTACTAGGGTGAAGGCCATGGCCCGTCCTGACGACCGCGCACCCGACCAGCTTCGGCCCGTCCGCATCCAGCGCAACTGGCTCGACCACGCCGAGGGATCCGTGCTCATCGAGTTCGGCGCCACCCGCGTCCTGTGCGCGGCCTCGGTGCAGGACTCGGTGCCCCGCTGGCGCCGCGACAGCGGCCTGGGCTGGGTGACCGCCGAGTACGCGATGCTGCCCCGGGCCACCCACACCCGCGGCGAGCGCGAGTCGGTCAAGGGCCGCCTCGGCGGGCGCACCCAGGAGATCTCCCGGCTGATCGGCCGTTCCCTGCGGGCGTGCGTGGACTTCAAGGAACTGGGCGAGAACACCGTGGTGCTGGACTGCGACGTGCTGCAGGCCGACGGCGGCACCCGCACCGCCGCCATCACCGGCGCCTATGTGGCGCTGGCCGACGCGGTGGCCTGGATGCGCGAACGTGAGCTGATCAAGGGCGACCCGCTGATCTGCTCGGTGGCCGCGGTCAGCGTCGGCGTGGTCGACGGCGAGCCCCGCCTGGATCTGTGCTACGCCGAGGACGTCGAGGCCGGCACCGACATGAACGTGGTCTGCACCGGGGACGGCAAATTCGTCGAAGTCCAGGGCACCGCCGAGGGGCAGCCCTTCGACCGCGCGGAACTGGACGCGTTGCTGGATCTGGCGGCCGGCGGCTGCGCCGAGCTGACCCGGCTGCAGCAGGAGGCGCTGAACCGATGACCAAGATCGTGCTCGCCACCCGCAACTTTGGCAAGGTCGCCGAGCTGCGCCGCATCCTGGGCGGCATCGAGGTGGTGGGGCTGGAGGAGTTCCCCGACGCCCCCGACGTCCAGGAGACCGAGCCCACCTTCGCCGGCAACGCGCTGCTGAAGGCCCGCGCCATCGCCGCCCACACCGGGCTGCCGGCCATCGCCGACGACTCCGGACTGTGCGTGGACGCCCTGAACGGCATGCCCGGCGTGCTGTCGGCGCGCTGGTCGGGACGGTTCGGCCAGGCCGCCGGCGACAAGGACCGCGCCAACCTGGAGCTGGTGCTCGACCAGCTCGCTGACGTGCCGCCCGAGCGGCGCGGCGCCCACTTCGCCTGCGCGGTGGCGCTGGTGACCCCCGGCGGGATCGAGCGGATCGTCGAGGGCCGCATGACCGGACGCATAATCGACCGGCCCCGGGGCGAGGGCGGCTTCGGCTATGACCCGATCTTCGTCCCGGACGGGGGCACCCGCACCTCGGCGGAGCTGTCGCCGCAGGAAAAGGACGCCGTCAGCCACCGCGGCAAGGCGCTGCGCGCGCTCGCCGAGATCCTCCCGGAGGTCCTGGGCGTCCGGCCCGCCTGAGCGGCGGGACGGGCCCTTAAGGGTCGGGGCCGTGGACGTCCGGATGCGGGATGCCGAGCCGCAGGCCGGGCAGCCGGTCCAGCCCGATCATCTCCACCATCGACCGCACCGGGGCGGGCATCCGGTCCAGCACCAGCGGGCCGCCTCGGGGACGGGCGTCGGCCGCCCTGGCCAGCATGGCCAGCGCCCCCACGTCGATGAACTTCAGCTCCGCCATGTCCACGTGCACCGGGGAGCCGTTGGCGCGGGCCAGCGCCTGTGAGAGCGCCTCCCCGAACACCGCGTGCCGGGCGGCGTCCAGCTCCCCGCTCAGCGCCAGCCCCAGCGGGTGGAAGGTGCGGTCGATGCGCAGCACCGAGTCGGCGAAGTCGGGGTCGGCGGTGACCGTGACCGGGTGCGCGTCCTTCAGCGCGGCCAGCTCGCGGGGCCGGCAGGCCCGCCGGTCCACCTGGCAGATCGCGATGGCCGACGTGCTCGGGCCCACCACCTCCTCGATGTGCCGCTCGCAGTCCAGCACCAGCCCGGCCCCGCCGGGAGTGCGCAGCGTCCAGGTCAGATCGGCCACGATCCGCACCCCGCGGTAGCCCGCCCGCTGCGCCCGGTCGATCTCCGTCCGCAGCACCTGCGCCGGCCGGCGCGGATCCAGGGCCTGAGAGGGGTGCTCGCTCAGCGGCACCACGGTCACCCGGTCCCCGGTGGGCAGGGTGATCTCCTCCCGGCCGGCCAGCACGACCACCTTGTCCTCACCGGCCAGGGCGGTGTCGATGAACGAGCCCACCACCAGGTTCCGCTCGTCCTCACCGGCGAAGGCCAACCAGGCGTGATCGCCCGGCCGTAGATCACTGACCATCCTGCGGACCGGGCCGGGGAAAAACATCGCGCTCTCACCGCCGTTTCACAGGGAGAGCCTCCAGAGTACGCCCGGCTTCACCGCGTTGGGGACCACATTGCAAACAGGATTTGCGGTTATCTGAGACGCACGTGCAAAAGCGCGGTCATTCCGCCCAGCGGAATCGGTGAATTCCGCTTCTTCCGCCCCGGAAAGGACGGGGCTCACCTGCGCATCAGCAGACGGACGGACGTGCCGTCCTCCCCGGCGTGCAGCCGCACCACGTCCACCAGCAGCCGTACCGTCCACAGCCCGAACCCGCGCTCCAGCGCCGAGACCGGCGGCGTGAAACCGGCCAGCGCCCCCGGGCGCCAGCGGCCGTGGTCGCTCACCTCGCAGACGAACTCGCCCGGCCGCCGCCACACCCGCACCCATCTGGGCGCGGCGCCGTGTTTGAGCGCGTTGGTCGCCGCCTCGGTGACGGCCGTCTCCAGGGCCGCGATCCGCTTCTCGTCCAGCCCGTGCCCGCTCGCCCGCGCCGCCACGAACCTGCGCACCCGCTGCAGATCCTCCATCGCGCCGAACGGCAGGTGCGCGGCGTCCGGGGGCGGAGGGCTCCAGGCGCCGTCCGCGCCGAACCCGGCCGGCTCCAGGTAGTCGCTTTCGGGGTAGGCGTCGTTGTGCCGTTCGCTCCGGCCGTCGATCAGCCGCCGGTGGGTGCGCAGGGCGTGCTCCAGCACCTGCGGCCGCACCGCGTCCCGGTCATAGGCGCAGATCACCCGGGCGCCCGAGGCGGCGAACAGCGTGTTCACCAGCGACTCGTAGCGGGCCCATTCCACCGTCTCCAGCGGATCGTCGGACCAGTTCCGCTCGCCCACCACCCGCAGCCGGCGCGGTGCGTGCAGGCGCAGGATCCGGTCATAGTCGCGCAGTGCCCGCACCGGGTGCGCATAGAACTCGTCGGCGTCGACGAACGTCGCCTCCCGTCCGTCGGCCCCCAGCGCGTCCCGCAGCGCGCTCAGCCTCGGCTCGGGGACCACCACCAGCGGCACCTCCCCGGCCTCCACCCCTTCCCGCAGATGGGGCACCGTCGCCGCCAGATACTCCTCCAGGCCGCCGTACACCAGCACGTCGTGCTCCAGGCGGTCTGCGGGACGGGGGGACGGCGACCTCACCGGGGGCCACCCGTGCCCGCTCGATGCGGCCTCGCCGGGACCGGAGACGAAGGCGACGGGGAGCGGCCCGCGCACGCCCGCGGCGGGTCCGGGCGGGCCGACGCGCCATCGGCCACCGGCGGGGCGGCGAGGCGCCCGGGAAGAACGGGCGGGAGGGGACCCGGGTAGCCGCAGGGGAGCAGCCGGCGGGTGGAACAACCGCTCACCAAGCCCTCCTGACCGCGCTCGGACCCCCAGTCAGCGTAATCCCATACGACAGGCCGGTACGCCCGAGTTTTTCAGATGGCCGTAACCGGCCCCGCCGTGAGCGCATGCACCGGGCTCGCGAGGGAGGCTAAGCTGTGATCACGGCCTCCACGCGGCCGGGCGGGCGTGGCGAAATTGGCATACGCGGCAGACTTAGGATCTGTTGGTGGCAACACTGTGGGGGTTCGAGTCCCCCCGCCCGCACAAATCCGCGAAACCGCTACAAGCCGAGGTCCTTGCGGAGACGGGCCACATGTCCCGTGGCCTTCACGTTGTAGTAGGCCTTTTCGACCTTTCCTTCGGGGTCGATGACGAAGGTGGAGCGGATGACCCCCACCACGACCCTGCCGTACAGCTTCTTTTCTCCATAGGCGCCATAGGCCCGCAGGACCTTGGCGTCGGGGTCGGACAGCAGCGGGAAGGTCAGGCCGTCGCGCTCACGGAACTTGGCGAGCTTGGCCGGCGGGTCGGGGGAGATGCCGACCACCGCGACGCCCGCCGCCTCCAGTTCGGGCAGGCTGTCGCGGAAGTCCACCGACTCCTTGGTGCAGCCGGGGGTCATGGCCGCCGGGTAGAAGTAGACGATCACCCGCTTCCCGCGCAGCGAGGACAGCGAGACCGTGGTGCCGTCGGCGTCGGGGAGCTCGAAGTCGGGGGCGACGTCGCCGGGCTGCAGCCGTTCGGACATCGGCTTGTGCCTTTCCATTCAGCGGATTCGTTCAGCAGGGACGGACGATCGCGGCGGTTCGGGAACGCCCGGCCCGAACCGGCAGGGCCGCGGACGCTCCCCGGCGCGATGGATCGGCTCCCACCGTACCGGTGCGGGCGGCGCGTCCGGCGGGGTGTGACGGGCGATGCGCCGCGGTACCTGCAACACTGATCGTCTGCCGCAGGAGGCTCGGACGATAAGGACACGGCATGGCTGACAAGGCTCCCGATCCGGAAGCGCTGGAGAAGGAGATCGAGCGCACCCGGGAAGAGCTGGCGCGCACCATCGACGAGATCGTCGACCGGGTCAATCCGCGCAACGTGGCGCAGCGCGGCGTGACCCGGCTGAAAGAGGAGACCGGGCAGGTCATCGCCGCGGTGGGCGCGCTGGTGGCGCCGCCCGGGGAGACCGACGGCGAGGCGGGGCCGGTCGACCGCAGGGTGATCGCGGTGGGCGTCGGCGCCGTGGTCGTCGTGACCGCGTTCATGCTGTGGCGGCGCGGCCGGCGGCGCCGGCGTTGAGCCGAGGGTGCGCAAGAAAGCGCCGGCTCCGTGCGGGGCCGGCGCTTCGTCATGGACGGGGGATGGGCGTGCGCAGCACGGGCCGGCCGCCGGCCGTGCTCAGGCCGAAGGCGGCGGCGTGCCGGGGCTCCATGCCGGAGGACAGGTCCATGACGAGCCGCCGGGAGCCTTGCGCGGTGAAGCCGCCCGCGGTGGCCCGGCGGCCGCCGGTGCATCCCCACCCGGGTGTACGGCCGCGGCGGCCGTGCAGTTCAACCCGGGCGGTCAGCGGGCGAACTGGGGGAGGTGGTCGCGGTGGGCGGCCAGGCCCTCGTGGAGGATGCGTTCGGCGGTGTGCTTGTCGCGCACGAACGGGTGGGCCATCAGCGCCTGCAGGGCGGTGCGCCGGTCGCCGGTCGCCGCGGCGTCGGCGGCGAGCCGCTCATAGGTCCAGATGGCCTGGGTGAGGCCGCGCACCGGCAGGGGGAGCGGGCCCATGGCCGACCGGAGAGGACCTTTGCGGCCGATGCGGGCGGGCACCTCCACGACGGCGTCGTCGTCCAGCGAGGAGATCGCGCCGTCGTTGCGGATGTTGACGATCATGCGGCGGTCCTCGTCGCGGTGCAGGGCGCAGATGACGTCCACGGCGAACTCGCCGTGCTCGCCGCCGCCCCGCTCCCGGCTGGGGTCGGGGTCGGGCTTGGCGGCCTCGGCGGCCAGGGAGGCGTAGTAGCCGGGGAGCATGGCCGAGATGTCCTGAGCCCGGGTGGTGCCCTTGGCGCGCAGCTCTCGCACCACCTCGTCGTGGAAGAAGTAGTACTTGGCGTAAGAGTTGGGCAGCAGGCCCAGGGCGCGGGCCAGCTCGGCCATCCGGGACGGGTCGCGCCACGGGGTGGCGCCCCCGCCGGGGATCTCCAGGTCGGCCAGCAGGGCCGGCAGGTCGAGCGGCTCGCCGTGCAGGCGGACCCGCTCGGCCCAGGTGGCGTGGTTGAGGCCGATCCAGTCGGCCTCCAGCCTGGCGGCGGGCAGGCCCAGCAGCTCGGCCCACATCTCGGTGTCGCCGACGTGCTGGTCGCACAATCCGATGATGCGGGTGCCGGGCCGGTACCGCAGCACCGCGTCGGTGACGATGTTGGTGGGGTTGGTGTAGTTGACGATCCAGGCGTCCGGGTCGGCGAGTTCGGCGATCCGCAGCAGCACCGGCACCGACCGGCAGGCCATGAGGAACCCGCCGGGACCGGCGGTCTCCTGCCCGACCACGCCGTATTTGAGGGGGATCGACTCATCCAGGTGACGGGCGGCCATCCCGCCGGGCCGGAAGGTGGTGAACACGTAGGAGGCGCCGTCCAGGGCGGGCTTGAGCTCGGTGTGGGAGGTGACGGTGAAGTCGGCGCCGCGGGCGGCGAACATGGCGGTGGCCAGCCGGGCCATCAGCGCCAGGTGCTCGCGGTGGACGTCGTGGAAGGCCAGTTCGGCGCCGGCCAGGTCGGCGGCCCGGTGCAGCAGTCCGCGGATCACTCCCGGCATGTAGCCGCTGCCCGCCCCGACGATGGCGATCTTGATGCTCATGGGCGTCCTTTCAGCGGAGCGTGGGCTGGGCGCGGGTGACCGACTCCGGGCCGTTGCCGAGCTCGGCGGCGGGGATGTAGGGGATCACGAACTCGTAGTCGGCCAGCACCTCCGGGGGCAGGTCGGAGGTCTCCCCGAAGGCGGCGATCTCGCCCCAGCAGGGCGCGCCCAGCGAGCCGCTGTGGTGGCGCACCGACAGCCCGGCGCACAGGTTGGCAAAGCGCAGCCGCTGCATCAGCGGCCATCCGGCGAGCGTGCCGAACACGAACCCGGCGGCGAACACATCGCCGGCTCCGGTGGTGTCCAGCGCCCGGACCGGCAGGGCGGCGGCCGAGGCGCGCTCGCCGGTGGTGGAGTCGATGGCGATGGCGCCCAGCGCCCCCTGTTTGACCACCACCACCGGCACCCGCTCGGCCAGCGCCTCCAGCGCCTCGGCGGGGGTGCGGGTGCGGGTGTAGGCCATGGCCTCCACGGCGTTGGGCAGGAACACATCGACCTCGGCGAGCCGGTCCAGCACGTCGGTGGACCAGGTCTCGGTGGGGTCCCAGCCGATGTCGGCGAACACCAGCGCCCCGCTGCGCCGCATGGTCAGCGCCCACGACGGCAGCGGGCGGTCGATGTCGACGAAGCAGCTGGCGGCCCGGGGCGGGACGGCGACCAGCTCGTCGGCGGTCAGCGGCAGCGGCCGGGCGTAGGTGACCATGCTGCGGTCGGAGTCGTAGGCCAGCGAGACGGTGACCGGGGTGGGCCACCCGGCCGGCCGCCGCGACCAGGTCAGATCCACCCCCTCCTGCTCCGACAGCGTCCGCCACAGGTAGGCGCCGAACATGTCGTCGCCGATCACGGTGGCCAGCCCGGTGCGCAGGCCCAGCCGGCTCATCGCCACCGCGATGTTGGCGATGCCGCCGGGCGCCGAGCCCAGCCCGTCGGTGACCAGTTCGGTGCCGGGCGGCGGCAGCCCGGGCAGCCCGGTGAAGATCATGTCCATGAACACCCGCCCGGCCAGGAACACATCCAGGCCGTCGTCGGCCCGCGCGCCGCCGGCGCGCAGCGGCCGCCCGGCCTGCGTCCGCTCGCCGCAGGGGTCGTCCAGGGGCGGCTGCGCCGCGGCTTGCCCATCCGGTGCGGCCATCGGCACCTCCCGTCGAGGCCCTGTTTTCCCGCCCTTCGCCGGCTCGTGCCCTTTTCGGACGTCCCCGGGCACGATCCTGACCGATGGCACTGACATTACTTGGCGGACACCGGTGAATCGGCTCGAATGTTCATCGAAGCCTCCCGCGCCGGCCATGCCCGTCCGGGCGGCCTAACTGTCGGAGGGGGTGCGGGCGGCTCGTTCCCCACGGGTGATGAGCTGGGGTTGCGTGGCGGTGAAGCGGGCCTCCACCGCGGCCCGCACGATCTGCACGGCCGGTTCCAGGGAGATGGCCTCCGGTTCGGCGTCGGCGCTCTCCACCGCGGCGGCGTAGGCCACCGGCACCGGCTCGAAGGGTTCCGGACGTCCGTGACCGAGCCCTTCGTCGGACAGCTCCACCATTCCGGTCAGGCGGCAACCGAGCGCCTCGGCGTAGTCGTGGGCGCGCTGCACCGCCTGCCGGACGGCCTGCCGGGCGGCCTCGGCGCGGACGGGGCTGTCGGGGCGCAGCGCCCACTCGGGCCCGTCCACCCGGGTGCGTTCCAGGTCGCCGAGCCGGGTCACCAGCTCCCCGAGCACGCTCAGGTCACCGATGGTGATCTTGATCCAGACGGTGCCCTGGTAGCGGCGGATCTCGCCCTCGCGGCGCCGGCGCCGCAGCACCGGGGTGATGGTGAGCGCGCCGGTCTCCAGGCGCTCGACGGCCTCGCCGTAGGAGCGCACCAGCTCCAGGCAGCGCCGGTTGCGCTCGGTGAGCCGCTCCAGCGTCGCACGGCGGTCGTCGTCTTCGGCCTGGACGTACACCGACAGGTGGGCGATCTCGGGGTCGGCCTCCAGCACGGCCTCGCCGCGCACGCTGATGACGGGAGCGTCGCTCATGTGCCCAATCTACGCGCGCCCGCCACGGGCCGGGCCGCTCACAGGAAGGTGCGGCCCTCGCCCCGGTAGGTCGGCACGGTGGCCGTCACCGTCTCGCCCTCCACCAGGTGCAGCACGTCGAACCGCTCGCACAGCTCGCCGGCCTTGGTGTGCCGGAACCACACCCGGTCCCCGATGGCCAGCCGGTCGGCGGCCTCGCCCCGCAGCGGGGTCTGCACCTCCCCGGCGCCCTCGTTGGGGTCATAGGACAGCCCTTCGGGCAGGTAGGGCTGGGGCAGGCGGAGCCGGTCGGCCGGGCCGGAGGCCAGGTAGCCGCCGCCCAGGCAGGTCACCACGCCCGGCCTGGGCCGGCGCACCACCGGCAGGGCGAACAGTGCGGCCGGCCGGCCGCGGAAGTTGGTGTAGTAGTCGAACAGGTGCGGCTGGTAGAGCCCGGACCCGGCGGCGACCTCGGTGACCGCTCGTTCGGCGGCGGTCTTCTCCACGCTGCCGGTGCCGCCGCCGTTGACGAACTCCAGGTCCGGCCGCACCTGCCGGACGGCCCGGACGATGGCGGCGCGGCGGCGGGCCAGCTCGATGCGGGAGCGCGACTGCATGGCCCGGATCACCCCGGCCCGCAGCGGGCTGCCGGGCGGGGCGTCCCCGACCCCGGCGATCTGGGACTCGTACGCCATCAGCCCGGCCAGGTGCAGCGCGGGGTTGCGTTCGATCCGCCGGGCCAGTTCGGCGGCCTGGGCGGGGTCGTGGATCGGAGAGCGCAGCGCGCCGATGCGCACCCGGCCGCCCAGCAGGCGGTAGCCGGCGTCGATGTCGATGCACACCCGCAGCGGGGCCTTGGCCCGCGCGGCGGCCTGGCCGATGAGCTCCAGGTGCTCGGCGCAGTCGACCATCACGGTGATCACCGACAGGGCGTGCTCGTCGGCGGCCAGCTCGGCCAGGGCGGTGCGGTCGACGGTGGGGTAGGCGACCAGGATGTCGTCGCTGACCCGGTGCGCGGCGAGCCAGAGGGCCTCCGGCAGCGTGAAGGCCATGACCCCGCGGAAGCCGTCCATGGCCAGCACCTGGGTGAGCAGTTCCCGGCAGCGCACCGACTTGCTGGCCACCCGGATCGGCTTGCCGCCGGCCCGGCGCACCAGGTCGGCGGCGTTGGCGCGGAAGGCGTCCAGGTCGACGATCGCCAGGGGGGCTTCGAGCGCGGCCGTAGCGGTGTCGTACCGCTTGCGGAGGTTCATGCGGGAGGTCACCGCCGGGAGTGCAGGGGACGGGAAATTAATATGAGAACTCTTCACATTCTAGCGGCGGCGCGGATTGGCGTCGAAAAACGCCCAAATGGTGTTCTGTGCCCCCTTGGGCCAGACGTGTCCGCCGCCCTCGATCCGGCAGAGCGCCACCTCGGTGCCCGCCTCGCCCTTGCCGCTGGTACGGCAGTCCGGCCCGCCGGCCACCGTCAGGGCGCGCCGCGGCGGCGGCAGGCCGTTGACCTTGCGCCAGTAGTCCACCGCGTGCGAGACGGGCGGGAACGGCCGGGAGTCGTTGAAATCGCGCCGCCCGCCGCCGTGGTAGGGCACGTTGCGGTCGGCCGTCCCGTGCATGATCAGCACCGAGGTCGGCGCCGGGTCGCACCGCTTCATCGCCATGGCCGCCGCCACCACCCCGATCGCGGCGAACGTGCCCGGCGCCTCGCAGGCCAGCCGGTAGGCCATGCCGGCGCCGTTGGAGAAGCCGGTGGCGTACACCCGCCTGCGATCGGCCAGCCCCGCCTCGGTCAGCGTGCGCACCAGCTCGGTGACGAACCCGACGTCGTCGCTGTTCGCCAGCTTGGCCGGCCCGCAGCAGAAACCGGCGTTCCAGCTGAACATGAACCCCTCGGGGTAGGCCACCAGGACGCCCTCGCGGTCGGCCACCCGGTTGAAGCCGCTCAGCCGCTCCATCTGCGCGGCGTTGGCCGCGCCGCCGTGCATGGCCACCACCAGCGGCAGCGGTCTGGCGGGCCTGCCGTCCCGCCAGCGGCCCCCGGCGAGCCGGGGCGGCACGCGCAGGCGGTACTGGCGTCCCAGCGGCCCGCCGAAGTCCAGCTTGAGCACGTGGGTGCCGGCCTTGGTGGGGATGCCCGCCACCTTCTCGGGCACCCGCTCCGGCTTCTGCGGCGTCTTCGTCGGCGTCCCTGGCGTCCCCTGCGTCGGACGGTCGGCACCGCCCTTCGCGCCGGTCTCCGCCTCGCAGGCGGCCGTCACGAGCACGGTGGCGAGCGCGAGCAGCGCGGCCCATCGCATGCCGGCGACTCTAACCGGGATGAGCGCCATGAGAACACTCAAGCGAGAGTGATTCCGGCGAATCAGGGTGATCCGGTCGCGGCTCGGTGTGCCGAGGGAGCGCGCCGGGCCCGGCGAAACCGCAGGCCACCTGCTCAAGCGGCGCCACAGGGCTGTAATACATTGGTCACACCACGAGAAGACGGCGCCTTGCCCGTCCCGTAGTGCCAGCTCAGAAAGCCTTGACGTGAGTTCTGACTACATCCTGACGCTGTCGTGCCCGGACCGGCCCGGCATCGTCGCCGCGGTCTCCGGTCTGCTGGCCGAGCGCGGGTGCAACATCGTCGAAAGCCAGCAGTACGGCGATCCCATCACCGGCCGCTTCTTCATGCGGGTGCAGTTCACCGTCCCCGGCCCCGAGCCCGGCGCCGTCGCCGACGGGCTGCGCACCGCCCTGGCCGCGCTGGTCCCGGAGTTCGCCCTGGACTGGCGGCTGTATGACGCCTCCGTGCCCACCCGGGTGCTCATCTTGGTCTCCAAGGCCGGGCACTGCCTCAACGACCTGTTGTACCGCCGCCGCTCCGGGCAGCTGTCCACCATCGATATCGTGGCGGTCGCCTCCAACCACCCCGACCTGCGCCCGCTCACCCAGTCGTACGGGATCGACTACCACCACCTGCCGATCGGGCCGGGCGGCAAGGCCGCTCAAGAGGCCGAGATCCTGGCGCTGGTGGAGCACTACCGGGTGGACCTGGTGGTGCTCGCCCGCTACATGCAGGTGCTCTCGGACGAGATGTGCGGCAAGCTGCCGGGCCGGATCATCAACATCCACCACTCCTTCCTGCCCAGCTTCAAGGGCGCCCGGCCCTACCACCAGGCGCACGCCCGCGGCGTCAAGCTGATCGGCGCCACCGCGCACTACGTCACCCCCGAGCTGGACGAGGGGCCGATCATCGAACAGGAGGTCGCCCGGGTCGACCACACCCACAGCCCGGCCGATCTGATGGCGGTCGGCCGCGACATGGAATGCCTGGCGCTGGCCCGCGCCGTCCGCTGGCACAGCGAGCACCGCATCTTGCTCAACGGCGACAAAACCGTCGTGTTCCGCTGATCCGCCGCGCCCATGGGTGTCTTTGCCCTTCCCCGGGTGAGAAAAGGGGCATGCGAACCGGTGCCCTGAAGGAGAGGCGGAGCAAGGCTCCATGGTGGGCCGCGATGCGGGCATGGGCCGGCAGAACTGCGGCGCGCCGGGACGCCGCGGCGATCGCCGCGGCGTCCCGGCGCCTGGCGGTGGAGACGCGCAGGCTGCCGGGGGTGCGCACGGCCCGGGCCCGCGTCGCCGGAACCGCCTTCCGGCCGCGGGTGACCATGACCGTCGGCTGCGCCGAAGAAGCAGATCTGGCGGAGCTTTATACGGCGATAGAAAAAGGACCGGCCGCTCATTGCCGCGCCCTGACGAACAAGCCCGATCTGCCGATAATCATCCGATTTGAACACATTTGACGGGCGTCTGGAAAGTTCGAAAGTTCGGTGCATGATTTCGACTCCCCGGGTATATAGGGGGCGCAAGGCCACGTCGCACTTAATGGGGGGAATTGTCGTGGCGAAAAGCAATAAGGCGCAGCGGTCGAAGAGCGGCGAGCGGGCCGAGGCCATGCGGCCCGACCGGCAGGACCAGGCCGGTCAGGCCCAGGACATCATGGACGACGCCCGCAGCAAGGCCCAGCAGGCCCGGGACAAGGCCCGCGGCAAGCTGAAGTAACCGCGCGCATCCTTCAGGGCCGGTGGTGCGCCCGAGCGCGCCACCGGCCCGTCGCCCGCCGTGGGATAACCTCTCCGGCGAAGCGAAGCCGGTGGGTCTGCAGCCGGGCGGCATGGCGAAAAAGCCCGGCGCACGGGGACGGAGGGCTGGCGCGATGCGGCTGGGCGATCGGGTGCGGGCGGCCATCACCGACCGAAAGGGCGGGGTGAGCGCCCCGCCGTTCGATGAACGCAACCTCGGCGGCTCCGTCGGCGACGACCCCGAGGCGGTCCGGCGCAACCGCCACGCCACCGCCCGGGAGCTGGGACTGGACCCCGCCCGGGTGGTCTTCATGCGGCAGGTCCACAGCGCCGAGGTCCGCTATGTCACCGAGCCCTTCGGGGACGATCCGCCCGGGCTGGATGCGGTCTTCACCGACCGGCCGGGCCTGGGCCTGGCCGTCCTGGTGGCCGACTGCGCCCCCGTCCTGGTCGCCGACCCCGTCGCCGGGCTGGTCGGCGCGGCCCATTCCGGCCGGGCCGGCACCGCGCTCGGCGTCGTCCCCGCCCTGGTGGAGGCGATGAGCGCGCGCGGCGCGGACCCGGCCCAGATGACGGCGCTGATCGGCCCGGCCGCCTGCGGGCTGTGCTATGAGGTCCCCGCCGAGCTGCGCGAGGAGGTCGCCGCCGCGGTCCCGCAGGCCCGCGCCACCACCCGCCGCGGCACGCCCGCCCTGGACCTGCGCGCCGGCATCGAGGCCCAGCTCAAGGCCGCCGGGGTCGCCGACGTCCGGCACGATGCGCGCTGCACCCTGGAGTCCCCGGAGCTGTACTCCTACCGCAGGGAGGGCCGCACCGGCCGGTTCGCCGGCTACATCTGGCTGGAGAACTGAAGGGTTGCCTGAAGCAACCTTCTCGTGAGACCCTCCCATGCCATGAGAGAGGACATGGCTCAAAGCGTGGCGGCCTGGGAGCAGACCCTGCGCTCGACGCTCGCGCTGACCGGTGAACTGCAGCCCTCCGACTACGACCGGCCCACCGACTGCCCCGGCTGGACGGTCAAGGATGTCCTCTCCCACCTGATCGGCGTGGAACGCATGATGCTCGGCGAGCCCCAGCCCGACCACCGCCTGCCCGAGCACCTGCCGCACGTGCGCAACGACTTCGGCCGCATGCTGGAGATCGACGTGGACGTGCGCCGCCCGCTGCCGCCGGAGAAGGTCGTCGCCGAGCTGGCCGAGGTGCTGGACCGGCGGCTGGCCCAGCTGCCCGGCATGGACCCCGACCAGGAGGTCATCCTGCCCACCGGCAAGCCGGGCCCGTACGTGCAGTTCATCCGGATCCGCGCCTTCGACTGCTACACCCACGAACAGGACATCCGCCGCGCGGTGGGCCGCTCCGGCAACCTCGACGCCCCCGCCGCCCGCCTCACCCGCGACCACCTCCTGTCCGGCCTGCCGTACGTGCTGGCCAAGAGGGCCGGCGCCCGCCCCGGCCAGTCCCTCAGGCTGGAGGTCACCGGCCCCATCGCCTTCACCCGCTATGCGGCGGTGGGGGAAAGCGGCCGCGCCGCCGAGGTCGATCCGCTCACCGACCCGACCGCCTCGCTGCGCATGGACTGGGAGACCTACCTGCTGCTGTCCACCGGCCGCCGCACCCCCGACCAGGTCACCGTCACCGTCTCCGGCGACACCACGCTGGCCACCCGCGTCCTGGCCGGCATGAACATCACGCCCTGACGGCCGTTCACCGCCCGGGATCGTAGGGGACCACTCGTAGCGACGCCGCGATGTCCTTGATCTCGATCTGAGAGCACGCGGTGGCGACGCGGAGCACGAGGTCGAACGCCTCGTCCTCGGTCAGGCCGGAGGCATGCCCGTTCGCGACCGGCAGGATCTCCGCGGCCGCCCAGGCCGTTCGCTTGTTGCCATCGACGAACGGATGGTTGCAGATGATCGAGTGAAGCGGCGCGGCGGCTTTTTCCTCCAGCGTCGGATATGCCGCGACACCGAACGCGATCGTCTGCGATTTCGGAAGGCCGCACGTGGTCCCGCAACCGGGCGCATCCCGGCTGCGGGACCACGGCGGGGCCGGTCACAGCTCCGGGTACAGCGGGTGCGCCTCGGCCAGGGCGCGGACCCGGGCCGACAGCGCGGGGATGTCGGGGTCGGGCTGCAGGGTCAGCGCGATGATGTCGGCGACCTCGGCGAAGTCGTCGGCGGAAAAGCCCCGGGTGGCCAGGGCGGGGGTGCCGATCCGCAGGCCCGAGGTGACCATCGGCGGGCGCGGGTCGCCCGGCACCGCGTTGCGGTTGACCGTGATGCCCACCGAGTGCAGCAGGTTCTCGGCGTCCCGGCCGGTCAGCTCCGACTCCACCAGGTCCACCAGCACCAGGTGCACGTCCGTGCCGCCGGTGAGCACCTTCACCCCGGCCTTGGCGCAGTCGGCGGCCAGCAGCCGCTCGGCCAGGATCTTGGCGCCCTCCAGGGTGCGGGCCTGCCGCTCGCGGAACTCCTCGGAGGCGGCGATCTTCAGCGCCACCGCCTTGGCCGCGATCACATGCTCCAGCGGGCCGCCCTGCATGCCCGGGAACACCGCCGAGTTGATCTTCTTGGCGTACTGCTCGCGGCACAGGATCAGCCCGCCGCGCGGCCCGCCCAGCGTCTTGTGGGTGGTGGTGGTGACCACGTCGGCGTGCGGCACCGGCGAGGGGTGCAGCCCGGCCGCCACCAGCCCGGCGAAGTGCGCCATGTCCACCATCAGCAGCGCGCCCACCGAGTCGGCGATGCGCCGGAAGGCGGCGAAGTCCAGCTGCCGCGGGTAGGCCGACCAGCCCGCCACGATCATCTTGGGCCGGTGCTCCCGGGCCAGGCGCTCCACCTCGTCCATGTCCACCCGGCCGTCCTCGGTGCGCACGTGGTAGGGGACGAAGTTGAGCGTCTTGCCGGAGTAGTTGAGCCGCATCCCGTGCGTCAGGTGACCGCCGTGCGCCAGGTCCAGGCCCAGCACGGTGTCACCGGGCTCCAGCAGCGCGAAGTACACCGCGGTGTTGGCCTGGGCGCCCGAGTGCGGCTGCACGTTGGCGTGCTCGGCGCCGAACAGCGCCTTGGCCCGGTCGATCGCCAGCTGCTCGGTCACGTCCACGTGCTCGCAGCCGCCGTAGTAGCGCCGCCCGGGGTACCCCTCGGCGTACTTGTTGGTCAGCACCGAGCCCTGCGCCTGGAGCACCGCCACCGGGGCGAAGTTCTCCGAGGCGATCATCTCCAGGGTGGACTGCTGGCGGTGCAGCTCGGCCCGGACGGCCTCGGCGACCTCCGGATCCACCTCCGCCAGCGAGTCGTGCAGGCCGAAGCTCATCAGGACTCCTCGATCAGTTTGGCGTAGGACTCGGCGTCCAGCAGGTCGGTGGGCTCCTCCTCCACCCGGACCTTGAGGATCCAGCCCTCGCCGTAGGGGTCGTCGTTGATCACCTTGGGCTCGTCGATCACCGCCTGGTTGATCGCGGTGATCTCGCCGGTCACCGGGGAGTAGATGTCGCTGACCGACTTGGTCGACTCCACCTCCCCGCAGGGCTCCCCGGCCTCCACCGTCTCGCCCTCGTTGCGGTGCAGCTCCAGATAGACGATCTCACCCAGCGCGTCGGCGGCGTGCGCGGTGATGCCGATGGTCACCACCCCGTCCTCGTTGCCGAGCCCGGCCACCCACTCGTGCTCCTCGCTGTAACGGAGCTGCTCTGGAACGCTCACGATTGCTCTCTCTCCCGGATACGCGCCTTCAGGACGTCTCAGAACGCTTGTAGAACGGCAGATCGACCACGTCGACCCGCTCCCGCCTGCCGCGGACGTCGACGGCCAGCTCGGCCCCGACGGCCCCGCGATCGACGTAGGCCATCGCGATCGGCCTGCCCAGCGTGGGCGACGGCGCGCCGCTGGTCACCACGCCGCACACGGCGCCGTCGTCGGCCCGCACCACCTGGTACCCCTTGCGGGGCGCCCGGCGTCCGCGCGCCACCAACCCCACGAGCCTACGGCCCGCGGGGGTGTCGGCGTAGGCGGCCAGTGCCTTCTTGCCCACGAAATCACCGGGCTTGTCCAGCTTGACCACCCGGCCCAGTCCCGCCTCGTACGGCGTCGTCTCGGCGGTCAGCTCGTTGCCGTACAGCGGCATGCCCGCCTCCAGCCGCAGCGTGTCCCGGGCCGCCAGCCCGGCCGGCAGCACGCCCTCGGCCCCGGCCAGCTCCCGCCACAGCCGGACGGCGTCGCCGGCGGCCACGAACAGCTCGAAACCGTCCTCGCCGGTGTAGCCGGTGCGCGCGATCAGCGCCGGCACGCCGGCGACGGCGCCCTCGGCCCAGGCGTAGTACTTCACCTCCGCCAGCGGGACATCGGTGAAGCGCGACAGGATCCGCTGCGAGTGCGGCCCCTGCAGCGCGATCAGGGCGTAGTCGTCGGAGCGGTCGGCGACCTCGGCCTGGAAGGAGGCGGCGCGCTCGGTCAGCGCCCGATGCACCGTCGCCACGTTGGCGGCGTTGGCGACCACCAGGAAGCGGTCGTCGGCCAGCCGGTAGACGATCAGGTCGTCCAGCACCCCGCCGTCCGGCGCGCACAGCATGGTGTAGCGGGCCCGGCCGACCTTCACCGTCGACAGCCGGCCGACCAGCGCGTAGTCCAGCGCCTGGGCGGCCTGCGGGCCCTGGACGAAGATCTCCCCCATGTGGGACAGGTCGAACAGGCCGGCCGCGGTGCGCACCGCACGGTGCTCGGCGGTCTCGCCGCCGTACCGCAGCGGCATCAGGAAACCGGCGAAGTCGACGATGGTGGCGCCGAGTTCACGGTGGACGTCATACAGCGGCGTCTTCTTGGCGGTGGTGTTGTCGGCAGACACGGGTCGGCTCCTTGTCACGGTGCGCTGGTCTCATGTTCCCACCCGCACCAGGTGTGGACGGTGCCTCCCCCTCTGTCTCGGCGCCTGAGAGATTCACGCCCCACGGCCCGGGACGCTTTCACCTTCGGCGGGGGACGTGCGTCCCCTCTTTCCAGAGGTCGCCTGTCCCGCGCGGTCCGTGGGCCTGAGAGGTTCCGGGGAGGGGTTGCTCCTTCGGCGTCCCCCGCCGGCTGCGAGGGCACTCTCCCGCACGGGGTCGACGGCTGGGCCTCAGGCTAGCAGCCCGCCCCCATGGGCACGGGAGCGGAGCAGAGCGCGCTTTCCGTCACAGGGGCGGTCAGGCGGCGGGCCAGGCCGACTCGACCGCCTCGGCCGGGGTGGCGGCATGCCGCACTCCCGGCACCGGGCCGCCCGCGGCGTCGATCACCCGCCAGCCGCCCAGCGCCACGACCGGGGTGCCGCGCCGCATGGCGTGGGCCAGCTCCGACAGCGTCCCCCACGAACCGCCCACCACGATCACCGCGTCGGCGGAGTTGACGAGCACCGCGTTGCGGGCCTGCCCCAGCCCGGTGGGGACCACCACCGTCAGATCCGGGCAGGCGCCTTGCCGGTCGGCGCCCGACAGCAGACCCACCACCGTGCCGCCGGCCGCGCGCGCCCCGGCGGCGGCCGCCGCCATCACCCCGCCGTAGCCGCCGCACAGCACCACCGCGCCCCGTTCGGCCAGCAGCCGGCCCACCTGGCGGGCCCACCGCTCCTCCCGCGGCGAGCACTCGCCCGGCCCGCACACCGCGATCTGCACCGCCACGCGGGCCAGGGTAGCCGCCGCCGCGCGCGGCGGCGGGCCCGGGCGGGAGCGGCGACGATGGGCGAGCGGCCGATCGAGCGGTAACGTTGCCCCGGACGGCCTCAACCAGCACCGAAGGGCGGTAATGCTGAGCGAGATCGACGATCAGGCACACGGTTCGCCGCAGGAGCCTCCCAGCGACCCGCTCGCCGCGGTGCTCCGCCCCGTCCGGGCCGGCAACGCCTTCGAAGAGACCGTCGAGCGGCTTTTGCAGATCATCAAGCTCGGAGTGGTGGCGCACGGCGAGCGGCTGCCCCCGGAGCGGGAGCTGGCGCCCCGGCTCGGCGTCAGCCGCGTCACCCTCCGGGAGGCGATCCGCGCGCTCCAGCAGGAGGGGTATGTGGAGTCCCGCCGGGGCCGTTCCGGCGGCACCTTCGTGATCTACCGCACGCCCCGTCCGCAGAGCGGGGATCTGGCCCGCGTCGCCGAGGGGCAGGTCGAAAAGCTCACCGACGCCCTCACCTACCGGATGGCGGTCGAGACCGGCGCCGCCCAGCTGCTGGCCGACATGCGGCTGAACGAGACGCAGACGGCCCGGCTGCGGCGGGCGCTGGAGGAGGCCAACAACGCCGACGAGGCCGACTACCGGCGGCTGGACGCCCGCTTCCACCTCACCATCGCCGAGCTGACCGGCTCCACCCTGCTGTCGGCCGCCTGCGCCGACGCCCGGATGCGGGTCACCGACCTGCTGAACGCCATCCCGGTGCTCAAGCGCAACATCGAGCACTCGGCCCAGCAGCACGAGGCCATCGTGGCGGCGATCTTGGAGGGCGACCCGGAGGCGGCCCGGATCGCGGTCGTCGAGCACCTGGAGGGCACCGCCGCCCTGCTGCGCGGTTTCCTCACCTGAGTTCTCCGCGCGGCCTTCCCGGCGGGTTTCCCCACCCCCGTCGCATGCAGGACGGTCGCCGCGGCGCCCATGAGGGCGGCCGGAAGCGGGCATCTCGCCAGGGGGTTCGTCCGTATGACATGACATACGCTTGTCCCCATTGCGGATAACCCGGAGGGCACATGGAATCGCTGATCGTGCTGGGCGGCGCCTTGCTGTTCTTCTTGCTGCTCATGCTGTCGATCGCGCTGCACGAACTGGGGCACTTCAGTTTCGCCAAGCTCTTCGGCGTCCGCACCACCCAGTTCATGGTCGGGTTCGGGCCCACTTTGTGGTCGGTCCGCAAGGGGGAGACCGAGTACGGGATCAAGTGGCTGCCCCTCGGCGGCTACATCCGGATGATCGGCATGCTGCCGCCCCGCAAGGGCGACGTCGTCGGGCCGGACGGGACCATCCGGGTGCGCTCCATGCGCACCGGACCGTTCCAGGGGCTGATCGACTCCGCCCGCGGCGCGGCGCTGGAGGAGGTCGGGCCGGGCGATGAGAACCGGGTCTTCTACGCCAAGAAGTGGTGGCAGAAGCTGCTGATCATGTTCGCCGGGCCGGCCATGAACATCCTGCTGGCGGTGGTGTTCTTCGCCATCTTGATCATGGGGTTCGGGGTGGAGCGGCCGCAGCCGGTGATCAGCTCGGTCTCCAAGTGCGTCATCCCCGCCGCCGAGGCCGGCCGCGAGTGCCGTCCCGACGAGCCGCTGACCCCCGCCGCGCAGGTGGGCCTGCGGCCCGGTGACCGCTTCATCTCCTACGACGGCAAGGAGATCTCCGACTACACCGAGCTGCAGAAGCTGATCCGCGACTCCGGCGGGCGCACCGTGCAGGTCGTCGTGGAGGGCGCCGACGGCGTCCGCCGCACCCTGCAGGTGCCGGTCACCACCAACCGGCTGCGCTCCCTGGACGACCCCGACAAGATCGAGACGGTCGGCTTTTTGGGCATCTCCCCGCTGGTGGAGCGGGAGCGGCTGGGGCCGGGCGCGGTGGCCGCCCACATGGGCGAGATGACCGAGCGCACCGTGGTGGCGCTGGCGCTGCTGCCGCAGCGGATGGTGGACGTGTGGCACGCCGCCTTCGGCGGGCAGGAACGCGACCCCGAGGGCCCGATCGGGGTGGTGGGCGCCAGCCGGATCGGCGGTGAGATCATCGCCTCCGAGCACCCCACCACCGACAAGATCGCCTGGTTCATCTCGGTGCTGGCCGCGGTCAACTTCGGCGTCGGCGCCTTCAACCTGATCCCGCTGCTGCCGCTGGACGGCGGTCACATCGCCGGTGCCCTCTGGGAGGCGGTCAAGCGCGGTTTCGCCAGGCTGCTGCGCCGTCCCGACCCCGGCTATGTGGACGTCGCCAAGGCCCTGCCGCTCACCTACATGATGGCCTTGGTCATGCTGTTCATGGGCGCCCTGCTCATCTACGCCGACCTGGTCAACCCCATCCACTTCTCCGGCTGAGCCACCGGCCTGGTCAGGGCTGCGGGCTTTGCCTAGCCTTCGGAGGGGAGCAGCAGCGCGGGAGGGGTGAGAGTGGGCCTGCCACGGCCGCCGGGGGGCTTCGACCGGATCTACTCGCCTCCAGAGCCTCCGGATACGGCACACCGGTCGAGGCTGGTGACCCTGCCGGCGGTCGTGGGAGTGGCCGCGGCCGCGGTGGCGGTGGTGTAGTGGCTGCTGCCGCTGGGCGGCGACGAGGAGGGCTCCGCGTCCGGGCCGAGTGGGGGAGCGTCGGCGTCGCGTCCGCCGGCCGCGGCCACCAAGGCGGCGGGCGGCCCGGTCTACACCGCGTTGCCGCCGGCCTGCCGGACGGTGTCGGAGGCGACGGTCGAGCGGCTGGTGCCGGGGGCCGAGCGGACCTCCAGCGGCAACAACACCTTCGGCTACTGCGGGTACGGCCCCTCCTCCGGCCGGGGCGCGGAGCGCTGGCTGGAGATCGACAGCCGGCTCTACTCGGCCACCGGCGCGATCACGCCGGTGGACAGCGCCCGCCGGCACTTCGACATCAAGTGGCGGCTGGCCCGCCAGGTCACCGAGGAGCGGACGGTGACGCTGGAGGAGCAGCCCGGGCTGGGGGACCAGGCCTACCGCTGGTTCCGGGTGGACCGGAGCCGGCCGCTGGCCATCGGGGAGGTCGCGGTGCGCAGCGGCAATGTGGTGATAACGGTGCGCTACACCGAGCGGACGGATGGCGGGACCCCCTCGGCCCGGCAGCGGCAAAGGTCTCTGGAGGAGGCCGCCGCGGTGGCCCGGGAAGTGCTGCGGAACCTCCGTTAAGGCATTTGTTCCCGCGGACCGGCGGAACCTGGCATGACACCGATGAAGCGCCTTTAGAATATTGCGGTAAATGCGGGTGTAAGCCCATTCACGGGGGGTATCGTTCGGCATCGGGCACGGGCGGAGGGGAGGCTCGTGCCCGGGAGGAGGAGACACAGAAGGTGGCCGCGCGACCGGGTGGGGTGTCCTGGGTCTGATCCCGGGGCGCCTCGGCAGAGAAAGTACAACACGGCGGCAGGGCCGCCGGTCGATGCACCGACCGGCGGCCCTCGCTTTATTGCACTTGGTGCCATTGCGCGCCCGTCTTCTCCGGGGCGTTCGGCCCGCTCGCAGACGTCATGCGCCGGATGAGGGCGAGCCTTGTCGTGACATCTCCGGCACGCACGGTGAGAAAGTCATGTCGGGGTCGTGTGAAATGGTGATCGCTGCATATCTCCTGGGGCAGGAGATGAGGATTTTTCAAGATTTTCGAACGGCTTTGCCCTCGCTTATCGTCGTGACGACGAATTACCCAGAGTGAAAAGGGTTTCCGCAGAATCGGGTTCTGCCGGCAGCGGCGTCAGATCCGCCGCCCCGCGCCGGCCCAGTAGGGGTCGCGCAGCTTGCGCTTGAACAGCTTGCCGGTCTCCTCCCGCGGCAGCGACTGCTCGAAGACCACCACTTTGGGCACCTTGTAGCCGGCCATGCCCGCCCGCACGTGCTCGCGCACCCGCTCGGCCGTCAGCCCGGCCGCCGGATCGGCCACGATGTGCGCGGCCAGCGCCTCGCCCATCTCCGCGTCGGGGATGCCGAACACCGCCGCGTCCTGCACGCCCTCCAGCTTCAGCAGATGGGCCTCGATCTCGGCCGGGTAGATGTTGACCCCGCCGGAGATCACCATGTCGCCGGCCCGGTCGCACAGGAACAGGTAACCGTCCTCGGTCAGGTACCCCATGTCGCCGACCGTCAGGTACCCGTCGCGCTCGATGCCGCGCCGCTTGGCGTCATCGCCGATGTAGGTGAAGTCGGGCCAGAACGACGGCGGCTTGAGGTAGACCTCGCCCACCTGCCCGGCGGGCAGCTCCCTGCCCTCAGAGTCCAGGATCTTCACGTCGCAGTCCCACACGGCGCGGCCCACGGTGCCGGGGTGGGCCAGCCACTGCTGCGAGTCGCTGGCGGTGATGATGCCGGTCTCGGTGCCGCCGTAGTACTCGCGCAGGATCGGCCCCCACCAGTCGATCATGGCCTGCTTGACGTCCACCGGGCACGGCGCGGCGGCGTGCACCACCGCCTTCAGCGACGACAGGTCATAGCTCTTGCGCACCTTCTCCGGCAGCCGCAGCAGGCGGATGAACATGGTCGGCACCATCTGGATGTGCTCGATGCGGTTGCGCTCGATGGTGCGCAGCAGGCCCTCGGGGTCGAACTTCGGCATGATCGTCAGATCGATGCCCAGCCTGCTCGCCAGCAGCGCGTGCACGTTCGGGGCGCTGTGGTACAGCGGCGCGGGGACCAGCGTGCGCATCTCGGGCGACAGCCCGAAGACCTCCAAGATCCCCATGGCCATCTTGACCGTGTCCTCGGGGGAGTGCGGCTTGCGGCGGACCCCCTTGGGCCTGCCGGTGGTGCCGGAGGTGTAGATGACGCTCGGCGGCGCCTGGGCGGCCGGCTCCCGCCAGGGCTCGTTGGACTCGATCAGCGCCTCCAGCGTCGGATGGCGCCGGGTCACCCCGTTGGGCGGCAGCCCGTAGGCGGCGGTCACCTCGTCGGGCACCCGCACCTCGACCAGCCCGACGTCCTCCGGCAGCACCTCCTCCACCTTCGGCACCAGATCGGTGTGCGCGAACACCACCTTGGCGCCGCTGTCGCCGAACAGGTGCGCCAGCTCTTCGCCCCGCCAGTGCCAGTTGACCGGGACGGGCAGCGCTCCCAGCAGTTGCGCGGCCTCGGTGACCTCCAGGAAGGCCGGCTCGTTGCGGAGCATGACGGCGACCCGGTCGCCCGAGCCCACGCCGAGATCCGCCAGCCCCGTGGCGATCCGCGCCGCGCGGGCCCGCAGCTCCTCATAGGCCCGCTTGCGCTCGCCGAAACGTACGCCCGTCGTCATGCCGTGACCCCTGCCGTTGTGTGTGCCCGCCCGACCGATCGGTCGGTGTCCGGCCTTCAAGGTCACCGCTATAAGACTGACAGTCAAGAGCCTTTCGTCCCGGTACGTGTACCTTGGCCCCGTGCTGGAGTGTCAGGTGTGGTGGGCGAGGCTGACCGATGTGCGGCCTTGGCACACCGAGCTGCTCAACGAGGTCGAACGGGGCCGCCGCGAGCGTTACCTGCGCCCGGACGACCGGGACCGGTTCACCCTGGGCGCCGCCGTCACCCGGCTGGCGGCCGGGGAGCTGCTGGGCGTGCCGCCCGAGCGGGTGCCGCTGGACCGCACCTGCTCGGGGTGCGGCGCCCCCCACGGACGTCCGGTGATCGAGGGCGGGCCCCACCTGTCGGTGTCGCACTCGGGGGAGCGGGTGGTGGTCGCCCTCAGCGGCGGCGGCCCGGTCGGCGTGGACGTCGAGGAGCTGTCGGACCGGCTGACCGACGAGATCGCCGCCCAGGTGCTCGACCCCGAGGAGGCCGCCGACCTGCGCGGGCTGGGGCCGCAGGCCCGCCGCCGCGGCCTGCTGGAGTACTGGACCCGCAAGGAGGCGGTGGTGAAGGCCACCGGCGACGGGCTGCGCGTGCCGCTGGCCGACCTTCGGGTGTCGGCTCCCGACGAGCACCCCCGCCTGCGGGACTGGCAGGGCCGTGCCGGCATGGCCTCCCGGATCACCATGCACGCCCTGGAACCGGGGCCCGGCTATGCCGCCTGCCTGGCCCTCATCGACCAGCCGGACGCCCGCGTCCATGAGCGGGACGCCGCCTCACTGCTGGCCTGAGCCCGTTTGGGGGTCACCGGACCCGGGGCGTGGGCATGGGGACCCGGGCCAGCAGGCGCAGGGCGCGCGGGGACAGCCGGGACAGGCCGCGTAGCAGGTGGCCTTCGAAGTTGACCGGCACCACCGCCTTGTTCTTGACGATCGCCTCGACGATGCGCTCGGCGACCTTCTCCGGCGGGTAGCGCCGCAGGCGCAGGCCGCGCCGCCCCAGCTCGCGCAGGCGCTCGGCCTGCGGGGCGGACACCCCGACGATGGTGGCGTTGTCGATGATCGAGGTCTCGGCGAAGCCGGGGCAGACGGCGGTGACCCCGATGCGCGCCCCGGCCAGCTCGGCGCGCAGGCACTCGCTGAGCATCAGCACCGCGGCCTTGGTGGTGCAGTAGGCCGGCATGGCCCGGCTGGGCGCATAGGCGGCGGCCGAGGCGATGTTGACGATGTGGCCGCCCTTGTCGGGCGTGACCGGCAGCGCCCGGACGCGCTCTGCCATCTGCGCCCCGAACAGCCGGGAGCCGTGGATCACCCCCCACAGGTTGACCCCGAGGATCCGCTCCCAGTCGGCCACGCCGGTCTCCAGGAACGGGCCGCTGATCGCGATGCCGGCGTTGTTGACCACGATGTCGGGCACCCGGTGACCGGCCCGCACGTCGGCGGCGAACTTCTCCATCGCCGCCGCGTCCGCCACGTCCACCCGGTAGGCGGTGGCCGCCGGGCCTTGCGCGCCGGCCAGCGCGGCGGTGCGCTCGGCGGCCTCGCCGTCGATGTCGGCGGCGATCACGGTGGCGCCGCGCCCGGCCAGCGCCAGCGCGGTGGCCCGGCCGATGCCGCTGCCGGCTCCGGTGACCACGGCCAGCGCACCGTCGAACGGGGCTACGGGCATGGCGACCTCCGGGTGCGGTGTCTTTCAGTCCGCGGGGCTTTCCGATCTTGGCACGCCGGGGACGGCCGTGGGGAGGGAGGCGTGCTCCGGCAGGTGGTGCTTCATGGCGTTCCAGGTGAAGTCGGCCATGTAGGCGGCGGCGTCGCGGGCGGTCACCTGCGGGTGGCGCAGCCGCCACACCGCCAGCCGCTCGCAGGCGCCGATGATGATCTCGGTGTAGGCGTCCACCGCCTGCGGCGGCATGTTCGGCGCCAGCGCGGCGATGATCGGCGCGATCAGCCCGCTCTGCTGGCGGCGGGCCTGTTCCAGGGCCTCCCCGGTGGCCGGCGGGCCGACCATCGGCTCCTGCAGCAGCATCGCGAACGAGTGGCTGTGGGAGTCCATGAACTCGAAATAGGCGAGCATGCCGCGCCAGACCATCTCCTGCGGGGTGTCCGCCTCGGCCATGGCCCGGCTGGTCACCTCATACAGCTCGGCCTTGGCGCGGTCGATCGCCGCCATCAGCAGGCCGTCCTTGGAGCCGAAGTACTCATACAGCATCGGCTTGGACACGCCGCAGCGCTCGGCGATCTCGTCCATGGAGGCGGCGCGGTAGCCGCGTTCGGCGAAAACCTGCTCGGCCACGTCGAGCATCTGACGCTTGCGCTCGGCCCGCGACATCCGTCGCCGGGTCCGGGACGTGGCACCACTCACGGCGAAACCCTATCCGATCCGGCCCTACCGCCAGTAATCTACTGGTGGTAACTTACTCCGAGTAGGTTATCGGGAAGGGCGGGCAGTATGAGCGAAAACCCCTCGGTCGTCATCGTCGGCTCCGGATTCGCCGGCCTGGGCATGGCGATCCAGCTGATCAAGGCCGGGTTCCACGACTTTGTGATCTTGGAGAAGGACAAGGAGCTGGGCGGCACCTGGCGCGACAACACCTACCCCGGCTGCGCCTGTGACGTGCCCTCGCACATGTACTCCTACTCCTTTGAACTCAACCCGCGCTGGTCGCGGCTGTTCGCGCCGCAGCAGGAGATCTGGGACTACATGCGGGATGTGGCCGCCAAGTACGGCCTGGAGAAGTACCTGCGCTATGACAGCCGGGTCGACGCCCTGGAGTATGACGACCAGGCCCGCCGCTGGGACGTGATCGTCGCCGACGGCCGCCGCTACCGGCCCCGGGCGGTGATCTACGGCATCGGCGCGCTGCACGTGCCCTCCTACCCCGACCTGCCCGGTCTGCCGAAGTTCCAGGGCAAGACCTTCCACTCCGCCGAGTGGGACCACGACTACGACCTGACCGGCAAGCGGGTGGCGGTGATCGGCACCGGCGCCTCGGCGATCCAGTTCGTCCCCCAGGTCGCCAAGAAGGCCTCTCAGCTGTACGTCTTCCAGCGCACCGCCCCGTGGATCCAGCCCAAGCCCGACGTGGCCATCCCCAAGTCGGCCCAGTGGCTCTTTGAGCACGTGCCCGGCACCGCCCGCGTCTTCCGCGACGCCCTCTTTTGGATCCTGGAGGGACGCGCCCTGGGGTTCGCCCTCGACCCCCGCCTGATGGCACCGCTGGAGCACAGCGCCCGCTCCCACCTCAAGCGGCAGATCCCCGACCCCGAGCTGCGCCGCAAGCTCACCCCGAACTACCGGATCGGCTGCAAGCGCATCCTGCTGTCCAACGACTACTACCCGACCTTCAACCTGCCCCACGTGGAGCTGGTGACCGAGGGCATCGGCGAGGTCACCGAGAACGCCATCGTCACCGGCGACGGCCGGGAGCTGGAGGTGGACTGCATCATCTACGGCACCGGCTTCAAGGTCGTCGAGACGCTGGCCTCCCAGCACATCGTGGGCCGGAACGGGCTGAAGATCCAGGAGGCCTGGGCCGACGGCGCCGAGGCCTACCACGGGGTCACCATCCCCGGCTTCCCCAACTTCTTCATGCTCATGGGCCCCAACACCGGGCTGGGCCACCACTCGATGATCTTCATGATGGAGGCCCAGTTCCAGCACATCCTGGGCTGCCTGCGGCTGATCCAGCGCCAGGGCGGGGACACCATCGAGGTCACCCGCCGGGCGCTGCGCCGCTACAACGACCGGATGCACCGGCGGCTGCGCAAGGGCGTGTGGAACGAGGGCGGCTGCCAGAGCTGGTACCTGGACGAGAACGGCGTCAACCGCACCCTGTGGCCGGGCTTCGCCTTCGAGTACTGGGCGGGCACCCGCCGGGTCAAGGCCTCTGACTACGTGGTGAGCTGACCCATCGTGCCCGGGGACCGCGACGGGTCCCCGGGCACGGACGGCATGGGCGTGCAGAAAGCCCCCGTGCGTTCCCTCAGTCGTCTTCCTTCGCCGCCACGAACAACGGCGTGATGCCGGCGATGAGCCGGCGGATGATCGGACGCTGCTGCTCGGGGGTGCGGCCGCGCATGTCCAGCACCGGGTCCAGCCCGTCGTAATAGGGCGCCAGCGCCAGGAACGGCAGCGTCATCAGCAGCAGCGAGGCCAGGATGTCCAGGTCGGCGTCCGGGCGGATGTCGCCGCGCTCCTTCCACAGCTCCAGCACCGGGTGGATGACCTGCAGGTAATGCTGGTTGGCGGTGTCGCGCACCACCGCCCGCACATTGTTGTCCAGCTCGAAGTTGGTGGCCGCGGTGACTCCCCGCTCCAGGGGATGGTCGGCCATGTACTCGGTCCACTCGCAAAAGGCGTCGAACAGCCACTCGTCGACGGGCTGGTCGAGGTCGATCGCGGCGATCCGGCGCTCCATCTCCTCCCGGATCCGCCGGGAGGTCTCGTCGCAGACGTAGGCGAAGAACTCCAGCTTGTCGGTGAAGTACTGAAACAGGGAGCCCTTGGCGATGCCCGCCTCACGGGCGATGGTGTTGAGGCTGCCGGTCGAGTAGCCGTTCTCCCCGAATTCCCGCATGGCCGCGTGCAGCACCCGATTGCGCTTGGCGACGTCCAGCCGGAACCAGGTGGAGGTGGGCATTGACAGTTCGCTTTCCGTCAGAGCGTTATGGCCTGGCGGTTAGGTTAGCGGGTTCCGGCCGGACGGCGCGTATGCGCGTCTTTACGAAGCGGCAGGTGGATTCCGGTCGGTGAGGCCTATTCCGGCCACTGCTTCCGGCCGCCGCCCGGCCGGTCAGTCGGCCGACCCGCCGGCCAGCCGGATGAGGATCCGGCACACCTCCTCGACGATCTCGTTGGCCGCCTCCTCGCTCTCGGCCGTCGCGATCTCCCGGCCGGCCTCCCCGATCACGGTGGTCAGCACCAGGCTGAGCACCTGGCGGCGGCGTCCGCCCCGCTCTTCGCCATCGCCGTTGAGGCCGCGCAGCAGCTTGGTGTTCTGCGCCACCCACTGCCGGGCCCGGCTGCGGCGCATCAGCGCAAACCCCGACGGCCCCTCGCCCTCATGGAACAGGTGCGCCACGTCCCGCTGCTCCCAGCACACCCGCAGATAGGCGCGGGCCCCGGCGATGAAGAGCGCTATCGGGTCCTTCTCACCGCGCTTACGGGCCTGGGCGACCGCGCGCGTGGCCCCCTCCTCCTGTGCGCGGTTGTAGTGCTCCCACAGCGCCATGAAGAGGCCGGCCTTGCCGCCGTAGTGGTGGTAGAGGCTGCCGACGCTGATCCCGGACCGCTCGACGATCTCGGCGATCCCGGCGTCGTGGTAGCCGCGGTCGGCGAAGACCTCCTGAGCGGCCTGGAGCAGAGCCTGCCGGGTGGCGTCGGCCCGTGCCCACTGCCGTCCGCTGCCTCCTTCATGGCCGTTGGTCCCCATGACCTCATGGTCTCACCGCCTCCCGGTGGCACGTCCGGGGACCTGAGCGGGCGGGGGCGCCCGGCCGGAGACCTCGGCTCAGTACCAGTGGTTGGCCTGCCAGAACTGCCAGGCCTTGCAGGGGTTGCCGTAGCGGGCCTTGATGTAGCCGAGCCCCCAGGCGATCTGGGTGGGGGAGCTGGTGCGCCAGTCGGCACCCGCCGAGGCGAGCTTCTCGGCGGGCAGCGCCTGCGGGATGCCGTAGGCGCCGCTATAGGGGTTGCGCGCCCGCTCGTTCCAGTTGCTCTCGCGCTCCCAGAGGTTCTCCAGCGACGGCCAGCACTCCTCCCAGCCCTTCAGCTTGTTCATCAGCTTGCCGTAGGCCTTGTTCTGGGCGGCGGAGGGGTTGATGGCGCGCAGCTTCTCGGCCTGCTTGGCCGCCTCGATCTTGTCGCGGTTCTTGCGGTACCACTCGGCGCGCTCGCGGGCCTTGCGCTCTTCCTCCAGCTGCTGCAAGTGGGCGCGGCGCTTGGCCTGGGCGATGGCGTCGGCGGCGACCGCGTCCATGTCCGTACGGGTCAGCAGCGCCACCAGCTCGTTGGTGGACAGGTCGAGCTCGGCCGCCAGCGCCGGCGGCTTGGGTTCGGAGGGATTGAGGGAGGTGATGTTGAGCGCGACCGCCAGCAGCCCGGCGATGGCCGCCAGCGTGATGGTGACGTTGCTGGTGAGGACGCGCCGGACCAGCCGCAGCCGCCGGCGTTTGCGGCGCCGGCCGGACCGTCCGGCCGGAGGAAGCGGGGGATGCGGCGGGCGCGGCGGACGGTGCGCCGCCCCGGGCCGGGGTGCGGGCCGCCGCGGCGGATCGGGAATTCGGCCTGGACTATGTCGCATGGGGATGGACCGCCCTGCCTTTGACCGGTGGACTGCTCGCCGTTTAACGATACGCATTGTGACGTGTGCTCGGTTCGGCCGGGCGAAAAGTGACGCAGAGTGTTGTGACGACCAGTCCGGGGGCTCAGAAATCGGTGTCGCCCACCGCCGCCCGCACCTCCTGCAGCGCCTCGAACAGCTTCCGGTAGCGCCCGGTCAGCTCGCCCAGCGGCCCTTCGGCGGCGTCGTCCTGGAGCGCGGCGTTGGCCTGCCGCACCCGTTCCAGCCCCGACCCGGTGAGGCGCACCAGGGTGGCCCGGCGGTCGTGCGGGTGGCGCTCGCGGGTCACCAGCCCGGCCCGCTCCAGCTGATCGACGGTGAGCGTGACGGTGGTCGGATGGATCATCAGGTACCGGCTGAGGGTGCCCAGCCGGGCCCGTTCCCCCTTGATCAACGACAGGGTGGTCAGCAGGAAGTAACCGGTCCGGCTGAGCTCGAAGGGCTTGAGCCGGTCGTCCAGGGCGCGGCTGACGATCTGGTGCAGCCGGCTGAGGGACCCGGTGGCCAGGAAGGGCCACGGGTCGCCGGGTAGGGTCTGCTCGGCCCAGCGCGCCCGGGTGACGGCGAGCGGGTCGAGGCGGGGCATGCGGCCGGGTTCCGGCATGGGGGCTCAAAAAGGTCGCGGCGGGCAGAGGGGCTTCCATATCCGGTCTCGCCCCCATGTCATTGCTGTGACCAGCGCAAATGCGGAGCGAGCCGGAGAAGTGCACACCCGGCGAATCCTAGTGAATGAGACAGCGGAAGGTAAGTACTCGCTTTTTAGAACATGTTCTAATAGAGTGCTGCAGATCACAGGGTGGGTTAGGAGCGACACGTGTGACCTTCAACCCTTCCGTGATCCAACCGACCTCGGTCGGCACCACCGGAGCAGGCCGTCCAGCCAGGGCGGTCACATCGGATGGGCACCGCGTCCGAAAGCGAAGGAGGCTGGTTTGACCCTTGATCTGGCCCCCATAGGCAAGGGCACCGGCTGACATGGCAGTGAGCCTGCACAACGCGCCCGACCGCGTGCTGCGCCGGGCCGGCAAGGCGCTGGATGAGACCGGACTGCTGTTCGTCATCTTCCTGGAGGGACTGCGCCGCACCTGGGACGTGCGGACCTGGTGGGGCGAGTTCATCGAGCAGTGCTGGTTCATCGCCCGCGTCACCAGCATGCCGGTGCTGCTGATCGCCATCCCGCTGGGCGCCACCATCTCGCTGCAGGCCGGTGACATCGCCCGCCAGCTGGGCGCCCAGTCCGGCACCGGCGCCCTGGTGGTGGCCAACATGATCACCCAGGTGGCGCCGCTGGCCTCGGCGCTGCTGATCTCCGGCGCCGGCGGCTCGGCCATCACCTCCGACATGGGAGCCCGCAACATCCGCGACGAGCTGGCCGCCATGGAGGTCATGGGCATCAACCCGGTGCACCGCCTGGTCACCCCCCGGCTGTGGGCGGCCAGCACGGTGGCGGTGCTGCTGTGCTCGGTGGTGATCCTGTCGGGCACCGCCGGGGGCTTTTACTTCAACGTCATCCAGCAGGGGGTCAGCCCCGGCGCCTACTTCGACGGAGCCACCTCGCTGCTGCAGTTCTCCGACCTGGTCGTCACCTTGTTCAAGGCGTGGATCTTCGGGTTCATCGCCGCCGCCGTGGCCTGCTATGCGGGCATGAACTGCGACCTGGGCCCGGTGGGCGTGGGACGCGCGGTCAACAAGGCGGTGGTGGTGACCTCGATCCTGGTGTTCTCGGCCAACTACGTGATCACCATGCTCTACCAGGTCCTCGTCCCCCCGAGGTTCTGATGGTCGCCACATCCCCCGCACTGTCGCCGCTGCGCCGGGCCGGCCGGGCCGCCCGCGACCGGCTGGCCGGCCTGAGCACCGCCCTCGACATGCCGGTCTTCCTCGGCCGGGTGCTCTACCACCTGGTGGTCGACATCGTGTTGCGCCGCAAGTACGGCAAGATGCTGCTCCGCCAGATCAGCGACATCACCGTCGGCGTCGGCGCCCTGGTGATCGGCGGCGGCATGATCTTCGTGGTCGCCACCATGGCGATGGCCACCGGCGCCATGGTCGGCATGCAGGGCTACCCGTCGCTGGAGCGCATCGGCGCCGAGGCCTTCAGCGGCGTGATGGCCAGCTTCGCCAACGTCCGCGAGGTCACCCCGATCATCGCCGGGGTGGCGCTCATCGCCCAGGTCGGCTCGGCCTTCACCGCCGAGATCGGGGCCATGCGGATCTCCGAGGAGATCGACGCCCTGGAGGTCATGGGCATCAACTCGCTGACCTTCCTGGTGTGCACCCGGGTCGCCGCGGGCGTCATCGCGCTCCTCCCGCTGTACCTGCTGGCGCTGTTCGCCAGCTTCTTCGCCACCCGCTTGATCACCGTCCAGTACTTCGGGCTGTCGCCGGGCATCTACGACTACTACTTCAACCTCTACCTGCCGCCCATCGACGTGCTCTACAGCGGGATCAAAGTGGCGGTGTTCGCGTTCGTGGTCATGTTCATCCACTGCTACCGCGGTTACTACGCCACCGGCGGCCCGGTGGGGGTGGGCGTCGCGGCGGGCCGGGCGATCCGGGAGTCCAGCGTCGCGATCATCGTGATCAACCTGCTTCTGTCCTACATCTTCTGGGGCCACGGCGGCACCGTGAGGTTGACCGGATGAACGATGAGAACCTGTCCCTGCGGTCGCGCCTGCTCTACGGCGCGATCGGCACCGCGGTCCTGGTGGCGGGAGCGGGCTACGCGCTGGCGGGCACCCAGCCCGACCACTCCGGCGCCACCTACTACCACGCCACCTTCGGCAAGGCCGGCCAGGGCCTGGACAAGCGGTCGGACGTGAAGATCCGCGGCATCACCGTCGGCGGCGTCGAGCAGGTCACGCTGCGGCCCGACGGGCGGGTCGCCGTCCGCATCCGCATCGACGAGAACATCAAGATCACCCGCAACGCGCAGGCCGCCATCGAGCCGGTCTCGGTGTTCGGCCCCAAAGACCTGACCATCGACCTGGGCCCCGAGGAGGGCAAGGGCCCCTACCTGCCGGACGGCGGCACCATCACCCGCACCAAGGACCCCGAGGAACTGGCGGACGTGGCCTGGCCCGCCTACCGGCTCACCCAGGCGCTGGACCCCCAGGACATCGCCACCCTGCTGCACACCTTCTCCGAAGGGCTCAACGGGCAGGGACCCGCGCTGCGCCGCACCATCGACAACGGCACCAAGCTGCTGGAGGTCGCCTACCGCCGCCGCGCCCAGATCCAGCGGCTGATCGACGACATCGCCGCCCTGTCGGGCACCCTCGGCGGCCGGGGCGCCGCCATCACCGCGCTGGCCGGCGACTTCAACGCCGTCTCCCCGGCCCTCAGCGACCGTCCCGACAAGGTCGGCCAGCTGCTGAACGAGGCCGGCAGGCTGTCGGACCAGGTCTCGAGCACCCTGCAGCGGCACGGCAGGGACATCGGCGAGATCATCGACGGCGGCGGCCGCGCGGTCGAGGTCCTCTACCGGGAACGCGCGGAGATCCCCACCCTGATCAGCGGGCTGACCGGCTTCTTCACGCTGCTGTCGGACATCATCCGCGTCCCCGGGCCGGAAGGCTCGCTGCTGGCCCAGGCCGTCGACTACCTCCCGCTGGACGTCTGCAAGATCATCGTGGACGTCTGCCGGGCCGACCCGGCCTCCGCCGGAACCTACCTGAGGCTCACCGGAGGTGTGCGATGAGCCGGCTGAGCAGGAAAGGACTGGGAAGAAGGGGCCGCGGCCCCGACACCCGCTCCCTGCTGTCGTTCACCGTCTTCGCCGCGCTGACCACCGCGCTGACCGTCTTCATCGCCCAGCAGATCCTGGCCACCGGCTGGGGCGACCGCTATGAGCTGACCGCCACCTTCGACGACGTGACCGGGCTGCTCACCGGCGACCAGGTCAAGCTGGCCGGGGTGCCGGTGGGCCGGGTCAACAAGATCGAGATCCGGCGGGGCCGGGCCGAGGTGGTCATGGAGGTGGACCGCAAGGTCCGCATCCCCGACGACTCCACCGCCGCGGTGCAGTGGCGCAACGTCATGGGCCAGCGGGTGGTCTACCTGCGGCCCGGCACCAGCGAGCGGATGCTGGCCGACGGCGGGCGGATCCCGCACACCCAGTCGGTGGTGGACCTGGGCGAGATCGTCAACTCGCTCGGCCCGCTGACCGGCAGCCTGGACCCGGACATGCTCAACAAGCTGCTGCAGGGCTTCGCCCAGGCGCTGGACGGCAACGAGCAGAACATCAACACGATGATCCAGAACATGGAGGTGCTGCTGGCCGCCTTCGGCCGGCGCGCCCAGACCATCCAGCGCATGGTGGAGGACTACCAGACGGTCGCCGAGGCGGTGCAGGCCCGGGACCGGCAGATCGCCGCGGCCGTGGACAACCTGGAGAAGCTGACGGAGGTGTTCGCCGCCAACCGCCGGTTGCTGGACGGCGCCCTGGTGGAGGTCTCCCGGCTCACCGCCGACCTGGACCAGGTGCTGGGCGACAACGAACAGCAGCTGTCGCGGATCGTGGAGAACCTGGCGTCCTTCACCCAGACCGCCCGCTGGAAGATCGACAACCTGGAGCGGATGGTCCAGCAGCTCCCGCTGGCGCTGCGGCAGCTGTTCGCCTCCGTCAACGGCGGCCACTTCCTGCGCAGCAACGCGCTGTGCCTGAACATCGTCCAGGGCCCCTGCCCGTTCGAGATGCGCTTCCCCCGCACCGGCAAGGCCCCCACCAAGGAGGAGCTGGACAAGCTCAAGCAGATGCTCACCGCCGCTTCGACGACGGGAGGCCGCTGATGGCGCTCAAGTCGTTGCGCGACGTCAACCAGCGGGTGGTCGCCCTGGTCTCGGTGAGCGTGATCGGCGCCGCCTGCGTGTTCGCCTTCGCCGTCGGCCAGCTGCACCTGCTGGAACGCGGCTATGAGGTGAGCGGCGTGTTCACCGACACCGGCGGGATCAAAGAGGGCGACGACGTCCGGGTGGCCGGGGTCAAGGCCGGCCGGGTGCTGCGGATCGAACCGGACTTCGGCAAAGGCCACGTCGTCATCACCTGGCGCGTGAACTCCGGCGTCGAGCTGGGCCTGCAGACCCGCGCCGACATCCAGACCGCCACCCTGCTGGGCGGGCGTTACCTGAAGCTGTCCGGCCCGGTCCCCGCCGACGGCCCCTTCCTGCACCAGCTTCCCAAGTCCCGGCGGCGGATCCCGCTGGAGCGCACCACCGTCCCCTACACCGTGACCGACGCGGTGGACGAGGCCACCGAGCTCACCCGCCGGCTCGATGAGCAGACCATCGACCGGCTGCTGGAGTCGGTCGCCAAGATAGAGTCGCCCAGCGCCGCCCGGCTGCAGCAGATGCTGGAGAACTTCCGCAAGCTGGCGGTCGCGCTGAACGAGTCCGCCCCGCAGATCGAGCGGCTGATCGCGGCCAGCCGGGACATCTCCGGCACGCTGGCGGCCAAGGACGCCCAGCTGAAGAAGATCATCGAGCACAGCCAGGCGCTGCTGCGCATGCTGGTGCAGCGCCGCCAGGAACTGGCCACGGCCATCGGCGACGGCGGGCGCACGGTGCGCACGCTGTCCAACGTGATCGCCCGCCACCAGCGCGAGCTGAACACCCTGCTGGACGACCTGCACCTGCTGACCACCCGGATCTCCTCCAACACCGACGCCCTCAACACCGCGTTCGCGCTGCTCGGCCCCACCTTCAGCCAGGTGGCCAAGGTCAAGGGCAACGGCAACTGGGTGGAGGGCATGATGACCGGCCTGGGCCCGCTCCAGCCGCCCGGCCCCATCTCCACGCCCAAGAAGGGGGGCGACTGATGAGACGCTTCCTCACCGCGGCCGCGGCGGCGACCCTGGCCGTCTCGCTGGCCGCCGCGCTGGGCGGCTGCTCGGTGCTCGGCGGGGATAGCGGCCGCCGGGAGATGACCGTGCGCTTCACCAAGGCCCGCTCGTTCTACCCCGGCTCCAAGGTCAAGATCATGGGAGTGGACGTCGGCCGGGTCGACAGCGTCCGCAACCGCGGCGACCACATCGAGGTCCGCTTCCACGTCCGCTCCGACATCCCGCTGCCCAAGGGGGTGCGGGCCTCCATCGTCCCGCTGAACCTGGTCGGCGAGCGCAATCTGGTGCTGCACCCGGCCTGGAAGCCCGGCCAGCCCAAGGAGACCGGCAACGAGATCCCCATCGAGCGCACCAGCGTGCCGGTGGAGGTGGACGATGCGCTCGCCTCGTTCACCGAGCTGAGCGACGCCCTGGACCCCACCAAGGTCAACAAGGCCCTGGAAGGCACCGCCGAGTCCTTCGCCGGCAACGGCAAGACCTTCAACGCCACCTTGGAGCAGGCCGCCCGGCTGGTGGAGAACGTCGCCGGCCAGGATGAGGAGCTGCTGGAGGTGGCGCGCAACCTCAACCGGCTGGCCGGGGTGGTGCGCGGACGCGAAGAGGTCCTCGGCCAGATCATCAACGACTTCGGCACCGCCACCCGGGTGCTGGCGACCGAACGCGGCCAGCTGCAGGAGCTGGTGCGCGGGGTGCTCAAGCTCACCGAGCACGGCGATGAGCTGCTGAAGAAGTACAAGGGACAGCTGCCCTACGACCTGGCGGTGCTCACCCGGTTCGCGCTGCTGCTGCAGGGCCAAAGCGAGCGGGTGGCCCTGCTGATCAAGTCGCTGCCGGAGGTGGACGCGGCGTTGCTGGGCGGTTACAACCCCAAGTACAAGGCGCTGAACCTGCGTTTCGCCACGGACGTGTTCCTGCGCACCTGGCTGACGGGCCTGCTGGGCACCGATGAGGTGCCCTGTCCGCTGCCCCCGCCCAACTCCAACTGCCCCTGGGAGCAGGGAGGCGACTGATGCGACGGACGCTCATCCTCACCCTGGCGGCCGTCCTGCTGGCCACCGGCTGTTCGGTGCGCACCTTCGGAGCGCCCAAGGGCGGTCTCACGCTGGTCGCCGTCTTCGACGACGTCCAGCAGCTGACCGTCGGGCACAGCGTGCAGCTGTCGGACGTGAAGGTGGGCTCGGTCACCGACGTGAAACTGGTGTCGGGCTACAAGGCCGAGGTCACCATGTCCATCGTCGACGGGCACCGCATCCCGCAGGGCACCTCGGCGGAGATCAAGGTGACCTCGCTGCTGGGGGAGAACTTCGTGGAGCTGCGGCTGCCGCCCGGCCGGGACATGTCCACCGGCCCGTTCCTGCGAAGCGGCGACCGGATCACCCAGACCAGCACCCAGCCGTCCTTCGAACAGGTGGTGGGCCGGGCCGGGCCGCTGCTGGACGCGCTGGCCGGCGACGACCTGGCCGCCATCGTCGAGGCCGGGGCCACCGCCCTGGGCGGCAACGGCCCCAAGCTGAATGCCGCCGTCGCCAAATCCGCCAAGCTGCTGGATATGTTCGCCGACCAGCGGGCGGAGCTGACCACGGCGGTCGACGAGTTCGCCCGGCTGGGCCGCGCCCTGGCCAAGGGCTCTGACGCGCTGGGGCGGGCGCCGGAGGAGCTGGAGCGCACCACCCGGATGCTCAACCAGAACGCCGAGGAGATGCTGCGCGCCGTCGAGAAGCTGACCCGCACCGCCCGGCTGCTGGGCGATGGGGTCCTCGAAGGCCGGGTGCTGCGGCTGAAGAACCTCATCCGCCAGGTGGACCCGGTGCTCGACCAGCTGGCCGGTGACCGCAGGCGGCTGGGCGCCCTGGTGGACGGGATCGAGGTGTTCACCCGCGAGCTGCCGCTGGCCACCTACGACGGCCAGCTGCTGCTGTACCCGCTGCTGCGGTTCGTCCTGGACGACGGGACGATCCTGCCCAGCTCGGCCGGCGGCCGGGCCGCCCGCGGCGGCGTCCGGCGCACCAAAGCGGCCGACCCGGTGCCGCCCAAGGTCCGGGAGGCGATGCCCAACCTCGACGACATCTGGGAGCGGCCCCGATGAACAGCCGGATCCTGATCAACGTCGCGGCCTTCGCGGCCCTGGGCGTGGTCCTGGTGGTCTGGGCCTTCAGCAGTGTGGTGCGGTTCGACTTCATCGAGCGGCCCTACCAGATCACCGTGGTGTTCGAGTCCTCGCCGGGGCTGCACCCCAACTTCGAGGTGGACTACCTGGGCACCCGGATCGGCAAGATCGACTCGGTCCGGCTGCGTGACGGCCAGGTGGTGGTGAAGCTGGACATCGACCGCAACGTGCGGATCCCGCGCGCGGTGACCGCCGCGGCGGCCCGCAAGTCGGCGGTCGGCGAGCCGGTGGTGGAGCTGACCCCCAAGCCGGGCCAAGCCGACGGCCCGCGGATGCCCACCGACGGCTCGGGGCTGATCCCGGTCACCGACACCTCCGTCCCGCCCAAGTACGGCGACCTGTTCGGCGCGGTCAACAAGACCCTCAAGGCGATCGACCCCGACTCGGCCGGCAGCCTGCTGCACGAGCTGGCGGTGGGCTGGGCCGGCCGGGAGGACTCGCTGCGGCAGATCATCACCGGAAGCGACCAGATCACCGCCACGTTCGCCCGGGACACCGAGCTGGTGGACCAGCTGACCGCGGACATGGGCCGGATCGCCGCCGTGCTGGCCGACAACCGCCGGCAGCTGGGCTCGGGGATCGACGATCTGGCGGCGCTGACCGCCGCGCTGCGGCAGGTGCGCGGGGAGATCGCCCGGCTGCGCGACCGCGGCCCGAACCTGCTGGCCACCGTCAACGGGCTGCTGGCCGAGACCGGCCCCGACATCAACTGCGCGGTGGACGCGCTGGCCGGCATGGACCTCACCAAGCACAACCCCGGCCTGTATGAGGACCTGCGGCAGACCCTGGTCATGGCCGGGCCGCTGGTGAACGTGCTCACCAACATCATCGGCGAGGACCAGGGCCAGAAGGTCCTCAACATCGTGTTCATGATGACCTTCAACGCCAAGGCGACGCTGGAGTACAAAAAGCCGCTGCCGCAGCCGACGGTCGCCGAGATCCCCACCTGCGCGGACGGCCGCCAGCCCGGAAAGGCCAAGCAGAAGGACTTCCAAGGCAAGGACCCCGGCGATACGCTGCCCCCCCATGACCCGTCCGCCCAGCAGCAGACCGCCGGCCGGCACCTGGCCCGCCCGGCTTCCGGTGCCGCGCCCGAGCCCGGCGGCCCGCCGATGTGGCTGGTGTATCTGCCGCCGCTGCTTGCGCTGCTGGTGCTGGCCAAGGTCATAGTGGGCTCGATCCCCGTGCTGTCCCGCCTGCGCCGACGCAGGTGACCCCCCAAGGAGCGCCGACATGACAGCCAAGACCAGCAAGGACGCAGCCGAGGACGCCGAGGGCGCCGCGGCGGAGGGCCGGCCCGACGCCGCGGCTAAGGCCCGTCCGGCGCGCAAGAAGGTCCGCCGGGTCCGGGTCATCGAGGTCATCGACGACGGTGAGGACGACGACCTGCGGGACGTGTTGGAGGTCCTCGACCGGCAGGAGGAGCCGGGCGAGGGCGCCGAGCGGGCGGATCGGGACGGGCGGGAGGCCGCCGAGACCGAAGCCGACCGGACCGTTGAGGACAAGACCGAGGACAAGACCGAGGCCGAGGCTGAGGACGGGAACGCCTCCCCGGCGGGGTCGGACACCGAGTCCGAGCAGGCCGGGTCCAAGACGAAGCCCTTGAAGAAACCGGCCAAGGTCAAGCCGAAGCCGGCCGAAGACGTCCCGGCCCGCAGGGCGTCGCTGTTCGGCCTGCCGGCCGTCCCGGCGGCCGTCGCGGTGGTGCTCATCGCCGCCCTGGCCACGCTGTCGATCGTGCTGTGGCGGTCCCAGCACGAGCTGTCGCAGCGGGAGGAGGCCCGCCGCGAGGTGATCAAGGTGGTCACCGACTACGGCAACGCGGTGCTCAGCTACGACCGCACCGACCTGAAGAACTCGGTGGAGCGGGCGCATTCCTTCCTGACCGGCGACGCCCTCACCAAGGCCCGGCAGATCGACATCGACCAGCTGCAAAAGAGCCTGGATGAGAGCCGTTTCTCGGTGACGTCCAAGACCAGCCAGGTCTATGTGGCCGGGGTCGACGACATGTTCGCCAGCGCCGTGCTGGTCTTCGACATCACCTTCCAGAGCACCAGCGGCACCCAGGAGGTCAAGCGCAACTATCTGAGCTTGAGCCTGGTCCGCCAGGACGGCACCTGGAAGATCAGCCAGCAAAAGCCCGCCGGCCGCGAGAGCGACGGCACCACTGATGTGACCGACCTGGAGGGCGGGCAGAACACCGGCGGTTCCAAAGACACCGGCGGCAAGGAGGACAAGTCCAAGGACTGAGCAGCCGAGGAGAACTGCACACCCGCCCGATGCAACTAAGGCAAGCCTCATCTGGATGGGGCTTGCCTTAGTCATTGGGCGATCCGGTGAAACGGCCGAACGGGCGCGCGCCATGGCCTACGGGATCGCGGGCGGCGCGATCGCGATGGCGGGCGAGGGAGGCGCCGGTGCGGCCGGCGGCGCTGGGCGGCCGCGGGCTGTGACTTTGCCGCCTGGACGGCGGCGAAGCCCTGGGACTGTACGTGGGGTTCCCGCACCGGTCAGGGATCTCCCCGGCCCTCGCCGCCTCGTGGCCTCCGTCCCGGGTTGCGTGGCGGCGGGCGGAATTTGCGTGTCGCCCGAAGGATTTGACCGTGGAATCCCGGATGTTCGGCGTGCCGCGGAGCGGCGATCCTAAGGGCGGTCGCAAGGCTGCGTAGCGGGGAGCGCAGCCCCTGACCGGGCCCGTGGCCCGGCGCCGTGGGGGCAGGGGGATCCGCGCCGGGCCGCCGGGTTCACCCGGCCCCGGTTTCCCACGCCGCGGCCCGGCGGCCGCAGGCGCCGGTCAGCCCGTCCGGCTCGCCTTGGCCAGAGCCTGCTCGATGTCGTCCCACAGATCGTCCAGGTCCTCGATGCCCACGGCCAGCCGGACGGTGCCGGCGCCGATCCCGGCCTCGGCCAGCGCCCGCTCGTCCAGCCCCCGATGCGAGGTGCTGGCCGGATGCAGCACCAGCGTCTTGGTCCCGCCCAGCGAGGGGGCCATGCGCACCAGGCGCAGGCTCTCGGCGAACACCCGCCCGGCCTCCCGCCCGCCGGCCAGGTCGATCGACAGCACTCCGCCGAACCCGCCGTCCAGCAGCCGCCGGGCGACCCGGTGGTGGGGGTGCGACTCCAGGCCGGGGTAGTGCACCCGCTCCACCGCCGGATGCCCGGCCAGGCGCCGGGCCAGGCCGAGCGCGTTGTGGCAGTGCTGGGCCATCCGCAGCGGGAGCGTGGCCATTCCCCGCACCGACAGCCAGGCGGTCATCGGGTCGATGCCGGCGCCCAGCTCCAGGGAGTGGTGCCAGATCCGGCGGTAAAGGTCCGCGTCGGCGCAGACCACCACCCCGGCCAGCACGTCCGAGTGCCCGCCCAGGTACTTGGTGGCCGAGTGGATCACGATGTCGATGCCGTGTTCCAGGGGCCGGCACAGCACCGGGGTGGCGAAGGTGTTGTCCACCGCGGTCAGCACCCCCGCCTCCCGGGCGAGTGCGGCCAGCGCGGGCAGGTCCACCACCTCGGTGGTGGGGTTGGTGATCGTCTCCAGGTAGAGCAGCCGGGTGCGCGGACGCAGCGCGGCGCGCACCTGCCGCAGGTCGTCCCCGGAGACGTGGGTGACCTCCACGCCCCACCGTTCGGCCAGGTCGCGCAGCAGCGTGTAGGTGCCCCCGTACAGCGACCGCTGGGCGATCACATGGTCGCCCGAGCGCAGCAGCGACATCAGCACGGCGTTCACCGCCCCCATGCCCGAGCCGGTGGCCAGCGCCCCGGCGCCGCCCTCCAGGTCGTTGACGGCCTCCTCGAACATGCGGACGGTCGGGTTGCCCATCCGGCTGTAGTAGAAGGCGCGATGGCCGTCCTCATCGGCCCGGGCCGGCCCCTCGAAGGCCGCCGCCATCGCCTCGGCGTCCTCGAAGGAGAACAAATGCCCCTGGTAGATGGGGGTGGACAGCGGCAGGCTGCCGACCGGCCGGATCAGGGGCGGATGCGCCGCGCGGGTGCGCGGGTGAAGGTCGCGGTGAAGGTCGTCCATGCCTTCAGGGTGCGGACGCCCCGGCGGCGGCGACAGATCCAATCGCCGTTATTGGCCCGCTCGGCCCCGCGGATTCTCACAGGTAGAACCCGGTGGCCGGGCCGGAGGCCTCGGCGGCGGGGGCCGGCTGCTCGCCCTTGCGCAGCGCCGCCAGCTCGGCCAGCGTGGCGCCCTCGGGGCCGATCAGCGACGGGTCGGCGTCCTGGCCCAGCCAGCGCAGGGCCTCGTCCCGGGTCAGCGGGCCCACCTCGATCTGCGCCAGGCAGCGGCCGGGGCGGATCACCGCCGGGTGCAGCCGGGTCAGGTCCTCGTTGGTGGTGATGGCCACCAGCACGTCCCGGCCCTGCCCGAGCATCCCGTCGGTCAAGTTGAGCAGCCGCGACAGGCCCTGGCCGGTGGACTGCTTGGCCTCTCCGCGGATCAGCTCGTCGCAGTCCTCCAGGATCAGCAGCCGCCAGCGCCGCTTGCCGCCGTCGTCATCGGCGCCGACCGCCACCTGCATCAGGTAGCCGGGGTCGCTGAAGAGCACCTCCGGGTCCAGCACGCAGTCGGCCTGGCACCAGTCCACCCAGGCGCGGGCCAGCGCCCGCAGCGCGGTGGTCTTGCCGGTGCCGGGCGGGCCGTGCAGCAACAGCAGCCGCCCGGACACCTGGGACGGGTTCAGCCGCATCACCCGGTCGAGGGCCTCGGCGACGGGGGCGGTGTAGTTGCCGCGGATGTCCGCCCAGGTGTCGGCGGAGATGATCCGCTCGCGGCGGCTGGGGCCGTGCCTGGCCATGTGCCAAAAGCCCATCTCCACCTGGGTCTCGTCGGGGGACGGCGGCTCGGTGGCGTCCCGGACCGTCTCGGCCAGCACCGCCTCGGCCAGCTCCCGGCTGACCGCCGAGACCGCCACGTAGGCGTTGCCGCTGTCCCACCGGTTGACCAGGAGCGTCCAGCCGTCGCCCGCGGCCAGCACCGAGTGCTTGTCGTCCTCGCTGGCGGTGCGCAGCACCCGGCCGCCTTCCGGGCACAGCGGGGCGTCGGCCTTCACATGCTCCAGCCGGGTCGACTTGGACCAGGGCTGCTCGCCGGTGGCGAAGGGGCGCAGCGACAGCACGTCCAGCACGTCGGCGGGGGAATTGTTGTCGCTGAGGTTGAAGACGACCGACATCGCCAGGTCGGGCTCGCTTGCGGAGACTTCGACCAGGTGCAGTATCTCCTGCGGCCTTTCCTGCGACATCGACATGCCTCCGATGATCGGGCGTCCAGGGCGGAACGTCCACCGAATTACGCCGCACGAGCTTTATCGGGGCTATCGAACCACCTGGGAATCTTCGTGGTTAATCTGGCGAAATATGCACGAAAAGGTTGATTTGTCGGGTAGGTGAAGACGAGGCCGGACGGGCGACCTCCGTCATGAGAGCAACCTATGCGGAGAAGACCGCGCGGGAAACGTGCGCGCGGTCACAGCCGCCTTCCGTCAGGGGAGCTTCCAGTCGATGGGCTGCCCGCCCTGCTCTTCCAGCAGCCGGTTGGCGCGGCTGAACGGACGGGAACCGAAAAAGCCCCGGTCGGCCGACATCGGGCTGGGATGCGCCGATTCGATGCACGGGACGCCGCCCAGCAGCGGCTTGAGGCTGCGGGCGTCCCGGCCCCACAAGATCGCCACCAGCGGGCCGCCGCGCGCCGCCAGCGCCCGGATCGCCTGCTCGGTGACCTCCTCCCAGCCCTTGCCGCGGTGCGAGGCGGGCTTGTACGGCTGCACCGTCAGCACCCTGTTGAGCAGCAGCACGCCCTGCTGCGCCCACGGCGTCAGATCGCCGGTGCTCGGCTCGGGGTGGCCCAGGTCGGCGGTGTACTCGGTGAAGATGTTGATCAGGCTGGGCGGCAGCGGACGCACATGCGGCGCCACCGAGAAGCTCAGCCCCACCGGGTGCCCCGGGGTGGGGTAGGGGTCCTGCCCCACGATCAGCACCCGCACATCGGCGAACGGCTGCTGGAAGGCCCGCAGGATGTGCTCCCCGGCCGGCAGATAGCGCCGCCCGGCGGCCACTTCGGCGCGCAGGAAGTTCCCCATCGCCGCGATGCGGTCGGCCACCGGCTCCAGGGCGCGCGCCCAGCCGGCCTCGACGATCTCCGAGAGCGGTCGTGCCGTCATGTCCGGTAACCCTAGTGCCGCGATCATGGTGCCGCAGCCCGATCGTCGCGGCTGCCGGGAACGCCCGGCGGTGAACCGAATGGCCCGGATCGTCTCAGGCGGGCGCCCGCCGGGTTCTCCCGGAGCGGTGTTCCGGAGGCCGTCATCGGCGTCGCCGCGCCATCTTTTGTTACTCTGTGTATTTGAATAACTACGTTAAGTTCGAGTTACTTCCTTCCCGCCTTCATTGACCTACCGCCCGGTACCGCATAGCTCAGGAGACAGGCCAGGCACCTGAGGACTGTGGGGATCGAGGATGCGCCAGCTGACGGCGGTGGACGCCAACTTCCTGAACGTCGAGACCGGCACCACGCACGCCCATATCGCCGGCCTGGGGATCCTCGACCCGGTCGCCTGCCCCGGCGGCCGGCTCACCGCCGAGGACCTCATCGAGGTGATCCGCGAACGCGCCCACCTGGCCCCCCGGCCGCTGCGGATGCGGCTGGCCGCGGTGCCGCTGGGCATCGACCGGCCCTACTGGGAGGACGACCCGGACTTCGACCCGGCCCGCCACGTCTTCGAGGTGGGGCTGCCGGCCCCGGGCAACGCCGCCCAGCTCGCCGACGTCGTGGCGATGCTGCACGAACGGCCGCTGGACCGCGCCCGGCCGCTGTGGGAGGCGGTGGTCATCCAGGGCCTGGAGGGCGGCCGCACCGCCGTCTACATCAAGGTCCACCACGCCGCGGTGGACGGGGTCCTGGCCACCGAGACCCTGGCCGCCCTGCTGGACCTGTCCCCGCAGCCGCGCGAGCTGCCCCCCGACGACACCGTGCCGCAGCAGGCGCCGGCCCTGGCCGAACGGGTGCGCACCGGGCTGCTGCGCGCGCTCGCCCACCCGGTGCGCGGCGCCCGCATGCTGGCCCGCACCGCCCCCTACCTGGATGAGATCCCCGGCCTTGCGCAACTGCCGGGAGTGCAGCCGCTGGCCCGGGCGATCCAGGGGGCGCTCGGCCGCGACGGCGTCGTGCCGCTGCCCCGCACCGTCGCCCCGCCCACCCCGTTCAACGGGACGATCAGCGCCCGCCGGGCGGTGGCCTTCGGCGAGCTGCCGCTGGCGGAGATCCGGCGCATCCGCCGGGAGCTGGGCGGCAGCGTCAACGACGTGGTGATGGCGCTGGTGGCCACGGCGCTGCACCGCTGGCTGGACAAGCGCGGCGAGCTGCCCGACCGGCCGCTGGTGGCGGCGGTGCCGGTGTCGCTGCGCCGCGGCCGGGACGGCGATGCGGCGGGCGGCAACCGGATGTCGGCGATGGTGACGCCGCTGGCCACCCATCTGGCCGACCCGGCCGAGCGCTTCGCCGCGATCCGCGGCGACCTGGCGGCGGCCAAACGGCGCTTCGCCCGCTCCTCGGGCGCCTGGCTGGAGGGGCTGAGCGAACTGGTGCCCGCCCCGCTGGCCGGCCCGCTGCTGCGGCTGGCCCTGCAGGCCCGGCCGGGCGAGTACCTGCGCCCGGTCAATCTGCTGGTCTCCAACGTGCCCGGCCCGGACTTCCCGCTGTACCTGCGCGGCGCCCGGGTGCTCGGCTACTTCCCGATCTCGGTGGTCAGCGACCTGACCGGCGGGCTGAACATCACCGTGCTGTCCTATGACGGCAAGCTCGACGTCGGCATCGTGACCTGCCGCCAGATGATCCCCGACCCCTGGGAGATCATGGACCACCTCGACGACGCCCTGGGGGAGCTGAGGGGCCTCATCGACGGCTGAGCAGCAGGTCCCGGTGGCGCCGCGCCAGCTCCAGCGCGGCCGCCCCGGCCGGCTGCATCGGCCGCGGCGCCGGCCCCTCCAGCGGCGCCATGGCGACCCGTCCTTCGGCGTTGACCCGCACCAGCCCGCCGAACAGCTCCCCGAAGGCCGCATCGTCGATGACGGCCGCCGTCAGCACGTCCACGGCCAGCGACAGCGGATCGACACCGATCCCCAGGCAGTGGACCCGCACCGCCCCCGCCGCACGCGCCTGTTCCAGCCGCCGGTAAAAGGGCCACTCCCGGTAGGAGAAGCCGGGCCGGTACTCTTCGTCCGCCCCCAGGAACTCCTCGGCGAACTCCCGCGCCATGCACCGCCACAGATCCAGGTCCTCGCGGGGGTCTTCGGTGACGGGCTGGAACACGCCCACCGGCATCACCTGGTAGAGCCCGCCGGCATGGGCGACCTTCGCCGGGTCCCGCCGGTGCAGCACCACGTCCCGCGCCCGCCGCCGGATCGTCACGGTCGTGACCGCCGGCACCGCCGTCCGCCGCGCCAGGTCGCACGGGTCCCCCACCAGCGTCCGCAGCGGCAGCCCCGCCACGCGGGCCGCCAGCTCGTGCGCGACCGCCTCCCCGACGTCCACCCCGTCGAAGTACCGCGCCCCCGACAGCCGCAACACCGCCCCGGACCCGCCGCGGCCGGCCAGATCGGCCTCCAGCAGCCGGTAGACGGGACGGTTCTCGAACACGGCCGGAGCCGCCAGCGCCCCCATGGCCTGGCTGTAGGCGCGGTACCCGGGGGGCAGGGGAGCCTGCGCGCCCGTCACCACGGGCGGCTCGGGCGTCTCCTCCCACACCAGCTCGACGCGCTCCAGGGGGAGCGGAACGTCCGGTATCCACTCCGGCCGGCACAGCAGCGAGGTCGAGCCGACCCGGTGCGCCCCCCGGTAGAGCCGGGCGGCCTCCTCGCCGAGCTCGGCGCGCCGCCGGTTGAGCCGTTCCCGCTCGGTGCGCCACCGCGACTCCTCAGCGGTCGGCATCGCCACCCCCGCAACCCGTGCCGGGCCCGGCCACCCGGCGGCTCATGTGCGACGCACCCCCTCCGCTCCGCCCCCTTGGACGGACGCCCCGCGGACGGGGCGTGAATGCCGGGTACGGCCCCGGCCTGTTCTTTCGTCCATCCTCCAACGATGGATCAACACCTTGCCGCGGCCCCCGGAAACGGGGCCTCGGCGTGCCTTCCCGGACCACCGCGCCTGACCGCCTCTGACTCGGAGAAAGAAACACCGGCAGTGCCCCATGCCGCGCCGCCCCCGCTCGCGGGAACGGCGCATCGAAGGGAACACCCCTCAAGAACGCGGCACGGCAGGGCCGCGCCGCCTGCTCAGCAACGGCAGCGCCACCGTGGTCAGGCCGCCGATCGCCCACACGAGCAGGCCCGCGCTCTGCTGGTCCTGCTCGGGCGGAGGGGCCCACACCAGGGCGAGCGCCGTGTACCAGTCCTCGGCGAACACGGTCGCCGCCGTCAAGAACGCATACCCGAAGGACAGGTGGAAGAAGGCCAGGGCGAGCGGCAGCCACCGCGCGCCGCCGATGACGGCCCGCACGAAGAACACCCCGGTCAGCAGGAACACCGCCATGGCGAGCGAATGCAGTGAACGGTTGCGCAGCGACGCCTCGAACAGCGGGGTGGTGTAAAAGCCGTACAGGGTGAGCACCACCAGCGCCAGCGCCACCGGAGGGTGCCCCGCCCACCGCACCGCCCGGCTGTCCAGCAGGGCCGCCAGCAGGTCACGGGGGGAGCGGCCCACCGCCCCGGACGCCGGCCGCAGCGCCGTCAAGGCCAGCTCGGCCGGGGCGGCCAGCAGCAGCGGCACCGGCGCCACCAGCGTCAGCGCCAGGTGCTGGGCCACATGCCCGCTGAACAGGGCCGGGCTGTAGCGGGCGAGCCCGCCGCACGTGGCCGCCAGCACGATCAGCAGCCCGCCGTACCAGGCCAGCGTCCGCCGCAACGGCCAGCCGGTCCCGGTCCGCCGCAGCCGCAGCACCCCGAGCGGGTACAGCACCGCCCCCGCTGCGACCAGCGTGAGGAACATCGGGTCGGGTAGCCGGCCGAACGCATAGGCCGCCGCGCTCGGCGGCCCGGGAGGCGTGAAACCCAGCAGGACCCCGGCCGGGTTGGTCGGCCCGGTGTCCTCGGCCGGCGGCGGCGTCCACGACAGGCCCGTGGCCAGCGCCATCGCCGCGGCCATTACCACCACCTCGACCGAGGCCAGCCGGAGGAAGACCCACCGCTCCCGGCGGGCGCGCAACGCCGGGATGCTCACCCGGCGGTGCAGCCACCCCAGCCAGCCCAGGCAGCCCAGCAGCGCCGCCTTGGCCACCACCAGCAGCCCGTAGCGGGTGCCGAGCACCGCCTCGGCCCCGCCCACCTGAACCCAGGCGCTGACCAGCCCGCTGACCGTCACGGCCGCGAAACAAAGACCCGCCACCGCGCTGTAACGCGGGACGATCACCGCGAGCAGCCGCGCGGCGGGCCGGGCCAGCGCCACCAGCGCCACCAGCCCGCCCACCCACACCGCGGCGGCCACCACGTGCACGGCCATCGCGAACGTGGCCAGCGCGTGATCGTCGGAAGAGGCCGGATGCCCGGTGACCGCCTGCGGCAGCAGCCCGGCCAGCGCCACCAGCAGCAACGCCCCCGCCCCGGCGGCACTGCGGACCTGTCCGGCCGCCGCGGCCAGCGTCACGGCCACCGCCGCCACCACCGCCAGCGCCCGCCCCCGCACCAGGTCGGTCAGAAAACTCAGCAGCTCGCCGTCGGTGACCTGCCAGACCGGCTTGCCCAGCAGGTAGGACGTCCCCAGCGCCACGCTGACCAGCGCCGCCGCCGCCCAGACCGCCGCGCTCACCCGCGCCAGGCGCAGGCAGCGCAGCCCCGGCGGCGGCAGCCGCCCGTCCGGCCCGGCCAGCAGCACCGCCCCGGCCAGCAGCAGCCCCACCGTGACCGTCCCGGCCCCGGTCACCGCCAGTTCGGCGACGGGCAGCCCGCCCCGGGTCAGCCCGCCCGAGCCTTCCAGCCACGGCACGGTGGTGGTCAGCGCGCCCCCGAAATACAGCGCGGCGGCCAGCGCGCACAGCGCCGCCGCCGCGGCGAGCACCCCCAGGTGCAGCAGCCCTCGCGATCCGGGCGTCCCCTCAGGTTCCGGCGGCGCGGCCTCCTCACCCGGTGGGGGAGCGGCACCGCCGGCCGTGCGCACGGCCGCGTCGCCCGTCGCGCCGCCCGATGGGGGAAGGCCCCGCACGCTCCACCTCCCGGCTGCGTGATCGCGATCGTCCGCAGGTGGTACGCGCGCCGGCGCCGGGAGGGTTCGAGGCCGTGCGGGGCGCCGCCGGGAAGAGGACCTAGAAGTTGATCATGTGCCCGGCCAGGCCGTGCACGGCCTCCTTGACCGCCTCGCTCAGGGTCGGGTGGGCGTGGATGTTGCGGGCCACCTCGTGCACGGTCAGGTCCCACTGCTGGGCCAGCGTCAGCTCCGGCAGCAGCTCGGTGACGTCCGGGCCGATCATGTGGCCGCCCAGCAGCTCGCCGTACTTGGCGTCGGCGATCAGCTTGACGAACCCGTTGGGGTCGCCCAGGCCGTGGGACTTGCCGTTGGCGGTGAAGGGGAACTTGGCGACCTTGACGTCGTAGCCCTCGGCGCGGGCCTGCGCCTCGGTCAGCCCGAAGCTGGCGATCTGCGGCTGGCAGTAGGTGGCCCGCGGCACCATCCGGTAGTCGATCTCCATGGTCTCGGCGCCGGCGATGGTCTCGGCCGCCACGATGCCCATCGCCTCGGCGGTGTGCGCCAGCATCAGCTTGGCGGTCACGTCCCCGATCGCGAAGATGTGCGGCACGCTGGTGCGGCAGCGGGCGTCGACGTCGATGGCGCCGCGGTCGGTGAGGCGGACCCCGGTCTTCTCCAGCCCGTAGCCCTCCACGTTGGGGGCGAAGCCGATGGCCTGCAGGACCTTGTCGGCCTCCAGGGTCTTGGGCTGCCCGTCGGAGCCGGTGACGGTGACCTTGACCTTCTCCCCGGAGTCGTCGATGGCCTCCACCCGGGTGGAGGTCAGCACGTCGATGCCGAGCTTGCGGTAGCGGCGCGCCAGCTCCTTGGAGACCTCCTCGTCCTCGCCCGGCACCATGCGGTCCAGGAACTCCACGATGGTGACCTTGGTGCCGTAGTTGTGCAGCACGTAGCCGAACTCCACGCCGATCGCCCCGGCCCCGGCGATGACGATGCTCTCCGGCAGCTCCTCGGCGAGGATCTGCTCCTCATAGGTCACCACGCGTTCTGAAAGCGAGGTGCCCGGCAGCAGCCTGGGGTGCGCCCCGGTGGCGATGATGCAGTGGTCGAAGGTGACGGTCTGGGCCTGGCCGCCGTCGGTCGGCGTCACCTGCAGGGTGTGCGGGTCGGTGAAGACGCCGCGCCCGTGGAACTCGGTGATGCCGTTCTTCTTCATCAGGTAGTGGACGCCCTTGACCCGGCCGTCGGCCACCTGGCGGCTGCGCTGCACCGCGGCGGCGAAGTCGAAGCGGACCTGCCCGTCGACCTCGATGCCGAACAGCTTGCGCTCGTTGTTGAACAGGTAGGCCAGCTCGGCGTTGCGCAGCAGGGCCTTGGAGGGGATGCAGCCCACGTTCAGGCATACCCCGCCCCAGTAGCGCTCCTCAACGATCCCCGTCCGCAGCCCCAGCTGAGCGGCACGGATCGCAGCGACATATCCACCCGGGCCCGCGCCCAGGACCACGACGTCAAAGTGAGTGCTCATTCTTCGGACCATATTCGCCTCGGGCGGCAGCCGCATCCCGACCGCAAAGTCCGGGCGGATCGGGTGGGTCACACGCGCAGCTCCAGGGTGCAGCACTTGGGGCCGCCGCCGGCCTTGCGCAGCTCCGACAGGTCCACCGGGACGGGTTCGAAGCCGCGGCGGCGCAGTTGCGCGATCAGCCCGGTGGCCTCGGCGTTGATCACCACGTGGCGGCCGTCGCAGACGGCGTTGAGGCCCAGCACCGCCGCGTCCGCCTCCTCGGCCACCAGCGCGTCCGGGAACAGGCGCTGCAGCACCGCGCGGCTGCCGGGGGAGAAGGCGCCCGGGTAGTAGGCGATGTTGTCGTCGCCGAGCGGGAACAGCGCCGTGTCCAGGTGGTAGAAGCGCGGGTCCACCAGGCGCAGCGTGACCACCGGGCGGCCCAGGTGCTCTTGGGCCTCGGTGTGGGCGGCCTGCTCGGTGCGAAAGCCGGTGCCCGCCAGGATGAGCCCGTCCAGCACGGCGAAGTCGCCTTCGCCTTCGTTGACGTGCGCCGGTTCCAGGATCTCGGTGAAGCCGTTGCGCCGGAACCACTCCAGGTAGGCGGGGCCTTCCGGGCGCCGCTGCGGGTGGCGGAAGCGCGCCCCGTAGACGCGGCCGTCCACCACCAGCCCGCCGTTGGCGGCGAACACCATGTCGGGCAGGCCCTCGACCGGTTCGATCAGCTCCACCTGGTGGCCGAGCTCCAGGTAGGCCTCGTGCAGCCGCTCCCACTGGGCGAGCGCCCGGGCCCGGTCGGCGCCGGACGCCGGGTCCATCCAGGGGTTGATCGCATAAGTGACGGCGAAGTGCTCGGGAGGGCACATCAGGAAGCGGCGGGGCCGTGCCGTCCGCTTCTGCACGGCGGAGGCCAGGGGTGTGGGCTCCGTTACCGGCGATACGGTCATGCAGGCTCCCACTCTCGGCTATAGAGGTTACGAAACGAAAGCCTATGCAGGCCCCTACCGGCCTCCAAGATGATGTTCTTGCACGTTGATGGTGCTTTGTTGCGTGTTCTTCCGGTATCGCACGGGATTCGTTGCGCACTCCGAGCGATGGGATGTTCGTCACATATGTCCCTCTGAGGGGGCGTTTGTGCTGGTTGATACCGTCCGTGCGGCAGAGGCACCGGAGGCGTGACATACGGTCGACAACGGAAGTGTCGGATCGGTTAGAAGGGAGCAGGGCGTGAGGATTCCCAAGCCCGTCAACGCCGTCTGGGACTGGGCCGAAGAGCACGGTCGCTTGATGGCGATGCTCGTCCTGCTGCCGGTGCTGACGATCGGGGCGCTGTGGGCGCCCTCCCTCGCCGCGTTCGCCATCGGCGTCACCGTGGGCGTCATGGTGACCTACACCCGGCTGAGCAGGCGGATCACCCGGCTGCGCGCCGAGGTGGACGAGCTGCTGCGCGACAACGGCCGGCTCCGCCACCGCAACACCATGCTGGAGAGCGGGATCGTCCGGGAGGAGACCGTGGTCACCCAGAAGCTGCTGACCATCCCCGGACTGGACGGCGCCGAGACCCGGGAGCAGCGGCGCTCGGCCTGACCGCCCCGGGGTGAGGACGGGCGGGCCCCGGGTACCGCGCTACGGTGGGCACGAGTTGATCAAGGGGGGATCGATGGCGGCCAAACGCATCGTGGTCGGCGTGGACGGCTCTGAGGAGTCCAAGCGGGCGCTGCGCTGGGCGGCGCGGCAGGCGCAGCTGGTCGGCGCCGAACTGGAGCTCATCACCGCCTGGGACATCCCGGTCACCTTCGGCGTGCCGGTCTACGCCGACGACGTCGACCTGGCGGACGCGGCGCGGCAGGTGCTGCAGGAGACCGTGGCGGAGGTGCTCGGCGAGCGGCCGGCGGTCCCGGTCAGGCCGACGGTGGTGCAGGGCCAGCCCGCCCGGGCGCTGGTGGAGGCCTCCAAGGACGCCGAACTGCTGGTGGTGGGCAGCCGGGGCCGCGGCGGCATCGTCGGCGCCCTGCTCGGCTCCACCAGCGACTACTGCATCCGCCACGCCAAGTGCCCCATCGTGGTCCTGCACGGGGACCGGGACGCATGACCCCGCCCATGCCGGGCCGCCGCCGGGCGGTCCCGGCATGGGCGGCGGCCGCTCAGCGGGCCGCCGGAGTGCCCAGCCGCTGGTGCATGGCGTGCTGGACCAGCGTGATCAGCACCTCCTTGGAGGAGGAGCGGTCCCGGGCGTCGCACGTCATGATCGGCACCGAGGGCGCCAGGCTGAGCGCCATGCGCACCTCCTCCAGCTCGTAGCGGCGGGCGCCGTCGAAGCAGTTGACCGCCACGATGAACGGGGTGCCGCGCCGCTCGAAGTAGTCCACCGACGGGAAGCAGTCGGTGATCCTGCGGGTGTCGGCCAGCACCACCGCGCCCAGGGCGCCCAGCGCCAGGTCGTCCCACATGAACCAAAAACGCTCCTGCCCGGGGGTGCCGAACAGGTAGAGCACCAGGTCCTTGCGCAGGGTGATGCGGCCGAAGTCCATCGCCACCGTGGTGGTGGCCTTGTTCTCCACCCCGGACAGGTCGTCGACCCCGGTGCTGCGGTCGGTGAGGATCTCCTCGGTGCGCAGCGGCACGGTCTCCGAGACCGAGCCGACCATGGTGGTCTTGCCCGCTCCGAAGCCCCCGGCGATCAGGATCTTGACGGCCGTGGGCAGGCGGCGGGCCCGGTCAGATCGCGCGGAGTCCATCGATCACCGCCTCGTAGATGTCCGCGTCGGTGATGGCGGTCTCCGGCGCCGGTTCCTGGATCAGCACATGACCTCGTTCCAACAGGTCGCCCAGCAGGACCCGGACGGCGGCGCCCGGCAGGTTCAGCCGTCCGGCCAGCTCGGCGACCGACATCGCGATGCGGCACAGCCGCAGGATGGACAGGTGCTCGGGGCCGAGCCCGGCATCGGCCTCAGGCGGCGGGCCGACCGTCACCACCTGCGAGATGAGGTCGAACCGGCCGTGGGCCGGGCGGGTGCGGCCGCTGGTCAGCACATAGGGGCGCACGAAATGCTCGCCGTCGGGCGGCTGCTGCCCCTCCCACGGCGGCGTGGACGATGGCATCAGCTCTTGGCCGCCGCCGAGCGGGCCGGGGTGCTCAGGTGCCGGCCGACGCTGGTGACCAGCATCGCCATCTCGTAGGCCACCAGGCCCACGTCGGCGTCCTCGGTGGTCAGCACCGCCAGGCAGGCGCCCTGGCCGGCCACCGACACCAGCAGGAAGCCGGAGTTCATCTCCACGATGGTCTGCCGCACCGAGCCGCCGCCGAAGCGCTCGCCGGCGCCGCGGGCCAGGCTCTGGATGCCCGCCGCCACCGCCGACAGGTGCTCGGCGTCGTCCTTGCTGAAGGCGCTGTCGGCGGCCATCAGCAGCCCGTCGGCCGACAACACCACCGCATGGCGGGCGTCCGCCACTCGTTTGACCAGGTCGTCCAGCAACCACGCCAGGTCGGTGGAGGAACCTGTCTGCGGCATCACTAGCCCTCCTTCTCGTCGCTTGTCGCCGGCGCGGCTTGGGGTCCACGTCGTCGCGGCGCTCGTCCGCCGGCGGCCGGGGCGCCCGGAACCTGCTCGCCGAGGACTTCAGCCGCGGCGGAGCGCCCGCGTCGGGTGCTCGCCTGGAACGCTCCGATGATCTTACGGTTTTCCTCCGGGGATCGCCCCTTCGCCCCGGTATTCCGCGCTGGTGCTCTCGTGGGCGATTGCGGCGCCGCCGGCGCCCGCAGGGGAGGTCCTCCCGGGTGCGGGCGATGAGGGCTCGGGCATCGGCGTCTCCGGGGGAAGGGCGGTGCCGGGCCGGTGGCCTTGGGGCGTGCCGCCGGGGCACCGGCCGTCTTGCGGCGGGGACGCGGTCGCCTGAGCGCGTTGCGCCGCCTGAAAGCGCGCACCAGGGTGGTGCGGGGTTTATGGGGATGCGTTCTTTGCGCGTGAGGACACCGGCAGGGTGGTCCCGTACGTGTTACTCCGGGACCCTACCAACGGCGCGAAAGCCCCTTCAAGGCACAATCGGAAAAGCGTGAATTATCCTGATTTACGATGTCTCCCCGGTGTGCCGGAATTAACTTTACGGAAATCTTTCTCTTGATTGTCAGGAGGGGCGCCGGGGAGGCGGCACGGCCCCGTCCGGGCAGGTGAGGTGCAGCGCCGCCAAGATGGCGGCTTGAACGATCCGGAAAGGCGTGTACAGATCTTTGTCATGCCACAGCGGCGGAAGCGGCGGCATCGCCGTGCCGCCGGCGGTGACGGTGCGCAGGTACTCCCCGCCGCGGTGGGCCGCCGCCAACACGCGGCCATCGGCCTCCCGCCGCGTCAGCAGCAGGATTTGCACCGCGTAGGCGGTCTCCTCGGCGGTGCCCTCCCACAGCCCCCACGAACCGTCCGGGCGCTGGGTCTGCAGCACCCACTCCACGGCCCGGTCCACCGCGGGCGCCGCCTGCGGGCCGCCGAACTCGGCGAGGGCGGGGGCGCTGCAGACGGTGCCGTAGTAGGGCGAAGAGTGCCAGCGGTCGCTCCAGCTCCCGTCGTCCTGCTGCTGCTCCTGCAGCCAGGAGACGACTTTGCGGACGGTGGCCGCATGGCGTTCGGAGCGCTCGGCGGGCGCGGCCTCGCGCAGATGGACGCCGAAGGCCTCCAGAACGTGGGAGTTGGTGCCGACCGACCGGCCGTTCTCACCCTGCCAGGTGCAAAAGTGCGTGTCGGTCTCGTACCGCCACAGCAGGTCCGGCCGCTGCAGCCGGCCCAGCAGCGCCAGCGCGTACATCGTGCCGGAGGAGGTGTCGGCGTCCGAGGGCAGCCCGGCGCCGCCGCCCGTGCCGGCCGGACCCAGTGACGCCTGCAGGAAGTCGGGCAGCTGCGGCGGCGCCGCCAGCGGAACGCCCGAGCGGATCAGCCAGCTGGTCATCCAGGCCCGCTCGAAGACCGTGATGGGGAGCACCGAGGGGACCGGGCCGCCGTGCGGCGCGGCGGCCGACTCCAGGAAGCGGCGGGCGGGCTCGTGGTCCGCCGGCTCCCGGTCGCCGAGCCAGGCGGCGGTGGCCGCGGGGGAGGCCCCGACCGTGCCGATCGGCTCGGGCCGCACCGTCGCGGCGCCGCGGGCGGCCTCGCCGCCCAGCTCCAGCGCGTGCAGCAGCTTCTGCGGCAGCGCCTGGCCCCGCCGCAGCAGCTCGCGCACCAGCGCGGCGGTCTTGGGGGCCATCTGCGGGCTGGGGCGCAGCCGGGGGCCGTCGCGCCAGGGCTCCAGCTCGTCCAGATGGCCGTTGATCAGCTCGATCAGCATCGGGGCCAGATGCTCGACGGCCGGCATGTCCGGCAGCGGGAAGGAGCGCTCGCCGTCCAGCAGCGGCAGCAGCGCCCGCAGCCCGCGGTCGGCGGCGGCGGTCAGCTCCCGGCGGGTGACGCCGGGGACCGGCCGCTCGGGCGTGCGCAGCACGGCCAGCAGCGCCTCGGTGGCGCTCAGCGTCGGGACCACCCGGTAGCCGGGGATCGCCGAGACCCAGCCGCCGTCCGCCCGCTGGGTCCGCAGCAGGAAGCGCACCCGTTCGGCGTGCCCGGTCAGCCAGGGGGCGAGCGTCACCAGCCGGGCGGTCTCGTACACCGACGGGGACATCCCTCCCAGCGGGTCGGCGAGCGACTCGTCGATCAGCCGCCGGGCGGCCGCGGAGAGCTGAGAGGAGGAGAGAAGACGGGGGGAGCGGGTCGTGCGTTCGGCCGTACCGTCGATGGTCACCTGTGCCGTCCCTCGCAATTCTGCGTGCCGGAACCGGGCCGATCGTCGGCATCACAGGCCGCTGCCAGACGGATCGCCGGGCTACTCCGCACCTTCGTTGCAAATCTGACAAACGGATCTTGTGTGGAAGTATCACATGATCAATTCCGTCAGGGCAAGATCTTGACGCGAAGGTGAACCCTCCCTGTCGAGCGGCCGGCCCCCCTACCGGAAGAGAGGTGTTTCGTCAAGGTGATCTTGTTGGCTTGTGGGCTTCGTGTGATACTTCGTAGCGTTTTGTAGGAGATCTCCGTCGTTTGTGTGCAAATCCCCGTGAAGGGACGGTCATGTCGACAACCCTCGGCGCGCACTCGGCTGCTTCGACCGCCTCGCTGGAGAGAGTGCCGCTGCGGCGGCTGATCTCGCTGTACCGGCAGGGCGGCGCGCTGCACGCTCTGGAATCGATCGGGCGCATGGCGGAGGGGGCGATCGCCCGGATCGATCTGGGACTGTTCCGGCCCTATCTGATCACCGACCCCGCCCACGTCCAGCATGTGCTGCGCGACCGGGCCGACAACTACCAGCGCGGCGTGGTGATGTGGAAGCCGGTCAGCCGGCTGGTCGGCAACGGCATCTCCAGTGAAGGCCCTCTGTGGCGGTCCAGCCGCCAGGTGCTGGCCAGGGTCTTCTCCGCGCAGTACATCAGTCACTTCACCGAGCGGATGGCCGAGGCCATCAACGCGGCCGCCGACGACTTGCTGGCCCGTGCCGCCGATCAGCCGGTGGACGTGCGCCGGGAGATGAACCGGCTCATGCACCGCGCGATCAGCCTGGTGTTCTTCGACGACCGGCTGTCGGTGGCGGAGATCGACCGGCTGGGTGCGGCGGTCTCGGCCGCCTCGAGCTCGTTCATGTGGCGGATGGCCATGCCGTTCGTGCCCAACGCGGTGCCGATGCCCGGTGACCGGACCTTCCGCCGCGCCACCCGCACGGTGGACGAGATCCTCCGGCCGCTGGTCGCCGAGGGCCGCAAGCGCCCGCCCGGCGGCCATGACGTGGTCTCGAAACTGATCGAGGCGCGCGAGGAAGACGGCACGCCCTTCTCCGACCAGCGCATCCGCGACGATGTGGTGGCCTTGTTCGTCTCCGGCACCGAATCCACCGCCGACGGGCTGACCTGGCTGTGGGTGGCGCTGCACCGGTATCCCGAGATCGCCGAGCGGGTCTATGCGGAGATCCGGAGCGAGGTGGGCGATGGCCCCGCCCGGCCCGAGCACATTCGGCGGCTTCCCTACACCCAGATGTTCCTGCAGGAAGTGCTGCGCATGCACGCGGTCGGGTGGGCGGTGCCGCGGGTCGCCGTGGACGACGACGTGATCGCCGGAGTCCCGATCAAGAAGGGCGCCACCGTGGTGCTCAGCCCCTACCTCACCCACCGGGACCGGCGGATCTGGGAGCGGCCGGAGGAGTTCGACCCGGAGCGGTTCACCCCCGAGCGGATCAAGGCGCGCATCCAGCGGCACGGCCGGTTCGCCTACTTCCCCTTCGGCGGAGGCGACCACGTCTGCCTGGGCGAGCAGCTGTTCAAGATCGAGACGACGCTGATCATGGCGTCCCTGCTGAGCCGGGCCCGGCCGGTGCTGCGCAATGACGGGCCCATCGAGTCGCAGCTGACCCTGACCGTACGGCCCAGCCGCCCGGTCCAGATGACTTTGCAGGCCCACCGGTGACGGCGACCGGAACCGAGCGCACGCTGTTCACCACCGCCGGCCCGGTGGTGGACGCCGTCGAGGCCGGGCGGCTGGCCGCCCTCATCGTCGACCTGGACCGGGACCTGGCCGACTGCGCGGCCACCTACTGCGGCCTCTACCCCGACCCACCCTTTGAGCCCTCGCTGTTCACCAAGGTCGCCCAGGCCATCGGCGGGCAGGGCCCCTGGTACAGCGCCGCGCAGCTGCGGGTGTCCAACCGCACCTCGGCGTGGCTGTTCGCGCTGGACTGGATCATGGACCATGCCGCCGACTCCCTGGAGCAGATCCGCGACACCGTGGGCCGCTGCCTGGAGATCGGCGACGGCGCCGACCCCGCCCCCGGCGACCAGCTGGGGCTGTTCCTGGCGGAGCTGCGCGACCTGGTGGCGGCCGGCCCCGCCTGGTCGCGCTTCGGCCCGCTGTGGCGCGAGGAGCTGCGCCGGATGCTGGAGGGCATGGCGCGCGAGTGGGAGTGGAAGGACGCCCACGCCCGCGGCGAGGCCGAACTGCCCACCTACGAGCGCTACCTGGACAACGCCGACAACTTCGGCTCGGTCTGGGGCAACATCGCACACTGGATGTACGTCGGCGACCCCGACATCCTCGACCACATGGAACCGCTGCGCCAGGTCAGCCGGCAGGTCCAAAAGGTGCTGCGGCTGCTCAACGACCTGGCCACCTGGAACCGCGACCGCACCTGGGGCGATCTGAACGCGCTGCTGCTGGGCGTCGACGTGCCGTTCGTGATCGCCCACATCAAGGCGCTGACCGAGCACTGCCACCGGATGCTGGAGCCGCTGTATGAGCGGTGCCCGCAGGGGGCGGTCTTCGTCGCGCGCCAGATCGGCTACAGCACCGGCTATTACGGCAGCGGCGCCGACTACTGGGGCCTGCTGGGCCTGGAAGGTTCGCTGGTCGAGCCCTGACCAGGGAAGACGCGGGGGAGTGCCCCATCTGCGGGCCCGAGGATGTGAGATGGGGCACTCCTCATCATGTGGCTATTTCACGATCCATCCTGAGGGGTCGTTGCTATGGTGCTGCGGTGCGATGGGCGGATTAGGCGCGTATCGCACTCGGTCGGATGAGACACCGGGGCGGTCTGTGGCGACCGGCTGCGGAAACCCCATGAGATAGGCCGCGATAGGAAGTCATGCTGCGACGACTTGCCCGCTGGAGCCTGAGATCCAAGATCACCGCGCTGCTGGTGTCGCTGGCGCTGCTGTGGGCCTTCGCGGCCTGGGTGACCGCCCGTGAAGGACTGAACCTACTGGCCGTCAACCAGCTGGACCAGGCGCTCGGCCGTCCGACGGCGACCCTCATCACCGAGCTGCAAAAAGAGCGCAAGCTGTCGCTGATCTGGCTGGGCCGCTCCGACGGCGCCAACCTGAACAGGCTGACGCAGCAGCGCAGGAGCACCGACGCGGCCATCAACGGCTTTCGCAGCTCCAGCGGCAAGGGCGGCTGGGCGGTCAGCGACGTCCAGCGCACCCACATCGCGGAGATCACCAGGCTGCTGGACTCGTTGCAGGGCATGCGCCGGAACATCGACGAGCGCAGGAGCCAGCAGGTCGACGCGGCCCGCCCTTACAGCGCCGCGATCGACGCCGCGCTGAAGCTGACCGCCGCCAACTCCGACGTCATCGACGACAAGCGCATCGCCCGCGAGGGTCTGGCCCTGGTGTCGCTGCTGCAGGCCCGTGAGGTCCTGGCCCGGGAGGACGCGCTGCTGTCGGGTGTGCTGGCCGAGGGGAAGTTCACCGACACCGAGCACATCGAGTTCACCGGCCTGGTCAACACCCAGCGGTACTTGTTCTCCCAGGCCACCGAAGGGATGCCGGAGCAGGCCCGGGCCGCCTACGAGCGGCTGGCCCGCGGTGAGGTCGGCACCCGGCTGACCGCCGTGGAGGACCTGGTCATCCAGCGCGCCCGCGCCGGGATGCGCCCCGCCGTCACCAAGGCCCAATGGGACGGCGCGGTCAACCCGGTGCTGGAGCAGATCGACAAGATCGTCCTGGCCGGCGGTGACGAGGTCGTCGAGCACTCCCGGCCGATGGCGATCGGCGTCATCTTGCGGCTGTCGCTGGCCGGCGGCCTGGGCATGCTGGCGGTCATCGCCTCGATCGTGGTGTCGATCACCACCGCCCGCAAGCTGGTGCGCCAGCTGGAGCGGCTCCGCGACGCCGCCTGGGAGCTGGCCAACCAGCGCCTGCCCAGCGTGGTCGAGCGGCTGGGACACGGTGAGAAGGTGGACGTGGCCGTGGAGGCCCCGCCGCTGCGGTTCGGTGACGACCAGATCGGCCAGGTGGGTCAGGCGTTCAACGCGGTGCAGGAGACCGCCATCGCCACCGCCGTCCAGCAGGCCGAGCTGCGCAGTGGTTTCCGCAAGATCCTGCTGGCGCTGGCCCGCCGCAACCAAGCCCTGGTCACCCGGCAGCTGCGGCTGATCGACAGCATCGAGCGCCGCCGCGACCTGGAGGGCGAGGAGCTCCAGGAGATCTTCCGGCTGGACCACCTGGCCACCCGCATGCGGCGCAACGCCGAGAACCTGGTGCTGATGGCCGGGGAGAAGCCGGCCCGTTCCTGGAAGAACCCGGTGCCCATCTTCGACGTGGTGCGCGCCGCGGTCGGCGAGGTGGAGGACTACGAGCGGGTCGCCTTCCAGCGCTTCGACGCCGCCCGCCTGGCCGGCCGGGCGGTGGTGGACGTCACCCGGCTGCTGGCCGAGCTGATCGAAAACGGCCTGAACTTCTCCAGCCCCGGCACCGAGGTGGTGGTCAGCGGGCAGACCGCCGCCAACGGCTATGCCATCGAGATCGAGGACAAGGGCCTGGGCATGACGCGCGAGCAGCTGGAGGAGGCCAACCAGATGCTCGCCGACCCGCCGGAGTTCGACCTGGCGCCCGACGAGCGGCTGGGCCTGTTCGTGGTCGGCCGGCTGGCCCGCCGCTACCAGATCTCCGTCAGCCTCAAGCGTTCCCCCTACGGCGGCGTCACCGCCGTCGTGCTGATCCCCAACGACCTCATCGGCGACCAGATCGGCGAGGACGTGCGGACGGTGGTGGCCTCGGCCGGCGCCGCCGCGATGAGCACCGGCGGCCCGGCCGAGCCGGACCGCCGGGCCGCCGTCACGGTGCTGCCCACGCCCTCCGGCCACGCCACCGGCGGCCACGCGGTCGTCCCGGCCCCGGTGGGCGGCCTGCCCAGCAGGACCGGTCCGCAGCCGGAGGTGGCAGATCCCCGGCAGCCGGTCCCTTCCGCCGCGCCCGCCCCGCACCGGGAGGAGGCTCGGCGGCCCTCTGACGCGTCCCCTGTTCCCGAACCCGCCGGCGACGCTCCCCGGCCGGCAGAAACGGTGGTGCCTTCTGCCATGTCCCTGCCAACCACTCCCGGAGGTCTGCCGATCCGGCAGCCGCAGGAGCATCTGGTCGAGCAGCTGCGTACCGACGCCCCGCTGGTCTCCTCCGCCGCGCCGCAGGAGGAGGAGCGGGGCCGCAGCCCGGAGGAGATCCGCAGGATCGTGGGGGCCTTCCAGCAAGGCACCCTGCGCGGCCGGGCCGAGGCCCGGCAGCGCTCCCCGCAGGCCGGGCCCGGCGACGACGGTGCGTCTTCGGCCTGATCTCCCCGCCTGAACCGAGCAGCCCCAACCGCGCCAGGGCAGAGACCCGATAAGGAACTGCAATGCCCAACAGTGGCACGACAGATCTGACCTTCCTGCTGGATGATCTGGTCAAAAGAGTGGACGGCGCCAGGCATGCGATCGTGCTGTCGGCCGACGGCCTGCTGATGGCCTCTGACAGCGCCTTCGCCAAAGACGACGGCGAGCACCTGGCCGCGGTGGCGGCCGGCGTGCAGAGCCTGGCCCGGGGGGTCGGTGAGCGCTTCGGCCATGGGAAGGTCCGCCAGTCCATCATCGAGATGGAGACGGCCTTCCTGCTGGTCACCGTGGCGGGACCGGGAGCATGCCTGGCGGTGCTGGCCGACCAGGGTTCCGACCGGGCCACCGATGTGGGCCTCATCGCCTACGAGATGGCACTGCTGGTCACTAAAGTTAGTAACTTTTTGACCTCTCCGCCCCGGGCCGCGGTGGAAGGGGAACGATCATGACGGGACAACGGCACGGGCACGATCCCGCCGAACCGATGGTGCGCCCCTATGTGCTCACGCGTGGGCGCGTCCAGCCGGGCCAGGGCAGCTTCGACGTGATCACCCAGGTGGTGGCGACGTCGGAGCCCTCCCCGGAGGAGCATCGCGAGCTTTCCCCCGAGCACCTGGAGATCCTGCGGCTGTGCCAGGAACCCAGGTCGGTGGCCGAGCTGGCCGCCCAGTTCGGGCGCGGCGCCGAGCCGGCCGGTGAGTTCTCCGCATCGCCCGCCGCGGGCGCGGGCCTGCCGATCAGCGTGGTCCGCGTCCTGCTCGGCGATCTGCTGGAGCGGGGGCACATCCAGGTCCAGGAACCCGAGGCGGACAACCTGCGCCGCATCGATCTGTACAAGGAGATCATCGTTGGACTCCGCGCCCTCTGAGCAGGACAGGGCGGCACGCCCGGTGCCCAAGCTGCCCACCGCGGTCAAGATCGTCATCGCCGGTGGGTTCGGCGTCGGCAAGACCACCATGGTCGGCACGGTCTCCGAGACCGTCCCGCTGCGCACCGAGGAGATCCTCACCGACCGCAGCATCGGGGTCGATGATCTGGCCGGTGTGGAGGCCAAGGCCTCCACCACGGTGGCGATGGACTTCGGCCGCATCACCCTGCGCAAGGACCTGGTGCTCTACCTGTTCGGCACGCCGGGTCAGGAGCGCTTCTGGTTCATGTGGGACGAGCTGTCGCTGGGGGCGCTCGGCGCGGTGGTGCTGGCCGACACCCGGCGCCTGGCCGACTGCTTCCCGTCGGTGGACTACTTCGAGCGGCGCGGCACCCCGTTCATCGTGGCGGTCAACTGCTTCGACGGCGCCCGCCGCTACGAGCTGGAGGAGGTGCGCATGGCGCTGAACCTCGCCGAAGAGGTGCCGGTGATGCTGTGCGACGCGCGCAAGCTGGACTCCTGCAAGGAAGTGCTGATCACCTTGGTGCAGCACGCGCAGCGGGCGCGCATCGCACCGGTGGCCACCTGAACGCCGGGGCGTTCAGCGGCGCGGCGGCGCGGTGCCGAAGAACCCGGCGTAAAAGTCCATGTGGCGTTCCATGTAGTCGGCCTGCTCCCGGTGCCTGGCGCGGGCGGCGGCCAGCAGCGTCCTGGCCTGCCCGGTGGCCTCGGCGAGCCGCAGCTCCACCGCCGGGCGGGGCAGGCCCAAGGTGAGCGCGTTCGGCTCGCCCGGATCCAGCCCGCGTCCGGCCGCGCCCAGGTCGGCCGACAGCCGCACCGCCCGCTGCACCGCCCGGGCGGCGTCCGCCAGGTCCTCGGCGGGGCCGCTGTCGCCGGTGGCGATGCGGTGCGCGGCGAAGGTGAGGGCCAGCCCGAAGCCGTCGGCGTCGCGCAGGTACTCCTCGAAGGAGGGCCGCCGCCCGGCGCGGGCGGTCGTCCAGGAGCGGGCCAGAGCCCGCAGCGTCCGCCGCAGCTCCTCCTGCCAGGCGTCGTACAGCACCGGATGGGCGGGCAGCGCCGCCAGCTCCCGGTGGATCACGGCCAGGAAACGGGACAGGTCGTCGTCGGGGTCGGGGGAGGCCCCGTCCGCCACCGCCTCATAGTGCTCGATGAGCCGCCACAGCTCCGGCTCAGAAGCCAGGTGCGCGACGCGCCGGCCCAGGCCCAGCACCCACAGGCTCATCCGGCCCGCCGGCTGCAGCTGGTCCACGGTGCGGTGCGGGTCGCTGAAGGCGGCGGCCAGCGCGAGCATGCTGTACAGCCCCGGATCGAACGAGCGGGGGTCGTAGGGGGCGGGAAACTCCACGGCCCATCCCCGCATGCGCCGCTGCAATTTCCCGGCCACCGTGCAGATCCTGGCCGCGGCTTCGGCTCCCGGGCCGGTCGCCGTCACATCGAAGGGGGACGGCTGCGCTGCGCGTACTGCCATGTGGGCCTCCTGCGTCGAAGGGCCTTGCCACGCCGGGACGGTTGCCGCAGGCCGTTATCGGGGACTTTTTCGGCACGCCGTTTCCCAAGGCGATGCCGCCGCCTGCACGGGTGCGAAATCGCACCACGGCGAGGCTTTCGGCGCCTTGAGACCGCGTGCCGGAAAAGACCCGGTGGCCACGGGCAGCGGCCGCTGCTCAGCCGAAGTATCACACGGCGCACTTTAACGATCAAGGTTCCGGTGCCGGTGATCGTGCTCACCGGCACCGGTGGCCTGCCCGCTGACCTGGGGGTTTGAGCGAGCCGGCCGCCGGGGCGCAGGGAGGCGGCAGCAGGCGGCAGCCGCCCGGTCCGCCGCTTGGGGAGGGGGCCGGAAAGAACGCCGGACGAAGTGACGCTCCTTGCCCGCCGGCATGGATATCTTGCGCTGAACTGAAGAGCGGCCATCTCTTTTTGTGGCCTGCTCTCTTTGTAAGGAGAATTTTGCTGCGCTGATTTTCGTGCTTTTGGCGTGGTGCGGCCGTCGTCCCGGGCCGTGGTGCGGGTCCATGCGGCGGTCGGCTTCTCGATAGCCGATATGCGTCTCCTCGGCGGCTTTGAGTGCGGAGAACGTCGGTCTGAGGGTGTCCCTGCCGCCTTATCGACGGCTTGTTCCCCCCTTCGTCGGTGACTTTGGCAAATTCCGGATCTATGGTGACATAGGTGATTGCGGTCGTTGTGGCCGGCGTAACGGACGATGGGCGGTGCCTCTCATGATGAGCAGCTGCGACGGCCGGGTGGAGCCCGGCATCGACAGGCCGCATCCAGCGCGGGTCGCCGACTACTGGCTGGGCGGCCGGGACTACTACCCCGCCGACCGGGCGGCGGCGGAGGCCGTCGAGAGCATCGCCCCCGGCGTCGCGGCCTCGGTCCGCGCTTACCGCGCATTCCTGGGCCGCTGTGTCCGGCACCTGATCCTTGAGCGGGGCGTCCGCCAGTTCCTCGACATCGGCTCCGGTCTGCCCACCGGAGGCAACACCCACCAGGTGGCCCAGCGCCTCGCCCCCGAGTCCCGGGTCGTCTACGCCGACAACGACCCGCTGGTGGTGGCACATGCCCGGTCGCTGCTGACCAGCACCCCGCAGGGCGCCGTCAGCTACCTGGAGGGCGATCTGCGCCGGCCCGAGCACATCCTCAAGCACGCGGCCGAGACCCTCGACCTGACCCGGCCGGTGGCGTTGATGCTGCTGGGCGTTCTCGGCCACATCCCCGATGAGACCGAGGCCGGCTGGATCGTGCGCTACCTGGTGGAGAGCGTCCCCTCGGGCAGCTACTTGGTGATCGTGCACCCCACTTTGGACACGCGCGGCGAGACCATGAGCAAGGCGATCCTGCGCTTCAGGCAGTGCGGCGGCACCCGGGTCGTGGCCCGTGACCGTGCCCGCCTGATCCGCTTCTTCGACGGCCTGGAGCTGCTGGAACCCGGCGTGGTCACCACTTCCGACTGGCGTCCGGACACCCGTGGCGACGGGCTTCTCCCCGTGGCCTCCGAACTGTGCGGCGTCGGCCGCAAGCCCTGACCCCCGCCTCCCGGCGCTCAGACGTTGACGCCGTAGTCCCTGGCGATGCCCGCCAGCCCCGAGGCGTACCCCTGGCCGACCGCGCGGAACTTCCACTCGCTGCCGTGCCGGTACAGCTCGCCGAAGATCATGGCGGTCTCGGTGGAGGCGTCCTCGGTGAGGTCGTAGCGGGCGATCTCGGTGCCGTCGGCCTGGTTGACCACGCGGATGAAGGCGTTGCGGACCTGCCCGAAGGTCTGGCCGCGGCTGTCGGCGTCGTAGATGGAGACCGGGAAGACGATCCGGGCGGCCTCGGGCGGGACCGCGGTCAGATCGACCTTGATCTGCTCGTCGTCGCCCTCGCCCTCGCCGGTGAGGTTGTCGCCGGTGTGCTCGACCGATCCCTCCGGGCTGCGCAGGTTGTTGAAGAAGACGAAGTGCTGGTCGGACAGGACCTTGCCGGAGGCGTCCACCAGCAGCGCGCTGGCGTCCAGGTCGAAGTCGGCGCCGGTGGTGGTCCGCACGTCCCAGCCCAGCCCGACCGTGATCGCGGTCAGGCCCGGCGCCTGCTTGCTGAGCGAGACGTTGCCGCCCTTGGAAAGGCTGACACTCATGGTGCTCCTCCTCGAATCATCGGGTACTGCGTCAACGGGTCACCCCAGGTGACGGTTCCCCTCCGCATCGTCCCTCTCATCAGTGCAGGCCAAAGCACCGTGGCGGGCGCCGCCCGGGCGGGGGAGCATGGACGGGCTGCGACTTGAGCACCGCTTCTTGAGAAAGGAGAAAGCCCGCATGACCGCTCTCGGTGTGGTGTTCCGCCCCCAGCTGCCTCCCGAGCGGTTGCGCGATGTGGCCTGCGCGGCCGACGAGGCGGGGCTGGAGGAGCTGTGGCTGTGGGAGGACTGCTTCCTGGAAAGCGGCATCGCCTCCGCCGCGGCCGCCCTGGCCTGGACGCGCCGGCTGCGCGTGGGCATCGGCCTGCTGCCGGTGCCGCTGCGCAACGTCGCGCTGACCGCGATGGAGGCGGCCACCTTGCACCGGTTGTTCCCGCAACGGGCCATCGTCGGCGTCGGTCACGGCGTCCAGGACTGGATGGCCCAGGTCGGCGCGCGGGTGGACTCGCCGCTGACGCTGCTGGAGGAGTACCTGACGGCGCTGCGGGCCCTGCTGCGCGGAGAGCGGGTCACCGTGCAGGGCCGCTACGTCCGCCTCGACGACGTCGCCCTCGACTGGCCGCCGCCCGCCGCGCCCCCCGTGCCGGCCGGGGCGAGCGGGCCGCGCACGCTGCGGCTGAGCGGCCGGGCCGCCGACGGCACCATCCTCACCGCGGGCACCGCCCCCGACGCCGTGCGGCGGGCCCGCCGCCTGATCGAGGAGGGACGCGCGGAGGCCGGCCGCACCGACCCGCACCGCCTGGTGGTCTACTTCCACGCCGCGACCGGCCCGGACGCCCGCTCCCGCCTGGAGGCCGAGCTGCGGGGCTGGGGCGACGCCCCCACCGCCGACCTGGGAGCCGCCGGGGACGCCGAGACCGTCGCCGCGGCCGTCGTCCGCCTGGCGCAGGCCGGGGCCGATACGGTGGTCCTGCAGCCCACCGCCGACGAACCCGACCCCGAGGGCTTCGTCCGCTTCGTCGCCGAGCAGGTCCGCCCGCTCGTCCCCTGACCGCGGCCGCCGCGCGCTTTTTCAGCCGGTGCCGGTCACGTGGCAGTCGTCGTCGGCGGCGCCGTCGCCTGCGACCTGCGCCTCCCAGCTCAGGGAGCTTTCGGGGACGTCGAGGAAGACATAGGTCTCGCCCACCTCGAGGCAGTCGTCGCGGTCACGGCCCACCTTCACGCCGCCCAGATCCGTGATGACGAAGCCGCGCCGGGGGTCCAAGGTGATCCGGACGGTGAACTCGCCGACCCGGCGGGTCCGGAAGGGCGCGTCGACGGGGACGACCCACATGCCGGAGGGCTTCTGCTCGACCAGGGCCTGATCCCCTCGGTCGCCGTCTTGGTCCCAGCCGTCGATGTAGACGGTGGCGCCGGGCTGGATCTGCCGCAACGCGGTCTTCTCGGTGGAGCAGCCCGCCGCCGCCACCAGGATCGCCGCGAGCACCAGGATCATCGACTTGTGCCGCAAGGTGTCACTCCCGCTCCCCGCCCCGCTCGGCGTCCCGCCGGGGTCGGCGGGTATCCGCTGCTGAGGGCGTTCCGGCGATGCTACCGGGGTGAATCGTCACAAAAGTGACCGCCTGGTGTACTTATCCGATGGGCACGACCCGTGCGGACGGGGCCTTCGCTGGAGGGGGATCGGGGCATGGCCTGGTTGATGATCATCGCGGCCGGATTGTTCGAGGTCGCCATGGCCTACTCGCTCAAGCTCAGCGACGGCTTCTCCCGCCCCCTGGCCAGTGCCTGCTTCATCGTCTTCGCCGTGCTCAGCTTCGCCCTGCTGGCACTGGCGCTCAAGAGCCTGGAGGTCGGCACCGCGTACGCGGTCTGGACGGGCATCGGCGCCGTCGGCACCGCCGTGCTGGGCATCGTGGCCCTGGGCGAGAGCGCCTCCCCCCTCAAGATCGTCTCGATCGCCCTGGTGCTGTCCGGCGTCGTCGGCCTCAACCTGTCCGGCGCCGGCCACTGAACCTTTCTCAACGCCCCGTTCCCGCAGGTGGGGACCGCGGGGTCTCGAAGCCAGGGGCAGTGCTGTGACCCGCAATGTCATGGTCTCGGACGCCGCCGGTGCCCCGTCTCCGGTGTCTCAAGGCCACGTGTTGGGAAAGGTTCACCGGATCTCGTTCCCCGAAGTCTGCGGGGGCTTGGCAGCCCGCCGCTAAAAGGCGACGCCGAACAATGAGGACGGCTATGAAGCCATGAATGCCGGAGCTGGTCACACTGAGTTCCACCCCCTGCTCCGGAGGACCGAGTCCGTATGAGAGCACGATCGACCCGGGCCGTGATGGCGGTCCCGGTACCGGCCGCTCGTACAGCGATGCGGCGCTTCGGCGCCGGCCCCAGAGGGGACGTGCGGCGCCGTTGAAGCCCGGCGGGTCTCGTGCGGGACCGGTGCTCCGTCTCGATGAGGCGATCGGGCCATGGTCCGCCGGCGCCTTCGCGTAGGCCATCCGTCCCTTCCGTGTGCGCTCCCCCGGTCCCCGAGCGCACACGGAAATGGCCTGCCGGACGGGCGCGGCGGGCACCGGTCCTTCCCGCCGAGGACGCGCCGGCGGGAGGGACCGGTCCGCGGCGATGGCGGCCGCCGCCCGGCGGCGGCCGCCATCGCATGTCCGCGCACGCCCGGGCGGATGCGGCCCGGTGCCGCGATGGGGAGCGCCAAGCCGCATGCCACCGCCCGGGGCTTCCCGGCGTGCGAGGGGACAACGGCCGGACGAGCCGGGGCTTGTTCGCGTCGTGTTTCCCGGCGGCCGTGCGCCACAGAGCCCACCCCGGTTCGCGAAAGCGGGGCGCAACGCCTCTTTGCGCTGTTCAATCCCGCTTTTTCAGGGCGCTCTCACCGGCGGTGCACGTTTTGGAACGGCTGGATTCCAATGGGTTCATCGAGCCCACGGAAAAGGCGCGCGGACTCGTCCATCACCCGGCTATCGCCTAGGGGAGTGGGGAGAGGCATATCGTAAAGGTGACGCCGACCCTGCTTTCAGGAGGATCACTTGGCGAGACGACGCAGCGCCATGGCCGCCTCGGTGATGCTGGCGGTGACGGTGGCCGTCGGAATCACCGCGATGTCGCAGCCGGGAGGCGATGACTCGGTGAGCGGCCCGTTCGGCGTCGTCGAGAAGACGAACGACGAAGACCAGCCGGCTGAGGAGTACTGGACTCCGGAGCGCATCAAAGAGGCCGACGAGAACGGGATCGACGAGATGCCCGCGTTCCCCGAATAGGGGCTTTCCCACGGGCGGGACAGAGCCGTGACCTGCGACGTCCTGACCTCGGATACCGCCGGGCACCGTCCCGGCACCTCAACACCACGTGCTGAAAGGGCACGCGGAACCTTTCACAGCACATAGCCCAATGACGTGGGGGACGGGAGCCCGAGGGGTGTTCGGTGTCGCGGCCTTCCAAGCCGCGACACCGCCCCTGACGTTCCCGTCGCGACCCGCGGAAACGGCGTGCTGAAAGATTCACCGGCAGAAGGCGTCCGGCCATTGCGGACCGGAGACTCCCCGCGAAGCCGGACGAGCCGACTGGACGCCGAAACCTTGCCCGGAACAAGGCAGGCCCGAGGCGATGCCCCGCCCATCTGAAAACGGACTCATCGGCGTGCCCGCGTCAAGATGGGCGGGTGCAGGTCGATGCCGTGGTGGTGGGTTCGGGGCCCAACGGGCTGGCGGCGGCGCTGGTGCTGGCGGCGGCGGGGCTGGAGGTGGAGGTGTACGAGGCGTCCGGCACCCCCGGCGGCGGGATGCGCACCGAGGAGCTGACGCTTCCGGGCTTCAAGCACGATGTGTGCTCGGCGGTGCACCCGATGGGGCTGGCGTCCCCGTTCTTTCGCGCCTTCGACCTGGAGAGGCACGGGGTGGAATGGCTGCACCCCCAGGTCGCCTACGCGCACCCCCTGGACGGCGGGCACGCCGGGCTGGCCTGGACCGATCTGGAGCGGACGGCCGAGGGCCTGGGCGCCGACGGGGCCGCCTGGCGCCGGCTGCTGGGACCGCTGGTGGAGCGGTGGCGGGGGGTCGTCGGCGCGGCCATGTCCGACCTGCGGCATCCGCCCGGCGACCCGGCCGGCGCGGCCCGCTTGGCGGTGCGGCTGGCCGAGCAGGGCACCCCGCTGTGGCGGTTCCGCTTCCGCGGCCGGGTCGCCCCCGCCATGCTGGCCGGTCTCGGCGCCCACGCCATCGCGCCCCTGCACCGCCCGGCCTCGGCGGGCGCCGGGCTGCTGCTGGGGGCGCTGGCGCACGCGGTCGGCTGGCCCCTGCCGCGCGGCGGCAGCGCCGCGATCACCGCGGCCATGGTGCGGGCGCTGCGGGCGCGCGGCGGCCGGATCATCACCGGGCACCGGGTCCGCTCGCTGGCCGAACTGCCCCGCGCCCGCGCGATCCTGCTGGATGTGACCCCCGCCGGGCTGCTGGAGATGGCCGGTGACCTGCTGCCGGAGGGGTATGCGCGCGCCCTGCGGCGCTTCCGCCACGGGGGAGCGGCCTGCAAGGTGGACTTCGCCCTGTCGGGCCCGGTGCCCTGGACGGCGCCCGGCTGCGACCTGGCCGGCACCCTGCACCTGATCGGCGACGAAGTGGAGGCGTCCGCCGCCGAACGACGGGTCGCCGCCGGGCGGCACGCCGCCCGCCCCTACGTGCTGGCCGTCCAGCCATGCGTGGTGGACGACGGCCGCGCCCCCCAAGGGCACCATGTGCTGTGGACGTACGCGCACGTGCCGCAGGGCTCGTCCCGGGACGTCTCCGAAGCGGTGATCGCCCAGGTGGAGCGGTTCGCCCCCGGCTTCCGCGACCTGATCGTGGCGCGGCGCGCGGTGCCGGCCGCCGAGCTGGCCGCCGGCAACCCCAACCACGTCGGCGGTGACATCGCGGGCGGTGCCATGACGGCCTGGCAGATGCTCATGCGTCCCGTCCCCCGCTGGGACCCCTACCGCACGCCGCTGCCCGGGGTGTACCTGTGCTCGTCGTCCACCCCGCCGGGCCCGGGCGTGCACGGCATGTGCGGGCTGCACGCCGCCTCCCGGGCGCTGCGGCAGCGCTTCGGCGTGCGGGCCGACCCGCTGCGGCTGGTGCGCTCCCTACGCGAAACGCACTGAAAGAGGCCGCGGCGCGGGCGGCTCCTCTGCGGCGGGCTCGCGGCCGAAGTGCACCCAGGTGTGCAGCAACAGCAGCATCTCCAGCCGGCGGTCGGGGTCGGTCAGGGCGTCCCCGAGCATCTCCTCCAGCCTGCGGATCCGGTAGCGGACGGTCTGCTCGTGGACCAGCAGCCGCTCGGCCGCCGCGACCGCGTTGTCGCGGTTCTCCATGTAGGTCAGCAGGGTGCGGACCAGCGGTTCGCGGCGGTGCGGCGGCAGCTCCATCAGCGGGGCCAGCCGCTCGGCCAAGGCGACCTCGATGATCTCCTCGCTCATGGCGGTGACCAGGGTGGGGATGTGGTCCAGGCAGCGGACCGGCCCCTTTTCCGGGATGACGCCGCGCTCCACCAGCTCCAGGGCGTGCCGTGCCCAGCGCAGGGACAGCGCGCCCCGGGTGAGCGGCACGGTCGGGCCGATGGCGGCGGCGCAGTCGCGCACCAGCGAGGTGATCAGCCGCTCCTGGGCGGGGCCGTCGGGGTCGGGCACCACCAGGTAAGGGGAGGAGCCGTGCCAGTCGGCCAGGATCGACGGCGGCATGACCGGCGGGGGCTGGCCCAGCGGCGGGCGCACCGCCACCAGGGCCAGGGTGCGGGGCAGGTCCCAGTGGGCCGAGCGGGCCAGTTCGGCGATGGCCTCCCGGCTGGCCGGGGGGTCGGCCACCAGCAGGTCGCGCAGCCGCCAGCGGGATCGTTCCCGCTCGGTGACCACCTGCTCCTGGGCGGCGGCGTAGCCCTGGGCGGCGGCCCCGGCCAGCCGTTCCAGGAACACGAACAGCGATTCGGTGATCTGGCCGAGCAGCTGCAGCGACCAGTTCAGCCGCTGGGCGTCTTTGATGAAACGGCGGCAGGCGACCTGCCCGCTGACCCGGATCGCCGTTTGCAGCCCGTCCAGGTTCCGTCCGCTGCGGGCCTCGTGCGCGCCGATCCGGGCGTAGATGCCGGCCAGCTCCGACCAGTCGAAATCGGGCCGGCCGATGGCGTCGATGAAGTGCCGGATCGTCTCCCGTACGGTCCACCTCATCCGCCGGCCGTACTTGCTGTCCAGCGGACGGGCGTACTCGGGCACCATCCCCTGGATCTCCAGGACCATCTCCTCGGCCGCGGCCTCCAGGTACGGCCGCAGCGGCGCGGCCAGTTCGGCGGAGATCGCCGCCAGGGGTGAATCGCCGGTGCCGGGGGCGGGGTTATCCATTGGCGGACCTCCCGGTGACAGGGTCACGAGATGAGGCGATCACCTCGGGCTCCCAGGACTAACACGGCAATCGACCTGAAAGTAAGGCCCTTTGATGGGGGTGGCCATGGAGATTGTGCGGCGCTCTGCTCAAAAGTAATGGCGCACAAATAACATTGTGCGTGATCACATTGTTATATGTTTCGCGGTGCGGAAGCCGGTGTGACCGCCTTCAGTTATGGCCCTCTTGAGATGGTCGCCGTCACAACGCTACGGCGCCGGTCTTCTGTCGGTGCCCGCCGGTAGGGTGGCCCCATGGGCCGGACCAACGCCGAGGTGGCGGCGCTGCTGCTGGAGTACGCCGACCTGTTCGCGATGAACGGCGGGGACGGCATCCGGGTGCGCAGTTACAAGAAGGCCGCCGAATCGATCGCCTCCTACCCCGGAGACCTCACCCGGATCGATGTGCGCACCCTGCCCGACGTGGGGGAGGCCATCGCCAAGAAGGTCACCGAGGCCCTGCAGCGGGGCACCTTCCGGCAGCTGGAGGAACTGCGCCGCAAGATCCCCGCCGGCGCCCGCAACCTGCTGGCCGTCCCCGGCCTGGGACCCAAACGGGCCCTGCAGCTGCACACCGAACTGGGCGTCGACTCCCCGCAGGCCCTGGCGGAGGCCATCAGACAGGGCCGCCTCGACGGCGTCCGCGGCTTCGGCCCCAAGACCCGCCAGGCCCTGCTGGAGGCCATCGACTCCCTGTGATCGGCTGACCGGCCCGGTGAGCCCTTTCCCCACCCGGCCCACGGCGACGTGGACGAGAGCCGATCCCATCGCCCCTGGCTGCGGCGTCCTCACAGCGACCTGCGAATAAAAGGCTCAGTAGAGCCGGCGCTTGATGTACGAGGCGGCCGGCGGCGTGAAGATGCGGGCCTGCAGCGCCTGCACGAACCTCTCGAACGCGGCCGGCACCAGAGGCACCGCAAAGCCCGAGGCGACGGGATGCTGCGGCACCGTGCCCATCGGGTTCAAACACGGCAGAACAGCGGCAGCAGAAAGGGCATCCACCGGCCGGCGGCCCGGCATCGGCCAGGCGATCCGGTCGCGGACGAACGGGCAGACCACCTCGCCCACGTTCTGCGGCCCGCGCGGCACAAGCGGCGGCCGGCGGCGGGCCGCCCAGAAGAAGCCGCAGGCCACCACCGCCGACAGCGCGATGAGCAGCACCGGCTTGGCCGGGACGGGCCGTCCGGCAGCAGCGGCCCCATTGGAAGATCTCCACACCCCGCGCCGGGCTCCCTGCTTTGTCGGTGCCGGTGATTACAGTCGCCGCGAGGCAGGTGGAGGAGGACATGACGGCGACGCGGGACCGGCCGGGCGTCGAGGAGTTCGCGCGGCTGGCCGATCCGTTCCGGCGTGAGCTGATGGCGCACTGCTACCGGATGCTCGGCTCCGTCCACGACGCCGAAGACCTGGTCCAGGAGACCTACCTGCGCGCCTGGCGGGCCTACGACCGCTTCGAGGGCCGCTCCGCGCTGCGGACCTGGCTGTATCGCATCGCCACCCGGGCCTGCCTGACCGCCCTGGAGAGCCGGGCCCGCCGCCCGATGCCGGCCGGGCTGGGCGCCCCCAGCGCCGACCCCGCCGGCGACCTGGTGGAACGGCCCGAGGTGCCCTGGCTGGAGCCGGTCCCGGACGAGCTGGTGGGAGCCGATGACGCCGATCCGGCCGCCGTCGTCGTCTCACGGGAGAGCATCCGGCTGGCGTTCGTGGCCGCGCTGCAGCACCTGCCGCCCCGCCAGCGGGCCGTGCTGCTCCTGCGGGAGGTGCTGGGCTGGCGGGCCGCCGAGGTCGCCGAGACGGTCGGGGTGAGCACCGCCGCCGTCAACAGCATGCTGCAGCGGGCCCGCGCCCGGCTGCGGCGGGCGGCGCCCGGCCGGGACGGGACGGCCGGGCCGCTGACCGCCGGGCAACGCGACCTGCTCGACCGCTACGTCAGGGCGTTCGAGGCCAAGGACGTGCCCGCCATCGTGGCGCTGCTCACCGACGACGCCGTATGGGAGATGCCGCCGTTCCCCGCCTGGTACCGCGGCCCTGCCGCCATCGGCCACCATCTGGCCCACCGCTGCCCGGCGGGCCCCGGCGGCCTGCGGATCGTCCCGGTGGCCGCCAACGGCCAGCCCGCCTTGGCCCAGTACCTGCGCGACCGGGCCGACGGCGCATACCGCCCGTTCAACCTGCAGGTCCTCACCCTTACCGGTGATCGCGTCAGCCATGTCGCCAACTTCCTCGACACCGCCCTGTTCGCGGTCTTCGGCCTGCCCCCGCAACTGCCCGCCGGGACCGTCTGACCGTGCGGTGCCGCCTTCGGCAGAACGGACCTGCCCGTCTCCGCCGGTGGCGACCGGCAGCCGTCCGCATCGGAGCCGGACGGTGCGCTTGGGGACGCGGGTGGCGTCCATACCTGCGCAGAGGACCTCGAAGCGGGTGACGGCTGAGGCCGGCCGCATAGAAGAAGCAGGCCTCGGGTTCCTCCAGCGGCGGGAAGGACGCGCCGGTGTGGTCCCCGGCACGGCAGGAGCAAGGGCGTTGCCGGGGTATTGCGCCCTCGCCGTGTGCCGCATTCATCCCACCGTGTAGACGAACGCGAGAGCGATCACCGCGCGGGGAGGAACGTCCCGCCTGGCTTTCGACTCGGACGGCCACCCACCGTATGAGCCGCCGCCATTCGCTCACGCATCCTCATGCGCGCCGCCCGAGTCGGCCACGGTGCGCGCCTCCTGGCCCGCCGGGACGAACACCCCCCAGGAACCAGACATCAGGGACATACATCCTCCTCTGTCGGGTAGGCGGAACGCGACGACGCCGACTCAAGGAGGGTCCGATGGCGCGGCGGGCCAGCGAGGTCATGACCCCGGCGCCGGTCACGGTGCCTCCCCACTGCTCCCTGATGGAGGCCGCGGCGCAGATGCGCCGGCACGGCATCGGTGATGTGCTGGTCACCGAGGACGACCAGTTGCGCGGGCTGCTGACCGACCGCGACATCGTGGTCCGCGCGGTGGCGGCCGGACGCGACATGGCCACCACCACCGTCGGGGAGGTCTGCAGCCGCCGGGTGTTCACCGTCTCGGCGGCCGACGACGCCGATGCGGCGGTGCGGATCATGCGCGAGCACGCCGTCCGCCGCGTCCCGGTGATCGACCACGGCAGGCCCGTCGGGGTGATCTCCCTGGGCGACATGGCCATCGAACGCGACGCCCACTCCGTGCTGTCCGACATCAGCGCCCAGCCCCCGACGGTCTGAAAAGACCGCCCCGGAGGCGAGTTTTCGCACGTGAGCGCTTGTCCTGCGGGGAGCGCCGGAGGGCTGCGGCGACCCCGCCCGCCCACGGCGCCAATGTAACGATTTGAACATGAACACCTTTCCCCGGGCCGCTCATTGAACCCGAATGCTTTTCCATGAGTCATGAGTGGTGATGAACGAGTCGGTTGTCGTGATGGACGCGCCCGCCCCGCCCCAGGGCCGGTGCGCGGGCCGCGCCTTGCCGCCGCTCGGACGGTTTCCACGCCCCCCCGCAAGGTGTTCGAAGCCGCCGGTGCGTCCGGTTCACTTTCCCGAACCGGAGGAGTGCCCCGCGGCCGCACACCCTGCTGAGCCCGTGCTTCTCAGGTGGTATTCGTTTCGGCGCCCATGCGGCAACAGGCCTTTGCCGGTAACGAGCGATTCACCCATCGCTGAAATCACTCACAGGGAACGATGATGTACAACCAGCCGCAGGGCGAGCCTTTCCCGCAGCAGCCCGGATCGCCGTCCCAGCCGTATGCCGCCCCCCAGCCGTACCCCGGCCGGCCGCAGCAGCCGGTGGCCGCGCCGCCCTCGCCGCAGCAGGCCCGGCCGCGTCGTAAGAAGCGCTCGGTCGGTCTCATCGCGCTGGCCGTGATCGTGCTGGGGCTCATCGCCGCCGGTTATTTCCTGCAGAAGGGCAGTCCCGACTACGCCGCCGTGGGCGACTGCGTCGCCGGCAACAGCAGCGAGGCGCTGCGAGTGGTGGAGTGCACCGACCCGGAGGTCACCTACAAGGTGGTCGGAAAGGTGGAGGACAAGAGCCAGTTTGAGTTCCACACCTCTTCCGCCACCATCTGCAAGCCCTTCCCCGAGGCCCGCAGCGCCTTCTGGAAGGGCGAGCGCGGCGGCTCGGGCTATGTGCTCTGCCTGGCCCCGGCCAAGTGAGCCTTTTTCGGCTCCCCTTCTTTCCGTTCACTGACACGGCGGTCTGTGACCGCGCGCTCCCGATGGTTCCGTGACCGGCATCGCGCCCGTTGTGCGGACCGGCGGGCGAGGTGCTGAAAAGGCCTGGCGGGTTTTCCCAAAGCGCTGGAAGGAACCTTTTCGGCCCGCTGTTTCCGCAGGTCACAGGCGCTACCGTCGCATCGGTGGGCGACGCGGTGCCCGCAAACACCCTGACCTGAGACGCCGGGAACGCCCGGTCCCGGTGCCACTTGTCGCTTGTGCCTCGCCGTGCCGTCTCCTTCCAGAGGGGCGGCACGGCGGGACGACACCGGCATAGCGCATCGCTGGTCCTCATGTCGTTCGCGGCCTCGCCGGCACTTGGGTTTTCGACGGCATAGGCCGCTGGGAGTGCCTTCTTGAGGACGTCCCAACGCGCGGAGAGCGTGCCCGGGCCGCCCTCGGGCGTGACCGCTTCTCCGGCGGGCGCCACCGGCGTTGGATTCCCTCCCGTTTGCGCTCTTGTCAGCGTTCTGTGTCAGATCCTGAACGTCCTCACCTTTCGGTGACCTCGGTCACCGAGAAGACCTCGCGAAGGGACGCTCAGTAGCACCAGCCGGTCTGCTGAGGACCTTCAAGGGGCGCCGCGAGGACGACACGTGGGATTCTCGGCACATCTGGCGCGTTTGTTGCGGTGTGTCCGTTTGTAATTATCGGAAGCACTATTGGATGTTTTTGGTCTCCCGCGCTTCCGCTTCATTGGTATGTTGGTCGCCTCCCGTCATGCCTTGAGCGTGGTTTCATGCACTCCCGTGGGGCATGTGTTGAAAAATACTCATTGACCTTTCAAGGCAAGATCATCCATCATGGACCAGCTCTTGATTCCTGCCGGGGGAGGGGTCAATGTTCGGCCGCCGGAACAAGGAGATGGCAGAGGCGGCAGCCGTGGCGGCGGACGCGTTCCGCAAGCTCGACACCGCCTTGCGCACCGCGGACGAGCGGCTTCGCGAACTGGCGGGATTGCCGCAACTCCACAGATTTCCCGCCGCCTACCGTGAGAAGATCGTGAACGACTTCACACGGGAGTTCACCCCCGTGAAGGACACCTCTCAAGAACTGATGGACGTATACGCCAGATTGGCGGAAGACGTCCCCATCATCGCCGCCTCACGGGAAAAGCACCTGCGCAAGGAGTGCACGCAGACGCTTTGGGGAATGGCCGCAAGGTTCGACGAGCTGGCGGCGGCGATGAACTCTCTCGCGGCGTCGATAAGCGGTCTGACCGCGACGGTGTTCCAAAGGCTGTCGGACTGCGACTCGCTGCGGGTGCGGGCCATGCAGCACGTGGACGCGGCCAGGGGCGCCCTGGACCTCGCGCAGCAGCGCGGCCACGACGTATCAGAGGGAAGACGCCGGCTCGACCGGCTGATCAGCAGCGCCCCGGTCCTCACCGACGGCGTCATCTACGAAGGGTGGAAGCGGGCGCTCGAGAGCGTCATCGAAGGCGCGGACCAGATCCGCATGCAAGCCGACGCCCTGGTGCACCGAGCCCGGCCCCAGGCGCAGGACGCCTAGACTTCCTCTCCTCAGCGATCGTCGAGCGAGGTCATAGGGGCGTCCTGCATGCGCTGGTCCCGGTTCTATGCGCCGACACTGCGACAGGACCCGGCCGACGCCGAGACGGCCGGCCACCGGCTGCTGGTGCGCGCCGGGTTCATCCGGCGGCTCGCGGCGGGCCACTACTCGCTGCTGCCGCCCGCCGCCCGCGTCCGTTCGAAGATCATCGAGGTGATCCGGCAGGAGATGGACCGGATCGGCGCGCAGGAAGTCCTCCTGCCCGCCCTGCAACCGGCCGAGCTGTGGCGGCGCAACGGCCGGTGGGACGCCTCAGGCGAGGAGACGTTCCGCCTGACCGACCGCAAGGGCGCCGAGGCGGCGCTGGGGACGACCCACGAGGAGGTCGTCGCCTCCCTGGCCACCGAACTCGGCTCCTATCGGCGGCTGCCGCAGCTGTGGTACCAGTTCCAGACCGCCTTCCGCGACGAGGCGCGCCCCCGCTCCGGCCTGCTCGGGCTCCGCGAGTTCACCCTCAAGGACGCCTACAGCCTGGACGCCGACGAGGCCGCGCTGGAGGGCTCGTTCCAGGCGCACCGCGAGGCCTACCGGCGGATCTTCCAGCGGCTGGGCCTCCCCGTCATCGAAGCCCAGGGCCCCGGCGGCTCACTGGAGTTCCTGTGCCCTTCCGAAGCCGGCGATGACGCGGTGGTGCGCTGCCCGGCCTGCGGGTACGCCGCCGACGCCGAGACGGCCGCCTCCCGGCTCGCCCCGGTGACCGACGGCCCCGGCCCGGAGAAACCCGAACGCTTCGACACCCCGCACGCCAAGACGATCGAGGAGCTGACCGCCCGGCACGGCGTCCCCGCCGACCGGCAGATCAAGACCCTGGTCTACCGGGTGGACGGCCGCCTCACCCTGGTGCTGCTGCGCGGCGACCACGCCCTGGCGGAACGGAAACTGGCCGACGCCACCGGCGCCGCCGCCGTCCGCCCCGCCGACCCCGAGGAGATCTTCCAGACCCTGGGCGCCCACCCCGGCAGTCTCGGCGCGGTCACCGCCACCCTGCCGCCCGGCAGCGACCTGCCGATCCTGGCCGACGAGGCGCTGCGCGGCCGGCGCGACATGACCACCGGCGCCAACACCGACGGCGTCCACGTGCGCGGCGTGGACATCGCCCGCGACATCGCCGTCACCGCCTGGGCCGACCTGCGCCGGGCCCGCGCCGGCGAACCCTGCCCCTCCTGCGGGCAAGCCCTGGAGACCACCCCCGCCATCGAGGTCGCCCACCTGCGCAAGCCCGGCCGCCGCTGCACCGAGGCCCTGGGCGCCCGGGTGCTGGGCCCCGACGGCACCGAGATCACCCCGCTCATGGGCCGCTACAGCATCGGCGTCGAACGGGCCATCGCCGCGATCGCCGAGACCGGCCACGACGACTCCGGCCTCCGCTGGCCGGCCGGCATCGCCCCGTTCGACGTCGCGGTCACCCTGCTGGACCCCCGCGACGACCAGGTCACCGCGGCCGCCGAGCAGATCTACACCGCCCTTGCCGCCGCCGGCGTGGAGACGATCCTGGACGACCGGGACGAGCGTCCCGGCGCCAAGTTCGCCGACACCGAGCTGATCGGCATCCCCTACCGCGTCACCGTCGGCAAACGCGGCCTGAAGTCCGGAACCGTGGAGATCAAGACCCGCGCCACCGGCCGGACCGACACCGTCCCCATCCCCGAGGCAGCCGCCCGCGTCACCGCCCTGCTGAAGAGCTGACCTGCCGAAGAACACACGGTCCCCGCCGCTGTCTCGGCGGGGACCAGGGGGCGATGACCGGGAACCGTGAGCCGACCGGCGAGCTCCCCGGGACGGGCGTGCCGCACGAGATGACCGGCGACGCTCCGGCCCGTGGTTTCCGAAGGCTCGGGGCGGGCCTCGGCGGCTCGCCGGTCACTTCTGGGGGGAGTCCTCCGGGGGAAGGTCCTCCAGCAGGTCGTCGAACTCGCCGTCCTTCACCCCGGCCACGAACGCGTCCCATTCGGCCTCGGTGAAGTACAGCGTGGGCCCGTCGGGGTCGTTGGCGCTCCGCATGGTGACCGCCTTGGTGCCGGGAGCGAAGATCTTGTTGTCCTTGCGGTGCTCGTCCGGGACGTCGGCGGCGTCGATGAACTCGATGATGACGCCGTCGGAGGCTTCCTGCTCACTCATGCGTACCTCTTCCGTTACAAACGGTTCAACCCCGCCATGCTAGGGCCACGGACCCGCCAGTGAGGGGCGAAAGGCTTTCGACCCGGCCGATACCCGTCCACAAGGCGGGGATGGGGAGTGCTTCACCGATAGCCGTTCCCCGGTCCGCGCACACTGTCACCCGGGGGTGCGGCCGGTCTCGGCGGCGCCCAAGCACCGTCCGGCCCGTGCCGGGCGGCATGGCGCGGGAGATGACGGGCCCGGCGTGCCGGGGCGGCGGACTCGACGAGCGCCATGCGCCGCTGAAGTTCGGCGACGCTGCCCGCCGCCACCACGCCCGGCCCGTTCAGGTGCAGGGCGACCAACTGCCCGCTGTAGCGGCCGAAGAGGATGGCCCAGCCGGGAGTACGCGCATCCAGCTCGGCCGCGACCCGTTCAGGCCGCATCGCCGTCCCCGCCAAGGCACAGGGTGGCCCACACCGTCTTGCCCGGCCCGCCGCCGGGGTCGGGCTCGAACCCCCATGCGACGGTCAGCGCCTCCACCAGGTACAGCCCTCGCCCGCTCTCGGCGGCGAAGTCCGGCTCCCGTTTGACCGGGAAACCCGGCGCGTCGTCCCACACCGCCACGTCCACCAGCCCTCGCTCCCGGTGCAGTTCCATGAGGACGAGCAGCTCGTCCGCACCGGCCTGCCAGGAGTTCGTGACCAGTTCCGTGAGGACGCTGTTGAGATCGGCGGCGAGGCCGCCGGACAGGCCCCAGCGCGCCAATGTCTTCGCGGCCCATTCCCGCACTCTTCCGGGCGCCCGTTCATCGGCATCGGGACGGACGAGAGCGAGGGTCTGCTTGCACTGAGGGGCGAATGCCATTCGGGTCATCTGGGAGTCCTCGGGACGGGAAGGATTCGATCGTTTTGTGTGTCGAAACGCCCCCACAGCGTCACTCATGCGACGTAACCTTGTGAGTGCTTTTCGTGGCTACCCCCGATGGCAAAAACAAAAGGGGTAAACGTGGGCAGACCTCCCAACCCGATTGATCCCAACAGCTCACTCGCTGCAAGGTTTGGCTGGAAGATTCGCACTCTTCGAGAACAACGGGGCTGGTCGCTGGAGGAGCTAGGTAACAAAGTCGCGTGCAGCGCCAGCTACCTGAGCAGGCTTGAACGTGGTGTGAAGTCTCCGGACGAGGCGGTTGCTCGCCAGCTAGATGCTGCACTCGGCACTACGTACTTCAGTGAGCATTGGCAGCTCGTGCTGAGAGAGCGGCTGTCGCAGCCAGGCCGCGCGCAGACTGAGCATGAGTTCGAGGCTGCTGTCATCAGGGCCTGCATGCCCAACCTGATCTTCGGGCTCCTGCAAACCGAGGAGTACGCACGGGCAATAGTTATGTCTGGTCCGTTCCGCAATAACGTGGATGTGATGGTCGCCGAGCGTATGAGAAGGCAAGAAGTTCTGACCCGGGAGCACCCGCCACGCCTCGTCGTTGTGTTGGACGAGGTTGCATTGCGCCGAGTCGTCGGTGGGGTGGATGTGCATCGAGCTCAGCTCGAACGCCTTGAGGCAGAGATGAATAAACCTCACGTTACCCTGCAAGTCGTCCCGGCAGACGCTGGTGAGTACCCTGGGCTCGTAGGTGGGTTCGAGATACTCTCGTTTACCGGGAAAGCCCCTCTTGCCTATGTGGAGGGACCGGGCGGCACGGGACACATGGTGGACTCCCCTAGTCACCTAGCCGCTCTTGATGAGACGTTCGATCTATCCCGGGCGGTAGCCCTGCCAACCAAGGCCACCGCTCAGATGATCAGACAGATCCGAGAGGAGCTATGAGCGAGCTTAGGAACGCTGAATGGCGTAAGAGCAGCTACAGCGATGTGGGCAGTGGCGACTGCGTCGAACTCGCTGCCAAGCCCGGTGTAGTCGGCATCAGGGACAGCAAGAACCCTGCCGCTGGGCACCTCCAGGTCGGTAAGCGGGTCTTTGTTTCCCTGCTTCGTGAGATCAAGGCCGGTCACTACGACCTGTGACGCAGCACGGACCGACGTGTCCCGTTCGGTGCCCTCCGGCGGGACCGGACCGTTATCGACTCTTCGGACTGGGATGAGTTTGCCGTCCGGGTGGGAGATTGCGATGAACGTCTTCAGTAGCGCCGCCTGGCGGAAGAGCAGCCACAGCTACGGCGGTAGTGGTGACTGCGTGGAGCTGACGACCTTCCAGGGCATGATCGGTGCCAGGGACAGCAAGAACCCCACCGCTGGGTACCTCCAGATCGGAAAGCAGGACTTTGCTGCCCTGCTCCGTGAGATCAAGGCCGGTCACTACGACCTCTGATGCAGCGCTGGCCAACATGTCGCCCCTGATTCCCTCAGGGTGGGACTGACACGCCTCATCGACCCTTCGGGTGAAGAGGGATTGCCGTTTGGACAGGGAGTCCGTGATGAGTACCTTCAGCAACGCCACCTGGCGTAAGAGCAGCTACAGCGGCGGCGATCACGGTAGCTGTGTCGAGCTGGCTAGCGCGCCGGGCGTCGTAGGGGTCAGGGACAGTAAGAACCCTGCCGCTGGACACCTTCAGATCGGTAAGCGGAGTTTTGCCGCGCTGCTCTGCGAGATCAAGACTGGTCGGTACGACCTGTGATGTGGTGTGGGCCGGTGCGTCCCGCCTGGTGTTCCTAGGCGGGACCGGTCCCCGTCACAGAACCTCGGATCAGGGGCTGGATTCTTCGTCCAGTGAGGAGTCTGCGGTGAGCACCTTTGACAGCACCGCCTGGCGTAAGAGTAGTCACAGCGGCGGCGAGTACGGCGACTGTGTCGAGCTGGCTAGCGCGCCGGGCGTCGTAGGGGTTAGGGACAGCAAGAACCCTGCCGCTGGGCACCTCCAGGTCGGTAAGCGGGTCTTTGCTTCCCTGCTTCGTAAGATCAAGGCCGGGCACTACGACCTGTGACGCAGCACGGACCGACGTGTCCCGTCCAGTGCCTTCCGGACGGGGCCGGCCGTTATCGACTCTTCGAACTGGGATGAGTTTGCCGTCCGGGTGGGAGATTGCGATGAACGTCTTCAGTAGCGCCACCTGGCGTAAGAGCAGCCACAGCGGAGGTGAACATGGTGGGTGCGTCGAGCTGGCTGCCCTACCGAACGTGATCGGCATCCGTGACAGCAAGAATCCTCACGTTGGACACCTCACGATCGGCAGACGGCATCTCACAACCCTGCTCGCTGAGATCAAAGCTGGTCGCCACGACTTGTGATGCGGTGCGCGCTGACGTATCTCGCCTACTACCTTCCGGACGAGGGTTGGTAGACGCTGTCCGGCCCCCGGACCCGGGGGCAAGGATTGCCCCTCAGAGGTACGGCAGCCGTATTGACTCCTCCGGAGAACCGCATCACCGGTTGTCGTTCTTGCCACTGGTGACGGCATGAACTTCCAGCTCTTCACCTGGTCGATGGGCCTGGCGACGGTGGGATCCCCGCGTGCCGCGGCATGCCTTTGAGTGTGGTCAAAGAACGTTGTGGGGGCTGTCGAGCCAGATCCGCTGGCCCTCCGGGGAGACCGTGACTCCGAAGCGGGTGCAGTCGGGTTTGCCGAGCTTCACCCATCGCTCTCGGGTCTGGTGGGCGACGGCTTGAGACTTCCGCTGCCCCCGCAGCGGCATGAACCAGGCGGGGCCGACGAACCGGCCTTCTGCCATGCCGTCCGCCGACACGGTCAGGACGGCCAGAGGGTCGTCGGGGTGCACGGTCGGCCCCCAGGGGACGAGGATCAATCCGCCGGGGCGGGTCTGCTCCACCCAGGCGTACGGGACCTCGCACGCGGCGGCGGTGACGATGATCCGGTCGTACGGGGCGTTCGGCGGGTATCCCTTCTCCCCGTCGTCGGCCACGACCGTGACCGGGTAGCCGGCCCGGTGCAACGCCCGCCGGGCCTGGACGGCGAGCGTCGCGTCCACTTCCACCGTGGTGACGTTCTGTGGCCCCAGCAGGTGAGCCAGCAGCGCCGCGTTCCATCCGCTGCCGGTGCCGACTTCCAGCACCCGCATCCCCGCTTCGAGCCGCAGTGCCTTGAGCATCTCCACCACGATCTCAGGGGCGCTACTGGAACTGGTCGGCCACAGAGGAAGTTCAGAGCTCTTCCCGTCATCCACCTGAATGACGACCGGCTCCCCGGACCGCACGATGGCCGCCCAGCGTTCCGGATCGTCCGCCCGGGACAGCGGAACCATTCCCTCTCCTTCGAACACCCATATGGTGTCCGGAATGAACGGCTCACGCGGCACCGCTTTGACGGCCCCTTCGATGTCCATCAGACCTTCCCGGTGCCCCCGCAGCCCACGCAGCCGCGCTCGACCTGCTTGTTGTCCAGCGAGATCTTGACCTTGCCCGTGCCGTGGCACATGGAACAGGGCGTCGGCTTCCGGTGCTTCCCCCGCTCTCCCTCGCCGTCCCTGCTTCGCTCTTTGCTCATCTGGCGCTCCCCTCCAAGACATTCACTCGGGATGAGGAGCCATGCCGTGTGAAGGTTGAAGTCCTGTGCGGAAGATCCCTCAGCCTTTTGGGCGCCCGTCCCGAGAGAAGGCTTGACGAGTGTCGGAATGAGCATGACGCGCGCGCCGTGGCTTGAGCAAGGAAAGCTCTCAAATATTTTTTTCCGGGGACGATCGGCAATGGTCACCCGGGAAAGAGCGGGAAGCGTTAATTCGCTTTCGCGTGATTTGCCTGGAAGGGGATGCGGCCTTGCACGGCACCGGTTGAGATCACTCCGGGCGCGGCATCGTGGCGACCGCTGAGACCATCGCCCCCGAACACCCCGGCGTACGGGGTCTCTGGCAATCGAGCGAGGTCTGGCTCGGCCGAGTAGATCTCCATGAGGATCGTGCCGCCGTGGAACGACCAGTCCTATGCGCCCTGCGGTCCGGAGGACATCTTCCAGGAGGCGGACGTCAAAGTCATGATCTCGGTCCTCCACCAGGTGCGCTCCACCGCCGTCCCGCCCGAATCCGCCGCTGCTCGGCCCGAGTCCGCTGCCGGATAGACGCCCGGCCCGAGGCCGAACGCCTCGGGCCGGGCGGTGGGGCTGGGTCAGCTCTTGAGGGTGTAGCGGATGGGCAGGTGCTTGAGGCCGCCGACGAAGGTGGTGGCGATCAGTTGGGGTTCGCCGGCCAGTTCGATGGACTCCAGGCGGGGGACCAGTTCTTCGAAGAAGATGCGGGCCTCCAGTTTGGCCAGGCGGGCGCCCAGGCAGTAGTGAACGCCGAAGCCGAAGGCCAGGTGCTTGTTGGGGTCGCGGCCCACGTCGAAGCGGAAGGGGTCTTCGAAGACCTCCTCGTCCCGGTTGGCCGACGGGTAGGACAGCAGCACCGACTCGCCCTTGGCGATGCGCACCCCGCGGATCTCGGTGTCCTCGGCGGCGGTGCGGGTGAACTGCTTGACCGGGGTGACCCAGCGGATCATCTCGTCCACCGCCAGCGGCATCAGCGACAGGTCGGCCTGGAGGCGGGCGAGCTGGTCGGGGTGTTCGATCAGGGCGTGCAGGCCGCCGGCGATGGCCGAGCTGGTGGTGTCGTGGCCGGCGGAGGCGACGATCGTGTAGTAGGAGAAGGTGTGGACGTCTGACAGCGGCTCGCCGTCCACCTCGGCGTTGGCGATCAGCGAGGCCAGGTCGTCGGTCGGGTTGGCGCGGCGGGAGGCGGTCAGCTCCTTGAAGTACTCGAAGAAGTCCATCAACGCCGCCATGGTGTCCTCGGCGTTGGCGCCTCGCTGCAGCTCGGGGTCGTCGCCGCCGAACAGCTCCTGGGTGAGCTTGAGCATCCGCCCGTAGTCGGATTCGGGCAGCCCGAGCACCGACAGGATCACATACAGCGGGAACTGGGAGGCGACGTCGGTGACGAAGTCGCACTCGCCGCCGAGCTCGGCCATGCGGTCCACATAGCGCTTGGCCAGCTCCCGGATGCGCCCTTCCAGGCGGCGCAGCGAGCGGGGCTTGAACCAGTCGGCGGTGATCGCCCGCATCTTCTTGTGCTCGGGGTCGTCCATGTGGACGAGGGTCCGCAGCTCCATGCCCTGCTCGCGCTGCTGCCGCTGCATCTCGTCCAGCTCGGCCGTCAGCAGCATCGGGCGGGGGTAGCTGAGGAACAGGTTGTTGTTGCGCTCGATCTCCAGCACGTCCTCGTGCTTGGTGATCGCCCAGAACGGGTTGTAGCCCGGCGCCTCGACCCAGTGCACCGGCTCTTCGCGGCGCAGCAGGGCCAGCGCCTCGTGCAGCCTCGCCTCGTCGGCGTAGGCGGTCGGGTCCGCCAGTGCCCGTCCCGCCTCCTGAACCGTCATGGTCGTGCTCATCGGCTGCCTTTCCACAAGGGGCCGCGTGCCGTGGGCCGGGGACGCGGCCGGGGGTGATGGGCGGGGCGGCACCGGGGACGGCCGCTTCGGGCCGGAGATGGCCGTCCCGGCGCCTTTAACGACGAAGTTCGTCGTTAAAGGGACGGTAGAATCCGGTTCTGGCCACGTCAAGGGACCTTCGCCCCTATGCCCGATCCGCCCACCCCGAACCCCCTGTGCCACACTGGGCGGGTGTCGAGCAAGGCCACGACCCGCGGCAGACCCGCCGACCCCACCATCGACGAGCGGATCCTCAAGGCTGCGCTCAGCCTTTACGGGCAGGTCGGCTGGGCCGGGTTCAACCTCGACGCCACCGCCCGCCGCGCCGGGGTCAGCAAGACCGCCCTGTACCGCCGCTGGCCCACCAAGGAAGAGCTGCTGCTGGCCGCCCTGGAACGCGTCGCCGAGATGCCGCCCCCCTGGCTCGACCTGGACGACCTGCCCTCCTGCCTGACCTACGCCGCCGAGCAGGTCGTCGACATGTTCATCGGCCCCAAGGCCCTGGTGCTGCCGCGCGTCCTGGTCGAATCCGTGCACTACCCCCGCTGGCTGGACGAGAAGGTCCAGCAGATCGTCCGCGCCCGCTTCGCCGTCGTCCACCAGGTCCTGGACGCCGCCATCGAACGCGGCGAACTGCCCCCCGACGTCACCCCCGAACTGGTCTCCGACCTGATGATCGGCAGCGTCGTCGGCCGGATGATCCGCACCCCCGGCCGCGACCGCCCCCTCACCAAGGCCGAACGCGACCGCCAGGCCCAGGACATCGCCGACCACATCCTGACCGTCCTGCGCCGGGACTCCAGCCACCCCGTGGCCTGAGGCCGCCTCCTGCGCCCCGGCTGCGGAAAGAGGCGCGCTGATCGGGGCAATGCGCCGGGACGGATGAGCGGCCTATGAGACGGCCGGGTCCCGGTGTGAGCGCCGCGGCTCTCTTGCAGCCGTGTTGTTGGCCGGACGCCTTACGAGGACGGCGCCATGGGTCAGCGGGCGATGCGCTGGGCGACCAGGCGGGCCATCCACAGGGGGGAGAAGGCCGACGCGGCGGCCAGGAGCTTGGTCTGAGCACCGACGACGCGGTGCGGGGCGCGCAGCGGGAAGTCGCGTTCGTGCACCACGCGCCAGGCCGTGGCGGCGACCTGCTCGGGGGTGAGGCGCACTCCCAGGCGCTTGACGCTCGCGGCGCCCTGGACGTCCCGCAGGCCCATGTCGGTGGCCACGAACAGCGGGACCAGGCTCCGCACCCGGATGCCCTCGCCGCGCCACTCCAGCTCCAGGGCCTCGGTGAGCGACTTGACCGCCGACTTGGTGGCGCCGTAGGTGGCGAGGGCGGGCTGGCCGTACAGGGCCGAGGCCGAGCACAGGTTGAGCAGCGTGCCGCGGGAGCGCTTGAGGTAGGGGTGACCGGCCAGGGCGCCGTACACCACGCCCAGCACGTTCACCTCCACCATGCGGCGGTGGGCGGCGGCGTCGATGCTTGCGAACGGCCCGGAGGACAGCACTCCCGCGTTGTTGACCAGGACGTCCAGCCCGCCGTCGCCGCAGAAGTCGGCGAGCGCCGCGCGCCAGTTCGCTTCGTCCCGCACGTCCAGCCGCCCGGAGACCGCGTGAGGCCGTCCGCCCGCGGCCTCCGCCACGGCTTCGGCGTCCACGTCGTACATGCCGACCCGCCAGCCGCGGGACAGGAACAGTTCGGCGATCGCCCGGCCGATGCCGCGGGCGGCACCGGTGACGAGGATGCTGCGCATGAATCTCCTGGTGAGAAGTCGAATGACCTGGTGGTCATAGTGGCAGAGCAGCAGGCGCGGTGTCGATGGTCCCGGTCGAGGAGCCCTGCCGGGCGGCGCGGAGCCGTGCACTGGGGTTTCTCGACGATTCGGCGTTGCCGGGAGGCGGCATCGGTCCGCAGGTCGTACGCGGGGACGGTGCCGTGACCTGGAACGTCGCCGCACCGGACACCGGCGAGGCTCCCGTTCCCGCTGTCTTGGGCCACGTGTTGAAAAGGGGGTTCACCGGTGAAGGCGGGGGAGGGGCGGTCCAGAGGAGATCCGCGAAGGCTCACACCCCCGCCGGGGGAAGGTCGCTCCCTGGGAGCGGCCGGCGCGCCTTCGCCCTGGCGGAAAGACGGTGCGGTTCGGCTCCGTTTTGTTGAGAAAACTTCAAAAATCTTGACCGATCAGAGCGCGTCCGTCCGGTCGTTCAAGGTGATTCCCGCTGCCGATGGACGAAGCGGTCAAATTTGGCAAACACCTAGAAATTGGTCCTGCATGATCCCATGAATAACAGGTTTTCTGATATTGACCTGATTTCTAAGGACTGATCCGGCTATTGTTCTCCGCATGCCTTCTCTGGAACACGAGATGCCGCTGGAGCTGTTCCGGAACCGGCCGACACTCGCCCCCGAACTGCTCCGGATGGTCTACGGGGTGAAGGTCCCCGAGCGCGCGAAGGTCACGTTGGGCTCGGAGACCTTCAACGACGTCAAGCCCAAGGAGCTGCGCTGCGACGCCACCGTCCTCGTCGGCGACGGCTCCCCGCCCGACCTGGGAATCATCGTGGAGGTGCAGCTCCAGTACAAAGAGGACAAGAGGTACACCTGGCCGGCCTATCTGGCCGCATTGCGCGCCCGCTGCCGATGCCCGGTGACGCTGCTGGTGCTGTGCCCGACGGACGCGGTGGCCGAGACCTGCGCCGAACCGATCGACCTGGGCCCGGAAGGCGGACCGGAATGGGTGCTCAAACCCCTGGTCCTGGGACCTGCACAACTGCCGGTGGTGACCGACATCGAACAGGCCTGCCGAATGCCTGAATTGTCGGTTCTAAGCGCCCTGGCGCACAGTGACCGCCCCGAACGCACTCAGGTCCTGAACGCCTACTGCGCCGCCCTGAGCGTCCCCGACCCCGACACCGCCTTCCAATACCATCAATATGTCCTGTCGCAACTGTCCGGGCCTGCCCTTGCAGCCCTGGAGGAGATCATGAACACCGTGACCTACGAATACAAGGGAACCTTTCTCGGCAAGGCCTTCAACGAAGGTGAGGCCAAGGCTCTGGTGAAGTTCTTGGAGGCTCGGGGTTTGGAGGTCTCGGAGCGGGTTCGGGAGCGGATCATGGGGTGCACCGATCGCGATCTGCTGGAGCGGTGGATCGAGCGGGCGGCGGTGGTGGAGTCGGCCGAGCAGTTGTTCGACTGATTCGAACAGGCTGTGCGCCTTGGTCGCTGCAGTGAGCCGGGAAGCGGAGGTCCCGGAGGGACGAGCCGCTTTGAGCTCGCCTCGGTGGTCCTGGAGAGGGCCATGAGCACTGTGCCTCCCAAGTACACGGGGCCTTTCCTCGGCAAGGCCTTCAGGGAGGGGTTCAAGGAGGGCTTCAAGGAGGGCTTCAAGAAGGGGCAGGCCAGGGCTCTTGTGGCGTTCCTGGAGGCTCGGGGGCTGGAGGTCTCGGAGCGGGTTCGGGAACGGATCACCGGGTGTGACGATCTCGATCTACTGGCGCGGTGGATCAGGCGAGCGGTGACGGTGGAGTCGAGCGAGCAGTTGTTCGGCTGATCCGGCCGGGGTCTGCGGTTTCGCTGTCCAGAGAGACGGGACATGGGAGGTCCCGGAGCGATTCGGCTCCGGGACCTCTGGCTGTGATGGGGGCCGGCCTCAGGCGGGGATGAGGTCGCGTTCCTGCTTGGGGTTCTCCTCCTCGCGGATGCCGTAGCGGCGGTAGAGGCGGGCCAGGGGGCCGGGGGCCCACCAGTTGGCGCGGCCCAGCAGGCGCATGGCGGCGGGGACCAGGATCAGGCGGACCACGGTGGCGTCCAGGGCGATGGCGATCGCCATGCCCACGCCGATCAGCTTGATGAAGGACACCCCCGAGGTGGCCATCGCGCCGATCGCCACCATCAGCAGCAGCGCGGCACCGGTGATGATGGCGCCGGTGCGCTGCACCCCGGCGGCGACGGCGGCGGTGTTGTCGCCGGTCAGGTCGTACTGCTCGCGGACCCGCGACAGCAGGAACACCTCGTAGTCCATGGACACCCCGAACAGCAGCAACAGCATCAGGATCGGCATGGCGGGGGCGATGCTGCCGGTGGCGGTGAAGTCCAGCAGGCCCGACAGGTTCCCGTCCTGGAAGATCCACACCACGGCGCCGAACGCGGCGGCCAGCGACAGCAAATTGACCGCGATCGCCTTGACCGGCAGCACCACCGAGCCGAACGCCAGGAACAGCAGCACGAAGATGGCCGTTCCCACCACCAGCGCCACCTGTGGCAGCGTGTCGGCGAGGCTGTCGAGCTGGTCGATCACCGTGGCGGTGACGCCGCCGACGTAGATCGTGGTGCCGGGCGGCGCGGGCATCTGCCGGATGCGTTCGACCAGGTCGCGGGCGGCGTCGGACTGCGCGTCCCCGTCGAAGGTCACCGCGATGCGGGAGACCTCGGCGCTTTGCCCGGTGACGGCCGCGCCGGTCACCCCGGGCATCTGGCGCAGCCGCTCGGCGAGCGCGGCCGGGTCGGTGCGGCCCTGGACCACCACGTCGATGGGGCTGGTGGCGTTGCCGGGGAAGTCGCGTTCCAGGGTGTGGCTGACGACCCTGACCTCGGTACCCTCAGGCAGTACCCGGGGATCGACCCCGCCCCAGTTGATGCGCAGGAAAGGCGCCCCGATGGCCAGCAGCAGCGCGGTGGCGGCCACCGCGTACAGCACCGGGCGCCGCATCACCGTGCTCGCCGTCCGGTGCCAGCCGCCTCCGCGGGCCGGCTCCGCGGTGGACGCGGCGGAGCGGCGGCGCAGCGACAGGGCGTTGACGCGGGGGCCGAGCACTGCCAGCGCCGCGGGCAGCAGGGTGAGCGCGGCGATCATGTCGACCACCACGGTGGCCACCCCGCCGTACCCCATCGACTTCAGGAAGATCTGCGGGAACAGGACCAGGCCGCCCATGGAGATGGCCACCGTGACCCCGGAGATCAGCACGGTGCGCCCGGCGGTGGCCATGGTCGCGCCCAGCGCGTCCTCGACCGTCTGGGTGCGCCGCAGCTCCTCGCGGAACCTGGCGACCATGAACAGCCCGTAGTCGATGGCCAGCCCCAGTCCCAGGAACGTGGCGACGTTGACCGCGAAGATCGACAGGTCGGTGGCCAGTGCGATGGCGTGCAGCACGGTGAACGCGCCGAGGATGGCGACCATCCCGGTCAGCAGTGGCAGTGCGGCGGCGGCCAGCCCGCCGAAGACCACCACCAGCAGCGCCATGAGCACCGGCAGGGACAGCATCTCGGCGCGGGCGATGTCTTCGGAGACCTGCTCGTTGATGGTGACGGTGGTGGGCACCGTGCCGCCGACCTTGACCTCCAGCCCTTCGGCGCGGGTCAGGTCGTCCCGGATCGCCCGGTAGTTCTCCTCCCGCTGCGCGGTGTCCTGCCCGGCCAGCCGCAGCACGGCGTAGGTGGTGGTGCGGTCGGCGCTGACGAACTGCGGGGAGCCGGTGGAGTAGTAGGTCAGGGCCGAGGCGACCCGGTCGGCCGGCAGGGCGGCCACGGCGTCGGTGACGGCCTTGCGCACGGCCGGGTCGTCGACCGTGCGTCCGGCCCGGTCGGTGTAGAGCACCACCACGTCGGCCTCGCCGCGGGGCAGCGCCCGTTCGGCCACCTCGATCGCCCGGGCGCTCTCGCTGTCGGGGGTGGCGAAGCCGTCGGCGGAGGTCGTGGCCCCGAACACGCCGGTGCCCCAGACCACCGAGAAGATCACCGCGGCCAGTGCCGCAACCAGCACGGGCCATCGCCGCCGGTAGATCAGGCGGCCCCAGCTTTCCAGCATCGCGTCCTCCATCGCCTGGCCCGGCCGGGCGGTTAACGATGATCGCGGGAATGAAACACGTTAACTGCTACGCCCGTAAACTCTCGCATACGGCGTTAACTTTCGTCAACGATGTTTGTGCGGAATCATGCAAAGACCGAGGTCAGGAAGGGAGGGGCGGAGATCATGGCCGAGACCAGGCGCGACCGGCTGCGCGCGGCGACCGTCGAGGAGATCATCCGGACCGCCCGCAAGCTGCTGGTCGAACAAGGCCAGGAGGCGGTGACCCTGCGGGCGATCGCCCGCGAGATGGGCATGACCGCCCCCGCCCTCTACCGCTACTTCGACAGCCACCAGGAGCTGCTCAGCCACCTGGTCGGAGACCTGTTCAACGACCTGACCGACGCCCTGTACGACGCCCTGTGCACGGTCCCGCCCGGCGACCTGGCCGGCAAGTTCCTGGTCGTCTCCCGCGCGTTCCGCCGCTGGGCGCTGGCGCACGAACGCGAGTACGCCCTGCTGTTCGGCACCCCCCTGCCCGGCCTGGACATCGACCGGGACGACTTCGCCACCGAGTGCGGGCGCCGGTTCGGCTGGGTGTTCATGACGCTGTTCCTGGAGCTGTGGAACAAGAGCCCCTTCCCCGTCCGCCCCGACGAGGAGCTCGACCCGGAGCTGCGACGCCAGCTGGAGCGCTACCGCGACTGGATGAGCGTCTCGCTGCCGCTGGGGGCGATGCTCACCTTCATCCAGTGCTGGGTGCGCCTGCAGGGCAGCGTCAGCCTGGAGGTGCTGGGCCACCTGCGCTTCGCCCTGGACAACCCCGCCCCGCTGTTCGAGCTGATGCTCGCCGAGTTGGCCCCCCAGCTGGGCCTGCGCTACAGCCCGCCCGAGGAGTAGCCCCATCGCCCCGGCTCGGCCTTTGAAAAAGGCGTGCCGAAAAAGGGTTTTCTCGAACTCCCTTTCGGGTGCCCGTCAATGCGGCGGTCTGCCGGCTCGGCGACCGGACGCCGTACGGCCTGCGCCGAACACGGCCTCACTCCCTGGATGCGCGCTCTGAAAAGCCTCTTCAGGCAGACCGCTCAGCGCGCTGTGAATCCGGCTCTGTCCAATTGTCCAAAAGATCAAAAACGGCTGCCGGATGTGGTTTCTTAAGGGGCGGGACCCGACTGGGAAGGGCTTGAGCATGAGCGGGTACGGCGAGGTGCCGCCCGGGGTCGATCCGACCGTTCCGAGCGTCGCCCGGATGTACGACTACTACCTGGGCGGCAAGGACAACTACGAGTCCGACCGGATCGCCGCCGAGAAGGTCATCGAGCTCGGCCGGCAGGCGGGCGCGGACGTCAAGGGGACCGCGCTCAGCAACCGGGCCTTCCTGGTCAGGGCCGTGCGCACCCTGGCCGAGGCCGGGATCCGGCAGTTCCTCGACATCGGCACCGGGCTGCCGACCCAGGAGAACGTGCACGAGGTGGCACTGCGGCACGCCCCCGACTCCCGGATCGTCTACGTCGATAACGACCCGACGGTCCTGGCGCACGCCCGTGCCCTGCTGGCCGACGACCGCCAGACCACGGTCGTCCAGGGAGACCTCACCGACCCGGAGAGCATTCTCGGCGACGCCGTCCTGCAAGAACGAATCGATTTCGGCGAACCGGTGGCGGTGATCTTCTGCGCCATCTTGCACTTCATCCCCGACGACGAAGCGGCCGCGAACGCCGTCGCCCGCTTCCGCCAGGAAATGTGCTCCGGCAGCCACCTGGTGCTGTCCCACCTGTTCCCCGGCCAGGTCGCCGAGGAGATGGTCACCGAATTCGGCCGGATCTACCACCGGACGGCCACCGGCTCGATCACCGTGCGCAGCCTGAAACAGATCCGCGAATTCTTCACGGGCACCGAACTGCTGCCCCCGGGCCTCGTCCCGGTGGAGGCCTGGCGGCACGGCGACGGCCTGCGCGAGGACTACGTCCCCGACTACCGCACTCCCTCCTGCCTGGGCGGGATCGGCCGCGTCCCCTGACCGCCCGGACGGTGGACGGGCCGGCGCGTGGCGAGACCGGGCTTCACTCGCACCCGGGTACCGGCGCCACGCGGTGATCGGGGGAGTCGAGCCAGATGTGCTGCCGTCCGTCCGGGGCGACGGTCAGGCCGTAGCGCGTCATGTCCGGGCGGCCGTGTGCCAGCCAGTGGCGGTAGGCGGCTTCCACTTCATCCCAAAGTCTGCGGGGTCCGTACTGCTCCACGCGGTGGGCGGCGCGGCCCTCGAAGTCCACCGAGGCCCACGACCGTTCGCCGGTGACGTCGAACAGCCAGATGGTGAACTCACCAGAGCCGTCCGAGGCGTCGAAGCGGTGCCAGGAGACGTCGGGCACCTGAACGCTGATGGCGAAGTCCGGTCCGGGACGTCCGAACATCTCCCGGGGGTCGAGGCCGGTGGCGGAGACGTCCGGAGCGTCGCCCGGGTGGACGTGGTCACAGAGCCTGCCCAGGTGGACCCGGTCCTGCCGCATCCACATGAACGCGGCCGGCCCGGTGAACGGCCCTGACGCGGTGCCGTCCGCGCCGACGGCGAGCCGCAGCAGGGCATCGTTGTGGTAGGCGTTCCCGAACGGGGTGACGATGACGCCGCCCGGCCGGGTCTGCCGGAGCCAGGCCGGGGGGATGCGCCGCACCGACGCCGTCGCGATGATCCGGTCATAAGGCGCTCCCGGCGGGTGGCCCTCGAACCCGTCGGCTGTGATCACATCGACCGGGCAGCCCGCCTCGGCCAGTGCGCGGCGCGCCCGCTGCGCGACCTGCGGATCCACCTCCACGCTGGTCACGCCGCCGGCTCCGAGCCGGGCGGCCAGCAGCGCGGCGTTGTAGCCGGTCCCGGTGCCGATCTCCAGCACCCGCATCCCCGGCTCCGCCCCCAGCTCATGCAGCATCCGCAACACCAGGCTCGGCTGGCTGGCGCTGCTGGTGGAGCACTCGCCCAGTGCACCCGGCACGGGCTCGCGCCCATCATCGACCTGGGTGACGACATACCCGTCGCTGTCCACCTCCCGCCACCAGCCGTCCGGGTCGTCCGCGCGCGAGAGGGGACGCCAGCCCTCCTCGTCCTCGACCCAGATCACCTCGGGAATGAACAGGTGCCGCGGCACGGCCCGGAACGCCTCCCGCCACTGCGGCGGCACCGCCCCGGCCTCCTCCAGCTCCTCGACCAGCCGCCCCGTCACTTCTGCTCTCCGGTCTTCTCCTTGCCCGACCCGTGCCTCCACTGCCCGTTGCTCTGCTGCCTGGCGAGCTTGCCCGTCGTCCCTCCTGCCGAGGTGCCGTCCGGGACATCGGCTGCCCGGGATGTCCGCTGGATGTTCCGGCAGGGCGAAGAGACCAGGACGCTGCATTCCGTGGTGAGAACCGCCTGCTGATCCTGCCGGTTGCGGTGGAGCTGCGCAGCGGTTAATGAACCGGTTCCCTAATCGTTGAAGAAGTCGAATTCGCCGTTGCGGACGCCTTTGAGGAAGGCTTCCCATTCGGCTCGGGTGTAGATGATGACTTCGGCGTCGGGGCGTTTGCTGTGGCGGACGGCGACGCGTTCAGTGCCGTCGTTCAGGGGACCGGCCTCGACGCAACTGCCGCCGTTGTGAGGGCTGTAGGTGCTGATGTGCCAGGCGATGCGGGCGCGCTCTTCGGGGCTGAGGGTCTGGTGGGTCTCGGACATGATCACTGCCATTCCTCTGCTAGCGCCGAGATCAGTTCGATGGAGTCGGCTGGTCCAAGGGCTAGGCTTTCGTGTCCATCGTACGCTCGGATGAAACGTTCTGTATCGGGTGACTCTATATAGATTGCACCCGCCAGTGTCTCGGTATACGCCACCTCAGGGAATGAGTCGGGCAGCGTGAATATGTCGAACGTGCCGTACGTGCCGGCCGGTGTGCCCGCGCGGAAGGGAAGGACCCGAATGTCTACGGTGGGCCTGGCTGCGTACTCGATGAGGTGGCGGAGCTGAGCGGCCATGATCGCCGGGGTGCCGATCTGGCGGTGCAAGACGGCCTCGTCCAAAATCACCGACAGCCGGGGCGGAGTGTCGCCGTCCAGTAGTCGCTGGCGAGTCATTCGCAGTTCGAGCCAGCGCTTTATCTGGTCGGGGGATGCGCCGGGCTCATTGACGCGGATCACGTGCTCGGCGTACTCGGGGGTCTGGAGTAGGCCCGGCACCACGATGGCCGCGAACGAGCGGATGTGCGTTGCGCGGGCCTCCAGCCAGACGAAGTCGATCATGGAGCCTGCGACGTCGTGGACGTAGCCGTCCCACCAGCCCTTTTGCCAGACGTCCTGGCTGAGTCGCAGGAGCGCTTCGCGGCGCTGGGGGTCGGAGACGCCGTACAGGTCCATCAGCGCCAGCAGGTCGGGGCGGCGGATCGGGTAGAAGCCGGACTCGAAGCGGCTGACGGTTCCCGGGTCCCGCTGCAGGTACTCGGCGGCGTCCTTGAGCAGGAGGCCGCTCTTTTCACGCAGTTCGCGAAGCTGCTGGCCGAGCCACTGGGACCGCAGTGTCGCCCGCTGTGGGGTGCGCATCCCGGGGTCTCCTTCCACCGGCTGTCATGAAGATGGCCACAAAAATCAAGAGGAACAACTTGTCCTCCTTGGGCCTTGGTGAAACGATACCAACTGTAGGTCATCCGACACTGTTTGTGACCGAAAACAAGCAAAAAGGGCCGGGACGGACCCATCGCGTGCCAGTCGGAGCCGTCCCGGCCCGGATGCTCGGAAGGGAGCACCCGAATGGAGGGTATCCGCAGGTCCGGAAGGCCGTCTGTTCCTCACGGGGACGAGCCGGAGAGCAGGATCGCCGCCGCTGAGGTCGCCGAGCCGGCCGGAGGGCGGGTCGCGCGGCTGTTCGCCCTGGTGCAGGAGTTCGACGACGACAACGACCGGCCGGTGCGGGAGGTCGTCGCCTATGGGATGGCGCTGCCCGGTGGGCACACCATGACGGTCACGCCGTCCGGGGCGGGCATCCACACCTGGCAGAGCCCGCACAGCGCGTCCCGGCGTCTGGGCTCGGAGCTGGTCTGGCTGGTCTGATCCTCGGTCCGGCCGCAAAAACGGCATGCCGTGTGCGTCCGGTGGCGTTCGGCCGGGGCGCTGGCATCCGCCGGCTCTGTGCGGCCGCGCCGGCGGAGACGGTCTGGTGTCATCCCCCGGCGTTCACCGGGCTGAGGGCGGTTCCCGTCCCGCGAGAGCCACCCTGATGTCCATTCCCGGCGCCGAAGACGCGTTCCATACGGACGCAGATCCGAAGCGTCCCCATGGGCATGCCGTCGGCCGGTGGGGGAGCGGTTGCCACTCCGCCGGACCATCGGGCGGACAGCGGTCCCCTCAAACCGAGGGCCGGATACGCGACGGTGGCGGACCCCACAAGCCGGGGGTCCGCCACCGTGCGAAGGTCAGTAGGTCGGCAGGCTCGGGTCGATCTGGTTGATCCAGGCCAGGATGCCGCCGCCGACGTGCACCGCGTCGGAGAAGCCGGCGTTCTTGACCACCGCCAGGGCCTCGGCGGAGCGGACGCCGGACTTGCAGTGCAGGACGATCTTCTTGTCCTGGGGCAGGCGCTCCAGGGCCGAGCCGTTCAGGAACTCGCCCTTGGGGATCAGCGTGGCGCCCGGGATGGAGACGATCTCATGCTCGTTCGGCTCGCGGACGTCCACCAGGAAGATGTCCTCGCCGCGGTCCAGCATGGCCTTCAGGTCGTGCACCGAGATGGTGGAGTCCTTGACGGCCTCGCTGGCCTCGTCCGACAGGGTGCCGCAGAAGGCCTCGTAGTCGGGCAGCAGCTCGGTGATGGTGGGGTTCTTGCCGCACAGGGCGCACTCGGGGTCCTTGCGGACCTTGACCGAGCGGTAGGTCATCTCCAGGGCGTCGTAGATCATCAGCCGGCCGACCAGCGGCTCACCGATACCGGTGATCAGCTTGATGGCCTCGTTGACCTGGATGGAGCCGATGGAGGCGCACAGCACGCCCAGCACCCCGCCCTCGGCGCAGCTGGGCACCATGCCCGGCGGGGGCGGCTCGGGGTACAGGCAGCGGTAGCACGGGCCGTGCTCGGCCCAGAACACGCTGGCCTGGCCGTCGAACCGGTAGATCGACCCCCACACGTACGGCTTGCCGAGCAGCACCGCCGCGTCGTTGACCATGTAGCGGGTGGCGAAGTTGTCGGTGCCGTCCACGATCAGGTCGTAGCCGGAGAAGATCTCCATCACGTTGTCGCGGTCCAGCGCGACGTTGTGCACCACCACGTTGATCAGCGGGTTGATCTCCCGGACGGTGGCGGCGGCCGACTCGGCCTTGGGCACGCCCAGCGACGACTGCCGGTGGATGACCTGGCGCTGCAGGTTGGACTCGTCCACCACGTCGAAGTCGATGATGCCCAGCGTCCCGATCCCGGCGGCGGCCAGGTACATCAGCGCGGGCGAGCCGAGACCGCCGGCGCCCACGCACAGGACCTTGGCGTTCTTCAGACGCTTCTGACCCGCCATCCCCACGTCGGGGATGATCAGGTGCCGCGAGTAGCGATTGACCTCTTCGCGGGTGAGCTCCGCAGCGGGCTCGACCAGAGGGGGCAACGACACGGTGATGCTCCTGTGCTCAGCCTGTAAGGGCGGGTGGGACGCCGCCCGTCGGCGATCCCGTCACAGCACAACCTTGCCATGCCGCCGCTGATTCCCGAACACGGACCTCGCCAGGCATGAAATGGGCGATAGCGGGCATCGATGGGCGACCCGACATGTGAGGAGTCGACCCGATGCGGTTCTTGCGACGCGTCATGCGGCGCCCGGTCGTCCGCGAGCGGACGCCGAGCCTGAGAGAGCTGCGGGCCCGGTTGCGGACGGAGCAGGCCGAGGCGCGGCTGCTGGACACCGAGAGCCGCATTCACCGGGAGGCGGCGCGGATCCGCCGGGAGATCCGCTCGTCCAAGCGGCAGTGACGAAACCGGCGACGGTGTGAAAGGCGGGCTCGGATGAGTTTTCTGGACAAGCTCAAGAACAAGGCGCAGCAGATCACAGGGCGCGGCAAGGAAGAGGTCGGCCGGCGCACCGGCGACAGCGGCCTGGAGAGCGAGGGGCGCGGCGAGCGCGCCACCGGCGGCATGAAGCAGGCCGGTGAGCGCGTCAAGGACGCGGCCAAGGACGTTCGGCGCGGCTTCGGGCAGTGACCTCGCCCACGGCGTGCGGTGCAGAGCCCTTCGAAGCGGAGGGCTCTGCACGTATGCGCGGATAGCGTCGATGGGCGTTATGTTGTGAGACGTGGCCGTCCAGCCGTTTCGCGACCCGCCGGAGCTTGAGCCTGCGCGGGAGGAGCCGGATCGGCGGCCCGCCGTGCACCCCGCCGGGCACAAGGCGTTCGGCCTGCGCGGACGGCACTGGGCGTGGGCGGCGATCGCGGTCGCGGCCGGATACCTGGCGCTGGGCGTGGTCGCGGTCACCGGCGCCGTGCAGATCCTCACCCGTGAACCCACCGACGCCGAGCTGCGCCGGGCCGCCGACGCCGAGGTCGCCCGCCGCTGGCAGGCCTGGCCCGCCGGGCGGATCTTCCCCGAGCGGCTGACCTACCTGCCCGGCACCGACGAGGTCGAGTACGCCACCAGGGCGGGCATCGCGCCCGGCACCGACTGCAAGAGCGCGGTGGACGCCTCCATCGCCCCCATCCTGCAGCGCCACGGCTGCCGCGCCGTGCTGCGCGCCACGTACGCCGACCAGCTCGAAGGGGTGGTGGTGACGGTGGGCGTGGTCGTCTTCCCCGACCAGCAGGCCGCCTACAAGGCCCGCCGGGAGATCCCCGGATCGCCCACGGCGCTGCGCGCCGCCGCCTTCCCCGGCACCGTCGCCGCCCGGTTCGACGACGCCGCCCGCCAGGTCGGCACGGCCGAACGCGGCGGTCCCTACCTGGTGCTGACCACCGCGGGCCACTCCGATGGACGCCCGGCCGCCGCGGTGCGCGGCAAGCAGCAGCCCGGCGACCTGTTCGGCCTGGTGCCCCAGCTCGGGCACGCCATCGCGCAGAATCTGTCCACCCGGGCGCTGCCGGACTGCACCAGCGCCGACTGGCAATGCTGACCTGCGACGGGAGGGCGGCGATGAGGAAAGCGGTGCGGGCCCGGGCGGTCGCGCTGGCCGTCGCCCTGCTGGCGTTCGTCGGCATGCCCGCACCGGTCTGGGCCGATGAGATCCGCGACCGGCAGCGCGCCATCTTGAACACCCTCGGCGTGCAGGAGGCCTGGCAGTACACCCGGGGCGGCGGGGTGACCGTCGCGGTCGTCGACTCCGGGGCCGACCCCTCCCACCCGGATCTGCGCGGCTCGGTGACGGTCGGCCCCAACCTGCTGTCGCGCACCGACGGCGGACGGGCTCCGGCGGGACGGCACGGCACCGGCATGGCCTCGCTGATCGCCGGGCACGGCCACGGCCCCGGAGGCCGGGACGGCATCATCGGGGTCGCGCCCGAGGCGCGGATCCTGTCGCTGCGGGTGATCGCCGAACCCGAGGACCCCGGCTACCTGGCCTACCGCACCAGCCGGGCGGCGCGGGACGCGGTGGCCCGCGGCATCCGTTACGCCGCCGACCACGGCGCCGACGTGATCAACCTTTCGCTGGGCAACGCCCGGCCCAACCCGGCCGAACGCGAGGCCATCGCGCACGCCATCGCCAAGGGCGTGGTGGTGGTCTCCGCCGTGGGCAACGACGGCGACAAACGCGAGCTGCTGGACGCCGACGGCTTCGCCCCCTACTCCTACCCGGCGGCCTACCCGGGGGTCATCGCGGTGGCCGCCACCGACGCCAAGCACCGGCGGGCGCCGTTCTCCACCCGCAACCACTCGGTGCTGCTGGCCGCGCCGGGGGACGATGTGCCGATGGCCGGGCCGGACGGCACCTACTTCCTGGCCGAGGGCACCAGCGGCGCCAGCGCGCTGGTCTCCGGGGTGGCCGCGCTGATCCGCTCCCGCCACCCCGACCTCAAGCCCTCCCTGGTCAAGCAGGCGCTGCTGGAGAGCGTCCGGTTCGGCCCGCCCGGCAAGTACAACGCCTCGGTGGGGTTCGGCGAGGTCAACGCGGCGGCGGCGGTGCGGGCGGCGGACCGCCTGGCGGGCACGCCCCGCGGCGGCGGCGCCCTGCCCAGCAACGAGCGCTTCACCGACGGGGAGCCGCCGGGCCCGGTGAAGGTGATCGACCAGCCGGCGTGGACCGAGCCGGTGGCGGTCGGCGTCATCGTGCTCACCGTCGCCGGGGCGGGCCTGGCCGTGGCCGTCTCCGTCGCGCTGTACCGCCGCACCAGGCCCGCCCCGTCGGACCCCCGCCCGGCCGCGGCCGAGGAGCCGCCGCCCGAGCCGCCCCCGCCCCTGATCTTCGATCCGGACGCCCCCGCCGAGCCCGAACCGGTGCCCGTCGCGGTGACCTTCGAGCCCGCGGACGTTCCATTGGCGGTCGAGACGGCCCCGCCGCGCCCGCAGGCCACCGTGTCCGTCCCCTCGTACGTCCCCGGGACGGGCCCGCGGCCCAAGGCTCCCGCCTTCGAGCCTCCCGACCTGCCGCCCGGCCCTCCGCCGCCCGAGCCCGCCCAGCGCAAGAGACGGGTGCCGCTGGTTCTGGACCCGCCCCCCGGCGCGGGCAGGCCGACCTTCGAGCCTCCCTACCCGCCGGCCCCGGTCGCCCCGTCGCTGGCGCCGCTGCAGCCGGTGGTGGGCGCCTACGGCCCCTGGCCGCCTCCGGGCGCACCGGCACCGCCATACGGGACGCCGTGGCCGCCTCCGAACGGGCCGTCCGGCCGGCCATGGCCGCCTCCGCCGTCTCCGGGTGCACCGGCATCGCCGTATGGAACGCCGTGGCCGCCTCCCAACGCCCCCGGGCCGATGCAGCCCCCTCCGGACGGAAACAGGACTGCGTAACAGGCGACCGGCCGGGCGGCGGGGCTTTCTGGAAGCACGGCCGGTGCTCGGATGACGTGCCCACAGGCCCGGCGGAAGCAGGCCGGTGCCGCCGATTCCCTCGCGCCCCGGCGGTGGGACGGCCAGAATCGGACGATGCAGCAGGAGCCTGACGAGTTCGCCGAGCTGGTGCTGGAGGTGGCGGAGCGGATCCCACCCGGCCGGGTGCTGTCGTATGGGGACGTGGCCGAGCTGCTGGGACGCGGCGGCCCCCGGCAGGTCGGGCGGGTCATGGCCCGCTGGGGCGGCGGCGTGCCCTGGTGGCGGGTGATCCGCGCCGACGGCAGCCCTCCGCCCGGCCACGAGGTGCGGGCCCTGCAGGAGTACCTCGCCGAGGGCACCCCGCTGGGGCAGGACGGGACCCGCGTGGACATGCGGCGGGCCCGCTGGGACGGCCGCTCCTGACCCGCGGCGGCGGCACGCGGGGGAAGGCACGCCGCCGCAGCGGGTCGGCCGGCGTCACCCCCGCCCGGTAGGATCACCGAACCCACAGGCCACGGCCGTCACACGCGTCCCTTATGTCACATTTGAGACATAAGGGTGTTCAGGCCAGGCGAAACCCGATGATCTGCTGGAATCGTCTGTTGTGCCATCAGCGTCCTACCGCCTCGTCCGTCGCTCCGGCCTCATCCGGACGGCCCCGCCCGAGCTCGACGAGCAGCAGCGGCGGGTGGTCGAGCATGCGCACGGGCCGCTGCTGGTGCTGGCCGGGCCGGGCACCGGCAAGACCACGACCATCGTCGAAGCGGTGGTCGACCGCATCGAACGCCGCGGCTGCGACCCCGAACGGGTCCTGGTCCTGACCTTCAGCCGCAAGGCCGCCGAAGAACTGCGGCACCGCATCACCGGGCGGCTGCGCCGCACCACCCGCGCCCCGCTGGCGCTGACCTTCCACGGCTACGCCCACGCCCTGTTGCGCCGCGATGCGATCCGGCGCGGCCAGGAGCCGCCCCGCCTGCTGTCGGCCCCCGAGCAACTGCTGGAAGTGCGGCGGCTGCTGGAGGGCGAGGCCGCCGACGGCGCCGTGCACTGGCCGCGCCGCCTGCATGAGGCGCTCACCACCCGGGGCTTCGCCGAAGAGCTGCGCGACTTCATGCTGCGCGCCGCCGAACGCGGCTACGGCCCCCAGGAGCTGGAAGAACTCGGCTACCTCAAGGGCCGCGACGACTGGGTGGCCATCGGCCGGTTCATGAACCGCTACGAGCAGCGTTTCGCGGTCGACCCGGTGCTGACCTACGACTACACCGACCTGATCGAGGCCGCCGCCGCGCTGCTGGCCGAAGAAGAGGTGCGCTTTCAAGAGCGCGCCGCCTACGACGCGGTGTTCGTCGACGAGTACCAAGACACCGACCCCGCCCAAGAACACCTGCTCAAGCACCTGGCCGGCGACGGCCGCGACCTGGTCGTGGTGGGCGACCCCGACCAGTCCATCTACGGATTCCGCGGCGCCGACGTGCGCGGCATCATGGACTTCCCGCACCGCTTCCCGACCGCCGACGGCCGGCCCGCCCCGGTCGTGGCGCTGCGCGAATGCCGCCGGATGAGCCCGGCGATCCTGGAGGCCTCCCGCCGCATCGCCCGCCGCCTGCCCGCCGGCCCGTCGGCCGCCGAGCACCGCGCGCTGCGCCCCCGCCAGGGCGCCGAGGACGGCGAAGTGCACGTCGTCATCGCCGACAGCCCCGGCCAGGAGGCCGCCCTGGTCGCCGACGAGCTGCGCCGCGCCCACCTGCTGGAGGGAGTGCCCTGGTCGCGCATGGCGGTGCTGGTGCGCAGCGCCGTCCGGCAGGTCCCGCCGCTGCGCCGCGCCCTCGCCCAGGCCGGGGTGCCGGTGGTGGTGGCCGGGGACGAGCTGCCGCTGATGGGCGAACCGGCCGTCCGGCCGTTTCTGATGCTGCTGCGCGCGGCGCTGGAGAAGGGCTACCTGACCGGCGAGGTCGCCGAGGAACTGCTGACCGGCCCGCTCGGCGGCGCCGACGCGCTGACCCTGCGGCGGCTCAAACGGGCGCTGCGGGAGGTGGAGACGCTCTCCGGCGGCGACCGTCCCGTGGGCGAGCTGCTGGTGGCCGCCCTGGAGGACCCCCGCGAACTGCTGCTGGTCCACCCCAAGGTGCGCGCCCCGGCCGAACGTGTCGCCCACCTCCTCCAGGTGGCCCGCCAGGGCGGCACCGCCGAAGAGGTGCTGTGGAACGTCTGGCAGGCCAGCGGCCTGGCCGACGCCTGGCTGGAGCAGAGCGCCAAGGGCGGGGCCCGCGGCGCCGCCGCCGACCGCGACCTGGATGCCGTGGTGGTGCTGTTCGAACGCGCCGCCCGCTTCACCGACCGAATGCCGCAGGCCGGGCCCGAACTGTTCGTGGCCGAGATCTCCGGCGAGGAGATCGCCGGGGACACCATCGCCGACCAGGCCCCCGAAGGCGAGGCGGTGCGGATCCTGACCGCCCACCGCGCCAAGGGCCTGGAGTGGGAGGTGGTCATCGTCGCCGGAGTGCAGGAAGGGGTGTGGCCGGACCTGCGGCTGCGCGGCTCCCTGCTGGGCGTGGAAGAACTGATCGAACACCACGCCGGCAGCGACCTCGCCGACCTGCTCGCCGAGGGGGGACGCGGCACCGCCGCGGGCGCCTCCATGGCGGCCAAGCTGCTGGACGAGGAGCGGCGGCTGTTCTACGTGGCCGTCACCCGGGCCCGCCGCCGGCTGGTCGTCACCGCCGTGGGAGGCGACGACACCGAAGAACGCCCCTCCCGCTTTTTGAACGAACTGGCCCCCGGCGCCCTCGAACGCTCCGAACTGGATGAGAAAACCCGCTGGCTGTCGCTGCCGGCCCTGGTCGCCGACCTGCGCGCGGTGGTCACCGACCCGTCCCGGCCCCAGCCGCTGCGCCGCGCCGCCGCCGCCCACCTGGCCCGGCTGGCCCGCGCCGGGGTACGCGGCGCCCACCCCGACTCCTGGTACGCCATCACCGCGCTGTCGGACCCCCGCCCGGCCTTCACCGCCGACGAACAGATCACCATCTCCCCCTCCCAGGTGGAGACCTTCACCACCTGCGGGCTGCGCTGGCTGCTGGCCTCGGCGGTCGGCGCCCGGGACGGCGGGCCCGATGAGCTGGCCACCATGGGCAAGGTCGTGCACGCCGTCGCCGAGCTGGCCGGCAGCCACGGCGACCTCGCCGAAGAGGACGTGGCCCAAAGACTGGACGAGATCTGGAAGGAACTGAACTTCGGCAGCTCCTGGTACTCCGGCAAACAACGCGAACAGGCCGCCAAGATGGTCGATAAGTTCCTGGCCTGGCACCGCGCCAACCCCAACGAGCTCGTGGCGCTGGAGGAGGACTTCCAGGTCGAACTCGGCCGGGTGGTCATCCGGGGCCGCATCGACCGGGCCGAACGCGACGAGCACGGCCGCGCCGTGGTCGTCGATATCAAAACCTCCGCCCAGAAGGTCCCCGACAAGGAACTGGCCCGCCACCCCCAACTGGGCGTCTACCAGTACGCGGTGACGCTGGGCGCCCTGCAACGGCACGGCCTGGTCGAACCGGGCGGGGCGGTGCTGGTGCAGGTCGGCAAGGGATCGTACGAGAACAAGGCGCGCGAGCAGCGGCAGCCGCCGCCCGCCGAGGACGGCGACCCCGACTGGCCCAAGAAACTGGTCGAGGTGGTGGCCACCGGCATGGCCGGCGAGGTCTTCCAGGCCCGTCCCAACGACAAATGCCGCACCTGCCCGGTGCGGTCCTGCTGTCCCGTCCACGACGAGGGCGGGCAGGTGGGGTTGTGATCACCCCCGTCGAACTGGCCCGCCTGCTGGAGCTGCCCGAACCCACCCCCGAGCAGGCCCGGGTGATCTCAGCGCCGCTGGCCCCCATGGCGGTGATCGCCGGGGCCGGCTCCGGCAAGAGCGAGACCATGGCCGCCCGCGTGGTGTGGCTGGTGGCCAACGGCCTGGTGCGGCCCGAACGGGTGCTGGGGCTGACCTTCACCCGCAAGGCCGCCGGTGAGCTGGCCACTCGCATCCGCCGCCGTCTCGACCAGCTCCGCGACCGCCTGCCCCAGGACGAACTGGACCGGCTGGGCGGGGAGGCGGCCCTGGACGGCGAACCGGCGGTGTCCACCTACCACTCCTATGCCGCCCGGCTGTTCGGCGACCACGCCCTGCGCGCCGCCCTGGAACCCACCATGCGCCTGATCAGCCCGGCCATGGCCTGGCAGCTCGCCGCCCGGGTGGTGGACGACTACGACGGCGCCATGGACGGCATCGACTGGCGGCCGGACACGGTGGTGCGGGCCGTGCTGGACCTGTCCGGCGAGCTGGCCGAGCACCTGCGCACCCCCGAGGACGTCCGCGAGATCGGCCGGCGGCTCCGGGCGCAGTTCGACGCCCTGCCCGGACGGCGGGGGGCCGCAAAGAACGTGCTGGCCACCCAGGAGATCCGGGAGCGACTGCTGCCGCTGGTGGAGGCCTACCAGCGGGCCAAGATCGAACGGGAGGTCCTCGACTACGGCGACCAGGTGGCGTTGGCGGCCCGCATCGCCCGCGACCACCCCGACGTCGGGATGATCGAACGCTCCCGCTATGCGGTCGTCCTGCTGGACGAGTACCAGGACACCAGTCACGCCCAGCTCGTCCTGCTCACCTCGCTGTTCGGCGGCGGCCACCCGGTCACCGCGGTGGGCGACCCGTGCCAGTCCATCTACGGGTGGCGGGGCGCCGGCTCCGGCAACCTGACCGGCTTCCCCGAGGACTTCCCCCTCGCCCCGGCCGTCCCGAGCCGGGTCGCCGCCGTGCCCCCGCCGCGCCCCGGCCGGCGCCCGCCCCGGCACGCCCGTCCCGCCCCCACGGCCACGCTGTCGATCAGTTGGCGCAACGGCGAACGCATCCTGGAGGTCGCCGCCCGCATCCAACAAGGCCTGCGCGCCGACACCGCGAACGTGCCGCGGCTGCGTCCGGGGGAGGGCCGCCGCGGCCGCGGCCGGGTCGAGTGCGCCCTGCTGCCCACCGTCACCGCAGAAGCCGAGCACATCGCCGAGCGCATCCGCCGCCTGCGGGCCGCCGACCCCGAGCTCGCCCCCGACGGGCTGCCCTGGGACGAAGGGCCGCTGAAGTACTCCCACATCGCCGTGCTGGTCCGCCGCCGCTCCCAGATCCCGCCGCTGCGCAAGGCCTTGGAGGAACGCGACATCCCCGTCGAGGTGGTCGGGCTGGGTGGGCTGCTGACCGTCCCCGAAGTGCAGGACGTGGTGGCCACGCTGCGGGTGGTGCACGACCCTACCGCCGGGGCCTCGCTGGCCCGGCTGCTGACCGGCCCGCGCTGGCGGATCGGCCCGCGCGACCTGGTGGCGCTCGGCCGCCGCGCCCGCCGGCTGGCCAGTGAGAACACCCGGGACATCACCCCGCCCCCCGACGCCTCCGAGCTTCGGCCCGAGCCCGCAGCGAACGCCGAGGAAACCGACCCGCTCCGCCAGGTCGTCATCGAGCTCACCCAGGAGACCGGCAGCCTGGTGGACGCCCTCGACGACCTGGGCGACCCGTCCGCCTACTCGCCCGAGGGCCTGGCCCGGCTGCGCCGCCTGGCCGCCGAGCTGCGCACGCTGCGCTCCCAGGTCGGGCTGCCGCTGCCGGACCTGGTCGCCGAGGTGGAACGCACCCTGGGCCTGGACATCGAGGTCGCCGCCCGCTCCGGCCTGGACCCGGCCGGCGCCCGCGCCGACCTGGACGCCTTCATCGAGACCGCCGCCTCCTTCGCCGAGGAGTCCGAAAACCCCACCCTGGGCGCGTTCCTGGCCTACCTCAAGGCCGCCGAGAGCGAGGAGTTCGGCCTGCCGGCGGGGCGGGTCAGCGAGAGCGACAGCGTCAAACTGCTCACCGTGCACGCCGCCAAGGGCCTGGAGTGGCCGGTGGTGGTCGTCCCCGGGCTGTGCTACCTGCCGAGCGGAAGCGGCCGTCCCGTCAAGGGCTCGATCTTCCCCTCCCCGCCGCAGCAGTCCACCCGCTGGACCGACAACCCCCGCCTGCTGCCGTTCGAGCTCCGCGGCGACTACGAAAAGGGCAACCTGCCCAGACTCAACGGCCTGACCAAGGCGGACCTGGACCGCTTCAAGGACGAGTGCGCCGATCGGGATCTGCGGGAGGAACGCCGCCTGGCCTACGTCGCCGTCACCCGCGCCTCCCACCTGCTGATCGCCACCGGCCACCGGTGGGGCGCCACCGCCCGCCCGCTGCACCCCTCGCCGTTCCTGGAGGAGATCCGCCAGGCCTGCGAGACCGGGGCGGGCCGCGTCGTCAGTTGGGCCGACCCCCCCGAAGAAGGCGCCGCCAACCCTCTGCAGGCCGAGGCGGAACCCGGCCGGTGGCCCGCCACCCCCGAGGGCCGCCGCTACGCCGCCATCGTGGAGGGCGCCGAGATGGTCCGCGACGCCATGGTCGGCCGCATCGCCCCCTGGGCCGGCGACGACGGCCTCACCGAGGCCGACCGCCGCCGCATGACCGCCTGGGCGCGGGATGTGGAGCTGCTGCTGGCCGAGCGGGACCGCGGCCGCGGCGGCGACGTCCTGCAGGTCGAGCTGCCCGCCAAGCTCACCGTCTCCACCCTGGTCGCGCTCTCCCGCGACCCCCAGGAGGTGGCCCGCTCGATCCGCCGCCCCATGCCGCGCCCGCCCGCCCCCTACGCCCGCCGCGGCACCGCCTTCCACCGCTGGCTGGAGTCCCGCTGGGGCCAGCAGCGCCTGCTGGACCCCGACGAGCTGCCCGGCGCCGCCGACGAGGGCGCCGCCGACGACTCGATGCTGACCGAGTTGCAGCGGCGCTTCGAAGAATCCGAGTGGGCCTCCCGCCGCCCCCTCGACATCGAGGTCACCTTCGAAACCGTCCTCGGCGACCGCGTGCTGCGCGGCCGCATGGACGCCGTCTTCACCGCCCCCGACGGCGGCTATGAGGTCGTCGACTGGAAGACCGGCCGGCCCCCCGCCGACGAGGACTTCCGCCACGCCGCCGTCCAACTGGCCGCCTACCGCCTGGCCTGGGCCGACCTGGCCGGCGTCCCCCTGGAGAAGGTCAGCGCCGCCTTCCACTACGTCCGCTACAACCGCACCATCCGCCCCGCCGACCTCCTCGACCGCGCCGGCCTGACCGCCCTGCTGGAGAACATCCGCCCCATCGACTGAAACCGGCGCGCAGATCCGGGAGCACCGGCTGCGGGGGAGCGCTTTCACCGCCTCCCGCCGGTGTGAGGGACCCCCTATGGCCAGAAAGTGAAGTTCGGGAGATGATCCCCGCATCGAGCGAGGAGGTCGAAGTGACGGTGACGCGCGCAGAGAAGATCGTCCGGGAGGTCGGCGGGCGGCCGGAGCGGGGCGGGGATCCCAGGTTGAGGATGTCCTTCACCGCGAACCTGGTGCGGCTGGTGGAGTTCACCGAACCCGAGCTCGACCCCGAGGACGTGGTGCTGGAGACCTGCGCCGGCACGGCGGTGCTGTCGCGGGCCATCGCCCGGCGAGTACGGCACGTCACCGCGCTCGACCTGGACGAGGGCAAGCTGGCCGAGGGCAAGCGGGAGGCCGACCGGGACGCGCTCACCAACATCACCTTCACCCGGGGCGACGCCACCGCCCTGCCCTACATCGGGCGTTCCTTCACGCTGCTGCTGAACCGTTTCTCGCTGCACGAGGCCGACGACCCGGCGGCGGTGCTGCGCGAGCTGGTGCGGGTGAGCCGGCCCGGCGCCGGGCTGGTCGTGGCGGACCTGGTGCGGCCGGAGGACGGCGCCGCCGACCCCGACCGGCTGGAGCGGCTGCGCGACCCCTCCCACCGCCGGCTGCTCACCGTGCAGCAGATCACCGACCTGATCACCGAGGCCGGGGCCGAGGTCAAGCGGACCGACCGGTTCGATGTGGTGCGCCCGCTCGAGGCCTGGCTGGCCAAGTCCGGCACGCCCGCCGAGACCGCCGAGCAGATCCGCGCCGAGCTGCGCGCCGAACTGGACGGCGGCCCCGCCACCGGCCTGCGCCCGGTGATGGTGGACGGCGAGCTGTGCATCACCCAGGCCAACGCCTACTTCGGCGCCATCGCCCCCTGAACGCCCCCTGGGTTTTCCGCCGCGGACCTGCGTGAGCGTTCCCGGGCCCGAACCCACCCCCGGGTCCGGGCTCACTCGCGTTCCCCAGCCGGTCGAAAACGGATACCGGTGACCGGAAGAGGACAGCCATCCAAGATCGCTTTTCGCCGGAGTCGTGTGCGGCCACAGTGTGGACTTGCGTCTTCGGCGAAGGAAGCACACGGATGGACATGAGGGGAAACCCGGGCGGGGCGGCCGACCGCAGGACCGCTGAGGACACCACGCCGCTGGTGGTGCTGTGGGCCCGCCTCTGCGCCGTCCCGGCCCGGTGCGTGTTCCTGCCGTCGCGTCCGGACCGGATCGTCGATCCCATGATCAGGGCGCTGCAGCAGCTGCGCGCCTGGACGGGCATGGCCGTGCTGGTGGGGATCGCGCTGACCTACCAGTCGACGGACACCGACGCGGCGGTCAACCAGTGGCTGGAACAGCTCGTCGGGAACCTGATGCTCTCCATCATGCTGTGCCCGTTCGTCGTGCTCGCCTTCATCGCGGCCGCCCGGCCGCCGAACCGGCGGCTGTACCTGCGCCGGGCGGTGCGTCCGCTGCTGGCGATGCTGACGCTGCTCGCCACTCCGCTGATCATGGTGCCCCTCTCCTTGCTCGAGAAGACGGAGTACGAGAACCTGTGGTGGTTCCTGGCGGCGCTGAGCACGCTGCTGTTCTTCTTGTGGCTGCTGGGATTCGCCGCCTACGGCGGGTTCTTGGCGGTGACCCACGCCTTCCGCACCGCCGACATCCACGAACTGGTGCCCCCGCTGCTGACCACCGCCGTGACGTGGGCGATGGTGCCGGTGGAGCTGACCTCCGGCGGCTATCCGGGCGTCCCGGCCGTCCTGCAGGTGATGTTGCTGCTGGGCGGCCCATTGTCGGTCACGGGGATCGCCTGGCTGGAGGTCCGCAGGCTCCGCCGGCACTATGGCCTGACTTTTCGCGGCGCCCTGGGCCGCTGAGAGAGGGCGTCCTCCCGGCGTTCACCGGCGCCGGATCAACTCCGCGTCCGCCGGGGTTCGCGGCGGCGCGGCCCGGTCGTGGGGCGCGGTGCCGAGCGGGTTGGGGACCGGGATGTAACCGGCGGCGCGGTCGGCCGAACGGGACCAGCGGACCCGCAGGTTGGCCTTGGCCGGCAGCGGCACCCCCGCCAGCAGCGCCCGCAGCCGGGCGTCGCCGGGGCGGCCGCGGGCGTAGTCGGCGACGCACTCGCGCAGCACGCGCCACAGCTCGGCCTCCAGGCGGGGGTGCCGGTCGGCGACGGCGGCGGCGATCTCGGCCAGGTGGTTGACCAGCAGGCAGTACACCACCCGGTTCCAGCCCTGCTCGGCGCTGTAGGTCAGCGCCTCGCGGACCCGGCCGGGCAGGCCGGCCAGGGCGGCGTCCCAGCGGCCGGCCACCAGCTTGGTGCCCTCCAGGTCGCGGAAGGCCGCCTGCGTGGGCATGCCGGTCTCGTCCACGGCCACCACCACGTTCTGCAGGTGGGGTTCCAGCACCACCCCGTGGGTGAGGTAGGCGTCCAGGGCGGGCGGGGCCACCAGCGCCACATAGCGCGCCCACCACGCCAGCGCGCCGTCGGGGTCCGCCGTGCACGGCAGCGTCGCCACCGACACCGGGCCGGTGCCGTAGGGGTCGGCCAGCACGGCGGCCACCAGCGGGGTGCCGGCCAGCGCCCGCACCCCGCCGCGCAGGATCACCCCCAGCCCTTCGTGCAGCCGCCGGTCGGCCAGATGGACGCTGCGGTAGGCCGGTTCGGGCAGCAGCCGGCAGCCGCCGAACCGCTCGCCCAGCTCGGCGAACACCGGGCGCAGCAGCCGGTCCAGCGTCACCGCGCCGGTCAGCTCGTACCAGGAGTTCTTGCGCACGCAGTTGGTGATGCGCATGTCCAGGCTGAACTTGCAGAACACGTCGGCGGCGGGCACGTACAGGGTGCGCACCGAGGAGGTCGGCACCGCCTCCGGCCCGCCCTGCCCCAGATCGACCAGCAGCCCCGACTCCAGCGCCCGGCGCAGCACCGGCCGGCCGGCCAGCAGCGAAAGCTGCCAGGGGTGGGCCGGGAGCAGCCGGTGCCCGGGCGGGGGAGGGGGCGCCAGCGCCTCCAGCGCGGCGAACCCGGCCGCGTCCCCGCCCTCGGCGAACACCTCCTCCCGCACCGCCAGCCAGCGCAGCGGGAACCGGGCCCCGGCCTCGGGCGCGTACGGCAGCCACTCCTCCGGTTTGCCCTGGCGGGCCTTGGGCGAGGGGTGGAACCGGTGCCCGGCCACCAGCGACTGCTCTGAGGCCAGGTAGACCGCGCACCTGTCGTCCCCCGTCAGGGCGGGCCGGGAACCCCGGGCGAAGGGCCGCACGCCGTCGCGGTCCTCCGCCGGCCGGCGCGGCGGGGGAGGGGCGGCCGGGCCGCGGGCGGCCAGCAGCGCCGCCAAGGCGGTGTGGCTGGCGGTGACCTGCTCCACGAACTCCGGGTTGGCCTGGCCGGTGGTCAGCTCCAGCTCCCCGGCCACCAGCTCGGCCAGGCGGCGCCAGTCCACGGCGGCCCACTCCCCGGAGCCGGCGCGCAGCTCCTGGTAGGGGGCGGTCAGCCGGTAGGTGAACCCCAGCGGGGGACGGGCCAGCCGGGCGCGCAGCAGCACATCCAGGCGGGGCAGCCGGATCAGCAGGTGCCCCCCGCGGGGCCACACCTGGTGGTCGGGGGCGCAGACCTCCCGCACCAGGCAGTTGAACAGGGCGGTGGCCGTCGCGTCGTCGGCGGACAGGACGCGATCGGCAGAGCCGGTCGGCAGCACGAGTCAGTCCCGGAAGTAGCGAAGGTAGTTGGGCCCGTCGGGGCCGTAGTGCTTGTTGATGTCGCGGGCGCCGGTGCGGGCCTTGTCGACCAGCGTCCCGGCGGTCAGCATCGCCTTGGTGGGCAGGCGGTCGGCCTCCAGCGTGCGCGCGCGCAGGAAACGGTCGGCCGGGTGCGCGCCGAGCGCCGCCGCCAGCCGGTCCCGCACCAGCGCCAGCCCGGTGCGCAGCGGCAGCAGCCCCTGCTCGGCCAGCGCGAACGCCACCGCCCCGGCGCACAGGTGCACGGTGATGGTGATGAAGACCCGGGCCAGGGAGTGCGGGTCGCCGCCGGTCATCCGCTCATCGAGGAAACGGCAGGGGCCCATCTCGGCGGGCAGGGCCCGCGGGTCCACCAGCGTGCCGTCGTTGTCCTTCAGCAGCAGCCGGAGCGGCCCTGCGCCCAGGACGAGGGAGACGTTCTGCTGGTGGGCCTCCAACGCGATCCCGTACCGGAAGAGGGTCACGTTGATGGCGAACAGCGCATCCAGGTACTCGGCGAACAGCTCGGCCACGTCCCAGCGTTCGATGACCGCGCCGCCGTCGGGGTGCTCGGCCGTCAGCGCCGCCACCGGGATCACATGGGCGGCGGCGGTCTCGGGCGGGAAACGCCGCACCAGGTAGCCCAGCGTCGCCTCGCCCGCATGCCCGTAGGTCTGCTCGTCGGCCAGCAGCAGCGGCAACTGCGGCTCGCGGGCGTGCACCCGCCGCAGCAGCCGCTCGGCCAGCGCGCCGTCGTGCAGGGTCCTGGGGACGATCGTGCGGCGGTTGCGCAGCCCCAGCGTGCTCGTCGGCAGCGGCACCTTCAGATGCGACAGCCCGTCGACCACCACCGTCCTCATCGACAGCGTGGGACGCACCTCCAGGTAGGGCAGCGGGGCCGTTTCGTGGCCGCCGGTGAGCGGATGCAGCGGCAGCAGCTCGTGGGTGCCGGCCAGGTCCTCCGCCAGCCCGACGTCGGCCGGGCGCGGCCACCAGGCGGGGCGCTTTCCGGCCAGCGTCACCCGCTCGCGCGGCACCGCCGTCCAGCGCAGCGCGAACACCGGGCCGCACTCGGGCGCGTACCGCCGCAGGTCGTCGGGGCCGAGCCCGACGCGGCAGCGGCCGGTGGGGTAGACCGGGTGGTCGTTGAAGGCGGCCGGGATCTCATAGAACGTGCCGGGGCCCAGCGGCGAGGCCCCCCGCAGCCGCCGCAGCACCGCGGGCCGGATCTGCCGGTGCAGCAGCAGCGTGGCCAGGGTCTGGCGGCACTCCTGCTCGAAGGAGGCCACATCGTCGCGAGGGTCGGCCACGTGGCGGACCGCCGCCAGCACCTCTTCCAGGCGCAGCCCGGCGTCCGGGTCCACGCACGTCTCCGACAAGAATCCCGGCCACGGCCCGGACACCGGCCGGGCGAGGCGCTGCGGCGGGGAGAGCCGGGCGGCCCGCGCGTCGCGCTCCCCGGCGGCCGCCCGGGACGCGGGGACGGGCTCTTGCGCCGGGCGCGGCGCGGGAGCGTCCGCCGGCAGCCGCCGCAGCGGCACCACGGGACCTCCGGGCAGGCGCAGCACGCGGCCGTCCGCGAAACGGCGCAGGCCCCCGTAGTCCTCCTGCAGCAAGGCGTCCAGCACCCGCGCCGCCAGCAGGGACTCCACCAGGCGGGCATCGGCGGCGGTCATGAGATCTCCCAGTGCGGCCCGGCCTTGAAACGCGCCAGCGCCGCCTCGACCGCCGCCGCATCGGGACCGATGGCCTGCACCGTGCCCAGGTAGTCGCGGTTGGTGCCGGTCAGCGTGATGGTGTCGCCCACGCGCCGGACGGGACGGTAGACCAGATCCACCTCGCCGTCGCGCCACCGGGTGAGGTCCGGGGCCGAGCGCAGCACTCCCGGCCGGTCGGCGAACACCGAGTCGATCACCGCGTGGCCGGCGGGGCGGGCGGGCGGTTCGCCCAGCGGCTCGCCCAGGTGGACGCGCAGCACCCGCTCGAACACCGGGATCTGCAGCAGGTCGGCCAGCAGGAAGTCGGCGTGGTCGCCGATGATCCGGTAGTTGACCTCGATGATGTGGGCGCGTCCCTCGTGCACCACGAACTCGGTGTGGCAGGCCCCGAACCCCACCCCCAGCGCTTTGAGCTGCGCGAGGATCTGCTCGCTCTCCGGCGGGACGGGGGCCCACTCCAGGCGTTCCTCGGCGAAGCGCGGCGGGGAGACCGTGGTGCGGAAGGAGCCCAGCACCTGCAGCCGCTCCCCGTCTCCGAGGGTTTCCAGGGTGTAGAGCCGGCCGGGCAGGTACTCCTCGGCCACCAGCGGGTCGTCCCGCCGCTTGCGGATCTCCGCGTAGCGGGCCTTCAGCTCCTCGGGGTCGCCGACCAGGAAGACGTCCTCGCTGGCCACCCCCTCCCGGGGTTTGAGCACCAGCGGGTAGGGGCCCTCCGGCACGCCCTCGTCGGTGACCTGCACGCTGAACACCGGGTCGATCTCCGCCAGGTGGCGCCGCATCAGCGCCTTGTTCTTGGCGCGGGTGGCCGCCCGCCAGTCCTTGCCCGGCAGGCCCAGGTAGGCGGCCGTCAGCGCGGCGGGGGCCTGCAGGAAGTCGCTGTTGGAGAAGACCGCGTGCACCGGCTCATCCGACCGGCACAGCGCGTCCACCACCTCCCGGTAGTCGGTGACCCGGCAGCCGGTGACCGTCACGTCCGGGCCGTAGCGTCCCCGGTGGTCGGCGGGACGGTCGGTCAGCACGGTGACGCGCAGGCCGAGCCGGGCGGCGGCGGGCAGGAATCCGCAGGTGACCGAGTCGGTCACCTTGCCGGCGAGGATGACGAGATGGGGCCGGGTGTCCAAGGCTATGCCTTTCGTGTGAGGTAAGCCTTGCCTAACTCGCTGCTACCCTAGTGGCTGCCCGGCCCGAGCGCGGGAAGAAACCCACCTGTGTCGCCGGTTCCGAGGTGAAAAATTGCGCGCCTTCGGCCGGTCGGACCCTTTGATCCGCACGGCAGGATGGGCCTTATGGACGATCTTGTCGCGCGCTGGGTGGCGCTGGCCGGCGAAGAGACCCGCCGCATCGGAGCCGACCTGGCCGACCGCTACGGCGAAGAGCACCGCCGCTACCACACCCGCGAGCACCTGGTCGCGGTCCTGGACCTGGTGGACGAGCTGGCCGGCCACGCCGACGACCCCGACCTGGTCCGCCTGGCCGCCTGGTTCCACGACGCCGTCTACGACCCCCGGCGCGGCGACAACGAAGAACGCAGCGCGGTCAAGGCCGAACGGGTCCTGGCCGACACCGACCTGCCGCCGGAGGCCATCGCCGAGGTCGCCCGCCTGGTCCGCCTCACCGCCACCCACACCCCCGGCCCCGCCGACCGCAACGGGCAGGTCCTCTGCGACGCCGACCTGGCCATCCTGGGCGCCGACGCAGAGCGCTATGCCGCCTACGCCGCCGCCGTCCGCAGCGAGTACGCCTTCGTCCCCGAAGAGCACTTCAACGCCGCCCGCGCCGACATCCTGCGCTCCCTGCTGGCCAAGCCGACGATCTTTCACACCCCGCCGGCCCGGGAGCGCTTCGAACGCCGGGCCCGCCGCAACCTGCACCAGGAGCTCAGCCGGCTGGAGTCGGCCCTTGGGCGGTGAGCGGACGGCGGCGCTTGGGACGGCGCAGACCGGCCGCGGTGAGCCGGGCCAGCAGCTCCCGGCAGCCGACGGGGCGGGCGCCCAGCTCGATCGCGCGCCGGTACAGCTCTGAGGGCACGTCGTAGTGGTCGCGGTCGAACGCCCGCGGCGGCACCCCCAGCCGGGCGGCGAAGTCGTGCAGCTCCTCATAGGAGGAGTCGCTGACCATGTGCGACCACACGCGTCCACGGAACGGCCACAGCGGCGGATCGATCAGGATCAAGGCGGGCTCCCCGGCGACGGAACGTCGATCCTTTAGAGTGCCACGGAAAACGCCGCACGCGGCAGGGCGCACCGTGCGACCGCAGACGGGACGCCCGGCCGGAAGGGACCGCAGGTGATGCACGCTCCGCTGGAATGGCTGGCGCTGGCCCGCGGCGGCCTGGACCGGGTCGCCGACCGGCGCGAGGACGAGCGCTGGCTCGCCGGGCGGTGGGCCGATCCGGCCACCCGGGTGCTGGTGGTCGACCGCGGACGGGCCCTGGTGCGCGATGGGGAACGCCCGGAGCTGATCCTGCTGGCGCCGCAGGCCGCCCCCGAGGGCGAGCGGTACCTGCTCGGCGTCGACGACGACCAGACCGCCTACTTCGCCGTCTGCGGCCCGCTGCCGGTCATCGAGGGCGCCCGGGCCGCCGGGCTGCGCGGGGTCGGCGCGGTGCTGGGGGACAGGGACTCGGCGCTGCTCACCCAGGCGGTCGCGCTGGCCAACTGGCACGCCACCCACACCCACTGCCCGCGCTGCGGAGCGCCCACCCGGCCGGCCAGAGCCGGTTACGCCCGCGTCTGCTCCGCCGACGGCTCTGAGCACTTCCCCCGGCTGGACCCGGCCGTGATCATGCTCGTCCGCGACGAGCACGACCGGCTGCTGCTGGGCCGCGCCCCCGCCTGGCCGGAGCCGATGATGTCGGTGCTGGCCGGTTTCGTGGAGCCCGGCGAGTCGCTGGAGCAGGCCGTGGCCCGCGAGGTCCGCGAGGAGGTCGGCCTGGCCGTCGGGGAGATCGCCTACCTGGGCAGCCAGCCCTGGCCGCTGCCGCAGAGCCTGATGCTGGGCTTCTTCTGCCGCACCGCCGACGGCGGGCGGCTGCGCCCGGACCCCGCGGAGATCGCCGAGGCCCGCTGGTTCACCCGCCCGCAGCTGCTGCGGGCCCTCGAAGAGAAAGAGATCATGCTGCCCGGCCGGGTCTCCATCGCCCGCCAGCTCATCGAACGCTGGTACGGCGGCCCGCTGCCGGACTCGTGGGAGCACCGCTGACGCCCGTACGGCGGCGCGCCCCCGCCCCGGGGAGGGCGCGCCGCCGGCCTCACTTGCCGGAGGCCGCCAGGGACTCCAGGTGCTGCTTGACCTTCTTGGCGGGCGGGTTGGTCATCACCGTGCCGTCGGGGAACAGCAGGGTCGGGACCGTCTGGTTGCCGCCGTTGACCCGCATCACGAACTCGGCGGCCTCCGGGTCGCGCTCGATGTCGACCTCGCGCAGGTAGATGCCTTCTCGGGCGAGCTGAGCCTTGAGCCGCCTGCAGAACCCGCACCAGGACGTGGTGTACATGGTCGGCCGTCCGTCCGGCGTGCTCGCGGGGTTCGCCATCGGTGCCCGGTCTCCTTCACTGTCGCGTGCGATGAACCTTTTTCAGCGCCCGCCCGGCGGCCGGGTCTTGCGCTGAAGACCGCCCGCGGGGCGTGCGCTGAAAAACGATTCAGCCTGTTCGGGCATTATCAACCGCCGTTGACCTCCGGACATTCCGCTCGGTGCGGTGCGCCGGTGGTGCGAGGATGGACCACTGGGAAGGAAACGGCCTCGGCTGACGAAGGTGACGGGCGGGTGAGCGATGAGCATGGAGGCCGATGAGGTCCTGGCGGGACTGGACCCCGAGCAGCGCGCCGTCGCCGAGGCGGTGCGCGGCCCGGTGTGCGTGCTGGCCGGCGCCGGCACCGGCAAGACCCGCGCCATCACCCACCGGATCGCCTACGCCGTCTTGACGGGGGTGGTGGCGCCGCAGCGGGTGCTGGCCGTGACGTTCACCACCCGCGCGGCCGGGGAGCTGCGCGGGCGGCTGCGGCAGCTGGGCGCCCCCGGCGTGCAGGCCCGCACCTTTCACGCCGCCGCGCTGCGCCAGCTCACCTACTTTTGGCCGAAGGTGATCGGCGGCGAGCCGCCCCGCGTCGTCGAATCCAAGATCGCCCTGGTCGCCGAGGCCGCCCGGGCCTGCCGGCTGTCGTACGGGCGCACCGAGCTGCGCGACATCGCCGCCGAGATCGAATGGGCCAAGGTCACCCAGCACCGCCCCGAGGACTACGTCGCCGGCGTCGAGCGGACCGGCCGCAAACCCCCCGCCGACGTGATCGACGTGGCCCGCGTCTACGCCGTGTACGAGCAGCTGCGCCGCGAGCGCAACCTGCTGGACTTCGAGGGCATCCTGGAGCTGACCGCCGCGATGCTCACCGAGTACCCCGAGGTCGCCCGGCAGGTCCACGACCAGTACCGCTACTTCGTGGTGGACGAGTACCAGGACGTCAACCCGCTGCAGAAACTGCTGCTGGACGCCTGGCTGGGCGGCCGCGAGGAGCTGTGCGTGGTCGGCGACCCCAACCAGACCATTTACTCCTTCACCGGCGCCACCCCCCAATACCTGCTGGACTTCACCCGCGAGCATCCCGGCGCCCGGGTCATCAAGCTGGTGCGGGACTACCGCTCCAGCCCGCAGGTCGTCCGCCTGGCCAACGGGGTGATCGGGGCGGCGCGCGGGCGGACCGCCCGCCGCCACAGGCTGGAGCTGGTCTCCCAGCGCCCCGACGGGCCCGAGCCGGTGTTCATCGAGTACGACGACGAGATCGCCGAGGCCGACGACATCGCCCGCCGCGCCCGCAAACTGATCGACGAGGGCGTGCCCGCCTCTCAGATCGCCGTGCTGTACCGCATCAACGCCCAGTCGGAGAACTTCGAGGCGGCGTTCGCGGCGGCCGGGGTGCCGGTGGTGCTGCACGGCGCCGAGCGGTTCTTCGAACGCCAGGAGGTCCGCGAGGCGGTGATGCGGCTGCGCGGCGCGGCCCGCGCCGGGGCCGACGCCGAGACCGACGGGATGGGCCTGGTGGCCACCGTCCGGCACGTGCTGGCCGGGGTCGGCTTCACCGAGCAGCCGCCGCAGGGAATCGGCGCCGCCCGCGCCCGCTGGGAGTCGCTGTCGGCGCTGGTCCGCCTCGCCGAGGACGTCGCCGCCGCCGACCCCGATGCCGCGCTGCCGCAGTTCGTGGCCGAACTGGAGGAACGGGCCGCCCTGCAGCACGCCCCCACCATGGAGGGCGTCACGCTGGCCAGCCTGCACGCGGCCAAGGGCCTGGAGTGGGACGCGGTGTTCCTGGCCGGGCTGACCGAGGGCACGCTGCCGATCGTCTACGCCGAGACCGCCGAGCAGATCGAAGAGGAACGGCGGCTGCTGTATGTGGGCATCACCCGCGCCCGCGAGCACCTGACGCTGTCGTGGGCGCTCTCCCGCGCCCCCGGCGGGCGCAAGAACCGCAGCCCGTCCCGTTTCCTGGAGGGCCTGCGGCCGCAGACCTTTGGCCCGCCGGCCGCGCCGGCGAGCCGTCCCCGCCGCCGTGCCGGCAAGGGGCCGCTGCCGTGCCGGGTATGCGGCCGTCCGCTCACCGCCGCGCTGGAACGCAAGCTCGGCCGCTGCCAGGACTGCCCCTCGGCCGTCGACGAGGAGCTGCTGGAGGCGCTCAAGCGGTGGCGCGCCGCGCTCGCCGAAGAACAGGGAATCCCGCCGTATGTGGTATTCACCGACGTGACGCTGCAGGCCATCGCCGAGCAGCGCCCGGAAACGCCGCAGCAGCTGGCCCGGATATCCGGGGTCGGCGCCACCAAGCTGATCCGCTACGGCGACGCGGTACTGGCGTTGTGCCGGGGTGAGACCCCGGCCACACCGCCCGGCCTGACAGACTGACCGCCTTGACGTCATCCACCGCACGACGGGGGACGCCACCGCTCGCCCGCACCATAAGGACGCAGAAAGATCCGCGGCGCATCGGCCCGGCGACCGGCCGGACGGATCCCGCGCACTTTCGCCGCCTTCCCGGCGTCACATCCGAGGCGGCGCGCCCGCACGCAGGGCGGTGGCCTTCCCCCGTTCGTCGGCCGGCATCGAATCCGTAGGTGACACGTGAAAGAGTCGTTGAAGGAACTGCTGGACCTGCTCGACCTGGAGCAGATCGAAAACGACATTTTCCGTGGGCGGAGCCCACAGGAACGCCGCCAGCGCGTGTTCGGCGGGCAGGTGGCCGGTCAAGCGCTGGTCGCCGCGGGCCGCACCGTGCAGGTCAACCGGGTGGTGCATTCGCTGCACGCCTATTTCATCCGGCCGGGTGACCCGCTGGTGCCGATTGTCTACACCGTGGACCGGGTGCGCGATGGACGCTCCTTCACCACCCGGCGGGTGACGGCCATCCAGCACGGCCGGGCCATTTTCACGTTGTCGGCGTCTTTTCAAGTGCCCGAGGAAGGGCCGGAGCACCTGGCGCCCATGCCCGAGGCGCCCCACCCGGAGACCCTGCCCACCGGCAAGGAGCGGCTGACGGCGCTGTGGGGCGAGGAGGCCGCCGAGAAACTCACCCGCCGCAATCCTTTCGACGTACGGCACGTCACCCCGATGACCTGGGAGGCCGCCAGGGACCCGAAACTGGCGACCGACCGGTCCCTGGTGTGGCTGAAAGTGGACGGCGAACTGCCCGACGACCCGATGCTGCACCTGTGCCTGATGACCTACGCCTCGGACCTGACGCTGCTGGACACCGTGCTGCTGCGGCACGGCCTGGCCTGGGGCGACAGCAGGACCATCGGGGCCAGCCTGGACCACGCCATGTGGTTCCACGGGCCGTTCCGCGCCGACGAATGGCTGCTGTACGCCCAGGACACCCCGTTCGCCGGCGGCGCCCGCGGATTGGCGCGCGGCCAGGTCTTCACCGCCGACGGGCGGTTGGTGGTGTCGGTGATGCAGGAAGGGATGGTCCGGGTCTCAGACGCCTCCAAAGCCCCGGAAGTTGGGTGAAGTCTCCCACAAAACCGCAGGTCAAAAATGCCTTGATTGATTTCGGGCGGCGAACGTAGTCTGCTGCCCGAGCAATCAAACGTCCGAGCGCTCGTGCGCGAGGCCCAAGGAGCCAGGAAGGTGGTGTGCAGTCCGGTGATCAGCATGACGCGCAAATCGCAGCCGGTCCGGACCGCGCCGCGTCCTGGCTGGAGCGACTTTGCGCATGAGTCCTCCGCGCTGATGCCCCCGTCGCTGCCCGAGTTCGTCTCCATCGAACGCGGCGACAAGGGCGCCGATCAGCCCTACGCCAGGAAGCGGCAGGTCTACGGCGGTCTTGCGCCGCTGTGCGACGTGCGGCTGCAGCAGGTTGTCGGCGAGCGTCAGGGGTGGAGTGTCTTCGGCGAAGGCACCGCCGCTGAACTGATCGCCCTTACGGCCCGCATGGGCGCCGCCGATGGCGGCGTGCCGGGTCCGTATTCCTGGAGGCAACCGGTTTAAACGACCGGCATGGCCCCCAGGCCGCGGATCCAGGCACCGGATCCGCGGCCTCTTCGTTTCTGGCCGCAAGTCCCGTCGAACGACCCGTTGAGAACCAACGAGAGGAACCAGGGTGACTGCGATGCAGGGGGCTCTCGCCATGAGCGACGAGGACCTCACGCTTCCGTGCCGGACCGAGCCTGAGCTGTTCTTCGCCGAGGCTCCCGCCGACATCGAGCTGGCCAAGGCGCTGTGCCGGGACTGCCCGATCCGCAAGGCCTGCCTGGCCGGCGCCATCGAGCGCCGCGAGCCGTGGGGCGTGTGGGGCGGCGAGCTGTTCGTCAAGGGCGAGATCGTGGCCCGCAAGCGTCCTCGTGGCCGTCCCCGCAAGAACGCCGAGGTGACCGTCTGACGGTCGCCGGTGCGGGGACGGGCCGGTGAACGACCGCCGCGGCCCCGGAAGCGGGGCCGCGGCCACCACCCCGAGAGGTTCCGCCGGAACGTGCCCAGGTCCGTGCCGGCGCGCCTTTCGCGACATGACGGAACACCCGGAGGCTGGACGACACACAGGTGAGAAAAGAACTGCTGCTCGACCGGGCGCCCGCCCCCGAGCGGGCTCATGACAAGCAGGCTCATGACAGGCAGTCCGCGTCCCTTCGTACGCCGCGCCCTTCCGCCGGGGCCGCCGGCGTGACCGCGACGGGGACGCTCGATCCACAGGCGGCGGCCCGGGTGCGCGCCCTGCGGCGCGCCCGCCGCACCGCGCAGGCCCACGCCCGCGTCCGCCGCATCCTGCTCACCGGTTAGCAGGCCGATTCCTCCCGTGCTTTCGGGATGGTTTCGCGGGAGGCGCCTCCCGGTGAGCCGGCGCCGCCCGGTGCCCCTACCTCGCCGGGCCCGCGCCGACAACGGGGCCCCGCCCCCTCCGTCACCGGGGGGCGGGGCCCCGCTCGTCGTGGCCGGATCCGGCCGGTTCAGGCGGCCGGCTCAGGCGGCCGGCTCGTCGTCGGTGTCGCCGTCTTCCTCGTCGGCGAAGCCCGGGACCCACTTCAGGCACTCGGCCCGGGCCGGGATCTCGCATTCCAGCTGGCACAGCACCCCGGTGCCGGCCGACAGCACCCGGTGGATGATCACGTACTCGGGGGGCAGGTTGAGCTGGCGCACCACGTTGCTGGGCCGCAGATCGGTGACCTTGGCGGCCATCATCCGCAGCCACTCGCGGTTGAAGCGGAACGTCTCGTTGATGAAGGGCTCGGTGATCGGGGCCAGGAACGCCTCCAGCGCCTTGGGATCGACCTCCACGCCCTCGCGGATGAAGTCCTCCTCCCGCAGCGCCTGCATGATCTCGTCGATCTCGGCCATGGTGCCGATCCGCAGCAGCAGGCCCAGCCGGCGCTGGAAGCCGCCGGGGATCCGGTCGACCGCGCCGAAGTCCAGCACGCCCAGCCGCCCGTCGGGCAGGATGCGGAAGTTGCCCGGGTGCGGGTCGCCGTGCAGCATGTCGGTGCGCTTGGGCCCCGACAGCAGGAACCGGCAGTACAGCAGGGCGGCGTGGTTGCGCTCCTCCTGGGTGCCGTCGCTGATGATCTTCGACAGCGGGGTGCCGTCGATCCACTCGGTCACCAGCACGTTGCCGGCCTGGGCGACCACCTCGGGGATGTAGAAGTCCGGGTCGTCGGCGTACGCCTTGGCGAAGGCGTTCTGCGACTCGGCCTCGATGGTGTAGTCGAGCTCCTCGATCACCCGCTCTTTGAGCTCGGCCAGCATGGGCTTGATCTCCAGCCCCGGCATCAGCACCGCAAACAGCTTGCCCAGCCGGGCGAGCTGGTTGAAGTCGCTGATCAGCGCCTTGCCGGCGCCCGGGTACTGGATTTTGACGGCGACCTTGCGCCCGTCCTTCCAGACCGCCCGGTGCACCTGGCCGATGGAGGCCGCGGCGGCGGGGGTGTCGTCGAAGGACTGAAACTGCTCCCGCCAGTCCTCGCCGAGCCCTTCGGCCAGCACCTTGTGGACGGTGGAGGCCGGCAGCGGCGGGGCGGCCTCCTGCAGCTTGGTGAGGGTGGCGCGGTAGGGGCCGGCGATCTCGGGCGGCAGTGCGGCCTCGAAGATGGACAGCATCTGGCCCAGCTTCATGGCGCCGCCCTTGAGCTCGCCGAGCACCTTGAACAGCTGCTCGGCGGTGCGCTGCTGGATTTCCAGCGCGACCATCTCGGCGGGCTTGCCCAGCGTCCGCTTCCCGACGCCGAGCGCTGCACGTCCGGCGAAACCGAGGGGCAGCGACGCGAGCTTGGCTGACCGCGTCACCGCGCGGCGGGGGAGATCACTCACCCGCCCATTGTCAGGTATCGATGTCATTCCTGCCACAGTGAGGCCAAAGGAATCCTGAGAAAATCCGCTGCCACCCCTGTCTACCAGGCCAAAGGACGTAAGTGTGTACTTTCTCACCCTGGTGGGCGGGCACTTGACGGCGCGCGCGGCGGCTGCTTTCGCCGGCGGTGAGGGACGGCCCGGCGTCAGCTCCCGGCCGCCGTCGCCGAAGGACGCCGGGGGAGCGGCCGGTCGCCGGCACGGCTCGGGCCGCCGCTCCGCAAGGCGGCGCCGCGCTCGGCGAGCCGGCCGGCCGCCAGGGACATCACCACCGGTGCGGTGATCTCGATGACCCGGATCATCGACCCGGCCGGAATCCCCCACCGCCGTGCGGCCTTCCGCACGGCCTGGCCGGCCAGCCCGCCGCTCAACGCGCCGAGGGCGCCGGCCGCGATCCGTGCGCCCAGCGGCCACCGAGCACCCGCCGCGCCGCCGTCGTTCCTCCCGCCGTCCCGGCTCATCGCAAACCCCCGAAGCTCGACTGTCACGGTGAGTACCCGATCAAGCGCTCACGGAAGCCTCTTTGGGTGACCGGCGAGACTCGTGGGACGGGATGGACCCTCCGCACCCTGTGAATAACTTGTGGACAAGCTGGGTGAAACCTGTGGACAACAGGCCTCTCGGCTGTGGACACAACTGGGGATGCGTTAAATTCACGTTCCTGACCAGGTAAAACAGGGATGCCCCCCTGTGGAGAAAGCAAAAACTTGGGTACCGTCTAGGTGTGCCTCCCCCCAATGTCGAGGTTCGCCGCAGCGCCCGGCGCAGGCGGACCGTGTCCGCCTACCGAGACGGAGACAAGACTGTGGTGCTGCTGCCTTCTCGGCTGTCGGAGGCCGAGGCGGAACACTGGGTGGCCACCATCCTGGAACGGCTGGCCGAACGGGAACGCCGCCGGCGCCCCAGCGACGCGGCGCTGCTGAACCGGGCGCGCGAGCTGTCCCGGCGCTACCTGGACGGACGGGCCAACCCCTCCAGCGTGCGCTGGGTGGACAACCAGCGCACCCGCTGGGGCTCGTGCACCCCCGACGACGGCACCATCCGGCTGTCCAGCAGGCTGCGCGGCATGCCCGCCTGGGTGGTCGACTACGTGCTGATCCACGAGCTGGCGCACCTGCTCGTCCCCGGCCACAACGCCCACTTTTGGAAGCTGGTGGCCAACTACCCCAAGGCCGAACGGGCCCGCGGCTATCTGGAAGGCGTGGCCGCGGCGGCCAACCTGCCCATCAGCGCCTTCGACGAACCTCCCGCCACCGCCCGGCAACCCGAACGCGACGCCGGCCGGGAGGCCACCGGGTGACCACCCGCTTCGCCGCCGTCCTGGCGATGCCGTCCCCCGCCGACCCCGCCCCGCCCGGCATCGACCCCGGCAAGCTGCGCCTGGCCATGCTGGAGGACGTCTACGAGGTCGTGGCCGGGCTCGAACTGCTCACCCCCGCCCTGATCCGGCACCCCGCATACCCGCCGGACGCCGAGGACGTCACCTGGCCGGGCACCGCGATCCTGCACGCGGAAGACCCGGACGCCGCCCTGCGCGCCCTGGCCGAACGCGGAGCCGACCAGGCCGTGCTCGTCGCCCCCGACGCCCCCGACCTGCCGCCCCTGCTGATCGGCAAACTGCTGCGCGCCCTCGGCCGCGCCGCGGCCGCCGCCTGCCCCGCCACCGGCGGCGGGCTGGTCGCCCTGGCCGTCCGGCTGCCGGCCCCCGCCTGGCTCACCGAGACGCTGCCGGCGCTCGGCCTCACTCTGGAGGCCCCCGACGCCCTGGCACGCCTCACCGCCGCCGCGCCCCGGACCGGCCTGGTCCGCCGCACCCCCGCCTGGCACCGCCTGCGCACCCCCGCCGACCTGGAGTATTTGGACCCCGGCCTGGAAGGCTGGGAGAACACCCGCGCCCTGCTCTCCGGCCACCCCCTGCCCGGCCTGCCGCTTTGAACCCGCAGGTCACAAAGCGGCGACGGCGCAGGCCACCAGAGTGCGGACGAAGTCGTCGGTGAGGTCGGGCAGCGAGTCCACCGGGAACCAGCGCAGATCGACGGACTCGGCGCTGATGCGGTGCCGGGCCCGAGGCGGGGCGATCGCCACGTACTGCACATCCAGGTGGTAGGAGCCCTGCGGGTGGCAGTGGACCCGGTGCCGGCCGATCTGCACCGGATCCTCCAGCAGCCGCAGCCCGGCGATCCCCGACTCCTCGGTGGCCTCCCGCAGCGCGGCGGCGGCCAGCGACTCATCGCCCGGCTCGCAGTGCCCGCCCAGCTGCAACCACAGCCGGTGCTTGTGGTGCAGGGTCAGCAGCACCTGGGAGCCGGAGGAGTCCAGCACCACCGTGCTGGCGGTGATGTGACCCGGCACGCACTCGCGCCACACCCCATCGGGGTGGGCCGCCAGATGCCGCAGGAACTCCCGGCGCAAGTGCTCCTGCGCGGCATCCGGCGCCCGCCAGCCCTCCAGCACCCGCACCGCGTCCGCGTGCAGGGCGCCGCCCTCCCGGCCGCGGGGGCGCCGCGGCGACTGCGCCGTCACGCCTCTCCGATCAGCCGGCGCCGGCGGCGCTCCTGGTCGTGCGGGCGCTCCCAGCGGACGGCCCCGGCCATGATCCGGATCGGGGCGTGCCGGGGTGCGGCGAACGGCGCCTCCGGCCACTCACCGCGCAACGGGCGGGCCGTGCCGGCACCGGGAAGGGACGTCCGGCCGGCCCCGGCCGAGCCCGGGCAGACGTTGCCGGAACCCGGCGGCCGGCGGCGCGGCGGCCGGTGGACGTCGAAACGGCGGCTGAGCGCGCAGTGCGCGCTCCAGACGCTCAAGACCCCTCCGGACGGTCGCCCGAGCCGTCCGGCTCGTCGCCGTCCGCCTCGCCGGAAGCGTCGGTGAGCTTGGACAGATCCAGGTCCGACAGCCCCGAACTCTCCGCCCGGCCGTGCACGAAGCCGTCCGGGTCGTCCAGGTCGTCGGCGGTGGGCATCAGATCGGGGTGCGTCCACACCTCGTCCCGCCCCTCATGGCCGCGGGCCTCGGTCAGCGCCCGCCACAGCGCACCGGCCTCGCGCAGCCGCCGGGGCCGCAGCTCCAGGCCGACCAGCGTGGCGAAGGTGCGCTCGGCCGGCCCGCCGGTGGCGCGGCGGCGCCGCACCGCCTCGGCCAGCTTGACCGTGTTGGGCAGCCGCCCCTCGGCCACGCCGTTGACCACCGTGTCCACCCAGCCCTCGATCAGCGCCAGCGCCGTCTCCAGCCGCAGCAGCGCCGCCTTCTGCTGGGGGGTCTCCTCCGGCTGCAGCGAGATCTCCCCGCCCAGCGCCCGCTGCAGCGCCTCCGGATCGGACAGGTCCAGCCCCGTCATGGCCCGCTCGATGCCCGACAGGTCCACGGTGATGCCGCGGGCGTAGTCCTCCACCGCGCCCAGCACATGCGCGCGCAACCACGGCACGTGCGCGAACAGCCGCTGGTGGGCGGCCTCCCGCAGCGCCAGGTACAGCCGGACCTCCTCGGCGTCCACCTCCAGGCCCTCGCCGAAGGCCGCCACCCCGGCCGGCAGCAGCGCGCCCACCCCCGCGGGGGCCAGCGGCAGCCCGATGTCGGAGGAGCCGACCACCTCCCGGGCCAGCGCGCCCAGCGCCTGCCCGGCCTGCCCGCCGACCATCGCCCCGGCCATCTGCTTGACCATGCTGATCAAGGGGCCGGCCATGGCCTGCATCTCCTCGGGGATGGGGCCGCCGATGCCGCCGCTGAGGGCGCCGCCCATCGACTCCACCATCCGGGCGGCGATCGGGTCGCAGATCGTCGACCACACCGGCAGCGTCCGCTCGATCCACTCCGAACGGCTCCAGGCCTCCGGGGTGCGGATGCCGGCGGGGATCACGGTGCCCTCGTCCAGCCACAGATCGGCCAGCCGCAGCGCCTCGATCACCTGCTTGCGCTCGGCGTCCACGACGGCGGGATCTCCTTGCCCGGCCACCGTGTGACGGGCGATGTTCTTGGCCAGATCCCAGTTCAGCGGCCCGGTGCCGCCCGCGCCGGGAGCGCTGCTTTGGATCATGTCGGCGAACTGGCGCAGCATGTCGGCGAACTGCCGCATGTCCCCGCCCAAGGCGGAGAAGGGATCGGTCGGCTTGCCGGACGAGGAGTCGTCGCCCTCGTCACCCGGCCGGTTGAAGCCGAAGGGCAGATCACTCATCGTCTCGCCCCCAAGCGGCATGATGGGACCATACGGCCACGTTAGCCGGTCCTGGCAACGAGGCGTACTCAGGAAGGGGGCGCTGACCTTGACAAGTGGAAAGGTTCGCCCTCGGCGTAGCACGGCCCCGGTCGTCGCCGTCACCGGCGCGGCCACCGGAGTCGGCCGCCTGCTGGCCCGCCGCCTGGCCGCCGGCGGCCGGGTGCGCAAGGTCGTGGCGATCGACGGCAGCCGGGGGGACGCGCCCGGGGTGCTGTGGCGGGTGGCCGACGTGCGGGACCCGCTGTTGTTCAGCCGGCTGGCCGACGTGGACGTGCTGGTCCACACCGACGTGGACGGCTCGCCCGACACCGACCCGCGCGAACGCCGCACCTACAACGTGCGGGGCGCCCAGACGGTGGTGACGGCGTGCGCCGCCGCCCGGGTGCGGCACGTGGTGCTGGTGACCAGCGCGATGGTGTACGGGGCGGCGCCGGACAACCCGGTCCCCCTGCCCGAGGACGCGCCGCCGAGAGCCGAGGCCGACTTCGGCATCGTCGGCGACTACCTGGAGATGGAGGAGACGGCCGCCCAGGCGGCGCGCATCCACCCCGGCCTGGCGGTCACCGTGGTCCGCCCCGCCGCGCTGGCCGGGCCCGGCGTGGACACGGTGGTGACCCGGCACTTTGAGGCACCGCGCCTGCTGGCCGTCAAAGGCTGCGCGCCCCGCTGGCAGTTCTGCCACATCGAGGACCTGGCCGCCGCGCTGGAACAGGTCGCCGTCGGCGCGCTGGCGGCGGGACCGTCCGCCGCGCCCGGCCGTCCCGCGCCGGGCCGTCCCCCCGCGGTGGTGGCGGTCGGCTGCGACGGCTGGCTGGAGATGGCGGAGGTCGAGGAGATCACCGGCAGGCGGCGCCTGGAGCTGCCCGCCGCGGTGACCTTCGGCACCGCCCAGCGGCTGCACCGGCTGGGCCTGACCCCGGCGCCCGCCACCGACCTGCACTACGTCGCCTACCCCTGGGTGGTCGACTGCGCCACGCTCCGCTCCGCCGGCTGGAAGCCCGCCTACGACAACGCCTCGGCGCTGCGCGCCCTGCTGGAGGAGAGCGCGGGCCGCCGCGCCCTGGCCGGCCGCCGGCTCGGCGGCAGGGAGGCCACCATGGCCACCGCCGCCGGCGCCACCGTCGCCGTCATCGGCGCCGCCGCGGCCGTCCGCCGCGCCCGCCGGCGCCGCCGCTGACCCGTCCGCCCCGCCGGCGCAAGCCGCTCACGCGACGGCGGCACGGACGTCCCCATGGCGCGTTGGGCCGCTCATGCGGTGCAGCCGCTCGCGTGGCGTGGCTGCGGGACGCTCCATGGCACAGCGCCGACGTTCATACCGGTGGCGCGGGCCGCTTGTGCGGCATGAGGCGTTCAAACGGAAACGGCCCCGACGCGGGCAGCGCGTCGGGGCCGTTTCCGCATTTCACGGCCGCTTGGGCCTCACTCCCCGGGGGACGGGCTCGCCGAGCCGGACGGGGACGGGCTGGGGGAGGACTGGGACTGCTGGGCCGATGCCCGCTGGGCCTCGGCCAGGCGGTTCAGCGCGTCCTGCAGCTTCCGCTGCGCCTCGCCGTAGGCCGCCCAGTCCGGCGGCGACTTGCTCAGCGCATCCTGGCCCTCCTGGAAGTACCGCTGGGCGTCCGCCAGGGCCTGGCGGGCGTCGGCGTTCAGGTCGTCGCCGGAAGGCGGCTCGGCGTCATCCTGCTGCGCCGGCGGGGCCGCGCCGCCGCCCTTGAACAGCTGCTCCAGCGCCGCGTCCAGGGTGTCGCCGGCGGCGACCTTGTCACCGAAGGCCACCAGCACCTGCCGCAGCACCGGGTAGGGCTCCTGCTCCGAGCCGCCGGCCGCCTGGGCGTACATCGGCTCCACATACAGCAGCCCGCCGCCGAACGGCAGCGTCAGCAGGTTGCCGGGCACCGTCCGGGTGCCGCCCTGGCGCAGCTTGAACAGCACGTCCTTGACCGCGGTGTCGGCCTCGAAGGAGTTCTGGATCTGGCCGGGGCCCTGGATCAGCGAGTTGCGCGGCAGCTCCAGGATCCGGATCCGCCCGTAGTTGGGGCCGGGCGTGGAGTCCACCGCCATGAACGCCGCCAGGTTGGGACGGCCGCGCGGGTTGAACACCGTGGTCAGCGAGAACTGCGCGCTCTGGTCACCGGGCAGCTTCAGGCTCAGGTAGTACGGCGGCTGGGCCCGGCCCGGCGAGGTCGGGTCCTGCGGCACCTGCCAGAAGCCCTGCGCGCCGTAGAAGGCGTCGGCCTGGGTCACGTGGTAGCGCGCCAGCACCTGCCGCTGCACCTTGAACAGGTCCTGCGGGTAGCGGAAGTGCTGCATCAGCTCCGGGGAGATGGCGCTCTTGGGCAGCACGGTGCCGTCGAAGACCTTCATCCAGGTCTTGGCCACCGGGTCGTTCTCGTCCCACAGGTACAGCCGGACCGTCCCGTCGTAGGCGTCCACCGTCGCCTTGATCGAGTTGCGGATGTAGTTGATGTGGTCGTTGGCCTGGCGGGCCACCGCCGAACGGGTGTCGGTGACGGTGTCGCGGGTGGCGTCGCCCAGGCTCATCCGCTCGGCGTACGGGTAGCCGTTGGAGGTGGTGTAGCCGTCCAGGATCCACACGATCCGGCCGTTCACCACCGCCGGGTAGGGGTTGCCGTCCAGCGTCAGCCAGGGCGCCACCCGCTGCACCATCTCCCGCGGCGTCCGGTGGTAGAGGATCTTGGCGCCCTCGTTGATCGCCCCCGACAGCAGGATGTTGCGGTCGGAGAACTTGGTGGCGAACAGCAGGCGGTTGAACAGCGAGTCCACCGGCACGCCGCCCTTGCCGGTGTAGGTGGTGTTCTTCTGCCCGGCGGGGCTGTCGTCGGGGTAGTCCAGCTCCTGCTGGCCCTTGCCGCCGACGATCGAGTAGCTGTTGGACAGCTCCCCGAAGTAGATCTGCGGCTTGTCGATCTTCAGCTCGCCGGTGGGCGGCATGTCCTTGGTCACCCACTGCGGGGTGCCGTTGCCGGCCAGCTGCTCGCCGTAGCCGGAGACGAACCCGTAGCCGTGGGTGTAGACCAGCCGGTCCTTCACCCAGCTCTGCTGCCCGGCCGGCGCGCCCGACAGCTCGCGGACGGCCACCACCACGTCCCTGGTCTTGCCGTCGATCTGGTAGCGGTCCACATCCAGCGTGTCGGGGAAGCGGTAGAAGTTACGGCCCTGCTGCAGCTGCTGGAAGGTCTCGCCGACCACGTTCGGGTCCAGCAGCCGCACCCCGGTCAGCGCCCGCGCCTCGGAGGACAGCTTGGCCGGGTCGCTTTCGGGCTGCCCGCCGTAGGGGATCACCTCCGCCTTGTCCACCCCGTAGGCGCGGCGGGTGGCGTCGATGTTGCGCTGGATGTACTGCCGTTCCTTGGCCAGCTCGTCCGGCTTGACCTGGAACTGCTGGATCAGCAGCGGGTAGACGCCGCCGAGCAGGATCGCCGCCACCACCATCAGCGACAGCCCGACCCCCGGCAGCATCATCCCGCGCCGCCAGATGTTGACGAAGAACAGCGCGGCGCAGATCACCGCGATGACCGCCAGGATCGTCTTGGCCGGCAGCACCGCGTTCAGGTCGGTGTAGCCGGGGCCGCTGACCACGCCGCGTTCGGAGTTGGCCAGCCCGTACCGGTCGAACCAGTACGCCGCCGCCTTGAGCAGCACGAACAGGCCCACCAGCACCGACAGGTGGGCCTTGGCCGGCGGGCTGGCCTTGTCGCCGGGCCCCTGCAGCCGCAGCCCCCCGTACAGGTAGTGGACCATCAGCGCCATCAGCAGCGACAGGATCACCGCGGCGAACAAAAAGCCCAGCACCAGCCGCGCGAACGGGTAGGTGAAGACGTAGAACGAGACGTCCTTGCCGAACTGCGGGTCCTTGACGCCGAACTGCGTGCGGTTCACGAACGCCAGCCACACCGGCCACTGGCCGGCCATCGACGAGCCGGTCAGCAGCGCCAGCATGGTCACGATGCCGAAACCGATCAGGCGGCGGTGCGGGTCCACCGCGGCCCGGTAGCGCTCCAGCCCCTGCTGCTCCACCGACAGCGGCCGGTAAGACGGCCGCAGCCGGTAGGCGATCACCATGTTGGCACCGACGATCAGTGCCAGCAGCAGGCCCGACCCCACGAACAGGCCGACCCTGGCCCACAGCTGTGTGGTGAAGACGGAGGAGAAGCCGACCGACCGGTACCACAGCAGGTCGGTCCAGACGGTGGTGAACACCAGATAGGCCACGACCAGCGCGGCCAATGTCGCCAATATGGGCAACAGCAATCGAGTCCGGCCGGTACCCAGCCGCCGGCTGAATCCGGGAGTCCGGAAGGTCACGGGTTCCTCCGCTTCGTCGCTCGGCTCGGCGGCCTCCGCTTCGGGGCGTGCGGCCGGGCCGCCGTGTTCATATGCAACTTATCGAGGAAGAGCAGGGTTCCCGTTCCGGTCCGCGTCCCAAAGCGGGAAAGATGGACCCCGTGACTCTGCTCGAAGAAGCCGTCCTCGATCTGGAACGCCACGCGGCCGCGGCCGGGTGGGACGCCCCCCCACGACTGTATGCGCTGGTGGAGAGTGCCGAACTGCTGCGGCGGGAACCGGCGCTGGCCGAGCGGTTCCACCTGTCGGAGGACGAGAACACCCTGGTGGTCCTGGAACAGGAGGCGCTGCCGCACTCGCACTCCATCGAGGAGGCGCTGGCCCGCATCGCCTGGCCGCCGACCGTCGCCGGCTGCGCCCTGGTGATCGAGCGGATCATCCTGCCTCCCGACGTGGAGGAGGAGATGCCCGAGGACGAGGCCGCCGCCCTGGAGTGGGCCGCCTCCCACCCGCGGCACGACGACGTGCGCATCGTGGTGGGCGTCCTGCGCGACGGGGAGCGGCATTCGGTGCTGCGGGTGCGCCGCCACGACACCGACGAGGAGGTCCTGTCGGGGCCGGACCTGGTGCCCGCCCTGGCCGACCAGCTGGCCGCCACCTTGGAGCCCGACCTGCCGGAGGAGCCGGAACAGGCCGAACGGAGGTAGCTTCCCGTGGACGTCATCCGTCTCGCCGGCATCCGCCAGACCCCCCTGTCGGTGGACGAGGTCTTCGCCGCCGTCGGCGACGACTCCGCCGGCGGCACCGCGCTGTTCGTCGGCACCGTCCGCGACCACGACCACGACCGTCCCGTCACCCGCCTGTCCTACAGCGCCCACCCCACGGCGGAACGGGAGCTGCGCGCGGTCATGGAGAAGGTCGCCTCCGACTTCCCGGTGCGCGCCATGGCCGCCGTGCACCGGGTCGGCGACCTGCGGGTCGGCGACCTGGCGGTGGTGGTGGCGGTGTCCTGCCCGCACCGCGCCGAGGCGTTCGCCGCCTGCCGCCGCCTGATCGACGACCTGAAGGCCCAGGTCCCCATCTGGAAGCATCAGTTCTTCGCCGACGGGACCGACGAGTGGGTGGGCGCGTGCTGACAGCGGCCCTGACAGGAGGGCGAAGGCCGGGTAACCGGGCTCAGCCGGGCATGCCGGTACCTACCGCCGGATAGCCTTGGCGCATGTCTCGCCGTGCCGCCACGCTGGTCGTCGCCAGCGCGTTGATCTTGGTGCTCGGAATCGTCGGGGTGCTGCTGCCGGTGCCGTACGTGGCGCTGACCCCCGGCCCGACCTACAACACGCTGGACAAGACCGAAGACGGCAAGCCCCGCATCCTCATCGACGGGCGGCGGGTCTACGAGGACGGCGGTCACCTCAACTTCACCACGGTCGCCTACCGGGGCGGCCCCGGCAACCGCATCGACCTGCTCACCGCGCTGCGCGGCTGGCTGGACGATGAGACCGCGATCGTCCCCGAGGAGACCATCTTCCCCAAGAACGAGTCGGTCAAGGACGTCGAGCGGGAGAACACCCGGCAGATGGCCGACTCCCAGAGCAACGCCGTGGCCGCGGCGCTCAACCAGCTCAAGATCCCGATCGGCACCCGGGTCCTGGTCGACTCGGTGCAAGCGGGCATGCCCGCCGAGGGGCTGCTGCGGCCCGGCGATGAGATCGTGGCCGTGGACGGCCGCAAGGTCACCGGGGTCGAGGCCGTCACCACCGAGATGGGCTCCCGCAAACCCGGCGACAAGGTCACCCTCACCGTGGTGCGCGGCGGAAAGCAGCAGGACGTCACCGTCACCACCGTGGCCTCCTCCGACGGCAAGCGCGCCGTCGTCGGCGTGCTGCTGGGCCAGGACTACCGCTTCCCGTTCAAGGTCACCATCACCGTCGGCGACGTCGGCGGCCCCAGCGCCGGGCTGATGTTCTCCCTGGCCATCGTGGACAAGCTCACCCCCGGCCCGCTGACCGGCGGCAAGTTCGTCGCCGGCACCGGCACCATCACCCCCGAGGGGCGGGTCGGGCCGATCGGCGGCATCCAGCAGAAGATGATCGCCGCCCGGCAGGCGGGCGCCACCATCTTCCTCACCCCCGCCGACAACTGCGGCGACGCCGTGCCCGCCGCCCCCAAGGGACTGCGGCTGGTGCGCGTGGAAACCCTGGACGGGGCCATCAAGGCCCTGGACGCCCTGCGCACCGGCCAGGGGGAGGTCCCCTCCTGCCCCCGGAACTGAAAACGATTTGGCCTTCGGCCCCGAATGGTCGTACAGTGAATACGCACTCGACGCGGGGTGGAGCAGTTCGGTAGCTCGCTGGGCTCATAACCCAGAGGTCGCAGGTTCAAATCCTGCCCCCGCTACGAAAGTCCGGTCCCGGCTGGTCGCAGCTTTTGGCTGCTTCCGGTCGGGACTTTCGTTTGTGTTGGTCCGGGGGGGGCGACCCCCCGGAGCCCCCCGGTGTGGGGGCTCTGCCCCCACGCCCCCGGGTGGGTGCAAGGTTCCCGGTGATGAAGACCTGGTGATTCTAGGGGCTGGGTGTTTGTTCCTGGTTTGAGGGTTTTGTTCGGGAAGCTCTTGTTTTTGGGTTGGGGGGTGGGCGTGGGGGCTCTGGCAGAGGTGTTTTGGGGAAGAGCCGTTGATTTTAGGGGAAGTGGTCTTCCGTGGTGCTTGCGGAGTTGTGGTCGTGAGGGTGGGGGGTGCTTGCGTGTGGGGGTCAGCGGAAGAATGCGTCGAATTTGACGGTGTTCTCCTCGATTGAGGTGACCTGGATCGTCAGGGGGCCCAGGGGGGTGCGGGAGCCGGTCCTCAGGGTGACGGTGGGGGTGCCTTCGACCTGGAGGCGGACGGTGTCGGGGCCGATTTCCCTGATGCGGACGTCGTAGTCGTTGACCTCGATGGTCTGGCCTGCGCCCTTGACGGTGACGTGGCAGGTGCCGTTGAAGCAGCTCTGGGTGTGGCTTTGGCAGGCGGTGAGGGGGAGGGCGGCGGCCAGGCAGAGGGCGGTGAGGGTGGGAGCGTTGCGTTTCATGAGGGGGAGGTTAGGGAGCGGGGTGTCCTGGGCGGTACGGGCAGGTGTCCTGTTTCGGGTGGGTGTTTGCGGTGGGGGTTTGCGTTAAGACCCTCTCGTCGAAGGGGCATGGTCGGTCGAATCGGCCCTTGCCGCTGTCTCGGCAGATGGCCGGTCCGGTGGGGCTGTGCATTCCCGCGTTGGGGCCGTCCGCTCGGGGCGTCGGCCGGAACTCGACCGTGATCGCCGGTTGATCGCTCCGGAGCGGTGCGACCTGGTTGGCTGCCGGGCTTGAGCCGGGTGTCGCTGTGATCGCCGGGTATGAGTGCTTCCGTTCCGGCGCCGTCTTCTGCCGGTTGCGTGAGCTTGGGTGCGGCGACCGGATTCACGTCGATGGTGGGGACGGCCGCCACGTTCGTTGTGCGGTGGCCGGCTCGCTGTCCCGAGATCGCCGTGTCCGGTGAGGTGGCCTGCCGCGCTGCGGGTGACCGGCTGGAGCTGCGCCTGATCACCTGCGGTGGCGCCTTCGGCCGGGTCCGCCGCGGCTGCCGTGACGGTGTGGTGGTCTTGGCGGTACCGGCGGGTGGCTGAGCCGGTCGGTCGCTTCGGTTTGCACAAACAGTGGAGGCCCCATAGAGTTAGGGCACGTCACCGCGGGGTGGAGCAGTTCGGTAGCTCGCTGGGCTCATAACCCAGAGGTCGCAGGTTCAAATCCTGCCCCCGCTACGAAGGTCGAAGGCCCGGTCGGTCGCAGATTCGTCTGTGAGCGGCCGGGTCTTTGCGTGTGTGCCTCCGCGGCCTCGGGCGGCCGTCTGCGGGGACGGGGCGTGGCCGGGGGGTCGGGGAAGGGCCGATAGCCTCGGGATATGCGTGCTTGGACGGCCGGTGGGCTGGACGTCGTCGGCGTGGTCGCGTTCGTGGCCATCGGGCGGGCCAGCCATGGTGAGTCGGGCGGAGTGGCCGAGCTTGCGGGAACGGCCTGGCCGTTCCTGGCGGCGCTGGCGGTCGGCTGGGCGGTGCTGCGCGCCTGGCGGCGGCCGGCGGAGCCGGCGCCGATCGGGCTGGGCGTCTGGGGGATCACCTTGGCGGGGGGCATGGTGCTGCGGGCCCTGTCAGGGGGCGGTGTCGCGGTCAGTTTCGTGATCGTCGCCGGGATCTTCCTGGCGCTGGCGCTGATCGGCTGGCGGGCGGTGGTGCAACTGGCCGAACGGCACGGGGCCGCCGGGCGGCGGGAACACGGACGCGCCTGAGGGCTGAACTTTTTCGCCGTGCGGTCTTAAGAGCCGGCGGTGGGGGCCTCGGCGGCGTTCTTCCGGCCCGTCGCGTCGTCCTTGGAGCGTGAGGAGCCCGCCCCGATCGGCGGAGACGGTGTGTCGGAAGAGGTCCGCTGAGCGTGTGCCGGCGTGCCGTTGATACCCCTGAGGCGGTGCGTGCGGTGGATCCGCGGGTCTTGGCGGGAGCGGGTGTCGCTCAGCAGGGCACATCGGCATGCGAACGCACGGGCGGGACGTGCCTCGTCCAGGGAGCGGGACAGGGGTGATGTGATGCACGCCACTCTTCCCGCGGAAGATCCGGGTGAGCGGGCCCGGGGAACTTGATCAATGGCGACAATGCGGGAAATTTTTTTGTCATTCCGCTCACAAAAAAGAAAGCGCTGGTGAGGCGGGAAGCGGCCGGCCGAACGCAAGGCGCGGCGGACACGGTGGAGAGTGCCTGCGCCGGGGCCTGTTGACGTGAATACTCACTCGCTGATGAAGTTACCCCCTAGTCACATGGGGGCGGGGAACGCCTGTGGCGGGCTTTTGCGAAAGGGATGGCCATGAGCTCAGCGCTGCGTGATTGGCTGGACAAGCCGCAGGTCGATCGCGGTATCCGACTGGCGGCCGACGACGGCGGGTGGGAGTACCGGGGCTATGGGGAGCTGGCTTCGGCGGCGCGGCGTACCGCGGCGGCGCTCATCGAGGCGGGCGTGCGGCCCGGGGACGTGGTGTGCGTGGTGCTGCCCACCGACTTCACGTGCGTGGAGACCTATTTCGGGGTGTGGGCGGCCGGGGCCACGGTCTGCCTGATCACGCCGCCGCTGTTCCAGGACGGCGACGACTATGTGGCCCATGTGGCGGCCATCCTGCGCCAGGCCCGGCCCAAGCTGACCATCTCCTCGGCCGGGCTGGCGGAGCTGGTGGGGCGGGCGATGCAGGCGGCCGGCCTGGAGGGCGAGCCGTGGCTGCCCCGTCAGGCCGCTGCGGAGGCGGACGTGCAGGAGGCGGGGGAGCTGGCGCTGCTGCAGTTCACCTCCGGCTCCAGCGGCGAGCCCCGCGGCGTCATGGTCACCTGGGACAACCTGGAGGCCAACTGCGAGCTGATCGCCCGCACCGCCGGTTTCCAGGACGGCCACGAGGTCGCCTCCTGGCTGCCGCTCTACCACGACATGGGGCTGATCGGCTGCTTCATCACCCCGATCTCCCGGCAGGGCGACCTGTGGCTGATGCGGCCGGACCAGTTCATCCGCGACCCGGCCCGCTGGATCCGCTGCTTCGCCACCGCCAAGCACACCGCCGCCCCGCCGTTCGCCTACGCCTACGTGGCCCGCCGCGTCAAGCCCGAGCAGCTGGAGGGGCTGGACCTGTCGGGCTGGGAGACGGCGCTGGTGGGGGCCGAGCCGATCGACCCGCACGGGCTGGAGGTCTTCGCCCAGTTGCTGGAGCCCTTCGGGTTCTCCCGCAAGGCCTTCAAGCCCGCCTACGGCATGGCCGAGACCACCTTGCTGGTGACCATGGACAACGCGCTGCGCGAGCCGCTGGCGGTGCACCCCGATCCGGAGTCGCTGGCCTTCGGGCAGCCGGTGCGGATCCTGGACCGCCACACCCTGGGCCCGGCCTCGGTGGGCGCCAAGTCCGGCTGGGTGGTCGGCACCGGGACGCCCGAGGAGGACGTGCCGGTCACCATCGTCGACGACGACGGCCGGGAGCTGCCCGAGGGGCACCTGGGGGAGATCGTGGTCGGCGGGGCCTCGGCCTGCCGGGGCTACTACGCCGGGGCCCAGGGCAAGTCGACCCGGTTCATCGACGGCAAGGTCTACACCGGCGACGCCGGGTTCTTCTACGACGGGCAGCTGTTCGTGCTGGGCCGGATGGGCGACAGCATCAAGGTCCGCGGGCGCAGCGTCTACGTGGAGGACCTGGAGGCCAAGATCGCCGAGCTCACCGGGCTGGGCAAGGGCCGGATCGTGCTGACCAGCGTGCCGGGCGCCGGCAGCAAGGGCGTGGCGCTGTTCGCCGAGACGAACGCGGCGGACTGGGAGGGCCGGGTCCGCGAGTTCCTGCGGCGCCGGCTCGGCGGGGACGTGACGGTGACGATCGTGATCGGCTCCGGGCTGATCCAGCGCACCTCCAGCGGCAAGCCGCGCCGCCGCTACATGTGGGAGCGCCTGCAGGCCGGACGGATGGAGGGCGCGCGGATCATCGGCTGATCCAGACGCCCGTCAGCGCCGCCCCCGGGACGGACCGTCCCGGGGGCGGTGTGCTTGGGGGAGAGGCCGAACTTTATCCAACTGTCATAAGTAAGGGCTTGCATACCCCTAGACGTCCGGATTGTGGCGCGATACAACGAAGTTACAGAAATTGCTCTTCTGTTCCTCACCAGGGGGAGCCATGCCCAAAGTCCTCGCGCCACCGCCTCCCGGCAGCGACCTCAAGCCGGTCCTCGGCGACCCGGGCCTCCCGCTCATCGGCAACACCCTCCAGACCATGCGCGACCCGTTCGGGATGGCGCGCAACCGGTACCTGCGGTTCGGCCCGGTCACCTGGGGATGGACGCTGGGACTGCGCACGGTGATGGTGCAGGGCCCCGAAGGCGCCGAGGCGATCCTGGTCAACAAGGACAAGGCGTTCGCCAACGGCCCCGCGTGGACCTACTACATCGGTCCCTTCTTCCGGCGCGGCATCATGCTGCTGGACTTCGAGGAGCACCTGCACCACCGGCGCATCATGCAGCAGGCCTTCACCAGGCCCAAGATGCGCAGCTACCTGGAGATCATGACTCCGGGCATCACGCGGGGCATCAAGGCCTGGCCCACCGGGGACGGCTTCCAGTTCTACAAGCGCATCAAGCAGCTCATGCTCGACCTGGCCATCGACGTCTTCGTGGGCGTCGACCTGGAGCAGGCCGAGATCGACCGGCTCAACGGCGCCTTCATCGACGCCGTCCGCGCCGGGACCGCCATCATCCGCACCTCCGTGCCCGGCCTGCGCTGGCACAAGGGGCTGCAGGCCCGCAAAGAGCTGGAGGCGTTCTTCTACCGGCACCTGCCCGCCAAGCGGCGCGACGGCGGGGACGACCTGTTCGCCGCGCTGTGCCAGGCCGAGACCGAGGACGGGCACCGCTTCACCGACGAGGACGTGGTCAACCACATGATCTTCGCGTTGATGGCGGCCCACGACACCTCCACCATCACCATGACCACCATGGCCTACTACCTGGCCAAGCACCCCGAGTGGCAGGAGCGGGTGCGCGAGGAGTCCCAGGCCCTGGGCAAGCCCACGCTGGACTTCGACGACATCGACAAGCTGGTCTCCCTGGACCTGGTGATGAAGGAGGCGCTGCGGCTGGTGCCGCCGGTGCCCGCGCTGCCCCGCCGGGCCGTCAAGGACACCTCCATCCTCGGCTACCACATCCCCAAGGGCACCACCGTGGTGGTGGCGGCGCTGACCAACCACCGCATGCCGGAGATCTGGAAGGACCCCGAGCGCTTCGACCCCGAGCGGTTCGCCGAGCACCGCCGCGAGGACAAGGTGCACCGCTACGCCTGGGCCCCCTTCGGCGGCGGCGCCCACAAGTGCATCGGCATGCACTTCGCCGGCGTCCAGATCAAGTCCGTGCTGCACCAGGTGCTGCTGAACTACCGCTGGAGCGTCCCCCGCGGCTATGAGTGGCCGCTGGACACCACCTCCCTGCCGTCCCCCAAGGACGGCCTCCCGGTCAGGCTGGAGCGCCTATGAGCAAGGTCATCGCCATCACCGGCGGCGCCCGCGGCATCGGCTACGCCACCGCCCGGACGCTGGTCGCCAAGGGCGCCAAGGTCGCCATCGGCGACATCGACGAGACCGCGGTCAAGGAGGCCGGGGAGCGGCTGGACATCCCGGCGCTGAAACTGGACGTCACCGACCGGGACTCCTTCACCGCCTTCCTGGAGGCGGTGGAGGACCGGCTCGGCAGGCTGGACGTGCTGGTCAACAACGCCGGCATCATGCCGATCGGCCCGGTCACCGGCGAAAGCGACGCCGACGCCCGCCGCTGCCTGGACGTCAACGTGCACGGCGTGATGCTCGGCACCAAGCTGGCGCTGGAGCGGATGCTGCCGCGCGCCGACGGCCACATCATCAACATCGCCTCGGTGGCCGGGGTGCTGCCCACCCCCGGGCTGGCCCTCTACAACGCCAGCAAGGCCGCGGTGGTGGCGTTCACCGAGGCCACCCGGCTGGAGGTGCGCGACCGCGGGATCAAGGTCGGCGCGGTGCTGCCCTCCTTCACCGACACCGAGCTGATCGCCGGCACCCGCAGCCCCCGCGGGCAGCGCAACTGCCGGCCGGAGGAGATCGCCGCCGCGGTGGCCCGCATGATCGCCAAGCCGGTGCCGCAGCTGGTGGTGCCGCGCAGGCTCACCGCCCAGCTGCGGCTGATGGGGCTCATCCCCGACCCGGTCAAGCGGGCCGTGGCCCGCTACTACGGGCTGGACACCCTCTTTTTGGATTTCGACCGCAACGCCCGCAAGGGCTACGACTCCCGGATCCGCGCCTGATGGAGGGGTTGCTGAGCCGCCGGGCCGAGGCCGAGCCGGACGCGCTGGATGTGCGGATCCTGGACGCGGCGCTGGCGGAGTTCGAGACCTATGGACTGCGCCGGGTCAGCGTGGAGGACGTCGCCCGGCGGGCCGGGGTGGCGCGCACCACCATCTACCGGCGGTTCAGCAACAAAGACCAGCTGTTGCAGGCGGTGATCCTGCGCGAGTGCCGGCGGTTCCTGTCGGAGATCTCCGCCGCCACCGAAGGGCTGTCGGCCCGGGACGCGCTGGTGGAGGGGTTCGTGGCCGGGCTGCGGGAGGCCCGGTCCAACCCCCTGCTGACCCGCGTCCTGCAAAGCGAGCCGGAGGTGTTCCTGCCTCAGCTCAGCATGAACGGCGGCGCGATCATGCTGGCCGCCCGCGACATCCTGGCCGAGCGGCTGGGCCGCGACCACCCCCAAGACGGTGAGGACCTGAACGCGGTCTGCGAGATCCTGCTGCGCGTGGCGATGTCGCTGCTGCTGGTCCCCGGCGGCGGCCTGGCGGTCTACGACGACGACAGCGCCCGCGCGCTGGCCCGCCGTCACCTGCTCCGCCTGCTGCCGCCGGCCATCGGCTGATGCGCATCGCGCCGGTCCGGGCGAATCCGGGGAATCTCCTCACCATTGGTGATCATTTCACTACCATTCGCCTCATTGATCTGCCTGTCGGGGGTTCGAAGCGGATGGGGGCGCTATGCGGCAGGTGGCGGCGGGGGCCGCGGCACTGGGGGCGGCGACGGCCCTGGCGGTACTGCACTGGGGGAACGCCCCGGCGCTGGCCGCGGCGGCCCCGGCAGTGGCCGTCCCCGCCTGGCTGTGGTCCCGCTCGGTGACCCGCCGCGACCGGGAACTGGCCGAGCTGCGCCGCGTCGCCGAGGCGGTGCAGCAGGCGCTGCTGCGGCCGGTGCCCAAGCGGCTGGGCGACCTGCGCACCGAGGTGCGCTACCTGGCCGCCGACGCCGCCGCCGAGGTCGGCGGCGACCTGTACGACGTGCTGTCCACCCCGTTCGGCACCCGGCTGATCATCGGTGATGTCAGCGGCAAGGGCCTGGAGGCGGTGAGCGGGGCGGCCGACGTGCTGGGCGCCTTCCGGGAGCTGGCGCGGCGCGAACCGTCGCTGGCCGCGGTGGCGATGCGGCTGGATGCGCTGGTGCGCGACCGCCTGGGCGGTGCGGAGGGCTTCGTGACCGCCCTGTTGGTCGGGCTGCCCAAGGGCGACCGGCCGGCCGAGATCGTGCACTGCGGGCATCCGCCCCCGCTGCTGCTGCGGGACGGCCGGGCCGCCTGCGTCGAGCCGGTGCTGCAGTTCCCGCCGCTGGGCCTGCTGGAGCTGGCCGGCGGCTGGTGCGCCGGCGAGCCGCTGCCGCTGCGGCCCGGCGACCGGCTGCTGCTGTACACCGACGGGGTGAGCGAGGCCCGCGACGGCGAGGGGATGTGCTACCCGCTGGCGCGGCGAGTGGAGGAACTGGCGCGCGGGCAAGAGGGCCACTGCCCCGGGCGGCTGTTGACCGCGCTGGAGCGGGACCTGCGGCGCCACACCGGGGGACGGCCGGCCGACGACGCGGCGCTGCTGCTGGTGCAGCTGGAGGCCGTCCCGCCCGTCCGCCCGCACGCGGACCTGGCCGTCCGGCGCGCCGGCTGAGGCGCGCCGGCGTCCCTCAGCTCCCCAGGCGCTTGCGGGCCTGGCCGCGCAGCCGGCGGCGCTGCGAGGGGTCGAGCATCAGGTAGGCCGCCACCGGCAGCGCGATGACGCCCAGCACGATGAGCGTCGCGATGAGCGGCCCCAGCAGCTTCAGCGCGATGAACGCCACGGCGACCCCGCCGATGACGATGACAGCCTTGTTGGCCAATGCCGACACCTCCCACAAGCCGGTACCGGGAGAACGACCGCGGCCCGCCGGTGGTTCCGGGCGCCGTCTTTTGCGGGTCCGTCCGGCTCAGGCGGGCGACGATGCGTCCCGGCCGCCCAGCATGTCCAGCACCCGGGCGTGCAGCAGGCCGTTGGTGCACACCACGCTGCCGCCGCCGGGGCCGGGCACCCCCGCCAGGTTGGTGAACACGCCGCCGGCCTCCTCCACGATGACCTGCAGCGCGGCCAGGTCCCACAGCGACACCTCCGGCTCGGCGGAGATGTCCACCACGCCCTCGGCGACCATCATGTGCGACCAGAAGTCCCCAAAGGCCCGGGTCCGCCACACCGCACGGGTCAGGTCCAGGAAGTTCTCCAGCCGGCCCTGCTCCTCCCAGCCGCTCAGACTGGAGAACGACAGCGAGGCGTCCGACAGCTCGGCCACCGACGACACCCGCATCCGGGCGGCCTGCGACAGGCTGCGGCCCGTCCAGGCGCCGCCGCCGCGGGCCGCCCACCAGCGGCGGTTCAGCGCCGGGGCCGACACCAGGCCGACCACGACCTCCTCGTTCTCCATCAGCGCGATCAGCGTGGCCCACACCGGCACGCCGCGCACGAAGTTCTTGGTGCCGTCGATGGGGTCGATCACCCAGCAGCGCTCTCCCTGCCCGGAGCGCCCGTACTCCTCGCCGAGCACCGCATCGCGCGGCCGGGCCCGTTTGAGCGTGCCGCGCACCTGTTCTTCGACCGAACGGTCGGCGTCGCTGACCGGCGTCAGGTCGGGCTTGGTGTCGATGCGCAGGTCCAGCGCCCGGAACCGCTTGGTGGTGATGTCATCGGCCGCGTCCGCCAGCACGTGCGCCAGCCGCAGGTCATCGGAGTAGTCCGCCACGAGGTGCCACGCTACCGCGATCACCCCCCGCCCCGACACACCCGCCGCGCCGCACGGGGGAACCGCTTTCCGCCGGGCCCGCCGTCCGGCCCGGATCTGAACCGCCCGCTGCGAGAGCAACCGGACGCTCTTGCCATCCCCTTCCAGAGCTGGTCTTCTCGGAAGCATGGCATCGCTTCAATGAGGAGGCGGCAGATGATGGAGGAAGCGCAGTACTTCGCGCCCGTGATCCAGGACGAGCACGGTGAGGTCACCGTGGAATTGGCCAAAAGCCACCCTGGTTTCGCGGACCCCGTCTATCGCAGCAGGCGCAACGCGATCGCGCGGCTGGCACTGGAGCACCGGAGCGGCGACCCCGTCCCGGTGGTCGAGTACACCGCCGAAGAGCACGAGGTCTGGCGCCTGGTCAGCCGGGAACTGCAGGCCAAGCACCGCCGCTATGCGGTGCGGGAGTTCCTGGAGGCCAAGGAGAGGCTGGCGTTGCCGCAGGACCGGATCCCGCAGCTGCAGGAGGTCTCCGACCGGCTCGGGGAGCTGACCGGGTTCGGCTATCTGCCGGCCGCCGGACTGGTGCCGCTGCGGGAGTTCTACGGCTCGCTGGCCGACTCCCTCTTCCACTCCACCCAGTACATCCGGCACCACTCCGCCCCGTTCTACACCCCGGAGCCGGATGTGATCCACGAGGTCATCGGGCACGGCAACACCCTGGCCTCCGACCGGTTCGCCGAGCTGTACCGGCTGGCCGGACGGGCGGCCCGCCGGGTGGAAAGTCAGGAGGCGCTGGAATTCGTCTCCAAGGTCTTCTGGTTCACCTTGGAGTTCGGGGTGATGACCGAAGGCGGCGAAGTGAAAGCCTACGGCGCCGGGATCCTGTCCTCCTACGGGGAGATCGAGGAGTTTCAGAAGATGAACATCCGGCCGCTGGACATCGCCGCCATGGGCACCACCGGCTACGACATCACCAAGTACCAGGACGTGCTGTTTTGCGCCGAGTCGCTGGACCACCTGGAAGATGTGGTCGGGACGTTCTGGGCGGACTGCGACGACGATTCGATCGCCGCGCTCGCGGCATCGGCGGGCTCTTAGCGGTACGGCCGGCCCGCCCCCAGCGGGGAGGTTCTGCAGGCACATCGATGCGGCACCGCCGTGCCCCTTTGCGCGGGCGCGGCGGGTCCCGCACGGGCCTTCGGGGGTGTCCCCTTTCGGGTATGGCCTGTGAACGCCGTGGCCTCTACGATTACCGTCATTTGACGGGGTAATAGGGGAATAAGGGGAGTCACGGGACAGGCCGATGGCCGAAGTGCAGCATTTTTCTTTCGAGATTCTCACGCCGGTTCTGGCCTATCTGATGTCCTGCATCGGGTCGTTCCTGGGCCTGCTCTGCGCGGCCCGCGGCCGGGAGGGAACGGCCGGCAAGAGGGCGGCCTGGCTGGCGCTGGGCGCCGTCTCCATCGGCGGCACCGGCATCTGGGTGGTGCACTTCGTGGCCATGCTCGGCTTCCACGTGCCGGGCATGGAGATCCGCTATGACGTCCCCCTGACCCTGGCCGGCGCCCTGCTGGCGGTGGCCGTGGTGGGCGCCGGCCTGTTCATCGTGAGTTTCGGCCGCATGCGCCCGCCCGCGCTGGTGACCGGCGGGGTGACGGCCGGGCTCGGCGTGGCGGGCATGCACTACCTGGGCGTGCGGGCCATGCGCCTGCCCGGGCGCATCTCCTACGACGCCGCGTTCGTCGCGCTGTCGGTGGTGATCGCCATCGTGGCGGCGACCGCCGCCCTGTGGTTCGCCTCCCGGGTGGCGGGGACCTGGGCGACCATGGGCGCCGCGGCGGGCATGGGAGTGGCCGTCAGCGGCATGCACTACACCGGCATGGCCGCGGTCCGCGTCCACCCCGACCCCGCGCTGGGCCGGCCGAGCGGCGCCGCGGCGTTCGACTTCCTGCTGCCGCTGATCGTCGGCATCAGCGTCCTGGCCATGCTGCTGCTGTTGATCATTGGGCTGGCCGCCGGGGACGAGCCGGACCGGCCGATGCCCGCCCTGCCGGCGGGAGATCCCGCGCACGGGCCGGACCGGGCGGCCCGGGAACGCCCCGCGGACGGGCCCGAGACCGGCGGGAGGACGGAACGGAACGCAGGCCCGCCGCCGATCATCAAGCCGTCGCGGATCTCCGGCGAGCACCGGACGGCGGGCCGCTGGTTCGGCGGCACCGACTGACCCGGCTCTCCGGCCCGGGACGGGCGCAGGCCGTCCCTCGGGGAGGTTCAGTCCTCCGCGGAGCGCTCCCGGCTGGCCAGCAGCCGGCGCAGCGAATCCAGCCGGGCCCGCTCGGCGTGCCCCTCGGCGACCCACTCGTCCAGGGCGCAATGCTCCTGCAGGTGGTTGCAGTGCGGCGGGCAGTGCTCGGCGCCCTCGGCCAGGTCGGGGAAGGCGGCCACCACGTCCTCGGGCTTGACGTGGGCCAGCCCGAAGCTGCGCACCCCCGGGGTGTCGATGATCCAGCCGCCCTCCGGCAGCTCGAAGGCGATCGCCGAGGAGGAGACGTGCCGTCCCCGGCCGGTCACCGCGTTGACCTCCCCGACCGCCCGCCCGGCGCCCGGCACCAGCGCGTTCACCAGCGTGGACTTGCCCACCCCGGAGTGCCCCACCAGCACGCTGAGCCGCCCGCGCAGCCGCTTTCGCAGCTCTCCCAGGTCGGCGCCCCGCTGCGTCACCACATACGGCACGCCCAGCGGCGCGTAGATCGCCAGCAGCTCCTCGGGACCGGCCAGGTCCGACTTGGTCAGGCACAGCAGCGGGTCCAGCCCGGCCTCATAGGCCGCCACCAGGCAGCGGTCGATCATCCGGGGCCGCGGCGGCGGGTCGGCCAGCGCGGTCACGATCACCATCTGGTCGGCGTTGGCCACGATGACCCGCTCGAACGGGTCGGCGTCGTCGGCGGTGCGGCGCAGCGCCGAACGGCGCGGCTGCACCCGCACGATCCGCGCCAGCGTGTCGGGGTCCCCGGAGACGTCCCCCACCAGCGCCACGTGGTCGCCCACCACCACGCTCTTGCGGCCCAGCTCCCGGGCGCGCATCGCGGTCACCGTCCGGTCCTCCACCAGGCACCGGTAGCGGCCCCGGTCGACCGCGGTCACGAAACCGGTGACCGCGTCCTCGTGGGCGGGACGGCGGCGGGTGCGCGGCCGGGAGCCACGGCGGCCCGGACGCACCCGGACATCGTCTTCGTCGAAATCTCTCAGACGGCGTGCCAGCGTCAACCCTCCAGCATGCCGGTCCACAGCTCGGTGAAGCCGGGCAGGGTCTTGCCCACCGTGGCGACGTTCTCCACCACGATGCCCTCGACCGCCAGGCCCAGCACGGCGGCGGCCATCACCATGCGGTGGTCGTCGTAGGTGCGCACCAGCCCGCCGTGCAGCGGACGCGGCCGGATCTCCAGCCCGTCCGGCAGCCGGCGGACGTCCCCGCCCAGCGCGTTGATCTCATCGGCCAGCGCCGCCAGCCGGTCGGTCTCATGGCCGCGCAGGTGCGCGATGCCGGTCAGGCGGGAGGGGGAGTCGGCCAGCGCGGCCAGCGCCGCGATCACCGGGGTCAGCTCGCCCACATCGCGCAGATCGGCCCGCAGCCCGCGCAGCGTCCCGTCCCCGTGCACGGTCAGCCCCTGCGGCCCCAGCGAGACCCGCCCGCCCATCTCGGCCAGCAGGTGCCGCAGCGCGTCGCCGGGCTGGGTGGTCTCGGCCGGCCAGCCCGGGACGGTCACCCGCCCGCCGGCGACCAGCGCCGCCCCCAGGAACTGCGCCGCGTTGGACAGGTCCGGCTCGATCACCTGCTCGCCGCCGCGCAGCGGCCCCGGGGCCACCCGCCACAGGTTCCGCCCGGTCTCCACCACCGCCCCGGCGTCCTGCAGCATCCGCACCGTCATCGCCAGGTGCGGGGCCGACGGCACCGGCGGTCCCTCGTGCCGCACCTCCACGCCCTTGGTGAAGCGGGGCGCGGCCAGCAGCAGCCCGGACACCAGCTGGGAGGAGGCGGAGGCGTCGATGGTGACCGACCCGCCGGCCAGCGAGCCGCGGCCGTGCACCGTGAACGGCAGGCAGCCGCGGCCGCCGTCGTCGATCTCGGCGCCCAGGGCGCGCAGCGCGTCGATGATCGGCCGCATCGGCCGCTGCCGGGCCCGCGGGTCGCCGTCGATGGTGACCTGGCCGCGGGTCAGCGCCGCCACCGGCGGCAGGAAGCGCATCACCGTGCCCGCCAGGCCCACGTCCACGTGCACCGGCCCGGCCGGCCCGGCGTGGTCGCCCGGCGTCACCAGCCAGTCGTCGCCCTCGGCGTCCACCCGTACGCCCAGCTCGCGCAGGCCCTGGGCCATCAGCTCGGTGTCCCGGCTGTGCAGCGGGCGCACGATGCGGGTCGGCTCCTCGGCCAGCGCCGCCAAGATCAGCGCCCGGTTGGTCATCGACTTGGAGCCCGGCAGCACGACCGTCGCCGCCAGCGGGCCGCGGGCCGTGGGTGCGGGCCAGTTCGGGGTGGACATAACCGCAAGGTTAGCGACCGCCGTCACCGCCCTCGTCCCGGATGCGGCGCAGCGCCTCGGCGGGCCCCGACAGCCTCTCCAGCTCGGCCCGGCAGCGGGCGCAGCCGGCCAGGTGCTCCTCGAAGGCCCGCCGGTCGTCTTCTTCGAGCAGGCCGAGAACGTAGGCGCCCACGTCGGTGTGCTCCACCCGCCCGTCCATACCGGCCTCCTCGTCCCGCCACCGGTGATGAATCCCGCGCACGGCACGGCCCGGGTGCCGCGCGCGGCGGCCCCGGGCGATCACGATACGGCCGGCGGCCGCGCCCGGGCGGCAGGGCGCCGAGCCCTCAGCGCCGGACCCCGCCTGCGGCCCGGCGGCGCGCCTGGCGGACCTGCCGGGCGGCCTCGCGCCTGGCCTGCCGGAGCTCGGCCCGGGCCTGCCTGCGCACCGCCCGTGTCTGCCCGGCCGCCAGCGCGCGGGCCTGGCGCGTCTGCCGCCGCAGCTCCGCCAGGCGCCGCGTGCGCCGCGGCTCGGTGGCCATCGTGAGCAGCGCGCCCAGCAGCCCGCCCTTGAGGAGCAGCAGGGTGCGTTGCGTCTCGCGCCGCTCAGGGTCGTCTTCGGTCCAGTACTGGTGCTCGGTCAGCACCGTGGGCACCAGCGACAGCGCCAGTGCCAGCGCCGACAGCCGCTTGAGCTTCCCCAGTGCCAGCAGTGCGCCGGCGCCCGCCCCGATCGCGCCCTGCACCCGCACCAAGGTCTCGGGGTCCTTGGCGGGCAGCCACTCCAGCCGGTCGGCGACCGGCTTGAGGGAGGGGGCCATCTGCTCGGCGCGTGGACGCGGGTCGCGCAGTGCCTCCACCCCGGAGGCGATGAAATAGGCGGCCACAAGAGGCCGGGCCACGATCCTGATGGGCTGCATGTCCGCCTACATGCCCACCGCGGCGCGAATTTATCGCCTTTTGTTTATCGCCTTTTGCGTCCGCGGCCGCCTGTCGGAGGGGAGGGGCAGTATGGGGGGCATGTGCGGTAGATACTCGCTCTCCAGAACACGGCGGGAACTGATCGAGCAGTTCCACGTCCAGCTCGACGCCGCCGGCGACGCCGTCAGACCCGACTACAACATCGCGCCCACCAAGGAGGTGCTCGCGGTGCTGGCCAGGCCTCCGCAAGAGGAGACGCACGCCGCCGAGGCCTCCGTCCCGGCGGTGCGGCAGCTGCGGGCGCTGCGGTGGGGGCTGGTGCCCTCCTGGGCCAAGGACGTCAAGATCGGCAACCGGCTGATCAACGCCCGGGCCGAGACGGTGCACGAGAAACCGTCTTTCCGCAGGGCGTTCGCCAAGCGGCGCTGCCTGCTGCCGGCCGACGGGTTCTATGAGTGGTACACGATGGAACGCAACGGCGGGCGGCCGGCCAAGCAGCCGTTCTTCATCCGGCCCCGGGACGGCGCGGTGATGGCCATGGCCGGGCTGTACGAACTGTGGCGCTCCCCCGAGGACGACCAGTGGCTGTGGACCTGCACGATCATCACCACCCAGGCCTCCGACGACGTGGGCCGCATCCACGACCGGATGCCCATGGTGGTGCGGCCCGACGACTGGGACGCCTGGCTGGACCCCGCCCTGACCGACGTGGCGCGGGTGCGCGACCTGCTGACGCCGGCCATGAGCGGGACCATGGAGGCATACCCGGTCTCCAGGGCCGTCAACAACGTCAAAAACAATGGTCCAGAACTCTTGCAGCCCCTCACAGATGGGCATATTCCAGGTGAAAACTCCGGTTCCGGCACCTTGTTCTGAGGTCTCGTCCCGGTAAACAGCCGGGGACGGCCGCGGCGAGGCGCCACCGGACCCGACTACGGGGGCTGACCGATGGGAGTTCGGACCGCCGTGGACACCGCCGCCGCCCGCCGCCGGCTCGAGGTGATGCTCGCCGATCTGGATCGATCCATGGCCCTGCTGAGGGGCGAGCGCACCGCAGTGGCGGGTGCCCGCCTCGAGGCGCACCCGGCCGACGTGGGCGCTCACCTGTCGGACGCCGAGCAGGCCGACGCCGCGCTGGAGAGGCTGCGGCGGCAGCGCAACTCGGTGCTGGCGGCCCTGCAGCGCATCGCCGCCGGAACCTACGGCCGGTGCGTCACCTGCGGCAAGCCGATCGCCGCCGGCAGGCTGGAGGCCCGTCCCGACGCCGCCCGCTGCCTGACCTGCCAGGCCCGCTACGACCGGGCCCGCCGCTGAAAGCGGCCGGCCGCCTCACCGTTTGACCGCGCTGGCCAGCAGATGGATCCCCACGGACTCGTCGGTGACCAGGGAGGTCAGCTCGGTGCGCACCAGCCGGCCCAGCGCGTGCGCGTCCGCCGTCAGCACATGCTCGACGGTGGACGGCGACAGCACCGTGCGCGGCCGGATCCACTCGACTTCCAGCCCCGCCTCGCTCAGCAGCTCGCGCAGCTGCTCGGACCAAAAGCACCGGGTGATCGTGCCGTCCGGCCAGGGCACCAGCACCACCTCGGCGCGCGGCACGTCCGACAGGTGCGCCCAGAACTTCTGCTCGGCCAGGATCGCCATGCCGAGCATCAGCGAGTCCACGCTCAGCAGCGCCCGGCCGCCGGGGCGCAGCACCCGGGCGATCTCCGCGACGATCGCCTCGGTCACCAGATGCCGCGACAGCACCCGGTCTTCGGCGATCACCGCGTCCACCGAGGCGTCGGCCAGGAACCCCAGCGAGGAGACATCGGCGATCACCCGGTGCCGGCTGCCCGGGGGGATCCCGCTGCGGTGCCGCCCCCGCTGCTCCGTCTCACCCGCCGCGGGAGGAGGCACCATCGGTGCGTCGGCCCGGCCGGGCGGGTGTTCTGCGGGCGCGGGCAGCACCTCGATCACCGAATGGCCGGCTGCCGCGGCCCGCGTGGAGGTCAGGGTGCGTCCCCCGGAGATGTCCAGCACCCGCGACCGCTTCTTGGGCAGCCAACGCTGCAACTGGGCCGCGGCCACGGCCCAATAGAAGGTCCAGTACAGTCCCAGATCGTCGCCTTCACCCGAGGCGTTGCGCAGGCTGCTGATCGAGCGCTCGGGGGGCGTGGCCGGCAGCGGCAGCAAGGTTGCTCCTGTTCTCACCATGTACGTGACTTCTTCCCCCCGCAACGCCTGCCATCACCCTCCGTGTGTGTTGCCGATGGGTCACGATCGGTCGGCGAGCGGGTGCGGCGGAGCCCTCGGCGGGCCGGGTCGCCCCGCCGGGGGATCGCAGAGCTCTCCTCCGCCGGATGACCTGCCGGTTTCGCAGGTCACCGAGTCAGGGAATGGTAAGGCCCATCGGCGCGTTGCACACGCCTGTAGCCGTCCGTGACGCCGACGAAGTGGGGAATCCTCCCCGCGCGGGCGGGCCGGGAGGTTGGAGACCAAGTGGCGCCGACGCCCAGTGCAGTTGCCGAGCCCACAGGGGTCGCCCTCGTGGCGCGGCAGCGCGGACCGATATCTTCTGACAGGTGTGGCGGTGAAAGCGCCGCCGGCATCGAGGAGGTGGGTCAGGTCCCCAGTACGACGGAGAGCGTGGAGCAGCGGCAGGAACGCTTCCAGCGCGATGTGCTCCCGTTCTTGGACCAGCTGTACTCGGCCGCCCTGCGCATGACGCGCAATCCGGCCGACGCCGAAGACCTCGTCCAGGAGACCTTCGCCAAGGCGTTCGCCTCCTTCCACCAGTTCAAGGAGGGCACGAACCTCAAGGCGTGGCTGTACCGGATCCTGACCAACACTTTCATCAACAGCTACCGCAAAAGGCAGCGGCAGCCGCAGCAGTCGGCGACCGAGGAGATCGAGGACTGGCAGCTGGCCAGGGCCGAGTCGCACACCTCCAGCGGGCTGAAGTCGGCCGAGGCCGAGGCGCTGGAGCACCTGCCGGACTCCGACGTCAAGACCGCCCTTCAGGAACTGCCCGAAGAGTTCCGCATCGCGGTCTACCTCGCCGACGTGGAGGGCTTCGCGTACAAGGAGATCGCCGACATCATGGGCACGCCGATCGGTACCGTGATGTCACGGCTGCACCGTGGACGGCGACAGCTCCGATCCAGGCTGGAGGACTACGCCCGCGAGCGCGGCCTGACTCGGGCGGGGAACGGGTCATGATCGGCGGGCGGGCGCGCGGGGACGCGCCCGCCGGGCAGGTCTCCGGCACGACGAGGTGAGTGAGCGATGAGCTGCGGAAAACCCCATGAGACACCGTGCACCGAGGTGCTGGCCCGGGTCTACTCCTATCTGGACGGGGAGCTGGACGAGCACGGCTGCGCCCAGGTGCGCCGCCATCTCGATGAGTGCGGTCCCTGCCTGCGCGAGTACGGCCTCGAAGAGGCGGTCAAGAAACTGGTGAACAAGACCTGCGGGTGCGAGCCGGTACCCGCCGACCTGCGCGCCAAGGTCATGGAACGCATCGAGCGGCTGTGCGCCGAGGCCGGCCCGCAGCCCGTGGCCGAAACCGTCGACACCGATATCTGACCCGGCCTCCACCCGCTCTTGACCGGGGCGTTCATCCCGGCGGAGTGAGGCATGACCCGCCCGGCGGGCCCGCCGCACGGCCGGACGGCGGCGGGGATATCGTGCTCAGGTGCTCGTTCTCGTCACCGGCGCGGCCGGCTTCATCGGATCTCACCTGGTCGATCGGCTGCTGTCCGACGGCCATGAGGTGATCGGGGTGGACGACCTGTCCACCGGCCGCAACCTGCGCCCCGACATCGACTTCCACCGGATGGACGTGTGCGATCCGGCGCTGGTGGAACTGGCCGCCGCGCGTCGCCCGGAACTGATCTGCCACCTGGCCGCGCAGGTCAGCGTGCGCTCCAGCGTCCAGGACCCGCGGCAGGACGCCCGCGTCAATGTGCTCGGCACGGTGAACGTGCTGGAGGCCGCCCGCGCCGCCGGCTCCCGCAAGATCCTGTTCGCCTCCAGCTGCGCGGTGTACGGGGTGCCCGAGGAGCTGCCGGTGCCGTCGGATGCGCCGCTGCGGCCCGCCTCCCCTTACGCCGCCTCCAAGAAGGCCGGCGAAATCTACGTGCAGACCTACCGCGAGCTGCACGGCCTGGACTTCACCATCCTCGTCCTCGCCAACGTCTACGGCCCGCGGCAGTCCCCGGAGGGGGAGGCCGGGGTGGTCTCGATCTTCACCGACGCCCTGCTGGCCGGCGCGCCCACCCGGGTGTACGGCGACGGCGGCAACACCCGCGACTATGTCTACGTCCAGGACGTGGTGGACGCCTTCGCCCTGGCGTGCGGGGAGCTGGGCAGCGGGATGCGGCTGAACGTCGGCACGGGGGAGCAGACCACCGACCTGGAGCTGCACTCGCTGGTCGCCGAGGCCGTCGGGGCCCCCGACGAGCCGGCTTTGGCCCCGCCCCGGCCGGGGGACCTGCGCGCCATGGCCATCGACCCGGCGCTCACCCACAAGGCCCTCGGCTGGTTCCCCCGCACCAAGCTGCGCGACGGGCTGGCCGCGACCGCCGAGTGGGCCCGGCAGCACCGGGCCGCCCGGCAAGGCGCGAGCGGTGCGAGTCGCCTGAGGTGACGATTTGTTCACGCTTCGCTCTCGATTCTCCGTCTCCCTGTGGGAGGAGGGGCTCGGCGGTTAGGCTGGGGGCCGTTGGCGGCGGGGAGCCTTGACGGCCCGCCGGATCGCGTTCCCGGCACGGTGGCCGGATGTCTGCGCCCGGCATTGCGGAGAATCGGCCGATCAGCGGCTGCCCCGCCCACCGTCGACTCCCGAGGGGGCGGCACATGCGGGGACTACCTCCCGCTGCCTGGGCGTACGTCAGCGTCGTCGTCGCACTCGCCGCGGCCGCCGTGGCCACGGCCTCGTTCGCCGAGCTCAACGTGCAGGTGCTGGCCGTGCTGGTGGCGCTGTTTTTGATCTGCGACTCGGCGTCGGTCAAGCTCAACGTCGAAAGCGCGCGGGTCTCGCTCAGCTACGCGGCCAGCCTGGCCTCGGTGGTGCTGCTCGGGCCGGGCGGCGCCGCACTGGTGGGGGCCAGCGCCGTCGTCACCGGGCAGCGGTTCTTCGCACCGGTCAAGCGGCTGTTCAACGGCGCGCAGTTCGCCTTGAGCGGCTATGCGTCCGGGGTGGTGTTCCAAGCGCTCGGCGGAGGCGGCTTCCACCCCGGCCGGGCCCGGTGGGTCGAGCAGATCATCGGCCCGTTCCTGGGGGCGCTGGTCACCTTCGTCGCCGTCAACCTGCTGCTGATGGCCGGGATTTTGCTGCTCAGCCGCCAGGCCACCGTTCAAGAGCTGCGGCGCGAAAGCGGCGAGCTGGTCTTCGTCTGCCTCGGCTACGGCATGTTCGGCCTGCTGATCGCCGGGCTGTGGGACGCGCTCGGCCCGCTGTCGGCGGTGCTGGTGCTGCTGCCGCTGTTCGTGGCCCGCTGGGCGCTGGCCCAGACCCACGCCCAGCAGCAGGCGCACGCCGCCACGCTGGCCGCGCTGTGCCAGGCGGTGGAGACCAAGGACTACTACACCCGCGGGCACAGCGAACGGGTCTCCCGCGGCTCGGTGATGATCGCCAAGGAGATCGGCATGCGCCCCGACCGGGTGGAGGCCATCCGGTACGCCGGGATGCTGCACGATGTCGGCAAGCTGGGCGTGCCGACCAAGGTGCTGCAGAAGGCCGGCGCGCTCACCGAGGAGGAGTTCGCCGCCATTCAGCTGCACCCGATGCGCGGACTGGAGATCGTCCGGGAGATCGGCTTCCTGGACGAGGCACTGGCCGGGATCATGCACCACCACGAGAAGATGAACGGCCGCGGCTACCCGATGGGACTGGCCGGGGATGAGATCCCCGAGTTCGCCCGGGTGATCTCGGTGGCCGACGCGTTCGACTCGATGACCTCCACCCGCTCCTACCGGGCCGCCCGCACGGTGGAGGAGGCCGTCGAGGAGCTGCGCCGGGGCGCCGGCGACCACTTCGACCCGGTGATGGTGCAGGCGTTCCTGCGGGCGCTGGAGCGCGAGGGCTGGGATCCGCCCGGGCCGGTGGTGCTGCCCAAGGACGACGTGGTGGAGACCACCCAGCAAGATCACGACGATCCGAGCGTGCCGATCAAGATAGCCGGCTCATGAGCGTCTCCGCACAGACCGGCCCGGCCGCCCGGCCCGGCCGGCACCGGGCGGACGTCGGCCGGCCGGTGGTGATCGCCGTCGCCGCCGCGCTGGCGGTGGCCGCCGTCGCCAAGGTCACCGCCGACGGGCTGGTGCAGCCCGAGGTCGCGGTGATCTTCGGGGCGCTGGTGGCGCTGGGCGAGCTGTTCCGCATGGTGATCCCCGGCAACCGCGAGGTGGCGCCGATCGCCGCCGCCGGGGCGCTGGGCTACGCCATGCTGACCACGGTCGGCCCCGAACCGGCCGGGCACTCGGCGCTGCAGGCGATCGCGGTCACCGCGGTCGGGATGCTGGCGGGCTCGCTGCCGCACATCGCGGTGGGCCGCGCGCCCCGGCCGGACGCGATGGCCCGCCGCCTGCTGACCGTCGCCGTCGTGGCGGTGGCGTTCCGTCCGCTGGCCTCCCTCGAGCTGGGCTGGACGGCGCTGCTGTGCCTGATGACGGTGACGATCGTGGCGGCCTGCTTTCTGGAGGTGTGCGTGGCGGCGCTGATCCGGGCCGAGGCGGTGCGAGCCCGGTTCGGCATCGCGCTGCGCGATGAGATGGCCGCCAAGATGGCGCTGTGCGCGGCGATCGGGGCGACCGCCATGCTGATCGTGGTGGCCACCTCGGTGATGGGCCGGGCGGCGCTGCTGGTGTTCACCGCCCCGATCCTGGTCACCCAGTTCGCCTTCCGCCGCTATGCCGGAATCCGGGCCACCTACCTGCAGACGGTGCGGGCCCTGTCGCGCGTCACCGAGGTCGGCGGCTATGTCGAGGCCGGGCATTCGCGCCGGGTCTCGAAGCTGGCCGTGGCGATGGGCCGCGAGCTGGGGATGAGCGAAGGGGAGCTGCTGGAGCTGGAGTACGCGGCGCTGATGCACGACATCGGCCAGCTCTCCCTGGGCGACCCGATCCCCGGCGGCGCCACCGTGCTGGCCTCGCCCGACGAGCGGCGCCGCATCGCCGAACTGGGCGCCGAGGTGATCAAAGAGACCGGTGTGCTGGACCGGGTCGCCTACATCGTCCGCCGCCAGGCCGACCCCTATCGCAGCGACCCGGCGGGGGAGGCGTCGCCCGAGCCCCCGCCGCCGCTGGCCAGCCGGATCATCAAGGCCGCCAACGCCTACGACGACCTGGTCGGCGACTCCTCCGACCGGGACCGCGGCGCGGCGGTGCTGGACCGGCTGCGGGCGGAGTCCACGGCCGAGTACGACCCGACGGTGGTGGAGGCGCTGGCCCGGGTCGTCGAACGCCGCGCCCGGAGCTGAGCGCGGACGTCGTGGTGCGGAGACGTCCAAACCACGCGGTCCAGATTTGTCGCCGGCGCGACCGGTTCCCGCTCTCGCCGCGCACTATCGTCACCGAAGTCGGGATGCGGAAGGGGACAGCGATGTTCGAGTCCGTGCTTGTGGCCAACCGCGGCGAGATCGCCAGCCGCGTGATCCACACGGTGCGGGCGATGGGGCTCAAGGCCATTGCCGTGTACTCCGAAGCCGACGCCGACCTGCCGTTCGTGGCCGAGGCCGACGAGGCGATCCTGATCGGTCCCGCCCATCCCGCCGGCAGCTACCTGGACGCCGACCGGGTGCTGGAGGCCGCCCGGCGCACCAACGCCCAGGCCATCCACCCCGGTTATGGGTTCCTGGCCGAAAGCGCCGAGTTCGCCGAGCGGGTCACCGACCAGGGCCTGGTGTGGATCGGCCCGCCGCCGCTGGCCATCGCCCGGATGGGCGACAAGATCAACGCCCGCAACCTGATGATCGAGGCCGGCGTGCCGGTGGCGGCGGGGGTGTGGGAGCCGGTGCCGGACGCCGCCACCGCACTCGCCGAGGCCGAGCGGATCGGCTACCCGGTGATGGTCAAGGCCGCCGGCGGGGGCGGCGGCATCGGCATGGGCGCCGCCCGTGACGAGGCCGAGCTGGTCAAGGTCTACGCAAGCGCCCGCAGCAGCGCCGAGCGGTTCTTCCGCAACCCCGACATCCTGCTGGAACGCTATGTGGAACGGGCCCGGCACGTGGAGGTGCAGATCCTCGGCCTGGCCGACGGCACCGTGGTGGCGCTGGGGGAGCGGGACTGCTCCGTCCAGCGGCGCCACCAAAAGATCGTGGAAGAGACCCCCTCGCCCGGGGTGGATGCGGCGCTGCGGGCCCGGATGACGCAGGCCGCGGTGCGGGCCGGCGAGGCGGTCGGCTACCGGGGCGCCGGCACCGTGGAGTTCCTGCTCGACGTCGACAGCGGCGAGTTCGTGTTCTTGGAGATGAACACCCGGCTGCAGGTCGAGCACCCGATCACCGAGCTGGTCACCGGCATCGACCTGGTGGAGCAGCAGCTGCTGATCGCCGCCGGGGAGCAGGTGACGTTCACCTCCACCGAGGCGCGCGGGCACGCCGTGGAGTTCCGGGTCTGCGCCGAGGACCCGCTGCGCTTCCTGCCCTCTCCCGGCGACATCAAGATCTGGCAGGAGCCGGTCGGCGAGGGCATCCGCATCGACGCCGGATACGCCGAGGGCAACACCGTCACCCCGTTTTATGACTCGCTGCTGGCCAAGCTGTGCGTGCACGCCGCCGACCGGCCGAGCGCGCTGCGCCGGGCCGCGCAGGCGGTCGGGGCGTTCCAGATCGAAGGTCCCAAGACCAATCTGCCGTTCTTCATCGAGCTGCTCGGCGAGGAGGAGTTCGTCGCCGGGACGTACGACACCGGGCTGGTGGCGCGGATGCGCCGCTGAGCGGCCGCCGGCCCGCCGACGATCGCGAGGGGAACCGCGAGAGGAAACGCGAGGGGAAAGGAGCCCGGGGTGGCCGAGGTTCGCGCCGAGATAGTCGGTAACGTGTGGAAGGTGGTCGCCCGCGAGGGCGACCGGGTGGCAGACGGTGACACGCTGGTCATCCTGGAGTCCATGAAGATGGAGATCCCGGTGCTGACCGAGGACGAGGGCGTGGTCACCCACCTGAAGGTCAGCGAGGGCGACGTCGTCCGCGAGGGCGATCTGATCGCCGTCATCGAGTAGCCCGCCGGCAGGGAGGGGAAGGAGCGCCGTCCGGCCGTGGAGACGACCTACTGTGACCGCTGTGGAGGGCCGTCCACCGGCACCGACCCCGAGCACGAGCGCTGCCGGGCCGCGCGGGCGCTGGAGCCGCCGCGCTACTGCACCCGCTGCGCCCGCCGCATGGTCGTCAAGGTGACGCCCGGCGGCTGGACGGCCCATTGCGTCGAGCACGGCACCCTCACCTCGGCCTGAAAGCGGCCGCGGCGCTTCGGCCGGGGCCTTCTCAAGGCGCCCGGCCGAAGCAGCTCATGTCTTGACGGCTCCGGTGAACCGGGATTCAGTTGCATCACCAGCGTCCGAATCCGGTTCTAGCAGAGGCGGCCGTCATGCCCATCCCACGCTCGATCCTCAGCCGGACCGACTTTTCCGACTTCGAACTGTCCCTGATCGCCGGAGCCTGGCCGCAGGACATCACCGGCCACTACGTGATCTGCACCTCCGACCAGCGCACCCGCCCGCTGCACGCCTTCTTCGGCGACGGCGTGGTGATCCGCCTGGAGCTGCGGCCCGACGAGCGGGGGCGCTTCCCCTGGCGGGCGCGGGTCATCGACACCCCCTCGGTCCGGCTGCGGCGCAAGCGTCCCGACCTGTTCACCGCCGGGCCGGTCGGCACCAGCTCGCCGTGGGGATTCGTGAACGCCGCCAACACCGCGCCGCTGCCCTGGGGCGACCGGCTGCTGGCCACCTGGGACGCCGGCCGCCCGGTCGAGATCGACCCGCTCTCCCTGGAATTCGTGGCCGAAGTGGGGCACCGCGACGACTGGAAGCCGGCCATCGACCAGGCGGTGCTGCCGCTGATCTCCACCACCGCCCACCCGGTGATCGACCCCGAACGGGGCTGCCTGTGGAGCGTCAGCCGGGACGTCCTCACCGGCGAGGTCTCAGTGATCCGCTACGACGGGCACGGCAAACACGTGCAGCGCTGGGCGGTCGAGGACGCCGTGCTGCCGCAGGCCACCCACACCATCACCCAGACCCGCCACTGGCTGGTGCTGGCCGACACCGCCTACAAGGTGGACCCCGAGGAGGTCTTCGGCGCCGAGCGCACCGTCGCCAACAACCCCGACGGCCCGGTGCTGCTGATCCGCAAGGACGACCTGGTGCCCGGGCGCGCCGGCGTGCCCTGCCGCACCTTCCGCATCGCCCCCGAGGTCAACCACTTCTACGCCCGCTACGACGACACCGACGGCGTCCAGGTGATCATGGAGCACTCCCCGGGCCTGGACATCGGCATGTACCTGCGCGAAGACGACCTGGACGCCTTCGGCCGCCCCATCGACCCGGCGCTGCGCGGCATGTACTGCCACGGCATGTCCCCGGCGCTGACCACGCTGCTGCGCTTCGACCCCGAGACCGGGCGGGTGCACGAGCGGGCCCGCCTGTTCGACCCCGAGCGCTACTGGCAGGCCGAGCTGTCGGCGATCGACTGGAGCTTTGAGGGGCAGACCAACCCCACCCGGCACCACCTCATCCACCTGGGCTTCCACCCGGAGGCCATCAACCAGCGGGCGCTGAAGAACTACGAGGGGCGGGTGAACCCCGAGCTGTTCCCCGCCGAGGAGACCCCGGCGGTGCTCAGCAGCCTCGACTGGCACACCCTCCGGCCGGTGGCCGAGTGGACCTTCGCGCTGGAGGACTACCCGACCTCCCCGGTGTTCGTGCCGCGCGGCCCGGGCGCGCCGGGCCGGACCCGCTATGCCGGGGCCGACCCGGGCGGCCACGACGGCTACCTGCTGGTCGCGGTGCACAACGACGACCGCTTCCGGATCGAGCTGTTCGACGCCGCCGACGTCTCGCGCGGCCCGATCGCCGTGCTGGCCGCACCGCAGGGCACCACCGTCCCCTTCCTGATCCACTCGGCGTGGATGCCGCAGGCGCGGCCCGCCGACCCGGGCATAGAGCGGCTGCGCTTCGCCGACGACCTGGACTCCCGGCTGGACCAGCTGGACCCGGAGCTGGCCGCACTGACCCGCCAGGTGGCCGAGGAGCTGGACGCCCGCCACCGCTGAGCGGCCGGGCCACCGTGGCGATCGGTACAAATCTCCCGCGCCGAAGCTGTGGGATTCGGCGAAGGCCCGGCTCGAGTGGCTCACGTTAGCCTGCGGGACGTGAGCGTTCTCATGGTGACCGGGACGTGTACCGGGGTCGGCAAGACGATCGTCACCGCCGCGCTGGCCACGGTGGCCCGGGCGCGCGGGGCGTCGGTGGCCGTGGTCAAGCCGGGCCAGACCGGGGTGGGACCCGATGAGCCCGGCGATCTGGACGTGGTGCGCCGCCTGGCCGGCGTGGAGGACCTGCACGAGTTCGCCCGTTTCCCCGACCCGCTGTCGCCGGCGGCGGCGGCCCGGCGGGCGGGGGTGCCCCCGCTGCGGCTGAGCGACGTCGCCGAGCGCATCGGCGAGCTGGCCGAAACGCGCCGCCTGGTGCTGGTGGAGGGCGCCGGCGGCCTGCTGGTCCGCTACGACGACGACGGCACCACCTTCGCCGACCTGGCCCGCTGGCTGCACGCCGCCATGGTCGTGGTCACCCGCCCCGACCTGGGCACCCTCAACCACACCGCGCTGACCCTGGAGGCCATGGCGCACCGCGGCGTGCAGCTGGCCGGGGTGGTGATCGGCCAGTGGCCGCGGGAGCCGGATCTGGCCATGCGCAGCAACATCACCGACCTGGAGACCATCTCCGCCCGCCCGCTGGCCGGTGTGCTGCCGGAGGCGGCCGGGCGGCTCGACCCGGCCGAGTTCCTGCTGGCCGCGCGTGCGGGGCTGGCCCCGGCGCTGGGCGGCACTTTCGATGCTGCTACGTTCCGTAACGCCTTTGCGCTCGACATGAAGGAGAAGCCGTGACCGACATTCTCGAGGTGGCCCGCCGCCAGGTGTTGGAGGAAGGCAAGGGCCTGGACGCCGAGCAGGTGCTGCAGTGCCTGACGTTGCCCGACGACCGGCTGGAGGACCTGCTGGCGCTGGCCCACCAGGTGCGCATGCGCTGGTGCGGCCCCGAGGTGGAGGTCGAGGGCATCGTGTCGCTGAAGACCGGGGGGTGCCCGGAGGACTGCCACTTTTGCTCCCAGTCCGGCCGTTTCGACTCCCCGGTGCGCTCGGTGTGGCTGAACATCCCCGAACTGGTGGAGGCCGCCAAGGAGACCGCCAAGACCGGCGCCACCGAGTTCTGCATCGTGGCGGCGGTGCGCGGCCCTGATGAGCGGCTGATGGCGCAGGTCCGCGAGGGCGTCAAGGCCATCCAGGAGGCGGTGGAGATCAACGTCTCCTGCTCGCTGGGCATGCTCACCCGGCAGCAGGCCGAAGAGCTGGTGGCGATGGGCGTGCACCGCTACAACCACAACCTGGAGACCGCCCGCTCGCACTTTCCCAACGTGGTGACCACCCACACCTGGGAGGAGCGCTGGGAGACCTGCAAGCTGGTCAAGGAAGTGGGCATGGAGCTGTGCTGCGGCGGCATCATCGGCATGGGCGAGACCGTCGAGCAGCGCGCCGAGTTCGCCGCCCAGCTCGCCGAACTGGAGCCCGATGAGGTCCCGCTGAACTTCCTGGCCCCCCGCCCCGGCACCCCCTTCGAGCACTACGGCCTGGTGGAGGGCGGTGAGGCGCTCAAGACCATCGGCGCGTTCCGGCTGGCGCTGCCGCGCACCCTGCTGCGCTATGCGGGCGGGCGCGAGATCACCCTGGGCGACCTGGGCACCCGCTCCGGCATGCTCGGCGGCATCAACGCCATCATCGTCGGCAACTACCTGACGACCCTGGGCCGCCCCGCCGAGCAGGACCTGGAGCTGCTCAGCGAGCTGCAGATGCCCATCAAGGCGCTCTCCCAGACGATCTGACGGCGCGGCCTGGTTCCGGGGCGGCGCGTCAGCGGTTCCTGCGCAGGCGGGTGATGAACTTGTAGCGGTCGCCCCGGTACAGGGACTGGGCCCACTCGACGGGCTCGCCGTGGGTGTCGAAGGCGTGCCGGGACAGCAGCAGCATCGGCAGTCCCACGTCCACCCCGAGCAATTGGGCGTCGTGCGGGGTGGCCAGGACGGTCTCGATGGTCTCCTCGGCCTCGGCCAGGTGCACGTCGTAGGCGGTGCTGAGCGTCTCATACAGCGAGCGGTGCCGCGGCAGCTCGCGGCGCAGCCCGGGGAAGCGGCGGGCCGGCAGGTGGGAGGTGTCGATCGACATCGGCTCCCCGTCGGCCAGCCGCAGCCGGTGCAGCCGCAGCACCCGCCCGCCCGGCCGGATCCCCAGCAGCCGGGCCAGCCGCTCGTCGGCGCTGACGTACCCGATCTCCAGGATCTTGGTCTCCGGGTTCAGGCCGTGGTGGCGCATGTCCTCGGTGTAGCTGGTCAGCTGCAGCTCCTGGGCCACCTTCGGCTTGGCCACGAAGGTCCCCTTGCCCTGGATGCGCTGCAGCCGCCCCTCCACCACCAGCTCCGCCAGCGCCTGCCGCACCGTGGTGCGGGAGGTCTCATAGCGCTCGGCCAGCGTCCGCTCCGGCGGCAGCGGGCTGCCGGGCGGCAGCGACTGCGTCAGCTCAACCAACAGCTCTTTGAGCTTGTAGTACTTGGGGATGCGGGGTGCGCCGGCGGACGGCCCAAGCCCGCTGATGGGGACCCGCTCAATGCTCATGCGCCTCGCTCCGCTCGCAGGGCGGCACACAACGGGCCGCACACCGTCACGCGTCTCCTGGGATTCACCGTTGGTTGGCCCTGATGTTACGCGGGAAGCTTATGGGCCGATTTCCGCCCTAACCTTCAGCAACGCCTCCTCCAGCACTGTGAGATCGGCCTCGGTGAGGCTGGCCCGGGCGGTCAGCCGCAGGCACGCGCGGCCCTGCGGCACCGAGGGGGGACGGAAACAGCCCACCCGCGCGCCGTGCTCGGCGCAGATGTCCCGGGCCCGCACCGCGGCGTGCGGGTCGCCCAGCACCACTGGTACCACGGCGGCGGCCGGGCCCTGCGGCCCGCAGGTTTCAAAACCCAGCCCCGAGGCCAGCTCGTGCAGCCGCCGGGCCCGCTCCCGCGCCCGCTGCGGCAGCCGCGGTTCGGCCTCCAGCACGTCCAGGGCGGCCAGCGCGGCGCCCACGCCGGCCGGGGCCAGGGCGGTGTCGAAGATGAACGAGCGGCCGGCGTCCACCAGCGTCTGGATCACCTCGGGCGCCCCCAGCACCGCGCCGCCCTGTGAGCCCAGCGACTTCGACAGCGTCACCGTCAGCACCACATCGGGCTGCCCGGCCAGCCCGGCCTCATGCGCCGCGCCCCGCCCGCCCGGGCCGACGACGCCGAGCGCATGCGCCTCGTCGATCACCAGCAGCGCTCCGTGCCGCCGCGTCACCCGGTGCAGCTCGCCCAGCGGCGCCAGGTCGCCGTCCACGGAGAACACCGCGTCGGTGACCACCAGCGCATGCGGCTCCTCCCGGTCGGCCAGCGCCCGCTCCACCGCCGCCACGTCCCGGTGCGGGACGACCGCCACCCGCGAGCGCGACAACCGGCAGGCGTCCACGATCGAGGCGTGGTTGACCTGGTCGGACACCACCAGCACGCCCGGGCCCGACAAGGCGGCGATCGCCCCCAGATTGGCCAGGTAGCCGGAGGAGAACACCAGCCCCGCCGGGGCGCCGACGAAGGCCGCCAGCCGCCGGTCCAGCTCCGCGTGCAACTGTGTGGTGCCGGTGACCAGCCGGGATCCGGTGGAACCGGTGCCCCAGCGGCGGACGGCGCAGATCGCCCCCTCGATCAGCCGGGGGTCGCGCGACAGCCCCAGGTAGTCGTTGGAGGCCAGGTCGATGAGCCCGTCATGGTCGCTGGTGCGCGGCTGCAGACTGCGCTGCAGCCCGGCCGCCTCCCGCCGTTCCATCGCCTCGCGCAGCCGTGCCAGCGGATCCCCCACCTGTGCTTCCCTCCTCTGCAAGGCCGTATGGCCCATTACACCGTCCGGCCCGCTTGCGATGGCGACCGGGTTCGCTCCCGCTCCCACCTGGCCTGGAATGATGGTCGGGTGCCCACGATGTCTGATCTAGTGCGGACCCGGACAGATCTGGACGCCGCCGATTTGGAATGGCTGCACGCGCTGGTCTCGGACTGGCAGCTGCTGGCGGATCTGTCGTTCGCCGATCTGGTGCTGTGGCTTCCTGAGCGCGGCGCGGTCCCCCGCGCCCAGGTCCCCGGCTGGGTGTGCGTGGCGCAGATGCGGCCCACCACCGGCCCGACCGCCTACCCGCAGGACCTGGTCGGCAAGGTGGTGCGCACCGGCAGGCGCGGGTTGATCGACGTGGCCTGGCGGGAGGAGCGGATCGTCCGGGAGGGCGACCCGGAGTGGGGCAGCGGCATCCCGGTGCGCGAGGAGTCCATCCCGGTGCGCCGGGGCGGCAAGATCCTCGGGGTGATCCAGCGCAGCACCAACCTCAGCTCCGCCCGCACCCCCAGCCGGCTGGAGCTGACCTACCTGCAAAGCGCCAGCGACCTCGCCCAGATGATCGCCGAGGGGCGTTTCCCCATCCCCAACCAGGAGCCCAATCTGGTGCGCTCCCCGCGGGTGGGGGACGGGCTGCTGCGGCTGGACAAGGCGGGCCGGGTCACCTACGCCAGCCCCAACGCCCAGTCGGCCTACCGCCGGCTGGGGATGGCGGCGGACCTGGTGGGCGAACCGCTGGGGGAGCTGACGCAGCGGCTGGTGGACACCGGCGAGCCGATGGAGGAGTCGCTGGTGCGGGTGCTGGGCGGCACCGTGGCCCGCGAGGTGGAGGTGGAGGCCAACGGGTCGGTGGTGCAGCTGCGCACCATCCCGCTGGTGGTCTCCGGCTCCCGCATCGGCGCCATCGTGCTGCTGCGCGACGTCACCGAGCTGCGCTGGCGCGACCGGGAGCTGATGACCAAGGACGCCACCATCCGGGAGATCCACCACCGGGTCAAGAACAACCTGCAGACCGTGGCCGCCCTGCTGCGGCTGCAGGCCCGCCGGCTGCAGGTCCCCGAGGCTCGGGCCGCGCTGGAGGAGGCGGTCCGCCGGGTGGGCTCCATCGCGATCGTCCACGAGACCCTCTCGCTCACCCCCGACGAGATGATCGACTTCGACGAGATCGCCGATCGCGTCATCACCATGGCCGGCGAGGTCTCCGCGCCCGAGACCCAGGTCGTCCCCAAGCGCATCGGGTCGTTCGGGGTGCTGCCCGCCCAGATCGCCACCCCGCTGGCGATGGTCCTCACCGAGCTGCTGCAAAACGCCCTGGAACACGGCCTTCCCGACCGTCAGGGGGAGCTGGAGGTGCTGGCGGCCCGGCGGGAGGGCGCGCAGCCGAGGCTGGAGGTGGTCGTCTCCGACAACGGCGTCGGCATGCCCGCCGATTTCGATCCCGAGCGCACCACCAGCCTCGGCCTGCAGATCGTCCGGACCCTGGTGGTCGGGGAACTGGGCGGGCGGCTGGAGTTCAAAGCCCGCCCCGGCGGGGGGACCGAGGTCTTCGTCGGCATTCCGCTGACCTCCGTCAAGCGCCCCACCGGGACGGGCTGAGACTGCCTGCCGCTACGATCGGACCGAACGGCCCGGCACGTGAACCGAAGGGCTCACCGGAACGTCGAAACGAGCGACGGCCGGCGTGGGCCGCGGCCGGCCGCCAGAAGCATTCCCGGCGGAGGGAGACCGCAGGACGCCACTTCGAGGAGCTGTCTGGATTCAAGGGACCACATCTGCACGGCAAAACCTCCCGGAGGCCGCCTGTCCGCTGGAACCGCTCCGCTGAAACTTGGCCGTTCCATGGGAATCGATGTGGAATTCAGGCCCGGATTTCAGGTCTTCGAGGAGGGACCTTGGGAAAGTGCTGCAGACCGCTTGCGGGCCGTCGCGGCGTGGTGGTCAGTACGCGCGGCCGAGGGCGCGGGCACGGGCCTTGCGGCGCTTGATGGCGCGGCGCTCGTCTTCGCTCATGCCGCCCCATACGCCGGCGTCCTGATTGGACTCCAAAGCCCAGTGCAAACAGGCGTCGATGACCTCGCAACGGCGGCAGACCTGCTTGGCCTCTTCGATCTGCAGCAGGGCCGGGCCGGTGTTCCCGATGGGGAAGAACAGCTCGGGGTCCACGTCACGGCAGGCGGCGAGGTGGCGCCAGTCCATGCGTTCAACTCCTTCGTCAGGGTGGAGGGGTGGCTCCACTTGTGAACTGCTTCACATGTCACGGGCGACCCGGACCCTGGTCGGGTCCCGGGGAGGTCTGTCTGTGGCGCTTTCGATCATGAGGCCGCTGAGCTGGCCTGATGTCGACTGGCGCACTTTGAGCGTGTCAGGGCGCCATCGTGGCACGCAAGACCTTTGAGAAACGTTTCTCAAAGTATGGGCTGTCATATGTGTCACATCGGCGGGTCAAACGTGTGACTTTCGCGTTAACAATACCCGCCCGAGCGAAGTCAGATTACGACGCGTATCGCCTTGGGCACGGAGCGGAATGTGATCTGCCGGCGTTCTCCCAGGTAGTCGCCGTCCAGCTGAAAGGCCATGGGCCGCTGAGCGCGCACCGTGATCTCCTCGGCGTCGTGCACGTTCACCACATGCCGGCCCATCACCGGACGGCCGCCCGGCCGCAACATCCCCGCCACCGCCGACAGCACCGGAAGCACCTGCAAAGAACGCATCCCGAACAGATCCAGCCCGCCGGCGAAGTGCGCGCGCGGACTCGGATTCACCGGATAGCCGCGGATATAAGTCCACGGAGCGGTATTGGCGATGAAGGAAAGGAACACCCCGTCGATCGGCGGGCGTCCCGGCCGTTCCACGGTGAGCGCCGGATGACGGCGGTCGGTGCGGAAGAACTGCCGAAGCGCCATCCCCACATACAGGGCCGGACTGGCGTTGCCCCCCGCCCGGCGCCGCCGCTCCACCGCCCGGATCACCTCGGCGTCCAGTCCCAGCCCCGCGCAGAAGGTGAAGTAGCGGTCGTCGGCCAGCCCCAGCCCGATCGAGCGGTACCGCCCGGCGCGCAGCGCGTCCAGCACCCGCCGGGTCGCGCCCACCGGGTCGCCCGGCAGCCCCAGCGCCCGGGCGAACACGTTGGTGCTGCCGATCGGCACCACCGCCAGCGCGGGCAGCTCGGCGGACGGGCCGTGCGCCAGCAGCCCGTTGACCGTCTCGTTGACCGTCCCGTCGCCGCCGAGCGCCATGACCACGTCGAACTTCTCCTCGGCGGCCCGGCGGGCCAGCTCGGCGGCATGGCCGCGGTGCGCGGTCTCCACCAGCTCCGGATCCACAGCGCCGGAGAACGTCCGCACCAGGAGGTCACGGATCCGCTGCGAGGTGGCGGTGGCCTTGGGATTGGCGATCAGCAGGGCGCGCACGGCGCCAGGTTACCCACGGTAGGGCCGGCCGCCGCAGCAGGGTGAGCGGGAGGATCCGCCCGGCCGGCGGGGGTGATTCCCGCAGTGGCGGCCAAGGCGAGTAGGGTTCGGTTCTGTGTCCGGACGCCGACCTTTCACCGTGACCGCGGCCGCCGCCCTCGAGGGAGCCGAAGGCGTGGCCGCGCTCGGCTTCGGTGCGTTCGTGGCCTGGGAGACCCTGGTCGGTGAGCCGATGGACGTGGTGACCGCCTGGGCCGTGACCGGGATGGCGCTGCTGGGCGGGTGCTGCATGCTGGCGGTCGCCCGCGGGCTGCTGGCCGCCGAGCGCTGGAGCCGCTCCCCGCTGGTGCTGACCCAATTGTTCGCGCTCCCGGTGTCCTGGTCGCTGCTGCAGAGCGAGCAGTACCGCTACGGGGTGCCGCTGATGGCCGCGGCGGTGCTCGCCCTGGTGCTGGTGCTCAGCGGCCCCAGCACCCGCTTCCTGCTGGCGGAGGAGGAGGAGCCGGAGGACAGCGCCGAGGCCGGGCAGGGCCGTCCCCGATCCTGACCGGCCGGCTCGCCGCCGCGATCGTCCGAACGCCGATGAGCCGGGAGGGCGTCACGGTCCCTCCCGGCTCACCGGCGTCGATTCAGGCCGGGTCCTTGCGGCCGGCGGTGTGCTGTGCTCACTCCTCGGCGGTCAGCCCCTCGCGCAGCTGGGCCAGGGTGCGGGCCAGCAGCCGCGACACGTGCATCTGGGAGATGCCCAGCTCGTTGGCGATCTGCGACTGGGTCATGTTGCCGAAGAACCGCAGCAGCAGGATCCGTTTCTCGCGAGCCGGGAGCTTCTCCAGCAGCGGCTTGAGCGACTCGCGGTACTCCACGCCCTCCAGCGAGTCGTCCACCATCCCCAGCGAGTCGGCCACCGCGGGGGCGTCCTCGTCCCCGGAGTCGGGCGCATCCAGCGAGACGGTGGAGTAGGCGTTGGCGGACTCCAGGCCCTCCAGCACCTCCTCCTCGCTCATCTGCAGATGCTCGGCCAGCTCGCTGACGGTGGGCGCGCGGCCCTCCCGCTGCGCCAGGTCACTGATCGCCTTGGTCAGCGACAGCTTCAGCTCCTGCAGCCGGCGGGGCACCCGCACCGCCCAGCCCTTGTCGCGGAAGTGCCGCTTGATCTCCCCCACGATGGTGGGGGTGGCGTAGGTGGAGAACTCCACCCCGCGGTCCAGGTCGAACCGGTCGATCGACTTGATCAGACCGATGGTGGCCACCTGGATCAGGTCGTCCAGCCACTCGCCGCGGTTGCGGAACCGGCGGGCCAGGTACTCCACCAACGGCAGGTGCAGCTCCACCAGCTCGTCGCGGACCCGCTGGCGCTCCGGGTCGCCCTCGGGCAGCTGGTGCAGCCGCTCGAACAGCACCCGCGCCCGGGCGCGGTCGGGTACTCCGCCGGTGTCCGGCCGCTCGTCGGCGGGACCCGGCACACTGCCCTCCGGCAGCGTGATCTTCTCGGTCATCGCGCCACCTCGCCCGGCGGTCGCCGCAGCGGTCGCTCCGCCGTCATCACCGGGCCGGTGCCGACCCGGCCGCAGCCCTCGGCGGACGGGCTGCAGGCAAGCTCATGAAGGTTCACTGTGCCCCCGCCGCTCCACGTCGCTTGCGCAGCGTCACGGTCACCCGGTCATCGGCGCCCACCGCGGAGTCCACATCGCCGGCCAGCGAGGACAGCACCGTCCAGGCGAAGGTGTCGCGGCTGGGCAGTGCGCCGTCCACGGTCAGCACGGACACCGCGATGCGCATGGCGTCCCCGCTCAGCTCGAACTGGCATTCCAGATCGGTGCCGGGCACGGCCTGGGCGAGCAGCATCGCGCACGCCTCGTCCACCGCGATGCGCAGGTCCTCGATCTCATCGAGGGTGAAGTCCAGCCGGGCGGCCAAACCGGCGGTGGCGGTGCGCAGCACGGACAGATACGCGCTGTCGGCGGGCAGCTTGACGGTCACCACGTCACGGACCGCCGATTTGGTGTCGGCCGGCGTCTTTGCTGGCATGGCAGTGGTTTCCTCGGTCACATTTCTCCCTTGGCTGGGCACGCCTCCTTCGAAACTACCGCCTGTCTCGCGTGCCGTGACGCTTCGCCGCGCGTGGGTTTCTCACTTGCCGGCGCATCGCGCCGGCGGTCGGTGCCGGAGATCTTCGCACCCCGCGGGAAACCGCCCATAGCCGGACGCGCGCCATCGGCCCTGCTCAGCGGCGGCCGAGTTCCCGCAGCGCCTCGCCGGTCAGCCGGTAGACCGTCCACTCGTCCTGCGGGAGCGCGCCCAAGGACTTGTAAAAACCGATGGCCGGCTCGTTCCAGTCCAGCACCGACCACTCCACGCGCCGGTAGCCGCGTTCGACGGCGATGCGCGCCAGCTCGGTCAGCAGCGCCTTGCCGTACCCGTGCCCCCGGGCCTGCGGCCGCACGTACAGGTCCTCCAGGTAGATCCCGTGCGTGCCCTTCCAGGTGGAGAAGTTCTCAAACCACAGGGCGAACCCGACGACCTCGCCCTCATGCTCGGCCACGTGCGCGAAGACCTTCGGGTGCGGCCCGAACAGGGCGCGCTGCAGGTCTTCTTCGGTGGCCTCCACCTCCTCGAGCGCCTTTTCGTAGTCGGCCAGCTCGCGGATCAGACGCAGGATCGTCGGGACATCTTGGGGAACAGCAGGTCGAATCACAGGCAGAGGCTACCGCCGCCGCCCACTGCGCCGGACCCTCAGGCGCGGCCGGAGGCCGGGCGGGCGGCCTCGATGCGGGCCCGCACCAGCCGCGGGTGGAAGTAGCTGATCCCGACGCGCTCGTCGCCGGTGACACAGAAGATCTGGTAGCCGTTGCGGCCGTCCTCGTCGGGGCGGGCGAACTCCAGCGGGTCGAACACGCCCAGATCGGTCATCTTCGCGAACCACTTCATCAGGGCGAACTCGTTGGGGAAGGACTCCCGCGTATGCCCGCGCCTGCCGAGGGAGTAACGCACCTCGTAGGTGCAGCCCTCGGGGGGATAGTTCATATCTTCCCCTCCCCCCAGCAGATGGTGCACTGCCGTCCTGTCGCCGTGCTGGTGCCGGTGCCCCGGCATCCCGGGCACCTGCGCGTCGCCGGCTTGGAATGCTTCCCCACGATATAGCCCCCTGTCACATGAGGACCGACCGGCCTCCCGTCCCTCTCTGGTCGGTCCACCGACAGCGTAGGGGGCGCCCCCGCAGGGGGTGTGCAGGACGGGGGAATCGGGCGAAAGCCGGGGACGCGAGGGATGATCCGATCGAGGGCCGCCGGGACGGCGAAGGCCCGCCCGGCGCGCCGGGCGGGCCTTGCCGAGGCATCGGCCTTGGGCCGGGTCAGGACTGCTTGGTCTCCCAGAAGATCTTGTCGATCTCGGCGATCTTGGCCAGCAGCTCCTCGGCCACCTTCACATCCACGCTCTGCTTGGTGCCGGCCGCCCCGGCGAGCTTGGTCGCCTCGTTGAACAGCTGGTGGAGCTGCGGGTACTTCTCAAAGTGGTGCGGCTTGAAGTAGTCGGTCCACAGCACCCACAGGTGCTCCTTGACCAGGTTGGAGCGCTGCTCCTTGATGATCAGCGCCCGGGTGCGGAAGACCGGGTCCTCGTTGGCGTGGTACTTCTCGATGATGGCCTTGACCGACTCGGCCTCGATGCGCGCCTGCGCCGGGTCGTAGACGCCGCACGGCAGGTCGCAGTGCGCAAAGACCGTGGTCTTCGGACGCAGTAGCTTTGCCAGCACCTGCATCGTCCCTTCTCGGTAGCGGATCATGCTCAGGTCACCGACATTACCCCGATGGCCTGGCGTTCGCGCGAGTAGGGGCACGGGTATCCGGAAGGGAGCCGCCGGTGTGGCAGACGGTGGAGGTGTCCGGGGAGTCGATGCTGCCCGCGCTCCGGCCGGGGGACTGGCTGCTGGTGCGGCGCCGGGGCCGTCCCGTCGCGGCCGGGGACGTGGTGGTGGCCCGGCATCCGCGGCGGGCGGGGCTGCTGATCGTCAAGCGGGCCGTACGCCGCACCGCGGAGGGCTGGTGGCTGGAGAGCGACAACCAGCGCGCCGCGGGCCGGCAGGACAGCTGGGACTTCGGCGCCGTCCCCGAGGAGCTGATCGAGGGACGGGTGGTGGCGCGTTATTGGCCGCCGTCGCGCATCACGCTGCTGCGCCGGGGGAGGGGCGGCTGACGCCGGCTTTTCCGGCGCCAAGGCTCACCGGGGGGACTCGCCGTCGGGGCCGGGTGGCGCGTGGGCGGGCCGCGGGTCGTCGGAGCGTGCGGCGCAGTGCTCGCTGCAGTAGCGGCGGGAGCGGTCGGCGGTGGTGTCGAAGAAGACGTTGTCGCAGCCGGCGGCCCGGCAGGTGCCCAGCCGGTCCAGGCCATGGTCGCTGATCTTGACGGCCAGCCCCATGGCGGCGCCGGCGGCGTACCGGTCGGGCACCGAGCCGCCCTCGGTGAGGTGCAGGTGCCAGCGCTGGCCGTCGTGGCCGGACAGCTGGGGCTGGATCGGGTGCTGGATCAGCAGCGTGTTCAGCCGTTCGACGGCCTCCTCCTCATCGCCCCGGGCGGCGGCGGCGAAGATCGCGCGCAGTGACTCGCGCAGCTGGCGCATGGCGTCCAGATCACGGTGGGTGACCCGGCCGCTGAGATGGGGCCTGATCTTCAGCAGCCGTTGCAGGGAGTCCAGGTCGCGCAACGAGTCCTCGGCGGGGGCGGAGCTGTTGACCAGCTCGATCGCCAGGTCTGCGTAAGAAGCGAAGTCCACCGGCACTCCTTATGTGCCGACCCCGGTCCGTCGGCGGCGGTCCGTCGCCGGTATCGAGTATCACATGCGCTGTGCGGGATGGCACCGCGAGAAGGCCGGGAATATGAAATATTGTGCGGTATGCACGCAAAATATTTCCATAATCGTCCGTGCATATACGGGTGTTGTTAAAAATTGACAACCCGCCGTGTGGAGCGATCCAAGCCGTTCCTGGCCGGTGCTCTGCGCCGCCCCCGCGGCTGCGCACCCGGGGCTTTCCCGATGCGCGGCGGGCCGGACGGCCCGGTGAAGGCCGTCCGGCCCGCTGGTGCGCGCGGCCCTGTCGGGCCGCCCGAAAAGACCGGCTTTTCAGATCCGGTTGACGCCCTCCTTGCGGGCCTGCTCGGCCACCGCCGCGGTGACGGCCGGGGCCACCCGCTCATCGAACGGGCTGGGGATCACATAATCCGGGCTCAGGTCATCGCCCACCACGTTCGCCAGCGCCTCGGCGGCGGCCAGCTTCATCCCCTCGGTGATGCTGTGGGCGCGCACGTCCAGCGCGCCGCGGAAGATGCCGGGGAAGGCCAGCACGTTGTTGATCTGGTTGGGGAAGTCGCTGCGGCCGGTGGCGACCACCTTGGCGTGCCGCCGCGCCACATCCGGGTGGACCTCCGGAGTGGGGTTGGACAACGCGAACACGATCGCGTTGTCGGACATGGTGGCGATGCTCTCTTCGCGGACGGTGCTGCCCGACAGCCCGATGAACACGTCGGCGCCGCGCAGCGCGTCCTCGGTGGAGCCCTTGAGGCCGAGCTTGTTGGTGTCGCGGGCCAGCGCCTGCTTGACCGGGTTGAGCCCGTCGCGGCCCTCGTAGATCAGGCCCTTGCTGTCGGAGACGGCGATGTCGCCGATGCCGGCGTTCAGCAGGATCCGGCTGACCGCCACCCCGGAGGCGCCCGCACCGGCCACCACCGCGCGCAGCTCCGACAGCGGCTTGCCGATCAGGCGGGCCGCGTTGCGCAGCGCGGCCAGCGCCACGATGGCGGTGCCGTGCTGGTCGTCGTGGAACACCGGGATGTCCAGCGCCTCGCGCAGCCGGTCTTCGATCTCAAAGCACCGCGGCGCGCTGATGTCCTCCAGGTTGATGCCACCGAAGCTGGGCGCGAGCCGGATCACGGTCTCGACGATCTCGTCGGTGTCGGTGGTGTTCAGCGCGATGGGCACCGAGTCGACGCCGGCGAACTGCTTGAACAGCAGCGCCTTGCCCTCCATGACCGGCATGGAGGCGGCGGGGCCGATGTCGCCGAGCCCCAGCACCGCGGTGCCGTCGGTGACCACGGCCACCACTTTGGAGGTCCAGGTGTACTCGTAGGCCAGTTCCGGATTGTCGGCGATGGCGGTGCACACGCGCGCCACGCCGGGCGTGTAGGCCAGGGACAGATCGTCCTTGTTGCGCACCGGGACAGTGGAGCGGACCTCCAGCTTGCCACCCTTGTGCAGGACGAACGCCGGATCGTTGTCGTAATCGAAGCTTGAATCGGACTCAGCAGCCACAGCGACCCCTGTCATGACGAAACGGCTCTCGATGGAGCGTGTGGGCGATGCCACCCCTGCAGTGCGGTCTAGGTGGCCGTTTCCGGGTGGTCATCTCTTGACGTACGGGGGTCACCCGCTGTCCGATTGTGCCACACGCCTTCCAGGCGACCGTCGGGCGGGTGGAGTGGTCTGTGCCACGATGCCCGTTCTCTGTTTGTTCCCTCCATGAGGGCAGGGTGTGCCCCGTTTTGGGTTACCCGTCACTCCCAACGGCGTACGCTACCGGTACTTGGAGCGGTCCATCCAGGATGTTCCCAGGTAGGAGGGCTGGGCGACCTGTTGTGCGATCGTTTCTTGACCTTAATAGAGACCACCGGTGGTCTAGGACAAGATGTCCTGCAATGCCTTCGATCGGCGAAGGTGCTACGAACTAGTTGAAGGGGGACCTGTGAACACTGGTTCTCTGCGCCGCCGCGCCGTAGCGGCGGGTGCTCTCCTGCTGACGGGTGCCCTGGTCCTGTCCGCCTGTGGCGACGACGGCGGGGAATCCGGGGCCGGTTCCGACACCACCGTAACCCAGGACGCCGCGCTGGCGGCCATGGTCCCCGATGCCATCAAGAGCGACGGCAAGATCAAGGTCGGCACCGACGCCTCCTACCCGCCGAACGAGTCGATCGACCCGTCCACCCAGGAGATCGTCGGCTGGGATGTGGAGCTGTTCAAGGCCGTGGCGGCCAAACTCGGCCTGAAGGCCGAGTTCGAGAACGCCGGTTTCGACACCATCATCCCGGGCGTCCAGTCGGGCAAGTACGAGATCGGCGTGTCGTCCTTCACAGATGACAAGGAACGCGAGAAAGCCGTCGACTTCGTCACCTACTACTCGGCGGGCACCGCCTGGGCCGCCCCCAGGGGCAACCCCAAGAACGTCAACCCCGACGACGCCTGCGGCCTGACCATCGGCGTGCAGCAGGGCACCGTTCAGGTGAAGGACCTGGAGGAGCGCAGCAAGAAGTGCACCGAGGCCGGCAAGCCGGCCATCAAGACCGTGGTGCGCAAGCAGCAGACCGAGGTCAACAACGACCTGGTGGCGGGCAAGATCGACGCCATGGCGGCCGACTCCCCGGTGGTGGGCGGCGCGGTCAAGACCACCGGCAAGCTGGAGATCATCGGTCAGGTCTACGACACCGCACCCTACGGCTACGCGATCAACAAGAACGCCGGGCAGTTCAAGGAGGCCGTCCTGGGGGCGATCAAGGCGCTGATCGCCGACGGCACCTACATGAAGATCCTCAAGGAACACGGCGTGGAGTCCGGCGCCATCACCGAGCCGGTGATCAACGGAGCCCAGAGCTGACTTCATGACCGTCAACGGAGACGTGGAGAAGGGACGGCCCGAGGCGATCCGGGCCGTCCCCGTCCGGCATCCCGGGCGCTGGGCCGGGGCCGCGGTGGTGCTGGTCCTGGCCGCGATGTTCGTGCACTTCCTGCTCTACAACCCGGCCTTCAACTGGAGCGAGCAGTGGAAGTACCTGTTCTCTGAGCCGGTCCTCAAAGGCGTCCGCAACACCATCTGGCTGACGGTCGCGGCGATGGCCGGCGGGATCGCGCTCGGCGTCGTGCTGGCGCTGATGCGGATGTCGCCCAACCCCCTGCTGAAGGGGGCGGCCTTCGTCTACCTGTGGTTCTTCCGCGGCACTCCGCTCTACACCCAGCTGCTGATCTGGGGCGCCATCGGGGCGCTCATCCCCACCATCGGCATCGGCATCCCCTTCGGCCCGGAGTTCCACACCTGGCAGACCCAGAAGCTGATCAACGTGGCGCTGGCCGCGGCGCTGGGGCTGATCCTCAACGAGGCCGCCTACATGGCCGAGATCGTCCGGGCCGGCATCCTGTCGGTGGACCCCGGCCAGCAGGAGGCGGCCAGCGCCCTGGGCATGTCCCGGATGCAGACCATGCGCCGCATCGTGCTGCCGCAGGCCATGCGGGTGATCGTGCCGCCCACCGGCAACGAGACCATCTCGATGCTCAAGAACACCTCGCTGGTGGCGGCGGTGCCGTACGCGGAGCTGACCTTCACCGCGCAGACCATCTACGCCAGCACCTACCAGATCATCCCGATGCTGATCATGGCGTGCCTGTGGTACCTGTTCCTGTCCACGCTGCTGATGATCGGCCAGTACTACCTGGAACGGCACTTCAGCCGGGGCGTGGGGAACTCCGGCCGCGGCAGGGGCGGGCTGCGCGCGCTGCGCGGAGGAGGTGGCCAGTGACCGTTGACAAGACGACCGTCACAGACTCGAAGGCCGAGCGTCCCCCGATGGTCAAGGCCGAGCAGGTGCACAAGAGCTTCGGCCACCTGGAGGTGCTCAAGGGCATCGACCTGGAGGTCCAGCCCGGCGAGGTCATGTGCATGATCGGCCCGTCCGGCTCGGGCAAGTCCACCTTCCTGCGGTGCATCAACCACCTGGAGAAGATCGACGCCGGGCGGCTGTGGGTGGACGGCCATCTGGTCGGCTACCGGGAGAAAGGCGGCAAGCTCTATGAGCTGCGCGACCGCGAGGTGGCCGCGCAGCGCCGCGACATCGGCATGGTCTTCCAGCGGTTCAACCTCTTCCCCCACATGACGGCGCTGGAGAACGTCATGGAGGCGCCGGTCCGGGTGAAGAAGGAGCCCAAGGACGCCGTCCGCGAGCGGGCGCGGGCGCTGCTGGAGCGGGTGGGGCTGGCCGACAAGATGCACAGCTACCCCGCCCAGCTGTCCGGCGGCCAGCAGCAGCGGGTGGCCATCGCCCGCGCGCTGGCCATGCAGCCCAAGCTGATGCTGTTCGACGAGCCCACCTCCGCGCTCGACCCCGAGCTGGTCGGCGAGGTGCTGGAGGTGATGAAGCGGCTGGCCCTGGACGGCATGACGATGATCGTGGTCACCCACGAGATCGGGTTCGCCCGCGAGGTCGGCGACTCGCTGGTCTTCATGGACGGCGGCGTGGTGGTCGAGTCGGGGCCGCCGCGCGAGGTGCTGGCCAACCCGCAACATCCGCGGACCCGGGACTTTCTGTCCAAGGTCCTGTGAGGCCGGGCACGGCGGCCCGCGCCCCCGGTCGGGCGGCGCGGGCCGCCGGCGTCTAAGGTGGGCGCCATGTTCGCTGTCTACGCTGCACGTTTCGACGCCGACAACCCGCTGAACGGCCTGGAGCTGGGGGAGCGCCCCGAACCCGAGGCGCCCGAGGGCTGGACGACCGTCACCGTCAAGGCCGCCTCCCTCAACCACCACGACCTGTGGACGCTGCGCGGCGTCGGCATCCGCCAGGAGCAGCTGCCGATGATCCTCGGCTGTGACGCGGCCGGGGTGGACGCCGACGGCAACGAGGTCATCGTGCACTCGGTGATCGGCGACCCGGACGCCGGCGGCGGCGATGAGACCCTCGACCCGCGCCGCTCCCTGCTGTCGGAGCGCCACCAGGGCACCTTCGCCGAGCAGGTGATCGTGCCGCGCCGCAACCTGGTGCCCAAGCCCAAGGAGCTGTCGTTCGAGGAGGCGGCCTGCCTGCCCACCGCCTGGCTGACCGCCTACCGGATGCTGTTCGACAAGGCCGAGCTGCAGCCCGGCGCGACCGTGCTGGTGCAGGGCGCCGGCGGCGGGGTGGCCACCGCCCTGATCGCGCTCGGCGCGGCCGCCGGCTACCGGGTGTGGGCCACCAGCCGCAGCGAGGCCAAGCGCAAGCGGGCGCTGGAGCTGGGCGCCGAGGCGGTCTTCGAGCCCGGGGCGCGCCTGCCGGAGCGGGTGGACGCGGTGATGGAGACCGTCGGCCAGGCCACCTGGTCGCACTCGCTGAAGTCGCTGCGTCCCGGCGGCCGCATCGTGGTCAGCGGCGCCACCACCGGCCAGCTGCCCCCCGCCGAGCTCAACCGGGTGTTCTTCCTGCAGCTGTCGGTGGTCGGCTCCACCATGGGCACCCGCGACCAGCTGGTCCGCCTGTCCCGCTTCCTGGTCACCAGCGGCCTCCGCCCGCCGATCGACCGCACCCTGCCGCTGGCGCGGGCCCGCGAGGGCTTTGCCGTCATGGCCGAAGGCGACCTCTTCGGAAAGATCGTCTTCACGCCCTGACGGCGGGCTCCCTAGCGGATCGCACCGCTGTGGGTACGCTGAGTGCGTATGACTCCCATGATGACCGGGAGCCGATCGTGAGGAAGGAGTCACCCGGCGTGAGCGTCGCCGCCGGGCTTTCGATGGCCGCTTCCGGACGTGCCGGCGGCGCGCCGTCCCACGGGGTCGCCGCCGAGGTGCACAGCGCGTGCCTGCTCCCGGACACCCCCTACCGGCTGTGGGAGCGCGGTGAACTCCACGAGGTGCTCGCCCTTCCTCACGACGGCACCAGGGTCGAGGTCATCGATGGGGAGATCTACGTATCACCGGCTCCGGTCATGCCGCACAACCGGATCATCGACAAGATCGCTGAGGCGTTCTGGGCCGCGCGGGCCGCTGATCCGGAGTGCGTGTGGGAGTGCACGCAGGGCACGGGCCTGCGTGTGCCGGAGCGGGAGACGGGCTGCGTGCCCGACCTCATCGTGGCCGAATCCGAGATCCTCAACGCCGCCTGGGAGGCAGGGGCCCCTTATCTCACGCCCGACCAGGTGGAGATGACCGTCGAGGTCACCTCCAAATCGAACGCGGCGGCCGATCGCCAGCCGACGAGCCTGCGCCCCAACACCAAGTGGCAGCTTTACGCACGCCTGGGGATCCCCTGCTATCTGCTCGTCGACCGTGATCCCCGGGCCGCTCAGGTCACCTTGTACTCGGCGCCGGACCGGGCCGCCGGGGCCTACCTGCAGCACCGGGTATGGAACTTCGGCGAGACCGTCAAGCTGCCGGAGCCGTTCGGGATCGAGATCCCCACCGAGCTGTGGCGGCCCTGGAAGGACTAGCGGTCGAGGATCTCGGTGCGGATCCGGGCGGCGGTCTCCTCCAGCAGTGACTGGACCGCCGCCAGGTCCGCCTCGGTCAGGCCGGAGCGCCTGGCGCTCTTGCGGACGTTGTCGGCGAACTTGCGCAGCGCGCGCTCCAGTTTGATGCGGTTGGCCTCCTCGGCGGTGCCGGTGGCGGTGCACCAGGCCTCGTCCCAGCTCTGCCGCCACTCCTCCATCAGGGCCTGGCTCTGCTCGCGCCAGTGCCCCTTGTGCCGCCGCCACTCCTCCTTGTGCCGCTCCCTGACCTCCCGCCAGGTCTCCTTGGAGGCGGTACGGCCCTGCTTGCGCATCTCGCGGGCGGCCTGGGTCAGCTCCTCGCGCAGCGAGCGGACGGTCTGGCGGACGTCCTGCTGCAGCTCGCGGGCGAACTGCTGGGCCGAGGCGGCGATCTCCTCCTCCAGGTCGGCCAGCTCGTCCATGCGGCGCTCCAGCTCGGCACGGCCGGCGTCGGTGAGCGAGTAGACCTTCTTGCCCTTGATCACCTCGTGGGTGACCAGGCCGTCGGCCTCCAGCCGGGCCAGGCGCGGGTAGATGGTGCCGGGGGAGGGGGAGTAGACCCCCAAGAAGCGGTCCTGCAGCAGCCGGATCACCTCATAGCCGTGCCGCGGGCTCTCCTCCAGCAGCTTGAGCAGGTACAGGCGCAGCCGGCCGTGGCCGAAGACGGGGCTCACTTGTCCTCCACTCCCGTGCCGGCCTTGGCCGGATCATCGGGCTTGCTGAGCAGCGTGATGCCGCCGGAGATCGTGTTGACGACCAGCTGCCCGGCTCCGTCGCCGAGCGTGCCGCTGACGTTCGTGGCCACCGGGCGGTCGTACCGTTGCAGACCGGGGAACGAGGTGTCGATCCGGCCGGCCGCCGAGCCGAGCTGGACCTTCGCCGAGGTCGATTCCGGCAGCCGCAGCGCCACCTCCCCGGAGACGGTGCTGACGGTCATGGCGCACCCGTTGACCGGCGCCACGTCCGCGGCGATGCGGCCGGAGACGGTGCGGGCGCCCAGGCTCTCCAGCGAGCCTCCGGCCAGGGTGAGGTCGCCGGAGACGGAGGTGAAGTTCACCGCGCCGTCCACCCCTTGCGCCTCGATCCGCCCGGAGACGGTGTTGGCGTCGATCTGTCCCTTCACCCCGTCCAGCGTGACGTCGCCCGTCGCGCTCTTGATGGCGGCGCGGGCCGACAGACCGGTGATGACCGCGTCGGCGGAGACCAGGTTGAGCTGGACGGGGCACTCGCGGGGGACGGTCACCGTGACGGTGGCGCGGGCCCGCTGGTTGCGCAGCCAGCCGAGCATGCCCTCCAGGATCCGCTCGTGGGCGATGGTCAGCATGCCCGCCTCGTGGCTGACCAGCAACGGCGGCCCGTGGACCTCACTGACCAGCACGGACGGCGCCTCGTCGGAGGCCAGCACGTTGATGTTGCCGGCGATCATGGTGGCCTTCAGGGCGACCACGCCGTCGAACTCCAGCGTCGCCGTGCTGTCGATCGTCCAACGCGACATCGCATGCCGCCTTTCGTGCCCGTGCCTTGGGGATGACGCGACCGGACTGTGCCGAGTAACACGATATGTCGCGTCCTGGCAAAGTCAAGACATGTCGCTTTTCGGCGAGTCACCGGCGCGGAAGCGGCCCGTGACGGTTTCAGTCCTCATCGTCCAGCCGGGCCAGCCAGGTGGCCAGCCGATCGATCGGCGTTTCGAACTCGGGGTTCAAATCCACGAACTCGCGCAGCCGCTCGGCCACCCAGTCCAAGGTGACCTCCTCCGAACCGCGCCGCTGCGACAGTTCCTCGATTCCACGGTCGGTGAAGTACATGTACCGATCCTTTCAGCGAACCGTTTTCCCCGCGGAAACCGCGCCCGGTTCGGCACGGTGACATGGGCGAGGGCCCCGGAAGACGCTTCCGGGGCCCTCCAAGGGAAACCGTGTGGACGGCTCGGCGTGCTCAGTCCGGGAAGACCTGCTGCAGCAGGGCCTCCTGCTCGATGGCGTGCATCTTGGCCGAGCCCACCGCCGGCGAGGAGCTGGCCGGGCGGGAGATCCGGTGCAGCGGCCGGCCCTCCAGCAGCGGCCCCAGGGTGAGCGCCAGGTACGGCCAGGCGCCCTGGTTGGCCGGCTCGTCCTGCACCACCACCAGCTGCGCGTCGGCGGGGTACTTGGCCAGCTCGGCCTTCAGCTCCGCCACCGGCAGCGGGTACAGCCGCTCCAGCCGGATCACCGCGGTGTCGGTGACGCCCTTCTTGGCCCGCCGCTCCACCACCTCGTAGTAGATCTTGCCGGTGGTGATCAGCACCCGCTTGACGCCGGACGGCTCGATCGCGCCCTGCTCGCCGATGACCGGCTGGAAGGCGCCGGAGGTGAACTGCGCGACCGGCGAGGCCGCCCCCTTGTGCCGCAGCAGCGACTTGGGGGTGAACACGATCAGCGGCTTGCGGCGCTGGGAGAGCACCTGCCAGCGCAGCAGGTGGAAGTAGTTGGCCGCGGTGGTCGGGTAGACCACCGTCACGTTGTCCTGGGCGCACAGCTGCAGGAACCGCTCGATGCGGGCCGAGGAGTGGTCCGGGCCCTGGCCCTCATAGCCGTGCGGCAGCAGCAGCGTCACCGACGAGCGCTGGCCCCACTTCTGCTCCCCGGAGACCACGAACTCGTCGATGATCGACTGGGCGCCGTTGGCGAAGTCGCCGAACTGCGCCTCCCAGCACACCAGCGCGTCCGGGCGGGTCAGCGAGTAGCCGTACTCAAAGCCCATCGCGGCGAACTCGCTCAGCAGCGAGTCGTGCACGTAGAACTTCGACACGCCCTTGTCGAACCGCTTGAGCGGGGTGTGCTCCTCGCCGGTCTTGCGGTCCACCAGCACCGCGTGCCGCTGGCCGAAGGTGCCGCGCCGGGAGTCCTGGCCGACCAGCCGCACCGGGTGCCCGTCGATCAGCAGCGAGCCGAACGCCAGCAGCTCGGCGGTGGCCCAGTCCACCGAGTCGTCGGAGATCGCCTGGGCGCGGCGCTGCAGGATCGGCTGCAGCCGCGGGTGCACGGTGAAGCCCTCGGGCAGGTCGACCTGGGTCTCGATGATCTGCTTGATGGTCTCCAGATCGATCGCGGTCCCGGCCGCCCCGTGGTCGATCGGGACGTGCTCGGGCTCGGCCGGCTTGATCACCGAACCGGGCTCCGGCGACTTGGCCAGCGCCTCCCTGGTCTCGGTGAAGGCCCGCTCCAGCTGCTCCTGGTAGTCGCGCAGCGCCTGCTCGGCCTCCTCCACCGTGATGTCGCCCCGGCCGATCAGCGCCTCGGTGTACAGCTTGCGCACCGAGCGCTTGGCGTCGATCAGGTCGTACATCAGCGGCTGGGTGAAGGAGGGGTTGTCGGACTCGTTGTGGCCCCGCCGCCGGTAGCAGACCATGTCGATGACGACGTCCTTCTTGAACGCCTGGCGGTACTCGAAGGCCAACCGCGCCACCCGGGCGCACGCCTCGGGGTCGTCGCCGTTGACGTGGAAGATCGGGGCCTGGATCATCCGGGCCACGTCGGTGGCGTACACCGACGAGCGCGAGTGCTGCGGGGCGGTGGTGAAGCCGACCTGGTTGTTGACCACGATGTGCACGGTGCCGCCGGTGCGGTAGCCGCGCAGCTGCGACAGGTTCAGCGTCTCGGCCACCACACCCTGCCCGGCGAAGGCCGCGTCGCCGTGGATCAGCACCGGCAGCACGGTGAAGCCGGCCTCGCCGACGTCCAGGATGTCCTGCTTGGCGCGGACCACGCCCTCCAGCACCGGGTTGACCGCCTCCAGGTGGGAGGGGTTGGCCACCAGCGAGACGCGGATCTTGGCGCCGTCGTGGGACTCGAAGTCGCCCTCGGCGCCCAGGTGGTACTTGACGTCGCCGGAGCCCTGGGCGCTGCGCGGGTCGAGGTTGCCCTCGAACTCGCTGAAGATCTGCGCGTAGGACTTGCCGACGATGTTGGCCAGCACGTTCAGCCGGCCGCGGTGGGCCATGCCGATGACGACCTCGTCCAGCCGGGCGCGGGCCGCCGCGCTGATCACCGAGTCCAGCAGCGGGATCAGCGACTCGCCGCCCTCCAGCGAAAAGCGCTTCTGCCCGACGAACTTGGTCTGCAGGAACGTCTCGAACGCCTCGGCGCTGTTGAGCCGCCGCAGGATGTGCAGCTGCTCCTCGCGGCTGGGCTTGGGGTGGGGGACCTCCACCCGCTGCTGGATCCAGGCCCGCTCCTCGGGGTCCTGGATGTGCATGTACTCGATGCCGACGGTGCGGCAGTAGGAGTCGCGCAGCACGCCCAGGATCTCGCGCAGCTTCATCTTCGGCTTGCCGCCGAAACCGCCGGTGGCGAACTCCCGCTCCAGGTCCCACAGGGTCAGCCCGTGCTGCAGGATGTCCAGGTCGGGGTGGCGGCGCTGCTTGTACTCCAGCGGGTCGGTGTCGGCCATCAGGTGGCCGCGGACCCGGTAGGCGTGGATCAGCTCGTGGACGCGGGCGACCTTGTCGACGTCGTCCTCGTGGCTGGCGGAGATGTCCTGCACCCAGCGCACCGGCTCATACGGGATGCGCAGCGCCTCGAAGATCTCGTCGTAGAAGCCGTCCTCGCCCAGCAGCAGCTGGTGGATGCGGCGCAGGAACTCCCCGGACTGGGCGCCCTGGATGATGCGGTGGTCGTAGGTGGAGGTCAGCGTCATGACCTTGCTGATCCCCATCCGCGCCAGCGTCTCGTCGGAGGCCCCGGCGAACTCGGCCGGGTACTCCATGGCGCCGGCGCCGATGATCGTGCCCTGGCCCGGCATCAGGCGCGGCACCGAGTGCACGGTGCCGATGGTGCCCGGGTTGGTCAGGCTGATCGTGGTGCCCTGGAAGTCCTCCAGGGTCAGCTTGCCGGCGCGGGCCTTGCGGACCAGCTCCTCATAGGCCGCCCAGAACTGGCGGAAGTCGAGGGTCTCGGCGGCCTTGATGGAGGGCACCACCAGCTGCCGCTGGCCGTCCTCCTTCTTCAGGTCGATGGCCAGGCCCAAATTGACGTGCTCGGGCTTGACCAGCACCGGCTTGCCGTCGACCTCGGCGTAGCTGTAATTCATCTCCGGCATCGTCTTCAGCGCCCGCACCACGGCGAAGCCCAGCAGGTGCGTGAAGGACACCTTGCCGCCGCGGCCGCGGCGCAGATGGTTGTTGATGACGATGCGGTTGTCGATGAGCAGCTTGGCCGGCACCGCGCGGACGCTGGTGGCGGTCGGCACCTGGAGGCTGGCCTCCATGTTGGCGACCGTCCGGGCGGCCACCCCCTTCAGCCGGACCTCCTCGGCGCCGGCCGGCACCGCGGCCGGAGCGGCCTTTTCCGGCTTGGCCTTGGCAGGCGGGGGCGCGGCCCTGCCGTCGCCGCCGGGCGCTTTGACGGGCGGCGCGGCGGCCGCCGGGGCACCGTTGGCGCTCGGTGCCCCACCCGGCGCGGTCGCTGTGGCCCCCTGCGCGGACGGCCGGGAGTCCGGCTGGTAGTCCGCGAAGAAGTTCCACCAGGCCTGGTCAACGGAGTTCGGGTCTTCGAGGTACTTCTGGTACAGCTCGTCGACCAGCCACTCGTTGGCGCCAAAGTCTGTGGTTCTCGGGTCGGCACTGGTACGCGACGACTCTGTCGACACGGCGGGGATCGCCCCTCTTCCGCAGCTCGCAAGTTAAATCTGAATCGAGACAAGGCTACTCGCCTCGGACCCGGACGACGGTAGCCGCAGGACCGCCTTCGGCCGGTGACCCCTGATTATGGCCACGTCGCCCACGGGGGCCGGAGGGTTTCGGCAAGATCGTCAACATCCGGGAAAGGCCGGGCATTCCGTCGCCTTGCCCTACCCGCCCGCTCGGCCGTTACTCCGGCCGGCCCGTCCCGGCGGGCGCTCTTGCCGGAGATAAAACCCTGACCTGGGATGATGCGTGGCCGTAACCGGCCATGCCGGGCGGCGGGCCGCCCCTTGCGCGGGCTGCAGATCCCCGGCCGCCCAGGTTGCGCGCCGCGCGGCGCTCGGCGGCCCTTCCCGGTGCGGCGTCTTTGCGGGCCGCAGCGGGTGCGTCGAGGCCGTCACCGCCATTGGCGGGGACCGGACGGCGAGGTCAGTGGCTGTGCGGCGGGACGACCGGGCCCTCGCTGGCCTGCACCAGCACGAAGCCCTGCCCGTGGAAGGCCAGCTGCATCGCCTCGCCGCTGCCGCGCCCGATCAGCGCGCCCGCCTTGAAGGTGCGGTTGACGCCCACCTGCAGCCCGGCGCTCCAGCAGACCGCCGACTGGGCGTCCACGAACGTCGGGGCGCGCCCGGGGTCCAGCATGACCGGGGTGCCGTGCGCGGTGACCGCCACCCAGCCGGTGCCCGACAAGGTGGTGTTGAACAGCCCGCCGGCCACGATGCCGGCGCCCTGCACCCGCTGGATGTCGGAGTGCAGGTGCGCGTCCCAGGCCAGGACGTTGGCGCCGTTGACCGTCAGCGTCTCGTTCTCCAGGTAGAACAGGTGGATGTCGTCGGCGTTGTGCGCCAGGAACAGCAGGCCCTGCCCCCGCACCCGCATGGTGGGCACGCCCTCGCCGGTCAGCGCCTTCTTCAGGAAGCGCCCGACGCTGCCGGAGCCCTGGTAGTCGAAGTCCATCTGCCCCTGGAAGGCCACCATCGACCCCTGGCGGGCCAGCACCTCCCCGTTGAGGTGGACGCGGAGCATCTTGGAGTTCTGCAGGGCGAAATGCCCGGGGAGCTGTGCCTGCTCCATGTTGCCGAAGAACGGGCTGCGCATCGTCTGGGTCTCTCTGGCTCATGGCCGCGCCGGAGGGCGGCCCGCGTGCGTGCTCATGGCCTCGCCGCGCCTGACGGCGGAAGAGACGCCTTCAGCACCGGGAGCGGGGATCACACGTCACGGACTTTGCGGATACGAGCCGTCAGCATAACGGCGTTCCCGGTCGGTCCCGGCGCGTCCGCGGCGGTCAGGTGGAGCGGTACGGCGCCGCGGCCCGGCCGGTGATCAGCGGCAGGTCCAGCAGGGTCCGGATGCCGGGCTCGGCCTCGCAGACCGCCGGGACGGCGTTGACGGCGTGCGCGGCCGCGGCGGCGATGCCGTTGGACACCCAGTCCTCGCCGGTGGTCAGCGTGATCGAGGGACGGCCGTGCACGCGCACCGCGTAGCCGGGGTCGCCCCAGTCGAAGACGCGGGAGGCGTCGGCCTTGTAGATGGCCTCGGCCATGATGAAGGGGTTGCCCTTCACCAGCCCGTTGAGGGTCCAGCGGGCGGCGGCGACCGTGCCCTTGGCGATGTGCCCGGCGGAGACGTCGAAGTCCTCCGAGGCCAGCCGGTAGGCGACGTCGCAGTCGACCTCGTCCAGCGCGACGCCGAGCGCGGCGGCGACCAGGTACATGCTCTCGGTGAACACCGAGCGCATGTAGGCCCGCGCCTTGCGCAGGTCGGCCACGTACTCCTCTTCGGTCTTGCCGAATCCCACCATGTCGTGCACCAGCCGCCAGGAGGGATGGCCGGAGAAGTCCGAGCACTCCCGCGCGTAGACGTGGCTGATCTGCCGGGACAGCCGCGACAGCGCCAGCGGCATCAGGTCGGCCATGAAGCCGGGGTTGACCCCCGTGCCGTGCACCGAGGAGTTCCCGGCCCGGCACGCCCGCTCCAGCTCGTCGACCAGCTCCGGGCCGTGCGCCTGCGGGTAGACCAGGCCCGACAGGCAGATCACGTTCTTGCCCGAGGCCAGCAGCTCGCAGACGATGTTCAGCCCGCCGCTGCGCCGGCGGGTGAGCACCCCGCCCGAGGGCGCGAAGATCACGCAGTCGGCGTCCAGCGCCAGGATCTGCTCGGGGTCGGCGGTGGCGGGCACGCCGATGGGCGGCCGTCCGGCCAGCTCGGCCACGTCGACGCCGGCCTTGGCGGGGTCGTACACCCGTGCGCCCACCAGCTGCATGTCGGGGCGCTCCAGGACCGCCCGGATGGCGCTGCGGCCGAGTGCGCCGGTCGCCCACTGCACGACGCGGTAGGGCCCCATACGACCTCCGTGACAGGGGTGGGACGGAGAAGGACCAGGAGGTAGGAGACTACCTGCCGTACACGGGAGAAATCGTCGAATTGACATATACATACCCCTCCCTGACTCGCGGACATGCCGGATATGACCCCTTTTCTGCATGAACGCGGCCTGCTCGCCCCGTCTTCGGGCGGGAAGGGAGGGTGGGGAAGAAGGGTTTGGGGTGGGGTTGAGTCCGAGCGGGATTCGGTTGGGTGATACCACAGAGTAATCCCTGAGTGATTACCTAAGACAGGCGACCGCAGCGGGGCAGGAGCGTCCGCCTCCACTGCGGGCCGGGTGATCCCGGGCGAACAGCACAGTCGGCGTGAAGTGAGGAGACAGGATGTCGGAACTGCGTTTCGACGGGCGAGTGGCGATCGTCACCGGCGCCGGGCACGGCCTCGGGCGGCAGCACGCGCTGGAGCTGGCCGCGCGCGGCGCCAAGGTCGTGGTCAACGACCTGGGCGGGGACCGCTCCGGCGCCGGCGCCTCGGCCGGCCCGGCCCAGCAGGTCGTCGAGGAGATCGTCAAGAACGGCGGGGAGGCCGTGGCGAACCCCGACAACGTCGCCACCCCCGAGGGCGCCCAGGCGATCGTGCAGGCCGCGCTGGACAACTTCGGCAAGATCGACATCGTCATCAACAACGCGGGCATCCTGCGCGACAAGTCGTTCAAGAACATGACGGTCGAGGAGTGGGACGCCGTCATCGCCGTGCACCTGCGCGGCGCCTTCCTGGTCACCAGCGCGGCCTGGCCGCACCTGCGCGACCAGGGCTACGGCCGGATCGTCAACACCTCCTCGCCGGCGGGCCTGTTCGGCAACTTCGGCCAGGCCAACTACTCCACCGCCAAGATGGGCCTGGTGGGCTTCACCAAGACGCTGGCCCACGAGGGCGCCAAGTACAACATCAAGGCCAACGCCATCGCCCCGGTGGCCTGGACCCGCATGACCGAGGACCTGCTGCCGGCCGACTTCGCCGAGGCCCTCGGCGTGGACAAGGTCACCCCGCTGGTGGCCTACCTGGCGCACGAGGACAACCAGGCCAGCGGCGAGGTCTACACCGTCGGCGGCGGCCGGATCGCCAAGATCTTCGTCGCCGAGGGGCCGGGCTGGGCCAAGAAGGACGGCCTGACCGTGGAGGACGTGGCGGCCAACTGGGAGCAGATCAACGCCCAGGAGCCGTTCATCGTCCCCCGCAACGTCGGCGAGCAGATGGCGCCGCTGATGCAGGTGCTGCAGTAGGCGCGGGGCGATGAGCGAGCGCGGATCCCTGCTGCTGGACCGCCGGGACGGGGTGCTGGTGATCACCCTGAACCGGCCGGACCGGCTGAACGCGGTCGATGCGGCCGTCAGCGAGGAGATGCTGGCGGTGCTCAACGAGCTGATGCTCGACCGGCGCACGCACGTCGTGGTGCTCACCGGAGCCGGCCGCGGGTTCTGCTCCGGCATGGACATCCAGGGCGGCGACGGCCCCGGCGACGCGGCTCAGCAGGAGGGCAGGGCCCAGCGGCTGTACGGGGGCATCGCGGTCGGCGGCGAGGTGACCGCCCGGCTGCGGGAGATCCCCCAGCCGGTGATCGCCGCGCTGCACGGGCCGGTGGCGGGGATGGGCGTCTCCTGGGCGCTGGCCTGCGACCTGCGGGTCGCCGACCCCACCACGCGCTTCGTGGTGCCCTTCACCGATTTGGGCCTCTCCGGCGGGGACTGCGGGCTGTCGTGGCTGCTGCCCCGCCTGGTGGGGCCGGGCAGGGCCGCCGACATCCTCTACCGGGCCAAGCGGCTGTCGGTGGAGGAGGCCGACGCACTCGGCCTGATCACCGAGCGGGCCGAGGAGGGCAAGGACCTGGAGGCGGCGCTGGCGCTGGCCGAGGAGCTGCTGCAGCGCTCCCCGTATGGCCTGCGGCGCACCAAGGAGCTGCTGAACGCCTCCCTGGACGCCCCGGGGCTGCGCCAGCAGCTGATCGCCGAGACCGGGATCCAGACGGTGGCCTTCTTCACCGAGGACCTGGTGGAGGGGTTGAGCGCCACGCTGGCCAAACGGCGGCCGACGTTCAAGAACCGATGATGCGGGCGCCCGGCCCCGCGACGGGGCCGGGCGTCACCGCCCGCGCACCTGAATGATCTTGGGTGTGCCGAGGGTGCGGGTGGCCCGCCCGTCCCGCACCGTCTGCGGCCCCCTGAACGCTCGAGGCTTTTCATCCGCCGCTTCCCGAGCCTTCTGGCCGGGCGCGCGGCGAGGAGCCGCCCTGCGGGCTCTCTCAGGCCCGCGGGAGCGGCGCTTTGCGGTTCACTGGCCCTCGGCTTCGCGGAGCACCCGCTCCAGGGCCTCCACGTAGCGCAGGGCGATGAGGTGGGCCAGGACCGGGTGGGCGCCCAGCGGTGCCGCCAGTCCCGCGCCGGTGTCGGCGGCCAGCTTGGACAGCGCCGCCATCTGCGCCGGGTCGACCTCCGGCCCGATCACCTGCGGCGCGAACGCCACGTGCGTGGCGCCGGAGGCGCGCAGGCGGGCGGCGGCCTCGGCGGGGCTGATGGAGCCCGGCCCGTCCTCCAGCGAGGCCGCGGCGACCGGCACCGCCAGGCGGGAGGCCAGCAGCACCGCGCCGACCTCGGCGTCCTGCACCGCGGCCGGCCCGCCGGGCACGACGATCACCACCCCGCCGGCCACGGTGACCGTGGTCATGAGCCTGATCCGGTCGGCCCGGGCCAGCCCGGCCTCGGCCAGCCGCTCGTGCAGCGCCTGGGCGATCAGCGGGTGCGGGCCCAGCGGTTCGGCGATCACGGCCGCCATCCCGGAGGCCTGGACCGTCTCCCGCAGCGTCCGGTCGATCCGGGGGTCGGGGGCGGTCACCATGGGCACCACCACCGCCGGCGGCATCTCCGGGGCCCGCTCGACCGTGGCGGCATAGGCCAGCGCCTGACCGAGGGAGGCCGCAGATCCCTCCAGGTAACCGATCGTGACCGGCTGGCCGGTGTGCACGTGCTCGGTCAGCAGGGCCAGCGCGCCCGCCTCTCCGGTCACCACGCCCGGCCCGACCGGCGGCACGATGCCGGTCACCGAGTCGGACGGCAGCTCTGGGGCGGCGACCGGGGAGGCCGCCTCCAGCGAGCCGGGAACCGCGAGGATGAGCGGGGGCGCGCCCGGAGGCAGCACGAAGGACTCGGCACCGCGGTGCCGGCCACCGCGGCGCGAGCGGCGCCGCCGAGTGGGGAGCCCTTCGGGGATCGTGTTGTCGGGAGGCGCTTCGCTGTCAGGGGTCACGGCGGGCATCGTAACTGGGCCTGCGTGCCCTATTCCCTGCATGTGGGAGTTATGGGACAAATATTCCGTTTTTGTGATCTTCGTGAGACAGTCCAGGCACCTTACGGAGGGTGACCGAGATGCTGCCGCGGCAATATCCCCCCACGCCAAGACAGGGATGATCAGCTTGCGCGGTCATGGACGTAGTAAGCTCCCGGAACCCCCGTACCGACACCAATCGGGATGGTTCCCCGTCATGATGGGCGAAGTAGCGCGATGACCTCCCGCAGGCCACCGACCACCAGCCGTTCCTCCCGGACACAGTCGATCAGGACCAAGATCATCATCCTGCTGGCGATCCCCCTGGCGTCGCTGGCGGGTCTGTGGGTGCTTTTCACGGCGGCGGCCATCGAGGACGCGCGGGGGCTGCGCGACAGCGACCGCCTGAACGAGCAACTGGTCCGGCCCGCGATCATGCTGATGAACTCGCTGCAGCACGAGCGCCGCATGTCGGTGGCCTACGTGGGCGACCGCACCAGGGACCGGGCCGGGCTCGAGGCCCAGCGGGCCAAGACCGACCAGTTCCGCCGCGCCTTTTCGGACTCGGTCGCCGAGGAGGACGTGCGCGCCCGCCTCCAGCCCGAGGTGCTGCGGCGCATCGACCAGGTCACCACCCGCCTGTCGGAGCTGGAGGCCACGCGCCGCCTGATCGACCGCCACGAGCTGCGGCGCGAACAGGTCATGGCCGACTACGGCGCGGTGATCGACGGGCTGCTGGGCGCCTTCCGGGCGGTGACCGTCCACGACGGACGCATCGCCCGGGACCTGCAGAACCTCGCCCTGCTCAGCCGGGCCCGCGAACTGGTGGCCCGGGAGGACGCGCTGGTCACCGGCGTGCTGGCGGCGGGCCGGTGGAGCGCGGCGGAGATGGAGGAATTCCACTACCTGGTGGGGGCCAAGAACCAGGCCATCACCGAGGCCGTCTCCGGCCTGCCCGCCGAGGAGCGCGCCGCCTATGAGGGGTTTTTGTCCGGCGCGGACTACACCCGTTTCCAGCGCCTGGAGGAGCGGCTGCTGGAGACCGAGGAGAACAGCCGGCGCCTGCCCCTGGAACAGGGCTCCTGGCTCACCATCAGCGAGATCGCCCTCACCCGGATGAGCGAGCTGGAAAGCCAGGCGGCCGCCGCCACCAGCCGGCGCACCGGCGAGGTGCGCTCGCGCACCTACCGGCAGCTGGCGGGGGTCGGCGGCCTGGGACTGCTGGCGCTGGTGCTGTCGACCGTGGTGGGCTGGCGGATCGGTAACCGCCTGATCCGGGAGAGCCGCCGGGTGTCGCGGGCGATGAGCGACTTCACCACCCGGCAGCTGCCGGCGCTGCGCGACATGGTGCGCGAGGGCGGGAACGAGCGCATCGACCCGCAGGCCGCGCTGCCCGAGCAGGACCTGCGGACCACCGAGATCGCGCGCATCAGCCACGCCTTCACCCAGGCCGGCCGCGCCGTGCTGGAGGCCGCCGCCCGGGAGATCGAGACCCGGCGCGCCATCAACGAGGTCTTCGTGACGCTGGCCCGCCGCAACCAGGCCCTGGTGCACCGCCAGCTGACCCTGCTGGACACCATGGAGCGGCGCGCCGAGGACCCCGACGAGCTGGACGACCTGTTCCGGCTGGACCACCTGGCCACCCGCATGCGCCGGCACGCCGAGAACCTGATCATCCTGGCCGGCCGCACCGCCGGCCGCACCTGGCGCAACCCGGTGCCGCTGGTGGACGTGGTGCGCGGCGCGGTCGCCGAGGTGGAGGACTACACCCGGGTCAACGTGCTGTCGATGCCGGCCGCCGCGCTGGTCGGCAGCGCGGTGGCCGACACCATCCACCTGCTGGCCGAGCTGATCGAGAACGCCACGCTGTTCTCCCCGCCGACCTCGCCGGTGCAGGTCACCGGCCAGCTGGTGCCCAACGGTTTCGCGGTGGAGATCGAAGACCGCGGCCTGGGCCTCAAACCGGAGACGCTGGAGGAGCTCAACCGCAGGCTGGCCGAGCCTCCCGAGTTCGACCTGTCGGACCTGGGCCGGCTCGGTCTGTTCGTGGTCGCCCGGCTCGCCGAACGGCACCGCATCAAGGTGTCGCTGCGCGCCTCGCCCTACGGCGGGACCACCGCCGTGGTGCTCGTCCCGGCCGACTTGATCGTGGAGTCGCCGTCGGGGGCGCTGCCCCCGGCCGAGCTGCGCGCCCAGCTGCCGGGAAGCACCCCGGGCCGGAGCATGCCGCAGCTGGAGCAGACGGCGCCCGCCGTGCGGGCCGCATCGGATCCGGCCCGCCCAGTGCAGGAGGTGGCATCCGTGTCGTTGCAGGAACGGACCGGGCCGCAGGCCGTCGCGGCGGACGACGACCAGGTCCCCGCCGAGCTGCCGCGCCGGCGCCGCACCACCGAGAGGTCCACGGGCCCGATCGCGGTGGTCACCGGCGCCGAGCCGGGTGAGGCGGACGCCTCGGCCGCATCGCCGCGGCCCGCCGGCGAGGGGAGCGCCGGCACCGCCTCCGGCGGCGCGCTGAACGGCGCCGTGAACGGCAAGGCGGCGCCGCTGGAGTACACCGCCGACGGCCTGCCCCGCCGGCGCCGCCAGCAGCACCTGCCGCCCGGGCTGGCCGAGGCCGAGTCGCTTCGGCAGGAGTCCGCCGAGGCCGCGGGCGCGCAGCCGACGCCGCCCGCCGGGCCGGCCGGCTCCGACGGGCAGCAGTTCGAGGTCGTGCGCGACAGGATGGCCGCCATGCAGCGCGGGTGGCAGCGTGGCAGGGCCGAGGCCCATGATGACCAGGGGACACAGGAGGATGGTCGATGACGGACGTTGCGAACTCCGGCGGAGAGCTCAACTGGCTGCTGGACAATCTGGTGGACAACGTCGCCCATGTCCGTAACGCGGTGGTGCTGTCCAACGATGGGCTGCGCATCGCCTCCTCGCGCGGGCTCAAGCGGGAGGAGGCCGAGCGGCTGGCCGCGGTGGCCGCCAGTTTCCAGAGCCTGTCGCGGGGCGCCGGCCAGGAGTTCGGCGGCGGCCGGCCCCGGCAGACCATCGTGGAGATGGAGTCGGCCTTCCTGTTCGTGACGGCCGCCGGCGAGGGCGCCGCGCTGGCGGTGCTGGCCGACGCCGAGGCCGACGTCGGCGCCATCGCCTACGAGATGGCCATGCTGGTGGTCCGGGTCGGCCGGCACCTGTCGGCCAACCCGCGGGTGGCGCTCGCCGAGCACAATGCCTGACGGCAGGGATCCGTTCCGCCGGCGCGGCCGCGCCGGCGGGCATGCGGAGTGGGCCGACGAAGAGGCCGGGCCGGTGGTCCGGCCCTATGCGCTGACCGGCGGACGCACCAAGCCGGTTCGCGACGAGTTCGACTTGATCGCGATCATAGAGACCGTCGCCGGAACCGGCGGCGACGCCGGCGGTCCCGCCACCGTCGGCATCGAGCGCGCCCTCGGCGCGCCCGAACACCAGACCATCCTGGAGTTGTGCCGGTCCCCGCTGTCGGTGGCCGAGGTGGCCTCCGAGCTGGACCTGCCACTGGGCGTGGTGCGGGTCCTGCTCGGCGATCTGCTCGACCACGGACTGATCCGCGTGCGCCGCCCGGCTCCGGTCGCTCAGTTCCCCAACGAGCGCGTACTCAAGGAAGTGATCGATGGACTCCATGCGCTCTGACCCCGCCTACCCCTCCTCCCGGGGAATGGCGGACGATCCGCGTGAGTCGTCCCTGGCGGTCAAGATCCTGGTCGCCGGGGGCTTTGGCGTCGGGAAGACGACGCTGGTGGGCGCGGTCAGCGAGATCCGGCCGCTGCGCACCGAGGCGATGCTGACCGAAAAGAGCATCGGCGTCGACGACACGGCGCTGGTGTCCGGCAAGACCACCACCACGGTGGCGATGGACTTCGGCCGCATCACGCTGCCCACCGGCCTGGTGCTGTACCTGTTCGGCACCCCCGGCCAGGACCGCTTCTGGTTCATGTGGGATGAGCTGGCCCAAGGCGCGCTGGGCGCGGTGGTGCTGGTGGACACCCGCCGCCTGGCCGACTGCTTCGCCTCGGTGGACTACTTCGAACGGCGCGGGCTGCCGTTCATCGTGGCGGTGAACCACTTCGAGGGCGCCAAGCAGTACTCCCCCGATCAGATCCGCGCCGCGCTGGACCTGGATGCGGACATCCCGGTGATCACCACCGACGTGCGCAGCCGGGAGGCGGCCAAGCAGGTGCTGATCACCCTGGTCGAGCACGTGCTGATGGCCACCGCGCGCCGAGGCTGACCCGGCCGGGCGGCCATGGTCGCCTCCCGGCGGGGACGACCATGGCCGCCCGGCCGCACTGGCCCGCATCCGGCGGGCCCACCGGTCGGGAGCGAAAGTCCGCAAAGCCGGATCCGGGGGAGAGCGCGCGGCCGGCAAGGGCCCCGTGCACACCGTCCGGCCGGGCGCCCCGCCAGATGCCGTCGGCCGGGCACGGTCCGCTCGGCCGGGGCGGGCCGCGCACCGGTACCGCCGAGTTCCAGCACCAGCGAGCCGCCGCAGTGGCGGAGCGGCATCTCATCGGAGCGCACCGGGTGCCGCATCGACTCCCCGCCGGGCGGCGGGAGGCGGCAGATCCCGGTGACGCCGGGCCGTCCGCCCGAGGGCCATCGCCGTCCGTCGAGCCCCGCGGTACCGGCCGCCCGCGGAAAAAGGGGGCGGCGGGTCCGGTGCTTGGGCGATCCCGGGCCGCGGCGAGTGAACCCGACTTCGGTCACAGCGCATGAACAGCTGATAAAGCCGATAAAGATCGTCTTTCTCAGGTCTTATGGCGCCCCGGGCGCCACTGCGACACGATTGGTTGTTGAGCGCACAGATGTCCCAGCGACGGCGATTGCCTCGCGATTCTCACGCAGGGGGCGGGTTTTCCGCATGGAGGGAGCAAAGGTGACGGCGACGACTCCCGGACACGACAGCGCCGAGCGTGTCACCTCCGTCCCCGAGGAACGGCCGACGGAGCCGTTCCAGCGGATCTCGGCCGCCTCGGGAAAGTCCTCCGCCGTCGCGGAGCCGGCCGCCGCCCGCCGCGGCGAGGAGGCGGGCGCCCCGAAGACGCGGGGCCGGGGGCGGGCCGCGCGCAGCCGGGCGGGTGAGATGCCCAACTCCTCGCCCTGGCAGCGCTCGCACGCCGTCTGGCACCAGGCGGGCGTGGACTGGGTGCACACCGCCGTCACCATCCCGACGGCCGAAAGCCCTTCTCCCCAGCAGGCCGGCGGCCCCGCCGCCCCGCCCGCCGAGGGTCCCGCCGAGCCGGCGGCCGAAGGCTCCGCCGCCCCGCAGGTCGACAGTCCCGCCGAGCCGGCGGTCGAAGGCTCCGCGGCCCCGCAGGCCGATGATTCCGCCGCCCCGCCGCAGGAACAGCGGCAGGCACAGGAGGAGCCGCAGCAGGAAGAGCGGGAGGCAGAGCAGCGGCAGACCCCGGAGGCGGCGGCGGAACGGCAGCCCCCAAAGGAGCCGGAGGCCCCGGCCGCTGCCGCGGAGCCGTCCCCGGTCGTCGCCGACCCGTCGGCCCAGGCCGCCCCGCGCTCGCGTGCCGCCGACAAATACGGCGCCCGGCGGCTGGCGCTGCTGGCCGGGGGAGTGGCCATCGTGCTGATCGCCGGGACGAGCGGGTATGTGGCGCTCAGCGACGGCACGGAAGGGGACGGGCCGGCGCCGAGCCCGTCCGGTGCCGCCCTGGCCGACCGGTGGTTCGCCGCCGACCCGGCCGTCCGCGCCGACGGCCTCTTCCAGGAGCTGTCGGCGGTGGCCGGGGACGGCTCCACGCTGGTGGCGGTCGGCGGGGAGACCGGCGGGCCGGACCGGGCCCGCTTCCTGGTCTCCACCGACGCCGGACGCAGCTGGCAGAGCGCCGCGGTGCGCTCGGCCGCCGGCGGCGAGCCGCCGCCGGGCGAGGTCGCCCGCCAGGTGGCCGGGGGCAGCGGCCGTTGGGTCGCGCTGGGCGGCCCGGTCGCACCGTCCGCCGGCGCCGCCCAGACCGTCGTGTGGACCAGCACCGATGCGCTGACCTGGACCCGGCAGGAGACCCCGGCGGTCTTCGGCCCGCAGGATAAGGTGCAGGCCCTGGCCCGCACCTCGGCCGGGTTCTGGGCGGTGGGCGTCAGCGGCACCGGCGACAAGGCCCAGGGGGCGCTGTGGAGCTCCGCCGACGGGATCTCCTGGCAGCGCGCCGACCTGTCCTCGCTCGGTGAGACCCGCGCTTTGGAGCACGTCGTCTCCTCCGGCGGCACCGTGCTGGTGGGCGGCACCGCCGTGGAGAAGGTCACCAAGACCGAACGGGTGCGCGGCAAGCGGCGCAAGGTCACTCGCACCGTCACCGAGCAGGCGTACTGGCGCTCGCCGGACGGCGGCCGCACCTGGAAGCGGATCGACATGCCCAACGCCAAGGGCGCCTACGGGGCCTACCTGGGACCGGTCGCCGGTCCCGGCGGCTTCTTCGTCGCCCGGGAGGCCAAGCGGCCCAGCGGCTCGGGCAAGCGCCGCAAGAACGTCCGGCAGGCGGCGGTGTGGACCTCGCCGGACGGCGCCGAGTGGACCGGGGCCGGGTGGCTGCGGATCCCCGGCTATGCGGGGCTGGAGCACCTGGCGGGCTCGCCGAGCGGGCTGAGCGCGCTGGTGGACATCGGCGACGGCAAGCAGGCGGTGCTGCGCGGCACCGACGGCAAGAACTGGCAGCGGGCCGGGGAGGTCTCCGGCGTCGAGGTCGGCGCGGTGGCGGTGCTGGCCGGCGGGCCGGTGCTGGCCGGACGGCGGGGGCCGGACGCCTACCTGTCGGTGCCCGGCGGCGAGGTGAAGCTGGCGTCGGTGCCCGGCGCCGTCCGCACCGAGCGGGCGATCAGCGCCCTGGTGCCCGACGGCGCCCGCCTGGTGGCGGTCGGCAGCAGCAACGGCGAGCCGGCCGCGTGGGTGAGTCCGGGCGGCGACGCCTGGCGGCGGGCGAGCGGGCTCGGCGATGATCCCGACCCGCAGCGGCGGCGCTGGCTGACCGACGCGGTGCGCGGCGAGAACGGCTGGGTGGCGGTCGGCCGGCACGATGCCGATCCGCTGCTGTTCACCTCCTCCGACGCCCTGACCTGGAAGAAGGGCTCCAAGCCGCCGGGCGGGGGGTATGCGGAGGCGGTCGCCGCCGCGGCGGGCGGCTATGTCGCCGTGGGCCGGGACGGGCGGCGGGCCGTCGCCTGGTATTCCGCCGACCGCAAGAAGTGGAGGCGCGCCGGCGGCACCGGCGAGGGCCGGATGCGCGATGTGGCGGCGGTGCCCGGGGGGTATGTCGCGGTGGGTTCCCGGCCCGGTCCCAAGGGCGACCGGCCCGCCGTCTGGACTTCCGCCGACGGCAAGAAGTGGACGCGGGTGCAGCCGGGCGGGCCGCCGGCCGGGATCGCCTCCGGGGCGCTCACCCAGGTCGCCGTGGGCGGGGATGTGGTGGTGGCGCTCGGCTCCGGCCGCACCGGCGCTCCCGAGCAGCCGTATCCGTTCATCGCCGTCTCCACCGACCGCGGCAAGACCTGGCAGACCCAGACCCTGCCGGGCGGCACCGCGGGCGGCACGGTCACCGCGGTGACCGCCACCCCGCGCGGCCTGGTCATCGCCGGGACGACCGGCGCCCCCGGCAGCAGGGACGTCGTCTTGTGGACCTCTGCGGACGGCAAGGCCTGGAAGCGGCGGTCCGTCCACGGCACCGGCCTGGACGGCCCCGGCGATCAGCGCCTGACGACTCTGGCGGTCGTCGGCGGCGAGCTGGTGGCGACCGGTGTGACCGGCGACCACCGGGGCGACACCGTCACCTTCTGGCGGACCGCGCTGCCCTGACGGCCGGCGGGCCTTGCTGCGGCTCCGGGCCGCCCGCTCAAGGGCGGCCCGGGGAAAACCCTCACGGGGCGCGCAGAACGTCCCGTACGACGCTCACAACGGCGCGCAGGGCGGTCAGGAGGCCGACCCCGCCGTAGCAGCCGCACTTGTCGGGGCAGTCGGGAGTGCCGATCCACATGGTGTGACCCCTTTCCGTGATCGCTCCCATGGACCGTATGCACCGGCGCCCGGGCTGCCTATGACCTCGCCGGGAGTTGTCCCTGACTCGATGGTTACTTCTGCGGTGCGTCCGTGGTCAGGGAACGGGGTGCGGCGGGCTCAGCCGGTGCGGAGCCGCAGCACCAGCGGGTCGTGCTCGCTGACCCGGTCGGCGAACTCGGCGTTGAGGCGGACGGCCTCGATCTCATGGGGCAGCTCGGCCAGCGCCCGGTTCACCAGGATGTGGTCGGGGTCATGGCCGTTGCCGGCGGAGATCACGGTGTAGCGCTCTTTGCGGGGCAGCTCCGCCACCAGGTCGCGCAGCCCGGTGCGGTCGGTCAGCGTGCGCAGGGCGCGGGAGTGGCCGTAGGAGTTCAGCCCGCCGGTCACGATGACGCCGGTGCCGGGGCCCGCCCGGCGCAGTTTGCGGACGAAACCGGCCAGCACCTTCGCCTGCTCGGCGTGGGAGGCCTCGCTGGGCCTGCGCGGCGGCTGGAAGCGCGCATACAGGGAGTCGTCGGCGCCGCGGGCCGTCCAGTGGTTGGCGATGGCGATCAGCCGCCGTCCCCGCCACCGGAACTCGCCGGCCAGCGGCTTGCGCGCCTGCCGCCAGGCCGGGTGCTGCGGCGCGACGCGGCCGGGGCTGATCGACAGCGCCGCCTCGCGGGCGCCGTCGGGGACCGCCTCGACCGGGGCGGTGGCGGTGCCGCCGGGACGGTCCACAAAGCGCAGCCCCCGGTCGGTGCGGAACAGGAAGCCGGTCCGGATGTTGCCGCCGCTCTCGCCGCCGTCCGCGCCGTCGAGCGGGTCGATCGAACGCCAGTCGTAGCCGGGGCCGCCCGCCGCCGAGATCGCCGCCAGCAGTTGCGCGACGGTCTGGTCGGCGGCCACCGTCCCGTCGTCGTCGGAGCCGCTGTTGTCCTGCAGGCCGGTCACCGTCACCAGGTCGGGGGCGGCCAGGGCGGTGACGATCTGGTCGGCGATCGCCGCGAAGCGCTGCGGCGGGTCGCCGGGGTCCAGACCGTCCAGCGCGACCGTGGCCACCGCCAGCTCGTCGGGCCGCTGCGGGCGGGTGCGGGTGCGCGTCAGGCCGCCGCCGCGGACGGCGGGGACCGACAGCACCAGCAGCTTGTAGTCGCCGTAGCTGTAGTCGAGCACGCCGAGCGTGCGGCCCGGCAGCCGGTCGGCCACGTTCATCGGCGGCAGCGGCTGCAGGGCGTCGTCGAGGATGATCCGTTCGGGGTTGGCGTCCTTGGCGCGGGCCACGATGCCCCCGCGTGCGCTGCGCATCCCGGCGCCCTGGCCGCCGGCGGGCAGGACGGGGATCTCGCCGAACTCCGAGCGGGGGCCGACCGCCACCGCGTCGTCGACGGCGACGAGCATGCCCTCCAGCGATTCATAGAAGTCCAGCCCGTCCCGGCCGGGCTGGTACTTGCCGGACTTTTCGACGTCTCCCCGCACGTCGTCGTCGATGACCTCGCCGGGGGGCCGGCGCCCGCCCGGCCCCAGGACCGTCGGGGCCGGCAGCGGGGCCCCGTGCCGCCGCACGGTGATCGAAGAGGAGTCGATCTCGGTCCGGGAGAGGTTGGCCGACTTCGGCCCGCCGGGGCGGAACTCGTTGACCGTGCCGCTCACCTGGACCTCGTCCCCCACGGTGACCCGGGGACGGGTGCGGGTGAACACGAAGATGCCCTCGGAGGTGCCGGGGTCCTCATCGGGTGAGGTCCCTTGCATCCAAAAGCCGTTCTCGGCGGTGGCGGTCACCACTCCCGGAATCCGGGTGACCTTCTTGCCCAGGAAGGGGGAGATGTGCCCCCGCCCCTGGATGTCATGGATCTGCCGGGCCGGTCGCGGTGCGGCCTGCGCCGTCGTCGCGCTCATCACCGCGAGTCCGAGGGCCACCGCGACGGCCGTTTTCGTCCCCGCCAGGACACGTAGGAACGTCACCGACACCCCAGGACCGAGATTACAAGCCGCTTGCCACGAAGAATGGTGACATGTCCGAGGTGCTGGATGGTACCGATCGCCGGCGATGCCGGCGCCCGGCGGCCGGCAGCCCCCTCGTATTGCCGGCCGCCTGCGGCGGCGTGGTTTTCCGTCGCCGGAAGATGCAGAGGATGAGACGCCGTCATGCGCCCTGCGGGAAGTGAACCGGCGGATTGCCGGACCTTTTCAACACCTGGCCTCAAGGCGCCGGGACGGAGCCTCGATGATGTGCGGTGCTGGGACGTTCCAGGTCGCGGCAGCGCCCCTGACCGCGAGGTGCCCGTCTCGGTCTGCGGAGACGGCGTGTTGGAAGGGGTTCACTCCTCCAGGGAGAGCGCGGCCTTGGGGCAGGAGCGCACCGCGTGCCGGACCTTGTCGATCAGGTCGGCGGGTGGAACCGGTTGCAGAATGTGCAGCTGATCCTCGTCGTCCAGGTCGAAGACCTCCGGGGCCAGTCCGACGCACACTCCGTTGGCTTCGCAGACCAGAGGGTCGACTCGTACTTCCATGGGGGGCTTGCTCCTCGTCTGCTCCCGGCCGTCCCGGACTTCCACCCGAAACGGCGCGACCGACTGGGTGTACCGCTTGGCCGTGCGGCCTCGACGAGGGCTCGGCCACAAAATCGCCACCGGGCCCCGTTGCCTGCCGGACGACCTGGCGCCCAGGATACCGAATCCCATTCGGGATTCATCCGGCGGCCCGGAATCCGGCATTCTGTGATCTCGGACGCACGGACTCACCACGAAAATAGAACATGTTTCACTAATGTCCAGTGCGGTGTTCCCCCCAGCGATGTGATCTATCTGACACCCCGCTGGGCGGCAGGGCCGGGGCGGATGCGGAACATGCGGACGGGCCGGGCTAAAGTGCCCGGCGGAGGAGACCATGACTGAGACAGCGACGGCCGCCGGCGCCTCGGCGGAGCACCCTCCGATGCCCGCGGAGTTGGAGCGCGCGGCCCTGGCCGCCAAGGGCTTCATGCCGCCCGCGGAGGGCAAGGCCCTGTATGAGACCGCGCTGACCTACGGCGGCCGCGGGCCGATGCTGGAGATCGGCACCTACTGCGGCAAATCGGCGATCTACTTCGGCGCCGCCGCCCGCCGGGTCGGCACGGTGCTGGTGACCGTGGACCACCACCGCGGCTCGGAGGAGAACCAGGCCGGCTGGGAATACCACGACCCGACCCTGGTGGACCCGCTCACCGGCCTGATGGACACGCTGCCGACCTTCCGCAAGACCATCGCCGCCGCCGGGCTGGAGAACGAGGTGATCGCGATCGTCGGCACCTCACAGGCGGTCAGCCGGCTGTGGCGCACCCCGCTGTCGCTGCTGTTCATCGACGGCGGCCACGCCGAGGAACTGGCCCAGGCCGACTATGAGGGCTGGGCCCGCTGGGTGATGGTCGGCGGGGCGCTGGTCATCCACGACGTCTTCCCCGACCCCGCCGACGGCGGGCAGGCCCCCTACCACGTCTATCTGCGGGCGCTGGCCAGCGGCGCCTTCGAAGAGCGCCGCGTCGAGGGCTCGCTGCGCGTCCTGGAGCGCGTCAACGACCGCGACCCGCTGTCGGCCCCGCGCTGAGCCGGCGGTGCAATGAAGCGTCCGCCGGTCCGGGACCGCTGGGCGGTCTCCCGGACCGGCGCCGTCAGATCCTGGTCCGCACCGGGTTGGCCAGGGAGGTCTGCGTGGCCGGCACGCACCCGCAGGCGGTGGGGTCGGCCGGGTCGGACGGCCCCAGGGGGCGTCCGGCGATCTCCTTGAACAGCGTGGAGGCCGGGGACTGGCCGCACAGGGCGTCGGCCGCCAGGATCACCGCGGCGGCGGTGTAGGTGGAACGGTCCCCGGGAAAGTGGCGCTGGTTCTCGAACTGCCAGCCGGTCCAGTACGAGCCGTCCTCGTGCCGCAGGTGCTGGATGGTGGCGAACAGCTCCAGGGCGCGCTCCCGGTCGCCGCAGGCGTCCAATGCCAGCACCAGCTCGCAGCTTTCGGCGGCCGTCACCCACGGCTGGTCGCTGACGCAGCGGCAGCCCAGCCCTTCGACCACGAAGGTGTCCCAGCCCTCGGCCAGGCGCCGCTCGGCCTGGGCGCCGCGGATCGGCCCGGCCAGCACCGGGTAGTACCAGTCCATTGACCAGCGGCTCTTGTCGGTGAACGCCTCCGGGTGGCAGGCCACCACATGGCCGAGCTGGTCGGCGGCCAGCTCCCAGTCCGGCTGCGGCTCGCCCAGCCGCTCGGCCAGCGCCACCGCGCAGCGCAGCGACTGGTAAATCGACGAGCAGCCGGTCAGCAGGGCCTCGCCGGAGACGCTGCCGTCGGGGTTGCGGATCCAGGCGATCTCGCCGCGGGGGGTCTGCAGGCTCAGCGCGAAGTCCACCGCCCGCCGCACCGTCGGCCACATCCGGCGGGCGAAGTCCTCATCCCCGGTCATCAGCAGCTCGTGCCAGACCCCCACCGCGATGTAGGCGGCGTGGTTGGACTCCCCGCCCGGCTCGGTGACCTTGCCCAGCACCCACTTGGCCGGCCAGGACCCGTCCGGGCGCTGCACCGAGCGCAGCCACTCATAGGCCCGCCGGGCCGGCTCGCGCAGCCCGGCGGTGGTGAGCGCCATGGCGGCCTCGACGTGGTTCCAGGCGTCCACGTGCCCCGGCACTCCGTTGGTGGGGGCGAACCAGGGGATGGCGCCGGAGGGTTCCTGCTGGGCGACGATGCTGCGGGCGGTGGCCACGATCTCTTCGGCGGTCACGACCCCCGGCACGGACGGAGGCCGGTGGTCGGCCTCAGACCGCATCCACCTTCTCCTTCCCGGAGGCGTCCACGCCGGGACGGCCGGGCCTGGAGGGCTTGGTGAAGTAGACCACCACGCTCTTGCCGATCAGCGGGTTGAGCACCCGCTCGGCCAGGCGGGTCACCAGCGGGCGCTTCATGATGTCCCACACCAGGAGCTGGTGGTAGGCCTTGGCCAGCGGGTGGTCGTCGTTGTTCACCCCCACCGCGCACTTGATCCACCAGTACGGGCTGTGCAGCCCGTGGGCGTGGTGGTGGCCGTCCACCCGCAGCCCCAGCGACTTGAGCTTGGCCTCCAGCTCGGCACGGGTGTAGATGCGCACATGCCCGCCGGGGGCGGTGTGGTAGTCCTCCGACAGCGCCCAGCAGATCCGTTCCGGCAGCCAGCTGGGCACCGTGACCGCCAGGCGGCCGCCGGGCTTGAGCACCCGCAGCAGCTCGCTCATGGCGGTCATGTCGTCGGGGATGTGCTCCAGCACCTCGGAGGCGACGATCTTGTCGAAGCTGTCGTCGGGGAACGGCAGCCGGCGGGCGTCGCCCCGCACGGTCCGGGCGGTGGCCTCCTTGGGCACCTCGCCCGCGGCCCGCATGGCCCGGAACATCTTCTCCACACCGGCCAGCTCGTCGGCGTCCAGGTCGAACGCCACGACGTGCGCTCCCCTCCGGTACAGCTCAAAGGCGTGCCGTCCGGCTCCGCAGCCCATGTCCAGGACATGGTCTCCGGGGGTGATGGGAAAGCGCTCGAAGTCAACGGTCAGCAGGGCGCTGCTCCTTCCGTGCGAGGCGTCGCAGGGCGCCTCCGGTGGCTTTCACGGCCTTGGGCGAGCGGAGGTCCGCGCCTGCCCGGGCCCCTCCCGCGGCGAGCCGCAGGTAGTTCTGGCGGGCGATGGCCGCCCGGTAGTGCTCGACCGTGGCCCGCGCCACCGCGGGCCAGGCGTACCGCTCCTGGACGCGGGCCAGCCCGGCCTGGCTGAGACGGGCCCGCTCGGCGGGCGAGTCGTGCAGCGTGCGCAGCGTGGCGGCCAGCTCCTCGGCGTCCCCGGGCCGCACCAGCACGGCGGCGTCCCCGACCACCTCCGGCAGCGCCCCGGCGCGGCTGGCCACCAGCGGGGTGCCGGAGGCCATGTGCTCCACGGCCGGCAGCGAAAAGCCCTCATAGCGGGAGGGCACCACCGCGATCTCGGCGGAGGCCAGCAGCTCGCCCAGCTCCTGGTCGGAGATCCCGGACACAAAGCGCACCCGGTCGCCCAGCGCCAGCTCGCGCACCAGCTTCTCGGTGGGGCCGTCCTTTTGCAGCTTGCTCACCACCACCAGGTGCACGTCCCGCTCGGTGGCCAGCTTGGCGACCGCGCGCAGCAGCACGTCCACGCCCTTGAGCGGGGAGTCGGCGCTGGCCATCGCCACGATCCGGCCGGGGACGCGCTCCCCGCGGGGGTGGAAGATGCGGGTGTCGACGCCCAGCGGCAGGATCTCGATGTCGCTGGGGTCGACCTTGAAGTCCTTGACGATGTCGATCTTGGAGGACTCCGAGACCGTCAGGATCGTCCCGACCCGCCGCGCCACCTGCGCCTGCATGGTCACGAACCCGTACCAGCGGCGCTTGCCGAACCGCTCCCGCTTGTTCTTGGCGGCCTGCAGCTCGATTCTGCGGTCCACGCTGATGGGGTGGTGGATGCTGGTCACCAGCGGCAGCCCCAGCCGGGGGATGCCCAGGTTGCCCAGCCCCAGCACCTGGTTGTCGTGCACCACGTCGAAGTCGTGGCGGCGGCGGCGCAGCTCGCGCAGCGCGCGGAGGCTGAAGGTGAGCGGCTCGGGGAATCCGCCCGTGCGCATGTGGGCGAACTCCAGCACGTCGATCCAGTCCCGGTACTCGCTCAGCGCCGGGGTCCGGAACGGATCCGGCTCGCGGTACAGATCCAGGCTGGGGATCTTGGTCAGCACGATCTCGTCGGAGTCAAGCTCCGGGTAGGGCTGGCCGGACAGGATCTCCACCCGGTGACCCAGGGCGACCAGTTCCCGGCTCAGGTGACGCAGGTAGACGCCCTGGCCACCGCAGTGCGGCTTGCTCCGGTACGAGAGCAGGGCCACGCGCAACGGCTCGTCCATGTCCCCGCTCACGCACCACCCCTATCTGTCCTTGGCCCAGTGGGCCGCAAGGCGCCTGGTCAGGACGGGCAAAGGCCCCTGACCGGCAGCTCCTTGACGCCGTTGACGAAGTACGACCTTAGCCTGCGGATGTTACCGGCGAGTCCTATGTTAGGCATTGCGTCCAAAAGTGTTCGAAACGGCATACCCCACTCAAGCCGGGCGAGAGGGGCGGCCGGGCGGGCGCAGGCGGGAACCGCGGGGACGGGACGTCCCCGCGGTTCGGTGACGCGTCACAGGGCCCGCCGGCTCCACGGGCCGCCTCTGGAGCCGGGACGGGCTCAGGCGGAGGAGCGGGACAGCGGCTCCGACGGGGTGAACTCCACCGGGAGCTCCTTGACGCCGTTGACGAAGTTGGAGCGCAGCCGGCGCATCGGGCCGGCCGGGCGGATGTCGGGCATGCGGTCCAGGATGGTGTCGAACAGCACCATCAGCTCCAGCCGCGCCAGGTGGGCGCCCAGGCAGTAGTGCGGGCCGCCGCCGCCGAAGCCCACGTGCGGGTTGGGGTCGCGGGCGATGTCGAAGGTGAAGGGGTCGGTGAAGATCTCCTCGTCCCGGTTGGCCGACGGGTAGAACATCACCACCTTGTCGCCCTCTTTGATCTTCTTGCCGCGCAGCTCCACATCGCGCGTGGCGGTGCGGCGGAACAGGTTGAGCGGGCTGGCCCAGCGGACGATCTCGTCGGCGGCGGTGCGCAGCAGGCTGCGGTCGGCCCTGAGCCGCTCCCACTGCTCGGGGTGTTCGAAGAAGGTCTGGATGGCGGTGGCCGAGCTGGTGCGGGTGGTCTCGTGCCCGGCGATCACCAGCATCAGCACGAAGAGCTGGAACTCCTCGTCGCTGAGGACGTTGCCCTCCGCGTCGGGCTGCAGCAGCTTGGTGGCGATGTCGTCTTGGGGGTCGTTGCGGCGCATCTCCGCCAGCTCGGCGGCGTAGGCCATCAGCTCCCCGGTCAGCCGGGCGGCCTCCTCGGTGGCGCCCGCCAGCTCCGGGTCGTTGAACCCGATGATCTGGTTGGACCAGTCGCAGATCATCTTGCGGTCCGACTGCGGGGCGCCCAGCAGCTCGCAGATCACGTACGCCGGCAGCGGGGTGGCGATCTCCTCCACGAACTCGGCGTGGCCCCGCGGCGCCACCTCGTCGATGAGCTCGTTGCAGATGTCGCGGATGTGCCCCTCCAGCTGCTTGACCATCCGCGGGGTGAAGCCCCGGCTGACCTTCAGCCGGTTGCGGGTGTGCTCGGGAGGGTCCTGGAAGAGCATCATCATGCCGTACAGCGCGATGTCGTCGTCGCTGAACTCCTCGAACAGCGAGGTGCGCAGGTGGCTGGAGAACAGCTCCGGGTGCCGTGAGACGAACTTCAGGTCCTCATAGCGGGTGATGGCCCAAAAGCCCGGCACGCCCTCGTTGGGGTCGGGGTGCCAGTGCACCGGGTCGTTCTCGCGCAGCCATTTCAGCTGCTCATGCGGGACGCCGCCGCGTTCGTAGACCTCCGGGCTGATGAGATCGATCTCTGGGCGCGTGGCGGTCACGGTGCGCATGGCGATCCTTCCGTGCAGTGCCGGGGTGGGGTTGGGATCGAAGCGGCCGAGCGCTTGCTCGGCAGACCAGGGCTGAAACAGGTTCTAACATGAGACTCCAGTCTCAACAAGGGTCTAGTTCGATGTATTCACGAGTGTTTCATCTCACTTCGAGACTTCAGTCCAGACCGGTGTTACACGCCAGCGGGCGGGGTATAGAAAAAGGCCCGGCCCATCAGGGCCGAGCCTTGCGACGACGGTGCGGGCGTCAGGCGAGGGTGAAGGTCAGCAGCTCCGCATCGTGGCGGCGGACCTTGCCGCGGCGCTCCAGGGCGCGCAGATGAGCGGCGGCCTCGCCGGCGGCCATGTAGCGGCCGTGCGGCGGCATGTGCTCCCACGGGTAGCGCCAGCGCATCTTCGACGCCACCTCCCACAGCGTGACCGGCTCATCCGACAGCAGGGCGAGCACCTCACCGATGCGCTCTTCGTGGTGCTCGATGATCTGGCGGGCCCGCTCGGCCAGCCCGGTGAAGCGGTACTGGTGGGCCGGCAGCACCTCCCCGGCCGGCATCTCCGCCACCCGCTCCAGGGAGCTCAAAAAGTCGCCCAGCGGATCCTGGTGGGGCTCATCAAGGGGGAAGAGCCCGATGTGCGGGGTGATGCGCGGCAGGACGTGGTCACCGGTGAAGATCCGGTCGCCGTCCTCCAGGTGCAGGCAGATGTGGCCGGGGGAGTGCCCCGGCGTCCAGATGGCGCGCAGCTTGCGGCCCGGCAGATCCACCAGATCGCCGTCGGCCAGCTCGCGGTCCGGCACGGCGGGCGGGTCCACCGGCGGCCTGCCGGTGCGGTGCGCGGCCACCTCCTGCGCGTCCGCCCCGGCCCGGCGCAGCGCGTCCGACTCCCAGGTGCGGCCGGCGTCGGCGGCCACCTTGCGGCGGAACTCCCGGATGACCTCGGCGTCGTTGTGGTGCATGGCGATCCAGGCGCCGGAGGACTCCCGCACCCGCCCGGCCAGCCCGGAGTGGTCGGGGTGGTGGTGGGTCACCACCACCCCGTAGACCTCCTCAATGGACATCCCCAGCGAGGCGAGCCCGTCGCGCAGCGCCGTCCAGGCGTCCGGGTGGTTCCAGCCCGCGTCCACGAGCACCGGCCCGCGCCGGCTTTCCAGCGCGTACACCAGCGTGTACGCCAGGGGGTTGTCGGGGATGGGGACGGGAACGCTCCAAACGCCTCCGCCCAGGTTCTCCGGTTCAGGTGTGACGGCCACGCGATAGCTCTTCTCTTGCCGGGGACTAGCAGCGTTCGAGGATGGTGCCGGTGGCCAGCGCACCGCCGGCGCACATGGTGACCAGAGCGGTGGCGCCGTCCCGGCGCTCCAGCTCGTGCAGCGCGGTGGTGATCAGCCGGGCCCCGGTGGCCCCCACCGGGTGGCCCAGCGCGATGGCGCCGCCGTTGACGTTGACCTTGTCCATGTCGGGGCCGTGCACCTTGGCCCACGACAGCACGATCGAGGCGAACGCCTCGTTGATCTCGAAGATGTCCGGGTCGGCGATGGTCATGCCGGCCCGCTGCAGCACCCGCTCGGTCGCCTGGACCGGCCCGTCGAGGTGGTAGTAGGGCTCCCCGCCGACCAGCACCTGGGCGCGCAGCCGGGCGCGCGGGCGCAGCCGGAGCGCCTTGGCCTTCTCGGCCGACATCAGCAGCACCGCGGCGGCCCCGTCGGAGATCTGCGAGGAGGTGCCGGCGGTGTGCAGCCCGCCCTCGCCCATCACCGGCTTGAGCCTGGCCAGGCCTTCTGCGGTGGTCTCCCGCAGACCCTGGTCGCGGGTGACGGTGCGGGTCTCGCCGGTGGGGTTGCCGTCGGAATCCAGCACCGGCGCCTCGATCGGGGCGATCTCCCGGTCGAACCGGCCGTCGGCCCAGGCCTTGGCGGCCAGCTGCTGGGAGCGCACCCCGAAGGCGTCCAGCTCCTGGCGGGTCAGCGAGCGCCGGGCGGCGATGCGCTCGGCGGCCTCGAACTGGTTGGGCATGTCGAGCGACCAGTCGTCCGGCCGCGGGGTGCCGCCGACCTGCACGTTGGTGCCCAGCGGGACCCGGCTCATCACCTCCACGCCGCAGCCGATCGCCACGTCCACCACGCCCGCGGCGATCATCGCGGCGGCCAGGTGCACGCTCTGCTGGCTGGAGCCGCACTGGGCGTCCAGCGTGGTGACCCCGGTCTGCCAGGGCAGGCCGGCGTACAGCCAGACCTGCCGGCCGATGTGGCCGCCCTGCTCACCGGCCTGGGTGACGCAGCCGGCGAAGACCTGCTCGACCTCGATCGGGTCGATGCCGGCGCGCTCGATCACCGCCTTGAGGGCGTGGGCCAGCACCGCCGCCGGCTTGAGCCCGGCCAGCCACCCGCCCCGCTTGCCGATCGGCGTCCGGACGGCCTCCACGATCACCGGCTCTGCCATACGGCCCCTCCCACTAGAACGAAATTCATTCCTTAAGGAAGGTAACCGGTTCGCCTGCGGCGGGAAAGCCCGGGGTCGGCTGAACGGAACCGGGCCGCCTCAGGCCGCCTGCACCAGCAGGCTCGCGTAGGTCGGCACCAGGACGCGGCGGGCGGGACGGCGGGCGACGATCCGGTAGGGGCCGGACGCCGTCAGGGTCTGCAGCATCCGGGCGACCTGGGTGCGGGCCACCGCCGCGCCCAGGCACAGGTGCCGGCCGGCCCCGAACCACAACTGGCGGGTCTCCGGCACATAAGGGCGGTGAATGTCGAACGGCCCCGCGCCGTTGTCGGCCAGATAGGTCAGCACCAGCACCCGCTCGCCCGCCCGCAGCAGCCGCCCGGCGACCGTGGCGTCCCGCCGCACGCTGCGCCCGATGACCGGGGCCGGGGTGGCCACCCGCAGCCCCTCGCGCACCGCGTTGGGCAGCAGCGACGGGTCGGCCAGCAGCGCCGCCTGCTGGCCGGTGTCGTGCAGCAGCGCCACCGTGCGGGAGGTCCCCGAGGCGCCGGTCTCGGTGCCCGCGATGGCCAGCAGCGTCGCCAGCGCCCGGGTCATCGGCAGGCCCAGCCCCATCTGGCGGCAGCGGCCCAAGATGGTGTCCGCGCCGGCGGTCCGGTAGCCCTCCGCCACGCCCCGGGTGATGTCGGCCACGATGGCGCGGGCCCGGTGCAGCACCCCGGCCGGCAGCACGGTCGAGGCGGTGGTGCCCATCGCCAGGGCGGCCAGCCGCTCCCCGGCGGAGAACAGCTCCCGGTAGGCCTCGTCCCCGGCCCCTTCCTCCAGGCGCAACCCCAGCAGGTCGGCGACCATCCGCCCGGCCAGCACCCGGGTGGAGTCGGCCACGTCCACCACCTCGCCGCGCGCCAGCCGCTCGGCCAGCGCCCGGTAGTGCGCCCCCTGCGAGCGCTCCACCAGGGCCGCGGCGCCGTCCTCGGTGAACAGGTCGCGGGCGCGGGCGCGCACCTCGGCGTGCCTGGGACCGCCGAAGAACTGCGCCATCTCCTCCCCGAACAGCTGGGACCACAGATGCCCCACGCCGCCCTCCCCGGTCATGCCGAAGTGCGCGGCGTCGTTGAGCACCCGCCGGGCCAGCAGCGGGTCGGTCACCACCCAGCCCAGCCGGGGGAAGCGCTGGATGGGCGCGGTGTGCCGGGCCGCCTGCAGCAGGGCGTACAGCCCCGGGTTCCCCGCCCACAGCAGCCGCGCCTCATGCCGCGCCGCGATCTTCGCCCCGGTCTTCGTCCCGCCCCTCATCCGACCTCCCTGCCGTGGGACACCCCCGTGGGCCTGCCATCAGCCGGGTACGGTGCGGCAGGGGGCCCGGCTGACCGGAGCCGGTCCCAAGTGTCACAACCCATGTGTGGTTTTGGTGTGATCTGTACATTTTCGCGGGTGGATCTATGGGTGGCCGTGCCGGCCTATAACGAAGAGCGCTCCATCGCGGCGACGCTGCGACGGCTGACCGGGCAGACCGACCGGGACTTCCGCCTGGTCGTGGTCGACAACGGCAGCACCGACGCCACCGCCGGGATCGTGGAGAGATTCGCCGCCGAGCACCCCGAGATGGACCTGCGGCTGATCGGCGAGCCCCGCAAGGGCACCGGGGCCGCCGCCGACACCGGCTTCCGGTACGCCATCGCCCAGGGGGCCACGCACCTGGCCCGCACCGACGCCGACTGCCTGCCGCACCCCGGCTGGATCGCGGCGATCAAACGGGCCTTCGCCGACGGGCTGCAGATGGTCAGCGGCCCGCTGCGCCCCCGCACCGACGAGTTCCCGCTCAAATGGTGGGAGCGGCATCTGCTGCCGGCCGTGCTGAACCTGGGGGCGCTGGCCGGACGGTACCGGAGCGGCAACCGGGACCCCGCCTACCTGGGGCCGTACCTGATGATGCCGGGCTGCAACGTGGCCATCACCGCCGCCCTCTACCAGGAGGCGGGCGGATTCCCCCGCACCCGCATCGAGGACGTCCACGAAGACCGCGCCCTGCACAACCGCGTCCGCCGGCTCACCACCGCCTACGGCAGGCGCAAAGACATGGTCGTCTACGGCTCGGTGCGGCGGTTGCGCGCCTACGGGCTGCTCGGCACCATCGCCTGGTACGCCGACCACCGCCACACCCCGCAGATCGTGGACGTCCGATGAGCACGGCACCGGAACGGCGCTGGGAGCGGCGGCTGTACCTGGCCGCCCACCCCCTGGCCTACCCGCTGCTGCGCGTCCTGGCCCGGTGCGGCCCGGCGGTGCGGGTGCCCGGAGTGGGCGTGGTGATCAACGACGCCGCCCTGGCCCGCCGGGTGCTGCTGGACGGGCGCACCTTCCGCAAGGACGGCCCCGGCTCGCCCGGCGACCTGTGGACCCCCGTGCTCGGCCCGTCCGTGCTGCTCAACATGGAGGGCGAGGCGCACCGCAGGCTGCGCCGCAAACTGGCGGACCTGTTCACCCCCGCCTACACCGAGCGATTGTGCGAGCAGGTCCTGGCCGAGCCCCTGGCGCGGCTGTCCGAACGGCTCCACCAGGGCCGCCCGGTCGACCTGGTGGACGCCATGCGGGTGCTGGCCGGCGCGGTGATCAGCCACGTCATCGGGCTGGAGACCCGGGACGAGGACGAATACCGGCACCTGTTCGAACAGGGCGAGCGGGTCGTGTCGATGGTGACTTTGCGCACCCGCCGCCTGTCGCCGTCCCAGGTGGCCCGCGCCCGGCGGGTGCTCGACCCGCTCGGCGACATCGCCGCCAAGGCCTATGCCGCAGGCGACGAGGAGACCGTCATGGGACGGATGCGCGCGCTGGGCCTGTCACCACAGGAGGCCCGCGGCGCCGCCGGGGCGTTCTTCCTGACCGGCACCGAGACGGTGGCCACGCTGGTGCCGCGGCTGATCGCCCTGCTGCACGACTGCGGCGAGCTGGAGCGGGTGGCCGCCGACCCGTCCCTGCTGGATACGGCGCTGGAGGAGACGTTGCGGGTGACCACCCCGACCCCGGTGATGCTGCGCAGCGTCCACGCCCCCGCGACGGTGGGCGGCGTGAAGGTGCGCCCCGGCGACCGGGTGCTGATCGTCACCCACAACTGCTGCCGCGCCCACGGCCCCTTCGACCTGGACCGGCCCCACCCCCCGGAGCTGAACCGGCTGTGGTTCGGCGCCGGCCCGCACTTTTGCATCGGCTACCCGCTCGCCATGGCCGAGGCCCGCGCGGTCGCCCGGACCGTGCTGCGGGCCGCGCCGATCACCATCGTCCGCCGCAGGGCGGCGCGCGGCGTGCTCATCCCGACCTACCGCACCTTCGTCATCCGGAAGGCTCAGGCGTGAAGATCGCAGTGACCGGGGCCTCGGGCTTCGTCGGGGGCGCCGTCTGCCGCGCCCTGGCCGAACGCGGCGTCCAGACGTTCGCCTACGGCCGCCGCGCCCACACCCCGCCCGAGCACATCGGCGGCGCCCGCTACCGATCCTGGGACATCACCACCGGCCCGCTCCCGGACGCGCCGCGGGTGGACGCGGTCATCCACTGCGCCGGCAGCGTCACCGACTGGGGGCCGATCGGCGATTTCTTCCGCGTCAACTGGATCGGCACCAAGAACGTCCTGGCGTCCTTTCCCGGGGCGCGGTTCGTCCACGTCAGCACCGCCAGCGTCTATGACCCGCACCGTCCCACCGTGCGGGCGCGCGAATCGCAGGCGCCGGTCACCCGCTACCTCAACGGTTACGGCGCCTCCAAGGCCGCCGCCGAACGCGTGGTGCTGGCCGCCATGCGCGAACGCCCGGCGATCATCCTGCGCCCGCACGCCGTCTACGGGCCCGGCGACACCACCCTGCTGCCCCGCGTCCTGTCGGCGGTGCGCGGCCCGGTGCTGCCCGCCGTCGGGGACGGGCGGCAGCTCATCAGCCTCACCTCGATCGGCAACCTGGTGCAGGCCTGCCTGCTGGCGGCCACCGGCCCGGTCACCACCGGGATCTTCAACGTCACCGACGCCGAACCGGTGGTGCTCGATGAGGCCCTGCGGCAGATCCTGGCCGAGCGGGGCATCCGCGCCCGCCCGGTCTACCTGCCGCTGCCGGCCGCATGGCCGCTGGCCTGCGCCGTCGAGGGCGCCTTCCTGGCCGCCGGAAGCCGCCGCCCGCCCCGCCTGACCCGTTACGCCCTCAGCCATCTGGCGGTGGAGCGCACCCTCGACATCACCGCCGCCCGCACGGTCCTCGGCTACGACCCGGCCCCCACCGGCCTGGCGGGCGCCGCCGCCTGGTGAGCGGCGCTCAGCGCAGGTACAGGCCGTACTCCAGAAGGTTGGGGAGCAGGTGCGGCGGCAGGTCGGCCAGCATGGCCAGCTCCTCGGCGGAGGTGAAGCCGCCGGTCTGCGCGCGCAGCTGGACGATCCGCTGGGCGGTCTGCGGGTCGATGCCGAGCCGGGCCAGCTCCGTGGCCGGGACGGAGTTGACGTCGATCAGCCCGCCGTCGTCGTACTGCCGGCCGGGGATGTCGGGCCGTCCGATGAGCAGCTCCCGCGCCATCATCGGGTTCTGCGCGGCCAGCGCCCGCGCCTCCTGGCGGCGCCGCGCCCGCGCTTTGGCCTCCTCGACGGCGGCCCGGTTGGCCTGCTCGGGGGACAGCGGCTGCCCCACGGGGGGAAGCGTCTGCTGCGACTTCTGCAGGGCCATGACGATCGCGTGGACGACCCACACCGGCAGCCACATCCCGCAGGTCAGCAGCGTCACGGCGAAGTGGAACAGGTGAACGGAGGTGGGGTCGCGCACCACGGCCGGCGGGTTCGGCGGGGGCGTGAGGTGGTGGTGATGGTGCACGTTCACCGGCACCTGGAGGTTGATCACCGGAGGGTCCGGCGGTGGGGGAGGAGGCGGCGGGGTGGACGAGTCGCGCGGCGGGTACGGCTGCTGTGACGATTCGGACATGGGCTTCCCTCACCCGTCGTCGATCCCCGGAGATGGCCCCGGCTCTGCCAGGCCAACGGCCTTCATGAGTTGGATGCGCGGGAGGCCGTCTGGGTTCGAATCTACCCGCAAGGTGTGCGGATGAGCGGATATGACGGGGATCTGGCGGGGAGGTCGCCGCCCGGCGGGGACGTCGCGGCCGTGGGAGGTCAGTCGTTCCAGGGACGCCAGTCGCGGGTGTCGATCTCGACGCCGAAGTGCTCCAGGACGATGGTCTGGCCGAACTCCCAGGTCTCCTTGTGCAGGTAGGCGCCGACGGCCGGGTCCGGAATCGAGTACAGGGTGATCAGCGGGGCCTTCGGGTCCCGGTCGATCAGCAGGTAGTAGGGGATCTCCGCCCGGGCGTAACCGTTCCACTTGGAGACCGCGTCGCGCTCTGCCGGTTCCCGGTCATTGCCCGCATTGGAGGGCGAGGTGACCTCCACGACCATTTCCACGTGGTCGGGATGGGCGTGCCTGTCGTCGGCGTCTTCGAGAGCGGCGAGGACCTCCGCCCGCATGACCATGAGATCGGGACAGTAGCCTTCGCTGGTCTCGGTCATATTGAGGTCGAGAAGCGGGGCGCAGTCCCACGGAAACTGCCGGTCGGCCACTTGGGCGTCCCTGAACGCGTTATAGATCCCTCTGACGATTCGGCCGTGCCCGGCGCGGGGGGCTGGCGACACGACGATCTTTCCTCCGATGATTTCAAGCCTGGTGTGATCATGGGGGAGGCTCAGAAAGTCACGAAGCTCGCCGCGCTGCCACATGGCGTAGGCCGTGTCGGGCAGCACGACTTGGTGTTCGCTGACGGTGGCGATGCTCACTTTGGGCGACCTCTCCCTCACGATCTGCTCCGGATCATCGTAGGGAACATCTGCCGCAAGCGTACCGGGAACGGTGAATTCACTGAGTGATTTCGCGGATTGGGGCGGAAGTTTTGATATGTCAAATCATGAAATATGGAAATTTCGGTGGTTTATGGTTTAAGGCTCCTCGCTCAGGGGTGAGGGTGCTTTGCCGGCCGCGTCCCGGTGTCGAATCGGGGGAGAATGGGCGGGTGCGGGCGTCCAGGCTGGTGTCGTTGGTGCTGTTGCTGCAGGCGCGGGGGACGATGACGGCCCGGGAACTGGCGCGGGAGCTGGAGGTCTCCGAGCGGACCGTCTACCGGGACGTGCTGGCGCTGTCGGAGGCGGGCGTCCCGGTGTACGCCGAGCAGGGCCGGCGCGGCGGCTACCGGCTGGTGGACGGGTACCGGACGCGGCTGACCGGGCTGAGCCGCACCGAGGCCGAGGCGCTGTTTCTGGCCGGGCTGCCCGGGCCGGCCGAGGACATGGGGCTGGCCGAGGCGGTGGCCGCCGCGCGGCTGAAGGTGCTGGCGGCGCTGCCGCCCTCGCTGCAGGACGCCCCGGCCCGCACCGGGCAGCGCTTCCACCTGGATGTGGCCGGGTGGTTCGACGACGCCGGGCCGCCGCCCATGCTGGCGGCGCTGGCCAGGGCGGTCTGGCGGGACGAGACGGTGGTGCTGCGCTACCGGCGCGACCGGGAGGTGACGCGCCGGGCCGACCCTTACGGCCTGGTCCTCAAAGGCGGCGTGTGGTACCTGGTGGCCCGGGTCGGGGAGGACCTGCGCACCTACCGGGTGGGCCGGGTGACCGCCGTGGAGCCCACCGGGGAGTCGTTCGTCCGGGACGAGACGTTCGACCTGAAGGCCTTCTGGGCCGAGCGGGCCGCGCAGTTCGTGGAGACGCTGCTGACCGGCACCGTCACCATCAGGCTGAGCCGGGAGGGGGCGCGGGCGCTGCGGCACGCGGTCGAGGCCCCGGCCGCCCGGCGGGCGCTGGAGGCGGCCGGTGAACCCGACGGGCAGGGGCGGATCACCACCCGGCTGCCCGTCGAGTCCCTGGACGTGGCCTACACCCAGCTGCTGCGGCTCGGCCCCGAGGTGGAGGTGCTCGACCCTCCCGAGCTGCGCGAACGCATGGCCGAGGCCGCCCGCCGGCACGCCGCGCTCTACCGGTAGCCGGTGACGTCGGCGGGCTTGCCGGCGTCCTGGACCTCCTTGGCGTAACGCCAGGCGTCCGGGCGGCTGCCGTCCACGTCGGTGAACCCATAGACCCGGGCGAGCTGCCCGCTGGACAGCGACTGGCCGTTCCAGCGCGCCACCTCGGGATCGGCCGCCAGCGCGACCACCGCCCGCCCCACGAAGGCGGGGGTCTCGGAGATCGCAAAGTGGGGCTCCTTGACCAGCGCGTCCCGCCAGTTGTCCTCGGTGACGCCGTAGGAGTCGAGCATGAGCTCCGAGCGCAGCCACCCGGGGGTCAGCGCCACCGCCGTCGCCCCGCGCGGGCCGATCTCCTTGGCCAGCGCGAACGCCATGCGGTTCACCGCGACCTTGGACAGGTCGTAAAACAGCGAGACCCGGTAGTGGGTGTCGTTGTACTCGGTGGTGCCGTCGCCGATCTCCACCACCAGCCCGCCGGGGCGGCGCAGCAGCAGCGGCAGGGCGAAGTGGCTGGTGATGATGTGGGTGTCGATGGCCAGCCGCAGCACCCGCAGCCCGTTCTCCAGGGAGTGCTCCCAGACCGGGGTGTCCCACTCGGTCAGGTGGTCGCCGCCGAAGATGTCGTTGACCAGCACGTCCAGCCGGCCCTGCTCGCGCTCGATGCGGTCGATGAGGGCGCGCACCTGTGCGGGGTCCAGGTGGTCGCACGGCACCGCGATGCCCTGCCCGCCGGCGGCGGTGACCAGCTCGGCGGTCTCTTCGATGGTCTCCGGACGGCCGATCTCCGAGCGGCGCTCGCGGGTGCTCCGCCCGGTCGCATAGACGGTGGCCCCGGCGGCGCCCAGCTGCACGGCGATGCCCCGGCCCGCGCCCCGCGTCGCCCCGGCGACCAGCGCGACCTTTCCGTTCAGCTTTCCGTTCAGCGTGTCCTTCATGGACACGACGCTTCCACCGAAACCTGACACCCAGTGTCTGGTTTTCGCGCGAGTTCTTCGCGCCGGGTGAGATGCCGAAGCGGGCCTTAGAAGTCGATCAGGCGGGCGGCGGCGGTCTCCAGCCGGTTGTGGATCTCCTCGGGGTTGGAGCGGCCGCGCAGCAGTTCGATCATCTCCATGACCCAGGCGCTGGCCAGCGCGCGGCCCAGCGCCCAGCGCGGGTCCTGGACCGAGATCTCCTCCTCGCCGGTGGCCGCGTGCAGCAGCATCCGGGTCATCCGGTCGCCGAAGCCGACCGGGATCTCGGTGAGCATCAGCGCGCGGATCAGCGCCTCGGTCAGTTCCGGCTCGCGCATCAGCCCCCGGGTGGCCCGGGTCAGCACCTCCATCGCCCGCTCGGCGGGGGTCGCCCCGTGCGGCGGGCGGCGGCTGATGCTGTTTTGCAGCAGGTCCAGCTCCTCGTCCACCACCGCGACGACCAGGTCCATCTTGGACGGGAAGTAGCGGTACAGGGTGCCGAGGGCGACTCCGGCGCGCTCGGCCACCGTGCGCATCTGCATCGCCTCGACCCCGCCCCGGGAGGCCAGCGCGGCCGCCGTTTTGACGATCTTCCTGCGGCGCTCGGCCTGGCTGCGGGTCCGCACCGGCTGCCGCCCGCCGGTCGCCGTCATCGGCTCTGCCGTCACTGAGGGCTCCTTCTGCGTGGTCGTCCTCCGCGAGGGGGTGGGGTGGGGGATGGGAGGAACTGCTGTCGCTTCGGGACAAGCCTACAGGCTCGCGAGAACGTGTTATCTACGTCTCTTCCCCCAGGCCCGCTTCGGCCGCCCGGCGGAAGCGCGAACAGTCCCCGGCACCGGTGAAAAACAGCAGGGAAGGGACGATGGGTGTGCCTCTGGACACAGACTAGAATCTGTTCTAGTTTGCCGCTCCGAGGGCCGCTGACGGCGGAGGGGAGCACCGGAGTGGATTTCAATCTCGACCCCACCCAGCGGGAACTGCGGGACCTGGCCGCCGACCTGCTGGGGCGCGAGGCGTCCACCGCGCGGCTGGACGCCCACGACGCCGGGGACGCCCCGTTTGAGGCGGGGATCTGGAAGGCGATGGGCCAGGCCGGGCTGCTGGGGGCCTGCCTGCCGGAGGAGACGGGCGGGGCCGGGCAGGGACCGGTCGAGATGGCGGTGATCCTGCGGGAGGTCGGCGCCCACGTCGCACCCGTCCCCGCCTACGCCTCGCTGGCGCTGGCCGCCGTCCCCATTGCCGCGCACGGCACGCCTGACCAGCGCGCGCTGCTGTCCCGCCTGGCCGACGCCGAGACCGTGCTCACCGGCGCCTGGCGCGAGGCGGGCCCCATCGGGCAGGTCACCGCGACCGCCCGCCGCGACGGCGACGGCTACGTGCTGGAGGGCGTCAAGACCTTCGTCCCCTATGCCGAGCAGGCCGCCTGCATCCTGGTGCCCGCCCGGGTGGACGGCGCCGACGTCGGGGTGTTCCTGGTCGAGCCGGGCGCCGTCGAGCTCAGCAGGCACCCGGCGGCCACCGGCGAGCCGATGTCGCGCCTGGCGCTGGGCGGGGTGCGGGTGGGCTCCGACGCCCTGCTCGGCGGGACGGCCGACGGCGCGGCCTGGCGGACGCTGCAAAGCTCGGCGATCGCCGGGGCCGTGGCGACCGTCTCCGGGGTCATCGCCGGCGCGTTGAAGATCACCACCGACTACGTCAAGACCCGCGAGCAGTTCGGCCGCGCGCTGGCCCAGTTCCAGGCGGTCACCATGCAGGTCGCCGACGTCTACATCGCCGCGCGGGCGCTGGATGTGGCGATGTGGGCGGGCGTGTGGCGGCTGGCCGCCGGCCTTCCCGACGCTGAAGAGATCCTGTCCGTGGCCGCCTACAACGCCTGCGACCCGGTGCTCAAGGCGCTCTACACCTGCCAGCACCTGCACGGCGGCATCGGGCTGGACATCACCTACCCGCTGCACCGGTACTTCGCCTGGGGCAAGCACTACGCCCACCTCCTCGGTGGGGCCGAGGCCCAACTGGACGCCATCGGCGACGCCGTCGCCGCAAGCAGCTAGGAGCCGCCGGGTGTTCATCGACCTGACCGACCAGCAGCAGCGGCTGCGCGCCGAGCTGCGCGAGTACTTTCGCACCTGCCTGACCGACGAGCAGCGCGCCGCCATCGCCGCCGACCCGTTCGGGCCCGCCTACATCGAGCACTGCAAGCGGCTCGGCGCCGCCGGGATGCTCGGCGTCGGGCTGCCCAAGGAGTACGGCGGGCGCGGCTTCGGCCCGCTCGAACAGCAGATCTTCGTCAACGAGATCACCCGGGCCGAGGTGCCCTACCCGCTGATCACGCTCAACACGGTGGCGCCGACGATCCTGCAGTACGGCACCGAGGAGCAAAAGGAGTTCTTCCTGCCGAAGATCGTCCGGGGGGAGTGCCACTTCGCCATCGGCTACAGCGAGCCGGGCGCCGGCACCGACCTGGCCGCGCTGCGCACCACCGCGGTCCGCGACGGCGACCACTACGTGGTCAACGGGCAGAAGATCTTCACCTCGGGGGCGCAGACCGCCGACTACATCTGGCTGGCCGCCCGCACCGACCCGCAGGCCGAGCGGCACCGCGGCATCTCCATCCTGATCGTCGACTGCCGCGACCCCGGCTTCTCCTGGACGCCGATCATCACCATGGACGGCCAGCACCACACCAACGCCACCTACTACCAGGACGTCAAGGTGCCGGCCGACATGCTGATCGGCGAGGAGAACAAAGGCTGGGACCTGATCGTCAACCAGCTCAACCACGAACGGGTGACGCTCGGCCCGGCCGGCAACATCGGCCGCCTGCGCGACCGGTTCGTCCACTGGGCCCGCACCACCGCCGGCGCCGACGGCCGCCCGTTGATCGAACGTCCCGAGGTGCGCCGCGCCCTGGCCCGGGTGCACGCCCGCCTGCGCGTCAACGAGCTGCTCAACTGGCAGGTGGCGGCCGAGGCGGATCTGGGCTGGCTGAGCGCCCCCGGCGCCTCGGCCACCAAGATCTACGGCTCGGAGCAGATGATGGAGGTGGGCCGCATCATCGGTGAGACGCTGGCCCGCCACGGCGACCCCGGCGATCCGGCCACCGCCGACCTCATCGCCAAGGTCGACCGCGCGGTCAAGGGCGCGCTGGTGCTCACCTTCGGCGGCGGCGTCAACGAGATCCAGCGGGAGATCATCGCCATGCTCGGCCTGGGCCTGCCCCGGGCCCCCCGCTGACCTCCCCTTTTCTCCGGCCCCGGGGTGGGCGACGCCGCCGGACGCCCTGCCCCGGGGCCGGTCCCAAGATCCATCACGGGCCGGTGACCTCCCGGCGCCGCAGCAGGGGTCACCGGCCGTCTTGCGGCTGACGCCGCTCATCGCGCGAACGGCGGAGCCCATCGCGCCCCTCCGCACGGCCGTCCCCTGCGAGGGGGTGCGCCGCCTGTGATGCGGCCTGCCATGAGATGGCGCGGTACCTCCACGGCCCGCTCACCCGGGCGGGCTGCGCCGGAGCATGGCGCGGCCTGCCGTGCGGCGGAACGGCCCCCGTGCCCGGTGCCGCCCTGCTGAGCGGCACCGGATCGGTCAGGAGTCCTGGGACGGGGCCGGTGACGGCGACGTGTCGGGGGACGGCGCGTCGCTCGGGTCGGTGGGAGCGGTCGGCGCCGGCTCCGGCGGGTCGGTGGGATCGGCCGGGTCGGTCGGCGCCGGCTCCGGCGGGTCGCTGGGCTGCGGGCTCGGCGGGTCGGTGGGGTCGGGGGCCGGCGGGTCGCTGGGCTGCGGGCTCGGCGGATCGGAGGGCCGTGGATTCGGCGAGGGGGCCGACGGGTCCGGCGTGGGCTTGGGGGAGCCCGGGTCCCTCGGCGCGGGGGACTCCCCGTCGGGCGCCGGGTCCGGGCTCGGGGCCGGGGTCGGGCTGCCGGGCAGGCCGGGGATGCCCGGGGGCGGCGCCGGACGGCTCGGCGGCTGCGTCACGTAGTAGGGGTCCGTCCTCGAGGTCTGCGGACTGCGGCCGCCCCCGCCGGAGCCCTTGGCGGAGCCCGGGGAGTCCGGGGAGGGCGAACCGGCCGACGACGGCCCGCCGCCCTGACCCAGAGGCGGCGCCAGAGCCGACAGGCCGTCCCCGCCGCCGCTGCCCGTCCAGGAGGCCAGCAGCCCGACCGCGGCGGCGGCCGAGGCGGCCAGGGCGGCGATGGCGCCCGCGCCCTTGGCCTGCCGGGCCAGGGTGTGCCGCCGGGTGGTGACCGGGCCGATCGTCACCAGCGGAGAGGGCGCCGCCATGGTCGACAGCGGCCGCTCCAGCTCGGCGGCGCAGGCCCGCAGCACCTGCTCGCGCAGCGCCGCCGGCGGCCGCTCCGGCGCCCGGCGGGCCAGCAGGCGGGGCAGCATGCCGCGTTCGAAGGCGGTGATGATCTCCTGGTCGTAGGGGGAGCCGGGCTCGCGCATCAGCAGGTCCACCACCGCGCGCTCCAGCCGGACGCGGGCGGTGTGCAGCAGCTGGCGGACCGTGTCGGGGGCCACGCCCAGCACCACGGCGATGTCGGGTTCGTCCAGCCACTGGCCGGCCGACAGCAGCAGCACCTCCCGGTGGTCGGCCCGCAGCCGCGCCGCGGCGCGCAGCAGCGGGTCGGGGAACCGCCCGGCCCGCCTTGCGGCGCCGCCTGGGGAGAAGGCCCCGCTCAGCGCGCCGTGCTCCAGGCAGACCGACCGGGCGAGCGCGTACATCCACAGCACGGCGTCCCCGTGCGGCGGGTGCTGCATCGCCGCCACGAACGTGTCGCGCGTCGCCGCATCGGCACCGTCCCCTACCAGCGCCCAGCAGTAGGCGTAGATGCGTGCGGCGTGTGCGTCGTAGAGGGCCTCCGGAGTCCCCGACATGTGACCTCGCTCCCGTTGGGAGACCGGCGCAGGACGCGACGGAAGGAAATTACTGGTCATACCGGTGGAGTCCGGACCATAGCGCACCTGGTGGCATCTGCATAGTCGTGTGGCGCAACCATGCACCTGGACACCCTATTTACGGGGATTTCCGGCGATACGTGGATTATTGATGCGGTTCAGTTGGGAAGTCTCGTGACCGTTCACCCGAAAGAGGGGACGCGAGATGAGCCGGCTGACCGTCCAAGATCTTTATGAGCACACCCGCGGGGTCTGCTTCAAAACCGGCCCGCCCGGGAAAGTCGGCGCCGAGACCGAGTGGCTGGTGATCGACCCCGCCGATCCGGCCGCGCACGTCCCCCTGGAACGGGTGCGCGCGGCCGCAGAGGCCGGCGGCCCGCTGCCGGGCCGCAGCGTCATCACCTACGAGCCGGGCGGCCAGCTGGAACTCAGCTCCCGGGTGTGCGACGGGCTGGCGGACCTGCATGAGGCGCTGTCCCAAGACCTGGCGAGCGTGCGCGCCCGGCTCGCCGCCGACGGACTGGACCTGGTCGGCCGGGGCGTGGACCCGCTGCGCCGCCCCCGCCTGCAGGCCGCCCACCCCCGCTACCGCTGCATGTACGACTACTTCGCCGGCGGCGGCTACCGGGAGACCGGGGCGACCATGATGTGCAGCACCGCCTCCGTCCAGGTCTGCCTGGACATCGGCGCCGACCCCGCCGACGCGCTGCGCCGCTGGCGCCTGGCGCACGCCCTCGGCCCGGTGCTGGTGGCCGCGTTCGCCAACTCCCCGCTGCGCGCCGGGCGCCGCACCGGATTGCGCTCCACCCGGCAGGCCATCTGGGCCGCGCTCGACCCCTGCCGCACCCGCCCCGTCCTGGAGGCGGGCACCGGCCCGGCCGACCCCTGCCGGGCCTGGACCCGCTACGCCATCGACGCCCCCGTCATGCTGACCCGCCCCCGCCCGGGAACCTCCGACGGCTGGACCGGCGCCCCCGGCATGACCTTCGGCGAGTGGATGGACAAAGGCGAACCCTGCCTGGACGACTTCGCCTACCACCTGTCCACGCTGTTCCCGCCGGTGCGCCCGCGCGGCTGGCTGGAACTGCGCATGATCGACGCGCTGCCGCTGCGGTACTGGCCGGTCCCGGTCGCCGTCGCCACCGCGCTGCTGGACGACCCGCAGGCCGGCCGCATCGCCGAGGACGCCGCCCGCCCGGTGGCCGGACGCTGGGGCGCGGCCGCCCGCCACGCGCTGACCGACCCGGCGCTGGCCCTGGCCGCCCGCCGCTGCTTCGCCGCCGCGCTGCAGGCGCTGCCCCGGCTGGGCGCCGCCGAACTGGTGCCGCTGGTGGCCGACTACGCCCGCCGCTACGTCGAGCGGGGCCGCTGCCCGGCCGACGACCCGGCCGATCCCGCCGTCTGAAAGGAGCCGCCGTGGCCGCCTTGACGACCGTTGACGAAGACGACCTGAAGGAACTGATCGCCGCCGAGCTGGAGGCCGTGCGCCGCCGCAGCCTGGGGCTGACCACCGAGGCGCTGCCGCCCGGTGAGCTGACCGCCCAGGTCTCCCCGCTGATGTCCCCGCTGGTGTGGGACCTGGCCCATGTCGGCAACTACGAGGAGCTGTGGCTGCTGCGGGCGGCGGCGGGCGCCGAGCCGATGCGCCCGGAGATCGACCACCTCTACAACGCCTTCGAGCACCCGCGCGCCGAGCGCCCGTCGCTGCCGCTGCTGCCCCCCGACGAGGCCCGCGCCTACATCGCCACGGTGCGCGCCAAGGTGCTGGACTCGCTGGCGAAGGTGCCGCTGCGCGAGGACGACCCGCTGACCGCCGGCGGGTTCGTCTACGGCATGGTCGTCCAGCACGAGCACCAGCACGACGAGACCATGCTGGCCACCCACCAGCTCCGCAAGGGCGCCCCCGCCCTGCTCGATGCGGGCGAGCCCCCACCGGCTCCCGGCGGCGCGGCGGCGGAACCGGAGGTGCTCATCGAGGCCGGGCCGTTCGAGATGGGCACCAGCGACGAACCGTGGGCCTACGACAACGAACGCCCCGCCCACATCGTGGACCTGCCCGCCTACTACATCGACACCTATCCGGTCACCAACCGCGCCTACCTGGCCTTCATGGAGGCCGGCGGCTACGAGGACCCGCGCTGGTGGCACCCGGAAGGCTGGCGGTGGCGCTCGCGGCACAACCGCACCGCGCCGGGCTTTTGGCGGCGCGAAGGCGGCCAGTGGCTGCGCCGCCGCTTCGGCCGCATCGAACCCGTCCCGATGGACGAGCCGGTGCAGCACGTCAGCTGGTACGAGGCCGACGCCTATGCCCGCTGGGCCGGCAAACGCCTGCCCAGTGAGGCCGAATGGGAGAAGGCCGCCCGCTGGGACCCCGCCGCCCAGCGCTCCCGCCGCTTCCCCTGGGGCGACGTCTACGAGGAGGGCCGGGCCAATCTGGGCCAGCGGCGGCTGCGTCCCGCCCCGGTCGGCTCCTATCCGCAGGGCGCCTCCGCCTACGGGGTGCAGCAAATGCTCGGGGACGTGTGGGAGTGGACCTCCTCCGATTTCACCGGCTACCCGGGCTTTCGCGCCTTTCCTTATAAGGAGTACTCCCAGGTCTTCTTCGGGCCGGAGTACAAGGTGCTGCGCGGCGGCTCCTGGGCCACCCACCCGCTGGCCGTGCGGGGGACGTTCCGCAACTGGGACTTTCCGATCCGCCGGCAGATCTTCACCGGTTTCCGCTGCGCCCGCGACGCCGCCCGCTGATGTGCCGCCACCTGGGCTACCTGGGCCCGCCCCGGACGCTGGAGTCGCTGATCTTCGAAGGTCCGCACTCGCTGGAGGTCCAGTCGTACGCGCCGCGGATGACCCGGGGCAACCTGCTGAACGCCGACGGGTTCGGCGTCGGCTGGTTCCACCGCGGCCGGCCGGTGCGGTTCCGGCGGGCCCAGCCGATCTGGACCGACCGGTCCTTCCGCGAGATCTCCGGCGCGGTGACCGCCTCCTGCGCGGTGGCCGCCGTCCGCTCGGCCACCACCGCCTTCCCGGTGGAGGAGTCCTGCGCCCAGCCCTTCCGCACCGGTGCGCACCTGTTCAGCCACAACGGCAGGGTCGAGGACTTCGACCAGGTGGAGCCCAAGCTGCGGGAACTGGCCGGGGACCTGGCGGCCGTGCCGGACGCCCGGGCCCCGGTGGACTCGGCGCTGCTGCTGGCGGTGGCCGCCCGGCACTGGGCCGAAGGCGCCGCGCTGGCCGACGGGCTGGCCGCCACGGTGGCCGCCGTGACCGCCCTGGCCCCCGGCCGCTACAACCTGCTGGCCGCCGACGGGACCGCGCTGGCCGCCACCACCTGGGGGGATTCGCTGTTCGTGCACGCCGCCCCCGGCCGGGTGCTGATCTCCTCCGAACCCCTCGACGACGACGCCGCCTGGACGCCGGTCCCCGACCGGTCCCTGGTCGTCGCCGACCGCGCCGGCGTTCAGATCACACCGTTGTGACCTTGCCCCCGCGACAGAGACGAGGAGGAACCGATGGAACGCTTCCTGACCGCCGACGACCTGGACAAGGCGCTGCGCCAGGACGTCTGGGAGGGGCTGACGGCCCACCCCAAGACCCTGCCGCCCAAATGGTTCTACGACGAACGCGGCAGCGCGCTCTTCGAAGAGATCACCGAACTGGACGAGTACTACCCCACCCGCCGGGAACGGCAGATCCTGCTCGAGCACGCCCGGGAGATCGCCGCCGCCACCGGCGCCCGCACCCTGCTGGAACTGGGCGCCGGGTCGGGGGAGAAGACCCGGCTGCTGCTGGCGGCCCTCTCGGCGGAGGGCACGCTGCGCGACTACGTCCCGGTGGACGTCAGCGGCGACTTCCTGGCCGCCGCGGCCGGCCGGATCGCCCGCGACCACCCCCACCTGACGGTGCGCCCGGTGGTGGCCGACTACGAGCAGCACCTGCACCTGCTGCCGACCGGGCCGCCCCGCCTGCTGGTCTTCCTGGGCGGCACGATCGGCAACTTCCCCCCGGCCGAACGCTCGTCCTTCCTGTCGGCCCTGCGCGCCACCATGGACGACCGCGACGCCCTGCTGCTCGGCGCCGACCTGGTCAAGGACACCGGCCGGCTGGTGCGCGCCTACGCCGACGCCCGCGGCGTCACCGCCGAGTTCAACCGCAACGTGCTGCACGTCATCAACCGGCGGCTGGAGGCCGACTTCGTCCCCGAGGCGTTCGACCACATCGCCCTGTGGGACCCCCGCAACGAGTGGATCGAGATGCGGTTGCGCGCCCGCGACGCCCAGACCGTCCGGATCGGCGGCCTGGAGCTGACCGTGGAGTTCGCCGCGGGCGAGCAGATGCGCACCGAGATCTCCGCCAAATTCCGTCCCGAACGTCTGGAGGCCGAACTGAACGCGGCCGGTCTCGCCCTGGAGGCACTATGGACCGACGAGCACGGCGATTTCTCCCTGTCGCTGGCCCGCCCCGCCTGAGGCGCCGGGGCGCAGATCGTGGAAATGTCGGTGGGGAAACGTAGGGTCGGGCCGTGCCGCACAACCGCAAACGGGCCACGATCCGCGAAGTGGCGCAGGCGACCGGGCTGTCGCCTGCGGCCGTCTCCTACGCGCTGCGCGGCATCCAGACCTCCCCGCAGACCCAGCAGCGGGTGCGGGCCGCCGCCGCGGCCCTGGGCTATGAGGCGCACCCGATCGCCCGGGCGCTGGCCAGCGGCCGCACCGGCATGGTCGGGCTATTGTGCGGCTCGCTGGAGGACTACTGGCAGCAGTCGCTGGCGGTCGGCATCGGCCGGGCCCTGGTGGGCTGCGACCGCTATGCGCTGATCCTGGACGCCGCCGGCGACCCGGCCCGGGAGCTGGCGCTGGCCCGGCGGCTGCGCGACCAGCGGGTGGACGGGCTGCTGGTGCAGCCGCTGGACCCCTCGGCCCCGCTGTGGGCCGAGCTGGGCGAGACGCTGCCGGTGGTGTCGATCGGCGACGCCCTGCACGGCGGGCGCTCCCGGGCGGAGGTGGTCTTCGACAACCGCTCCGGCGTCACCATGGCCCTGGAGCACCTGCACGGCCTGGGCCACCGCCGGATCGCCGTGCTGACCCCCACCCGCGCCACCACCCCCGACCGCCCGGCCGACCTGCACGTCAACGCCGAGGCCGACCGGCTGGGCCTGCAGGTCACCGTGGTCACCGCGCCGCAGTCCTGGCACGCCGCCCGCCGGGTGGCGCTGGAGGTGCTCAGCGCCCCCGCCCGTCCGACCGCGCTGTTCTGCTTCACCGACTCCATCGCCTACGGCGTCTACGCCGCCGCCCGCGAGCTGCGCTTGGCCGTGCCCGAGGAGGTGTCGGTCTGCGGCTATGACGACCACCCGATGTCGGTGCTGCTCACCCCGCCGCTGACCAGCGTGGACTGGGACATCGACGGCATCGTCCGCGCGGCCGTGCAGGTGATGGTGGAGGCCATCGACGGCGACCCGCCGCACCGCCGCATCGTCCGCGCCCCCACCCTGCGCGTCCGCCGCTCCACCGGCCCGGCCCCGGTATGACGGCGCGCGGGGGCGACTGAAATCCGTCCATTGGGAAACAAAAGTGATCATTATGGTGAGAGTCGAGCGCGTCCGGCGGCACACGGCCACCCCCCGTATCCGCCCGACCGATCGCAAGGACCGGACCGACGACCGGCGTTGCCGGTGGCCGCAAGGACGTGAGCGCGTTTGATCACCTTCGAGGGAGTCACCAAGCGGTACCCCGACGGCACCGTGGCCGTCGACTCGCTGGACCTGCAGATCCCCACCGGCCGGATCACCGTGCTGGTCGGCCCGTCCGGCTGCGGCAAGACCACCACCCTGCGCATGATCAACCGGATGGTGGAGCCCACCTGCGGCACCGTCGCCATCGACGGCCGGGACGTGCGCGGCATCGACCCGCCGGCCCTGCGGCGCGGCATCGGCTATGTGATCCAGCAGGGCGGCCTGTTCCCGCACCGCACCGTCGTCGACAACATCGCCACCGTGCCGTTCCTGCTGGGCCACGACAAGAGACAGGCCCGCCGCCGGGCCCGCGAGCTGATGGACCGGGTGGGGCTGGACCGCGCCCTGGCCGACCGCTACCCCGCCCAGCTGTCCGGCGGGCAGCAGCAGCGGGTGGGGGTGGCCCGCGCCCTGGCCGCCGACCCGCCGATCATGCTGATGGACGAGCCGTTCAGCGCCGTCGACCCGATCGTGCGGGCCGGGCTGCAGCAGGAGCTGCTGCGCCTGCAGTCCGAGCTGCACAAGACCATCGTCTTCGTCACCCACGACATCGACGAGGCCGTCCGCCTCGGCCACCGCATCGCGGTCTTCGCCGAAGGCGGCCGCCTGGCCCAGTACTGCACCCCCGAAGAACTCCTGGCGAGCCCCGCCGACGACTTCGTGGCCGACTTCCTCGGCGGCCCCCGCGGCATCCGCCGCCTGCGCTTCTTCCACGAACTGGACGCCGAGGAGGCCGCCGCACGCGGGCCGGGTGCGGCCGGCGGCGCAGAGCGGCCTGGGGCGTCCGGGGAAAGCGGGGGAGCCGGCGGTGAGATGGCGGCGAAGCGGTGAGAGCGTCGATGGCGCCGGTGCTCGCAGCGGGAGAGCCGCTGATCCGCTGGGAGTGGATCGGGCGGAACTGGGACGATGACATCGCCGAGGCGCTCACCGAGCATCTGATCTTGTCGCTGGTGCCGGTGGCGATCGGGCTGGCGGTCGCGCTGCCGCTGGGGATCGCCTGCGCCCGGTGGCGCCGGCTCTACCCGCCGGTGCTGGCCGCCACCAGCGTGCTGTACGCGGTGCCGGCCATCGCGTTGTTCGTGGTGCTGGTCGCCTTCACCGGGCTGACCTACGCCACCGTGATCATCCCGCTGGCCGCCTACACCCTGTCGGTGCTGGTACCGGGGGTGGTGGACGGGCTGCGCTCGGTGCCCGACCACGTCCGGCAGGCGGCCGAGGCCATGGGGTTCGGCCCGGTGCGCCGCCTGGTGCAGGTGGAGCTGCCGCTGGCGGTGCCGGTGGTGATGGCCGGGCTGCGGGTGGCCGCCGTCTCCAACATCAGCCTGGTCAGCGTGGGCTCGCTGATCGGCATCGGCGGGCTGGGGGAGCTGTTCGTCACCGGCCTCAAACGCGACTTCCCCACCCCGATCATCGTGGGCATCGCGCTGACCATCGCTTTGGCGCTGGCGGCGGACCTGCTGTTGCTGCTGCTTCAGCGCCTGCTGACCCCCTGGGAACGCACCGGAGGCCGGGCCGCCGCCCCCAAGGAGCCGCGGCGGCCGCTCGTCACCGGCGGGGGTGAGCGGTGAACGCCATCCTCGGTGTGCGGGAGTGGTTCACCCAGCCCGAGCAGTGGAGCGGCCCCGACGGCATCCCCACCCGCGTGCTGGAGCACCTGTGGTACTCCCTGCTGGGCTTCGCCATCACCGTGCTGATCGCGCTGCCCGCCGGGCTGGTGCTGGGCCATGTGCGGCGGGGCCGGGCGGCCGCGCTGGTCGGGCTGCTGGTGACCGCCTCGGCCAACGCCGCCCGTGCGCTGCCCACGCTGGGCCTGCTGGTCCTGGCGGTGATCCTCACCTCCGGCGGCGACCTGGTGCCCATCTTGGTCCCGCTGGTGGCGCTGGCCGTCCCGCCCGTCCTGGTCAACGCCTACACCGGGGTGCGGCAGGTCGAGCCGCGGCTGCGGGACGCCGCCGAGGGCATGGGCATGCGCGGGCGGCAGGTGCTGCTGCAGGTGGAGCTTCCGGTGGCGCTGCCGCTGATCCTGCTGGGCATGCGCACCGCCATGATCCAGATCGTCTCCACCGCCACCATCGCGGCCTACGTCGGGCTCGGCGGGCTGGGCCGCTACATCGTCGACGGCTACGCCCGGCAGGAGTACGCCTCCATGGCCGGCGGCGCGATCTTGGTGATCGCGCTGGCGGTGGCCGTCCAGTTCGTGTTCGCGGGGGTGTCCCGCCTGGTCGTCTCACCCGGCGTCCGGGGCCGCCCGTGACCGCCCGCAGATCCCCCCGAACAGTCCGCAGGAAGGAAACAACCATGATCCGAAGAGCACGGGGCGCGCTGGTGGCCCTGGCCGCCGCCCTCGCCCTCACCGCCTGCGGCGGCGGTGACGACAACCCGCTGGACGGCGACCGGGGCGGCGCGGCGCAGACTCTGGTCGTCGGCTCGGCCGACTTCCCCGAAAGCGAGCTGCTCGGCGAGATCTACGCCCAGGCCCTGGAGGCCAAGGGCGTCAAGGTCGAGCGCAAGTTCAAAATCGGCGCCCGCGAGGTCTACTACGGCCAGGTCGCCTCCGGCGCCATCCACGTGTTCCCCGAGTACAACGGGGCGCTGCTGGCCAGGGTGGACAAGAACGACCCGGCCGCCACCACCCAGGAGGTGGACGCCGCCCTGAAGGCCAAGCTCCCGGCCGAACTGGAGATCCTCACCACCTCACGGGCCGAGAACAAGGACTCCCTGGTGGTGACCGCCGCCACCGCCCGCGAGCACGGCCTGAAGACCATCGCCGACCTGAAAGACGTGGCCGGCGAGATGATCATCGGCGGCCCGCCGGAGTTCAAGACCCGCCGGCAGGGCCTGGTCGGCCTGGAGGAGGTCTACGGCCTGAAGTTCAAGCAGTTCAAGTCGCTGGACACCGGCGGCCCCATCACCGTCTCCAACCTGGCCGGCGGCCAGGTCCAGGTCGCCAACCTGTTCACCACCGACCCGGCGATCACCAAGAACGGCTTCGTGGTCCTGGAGGACCCCGAGAACGTCTTCGGCGCCCAGAACGTCGTCCCCCTGATCTACAGGCCCAAGGTGGACCAGACCGCCCGCGACGCCCTCAACGCGGTGTCGGCCAAGCTCACCACCGCCGACCTGATCGCCATGAACGGCCAGATGTCCGACCAGAAACTCGACCCTGAGGACGTCGCCGAGCAGTGGCTGCAAAAGCAGGGCCTGCGCTGACCCTGCTCCCGGGAGAGCGGGAGGCGGCCTCGGCGCCGCCTCCCGCCAGGTCCGGCCCGGGAAGGCACCGTCCCCGCCGCCGAAATCCGTGCGACGAGGAGCAGGCGTACCCCTCCATTGCCGCGGATGCACTCGCTCGATCGGCCCGGTGGGTGTGCTGAGCCGGACGGTGCGGACACGGCCGCCGGTGCGGATGCGGAGCCGATTCGAAAGATCCGGATCGGCGGCCGCTCTCCTGAAAACGGTGACGAATACGGCTCCTGGTAATGATTGCCGGCGTGAGGATTTCATATGCTCGTCCGGCTGTTTCGCGGGGGCGTCTCGCCGGTGCGGGGAAGTTCGAACCACACGGTGGTGCGGCCTGAGGCGTCCCGGGTCCATCCCCAGCGGTCCGCTAATTCCTGAACGATCAGCAGGCCGCGGCCGTTCAGCGAAGCCGAGTGGGGGATTTGCGGCTCTTTGGGGGTTCCGCCCTGGTCGGTGATCTCGATGCGTGCCCGTTCGGGGGAGACGATCACCGTCAGCCACACCCGCCCGCCCGGACGCCCGCTGGCGGTGTGCAGTATCGCGTTGGTGGCGATCTCGGCGGCCATCAGGTCCGCATCGGCCGGGTCCACTCCCGTTCCGGCCAATTCCCGCCGCAGGTGCGCCCGGATTTCACGAACGTTCACCTTCGCGTCCGGCGGGGAGTTCTCCGGCGGGAAACAGGCCGTTTTCAAAGCGGGCGGCCCGGTGCGCGGCGCCGGTGTGCGCGCCCGCGTCACCGGCCGCATCCCGTCAGCGCCGCCGCCGCGCGCCGCAGCCCCGGCAGCCCGACCCCAGCCGGGTAGCGCTGCGTCCCGCCCCACAGGTACGCCCATCCCGCCTGGTCGCGGATCACCACGACCCCGATCGGCTCCCCGCCGGTGGGGACGGTCAAAACGGCCTCGCCGCCGGCCTCCACCAGCATCCGCGAGGACCGTCCCCGCTCCACCAGCGCCAGCGCCAGATCCGCCAGCAGCCGCACCCGCGCCACCGCCACGGCCGTCTCGGTCCGCCGCCGCCCCGCCTTTCTTCCGGGCGGAACGGTATTCGGGAGGTAGTTCACAGGTCCGGCTCCTTTCCGGTCGAAAGCAGGCCCCGGGGCGTCCGGTCGCTTTCGCATTCCCGCGCCCTCGACAGGCCCTGTCACTTTCCGTCATCGAAATTGTGCGATCGGCTGGCCTGACGCACCGCCGTGGTGTTCTATTGAGCCCGAGCGCGCAACTGCGCGGGAGCCATTTGATTTGGAAGACCGGCGTCCCCAAAAACGCCTAGAACAGGAGCCGCCATGCCCCGACCCCCGCAGCCCGTCGATCCCGAGGAGAGCCTGCACCACCTGATCGGCGCCACCATCCGGCATTGGCGCCAGGAGGTGCGCAAGATCAGCCTGACCGAGCTGGCGAAAATGATCTACATCGACGTCTCCCAGGTCTCCAAATGGGAGCGCGGAGAGATCCCCGTGCCCGCCCACCGCGTCGCCGACCTGGACGAGGCACTGCAGGCCGGACGGCAGATCGCCGCCCTGTACGCCGCTGTCACCGAATTGGAAGAGCTACGCGCCCGTGAGCGGGTTACCGTGGAAGACACGGAAGCCGCAGGAACGGACGAGACGGACATGAAGCGTCGAGCCGCCCTTCAGATGCTGGCCGCGCTCAGCGCGGGAGCCGCCATCCCTCCAGGTGCGCTTGAAACGGTTCTCTCCGGTGTCACTCCGGATTCCATCGACCAAATGGATGTGGACAGATGGGAACGCACTGTCCACGAATACAGGCATGTGTGCCTTATGCGGTGGACGGGAGCCCTGATCCCGGACCTCACCGCCGACATCGTCGCCGTAGGGAAGCTGCTGGAACGCAAGAACCCGCCTTCCGTTCACACCAGGCTGTTGCGCGTGAGCGCCGAGCTCTCCGGTCGTCTGGCCGCTGAGCTGGACGACATCGGGGACCGGCGGGCGGCGCGTGTCGCCTGGGCCTCCGCTCGCCGTGCCGCGGATGCCTCGGGCGACCGCGACCTGTCAGTGTGGGTACGCGGTTACGAGGCCGACCAGGCCCGCTGGGCCGGATGCCCTGATCACCTCGTGATCGACTTGGCCGATGAGGCGATCGCCCTGTCCGGGGGGAAGCCGTCCCGAGGACTGGGAGGAGCCTATGCCGCGTGCGCCTCTATAGCAGCCAGGCGGGGTGACAAGCACGCGGCAATCGAGGCGCTCCAGAATATGGCCGAGGTGACCGACCGTGCGCCCGAGGCGTTTCCCGAGTACTTCCTTCGCTGGAACGAGGCTTACGCCTACACCTTCCTCGGCGACGGCCGGGCGTCGTCTTCACTTGATCGAGCTCTGGCCCTTTACCCGCCCGGCACCATGACCCCCGTCGCCAACCTCCGCCTCATCCAGGCCCTCGACCTGGTCCAGCAGCGCGAGATCGACGAAGGACTCGAGCAGGCCCTCACCGTTCTCCAGTCGGGCTCGATCAGCACCACCCGCCATCATCTCGCCGGCCGCATCCTCCAGGCCCTCCCCGAGCAGGCCCACAAGCTCCCCGCCGCCCGCGACCTGCGCGCCCTGACCGTCAAAGCCTGACCGGATCGAGCACGGCATCCGACTCTCAGCCGCAGTTCGCTCGGTCTCTTTGACTCGGCGGGGCGTCCCGCAGGCCACTGTCGTCCGGTTTAGGAAGCGACAGTGCAACGACCAGACCGCACTAGGGGAGCCAGTCCTCCCCGGAACGGACGAGACGGACATGAAGCGTCGAGCCGCCCTTCAGATGCTGGCCGCCCTCAGCGCGGGAGCCGCCATCCCTCCAGGCGCGCTTGAAACGGTTCTCTCCGGTGTCACTCCGGATTCCATCGACCAAATGGATGTGGACAGATGGGAACGCACTGTCCACGAATACCGGCATGTGTGCCTTATGCGGTGGACGGGAGCCCTGATCCCGGACCTCACCGCCGACCTCGTCGCCCTGGGGCGGCTGCTGGAACGCAAGAACCAGCCTTCCGTTCACACCAGGCTGTTGCGCGTGAGCGCCGAGCTCTCCGGTCGTCTGGCCATCGAACTGGACGACATCGGGGACCGGCGGGCGGCACGTGTCGCCTGGGCCTCCGCTCGCCGTGCCGCGGATGCCTCCGGCGACCGCGACCTGTCAGTGTGGGTACGCGGTTACGAGGCCGACCAGGCCCGGTGGTCCGGGTGCCCCGACCACGTCGTGACCGGCTTGGCCGATGAGGCGATCGCTTTGTCCGGAGGGAAGCCGTCCCGAGGGCTGGGACGAGCCTATGCCGCACGCGCTTCCGTAGCGGCCAGGCAGGGTGATAAACATGCGGCGTTCGACGCACTGGAGAATCTGGCCGAGGTAACCGACCGCGTACTTGAGGAGCTTCCCGAGTACCACCTCCGCTGGAACGAGGCTTACGCCTACACCTTCCTCGGTGATGGCCGGGCGTCGTCTTCACTTGATCGAGCTCTGGCCCTTTACCCGCCCGGCACCATGACCCCTGTTGCCAACCTCCGCCTCATCCAGGCCCTCGACCTGGTCCAGCAGCGCGAGATCAACGAAGGACTCGAGCAGGCCCTCACCGTCCTCCAGGAAGGCCCGATCAGCACCACCCGCTACCACCTGGCCGAACGCATCCTCGGAGCCTTGCCCGAACAGGCCCGCAAACTCCCCGCCGCCCGCGACCTGCGCGCTCTGACCGTCAGGGCCTGACCGGATCGAGCACGGCATCCGACTTTCAGCCGCAGTTCGCTCGGTCTCTTTGACTCGGCGGGGCGTCCCGCAGGCCACTGTCGTCCGGTTTAGGAAGCGACAGTGCAACGACCAGACCGCACTAGGGGAGCCAGTCCTCCCCGGAATGGACGAGACGGACATGAAACGTCGCGCCGCCCTCCAGATGCTGGCCGCGCTCAGCGCCGGGGCCGCCATCCCGCCGGGCGCTCTGGAAATGGTTCTCTCCGGTGCTGCTCCGGACCTCGTCGATCAGATGGACGTGGACAGATGGGAGCAAACTGTCCACGAATACCGGCATGTGTCTCTTATGCGGTGGACGGGAGCTTTGATCCCGGACCTCACCGCCGACCTCGTCGCCCTGGGGCGGCTGCTGGAACGCAAGAACCCGCCTTCCATCCACGCCCGGCTGCTGCGGGTGAGCGCCGAGCTCTCCGGTCGTCTGGCCGCTGAGCTGGACGACATCGGGGACCGGCGGGCGGCACGTGTCGCCTGGGCCTCCGCGCGCCGCGCCGCGGATGCCTCAGGCGACCGAGACCTGTCGGTCTGGGTGCGCGGCGTCGAGGCCAGCTACGCCCGCTGGGCCGGATGCCCTGATCACCTCGTGATCGACTTGGCCGATGAGGCGATCGCCCTGTCCGGGGGGAAGCCGTCCCGAGGACTGGGAGGAGCCTATGCCGCACGTGCTTCCCTAGCGGCTAGACGGGGCGAGGAGCACGTGGCGTTCGAGGCGCTCCAGAATATGGCCGAGGTGACCGACCGTGCGCCCGAGGCGTTTCCCGAGTACTTCCTTCGTTGGAACGAGGCTTACGCCTACACCTTCCTCGGCGACGGCCGGGCCTCATCCGCCCTGGAGCAGGCGTTGGCCCTCTACCCGCCCGGCACCATGACCCCCGTCGCCAACCTCCGCCTCATCCAGGCCCTCGACCTGGTCCAGCAGCGCGAGATCAACGAAGGACTCGAGCAGGCCCTCACCGTCCTCCAGGAAGGCCCGATCAGCACCACCCGCTACCACCTGGCCGAACGCATCCTCGGAGCCTTGCCCGAGCAGGCCCGCAAACTCCCCGCCGCCCGCGACCTGCGCGCTCTGACCGTCAGGGCCTGACCGGATCGAGCACGGCATCCGACTTTCAGCCGCAGTTCGCTCGGTCTCTTTGACTCGGCGGGGCGTCCCGCAGGCCACTGTCGTCCGGTTTAGGAAGCGACAGTGCAACGACCAGACCGCACTAGGGGAGCCAGTCCTCCCCGGAACGGACGAGACGGACATGAGGCGTCGAGCCGCCCTTCAGATGCTGGCCGCGCTCAGCGCGGGAGCCGCCATCCCTCCAGGCGCGCTTGAAACGGTTCTCTCCGGTGTCACTCCGGATTCCATCGACCAAATGGATGTGGACAGATGGGAACGCACTGTCCACGAATACCGGCATGTGTGCCTTATGCGGTGGACGGGAGCCCTGATCCCGGACCTCACCGCCGACCTCGTCGCCCTGGGGCGGCTGCTGGAACGCAAGAACCAGCCTTCCATCCACGCCCGGCTGCTGCGGGTGAGCGCCGAGCTCTCCGGTCGCCTGGCCGCTGAGCTGGACGACATCGGTGATCGGCGGGCGGCACGTGTCACCTGGGCCTCCGCGCGCCGTGCCGCGGACGCCTCCGGCGACCGCGACCTGTCAGTGTGGGTACGCGGTTACGAGGCCGACCAGGCCCGGTGGTCCGGGTGCCCCGACCACGTCGTGACCGGCTTGGCCGATGAGGCGATCGCTTTGTGTTGACCACATCAGGTCATACCGCCATCAGATTGTCACTGTGAGTGTTGACGCGGGTGAGGGCGGTCACCACCATGGAGGGCGCGCGGAAGGAGAAACCCCGTGGGCAAGCACGACAACACCGGAGACCGGCACCGCCCCGATCGCCCGATCCCGCCGGAACGAGACGACAGTGACAACACCGGCGGCAAAGGCAGCCGCGGCAGCGGCGGCAGCGGCGGCGGTGCCAAGTGACCGCCGCGCCGCGCCTCCTGCCCACCCACCGGCAGGCGGCCGAGCTGGCGGCGGCGCTCGCCGACCGCTTGGCCGCCTGCGGTGACCTCACCCGCCCCGAGTGGCGGCACCTGCTGCTGCAGGTGCCCCGGCATCTGTTCGTCCCCGACCGGGCCTGGTGCGTCCCGGACGGCCCGGGTGCTCCCTACGGCATCGACCGCACCCGCGACCCTGACCAGTGGCTGCGGGCCGCCTATGCGGACGCGGCGATCGTCACCCAGGTCAACGACGGTCATGGTGATCCGGGCACCGGGGAAGGGGCCTGGACCTCCTCCCTGTCGGCGCCCGGCGCGGTCATCGCGTTCCTGGAGCTGCTGGCGCCGCGTGACCACGAACGCGTCCTCGACGTCGGCACCGGGCCCGGCTGGACCGCCGCTCTGCTGTCGGCCCGGCTCGGCGACGGCCGGGTCGTGTCCATCGAGGTGGACGAGCAGGTGGCCGAACAGGCGAAGGTCAACCTGGAGGCCGCGGGAGCACGTCCCCGCCTGGTCGTCGCCGACGGCGCCGCCGGCTGGGCCGAGGGCGCCCCTTACGATCAGGTGCACGTCACCTGCGGTGTCACCACGGTCCCGTATGCGTGGGTGGAGCAGACCCGTCCCGGCGGGACGATCGTCCTGCCGTGGATGCCCGAATACCTCGGCGGCTACAAGGCCCGCCTGACCGTCACCGGGGACGGCCGCGCCATCGGCCGCCTCGGCGGCCCGGCCTCCTACATGATGCTGCGCTCCCAGCGCAGCGGCGGCCTCGCCGAACCGGCGAGCTCGGCGATCTGGGAGGAGACGACGCCGGTCGACCCCCGCGCCGTCGCCCAGGACTCCTGCGGCGCCGACATCGCGATCGCCGGACTGCTGCCCGATGTGCTCGGCGCCGACTCGACCACCGGCGACGGCAGGTTCTGCCTCCTGCTCGCCGATGCCGCCGCAACGAGCTGGGCCCGCGTCGAGCACCGCCCCGGACGGCGTGAGCATCTGGTCTACCAGGCGGGGCCGCGGCGGCTGTGGCAGGAAGTCACCGACGCCTACTTCCGCTGGGTCGGCTGGGGACGTCCCGGCCGGGACCGGTTCGGCCTCACCGTCACACCGGCCGGCCAGTACGTCTGGCTGGATGAGCCCGACCGGCCGCTGCCGGGCGGTTCACCGGCCGTCTGATGACCTGTCCCCTCTGGCCGGCCGGGCCGGTTTCATGGTCTCGCTTCACCGGCTGCGCCTCGGCACGGGAAACGGCTCCATTTGTCCCGCTCCTGGATCGCAGGCATCCAGCAGCCCCTTGCCGCCCCGGGAGGCTTGACCGGCCCGTCCGCCGGCCAGGCCGACCTCCAAGTCCCTTGCCCACCCACACGCGACCTGCACGCCCTGACCTCTGGTGCCCGACCGTCGCTCCTCCTCGGACGTCCAGGTCTTGCATTGCTTCAGGGACGTGAGGTCCGGTGTGGGCGTGCACCGGGCCCCGCCGTCTTCTCAATGGGCCTGGTCAGCGCAGTCTGCCGGCACCCGGCCGCGCAGATCTGCAACACCCCGCTCGTCCAGGCATGTGAACCCCCGCTGTTGTGCCCTGCGTGCCTTGACCTTTGAGTCCTGGCTGTCGCTCATCTTCGGGGCGTCCAGGCTCTTGCCTCGGCCTTGGGTCGTGGGTGTTCAGCAAGCGCTCGCCGTCTTGGGAGGTTTGGTCGGGTGCTGTCCGCCGCCGCTTGGTCCGGTGGATCTTCTTGCCCGCCCGGGCATGTGACCTCCCGGCCACCCGCTACCCGCGTGCCCTGACCTCCAAGCCTGCTCGGGTGTGACGGTCTCATACGCACCGCCGGCCCCTTGGACGGTGCGGTCTCCGAAGGCACATGCCGACGCGTCCGCCCGCGCGCCTCTTCGCCCCGTTTCCCGGAACGTTCCCCGGCGCGCGCTTTACCCTGGTGTGCTCGTTGGCTTTCGCCGAGAAGGCTCAACGGCGAACAAGAAAGGCGATCAGGAAAGGAAGGCGCGTTCATGCGCGCACCACTGGGTGTCGTAGTCCTCGGGCTGGCCGCCGGACTGTTGTCCGGCTGCGGCGGTGACGGCGGAGAGCAGCAGGCCCAGGCGTCCTCGCCGGCCGCGGCCGCTCCCGCCACGACCGCTCCGGCGACGCAGCAGCGGTCCGGCGGCCTGGACGGGACGTGGAAGCCGATCAACGACAGCCCGATCGCCACCCTCACGATCACCGGCACGACCGCCGAGACGACCGGGCAGCTGGCCTGCCCCGGCACCATCGCCGGCGTCGGCTCCCCCAAGCCGCTCCTCACCCTGGACTGCGCCGAGCCGGACGCCCGTCGCAAGCGCGGAACCCTGGAGCTCGACTCTGACGGCACCTCCCTCGTCATCACCTGGGAGGGCCCGGCGTGGGGCGGCATGATCGACAGCCTGAAGCGGGTGAACTGACCCTTTTCCGCACGCCGTCCCCTCTGGTCGAGACTGCGGCGTCGCAGCCGGGAACGCTGCCGTGACCTGGAACGTCACGGCAGCGGGCATTGCCGGGGCCCTCGTCCCCGGTGCCCTGGGCCGTGTGTTGAAAAAGGGCGCTGACCCCGCCGGCGCGGGCGTCCGCAGCCACCGCCGTCACCCGGTGGTGGCTGCGGACGGGCGACCGGCCCGGGGATAGGCTGACCTTCCCGGCGCGTCCAGGACGGGCCGGGAGCAAACAGACGAGTGGAAAACCGCCGTGATGTCGTCAGGAGAGCACTCACCCCCCGGCCAGGAGACCCCGCCTCGGCGGACGCTCGGCTCCCTGCTGTGGGCACTGGCCGTCCCCTTGATGTTCACGCTGGCGGGTTGGGTGGCCCAGTACCCGTCCGGTTTCATCTTCGTGGGCGTCGCGCTGGCGCTGGGGACGCTCGCGGTCGCCGCGGTGCGGGCCGGGCACGTCTGGAGACGCGGCGGGGCCGCCCTGCTGGTCTGCTGCAGCGGCCTGGCGCTGACGCTTTTCGCCGGTCCCGGCCTGTACGACCTCTACATGGAGCAACTGGGCGAACCGGCCCCCGCGGTCGTCCTGAAAGTCCGCGACGGCGAGCAGGAGCCCGCCGGGTCGGGGCCGGGCAGCGACAACCTGTTCTGCACGGTGGCCGAGACCACCGGCGACCGCACCGTGCACGAGCTCTCCCAGCAGCAGAACTGCTTCGGCCAATTCCCCGAGGGCCGGCAGGTCACCCTCCGCAAGGACCCGCTGGGCCTGCTGAAGCCGCGCCTGCCGGACGGCCCCGGCCAGACGGGCACCGACGTCGAGATGTCGATCACCGCCGGTTTGTTCGTCCTGACCGCCGCGGCGATGTTCTACGCCGGACGCCGCCGGCGCTGACGCAGGGGACCGGGGAAATCCGAGGCGCCGTGGGAGCCGTTGCACGGCGGAGGGCCTGAGAGACGGGCGACGCGGCGGCCATGCCGAAGTGAAGAGCTTCGCCCCTGCCGCGCCGTTCTGGCGCATCAGGCACCCGGAGCGGGTGGGCCTTTGCCGGGGGTCGTCCTGCTCCACGCGGCTCTGAGGAGGAGGCGCGGGTGAAGGCGCAGCGGCGCGGCCGGGAAGGGAAAGCGGGCTGCCGCGATGCCGAAGGCGACGTTGTCACCTGGCCGCCGATCCGGTTCGCCGACATGGACGAGGATCTCTCCCAAGACGCCGACCAGTGCTCCCGCCGCTTCGGAGACTGCGGGTTCTCCGAGGCTCTGCTGTCCGGCGGAGCCCATTGAACGCCGAGAGGCCTCCGGCGAACCACGTGGCCGGTGCCCCCGACCGCTCTTCGGACCGGGCGGCATGCCGGCCCACCTGATGAACACGGAATTCACGCTCACCCGGCGGCGGGTCGGCTCGGCGCCCCAAGGGACCGCGGCCCTCCCGGGACGGTCCGTTCCCCATGGCCTGGTGCCGTGCGGCTCGTCCACCGCACAGGACACAGGCCATGCGTTCAAGGGCGGGCGTTCCGGCCGCCGAGGCGGCGGGTGATCTCGGCGGCGGTGGCCTGGACGCGGGCGGCCAGGTCCGGCCAGGTCTCCTCGGGACGGTCTGCGCGGCGGAAGGTGAGGGTGACGGCGGCGGCCGGGTGGGCGGTGTGGTCCACCACGCAGGCGGCGATGCTGGCGAAACCCTCGGTGATCAGGCCGTCCTCCACCGACCAGCCGCGGCGGGCGTCCTCGGCCAGCACGCGGCGCAGCTCGCGCAAGGTGGTGGGGCCGCGGCCGGTGCGGGTGACCAGCGGGCCGGAGAACAGGGCGCGGACCTGGGCGGCGGGCAGGCGGGCCAGCATCGAACGGCCGCTGGCGGTCAGGTGGGCGGGCATGCGCACGCCCACGTCCGTCACCAAGGTGTGATGCCGGGGCGGCTGCTCCTTGAGCAGGTACAGGGTCTCGGCCCCGTGCAGCACGCCCAACTGGGCGATCTCACCCGTCCGGTCCACCAGGCGGCGCAACGGCAGCCGGGCCAGCCGCTCCAGCGGCCCCTGCCGCAAATAGGCCGAGCCGATCTCGAAGGCCGCCACGCCCAACCCCCACAGCCGCTCCTCCGGCAGATGGGTCACAAAACCCTCGGCGGCCATCTCGTTCAGCAGGTGGTAGGCCGATGACCGCGGTATCCCCAGCTCCCGCGCCACCGCCGAGGCCGGCATGGGCCCGGCCGCCGACGCCAGCAACCGCAGCACCGCCAACGCCCGCCGCGCCGCCGGAACCTGCCCCATCTGCCCAGTGTCCGGTATCCGAGGCGCTTTGGCGCCGGGTTCGCCACCGCCGGTCCGCGGGTCGGATCGCCTGTGCCCGGACGATCAGCTCGCCTTGCGCAGCGGCTGGAACCGGATGCTCAACCGCATCTCCAACGCCTCGGCGAGACGCTCCAGCATCGGAATCGTGGGCATCGTGCCGCCCGCCTCGAACCGGGCCACAGCCGGCTGCTTGAGCCCCGCCCGCTCGGCGAGCTGCGCCTGAGTCAAGCCGAGCTCTTCGCGACGCAGCCGCACGGCCTCCCCCAGCTGGAACCTGATCCGCGCGGCCTCGTGGGCGGCCCCGGCGCCCGGACGGCTCATGATCTCGGCCCGCTTGTCGGCCCATGCCCTGCGCTCGCCCATGTCGCTCGCTCCTCGTCCGCCGTGTGCTCCTCGGCGATACACCGCTGCATGGCCCGCCACGCCCGCTCGACCTCGGCGACTTCGCGCATCCGCTGCTTGCGGAACACTGTCAGCAAGATGATCCGCCTACCCGGCGCAATCCAGCAGGTTATCCGCGCCGATTGACAGTTCAGGTGGAACCTGAGTTCCCTTAACTTGCCGCGCAGCCGCCGAGTGTACGGCTCGCCTGGCAGCACTCCGCGCTCGGCCAGCAGATCGATGTAGAAGGCGGCCGTCTCCTGGTCGGCCTGATCAAGCGTGTCGAACTACTCGTCCACCTCGGGTTCCAGCTCAACCTCTCCCCAGGCCATAACACGGACGTTATAAGGAGGGCAAGGGATGCGTCCCGTGAATCGGCAAAGGTGAGATTCATCGAGGCCTGGGCGGCCGCCAGTTGTCTCGTATCCGAGACACATCGGCCTCGGGGGCTCTTCGGGACGGGCCGGTCGGCCGCTCCAATAGGGGTATGAGCAGCCTCATGGGGGACAAGGGCGTCCAGGTCGGGCCCGAGCCGTTGACGTTCGACCAGGTGGTGGCGGTGGCGCGGGAGGACGCGCCGGTCACCCTCACCGAGCGGGCCCTGGAGCGCATCGCCGCGGCCCGCGCGCACGTCGAAGAGCTGAGCGCCCGGCCCACCCCCGTCTACGGCGTCTCCACCGGGTTCGGGGCGCTGGCCACCCGGCACATCCCGCCCGAGCTGCGCAGGCAACTGCAGCTCAACATCGTCCGCTCGCACGCCGCCGGGTCCGGCCCGGAGGTGGAGCGGGAGGTGGTGCGGGCCATGATGCTGCTGCGGCTGCGCACCCTGGCCAGCGGGCACTCCGGCGTCCAGCCGGTCACCGCGCAGACCCTGGCCGCCCTGCTGAACGCGGGCATCACCCCCATCGTCCACGAGTACGGCAGCCTGGGCTGCTCCGGCGACCTGGCCCCGCTGTCGCACGTGGCGCTGGCGCTCATCGGCGAAGGCGAGGTCCGGGACGCCGCCGGGAGGCGCAAACCCGCCGCCCAGGCCCTGGCCGAAGCGGACATCCCACCGGTGACGCTGGGCGCCAAAGAAGGGCTGGCGCTGATCAACGGCACCGACGGGATGCTCGGCATGCTGGTGCTGGCCGCCTGCGACCTGCGGCGGCTGCTGGTCTGCGCGGACATCGCCGCGGCGATGAGCGTGGAGGCGCTGCTGGGCACCGACCGGGTGTTCGCCGCCGAGCTGCAGCAACTGCGCCCCCACCCCGGCCAGGCCGCCTCCGCCGCCAACCTGCGGGCCCTGCTGGCCGGGTCGGCGATCATGGAGTCGCACCGCGGGCCGGACTGCACCCGCGTCCAGGACGCCTACTCGCTGCGCTGCTCCCCCCAGGTCAACGGGGCCGCCCGGGACACCTTGGCGCACGCCGAACAGGTGGCCTCCCGGGAACTGGCCTCCGCCATCGACAACCCCGTGGTGCTGCCGGACGGACGGGTGGAGTCCAACGGCAACTTCCACGGCGCCCCCCTGGCCTACGTGCTGGACTTCCTGGCCATCCCGGTGGCCGACGTGGCATCCATGTCCGAGCGGCGCACCGACCGGATGCTGGACCGGGCCCGCTCCCACGGCCTGCCGGCGTTCCTGGCCGACGACCCCGGCGTGGACTCCGGCCACATGATCGCCCAGTACACCCAGGCCGCCATCGTCTCCGAGCTCAAACGGCTGGCCGTGCCCGCCTCGGTGGACTCCCTGCCCAGCTCGGCCATGCAGGAGGACCACGTGTCGATGGGCTGGAGCGCCGCCCGCAAGCTGCGCCGCGCCCTCGACGGGTTGACCCGGGTGCTGGCCATCGAGATCCTCACCGCCGCCCGCGCTCTGGACCTGCGCGCCCCGCTGCGCCCCGCCCCCGCCACCGCCGCCGTGGTCGCCGCGCTGCGCGAGCACGTCGGCCCGCCCGGCCCCGACCGCCACCTGGCCCCCGAGATCGACCACGCCGTCCGTCTGGTCCGCGACGGCACCCTGCGCGCCGCCGCCGAACGCGTCACCGGCCCGCTCGCCTGACGCAAGGAGGACGCCCATGCCGGAGCCGGCCTCGCACCACTCGCCGCCGGGTGCGGCCCTGCGGCCGTCCCGCACGGTGCCGGGGTCGATCCCGGCAGGTGCGTTCCGCCGGAGTGGATCACCTTGGCCGTCGCAGGCCGACCGGATCAGGCCCGTGCCAAGGAACGGCCCTCAAGCGGCGGATGCCCGAGCCGACTGATCCCTTAAGGAGAAGACGATGTCCGGTCCTCGTACCGTCCGCGCCCCGCGCGGCACGTCGCTGACCGCCAAGGGGTGGCCGCAGGAGGCCGCGCTGCGGATGCTGATGAACAACCTCGACCCCGACGTGGCCGAGCACCCCGAGGAGCTGGTCGTCTACGGCGGCACCGGCCGCGCCGCCCGCAACTGGGACGCCTTCGACGCGCTCGTGCGCTCCCTGCGGGACCTGGAAGGGGACGAGACGCTGCTGGTGCAGTCCGGCAAACCCGTGGGGATCTTCCGCACCCACGAGTGGGCGCCGCGCGTGCTGATCGCCAACTCCAACCTGGTGCCGCAGTGGGCCACCTGGGAGGAGTTCCGCCGGCTGGAGGCGGCCGGGCTGACCATGTACGGGCAGATGACCGCCGGGTCGTGGATCTACATCGGCACCCAGGGCATCCTGCAGGGCACCTACGAGACGTTCGCCGCCGTGGCCGCCAAACGGTTCGGCGGGTCGCTGGCCGGGACCCTCACCCTGACCGCCGGGCTGGGCGGCATGGGCGGCGCCCAGCCGCTGGCCGTCACCATGAACGGCGGGGTGGCCCTGTGCGTGGAGTGCGACCCGTCCCGCATCGACCGCCGCGTCGCGCACGGCTACTGCGATGTGCGCGTCGACGACCTGGACGAGGCGCTGCGCCTGGCCGAACAGGCCAAGGAGAGGCGGCGGCCGCTGTCGATCGGGGTGCTCGGCAACGCCGCCGACGTGGTGCCGAGGCTGCTGCGCCAAGGCGCCCCCGTCGACATCGTCACCGACCAGACCTCCGCCCACGACCCGCTGACCTACCTGCCGCTCGGCATCGCCTTCGAAGACATGGCCGCCGAACGCGACAAGGACCCGGCCGGCTTCATCCGCCGCGCCCGCGAGTCCATGGCCGTCCACGTGGACGCCATGGTCGGCTTCCACGACGCCGGAGCCGAGGTCTTCGACTACGGCAACTCCCTTCGCGGCGAGGCCAAGCTGGGCGGCTGCGAGCGGGCCTTCGACTTCCCCGGCTTCGTGCCCGCCTACATCCGCCCGCTGTTCTGCGAGGGAAAAGGCCCGTTCCGCTGGGCGGCGCTGTCGGGCGACCCCGCCGACATCGCCCGCACCGACCGGGCGATCTGCGAGCTGTTCCCCGACAACGAGCCGCTGGTCCGCTGGATCCGCACGGCCGGGGAGAAGGTGCGCTTCCAAGGGCTGCCCGCGCGGATCTGCTGGCTCGGCTACGGAGAACGCGACAAGGCCGGGGCGGTCTTCAACGACCTGGTGGCCCGCGGCGAGATCAGCGCGCCCATCGTGCTGGGCCGCGACCACCTGGACGCCGGCAGCGTGGCCAGTCCCTACCGGGAGACCGAAGCGATGGCCGACGGCTCCGACGCCATCGCCGACTGGCCGCTGCTCAACGCCCTCCTCAACACCGCCTCCGGCGCGTCCTGGGTGTCGATCCACCACGGCGGCGGCGTCGGCATCGGCCGCTCGGTGCACGCCGGCCAGGTGTGCGTGGCCGACGGCACCCCGCTGGCCGCCGAGAAACTGGCCCGCGTCCTGACCAACGACCCCGGCACCGGCGTGATGCGCCACGCCGACGCCGGATACCCCCGCGCCGCTCAGGTCGCCGCCGAACGCGGCGTCTGCATCCCCATGGCGGAGCGATGAGCTTCACGGAGATGTGGGCGGAGCTGCTGCCCATCGGCCGGGACGAGACCACCGGCGGTTACCGGCGGATCGCCTGGACGGCGCCGGAACTGGAATGCCGGGCCTGGTTCACCGACCAGGCCCGGCGGCGCGGCCTGACGGTCGAGGCCGACGCCAACGGCAACCTGTTCGCCTGGTGGCGGGCCGGCCGCGGGCCGGCGGTGCTGACCGGCTCGCACCTGGACTCGGTGCCCGGCGGCGGCGCGTTCGACGGGCCGCTGGGAGTGGTGTCGGCGCTGGCCGCCATCGACCGGCTGCGCGCCGAGGGCTTTGCGCCCCGGCGGCCGATCGGCGTGGCGGTCTTCGCCGAGGAGGAAGGCTCCCGCTTCGGCGTCGCCTGCCTGGGGTCGCGTCTGCTGACCGGCGCCATCGACCCCGCGGACGCCCGCGGCCTGCGCGACGCCGACGGCCGCGCGTTCGCCGAGGTCATCGCCGCCCACGGCCTCGACCCCGCCGCCATTGGACCGGACGAGGGGCTGCTCGCCCGGATCGGCTGCTTCGTGGAACTGCACATCGAACAGGGCCGGGCGCTGCAGGCCCCGGTGGGCGTGGCGAGCGCGATCATCCCGCACGGCCGCTGGCGGCTGGACTTCACCGGCCAGGGGAACCACGCCGGCACCACCCGGCTGCGCGACCGGCGCGACCCGATGCTGCCCTTCGCCCACGCCGTCCTGGCCGCCCGGCGCGGCGCCGCCGCGGCCGGCGGCGTCGCCACGGTCGGCAAGGTCACCGTCGTCCCCGGCGGCGTCAACGCCATCCCTTCGGCGGTCACCGCCTGGCTGGACGCCCGGGGACCCACCGCCGAGGCCGTCGAGCGCATCGTCGCCCAGACCGCCGAGACCGCCCGCCGCGCGGCGGCCGAACACGGCGTGATCGTCGAGCTCACCCGGGAGTCCTGCACCCCGCTCGTGGAGTTCGACCACGCCCTGCGCGACCGCATCGCCGGCGTCCTGGAACAGGTCCCGGGCGTCTCCCGAGAACCGGGCACGGGGGAGGAGCTCACCGTTTCAGGGTGCGGTCCCGCACCGGGCAACCCCGCAGAACCCTCAGAATCCGCCTCGGCGCCGGGCGCTCCCAAGGCCGCGGCCCGCCCCGGACGCGTCCCCGTCCTGCCCACCGGCGCCGGGCACGACGCGGGCGTGCTGGCCGCCTGCCTCCCCACCGCGATGCTGTTCGTGCGCAACCCGACCGGGGTGTCCCACGCCCCCGCCGAGCACGCCGCGATGGACGACTGCCTGGCGGGCGTGGCGGCGCTGACGGCGGTGCTCAAAAATCTCGCCGACGGGTAAAGGACTGACATGCGCTGGCATGCCGAGCTCGCCTGGCTCGGAGACGGAGTGGCCGCCGACGTGCTCATCGAAGCCGAGGGGGAACGGTTCACCGCCGTCGTCCCCGGGGTCGCGGCGCCGCCGGACGCCGAGCGCCTGCCCGGCCTCACCCTGCCCGGGCTGGCCAACGCCCACTCCCACGCCTTCCACCGGGTGCTGCGGGGCCGCTCGCACGCCGGACGCGGCGACTTTTGGACCTGGCGCGAGCAGATGTACGCCGTCGCCGACCGCCTGGACCCCGCCTCCTACCGGCGACTGGCCCGGGCCGTCTACGCGGAGATGGCGCTGGCCGGCATCAGCGTCGTCGGCGAGTTCCACTACCTGCACCACCGGCCCGGCGGCGCCCCCTACGACGACCCCAACGCCATGGGCCGGGCGCTGATCGACGCCGCCGCCGACGCCGGCATCCGCATCACGCTGCTGGACGCCTGCTACCTGACCGGCGGCATCCGCCGCCCCCTGCAGGGCACCCAGCTGCGGTTCGGCGACGGGACGGCGGGCAACTGGCAGCGCCGCGTCGAGGCGCTGCGCGAAACCCTCGGCAAGGACGCCCATCCGCACGCCCGGCTCGGCGCCGCCGTCCACTCGGTGCGGGCGGTGCCGCGCGAGCAGATCCAGGCGGTCGCCGCCTGGGCCGCCGAGCACCGGTTGCCGCTGCACGTCCACCTGTCGGAGCAGCCCGCCGAGAACCGGGCCTGCCGGGAGGCCTACGGCATGAGCCCCACCCGGCTGCTGGCCGAAAGCGGCGCGCTGGGCCCGCTGACCGTCGCCGTCCACGCCACCCACCTGGACGAGACCGACATCGCCCTGCTCGGCGCCACCATGACCGGGGTGTGCCTGTGCCCCACCACCGAACGGGACCTGGCCGACGGCATCGGCCCGGCCCGCGCCCTGGCCGACGCCGGCGCCGAACTGTGCCTGGGCTCCGACCAGCACGCCGTCATCGACCTGCTGGAAGAGGCCCGCGCCCTGGAACTGCACGAGCGGCTGCGCACCCGCCGCCGCGGCCACTGGCCGGCCGGGGCGCTGCTGGCCGCCGCCACCTGGAACGGGCATGCCGCCCTGGGCTGGCCCGAGGCCGGCCGCCTGGAACCCGGCGCCTACGCCGACCTGGTCACCATCGCCCTGGACACCGTCCGCACCGCCGGCTGCACCCCCGGCCACGCCGCCGAAACGGCCGTCTTCGCCGCCACCGCCGCCGACATCCGCCACGTGGTCATCTCCGGCCGCACCGTCGTCTCCGACGGCCGCCACCTGCTGATCCCCGACGCCCCCGCGGCCCTGCAGGCCGCCATCACCGACCTGACCGCCCCGGACAGCAGAGCGTGACCCCGTTCGGCCCGCGACCCCAAGCAGCCGTCCCGACCGCGGAGAGGACAGATTCGGTGAGCACGGTGATCGACGACATCGGTGAGCTGGTCACCAACGAGCCCGGGATGGGGGAGGGGCCGCTGGGGATCGTCCGGGACGCGGCGCTGGTGCTGGAGGCGGGCCGGGTGGCCTGGGTGGGGGCCGCCGGGCGGGCGCCCGCGGCCGACGAGCGGTACGACGCGGCGGGGCGGGCGGTGCTGCCGGGGTTCGTGGACTCGCACGCGCACCTGGTGTTCGCCGGGGAGCGGGCCGAGGAGTTCGCGGCGCGGATGAGCGGGCGGCCCTATACGGCGGGCGGGATCCGGCGGACCGTGGCCGACACGCGGCGGGCCACCGACGCGCAGCTGCGGGCCGGGCTGCGGCGGCTGGTCGCCGAGATGGCCCGGCAGGGGACCACCACGGTGGAGTGCAAGTCGGGGTACGGGCTGACCGTCGCCGACGAGGAACGCTCGGTCCGGCTGGCCGCCGAGGTGACCGACGAGGTCACCTTCCTGGGGGCGCACGTGGTGCCGCCGGAGTACGCCGGCGACCCCGACGGGTACGTGCGCCTGGTGGCGTCGCAGATGCTGGCGGCCTGCGCCCCGCACGCCCGGTGGATCGACGTGTTCTGCGAGGACGGGGCGTTCGATGCGGATCAGACGCGCACGGTGCTGGAGGCGGGGATCAGGGCCGGGCTCATCCCCCGGCTGCACGCCAACCAGCTCGGGCACGGACCCGGGGTGGCGCTGGCGGTGGAGTACGGGGCGGCCTCGGCCGACCACTGCACGTTCCTGACCGATGCGGACGTGGCGGCGCTGGCGGGCTCGCAGACGGTGGCGACGCTGCTGCCGGGGGTGGAGTTCGCCACCCGGCAGCCCTACCCGGACGCGCGGCGGCTGATCGACGCGGGGGTCACGGTGGCGCTGGCCACCGACTGCAACCCCGGCTCCTGCTACACCTCCAGCATGCCGTTCTGCATCGCGCTGGCGGTGCGGGAGATGCGGATGACCCCCGCCGAGGCGGTGTGGTCGGCCACCGCGGGCGGGGCGCGGGCGCTGCGCCGCGACGATGTGGGCCGGCTCGGCGTGGGGGCGCGGGCGGACGCGGTGGTGCTGGACGCCCCCTCGCACCTTCATCTGGCCTACCGGCCGGGTGTCCCGCTGGTCATGGCCGTCTGGAAAGACGGGGAACGCCTCGAACTCTGACGCAGGGACGTCCCGCTGATTTCTCTTGCTACACAGAGTGACTAAATGGCGTAGTTCCCGGTCGGTGCCAAAGCAGTGGGCAAGCCGGGCGGCAAATCCTCGAAGGCGGCGATGACCTCGGTATATGGCGCCGCTCCGGCAGGAGTGGAACGGGTTTGCGGCAGGGGTTCGGCCATCGAGGGCTTATACACGCTCGGTTACCGAATAGGTGCCCCGAGCCGGCGTTCCGGCCGCGCCTGACACGCCCTGGCGGCTCCCCGCTTTCCGTGGCGGCCCCCTGCCGCCCGGGCCTGCGCACCGGCCCGGCGAAGGGCGCACCGGTGGTGCGCACGGATTTACGGCCGACCCGAATCAGGGTCGATGAATGGACGATGGCCGAGCTTGGCGCCATGCCATCGGCTGGATAGCGGGTTTCGCATGAGCAGATAGTGAAATATTGCCTACACCTCGCTTGACGCGTGGATACTATTCACTCACGCTATGTGTTGGTTGGTCGCCGGCGCTGTCAGCAAGCGCGGTCCGGGTGACGATCGGGGGGTGAAGGATGCCGTCGGCCCATGTCGCGTTGCCGCGCCCCTCACCGGCGTACACCCGCCATTAAGCCAACCGCACAGGCTATGACCGCATCGTCTTTCAAGTGGGCACCCCCTTTGCCGCGCCATGCTCACTTCTGCCGCTCAGTTCTGATCAGGGGAGGCGACCGTGATCCGGGTCTTGGTCATGGAGGAACTGTCGCTGCTGCGCGGGGGAATTGTCGCACTTTTGGATGGTCAGACCGACTTTATGGTGGTCGGTGCCGTTGATAACGCCGAGCAGCTTGTCCCGATGGCCAGAAAGGCCGCCCCCGACATAGCGCTGCTAGGGATGGAAGGCGCCCACAGCCACACCTTCGCCCTGACCGGGATGCTGCGCCAGGAGGTGCCCGACTGCGCCGCGGTGCTGATGGCCGACCGGGCCCGCCCCGGCGACCTGCGCCGGGCCGCCGCGGTGGGCGCCGCCGGGTTCCTGCTCAAGGGCACCTCGCCGGACACGCTGGCCGGATCGCTGCGGCGGGTGGCGGCCGGCGAGCGCGTCATCGACGCCGACCTGGCGTTCGCCGAACTGGCCGCCGCCGACAGCCCGCTGACCCCCCGGGAACTGGAGGTGCTGAGACTGGCCGGAGAAGGGGCCTCGGTCGCCCAGATCGCCGACACGCTGGTGCTGACCATCGGCACCGTCCGCAACCACCTGTCCCGGATCAACCGCAAGATCGGCGCCCGCAACCGGGTGCACGCCATCCGGATCGCCGAATCCGCCGGCTGGCTGTGACCCGGCGGACGCTCCCACGGATCAAAGCCGCGGCAAGGGACGAACGGACGGTTCCCCGGGCGGGCAACTCAAGGGAGCCCCGCCGAAGACTCAGCGCCCCAGCAGGCTCCGGTAAGGCGCGGACGTGCGCAGCAGCTCCTCATGCCCGCCCTGCCAGACGCCGGTGCCGTCCAGCAGCAGGATGCGGCGGGCCCGCCGCGCCGAGGTCATCCGGTGCGCGATCACGATCAGGGTGCCGGGGCCGCGGGCGAAGGCCAGCTCCGCCCGCGCCTCGGCGGCCGGATCCAGATGGCAGGTCGCCTCATCCAGCACGGTCAGCGGCGCCCGGGCCAGGTAGGCCCGGCCCAGCGCGATGAGCTGGCGTTCCCCCGCCGACAGCGCCGCCGGATCGACCTGGGCGCCGTACCCGCCCAGCCGCTGGACCAGCGGCGACAGCCCGATGACGTCCACCGCGTGCCGCACCGCCTCATCGTCGGCCCAGGGCGCCAGATAGGTCAGGTTCTCATGCAGCGTCCCGTGGAACACGTACGCCTCCTGCGGGATCAGCGTCCGCAGCCGCGCATCCCCCGGCGGCCGGCCGCCCACCAGGACCGTCCCCGCCACCGGCTCCAGCAGCCCGGCGATGAGCGCCGCCAGCGTCGACTTGCCGATGCCGCTGGGCCCCACCACCGCCAGGTGCCCCCCCGCGGGCACCACCAGGTCCAGCCCGTCGATCACCGGTTCGGCGTGCTCGCCGTAGGCGAAGCGGACCCCCGCCAGCCGCACCTCGACCCCGCCCGCCGCCTCGCCGGCGCCCGCGAGCGTCGGCGAGGCGGTTTCCGGGCGAAAGCCGCCCGCCGTCCCCTCGCCCAGGGCCGCGACCGCACCGACCGGCGCCTTCCGCACCGGCCGGACGCCCTCTGCCGGGACGGCCGCGGCGGTCTTCGCGGGAAGGGCGGGCATGATCCCCGGCCGGTCCTCAGACGCGGCGGCCTCCAGAATGCGGGTCAAGGTGACCGCCAGGCGCAGACCGCCGCCGCCCACCCCCGAGATCAGGCCGCTCAACGCCGGCCGCAGCCCTTGCAGCACATAAGTGACCGCCCCGGCGATCGCGCCCGCGGTGACGCCCTGCCGGCTCAGCCAGGGAGCGAAAGCCAAGATCAGCAGCACCGGCAGCCAGCCGCCCAGCGCCAGCGCGGCCTCGCGCACCCCGGCCAGGCGGGCCAGCGCCCGCGTCGCCGCCGCTTGGGCGTCGACCCGCTCGCCGGCCCGGGCGGCGATCTGCTCCTCGGCGCCGCAGGCCGTCACATCGCGCAGGCCCTCGGCCAGCGCGGCGGTCGCCTCCGCCAGGCGCTCCTCGCCGACGATCAGCTCCCGCTGCCGCGCCGCCGCCGCCGGCACGGCCAGGCAGAACAACGCCAGGCCGGCCAGCAGCGGCGGCACCACCAGCGCCAGCATGACCGGGGCCAGGGCCAGCAGCCCCGCCGACGCCGCCACCACGCTGAAGACGAACCCGCGCACCACCATCAGCAGCCCGGCGAAGGTGTCCCGGACGATCTCCACCTGGTGGGTCAGCCGGGCCACCGCGCCCGTGCCGTGCCGCCCGTCCGGTGCGCGCAGCGCCCCCGCCACCACGGTGCGCACCAGCTCGTCCCGCAGCGGCTCGACGAGCGCCGCCAGCGCCGCATACAGCCGGTGACAGCCGAACGCCCCCAGCGGCCCGGCCAGCGCCAGCGTCCCCAGCCAGGCCAGCGCCCGCCCGGTGCGGCCGGCCTGAAAGGCGTCCACCGCGTGGGCGACGGCCAGCCCCATCAGCAGAGTGGGCGCCACCTCGGCCAGCGACCAGGCCGCCAGGCGCAGCACCGCCCGGGGCCGCCGCCGGAGGATGGAGACGAGGGTGCGCGTCAGGACCCGCGACATCCGCCGGGTCCTGCGGTCGGCTGCGTTCATGCGCGTTCTCCGAAGACGGCCCGGTAGTCGGGGTCGCGCCACAGCTCGGCATGGGAGCCCTGGGCGCGGATGGCGCCGCCCTCCAGCCACACCACCGAGTCGGCGCGGGCCGCGGTGGCGGCGCGATGGGCGGTGATCAGGCGGGTGCACCCGGCCGCCGCGCCGAACAGGGCGCGGCCGATCTGCTGCTCGGTGACGGTGTCCAGGCTGGAGGTGGCGTCGTCGAGGATCAGCAGCCGCCCGCCGCGGGCGAACGCGCGGGCCAGCCCCAGCCGCTGGGCCTGGCCGCCCGACAGGGGGGTGTCGGCCAGGGGCGTGGCGTATCCGGACGGCAGGCGCCGGATGAACGGGTCGGCGCAGGCGGTGACCGCCGCCCGCTGCAGGGCCGCCGCATGGGGCCGGCGCAGCCCGAAGCCCACCGCCTCCAGCACCGTTTCGCCGAACAGGTGGGGGCGGGCGAAGGCGTAGGCGACCGCGTCGCGCAGCGCCGTGCGGCTCAGCTCCGGCAGCGGGACGCCGTCCAGCAGCACCTGGCCGCTATCGGGGTCGGTCAGCCGCCCGGCCAGCGCCGCCAGCAGCGACTTGCCCGACCCGGACCGTCCGACCACCGCCACCGCCGTCCCGCCCGGCACCACCAGGTCGATCTCCTTGAGCACCCCGGCCGCGCTCACCCCGCGCAGCTCCAAGGTGCCCGGCCCCGGCGGCAGCTCCCGCTCGCCGTAGCCGACGGCGGGACGCGCCATGATCTCGGCGGCCCGCGCGGCGGCCCCCCGCGCCCGGGCGATCCGCCCCACCTGCGCGGTGAGCGGGCCCAGCCCGCCGGCCAGCGTGGCGTACTGCGCGGCGGCCACCAGCTCGCCCACGCTGATTCGGCCCGCGGCCAGCTCCAGCCCGGCCGCCGTCAGCACCGCCAGCTGCAGCAGCAGCACCGACAGCAGCCCGCGCGCCCCGATCAGGCCGTGCACCCGCCAGATCGTCTCTCCCTCGCGCCGCAGCCGGCCCAGCGGCTGCAGGATGCGGTGCAGCTCCCGGTCGGCGGTGCCCGCGGCGGCGATCGTGCGGAACCCCCGCAGCGCCTCCGCCAGCCGGGCCGCTATCACGCCCTGGACGTCCAGATACCGCCGCACGCCGCCGCTGACGTCCCGCATGAACGCGCGCAGCACCAGCACCGGCAGCGGCATCGCCAGCGCCAGCGCCGCCGCGATCCGCCAGTCGATCAGCGTCAGCGCCACCACCGCCCCCACCGGCGGCAGCACCGCCGCCACGGCCTGCACCGCGGCCGCCGGGGCGGTCCCGGCCTCGGCGGCGCCCCCCACGATCCGGCTGGTCAGGTCCCCGGGGTCGAACCGGCCGGCGGGGCCCACCGCCAGCACGCGGCGCACGAGCGCATGCCGCAGCCAGGCCGTCGCACGCGCGGTGGCGCCGCCCCGGGCCGGTTCCGCCGCCACTGCGGCGACGGCCGAGAGCGCGATCAGCGCGGTGCACGCCCAGACGGCGCCGCCGGACGGTCCCGGGGCCAGCACCTCGTCCACGGCCCGGCCGAGCGCGGCGGGCAGCAGCACGGCGCCGGCCGCGTCCGCCAGCGCGGCCGACGCCAGCACCGCGGTCCAGCCGCCGCCGCGCCGGGCGGTGCGCAGCAGCAGCCGGTCGGCTGCGGCGTCGATCGGGGACATGGACTCCTCCAGGGATGGCGGCTTCATCCCGCCGCCTGGGTGAAGCGGGGCGGTGGTTCACGGGGACCGGCCGCGCTTCCCGGAGCGGGCGGGATGCGCGTCGGCCCGCTCACCGGGCTTAAAAGGCGCGATGGCCGCGGGGCCGGCCACCGCCCACAGGCGAGGGCAAGGCTCCCGCGGCCACCGCAATATCAGCGATCAGAGGCACAGCAGGGTGCTGAAGGCGCTGAACTTGTCGCACAGCAGCAGGCTCGCGCTGCTGAGGTCACCGCCGCCGTACTCGGGGGTCATTCCCTGAAGGTCGAGCATCGCCATTGTCTCCGTCACCTCCTTTCAGACCGGGTCGAAGTGGACCCCGTGGGGGTTCGCACGGGGGGTCTGTCGGCCGCTCCCGCCGGGCGGTGCGTGCGGGCCCGCAGGAACGGCAGGTCCACCGGGGTGTCGGCCAGTGCGGCGCCGAGCGCCAGCAGGACGCCGGCGGTGCCGGTGGACAGGTCGCAAGACAGCCGGTAGAGCTGCTCGCCGGGGAAGGCCAGCCCGTCGGCGTACGGGATGGCGTGCCAGGCGAGGCTGCGGACGTGGTGGGCCACCGCCGGGTCGGCGGGGTCCTGCCGGCTGAGGTAGAGCAGCATCCCGGCGCGGCCCCGCAGCAGGCTCGGCTGGGCGTAGTAGCGGGACTTGGCCGCCAGGCGGATGCCCTCGCGCGCCTTGGCGAACTCGGCGGCGGCCGCATCGTCGGGGCTGACGGCCAGGTACTCGTCGATGACCAGGCCGATGCCGACGCTGCCGTGGTCGAGGTAGGGCAGCAGCCGGGAGCCGTCATCGAGCTGCAGGGAGCCGTTGCGGGTGGTGCGGCAGGCCGACAGGTCGTGGCGGAGCGCGGCGGCGGCGTGCGCCAGCAGCTCGCTCTCGCCGGTGCACTCGTGCAGCCGCAGGAACATCAGCGCCACCCCGGCGCCGCCGTACAGCAGCCCCGGCCTGTTGCGCTTCAGCTCCTCCATCCGCGACATCACCAGCTCGGCGGCCCGCCATGCGGCCCGGCGCAGCGCCTCTTCGCCGGTGACGTCCGCCAGGTGGCGCAGCACCAGCGCATACCCCGGCAGCCCGCCGTACAGGTCCAGACCGAGGCGTTCCCACCGTTCTCCCAGGCTGCGCGAGGCCGCCTGCAGGGCGGCGTCGGTGCGGCCGAGCCGGGCCAGCATGTAGGCGGCGCCCAGCAGTCCGTCGTAAAAGCCCAGCCCGCTGCCCCGGGGCGGGTCGGCGGCGTGGTCGGCCAGCCACTGCACATGGCGGGGGTCGCAGCCGAGCCCGGTCGCCTCCAGCGCGTACAGCACGCCGGCGGCGCCGTGCGCCATGCCCAGCGCGGCCCCGGAGAACTGGGCGATGTCGCCGGGGAAGAGCCGGTCGTCGCGCTCGGGCGTGGCGGCGGCGCAGATGGCGCGGCCCAGCGCGGCGCGGGCCTGCAACCAGCCGGGCTCGTCGGGGGTGAAGCGCGGCGCGGCGGAGGCGGGACGGGGCGGCAGGTCCCGGGTGATCTCCCGGGCGGCCTCGCGCAGGAAACCGCGCGGCACCGGGAAGTGCTCGGCGATCGCCTCGGCCAGCTCCCAGGCCTTGTGCCGGTCCTGCACCAGCAGCGTGGTCAGCGGCAGGAACAGGGCAAGGCGCAGGCAGGCCAGGCTGTAGCGGTCCACGTCGGCGCCGTAGCGGCCCGGCGGGGCCTGGAAGGCGGGGTTGGCCAGGGTCTGCCGGGAACGTTCGGCCAGCGGCGCGGCCGCCTCGAAGTCGATCAGCGCCACCGTCTCGTCCGGCCGCACCATGATGTTGAACATGTGCAGGTCGTTGTAGACGATGCCGCGGGCGTGGATGGCGTCGATCAGCCGCTCGACGCCGGCGTGGACGCGCAGCGCCCAGGCGGTGTAGTCGGCGATCTTGCCGGGGTCGGGTTCGGGGTCCAGCAGCGGGTGGCGCTCGGCGAAGAAGGTGTTGAGGGCGCGTCCTTCGATGCGCTCCAGCACCAGGAAGTGGTGCTCGCCGAGGGTGAAGTGGTCCAGCACGGCGGGCACGCCGTCGATGCCGGCCAGCCGCTGCAGCATGTCCCGCTCGTGCCGGAGCCGGGTCACCGCGTCGGCGCCGTCGGCGGCCAGCCCCGCATGCGGGCGGGCCTCCTTGAGGACGACTTGCGCGCCGGTGCGGGTGTCGATGCCCGCGTACACGCCTCCGCCGTTGGAGAAGTGCAGCGCCGCCTCGATCCGGTAGGGCAGGCCGGCGGTGGTCGTGGCGGCCCGGGCGGCCAGGTGCGGCCGCAGGCAGGCGGGCACGGTCACCCAGTCGGGGACGGTGAAAACCGGGCCGCGCCGGTCGGGCACCAGCTCGCCCTTGTCGTTCTCCATCGCCGGCACCAGCTCGCCGCGTTCGTCCACGCACTGGCGGCGGGCGAAGCCGCCGTAGCGCACATACAGGGGCCCGTCGCCGATGCGCAGGTCGCTGAGGATGTAGGGGCCGGGCAGCCCGGCCAGCCGCGGGCCCAGCTCGCTGAGGATCTGCTCCAGCTCCTCTTCATCGGCCGGGTAGACGGTGACCAGCTTGCCGCTGGAGCCCCGCGGCGCGTATTTGGCGTTCCGCAGGTGCAAAGTGGCCGGGCCGCGCAGGTGCTTGAACGGAATTCCGCGCGGCACACAGTAATCCCAGACCCGGTCCAGGATGGTCTCGGCGCTTTCCGCGCAGCCGGAGACGTGGATTTTCCAGCCCTGCAGGGGAATCCGGTTCACCGGCGGCTCGTAGTTCGTCCATTCCCCGTCGCGGAGCTGGGTCCAGCCCTCGGGGAGAGGCCGGCGGGCGATGTCGAACTCGGCCGCCTCGGTGACCTTCGGAGCGTCATAGAAAAAACGATCCGCGAGGCAAAAGAGTTCGTACCGCTGATCCACCGTGAATCCTCTTTCGGGGGGCTGAGGTGTTCCGTGAAAGAGATTGGCAGATCGGGCGGTCGCCTGCTAGTACCCGATGTAACGAATATGCTGTGAATGATTAATGGCCGGCCTGTGAGAGGAGTTCGCGCTCGGTGATGTTTACGGGCGGCCGGCGGCGTCTTGGCGTGATATGTCGTGATCTTTCATGGCGGCCGGCGTCACGCAGCGTGCAGAAAACCGGTCACAGATAGCGGCGGCGGACCCTGATCAGCGGGGAAAGATCGGAGCGCACGTAGTCGACCGCCGGCACCTCGGCCACCACCAGCAGGTGGTCGCCGGCCGGGACGCGCTCGACGGTCCGGCACTCCAGCGCGGCCATCCCCTCCTCGGCGATCAGGGCGCCGCTCAGCGGGCCGCGGTGGTGCGCTTCGCCGGCCAGCAGCAGCCGGGCGCTGGGGCGGCCCGCCGCCGCGAAACGCCCGGCCAGCGCCCGCTGCCCGGCGCTGAGCACGGTGACGGCCCACCGGTCCCGCCGGCCGAGCACCTCGGCCAGGTAAGAGCTCGCCATCACGCTCGCCGCCACCAGCGGCGGCTCCAGCGACACCGACATGAACGAGGTGATGGTGGCGCCCAGGTCGTCGCGTCCGTCGCGGACGGTCAGCACCGCCACGCCGGTGGCGAACCCGGCGAGCGCGTCGGTGAACTCCCCGGGCGCCGGCCCGGGAGGGGCCTGCCCGGTCAGCGGATCTCCCAGCTGCCCGGCAGGGTCAGCGGCCCGGCGGCCGGCAGGCCCAGCCGCGCGGCCAGCGAGGCCAGCGAGCCCCAGCCGTCAAAGCGCGCGCTCGCCGCGGCGCGGTCCTCGCTGGATTCGGCCGGGCGCAGCCGCTCCAGCGGGCCGAGGTGCGGGAAGGTGCGGACCGGGGCGTCGGCGGGCAGCCCGGCCTTCTTGCGGGCCAGCTCCAGCGCCAGCTCCAGGCCGCCCAGCTCGTCGACCAGGCCGTGCTCCTTGGCGTCGGCGCCGGTCCACACCCGGCCCCGGGCCAGCTCCTCCACCCGCCGGCGGCTCAGGCCGCGGCCCTCGGCGACCTTGGCGGTGAAGTTCTCGTAGATGTGATCCAGGGAGGCGTTGATCCGCTCCCATTCGGACGGGCTGAAGTCCTTGATGGCGCTGTACATCAGGGCGTGCTCCCCGTCGGTCACGCTGCCCATGCCCACGCCGATGCGCTCCAGCAGCCCGCTGAGGACCGCCTTGCCGGTCACCACGCCGATCGAGCCGGTGATGGTGCCGGGCTGGGCCACGATCACATCGGCCGCCATCGCCACGTAGTAGCCGCCGGAGGCGGCCACGTCGCCCATCGACACGATCACCGGCTTGCCCGCCCGCCGGGCCAGCACGACCTCCCGCCAGATGGCGTCGGAGGCCACCGCCGAGCCGCCGGGGCTGTTGACGCGGAACACGATGGCCTTGATCCGCTCGTCGCGGACCGCGGCGCGGAAGGCCGCCCCGATGGTGTCCGAGCCCATCGCCGGGCCCTGCGACGGCAGCGGCCCGCCCCGGCCGCTGCGGCCCAGCCGGATCGGGCCCAGCCCGTTGATCAGCGCGACCGCGTCCTGGCGGCCCGGCTGGGGCAGGTGCTCGGCCAGCCCGTGGGTGCGGTTGTAGCGGGAGACGTAGCGCAGCTGCACCCGGCCGTCCGGGCCGCCGACCTTCTCGCGCACCTCGGCGTACACCTCGTCGCGGTAGGCCAGCCGGTCCACCAGCCCGGCCTCCAGGGCCTCGGCGGCCAGCAGCGGCCCGCGGTCGATCAGCTCCCGGACCCGCTCCACGGTCAGCCCGCGTCCTTGGGCGATGCCCTCGGCCAGCTGCCGGCCCGCCGAGTCCACCAGGCGCTGGGAGGATTCCCGGTGCTCGGGGGTGTAGGCCCGTTCCATGAACATGTTGGCCACGGTCTTGTATTCGTGGCGGGCGGCGAAGCGCGGCTCGATGCCGGCCTTCTCCAGGGCGCCCCGCAGGAACGGCTCCTCCAGCGCCACGCCGGTCAGCCCGACCTCGCCGGTCGGCTGCAGGTAGACCCGGTCGAAGGCGGACGCCAGGTAGTAGGGGACGTTGCCCTGGCGGCCCTCGCCGAAGGTCTCGCTCCAGGCCACGGTGAGCTTGCCGGCCTGCCGCAGCGCGGTCACCGCATCGCGCAGCTCCTGGGCCATGGCCAGCCCGATCGTCCCGCCGACCCTGACGATCAGGGCGCGGACCCGGGCGTCGCCGCGGGCCTTGCGCAGCCCGTCCAGCACGTCCCGCAGGTGGGTGCGGCGCATCGACAGCAGGGCCGACAGCGGGTCGGCCGGGGCGGCCTCCACGATCCCGTCGGCCAGATCGAGCTCCAGGACCAGCGGGGCCGTGCGCCGGTCGCGCGCCTGCTTGACGATGCTGACGATTTTGCCGGGTTCCACCATGGGCCCAGCCTATGCGTTCTCCCCGCCGGGGCCGCAGTCTCCTCCGGCTGGCAGCGGCCGGGACCTCAGCGGACGAACGCCTGGTTGGGGACGACGCTCGCGGTGGCCTGGGCCAGCAGCTTGCCGTCGGCGTCGGTGACGGCGGCGGTGGACAGCATCCGGGTGCGGCCCGGGTGCACGCACCGGCCCTCGACGCGGTAGGTCCGCCCGGCCTGGACCGGACGCACGTAGTCCACGCTCAGGCTGAGCGTGAGCATCGGCAGGAAGTACTCGCAGGTGCTGGAGGCGGCCAGGCAGACGGCGTTGTCGAGGATCATCGCGATGTAGCCGCCGTGCACGGTGCCGCCGGGGTTGCACAGCTTCTCCTCCGGGCTCCAGGCCAGCTCCACCCGGCCGTGCTCGGCGTCGACGACCCGCTGCCCGATGTGGTCGTTGATCGGAGTGAGCTGCGGGAACCTGCCCTCGCCTATCGCTTTGATCAGCTCGGCCCCCGACAGGGTGTTCCACAGCTCCAGCTCCGACTCCACGCTCATCGAGCACCCCCCACCACACGGAAACCCGAGCCGAATACTAGAACGACATTCAATTTCGCTGCATCGTGTCGTTGGTCACGCGCGCTCCGTGGCCTGCGGATGAAAGCGCAGCTCAGGGCCCTGATCTGTGGAGCGTGCCGTCGCCGGTGTCGTGCCCGCCGCCGTGCAGCATGTAATACAGCCCGCCGCCGCTCGGGTACACCCGCACCTCCCCGTGCTCGCAGGGACCGCTGGTGAACTTCAAAAACAGCCGGTCCCCGTCGACCCGGTCCACCCGCAGCATCCCCGAGCAGCGGCTGCCGCTCAGCGTCCCGGTCTCCTGCCCGGCCGGCAGCGACAGCGTCACCTCGTTCGTGGCGTTGGTGAAACCGTCGCCCTCAGAGACCGGCCCCCGCCAGGTCCCGGCGAGCCGATCGGGAATGCGCGGCGTGGAATCCCCTCCCGGACGCAGCACCAGCCAGCCGCCCCCCGCCACCACGGCCACGGCGAGCGCCGCCGCCGGCAGCGCGAGCGTCCTGCGCCGCGGCTTGGGCGCCTCCCGGCGTTCGGGAGATGGAACGGGATCCTCATCGGGCGGGATCGTCCGCTCATCGGCGGGCGGGACCGTCTCTTCCCCCGCAGGCGAGGCGGACCCGCGCGTGCCGGACGGGCCGGAGCCCTGAGCGCGCGATGAGACCTTCCCGCCCCCGGACGGGGTGGGCTCGCCTCCCGCCTGCGGGGTCTGCTTGCGCGCGGTGGGAGCGCCGTTGCTCCCGGTGGGCGAGGCGGGCTCGCGTTCGGCGGATGACACCGGTTCACCGCCGGACGCAGGCTGGCGTTCGGCCTGCGGGGTCGGCATGCGCGTGGTGGAGGCGGGCTTGCGTTCGGCCGATGACGCCGGTTCGCGGTCGGGTGCGGGCTCGTGTCCGGCCGGCGGGCTCTGCCCGCCCCCGGGAGCGGCGGCCTCGCCGCCGGCGGGCGAAGAGGCCCGGTGTCCGCTCGCCGGGACGGACCGGTATTCCGGCGAAGCCTGCGCGTGCCCGGCGAAGGGGAACGGGAAGGGCTCGGCCTGCGGGGGCGCCTGCAGCCCGGCCGGCGGCGGGCCGGGCGGGGGGAGCTGCAGCGGCCGCTCATCCTGCGGCGCCCGGCCGAGAATCTTGGCGGCCTCCTGGGTGAACTTGTCGGCCGGGGCCGTATCCGGCGGCCGGGCGTCGGAACCGGCCGGGCTGCGACCCAGCAGCCACCCCAGAATGCTCCAGGCCGCCGGGCGCCGCTCGGGGTCTTTGTCCAGGCACAGCCGCAGCAGCGGCAGCACCCGCTCCGGCACGCCGCGCAGATCGGGCTCCTCCTCCACGATCCGCCGGAACAGCGCCGGCAGCCGGCTCTCATAGTCGGCGTGCCCGAACGGCGCCCGCCCGGTCGCCGCGGACACCATCGTCCCGGCCCAGGCGAACACGTCCGAGGCCATGGTGGCGGGACGGCCCTGCAGCTGCTCGGGGGAGAAATAGGAGGGAGTGCCGATCAGCCGCCTGGTGTGGGTGTGCGACTCGGCCGGCCGGGCGATGCCGAAGTCCACCACGCGCGCCCCGTCCGGCCCCAGCAGCAGATTGGACGGCTTGAGGTCGCGGTGCACGATCCCGGCGTTGTGGATGGCGGTCAGCCCGGTCACGCTCTGGATGATCAGCCGGACGAGCCCGCCCTCGCTCAGCGGCCCCTCCTCCTCCACCCGCTGCTGCAACGACGGCCCCGGGACGTACTCGCTGACCACGTACGGGAGCGGCCCTTCCACCGAGAAGTCCAGCACTTGGGCGGTGCAGAACGGGTCGACCCGCATGGCCGCCTCCACCTCCCGGGCCAGCCGGCGGCGGGCCGCCCGGTCGTCGGCCGGCGACAGGCCCTCGAGCTTGAGGGTCTTGACCGCGACCTTGCGGCCGTCTGCCGCCTCGGCCAGGTAGACCACGCCCTGCCCGCCCTCGCCGAGCCGCTCCAGCAGCAGATAGGGGCCGATCTGGAGGGGGTCTCGGCCTGCGTCAAGGGGCGTGGGCATGGCGATCTCCTCGCACGTCGGTCAGCGACCCCCGGCCGATGCCCGGCCGCATCGGCGGGGTCCAGTGCCGTCACAGCCTTTGACGGTGAAAAACCGCCGATGGCCGCCCTCGATGACGACTTTTCTCACCGTACTGCTAGCCCCTGCGCAGTGTCCCGCGCGAGGTCTGGCTGAAGAGCCCGTCGCCGGGGGACTCATAATCGAGCCGGTCGCCTTGCAGGGTGAGCCTGACCACGCCGCCCCGGCAGCCGCCCGTGTTGCGGATCACGGTCTCGTCGAACTCCAGCACCGAGCCGTCACTGCGGGACAGGTGGAGCCGATTGGTGCAACCCCAGCCCGGGTAGTCGGCGTCCCCTTCCGAAGCGCCCTCCCGCAGCACGATCGTCACGTCCGAGGCGAGCTCGCCGCCCAGCACCGAGGGCTGGGAGACCCGCCCCTTCCAGGTGCCGGCGAAGGCCGCCGGGATCGTGACGCCGCCCTGCCCGGCCGGAGACGTCGCCGTGGAGGTCCCCCCGTCGGAGGCGGGAGCGGTGGGCGCGGTGGTGCCGGCGGAGGTGACGGAGGCGGTGGGCGTGGGGTCCGGGCCGGGCGGATCCCCCTTGAGCAGCGAGAACGCGACGGCCGGCACGAGCACCGCGAGCACGGCCACGGCGCCGCCGGCCAGCGCCAGGGTCCGTCCCGCGCCCTTGCCGGACCGTCCCGCCGCGGCGCCCCCGTCGGGCTGCGTGAATTGCGGGACCGGCGGCGGCTGGGGAACCTGCGGGCGGCCGTCCGCGGACTCGGCGTCCGCCGACGGGTCGGCCAGCCGGATCAGCAGGTTCCGCGCCGTCGGGCGCCGCGCCGGGTCCTTGTCCAGGCACTCGGCCAGCAGGCCCCGCACCCGCTCGGGCACCCCCGACAGGTCCGGCGGCTCGTTGGCGATCCGGTACAGCAGGGCGGGCAGGTCGCCGCCCGCGCCGAAGGGAGGGCGGCCGGTGGCGGCGAACACCATCGTCCCGGCCCAGGCGAACACGTCCGAGGCGGGGGTGGGCGGCTCGCCGCGCAGCCACTCGGGGGCGAAATAGGCGGGTGTGCCGACCATCTGGGTGTGGGTCTCGGCGTCCACCGCGCGGGCGATGCCGAAGTCCACCACCCGGGGGCCGTCCGGGCCCAGCAGCACGTTGGAGGGCTTGAGGTCGCGGTGCACGACCCCGGCGCCGTGGATGGCGGTCAGCGCGCTGGCGGTGTTGATCATCAGCCGGTCCAGCTCGCCCCCGCTCAGCGGCCCCCGCTCGCGCACCCGCTGCTGCAGGGACGGCCCCTCGACGTACTCGCTGACCACATAGGGGTGGCGGCCCTGCGTGGACGACTCCAGCACCGCCGCCGTGCAGAACGGGGCCACGCGCTTGGCCGCCTCCATCTCCCGGGCGAACCGTTTGAGCGCCGCCTGCGAGACGGTCTTGAGCACCTTGATCGCGACCTTGCGGCCATCGGGCGCCTCGGCCAGGTAGACCACGCCCTGCCCGCCCTCGCCCAGCCGGCCGGTCAGCCGGTACCGGCCGATGCGGGGCGGGTCGTCGGCCTCCAGCGGCAGGCTCGGCATGGGCTCCCTCCTCCAAGGGACGATCGTGAGCTTTGCGCCCGATTCGCCTACGGTATCGATCGGCCCGAGCGTTTAAGGTCTCCTTCATGGCAGACGGCGACGGCTGGGCGCGCTGCGCCCGGGGACACCAGCACTGGGGCCGGCACGGCGCCGCCGGAATGCTGATCTTCCACCACCACCCCGAGCGGGGCCCCCACGTGCTGCTCCAGCAGCGGTCCTGGTGGTGCAACGGCGCGCTGACCTGGTGCCTGTTCGGCGGCGGCCGGAAGGCCGGCGAGGACGCCATCAGCGCCGCGCTGCGCGAGACCGCCGAAGAGTGCACGCTCGACACCGGCACGCTGCGCCTGCACGGTACCAGCGCCGACGACCACGGCGGCTGGAGCTACACCGCGGTGATCGCCTCCGCCGACCGGATGCCCCCCGTGCACCCGGCCTCCGCCGAGACCCGCCGGGCCATGTGGGTGCCGCTGGAGAAGGTCTCCGCGCTGCGCCTGTTCGAGCCGTTCGCGCTGTCGTGGCCTAGGCTCGCCACCATGATGTCCAGGCTGGTGCTGGTGGTGGACGCCGCCAACGTGGTCGGCTCGCGCGCCGACGGCTGGTGGCACGACCGGGCCGGGGCCACCGCCCGGCTCCGCGACGAGCTGGCCGTGCTGGCCGCCACCGGCGTCAGCGGCCTGCCCGACGGGGTGCTGGGCCACGACACCTCGTTCCCGGAGATCGTCCTGGTGGTGGAGGGCGCCGCCCGCGTCGTGGCCGACACCCAGGTCCCCGGCGTGCGGGTGGTGGCCGCCCCCGGCAGCGGCGACGACGCCATCGTCGACATCGTCACCGCCCCCGCCCCCGACGCCACCTACCTGGTCATCACCGCCGACCGCGCCCTGCGGGACCGCGTCACCGCCGCCGGCGCCCACTGCACCGGCCCCACCTGGCTGCTGTCCAAGCTCCCCCGGACGGCGGCGGGCTAGCGCGCGGTCGGGCGGGGGCGGGCGGACTCTTCGGGGACGAGCCAGAGGGCGCCCAGCGGGGGGACGCGGATGACGGCGGAGGCCGGCTGGGCGTGGGAGGGCTCGTCGACGGCGGTCACATGGCCCATGTTGCCCACGCCGCTGCCGCCGTACTCGTAGGCGTCGGTGTTGACGATCTCGCGCCAGCCGCCGGCCTGGGGCAGGCCGATGCGGTAGTTCTCATGGGGGCTGCCGGAGAAGTTGACCACGCAGGCCAGCACCGAGCCGTCGGAGCCGTAGCGCAGGAACGACAGGGTGTTGCGGCCGGCGTCGCCGGCGTCGATCCAGTGGAAGCCGCCGGGCTCGTTGTCGATGGTGTACAGGGCCGGGCAGGAGCGGTAGACGCGGTTGAGGTCGCGCACGAGCTTTTGGACGCCCAGGTGCGCGGCGCCCTCGGCGGCGTTGTCCAGCAGCCACCAGTCCAGGGGGCGTTCTTCGGCCCACTCGCCGCCCTGGGCGAACTCCCCGCCCATGAACAGCAGCTGCTTGCCCGGGTGCGCCCACATGTAGGCGAACAAGGCGCGCAGGCCGGCGAACTTCTTCCAGGTGTCGCCGGGCATCTTGGCCAGCAGCGAGCCCTTCAGGTGCACGACCTCATCGTGGGACAGCGGCAGCACGTAGTTCTCGGAGAAGGCGTAGATCAGCGAGAAGGTGATCTCGTTGTGGTGGTAGTGCCGGAACACCGGGTCGTGCTGCAGGTAGGTCAGGGTGTCGTGCATCCAGCCCATGTTCCACTTGAAGCCGAAGCCCAGCCCGCCCAGATGGGTGGGGCGGGTGACTCCGGGCCAGGCGGTGGACTCCTCGGCGACGGTGATGATGCCCGGGTAGCGCCGGTAGACGGTGGCGTTGGTCTCCTGCAGGAAGGAGATGGCCTCCAGGTTCTCCCGGCCGCCGTAGACGTTGGGGGTCCACTCCCCGTCCTTGCGGGAGTAGTCCAGGTACAGCATGGAGGCGACGGCGTCCACGCGCAGCCCGTCGATGTGGAACTCCTCCAGCCAGTAGCAGGCGTTGGCGACCAGGAAGTTGCGCACCTCGGCGCGGCCGTAGTTGAACACCAGCGTGCCCCAGTCGGGATGCTCGCCCTTGCGCGGGTCGTCGTGCTCGTACAGGGCGGTGCCGTCGAAGCGGGCCAGCGCCCACTCGTCCCTGGGGAAGTGCGCGGGCACCCAGTCGATCAGCACGCCGATGCCGGCCTGGTGCAGCCGGTCGACCAGGTGGCGGAAGTCGTCGGGGGTGCCGAACCGGGACGTGGGAGCGTAGTAGGAGGTCACCTGGTAGCCCCAGGACGGGCCGTAGGGGTGCTCGGCGACCGGCAGGAACTCCACGTGGGTGAAGCCCATCTCCTGCACGTAGGCGGTGAGCTCCTCGGCCAGCTCCCGGTAGCCGAGCCCTTTGCGCCAGGACCCCAGGTGGACTTCGTAGATGCTCATCGGCTCGTGCAGCCAGTCGCGGGAGGCGCGCTGCTCCATCCACGCGCCGTCGCCCCACTCATAGGAGGACTCGAACACCCGGGACGCGGTGGCCGGCGGCTGCTCGGTCCACCGGGCCATCGGGTCGGCCTTGCCGCGCCATTGGCCGTCCGCGCCGAGCACCTCGAACTTATAGGTGGTGCCGTTGCCCAGGCCGGGAACGAACAGCTCCCACACGCCGCTGGCGCCCAGCGACCGCATCGGGTGGGCCCGCCCGTCCCAGTGGTTGAAGTCGCCGATCACCCGCACCCCGCGGGCGTTGGGCGCCCACACCGTGAAGGACACCCCGCGGGTCTCGCCGAACTGCGAGGGGAAGGAACGCACCCGGGCGCCCAGCGCCCGCCACAGCTCCTCATGGCGCCCCTCGCCGAACAGGTGCAGGTCCAGTTCCCCCACGGTGGGCAGGTGCCGGTAAGGGTCGTCCTGGATCAGCTCGGGCCCGCCGGCATAACGCACCGCCAGCCGGTAGTCGGGAACGGCCCGGTGCGCCTCGAGGACGACCTCGAACACCCCTTCGTGGACGTGGTGCAGCCGGTGACGGGTGCCGTCCGGCAAGATCGCCTCCACCTGCTCGGCCAGCGGCCGCAGCGCCCGGATGACGACCCCGTCGGGACCGGGATGGGCTCCCAGGATCGAGTGCGGATCGTGGTGGTGCCCGCCGACGAGCCGGTCGAGGTCCTCGTGCGTCACCCCTGTCATGGCGATCTGGGCCTCCCTGTGGTCCGCCTGGCCTGCTCCAGAACCTATGCCTGCCCGGTGACGGCGGTGTTTCACCCCGGAGGCGATGAACCTTTTCAGCCGATTTCTTCGGCCGGTTCCGGCCGGTGCTTTCGGCGGCTTCGGGGCGGAGGCCGGCGTGGCGTGCGGCCCCGTGCCGTCCCCGGTCCCGGCATTGTTTCGGACGAGCGCGCTCCCGGGCGCCGGCGGCGGAAACGGCGGGTTGAAAAAGGCTCAATGATCTGGGAAACCTCCCCGGAGAGCCGGCCGGGAACGCAGGTCGCCGGGCCTTTTCGCCCGGCCCGTCCGGCGGTCACCGGGACCGGGTGCGCCACGCCCCGTACCGGCGCATGGCGCGGTCGGCCATGCCGTACAGGCGCTCGTTGTCCAGGATCATCCGGCGCGCCCGGGCCAGCGGCGCGCGCCGGACCCAGTGGGCGGCGGCGCTCAGGCAGGGGCGGCGCACCACCCCTTCGCCGACCGGGGTCTCGTGGCTTTTCAGCTCCTCCTTGTAGCGCCAGCCGACGCCCGGCCCCAGATCCATCTCCCGGATGCCCAGCTTGGCCGCCTCCTCGGCCATGTGCAGGTGCAGCGCCAGGCCGGGGGAGTACTTGGCATAGGCCGGGTCGTAGACCGGGAACCAGGTGATCAGCGTGTGCCTGCTGCGCAGCCCGAAGTGCCCGGCCACCGGGCGGTCGCCGGCGTACAGCATGGACAGCGACCCGGCGAAGTCCTCCCCGTGCATCCCGTGCAGCAGCTCGACCAGCTCCACCACCCAGCGGCGGGAGAAACGGTCGACGCGGCCCATCGCCCGGTATTGGGCGGACTTCCACTGCCGCACCAGGCGCAGCGCGCCGGCGTCGCGCACGTCGAACTCAAAGCGCACCTCGCCGACCTCGCGCCCCATCCGGCGCTCCTTGTAGCGGGTCTGCTTGACGACCTTCGAGCCCCTCTCCCGCAGCCCTTTGAGGTAGCCCTCGAACCCGCCGCTCAGATCCATGATCACCGAGCCGAGGGTCTTGGTGGTGTAGGGCTCGAACCACGGCTGCCCGGCCGCCAGCGTCCCGTACTCCCACACCCCCAGCCCGCAGCCGCGCAGCAGCTCCCGGGCGTCCAGCCGCATCAGGCCGGGAACGTGGATCAGCCCCTGGCACAGCGACAGCCAGCCGCCGATGGCGGAGCCGACCCCCGGGCCGTTCAGCTCGAAGGGGAAGAAGCCCACCAGGTCGGGGCCGTCCTCTAAGACCGCGACCCGGGCTCGTCCCTTCAGCACCCGGTCCACCGCCTGGGCGTACTCGGGGGACATGAACGGGTTGGCCAGCCGCGGGCCGGCCGCCTGCATCGCACGCCAGGCCGCCAGCTCGGCGCTTCCCAGCTCGCGGGGACGGATGACGGTTATACGCATGGATATCGCCTAACTGCCCTCAGCGGGAGTCACGGTCCAGCCAGCGGACCTGATACGGAGCGAAGGTGAACTTCTTGCCGTCGATGCGGGCCTCGACCCGCTCGGTGGAGAGGTTGACCGCCACGATCTTGCGCGGCTGGGCCAGCACCCGGACCTTGCCGGAGGAGGACGGGACGTCCACCATGGGCGTCCCGGCCGGGAACCACCGCGCGAACGACTGCAGCACGCCCAGCATCCGGCCCGGGGTGCCGCCGTCCGGCACCGACGTGGTGATCCACAGGCAGCCCTTGCACTCGCGGTCGCCCTCCCGGACCGGGATGCGGTTCCAGTACAGCACCGTGGCCGCGCCCGTCTTGGCCTGGTCGATCAGCGTGGCCACGTGCATGGCGACCCGCTTGTCCTCGCTCCAGGGGTCGGTGCTGGGCTCGATGTAGTACTCGCTCCACCAGATCGGCAGGTCGGTCTTGGACCGCAGCCACTGGTTGATCGCCACGAACTTGTCCAGCGCGGTGACCTCGTCGGGGTGGACGTCCTTGTCGTCGCTGGCGGTCGGGCCGTCGATGACGAGGAAGTCCGCGCCGCGCTTGTGGGCCAGCCAGTACTCCACCGCCTCCAGCGCGATCCGGTCCACGCTGCCCCAGGGCCCGCGCACATGGGACCCCCGGTCGTGCGCGTGGCTGTACATGGGAACGTAGGGACCGCCGACCTTGATGTCGGGATCGACCGCCTTGATGGCGTCGTAGACCTGGTTGTACAGCCGGGTGTAGCCCTCGTGGTCCCAGCGCCCGAGCCTTTCGTCGAAAAAGCCCTTGAGCTCGTTCCAGACCATGAAATGCCGCACGTACGGGTAGCGGCGCGCCACGGTGGCGGCCAGACGGGCGAAATCGTCGTAATACTCGGGGAGAGGAGCGGCCTCCAGCCTGGTCCAGTCGGTCTGGCCCGCCCGCCCGCCCTTCATCCAGTCCGGCGCGCAGCACAGCGTGATCACCGGGATGCCGCCGGTCTTGCGGATGTAGTTCATCCGGCGGTCCAGGGCGGCGAAGTTGTACTGGCCCGGGCTGGGCTCGGGATTGTCGGCCCCCCAGCCCATGATGTGCTGGTTCTGGATCAGCGGCTGGTCGTCCAGCGCCGCGGCCGCCACCTCGCTGGCCGGGCCGACGTCGGCGCTGCTTTGGGTATGGGTGAAGCCCCACACCGGCCAGGACGAGTCATAGGGGACGCCGATTCTGCCGAGCTGCCCGGCCTGGGTGGGCGCCGAGCTATCGTCGTGGCGCGCGTCGTCGCGCAGCACGAAGAACGCCGCGGCGGCGATGAGCACGACCGGTGCGATGACCGCGACCGCGGTCGGCCATCTGCGGCGCCGCGGCGGCCCGGGCGGCGGGGACTGGGCGTGGGTGTCCTGCTCGGTGAGTTCCATGAGGGTCCTCAGCTCGGGCGCGAGAAGGTGAAGGGCTGGCTCTTGACGCCGTTGTCGAAACTGGACAGCAGCGGCACGGGCTCACCGACGGTGCGCAGCTCGGGCAGCCGGGAGAACAGCTCCCGGAACATGATCCGCAGCTCCATCCGAGCCAGGTTGGCGCCCAGGCACAGGTGGGGACCCGGCCCGCCGAACCCCACGTGCGGGTTCGGCTTGCGGGTGATGTCGAAGGACTCGGGGTCGGGGAAGACCTCCGGGTCGTGGTTGGCCGCCAGGTAGAACAGCACCACCTTGTCGCCGGCCCGCAGCGGGTGGCCGTTCAGCTCGCAGTCCCGGGTCACCGTGCGGCGGAACTGGATGATCGGTGAGGAGTAGCGGACGATCTCCTCGATCGCCCCGCCGATGCGGCCCTCGAAGTCCTCCAGCAGCAGCTCCCGCTGGGCGGGGTTCTCCGTCAGCAGCCGCAGCCCGTGCGCCAGGGCGTTGCGGGTGGTCTCGTTGCCGGCCACCAGCAGCAGGTCGAAGAAGGACCCCAGCTCCCGGGTGGTCAGGCGCTCCCCGTCGACGTTGGCGTTCACCAGCGCCGACACCAGGTCGTCGGTGGGCCGCTCGCGCCGCTCCCGGGCCAGGCGGGCCAGCAGCCGGTGCAGGTCCATGATCGCCCGCAGGTTGCCGCCCAGCAGCCGCAGCGCCCGGCGGCTGGTCAGCGCACCGCGCACCCCCGAGTATTCGGTCATGACGTCGATCCGCTTGAGCACATAGGGGCGGATGCGCTCGGGGATGCCCATCATCGAGCAGATGACGTTGATGGGCAGCCGCGCGGCCACCTGCTCGACGAAGTCGCGCGGCCCCTCGGCGATCACGTCGTCGACGATGCGGGTGGCGGTGGCCTGGATGTCGGATTCGATCTTGCTGAGCATCTTCGGGCTGAAGGCCCGGGAGACGATCCGGCGCAGCCGGGCGTGCCGCGGGTCGTCCATGTTGACCATCGGGGTGCCCAGCAGCATCGACAGCCAGGCCGGCGGCTCGGGCGAGGTGGCGGCCGGTTCGCTGCTGAAGGTCTTGGCGTCCCGGCTGGCGGCCACCACGTCGGCGTGCCGGACCAGCGCGTAGAAGCCCTGACCGCGGCGGACGAACGGGATGCGGGGTTCGGGGAAGAACACCGGGGCTCCCACTTCCCGGAGCCGGGCGAAATCGGCCAGTCGTTCTTTTTCTGGGCGGTCCCAGAAATCCATGCTCACCAGGTCGATATCGGCGATGGCGGGGTTCTGGACCACGTCTTCTCCAGTCGGTCGCAGGTTACGGGATGCAATCTGGGCCTGCCGGCCACGCTAACCTGCGTTCTTCCCGTTCACGAGTCATCCACGTCCGGCTATACCAGTTGGAACCCACCCATGGAAACGAGGTTCGGTCTGTTTTGAATGCCGTGACCGCGGCGTTGGAAATACCTTGCCGGACGGTGTATTGGGACCGCGCGGGACGGTTCCGGGAAAGGGGTGAGAAGCGGCTTCCTGAAAAAGAGGGAAACGCCGGAACGTCGTGGGTTCGGTCCGTTATGTCATGGCCGGTGCCTGCGGCCCGGTCCGCCCCCGCGCGCGGACCGGGCCGGACGGGCTCCGCCGCCGGCCGCGCGGCCCCGCCGCCGCGGCCGCAGGGGGCGGGCGGTCAGCCCTCTTCCCGCCCCTGCCGGGTCTGCTCGGCCAGCAGCGCCCGCAGCCCGGCCGAGTCGTCGGCCGCCACCGTCGTCGCGCAGCCGGCCTGGAGCTGGGCGTCGGTGAGGTCACCGCTGCGGGTCGCATACCAGCGGCCGGCGTCGCTGCGCCACACCTTCCATCCGGGGAACTCCTCCTCAATCGCAGCCTTGAGGGTGTCGAAGTCCCCCATTCAGGGTTTCCTTTCATGGAGAAGCATTTCTGTATACAAATGTGAGGGGCGGGCATACAGTCGTCAAGACGTCCGTAAGAGGACCGTGCCCCGTCGGATAGCGCCGGATCGGAGGTGGAGCCCGGTGCAGGAACGCCCGGCATACCTCCGGATCGCCGCGGAGCTGCGCGAGCAGATCACCCGGGGCGACTACCCGCCCGGTTCGCGGCTGCCCACGCTGGCCCGGCTGTGCCGCATGCACGGCGTCTCGGAGATCGTGGCCCGCCAGGCCATCGCCCTGCTGCGCGGCGAGGGACTGGTGGAGACCCGCCGCGGCGGCGGCACGGTGGTGCGGGCCCGCCCGGCCGCCCGCCGCATCGCCATGTCCCGCTACCGCAACGATCCCGCGGCGACCGCTCCGGCCACCTCCTTCACCCGCGATCAGCGCATCGGCTGGGACGCCTACCGCCTCGACAGGGCCTTCGCCCGGGTGCGCGCCGACCCCCACCTGGCCTCGCTGCTGGAGGTCGCCGCCGGCACCTGGCTGCTGCGCCGCCGCTTCGTGTTCTACGCCCGCGACGAGCCCCAGCAGCTGTCGGTCAGCTACCTGCCCTGGTCACTGGTCAGGGGCACCCCGGTCGCCGACCCCGCCCGCGAGCCCTGGCCCGGCGGCACCCCCGCCCAGCTGGCCTACCTGGGCCGCCCCGTCACCCGCGTGGAGGAGTCCGTGCGGGCCCGCATGCCCACCCCCGAGGAGGTGGAGACGCTGCGCATGGCCGCCGGCGTCCCCGTCCTCGCCGTCACCCGCCGCATGCTGTCCGGCGGCCGCCCCTGCGAGGTCTGCCGCGACATCGTCATCCCCGCCGACCGCGTCATCCTCGACTACGCCATCGACCTGTGACGGCCTCGTCCCGTCCCGCCGTCGGGGACCACTGTGCGCCGGACCCTTTCCGGCATGTCATTTCCGCAGTTCAGAACTCCCGTCACCGGGCAGTGGACTCTGGCCGCCGAGCTCAAGCCCGGAATGTGGCTGCGCACTGGCGCCGGCACCCACGTCCAGGTCACCGCGATCAAGACCTGGACCGCCTGCCAGCGGGTCCACAACCTCACCATCGATGGCCCCGCAACGTACTGGGCGTCGGCGGGTTCGGTGCCGGTTCTGGTGCGCAATGATAAATGTCCTGCAACAGGGATTTCCCATGGCAGACTAGGGGAGGCGGAAACCTATGAGTGGCTGAAGAAATCGGGATATACAGATCTTTGTAAAGAAGTTCAATTTGTGAACGGGTCGGAGGGGATCCTCCGTGTGGACTTTGTGGCCAAAGGTTCTAACGGGAAATGGTTTGCATTTGACGCCAAGACGGGGTCTGGTTCAGAGATTAGTGACGCTCAGTGAACTGGGTATCTTGAATTGCGGCAAACTGGTGTCGAGTTGGACACGAATAGGCTGGATAGTCTAGGGTTCAAGAAAGGAGCCTATGTGAGGATGGGTGTGGTGATTCAGATGTGGGAGTGTCCACTATGCAACTAGCGGTTCTTGCGAAGGACTGTCTGTCTTCGTGCATGCAGGAGCTCGGCTGGTCCGAGGTAGAGCATCGGTTTGGCATGTATTTCAAGCAGAAGAGCGCGGAGATTGAGTTCTATTTCTCCATGAACGCCCCCGATGATTCCGAGTCCGGTCCGCTGTTTCTGCTCCCGGTCGTGGGGGTCACGCACTGTGAGACCAGCAGGCTGGAGGAGAGATTTTTGGGGCTGCCGCCAACGCCTGGCCCTTTGGTCGGTACGGTGGGGCGCGGCCTGCTGGACCTGTGGTGGCGAGAAGGGCGGACGCTGGACGACAGGTGGGTGATTCGCTCTCGAGACGATGTCGAGCAGGTGATCGGGAGGGTGGTGGAGGATTTTGAACTTTACGGCCTTCCCTTCCTGCAGTCCCTGGGCACGCTGGAGGACATCATCCGTTACTTGAAGCGGATCCCGAGAGGGCAGGAGATGTCCGGGAAGCTGGCCATAGCCTGTGCCTTGCACGGGCTTTATGACGATGCTGCGGCGGCTCTTGAGGAATATGCCGCCGAGGCGCGGGATCAGGTGCCGCCTATGTCAACCCAGTCATGGGGATTCATTCGATCCTACGGTGAGTATTTCCGTGACTTGCCCATTGCGATTCCCCAACCTTGACCCATGACCGGGGCGGATGAGGCAGGCCAGTCCCAGGGAGGTTTTTGGCGACTGGCGTCGCCGAGGGGTGAATCAACCCGAAGGTCGGTGGACAAGCGCCGGTGCAGGCGGGGAAGGGTGGGATAGCGGCGATCTGTGAAAGTCCGCACCGCCGCCGCTGCGGACGAGGAGCGTCCGCAGCGGCGGCTGGGCGTGTCTACGCCCTGGTGAAGGGCGGTGTGATGCACTCTCCTGCTTCATTGTGCTGAGAGAATCTCGCTATTGTGCGTAGTGTCGTGGGGCACTGCGGTGTGTTTTCGTGTGTCGATCTCAGGGACTGCATGGAATGCACTGATCTTTCTCTCTATGTGTACCGGGAATTTCTGATTCCCATGCGATCCATCGGCTGGTTGGGGCGTGAGCATGGGATACCGGGAGCCGGCATGGCTTCGTTGGGGAGCGCGGACCTGAGCCGGCTCAAGTCCGCGTCCTGGATTCTTTCCACCCTCACGCTCGGCTGGCACGACTGTGAGTTTTGCGACGGGGAGGAGGGGTTCGAAGGGAACGGTGAGTATCACTATTACTTCCAAGACGGGAGCACCTATTCCGCTCCGATGATGATTCTTCATTACGTTGAAGAGCACGGGTATCGGCCGCCTGAGGATTTTCTGGAACGCCTGCGGAAGGCCGGTCCGCTGGAGTGGGACTGGCGTGCGGAGCGGTTGTCTGAGGTGCTGCTGGATGAGACGGAGGACCTGGAGCGTCGGTGTGGGGTCATCGTTGATCTCGCGAACTGGCGGGAGCCGCGGACACTGGACGTGCTGTGGCGGGCGGCCCAGGATGAGGAGCTGGTGGACGTCGGCGGAGTCGAAATCGGCCGGTCGCTGGGCGTGCTGCTGTCCTGTGATTTTGCGAAGGGGATCGACGTCTCATCCTTCCCTGAGACCATCGAATACGGGATCGAGCTGACCTCTCAAGGGGTGACCGTCCCGGAATGGTTCGGCGACTGCTGACCGGTGTTGAAAGCCAGGGTTGGCGGGCGGTGGCACCGCTGTGAGCTGGAGCGCGGTGTCATCGGTGCGCCGGCGGTGATCCGAGACGGCGGTGGTGAAGATGCGGGAAGGGTCAGTGCTCGAACAGCCAGTCCTCCTCCGGGGTCGTTCGGAGTGCTCCTCTGTGCGGATGGAGGTAGTGCGGCGGGTGGTGCGGTAGGCGAACAGCAGGCTGATCAGGGCCAGTGTCAGGGAGGTCGGTAAGACCGCGGTGACGCCGTGGCGGGGGGACCAGCGGTCCAGGGAGAACATGAGCTGGGCGACGGCGGTGTTGACGATGGACGTCGTTGCGCTGCAGACGATCGCTCGGGTGGGTGGGGCCAGGCTGGGCAGCGGCGGCCAGGTGGCCGAGGCCGGGCCGGTGAGCAGGAACAGCAGGGTCAGCCAGGCGACGTAGGGTGCGGTGACGCCTGCGGAGGTGAGGGCGGCGCCGGACAGGCCAGTGAACGTCTGCGCCGGCGGGGCGGGCTGGGTCTTCGGCACCGTTCACCAAGGCATGTCCTCTCCGCGTGACCAATGGACGGGCGCCGGGTTCCTCAGAGAGGGTGCCGTGGGCGCTATAGAAGGCCTCGTGACCCACGGCCTCATGGGCCTGGCCGGCAGAATGGCCGCACCCTTGATTCAGCGGGCGGCACCGCGCCCCGCTTCCAAGCTCAAGGGCGCCGACGGCGACAGTGGGAAGGGCGGCACTTCCAGCGGCAAGGGCAATGCCGTCGCCAAGGCGCATGTGGTCTCAGGCATGGGGAGACAGGGCCTGCTGCGGACCGGTTTCGTGCCATTGCAGGTCACAGCGTCGCCCTTGACTGCGACATGCCCGCTCTGACCTGCGGAAACGGCGTGGTTCCATGAGGTTTTCTCAAGGAGAGCCGCAGCCGAATGCTATTGAGGAGCGGAGAGGCTTGGACGATGACGCCGATGCGGTAGAGGCCTTGTGCTGAAGGACTGCCGAGCATCGTCCATTGCCCTGTTCCTGCGAGCCGCGCGAGAGCGTTCGTTCCTCAGAGGGATCTGCGGTCAGCGTTCAAATAGCCAGTCCTCCCTGTCTGAGCGGGCGGGAGCGGCACTGCGGGCGGGAGCGGCCCTGCGGGCGGTGCGGCGGGCGAAGAGGAGGCCGATCGAGGCCACCAGCAGGCAGATGATCAGGACCGCGGTGACGCCGCGGCGGGGTGACCACAGGCCCAGGGACAGCATGAGCTGGGCGACGGTGGTGTTGACGATGAACGTCATCGACAGGGAGACGATCGCCCGGGTCGGCGCGGCCAGGCTGGGCAGCAGCGGCCAGGCCGCCAGCGCCGGGGCGGTGAGCAGGAACAGCAGCGTCAGCCAGCCGGCGTAGGGCGAGGTGAGGCCCACGCTGGTGAGGGCGGCGCCGGTCAGGCCGGCGATCGTCAGGGCGGTCAGGGCGATGCGGACGACGGGCATCTACGACCCCAGGGTGTGGAAGCGCTCGAAGATGACGAAGATGCTCAAGGCGAGCAGCGGCCAGGTCGCATAGCCGAAACCCCGCAGCACCGGGTTTTGGCCGTACTTGGGCAGGCGGCCGTGTATCCGGGCGATCTCGCGGACGGACAGCAGCAGCACCAGCAGGAGGGTGGACAGCAGGCCCACCCGCGTCCAGGTCGTCGTGCCGATATCGAACGGGACCGGTTTGGGCACCGGCGGCGGTGAGCCGGCCGGCGGGGTGCGCAGGGCGAACACGTCGGCGTCCCGGTGCCGCAGGATCGGCTTCAGCTCCGGTGAGGAGGCCAGCGCCTTGACCAGGCGCGCCCCGTAGTCGGGGGACTGGCCGAAGGAGTAGCGGTTGTAGGCCTCGTTGCTGCGCGTGGTGAGGAAGAAACTGCCCGGCTGCTTTTTGAGGGCGGCCACGATCGCGCTGATGTCCTCGGGCTTGGGCGGGGCCTGCAGTTCGGTGTAGTCCCAGCGCTCCTGGGCGGTCAGCCCCCAGGGCGCCTGCGGGAAGGCGCCCATCGGCCCCTTGCGCCCGGTCTGCCAGACCACGTTGATGCGGCCGGACGGGGCATGGCGCAGCATCGCATGGAAGGCCTGCACCTCGCCGGGACGGATCCGTTCGAAATTCTCGTTGCCGAACCGGACGAACAGGAACGACGCGGCGATCAGCAGCCCGCACACCGCCGCCGCGCTCACCGCCCGGATCGGGCGGGCGACGGTGAAGGCGGTCGGGAAGAACAGGTAGGCAATCAGCAGGCAGGCGCCCGGCAGGATGAAGAAGTACACCCGCAAGGTGATCTCGCCGCCGTAGTTCTGCAGCGCGATGGCCAGGAACGGCGTCGCCAGCAGCGCCATCGCCACCCGGTCGTCGAACCGCCAGCGCCGCCTGCGGTACAGGCCCGCCAGGGCCAGCAGGACCACCGCCACGGCGATCAGGATGCGGGTCTGCTGGACTTTCGCCAGCTCGGTGCCGCTTTCGGCGATCCGCCCGCTGACGCTTTCGCGCAGCGTGGCGAGCAGGTTGCCGATGCCGGAGAACAGGCTGTCCTTTTGCCCCTCCCAGTACGCCCTGGTCATGTAACTGACCCAGGCGGCGGCTATGACGCCGATGAGGATCGGCAGCCCGCGCAGCGTGCAGCGCCCCGCCAGCACCAGCGCGGTCACGGCGAACAGCATCAGGAACGGGGTGAGCTGGTGGGCCGCCACCGTGACCAGCACCAGGCCCAGCGCGATGGCGAACACCGCCGTGCGCTCACCCGCGCCGGGCCGTCCCACCGGCCGCTCGCCCAGCGTCAGCGGACGCACCGGCCACCGCGGCAGCCGGCCCCGGCGGAAACCGCCGGGCCTGCGCCGCGGGTCGGGCAGGAACCAGTTGAGCAGCAGCCCCAGCAGCAGCAGGTACAGCGCGTACGCGAAACCCTGCGGGGCGAAGTAGTCCTGGCCCACCCAGTTGGTGGTCACCAGCAGCCAGGCGGCCGTCCACTTGGCCCGCCAGTTGGCCCACATCGCCCGCAGGATCAGGTAGTAGCCGGCCAGGTAGAGCAGTTCCAGCCCCACCGGCGCCCAGTGCATGAGCGGCTCGATGTTCTCGATCCCGGCGGCCCGGGTGATGAACCCGATCAGGGCGAAGAAGGCCGGCCAGCTGTAGCGGGCGTCCAGCGTGACGTGGGGTTCGCCGGTGCGGGTGATGTACTCCACGAAGCCCAGGTGCTGCCAGGCCGTGGGCGGACGGGCCAGCTCCTCCAGCGCCGGGGCCAGCCCGTGCAGCGCCACCACCAGCGCCACCAGCTGGACGCCCAGCAGCAGCGGCCGCTGCCTGTTCAGCGCCAGCGTCCCGAAGAAGGTCAGCACCAAGACGGCCGCGCCGATCAGGGTGGCCACCGGCAGCACCGAGATCAGCCCGTAGCCGTTCATGGCATCCAGGCGCACCCAGCGCAGCGGCACCCAGTACAGGGCCAGGCCGGCCACGAAGCAGGCGGTCAAGGCGAGGACGGCCCGGTTCCCGGAGGGCGGCCGCCGCTTCGGCGGCGCGGCGGCCGACAGCACCTGGGTGTCGTCGGCCGTCTTCCCGGTGTGCAAGAGCACCATCACGCACCGCCCCCCGCCGCGGGCGCCGTGGCCGAGCAGGCCCGCCGCAGCGACGGCAGGACCGCGGCTGCGATCACCACGTTGATACCGAGCACGACCATCCCGATCGTCGCCAGATGAGTTCCGTCGAACAGCAGCGGCACCAGCGCCAGCACCCCGAGGAAACGGGCGCCCTGCAGTGCCGCGATCGCCTGAGTCCGCGAGCGCACCCGCAGCACGCCCACATAGAGTTCGATCACCGCTTTGGGCAGCACGGCCAGCGCCAGCAGCTGCAGCAGCGGCGCGCCCTGCGCGGCGTACCCGTGCCCGAACAGCTCCAGCGCCACCGGGCACAGCGCCACCACCACCGCCACCGTGGGCGTCATCAGCATGAACGTGCGCCGCAGCGCCGCCCGGGTGGAGGCGGCCAGCACCGACGCGTCGAAAGAGCCCTCCACGGTCAGCGACAGTGACAGCGTCAGCGCCAGCAACTCCAGCATCATCCCCAGCGCCCAAGCCATCTGAAAGTAGGCGTTGACCTCCGCGTTGTGCAGGTGGGCGGTCACCACCACCGGGATCAGGCTGATGGAGGCGTACTGGAAGATGCCGCCGAGGTAGCCGCCGCCGAAGTAGCGCAGGATCTCCGCCCGGGTGGGCGGGACGGCGCGGGCGCGGGTCTGCTGGACGTGCCGGGGGATCAGCCGGCCGAAGATGACGGCGTTGACCGGCACCAGCGCCACCAGCACCGGCACGAACCACGACAGCACGATGCCGTCGCCGGGGTGCAGCGTCAGCGCCAGCACCGCCAGCAACGCCAGCTTGGCCACCCCGAACACTAAGTTGATCACCGGGACCCAGGTGGCGTGCCGCAGCCCGGTGAACACCGCCTCCTGCTGGTTGAACAGGTTCCACGACACCGCCAGCAGCAGGAACCACGCCCCCGGCAGCCAGCCGTCCAGGTGCGCGTACACCGGCGCCCGCGGCGGCACCACCAGCAAAAAGCCCAGCGCCAGCGCCAGCGCCGCCGCCGCGCCGGCCCCGTAGCAGCCGAGCACCAGCTTTCCGGTGTGGTGGGCGCTTTGCGGGACGAACCTGATCAGCAGGAAGTTGAGCATGGTCGCGCCGCCGACGAACATGATCGCCTGGATGACCGCCCAGTTGCGGCCCACCACCCCGGGATCGTGGTCGTACAGCAGCGCCGCCAGCGCCCAGTAGACCAGGCCTAACAGCCCGGTGAACGCCCCGTTGGCCACCAGCGCATAGGCGTTGCGGAACAGCGGGTTGGCCATGTCGCCGCGGAGCCCGCTGATCACCGTCCGGACCGGGTTGCGCCCGATCCTCCCCGGTGCTGCGGCGGGCGGCTCGAGCCGTGTCCTGGTGCGCGTCATGCCCGTGCCGCCCCCACTTGCCGGGCCGCGTACCGCAGCCTGCGGACGACCGCATAACCCTTGGTCAGCATGCGGTCGAAGGCGTATGTGCGCAGCAGGGCGCCGCCTTCGACAACCTTGGCGAAGGCGTCGATGCCCATGCCGCGGCTCACGGTGAGCCGGGGTGTGGCGAACACGTCCTCCCTGCGGGGCAGCCGGTTGGCGACCGCGCAGGCGGAGGCGTAACCGGCCCGGGCCACCGCGCGCCGCACCCGGGCGCTGGAGTAGCCGTAGGGGTAGGCCATCGTGGTGACCGGGCGGCCCAGCCGGTCCTCCAGCAGAGCCTTGCTGCAGGTCAGCTCGTGGGCCAACGCCGCGTCCGGGAGCTGGTCGAGCTGGGGGTGGCTGTGGCTGTGCCCGCCGATCTCGATCCCGCACTCGGCCGCCTCCCGGACCTGCGACCACGACAGCGTCCGGTCCAGCGGCCGGCCGGCCGCCTCCGCGCCGGCGTCGGCCAGCCAGCCGGTGGTGACGAAGACGGTCGCGGTCAGCCCCAGGCGCTGCAGCACCGGCAGCGCCTGCTCGTGGAAGTCGGCGTACCCGTCGTCAAAGGTGATCGCCACCGCTTTGGCGGGCAGGCGGGCCGGATCGCCGGTCAGCGCCGAGACGGGCACGGCGACAAAACCGCGCTCGACCAGCAGCGCCATCTGCTCGGCGAACGCGCCCGGGTCCACCGACAGCCGCCGGGTGGCCCGCGCCGGGCGCGCGCTGACCGAGTGGTACATCAGCACCGGCACCGGGGGACGGTTCACCGGCCCGCCTCCCTCGCACGCCGCGGGCGGAGCGCACCGGCCGTCCCGACCGCATACCCCCAGGCGGTCCAGGCCAGCCCGACCGCGATGGCGCCGGCCCGGCCGAGCCCGGCCGCATCGCCGCGCAGCGCCGCGCCCAGCCCGGCGGCGGCCCCGCGCGGCAGGGTCCGCAGCGCGTGGGCGCGTTCGCTGGCCAGCCCGTCCCGGGTGCCGACGCTGCGGGTGACCAGCGCCTTCGACAGCCCCTCGGCATAGCAGCGCTGCCGGAAATAGGAAAAACGCGCCCGCTCCGGCGGGACCCGGTGCCAGATCACCGCCGCGTCCTCATACACCAGCTCCCAGTCCGGCCGGCGCTGCCGCAGCCTGATGCAGAACTCGGTCTCCTCGCAGCCCAGCGGCCTTTTGTGGTGGCTGCGGCCGATGCCGCCGGCGAACCCGCCGGCCACCTCGAACGCCTCCTTGCGGAAGGAGGCGTTGCCGCCCATCAGGTTGCGGATGGGGCCCGGGCGCATGCCCCGGTAGGTGCAGCCGACCGTCCAGTCGAACTCGGCGGGGAACCAGCCCGGCCGCCGCCCGGCCTCGACGTGCTCGCCCTCCAGCAGGCCCCGGCCGGCCCGGCGGCGCAGCTCGGCGGCGGACGGCGAACCCGGCCACAGCGCCAGGGTGCGCCCGCCGACCCCGGCCACGTCCGGGTCGTCGTAGTGCTTGGCGAAGGCCGCCAGCCAGTCCGGCGCGGCCACCGCATCGTCGTCCAGGAACGCCACCACGTCCCCGCGCGCCACCGACACGCCGGTGTTCTTGCCGCCCGACAGCCCGCGCTGCTGGGCGTTGGCCACCACGGTCACATCGGGCAGCGACCGCTTCAGCCGGGCGTGCAGGACCGGGTTGTGGTCGACCACGCAGATGATCTCGTGCGGCTGGTGCCGCTGGGCCCGGACCGATGCCACCGCGGCGTGGATGTCGTTCCAGCGCCGCTCGGTGTAGACGCAGATGACCACCGAGATGTTCACTTGCGCCTCACCGTGGCCGAACGAAGCCGGGCATAGGCCTTCAGCACGCGGTCTGCGCGCTGGTACATCCTCCGGTCGCGCAGCACGATGTCGCGCGCCTTGTTCAGCGGCGCGGTGCGCGCCCAGTGCAGCGCCACGCCCCCGCAGTGGCGCGACAGCGGGCGGGCGATGCGTCCTTCGGCGATGGGGATCTGCCGGCTGGTGAACCCTTCCTTGAACTCCTTGCCGCCGCGTCCCATGGCGATCTCGGTGATGCCGGCCGCGGCGCAGCTGCGCGCCAGGTGCAGGTGGCCGATCATGCCGGGCGAGTACTTGGCGAAACGGGGGTCGTAGGCGGGGAACCATCCGGCCATCACCTGCCCGCAGCGCAGCCCGAAGTGCGCCGACACCGGCTGGTCCCCGGCGTACAGGACGCTGAGCACGCCGAAGCCGGTGCGGTGGAAGTGCCGCAGCAGCGCCACGATCCACGGCCGGGCGAACCGGTCGGTGCGGCCGGTGCGGTTGTACTGGTCGGACTTCCAGGCCATCAGCCGGGTCAGTTCGGCCTCCTCTCGGCAGTCGAAGACGTAACGCACCTCTCCGACCTCGCGGCCGAGCTTGCGCTCCTTGTAGCGGATGGTGCGGTGGGTCTTGGGCGCCGCCCGGCGGACCTGCTCGGCGAACGCCTCGAAGCCTTCGGACAGGTCCATGACCGGCTCCAGGCGGCGCACGGTGTGGTACGGCGCGAAGGTGGGCTGGTGGGCCAGCAGGTGGTCGAAGTCCCACACCCCCAGTCCGCAGGCCTTGAGCAGCCGCCGGGCGTCCAGGCACAGCTCGGGCGGGGCGATGAGGGCCTGCAGGTCGGTCAGCCCGAACCCCACCGGGTGCCCGATGCCCGCCCGGCCCCGTTCGAAGGGGAAGAAGGCGACCACCTTGTCGCCGTCCTCGACGACCGCGACCCGCACCCGAGGCCGCAGCCGCGCCACGCCCAAGGTGAACTCCGGGGCCAGGAACGGATTGCCCAGCTCGGGATCGGTCTGCTGCAGTTCGCGCCATCGGGTCAGCTCGGCCTCGCCGAGCTCACCGGGACGGAGCACGGTGATCTTCATGTGCCGGTCCTCACTCCGCGGCGGCGCTCAGCGAGGGCAGCGGCTCGGGCTCGGCGACCTGCGGCTCCTGCCGCAGCGGCCCCTTGAAACGCAGCCGGATCATGGTCTTGAGCACCCGCCAGCCGTCCCGGAAGGTGTTGAGGTTGGACTGCCCGTGCCGGCGCTCGGTCTCATGGCTGGGCACTTCGGCGATCTTCAGCCCGGCGCGGACGGCGTTGACGCACATCTCGGTCTCGATCTCGAAACCGGTGGACTCCAGGCACAGCCTCTCCACCGCCGAGCGGCGCAGGGCCACATAGCCGTAGCACAGGTCCGACCAGTTCTGGCCGTACAGCAGGTTGGCCAGGCGGGTGAGCATCCGGTTGCCGAGGCTGCGCAGCCCGGTCAGGTCGTCGGAGCCGCCGCCGCAGCCGTAGCGGGTGCCCTTGACGAAGTCGAAGCCCCGGCACAGCAGGGCCAGGAAGGAGTCGAACTCGGCCGGGTCCATGCTGCCGTCGGCGTCCAGCATGATCAGCAGGTCGCCGGTGGCCGCGGCCATCCCGGTGCGCATCGCCGCGCCCTTGCCGGCCGGCGGCTCCACGATGATCTTGGCGTCGGGGCGGATGGCCAGCGCCACCTCGACGGTGCCGTCGGTGGACTGGCCGTCGACGATGATGACCTCGTCCACCGCGGTCAGCCGCGGCATGAGCCAGCGCAGGTTGTCGGCCTCGTTGAGGGTCGGGATCACCGCGGTGACCGTGGGCCACTGAACCCGGCGGCCGCCCGGCTCCGGCCGGCTGCGCGGGTGCAATACGGGAACTCTATGCGGGCCGTCGGCCGTTTCCACCATTGCGGGACTTCGGGAGTGCACGGCATTCCCCGGAGCCGGTCGGTGCGCAGTCCCAGCGGAAGGAGGGGCGATTTCTGAAGTTCTGGCGATTCGCACGGAACACTCCCTGAGGTGACGCAGGACTAGTGCCTACCTGCATCACTTCCACCGAATGGGGGCTGGGCACTGCAAAGGAGGGTTCAGAGGACTCTGAAAAAAATCGAGGTGATATTTCCGGGCAAGGTCGCTGATATCGGCCATTGCCCAGTCGGCTGGGAATGCCCGTGATCTTTCCGGTTGAACCGGCTATGCCGGTCGGCGGGCTGCGGCGCTCGGCGGTGGTCTGCACGCATTACCGCCGCATTTCGCCCGACGGCGGCCATACCGGCCTTTGCGGTCGGCGGTCCGGCCGCGGAGGTCAGCGGGTCAGATGCGGCAGCGTCCCCAGCGGGACGTGCAGCCACGACGGCCGGTTGCGGGCCTCATAACGCACCTCGTAGACCGCCTTGTCCAGCTCGAAGGCGCGCAGCAGCACCCGGTGGGCGTCCGGGTCGGGGCCGCCGCCCAGCGCATACCCCCGGCAGAAGGCGGTGCGGTTGCGGTCGGCCCACTCGCGGGCCCGGCCCTCCAGCAGCATGGCCTGCCCGGAGTCCTCACGCGGGCCGGACACCGGCTCCCGGTGGCCGGCGAGCAGGAACCGCGCCGCGTATTCGAAGGAGCGCAGCATCCCCGCCACATCCCGCAGCGGGTGGGCGGGGGCCTGACGCTCGGCCGGGGTCCGCGCCGGCTCCCCCTCGAAGTCCAGCAGCACCCAGCCCCGCTCGGTGCGCAGCACCTGCCCCAGGTGGTAGTCCCCGTGGATCCGCTGCACCGAGACCGGCCGCTGCAGCTCCGCCAGCTCCCGGTAGGCCGCTTTGATCGCCTCGGCGTACTCCGCCAGCTCCGGCACGTCCGCGCAGGCGGCGTCCAGATGCTCGACCATGCGGGCGGCGGTCTCCCGCAGCGCCTGCGGCGGCACCCGGCGCACTCCGAACGCCTCGGCCAGATCCCGGTGCACCTGCGCGGTGGCGGTGCCCAGCCGCTCGGCCTCGCCGGCGAAGTCGCCGCCGGCCTGCTCGGCGGGCACCAGCGGGTCGCTGGCGTACAGGTCGCGCACGCTGGTGGTGGCCAGCTGCCAGCCGTCGGTGGCAGTGCGCAGGAACTCCGACAGCATGCCGACCGTGGCGACGTCATCGCCCAGGCGCATCTCCGCCCAGCCGTGCAGCCGGGGGATGTGCACGGAGCCGGCCCGCGTCAGCGCCAGGTTCAGCTCCAGGTCCGGGTTCACGCCGGGGGTGATCCGGCGGAACATCTTGTAGATATAGGTCTCGCCGAACACCAGTGAGGTGTTGCTCTGCTCGGCGGAGGAGACCAGCGAGGTCAGCTCGGTCTCGATCGTCGCGCCCGGCACCCGGTGGAAGCTCAGCGGGTGCACCTCGGCCTGCGCGGCGATGTTGCGCAGCAGGACGGCGGTCAGCTCCGGGTCGTGCACGGCGTCATAGACGTGCGTCCCGTCCGATGCCAGGATCTCGGCATAGCGCAGCCGGTCCGGCAGGTGGTCGCGGAAACCCAGCAGCAGCTGGTAGATGTCGCGGTCGCCGTCCTGACTCACCTCGACGAGGGTGTGCCGCAGCCCGGGGCCGCCGGCGGCGGACCCGGCGGCCGGTGCGGTCAGTTCCGTGCCGGTGACGATCCGGACCCCGGTGATCGGCCTGCCCTTTCCCGCGAACCAGCGCTGCCGCGGAAGCCAGCCGATCAGGGCCTGTTCGATCGAGCGGTCGGGCGGCCGCACAGATCACCTCACTTCGCCGTCTGCCGGGTCTCCTGCGAGGGATCCGCGGGGAAGTCCGCACCCCGGTCGGACTGTTCCCGCAGTGACTGCTCGGCGGCGCCGGAGCCGTCGGGCCAGCCGCCGGGCGGCGGCGGCAGCACGAACCAGTAGAAGCCGTGACCGGGCAGGGTGAGCAGGTAGGGCAGCTCGCCGATCGCCGGGAACTGCACCCCGCCCATGCACTCCACCGGGGTGCAGCCTTCGAAGCGGCGCAGGTCCAGCTCCACCGGCTGCGGGAAGCGCGAGAGGTTGTTGACGCACAGCACCCGGTCGTCGCCGTACTCGCGCACGAAGGCCAGCACGCTGGGGTTGGAGGCCGGCAGCTCCACATACGAGCCCAGCCCGAACACCGGGTGCCGCTTGCGGATCTCGATCATCTTGCGGGTCCAGTTCAGCAGCGAGCCGGGGTTGCGCTGCTGGGCCTCCACGTTGACCGCCTGGTACCCGTAGATCGGGTCCATGATCACCGGCAGGTAGAGCCGGGCCGGGTCGCAGCGGGAGAAGCCGGCGTTGCGGTCGGGCGTCCACTGCATCGGGGTGCGCACGCTGTCGCGGTCGCCCAGCCAGATGTTGTCGCCCATGCCGATCTCGTCGCCGTAGTACAGCACCGGCGATCCCGGCAGCGACAGCAGCAGCGCGGTGAACAGCTCCAGCTGGTTGCGGTCGTTGTCCAGCAGCGGGGCCAGCCGGCGCCGGATGCCGATGTTGGCCTTCATCCGCGGGTCCTTGGCGTACTCGGCGTACATGTAGTCCCGCTCTTCGTCGGTGACCATCTCCAGCGTCAGCTCATCGTGGTTGCGCAGGAAGATGCCCCACTGGCAGTTCTCGGGGATCTTGGGGGTCTGCGCCATGATCTCGGAGATGGGGTAGCGCTGCTCGCGCCGCACCGCCATGAAGATCCGCGGCATCACCGGGAAGTGGAAGGCCATGTGGCACTCGTCCCCGCCGGTGGCCGGGTCGCCGAAGTACTCCACCACGTCGGCCGGCCACTGGTTGGCCTCGGCCAGCAGCACCCGGTCCGGGTACAGCCGGTCCACTTCGGCGCGCACCCGCTTCAGATAGGCGTGGGTCTCCGGCAGGTTCTCGCAGTTGGTGCCCTCGCGGGCGTACAGGTAGGGCACCGCGTCCAACCGGAACCCGTCGATGCCCAGGTCCAGCCAGAACCGCAGCACCTCCAGCATCGCCTCCTGCACCGCCGGGTTGTCGTAGTTGAGGTCCGGCTGGTGGGAGAAGAAGCGGTGCCAGTAGTACTGGCCGCGCACCGGGTCGTAGGTCCAGTTGGACACCTCGGTGTCGACGAAGATGATCCGCGCGTCCGGGTACTTGTCGTCGGTGTCGGACCACATGTAGAAGTCGCCGTACGGCCCGTCGGGGTCCGTGCGGGACGCCTGGAACCAGGGGTGCTGGTCGCTGGTGTGGTTCATCACCAGGTCGGCGATGACGCGGATGCCCCGCCGGTGCGCCTCATCGACCAGCTCCACGAAGTCGCCCAGATCGCCGAACTCCGGCAGGATCTTGGTGTAGTCGCTGATGTCGTAGCCGCCGTCCCGCAGCGGCGACTGGTAGATCGGCAGCAGCCAGATGCAGTCGATGCCCAGCCACTGCAGATAGTCCAGCCGGTTGATGAGGCCGCGCAGGTCTCCGGTGCCGTCGTCGTTGGAGTCGCTGAACCCGCGCACCAGCACCTCGTAGAAGACCGCGTGCTTGTACCAGTAGGGGTCGCGCGGCTTTTCGTGGGTGAAGGTGTCGGGGATGGGGTCCCCGGTCATCTGCACCGCGTCGGAGGGCACGTCGCCGAACGACTCGGCCACGTGCTCGGCGTGGGTGTGGCCTCGCAGGTCGGGGCCGCTGTGTTCCTCCGGCATCAGGCCGGACGGCGTCTCGGTCAACTCTTGCTGCTCCGAAGCGTGAGGATGTGGGCAGGGTGAACGTGCGGGTCGAGCCGCACATAGTTGGACTGGCCCCACTCGTAGGTCTCGCCGGACAGCTCGTCGGTCACCGCGAACCGGTCCGGCCAGTCCAGCCCGAGCGCGGGCATGTCCAGGTGGACGGTGGCCTCGCGGACCTGGTGGGGGTTGAGGTTGACGACGACCAGCACCACATCGCCCTCCAGGCGCTTGGAGTAGCAGATCAGCTCCGGCTGGTCGACGTGGTGGAAACGCAGGTTCCGCAGCCTGTGCAGTGCGGGGTGCTCACGCCGGAAGGCGTTGAGCTTGGTGATCAGCGGGGTGATGGTGCGGCCCTCGCGTTCGGCCGCCTCCCAGTCCCGGGGCCGGTACTGGTACTTCTCCGAGTCCCGGTACTCCTCGCTGCCGGGACGCAGCGGGGTGTTCTCGATCAGCTCGTACCCGGCGTACATGCCCCAGGTGGGTGAGAGCGTGGCGGCCAGGATGGCGCGGATCTCAAAGGCCGGCCGCCCGCCGTGCACCAGGTACTCGTTGAGGATGTCGGGGGTGTTGACGAACACGTTCGGCCGCATGTAGACCGCCGCGTCCCCCGACAGCTCCCGGAAGTACTCCTCCAGCTCCTGGCGGGAGTTCTTCCAGGTGAAGTAGGTGTAGGACTGGTGGAAGCCGATCTTGGCCAGGGTGTGCATCATGGCCGGCCGGGTGAACGCCTCGGCCAGGAACAGCACGTCCGGGTCGGTGGAGGCGATGTCGGCCAGCAGCCGCTCCCAAAAGTGCACCGGTTTGGTGTGCGGGTTGTCCACCCGGAAGATCCGCACCCCGTGGGACATCCAGAACCGGACGATCCGCTTGACCTCCTGGTAGATGCCCTCCGGGTCGTTGTCGAAGTTCAGCGGGTAGATGTCCTGGTACTTCTTGGGCGGGTTCTCGGCGTAGGCGATGGTGCCGTCGGCGCGGCGGGTGAACCATTCGGGGTGCTCGGTGACCCAGGGGTGGTCGGGGGAGCACTGCAGCGCCAGGTCCAGCGCCACCTCCAATCCCAGCTCGCCGGCGTAGGCGACGAACGCGTCGAAGTCCTCGATGGTGCCCAGGTCGGGGTGGACGGCGTCGTGCCCGCCCTCGGGCGAGCCGATCGCCCACGGGGAGCCGGGGTCGTAGGGGCCGGCGGTGAGACTGTTGTTGGGGCCTTTGCGGAAGGTCCGCCCGATGGGGTGGATCGGCGGCAGGTACACCACGTCAAAGCCCATGGCGGCGATGGCCGGCAGCCGTTTCATCGCTGTTCGGAACGTTCCCGACATGGGGCCGCGGCGTCCCATCGGGTCGAAGGAGGCCCCTTCCGAGCGGGGGAAGAACTCATACCAGGAGCCGTACAGCGCCCGCTCGCGGTGCACCGCCAGCGGGAACCACTCGGTGGTGGTGACCAGTTCGCGCAGCGGGTAGCGCAGCAGCAGGTCGCTGATGTCGGGGGCGAGCGCCGCCTCCAGGCGTTCGCGGCGGGGGATGGTCGGGTCGGCCAGGTCGCGGGCCAGGCGGGAGACGGGCGGGCGCTCGTGCGCGGGCATCTGCTCGGCGGCCCGCTCGAACAGCCGGGCGCCCTCGATGAACATCAGCTCCACGTCCTGGCCGCGCGGGATCTTGATCTGCGCGTCGTGCCGCCAGTGCGCGATCGGGTCGCCCCAGGCCTCCACCCGGAAATGCCACATGCCCGGCTCGGTCGGGGTGACCTCGGTGGCCAGCCGGTCCAGCCCCGGGGCGATCTCGCGCATGGGCAGCGGCGGGGAGATCACGCCCGCCGGGTCGCGCAGCACCACCCCGGCGCCCAGCTTCTCGTGTCCTTCGCGGAACACCGTGGCGCTGACCTCGAAGGTCTCGCCGACCACCGCCTTGGCGGGCCAGCGGCCGCAGTTGACCACCGGCTGCACGTCCAGGATCGGGATCCGTCCGATCACAGTTTTGGCAGACACCGTCGCTTTCCGTGAGGGGCGGTTTTTGGGCAAATTCTGATCCCTTTCGATCTCCTGGTCAACCCGCATACCTCACCCCTTGCCTGATCATTGCCGCCAAAACGGGAACAATCGCCCGGCCATCGGTCATCCAGAGATGACATGCCCGCCCTCGAGGCCGGATCGCGCAGCCGCTCACGTTAACTTTCGGCAACGTCTTGCGCTCAGTCCCCTTTGCCCGGCGGGCGGGCACGTCAGGGGCCGGTATCGCGGCGGTGAAGCCCGCGGCCCGCGCGGGCGGGCGCAGGACGGCCGATCTTCCCGTCCCATGGGGCCGGACGGCCCGGGAACGATCGACAACGGCAGTATTCGGTAACCCTTGCCCGGAACCGGCCGGGTGGGGGTCGCCAGGTGAGCCCTCCAACGCATAGCGTGAGCAGACGTGAAGGCAATCCGACGACTCACCGTCCGCACCGTCCTGCCGGAACCGCTGCGCGGCCTGGAGGAACTCGTCCTCAACCTGCGCTGGTCATGGCACCACGAGACGCTGGACCTGTTCCGTTCGGTGGACCCCGGACTGTGGGAGTCCGTCCAGCAGGACCCGGTCCGGCTGCTCGGCGAGGTGGACCCGGCCCGCCTGGCGGCGCTGGCCGAGGACCGCCGCTTCCTGCGCCGGCTGGACGCCGCCCTGGACGATCTGCACGACTATCTGACCTCGCCGCGCTGGTACCAGAGCGCCGGCGCGGACGGACCCGCCGCCATCGCCTACTTCTCGCCCGAGTACGGCATCACCGCGGCGCTGCCGCAGTACTCCGGCGGGCTGGGCATCCTGGCCGGCGACCACCTCAAGACCGCCAGCGACCTGGGCGTGCCCATCATCGGGGTGGGCCTGCTGTACCGGCACGGCTACTTCTCCCAGTCGCTGTCCCCGGACGGCTGGCAGCTGGAGCACTACCCGGCCATCGACCCCAACGGGCTGCCGCTGACGCTGGTGCGCGAGGACGACGGCGCCCCGGTGCGGGTCTCCATCGCCCTGCCCGAGGGCCGCGTCCTCAACGCCCAGGTCTGGCTGGCCCGGGTCGGGCGGGTGCCGCTGCTGCTGCTGGACTCCGACGTGGAGGACAACGACCCGGCCGCCCGCGACGTCACCGACCGGCTGTACGGCGGCGGCACCGAACACCGGCTGCTGCAGGAGATGCTGCTGGGCATCGGCGGGGTGCGGGCCATCCGCGCCTACTGCCGCATCAGCGGGCACCCGGCCCCGGAGGTGTTCCACACCAACGAGGGCCACGCCGGGTTCCTGGGCCTGGAACGCATCCGCGAGATGATCGCCGACCACGGCCTGTCGTTCGACGAGGCGCTGGAGGCGGTCCGCGCCGGGACCGTGTTCACCACCCACACCCCCGTCCCGGCCGGCATCGACCGTTTCCCCCGGGAGCTGATCGGCAAGTACTTCGGCGGGTCGGCCGCGCTCGGCGAGGTGCCGGTGGACCGGGTGCTGAGCCTGGGCGAGGAGACCTACCCCGACGGCGACCGCACCGTGTTCAACATGGCCGTCATGGGCATGCGGCTGGGCCAGCGGGTCAACGGCGTCTCCCGGCTGCACGGCGAGGTCAGCCGGGAGATGTTCGGCGGCCTGTGGGGCGGCTTCGACACCGACGAGGTGCCCATCGGCTCGATCACCAACGGGGTGCACGCCGAGACCTGGGTGGCCCGCGAGATCATGGACCTGGCCGCCCGCGAAGTGCCCTCGATCATGGAGGGCCACGGTTGGAACGGTGTACTGGACGTCCCCGAAAGCGAGATCTGGCGGGTGCGCCGCATCCTGCGCGAGCGGCTGGTGCTGGACGCCCGCCGCCGGCTGCGCGCCTCCTGGAAGCAGCGCGGCGCCTCCGAGGCCGAGCTGGCCTGGATCGACGAGGCCCTCGACCCGGACGTGCTGACCATCGGGTTCGCCCGCCGGGTGCCCTCCTACAAGCGCCTGACGCTGATGCTGCGCGACCCCGACCGGCTGCGCGCGCTGCTGCTGGACCCCGAACGCCCGGTGCAGATCGTCATCGCCGGCAAGGCGCACCCGGCCGACGAGGGCGGCAAACGGCTGATTCAGGACATCGTCCGCTTCGCCGACTCCGAGGACGTGCGGCACCGCATCGTCTTCCTGCCCGACTACGACATGGCGCTGGCCCAGGTCATGGTGGCCGGTTGCGACGTGTGGATGAACAACCCGCTGCGCCCGCTGGAGGCCTGCGGCACCTCCGGGATGAAGGCCGCCCTCAACGGCGGGCTCAATTTGTCCATCCGGGACGGCTGGTGGGACGAGTGGTACGACGGCCAGAACGGCTGGGCGATCCCCTCCGCCGACGGCCTGTCCGACCCCGACCGCCGCGACCAGCTGGAGGCCGCCGCGCTGTATGAGCTGATCAGCGACCATGTGGCGGTGATGTTCTACGACCGCGACGGCGCCGGGCTGCCCCGCCGCTGGCTGGAGATGGTCAAGCACACCCTGGCCACGCTCGGCCCCAAGGTGCTGGCCACCCGGATGCTGCGCGACTATGTGCGCGAGCTGTACACCCCGGCGGCCCGCTCGGCCCGCGCCATGGCGGCCGACGGCTACGCCGGCGCCCGGGAGCTGGCGGCCTGGAAGCACCGGGTGATCAAGGCCTGGCCCGGTGTCGCGGTCGACCACGTGGAGTCGGCGGGGGAGGAGAGCCCGCACGTCGGCGAGCGCCTGACGGTGCGCGCGGTGGTCAACCTGGGCGACCTGAAGCCCGAAGACGTGCTGGTGGAGGCCGTCTACGGACGGGTGGACGCCTCCGACTCCATCGTCTCCCCGTCCCACCTGGAGCTGACCGGCGAGGGCGGTGAGAACGGCCGGATCCGCTACACCGGGGAGATCCCGCTGGACCGCACCGGCCCCTTCGGCTACAGCGTCCGCGTCGTCCCCCGGCACCGGCTGCTGGCCGGCCCCGCCGAACTGGGCCTGGTCGCCCTGCCGCCGGCACCGGTGGGGATGACCAACGGCGACCTGCGCTGAGCGAGGCGACCGGAGCGGACCACCGCGCACCCGCCGGCCCGCTCAGGCGGGCGGCGCCGGCGTGCCCGCCGAAGCGGTGCCGATCGCCCGGTGAGCCTCTGCAACGCGCCGTTTCCGCAAGCCGCAGGACGCCGCCCCGGGCACCCTTTCGCCGGGCGGCGGGCGCCGCAGGGCTTTCGGCCTGCGCCCGGCACGGAAGAGCGGCCATATGGACGCCGCTCACGCGCGGGACATCGCCTCGTAGGCCGGTCTCAGCACGTCGGTCAGCGGGCGGCGACGGATCTTGATCGCCGGCGGGTCCAGCAGCTGCAACAGCAGGTCGGGCGGGGCGGGCGCGGCATGCTCGCGCGGCTCGGCCGGGGCGGGGCCGGCCGTCCAGAACCCGGCGGCGCGCAGCGGCTCGTCCCCGACGTCGAACGGATCGGGCGCGTCCTTTGCGGACGCCTGGCGCAGCCCGTGCAGCAGCCGCTCCCGTGAACCTCCCCGCCAGGTGAGGAGCAGGGACGGATCGCGGTCGAACGCCTCGGCGAGCAGGCAGAGCACGGCCGCCGCATGCTCGCACGGCTCCCCGTAGCCGGGGCACTCGCACATCAGGTGCAGGTCATGGGGCGAGTCCGGCAACAGCGGCACGCCCGCCTGAGCGAACGCCCATTCCAGTTCCGGCGGCGTCTCCCCCTCCAGCAGGCGGGCGCGCAGCAGCGGCTGGGAGGCCAGTTCCGCCGCCACCGCCCGCCAGGAGTCCTCATCGATGGGGCCGACGCCGATCGCCACCCCGTACGGTTCCGGCCCGAACACCCGGGCGCTCACCTCATGGGGACGCACCCGAAGATCCTTCACCCGCCCCTGACGCGCGTACGTCCACCCCCGGTGCAGCCGGCCGTGATCGGTGAACGACCCCAGCACGTCCAGGAAGCGCCGCGACCACCACATCCGCCCGGCGTCGTCACCCGCCGCGGCGGCCCCTCCGTCACCCGCCGTCAACCGCTCACCGCCTCCGGCGACAGCCGCAGCACCTCGCGCAGCTCGGCCACCGACAGCCGGGTCAGCCAGTCCTCACCGGTGGCCACCACGCTGCCGGCCAGCGCCTTTTTGCGCTCGATCATCTCCTCCACCCGTTCCTCCAGGGTGCCGACGCAGATGAGCTTGCGGACCTGCACATCGCGGGTCTGGCCGATGCGGAAGGCCCGGTCGGTGGCCTGGTCCTCCACCGCCGGGTTCCACCAGCGGTCGATGTGCACCACGTGATTGGCCGCCGTCAGCGTCAGGCCCGTCCCGGCGGCCTTCAGCGACAGCAGGAACACCGCCGGCTCCGCCTCCTCCTGGAAACGCCGGACCAGCTCATCGCGCACGCGGCGGGGCGTGCCGCCGTGCAGCCACAGCACCGGGCAGCCCAGCCGCGCCGCCAGGTACGGCTGCAGCATCGCGCCGAACTCGGCGTACTGGGTGAACGCCAGCGCTTTTTCGCCCCGCTCGACGACCTGGGCGCAGATCTCCTCCAGCCGCTCCAGCTTCCCCGACCGGCCCGCCAGGCGCGAGCCGTCCCGAAGCAGCTGCGCCGGATGGTTGCACACCTGCTTGAGCCGGGCCATCGTCGCCAGCACCAGCCCGCGCCGCGCCGCGCTCGAGCCGGCCTCGGCGATCTGCGCCAGCATGTCGTCCACCGTCGCCTGGTACAGCGACGCCTGCTCGGCGGTCAGATTGCAGTAGACCTTGATCTCCTGTTTGTCCGGCAGGTCGGAGATGATCGCAGAGTCGGTCTTCAGCCGCCGCAGGATGAACGGCCCGGTGATGCGCCGCAGCTCGGCCAGCGCCCGCCGGTCGCCCCGCTCCTCGATGGGGACGGCGAAGCGTTCCCGGAAGACCCGCCGGGGGCCCAGCAGCCCCGGGTTGGCGAACTCCATGATCGACCACAGCTCGGTCAGGTGGTTCTCCACCGGGGTCCCGGTCAGCGCGATGCGGGTGCGCGCCGGGATGCTCCGCACCGCCCGCGCCTGCAGCGTCCCGCTGTTCTTGAGCGCCTGGGCCTCGTCGCAGACCACCCGTTCCCAGGTGATCCCGGCGAGCAGGGCGGCGTCCCGCGCCGCCGTCCCGTAGGTCGTCAGCACCAGGTCGGCCCGCGCCGCGGCCTCGGCCAGCGCTTTGCCCCGGTGGCGTCCGCCGCCGTGGTGGACGTGGACCCGCAGCCCGGGGGTGAACCGGGCCGCCTCCCGCTGCCAGTTGCCCACCAGCGACATCGGCAGCACCGCCAGCGTGGGCGCGACATCGGGGTTGTGCAGACGCTCGTGGACCAGCAGCGCCAGCGTCACCACCCCCTTGCCCAGGCCCATGTCGTCGGCCTGGATCGCCCCCAGTCCGAGTGAGCTCATGAACGCCAGCCAGGCCAGGCCCCGCTCCTGGTAGGGACGCAGCGTCCCCTTGAAACCCTCCGGCGTGGCGATGGGGGTCAGCCGCCGTTCGGCCTGGCCCGACAGCAGGTCCGCCAGCGGCCCGTCGGCATCGACGCCCAGCAGGGGCAGGGCGTCGCCGCCGGCGTGGACGGCGGCGCGCACCACCTGCCCGGCGGACATGGCGCCGGTGCGGGGGCGGCGCAGGAAGTCCAGCGCCGCCTCCAGCTGGGCCTCGTCCAGCTCGACCCACCGGCCGCGCAGCCGGACCAGCGGGGCCTTGAGCCGGGCCAGCTCGGTCAGCTCCTCCTCGGTCAGGGGCTGGTCGCCGATGGCCAGGTCCCAGCGGAAGTCGAGCAAAGTGCCCAGGTCGAAACCGGAAGAGGTGACGGCGCCCGGTTCGGGCCGGGTGCGGGCGGTGAGTTTCAGCCCGAGCCGGGGCCGGTCGCCCCAGCGGGGGAGCAGCACGCCGAAACCGGCGGCGGCCAGCAGCGGGGCGGAGCGGCGCAGGAACCGGAAGGCGCCGGTGACGTCCGTGCGCAGTTCGGCGGGGGCGGGGCCGCGCAGGGCCGCGGCCAGCTCGGGGAACAGCCGCAACGCCCGGCCGAGCCCGCTCAGCAGGGCCTCGGCGGCCTCGGGCAGAAAGGGGGCGCCGCCCGCCCAGACGGTGGCGGCGGGGACGTACAGGCTGGGGTCCTCGGTGCTCTGCAGGGCGAACTCGATCCGCCAGGCGTCGCGGTCGCCGGCCGGATCGGGCTCGATCAGCCGGAAACAGGTGCGCAGCGGGCCGGGCGGCCCGGCGGAGGCGGCCCAGGCCGCCAGCTCGGCGCTCAGCCCGTCCAGGTCGTCGCCGGGCTCCCGCAGGACGCGGGGGTCGGGGCCGGTGAGCGCGGACGCCCAGCGTTCGGCGAGGGGCGGCGGGCCGGCCGCCCCGCCTCGGCGCGGTGGCAGCAGCGGGTGGGGGACGACGCCCCGCACCACCGTGTCGGTGAGGCAGCCGAGGGCCTCGCCGAGCACCCGCCCGGCGGGCCGTCCGCCGTCGGCCGCGCGGCAGGCGGGCGGCATCGCGGCGGCCAGCGCTTGGATGAAGGCGGGATCGACCAGGGCGGGCCGCCAGCGGGCGACCGCTTCCCCGTCCTCGCGCAGCAGGGCGGGCAGCACCCGGCCCTGCCGGACGAGCTGCGCGGCGATGCCGGCGAGCAGGGCGAAGAACCGCAGATCGTCCCCTGCGGCGACATCGGCGGCGCGCTCGGTGTGCCCCAGCAGCGCCATGGCGGTCAGCGGGGCGAGCGCCCGCGCCGGCACCCTCCAGGACTGCAGGCGCGGCTCTGCGCCCGCTTCGGGTGACGCCTCGGAGGAAAGGAGCGGACGGCCCGTGACGGTCGGCAGCAGCAGGTCGAGGGTGATCGGTGGGGCGTCGGCGGTGAACGGCGCATAGGAGGTGCCGTCGAAGTCGGCGGTGGCGCAGGGGTGCCACCGGGGGCCGTCTGCTCCGCCGGGGCCGCCGGGCCGTTCGGCCCACAGGCACAGGGCGCCGCCGTGCCAGACGGCGTGGGCGATGAGCATCGGTCATGGCCCCCCGGACGAGGACGGCTGCAGGCGGCCACAGAAGTTAGCAGCGGGCTCTGACATCCCGGGGGTCACTGCGGCACGAGGAGTACCATCCCGGGCATGCATCAGGAATTCCGGACAGCCCTGGTGACGGGCGCCTCCAGCGGCATCGGCGAGGCGTTCGCGGCGCTGCTGGCGGCGCGCGGCACCGACCTGGTGCTGGTGGCGCGCCGCGCGGACCTGCTGGAACGGCTGGCCGGCCGCCTGGCCGAGCGGCACCGGGTGGGGGTGCAGGTGCTGCCCGCCGACCTCACCGACCCCGCCCAGCTGGAGCGGGTCGAGCGGAAATTGCGCGGTGAACCGGTGGACCTGCTGATCAACAATGCCGGTTACGGCGCGTTCGGGGCGTTCGCCGAGATTCCCTTGGAAGACCAGCTCAAGGAGATCGACCTGAACGTGCGGGCGGTGGTGCGGCTGACTTACGCGGCACTGCCGAGCATGATCGAACGCGGGCGGGGCGGCGTGCTCAATGTGGCCTCCATGTCGGCCTTCACCCCGTCCCCGGGAAGCGCGACATACGGGGCGACCAAAGCGTACGTGCAGGCTTTCACCGAAAGCCTGCACGCGGAATTGCAGGGCAAGGGCGTGCACGTGACGGCGCTGTGCCCGGGGTTCACCCGCACGGACGAGACCGCCGGCCCCAATCTGCTGTGGCTGCGGCGCGTGGACGTGGCCCGCGCGGGGCTGGAGGCGGTGGCCGCCGGACGCGCCTTGTGCGTGCCCGGAGGGCAGTACAAAGCGCTGCTGCCCCTGTTGCGCCTGGCGCCGCGTTTTCTGCTGCGGTCGGCGGTCAATCGGGCGTGGCAACTGGCGGCCGAGACAAAAATCGGCGACTGAAGTGCGCACGATGCGCATAGCCGGTGCCGCCGGGATCCCCCTACGGTGAGCGGACCGCCGTCGGCGCGATCATTTCCCCCATGCCCGGAAGGGTGAGACATGGCCTCCACGCCCGTTGCGAAAAGCCGGTTCGAGCTGCTGATGGAGCTTGAACCGGTGGTGGAGAGGGAACTCGACCGGCACCTGGCCATGGCCGACGAGTGGTTCCCGCACCAGTACGTCCCCTGGAGCCGGGGACGCGACTACGACGGCCCGCTGGGCGGCGAGGAGTGGCGGCCCGAGGACTCCGCGATCAGCCCCGAGGCCCGGGAGGCGCTGATCGTCAACCTGCTCACCGAGGACAACCTGCCGGGCTACCACTACGCCATCTCCCGGATCTTCGGCCGGGAGGGCGCCTGGGGCGCCTGGGTGAACCGGTGGACCGCCGAGGAGAACCGGCACAGCACGGTCATCCGCGACTACCTGACGGTGACCCGCGCGGTCGATCCGGTGGCGCTGGAACGGGCCCGCATGAGGCACATGCAGGGCGGCTATGAGCCCGACCACGGCGAGGACCTGCTGCGCGGCGTGGCCTACGTGTCGTTTCAGGAACTGGCCACCCGGGTGTCGCACCGCAACACCGGAAAGGCGTCCGGCGACCCGGTCTGCGAGCAGATGATGGCGCGGGTGGCCAAGGACGAGAACCTGCACATGATCTTCTACCGGAACCTGCTGGAGGCGGCGTTCCAGATCGATCCCGGCCAGACCATGCGCGCCGTCACCGACGTGGTCAAGGCGTTCCAGATGCCCGGGCACACCATCGACGGCTTTTTGCGCAAATCGGTGGCCATCGCCAACGCCGGCATCTACGACCTGCGGCTGCACCACGACGATGTGCTGATGCCGGTGCTGCGTAAATGGAAGGTCTTCGAGATGAGCGGGCTGACCGCCGAGGGCGAGCGGGCCCGTCAGGAACTGGGCGAATTCCTGGAGCAATTGGACGCGGCCGCCACCAGGTTCGAGACGCGGCGGGCCGAGCGCCGCGCCCGGCGGGCCGCCCGGGGCGAGTGACGGCGGCCCCTGTGAAGCCGCCCGCGCCCGGGAACCTCGGCCGCTTCGGCGGCGTCCAATGATTGCGTAAGGACGCATCCGGAGGCCCTCACCCGCTCCCGTCCGCCCTTTCACCGGGGCGTCCGTCCCGGACCGGCGGGAGACCGGCGAGCCGGTGGACGAAACGCCGGCCGCAGCGGGCCGGGACGATCCGGTGGAACCGCCCGGTGCGGCGGGCGAAGATAGGGTGGCGGCAGCGATGAAGGGGGTTGTCACGTCCGGGGAGCGCATCGGCCGGTACCGCCTGATCCGCACGCTGGGCGAAGGCGGGATGGGGGTCGTCCACCTGGCGGCCGACCCCGAGGGCCGCAAGGTGGCGATCAAGGTGCTGCGCTCCGCGGTGGCCGGGGACACCGTCGCGCGGCGGCGGCTGGCCCGCGAGGTCGACTCGATGCGCCGGGTGCACAGCCCGCATGTCGCCGAGATCCTGGACGCCGATGTCACCGCGCCCCAGCCCTACATCGTCACCCAGTACGTGCCGGGCCGCACCCTGGAGGAGGTCGTGGAAGGGCCCGACGGAGGCCCGCTGCAGGGCGCGGCGCTGCAGCGGCTGGCGGTCGGGCTGGCCTCGGCGCTGTCGGCGATCCACGGCGCCGGGATCATCCACCGCGACCTCAAGCCCGGCAACGTGATGCTGCTGGACGGCGAGCCCATCGTGATCGACTTCGGGATCGCCCAGGCCGCCGACGCCACCCGGCTGACCGCCACCGGCATGGTGATCGGCACCCCCGGCTACCTGGCTCCGGAGATCCTCGAGGGGGAGGACGCCGGGCCGCCCTCGGACGTGCACGCCTGGGCCGCCACGGTGGCGTTCGCGGCCACCGGCCGCCCGCCGTTCGGCTCCGGCCCGTTCGAGTCGATCTTCTACCGGATCCTGCAGGGACAGCCGGATCTGGACGGGATGCCCCCGGCGCTGCAGCCGCTGATCCGGTCGGCGATGGCGCGCGACCCCTCCCAGCGGCCCACCGCGGTCGAGCTGGTGCAGATGGCCCGGCGGATCCACCTGGAGGCCACCATCACCGACCAGACCCGGGTGGACGCCTCCTCCTGGATGCCGGCCCCGCCGGAGCGGACCGGCCAGACCTCGCCTTCGCGGCCGGACCGGACCGCGCCGCTGCCGGCTCCTCCGCCGGCCCCGGGGCCGCTGTCCGGTCAGGCGCCGCCCGCGCCCGCCCAGCCGGAGGACTTCCGCGGGCTGCTGCCGCCCGCGGCGCCGCCTCCGGGGCCGCCGCCGGGCCCCGCCCCTTACGGCCGTCCCTACGAGCAGACCCCTTACGAGCAGGCCGCCTACGGGCAGGGCCCCTACGGTTCCCATCCCCTCTCCCAGGTCCCGCCGCCCGCCGCCCCGCCGGACCCGCAGCCGCAGCCTCAGCCGCGCGGCCCGGCGCCGCCTCCTTATGACCCGTACGCGGCGCCGGTGAGCGAGCGCCCCGCACAGGCCCCGGCGGCCCCGGCGACCAGCCCCGACCCGCCGCCCAAGCCGTACGGCTGGTACCGCTTCCTCAGCTTCACGGTGCTGGCCGCGCTGCTGGGCTTCGCCTACCTGGTGCCGGTGCTGGCCGTGCTGGTCACCATCGGCGGGGTGCTGGTGCTGCGGATGGGCGACTGGGCGGCCAAGGGCATGGACGACCGCCGCACCAGGCGCGGCCCGCGCGCCGGTGATGTGCTGGGCGCGCTGGTGCGGGCGCCGCTGGGCCTGCCGGGGGCGGTCATGGTCACCGGCATGCTGTCGGCTGCGGCCCTGTGCACCGCCTCCGTGCTGTTGATCGCGCTGCTGGTGACCATGCCGCAGATCAGTGCCGCCAAGGGCATCGCGTATGCGGTGATGCTCGTCATCGGCCTGCTGTGCCTGGCGCCGGGCAGCGGCGCCCCGCGCCGCCAGCTGGTGCGGCTGTGGGGGGCGGTGGCGCCCCGCCGGGAGATCGCCGCGCCGCTGGCGCTGGCACTGTCACTGTTCGCGGCGGTGCTGATCGGGCTCTCCTATGGCGGCACCCCCGACACCTACCCGGTGGAGGGCCTGAGCGCGCGGTTGGAGGAGCTGCGCGACGGCATCCGGGACCTATGGCCCTGGTGACGGCGCGCCCGCCGGCCGGGCGGGACCGGCAGACGGCCTACGGCCCGCCGCGGGCCCGCTAGGGTCGGGGGCGGGCGGAAGCCGCGCCCCTGAAGCGGCCCTGCTCCGCCCCTGGCTTCCGCACCGGCTGCGCCGTTCCGCGTGACCTTGTGCCGTGTCTCCCTCTTCTTCCGGAGGGGGAGATCTCCCCGCTCTAGGAGTTCTGATGAACCAGCCTTCCAGAGAACTCGTCCCCGGCGGTCGGATAGGCCCCTACCGCCCGCTGTCCCTGCTGGGCGAGAGCGACGCGGGCGTGGTCTACCGGGGCACCGATCCGTCCGGCCGGGATGTGGCGATCAGGGTGCTGCGGCCGGAAGCGGTCAGCGGGGCGGCCGCGCGGCGGCGGCTGGAGCATGAGATCGCGGTGATGCGCCGGGTGCTCAGCCCGCATGTGGTCGATGTGCTGGACGGGGACGCCTCCGCCGAGCGGCCGTATGTGGTCAGCCGCTTCGTCCCCGGGCGCGGGCTGGATGTGCTGGTGGCCGAGGAGGGGCCGCTGCGCGGCGGCGCGCTGCGGCGGCTGGCCCTCGGCCTGGCCAAGGCCCTGGTCGCGATCCACGAGGCCGGAGCGGTGCACCGCGACCTGAGCCCCGCCAATGTGCTGGTGGTCGGGGGAGAGCCGGTCGTCATCGATTTCGGCGTCGCGCAGGCGGTGGACCCCGCCCGGCCGGTTCGGGTGCGCCCTCACCTGGCACCGGAGGTCCGCGACGGCGCACCCGCCACGCCCGCCTCCGACGTGTACGCCTGGGCGGCGACCGTGGCGTTCGCCGCGACCGGCCGCGCGGAGGTCGGGGACGGGGCGCCGGCGGAGGTGCCCGAGCCGTTGCGGGCCGTGCTGCGCGATGCGCTGCGGGCCGACCCGGATGCCCGGCCCACGGCCGCCGAACTGGTCAAGGCGGTGGACGCGGCGGACCTGGGGCCGCAGGAGGCGACCCCGGTCGTGCACGAGCCGGTCCGGTCGACGCCGGTGGAGCGGGCCGTGCGGGCCGCCGCGCCGCCGCGGTCGGCGCGGCCGCGGCCGACGGTGGGGCACGCCTGGTCGCGGCTGCTGGCGGTGCTGGCGGTGGTGCTCATGGCCGCGGTCGCCATCGTGATGCCGGTGGTGGGGATCGTGGCGGCCACGGCGGGGGCGCTGGCGCTGCGCACCTGGGATGCGGCGGCCCTGCGCGGCGGTTCCGGCCGCGCGACGCCGGCTGTGGGGGACGCGGCGCGGGCGGCGCTGTGGACGGCGCTGACGCTGCCCTACGCCGCCGTGGCCGCGGCGGCGGTGGCCTTGGCGCTGGCGTCGCTGGTCATGGTGGGGGTGCGCACTCCGGCGATGGACGCCTGCGCCTGGGGAGCGGGCGCGGGGGCCGCCGTCTTGTGGAGCGGTCCGGGGGTGCGGGCGCCGCGCCGGCAGCTGGAGCGGTTGTTCGGGACGCTGGCGCCGGAGCCGGCGCGGATCGTCCCGGTGGGGGCCGTGCTGGGCGTGCTGATCTTCGCCGCGGTGGTCGGCGCGGTGTCGCTGACCCCCAGTTTCGCCCCGATGTACGGCCTGCAGAACTCGGTGATCGCCGCTTTGGACCGGTTCCAGAGCGCGCTGCCCTGAGCGTCCGTTTCAGGGCTCCGCAAGGGGGCCGTAAGGTGATACCGGTCACTTCGCGGAGTGCTGCCGGATGCGTCTGTTGTGTGGGCAAATGTCGTGGTTGTGGCCGGTGGCCCCGCGGTGACCGGGGGATTTGCCGCGATGCTACTCGCCGGTAACATCTAGGTGCACGGTCCAAAGCCGGGACCCGGAGCCGAAGCCTGTTCGGGTATTTGGCAGTCTGTAGCCCATCAGCTCGCGTCGACCCGCCCGGGCGGCGCCCCGCCCGCTTACGGCGGCCAGAGGAAATGCAGGGAGGTCGGTCGACGGCCATGAACATCGTCGTCTGCGTCAAGCAGGTTCCCGACACGGAGAGCCCGCGCAAGTTGAAGCCCGAGGACAGCACGCTCGACCGCGGTGCCGCGGACGGCGTCATCAACGAGCTCGATGAGTACGCCATCGAAGAGGCGCTGCTCATCAAGGAGAAGCACGGCGGGGAGGTCACCGTCGTGACCATGGGCCCGGAGAAGGCCACCGACTCCATCCGCAAGGCGCTGGCGATGGGCGCCGACAAGGCCGTCCACCTGGTCGACGACGCGCTGGCCGGCAGCGACGCGCTGGGCACCTCCTACGCCCTGGAGAAGGTCCTCGGCCGCACCGGCTTCGACCTGGTGATCCTGGGCTCGGAGTCCACCGACGCGCGCACCGGCGTGCTGCCGGCCATGCTGGCCGAGCGGCTGGGCGTGCCGCAGCTGACGCTGGCCTCCAAGGTCGAGATCGACGGCTCGGCCATCAAGGTGCAGCGCGTCACCGACTACGGCTACGACAAGGTCGAGGCCAGCCTGCCGGCGGTCGTCAGCGTGGTCGAGAAGATCAACGAGCCGCGCTACCCCTCCTTCAAGGGGATCATGGCGGCCAAGAAGAAGCCGGTCGAGACGCTCGGCATCGCCGACCTCGGCATCGAGGCCGACAAGGTCGGCCTGGCGGGCTCCGCCAGCGAGGTGACCGACTTCGCCGAGGCCCCGCCGCGTGAGAAGGGCCAGATCGTCACCGACGAGGGCGACGGCGGCGTCAAGATCGCCGAGTTCCTCGCGTCCAAGAAGTTCATCTGAGCGAGGAAGGGGACAGTACGACATGGCAGAGGTTCTCGTCCTCGTCGACCACATCGACGGCGAGGTCAAGAAGGTCACCCTGGAGCTGCTGACCGCCGCCCGCCGGCTCGGCGAGCCGGCCGCGGTGTGGATCGGCCCCGGCCTGGAGAACGCCAAGGACAAGCTGGCCGAGTACGGCGCGGCCAAGATCTACGTGGCCGCCGACGAGGAGCTGACCTCCTACGTGGTGGCGCCCAAGGTCGAGCTGCTGGCCAAGCTGGTGGCCGACAAGTCCCCGGCCGGCGTGCTGGTGGCCGCCACCGGTGAGGGCAAGGAGATCGCCGGCCGCCTGGCGGTCAAGCTCGACTCCGGCGTGCTCACCGACGTGGTGGACGTCGCCGAGGGCTTCGTCGGCGAGCACTCCATCTTCGGCGGTGCGGTCATCGCGCACGCCAAGGTCAAGCGCGGCACCCCGATCGTGGCGGTGCGGCCCAACGCCGTCGCCCCCGAGCCCGCCCCGGCCACCCCGGCCGAGGAGCAGGTCTCGGTGACCCTGTCGGACGCCGCCAAGGCCGCCAAGATCGTCGAGAAGGTGGTGCAGGAGAAGGGCGAGCGCCCGGACCTCACCGAGGCCGCGGTCGTGGTCTCCGGTGGCCGCGGCGTCGGCAGCGCCGAGAACTTCAAGATCATCGAGGACCTGGCCGACGCGCTCGGCGGTGCGGTGGGCGCCTCCCGGGCCGCCACCGACGCCGGCTGGTACCCGCACCAGTTCCAGGTCGGCCAGACCGGTAAGACGGTCTCCCCGCAGCTGTACATCGCGGTCGGCATCTCCGGCGCCATCCAGCACCGGGCCGGCATGCAGACCTCCAAGACGATCGTCGCCATCAACAAGGACCCCGAGGCGCCGATCTTCGAGCTGGTCGACTTCGGTGTGGTGGGCGACCTGTTCCAGGTGGCCCCGCAGCTCACCGAGGAGATCAACAAGCGCAAGTAAGCTCGCCGCGAGCTGAGGGCGTTGCGCAAACGGCCGGTGGCCTCCCGCCACCGGCCGTTTCGCCGTCTTCGGGAGCCTTTCCCAGCGCCTGAGCGGGTCCGGACGGCGGGTACACCGCACCGCCACACCCATGGCACCCCCGGGATGTTCTTGGAACAGCAGGGCACCGAAACCACGTTGTTGGTTGCGTGTAGGACTTTGTGCCACCGCCACGCCCGCCGGAGAAAGGACTCTCCTTTGAGGTCTCACACCAGCTCCGCAGGCGCCGCATCGGACCGCGAGCCCGGTGCCCACCACCGGCAGGCGCGACGCCGGGCCGGGCGTCGCCGCCCCGGTGCCCTCGCCCTCCCGAAGGCCGCGCTCAAGGAGGCCCGGTGAGCGCGGTGGCCGATCCGAGCGGGTGGGCCCGGCCGCCGGGCAGGCTCAGCGCCGCGCCCCGGCCGCATCCGGTCCCCTCCGACGGGGAGGCGACGCTCACCGTCGAAGAGGTCGCCGAGCTCGGCGACCGGCTGCGGGCCAACGTGGCGGGCGCCGTGCGGATGCCCGCCGACGTGCTGGACGTGGTGCTGGCGACCGTCCTGGCCGGCGGGCACCTGCTGGTGGAGGACCACCCCGGGGTCGGCAAGACCCAGCTGGCCCGCTCCCTGGCGCGCAGCCTGGACGGCCGCTTCTCCCGGGTGCAGGCCACCGTCGACCTGCTGCCGGCCGACATCATCGGCGCCAACGTCTGGCAGGCCGACGCCGCGGCCTTCGAGTTCCGGCCCGGCCCGATCTTCGCCAACGTGGTGCTGGTGGACGAGATCAACCGCGCCACCCCCAAGACCCAGTCCGGCCTGCTGGAGGCGATGCAGGAACGCCAGGTCACCGTGGACGGCGTCAGCCGGCCCATCCCGCCGCCGTTCGTGGTGATCGCCACCCAGAACCCCAGCGCCGGCTACGACGGCACCTACCCGCTGCCGCCCGCCCAGCTGGACCGCTTCCTGTCGGTGGTCTCCCTGGGCTACCCCACCCCCGAGCAAGAGGTGGCGCTGCTGCGCGCCGGCCCCGAACCGCAGGTGAACGCGGTCACCGACCCGGCCCACCTGCTGGCCGCCCAGCGGGCCGTCGCCGCGGTGCACGCCTCCGACCCCCTGCTGCGCTACATCGTGGACCTGCTGGCCGCCACCCGCGCCCACCCCCTGGCGGCCGTGGGCGCCAGCCCCCGCTCCGGGCTGCTGCTGCTGGCCGCCGCCCGGGCGGTGGCCGCCATGGACGGCCGGGCGTTCGTGCTGCCCGACGACGTGCAGGCGGTGGCCCGGCCCGTGCTCACCCACCGGATCCAGCCGTCCGGCACGGCCCCCGCCGACGCCCGGGCCGAGGTCGTCGAGGACGCCTTGCGGCGGGTCCGGGCCAGATGACGGCGGGGTGAGGCGCCCATGCGAGCGCTGATCTGGCTGAGCTGCGCCGGCGCATTGGCCCTGGCCGCCGGGGCGCTGCCGTCGCTGGCGCTGTTCGCGCTGGCCGTGGGAATGGTGATCATGGTGCTGTGGGCGGCCGTCACGGTGCTGGCGGCGCGCTCGCGCCTGAACGCCACCCGGCTGATCGCCGAACGGGAGATCGGTGAGGACCGGCCGCTGCGGATGCGCCTGGACCTCGGCCTGCCCGAGCGGCTGCCGGTCCGCGTCCAGGTGCGCATCACCCGGCGCGCCTGGGCGGAGCTGGAGCCCGCCGGCGGCGTCGTGGAGGTGCCCATCGGCCGGCGCGGCGCCTATCGCATCCAGCCCACCCGGCTGCGGATCAGCGACGCGCTGGGCATCTTCCGCCTCACCGTCGAGGTCGGCGAGCGCGAGAAGGTGCTGGTCCTGCCCGTCCCCGACGGCGGCGGGCAGCCCGCGCCCGCGCCCGGCCGGGCCGTTGAGCACACCGAGCCCGACGGGCTGCGGCCGTATGTGCCGGGCACCCCGGTCAGCCGCATCCACTGGCTGTCCCTGGCCCGCGGCATGGAGCTGCACGAGCGGCGCATGGGGCCCGCCGCCGTCCGGGCTGCCGCTGGTGGTCGTCGACACCCACGGCGCCGGCGAGGCGGAGGTGGACTGGGTGGCCCGGGCCGCCGCCGGGCTGGTGCGCACCCTGTCCAGGTCCGGCGGGTGCGCGGTGCTGCTGCCCGGGGAGAGCGCCGCGACGCCGGTCGAGGACGAAGAGTCCTGGCGGGCGCTGCATCGCCGCCTGGCCCTGCTGGAGGCCGGCGACCGGCCCGCCCGTCCGCCGGCTGGCGCCATCGTCGTCCGCTTCCCGCCGGACCGGACGGTGGATCCGCCGCCGCCGCTGCCGCCGGGCGTGGTGCCGCTGCCCGCCGGGAAGGGACGGCCGCGATGATCCGGGCGGCCGGACTGCTGGCGGCCGCCGCGGCGGCGATGGGGGCCTGGTCGGCGCTGCTGGGCACGGCGGTGCTGTGGGGCTGCCTGGTCGCCGCCGTCGCCGCCGCCGTGGTGGCCTGGGGGCGCACCGCCACCCGGGCGGTGGGCGCGCTGCTGCTGCTCTGGCCGCCGATGGCGCTGCTGGCCGGCGGCGTCCAGCCGGACATGCTGTGGCCCCGCCGCTGGCCGCAGCTGCTGCTGTCGCTGTCGGACGGGCTGCAGCGGCTGTCGTCGCTGGGGCCCGGCCGCGCCGCGGGCGACCCGTGGCCGGCGGCGGTGTGGCTGCTGCTGGTCGGGCTGCTGTGGCTGTCGGCGGCCGGCCTGTCGGTCACCGCGCCGCGCTCGCGGCCCCGGCAGGCGCTGTCGCTGGCGCTGGTGGCGCTGCCATGGGTGATCGCGGTGGCGCTGCGGCAAAGCGACGAGGTCTCCTGGCAGGGGGCGGCGATGGTGCTGGCCGTGCCGCTGTGGCTGGCGCCGCCCGGCGGCCGGGCCGCCCGCCCGATGGTCGCGCTCGGCACGGCCGCCGCGCTGGGCGCGGCCGCGCTGGCGCACACCCTGGGACCGCGCGGCCAGTGGCTGGCCATCGACGACCTGATCGATCGGGAACCGCAGTTCACCACGCTGGACACCACCCAGACCTACGGGCCGCTGTATGGGCGCCGCACCGGCGCGGCCATGCTGGAGATCTCTTCGCCCCGCCCGGCGCTGTGGCGGATGCAGGTGCTGGAGCGGATCGGCTGGCGCGGCTGGGAGACCGGGGGCCTGCCGGATGAGGACCTGCCCGAGCCGGCCGCCCGTCCCGTCGAGATCGAGGTGCGGGTCCGGGGCCTGCGCAACGACATGGTGGTCTCCCCGGGCCGGATCATCAGCCTGCAGGCCGACGGGCGGGTCGACTCGGGGGCGGGGGAGTCCTGGCGGATCACCCCGGCGCCGGACGCCGGGGACGTCTACCGGGTGCGGGCCGCGGTGGTCACCGCCGACCCCGCTACCTTGCGCACCGTGCCCTGGCCGAACTCCGACCCCCGGCTGGAGGAGTACACCCGCGTCCGGGAACGCCGGCCCGGCGGGATGTGGATGGGCGGACGGCAGGGCGAGTTCGGCCCCTATGCCGATCCCGGCTTCGGAGGGCACGGCTACCTGGGGTACTCGCTGTACGACGAGGTGGCCGTGATGGCGAGGGCGGTGACGGCCGGGGCCCGCAACCAGTTCGAGGTCGTCGAGCGGGTGCAGCGCTACCTGACCGAGGGCGGCCGGTTCCGCTACGACACCGACGTGGAGCGCACCTCCCGCGTCCCGCTGGTGGACTTCCTGCTGCGCACCCGCACCGGCTACTGCCAGCACTTCGCCGGGGCGGCGGCGCTGCTGCTGCGGCTGGCCGGGGTGCCCGCCCGGGTGGTCGCCGGCTTCGCCACCGGGCTGGAGCAAAACGGCCGGTACGTGGTGCGCGACGCCGACGCCCACGCCTGGATCGAGGTGTACTTCTCCGGTGTCGGCTGGGTGCCGTTCAACCCCACTCCGGCCGATGCCGATGCCGTGGTGGACCCCTCCCTGGACCCGTTCGCCCCGCCCGCCGCCGGCGGCGGGCGGCAGGGCCCGGTGCTGCTGCCCGCCGTGCTGCTGGGGCTGGTGCCGGCCGTGGTGCTGCTGGTCACCGTCCGCCGGCGCGGCCCGGGTGCCTCCGGTCTGCGCGGCGGGCGCGCCGACCGGCTGCTGGAGCGGCTGGCCGGCCATGGCGGCGAGCCGGTGACGCCCGGCACCACCTGGGGCGGGCTGCGCGTCCGCCTGGCCCGCCTGGGGCCGAACATCGCCGCCGTGGCCGCCGAGCTGGAACGCGCCCGCTACGCCCCCGGCCCGCGGGCGCCGGTCCGCCGTCTCGGCCTGCGCATCGTCCGGGCCCTGGTCGCCGACCTGGGCCCGCTGCGGGCGGCCCGCGTGCTGGTGGCCGCCGTCGTCCGCACCGGCCCGTGAGCGACCCGGCGGGTCAGGCGGCCTTGCCGAGGGCGGGCTCGGCCGGGCCCGGCACCGGGTGCTCCGGTGCCCGGTCGGCGAGGTACTCGTGGGAGGCCAGGTCGGTGCCGGCGGCGATCGGCAGCAGCCGGGCGCCGGCGGCGACCAGCAGCGCCGCCACCACGACCACGCCGAGCCCGGCGCGCAGCGAGGTCGCCTCGGCCAGGAAACCGATGAGCACCGGGCCGAGCAGCAGCCCGCCGTAGCCCATCGCGCCGACCTGGGCGACCGAGGCGGCCGAACGCCCGGGGGCGGCGGTGCCGGCCAGCGAGATCATCGTCGGCACGATGGTGCAGACCGCCAGCCCGGTCACGAAGAACCCGGCCAGCGCCACCGGCACCGTGGGGGCGGTGAGCACCACGCCGGCCGCGGCGGCGGTGCCCAGCCCGGCGGCCACCAGCAGCCGGCGGGTGCCCAGGTGGGTGCGCAGCCGGTCGCCGGCCAGCCGCCCGGTCAGCATGGCGGTCTCAAAGAGCGGGTAGCCGAGCGCCGCCAGCCATTCGGGGGCGCCCAGCTCCCCGTGCAGCAGCAGCCCGCTCCAGTCGGCCACCGCGCCCTCGGCCATGAAGGCGATGAACGCCAGGGCGCCGATCAGGTAGACCGGCATCGGCAGCCGCTGCCGCCTTTCGCTCCGCGCGCCGGGCGCGGCGGGGGAGTCGGGCAGGTAGGTCCGGCCCAGCGCCAGCGCCGCCGGCAGCGCCAGCGCCGCCGTGCCCAGCAGGGACTGGGTGAACGACAGTCCCGCCAGGGCGGTCAGCGCGCCGGCCGCCCCGCCGGTCATCGCGCCCACGCACCAGCCGGCGTGCATCCCGCTCATCAGCGGCCTGCGGTAGGCCCGTTCCACCACGCTCGCCTGGGCGTTCATCGCCACGTCCGTGACCCCGAAGGCCATGCCGAAGGCGGCGAGGGCCGCCAGCAGCAGCCCATAGGAGGGAGCCAGCGCCACCAGCACGGCGGTGGCCGCCGACAGCGGCAGCGACACCCGCAGCATCGTGCGGCTGCCGAGCCGGGCGATCACACCGCGCAGCCCCTGCATGGCCGCCAGCGCGGCCAGGCCCCACACCAGCAGCACCATTCCGATGGCGCCGGGGCCGACGTGAAGCTTGTCGGCCAGCGCGGGCATGCGGGCCACCCACACGCCGCACAGCAGGCCGGTGAGGGCGAAGGTCAGGAAGGTTCCCAAACGCGCCCAGCGCAACATGGCTCACTCCTTTCTCAGCGGTTTGCACAGTGACCGGCTCAGGCGGCCGGTGGGGAACGACGGGCACCGGGCAGGCGGGCGCGGCGGGCCGGGCCGGCCCGTGCCCGTGACGGGGCGGAAGAGGATCAGCGGGGGCGGAACGGGCAGGACGGGGCGTCCTGTGGCCTTCGGCGGTCAGACGGGGCGGCTCAAGGGGCCACCATGCTCAGCAGCCGCTCTTGGAGGGCGGCCAGCTGCTGCTCATCGAAGGCGTCCGGGGCGTGGCTGAGCACCTCCCACAGCCCTTCGGCGGCCAGGCGGACCACCGTGGAGGCGAGCGGGTCGGGCTCGTGGTCGGGGTTGATCCGGTGCCAGCGGGCCATCGCCTCGCGCAGCGGCGCGATCAGCTCCGGGTCGCTGGCCGCGGCGGTGATCGCCGACCATCGTCGGCTGGTCCGCGCGCCCTGCCGGCCGGTCAGCACCTCGAAGGTGGCCTTGACGTAGGCCCGGGTGTAGGAGCCGGGAGAGCCGTCGTCGTAGTCGGCCACCAGGTCGTCGAACTCGTCGATGACCCGGGTGACCATCGCCTTGATCAGCGCTTCCTTGGTGGGGAAGTGGTAGAGGAGCCCGCCTTTGCTGACCCCGGCGCGCTCGGCGACGGCGGCCAGCGTGAGCGCCTGCGTGCCGTGCTCGAACAGCACGGCCTCGGCGGCGTCCAGCAGGGCCTCTCTCTTCATAACGAACGTTACTGTACCGTCCGGACGGTACAGTAGCAAAGTCGCGGGGCGCCGCCCGTCCCGGCGCGGATAGTGTGGACGGCGTGGTGACCTACCTCGACCATGCCGCGACCACCCCCATGCTGCCGGAGGCCGTCGAGGCGATGACCGCCGAGCTGGGACGGCTCGGCAACCCCTCGTCCCTGCACTCGGCCGGCCGCCGCGCCCGCCGGGTGGTGGAGGAGTCCCGCGAGATCATCGCCGACGTCTTCGACGCCCGTCCCAGCGAAGTGATCTTCACCGGTGGCGGCACCGAGGCCGACAACCTGGCCGTCAAGGGCATCTACTGGGCCCGCCGCGCCGCCGACCCGGCCCGCACCCGGGTGCTGGTCGGCGCGGTGGAACACCATGCGGTGCTGGACGCCGCCCAGTGGCTGGCCGACCACCAGGGCGCCCGGGTGGAGCACATCCCGGTGGACTCCCTGGGACGCGTCGACCCGGACGTGGTGCGCGAGATGATCGGCCCTTCCGGCGGCGCCGACATCGCCCTGATCACCGTCATGTGGGCCAACAACGAAGTCGGCACCGTGCAGCCGGTCGCCGAGCTGGCCGCGCTGGCCCGCGAGCACGACATCCCCTTCCACACCGACGCCGTCCAGGCCGCCGCGCAACTGCCGGTCTCCTTCGCCGGCAGCGGCGTGCACTCCCTGGCCCTGTCGGGGCACAAGCTCGGCGGCCCGCTGGGGGTGGGCGTGCTGCTGCTGGCCAAGGGCATCGACCCGGTCCCGGTGCTGCACGGCGGCGGGCAGGAACGCGACGTGCGCTCCGGCACCCTCGACACCCCCGCCATCGCCGGGCTGGCCGCCGCCGTCCAGGCCGCCGCCGCCCAGCGGGAGGAGCACGCCCGCCGCCTGACGGCCCTGCGCGACCGGCTGATCGCCTGCGTCCTCGACGCCGTCCCCGACGCCGTGCTCAACGGCGACCCGGTCAACAGGCTTCCCGGCAACGCGCACCTGTCGTTCCCCGGCTGCGAGGGCGACGCGCTGCTGATGCTGCTGGACGCCCGCGGCATCGCCTGCTCCACCGGCTCGGCCTGCTCGGCCGGGGTGGCCCAGCCCAGCCATGTGCTGCTGGCGATGGGCGCCAGCCCCGAACGCGCCCGCGGCTCCCTGCGCTTCAGCCTCGGCCACACCTCCACCGAGGACGACGTGACCGCCCTGGCCGAGGCCATCGGCCCGGTGGTCGAACGGGCCCGCCGCGCCGGCCTGTCGTAGGCGCCCCTACGGCCGGTAGGGGGCCAGCGCCCGCCAGCCCGGGTCGGGGGCGGAGGCCACCTTGGCCCTGCCCTCCGGCCAGGAGGCGGCCAGCTGGTCCAGCCGGGCCAGCACCCCGGAGTCGGGGTCGGCGTACAGGTGGTACACCCGCAGGCCGTCGCCGGTCTCCTGGACCGCCAGCACCGCGTCCGGCCCCAGGGCGTCCAGCTTCTTCTCCAGCTCGCGCAGCGCCGAGGCGGACGGCTCCACCGGGAGCCGGTCGGGGTTGCTGTGGGCGTACGGCACCGACACCGCCACGTGCAGGTCGCACAGCGGGTGGTCCTGGCGGTGCAGGGGGAAGCGGGCGCCCAGCCGGGCCGGGTGGCCGCGCGGGGTGCGGCCCTCGCCCCACAGCCAGGTCGGCTCGCGGAACTGCTCGGCGATCTGGTCGACCACCGCCGGCAGCATGCCGGGCGGCAGCGCGTCCATGGGCGGCTCGGTGGCGATGGTCACCTCGCCGATCCAGCGGGCCACATCGTCCTCGCCCAGCGCCCAGTCCAGCACGTGCCCGGCGACCTGCCGCCGGGCCTCCTCGGCCACGAACAGAAAGTCCGGGTGGTAGACGGCGACGTGGACGCGGGCCCGGGCCTGGTCGGCCCGCATGCCCACCCGCACGTACTCCAGGTCGAACTCATGGTCGCCCAGCGTCAGCTTCTGGGTCAGCATCTCCGGGTCGGCCTGCCGGGCGGCGTGCAGCGCCCAGCCGCCGGTGTCGGCGGGCGCGGCCCGCAGCCACCGCTCGGCCAGCCCGCGCAGCTCCCCGTCGCCGCCGCCGGTCACCGTCAACGTGGGGACCCCGCCGTCGGGCCGTCCGATCTCCCACTGCAGGTGCGGGTGGATCCGGTGCACCCGCAGCGACAGCTCCTCGATCAGATCGGCCGACGGCCCGTCGCCGAGCGATGCCTCGATCTTCGGCCGGGCCTGGGCCCACCACTGCCAGAACTCGGTGATCGCGGGGAGCGGTGTCGGACGCGCGGCGTCGCGCTGGCGGCGGAAAAGTCCCATAGCCGCTCAATCGTATTGCTCCAGGGCCGGTGGCCGGGGCACCCGCCCTCGTGTCGGGGAGCCGCCCGCCGCACGGCCCGCAGCGACCGGCGCGACGCCCGCCGGGCAGCGCGTAGCCTTGAGAGGTCATGACTTTGCGCGTACTGGCCGCCATGTCCGGCGGCGTCGACTCAGCGGTGGCCGCCGCCCGCGTGGCCGAGGCCGGCCACGACGTCACCGGCGTCCACATGGCCCTGTCGGCCAACCCGCGGTCCTACCGCACCGGGGCGCGGGGCTGCTGCACGCTGGAGGACGCCCGCGACGCCCGCCGCGCCGCCGACGTGATCGGCATCCCCTTCTACGTGTGGGACCTGGCCGAGCGCTTCGACCGCGACGTGGTCGCCGACTTCGTCAGCGAGTACGCCGCCGGGCGCACCCCCAACCCCTGCCTGCGCTGCAACGAGAAGATCAAGTTCGCCGCGCTGCTGGACCGGGCGCTGGCGCTGGGCTTCGACGCGGTGTGCACCGGCCACTACGCCCGCTGGGAGAACGGGGTGCTGCGCCGCGGCGTGGACACCGCCAAGGACCAGTCGTACGTGCTGGCGGTGTGCACCCCCGAGCAGCTGGCGCACGCCATCTTCCCGCTCGGCGACACCACCAAGGCCGAGATCCGCCGCGAGGCCGAGCGCCGCGGCCTGGCCGTCGCCGACAAGCCCGACAGCCACGACATCTGCTTCATCGCCGACGGCGACACCCGCGCCTTCCTGGCCGAGCGGCTGGGCACCGCCCCCGGCCCCATCGTGGACGAGACCGGCCAGGTCGTCGGCGAGCACCAGGGCGCCTACGCCTACACCATCGGCCAGCGCCGCGGCCTGCGGCTGGGCCGCCCCGCCCCCGACGGCAGGCCCCGCTACGTGCTCGACATCTCCCCGGCCACCAACACCGTGACCGTCGGCCCCCGCGAGGCGCTGGACGTGCACGAGATCGTGGGGGAACGGCCGGTGTGGCTGGCCCCCCCGCCGGCCGGCCCCCATGAATGCCAGGTGCAGCTGCGCGCCCACGGGGAGGTCTACGACTGCACCGCCGAGGCGGACGGCGACCGGGTGCGCATCAGGCTGCACGAGCCGGCCCGCGGGGTGGCCAGGGGGCAGGCCGCCGTGCTCTACGACGGCGACCGGGTGATCGGCTCGTCCACCATCGCCCTCACCTCGCGCGTACCCGCCTGAGCCGGAGTTGCGGGTACGTTCTGCCCTATGGAGTTCGGAGTTTCCGCATTCATCACCGATGAGGGCATCGGCCCCGCCGCGCTCGGCCGGGCCCTGGAGGAGCGCGGGTTCACCTCGCTGTTCGTCGCCGAGCACACCCACATCCCCGTCAAGCGCGAATCGCCGTGGCCGGGCGGGGCGGAGATGCCGCGCTGGTACTACCGCACCTTCGACCCGTTCGTGGCGCTGACCGCCGTCGCGGCGGCCACCGAGCGGCTGCGGGTCGGCACCGGCATCGCCCTGGTGATCCAGCGGGACCCGATCATCCTCGCCAAGGAGGTCGCCTCCCTGGACCGGGTGTCGAACGGCCGGGCGGTGCTGGGCGTGGGCGCCGGCTGGAACCGCGAGGAGATGCGCAACCACGGCACCGACCCGCGCACCCGCATGGCGCTGCTGCGGGAGCGGGTGCTGGCGGTCAAGGAGCTGTGGACCAAGGACGAGGCCGCCTTCCACGGCGAGTTCGTGAACTTCGACCCGGTCTTCTGCTACCCCAAGCCGGTGCAGGACCCGCACCCGCCGATCCTGGTCGGCGGCTCCGGCCCCACCGTCTTCGACCGGGTGATCGAGTACGGCGACGGCTGGATGCCGATCTACGGCCGGATCCCCGGCGACACGGCCGAGCAGATCGCGAGGCTGCGCGAGCGCGCCGGCCGCCGCGTGCCGGTGCTGATGTTCGGGGTGCCGCCCAAGCCGCAGGTGATCGAGGAGCTGCGGGAGGCCGGGGTGGATGAGATCCTGTTCGGCATCCCCACCGAGCCTAAGGACGCCACGCTGGCGCGGCTGGACAAGATCGCCGAGCTGATCTCCTCCTAAAGTTGGGGGACGTGGCACAGACAGCGAGTTTCCCGTGGCGGCCGGGCAGCGCGACCGGCGTCGGCTCCTACCCCGGCGACGATCCGGCCGAGGCGCTGCGCGTGGTGCTCGGCGAGCTGCCCGGCCTGCCGCACCTGCCCGAGCTGCCCGGCCGCGGGCCCGGCGCCGACCTGATCGGCCGCGCCGCCGGCCTGCTGGTGGAGTTGCCGGTGGAGCTGCAGCCGTCCGGCTGGCGCCTGGCCGGCCGGCCCGGACGCGACCTGCGCCGCGCCCACGACCACCTGGCGCGCGACCTGGACGCCCTGGAAGAGGTGGCGGGCGGCTACGAGGGACCGCTGAAGATCCAGGTCTGCGGCCCCTGGACGCTGGCGGCCGGCGTGGAGCTGCCCAGCGGCCACCGGACGCTCAAGGACGCCGGCGCGGTGCGCGACCTCATCGCCTCCCTGGCCGAGGGGGTCGCCGGGCACGTCGCCGAGATCCGCCGCCGGGTGCCCGGCGCCCGCGTCCTGCTGCAGCTGGACGAGCCGGGCCTGCCGGCGGTGCTGGCCGGTACCGTTCCCACCGCCTCCGGGTTCGCCCGGCTGCCGGCGGTGGAGGAGGCGGTGGCCGTCGACGGGCTGCGCCGCGTCATCGAGGCCGCCGACGCCTGGCCGCTGGTGCACTGCTGCGCCCGCCGGGTGCCCTATGGGCTGCTGCGCAAGGCGGGCGCCAAGGGCATCTCCATCGACCTGAGCCTGGTGCCCGACCGCGACGACGACCCGATCGGGGAGACCATCGACGCCGGGGTGGCCCTGTTCTTGGGCGTCCTGCCCGGCACCGACACGCAGCTGCCGTCGCTGCAGGACACCGCCGCGCCGGCGCGGGAGCTGTGGCGGCGGCTGGGCTTTCCCGCCGCCACCCTCGGCGAGCAGACCGTGATCACTCCCGCCTGCGGCCTGGCCGGCGCCTCCCCCCGCTACGTCCGCGCCGCCCTGAAACGCTGCCGCGAGGTCGCCCGCACCTTGCACGAGGCCCCGCAGATGTGACGCGCCGAAAAGGCCCGCGCCGCAGCGGCGCGGGCCTTTTCGGCCACCGGCGGAGGTGGGGTCAGGAGCTGGTGAAGCGGGCGATGTCGCGGAGCACGCTGAGGTCGGCCAGGAACCCGATGTGGGTCTGGCAGAGGACGAGGTTGTTGGTGGCGCCGCTCAGCCGGGTGCTGGTGTAGGGGATGATGATCCCGTCGCAGGGGGAGTACCAGGTGGCGTAACGGGTGTTGCCCGGGGTCTCGTCACCGGCGGTGATCTGGGCGATGAACGACGAGCCCGGGAGCATCTGCTGGCAGGTCACGAAGACCAGGCAGGCGGACGCGTAGGTGGTGCCGTGGTTGGCGCCGGCGATGGAGGCCAGCCGCCCGACGTTGGGGTGCCCACCCAGGACCTTCAGGTAGTACAGGCTGACCAGGCCGCCCATGGAGTGGTTGACGATGTCGACCTGGGAGGCGCCGGTGCGGGCCTTGACCTGGTTGACGAAGGAGGCCAGGCCCTGGGCGTTCTGCACGTTGTTGCCGTAGGAGTTGTACTCGTAGGCGAACAGCTGGTCGCTGCGGTACCCCATCGAGCGGAACACCGACATGGCGGTGATCCAGTTGGACGCGCTGCCGGTGTAGCCGTGCACGAAGATCACGGGCCTGGTGGGGGCGGCGTGGGCGGCCGGCGCGACCGCGAGCGTCGCGCAGGCGGTGACCAGGGCCACGAGGATGCCGATCAGCCGGCGCATGAGATCCTCCGTGGGGGGACGGGGAACGGGAACCTTTTTGGAGGATCACCGGCCCGCATCCAGGGCGGCATCGGTGAAATCACCGGCCTTTCAAGCACTATGCCTGCACACGGCGGAGAGGGGACTTCGCGGGTGCGGCACACCGCGGCCGTGACGGGCGGGGAATGTCGGCGGCGCGCACCACAATGAGTCCATGAGCTTGAGCGAGGGCACCCCCACCGAGGCGGCACGGCGCCACGCGGAGCTGAGCCGGGAGATCGACGAGGCCAACTACCGCTACTACGTGCTCGACCGGCCGACGCTGAGCGACGCCGAGTACGACCGGCTGATGCGCGAGCTGCGCGAGCTGGAGGAGCGGCATCCGGAACTGGTCACCCCCGATTCGCCCACCCAGCGGGTCGGGGCGCCCATCGTCACCGACTTCGCCACCGTCCAGCACCTGGAGCGCATGCTCAGCCTCGACAACGCTATGACCGGCGAGGAGCTGGCGGCCTGGGGGGAGCGGGTGCTCAAGGAGGTCGGCGAGCAGGCCTCCTACCTGTGCGAGCTCAAGATCGACGGGCTGGCGGTGGCGCTGGTGTACCGCGACGGCCGCCTGGTGCGCGGGGCCACCCGCGGCGACGGGCGCACCGGCGAGGACGTCACCAACAACATCCGCACCATCGACGTCGTCCCCGACCGGCTGTCGGGCGAGGGCTGGCCGAGCCTGCTGGAGGTGCGCGGCGAGGTCTTCTTGACGGTCGCCTCGTTCGAGCAGATCAACGCCGCGATGGTGGACGCCGGCCGGGAGCCGTTCGCCAACCCCCGCAACGCCGCCGCCGGCTCGCTGCGGCAAAAGGACCCGCGCATCACCGCGCGGCGCCCGCTGAGCATGCTGGTGCACGGCTTCGGCGCCTGGGAGGGCCGCGAGCTGCCGCGCAGCCAGTCGGAGGCCTATGAGCTGATGCGCTCGTGGGGCCTGCCGGTCAGCGACCTGTACAAGGTCGTGCCGGACCTGGAGGGGGTCCGCGAGTACGTCGCCCACTACGGCGAGCACCGGCACGATCCCCCCTATGAGATCGACGGGGTGGTGGTCAAGGTCGATCAGCTGGCGCTGCAGCGCCGGATGGGGTCCACCTCGCGGGCGCCGCGCTGGGCGATCGCCTTCAAGTACCCGCCCGAAGAGGTCAACACCAAGCTGCTGGACATCAAGGTCGGGGTGGGGCGCACCGGCCGGATCACCCCGTACGGGGTGATGGAGCCGGTCAAGGTGGCCGGGTCCACGGTGGCCTACGCCACGCTGCACAACGCCGGCGAGGTCGCCCGCAAGGGCGTGCTGATCGGCGACACGGTGGTGCTGCGCAAGGCCGGCGATGTGATCCCCGAGATCGTCAAGCCGGTGACCGAGCTGCGCGACGGCTCCGAACGCCCCTTCCACATGCCCGAGACCTGCCCCGAGTGCGGCACTCGGCTGGCTTACGAGAAGGAGGGCGACGCCGACATCCGTTGCCCCAACGCCCGCTACTGCCCGGGGCAGCTGCGCGAGCGCCTGTTCTTCGCCGCCAGCCGCAACGCGCTGGACATCGAGGCGCTGGGCTATGTGGCCGCCACCGCCCTCACCCAGCCGCTGGAGCCGTCCGACCCGCCGGTGCGCAACGAAGGCGACCTGTTCCACCTGAAGGTCGAGCAGCTGCTGCCGATCCGCACCGTGGTGCGCGACCCGCGCACCGGCCTGCCCAAGATCGACCCCAAGACCGGTGAGCAGAAGGTGGTGAGCTTCTTCGCCACCAAGGACGGCAGGCCCAAAAAGACCGTCGAGGTGCTCTTCGCCGAGCTGGAGAAGGCTAAGACGCGGCCGCTGTGGCGGGTGCTGGTGGCCTTGTCGATCCGCCATGTGGGCCCGACCGCGGCGCGCGCCCTGGCCCGTGAGTTCGGCTCCATCGACGCGATCATGAAGGCCTCCGAGGAGGAGCTGGCCGCCGTCGACGGCGTCGGCCCGGCCATCGCCGCCTCCATCAAACGCTGGTTCGCCGAGGACTGGCACCGGGAGATCATCGAAAAGTGGCGGGCCGCCGGGGTGCGGATGGCCGACGAGGGGGCCGACGGGCCGCGCCCGCTGAGCGGGGTGGCCGTGGTGATCACCGGCACGCTGGAGCACTACAGCCGGGACTCGGCCACCGAGGCGGTGCTGTCGCGCGGCGGCCGGGTCACCGGCTCGGTCTCCAAGAAGACGAACTTCGTCGTCGTCGGCGACAACCCCGGCTCCAAGTACGACAAGGCCGTCAAACTGGGCGTGCCGGTGCTGGATGAGGACGGCTTCCGGGTGCTGCTGGAGCAGGGGCCGGAGGCGGCCAAGGCCATGGCCGTGACCGAGGTCCCGTAACGAACCAGGATTCACGGCCGCGCGGGCAGCGGCTTGTTACCCAAAGGTATGGTGTAACTACCCAACGGTGATGGCGGGGGAGGGAACGACCGGCCCGGCTCATAACGCAACGTACGCAATCGGCTTCGCGAAGTTGAGCAAAGGTCGTACCCTCCTCATCATCTCCACCCGTCCGCACTCCTGAGGCCGTGATGAAGGACCCGAACAGCACGCGGAACACAGCGCCGCGGCGCGGATCCCCGCTATGGATCTACTTCGTCGCCGTCATCGGCGCCGGGGCCGTCGCCTTCGCCGCGGCCCTGCACGGCACGACCCGCGCCGACCTGGACGCGCTCACCGGCAACCCGGTGTTCTGGATCCTGGGCTGCTTCATCGTCTTCGGCGAGCTGCGGCCCATCGTCGCCACCGGCTCCGGGGAGCACACCGGCGGCGCCACCGCCTCCACCACCTTCTCTTTCGCCGCCCTGCTGTACGCCGGGCTGCCGGTGGCGGTGCTGCTGCAGGCGGCGGCGGTGCTCATCAGCGGGATCCTGCGGCGGCACGCGGTGCACCGCACCGCCTTCAACGTCGCCCAGTCCACCCTGAGCCTGACGGCCCCGGCGCTGGTGCTGCACTCCTTCGGCATCGCGGCCTCGCCCCTGCCGGACCGGTTGTGGGTGCCCGCCGGCTCCGACCTGCTGCCCATGGCGGTGGCCGGCCTGGTCTACATCGTCTGCAACAACCTGCTCGTGTGCACGGCGGTGGCCCTGCACGAGCGGGTCCCGCCGCTGCAGATGCTGCGCCGGGACCTGGGGCATCAGCTGCTGGTGCAGCCGGCGCTGCTGGCGCTGGCCCCGCCGGTGGTGGTCACCATGGACCGCTCCCCGGCGTTCGTCCTGCTCATCGCGCTGCCGCTGATGGCGGTCTACCTCAACGCCGCGGTGTCGATGCGCCGCGAGCACCAGACCCGGCACGACGGGCTGACCGGCCTGCCCAACCGCAAACTACTGACGCTGCGCACCCGGCAGGCCCTGGCCGCGGCGGGCGCCGACCGCCGGCTGGGGCTGTTCCTGCTGGACCTGGACCGCTTCAAGGAGGTCAACGACACCCTCGGGCACGCCGCCGGGGACCGGCTGCTGCAGATCGTCGCGCACCGCCTCACCCACAGCGTGCGCCCCGGCGACCTGGTGGCCCGCCTGGGGGGCGATGAGTTCGCGGTGCTGCTGCCCACCGTCCGCGACGAGCGGGCCGCCCGCGAGGTGGCCGCCCGGCTGCGGGCCGCCCTCGGCGAGCCGGTGCGGCTGGAGGGGCTGACCTTCGACCTGGAGGCCAGCGTCGGCATCGCCCTCTGCCCCGACCACGCCGCCGATTTCGAGTCGCTGCTGCAGCGCGCGGACGTGGCGATGTACGTGGCCAAGGAGAGCCGCACCGGGGTGGAGGTCTACTCGCCCGCCAAGGACCGCAGCTCCCCGGACCGGCTGGGCATGCTCGGCGACCTGCGCCGCGCCATCGACCGCGGGGAGCTGGAGCTGCACTTCCAGCCCAAGGTCTGCCTCGGCACCGGCCGCCCGGTGGGCCTGGAGGCGCTGCTGCGCTGGCGCCACCCCGAACTGGGCCTGCTGGAGCCCGGCCGTTTCCTGCCCATGGCCGAGCAGACCTACCTGATGTGCTCGATCAGCCGGCACGTGCTGAAGACCGCCCTGGCCCAGGCCGCCGCCTGGCGGCGGGAAGGGCTGGAGATCCAGGTCGCGGTGAACGTCTCCGGCCGCGACCTGCTGGATGTGGGGCTGGCCGAATCCGTCCGCGAGGAGCTGGCCCGCCACGGCCTGCCGCCCGAGGCCCTCCAGCTGGAGATCACCGAGCGGGTGCTCGCCAACGAGCCCGCCTACGCCGCCGAGACCCTCACCGCGCTGGCCGAGTTGGGCGTGCCGCTCAGCCTGGACGACTTCGGCACCGGTTATTCGTCCCTGGTGCACCTCAAGCGGCTGCCGGTGGAGGAGATCAAGATCGACGCCTCGTTCGTGTCCCGGCTGGCCCACACCGCCGGCGAGGCCGCCGACGATGCGGTCATCGTCCGCTCCATCGTCGAACTGGCCCGCACCCTCGGCCTGCGCTCGGTGGCCGAGGGAGTGGAGGACGCCGCCACCGCCCACCTGCTGCGCGAGCTGGGCTGCGACGCCGCCCAGGGCTGGTTCTACGGCCGTCCCATGGACGGCGCCGCCACCACCGACTGGCTGCGCCGCCATCTGCAGCGCGCCCCCGAGCCGGCCGCCTGACCGGCCGTCCGCCCGCGGGCGGACGGCTCAGTACGGGTCCCGGTAGCGGCGTTCTTCGCGCGCCGGCGCCTCGGGCGGCGGGGCCGCGCCGCCCTTGCGGGCGATGGCGAAGCGGATCAGGCCCAGCACCAGCCAGGCCAGCCCGCCGATCATGAGGATCACGCCGACGACCGTGATATCGACGCCACTGATCCGGTAATCGACCGCGTAGGTCAAGATGGCGCCGATGATGATCAGGGCGAGACCGCCTCCGATGGTCAAGGCCCACTCCTCTCCGGAATCTCCCCGCGGGGGGCACCGCAGACCCCTTCCCGCTGGGCGTGTCCCAAACGGGCCGGGGCGGCGCGTGGCCGTGATCCCGGGTAAAGCGTTCTGAGGCGGCCTGCGGGGCCCCATAGGATGGCGACGAACCCAACCGATCGCAGAAACGGCTTTCCACATGTCCGCCATCACCCGTGACGAGGTCGCTCACCTCGCCCGGCTGTCCAGGCTGGCGCTGGACGAGGATGAGCTCGATCACCTCGCCGCCCAGCTCGATGTGATCATCTCCGCGGTCGCGCGGGTGCAGCAGGTCGCCGCGGAGGACATCCCGCCGACCTCGCACGCGCTGCCGATCACCAATGTCTTCCGGCCCGATGAGGTCCGTCCGTCGCTGACCCCCGAGCAGGCCCTGTCGGGGGCGCCGGCCGCCGAAGAGCAGCGCTTCCGCGTGCCGCGGATCCTGGGGGAGGAAGCGTGAGCGGTGAGCTGACCCGCAAGAGCGCCGCCGAGCTGGCGGAGCTGATGGCCGCCGGCCAGGTCTCGGCGGTGGAGGTCACCCAGGCGCACCTGGACCGCATCGCCGAGGTGGACGGCCGCATCGGCGCCTTCCTGCACGTCGACGCCGAGGTCGCGCTGGCGCAGGCGCGGGCGGTGGACTCCCGGCGCGCCGCCGGCGAGGAGCTCGGCCCGCTGGCCGGGGTGCCGATCGCCCACAAGGACGTCTTCACCACCGTGGACATGCCCACCACCGCGGGCTCGAAGATCCTGGAGGGCTGGCGGCCGCCGTACGACGCCACCGTCACCGCCCGGCTGCGCGCCGCCGGGCTGGTGATCCTCGGCAAGACCAACCTGGACGAGTTCGCCATGGGCTCCTCCACCGAGAACAGCGCCTATGGGCCCACCCGCAACCCGTGGGACCTGGAGCGCGTGCCCGGCGGCTCCTCCGGCGGCTCCTCGGCCGCGGTCGCCTCCTACCAGGCGCCGCTGGCCACCGGCACCGACACCGGCGGCTCCATCCGCCAGCCCGCCGCGGTCACCGGCATCGTCGGCACCAAGCCCACCTACGGCGGCTCCTCCCGCTACGGGCTGATCGCGTTCGCCTCCTCGCTGGACACCCCCGGCCCCTTCGGCCGCACCGTGCTGGACGCCGCGCTGCTGCACGAGGCGTTCTCCGGCCACGACCCGATGGACTCCACCTCCATCGACCGCCCGGTGCCGCCGGTGGTCGAGGCCGCCCGCCGCGCGGATGTGGCCGGGCTGCGCATCGGCGTGGTCAAGGAGCTGGGCGGCGAGGGCTACCAGCCGGGCGTGCTGGCCCGCTTCAACGAGGCGGTGGAGCTGCTGGAGTCGCTGGGCGCCAAGGTCGCCGAGGTCTCCTGCCCGCACTTCGCCTACGCGCTGCCGGCCTACTACCTGATCGCGCCGTCGGAGTGCTCCTCCAACCTGGCCCGCTTCGACGCGATGCGCTACGGCCTGCGGGTCGGCGACGACGGCACCCGCAGCGCCGAGGAGGTCATGGCCCTCACCCGCGCCCAGGGCTTCGGCCCGGAGGTCAAGCGCCGCATCATGCTGGGCACCTACGCCCTGTCGTCGGGCTACTACGACGCCTACTACGGCAAGGCCCAGCAGGTCCGCACCCTGATCATCCGCGACTTCGAGGCCGCGTTCGAGCAGGTGGACGTGCTGGTCTCGCCCACCACGCCGACCACCGCCTTCCCCCTCGGCGACCGGGTGGACGACCCCATGGCGATGTACCTGGCCGACCTGGCCACCATCCCGTCCAACCTGGCCGGCACCCCGGCCATCTCGGTGCCCTGCGGCCTGGCCGACGAGGACGACCTGCCGGTCGGCCTGCAGGTCATGGCCCCGGTCCTGGCCGACGACCGGGTCTACCGGGTCGGCGCCGCCGTGGAACGGGCGTTGACCGACCGCTGGGGCGGGCCCCTGCTGTCCAAGGCACCGGCCCTGTGACGAGAGGGATTGGGATACCTATGACTGCTCCGACACTGGTGCCGTACGAGGAGGCGCTGGCCAAGTACGAGCCGGTGCTGGGCGTGGAGACCCACATCGAGCTGGGGACCGCCACGAAGATGTTCTGCGGCTGCCCCACCACCTTCGGCGCGCCGCCCAACACCCAGGTCTGCCCGGTGTGCCTGGGGCTGCCGGGCTCGCTGCCGGTGACCAACAAGGCGGCCATCGAGGGGATCATCAAGATCGGGCTGGCGCTGAACTGCACCATCGCCGAGTGGTGCCGTTTCGCCCGCAAGAACTACTTCTACCCCGACATGCCGAAGAACTACCAGATCTCCCAGTACGACGAGCCGTTGTGCGTCGACGGGTATCTGGACGTGGAGGTCGACGGGGAGACCTTCCGCATCGGCATCGAACGGGTCCACATGGAGGAGGACACCGGCAAGTCCCTCCACGTGGGCGGCGCCACCGGGCGCATCCACGGGGCCGACTACTCGCTGGTGGACTACAACCGGGCCGGCATCCCGCTGGTGGAGATCGTCACCAAGCCGATCACCGGCACCGGTGACAAGGCGCCGCTGGTGGCCCGCGCCTACGCCACCGAGCTGCGCGAGCTGGTGCGCGCCCTGGGGGTCTCGGACGTGCGCATGGAGGAGGGCTCCATGCGCTGCGACATCAACGTGTCGCTGGCGCCGCGCGGCGCGACCGAGTGGGGCACCCGCACCGAGACCAAGAACGTCAACTCGCTGCGCTCGGTGGAGCGGGCCGTCCGGCACGAGATCGAACGGCAGGCCGCGGTGCTGGAATCCGGCGGCAAGGTCGTCCAGGAGACCCGGCACTTCCACGAGGACACCGGCACCACCACCCCCGGCCGCAGCAAGGAGGAGGCCCAGGACTACCGCTACTTCCCCGAGCCGGACCTGGTGCCGCTGGCGCCGTCCCGGGAGTGGGTGGAGCAGCTGCGGGCCTCGCTGCCGGAGCTGCCGGCCGCCCGCCGCCGCCGGGTGCAGGCCGAGTGGGGCCTGACCGACCTGGAGCTGCGGGACGTGGTCAACGCCGGGGCGCTGGATCTGATCGAGCAGACCGTCAAGGCCGGCTGCGCCCCCGGCCCGGCCCGCAAGTGGTGGATGAACGAGCTGTCGCGCCGCGCCACCGAGCAGGGCGTGGAGCTGGATGAGCTGCCCATCACCCCGGCGCAGGTGGCCCGCGTCCAGGCGCTGATCGACGAGGGCTCCCTCAACGACAAGCTGGCCCGCCAGGTCTTCGAGGGCGTGCTGGCCGGCGAGGGCGACCCCGATGAGGTGGTGGCCGCTCGCGGCCTGAAGGTCGTCAGCGACGAGGGCGAGCTGGCCGCCATCGTCGATCAGGTCATCGCCGAGAACGCCGACGCCGCCGACAAGGTCCGCGCCGGCAAGGTCGCCGCGGCCGGCGCCCTGGTCGGCGCGGTCATGAAGGCCACCCGCGGCCAGGCCGACGCCGCCCGCGCCCGCGAGCTGATCCTGCAGAAGCTCGGCGCCTCCTGAGCGCACGGTTCGGCCCGGCGGCGCCCGTCTTCGGCCGGCGCCGCCGGGCCGCCCGGTCCCCGCGCCCGCCCGGCGATCCTCATGGCCGCCGGACGAGTCCGGGGAGGGGTGTGCGCCCGCCGAGGAGCGGCTCCTTGCGGAAGATGACGCCGTTCGTCTCGTGATGGAGCTTGTTGAGCTGCTTGCGTGTGAAGCGTCCATCGGGACCGGTCGGTTCAGGCCACGGCTCCTGGGAACCGCGGCCTGAACCGACCGGTTGTCCCGTCCGCGCATGCGGCAGGGCTCACCGCCGCAGCGGAATGACCAAGATCCGGTCGTCACCCTCCATGGGTCCGCCCGCGCGGCGGCCGTCGTGGTTGCTGGTGGTCACCCACAGTGAACCGTCCGGGGCCCGCACCACCGCGCGCAGCCGCCCGTAGCGGCCCTCGTAGTGCGCGATGGGACGGCCCACCGTGCCGGTGTCGTCCACCGGGATCTGCCACAGCCGCTGCCCGCGCAGCGCGGCGGCCCACAGCGACCCGCTCGCGTACGCCAGGCCGGACGGGGAGGCCTCGTCGGTCGTCCACGTCACCAGCGGGTCGGCATAGCGGTCATCGCCGTCCCGGCCGCCTTCGACCTCGGGCCATCCGTAGTTGCGGCCCCGCTCGATCAGATTGATCTCATCGAAGCGGTTCTGCCCGAACTCGGTGGCGAACAGCCGCTCGCCCTTCCAGGCCAGCCCCTGCACGTTGCGGTGCCCGTAGGACCAGATGCGGGAGGCGAACGGGTTGCCGGGGGCCGCCTTCCCCTCCGGGGTGACCCGCAGGATCTTGCCGCCCAGCGACCCGCGGTCCTGCGCCAGGTCGGTCCGCCCCGCCTCACCGGTGGCGATGTACAGCATCCCGTCGGGGCCGAACGCGATCCGGCCCCCGTTGTGGATGCCGCCCTTGGGGATTCCGGTGACGATCGGCTGCGGCTTCGACAGCCCATCGCCGTCATAGCGGAACCGCACGACCCGGTTGTCCTCGTCCGCGGTGAAGTACAGGTAGATCTGCCGGTCCCGCTCATAGGAGGGGGACACCGCCACTCCCAGCAGGCCGCCCTCGCCGCCGGGCCGCACCCCCGGGACCTTCCCGACCTCGCTGAGCGCGCCCTGCGGGCTCACCCGCAGCAGCCGGGCGCTGTCGCGTTCGGTGACCAGCGCGTCCCCGCCGGGCAGGAAGGCGATCGCCCAGGGCACGCGCAGCCCGCGCACCAGCTCCCGCGGCCGCGTGGGGGAGACCGTCGCGGTGACGGCCGGGGAGGGCCGCCCGGTGGCGGCGGGCGGCGGAGGCGGGGGCGGCGCGCCGTCGCCGGAGCCGGAGGAGCACCCGGCCAGCACGATCGCTCCCGCGCCCAGCGCGATGGCCTTGCGGATGTCGATGGGCATGAAAGCTCTCCTTCGTCACCCTGCCTTACGGATACAAGGCCCGCCCGGTTCCCCGGCGAACCCTACGATCTGGGCCATGACGAGGCTTTGAGCAGCCGGTCAAGGACTTGGAGCAGCGGAACGGGCGCGTGCCGGCGCCGCTGCCGCGGGCGGATGCGGTGGCGCCGCTCATCCCGGGCGGCCCGCAGGCGCACAAGACGTTCGACGCCGACCTGCCGTCCCCGATGAAGGGCGGCGCGCGGCGCTGGACGTCACCGACCCCGAACCGCTGCCTCCCGCCCCCTGTGGCACATCCCGGAGCGTTCATCACGCCGCCCATCGGGATGACGCGGGCCTCGGCGCGCCGGGTCGTCCGGCTCGTCCGCGAACGGGCACGCCGCTACCGGGTGGGGGAAAATGTGCCGGAGCCGGAGCGCCGGTCCTAAATCACCAACAGTGACAGTGTCTGCCGGGCGGTCTCCCATGGGCAGGGCGGCCCGCGAGGCCGCGGCACGGCAGGGTTGTCGCCGGGTGGACGCTGAGCCTCAATCGCTCCGTGACCTACGGAACGTACATTGAGCAGCACGATGATCCCGCAGTGAGACCTATGGTGAAGACCACGTCGCCGGCTCCGGTCGGCGCCCGATGGCCCCGGAGAGGGGGTGGCGCCCGGTGGGGACGGCGACTTTCGGTTTTCTTCGGCCGGACCGGCGCGGCAGGGCACGAACGGGCACGGTGACCGCGTTATGTCCGATGACATGTCCGGTGACGGCCGAAACCGGTGAACCCTGTGGGGTCCACGGCCCGTAAGGCGGAAAGTGAGCGGCGAATGAGCGGCGAAAGCGCCAGGCGGTTTCCGCCTCGTGTGGTGCCGATCGGTGTCGTCGCGCTGGCAGCAGTGCTCTTCGTCCTGGTCTCGCTGCTGGGCGGCGGCGAGGTGGGCATGCCCGCCTGGGCGGAGACTGTGGCCGCGATGGCGGCGGTGGTGTCGCTGCTGGCCGCGGTGTTCCCGTTGCCCGTCCGGCGGCGGCAGGAGGCGGGCGAGGGCGGCGCGGCCGGCGGCGCGGGCCCGCCGCCGGTCCGCCGTGACCTGCGCCGGGACAGCTGGGGCTGGTTCGCCGTGGCCGCCGCCTGCTGGCTGGCCGGGTCGGTGGCCGGTGCGGTCTCCCCGGGCCTGCTGGACACCAGCAGCGGGGCGCTGTCGCTGGCCGACCTGTTCTACCTGGCCGCCATCGCCGCGCTGACCACCGGTTTCATCGTCCCGGTCCAGCTGCCGCGGGACGTGGGCACCTGGGTGCGCTACATCGCCGACACCTACGTGTGCGTGGCGGCGCTGTTCGTGTTCGGCTGGGTCGCGGAGTTCGGCACGCTCTACCACCTGTCGGGGGAGAGCCCCGCCGAGTTCGTCCTGGAGCTGCTCTACCCGCTGGTGGGCATCGTCCTGCTGTGGGGGGCGCTGCCGTTCGTGCTGGGCGCGGCCCGCCCCTACCGGCCCGGCGTGTGGACCGCCTACCTGGCGCTGACCGCGTTCGTGATCGCCGATGTGGTCTCCATGGCCGTCCGGCTGCGCGGGGACGCCGCCCCGGTCGGCGACATCGGGGACGCGGCGCGCGTGGCGGGACTGCTGGCCCTCGGCCTGGCCCCCTGGATCACCCCTCCGCCGCGCGGCGACGAGCCGGCCGCCGAGGACGCCGAGTTCGAGGGGGGCCTGCCGCGGGGCCGGATGATCGGTCCCGGGATCGCCCCGGCGGCGGTCGGCGCGGCCGCCGCGATCTTCGTCGCCGGTCACTCGCTGACCGGCTCGCGGGGGATGGAGCCGGTGGTGTCCCTGATCGCCGGCTCGGCGGTGCTGGTGATGCTGGCCCGCCTGGCCGGGCTGCAGCGGGAGAACGACGGGCTGCGGCGCGCGGTCGGCGCCGGCGAGGAGCACTTCCGGGCGCTCGCCGAGAGCATCAACGACCTGGTGCTGATCTGCGACTTGAACGGGGTGGTGCAGTACGTCTCCGACAAGGCGCACCGCACCTACGAGCACGTTCCCGACGACCTGCTCGGCCGCTCGGTGACCGAGTTCATCCACCCCGAGGACCTGCCGCACGTGGAGGAGGTCTACGGCGAGTTCCTGACCACCGACCGGCCCGCGCTGCGGATCTCCTGCCGGGTGCGCGCCGCCGACGGCACCTGGCTGCCCACGGAGTCCACCGTCTCCCGCTACACCTCCTCCCGGGTGCTGATCACCACCCGGGACCTGTCGGAGCAGGCCGCACTGCAGCGCCAGGTCACCCACCTGACCTTCCACGACGGGCTGACCGGGCTGCCCAACCGGGCCTACTTCGAAGAGCGGGTGCACGAGGTGGTCGGCCGCGAGCCCAGCCCGGAGACGGTGGCGGTGCTGTTTGTGGACCTGGACGGTTTCACCGCGGTCAACGACTCGGCCGGGCACGCCGCCGGCGACCAGGTGCTGGCCCAGGCCGCCCGCCGGCTGCGCAGCGCCGTTCAGGCCGACGACACCGTGGCCCGCTGGGGGGGCGATGAGTTCGCGGTGCTGGTGGAGAACTCCGACGAGGCGCGTTCCATCGTGGAGCTGGCCGAACGGCTGCTGCGGGTGCTGACCGCCGAGCCGTATCGGGCCGGTGAGCGCGAGGTCGTGCTGAGCGCCAGCATCGGCATCGCCTTCGCCGATGACCCGCCCTCCGGCGACAGCGAACGGCGCAGCGGCGCCGAGCTGATCCGCAACGGCGATCTGGCGATGGCGCGGGCCAAGGAGCTGGGCGGCGGGCGCGTGGAGGTGTACGCCGCGCACATGCACACCGATGTGGTGCGGCGGCTGGAGTTGGGCGCCGACCTGCAGCGGGCGCTGGCCGAAGAGCAGTTCGCGGTGGAGTTCCAGCCGGTGGTCGAGCTGGACACCTCCCGGGTGACCGGGGTGGAGGCGCTGGTGCGGTGGTGGCGCGGCAGCGAGTCGGTGCCGCCGCAGGACTTCATCCGCCCCGCCGAGGAGTCCGGGCTGATGATCACGCTGGGCGACTGGGTGCTGCGCCAGGCCTGCCGCCAGGTGGCCCGCTGGCGCGCCGAGTCCTGGCAGGTGGACCTGTCGGTCAACTTCACCGCCCGGCAGATCGCCGCCCCCCGCTTCGTGGAGTCGGTGGCGCAGGTGCTGGAGGAGACCGGCCTGCCGCCCCAGGCCCTCACCGTGGAGGTCACCGAGGCGGTCCTGGTCGAGGACGCCGGGCAGACCGTCGAGCGGCTGTCGGCGCTGCGCGAGCTGGGGGTGCGGCTGGCCATCGACGACTTCGGCACCGGGTACGCCTCCCTGGCCCACCTGGGCCGGCTCCCGGTGGACGTGATCAAGATCGACCCGTCGTTCGTGGCCGGGCTGGGCCGCGATGAGACCCGGACCCTGCTGACCCGCGCCATCGTGCGGCTCGGCCACGACCTGGGGCTGACCGTGGTGGCCGAGGGCATCGAGCGGCCCGAGCAGCTGGAGCTGCTGCGCCAGATGAACTGCCCGCGCGGCCAGGGGTTCCTGGTGGCCCGCCCGATGGCGCCCGGCCCCGCCGAGTCGCTGCTGCGCACCAACCTCACCACCGTCCAGGACACCGTGCCGGACGATTCGGGGGAGCCGGGCGTCCGGCTGCCCGGATCGGCCCTGTCACCGGGCTGACCTGCCGTGCAGCGGCTCCGGCGGCGCCGTCGCCGCCGGAGACCGTCCAAGGTGTGTCTCAGATAATGAGATATCGGGTCGTGGATTTGACCAACGGCGGGGAAGTCGGCGAAGGTGTACCCGTGCAGAGCATCTCCACGATCCTCGTAGTACTTGGTCGGCGCGCAGGCTGACCAAGTCGTTTCGCCTGCGCGCGCCCCTCGACCGCCGGGACCGGCACGAGGGGTTTTTTGTTGGCCAGGATCACCTCTCCCACCAAGGAAAAGGCATGACGACCGAGCAGATGACGGGGGCTCAGGCGCTCATCCGCGCGCTGGAGAACGTCGGGGTCGACACCGTGTTCGGCATTCCCGGGGGGGCGATCCTCCCCGCCTACGACCCTCTCTTCGACTCCACCAAGGTGCGCCACATCCTGGTCCGGCACGAGCAGGGCGCCGGGCACGCCGCGCAGGGATATGCGATGGTGACCGGCAAGGTCGGGGTGTGCATGGCCACCAGCGGGCCGGGCGCCACCAATCTGGTCACCCCGATCTCCGACGCCTACATGGACTCGGTGCCGATCGTGGCGATCACCGGCCAGGTCACCAGCGGCGCCATCGGCACCGACGCCTTCCAGGAGGCCGACATCGTCGGCATCACCATGCCGATCACCAAGCACAACTTCCTGGTCAAGGACCCCCACGACATCGCGCGCACCATCGTCGAGGCCTTCCACATCGCCTCCACCGGCCGTCCCGGCCCGGTCCTGGTCGACATCGCCAAGGACGCCCTGCAGGCCACCTTCGACTTCACCTGGCCCGAGTCCCCGCACCTGCCCGGCTACCGCCCGGTGACCCGCCCGCACGCCAAGCAGGTCCGCGAGGCCGCCCGGCTGCTGATGGAGGCCAAGCGCCCGGTGCTGTACGTGGGCGGCGGCGTGCTCAAGGCCGGGGCGGCGGCCGAGCTGAAGGTGCTGGCCGAGCTGACCGGCGCCCCCGTCGTCACCACGCTGATGGCCAAGGGCGCGCTGCCCGACAGCCACCCGCTGCACGTGGGCATGCCCGGCATGCACGGCACCGTCGCCGCGGTCGGCGCCCTGCAGCGGGCGGACCTGCTGGTGGCCCTCGGCGCCCGCTTCGACGACCGGGTCACCGGCAAGCTGGACAGCTTCGCCCCCGAGGCCAAGGTGGTGCACGCCGACATCGACCCGGCCGAGATCTCCAAGAACCGGCACGCCGACGTGCCCATCGTCGGCGACGCCCGCGAGGTCATCGCCGACCTGATCGTGGCGGTGCAGGCCGAGCACGAGGCCGGCCGGCGCGGCGACTACGCCGCCTGGTGGAAGCAGCTGCGGGCCTGGCAGGAGACCTACCCGCTGGGCTATGACCACCCCGAGGACGGCTCGCTGGCCCCCCAGTACGTCATCGAGCAGATCGGCAAGATCGCCGGCCCGGACGCCTACTACGTGGCCGGCGTCGGCCAGCACCAGATGTGGGCGGCCCAGTTCATCAAGTACGAGCGGCCCGGGGCGTTCCTCAACTCCGGCGGCGCCGGCACCATGGGCTATGCCATCCCGGCCGCCATGGGCGCCAAGGTCGCCAAGCCGGACGCCACGGTCTGGGCCATCGACGGCGACGGCTGCTTCCAGATGACCAACCAGGAGCTGGCAACCTGCGCCGTCGAGGGCATCCCGATCAAGGTCGCCATCATCAACAACGGCAACCTCGGCATGGTCCGCCAGTGGCAGACGCTCTTTTACAACGAGCGCTACTCCAACACCAACCTGCACTCCAAGCGGATCCCCGACTTCGTCAAGCTGGCCGAGGCCTACGGCTGCGTCGGGATGCGCTGCGACCGGGCCGAGGACGTCGAGGAGACCATCCGCAAGGCCATGGAGATCAACGACACCCCGGTGGTCATCGACTTCGTCGTCCACCAGGACGCCATGGTCTGGCCCATGGTCGCCGCCGGGACCAGCAACGACGACATCAAGATCGCGCGGGATCTCGCGCCCGAGTGGGAGAACGGGGACTGAGGACCCAATGAGCCGTCACACGCTCTCGGTGCTGGTGGAGAACAAGCCGGGCATCCTGGCCCGGGTCGCGGCGCTGTTCTCCCGGCGCGGATTCAACATCGACTCCCTGGCGGTGGGCACCACCGAGCATCCGGAGATCTCCCGGATGACCATCGTGGTCAACGTCGAGGACCACCCGCTGGAACAGGTCACCAAGCAGCTCAACAAGCTGGTCAACGTGCTGAAGATCGTGGAGCTGGACCCGAGCTCCTCGGTGCAGCGCGAGCTGATCCTCGTTAAGGTGCGGGCCGACGCCGAGACCCGCTCCCAGGTGCTGGAGACCGTCCAGCTGTTCCGCGCCAAGGTCGTCGACGTGGCCCCCGAGGCGGTCACCATCGAGGCCACCGGCAACCGTGACAAGCTGGAGGCCCTGATCCGCGTGCTGGAGCCGTTCGGTATCAAAGAGCTGGTGCAGTCGGGCATGGTCGCCATCGGCCGCGGCGCCCGCTCCATCACCGACCGGTCCCTGCGCGCACTGGACCGCAGCGCCTGACGGGCCCGCCGGCGCCGGGTCAGGCCGTCCCTTCACTTCTAGAGAGGCATACGCAAGTGGCTGAAATGTTCTACGACAACGACGCCGACCTGAGCGTCATCCAGGGCCGGCACGTGGCCGTGATCGGGTACGGCAGCCAGGGGCACGCGCACGCGCTGTCGCTGCGGGACTCGGGCGTGGACGTCCGGGTCGGGCTGCAGGAGGGCTCCAAGAGCCGGGAGAAGGCCGAGGCCGACGGGCTGCGGGTGGTCACCCCGGCCGAGGCGGCCGAGGAGGCCGACCTGATCATGATCCTGGCCCCCGACCACGTCCAGCGCGACCTGTACAACACCCAGATCAAGCCCGCGCTGGTCGAGGGGGATGCGCTGTTCTTCGGGCACGGCCTCAACATCCGCTACGGCCTGATCGAGCCGCCCGAGGGCGTGGACGTGGCGATGGTGGCCCCCAAGGGCCCCGGCCACCTGGTCCGCCGCCAGTTCACCGCCGGGCGCGGCGTGCCGGTGCTGGTCGCGGTGGAGAAGGACGCCAGCGGGAACGCCTGGCCGCTGGCGCTGTCGTACGCCAAGGCGATCGGCGGCCTGCGGGCCGGCGGCATCAAGACCACCTTCGCCGAGGAGACCGAGACCGACCTGTTCGGTGAGCAGGCCGTGCTGTGCGGCGGCGTCTCCGAGCTGATCAAGGCCGGGTTCGAGACCCTCATCGAGGCCGGCTACCAGCCGGAGGTGGCCTACTTCGAGTGCCTGCACGAGATGAAGCTCATCGTCGACCTCATGTACGAGGGCGGCATCCAGAAGATGTACTGGTCGGTGTCGGACACCGCCGAGTACGGCGGCTACACCCGCGGCCCGCGCATCATCACCCCCCAGACCAAGGAGGCGATGAAGCAGATCCTGGCGGAGATCAAGTCCGGGGAGTTCGCCAAGGAGCTGGTGGCCGAGTTCGACGGCGGCCAGGTCAACCACCTCAAGTACCGCGAGGAGCTGGGCAACCACCCGATCGAGAAGACCGGCGCCAAGCTCCGCCCGATGATGAGCTGGCTGAACGACTGACGGTTCTTCCCGGTCACGGGGAAGGCGGATCGGAGCGTCCCCGGCCGCATCGGCCCTTTGCCGGGACGGCCGCCTGATCCGTTCGCGCTCGGCACGGCCCGCCGCGACGTCCGTTGCGGCGGGCCGTCGCCGTCTCCGGCCGCTTCTTCTGGCCGCTTCCGGACGGGGTGCATACTCGGTATTGCCCTGGGCATACGCGGTATGCATACTGCGTATGTGTCCATTCGTCATGGTCTGTTGGCCCTGCTGTCTCAGGGGCCTCGCTACGGGTATCAGCTTCGCGCGGAGTTCGAGGCGTCCACCGGCGCCACCTGGCCGCTGAACATCGGCCAGGTCTACTCCACGCTGTCACGTCTGGAACGCGACGGTCTGGTCACCAAGGGAGAGGCCGACGCCGAGGGCCGTTTCGTCTACAACATCACTCCCGCCGGCGAGGAGGAGGTGCGCCGCTGGTTCGCCACCCCCGTCGCCCGCGCCGACCGGCCCCGCGACGAACTGGCCATCAAGCTGGCGATGGCCGTCACCACGCCCGGCGTCGACGTCCGTGACGTCGTGCAGGCCCAGCGCACCGCCACGCTGCGCACGCTGCGCGACCTGACCCGGCTCAAGGCCGACGCCCCCGCCGTGCCCGCCGGCCCGGCCGAGAGCGCCTGGCGGCTGGTGCTGGAATCCATGATCTTCCAGGCCGAGGCCGAGGTGCGCTGGCTGGACCACTGCGAGGCGTTCATGACCCGCATCGACGTGGGGTTCCGCCCGGCGGTGCGGGTCGCCGACGAACCGCCCGCGCCCGAGCCCTCTGCCCCCGCGCCCGGACGGACGGGGGAGCGGCGATGAGCGTGCTCGTCATGCGCGAGGTCTCGCGCGACCACGGCGCCGGGCCGAACCTGGTGCACGCCCTGCGCGGCGTCAGCCTCCATGTGGAGGCCGGGGAGTTCGTGGCGGTGATGGGGCCGTCCGGCTCCGGCAAGTCCACCCTGCTCAACCTCGCCGGCGGGCTCGACCGGCCCACCGGCGGGCGGGTGCTGGTGGAAGGCGTCGATCTGAGCACCCTGGGCAAGGCGGAGCTGGCGCGGCTGCGGCGCCGCAGCATCGGCTACGTCTTCCAGGACCTCAACCTCATCCCCGCGCTGACCGCGGCGGAGAACGTGATGCTGCCCCGCGAGCTGGACGGCGTGCGCACCGCCCAGGCCCGGCGCGAGGCGCTGCGGGCATTGGAGGAGGTCGGCGTCCCCGAGCTGGCCGACCGGTTCCCCGACGAGATGTCCGGCGGGCAGCAGCAGCGCGTGGCGATCGCCCGGGCACTGGTGGGGGAGCGGCGGCTGATGCTCGCCGACGAGCCGACCGGGGCGCTGGACACCGCCACCGGCGAGGAGGTCATGCGCCTGCTGCGGGCCCGCTGCGACGCCGGGGCCGCCTGCCTGATGGTCACCCACGAATCCCGGCACGCCGCCTGGGCCGACCGGGTGGTGTTCCTGCGCGACGGCGTGATCGTCGACGCCACCGGGAGCCCCGCCGGCCCCGAGAGCCTGCTGGAGGGCGCCCGGTGAACCTCGGCGGCTACCGGGTGGCGCTGCGCGTCGCCCGGCGGGACGCGCTGCGCGACAAGGGCCGCAGCGCCTTGGTGCTGTGCATGATCGGTGTCCCGGTGCTGGCCATCGTGGCGCTGGCGGTGCTGTATGCGACCTACGACTGGAATCCCGTCGAGCGCCTGCCCCACGAGCTCGGCCGCGCCGACGCCCGGCTGCAGTACGTCGGCGGCCCGGTCTCCCAGGACGTCCTCGGCGAGTACTGGGAGCACCTGGAGGAGCCCGATGAGGTGGCGCCCGGCGACTCGTGGGACACCCCGCAGGTCGCCCAGGCGGTGACCGCGCGGTTCGGGCCCGGTGCCCGCGTTCTGCCGCTGCTCGACGGCGCCACCGACCTGCGCACCCCCCGCGGCTACTCCTGGGTGGGAGTGCGCGAGGTGGACCTGCGCGATCCGGCCACCGCCGGCATGCTGACCCTCCTGGAAGGGCGGCTGCCGGCCTCCCACGAGGAGGTGGCGGTCTCCGAAGGGCTGCGCGACCGCGGCTACCGCATCGGCGGGACCATCCGCCTGACCCGCGCCGACACCCCCAAACGGATCGTCGGCCACCTCGCCGACCCACTGGGCGAGCCCTACGGCCAGTTCGTCCAGACGCTGCCGGGCAGCGGCCTGATCCCGGCCGAGGAACGCTCCCCCGAGTGGCTGCTGGTCGCCGGCAGGGCGGTCACCTGGCCGGATGTGGAGCACCTCAACCGGCTCGGCCTGGTGGTCACCTCGGCCGAACTCGTCCGCGACCCTCCCTCCGGGGCCGGCCTGCAGTCCATGGAGGAGACGAGCCCGGCCTTCATCGCGGTCGTCGCGATGGCCGTGGCGATGATCGTGCTGGAGGTCGTGCTGCTGGCCGGGCCCGCGTTCGCCGTCGGCATCCGCCGGCAGCGCCGCCGGCTCGCCCTGGTGCTGGCGGCCGGTGGCGAGCCCCGCCACCTGCGGGCCATGGTGCTGGCCGTGGGCGCGGTGCTGGGCACCCTCGCCGCGGTGGCGGGCGCCGTGCTCGGGCTGGGGCTGGCCGCGGCGGCCGTCCCGGTGCTGGAACGCCTCACCGGCAACCGGATGGGGCCCTATGAGGTGCCCTGGAAGCTGGTGGCGGCGCCCGTGGCGCTGGGCGCGCTCAGCGGGCTGCTGGCCGCTTGCGTGCCCGCCGTCCAGGCGGCCCGGACGGACGTGGTGGCGGCGCTGGCCGGACGGCGGGAGCGGGCACGCGGGCGCGGCCGGATCGGCTGGCCGATCGCCGGGGCGTTCGCCATCGCCGGGGGAGTGGTGCTCAGCCTGGGCGGGATCCGCTTCTGGCAGGAGTTCGGCCCCGCGTTCGGAGCGGCGGCGATCATCGTGGGCTGCGTGATGATCAGCCCGTGGCTGGTGGGCGTCACGGCCCGCCCGGCCCGCGCGCTGCCGCTGCCGCTGCGGCTGGCCGTCCGTGACGGCGCCCGCCATAGGGGCCGCACCGCGCCGGCCGTCGCCGCGATCATGGCCGCGGTCGCGGGCGTCACCGCACTGGCCATCGGGGGCGCCAGCGACTTCGCTCAGCAGCGCATCGAATACCAGGCGGAATTGCCGATGGGCTCGGCCCTGGTCGGGATCAACGAAGGGCGCGCCGAGCAGATCCGCCGGGTTCTCCACAAGGAACTGCCCGGCGTGCCGCTCCGCGAGGTGTACCTGGCCGACTCTCTGTCCGGCTGCGAGGCGACCGAGACCCCGCGCTGCCGATGGCTGCGGCTGGGCCGCAAGTCGACGCTGGAGGGCAACCTCGTGGCCGTGCGGCCGGGCGACGTGGGGCTGCTGCTCGGCCGCCACGACCCCGAAGCGGTCCGGGTGCTGGAGGAAGGCGGGATCATCCTGCCCAACGGCCGCAAGACCGGCGGCAGGGTAATGGATCTGCGGCTCATGGAGGAGCGGCCGCCGAAAGACCCCGAAGGCGAGCCCAAAAGACGGGTCGTGCGCGAGTTCAAGGCGCCGGTGCTAACGGTCCCCGAACCGCTGCCCAGTGAGGCCGTGGCGGTGATATCGGTGCGGTCCGCCCGCGAGCTGGGGCTGCCGACCACGCTGAGGTACTACGGGATCGACCGCGCCGACCACCGGGTGACCCCCGCGCAAGAGGAGCAGATCACCGAGCGCATCGCGGCGCTCCTGCCCGAGGACATCTCACCGGACCTCTATGTCGAACGCGGATTCACCGAGTCGTTCGCGGTGCCGCTGCTGCTGCTCGCGCTGGCCGGCGGGATCATGGTGTTCGGCGGGTCGATGATCGTCACCGGGCTGTCCATCGCCGACGCCCGGCCCGATCTGGCCACCCTCGCCGCGGTGGGCGCCCGGCCCGGCACCCGGCGGCTGCTGACGATGAGCCAGGCCGCCTTCACCGCGCTGCTGGGCTGCTGGCTGGGCATCGCCGCCGGAATCGTCCCGGGCATCGCGGTGGCCTATCCGCTCACCGACAACTCCTACCTCACCGCTCCTTCCGCGGACCGGTCCGCCGAGATGCACGGGGTGATCATCGACATTCCCTGGGCGCTGCTGGCCGCCCTCGGCCTGCTCGTCCCCCTCCTGGCGGCCCTCGCCGCGGGCATGTTCACCCGCTCCCGGCTGCCCGTCACCCGCCGCATCGGCTGACCCGGGGGTGCGGGGCCCGCCTTCACGCCCCGCACCCCCGGACACGGCGACGGCCGGACGCGCTTTCCGGCCGGGCGCCTCTGCGGGCCCGGCAACGCTTGAGGCAGTCTGCGCCCCTCGGGAATGCGGCCATGGCTTTGCTTCGCATCTCGCATCTTCGGGTGCGGACGCGCTTTCCGGCCGGGGCGCCTTCGTAGGCCCGGCGTTCCTGGAGGCGGTAAGAAGCCCCGAGGGCTCTTTCCCGGCCGTCAGCGGATGAGGCGGCGGATGATCCTGGTGCGCAGCGGGACGGGGCGGCGCACGCCGCCGACCTTGACCGCCAGATAGCCGCCCTTGGTGAAGTACGCCGTGGCATCGACCCTCCCCTCGGGCATGCGGATCTGGTGCCGCCGGGGATCGGTCGGCAGCCGCGGGTCGCGGACCTTGCCGAAGCGCGCCTGCCGGCGCACCCCATGGACGGTCACCGCCACATGGGTGTCCCAGCGGCCCGCCCCGACCTCGGTGAAGTCGATCAGGGCCTCGAACCCGTCCTCCCGGGGCGTGGTGGAGAAACGGTGCTCGGCTCCGCTGGTCCGCTCCCGCAAGATCAGCTCGGTCGTCACCGTGCGCGCCTCGACCCGCTCCAGCGCCGCCCAGCCGCGGATGCGCAGCCGGTCGCCCTGCCAGCCCACCGCGTCGAGCCGGTGCCCGGCCTGCACCTCACTGGTGATGTCGGCGTCCTGCCGGGGCACGCCGCGCAGGTAGGGGTAGATCGCATACACCCGGCCGCCGACGACCACGGCGCCGCTGCGCCGCCCCTCGGTCTCGTCCCGGATCATCCGCTCCAGCTCCTCATCCAGCCCGTGCTGGATGCAGAACGCCCGTATCCGGTAGGCGGACGGGAGCGCGGCGCGCACCTCATCGCTCAGCCCGTCGCCGAGGACGTGCCGGGTGCCCTCCAGCAGCCGGGTGCGCTGCCGGCTGTTGAGGTCGAGGAACCGGTGGTCGTACACGCGCAGGACGTCGTGCAGCACGCTCGCTTCCGGTTCCGCCGTCAAAGGACTCTCCTGTGGTCGGTGCACATACGGGGGCCAGGGTCACGGTAGGGGGTCGGCGACCTTCGGCACCGGGAAAACGGCACACGTGCCGCCAGACCCGCCGGTAGCCGTCACCTCGGCATTCCATGATCCAATAGCAGAGTCCGGCCGGTGGGGGAAACCGGTTCCCATCGGTCGTGTCGCCGCAAGAGGGACGCCGCAAGAAGAACCACGAGAGGAGCCGCGAGAGGAGCAAGGTGCTCCGGCGGCCGTGAGGGCACCTGAGACATACGGCGCGTCTTTCTTCGTTGTGCACTCACAGAGAACCCGGTGCCGCGTCCTGCTCCAGGCGGGTGCCGGCGTGCGACGTTTCGCCTGTTCGCTGTCCGGGGTGGGACGGCCGATGGATTTGGCTGTCTCAGGGGAGGGTTTTCCCTGCCATTGGGCGTGGGGTGCGGTGGCCGGCGGGGGCGTCTGGTGCATGGTGTCACGTGCGTCCCCGGCGGAGCGTCCGGGACGCCCGAACACGAAGGCTTGGAACGGGCATGCCGGACGTGTGCGGCACACCACGCCGGCGGAGCGGAGCGGCCGAACCCGCACGGGATCTCGCCGCAGCCAATATCATCGGCGAATACCCGGCGGAGTGGAGCGGGCCGTCTCGATCCCGCTGCCACGGTCGACGATCGCGCACACCCCCGCGGCTCGGGGTGGTGGACATCTGGCGTATGTCCGGGATCTCGGCTCCCCAGACAGGCAGGAGGCCGCATGCAAGCGTTGACCGCACCTGGGTTCGGCGGGACCGCCGGACGACGCCCGGCCCGGCATCGCGGCAGCGGGGAGCGCGCGTGAACGTCCGGACGCTGCGGGCGGGCGGCGCCGCCGTGGCGCGCCGGGCCCGGGAGCTGCTCGGCCGGCACCGGGTGTTCATACCGCTGCTGGTGGCCGCGGCGGCGCTGCGCGTGGTGACCATGCTCGGTTACCGGTCGGTGATGTGGTTCCCCGACTCCTACGACTACGTCTCGGCGGCGGTGCGGCTGGAGCCGGGGCTGATCCGGCCCAGCGGTTACCCGCTGCTGCTGTGGCTGCTGAAGGGCTTCCACAGCTTCACGCTGGTCGCCGCGCTGCAGCACCTCATGGGGCTGGGCATCGCCGTGATGATCTACGCGGTGCTGCGCCGCCGTTTCGCCGTCCGCGGCTGGATCGCGGCGCTGGCCACCGTGCCGGTGCTGTTCGACGCCTTCCAGATCCAGCTGGAGCACCTGGTCCTGTCGGACACGCTGTTCGCCTTCCTGGTCATGGCCGCGGTGACCGTCCTGCTGCTGGGCGGGTCCACCGCCCGCAACTGCGCGCTGGCCGGGATCCTGCTGGGCCTGGCCGCGATCACCCGCTCGGTGGGGCTTCCGCTGCTGGCCGTCGGCGTGCTCTACCTGCTGGTGCGGCGGGCCGGCTGGCGGCCGGTCGCCGCGCTGGCCGGGGCCTGCGCCCTGCCGATCGCCTGCTACCTGCAGTGGTACCACTCCCACCACGGCCGGCTGGAGCTGACCGGCAGCTCCGGAGTCATGCTCTACAGCCGTTCGATGGCGTTCGCCGACTGCGAGAAGATGCGCCCGCCGCCGGAGGAGATGCCGCTGTGCGTGGCGGCCCACCCCTCTGAACGCAAGGCGCCCGGCTCGTATGTGTGGGGGCAGTTCGCCCCGGTGCGCCGCATCCCCGGCAGCTCCTTCACCGCCGAGCAGAACCGGCTCGCCGGGTCGTTCGCCAGGCGGGCCATGCTCGCCCAGCCCGGCGACTACCTGCGGACCGTCGCCATCGATGTGGCGCGCACCTTCCAGTGGGGCCACCCGGTCTACCCGGAGGAGTTCACCTACGGCCACTACCTGTTCCGCGACGAGACGGCCCGCCCGCCCGAGCACGTGCTGCCCGCGCTGCAGGAGTACCGGCGGGGCGGCCGGGTCACGACCGAGGTCGTCCACCCTTACGCCGGTTTCATGCAGGTCTACCAGCGGCACGTCTACCTGCGGGGCACCGTGCTGGGGGTCATCTTGGCGATCGGGCTGGCCGGGGCGGCGGCCGCCTGGCGACGCGGCGGCGTGCTGATCATGCTGCCGTGGACGCTGTCGGCCGTGCTGATCGTCGTCCCGGCCGCGACCGCCCAGTTCGACTACCGCTACGTGCTGGCCGCCGTGCCGCTGGCCTGCCTGGCCGCCGGCGCCGCCGCCGGCCTCGGCGGGCGCCGCACCGCCGAGGCCCCGCCCGGCGACCCCCGGGACACCCCGGACGGGCCGCGGGAGACACTCGGCTCCCGCGGCGGCATCCCGGCCGGCGCCACGGTCTGACCGCCAGGACGCGCCTCCGGAAACCGCTTGCGCACTTCGGGCCTGCCCTCGGAAGAGGGCGGTACGTCGTTGCCGCACCGGTGCCTTGGGACGGCTGAGGTGCGGGGACGGAACGTTCGGTGGGTGTGTGTCCGGGCGTCGTCTGTGCGGGGGCCTGTCTTTGGGAGGGTGGGCGGTGCGTTGTTGTCGCACCGGTGTCTTGGGGCGGCTGGGGTGGGCGGTTCGGGGCGTTCGGTGGGTGTGTGTCCGGGCGTTGTCCGTGCGGGGGTCTGTCTTTGGGAGGGTGGGCGGTGCGTTGTTGTCGCACCGGTGTCTTGGGACGGCTGAGGTGCGCGGTTCGGGGCGTTCGGTGAGCGCCGTGGTTTTTGATCGGCGGGTGCGTGTCCGGGGGCCGTCTGCGGAGCCTGGGACTCGTCCTCGGGAAGGCGGGCGGCGTAGCACCGCCATACCGTGCCTTTGGGGACGGCCGAGATGCGCGGTTCGGGGCTTTCGGCAGGGGCCGGCCTGAACGGTGGATCCACGACCAGAGCCGTTATCGGCGGGTCCGGCAAAAGGTGTTGTTCGTCACGTCGTCAGGTGTTGGTCACCTCGGTTCTTCGAAGGCGGTGAGCGGCCGCCGTGGAGAATGAGGCCGCCGCGGGCGGTGCGCGGATGCTTTGAGAGGAAGGCGAAACCGCTCGGCGACCGCCGAACCTGATGGATCGCCGCATTCAGTGCGTTCTGGGACGTGCCTGCCGCCGCGTCCGGGGAAGTGAGCGGCGGCGGCTAGACTTCACGTACGGGGCGAGGCACACGAGGGGGTGGACTCGCTGACCTCAGCTGCACATCCACATCCAAAGGACTTTCCTTGAGCAAGCCTGTCGTCCTCGTAGCCGAAGAACTCTCACCGGCCGGAATCGAGCTGCTGGCGGCCGACTTCGACGTCCGTCACGTCGACGGCTCCGACCGGTCCGCGCTGCTGCCCGCCGTCGCCGAGGTGGACGCCCTCATCGTGCGCAGCGCCACCAAGGTCAACGCCGAGGTGTTCGAGCACGCCAAGAAGCTGCGCGTGGTGGCGCGCGCCGGGGTCGGGCTCGACAACGTCGACGTGGAGGCCGCCACCAAGGCCGGGGTCATGGTGGTCAACGCCCCCACCTCCAACATCGTCACCGCCGCCGAGCACGCCATCGCGCTGCTGCTGGCCACCGCGCGGAACGTGCCACAGGCCCACGCCGCCCTCAAGCAGGGCGAGTGGAAGCGCTCCAAGTACACCGGCGTGGAGCTGCAGGGCAAGACCGTCGGCGTGCTGGGCCTGGGCCGCATCGGCGTGCTGGTGGCCCAGCGGCTGGCCGCCTTCGACATGGAGATCATCGCCTACGACCCCTACGTGCAGGCGGCCCGCGCCGCCCAGCTGGGCGTCAAGCTGGTCTCCCTGGAAGAGCTGCTGCGCGAAAGCGACTTCATCACCGTCCACCTGCCCAAGACCCCCGAGACCATCGGGTTGATCGGGGACAAGGAGCTGCACCTGGTCAAGCCGTCGGTGCGGATCATCAACGCCGCCCGCGGCGGGATCGTCGACGAGAACGCGCTGGAGGCGGCGCTCAAGGAGGGCCGGGTGGCCGGCGCCGGGCTGGATGTGTTCGCCAACGAGCCGTGCACCGACAGCCCGCTGTTCCACCACGACAACGTGGTGGTCACCCCGCACCTGGGCGCCAGCACCCACGAGGCGCAGGAGAAGGCCGGCACCCAGGTGGCCCGCTCGGTCAAGCTGGCGCTGAGCGGGGAGTTCGTGCCGGACGCGGTCAACGTGCAGGGCGGCGCGGTGGCCGAGGACGTCAAGCCCGGTCTGCCGCTGGCCGAGAAGCTGGGCCGCATCTTCACCGCGCTGGCCGGCGGGGTGCCGGTCCGGCTGGAGGTGGTGGTGCGCGGCGAGATCACCGCCCACGACGTCAAGGTGCTGGAGCTGGCCGCGCTCAAGGGCGTCTTCCTGGACGTGGTGGAGGACGCGGTGACGTTCGTCAACGCCCCGCTGCTGGCCCGCGACCGGGGCGTGGAGGTCACCTTGACCACCACCGAGGACAGCCCCGACTGGCGCAACGTCGTCCAGGTCAAGGGCACCATGACCGACGGCACGGTGGTGTCGGTGTCGGGCACTCTCACCGGCCCCAAGCACATCGAGCGGATCGTCGAGATCAACGGCTACGACATGGAGCTGGTGCCGGCCGAGCACATGGCGTTCTTCTCCTACACCGACCGGCCGGGCATCGTCGGGGTGGTCGGCAGGCTGCTGGGCGACGCCCAGATCAACATCGCCAGCATGCAGGTGGGCCGCAGCTCCAAGGGCGGCAAGGCGCTGATCGCGCTGACCGTGGACTCGGCCATCGGCCCGGACCTGCTGGAGACCATCCGCACCGAGATCGGCGCCGACATGGGCCGCCGCGTCGACCTCGACGGCAACGACTGACGCCGCCGTCTCGGCGCGCATCCCGCCGGGACGGCTCGTGCCGCCGCAGAGCGCGTCCTTGACCGCACCGGCCGTGGGCGCGCTCTGCGGCGCTTTCCGGTTCACCGGTCGCTTGCCGGGCGAGGCGGCGACGCCGTCCCACCCCCTCGCTGCCGCCCCCGCAGCCGCGGCGTCGAGGCCGCCTCGCCTTGGACCGGTCCCAAACCGCGTGAAATGGGCCGATGAGGTGGGATGACCCCTTTACGGGCGGGTAACATCGCAGGTGGGGCAGGCGACGCCCGCGGAAATCCTGCGAGGCCGCCGAGGCCACCGCACCGGCGTCCCCGACCGGAACCGGCGCCGGACCGGCCGCATCGCCCGCGTTCCGCCGCTTTCGCGGCGACCACCGAGTCTTTCAGGCCCGCACCCCCGGGCGCCGGAACCTGAGAACCCAGCGCCGTCGCGCACCGGCGCCGATCGCGATCTTTCCCTCTCTTCCCGTATGACCTGCGGAGACGACGGACGGGGAAAGGGGCCGGCAGCAACGACCACCACGGAGACGACCATGACCGACATCCACCCGCAGCCCACCGAGGACGAGGCCCGCCAGGAGGCCGCCAAGGCCCTGCAGGACGCCCTGGACCGCCGCGACAACGGAGGCCGCACCCCCAGGTGAGGGTCCCTCATCCGGCATATGAGATCAATGCCCGACCACTGAGATCAATGCACTAAGGTACGGCCATGGCTTCCAGCAGTACCCGCACCGTTCGTCTGGCCGTCATCCCCGGAGACGGGATCGGCCCCGAGGTCGTCGCCGAAGGGCTCAAGGTGCTCGACGCCGTGGCCCCCGCCCATGGCCTGGTCTTCGACCGGACCACCTACGACCTGGGAGCGGCCCGCTGGCACCGCACCGGTGAGACGCTGCCGGACTCGGTGCTGGAGGAACTGCGCGGCCAGGACGTCATCCTGCTGGGCGCGGTCGGCGACCCGAGCGTCCCCAGCGGCGTCCTGGAGCGGGGGCTGCTGCTGCGCCTGCGGTTCGAGCTGGACCACTACGTCAACCTGCGCCCGGTGAAGCTGTTCCCGGGCGTGAAGACCCCGCTGGCCGACGTCACCCCCGACGACATCGACATGGTCGTCGTCCGGGAGGGCACCGAGGGCCCCTACACCGGGGTCGGCGGGGTGCTGCGCAAGGGCACTCCCCAGGAGGTCGCCACCCAGGAGAGCGTCAACACCGCCTACGGGGTCGAGCGGGTCATCCGCTACGCCTTCGAGCAGGCCGCCGCCCGGCCGCGCAAGAAGCTCACGCTCGTCCACAAGGACAACGTGCTGACCTTCGCCGGTGACCTCTACCAGCGCACCCTCAAGCGGGTCGCGACCGAATACCCGCAGGTCACCACCGACTACTGCCACGTCGACGCGGCGACGATGTTCTTTGTGAACAACCCGCAGCGCTTCGACGTGATCGTCACCGACAACCTGTTCGGCGACATCATCACCGACATCGGCGCCGCCATCGCCGGCGGCATCGGGCTGGCCGCCTCCGGCAACGTCAACCCCGACCGCACCGCCCCGTCGATGTTCGAGCCGGTGCACGGCAGCGCCCCCGACATCGCCGGGCAGGCCAAGGCCGACCCGACCGCCACCATCCTGTCGGTGGCCATGCTGCTGAACCACATCGGCGCCACCGAGGCCGCGCGTGCGGTGGAGCAGGCCGTCTCGGCGGACCTGGCCGAGCGTGGCACCGCCGTGCGCGCCACCCACGAGGTCGGCGACGCCATCGCCAAGCGAGTAGTCGGCTAGCGGCACGCCCTCCGCTGGTTGCGGCATGACTCTCCGGGCGTGCCCCACGGGCCGCCCGGTTTTTGGTGCGCCCGTGATCCCAGGAGAGCCGGACGAAGTATCACAATGGGAGTGCCAGCGCGGCGACGAGGCCCGCCGGCCGCTCCGGGAGAGGACCCAGATCATGAGCAGCACCTTGGACTTCGATATCAAGCTTTCCCAAAACCCCACCCCGCAGCAGGAGCGGGAGCGCATCCTGGCCAATCCCGGATGGGGCCAGCACTTCACCGACCACATGATCACCATCCGGTACTCGGCCGACCGCGGCTGGCACGACGCCCGGCTGGAGCCGTACGGGCCGATCACGCTGGACCCGGCCACCCAGGTCTTCCACTACGCCCAGGAGATCTTCGAAGGCACCAAGGCCTACGCCCAGGCGGACGGCTCGATCGTCACCTTCCGCCCCTACAGCAACGCCGCGCGCTTCAACCGCTCGGCCCGCCGCATGGCCATGCCGGAGATCCCCGAGGAGCTGTTCGTGCGGTCGCTGGAGCTGCTGGTCAGCACCGACCGCGACTGGGTGCCCCGGACCGAGGGCTACAGCCTGTACCTGCGCCCGTTCATGTTCGCCACCAGCCGGGCGCTCGGGGTGCAGCGCCCCTCGCAGGAGTACCTGTTCATGGTGATCGCCTCCCCGTCCGGCCTGTACTACCCGCAGGGCATCAAGCCGGTGACGGTGTGGATCTCCACCGACTACACCCGGGCCGCGCCCGGCGGTACCGGCGAGGCCAAGTGCGGCGGCAACTACGCCGCCTCCTTCGCCGGGCAGGCCGAGGCGCTGGAGCACGGCTGCGACCAGGTGGTCTGGCTGGACGCCGCCGAGCGCCGCTGGGTGGAGGAGGTCGGGTCGATGAACCTGATGTTCGTCTACGGCTCCGGCCCGGACGCCCGCATCCTCACCCCGGCCCTCACCGGCACCCTGCTGCCCGGCGTGACCCGCGACTCGCTGCTCAAGCTCGCCCCCGACCTGGGCATCCCGGTGGAGGAGGGGAAGATCTCCATCGACCAGTGGGAGGCCGACTGCGCCTCCGGGAAGATCACCGAGGTGTTCGGCTGCGGCACCGCGGCGATCATCAGCCCGGTGGGCGGGGTCAAGGGCCCCGGCCGGGAGTGGAAGATCGGCGATGGCGAGCCCGGCCCGATCTCCATGCGGCTGCGCGAGGAGCTGATCGGCATCCAGTACGGCACCCGCCCCGACCCCTACGGCTGGGTCCACAAGATCGCCTGATCGTCGCGCTCTCCTGGGACGCTCTCCCTTTCGGAAACGTGCCTCATCCATCCGGCGGACGGCACGCACCGCCCGCCGGATGGAGCGCTTCGCCCGCTCAGGGACGCCCTTCCCCCGCCAAAGGCGCCGACCGGCGGGATGCGCCGCTCGTCCGGCGCCCTTGGAACATCCCGCACCCACCGCCTCCGCGGGAAGGCCGCGTGGTCTGCGTTTCGGGAAGTTCCCGAACCGTGGACGCACCGCGCGCCCGGCAGGCGAAAGCGCACCCTTCACCCGCCCAGTTCACCCCGCTTCACCTGCGGTGATGTGCTTTCGGCAGGGACGGCCGCCATGGTGTGGTCCAGCGGCCGGGCCGTCTCGATAGATGAGACGGATGTGACGGCCGCGTTAAGGCTGTGGTAGACAGGGTTCCGTTATGCGCCAGGGCCTGATCATTATTGGCTGGCGCGTCGGCATCTGACAGGACACCGCCGGCGCGCAGACCTCTCACGTCCGTGAGAGGTTTTTTGCTTTTCCGGGCACCGGACCTGCGCGCGGGCAACCGCGAAGGGAAGCTTGATGTACGGCGACGGGTTCCACGTCTACGACACCACTTTGCGAGACGGCGCTCAGCAGGAGGGCCTGAACCTCTCTGTGGCCGACAAGCTGGCGGTCGCGCGCCACCTCGACGAGCTGGGCGTCGGCTTCATCGAAGGCGGCTGGCCCGGTGCCAACCCCAAGGACACCGAGTTCTTCCGGCGCGCCCGCACCGAGCTGAACCTGAAGAACGCGCAGCTGGCCGCGTTCGGCGCGACCCGCCGGCCCGGCCTGAAGGCCGCCGACGACCCCCTGGTGGCCGCCCTGCGCGAATCGGAGGCGCCGGTGGTGACGCTGGTGGCCAAAAGCCACGACCGGCACGTGGAGCTGGCCCTCCGCACCACGCTGGAGGAGAACCTCGCGATGATCCGCGACACGGTCTCCCACCTGCGGGCGGAGGGCCGGCGCGTCTTCGTGGACGCCGAGCACTTCTTCGACGGGTTCAAGGCCAACCGGGCCTATGCGATGGAGGTCGTGCTGACCGCCGCCGAGGCCGGCGCGGACGTGGTCGCGCTCTGCGACACCAACGGCGGGATGCTGCCCGATGAGCTGGCCGAGGTGGTGCACGAGGTGGTCGGCGCCGGGGCCCGGGTGGGCATCCACTGCCACGACGACTCCGGCTGCGCGGTCGCCAACACCCTGGCCGCCGTCAAGGCCGGCGCCACTCACATCCAGGGCTGCGCCAACGGCTACGGTGAGCGCAGCGGCAACGCCAACCTCTTCACCGTCATCGGGAACCTGCAGCTCAAGCGGGGCATGCGGCTGGTGACCGACGAGCAGCTGGCGGAGATGACCCGCATCGCGCACGCCATCTCCGAGGTCACCAACGTGGCGCCCAGCCCGCAGCAGCCGTATGTGGGCGTGTCGGCGTTCGCGCACAAGGCCGGGCTGCACGCCTCGGCCGTCAAGGTCGACCCCGACCTCTACCAGCACATCGACCCGGCCCAGGTCGGCAACGACATGCGGATGCTGGTCTCCAGCATGGCCGGGCGCGCCTCGGTGGAGCTCAAGGGCCGTGAGCTGGGCTATGACCTGTCGGGGGAGAAGGCCCGCAAAGTCGTTGACAAGGTCAAGGACCTGGAGGCCCAGGGCTACACCTTCGAGGCCGCCGACGCCTCCTTCGAGCTGCTGCTGCGGGAGGAGCTGAACGGCGAGCGCACCCGGCACTTCGACGTGGAGTCCTGGCGGGTGATCGTCGAGCAGCGCCCCGACGGCGAGGTGATCAGCGAGGCCACCGTCAAGCTGCACGCCAAGGGCGAGCGCATCGTGTGCACCGGCGAGGGCAACGGCCCGGTCAACGCCCTGGACCGGGCGCTGCGCACCGCCCTGGAGCGGCTGTTCCCCGAGCTGGCCCGCATGGAGCTGACCGACTACAAGGTCCGCATCCTGGAGCTGGGCGGCCGCGGCACCGGCGCGGTGACGCGGGTGCTGCAGGAGACCAGCGACGGCGAGGCCACCTGGAGCACCGTCGGCGTGGACCAGAACGTGATCGCCGCGTCCTGGCAGGCCATGGAGGACGCGGTCACCTACGGGCTGCTGCGGGCCGGCTACGAAGCCGACACCGCCGGCCGCACCGGGGAATGAAAGGCCGCCGCCGGGCACTGACACCCGTATGAGCACACGGGTCAGTGACAACCCCGCCGCGAGCCGCTACGAGATCCACATAGCCGGCCGCCTCGCCGGGTTCGTCCGGTATCAGCCGCGCGGCGGCGCGGTCGCCCTCATCCATACCGAGGTGGCCGAGGAGTATGAGGGCCAGGGCGTCGGCAGCGCCCTGGCCCGCGGCGTCCTGGACGAGTTGCGCTCCAAGGGCGTGCGGGTGGTGCCTTTGTGCCCGTTCATCAAGGGCTACATCAGGCGGCACCCCGAGTACCGGGACCTGGTGGCCACGGACTGATCCGGATCCGCGGCCTTTCCCTTGGGCGGCTGCGTCGGGGTGCGGCTCAGCCCTCCTTGGGCTTGGGCTCGGCGCTCTGGATGACCTCAAAGCTCCACAGTTCCGCGTTCGAGGCCGCAGGGCCGCCGTGCCCGTGGCCGTGGCCGTGCCCCGCGGCCTCGGCGTCCTTGGCGGCCTCGGCGTGCCCCCGCTGGAACGCCTGGCTCTCGGTCCACTTCTTGAAATCTTCCTCGCTGCGCCAACGCGTGTACACCAAGTAACGGTCGGTCCCGTCCACCGGCCGCAGCAGCTCGAAGTGCTCAAAGCCGTCGGCCGACTCCACCAGCCCCGCCCGGCCGCTGAACCGGCGCTCCAGCTCGCTGCGCATCTCCTCGCTGACGGTCAGCACATTGATCTTCACGACCGACATCGTGATCTCCTTCCATGCAGTCGGAATCGACCCTACCCAGGGACGAATCGGGCGTTGGCCGGGGATTGATCATTGAGTGGGACGAACCCGTCGGGCGCGGCCGTCGTCGGATTGGTCGAACGTGCAGGGCCGTGTGGAAGGTGACGGAGTTGAGCACCGACGAACCGGGCTACGTCCCGCCCGACCACGAGACGACCGTGGAGATCCCGCTGCCCGGCAAGCCGCCGGCCGGACATCCCGGCCAGGCCGAGGACACCGTGGCCGACCACGGGCTCCCCGATGGCCGGGACGAGGCGGAGCAGACCCTCGCAGACCCGCCCGGCCCGCGGGCCGGCGGCGCCGCGCCGGATGCGACGGTGCGGGATCCGCAGGACCCCTGGGCGCCTGCGCGCCATGACCTCCCAGGCGATTCCGGGGAACGCAATGCGGAGGCCGGACAGGGAGAGTGGACCGAGCTGTTCGGCAGCGAGGACGCCCGCCGGGAGGCGGCTGCGCCCCAGCCCTCGGAACGGCCCGCGGAACCGGCCGCCACGGCCTCACTCAGCCCGCTCGCCGCGGCGGCCGTGCCTCCCGGTGCCACCGTGCCCGACCGCGCGGACGCCTCCCGCCCGGAGCCGCAGCCGGATGCACCGGATTCCACCGGTGCCCGGCCGTTGCCGCCGCCCATCGCCTCCCATGAACAGGCTTCCCCCGCGCCGGACGCGCAGGCCCCGGCGACCGATACGGCCCCCGCCGTGCTTCCGCTTCCCGACCGCCCCGTCGCCTCGGCGAGGCCGGTGAACGCCCCCGGCGCGCAGCGGCCGCCCGCGGGCGGCCGGCGCGGCTCACGGGCACCGCTGGCCGTGGCGGCGGCCCTGGTGCTGCTCTTCGCCGTGGTCGCCGGGGTGTCGGCGCTCACCCTGATGCGCGGCGGGAAGGACGGCGAGGCGACCACCGCCAAGCCCCCGGCCGGCGGCGCCTCCAGCGCGCCCGGTGAGGACGGGTCCGGAGGGACCGGCGCGCCGGCGGGAGAGGCGCCACCGGGAGCGGGCGGCTCCGGCGTCCCCGCACCGGCGCAGGACGCCCCGGCGCCCGGGGCGTCACCGCAGGACGGCGCGCCGGCCCCCGGGCGGGCGCCGGCCGACCCCACGCCGCCGCCTCGCGACCCCATCGGCCCGGTGCTGCGCGGCAAAGGGCTGACCTACCAGCTCGTCCAGCACGATCCCGGCTACTACGAGGGACTGCTGATCATCACCAACCACGGTGCCGAGCCCATGCGGGAGTGGACGATCACCTTCGAGACGCCCGGCGCCGACGTCAAGCACGTCTGGGGCGGTGAGCTGGTGCGCGGCGGCGACCGCGTGCAGATCCGCAGCCTGGACGGCGCTCCGCAGATCCCGCCGGGCGGCACCTGGGAGGTCCGCTTCGGCGCCGCCGGCAGCCCGGTCGAGCCGAGGAAATGCCGCTTCAACGACCGCGAGTGCGGCCTGGAGTGAAAGCGGCCGCAAGGCCCCGCGGCACCGGTGAAAGGGCTTCGGTGAGCTCCCATGGCGGAGGCCGGGCGACGGAAGATGCGCGGCACTGAGCGAAAGCCCGTCAGAACAGATGACTAGGCTTCCCAGTGTTGATGTCCGCGCTTTGAACTACGGGGCGACAGGTTGCGTATCGCAAGGTTCTCCATCGGTGACGAGGTGGCCTTCGGCGTGGTCGAAGGCGACACCGTCGCCGCCATCGCCGCTCATCCGTTCGGGGAGATACGGTTCACCGGGGCTCGGTTCCCGCTTGAGAAGGTGCGGCTGCTGGCGCCGATCCTGCCCAGCAAGGTGGTGGCGATCGGCAAGAACTACGCCGAGCACGCCCGGGAGATGGGCAGTGAGCCGCCGGCCGAACCGGTGATCTTCTCCAAGCCGTCCACCGCCGTGATCGGTCCCGGCGAGGCCATCGCCTACCCGCAAAAGCTCACCCAGCGGGTGGACTACGAAGGGGAGCTGGCCGTGGTGATCGGCCGGATGTGCCGGGAGGTGCCGGCCTCCCGGGTCCCGGAGGTGATCCTCGGCTACACCTGCGCCAACGACGTCACCGCCCGCGATCTGCAGCAGCGCGACGGACAGTGGACGCGGGCCAAGGGCTTTGACACCTTCTGCCCGCTCGGCCCCTGGATCGAGACCCGGGCCGACCCGTCCGACCTGGCCATCACCACCACCGTCAACGGGGAGGTCCGCCAGTCGGCGCGCACCTCGCAGCTGATGCACGATGTGCCCGCGCTGATCGAGTACGTCAGCCAGGTGATGACCCTGCTGCCCGGCGACATCATCTTGACCGGCACCCCGGCCGGGGTGGGGCCGCTGGAGATCGGGGACGAGGTGTCGGTGACCATCGAGTCGATCGGCACCCTCACCAACCGCGTCGCCGCCCGCGACTGACGGCTTTCGCGGCCGGCGTCCTGCCGCCGGCGGGACGCCCCGCACCGGCCCGTCCCCGCCGGCGCGACGGGACGGCGGGCGGCTTTCCCCGGATTCTCTCCCCGCCGGGCGGCAATCGTTTTGGTAGCCGCTCCCAGAGTCCGGTAAGCTCATCCATGCGCGAGCGGGACTCCCGGAGTCCCGATACGCCACTGGGGTATGGTGTAATTGGCAGCACGACTGATTCTGGTTCAGTTAGTCTAGGTTCGAGTCCTGGTACCCCAGCTGGGTCACCCGGCCCCGGCCGGCAGACCCGCTCCCAGACCCCGAACGGATCTGAAGAACCGATTCGAGTAATGGGAAAAGGTCCGGTAAGCTGGACCCGGCCCGAGCGGGAAACCGCAAAGGCGAAAACAAGGCAGGCCCCCGTCGTCTAGTGGCCTAGGACGCCGCCCTCTCAAGGCGGTAACGGCGGTTCGAATCCGCTCGGGGGTACGGCAGACCGCAGGTTGGATTGGCATATCCGGCCTGCGGTAGTTGTTTTCCAGAGAGATTCACCCCGCGTCCCCTGAGAACGAGCGGGTTCCCAACAGACCGTCCGGCGGTCCATCGCCACCAGGACGCACATCCGCGGCGGCGGGACGCAGCGAGAACTGCAGATCTCCCTTACCGAAGGGGAGATCGCCGGTGTCACCGGCCTGGTCGGGCTGTGAGGGGGCGCCCTACCTGATGGCCGGCGTGCACCCCATCAAGGTCGGAGATCCACGAATTGGGGACCGCCGGTTCGACTTGGACGGAGACCGGCTCTGTTGCATGCCGGTGTGGGGCTCGTCCCAGAACGCCGCGCCACCGGGCAGGCCGTCGAGCAGGGCGCCCGGGCCGGGCTCGGCGAGGGGACGCCGCAGGATGCGGCCCTGGCCAATGGCTGCTGCGTCAGCCCCGCGATCCTGACCGGCGCCACCGCGGACATGGACATCCGGCGGCACGAAGTGTTCGGCTCGGTGCCGGTGGTGTTTCCCGTCGATGACCCGACGCAGGCCACCGCGGCGGCCGGCGGCTCCGTCCGCGGCGATCTCCACCCGGGACCTGTCGGCCGCCCACCGCTTCACCGAGGAAGCCGAGTGCGGCCAGGCGGCGGTCAACGCCCCCGCCTCCGGCCGGAACACGCACCATCCTTCGGGGGATCCGTGACTCCGGATCGGCGTTCAAGGGACAGGGCTCACAAGCCCTCCGCTTCTGCACGCGCGTCAAGACCATCACGATTCACTACTGAAGCCGGAGGAACCCCCTTCGAGGGCAATCGACAGAACGGGAACGCGGTATGGCTGACGAGGTCATCGGCATCGTCGGGGCCGGGATCATCGGCCTGGCGATCGGCCGGGAGATCACCCGGCGCAGGCCCGGCACGCGGGTCGTCGTCATGGAGAAGGAGGACCGTGTGTCCGCCCACCAGACGGGCCACAACTCCGGCGTCGTGCACGCGGGCATCTACTACAAGCCGGGCAGCCTCAAAGCCAGGCTGTGCACCCGGGGCAAGGAGATGCTGCGCGAGTACTGCACCGAGCGCGGCCTGCCGTATGAGGAGGTCGGCAAGCTCGTCGTCGCGGTCACCCCCGAAGACGTCACCCGGATGAACGCGCTTTACGAGCGCGCCGACACCAACGCCGTGCCCGGGCTGCAGCGCCTCGGCCCCGCGGGGATCAAGGAGATCGAGCCGCACGCCCGGGGACTGGCCGCACTGCACTCGCCCCGGACCGCGATCACCGACTTCGTGCGCATCGCCGAGTCCTTCGCCGAGGACATCGCGGCGGCCGGGGGAGAGGTGCGGCTGTCCTTCCCCGTCACCCGCATCACCGAGGCCGGCGGGAAGCTGGAGGTCGGCTCGCTGGAACGGTCCGTGCGAGTGGACCGGCTGATCGTCTGCGCCGGCATCCACACCGACAGGGTCGCCGCGCTGGCCGGGGACGAGCGCGAGCCGCAGATCGTCCCGTTCCGGGGCGAGTACATGATCGTCTCCGACGAGAAGAAAGACTTGATCCGCGGGCTCATCTACCCCGTGCCCGACCCCCGCTACCCCTTCCTCGGCGTGCATTTCACGCGGCGGGTCAACGGCGTCGTGGACGTCGGCCCGAACGCCGTCCTCGCCATGGCCCGTGAGGGCTACCGCCGCTCGAACGTCTCCTTTGAGGACCTGCGGGAGATCGCCGCGTGGCCGGGTTTTTGGCGCATGGCGCGCCGCCACTGGGTCACCGGTGTCAAGGAAATGTACGGCTCTCTTTCCAAGCGGGCCTATATGCGGGCGGCGCAGCGGTATGTGCCCGCGATCGGCCCCAAGGACGTCGTGCGGGGACCTGCGGGCGTGCGCGCCCAGGCCCTGGACCGGGACGGCTCCCTGGTCGAGGACTTCCGCATCAACCGGCTCGGCCCGATCACCACGGTGCGCAACGCGCCCTCGCCGGCGGCGACCTCGTCCATGGCGATCGCCGAGTACGTCGTGGACGTCTTCGACGGGAAAGACCCCTCATGAATCCCGTGGCGAACGCGCCGGCCAATGCGATAACCGCTGGCACGCCGCAGCCCTCCTGGAAGAGGGAACCTGTCGCGGCTTCTCTCTCAGGTTCCCTGTGCCACTGGGACGCCGGACGGGCACGAGCCGACCACCGGCATCGTCTGCCCCAGCGAGAGAGCACCTGGCAGGCCCGTGGATCTCCCGGCCCGGGGAAGGAGACGCCGTCCGCTTCCCCGGGCCCTCGCCGAAGCACAGCCTCCGCCGGAGACACCCCAGGCGTTCGTGCACGGCGAGGCGGGCTTTATCAAAGAGCCGCGGCGGTTGCCGCTCATCGAGTGGGGAATCCCTAAAAAACAGGTTTCCATCTCCGGCCGGGCCAGGATGAAGGCGGCCGGCAGGCCACCGAGCGGGAGTGGAATCGCCGGGTCGAGCAGGGGCAAAGGGCGGCCTGGGCGGCCGGTGGAGGAGGGGCGGCCTTCACCGCGGCGGGCCGCGACCGTGGACGCGACGGGAGAGACCGGTGAGCAAGAACGAAGAGCAGGACCGGGAACGGCTTTCGGTCAGTGCCCCCAAGGACTGGGCGGCCGGGCTCCCCGGCGTCGTCCACGCCCTGGAGTACTCCCTGGGCCAGACCTCGGTGCGGCGGACGGCTCTGACGCTGCTGAACGCCAACCAGGCCCAAGGGCTGGACTGCCCGGGATGCGCCTGGCCCGAAGGGCCGCGCCGGCACAAGAACGAGTACTGCGAAAACGGCGTCAAGCACATCACCGACGAGGCGACCTCGCGCCGGGTGGGTGCGGACTTCTTCCGCCGCCACCCCGTCTCGGAGCTGGACGGCAAGTCCGACCAGTGGCTCAACCAGCAGGGCCGGCTCACCGAACCGATGATCAAACGCCCCGGCTCCGACCACTACGAGCCGATCGGCTGGGACGAGGCGCTGCAGTTGGTGGCCGATGAGCTGCGCACCCTGGGCGACCCCAACCAGGCGATCTTCTACACCTCCGGCCGGCTGAGCAACGAGGCGGCCTTCCTGCTGCAGCTGTTCGCCCGCGCCTTCGGCACCAACAACCTGCCGGACTGCTCCGACATGTGCCATGAGTCCAGCGGCTGCGCCCTCACCGAGACGCTGGGCGTCGGCAAGGGCAGCGTCGGGCTGGAGGACTTCCACCGGGCCGACCTGGTCTTCGTCGTCGGGCAGAACCCGGGCACCAACCACCCGCGGATGCTGGCGACGCTGGAGGAGACCAAACGCCGCGGCGGCCAGGTGATCGCGGTCAACCCGCTGCCGGAGGCGGGCCTCAAACGCTTCAAACACCCCCAGAAGGTGCGCGGGATCGTCGGGCGCGGCACCCGCATCGCCGATGTGTTCCTGCAGATCAGGCCCGGCGGCGACCTGGCGCTGTTCCAGGCGCTCAACATGCTGCTGCTGCGGGCCGAGGAGGAAAGCCCCGGCACGGTGCTGGACCGGGAGTTCATCGACGCCCACACCACCGGGTTCGAAGAATTCGCCGCGCACGTCCGGCGGGTCACCTGGCCGCAGGTGCTGGAGGCCACCGGCCTGAGCCGCGAGCAGATCGAGGACGTGCACGCCCGGGTGCTGGCCAGTGAGCGGATCATCGTGTGCTGGGCGATGGGGCTGACCCAGCACCGGCACGGGGTGCCCACCATCCGGGAGATCGTCAACTTCCTGCTGCTGCGCGGCAACATCGGCCGTCCCGGCGCCGGGGTGTGCCCGGTGCGCGGGCACAGCAACGTCCAGGGCGACCGCACCATGGGCATCTGGGAGAAGCCGCCGAAATGGCTGCTGGAGGCGCTGGAGCGGGAGTTCGGCTTCACCCCGCCCGCCGAGCCCGGCCTGGACACCGTCAACGCCATCCGCGCGATGCGCGACGGCCGCGCCAAGATCTTCATAGGGGTGGGCGGCAACTTCGTGCGGGCCACCCCCGACAGCCGCGTCACCGAGCGGGCGCTGCGGTCCTGCCGGCTGACCGTGCAGATCTCCACCAAGCTCAACCGCTCCCACACCGTCTGCGGCCGGACCGCGCTGATCCTGCCCACGCTGGGCCGCACCGACCGGGACGTGCAGGCCTGCGGCGACCAGTTCGTGACGGTCGAGGACTCCATGAGCCAGGTGCACGCCTCCCGGGGACGGCTGCAACCCCCCTCCGGCACGCTGCTCAGCGAGGTCTCCATCATCAGCCGCCTGGCCCGCCTCACCCTGGGCGACCGGCCGGACCTGCCGTGGGAGGAGTTCGAGGCCGACTACGACACCATCCGCGACCGGATCGCCCGCGTCATCCCCGGTTTTGAAGACTTCAACGCCCGGGTCCGCGAGCCCGGCGGGTTCCGGCTGCCCAACCCCGTCAACAGCCGCACCTTCCGCACCCCCAGCGGCAAGGCCGTCTTCACCTGCAACGCCTTCACGATGCTGAAGGCGCCCAAGGGGCACCTGATCCTGCAGACGCTGCGTTCCCACGACCAGTGGAACACCGTCCCCTACACCTCCCACGACCGCTACCGCGGCATCCGCGGCTCCCGCCGCGTCGTGCTGGTCAACCCCGCCGACCTGGCCGAACTGGGAATCGCCGAGGGAAGCACGGTCGATCTGGTGAGCGTGTGGGAGGACGGCGGCGAACGCCGCGCCCCGGCCTTCACCGCGGTGCCCTACCCGACCCCGCGCGGCTCGGCCGCCGCCTACTACCCGGAGACCAACGTCCTGGTCCCCCTGGACAGCGTGGCCGAGCACAGCAACACGCCCACCTCCAAGGCCGTCGTGGTCCGGCTGGAGCCGGCGGGGGAGCGGAGCGCGTCATGGGCCGGGTGACCGCGCTGCGGCCGGTGCTGCGCGTCCGCGCCGAGCGGCGCTCCCACCGCCCCGACACCCTGGCCGTCGAGGAGCCCATGGAGATCCGCGTCGGCGGCCGGGCGCTGACGGTGACCATGCGCACTCCCGGGGACGACTTCGACCTGGCCGCCGGGTTCCTGGTGGCAGAGGGAGTCGTCCGCGCGGCAGAGGACATCGCCGGCATCCGCTACTGCGCGGGCGCCACCGCCGACGGCGCCAACACCTACAACGTCGTCGACGTGGCGTTGGCGCCCGGCGTGCCGCTGCCGGAGACCTCGCTGGAACGCAACTTCTACACCACCTCCTCCTGCGGCCTGTGCGGCAAGGCCGGCTTGGAGGCGGTGCGCACCACCGCGCCGTGGGACCTGACCGCAGACGACCTGCGGGTGTCCTGCCGGACCCTGGCCCTGCTGCCGGAGCGGCTGCGCGCCGCCCAGCGGGTGTTCGACAAGACCGGCGGCCTGCACGCCGCCGGCCTGTTCGCCCCCGACGGCGAGCTGCTGTGCCTGCGCGAGGACGTGGGACGCCACAACGCCGTCGACAAGGTCATCGGCCATGCGCTGCGCGCGGGGCGGCTGCCGCTGCGCGGCACGATCCTCATGGTCAGCGGCCGGGCCTCCTTCGAGCTGGTGCAAAAGGCGGTCATGGCGGGCATCCCGCTGCTGGCGGCGGTCTCGGCGCCGTCCTCCCTGGCCGTGGACCTGGCGCGGGAACAGGGCCTGACCCTGGTCGGCTTCCTGCGCGGCTCCTCGATGAACGTCTACACCGGCGCCGAACGGCTGCCGCCGCACCGCGGCCCGGCCCCCTCGGCCGTCTCCTGAAAAAAAACCCGGCGCCCCGGCGTTTGTGCAGCGTATCGGGGTTTTCGCGGCGCATTGCGGCAGGGGCCGAAGGTCCCATGGGCGTGTGACCTACGCCGCTGCCTGCGGCATGGGACGGCGGTTCACCCTGGAGTCAGAGGAGCTGACACCAGGAGCTGAACATGTCGAAGCTTTCCGATCCCGTCGTCGTCGGCACCGACGGCTCCGAAGCCGCCGACCGCGCTGTGGAGTGGGCTGCCGACGAGGCGGCCAGAAGGCATCGGCGGCTGCACATCGTGCACGCCGCGCAGCCCTGGGTCCCCGTGGCGCCGATGATGGCCCCGACCGAGGTGACCGTGGCGCTGGAGGAGGCCGGCAAGGAGATCCTGGAGGAGGCCCGCGAGCTGGCCTGCGACCGGCACCCGGAGCTGAAGGTCACCACCCAGCTGGTGCTGCGGTCGCCGGGCTATGCGCTCAGCGAGCAGGCCAGGTCGGCGTTCGAGATCGTCATCGGGCACCGCGGCGTGGGCGGGTTCTCCCGGCTGCTGCTGGGCTCGACCGGGCTGCGGGTGGCCGGCCATGTGCCCGGCCCGGTGGTCATCGTGCGCGGTGACGCCGGCCGGACCGGCGGGGACGTGGTGGTGGGGGTCGATCCGGGCGGCGAGTGCCGCACGGCGCTGGAGTACGCCTTCGACGCCGCCGCGCTGCGCGGCTCCCGGCTGCGGGTCGTGCACGGCTGGCGCCCGCCGGCGGTCACCGAGACGGGGTATGCGATGAATCTGCGGGACGCCGAAGAGGAGATCCGCTGGGCGCTGATCCGGGCGACCGCCCCGCTGCGCAAGAGCCACCCCGACATCGAGGTGGTCGAAGAGGTCGCCTACGACCATCCGGTCGCCGCGCTGACCGACGCCTCCCGCACGGCCGGCCTGGTGGTGGTGGGGGCCCGGGACCGCCACGGGCTCGGCGCGATCCGGATCGGCTCGGTCAGCCACGGCGTGATCCACCACGCCGACTGCCCGGTCGCCGTCGTCCGGCCGCGCTCTTGAGAGCGGAAGAGAAAACGCGTGAGGGGGACGCGATGAACAGGACCGCACACCGGCCGCACGGGGGAGCGACGATGCGGGCCGCCGCCGGAGACCGGCTCGTCATCGTCCGGTCGGGGCTGCACGAGCCGGTCCGCGACGGCGAGATCATCGAGGTGATCGGGCCCGACGGCACCCCGCCCTACCTGGTCCGCTGGGCCGACACCGGGCGGACCAGCCTCATCTACCCGGGCCCGGACGCCAGGGTCGTCCACTACGAGCATCCCGAGGACGGGTGAGAGCACGCACGCCGGGCGGTGTCGGCCTGCGGCGCCCGGCGCGCGGTGGGGCGGTCCTGCGGGGCCGCCCCGGCCAAGGCCGCAAGGGCCCTACAGCGGGACCTCCCAGCAGCCGCCGGGATCGATGACGGCCGAGCGTCCCGCATGAGCGACCCGGATGGGGGAGGCGGCGCTGGGCCGCACCCGCACCCGCAGCCGTTCATGGTCGCAGGCCAGATCGATGCCCCAGTGGCCCCGGTAGCGCAGGCCCAGCCGCAGCGCGGTGATCTCCTTGGGCGGGCGGGGGTCGATGCACAAGGTGTCGCCGCAAGTGGAGATGCCCGCATAGCAGCGCTGGACGAGATCGACGGTGCCGGCCATGGCGCCCAGGTGGATGCCTTCGGCGGTGGTTCCGCCCTGGATGTCGGCGATGTCGCTGTGCAGGGCCTCCTGGAAGAACCGCCAGGAGTCCGCATCGCCGGTGCGGGCCAGGATCCAGGCGTGCACCACCGCGCTCAGCGATGACCCGTCGCAGGTGCGGGGCAGGTAGTAGCGGATCGTCCGGGGGATCAGGTCCGGGCCGGAGTCGACGCCGAGCCCGGTGAGGACGGAGCCGAGCTCGCCGGGCGACAGCAGGTAGCACAGCATCAGCACGTCGGGCTGTTTGGACGCCTTGTACCGGTTGACGGTGTCGCCCTCGGCCTCCAGGATCCGGTCCAGGCGGCGGATGTCCCCATAGCGCGCCCGGTAGCCCTCCCAGTCGAGCTCTTCCAGTTCCCCGTAGCCTTCGAACTGGCTGATCACCCCGTCGTGGAAGGGCACTTTGAGCTTGCGGGCGACCTCCTCGAAGTGCTCCAGCTCCCCGCGGGTCAGCATCAGGTCCTCCCGCAGCTCGGCCTCCCGTTCCGGCGGCAGCAGCGCCAGCACCTCCAGGGCCCGGCGCAGCACCCAGGCGGTCATCACGTTGGTGTAGGCGTTGTTGTCCAGGCCGGGCTCGTCGCGGTCCGGGTAGGCGTCGTGGTATTCGTCGGGTCCCATGACGCCGCGGATCTCATAGCGGTCCTCGACCCGGTTGTAGACGGCCAGGTCGGCGAAGTAGCGGGCGATCTCCAGCAGCATCTCGGCGCCGTACTCGGCCAGGAACTCGGTGTCGCCGGTGGCCTCGTGGAAGCGCCACACGTTGTAGGCGATGGCCAGCCCCACGTGGCGCTGCAGGTGGGTGTGGTCGGGCAGCCACCGCCCCGAGCGGGGGTTCAGGTGCAGCCGCTGGGTCTGCTCGGTGCCGTCGCTGCCGCTCTGCCACGGGTAGCAGGCGCCGCGCAGGCCCGCCCGGCGCGCCGCCCAGCGGGCCTCCGGCAGCCGGCGCCAGCGGTACATCAGCAGCGCCCGGGCGATCTCGGGGAACCGCATGGCCAAAAACGGCAGGATGAACAGCTCGTCCCAGAACACATGCCCCCGGTAGGCCTCGCCGTGCAGCCCCCGCGCCGGAACGCCCACGTCCAGGTCCACCGAGTGCTCGGAGACCGTCTGCAGCAGATGGAACATGTGCAGGTTGAGGATCCGCTGGGTGTCGTCGTGGTCCACGCGGATCTGGCAGCGCCGCCACAGCCGGTCCCAGGCCAGCACGTGCCGTTCCAGCAGCTCATCGAACGAGCCGGCGCGCTCGGCCCAGCGCCGGGCCGCGATGGCGCACTCTTCGATCGCATGGTCGCGCGAGGTGGCGATCGCGGCGACCTTCTCCACGGTGACGGGGGTGCCCTGGACGGCGTCCAGGGACAGCTCCCAGGTCGCCGCCTGCGGTTCGCGCAGCAGCCGGCGCCCGGTCTCGGCGGCGCTGCGCACCCGCACCGCGGTGGCGACGCCGATCCGGGAGGTGACCGTCGTGGTGCGCAGGCACAGCACGTCGCCGTGCTCGCAGATCTCATCCACCTCCAGGTGCCGGTTGCTGAGCCCCCGGTAGCGGGCCACGCCCGTGTTGCGCACCCGGCCGTCCAGCCGGCAGCGCACCTGCAGCGGGCCGCTCCAGTTCTCCGGCAGCACCGCGGTCTCCATCGCCGCCAGGTGCGGCTGGTCCATCGACACCAGCCGGCGCTGGGTGATCTGGGTGCACCGGCCGGCCGGGTCGGTGAGGCGGACGATCCGGGTCAGCACCCCGCGCCGCATGTCCAGCTCCTGCCGGTAGGACAGCAGGTGCCCGGCGCGGTGGGCGGCGTCCAGGTCGAACCAGGGGCCCTCGGGGCCGATCCGGAAGGTCAGCGCCGTCCAGTCCGGGGTGTTGACCAGGTCTTCGTTGTCCACCGAGCGCCCGGCGACCTGCGAGGTCAGCCGGTTGTAGACACCGGCCACATAGGTGCCCGGGTAGTGGACGCCGTCGGCGACCGACTCCGGGGCCGCCCCGCGGGTGGCGAAGTAGCCGTTGCCCAGCGTGCACAGCGCCTCCCTGACCCCTTCGGCGGCCGGGTCGTAGGAGTCGTAGGACAGCAGCCAGCGGCTCATCGTCGCTCACCCCCGTGCCCCGCCTCCTACCCCCGCCCGGCTGTCTTTCGCATCGCCGCGGGCCGATTGCCGGACGGAGATGCGGGCACAGGACCAACGACTCTGGGTACCGGTCGTCCCGGCGAGGTGCCATGGAGGTGTGGGAACGACCGAGGAGGCGCGATGGGGCGCTATGCGCAGGTGCTCGTCGGTTACGACGGGACGAAGGAAAGCGAGCTGGCCATCAGATGGGCGGTGGAGGAGGCCCGCAAACGCCGGCTGGACTTGACGGTCTGCCACGCCTGGCGCTGGCCGTACCCGATCAGCTACATCGACTACGAGGGCGTGGCCATCGTCAAGCGGATGGGGCGGCATCTGCTGCAGCACGGCGTCGAGCTCGCCGAGAGCCTGGCCCCCGGCCTGAAGGTGCACCGGCGCCTGGTGGACGGCCCCGCCGCGCCGGCGCTGCTGCACGAGGGCGCCGAGGGGATCATCGTGCTCGGCTCGCATGAGCGGGAGGAGCTGCCGGTGGGGTCCTCGGCGCTGCAGGTGCCGGCCCACGCCCGCGGCCCGGTGCTGGTGGTCCGGGCTCCCGGCACGCCGACCGACGGCCGCGTGGTGGTCGGGGTGGACGACTCGCCGGGGTCGCAGGCCGCGCTGGAGTTCGCCTTCGAGGAGGCGGCGCTGCGGGGCTGGCAGGTCGAGGCGGTCTCCGGGTGCTGGGAGCCGGGCGGCGTGGCCGGCACCGAGATCGCGCTGTTCGCCGACCGGGAGAAGCTGGAGCAGGTGTGCGGCGCCCGGCTGCAGCGCGCCGTCGCCCCCTGGCTGGTGAAGTACCCGCAGGTGGCGACGCGCACCTCGCTGGTGCTGGAAGAGCCCCGGCGGGCGCTGCTGGGCGCGGCCAAGGGCGCCGACATGGTGGTGGTGGGCGCCCGCGGCGAGCGCGGCCCGAACCTGCAGCCGCTGGGCGCGACCGCGATGGCGATGCTGCAGATGGCGCCCTGCACGGTGGCGGTGGTGCATCCCTGAACGGCGGCGGGCCGCCCATGATCCATGGACGGCCCGCGCGAGCGGCCTCTTTCACACGCCGCTGACCTGCAGCTCCCGCTGCGGCTGCGGTGCGGCCGGAGCGGGACGGTTGAGCTTTTCGCCCTCCACGTCCACCTCGGGCAGCACCTTGTCGAGCCGGCGCGGCAGCCACCAGGCGGCCTTGCCGAGCAGGGCCAGCACCGCCGGGACGATGGTCATGCGCACCGCGAAGGCGTCGAAGAGCACGGCGATGGCCAGCCCAAAGCCGATCATCTTGACCATCGGGTCGGAGAAGCCGATGAAGCCGGCGAACACGCTGATCATGATGATGGCGGCGGCGGTGACCACCCGGGCGCTGTGGGCGAAGCCGGTGACCACGGCCTGCCGGGCGTCCTCGCCGTGCACGCAGGCCTCGCGGATCCGGGTGACCAGGAAGACCTCATAGTCCATGGCCAGCCCGAACACCACGCCGACCAGGAAGATCGGCATCATGCTCATCACCGGGCCGGTGACCTCCACGCCCAGCGGGTCCTTCAGCCAGCCCCACTGGAACACCGCCACCACGGCGCCCAGCGAGGCCAGCACCGACAGCAGGAAGCCCAGCGCCGCCTTGAGCGGGACTAGCAGCGAGCGGAACACCAGGATCAGCAGCAGGAAGGCCAGCCCGACCACCAGCGCCAGGTAGGGGATCAGCGCGTCGTCGAGCTTTTGCGACATGTCGATGGCCACCGCGGTCTGGCCGGTGACCAGCACCCGCGCCCCGGTGGCGGCCTTGACCTCGGCGGCGGTGCCGCGGATGGCGCGCACCAGCTTTTCGGTGCGGTCGTCGGCCGGGCCGGAGGCGGGGATGACGGTGATCATCGCGGTGTCCCCGGCCCGGTTGAAGGCGGGCGGCAGCACCGCGGCCACGTTCGGCATGCCGCTGATCTGCTGGGCGACCCGGGCGGCGGCGCCCTGGGGGTCCTTGGCGCCGGCGGCGTCCACCACGGTCACCAGCGGGCCGTTGAAGCCGGGACCGAAACCCTTCGACAGCAGGTCATAGGCCCTGCGCTGGGTGGTGGAGACCGGCTGGGAGCCGTCGTCGGGCAACCCGAGCCGCATGTCGGCGGCGGGAATGGCGATCACGCCGAGCGCGGCGACGGTGACCAGCAGCACCGGCACCGGGAAGCGCAGCACCAGGCGGGCCCAGCGGGCGCCCAGGCCGTCCCCTTCGGGCCGGGCGCCCTTTGCGCGCCGGGAGCGGGGCAGCACCTTGTCGCCGGCGAATCCCAGCAGCGCGGGGATGAGGGTGAGCGCGACCAGCACGGCGACCACCACCGCGGCCGCGGCGGCCAGCCCCATCTTGGTCAGCAGCGGAATGCCGACCACCGCCAGGCCGGCCAGCGCGATGACGACCGTCAGCCCGGCGAACACCACCGCCGACCCGGCGGTGCCGGTCGCCCGGCCCGCCGCCTCCGCCGCATCGCGCCCTTCGGCCAGCTCGGCGCGGTGGCGGGAGACGATGAACAGGGCGTAGTCGATGCCGACCGCCAGCCCGATCATGGTCGCCAGGATCGGGGTGGTGTCGTCCAGCTCCAGCGGGGCGCTCAGCGCGGTGACGGCCGCCACCGCCACCCCGATGCCCACCAGCGCCGTCAGCAGCGGCAGCCCGGCGGCGATCAGCGACCCGAAGGTCACCAGCAGCACCACCGCCGCGACCGCCACGCCGATCGCCTCGGTGGCGCCGCCCTCGGGCGCGGCCGACAGGGCGTCCCCGCCGACCTCCACGGTCAGGCCGCCGCCGCGGGCCTTGTGCACGGCCTCCTGCAGCGCGTCGCGGTCGGCCTCGCTCAGCTCGATCGACGGCACCCGGTAGGAGACCTGGATGTAGGCGATGGAGGCGTCCGGGCTGATCGCCTTGGCCCGGTAGGGGTCGGTGACGGCCTGCACCTTGGGCAGCGCCTGCAGCTCCGCCAGCGCCTTGTGGACTTCGGCCCGGGCCGCCGGGTCGGTGATCTTCCGGTCACCGCGGGCCTGGAACACCACGCGGGCCGTGGCGCCGTCGGCGTTGCTTCCGGGGAAGCGCCGGTCCAGCAGGTCGAAGGCCTGCTGGGCCTGGGTGCCGGGGATGGAGAACTGCCCGGAGGCCGCCGGCGGCGCCAGGAAGGCGGCGGCCGCGGCCGCCGCCAGCAGCACCGCCCACACCAGGGCGACCAGCCGTCTTCTGCGGAAGGCGAAGCGGCCCAGCCGGTAGAGCAACGTGGCCATCGGTGACGAACTCCCGTCGAGATCGATGCAGGGGAAGGGACACAACGGGGTGGAACGGCCGCGTCCGCGGGGCGCGGGTGCGCGGCGACGCCGGCCGGTCACCGGCATGCGCGACGGCGCGGAGTGTGTTCTCCGGCCGCCGGGCGGGGGAGAGGGGATCGAAGATCAGTCGCCGGCGGCACGGCCCGGAGCGGCTGTGCGGCCGCCAGGGGGCCGGCTCGGGGGAGCCGGCGGGCGGACGCCTGTCAGGACAGCCCGAGGGCGGGCAGCACCGCGGCGTCGATGTAGCGCACCAGGTAGGCGGCGTCGGCGTCGCGGTCCTCCACCAGGGCCCGTCCCACCATGGCGCCCAGCACCATGTGCGGGACGAACTGCGCGGCCGGCACGTCCGGGGCCAGCTCGCCCCGCCGCACCGCCCGGTCCAGCATCCCGCGCAGCGCGGTCAGCTCGGGTTCGACCAGCAGCGCCCGCACCGCCTGCAGCAGCTCGGGGTCCTGGTGCATGGCGTGTCCCAGCGCCCGGACCAGCTCCATGTCGCGCAGCGCCACCTCGCCCAGGCGCCGGGCCAGCTCCCGTAGGTCGCCGGCCAAGGTCCCGGTGTCGATATGGGTGATCGACACCGGTTCGGCGTGCCGCAGCGCGCTGGCCACCAGTTCCGGCTTGCCGCGCCACTGCCGGTACAGCGTGGCCTTGCTGGAGCGGGCGCGGGCCGCGATCGCGTCCATCGTCAGCGCCTCGTACCCGACCTCGCGCAGCAGGTCGAGCACCGCCGTGAACAGCTCTTGTTCCCGCTCCGGCGACAGTCGGGTCCGACGCTCTGCCACAAGGACCGACTCTACCGTTACGACCCCCTCTCAATGAGTACGAAACGGTTTCGTACTCATTGAGGATAAAAGCCGGGCCGGTGCCGCACGGAGCTTTTCGAAGGGTGAGCTGAGTCTCTCTTTCCGCCCGGCCACCGGGGGATCAGCCCGGCCGCAGCACCCCGAAGTCGCCGAACTGCATGGTGATCTGGAACGTCCGGGAGGTCAGCAGCCAGCCGCCGGCGGTGCGCACCCAGCGGTCGTCGTACTCGCCGAAGCACTCATAGTGGCGGCCCTCCATGGGGCCGGCGCCCAGGTGCATGACCCGCGCGTAGGTCAGCGACCGCGCCCGGTCGCCGTCGATGCGCACCCGGTGGTTGCCCAGCAGGTGCTGGGACGGGCCGCAGCCGCCCAGATGGCGGCGGACGACGGCGACGATCTCCGCCCGTCCGGTGCGGCCGTAGCCGGTGGCGTCCTCGGTGAACATCGCGCCGATCGCCGCCCAGTCCCGGCGGTCCAGCGCGGCGGCCAGTTCGGCCAGCCGCTCGATGATCTGCTCGCGGTCGCCCATCACGCCCGTGGCCCCTGCGGCAGGTGGCGCACCGCGCCGGGGAAGCAGGAGGCCAGCAGGTCGGGGGACTCCTTGCGGCCGTCCAGCACGCGGTTGGTGCGCTCGACGGCGCGCCAGCCGGCCGCGGTGCGGCGCAGCCGCCAGCGGTTGGCGGTGGCGCGGCGCAGCGTGAAGCCGTCCGGGGTGTTGACGATCATGAGGGTGTAGCCGACCGCGGTGGCCTCATCGCCGTCCACCGTGACGTGGGGCGGGCCGATGAAGTGGGCACAGCCCCCGGCGATCCAGCCCTGGTGGTTGCGGGAGCGCACCATCGCGGCGATCTCCCGCCGCCCGTTCATCAGCAGCTCGTCGACGTCGTAGACGCCCTCGGGCTCCCACAGCTCGGCCACGGCCTGCGCGCAGCCGCTGTCGACCAGCGGGCCATAGGACAGGATCAGGCGGGTGATCTCCCGCTCGTCCTCCAGCAGCCGCAGCCGCTCTTCCAGCGCCCGCAGCCGCTCCTCCAGCGCCTCCCGCCGCGGCTCGGCGTCGGCCATCGCAACCTCCTGACGACTTGCTCGGTAGGGGCGGGCCGGACGAGCGCGGCGCGGGCTCGTCCGGCCCGGGGTGCAGCCGGAGAACGGGGTCAGTCCCCGGCGAAGGACAGACCCTGGCTCTGGCCCAGCTCGCGCAGGGCGGCCAGCTGGTCGCAGTAGTGGTCGGCCGAGGTGGCCGTCAGGCGGACGCCGGCGATGGTCGCGCCGGCCTTGCGCAGCCGCTCCAGCGCGGTGCGCGCCGCCTCGGGGGAGCCGAGCGGGTCCAGCGGGCGGCCGGGGCTCAGCACCACCTCGAAACCCTCGGGCGCGTCGGCCTTGGCGAGCATCTCGGCGAGCGTGTCCAGGGGCAGGCCGAAGGGGACCCAGCCGTCCCCGAGCGTGACGGCGCGGCGCAGCGAGCGGGCGGTGCGCCCGCCGATCCAGATCGGCACCCGCTCGCGCACGGCGTGCGGCTCGACGACGAAGCCGGAGAAGTCGTAGTGCTCGCCGTGGAAGCTCGGCTCTCGCCGGCCCCAGGCGGCGCGCAGCGCGGCGATGGCCTCGTCGGCGCGCGGGCCGCGGCCTTCGAAGGGGGCGCCCAGCAGCGCGAACTCCTCGGCCAGGCTGCCCACGCCCAGCCCGAGCACCAGCCGCCCGCCGCTGACGCGGTCCAGCGTGCCGTAGCGCTTGGCGATGGCCAGCGGGTGGTGGTAGCCGAGCACCAGCACCTGCGTGGCCAGCCGGATGCGGCGGGTGCGGGCGGCCAGGTAGCCGAAGGTCGCCAGCGGGTCCCAGTAGACGCCGCCGCGCTGCGCGGCGGCCTCGGTGGGCACGGCCACATGCTCGCTGCAGGTCAGGTGGTGGTAGCCGAGCCGGTCGGCGGCCTCGGCGATCCGGCCGAGCTCCTCGATGCCGGCGCTGTGCTCCCACGGGGAGTGTGCTCCCGGCGGCTGGGCCACCACCGGTGTGACGATGCCGATGCGCATGTGCCCCCCTCCAGGCTGTGACAAGAAAACGTTCTAGTAGCAACGTCCGCGCTGTCTCGTGAGGCGTCTCACTCAACGGAACGGACAAAGCGCTATAAACACGACATCAACTGGTGTCTTCCCTGGGAAGAGACTGCTTGCTAGATTCGTGTCACAAGAATTCATTTCAGTCGTCTGGGAGGTGCGATGAGCGAGTCCACGGCAGCCCCCGCAGTGCGCCGCGACCCGCCGCCGTCGATGGTCGAGCGAATGACCTTGATCCTGGACGCCTTCACCGGCCGCTCGGTCCGGCTGACCCTGGAGGACGTGGCACGGCACACCGGCCTGCCGCGCTCGACCGCGCACCGCATCCTCGACCAGCTGGTCCGCCAGCGCTGGCTGGAGCACAACTCCTACGGCTACGCCCTCGGGCCGCGGGCGCTGAGTCTCGGTGGCCGGGACGGCGGGCACGGCAAGATCCGCGAGGCCGCCGCGCCGCTGCTGCACGAGCTGCAGATCACCACCGGGCTGGTGGCCCACCTGGCCGTGCTGGACGGCGCCCACGTCTTCTACCTGGACAAGGTCGGCGGACGGTTCGCCAGCTCGGTGCCCTCCCGGGTCGGCGGACGGGCCCCGGCCCACTCCACCGCGCTGGGCAAGGCGATGCTGGCCTGGCTGGAGCCCGAGCAGGTCGACGCCCGGCTCGGCGGCGCCCTGAACCGGCTGACCAACCGCACCATCGGCGAGCTGGCCACCCTTCACCAGGAGCTGCACCGCATCCGCCGGCGCCGCGGCCTGGCCTTCGAGCGGGGCGAGACCTTCCCCGGCATCGCCTGCGTGGCCGCCGCCATCCGCGGCCCCGAAGGGCCGGTGGCCGGCATCTCCCTGGTCGGCGACATCCGCACCCCGCTGGAGAACGTCGCCCCGCTGGTGGCCGCCGCCGCCCGTGAGGCGTCCCAGACCCTCTTCCCGTCCACGGCGCCGGCGCGCCGCCCCCGCGCCCGGCGGGCGGAGTTCGCCCCGCCCGCCGAGGACTCCTGGTCTCCCGAGACGCTGAACCGCCTGCTGGCGATGGACGGCCGCGGCGAGTGGATGTGACCGCGGCGCTGCGGTGACCTCAGCCCCACCGATCGCCCCTGGCCCACGGGTCGGGGGCGATCGGGGCGTCCGGCTCGTCGATGCCGAACCGGCTGCGGAAGAACAACAGCGGACGCCGCCCCTCGTTCCCCGGGGGACGCTCACAGCTCAGCACCCGTCCGATCACCACGTCGTGGTCGCCGGCCACGTGCACGTCCTGCACCACCGCGTGCACGCGCAGCAGCACATCGGGCAGCGCCGGCGCGCCCCACGGCGACGGCTCCCACTCCAGCCCCTGGAACTTGCGGCCCTTGCTCGACCCGAAGCGCTCGCACAGCTCCCGCTGGTCCTCGGCCAGGATGTTCACGCAGAACCGGCCGCTGGCCCGGATGCGCGGCCAGGACCGGCCGCGGTGATCGGCGCAGAACAGCACCAGCGGCGGCTCCAGGGACACCGACGCAAACGACTGGCAGGCGAAACCCACCGGCTCGCCCCCGTCGAGGCCGGTGACCACGGTGACGCCGGTGGCGAACTCGGCCATGGCCCGCCGGAACTCCACCGGCGCGGGCGGCGCGGCGTGACCGGGATCGGTGGTGATCGCTGGCTCGGCTGGCATGGATTCCCCTCGGGTGCTCGGCGGGCCGCGTCGGGCGTTGACGATCAGGAACGTAGGCCGCCCTCGTTACCGAGGGAAAGGGCATCCCGTTGAGTGGAAGACCACTCTTCATCCCCGCCGCCGCGCCTTCGACGAGCGCCGGCCGCTCCCCATCCGCCGCACCGCCAGGACCGGTCACAACCCCCGAATCAGGCGCGTCCCGCTGATCGGGATCGTCGCGGCGGCCTTGACAAGGCGCTGGTTACGTTCCCGGCAAGTCACCTGCGAAGGACTGAGAGACCTATGACCACGGAGCTGACCTACGAGTCGACGTTGCGCGAACTCGCCACCGACCAAGGGGTGCTGCGTTACCACGAGGCGGGCGAGGGACCGCCGCTGCTGCTGTTGCACGGCTCCGGGCCGGGCGTCACCGGCTGGCGCAACTTCCGCGGCAACCTGCCGGTGCTGGCCGAGCACTTCCGCTGCCTGGTGCTGGAGTTCCCCGGCTTCGGGGTCAGCGACCCGACCGACCAGCACCCCATGCTGGCCGCCACCGGCGCGGTGCTCCGCTTCCTGGACGGGCTGGGCCTGCAGCAGGTGGACGTGATCGGCAACTCCATGGGCGGCATCGTCGGCACCCAGGTGGCGCTGGCCCACCCCGACCGGGTGCGCCGGCTGGTCACCATCGGCGGCATGGGCCGCAACATCTTCAGTCCTTCGCCCGGCGAGGGCATCAAGCTGCTGATGGAGTTCACCGACGAGCCCAGCCGCGAGAAGCTGATCCGCTGGCTGCACTCCATGGTCTACGACCCCAAGATCATCACCGAGGAGATGATCGAGGAGCGCTGGCAGCAGGCCACCGACCCCGACACGCTGGCCGCCGCCCGCCGCATGTACGGCAGCAAGGCCTTCGCCGCCAACGCCAAGGCCCAGGCCGCCTCCGACACCCCGCCCTACTGGGCGATGCTGCACAAGCTCAAGGCCAAGACCCTGATCACCTGGGGGCGTGACGACCGGGTCAGCCCCGTGGACATGGCGCTGCTGCCGATGCGCGCCATCCCCGACGTCGAAGTGCACATCTTCCCCAACTGCGGCCACTGGGTGATGATCGAGCAGAAGGAGGCCTGGGAGAGCGTGGTGCTGGCCTTCCTGACCCGCAAGGACGCCGCATGAGCGCCGCGGGCAACGGCTGGGACGCCGAATACGACCTGGTCATCGTCGGCAGCGGCGGAGGCGGCATGGCCGCCGCGCTCACCGCCCACGACGAGGGACTCAAGCCCCTGATCGTGGAGAAGGGCAAAAAGTACGGCGGCAGCACCGGCATCTCCGGCGGCGGCATCTGGATCCCCAACAACCCCACGCTGCGCGCCAAGGGCCACAACGACAGCCGCGAGTCCATCCTGCGCTACCTGGAGCAGCTCACCCAGGGCCGCGTGCCCAGGGCGCGCCTGGAGGCGTTCGTGGACAACGGCCCGGCCGCGATGGAGGTGCTCGAAAAGAGCAAGTGGGTCAAGTTCTTCTGGACCAAGGGCTACTCCGACTACCACCCCGAGCTGGAGGGCGGGCGCCCGATGGGACGCTCCATCGAGGCCAAGCCCTTCGACACCCGCAAGCTGGGGGAGGACGAAAAGTACCAGCGGCCCAACAACCTCAAAGGCCCCCTCGGCCTGTGGATCACCGCCAAGGACTACCGCGACCTGGCCATGGCCAAGCGCACCTGGCGGGGCCGCAAGGCCTCCCTGGTGGCCGCCTGGCGGGTCTCCTCCAACCTGATCCTGCGCCGCCACATGGCCACCGGCGGGCGCGCCCTGGTCGCCCGGCTGCGCATGGCGCTCAAGGACGCCGGCATCCCGCTGTGGCTGCAGACCCGCATGACCGACCTGATCACCGACGAGCGCGGCGCCGTCGTCGGGATCGAGGTCGAACGGGAGGGCAAGACGCTGCGGCTGCGCGGCCGCTACGGCGTGCTGCTGGCCACCGGCGGCTTTGAGCACAACAACGAGATGCGCGCCAAGTACCTGCCCGAGGGCGCCCGGGAGAACTACGCCATGGGCGCCCGGGAGAACACCGGCGACGGCATCCAGGCCGGGATCAAGCTCGGCGCCGCGCTGGACCTGATGGACGACGCCTGGTGGATGCCGGCGCTGCGGCACCCGGCCGGCGCGGTCATCCCGCTGCTGTCGGAACGGGCCATCCCCCGGCAGGTCATCGTCTCCCCGCAAGGGAAGCGCTTCACCAACGAGTCGGCCCCGTACGTCAACTTCGTCCACGACCAGCTCGCCGGCGGCCACATCCCCGCCTGGCTGGTGATGGACGCCAAGGCCCGCGCCCGCTACCCGTTCGCGCAGATCCTGCCGGGCGCGCCGATCCCCAAGAGCTTCTTTGAGGCGGGGATCGCCTTCAAGGCCGACACCCTCACCGAACTGGCTGAGAAGATCGGCGTCCCGGCCGACGCGCTGAACGAGACCGTCACCACCTTCAACGGCTACGCCCGCACCGGCAAGGACCCCGAATTCGGCCGCGGCGACAGCGCCTACGACCGCTACTACGGCGACCCCAACCTCAAGAACCCCAACCTGGACGTGATCGACACCCCGCCCTACTACGCCTTCCGGCTGGAGATCGGCGACCTGGGCACCAAGGGCGGGCTGGTCTGCGACGAGCACAGCCGGGTGCTGCGCGAGGACGGCTCGGTGATCGAAGGGCTGTACGCCACGGGGAACACCTCCGCCTCGGTGATGGGCAACGAGTACGCCGGTCCCGGCGCCACCATCGGCCCGTCCATCGTGTTCGGCTACATCGCCGCCCGGCACGCCGCCGCCCGCGCCCGCCGGGAGGACCAGCGGTGAGCCGGGCCGGATCGCTGAAGGTGCGCGTCGTCGAGGTCGTCCGCGAGACCGCCGAGGCGCACACGCTCGTCCTGGAACCCGCCGAGGGGGACCGGGAGCGCTTCGCCTACCGGCCCGGCCAGTTCCTGACCATCCGGGTGCCCGCACCCGACGGCTGGGCGGCGCGCTGCTACTCGCTGTGCAGCTCGCCGCTCACCGACGAGCACCTGAAGGTGACCGTCAAACGGGTCGCCGGCGGGCTGGGGTCCAACTGGATCTGCGACAACGTCACCGCCGGGGACGTGCTGGAGGTGCTGCGTCCCGCCGGGACCTTCACCCCCTCCTCGCTGCAGGAGGACCTGCTGCTGATCGCCGGCGGCAGCGGCATCACCCCCATCATGTCGATCCTGAAATCCTGCCTGGCCGCGGGCGGCGGGAAGGTGACCCTGCTGTATGCCAACCGGGACGAACGCTCGGTCATCTTCGCCGGTGAGCTGCGCGCCCTCGCCGAGGCGCACGGTGAGCGGCTGACGGTCCTCCACTGGCTGGAGTCGGTGCAGGGCCTGCCCACCGCGGCCGGCCTGCGCGCGCTGCTGCGGCCCTACACCGACCGCGACGCCTTCATCTGCGGGCCGGCCGCGTTCATGGACCTGGCGACCGAGGCGCTGACCGGTCTGGGCGTGCCCGCCGGGCGGGTGCATGTGGAGAAGTACTTCTCGCTGGCCGGCGACCCGTTCGAGGCGGCCGGCGAGGACGCCATCTCAGACGGGGACAGCGGTGCGGCGGGTGAGGAGGACGCCGCCACCGTGGAGGTCGAAATCGACGGCGAGAGGCGGACCGTGCCCTGGCCCCGCTCCGAACGCCTGCTCGACGTGCTGCTGCGCGCCGGAGTGGACGCGCCGTTCTCCTGCCGTGAGGGCTCGTGCGCGGCATGCGCCTGCGTGGTCCTGGAAGGGGAGGCGTCCATGGACGTCAACACCGTCCTGGATGAGCGGGACCTCGCCGACGGCCTCATCCTCGCCTGTCAGGCGAGGCCGGTCAGCGACCGGCTGAAGGTCACCTACGACGGCTAACGACATCACGGGAGAGTGGGCGATGGCCAAGCGCGTGCTAGACGCGATCATGGAACACGCCGAGGAGATCCGCGAACTCGGCCCCGTCAACGAGCGGCTCGGCAAGCTCGACGACAAGGCCGCCAAGATCCTGCGCGACGCGGGGATGATGCGGATGCTGCAGCCGGCGACCTACGGCGGCATGGAGGCGCACCCCCGCGAGTTCGCCGAGACGGTGATGGGCATCGCCGCCCTGGACGGCTCCACCGGCTGGGTCGCCGGCATCGTCGGCCTGCACGCCTGGGAGATGGCCCTGGCCGACCCGCGCGTGCAAGAAGAGGTCTGGGGCGACAACCAGGACACCTGGATCGCCTCCCCGTACGCGCCGCTGGGCATCGCCCGCCCGGTCGACGGAGGCTACATCTTCAACGGCCGCTGGCAGTTCTCCTCCGGCACCGACCACTGCGACTGGATCTTCCTGGGCGGCATGCTCGGCGACGCCGACGGCAACATCGCCCAGCCGCCGACCTCGCTGCACCTGATCCTGCCCCGCTCCGACTACGAGATCGTCGAGGGCACCTGGGACGTGGTGGGCCTGTCGGGCACCGGCAGCAAGGACATCATCGTCCGCGACGCCTTCGTCCCCGAGTACCGGGTGCTGAAGTACCACGACGTGATCGAGGGCATCCAGGCCGAGCGGGCCGGGCTGACCAACCCGCTCTACCACGTGCCGTTCACCGCGATCTTCCCGCTGGGCATCTCCTCGGCGGTGATCGGCATCACCGAGGGCGCGCTCGCCGCCCACCTGGCCTACCAGCGCAGCCGGGTGCAGATCACCGGCACCAAGGTCAAGGACGACCCGTACGTGCTGTACGCCATCAGCGAGGCCGCCGAGGAGATCGCCGCCTCCCGCATCACGATGCTGGACTACATCTCCCGGCTGTATGACAAGGTCGCCGCCGGCAAGAAGATCACCTTCGCCGAGCGCGCCGCGGCCCGCCGCACCCAGGTCCGCTCGGCCTGGCGCGCGGTGCGGGCGATGAACGAGATCGTGCTGCGCTCCGGCGGCAACGGCATGCGCATGGACAACCCCATCCAGCGGTTCTGGCGGGACGCCCACATGGGGTTGGTGCACGCCATCCACGTGCCCGGCGCCGTCTACCACGTCTCCGCCCTGACCGACATGGACATCGAGCCCCCGCTGGGCCCGATCCGCTCCATGATCTGAAAACCCGCGCCGGCCCCGGCGCCACCGGACGGGGCCTTCGCCATGAGGACTCTCCCGGACCGGCCCCTCGACCGGCCCGGGACCGTCCCGTTTGCGGCCGGTTCGTGACGGCCTCAGTCCCAGGTGGGGAGCATGCCCTCCGGGTAGCGGGCGCCGAAGCCGCCGTTGGGCAGGATCTCGGCGATGCGCTCCAGGTCGGCCCGGCTCAAGACGAGGTCGGCGGCGGCGACGTTCTCCTCCAGGCGCTTGGGGCTGCGGGTGCCGGGGATCGGCACGACGTCCTCACCCCGGGTCAGCAGCCAGGCCAGCGCCAGCTGGGCGACGGTGGCGCCCTTGGCCGCGGCCAGCTCGGCCAGGGCGCGCGTGGCCTCCAGGTTCTTTTCGTAGTTGCCGGGCTGGAAGCGCGGGTCCCAGTGGCGGAAGTCGGAGGGGTCGTACTCGGGGCCGGGCTTGGCCGACCCGGTCAAAAAGCCCCGGCCCAGCGGTGAGTAGGCCACGAACCCGATCCCCAGCTCGCGCAGGACGGGGAACAGGGCCTCCACGTCGCGTTCGAACAGCGAGTACTCGGTCTGCAGCGCCGACACCGGGCAGACGGCGTGCGCCCGGCGGATGGTGTTCTCACCCGCCTCGCTCAGCCCGAAGTAGCGGACCTTGCCGGCCTCGATCAGCTCCCCGACGGTCCCGGCCACCTCCTCGATCGGCACATCGGGATCGACCCGGTGCTGGTAGAGCAGGTCGATGACGTCGGTGCCCAGGTGGCGCAGGCTGTTGTCGACGACCTGGCGGATGCGCTCGGGACGGCTGTCCAGCCCGCTGGGACGCGTGCCGGTGAAGTCGAACCCGAACTTGGTGGCGATGACCACCTCGTCGCGGACCGGGGCCAGCGCGGCCCCCACGATCCGTTCGTTGGCGCCCTGCCCGTACAGCTCGGCCGTGTCGAAGAACGTCACCCCCAGCTCGTGGGCCCGGCGGATGGTGGCCTCGCCTTCCTTTTCGTCCGAGGGGCCGTAGGCGATGGAAATGCCCATCGCGCCGTACCCCAGCTCCGACACCACCAGCCCCTGCCGGCCGAGAGCCCGCTGTCGCATGTCCGCTTCCCTTCACCGCGCCTGTCCTGCCCGCTGATGTTAGAGACCCTTGATGTGCCCGCCTCACGCGAGATCTCCCGGAAAGAACGGGTACCGTCCGCGCTCGGGCAGGGGGCGGCGGGGGCTCCGTGGGATCGGGCACGGGCGGATGGGGGCTTGCGGCCGGGAGGGTCGCCGCCCACGGCGGGCCGGCCGGGCCGCGATCTTTTTCCGGGGACGGATTCCGCGTCACCGTCCTGCATGGGCGTTGCCGCATCACAGGAGTTCATCACCAGGTACGACGAGGTGGGCAACGAACCGGCCGCCGGTGTGCGCGCCGTCTCCACCACGCTGGAGGAGTTCGCCCGCGAAAGCGCCTTGGGCGGCGCGGCGTCCCCGGTCCGGGACTCTCACTGAGCGGGAGGACGGGCGCGGCGAGCAGGCGGTTTTGAGAGCTTGAGCACTGGCGGCCGGAGGCTCGACCGCGACATCGAAGATGGATCGAGGACGCACAGTGACGTTGATCCGAGGACTTGGCTATGTGAAGGTCCAGACGCGCCACATCGAACGCTGGCGCGAACTGGCGATCGAAGGACTCGGCTTCGCCGAGGGCTCCGGACCGGACCCGGACGGGCTGTACCTGCGCATGGACGAGCGCCGCTACCGCCTGGCGGTGCTGCCCGGCGACGCCGACCGGGTGCTGGCCGTCGGCTGGGAGGTGCGCGACCAGTACGCGCTGGCCGCGGTCCGCGAGGCGGTGGAGAAGTCCGGCACGGACGTGACCGTGCTGTCGCCCAAGGAGGCCGCCGAGCGGGACGTCGAGCAGGCCATCGCCTTCAAGGACCCCTCCGGCACCCCCGTGGAGGTGTTCTTCGGCCCCGTCCTGGACCACAGCCCGCTGCGCACCCCGCTGGCCCACAGGTTCGTCACCGGCCCGCTGGGCATGGGCCACGTGGTGCTGCCCACCCCCCGCGCCGAGGAGCTGACGAACTGGTACTGCGAGGTCCTCGGGTTCCTGCCGCGCGGTGCCATGAAGGTCAGCGCCGCCACCCCCGAGCGTCCGTTGCGCGTCCGCTTCCTCGGCGTCAACCAGCGCCACCACAGCCTGGCCATCGCCCCCGCCCCGCACGACGGCGACCCGGGCCTGGTGCACATCATGGTGGAGGTCGAGGACCTGGACACCGTCGGCCGGGCGCTGGACAACGTCACCCGGCTGGGCTTTTCGATCTCCTCCACCCTGGGCCGCCACACCAACGACAAGATGGTCTCCTTCTACGTGCGCGCCCCGGGCGGCTGGGACATCGAGTACGGCACCGACGGCATGCTCGTCGACGAGACGTACTACACCGCCGAAGAGATCACCCGCGACAGCTACTGGGGCCACGACTGGTCGGGCTCTGAGCCGCTGGCCGCGTTCATCCCCCCGACCAAGTGATGCCGATGAGCTCTGTGGAACCGATCGGCGTCCGCGAAGTCGGCGCCTTCGACCACGAGTGCGACGTGCTGGTGGTCGGGTTCGGCTGCGCGGGCGCCGCGGCCGCCTTCGAGGCGGCCAGTGCGGGCGTGAGCGTGCTGGTGCTGGAGAAGGCCGGCGGCCCCGGCGGGGCGTCGGCCATGTCCGGCGGGGAGCTGTACCTGGGCGGCGGCACCGAGATCCAGAAGGCGTGCGGGTTCGACGACGACCCCGACAACATGTACGCCTACCTGGAGGCGGCGCTCGGCCCGCACGTCGATGCCGCCAAGCTGCGGCTGTACTGCGATGAGAGCGTGGAGCACTTCGAGTGGTTCCGCGCCCGCGGCCTGACGTTCAACCCCAGCCTGTTCGACGCCCCCACCTGGATGCCCTACACCGAGGACGGGCTGATGTGGCTGGGGGAGAACGCCTGGCCCTACAACACCATCGCCCGTCCAGTCCCGCGCGGCCACCGCCCGGCGGCCAAGGGCTTCGGCGGCCGGCTGCTGATGGAGAAGCTGACGGCCGCCGCCACCGCCGCCGGCGCCGTCACCCACGCCGACACCGCCGCCACCAATTTGGTGCTGGACGACGACGGCCGGGTGGCCGGGGTGGTGGCGCGCAAGTACGGCGAGCGGGTCACCTACCGGGCGCGCAAGGCGGTCATCCTCACCACCGGCGGTTTCGTCGACAACGACGAGATGCTCGCCCACCACGCCCCGGTGCTGCTGGGCCACGACAAGGTCAGCGACGGCAACAGCGACGGCTCCGGCATCCGCATGGCCACCGCCATCGGCGCCGCCACCCGCCGCATGAGCGTGGTGGAGGCCGCGCTGACCGCGCTGCCGGCCGTGGTGGTCCGCGGCATGCTGGTGGACGCCCTCGGCCGCCGGTTCATCAACGAGGACGTCTACCCGGGCCTCTACAGCCACCGAGCGCTGCTGCACCAGCCCGCCCCCTACTGGTCGATCATCGACGAGGAGGGCTTCGAATCCATCCCCGAGTCCGAGCGGTGGGGGGTGCGGCCCAAGTACGCCGCCGAGACCGCCGCCGAGCTCGGCGAGGAACTGGGCATGCCGCCCGGCGCGCTGGAGACCACCATCGAGATCTACAACCGGCACGCCGAAAAGGGCGAGGACCCCTACTTCCACAAGGACCCCAAGTGGCTGCGCCCGCTGCGGGGCCCGCTGGCGGCGATCGACCCGGCCGAGGGCTTCTTCCCCGGTGAGCGGGACCGCGGCAGCAAGGGCACCGGGGTCAACGGGTTCACCCTCGGCGGGCTGCACACCAACGTGGACGGCCAGGTCCTCAACAACTCCGGCGAGCCCATCGCCGGCTTGTACGCGGCGGGCCGGGCCTCCTCCGGCATCCACGGCGAGGGCTATGTCAGCGGCACGTCGCTGGGCGACGGCACGTTCTTCGGCCGCCGCGCCGGACGCGCCGCAGCGGGAGAGGACTGAGGCGTGAAATGAAATACGCCGTCCTGGCCCCCGTCGCGGCGGGCGTGACGGCCGACCCGCAGTGGATCGGCCGTTACGCCCGCCACGCGGAGGCCTGCGGGTTCGAATCCATCAGCGTGGTGGAGCACACCGTCGTCGCCGCCGGCTACACCAGCACCTACCCCTACGACGCCTCCGGGCGCATGGACCTGGCCGACGACCTGGACATCCCCGACCCGCTGGACCTGCTGGCCTTCCTGGCCGGCTGCACCGGCCGGATCGGGCTGGCCACCGGCGTGCTGGTGCTGCCCAACCACCACCCGGTGGTGCTGGCCAAACGGGCCGCCACCGTGGACCGGCTCTCGGGCGGGCGGCTGCGGCTGACCGTGGGCATGGGCTGGATGCGCGAAGAGGTCGAGGCCTGCGGCGCCGACTTCGCCACCCGGGGCCGCCGCGCCGACGAGCAGATCCAGGTCATGCGCAAGCTGTGGGCCGACACCGCGCCGCACGGCGCCGACCACGAGGGGGAGTTCTTCCGTTTCAAGAACGCGATGAGCTACCCCAAGCCGGCCCGGGCCGGCGGCGTGCCGATCCACATCGGCGGGCACAGCCGCGCCGCGGCGCGGCGGGCCGGCCGGCACGGCGACGGCATCCAGCCGCTCGGCGTGACCGGGGAGGCGCTGCGCGACCTGCTGAAACTGATGCGCGAGGAGGCCGAGCTGGCCGGACGCGACCCGGACGCCCTGGAGGTGACGCTGGGCCACTCGCTGGCCCGGATCACCCCCGAGAAGGCGCAGAGACTGGCCGAGCTGGGCGCCGACCGGATCGTCCTGCAGCCGACCCCCACGCGCGACCTGGAGCGGGCGCTGGAGGAGCTGTCGGCGTGCGCGCAGCGGCTCGGGCTGACCGCCCCATGAGGCTGAGCACCGGCGACCGGGTCGAGCTGGCCGACCTGGTCGCCCGCTACGCCCTGCATGTGGACCGGCGGGACCTGGCCGCCCTGGCGGGCCTGTTCACCGACGACGCCGTGCTGGTCCTGCCCGACCCGCCCGAACGGATGGGGCCGGTGCTGGTCCACCGCGGCTGGGAGGAGATCGCCCGCGTGATGTCGTCCCTGGAGGTCTTCCCGGTGACGATGCACGCCCTGGCCGGTCAGGTGTTCGACCCCGGCCCCGAGCCGGGCACCGCCACCGGCTCGGTGGCCTGCACCGCCTGCCACCTGTCGGAACGGGACGGGACGGTCGTGAACCTGGCGTGGCACCTGCGCTACGCCGACATCTACCGCCGCCAGGGCGGCGCCTGGCGGATCGCCCGCCGCGAACTCCACCTGGAGTGGATCGAGACCCGCCCCGTCCGCCGGTGGCGCGGCGATTCGCGGTGAGAGCGCAAGAGGAGGGGAGAGGACATGACGGCGGGCAGGGCGCTGACCGACGACGGCCCCGAGCACCCGGTCACCTTCGCCGAGCTGGTCGCGGCCAGGGCCGACGACGACCGCACGGGCCTGTGCTATGAGGACCGCACCTGGAGCTGGCGCGAGGTGATCGCCGAGGCCCGGCTGCGCGCCGGCCTGGCCCGCTCGCTGCGCCGCTCCGACGGCCCCTGGCATGTGGGCCTGTTCCTGGAGAACGGCCCCGAGCACCTGTTCTGGATGCTGGGCGCCGCGCTGGCCGGGATCCCGGTGGTGGAGCTGAACCCCACCCGGCGCGGCGCGGAACTGGCCCGCGACATCACCCACACCGACTGCGGTGTGCTGGTCACCGAGACCGAACGGGCCGTGCTGCTGGACGGGCTGGTCCCCGGCATCCCCCGGCTGGTCACCGACACCGACGCCTACGCCGAGAAACTCGCCGACGCTCGCCCGCTGCCCGCCGGCGGCCCCCCGATCGACCCCAAGACGATCTTCTCGCTGGTCTTCACCTCCGGGACGACCTCGGCGCCCAAGGCCGTCATCTGCAGCCAGGGCCGGCTCGGCCGCATCGCCGTCCAGCAGGCCCAGCGCCGCAACCTGACCGCCGAGGATGTGTTCTACGTCGTCATGCCGATGTTCCACTCCAACGCGATCATGGCGGGCATCGCCCCGGCGGTGCGCACCGGCGGGCGGCTGGTGCTGCGGCGCAAGTTCTCCGCCTCCGGCTTCCTGCCGGACGTCCGCCGCTACGGGGTGACGTTCTTCAACTACGTCGGCAAGCCCCTCAGCTACATCCTGGCCACCCCCGAGAAACCCGACGACGCCGACAACCCGCTGCGCATCGCCTTCGGCAACGAGGCCGCCCCGCGCGACATCGCCGCCTTCGCCCGCCGCTTCGGCTGCACCGTCATCGACTCCTACGGCTCCAGCGAAGGGGAGATCCGCATCGTCCGCGTGCCCGGCACCCCGCCCGGCTCGCTGGGCGTGGCCGACGAGGGCGTCATCGTGGTGAACCCCGAGACCGGCGAGGAGTGCCCGCGCGCCCGCTTCGATGAGAACGGCACGCTGCTCAACCCGGATGAGGCCATCGGCGAGATCGTCGACACCAAGGGCGCCGCCAAGTTCGAGGGCTACTACAACAACCCCGAGGCCACCGCCAAGAGGATCCGGGGCGGCTGGGTGTGGTCCGGCGACCTGGCCTACCGCGACGCCGAGGGCTTTTGGTACTTCGCCGGCCGCGACAGCGACTGGCTGCGGGTGGACGGGGAGAACTTCGCCGCCGCCCCCGTGGAACGCCTGCTGGCCCGCCACGAGGCGTTCTTGGAGGTGGCGGTCTACGCCGTCCCGGACGAACGCGTCGGCGACCAGGTCATGGCGGCGGTGGTGCCGGCCCCCGGCCGCACCTTCGACCCGGCCGCCTTCACCGCCTTCCTGCACGCCCAGCCCGACCTGGGCACCAAGTGGGCGCCCCGCTACGTCCGCATCATGACCGAACTGCCCCGCACCCCCACCAACAAGGTCATCAAACGCCCCCTGCGGGCCGAGGCCTGGCACACCACCGACCCCGTCTACCGGCGAATCGGCAAGACCTACGACTACGAACTCATGCCCCGCTGAACGCCCGCGGCTGAAGTGACGCCGCTCCGGCGCGTGCCGTCTGCCCCATCGTGAGGCGGGGACGCTTCCACACTCGGCGGCAAGGCAGACGGCCGGCGTGAGCGGTGTGCGCGACCGCGAAAAGCAGCCGTCCCGGCCCGACCCGCGACGCTTCACCCGGCGGGAATACCGCGAGCACCTGGAGGCCGGGCGCCGGATCGGGCCCGGTGAACCGGCCGGCCGCTCATTGAGCCTCAGAGCGCCGCGGGGCGGGGGCGGCCGCCCCCGCCCCGCGGGCGGGGGTCACTTGGCCGGGGGAAGCATGCGCTGCATGGCCGCGTGGGCTCCGGCGACCAGCTTGGCGCGGGGGAAGCCGCTGCGCTTGACGGCGGCCTCATAGTTGCCGCCGGCGACCCAGACCGGGCCGTCGGACAGGTGCTCCAGGCCCTCGCGGGCCACATCGTCGGGGTCGGCGACGTTCAGGCCCGGGATGTCCATGTTCAACCCGGCGCGTTCCATCGCCGGGGTGCGGGTGACGCCCAGCACCAGCTCCAGCACGTCCACCCCGTGGTCGCGCAGCTCCAGCCACAGGCCCTCGGCGAAGACGCGGCTGAAGGCCTTGGCGGCGGAGTAGACGCTGATCTGCGCCTGGCCCATGTAGCCGGCCAGGGAGCCGACCAGGATGATGCCGCCGCGGCCCCGCTGCTTCATCAGCGCGCCGAAGTGGTGGGTCAGCGACAGCTGGGCGGTGATGTTGAGGGCGATGACGTCCTGGAAGCGGTCCAGGTCGCCGGTGACGAACTCGTGCCCGTAGCTGTTGGCGCCCGCGTTGAAGATCAGCAGCCCGACCTCCAGGTCGTCGGTGACCTCGCGGATCGCCTTGAGCGGGTCGGGGGAGACCAGGTCCAGCTCCAGGGTGCGCACCTGCACCCCCTTGGCCCGCACCTGCTCGGCGGTCTCGGCCAGCGGGCCGGGCTTGCGGGCGATCAGCACCAGGTTCACGCCCGCGTCGGCCAGGCGGTGGGCGAAGCGGGCGCCGACCCCTTCCGAGCCTCCGGCGATCACGGCCCAGGGCCCGTAACGGTCCTTGTCGATCATCACTGTCCTTCTTTGTCCGGCGTCGGGACCGGGCGGCGCCGTGCGCTGCCCGCCGTCCTCAAGCGGAAACCTCGAGCGGAACTCGAACAGAAGCGGTGCAGGCCGGTCGCGGGCGCCTGCACCGAGCCTTTTCAAGCACGGGGGGGCCGGGGCGATATCCGAGGCCCGCCGGTCACGGCATCGTCCCCGACCGCGACGCACCCCGCGGGCGATCTGCGGGAACGGCGCATTGAAAAAGGCTCACCGGTTGGGAGGGCACCGCCGGCGGTGCCGGTCTCGAAAGGGGAGGCCGGGCCGCTGCGGCGATCTTCAAAAGGCCCGGCCGCGTGCGGCGGGGCCGCGCCGAAGTCCCGCCCTCGGCGCTCGCGGCGGCGCAGGCCTTGAAGAGGCGTCTGCCGGGACGCCCCCGCGGCGTTCACCGGGCCGCGGGCTCGGGCCTCGCCGGCGACATCAGGGCATGCCAAAGGAACACCGGTGCCGAACCCGGCGGTGATCCCCCGCCCGGGTCCGGCTCTGCGACCCGGCGGGCGACGTCCCTCCCCGTCCCGTCGCCCGCTCCGGACATCGGCACCGGCCGGCGCGCGTCACTCCTCGACGATCTTGATGGCGCCGTTCAGCGCGGCCTCCTGGATCGCCGACATCAGCGCCGGGCACGTGTTCCAGCGGTCCTCGGCCAGGCTCGGGCAGGCCGAGGCGGCCTCGGCGTTCCACTGGATGCTGGTCTGCTGCCAGCTGGCCTTGCGCACCAGCACCTCGCCGTCGCACCGCCGGCAGCGCACCGGCTGCATCGGCACGCCGTCCAGCAGGCGGTTGTCCTCGCGGATCCTCACGCCGGCTGCCCCTGCGCGGCGGCCTTCTGGCGAGCCAGGTTCTCCTCGGCCTCGCGGGTCCATGCCTCCACCGGACGGGTGGTGTCGATCTCGTACTCGAACCGGTCGGTCATCTCCGGGGTGACGTCGGCGACGTCCACGTAGAACTGCTGGTACCAGCGGCGCAGCTGGTAGACCGGGCCGTCCTCCTCGCACAGCAGGGGGTTGTCGATGCGGGCCTTGTGCCGCCAGATCTCGATGTCCTGCTCAAAGCCCTTGAGGATGAAGCGCGACAGCCGCTGGGCGACCTTCTCGGCGGCGTCCCCCTTCAGCTTGGGGTGGCGCTGCACGATGATCCCCGAGTGCAGCACGAAGGAGTTCTGGTCGATCGGGTAGTGCGAGTTGATCAGCACCGACTCCAGGTCGAAGCCCTCATAGTGGTAGGTCAGCTCGTCGATCATGAACGACGGCCCGTAGTAGGACGCCACCGAGGTGTTGCCGAGCATCTTGTTGCCGTCGGCGTCGGGCTTGGCGATGTCCGGGCGGCTCTTGCCCTTCATGATCTGGGTGGCGATGTGGCCTTCGAAGATGTTCTTGAAGTAGACCGGGAAGGAGTAGTGCACGTAGAAGAAGTGCGCCATGTCGACGACGTTGTCGATGATCTCCCGGCAGTTGGTGTGGACGATCGTCTCCGTCCACAGCCAGTCGGTCCAGTCCTCCTGCCCGACGCCCTTGATGCGGGGGATGGTGACCTCCGGAGGAGGCGGGTTGCCCTCCGGGTCGTTCCAGATGAACAGCAGCTTGTCCTGCTCCATCGTGGGCCAGGCGGCGGTGCGGGCGCGCAGCGGGACCCGCCGGGAGTAGGGGATCTTCTTGCAGCGGCCGTCGCCGCCCCAGCGCCAGTCGTGGAAGGGGCAGGCGATCTCGTTGCCCTTGACGGTGCCCTTGGACAGGTCGCCGCCCAGGTGCCGGCAGTAGGCGTCCAGCACGTTGATCTTGCCGTCCTCACCGCAGAACACCACGAGCTTCTGCCCGAAGGCGTTGACGGTGTGCGGCTTGCCGTCCTTGAACTTCTCAGCGAGACCCAGGCAGTGCCATCCCCGGGCGTAGCGGTCGGGAATCGCCTCCGCCTCGATGACGCGGATCGCGTCGGACTCGGTCGCGGTCACGTGGATCATCCCTTCAAAGGGCGGATTGCTTCGAACTGCACGCTATGCCGCAGGTCACGTCACAGACCGCGCAGTCTCATTGGCCGGGACGCCACCGCCCGCCGACCGGCGCGGGCGTGGTCTGCTGCATCGCGGACGTGAGCACGACAGGGAGCAGCAGATGAGCAACGAGGTCCTGGAGGCGGTGCGCGGGCTGTTGCCACAGATCGCTGAACGGGCCCGGTCCGTCGACGAAAAGGGACGCATTCCGGCCGAGACGATCCGGGAACTGACCGAGGCCGGGGTGTTCCGGCTGCTGCAGCCGTCCCGGCACGGGGGCCTGGAGAGCGACCCGGTGGACTTCTACCGGGCGGTCCGCATGATCTCCGGCGCCTGCGGCTCCACCGGCTGGGTCACCGGGGTGCTGGGCGTGCACGCCTGGCATCTGGGCATGTTCCCCGACGAGGCCCAGCGGGAGGTGTGGAGCAACGGCCCGGACACGCTGATCTCCTCCTCGTATGCCCCGATAGGCCGGCTCACCCCGGTGGAGGGCGGCTATGAGGTGACCGGGCGCTGGGGCTTCTCCTCCGGCTGCGAGTTCGCCGACTGGGCGCTGCTGGGCGCCCTGGTGGTGGGCGCCGAGGGCCGTCCGGTGGACTTCATGACCATCCTGCTGCCCCGCCGGGACTATGAGATCCGCCAGGTGTGGGACGCCACCGGGCTGCGCGGCACCGCCAGCGACGACATCGTGGTGAAGGGGGCGTTCGTCCCCGAGCACCGGGTGATGCGCAACTACGACATGGCCCGGCTGCGCGCCCCCGGCAGCAAGGTCAACACCGGCCCGCTGTTCCGCATGCCGTTCGGCACGCTCTTCACCACCACCATCACCTCCAGCGTGATCGGCATCGTGGCCGGCTGCTATGCGCACTACGTGGAGTCCATGCGCGACCGCATCCGCCTCAGCCTGGGCGGCGGCCGGTTCGTGGAGGACCCGTTCGCCCAGGTCGCGGTGGGCCGTGCCGCCTCGGAGATCGACGCGGCGGTGCTGCAGACCGAGCGCAACGTCCGCGAGATGTACGCCCACGCCGTCGCGGGCGAGAAGATCCCCATGGAGCTGCGCCTGCGGGCCCGCCGCGACCAGGTCCGCGGCACCGAACGCGCCATCGAGGCCATCGACATCCTGTTCAAGACCGCCGGCGGCAACTCCCTGCACCGCGGTCACGTCATCGAACGCGCCTGGCGGGACGCCCACGCCGGCAGCGTGCACGTGGCCAACGACCCCGAACGCGCCCTGGCCATGTACGGCCGCGGCGAGTTCGGCCTGAAGATCGAAGACAACCTGCTCTAGGCGCCCGCGGGGACCTCTCCCCGCGGGCGCGCTCTCCGGAGCGGGCGTCTTAGGCCTCGACTTCGACGTAGTTCATCAGGTCCGCCTCGATCCCGGCGGTGCGGAAGAACTCGGCGGGCTGGAAGCCGATCTGCCGGTGGGCCTGCTCGACGGCCGTCCGCGCGGCGGCCAGGTCGTCGGCGGAGGCCCACTTGACGATCGTGACCGCGTTGAAACGGCCGGGGCCGGAGTGCCGTTCCAGCAGCACCTCCTCCAGGAAGCCCGGCTGCTCGCGCAGCACCGCATGGGTTCGCCGGACGTTGCGCCAGAACTCCTCGCGCGCCTGGTCGGGGACGATGAACTTGTCCACCCGGTACACCGCGGACATCTGAGCCTCCCGTCGTTCATGGACGTACCGGGACGCTAAAACCTCGACTTCGCTTGAGGTCAAATCGCCGTCCGCACGGCCCCGGACGGGCGCGCCGCCGCGTTGGCGGCCGGGCAGGACGGGTATGGAGAAAACCCGCCCCGGCCGCAGGCCGTCGCGCCCGGGTCGCAGGGGTGTGTTCGCGCGTCTTGGCCGTCCCGTCCCGAAAGGCGCGGCGGGCGCGTCGGGGAAGCGCCCGTTGCACAGCCGAAAAGGAGCCCGGGATGGGAGCGTATGCGAAGGCCTACGAGCAGAGCCTGGCGGATCCGGAGCGGTTCTGGCTGGATGCGGCCGGCCTGATCGACTGGGACGTCTTCCCCGAGCGGGCGCTGGACGATGCCAACGCCCCGTTCTACCGCTGGTTCCCCGGCGGGCGGCTGAACACCTCCTACAACGCCCTGGACCGGCACATCGAGCGCGGCGCCGGCGACCGCACCGCGCTGATCTGGGACTCGGCGATGGAACCCGCCCAGCGCCGCTACACCTACCGGCGGCTGCGCGATGAGGTCGCCCGGGCGGCCGGGGCGCTGGCCGGGCTCGGCGTCGGCGAGGGCGACCGGGTCATCGTCTACATGCCGATGGTGCCCGAGGCCGTCATCACCATGCTGGCCTGCGCGCGGATCGGCGCGGTGCACTCGGTGGTCTTCGGCGGGTTCGCGCCCCGGGAGCTGGCGGTGCGCATCGACGACGCCCGCCCCAAAGTGGTCGTCACCGCCTCCTGTGGCATCGAGCCGACCCGCGTGGTGCCCTACAAGCCGATCCTCGACCAGGCCCTGGACATGGCCGCCCACCGTCCCGACCACGTCCTGCTGCTGCAGCGCGACCGGCAGCGCGCCGAGCTGGGACCCGGCGAACTGGACTGGGCCGACGTCGTCCCGGGCGCCGCCCCCGCCGACCCGGTGCCGGTGGACTCCACCGACCCGCTCTACATCCTCTACACCTCGGGGACGACCGGTAAGCCCAAGGGCGTGCTGCGCACCAACGGCGACCACGCGGTGGCGCTGGCCTGGTCGATGGGGGCGATCTACGACATCGGCGCCGGCGATGTGTGGTGGACGGCCTCCGACGTCGGCTGGGTCGTCGGCCACAGCTACATCGTCTACGGGCCGCTGCTGGTCGGCGCGACCACCGTGATGTACGAGGGTAAACCGGTCGGCACCCCGGATGCGGGCGCGTTCTGGCGAGTGATCTCCGAGTACGGCGTCAAGAAGCTGTTCGCCGCCCCCACTGCTCTGCGGATCATCAAGAAGGTCGATCCCGACGGCGCCGAACTGGCCAAATATGACCTCGGCTCGCTGAGCGGGGTGTTCATGGCCGGGGAGCGGCTGGACCCGGAGACCTGGCAGTGGGCCACCGAGAAGCTCGGCGTCCCGGTGATCGACCACTGGTGGCAGACCGAGACCGGCTGGGCCATCGCCGCCAACCCCCAGGGCCTGGAGCCGATGCCGGTCAAGCCCGGCTCGGCCACCGTGCCCATGCCCGGCTGGGACGTGCGGATCGTGGACGCCACGGGCGCGGAGCTGCCACCCGGGCAGGAGGGCGAGATCGTCATCAAGCTGCCGCTGCCCCCCGGCGCGCTGGCCACGCTGTGGGGCGACGACGAGCGTTTCCTCGACTCCTACCTGAGCCGGCACGAGGGCTACTACACCACCGGCGACTCCGGCTACCGCGACGAGGACGGCTACCTGTTCGTCATGGGCCGCGTCGACGACGTCATCAACGTGGCCGGCCACCGACTGTCCACCGGCGCCATGGAGGCCGCCCTGGCCGCCCACCCCGCCGTCGCCGAGTGCGCGGTGATCGGCGTCCCCGACCCGGTCAAGGGTCAGATCCCCTACGGCCTGGTGGTGCTGAAGGCCGGCGCCGAGGTCGCCGAGGACGAGCTGCGCGCCGAGCTGATCGCCGCCGTCCGCCGCGAGGTGGGCCCGGTGGCCGCCTTCCGGGACGTGGCCGTGGTGCCCGCGCTGCCCAAGACCCGCTCCGGCAAGATCCTCCGCAAGACCATGCGCGGCCTGGCCGCCGGGCGGGAGGAGCCGGTCCCGCCCACCATCGAGGACCCCGCCGTCCTGGAGGCCATCAAGCCCTTGCTGCGGCTGCACGAGTGACCTTCGCGCGCGGCCGTCAGGAGTCCTCCTGAGCCTGGGCCGCCGGGAGGATGCAGGTCAGGGCGCGGCGCAGGACGTCGGCGAAGGAGCCGGTGGCGCCGGGGGAGATCCAGTGCCGCCCGGCCACGCGGACGGCGGCGGCGACCGCGCCGGCCATGACGCGGGGGTACAGGATGCTCGGCCGCGCCAAGCGCGTCATCGTCACCAAGGACGAGACCACCGTCGTGGACGGCGCCGGTGACGCCGCCGAGATCGAGGGCCGGATCAACCAGATCCGCACCGAGATCGACAGCACCGATTCCGACTACGACCGGGAGAAAAGGCCCTGCGCCTTCAGGCGCAGGGCCTTCACGACCCGAGGGCGTTCAGGACCGGCGCAGGTCGTGGTCGCCGTTCTTGATGGCTGTGATGAGGCCCGTCATTGCGGTGAGGCTGAGCCTGTGCTGTGGTCCGTCCGGCTGCTTGGAGTCGCGCACCGCGACCTGCCGGGTGCCGGGAACGCGTGCCAGCTCAACGCATGCGCCGCCGTTGGCTCCGCTGTAGGACGACTTGCGCCACTTCATCTCGTCCACCGCTCTTCCATGATCCTTCTGATCAGCTCGATCGAATCCGGCCGGCTGAGGGAGTGCGCCCTGAAGCGTTCGAACATCCTTCGCAATAGCGCCAGGTTCTCTGGCTCTTCGATCACTTCGCCGTTCAGCTGGTTGTCCAGGTAGGCGACTTCTCTACCGTCGAGGGTAGCGATGATGAAGTTCGCCAGGAACCCGGCGCAGACCTCGGACGTCATCGGGATGACGTGAATGAAGACGTCGCTTCTGCGGGCCATCTCGATCAGATGCGCCAGCTGGGCGCGCATGACCTCCGCTCCGCCCACGTTGTACAGGAGAACGGCCTCCGAGATGACCGCGACCAGAGTCGGGGAGTCGTATTCCCGGGCGAGGACCTGCTGACGCTGCAGGCGCTCTTCCACCATTTTGTCGATGTCACAAATGGAAATTTCGGTATGGGGAGGTCTTTCGCTGTTCCCCAGTTCCGGATAGAACGAGGCCCGCACCGGGGCGGTGCGGGCCTCTGTCCTCAGGGCGCAGCCTCTACTTCATGTCCTGGACGGCGCGGTAGGCGAACGCCATGGCCGTGCCGATCGGGATGCCCGGCCCCGGGTAGAACGGGCCGGTGAAGGACGCGCTGGTGTTGCCCACCGCGTACAGGCCGGGGATGGGGTTGCCGGAGGCGTCGAGCACCCGGGCCTCGGTGTCGGTGCGCAGGCCGCCCTTGGTGCCCAGGTCGCTGAGGACGACGCGGGCCGCGTAGTAGGGCGGCCGGTCGATGGGGACCAGGCAGGGGTTGGGGCCGTCGCCGGTGGCGAAGAACCGGTCGTAAGGGTCCTCGCCGCGGTGGAAGTCCTCGTCGGTGCCCTTTTCGGCGAAGCCGTTGAAGCGCTCGACGGTGGCGGTCAGGTTGTCGGCGGGCAGGCCGAGGGCGGCGGCCAGGTCCTCCAGGGTGTCGGCCTTCACCCACAGCCCGGCCTTCAGTTGTTCTTCGGGCTTGACCGTGGGCACCGAGATGGCCGGGAGCCTGCCGCCGGAACGCGAGTCGAAGATCAGGTGGGCGGGGACGCGGCCGGGTTCGGCGGCCATCTGGCGGCCCATCTGGTCGTACGGCAGGCACTCGTTGGCGAAGCGGCGGCCGGAGCCGTCCACGATGAGGCCGCCGCGGAAACCCAGCGTGAAGGCGGCCCTGCCGTCGGGCGTGGCCAGGCCCGGGCACCACCAGGCCTGGTCCAGCAGGCCGGTGGCGGCGCCGATGCGCACCGCCGCCGCGATGGCGTCGCCGGTGTTGGCTCCGGCCGGGGCCATCGACCATTGCGCGCTGCCCGGCAGGCCGCGTTCGGCGCGGGCCGCCGCGTCGCCTTCGAACCCGCCGGCGGCCAGCAGCACCCCGCGCTCGGCGCGCAGCCGGACGGTCCCGTCTGCGGTGCGGGCCACCACCCCGACCACCCGGCCGTCTTCGACGATCAGGTCGGTCAGCGCGGTCTCGGTGCGCACCACCCCGTTGCCGGTCTGCGTGAACGCCAGCAGCAGCCGGCCGATCAGCGCCCGCCCGGCCGACAGCGGCGCGGCCGGGTCGTGGCCCAGCCCGGCGCGGTCACGGTCCACGATGGGACGCACCAGGGAGGCCAGCTCTCCCAGCCGGTCCTGCGGCAGGTCCAGCGGCACGAAGGAGCGGCCCTGGTCCATGCGGCCGGGCCGGGCGAAGTAGTCGGGGAAGGGCCGCCACTCGAACTCGATCTCCGGGTTCTGCTCCAGGAACTCCACCACCTGCGGGGCGGTGGACAAGAACGCCTCCCGGTGCCCGGCGTTCTCCTCGCCCAGCAACGCCCGCAGGTAGGTGCGGGCCGACTCGGTCGAATCCCCGATGCCCGCCCGCTGCTGCACCCGGCTGCCCGGCAGCCAGATGGCCGACCCCGAGTACGCGGACGTGCCGCCCAGCAGCGGTGTCTTCTCCAGGACGACGGTGCGCAGCCCGCTGGAGGCGGCCGCAAGCGCCCCGGTCATGGCCCCCGCACCCGATCCGGCCACCACCACGTCGAAACGGTCGTCCCACGATTCCCCGGCGTTGCCCATGCGTTGTCCTTTCACGTCTTGGCGCCCGCTCCAGGCAAGCGCAACGCCGGATGCGCCGGATCTCACATCCCACTCATCGGAATCAGCAGGCCGTCCCATGGCGGAGGGCTCTGTATTGTCATGCGGGGATCGAGCGTGAACGGAGACGACGTGCCGAGGATCGCATCGGCCCGGCCACCGGCCGAGCCCAGCTCGCCTGAACAGCATGACAGGCGCCGGCGCATCCTCCGGGCGGCCATGCGCATCGGCAGTGAAAAGCCGCTGGAGCGCGTCCAGATGCACGAGGTGGCCAAGGAGGCCGGGGTCGCGATCGGCACGCTGTACCGCTACTTCCCCTCCAAGGTCCACCTGTTCACCGCGGTCATGGCCGACCAGGTGGATCGGTTCCGGGAGAGCATCCGCCCGCCCGAGCCCGGCGTGGCGCCCGAGGACGCGGTCGGCGAGCTGCTGGTGCAGGCCAGCCGCCAGCTGCTGCGCCGCCCGGTGCTGGCCTCGGCGATGCTGCAGTGCTCCGGGCTGGCCAACGCCGCCACCGTCGGCGACGCCGCCCGCATCGACAACGGCTTCCGCGAGATCATCCTGGAGGCGCTGGGCATCGAGGTGCCCACCGTCAAGGACGTCACCTTGGTGCGGCTGCTGATGCAGTGCTGGTACGGGGTGCTGCAGTCCAGCCTGAACGGCCGGGCGTCGCTGTCGGACCTGGAAAACGACATCCGGCTGGCCTGCTGGCTGCTGCTGGCGCCGCGCTCCAACGCGCCCGGCCGCGAGGAGAATCAGAAAAACGGCCGCACCGGCGACCGGGAGGGCTGAAAACGGCCGCTTCCGGTGACCGGGATCACCGCGCCGGACGGCGAGAGATCGCCGTTACCGTCCCCGGCATGAATCGCTTCGACGGGGTGAAGGTGCTGCTCACCGGGGCGGCATCGGGTATCGGACGGGCCACGGCGCTGCGGCTGACCGCAGAGGGCGCCGCGGTGTTCGGGGTCGATGTGTCCGAAGAGGGACTGGCCGCGACCGCCGCGGCGGTGACCGGGCCGGGCCGGCTGGTGACCGGCGTCGCCGACGTCACCGACGAGGCCGCGGTGGTCGCCGCCACGGACCGCGCCGCCGCCGCGCTCGGCGGCATCGACGTCCTGATCAACGTGGCGGGCGTCCACAGGGCCACGCCGATCGCCACCTTGTCGGTGGCCGACCTGCAGCACCTGTTCTCGGTGAACCTGGTCGGCACCGCCCTGTTCTGCCGGGAGGCGCTGCGGTACCTGCCGGACGGCTCCGGCGTCATCGTCAACGTGGCCTCGCTGTCGGCCACCCAGGGCAACCCCTACATGACCGCCTACTCGGCGTCCAAGGGCGCGGTGCTGGCCTTCTCGCTGAGCCTGGCCGCCGAGCTGACCGCCCGCCGCATCCGGGTGGTGCCCGTCTCCCCGGGCACCGTCGACACCCCGCTGACCCGGCGGCCCGACGTGGTCCCCCAGGGTGTGGACCTGAGCTACTTCAACCGGATCCGGGCGCCGTTCGGCTCCGCCGAGCCCGAGCAGATCGCCTCCGTGATCGCGTTCGCGGCCTCCCGCGACGCCTCCTATCTGACCGGCGCCGAGCTGCGCGTGGACGGCGGAGCCCACATCTAGAAAGAGGAGCAGGCCATGGGACGGACCATCGCGGTGAGCGGATCGGCCTCCGGCATCGGCCGGGCGCTGGCCGGGCTGCTGCGCGAGCGGGGCGATGAGGTCATCGGGATCGACCTGCACGAGGCGGAGGTGGTGGCCGATCTGGGCACCCCCGAGGGCCGCGCCCACGCGGTGCGGCGGGTGCTGGAGCTGTGCGGCGGGGTGCTGGACGCCGTGGTGGCCTGCGCCGGGGTCTCCCAGTTCACCTCCCTGCCGGTCCGGGTGAACTTCTTCGGGGTGACCGCGCTGCTGGAGGGGCTGCGCCCGGCGCTGGCCAGGGCCGAGCGGCCCCGGGCGGCGACCGTGGCGTCCATCTCCGGCACCCAGCCGCTGGATGAGGCCGTGGTCGCGGCCTGCCTGGACGGCGATGAGGAGGCCGCGGTGGCGGCGGCCGAGAAGGTCGTCGCGGCCGGCCAGGGCAACAAGACCTACCCGTCCTCGAAGGCGGCGCTGGCCCAGTGGCTGCGGCGGGTCTGCATCACCCCCGAGTGGGCCGGGGCGGGCATCCCGCTGAACGCGATCGCCCCCGGCGTGGTCCGCACCCCGATGATCGAGCCGCTGCTGGCCGACGCGGCCATGGTCAAGATCATGAACGAGGCGGTGCCGATGCCGCTGGGCGGCCACGCCGACCCCGAGGTGATCGCCGAGGCGCTGGCCTGGCTGATCTCCCCGGCCAACACCCACATGACCGGCCAGATCATCTACGTGGACGGCGGCGCCGAGGCCATCTTGCGCGGCCCCGAGGTCTTCTGACCGCCGGCCGGAACGACGATGGCCGCCTCTCCGGTGGGGAGGCGGCCATCGCGCTTGCGGAGGCTCCCGGCGCACCCGGCAGGGGTCAGGCCCGCGCGGGGCTCACTGCCCGGGGATCTTGGAGGCCCCCGTGGTGTCGAGCGCGGCGACGCTGTAGGCGGCGTAGGTGCGGTGCGGGTCGCGGTCCTTGAAGTAGGGGGTGAGCTGCTCGTTCAGCTCCTCCACCGAGAAGATCCCGCTTTCGGCGGTGAACTTGCGCTCCACCGTCGGCGCGGCCATCAGCGCCACCATGTCGCCGTAGACGATGAACACCTGGCCGCTGATGTGGTCGGCGGCGGGGGAGGCCAGGTAGCTGACGAACGTCCCCACCCGCTCGGGGGCCAGCGCGTCCAGCCCGCCGGGGGAGGTGCCCTCCCCGAAGGACGCCGCGGTCATCGCGGTGCGGGCGCGCGGGCAGATGGCGTTGGCGCGCACCCCGTAGCGGGCCAGGCCCTGGGCGGTGGACAGCGTCAGCGCCACGATCCCGGCCTTGGCGGCCGAGTAGTTGGGCTGGCCGGCGCTGCCGAACAGGAACGCCTCCGAGGAGGTGTTGATGACCCGGCCGTAGACCGGGCCGCCGGCGGCCTTGCTGGCGGCCCGCCAGTGCGCCGCGGCGGCGCGCGACAGCGCCGCGTGCCCCTTGAGGTGGATGCGGATCACATCGTCCCAGTCGGACTCGGACAGGTTGAACAGCATCCGGTCGCGCAGCACGCCGGCGTTGTTGACCACGATGTCCAGCCCGCCGAAGGTGTCCAGCGCGGCCGACACCAGGGTGTCGCCCATGGACCATTCGCCGACGTCGCCGATCACCGCGACGGCCTGGCCGCCGGCGGCCTTGATCTCGGCGACGACCTCCTCGGCGGCCGGGCCCACGTCGTTGACCACCACGTTGGCGCCCCGCGCGGCCAGCGCCAGGGCCTCGCTGCGGCCGAGCCCGGCGCCCGCGCCGGTGACCACGGCGGTGCGGCCCGCCAGGGTGAGGTCTGCGTTCATCACTTGCTCCCGGTCGTGATACGGATGACCACCGGGAAGCTAGTACGAATTCTATTTTTCTGCGGGCGGACGTCCCGCTGAGCGGGCGGACCGATAGGGAAGGTCCCGCGGTGACCGCTGAGTGGGACCGATCTTGTAGCAGGTGAGAACGAATTCTAGCCTCCCCGCATGACGCTGAACCTGGCGACGCTCTTTGAGGCCGTGGCCGCCGCCGTGGCGGACCGGCCGGCCGTGGTCTGCGGAGAGCGCAGGCTGACCTATGCCGAACTGGACCGGCGCGCCAGCGCATTGGGACACGCCCTGCTGGACGCCGGCATCGCCCCGGGCGAGCACGTCGGCCTCCACATGCTCAACGGGGTCGAGTACGTGGAGGCCATGCTGGCCTGCCTGAAGATCCGGGCGGTGCCGATCAACATCAACTTCCGCTACACCGACCGCGAGCTGCGCCACCTGTACACCGACGCCGACCTGGTGGCCCTGGTCATCGGCGAGGAGTTCACGCCCGCCGCCGCCCGGGTGGCCGCGGACTGCCCCAAACTGCGCCACGCCTGGGTGGTGCGCGGCGACGAGGCGCCGCAGGAGCCCGCCTCCTGGCCCGGCCGCCTCACCGTGACCGACTTCGAAGCCGCCTTCGAAGGCCGCCCGGAGGACCCGCCGCTGGCCGATGAGCGCACCGCCGACGACCGCTTCATCGTCTACACCGGCGGCACCACCGGGCTGCCCAAGGGCGTGGTGTGGCGGCACGAGGACTTCTACATGGCCGCCACCAAGGGCGGAAACCACTACGGCGACCCGTACCTGTCCCCGGAGGCCCTGGCCGAGGGCGCCAAGAACGGCTTCCCCCTGTCCTACCTGATCACCATGCCGCTGATGCACGGCGCGGCCTCCTACACGCTGCTGAGCGCGCTGTACGGCGGGGCGGTGGTGATCTTGCTGCGCCGCTTCGACGCCCTGGAGGTGCTGCGGCTGGTCGACCGGGAGAAGCCCATGATCGTCGCGATGGTCGGCGACGCCATGGCCCGGCCGCTGGTCGACGCGATCCGCGCCCACGGCGCCGACTACGACCTCAGCTCCTGGAAGGTGCTGGGCTCGGGCGGGGCGATCCTGTCGCGCAGCGTCCAGGAGGAGTTCGCCGAACTGCTGCCCGGCATCCACATCAACAACGGCTTCGGGGCCTCCGAATCCGGCGTCGACGGCAACATCACCGTCGGCGACGACGGGCTGATGCGCCTGGCGCCCAGCCCGCACGTGACCGTGGTGGACGCCGACCTCAAACCGCTCCCGCCCGGCAGCGAGGAGATCGGCTACGTCGCCCGCAGCGGCCACGTCCCGCTCGGCTACTACAACGACCCGGACAAGACCGCCCGCACCTTCCCGGTCATCGACGGGGTCCGCTGGTCGATCCTCGGCGACATGGCCAAGGTCGAGGCCGACGGCACCATCGTGGTGCTGGGCCGCGGCTCCGGCTGCATCAACACCGGTGGGGAGAAGGTCTTCCCCGAAGAGGTCGAACAGGCCCTCAAGTCCCACCCGGCGGTGATGGACGCCCTGGTCGCCGGCGTCCCCGACGAGCGCTTCGGGGAACGCGTGGCCGCCGTGGTCGAGCTGCGCGCGGGCGCCGCCGCGCCCACCGTCGAGGACCTGCGCGCCCATTGCCGCACCCAGCTGGCCGGCTACAAGGTCCCGGCGCTGATCACCTTCACCGACGCGGTGGTGCGCTCGCCCAGCGGCAAGGCCGACTACCGGTGGGCCAAGCGCGTGCTGACCGCCGCCGCCGAGCAGACAGGGAGCTCTCATGCCTGAGGCCGTCATCGTCGAAGCCGTCCGCACCCCGGTCGGCAAGCGCAACGGGGTCCTGTCGGGCCTGCACCCGGCCGAGCTGCTGGGCGCGGCCCAAAAGGGCCTGCTGGACAAGGCCGGGATCGCGCCGGAGGTCATCGGCCAGGTGGTCGGCGGCTGCGTCACCCAGGCCGGGGAGCAGTCCAACAACGTCACCCGCCAGGCCTGGCTGCACGCCGGGCTGCCCTACCAGACCGCCTGCACCACCATCGACTGCGCCTGCGGCTCCTCCCAGCAGGCGGTGCACATGGTCGCCGGGCTGATCGCCTCCGGCGCGATCGACGCCGGGATCGGCTGCGGCGTGGAGTCGATGAGCCGGGTCTTCCTCGGCCAGGCCGTCACCCCCGAGACCGGCAACCCCTTCCCCGACTCCTGGTCGCTGGACATGCCCGACCAGTTCACCGCCGCCGAACGCATCGCCAAACGGCGCGGCATCACCCGCCAGGACGCCGACGCCTTCGGCCTGGCCTCCCAGCGCAAGGCCGCCCAGGCCTGGGCGGAGAACCGCTTCGCCGGGCAGATCGTCGAGGTCACCGCCCCGGTCATGGGCCCCGAGGGCCCCACGGGCGAGACCGCCGTGGTCACCCGCGACCAAGGGCTGCGCGAGACCAGCATGGAGGCGCTGGCCAAGCTCAAGCCGGTCATCCCCGACGGCATCCACACCGCCGGCAACACCTCCCAGATCAGCGACGGCGCCGCCGCGGTGCTGCTGACCACCCCGGAGAAGGCCGCCGAGCTGGGGCTGCGGCCGCGCGCCCGGATCGTGGCCTCCGGCATGGTCGGCTCCGACCCCTACTACCACCTGGACGGGCCGATCGACGCCACCCGGCACGTGCTGGCCAAGGCCAAGATGACGCTGGACGACATCGACCTGGTGGAGATCAACGAGGCGTTCGCCTCGGTGGTGCTGTCGTGGGCCGGCGTCCTGAACGCCGACATGGACAAGGTCAACGTCAACGGCGGCGCCATCGCGCTGGGCCACGCGGTCGGCTCCACCGGCGCCCGTCTCATCACCCAGGCGGTGCACGAGCTGGAACGCGCCGACAAGTCCACCGCGCTGATCACCATGTGCGCCGGCGGCGCCCACGCCACCGCCACCATCATCGAACGGATCTGACGACCCCTATGACCATCGGACTGACCGAGGAGCACCGCGACCTGCGCGACGCCGTGCGGGCCTTCACCGACCGCGAGGTGACCGCGCAGGTCGTCCGCGCCGCCATCGACGCCGAGCGCGAAGAGCTTCCCCCCTTCTGGAAAGGCCTGGCCGAGCTGGGCCTGCTGGGACTGCACCTGCCCGAGGACGCCGGCGGGGCCGGCGCCGGGCTGCTGGAGCTGGCCGTGGCGGCCGAGGAACTGGGCCGGGCGCTCACCCCCGGCCCGTTCCTGCCCACCACCCTGGCCGGGGCCGTGCTGCACCGCGCCGGGCACACCGCACACCTGCCCGCCCTGGCCGACGGCAGCGCGATCGGCGCGGTCGCGCTGCGCCCCGGCACGCTGAGACTGACCCGCTCGGACGGGACGGCCGTCTTGGACGGGGAGTCCGAACCGGTGATCGGCGGGCAACTCGCCGACCTGTTCGTGCTGCCGGCCCGCGACGGTGAGACCACCGCCTGGCTGGTGCTGCCCCGCACCGCCGTCGAAGTCGCCGCGCTGCCCAGCCACGACTTGACGCGGCGGATGGCGGCGGTGCGCGCCGCCGCCGTCCCCGTCCCCGAAGGCGCCGTGCTGGACGGCCTGACCGACCAGGACGTGCTGGACCTGGCCGCGGTGCTGTTCGCCGCCGAGGCCAGCGGGCTGGCCGACTGGGCCACCACCACCGCCGCCGAGTACGCCAAGGTCCGCGAGCAGTTCGGCCGTCCCATCGGCCAGTTCCAAGGCGTCAAGCACCGCTGCGCCCGGATGCTGGCCCGCGCCGAGCAGGCCCGCGCCTGCGCCTGGGACGCCGCCCGCGCCGCCGACCCCGACACCGACGCGGCCCAGGCCTCCCTGGCGGCCGCGGTCGCCGCGGCCACCAGCGTGGAGGCGGCGTTCACCGTCGCCAAGGACTGCATCCAGACCCTCGGCGGCATCGGCTTCACCTGGGAGCACGACGCGGGGTTCTACCTGCGCCGTGCCCAGACCCTGCGGATCATGCTGGGCTCCACCGCGTCCTGGCAGCGCCGGGTCGCCCGTCTCACCCTGGAGGGGGTGCGCCGCGAGCTCACCGTCGAGCTGCCCCCCGAGGCCGAGCAGATCCGCGCCGAGATCCGCGCCGAGCTCCAGCCCGCCACCGGCCTCAGCGGCGCCGAGCAGCGGGCCTACCTGGCCGACCGCGGCTACACCGCCCCGCACCTGCCCGAACCCTGGGGCAAGGGGGCCGACGCGGTCACCCAACTGGTGATCGCCGAGGAGCTGCGGGCGGCCGGCCTGCGCCCCCACGACATGATCATCGGCAACTGGGTGGTGCCCACGCTCATCGCGCACGGCTCGCCCGCCCAGCATGAGAAGTTCCTGCGCCCCAGCCTGCGCGGGGAGATCACCTGGTGCCAGTTGTTCAGCGAGCCGGGCGCCGGCTCGGACCTGGCCGCGCTGTCCACCCGGGCCGAGAAGGTGGAGGGCGGCTGGCGGGTCACCGGCCAGAAGGTGTGGACCTCCATGGCCCGCGAGGCCGACTGGGGCATCCTGCTGGCCCGCACCGACCCGGACGCCCCCAAGCACCAGGGCCTGTCGTACTTCCTGCTGGACATGTCCTCCCCGGGCATCGACGTCCGGCCGCTGCGGGAGCTGACCGGGGAGGCCCTGTTCAACGAGGTGTTCTTGGACGGGGTGTTCATCCCCGACGACATGCTGGTCGGCCGGCCCGGCGAGGGCTGGAAGCTGGCCCGCACCACGCTGGCCAACGAGCGGGTGTCGCTCTCTCACGACTCCTCGCTGGGCAGCGGCGGGGAGGCGCTGGTGGAGATCCTGGCGAACGCCCCCGGGCAGGCCGACGAGCAGCGCCTGACCCTGCTCGGCCAGATCCTGTGCGACGCCCAGGCCACCAGCCTGTTCGGGCTGCGCAGCGCGCTGCGCGCGGTCGCCGGGGCCCAGCCCGGCGCCGAGGCCAGCATCGCCAAGCTGGTCGGGGTGGAGCACATCCAGCAGGTCTGGGAGGTCGCGGTGGATTGGATCGGTCCAGCCGCACTGGTCGGGGCCGCCCCCGTGGGCACCGAGCGCCGCTCGGCCCACCGCGACGCCACCTGGATGTTCCTCAACTCCCGGTGCATGTCGATCGCCGGCGGCACCACCGACGTGCAGCTCAACATCATCGGCGAGCGGCTGCTGGGACTGCCCCGCGACCCCGAGCCGGCACCGAGGGGCTGAGGCGATGGCCACGACTCTCAACGCCACCGCCACCGGCCGCGGCGTGGACGCCGCCGCGGCCGCGGCCCGCCGGGTCATCGCCGCGCTGGTGCGCGCCGGGGACATCTCCGGCGCTGACATGACCGCCGTCGCCGACCGGCTCAACGCCATCGCCGACGAGCTGGAGGCCGCCGCCCCCGGCCTGCGGGAGCGGCTGGTGAACATGTGGCGCGGCGACGGCACCACCCGGCACGACCCGGTCACCGGCCCGGAGAACCCGCTGGCCCCGCCGCTGCAGTACACCGGCCGCCCCGACGGCTCCATCGAGGCGGTGGTCACCTTGGACCTGCCCTACCAGGGGCCGCCGTCGTGCGTGCACGGCGGGGTCTCGGCGCTGCTGCTGGACCACACGCTCGGCGTCGCCAACGCTTGGAGCGGTCCATCGGGGATGACCGCCGAGCTGACGCTGCGCTACCACCGCCTGACCCCGCTGTTCGAGCCGCTCACCGTCACCGGCCGGCAGGTCGCGGTGGACGGCAGCAAGATCCGCACCGTGGGGTCGATCTCGGCCGGGGGCCGCACCTGCGTCACCGCCGAGGGCCTGTTCATCGCCAAGCACCCGCCCCGGCCGCGCTGACCGGCGGCCGGATGAAGGCGAGAGGCCGGGGACGCCGTTGTCCCCGGCCTCTCGCCCCGCCCAGGAGGAAAAGCGGCGGGTCAGGACACGGACGCCGGCTCGGTGGACAGACCGATCATCTTCTCCACCTCGCGCCGGATCACCTTGCCGGTGGCGTTGCGCGGCAGCGGCTCGGTGGTCAGCCGCCACCTGGCGGGCACCTTGAAGTAGGCCAGCCGCTCGCGGGCGAACTCGGTCAGCTCCCGCTCGGTGGGGATCGCCGACTCCTCGGCGAACACCATCACCGCCATGACCTCCTGGCCCAGATCCGGGTGGGGGACGCCCAGCACGATGCACTCGCGCACCCCGGGGAACTCGGCCAGCACGTTCTCCACCTCGGCGGGGTAGATGTTCTCCCCGCCGCGCAGGATCAGGTCCGAACGCCGGCTGCTCAGCCGCAGCCGGCCCTGCTCGATCACCCCGATGTCGCCGGTGTGCAGCCACCGGTCGGCGTCGATGGCCCGCGCCGTGGCCTCCGGGTCGTTCCAGTAACCCAGCATGTTGTAGGCGCTGCGGATGCACACCTCGCCCTCTTGGCCCTCCGGCAGCGTCCGGCCCTCGGCGTCCCGGATCTCCAATTGCACCCCGATGATGGGGCGGCCCAGCGTGCCCGGCGCCTCGGCCAGGTCCATCGGGGAGGCCACCGCCGCCGCGGTGCACGACTCGGTCAGCCCGTAGCTGTCCACCAGGGCGTCGCGGGCCGGCGGGAACGCCTTGCGCAGCCGTTCCTTGAAGGCCGGCGAGGACGGCGCCGAGGCCAGCGCGAACGCCGTCAGCGACGACAGGTCGTACTTGGACAGGTCCCCGTGCTCCAGCAGCCGCCGCGCCATGGTCGGCACCGCGCCCCAGTTGGTGACCCGCTCCCGCTCGATCAGGGTCAGCACCTTGTCCACATCGAAGGAGCCCTCGTGCATGACCACGGTGCTGCCGGTGGCCAGCCGCGGCACGGCCAGGTTGTGCAGGCTGGCGATGTGGAACAGCGGCAGCGCCAGCAGGTAGCGGCGGTCCCGCGGGTCGGTGGGGTCGCCGAAGGCCTGGGCGAGCGCGTCGTTGTAGCGGTGATACATGATCACCGAGGTGAGGTTGCGGTGGGAGTGCACTGCGCCCTTGGGCCGTCCGGAGGTGCCGCTGGTGTAGAGGATCACCACCGGGTCGTCCTCGGCGGCCGGCGGGATGTCCAGTTCCGCCCCCCGGTACCGCTCGATCAGCGCCGGCACGTCCTCCTCGAGGGTCAGCACGCGCACCCCGTCCGACTTCGGGGTCACCGCGGCCCGCTTGGCGTCCACCAGCACCACCTTGGGCGTGGTGTGGCCGAGTGCGTACTCGACCTCCCGCGGCGCCCACCAGGCGTTGTAGCCCACCGCGACGGCGCCGGCCGCCACCGTGGCCCAGAACGCGATGATCCAGTTCGGGCAGTTGGCGGCGTTGATGGCCACCCGGTCGCCGGGCCGCACCCCGTGCTCGGTGCGCAGGGCCTTGGCCAGGGCGGCGACCCGGACGGCGTGCTCGGCGAAGCTGATGCGCTCCTTGGCGGTGACGATGTAGTCACGGTCGCCGTGGCCGGCCGAGGCGATGAGCACCTCACCCAGGCTGCGGTCCCGGTTGACGAACACCGGCAGCCTGGTGCCCAGCACCTCTTCTTCGCGCAGCTCGAACGGTCCGCCCGGCCCGGTCAGCCGCTGCATGATCTCCATCGCCGTCGTGGCCATCAGTTCTCCTGTTACCTGGGTCTCACTGACTCACCCGGGCGCCATTGTGATCCCCATCCCACTCGGTGAGGCCGATTTCCCGCTCAGTGGGATGTCCGTTCTCCCTGATGCCTCGTCACCGTTCCCGCTGAGCGGGACTGAGCCTATGGGGTGTGCCGCGTCACATCACCATGGCGGTCGATCGACGACATGGGCATGGCGGGAGAGACATGGGCAGCCTCGACGAAAAGGTCGCCATCGTGACCGGTGCTGGACAAGGCGTTGGTCAGGGCATCGCTTTGGCGCTCGCATCGGAAGGTGCGTCCATCGCGGTGCTCGGCCGCACCCCGGCCAAGCTGGAGGCCACCTGCAAGCTGATCGCCGAACGCGGGGCACGCGCCGAGCCGTTCCCCTGTGACGTGGCCGACACCGACGCCATCCCCGCCCTGGTGGACCGGATCGCCGAACGCTTCGGCGGCATCGACATCCTGGTCAACAACGCCTACTCCGGCGCCTACGGCCCGCTGCTGTCGATGAGCCAGGCCGACTTCGAGAAAGGCTTCCGCACCGGGCCGTTCGCCGCCTTCGCCTTCATGAAGGCCTGCCACCCCCACATGAAGCGACGCGGCGGCGGCCACATCATCAACCTCGTCACTTCCGCCATGGTCCGCTGGGACCCGCAGACCTACGGCGCCTACGCCGCCGCCAAGCAGGCGCTGCGGTCCCTGACCCGCACCGCGGCGGCCGAATGGGGGCCGGACGGCATCCGCGCCCTCGCCATCGCCCCGCACGCCCTCTCCCCGGGGCTGCAGCGCTGGGCGGAGGCCAACCCCGAGGCCGCCGCGGAATTCCGCAAGACCATCCCGCTCGGCTACATCGGCGACTGCGAACAGGACATCGGCCGAGCCGTGGTGGCGCTGGTCAACCCCGATCTGCGCTACCTCACCGGCGCCACCGTGCCGCTGGACGGCGGGCAGGCCTACTTCGGATGACCTCCGAAGGCACGCCGTTCCCACCCCCTTTGGTTTCCGTTCCACCCCACCACCCCGCCTCGCCGCGTCCGCGGCGGGCATGCAAAGGAGACACCACCGGATGAAGGTCACCAAATTCGGGCGCCTGGCAGCCGGCGCCCTGGCCCTTGCCATGGTCACCACCTCGTGTGCCAGTGAGCGTTCCGGCGACGACGGCGTGAGCGCCGGCGGCGGCCAGAGCTCCGGCGGCGGCCGCTACTTCGGCACGCTGCCGTCCCCCTGCGGGCCCGGCGACGCCAAGGGCGCCACCGACCAGGGCGTCACCGACACCACCATCACCATCGGATTCGGCGACGACCGCGGCTTCGCCTCCGCGCCCGGCCTGTCCAAGGAGATGGGCGACGCGGTCAAGGCGATGATCGACTGGTGCAATGAGCAGGGCGGCATCAACGGCCGCAAGATCAAGGGCAACCAGTACGACGCCGCCTACACCAACTCGGTCAAGGTCATCCAGCAGTCCTGCAAGCAGGACTTCATGCTGGTCGGCCAGGGCTTCGCCATGGACGAGGCCGCCGAGCAGCACCGGGTGGCCTGCAAGCTGCCCACCGTCGCCGGCTTCACCGTCGGTCCCAACGCCACCATGGGCCCGATGAAGTACGAGGCCGTCCCCTACCCGGTGGACCTGATGAACGTCGGCGGGCTGCGCATCGCCGAGAAGCTGTTCCCCGAGGCCAAGGAGAAGGCCGACATCCTGCTGTCCACCTCGCCGGCGGTGACCATGGGCACCAACAAGGTCTCCGCGGCGATGAAGAAGCTCGGCTACAAGCAGCTCAACTGCGGCGTCCGGCTCAACGACGCCGGGGAGAGCAGCTACATGCCGCACGCCGAGAAGATCAAGAAGTGCGGCGCCGAGCTGCTGTGGAGCTCCGACTCCCCCGACCCCGGCCAGTTCAGCCTGCTGGAGTCGATCGAACGGGTCGGCGCCAAGCCCAAGTACCTGTTCGAGGCCACCTGGTACAGCAGCCTCGTCGCCCAGTGGAACAAGGCCGGCACCGGCGACAACATCCACATCGCCATGATCTTCCAGCCGCTGGAGAACGCCGACAAGGTCCCGGCGGTCAAGCAGTACATGGACCTGGTCAACGCCCAGAAGGGCAAGGTCGCGCTGCTGGGCATGCAGGCCACCTCCTCGTTCCTGCTGTGGGCGCAGGCCGCCAAGAACTGCGGCTCCAACCTCACCCGCCAGTGCGTGATCAACGAGCTGTCCAAGGTGCACGAGTGGACCGGCGGCGGGCTGCACGCCCCCACCGACCCCGGCGCCAACAAGCCGTCCTCCTGCGCCCTGATGGTCAAGCTCACCGGCACCAAGTACGAGCAGGTCTACCCCAAGACCATCGGCGAGTACGAGTGCAGTGACGACATCGTGCTGGAGACCGACCCCAAGACCTGGGGCACCAAGCTCAACGAAGACCGGGTGGCGACCACGTTCCTGACCGACGACGTGATCAAGCCACAGTCCTGATCCGCCGAGGCGGCGACCAGCGATGACGACCTTCCTGACCTATACCCTCCTCGGCCTGGTCCTGGGCGCGGTGTACTTCATCGCCGCCTCCGGGCTGGTGTTGACCTACAACACCTCCGGCATCTTCAACTTCGCGCACGGCGCGCAGGCGATGCTCGGCACCTTCCTGTTCTGGCAGCTCAAGTACGACTGGGGCTGGCCCACCCTCGCCGCGCTGCTGGTGGTGATCGGGCTGGTCGGCCCGCTGCTGGGCGCGGCGCTGCACGCCCTGATCATGCGGGGGCTGCGGGACACCGCCGACGTCACCAAGATCATCGTCACGGTGGCGGTGCTGCTGGGCATGGTCTACCTGTCCCAGTGGATCTGGAACCCCGACGAGGCCCGCACCGTGGAGATGTTCTTCGGCGCGGACGCCAAGGTGACGGTGCTGGGCGTGGTGGTGCGGTACCACGAGATCGTCTGCCTGGTCGCCGCCGCGGCCATCGCCATCGGGCTGCGGGTGCTGTTCACCCGCAGCCGGATCGGCGTGGTGATGCGCGGCTCGGTCGACGACCCCGACCTGCTGCGCCTCAACGGCCACGACCCGGAGCGGGCCGCCATGCTGTCGTGGGCGCTGGGCTCCACCCTGGCGGTGACCGCCGGCGTGCTGATCGTGCCGGTCGGCGGCGGCGCGCTGGAAGCCAACATGCTCACCCTGTTGGTGATCGACGCGTTCGCCGCGGCCATGTTCGGGCGGCTGCGCAGCATCCCCCGCACCTTCGCCGGCGCCATGGTGCTGGGCCTGGCCGCCACCTACGTGATGGGCTACCTGCCGGCCTCCGGCCCGGTGACCGGGAACCTGCGGGTCTCGCTGCCCATGATCGTGCTGTTCGTGGTGCTGGTGGTGCTGCCGCAGGACCGGCTGCGCGGGGCGGCCATCCGCACCCGCGAGCGCTACCGGGTGCCCACCGTCCGCTCGGCGGCGGTGTGGGGCCTGGTGCTGGTGGCCGTGGTGTACCTCTACAGCCTGCTGCTGGAGGACTCCGGCATCACCACCCTGACGCTGGGCATGACGTTCGCGATCATCGCCCTGTCGCTGACCGTGCTCACCGGGTACGCCGGCGAGCTCAACCTCGCCCCGCTGTCGTTCGGGGCGGTGGCCACCATCGTGGCCTTCCACTTCGGGGTGTCCGGCAGCGGGCTGTCGGCCTACCTCACCCCGCAGGGCGTGCTGGCCGGGGTCGCCGCCGCGGCCCTGGTCGGCGGGCTGATCGCGCTGCCGGCGCTGCGGCTGCGCGGACTGTACCTGGCGCTGGCGACCATGGCGTTCGGGGTGTTCCTGTCGAACATGGTGCTGCGCGACACCACCGAGCACGAACTGTTCGGCGTGAAGTTCACCCTCTTCCCCAACGGCACCCTCGCCGTCCCCCCGCCCAAGCTGGGCCCGCTGGACCTGCGCGACGGCCAGACCTTCCTGATGACCGCCACGGTGCTGTTCGCCCTGCTGGGCGTGGCACTGGCCGCGCTGCGCAACAGCGGCTACGGCCGCCGCCTGGCGGCCATGAAGGACAGCCCCGCGGCCACCGCGATGCTGGGGCAGGACCTGGTGCGGCTCAAGCTCAGCGTCTTCATGATCTCCGCGGGCATCGCCGGGCTGGGCGGGGTGCTGATGTCGGCCGCCGCCGGCTCGGTGTCGGGGGAGAACTTCACCATCATGGGCAGCCTGGCCCTGCTGATGCTGGTGGTGGTGGCCGGCATCGGCTACATCAGCGGCGCCCTGCTGGGCGGCCTGATGTCAGGGGTCGGCGCCACCGTGCTGGTGGGCACCTTCAACGACCTGGCGCTGGAGCACGAGGCGATGTCCTCGATCTACAGCGCCCTGGCCCACCTGGTCATGGTCGGCACCGCCCTGGTCGGCATGGGCGTGGGCCGCAACCCCAGCGGCTTCGTCCACGACATCGTCGAGTCCTACCGGCACACCACCAAACCCGTGCGCTATGGCGGCGCCGCCGTCGGCGCGGTGCTGTACGTCCTGGCGCTCACCGACGTGATCGGCGTGTGGACGTTCGCGATCGCCGTCCTGTGCGGGGTGATGCTGCTGCCGGTCATCGGGCGGATGCTCCAGGAGGAGGGCCGCCGCCGCACCACGCCGCTGGAGCTGATCGGCGTGGACGAGCCTTACACCGACCAGCTGCGCGCCAGGCTCGACCGCGAGCTGGGCCTGCCCGCCCTGCCGGTCACGGCCGAGAAGGGAGGCGCCCGTGCCACTGCTTGAAACCCGCGGCATCACCGTCCGCTTCGGCGGCAACACCGCCGTGAACGACGTCAGCCTCACCGTGGAGGAAGGGCAGATCACCGGGCTGATCGGCCCCAACGGCGCGGGCAAGACCACGTTGTTCAACACCATCACCGGCCTGCAGAAGCCCACCTCCGGGCGGGTGCTGCTGGACGGCGCCGACATCACCCGCCTGTCGCCGGCCAAACGCGCCCGGCGCGGCATGGCGCGCACCTTCCAGCGGCTGGAGCTGTTCTTGTCGCTGTCGGTGCGCGACAACGTCCGCGTGGCCGGGGACGTGCTCAAGGTCACCGGCCGCCGCCGGCGCTTCGACCTCGATGAGGAGACCGACCGGGTGCTGGAGCGCACCGGGCTGACCGACATCGCCCACAAGGACGTCTCCGACGTCCCCATCGGACGGGCCCGGGTGGTGGAGGTGGCCCGCGCGCTGATGACCTCCCCGCGGGTGCTGCTGCTGGACGAGCCGGCCTCCGGCCAGACCGAACGCGAAACCGAGGCGTTCGCCGAACTGTTGGTCGGCCTGGCCGCCGAAGGACTGGCGATCTGCCTGGTCGAACACGACCTGCCGCTGGTGATGCGGCTGTGCTCGACCATCCACGTGCTGGACTACGGCTCGCTGATCGCCTCCGGCACCCCCCAGGAGGTCAAGGAGTCTCCGGAGGTCATCGCCGCCTACATCGGCACCGAGGAGGCCGCCTGATGACCATGACCGAACAGCAGGCCGACCGCGAGCCGGTCACCGAACCCGAGCCGCTGCTGGAACTGGTGGACGTGCGGGCCGGGTACGGCGCCATCGAAGTGCTGCACGGGGTGAACCTCGCCCTCAAACCCGGGTCGCTGCTGGCGCTGCTGGGCCCCAACGGCGGCGGCAAGTCCACCACCATGCGGGTGTGCGCCGGGCTGCACCCCATCACCGGCGGGGAGCTGCGGTACGCCGGCCGCACCGTCAACGGCATCTCCGCCCAGGACGCCGCCCGGCTGGGGGTGTGCTCCATCCCCGAAGGCCGCGGCATCTTCCCCAACCTCACGGTGCGGGAGAACCTGTGGGTCGCCACCGGCACCGGCGCCACCTTGGCGGAACTGGAGGAAAAGGCCTACAGCCGCTTCCCCGTCCTCGGCCGGCGGCGCAACCAGCTGGCCGGCTCGATGTCCGGCGGCGAGCAGCAGATGCTGGCGCTCTCCCGCGCCCTGGCCACCGACCCGGCGGTGCTGCTGCTGGACGAGCTGTCCATGGGACTGGCCCCCATGATCGTCAGCCAGATGTACCAGACCGTCGCCGAACTGGTCGCCGGCGGCCTGTCGGTGCTGGTGGCCGAGCAGTTCGCCCGCGCGGTGCTGCCCATCGCCGACAGCGCGGCGCTGATGCTGCACGGACGCGTGGTGGCCACCGGCACCCCCGAGGAGATCGAGGCCCGGCTGGCCGACGACTACCTGGGCGGCTGAGCGGCGATGCCCCCAAAGCAGAGATGGCGCGCCCGGTCCACGGCGGACGCGGCGCAGCAGAACACGAGGAGGGACACCGGATGCTGACCGAGGAACGGCGCGCCCAGTTCAAAGAGGACGTGGCGCGGCAGAAGCTCAAGACCGACTCCTCCCGCCACGACGGCCTGTGGCGCATCGCAGGCCTGATCTTGATGATCGTCGGCGTGGTGGGCGCGTTCATCGCCTACAACAACTCCCTGGCCCAAGACGATCTGCGCAACGTCGGCTCCTTCCAGGCGCTGGCCACCGCGTTCACCGCGCTGACCGTGCTGGGCGCGGCGCTGTACCTGGCCGCGGCGGTGACGAGGGTGCTGCGGCTGTGGCTGCTGCGCCAACTGGTGGAGTCCCAGGCCCACACCGACCAGATCGCCGCCGCGCTGCGCGATAGCCGCCCGTAACCCCCGACATTCCCGGTCAGCGGGATGCCCGGACCTCTCGGGCATCCCGCTGATTAACGTCTAGGCCGCCACCCCAGCGGGGCGGCGGATGGAAGGACCCGATGACTCAGCCAATTCCCGACGTCCTGGCCCCGGCGAAGCTGGGCCCGGTGACGCTGCGCAACCGCATCATCAAGTCGGCCACCTATGAGGGGCTCAGCCGGGACAACAAAGTCACCGACGCGCTGATCGACTTCCATGTGCGGCATGCCGCGGGCGGGGTCGGCATGACCACGGTCGCCTATTGCGCGGTGGCGCCGGACGGCCGCACCGACCGCAAGCAGATCCTGTGGACCGAAGACGCCCTGCCCGGCCTGCGCCGCCTCACCGAGGCCGTGCACGCCGAGGGCGCCGCGGTCTCCGCGCAGATCGGGCACGCCGGCCCGGTCGCCAACCCCAAGGCCAACGGCGCTCCCGCGCTCGGCCCCAGCCGGCACTTCCATGCCACCACCACCAGCTTCACCAAGGCGGCCACCCGCGCCGACCTGGAACGCATCATCAAGGCCCACGGCCACGCCGCCCGCATGGCCATCCGCGCCGGTTTCGACGCCGTCGAGATCCACTTGGGCCACAACTACCTGGCCAGCTCGTTTTTGAGCCCCCGCGTCAACCACCGCGACGACGAGTACGGCGGCTCGCTGGAGAACCGCGCCCGGCTGGCCCGCGCCATCGCCCGCGAGGTCCGCGAGGCGGTCGGCGACCGGATCGCCATCTTGGCCAAGTTCAACATGGACGACGGCGTGCCCGGCGGGTTCTGGCTGGATGAGGCCATCCAGGTCGCCCGGTGGCTGGAGGCCGACGGCTCCCTGGACGCCCTGGTGCTGACCGCCGGCAGCTCCCTGCTGAACCCCATGTACCTGTTCCGCGGGGACGTGCCGCTGCGGGAGTTCGCCGCGATCATGCCGCAGCCGGTCAAGCTCGGCGTGCAACTGGTCGGCAAACGCTTTTTGAAGTACTACCCGTATGAGGACGCCTACCTGCTCCCGCTGGCCCGGCAGATCCGCGCCGCGGTGAAACTGCCGCTGGTGCTGCTGGGCGGCATCACCGGCAAACCCGTGATGGATGTGGCCATGCGGGAGGGCTTTGAGTTCGTGGCGATGGCCCGGGCCCTGCTGCGCGAACCCGACCTGATCAACAAGATCGCCAAGGACCCGCAGGCCTCGTCGCTGTGCATCCACTGCAACAAGTGCTTCACCAAGATCTACGGCGGCACCAGCTGCGTGCTCGTCCAGCCGTGACAGGGGGCGGGAGTGCGCAACGAGACCATCGCAGACCTGCTGTTGGCCCGGCTCGGCGACCACCGGCCCGGCCTGCGCAGCCGAGAACGCACCTGGACGTGGGACGAGGTCGTCCGGGAAAGCGCGGCCCGCGCCGCGCTGGCCCGCAAGCTGCGCATCGACGGCCCCTTCCACATCGGGGTGCTGCTGGAGAACGTCCCCGAGTACATCCTGTGGCTGGGCGCGGCGGCGCTGAGCGGCGCCACCATCGTCGGCATCAACTCCACCCGCCGCGGCGCCTACCTGGAACAGGAGGTCCGCCACACCGACCTGCAACTGGTCATCACCGACCAGGCCGGGCTCAAGCTGCTGGACGGGCTGGACATCGGCGTCCCCCGGGAGCGGTTCCTGCTCATCGACGACCCCGCTTACGCCGGCCTGGTCGCCGAGCACGCCTGCGAGCCGGAGCGGGACCCGCAGATCACCCCCAAGACGCAGATGCTGCTGCTGTTCACCTCCGGCACCACCGGCAAGTCCAAGGCCGCCCGCTGCTCCCAGGGCCGCCTGGCGGAGCTGGGCCGCAACAACAGCGCCAAATACGACGTCAAACGCACCGACGTCTGCTACTGCCCGATGCCGCTGTTCCACGGCAACGCGATCATGGCGCTGTGGGCGCCGGCGCTGACAGCGGGCGCGTGCGTGGCGCTCACCCCCAAGTTCTCCGCCTCCCGCTTCCTGGACGACGTGCGGTTTTACGGGGCGACGTTCTTCACCTACGTCGGCAAGGCCATCGGCTACATCCTGGCCACCCCCGAAAAACCCGACGACGCCGACAACACCCTCACCCACGCCTTCGGCACCGAGGCCTCCCCGGAGGACAAGGCCGAGTTCCTGCGCCGCTTCGGCTGCCGCCTGGTGGAGGGCTACGGCTCCAGCGAGGGCGCCGGCATGATCGCCCAAGACCCCAACGCCCCGCCCACCGCCTTCGGCCGTCCCGCCCACGACGGGGTCCGCATCGTCAACCCCGAGACCCTGCAGACCTGCGCCCCGGCGATCTTGGACGAGCACGGCCGGGTCACCAACCCCGAAGAGGCCATCGGCGAGATCGTGGACGTCCACGGCGCCGACAAATTCGAGGGCTACTACAAAAACCCCGAGGCCGACGCCGAACGGGTGCGGCACGGCTGGTACTGGACCGGCGACCTGGGCTACATCGACCAGGACGGCTTCATCTACTTCGCCGGCCGCTCCGGCGACTGGATCCGCGTCGATTCGGAGAACATCTCCGCCCTGCACACCCAACTGGTGCTGCGCCGCCACCCCAAGGTCATCGACGCGGTGGCCTTCGGTGTTCCCGACCCGCGCTCCGGTGACCAGGTCATGGCGGCGATCGAGATCCCCGAGGGCGTCACCTTCGAAGAGCTGGACCTGCCCGGCTTCCTGGCCGCCCAAGAAGACCTGGGCACCAAGGGCGCGCCGCGGTTCGTGCGCGTCTCCCACCACCTGCCCACCACCGGCTCGGGGAAGCTCGCCAAAAAGCAGCTCCAGGTGGAGGGCTGGCGCACCGGCGACCCGGTCTACCGGTGGGTCGGCCGGGGCGCACCCGAATACCACCTGATGACCGAAGCGGACAAGGCGGCGCTGCGCGAGGAGTTCGCCGCCAACGGGCGTCTGCGTTTCCTGCCATAGGAGGGGGCGATACATGGATCTGCGTGAGCCCGCGGCGCTCAGCGAGCTGCGGGCCGAGCTACGGGCCTACTTCAACGGGCTGCTGCCGGCAGACGAACGCCGCCGCGTCGGAGAGCAGGGCGTGGGCGGCGAGCGGTTCCGCGAAGTGGTCAAGATGCTCGGCTCCGACGGCTGGCTGGGGTACGGCTGGCCCAAGGAGTACGGCGGGCAGGGCCGTTCCATCAGCGAGCAGTACGTGCTCTTCGACGAGGTGCAGCGGGCCGGGCTGCCGTTCCCGTTCGTCACCGTCAACACCGTCGGGCCGACGCTGATGAAGTACGGCACCGAGGAGCAGAAGAAGAAGTACCTGCCGGGCATCCTCTCCGGCGACATCGTCTTCGCCATCGGTTACACCGAGCCCGGCGCCGGCACCGACCTGGCCTCGCTGACCACCCGCGCGGTCCGCGACGGCGACGAGTTCGTCATCGACGGCAGCAAGATCTTCACCAGCGGCGCCAACACCGCCGACTACATCTGGCTGGCCTGCCGCACCGACCCGGAGGCCCCCAAGCACAAGGGCATCTCCATCATCATCGTCCCCACCGACGCCGAAGGGTTCTCCTGGAGCCCCATCCAGACCGTCGGCGGCATGGTGGTGACCGCCACCTACTACAGCGGGGTGCGCGTCCCGGTCAGCGAGGTCGTCGGGGAGATCAACGGCGGCTGGAAGCTGATCACCACCCAGCTCAACCACGAGCGGATCGGACTGGCCGCGCTCGGCGGCCGGATGATCCGGCTGTGGGAGGACGTGGTGGCCTGGGCCCGCGACAACGGCGTGCTGGAACAGCCATGGGTGCGCCGGGACCTGGCCCGCACCTACGCCAAGCTCGAGGCGATGCGGCTGCTGAACTGGAAGATGACCATCGCCGTCGAGAACGACGAGCTCACCGGGGCCGACGCCGGGGCCACCAAGGCCTACGGCACCGAAACCCACATCGACGTGCAGCGCACCCTCACCGGGATCCTGGGCGCCGCCGGGCGGATCCGCCCCGAATCCCCGGGCGCGGTGCTGGCCGGGCAGATCGAACAGCTCTCCCGGCAGGGCATCGTCAACACCTTCGGCGGCGGCGTCAACGAGGTGCTGCGCGACATGGTCGCCACGCTGGGACTGGGCATGCCGAGATCGAGGCGGGCATGAGCGGCGAAGACTACGAGAAGCGACTGCAGGCATGGGTCGGCCGCACGCTGGGGGAGCCCCGGCGCGGCCAGGACCCGGTGAACGTGCCGATGATCCGCCACTGGGTCGAGGCCATGGGCGACACCAACCCCGTCTACCTGGACGAGGAGGCCGCCCGCGCCACCGGCCGGGAGACGGTCGTGGCCCCGGCGTCGATGATGCAGGCCTGGACCATGCGCGGCTACGCCGCCACCGTGAACCCCGAGCCCGAAGCGGGCGGCATGGAGGAGCTCACCGCCCTGCTCGCCGAGGGCGGCTACACCTCGGTGGTGGCCACCGACTCGGAGTTCGAGTTCCACCGCGAACTGGTGCCCGGTGACCACATCAGCGTCCAGGAACAGGTCGAGTCGATCTCCCCGGAGAAGAAGACCGCCCTGGGCGAAGGCCGCTTCATCACCACGCTGCGCACCTACCGCGACCAGCGCGGCGAGGTCGTGGCCACACAACGGTGGCGGCTGCTGCGGTTCCGCCCCAAGAAGACCGAGCAGACCGAGCAGAAACCCAAGGCGCTGCGCCCCCGCCCGGCGATCAACCGCGACAACGCCTTCTGGTTCGAGGCCGCCAAACAGCGCCGCCTGGTCATCCAGCGGTGCGCGGCCTGCAAGACGCTGCGGCACCCGCCCGGCCCCTGCTGCCCGCACTGCGGCTCGTTCGACTGGGACACCGTCGAAGCCGCCGGCACCGGCCAGGTCTACAGCTACATCGTCGCCCACCACCCCCCGCACCCGGCCTTCGAGATGCCGTACGTGGTGGCGCTGGTGGAACTGACCGAAGGCACCCGACTGGTCACCAACTTGGTCGGCATCGCCCCCGACAAGATCGAAATCGGCATGCCGGTCGTCCTGGACTGGCTGGAGGCCGACCCCGAGCTCACCCTGCCGGTGTTCCGGCCGGCCGTCCCGCAGGAGGAGAGCTGATGGACTTCACCCTTGGCGAGGAGCTCACCGAACTGCAGGGCCTGGCCCGGCAGATCTTCACCGACCACGCCACCCACCAGCGGCTGCGCGCCGTGGAGACCAGCGAGAGCCGCATCGACGAGACGCTGTGGCGGGAACTGGCCGGCGCCGGACTGCTCGGCGTCGCGCTGCCCGAGGCCGCCGGCGGCGCCGGGTTGGGCCTGGGCGCTTTGTGCGTGCTGCTGGAAGAACAGGGACGGCACGTGGCGCCCGTCCCGCTGTGGCCGACGCTGGTGGCGGCGCTGGCGATCGCCGAGCACGGCACCGCCGAGCAGCGCGATCTGCTGCCCGGCGTGGTGGACGGCTCCCGGCGGCTGACCGTGGCGTTGGAGGAGTTCGGCGTCGGCGATGTGGCCGCACCCGGCTGCACCGCCGTCCCGGACGGCGACGGCTGGCGTCTGAGCGGCACCAAGGCGGTCGTCCCCAGCATCACCGGAGCCGCCCACCTGCTGGTCTCGGCGACCGGCCCCGACGGGCCCGGCCTGTTCCTGGTGGACGCCGACGCCCCCGGCCTGAGCTGGGAACGCACCGAGACCACCAGCCGCGACATGGCCGGCAACCTCACCCTGGACGCCGTGCCCGCCCGCGCGCTCGGCCCCGCCGCCCTGCCCTGGACGCTGGACGTCGCCCGCACCGCCCTGGCCGCCGTCCAGCTCGGCGTGGCCTCCGGCGCCCTCCACATCACCGCCTCCTACCTGAAGGAACGCGAGCAGTTCGGCCGCCCGCTCGGCACCTTCCAGGCGGTGCAGCACCAGCTCGCCGACTGCTACATCGAGATCGAGGCGATGCGGGTGTGCCTGTGGCAGGCGGTCTGCGCCGCCGAGGACGGCGCCACCGACGGCAAGGCCGCACTGGTCGCCAAATGGTGGGCCGACGAAGGCGGCCTGAACGTGGTGCACCGCACCCAGCACCTGCACGGCGGCATCGGCGTGGACGTGGACTACCCGATCCACCGCTACTTCCTGTGGGGCAAGCAGATCTCCGGCACGCTGGGCGGCGCCTCCGCCGACCTGCAGCGGCTGGGCGACCTGATCGCCGAGGGGGCCGCCTCATGAAACTCGCCACCCGTGCCTACCCGGACGTGTCCGTGGGGGAGAAGCTGCCCGAACTGGCCATCCCCCTCACCCGCACCCTGATCGTGGCCACCGCGATCGCCAGCCGCGACTACCAGGACGTCCACCACGACCCGGAGCTTGCGGTGCGGCGCGGGTCCAAGGACATCTTCATGAACATCCTGACCACCAACGGCCTGGTCGATCGGTATGTGACGAGCTGGGCCGGCCCGGCCGCCCGCGTCAAGGCCATCAAGATCCGGCTGGGCGTCCCCAACTACCCCGGCGACACCATGACGCTGACCGGCACCGTGTCCGCCAAGGACGACGCCGCCCGCCGAGTGGAGATCGCGGTGCGCGGCACCAACTCCCTCGGCGCCCACGTCACCGGCACCGTCGTCATCGAACTCCCGGAAGGAGACCGGCAGTGAGCGTGCTGCCCGGAGCCGCCGCCATCGCCGGCATCGGCGCCACCGAGTTCTCCAAGAACTCCGGACGCAGCGAACTGCAACTGGCGTGCGAGGCGGTGTTGGCCGCCATCGCCGACGCCGGCCTGGAACCCTCGGACGTGGACGGACTGGTGACCTTCACCGCCGACACCAGCTCCGAGATCCACGTGGCCCGTAACACCGGCATCGGCGAGCTGAAGTTCTTCTCCCGCGTCGGCTACGGCGGCGGCGCGGCCTGCGGCACCGTCCAGCAGGCCGCCATGGCCGTGGCCACCGGCATCGCCGAGGTGGTGGTCTGCTACCGCGCCTTCAACGAACGCTCCGGCGTCCGCTACGGCCTCGGCCAGGCCGGCCGCCAGATGGACCAGGGCGCCGACAGCGCCGCCTACGCCTGGCTGCTGCCGTTCGGGCTCAACACCCCCGCCCAGTGGGTGGCCATGTTCGCCCGCCGCTACATGCACGAGTACGGGGCGACCAGCGAGGACTTCGGCCGCGTCGCCGTGGTGGACCGCAAGCACGCCGCCACCAACCCCAAGGCCTGGTTCTACCAGCGCCCCATCACGTTGGAGGACCACCAGAACTCCCGCTGGATCGTCGAGCCGCTGCACCTGCTGGACTGCTGCCAGGAGAGCGACGGCGGCCAGGCCCTGGTCGTGGTCTCCACCGAACGCGCCCGCGACCTGCCCCACCCGCCCGCGCTGATCTGGGGCGCCGCCCAGGGCTCCGGCTACGACCAGCACATGATGACCAGCTACTACCGCTCCGAGATCACCGGCATCCCGGAGATGGGCCTGGTGGGCCAGCAACTGTACGCCCAAAGCGGGCTCAACCCCTCCGACATCGGCGCGGCCATCCTGTACGACCACTTCACCCCGCTGGTGCTGCCGCAACTGGAGGAGCTGGGCTTTTGCGCCCGCGGCGAGGCCAAGGACTTCATCGCCGACGGCAACCTGGAAATCGGCGGCCGCCTGCCGTGCAACACCCACGGCGGCCAGCTCGGCGAGGCCTACATCCACGGCATGAACGGCATCGCCGAGGCCGTCCGCCTGGTCCGCGGCACCTCGGTGAACCAGCCCGGCGACGTCACCAACGTGCTGGTCACCGCCGGCACCGGCGTGCCCACCAGCGGCCTGATCCTGGGAGCGGACCGATGAACGCCGGACAGTGGAAGGGCCGGGACCTGGGCACCCGCACCGTCGCCTACGAGGACCGCGACGCGATCCTGTACGCCCTGGCGGTCGGCGCCCAGGCCACCGACTTGGAGTTGGTTTTCGAAGAACGCCTGCGGGTGCTGCCCACCTTCGCCCTCACCCGCGCTCAGTGGGCCCCCGACGCCCTGGGCTCGGCGGGCGCCTTCGACCCCACCACCGCCGTCCACGGCTCCCAACGCCTGAAGGTCCACAAGCCGCTGCCGAGGGCGGGCGAACTGGAACTGGCCGCCCGCGTCGGCGAGGTCTGGGACAAGGGCTCGGCCGCCATCTTCGAGGTCGTGGTGGAGAGCGAGTACTTCGAGGCCGTCTGGTCGCTGTTCGCCCCCGGCTGCGGCGGCTTCGGCGGCGACCGCGGTCCCTCGGCCCGCAAACGCCCCGACGGCGCCCCCGACACCACGCTCACCGTCCCCACCTCCCCCAACCAGGCCGCCCTGTACCGCCTGTTGGGCGACCGCCACCACATGCACATCGACCCGGAGGCCGCCAAGGCCGCCGGCATGCCCCGCCCCTTCATGCACGGCCTGTGCACCCTGGCGACCGTCACCCTGCCCCTGGCCGCCGAACTCGGCGCCCACCCGGCCGACTTGACGGAACTGGAGGGCCGCTTCAGCGCCCCGGTCTTCCCCGGCGACACCCTCACCGTCTCCACCTGGAAGGACGGCGAAGCCGTCCTGTTCGAAGCCGCCGTGGACGACACCGTGGTCCTGTCCGGCGGCCGGGCTCTGTTCGCCTCTTAGCAACGCCGCACACCCCGTGGTCCCCCGGCCCGCCTCCGGCCGGGGGACCACGGGGGTGAGCTCATTCCGTGCCCGCGTCTCGGTCCAAGTGATGAGACGGCTTCCTGCGAGGTCCTGAGGCGTGTCCGCCGACGGAGCCTCAGTGTGGATCCGACCCGAATCGCTTGTCAGCCGGTGCGGCTCTGCTGTTTCCCCAAAGGACACTCTCCAAGAACCGCCATCTGCATGACCGGCCTGGCCGTGGTCGCGCCTGGCTGCTCGCCGCGTCGGCGGCGATTTCCGTGCTGAAGCCGGTGGCCCTGCTTCGGAATTTGCGCTGCCCTGGGAGTCCGGAGCCGGCCTGGTTGCCGTTTCGGTCCCGGATGTACGAGATGAACTGCGTCATCCCGACATCCTTTTTTGGGGTCGGAGGGCACTGAAGTGCTGCGGCTTTTTGTTTCCACTCCGTTCCCGCGGGACGCGGCGCCGCCTCCGGCGCCAGTGCGTTCCTATGTGGTCTGCTCAAGCGCCGCATTATGCAGAACGCCGGGAGTGATGTTCAAATGTGCCTCTCGGCTGCCAAGGCGAATGTGCAATTCGACTTGTCCGGCGAAAAGAGTAGGCCGCCTTTTTTGTGGTCGTTGGAGCTGTACTTCGACACGAAGAACTTTATGCCGGCCCCGGATGGGATCTGCGCTTCCACTGTTCTAGAGATATTCTCTAGAGTATATTCATCAAGGGAGCCCGGCATGTCGGATCTGTGCAAGTCGATCAGTCTGTTGGCTTGGATCACCGATTCGGCTCGCGAGCAGGGTACTGTGAATTTCACATAAAGGTAGTATGGTGCAAAGTCGTTGCGGCTTTTGAAACGAACCCCCTTGGCATCGGGCGGCATGGTGATTCCAAGATCCCCCAATGCCTTCTCCAGGGGTATCTCCGATTCGCTGCCGGGCACGGCCCTGGGGTCGGGATGTTTTTCGGTGAGCGGATCTTCACCCCAGTCGCCGAGACCGCAGGACGCCAGCAGCATCGGCGCGATCAGCGCCGCGATGAATCGTTGCTCTCCGGCCGCCCCTTTCAAGGGGGTTCACTGTAGGGATGGCTCGGTCTCACCCCGCCGCCGTGGCAGTGGCGGGCGGGGTGGTTGTCAGCGGTGGGTGATGAGCCAGCGGGCGGGGTATTCGCCGCCGCCGTGAACGGGGAGGTCGGCGCCGGTGACGTAACGGGCCAGGTCGCTGGCCAGGTACAGGCAGGTGTCGGCGACGTCTTGGGGGGTGCCCATGCGGCCCATGGGGATGATCTTGTTGAAGGCGCTGCCGTCGCCGTAGTAGGAGGCGGCGGCCTCGGTGAGGACCAGGCCGACGGTGATGTGGTTGACGCGGACCTTGGGGGCCCATTCCAAGGCGAGGGCCTGGGTGAAGGTGCGCAGGCCCGCCTTGGCGGCGCTGTAGGCGGCGGTGCCGGGCTGGGGGTCGATGCCGGAGACGCTGCCGATGTTGATGATGCAGCCGCCGTCCTCCTGGGACTGCATGATCTTGTTGGCGGGTTGGGCCACATAGAACGGGGCCAGCAGGTTGAGCTGGACGATGCGTTCGACGAAGCGGGGGGAGACCGTGGCGGCCTCGGCGTCGGGGGAGCCGCCGGCGTTGTTGACCACCACGTCCAACCGGCCCATCAGTTCGGCGGCGCGTTCCACCATCGCGGCGGCCTGAGCGGCGTCGCGGATGTCGGCGGCCAGGAAGTGGGCCTTGCGGCCGGCGGCGCTCGGCGGCTCGGGGGGCTCGTTGCGCGCGCACACCGTCACCTCGGCGCCCGCCTGCAGGAACGCCTTGGCGATCACGGCGCCGATGCCCTTGGTCCCCCCGGTGACCAGCACCGCCCGGCCGGTGAAGTCCACCGCCGCGTTCACCCCGCTGCTCATCCCGCTCCTTCCGGCTTCCCTGCGATCTTCCATGCGATGACTCGCTCAAGACTCACGGAGGGTACGGCCGCGCTCGCTGGAAGAAGGCCCGCATACCGTTCACCGGGACAAGCCCCCCACGCCCGCCGCGCCGATCGCCACCATGGCGGGCATGAGCGAGCAGGACGCGTTGACGATCCCGGCCGTGCTCGACCGCGCCGTGCGCGACTTCCCGGACGCCGAGGCGGTCGTGGACCGGCAGGTCCGGGTGACCTTCTCCGAACTGGGGGAGCGGGTGCGGGCCGCCGCGAGGGCCTTTGTCGGCTCCGGCATCGGCCGCGGCGACCGAATCGCCATCTGGGCCCCCAACAGCCTGTCGTGGATAGTGGCCGCTTTGGGCGCGGTGTGCGCCGGGGCGGTGCTGGTGCCGCTCAACACCCGCTACAAGGGCGAGGAGGCCCGCTGGCCGCTGACCAAGGCCAAGGTCAAGGTCCTCTTCGTCGAGGACGACTTCCTCGGCATCGACTACCCGGGCATGCTCGGGTTGGAGGAGTCCGGAACCCTGCCCGGCCTGCCCGACCTGCAGACCGTGGTCACCTTCAACGGCCCGGAGCGTCCCGGGGTCATCTCCTGGGAGCGGTGGCTGGCCCGGGGCGAGGGCGCGTCCGACCCGGATCCGGTGGCGCCCGGCGACGTCGCCGACATCCTGTTCACCTCCGGCACCACCGGACGGCCCAAGGGCGTGCTGAGCACGCATGAGCAGAACGTGCGCACCTACCTGGCCTGGTCGGGCCGCACCGGCGTCACCGCCGGCGACCGGTACCTGATCATCAACCCGTTCTTCCACACCTTCGGCTACAAGGCCGGGGTCCTGGCGTGCCTGCTGCGCGGGGCCACCATGGTGCTGCAGCGGGTCTTCGACGTCCCCGAGACGCTGCATCTGATCGAGACCGAGAAGATCACGGTGCTGCCCGGCCCGCCCACCATCTACACCTCCCTGCTGGACGCCCCCGACCTGGATGAACGCGACCTGTCGTCACTGCGGTTGGCGGTGACCGGCGCCGCCGACGTGCCGGTCGCCCTGGTGCGCCGCATCCGCACCCTCTTCCCGCAGGTGATCACCGCCTACGGGCTGACCGAGTCCACCGGCACGGTCACCGCCTGCTCGGTCGATGACGACGACGTCACGGTGGCCACCACCTCCGGCCGTCCCATCGAGGACGTGGAAGTCATGATCGCCGGGCCGGACTGGCGGCCGCTGCCCCCGGGCCAGGACGGGGAGATCCTGGTGCGCGGCTACAACGTCATGTCCGGCTACCTGGACGACCCCGAGGCCACCGCCGAGGCGCTGCGGGACGGCTGGCTGGTCACCGGCGACCGGGGGAAGCTGGACGAGCGGGGCTACCTGACCATCACCGGCCGCTCCAAGGACATGTTCACCGTCGGCGGGTTCAACGTGTACCCGGCCGAGATCGAGTCCGTGCTCGTCCGGCACGAGGCGGTCGCCGAGGCCGCCGTCATCGGCGTCCCCGACCAGCGGCTGGGCGAGGTCGGCCGTGCCTACGTGCGGCTGCGCCCCGGCCGGCGGGCCACCGCCGAGGAGCTCATCGCCCACTGCCGGGACGCCCTGGCCAACTTCAAGGTGCCGCGCGAGGTCGTGTTCGTGGACGACTTCCCGCGCACCGCCGCAGGCAAGGTCCGCAAGGTGGACCTACGTAAGGAGATCACTCATGGCTGAGGCCTACATCATCGACGCCGTCCGCACCCCGGTGGGGCGGCGCGGCGGCGGACTGTCGGGCGTGCACCCGGCGGACCTGGGCGCCCACGTGTTGAAGGCGCTGATGGAGCGCACCGGGGTGGACCCGGCCGCCGTGGAGGACGTGGTGTTCGGCTGCGTGGACACCATCGGCCCGCAGGCCGGCGACATCGCCCGCACCTGCTGGCTGGCGGCGGGCCTGCCCGAGCACGTGCCCGGGGTGACCGTGGACCGCCAGTGCGGCTCCTCCCAGCAGGCGGTGCACTTCGCCGCCCAGGCGGTGCTGTCGGGCACCCAGGACCTGGTGGTGGCCGGCGGCGTGCAGAACATGTCGCAGATCCCGATCGGCTCGGCGATGACCGCCGCCGCCCCCCTCGGCTTCACCGAGGGCCCGTTCGTCGGCTCCAAGGGCTGGGTGGCCCGCTACGGCGACGGGGAGGTCTCCCAGTTCGCCGGGGCCGAGCAGATCGCCCGCGAGTGGGGCATCACCCGCGAGCAGATGGAGGAGTTCGCCTACCAGTCCCACCAGCGCGCCATCGCCGCCATCGACGGCGGTCACTTCGTCAAGGAGATCGCCCCGCTGGAGGGGGTGAGCGAGGACGAGGGCCCGCGCCGCGACACCTCGCTGGAGAAGATGGCCGCGCTCAAGCCGCTCACCGAGGGCGGGCTGCTCACCGCCGCGGTGTCCTCGCAGATCTCCGACGGCGCGGCGGCGCTGCTGATCGCCTCCGAGCGGGCGGTGCGCGACCACGGCCTGACCCCGCGGGCCCGCATCCACCACATCTCCGCCCGCGGCGAGGACCCGATCCGGATGCTGTCGGCGCCCATCCCCGCCACCGCGTACGCCCTGGAAAAGACCGGCATGACGATCGACCAGATCGACGCGGTGGAGATCAACGAGGCGTTCGCCAGCGTGGTGCTGGCCTGGCTGCAGGACACCGGCGCCGACCCGGCCAAGGTCAACCCCAACGGCGGCGCGATCGCGCTGGGCCACCCGCTGGGCGCCACCGGGGCCCGCCTGATGACCACGCTGCTGCACCACCTGGAGCGCACCGGCGGCCGCTACGGGCTGCAGACCATGTGCGAGGGCGGCGGCCAGGCCAACGTCACCATCATCGAGCGACTGTGAGCGGAGAGCCGAACATGATCTGCAAGGGACGCGTCGTCGTCGTCACCGGCGCCGGACGCGGCCTGGGCCGCGCCCACGCCCTGGAGTTCGCCCGCCAGGGCGCCAAGGTCGTGGTCAACGACCTGGGGGTGAACCGGGACGGCACCGGGCAGGCCGACCAGGGCCCCGCCCAGCAGGTGGTCGAGGAGATCCGGGCGCTCGGCGGGGAGGCGGTGGCCGACGGGCACGACATCGCCACCGACGAGGGCGCCGCCGCGTTGATCCGCACCGCCATCGACACCTTCGGCGGGCTGGACGTGCTGGTCAACAACGCCGGTTTCCTGCGCGACCGGATGCTGATCAACACCAGTGAAGAGGAGTGGGACGCGGTGATCCGCGTCCACCTCAAGGGCCACTTCCTGCCGCTCAAGCACGCCGGGACCTACTGGCGTTCCCGCGCCAAGGCCGGCGAGCCGGTGGACGCCCGCGTCATCAACACCTCCTCGGGGGCGGGGCTGCTGGGCAGCGTCGGCCAGGGCAACTACTCGGCCGCCAAGGCCGGCATCGTCGGGTTGACCTTGGTGGCCGCGGCCGAGCTGGGCCGCTATGGGGTGACGGTGAACGCCATCGCCCCGGCCGCCCGCACCCGCATGACCGAGCAGGTGTTCGCCGCCACCATGGCCGCCCCCACCGACGGCGGTTTCGACGCGATGGCCCCGGAGAACGTCTCCCCGCTGGTGGTGTGGCTGGGCTCGGCCGAGTCCAAGAACGTCACCGGGCGGGTCTTCGAGGTCGAGGGCGGCAAGGTCTGCGTCATGGAGGGCTTCCGGCACGGCCCCATGGTGGACAAGGGCGCCCGCTGGGACCCGGCCGAACTCGGCCCGGTCGTGGCCGATCTGCTGGCCAAGGCGCAGACCCCCGAGCCGGTCTACGGAGCCTGAAAACCCCGGCCGCCCGGGCGCTCCCGGCCAGTGGGATCGTCCCGGGCGCCGGGCCTTTTCGGCTCGTACCGTCGCAGCATGCTGACCGAGGAACAGCGCCGCGAGGCCGCCGGCCGGCTGCGCGACGCCGAGCTGCAGAGGGCGCCGATCCCGCCGCTCACCGAGAGCTACCCGGGCATCGACGCCGTCGATGCCTACGAGATTCAGCTCATCAACATCCGCCGTCGCCTGGCCGAGGGCGCCGTGGTCAAAGGCCACAAGGTCGGCCTGTCGTCCAAGGCGATGCAGCAGATGATGGGCGTGGACGAGCCCGACTACGGCCACCTGCTGGGCGATATGGAGCTGCGCTCCGATGAGCCGGTCGAAGTCGCCCGGTACTGCTACCCGCGCGTGGAGGTGGAGGTCGGCTTCATACTCGGCGCCGACCTGCCCGGCGAGACCTGCACCGAGGCCGACGTGCTGGCCGCCACCGAACGGGTGGTGCCGGCGCTGGAGCTGATCGACAGCCGGATCATCGACTGGAAGATCGCGCTGGCCGACACCATCGCCGACAACGCCTCCTCGGCCGGCTATGTGATCGGGGAGGGCGTCTCCCCCCAAGGACTGGACCTGACCGCGATCGAGGCCGCCTTGTACCGCGACGGGGAGTTCGTGGTCTCCGGCCGTTCGGACGCGGTGCTGGGCAACCCGGTGACCAGCGTGGCCTGGCTGGCCCGCAAGGTCGCCTCCTTCGGCGTGCGGCTGCAGGCCGGGCACCTGGTGCTGCCCGGCTCGTGCACCCGCGCCATCGACGTGGCCGCGGGCCAGACCTTCACCGCCGAGTTCAGCGGACTGGGCGCTGTGTCCCTGACCTTCAAGTGACCCGCAGGGGGTGACCATGGCGGCGACCGCCGCGATCGTCGGGCCGGGCAACATCGGCACCGACCTGCTGTACAAGCTGCTGCGCAGCGAGCACATCGAACCGCGCTACATGGTGGGGATCGACCCCGACAGCGAGGGGCTGAAACGGGCCGCCAAGCTGGGGTTGGAGACCAGCCACGAGGGCATCGACTGGCTGCTGTCCCGTCCCGAAAAGCCCGACCTGGTGTTCGAGGCGACCTCGGCCTATGTGCACCGGGCCGCCGCGCCCCGCTACAAGGAGGCCGGCATCCGGGCCATCGACTTGACCCCCGCCGCGATCGGGCCCGGCGTGGTGCCGCCGGCCAATCTGCGCGAGCACCTGGACGCCGACAACGTCAATTTGGTCACCTGCGGCGGCCAGGCCACCATCCCCATGGTGTACGCGGTCTCCCGGGTGGTGCCGGTGGAGTACGCCGAGATCGTCGCCTCGGTGGCGTCGGTGTCGGCCGGCCCGGGCACCCGCGCCAACATCGACGAGTTCACCAAGACCACCGCCCGCGCCATCGAGACCATCGGCGGCGCCCGCCGCGGCAAGGCCATCATCATCCTCAACCCGGCCGAACCGCCGGTGATCATGCGGGACACGGTGTTCTGCTCGATCCCGCCCGACGCCGACCGCGACAAGATCGCCGAGTCCATCCTGGAGGTGCGGGCCCAGGTCGCCGAGTACGTGCCCGGCTACCGGCTGCGGGCCGAGCCCCAGTTCGACGACCCCAGCCCCGTCAGCGGCGGGATGGCCCGCGTGGCGATCTTCCTGGAGGTGGAGGGCGCGGGCGACTTCCTGCCCCCCTACGCCGGCAACCTCGACATCATGACCGCCGCCGCCACCAAGGTCGGTGAGGTCCTCGCCCAGGAGATCACCGGGAGCGACTGATGACGCCTTACTCCGACACCCTCGACATCCGCGTCACCGACTCCTCGCTGCGCGACGGCTCGCACGCCAAGCGCCACCAGTTCACCGTCGACCACGTCACCTCGGTGGTGGCCGCCCTGGACGAGGCGGGCGTGCCGGTCATCGAGGTCGCCCACGGGGACGGGCTGGGCGGCTCGTCCTTCACCTACGGGTTCTCCAAGACCCCCGAGCAGGAGCTGATCAAGGCCGCGGTCAAGACCGCCACCCGCGCCAAGATCGCCTTCCTGATGCTGCCGGGGGTGGGCGTCAAGGACGACATCCGCGAGGCCGCCGACAACGGCGCCCAGATCTGCCGCATCGCCACCCACTGCACCGAGGCCGATGTGTCGGTGCAGCACTTCGGGCTGGCCCGCGACCTGGGGCTGGAGACCGTGGGCTTCCTCATGATGGCCCACTCCCAGCCGCCGGAGGTGCTGGCCAAGCAGGCCCGGATCATGGCGGACGCCGGCTGCCAGTGCGTGTACGTGGTGGACTCGGCGGGCGCGCTGATCCTGGAGGAGACCTCCGACCGCATCGCCGCGCTGGTCGCCGAGCTGGGCGACGACGCCCAGGTCGGCTTCCACGGCCACGAGAACCTGGGGCTGGGCGTGGCCAACAGCATCGCCGCGGTGCGCGCCGGCGCCAAGCAGATCGACGGCTCGGTCCGCCGGCTGGGCGCCGGGGCGGGCAACACCCCGCTGGAGGCGTTCATCGCGGTCTGCGACAAGCTCGGCATCCGCACCGGCGTGGACGTGTTCAAGATCGTGGACGCCGCCGAGGACGTGGTCCGCCCCGTGATGGACTCCGAGTGCCTGCTGGGCCGGATGGAGATCATGATGGGGTACGCCGGGGTCTACTCCAGCTTCCTCAAGCACGCCGACCGCCTCGCCGAGCGCTATGGCGTCTCCGGCGCCCAGATCCTGGTGCGCGCCGGGGAGCGCAAGCTGGTCGGCGGCCAGGAGGACCAGCTCATCGACATCGCCATCGAACTGGCCAAGGAGCAGGCGGCCCAGTGACCCTCACCGACGCGCCGTTCCCGCGGGGTCCAGGCGGGGACGGCGCGGTCTGGGACGCTGCCGTGACCCGTGAAATCGTGGCCTTCGAGGCCTGGGCCGGGGGAGGGCGGAACTCGAAGGCCACGGGTTGAACTTTCGCGGCCCCGGACCGGCGCCGTGTCCCCGCAGATCACCACGTGCGGCACGGCCATCTCGACGTGCGGAGACGGCGTGCCGGAAGAGGCTCGGGCCGACCCGGGAACCGGCCCAGAGCACCCCGTGCCATGGGGACCGGGCGGCGGCAGATCCTCGACCGCGAAGATCCACCCAGACGCCCCGCCCCGTGGGGGCCGGGGTCCTCACCCCGCTTCCGTTGCACCGGTGACGGCCTCGACCAGGGCCGAGGTGACGGTGGCGTGGTCGAGGTCCAGCCGGGCCGCCACCCGGCCGACCTGCCGGGCCACGTGGACGGGCGCCATCCCGGCGATCACCGCGGCGGCCGCCCGCAGCGCCGCCACCCGGTCCTCGGGGGAGTGCAGCGCCCCGCCCGCCCGCGCCACGGCCGCATCCACCGCCAGGTCGGCCAGCGGATGCGCGGACGCCAGTGCGCCCCGCAGCGCCGCCGGCCCCCGCCGCCGCAGCACGTCGGCCGGATCGCCGCCCTCGGCGAGCAGCACCGCATCCACCGGCGCGCCCACCTTCGCGAGCACCTCCCAGGCCCGCAGCGCGGCGGCCCGCCCGGCCGCATCGCCGTCCGGCATCACCAGCACCCCCGGACCGTCCGCCCCCTGCCGCAGGCCCCCGGCGGCAGGGGGACCGGACACTCTCGGCCAGACCTTCAGCAGGGCGCGCACCTGGGCCTGCGTCACGGCCGACCCGCAGGTGGCGACGGCGGCATGGGCGGGTGAGGCGGTGTTGACGGCCAGGGCGTCGAACGGCCCTTCCACCAGCACCGGCCGGGCGCCCGCCTCCAGCCGGCCGCGGACCTCCTGCAGCCCGTACAGCAGCCGGCCCTTGCGGAAGAGCGGCGACTCGGGGCTGTTGAGGTACTTCGGCCCGGCCGCCCCTTCGCGCAGCCGCCCGATGAAACCGGCGATGGCGCCGTCCCCGTCCCGGATGGCGAACATGGCCCGGTCGCGGAAGAGGTCATACAGCGCGCCGTTCCGCCCCCGCCGGGCCAGCCCGGCGGCGACGATCGCCTCCGGGCGGTGGCCCGAGCTCAGCAGGTGGCCGGTGAGCGCCCGCCACGAAGCGGGCGCGTACCCGATCTGCCACCGCTCCAGGGCGTCCGGCCCCAATCCCCGTTCCGCCAGGTGAGCGGGCACCCAGCTGCCGGGGGCCCGGGCGCGGAAGAACGCGTGCGCGGCGGCCAGGCACTCGCGGGCGGCCTCGACCAGGTCGAGCCTGCCGGTCACGACCCGTGCCGCCCGCAGGATGCGCTCACCGGCGGCCGCGACCGCGGCGGCGTCTGCGGCCCAGGCGCGCACGCGGGGGTAGACCAGAGGCGGAACCGGCACGCCCAGGTGCGCCAGCACCAGGTACGCCACCGACGTGGTGTGCGCGGGCAGCAGCCGGTGGCCCAGCCGCAGGGCGAGCGCGGTCAGCGTGTCGGGCCCGACGGGCGCGTCGTGGTCGACCTGCAGGCCGAGGCTGTCGGCCGCGATCCGCAGCCGCGCCACGGCCGCCTGCGGCGAAGCCTGTTGCGGCCGTGGCGGGGGCCCGCTGGTCTGGGAGATGTCGAACACCGCCCGGCGGCGTCCGTCCGGCGCAAGGATCCTGATCCCGCGTTCGCCGCTTTTCACCCGCCGCCCGGCCGCCCGCCACTCCTCAGGGGAACGGACGTCGGTGGCCGCGGGCCGCTGCGCCGCGATCAGCACCGTGTTGCAAAAGCCGTGGCGGCCGTGCCGCGCCGCCTGCTCCAGCCACCATGTCCACGGCCGCGAGCCGGTCAGCAGCCGGGAGGTCTCCTGCTCGGCGACGCCTTGCAGCGTGTCCGCCGCCTGGGGGACCGGCGTCGCCGTGGACATCGTTCAGCCTCCGCACATCGGGGTGGGGAAGCTGCGTTCCAGGTCATACCCGCGACAATGTTCGCCCTATACATCCCTTTTTGGGGAATTTTTCGACCAGGTATCCCTTTCTCGTTCGCCGTGGCGGCCTGAGAAGATCGCCCCATGCTCGATGTCGTGGCCTGGGTGCACGTCGCCGACCGCCGGATGCTCGCCGTGCGGGCCCGCGGCCGTGACCTGCTCTACCTGCCCGGCGGCAAGCGCGAGGCGGGGGAGGGGGACTGGGCGGCGCTGTCGCGGGAGGTGCGCGAGGAGCTGGCCGTGGAGCTGGACCGGGACTCCTTCCGCCCCCTGGGCGTGGTGCACGCCCCCGCCCATGACCAGCCCGCGCACACCTGCGTCCGGATGGCCTGCTTCACCGCCGGCTTCCGGGGCCGCATCGGCCCGGCCGGCGAGATCGACGAGTGCGTGTACGTGGGGGCGGACGAACGGGACCTGCTCGCCCCCGCCGCCCGCGCCGCCTTCGACCTGGCCGCCTCCCACGGCCTGGTGGGCTGAGGCTCGCCCGCCTTCGCTCACCGCCCGCTGAAGCGCCGCGCCGAGGCGTCCTCCTGGGCCAGCCGGTGCAGGGCGATCAGCACCTGCTCATACAGCACGGTCGTGACCAGCATGCCGCGCACCGCCTGGGCGCGCGGGGTGTCCTCGGCGAGCCTGCCCGTCTCGTGCTCGGCCAGCGCCGCGGCGGCCCGCGCATACGGGCGCAGCTCGTCCGGGCCGGTCGCAAAGCCCAGGCGGCGCAGCGCCACCAGGGTCTGGGCGAGCAGCTCGCGGGCCGGCGCCTGCTCGGTGACCTGCCAGCCCAGCTCGGTAAGGAAGGCGTCCACGTCGTCTCGGGCCTGCTGCAGGTCGGGGTCGTGGCCGGCGGTGGAGGCGTGCGGGCCGAGGGCGTACTGGGTGCGGCCGAACAGGTCGTGCAGGGAGACCTGCTCGTCCTCGAGCGCCTCGACGATGCGCCGGATCGCCGCCACCGGCAGGTCGCCGACCTCGCGCAGCGCCCGGATGAGCCGCAGCCGCTCCAGGTGCGCCTGGTCGTACTCGGCGCGGGTGGCGGCGCACGGCGTGCCCTTCGGCAGCAGACCCTCCCGGATGTAGAACTTGATGGTCTGCACCGGCAGCCCGCTGCGCTCGCTCAGCTCGGAAATCCTCATGGCACCCCCAGTTGGATAGTAGTACTATCCAACTATTGGATAGTGACAGTATCTAATGGGTGGCGGAGCCTCCGCCGCCCGGTGAGGGGGCACGCCATGGAGATCCCGTGGTCTTCGACCGGCCACCGCGAGACCGGGGCGACCGCCTTGGTCATGGCCTCCCGCTTCCAGCTGAAGACGCCCTGGCGCGCACCGGCCTTCCTGCTGCACTCGCTGCGGCTGTGGCGGCAGGCCCGGCGCGCACCGGGGGCCCTCGGCGTCTCGCTGCGCGCCCGGCCGCTGCGGGGCACTTTCTGGACCCTGTCGGCCTGGACCGACCACGAGGCGCTCTACCGCTACGCCCGCACCGACCCGCACGGCGCGGTCATGCGCAAGATCCGCCCGTGGACGCGGGATGCGCAGTTCCGGTTCTGGGAGCTGCCCGTCATTGACCTGCCCCGCGACCGGAACGCCGCCGCCGCTTTGTGGGAGGAGGCCGACCGGCACCTGGCCCTGCCGTTCTCGCCGCGGCGGGCCGCCTGAGCGCTCCTACCGCCCGCTCACCCGGAGGAGCGGCGCATCGCCTCGGTGATGCGCTCGGCGGCGGCGACCACCGGGCCGGCGTACAGCCGTCCAGGGGAGCGGGTCAGCCGCTCCAGCGGGCCGGACACCGAGATGGCGGCGATCACCCGGCCGCCCGCGCCCCGGATCGGGGCCGACACCGAGCCCACCCCCGGTTCGCGCTCGCCGACGCTCTGCGCCCAGCCCCGCCGCCGCACCGAGGCCAGCGTGGCCGCCTCGAACTTGGCGTTGCGCAGCGCCCGGTGCAGCCGGTCGGGATCCTCCCAGGCCAGCAGGACCTGGGCGGCCGAACCGGCGGTCATCGGCAGCGCGCTGCCCACCGGGACGGTGTCGCGCAGCCCGCTGGCCCGCTCGGCCGCCGCCACGCAGATGCGCACGTCCCCCTGCCGCCGGAAGATCTGGACGCTCTCGCCGGTCAGGTCGCGCAACTGGGTCAGCACCGGCTGGGCGACGGCCAGCAGCCGGTCCTCGCCCGCCGCCGCGGCCAGCTCCGCCAGGCGGGGACCGAGGACGAAACGCCCCTGGGCGTCCCGGTGGACCAGCCGGTGATACTCCAGCGCGACGGCGAGCCGGTGGGCCGTCGGCCTGGCCAGTCCGGTGGTCTGCACCAGGCTGGCCAGCGAGGCGGGGCCGGCCTCCAGTGCGTTCAGAACCCGAACAGCTTTGTCGAGTACGCCGACTCCGCTAGAGTTGTCCATACCTCGATATTGCAGTCTTGAAATATGAGATGCAAGTTCGGGGCCCGATTCCGGCGCACCACCCGTGCCCGGAGCGGGCCGGGTAGACCGGCACAGGCAGCGGCATAGACCGGTCGATGAGGGGGGACCACCCGGCCCGTCACCTCGGGGGCTGAAGGCCGTTTCCCGCAGACGTCCCAGACGACTTTCCAGACGAGTTTTCCAGACGACAAAGCACGTGACGGATCAGGTGAGGTGGAGCTCATGGGCCGGACACTGGCCGACAAGGTCTACGACGCGCACGTCGTGCGGCGTGCCGAGGGCGAGCCGGACCTTCTGTACATCGACCTGCACCTGGTGCACGAGGTCACCAGCCCGCAGGCGTTCGACGGACTGCGCATGGCCGGCCGCAAGGTCCGCCGGCCGGACCTGACCATCGCCACCGAGGACCACAACGTCCCCACCCAGAACCTGCTGGCCCCCATCGCCGACCCGGTCTCGCGCACCCAGGTGGAGACGCTGCGCAAGAACGCCGCCGAGTTCGGCATCCGGCTGCACCCCATGGGCGACGAGGGCCAGGGCATCGTCCACGTCATCGGCCCGCAGCTCGGGCTGACCCAGCCCGGCATGACGGTGGTGTGCGGCGACTCCCACACCTCCACCCACGGCGCCTTCGGCGCGCTGGCCTTCGGCATCGGCACCAGCGAGGTCGAGCACGTCCTGGCCACCCAGACCCTGCCGCAGATCAAGCCCAAGAACATGGCCGTCACGGTCAACGGCACGCTGCCGGTCGGGGTCACCGCCAAGGACCTGATCCTGGCCATCATCGCCAAGATCGGCACCGGCGGCGGCCAGGGCCACATCATCGAGTACCGCGGCGAGGCCATCCGCGGCCTGTCGATGGAGGGCCGCATGACGGTCTGCAACATGTCCATCGAGGCCGGCGCCCGCGCCGGCATGATCGCCCCGGACGAGACCACCTTCGCCTACCTCAAGGGCCGCCCGCACGCCCCCAAGGGCGCCGAGTGGGACAAGGCCGTCGAGTACTGGAAGTCGCTGCGCACCGACGACGACGCGGTCTTCGACAAGGAGGTGGTGATCGACGCCTCCACCCTGACCCCGTACGTCACCTGGGGCACCAACCCCGGCCAGGGGCTGCCGCTGAGCGAGTCGGTGCCCGACCCGGCCTCGTTCGAGGACCCGATCGAGCGGCAGGCCGCCGAGCGCGCCCTGGAGTACATGGGGCTGACCCCCGGCACCCCGCTGCGCGACATCAAGATCGACACCGTGTTCGTCGGCTCGTGCACCAACGGCCGCATCGAGGACCTGCGGGCCGTCGCCGAGGTGCTCAAGGGCCGCAAGGTCGCCGACGGGGTGCGCATGCTCATCGTCCCCGGCTCCATGAAGGTCAAGGCCCAGGCCCAGGAGGAGGGGCTGGATGAGATCTTCAAGGCCGCCGGCGCCGAGTGGCGGGAGGCCGGCTGCTCGATGTGCCTGGCGATGAACCCCGACAAGCTCTCCCCGGGCGAGCGCAGCGCCTCCACCTCCAACCGCAACTTCGAGGGCCGGCAGGGCCCCGGCGGGCGCACCCACCTGGTCTCGCCCGCCGTCGCCGCGGCCACCGCCGTCACCGGCCGCCTGACCGCGCCCGCCGACCTGTGAGCGTCCCGACCCGAACGCAAACCGACCTGGAGACCCGTCGCGATGGAAGCCTTCACCGTCCACACCGGCCGCGGCGTGCCGCTGCGGCGCAGCAACGTCGACACCGACCAGATCATCCCCGCCGTCTGGCTCAAGCAGGTCAGCCGCACCGGCTTTGAGAAGGGCCTGTTCTCGGCCTGGCGCCAGGACCCGTCCTTCGTGCTGAACCAGCCGCAGTACCAGGGCGCCACCATCCTGATCGCCGGCCCGGACTTCGGCACCGGCTCCTCCCGCGAGCACGCGGTGTGGGCGCTGCAGCAGTACGGCTTCCGCGTGGTGATCTCCCCGCGCTTCGGCGACATCTTCCGCAACAACGCCACCAAGATGGGGCTGCTGCCGGTGGTGCTGCCCACCGAGACCGTCGAGACGCTGTGGGAGACCGTCGAGCACGACCCGGCCACCGAGATCACCGTGGACCTGGAGGCCCGCCAGGTGCGCGCCGCCGGCCTGACCGCCGGCTTCGACATCGACGACTACACCCGCTGGCGGCTGATGGAGGGCCTGGACGACATCGGGCTCACGTTGCGCCACGCCGACGAGATCGCCGCCTACGAGCAGCGCCGCGCCTCCTGGCTGCCGGTCACCCTCTGACGCCGCCCGAGCCGGGACGAGGCGCCCTTGGAGGGGGCTCGGCGCACGAGCGCGTTCCCCGCAGAGGACAATCCTGTGGGGAACGCGCTCGACGGCTTTTGGGGGCGGTTGCGTGAGCACACCACGGACCTCGCCGGGCGGCCCGCCGTGGGCGGGGCCGCAGTGGGAGGATCCCCTGCTGACCCGGCTGGCCCACCGGCTGCGGGAGGCCCACCGCATGATCGCCCCGCTGCCGCCGGAGCCCAGGCGCCGGCTGATCCGCCACCTGCTGACGATCACGGATCTGGCCAAACGGGACTGCGAGCTGGCCGATCGCAGGTTGCAGGCATTCTTGGCCGATTTCCGGGAACGGGTAGGTGCGCAGGGTGACCAAGCGGATACTTCCAGTTCGCTGATCTCGTCGGAGACCCCGTAGAACGACGAAATCGCCTGCGACACGGGAAGTATTGCTTGCAGGTGATTGTTTCCCTGCCCCACGTCCCCTAGTTTCGTGCGGGCAAGGGGGGAACCGGAGGAGTAACCCAATGAACAAGCGTGAGCTGGTCGACGCCATCTCGGAGCGGCTGGGCAGCAAGAAGGCCGCGGCGGAGGCCGTCGACGCGATCTTGGAGACGATCCAGAACGCCGTCGCCAAGGGCGACAAGGTCGCCATCACCGGGTTCGGTTCGTTCGAGAAGGCCGAGCGGCCCGCCCGCACGGCCCGCAACCCGGCGACCGGCAAGACCATCGAGGTCCCGGCCACGTCGGTGCCCAAGTTCCGGGCAGGTTCGGACTTCAAGAACCTGGTCGCCGGCAAGAAGTAGAACACCCCAGCAAGCCCGTACGCCCGGGGTCCGTGCCGTGCACGGGCCCCGGGCGCGTGCATACCGGGGGAGGGCCCGCGCCGGCGGCTACCCTTGCGGCATGGCGGACAGAGTGCGGATGCAGGCGACGGTCGGCGGCTACGACGCGGCGACGCAAAGCGGCACCGTGCTGCTGGACGACGGAACCGAGCTGGCCTTCGACGCCCGGGCGTTCGCCGCCGGGGGCCTGCGGCTGCTGCGGCTGGGACAGCGGGTCAACCTGGCCGTCGAGGACGGGCGGATCACCGCCGTCACCCTCTCGACGTTTCCGCTCCCGGACTGAAGGCGGGCATGCGAGCCGCCAGAGCGGCCGTGCGCGGGCCCGTTCCCAGCGCCAGAGCGGCCCGCAGGTCGCCGGGGGTGTCCACGTCCCTGCGCAGGCTGTCCAGGCCCTCTATGGCCAGCTCACGGGCTCCCTGGGCGGCGTGCCGGGCACGCGAGCCCGGCCCGAAGGCGGGCGAGAACGGCACGCCGGGCCGCACCGCGTACAAGGTGGTGCCCACGCCCTGGGCGTCGGCGACGAACGACTCGGCGAAGCCGGCGGCGGCCGCCAGCGCACGCCCCAGCTCCGCCGGGCGCAGCGCCGGCAGGTCCGCCGACATGGCGCCCACCCCGGCCCGCGGCCGGGCCGCCCGGGCCAGCGCCGCCCCGTGGGCCAGCGCCGGGTTCAGCCCGCAGTCCGGCTCGTCCGGCACCACCCGCGCCCCCAGCGCCGACAGCTCCGCGGCGGCCAGCGGATCGTCGGTGACCACGATCACCTCGGCGACCGCCGCGCAGCGCAGCGCCGCGGCCACGGTGTCGGCCGCCACCGCCAGCGCCAGCGCCTGGCGCAGCGGCCCGGCCGCCTCGGCCATCCGGGTCTTCGCCCTGGCCAGCGGCTTGACCGGAAGCACCAGGGACCATGTGAGTTCAGCGTCATGCGACGTTTCAACAGCCATCTCAACTCGACACTACGCGCCGTCACCGGCGACACTGGGGGACCACCCCGTTGCCGTGCGCTCCGGCGGGGTCACGTTCTAGGAAGGCAGTCATGAGTTACGGCTACTCGCCGCGCTGGCGGTTGCTCACAATCGCGGTACTGCGCCCCCTGCTGTTCGGCATGCTCAAGCGGGACTGGCGCGGCCAGCACAACGTGCCGGCCGAAGGCGGAATGATCGTGGCCGCCAACCACCTGTCGTGGGCGGACCCCCTCGCCCTGGCCCACTACGTCTACGAGGCCGGGCGCTACCCGGTCTACCTGGCCAAGTCCCCGCTGTTTGAGACCCGGTTCATCGGAGCGGTGCTGCGCGGCACCGGACAGATCCCGGTCTACCGCGACAGCGCCGACGCCGCCATGGCGCTCAAGGCCGCCGAAGAGGCGCTGCGGGCCGGGCAGTGCCTGATGTTCTACCCCGAGGGCACCTGCACCCGGGACCCGAACCTGTGGCCGATGACCGGGCAGACCGGCGTGGCGCGCCTGGCCATCAGCACCGGCGTCAAGGTGCTGCCGGTCGCCCACTGGGGGGCGCACGAACTGCTGCCCTATGGCACCAAGAAGTTCCGCCCCTTCCCCCGCAAGACCATGCACGTCATCGCCGGGGAGCCGATCGACCTGTCCAAGTACGCCGACCAGCCGATGACCGCCACGGTGCTGCGCGAGGCCACCAATGAGATCATGAGAACGATCGCCGAACTGCTCGGTGAGCTGCGCGGCGAAGAGCCGCCCAAGGAGCTCTACGACCACAAGAAGGCGATCGCCGAACGCCGCCGGCGGGACGGGAAAGGGGCGGCCGCCTCCTGACCGGATCACCGGGTCCGGATCTTGGGGGGTTTGGGGGGCGTTCTTTGGGAGAGCGGACCGGACGGGCGCGATGCGGCCGTCCGGCCCTCCCCTTCGGATCCGAAGGCTCATCCCGGAGACGGGGTGAGGGGACCTCCCCGGCACAAGCAGGCAGCAGGCGAGAAGACGGAGTGGAGCATTGACCAAAGCGGCAGTACTGGGCGCGGGATCATGGGGAACGGTGTTCGCCAAGGTGCTCCACGACGCCGGTACCGAGGTCACGCTCTACGCCCGCCGCCCGGAGATCGCCGAGGCGATCAACCTCAGGCACGAGAACCCCGACTACCTGCCGGGCATCCAGCTGCCCGAGGGGCTGCGCGCCACGACCGACCTGGCCGAGGCGGTCGAGGGCGCCGACATCGTGGCGATCGCCGTGCCGAGCCAGACGCTGCGGGAGAACCTGCGCGTCTGGAGCCCGCTGCTGCCGCCGAAGGCCATCTTGGTCAGCCTGATGAAGGGCATCGAGCTGGGCACCGGGCGGCGGATGTCGGAGGTGATCGCCGAGATGACCGGCGCGTCCCCCGACCGGATCGCCGTGGTGTGCGGCCCCAACCTGGCCCGCGAGATCGGCGCCGGCCAGCCGGGCGCCGCGGTGGCCGCCTGCACCGACGAGGAGACCGCCAAACGGATCCAGGCGGCCTGCATGACCCCCTACTTCCGGGTCTACACCAACACCGACGTGGTCGGCTGCGAGCTGGGCGGGGCGGTCAAGAACGTCATCGCGTTGTGCGTGGGCATCGCCGTGGGCCTGGGCTTCGGCGACAGCACCCGGGCGCTGCTGATGACGCGCGGGCTGGCCGAGATCACCCGGCTGGGCGCCGCGCTGGGGGCCGACGAGCACACCTTCGCCGGGCTGGCCGGCCTGGGCGACCTGGTCGGCACCTGCAGCTCCCCGCTGTCGCGCAACCGCACCTTCGGGGAGAACCTGGGCCGCGGCATGACGTTGGAGCAGACCATCGCGGTGACCAAGCAGACCGCCGAGGGCGTCAAATCCTCTGAGGCGGTGCTGGAGCTGGCCCGCAAGCACAGCGTGGAGATGCCCATCACCGAGGTGGTGGCGCAGGTGATGCACCACGGGATGAGCATCTCCGAGGCGGCGTCGCTGCTGATGTCCCGCTCGCCCAAGCCGGAGCGTTACGGCCTGTGAGGCCGCGGCCCGCTCAGCGGCCGCGGTGCTCGGCCAGGGCGAGCTCGCACAGCCGCTCGCACAGCTCGGCGAAACCGATGCCCACCGCCGCCGCCGACTGCGGCATCAGGCTGGTGGCGGTCATGCCGGGCAGCGTGTTGGCCTCCAGGCACCACAGCCGGCCCTGCGCATCCAGCCGGAAGTCGATCCGGCTGTAGGAGCCCAGCTTGAGCGCCCGGTGCGCGGCCACCGCCAGGCGCTGCACCTCGGCGGCGGTCTCTGCCGGCAGGTCGGCGGGGAAGGTCTCCACCGCCCCGCCGACCTGGTACTTGCTCTGGTAGTCGAAGATCTCCCCCAGCTGCGGGACGATCTCCCCGACCGCCAGCGCCCGCCCGTCCAGCACCCCGACCACCAGCTCGCGGCCGGGCACGAACCGCTCGATCATCACCTCGTGGTCCCAGGCGGCGGCGGTGGCGATCGCCTCCTCCAGCTGCTCGGGCGCCTTGACCACGGTGAGCCCGATGGTGGAGCCCTGGGAGTTGGGCTTGACGATGGCCGGGAAGCCGATCCGCTCGGCCACCTCGGCGGCGGTGGCGGGCGCCATGATCCAGTCGGGGGTGGGCACGCCGGCCTGCCGGAACAGCCGCTTGGACATGTCCTTGTCCATCGCCACGGCGCTGCCCAGCACTCCGCTGCCGGTGTAGGGGATGCCGGCGGCCTTCAGCAGCGCCTGCAGGGTGCCGTCCTCGCCGGAGCCGCCGTGCAGCGCCAGGAACACCACGTCCACGCCGCGCAGCTCGCTGTCCTCGGCGGTCAGCCGGGCGGTCACCTCCGAGGCCGGGATGTCGTCCACTCCGGGCGGGTCGTAGGCGACGGTGGCGCTGACGAACGCCTCCACCTCCTGCGGGCTCAGCTTCCCCTTGGCGGTGTCGATGGCGATGACGTCGTGGCCGCGGTCGCGCAGTGCGGTGAACACCTGTGCGGCGCTGGCGATCGAAACCTCCCGTTCCGAGCTGGCGCCTCCGAACAACACGGCGATCCGCATCACGTCATCCTCGTCGCTGCTGTGTACTGGGCAAATGGACGTGCCCCCGCGTCCGCGCAGCAGCGTAGCAATGAGCGGGCCGCCCCACCTAGACGGACATTTCGGCCATTTCGGTCCCGGGGTGTGACCCCACGCCGTCAGTGAACACTGCCTTACTGACTTGTAAGTCCGTGGTAACGGCCTGGAAACAGGGGAGCGGGCACGATCGTCTCATCGTCACCGTCGCCCAGGAAGGAACGCACCTCTTGATGCTCTCGCCCACGGTGCCGCGGCCGCACGCGCCCGTCCCGGCCGCCGCGCAGGCGGTGCCCGGTCACAACCGCTGGCACCCCGACATCCCCGGGGTCGCGGAGGTGATCACCGGCGGTTCGGTCCGCCTGGAGTGCGAGGGCGCGCTGCCCGGTGACGAGGCCGTCCTGTGCGGCCCGATCGTGGTGGTCGGCGCCGAGCCCGGCGATGTGATCGTGGTGGACGTCCTGGCCCTGGGCCGCCGCGACGGGCGGCATGCGCCCGGCGCTCACCCCGGGGTCATCGGCTGCGCCCCGGCCCCGCACAGCGTGCGGCGGGCAAGGCGCTCTCCCGTCTCCCGCCCCGAGGGCGTCATCCTCGGCAGGGTCCGTCCCGGCCTGCGCGGCTATGAGCAGGTGGCGGCGGAGGCGGTGCCGACGACCCTGCGCGGCCGTGAGATCGTCGACTGCGCGGTCGCCCCGCTGACCGCCGGCTCGCGGATCCTGCTGCCGGTCCACGTCCGCGGGGCCAAGCTCTCAGTGGGGGACCTGCACTTCCCCTCGCCCGAGGCCCCCGACTGCCCGGGGTCCGCCATGCCCGGCTGGATCGACCTGCGGGTCAATCTGACCAAGCGGGGCGTGGAGCGCTTCGGCGTCACCGGCCCCATGCTGATGCCCGGCCCGGACGCCGCCTGACCATCAGCCCGGATTCCCCAGCGCGGCCAGCGCGAGCTCCACCTCCCGGCCGAAGGCCTCCGCCTCGGGCCGCCCCCACTGCTGCAGGGCCGACCGGCGGCTCGCCAGCATCGGCTCCTGCGGCAGCGCCGCCACCGCCTCGGCCAGCCGCAGCGCCTCATCCAGCGCCCGCCCCGGCTCCACCAGCCGGTTGAGCAGCCCCCAGCCCATGGCCTCGGCGGCCGGCACCCGGCGCGCCGTCACGATCATCTCCAGGGCCCGGGCGTGCCCGATCAGCCGCGGCAGCCGCACCGTCCCGGCGTCCATGGACGGCAGCCCGTGCACCAGGTTGAGCAGGCCGAACTCGGCGGTGGCGGAGGCGACCCGCAGATCGCACCACAGCGCCAGCTCCAGCCCGCCCCCGAAACAGGGACCCTCGATCGCCGCGATGACCGGCTTGGCCGGCGCGGCCCGGGTGACCCGCATCGGCGGGGCCTGGCGCGTGGGCACCGGAAACTCCCCGGCGGCGATCGCCTTCAGGTCGTTGCCCGCACAGAACGTCCCGCCGGCCCCGGTCAGCACCGCCACCCGGGCCCGCCCGTCCCGTTCGAAGGCGGCGAACACCTCGGCGATCCGGTCCGCCATGGGCCCGTCCACCGCGTTGCGCCGTTCGGGCCGATCCAGCGTCACGATCCGGACGTGCCCCCGGTCCTCGATGCGTACCGCCATGGCGCCCGCCTTTCTATCTAGATCGATCGTCATATTAGATAGATCGATCTAGTGCCGGCAAGCACTACCCTTGGCCCCATGGACACCCGGCGCCGGTTGCTGGAGGCGAGCGCCCAGCTCTTCCGCTCCCAGGGCTACACCGGAACCGGCCTCAAGCAGATCACCGCGGCCGGCCAGGCCCCCTGGGGCTCCCTCTACCACTTCTTCCCCGGCGGCAAAGAGCAGCTGGGCGTGGAAGCCGTCACCCACTCCGGCGCCCGCTACCTCAAATTGTTCGACCGGGTCTTCACCCGCGCCGGCGCCGACATCGTCCGCACGGTGGCCGACTTCTTCCAGCTCAGCGTGCAGGCCCTGGAAGACTCCGACTACGCCGACGGCTGCCCCATCGCCACCGTCGCCCTGGAGACCGCCTCCACCAGCGAACCCCTCCGCCACGCCTGCGCCGAGGTCTTCGCCTCCTGGCAGACCGCCGTGACCCGCCGCCTGACCGCCGCCGGCATCCCCGAAACCAAGGCCGCCGACCTGTCCACCTACGTCCTCGCCGCCTTCGAAGGCGCCATCCTCCTCAGCCGCACCGCCCGCGACACCCGCCCTTTGCACGTCATATCTGAAATCGTCACCACGACCCTCCGCCGCTCCCTCCAGGAGACCGAGCACCTCTCGAGCGATCCGTCCCGATCCCCGGAACGTTCCTGATCACACGGCGAAACACCTGCCCAGGACATCGCCAGGACGTCGCAAAACACCCACATAGAGGGCAGTCCCATAGCGCCCGCGAAAACCCGTTGCCCTGTCTTCCTTTCTCCTGGCACTGTTATGAACGTCGCCTCACCGAGAACTACGACGGGACCGAGAGAGGAGGACCGGCCATGCCCCAGCTACTTCGCCGACTGCCTGGGACGTCCCTTGCCCGCCACGGCCGGTCCCTGGCGCACTGAGCCTTCTGCACCTTCTCCACACGGCGATCCACTCACTGTGCCGTCCTAAAGGCTCAGAACTCATCCCGGCCGCGACAATCGCGAGCGACTCCTCTCCCAGATCTACGCGGCTCTACTCCAACAGGCAGAGAGGCCACTTTCAGAAAGTGGATGTTCCGGGTTCGACTCCCGGGAGCCGCACCAGGCCCTCGTAGTCCAACCGGCAGAGACGCTTCGTCGAGAGCGAAGAGGCTGCAGGTTCGAATCCTGCCGAGGGCACTGTGGCAAGGGTTCTCTTGGCCGCGCGGTATGTCGCCGGGCTCTGGATCCATGGTGGGCGGCCCTCGTGCAAGGGAAGCCGAATTCAGAGGGCCGCCAGGAATCGGGGCAGGCGCCGGGCGACCTCGTCGGCGTTCCACGCTCAGGTCGTGGCCGGTCTTTGCGGCCTTAAGTCAGGTGGGCGCCGGGAGTGCGGCGGTCATGCGCTGGGCGGCGCCGCAGACGGCTCAGGGGGATCTGTTCGTGGAACGGCCATCGATAATCGATGGCCTCGGTGCAGATCAGGTGCATATCATTCCAATGCCCGCAGCAAGCGGTTGGAAGACCGTTTCCGGGGCGGCGCCGACGTGGGAGAGTCGGGCCTGTCTGTAAAACAGGTGCTTTTGCTGAGCGGGTTCGAATCCCGCCCGCCCCACTTTCTTCTGTGAGAGGGATCGCAGTCTGGTCCTAAGGGCTCTGTGCCGGCCGGCGGTCACGTCACCGCGATCGCACTTGGGGTTCGCGAAGTTCTCCCGTACAAGAAGACCCATACGGTGAAATCGGGTTCCACGGTCTGAGTTCCTGCTCTCGCCCATCGATGCCCATCCGGTGGACGGCGAGGAGGACGGCGGCAACCGGGGCGGCCCCCGGAGGGCGCGTGGACGCCGTCGGCATGTCCCTCCGCCGCGACCACTGGATCGACTCCCATGCACCGGAGACACACCGGCGTCCCAAAGGTTGCTTCATGAGCCGGGGGTCCAGCGGGTGTCCGGACGGGAGTGCAGGGGGCGGGACGAAGGCCATGGCTGGGTAACGTGAAGGTGTGCGGCTTACGAAGTTCACGGACCTGGCCCTGCGAATCTCCATGCGGCTGGCGGTCGCCGATCCCGCAGAGGTCTACACCACCAAACAGGTGGCCGAGGCCGTGGGCGCGCCGTACACGCATGTGGCCAAGGTGGTCAGCAGGCTGCAGCACCTGGGCGTGCTGGAGGCCAGGCGGGGGCGCGGCGGCGGGCTGGTGCTGACCGAGCGCGGCCGCGACGCCTCGATCGGCTGGCTGATGCGCGAGCTGGAGGGCTACGGGGATGTGGCGGGCTGCGAGGACTCGCCGCCCTGCCCGCTGCGCGCCGCCTGCCGGCTGCGCGGCGCGCTGAGCCGGGCCCAGGAGGCCTTCTATGCGGCGCTCGACCCGGTGACGGTGCGGGAGCTGGTGGAGGCGCCTTCCGCGCCGGTGTTCGTCGACCTTCTCGAGCGACGAGTCTGAGGTCACACCCACCCCGGTACTGACAGCCGGCAAGGCGCGGCGATAATACGAGTATCAGATTCCTATTTGGAGGAGCTCGATGCTGTCCGCCAAATCCGCAGACATCGTCCGCGCCACCCTGCCCGCCGTGGCCGGAGCCATCGAGGACATCACCCCCGTGTTCTACGGCAAGATGTTCTCCGCCCACCCCGAACTGCTTCGCGACCTGTTCAACCGGGGCAACCAGGCCAGCGGCGAACAGGCCCGGGCACTGGCGGGCTCGATCGCGGCGTTCGCCCGGATGCTGCTGGAACACCCCGACCGGCGTCCGGACGTGATGCTGTCGCGGATCGCGCACAAGCACGCCTCCGTGGGCATCACCGCCGACCAGTACCCGATCGTCCACCGGCACCTGTTCGCCGCCATCGCCGAGGTGCTCGGCGACGCGATCACCCCCGAGGTCGCCGCCGCCTGGGACGAGGTCTACTGGCTGATGGCGGGAGCCCTGATCGCGGCCGAGGCCAGGCTGTACGCCCAGGCCGGGGTGGCCGACGGGGACGTGTGGCGGCCCTGGAAGGTGGTCGGCCGCCTGGAGGAGACCCCCGAGGTGACGACGTTCATGCTGCGCCCGGCCGACCGGGCGCCCAGCCCGCCGTTCCGGCCCGGCCAGTACGTGTCGGTGCGCGTCCCGCTGCCGGACGGCGCCAACCAGATCCGCCAGTACAGCCTCTCGTGCGCCCCCAACGGCACCGACCGGTGGATCTCGGTCAAGCGGGTGGCCGGCACCGCCACCACCCCGGCCGGCGAGGTCTCCAACTGGCTGCACGACAACGTCCGCGAAGGCGACGTGCTCACCGTCAGCGTCCCCTTCGGCGACACCGTGCTCGACGACGGCCAGTCACCGGTGCTGCTGGCCTCCGCCGGCATCGGCTGCACCCAGACCATCAGCATGCTCGCCCACCTGGCCAACACCGGCTCCCCGCGCCGGGTCATCGTCGTGCACGCCGACCGCAGCCAGGACACCCACGCCTTCCGCACCGAGCTGGACCTGCTGGTGGCCAAGCTCCCCGACGCGCAGGCGCACGTCTGGTACGAGCGGCCGGCGGGGGAGTGGCCCGCCGAACGGACCGGCCTGGCCGACCTGTCCGGCATCGACCTCCCCCAGGACGTCCGCGCCTACCTGTGCGGCCCGCTGCCGTTCATGCGCGCCGTCCGCTCCCACCTGCTGGACCGGGGCGTGCCGCCGTCCCGCATCCACTATGAGGTCTTCGGGCCCGACCTGTGGCTGGCCGACGCCTGAGCCGGCACCAGACCCAGCTGCTGGGCGCGCAGCCCCGCCTGGAAACGGGAGCGCGCGTCCAGCAGCTTCATCAGCCCGGCGACCCGGCGGCGGTAGGTCCGCAGCGACATCCCCAGCCGCCGGGCGGCGGCCTCGTCGGTCAACCCGGCCGCGAGCATGCCCAGGATCCGGCGCCCCTCCTCGTCGGGCATCGGCGGCCGGGCCCGGCGGTAGGCGGCCAGATCGATGGCCGACTCCCAGGCCGCCTGGTACAGCGCACGGATCCCGCGCACCACGTCCGGTGAGCGCACCACGGTGAAGCTGCGCACTCCCCGCTCGATGGGGCCGGCCAGCACCGCCGCCCGCCCGTCCACCAGGATCGTCTCCTGCGGCAGCCCGGCGGGGCAGATCCGCACCTGCGCACCCCGGGCGGCCAGCTCCACCAGGTGCCGTTCGGACTCCTCATCGGCCACGGCGAGCGGGCTGTAAAGCTTGCGGGCGCGCAGGGCGGGCGCCCGGCGGTGCCGCTCGGCCACGATCTCCTCGCGCGCCCCCGGCAACGCCCAGGTCCGCAGGTCGGCGGCGGCGCAGGCGAAGTCCTCCGCGGCGGCGGCCAGCAGCGGCCCCGCCCGTTCCACCAGCTCCCGTTCGCCCCGCAGGACGACGTTGCGGTCCGGATCGGCCGTCATCGGAACCAGTCTGCGGCAATGTGGCAGCAAGCTGCCATCGCCTCGCCTCCCGCCCCGTCCCCGCCGAGGCTGGGGGCCATGCGGAACGAGCACTGGAACCTCGGCGGAGACCTGCAGATCACCCGGATGGGCTTCGGCGCGATGCGGCTGCCCGCCAAGAGCTGGGACGGCCCCGCCGGAGACCGCGACACCGCCCTGGCGGTGCTGCGCCGGGCCGTGGAACTGGGCGTCACCCACATCGACACCGCCGCCTTCTACACCTACGGGGACCTGGCGGCCAACGAACTCATCCGCCAGGCACTGCACCCCTACCCGGAAGGGCTGGTCATCGCCACCAAGGTCGGGCCGCGACTGGATGAGCGGGGACGGCCCTCGGGCGAGCAGACCGCGGGCGAGCTGCGCGCCTCCGTCGAACGCAACCTGCGGGAACTGGGCGTCGACCGCCTCGACCTGGTGTACCTGCGGGTCGGCGGGCTGGGCGGGCCGCCGGCCGGATCCATCGCCGACCGGTTCGCCGCGCTGGCCGCCCTCCGGGACGAGGGCCTGATCCGGCACCTGGGCGTCAGCAACGTCAGCGCCGCCCACCTGGCCGAGGCCCGCGCCATCGCCCCCGTCGCCGCCGTGCAGAACAGATACGCGCTGACCGCCCGCGAAGACGACCCGCTGGTGGACGAGTGCACCCGCGCGGGCATCGCCTACGTGCCGTTCTTCCCGCTGTGGGGCCTGCCCGACGAACGCGCCGCCAAGGTCGCCGCCCGGCACGGCGCCACCGCCGCCCAGATCATGCTGGCCTGGCTGCTGGCGCGCTCCCCGGCGATCCTGGCCATCCCCGGCACCTCCTCCCTGCGCCACCTGGAGGAGAACATGGCGGCGACCCGCATCCGGCTCACCGCCGAAGACCTCGCCGAACTCGGCGGGTGAGCCGCTCAGGCCAGGCAGCGCAGCGCGGTGCGCAGGGCGGACGGCAGCGGATGGTCATCGGGCAGCCGGGCGACGGTGGCCGCGATGAACTCCCCCCGCGACAGGTCGGCGCTCTGCTCGCCCAGCCGCACCCGGTAGCGGTCGCCGATCTGCTCCACCCGAACCGGGGTCTTCTTCTCGCTCAATGCGAACAACCCCACCCGGGCGCGCCACTCCGACCGGCCCGGCTCCTCCTCCGCGGCGACCGGCACCCCCACGTCGTCGGCGTGCGTGGCGTACTCGGAGCTGTAGTGGAAGGTCTGCAGGCCCACCGGATACTCCCCGACCATGGTGAGCAGCGTGGCGTCCATGCCGCGTTCGCGCATGCGCCGCCGGGTGTCGCCGTTCTTGTCGCGCCACTCCTGCAGCACCTGCTCCACCGGCACCTGCCGGCGGGTGGCCACGCACCATTCGTTGAAGGAGGTCAGGTCGTTCACCCCCTCTTTTTCCAAGGCGGCGAACAACCCGGCCAGGTCGCCGTCCAGGCAGGCCTGGTTGTACAGCTCCTCCCCGGCCAGATGCCCCAGCACGTCCCGCACGGACCAGCCCGCGCACCGCGACGGGCGGTTCCACTCCTGCTCGGTGAGCCCGCTGAAGTACGCCTCCAGCCGGGCCGCCTCGGCGTCGAAGATGTCGAACGGATCGAGGCCTTTCAGCGGCGTGACGTCCATCACTCCAATCTACGCCGCGCCCGGACGGAGCCCTCCGCTACAGCTCGCCCTCCGGTTTCTCGGGGATGGTGGTCTTGATGGCCTCACCCAGCTCGATCAGCACGTCCCCGGCCGGCTCGTACTTGGCCGGGACGGTCACCTCCACGTAGGCCTGCCGGCCGACCGCGGTGTAGGTCACCGGCCGGCCCTCCGGATAGGGGAACCAGTGGATCCCGTTGACGGTGACCAGCTGGGCGTCCGGCCGCATCTGCGGCGGCCTGGGCACCCCGCAGCGCAGCGCGATCGCCGGCGACCCCCAGGCGGCGGTCAGCGGCGACTCCGGGGAGGTGTCGCGCCGTGGCTGTCCGTGCACCCGCTCCGGCAGCCGAAGCCCCGCGCACAGCCGCGCCGACGCCGCGTCCGGGCTCGGCACCGGCACCCGTACCGCCTCGTCCCCGCAGCCGGCCAGCGTCGACGCGGCCAAGGCCAGCGTCAGCGCCGAGGCCGGCGCCCGGCGCCTAGATGTGGACGATGGGACACGTGAGCGTACGGGTGATCCCCTCCACCGTCTGAATCTGCGCGACGACGAGCTTGCCCAGCTCGTCCACATTGCGCGCCTCCGCTCGCACGATGACGTCGTATGGTCCGGTCACGTCCTCCGCCTGGGTCACTCCCGGGATTCCCGCGATTTCGCGGGCGACATCGGCTGCCCTGCCTACCTCGGTCTGGATGAGGATGTAGGCCTGCACCATCACGTCCCCCCCGGGCGGAGAAAAAGCCGTTGGACCGCTCACCGTATCGTGGGGGCCGCAAAGTGGGGGAGACGCCCCCGGCAAAACCACGGCCCGGCAGGACGGCAGGTGGACGAGCAGGTACCCGCGACCATCGGTGAACTGGGGGAGTTCGCCCTCATCGAGCGCTTGACGGCCCGGCTGCCGCAGGGGCCGCGGATCGCCCTGGGGCCCGGCGACGACGCGGCGGTGATCGCCGCGCCCGACGGGCGGGTGGTGGCCACCACCGACCTGCTGGTGGAGGGACGGCATTTCCGGCGCGACTGGTCGGGGCCGTATGAGGTCGGCTGCAAGGCCGCCGCGCAGAACCTCGCCGACGTGGCGGCCATGGGCGCCCGGCCGACCGCGGTGCTGCTGGGCCTGGCCGCGCCCCCCGGCACCGACCTGGAGTGGGTGCTGCGGGTGGTCGACGGGCTGCGGGACGAGTGCGCGCGGGCCGGGGCCTCGGTGGCCGGCGGTGACGTGGTGCGGGCCCCGCAGATCACATTGGCGGTGACCGCGCTGGGCGACCTGGGCGGCGGCCGTCCGCTGACCCGCGCGGGCGCCCGGCCCGGCGATGTGGTGGCGGTGTGCGGCCGGCTGGGCTTCGCCTCGGCCGGGCTGGAGGTGCTGGCCGCCGGCGGGGACGGCCCCGCCGAACTGGTGGAGGCCCACCGCAGGCCCCGTCCTTTTTATGAGGCGGGCCCCCAGGCCAGGGAGCTGGGCGCCACCGCGCTGGTGGACGTCAGCGACGGCCTGGTGCAGGACCTGGGGCACATCGCGGCCGCCAGCGGGGTGCGCATCGATCTGGACGGGGCCGCTTTGCCGGTGCCGGAAGTGCTCGGCCCCGATGGGCTGCGCCATGTGCTGACCGGCGGGGAGGACCACGCCTTCGCCGGGACCTTCCCTCCCGGCACCGCGCTGCCCGGTGCGTGGACCGTGGTGGGCGGGGTGAGCGCCGCGGCCGGTGACGGCCCCGCCGTCACGGTGGACGGCCGTCCCTGCGCCGCCGCCGGCTGGGATCACTTCCGCTCCTGACCGCACGGAGCCCGCCGGCGGTGAGTGTGATGAAAAGGCGGTAGGGGATTGCCGCTCCTGTGGGCGCGCTTGGTCGCGCTTTGGTATACCTTCCTCTGACTCGAAGAGGACGGAATGGGACGACACACCAAGCTGCCCGAGGGCGATGAAGCCCCCGGCGAGGAACTCCGGCCAGAGCGTTCGCGACGCAGTTGGGGCAAAACGCTGGTCTCGGTACCGCTGCTGCCGATGTTCGCCCTGGTGATCGCCATCGGGGTCGTCTCCTATGCATGGGCCACTTCGCAGATCTCCCTGAACTTCGCCGGTGGCCCACCGCAGCAGGCGCAGGCGGACGCCGGCAGGGACCAGATCCAGCGCCAGGCCCCCGGCGACCAGGTCAGCGGCGAGGGCGGCCGGCGCGGGGTGCTGATCGCCTTCCGCGTCGCCCGCAGGCTGCCCGATGGCTTCACCGGCACGGTGACCATCGCCAACCGCACCAGCCGGCCGATCGACGGCTGGCTGCTGGGCTTCAAGTTCCCCAAGGCCGAGGTGCTGACGCTGGCCAACGCGTCCGTCATCAAAAAGGGGCAGGTCACCTGGGTGCGCAACCCGGCCGATGCGCCGTCGCTGGCGCCCGGCGCCAGCATCCGGCTGACCTTCACCGCCAGCGGCACCGCCACCCGGCCCTCGGTGTGCAAGTTCAACCGGGCCGACTGCAGGCTGGTCTGAGGCGGCCCCACGGCGGCCGGGTGATCGCTCGTCCCGGTTGACTAGGGTGAACTTCATGAATCACACCCCCTCGACCACCCCCGCCCGAGTGCTCACCATCGCCGGATCCGACTCCGGGGGAGGGGCCGGCATCCAGGCCGACCTGAAGACCATGCTCGCCCTCGGCGTGCACGGCATGAGCGTCATCGCGGCGGTGACCGCGCAGAACTCCCTCGGCGTGCAGGGTTACTGGGAGCTGCCGCCCGAGGCGGTGCGGGCCCAGCTGGACTCGGTGCTGTCCGACATCGGCGCGCAGGCGGTCAAGACCGGCATGCTGGCCTCGCCCGTCCTGGTGGAGACCGTGGCCGAGGTGCTGGCCGGCCTGGACGTGCCCGTGGTGGTGGACCCGGTCGGCGTCTCCAAGCACGGCGACCCGCTGCTGGCCCCCGAGGCGGTCGAAGCGGTGCGCGACCGGCTGCTGCCCACCGCCACCGTGGTGACCCCCAATCTGTGGGAGGTCGAGCAGCTCACCGGGATCAAGGTGGTGGACGAGGCGGGGATGCGCCGCGCCGCCGAGGCCGTCAAGGAGCTGGGCCCCCGCTGGGCGCTGATCAAGGGCGGGCATCTGCCCGGCGAGCCCGCCGATCTGCTGTTCGACGGCGAGCGCGAGTACCGCTTCAGCGCTCCCCGGCACGACAACCGGCACACTCACGGCACCGGTTGCACGCTGGCCTCGGCCATCGCCTGCCATCTGGCGCTGGGGGAGGACGTGCCCACCGCGGTCCGGCTGGCCAAGGAGTACGTCACCGGGGCCATCGCGGCCGGCTTCCCCCTGGGCTCGGGCATCGGCCCGGTCCACCACGGCTGGCGGCTTCCCCGATGAGCGGCACTTCAAACATGCCGAAGGTAAAAGATTCGAACATCGGTTGCGCGTAAGGGTAAAGCCGAAACATCCTTCATATATGGCCCGGAACCCGATGGGGTCATTGGAGGACACACCCATGGCGACTCAAGCGCCATCCGGACACCTGGAGGAACTGGCCGGCCGACTGAGCCGTGAGGGGATCTACACCCGGCTGGAGGAGCCGCTCGGCAAACCGCCGATCCTGCACGTCCTCAACCCGCAGCTGCCCGCGGCGGAGGAGCCGGTGATCGTCGAGTCGACCGGCGATGAGGCCTGGTTCTGGTGGGCCTGGGCGGAGCGGATCGCCCCCGCGCGTGACCTCGACACCGCCGTGAGCGGGATTCGCCGCGTGCTCGGCCTCGCAGCCTGAGACCACCCGTTCCACGAAACGAGCCACTTTCCTCCCCGGGACGATGCCCCGGCCGGCTGCTTCCATCCCCCTGCTGGCCGGGGCATCGCCGTGCCCGGACGTGAGCACGCGCAACCCCCGGCCTCCCGCCTGCGAGGGAATGAGCTGCGGCGGGCGCCGCGGCCGTCCCGGCGCCGAGAACTCCGCCCGCGGCGTCCTCCGGTGCGCCCGCGCCGCGGCCGGCCGGTGTTCTCCCTGGTCACAGCGGGAAACATGACAAGACTCCGACGCGGTGACAGCAGGCTCGGCGAGCGCGCCGGCCCCCCTCACCTGGTGGCTGATTCGCGCACTCGAACGCCGGTCGGCTAACCTGACTGGGCGCGCCCGCCAGGGGCGCCATCGGCAAGCGTCCGATCAGGGCGCCCTCACAGCATCGACACTTCTTGGAGTTTCCCGTGGCTTCCGTTTGCGACGTCTGCGGCAAGGGACCCGGTTTCGGCATGCGCGTCTCCCACTCGCACCGCCGCACCTCGCGCCGCTGGAACCCCAACATCCAGCGGGTGCGCGCCGTCGTCAACGGTGCGACCAAGCGCATCAACGCCTGCACCTCGTGCATCAAGGCCGGCAAGGTGACCCGCCCGGCCGTCTGAAGACGCCGCTTTCGCGACCGACCGGCAGACCCACCGGCCCACCGGTGGGTCCGCACGCATGCCCGGCACGGGTCCCCGGCCGCCGGTCTCGTCCGCCCGTCTCCGTCGGCGGGGCGCGATAGAAAGTAGGGCGTGGCGAAACTCGACGAGCCGTTGCGCAACCTGCTGGGCGCCAAGACCGCCAAGGTGCTGGCGAGCGGCCTGGAGCTGCACACGGTCGGAGACCTGGTGCACCACTACCCGCGGCGCTACGCCCAGCGCGGGGAGCTGACCGACCTGGACGGTCTGGTCGACGGCGAGCACGTCACCGTCATGGCCGAGGTGACCAAGGTCCAGGGCCGCACCATCCCCCGCTCGCCCGGCTACCTGCTGGAGGTCACCGTCAGCGACGGGCACGGCACCCTCAAGCTCACCTTCTTCGGGCGCAAGGGCGCCTGGCGGGCCGAAAAGGAGCTGTCCCCGGGGGTGCGCGGGCTGTTCTCCGGCAAGGTCACCACCTACCGGCCGCGCGGCGGCGGCCGCCCGCAGCGCCAGCTCACCCACCCGGAATTCCGGGTGCTGCCGGAGGAGGGGTCGGCGGGCGCGGCGGCCCGGGAGTTCGCCGAGGAGATCATCCCGATCTACCCCGCCACCAAGGGCCTGGAGTCCTGGAAGATCGAAGAGTGCGTCCAGATCGTGCTGGACCAGCTCGACCTCGGCCCCGACCCCATGCCCGGGCCGATCCTGCGGCGGCACGGCCTCATCGGCCTGGGCGAGGCCCTGCGCGGCATCCACAAGCCCCGCGACTGGGGCGAGCTGGAACGCGCCCGCCGCCGCCTGAAGTGGGACGAGGCGTTCGTGCTGCAGATCGCGTTGGCCCAGCGGCGCAAGGCGGCCAGTGCGCTGCCGGCCAAGCCCCGCCCGCGCGTCCGCGGCGGCCTGCTGGACGCCTTCGACGCCGCCCTGCCGTTCACCCTCACCGAGGGCCAGCTGCAGGTCGGCGAGGAGATCGCCGCGGACCTGTCCGGCGAGCACCCCATGCACCGCCTGCTGCAGGGCGACGTCGGCGCCGGCAAGACCGTGGTGGCGTTGCGGGCGATGCTGCAGGTCGTCGACGGCGGCGGGCAGGCGGCGCTGCTGGCGCCCACCGAGGTGCTCGCCCAGCAGCACTACCGCTCCATCACCGCCATGCTCGGCCCGCTGGCCGAGGCCGGCCGGCTCGGCGGCGCCGACAAGGCCACCCGCGTGGTGCTGCTGACCGGCTCCCAGGGCGCCAAGGCCCGCCGGCAGGCGCTGCTGGAGGCCGCCTCCGGCGAGGCCGGCATCGTGGTCGGCACCCACGCGCTGCTGCAAGAGCACGTCCAGTTCGCCGACCTGGGGCTGGTCGTGGTGGACGAGCAGCACCGCTTCGGCGTCGAGCAGCGGGACGCGCTGCGGGAGAAGGCCGCCGGCGGCCGCCCCCATGTGCTGGTGATGACCGCCACCCCCATCCCGCGGACGGTGGCGATGACGGTCTTCGGCGACCTGGAGACCTCCACGCTGTCCCAGCTGCCCAGCGGACGCGCCGAGATCAAGACCTTCGTGGTGCCGCCCGAGCGGCCCGCCTTCCTGGCCCGCACCTGGGAACGCATCCGCGAGGAGGTCGCCCAGGGCCGCCAGGCCTACATCGTCTGCCCCCGCATCGGCGCCCAGGAGGACGAGGAGGACGACGCCCCCACGCCCCCACCTGGCCCGGACGAAGAGGGCCGCCGCGCCCCGGTGGCGGTGCTGGACCTGCTGCCGCGGCTGGAGGAGGAGCTGCTGACCGGCCTGCGCATCGGGGTGCTGCACGGCAAGCTGCCCCCCGACGACAAGGACGCGGTGATGCGCCGCTTCGCCGCCGGGGAGATCGACGTCCTGCTGGCCACCACGGTCGTGGAGGTCGGGGTGGACGTGCCCAACGCCACCGTCATGGTGATCATGGACGCCGACCGGTTCGGGGTCTCCCAGCTGCACCAGCTGCGCGGCCGGGTCGGCCGCGGCTCGCTGCCGGGACTGTGCCTGCTGGTCACCGACGCCGAACCCGGCAGCCGCGCCCGGCAGCGGCTGGACGCGGTCGCCTCCACCACCGACGGCTTCGCCCTCTCCCGCCTGGATCTGGAACAGCGCCGGGAGGGGGACGTGCTGGGCGCCGCCCAGGCCGGCCGTCACTCCAGCCTGCGGCTGCTGACCCTGCTCAAGGACGAGGAGCTGATCCGCACCGCCCGCACCGAGGCGACCGCGCTGGTGGAGGCCGACCCCGACCTGCAAGGCCATGCCGCCCTGGCCGCCGAGCTGGCCGTCATGCTCGATGAAGAACGCGCCGGCTTCCTGGAGAAGGCCTGACCGATGAGCAGAGTCATCGCCGGAACGGCCAGGGGACGGCGGCTGGCCGTGCCCGCCGGGCGGGACACCCGTCCCACCAGCGACCGGGCCAGGGAAGGGCTGTTCGCCACGGTCGGCGCGCTGCTCGGCCCGCTGGAGGGGCTGCGGGTCGCCGACCTGTTCGCCGGGTCGGGCGCGGTGGGGCTGGAGGCGCTGTCGCGGGGCGCCGCCTGCGCCCTGCTGGTGGAGTCCCACCCCCGCGCGGTCAAGGTGATCCGGCGCAACATCGAGACGCTGGGGCTGCCCGGCGCGCACCTGGTCGCCGACCGGGTGGAACGCGTGCTGCGCCGGCCCCCTGAGGAACCCTATGACCTGATCTTCCTGGACCCGCCGTACGCGCTGGCCGACGAGGCGGTGACCGGCCTGCTGGAGACGCTGCGCGGGCAGGGCTGGACGGCCGAGGACGCCCTGGTGGTGGTGGAGCGTTCGGCGCGCGGGGAGGCGCTGCGCTGGCCGCAGGGGTACGCCCCCGACCGGGACCGCCGCTACGGGGAGGCGGTTTTGTGGTACGGACGGGCCGTCTGACGGCTCCGGTGAGGTCCCGGCACTCGATAAGGGGTATGCCGGGCGAAAGCCCTGTTGGGACGGTTTGGTACGGTCACGCCGCGGATCGTCCCTCGGGGGAGCGGGTGGGCGACGTAGGCCGAAGGAAGGGAAGAGCTCGTGCGCCGTGTCCTTTGTCCCGGGTCGTTCGACCCCGTCACCAATGGGCACCTCGACATCATCAGTCGGGCGTCCAAGCTCTATGACGAAGTCGTCGTCGGGGTGCTGATCAACATCTCCAAAAAGAGCCTGTTCACCGTCGATGAACGGGTGGAGATGATCCAGGAGGTCACAAAGGAATACGGGAACGTCAAGGTGGACAAGTTCCACGGCCTGACCGTGGACTACTGCCGCCAGCACGGCATCCAAGTGATCGTCCGCGGCCTGCGCGCGGTCAGCGACTTCGACTATGAGCTGCAGATCGCCCAGATGAACCACCGGATGTCGGGGGTGGAGACCTTGTTCATGGCCACCAACCCGCTGTATGCGTTCCTGTCCTCCAGCCTGATGAAAGAGGTCGTCAAGTACGGCGGCGACGTCTCCGGGCTGGTGCCCGAACTCGTCCAGCAGCGCCTGGTGGAGCGGCTGCGCGAGGAGAGCTGAGGAAGCCCCGCCCGCCCGTGCGCTTCCGCCCCGGGAGCCGGCCGCGCGGCCGCCGGGCCGCCGCCGAGTTGGGTCAGCTCCCCGCTGTTGGGTAACCTTGGCAGTCGGCGCCGTTCGGCTGCCTCCAGACGTCTGAAGATCCGTCATGTCCCACGAAAGCAGGAGAGCTCTGATCCGCCTCGATCCGCATGCCCCGCTGGTGCTCGACACCCGAGCACTGGACCGGCGACCCGGATCGATGCGCGAGCTCACCCGCACCGTGGCGGCCCCGGCGGATCTGGGCGTGGAGATGGTCGGCGTTCCCGAGGGCGCGGACATCGAGCTGGAGCTGCGGCTGGAGTCCGTGATGGAGGGCGTGCTCGTCACGGGTACGGCGCGGATGCCGCTCACCGGGGAGTGCGCACGCTGCCTGGACCCGCTGGAGGACACCTTCGAGGCGGAGTTCCAGGAGCTGTTCGTCTACCCCGACACCCGCTCCGGCGGGGAGGCCGACGAAGACGAGCGCCGGATCGAGGGCGACCTGATCGACCTGGAGCCGGTGCTGCGGGACACGGTGGTGCTCGCACTGCCGCTGTCTCCGCTGTGCCGGGACGACTGTCCCGGATTGTGCCCCGAGTGCGGCGTACGGCTGGCGGACGCCGAGCCCGACCACCGCCACGAGGCCGCCATCGACCCCAGGTGGGCGGCGCTGCGGGGCCTGACCGACCGACCACACGACAAGCAGGAGGGCTGAAGTGGCCGTCCCCAAGCGGAAGAAGTCGCGCAGCAACACGCGGCACCGGCGCTCGCAGTGGAAGGCCACCGCGCCGAACCTGGTCCCGTGCCCCACGTGCCGCGAGCCCAAGATCCAGCACCGGGCCTGCGAGCACTGCGGCACCTACAACCGCCGCCAGGTCATCGCGCAGAGCTGACCCGGTGACGTCCGGGGGCGGGACGCGCCGCGCGACCGCCCCCGCCGGCGCTTTCCGGCGGGCCCGGGCCATGCGGCCGGGCGTGCCGGGCAAAGCGCCTTTCCGTTCGATTGCTCCGTTCGATTGTCAGGCAGTGACCGCCGGGCGACGGCGAAGGAGAGGGCGAGCGTCCCTCACCGGACCCGGACAGGGTGGAGCCCGAGGCCGTGGTGCACGCCGGGGACCGTGCTCCGGCGCGCACCTCGTCTTCGTGGAACCTCCCCGCGGGAGGAGCACCGGCGAGGCCGGTCTGTTTCGTCCCGTGATGACGCACGGCGGCATCCAGGCCCGCCAGGAGGATTCCGTGACCGCCAAATCGGCACCCGAGCCCGTCCCCGACCCGGCCGAACTGGAACGCGCGCTGGGCGTCTCGATCAGCCGGGAGCTGCTGGAACGCGCTTTGACGCACCGTTCCTACGCCTATGAGAACGGCGGCCTGCCCACCAATGAGCGCCTGGAGTTCCTGGGCGACTCGGTGCTCGGGCTCGTCGTCACCGACACCCTGTTCCGCAACCACCCCGACCTGCCCGAGGGGCAGCTGGCCAAGCTGCGCGCCGCGGTGGTCAACATGCGGGCGCTGGCCGGGGTGGCCCGGTCGCTGGGCGCCGGCGCCTACATCCGGCTGGGCCGCGGCGAGGAGGGCACCGGCGGACGCGACAAGACCTCGATCCTGGCCGACACCCTGGAGGCCCTGATCGGCGCGGTCTACCTGGAGCACGGCCTGGACGAGGCGGCCAAGCTGGTGCACCGGCTGTTCGACAGCCTGATCGACAAGTCCGCCAGCCTCGGCGCGGGCCTGGACTGGAAGACCTCGCTGCAGGAGCTGACCGCCGAAGAGGAGCTGGGCGTCCCCGAGTACCACGTCGCCGAGAGCGGCCCGGACCACCAAAAGACCTTCCGCGCCACCGTGCGGGTGGGCGGGGTCACCTACGGCTCCGGCGAGGGCCGCAGCAAGAAGGAGGCCGAGCAGCGCGCCGCCGAGGCCACCTGGCACGCCATCAAGGAGATGTCGGCCAAGCGCAAGGGCGGCAAGTCCGACGGCAAGGACGACAAGGCGAGCGCCGGCGGCTGAGGTGCCCGAGCTTCCCGAAGTCGAGGTCGTCCGGCGGGGCCTGGAGCGCTGGGTGAGCGGCCGCACCGTCGCCGCCGCCGAGGTGCTGCATCCGCGTGCGGTCCGCCGCCACGTCGGCGGCGCCGCCGATTTCACCGCACGGCTGATCGGGAACACGATCGGCGCCGCCCGCCGCCGCGGCAAGTACCTGTGGCTGCCCCTGGCGGAAGGCGGCGGCGCCATCGTGGCCCACCTGGGCATGAGCGGCCAGCTGCTGGTCGGCGACCCCGCCCGTGCCCGGCAGCGGCATCTGCGGGTCCGCCTGACGTTCACCGACGGCAGTCATGACCTGCGGTTCGTCGATCAGCGCACCTTCGGGCACCTGATGGTCGCCGAGCTGGTCCCCGACGCCTTCGGCCGCGCCGGAAAGGAGGCGGAGGCGGCCGTTCCCGCGCCGGTGGCGCATATCGCCCCCGATCCCCTGGAGCCCGCCTTCGACGATGAGGCGTTCTACCGGGCGCTGCGCCGCCGCCGCACCGGTATCAAACGGGCATTGCTGGATCAATCATTGATCAGCGGGGTCGGCAATATCTACGCCGACGAGGCATTGTGGCGGGCCCGGTTGCACTGGGCCCGGGCGACGGAGAATCTCACCCGGGCGGAAGTGAGCCGGGTGCTGGAAGGGGTGCGTGAGGTCATGACGGCCGCGCTGGCCGCCGGCGGCACTTCCTTCGACCGGTTGTATGTCAACGTCAACGGCGAAAGTGGATATTTCGAACGGTCCTTGGAGGCATACGGGCGACGGGGCGAACCGTGCACCCGGTGCGGCACGCCCATCCGCCGCGATGTCTTCATGAACCGTTCTTCCTACAGTTGTCCCAAGTGCCAGCCCCGGCCGCGGCGTCCCCGCCTTTGATTTCCTACGATCGTGCCGTGGAGGAAACAGCGTCGGCACGGTTGACGGCCTGGGTTCAAGGGCACGTTCAAGGCGTAGGTTTTCGCTGGTGGGTGCGGTCCCGCGCACTGGAGTTGGGCCTGGTCGGCTCGGCTGCCAACCTGCGGGACGGGCGAGTGGAGGTGGTCGCCGAAGGACCTCGCGATCGTTGCGCGCGCCTGCTGGAACTGTTGCGCGGTCCAGGCACTCCCGGACGGGTCGACTCGGTCGTTGAACGGTGGAGCGAACCCCGTGGCGACCTGGTCGGTTTCGTCGAGCGGTGACGGGTGGGGGAAACGGGTTTGCACCTGCTAAACTTGTGTCGACAGGTTGTTACCGGCCCGTGATGTCTGTCTTGACCGGCACCCTGGCTGGTGCGACTCTAGATGATACGCGCACCGTAATGAACGTTCTCGGGCGCGATTCCTGCTGGTTGCTCAGCGTGGAGGACCCTTAATCATGGCGAAGGCTCTACTCGGCCACGTCGGCGGTCCCGACCCCCGGATGGTCGCGGAGATGCGGCGCCTTCAGCAGCGTGTACGTGACCTGGAGGCCGAGCTCGTTCGGCTCCAGGCGGAGAACGACGCGCTGGCTGCGCAGGCCCGCGACGACGTGTTGGCACTGGGAGTGAAGGACCGCGAACCGGCACTGACCTGACGGCGCCTCGAGAGGAAACATCAGGGACGTCGGAGGTCGACGTCCCTTCTGTTTTGCCTTTTTCCTCCCACCCGCCGCTGGCCCGCCCGCCTTCGCATTCTCGTGATCATGGGTGCGGGACGCAGCCGGACGTGGCACATTGGGGCATGCGGCCCGTGGCCGCGTGCATCGCCGCGGCGGGCGGTATCGTTCGCACTGAACCTTTTCACCCGCGTACTGCCTGATCACAGCGGTGCCGGCGGGAGCCGCGGCAGAGGCGGCACCGCGCGGCGGCCCCGCGGGAAGGTTCACCGGCCGATCAGCGAGTCGGGGGCATCGCGATCCGCCTCGGGTGCGACCCCCATGGGAGGGCAAGGAGAGTCCGCGCGTGTACCTCAAGAGCCTGACATTGCGCGGTTTCAAGTCCTTCGCCTCCTCCACCACGCTGCGCTTCGAACCCGGCATCACCTGCGTGGTGGGCCCCAACGGCTCCGGCAAGTCCAACGTCGTGGACGCCCTGGCCTGGGTGATGGGCGAGCAGGGCGCCAAGTCGCTGCGCGGCGGCAAGATGGAGGACGTCATCTTCGCCGGCACCGCCAGCCGCCCCCCGCTGGGCCGCGCCGAGGTCATCTTGACCATCGACAACTCCGACGGCGCCCTGCCCATCGACTACTCCGAGGTCACCATCAGCCGGCTGATGTTCCGCTCCGGGCAGAGCGAGTACGCCATCAACGGCGACCCCTGCCGGCTGCTGGACGTCCAGGAGCTGCTGTCGGACTCCGGCATCGGCCGCGAGATGCACGTGATCGTCGGCCAGGGGATGGTGGACACCGTCCTGCACGCCGGCCCCGATGGGCGGCGCGCGGTGATCGAGGAGGCCGCCGGGGTCCTCAAGCACCGCAAGCGCAAGGAAAAGGCGCTGCGCAAGCTGGAGGCGATGCAGGCCAACCTCAACCGCGTCCAGGACCTGACCGCCGAGCTGCGCCGCCGCCTCAAGCCGCTGGGCCGGCAGGCCGAGATCGCCCGCAAGGCCGCCGTCATCCAGGCCGAGCTGCGCGACGCCAAGGCCCGGCTGCTGGCCGACGACCTGGTCACCTTGCGCACCAGGCTGGAGCGGGAGGAGGCCGACGAGGCCGCGCTGCAGCGCCGCCGGGCCGAGGTCGAACAGGCCCTGGCCGCCGCCCAGCAGCGCGAGGCCGAGCTGGAGGCCGCCGAGCAGGCCGCCGCGCCGGTGCTGGCCCGCGCCCAGGACACCTGGTTCCGCCTGGCCTCCCTCAAAGAGCGGCTGCAGGGCGTGGCCGACCTGGCGGCCGAACGGCACCGCAACGCCTCCGAGGAGACCGGCGAGGAACGCCGCGGCCGCGACCCCGAAGAGATGGAACGCGAGGCCGCCGCCGTCCGCGAGCAGGAAGAGCAGCTGCGCGCCGCCCTGGAGGAGGCCCAGGCCGCCCTGGAGGAGGCGGTGCGGGCCCGCGCCGAGGCCGAGGACGCGCTGCGCGAAGAGGAACACCGCCTGCAGGCCGCCGCCCGCGCCGCCGCCGACCGCCGCGAGGCGCTGGCCCGGCTGCGCGGCCGGCTCGAGGCGCTGCGCAGCAAGGCCCAGGCCGGCGAGGCGGAGATCGGCCGGCTGAGCGAGGCCCGCGCCGAGGCGCTGCGGCGGGCCGAGGCCGCACAGGCCGAGTACGAGGCGTTCGACGCCCAGGCCGCCGAGGACCCCGAGCTGGCCGCCGAGCACGAGATGGCCCAGCGGGCCCTGACGGAGGCCAAGGCGGCGGCCGAGGCGGCCCGCGCCGCCGAGGAGGAGCCTCGCCGGCAGCTCAAGGCCGCCCGGGCGGCCGTGGCCGCCGCCCGCGCCGCCGACCAGGCCGCCCAGAAAGAGGTCACCGCCCTGCAGGCCCGCATCGAGGCGCTGGAGCTGACGCTGGGCAGCGCCGTCGACGGCGGGGAGGTGCTGCTGGCCGGCGACCTGGAGGGCGTGCTGGGCACCCTGGCGTCCCTGCTGACCGTCGAGGCCGGCTATGAGAACGCGGTGGCCGCCGTGCTGGGCGACGCCGCGCAGGCCATCGCCGTCGGCTCGCTGGAGGCCGCACGCGCCGCGCTGGAACTGCTGCGCTCCCGCCGGGCCGGCCGCGCCGCCATGGTCGTCGGCGGCGGCCCCGACGAGCACGAGCCGGCCGTGCCCGGGGTGCGGTACCTGGCCGATGTGATCGACGTCCCCGAGCAGGTGCGGCCGGCCCTGCGGCATCTGCTGCGCGGGGTGGTCGTGGTCGACGGTCTGCAGGAGGCCGCCGACCTGGTGCGGCGCGAGCCGTCCCTGCGGGCCGTCACCCGTGAAGGGGACCTGCTGGGGGCGCACTGGGCGCAAAGCGGCGGCACCGGCGGCGCCCAGAACCTGCTGCAGACGCGCACCGCCTTGGACGAGGCGACCGGGGCGCTGGAGAAGGCGCAGTCCCGCGCCGCGGAGACGGCCGCCGCCCTGCAGGCCGCGCAGGAGGCCGAAAGCCGGGCCCAGGCGGCGCTGGAGGAGGCCCAGGCCGCCGCCCAGCAGGCGCAAAACGGGGTCGGGCAGGCCCAGGCCGCCTTGGACCGGGTGCGCGGCAGGCTGCGGGAGTTCGAGGCCCGCGCCGCCCAGGAGGCCAAGCGGGCCGCCCGGCTGGAGGCGGACGTGCGGGCCGCCCGCGGCGAGGTGGAACGGCTGACCAAGGCGCTGGATGCCGCCGCGCAGGCCCGCGAGCAGGACCTGGCCGCCGCCGAGGAGCTGGCCGAGCAGCTGGCCGAACAGGAGGCCGCCGCCGAGGCCGCCGACGACCTCGGCGAGGACACCACCGCCCGGGACATGCTGGCCGAGCGCGCCCAGCAGGCCCGCGCGGCCGAGATGGAGGCCCGCCTGGCGGTGCGCACCGCCGAAGAACGCGTGCGGGCCATCGCCGGACGGGCCGAGGCGCTGGAACGCGGCGCCCGCCGTGAACGCCAGGAGCGCGCCCGCGCCGCCGCCCGCCGCGAGCGCCGCCGCCGCCAGGCCCGCACCGCCGCCGCCGTGCTGGCCGGCGCCCGCGCCGCCCTGGAGCGGATCGAGGTGTCGCTGCGCGCCGCCGTGGCCGAGCGGGAGGCCGCCCAGCAGGCCAAGGCCGACCGCGAGGCGGAGCTGAAGGTGGTGCGCGCCCAGGTCCGCGAGCTGTCGGCCCAGCTGGAGAAGCTGGTCAACGCCGCGCACGGCAGCGAGGTCGCCCGCGCCGAGCAGCGGCTGCGGCTGGAGCAGCTGACCGAGCGGGCGATGGAGGAACTGGGCCTGGAGGTCGACGTCCTGATCGCCGAGTACGGCCCCGACCAGCCGGTGCCGCCGCCTCCTGATGCCCCCGAGGACGCCGTCCCGCGCCCCTATGCTCGGGCCGAGCAGGAAAAGCGCGCCAAGAACGCCGAGCGTCAGCTGGCCCAGCTGGGCAAGGTCAACCCGCTGGCGCTGGAGGAGTACGCCGCCCTGGAGGAGCGGCACGCGTTCTTGACCTCCCAGCTGGAGGACCTCAAAAAGACCCGCCGCGATCTGCTCACCGTGGTCAAGGAGGTCGACGACCGGGTGCAGCGGGTGTTCGCCGAGGCGTTCGCCGACACCGCCCGCGAGTTCGAGCGGATCTTCGCCCGGCTGTTCCCCGGCGGCGAGGGCCGGCTGGTGCTCACCGATCCCGACGATATGCTCACCACCGGCGTGGAGGTGGAGGCCCGCCCGCCCGGCAAGAAGGTCAAGCGGCTGTCGCTGCTGTCGGGCGGGGAACGCTCCCTGGTGGCCATCGCCCTGCTGGTGGCGGTCTTCAAAGCCCGTCCCTCCCCGTTTTATGTACTGGACGAGGTGGAGGCGGCCCTGGACGACACCAACACCCAGCGGCTGCTGTCCATCCTGGAGGAGCTGCGCGAGTCCTCCCAGCTGATCATCATCACCCACCAAAAGCGCACCATGGAGGGCGCCGACGCGCTTTATGGCATCACCATGCGCGGTGACGGCGTCAGCCAGGTCGTCAGCCAGCGGATCCGGCGGCGCGAATCGGCCTGAGCCCGGGGCCGGTGCGGTGATCGCCGGGCGGCGGGTGAACTCAGGCCCGCCGATTCTTCCCGGATGCATCCGGAGCGTCCCGGCTGCACGGTCTTCCCGGTCCGCTCGTTACGGAGAGATCTTTTCCGGTGGTGCACCGGGATTCTCGCGGCCGATATTCGGCGACGCAGGCGGGAAGGGACGGTGGCCGGGGACCGTGATGCCGGACGTCCGCGGGCTTTCTTTGCCGCACGTATAGACACGTATAGATGGGCGCCGGGACATCACGGGCGACGTGGCGCTTGGCGGAGCCATGGCAGGGCGTCTGCGAGACTGGGGACGCTATGGAATACGTGATCCTCATAGTCGCACTGGCCGTGCTCGCCCTCGTGGTGGGCGGCCTGCTCCTGGTGCGGCCCCGCCGCACCACCCGCCTGCCGTCTGCGCCGCCGGAGAGGCCGGCGGCGAGCGGGGAGGGCTCGACCGCCGTCTTGGAACGGGAGCCGGCGGCGCCCACGCTGGAGCGGGCGCCCCCGGCCGAACCGGCGGCCCCGCCCAAACCGGAGATCGAGATCCCGCCGCCGTCGGCGGGCCGGCTGGTGCGGCTGCGGGCCAGGCTGGCGAGGTCCCAAAACGCCCTGGGCCACGTCCTGCTGGGACTGCTGTCCCGCGACACCCTCGATGAGGACGCCTGGGACGAGATCGAAGACACCCTGATCTCGGCCGACATCGGCGTGGCGGTGGCCCGCGAGATCACCGAGGCGCTGCGGACCCGGGTGCAGGTGATGGGCGCCCGCACCCCCGAGGAGGTCCGCGCGCTGCTCCGGGAGGAGCTGCTGCGGCAGGTCACCAACGGGTTCGACGAGAAGACCGACCGCAGGCTGCGCACCGCCCGGCACGGCGACCGGCCCGCCGTGGTGATGGTCGTCGGCGTCAATGGCACCGGCAAGACCACCACCTGCGGCAAGTTGGCGCGGGTGCTGGTGGGCGACGGCAACACCGTGCTGCTGGGCGCCGCCGACACCTTCCGCGCCGCCGCCGCCGACCAGCTGGAGACCTGGGGCAAGCGGGTCGGCGCCGAGGTGGTGCGCAAGGGCGAGGGCGCCGACCCCGGCAGCGTCGCCTTCGACGCGGTCAGGCAGGGCATCGAGGGCAAGGTCGACACGGTGATCATCGACACCGCCGGCCGGCTGCACACCAAGACCGGGCTGATGGACGAGCTCGGCAAGGTCAAGCGGGTGGTGGAAAAGCAGGCCACGGTGGACGAGGTGCTGCTGGTCCTGGACGCCACCACCGGCCAGAACGGCATGCAGCAGGCCCGGGTGTTCGCCGAGGTGGTCAACGTCACCGGCATCGTGCTGACCAAGCTGGACGGCACCGCCAAGGGCGGCATCGTCATCGCGGTCCAGCGCGAGCTGGGCGTGCCGGTCAAGCTGGTCGGGCTGGGCGAGGGCCCCGACGACCTGGCGCCCTTTGAGGCCGAACCGTTCGTGGACGCGATCATCGGAGAGTGAGTCCCCTTCGCCGCAGCCGCTCTGGAGACCCGGGAGCCGAGGCCGTCAAGCGCCCCACCTGCGACATGTGGGGCGCTTGATGATTTCTGGGGAGTTTGTGGCGTAGACGGCTCTACGTCCGGACCGGAAACCCGCGAGTTTTTGGAACGAGCCACAGGTGAGGGTTTCGAAACACTCGCGAAACATATGACGGCTGGTTTTCACACCTTTGAAACAGCCGGGCCGTTCGGGTGAAACCACCACGCCAGAACCTCTACCCAGTCAAACGTTCCGTGCCGAGGAGGGGCTCTCTCCGAGATGGAAATCGATAGCGGCAACACCGCCTGGGTGATGACGAGCGCGGCGTTGGTCCTGCTCATGACGCCAGGCCTGGCCTTCTTCTACGGAGGCATGACCCGCGCCAAGAGCGTGCTCAACATGATGATGATGAGCTTCGTCAGCATGGCCGTGGTCGGCGTGCTGTGGGCTCTCTACGCGTACTCGCTCGCCTTCAGCGACGGCGGTGCGCTCAACAGCGTCATCGGCGGACTCGGTGACTGGGGCCTGGTGGGGCTGGAGAACCAGGTGGACGACGGTCTGCCGACCCTGGTGTTCGTCGCCTTCCAGGCCACGTTCGCCATCCTCACCACCGCCCTGATCAGCGGCGCGATCGCCGACCGCGCCAAGTTCGGCGCCTGGGTGGTCTTCACCGTCATCTGGGTGACCGTGGTCTACGCCCCGCTGGCCCACTGGGTGTGGGGCGGCGGCTGGATCGGCGAGATGGGCGCCCTGGACTTCGCCGGCGGCACCGTGGTCCACATCAACGCCGGTGCGGCGGCGCTGGCGCTGGCGCTGGTGCTGGGCAAGCGCAAGGGCTGGCCGCGCGACCCGATGCGGCCGCACAACCTGCCGTTCGTCCTGCTGGGCGCGGGCCTGCTGTGGTTCGGCTGGTTCGGCTTCAACGCCGGTTCGGAGCTGGCCGCCGACACGGTCTCCGGCGTCGCCTTCATCAACACGCTGGTGTGCACCGCCGCCGCGGCCTTCGGCTGGATCGCGGTGGAGAAGCTGCGCCACGGCGCCTCCACGACGCTGGGCATCGCCTCCGGCGTGGTGGCCGGCCTGGTCGCCATCACCCCGGCCTGTGCCTTCGTCACCCCCATCGGCGCCATCGTGATCGGCCTCGTCGCCGGTGTGCTCTGCGCCTTCGCCGTCAGCCTGAAGTACAAGCTGGGCTATGACGACTCCCTGGACGTGGTCGGCGTCCACCTGGTCGGCGGCGTGATCGGCGCCCTGATGATCGGCCTGGTGGCCACCACCGCCGTCAACGACGGCGGCGCGGACGGCCTGCTGGCCGGCGGCGGCCTGAGCCTGCTGGGCAAGCAGGCGGTCGGCGTGGTCGCCAGCATCATCTACTCCTTCGTCGTCAGCTACATCATCGGCAAGCTCATCGACGTCACCATGGGCTTCCGGATCAGCGAGGAGGACGAGGTGGCCGGCGTCGACAGCACCTCGCACGCCGAGACCGCCTACGACTTCGGCAGCATCCACGCCGGTGGCGCCGCCGGCGGGATCGCCGCGGCGTCCTCCGCCGACAGCGCCCCCACGAAGGTTGAGGCATAACAGATGAAACTGATCACCGCGGTCATCAAGCCGTTCAAGCTCGACGAGGTCAAGGCCGCACTGGAGACCGCCGGAGTCAAGGGACTGACCGTCAGCGAGGCCAGTGGCTACGGCCGCCAGAAGGGCCACACCGAGGTCTACCGGGGCGCCGAGTACAAGGTCGACCTGGTGCCCAAGGTGCGGGTCGAGGTCCTGGTGGACGACGTCGACGCCGACGACGTGATCGACGCCATCGTCAAGGCGGCGCAGACCGGCAAGATCGGCGACGGCAAGGTCTGGGCCGTCCCGGTCGATGCGGTCGTGCGGGTCCGCACCGGGGAGACCGGCCCCGAGGCCCTGTAGCGGGTCGTCTACGGATCGGGGGAGCAATCGCTCAGGGCGCGAGACGAGGAAGGGCGTCCCAAACCGCAGGCCGGCGGGGCGGGACGCCCTTCTGCCTGTCAGTGAGATCCCGGCCGGCGGGAGAGCGCGGAGGCGGCCGTGGCCGGGGCGATCCGCGGGGCCGGGCCGAGACGCCGGCGGGAGAGAACGAGGAAGGCCACCGGCCCTGAGATCCGGGGCATGCGAAACGGGCGGAATCCCAAGGGCTCACAGCGAACGGCAAAGAGAGCACCCGAAAAGACCAAGAAAATCACAGTGGTTAAAAGTCCCGGATTTTCTGGCGTTCGAGGCGACCGGAATATCGGGGCGCCGGGGTGAACGAGGCTCCCGAAGAGAGGCGGGACGGACCGCCGGCTCGCATGGGGATTTGAGTCTCCAAGCCGGGCCGGCCGAGACGGCGAAGGTGCGGCAAAGCGGAGCACCCGAGGCGTCCAGGACGCCCGGGTGAACGAACGGTCGAGCGCCGAGGAAACCCAGCGGCCCCCGGCCACCGGGCCGCCGTCCTGGGCCGGGGAGCGGCGTGACGACTTGGGACGACACGGACCGGGCACCTGCAAGACCCCGCTGCCGGTGCCTGAGGCCGGGTGCTCGGGACCAGGTGCTTGAAGAAGGCGCGTTGCGGCGACCGGAACGGCAGAGCACGTCAGGCGGGCGGGACTTCGGAGGCGAACGGGGTTGAAAGAGACGACCGGAAGGTTCAAGGCGGCCACGGCGGTGGAGGGCGCCGGGGCCGGCGGGCTGGAGGAGGCGCGCAAGGCGCTGGCGGCGGCCCGGGCGCGGCGGGGGGCCGAACTGGACCGCTGGCTGGCCGGGCTGCTGGAGGCCACCGGTGCCGCGCGGGAGGTCGCGCTGGTCGCGGTGGGCAGCCACAGCCGCGGAGAGCTGACCCCCGGCGGCGATCTGGACCTGGTGCTGGTGCACCGGGGACGGCCGGACATCGCCCAGATCGCCGACCGGATCTGGTACCCCGTCTGGGACCGCGGGCTGCGCCTGGACCACTCGGTGCGCACCGTGCGGGAGGCCAGGAAGGTCGCCGGCAGCGACATCAAGGCCGCCATGGGCCTGCTCGGCGCCCGCCTGCTGGCCGGCGACCAGGACCTGGCCGACCAGCTGCGCGCCGTCGTGCTGACCGACTGGCGCGCCCAGGCCCGGCGGCGGCTGGCCGAGCTGGCCGAGCTGACCCGGCGGCGCTGGGCCGACCGCGGCGAACTGGCGTTCCTGCTCGAAGGCGACCTCAAGGAGGCCAAGGGCGGGCTGCGGGACGTGTACACCATGCAGGCGGCCGCCGCCACCTGGGCGGTGCCCGGCCCCGGCGAGCGCGTGCGCGCCGCCCACGACCTGCTGCTGGACGTCCGGCACGCGCTGCACGAGACCACCGGCCGCGCCGGAGACCGGCTGCACCTGCAGGAACAGGACGCCGTGGCGCACCTGCTGGGCCTGCCCGACGGCGCCGCCCTGCTGCGCGTCATCGTCGCCGCCGCCCGCACCGTCTCCTATGCCGCCGACAACCTGTGGCGGCACGTCGACCGGTTCTGCGCCGACCGGCCCCGCGGCATCCGCGTCGCCCGCCCCGGCGGGCGGGTCGAACGGCGCCCGGTGGGCGATGGGGCCGTCGAGCACGAGGGGGAGGTCGTGCTGGCCCGCGGCGCCGACCTGACCGACCCGGTGCTGCCGCTGTGCGTGGCGGCGGCCGCCGCCCAGGCCGGGCTGCCGCTGGCGCCCGCCACCGCCGAGCAGCTGGCCGCCAAGGTCCCGCCGCTGCCGGTGCCCTGGCCCGCCGAGGCCCGCGACGCGCTGGTGTCGCTGCTGGGCGCCGGGCCCGCGGCGATCCCCGTCTGGGAGGCGCTCGACCAGGCCGGGGTGATCGTGCGGGAGCTGCCCGAATGGGAGCAGGTGCGCAACCGGCCGCAGCGCAACCCCGTCCACCGCTTCACCGTGGACCGGCACCTGGTGGAGACCGCGGCCGGGGCCGCCGCCATGACCCGTGACGTCGCCCGCCCCGACCTGCTGCTGGTCGGGGCGCTGTTGCACGACATCGGCAAGGGACGGCCCGGCGACCACTCCCGCACCGGCGCCGCGCTGGCCCGCACGATGGCCGCCCGGATGGGTTTTTGCGACACCGACGCCGATGTGCTGGAGACGGTCGTGCTGCACCACCTGCTGCTGCCCGACACCGCCACCCGGCGCGACCTGGACGACCCGGTGACCATCCAGACCGTGGCCCAGAAGGTGTCGGCCGTGCCCGGCCGGGGCCGGCAGGTGCTGGAGATTCTGGCGGCGCTGGCGGTCGCCGACGCGCAGGCCACCGGGCCGGCCGCCTGGGGCGCCTGGAAGGCCCGGCTGATCGAGGAGCTGGTGCGGCGCGTGGACGCCTGCCTGGCCGGCGGCGCGCCCCCGCGCAACGGGCTGGACCCCACCCCCGAGCAGCTGGCGCTGGCCCGCCACGACGGCGCGGCGGTGCGGATCGCCGGCTCCCGGGTCACCGTCGCGGTGCCGGACCGGCCCGGCCTGCTGTGGCGCACGGCCGGGGTGCTGGCCCTGCACCGCCTGGTGGTGCGGACCGCCCGGGTGTTCGCCTCGGCCGGCGCCGGCACCGCGGTGCTGGACTTCACCGCCGTCCCCGAATACGGCACCCCGCCCGACCCGGCCGCCCTGGAGGCCGATCTGCGCCGGATGCTCGCCGGCCGGCTGGATGTGGCGGGCCTGCTGGAACGGCGCGCCGCGGCGGTGCGCCGCCGTCCGGGAGCGCCGGTGCCGCCGCCGCGGGTCACCATCGTCGAGGACGCCTCCGACACCGCCACGGTGGTGGAGGTCCGCGCCCACGACCGGCCCGGCCTGCTGTGGCGGATCGGCCAGGCCATCGGCGCCTGCGGCCTGCAGGTCGACAAGGCCCGGGTGGACACCCTGGGCGCGGAGGCGGTGGACGTCTTCTACGTGGTGGACGCCCAGGGCCGTCCCCTGCGGGAACCGGCCGCCCTGTCGGCGCTGCGGGAGAAGGTCCTGGCCGCGCTCCGCTGACCCCGTCCGGGCGGGGCTCGGATACGGGCGGGCGCCCGTGGATTCCTCGATACCCTGAGGTTTGATTCCTTACGAGTCTTCTAGGACGGGTCGCACACGTGTTCGAGACGCTCTCCGACCGGCTGACGTCGGTCTTCTCCTCGCTGCGCAGCAAGGGCAGGCTGTCGGAAGCGGACATCAACGCCACCGCGCGCGAGATCCGCATCGCGCTGCTGGAGGCGGACGTGGCCCTGCCCGTCGTCAAGGACTTCATCGCGCACGTCAAGGAACGGGCCCTGGGGGCGGAGGTCTCCCAGGCGCTGAACCCGGCGCAGCAGGTCGTCAAGATCGTCAACGAGGAGCTGATCGAGATCCTCGGCGGCGAGACCCGCCGGTTGCGTTTCGCCAAGACCCCGCCGACGGTGATCATGCTGGCCGGCCTGCAGGGCGCCGGTAAGACCACCCTGGCCGGCAAGCTGGCCTACTGGCTCAAGGGCCAGGGCCACACCCCGCTGCTGGTCGCCGCCGACCTGCAGCGTCCCAACGCGGTCCAGCAGCTGCAGGTGATGGGGGAGCGGGCCGGGGTGCCGGTGTTCGCCCCCGAGCCGGGCAACGGCGTCGGCGACCCGGTCCAGGTGGCCCGCCGCTCGGTGGAGGAGGCCCGGCGCGCCCAGCACGATGTGGTCATCATCGACACCGCCGGCCGGCTCGGCGTGGACGCCGAGATGATGCAGCAGGCCATCGACATCCGCGACGCGGTCTCCCCCGACGAGATCCTGTTCGTGGTCGACGCGATGGTCGGCCAGGACGCGGTCAACACCGCCCAGGCGTTCATGGACGGCGTCGGCTTCGACGGGGTGGTGCTCACCAAGCTGGACGGCGACGCCCGCGGCGGCGCCGCCCTGTCGGTGCGGCACATCACCGGCCGGCCCATCATGTTCGCCTCCACCGGGGAGAAGCTGGAGGACTTCGACCTCTTCCACCCCGACCGGATGGCCGGCCGCATCCTCGACATGGGTGACATCCTCACCCTGATCGAGCAGGCCGAGCGGACCTTCGACGCCCAGCAGGCCGAGCGGATGACCGCCAAGTTCGCCTCGGGCGAGGATCTGACGCTGGAGGACTTCCTCGAGCAGATGATGATGGTCCGCAAGCTCGGGCCGATCCGGAACCTGCTGGGCATGCTGCCGGGCATGGGGCAGATGCGCGACCAGCTCGACCAGATCGACGACAAGGACCTGGACCGGGTCGCGGCCATCATCCGCTCCATGACCCCGGCCGAGCGCGCCAACCCCAAGATCATCAACGGTTCCCGCCGGGCCCGCATCGCAGCCGGCTCGGGCACCACGGTCAGCGAGGTCAACAACCTGGTCACCCGGTTCTTCGAGGCGCAGAAGATGATGCGCCAGGTGGTCGGCGGAATGGGCCTGCCGGGCATGCCCGGCGGCGGCCGCCGCAAGGCCGCCAAGGGCAAGAGCGCCAAGAAGAAGGGCAAGCAGCGCAGCGGCGACCCGCGCAAGCGCGCCGCCGCGGCCAAGGGCTCCGGCGACGCCCGCCCCGCGCCGGACGCCCTGCCCCAGGGGCTGCCCCCGGCGCTGGGCGGCGGCCTTCCCGGCGGGCTGCCGGGCGCGCTTCCCCCCGGCTTCCAGATGCCCGACCTGAACAAACTGCAGGTCCGCAAGAAGAAGAAGTGACCGCGGGCCGTCCCGCCCGGGCGGGACGAAGCCGGGCGCAACCGTTTCCATGAGGACGCGCCCGGTCGGCATGCACCGGCTGCAGCGGCCATTACCTGCGGTGACGGCTCGTTGTTGCGCGATTGCACCTCAGGGCCGTTCGTCTGGCAGAATGACAGGCTGGAAACCCGGTGGCGGCAGGCTGCCCTCTCTCGTCCTGGCGCACCGGAGTCCATCGAGCAACCGGCAGCAGCGTCCCCACCTGGTGCAGGTCCGCTCAGCCATCTGGAATCTGGAGAACACCACACCCGTGGCAGTCAAGATCAAGCTCAAGCGTCTGGGGAAGATCCGGAACCCGCAGTACCGGATCGTCGTCGCCGATGCCCGCACCAAGCGGGATGGCCGGGCCATCGAGGAGATCGGCAAGTACCACCCCAAGGAGGAGCCCTCGCTGATCGAGGTGAACTCCGAGCGGGCGCAGTACTGGCTCAGCGTGGGCGCGCAGCCGACCGAGCCGGTGCTGAAGATCCTCAAGATCACCGGCGACTGGCAGAAGTTCAAGGGCGAGCCCGGTGCCGAGGGCACGCTCAAGGTGGCCGAGCCCAAGCCCGACCGCAAGGCCCGCTACGAGGCCGCCCTCAAGGAGGCCATGAAGGAGGACGAGGCTCCCGCCACCACTCCCAAGGCCAAGAAGAAGGCCAAGCCCGAGTCCAAGGCCACCGAGTCGGGTGAGGCCGCAGAAGCCAAGAGCGAGGGCTGAGGCGTGCTCGAAGAAGCGCTCGAGCACTTGGTCCGCGGGATCGTCGAGCACCCGGACGACGTCCAGGTGCGTCCCCGCCGGATCAAGGGCGGCCGGGTCCTGGAGGTGCGGGTGCACCCCGATGACCTCGGCAAGGTCATCGGCCGCAGCGGGCGCACCGCCAAGGCCCTGCGCACCGTCATCGGCAGCCTGTCCGGCGGCCGGCATGTACGGGTGGACCTGCTGGACATCAATGAGGTCCGCTGACGTGCCGGCCCCGGCTCGCCCGGCCCCCGTCCCGCTCTGCTGACCGGATGCGAGACGATCAGGTGGTGGTCGGCCGCATCGGCCGGCCGCATGGCGTTCGCGGCGAGGTCACGGTGGATGTGCGGACCGACGATCCCGATGCCCGGTTCGCGCCCGGTGCCGTGCTCGACACCGACCCGCCGCACCTTGGGCCGCTGACGGTCGAGCGCGCCCGCTGGCACGTCGGCCGTCTGCTCCTGCGCTTCACCGGTGTCGACGACCGCACCGCCGCCGAGAAACTGCGCGGCACGTGGCTGGTCGTCGACACCGGGGACCTGCCTCCCCTGGAGGATCCCGACGAGTTCCACGACCATGAGCTGATCGGGCTGACGGCGGTGACCACCGACGGCACCCCGGTCGGAACCGTCCGCGACATCCTCCACTACGCCCAGGACCTGCTGGTGATCCGCCGCGAAACCGGCGGTGAGGCCCTGGTGCCCTTCGTCGCCGCCTTGGTCCCCGAGGTGGACGTCGCCGGCGGCCGTATCGTCATCGATCCGCCTCCCGGCCTGCTGGACGAGTCCTGACGAGCAAGCCCTCAAAACCCATGCGGATCGACATCGTCTCCATCTTTCCCGACTACTTCGCGCCCCTGGACATCTCCCTGCTGGGCAAGGCGCGCCGCCGCGGCCTCATCGAGGTGCACGTCCATGACCTGCGCCAGTGGACCCACGACCGGCACCGCACCGTCGACGACACCCCCTATGGCGGCGGCCCCGGCATGGTCATGAAACCCGACCCGTGGGGCGAGGCCCTGGACGCCATCGCCCCGGGCGGCCAAAGCGCCGACGCCGCGCCGCGGCTGATCGTGCCGACCCCGAGCGGACGGCCGTTCACCCAGGCCATGGCCGTGGAACTGGCCGCAGAGCCCTGGCTGATCTTCGCCTGCGGACGGTATGAGGGCATCGACTCGCGCGTCGTCGAGGAGGCCCGCACCCGGATGCGGGTCGATGAGGTCAGCATCGGCGACTACGTCCTGGCCGGCGGCGAGGTCGCGGTGCTGGTCATCGTCGAGGCCGTCGGCCGGCTGGTGCCGGGGGTGCTGGGCAACGCCGACTCGGTCGCCGACGACTCCTTCGCCCCCGGCTCCATGGAGAACCTGCTGGAAGGACCCGTCTACACCAAGCCCCCGGTGTGGCGGGGCCGGGCCGTCCCGGAGGTCCTGCTGTCGGGCCACCACGCGGCGATCGCCCGCTGGCGGCGCGACCAGGCGCTGCGGCGCACCGCCGCCAACCGCCCCGACCTGATCGCCGCACTGGACCCGGCCCGCTTGGACGAGCGCGACCGGCAGGTGCTCGCCGAGGCCGGATTGCCGCCGGGCGGCGAACCTGTGGCAGACTAGAGCGTCGGCGCCCCTGTGTCCGGGCTGCCTCACGACTTCCACGAAGCAAGATCCACTTGCGCGGCGCGACGCCCCCACTTTCGTTCGGGGCCTCTCGATGCCGGCTTCCGAGGACGAGGAACCGCTGTCATGCACACCCTGATCCAGGAGATCGAGAAGGCCGCGATGCGTGCCGACATCCCGGACTTCCGTCCGGGCGACACGCTGAAGGTGCACGTCCGTGTCACCGAGGGCAACCGGAGCCGGATCCAGGTCTTCCAGGGCGTGGTGATCCGGCGGCAGGGCGGCGGTGCCCGGGAGACCTTCACCGTCCGCAAGGTCAGCTACGGCGTGGGCGTGGAGCGGACCTTCCCGCTCAACAGCCCCTCGATCGAGAAGATCGAGGTCGTCACCCGCGGTGACGTCCGCCGCGCCAAGCTCTACTACCTGCGCAACCTGCGCGGCAAGGCCGCCCGCATCAAGGAGAAGCGCGAGTCTTGAGCACTGCGGCCCGCCTCCGGGCCGCTGCAGCGCCCCGGGAACCCTCAGCGGTGACCGGGGCGTTCCGTATGTGATCGGTGTCGGCTGTTTGCGGGTTCATGGCGGGCGACACGGCGATGCGCGGCCGGGCTCCCAAGGCCGCCCGCTATAGGCTCGCCCTGATGACTCACGAGGACGATCGGAGAAACGTGCGTTCCGAGGCCGAGGGCGCGGTGCCCCACAACAAGCAGGCCGTGACCCCCGGCGAGGGAGTCGCCGAAGATCGCCTGAACGGGTCCTCTCCCAGCGCGGCCGTCAACCCCTCGGAGGAAGAGACCGTGGCTCGCGGCGAGGACTTCGCAGACGGCGAGGAGCCCGAAGAGGACGGCAAGAAGGAGGCCAAGGAGGGCTCCTTCTGGAAGGAACTGCCCATCCTCATCGCGGTGGCGCTGGTGCTGGCGCTGGTCATCAAGGCGTTCGCCATCCAGGCCTTCTACATCCCCTCGGCCTCGATGGAGAACACCCTGCAGATCGGCGACCGGGTGCTGGTCAACAAGATCGTCTACCACACCCGGGACGTGCAGCGCGGCGACATCGTGGTCTTCAACGGCCTGGACTCCTGGGACCCGGAGATCGAGGTCGCCGAGCCCACCAACCCGATCGTCAAGGCCTTCCACTGGATCGGCGGCGCCTTCGGCTTCATCCCCGGTGAGAAGGACTACATCAAGCGAGTCATCGGTCTGCCCGGCGACCGGGTCAAGTGCTGCGACGCCGAGGGACGCGTCACCGTCAACGGCGTCCCCCTCGATGAGCGCTCCTACCTGTACACCGACCCGGTGACCGGGGAGCAGAACAAGCCCTCCAACGAGCCGTTCGACGTCACCGTCCAGCCCGGCAACTTGTGGGTGATGGGCGACCACCGGGAGGTCTCCTACGACTCCCGCCAGCACCGCGGCGACCCCGGCGGCGGCGCCATCCCCGAAAGCCGGGTGATCGGCCGCGCGTTCGTCGTCATCTGGCCGCTCAACCGTATCGACGTCCTGCCGATCCCCAAGACCTTCAAGCAGCCCGCCCTCAACGCCGCCGGGGCTCTCCTGCCGGCCACCCCGTTCGCCCTGGGACTGATCGGCGCCGTCCCCATCACCTGGCTCAACCGCCGCCTGCGGCTGCGTCTGGCGGAACGCGCGAGCAAGCGGTCCTGACCCGGCCCACCGGCGTGGAGGGCCACCGCTTTCCGGGCTCCGGCGTTCACGAGCCGGCATGGCGGACGGGCGGCCGCCTCCTGCGGCGGATGCCCGCGGGACGGCGCGGACTCCCTCGGCTCTGTTCGCCGACCCGGAGGTGGACGGTTTCGGCGTCGTGCTCCTTGCCGCCGGCCGCGTGACCGGGCTGTGTTCAGGTGCGGTTCGCCCGGAGCGGGCATCCGGCTGGTCCCCGGCGCCCGGGCCGTCCTGGGGTTGAAGTCCGCGCGCGGTCATCGTGGGGAAGGCTCCGCGCAAGGGGTGCTCTGGAACCGTGCCACGGGCCTCTTCGGCAGAACGTACGCTTCGAGGCATGATGAGGCGTCCGCTCCGGTTCACGCCCCGCCGCGATGCGGGACTGTACGGGCTCGAACGCGCCCTGCAGCACGCCGGGTTCAGCCCGGTGGCGGGTGTGGACGAGGCCGGGCGCGGCGCGTGCGCGGGTCCTTTGGTCGTCGCAGCGGTGATCCTGCCCTCCGGCCGGCGCGCTCTGATCGACGGGCTGACCGACTCCAAGCTGCTGACCGCGCGTCGCCGCGAGGAGCTTTACGCGCAGATCGTGGAACGGGCCGTCGCCTGGGCGACCGTGATCATCCCCAGGCACGACATCGACCGCCTCGGCCTGCACCAGTGCAACATCACCGGCATGCGCCGGGCGCTGGCCCAGCTGGAGGTCAGACCCGGCTATGTGCTCAGCGACGGCTTCCGGGTGCCCGGCCTGGACGTGCCGGGACTGGCCGTCCCCAAGGGCGACTGCGTCGCCGCCTGCGTGGCCGCGGCCTCGGTGGTCGCCAAGGTGACCCGGGACCGGCTGATGGTCGAGCTCCACGAGCGGTATCCCCAGTATGGTTTCGCCGTGCACAAGGGCTACGTCACCCGCGAGCACACGGCGGCGCTCAGCGCCCACGGCCCCTGCCCGGAACACCGCCTGTCATTCGTGAACGTGGCGAGGGTGGGGAACAATGGGGCGCGGACCGGCGTGTTCGGCCTTGCGGGGGAGGGAGCACGAGCGTGAGCGCCGAAGATCTCGAAAAATACGAAAACGAGATGGAGCTCCAGCTCTATCGCGAGTACCGGGACGTCGTCGGGCTCTTCACCTACGTGGTCGAGACCGAGCGCAGGTTCTACCTGACCAACTCGGTCGATCTCCAGGTCCACGGCACCGGCAACGGCGAGACCTTCTTCGAGGTGACCATGCAGGACGCCTGGGTCTGGGACATGTACCGCCCCGCCCGCTTCGTCAAGAACGTCCGCGTCGTCACCTTCAAGGACGTCAACATCGAGGAACTCGCCAAGAGCGACCTGGAACTCCCCGCAGGCGGCTGACCTCCTTTCTGCCGCGACGAACCACGACACCGCGCACCGCTCCTGCGAACACCCCCGGCGGACGAAATCGAGGCGCCTCCCGACCACGCCCGGCCGAACGCTCCACCGCAGCGGACCACCGGCACTGTGGTCGTGTCCCGTCACCGGCGCTGGAGCCCGCACGGACCGAACCTTTTCAGCACGCCGCTCCCGCAGGCCGAGAGGGGAGGCCTGCAGCCGGGGACGATGCCGTGACCTGCAACGTCATGACCTCGGGCACTGCCGAGACCCCCGTTCCATGGCCTTCCAGGACCACGTGTGGAAAGGCCTCGGTGAGGCTCTCTCAACGATTGGCGCCCCCGAGGGACGGCATCGCCCCGCCGGCCGGCGCATCAGCTCCGGTGAAGGCGGGGAAAGGCCGACGCAGGGATGTTCTGCGAAGGCCCATGTCGTTGCTGCCGAGAGCGAAAGGCGTCCGCCTGGAGCGGCCAGGTGAGCCTTCGGCCTGGTGGGAGTCGGCGCGGCAGAGAAGCGCTCCTTTTCGTTGAAAAACCTCCTCAGTGAGGTTCTCCCAGCGATTGGTGCCGCTGAGAAGCGGTATCGGCCCGTAGGTTGGCGTGTCAGCTCTGGTGAAGGCGGGGGAAGGCTGGCGCGGGGGCGTTCTGCGAGGTCCGTGTTGTTGCTGCCGAGAGCGAAGGGCGTCCGTCTGGAGCGGCCAGGTGAGCCTTTGGCCTGGTGGGAGTCGGCGCGGCAGAGAAGCGCTCGTTTTCGTTGAAAGATCTCCTTAGTGAGGTTCTCCCAGCGATTGGTGCCGCAGAGAGGCGGTATCGGCCCGTAGGTCGGCGCACGAGCTCTGGTGAAAACAGGGAGCGGACGGCACAGGGGGCGCCCGAAGGCCCATGCCGTCGCGACCTGGGGCAGGAACGTTCACCGGGAGCGGCCGGGTGCGCCTTCGCCCTGGGTGGAAGTCGGTACAGCAGGGAAGCACGCTCCTTTTCGTCGAGGAAACCTCAAGTGGGGCAAGCGGCCGCCGGGCCGCTGCCTGGGACGGCACGGCAAGGGGCCGCTCACACGGGTGAACTGGGGAGCTTCGCCGAGCGGCGCAGGCGCCAGCCGCCAGGGGCGCGTTCGATGAACCCGGCCGCCGACAGCTGCCCCAGCCGGCTGGTCGCGGTGGCGAGATCCACACCGGCCCGGACCGCGATCTGGGCGGGGCCCGCGGCTCCGCGTGCCGGCAGCGCCTCCAGGACGGATCTGGTCACCGGGTCGAGCATGTCCCTGGGCAGTACCGGGCCGCGGGGCGGTGGCGCCAGGTCGGCGCCGATCCGGCCGACTTCCTCGAGCACTTCGGCGGCCGTGGTCACGCACCGGGCCGGGGGAGTGTCGCGCAGCAGTTTGTGACAACCGACCGAGACCTTTGAGTCGACCGGGCCGGGTACCGCCATCAGGGCGCGTCCCAGATCGCGGGCGTGGACGGCGGTGTTGAGCGCCCCGCTGCGGGCGGCCGCCTCCACCACGACGGTGCCCCTGGTCAAAGCGGCGATGACGCGGTTGCGCACCAGGAAGCGGAGCCGGTGGGGGTCGGTGCCCGGCGGGGACTCGCTGACCAGCAGGCCCTTATGCAGCATCTCCACGAACAGGGCCTCGTTGCCGGCGGGGTAGAACCTGTCCAGGCCGTTGGCGAACACCGCGATCGTCTGGCCGTCGGCGGCCAGCGTTCCCCGGTGCGCCGCCGCGTCGATGCCCAGGGCCCCGCCGCTGACCACGGTCCAGCCCGCATCGGCCAGTTCGGCGCCCAGCTCGGAGGCGATCCGCACCCCATAGGGGGAGGCGGCGCGGGCTCCTACGATCGCCACCGAACGCAAGCAGGAATAACGCAGGTCCAACGGGCCGCGCAGCCACAACGCATAGGGCCTGCGGTCACCGAGGTCGTCCAAGGTCACCGGCCATTCCGGATCCCCCGGGCAGACCAGCCGGATCCCGAGCTCGGCACAGACGGCCAGGTCGGCCTCGGTATCGGCGGCTTGCAGCCGGGCCCGCCACGCCGCCAGCCGCCGCCGGCCGCCCTCTGTGATCGAAATTCCCTCCGGCGGCGGCTCCTCGCCCCGCACCACGGCCAGCGCCCTGCAGGGCCCGGCCCGGGCGACGATCCGCCCCAGCAAGATCTCACCCGGCTCCGCGATGGCGCACAGCGTGGCCCGGGCTCGTCTTTCCTCCTCAGGTACGACCATCGATGATGCCCTTTCTCAGATAGGCGACCAGCTCTGTGGCGGCTCGTCCCTGCCTCTCCCATGCGATCAGGGACGTCCGTCTTTCCTCGTGGCCTCTGCGCGACCGGCGAATCTTTGCCGAGACATGGCCTTGGGCGCCGAAGACGGGAGCCCTGACGGCGTTCGAGGACATGACATCGCAGGTCACGGCATCGTCCCTGACTGCGACGTCCCCGTCTCGACCTGCGGAGGCGGCGTGTTGAGAAGGTCCCGTGACGACGGTGCCGAACTCGCGGCCCGTGTTCTCAGGCAACGGGAGCCTTCGTGGGTGGGGCCATGCAGGTCATCGCATCACCCTTGCCTGCGAGACTCTCCTTCCGGCTCGCCGGAACGGGACGGGAAAAAGTCCACTGAGGTCTTCTCAACGAAATGAGGCGGAGGACCGCACCGTGCCGCCTCCCACCGGAGCGAAGGCACGCCCTGCCGCTCCCGGCAGACGCCCTTCGGCTCCGACGCCGTGGGCTTTGGCGGATCGCCCCTGCGCCGTCTTTTTCCTGCTTTCACCGGTGCTCGTGCCCCGGCCTGCGGGCCGATGCCGCTTCTCAGCGGCACCGGTCGTTGAGAGAACCTCACCGCTCCGTGCGCCTTTGACTGTCGCCCGCCTATGTCCCGCTGGTGTTTCGAAGCGGTTTCCCAGAAACCGGGCGGGGGAGCGGATCTGCGCACTGCGGGCGGCGGCGGGCGGGTCCTTGTTCAGCACCGTCTTCCCGTCCAGAGGGCGAAGGCGCTGCTCAGGTCGTCCGCGGAAGGAGTGTCGCGGCCGGCGAGGTCGGCGCATGTCCAGGCGGTGCGCAGCACGCGGTCCAGGCCCCGGGCGCTGAGCTCACCGGTCTGCAGGGCGCGATCCAGGCAGGACATGGCCTCGGCGGAGGGCAGGAAGCGGCGCCGCAGTTGCGGGCCGGGGATCTCGGCGTTGGTCCGCCAGGGGGTGCCGGCGAGGCGTTTTGCGGCCCGCTCCCGGGCCTGCAGGACGCGTTCGGCCACCACTTCGCTGCGTTCGGCCGTCTGCAGGTCATAGCGCAGCTCGGCACGGGTGGCCGGGTGCAGTTCCAGCTTGAGGTCGATGCGGTCCAGCAGAGGGCCGGAGATGCGCGCCAGGTACTTGTGGCGGACCGCCGGTGTGCAGGTGCAGTCGACCGACTTGGCCGCCGCGCACGGGCAGGGGTTGGCGGCCAGCACCAGGGTGAACCGGGCGGGGAAGCGGGTGGCGGCCCCGGCACGGGCGATCATGACCTCGCCCTCCTCCAGCGGCTGGCGGAGGGCGTCCAGCACACCGGCGTTGAACTCGGGGGCCTCGTCCAGGAACAAGATCCCATGGTGGGCCAGGGACGCCGCGCCCGGCTGCAGCAGCCGTCCCTGCCCGCTGCCGACCATGGCCGCGCGGGTGGCGGTGTGATGCGGGGCGCAAAAGGGCGGGCGGGAGATCAGCGGCTTCCCCGGAGGAAGGGTTCCGGCCACCGAGTGGATGGCGGTGACCTCCAGCGCGGCCTCCCTATCCAGCGGCGGCAGCAGGGTGGGCAGGCGTTCGGCGAGCATGGTCTTGCCGCAGCCGGGCGGCCCGTAGAAGAACAGGTGGTGACCGCCCGCCGCGCTGATCTCCAGCGCCCGCCGGGCCTCCGCCTGCCCGCGCACGTCGGTCAGGTCCAGGTCCCCGCGCAGGTCCCGGGAACGGATGGCCGCGCCCTCGGAGACGGGGGTGAGCCGGGCGGTCTCGGCGTCCTCCGGCTCCGGCGGCGGCGCCTGCCCGCGCAGGCGGCACAGCAGCCCGTGCAGGGAGGACGCGGCGATCACCTCGACATCGGGCACCAGCTCCGCCTCGGCGACGTTGGACCGCGGGACCACGACCGTGCGGTAGCCGGCGTTGGCCGCGGCGAGCACCGCGGGAAGCACTCCCGGAACGGCCCGGACCCGCCCGTCCAGGCCCAGCTCCCCCAAGATCACCATCTTTGTGCAGGCCCTGGGGTCGAACGTCTCCGCAGCGGCCAGCAGCGACACCGCGATGGCCAGATCGAACGCCGAGCCCTTCTTGGGCAGGCTGGCGGGGAAGAGGCTGATCGTCACATGCCGGTTGGGCCATGACTCACCGGAGTTGAAGATCGCGGCACGGACCCGGTCCCGCGCCTCGTTCAGCGCCGCGTCCGGAAGCCCGACCAGGTGCAGGCCGGGCACTCCACTGGTGATCGACGCCTCGACGTCGACGACGAAGCCCTCGACGCCGACCAGCGCCACCGATCGGGTCTTGGCCAGGGCCATGTCAGCACACCCCCCGCAGGTGCTCCAGCTCGAACCCGGTGCGCTCACCTCGGGCGGCGACGACCAGACCGATGACATCGATGCGAACGGTGGCCGCCGGTATGCCGTACTGGGCCGCCCAGCGGCCGGCCAGCCGCCTCAACCGGGCGGCCTTCGCCTGTGTGATCGCCTCAATGGGCGTCCCGAACGAGGCGTCGGTGCGGGTCTTCACCTCGCACACCACATGGCGGCTGCCGTCATAGGCGACGATGTCCAGCTCGCCTTCGCGGCAGCGCCAGTTGCGGCTGACGATCGTCCAGCCGAGCCGTTCGGACAGATAACGGGCCGCGGCGTCTTCACCGCGCCGCCCCAAAGCCCGCTTGCTCATCGTTTTCATCGGCCATCACCTCCGCCCCTGACACTTCCGCACCTGAACGGCCACCGGCAGACGAACGCGATTCTGTGGAAAACCGTCACCTCGTGACTGCCGCGGAGATGAAGTGGCCGCCGCGAAGACGAACCTGCTCCAGAACACGAACACCATCGAGACCGAACAGGAACGAAAAGCTCGCTGCGGAGGCTCCGAGCCGATGTCTAAGCACAGGCATTGAGGTTTCTCAACGAAATGAAGTGGGGATCGCGCCCATCAGGGCGGAGGTGCACCTGGCCTCTTCTGGCGGGCTCCCCCTGCCTGGTGGCGACGGCGTGAGCATTCACGTATCACCCCTGTGGCGCCCTTCCCTTGCCTTCACCAGCGAACTTTTCCAGCACATGGCCTTAGGAGCTGGGACGAGAGCCCGATGATGTTCGGCACTGGGACGTGCTGGGTCACGGCATCGCTCCTGACTGCGATGCCCTCGTCTCGATCTGCGGAGACGACGTGTGGTTCACCGGAAAAGGGCAAGGCGGCAGAATAGGCGCAGGTGTTCTTTTCGGCTTGTCCCACCTAAGGACGTTCAAGGAGATAGGGACGCTGTTGTGGGTGAGCATGACAGGTCACCGGCGGGCGATGCAGACCTTCGAGATCGTCGTCCGGCGGTGCTGAAGACGCGGGCGCCGGTGCGGCCCACCCCGCTGGGAAGGCGTTCACACCTCCCGGGGAGCGGGCGACCAGCGTCTCGGTGATCGCGTTCACCCGGGAAGGCCTGATGGTGGTCGCAGACCTGGAACGGGGCCTGGACCTGCCCGGCGGCCACACTCGACTTCACGAACGCTCCGGAGAGGAGACGGCCCGCCGCGAGGCATGGGAGGAAACCCGCATCATCGATGACCTCGTATCCATCGAGGTCATCGAGTCCGACTACCTCGGCGCCGACGACCTGACCTACATGGTCATCTACGCCGCCCGCGTCCGCCGCCCTGGACGTCGGGCGACGACGAATCACGCGGCCGGCTGCTGCTGAGACCGGAGGAGTTCCTCGCCCGCTACACCGCCGGCGACCGGAGCCTCATGACCCACCTGGTGACGACCGCCCAGGCGCACATCGCCCGAACGCCTACCGGGTGAAAACGGCAAGCACAAGAGAACCGCCGCAGGGAGCGGACCAGACCGTCGATGCCTCCTGGGCACCCGGACCCATGCCTACCACGCCGAGGAACCGTCGCATCTCGATGAGCGCGGCCGGACTGGGGCCTTCTCAACGAAAGTCACCGCCGGGCGTTACCTGGGGGCCAGCGCGACCTGGACGATGACGCCGATCCGGCCCGGGGTCCGAGGTGACATGTCGCAGAGTCTGCCGGCGCTGCTTGCGGCGGGCGGAAGCAAGATCGGCAGGAGGTGGGTACGGGCGGGGATGTCGGCATGGCACGGTGAGAAACCGGTGCAAGGCCTCTGGGCGCCGGGATGTTCTTGTGGCGAAAACCGTCCTGTCAGGGGATTTGCGGCTGTCAGGACCCGGCTCCGCCGCAGCCTCCGGCCCTGTGGGCACCGCTTGCGTTCTATTTCGCCGAGAAAGCCTCAATGCGTGGCCGTGGGCTCTTGGAGCAGGAGCCTCGATGGCGTTCAGGGCTGTCTCCTCCGAGGCCATCACGCTGCTCTCGGCCACAAGGTCCCTGCGGGCGTCCTGCTGAAGCGATGTGGGGAAAGGGCTTACCGGTGCGTTGGTTCGTTTCCGCTGCGGCCTCTCATGAGAGACGAGGGCAGAGCTTCGGTTGTCCATGAAGACCTCGCTGTTGAGCCTTTGATCCTGCCGCGTGGTAAGTGGGCTGAGAAAACTCATGGAGCGTCTGGGGAATTCGTGGGACGGGATAGAAACGGTGTGGAGCTGAAGAGAACCCTCGTTTGAGGAGAACCGGGGGCGGGGGCAGGGGACCAGTAAGGAAGGAGCCGTACGCCTCGGTGAAGCAGTGACAGGGGATCGAGGTACTGCGAGCCGTGGCGCAGGCCCCAATGGAGACAGTGCCGGAGGCCGCAGTGGCCGGGCAGGTCCTGGAGGACGCCCAGCACGGCCCCGGCCGGCACCTGCCGGCCGGCCCGGACGGAGGGGACGACGGGCAGGTAGGTCGTCCGCAGGTGGCCGTGCGTGATGGCGACCACCCCGTACCCGGCGATACGGCCCGCGAAGGAGACCCGGCCCGCGCCGGCCGCATGGACGGGCTGGCCGGGCCTGGCGAGCAGATCGACCCCGCGATGGCCGGGCCCCCAGGGAACGGCGGGAGGGCTGAAACCGCGGAGCACCGTGGGGACGGGGCGCAGCGGCCACTGCCAAGAGCCGGATGAGGCGGGGGAGAGGAGAGTCAGGGAGCAGGCGAGGACGAGCGCCATGACGGTCATGGGCACGATGCTCCGGGTGCGGCCCGGCGGGGGCCATGGGCCGCACGAATTGTGGATAACCGTTGAACGCTTTGCAGAGCGCCGATTCCCCGAGGCGAGCGGACATCCCATAGACTTGAGGCACGGTCGCATGGGGGAGCCTCTCCCAGGCGGCCGAATTCACGCGCTCCCTGCCACCGGCTCCCGCTCGTCCGGGATCAAGGGTGGGACACAGTCTTCTCGGTCCGTCACGACGCTGACGGCGGGGTGTGTTCGAGCGCTGGCAGGCAACCGAGAGAGGGCCCGACGCGAAGGGCCGGACAGGAGTACACGGGATGTCACCCGTCGTCACCATGCGGCAGCTGCTGGAGAGCGGCGTTCACTTCGGCCACCAGACCCGGCGCTGGAACCCGAAGATGAAGCGCTTCATCTTCACCGAGCGCAACGGCATCTACATCATCGACCTCCAGCAGTCGCTGTCCTACATCGACCGCGCCTACGAGTTCATCAAGGAGACCGTCGCGCACGGCGGCACCATCCTGTTCGTGGGCACCAAGAAGCAGGCCCAGGAGGCCATCGCCGAGCAGGCGCAGCGGGTCGGGATGCCGTACGTCAACCAGCGCTGGCTGGGCGGCATGCTCACCAACTTCTCCACCGTCCACAAGCGGCTCACCCGGCTCAAGGAGCTGGAGGAGATCAACTACGACGACGTCGCCGGCTCCGGCATGACCAAGAAGGAGCTGCTGGGCCTCAAGCGCGAGAAGGACAAGCTCGCGCGCACGCTCGGTGGCATCCGCGACATGAACAAGGTCCCCAGCGCCATCTGGATCGTTGACACCAAGAAGGAGCACATCGCCGTCAACGAGGCCAAGAAGCTGGGCATCCCCGTGGTGGCGATCCTGGACACCAACTGCGACCCCGATGAGGTCGACTACCCGATCCCCGGCAACGACGACGCCATCCGCAGCGTCAGCCTGCTGACCCGGGTGGTCGCCGACGCGGTCGCCGACGGCCTGCTCGCCCGCGCCGGCGCCGCCACCGGCGAGTCCGACAAGCCCGCCGAGGCCGCCGCGAGCGCCGAGCCGCTGGCCGAGTGGGAGCGCGAGCTCCTGGAGGGCGGCAAGGAGAAGAAGGAGCAGAGCGCCGAGGCCGCTCCGCAGGCCGAGGGGTCCTCCGACAACGCCTGATCCGAGATCTTCGGCGGGCCCGCCGTGGCAGGGTCCGCCCGAGATCGGCCGGGTCCCACGAACTGACGAGAGAGATCTGAAGCGATGGCGAACTTCACCGCCGCCGATGTCAAGCGGCTCCGTGAGCTGACCGGCTCCGGCATGATGGACTGTAAGAACGCCCTCACCGAGGCCGAGGGCGACTTCGACAAGGCCGTCGAGCTCCTGCGCCTGAAGGGCGCCAAGGACGTCGGCAAGCGCGCCGAGCGCACCGCCGCCAACGGCCTGGTCGCCGAGTACTTCCAGGGCTCGGGCGACGGGGCGATCCTGGAGCTGAACTGCGAGACCGACTTCGTCGCCAAGAACGCCGGCTTCATCGAGCTGGCCGACCGGATCGTCAAGTTCGCCGCCGAGTCGGATGCCCCGGACGTGCCGACGCTGCTCGGCATGGAGATCGAGCCGGGCAAGACCGTCCAGGCGCTGATCGAGGAGAACAGCGCCAAGATCGGCGAGAAGCTGGAGCTGCGCCGCTTCGCCCACTTCAAGGGCGCCTACGTCACCAGCTACCTGCACAAGTCCGACCCGTCGCTGCCGCCGACCACCGGTGTGCTGGTCGAGCTGGACACCGAGAACGCCCAGGTCGGCAAGGACATCGCCCAGCAGATCGCGGCGATGGCGCCCAAGTACCTGACCCGCGACGAGGTGCCCGCCGAGGTGATCGAGAAGGAGCGGGCGCTGGCCGAGCAGATCACCCGCGAAGAGGGCAAGCCGGAGAAGGCCATCCCCAAGATCGTCGAGGGCCGGGTCAACGCCTACTTCAAGGACTTCGTCCTGGTCGAGCAGGCCTTCGTCAAGGACAACAAGAAGACCATCGCCAAGGTCCTGGATGAGGCCGGGGTGAAGGTCGTGCGCTTCGCCCGCTTCCGGGTGGGCCAGGCTTAACCGCCCTGCTCGGAGGTATTTTCCGAGGCAGGGAAAGCGAACACGCCAGTGACGATACGACGAGGAGGCCGCCGCCGTGGAGGACAAACCGACCGCTGACACGACGGCGGCCCCGTCGTCGCCGCTCATCCCGCGTCCCGACCCCGTCGCCCGCGCCGCGGTGCCCGCCAGGCCCGCCGCGCAGCCCGGGCTGCCCCGGGGAGGGTGGAAGCGGGTGCTGCTGAAGGTGTCCGGCGAGGCGTTCGCCGGCGCCGAGCCGCTGGGCATCGACCCGGCGGTGGTGCAGCACATCGCCAAGGCCATCGCCGAGGCGGTGAGCGAGGGGACCCAGGTCGCGGTGGTCTGCGGGGGCGGCAACATGTTCCGCGGCGCCCAGCTGGCCGAGCGCGGCATGGACCGCGGCCGTTCCGACTACATGGGCATGCTGGGCACGGTCATCAACTGCCTGGCACTGCAGGACTTCTGCGAGAAACTCGGCCTCGACACCCGGGTCCAGACCGCCATCACGATGGGCCAGGTCGCCGAGCCCTACATCCCCCGCCGCGCCATCCGGCACCTGGAGAAGGGCCGGGTCGTGATCTTCGGGGCGGGGCTGGGTCAGCCGTTCTTCTCCACCGACACCTGCGCGGCGCAGCGCGCCCTGGAGATCGGCGCCCAGGCGGTGCTCAAGGGGACTCAGGTCGACGGCGTCTACGACGCCGATCCCCGGAAGAACCCGGACGCGGTCAAGTTCGACCGTTTGGACTACGGTGAAGTCCTACAGCGTGGGCTGAAGGTCATGGACGCCACGGCCATCAGCCTGTGCATGGACAACAACCTGCCCATCGTGGTCTTCGACCTGATGGGGCAGGGCAATATCATCCGGGCCGTCCGGGGCGAGAAGATCGGCACACTGGTCAGCCCGGCGGACGGCTGACCCGCTGCGCCGGGCGGTCGGTAGCAGGCAGGACTAGGTGACGGGAGCCCGAAGTGATCGAGGAGATCCTCTTCGAAGCCGAAGAGAAGATGGAAAAGGCGGTCGCGGTCGCCAAGGAGGACTTCGCGGGCATTCGCACCGGCCGGGTCACCCCGGCCATGTTCAGCAAGATCACCGCTGACTACTACGGCACCCCGACGCCGATCAACCAGCTGGCCTCCTTCACCCTGCCCGAGCCGCGCATGGTGATCGTGCAGGTGTTCGACAAGTCCTCCCTGCCCGCGGTGGAGAAGGCGATCCGGGAGAGCGACCTTGGGGTGAACCCCACCAACGACGGCAACGTCATCCGCGTGGTCTTCCCCGAGCTGTCGGAGGAGCGCCGCCGCGAGTACGTCAAGATCGCCGGCAACAAGGCCGAGGAGAGCCGGATCTCCATCCGCAACATCCGCCGCCGCGCCAAGGACTCCCTGGACAAGCTGGCCAAGGAGGGCGAGGCGGGCGAGGACGAGGTCCGCCGCGCCGAAAAGGAGCTCGACGACGCGACGCACAAGTACGTCGCCAAGATCGACGAGCTTCTGGAGCACAAGAAGGCCGAGCTGCTCGAGGTTTGATGGAAGCCGCACACGGCCGGGAGACGGCGCCGCCCCCGGCCGACCCCCCCACCTCCTCCGGCCGTGCAGGCCGCAACCTGCCCGTCGCCGTCGCCGTCGGCGCCGGGCTGGGCGCCCTGGTCCTGGTGTCGCTGTACACCATCAAGGAGATCTTCCTGGGCGTCATGACGTTCTTCCTCGCCTACGGGGTGAGGGAGCTGTCCCAGGCGTTCCGCGCCCAGGGCATCCGCCTGCCGCAGGTGCCGAGCATGGCGGCCGTGGTGGCGGCCCTGGTCGCCGCCTATGTCGCCGGCATGTTCGGGCTGCTGGCCGCGGTGGCGCTCGCCGTGCCGGCGCTGCTGGTGTGGCGCATGTTCATCGGCACCCGCGGCTATGTGCGGGACTCCACGGCGGGGCTGTTCATCGTCGCCTATGTGGCGCTCATGGGCGGCATCGTCTCCTTGATGCTGTCGGCCGACGACGGCGCCCAGCGCATCGTCATCTTCATCGCCGTCACCGTCTCCAGCGACATCGGCGGCTACTTCGCCGGAGCCTTCCTGGGACGGCACAAGATGGCCCCCGTCATCAGCCCCAAGAAGACCTGGGAGGGCTTCGCCGGCTCGGCGCTGGCCTGCATGCTGGTCGGCGCCGGGCTGGTGCCCTGGCTGCTGGACGGCGGCCGCCTGTGGCAGGGCGCGCTGCTGGGGGCGGCCGTGGTGTGCGCGGCCACGGCCGGCGACCTGGTGGAGTCGGTCATCAAGCGGGACCTGGGCATCAAGGACCTGGGCACCCTGCTGCCCGGCCACGGCGGGGTGATGGACCGCCTGGACTCCCTGATCGTCGCGGCCCCGGTCGTCTGGCTGCTGCTGGAGCTGTTCGTCCGGACGACCTGACCGCTCACTGCCGGCACAAGCCGGTGCCCGGGACGTTCCGCCGTCCCGGGCACCGGCTTTGCGTTTTCCGTTCTCACGGCCCTTCCGCGGGCATGGCGCCCCGGAGCGGACGGGGCGCTTTCAGGACACCACCCAGCTGCGGCCCTGGTCGCGCAGGCGGCGGATCAGGGCGTTGGAGCCTTCCGCCTTGGCGTACTGGTACTCCTCGTCGCTGATCGGGACCAGCCACAGCCAGCGCACCGGGTCGCCGCTGAACGTGAAGCCGCTCAGGTCGGGAGCGGGCGGGCCGGGCAGCCGGCTCGGATCGTCCAGCAGCAGCACCCCCGTCCAGGGGGCCTTGTCGGAGCCCGGCGGGTTCAGCGGGAACGTCTTGGGCTCGTGGTACCACTTGACCACGTCACCGGGGGCGAACCAGGTCACCGAGCGCCAGGGGTACTGGGCCAGCCAGGGGAAGATACTGCCCGCCCGCTGGCTGGGCAGCGTGGTCGCCACGGCCAGCTCGATCCGCGCGTACCTGGAGACGTCGTCCTCATACAGCTCCACGGTGGGCATCCGCTGGCAGCTCATGCCGAGCGTGCTGAGCACGCTGAAGTCCCGTCCCGGACGGGCGGGCCGCTCCGACACGCTCACCACCGGCGCGGTGGGACGCCCGCCCCGCTGGGCGGCGCCCGGTCCGCGGAACTGGCGGCCGACGTCGTGCCAGTAGTGGCCGCCGGGGCCGAGCCGGTTGAGCAGATGCCCCAGGACCGACTGCTGGAACTGCGCCCAAGTGCCCTCGCTGCGGCACCACTTCCAGAAGGCGCGGGACTGCTCGATGCGGGTGGAGAACTCCTCCAGCTCCTGTTCCAGGGGGAACGCGAAGGGGCTTTGGGCGTTGACGTCCCGGGTGTAGCCGGGGATGCCCCGGTTCATGTCCGACCAGGCGGGGATGACGCACAGCGGCTCGCCCGCCTCCAGCACGGCGGCCCCGTCGCCTTCTTCGAACCAGACCACCTCCAGCGACTTGGGGTCCAGCGGCGGGCGGCCCTCGGGGTGCCGGGTGCGGCCGGCGGGCATCATCGGGGTCAGCCCCGCGTTCAGCCGGGCCAGATCCAGCCCTGCCGCCGCCGGCCGGTGGTTGGCGATCCACGTCGCGCCGATCACGGTGTCGGCGGCGTCGCGCAGATACGCCTCGGTGGTGACGCCGTCGCTTTCCACGGTGAGCCGCCGGCTGCCGTACGGGCTGGTATCGGACAGCAGCACCTGCACCGCCGACCCCCGCCGCCGGGAGGCGCCGGATGCGGCAGAGCCGGCATTTCCCCGGAAACGGGATCCACCCCGTGCAGAACCCGATCCCCTGCGCAAAACCGCCATGATCAGACTTTAACGGCCGCCACGGTCGCGCGCACGGCGAAGGCACGGGTCCGGGTTTGCGACACTGGAGGAACCATGTCTTCCACCACTCAGCCGGCTTCCGCCGAAACCGCCGCCCCTTCCGCGGGCCGGCCCGCTCCCGCGGAACCCGGCAAGCTCACCTTCGTGGCGCCGCGCCGCGCCAAGCCGCCGCGCCACCTGGCCGACCTGACCCCCGCCGAACGCCGCGCGGCAGTGGCCGAGCTCGGCGAAAAGCCGTTCCGCGCCCAGCAGCTGTCGCGGCACTACTTCACCCGGCTGGTCGACGACCCGGCGCAGATGACCGACCTGCCGGCCGCCGTCCGCGAGCATCTGGCCGCCGAGCTGCTGCCCACGCTGCTGACCGAGGTGCGCGCGCTGGACTGCGACGGGGGCGCCACCCGCAAGACGCTGTGGCGGGCCTTCGACGGCACGCTGATCGAGTCGGTCCTGATGCGCTACCCCGACCGCATCACCATGTGCGTCTCCTCACAGGCCGGGTGCGGCATGAACTGCCCGTTCTGCGCCACCGGGCAGGCGGGGCTGACCCGCAACCTGTCCACCGGGGAGATCGTCGAGCAGGTGGTGGCCGGGGCCCGGGCGCTGGCCCGGGGGAAGATCGCCGGCGGCCCCGGGCGGATCTCCAACATCGTGTTCATGGGGATGGGCGAGCCGCTGGCCAACTACAAGGCCGTGCTGGGCGCGATCCGCCGGATCACCGACCCGGCCCCCGACGGCCTGGGCATCTCCCAGCGGTCGGTCACCGTCTCCACCGTCGGGCTGGTCCCGGCCATCGCCAGGCTCGCCGACGAGGGTCTGTCGGTGCGGCTGGCGGTGTCCCTGCACGCCCCCGACGACGAGCTGCGCGATGAGCTGGTGCCGGTCAACACCCGCTGGAAGGTGCGCGAGGTGCTGGATGCGGCCTGGGCGTACGCCGACCGCACCGGGCGCCGGGTGTCGATCGAGTACGCCCTGATCAGAGACGTCAACGACCAGGCCTGGCGGGCGGATCTTCTCGGCAGGCTCTTGAAAGGTCATCTGGTTCACGTCAATCTGATCCCGTTGAACCCGACACCGGGCTCGAAGTGGACCGCATCCCGGCCGCGGGACGAACGGGAGTTCGTGGCCAGGCTGCAGGCCCATGGCGTCCCGGTGACCGTGCGAGACACGCGGGGAAGGGAGATCGACGGCGCCTGCGGGCAGCTGGCCGCCGCCACGGACTAAGGGGTGCTGGATGCCGCGCTTCCCGGTGGTGCTGCGGGGATACGACTGTGCGCAGGTGGACGCCCTGACCGCGCGCATCGAGGACGCGCTGCGCCACGGCGTGGGCTTTTTGACCGCCGACGATGTGCTGCGCAGCCGGTTCGCGGTGGTGCTGCGCGGCTATGACCAAAGCGCCGTGGACGACTACCTGTACGCCTGCGTCCGTGAGCTGCAGGCCCGCGGCCGCACGCGAACCGTGCCGCAGCCGGCGCGGCGTCCGGAACGGCCCAAGGTCACCGAGCCGCCGCAGCGGCCGGAGCGGTCGCAGCAGCCGGGGCCCGCCCGGCCCGCCGAGCCCTTGAGCCGGTTGGAGCGGCTGAGGAGCCGGCGCCGACGGGACGGCGGGGAGGAACGCAAAGCGGAACTCGCCCCTCCCGCAGAGCGGCCGCCGGCGCCGCATCCGAGGGTCCCGCGCCGCCTGGAGAAACTGCACGGGCAGGGTCGGCGCGCCGAGACCGCCCGGCCCGCGGCACGTGTGGCGCCCGCCGAGCCCGCGGTGCGGCCGGACCCTCCCCGGCGGCCGCGCAGGAGCCCGGAGCGGCTGGTCGGCTGGATCCAGCGCGTCCGTTTCTCCGGCGCGCAGGCCTACCCCGGGTACGACAGCCGGCAGGTGGACGCGTTCCTCGGCCGGGTCGTCGCCGGGCTGCGCGGCACCGCCCCGCCCGTCACCGCCGCCGAGACGCGGGCCGTGGTGTTCGGGACGGTCGAGCCCGGATACGGCTACAACCAGTACGAGGTCGATCGCTTCCTGGCCGATCTTGCCGAGGCGCTGGAGTCCGTTCCCGCCTCGTGACCGGTCCCGGTGGCCGGCGGCCGCGGAAGTGGAGAACGAAGCGGGAAGGTGAGGGCGGTTTGCCGCCCATGCGCTGGGCTGGGAAGTTACGGTCCTCTCACCTTCACCCCAGGGTTTTCCACAATTCTTAAAGGGTCTGGTCAACGCGTCCCGGCCGGGGGACGCTACAGAACATGGACTGGATCGTCACTGAGCGTAAAAAGCTCCACTCCCTGTTCGGTGTCTTCCTGGCCCCCGAGGTCAGCGCGGCGATCGTGCCGCTGGCCCGGCCCGCGCTCCGGCTCGGCGGCGAGGGCACGGCCGTGCGGCTCGGCGGACGGCCCCTGCTGCCCCCCGAGGCCTCCTGGCCCCGCTGGGCGGGCCGCCCCCTGGACTTCCTGGCCGTGGTCGACTTCACCGAACTGGCCGCCATCCTCCGGGACCCGCACATCCCAGATCACGGACGAGCCGCCTTCTACTACGCCGGCCGCGTCCCGCGCCCATGGGGGGACCGCCGTGAGGAACGAGACGGCTGGCGGGTCTTCACCGGGGAACTGGTCGAGGCCGAACCGCCCCCCGGCGTCGAGACCTTCCCCACCTGCATGCTCGGCGCCGCGCCGTTCCTGTCCCTGCCCGCCCCCCAGGAGGCCGTCGTGCAGCGGGTGGAGGCCGTCTACGACGGCATCTTGCCGATCTACGAGCAGTTGTACGCCGCTTGGCTGCAGCACTTGTGGCCGGACGATCCCGTCCATCAGATCGGCGGCTGGCCGGTCATCGTCCAGCGCCCGGTCGGCCCGGACGCCCAGCACGCTTTCTGCGGTCGCGACCCCGACCTTTCGGCGCCCTCGGATCGGGAGGAGGGCGCCGACGAGTGGTACCCGCTGCTGCAGCTCGACTCCGATGAGCGGGTCGGCTGGCACTGGGGCGACCCCGGCCGCGTCTACTTCTGCAGCCGTGGGTCGGCCCCTCTGGAAGAGTCATGGCTGATCCTTCAGGCGCGCTGAACGGCACTTCCCCGCACGAAGATCCCGCAGGAAAGGCGCGCGGATGCCGGTGGAGGACGGCCGGGCCATGCCGTGGGCACCGGAGGCGCGCCCGGCCGGGGGCCTCGCCGGAAACGGCCATGGCCGATGCCGCCGGGTGAGACGGTCACCTGGGCCGGCGGGTCAGGAAGAAAAGGACCGCTGTGAGCGCGGTGTTCCACAAGATCAGGTGGAGGGCGAGGCCCGGGAACGCCTGGACGAAGGCCGAAGGGCCGTCATGGGCGGCGCGCAGCCAGCCGGTCATCGGCACGGACAGCGGGGCGAGCGGCCCGAGACTGAGGAGCAGGGCGGTGGTGACGCCGCAGAGCAGCGCCGGCAGGGCGTAACCGGGAGAGGGGATGATCGCCCGCTGGGTGAGGGCGCCCAGCGCCGTTCCGGAGAAGGCGACCAAAGCGGTCAGTCCCACGCCGGCCAGCATGGGGGTCGGGGGGACGCCGACGGACAGGCATTGCAGCAGCGGGGCCGCCAGCAGGAGGAGACCGAGGCACAAGGCGACCGTATAGGCCGCGAGCAGGCCCGCCGCGGCGGAGAGGACCGGGTGCCCGGCTGCGGTGATCGAAAGAGCGCGTTGCTCGTCCGGCTGGGTGTCCAGCAGGGAACGGGCCGCCCAGGCGCCGATCAGGAAGGTGAGCACGGCCGCATCGCCCAGGGAGCCGGTGGCGGCGTCCACGTGCCGGGGGTCGTTGGACCACTCTTTCAAGACGAGGACGACGATCAGCAGGACCGGGATCAGCGGCTGCATGAAGCGCAGTGAGCGCAGGTAGCCGGCGAGCTGGAAACGAGCCAGCGCGATGAGCGCAGGACCCCGGCGGCGCCGAGCCGGGACGTCGGAGGGGGTCATCCGGTGTTCTCTCCGGAGCCGAAGGGGCGCGGGCCGGCGGGTTGCCGGAGGTGGACGGGGTGACCGCGGGCGCGCAGTTCCGCGGCGAGGGCTTCGGCCTCACCGGCCGCCACGGCCACCTCCAGGACGGCCATGGCGCCGGAAGGCGCGGCCGTCTCCACGGAGACGGCGGTGCCGCCGGCGACGTGGACGCGGTGCAGGGCGGGCAGGTGCTCCAGGCAGCGCTGATGATCACTGACCACGACGGTGGAGCCCGCGCGGGCGAGTTCGCCCAGCAGCGGAGGCAGGGCGCTTCGCGTGGCCGGATCCAGCCCGGCGAACGGCTCGTCCAGGACGAGCAGACCGGGATGGGCGGTCAGCGCCTGGACCAGCCCGACCTTCTGCGCGCTGCCCTTGGAGAGATCGGGGAGACGGACCTGCAGCAGCCGGCCGAGGCCGAGCCGGTCCGCCCAGGCCCGCCAGGCGGTGGCGGGCAGACCGCGGACGGCGGCCATGTGGTCGAGGTAGTCGCCCGCGGTGAACGGCTGGTCGGCGGGGAAGCGCTCGGGGGCGTAGCCGATACGGGCGGGGCGTCCGGTGATGTCGCCGCGGCAGGGCGCGCGCAGCCCCGCCAGCAGGCGCAGCAAGGTGGACTTGCCCGCGCCGTTGCGCCCGGTGACCTCGGTGACCTGGCCGGGGGTGAGGGTGAGCGAGACGTCCTTGAGCACCCAGGGCGCTCTTCGGCGATAGCGGAAGGCGACGTGTTCGAGCCGCATAGGCTACGCACGTTAATGATCAAGTGGTAAGGCCGACGTTAGCTCGGAGGACGGTGAGATGCCGCGCAGCAGCGACTCGGGTGCCGACTGTGTCTTCTGCCAGATCATGGCGGGGGAGCGCCCGGCGCATCTGGTGATGGAGACGGCCGAGGCGGTGGCGTTCCTGGACGCGCGGCCGTTGTTCAAAGGGCACACGCTGCTCGTCCCCAGGGAGCATCACCGGACGCTGCCGGATCTGCCGCCGGAACTGGTCGGCCCGCTGTTCGCGCACGCCAGGCGCCTGGCGGCGGCGATGGAGACGGGGCTGGGCGCGGCCGGGTCGTTCGTGGCGCTCAACAACCGGATCAGCCAGAGCGTCCCGCACCTGCACATCCACGTGGTGCCCCGCAACCCCAAGGACGGGCTGCGAGGTTTCTTCTGGCCGCGCACCAAGTACGCCTCCGGGGAGGAAGCGGCCGAGTACGCCTCCCGGCTGCGGAAGGCCCTGCAGGACCTGAACCGGGCATAGCCCCGGCCGGGCCGCCGGAGGGGTCAGCGGGTGCCCCACGAGTAGGTCTGCTTGCGGAGCTTGAGGTAGATGAAGCTCTCGGTGCTCAGCACGCCGGGGACGGCGCGGATGCGGCTCAGCAGCTCCAGCAGCTGCTCGTCGTTCTCGCACACCAGCTCCACCAGGATGTCGTAGGAGCCGGCGGTGATCACCACGTAGTCGATCTCCTCGATGGCGGCCAGCTCGTCGGCGACCTTCTCCATGTCGCCTTCGCACTTGATACCGATCATCATCTGCCGGGAGAACCCCAGCATCAGCGGGTCGGTGACGGCGACGATCTGCATGACGCCGGTGTCGAGCAGTTTTTGCACCCGCTGCCGGACGGCCGCCTCCGACAGCCCGACGGCCTTGCCGATGGCGGCGTAGGAGCGGCGGCCGTCCGCTTGGAGCTGCTCGATGATCCGCTTGGAGATCTCGTCCAGGTGCACTCCCCGGGACCCGCCTGCCGCCGGCCGCTGCCGCGGCGGGGGAACGTCCGTCATCGGGCTCTCCTCGTTCGCATCGGCGCCTGCACCAAGCCGCGGGACCAGAGTAGGCCGGAGGGCGCCGGACGGGTTCCACCGTCCCCTGGACGCTGCGACATCGTGCCAGTTATGGGGTTACTGTCAAGCGAATCCGTCGTGAAACTCGATCGTAACAACGAAATCCCTTGTCAGCGGGGGTTATTGTCTGCCAATGTCAGTGCCAGCCGGGCAATCCGGACAAGCGCCGTGGGCAGGCGCCCCCCCAGGTCGCGGCAGAGGCCGGGAGACGGAGGTCGAAGTTGACCAGCGACACCATACGACTGCGGAACTTCGTGGGCGGAGAGTACGTCGACGCCAAGGACGGCCGCACCTCCCCGGTGATCGACCCCAGCACCGGGCAGACCTACGCCGAGGCGCCGCTGTCGGGCCCTGAGGACATCGACGCGGCGATGCGGGCCGCCGCCGCGGCCTTCCCGGCCTGGCGGGACGCCACCCCCGGCGAGCGCAGCCTGGCCCTGCTGAAGATCGCCGACGCCATCGAGGCCCGCGCCGAGGAACTGGTCGAGGCCGAGTGCCGCAACACCGGAAAGCCGATCGGCCTGACGGCGGAAGAAGAGATCCCGCCGATGGTCGACAACATCCGGTTCTTCGCCGGCGCCGCCCGGGTGCTGGAGGGCCGCTCCTCCGGCGAGTACATGACCGACCACACCTCCACCATCCGCCGGGAGCCCATCGGGGTGTGCGCCCAGGTGACGCCCTGGAACTACCCGATGATGATGGCGGTGTGGAAGTTCGCCCCCGCGCTGGCGGCGGGCAACACCGTGGTGCTCAAGCCGTCCGACACCACCCCGGTGACCACGCTGCTGCTGGCGGAGATCGCCGCCGAGTTCCTGCCGCCGGGGGTGTTCAACGTGGTCTGCGGCGACCGCGACACCGGCCGCAAGCTGGTGGAGCACCCGATCCCGCAGATGGTCTCGGTCACCGGCAGCGTCCGCGCGGGCAAGGAGGTGGCCGCCGCCGCGGCCAAGGACCTCAAACGGGTGCACCTGGAGCTGGGCGGCAAGGCCCCGGTGGTGGTGTTCGAGGACGCCGACATCGAAAAGGCCGCCGCCGGCATCGCCGAGGCCGGCTACTTCAACGCCGGCCAGGACTGCACCGCCGCCTGCCGGGTGCTGGTCAGCGAGCGCATCGCCGCCGACTTCACCGCCGCCCTCACCGAGCAGGCCAAGAACACCAAGGTCGGCGCGCCCAATGTGGAGGACGCCTACTTCGGCCCGGTGAACAATGCGAGCCAGTTGGCCCGCGTCCAGGGCTTCCTGGACCGCGCCCCCGACCACGCCGAGGTGCTGACCGGCGGGTCGCGGCTGACCGGCGAGGGCTATGACGGCGGCTACTTCTTCGCCCCCACCGTGGTCGGCGGGCTGCGCCAGGACGACGAGATGGTGCAGGAGGAGATCTTCGGCCCGGTCATCACCGTGCAGACCTTCTCCGACGAGGAGCAGGCCGTCGCGTGGGCCAACGGGGTCAAGTACGGCCTGTCGGCCAGCGTGTGGACCAAGGACCACACCCGGGCCATGCGGATGACCCGCCTGCTGGACTTCGGCGCGGTCTGGGTCAACACCCACATACCCTTCGTGTCGGAAATGCCGCACGGCGGCTTCAAGCACTCCGGCTACGGCAAGGACCTGTCGATGTACGGGTTCGAGGACTACACCCGCATCAAGCACGTCATGCACTACATCGGCGACTGAGCCGCCCCGCCAGGGGCGCCCACGTCGCCGGGATCGCGGGCCTGCTCCCGGGCGAGCGGGCCCGCACTCCCCGCCCCCGCCCGTCCAGGAGAGGACCCGGCCCCCCGGCCGCAGGAGCACGCGAAGGACTCCCGCCAATGACCGAGATCAAGGACGCCCCGGTGCGGGATGAGACGGCGACGCCGCCCGCCATCGAACTCGTCGGCGTGGTGAAGGAGTACCACTCGCACGGCGAGACCGTGCGGGCGGTCAAGGGCCTGGACCTGGCGATCGGGGAGGGGGAGTTCTTCTCCCTGCTCGGCCCGTCCGGGTGCGGCAAGACCACCACCATGCGGATGATCGCCGGGTTCGAAGAGCCCACCGCGGGCGAGGTGTACCTGCACGGGCGCAAGGTCACCGGGGTGCCCGCCCACCGGCGCGACGTCAACATGGTCTTCCAGTCGTACGCGCTCTTCCCCCACATGAGCGTGTTCGAGAACGTGGCCTTCGGGCTGCGCCGCAAGAAGGTGGAACGCGCCGAGATCGTCCGCCGGGTCGGGGAGATGCTGGAGATCGTCGACCTGCTCGGCCGGGAGCGCCGCCGCCCCACCCAGCTGTCCGGCGGCCAGCAGCAGCGGGTGGCGCTGGCCCGGGCCCTGGTCAACCGGCCGCGGGCGCTGCTGCTGGACGAGCCGCTGGGCGCCCTCGACCTGAAGCTGCGCCAGCAGATGCAGGTCGAGCTCAAACGCATCCAGCGCGAGGTGGGTGTGACGTTCGTCTACGTCACCCACGACCAGGGCGAGGCGCTGACCATGTCGGACCGCATCGCGGTCATGAACGACGGGGTCATCGAGCAGCTCGGCTCGCCCCGCGACGTCTATGAGCATCCGGCCAGCAAGTTCGTGGCCGGCTTCATCGGCACCTCCAATCTGCTGTCCGGCCGGGTCGGCGAGATCTCCGGCGGGCGCGCGGTGATCGCCCTGGGAGACGGCGAGCGGATCGTGGTGCCGCTGCGCGAGGGCATCACGGTCGCCGGCGGGCATCAGGTGGAGCTGACCGTGCGTCCGGAGAAGATCACGATCGGCGCCCAGCCCCCGCCCGGCGACGGGTCGGCGATCCGCGGGACCGTCACCGAGGTGGTCTATCTGGGCACCTCGACCAACTACCAGGTGACCACCTCGACCGGTGCCGAGGTCGTGGTGTTCACCCAGAACGCCACCTCGGCCGAGGACATCGCCGCTCGAGGGGACAGCGTCTGGCTGTCGTGGGATCCGCGCCATTCCTACCTGATTGGAGCAACGCCATGAGCCGTCGACCCAACCCCGGCGACCCCGCATTCCTGCGCGGCCTCACCCGGCCCCGGCTGCGCGGCCCGGTGACCGGCCGCCGTGACGTGCTGCGGCTGCTCGGTGCGACGGGCGCCGGGCTGGCACTGGCGGCCTGCGGCGTGGAGGGCCAGGGCGGCAAGCAGAACGTGACCCAGTCCGACGTGCAGAAGTACTGGGAGGGCAAGACCAAGAACGGCGTCCTCAACTGGGCGAACTGGCCCGGCTACATGGAGGAGGACCGCGCCACCCTCAAGGCGTTCACCAAGGCCACCGGCATCAAGGTGAACTACCAGGAGGTCATCCAGGAGAACGCCGAGTGGTTCGGCAAGATCGAGGCCCCGCTGCGCGCCGGGCAGTCGATCGACTTCGACCTGATGGTGATGACCAACGGCCTGCAGCTGGAGAAGCTGCGCCAGCTCGGCTACCTGGCCCCCCTCGACCACTCCAAGCTGCCCAACTTCGCCGAGAACGCCGGGGAGAGCTTCAAGAACCCCTCCTACGACCCGGGCAACACCTTCACCGTGCCCTTCATGGCGGGCATCACCGGCATCGCCTACAACACCAAGTACGTCAAGGAGGAGATCACCAGCATCGCCTCCCTGTGGGACCCCAAGTACAAGGGCAAGATCGGCATGATGGCCGACAGCCAGGAGCTGGGCAACTTCGGGATGTTCGCCATCGGCGTGGACCCGGAGAAGTCCACCCCCGACGACTGGCGGAAGGCCGCCGCCAAGCTGCGCGAGCAAAAGGACCTGGTCCGCAAGTACTACAACCAGGACTACGCCGACGCCATCGCCAAGGGCGACGTGTGGATCACCATGGCCTGGTCGGGCGACGTCTACAGCCTCGGCCTGGAGGATGTGAAGTTCGTGGTGCCCGAAGAGGGCGGCACGCTGTGGACCGACAACATGTGCATCCCCAAGACCGCCGCCAACCCGGTCGACGCCATCATGTTGATGGACTGGCTGTACGACCCGCGGGCCAACGCCGGGCTGACCGAGTACATCAACTACATCACCCCCGTGCCGGCCGTCCAGGAGATCGTCAAGCAGGACGCGGCCAAGGCCAAGGGGGAGAAGAAGGCCGACCTGGAGCGCCTGGCCTCCAGCCCGCTGGTCTTCCCGACCGAGCGGGACCTGGCCAAGCTGCGCCGCTACCGCGTCCTCACCACGGCCGAGGAGAGCGAGTACCAGAAGATCTTCACTCCCATCGCCCAGGGGGCGTGAATGGGACGACTGCGGGGCAGGCTGGCGCCCTACCTGATGATCCTGCCGGCCGGGCTGTGGCTGGCGGTGTTCTTCGCGGTCCCGCTGATCATGATGGTCTCCCTGTCGCTGCAGGAGGGGAACCTGATCGACGGGTTCCGGCAGACCTTCCACTGGCAGAACTACACCGAGGGGCTGAGCACCTACGGTGACAAGTTCGTCCGGTCACTGTGGTACGGGCTGCTGGCCACCGTGGTGTGCATCGCCATCGCCTACCCGGTGTCCTACTGGATCGCCTTCTACGGCGGCCACCGCAAGTCCTTCTACCTGTTCCTGGTGCTGCTGCCGTTCTTCGTTTCGTTCATCCTGCGCACGGTCTCCTGGAAGTTCGTGCTGGCCGACAACGGGATCGTGCTGGGGACGCTGAAGAACTGGGGGCTGCTGCCGCAGGACTTCCACGTGCTGCAGACCTCGTTCGCGGTGATCGCCGGGCTGTCTTACAACTTCCTGCCGTTCATGGTGCTGCCGATCTACGTGGCGCTGGAGCGGGTCGATCCGCGGCTGATCGAGGCGGCCCAGGACCTGTACGCCGGGCGGGCGCAGGCGTTCTTGCGGGTGGTGCTGCCGCTGTCGCTGCCCGGGGTGTTCGCCGGGGTGATCATGACGTTCGTGCCGGTGTCGGCCGACTACGTCAACGCCGCGATTTTGGGCGGGCCGCAGCACACCATGATCGGCAACGTGATCCAGACCGAGTACTTCAACCACAACAACTACCCGACGGCCTCGGCGCTGTCGTTCACGCTGATGGCGATCCTGCTGGTGGGGATCTTCCTGTACGCGCGGCTGCTGGGGACGCGGGACGTGCTGGAGGCGGCGGCCAGATGACCACGATCACCCCCACCGCCGGCGGGTCGTCCGGCACCGGGCGCGCCAAGACGCGCCGCCCCCGCCGCAAGGGCCTGCTGCTGCACATCTACACCTGGCTGGTGATCGCGTGGCTGGTGCTGCCGATCGCCGTGATGATCCTGTTCGGGTTCAACGACACCCACAGCAAGTTCAACTTCCAGTGGGAGGGCTTCACCCTCCACTGGTACCGGCACCTGTTCGACCGCGAGGACCTGACCACCTCGCTGATCAACTCGCTGGTGATCGCGCTGGCCAGCACCGCGATCACCACGGTGCTGGGCACGCTGGCCGGGCTGGCGCTGGGCCGCTACTCCTTCCGCGGCCAGGGTGTGGCGAATTTGGTGATGTTCGCCGCGATCTCCAGCCCGGAGCTGGTGATGGGCGCCTCGCTGCTGTCGATGTTCGTCACGCTGAACACCCCCCGCGGCTACGGCACCATCCTGGTCTCGCACGTGATGTTCTCCATCGCGTTCGTGGCGATGACGGTGCGGGCCCGCGCGGTGGGGCTGGACCCCTCCATCGAGGAGGCCGCCCGGGATCTGGGCGCCGGGCCGTGGACCACCTTCCGGCTGGTCACGCTGCCGCTGATCATGCCCGGGGTGATCTCGGGGGCGTTGTTGGCCTTCGCGCTGTCCATCGACGACTTCGTGATCACCAACTTCACCAGCGGCTCGACGGTGACGTTCCCGCTGTGGGTGTGGGGCTCCACCCGGACCGGCACCCCGCCCCAGGTCAACGTGATGGGCACGCTGCTGTTCGCGGCCGGGGTGCTGATCGCGGTGCTCAATTTGCTGGCGTCCCGGCGCCGCGCCCGCCGGGCCTGAGCGGGGTGGGGAGGCCGTCGTGAACGTGCTGAAGGCGCTGGCCGAGGCCGAGCCGACGCCGTACTGGACCGCCGACCCCGCCCGGCCCGAGCCCGCCCCCGCCCTGGTCGGCCCGGTGCGCTGCGACCTGGCGGTGGTCGGCGGCGGCTACACCGGGCTGTGGACCGCGCTGCTGGCCAAGGAACGCGACCCGGCGCTGGAGGTGGTCGTCCTGGAGGCCGACCGGGTGGGCGGCGCGGCCTCCGGGCGCAACGGCGGGTTCTGCTCGGCCAGCCTCACCCACGGCATCGGCAACGGCCTGCGGCGGTGGCCGGACGAGCTGGCCGTCCTCGAACGTCTCGGCCGGGAGAACCTCGACGGCATCGAGCAGACCCTGACCCGCTACGGCATCGACGCCGAGTTCGAGCGCACCGGCGAGCTGGCCGTGGCCACCGAGCCCTGGCAGCTCGACGGGCTCGTCGAGGACGCCGAGACCGCCCGCCGCATGGGCCACGACGTCACCGTCCTGGACGCCGAGCGGCTGCGCGCCGAGGTGAACTCGCCCACCTATGTCGGCGGGGTGTGGAACAGGACCGGCACCGCGCTGGTGCACCCGGCCAAGCTCGCCTGGGGCCTGGCCGCGGCCTGCCGCTCCCTGGGCGTGCGCATCTATGAGCACACTCCCGTCCGCTCCCTGACCGACCGGGCGGGCCGGCTGCGGCTGGGCACCCCCTACGGCCTGGTGTCGGCGGCGCGGGTCGCGCTGGGAACGGGCGTCTTCCCGCCGCTGCTGCGGCGCCTGCGGCACTACCTGGTCCCGGTGTACGACTATGTGCTCATCACCGAGCCGCTCACCGACGCCCAGATGGCCTCCATCGGCTGGCGCAACCGCCAGGGGCTGGCCGACAGCGCCAACCAGTTCCACTACTACCGGCTGACCGCCGACAACCGGATCGTGTGGGGCGGCTACGACGCCATCTACCACTACGGCAACGGGCTGCGCGCCGAACTCGAACGCCGCCCGGCCACCCACGCCAAGCTCGCCCGGCATTTCTTCCAGACCTTCCCCCAGCTGGAGGGGGTGCGTTTCACGCACGCCTGGGCCGGGGTCATCGACACCTGCAGCAGGTTCTGTGCGTTCTTCGGCACCGCCCACCGGGGGCGGCTCGCCTATGCCGTCGGTTATACCGGCCTCGGGGTGGGCGCCACCCGCTTCGGCGCCGCCGTCATGCTCGACCTGCTGGCGGGGGAGCGGACCGAGCGGACCGCGCTGCAGATGGTGCGCAGCAAGCCGATCCCCTTCCCGCCCGAGCCGCTGCGTTATGCGGGCATCCAGCTGACCCGCCGCTCTTTGGCCCGGGCCGACCGCAACGGGGGCCGCCGCGACCTGTGGCTGCGCGCCCTGGACCGGATCGGCATGGGTTTCGACTCCTGACGCCGGTATTTGACAGCGGTCATCGCCGGTTTTTGAGCCCTCCGAAAAAGGGGCATTTGGGGGTGTGGCGTGAAAAACGTCGCGGATGGTCGGTTAAATTCCTACGATCTTCAGTGCAGATCCGTAAGGAAGGCGCTGGAGTCGAGGGAGATCGGTTGGCATCGCTGACACCGCCCGCCGGGGTCGACATCACCAGGCCCAACGTCGCCCGCATGTACGACTACTACCTGGGAGGCAAGGAGAACTACCCCGCCGACCGCGAAGCGGCCGAAAAGGTCATCGCGGCGGCCCCGCAGACCCCCGCGGTGGCCCGGGCCAACCGGGCGTTCCTGCGCCGGGCGGTCCGTTACATGGCCGCGCACGCCGGCATCGACCAGTTCATCGACATCGGCTGCGGGCTGCCCACCCAGGGCAACGTCCACCAGGTCGCCCAGGCCGCCCGGGCGGACGCCAAGGTCGCCTACGTCGACAACGACCCGGTCGTGCTCGCCCACGCCCGGGCGCTGCTGGCCACCGACGAGCAGACCGTCGTGGTGGAGGGCGACCTGCTCGACCCCGAGGCGGTGCTGTCCGCCCCGGAGCTGACCGGCCTGATCGACCTCGACCGGCCGGTGGGGCTGCTGTTCATCGCCGTGCTGCACTGCGTGGCCGACGACGATGCGCTCCTCAAGGCGGTCGGGCGGTTCTACCAGGCCCTGGCGCCCGGCAGCCACGTGGCGATCTCGCACATCACCTTGCCCCCCGAAAGCTCCGGCCACCTGGAGGCGGCCCGCCAGGGCCGGCAGGTCTACGACGACGCCCGCGTCAACACCTCCATGACCTTCCGCGACCGCGACCGCCTGATGGCCCTGTTCGGCGACCTGGAGCCGGTGGAACCCGGCCTGGTGGAACTGCCCGACTGGCATCCGGAACTCGAGACCGCGCCCCAAGGGCCCGCCCCGGTCCCGCTCGGCGGACAGCCGGAGCGGCTGCCCGCCTTCTTCCTGTGCGGAGTCGCCCGAAAAGGAGAGGCATGAACTACCCCCGGATCGACTTCGATCCCTTCGCCGAGCCGCGTCCTGCGGGCACCACCCACCGGATGCTGGACGAGCTGCGCGAACAGTGCCCGGCCTTCCGCACCGAGGCCCGCAACGGCTTTTGGGCGCTGACCCGCCACGCCGACATCGTGGCCGCCTACCAGGACGTCGAGCGGCACTCCAGCAGCGCGATCTCGGTGATCGACCCCAACCCGGCGGCCAAGTGGATCCCGATCATGCTGGATCCGCCCGAGCACACCACCTGGCGCAGGCTGCTGCGCCCGATGTTCACCCCGGCCCGCGCCGCCGCCATGGAGGAGTCCATCCGCCGCCAGTGCGTGGAGCTGGTGGAGGGCCTGGCCGCCCGGGGCTCCTGCGATTTCGTGGCCGACTTCGCCCGGCGCTTCCCGACCACGGTCTTCCTGGAGTTCATGGGGCTGCCCATCGAACGCCTGGAGGAGTTCCTGGAGTGGGAGTACGCCATCTTGCACCCGCCGCCCTCCGGCGAGGGACGGGCCGAGGCCATGGGCAAGGTGGTGGGCCTGTTCACCGAGCTGATCGCCCAGCGCCGCGCCGAACCCCGCGACGACCTGATCAGCACGGCGATCGGTTTTGAGATCGACGGCCGTCCGGTCACCGACGCCGAGCTGCTCCAGCTGTGCGTGCTGATGTTCCTGGCCGGGCTGGACACCGTCACCGCCCAGCTGTCCTACAGCTTCTGGCACCTGGCCCGCCATGACGCCGACCGGGCGCGCATCGTCAACGAGCCGCAGATCATCCCCAACGCGGTGGAGGAGCTGCTGCGCGCCTACTCGCTGGTGCTGCCGGCCCGCAAGCTGACCGCCGACGTCGAACGGCACGGCTGCCCCATGAAGGCCGGCGACATGGTGATGCTGCCGCTGATGATGGCCAACCGCGACCCGCGGGTGTTCCCCGACCCGGACGTGGTGGACTTCGACCGCGAGCCCAACCGGCACATCGCCTTCGGCGCCGGCCCGCACCGCTGCCTCGGCTCGCACCTGGCCCGCCTGGAGCTGCGCATCGCGTTGGAGGAGTGGCACCGCCGCATCCCCGTCTACCGGGTCCCCGACGGCGCCCAGCCCACCGAGCACGCCAGCCTCGTCCTCGGCCTCGACACGCTCCCGCTGGAGTGGACCGCCACGCCCTGAGCCCGGCGCGGCAGGGGGTGCGGGGAGATCAGTCGGGGGACTCGTCCACCGCCCCGAAGATCATCGAGGAGATCTCCAGGTAGAGCTGCTCCGGGTAGGGCATGTAGGTCACGTTGCGCAGGGCCTGCTTGTCACCGGCCGACTCGATGATGAACTCCCCGTACCCCAGCAGCCGGCCCATCGGGGTGCGGTCCAGCTTGATGTCCTCCACCTTGGCCATCGGCATCATCGCGACCTTGCGATTGAGCACCCCGCTGATCAGCATCACCCGGTGCTCGGTGACCAGGAAGAACTCCAGCGACCAGGCGATCACCTTCCACACCAGCCGGCCCAGCAGCACCAGCCAGGGCAGCCACAGCAGCGCCAGCCCGGTGAAGGCGTGCACCAGCGCCGACAGCAGCAGCCCGCCCACCGTCTCGGCCGCCGCCTGCAGCAGCACCGCCGGATGCCGCCGCACCGCGATGACATGGCCCTCATGAGCCATCAGGTACTTGTCGACAGTCCGCGCCCTGGTGTCGCGGAAGACCATCATGTCCTGAACGTTCATGAGGCGCCCTCGTCAAGATCGGTCATCTAACGGTAACTGAGCGAAGGGCGGGGCCGCATCGCCCTTGCCGACACGGTGTGCCGACCGGGACGGGATGTACCGCCTTGTGCACTTGTCGGCCGGGCCCTGCGCACCGCAGGATGGCGGCATGGTGGCCGCCAACGTTCCGGCGCCGGCGGGGGACCGGCAGCCGGGGTCCTTTCAGGCGGGCCTGCGCGGCCCCCAGGGGGAGTTCCTGCCCGAGGTGGATGTGACGGCCCGCCCCGTCTGGCGGCTGCTGGTGCGCGGCGTCGGCCTCTTCCTGCCCGAATGGCGGGTCTCTCCGGAGGCGATGCAGGTGGTCGGAGGCCGCACCGCGCTCACCCCGCCGGTCTACCTCGACGGCGGGACGGGGTTCGGGCTGCAGCTGCGATTGCGCAGGCGGAGGCGGGGCCTGCAGCCGGACCGGGAGATCTATGTGCGCGGCCGGGAGGACCAGAGCTTCGGCATCGTCATCGCCGGGCCGTCGGCGGCGGTCGGCAGCCGGGTGGTGGACGCCGCCGCGCTGGTGCGCTACGGCCGCCGGCTGATCTTTCAGGAACTCTACGATCCCGCCGCCGGCAGGACGCTGCCGGCGGCGATGCGGGCGGTGCGCTCGATGGAGGGGGCGGTGCTGCTCGACCGCGCCGCCGGAGTCGGGTTGTGCGCGGAGGTGGACCGCGCCACCGGTGCGGCCCGCTGCCCGCTGGCGATCCGGTTCGAGGCCGGGCGCCCCGCCGCATCCGGGCCGGGCGCGAGCGTGCACACCTACGCGCTCGGCAGCTGGCTGGCCCAGTCCGTCAGCTCCCATACCTGATGGGCGGCCATCTGCCGCAGCCGCAGCGCGGCGGCCGACGGGTCCCACAGCACCTCGTCGTTTTCCAGTTCCAGCAGCTGGGCGGGGGTCAGCACCGCGCACAGCAGTTCTTGGCGGGTGCGCACGGCCAGCAGCGGGCCGATCTGGGCGGTGGCGCCGTCGCTGTCGTACATGGCCCGCAGCAGCGCCTTCAACGCCGCCTCATCGGGCGGCACCGGGCGCTCGGCCGGGTGCGGCGCCCCGGCGACCCGCACGTCGGTGGGCAGCAGCGCGGCCCGGCTCAGGTCGTTGCCGGTGGTGATCAGCAGCTCGGTGAAGGCGCCGGCCAGGCTTTCTGCGGGCCGTCCGGTCAGGAAGAAGCGGTGGCGCCGCGGCCCATCGGCATCGCCTTCCCCGGTGCGCAGCCGGACCTGCAGCCCGATCTGCTCCAGGCAGTGCCCGTAGACCTCCTCCAGGACGTCCTGCAGCCGCGGGTCGCGGGTCCACAGCCGGCCGGAGACCAGCGGAGGCTCCCCTTCGCCCCGCTCGCCGCGCAGCGATGAGCGGACCGCCTCCTCCAGCTCGCCCCCCGCATAGCGCAGCAGCTCGCTGACGACGTCCTCCACGTCCTCCAGGGTGCGGGTCAGGTCGCGCTGCAGCTGCAGGATCTCGGTGCCGTTGCGCTCCAGCTCGGCCAGCCTGCCCAGCGCGCTCTCCAGCCGCCGGCCGGCGGCCGGCTCGGCCTGCGGGGCGACCGTGCGGACGGTGGACTCGATGTCGGTGAGCTTGCGGCGCAGCGCCGCCAGGGTGACCCGCTGCTGCTCCAGCTCCTGCAGCCGGCTCGCCTGCGCCTTGATGTAGTCGTCGGCCTGCCGCAGCAGCCGGCCCAGCTCCTCGATCTGGCCGCTGTTGCGGCGCAGCCGGTCGTCCAGGCCGGGCAGCACGTCCCGTTTGACCCGCGACAGCTCGGCGGTCAGCTGCTCGCCGACCGTCACCAGCACCCCGTTCTGCTTGCTGACCTGCTCGCGCAGCTCCTCGATGCGCTGGGTGAACGCCCTGGCCTGGTCTTTGCTCTGCTTGCCGGCATACAGCTCCAGGATCCCCACGACCACGCACAACAGCACCAGGACGACGGTCATCGGGCTCCTTGGGCTCCTCGTCAGGCGACCTGTCGCGGGGAAGCGGACGGCTGACCACACGATAATGATCGCGACGATAACCTACGAAACCCGCACCTGTCGGGCAGGTGACTGACCTGATAGAAACCCCTAACGTTGCGCCGTCGGCCCAGGTCGCTGTCGGTATTCGAACATATAATCGAATCATGGAGAAGCAGCGCACCACAGCCCGCTCCGGCGACCTCCCCCCGGCCGAGATCGCCGCGCTGGCGCTCTCGCTCGCCCACCTGGGCAGCGGCCCGCAGGCGGCCGCCGCCCGCCGCGCTCTGCGTCACCTGACCGCCGACCTCGCCCCCGCCGACCCCGTCATCGCCGACACCCTCACCACCCTGACCTCCCCGCTGGCCGAGACCGTCGCCGACCGCGCCCGGGTGATCGCCGAGGCCATCACCGAGCGCCGGGTGATCCGGCTGTGCTACGCCGACGCCAACGCCAACGTCACCATCCGGGAGGTCGAACCGGTCACCTGCCTGGTCCACCGCGAACACTGGCACGTCGTCGGCTGGTGCCGCCTGCGCCGCGGCGTACGCGCCTTCCGCTTCGACCGCATCCTGGCCGTCGAGCCCACCGGCGCCCCCGCCGCCATCCGCCCCGTCTCCGGCTACCTCCCCTGGCGCCGCCCCACCCCCACCGCCGCCTGACCCCCAGGCCGCACCCCCTCCCCGGACCGGCGGTCGCGGCGGGGACCCCCTGCTCGCCGCGACCGCCCCCGGCGCCTCCGACGTCGCGTCACCGCGGTTTTCTCAGGAGGAGCCCACCTCCCATCGTGAGGCCTCCTGCCGGGGCCGCTCATGCGGCCGGCCCGGCAGGCTTCTCCCTGCGCCCGAACGCGAGCCGACGATCCCTCCCCGCTCGAGGACGTCCCACGCCCTCGCCTGCACTTTCGCTCCGGGCCTGATGCGTTGCCGCTATCTGGGGACGTCGATCTCTGGGAAGGCCTCACGAATCTTTTTCAACTCATGACCTTGGATGCCGGACACAGAAGCCCCGGTGGCGCCCGGTGCCGGGACGCCCCAGGGCACGCGTCGCTCCCGGCTCCGGCGCACCCGCCTACGGCTGGCGAAGGCGACCTGCAGGAAGAGGCTTTGCAACGGCCGGGTCACTCGTGAAGCCGGTGACCGCACAGTGAGGTTCTCACCGAGCCGGTGCCGCCGGGGGATGGCAACAGCCTGGAGACGGAGCAAAACCCTGGTGAGGGCGGGAACGGGACGGCGACCTGGACAGTGTGCAGGACCAATGCCGTCCTCACCGGGCACGAGAAGGACCGCCGGGGACTGACGAGCGCATCGCCTTTGGCTGGGGGCTGTGCGACGCGGAAGCTTGCTCCTTCTTATCGAGAAAACCTTCAGTGATCCGGCGGCCGCGGCAGAGCCTCTCGCTCGCCGCGGCCGCTTTAGGAGAGTGGCATTGCCGGCATGGTGAGTTGCCGGCCGCTATTGCACCCGTCGCTGTTTGTGTGTCTCATCTCGGGTGGGTCCGGGTGACGGGCGGACGGTCACAGCAGGGCCGGATAGGCGCCCCCGTCCACGGGGATGGCGGCGCCGGTGATGAAACGGGCGTGCTCCGAACACAGGAAGGCGGCGACGGCGCCGAAGTCGTCGGCGTCGCCGACCTCGCCCATCGGGACCTGCGCGGCGGCCTTGGACAGGTCGCCGCCGTACAGGGCGCGCAGGCGGTCGGTGGCGTGCAGGCCCGGCTGCAGGGAGTTGACCGTGACGCCGTCGGCGGCGACCTCCAGCGCCAGCGTCTTGAGGAAGCCGGTGGCCCCGGCACGGGCGGTGTTGGACAAGATCAGGTTGGGGGCCGGCTGGCGCACCGTGATCGAGGTGATCGCCAGCACCCGGCCCCAGCGGCGTTCCCGCATCGGCGGGACGGCGGCCTTGCACATGGCGACCACGGACATCAGGTTGAGGTTCAGCGCCTGCGCATAGGCGTCCACGTCGGTGGAGGCGAAGTCACCGGGCGGAGGACCGCCGGCGTTGGTGACCAGGATGTCCACCCCGCCGAGCGCCTCCTGGGCCCGGTGGACGAAATCGGCGGCGCCCTCGGGCGTGCCGACGTCGGCCACGATTCCGTGGGCGCCGTCCCCCAGCGAGGCGACGGCCTTCTCCAGCCGGTCGCGGTCGCGTCCGCAGATCGCCACCCGCACGCCCTCGGCGGCCAGCGCCCGGGCCGTCGCCAGGCCGAGGCCGCTGGTGGCGGCGGCCACGGCGGCGCGGCGTCCTGTCAATCCAAGGTCCATTCCGAAGAAGGTACTCCGCCGCCGGAGGCGGAAGATCCGCCGCCCCGCCGTCTCGGCCGAGGCGGCGGGGTCAGCTCACCGTCCGGTCCATCGCATCGGCGATGACCCCGCTGATGCAGCCGGTGCGGGCATAGGCGGTGCGCTGCAGGCATGCGCCGTTGCCGCGCCGCGCCAGCGCCTGCAGCAGCTCCCGGACCGCCGCCAGGTCCCCGGCGTCCTCCAGCGCGGGCCGCAGATACTCCACCAGCGCCTGCAGCACCGTCCGGGCGGGAGCGGGCCGCCAGGTCACCGGGTGCACCAGCGCGCCGCTCAGCCCGGAGCGGCCCGCCCGCCACATCGCCGCCCGCAGCACCTCGGTCCGCACCGGGACCGGCGGACGCCCCTCCCGGTGGGCCCGGGCGGCGGTCTCCACCAGCCCGCGGACGAGCGCGGCGATCAGCACCGTGTCGTCGGCCCTCATGCACACGTCGGCGACGCGCACCTCCACGGTCGGGTAGTGCCGTGACAGCCTGGCGTCGTAGTAGACCATCCCCTCATCCAGCAGCGCCCCGGTCTCGATCAGCGCCCGCACGGCCCGCCGGTAGCCGTCGGCGCTCCGGAACGGCTCGGCCGGCCCGCTGGACGGCCAGCGCGCCCACACCTGCCGCCGCCAGCTGTCGTAGCCGGTGTCGCGGCCCTGCCAGAACGGGGAGTTGGCGCTCAACGCCAGCAGCGGCGGCAGCCACGGCCCGATGCGGTCCAGCACGCCCACCCCTTCCTCCGGGGAGGACACCTCCACGTGCACATGGCAGCCGCAGATGAGCTGCTCGTCGGCGACCTGGGCGTACTGGTCGGCCATCTGCCGGTACCTGTCGTGGGGGGTGAGCGTCGGGTGCGCCGCCACCGGCGAGGTCGCCAGCGCGGCGATCCGCACCCCGGCCGCCGCGGCCGCGCGCGCCGCCGCCAGCCGCCGGCGCCGCACCTGACGGTCCAGCTCGTCCAAGGTGGTGCAGGGCCGGGTGCAGATCTCCAACTGCTCGCGTTGGAGCTCGCTTTCCATCCCACCCTTCGTCAAGGGGCTTGTGTGCACTTTCTCCCCTTGGAGACGGGCATGGTGCAGGACGGCCCCGGACATCGCGCGGGGAGCTCCGCCCTCCGGGTCGAAGAGCAGCAGTTCCTCCTCGACCCCAAAACTGCGCAGGCGCACGCCACAGTTCTGCCCCAGGAAACGCCAAGCTAGGGGGAAGAGCTCTTCACTACATGTAAAGCCCGCGCCCGTTCCTTACGATCGCCCCTGGCGCGAAGCCGACCGGTCCTCGCCCGGCCGGCCTTGGAGCCCTTCGGCCGGAGTGCAGGTCAGAGCCGGTCGATCTCGGTCAGGTCGATGTCGATGTCGAACGGCACGGTCACCTTGAGCCGCTCGTGGTGGATGCCGGTCGCCACATAGGCACCGGTCGCGGGGTCGAGTTCGTAGACGTAGACCACGGGCCACTCGTGGTCTTTCTCGATCCGCCAAAAGTGGGGGATGCCGGCCCGGGCGTACAGCTGCGGCTTGCGCTCACGGTCCCGCAGCTCGGACTCCGGGGAGACGACCTCCACGACGAGCACCACGTCCTCGGGACGGAAATCGGTCTGTTCCGGCCCTTTGATCGCGTCAGCCCGCACCACCAGCACATCCGGTTCGGGACGCTGCCGCTTGCCCAGCGTGACGGTCATTTCACGCCGCACCCGCAGGTCGCTTGGAGCGAACCGGCGAAGCGCACTCTCCAGCAGGGAGATGGCCAGCGTGTGGAAGTTGGCTTGAGGGCTCACGAGGACGAGGCTGCCATCGATGAGTTCTGTGTGAGGGGGCAACTGTGGCAGGCGATCGAGGTCCTCAGCGGTGAAGCCCTCCTCCGGGGGCATGAGCCACTCCGGCACCTCGCATGCCGTCTGAGGAGGCTGTCGTTCGCGGGACGGCTCGGGCAGCGGCTGATGTATCGGCTCCGCTGTCATCAGGCGTCCTCCGTGGGCTGCGCCGAGGTGCTGGGTCCCAGTCGCCTCAGGCTATCAATCCGCCATCGATACGACCTGAAAGCGGAGGTCACGACGGGGGCCGGCGGACGGAGTCGAGGGCGAGCAGGGCCACGTGCAGGGAGGTGCAGGAGTCCACGTCGTCCAGGTCGACGTCCAGGATGCGTTCGATGCGGCGCAGCCGCTCATAGAAGGCGGGGCGGGACAGGTGGGCGCGCTGGGCGGCGACCGCCTTGTTGCGGCCGGCCTGCAGGTACAGCGACAGGATGCCGGTCAGGTCGCTGCCGCGCTGGGCGTCGTACTCCAGCAGGGGGCCCAGCTCGCGTTCCACGAACGTCTGCACCCGGGCGTCGTCGCGCAGCAGGTGCAGCAGGCCGCGCAGCCGCAGGTCCGGCAGCCGGTACAGCAGGCGGTCGCCGCAGCCGCGGCGGGCGGCGTCGGCGACCTGCTCGGCCTCCAGGAAGGAGCGGCGCACATCGCGCACCGACTGCACCAGTGACCCGGCCGCCAGCACCGGGCCCGGCCCGCACAGCGCGCGGATCCGGCGGGCCAGCTCGGTCAGCGAGCGCTCGGCGTCGCCCCGGGCGGGCAGGGAGACCAGCATCCCGATCCGGGCGCCGGCACCGCCGGCGGGGGAGGTGCTCTCGTCCAGCACGCCCACCAGGGCCGGCAGCCGGACCTGCCGGCAGGCCGCGCTGGCGGCCTCGGCCAGTTCGGCGATCCGCTCATGCGAGGGCCGTTCGGGGGAGGGGTCCTGGCCGGGACGCGGGCACAGCACCATGCCCAGCAGGCGGCGCCCGGCCAGCGGCACGCCGAGCGCGCGGGCCCGGGCGGCCGCCTCGGCCGGGTCGGCGTAGGAGCGGGCCAGGATGCCGGCGATGATCGTGCCGTGCGCCTGCCGCTCCAGGCTCTCGGCGTGCCGGTCCAGCAGCCGGGCCAGCGCCAGCGTGGTGGCGGCCCGTTCGATGAGGACGATGTCGCGGGGGGTGGGCGGCCCGTCCCCGATGATGATCAGCCGTCCCCAGTCCTCGTCGCGGGCGCCCACGGTGGTGACCAGCCAGCCGGAGGCCGGGTCGTGGGCGGTGCGCTCGGCGGGGCGGACGCTGCGGGAGCGGGTCTCCCACATCGCCAGCAGGGCGGCCGGGTCGCTGCCGGCCGGGTCGGCGGCCAGCACCTGGTGGGAGAGGTTCTCCAGCACCACCGGGCGGCCCGCCAGCGCGGCCACCTGGCGGACCACCTCCTCGGGGGAGGCGCCCTCCACCGACAATCGGGTGAAGATCTGGTGCAGCTGCTCGGAGGCCCGCAGCTCCTCCAGCTGGGCGTCCAGGATGCGGGCGTGCACGGACTCGGTGATATCGATGAAGGCGGTCTCCCGGGCCAGCATGATCACCGGCAGCCCGTGCTCTTCGGCGGCCGACAGCAGCGCGGCCGGCAGCCGGCCGACATAGCGCCGGCCCAGCTCGATCATCAGCCCGCTGATGCCGACTTCGGCCAGCTCCGCCACGTACCGGCGCAGCTGGGAGGAGCGTTCGGGCAGCGCGATCCCGGTGGTCAGCACCAGCTCGCCGCCGTGCAGCAGATGGGCGATGTCGGCGATCTCGGCGACGTGCACCCAGCGGACCCGCGCATCCAGCCGGTCGGCGCCCGCCACCACCTGCGGCTGGCCGCGCTGGACCGCCGGCAGGTGCAGCACGTCGGCGAGAGTGGGAAGCATTACCGGGAGGATATGTCGTCATCGGTGCCGTATCCGTCCACCTGGGAAAACCGTTGTCCGGGTGAAGGAAGGGGACGGAGGGGAGAGGACGCGATGAGCCTGCTCGACGAACAGTCGCTCAGCGGGGAGCTGGCGCAGACCCCCGGCTGGGAGCGGCAGGGGGACGCCATCGTCAAGGTGGTGCGGCTGGCCGATTTCGCCGAGGCCATGGCCTTCGTCAACCGGGTCGCCGAGCTGGCCGAGGCCGCCGATCACCACCCCGACATCACCATCCGCTGGAACACCGTGACGCTCACCTTGTCCACCCACTCGGCGGGCGGTCTGACCGGCAAGGACTTCGACCTCGCCCGCCGCATCAACGCGCTGTGACCCCCGCGGGTGACACCTTGTCAGGTATGGCGGCGCATGACTGACACGATGTCCGCTGGTACGCGGGTGGAACGACGTCCAGACTTGACGCATGTCGGACCTGCTTGCGCGCCACCGCGCCGTCATGCCGAACTGGATGGCGCTCTACTACGAGCGGCCCATCGAGATCGTCAGCGGTAAGGGCGTCCGCGTCACGGACGCCGAGGGCAACACCTACCTGGACTTCTTCGCCGGCATCATCACCAACATCCTCGGCTACGACGTCGAGGAGGTGCGCCAGGCCGTCGAGCGGCAGCTGGCCACCGGGGTGGTGCACACCTCCACCGCCTACCTGCTGCGCGGCCAGGTGGAGCTGGCCGAGAAGATCGTCGCCCTGTCGGGGATCAAGGACGCCAAGGTCTTCTTCGTCAACTCCGGCACCGAGGCCAACGAGACGGCGCTGCTGCTGGCCACCTACGCCCGCAAGAGCAACCAGGTGCTGGCCATGCGGCAGAGCTACCACGGCCGCTCCTTCGGCGCCATCGGGGTGACCGCCAACCGGAGCTGGAAGAACAACGCCTACACCCCGCTGACCGTGCACTTCCTGCACGGCGGCGACCGGCACCTGCCGCAGTTCGCCCACCTGTCGGACGCCGACTTCATCAAGGTCTGCACCGAGGACCTGCGGCACGTGCTGGCCACCGCCACCGGCGGGGACGTGGCGGCGCTGATCGCCGAGCCGATCCAGGGGGTGGGCGGCTTCACCATGCCGCCGGACGGCCTGTACGCCGCCTACAAGGAGGTCCTGGACGAATACGGCGCGCTGTTCATCTCCGACGAGGTGCAGACCGGCTGGGGCCGCACCGGGCAGAGCTTCTTCGGCATCCACAACCACGGCGTGACGCCCGACATCATGACCTTCGCCAAGGGGCTGGGCAACGGTTTCGCGGTCGGCGGCGTGGTGGCCCGCGGCGACCTGATGGACGCCCCGCACGCCACCGGGCTGTCCACCTTCGGCGGCAACCCGATCGCCATGGCCGCCGCCAACGCCACCCTCGACTACATCCTCGACCACGACCTGCAGAGCAACGCCGCCCGTCAGGGGGCGCTGCTGCTGGACGGCCTGAAGGAGGCCGCGCCGCGGCTGCCGGTGGTGGGCGCGGTGCGCGGCAAGGGGCTGATGTTCGCCGTCGAGCTGGTCGAGCCGGGCACCGGCGAGCCCAGCCCGCCGCTGGCCGCCGCGGTGATGGAGGAGACCCGCAAGCGCGGCCTGCTGGTCGGCAAGGGCGGGCTGTACGGCAACGTCATCCGGATGGCGCCGCCGCTGACGATCACCGAGGAGGACGCCCGGGAAGGGCTGGGCATCCTGATCGACTCCCTGGAGGCAGTGAGCGAGGCCGCCAAGTGACCGAAAAGCACGTCCGCCACTGGATCGGCGGCAAGCCGCACGAGGGGCCCGCCGGGCGGCAGGGCGACATCTACGACCCGGCCACCGGCCGCCTGACCGGCAAGGTCGACTTCGCCTCGGCCACGGAGGTGGACGCGGCCGTCGCCGCCGCCAAGGCCGCCTTCCCCGCCTGGCGGGACGCCTCGCTGGCCAAGCGCACCGCGGTGCTGTTCCGCTTCCGCGAGCTGCTGGCCGCCCGCCGCCGAGAGCTGGCCGAGCTGATCAGCTCCGAGCACGGCAAGGTGATCTCGGACGCGGCCGGGGAGGTGACGCGGGGCCTGGAGGTGGTGGAGTTCGCCTGCGGCATCCCGCACCTGCTCAAGGGCGGCTACTCGGAGAACGTCTCCACCAAGGTGGACGCCTATTCGATCCTGCAGCCGCTGGGCGTGGTGGCGGGCATCACCCCGTTCAACTTCCCGGCGATGGTGCCGATGTGGATGTTCCCGGTGGCCATCGCCTGCGGCAACACCTTCGTGCTCAAGCCGTCGGAAAAAGACCCGTCGGCGTCGGTGTGGCTGGCGGAGCTGTGGGCCGAGGCGGGGCTGCCGGACGGGGTGTTCAACGTGGTGCACGGCGACAAGACCGCGGTGGACGCCCTGCTGGAACACTCCGATGTCAAGGCGGTCAGCTTCGTCGGCTCCACCCCGATCGCCCGCTACGTCTATGAGCGCGCCGCCCGCACCGGCAAGCGGGTGCAGGCCCTCGGCGGCGCCAAGAACCACATGGTGGTGCTGCCCGACGCCGATCTGGACCTGGCCGCCGACGCGGCGGTGTCGGCCGGGTTCGGCTCGGCCGGCGAGCGGTGCATGGCGATCTCGGTGGTGGTGGCCGTGGACCCGGTGGGCGATGAGCTGGTGGCCCGCATCGCCGAGCGGGCGGCCCGCCTGACGGTCGGTCCCGGCCACGACCCGGCCGCGGAGATGGGGCCGCTGATCACCCGGGAGCACCGGGACAAGGTGGCCTCCTACGTCGAGAGCGCCCTCGCCCAGGGCGCCGCGGTGGTGGTCGACGGGCGCGGCGTGGAGACCGCCGAGGAGTACTCCGGCGGCTTCTGGCTCGGCCCGACCGTGCTGGACCACGTCACCCCCGACATGGACGCCTACACCGACGAGATCTTCGGGCCGGTGCTGTCGGTGGTGCGGGTGGGCTCCTACGACGAGGCGATGGAGCTGATCGCCGCCAACCCCTACGGCAACGGGACGGCGATCTTCACCAACGACGGCGGTGCGGCGCGGCGCTTCCAGAACGAGGTGGAGGTCGGCATGGTCGGCATCAACGTGCCGATCCCGGTGCCGATGGCCTACTACTCCTTCGGCGGCTGGAAGGACTCGCTGTTCGGCGACAGCCACGCCCACGGCATGGAGGGCGTGCACTTCTACACCCGCACCAAGGCGGTCACGGCCCGCTGGCTGGACCCCAGTCACGGGGGCGTCAACTTGGGGTTCCCGACCAACGGCTGAGGCCCGCGGCCGGGCCGCCCGCTCACAGAAGATCCCGCCGGACCTGACCCCGGCGGGATCTTCGTGTTACCCGGCGAATCCGGGACCTCTCCCGAGGCTTCCGGGCAAGTACCCCAAAAGGTGCAAATCTCCCGGCGGTGCGCCATGTGTCGCCGGTGAGCGGATCGCTGCGCACGGTGAGAGTGCGCAGGTGGGGGGATTGAAACTTTTTGATGTCAGTGAGTTTCCATCGTTAATTTTTAACGCCATGTGTCTCGACAAATAATAGCCACACCCGTTGACCTCATCTGTGGACCGCGACACACTCGGGATGTCGCAATTTAAAATCAAGGGAAATAAAGACCGGGACCGGGGGGTCGGGTCAAGGTCGTAGTTCCGGTTCAGCGAACCACATGCAGGGAGCCGCCCGGTGCTTGCCGACAACAGCCTTCCCGCCGATGACCATGCGGCCGAGATCGAGGCGCTCAGCCGCCGGTATCCGCGCTGGACCATCTGGTTCGGCCTGTCCACCCGCCGGTGGTGGGCGCTGCCGCCGCGCGATCAGGACATCGGCGATTTCGTCGAGGCGGCCACCCCGCAAAAACTCATCGCCCGCATCGAGGAGCACCGGGCGGCCGCATCCTTCCCCGGTCGCCGCCCGGCTCCCGCGCCGCAGCCGGACCCCCGCTCCCACCCGGCCCGTGACACCCGGCAGGACCTGCGGATTTCCCCGCAACCCCAATACCCGGAACGGGCCGCCGGGCCGCAGGCCGGACGGATCCCGGCAACCGCATGGCCGGGCGGCCCCACCGTCTGACCCGCCCTTTTCAGCCCCGCCGCGCAGAGCCCTTCCCGCCCGCCGTCCCCGCAGGCCCCGGCGGGCGCCCGGGGCGCGGGGGAATGCGACGGCCCGGGAAGGCGCGGTCCCGGGCGTCCCGTGCCCCCCGCCATCGGGACGCGAAAAGATCCGCCCCGCCGCCGGCGCGGACCGGCGCCGGGGCGGTCGCGTTTCCCCGCGCCTTCGCCCGCCGCCGGACCTGAAAAACGGGTAATGTGCGCGCGGTTAAATCGGCGTCATATTGGTGGTCAGATTATTTATGAAGACGGCCGTCCGTATTGCGGTGCACGCTCGCCCGGCGGGGCGGCGGGCCGTCGATCCGGATGAAGAATTCTTCCGCCACCGACGATCGGACGGTCGCGCACCGTCCGGTGAGCCGCCGCGCGACCCGGCCGCCGCCCTGCGGGGCTCCCGAGTACGCTGCGACGATGACCCCGGTTCGTCCGGCCGCAAGGCCGTCGATCTCGATGTGGGCACCTCCCGGCTACGCTGCGCCGCAGCACCCGACGGCGGCCGGGAGGACCCGGCGGAGGTTGTGGGAGAGGTATGAGCCAGTCTGGTCCCGTGGACCGAGTGTCGCGGGCGCTGCGCGGGCTGAGCGGCCGGCACCGGCTCGCCGCGGCCCTGGCGGTCCTCCTGGTGGTGGCGCTGATCGTGGTCGCGGCCGGACGAGACGGCCGGAACGCGCCCCCCGGCACGGCGCGGGCCGCGCGCACGCTCGGACCCGGTGAGGGCGCGCTCAACCTGGTGGTCTGGCCCGGTCTGGCGGAACGCGGCGGCAGCGCCGAGCACGTCGACTGGGTCACCCCCTTCGAAGAGCGCACCAGCTGCAAGGTCTCTCTCAAACAGGTGTCCACCGTGCAGGAGATGGTGGACCTGATGTCCGACCCCGACCGGCGCTATGACGGCGTCTCGGCGCCCCCCGAGGTCGCCGGGCTGCTGATCGACGGCGGCCATGCGGCACCGGTGAACCCGAACCTGGTCGAGGGCTACAAGCGCCTGGAGTCCCGGCTGCGCTCGCTGCTCAGGCGGGATAAGACGGTCTACGGGGTGCCCTATGTGTGGGGCGCGAACCTGCTCATGTACGACCAGCGGGCCGTGCAGCCGCCTCCCAGCGGCTGGGCGGACCTGTTCGACCCGCAGGAGGCCGGGCGGTACAGCGGCAGGCTGATCATGCGGGACACGCCGCTGGCGCTGGCCGAGGCCGCGCTGTACCTGCGTTCGAAGAAGAAGTCGCTGGACATCACCGACCCCTATGCGCTGACCCCCGAGCAGCTCGACGCGGCGGCCCAGGTGGTGCGCCGCCAGCGTCCCCACGTCAGGGCCTACTGGAGTGAACCGGCCGATGCGGTCAGCGCGTTCGCCGCGGGCGAGGCGGTCATCGGCCAGGTCTCCTCCTACCAGCTGGACGTGCTGAGCAGGGCGGGGCGCCCGGTGGCCGGCATCGAGCCCCGGGAGGGCGTGACCGGCTGGGTCAACTCCTGGCTGATCGGCGCCCGGGCCGAGCACCCCAACTGCATGTACCAGTGGCTGAAGTGGACGGTCTCCCCGGACGTGCAGCGGCAGGTCGCCCAGTGGGCCGGGGTGGCGCCGGCCAACCCGCAGGCGTGCGAGGGCGACCGGCTCAGCGCATCCTTCTGCGCCACCTACCGGGTCGGCGACGGGGACTTCCTGAAGAAGGTGATCTTCGCCCGGACGCCCACCGAGGACTGCGGCGGCGAGGGGCACGGGTGCACCGACTACGCCGAGTGGGTCCGGGCCTGGCAGGAGTCCCGCGGCACGGCCCACTGAACTTTGTGACCCCGCCGTGACCCCGCCGTCTCGGCGGGCCGCAACAAGGGCAGCACGCTCAGGGACGCCTCTGTGGCCTGGAACATTTCCGGACGCGGGCTCCCGTCCGCGGCGCCCGGGAGCGGGCGTTGAAAGAGGCTCAGCGGCCGTCTGCGGGCGAGGGCGGGCAGAGAAGAGGGCGCGTCCGACCGCCCCCTGTCGAACGCGCCCTCTCTTGGAGCCGGGTGCTCTGGGCAACCCCCCGAAAACCCAGAACACCCTCCTGGTGAAGCCCTCAGCGGTATGGCGCTGTGTCCCGGGCCGATCCGTTCAGCGACCGACCGGCCCCTGCCCCGGTGCCCGCCCAGTGGAGAGGCGGCAGGGCGAGCGCGCACTCGTCACACGCGAACACCCCTGAGCCGTCTGGGAGGCGGCCGACGCGGACGCGCGGGCGCGGCCACCTCTTGTGGCAGACGACGCAGGCGTCGCCTTCGCACTGCACCGCGCTCAGCGCCTCGGGGTCGAACACGAGTTCCCTCGTGCGGCTCATCGCTCACCCCCTCTCCCGGGCGGACCGGGCAACGTGATTCCTTTATAAGCGGCCGGAGGTGTACCCGCCGTTATACCGCCTCCAAGGAGCTGTAAAAACATCATTACCATGCGGAGTTGCGGGCAATTTCGGGGGCTGTGTGACGGCCTGCGCGAGGAGACGGAACGACCTTTTTCGAGGTGCACCGCTTTGCGGAACAGGTGGTCTCGGCAGCCGGTTCCGCCGCGGTGATCTGGGATCTTGGCAGGTGGTGCCGTGGCGGGCCCGGCATGCCGGTGGCGTCGCGGGCGCCGGTAATCGCACGGGGCTCACGTGATTGCTGGGATTGTCGATCCTTGACGACCTCATGGTGTTGGCCCTCCGAAGATTCGGTCAGAGATTTTCCGCATGCGGCCGAGACGAGGCCGCATGCGGCCGGGAAAGGAGAGGCCGATGATCGAACAATGGGCGCGCAACTGGTGGACGTTCGCGGTGCGTGGAGCGGTGGCGATCCTTTTCGGCCTGATGGCCTGGATCTGGCCGGCCATCACGGTATGGGCGCTGGTGCTGCTGTTCGGCGCCTACGCCCTGGTGGACGGGGCCTTCGCGCTGGCGGCGGCGTTCCGCGCCAGGGCCGGGCAGTCGCGGCTGTGGCTGGCGGTGACCGGCGCGGTCGGCGTCCTGGCCGGTCTGCTGGCCTTCATCTGGCCCGGCGTCACCGCGCTGGTGCTGCTGATGCTGATCGCGGCGTGGGCGGTGGTGACCGGGGTGCTGGAGATCGTGGCGGCCGTGACGCTGCGCAAGGAGCTGAGGGGCGAGTGGTGGTATGTGATCGGCGGTGCCGTCTCGGTGCTGTTCGGTCTGCTGCTGTTCGTCTGGCCGGTCAGCGGGGCGCTGGCGGTGGTGTGGCTGATCGGGCTGTTCGCGATCGTCTACGGGATCGCCCTCATCGCCGCGTCGCTGCGGATCAAGCGCCTGGGGGACGCGCTGAGCTCGGGCCGGCCGGGCGACACCACCGCCGCCCGGTTCTGACCGCCCCCCTCATCTGGGCCCGCGGGCCGGAGCATTGGCGCACCTGTGCGGCACCTGGCCTCGGGCGGCCGGGGCGGGTGCCTGGATGATGCCCGGTGCCGCGTCCCGCCCGTCCCGGCCCGCGGAGATCAGGGGCCTGAGTGAGACCCGGTGCCGTGGGCTGCGATGACACGGCACCGTGCGCCGCTGAGGCTCCCGTCTCAGCCGCACCTGAGAGCAGGTGCGGAAAGAGGCTCAGTCGGTGAGGTGCTTTTCGAAGCAGAGGCTGAGGACGTTTCCCACATACGGCCCGAAGGCGGGGATGCGGCGGTAGCCGCTGGACTGGTAGAGGCCGATCGATTCCGGCTGCAGGTCGCCGGTCTCCAGGCGGAGGGTGCGCCACCCCTTGGCCAGCGCCATCTCCTCCAGGGCCTGCAGCAGCATGCGGGAGATGCCCTGCCCGCGGTGAGCGGGACGCACATACATCCGGGTGACCTCGGCCATGCCCGGCTCCAGCGGCTTGAGCCCGCCGCAGCCCACCGGCTCGGAACCGATGCGGGCCAGCAGGAACTCCACGCGCGGATCGATGCCCTTGGGGGCCTCGTCGGCGCCGGGGTAGCGGGCCTCGATCTCGGCCTGCTGCTCGGTGCACAGCGCGATCACGGCCGGGTCCTCGGGGGTCGCCGGGGCGATGTCGACGCGCACGCTGATCTGCTTCACAGAGCCGAACGTACGACCGTCTTGTTAGCCGGGTGTTACGAAAAAGTGACCATTGGGTCATGCCTGAAAGGTCGGGTTCCGGACCCGCGGTATGGCACGCCGTCCCGGCAACGAACGGCATCCGCTCTGTGGAAGACCCCGCCGAACTAAGAGTGCTGGGCCCGTTCGTACAAAAGCCGCGCGGACTCCCCGAAGTACGGGCCGAACACGTACCGGGACCCGGACGCCTCAAGGCCGAGGCTGTTCACCGAGGTGATGACCCCTGTGCCGGAAGACTCATCGAAGTGCAGCAGCCACGGGCCCCCGCTGGCACCCCTGGTCAGGTTGCAGGGCATGCCCATCGCCTGGGAGATGGGGGAGACCTCGAAGGTCCGGCCGCTGCAGTAGGCCAGCCACTGCCCGGTATAGGGCTGCTGGACGGGATACCCGAAGGCGTACATGTTCTGCTCGCGCGGCTGATGGAAGGCGATGCCCTGGCCGCCGACCACGTCGACCAGACGCCGTCCGTCAAGGGCGTTGACCACGGCGGCGCCGATGTCGTGGCCGAAGTCCTCCAGCACCGACCACTGCGCGGTGGCGAAGGTACGCCGGGCCGTCCACACCCCATACGGCTGCTCGCCGTCGCGGTAGCCGGGCACGAACACCCAGTTGGTGTGCCAGGTCCCCTGGGACTTCACGCAGTGCCCGGCGGTGATGACGGTGTTGCGGTTGGCGCCGGCGACCGCCGAGCCCGAGCAGTAGGCGTCCACGCCCCGGAAGGTGAAGAACACCCGTCCCGTGGTGCGGGCGACCGCGCCGCCGCCGGTCCACAGGCCGCCGGTGTGCGGGAAGTCCAGCCGGCCTGCCGCCGGGGGCGGCCGGTCGGGCGACCTCGCCGGCCGTCCGACCAGAAGGCTGATCGGCACCGCCCGCCGCATCCGCTCGGGGGTCCAGTACCGCGCCACCGCCCGCTGGTCCGCGGCCGTCAGCGCCTGGACCTTGGCGCCGGGCGGGGGAACGGCCACCGGGCCGGACCCTTGCGCCCAGGCCGGAAGCAGGGCCGCCGGGGCCGTCAAGACCAGCAGGCCGCCGACGACCAGCGGCATCCGGAACCTTCGCCTCATGGACGCGCCGCCTTCCTCGGCCGGAGCGGGACCGGCCACGCCGTGGCAGGACGGAATTCACAGAAAGAATCCACATGAACGCTTTCTGTGATTGGAGGAGTGCTTCCCGGGCAGGCCGAGGGCCAAGCCCAAAAACGCGGCAAGCCGTACGGGGCGCATCGGGACGGACGGGACAATGGCAGCATGATGGCTGCCTCCTCACAGAACGCGCCCGGCTGTTCCAGCGGCCGCGACCGGCGCGACGTCGTGCTGCTGGGCTCCACCGGCTCGATCGGCACCCAGGCCCTGGATGTGATCCGCCGCAACCCCGACCGGTTCCGGGTGACCGGCCTGGCCGCCGGCGGCGGACGGGTGGACCTGCTGGCCGCCCAGGCCCTGGAGTTCCGCCCGGAGGTGGTGGCGGTGGCGCGCGCCTCGGCCGCCCAGGACCTGCAGCTGGCCTTCTACGCCGAGGCGCAAAAACGCGGCTACAGCTCCGGCGACTACCCGATCCCCAAGATCGTGGCCGGACCGGAAGCCGTCGCCGAGGTGGCGGCCTGGCCGTGCGACCTGGTGCTCAACGGGGTGACCGGGGCGCTGGGCCTGTCGTCCACGCTGGCGGCCCTGGAGGCCGGACGGACGCTGGCGCTGGCCAACAAGGAGTCGCTGATCGTCGGCGGTCCGCTGGTCAAGCGGCGGGCCGCGCCCGGGCAGATCGTCCCGGTCGACTCCGAGCACTCGGCACTGGCCCAGTGCCTGCCGGGGTGGACCTACGGCGACGCCTCCGCCACCGCCCGGGTGCGCCGGATGGTGCTGACCGCCAGCGGCGGGCCGTTCCGCGGCCGCAGCCGCGCCGAACTGGCCGACGTCACCCCCGAGCAGGCGCTGGCCCACCCCACCTGGGACATGGGGCCGGTCATCACCATCAACTCCGCCACGCTGGTCAACAAGGGCCTGGAGGTCATCGAGGCGCACCTGCTGTTCGACGTGCCGTTCGAGAAGATCACGGTGATGGTGCACCCGCAGTCGGTGATCCACTCCATGGTGGAGTTCATCGACGGCTCCACCATCGCCCAGGCCAGCCCGCCGGACATGCGGCTGCCGATCGCCTTGTCGCTGACCTGGCCGGACCGCCTGGCCGACGCCGCGCCCGCCGTCGACTGGACCAAGGCCCACACCTGGGAGCTGCAGCCGCTGGACGATGAGGCGTTCCCGGCCGTGGCGCTGGCCCGGCACGTGGGCGAGCTGGGCGGCACCGCGCCGGCCGTCTACAACGCCGCCAACGAAGAGTGCGTGGAGGCGTTCCGCGCCGGCCGGCTGCCGTTCACCGGGATCGTGGACACCGTCGCACGGGTGGTCGAGGAGCACCAGGTGACCTCCGCGGACCTCACTCTCGACGACGTGCTCGCCGCCGACGCCTGGGCCAGGGCGCGCGCCCGGGAACTGACCTGACCGCCCGGCCCCGCCGGGAGCCCAAAAGCACGCTCGGGGATCGCCGGGCCCGCCGCCGGCATGTCGTCTCTGCGGCGGGTACGGGTACGTCTCGCCCAGAACTGGCCCGCAAACGGTGCCGTGACCCGGGACGTCCGGGATTCCATGGCGGGCGGCCCGCGGCGGACGAAGGCGCACGCGATGGCCTATCTGCTCGGCGTCGTGGCGTTCGTCGCCGCGCTGGTGCTGTCGGTGACGCTGCACGAGGCCGGGCACCTGGTCGCCGCCAAGCGGTTCGGGATGAAGGCCACCCAGTTCTTCGTCGGCTTCGGCCCCACGCTGTGGTCGCGGCGGCACGGGGAGACCGAGTACGGGGTCAAGGCGATCCTGCTCGGCGGGTTCGTGCGCATCGTCGGCTACACCACGCTGGAAAAGCTCGATGAGGCCGACCGGCCCCGCGCTTTCTACCTCCAGCCCGCCCGTCGCCGCGCGGTGGTGATCGTCGCGGGCGTGGCGGCCAATCTGCTGCTGGCGTTCGTGCTGCTGGTGGCGTTGGCCACGGTGGTGGGGGTGCGCCAGGCGGGCACCGCCACCACCGTCGTCGAGCGGGTCAGTGCCTGCGTCCCCGAACGCCTGGGCGGCCGGTGCGCCCCCGGCCGTCCGCCGTCCCCGGCACGGGCGGCCGGGCTGCGGTCCGGCGACCGCATCGTCTCCTTCGCCGGGCGGCCGGTCGGCGGCTGGCAGGAGCTGCGCGCGGCGATCCGGGCGGCGCCCGCCGGGCGGGCCGTCCCGGTGGTGGCCGAGCGGGACGGGACCCGCCGCGCCTTCCAGGTGCGTCTGGCCGAGGTGGACGGCGAGCCGTTCCTGGGCGTGACGGCCCGCGTCGTCGGCGTCCGCTACGACCGGCTCGGCCCCGGCGAGGCGGTCGTCTTCGCGCTCAAGGGCATCGCGGTGACCGTCGCGCAGATGGGCAGGGCGCTGGCCGCCCTGCCCGCCGCGCTGCCGGAGCTGTTCTCCCCGCAGCGGGGCCAGAGCGCAGGCGGCCAGATCGGCAGCGTGGTCGGCGCCGGCCAGATCTCCGGGGAGATCTTCGCCTCCGGCGGCTCCTGGCGGGACGCCGCGGGCCCCTACCTGGCCCTGGTCGCCTCGATCAACGTCTTCCTGGGCGCGCTCAACGTCCTGCCGCTGCTGCCGCTGGACGGCGGGCACCTGGCGGTGCTCGGCTACGAGCGGCTGCGGGCCCGCATCGCCCGCGCCCGCGGCCGCAGCGACCCCGGCCCGGTGGACATCACCCGGCTGCTGCCGGTGACCTACCTGGCGGTGGTGCTGCTGGTGGGACTGGGCGTCCTGCTGATCGTGGCGGACCTGCTCAACCCGCTGCGGCTCTCCCCATGAGCCCCTTGCGCCCCCGGCCGGCCGGCGGCGCAAGGGGCGCATTGCGGACGTCTTACCACGGTCATATGGGCCGGACGCATAGGCTGGGACGCGACCGGAACACCATCCGCACCCACTTGCAGCTTGAGAAGAGAGCGATGAGCGTTCAACTCGGTATGCCCGCAGTCCGTGCCCAGACTCCCGCGCTGGCGACCCGCCGCAAGTCGCGGCAGGTCATGGTGGGATCGGTGCCGGTGGGCGGGGACGCCCCGGTGTCGGTGCAGTCGATGACCACCACGCCCACCGCCGACGTCAACGCCACGCTGCAGCAGATCGCCGAGTTGACCGCGGCGGGCTGCCAGATCGTGCGGGTGGCGGTGCCCTCCCAGGACGACGCCGACGCGCTGCCCAAGATCGCGGCCAAGGCGCCCATCCCGGTGATCGCCGACATCCACTTCCAGCCCAAGTACGTGTTCGCGGCGATCGACGCCGGGTGCGCGGCGGTGCGGGTCAACCCCGGCAACATCAAGAAGTTCGACGACAAGGTCGGGGAGATCGCCAAGGCGGCCTCCGAGGCCGGGGTGCCGATCCGCATCGGCGTCAACGCCGGATCGCTGGACAAGCGGCTGCTGGCCAAGTACGGCCGGCCCACCGCCGAGGCGCTGGTGGAGTCGGCGCTGTGGGAGTGCTCGCTGTTCGAAGAGCACGGCTTCCGCGACATCAAGATCTCCGTCAAGCACCACGACCCGGTGGTGATGATCCAGGCCTACCGGATGCTGGCCGAGCGCTGCGACTACCCGCTGCACCTGGGCGTCACCGAGGCCGGCCCGGCCTTCCAGGGCACCATCAAGTCGGCCACCGCCTTCGGGGCGCTGCTGGCCGAGGGCATCGGCGACACCATCCGGGTGTCGCTGTCGGCGCCGCCGGTGGAGGAGGTCAAGGTCGGCATCGCCATCCTGGAGGCGCTGGGGCTGCGCGAGCGCGGGCTGGAGATCGTCTCCTGCCCGGCCTGCGGCCGCGCCCAGGTGGACGTCTACACCCTGGCCCAGGAGGTGGAGGCCGGGCTGAAGGGCTTCCCGGTGCCGCTGCGGGTGGCGGTGATGGGCTGCGTGGTCAACGGCCCCGGCGAGGCCCGCGAGGCCGACCTGGGAGTGGCCTCCGGCAACGGCAAGGGCCAGATCTTCGTCAAGGGCGAGGTCATCAAGACCGTGCCGGAGTCGCAGATCGTCGAGACGCTGATCGAGGAGGCCATGCGCATCGCCGAGGAGCGGGGCGTGAAGGTCGACCCCGACGCCGAGGACGGCGCCGCCGAGGTCATCGTCTCCTGACCGTTCGGCCCTTTGCGCCCTGCCGCGCCGCTTTCGGGCCGCTTTCGGGGTGAATCGCGGAGACACGCACTTCCCCCACCCGCGCGACCTGGGCGGATACAACAGCGGGGTGCTGACGAACCCGCCATCGAGGAAGGCCGCCGGGCTGCTGGCCGGCGCCGCGCTGGGCGGCGCCCTGCTCGCCGTGCCCGCCGCGGCGCAGGCGCACGCCCCGTCCATCGCCTGGCGGCCCTGCCCCGCCCACGACCCGCACCTGGGGGACGCGCTCAAAGGGCTGGAGTGCGCGAGGCTGTCGGTGCCGCTCGACCACACCAGGCCGAACGGGCGGCGGATCACCCTGGCGCTCACCCGGGCCCGCCACACCGCCGCCAGGTTCCGGGGCGCGGTGCTGCTCAACCGCGGCGGCCCCGGCGCGGCCGGCCGTGACCTGCCCGCCCTGTTCACCAGGGCGCTGCCGAAGGACGTCGCCGCCTCCTACGACTGGATCGGGTTCGACCCCCGCGGAGTGGGCGCGTCCCGGCCCGCACTGGTGTGCGACACCTGGCCGCTGCACCGGGGCCGGGCCCGGCCCGACACCGTCCCCCGCAGCAGGGCCGCCGAGCGGGAGCTGCGGAAGCGGGCCAAGAGGTTCGCCGACGCGTGCGCCCGCAAGTACCGCGACCTGCTCCCGTACATGGGGACGCGGAACTGGGTGGAGGACCTGGAGGCCATCCGGGTCGCCCTCGGCCACAAGAAGATCAGCTACTTCGGCTACTCCTACGGCACCTACCTGGGCGCCGCCTACGCCACGGCGTACCCCGGGCGGGTGCGCCGCATGGTCCTCGACAGCGTGGTGCGGCCCAGCGGCGTCTGGTACGCCAACAACCTCGCCCAGAACGTGGCGTTCGAAAAGCGCATCCGGGCGTTCTTCGGCTGGGTCGCCCGCCACGACGGGATCTACCGGCTCGGCGGCACCGCCCGGGAGGTCGAGCGGGCCTACTACGCCGTCCGCAGGAAGGTCACCGCCAAGCCCATCGGCGGCCGGATCGGCCCCGCCGAGCTGGACGAGATCTTCCTGACCACCGGCTACTCCGACCTGCAGTGGGGCACCTACGCCAGGGCGCTGTCGGACTACGCCGTCCGTGGGAACCCCGGGGCGCTGCGCGCGCTGTGGAAGGCGCCCGACCGGGACTCCGACAACACCTACACGATGTACCTGGCGACCGAGTGCCGGGACGCCGCCTGGCCGCGCGACTGGTCGATCTGGCGCCGGGACGCCAAGCGCCAGTACCGGGCCGGCAACCGCTTCGAGACCTGGAACAACATCTGGTACAACGCCCCTTGCGCCTATTGGCGGGCGCCCGGCGGCCCGCCGCCCCGCGTGGGCAGGGTCCGCGGGGTGCCCCCGATCCTGCTGGTGCACGCCACCGAGGACGCCGCCACCCCCTACCCGGGGGCGCTGGAGACTCACCGGCTGCTTCCCTCCTCCCGGCTGGTCGTCCAGCGCGGCGGGGGCAACCACGGGCTGTCGCTGGGCGGCGACCGGTGCATCAACCAGGCGGTCGTGGCCTACCTGCGCAGCGGAGCCCTGCCGCCCGGCCGCCGGGGGGTGGACCTGACCTGCCCGGCGCCTCCGCCGCCGGCACCGGACTCCGCGGCCTCCCGGGCGCGGACCGCGGCACCCCCCTCGGCGACCTCGGCAAGGACGTCATAATCTTGAATCGTGGTGCCGAAGCTGGTTCGTGGCGGGTAAGCCATGCGGATGCTGGGATCGATGCCGGTCCGGGTCCTGGACGACCGGCACAGGGACACCGTCCTGGCGATCCTTGACTCCGACCCTGTCTCCAACGTGTTCGTCAGTTCCCGGGTGCGCGCGGCAGGGCTGAACCCCGACCGGCTCGGCGCCCAGATGTGGGGGTACATCCGGGACGGGGAGCTGACCTCGCTGTGCTACTCGGGGGCCAACCTCATCCCGATCGCCGCCGACTCTGAGGCGGTGCGGGCCTTCGCCGAACGCGCCCGCAACGAAGGACGGCGCTGCTCGTCCATCGTGGGGCAGGCCGATGCGGTGCGAGAGCTGTGGGACCTGCTGGCCCCCTACTGGGGGCGGCCGCGGGCGATCCGGGCCGTCCAGCCGGTGATGGCCACCTCCCGGCCCTCCCCGGTGCCGCCCGATCCCCACGTGCGGCGGGTCCGGATGGATGAGTTCGACATCATCTACCCGGCGTGCGTGTCGATGTTCACTGAAGAGGTGGGCATCTCCCCGAACGTGGGGGACGGCGGTGCGCTGTACCGGGCCCGGGTGGCCGAGCTGATCCGCGCCGGGCGCGCGTTCGCCCGCATCGAGAACGGCCGGGTGATGTTCAAGGCCGAGATCGGCGCCGCCACCCCTTACGCCTGCCAGGTGCAGGGCGTGTGGGTGCCTCCGGACCTGCGCGGGCGGGGCCTGTCGGTGAGCGGCATGGCGGCGCTGGTGGACGAGTCGCTGCGCACCATCGCCCCGGTCGTGTCGCTGTATGTCAACGACTTCAACGCCCGCGCCCGCGCCGCCTACCGCCGGGTCGGCTTCACCGAGATCGACACCTTCATGTCGGTGCTGTTCTAGGCGGTGTCCGTGTCTCTTTAGGCGCCCTGCGCCGTGCCGGGGGCCACGCGCACCAGCAGGTCCAGCAGGCGGTCCAGTTCCGCCTCCGGGTCGTCGGTGAGGCCGGCGTGGACCGGGCCCGGCTGGACGACGGTGCTGCGGGGGGCGGTCAGCCAGCGGAACCGGCTGCCGGGGGACTGCTTCCCCGCCGGCCCGGCCTCCCGGCCGCCGTGGCAGACGCAGCGCACGGCGTGCAGCGCCGCGCGCACCCCCTGCAGGTCGAGCGCCGGGTCCAGGGCGTGCAGGCGCCGCTCGTCCAGGTGGATGCGACAGCCCAGGAAGTCCGCGGCGCGGCAGTGCAGCACCACGCCCACGTTCATGGCCTCGCCGCGCTCGGGGCGGGGCACCACCCGCAGCACGGCGTACTCGAACGCGTTCATGTGACCGGGCCGCCCAGCCAGCTCGGCCGCCCGGCGGTGCGGCGCGGGGCGGGGGCGGGACGGTCCGGGCCGGCGGCCGACGGGTCGGGCAGCCAGGCGCGGGGGTCGGCGGCGCGGGCCAGCAGCGTCGCCACATAGGCGTCACGGACGGCCGCGGCGTCGGCGAAGCCCGGCTCCCCGCTCAGCCACAGGTCGGGCACCAGCGCGGTGATCTCGCGCAGCAGCTCCTCGGTCACCTGCGGCAGCAGCTCGGCCTCGGCCTCGGCCAGGTGGGTCGCGTACGACACCATGACATGATCGTCGATGTCGTAGGGCCGGCGGACCAATTCGGCGGCCTTGGCCCAGGCGTGGTGGAAGTACAGGCTGGCGCCGTGGTCGATCAGCCATATCCGGCCGTGCCAGACCAGCAGGTTGGGGTTGCGCCAGCTGCGGTCCACGTTGCCGATGAAGGCGTCCAGCCACAGCAGCCGGGAGGCCTGCTCGGGGTCGGCCGTCCAGCCGAGGGGGTCGTAGCCGAGCGAGCCGGGCAGGAAGTCCACCCCCAGGTTCCAGCCGGTGCTGGCCTTGAGCAGGTCCTGGACGTCGGGGTCGGGCTCGTGCCGGGCGATCGCCGGGTCCAGGTCCATGATCACCATGTCGGGCACCCGGAAGCCGAGGCGGCGGGCCAGCTCCCCGGCGATGATCTCGGCGACCAGCGCCTTGCGGCCCTGCCCGGCGCCGACGAACTTCATCACATAGGTGCCGAGGTCGTCGGCCTCCACGATGCCGGGCAGCGAGCCTCCCTCGCGCAGCGGCGTCACGTACCGGGTCGCTGTGACTAGGGGCAACACGGCACTTACCCTACGGGCTCATGACATGGGTCGATCTATCGGTGCCGGTGGTCACCGGGATGCCGGTGTATCCGGGGGACCCCGAGGTGGAGGTGGCGCCCGCGCTCACCGTCGCGGAGGCGGGGGTCAACGTGGCGCGGGTGCACCTGGGCTCTCATGCCGGAACGCATGTGGACGCGCCCTGCCACGTGGACGACTCCTGGCCCCGGCTGGATGAGCTGCCGCTGGACCGGTTCGCCGGGCGGGCCGTGCCGATGGACGTCCGCGGCCTGCCGCCGCGCACTCCCATCGGGCCGGAGCATCTTCCGGAGGGGCTGCGGCCGGGCGTCGTGCTGCTGGTCGTCACCGGCTGGTCGCGGCACTGGGGCACTCCCGATTATCTGGCGCATCCCTACCTGGCGGCCGAGACCTGCGTGCGGATCGCGGCGGCCGGGGTGCGGACGGTCGGCATCGACGCGCTCAGCGTGGACCGCACTCCGGCTCGGGGGGAGCAGGACTTCTCTCTGGCGGCCCACCGGGCGCTGCTGGAGCCGGGCGGGGTGATCGCCGAGAACCTCACCGGGCTCGACCGGCTGGTCCAGGCCCCGGCGGAGGCCGAGGTGTTCCTGTTCCCGGTGCGGCTGACGGGCGATGGGGCGCCGGTCCGCGCGGTCGCCCGCCTGCGGTCCTAGGCCCCGGCCGGTCGCACCGCATCCCGGCGGCGCGGCGGCTCCGCGCGCAGGGTCAATCGCCGTCCGGCACCTGAGCCGGGCCGATTCCCACGGCCTTCCCTTTTGCGGGACGCGAGAGCGGTGCGCCCCGGATGTCCGCTAAGTCAAAGCACCTTCTAGAATCCCGTTCAGTTTTTTTGAGGGGTGCGGGAGGGCGCATGACGGAGGTCGAGGCGGCCGGCGGCAGGACCATCGGAAGGCTCGAAGACCGCCGGTGGATCGGCGAGGAGCGGGCCGCGCAGCTGGCCGAGCTGGCCGCCCGGGTCCGGGAGCTGACCGAGGCCGTGGTGCTGACCGAGGTGGACTCCGCCGAGATCGCCGCCGTCGCCGAGCAGGTCGCCGCGCTGACCGCCCGGCTGAACGCCGCCCGCGACCAGTACCCGCCGATGGCCGCCGAGGGCACCAACGGCATGGTCCGGCAGCTGGCCAGCCCGGTGACGGGCCGGATCAACCCCATCGCCCCGCCGGTGACGGTCACCGTGTGCGAAGGCGGCGTGGTCCGCGGCGAGTTCACCCTCAACACCGTCTACGAAGGGCCGCCCGGGTTCGTGCACGGCGGCGTCACCGCGCTCGTCCTCGACCAGATGCTCGGCCTGGCGGCGGCCTCCGGCGGCGTGCCGGGGCTGACCGCCACGCTGGACATGTGCTACCGCCGGCCCACCCCCTATGGCGTCCCGCTGACCGTCGAGGCCCGCGTGACCCGCACCGAGGGCCGCAAGACCTTCGCCGAGGCGCACGTGCTCGCCCCGGGCGGCAAGGTGACCGTCGAGGCCACCGCGATGTTCGTGCGCCCGCTGTTCCAGCTTCCGCAGGGGACGGGGGCGTCCGAGAGAAACTGAAAATTTTTCTTCACTCTGTGCACGGCACCGGGAACAATCGTTAGGAGACAGGCAGAAGCGCACATAGTGGTCTACGGTGCGGGGCATGGCGACTGTGCTCGTAGTGGAGGACGATCCCAACCTCCGGGCCGCACTGATACGGGAACTGGACGCCCGGTCCCACACCGTGCGGAGCGCCGGCACCGCGATGGACATGCTCCGGGAGGTCGCGCGCAACCCGCCGGACCTGGTGGTGCTGGATCTGGGACTGCCGGACCTGGACGGCGCCGAGGCGCTGAAGATGCTGCGCGGCGTCTCCGACGTGCCGGTCATCATCGCCACCGCCCGCGACGCCGAGACTGAGATCGTCCGGCTGCTGAACGCCGGAGCCGACGACTACCTGGTCAAGCCCTTCACCGCCGAGCATCTCAACGCCCGGCTGCTGGCGCTGCTGCGCCGGGCCGGCCGGGCCGGGCCGACGATGCGGCTGGTGGTCGGCGGCCTGCAGATCGATGTGGACCGCCGCGAGGCGTCCTTGGACGGCCGCCCGCTGGAGCTGACCCGCCGCGAGTTCGACCTGCTGGCCTACCTGGCGGCCCGGCCCGGCCGGGTGGTCTCGCGCCGCGAGCTGCTGGCGGAGGTGTGGCACCAGGCCTACGGGGACGACCAGACCATCGACGTGCACCTGTCGTGGCTGCGCCGCAAACTGGGTGAGACCGCCGCCTCCCCCCGCTACCTGCACACCGTGCGCGGGGTCGGGGTCCGCCTGGCCGCCCCCGAGCCGGAGACCGCGACGGACTCGCCATGAGACGCGCGCTCGGGCTCGTCGCGCTGGCCGTCACCTCCATGGTGGCCCTGGCCTTCTTGATCCCGCTGGCGTTCGCCGTCCGGGAGATGACCCGGGACCGGGCGCTCGGCGCCGCCGAACGGGACGCCGCCTCCATGGGACCGGCGCTGGCGCTGTCGACCAGGCCCCCCGACATCGAGCGCGCCATGTCGGCCACCGTGGCCGGCCCCGCCGGCCGGATGGCGGTGCACCTGCCCGACGGCGCCGTGTTCGGCACCCACCGGACCGAACCGGCCCAGGTCCTGGAGGCGTCCCGGCGGGAGACGGTGTCCACCGTGGAGGTCCCCGGCGGGCACGCGGTGCTGCAGCCGGTCGCGCTCGCCGAGGGGCAGATGGCCGTGGTCGAGGTCTTCCTGCCCGGCGGCGAGCTCACCCGGGGCGTGTGGAAGGCGTGGCTGGCGATGGCCGGGGTGGGCGTGGTGCTGGTCGCCGGGTCGGTGGTGGCCGCCGACCGGATGGGCACCCGGGTGGTGCGCGCCACCCAGCGCCTGTCGGACGCCGCCGCCGCGCTCGGCGAGGGGGACCTGAGCGTGCGCATCGAGGACTCCGACGGGCCCCCCGAGCTGGTCAACGCCGGGCGCGCCTTCAACGCCATGGCCGACCGGGTGGCCAAGCTGCTGGCCGCCGAGCGCGAGATGGCCGCCGACCTGTCCCACCGGCTGCGCACCCCGCTGGCCGCGCTGCGCCTGAACGCAGAGTCCCTGCCGCCGGGGGCCCTGGGCGACCAGACCCGGGAGGCCGTCGACCGGCTGGAACGCGAGATCGACATGATCATCCGCGCGGTGCGCAACCCGGCCGGGCGGGGCAGCTGCGACGCCGCCCAGGTGCTGCGCGACCGCATCGCCTTCTGGTCGGCCCTGGCCGAGGACGAGGGACGCAACTGCGAGCTGATCGGCGCCGACCGCCCGGCCCCGGTGCCGCTGCCGGCCGCCGAGCTGGAGGCCGCCGTGGACGCCCTGCTGGGCAACATCTTCCGGCACACCCCAGAAGGCACCGACTTCGCCGTCACCTTGCACGTCGGCGAGGGCGTCACCGGCATCCTGGTCGCCGACGCCGGGCCGGGCATCGCCGACCCGCAGGCCGCCCTGGAACGCGGACGCAGCGGCCGCGGCTCCACCGGGCTCGGGCTGGACATCGCCCGCCGTGCCGCCGAGTCCACCGGCGGCCACCTGCGCATCCACCGTTCCGTGCTGGGCGGCGCCCAGGTCCAGCTGTGGCTGCGCACCGGCGAGCGCCCCCCGGCCCGCCGCTCGCGCCGCTCCCGCCGCCGCACCCGCTCCCGCGCCCGCGCCTGAACGCACGTCCGGAAAAGGCCCGGGGATCACCAGGAGCGGGCCTGGGCCAGCAGGTGGTCGCGCACCGCCGCGATGTGCGGCAGGTCGGCGGTGCCGGTGCGGGCCGCCAGGAAGAGCGTGTTGATCGGCGGGACCTCCGGCTGGAGCAGGGCGACCAGCTCGCCCGAGGCCAGCTGCTGTTCGCACAGGTAGCGGGGGAGCACGGTGACGCCGGCGCCGGCCGCCGCGGCGGCCAGGACCCCGCGCAGGTCCGGGACGACCACGGCGGCCTGGCCGGAGGGCCGCCCGCCGAACACCGTGCGCCAGTAGCGGCGGATGATCGGCAGGTCCTCGGCGTAGGAGATCAGCGGGACGCCGCGCAGCGCGGCGGCCGGCTCGCGGGCCAGGTGCTCGCGGTCGATCCGCTCGGCCCAGCAGGCGGCGGCCACCAGGACGAACTCCTCGTCGGTCAGCGGGACGGCGGTGATCGCCCGGCCGCGCGGCCGGATCGCGGAGACGACCAGGTCGAACCGGCCCGCCGCCAGCCCCGACAGCAGCTCCTCGGCCAGCCCCACGCCGACGCGCAGCCGCAGGCCGCGCCGCACCGGCTCGGCCAGCGCCGGCAGCACCCGCACGGCGGTGAACTCGGCGGGCCCGCCCAGGTGCACCGGCCTGGCGAAGGGGTCGCCGGGGCCGATCCGGCGTTCGGTGATCGCGACCAGCGCGTCCACGTGGGGCGCCACCTGGCGGGCCAGCTCGTCGGCGACCGCCGTCGGCACGACGCCGCGCGCCGTCCGCTGGAACAGCTGCCGGCCCAGCCGTTCCTCCAGCGTCCGGATCTGGGCGGTGACGGCGGGCTGCGACAGCCCCAGGTGCGGTGCCGCACCGGTCAGCGATCCGGCCCGGTACACCTCCAGGAACGTGCGCAACAGGGACAGGTCCATTCGCCGCTCCATCGAAAAACTTATGGCAGTCAGTGAAAAGGCTATTGGTTCACCAATGGCTTGAACGCTTAACGTCAAGGCCGCAGGCACGACGTCGTAAGCGACAGATCCAGGAGTGGCCTCATGTCCCGCGACAGCGCGATCCTGTTCGCCCTGACCAGTCACGGCCGGCTCGGCGACACCGGCCGCGCCACCGGCTTCTTCCTGCCGGAGGCCGCCGAGCCCTGGAAGGTCTTCCGCGACGCCGGCTACCGGGTCGACCTGGTCTCCCCGCGCGGCGGCAGGCCGCCGATGTACGGCCAGGACCCCGGCGACCCGGTCCAGCGGGAGTTCCTGGAGGACCCGCAGATCGCCCGGGCGCTGGCCGCCACGCCGCGCTCCGACCAGGTCGACCCCTCCGGCTATGCCGCGATCTTCTACGTCGGCGGCCACGGCACCATGTGGGACTTCCCGCAGGACGCCGCGCTGGCGGCGGCCGCCCGCCGCATCTACGAGGCGGGCGGCGTGGTGGCGGCGGTCTGCCACGGCCCGGCGGGGCTGCTGCCCATCACCCTCTCGGATGGCCGTCCCCTGGTGGAGGGCAGGGACCTGACGTCCTTCACCAACGAGGAGGAGGCCGACCAGGGGCTGACCGACGTGGTCCCCTTCCTGCTGAGCGACGCCTTGGAGAAGCTCGGGGCGCGCCACCACGGCAAGCCCGCCTACCAGGCCAACGTGGTGGTGGACGGCCGTCTGATCACCGGGCAGAACCCGGCCTCCTCCACCGGCGTCGCCGAGGCGGTCGTCGCCGCCCTGTCCGGCTGAACGGCTCTTTCGGGCCGGTGCGCCCTTTCGCCGGGACGACCGGGCGGTGTTCCTCCCACTCCGGCGTTTCCGCAGGTGTGGACGTTTTTAAACGGCTCGTCCAAAAAACCCGATGGGCAAACTGCCGTAAGCGTGCCTCAGGGATGACTTAAGCGAGCGTTAAGAACCTTCTTCGGCGGGGGCGTGCTTCCTAGCGTTGGGGGTGTCGGAAAGGCGAGACCACGGAGGTACACCGGCTGGAGAAAGCGAACGTCGACTGAGGTTCCCGACTCAGGTTCCTGACTGAGGCTAGGCGATCGGCTCGTACGGCCCAAACCCCGCTCTTGGGCCGCACGGGCCGATCGTCATTTCACGGAAAGCCGTTATGAGGAAAGGCGTTGCAGGCGGCAGATCACCGTTCGCGGGGGAGCGCGCCGTGCAGCAGCAGCCGGAAGGCGTCGGCGGTGCCCGAGGCGCTGTCGTCCCCGGTGGCCAGGCGGCGGACGGCCAGCCCGAAGAGCATGGCGACCACGGCGGGAGCGTGCCGTTCGGCGTCGGGAATGCCCAGCGCGGTCAGCACCGCGGCGGCCAGCCGGTCGTAGGCGGCGATCGAGCGGGCCGAGGCGTCGGCCACCTCCGGGTCGCGGGCCGCGTGCAGGTGCAGTTCCAGGTTGGCGATCTGCTCGGGGCCGTAGGCGAACTCGACGATGGCCTTTTCGACCTCTTCGGCGACCTGGTCGAGGCTGATGCCGGTGGCGCGCAGCCGCTCGACGTGACCGGCGATGCGGGCGATGTCGTCTTCGACGAAGGCGCGCAGGCTCTCCCGCAGCAGGTCGGCCTGGCTGGGGAAGTGGTAGGTGAGCGAGCCCAGCGAGACCCCGGCGGCCTTGGCGACCGCACGGTTGGTGACCGCGCCGATGCCCTGCTCGCCGATGAGACGCAGGGTGGCGCGCAGGATCCGGTCACGCGCCGCTACTGGAGTGGTGTTCATCGTGGTCCCAGTGTCCCGCAGGAAAAAAGGGTCTTTGCCCGCCCATTGCCGGCCGGTTATCGTTCGTTCGAACGAACGATAGAGGAGGCGGTGTGTTGGACGGGCTCGGGCTGGCCGCGCAGGCCGAACTGCTGGCGCTGGGTGAGCTGTCGGCCGGGGAGCTGGTGGCGCACTCACTGGAGCGGATCGACCGCCTGCGGTCGCTGGGCGCCTTCCGGGTGGTGCGGGCCGAGGCCGCGCTGGCCGAGGCCGCCGAGGCCGACCGGCGGCTGCGCGCCGGGGAGCGGCTGCCGCTGCTGGGGGTGCCGGTGGCGATCAAGGACGACACCGACCTGGCCGGCGAGACCACCCCCTTTGCGGTGCCCGGCGATCACCGTCCCAAGGCCGCCGACGCCGAGCACGTCCGCCGGCTGCGGGCGGCCGGGGCGATCATCGTGGGCAAGACCACCACCTGTGAGATCGGGCTGTGGCCGTTCAGCGAGTCGCCCGGCTTCGGCGCCGCGCGCAACCCCTGGAACCCCGCCTACAGCCCCGGCGGCTCCAGCGGGGGCTCGGCGGCGGCCGTCGCCGCGGGCATGGTGGCCGCCGCGGTGGGCTCCGACGGCGCCGGCTCGATCCGCATCCCGGCGGCCTGGACCGGCCTGGTCGGCATCAAGCCGCAGCGCGGCCGGGTCTCCGGCTTCCCGCACCGCGACCCCTTCCACGGGCTGACGGTGTGGGGGCCGCTGGCGCGCAGCGTGGCGGACGCGGCGCTGCTGCTGGATGTGCTGACCGGCAGCCACCCCGAGGACGCCCACCGGCTGGCCCCCCCGGTCGTCCCGTTCGCCGAGGCGGCCCGCCGCGACCCGGGACGGCTGCGGATCGCGGTGTCCTTCCGCACCGCCTTCGGGGTGCCCGGCCGGGTCGACCCGCAGATCCGGGCGGCGGTGGAGCGCATCGCCCGCCGCCTTGCCGACCTGGGGCACAAGGTCTTCCCCGCCGACCCCGACTACGGGCTGGTCGGGCTGGGGCTGATCCCGCGCGGCACCGCCGGGGTGGCCGACTGGCTGGAGTCGATGCCCGGCGCCTCCCCCGAGCCCCGCACCGAGGTCGAGGCCAGGATCGGCCGGCTGCTGGGACGGCGGCTGCTGCCGCTGGCCCGCCGGATGGACCCGGCGCTGCGCCGCCGGGTGGGAAGGATCTTCCAGGTGGCCGACGTGGTGCTCACCCCCACGACCGCGCTGCCGCCGCCGCGGGTGGGCGCCTACGACGGGGCGACCTGGCGCCGCACCCAGTCGGCCGCCGCGGCGGCCTGCCCGTACGCCTGGCCGTGGAACGTGCTGGGCTGGCCGGCGATGAGCGTGCCGGCCGGGATGACCGCCGAGGGGCTGCCGATCGGCGCCCAGCTGCTGGCGCACGACTCCGAAGAGGCGCTGCTGATCTCCCTGGCCGCCCAGCTGGAGGCGGTCGAGGGCTGGCACGAGCGCCGCGCGCCCTTGAAGGAGCTCAGCAGCCCTGAGGGAGCTCAGTAGCCCGCGCCGGTGAGCATCCCGCCGTCCACCAGCACCTCGCTGCCGGTGCAGTAGGAGGAGTCGTCGGAGGCCAGGAACGCCACCACCCCCGACACCTCGCGGGAGCGGCCCATCCGGTTCAGCGGCAGCGCCTTCATGAAGGACTCGGCGCTGTCGGCGGTCGCGGCGACCACGTCCGGGTCCATGACCATGGGGGTGAGGATGCCGCCGGGGTGGACGGAGTTGACCCGGATGCCGTACTGGCCCAGCTCCCGGGCGGCGGCCTTGGTCAGCCCCCGCACGCCGAACTTGCTGGCGCTGTAGGCGGCCAGCCCGGCGGCGCCGATGAAGCCCTCGGTGGAGGAGATGTTGACGATCGAGCCGCCCCCGGCCGCCTTCATCGGCTCGATGACCGCCTTGACGCCCAGCCACTGGCCGATGAGGTTGACCTCCAGGATCCGCCGGCACTCCTCCAGGCTCATGTCCTCGATGCGCTTGTGCTTGATGATCCCGGCGTTGTTGACCAGCACGTTGAGCGTCCCGTAGGTGCCCACGGCGGTCTCCACGGCGTTCTTCCAGTCGTCGGGGGAGGTGACGTCCATGCGCACGAAGCGCACCGCCTCGCCCAGCTCGGCGGCCAGCTCGGCGCCCTCCTTCTCCAGGATGTCACCGAACACCACGCGGGCGCCCTCGGCGACGAACCGCCGCACGTGCGCCTTGCCCATCCCCCGCGCGCCGCCGGTGATGATCGCGACCTTCCCGTCGAGCAGCCCCATCAGGCGTTCCTCCCGCTGTGCGTGCCGGTCACCGGGACCGCGGCCGCATTGCCCGCCGGATACGGGCCCGCGGCGGCGCCGGACGGTTCATCGCGGCAAACCTAACTACCGCTTGGTCGCCCGGCAAGGCTCCTCCCGATCACCGGGAACCCCGCTGCTCAAGGGCACGGCGGCTGAGCCGGTCGGCGCGCCGGGTGGTCTCCGGCAGCCGGTAGCGAGGGCTGAGCGCCAGCACCTGCCGGCAGGCGTTCTCCAGGCCGATGCGGTGCCCCACCGACACATAGACGGGACGGACGCCGTCCTGCGTGCGCAGCACCCGTCCCACCACCTGCCCCTCATGCCGCAGATCGGCGCTCGACCCGCGGCGCTCGCCGACCGGCTCGTGCGAGCCCAGCAGGTGGGTCTTGGCCACGCCCAGCGACGGCAGCCCGGTGAGCACGCCCAGATGGCAGGCCAGCCCGAAACGCCGCGGGTGGGCCAGGCCGTGGCCGTCGCACACCAGCAGGTCGGGCGTCACCGTCAGCTTCTTCAGCGCCTCGACCAGCGCCGGCAGCTCCCGGAAGGCGAACAGCCCCGGCACGTAGGGGAAGGCCGCCGCGCCGATGACGACCGACTCCTCCAGCGGCTGCAGCGTCGCCGCATCCAGCACCACCACGGCGGCCGCCAGCCGGTCGGTGCCCTTTTCGTAGGCCACATCCAGCCCGGCCACCGTGCGCGGTGCGGCCGGCCCGGGCGAGTCCAGGTCCAGCAGCGGACGCAGCTTCTGCTGGATCTCCTCGGCCTCCCCGGGCGTCGCCGGCCACGGATGCAGCGTTTCCACCTTCACGGCCCGGTACGCTACCGGGCGCGTTTCACCCCAGGCTGGAATAAAGGGCCTTGACGAGACGGTAGGCGCGCGTGTCGGCCGTCAGGGCACTGCCCATCAGGTTGGGGATATAGGCCAAGGACACCCCCGCCTCCATGTCGCCCAGCCCGATGGAGCCGCTGGCGCCGCTGTGCCCGAACGCCGTCTCCGCCGCCGCGGGCGGGGCGGCGAAGGCCATCGCGGGCCGCATGTACCCCAGCCCGAACGAGGTGTCCACGCCCAAGATCCGGTCGGGCCCGTTCACCCGCCGCCGGATCGCCTCGCGCAGCGTCCCGGGCGCCAGGATGCGCCCGGCGACCAGGTCCCGGTAGAAGGCGGCCAGCGCGGTCGCCGTCGTCACCATCCCGGCCGCCGGCCAGCCGCCCGCCAGCACGACCGGATTGTTGTAGCCGCCCTTGCCGGGGTGGGGGTTGTTGAGCGCCCGGTCCATGAGGGCGGCCTGCTCGGGGGTGAGCCGAGCGAGCCGCTCCAGCGCGCCGCTTCGCGCCTCGCCGGCGGGCCCGCCGGCGGATTCGGAGGCGCCTTCGGGCCGGTGCGCCGACAGCCGGGCGGCCCGCTCGATCACCTCCGGCGGCGCCCCGATCCACAGATCGAGCTCCCCGGCGAACTCGGCGCGGACGAACTCCCCGACCGTGCGCCCCGACAGCCGCCGGACGATCTCACCCGCCAGCCACCCGAAGGTCAGCGCGTGGTAGCCGTGCGCCTGCCCGGGCGTCCACACCGGGGCCTGACCGGCCAGCAGGGCGGCCATGGCGGCCGGATCGGCGGCCTCCGCCGCGCTCACCTCCCGCTCCAGCGCCGGCAGCCCCGCCTGGTGCGACAGCAACTGCTCGGCCGTCACCTGCTCCTTGCCGCACGCCCCGAACTCCGGCCACCACTCGGCCACCGGCCCGGTCAGGTCATAGGCCCCGCGCTCGGCCAGCGCCAGCGCGGCCGTGGCGGTCACCGCCTTGGTGCACGAGAACGCCACGCACGGGGTGTCCGGCAGCCAGGGCCGCCCGGTGCGCCGGTCGGCCACACCGCCCCACAGATCGACCACCAGCCGGTCCCCGGCGTACACGGCCACCGCCGCGCCCAGCTCATGACCTCGGGCGAAGGATTCCTCCAGGGCTTCGCGCACCGCCTTGAACGCCGGATCGCAGTGTCCGTGGACCGTGGTCTGCAGGCTCGTCACGGGGGGTCCTTTCACGAGGGGGCCACACCGAATGATGCTCGACTCGCCCCCTCGAGGTCGATATGCCCCCGCATAACCTCCCGCCCGCCGGTCTTGTGCCGATGCAGCCGGTCGCTAGGCTCGCCGGTGATGAAGAGACTGCTGATCGTCCATCACACCACCTCGCCGAACCTGCAGGCGATGTTCGAGGCGGTGCGCTCGGGGGCGTCCACCGACGAGATCGAAGGAGTGGAGGTCGTCGCCCGGCCGGCGCTGACGGCCGGTGCCGTGGACGTGCTGGAGGCCGACGGGCTGGTGCTGGGCACTCCGGTGAACATCGGCTACATCTCCGGCGCGCTCAAGCACTTCTTCGACCAGATCTACTACCCGTGCCTGGAGGCGACCGTGCGCCGTCCGTACGCGGCCTACCTGCACGGCGCCGGTGACGCGGCCGGGGCGCTGCGGGCGCTGGAGACGATCACGACCGGGCTGGGCTGGCGGGCGGTGCGGCCGCCGCTGGTGGTGACCGGCGAGCCCGCCAAGGCCGACCTGGAGGCGTGCTGGGAGCTGGGCGCGCTCGCCGCCGCCGAGCTGGCCGGGCTGTGAGCGTTTCGGAATGCCGCCCTGGCGGCGGATCGCGGCGGTTTCCAGCGTGGCGGGGCGGTGGGGCACTACGGTGACCCCATGAGTGGATTCCGCCATGTGGTGATGTTCCGCTGGGCCGGGGGGACGACCACCCGCCAGCAGGAGGAGGTCGCCGCCCGCCTGTCGGAGCTGCCCGCCCGCATCCCGCAGATCAAGTCCTACAGCATGGGCGTGAACGCCAAGGTCAACCCCGGCGGCTACGACTTTGTGATAGTGGCCGACTTCGCCAGCCGGGAGGACTACCTGATCTACCGGGACCACCCCGACCACCGCGCGGTGGTGAACGAGGTGATCCAGCCGCTGCTGGGCGAGCGCGCCGCCATCCAGTACGAGCTGTGAGCCCCGGGAACGGAGCCTGTGTCCGGGAGGCCCGGGTCAGCGGACGACGATGCCGTCGAACATGACCTTCAGGTAGTGGTCGGCCAGCGCCGCGGTGTCCAGCGCGCCGCCCGGCCGGTACCAGCGCACCGCCACCCAGATGGTGTCGCGGATCATCCGGTAGGTCAGCCTGGCGTCGATGTCGGCGCGGAAGCAGCCCTCCTGCTGGCCCTTGCGCAGCGCGTCGACCCAGATGCGCTCGATCTCCTCCTCCGCCTTGATCAGGTAGGCGAAGCGGGGCATGCCCTTGAGGTAGTTCCAGTCGTTCTGCAGCACCGTGATCGCCGCGCGGTGCGGCTCGAAGGTGGCGAAGGCGATGCGCACCAGCTCGGCGACGGTCTCGCGCGGCCCCTGCCCCCGCTCGGCGGCGGCCCGGCAGGCGGCCGTGATCTCGGTGAAGAAGCCCGAGAGGATCTCGTCGACGATCGACTCCTTGGAGTCGAAGTGGTGGTAGAGGCTGCCGGACAGGATGCCGGCCTCGTCGGCGATGTTGCGGACCGTGGTGGCCTGGAACCCCTTCTCGGCGAACAGCTCGGCGGCCAGCTTCACCAGGTGCTCGCGCCGCCGCGAGGCCGCCGACGCGCCGCCCCGGCTGCGGCGTCCGCCGCCGCTCGTCCCCGGCTTGGGCGGTGCGGAATCGGTGCTCGTCGTCTTCACCTTCTTCAGTATGCCGCTCCCGGCCGTCCGGCAGGCGGCCGAAGACGCCCCGGCGAAGATCCTCGGAGACGCTCGCCGGGCGTCACAAGGCCAGGCTATGGCACGAGCGAGCGCTTGGCCGGGGACTTCGGCCGCGGCGGGCGGGCCACCGGACGAGGAGAAGTGTGATCTTTCCGCTGGTTCCCCATAGCGCGAACTACCTGCCATTACATACGGTTTGTCGCTATGGATCAGCATGAGGGGACGTTCCCCGAGATCGCGCCCTGGGCCTCACCGGTGGCGCGGGCCAGGATGGCGGAAGTGGCGGCCGGGCTCGGCGGGCTGTGGGACCGCCCGTCCGCCGCCGAGGTGCTCGCCACCGTGCGGCACCTGCTGCGCGAGCACACCCGGCAGTTCGACGAAGAAGGCATCGTGCTGTACGCGGGCACGAACGTGATGAGCCCGGCCGCCCGCCAGGTGGCCGAGACCACGCTGGGCGGACGGCCCAGCATGGGCTGGCCGGGGGAGAAGTACCAGGCCGGATTGGACTGGCTGGACCCGCTGGAGGTACTGGTCCCCGCGCTGATCTCCCGCCTGGTGGGCGCCCGCTTCGCCGAGGTGCGCAGCCACAGCGCCACCATGGCCAACCTGGCCGTCTACACCGCGCTCACCGAGCCGGGCGACACCATCGCGGTGCTGCCCGAGCGGGCCGGCGGCCACACCAGCCACCACACCGTCGGGGTCCCGGGCGTGCGCGGGCTGCGCGTGGTGGACCTGCCCTACGACACCGACGCCTACGACGTGGACCTGGCGGCACTGCCGGGCTTTCTGGAGCGCGAGCGGCCCCGCCTGGTGGTGATCGGGGCGAGCCTGCTGCTGTTCCCGCACCGCATCGCGCAGATCAAGGAGGCCGTCGCCCAGGCCGGCGCGGTGCTGATGTACGACGCCTCCCACGTGGCCGGGCTGGTGGCCGCCGGGCGCTTCCAGCGTCCCCTCGCCGAGGGCGCCGACCTGCTGACCTTCTCCACCTACAAGTCCTTCGGCGGCCCGCCCGGCGGGGTGATCGCCACCGACGACGAGGAACTGGCCGAGAAGGTCTCCACCGCGGTCTTCCCCGCCCTGACCGCCAACTACGACGCCGGGCGGCTGGCCCCCCTCGCCGTCACCGCCGCCGAGATCGGCGAGGACGGCGGCGCCTACGCCGACCGCTGCATCGCCGCCGCCCGGGCCCTGGCCGCCGCGCTGAGCGAAGAGGGCTTCACCGTCGCCGGGGCCGACCGGGGCTTCACCGACTCCCACCACGTGGCGGTGGACGTCGCCGAGCTCGGCGGCGGCCGGGCGGTGATGGCGCGCCTGGCCGAGGCCGGCATCTACCTGAGCGCGATCGGCCTGCCCTGGCAGCGTCCCGGCGAGGCGGACCGGGGGTTGCGGATCGGCACCCAGGAGGTGGTCCGGCGCGGCCTGGGCGAGGAGGAGCTGCGGCAGGTCGCCGCGCTGATGGCCGACCTGCTGCTGCGCGGGGCCGACCCGGCGACGGTCCGCAAGGCCGTCGTCCGCATCAGGAAGGAGACCGGGTCCGCATAGGGTGGACGGCATGCCCGAGGCGATCGTGTTCGACCTGTACGGCGTGATCGCGACCCATCAGCCGCAGGAGGCCAAACGCGCCATCGAACGGCTGGCGGGGATCGAGCCCGGCGACGCCGCGGGGGCCGCCCGGTTCTGGGACGCCTACTGGGCCCTGCGCCCGGCCTACGACGCCGGGCAGCCCGCCGCCGAGTACTGGCGCGCCGTCGCCGGCCGGCTGGGGGTGTCCTTCGCGGATCCCGCGGCGCTGGCCCGCGCCGACCTGGAGAGCTGGACGGCGGTGGACGAGGAGATGGTCGCGCTGGTCACCGAGCTGGCCGAGCGCGGGCACCGGCTCGGTCTGCTGTCGAACATCGTCGCCGACCTGGTGCCGGTGATGGAGGAGCGGCACGGCCACTGGCTGCGCCGGTTCGCGGCGCTGACCTACTCCTGCCGGATCGGCGTGGCCAAGCCCGACCCCCGCGCCTATGAGATCTGCGCCCGGCGCCTGGGCGTGGCCCCCTCTGATGTGCTGTTCTTCGACGACAACGAGGTCAACGTACAGGCCGCCCGCGCGGTCGGCATGAGCGCCGAGGTGTTCACCTCACCCGGCCAGGTCCGCCGGGTCCTGGCCGCCTGCGGACGCTGAGACCGGGACGGACGGGAGCGCGTTTCCCAGCGCGCGGTCTTCAGGCCTCGGAAAGGGACGCCTCGGCGGTGCCCGGCTCCCGCTCCCGCCCATCGGCCTGCGAAACGGCGCCTTGAAAAAGTTCAGTGCCCAAGGCGGCGCGGCGGTTCCTCACCGGCCGCGGCGGCCTCGGCCAGGCGGTCGCGTAGAACGCGCAGCAGCGCCTCGCCCTGGGCCGAAAGCCGCTCGATGTCCGGCAGCGCCAGCTCGTCGCGGACGGCGTCGGCCAGCGCCTCGTCGTACTCGTGGGACCGGGCGGCCAGCCGCTCCAGCTGCCGGTGCGCCCGCAGCGCCTCGTCGGCGGCGCGGACGCGCTCGGCATAGCGCTCCAGCGCCTCCACGCGCCGCGTCACCGCCTGCACCGAAAGCTCCAGCTTGCGGTGCAGCGGGCGCAGCGCGGCGGCCAGCTCGGGGACCGCGGCGGCCTCCAGCTCGCATTCCCGGCGGCGCAGCCGCGACTGCCGGGCCAGCGCCTGGGCGATCTCCCACTCCTGGCGCGGCAGCGTCACCGCGTTGTCCGCCGCATCCAGCAGGCCCTCCCGGTTGACCTGCGACTCCTGGACGGTCCGCAGCGCCTGCTGGGCCCGGGCCAGCAGCGCCTTGGCCTCCTCGTCGAAGTCCTCCGGCAGCAGGTAGCGGTCCCGGCGGTCCCTCAGCGCCCGGGCGCGCCGCAGGTCGTCACAGATCCGCGTGCCGGTGACGGCGGTGAGGACGGCCAGCGGCGTCAGCAGCAGCGGCCACAGCGAGCCGAGCGTCACCCCGCCCGCCAGGAACAGCGCGGCGGCCAGCGCCGGCGGCGCCCAGCTGGGCGAGCGGCGGCCGGCCACGATGCCGTCCAGCTCGGCGCGCAGCGTCGGGTCCGCCACCGGGCGGGGCTCGGGCGGGCGGCGGCCGGGTGCGGCGGCCGGCGCCACCAGCCGCCAGTGGCTGCGCACCCGGGTCTCGAACGCGAAATCGGTGGGTTCGATCTCGACCTCGGTGGGGCCCTCCGGCAGCGGCCAGGAGCCCACCGGGGCGTCGCCGTCGGGGCCGGTGAAACGCACCCACCAGCCGCCCTTGCCGTCGTCGCAGCGGTAACGGCCCGGCACGATGTCGATGCCGACGAAGAACGTGCCGGTACCCGGGATGGTGTTGCTCCCGGCACCAGTGGTCACCGGCGACCTCCGACCAGAGCTCCCGCGGCGTCGCCTGCAGGCGTCCCAGGGCCGCCGGCGGCCGCGTGTCCCTCTCTGTGCCCGCTCCAGGACCGGCATCCGGAGACGGTTCATAGTTGCTCTACCCACATCCCGGCCGGAAAAGCCCGGCGAATCCCCGGCGGCGCGGTGGAATACTCGGTCGGGTGGCCGCTTACACCGATCCAGCCGACGAGCCGCCCTGGGCGATGCAACTGGCGGTCCAGGTGGAGAAGTCCGCGCCGCCGACGCACCGGGCCGTCTGCGAGGCGGCCGCCATGGCGGTGGTGAGATTGCTCACCGACCCCCGCAGCACCGAGCCGGAGGGACCCTGGCACGAGCGGGTGCGGCGCTGGGAGTCGGGGCGGATCCGCAAGGTGGCGCGGCGGGGCCGGGGCATCCGCTGGCGGGAGGCCCAGGAGCTGCCCGGCGTCACCGTCGACCACGACGGGGCCCGGGTGCGGGCCTTCGTGCCCGGCCCGGTGGACCGGGTGCCGCCGCCGCTGGCCAAGATGCAGGTCGCCGGGCTGGAACTGGAGCGCGAAGAGCCCAAGCCGCCGCCGGAGCCGCCGTATGCGGCGCTGGCGCTCAACCCCGAGGTGACCATGAGCACCGGCAAGTCGGCCGCCCAGTGCGGGCACGCGGCCCAGCTGCTGCTGCGCCGGGGCCGCGCGCAGGACGTGGCGGCCTGGGTGGCGGCCGGGGCGCCGGTTCACCTCACCGCCGGCCTGCCGTGGCGGGAGTGCGTGCGCCGGGCCGTGGTGTCCGTGCGCGACGCCGGCTTCACCGAGGTCCCCCCGGGCACCACCACCGCGGTCGCCTGGCTGGAGACCGGGCGGCCGCCGGAGCCGCACCGGCCGCTGTGGCGGCGCCTGTGGCCCTGGCGGTGAGACGCCGGCCTCAGATCCGGCCCTCTTCCCGCAGCACCCGGTCGGCGACGGCGAACGCGGAGTTGGCCGCCGGGACGCCGCAGTAGATCGCCGTCTGCAGCAGCACCTCCCCGATCTCCTGCGGGGTGAGCCCGTTGCGCAGCGCGGCCCGCACGTGCATGGCCAGCTCCTCGTGGTGGCCGCGGGCGGCCAGCGCGGTCAGCGTGATGCAGCTGCGGGTCCTGCGGTCCAGCCCGGGACGGGTCCAGATCTCCCCCCAGGCGTAGCGGGTGATGAGGTCCTGGAACGGGGCGGTGAACTCGTCGGCGCCGGCGAGGGCGGCGTCGACGTGCGCGTCCCCGAGCACGGCGCGGCGCACGGCCGTCCCCGCCGCATGGCGGGGACCGTCCGCCGAGCCGGCCCCCAGATGGCCCAGCAGGGCCGTGGTGACCGCCTCCGGGCGCTGCACCCCGGCCAGGTGCGCGGCCCCGGCCACCTCGACCAAGGTCGCGCCGGGGATGCCGTCGGCCAGCTCCCGGGCGTGCGCGGGCGGGGTGGCCGGGTCGTCGCGCCCGGCGATCACCAAGGTGGGGGCGGTGATGCGTCCCAGCCGGTCGCGCAGGTCGTAGCCGGCCAGCACCTCACAGCAGGCGGCATAGCCCTCCGGATCGGCGGCGCGCAGGTCGCCTGTCAGCTCCTCCGCCAGCGCCGCGGCCACCGGGTCGGCGGCGAACCCGGGAGCGAACCAGCGGGCGGCCGCGGCGTCGGCCAGCGGACCGGTGCCCTCGGCCCGGACCGCGGCGGCCCGCCGGCGCCAGGCGTCCGGATCGCCGAACCTGGCCGAAGAGCACACCAGGGCCAGCGAGCCGACCCGGTCGGGGTGGTGCACCGCCAGCCAGGCGCCCACGGCCCCGCCCAGGGAGATCCCCGCATAGGCGAAACGGCCGATGCCGAGGGAGTCCGCCAGGTCGAGCACCAGACGTCCCAGCTCGGCGATGGACGATCCGGCCGGCAGCAGCGCGGCGGGCGAGCCGCCGTGCCCGGGCAGGTCCCAGCGGACCACCCGGTGGGTGCGGGCGAGCGCACCGACTTGCGGCTCCCACACCGCCAGCGACGTGCCCAAAGAAGGGCCCAGCAGGAGCGGCTCTCCCCACGCCGGCCCCTCGATGCGGTGGTGCAGCACGCCGGGCACGCTAGCGGAAGTCAAGGAAGACCGTCTCCTCGTGCGTCCCGTCGCCCTGCAGCCGGATGTCGAAGCGGTAGACCCCCTCCCGTTCCGGCACGGCCAGCAGCGTGGCGCGGCGCTTCGGCTCCAGTGACGCCAGCAGCGGATCGTCCCCGGGATCCGACAGGTACACCCGCGTGTACAGGTGGTGGAGCAGCCCGCGGGCGAACACGCACACGCTGATGTAGGGGAGGCCGCCGGGCGGCAGCGTCCGCAGCGCATAGTGCCCGTCGGCGTCGACGGCCACCCGGCCGAACCCGGTGAAGGCGACGCCGTCGCGGCCGAGCACCGCCCCGGTGGCCTGGTCGCGGCGCAGCGAGCCGGGCGCCCCCGTCCGCGAGCCGTCCGGGGCGGCCTGCCAGAACTCCAGCAGGGCGTCGGGAACCGGGTCCCCGGCCCCGTCGTGGACGTACCCGTGCACGATGAGGGACGCCGGGTCGCCCGGCGGGGCGAGCTCCGCGCCCCCGGGGAAGGGGAGCGCGAAACCGTAGAACGGGCCGATGGTCTGCGACGGCGTGGGCGGGAGCATCAGCGTCCCTTCTCCATCCAGGTGGCGCACGGGCCGTCCAGCACGATGTCCCACCGGTAGCCCAGGGAGTACTCCGGCACCGACAGGTCGTGGACGTACTCGGCCACCAGCCGCCGCCGGGCCGCCTCGTCGGTCACCGACTGCAGGATCGGGTCGTAGGGGAACAGCGGGTCGCCCGGGAAGTACATCTGGGTGACCAGCCGCTGGGTGAAGGCGGTGCCGAACAGCGAAAAATGGATGTGCGCCGGCCGCCAGGCGTTGGTGTGGTTGCCCCACGGATAAGGGCCGGGCTTGATGGTGGTGAAGTGGTAGCGGCCCTCGTCGTCGGTCAGGCAGCGGCCGACCCCGGTGAAGTTGGGGTCCAGCGGGGCCGGGTGCTGTTCGCGCCGGTGGGCGTACCGGCCGGCGGCGTTGGCCTGCCAGATCTCCACCAGCTGGCCGCGCACCGGGCGGCCGTCGCGGTCCAGCACCCGCCCGGTGACGGTGATCCGCTCGCCCAGCGGCTCGCCGACGTGCTGGCGGGTCAGGTCGCTGTCCAGCTCGGTCACGTCGGTGGTCCCGAACACCGGCCCGGTCAGCTCCATCGCCTCCGGATCGCGCACCGCCACCAGCGGCCGCTTGGGGTGCCGCAGCACGGAGCTGCGGTAGGGCGGGTAGTCACGGTCGGGGTGGTCGCGGCGTGGCGCGCCGCCGGCCACGGCCTTGGCGTAGGCGTCGCGGAGCTCGCAGATCTCGGCGTTGATCGTCTCCTGGGTGGGAGGTGACACGGAGCGGGCTCCCTTCCGGCGGCCGGGCGTGCGGCCCCGCCGACGAACGCCCGCATCCGGCGGGGGGCATCGGATGCGGGCGGCGGGTCGCGGCCGCGGGTCCGCCAGGGCGGACCGTGGGTCGTCGGGTGGCCCGAGTCTGGTATGCGGCGCCGCGGGCCGTCAACGCGGTCTTCTGCTGAGCGGAAACCCCCGCCTCAGGCGGGCGGGGCGGGGGAGGAGCGCGCCGTCCGATGCCGGAGACGGGGCGGGACGGCTCGCGGGGACGGGCCGGCCGGGATGAACCCGATCGCCGCGTCGGCTCCTCATAGCGCTCCCGCGGCTCCCACGCCGGCTGCCGGCCCCGCAACGCCGCGGGCGAGATCCTGCGGCCTTGTGCTGCGCGAGAGCTACGGCGCGGGCCGACGCGGGGCCTACGGCCGTCCGGGCGGCGCCGTCCCCTGCGGCTGCGAGGCCGGGGCGGGCCGCTGCCCGGCCTCCGGCGGCTGCTGCAAAGCGGGCGGCCGGGGGGCGGGCTGCTGCCGCTGCCAGCGATTCAAGGCGGCCAGCGCGATCTCCTGAGTGCGGCTCAAGCCGGAGCCTTGGCCCTGTCCCGGCTCCGGCGGCCCCTCGCTGCGGGCCGCCACCCGGGCCTTGACGCCCAGCGCGTACGACAGGAACAGCAAGGCGGCGAACACCACCGCATAAAGGCCGTGCTCGGCGAGGTCGGCGAGTCTGCCCTTGACCACGTCCAGCACGCAGAACGCGGCGAACCCCGCGGCCCAGCCCGACAACGCCATCAGGAGCCACACGTCCCGGCGGCGCGCCAGCCCGACCACGGTCAGCAGGACCAGCAGGACCTGCACCGCCTTGACCGCGATCAGCGCCGGGGAGGCGAGGCTCTCGCCCAGATAGAACGTCATCTCCTTGAGGTGGGCGGGCCAGCCCAGCAGGGACATCAGCAGAGCGCTGCCCCCGAAGGCCGTCAGGAAGATCCCGATCGGGTAGTGGAAGCGGTGGAAGGCCCCGCGCCGCGCCTGCTCGTCGGGCAGCTCCGGAAGCGGCTGCTGCGGCGGGGCCCACTGCTGCTGGGAAATGGACGACGCCGGCAGGGCGGCCGGCTGGTCGACGACCGTTTGCCCGGGATCCGGCCGCTGTGGCGGGACGGGGGGCGCCTGAGGGGCGGTTCGCTGATCGGCTCCCGGCTCCCTTGCGGCGGCCGGTCGCCGCGGGAGGGGCAGCCCCTGAGGGACGGTCAGCCCATCGGCTCCCGGCTGGGCGGAATCCGTCTGCCGCTGAGGTGCGGGCAGAGGCTGCGGCGTGGTCTGCTTGTCCGCTTCCGACTGCCCGGTGGTGGGCTGGGGCTCCGGAGAAGACTGTGGCGCGGATGGTCCTGGCTGTCCGGTGTCCGTCTGCGCGCGGTCTGGTTGCTTCTGGGGTGCGGGCAGCGTCTGTGGTGCGGTCTGCTTGTCGGCCTCCGACTGCCCGGTGGTGGGCTGGGGCTCCGAAGGAGATTGTGGCGCGGATGGTCCTGGCTGTCCGGTGTCCGTCTGCGCGCGGTCTGGTTGCTTCTGGGGTGCGGGCAGCGTCTGTGGTGCGGTCTGCTTGTCGGCCTCCGGTCGCTCGGCCTCAGGCAGGGGGTGCGGCTGTTGCTCTGCGGCAGTGGACGCTTGCGCAGCGTCCTGCTGCTCGGCCGCCTGCGCGAAGTCCTTCTGCTGCTGAGAAGCGGGCAGGGGTTGCGGCGCGGTCTGCCCGTCTTCTTCCACCTGCTCGGAGTCGGCCGGCTCTTCGGAGTCCTGCTGCCGGGAGGCGGGCGGCTCCGGTGGCTCGGGCTGCTCGTCCGGCTCCGGCTGCGGCGCGTCCTCCTGTGCAGACGGCCCGGCGGGCTCCTGCGCCGGCTCCTGGTAGTCGGCGTACCACATGGCGTATGCCGGCCGCTCCTGGGGCGCCGAGCGAGGGGCGTCCGGTTCCTGCGGAACGGCCTGCGGAGCCGTCGCCTTCGCGGAGCCGGGCGCGGACGGTTCCGGCCACTTAGCCGGGGACGGCGTCTCCTCGGCCGCCGCCTCCAGGCGGGTCTGTTCGGGCGAGCCGCCTCGGCCGTCCTCCGGCAGCGCCACCTCCTGGGTCTCGTCCGGTGCTCGGTCCGTCACTACCGCCGTCCTCCCTGAAGCCCCCGGTCACTAGGCGAAAGATATCCGGTTCGGGCGGGTCCGGGGGCCGATGCGGCTCGTCCGCAACCGGGACGCTCGGCGGACCTTGCACCGAATAATGGCCATTACGGGCCGCGGGAGCCCAATCTATATTTCTCTCGTTCGTTGGGTAAATTCAGCGATATTGCTTGCGGATCGGCTTGACGAGTGGCAATGCTCTCCTTATATCGGGCCGCGTGCGAACAGGGGGAGGTCCGAAGTGACACCTGATGGAAGCGGTACCGCCGCACCGGCCGACCTGCGGGTGGAATATCTGGAAAAGCTCGGCGACGAGCTGGTCCACCGGGGTTTTCGGGTGCGTTTGAACACGCCTTTGGAAAAACCCGCCAGTTTGCATGTGATGAATCCGCGGGCGACCGTGCTCACCGAGGACATCCTCGCCGAAGCCGACGCCGACGGCTGGTGGTTCCACTGGTCGTGGGCCGAGCGCATCGCCGCCGCCGACGATGTCGCCGCCGCGGCCGACCGGATCGCCCGGGTCCTGGCCGTCCGCTGACCGCCGGCGCCCGCCCCCGCGGGCCGGCCCTCACGGGCGCGGCTCGCGGGGCAGGCCCAGCGTGCGCTCGGCGATGATGTTGCGCTGGATCTCGCTGGATCCGGCGTAGATGGTGTCGGCCCGGCTGAACAGGAACAATCGCTGGGCGTCGGTCAGCTCATAGGAGCCCACCGGCGCCGGCTCGGTCAGCAGCCCGGCGGCGCCCTGCACGTCCACCGCCAGCTCCCCGAGCCGCCGGTGCCACTCCGACCAGTACAGCTTGGCGATCGACACCTCCGGGCCCGGCTCGCCGGCGGCCAGGGAGCGCATGGTGCGCAGCGCGTTGAAACGCATGATCTCCAGCTCGATCCAGGCCCGCGCCAGCCGGTCGCGCAGCACCGGGTCGCGATTGGCGCCGGTCTCCTTGGCGACCGCGATGATCGCCTCCAGCTCCCGGCGGAACAGCAGCTGCTGGCCCAGCGTCGAGGCGCCCCGCTCATAGCCCAGCGTCGCCATCGCCACCCGCCAGCCGTCGCCGGGGGCGCCCAGGATGTTCTCCTTGGCGGTGCGGGCGCCGTCGAAGAACACCTCGTTGAACTCGCTGGTGCCGGTCGCCTGGACGATCGGGCGCACCTCCACGCCCGGCTGCCGCATCGGCACCAGCAGATAGGACAGCCCCCTGTGGCGGGTGCTGCCCGGCTCGGTGCGGCACAGCACGAAACACCAGTCGGCCACGTGCGCCAGCGACGTCCACACCTTCTGCCCGTGGATCACCCACTCGTCGCCGACCAGCTCGGCCCGGGTCTGCACGTTGGCCAGGTCGGAGCCGGCGTTCGGCTCGGAGTAGCCCTGGCACCACAGCTCCTCGCCGTCGCGGATCGGCGGCAGGAACCGCCGTTTCTGCTCCTCGGTGCCGAAGTCGATGATGGTCGGGCCGATCAGCCCCTCGCCGATGTGCCCCACCCGGTGCGGCGCGCCCGCCCGCGCGTACTCCTCGAAGAAGACGACCTGCTGCTCCATCGTGGCGTTGCGCCCGCCGTACTCCACCGGCCAGCCCAGGCACGTCCAGCCGGCCTTGGCCAGGTGCCGCTCCCAGGCGTGCCGGATCTCATGGCCCTCGTGCTCGCGGCCGGGCCCGCCCAGCCCGCGCGCGGCGGCGAACTCGCCCGACAGGTTCTCCTCCAGCCAGGCGCGCACCTCGGCGCGGAACGCCTCCAGGTCCTGTTCAGCCATCGAACCTCCCGTAGGTGCCCCGGTAGAACACCAGCGGCTCTCCCTCCTGCTGCCTGTCCAGGTGGTGCACCCGGGCCGCGACGCTCGCATGGTCCCCGGCCGGGCCGCCGTCCGGCCGGCGAGACGGGCCGGCCCCGCCTCGCGCCAGGAGAAGAGGCCAGGGGAGCGTTCGTCCCGTCCGTCCCATTCATAGGTCCTAAGGCGCCCCGGCCGTTCACTGCAGTCCCACTCAGCGGGTGGGATCGGCCCGCGATCTGCAGGACGGGCCACACGCCGAGGACGGGAACGGCTCATGGCGGCAGGGCGCCGCCATGAGCCGAGGCCCGGTCAGCTTCCGGCGGGGACGGAGTGCCGCAGGGCGTGCTCCAGCAGGGCGATCAGGACCTCTTTGGCGGACTCGCGCCGGCGGGCGTCGCAGGTGATGACCGGCACGTGCGGGTCCACGTCCAGGGCGTCGCGGATCTCCTGCAGGCTGTAGACGTAGGCGCCCTCGAAGCAGTTGACGGCGACGATGAAGGGGATGCGGCGCTGCTCGAAGTAGTCGATGGCGGCGAAACTGGAGGTCAGCCGGCGGGTGTCGGCCAGCACCACCGCGCCCAGCGCGCCGCGGGCCAGCTCGTTCCACATGAACCAGAACCGGTCTTGGCCGGGCGTGCCGAACAGGTAGAGCACGACCCCGTCGCGCAGGGTGATCCGGCCGAAGTCCATCGCCACCGTCGTGGTGGTCTTGGCCTCCACCCCGCGGGTGTCGTCCACCCCGATGCTGGCGTCGGTCAGGTACTCCTCGGTGCGCAGCGGGCGGATCTCGCTGACGCTGCCGACCAGGGTGGTCTTGCCCACCCCGAACCCCCCGGCGATCAGGATCTTCAGGGCGAGCCTGGGGCCGTCCTCACAGGGCGCGGAGTTCATCGATCACTCTCCTCAGCAGCAGCGGGTCCGGCTGCGCAGATGAGGTGAGCGGCCGGGTCACCTCGATCAGACCGTGCTCCAACAGCTCCTCCAGCAGCACCATGACCACGCCCAGCGGCAGGTTCGCCTCCGAGGCCAGATCGGCGACGGTGACCGGCCGCCGGCACCGCACCAGCAGCCACTGCTGCTCGCGGTTCAGCCGCACCTGCGGCGGCACCGGCCGGCCCGAGGCGATGAGGATCGTCACGATGTCCAGCGGCTCGCCGCGCGGCCGGGCGCGCCCCCGGGCCACCGCATAGGGACGCACCAGCGGCCCGGCCTCCTCATCCAGCCAGCGCTCGCCCGTCGGATCTCCCCGGGACATGGCGGCTCACTCCGCTGTGCGGGGACTTGCGGCCAGTTGCTTGCGCACCCGCTTGACCAGCATGGTCATCTCATAGGCCACCAGCCCGGCGTTGGCGCCCGCCTCGCTGAGCAGCGCCAGGCAGCTGCCGCTGCCGGCGGGGACCACGAAGAACAGGCCCTCTTCCATCTCCACGATGGTCTGCTGGACCTCCCCGCAGCCCAGGTGCGGCTTGGCCCCCACCGCCAGGCTGTGGAAACCGGCCGCCAGCGCCGCCAGGTACTCGGCGTCCTCGCGGCTGACCTGGCTGGAGGCCCCCATCACCAGGCCGTCGCGGGAGAGCACCACCACCTTGCGCACCTGGCCGACCCGCTGCACCAGGTCGTCCAGGAGCCAGTTCAGATCGCCGGCCACTCCGGCTCCGCTCATGACTCACCTCCCTCGGCCGCCCTGTCGTCGGATCCGTCCTCGTCTTCGGCGCGGCCGCGCAGCCACCCGCCCTGCAGGGAGGCCAGCAGGTCCCGGCTCTGCTCGGCGGAGCGGTCCCGCGGCGGGTCCGCGCCCGGCGGCTCGGCGTCCACCGGGCCGACCGAGCGCAGCTCCGGCACCAGGTTGGCCTGGCGGATCCGGCGGGGCAGCGGCGCCGGCCGCTCCTGGCCGTTCTGCTGCCGCGGTCCGTCTGCGACGGGCGAGCCGTCCCCTTGGCGGGGCCGGTGCGGATGCTCCGCCGAACCGTTCGCCGAGGACGCGTCGCCCCGGTGGGGCTCGAACCACGACCAGGCGGGGGGCTCGATCCGCTCCGGCTCCGCCGGTGCGGCCTCCTGCGGCCGGCCCGGCCCCTCCAGGTCGCGCCGCTGCGGCTCGGAGGCCCGGAGGGAGGACGGCCCGTCGAGCGCGGCGGGCACCGTGTCGCCGGGCGGCAGCGCGGTGTCGGCGATCAAGTCGGGCGGCAGCAGCACCACCGCGCAGGTCCCGCCGTACACCGACTCCTGCAGCGCCACCTTGATGCCGTGGCGGGCGGCCAGGCGGGAGACCACGAACAGGCCCAACCGGTCGCTGTCGGCCAGGTCGAACTCCGGCGGCTCGGCCAGCCGCTGGTTCAGATCCGCCCGCTCGCGCGGGTCGATGCCGATGCCGCGGTCGATCACCTCGACCGCATAGCCGTTGGCCACCATCTCGCCGCGCACCAGCACCTCGGTGGGCGGCGGGGAGAACACCGTGGCGTTCTCGATCAGCTCGGCCAGCAGGTGGACCACGTCGGCGACCACCGCGCCGCTGAGGGAGGCCGGGGTGGAGGCGACCACCTCCACCCGGGTGTAGTCCTCCACCTCGGCGGCGGCCGAGCGCAGCACGTCCTCCAGCGGCACCGGGCGGCTCCAGCCGCGGCCCGGCGCGGCGCCGGACAAGATGATCAGGCCTTCGGCGTGCCGCCGCATCCGGGTGGTCAGGTGGTCGATGCGGAACAGCTCCTCCAGCAGGTCGGGGTCGATGACCTTGCGCTGCAGGGTCTCCAGCATCCGCAGCTGCCGGTGCAGCAGCGACTGGCTGCGCCAGGCCAGGTTGAGGAAGACCCGGCTGATGCCCTTGCGCAGGTGCGCCTCGCTGACGGCGGTCTCCACGGCGGTGCGCTGCACCTTGGTGAAGGCGGAGGCGACCTGGGCGACCTCGGCGGTGCGGCCGGCCCGCAGCGGCGGCGCCGCCTCCTCGATGTCGACCTCCTCACCGCGGCGCAGCCGTTCCACCACCTCCGGCAGGCGGTTGTCGGCCAGGTCGTCGGCGGCCCGCCGCAGCCCGCGCAGCTCGCGGACCAGGCCCCGGCCGACCAGCACCGACAGCACGACCGAGGCGATCACCGCGAGCAGACCGACGCCGCCGGCGGCCACCAGACGCAGCATGATCTGGTCGCCGACCTCCTCGGAGCGCCGCTCCAGGTCCGCCCCGGCCTTGGTGACCGCTTCGTTCAGCGTGGCCAGCACCGCCGGGACGGTCTGCGACCAGGCGTCGAGGGCGGGCGGCAGCCGGCCGGCGGGGGACTCCAGCAGCGCCTGCTCCATGGCCAGGAAGCGCTGGTAGTCCGGCTGCTTGGCGTACTCCTCGATGGTGGTGAGCAGCGAGCCGTCCAGGTGCGCGAGCCCCTGGTCGAACATCAGTTGCCGCTGGGCGGCCCATTCCATCAGGACGCCGCGCTCCTCGGCGGTCAGCCGCCCGCCGGTCGCCTGCAGCGCGGTGACCAGTGAGTCCTCCCGGGTCATGTACTCGCGGGCCCAGGAGATCTCCTGCAGTCCCTGACCCAGCTGGTAGATCTCCGCGTCATCGACCCGCTGGCTGCTGTACATCCGCAGCGCGGCCTCGATGAACTCGCCGTAGCCCGCGATGATGTCCACCGGCTTGATCTGGTGGCCGTCCACCTTGGCGCGCAGCGCCTCCAGCCCTTCCAGCCGGCGCAGCAGCTCGGTCAGCATCTCCCGGAGCCGCGGGCCCGCGGCCTCGTTGATGTCCTCTTGCGCGGCCCGGCGCAGCATGGCGATGGCGGCGTCGCTCCTGGCCCGCTGGGCCTGCAGCTCGGCCCCGCCGCGCAGGCCCTTGGTGCTCCGGTACACCGTGGACAGCGAGCGCTCGCCCTGCAGGTGCAGGGCCACGGCGATGCCCGGCACGCTGATGCGGTCGTAGGAGTCGGAGATGGCGTACCTGTTGAGGGCCGCGCCCAAGGTGACGCTGGCGGCGAACGCCCACAGCGCGATCAGCGAGATGAGCGGAATGACCAGCAGCGCGGCGATGCGCATCCGGATCGAGCGCCGGCGCCCCGGCCGTCGCAGCACCGATGGGCGCCCGCCCTCGGGGACAAGCATCCTGGCCGTCCTCCTCGATCGAGACGGGCGCCGACGAGATACGGATACGTGTGGCGGCAATTTGCCGTAAACGTTCTGTGTGTTCGCCAACGCCCGGTTTTTTGCTGTTTGCTCAGCCCCCGGGCGACATATGCTTCACCGCAGCCCCCGAAAGCGCAAGACCCACCGCTGGTCCATTTGCTGAACAGGAGTGGTACTGCACAACACGGGTGCAGACCGCCGGGGCCACATGTGGTCATGCGGGTTTCCGGCTCGTCCATAAGACCCGGCCGGGACGGTGCGCCCGGCTCGGATCGAGCGCCCGGCCCGCTGCGCCGATCGCAGGTTCCGCGCAAAACCGCGGGCGAGGACGGGAGGGCTCGCCCTTCTGGCGGTGAATGCCCAGGTCATCCCGGGAACCGGCCCGAGATTCGCCGGGCGATGGCCTCGCCCGTGCAATTGGCGGCCCGGCTTCCCCCGGCCGGGGGAAGCCCGATTCGTGCAGCCGGCGACCGGGGCGCCCGGCCCGCCGCCGGAATGGCGCGCCGGGTGGGACGAAGGTGGAGAAAAAGGCATATCCCCAGGTCTCCGGCGACAGTTACCATCCCAGCATGGCGGTGGACGCGGTGATCTTCGACTGGGGCGGCACCCTGACCCCCTGGCACGATGTCGAGCTCGGGGAGATGTGGCGGACGATCTGCGCCTCTCACCTGGCCCCCGACGAGGTCGAACGGATCGCCCGGGCCCTGCTGGAGGCCGAGGACGAGCTGTGGCGCCGCTCCCGCGAGGAGCACCGCAGCGCCACCTTGGACGAGCTGTTCGAACTGGCCGGGGTGCAGCCCACCGAGGAGCTGCTGGACACCAAGTTCCGGGCCTGGGAGCCGCACACCTTCACCGACCCCGACGCCGCCGACCTGCTGAGCGGGCTGCGCGAGCGCGGCATCAAGGTCGGCGTGCTGTCCAACACCCTGTGGTCGCGGGAGTGGCACGAGCGGATCTTCGCCCGCGACGGCGTCCTGGACCTGATCGACGGGGCCGTCTACAGCAGCGAGATTCCCTGGACCAAGCCCCATGCGCAGGCCTTCCGCCTCGCCATGGAGGCGGTCGGCGCCGAGGATCCGGCCCGCTGCGTGTTCGTCGGCGACCGGCCGTTCGAGGACGTGCACGGCGCCAAGTCGGCCGGGATGCGCGCGGTGCAGATCTGGCACAGCTCCGCCGACTCGCTGCCCGGCGGCGGTCCCCACCTGGCCCCGCCGGACGCCGTCATCCACCGCCTGAGCGACCTGTGGCCGCACGTGGACAAGTGGGCGGACTGAACCTTTTGCACCAGACGGCCTGAAACGCCGGGGCCCGGGTGCCGTCCGGTACCGCGGCCGTCCAGGTCATGGCATCGCCCCTGACCGCGACGTCCCCGTCTCCGCCTGCGGAGACGGGGCGTTGAAGAAGCCTCACCGAAGCCCCGGGCGGCGCACCGTTCCCAGGGCCTGAAGACAGGCGACCGAAGGAAACCGCCCACATCGGCGGTGCCTGGCGCCATGCCGTTCCCGACCCGCGGAAACGGCGTGCTGAAGGAAGCGCGGAGCCGGGCGCCGCGCGGTGGGGGCGAAGGCTAGGAGCCCGGCCGAGGCGTTGCCACCTTTGACGTCTTCTCCCGTTCCCCCTGCGCGGTCTCCTCCGGCGGCAGGCCCGGCAGCGCCGGCGGGACGGCCCGCTCGCCCGCGCTCTTGCGCCAGCCGATCCACCGGCCCATCGCCTCCTGCATGGCCAGCGCCGCGTGGCGGCGCAGATCGGCCTCCTGACAGCCGGCCAGCGCCGCATAGGCCTCCAGCACCCGCTCCTCCAGCGCGGCGGCCAGCGCGGCGGCACTGGCGGCCGAGGTCACCTCGACCGCCGGCCGGTAGGCGGCCTCGGCGGCCACCGGCTGCGCCCCCCGCCGCACCACCAGCTCGGCGAGCCGGTCGCGGCGCGCGCGATGGGCGTCCAAGACGGTGCGGGCGGTCTGCTGCGCCGGCCCGCGCAGCCCGGCGCCCACCACCCCGTAGCCGTAGACGGCGGCGTGCTCGGCGGCCAGCGCCGCCTGCAGCGCCTCGACGACGCCGTCGGCCCGCCGGCCGCTCACTCCTCTTCCTCCAGCGCCGCCTCCAGCAGCGCCGCGTGCCCCGCCTCACAGGCGCCGATGCTCGCCAGCAACTGGGCCATCCCAGGAGCGATCTTCACCACATCCGCGGCGCGGGCCGCGGCCGCCTCGCTCTCGGCGCGGCGCAGCGCCGCCAGCGCCCCGGACCTGCCGGCGGGCGCCTGGAAGGGCGTCGGCGAGGGGACGGGCGCGGCGGAAGCGCCCTCCCCGGTCCCCGGCACATAATGACGCTGCAGCACCCGCAGGTGCTCACGGTGGTGCGCCAGCATCGGCTCCAGCCGCCCGGCGAGCCCTGCGTGGGCCCGCAGCACCGCCTCGTGCAGCATGATCAGCCGTTGCTCGGCGGCGATCGCGGCGGTCAGGACGGCCACGTCCGGCCCGGGCGAGACGGCCGGCGGCGGATCGGCCCGGGTGCAGCCGCCCAGCGCGGCGGATGCGACCAGGCCGCCCAGCACCGCCCGCCGGGGCACGGCCGGGCCCGGCGCCGCCTGAGCCGCTCGCACGCTGTTTTCTCCTCGTTTCCGGTGGTATGGGGGGCGGTCAGGGAGTATTCCACAGCGCCTGCGCCGGGCGCCGGGCCGAAAGAACGTCGCCGAGCCGGCCTGTCGATAGGCTTGAATACGAAGGCTACGGCGCCCGCTGATCAGGAGGAGGTCCCAGATGAGCGTCGAATCCGGCCGCGGCCGCGCTCGGCGGGCGCCTCGTCCCGACCAGCGGCGCACCGGGCGGCACGCCCCCGCCGGCGGTCCGTCGCGGGCGCAGGTGCAGGCCGAGCTGACCCGGCTGGTCGGGCCGCTGGCCGCCGCGCAAGGGCTGGACCTGGAGGAACTCGACGTCAAGCCCGCCGGGCGGCGCCGGCTGGTGCGCATCGTGGTGGACGCCGACGGCGGGGTGACCTTGGAGGACACCGCGACCTTGAGCCAGGCGGTGTCGGCCGCGCTCGACGACACCGACGTCATGGGCGAGGCCCCCTACGTGCTGGAGGTCACCTCGCCGGGAGTGGACCGGCCGCTGACCGAGCCGCGGCACTGGCGCCGTGCCACCGGGCGGCTGGTGCGCGCGGCACTGGCCGACGGCGGCCAGGTCGAGGGGCGGGTGGTCGCCGCCGACGAGGAGGCGGTGGTGCTGGAGGTCGCCGGGCGGCGGCGCCGCTTCGGCCACGGCGAGCTGGGCCGGGGCAGGGTGCAGGTGGAGTTCCGCCGCCCGCCGCAGCAGGCCGGCCACGACGATGACGACGATGAGCTCGCCGACCTGGGAGCCGACGAGGCCGGGAACTGAGGGGGAGCTTACGTGGACATCGACATGGCTGCGCTGCGCAGCCTGGAGAGCGAGAAGGACATCTCGCTCGAGCTGGTCGCCCAGGCGATCGAGGACGCCCTGCTGATCGCCTACCACCGCACCGAGGGGGCGGCGCCCAGGGCGCGCGTGGAGCTGGACCGCAAGACCGGGCACGTGACGGTGTGGGCGGCCGAGACCGACGACGAAGGCAACGTCCTGCGGGAATACGACGACACCCCGGAGGACTTCTCCCGTATCGCGGCGACCACGGCCAAGCAGGTCATCTTGCAGAAGCTGCGCGACGCCGAGGACGAGGTGACCTTCGGCGAGTACGCCGGCCGCGAGGGCGACATCGTCTCCGGGGTGATCCAGCAGGGCAAGGACCCGCGCAACGTGCTGGTGGACCTGGGCCGCATCGAGGCGATCCTGCCGCCGTCGGAGCAGGTGCCGGGCGAGTCCTATGAGCACGGCGACCGGATCCGGGCCTATGTGGTGCAGGTGCGCAAGGGTCACCGGGGCCCTTCGGTGCAGCTGTCGCGGACCCACCCCAACCTGGTCCGCAAGCTGTTCGCGCTGGAGGTGCCCGAGATCGCCGACGGCACCGTGGAGATCGCGGCCATCGCCCGGGAGGCCGGGCACCGCACCAAGATCGCGGTGCGCTCCCGCAAGCCCGGGGTGAACGCCAAGGGCGCCTGCATCGGCCCGATGGGCAGCCGGGTCCGCAACGTGATGCACGAGCTGCGCGGGGAGAAGATCGACATCGTCGACTGGTCGGAGGACCCGGCCGAGTTCGTCGGCAACGCGCTCTCGCCCGCCCGGGTCAGCAGCGTGCAGGTGATCGACGAGGCCGCCCGCACGGCCCGGGTGATCGTGCCCGACTACCAGCTGTCGCTGGCCATCGGCAAGGAGGGCCAGAACGCCCGGCTGGCCGCCCGGCTGACCGGCTGGCGGATCGACATCCGGCCCGACACCGAGGTCGAGCAGTCCGGGCAGGTCGGCGCGGTGCGGCGGAGCGGATCGGACACCTCAGGATCAAGTGCGGAGCATGCGACAGGTCCCGCCGACGCGTCAGCACGGTAGACTCATGACACGTGGCCCGGCCGCCCAAGGGGGCTTCCCTCGTCGTACCTGCGTGGGCTGCCGGGTTCGCACGGCCAAATCCGACCTGCTGCGCCTGGTGGTGGTCGAGGGCGTGATCGTCCCCGACCCCCGTGGGCGGCTGCCGGGGAGGGGTGCTTCCATACACCCCGACCTGGGGTGTCTTGAGCTCGCGGAGCGGCGTCGGGCGTTCCCCCGGGCCTTCCGCCTGCCGGGACCGCTCGACACCAGCCTCCTGCGGGAACATCTTGAGGCACAGGGCAGTTGGTATCAGGATGGTCGAACTGTAAGCGACGTCTAGTCGGAAGCAGGTCGAGATTGCGATGAGCGCTCGATGAGCACGCCGCGATGAGTACGGCAAGTTAGAGACGGCCCGGAGGCCGCTACCTCCCGGGCCGAGTAGGGAGTGCAGTGGCGAAGGTCCGGGTTTACGAGCTCGCCAAGGAGTTCGGAGTAGAGAGCAAGGTCGTCATGGCCAAGCTCCAGGAGATGGGCGAGTTCGTCCGGTCGGCGTCCTCCACGATCGAGGCGCCGGTCGTTCGAAGGCTTACCGAAGCTTTCTCCAATTCTTCTCAGGGTTCTTCTCAGGGGTCCGGCAAGGGCGGCGGGGGCGGTCGCAAGCCCCAGGCCTCGCCGCGCCGGCCCGAACAGCAGGCACAGCAGGCTGCGCCCAAGCCGCAGCCGCCCGCGAGCGCCGAAGGCGGCGCTCGCCCCGCACCGCCCAAGCCGGGTCCCGTGCCCAAGCCGGGCCCGGTGCCCAAGCCCGGCCCCCGGCCCGGCCCCGCCGGCCGCGCCGCGCCGCGTCCGGGTCCGGTGCCGCAGGCCCCGGCGCAGCAGGCGCCGGGCGGCGGTGCCCGTCCCAAGCCGCAGGCGCCCGCGGCCCAGGCCGGCCCCAAGGCGCCGCCGGCCCCGGGCGGTCCGGCCGCCGGGCAGGGCGGCCCCGCGGTGCCCAAGCCGGGTCCGCGCGTGCCCAAGCCGGGGCCGCGCCCCGGCCCGCGTCCGGCCGCGCCGCGTCCGGGCAACAACCCGTTCAGCTCCACCAACACCGGCATGGGCACCACGCCCAAGCCGGGTCCGCGTCCGGCTCCGCCGCCCGGTGACCGGCAGGGCGCCGCGGGTCAGCGCGGTGCCGCCGCTCCCGGCGGTCCGCGTCCGGCCCCGCCGCGCCCGGTGCCCGGGCCGCCGCGTCCGGGTCCGCGTCCCGGCGGCGCCGCCGGCGGTCCCCGTCCGGGCGGTCCGCGGCCGAGCCCGATGAACATGCCGTCGCGGCCCAGCGCGCTGGGACCGGGCGCCGTGCGCGGCCCCGGCCGTCCCGGTGGCGCCGGGCGTCCCGGCGTGGGCCGTCCCGCCGGCGGCGGTCGTCCCGGCGGCGGCTTCGGCGGTCCGCGTCCCGGTGGCGGCGGTCGTCCCGGCGGTGGTTTCGGCGGTGCGCGTCCCGGTGGCGGCGGCCGTGGCCGTGGCGGCGCGGCCGGTGCCTTCGGGCGTCCCGGCGGCCGTCCCACGCGGGGCCGCAAGTCCAAGAAGCAGCGGCGCCAAGAGTTCGACAACATGCAGGCGCCGGCCATCGGCGGCGTGCAGGCTCCGCGCGGCGGCGGCAAGACCATCCGGCTGCCGCAGGGCGCCTCGCTGACCGACTTCGCCGAGAAGATCGGCGCCAACCCGGCGTCGCTGGTGCAGATCATGCTGCACCTGGGCGAGATGGTCACCGCGACCCAGTCGGTCAACGAGGACACCCTCAAGCTGCTCGGCGCCGAGCTGGACTTCGACGTCCAGGTGGTCTCGCCCGAGGACGAGGACCGCGAGCTGCTGGAGTCCTTCGACATCGAGTTCGGCGAGGACATCGGTGACGAGGACCAGCTGGTGGTCCGCCCGCCGGTGGTGACCGTGATGGGTCACGTCGACCACGGTAAGACCAAGCTGCTGGACGCCATCCGCAACGCCAACGTGGCCTCCGGCGAGGCCGGCGGGATCACCCAGCACATCGGCGCCTACCAGGTGCAGACCGAGGTCGACGGCGAAGAGCGCAAGATCACCTTCATCGACACCCCCGGTCACGAGGCCTTCACCGCCATGCGTGCCCGCGGTGCCGACACCACCGACCTGGTGGTGCTGGTGGTCGCCGCCGACGACGGGGTCAAGCCGCAGACCACCGAGGCGATCGACCACGCCACCGCGGCCGGGGTGCCGATCGTGGTGGCGGTCAACAAGATCGACAAGCCGGAGGCGGACCCGCACCGGGTGCGCGCCCAGCTCACCGAGTACGGCCTGGTCGCCGAGGAGTACGGCGGGCAGACCCTGTTCGTGGACGTGTCGGCCAAGGAGGGCACCAACCTCGACGAGCTGCTCGAGGCGATCATCCTGACCGCCGACGCCGAGCTGGACCTGAAGGCCAACCCCGACATGCCCGCCCAGGGCGTGGCCATCGAGGCGCACCTGGACCGGGGCCGGGGCGCGGTGGCGACCGTGCTGGTGCAGCGCGGCACCCTGCGGGTCGGCGACTCGATCGTCTGCGGCGTGGCGCACGGCCGCGTCCGGGCGATGCTGGACGAAAACGGCAACAACGTCGAAGAGGCGGGGCCGTCGCGTCCGGTGCAGGTGCTCGGCCTGACCGCGGTGCCCAGCGCCGGCGACAGCTTCCTGGTGGTCGAGGACGACCGGGTGGCCCGGCAGATCGCCGACAAGCGCATCGCCCGCAAGCGCAACGCCGAGCTGCTGCGCACCCGCCGTTCCCGGACGCTGGAGGAGCTGTTCTCCGACCTCAAGAAGGGCGAGCGGCAGGAACTGCTGCTCATCATCAAGGGCGATGTGTCCGGTTCGGTGGAGGCGCTGGAAGACTCGCTGATGAAGATCGACGTCGGCGACGAGGTCGGTCTGCGGGTCATCCGCCGCGGCGTCGGCGCCATCACCCAAGACGACGTCAACCTGGCGGTGGCCTCCGACGGCGCGGTCATCATCGGCTTCAACGTCCGGGCCGAGCGCAACGCCCAGGAGGCGGCCGACCGCGAGGGCGTGGACATCCGCTACTACTCGGTCATCTACCAGGCGATCGAGGAAGTCGAGGCGGCCCTCAAGGGCATGCTCAAGCCCGAGTACGAGGAGGTCCAGCTCGGCACCGCGGAGATCCGCGCGATCTTCAAGGTGCCGCGGATCGGCAACGTGGCCGGGTGCATGGTGCTCACCGGCACCATCAACCGGGGCGCCAAGGCCCGCCTGGTCCGCCAGGGGACCGTGGTCGCCGACAACCTCTCCATCGCCTCGCTGCGCCGCGAGAAGGACGATGTCAACGAGGTCCGCGAGGGCTTCGAGTGCGGCATCGGGCTCGGGTACCAGGACATCAAGATCGGTGATGTCATCGAGTGCTTCGAGATGCGGGAGAAGCCGCGCGACTGATCGCTCCTGCGTTCGCCGCGGGCCCGCCACGGGCCCGCGGCGAACGGCCGCGCGGATGAAAAGCGAATAAATAAATCGAGTGACACGGCGCCGGGTGATCTCGGAGGATCGCAGGTGGTCTGGCACGGCCCCAGCGCCGTTACAGATCACCGGACCGTGACGGGCGCGGGTCCGCAAAACGGCCCGGCCCGATGACGGCGCCGGGTACGCCCACGACCGGGCGTCGCCGAATCCACACAACAGATCACCCGAGGTGATGGGTCAGGTGTTCGTAGGTGCGTTGACGCTCGATCTGCTGCTGGGCGACGTCCGGTCGCTGAAGGAGAAACGGTCGATCGTCCGGCCGATCGTGGCCGAGGTGCGCCGGCGCTTTCCCGCCGTGGCGGTCGCCGAGACCGGAGCGGTGGACCTGTACCGGCGGGCCGAGATCGGCGTGGCGGTGGTCTCGGCCACCGCCGGCAACTGCACCGAGGTGCTCGATGCCTGCGAGCGGCTGGTGGCCGGGCGTCCGGAGATCGAGATGCTCTCGGCCCGCCGCCGGCTTTACGGCGATGATGACTGACCCGTCCCCGGGGCGGGGACGCACCCCGCGACGATGAAGACGAGGACGACAGACATGGTGGACGCGGCTCGGGCTCGCAAGCTCGCCGACCGGATCCAGCAGATCGTGGCCGAGATGCTGGAACGCCGGATCAAAGATCCCCGGCTCGGGTTCGTCACGGTGACCGACGCCAAGGTCACCGGCGATCTGCGGGACGCCACCGTCTACTACACGGTGTACGGCTCGGAGGGCGAGCGGGCCGACACGGCGGCGGCGCTGGAGAGCGCCAAAGGACTCATCCGCTCGGAGGTCGGGCGGCGGATCGGGATCCGCCACACGCCCACGCTGACCTTCGAGTTCGACGCGGTGATCGACAACGCCCGGCAGATCGACGAGCTGCTGGCGCGGGCCCGCGCCCACGACGAGCAGGTGGCCAAGGCCGCCGAGGGCGCCCGGCCCGCCGGCGACGCCAACCCCTACCGGATCACTCCGGACTCGGCCGAAGACGATTCCGATACTGGCGACGAAGAGAGCCAAAGGCAGTGAATTCCCTGTGAAGCGCCGTTTCCGCAGACGGCGAGCAGAACGCCGGAGGCCTTCGCGGCCCTGCGGCCGCGAAGGCCCAGCCACGGGTCGCCGCCGATCGGAGCATGGAGGCGAGGCACAACGATGGACCCGGCGGACGAGCCGGGGGAGCGTGAGTTGAGATGACGACGTCCGGGACGCCCGGTCCCACCGTCACCGAACGCGCCCGCGACCAGGTGCCCGGTCCCGCCCAATGGGAGCGGGCCACTCAGCTCATCCGGTCCGCCCACCAGAAGATCTGGCTGGTCTGCCACGAATGGCCGGACGGTGATGCGCTGGGGTCGATGCTGTCCTTCGCGCAGGCGCTGCGCCGGCAGGGCCGGGACTGCGCCGCCTCTTTCGGCGAGCCGTTCACGGTCCCCGCCGGCCTGCGTTTTCTGCCCGGCCTGGAACTGCTGGTCGAACCCGGCCAGGTCCCCGCCGCGCCGGAATTGATGGTCAGCTTCGACGCCGCCTCCCTGGAACGGCTCGGCTCGCTGGCCCCGGCCGCCCGGCGGGCCCGGGAGCTGATCGTCATCGACCACCACGCCTCCAACCCCGGTTTCGGCACCGTGCAGCTGATCGACCCGTCCGCGGCGGCCACCGCGGTGCTGACCGAGAAACTGATCGCCCGCCTGGGGATCGGGCTGACCGAGGACATCGCCTGCGGCCTGTACGCCGGGCTGGCCAGCGACACCGGCTCGTTCAAATACGGCTCCACCACGCCGGAGGTGCACCAGCTGGCCGCCCGTCTGCTGGCCGCCGGCGTCCGCCCCGATGCGGTGGGCCGGGAACTGTGGGACCGCGCCTCCTTCGGCTACCTGCAGGTGCTCGGCGGGGCGCTGGGACGGGCCCGGATCGAGCCCGACGCCGTCGATGGGCTGGGCATGGTGTGGACCACCATCAGCCGGGCCGACCGGGCCGCCCGCGACGTCCGCTACGACCAGCTCGAAGGGGTGATCGACCAGCTGCGCCGCGCCGACGAGGCCGAGGTCGCGGTGGTCTGCAAGGAGACCGACGACGGCCGCTGGTATGTGTCCACCCGCTCCAAGGGGCGGGTGGACGTGGGCCGGGCGTGCCTGGAGCTCGGCGGCGGCGGGCACCGGCTGGCCGCCGCCTACACCTGTGACTGCGCGCCGGCCACGGCCATCGCGCACCTGCGTGAGCGCCTTCGGGTCAGAAAGGACGCCAAGTGACATCAGGCCTGGTCATCGTGGACAAGCCGGCCGGCTGGACCTCCCATGACGTGGTCGCCCGGCTGCGCCGCCTGACGGGCACCCGCCGGGTGGGGCACGCCGGCACGCTGGACCCCATGGCCACCGGCGTGCTGGTGGTCGGGGTCGGCAAGGCGACCCGGCTGCTGGGGCATCTGGCGCTCACCGACAAGGTCTACGAGGCGACGATCCGGCTCGGCCAGTCCACCGACACCGACGACGCCGAGGGCGAGATCACCGCCACCACGCCGGCCGGCGGGGTCACCGACGCGGCGCTGCAGGCGGCCGTCAAGGGCCTGACCGGGCAGATCATGCAGGTGCCGCCCCGGGTCAGCGCGATCAAGGTGGACGGCCGCCGGGCCTACAAGATGGCCCGCAAGGGCCAGGAGGTGGAGCTGAAGCCCCGGCCGGTGACCGTCGCCGACTTCACCGTCACCGCCGTGCGCCGCCACGACGACCTGATCGATGTGGACGCGGTGATCACCTGCTCGTCCGGCACCTACATCCGGGCGCTGGCCCGCGACCTGGGCGAGGCGCTGGGCACCGGCGGGCACCTGACCGCGCTGCGCCGCACCCGGGTCGGCCCCTACGGGCTGGAGCAGGCCCGCACCCTGGAGCAGCTCGCCGAGGACTGCCGGGTGCTGCCGCTGGCGGAGGCGGTGGCCGCGGCCTTCCCGCGCCGTGAGGTGACCGCCGAGCAGGCCAGGGTCGTCGTGCACGGCGGGCGGCTGCCGGCGGTGGGGGCCGGTCCCGGCCCGGTCGGTGTCTTCGCCCCCGACGGGACCCTGCTCGCACTGGTCGAGGAACAGGGCAAGAGCGCCCGCCCGCTGGTGGTCTTCACCGGCTGAGACGCGCCGTGGCCTTACCCGGCCCGCGGCCCGCCCGGGCCAAGTGAGGCCACAAACACGCCCCCCACGGTCGGAGGCACCTTCGACGACGTGGCACCCTTGTGACAGCGAGCCGGGGAAGGGCATGCCCCGGAGCGGCCGACGAATCCGACGCAGGGAGAGCATGGTGCGCTGGCACGGCCTCGATGAGGTTCCCGCCGACTGGGGCAGGTCGGTGGTCACCATCGGTGTCTTCGACGGGGTGCACCGGGGGCACCAGCGGATCGTCGGCGCCGCCGCCGAACTGGCCCGCCGGCGCGGGCTGCGCTCGGTGGCCATCACCTTCGACCCCCACCCCGATGAGGTGGTCCGCCCGGGCACCCACCCGCCGCTGCTGTCGTCCACCCGCCGCCGCGCCGAGCTGCTGGAGGAGCTGGGCACCGACGTGGTGATCCTGCTGCCGTTCACCCTGGAGCTGTCGCGGATGGGCCCCGATGAGTTCGTCCAGTCGGTGCTGGTCGACCGGCTGCACGCCGCGCACGTGATCGTCGGGGAGGACTTCCGGTTCGGCCACAAGGCCCGCGGCGACGTGGCGCTGCTGCGCGAGCTGGGCGACAAGTACGACTTCACCGCCGAGGGCATGCCGCTGGTGGCCGACGGGGAGACCATCTCCTCCACCCTCATCCGGCGGCAGCTGGCGGCCGGGGACGTGGCCGGCGCGGCCAAGGCGCTGGGCCGGCCGCACCGGGTCGAGGGCGTGGTGGTGCGCGGGCACCAGCGGGGCCGGGCGCTGGGCTTTCCCACCGCGAACCTGGAGACCATGACGCACATGGCCATCCCCGCCGACGGGGTGTACGCCGGTTTCCTGATCTGCGACTCTGAGCGTTACCCGAACTTCCGCTGGCCGGCGGCGATCTCCATCGGCACCAACCCCACCTTCGAGGGGGCGGGGGAGCGCACCGTGGAGGCCTACGCGCTGGACCGCGACGATCTGGACCTGTACGGCGAGCACATGGCGGTGGACTTCACCGCGCGCATCCGCGACACCCTGAAGTTCGAGTCGGTCGAGGCGCTGGTGGAGGAGATGCACCGCGACGTGGCCCGGGCCCGGGAGCTGACCGCCTGACGGGCCGCCCCGCCACGGAGCGTTCCCGGCGATGACAAGCCGGGGTTCCGGCGTGGTACGGTGAAGAGTCGCCGGGGTGAGCCCGGCCTTGTTCCGCTGCACCCTCATGCGGCGGGACGCGTTCCGAACGCATCAGGCGGACCCGCACGCGGCTGAGAGCGCCGCCGGGATCTGCGGATGACGACCCTTTCAGAAGGAGCCCTGTGTCGCTCGACACCGCCACCAAACAGAAGATCATCGCTGAGTACGCGACCCATGAGGGTGACACTGGATCCCCGGAGGTCCAGGTCGCGTTGCTGACCCGTCGGATCAACGATCTGACCGAGCACCTGAAGGTGCACAAGCATGACCACCACAGCCGGCGCGGCCTGCTGCTGCTGGTCGGTCGCCGTCGGCGGCTGCTGAAGTACCTGGCCGACAAGGACATCGAACGGTACCGCCGACTGATCGAGCGCCTCGGCCTGCGCCGCTAGGACGGTGAGGGAGTGGCCCGCTCAAGGGTCACTCCCTCAGCGTATATCCCCGCGAGAGGCCGGTATCCGGCGTACGGCGGGTACATACCGTCTACAACTGAACAACATAAAGACCCGCGACCGGACAGCCGGAATGTGGCGCAGCCGGTCCTCGGTAGTGGCCTTGCGGATCCACGCGATCCGCGGGCTTCGATCGAAGACCGGCTATCAGCGAAACCACAGGGCCTGTTCGCGGGGACGCACGCAAGCGAAGGAGCACCCTGTGGAACCCGTGCGTATCGAAGGAGTACACACTGCCGAGGCCGTGATCGACAACGGCTCGTTCGGCACCCGCACCCTGCGTTTTGAGACCGGGCGGCTGGCCCGGCAGGCGGCCGGCTCGGCCGTCGTCTACCTCGACGAGGAGACGATGGTGCTGTCGGCCACGACCGTCTCCAAGAAACCCAAGGAGACGCTGGACTTCTTCCCGCTGACGGTGGATGTGGAAGAGCGGATGTACGCCGCCGGGCGCATCCCCGGCTCGTTCTTCCGCCGCGAGGGCCGCCCCAGCGAGGACGCCATCCTCACCTGCCGGCTCATCGACCGGCCGCTGCGCCCGTCGTTCGCCAAGGGCCTGCGCAACGAGATCCAGATCGTCGAGACGGTCCTGGCGCTGCACCCCGAGCACCTGTACGACGTGGTGGCCATCAACGCCGCCTCGATGTCCACCCTGCTGTCGGGGGTGCCCTTCTCCGGCCCCATCGGCGGGGTCCGGGTGGCGCTGATCGACGGCCAGTGGGTGGCCTTCCCCACCCACAGCGAGCTGGAGCGCGCCACCTTCGACATGGTGGTGGCCGGCCGCACGCTGGACAACGGCGACGTGGCGATCATGATGGTGGAGGCCGAGTCCACCCGCGACACCCTCAAGCTGGTGGCCGAGGGCGCGCCCGCCCCCACCGAGGAGCGGGTCGCCGAGGGCCTGGAGGCCTCCAAGCCGTTCATCAAGATCCTGTGCGACGCCCAGCGCGAGCTGGCCGCGGTGGCCGCCAAGGAGACCATCGAGTTCCCGCTGTTCTTGGACTACACCGACGATGTGCTGGAGGCGGTCTCGGCCACGGTCTCCGAGGACCTGGCCCAGGCGCTGACCATCGTCGGCAAGCAGGAGCGCGAGGCCAAGCTCGAGGAGCTGCGCGCCGCCACGATCGAAAAGCTGCTGCCGGACTTCGAGGGCCGCGACAAGGAGCTGGCCGCCGCCTTCCGCGCGGTCACCAAGAAGCTGATCCGTGAGCGGATCGTCCGCGACGGCGTGCGCATCGACGGCCGCGGCGTCAAGGACCTGCGGCAGCTGTCGGCCGAGGTGCACGTGGTGCCGCGGGTGCACGGGTCGGCCCTGTTCGAGCGGGGCGAGACCCAGATCCTGGGGGTGACCACGCTGAACATGCTCCGCATGGAGCAGACCATCGACACCCTCAGCCCCGAGCGCACCAAGCGCTACATGCACCACTACAACTTCCCGCCGTACTCCACCGGTGAGACCGGCCGGGTCGGCTCGCCCAAGCGGCGTGAGATCGGGCACGGTGCGCTGGCCGAGCGGGCGCTGATCCCGGTGCTGCCCTCCCGCGAGGAGTTCCCCTACGCCATCCGCCAGGTCTCGGAGGCCATCGGCTCCAACGGCTCGACCTCGATGGGCTCGGTGTGCGCCTCCACCATGTCGCTGCTGGACGCGGGCGTGCCGCTGAAGGACATGGTGGCCGGCATCGCCATGGGGTTGATCTACGAGAACGGCGAGTACGTCACGCTGACCGACATCCTCGGCGCCGAGGACGCCTTCGGCGACATGGACTTCAAGGTCGCCGGCACCCGCGACCTGATCACCGCGCTGCAGCTGGACACCAAGCTGGACGGCATCCCCGCCGAGGTGCTGGCCGCCGCGCTCAAGCAGGCCAAGGCGGCCCGGCTGGCGATCCTGGACGTGATGGCCGAGGCCATCTCCGAGCCGGCCGAGCTGAGCCCGTACGCGCCGCGGATCATCACCATCAAGGTCCCGGTCGACAAGATCGGCGAGGTCATCGGCCCCAAGGGCAAGATGATCAACTCGATCCAGGACGACACCGGCGCCGACATCACCATCGAAGACGACGGCACCATCTACGTGGGCGCGCTCGACGGCCCCTCGGCGGAGGCGGCGCGGCAGGCCATCAACGCCATCGCCAACCCGCACATGCCCGAGGTCGGCGAGCGCTACCTGGGCACCGTCGTCAAGGTCACCACGTTCGGCGCGTTCGTGTCGCTGCTGCCCGGCAAGGACGGCCTGCTGCACGTGTCGCAGATCCGCAAGCTGCACGGCGGGGCGCGGATCGACAACGTCGAGGACTACCTCAAGGTCGGCGAGAAGGTCCAGGTGGAGGTCACCGAGATCGACCCGCGCGGCAAGCTGTCGCTGGTGCCGGTCGAGGTGATCGAGCGCGAGGCGGCCGAGCGGGCCGCCAACGGAGGCGAGCCGGCCAAGGCCGCGGCCGAGTCCCGGCAGTCCTCCGGCGAGCAGCGCACCGAGCGTCCGCGGCGGCGGCGCACCCGCAGCCGCGGCGACAGCGGTCAGCGCAACTCGTAACAACCCCCCGGCGGGCGAACCCCGCCACATCGACACGATCCGCGATGGCCGGCCGGCTGACCTGCAGGTCACACCGGTCGGCCGTCGTGTGGTGCGGTAACGAGGAAGCGATGAACCCGATGAAGGTGAGCAGGGCGTGACGCTGTCGGCGAGGGCGCAGGAACCCGGCACCACCGTTACGCTCCATCCCGGCACGGACGGCGCCGGCGTCGTCCGGCGCACCGTGCTGCCCGGCGGGCTGCGCATCATCACCGAGACCATGCCCACGGTGCGGTCGGCGGCGTTCGGCATCTGGGCCGGCGTCGGCTCCCGCGACGAGGAGGCCCGCGACGCGGGCGCCTCCCACTACCTGGAGCACACCCTGTTCAAGGGCACCCGGCGCCGCTCGGCGCTGGAGATCTCCGCGGCGCTGGACGCGGTCGGCGGCGACCTGAACGCCTTCACCGCCAAGGAGTACACCTGCTACTACGCCCGGGTGCTCGACAGCGACCTGCCGCTGGCGGTGGACGTGGTCTCCGACATGGTGATCGACTCGCTCAACCGCCCCGAGGACGTGGAGGCCGAGCGCGGGGTGATCTTGGAAGAGATCGCCATGCGCGACGACGACCCCGGCGACCTGGTGCACGATGAGTTCGCCACCGCGCTGTACGGCGACCTGCCGCTGGGCCGGCCGATCCTGGGCACGGTCGAGACGATCAACGCGCTGTCCCGCGACGTCATCGACCGCTACTACCGCGAGCACTACCTGGTGCCCAACCTCGTGGTCGCGGCGGCCGGCAACCTCGACCACGACCAGCTGGTCCGGCAGGTCGCCGAGGCGTTCGCCGGCCGGCTGGGCGGCGACGAGCAGCCGGCCCCGCCCCGCATCGGCGGGCCCCCCGTGGCGGGACGGCCGGGGGTACGGGTGATCGACAAGGACACCGAGCAGGCCAACGTGGTGCTCGGCGGGATCGGCGTCTGCCGCACCGACGAGCGCCGCTACGCGCTGGGCGTGCTGAACGCCGTGCTCGGCGGCGGCATGTCCTCCCGGCTGTTCCAGGAGGTCCGCGAAAAACGCGGACTGGCCTACTCGGTCTACAGCTACACCTCCCAGTACGCCGACACCGGCATGTTCTGCGTGTACGCCGGCTGCCAGCCCGGCAAGGTCGATGAGGTGCTGGCGATCTGCCGGGACGAGGTGGCCAAACTGGCCGACGGCGGCCTGGACACCGAGGAGCTGGAACGCGGCAAGGGCCAGCTGCGCGGGGCGATGGTGCTGGGGCTGGAGGACACCGGCTCGCGGATGAGCCGCCTCGGCAAAAGCGAACTGGTGTACGAGCGGCTGCAGCCGGTGGAGGAGTCGCTGGCCTGCATCGAGGCGGTCACCGTGGACGACGTCCGCGAAGTGGCCCGCCAGGTGCTGGGACGGCTCGACACCCTGGCCGTCGTGGGCCCCTTCGGGGACCGGGAGTTCACTTTGTGAGCTTTGGCAAAGGCTTGACCATTGGAAGAGCCTTCGCCGCCCGATAGGGTCGGCCCATGGACGTGCTGATCCGGGTGCTCACCACCGCCGTGGCGCTGTGGGTGGCGACCGCAGTGGTGGACGGGGTGGACGTGGAGGCCGGCACCACGGCCGAGAAGGCCGGGACGCTGCTGGCCGTGGCGGTGATCTTCGGCCTGGTCAACGTGCTGATCAAGCCGATCATCAAAACCGTGGGCTGCGCGTTCTACGTGCTGACACTGGGGTTGTTCGGCCTGGTCGTCAACGCCGCGCTGCTGGTGCTGACCAGCTGGGTGGCCGGCGAGCTGGATCTGCCGTTCCATGTGGAGTGGTTCTGGCCGGCCTTCTGGGGCGCCATCATCATCGCCCTGGTCGGCTGGCTGCTGAACCTGGCCTTGGACAACGACTGACCGGCGGCGCTGTCGATCGGCATGATCGACAGCGCCTGACCGTCGTTCATCACCTGCCGCGATAGGCTCAGATGACCCTGATGGGCAGGGCCGTGGAAGCGGAGGAACGAACGTGATCAAGGTGGGGGTGCTGGGTGCGCGCGGCCGGATGGGGGCCGAGGTGTGCCGGGCCGTGGAGGGTGCCGACGACCTGGAGCTGGTCGCCGCCGTCGATCAGGGCGACGCGCGGGAGGCGCTGACCTCCGCCGAGGTGGTGGTGGACTTCACCCATCCCGCCGTGGTCATGGACAACCTGCGCTGGTGCATCGAGCAGGGCCTGCACGCCGTGGTCGGCACCAGCGGCTTCGACGCCGAGCGGCTGGAGCAGGTGCGCGCCTGGCTGCGCGACAACCCGCGCGGCAACGTGCTCATCGGCCCCAACTTCGGCATCGGCGCGGTGCTGATGATGGACTTCGCCCGCCGCGCCGCGCCGTTCTTCGAATCCGTCGAGATCGTCGAGCTGCACCACCCCAACAAGGCCGACGCCCCCAGCGGCACCGCCTACCGCACCGCCGAGCTGGTCGCCGAGGCCCGCGCCAAGGCCGGCGTCGGCCCGTCCCCGGACGCCACCACCTCCCAGATCGACGGGGCGCGCGGGGCCGATGTGCAGGGCGTGCGGGTGCACGCGGTGCGGCTGTCCGGGCTGGTCGCCCACCAGGAGGTGCTGCTGGGCGGACACGGGGAGGTCTTCACCATCCGGCACGACTCGATGAACCGCGAGTCGTTCATGCCGGGGGTGCTGCTGGCCGTCCGCCGCGTCGCCGATCTGCCCGACCGTCTGACCGTCGGAATCGAGTCGCTGCTGGGGCTATGAGGGCGCCACTGAAGCTGGCCGCGGAACCCTGGGCCTATCTGGGCGCCGACGAGGCGATCGACGTGGAGCACGACCTGATCGTCTCGACCGCGGCGTCCATGCGCACCGGTGACGACGCCGCCTACGCCAAGGCCGTCTTCGAGTTCGTCCGCGACGAGATCTCCCATTCCCCGGACGCCGGTGACCGCCGGCTCACCTGGCGCGCCTCCGATGTGCTGCGCGAGCGCACCGGGCTGTGCTACGCCAAGGCGCACCTGTATGTGGCGCTGCTGCGGGCCGGGGGAGTGGAGGCGGGGCTGTGCTACCAGCGGCTGACCGAGGACGGCTCTGCGTTCGTCCTGCACGGTCTGGCCGCGGTGCTGCTGGAGGACCACTGGGTCCGGGTCGACCCGCGCGGCGGCGAGGCCGGCAAAGGGGTGGAGTTCTCCGCCACCGAGGACCGCCTGGTCTACACGGTGCGGCCGGAGCTGGGCGAGGTCGACTACCTGACCGTGTACGCCTCGCCGGTCCCGGCCGTGCTGAAGGCCCTGCAGTCCCATGACGACTGCCTGGCCTTGTGCGAAGAGGGCGGCCTTCCCTCCGCGCTGGAGGAGTGAACGCGTCCTTGCGCGCCTAGGGCAGGGCGAAGCCGTGGCGGTGCAGGACGGTGCGGGCCTGCTCGGAGGTCAGCCAGTCGATCAGCGCCCGCGCGGCCTCCGGGTGCTCGCCGTCGCGGACGGCGGCGGCGGGATAGGCGGCGGTGACGTTCTGGTCGGCGGGGATGGGGACGCTGCTGGCGGCGGCGCCCGCCGAGCGCATATCGGTGATGTAGACGACCCCGGCGTCGGCCTCCCCGGTCCGGACCCGGGTGAGCACCGCACGCGAGCTGATCTCCTCTGAGACGGCCCGCACGGTCAGTCCCTCCCTGGCCAGGATGCGCCGGGCGTAGCGGCCGGCCGGAGCCATGGAGGCCCCCAGCACCACCCGCAGGCCGGGCCGGGCCAGGTCGGCGATGCCGCGCACCTTCCGCGGGTTGCCGGGGGCGACCGCGATCGTCATGGAGTTGCGGGCGATGACCGTCCGCCGGGACTCCACGTGCTCGGCCGCCTCTTGCATGGCGGTCTCGTCGGCGGTCACCAGCACATCGGCCTGCTGCCGGTCCCGCAGCCGCTCGACCAGCTCCAGGTCGCCGCCGAAGACCGGCTGCACCCGCACCCCGCGGGAGCGTTCATACAGCGCGCCCAGCTCGGTGAACGCCTCGGTCAGGGATTCGGAGGCGAACACGGTGAGCGTCACCGGCCCGGACGGTTTGCCGCACCCGGCGGCGGTCAGACAGGCCAGGAGGGCACCGGTGCAGGCGGCGACGGCGCGCAAGAGGGGACGAGACGGCATATGTGGTGATCATAGGGCCGTGACCGGGTTCCGCCGGTGCGCAATGTTCCGCCTTCGTGCGCTGTTTCGCCGGTGCGCTGTCGGTGGCCCGTCATAGGGTCCTGGGTGACCGAACGCTTTCCGTGGAGGACCTTGACGATGTCCCTGGACCTGATGGAGTTGCTGCCCGCCGACTGGCGCGAGCGGCTCGAGCCGCTGCTCGATCCACTGGCCATGGCCGCGCTCGGCGCGTTCGTGGCCGACGAGTACGAGCGGCACACCGTCTACCCTCCGCGGGAGGACCTGTTCAACGCGTTCAGGCGCTGCTCCTATGACGCCGCCCGGGTGCTGATCCTCGGTCAGGACCCCTACCACGGCGCCGGCCAGGCCCACGGGCTGAGCTTCAGCGTCCGCAAGGGCGTCAAACTGCCGCCCTCGCTGCGCAACATCTACAAGGAGCTGGCGGCCGACCTGAACGTGCCGATCCCCGACAGCGGCGATCTGACACCGTGGGCGGAGCAGGGCGTGCTGCTGCTCAACGCGGTGCTGACGGTCCGGGAGGGCGAGCCGGGCTCGCACGCCGGCAAGGGCTGGGAGGAGTTCACCGACGCCGCCATCACCGCGCTGAACGCCAAGCAGGAGCGGGTGGTGTTCGTGCTGTGGGGCGCCTATGCCCGCAAGAAGGCCCGCCTGGTGACCAACCCGGCCCACGTGGTGCTGGAGTCGGCGCACCCCAGCCCGCTGAGCGCCAAGAAGTTCTTCGGCACCCGCCCCTTCAGCGCGGTCAACAAGGCGCTGGCCGACGCGGGCCTGCCCGAGATCGACTGGAATCTGGCCGCCGAGTAGCGGCCGGAACGCCCACCGGCCCGCAAAGGGTTCGGCGAACCGGTTCCGGGGCGGTGGGCGTTCCGCAAGGCGGCTACAGGGCCAGCCCGATGGCCAGCAGCGTCCCGTAGGCGACCTGCAGACGTCCGGTCTCGCCCAGCACGGGGATCAGCTCGGCGCCCTTGGCGCCCTGCATCACCTTCTGCAGGGGCGGCAGCGACAACGGGGTGGACAGCATCGCCAGCAGCACCCACGGGTGCGGGGCGGACATCGCCAGCGCGATGGGGTAGGGCAGGGAGACGCACGCGGCGTACAGGATCCTGGTGCGCGGCCCCCCGAGCACCACCGCCAAGGTCCGCTTGCCGGCCCGGGTGTCGGAGGGGATGTCGCGCAGGTTGTTGGCCACCAGCAGGGCGCACGCCAGCAGCCCGACCGGGACCGCCGCGGCCCACGCCTCCCACGGCAGGCGCTCGGCCTGCACATAGACGGTGCCGACCACGGCCACCAGGCCGAAGAAGACGAACACCGACACCTCGCCCAGCGCCCGGTACCCGTAAGGGTTCTTGCCGCCGGTGTAGAACCAGGCGGCCACGATCGCGGCCAGGCCCACCAGCAGCAGCCACCAGGTCGTCACCGCGGCCAGCACCAGCCCGGCGACGGCGGCGACCAGAAAACAGCCCAGCGCGGCGGCCAGCACTTGCCGGGGCCCGGCGGCGCCGGAGCCGACCAACCGCAGCGGGCCGACCCGCTCATCGTCGGTGCCGCGGACGCCGTCGCTGTAGTCGTTGGAATAGTTGACGCCGATCTGCAGCGCCAGGGCGACGATCGCCGCCAGGGCGGCGCGCCACCAGATGACCCGGCCCTCGCCCGCGGCGATCCCGGTTCCGACGGCGACCGGGACCAGGGAGGCGGGCAGGGTGCGAGGGCGGGATCCGGCGATCCACTGCGCGAGCGTGGCCACCGGTCACTCTCCTGTCTGTGCGGTCATGGGATCGGACTCCTTGGGGGAGGAGGCGGGGACCGGCCGCAGCCGCAGGCTCATCAGCAGACCCAGCGCCAGGATGCCGGCGGTGGCCCACATCGCCTGGCGGGTGGCGGCGGCCAGCGCGGCACGGGCCGCGCCGGCCTCGGCCTCCGCCCCCGGTGTGCGGCTCAGGTCGTGGGCGTGGGTGCCGGCGCTCTCCCGCAGCTGGTGGACGACGGCGGCCCGCCGCTCGGCCGGCAGCGCGGTGCGCTCCAGCCGCTGGGCGCTTTCGCGGCCCAGCCCGGTGGCGAACACCGCGCCGATGAGCGCGATGCCCAGCGCCGCGCCGACCTGCCGGAGGGCCGACTGCATGCCGGAGGCCTGCCCGGCGCGCCCGGCCGGCACCTCGGCCAGGCACACGCTGGTGAGCTGCGCGGAGGCCAGGCCCAGCCCGACCCCGTACAGCAGCATCCACGGGGCCAGCCCCCACCCGCCGGTGCGCGCCGTCAGCGTCAGCCCGATCATGGCCACCGCGGCGACCTCCAGGGCCAGGCCCCACCGCACCACCCGGTGGGGACCCCACCGGCCCGCCAGGCGGCCCGCCGGCGGCCCGGCCAGGAACGCCCCCAGGGCCAGCGGCACGATGGCCAGGCTGATGTGCAGGGGCGAGGTGCCGTGCGCGCCGGTCAAAAACAGCGGCAGCACGAACACCAGGCCCAGTTCCCCCACGCTGATCAGCGCGGCGGTCAGGCCGCCGCGCCGGAAAGAGGCGATCTGCAGCAGCGCCGGGTCCAGCAGCACCGCCCGTCCCGCCGCGGCGCGCACCCGTTCGACCACCACCAGGGCGGCCAGCAGCACCAGCCCCAGGCTCAGCGCCACCGGCACCGGCGACAGGCCGCCCGGCCAGGCGTAGGGGCCTGCGGTGAACGGCCGCACGGGTTCCCACCAGCCGTAGTTGGGGCCTTCGATCAGCCCGAAGACCAGCGCGCCCAGGGCCGGCACGGCCAGCGCCGTGCCCGGCGGGTCGATGCCGGCCGCGCCGCGCTGCCGGGTCTCGGGCATCACCGCCAGCGCCCCGGCCAGCAGCGCCAGCCCCAGCGGCACGTTGACGCCGAACGCCCAGCGCCAGCTCAGCGCGGTCGCGATGGCGCCGCCCAGCAGCGGGCCCAGCGCGGCCATCCCGCCGACCAGGGCGCCCCAGATGCCGAAGGCCATGGCCCGCCGCCGCCCGGTGAAGACGGCGTTCATGGTGGCCAGGGTGGCCGGCATGATCATCGAGGCGCCGACGCCTTGCAGCGCCCGGGCGGCGATCAGCGTGGCGCCGTCGCGCGCCAGCGCCGCCAGCAGCCCGGCCGCGGTGAACACCGCCACGCCCACCGCGAAGGCCCGGCGCCGTCCGACCAGGTCACCGACCCTGCCCAGGGGGATCAGCAGCGCGGCGAACACCATCGGGTAGATCGAGGAGACCCACTCGGCGCCGCTGGTGGTCAGGCCCAGCTCGGCGACGAGCCGGGGGGTCAGCACGCCGGCGATGGTGCCGTCGACGACCACCAGCGAGACGCCCAGGCTCATGATCACCAGCGCCAGGCGGTGGCGCCGTCCGGATCGCTCTGCGGGCAGTGCGGGGGCGAGGGCGGTCGCGGGGACGCTCAATCGATCATCCTGGCTCTGGGACGTACGGCTGGTCGGTGCGCCTCAAACATAGCCGCAGGGCAGGCGGGGTGCGCCGCGACCCCGCCCCTGCGACCGGCCGGCCGGTCGCTCCGGCCCGCGGAAAAGCCGTTTTGACAGGTTGGGCGATATTCGGCGGTGAGCCTTCAATGGGTACCGGTGATACTGAGGGCACCGGAAAGGCTCGGGAGCCAGTAATGACTCAGTTACCACCGACTCCGCGGGATGTGCGAACGGCCGAAGAATATGTCGGCAAGGCGCGATGCCTCAAAGCATGGTCTGGATATTCCTATCGGGAACTGAGCAGACGTGCCGCGGCCAATGGAGACCACCTGCCCTCCAGCACGCTGGCGACCGCGCTGCGCCGCGCCTCGCTGCCGGGCGAGCGGCTGGTCGCGGCTTTCGTGCGGGCCTGCGGCTGCGACGCCGCCACGGTCGAGGAGTGGACGGCCGTCCGCAGGCGCATCGCGATGGAGGCCGAGAACAGGCCCGTGCCGCCCGATGACGGCGCCGCCCCCGCCCCGGCCGGGCGGCCCGTGGAGGAGCCCTTCGGGCCGCAGCGGCCCCGGATGCACCTTCCGGAGGAGGACGGGCGGGAGACGGCGGCAGGCCCTCCGGGCGGGAGGGCACGGGCACCGGGCCGCCGGCGGGGTCTGATCAGATTCCTTGCGGTCGGCGCGGTGACATTGGTCTGCGCCGTCGGCAGCGCGCCCCAGCTCAGCCGGCCTCCGGCGGGGCGGCACATGCCCGAGGCCCGCCGCCCGGCGGGGCCGCTGGCCGACGGCTGGTACCGGATCCACACCGTCCCCGACGACCACTGCCTGGAGGTGACCGGCCCGCCGGGCGGCCGGACCGTGCACGGGCGGGAGTGCGGACGCCGGGCCGGGCAGCGGTTCTACTTCGAGTACGCCGGCGACGGCGCCTACCGGATCAGGTCCGGCCTGAGCGGCGGCGACCTCGGCTGCCTGGCCGTGGCCGCCGCCCCGCCCGCCGGGACGGCCTGGGGCGATCTGCGGGTGCGCGCGTGCACGCGGACCGATCCCGGCCAGCTGCTGCACCTTGAGGTCGTGCCCGAGCACCGGCGGCACCACTGGCTGCCCAGCAGGCTGCGGATGCGCTCGGCGGCCGGGCGGCTTGCGGTCAGGGCGACCCGGCCCGATGGAGGGGCGCTTGACTTCTACCTGACCGACGTGGAGAGCCCCACCGCGCCACCCGGGCGTGCGGACGCCCGATGACGGCTTTGAGCCTGCGGACGGGGCGGTGGGCCCCGCCTTCTGCCGGAAGGCGGGGCCCACCGCCGTGCATGGCGCGTTCACGCCCTTACCGGCACCTGCCGGCGTCACCGCGCACGGTGACGGAGTCCTGCGACGGGCGGTACCCGCGCGGGAAGGTCACCCGGACGCTCGCCAGCCCCTGGTAGGACCTGCCGCGCTCGCACCTGCCGGACAGGGTGGCGGAGACGCCGCGGGTGTTACGGGCGGACTCGCTCTCCCGGTCCACCACGCCGCGGCTGCTCCGCAGCTGCGCCCCGATGCGGATGCTGCCGACCCTGTCGTTGCACCGGACGGTCACCACCACCCGGACGGTCCGCCTGGAGCGGAAGGAGGGGTCGGAGACGTTGATCCGGCAGCGGATGACCCGTGAGCCGCGCCGGGCGGTCAGCGTCGCCGTCTGCAGCAGCTGCACGTCGGCCAGGCCGGCCGTCTCCAGGGCCTCGGTGAGCTCGGTCGCCTCCAGGGCGCCGGCGGGTTCGGTCGTCTCCGCGATCGCGGCGGCGTCGATGTCGTACGGGTTGCGGGTGTCGGCCGTTGCCGGTGTCACCAGACCGCAGACCACTGCGCCTGCGGTGAGCCCGACCAGCAGCCCCCGGCGGACGGATTGCGCAGCCAAGATTCCTCCCCGAATGTCGGATTTCTTTGATCTCCTGGCGGAGACCGGTGGAATATCGAACCTTTTTCGGGTGGTTTTGCCGCGGCGGCCGATGCGTCCGGCGCCGGTGAAAAAGGTTCGGCCGCGACGATTCCCGGGAGTGTCCGGCATGCAACGACGGTGCCCGTACGGCACCGTACGGGCTCATTCGAGAACGTTCACAGACGCCGGGTGCCGCCGGAGATATCGGTGTGCATCCGGATCATCGGCACCGGTTCGCCCATGTCCAGCACGCGCCGGGCGCCGTCGGGGGCCCAGCCCGCCGAGCCCAGGAAGCGGCGCATCACCGCGTCCTGCTCGAAGACCCAGCAGACCACGGTGGCGAAGCCGTCCTTGCCCAGCAGGTCGGCGGTGGCGGCCAGCAGCCGGCTGCCGTGCCCGGCCCGGCCGTGCACCGGGTCGACCAGCAGCGTCACCAGCTCGGCGGTGGTGGCCGCATCCAGGTCCGGGTCCTCGGCGGGGGCGTGCGCGGCGAACCCCACCACCAGCTCGGCGGAGACGGCCACCAGCAGCCGGTGCCGCGGGCTGGGCGGGTCGGTGATCGCCTGCAGCCAGCGCTCCCGCCACACCGCCGCCGCCTGCGGCGCGGTCACCTCGGCCAGCACCTTCGCCGGCAGCAGCTCCCGGTACCCCTCTCGCCAGGCCCGCACCTGCACGTCGGCGACCGCCGCCGCGTCCGCCCGGCGGGCGGGCCGTACGCCGACATCGGCCATGGGCGTCATCTCCTGATGATCGTGGGTGACGGGGCCAGGCTATAGCGGACCGCGGCGGGACGGTCCGATTCCGGTTCTGGAACGGTCCCGGCGGACGGGATGCGCTGTGCCCGTCATCGTCTCCTCTTGGGTGACCGGACCAAGCCGTCATGTGCCCTACGATGGGTCACGGCCGACAAAGTCCCTGGTGGGACGGCACTTCGCCGGGTGCGCCGAGCCGGTGGCGCACCTCATCGCAAGACCGCGTCACGGTGTTCAGAGCAGAGGGGTGCCGGCCTGCCGGCCGCTGACGGGCCGGGCCGGGGAGCCGTGCGGCGCGGTCTCGACTCCCTCGCACAACCCCCACATGGCTTTCCGCAGCGCGTCGTTGTGCCGCGAGTGGACGGTCGAGGGGCGGCGGCAAGAGCGATACCGCAAAGACCGGCTACCGATCGCGCCAGAAAACTCTAGCCAGTCGGTCAGCTGGCTTGTAACGTTCCCAAATAGACATTTTCGCAGGTGAAGGCTGTGCATGGCAATGCTCGCGGCAGGGTAGATCCCACGGCGGATCAGCGGCCGATGGGGGTCGGCGGCCGGTCGGACACAGGCGCAGTCTCGACTGTGGGGAGCGAGGTCGAAGAGATGGAGGACACCACAGCACAGGTGACCCACCGGCTCGGCGAGCTGTCGGCCGAATTCTCCGGGTGGAGGTTCGGCCGGGGCGGCTCTGGGCACTGGTGGGCCGTCCGGGGCAACGAACTGGTGCGCACGCTCAGCGTCGAGGAACTGCGCGCCCGGCTCCGTGAACTGTCCGACGCCGATCCCAGCCCCGCGAGCACCGGCTGAACGGGCCCGGCGGGGCTGAAGGGGGTGCACACCGGTCAGGCCCGGGTGATCACGTGCCCGGGCCCGGCCATGAGGCGCGCCCGCCATCTGAGCGGCGAATCCTTTTCCGCAGACCGCCTGCGGGTGCGCAGTCCTCGGGGCGATGCCGTGACCTGTGACGGCACCGGGGCTCCCGCCTCCGAGGTGCGGGATCGGGCGCTGAAAAGCACGGCCCGAAGGGCGCGGCGGGCCGCGGGGCGCCGCCGTTATCCGATTGAGTCCCGGCGTTACTCAATTGAGTCGAAAAATCACCGGTTTTCCCGCCGTGGCGCGGCTTTTTCATGTCACGATGTCGGTGTAGACGCCGCGGCTGTACGTACCCCCGAGCGCACAGCCGCGGCGTCTCTTCGTGCTCTGCCCCATGCCCTTGCGCCGCGCCCCGCCCAACGGCAGGCGCACCTGTGGGCGCGGCGGCACCGGCCGTGACGGTACCGTTCGAGGCATGGCACCCACTACTGCAAGTGACGCGCCGTTCGGCCGGATGCTGACCGCGATGGTCACCCCGATGACCCCCGACGGCGAGGTGGACTACGACGGCGCCGCCCGCCTGGCGGCCTACCTGGTCGACGAGCAGCGCAACGACGGCCTGGTCGTCAGTGGCACGACCGGCGAGGCCCCCACCACCAGCGACGAGGAGAAGGACCGCCTGCTGCGGGCGGTGCTGGAGGCGGTGGGCGACCGCGCCACGGTGGTGGCCGGTGTGGGCACCAACGACACCGCTCACACCCTGGAGCTGGCCCGGCGGGCCGAACGGGCCGGGGCGCACGGGCTGCTGGTCGTCACGCCCTACTACAACAAGCCCCCTCAGGAGGGCCTGCTGGCCCACTTCACCGCGGTCGCCGACGCCACGGGGCTGCCCAACATGCTCTACGACATCCCCGGCCGCACCGGTGTGCCGATCCACACCGACACGCTGCTGCGCCTGGCCGAGCACCCCCGCATCGTCGCCGTCAAGGACGCCAAGGGCGACCTGTTCGCCGCCTCCCGGGTCATGGCCGCCACCGACCTGGTCTTCTACTCCGGCGACGACAACCTGAATCTGCCCTGGCTGTCAGTGGGAGCCGCCGGGTTCGTCAGCGTTATCGGACATGTCGTCGGGGCAGACCTGCATGAGATGATCGAGGCGTACCGAAGCGGCGACACCGGCCGGGCGCTGGCGATCCACCGCCGGCTGCTGCCCGTCGTCACCGCCATCATGACCCGCACGCAGGGCGCCATCGCCACCAAGGCGGCCCTGGGCCTGCTGGGCCTGCCGGGCGGTACGTTGCGGCCGCCGCTGGCGCCGGCGACGCCGGAGTTCGTGGCGCGGCTGCGCGAAGACCTCGCACAGGGGGGAGTCAAGGTGCAGGAGGTTGAGGCATGAGCGCACGCACGAAGTCACGGCCCATGCCCCAAGGGCGGCCGGGCCGCCGGGTGGGGTCCCCGTGAGCCATCCGCACCCTGAGCTCTCCAGCCCGCCCGCCCTGCCGGAGAACGGACTGCGCATCGTCCCGCTGGGCGGCCTCGGGGAGATCGGCCGCAACATGACGGTGTTCGAGTTCGGCGGGCGGCTGCTCATCATCGACTGCGGCGTGCTGTTCCCCGAGGAGGAGCAGCCGGGCGTCGATCTGATCCTGCCGGACTTCGACTACATCCGGGACCGGCTGGACCAGGTGGAGGCCGTGGTGCTGACCCACGGCCATGAGGACCACATCGGCGGGGTGCCGTTCCTGCTGCGCGAGCGGGCCGACATCCCGCTGGTGGGGTCCCGCCTCACCCTGGCGCTGATCGAGGCCAAGCTCACCGAGCACCGCCTGCGGCCGGTCACCATCGGCGTCACCGAGGGCGAGCGGCGCTCCTTCGGCCCGTTCGACCTGGAATTTCTGGCGGTCAACCACTCCATCCCCGACGCGCTGGCGGTGGCCGTGCGCACCCCCGCCGGGCTGGTGCTGCACACCGGCGACTTCAAGATGGACCAGCTGCCGCTGGACGGACGGCTGACCGACCTGGGCGGTTTCGCCCGCCTCGGCGCCGAGGGCATCGACCTTTTGATGTGCGACTCCACCAACGCCGAGGTGCCCGGCTTCGTCACCAGCGAGCGCGAGATCGGCCCGGTGATCGACGAGGTGTTCCGCACCGCCGACGAGCGGATCATCGTGGCCTGCTTCGCCTCCCACATCCACCGGGTGCAGCAGGTGCTGGACGCCGCCGCCGCCAACGGCCGCAAGGTCTGCTTCGTCGGCCGCTCCATGGTGCGCAACATGGGAGTGGCCGGCGAGCTGGGCTACCTGAAGGTGCCCGAGGGCATCCTCATCGAGCAGCGGCAGATCGACGACGTCCCGCCCGACCGGCTGGTGCTGGTGTGCACCGGCTCCCAGGGCGAGCCGATGTCGGCGCTGTCGCGGATGGCCAACCGCGACCACCAGATCCGCATCACCGAGCGCGACACGGTGATGCTGGCCTCCTCGCTGATCCCCGGCAACGAGACCGCCGTCAACCGGGTCATCAACGGCCTCACCCGGTGGGGCGCCCGCGTCATCCACAAGGGCAACGCGCTGGTGCACGTGTCCGGGCACGCCTCGGCGGGCGAGCTGCTGTATGTGCTCAACCTCACCAAGCCCAGCAACTTCATGCCCATCCACGGCGAGTGGCGGCACCTGAAGGCCAACGCCCGCCTGGCCGCGCTGACCGGCGTGCCCGAGGAGAACATCGTCCTCGCCGAGGACGGCGTGGTGGTGGACCTGGTCGACGGGCGGGCCTCCATCACCGGCGCGGTCCCCGCCGGCTACGTCTACGTCGACGGCCTGTCGGTCGGCGAGATCACCGAGACCTCCCTGAAGGACCGGCGGATCCTCGGCGAGGAGGGGTTCGTCTCCATCGTCGTCGGCGTCGACGCCTCCACCGGCAAGGTGGTGGCCGGCCCGGAGATCCACGCCCGCGGCGCCGGCATCGCCGATGAGGACTTCGAGGAGGTCATCGAGCGGATCGAGGAGGTGCTGCAGGAGGCCGCCGCCGAGGGCGTCAACGAGCTGCACCAGCTCAGCCAGCTGATCCGCCGCACCGTCGGCCGCTGGGTCAATGAGAACTACCGCCGCCGTCCCATGATCGTCCCGGTGGTGGTCGAGGTCTGACGGCGCGTCCGCCGCCGGCGGACGCGCCCGGCGGATCCTTCCCGGCCGCCGCGACACGCGGGATCAACCGATTGCAGGGCATCCGTTGGGGTGCTCGCTACGCTCGTCACCATGGCCACACGTGCGTCCGGAGGAGCCCAGGGTTCCTCGCGCACCCCTGGAAGCCCGCGCACATCCGGCACCGCGCGTAAGGCCGCGAGCAGGACGGCCCCCGCCGGGCGTGCCGCCGGCACCACCAAGACCGCGCCCGTCCGCAAGACCTCCACCGGGCGCGCCGCGGCCCGCAAGGGCGCCGCGGCGCGCCGGCCGGCCAAGAGCGGGCGGTCCTCCCGCCGCCCGGGGCCGCTCGCCCGGCTGATCATCGGCTTCCTGCGGCTGCTGGCCGGGCTGTACCGGGCGCTGGCGGGCAGCGTGGGCCGGGGGGTCAGGGCCTACGGGCAGGGGGCGCGCGAACTGGACGCCGAGCACCGGCGCGACGGGCTGGGAGTGGCGCTGCTGGGCGCCGCGATCGTGCTGGCCGCGGTCACCTGGTTCCGGCTCCAGGAGGGCGTGGTCCTCATCGCGCTGGAGACGGTGGTGTGGGGCGCCTTCGGCAGGCTCGCCGTGGTGCTGCCGGTCGTGGTGGCCGTCCTGGGATACCGGACGCTGCGCCACCCCGAACGCAACCGCGACCTGGGCCGGGTGGTGATCGGCGCCAGCGCGCTGGCGATCTGCGTGGCGGGCCTGGTCCACCTGGCGGCGGGCCTGCCGTCCCCCGCCGAGGAGATGGGCCGGGTCCGCGACGCCGGCGGGGTGCTGGGCTGGCTGGTGGCGGCCCCGCTCAAGGCGCTGTTCAGCACGTGGGTGACGGTGCCGCTGCTGCTGCTGGGAACCGTCTTCGGCCTCCTGGTGGTCACCGCGACCCCGGTGTACCGCATCCCCGAACGGCTCGCCGCCCTCAAAGACCTGGTGATGCTGCGCGAACGCGCCGGCGAGGACCCGGAGGCGGGCGAGCGGCCCGAGGAAGAGCCCAAGCCCAAGCAGCGGCGCAAGAAGACGGCCGCGGCCCGGCGGCCCTCCGACGAGGACGGCCTGGACATCGGCGAGCACTCCAAGCCGTACGACACCCCCGTCCTGGAGGAGCGCCCGCAGGATCCCGCGCCCCGGCGGGACCTGGCCGACGACCTGTTCGAGCCCGAGCCCGAACCGTTCCTGGAGCAGCCGGAGCGGAGGGCCCCGGCGCTTCCGGAGGTTCCCGACCCGACCCCGGCGCCGCGCCATGCCGAGCAGCTGCCGTTGCCGTCGCCGTCCGGCGACTATGAGCTGCCCGATCTGTCGCTGCTGCGTCCCGGCACCGTGGCCAAGCCCCGCACCAAGGCCAACGACATGGTGGTGGCGGCGCTCACCGAGGTGCTGGAGCAGTTCGACATCGACGCGCAGGTGACCGGGTTCACCCGGGGTCCGACGATCACCCGCTATGAGATCGAGCTGGGCCCGGCGGTGAAGGTGGAGAAGGTCACCGCGCTGACCAAGAACATCGCCTACGCCGTCAAGAGCGCCGATGTGCGGATCATCTCCCCGATCCCCGGCAAATCGGCGATCGGGGTGGAGATTCCCAACGTCGACAAGGACATCGTCAGCCTGGGCGACGTGCTGCGCTCCCCGGCAGCCCTCAACGAGCGGCACCCGATGGTGGTGGGGCTGGGCAAGGACGTCGAGGGCCGCACCGTGGTGGCCAACCTGGCCAAGATGCCGCACATCCTCATCGCCGGGGCCACCGGCGCCGGCAAGTCCACCTGCATCAACGGGCTGATCACCTCGGTGCTGATGCGGGCCACCCCCGATGAGGTGCGGATGGTGCTGGTGGACCCCAAACGGGTCGAGCTGACCCTCTACCAGGGCATCCCGCACCTGATCACCCCCATCATCACCGACCCCAAGAAGGCCGCCGAGGCCCTGCAGTGGGTGGTGGGGGAGATGGACCGCCGTTACGACGACCTGGCGGCCTCGGGCTTCCGCCACATCGACGACTTCAACAAGGCGGTGCGGGCCGGGCACCTGAAGCCGCCGCCCGGCAGCGAACGGGTCTATGAGCCCTACCCCTACCTGCTGGTGATCGTGGACGAGCTGGCCGACCTGATGATGGTGGCGCCCCGGGACGTGGAGGACGCCATCGTCCGCATCACCCAGCTGGCCCGCGCCGCCGGCATCCACCTGGTGCTGGCCACCCAGCGGCCCAGCGTGGACGTGGTCACCGGGCTGATCAAGGCCAACGTGCCCTCCCGGCTGGCGTTCGCCACCAGCTCGCTGGCCGACAGCCGGGTCATCTTGGACCAGCCGGGCGCCGAGAAGCTGGTCGGCCAGGGCGATGCGCTGTTCCTGCCGATGGGCGCCAGCAAGCCGATGCGGATCCAGAACGCCTATGTCTCGGAAAAAGAGATCATGGGCGTGGTGGAGCACTGCAAGAAGCAGAAGGAGCCCGCCTACCGGCCCGAGGTCATCGAGTCCGCCGCCCCCAAGCGGGAGATCGACTCCGACATCGGCGATGACCTGGAACTGCTGCTGCAGGCCATTGAACTGGTCGTCACCACGCAATTCGGCTCCACCTCCATGCTGCAGCGCAAGCTGCGGGTGGGATTCGCCAAGGCGGGCCGGCTGATGGACCTGATGGAAAGCCGCGGCATCGTCGGTCCCAGCGAAGGCTCCAAGGCGCGTGACGTGCTGGTCAAGCCCGACGACCTGGCCGAGACGCTGGCCCGGGTGCGCGGCGGGGGATGAGGCCGGGGGACGGGCCGCATGCGGCGGCCGAACCCCTCCTGCGATGGGTCTGGACGCGGCTTCCGGGACGTTCTCCGAATGATGCGAAATCTTGCCCTGTTTCGAACGCGTTGCGTATCGCTTAACGGGCATGCCGCTTCTTAGACTGGACCACACGGGAACGGTAGCGACGAAGCTGTGTTGTTCACCGTGATCGGCCCGGCACGGCCGATCTGCAATTCCGGGAGGGCGCGGCGTGAGCATCGGTGAGACCTTGGCAACCGCCCGTCAGACAGCAGGTCTCACCATCAGTCAGGTGAGCGAGCGGACCCGGATCCGGGCCAGCGTGATCCGCGGCATCGAGGCCGACGACTTCGCCTCCTGCGGCGGCAACTTCTATGCCCGCGGCCACATCCGCAGCATCGCCAAGGTCGTCGGGATCGACCCCGAGCCGTTGATCCGCGAGTTCGACCGCAAATACGGCGCGCTGGAACCGACGTCGGCCGCCGCGGCCTTCGAATCGGAACGGCCGGTGAAGATCGCCGAGCCTCGTTCGCCCAACTGGACCGCGGCCATGGCGGTGGCGTTGGTGCTGGTGGTGCTGTACGGGATCGTCCGGGTGCTGGACGGCGGCGCCACCGATCCGCAGACCGCCCAGCCGGTGGCGCAGCCCAGCCGGGCCGCCCTGCCCGCGCAGTCCGCCACGGCCACCCCCGCCCCCGATGCGGTGGCGGCGGTGCCCCGCAAGAACGTCCAGCTGCGGGTGAAGGCCAAGCGCTCCAGCTGGCTCAACGTCCGGGACGAAAAAGGCAGGCAGCTGTTCAGCGGGCTGCTGGCGTCCGGCAAGAGCATGGAGTGGACCGCCAAAAAGCGCATCTACATCCTGATCGGCAACGGCGGCGGGGTCGAGCTCACCGTCAACGGCAAGAAACTGGGCTCCCCCGGCACCGACGGCCAGGTGCTGCGCCTTGACTTCGGCCCCGGCGACCCGGAGGGCACCTGAGCGCCCCTCGCGGGGCCGGGGCCGCCCCGCCGGCGCGGACGCGAAGGTGACCACCCGGTCCGCCGGGCGCGCGGCGCCCACTACGGTTAGAGGCATGTCCGCTCGCCGCACTGTCTGCATGGTCACCCTCGGCTGCGCGCGCAACGAGGTCGACTCCGAGGAACTCGCCGCCCGGCTGGAGGACGCCGGCTGGACGCTGGTCGACGAGGCCGGCCAGGCCGGTGTGGTGGTGGTCAACACCTGCGGTTTCATCGACGCCGCCAAGAAGGACTCCATCGACACCCTGCTGGCCGTCCACGACAGCGGCGCCAAGGTGGTGGCGGCCGGCTGCCTGGCCGAACGGTACGGGGCCGAACTGGCCGAATCGCTGCCCGAGGCCGACGCCGTGCTGAGCTTCGACGACTACGCCCACATCGGCGAGCGGCTCGAGGAGGTCCTGGCCGGGATCCGCCGTCCCGCGCACACCCCCCGGGACCGGCGCACCCTGCTGCCGATCACCCCGGTCGCGCGCCGGGAGAAGGCCCGCGATGTGGCCATCCCCGGCCACGGCGAGCTGCCCGAGGGCCTGGCGCCGGCCTCCGGCCCGCGGGTGCTGCGGCGGCGGCTGGAGGGCGGCCCGGTCGCCCCGCTCAAACTGGCCTCCGGCTGCGACCGGCGCTGCACGTTCTGCGCCATCCCGGCCTTCCGCGGCGCCTATGTCTCCCGCGACCCGCAGGAGGTGCTGGCCGAGGCCGCCTGGCTGGCCGAACGCGGCGTGCGGGAGGTGGTCCTGGTCAGTGAGAACTCCACCTCCTACGGCAAGGACCTGGGCGACCTGCGGGCCCTGGAGAAGCTGCTGCCGCAACTGGCGGCGATCGACGGCATCGAGCGGGTGCGGCTGAGTTACCTGCAGCCGGCCGAGCTGAGACCCGGCCTGATCGAGGTGCTGTGCACCACGCCCGGCGTGGCCCCCTACTTCGACCTGTCCTTCCAGCACGCCAGCGGGCCGGTGCTGCGCCGCATGCGCCGCTTCGGCGACCGGGAGACCTTCGGGGAGCTGCTGGCCCGCATCCGCGACAAGGCCCCCGATGCGGGCGTGCGCTCCAACTTCATCGTGGGCTTCCCCGGCGAGACCGAAGACGACCTGGAGGAGCTGATGGCCTTCTTGAGCGAGGCCCGGCTGGATGCGATCGGCGTCTTCGGCTACTCCGACGAAGAGGGCACCGAGGCGGCGGCGCTGGACGGCAAGCTGGACGAAGAGGAGATCGCCCACCGGGTCGCGGAAGTGTCGCACCTGGCCGAGGAACTGACCGCGCAGCGCGCCGAGGAACGGATCGGCACCACCGTGCGGGTGCTGCTGGAGGAGCAGGTGGAACCAGGGGTCTTCGAAGGGCGGGCCGAGCACCAGGCTCCCGAGGTGGACGGCACGGTGCTGGTACGGGGCCGGGGTCTGGCCGTGGGCGAGTTCGTCACCGCCACCGTGGTGGACTGCGAGGGCGTCGATCTGGTGGCGGAGCCCGCACCCGCCGATGCTCCGGTGGCCGGGGTCGCCACGGCGGACGCGCCATGAGCGCCGTCGGGCCGGATTCGGCCGCCGCGCCCGGACCGGAGCAGGCGGCCGGCCGCTCCGGCGCCCCCCTGCCGCCTGCTTCGGTCAGCGTCTACAACGTCGCCAACCTGCTGACGCTGGTGCGCATCCTGCTGGTGCCGTTGTTCGCCTGGCTGCTGTTCACCGAGGGCACCGCGGGACGGATCGCAGCGCTGGCGGTGTTCGCCGCCGCCTCGATCACCGACAAGATCGATGGGGATCTGGCCCGCAGATACGGCCTGGTCACCGACTTCGGCAAGATCGCCGACCCGATCGCCGACAAGGCGCTGACCGGCACGGCGCTGGTCGGGCTGTCGCTGCTGGGCGAGCTGTGGTGGTGGGTCACCGCAGTGATCATGGTCCGGGAGCTGGGCATCACCGTGCTGCGGCTGGTGGTGCTCCGCCACGGGGTGATCCCGGCCAGCAAGGGCGGCAAGCTCAAGACCATGCTGCAGATCATCGCGATCGGGCTGTTCATCCTGCCCGGCCCGCTGGGTCCGCTGCGCTGGGCGGCGATGGCCGCCGCCGTGGCCGTCACCGTGGTCACCGGCGTCGACTACGTGGTGCAGGCCTGGCGGCTGAGGCGTGCCGCACCGGCTTGATGCGGCTCCGGCCGTGAGAGCATGACCACGCTTCATGGGGCGGGGGCGTCCCGACCGCCGGTGAAAGGGAGCGGCATGCGGGTCGAAGTGGTGACGGTGGGGGACGAGCTGCTGCTCGGCGACGTCGTGAACGGCAACGCCGCGTGGCTGGGCCGGAGTTTGGCCGACCTCGGCGCCGAGGTCACCGGCAGCGTGGTGGTCGGCGACGAACTGGAGGCGATCACCCGGGCCGTCACCGGGGCGCTGCGGCGGGCCGATGTGGTCATCGTCACCGGTGGGCTCGGCCCCACCTACGACGATCTGACCCGGGAGGCACTGGCCGCCCTGGCGGGCGTGGACCTGGTCCGCGACCCGCATCTGGAGGAGCGGCTGCGCGTCCGGGCGGCCAGGGCCGGGCGGACACTGGTGCCGATGGCGCTGCGGATGGCGGAGCTGCCCGAAGGCGCCGGCATCCTGCCCAACCCCGCCGGCAGCGCCCCCGGGCTGCGCGTGGAGCTGCCCGGAGGCGTGGTGTACGCGCTGCCGGGGGTCCCGCACGAGATGCGCGCGATCATGACCGAGACGGTGTTGCCGGAGCTGAGCGCCCGCCTGGGACGGACGCGCACCGCACGACGGACGTTGCGCACCGCCGGGGTCTGGGAGTCGGAGCTGGCCGCCCGGCTGGCCCCCGTCGAGGCGATGGAGGGGGTGCGCCTGGCCTACCTGCCCTCCCCGGGCGAGGTGCGGATCCGGATCACCGCGACCGGAGGCGACGCCCCGAAGCTGCTGGAACGCGCCGAGGCGATGGCGCGCCGGCTGCTGGGCCCGGTGGTCTATGGCGCGGAGGAGGAGACCCTGGAGCGGGTCGTGCACCGGTTGCTGGCGGAGCGGTCGGCGACGGTGGCCACGGCCGAGTCGCTGACCGGGGGGCTGCTGGGGGCGAGGTTGACCGACATGCCCGGTTCGTCGGTCACCTATGCCGGCGGCGTGGTGTCGTATGCCACGCGGTTGAAGCATCAACTGCTGGGCGTGCCGGCGGACCTGCTGGCGGCCGAGGGAGCGGTGCATCCCGAGGTGGCCGCCGCGATGGCCGCCGGGGTGCGGGACCGGCTGGGCGCCTCTTATGGGCTGGCGGTGACCGGGGTGGCGGGCCCGGACCCCCAGGACGGCCGCCCGGTGGGAACGGTCTTCATCGCCGTGGCCGAACCTGGCAAGGCTAACCCGGTGGTGAGGGCTCCGAACCTTCCGGTGCCCGAATCGGGCGCCCAGGCCCGCGGGCCGATCCGCGAAATGACCGTGGTGCACGCCCTTGACCTGCTAAGACGTATCCTCCTTGGGGTCGGGACCGGTCCGGATGCCCACCGGTGGGGGGAGGATCGGGAAGAAGCTGGCTGATTACAGCGTTACGTTCCCAGCGAACACGAAATCCTTGGTCTGCCGTGCTCGCCTGGTAGACAGGTACCGTGGAGAAGTCGAAGGTCCGAGACCCGGGAAGGGAGCGAGCGATGGTACTGCTTCGCCAGCTGCTCGGTGACGTACTGCGGCAGCTGCGGCTGCGCCAGGGTCGCACCCTTCGCGAGGTGTCGGCTGCGGCAAGAGTGTCACTGGGGTACCTGTCGGAGGTCGAGCGGGGGCAGAAGGAAGCGTCCTCGGAACTGCTCGCGTCCATCTGCAAGGCCCTGGGAGTGCCGCTGTCCCACGTGCTGCGGGAAGTCGCCGATCAGCTGGCGCTGGCCGAGCTGCAGCAGGAGCCGGTGATGGCCGGTGCCCCGCCCGCGCACGAGCGGCTCGGCGAGGGGCTGGAGCGGGAGACGATCTCGGCGGACTCCATCCCGTCCACGCCAGAGGAGATCACCGGCGAGTTCCGCGCCGACATGGTGGCCGCCTGACCGGCCGCGTTCGTCGCCTCGGCCGCTGCCGTGACGTACGCCGCGATTGCCCGCGGCTTTTACGGGGAGGGTCCTGAAGGTAAGGGACACCCGTTCGACACGGAAGGAGCCGATGATGGCGACGGTGATGAGCCCCCTGCGTGACGAGACCGCCCGGCGGACCACGGGAGAGGCGCTGCAGGGCGCCCTGGTCGATCTTCTCGACCTGTCGTTGGTGGCCAAGCAGTATCACTGGAACCTGACCGGCCCTCGCTTCCGGTCGGTGCACCTGCAGCTGGATGACGTGGTGTCGCTGGCCCGCAAGGCCGCCGACCGGGTCGCCGAGCGCGCGGTGGCGGTGGGGGTCAACCCCGACGGCCGGGTGCGCACGGTCGCCGACACCACCAAGATCCGCCAGCCCGACGGCGGCTACGAGTCCGACGACAAGGTGGTCGCCTCCATGACCGACATCCTGGCGCAGATCATCGCTCGCTTCCGGGAACGCATCGAGGCCACCGGGCGGACCGACCTGGTGACCCAGGACATGCTCATCGGCATCACCGCCGACCTGGAAAAGCAGCACTGGATGTTCGAGGTGCAGACCCAGTGAACCTTTTCAGCACCCGGTCTCGGAGGTCCGGGACGAGGGTCCTGACGGCCTTCGAGGCATGACGCGGCAGGTCAGGGCATCGGCCCCGACTGCGACGTCCCCGCGGGCGACCTGCGGGAAGGGTGTGTCGAAAAGGTTCGCCGACCGCGCCTGCGGTGAGATGCGCTGGACCCCGGCCCTGGAACGGGTCGGGGTCCAGCGCTTTGTCGGCCGGTGATGCCGCTCCCCGCCGCGGTCGGGGAGAGCGCATCCGGACACGGCCGGCGGGTTTTCAAGGGACGAGTGGCCCGGCATGCCGCCGGCCGCTTCTTCTCAGGGCGCGGCCTGGCAGCCAGGGCACCAGAAAGTGAGCCGCTCCCACCCCGGCGGCCCTTGCTCGGCCTGCTCGATCCGGGCGCCGCACCGGCGGCAGGGACGGCCCGCCCGCCCGTACACCCAGTGCGTGCGTCCGGGCCGCAGGTCACCGGTGGTGACGTGCCCGTGCCGGTTCTTGTTGGCCTCCAGCAGCCGGTGGGCCAGATCCACCAAGGCGTGCAGGTCCCCAGCCTCGGCGACCGGGCGCCAAGGGTGCACGCCGCGCAGGAAGCACAGTTCGCTTTTGTAGATGTTGCCGATGCCGGCCAGCACGCTCTGGTCCATCACGGCCTCGCCGATGGCGCGTTCGGGACGAGCGCGCAGGCGGCGCACCGCCTCCTGCGGGTCCCAGTCCGGCCCCAGCAGATCGGGCCCCAGGTGACCGACTGCGCACTCCTCCGCGGCGGTGGGCAGCACCTCTACGACGCCGAGCCGGTAGCCCAGCGCCAGATGGCGCTCGTTGCCCAGCGCCAGGCGGATGCGATGGTCGCGGGGCACCGGGCCGGCGGGGCGGATCAGCCAGCGGCCGTCCATCTTCAAATGGACGTGCACGCTCAGCCCGCCGTCCACTCTGATCAGCAGGTGCTTGCCGCGGGAGACCGCCTCGCGCACCCTCTGGCCGCGCAGGTCGGTCGTGGCGTAGCGGGGGACGCGCACGTCGCAGACCGTCAGCGCCCATCCGGCCAGCGCCCGGTGCAGCCGGCGGGCGGCCAGCCAGACGGTGTCCCCCTCCGGCACGGTGGACGCCTTCAGATCAGCGAAGGGCTCTGCCAGGCGGCCGGGTCCTTGGTGAGCTCGGCGACGGGGTCGGGCAGCTTGCCGGCGGCGATGTGGGCGAGGGTGACCGACTCCAGGATGCTGCGTTCGCTGGCCCGCAGCGCGATCCACACCTCCTGCAACGGGCGGGCCGCGCCCTGGTAGCCGACGTGCTCGGGACGCTCGCCGCGCACGCCCAGCAGCGGGCCGTCGATGGCGCGGATGATGTCGGCCAGGGAGATCTCATCGGCGGGCTTGGCCAGCCAGTAACCGCCGTCGGGGCCGCGCTGGCTGCGCACCAGTCCGGACCTGCGGAGCTGGCCCAGGATGTTCTCCAGGAACTTGGGGGGGATCTGCTGTGACTCGGCGAGCTGAACCGCGGTCACCGGGGTGCTCCCGGCCACCGCCAGCTCCGCGGCGGCACGCAGAGCGTAATCGACCCGGGCGGACAATCGCATGCCTCTAGTATCCCTTGCCGACCAGAGTGGTTGAGTTGCCGCCTCCTTCCACCGCCGCTGTGATCCAGGTAACAACGGTGTGGCCTGCGGGAAATCAGAGCTGACCGGCTGTTTCGGGGGGTGGTGAGGCCGAACGGCCCGGCCGCGGCGCGGGCGTCGGCACGGCTCGCCCCCAGGACCGCCGGATACGCTCCGCACACGGGCCGCCGGACCCGTCTTCGCCGCCCCCGATCGACCCCGGCGGTGCGTCCCGCGCCGTCTGGGACGGCTCCGGCGCTTTGGCCGCCGGCTCGCCAAGGCGCCAGGGCCCGGCGCCGCCGGGCCCTGGCGTGCCGCAGGCGCGAGCCGGACACTGCCCGGTCCTCCCGGTCACCCCCGTGCGCCGATGCGGTGCGTGGCCGCGCCCTTGAGGTTTCCACGCTCTACCCGATCACCGGCGCCGACCGCCGGGACCTCGACGGCGTCCATGCTCGGATGCCTCCATGGTCGAGCAGCCGTGTTGATCGGCCGTCAAATAACCATGAACGCCTTGTTACCGATCGGCCACTCACTCGCGACCGGCCCCGGCCGGGCCGCCGCGAGCACCCCGGCGGAGCCGGCACGATCACTTGCTCGGTGCGGTGCGGCGCGGCGGGACGGCGGGCTTGTGCCGCCGCGGATCGTACAGAGCACGATCGCGAACCGTCCGCGTGATCACCTGACGCTTGCGCCGCTGCGCGATGACCCACCGTGTCGTCGGTGTCATGACTGCTCCCCGTTCTGCGGCGGCTTCCCCCGGCCGCCGCTGCCCCGTTGCGTCACATGGTCCCAGAAAGCCTTTTGCCGCGGATCCACCCCAGGGAGGATTTACGTTCTCTCCGGGGAGGAGAGCAGAAGCTCACCACCCCCTGGGATGCCCATGGCCCGCAGGCCCGGGCTTTCAGGCGCGCAGACGCAGCCCACGCGGCGTGGGATGGAAACCCGCCTCCTCCAACGCCTCACCCAGCGGGGAGGAACCGATGCGCTCGCCGTCGGCGCGTTCGACCGTGAGCCTGCCCAGCGCCCCCTCCCGGACGGCCGAGGCCAAGGCCTGCACCGCCGGCCGCAGCACCTGCGGCTCCTCGGTCCACGACAACAGCGTGCGCCCGCCCCGCTCCACATACAGCGCCGGCTCCCCGTCGACCAGGACGACCAAAGCCCCCGCCTTGCGCCCCGGCTTGTGCCCGGCGACGCTCTGCCCCTCCCGTTCGGGCCAGGGCAGGGCGGCCCCGTACGGGTTGGCCGGATCGGCGGCGGCCAGCACCAGGGCCTGCGGCCGGTCGGCCTCCCGCGCACCGGAGGGGCGCGCCGCCCCGTCACCCCACTCCTCACCGGAGGGCGAACCGGCGGGAGAAAACGGCTCGCGCAGGGCGCGCAGGCGATCCACCGCGCCGGGAAGGGCGAACTGGGCGGCGCCCAGGCCCTCCACGAAATAGCCGCGGCGGCAGTGACCGGCCTCCTCCAGCGCGCGCAAGACCGGGTAGACGGCCGCGAACCCGCCCCCGGCGCGCTCGGCGGCCACCGCCCCCCGGATCACCACGCCGTGTCGCTCCAGCAGCACCTCGGCCAGCGCGTGCGCCCGGCGCGTGCGGTCCTTCTCCCGCTCCGGCAGCGGCCACCAGCGCCCGGCCACGGTCGGCGGGCCGCTGCGCGACGGCAGCACCGGCCGGCCCCGCCGCGACCTCCTGGGACGATGCGCGGGACGCCCCGAACCCAGCACTGCCCGTAGCGGCGCCAGCGTGTCATTGGTCACCAGCCCCGCCCACACCAGATCCCACACCGCCCCGGCCAGCTCCGCATCGCCGGCCTGGACCCCGGCGGCGTTCACCCGGTCCGACAGCATGCGGAAGAACAGCGCACCCCCGCCCGCCAGCGCCTCCAGCGCCGCCCGGTGCAGCGGCGTCATCGTGATCTCGGCGGGCTCCGGCAGCAGCAGCGGCGCGGTGTCGGCCAGATACAGCGCCACCCACCCGTCGCCGCCCGGCAACGCCCCCTGCCCGGCCCACACCACCTCACCGGAGGAGGTCAGCTCATCCAGCAGCGCCGGCGAATACCCCGGCACCCGCGCCGGCAGCACCAGCGTCTCCAGCGCCGAGGCCGGCACCGCCGCCCCCTGCAGCTGCTCGATCGCCTGCACCAGCGCGTCCATGCCGGACAACCGGCCGCCGATGCCGTGCCAGGCGGGCAGGAAACGCCCCAGCGCCCGCGGCGGCACCGGCTCCACCTCCGCCCGCAGCCGCGCCAGGCAACGGCGGCGCAGCATCCGCAGCACGCCCGTCTCGCACCACTCGCCCCCGGCCGGTCCCCGCACCGTCTCCACTGGCAGGAACTCGCCCTCGACGACCCGCCCGGCCGCGCCCAGCCGCCGCAGCGCCTCCAGCACCACCGCCGGGCCCAACCCGAACCGCGCCGCCACGTCCCCGACCCGGAACGGGCCGTGGGTGCGGGCGTGCCGCCACACCAGATCACCCAGCGGGTCGTCGGCCACTTCCAGGAACGCCTCGGGCACCCCCACAGGCGGCGGCACCCCCAGCGCATCGCGCAGCCGCCCGGCGTCCTCCACCGCGGCCCACTGCTCGGCCCCGGCGATCCGCACCCGGATGACCCGCCGCTGCCCCTCCAGCTCCGCCAGCCACCGCCCGGCCACCGCCCGCGCCCGCGGCGAGGAGGCCGCGCCGCCCGGGTGCTCCCCGGCATCCCCCGGCACGGCGATACGGGCCGCCACCTCCTCCACCGACAGCGGCCCCAAAGCCCGCAGCAGATCCGCCACTCCCTCGGCGTCCCCGGCGCGGCGGTCGGCGGTCAGACGCTGCAACTGCCGCTCGGTCTCGGCGACGACCTGCGGATCCAGCAGCTCCCGCAGGTCGGCCTGCCCCAGCAGCTCGGCCAGCAGCGCCGAATCCAGCGCCAAGGCCTGCGCCCGGCGCTCGGCCAGCGGCGCGTCCCCCTCGTACATGAACGCGCCCACGTAGTGGAACAACAGCGACTTGGCGAACGGGGACGGCGCGGGCGTCTCCACCTCCACCACGCGCACCTCACGCCCGGCCAGCTCCCGCATCAGCCGCACCAGCTCCGGGACGTCGAACACGTCCTGCAGGCACTCCCGCATCGTCTCCAAGACGATCGGGAACGACGGGTACCTGCCGGCCACCGACAGCAGCTGCGCCGCCCGCTGCCGCTGCTGCCAAAGCGGCGTCCGCCGATCGGGGCGGCGGCGCGGCAACAGCAGCGAACGCGCCGCGCACTCGCGGAACCGGGAGGCGAACAGCGCCGAACCCCCCAGCTCGGCGACGACGATCGACTCGATGTCCTCCGGATCGAACACCACCAGATCCGACCCGGGCGGCTCATCGGCGTCGGGGATGCGCACCACGATGCCGTCGTCGGCGTGCAACGCCTGCGCGTCCACCCCGTACCGCTCCCGCAGCCGCGCCGCGATCGCCAGCGCCCACGGCGCATGCACCCGCGCACCCAGCGGCGAGTGCACCACCAGCCGCCAATCGCCCAGCTCGTCCCGGAACCGCTCGACCACCACCGTCCGGTCATCGGGCACATGACCGGTGGCCTCCCGCTGCTCGGCCAGGTAATCCACCAGATTCCCGGCCGCCCGCTCATCCAGCCCCGCCGCCCGGACCCGGGCGAGGGCCCGCTCCCGCGGCAGGCGTGACAGTTCCCGGGCGAATGCCCCCACCGCCCGCCCCAGCTCGGCCGGGCGCCCCAGATCATCGCCGTGCCAGAACGGCAGCTTGCCCGGCTGCCCCGGAGCCGGGGACACCAGCACCCGGTCGGGGGTGATGTCCTCGATCCGCCACGAGCTGGCCCCCAGCACGAACACATCGCCGACCCGCGACTCGTACACCATCTCCTCGTCCAGCTCGCCCACCCGGGACGCCCTGCCGCCACCGGCCAGGAAAACCCCGAACAGGCCCCGGTCGGGGATGGTGCCGCCGCTGGTCACCGCCAGCCGCTGCGCCCCGGGACGGCCGCGTAGCCGCCCCGTCACCCGGTCCCACACCAGCCGCGGGCGCAGCTCGCCGAACTCCTCGCTCGGATACCGGCCCGCCAGCATGTCCAGCGTCGCCTCCAGCGCCGAGCGCGGCAGCGCGGCGAACGGGGCGGCCCGGCGGATCACCGCCTCCAGCTCCTCCACCGTCCACTCGTCCATCGCCACCATCGCCACGACCTGCTGGGCCAGCACATCCAGCGGGTTGCGGGGATAGCGCAGCGCCTCGATCTCCCCGGCGGCCATGCGCTCGGCCACCACCGCCGTCTGCAGCAGCTCACCGCGGTACTTGGGAAAGAACACCCCCCGGGAGACCGCCCCGACCCGATGCCCGGCCCGGCCCACCCGCTGCAGGCCACCGGCCACCGACGGCGGCGCACCCACCTGGACGACCAGATCCACCGCCCCCATGTCGATGCCCAGCTCAAGGCTGGACGTGGCCACCACCGCCGGCAGCCGCCCCTCCTTGAGGGCCTCCTCGATACCGGCCCGCTCCTGCTTGGACACCGACCCGTGATGGGCACGCGCCACCTCCGGCGGCGCGCCCTTGACGGCACCGGCCTGCGCCATCACCTCCGCCGGCACCGCACCGTCCGGCAACGCCCCGCCGCGACGCTCGAAGGCCAGCTCGTTCAGCCGGCCGCACAATCGCTCGGCCTGCCGCCGCGAATTGGCGAACACGATCGTGGAGCGGTGCGCCTCCACCAAATCCAGCACCCGCTCCTCCACATGCGGCCACACCGACCTGCGCGATGCCTCCCCGGCAAGCGCCTGCGGGTCGCTCTCCCGCACCGGGCCCGGCTCGTCCATGTCCTCCACCGGGACGACGACCCGCAAATCCAGCCGCGGGCCGTCCCCAGCGGCCTGCACCGCCCGGACCGGCCGCGATCCCCCCCAGCAAGGCCGCGACTTCCTCCACCGGGCGCACCGTCGCCGACAGCCCGATGCGCTGCGCCGGCCGCTCCAGCAGCACATCCAGCCGTTCCAGCGACAGCGCCAGATGAGCGCCGCGCTTGGTGCCCGCCACCGCGTGCACCTCGTCCACGATCACCGTCTCCACCCCGCGCAGCGTCTCCCGCGCCTGCGAGGTGAGCAGCAGGAACAGCGACTCGGGCGTGGTGATCAAAATGTCCGGCGGCCGGGCGGCCAGCCGGCGGCGCTCATCGGCCGGCGTGTCCCCCGACCGCACCCCCACCCGCACTTGCGGCACCGGCAGCCCCAGCCGCCGCGCCGCCTGCCCGATCCCGCTGAGCGGCGCCCGCAGGTTCCGCTCCACGTCCACCGCCAGCGCCTTGAGCGGCGAAACGTACAGCACCCGGCAGCGCCGCTCCCGCTCGGCCACCGGCCCGGACGTCGCCAGCCGGTCCAGCGACCACAAGAACGCCGCCAGCGTCTTGCCCGACCCCGTGGGCGCCACCACCAGCGTGTGCTCACCGGCCGCGATCGACTCCCACGCCCCCGCCTGCGCCGGCGTGGGCCCGGCGAACGCCCCCGAGAACCAGGCCCGCGTCGCCGGGGAGAACCGCCTGAGCACGTCTTCGCCCATGCCCCCCATCCTGCCCCGCCCCTCGGACAGAACCAGGGCGCCGCCGGCGGTAACGTGGCCGCCGTGCGGCTCTCAGAGTTCTGGGACAGGATGAACCGGCAGTTCGGCGAGACCTACGCGGCGAGCGTGGCCAAGGACTACGTCATCGCCGAACTCGGCGGACGCACCATCGAACAGGCCCTGGCCGACGGCGAATCCGCCAAACGGGTCTGGGAGGCGGTCTGCGCGACCTTCGACGTCCCCCCGCACCTGCACTGAACCTTTTGCACCACGCCGTCTCCGCAGGCCGGGACGGGGCATCGCGGTCTGGGACGCTGCCGTGACCCGCAACGCCGCGGCGGCGGAGACCATCGGGGCTCCCTTCTCCGGCGCCTTGGGGTGCGCGCTGAAAGAGGTTCACCGAACCTTCAGTCCGGGACGGGCAGATGGGCGTACAGGTCCATCGGATCCACCGACACCGGCAGCTCGCTGACCTGGCCGTCGCCGACCTCCACCACCCGCCACTGCCCGTCCGCCCGGAGCGCCATGTCGGTGGTGATGAACCGGCATCCCAAAGCCCGCACCGCCGCCGCCACCAGATCCAGCTCCGGTTCCGGGCACGAATCCGGCTCATCCGGGTGCGGGCCGATCAGCACCGGCTCCCCGTCCACCCACCACACCCGGGCCTCGCCGGTCTCATAGGACTCGAACTCGCGCACCACCAGGCCCCCGGACAGGAACTCGTCCTGCAGGGCCACCATCTTCTCCACCACGCCGCGCAGCTGCGCCACGTTCTTGACGTCCGGCACATAGCAGGCCTCCGCCCACTCGTGCTTGCGCGACTTCACATAGTCCTTGATCACCCCGGGCCCCGCGGGCAGCGGACGCACCAGCTCCGCCAGATCGTCGGGGACGGTCCGCGGCGGCAACGGACACCACACGCTCTGCGGGGTCAGGCCCGCGAAAGTGTCGTGCCAGCCGGGCAGCTCGTGCGCCCGGCGGTAGTCGTCCGGGCGGATCATCAGCGGGGTGCCGCGCTCCTTGAGCGCCTCGGCCAGCGCCTCATACTCCTCACCGGTCAGCATCCACCCGCGATACCAGGCCGGACCCAGCCGCACCGGCACCCGCCGCACCGCGGCCGCCGCATCGCCCCGCCGCAGCACGTCGTGATCGATCAAGGCCACGTTGCCGTAGTGGTCCCGCACCGCGGCGGCCTCGCGCGCAAAGTGCGGGTCCACGCGCCGGGGGTTGAGTGGATCGGCGCAGAAGACGACGGTCAGCGTCATGGTGACCCCCTCCGACCGGGCCAGAGTACGCACACCGTCCCGCCCGGCGCACGGAGATTGCGCGGCGGACCGGCGAGGCGCCCCATGATCGAACGAATGTTCGGTAAGGTGGGGGCGTACACGACGTTCGTCCACAGCCGCGGCACCGGCTCGAAAACTGTCGGCCCGCCGCCGTAACGTCGCCTCCGACCGCAAGCGAAGTCTCCAGGGCCGGCCGAACGGCCTCGGACCAGACAGGGACATCTCATGGCAGCAAACGACCGCGACAAGGCTCTTGAGGCCGCGCTCGCCCAGATCGAGCGGCAGTTCGGCAAGGGTTCGGTGATGCGGCTCGGCGACGAGGCCCGCGCACCCGTGGAGGTGATCCCCACCGGATCCATCTCCCTGGACATCGCCCTCGGCATCGGCGGCCTGCCGCGCGGCCGGATCATCGAGATCTACGGCCCCGAAGGCAGCGGCAAGACCTCCATCGCCCTGCACGCCATCGCCAACGTGCAAAAGAACGGCGGCATCGCCGCCTTCATCGACGCCGAACACGCCCTCGACCCCGAGTACGCCGCCAAGCTCGGCGTCGACACCGACGCCCTGCTGGTCTCCCAGCCCGACACCGGCGAGCAGGCCCTCGAGATCGCCGACATGCTGGTGCGCTCGGGCGCCATCGACATCATCGTCGTCGACTCCGTGGCCGCCCTGGTCCCCCGCGCCGAGATCGAAGGCGAGATGGGCGACAGCCACGTCGGCCTCCAGGCCCGCCTGATGTCCCAGGCCCTGCGCAAGATGACCGGCGCCATCAGCCAGGCCAAGACCACCGCCATCTTCATCAACCAGCTCCGCGAAAAGATCGGAGTCATGTTCGGGTGCATGTCCTATGGCACCCGGGTCACCCTCGCCGACGGGACGCAGGAGAAGATCGGCAAGATCGTCGACCAGAAGATGGACGTGGAGGTCCTCTCCTACGACCCGCAGCTCGACAAGATCGTCCCCAAGCGCGTCGTGAACTGGTTCGACAACGGAAACGCCGAGCGTTTCCTGCAGTTCACCGTCGCCAAGTCCGGGGGTAACGGCAGGGCGCAGTTCGCCGCGACGGAGAACCACCTGGTGCGCACCCCGGGCGGTTACCGCGAGGCCGGGGAACTGATCGCCGGCGACCGGGTCATGGTCATGGAGACCCACCGGCTCAGTGATCAGCAGTGGCAGGTCGTCCTCGGCTCGGTGATGGGCGATGGGAGCCTGTCGCCCAACCGCCGGGGACGCACCGGGGTGCGGTTCCGGATGGGCCACGGCGCCGGGCAGGCCGCCTACCTCGACTGGAAGGTCTCCCTGCTCGGCAACATCCCCTGCACACGCAGCGTCAACGCCAAGGGCGCGGTGTTCGCCGACTTCACGCCGTTGCCCGAACTCGACGAATTGCGCAGGGTGGTCTATTTCGGGGACGGGAAGAAGCACCTGACCTGGGACTACCTCAAGGCGCTCACACCGCTCGCCCTGGCGATCTGGTACATGGACGACGGTCATCTCGCCGTGCCCTCCAAGGAGCTTCAGGACAGGACGGCGGGCGGCTCCGGGCGTGTCGAGATCTGCGTGGAGGCGTTCAGCCCGGGTTCCCGCGAGCGCCTGGTCGAATATCTGCGGGACACCCACGGCCTGGACGTCAGGCTCATCGAGCGGGGAGCCCGCAAGGCCGGCGTGCTTCAGTTCACCACGGCCGCCTCCGCGAAGTTCCAGGAACTCATCGCCCCCTATGTCCACGAGTCGATGGACTACAAGTTGCTGCCGCGGCTGCGGGGGCGCTGCACCGTTGAGCCGCAGTTCGTCGATCCCGAACCGCGCTTGGTCCCGGCGCAGATCCTCGACGTCCGCGTCAAGCCGAAGACCCGGTCCATGAGGCGGTTCGACATCGAGGTCGAAGGGGCGCACAACTACTTCGTCGACGGGGTCATGGTCCACAACAGCCCCGAGACCACCACCGGTGGGCGGGCGCTGAAGTTCTATGCCTCGGTGCGGCTGGACGTGCGGCGGATCGAGACGCTCAAGGACGGGACCGAGCCGGTGGGGAACCGGGTGCGGGTCAAGGTGGTCAAGAACAAGGTGTCCCCGCCGTTCAAGGTGGCCGACTTCGACCTGCTGTACGGGCAGGGCATCAGCCGGGAGGGCGGCCTGATCGACCTGGGGGTCGAGCACGGGATCGTGCGCAAGGCCGGGGCCTGGTACACCTACGAGGGCGACCAGCTCGGGCAGGGCAAGGAGAACGCCCGGAACTTCCTGCGCAGCAACCCCGACATCGCCGACGAGATCGAAAAGAAGATCAAGGAGAAGCTGGGGATCGGCCCGCGGCTGGACGCCCAGGCCGAGCAGGCGGCGCCCGCCGCGGCCTCGGACGCTCCCGCCGCGGCGACCCGGAAGACGGGCAGGGCCGCCAAGGCCGGTGATTCTTGACGGGGAATCCCCGATATGGGGTGACTGCTGACCATGGGTGCGCAATGATCTCCTCTGTGGGGCGGCGGCGCCATAGACCGTCCCGGCCCGCCGGCCGGCGGTCCTTCCCCGATGGCGCCGCCGCTCACAGGTCTTCGTCATGACGAGCCGCCATCCTTTCCTTCGCCCCGACGCCGTTCCGCACAGCTGGGACGTTCCGCCGGACGTTCCCGAAGAGGACGGCGGCAGCGGCCCCGGCGCCTCTTCGGCGGACGGGGCGCCGAAGACCGGGAGAGAACGGCGCGGCCACGATGCAAGGGCGCCTGAGAGGCGGGGAACGCCCTCGTGGACGGTCCCACCCGCCGACGGCGAGGGAACACCACCGGTGCCCGGGGCCGCGGGTGAGCCGTCGACGGTTCCGGAAGAAGACGGCCGCGCCAGCCCGCCTCCTGTGCGCGCTTCCCGGGTGTTCGGGGAGTCGGTGCCGCACAGTTGGGATGTCGCATCGGACGATCCACCGGTCGCCGTAGATGAGGACAGCGGTGATCTTTCCGGTGCGCTGCCTCCTGCGGGTGCTCCCGAGGCGCTGTGGGGGATTCCTCATGGCCGAGACGGCGCCTCGGACGATCCGCCGGTCGTGACCGGTGGGGATGGCGGTGATCTTTCCGGTGCGCCGTCTCCTGCGGGCGCTCCCGAGGCGCTGCGGGGGATTCCTCATGGCTGGGATGTCGCGTCGGATGATTCCGGGCGAGAGGGCAGAGGCCGTTCCGGGGCTTCCTCGGTGGGTGAGCCTTCGGTGTCCGGAAGAAGGCGGCGCGGGCGTGGTGTCGGAGCGTCCGCGAAGCGAAAGGCGTCTTCGGGGGAGGCGCCGGCCGCTGCCGACCCATCGGGAGGTTCCGGGAAGAGGTCGGAGGGCTCAGAGGGAGGGCTTGGAGGTCGTTCCGAGGAGTCTGCGGCGGGTGGTCCGCCGGCGCCTGGAGGGAGAAGGCGTCGTCGTGGTGCGCGGGCGTCGTCTGTCGCCGGTGGGGCGGCGACGGACGGGGCCCCGGAGCGGGCTTCCGCGGGGGCCGAGGCGGTGGCCCGTGAGATCTGCCTGCGGTTGCTGAGCGCGGCGCCGCGCACCCGGGCCCAGCTCGCCGATGCGTTGCGGCGCAAGGGCGTGCCGGAGGATGCGGCCGAGCGGGTGCTGGGGCGTTTGACCGAGGTGGGGCTGATCGATGACGCGGCGTTCGCCCGTGCCTGGGTGCAGTCCCGGCACCTCGGACGGGGGCTGGCCCGGCGGGCGCTGGCCAGTGAACTGCGGCGGCGCGGGGTGGCCGATGAGACGGTCAACGAGGCGGTGGAGATCCTGGAGCCCCAGCAGGAGGAGCGCACCGCCCGGGAGCTGGTCGCACGCAGGTTGCCGGCGACGCGGGGCCTGGACCCGGCCAAGCGCATGCGCCGGCTGGTCGGGATGCTGGCCCGCAAGGGGTATTCGCCGGGGCTGGCCTACCGGGTCGTCCGGGAGGCGCTGGAAGAGGAGGGCGCCGATCTGGAGGCGGTCGAGCCGCCGGATCTGCAGGAGTGAGTCCCGCGTTACCGGCGGCCGTTAGGAGCGGGTCGTCGGCCCGGCGGATGGGCCGGTCCTGCGCAAGGGGGTCCCGCTTCGAGCGCCGGGTGTTGTGGGGGGCGGCCCTTGGACGCCGATAGAGAGGCGCCTGGCCCGGCGGTGTTCGGGTGACCGGTCGGTGCGGTGAGGATCGGTGTGGTCACCGAGTGGTGTGAAGGCGGCCGTTGTGGGATGGAATTGGGGCCGGGGCACAAGGGCATGGCCGACACGCCGGGAGAAGGCGGGTTGACCGGGTGTTTTGACCGGCAAATCCGGCGTGCGGAGCCACCGGCGGGCCGCTGATCTCGGGATTTGCGGGTGGAGGTGTGGTAAGCAACTCCTCACGGCAACGTACGGTTAGTCCGGAATGCCCTGGGTTTGCTTGCTCATTACTTGTTGGCCGCTTACCGTTACGGCAGTGAGGAGTTACTCCGCGCACTGCGGATTGCCATACGACCCAGCACGTTCGAGCATCTGAGAGGTGTCGAGGAGCACACAGCGGACCTGGGGTTTGGGGACGGGCCATGGGCTCGGCTGCAAGGCCTGGGGACGGTCCGTGTTCGGCGCTTGACGCGTGGGCGTCCGGTGTTCCGCCGGCGCGGGTAGGTCCTCGCACGCAGGTTCTCCGCCGCCTGGCGGAGCCCGCGCCGACAAGAGGAGCCGGCCCGGGGGGAGACCCCCGGTATCCCCGATGAAGGGTCTGCGCCATGGTGAGCGTCCTGCTGGGTACCGCGCTGCTGGTGACCCTGGGCGTTCTGATACTGGTGCTGCGTCGTCAGGGCGTGCCGCCGTGGCAGCTCCAGGAGCGGCTGAGCGCGGTGCGCCAGGAGGCCGAGGAGATCAGGGCCCGGGCACAGGCCGATGCGCAGGAGATCGTGCGCAAGGCCGAGGAGCAGGCGAAGAAGTCGGCCGAGGCGGCGCGGGCGGAGCTGGAGAGCGAGGCCCGTTCGCTCAAGGAGGACCTGCGCAGCCTGCGGGAGGACCTGGAGCGCCGGGAGAGCCGGCTGGCCGAGCGGGAGCAGCGGCTGGACGCCGAGGTGCGGCGGCTGGAGGAGCACGGGCGGCGCCTGGCGGAGACCAGGCGGGAACTGGAGGCCCGCAAGGCCGAGCTGGACCGGCTGGATGAGGATCGGCGCCGGGTGCTGGAGCAGGCCGCCGGGCTCACCGCCGAGCAGGCCAAAAATGAGCTGATCGCCTCGATCGAGAACCAGGCCAAGCGGGAGGCCGCCCTGATCACCCGGGAGATCGAGAGCGCCGCCCGGGCCGAGGGGGAGAAACGTGCCCGCAAGATCGTGACGTTGGCGATCCAGCGGGTGGCCAGCGAGCAGACCGCCGAGTCGGTGGTGTCGGTGCTGCACCTGCCCAGCGAGGAGATGAAGGGCCGGATCATCGGCCGGGAGGGCCGCAACATCCGGGCCTTTGAGACCACCACCGGGGTGAATCTGATCATCGACGACACCCCTGAGGCGGTGCTGCTGAGCTGCTTCGACCCGGTGCGGCGCGAGGTGGCGCGGCTGACGCTGGAGAAGCTGGTGCAGGACGGCCGGATCCACCCGCAGCGGATCGAGGAGGTCTACGAGCGCAGCAAGGCCGATGTGGAGCGGCTGTGCGTGCGGGCCGGGGAGGACGCCCTGCTGGAGCTGGGCATCACCGACATGCACCCGGAGCTGATCGCCCTGCTCGGCCAGTTGCGCTACCGCACCTCCTATGGCCAGAACGTGCTGGGGCACCTGGTGGAGTCGGCGCACATCGCCGGGATCATGGCCGCGGAGCTGCGGCTGCCGGTGGAGCTGGTCAAGCGCTGCACGCTGCTGCACGACATCGGCAAGGCGCTCACCCACGAGGTGGAGGGCAGCCATGCGCTGATCGGCGCGGAGATCGCCCGCCGGTACGGCGAGCACGAGGACGTGGTGCACGCCATCGAGGCCCACCACAACGAGGTGGAGGTCCGCACCGTGGAGGCGGTGCTGACCCAGGCCGCCGACGCCATCAGCGGCAGCCGTCCCGGGGCCCGCCGCGAGTCGCTGGAGGCCTACGTCAAGCGGCTGGAGCGGCTGGAGCAGATCGCCCGGGAAAAGCACGAGGGCGTGGAGAAGGTCTACGCCATGCAGGCCGGCCGGGAGATCCGCGTCATGGTCAAGCCGGAGGCCGTGGACGACATCCAGGCCCAGGTGATCGCCCGCGACATCGCCAAGCAGGTCGAGGACGAGCTGACCTATCCGGGGCAGATCCGGGTCACCGTGATCCGCGAGTCCCGCGCCACCGAGTTCGCCCGCTGACCCTCCGGCGTGCCGCGCCCGCGAGGGCCGTACGGGGTCGTCGCGGACGGCGGCGTGCCCGGGGCTGCGCGGCGGGCGCGCGTCCCCGGGCCGTGCGTTGGGGGCTTTCGCGGTCACGGCCGGAAGGGGCGGTTCAGCGGGCGGACGGGGACGGCTGCGGGGCGGCGGGGGCGGGCGGGGTTCCCACCGACAGTTTCAGCGGGCGGACCCCGACCGGCTCGAAACCCAGGGTCTGCCCGTAGAAGGCCAGCTCCGCCTCCAGGCAGGTGATCATGGTGTCGGCCCGGCGGAAGCCGTGGGCCTCGCCGGGGAAGGCCAGGTAGGCGTAGGGGATGCCGTTGTCGGCCAGGGCGGCGGCGAAGCGCTCCGATTGGGCGGGCGGCACGATGGGGTCGTCGGCGCCCTGCAGCAGCAGCACCGGGCAGGCGGTGCGGCCGGCGCGGTTCAGCGGGGAGCGCTCGGCGTAGGCGCGTTCGAACCCCGGCAGCGGGCCGATCAGCCCGAACAGGTAGGTGGACTCGAAGTCGTGCGTCTCGGCCGCCAGGGTCTGCAGGTCGCTGATGCCGGCGTACGAGACGGCGGCCCGGAACAGGTCGGTTTGGGTGATAGCGGCCAGCGCGGTCCAGCCGCCGGCGCCGTCGCCGCGGACGGCCAGCCGGCGCGGGTCGGCGAGGCCCTGCTCGACCAGCGCCCGGGCGGCGGCGATGACGTCTTCGACGTCCACCACGCCCCACTGGCGGCGCAGCCGTTCCCGGTAGGCGCGGCCGTGGCCGCAGGAGCCGCCGTAGTCGACGTCGATGACGCCGATGCCGCGGCTGGTGAAGTAGGCCCGTTCCAGGTCGAGGGTGCTGGAGGCGCGGGAGGTGGGGCCGCCGTGCACGAACACCACATAGGGGGGCAGCTCCCCGTCTGGGGCTTGGGCCTGCGGGTTGGCGGGCGGGTGGATGAGGGCGTGCACGGGGCGCCCGAACGGGCCTTCCAGTTTTCCGGCGCGGGGCCGGGGCAGGAGGGCGGCGTCGGGCGGGTGCGTCAGCTCGTGGCGCAGCGCCTCGCAGCGGCCGGTGGCGGCGTCCACCCGGACGACGGTGCCGGGCCGGGTGGGGGAGCCCGCGATGCCCACGATGGTGGTGCCGTCGGCCGACAGGGCGGGCCGCCAGTCGGTGTAGGGCAGGTCCAGGTCGGTCAGTTCCAGGGTTTCCGGGTCGTAGACGCCCAGCCGCTGGTCGCCTTCGCCGTGCAGCACCGCCAGCCGTCCGTCGGCCAGCATGGCGTACGGCGCACCGCCCAGCCGCCATGGCGGGGCGGCGAATTCCTCCTCGGCCGGGTAGAGCGCCTGCGGCGATTCCCCGTACACCCCGACCTGGTAGATGTTCCACCAGCCGGGCCAGTCGGAGATCACATACAGGGAGCGTTCGCCACACCACAGCGGTGCCAGCGCCGATTCGGTCATCCCGCCTTTGACCGTGCGGGGGGAGGCCGTCCGGCCGTCCTGCAGCGCCGCCACGCGCACTTCGGCGCCGTCCCAGGGCATGCGCGGGTGGTTCCATTGCACCCAGGCCAGGTAACCGCCCTCGGGGGAGGGGGTGGGGAAGGCGTAGAAGTCGGCGCCGCCGACCAGTTCCCGGATGGCTCCGGCGTTCTCGGCCGCCCGGCCGTCCAGCGGGACCGCCACGATGGCCCGCCGCACCCCGCCGGGGGTGTGGCCTTCGCAGACGCACCACACTTCCTTGCCGTCCGGTGACAGGACGAAGTCGGCGTAGCGCAGCCCGCCGGGTTTCGCCGGTTCGGGGGTCAGCGGCCGCGGCCGGTCGCCGGGGGCGAGCAGGTACATGCGCTGGTCGGCGAAGTTGGTGAAGATCAGGGCGTGGCCGCCGGGCGCGGGCACCGGCAGGTAGGAGCGGCCGCCGTATTCGTGGACCCGGGTGCGCGCGTCCCAGGGGGCCGGCAGCAGCTCGGTCATGCGACCGCCGCGATAGTGGACGACCGTGGTGCGCCCGCCCTCCTGGGGGCGGGATTCCTGCCACCACACCTCATCGCCGAGGACGGTGGGGAATCCAAGGTGCAGCCGGCCGCGGGCGACGTCGGCCGCGGAGATGGGAGAGGGCCAGGAGCCGTAGGGGAGGGGAACGCGAGCGGTCATACCCGAATCGTCCCGCAAATGAGGAAGAATTGTGGCTCGACCGGAGAGTTGAGTTCTTAAAGATATGTGACCGCAGAGCTTCCCAGATGAACGTTATGTAACAGCCGTCGAGCGGCTGTTACAGCAGGGGCGTCACCGGAATTTCCGGTGACGCCCCGCAGCGGAGAAGATTCAGTTCACCTCGGCGGCCGTGTCGCTTTGGGCGGCCTCACCCGCCGGCCCGGCGGCGGGGGCCGGGCCGATGCCGGCGGCCGCCGGTGTCCCGGTGCCGGTGCCGAGGGTGGCGGCCGAGGTCTTGCGGCTGCGGCGGCTGCGGGCCTCCAGCCAGGTCGCCAGGTAGCTGAGCGCCATGTTGATCCCGATGTAGATGATCGAGATGACGATCGCGGCCGGGATCAGGTTGTGGTAGTTGGCCGGGACGATCCGGAACCCGGCGCTCAGCAGGTCGGCGAAGGCGATGACGAAGCCGAGCGCGGTGTCCTTGAGCAGCACCACCATCTGGCTGACCACCGCCGGCATCATCGCGGTGATCGCCTGGGGCAGCAGCACCAGCCGCATCACCGCGTTCTTGCGCAGCCCCAGCGCGTAGGCGGCCTCGGACTGGCCGCGCGGCACCGCCAGCACCCCGGCCCGCACCACCTCGGCCAGCACCGACCCGTTGTACATCACCAGGCCGAAGACCAGCGCGGCGAAGGCCGGGACGGTGACGTTGCCGGCGTTGATCTCCACCCCGAAGACGAACAGGACGTTTTGCACCACGATCCGCTGCAGGTTGCCCAGCGGGCTGTCGGCGATGATCGGGCTGATCGCCGGCGGCACGAAGAACGCCAGGAAGATCAGGATCAGCAGCGGGATGGCGCGGAAGAACTCCACCACCGCCCCGGCCGGCCAGCGGATCCACCAGTGGTCCGACAGCCGGGCCAGCCCGAAGACGATCCCGAACGCCAGCGCCAGCACCGAGGCCACCGCGGCCGCGCCCAGGGTGTTGCGCAGCCCGGGCAGGATCAGGTTCGTCCACACCTGGCCTTCGATGAACGGCCGCCACAGCTCGGCGGCGAACTGCCCGCGCTGCTGCAGGCGGGCGTAGACCGCATAGGCGATGCCCAGCAGCACCAGCACCGCCGCGACGGTCAAGACGGCATGGCGCCGGCGGGCCCGCGGACCCGGTGCGTCGAACAGGACGGTCGCCTGCTGCCGGCTCATCGCGCCACCGCCATCCGTTTGGCCAGCCAGCCGAAGAAGAAACCGGTCGGCAAAGTCAAGATCATGTATCCGATCGCGATGCCCACGAAGATCGGGATGGAGGCGCCCAGGTCGTCGAACATGTCCTTCATCACCGCGGCGGCGTCCCGGCCGTAGGCGACCGCGCCCACCACGGTGGTGTTCTTGATCATGGCGATCATCACGCTGCCCAGCGGGGCGATGACCGCCCGGAACGCCTGCGGCAGGATGACCAGGCGCAGCGACTGGGTGAAGGTCAGCCCGATGGACCGGGCGGCCTCGGCCTGCCCGATCGGCACGGTGTTGATGCCCGACCGCAGCGCCTCGCACACGAACGCCGAGGTGTAGATCGACAGCCCCAGCACGCCCCACCAGTAGCGGTTGACGCCCTCTGCGGCCGCCAGCCGCACCTGCAGGGTGTCGTTGACGGCCATGATGCAGATCGCCAGCACCAGCGTCAGCGGCGTGTTGCGCAGCGTGTTCACCACCACGCCGCCGGTGTGCCGCAGCACCGGCACCGGCGAGACCCGCAGCGCGGCCAGGAAGGTGCCGAAGATCAGCGACAGCACGGCCGTCACCACGGCGATGCGGATCGTGGCCCAAAAACCGCCGAGGATCAGATCGAGGTTGTCAAAGACCGGGCCGAAGTCCAGCAGTTGGTCCATGGGGGGATCCACCAGGTCAGGGCCGTGCCGGCGTCCCGGCCGGGACGCCGGCACGGCCTGCGGCGAAGAGGGTCGTGAGTGGGTCGCCGAAGGTCAGCGGGTCACTCGCAGCCCTCGAACTGCGGAACCTCGAAGTTGAGCTTCAGCCCGGTGCCGGAGAAGTGCTTCTCCAGCAGGGTCTTGGCGGTCCCGTCGGCGTACATCTTGGTGATGGCCTTGTTGACGGCCTCGCAGGTCTCGGTGTCGCCCTTCTTGATGCCGACGCCGTACTTCTCGTCGGTGAACGGGTCGTTGATGACCTTGAACTTGCCCTTTTGCTGGCTGGCGAAGCCGGCCAGGATCAGGTCGTCGGTGGTGACCGCGTCCAGCGCGCCGTTGTCCAGCTTGGTGACGCAGTCGGAGTAGCCGGTGGCGTCCACCAGCTCCACGTCCTTGATGTTCAGCTGGCCGTCCGGCGGCGGGTCGGTGATGCGCCGCCAGGAGTTGGACCCGGCCGCCTTGCAGAGCTTCTTGCCCTTCAGGTCGGCGGCCTTCTTGATGTCGTCGTTGTCGGCCCGCACCATCGTGTCCTGGTGGGCCACGTAGTAGGGGCCGGCGAAGGTCACCTTGGGCTTGCGGCCCTCGGTGATGGAGTAGGTGGCCACCACCAGGTCGACCTGGTTGCTGGCCAGGAAGGACTCGCGGTTTTCAGAGCGGGCCTCCTTCCAGGTGATCCCGCTCTCTTCGACCCCGAGCTCCTTGGCGATGTACTTGGCCACATCGACGTCGAAGCCCTCATAGGTGCCGTCGGGCTTTTGCAGGCCCAGGGCCGGCTGGTCGAACTTGATGCCGATGGTGAGCTTGCCGGTCTCTTTGGCCCGCTGGGCGACCGACTTGCTCTCGGCCTCCTGTTTCTCGCTGTCGCTGCCGCAGGCGGTGGCGCTCAGCGCCAGCGCCGCCGCCGCTGCCAAGGCGGCGATCTGACGTACTCGCATGTGCGTTCCTCTGCCTTCCTGCCGGGCTCCTGCCGGGACCGGCGGGTTGGGTGGGCGGTTGTGCTCAGTGCGTGAGGATCTTGGAGAGGAAGTCCCTGGCGCGGTCGGTGCGCGCGTTGGTGAAGAATTCCTCGGGGGTGTTCTCTTCGACGATCTGACCGTCGGCCATGAAGACCACCTTGTCGGCGGCGCGGCGGGCGAACCCCATCTCGTGGGTGACCACGATCATCGTCATGCCCTCGGCGGCCAGCTCGGTCATCACGTCCAGCACCTCGTTGACCATCTCCGGGTCCAGCGCCGAGGTGGGCTCGTCGAACAGCATCACCTTGGGCTTCATGGCCAGGGCCCGGGCGATCGCGGCGCGCTGCTGCTGGCCGCCGGACAGCTGGGCGGGGTACTTGGCGGCCTGGTGGGCGATGCCCACCCGCTCCAGCAGCGCCATGGCCTGCTGCTCGGCCTCGGCCTTGTTCATCTTGCGGACCTTGATCGGTCCCAGCGTCACGTTCTGCAGGATCGTCTTGTGGGCGAACAGGTTGAACGACTGGAACACCATGCCCACGTCGGCGCGCAGCCGGGCCAGCTCCCTGCCCTCTTCCGGCAGCCGCTTGCCGTCGATTTCGATGATGCCGCTGTCGATGGGCTCCAGCCGGTTGATCGAACGGCACAGGGTCGACTTGCCGCCCCCGGACGGTCCGATCACCACCACGACCTCGCCCCGCCGCACCTCCAGGTCGATGTCCCGCAGCACGTGCAGCGCGCCGAAGTACTTGTTGACCTTGCTCAGCCGGACGAGCGGAGGTTCGTCGCCCGCGGGCGCGCCTGGCGCCTCGGCGGCCTGGTGCGCGTTCGCGGGCGGGCCGCCCTCGCTCAGATTCGTCCCGCCGGCCTCGATGCCGCTGTCCGTCATGGGCCCGGACTTTAGGGCATCGATGACGGCGGGTCACTTACCGCGTGGTACCGATCGGATCACAGATTCGTGGACGAGGGCTTGGAAGGTCGTAATTTTGTGGCCGTTTCCGGCCAAACATGAAAGGACTTGCGTCAATGTGGGTACACGGCCGTGCCACCGGGCGCCGTCTGCGCAGCCCGGCCAGGGGTCTGCGGCGCGTACCCTTGTTGACGTCATGAACGCGCCCACCACATCCAGCACGGCACCCCGTACGTACCAGATCCGCACGTACGGCTGTCAGATGAACGTCCACGACTCCGAGCGCCTGGCCGGGCTGCTGGAGGAGGCCGGCTATGTGGCCGCCGGCGAGTCCGAAGAGCCGGACGTCGTGGTGTTCAACACCTGTGCCGTCCGCGAGAACGCCGACAACCGGCTGTATGGCAACCTGGGGCATCTGCGGCCGGTCAAGGACGCCCGCCCCGGCATGCAGATCGCCGTCGGCGGGTGCCTGGCGCAAAAGGACCGCGAGGCCATCGTGCGGCGCGCCCCGTGGGTGGACGTGGTGTTCGGCACCCACAACATCGGCTCGCTGCCGGCGCTGCTGGAACGCGCCCGCATCCAGCGCGAGGCGCAGGTGGAGATCAAAGAGGCGCTGGAGACCTTCCCCTCCACGCTGCCCACCCGCCGCGAATCCCCCTATGCGGCCTGGGTGGCGATCTCGGTGGGCTGCAACAACACCTGCACCTTCTGCATCGTCCCGTCCCTGCGCGGCAGGGAGAAGGACCGCCGCCCCGGGGAGATCCTCGCCGAGATCGAGGCGCTGGTGGCCGAGGGCGTGCTGGAGGTGACGCTGCTGGGGCAGAACGTCAACGCCTACGGCAGCGAGTTCGGCGACCGGCAGGCCTTCGCCAAGCTGCTGCGGGCCTGCGGCCAGATCGAGGGGCTGGAGCGGGTGCGCTTCACCTCCCCGCACCCGCGCGACTTCACCGACGATGTGATCGCGGCGATGGCCGAGACCCCGAACGTGATGCCCTCGCTGCACATGCCGCTGCAGTCCGGCTCGGACCGCATCCTGCGCGCCATGCGCCGCTCCTACCGGCAGGAACGCTTCCTGGGCATCATCGAGCGGGTGCGCGCGGCGATGCCGGAGGCCGCCATCACCACCGACATCATCGTCGGCTTCCCCGGCGAGACCGACGAGGACTTCGAGCAGACCCTGCACGTGGTGCGCCAGGCCCGCTTCGCCGGGGCGTTCACCTTCCAGTACTCCAAGCGCCCGGGCACCCCGGCGGCCGAGATGGACGGCCAGGTGCCCAAGGAGGTCGTGCAGGAACGGTACGAGCGGCTGGTGGCGCTGCAGGAGCAGATCTCCTGGGAGGAGAACAAAAAGCAGCTCGGCCGCACCCTGGAGGTGCTGGTCGCCGAGGGCGAGGGCCGCAAGGACGACGCCACCCGGCGCATGTCGGGCCGCGCCCCCGACAACCGGCTGGTCCACTTCCGTCCCCCAAAGGAGCCGGTGCGTCCCGGCGACATGGTGACCGTCGAGGTCACCTACGCCGCCCCGCACCACCTGGTCGCCGACGGGCCGGTCAAGGCGGTGCGCCGCACCCGCGCCGGGGACGCCTGGCAGGCCCGCCGGGAGCGGCCCCGCGAGAAGGTGTCGCTGGGCATGCCGTCCATCGGCCGCCCGGCGCCCCAGCCGTCGGGCGCCTGTGCGGCGCACTCGTGAAAGCGGGGGGCGATGCTGGTCGCGGCGGCGGTGTGCCCGCACCCGCCGATCCTGGTGCCGCAGGTGGCCTCCGGGGCGGCGGCGGAACTGGATGAGCTGCGCGGCGCCTGTGACGAGGCGGTGCGGCGGCTGCTGGAGGCCGAGCCCGGGCGGCTCGTCGTGGTCGGCGGCGCCCCCCACACCCGCGGCTATGACGCCACCGCCCAGGGCGATCTGCGGCCTTATGGCGTGGACATGCGTTTCGGTGGCCGGCCGGGCGGCCCGCGGCTGCCGCTGTCGCTGACGATCGGCGCCTGGCTGCTGCAGCGCGCCTCCTGCGACCTGGGCGACGTCCGCTACCAGGCCGTCGGGTTCACCGAACCCGCATCCGCATGCCTTCGGCTCGGCGAGCAGATGGCGGCCGCCCACCCGCGGCTGGGGCTGCTGGTGATGGGGGACGGCTCGGCCTGCCGCACCGAGCAGGCCCCCGGCTACCTCGACGAGCGGGCCGCCCCCTACGACGCCGCGGCGGCACGCGCCCTCGCGAGCGCCGACACCGCCGCGCTGGCCGCCTTGGACCCTGCGCTGTCGCAGGAACTTCGGGCGGCCGGGCGGGCGGCATGGCAGGTGCTCGCCGGAGCGGCCGGCAACGCGGCCTTCACCGCCGAGCTACTGGCCGACCAGGCCCCCTACGGCGTGGGATATCTGGTCGCGAGCTGGATGACCGCCCAGGTCCCGCACGGGACTTAGGTTCCCTGCGGGCTCCTTGCGCGGTCAGCTTCCCGGAGTGCTCGGCGGCCGGCCCCCGCCCCGGTTGCGGTCGACGTAGTCGGAAGCGGCCCGCTGCCCCTTGTCGACGTGCTGGGAGTAACGGCCGCCGGTACGCTGGTCGACCATGTCCCCGGCCTTCTCCACGCCCTTTTTGGCCTTGTCGGAATGCTGGCCGAGCATCTGCTTGACCTTGCTGACGATCGACATGTGATCCCCCGATTCGTGATCGTCGGCACCGGATGCACCGGCGCCCGGACAACTGCCCCATACCCGCCCAGATGGCAAGGTTATGCCCGTGACCTCTCCCAATGTGCTCGCCGTCGTCGGCCCCACCGCCTCCGGCAAGTCCGATCTGGCGGTGGAACTGGCGCTGCGGCTGAACGGCGAGGTGATCAACGCCGACTCGATGCAGCTGTACCGCGGCATGGACATCGGCACCGCCAAGCTGACCGCCGAGCAGATGCGCGGCGTCCCGCACCACCTGCTGGACGTGTGGGAGGTGACGAAGACCGCCAGCGTGGCCGAGTACCAGCGGCTCAGCGCACAGGTGATCGCAGAGGTCCAGGGGCGGGGCCGGCTGCCGATCCTGGTCGGCGGCTCCGGCCTGTATGTGCGGGCGGCCCTCGATGAGATGAACTTCCCCGGCACCGACCCGGCCGTGCGCGCCCGCCTGGAAGAAGAACTGGCGGCGGTCGGTCCCGGCGTGCTGCACCAGCGGCTGCGCGAGCGCGACCCGCAGGCCGCGGCGGCCATCCTGCCCAGCAACGGGCGGCGCATCGTACGGGCCCTGGAGGTCATCGAGATCTCCGGCCGCCCCTTCACCGCCACGCTGCCGGAGTACCGCTACCGCTACGACGCCGTCCAGATCGGGCTGACCGTGCCGCGCCCGGAGCTGGATGAGCGGATCGCCCGGCGGGTCGAGCACATGTGGCGGGCCGGCCTGGTGGAGGAGGTGCGGGCGCTGGAACGGGCCGGCCTGCGCGACGGCCTGACCGCCGGGCGGGCCCTCGGCTACGCCCAGGTGCTGCGCTTCCTGGCCGGGGAGTGGACCGAGGAGCGGGCCAAACAGGAGACGATCAGGGCCACCCGCCGCTTCGCCCGCCGCCAGGAGTCGTGGTTCCGGCGCGACCCGCGGGTGCACTGGATCCCCTACGACGCCCCCGACCTGGTCGAACGGGCCTTGGCCGCGGCCGGCGCATAGGATTCGGGCCATGCGTTTCATCAAGGGGCACGGCACCGAGAACGACTTCGTCATCCTGCCGGACCCCGACGGGGCACTGGACCTGCGCCCGGCCACCGTGGCGGCTTTGTGCGACCGCCGCGCCGGCATCGGCGCCGACGGCGTGCTGCGGGTCGTCCGCACCAAGGCCGCCGGCGACCCGATCGCCGAGGAGCTGGCCGGCGAGGCCGAGTGGTTCATGGACTACCGCAACGCCGACGGCAGCCTGGCCGAGATGTGCGGCAACGGGGTGCGGGTCTTCGCCCGCTACCTGGTGGACGCCGGGCTGGCGGCGCCGGGGGAGTGGGACGTGGCCACCCGCGCGGGCCTGCGCCGGGTGACGCTGGGCCCCTCCGGCGACGTCAGCGTGGACATGGGCGCGCCGCTGGTGCAGGGGCGGGGCCGGGCCCGCCTGGCCGGTGAGGACTTCACCGGCCTGCGGGTGTCGATGGGCAACCCCCACCTGGCCTGCCCGGTCGACCGCCCGGTGGCCGAACTGGACCTGACCCGCCCGCCGCAGGTGGACGAGCGGGACTTCCCCGACGGCGTCAACGTCGAGCTGTTCCGCATCGTCGGGGACCGCCAGGTGGAGATGCGGGTGCACGAGCGGGGCTCGGGGGAGACCCGCTCCTGCGGCACCGGCGCGGTCGCCACCGCGGTCGCGGCGGCCGGGGAGGACCCGTCCCCCGGGGAGTGGATCATCGACGTCCCCGGCGGCCGTGTCACCGTGACCCTCGACGGCCGCACCAGCCACCTGCGCGGCCCGGCCGTCCTGGTCGCCGAGGGCGAGATCCGCGCCGACTGGCTGCGCTGACCCCTCCTGCGCCGTCCTCGCCCCGCGCGGCCGCCCACCGCAGCGGAACCGGCCGGGACGTGAAGGCCCTCGACGGGCGGAGGAAACCGCACCGGGCGAGCCGTCCCGATGTCCGTGCTGTGCGCCCGTCCCAGCGGGAACGGGACGGAGGTCACTGCTCACCGGGACCGCCGGGCGCCTAACTTCGATCATGCACACCCTGTGGGGACCGCACGGGCAGGGATGGGAGCCCCGATGTCCGTGCGGTGGCGTGGGCCGGTGGCGACCTTGAAGGCGGGGGGCGGCCACCGGCCCTACGCCTCAGATCCCTGCGAGCCTTCACCGGATCCGGCGGACGCACCGTAAGGACGGGGGAACCCGGCGGCCGGAACCGGCTGTCAGGGCGCGGCCGTCGCCGGAGAAGCGGGCGGAAGACGCCGCCCCTACCCGGGAGGCCTCCGGCTCGCCGCGGCGGGGACGCCATGGATCGGCAGCCGCGCCTGGACCAAGGTCCCCCCGGCGGGCCCCGGCCCGATGGAACAGGAGCCGCCCAGCTCGGCGGCCCGTTCCCGCATCGAGGACATCCCCACCCCGGCCCGTGCGGCGGCCGGGGGGCCCACCCCGTCGTCGGCGACGCTCACCCGCAGCTCGCCGGAGCGTTCCAGCCGCACCACCGCCGTCGTGGCCCGGGCGTGGCGCCGCACGTTGGTCAGCGCCTCCTGGACGATCCGGTAGGCGGCGACCTCGACGGCGGCCGGCAGGTCCTCCAGGTCCCCGGACAGCTCCACGCGCACCCGCAGCGGGTCGCCTCCGCCCGGCGACTCCGCGGCGCCGTCGGCCAGCGCCTGCACGGCCCCGGCCAGGCCCAGGTCGTCCAGGGCGGGCGGACGCAGCCCGTAGACCAGCTCGCGGATGTCGGCGATGGTCTGGTTCATGGTGGTGCGCAGCCGCTCCAGCAGCGGGTCCACGGCGGCCGGGTCGCGGCGCAGCGTCAGCCGGGCCGCGTCCACCGTCATGGCCAGGCTGGCCAGCGTGGGGCCCAGCCCGTCGTGCAGGTCGCGCCGCAGCCGCCGCCGCTCCTCCTCCCGGGTGGCCAGGATGCGCTCGCGGGAGCGCTGCACATCGGCGGTCAGCCGCACCGCGTTGGCCAGCTCGGCCAGGTTGCGGGCCATCACCGCGGCGATCCGCCGGTCCGGGGGCTCGGTGCGGGACAGCAGCAGCCGTCCCACCGGGCGGCCGTGCCACACCAGCGGGATCGACTCCGGGTCCGGGCCCAGGTCGCCGTCCTGGGCCAGCGCCGCCCGGCCCTCCCGGCCGGTGACCTCCACCACCACGCCGGTGGCGCGCAGCGCCTCGCGCACCGCCGAGGCCGCCACCGCCAGCGCGGCGGCCGGGTCGGAGGCGGTCTGCAGCCGCCGGTTGAGCCGGTCGGCGATGCGATAGGGGTCGCGTTCGCCGTGCAGCACCCGGTCCACGGTGCGCTGCAGCCGCCGCCGCACCGGCTCGAACACCGCCCCGGCGGCGATGGCGCCCACCAGCCCGGCCATCGGCCCGCGCTCGGCGAACACTAAACTGGCCGCGCCCACCAGCGCGAAGTACACCCCGGTGATCACCACCGCCAGCCCGGCGTACACCAGGGTGCGGCTGACCACCAGGTCGATGTCGTAGAGCCGGTAGCGGGTGATGGCGATGGCCACGCAGACCGGCACGGCGGCGATGGTGATGTTGCGCAGCGGGTCGCCGATCGGGGTGGTCTCGCCCACGAAGACGACGGTCTGGGCGAACACCCCCGGGTAGATGACCCACGCGATCTGACGGCGCACATCGGAAGGGGCGCGCCAGAAACGCAGGGCCACCGACACCAGGCTCGCCGCCAGCGTCCCCAGGATGGTGACGCTGATCGGCAGGGGGATGTCCTGGAACGGGTAGACCGAGACCCCGTTGTGGAAGCGCCGCGCGCCCGGATCGACGGTCAGGTGCACGCACACGATCAGCGGCACCGCCAGCGCCACCGCCAGGACCGGCCGGAACCAGCGGGACACCAGCCGCCCGTCCGGGAAGATCAGCGGCATCACCAACGTCAGCGTGAACGTGTCGACCGCCCACAGCCAATGGCCCAGCCACACGAAGAACCAGGCCCCCGGCCAGGCGCGCGTCTCCATCCAGGGGCCCAGGTTCAGCGACAGCACGTACACCGCGGCGCTGAGGCCGGCCCCCAGCATCAGCCAGCCGACCCGTAGCCCGGGGCGGTGCCGCAGCAGCAGGGCCGCCACCGGAGTCCAGGTCAGCGCCACGACGGCCTCAGGGTGCCACCACACCATCCGCCGGTGCGCCGGCACGTGCAGGCCCAGCAGCAGCGAGACCAGGACCAGCGCCACGGCGGCCGACATGAGCCACAGCGCCGCGCGGCTCGCCCGGCGGTTCCGGTCGCCGGGCATCGAGCCCTCTTCGAGCGGGGCCCCGTCCTGGCGCGGGGAACCCGGACGAGGCCGAGAAAGGTGCACCGCGGTACTTTCTTGCCGGAAATAAGGCTGGAGGCATCGTAGAACGTCCCGGCCGCTGTCCTGGATGCGACGGGGCGGTCGTCTCATGACGGCGGGACAGCGCGTTCCCCACACTGGCCGAGCCGATGCCCGAAGAACCGGGCCGGCCGAAAGAAGTTGTGAGGGAGCGGCGAAAAAATGCGCAGGCTGATCGGTGCGCTGGTCGCGGTGTGGCTGGCGGTGCCGGCCGTGGCCGGGCCGGCATGGGCCGAGGACAAGGAGACACCGCTGGCCACCAAGCTGGCGGCCAGATCGCACCCGGCCGTCCAGCTGCTGGTCACGGAGTACTCGGCGCAGCTGTCGGTGCCGACCATGGCCACCAACGACGCCGAGGTGGAAAAGCTGGTCCAGGAGACCATCCGCAAGGTGGTCAACGGGGAGATCCCCCGGGACGAGCAGAGCCTCTACAAGTACATCCTGGAGCGGTGGGCCGCGGACGTGGACCGCTTCCTGCGCCCGGTGGCCCCCCAGCGGGTGGTCGAGGCCAAGGTCTCCGGCACCTGCACCGGATGGTGGGTGAGCCCGGACGGGTACATGGTGACCGCCGCGCACTGCATCAAGCCCGACACCGAGCAGCTCAGCCAGACCTTCGCCGAGCAGGCGCTCGAGCAGATCAACAAGCAGGACGTCCAGGAGCTGATCCAGGCCATCGCCCAGGAGGGGCAGGCCAACGACGACAACATCGAAAAGGCCACCGAGCTGGTGGTGCAGTTCAACGCCAAGCACCTGAAGATGGGCGAGGTCAGCCAGTCCACCTCGGTGCTGCAGAGCGTCCAGGGCGGCGGGGTGGACAAGTCCGCCAAGGCCCTGCCGGTGGAGATCGTGACGGCCGGGGAGAGCTACCCGGGCAAGGACGTGGCCGTCCTGAAGGTCAACGGGCAGCAGAACCTGCCCACCCTGGAGCTGGGCGCCGATGACGACGTGCAGGTCGGCGACACCCTCTACATCGACGGCTTCCCCGGCACGGTGACCAACAACGGCACCCTCAGCCTGGAGAGCAAGCTGCAGCCGACCTTCACCCAGGGCCCCTACAACGCCCAGCGCAGCACGCAGACCGGCGTGCCCTACTTCCAGACCCAGGCGCCGGCCTACGGCGGCAACTCCGGCGGCCCGGTGTTCAGCGACTCCGGCAAGGTCGTGGGCATCCTCATCGCGGGCCTGAACGACGCCAACGGCCAGTCGGCGCAGAACCAGCAGCTGGTGCTGCCGGTCAGCGTGGTGAAGGAGAAGCTGAACGAAAAGAACGTCAAGCCCGTCACCTCGAACACCACCGTCGCCTACAACGAGGCCCTGGACTCCTACTTCAAGCGGCACTACAAGAGGGCGCTGCCGAAGTTCCGCGAGGTGCAGGCCCTCAACCCCGGTCACCCGTACGTCGCCAAGTACATCAGCGACTCGCAGGCGGCCATCAACGCCGGCAAGGACGAGACCCCGGCCCCGCTGGTCACCTGGGTGGTGGGCGGCCTGGCGGTGGGGGCCGTGGCCGGTGTCGCCCTGGGAGTGGTCACGGTGCTCCGCCGCCGCTCGCGGCGCGGCCCGGGTGACGGCCAGGGCCCGGCCTTCCCCGCCGGCCCGTCCCCCTTCGGCGCGCAGCAGCCCGTCCCGCCGGTCGGCCCGCCGCCGGGGCAGCCCGGCTACGGGGGCGGCCCCGCGGCCCCGCTGCCCGGCACCCACGGCTCGCCGCTGCCCCCGCCCGCCCAGCCCGGCGGCACCGGGTACCAGCAGCCCTGGCCCGGCGCCTGACCGGACTTCCGGCCGACCGGCCTGAGGCGAACCGCGAAGGCGGCCGCCCGCGGAACGTTCCGCGGGCGGCCGCCTTCGGCGCGTCGAGAGCCACTGGGCGTTCGCAACGCCTCGCCGGGCGGGCGTCGACGAGGCCGCGCCGACTCCGGGCCCGCGGGCCGAACTGCGGGAACACCGGGACCAGGCCGTCGCGTCGAGACCCGGCCTCCTCCCCGGCCGCGCATCACGGCCCCCTCTGGGATCACGTTCCGAAACGGAACGAACGCACCAGGTCCCGATTTCCCTGCGCGTCCCGTGACGACTCAGTAACATGCCGTACTGCCCTGGTCTCAAGGGGGAGTAGGTGGCGGGTTTCCTGGTTCGCAGGCTGTTGCACGGGGTGGTGCTCGTGGTGCTGGCGGCCAGCCTCACCTACCTGCTGGCGGCCTCCGCCCTCCGGCCGCGCGCCCATTTCGAGCAGCGCAACCCCCGCCCGCCGGACGCCGTCGTGGACGCCGAGCTGACCGCCCTCAACCTCAACGACCGCACGCCCCTGTTCCGGCGCTACGCCACCTGGGCGCGCGCGGCGGTGCGCGGCGACCTCGGCCGGACCCTGGAAGGCGAGCCGGTCGCCCCCGAGCTGCGGCGCCGCGCCCTGGTCAGCCTCCGGCTGCTGGCGGCCGGCGTCCTGCTCGGCGGGGCGCTGGGCGTGCTGGCCGGCGCGGGCACGGCGATCCGCCGGAACGGGGCGGGCGACCGGCTGATCACCGTCTGCTCGTTCGTGCTGCTGTCCACCCCGGTCTTCGTGCTGGCCGTGCTGCTCCAGCTGGGCGCCGAGCGGATCAACCGCCTCACCGGCGTGCAGCTCTTTGAGTGGGTGGGGGAGTACACGCCGGGCCACGGCGGCGCGCGGCTGGGCGAGCGGCTGCGGCACCTGCTGCTGCCCACCGTGACGGTGGTGCTGGTGCAGGCCGCCGTCATCAGCCGCTACCAGCGCCATCTGATGCTGGACGTGCTGGGCGCCGACTTCGTGCGCGCGGCCATGGCGCGGGGGCTGACGCGCCGCCGGGCGCTGCTGCGGCACGGGCTGCGCACCGTGCTGGCCCCGGTGACCACCTACCTGGCCTACACGTTCGGGGCGGTGCTGCTGGGCGCCTTCTTCACCGAGAAGATCTTCGGCTGGCACGGCGTCGGTGAATGGCTGATCGACTCACTGCACCGCGGGGACGTCAACGTGGTCGCCGCCGTCGGCCTGCTGGCCGCGCTGCTGGTGCTGCTGGCCGGGCTGGTCGCCGACGTCGCGCACCGGCTGCTGGACCCCAGGGCCGGAGCGGTCCGGTGACCGCCGTGCCGCGGCCGCTGCCCTCCCGCACCGCGCTATGGGCCCGGCGGGTGCTGGCCGACCGCCGGGCCGTGCTGGGGCTGACCCTGCTGGGGGCACTGGTGCTGCTGGCCTTCGCCGGCCCGGCGCTGTCGCGGTGGGAGTGGACCGACACCGACTTCACCGCGATCCGCGAGCCCCCGTCCGCCGAGCACTGGTTCGGCACCACCGACAGCGGCCGGGACGTCTACGCCCTCACCTTGCGCGGCATGCGGCGCTCCCTGCTCATCGGGTTCTGCGCGGCGGCGCTGACGACCGCCCTGGCCGCGCTGGTGGGGATCACGGCCGGGTACGCCGGCGGCTGGATCGACCGGACGCTGATGTGGGGGACGGACCTGCTGCTGGTGGTGCCGGCGTTCCTGGTCGTGGCGATGCTGTCCCCGGCGCTGGGGGCGACCTGGCCGCTGCTGGTGGCGGTGCTGGCGGCGGTCATGTGGACGATCACCGCGCGGATGGTCCGGCACATGACGATCTCGCTGAAACGGCGCGAGTTCGTGCTGGCCGCCCGCTACATGGGAGTCGGCCCCGTGCGCACCGTGCTACGGCACATCCTGCCCCACCTGGCCTCACTGCTGATCATCGACGGCACGCTCAACGTCGGCGTCGCCATCGTCGCCGAAAGCGCCCTGGCGTACTTCGGGTTCGGGGTACGGCCGCCGGACGTTTCGCTGGGCACGCTGATCGCCGACGGCAGCGGCGCGGTGACCGCCTTCCCCTGGCTGTTCGGGTTCGCCGCCGCGTTGCTGGTGCTGACCGTGCTGGCGGTGAACCTGGTGGGCGAAGGACTGCGCGATGCCCTGGACCCGGCCGCGGGGGGCGGTGCCCGGTGACCGTGCTGGAGGTCCGGGACCTGCGGGTGGGGTTTCACGGCGGACGGGTGCCGGCGGTGCGGGGCGTGGACTTCTCTCTTAAGCGCGAGGAGGTGCTCGGCATCGTCGGCGAGTCCGGCTGCGGCAAGTCCGCCACCGCCCTGGCCCTCATGGGACTGCTGCCGCCCGGCACCAAGATCGGCGGCTCGGTCCGGCTGCACGGACGGGAACTGATCGGGCGAACCGACGCCGAGCTGGCCGCCGTCCGCGGCCGGGACATCGCCATGATCTTCCAGGATCCGGCCGCGGCGCTGAGCCCGGTCCGCCCGGTGGGCGACCAGATCGCCGAGACCATCCGGGTCCACCAGGGGCTGCGCCGCGCGGCCGCCCGCGCCCGCGCGGTGGAACTGCTGGACCTGGTGGGCGTCCCCGACCCCGCCCGGCGCGCCCGCGCCCACCCGCACGAGCTGTCCGGCGGCATGCGGCAGCGGGTCATGATCGCGATGGCCGTGGCCAACCGCCCGTCGGTGATCGTCGCCGACGAGCCCACCACCGCTTTGGACGGTCTCGCCCGGGCCCGGACGCTGGGCGTGCTGCAGTGGGCCCGGGAGACCACCGGGGCCGCGGTCATCGTGATCACCCACGATCTGGGGGTGGCGGCGCACCTGGCCGACCGGGTGCTGGTGATGTACGCCGGGCGGGCCGTGGAGACCGGCCCGGTGGAGGCCGTCTGCACCCGTCCCCGGATGCCCTACACCATCGGGCTGCTGCGGTCGGTGCCGCGCTTGGAGGAGACCCCGTCCACCGCGGGACCGGCAGGGTCACGCCTGGTGGCACTGGAGGGCGCCCCGCCGGTTCCGGGGCACCTGCCGCCGGGCTGCCCGTTCGCCCCGCGCTGCCCGGTCGCTCAGCCGCGCTGCCGCCGCACCGAACCCGAGCCGCGAGTGGTGGGGGAGGACGGCCACCGTGTCGCCTGCCTGCAGGACATCGGCGACCCCGGGGACCTTTACCCCAGGCCCGCGGCGCCGTTCAGCGGGCCGCCCGCCGCCCGCGCGCCGTCCGGCCGCACCGAGCGGCCGGTGGTGCTGGAAGTGCGCGACCTGGTCAGCCGCCACCGGCTGCGCTCATCCGGGCCGCTGCGCCGGGCCGAGACGGTGCCCGTCCTCGACGGCGTCTCCTTCACGGTGCGGGCCGGGGAGACGCTGGCGCTGGTCGGCGAGTCCGGCGCCGGCAAGACGACCACCCTGCTGGAGATCGCGCGGCTGCGCGCCCCGCAGGGCGGGCGGATCACCGTGCTCGGCCACGACGTCGCCGCCCTCACCGCCGCCCGGCGCAAGGCGCTGCGCCGCCGCATCCAGCTGGTCTTCCAGGACCCCTCCTCCTGCCTGGACCCGCGGATGCGCGTCGCCGACGTGCTGGCCGAGCCGCTGAGCGCCTGCGGCCTGCCCCGCCGCCACGCCGCCGCCCGGATCGAGGAACTGCTGGCGCTGGTGGGATTGGAGGCGGAGCTGGCCGGACGGTACCCGGCGAGCCTGTCGGGCGGGCAGCGGCAGCGGGTGGCCATCGCCCGCGCCCTGGCCACCGACCCCCGGCTGCTGCTGCTGGATGAGCCGGTCTCGGCACTGGACGCATCGGTCCAGGCCGGGGTGCTCAAGTTGCTGCAGGACCTCAAGGCCCGCCTCGGGCCGGCCTGCCTGCTGGTGGCGCACGACCTGGCGATGGTCGGGCACGTCGCCGACCGGGTCGCGGTGATGTACCGGGGCCGGATCCTGGAGGCGGGCGAGGTCGGCCAGGTCTACCGCAGGCCCGCCCACCCCTACACGCGGGAACTGCTGGCGGCCGTGCTGCCCCCCGACCCCCGGGGCGGGCGGCGCCGCTTCCCGCCGCCGGCGCCCCCCGAGCACGAGGGGAGGCCACCGCCCGCCGGATGCCGGTTCCGCATCCGCTGCCCCCGCTATGCCGCCTTGGACCCCGCCCGGTCACGGCGCTGCGAGCAGGACGATCCCGGGCCGCTGCGGGTCGGCCCGGACCAGTTCGCGGCGTGCCACTACCCGGAGGCGATGCCCCCATGGACGACCCCGTGAAAGTGCGGGCCTCGGCGCCCGCCCTGGCGTGCGTGATCGTGCTGGCCGCCCTGCCGGCGCTGGCCGGCTGCGACTTCGGGCCGTCGGCCGGCAGGACGCCCGAGCACGTGTCCCAGATTCCCTCCCACGACATCAACCCGATGCCCCGCGAGCGGCTGCGCAGCGGGGGCACGCTGCGGCGGCCGATGCCCGAGTTCCCCGCTCAGTGGAACTTCCACCACCTCAACGGATCCAAGGGCGTGGTCAACGAGGTTCTGCGCGGGGTGATGCCCTACCTGATGCGCTCGGACGCCGCGGGCGTCTCTCACCCCGTCCCCGAGTACCTGGCGGATGTGAAGATCCGCACCAGGCCCGTCCAGACCGTCACCTACACCATCAACCCCAAGGCGCGCTGGTCGGACGGCACCCCCATCACCTACCGGGACTTCGCCGCCCAGGCCCGCGCCCTGTCCGGGCGTGACGCCCGCTTCCAGGTCGCCGCCGTCACCGGCTATGACCGGATCGCCGGCGTCCGCCGGGGCCGGAACGAGCGGCAGGCGGTGGTCACCTTCGCCCGCCCGTTCGCCGACTGGCGGGCGTTGTTCAGCCCGCTGTACCCGGCGGCGACCAGCCGGGACCCGCAGGTCTTCAACCGGGGCTGGCTGCACCGGGTGCCGGTGACCGCCGGCCCGTTTCGCGTCGAGTCCATCGACCGCACCGCCAAAACGATCACCATCGTCCGCGATCCGCGCTGGTGGGGGCGGCCCGCGCTGCTGGACCGGATCGTCTTCCGGGTGATGGACCCCGCCGCCATGCCCGGCGCCTTCGCCAACGGCGAGGTGGACGTGCTGGAGGCCGGCGGCGACGCGGCCGCCTACCGCCGGGCGCTGGGGGTGCCGGGCGCGGTGATCCGCCGGGCGGCCGGGCCGGACTGGCGGCACCTGACCTTCAACGCCGCCGGCCCGATCCTGGCGGACGTGCGGGTGCGCCGGGCGATCATGATCGGGATCGACCGGCGGGCGCTGGCCGAGGCCGACTTAAAGGACCTGGACTGGCCGGTCCAGGTGCTCGGCAACCACTTCTTCATGCACACCCAGGCCGGCTATGTCGACAACTCCGGTGTGCTGGGCGGCCATGACCCGCAGCGGGCGGCGCGGATGCTGGAGGAGGCGGGCTGGCGCCGCACCGGACGCTACCGGGTCAAGGACGGCCGGGTGCTGGCGCTGCGCTTCGTGGTGCCCGCCACCCAGCAGATCAGCAGGCGGGAGGGCGAGCTGGTGCAGGCCATGCTGGCGCGGATCGGGGTGCGGATCGACATCCACCCGGTGCCCACCGATGACCTGTTCGACCGCCACGTGCTGCCCGGCGACTTCGACATCGTGCCGTTCTCCTGGCTGGGCACCCCGTTCCCCGTCTCCGCCAACCGGGCGGTGTTCGCCATGCCGCGCCGCGGCGGCATCCAGCAGAACTACGCGCGGGTCGGCTCGGCGCGGCTGGACGCCGCCATGGACCGGGCCGTCGCCGAGCTCGACCCGGTCAAGGCCCGCCGTCTGGTCAACGAGGCCGACCGGCTGGTGTGGCGGCAGGCCGCCGTGCTGCCGCTGTATCAACGTCCGCAGCTGGTGGCGGTGCGCGGGGAGCTGGCCAACTTCGGCGCCCGGGGGTTTTGCGACCTGGCCTATGAGGACATCGGTTTCCTCGCCCGCCCGGCCGGCTAGCGCCCCGCCCGGCTTTCTGAGTCCCGCTCGGGCATCTGGACCTCGATGCCCTTGCGGTCGCTGGTGAAGCGGGCGTTCCACACATACAGCCGGATGTCGGCCGGATCGATGCGGGCGCTGACCGGCAGCTCGGTGGCGATGCGCACCAGGTAGGAGGAGCCGGGCGGCATCAGCTTGTCGGCGCCGTCGGCGATCAGGCCCGGCGAGCCGTTCAGCCGGGCGGTGATCCGGCTGCGGTTGGGCAGCGTGCACATGTCCTCCGGGACGCCCGGCTGCGGCATGCAGCGCTTGCGCGCCGAGGAGGGCACGTACTTCAGCGGCAGGAACAGGTCGGCGGGGAAGTCCAGCAGGATGGGCCGCTGCTGGGTGTTGGTCAGCACGTACTCGGCGTAGGCGTAGGTGGTGCCCTTGGGGAGCGGGGTGCTGCCGGGCAGGGGAGAGTCGTCGGTGCCCGCCCGGGCGGCGCCCAGCCCGTAGCCGTAGCCCTCGGGAGTGGTGACGTTCAGGGTCGGCCCGGTGCGGGGGGCGTCGGTGACCGCGCCGCCGCCCTGGGTGCTCTCCTGGGCGCCGATCGCCGGCGGGGACGACGGCTCGGCGTCGGGTTTGAGCGCGACGTAGCCGGCGACGACGGCGCCGATGCCGAGGGCTCCGGTGAGCGCGCCGGCCAGCCCGACCTTTCCGGCGTTGCGCTGCTTGCGACGGCGCTGCGAGCGATAGCTGTTGGACATCGTTCGTTCCCGGTCGGTGAGAGCGTCCGGCCCCTCGTGACGCCTGCGGTGGATGCGGTGTTCGGTCCGGTGGACGGTGATCGCGACCGGATCACGGCCGTTTCACAGTAGATCAACGGTTCGGGTGGAACCGTTGCGCTTTCCGCCGGTATGGCTTAGCGGCAGACGATACAGCAGGGACTGGTGCGATGCTTTGGGCCCCCGGAGAAATTGGATTGCATGTCAGTAGCACCGCGGCTCCCCGGCGTCTTCCCGGCCGCTGTCTGTCCAAGTCAGCGGGGCAATAGCGCGTTTCGGCCCAGTCCCCGCAGCGAGGCGTCCAGGACTTGCGCGGTGTGCGCCACCGCGATCTGCTTCCCCCGGCGGCGCAGCGCCGCGGCGATCTGCATCGAGCATCCGGGGTTGGCGGCCACCAGCAGCTCGGCGCCGGTGCCGGCGACCCCGGCCGCCTTGCGGTCGCCCAGCTCGGCCGCGGCCTGCGGCTGCAGCAGGTTGTAGATCCCGGCCGAGCCGCAGCAGATGTCGGGGTCGGGGATCTCCCGCACGGTCAGCCCGGGGATCTCCGCCAGCAGCCGCCTGGGCTGCTGGCGGATCCCCTGGGCGTGGGAGAGGTGGCAGGCGTCGTGGTAGGCCACCGTCATCTCCAGCGGATGCCGCTCGGCGCGCGGCCCCAGCTCCACCAGGAACTCGGCCAGGTCGCGGGTGCGGCGGCTCAGCTCCCTCGCCCGCGCCGCCCACACCGGGTCGTCGGCGAGCAGCTCGCCGTACTCCTTCATGGTCGAGCCGCAGCCGGCCGCGTTGACCACCACCACGTCCACGCCTTCCAGCGCGGCGATCGTCCGGCGCGCCAGCTCCCGCCCTTCCTCGCGGCGGCCGGCGTGCACCGACAGCGCGCCGCAGCAGCCCTGGGCGGGCGGGATCACCACATCGCAGCCCTCCAGCGCCAGCACCCGGGCGGTGGCGGCGTTGACCTCGGGGAAGAACTCGCTTTGCACGCAGCCGGTGAGCATGCCCACCGTGGCCCGGTGCCGGCCGCGCGCGGCCACCCGCCGCGGCAGGCGGGACGGGCGTCCCAGCGGCGGCGCCAGCCGTTCCATCGCCGCCAGCGCCGGCGCCCACCGCTGAAGCAGCCGCAGCGCCCCGGTGCGCTCGGCCAGCCGGTCCAGCCCGCTGCTTTGGTAGACGCGCAGCGGGCCGCGCAGCATGCGCAGCCGCCGGGGGTGGGGGAACAACCGGAAGATCAGCTCCCGGACGGCCCGCTCGGCGGCCGGACGCACATGCTCCAGCTCCACCTGCTGCCGGGTCGTCTCGATCAGCCGGTCATAGCGCACCCCGGACGGGCACGACGTCACGCACGCCATGCAGCCCAGGCACCGGTCGAAGTGCTCGACCATGGCCGGCCCCAGCGGCTCGCCCTCCAGGTGCTGCTTCATCAGGTGGATGCGGCCGCGGGGGGAGTCCATCTCCTGGCCCCACAGCACGTACGTGGGGCAGGTCGGCAGGCAGAACCCGCAGTGCACGCAGTCGCCGATCAGCGAAGCCGGCTCCCGGCTTGCAGACGTCATCAGATCCCTCCCGCGAAACGGCCGGGCGACAGCCTGCGGCCGGGGTCGAACTGCTCTTTCACCCGCCGCATCAGCGCCAGGGCCGGGATCGGGCCCCACAGGTCGATCTCCTCGCGGACGGCCTGGGGGGCATAGCGCACCACCGCGCCGCCCGGCAGCGGGGCCAGCATGCCGCGCAGATCGGCCAGCAGCTTCGCCACGGCCTGCGGCTCGGCGGACCCCAGCCCCACGTGCCAGATGCCCGCCCCCGCCGACCCGCGCAGCACCGTCTCCGCGGCCCGGTGCTCCTGCAGCGTGCCGACGATGCGCGGCAGCGCCGTCGGCGGGCCGGTCAGCTCGATCAGCGTGGTGCCGTCCGGGTAAAGGCCCCACCACGGCGGCGGGGCGTCGGCGATGCGGGCGCCGGCGCCCAGCAGGTCCGCCACCGCCTCGGCGCGGGCCGCCACCCCCTCCGGCACGCCCTCCAGCAGCACGCACAACCGCACCGCCCCGCCGATCTCGGTGTCCACCTCGATCGCGCTGGGCACGTGCGGGGAGTGCAGCACCCGCTGCGCCGCCCGATGGGCCTGCGCGACGTCGCCGAACTCGCCGCTGACATACGCCCGGGCGCCCGGCAGCGGGTGCAGCCGGAAGGCCGCCTCCACGATCAGCCCGAGCGTGCCGAACGACCCGGCCAGCAGCCTGCCCAGGTCGTAGCCGGCCACGTTCTTGACGACCTTGCCGCCGGAGCGGGCGATGCGCCCGTCCGCCCGGATCATCGTCACCCCGATCAGCAGGTCGCGGACCGACCCGTGCAGCAGCCGGGACGGCCCGCCGGCCCCGGCGGCCACCGTGCCGCCCACCGTGGAGTGCGGGGTCGGCACATCCAGCGCCAGGCGCTGCCCGGCACCGGCCAGCACCTCCGCCAGCCGGCCCAGCGTCACCCCGGCCTCCACCGTGACCACCAGGTCGCCGGCGGCGTGCTCGACCACCCTGGCCAGGCCGGTGGTGTCGATCAGCAGATCGCAGCGCTCGGGCGGCAGCCCCCACTCCAGGCGGGTCTCGCCGCCGCGCGGCACCACCGCCAGCTCCAGCTCGGCGGCCACCCGCATCACCTCGGCGGCCTCGGCGACGGTGCGCGGCGCGGCCACCACCGCCGGGACCACGCCGAGCACCCCTTCGGCGGGCAGGCCCTCCCGCACCTCCCCGCAGACCCGGCTGAGCGCCGACAGCGCCCGCTTGTGGAGGGCGTCCATCAGAACAATTCCGCCTTTCCCTGCTGGACCAGCGGATGCGGCTCCTTGCGCACCCTGGGGACCTCCCCGCACAGCCGGGGCGTGGGGAAGATCTTGCCGGGGTTGCACAGTCCGGCCGGGTCGAAGGCGCAGCGCACCATCTGCATGGTGTCCAGGTCGGTCTCGGTGAACATGCGCGGCATGTGACGGGCCTTGTCCACGCCCACCCCGTGCTCGCCGGTGATCGACCCGCCGTGCCGCACGCACAGGTCCAGGATCTGCCCGGCCACCTGCTCGGCCCGCTCGGCGGCCTGCGGCTCGGAGTCGTCGAACAGCACCAGCGGGTGCAGGTTGCCGTCCCCGGCGTGGAAGACGTTGGCCACCCGCACCCCCGCCCGCCGCGACAGCTCCTCGATGTCGGCCAGCACCTGCGGCAGCGCGGTGCGCGGGATCACCCCGTCCTGCACCAGGTAGGCGGGGCTGATGCGGCCCACCGCGGCGAACGCCGACTTGCGGCCCTTCCAGATCAGGGCGCGTTCGGTCTCGTCGGAGGCGACGCGGATCTCAAAGGCGCCCTCTTGGCGGCACAGTCGCCGCACTTCGGCGAACTGGTGCTCGACCTCGGCGGCCGGGCCGTCCAGCTCCACCACCACCACCGCCGCGGCGCCTTCGGGATAGCCGCAGGCCACCGCCGCCTCGGCCGCCTCGATAGCCAGCGCGTCCATCATCTCGATCGCCGCCGGCACCACCCCGGCCGCGATGATCTGCGACACCGCGCTGCCGGCCGCCTCGATGGAGGGGAAGGCCGCCAGCAGCGTCTGCACCGTCTCCGGCAGCCGGGTCAGCCGCACGGTGATCTTGGTGGTGATGCCCAGCGTGCCCTCGGAGCCCACGAACGCGCCCAGCAGGTCATAGCCGCCGCCGTCGCGGGAGATCGTGGTGATCTCCCCGTCCGGGGTGACGATCTCGCAGGCCAGCACGTGGTGGGCGGTGAAGCCGTACTTCAGGCAGTGCGCCCCGCCGGAGTTCTCCGCCACGTTCCCGCCGATGGTGCAGATCTGCTGGCTGGAGGGGTCGGGGGCGAAGTAGTAGCCATGCGGCCGGGCCGCCCGGGACAGTTCCAAATTGATCACGCCGGGTTCCACCACCGCCCGCTGGTTGTCGGGGTCGATGTGCAGGATGCGGCGCATCCGCGAGGTGACGATCAGCACCCCGTCGCTGCGCGGCAGCGCGCCCCCCGACAGGCCCGTCCCCGAGCCGCGCGCCACGTACGGCACGCCCGCCGCCGCGCACCGGCGGACGATCGCGGCGATCTGCTCGGCGGTGTCGGGCAGCACCACCAGCCCCGGCGTGGCCCGGTGGTAGGTGAGCCCGTCGCACTCGTAGGTGCGCAGCCGCACCGGGTCGGTGATCACCTGCTCCGGCCCCAGCAGCTCGGTGAACCTGCCGGCCAGATCCTGCAAACTCATCCCTCGGCCTCCCGGGCGCTGGTGGTCACGGCCGTGCCGGGACACGCCCGTGGGCGCGCCCCGGCACCGGATTTTCCGTGCAGAGAGCTGCTGCGGAGACTAGGGCATGCGCTCGTAGGCCGGCAGGGTGAGGAACTCGGCGTACTCGTCGGCCAGCGTGACCTCCTTGAACAGGGCGACGGCCTGGTTGTAGCGCGGCTCGTCGTAGGCCTGGCCCAGCTCGGCGCGGATGCCGGCCAGCTCCTCGTCCATGATCTTCTCGACGAGCTCCTTGGTGACCTTCTGGCCCTCCTTGAGGGTCACCCCGTTGTTGATCCACTGCCAGACCTGGGAGCGGGAGATCTCGGCGGTGGCGGCGTCCTCCATCAGGTTGTGGATGGCCACCGCGCCGTTGCCGCCCAGCCAGGTGGCCAGGTACCGCAGCGCCACGTCGATGTTGTTGCGCAGGCCCGCCTCGGTGATCTCACCGGGGGTCTTGTCGAAGGCCAGCAGGTCGGCGGCGGAGACCTTGACGTCCTCGCGCAGCCGGTCGCGCTGGTTGGGCTTGTCGCCCAGCACGCCGTCGAAGACCTCCCGGCACACCGGCACCAGGTCGGGGTGGGCCACCCACGAGCCGTCGAACCCGTCGTTGGCCTCCCGGGTCTTGTCGGCCCGCACCTTCTCGAAGGCGACCTTGTTGACCTCGGGGTCCTTGCGGGAGGGGATGAAGGCGGCCATGCCGCCGATGGCGTGGGCGCCGCGCTTGTGGCAGGTGCGCACCAGCAGCTCGGTGTAGGCCCGCATGAACGGGGCGGTCATGGTGATGGCGTTGCGCTCCGGCAGCACGAACTCCGCGCCCCGGGAGCGGAACTTCTTGATCACCGAGAACAGGTAGTCCCAGCGGCCGGCGTTCAGCCCGGCGGAGTGGTCGCGCAGCTCATACAGGATCTCCTCCATCTCGAACGCCGCCGTGATGGTCTCGATCAGCACGGTGGCGCGGATGGTGCCGCGCGGGATCTCCAGCTCGTCCTGGGCCAGGTTGAAGGCGTCGTTCCACAGCCGCGCCTCCAGGTGGCTCTCCATCTTGGGCAGGTAGAAGTAGGGGCCCTTGCCCTTGGCGAGCTGGCGGCGGGCGCAGTGGAAGAAGTACAGCCCGAAGTCGAACAGCGAGCCGCTCATCGGCTCCCCGTCCACCAGGACGTGCTTTTCCTCCATGTGCCAGCCGCGGGGGCGGACCACGATGGTGGCCAGCTCCTCGTCCGGCCGCAGCGCGTAGCTCTTGCCGGTCTTGGGGTCGGTGAAGTCGATGGTGCGGTCCAGGGCGTCCCGCAGGTTGATCTGGCCCTGGATCATGTTCTCCCACAGCGGGGTGTTGGCGTCCTCGAAGTCGGCCAGCCACACCTTGGCGCCGGAGTTCAGCGCGTTGATCGTCATCTTCCGGTCGGTGGGGCCGGTGATCTCCACCCGCCGGTCCACCAGGCCGGGCGCCGGCTCGGCCACCCGCCAGCTGTCGTCGGCGCGGATGTGCGCCGTCTCCGGCAGGAAGTCCAGCGTGCCCCCGGCGGCCAGCTGCTTTTCCCGCTCGGCGCGGGCGGCCAGCAGCTCCTTGCGCCGCGCGCCGAACTCGCGCTGCAGCGTGGCCAGGAAGGACAGCGCCTCGGGCGTGAGGATCTCGTCGTAGCGCTCGTGGAGGGGACCGGTGACCTCCACACCGTCGGGTGCGGTCATCTGCCTGCCCTTTCGTATCGTGAAAACAGACTTCTGTTTAGTGGAACGCTACTGCCCGGTATTCGCCCGGGTCAAAGCGGCCCCCGCCCAGTGCGCCCGGCCGGGCCGCGAGGGCCGTCCCCAGTCATGCCCTCGGGAAGCTCCCCGGACTCCGCTGCAGCGTGAGCGGCCCCGGCGCGAGTCCGCCCGGCCTGTGGCGCGCACGGCCGGGAAGCACAGGCCGGGGCGCCCGCCCGGGCGGCGCCGGCACCGGGACGACAGGTGTGAAACGGCCGATAAATCACGTGGCCATCCGGCCGGGCGGCGTGGCACGATCGTCGGGAAGGATCCGGCCGTCCAACGGCGTTGTAGAGGACATATGACTTCTGCTTTTTTCGAAGACCCGCAGATCCATCGCGACGGCCGGGACGACGGCACGCCGGAGGACTTCCGCGACGAGCCGCTGACCGGTGAGCTCGACCTGGCCGACCGCCAGGCGCTGCGCCGGGTCGCCGGGCTGTCCACCGAACTCGCCGACATCACCGAGGTCGAGTACCGCACGCTGCGGCTCGAACGGGTCGTGCTCGTGGGCGTGTGGACCGAGGGCACCGCGCAGCAGGCCGAAAGCTCCCTGCGCGAGCTGGCCGCGCTCGCCGAGACCGCCGGCTCCCAGGTGCTGGAGGGCCTGATCCAGCGGCGCAGCAAGCCCGATGTGGCCACCTACATCGGCTCGGGCAAGACCGCCGAGCTGGCCGAGATCGTGCGCGCCACCGGCGCCGACACGGTGATCTGCGACGGTGAGCTGTCGCCCAGCCAGCTGCGGCACCTGGAGGAGATCGTCAAGGTCAAGGTCATCGACCGGACCGCGCTGATCTTGGACATCTTCGCCCAGCACGCCCGCAGCCGCGAGGGCAAGGCCCAGGTCGAGCTGGCCCAGCTGGAGTACCTGCTGCCCCGGCTGCGCGGCTGGGGCGGCAACCTGTCCCGCCAGGTCGGCGGCCGGGCCGCCGGCGGCGTGGGCATCGGCGGCCGCGGCCCCGGTGAGACCAAGATCGAGCTGGACCGGCGCCGCATCCGCGCCCGGATGGCCAAGCTGCGCCGCCAGATCGCCGAGATGGCCAAGACCCGCGAGACCATGCGGAGCAACCGGCGCCGCAACCGCATCCCGTCGGTGGCCATCGCCGGTTACACCAACGCCGGCAAATCCTCGCTGCTCAACCGGCTGACCGGGGCGGGCGTGCTGGTGGAGGACGCGTTGTTCGCCACCTTGGACCCCACCGTGCGCCGGGCCCAGACGCCCAGCGGCCGGCCGTTCACGCTGGCCGACACGGTCGGGTTCGTCCGGCACCTGCCGCACCAGCTGGTCGAGGCGTTCCGCTCCACCCTGGAGGAGGTCACCCAGGCCGACCTGATCCTGCACGTGGTGGACGGTTCCGACGCCGAGCCCGAGGCCCAGATCGACGCCGTCCGGCAGGTGCTGCGCGAGATCGGCGCCGACCGGGTGCCGGAGCTGGTCGTGATCAACAAGGCCGACGCCGCCGACCCGCTCACGCTGGCCCGGCTGCGCCGCCGCGAGCCCGGCAGCGTCGTGGTCTCCGCCCGCACCGGCGCCGGCATCGAGGAGCTGATGGCGGCCATCGAGGCCGAGCTGCCGGAAGTGGGGCGCGAGGTGCGGGTCGTGCTGCCGTATGAGCGGGGCGACCTGGTGGCGCGGATCCATGAGCTGGGCGAGGTGTTCTCCCAGGAGCACACCGCCGAGGGCACCCGGCTGCACGCCCGGGTCCCGGCGGCCCTGGCGGCCGAGCTGGACCGGTACGTCACGGCAGAGGCGCTCTGACCTGCGAGAACGGCCGTCGTTCAGCCGGTGGGCCCGGCACCTTGCCGGACCTGCGGCCAGGGCGAGGACGACCTTCTGCCTCATGAGCTGAAGAGGGCTCCCGCCGCCTCTTGCGAGAGGCGGCGGGAGCCCTTGGACGTTGCGGAGGAGCCGGCCGCGGCGGGGGCGACGCCGCTGTCGTCGCCCGCAGTGCCGCGACCGGGCTTCCCGCCGGCGGGCGGGACGGCGCTGAGCGTGGCCCGGCGGCGGGCTTTGAACCGCCCAGTGTGATCGGTCGCAACCGGCTGGGCTCGGTGAGCCTTTTCAACGCGCCGTTTTCACAGGCCGAGACGAGGACATCACAGTCAGGGACGATGCCGTGACCTGGAAGGGCGCGGTACCGGACACCATCCGGGCTCCTGTCCGCGGCGCCCAGGGCTGCGGGGCTGGAAAAGGTTCAGTGGTTACATCTTTGGCATTCGCCTTGACGAAACCGTGGGAATCCGTACGGTCTGAATGACCAAGGGGTGGGTGGCCGCGGGACCGGAGACAAGATCACATATTTTATGTGGCTCTTGTAATGAGGTGGGCATTTTGTCGGTTTTGGTGGGTGTCGGCGGATAAGCCGGGAAAGTGATGAGCATGCTGTCGTGCCGCACAGATGGCGGGCCTGTCCGGCGCGCCGGGCATGCCCAGCGTGCTCGCCCTCGTCCGCCCCGGAGGGCTCTCCTGCGGGCAGACCGCATGCCGACGACTTCTTTTCCTTCGGTTGTGGTTGCTCACAAGAGGTTGTCCACTGGGCGGTGTGTGGTCTACCTTGTCGAAACCGATATCTCCGGTCTCGTCGCTCAAGGTGGTCAGGCGACCACCCGACTCCCAGGCGGTGATTCGCCGGCATCCAGTCGGCGGATCCGATCGAGAGCAGGTGACCCACTGCATGGCGTCCGGTTCAGCGCCTGGCGGCGCATTGCCGTATACGGGTCGGTGACCCCATGACGGTACGGCTGTTGACGAACATCGGCAGGCTCTGGACGGGCACCGATGTGTGCAGCAATGCCGCCATCCTCATCCACAACGACCGGATCGTATGGGCGGGCCCCGCGGCCGACCTGCCGCAGAGCGTGCCCGGTGTGATCGACGACATCGTCGATGTCGACCACGTGGAGAACCTCGGCGGGGGACTGGTCACTCCCGGCCTGATCGACGCGCACTCCCACCCGGTGTACGCCGGCAACCGCTGGGCCGAGCTGGCCATGCGCACCAGCGGCTCGACCTACTCGGAGATCGCCGCGGCCGGCGGCGGCGTCAACTCCACCATCACCGTGACCCGCGGCACCGACCCCTGGACGCTGTGCAACAGCGTCCGGGAGCGGCTGCGGCGCTGGATCGAGGACGGCACCACCACGGTGGAGGCCAAGACCGGCTACCACCTGACCCGCGACGGGGAACTGGCCGACATCCGGATGCTGCGCTCGCTGGAGAGCGAGCCGTCCATGCCGCGCGTCCACGCCACCTTCCTGGCGGCCCACATCCTGCCGCCGGAGTACTTCGGCCGCCGCCGCGACTACGTCGAGGCGGTCCGCCAGTGGACCGGGGACGCCGCCGCGGCCGGCGCCGACAGCATGGACGTCTACTGCGACGAGGGCCACTTCACCCCCGAAGAGGCCCGCGTCCTGCTGTACACGGCCAAGCGGGTCGGCCTGAAGGCGCGCATGCACGCCTGCGCCAACGAGCGCACCGGCGCCGCGCAGGTCGCCGCCGAGATGGGCTGCGCTTCCGCGGACATCCTCACGCACGCCACCGACGAGGACATCAAGGCGATCGCGCACGCCGGGGTCACCGCCACCGTCTGCCCCGGCAGCTCCCTCAACACCGACCGGCCGCTCGCCCCGGTGCGCAAGATGCTCGATCACGGCGTCACCCTCGCCCTGGGCACCGACCACAACCCCGGGCAGTGCGGCATCACCTCCATGCCGCTGGTCATCGGGCTGGCCGTGGCGATGTTCGGCCTCAGCGTCACCGAGGCGCTGCGCGCGGCCACCCTCGGCGGGGCCGCGGCGCTGCGGGTGGGCGACCGGGGCACGCTGGCGCCGGGCATGATGGCCGACATCGTGCTGTGGGACGCCGACCATGAGGGTGCCTTCGCCTGGGCCTTCGGGCTGCGCGCCCTGCGGGTGTGGCGCGGCGGCGTCCCCGTCGTGCACTGACCCGGGCTGAGTCTGGCATTCGCTGGGACCGTGCCAAGCGGTCCCGCGGTCCCCGGCAGACGGCGTCCGTGGCCGGTGACCGCCGCCTGGCGACGGTTTTCCACAACTCGCCGGGATTCTGCCGCATGCGGGGCCGGGCTTTTAGCGTCGATGACATGAGATCTGAACCCGGACGCCGCCCACCAGCCGCTTCTGCGCGTTTCGAGGACCTGATGCACGGCCCTCGGCAGGACCCTCCCGCTGCATATTTACGCTCCTCTCCCGAGCCTCCGGAGTGGGTCGCCATGCCCGACCCCGACCCGGTGGACCGCTCTGCGCCCGGCCCGTTCCCCGCAGAGACGCCGCCGCTGGGCCCCGCCGAACCTCTCGGAGGTACAGGGCATCCGGCATCCGACCCCCTCACCCGGCTGGGAAAGAACGGCCAAAGAGGGGAGGAGGCCGAAGTCCCGTCCTTCGCCGGGCGGGCCGGTGCGTGGGCGGCGCGTCTTACCCCCGGACACCCCGGAGCCCGAGCCCTGGCCGTCCTGGGAGCGCTCGCCGTCCTTCTCGCCTGCGGCTACCTGTGGCTGTCCCGCCCCCGCCCGCAGCCGTCCGCCGACGCCGTCCCCGCGCCCTCGGTCGTCGCCTCGCCCGTCCTCCATCCCGCTCCCAGCGCCGCGAACCTCGTCGTCCACGTGGCCGGGAAGGTCCGCAAACCCGGCGTGGTGACCCTGCCGCCCGGCGCGCGGGTCGCAGACGCCATCCAGGCCGCCGGAGGGCTGCGCCCGGGCGCCGACACCGGCTCCCTCAACCTGGCCCGCCGCTTGGTGGACGGTGAGCAGCTCATGATCGGCCTGCCCGCCCCCACCACCGCCATGCCCCCACCGGACGCCATGCCCGCCGGCCCCCAGGACGCCGGCGCCCCCGGCGGACTCATCGACCTGAACACCGCCACCGCCGAACAACTCGAAACCCTCCCCGGAGTGGGCCCGGTCCTGGCCCAGCGGATCATCGAGTACCGCACCCGAAACGGCGGTTTCCGCTCCGTCGAGCAACTCCAGGAAGTGACGGGCATAGGCGCTCGCCGATACGCCGAACTCAGAACCCGGGTGCGCGTCTGACCCGACTTGCCGCCCGGTTGAGGACGCGATCGAGACGGCCGGACCGCGCGGCCAGACCGGCCATCTGCACCGCCTGCCTGAGGCGCGCCGGCGCTCTTGCCAGCCGGCGAATGTGGCTCTGTCTGGAGGGGGTGCCGGTGTGGGGGCTGGTCCTGGGGGTGGGTTACCGCCTGGTGAGGAGGTCTGGCCGATGCGGTGGGGTCGTGTGGGCTGGATCGGAGATCGGCACTGCCTGTTTGGGATGTGCTGGTGCTCTTGCCGGCCGGTGAGTGTGGCTCTGTCTGGAGGTGTGCCGGTGTGGGCGGCTGGTCCTGGGTGTGGGTCTGACTTGGCCTGGTGCTTGGTGAGGAGGTCTGGCTGACGCGGTGAGGTCGTGTGGGCCGGATCGGAGAGCGGCACCGCCTGCTCGGGGCGCGTCGGCGGTCTTGTCGGCCGGTGGGTGTGGCCCAGTTCGGAAGGGGCCGTGGGCCTAGGCGGCTCGTTCGGGGTGTCCTGATGCGTCGGCGCCGCTCGGTGGGGCGCTCCGCGTTCGGCTGTGTCGTGGCGGGTCGGGTTTCCCGCAGGAGCGCATGGGCGTTCAGCCGGTTTCGGCCGGGTGCCTGCGCCGCGGCTCCGGGCGCGGAGGGAGAACGCGATGGAAAGGAGGAGTGGCCGGTGTTGATGACCGGACGGGACGCCGGGGAACGGCAGGGGCATGACCTGCGGCTGGTGATCCCCGCGCTGGGGGTCTGGGGAACGGCGTGGGCCCTGCTGGGCGCCACGGCGGCGGTCGCCTATGGGGTGGCCGTGGGGTGCGGGCTGGGAGCACTGCCGTTTCTCGCCGGATCCTTATCCCGCTCGAGGCGGAGGAGGGACGCTCCGGAGAGCGGGGGAGCGGCCGGCGGGGGGTTGCGGCCTGCGTTCTGCGGGCTGGCCGGGGCGGTCCTGGCGTGTGCGGCCGCCGCGGCGGCCGGGACGGGGCTGCGGCTGTCGGCGGTCGAGTCCGGGCCGGTGCGGGAGGCGGCCCGGGCCGGGACGCGGGCGCCGATCGAGGCGGTGGTGACCGGTGATCCGGTGGTGAAGCCGTCCGAGCGGCGGCGGATCGTGCTGTTGCGGGCCCGGGCGGAGGCGATACGCCTCCAAGGACGCACCGTTCGGGTGCGGGTGCCCGTCCTGCTCATCGCGACGGAGGACGCCTGGCGTGCTCTGGTACCCGGTCAGCGAATCCAGGCCACCGCACGGCTGTCCCCGCCGCGGCATGCCGAGCTCTTGGCGGCCGTCGCGATCGTCCGGGGGCCGCCGGTCGTCGTGGCGGAGCCGTCGGCCGTGCGGCGCGCGGCCGAGAAGGTGCGGGCGAGCCTGCGCGCGGCCTGCGATGTGCTCGCGCCGGACCAGCGCGGGGTGCTGCCCGGGATGGTCGTCGGGGACACCTCGCGGCTCGACCCCGAGCTCGCCGCGGACTTCACGGCCGCCGGGCTCACCCATCTGATGGTGGTCTCCGGCGCCAACCTCGCCATCGTCGCCGGCGCGGTCCTGACGCTGTGCCGCCTGGCCGGTCTGGGACGGCGGCGGGCTCCGGCCGTGGCGGTCGCGGCGCTGCCGGCGTTCGTCGTGGTCGCCCGCCCCGAACCCAGCGTGCTGCGGGCCACGGTGATGACCCTGATCGGCCTGCTGGCCTTCGCCACCGGCAGCCGGCGCCAGGGGCTGCCGGCGCTGGGCGGCGCCGTGCTCGTCCTGGTCCTGATCGATCCGGGGCTGGCCCGCTCGTACGGGTTCGCCCTGTCGGTGCTGGCCACCGGCGGCCTGTTGCTGCTGGCCCCGCCGTGGACGGACCGGCTGTCCCGGTGGCTGCCCCGGCCGGTGGCGGAGGCGCTGGCGGTCGCGGCGGCGGCCCAGCTGGCCTGCGCCCCGGTGCTGGTGATGCTGACCGGGCAGGTCGGCCTGGTGGCGGTGGCGGCCAACCTGCTGGCCGCTCCGGCGGTCCCGGTGGCCATGCTGCTGGGGGCGCTGGCCGCGGTGATCGCCCCGCTGTGGCTCACCCTCGCCCGGCTCGTGGTGTGGCCGGCGGGACTGGCGGTCGGCTGGATCATCGGCGTGGCCCGGACCGCGGCCGCGGTGCCGCACGCCACCGTCCCCTGGCAGGACGGCTTCCTGGGCGCGGTCACCCTCACGTTCGTGCTCGTCGCCGGCTGTCTGGTGCTCCGCAAACGCCTGCTGCTCATCGCCGTGGCGGCGGCAGGCACCGGAGCGCTCCTGGCCGGCGCCGCCGCACGGGTGACGGCGCCGGCCTGGCCGCCGCCCGGCTGGGCGATGGTCGCCTGTGACGTGGGCCAGGGCGACGCGAGCGTGCTCGCGGTGGGAAAGGGAAGCGCCGTCGTCGTGGACGCCGGGCCGGACCCCGGCCTCGCCGACGCCTGCCTGGACCGCCTGAAAGTGCAGACCGTGCCGCTGCTCGTCCTCACTCATCCCCATGCCGACCACATCGGGGGAACCCCCGGGATACGACGCGGCCGCACCGTCGGGACGGTGGTCATCAGCGCCCGCAGCGACGGCAGGGAGTCCCGGCACACCTTCGGGCTGCCCCTGCACGCCGCCGTCTCCGGCCGGCAGTGGCATGTCGGGGACTTGTCGTTGACCGTCCTCGCCCCCTGGGAGACGGCCCGGCCCGATGCGCGTCCCGAAGCCGACGACGAGGCCGTCAACAACGCCAGCATCGTCCTGGTCGCCCGCAAACCCGGCTTCAGCGCCCTGCTGACCGGCGACATCGAGACCGAGGCCCAGCGGGCTTTGATCCCCGACGTCCCGCCCGTGCAGGTGCTCAAGGTCCCCCATCACGGCGCCCGTGACCAGGATCCGGCCTTCCTGGCGGCCACGCGCGCCGCGATCTCCATCATCTCCGCCGGAGAGAACAACGACTACGGCCACCCGGCGCCCAGCACCCTCGCCCTGCTGCAACGCCTTGGCACCCGTGTCTACCGCACCGACCGGCACGGCGACATCGCCATCGTCCCCACTCCCGCCGGGCCGGCCGCCGTACCGAGGAAAGGCGGCTGACCGGTGAGTTCACGGCGCGAACCGCCGGCCTTGTCGGCACGTGACCTTAGAGGCCGAGGACAGAGGCCCATGGGACGGATGCGCAGCAGACCCTCGGGCAAGACCTCGGAGACCGAGGAGTGAAATGCCTGCGCTGTCCTGCCCTGTTGCCGTTGCAGGTGACAGCGAGGTTTCCGCAGCGAATATGGAGCCCGCCTCGCATCGTGACGCCCCGGCCGGGGCCATGGCACGACCGGCCGGTCCCGGCTGTCCTCTCCCCATATCCGGCCGTGGGCGGTACGGCCCTGCGGCCCGCTCGGTGGCGTCCTGCCGCACCCTCACCAGGGACTTTGCTCCGGCCTCGGCCTTCTCGCCGTCCTCGGGGGCACCGAATCGCTGAGAGAACCTCGATAAGCCTTTTCCGCACGCCGTTCCTGCGGCGGTGATGGCGCAGGCGGGGGCGATGCCGTGGCCTGCAAGGACACGGCATCGGATGCCGTGCGGGCTCCCAAGATCACATATTGCGGAAGGCTGCGGCCTTCCCGGCGCCGATGTCCCCGGCTCCACCTGCGGGAACGGTGTGTGGCGGAGGTTCCGGGCGGTGCCTTTGCGCATGGACGTCTCGCAGCGTGGGACGGCGGGGCGTTCCGGTGCGCGAGGCCGGTGGCGGCGTGGCATTCTGCTGGAATGCCTGCCGATCCGTTGACCCTGATCGTCGGTGATGAGGAGCTGCTCGCCGAGCGCGCGGTGGGCGAGGTGATCGCCGCGGCCCGGGCGGACGATCCCGAGACCGAGGTCATCGATCTGACGCCGGAGAACCTGGAAGCGGGACGGCTGGCGGAGCTGACCTCGCCGTCGTTGTTCGGCGGCGGCAAGGTGCTGGTGCTGCGCTCGGCCCAGGACCTGGGCAAGGAGCTGATCGCCGAGGTGCTGGCCTACGCCGAACGCCCCGCCGACGACGTCGCGCTGGTCGCCGTCCACGCGGGCGGCGCCAAGGGCAAGGCCCTGGTGGACGGGTTGTCCAAGGCCGGCGCCCGCAAGGTGACCTGCTCGAAGATCACCAAACCGGGGGAGCGGGTGGCGTTCGTGCGGGCGGAGGTCCGCCGCTGCGGCGGGACGATCGGCGCGGAGGCCGCCCGCGCCCTCGTCGACGCGGTCGGCCACGACCTGCGGGAGCTGGCCGCCGCCTGCAGCCAGCTCGTCGCCGACACCGGCGGCAAGATCAGCGAGGAGGCGGTGGCCCGCTACTACCGGGGCCAGGCGGAGGTGAGCGGCTTCAACGTCGCCGACAGCGCGGTGGAGGGAGATCTCGTCCAGGCGCTCGAGAAACTGCGCTGGGCGCTGGCCACGGGCGTGGCACCGGTCCAGATCACCAGCGCCCTGGCGCAGGGCGTCCGCGCCCTGGCGAAGGTCAGCGGCGCTCCGCGCGGCGCCCGGGGCGCGGCGCTGGCCAAGGAGCTGGGCATGCCCCCCTGGAAGATCGACAAGACGCAGCGGCAGCTGCGCGGCTGGTCGGCGGACGGCATCGCCCGCGCCCTGCGGGTGGTCGCCGATGCCGACGCCCAGGTCAAGGGCGGCGCCACCGATCCGGCGTACGCGCTGGAGAGGGCCATCGCGGAGATCACCGCCGCCCGCGGAGGGCGCTGACGCACCCGGGAACCTGCCGGCCTCCCCTTGGCACCGGCCACGTCCGGGAGGATGGCACCGGCGGCCGTCGTCCCGCATGGAACGCGAAGGCATGGTCGATGCGCCGGCCGCTCGGTGCTCCGGTGACGAGCGGGACTCCGGGATGCGCGCTCATCCGGTGATACCGGGTGCTTCAGGGGGATTCGGCGCGGCGCTTGAGACCTTGCGCCTCCATGTTCAGGTAACGGCGGGAGAGCCGTCCCACCAGGACGGCGAACAAAGGAGCGAGGGGACCCGTCTGCTCAAGGACCAGCCGTACGGTCAGCGGGCCGTCGGGGGCGGAGACGAGTTCGTGCAGGGCGGTGGTGGTGACCCCCGGGCTTTTGGCGACCCAGGTGAACGCCGAGCCGGGGACGAAGCCGGTCACCGTCCACACGGCCGGCGGAAGCTTGGGCTGCTTGATCCGTACGGCGCTGCCCGGACCGAACGGTTTGTTTCCAAGGAGCTCGACCCGGCTCATCGAGGCGGTCCACTCGGGCCAGCGCTCGACGTCGATCAGATGCTCCCAGACGCGTTCGGCCGGTGCGTCGATCTCAACCGTGACCTCGTATCGCATGGAACCTCCGGTGATGCGCCGGTGCGCCTTTCCACCGCGTGATCTGCGGATCCGCGCAAAAGGGCGGCCGCCTCCCGCACGATCCGCACGACGCCGGGCCCCGAGCCGCGGAAGGGATCGCCGCCACGCTGGTGAAGAGGGGCAACAGGAGCTGAGAAGGAGTGACTGGCCTTCCTTGATCGAAGGGGGTGCCTGTCCGTATCGCGCCGCCTCTCCTCGGGGTGGCCGGCCCGGGGACGCCTCCCTCTACCCGGTGGTGACGGCGCCGGCTTCGCGTCCTGGGCTTGTCCAGGCCGCCGTCCCAGCCGGCGGGCGGGCCGGGACCGAGACGGCGTCTGCCGTCTGCGGGGTGCCGCCATGGACGATCCGCAGGACGTTCCACCGGTTCGGCGCGGAGCCGAGGGGCCGGACCGGTGGGCGCCCACCGCTGAATGCCGGCACCTTTGCGGCATCACCAGCGTCTCCACCCCGGCTCCCGGACTGCCGTCTCCTCAGCGACGCCGATCGCTGGGAGAACCCCGACGATTCCTTGCCTGTGATGATCTTCTCATGGGGCGCCCGCCGCGACCCTGTGCGCGCCCTTGCCGGTTACGGCCCGCGAAGCGGCGAGCTCAGCATTTCCCCTGCAGGCCCAACGGAAGGGAGGCCGAAAAAACGCTTCGATCCGGAGCGTTCTGTGCTTCACGCTGGTGAGCATGGGCCATGTGAAACATGAGCAATGGCGCCTTGGAGTGGATTTCGGCCGGGTGATCCAAGGCGGTGCGCTGCCCGACGGCGCGGACACGATGTTCGTGGGCGGCACGTTGCAGGAGGCGCTGGAGAGCCCTCCGACGGAAGGGGCGTTCGAAGTGCTCCCCCGGCTGGCGGACCTGTTCGGCGGACGGGTGTGGATCATCTCCAAGTGCGGCCCGGTCACCGAGCGCAAGACGCGGCTGTGGCTGGAGCACCACCGGTTTTGGACGCGCACCGGGATCCCCGCGGGCCACCTGCGTTTCTGCCGGAAGCGGGCCGAAAAGGCCCGCCACTGCGCCGAGCTGGGGATCACCCACATGATCGACGACCGGCTGGGGGTGCACCAGGCGATCCGCGACGTCGTTGCGCACCGTTATCTGTTCGGTCCCCAGACCGGCCCGGTGCCCGACTGGGTGGTGCCCACTCCCACGTGGGCCGACGTGGAGGCCAAGGTGACGGCGGACCTGGCCGCCATGCGACGTTGAAAGCTCGGGCACCGGCCCTTCCGGCCCGCTGAACCTTTTCCAACACGTGGTCTTGGGCATCGGAGGCGGGAGCCCTCGACGGTATCCGACTCAGCGTCCGATCGCCCAGACCCACGTCACCGATCGTCGGGAAGACTCACCGCAGCGGCTCACAGGGCCCGCAAACCAGGCCGAGAAAGGCTCTGCCGGGGGGTTCCCGCCGCCGCAGATCGATGGGCCCTCCGGCCCCGGGCCGCGCGATGCCGAACCCGCCGGCCCGTGCCCGGAGCCGCCCGCCAAGGGCTCCTCGTTTGCGAAGAGCCCCGTGGGGCCGCGGCGCGGACGGCCGCCGCTCCAGCACAAAGACGCCGCTGCCCCCGCGGGGTGCGGCGTCCATGGCATGGCCGGAAGCCGGTGGCCGGAGCGCTTACTTCTCCTGCAGGAGAGCGGCGGCGCGCTTGGCGATCGCCGACTTGCGGTTGGCGGCCTGGTTCTTGTGGATGACGCCCTTGCTGGCGGCCTTGTCCAGCTTGCGGGCCGCGTGGCGCTGGGCAGCGATGGCGGCCTCGACGTCACCGGCCTCCAGGGCCTCACGGAACCGGCGGATGGCCGTCTTCAGCTCGGACTTGACGGCCTTGTTGCGCAGCCGACGCTTCTCGTTCTGCTTGTTCCGCTTGATCTGGGACTTGATGTTCGCCACGTCGCAGTGCCTCAGCTTGGTCGCATTTCCACGCCTGCCCAAAGAGGAAGGAACAGGCCCCAACGAAAAAACGTGGCGGCGGTGCTCGCGGCACAGCGCTACGCCACACGCAGTCGCACAGCTTACCAACCGGCGGCCCTGCGCCAAAACCGGCGACCGCGGCGCAGGCGTCCTGGATGCGCGCTGGGGCGGCGGCGCCCCGCCGGCGCCACCGCCCCTTCTCGCCCCGCCTCCCGGGCGGCGTTCCGGTCGGTGGAGCGTGATCTTCACGGTAGGAGACCGGCGATCCCGGGTGCATGGGACGAACGTCCCGACTTGGACGGGAAAAACCGGCCGAAGACGCTTCCCGCGTCCGGCCGCCCGTCCCATCGGTGTCCGGGTGAGACGGGAAGCGGCGACAGGGCGGGTATGGGGCCGGAGCACGCCGGCGGGCATGGGACTATGGGATACGGCAAGACCTATCCACCTGTGAGCTTTCGAACGGACCCCGGTGCCCAGGCCTGAGCCCAACAAGACCGATCCCGCGATCATCCGGAACTTCTGCATCATCGCCCACATCGACCACGGCAAGTCGACGCTGGCCGACCGGATGCTGCAGCTGACCGGAGTGGTCGAGGAGCGCCAGATGCGGGCGCAGTACCTCGACCGGATGGACATCGAGCGCGAGCGGGGCATCACCATCAAAAGCCAGGCGGTCAGACTGCCGTGGACGGGCCCCGACGGGCGCGAGTACGTCCTCAACCTGATCGACACCCCCGGGCACGTGGACTTCTCCTACGAGGTGTCGCGGTCGCTGGCCGCCTGCGAGGGCGCGGTGCTGCTGGTGGACGCCGCCCAGGGCATCGAGGCCCAGACGCTGGCCAACCTGTACCTGGCGCTGGAGGCCGACCTGCACCTCATCCCGGTGCTGAACAAGATCGACCTGCCCGCCGCCCAGCCCGACAAGTACGCCGAGGAACTGGCCGGGCTCGTCGGCTGCGAGCCGTCGGAGGTGCTGCGGGTGTCCGGCAAGACCGGGCAGGGCGTGCCCGAGCTGCTGAACCGGATCGTGGAGGCGGTCCCGCCGCCCAGCGGCGACCCCGACGCCCCGGCCCGCGCGCTGATCTTCGACTCGGTCTACGACATCTACCGCGGCGTGGTCACCTACGTGCGGGTGGTGGACGGTCACCTGTCCAGCCGGGAAAAGAGCCTGATGATGTCCACCGGCGCCGCCCACGAGACGCTGGAGGTCGGGGTGATCTCCCCCGAGCCCAGGCCGGTGGACGGGCTGGGCGCCGGCGAGGTCGGCTACCTGATCACCGGGGTCAAGGACGTCCGGCAGGCCCGGGTCGGCGACACCGTCACCAGCGCCTCCAACCCGGCGGCCGAGCCGCTGGGCGGCTACCAGGACCCCAAGCCGATGGTGTTCTCCGGGCTGTACCCGGTGGACGGCGACCAGTACCCCGAGCTGCGCGACGCCCTCGACAAGCTGCGCCTCAACGACGCCGCGCTGGTGTATGAGCCGGAGACCTCGGCGGCGCTGGGCTTTGGGTTCCGCTGCGGCTTTCTGGGCCTGCTGCACATGGAGATCGTCCGGGAACGGCTGGAGCGCGAGTTCGACCTGTCGCTGATCTCCACCGCCCCCAACGTGGTCTACCGGGTGGTGATGGAGGACGGCACCGAGCACATCGTCACCAACCCCAGCGAGTTCCCCGAGGGCAAGGTCGGTGCGATCTACGAGCCGGTGGTCAAGGCCACCATCCTGAGCCCCAGCGAGCACATCGGCGCGATCATGGAGCTGTGCCAGGGCCGTCGCGGCACCCTGCAGGGCATGGACTACCTGTCGGAGGACCGGGTCGAGATCCGCTACACCCTGCCGCTGGGCGAGATCATTTTCGACTTCTTCGACCAGCTCAAGTCCCGCACCCGCGGCTATGCCTCGCTGGACTATGAGCCCAGCGGCGAGCAGCAGGCCGACCTGGTCAAGGTGGACATCCTGCTGCAGGGCGAGTCGGTGGACGCCTTCAGCCAGATCGTGCACCGCGACCACGCCCGCGAGTACGGCCTGATGATGACCTCCAAGCTCAAGGAGCTGATCCCGCGGCAGCAGTTCGAGGTGCCCATCCAGGCGGCGATCGGCTCGCGGATCATCGCCCGGGAGAACATCCGCGCCCTCCGCAAGGACGTGCTCGCCAAGTGTTACGGCGGCGACATCTCCCGCAAGCGCAAGCTGCTGGAGAAGCAGAAGGAAGGCAAGAAGCGGATGAAGACCATCGGCCGGGTGGACGTCCCCCAGGAGGCGTTCGTCGCCGCCCTGTCCACCACGGGCACCGACAAGAGCAAGAAGTGACCGTCCCGCCTTCGGCCCACCGGACCTGAAGCGCCCCCGGCCGCCGGGCGCTGTCCGCGCGCCCGGCCGGTGCGGCGAGATTCCGCTCCTGTGACCGATCGGTTACAAAGTTCTTATCCCGGGATCCGCCCGGCCCGGCGAAACGTCCTCAGGGCAAACGTCCTCAGGGCATGTGAGTGCCTGGGAACGGGCGGAGCGGCGAGATGAACGGCGGTCTCCGGGCGCGGATCTTCGCACTGGTGGTGATCTGGGGCTGGCTTCCCGCACTGGCGGGGCTGGTGTGGGGGCTGGCCAAGCTCCTGCTGCCCAAGGCCGGCCAGACCTGTGCCCTGGCTCTTCAACGCTGGTTCCTCCCCGAGTGGAGCCTCACCGCGCTGACACCCCAGACCTGGTTGTGGATCGCGGCGAGCCTGATCATCACGGCGGTCGTCTTCGCGGGGATCGCTTCCGAGGGAGCCGGGCGGGGCGGGGCCGTGCCGGCGATGGCGGCCCTGCTGGCGCTCCTGGTGCTGGTCTGGCCGTTTCCGGTGGCGCTGTGGGACAACGACAAGGACGCCGGGCGCCACTACAACTCCGCCACCGTCTTCCACGTCCCCGACCTGGACAGGCCCCCCGGGTCGATGACCGACCTGATGCGCTCCCTGCGTCCGGGCGACGGCCGCGAGTGCGACCGGCTGGGCGGCCATGACGTGCGGGCCTGCATCAAACAGGACACCGCAGTCTCCGCGTTGCGCTGGGAGGCGCGCACCTCCTCCCTGGCCGCCGCGCGGACGGCGATGAACGAGGCGGCCTCCCCCGTCCAGCGCGTCGACGTCATGGACTCCACCCTCACCTACCTGTGGGGGGAGGCCGAGAACACCGGGCGATGGTCGGCGCTCTTGGACGGGTCGGGCGACAACCGCCCCCTCTACGGGGTGGCCGAATGGGACGGCACCGTCAACGCCGCCCGGGTGTGCCGCTTCACCGGCGGGTACCGCATCGACCGCGCCTTCGGCGGCGTGGGCCGCAACAGCCTGCGCGACCTGCTGGCCGAACGCCATCCCGGGCTGATCTACGACGACACCGACATCTGGGGCTACTGCGAGGGCGAGCGCCCCGTCATCGTCATCCCCGCCCAGCGGCAGATCAGGTACGCCCAGCGCACGGTCAAGACCGCCGGGGGAGTGCTGGTGCTGCGCGGCTCGGCGAGCGGGCGCCCGATCGTGGAGCACCGCCCGCGGGTGCGGCCCGGCGAGCTGCCCGGCCCGGCGTACTCCATCTCGCTGGTGCGGGCCCAGCGGGACGCCACGCAGTGGGCGGCGGGCCGCGAGCACCGGCGGGAGTCCTCCTTCGGCTTCGAGCCCAGCAGCTTTGAGACCCAAAGCGCCAACCCCGGGGAGTATCTGCTGCGCGGCTCGGACAAGCGGCTGTATTACGTCACGCCGCTGACCCCGCGCGGCAGCAAGTCCCAGGCGCTGATCGCCTATGGCGTCGCCCCGGCGGACCAAAGCGACAGCGGGCGGCTCAACCGCTACGACGTGTACGTCCTGGCGGACGACGACCCGCTGGTGGCGAGCCTGGGAACGCTCCGGGCCCGCGCCGTGGCCCACATCTCCGGCCCCTCCAGCCCGTACCCCAACTTCCTCAACTCCGGCGGCGAGCTGCAGGAGTTCGTGCCGATGGGCGGGGGCGCCTGGCGCGTGTACGGGGTGCAGGACGGCCGGACCGCCTTCTATATCGACCTGTCGGTCAGCGGCCGGGACCGGCCGAAGACCGTCAGCTCCGCGCAACGGGAGCCCGAGGCCGAGGAGGAGGCCGGCGAGCGGGCGGGCGGTGAGTGCGGAAGGCCCCTTCGGGAACTGACCGACCGGCAGCTGGCCGATTGCCTCGGCGAGTTCGCCGACGAGCTGCGGCGCCGCTCTGCCGGCGGCCGGTGAACCTGCGTGCCAAGGATCGGCAAACTTATGGCTACCTAGAGTCGCAGATGCAATACTGAGCGTTGTGGGTCATTCACTTCTGCATCAGGTCCTCGTCTCTGATCTGGCCGTCCCCGTCGCCCTCGCCACCGACGCCGGGCACCGGTCGCTGACCGGCCCCGGCGTCCGGCTGGACGACGACACCTGGCTGCGGGCGGACCTGCTGGTCTGCCGGGAGGAGCAGGTCGGCGGGCGAGGACGCGTCGAGGGGACACCCCTGCTGGTGGCGGAGGTGGTCTCCCCGGCCTCGCGAAGTCGTGACCTGGGCGGCAAGAAGAACGCGTACCAGCGGTTCGGGGTCCCGCACTACTGGGTGGTGGACCCCACCGGGGACGAACTGGTGGTACACGTGCACGAGCTGATCGACGGCGTCTACGCGGAACGGGCCGCGGTCACCCCCGGAGACCACCATCTGATCGACGAGCCCTTCCGGCTGGATCTGGCGCCGGGATCGATCTTCGACCGGATATCCCGCTGGGCGGGTCGCTGGAGGGGGAACACCATGGAGCGAACCGGGCCGGACCTGCCGTCGTGCGAGGAACCGATCCTCGTCGACGCCTTCGGCCACCGCTGGCCGACCGGCGCCGAGAAAGTGGAGCTGGAGGACGGCTGCCCGATCTTCTACGGCGAGTGGGACGAGCGCGATGTGGCGATCGCCGAGCGCACCTACCCGGGCCGGGTCGTCCGGCTGGACCAGCCCCCGGGCGAGCCCGGCACGATCACCATCCTGCCCGGCCCGGAACCCGCTCCCTGAGAGCGTGTCGGCCCTACTTCAGCAGCGGCCAGGCGATGAAGGACGGCACCTGCAGGAACTCTCCCCGGTTGACCGCGATGGCGGCGCGCAGCAGGAAGTAGAAGAACAAGGCCGAATAGGCCAGCGGGAAGAGCGCCAGGGCGTCCATGAACTGGGCCAAAAGCAGGCCCACCACCCAGACGACGATCATTCCCAGCCCCATGTTCAGGGCTTGCGCCGCGTGCCGGCGGACGAACGGCGAGCCCCCCTTGGAGATCAGGGCCGCCAGGGGAGCGATCGCCGACACCTGAAGCTGACCCAGATAGGCCATCAGCGCCCACTTCTCCTCCTGCGGGGAGGCCGGGCCCATCACAGGGGCCGGCCCGCCGTAGGCGGGGGCGGGCAGCCCGTACTGGCCGGGCGGCGGCGCCGGCGGCGGGGGAAGGTACCGGCCGGGCGGCTGTTGCTGCCACGGCCCCTGCCGCCCCTGACCGGGCTGCGGACCCGGCATCGGCGGGGGAGGACCGTAAGCCATGGCGGATTCCTTTCCGACGGTTCACCGGCGAACCAGTGAACCTTTTCCAACACGCCGTCTGCGCAGGTCGAGGCTGGAGCGTCGCAGTCAGGGACGATGCCGTGACCTGGAACGCCGCGCCGGCGGGCGCCGCCTGGGCTCCCGTCCCCGGCGCCTTGGGCCGCGTGTTGAAAAAGGTTCCCTGACGAAGTCTATGAGTCTTCCGAAGGCCAAGAGGTTCGCGGATTCTTCCCACAGGCGGTCATGGCGGCACCCTCTTTACACCAAGTGCGGCACCCGGGGGTTCGGCGAGGTCAGCGACACCCCGGCGAAACGGCCGTCGTGCCGGGAGTGCTCATGACGTTCATAAAGGGTCAGCCCCAGCTCCGGAAGGCGCAGGCACCGGCCGCGCCGCACCACCGCATGGCCCAGGTCGAGCAGCAGCCGCAGCACGTCCTCGGCGGGCTCGTCCAGCAGGTCGATGCCGTCCAGCCGCAGCCGCAGCCGCGGATTGCCGCTCCAGCCCGGCGGGCGTTCGGCGTAGATCTCGCCCACCCGGTCCACCCCGTCCATCCGCCGCTCGGTGGAGACCGCCAGCAGGCCGCGGCCCACCCGCACGCTGCGGTGGTCGGTCCAGCCGCACAGGAAACGCGCCCGCGGCGGCGGGGTGCGGCACGCCCTGGCGACCTCCTCCAGCGCCGCCCAGGCGTCCTGGGCGCAGGTGTCGAACAGCAGGTCCGCCGAGGGCAGCAGCGCTCCGCGTCCCGGCTGCAGCGTGACCACGAACGGGCGGGCGCCGCCGGGGAAACGGGCCGGGTCGGGCTCGCGCAACGTCACCAGCCCTTCCCACAGGATCGGCTCGTCCACCCCCAGCCAGGTGATGTGCGCCTCGACGCCGAACAGCTCAAAGCACCGGTCGGCGACCGCCGTCTCCACGCGTTCCCGCAACGACTCGGCGACCTCGGCCAGATGCCGCCGCCACCAGGGAGGCTCTTCGCCGTGACGTCCACTGGTCTGCCAGTGCGCCCCGCCGCCGCCCAGCGGCACCCGCTGCTCGCTGCCGGCCCGGTCGAAAAGCACGTAATGCCAGCCGTCCGGCTCGCCGCGCAGCACCACCCGGACGGGCACCTGCCCGTAGGCCTGCGAGCCGGCTCCCCACATGTCCTCGCCCCCTACGAGTACCACGATGCGGGCCGGCCGGCCCGCCCCCTCAGCCGAACGTATCCGGTTCCCGCCAGATTAGGGCGGCCGGCCGCGTTCCGACCGCCGGGCGGCCGCGGCGGACCTGCTCCCGCACGGCACCGGCCCGGAACGATAGCGTCACACCCTGCATCCCGCGCGGCTTGGAGGCTCCCGTGACCCCTACCGATCAGCTCCTGCGCTCGCACAAGGAGCGGAAGGCCGTCGAGAACGCGATACGGGCGCTGTGGGCCGCCGCCCCGCCGGGGTGGCGGCGGCTGACCCTGGTCTTCCGGGCGACGGTCGGCATCGACAGCGCCTCGCTGGAGATGGTCTGCATGGACGGCACCGTCCGCCGCCTGGTCCCGCCCGGCCGGGCCGTGCGGCACATGGACGAGCTGCGCGCCGCCACCTATCGGGAGGACCGGGGCGCGTGGTTCACCGCGCGGCTGGAGGTCGAAAGGTCCGGGCGCTTCAACGTGGAGTTCGACTACGAGAACGAGCCGGACTTCAACCCTCCGCTCACCGCCTCCGCCTACCTGCTGGACCTGGCCCGTTTCCCCCGCTCGGAAGAGCACACCCCCGACTGGCTGAAGAACAAGCTCCGCGAGGCCGGCTGAGCGGCCAAGGCGGTCGGCGGCTGCGGGCAGACTTGGAGGGTGCCCGCGACCCTGCCCGATGGCGACCCCGTTCCCGCAGACGGCGCGCTGCCCGAAAGCGCCCTGGACGGACTGGGCGCCCGCCCGTTCGCCTGCTACGTGCACGTGCCGTTCTGCGTGACCCGCTGCGGTTACTGCGACTTCAACACCTACACCGCGGCCGAGCTGGGCCCCGGGGCGAGCCGCGACTCGTACGCCGATGCCGCGATCGCCGAGCTGCGCCTGGCCCGGCGGGTGCTGGGCCAGACCGACCTGCCGGTGCGCACGGTGTTCTTCGGGGGCGGCACGCCGACCCTGCTGCCGCCCGGCGAGCTGGGCCGGATCCTGGCCGCCATCGACGCGGAGTTCGGCCTGGCCCCCGGCGCCGAGGTCACCACCGAGGCCAACCCCGAATCGGTGGACGAGGGCTACCTGGAGCAGCTGCGCGCCGCCGGGTTCACCCGCATCTCCTACGGCATGCAAAGCGCCCGCCCGCACGTGCTGGCGGCGCTGGACCGCGTCCACACCCCCGGCCGCATCCCCCAGGTCGTCCGGTGGGCGCGGAAGGCGGGTTTCGAGCAGGTCAACCTCGACCTGATCTACGGGACGCCGGGGGAGAGCGCGGCGGACTGGCGGGCGTCCCTGCTGGCCGCGCTGGAGACCGAGCCCGACCACATCTCCGCCTACGCCCTCATCGTCGAAGAGGGCACCCGGCTGGCCGCGCGGGTGCGGCGCGGCGAACTGGCCGCCCCCGACGACGACGCGATGGCCGACCGGTACCTGATGGCCGAGGAGCTGCTGAGCGCCCACGGCCTGCACTGGTATGAGATCTCCAACTGGGCGCGCGGCCCGCACGCCGCCTGCCGGCACAACCTGCTGTACTGGACGGGCGCCGACTGGTGGGGGATCGGCCCCGGCGCACACAGCCACGTCGGCGGCACCCGCTGGTGGAACGTCAAGCATCCGGCCGCCTACGCCGCGCGGCTGGCCGGCGGGCGCAGCCCGGCGCACGCCCGCGAGGTCCTCACCGCCGCCGAACGCCGCCTCGAACGCATCATGCTGGAACTGCGGCTGGCCGAGGGGTGCCCCGCCGAGCTGCTGGAGGACGCGGCGGTGCGGCGGGCCATCGCCGACGGCCTGGTGGAGGAGGAGCCCTACTTCGGCCGGGGCCGCGCGGTGCTGACCCTGCGCGGCCGGCTGCTCGCCGACGCCGTCGTCCGAGACCTCACCTGACGAGGGCCCCGCCGGGTTCTTCGGCGCCGTTGCGGTTCCGGCGGCGGCCCTCCCACAGGCGGCTCAGGAGGGGTCGGGAGCGGTGACGAAGTCGATGAGCTCCTCCACGCGTCCCAGCAGCTGCGGCTCCAGATCGGCATAAGAGTTCACCGCGCCGAGGATCCGCCGCCAGGCCGCCCCCACGTCGGGAGGCCAGCCCAGCGCCGCCAGCACGCCCTCCTTCCAGGGCACGCCGGGCGGAACCTGCGGCCAGGCCCCGATGCGCAACGCGGCGGGCTTGACGGCCTGCCAGATGTCCACGAAGGGATGCCCGGTGACCAGCACGTACGGCGAGGACACCTGAGCGGCGATCCGGCTCTCCTTGGACCCTTCGACCAGGTGGTCCACCAGCACGCCCAGCCGCCGGCCCGGACCGGGGCCGAACTCGGCCACCACCGCCGGAAGGTCGTCGACGCCCTCCAGGTACTCCACCACGACCCCCTCCACGCGCAGGTCGTGGCCCCAGATCTTTTCCACCAGCTCCGCATCGTGCACGCCCTCGACGTAGATGCGGCTTTCGCGGGCCACGCGGGCGCGCAGACCGGGCACCGCGATCGACCCGGAGGCCGAGCGGAGCGGGCCCGCGGCGGGCCGGCGCGGCCGCACCAGCGTCACCGGCCTGCCCTCCAGCAGGAAGCCGGCCTCGGTGAGCGGAAAGACGCGGCGGTTGCCGAACCGGTCCTCCAGCGTCACCCCGTGCTTGTCGCAGGCCACCACGGCGCCGCAGAATCCGCTGTCGGCGTCCTCCACCACCAGGTCCCGCTCGGCCGCCACCCGGGGGATCGGCTTTTTACGGGACCACCGCCGGTGGTCGGCCAGCACATCATCGCCATAATCCTTGCTGCGCACGGACCGGACTCTAACGACGCGGCCGGTGCAGAGACTCCGGACGGCGCGTTCCCCCCGGCCGGTGGGCGTGGCGGCAAAGGATACCCTGCCGGGACCTCCGACCTCGCCCGAATCGCCGTAGACTTGGCACTCGGGGGGAAGGAGTGCCAGTATGCGGGCCGCAAGGAGGTGACCACGTGCTCGACGACCGCAAACTTGCGGTGCTCCGCGCCATCGTCGAGGACTACGTGTCCACCAACGAGCCGGTGGGCTCCAAGGCGCTGGCCGAACGGCATGCGCTGGGCGTCTCTCCGGCGACGATCCGTAACGACATGGCGGTGCTGGAGGAGCAGGGGTACATCACCCAGCCGCACACCAGCGCCGGCCGGGTGCCCACCGACAAGGGCTACCGGCTGTTCGTGGACCGGCTGTCGACGATCAAGCCGCTGTCGGCGGCCGAACGCCGCGCCATCGAGACCTTCCTCAACGGCGCCTACGACCTCGACGACGTGGTCAGCCGCACCGTCCGGCTGCTGGCCCAGCTCACCCGGCAGGTCGCGGTGGTGCAGTACCCCTCCCTGTCGCGCTCGTCGGTGCGCCATGTGGAGCTGGTGCCGGTCGCCGAGCGGCGGCTGCTGCTGGTGCTGATCACCAACACCGGGCGGGTCGAGCAGCGGGTGGTGGAGACCCCCGGCGCGGTCTGCGAGGAGTCGGTGTCGCGGCTGCGCACCCTGCTCAACAGCTGCCTGGACGGCTGCCTGCTGGCGGACGCGCCGACCGCGGTGGCCGACCTGCCCGAGCAGGTCGCCCCCGACGACCGGCAGGTGGCCGCCACCGTGCTGTCGGTGCTGCTGGAGACCTTGGTCGAAAAGCACGAGGAGAAGGTCGTCTTCGCCGGCACCGCCAATTTGGCCAACGTCGACTTCGCCCAGAGCCTGCGCGAGGTGCTGGAGGCCCTGGAAGAGCAAGTGGTGCTGATGCGGTTGCTCGGCGAGGTCGGGGATTCGTCTAGTCTGACGGTGCGGATCGGCAAGGAGAATCCGCACGAGAGTCTTCGGTCGACCTCCGTGGTCGCCGCCGGCTACGGCGTCGGCGACCGGCCCCTGGCGCGGCTGGGCGTGCTCGGGCCGACGCGGATGGACTACCCCAGCACGATGGGAGCGGTGCGGGCAGTGGCACGTTACGTCGGACAAGTCCTCGCGGGGTCGTAAGTGGCACGCGACTATTACGCGATCCTTGGGGTGCGCCGCGACGCGAGCCAGGACGAGATCAAGAAGGCCTACCGGCGGCTCGCGCGGGAACTCCACCCGGATGTCAATCCGGACCCGGAGACCCAGGAACGCTTCAAGGAGATCACCCAGGCCTACGAGGTGCTCTCCGACCCGAAGAAGCGGGAGATGTACGACCTGGGCGCGGACCCGTTCGCGCCCGGCGGCGGCGCCGGTGCCGGGTTCGGCGCGGCCGGTTTCCCGTTCAGCGACATCATGGACGCCTTCTTCGGCACGGCGACCTCGCGGGGCCCGCGCAGCCGGGCCCGGCGGGGCCGCAACGCCACGCTGCGGGTGGAGCTGGACCTGGCCGAGACCGCCTTCGGCACCACCCGCGAGCTGGCCATCGACACCGCCGTGGTGTGCAACGTGTGCTCGGGGGCCGGCACCGCCCCCGGCACCCACCCGGAGACCTGCGAGACCTGCCTGGGACGGGGCGAGGTGCAGCAGGTCACCCGCTCCTTCCTGGGCCAGGTGATGACGTCGCGGCCGTGCCCGCACTGCGGCGGCTACGGCAGCGTCATCCGCCAGCCCTGCCCCGAGTGCTCCGGCGACGGCCGGGTGCGCACCCGGCGCACCATCAAGGTGCGGATCCCGGCCGGGGTGGAGAGCGGCACCCACATTCAGCTCGCCGGGGAGGGCGAGGTCGGCCCGGGCGGCGGCCCGGCCGGCGACCTGTTCTTGGAGATCGTCGAACGCCCGCACCCGATCTTCGAGCGGGAGGGCGACGATCTGCACTGCACCGTGCAGATCCCGATGACGGCGGCGGCGCTGGGCACCCAGGTCGCCATCGAGACCCTGGACGGCACCGAGGAGGTCGACATCCGCCCCGGCACCCAGTCCGGGCAGGTGATCCGGCTGCACGGGCGGGGCGTCCGCCACCTCAACGAGTCCGGCCGCGGCGATCTGCTGATCCACGTCAACGTGGAGACGCCCACCAATTTGGACGAAGAGCAGGAAGAACTGCTGCGGCGGCTGGCCAAGCTGCGCGGCGAGGAGCGGCCTCCCGGCAAGTTCGCCCCCGGCCAGCAGGGGTTCTTCTCCCGGGTGCGGGCCGTCTTCAACGGCCACTAGCGGTCGCGTGGACCGGCGAGTGACCGTGGAGGGCCGTCATGCCCGGCGTGCGCCGGGCATGACGCAGACAGGTGACGCGACCGCGCTCCCAGCCGCCTCCCCGCTGACGCGGAGGCGGGTGTGAGCCCGCCCGTCTTCCTCATCGACTCCACCGCGCTGCGCGAGGACCGGGTGGTCCTGGAGGGCCCGGAGGGACGGCACGCCGTCACCGTGCGCCGGCTGCGGCCCGGGGAGCGCGTGGATCTGACCGACGGGGACGGCCTGCTGGCCGAGTGCGTGGTCGCCGCGGTGGCCGGCAAGGACCGGCTGGTGCTGGAGGTGCTGGCGCGGCACCGCCACCAGCCGCCCAGCCCCCGATTGGTGGTCGTCCAGGCCCTGCCCAAGGGGGAGCGGGGCGAGCTGGCGGTGGAGACCATGACCGAGGCCGGGGTGGACGAGATCGTGCCGTGGCAGGCGGCCCGGTGCGTCACCCGGTGGCGGCCCGACCGGATGGACAAGGCGCTCGGCCGGTGGCGCACCACCGCCCGGGAGGCCGCCAAGCAGTCCCGCCGCAGCCGGCTGCCGCAGATCCCGCCGCTGGCCACCACCGAGCAGGTGGCCGCCCGCCTGGCCGGGGCCGCCCGCGCGATCGTGCTGCACGAGGCGGCCACCGTGCCGCTGCGCGCTGTGGACCTGCCCTCCGAGGGCGAGATCATCGCCGTGGTCGGCCCCGAGGGCGGCATCACCGACGAGGAACTGGCGTGCTTCGCCGAGGCCGGCGCCGTCGCGGTGCGGCTGGGGCCGACCGTGCTGCGCACCTCCACCGCCGGCGTGGCCGCCGCCGCGATCCTGCTCAGCGCCACCGGCCGCTGGTGAGGCCCGCCGGGGGGCCTCAGCGGGCCGCCTGCGGCCCCGGACGGTCAGGGCTCCTCGGTCGTCTCCGGCTCGTCGGTGGGCGTGGGCGTGGGCGGCTCCTCAGACGGGGTCGACGGCGGCTCCTCGGGAGGCGTGGGCGTCGTCTCCTCCGGTTCGGGAGCGGTCGGTGACGGGCTCTCCTGGGGGCACTGCGGAGGCGTGTGCTGCGGGTCGCCGGGAGCGGGCCGCAGGGACGCCTCATCGGTCGGCCGCCCGGCGGGCGGGCACGTGGGCGACGGGGAGACCCCGGGCGTCTGGGACACCGGGGAGTCGGCGGAGGCGGGGGGCAGCGAGTGCCCTTGTCCGGGCGGGTGCGGGGCCTGGCCGGGCAGGTGCGCCGCGCCCTGGCCGGCCGCCGCCGCCGAGGGCGTGCCGCTGTCTTCGGCCGGGCCGTGCCGTCCGGCCGAGGAGATGCGCTCGATGGTCTGCGGGGCCGACACGCCCACGGCCACGACCAGCACGGTGACGGCCACCGCCAGCAGGGGGCGGCTCCAGCCGCCCGGCAGCCAGAACGGGGGCGCCCACCCCTGCAGCCTCGACAGCCGCCTGCGGGAGCGCTGCTCGATGCCGGCGCGGATGCGCTCCAGTCCATCCGGAGCGGGCTCGACCCTGGCCGCCTCCGCGTGCAGCGCACGGCGCAGGATCTCGCCGTACTTGTCGTCGGGGTCGGTGGTCATGACAGTTGCTCCAGAACGTTGCGAAGGGCGGCCATGCCGCGCGCCGTGTGGCTTTTGACGGCGCCGCGGCTGATCCCCATCGCGCGGGCGATCTCCGCTTCGGACAAATCGGCGTAGTAGCGCAACACGAGAGCCTCGCGCTGCCGGGCCGGCAGCCGGGCCAGGGCGTCGATCACCGCGCTGCGCTCCAGCTCGTTGATGGCGCCCAGTTCCGCGCTCGGAGCGTCGGGCAGGCCCTTGGGCGCGTACTTCTCCACCACGGCGCGGTGCCGCAGCACCGACCGCGAGCGGTTCACCACCGCCTGACGCAGGTACGACAGGGCCTTGTCCGGATCGCGCAGCCGCCGCCAGCCGGCGTGCATGGCGATGAACGCCTCCTGGACGACCTCCTCGGCGGTGGCCACATCGCGCACCAGCATGGCGGCCAGCCGCACCAGCGGACGGTAGTTGGTCGCATACAGCGCGGTCACGGCTTGGTCGGCATCCCAGGCGACGGCCATCGCCCCCGCCGCGCCCCTGGCCACGAGGGTCTCGGTCACGTCAGTGGGACGCGTGCCCTCGTTGTCCGGTTTACGAAAGGGCATCTTCTGTCTTGCCTCGGTCACCTAATCCGCCGCCTCTGCCATCCCCTGGCCGTCCAGATGAGCGGTCGCCACCCGGTGCGGCAGGGGGATTTGCGAACCCGGTCCGTCACGGACGCGGTGCGGGGGACGCCTACGATCCGGGGGGTTCGTCGCCTTGCAACCTTAACCAGCCCGGCGTGTTCGCGCTTGCGGATCGGGCAGGCTGATGATCATTGCTTGCGCGAGACGGGCGGAGGGAGGGCGGCCGCCCGGCGGGCCGGATATTTCCTAGTTAATTACTTGGAAATACCCTCTGTGTCAGGGCTGAACAGGCCGGATGAGATCGGTAATATGCGCAGCGGCCGAACGGCCCACAGGGTCGTGGCATCCGGCAAGCCAGTAGGGAGCCTTTCATTGTCCACCTCGGACTGCCTGTTCTGCAAGATCGTCTCCGGGGAGGTCCCGGCCAAGATCGTCCGGGAGGGTGAGCGCACCATCGCCTTCCGGGACATCAACCCGCAGGCCCCCACCCACGTCCTGGTCATCCCGCGCGAGCACTACGCCAACGCCGCCGAGCTGGCCTCGGCCGACGCCGACCTGACGGCGGAGGTGGTGCGGGAGGCCCACCAGGTGGCCGTGGCGGAGGGCATCGCCGAGAGCGGATACCGCCTGGTGTTCAACACCGGGCCGCAGGCCGGCCAGACCGTCTTCCATGTGCACCTGCACGTTCTGGGCGGGCGTGGCCTGAACTGGCCGCCCGGCTGATCCGCCGCCCGGCCGTCCTTGCGGCGACCTGCCGATGAGGACCGGTGGGAACCGGTGAGAAATGGCCGAGCGCTCCGTCGGCACCCCCCAGTAAGATGGAGGCAGGCAGAGCACCGGACCACAAACACTGAAGAGAGCAGGTCGAAAAGGCCGTAAGGCCGGCTGATGGTGGAAATCACTCATGCGGGCAGCCGCGACCGCGCCCGCGGCTCGCACTCCCAAGTCAAGATCGTGGTGCCGGAAGACCACTCCATGGTGAGCCTGCTCGGTTCCCGGGACGAGCTGCTGCACGTCATCGAGCGTGCCTTCCACAGCGACATCCACGTCCGGGGCAACGAGATCACCGTGACCGGTCCGGCGGACGAGGGCGAGCTGGTCTCCCGGTTGTTCTCCGAACTGATCGCGCTGCTCACCAGCGGCGCCCAACTCACCCCCGACGCGGTGGAGCACAGTTTGGCGATGCTGCGGGCGGAGACCGGCGAAAGCCCCGCCGAAGTCCTCACCCTGGACATCCTGTCCGGACGCGGCCGTACGATCCGGCCCAAGACCCTCAACCAGAAGCGCTACGTCGACGCCATCGACAAGCACACGATCGTCTTCGGCATCGGCCCGGCCGGCACCGGCAAGACGTACCTGGCCATGGCCAAGGCGGTCAGGGCGCTGCAGGACAAGAAGGTCAACCGGATCATCTTGACCCGTCCGGCGGTGGAGGCCGGGGAGCGGCTGGGCTTCCTGCCCGGCACCCTGTACGAGAAGATCGACCCGTACCTGCGGCCGCTGTACGACGCGCTGCACGACATGGTCGATCCCGACTCCATCCCCCGGCTGATGAACGCCGGCACCATCGAGGTGGCGCCGCTGGCCTACATGCGCGGGCGCACCCTCAACGACTCGTTCATCATCTTGGACGAGGCCCAGAACACCTCGCCGGAGCAGATGAAGATGTTCCTGACCCGCCTGGGCTTCGGCTCCAAGGTCGTGGTCACCGGCGACGTCACCCAGGTGGACCTGCCCAGCGGCCAGCGCAGCGGCCTGGAGGTCGTCCAGGAGATCCTCGAGGGCATCGACGACATCCACTTCTGCAGGCTGACCAGCCGCGACGTGGTGCGCCACAAGCTGGTCACCCGCATCGTGGAGGCCTACGACCGGTTCGACAGCCAAGCCTCCGAAGGCTCCGGCCGGGCCAACGGCGGTCCTCGCAAGCGGCGGTAAACGCGATGAGCATCGAGGTTCTCAACGAGTCCGGCGTCGAGGTCGACGAGCAGGCGCTGGTCCGCCTGGCCCGGCACGTGCTGGACGAGCTGCGCGTCCACCCGCTGGCGGAGCTGTCGCTGCTGCTGGTGGACGAGGAGGCGATGAGCGAGCTGCACGTCAAGTGGATGGGCGAGCCGGGCCCCACGGACGTGCTGGCCTTCCCGATGGACGAGCTGCGCCCCGGACACCGGCCGGGCGGCGGCGAGGAGGAGGATCCCGACCCGGCGCTGCTGGGCGATGTGGTGCTGTGCCCGGCGGTGGCCGAGCGCCAGGGCGCCGAGGCCGGCCACGGCACCCAGGCCGAGCTGGAGCTGCTGTGCACCCACGGCATCTTGCACCTGCTCGGCTACGACCACGCCGACCCCGAGGAGCACAAGGAGATGTTCGGCTTGCAGGAGCGGCTGCTGAACTCCTGGCGGAACGGACGCTCCTGAGCGAGGCGATGGAGGAGCCGAAGGGGTGCGGCACCGCCGCGGGCGGCATCGTGCGGCGACGGGCGGGCGGGCACGCGGTACGCGCAGGTGCCCGGGCGCGGGGTCGGTGAGGAGCGTGTGCGGCGAAGGTGAGGGCGCCGGCGGCCTGTCGCCCCGGCCGGTGAGCGGGACGCGGTGATGGGCACGGCGCAGGGATGGCTGATCGGCATGGCGGCCGCCCTGGTCGTCGTGGCCGGGCTGCTGGCCAGCGTGGAGGCGGCGCTGACGACCGTCTCCCGGGTGCGGGTGCGGGAGCTGGACCGGCAGGGGCGGCGCGGAGCGCAGCTGCTGGCCGAGGTGGTCGCCGACCCGGCCCGCTACCTCAACCTGGTGCTGCTGCTGCGGATCAGCTGCGAGCTGGCCGCCACCGTGATCGTCGCGGACCTGTGCATCTCCTGGCTGGAGGAGAGCTGGCCGGCCTACGTGGTCGCCGCGGTGATCATGATCGTGGTGATCTACGTGGTGGTCGGGGTGGGGCCGCGCACACTGGGCCGCCAGCACGCCGACCGGATCGCGCTGGCCGGCGCCGGGGTGATCCACCCGCTGGCCCGGGTGCTGGGGCCGCTGCCCAGGCTGCTGATCGTGCTGGGCAACGCGCTGACCCCCGGCAAGGGCTTCCGGGAGGGCCCGTTCGCCTCCGAGGCCGAGCTGCGCGACCTGGTGGACCTGGCCGAGCAGCGCCGGCTGATCGAACCGGACGAGCGCGCGATGATCCACTCGGTGTTCGAGCTGGGCGACACGCTGGTCCGCGAGGTCATGGTGCCGCGCACCGACATCGTGTTCATCGAGCGGGACAAGACCCTGCGGCAGGCGCTGTCGCTGGCGCTGCGCAGCGGGTTCTCCCGCATCCCGGTGGTCGGCGAGAACGAAGACGACGTGGTCGGCATGGCCTACCTCAAGGACGTCGTCCGGCGCGTCCACGAGCACCCCGAGGGCGCCTCCCGGGAGCTGGTGGAGTCGGTGATGCGCCCGGCCACCTACGTGCCCGACAGCAAGCCCGTCGATGAGCTGCTGCGCGAGATGCAGGCCCAGCAGACCCACGTGGCCATCGTCATCGACGAGCACGGCGGCACCGCCGGGTTGATCACCATCGAGGACATCCTGGAGGAGATCGTCGGGGAGATCACCGACGAGTACGACGAGGAGCGTCCCCGGGTGGAGCACCTGCCGGACGGCGCGGTCCGGGTGACCGCCCGGCTGCCGGTCGCCGAACTGGCCGAGCTGTTCGGCGTGGAGCTGGACGTGGAGGAGGTCGACACGGTCGGCGGGCTGCTGGCGCACGCGCTGGGCCGGGTGCCGATCGAGGGCTCCCGGGCCACGGTGGCGGGCCTGGAGCTGACCGCCGAGAGCCTCGCCGGCCGCCGCAACCGCATCGGCACCGTGCTGGTGCGGCGCCTGCCCACCGAGCGGGAGGGACGGGCCGAGGAGGAGCGGCACTCCGGCGGCGCCGAGCGGATGCGCGGCTGAAGCGGCGTCCCGCCTCTGCCCGCGGGGCCTTTAGGCTGGTGGCGTGAGCGAGATCAGTGCCGAGGACGCCAAGATCATCACGCTGGCCCGGGCGTCGCGGGCCCGCACCGGCGCCGCCGAGGGCGCGGCCGTCCGGGACGAGACGGGACGGACCTATGCGGCCACCAGCGTGGACCTGCCTTCGCTGAAGCTGTCGGCGCTGCAGGTGGCGGTGGCGATGGCCGTCTCCAGCGGCGCCGAGGACCTGGAGGCCGCCGCGCTGGTCACCGCAGACGAGCAGGTGCGTGACGCCGACGTCGCCGCGGTGCGGGATCTGGGCCGCAAGGCGCCGATCCTGCTGGCGGCCCCTGACGGCTCGGTGCGCGCCACGCTGGTGCCCTGATGGCCTCCTCACGCCACAGAAGGACCCGCCGCGGGACGGGTGGGTCCGGCAAGCCGAACTCCCCGGCCGCGGGCGCGTCGCGATCCGGCGGGCCGCAAAGCCCCATCGGCCCGGGCCGCAGGCCCCTGCGCGCCGGACGGTCCGCCGCGCCGGTGGGTGACAATCGAGGGATGACCGCGCCGCAGATCATGACCGCCCAGGCCCCCGAGGGCTTTCGTTGCGGGTTCGCCTGCTTCATCGGACGCCCCAACGTGGGCAAGTCCACCCTGATGAACGCGCTGGTCGGCACCAAGGTGGCGATCACCAGCAGCCGTCCGCAGACCACCCGCCGGGCGATCCGCGGCATCGTGCACCGCTGTGACGCCCAGCTGATCATCGTCGACACCCCGGGGCTGCACAAGCCGCGCACGCTGTTGGGGGAGCGGCTGGACAGCCTGGTCCGCTCCACCCTCACCGAGGTGGACGTGATCGGCTTTTGCATCCCCGCCAATGAGAAGATCGGCCCCGGTGACCGGTTCATCGCCCGGGAGCTGGCCGGCCTGTCCGGCAAGACCCCGGTGGTGGCCATCGTCACCAAGACCGACCTGGCCGACCGGCGGCGGATCGCCGAACAGCTGGTGCAGGTGGACCGGTTGGGGGACTTCGCCGACATCGTGCCGGTCTCGGCCACCGAGGGCTTTCAGGTCGATCTGGTGGGCGATCTGCTGATCTCCCACCTGCCGGAGGGCATGCCGCTGTACCCGGAGGGCGACCTGACCGATGAGCCCGAGCACGTGCTGGTCGCCGAGCTGATCCGGGAGGCCGCGCTGGAGGGCGTGCGCGATGAGCTGCCCCACTCCATCGCCGTGGTGGTGGACGAGATCCGGCCCCGCGAAGACCGCGACGACCTGATCGAGGTGTACGCCCACCTGTTCGTGGAGCGGCCCAGCCAGAAGGCGATCGTGATCGGCGCCAAGGGTTCGCGGCTGCGCGAGGTCGGCACCTGCGCCCGCAAGCAGATCGAGGCGCTGCTGGGGGTCAGGGTCTACCTGGACCTGCAGGTCAGCGTGGCCAAGGACTGGCAGCGCGACCCCAAGCAGCTGCGCCGGCTGGGCTTTGACGACTGAACGACCGCAGGCCGCCACGGCCGCAGGGCGCACGGCCGTGGCGCGCTCAGCCGCCCCGGCGGGCCAGGGCCAGGCCGATCAGCAGGAGCGAGGAGGCCACCGACAGGTACCAGCCGTACCCGGCGCTCACCTCCAGGCCGCCCAGGAACATGCGGCCCACCCCGATCTCCTCGCGGAAGCGGTCCAGCCGCAGCAGGAAGACCAGGCAGCTGATCAGGGCGAGCGCTCCGGGGACGGCGGCCAGCGCGCCGATGCGCAGGTCGCCCTTGAGCAGGCTCCAGCCGATCATGACGATCGCCGCCACCGCGAACACCGGGACCAGCTGCCCGGTGCCGTCCACGTTCACCCCGGCCTCGGTGGCCAGCTCGCGGTGCAGCACCTGCCCGAACCCCTCCAGGCGCACGCCGGCCTTGGCCCACGGCAGGAAGGCCGACACCAGCAGGGCCGTGGCGGTGAGCAGACGGGCCAGCCCCCAGCCGGCCGACGGGGAGCGGGCCGCGGCGGGCGGCTCGGCCGGCGCGGCGCCGGGATCCGGCGGCGGCGCGGGCGGCAGGAAACCGGGCCGGGGGGAGGAGGCCGGCCGGTCCTCGCCGGGCGGCGTCCACCCTTCCTGCTGACCTTGGTCACCCATCATGTCGCCCAGCCTAGAAGGCCGGGCCGCCGCCGCGGGTCCCTTCCCGCGTGTTTCCGCCGGCCCCGTGGCGGGCGGCGCGGTGTGCGAGGCAGGGGGTGCCGCCCGTCGGGGAGAGGCCCCACCGTCCACAGGAACGGATACTTTGTGCAGCGATCAACTTTCTTGGGAGGGTCTGTGTCGTTTGCTTCCCAGTCGTCCCGCCGGTTCCGTATGCCCGGTGAGCGGGCAGGCGATCGCCGGGTGACCGCAGCGGCCGGGAGGGCGGCGTGGTGACGTCCGGGAGCACGCTCAAGACGGCGCTGGTGCGCGCGCCGGGACCGCGCCTGGCGGAGGGGATCGTCACCCATATCGACCGGCGTCCGGTGGACGTGGAGCTGGCCGCCCGCCAGCACGCGGCGTACGCGGCGGCACTGCGGGCGGCGGGCTGGCGGGTCCACCCGGTCGAGCCGGCCCCGGACCTGCCCGATGCGGTGTTCGTGGAGGACACCGTGGTGGTCTGCGACGGGCTGGCGGTGCTCGCCCATTCCGGGGCTCCCGGCCGCCGCCCGGAGGTGGCGGGCACCGAACGGGCGGTGCGCGCCCTCGGGCTGGAGGTGGCGCGGATCGAGCCGCCCGCCACGCTGGACGGCGGAGACGTCCTGCAGGTCGGCGACACGGTCTATGTGGGCCTGTCGGGACGCACCAACGAGGACGCCGTTTGCCGGCTGGCCGCGCTGCTGGGCGCGCGGGGGCGGCGGGTCGTCCCGGTGCGGGTGACCGGCTGCCTGCACCTGAAGTCGGCGATGACGGCGCTGCCGGACGGGACCTTGATCGGGCTGCCCGAGCATGTGGACACCTCCGTGCTGCCCGGGCTGCGGGTGGCGCCCGAACCGGCCGGGGCCCACGTGGTGGTGCTGGCGGAAGACCATGTGCTGATCTCCGCCTCCGCCCCGCGGACCGCTGCGCGGCTGCGCGCCGAAGGACTGCGCGTCACGGCGGTGGACATCAGCGAATTCGAGGCGCTGGAGGGCTGCGTCACCTGTCTTTCAGTGCTCATCCCCTGACGCTCCGTAGGGTGACCTTCGGTCAACGCCCAGGTCAGCGCGTTTCGGACGGGGCGGCAAGCCCATCACGAACGTCCGAAAGCGCGGTGAGAAGTTGGTAAAGCATTCTTAACGTAGCGGGTGGTCCGCGGAAATATCGCGCTCCAGACTTGGCAGAGGGAAAACCGGGACCTCGGTCACAAGGAGCGGATAGTTGCGCAAAAGATCCCTGCGTTATTGGGCTGCCCTCGCCGTCTTGCCGGCCGCACTGCTCGTCGGCTGCGGCGATTCGGATAATTCCAGCGGAGGGTCCGGGGACGGCGACACGATCAAGGTCGGCATTCTGCACTCGCTGAGCGGCACGATGGCCATCAGCGAGGTGACGGTGGCCAATGCCGAGAAGATGGCCGTCGACGAGATCAACGCCGCCGGCGGGCTGCTGGGCAAGAAATTGGAGGTGGTCCAGGAGGACGGCGCCTCCGACTGGCCGACCTTCGCCCAGAAGGCCCAGAAGCTCATCAGGCAGGACAAGGTCGCGGCCGTGTTCGGCGGCTGGACCTCGGCCAGCCGCAAGGCCATGCTCCCGGTCTTCGAACGCAACAAGGCCCTGTTGTGGTACCCCGTGCAATACGAGGGCCTGGAGAGCTCGCCCTATATCTTCTACACCGGCGCCACCACCAACCAGCAAATCGTGCCGGGCCTGGACTACCTCAAGGAAAAGGGCAAGAAGCGCATCTTCCTGGTCGGCAGCGACTACGTCTTCCCGCGCACCGCCAACAAAATCATCAAGGCGTACGCGGCGGCCAATGACATGGAAATTCTGGGCGAGGAGTACACCCCGCTCGGGCACACCGAATACAGCACGCTGGTCAACAAGATCGTGGCCGCCAAGCCGGACGCGGTGTTCAACACCCTCAACGGCGACAGCAACGTGGCCTTCTTCAAGCAGCTCAAGAGCGCCGGCATCACCGCCAAGGACATCCCGGTCATGTCGGTGAGCATCGCCGAAGAAGAGGTCAAGGGCATCGGTGTCGACAACATCGTCGGTCACCTGGTGGCCTGGAACTACTACCAGACCACCGAGGGCGAGAAGAACGCCGAGTTCGTCAAGAACTTCCAGGCCCGTCACAAGGGCGCGGTGACCTCCGACCCGATGCAGGCCGGCTACAACGCCGTCCACCTGTGGGCCGCCGCGGTCGAGAAGGCCGGCACCACCGAGGTCGAGGCGGTCAAGAAGGCCGCCGCCGGGATCTCGCTGGAGCTGCCCGAGGGCAAGGTCACCATCGACGGCGACAACCAGCACATGTACAAGACCGCGCGCATCGGCGTCATCCAGCCCGACGGCCTGATCAAGGAGGTCTGGAACTCCGGAGAGCCGATCAAGCCGGACCCCTACCTGAAGAACTACCCCTGGGCCAAGGGCCTGTCATAACGCCGGACGGCCGAGCAACGGGCGGCGTGCGCAACGGGGCGGACGCCGCCTTCTCGGGGAAGGCGGGCACACGAGGAGGCGGCTGTTGGAAAACCTGCTCAACCAGTTGCCGATCGGGCTGAGCATCGGGGCGGTGCTGCTGCTGATCGCGCTGGGACTGACGTTCACGTTCGGCCAGATGGGCGTGATCAACATGGCCCACGGCGAGTTCATCATGGTCGGGGCCTACACGGCCTACATGCTGCAGGACTGGGCCGGCACCCAGGCCGCGGCCGTCGCGCTGCCGGTGGCGTTCGCGCTGGCCGGCGCGATGGGCTGGGTGCTCGAACGCGCCGCGATCCGGCACTTTTACGGCCGGCCGCTGGACACTCTGCTGCTGACCTGGGGGGTGAGCCTGGTGCTCCAGCAGGCCGCCCGCGACATCTTCGGCGCCCCCAACGTGCAGGTCGTCGCCCCCACCTGGCTGAGCGGCGGAGTGCACATCGGCGGCACCGTCATCCCCTACAACCGGCTGTTCATCATGGCGCTGGCCGCCGTGTGCGTGGTCGGCATCTGGCTCTACATGAACCGCTCGGCCCAGGGCCGCCGGATGCGCGCGGTCATGCAGAACCGCCGGCTGGCCGCCTGCAGCGGGGTCGCCACCGGCCGGGTGGACCAGCTCACCTTCTTCATCGGCTCGGGGCTGGCCGGGGTCGCCGGGGTGGCGCTCACCCTGATCGGCCCGGTCGGACCGTCCCTGGGCACCTACTACATCGTCGACGCGTTCCTGGTCGTGGTGGTCGGCGGGCTCGGGCAGCTGCGCGGCGCGGTGCTGGCCGCGCTGGCGCTGGGCATGCTCAACTCCTTCGCCGAGTTCTGGACCAACGCCAGCCTGGCCAAGGTCATCGTGTTCGCCGCGATCGTCGCCTTCCTGCAACTGCGCCCACAAGGCATGTTCGTCCTTCGCAGCAGGGCCCTGACATGAGCCGGATCATGAACGACAAACTGCGCGGATATGCGATGTTCGCCGCCGTCTCGGCGTTGCTGCTGGTGGTGGCGCCGCTGGCGCTGCCGGGCTTCCGCCTGGACGAGCTGGCCAAGTACCTGTGCTTTGCCATCGCCGCGCTCGGCATCGGCCTGGCCTGGGGCCAGGGCGGCATGCTGACGCTGGGCCAGGGGGTGTTCTTCGGCCTCGGCGGCTATGCGATGGGCATGTACCTCAAGCTCCACGACGCCGGCGGCGAGTTGCCGGACTTCATGGTCTGGAGCGGGGTGGAGGAGCTGCCGGCACTGTGGGCGCCGTTCCGCAACCCGGTGATCGCGCTGGCCGCGGTGGTGGTGCTGCCGGTGACGGTGGCCGCGCTGCTGGGGGCGCTGGTGTTCCGCCAGCGGGTGCGCGGCGCCTACTTCGCCATCCTCTCCCAGGCGCTGGCCGCCGCGTTCGTGATCCTGCTGGTCGGCCAGCAGGGCCTGACCGGCGGCACCAACGGGCTGACCAACTTCTATGACTTCTTCGGCTTCGAGCTGGAGGCCGAGAGCACCCAGCGCGGCCTGTACTTCGTCACCGCCGTGGTGCTGGGCGTGCTGTACCTGCTGGCCCGGCAACTGGTCAAGAGCCGTTTCGGCCGGCTGCTGATCGCGGTGCGCGACGGGGAGGACCGGGTGCGCTTTTTGGGCTACAACCCGGCCACGGTCAAGACCATCACCTTCGCGATCTCGGCGGGCATGGCGGGGCTGGCCGGCGCGCTGTTCGTGCCGGTGGCCGGGATCATCTCCCCCTCGCTGCTGGGCGTCGTCCCGTCCCTGGAGCTGGTGGTGGCGGTGGCGATCGGCGGCCGGTACGCGCTGGCCGGGGCGATCCTGGGCGCCATCGTCATGAACTACGGCAAGACCGCCTTCAGCGAGGAGTGGGCCGGCGGCTGGCTCTACCTGCAGGGCGCGCTGTTCATCGGGGTCATGACGCTGGCCCCCAAGGGCGCCATCGGCGTCTACCAGCAGATCAAGGACGCCGTCGCCCGCCGCCGCAGCGTCCCGGCCCCGCACCAGGAGAAGTCCCCGGCCTCGCTCAAGGAGGAGGTGCCGGCATGAGCGAGCAGGGCAAGGCGCCCGGGCCCGCCGAGGAGCTGCTGCGGATCCGGGGACTGCAGGTCGTCTTCGACGGCTTCCGGGCCCTGGACGGGGTCGACCTGACCGTCGGCAAGGGCGAGCTGCGCTTTCTGATCGGCCCCAACGGGGCGGGCAAGACCACCCTGATCGACGTGATCACCGGGCTGACCCGCCCGGCCGCCGGCTCGGTGAAGTTCGGCGGCGTCGAGCTGGTGGGCCGCAAGGAGCACAAGATCGTCCGGCTGGGCATCGGCCGCACCTTCCAGACCTCGGTGGTGTTCGAGGAACTGACGGTGGTGGAGAACCTGGACCTGGCCGCCTCCTTCCGCCGCCCGCTGCGCTCGCTGCTGCGGCAGCGGCGCGGCGTCGACGAGGTCGTCGCCCAGGCCCTGGAGACCATCGGGCTGACCGAGCTGGCCGACCGGCCCGCCGGGGTGCTCTCCCACGGCCAGCGGCAGTGGCTGGAGATCGGCATGCTGCTCGCCCAGCGTCCCAAGCTGCTGCTGCTGGACGAACCGGTGGCCGGCATGAGCCGGGACGAACGCGAGCGCACCGGCCGGCTGCTCACCGAGATCGCCAAGGACCACACCGTGATCGTGGTGGAACACGACATGGAGTTTCTGCGCCGTTACGCTTCGCAGGTCACCGTCCTGCACGAGGGAAAGGTGCTGGTCGAGGGGGACGTCGCCCAGGTGAGCGCCGACCCCCGGGTCCAGGAGGTCTACCTGGGCCGGTCCGGCAAGGAGGCGGCCGCGTGAGCGGGCGCGCTGGAGGCGATCGGGGGCGGATGTGATGCTGCAGGTCACCGGACTGGAGGCGGCCTACGGGCGGGCGCGGGTGCTGTTCGGCATCGACCTGGCGGTCGAACCGGGGCAGCTGATGTGCGTGATGGGACGCAACGGGGTCGGCAAGACCACGCTGCTGAACTCCATCATGGGCGTGCTCACCCCCACCGCCGGCAAGGTCGTCTTCGACGGCAAGGACGTCACCAGGCTGCCCACCTACGAGCGGGTGCGGCTGGGCATGGGCTACGTCCCCCAGGGGCACGAGACCTTCCCCCAGCTCACCGTGGCCGAGAACCTCCAGGTCACGCTGGAGGCCACCAAGCACAAGGACAAGAGGGCCGTGGACGAGGCCCTGGAGGTCTTCCCCCGGCTGAAGGAGATGCTCAAGCGGCGGGCGGGCTTTCTGTCCGGCGGCCAGCAGCAGCAGCTGGCCATCGCCCGGGCGCTGGTCACCCGGCCGCGGATGCTGATCCTGGACGAGCCCACCGAGGGCATCCAGCCCTCCATCGTGCAGGAGATCGAGGAGGCCATCGAACGGTTGCACAAGGAAAAGGGCCTGGCGGTGCTGCTGGTGGAGCAGTACCTGGAGCTGGCGCTGCGGCTGGCCGACGGCTTCGTGATCCTGGACGGCGGCATGGTGCAGCGCACGGGCACCGCCGATGACCTGCGCGATGAGGAGGTCAAACGCCTGCTGGCGGTCTGAAGGCCCGCTAAAGATCCGCCCGCAGGACGGCCGGCCGGCGTGAACGGGGTTCGCGCCGGCCGGCCCGCATGCGCGGCCCGGGAACCATCAGCCCCATGAGTTGTCTCACATCGCGGGACCGATACCCGTAACACACGCGTCATCGGGTACCTTGAGGTGCATGTCCCGTGGGCTGCTCCTCCTTAGCGGCCGCAGCGGGGGCCTGTGACGGAAGAAAAGGTCGGCTCCCTCGCTGCGGGATTTTGACGTGTGTCGACCGCCAAGGAAGTCCGAGCAGAGGGAAGCACCTTCATGAAGCCCAAGCAGCAGCCCAGTGGGATGCCCTTCCACCGCTACCGTCCCTTCCCCCCGGTCGATCTGCCGGACCGCACCTGGCCCAACAAGACGATCACGCAGGCGCCGCGCTGGCTGTCCACCGACCTGCGGGACGGCAACCAGGCGCTGATCGACCCGATGGACCCCGCCCGCAAGCTGAAGATGTTCCAGCTGCTGGTGCGGATGGGCTACAAGGAGATCGAGGTCGGCTTCCCGGCGGCCAGCCAGACCGACTTCGACTTCGTGCGGCTGCTGATCGAAGAGGACCACATCCCCGACGATGTGCAGATCTCGGTGCTGACTCAGGCCCGTGAGGAGCTGATCGAGCGCACCGTGCAGTCGCTGGTGGGGGCGCCCCGGGCGACCGTGCACCTGTACAACGCCACCGCTCCGCTGTTCCGCCGGGTGGTGTTCGGCATCGGCCGCGACGAGTGCAAGGCGCTGGCGGTCGAGGGCACCCGGCATGTGATGAAGTTCGCCGAGCAGTACCTGGGCGACTGCGACTTCGGCTACGAGTACTCGCCGGAGATCTTCATCGACACCGAGCTGGACTTCGCGCTGGAAGTGTGCGAAGCGGTGATGGACGTCTGGCAGCCCGGCCCCGACCGGGAGATCATCCTGAACCTGCCGTCCACCATCGAGCGCTCCACCCCCAACGTCTACGCCGACCAGGTCGAGTGGATGAGCCGCAACCTGTCGCGGCGCGAGCATGTCTGCCTGTCGGTGCACCCGCACAACGACCGGGGCACCGCGGTGGCCTCCGCCGAGCTGGCGGTGATGGCTGGCGCCGACCGGGTGGAGGGCTGCCTGTTCGGCAACGGCGAGCGGACCGGCAACGTCTGCCTGGTCACCCTGGGCATGAACCTGTACTCCCAGGGCATCGACCCGCAGATCGACTTCTCCGACATCGACGAGATCCGCCGCACCGTCGAGTACTGCAACCAGCTGCCGGTGCACGAGCGGCACCCGTACGCCGGCGACCTGGTCTACACCTCCTTCTCCGGCTCCCACCAGGACGCCATCAACAAGGGCTTCGCGGCGCTGGAGCGGGACGCCGCCGAGGCCGGGGTGCCGGTGGACCAGTACCGCTGGCAGATGCCCTACCTGCCCATCGACCCCAAGGACGTGGGCCGCACCTACGAGGCGGTGATCCGGGTCAACAGCCAGTCCGGCAAGGGCGGCGTGGCCTACATCATGAAGACCGAGCACGCCCTGGATCTGCCCCGCAAGCTGCAGATCGAGTTCTCCCGGGTGGTGCAGCAGCACACCGACACCGAGGGCGGCGAGGTCACCCCCGAGCAGATGTGGCAGATCTTCGAGCGCGAGTACCTGTCCAGCGGGCCGCGCATCGGGCTGCTGGCCCACCGCACCTCCTCCCGGGTGGACGAAAAGGACCACCTGACCTGCGACGTGCGGCTGGATGGGGAGATCCGCGAGATCGAAGGCGTCGGCAACGGCCCGATCTCGGCGTTCGTGGACGCCCTGGGCACCGTCGGCATCGACGTGCGGGTGCTGGACTACGCCGAGCACGCCCTCAGCTCCGGCAGCGACGCCAAGGCCGCCGCCTACATCGAGTGCGAGATCGGCGGACGGGTACTGTGGGGGGTCGGCATCGACGCCAACACGGTGACCGCGTCCCTGAAGGGCGTGCTGTCGGCGGTCAACCGCGCCGCCCGCACCGCCTGACGACCCACGGCGATTCCCCCGGCGGCCGGTGCCGCCGGGACACAGGCCCTGCCAGGCGGTGGTGACACCACGCCTGGCGGAAGCGAAGGCTCCGGCCGTGACGACCTCAGGGCCGGAGCCTTCGCCGTGAACGCCGGCCTCGCCGAAATCCCCCGCTAGGCCGGGTGGCCGAGGACGTGGTGGACCAGCTCGCGCAGCGGCCCGGTCAGCTGGGCCTCGCCGACCGTGGTGACCTGCCCGTCGATGTCGATCTCATAGACGAACTGATCGGGAATGCGCCCCGGGGGCGGCAGCCGCCCCAGGTCGACCCGTGCGACCAGCTCGCGCAACACCGGATCGGAAGCGGTGTCGGACTGGCCGCGCCGTTGGATTCCGGCAAAGCCGCCGCTGCGGACCACGGTCACTTTCAAATTCGCACGCCTACCCCGTCCCATGCCTGCCTGACGGCCTCGGCCTCGGCGCTCGCGGCGCCATAGAGGCGTTCGGCCGTTTCGATCGTAGCCGTGGCGAACCCGGAGAATTCGATGGTCGGGCTCATCGCCGGTCCGGTGAGCGTCTCGTACCAGATCCGGCCGGCCTTCTCCCACGCATGGCCGCCCAGCTCGGCCGCCGCCAGGTAGAAGGCCCGGTTGGGGATGCCGGAGTTGATGTGGACGCCGCCGTTGTCCCGGTAGGTGTGCACGTAGTCGTCCATGTGCCCCGGCTGCGGGTCCTTGCCGATGCGCGGGTCGTCGTAGGCGGTGCCGGGCTCCTTCATCGAACGCAGCCCCACCCCGTTGACCCCCTCGGCCAGCAGGCCCGCGCCGATGATCCAGTCGGCCTCCTCGACGGTCTGCCCCAGGTGCCACTGCTTGACCAGCACCCCGAACACATCCGACATCGACTCGTTCAGCGCCCCGGACTGGCCGAAGTACTCCAGGTCCGCGGTGTACTGGGTGATGCCGTGCACCAGCTCATGCCCGGTGACCTCCAGCGGCCCGGTGAAGCCGGTGAAGATCTCCCCGTCGCCGTCCCCGTAGACCATCTGCTCGCCGTTCCAGAAGGCGTTGGCGTAGTCCAGGCCGTAGTGGACGGTGCTGACCAGGGGCAGCCCGGCGCCGTCGATGGAGTTGCGCCGGTAGACGGCCTCGAAGAAGTCGAAGGTCACCCCCAGCCACTCGTAGCTTTGGTCGACGGCCTCATCTCCGGTGGGGCCGTCGCCTTCGGAGCGCACGACCTTGCCGGGCAGCTCCTCGCGGGTGGCGGCGTCGTGGATCGTCCGGTTGGGGACGAAGTCCTCCTGCGGCTGGGGCGGGGCGACCGTGAGGGTCCGCCGCTCCACCCGGTGGGTGGCCGACAGGACGAGGGTGCGGCGCGCCATGTCGCGCAGCGCGGGGTCACGGGCGTCGCGGGCCAGGCGGTCCAGGATGTGCGGTGGGACGATGGTGCATCTCATGCAGCCACGCTGCCAGCCGAATGTGATTCAGACCACGGAGTCGGCCAGGTCCGGCAGGCCGGATCCGGTCACTCACCGTCACCTCCCCTCACCGGGGGACCGGCCGGCCGGTCCTTTTCGTACCGCCCCGCCACATGCGGGACAATGCCAGGGTGACCCTCTACCGTGACGAAGGAATCGTGCTGCGCACCCAGAAGCTGGGCGAGGCCGACCGCATCGTCACGGTGCTGACCCGGCGCAGTGGACGGATCCGCGCCGCCGCCAAGGGAGTGCGCCGCACCAGGTCGAAGTTCGGCGCCCGGCTGGAGCCGTTCACCCATGTGGACCTGCAGTTTTATGAGCGGCGCTCGCTGGATCTGATCACCCAGGCCGAGACGCTGCGCCCCTACGGGGAACCTCTGGTCACCGACTATCCCCGCTATACGGCCGGGGTGGCGATGCTGGAGACCGCCGAGAAGCTGACCGCCGAGGAGAAAGAGCCCGCGCTGCGGCAGTTCCTGCTGCTGCTGGGCGGGCTGCGCACCCTGGTGGACCGCTCCCACGACCCCCGGCTGGTGCTGGACGCCTATCTGCTGCGGTCGCTGTCGGTGGCGGGCTGGGCGCCGGCCCTGGACGAGTGCGCCCGCTGCGGCTCCCGGGGGCGGCTGCGGGTGTTCGCCATCGCCGCCGGCGGGGCGCTGTGCGGCGCCTGCCGCCAGCCCGGGGCCGCCACCCCGGCGCCGCAGACGCTGGAGCTGATGGTGGCGCTGCTGCGGGGCGACTGGGAGCGCGCCGACGCCAGCCAGATGCGCCACCGCGTGGAGTGCAGCGGACTGGTGGCCGCCTACCTGCAGTGGCACCTGGAGCACGGGATCCGCTCGCTGCGCCATGTCGAACGAGGGCTCGAAGGAGACACCGCAGGGGTCGATCCCGACCCGGCCGTCATGAACGAGGAGACAACGGTTTGAACAGGGCCGTCCAGCCGCCATATCCCCACCCCAGCGGGGCCCGGCCGCCGGCCATCCCCAAAGAGCTCGTGCCCCGGCACGTGGCCATCGTGATGGACGGCAACGGACGCTGGGCCAAGCAGCGCGGGCTGCCGCGCACCGAGGGGCACAAGATGGGGGAGCACTCCCTCTTCGACGTGATCATGGGCGCGATCGAGCTGGGCATCCCCTACCTGTCGGCCTATGCGTTCTCCACCGAGAACTGGAAGCGCTCCCCGGAGGAGGTGCGCTTCCTGATGGGCTTCAACCGGGATGTGATCCGCCGCCGCCGCGACCAGCTGCATTCGATGGGGGTGCGGGTGCGCTGGGCGGGCCGCAGGCCCCGGCTGTGGCGCAGTGTGATCAAGGAGCTGGAGGAGGCCGAGCGGCTGACCGCCGACAACGACGTGCTGACGCTGCAGTTCTGCGTCAACTACGGCGGGCGGGCCGAGATCACCGACGCCGCCGCCGCCATCGCCCGCGACGTGGCCGCCGGCAAGCTCAACCCCGACAAGATCAACGAGAAGGTGTTCGCCCGCTACCTGTACCGTCCCGAGGTGCCGGAGGTGGACCTGTTCCTGCGGCCCTCGGGGGAGCAGCGCCTGTCCAACTTCCTGCTGTGGCAGTCGGCCTATGCGGAGTTCGTCTTCCAGGACGTGCTGTGGCCCGACTTCGACCGCCGGCACCTGTGGCAGGCCTGCGAGATCTACGCCACCCGCGACCGCCGCTACGGCGGCGCCGAGCCCAACCCGGTACCGGTGAAGACCTCCTGAGCCGGGCCGCGGTGCCCCGGCCTTGCGCGGGCGGGTCAGTCGGCCTTCTCGTCGGTCCTCTCCTCGTCCTTCTTGTCGGCCGTGCCCGCGCAGTCGCCGCAGGTGCCGAAGACCTCGACGGTGTGGGTGATGTCGGTGAAGCCGTACTGGGCGCCGATGGCCTCGGCCCAGCGCTCCACGGCGGGACCGGCGACCTCCACCGTGTGGCCGCACCGGCGGCACACCAGGTGGTGGTGGTGCTCGTCGGTGCGGCAGGCCCGGTAGACCGCCTCGCCGTCGGCGGTGCGCAGCACATCGACCTGGCCGGCCTCGCTCATGGCCTGCAGCGCCCGGTAGACCGTGGTCAGCCCGATCTTGGAGCCGCCGGCGCGCAGGTCGGCGTAGATGTCCTGGGCGCTGCGGAAGCCCTCGCTGCGGGCTAGCATGGCGCGCACCGCGTCCCGGCGGGCACTCGACCTGCTTCGCGTCCCGTCCCGGCGGGCCGTCATCCTCGCACCTCCGCGTCGGCGGTCGCCTCATCAGGGCCGGAAGGCAGTGTACGACGGCGCAGCGCCGGTTCCCCGATCACCCGCCACAGCACCAGCGTCAGGTACACCGCCAGCGCCAGCAGCACGATCGACGGGCCGGGCGGGAGGTCGTACTGGAAGGCGCCGAGCAGCCCCGAGACCGCCGACAGCACGCCGATGCCCATGGCCGCCAGCATGGTGTCGCGGAACCCGCGGGTGAGCTGCTGGGCGGCCGCCACCGGGACCACCATCAGCGCGCTGACCAGCAGCAGCCCGATGGCCCGCATGGCGATCACCACGGTGACCGCGGCGGTCACCGCGATCAGCAGGCTCAGCGCGCGGGCCGGCAGCCCGCTGGCGCGGGCCAGCTCCTCGTCCTGGCACAGCAGGAACAGCTCCCGCCCGAAGAGCACCACCACCGCCAGCACGCCCGCCGCCAGCACGGCCACCAGGTACAGGTCGCGCTCGGTGACGCTGGTGATCGAGCCGAACAGATACGACTGCAGGCCCGCCCCGCCGCCGGCCCGGCTGGTCAGCAGCACCCCGCCGGCCAGCCCGCCGTAGAACAGCAGGGCCAGCGCCACGTCCCCGCCGGTGCGGCTGCGGGCGCGCAGCACCTCGATGGCGGCCGCGCCCAGCACCGAGATCGCCAGCGCGCCCAGCACGGGGGAGGATCCGGTGAGCAGGCCCAGCCCGATGCCGGTCAGCGCGATGTGCCCGATCCCGTCCCCCAGCAGCGCCAGCCGCCGCTGGACGATGAACGTGCCGATCGCCGGGGCGGTCAGCCCGATGAGCACCGCCAGCGCCAGGGCGATGCGCATGAAGTCGTACTGCAGTGGGTTGATCAAGCGGTGTCCCAGATGGTCGGCCGGTCGCGGTGGGCGTGCGGGTGCAGGTGCCGGTGGCCGGGCCGGGCGCACTCGCCCTCGGGCTGCGGCGGCGCGCCGTCGTGGACGATGCGCCCGCCCTCCAGTACCACGGCCCGGCTGATCAGCGGTTCCAGCGGGCCGAGCTCGTGCATCACCAGCACCACCGTGCGGCCCTGGCGGACCAGGTCGCGCAGGGTGTCGGCGAGGGCGGCCTGGCTGGCGGCGTCCACCCCGGCGGTGGGCTCGTCCATGACGAAGGTGTCGGGCTCCCCGGCCAGTGCGCGGGCGATCAGCACCCGCTGCTGCTGGCCGCCCGACAGGTGCTGGGCCGGGCGGTCGGCCACGCCGGCCAGGCCGACCTTCTCCAGCGCCCGCTGCACCGCGGCCCGGTCGGCCGCCGAGGGCAGCAGCCGCAGCCTGGGCCGGCGGGCGATCCGCCCGGAGGCCACCACCTCCCGGACGGTGGCGGGCACCCCGCCGCCCACCTGCAGCCGCTGCGGCACATACCCGATGCGGTGCCAGTCCCGGAAGCGTCCCGGCGGCGAGCCGTAGATCAGCGTCCGGCCGGCCGCCAGCGGCACCAGCCCCAGCAGGGCCCGCACCAGCGTGGACTTGCCCGAGCCGTTGGCGCCCATCACGGCCAGCACCTCGCCGGGCGCCACCTGCAGATCGATGCCGCGCAGCACCTCTCGCCCGTCCAGGCGCACCCGGCCGCCGGTCATCTCAAAGGGCGGGACGGCGATGTCCGGTTTCACGGCGGTCATGGGCATTCCAGTGCGGTGCGCAGGGTCTGCAGGTTTTTGCGCATGAGCGAAAGGTAGTCATCGCCGGATCCCTCGGCCAAACCCTCCACCGGGTCCAGCGTGGCCGTGCGCACCCCGGCCTCGCGGGCCAGCGTCTGGGCGACCTTGGGGCTCACCAGGGTCTCGGTGAACACGGTGGTCACGCCGGTGCGGCGGACCTGGCCGGTCAGCTCGGCCAGCCGTCCGGGCGAGGGCTCGCCGGCGGGGTCGATGCCGGCGATGGGGATCTGCCTGAGGCCGTAGCGGTCGGCCAGGTAGCCGAACGCGGCGTGGGCGGTGACCATGGTCCGCTGCTTGCAGCCGCGCAGGCCGGCCTGGAACTCCTCATCCAGCGCGGTGAGCCGTTCGGCGGTCGCCTCGGCGTTGGCCCGGTAGCCGGCGGCGCCCGCGGGATCGGCCTTGGCGAGCCGTTCGCCCAGCGCGGTGGCGAGGGCCGCCATCCGGCTGGGATCCAGCCACAGGTGGGGGTCGTAGGAGGCCCCCCGCTCGTGATCGTGGTCTCGGTCGTGCTCGTGCCCGTCCGTATCGGGGAGCGGCAGGGTCCGCACGGCGGACGCGGCGTCCAGGGCGCGGTCTGCGGCGCGTTCCCCGACGGCCTTGTCCACGGCCGGCTGCAGGCCCTTGATGTAGACCACCAGGTCGGCCCGGCCGATGTCGGCGATCTGCCGGGGGGTCAGCTCCACATCGTGCGGCTCGGCGCCCGGCCTGGCCAGGGTGCGGACCGTCACCCCCTCACCGCCGACCTGCTCGCTCAGCCAGGCCATGGGGTAGTGACCTGCGACCACTTCGGTGCCGCCGGAGGCGGAGCCGCCGCCGCACGCGGTGGCGGCCAGCAGCGGGACGGCCGCCAAGGCGGCCGACGACAGGACGCGTCGCAGGGGACGGAAGGTGAACACCCCTCAATTGTGGATGAAGATGAAAATGGTTGTCAAAATCACCCAATGATCCGGCGCACCGCGGCCGCCACCAGCACGGCCAGCGCCGCGACCCGCAGCATCCGCCCCCCGAGGCCGAGCACGGGCCAGTTCAGGTAGGCGAACCAGGCCAGCAGCGCCGCCAGCGCCCCCAGCGCCGCCGCCGCGAGCCAGCCGGTGCCTACCATGCCCACCGCCAGCAGGGCCAGGACGGCCAGCAGCGGCATCCAGACCGGCAGCCGGTGCAGGAACACCACGGGCACGGCGCTGCGCCGCTCGATCGTCTCGCGCAGCCCGGATGCACGGGGCTCGCGTCGGATGCTCATTCGGACCTCCCGGATGTGGGGACCTCCGCTGTGTCGCGGAGAGGGGATGCGACACGGTGCCGCATACAGTCGAACACGCCCGGTGACGGGAGCCAAGCGCTTCGGCCCGCCGCGCGGCGGCGCCGGTCGCGGGCGCGTCCTGAGAAGATGTCCGGGTGATCGCGATAACCCGGTACCGCGTGCCCGAGTCCCAGGCCGAGACGTTCGCCGCCGAGCTCGGCGCGATCCTGGACGCGCTGGCCGGCGCGCCGGGATACCGCAGCGGCCGGATCGGCCGCACCGTCGACGACCCCACGCTGTGGGCGCTGATCACCGAGTGGGACGGCGCGGGTCACTACCGGCGCGGCATCGGCCTTCCCCAGGTGCGCATGCGGCTCATCCCGCTGTCGGCGCTGGCCGTCGACGAACCGGGGGCTTACGAGATCATCGCCGCCCGCTGACCGGACGCGGCGCGGCCGCGGTCATACGGCCGGCCCGAGTGCCCTAAGCTGGGAGACCTTGACGGGGCTCGCGGGCCGGGTGACCGCCTGGGGCGGAAGGCCCGCCGCTTCGCCGTTGTTACCGGGGATGAGACCGCTTTGGCCTGATGCCGGGCGTTACCAGACAATCCCGCCGACCGCCAGCCGGATGGAGACTTGACCCATGGCCCGCAGATCCGACGTGATGGACACCATCGTCAGCCTCGCCAAGCGGCGAGGCCTGGTCTACCCGTCGAGTGAGATCTACGGAGGCCTGCGCGCGTCCTGGGACTACGGCCCGCTGGGCGTCGAGCTGAAGAACAACGTCAAGCGCCAGTGGTGGAAGTCCATGGTGCAGTCCCGCGAGGACGTCGTCGGCCTGGACTCGTGCGTGATCCTGGCCCGCGAGGTCTGGGAGGCCAGCGGCCATGTGCAGGCGTTCGTGGACCCGCTGACCGAGTGCACCTCCTGCCACAAGCGCTTCCGCGCCGACCACCTGGAGGAGGCCTACCAGGCCAAGCACGGCCGCCCGCCGGCCGGCGGCCTGGCCGACGTCAACTGCCCCAACTGCGGCACCAAGGGCGCCTTCACCGAGCCGCGGATGTTCAACGGGCTGCTCAAGACCTTCCTGGGCCCGGTGGAGGACGCCTCCGGCCTGGCCTACCTGCGGCCGGAGACCGCGCAGGGCATCTTCATCAACTTCATGAACGTCCAGCAGTCGTCCCGCCGCAAGATCCCCTTCGGCATCGGGCAGATCGGCAAGTCGTTCCGCAACGAGATCACCCCGGGGAACTTCATCTTCCGCACCCGCGAGTTCGAGCAGATGGAGATGGAGTTCTTCGTCGAGCCCGGCACCGACGAGGAGTGGCACCAGTACTGGATCGACCAGCGCCTGCAGTGGTACGTCGACCTGGGCATCCGCAAGGAGAACCTGCGGCTGTATGAGCACCCGGCCGAAAAGCTGTCGCACTACTCCAAGCGCACCGTCGACATCGAGTACCGCTTCGACTTCGTGGGCGCCGAGTGGGGCGAGCTGGAGGGCATCGCCAACCGCACCGACTTCGACCTGTCCACCCACGCCAAGGCCAGCGGCCAGGACCTGTCGTACTTCGACCAGGAAAAGGGCGAGCGGTACATCCCGTACGTCATCGAGCCGGCGGCGGGCGTGGACCGCTGCGTGCTGACGTTCCTGCTGGACGCCTACGCCGAGGACGAGGCGCCCAACGCCAAGGGCAAGCTGGAAAAGCGCACCGTGCTGCGGCTCGACCCGCGCCTGGCCCCGGTCAAGGCCGCGGTGCTGCCGCTGTCGCGCAACGCCGACCTGTCGCCCAAGGCCCGTGACCTGGCCGCCCGGCTGCGCAAGCACTGGAACGTGGAGTTCGACGACGCCGGTGCGATCGGCCGCCGCTACCGCCGCCAGGACGAGATCGGCACCCCGTTCTGCATCACCGTCGACTTCGACACCCTGGAAGACGACGCGGTGACCGTCCGCGAGCGCGACTCCATGAAGCAGGAGCGCATCGCCATCAGCCAGGTGGAGTCGTTCCTGGCCGCCCAGCTGGTGGGCTGCTGACGCCGAGCCGGGGATGAGAACCTGATAGAACGGGAGGCGGGCCGCCTCTCCCTGATTCCGGCAGGGAGAGACGGCCCGCCTGCTATGTGCGACCTTGGTGACCGGTCAGCCGATCAGCTGCCCATCTGCAGCGACTGGCCGGAGGAGGTCGTCAGCTTGTAGGTGGCGCTCACCGTGGCGCTCGAGGGGCACAGGATGCCGCCGGACACCTTGTTGATGGTGGCGCCGCTCACCGAGACCTGGGCCTCGTTGACGCCGGGCACCGGGCGGTTGGGGTTGTTGGGGTTGTAGGCGTTGGCGGTCAGGTTGCCGCCGTAGGTGCAGGTGATGCCCAGGATCAGGGTCGCCTTGGCCCGGAAGTTGGCGATCGTGACGGTGCCGTCCCGGCCGCCGGCCACGGGGTTGTAGGTGGCGTTGCCGCCGGTCCAGGGCAGGTTCTCGGTGGTGATGGCGGAGCTGATGATGCCGGTGCAGTTCCCGCCGCTGTTGCTGAACGAGGCGGAGGTGATGGTCAGGTTGGAGCCGTCGGAGTTGATCGTGCCGTTCATCACCGACTCGTTGCAGGTGGCCGACCCCAGCGAGCTGGTGATGGTGGCGGTGCCGAGCAGCTCGGCCTTGACGCCTCCGCTGTAGGGGGTGCCGGAGGGGTAGACGCTGATGGTGGTGGACGCCGACGCGGGGGGGACCATCATCGCGAGAGCGGCCGCGGCGGCCGCGCCCACAGTGATCACGCGCCTTGCGTGTGCCATGGACTACTCCTTACGTCCAGGGGTGGATGGCGATGTGAAATTAATTCTTGTTTTGCCGGCGGTCAACGGTGAGTCAGGAGTTTTTCAGATGGTCAGAATGTGACACATTCTCATGTTTAATGATCTTCAAAGGTTCGCCCGCCGCCGCCGGAGTCCGGTAGCGTGACCGTGACTGCCGGCCACGGACGGGGGGACGCACCATGAGCGACCGTCGTCACGGGCACGTCCCGGCGGCAGGGGACTCCGGGCGGATCGCCCGCTTCGCGCTGGTCGTCGTGGGCCTGCTGGGCTTCGTCGTCTTCCCCGGCTCCTGGCCGCTGCCGGCCGGGCCCGGCATCGGGATGCGCACCGGCGCGACCCCGGCGCCGCCCGCCCACCAGGCCGTGGGCAGGGGACGGGCCGCCGCCGGCGCGCCGGGCACCGCGGCGACCAAGCCCGCCTCGCCGCAGGCGGAGACGCGGCACGCCATCGCCGCCCCCCACCAAGAGACTTCACCGACGGCCGATCCGGCCCTCCCCGCAAGCGGCGCCTCGCCGCCCGCCCCCGGCCACCGGCAGATCCTCCCGCCCACGCCGCGCGAACCGGCGCCCGCCGGGGCGGAGCCGCCGGTCTTCCGGGGACGCGCGCCCCCGGCCGCCACGGGTCACTGAGGTCCCTGTCCGGCCGGCGGTGAGCGCCCGTGCCCGCCGCCGGCATCGCGCGGCCCGCTGCGCCGGGCCGCCCTTTCCCGTGGAGGTTTTCCCTTGTCCCGCCCCTTGATGTGGCGGGCGCTGCTGGCGCTCGCCATCATCGCCGGATCGATATTCGTCGCGCTGACCCAGCCCGCCAAACTCGGCCTCGACCTGCGCGGCGGCACCCAGATCGTGCTGGAGACCAAAGACGGCCCCAACGTCAAGGCCAACCGGGAGTCCACCGACCGGGCCCTGGAGGTGCTGCGCAAGCGGGTCGACGCGCTCGGCGTGGCCGAGTCCTCCATCACCCGCTCCGGTGAGCGGCGCATCATCGTCGAGCTGCCGGATGTGCAGGACCCCAAGCGGGCCGCCGAGGCGGTCGGCCGCACCGCCCAGCTCACCGCGCACCCGGTGCGCGCCAACGACGGCAAGCCCGACAAAAAGAACGGCGAGCAGATCCTGCCCGATGAGGACGGCCGGCCGATCCTGCTGAAGAAGGCCGCGCTGAGCGGCGCCCAGATCCGCTCCGCCAGCGCCTCCTTCGACCAGCAGAACATGCAGGGCTGGTACATCACCGTCGACTTCCGCGGCGACGGCGGCCGCATCTGGCAGAAGATCACCGCCGAGGCCGCCTGCAAGAGCGACCCCGACGACCGGCGGATCGCCTTCGTCCTGGACGGAAAGGTGATCTCCTCGCCGGTGGTGCAGGAGGACGTGCCCTGCAACGTCGGCATCACCGGCGGCTCCACCCAGATCACCGGACAGTTCAGCGCCCGGGAGGCCAAGGAGCTGGCCGCGCTGATCCAGGGCGGCTCGCTGCCGGTCCCGGTGGAGATCATCGAACAGCGGGTGGTCGGCCCCACCCTGGGCGAGGAGGCCATCCAGGCCAGCTGGCAGGCCGCCGTCATCGGCATCGTGCTCACCGGCCTGTTCATCATCTGGATCTACCGCCTGGTCGGCTTCCTGGCCACGCTCGCGCTGGCCGCCTACGGGGTGATCTCTTACGCCGCGCTGGTGGCGATGGGCGCCACGCTGACCCTGCCCGGCCTGGCCGGTTTCGTGCTCGCCATCGGCATGGCGGTGGACGCCAACGTGCTGGTGTTCGAACGGGCCCGCGAAGAGTATGCGGCGGTGCCGCGCCGGGGCATGCGCCCGGCGCTGGTCATCGGCTTCCAGAAGGCCTGGTCGGCCATCGCCGACTCCAACATCACCACCGTGCTGGCGGCCGGCCTGCTGTTCTTCCTGGCCGCCGGGCCGGTGCGCGGCTTCGGCGTCACGCTGACCATCGGTGTGCTGGCCTCGCTGGTCTCCGCCCTGCTGGTCACGCGCGTGCTGGCCGAGTGGGCGGTGAGCCGGCGGCCGATCGCCAAGCGGCCCGCCCTGACCGGGCTGAGCAAGACCGGGCGGGTCCGCGACTGGCTGGACCGCAAGCAGCCCGACCTGATGCGGCGCAAGACCCTGTGGCTGACCGTCTCCGGGCTCCTGGTCGCCGGCTCGATCGCCGGGATCGTCATCCAGGGCCTGAACTTCGGCGTGGAGTTCACCGGGGGCCGCCAGGTCGTCTACAGCACCAGCCAGCGGATGGACATCAACGACGCCCGGGCCGCGGTGGCCGACGCCGGGTTCCCCCGCGCGGTGGTGCAGACCGCCGGCACCGACGGGGAGGACATCTCCATCCGCACCGAAAAACTCACCAACGCCGAGGTCGACAAGCTGCAGCAGGCGCTGGAGAAGGCCGGCGGCGGCACCGTCACCAAGGAGCGCGACGAGCTGATCGGCCCCAGCCTGGGCAGCGAGCTGCGCAAGAAGGCGCTGATCGCCTTGGGCGTGGCGCTGGCCGCCCAGCTGATCTACCTGGCGGTCCGCTTCCGCTTCACCTTCGGCGCCGCCGCGGTGCTGGCGATGTTCCACGACGTGATCGTCGTCACCGGCGTGTTCGCCTGGCTGGGCAAGCCCATCGACGGGGTGTTCCTGGCCGCGCTGCTGACCATCATCGGTTACTCGGTCAACGACTCGGTGGTGGTCTTCGACCGGATCCGCGAGCTGTGGCGGGCCGCGCCCGAAGAGCGCTTCGCCAAGATCGCCAACCGGGGCGCCCTGCAGACGGTGCCGCGCACCGTCAACACCGGTATGGGCGCGATCTTCATCCTGGCCGCGCTGGCGCTGCTCGGCGGCGACTCGCTGACCGACTTCGCCATCGCGCTGCTGCTGGGCATCGTGGTGGGCACCTACTCCACCGTGTTCACCGCCACCCCGCTGGCGATCGTCTTCCAGGCCCGCAGCAAGACCCCGGCGCCCAAGCCCAAGCTCGCCAAGCGCCCGGTGCGCCAGCCCGGCGACTCCGGCGCGGTCGTGTGAGCCCGCCCGTCCGGGAACCGGGCCGGTTCCCGGACGGAAGACGGTGCGGGGCCGTGCCCGGGCACGGCCCCGCACCATCGATCCACAGGTGTCAGTCCGACTCGCTCTCCAGGGCCGCCACCCGGGAGCGGGCCTGGGCCATCGCCTCGTGGTACTTGGTCTCCCACTGCGGGTCGTCGTCGGCGATGGCGGCGATCGACTGCCGGCCGAACTCCACCGGCCCCCGCCGGCCGTGGGCCACCTTCCGGACGACCACCGTGGTCACGCCGTCGGCGGAGGAGGTGTGCACCTCCCAGCGGGCGGCGGACTCCAGCGCCCGGGGGTCGGCCTCCTCGCCCCGGAACGCGCTGATCACGAGCGTGACGGCCAGCGCGATCACGACCACCACGACCAGCAGTATCAGCAGCCTCATCGGTCCTCCTGCGCGGGCCGGGGTCAGTTGCGGGGCAGCAGCGCCCCGCCCGGGTTACCCGGAGCGTAGACCGTGATGCCCTGCGGCAGCGCCTTCAGCTTCTCGATCTCGGCGCAGGTCGGGCACTTGTTGTACCCGTCCTGGCGGGCCTTGTTGGCCGCCGCCTCCAGCCGGGCCTGCTCCACCTTCGCCTGCGCCTCGCTGACCTGGGCGAAGGCGGCCTGGGCCCGGTCCACCGCCGCCTGCACCCGCTGCGGCAGGGAGACCTTCACCAGGTTGAAGTGGATGTTGATCAGGAAGTCGCCGCCCAGCGTGGTGCGCAGGTCGGCGGCCAGCTGCCGGTTGATGGCGTCCTGGACCTTGGCGATGTTGGCGTTGTTGCTCTGCACCTGCAGGCCGGTGCGCTGCCGCCGGGAAGTAGAACCGGTGTTCTGCACCAGTGCGCAGGAGGAGACCAGCTCGGCGCAGCGGAAGCTGTTGATCTGGCTGCGCAGGTTGTTGTCGATCACCGGCCGGACGATCTGGTTCAAAAACGCCGACCAGCCCTCATCGCCCTCCCAGGCGAAGTAGGTCTTGCCGCCGGGGGCGCGGAACTTGCGGGTGCCGAACTTGTCGTCGAACTTCTTGAGCACCTCGTGGTCGGTGTTGAGGGTGAAGTACAGCGTGCCCTCGATGCCCATGTTGACGCCGTCGCTGCTGGGCACGGTCACCACGTCCACGCCGCCGCCGCGGTCGCCCTCGCCGCGGTTGGCGGTGATGGTGTAGAAGCGCTGCTGGGCGGGGTACTTGTGGACCTTCGACCACCAGCCGGTCCACACCCGGCCCGAGCCGGGGTCGATGACCTGCCGGATGCGGGTGTTGTCGAAGAAGCCGCCGTTGCGCACCACGGCCACCTGCCCGCCGTCGGTCCGCTCGAAGCCGCCCAGCAGCCCGGCCAGGAAGGGCAGGCCCAGGACCAGCAGCACGATGGCCGTCATGATCTTTCCCGCACGGCTCATCCGGGGGAGTGCTCTCATCTGAACGACGCTCCAATCCCCGGCGGGCTCACCCGCCGGGCGGGGAGGATCAGGTCTCGGAATCGTGTATCAGACGCGGAGCGGATGATCTCGGCTCCCCGGGGATGCGAATTCAGATGGCCGAAACCGGTCTCGTCCGGCACGGGTCGGGTGCCGCTCTTCCCTCTGCGTGCCGGACGCTCCAGACGGACGGGACGGCAGACGGCCGCCGCTCGCCCGTGGGGGCGTGAGTTTTCCCACAGGTGTTCCCGCGAGTGGCACGCCCCCACGGGCGGCTAGGCGAACGCGCCGGGCGGGCCCTCGGGACGCTCGGCCTGGATCACGTGCATCACCGCGTTGATCAGCGACAGGTGGGTGAAGGCCTGCGGGAAGTTGCCCAGGTGCCGCCCGGTGTGCGGGTCGATCTCCTCGGCGTACAGCTGCAGCGGGCTGGCGTACGACAGCAGCTTCTCGCACAAACGCTTGGCGCGTTCCAGCTCGCCGATCATCACCAGGGAGCTGACCAGCCAGAACGAGCAGATGGTGAAGGTGCCCTCCGAGGAGGAGAACCCGTCGTCGGTCTCCTCGGGCCGGTACCGCAGCACCAGGTCGTCCTCGGTGAGCTCGTTGGCGATGGCCAGCACCGTCTCGCGCACCCGCTTGTCGTCGGGGGGCAGGAAGCCCAGCAGCGGGATCAGCAGCACCGAGGCGTCCAGCGCCTTGGTGCCGTAGTGGGCGGTAAAGACCCCCCGCTCGTCCAGGGCGTTGGCCAGCACGTCGGCGTGGATCTCATCGGCCGCCTTCTGCCAGCGCTCGGCCAGGTCGTGGCAGCCGCGGATGCGGGCCAGGCGGGCGCCGCGGTCGGCGGCCACCCAGCAGAACACCTTGGAGGAGGTGAAGTGCTGGGGCTTGCCGCGCACCTCCCACATGCCGCAGTCGGGCTTGCGCCAGTTGGCCAGCGCCTCCTCGACCTGCTTGACGATGATCTTCCACAGCCGGTCGTCCAGCCGGTCGCGGCGCCGCACGAACAGGTAGATGGAGCCGATGATGGCGCCCCACACATCGTGCTGGGCCTGGGTGTAGGCGTCGTTGCCGATGCGCACCGGGCGGGCGCCGTCGTAGCCGCTCAGGTGGTCCAGGGTGGTCTCCGGCAGCTCCTCCCGGCCGTCCACCCCGTACATGATCTGCAGCCGGCCGTCGGCGGCCTCGGCCACGTCGGTGATGAAGTAGAAGAAGTCGTTGGCCTCCCAGTCGAAGCCGAGGGTGTAGAAGGCCCACAGCGCCATCGTGGAGTCGCGGATCCACGTGTAGCGGTAGTCCCAGTTGCGCTCGCCCTTGGGGGTCTCCGGCAGGGAGGTGGTGGCGGCCGCGGCCACCGCGCCGGTGGGGGCGAACGTCAGGCCCTTGAGGGTGAGGGCGCTGCGCTGCAGGTGGCTGCGCCAGGGGTGGTCGGGGAACTTGCCGCGGTCCAGCCAGTGCTGCCAGTGGTGCACCGTCCACACCAGCCGCTCGTGCGCCTCGGCGTAGGTGTGCGGCGGCTCGTGCTCGCTCCACGACAGCGCCACGAAGCGGGTGTCGCCCTGCTTGAGCAGGGTGCGCCCGGTGGCCAGCGACCCTTCGAAGCCGACGTTCATGTCGGTGGTCAGCCGCAGGGTCAGCCCGTTGCCGTGGCAGGCCGCCTCGTGGTAGCCGTCGCCGGTGTGCTCCCAGCGGGCCGGGACGCGCCCGTAGTCGAACACCGGCATGCAGTCCAGGCGCACCTGGACCTGGCCGTTGACGCAGCGGACCATGCGCAGCAGCACGTGGTCGGCGTCGTAGTCGGTGGGCGCCCGGCGGTGGGTCTTGGAACGCTCCGTCTCGTGGTGCCAGGGGCCCATGAGCAGCGCGTCGGTCACCACCAGCCACCCGCCGTGGGTCCACCAGGTGGTCTCCATCACCATGGTGCCCGGGATGTAGCGCTGGGCCGCGGGCACCTCGACCCCGGCCGGGCCGACCCGGAAGTACCCGGCGTCCCGGTCCAGGATCGACCCGAAGACGCTGGGGGAGTCCATCCTCGGCAGGCACATCCACTCGACGTTCCCGCTCGGTGCGATCAGCGCGGTCGTCTCGCAGTCCGAGAGGAAACCGTAGTCGGCTATGGGGGCGAACGGCTCTCCCGCTCTGCCGCCGGCGACCGTCGGTCTCACAGCCTTACCTCCTGTATCCGTCCATCCGCACGGCCCGGAACACACCCGGGCCCGGCGGCCTGCCTGTGACAGGTGTCTGGAATGTCCGATTGGAATAGACCACTAAAGGGGATTTGACCTGCGCAAACACAGAGTGAGCGCAGGGGTGCCGAACGGAGTTCGACGTTGTGGGTACAGTCCCCGCACAAGCGTGGAATCGGAGCGTGAAGGAGCTCCTCGTGCCGAAGTACGTATACGACTTCACTGAGGGCAACAAGGATCTCAAGGACCTGTTGGGGGGCAAAGGCGCAAATCTGGCGGAGATGACCAACCTCGGGCTTCCGGTGCCCCCGGGGTTCACCATCACCACCGAGGCCTGCCGCCACTACCTGCGGCACGGGACCGTGCCGGAGGGACTGCGCGAAGAGGTCGACGCTCACCTGGCCGCGCTGGAGCAGAAGATGGGCAGGCGGCTCGGGCAGCCCGACAACCCGCTGCTGGTCAGCGTGCGGTCGGGGGCCAAGTTCAGCATGCCCGGCATGATGGAGACCGTCCTGAACATCGGCCTCAACGACGAGTCGGTGAAGGGGCTGGCCGCGGTCGCCGGCGGGGACGCCGCCGCCGAGCGCTTCGCCTGGGACTCCTACCGCCGGCTGGTGCAGATGTTCGGCAAGACGGTATTGGGCATCGACGGCGAGCTGTTCGAAGAGGCCCTGGAAGAGCGCAAGCGGGCCAAGGGCAGCGACAGCGACCTGGCCCTGGACGCCGAAGATTTCAAGGCGCTGGTCGGCACCTTCAAGCAGATCGTGCGCGAGCACGCAGGCCGGGAGTTCCCCACCGATCCACGCGAGCAGATGGACCTGGCCATCAAGGCCGTCTTCGATTCCTGGAACGCCGACCGGGCCGTCCTGTACCGCCGTCAGGAGCGCATCCCCGCCGACCTCGGCACCGCCGTGAACGTGTGCACCATGGTCTTCGGCAACCTGGGCATGGACTCGGGCACCGGCGTGGCCTTCACCCGCGACCCGGCCACCGGCCACCAGGGCGTCTACGGCGACTACCTGCAGAACGCCCAGGGCGAGGACGTGGTCGCCGGCATCCGCAACACCGTCCCGCTCTCGGAGCTGGAGAAGATCGACAAGCGGTCCTACGACGAGCTTCTGGCCATCATGGCCAAGCTCGAGAACCACTACCGGGACCTGTGCGACATCGAGTTCACCATCGAGCGCGGCAAGCTGTGGATGCTGCAGACCCGCGTGGGCAAGCGCACCGCCGCCGCGGCCTTCCGCATCGCCACCCAGCTGGTCGACCAGGGGCTGATCACCCAGGACGAGGCGGTCGCCCGCGTCACCGGCGCCCAGCTGGCCCAGCTGATGTTCCCGCGCTTCGATGAGAAGGCCGACCGGCAGCAGATCGCCAAGGGCATGAACGCCTCGCCCGGCGCCGCCGTCGGCAAGGCGGTCTTCTCCAGCGAGAAGGCCGTGGAGCTGGCCGGCAAGGGCGAGCCGGTCATCTTGGTGCGCCGCGAGACCAACCCCGACGACCTGGCGGGCATGGTCGCCGCCGAGGGCATCCTCACCTCCCGCGGCGGCAAGACCTCCCACGCCGCCGTGGTCGCCCGCGGCATGGGCAAGACCTGCGTGTGCGGCGCCGAGGAACTGGACGTGGACGTGCGGGCCCGCCGCTTCACCGCCCCCGGCGGCGTGGTGGTCAGCGAAGGGGACCTCATCTCCATCGACGGCTCCACCGGCGCGGTCTACCTGGGCCGGGTGCCGGTGGTGAACTCCCCGGTGGTGGACTACTTCGAAGGCAAGCTCTCGGCCGCCGAGGGCGATGAGCTGGTCCAGGCCGTGGACCGGATCATGACCTGGGCCGACGCCAAGCGCCGGCTGCAGGTGCGGGCCAACGCCGACACCCCCGAGGACGCCGCCCGCGCCCGCCGCTTCGGCGCCCAGGGCATCGGGCTGTGCCGCACCGAGCACATGTTCCTGGGCGAGCGCCGCCAGCTGGTGGAGAACCTGGTGCTGGCCGAGACCGACCAGGAGCGGCAGGAGGCGCTGGATGCGCTGGAGCCCCTGCAGCGACAGGACTTCATCGGCCTTTTCGAGGCGATGGACGGCCTCCCGGTCACCATCCGGCTGATCGACCCCCCGCTGCACGAGTTCCTTCCTGATCTGACGGAGCTTTCAGTGCGGGTCGCGGTCGCCGGGGACGACGCCACGCCCAAGGACCGCCGGCTGCTGGAGGCCGTCCGGCGGTTGCACGAGCAGAACCCTATGCTCGGACTGCGCGGCGTGCGGCTGGGTTTGGTTATTCCCGGACTTTTCGCCATGCAGGTGCGAGCGATCGCCGAGGCCGCCGCCGAGTGCCGCAAGGCGGGCGGCGACCCGCGCCCGGAGATCATGATCCCACTGGTGGGCGCCGTCCAGGAGCTGGAGGCCGTCCGCGAGGAGGCCCTGGGCATCCTGGAGCAGGTCAAGCAGTCCACCGGGGTGGACGTGCCCGCCATGATCGGCACCATGATCGAGCTGCCCAGGGCCGCGCTGACCGCCGGGCAGATCGCCGAGGCCGCGGAGTTCTTCTCCTTCGGCACCAACGACCTGACCCAGACTACCTGGGGCTTCTCCCGCGACGACGTGGAGTCGGCGTTCTTCGGCCGCTACCTGGAGCTGGGCATCTTCGGCGTCTCGCCGTTCGAGACGCTGGACCGCGACGGCGTCGGCCGGCTGATCCGCATCGCCGCCGAGGAGGGCCGCCGCACCCGGCCCGGCATCAAGCTGGGCATCTGCGGTGAGCACGGCGGAGACCCCGACTCGGTGCACTTCTGCCACGAGGTCGGGCTGGACTACGTCTCCTGCTCGCCGTTCCGGATCCCGGTGGCCCGGCTGGAGGCGGGCCGGGCCGCCGTCGCGGCGGAGGGCTCCGACAGCCGATGACGGCCGGCGGGAGGGCGCGCCGGCGGCGCGCCCTCCCGCGCCGTGCACGGAAATACCCCGCAAAACGCGGGAAAACGGCTCGAACTCGCGGCGTTCGGCAGGCCGTCTAACCTAGCGTGGTTGGCACGATGACGTTGGAAGCTGAACTGCCCGGGACCGGCGAGGCCGAGCCGTCGCAGGGGGAGAGCCGCGACCCTGCGCCCCGGGGCGGTGCGCGGCGGCAGTGGCTGCTGTGGACCGTGGCGGTGCTGCTGGGAATCCTGGCGGTCGTGGTGCTGACCCCGCTGACCGTGGGCTGGCGGGTGTGGTACCAGGCCCGCCAGGACGAGACCCCCAAGTCGGACGCGATCGTGGTGCTGGGCGCCGCCCAGTACAACGGCGTCCCCTCGCCCACGCTGCGCTGGCGGCTGGAGCACGCCGTCAAGCTGTACCGCCGGGGCGTGGCCCCGGCGATCGTGACCGTCGGCGGCAAGCAGCCCGGCGACAACTACACCGAGGCCGACGCCGGGCGCAACTGGCTGATCAAGGAGCGGCAGGTGCCGGCCGACAAGGTGGTGGCGGTGCCGGTCGGCAGCGACACCCTGGAGAGCATGCAGGCGGTCGGCGCCAAGTTCCGGGAGCTCAAGTGGCACTCGGCGGTGCTGGTCACCGACCCCTGGCACGGGCTGCGCTCCAAGAAGATGGCCCAGGACCAGGGCATCAAGGCCGCCGCCTCGCCGACCCGCAGCGGCCCCAGCGTGCAGACCCGCGACACCCAGTTCCACTACATCGTCCGGGAGACCGGCGGCTACCTGTCGTATGTGCTGTTCGGCCGCAGCGTCCGCTCCCCCTCTGAGCTGCGGCCCTCCTTCTCGCCGCGCTGACGCCTCGGCGGCGCGCATTCACCGGACCGTCCTCGGCGCGGCGTACCCTGGGAGCCCGCGATCAGAGTGGAATAATAAAGTCTTTTCGGCACGTGCCATCAGGTACCGGGACGGGAGCCTTCGCGGGCGACGCCGCAGAACCTCGTCCCCGCTCGTAAGGCGCCCGTCCCGTGGGGATGCCATGGGGAGAAGGACCCGGCGAACAGAAAGGACAGATGGGGAGCTATTCCGAAGCAGACCGGGCGCGGTGGGTGCCCGAGCAGCCCAAGCGCCGTGACCGCACCGCCTTCGAACGGGACCGGGCGCGGGTGCTGCATAGCGCGGCGCTGCGCCGGCTGGCCGCCAAGACCCAGGTGGCCGACCCCGGCTCCGACGACTTTTTGCGCACCCGGCTGACGCACTCGCTGGAGTGCGCCCAGGTGGGCCGGGAGCTGGGCAAGTCGCTGGGCTGCGACCCCGACCTGGTGGAGACCGCCTGCCTGGCGCACGACATCGGCCACCCGCCCTTCGGCCACAACGGCGAGTCCGCCCTGAACACGGTGGCCGAACGCTGCGGCGGATTCGAGGGCAACGCCCAGAGCCTGCGCATCCTGACCCGGCTGGAACCCAAGTCGTTCGCCCCCGACGGCCGCAGCGTCGGCCTCAACCTGACCAGGGCCTCGCTGGACGCGGTGATGAAATACCCCTGGCGCCGGCAGGACGCGCCCACCGGGGCGCCGTCGGGCGGCTCGGGCGCACCGTATGGGATCTACGACGACGACATCGAGGTGGCGGCCTGGGTCCGCCAAGGGGCGCCCAAGGACCGGCTGTGCCTGGAGGCCCAGGTCATGGACTGGGCCGACGATGTGGCCTACTCCGTGCACGACCTGGAGGACGCCCTGGTCGTCGGCCATGTGGACTTCGCCCGCCTGGCCGACCCCACCGAGCGCCGCGCGGTGGCCGAGACGGCCGCCAAGCTCTACTGCCCCGGCACCGACCTGACCGAGCTGGAGGAGGTCTTCGCCGAGCTGCTGGCCGAGCCGTACTGGCCGGACCACTTCGACGGCACGCTGCGCACCCTGGCCGCCCTCAAGAACCTCACCAGCACGCTGATCGGCCGCTTCTGCCTGGCGGCCGAGGACGCCACCCGGCGGCGTTATGGCCCCGGCCCGCTGACCCGCTACGACGCCGACCTGGTCGTCCCCCGCCGGCAGCGCCTGGAATGCGCGCTGCTGAAGGGGGTGACCGCGCACTATGTGTGGATCAGCCACGAGGCCAACCGCGCCCGGCAGCGCGAACTGATCCTGGAGCTGGCCGATTGGATGCTGGCCGGCGCCCCCGGCACCCTGGAACCGCAATTCCGGGTCGCCTGGCACCGGGCGCCCGACGACGCCGCCCGGCTGCGGGTGGTGGTCGACCAGATCGCCTCGCTGACCGACACCTCCGCCGTGGCGTTCCACGCCCGCCTGCGCGCCGCCCGCCGGCCCGCCGGTGCCTGATCGCACAACGGCGGCGCCGAAGATCTGTTAGATCTACCCAAAGTGTCCCGGTGGCTCTAATCTGTGGCCCACCTTGGGGGAGTGCATTTCCGACCTTTTCGCCATCGCCGTTGCCGCAGTGTCGTGCTTTCGGACGGCGAGGCCGGTCGGGCGCTCCCTGCCGCGGGCTCGCTGGGCCTGGTTGAAAAAGGTTCGGTTGTGGTGAGGAGTGCGAGGGGCTCTGGTGGCGGATCCGGTGGCGTGGCGGGCTGAGGTCGACGGCACCGTCATCCGGCTGACGGTGGCCGACGATGTGGTGTACGCCGGATGCGGGCCGCAGATCTATGCGTTCGACGCGGCGACCGGCGAGGAGATGTGGCGCATCGACACCGGCACGCCGGGGCCGTTCCGGGTGGCCGACGGCACCGTCTACGCCACCGGCGGCGGCCATGTGCGGGCCGTGGACGCCTACACGGGGGTCGAGCGCTGGCGGTTCCGCGGGGCCATCCCGGTGCGCCCGGCGGTGGCGGGCGGCCGGGTGCTGGTCATCGGCGACGCCCCCCGCTGGGGCCGCACCCTGCATGTGCTCAGCGCCCGCAACGGCGCCGAGAAGTGGCGGATGGAGGCCGACCCGAAGCTGTCGGCCCCGCTGACCGACGGCGACCTGGTCTTCGTGGGCTGCGCCGACGGGGCGCTGCTGGCGCTGCGCGCCCGCAACGGCCGGGAGCGCTGGCGGATCGACCCCTACCAGTGGCATCCCGAGTGGCCCGAGCACGGCGGCCCGATCGAGCTGCTGGGACTGTCCGACGGGGTGCTGTATGTGGCCGGGCTGCCCTTCGACCCGCCGCCGCTGGGCTTCGTGGCCGGCGTGGACGTGCGCACCGGCCGGGAGCTGTGGCAGACCGTGGCCGGCTACGACCCCGGCGGCGGACGCCCCGACGAGGGCGACCCCCCGGCCGCCGTGGTGCCCGGCGGGGTGTGCGTGGGCGAGCCGGGGACGCTGACCTACCTGTCGGCCGCTGAGGGCCGGGCCCGCCAGTACCGCTTCACCGAGCCCACCCGCTGCTCACCGCCGGCGATGATCGGCGGGCTGGTCTGCGCCGGCACCGCCGGGCAGCTCATCGACGCCTTCGACGCCGCCACCGGGCGCCGGGTGTGGGTGGTCAAGGACGTGCTGCGGCCGGAGGGGTCCGGGCCGCCGCCGGTGGCGGTGTGCCGGGGCAGGCTGCTGGTCGGCGGGCACCGCCGCATCTACCACATCGACCCCCGCACCGGCGCCACGATTCCCGCCTGAACCGCCCGCCCGGCCCCGCAGGGGTTGGCGTAGGTTCGTCGGGTGGCGAGCAAGACGGTCGCGCGGCGCTGGAACGCCCGCGCCGCGGTCACCGCGGCCTTCTTGGTGCACGGCCTGATCAGCGCGGTCTGGCTGGCCCGGATACCGCAGATCAAGCAGGCGCTCGGGCTGGATGAGGCGTCCTTGGGCGTGGCGCTGCTGGGCACCCCGGTCGGGGTGGTGCTCGGGGTCCGCTGCACCGGGCGGATCGTCGCCCGGTGGGGGAGCCGGCCGGTGGTCCGGGTGGCCGGGGTGGCGGCGGCGCTGGCGCTGGCGCCGGTGGGACTGGCCGCAGGCCCGGGGACGCTGATGGCCGCGCTGGCGGTGCTGGGCGCGGCGCTGGGCGTGCTGGACGTGGCGATGAACGCCCAGGGCGTGGCGGTGGAACGGCGGTGGCGGCGTCCGCTGATGTCGGGGCTGCACGGAGCCTGGAGCATCGGCTCGCTCGCCGGTGCGCTCCTGGGGGCCGGTGCCGCCCATCTGCAGGTTCCGGTGCGGCTCCACCTGGCCGTGGCCGCCGCCCTGCTGACGGCGGTGGCGGCGGTGGGAACCCGCGGGCTGCTGGGGGCGTCCGCCGAAGCGCCGCCCGGTGCGCGAAAGAGCGGGGAGGGCGCATCGCCTCGTCCGGTCCGGGGCGTCCTGCTGATGCTCGGTGTGGTCGGCCTGTGCTCGTTCTTGGGCGAGGGGGCCATGGCCGACTGGAGCGCCGTCTACCTCAATGAGACGCTCGGCGCCGGTGCGGGCGTCGCCGGGCTGGGCTATGCGGGCTGCGCGGTGGCGATGGCGGCGGCGCGGCTGGCCGGCGACCGGGTCGTCGCGGCCTTCGGCCCGGTCCGGGTGCTGCGCGCCGGCGGGCTGCTGGCCGCCGGCGCGCTGGGCGGCGGGCTGCTGGCGGGCACGCCGCCGGCCGCGCTGGCCGCGTTCACGCTGTACGGGCTGGGCGTCGCGGTGGTGGCGCCGGTCACCTTCAGCGCGGCGGGCAACCTGCCGGGCGTGCCGGCGGCGACCGGGATCTCCTGGGTGACCTCCATCGGCTACACCGGTTTCGTGGCCGGGCCTCCCCTCATCGGCCTGGTGGCCCAAGGGGTCGGCCTGGCCTGGGCGCTGGCCGTCCCGGTGGGGCTGGCCTTGGTGATCGCGTTGCTGGCCGGGGTGACCGCAACCGCCCAAAGCTGAACTTTTCGTCAGAAAAATAACCTTTTGGCATCCGGCGTGCGGGTCGGGATCGGGAAAGATCGTCTGTTCCGGTAAGGTCGGGCGGGATGAGCACCATGCAGCGGTCCCGGGGGGCTTCGGACGCGCCCTCGCGCCTGCATTTCCTGTGCGAGCTGCTGCGTTTCGGCACCGTCGGGACCATCGGCACCGTGATCACGATCGGCGGCGCCAACCTGCTGCGCGAACGGCTGTGGGAGAGCCCGGTCACCACCGTGCTCATCCCCACGATGATCTCCACGCTGTTCTCCTACCTGGCCAACCGGCACTGGACCTTCCGGCACCGCGACAGCGACGGCTCCGGCCGCGAGATGGCGCTGTTCTTCGGCCTCAACGGCGTGGGCATGGCGATCCAGGCCAGCTGCACCGCCTTCACCTTCTACACCCTGCATCTGCACGACGCGCTGTCGTACAACGTGGCGCTCGTGGTGGGGCTGGCTTTGGCCTCCGCATGGCGCTACTGGTCCTACCGCAGGTGGATCTTCACCCCCGCCGTCCGTGTCTGACCGCCTGGCCGAGGAGTGGCGGCGGCATCGCCCGGCCGTCTTCGGCGTCGCCTACCGGATCCTCGGCAGCGTCGCCGACGCCGAGGACGTGACCCAGGACGTGTGGCTGCGCGCCGCGGGCGCCCGCCTGGAAGAGGTCCGGGACCTGCGCGCCTGGCTGGTCACGGTGGCCGCGCGCCGCTCCTATGACCTGCTGACCTCGGCCCGGGCCCGGCATGAGGACTACATCGGCCCCTGGCTGCCCGAACCGCTGCTGACCGGTCCGGACGCCGCCGAGCCGGTGCTGGTGGACGACCTGGTCGGCACCGCGATGCTGCTGGTGCTGCGGGAGCTGTCGCCGCCCGAGCGGATCGCGTTCGTGCTGCGCCAGGCGTTCGATGTGCCCTATGACCGGATCGGCCGGGTGCTCGACAGGTCGCCGGCCGCCTGCCGGCAGCTGGTCTCACGGGCGCGCCGCCGCATCGCCGCCCGCATGCGAGGGAACGGGCCGCGCGCCTCCCGCGCCGAGCGGGAACGCGTGATGGCGGCCTTCCGGGCGGCCCATGAAAAGGGCGACACGGCCGCGCTGGCGTCGCTGCTCGACCCGGAGGCGGTGTACATCACCGACGGCGGCGGCGAGGTCTTCGCCGCGCGCAAACCCATCGTCGGGAATGTGCGGATCGCCGAGACGCTGCTGCGGGTGGCCCGCCGCCCGGTGCCCGCCGCGTTCGTCCCCGCCGAGGTCAACGGCGAGCCCGGCCTGCTGGTCTACCGGGACGGACGGCTGGTCGCCGTGGACACCGCCGAGATCGCCGCGGGACGGATCGTGGCGTACCGCAGGGTGCTCAATCCCCGCAAACTGCGCGGGATCCGCCCCCGCGGGGCCTGACCGCGGAGAAAAACCCGTCACACGGGCATGGGCGGCGTCGTCTCCCTGGTGAAACCGACCCAGGGAGCATGCATGGAAGCACGCATGGACCTCGCCAAGACCGCGCCGAAGCCGTATCAGGCGGTCCTGGCGGCCTATCGGACGCTGGCGGAAGGGCCGCTGGATCCGGTCGTCCAGGAACTGGTGAAGATCCGCGCCTCGCAGCTCAACGGCTGCGCGTTCTGCCTGGACCTGCACGTCCACGAGGCGCGCCGGCGCGGTGAGAGCGAGCAGCGCCTGGCGCTGGTGGCGGCCTGGCGCGAGGCCCCGGTGTTCAGCGAGGCCGAACGGGCGGCCCTGGCCTACACCGAAGAGGCCACCCGGCTGTCCGAACGCGGGGTGAGCGAGGAGGTCTGGCAGGCGGTGACCGCCTGCTTCGACCAGGAGGAGGCGGGCGCGCTGGTCGTCCTGGTGGCCTTGATCAACGCGCTCAACCGGCTGGGGGCGCCGCTGCGCAGGCGGCCTGCGGTGCGCTGAAACACCGTGCCCCGGCCGCACGTGGCCGGGGCACGGCCTTGCCGGTTCACCGGGGGCGCGGTGTCACCGGCGGTAGTAGTCCGGCTGGGTCTGCACATTGAGCAGGTCCAGCTTGACCTTCTTTCCCTTGCCGACGATGTCGTGGATCGCGTTGGCGCCCTTGTTGGGCCCGACGGCCTTGTTGCAGGTGGCGCCGCCGCCGAGCTCGTCGGTGAAGACCACCTTGTCCGCCTTGTTGTTGAAACCTTGTTGTTGAAAGTGGCCGAGTGCCGGAAGGTGAAATTCTCGGTGTCGCGGACGACGCCGATGACCTTCGGCTTCTCCGGGGCGGAGATGCCGAACAGTGCGCCGTCGCCCATGCAGGCGCCCGCCGCCAGGTCCTTGCCGGGGTAGGCGGTGATGTCGTGGCAGCCGGTGGTCGGGTAGGTGGTGCTGCCCTCACCGGGGTTGCCGCCGTCGGGGAACAGCACCGGCTCGGCCACCACCGCGGCCTCCGCCGGCCTCTTCAGCGGCACCTTGATGATCGGGATCTGGTCGAAGGGGTACTGGCAGTCCGGCCCCACCGAGCTCGGACCCGGCAGGTAGGAGGAGACGTAGACCGAGTCCTTGTTCCTGCCCTTGCCCGGCACCGGCGTGTGGGTGTGCGAACCGCAGCCGGTCTCCACGGCCTTGGCATAGCGCGGGTTGCGCACGTCGCTGATGCCGAAGATCTTGATGCCCTCCCAGGCGGTCGGGTCGGTGACCGGCTCGGCGGTGCTCTGGCAGGAGTCGTCGCTGCGCGAAGAGCCGGTGGACGGGAACAGCGGATTCCCCATCACCGAGACGTCGTTCTGCGACCCGGGGCGCGCAGTTCGACCGGCTTTACCTCACCTTGGTGATCGGACATCACGAGGGCGCCCTGACGATGGCCGACCGGGTACTGGCCGAGGGCACCGATGTGCTGGTGCAACAGATGGCCAAGGAGGTGCTCACCGGCCAGCGGGCGGAGATCGTCCGGATGCGCGACCTGCTGCGCGGCCTGGAGGAGTGAGACCGGCCCGGCCGCCTGAACGGCGCATCCGGGACGGCGGCCATCGGATCAGGCGATGCGGGCTGCACCGGTGCCCGGCCGCGCTCGGCCGAGCGCCAGGGCCTCGCCCTCCTCCAGGCGGCGGCGCAGCTGCGCCGATCCGGCGCCGAGCGCGGTGACCAGGACTCCGGGACCGGCCAGCGGCAGCACCGCCAGGCCCTCGGCGGCATGCGCCGCAGAATCCCGGCCGGAGGCGGTCAGGCCGGGACCGGCCAGCAGCACCGAACCGACCGCCCCGGCACCCCCCAGCACGGCGCCGCTGGTGCGGACGGCCGGATCGGTCAGATCCAGTTCGTGGCGCAGCAGCGGCCTGCCGCCGTAGGTCACATCCAGCCGGCCGGCGTGCCGTCCGGGCCGCTCCCCGTGCCGTCCCAAGATCAGCTCTTCCCGCCACCGCAGCGCACCGCCCTCGGCCAGGTCGATCGAGGCCGTCGCGCGGTGCCGGGACCCGGCCGCCGCCACGGTCGGCTCGGGCGCGAAGTCCAGGTGGCCGCCGGCGCCGACCCGGGCCCGCACGGTGAAGCGCGACTCGCCCTCGCCCGGCAGCACCAGCGTGCTCGCCACCGACCGGATCGCCAGGCGCGCGCCGGGACCCACCACCACTTCCAGCGTCAGTTCGTCCCCGCCCAGCGGGCCGGCCGCCGCGCCCACCAGGTAGACCGCATCAGGAGTCTGGCGCAGCGCCAGCGGGCCGTCTGAGCGCAGCTCGCTCAGGCGCGTCCGCCCATGGGGGCCCGCCTCGGCCACCACCGCGGCCCGGGCCGCATAGCGGCGGCTCATCCCACCGGGTGGCGGTGGCCGATCAGCCCGCGCACCCAGCCGGCCACCTCCGGCGCGTCCGGCTCCTGCCGCAGCGAGGTGAACAGCACCGGGCGGCCGGCGCGCACCGCGGCCGCGTCGGCGGCCATCACCGCCAGGTCCGCGCCGACCAGCGGGGCCAGATCCGTCTTGTTGATCACCAGCAGGTCCGAGGCGGTGACGCCGGGGCCGCCCTTGCGCGGCACCTTGTCGCCGCCGGAGACGTCCAGCACGAAGATCTGCCGGTCCACCAGGCCCCGGCTGAAGGTGGCGGTCAGGTTGTCGCCGCCGCTTTCCACGATGACCAGGTCCAGCGGGCCGTGGCGGCGCTCCAGGTCCTCGATCGCCTCCAGGTTGGCGGAGATGTCGTCGCGGATGGCGGTGTGCGGGCAGCAGCCGGTGCGCACCGCGCTGATCCGGTCGTCCGGCAGCACCGCGGCCCGGCGCAGGAAGTCGGCGTCCTCGGTGGTGTAGATGTCGTTGGTCACCACCGCCAGCGACAGTTCCTCCCGAAGCGCCCGGCACAGCGCGGCGGTCAGCGCGGTCTTGCCGCTGCCGACCGGGCCGCCGATGCCCAGCCGCAGCGCCCGGCCCGCGGTGTCGGGGGCGTGGTGGGGGTCGTCGCCGTGAAAGGCACCCAAGGCAGTTCCTCCAACGCTTCAGGATTCGAAAAGACGCAGGTCGGCCTGCAGATGAAGCTCGGCGTACAGGTCCAGCAGCGGGGCGGAGACGGCCGGCAGCTCGGCCGGATCGGCCGCGGCGCAGCCTGCGGCCCGCGCGGCGACGGCATCGATGTCGCCGGCCAGCTCCGCCAGCGTCCGGTGCACGGCCAGCGGGTCCAGCCCCAGCAGCCGCACCGCCGCCGACGCCGGCCCGCTCACCGCCCCGTAGGCGGCGATCGCCGCGGCCTGCCGCGGGCCGCCCCCGGCCACGGCGGTCGCCGCGCCCAGCACCACCGGATGGTGCGGGCCCGCCTCGTGCAGCTCGCCCAGCGCGTCCAGCTCCGCCACCGGCCAGGTGGCGCGCACCGCCCGCAGCAGTGAACGGCCCTGGGCGCGGGAGGCCCGCCGCTGGGCGGGGGAGGGGGTGCGCGCATCGGCCTCCGCGTCCAGCCGCGCCCAGTCGTCGCGGCCACCGGCGCAGGCGGCGGCCGCCAGCGCGGCGGCGACCAGCCCGGCGGTGGCCAGCCTCCCGCGCAGAAAGCCCGCCAGGGCGGCCGGGTCGGTGACCGCCCCGGCGGCGGCCGCCGGCTCCAGCCCCCCGGAGTGGGCGTGCCCGCCCGCCGGCAGCCGCGAGTCGGCCAGCAGCAGCAGCGCGGCGTCCATCACAAGCCGCCCATCAGAACAGGAAGTAGCGCTGGGCCATCGGCAGCTCGGCGGCCGGGGCGGGCTCGACCTCCTCGCCGTCGATGGTGACGGTGAAGGTGTCCGGGTCCACCTCGATGGCCGGCAGCGCGTCGTTGAGCGGCAGGTCGGCCTTGCCCAGGCGGCGGGTGTTCTTGACCGGCACCAGCGGGCGGTTCACCGCGATCTTGCCGGCCAGGCCGTCCTCGATCGCCGCCGGGGCGACGAAGTGCACCGAGGTGGCGGCGGCCGCCGCGGGCGCGGCGCCGAACATCGGACGGGGCAGCACCGGCTGCGGGGTGGGGATGGAGGCGTTGGCGTCGCCCATCGCCGCCCAGGCGATCACCCCGCCCTTGAGCACCACCGACGGGCGCACCCCGAAGAACGCCGGCTCCCACAGCACCAGGTCGGCCAGCTTGCCCGGCTCCACCGACCCGACCAGGTCGTCCAGGCCGTGGGCGATGGCCGGGTTGATGGTGTACTTGGCCACATAGCGGCGGGCCCGCAGGTTGTCGGCGGGCTCGGCGCCGTCGCCCGGCAGGGAGCCGCGGCGCTCCTTCATCACGTGCGCGGTCTGCCAGGTGCGGATGACGGTCTCCCCGATCCGGCCCATCGCCTGGGAGTCCGAGCCGATCATCGAGATGGCGCCCAGGTCGTGCAGGATGTCCTCGGCCGCCATGGTGGTGGGGCGGATCCGGGACTCGGCGAACGCCAGGTCCTCGGGCACCGCCGGGTTGAGGTGGTGGCACACCATCAGCATGTCCAGGTGCTCGTCCAGGGTGTTGACGGTGTGCGGGCGGGTCGGGTTGGTCGAGGACGGCAGCACGTTGGGGTGCGCGGCGACGGTGATGATGTCGGGGGCGTGCCCGCCGCCGGCGCCCTCGGTGTGGTAGGCGTGGATCGACCGGCCGGCGATCGCCTCCAGGGTGGACTCCACGTACCCGGCCTCATTCAGGGTGTCGCTGTGCAGGGCCACCTGCACGCCGGAGGCGTCGGCGACCTTCAGGCAGGCGTCGATCGCCGCCGGGGTGGACCCCCAGTCCTCGTGCAGCTTGAACCCGCAGGCCCCGGCGCGCAGCTGCTCCCACAGCGCCTCGGAGGAGACGGTGTTGCCCTTGCCCAGCAGCGCCACGTTGACCGGCCAGACATCCAGCGCCTCCAGCATCCGGTGCAGGTACCAGGCGCCGGTCACCGTGGTGGCCTTGGTGCCCTCGGCCGGGCCGGTGCCGCCGCCCAGCAGCGTGGTCACCCCGGCGCCCAGCGCCTCTTCCACCAGCTGCGGGCAGATCAGGTGCACGTGGGAGTCGATCGCCCCGGCGGTCAGGATCTTGCCGTTGCCGGCCAGCACCTCGGTGGACGGCCCGATCACCAGGTCCGGGTGCACCCCGTCCATGGTGTCGGGGTTGCCGGCCTTGCCCAGCGCCACGATCCGTCCGTCGCGGACGCCCACGTCCGCCTTGACGATCCCCCAGTAGTCCAGCACCACCGCGCCGGTGATCACCAGGTCCACGGCGCCCTCGGCGCGGGTGGTGCGGGCCTGGCCCATCGATTCGCGGATCACCTTGCCGCCGCCGAACACCGCCTCATCGCCGGCCCCGGCCGCTCCCATGGAACGGTCCTCGGTGACCTCGATGAACAGGTTGGTGTCGGCCAGGCGGATGCGGTCGCCCGTGGTCGGGCCGAACAGCGCCGCATAGCGGGCGCGCGACAGTTCAGTCATCGAGTGCTCCGGCGCTCTCGCTTCGCAGGCCGGGGACCACGCGGTTGCCGGCCAGGGGGACCAGGGACACCTCGCGGGTGATGCCGGGCTCGAACCGCACCGCGGTGCCCGCCGGGACGTCCAGCCGGCGTCCCCAGGCGGCCTTGCGGTCGAACTCCAGCGCGGGGTTGGCCGCGGCGAAGTGGTAGTGCGAGCCGACCTGGATCGGCCGGTCCCCGGTGTTGACCACCGTCACCGTCACCCGCTCGCGTCCGGGGTTGAGCTGTACGGGCCGCTCGCCCGGCACGATCTCGCCCGGGATCATGGGATCGGCCTGTGCACGGTCACGAGCTTGGTCCCGTCGGGGAAGGTCGCCTCGACCTGGACCGACTCCAGCATCTCCGGCACCCCTTCCATCACGTCGTCGCGGGTGAGCACGGTGCGCCCGGCCTGTATCAGCTCGGCCACCGTGCGTCCGTCCCGGGCGCCCTCCAGCACGTAGGCCGCGATGATCGCGGTCGCCTCGGGATGGTTGAGCCGCAGCCCGCGCGCCCGCCGCTCCCGAGCCACCTGCGCGGCCACATGGATCAGCAGTCGTTCCTGTTCGTGTGGGGTGATCAGCACTTGATCGACGCTAGCGGCCCGCGGCGTCGCCACAACGTTTTGAATATGGATTTAATCCCGATTTAACAGTGGGTGGGGCTTAAACGGCCAGGTTGGCGGCCTTGTCGGGAGATGAGATCTCCCCATTTGGATGGATCGTTCCAAAGGTAAGTGATCATTTAGTAACACGCCCATTACGGGCGTGCATTATGTCTGAAATGTCAAGATCTGAAGCTCCCCTGCGTCGAGATCTTGGGAGGTGTTCCTTGCCGACGACGGAACAGTCGCAGGGGTTGAGCCGGCGCTCCTTCCTGGCCAGGGTGGGAGTGACCGGCGGCGCAGGGGCTATGTTCGCCACCATGGGCGCGCTGGGATTGGCGCCCTCCGCCGAGTCGGCGACCAAGGTTCCCTTTCAGCCGCCGCAGCCGTCGGACTTCCGGCTGCGCGGCCGCGGCGCCGCCAAGGTGCTGATCCTGGGCGGCGGCGTGGCCGGGCTCGCCGCCGCCTACGAGCTGGGCAAGGCCGGCTACGACTGCACCGTGCTGGAGGCCCGCGACCGGGTGGGCGGACGCAACCTCACCATGCGGGGCGGCGACAAGCTGGAGGAGATCGACGGCGCCACCCAGCGCGCCAAGTTCAGCGACGGCCAGTACATGAACATGGGACCGGCCCGCATCGCGCAGTGGATGACCACCATGGACTACTGCCGCGAGCTGGGCGTCCCGCTGGAGGTCTTCGCCAACGCCAACGCCGAGGCGCTGATCTACAACGAATCGGCCGGGATGACCGCGCCGGTCAAGTGGCGCACCGCCAAGGCGGACGTGTACGGCTACATCTCCGAGCTGCTGGCCAAGGCCACCGACCAGGGCGCACTGGACCAGCAGCTCAGCGCCACCGACAAGGAGCGGCTGCTGTCGTTCCTGTCGGACTTCGGCGCGATCGGCCCCAAGAGCAGCGGTTACGCCTACACCGGCACCGGCCGGCGCGGCTACACCGTCGACCCGGGCGCCGGGGACCAGGCGGGCACCGTGCTGGGGCCGCCGCCGTCGCTGTCGCAGGTGCTGGCCAGCGGGGTCGGCCGCTCCTTCTCCTTCGAGCTGGGCTACAGCCAGGCCATGATGATGTTCCAGCCGGTCGGCGGCATGGACGCCATCCCCCGGGCGCTGGCCAAGGCCGTCGGCAACGGCCGGATCAAGACCGGGGCCAAGGTCACCAAGATCACCAACCTCCCCAACGGCGTGGAGGTCCAGTACGTCCTCAACGGCAAGACCAAGGTCGCCAAGGCCGACTACGCGATCGCCACGCTGCCGCCGCACGTCATGGCCAAGATCCCCCACAACCTGGGGGCGAGCGTCCAGGCCGCGCTGGAGTACCCGACCGTCAGCTCCGCCGGCAAGCTCGGCATCGAGTACACCCGCCGCTGGTGGGAGCTGGAGGACAACATCTACGGCGGCATCACCAACACCGACCTGGACATCTCGGTGATGTGGTACCCGTCCTACGGCTACCACGGCAAGCGCGGCGTGCTGCTGGCCTACTACAACTCCGGCCGCAACGCCCAGACCTACGACCCCCTGACCCACGCCCAGCGGCTGGAGCGGGCGCTGAACGCGGGCGCCAAGATCCACGGGGCCAAGTTCAAGAAGGACATCGCCGCCTCCCTGTCGATCGCCTGGCGCCGCCAGCCCTTCATCGAGGGCGCCTGGGTCAACTGGCCCAGTCGCGGCGCCGAGTACAGGCTGCTCAACCAGCCGCAGGGCCGCGTCTACTTCTGCGGCGACTGGCTCAGCTACGAGATCGCCTGGATGCACGGCTCGTTCGAATCGGCCCGCAAGGTCGTCACCGAACTGCACCAGCGGGTGCTGAAGTCCTGAGGAGACCCCATTGCGTCGCAAGATCATCGCTGGTGCCGTCGCCACGACCCTGCTGGTCGGCGTCGGCGGGGCGGCCTCGGCGGCCCCCAAGAGCAAAAAGCCCAAGGCGCCCAAGCCCCATGAGGTGATCGTGGCGCTGCCGGAGGGATCGGCCACCCCGAACATCGCCAACGGGGTCTCGGTGGGCGCGCACGTGGCCACCTACACCGCCAGCGGCACCGGGCCGGCGGCCGCCAACACCGCCGCCCCCGCCGGCACGCCCGAGCGCTACATCGACTTCCCCGGCGGCAAGCTGCCCCCCGGCGTCACCATCACCGAGGCCCAGGGCATCAACGCCCTCAAACAGGTCAGCGCCAACCTGGAGGCCGTCGGCCTCACCCCGCGGGATGTGATCTCCATGCGGGTGTACCTGGCCAACCCGCCCGGCTCCGACAGCGCCGACTTCAACGGCTGGAACCGCGCCTACCGGCAGTTCTACGCCAACACCGATCTGACCACCGGCAAGCCCATGGAGGTGCCGCTGGGCTCGGCGGCCCCCGCCGAGCCCATGTACGTCAACCCGGCCCGTCCCTCCCGGGTCGCGCTGGAGGTGGAGAACCTGCCCGTTCAGGGGTGGCTGGTCGAAGTGGAGGTGGTCGCCGCCTACCCCGAGAAGTGAGCGGAGAACCGCCTGCGCCCTGCGCCGACTGAAAGGAGGAGACCAGGCGTCCCACCGGTGACTCCCCGCCGGTGGGACGCCGCTTCCATGCCCGGCCCGGTGGTCAGAAGCGGATGAACTCCAGGGTGCGGCGGCCCACCGGCGCGTCGCGGGCGTGGTCGATCGCCACCCAGTCCTCACCGAGGCCCTGCAGCCGGCCGGCCCACGCGCTCGCCGTCCGCGGCGCGGTACACCAGCACGTAGGAGATCTTGTCCTCGACGGTCCCGACGGCGACCAGGCCGCCGGTGACCCTGGTCCCCCAGGGCGGCGATAAGGACGTCACCCCCGGGTCGGGGGCGGTCCACCGGGTGCGCCCGGTCGCCATGTCCAGCAGCGCCGGCCCCCCGCGCCACAGGGTCCGGCCGGTCGCCGGGTCGATGACCGTGAACGGGCCCTTGTCCACCAGGTCCTCTTTCCGCCAGTCCACGATCACCTCGTCGGTGACGCGCCGCGTGTACTGGTCGCTGGAGGGCGAGCTCCACAGTTGCCGTCCGGTGGCGGCGTCCAGCCCCACCACCGCCTCATCGTTCAGGACCACCGCGACCCGGCCCATGAGCACCGTCGTGTTGGAACCGGTGGGCATCTGCGCCGACCATCGCGGTGGCGGCCCCTCCTGCCTCGGCGTCCAGTGGGGGACGTCCGACACAGAGAGGTCCGGCACGGAGAAGTCCGAGGTGCAGGCGGCGGGGGCCAAGGCGGCCGCGATCGCCGCGCCGATGCGCAACCCCGCGGGCAGGCTCATGATCGCACTGTGCCGGGGCGGTCCGGCCCCCCGGGCGGGACGGGGCCGGGGCGGTGGAGCGGGATTAGACTCGCGGCGTGGCAGGCCGGATTCGCAACGAGGACATCGCGCTCGTCCGTGAGCGGTCGCCGATCGCCGACGTCGTGGGGGAGTACCTCCAGCTGCGCAGCGCGGGCGGCGGCGACCTGAAGGGGCTGTGCCCCTTCCACGATGAGAAGACCCCCTCGTTCAACGTGACCCCCTCCCGAGGGCTGTACTGGTGCTTCGGCTGCGGCGAAGGCGGCGACGTCATCACCTTCGTGCAGAAGATGGAGCACCTGACCTTCGTCGAGGCGGTCGAGCGCCTGGCGGCCCGGGCCGGCGTCGAGCTGCGGTACGAGGAGGGCGGCTACGCCCCCCGCCGCCAGGACGGGCAGCGCGCCCGCCTGATCGAGGCGCACAAGGCCGCCGCCCAGTTCTACGCCGAGCAGCTGGCCGGTGAGGAGGCGGCGATCGGCCGGCGTTTCCTGGCCGAGCGCGGCTTCGACGCCTCGCACGCCGAGCACTTCGGGGTGGGGTACGCCCCCCGCGGCTGGGAGACGCTGGTCAGGCATCTGCGGGGCCGCGGTTTCACCGACCGGGAGCTCATCGCCGGCGGGCTGGCCCGCGAGGGCCGGCGCGGCCCGGTCGACCGGTTCCGGGGACGGCTCGTGTGGCCGATCCGCGACATGACCGGCGATGTGATCGGGTTCGGCGCCCGCAAGCTGTATGAGGACGACGACGGGCCCAAGTACCTCAACACCCCTGAGACCCCGCTGTTCAAAAAGAGCACCGTGCTGTACGGGGCGGACCTGGCCAAAAAGGAGATGGCCCGGCGCCGCCAGGCGGTGATCGTCGAGGGCTACACCGATGTGATGGCCTGCCATCTGGCGGGGGTGACCACCGCCGTGGCCACCTGCGGCACCGCCTTCGGCGAAGAGCACGCCAAGCTGCTGCGCCGGCTGCTGATGGACCAGCCGGACGCCCGCGCCGAGATCATCTTCACCTTCGACGGGGACGCCGCCGGGCAGCGGGCCGCGCTGCGCGCCTACGAGCAGGACCAGCGGCTGGGCGCGCAGACCTTCGTGGCGGTGCAGCCGGACGGGCTGGACCCCTGCGACCTGCGGCTCAAGCACGGGGACGCGGCGGTGCGCGACCTGATCGCCTCCCGCACCCAGCTTTTCGAATTCGTCATCCGCGCCACCATCGAACGCTACGACCTGACCACCAACGAGGGCCGGCTGGCCGCGCTGGACGCCGCCGCCCCGGTGGTGGCCGGCATCAAGGACGCCGGGCTGCGCAAGATGTACGCCACCAGCCTGGACCGCTGGCTGGGCATCATGGACGAGCGGTTCGTGCTGCGCCGCATCCGCGAGCAGGCCGGCCGGGCGCGTGCGGGCGGCGCCGCCCGGACGGGCGTCGCCGGCGGCCGGCCGGAGCGGGCGCGCCCGGCGGCCGCAGAGCCCGGGCACGACCTCGGCGACCCGGACGTGCAGCGCGAATGGGAGCTGCTGAAGCTGGCGGTGCAGCGCCCGGCGGTCGTCGGCCCGGCCTTCGACCAGTTGCCCGAGTCGGCCTTCACCGCCCCGCCGCACGCCGCCGTGCGCGCGGTGATCGCCCAGGCCGGCGGGGTGGCGGCGGCGAGCGGGCCGGACTGGGCGGTGCGGCTGCGCGAGGCGGCCCCCAATGAGCGGGTGGCCGCGTTGATCACCCGGCTGGCGGTGGAGCCGCTGCGCCTTGCCGGGGAAACGGACGACCGATACGCCAATGAACTGCTCGCCCGGATCTGGGAACGCCAGCTCACCGGGGAGATCGCCGCGCTGAAGGCCAAACTCGAACGGCTGAATCCGGTCGAGCATCCGGACGACTACAACCGCCTGTTCGGCGATCTGGTGGCGCTTGAGCAGCAGAGACGCGTGATGCGGGAACGAGCCATCGGGTCCCTATAGCACATTTTCCCGAAAAATGGGTGCTGTGATCTAGCACTCGATTGACGCACACTGTCACTGTGGGCCCTTCGGTGCTGCCAAGCCAAGCGCCATCGGTTGACCAGGTGGCGGACCTTGTCGTGCGTGGGAGAGAGCACGGCGGCGTGACCGTCGACGACGTCGCCGCCGCGATCGACCGTTCCGAGCTGCCGGCGGACTCGCTGGAGCGGGTCGTCCTGGCGCTCGCCGAACAAGGAGTGGAGGTCCTGGAGTCTCCCGGCGAGACCGGGGAGCTTTCCCGAGCCGACGAGGACGACCTCGGCAAACGGGTGCCGACCAGCGACCTGGTCCGCATCTACCTGCGGGAGATCGGGCGCGTGCCGCTGCTGACGGCGGAAGAGGAAGTCGAACTCGCCAAAACGATAGAGGCGGGCCTGTTCGCCGAGGAGAAGCTGGCCCGGGCGGCCTTCATCTCCCCCAGGGAACGGCTCGACCTCGAACTCATCGCGCGTGAGGGGGCGCGCGCGAAACAACGCCTCATCGAGGCCAACCTGCGCCTGGTGGTCTCGATCGCCAAACGCTACGTGGGGCGGGGAATGCTGTTCCTCGACCTCATCCAGGAGGGGAATCTCGGCCTCATCCGCGCGGTCGAGAAATTCGACTACACCAAAGGCTTCAAGTTCTCCACCTACGCCACCTGGTGGATCCGCCAGGCGATCACCCGGGCGATCGCCGACCAGGCCCGGACCATCCGGATCCCGGTGCACATGGTGGAGACCATCAACAAGCTGGTGCGGGTGCAGCGGCAGCTGCACCAGGACCTGGGCAGGGAGCCGACGCCCGCGGAGATCGGCGCCGAGATGGGGCTGCCGGCCGAGCGGGTCGTGGAGATCCAGCGCATCGCGCAGGAACCGGTGTCCCTGCAGTCCCCCATCGGCGAGGAGGACTCCGACCTCGGCGACTTCATCGAGGACGCCGACGCCGTGGTCCCGCTGGAGGCCGCCGCGTTCATCCTGCTGCAGGACCAGCTGGAGGACATCTTGTGCACGCTGTCGGAGCGGGAGCAGCGCATCATCCAGTTGCGCTTCGGCCTGACCGACGGCCACCCCCGCACCCTGGAGGAGGTCGGACGCGAGTTCGGGGTGACCCGCGAGCGCATCCGCCAGATCGAGTCCAAGACGCTGGCCAAGCTCCGCCACCCCTCCCGCGCGCAGATGCTGCGCGAGTATCTGGAATAGGGGGAAACCCGCGAGTGCAGCCCGTGACCTGGCAGGAGGCCAAGTCGCGGGCTTTTGCTCCCCGGGTGCGGCGCCACCGGCCGAAGACGGCCGCCGGCCCGTCGAAGGACCGCCGCTAGGATCGCTCCGATGACGGCCCCTTCCCTCGACGGCAGGCGCTTTCGCGCCGTCGCCGACGTGTCCGGCGGCGAGGTCACACCCGCCACGATCTTCACCTACCACGAGCGGGACGGCGAGATCTGGGCCTGCTACGCCGGAGGTGAGATCCGGCGCGGCTACCTGGTGGGCACCCGCGACGGCGACCGCCTGGACTTCCGCTACACCCAGCTCAACACCGCGGGTGAGACGGCCAACGGCCACTGCGTGTCGGTGGTGCGGGTGCTGCCGGACGGGCGGCTGCGGCTGGAGGAGACCTGGGAGTGGGAGTCCCGGCCGGGCAAAGGCACCAGCGTGGTCGAAGAGATCCAACAAGGGGCATGAGGCCCCGCCGGTCGTCTACGGTGGGGGCATGCTGATCGTCACGACTGATGGCCTGCCGGGTTTCGAGATCCGCAGGGTGCTCGGCCCGGTGTTCGGGGTGGCCGTGCACAGCGATCAGGGCGGGGGCGCGGCCCCGGCGTCCAACAGCGGCACCTTCCGCGTGCCGGCCGCCGAGCAGCCGGGCCCCGGACTGGCCGCCGCCCGGCGGGAGGCGATCCAGCGACTGGCCGAGGAGGCCCAGCGGATGGGGGCCAACGCGGTGGTGGGCATGTGCTTCGACAACGCCTTCGTCGCCGGCGGACCGGGCCGGGGCGGCCATGAGGTGTGCGCCTACGGCACCGCCGTGGTGGCCGAGGCGGCTCCCGCCCAGCAGCCGGGCCAGCACCCCTACTCCCAGGCGGTCCCGCAGCCGCATCCGAGCCGTCCGCCCGTGGTCGCCCGCAACCTGACCATCGGCCTGCACGGCGACGGCACCCACTGAGAACCCCTCGAGGCGGCGTCCGGCCGGACGCGACCTCCCCGGGCCGAGCCGGCGGTCCCCGGGGGCGGGTCAGCCGCGGCCGGCGCGTTCGGCGCGGACCCGTTCCACCACGTCCCGGGCGGCGGTTTTGATCGACTCCAGCTCCTGCAGGTAGGACCAGTAGTCCGGGTGCGGGCCGCGGAGCTTGGCCGGGGCCGCCTCCAGGCGCCGTACCAGGGCGTCCAGGTCCCGGGCGTGCCGGGGAGAGATGGCCGAACCGGCGGTGACCACCAGCCGCTGGGCGTCGCGCACGGTGAAACGGACCGCCTCGGCGGGCGCCGAGGGGTCGGCCGCGGTGGCCTCCAGGTCGGCCAGCCGCCCGGTGACCTGCCCGGCCCGCCGGTCGGCGGCGTTCAGCTCGGTGCGCGCGGCGGTCAGCGCCCGCTGGGCCTGCGCCCACTCGCCCCGCCCGGCGTGCGCCTCGGCCTCGGCGATGCGCTCCCGCGCCCGGGCCACCCCCTCCTCGATCGCACTCGGGGCGTTCTTCAGGTCCTGCCAGCACGCCAGCGAGTAGCCGCGCAGCAGGCGGCTCATCGCCTCCCGCACCGGCTCGATCCGCCCGGCCACCGCCTCCACCCGGGTGCGCACCGCGATCAGCGCATGCCGGACCTTCTCGGCGGCCTTCGGCAGCTCCTCGGCCTGCTCGCGGGCGGTCTCGGCCAGCCGGCGCGCCTCGTCGGCCGCCTCCATCGCCCCCGACAGGCCCAGCCCGCCCAGCCCCGGGGCGGACACCTTGGCCAGCAGGTCGTGCGCCCGGGCCAGCACGGCCTCGGGCTCGGCGGCGTCCATCCCGGCCCGCCGGGCCCGCTCGATGGCCTCCTCGGCCGCCGCCACCGCCTGCCGGGCGGCCGTCAGGCGGGGCGGCAGCTGATCCAGCGCGGCCTCCAGCCGCTCCAGCCGCGCCCCCAGCCGGACGGCGAAGGCGTTCAGCTCCTCGGTGACGCCGGTGAGCCGTTCGAGCACGGCCGTCAGGGCCCGCCGCGCGGCGTCGTACTCGGCCGCCGACCGGCTCTCGTCGTCGAGGTTGTGGGCGTCCAGCACGGTGATATAGGCGCGAGCGGCGTGGTCGGCCTTGCCGTTGAGGTCGGCGAACTCGCGCTGGGCGCTCTCTGCGGCGGCCGGGTCCAGATCGGCGAAGAGGGTGACCCGCCCGCCGACGTACCGCTGCGTCTGCTCCATGTCGTAGAAGGCGGTGGCGGCGTTCTCCCGCACCGCGACCGCGGCCGCCCTGGCGGTCTGCGCCGCCCCGTCGCGGCGGCCCCGCCGACGCCGTTCGCCCGCTCCCCGCACTGCGCCTCCGCCGTGCCGTCCTGCTCCGACCGGCCCGGGACGGGCCGTCCCGTGGCCTGATCTTTGGCTCCCCCTAGTCTCGCTCACGCCAGGCAGTGCGTTCATCCTCCCAGGACGGTTCGATCCTGCCGTTTGCGGGCCGACGGGACGCAGCGGAACGGATAGCATCGCCACGACGTCTTACGGATGTCGGCCTTCGGTCGATGGCGACTGGAAAAGCAACCTGGAGGTACTGTTGGGCGTCAGTCTGAGCAAGGGCGGCAATGTCTCGCTCACCAAGCAGGCACCCGGCCTGACCGCGGTCACCGTCGGCCTGGGCTGGGATGTGCGCACCACCACCGGTACCGACTTCGATCTGGACGCCTCGGCCATCGTCGTCGACGCCTCCGGCAAGGTGCTGTCGGATCAGCACTTCGTCTTCTTCAACAATCTGCGCAGCCCGGAGGGCGCCGTGGTGCACAGCGGCGACAACCTCACCGGGGCGGGAGAGGGCGACGATGAGCAGATCAAGGTCGACCTGACCGCCCTGCCCCCGCAGGCGCAGCGGGTGGCGTTCGCCGTCTCCATCTACGAGGCCGACTCGCGCGGCCAGAACTTCGGCCAGGTCCGCAACGCCTTCATCCGCGTGGTCAACCAGGCCGACGGCAACGAGCTGGCCCGCTATGACCTGTCCGAGGACGCCTCCACCGAGACCGCCATGGTTTTCGGTGAGCTTTACCGCCACGGCGCGGAGTGGAAATTCCGCGCCATCGGCCAGGGCTATGCCTCGGGACTGGCCGGCATCGCTATGGACTTCGGGGTCAACGTCTGATTTCGTCTTCCGTATCCGGACCGGGCACCGAAGATCCGGCTCCGGGGACGCGCAAGGGACCAGCAGGCAGCACAAGGGAGTAGGAGCAGCCGACCATGGGAGTTTCCCTCGCCAAAGGCGGCAACGTCTCGCTGACCAAGGCCGCGCCCAACCTGACTGCAGTGTCGGTCGGCCTGGGCTGGGATGTGCGGACCACGACCGGCGCGGACTTCGACCTGGACGCCTCGGCGCTGATGCTGGGCGCCAACGGCAAGGTCCTCTCCGACCGGCACTTCGTGTTCTACAACAACCTGCGCAGCCCCGACGGCTCGGTGGAGCACACCGGTGACAACCTCACCGGTGAGGGCGAGGGCGACGACGAGGTCATCAACGTCGATCTGACCGCCGTCCCGCCCGAGTGCGAGCGCATCGTCTTCCCGGTGTCGATCTATGACGCCGACAACCGCGGCCAGACCTTCGGTCAGGTCCGCAACGCCTTCATCCGCATCGTCAACCGGTCCGACAACTCCGAGCTGGCCCGTTTCGACCTCACCGAGGACGCCTCCACCGAGACCGCAATGATCTTCGGTGAGCTTTACCGCTATCAGTCCGAGTGGAAGTTCCGGGCGGTCGGCCAAGGGTATGCTTCGGGCTTGGCCGGTATCGCCATGGACTTCGGCGTCAACGTAGGCTGATCGCTGACGCTACCCCGCCGACCAGAAATTCGTTCATGATTCTTCGCACCTTCGGGTGGTCGTTCGCCATCACCGGTTTGGGCCTGCTCGCCGCACTGCTGTACGGCGGGCCGGCCGGGCTGGCGCTGGTGGCCGTCCTCGCCGTTTTGGAGATCTCGCTCTCGTTCGACAACGCCGTGGTCAACGCCAAGGTGCTGGAACGGATGAGCACCTTCTGGCAGAAGATCTTCCTGACCATCGGCATCGCCATCGCGGTGTTCGGCATGCGGCTGCTCTTCCCGCTGCTGATCGTCGGGATCACCGCTCAGATGACGCCGATCGAGGCCTTTGATCTGGCCTTCAACGATCCGAAGGAATACGCCCACCGGATGCATGAGGCGTATCCGACGATCGCGGCGTTCGGCGGCATGTTCCTGATGATGCTGTTCCTGGACTTCGTGTTCGAGGAACGCGCGGACAAATGGCTGCCGTGGCTGGAACGCCCGCTGGCGCGGATCGGCAAGCTCGACCAGCTCTCGGTGGTCGTGGCGGCCGGTGCCCTGGCCTTGGTGGCCGGGCTGTTCGCCGAGGACACCGGCCAGGTGATGATCGCCGGCGTGCTGGGCATGGTGACCTACATCCTGGTCAACGGGCTCGGCGAGCTGTTCTCCCAGGGCGGCGAGGACGACGGCGACGGCGAGGAGGAGGTCAAGGTCCCCGCCGTCAAGGGCACCACCGGCCCCAACGGGCTGGTGCTGGCCACCGGCAAGGCCGGGTTCTTCCTGTTCCTGTACCTGGAGGTGCTGGACGCCTCGTTCTCCTTCGACGGGGTCATCGGGGCGTTCGCCATCAGCACCGACCCGGTCGTCATCATGCTGGGCCTGGGCATCGGTGCGATGTACATCCGTTCGCTGACGGTGTTCCTGGTGCGCAAGGGCACCCTGCACGAGTACGTCTACCTCGAGCACGGCGCGCACTGGGCCATCGGCGCCCTGGCCGTCTGCATGCTGATCAGCATCGCCGTCCACGTCCCCGAGGCGATCACCGGCGGGCTCGGCGCGGGTCTGATCATCGCCGCCTTCCTGTCCTCGGTGCTGCGCAACCGGCGCGAGCGAAACGGCGCCTCACCGGGCGCGGCCGGCCCAGACGGGGCGGAGGAACTGCACCCCACGAGCGTGTCGGGGAGCGGGGCGCTGACCGGGGAATGATGCGGCCATGTCCGTCTCGCTGAGCAAGGGGCAGAAGGTCTCGCTGGCCAAGCCGGACGGCGGCGCGCTCACCCGGGTCAGGATGGGCTTGGGCTGGGACCCGGTGGTCAAAAGAGGGCTGTTCGGCCGGTCCAAGACCCAGCCGACCGACCTGGACGCCTCCTGCCTGCTGTTCGACGCCTCCGGCAACCTCGTGGACGCGGTCTGGTTCCGCCAGCTGCGCAGCAAGGATGGCGCCGTGCAGCACACCGGCGACAACCTCACCGGTGACGGCGAGGGGGACGATGAGTCGATCCGGGTCGACCTGACCGCGCTGCCGGGCAACGTCGCCCAGCTGGTGTTCACCGTCAACTCCTTCAGCGGGCAGGACTTCTCGCAGATCGCGGGCGCCTTCTGCCGGCTGGTGGACGAGAGCACGGGCCGGGAGCTGGCCCGCTACGACCTGTCGGGCTCCGGGCCGCACACCGCGCAGATCATGGCCAAGGTGAGCCGGGAGGGCTCCGGCTGGTCGATGACCGCGATCGGGGCCACCGCCACCGGCCGCACCTTCCAGCACCTGCTGCCCGTGGTGACGCAATACCTGTGAAGCGCCCGTGCTCTCGCCGCCGGGGCGGATGGGCCCACGGCACTCCACGGCCCCGGCGGGGGTGCGAGGGCCGGCCCGTCCCGGCCCGCCGCACCGGGTGCTCTGACGCACGATTCACCTGTCCAAATGCCACAGATAGGCATATCTCCCGTATATGGTTCCGGGATGCGGACCGGGCCCGCCGTGCGGTGCCGTTGCTCTGGGGCCTGGCAGGCCGTGGAAAGGAACCGCTCCCATGCGACACTTCGACCACGTCTCCGCCGCCCGGCGCAAACGCCTGTTCTTTCGTCAGCCCCGCCCCTTCGACCGTGACACCGACCCGGCGCTGCTGGCGGTGGCGCTCGGCGCCACGCTCTACAGTCCGGCGACCCGCCCCACGCTGGCCCACGACATCGTCAAGGCCGTCCGGCACGGTGTGATGAGCATGGTGGTGTGCCTGGAGGACGCCATCCCCGACGACCAGGTGCCCGCGGCCGAGGCCAACATGATCGACCAGCTGCGCCGCGTCCACGCCTCCGGCAGCGCCGCCCCGCTGCTGTTCATCCGGGTCCGCACCCCCGAGCAGATCGGCGACCTGACCCGGCGGCTGGGCGATGCGGTCGAGCTGGTCAGCGGATTCGTGCTGCCGAAGTTCACCGCGGCCACCGGTGGAGCGTTCCTGGACGCGCTGGTGCAGACCAGCCCGCTGGCCGCGCGCCGGCTGCTGGCCATGCCGGTGATCGAGAGCCGGGAGGCCATCTACGCCGAGACCCGCGCCGAGATGCTGCAGGACGTGGCGCGGCTGCTGGCCAAGTACGCCGACTCGATCCTGGCGGTGCGGCTGGGCGCCACCGACCTGAGCGCCGCCTACGGGCTGCGCCGCCCGCCCGACCTGACCATCTACGACATCCAGCCGGTGGCCGCGGTGATCGCCGACGTGGTCAACGTGCTGGGCCGGGCCGACGGCACCGGCTTCGTGGTCACCGGCCCGGTCTGGGAGTACTTCTCGGCCGGGGAGCGGATGTTCAAGCCCCAGCTGCGGCAGTCGCCGTTCGAACGCCGCGCCGCCACCGGGCTGCGCCGCCACCTCATCAGCGCCGAACTGGACGGGCTGATCCGCGAGGTGCACCTGGACAAGGCCAACGGGCTGATCGGCAAGACCGTCATCCACCCCTCCCACGTCGCGGCCGTGCACGCGCTGTCGGTGGTCACCCACGAGGAGTACTGCGACGCCGCCGACATCCTCGGGGTCGACGGCGGCGGCGCCATGGCCAGCTCGTATGCCAACAAGATGAACGAGGCCAAGCCCCACCGGGCCTGGGCCGAACGGCTCATGCTGCGCGCCCAGGTGTTCGGGGTGGCGGCGGAGGACGTCACGTTCGTGGAACTGCTGGAAGCGGCGGGCGGCCTGTGACCGGGTGGAACGGCGCCTGGGTCGCCGAGCGGCTGGGCATCGCGCTGCGCGATGCCGACCGTCCCTTCGGGGCCGGCCTGCGCGACCTGGTCGGCCTGGCGGTGCGGCGCAACCCGCGCCGCGCCCACCTGCTGGTCTCGGCGGTGCTGGGCAAGCACGTGCCGACCGACCCCCGCCTGGTCCACGGGGCCGGCCTGCTGCTGGGCCGCCGCATCGCCGGACTGCCGCAGCCGGCCGCCGATGCCGCCGGCGCCGCCCTGCGCGCCGCCCTGGCCGCCGAACGGAACCCGCCGGACGGTGCGCGGCCCGCCGCGCGCCTGCGGGACATGCTGCGGGAGGCGCCGGCGGCCCCGATGCCCGCGCTGGTGATCGGCTACGCCGAGACCGCGACCGCGCTCGGCCACTCGGTGGCCGACGCCCTGGGCGGCGCCGTCTACCTGCACTCCACCCGCCGCCCCGTCCCGGGGGTGCCGCCGTACGGGGGGTTCGAGGAGGAGCACAGCCACGCCACCAGCCACCTGCTGCTGCCCGCCGACCCGGCGCTGATGGAGACCGCCGGGCCGGTGGTGCTGGTCGACGATGAGCTGTCCACCGGCACCACGGCGCTCAACACGATCCGCGCCCTGCACGCCGCGCACCCCCGCGACCACTACGTGCTGGCGTCCCTGGTGGACGTGCGCGGCCCGCAGGACCGGGCGCGCATGGCGGCCCTCGCCGACGAGCTGGGGGCGCGCATCGACGCGGTCGCGCTGGCCCGCGGCCGGGTGGAACTGCCCGCGGACGTGCTGCGGGCGGGCCGGGAACTGGTGGCCGCCACCGCTTGCGCACCCGCCCCGCCCCGGCCGTGCGGCCGCGCGCACCCGCTCGTCAGGATCGATCTGGCCTGGCCGCAGGACCTGCCGGAGGGCGGCCGGCACGGCTTCCTCCCCGAGCACCGCCGGCACCTGGAGGCCGAACTGCCGGCCATGGCCGCCCGGCTCGCCGAGACGCTGCCCGCCGCGGCGCGCCGGGTGCTGGTGCTGGGCTTTGAGGAGCTGATGTACGCGCCGCTGCGGCTGGCCGAGGCCCTGGCCGACCTGCTGCCGGCCGCACAGGTCCGCTATTCGACCACCACCCGCTCCCCGGTGCTGGCCGTGGACGACCCCGGGTACGCCATCCGCACCCGCCTGACCTTCCCCGCCCACGACGACCCGGCCGACGGCCCCGGGGAGCGCTACGCCTACAACGTGGCCCCCGGCGGCGACCGTGACCGCGCGTTCGAGGCGATCGTGCTGGTGGTGGACCGGGCCGGGGACACCCCGCTCCTGGAAAAGGGACTGGCGGCCCGGCTGCGTGAACTCGCCCCGGTCACCATGGCCGTGCTGCCCGTCCGCACGCCCGCCCGAAGGGGGGATCGTTGAGCACGCGCACGTTGCCGAGCCCGCTGCGCGGCCCGGACTTCGGCAGCTACCCGGCCGAGGACGTCGCCTGGCTGCTGAAGGACCTCTCGCACGTCCGCCTGGAGGCGCCGGCCGAGGAACGGGAGGCGGCGATCCAGTCCGGCCGCGCCCACTACGCCGAGTCGCTGCCGGTGGAGTACCGGCCCAGCCCGCAGTACCAGGAACTGTTCCACCGGGCGCTGCAGGAGTCGGCCACCCGGCTGGCGTACGCGGTCGGGCTGGTCGCCGAACTGATCCTGGCCGAGCGGGGTCCGGGGGCGGTGCTGGTCTCGCTGGCCCGCGCCGGCACCCCCATCGGCGTGCTGATCCGGCGCTGGGCCCGCGCGATCCACGGGCTGGAGCTGCCGCACTATGCGATGAGCATCGTGCGCGGCCGGGGCATCGACCGCGTCGCACTGCGCTACCTGGCCCGCCACCACGACCCGGCGGCGGTCATGTTCGTGGACGGCTGGACCGGCAAGGGCGCCATCGCAAGCGAGCTGGCCGCCGCCCTGGACGCCCACGCCCGGGAGGAGGGGGTGCGCTTCCCCGGCGAGCTGGCGGTGCTGGCCGACCCCGGGCGCTGCGCGGAGATCTTCGGCACCCGCGACGACTTCCTCATCCCCTCGGCCTGCCTGAACTCCACCGTCTCCGGCCTGGTCAGCCGGACGGTGCTCAACGATGAGCTGATCGGGCCGGGCGACTTCCACGGCGCCAAGTTCTACGCCGAACTGGCCGCGGGCGATGTGTCGGGGCTGTTCATCGACACCGTCTGCGCCCGCTTCGAGCAGGTCGCCGCGCAGGTCGCCGCCGACTGGCCCGCCCATCGCGCCGCCGACCGCAGGCCGGACTGGGCGGGCCGGCGGGCGGTGCGGCGGATCGGGGAACGCTACGGCATCGACGACCTCAACCTGATCAAACCGGGGGTGGGGGAGACCACCCGGGTGCTGCTGCGCCGCGTCCCCTGGCAGGTGCTGGCCCGCGCCGACATGCTGGACCGCCGCGAGCTGGCCCACATCAGGCTGCTGGCGGCCGAACGCGGCGTCCCCGTGGTCGAGGTGGAGCCGGACGCCTTCCCCTACGCCTGCATGGGCCTGATCCGTCCGCACCCGCACCGGGGCGGTGCGCGATGAGGACGGTGGTGTGCACCGACCTGGACCGGACGCTGATCTACTCGGCCGCCGCGCTCGCCCTGGAAGGACCCGACGAGACCCTGCCCCGGCTGCTGTGCGTGGAGCACTACCGGGCCGCGCCGCTGTCGTACGTCACCGAGACGGCGGCGATCCTGATCGAGCGGCTCGCCGAGGCCGCCGTGCTCGTCCCGGTGACCACGCGCACACCCGAGCAGTACCGCCGCGTCCGCCTGCTGGGCAAACCCCTCCCGTACGCCGTCTGCGCCAACGGCGGCCACATCCTGGTGGACGGGGCGGAGGACGCCGGCTGGGCCGGCCGGGTGCGCGCCCGCGTCGCCGAGACCGGCGCCGAGCTCGCCGAAGTCCGCGAGCATCTGAGCCGGATCGCCGGCGGGTTCGTGCACAGGCTGCGGACCGCCTCCGAGCTGTTCGCCTACGCCGTCGTCGACCGGGCGGCGCTTCCGGCGGGCTGGCTGGCGGAGCTGTCGGCCTGGTGCGCCGAACGCGGCTGGCGGACCTCCCTGCAGGGCCGCAAGGTCTACTGCCTGCCCTCGGGGCTGAGCAAGGCGTCCGCCGCCGCCGAGGTCGCCCGCCGCGCCGGCGCCGACCGGATGCTGGCCGCCGGGGACTCGCTGCTGGACATCGAACTGCTGGAGGCGGCCGACCTGGCGCTGCGCCCCTCGCACGGCGAGCTGGCCGAGACCGGCTGGAGCGCCCCCAACACCGCCGTCACCGCCGCGCGGGGCGTCGCCGCGGGCGAGGAGATCGTCGAGCGTCTCCTCGGCCACGTCCTGGACCCCGCCGCCATCCCCGCCACCGGCCGCTGGCGGCGTCTTCTGCGGCCCGCGGACCGGACGGGGAGCGAACCCGAACGGCTCTAGGCAGGCCGTCACCGGCGGTTCACGCTTGAAGGCATGAACACCCCTTTGACCGGGGACGAGACCGCGTTGTGGCGGGCGGCGGCCCGGGTCCTGGACGACAACTGGACCGGATGCGGCACCGCACCCTCTCCGGGGCTGTACCCGCACCTGTGGAGCTGGGACTCGGCGTTCATCAGCGTGGGACTGGCCCGGCACCGCAGGGAACGCGCCGAACGCGAACTGCTGTCGGTGTTCCGGGGCCAGTGGTCCGACGGGCTGCTGCCGCACATCGTCTTCCACCCCCGCCTCACCCGGCACGGCTACTTCCCCGGCTCCGACCTGTGGCGCAGCCGCACCATCGCGGGCACGCCCCGGGACCTGGACACCTCCGGCCTCACCCAGCCGCCGCTGCACGCCCTGGCGGCCCTGCGGCTGCATGAGTCGGCCACCGCCGACGAGGCCGAACGCAGCCGCGCCTTCCTGGCCCGCATCTACCGGCCGCTGGCCGCCCAGCACCGCTATCTGGCCCGCTGCCGCGACCTGGGCGGGGCGGGCCTGGCGGCCATCTGCCACCCCTGGGAGTCCGGCCTGGACAACAGCCCCGCCTGGGACCGCCCGCTGGCCGCCCTGGACCCGCCGCCGTCGGCGTACGCGCCCGGCCGCCCGCCGCGCCCGCCCGCCGGTGAGGACCACGACCGTTACGTGTGGCTGGTCGTCCTGCTGCGCCGGGCCGGTTACGCCCCCGGCCACCTGCGCGAGGAACATCCCTTCGCGGCCGAGGACCCGCTGTTCAACGCCGTCTACCTGGCCTCCGCGCACGCGCTGGCGGAGATCGCCGAGATCACCGGGCACGATCCGGTGCCGCACCGGGAGCAGGCCCAGCGCATCCACCGCGCCCTGCTGGATCGGCTGTGGGACCCCGAGGCGGGCTGTTTCCGGGCGCTGGACCTGCGCACCGGCCGTCTCATCCCGGCGCTGACCGTCTCGTCCTTCGGCCCGCTGCTGGACCCCGAGCTGCCCCGGCCCATCCTGCGCTCCCTGGTCGAGCTGCTGCTGTCGGGCCGCTTCGCCGGGGCCACCGGATACCCGGTGCCCACCTGCGACGTCCAGGCGTCCTGTTTCGACAGGGGGGACTACTGGCGCGGCCCGACCTGGATCAGCACCAACTGGCTGCTGTGGCTGGGAGCCGCCGCCCACGGCCTGACCGTGGTCGCCGACCTGCTGCAGGGCGCCACGCTGCGGCTGGTGCGCCAGTCGGGGTTCCGGGAGTACTTCGATCCGTTCGACGGCGCCGGCCGCGGCGGCCACGACTACAGCTGCTCGGCCTCGCTCGTGCTGGACCTGCTGGCCGCCCGCCGCGCCCCCCGGGCGGCCTGATCGGTACGGTGGAGCGCATGCTGCGGATCTTCACCCGCAACCGCCTGCCCGCGTCCGTGCGGGCCCGCCTGGAGCTGGCGCGCGGCGAGCGCCCGCTGGCCTTCGCTCCCACCCGGGGCGGCTCTCACGTGGTCGCCACCACCCTGGCGCTGCACCTGCCCACCGGTGACGGCGGCTTCGTCCGCTTGCCGTGGGAGCGCATCGACCGCGCCGTCTGGGAGAACGGGCGGCTGGTCGTTCAGGAGACCTCCGCGGGCCCGACGCACCGCATCGGGCTCACCGACCCCGGGTCGGTGCCCGAGACCGTCCGGGAACGGGTCACCTCCACCGTGGTGGTCTCTCACCCGGCGACCCTGCCCGGCGGCGGCAGGGTCCGCATCACCGGCCGCCGCTCGCCGGCCACCGGGGAGGTGCGCTGGGCGATGCTGTTCGAGGCCGGGCTCGACCCCGACGATCCGGGCCTGCGCGCCCAGGCCGAGCAGGTGCTGGAGGACCTGCGCCGCCAGACGGGCCTGTAAGGCCGTCTCAGCGCGGCCCGCGCCGCCCGGGCGTCCCGGTCTCCTTCGGGCCTTTGCCGGGACCGCCGGCGCCCGCGGGGCCCGCCCCGGTCCTGCCGGCCACTCCGGCGGGCGTGTCGGAGAACCTGCGCTCGCCGGTGCCCGGCGTCTCCGCTCCGGTCCGCTGCGCCGTCGGCACCCGCTCGCCCACCTCATCGGCCGGCCCGCCGGTCTCGGCGTGCCGCTTGCCGCCCATCTTCTGCTTGGCCGTCCCCGCCAGCTCCCCGGACTTGGCCCGCAGCGCCTCCGTGGTCTCCTGGACCCGCGGGTGCTCGGCCAGCTTGCGCGACTGCTGCACGATCTGCTCGTACCGCTCCCGGCCGGCCTTCGTTCCCAGCACATAGCCGACCGCCAGGCCCGCGAGGAACGGAATCCTGATCTTCATGGCACCCCCTGCTAGCTCTTGGGTGCCACCCCCATACCCACGATCGGCGAAGCCAGTCGGCGCCCTCCCGCATATACGTGCACGAGCACCTGTCCGGATGCGCTAGTCTGGTTCCGCCGCGGTGCGAGGGAGTCCCTCACACACGATCCCGCGTAGCTCAATTGGCAGAGCAGCCGGCTGTTAACCGGCAGGTTATTGGTTCGAGTCCAATCGCGGGAGCCAGCTCAAGTCTTCTAAAGACGCAGGTCAGGCCCTAGCCGAGTGACTCAGGACAGGGCCTGTTTTCGTTTCCGTCCAACTGGCTGCCTGACCACGAGCCCCGGAGGCCGGGCCGGGACCGGCCGGATCCGGGGCGCCGTCTCCGTGACGTGCGTCCCGCTGCGGCCGGCGAACCGGGCGATCTCCTCCGCGGACATGCCGTTGTGCGGCGGCAGCGTTATGAACCCGCCGCTGATCCGGTCATGAGCGTGTGAATAGTGTCGTCTGTCACTGCTGGTGGATACAGTGCCGGCCATGACCGAGTTGGCGCCTGGGGTTTACGAGCATGTGGTGACCGGTGAGCTGCGGAGGCGGCTGCGGACGGTCGATGCGGAGCTGGTGCACCGGGACGGACTGGAGGCCGTGGACGCCGAGGAGCTGCTCGTCCGGCATCTGGCGGTGCTGACGCGGCGGGCGTTGCGGATCGTCGGGGAGCAGGGGGAAGGGGCGCTCGGGCGGCAGGTCGAGACCGCCAACCGGATCGCGGAGGCGATCGGGCGGCTGGTGCCGGGGGCCGTGGTCGAAGGCGACCGGGTGGCCGAAGAGGGACAGGTGCTGCTCGGGGTCGCCGGCGGACGGCTGCCCGATGGGACGGTGGCGTTTCCGCGGCGGCCCGAGATCCCGCTGTCGATGGGAGCGCTGCTGGTCAACGGGCGGGATCAGCCGCAGCTCGGCCGGGAGATCGCCAAAGAGCTGGCCTCGGCGGACCAGGTGGATCTGATCTGCGCGTTCATCAGGTGGCATGGGCTGCGGCTGATCGAGGAGGACCTGCGCGCCTTCACCGCCCGGGGCGGGCGGCTGCGCGTCATCACCACCACCTACCTGGGGGCCACCGAGCAGCGGGCCGTGGACCGCCTGGTGGAACTGGGAGCCGAGGTCAAGATCTCCTATGACGTGCAGCGGACCCGCTTGCACGCCAAAGCGTGGCTGTTCCACCGCCGCTCGCGGCTCGACACGGCCTATGTGGGCTCTTCGAACCTGTCGCGCAGCGCCATGCTGGACGGGCTGGAGTGGAACGTGCGGATCGCCCGGGCGGAGCAGCCGCACGTGATCGAGACCTTCGCGGCGACCTTCGAGGAGTACTGGAACGACCCGTCTTTCGAGGTCTACGACGATCCCGGGCGGCTGGCGCGGGCACTGGCCGCCGCGCGAGGAGAGCGGGCACCCGTCCCGCTGGAACTCGGAGGCGGGCATGTCGAGCCCTACCCCTACCAGCAGGAGATCCTGGACGAGCTGGAGGCGGCCCGGCAGGTGCACGGGCACTGGCGGAACCTGGTCGTCATGGCCACCGGGACCGGCAAGACCGTCGTGGCCGCGCTGGACTACCGGCGGCTGCGGCGGCAGGGCAAGGTCGACTCGCTGCTGTTCGTGGCGCACCGCAAGGAGATCCTGGAGCAGAGCCTGCGCACCTTCCGGCACGTCCTCGGGGACGGCGCGTTCGGGGAGCTGCTGGTCGACGGCCACCGGCCCGTCCAGTGGCGGCACGTGTTCGGGTCCATCCAGTCGCTGTCCCAGCTTCCCCACCTGGAGCCGGACCGCTTCAGCATGCTCATCGTGGACGAGTTCCACCATGCGGCCGCCGCCTCCTACGCCAGGCTGCTGGACCGGCTCGAACCGAATGTGCTGGTGGGGCTGACCGCCACCCCCGAACGCCCGGACGGCGAGGACATCCTGCGCTGGTTCGACGCAGGCCGTTTCACCGTCGAGCTGCGGCTGTGGGAGGCGCTGGAACGGGGACTGCTCGTCCCCTTCCACTACTTCGGCATCCATGACGGCACCGACCTGTCAAAGGTCGGCTGGCGGCGCGGCGCCGGTTACGACACCGAGGAGCTGACCAACCTCTACACCGGCCTGGACTCCCGGGTGGCCATGGTCGTCGAGGCGCTGCAGCGCAAGGTCGGCGATCTGAGCTGCATGCGGGCGGTCGGCTTTTGCGTGAGCATCGCGCACGCCGAGTACATGGCCGAAGAGTTCAACCGCCGCGGCATCCCCTCCCGGCCGGTCACCTCCAAGACCCCGCGCGAGGAGCGCGAGGAGTCCTTGTGCCTGCTCCAGGACGGCGAGCTGAAGGCCGTCTTCACCGTCGACCTGTTCAACGAGGGTGTGGACGTGCCGCAGATCGACACCGTGCTGTTCCTGCGTCCCACCGAAAGCGCCACGGTCTTCCTGCAGCAGCTCGGCCGCGGCCTGCGGCCGGCGCCGGATAAGGCCGTCCTCACCGTGCTGGACTTCGTGGGGCACCAGCGCAAGGAGTTCCGTTTCGACCGGCGCTTCACGGCGCTGACCGGCATTCCCCGCAGCCGGCTGCTCAAGGAGGCCGAGGCGGGCTTCCCCACGCTGCCGCCCGGATGCGCCATCGACCTGGACCGCGAGGTCAGCAAGATCGTCCTGGCGAACATCAGGCAGGCCCTGGGCCGGCGCCGCGCTGAGCTGGTCGGCGAACTGCGCGGAATGGGCGACCCGTCGCTGCCGGAGTTCCTCGCCGAGACCGGGCTGGAGCTGGAGGACCTCTACCGCGGCGGGCGGGGCGGCTGGGCCCGGCTGCGCCGGGACGCGGGCCTGGACGCCCGCCCGGTCACCTCGGCCAAGGACGACCAGGCGCTGGGCAGGGCGATCGGCCGCATGCTGCACGTGGACGACCCCGAACGCTTGCAGTTCCTGCGGGACCTGCTGAGCCGCCCGCAGCCGCCCCGGCCGTCCGGCACCGACCTGCGGCGCACCCGGCTGCTGTCCATGCTGAACACCTTCTTCGACGCCTCCAGGCCGCTCAGCGCCTTGGAAGGGCACCTGGAGCGGCTGTGGGCCAACCCGGCGCGGCGGGAGGAGATGCTCGCCGTCATCGATGTGCTGTGGGACCGGATCCGCCGGGTCACCCCGGTCGTCCCCGAGGTCGCGCACCTGCCGTTGCGGCTGCACGCCCACTACACCCGGGGCGAGGCCCTGGCCGCCTTCGGGATGGAGGTCACCTCGTCCATGGTCGCCGGGGTGCAGTGGCTTCCCGAGGAGAAGGCCGATGTCTTCCTGGTGACCATCGACAAGGACGAAAAAGAGTTCTCACCCACCACGATGTACAACGACCGGGCGGTCGACCCGACGCTCTTCCACTGGGAGTCCCAGTCCCGCACCCGGGAGGACTCCGAGACCGGCCAGCGCTACATCCACCACGTGGAGTGGGGCACCAGCGTCCACCTCTTCCTGCGCAAGCAGAAGGGCGACCCCTACACCTACGCCGGGCCGATGACCTACCAGGACCATGAGGGTGAACGCCCCATGCGCATCCACTGGCGTCTTGCCCATCCGCTGCCGCCGGAGGTGTTCCACTACGCCAAGGTGGGTGTCGGCTGAGCCGTGCCGTCCGGCCCGGACGGCACCGGTGTTCGGGCAGGTCAGGGGACGTGCGACACTGTTTTTTTCGTGTTCGGCGTCGTTGATCTTCCCACCTATCTCGCAGGGCTCATCGTCATCATCCTGCTTCCCGGGCCCAACTCCCTGTACGTGCTGTCGGTGGCGGCCCGGCGCGGGGTGCGGGCCGGGTATCTGGCCGCGGCGGGCGTGTGGTGCGGGGACGTCGTGCTGATGGTGCTGTCGGCCGCGGGGGTGGCCTCGCTGCTCAAGGCGAACGCCGTGCTGTTTGCGATCGTCAAGTACGCGGGCGCCGGTTACCTGACCTGGCTGGCCGTCGGGATGCTGCGGGCCGCGTGGGGGATGTGGCGGAGGCGGCGGGATCAGGCGGCGCGGGAGGCGCCGGCGCTCGCCGCCGATGAGCGGCCCTACCGGCGCGCCCTGGTGATCAGCCTGAGCAACCCGAAGGCGATCTTGTTCTTTGTGGCCTTCTTCGTGCAGTTCGTCGATCCCGGATACGCTTACCCGGCGCTGTCCTTTGTGATTTTGGGGGCCTTCGCCCAGCTGGTCAGCATCCTGTACCTGAGCGTGCTGATCTTCGGCGGGGCGAGGCTGGCGGCGGCCTTCCGCAGCCGCAGGCGGCTGTCGGCCTGGGCCACCTCGGCGGTCGGAGCCCTCTTCCTCGGCTTCGCCGCGAAACTGTCGCTGGCCGGCGTGTGACCTTCGGCCGGGGGTGGTGCGGTGAGCACGATCAGGGGTGTGCTGTTCGATCTCGACGGGACGCTGGTCGATCACGAGTCGGCCGCCGCCGACGCGGTCGTGGCCGCGCTGGCGGACATGGACGGGGCCGAGGGGGTCGAGCCCGCGGCGCTGGGACGGTTGTGGGTCGAGATCGAGCATGCGGCCATGGACCGCTACCTGGCCGGAGAGATCGGCTTCCAGGAGCAGCGGCGGCTGCGGGTCGCCCGGCTCAGAGCCGAGCTGGGGCTGCCGGCCTGGACGGACGAGCAGGCCGACGAGTGGTTCACCGGGTATCTGCGCGAGTACGAGCGGGCGTGGCGGACGTATCCGGACGCGCTGCCCGCGCTGGAGCGGCTGCGGCGGGAGCGGCCGGAGGCGGCGCTGGGGGTCGTCACCAACGGAAACGGACAGCAGCAGCGGCGCAAGTTGGCTCAGACGGGCCTTGCCGCGCTGATGCCGACGGTGGTCGTCTCCGGTGAGGTCGGGGTCGCCAAGCCGGACCCGGAGATCTTCCAGATCGCCTGCCGGCGGCTGGGACTGCCGCCGCAGGAGGTCGCCTACGTGGGGGACCGCCACCAGACCGATGCGCTCGCCGCGAAAGCGGCCGGGCTGCGAGGAATCTGGCTCGATCGCGGGGGAGAGAAAGGTGCGGACCCGGGCGTCCCGGTGATCGCGAGCCTGGCCGATCTTCCGGGCGTCCTCGCCCGGTGACGGTTGTAAAGGCCCCTGGGGGGCGCGAGCCGCGTGCGGCACGGCGTCCCGCCAGGGGCCTTGCCTGCGTCGGCGGACGGCGGCGGGCCGTGCCGGGCACCGCGTCATTTCACCGATCGGGCCTCGGCACCGTCCGGGATGTCCCCGAAGGCCCTCCGCGGCCGCGTCAGTGGGCCTTTTTCAGCACCTGACCCAAGCCACCGCGGACGGGCCTCGAGGTGTCCGGTACTGCGACGTTCCAGATCACAGTATCGGACCTGACTGCAACGTCCCCGTCTCAATCTGCGGAGACGGCGTGCTGCAGAAGGTTCAGTAGTCGTACCAGCCGTGGTAACGCCGGTGGTGCCACTTGTGGTGGTGCCACTTGTGGTGCTGCTGCCAACGGTCACGCTCGTTGTCGTTTTCGTTGGCATTGCCATTGAGGTTGTAGTTGTAGTTGTAAACGTAAACGTTGTTGCGGTTGCTGTTGCGGTTCCGCTTCCGCTTGCGGCGCCGGTCGCCGCCCAGCTGGACCTGGCCCACCTCCTGCTGACTTTGGGTGACCGCGACGGCGCCGCCCTGGACGGCCTGCTCCGCCGCCATGACGGGCGGCGCCGCCAGCAGGGAGCCGCCGAGGGCGGTGGACAAGAGGCCGACCATGGCCAGTCGTTTCGTCATCTGGGTCTCCTGCTTCGTTGCCGGAACTGCTTTTCTGCATATGGCAGCGACTCAGGGATAACACGGTCACGGGTAATTCCTGCAGTCGGTATCGGGTAAAGACTGCGCACTTGGTCGTATTCTTGCCGCCGGTCGGCCGTGCGGTGCGGGAAAGAGTGGCGAACCTTTCACTTCAAGAGGAGAAGCCGATATGGGGATATCTGCTCATTTCGGTGTAATTCGGTGAATGGATGGTGCGTCCGGCGCCGGCTGCGGGCGCGTGGGCGGCGTGCGGGGGTTCGCTGCGCTCCCGGGCGCCATGGGCCGTCCGGTGCTCGTGCCGTCCGGGACCGGCGGGTGGGAGATCACCGGCGGGTACGGCCGGTATTCCGCCCACCGAGGACGGCCGGCAGGTCATAGAGGGTGTCGACGGTCGTCCCCTCCCAGTTCCCCATGCCGCCGTAAACGCCGTGATCGACGCCGTCGGCCCGGACCCGGATGGTCTGCATGCCGACGGCCTGCGCGCCGGGCAGCTCGCCTCCCGCGCCGTCGGCGACGAAGACGCACCGTTCGGGGACGGTGTCCAGTGCGGCGGCGGCCAGCCGGTGGATCTGCGGGTCGGGCTTGCAGCATCCGACCGTGCAGGAGAACACCGGGGCGGTGATCTGTCGGGACAGCGGGTTGCCGTCCCAGAGCGCGGGGATCTCCGCCGAGCAGTTGCTGATCAGCCCCAGCCGCCGGCCGTCGGCCCGGAGCGCGTCGAGCAGCGCCGGCAGGCCGGGGTCCGGGGTGATCTGGCGGCGGGTGAAGTCGAGACGGCGCCGGGCGGCGTGGCGGACCGCCTCCTCGGTGGGGTTTCCGCCGACGCGGACGGCGAGCGCGGCGATGGTCTCCTCCAAGGAGCCCAGGGCTCCGCGCCAGCGTTCCCGGAAGCTGTTTTTGAACAGCTCGGCGAACAGAACGCGGTCCACGCCCAGGGCGTCGGCCATGGCATGCGACACCGCGTCCCGGCGCTCCCGCGAGCCGCTGGGCACCAGGGTGCCGAAGAGGCCGAACACGATCGCATGAAGACCGCCGGACAGACCGCGATCTTCTCATGGGGGCACGAAGGCGGCGCTTGGAAGAAGTCTGACCTGCGATGTCACGACCTCGGGCACTGTCTGGCCTCTCGTCCCGCAAGACCCCGTGCCGGAGGGATCAGCCGTGTCGGCCCGGCCGGGAGACCCGCGCGTCATGAGGCGGCGCAAAAGTCGTTGCCCGGTCACGGGGTGGGGACGCGACCGGGCAACGACCGGCCTTCGGAAACCGGAGGGCGGACCGAGGCGTCTTAGGCGACCAGGACCTCCCGGATCGGGCGGCGCGGAGAGGCCGGGGCGGGCGGGCCGTAACCGAAACGGATGATCATCTGGACGCTGCGGCCGGGCCAGTGGCCGCCGCCGGGGTCGCGCATCTCCTGCACGTCCAGCGGCTGGGTGAGGAACGAGGTGGCCACCCCGTGCCGGGTGGCGGTGAGCAGGACGCGCTGCAGGGCCTGACCGGCGCGCAGCCACTCGGCGGGCCCGTCGCCGTCGACGATCAGCGCGCCCAGCGTGGGCCGTTCTTCGAAGCCGCCGACCTCCCGGCCGCCGTCGCCGAAGCCGCCCAGGCCGAAGTCGCGCATGGGCAGGCCCCGCCCGGCGGAGCGGGGGCCGAAGGCGTAGGAGGGGATCCCCTCGGTGCGGGCGCGGCCGGTGGTCCAGCGGGCCAGCTCCTGGCGGTAGGCGGGGTTCTCGGCCAGCTCGTTGTCGGCGGCGGCGATCAGGTCCAGCAGCCGGGAGGTGGCCGGCTGCTCGAGGATGCGCAGCACCGCGCCCTCCCGCTGGGCGGCCTCCTCCAGCTCGTTGAGCACCCGGGCCGGCAGGTGGATGCGGTCATAGGGGTTGCGGTTGGTGCGCCGCTCGGTGATCGCGGCGTACAGCTCGCGCTGACGGGCCGACGGCTCGGTCCACGGCTCGCCGCCGACGATGGCCAGCAGGGTGTGCCCGCTGCCGGGGAAGGTCCGCACGATCGGGCGGTGCCCGGCGGTGCGCACCGCCAGCCGCAGGTTGAACAGGGCGGCGCCGCAGGCGATGTGCATGGCCCGGCCGCGCGGGTCGATCACCGGCACCGCCCGGTCGGGGTCCAGGTGCAGCTCCAGCTCACCGCCGCGGGAGCGGAACCACCAGGGCTGGCTGTTGTGCAGCGAGGGCGCGGCGATCGCCGCGGAGACCAGCCGGTGGACGCCTGCGCGGGACGCCAGGGGAACGGCCATCACATACCTCCGAGTGCGGACGCTGCCTGGTCTCCACGGTGGTCACTCGCCCTCCCGGTCCGTAGGGACCTTGGTCCCACCGGGCAGGGCCAGAGGTCGTCACCGGCCACGGGGATGAGAGCAGGTACCCCGGGGGGTATGCTGCAAGGCGAGTCGGATACCCCCGGAGGTATGCATGTTCTTCGCCCAGTACTACCTCGACTGCCTCTCCCAGGCCTCCTACCTGATCGGCGACGAGGGCACCGGCCGCGCGGTCGTGGTGGACCCCCGCCGCGACGTCTCCGAGTACCTGGCCGCCGCAAAGGAGCACGGGCTGCGCATCGAAGGCGTGATCAACACCCACTTCCACGCCGACTTCATCGCCGGGCACCTGGAGCTGGCCGCGCAGACCGGGGCGTGGATCGGCTACGGACGGCGGGCCGAGGCCGAGTACCCGATCCGCAAGCTCGCCGACGGCGAGCGCATCGAGCTCGGGGATGTGGTGCTGCAGGTCATGGAGACCCCCGGGCACACCCCCGAGTCGATCAGCCTGCTGGTCTTCGAGCACGCGGGCGATGAGGTCCCCTACGGGGTGCTCACCGGCGACGCGCTGTTCATCGGGGACGTGGGCCGTCCCGACCTGCTGGCCTCCCTCGGGAAGACCGCCGATGAGCTGGGCCGCATGCTCTACGACAGCGTCCACCGCAAGCTGATGGCGCTGCCGGACCAGGTGCGGGTGTTCCCCGCGCACGGGGCGGGCTCGGCCTGCGGCAAGAACCTGTCCACCGAACGGTGGTCCACCATCGGCGAGCAGCGGCTGTCCAACTACGCCTGCGCCCCGATGAGCGAGGAGGAGTTCCTGGCCATCGTCACCGAAGGGCAGCCCTCCGCTCCCGGCTACTTCGTCTACGACGCCGTGCTCAACCGCAAGGAGCACGGGCTGCTCGATGTGGACAAGCGCCTGCGGCCGCTGGAGGCCGGCGAGTTCCTGGCCCACCGCGCGGCGGGGGCGGTCGTGGTGGACGCCCGCCCCACCCAGGAGTTCGTCGCCGGGCACGTCCGCGGCTCGCTGCACGTGCCCGCCGACGGCCGCTTCGCCGAATGGGCCGGGACGGTGGTGGCGCCCGGCTCCCGGATCCTCGTGGTCGCCCCGCAGGACCGCGAAAAGGAGGTCATCACCCGGCTGGCCCGCATCGGCTTCGACGACGTCATCGGCTACCTGCGCGAACCCGAGGGCGCCTTCATGGGCATGCCCGAGGAGATCGCGCACGGTCCCCGGATGACCGCCCGGGAGCTGCGCGCCGAGCTCGACGGCGAACAGCCCCCGCTGGTGCTGGATGTGCGCAACGTCGGCGAGCTGCGCGCCGGGCGGATCGAGGGCTCCCTGCACATCCCGCTGGCCGAGCTGCCGGGGCGGCTGGAGGAGGTCCCCAAGGACCGCACCGTCGTCGCCTACTGCGCCGGCGGCACCCGCTCGGCCATCGCGGCCAGCCTGCTGCGCCGCCACGGCCACGCGCAGGTCCTCGACCTGATCGGCGGCTATGCCGCCTGGCGGGGCGCGCTGTCGCCGGCGGGCGCCTGACCTGCGCGCGGCCGGACGCGCACGGACGACGGCCCCATGCGCCGCGCCGGTGAGCGGGGGCGTCTTCCGGCTCGTCCGGGCCGCCGTATGCGCGGCCATCGGGTCTGGACGGGGGCGGCGGGGGAGCGTACCGTCAAGGACGCGAGAAATATTCATATTTGATCTTTCGGGGCGAGGAGTGCCCATGAACGGACCCCGCTCGTCCATGGCCATGACCGGCCGCACGGCTCCGGCCGCCGCCGCGCGCCGCCGCCGGCTGCGGCGCGCGGCGGCGGCCGTGCTCGCCTCGCTGACGGCCGCGGCCGGCCTCCCCGGCCCGGCCGCGGCCACCGCCGCGACGCCCCCCTCCGGCGCGTTCTCGGTGCTGACCTACAACATCGCCGGGCTGCCGGACTTCCTGTCCGGCAGCCACCCGTCGAGGAACATCCCGCTGATCAGCCCCCGCCTGGCGCCCTACGACATCGTCCACGTCCAAGAGGACTTCAACTACCACCGCGCCCTCTACGCCGGGGACAACCACCCCTACCGCACGCCCACCAGCGGCATCGCCGGCATCGGCAGCGGCCTGAACACCCTGTCGAACTTCCCCTACGACACCGGCGACTTCCAGCGCGTCACCTGGAAGGACTGCTACATCGGCACGGGCGACTGCCTGACCCCCAAGGGCTTCACGTTCATGCGCGTCCGCCTGGCCGAAGGCGTCTACGTCGACTTCTACAACCTGCACGCCGACGCCGGCAGCACCAGCCGCGACATCGCGGCCCGCAACGCCAACCTCGACCAGCTCACCGCGTTCATCCAAAAACACTCATCGGGCAACGCGGTCGTGGTCATGGGCGACACCAACACCCGCTACACCCGCACCGGCGAGCGCATCCGCCAGTTCGCCGCCGCCAACGGCCTGACCGACGTGTGGGTGAGCCTGATCCGGGGCGGCACCCCGCCGCCCGAAGGCGGCCCCGCCCCCGCCTGTGACACCGCCACCGTCGACAACTGCGAAGTCGTCGACAAAATCCTGTTCCGCGGCTCCAAGTTCCTGAAACTGAACGCCGTCCGCTACCGCAACGAACGCGCCGCCTTCCTGGACGAGGCGGGCGAGAGGCTGTCCGACCACGACCCCATCGCCGCCGACTTCACCTGGAAGGCCAGCCCGCACTACCGCTTCGGCGAACAGTTCGGCGGCCCGCACGGCGACCACTACAACGACATCGACGAAATCCGGCCCGGCGCCCGCCCCGTCCGCCTGACCATGCGCAGCGGGGCCAGGGTGGACCAGGTCGGCCTCACCCTGGACGACGGCACCACGCTCACCCACGGCGGCACCGGCGGCACGGCCGCCGCCCTGGAACTGGCCGCGGGCGAGTACGTGACCTCCGTCCACCTGTGCCGGGGCAAGCGCAACGGCAAAAGCCGCATCTTCTACGCCCGCTTCACCACCAACCGGGGCAACGCCCTCTCCGGCGGCACGACCACCTCCGACTGCCTCACCCGCACCACTCCGCCCGGCTGGCAACTGGCCGGATTCCACGGCCGCTCCGGAGCCGAAGTCGACAAACTCGGCTTCATCTACACCCGCCGCACCTGATCTTTCCGATTCCGGACAGGCCCGGCCGGCGACCTGCGGGTGTTTCGGCGCGACACATCCGACATAACAAAAAACCGACCTTCCCGTCATAGGCGGGGCGTAAGATCCCTCCTCCCGGGCTTTCGACGCCCGGCCGCCCGGTGGGCCGGGACGAACACCGGCGATTTCGGGACCGCCCCTTATCCCGGCAGGCCGAGCCGCGGCGAAAGGCGACGGGACGCCTCAGGATCGGAGGGTCATGAACAGGCGCGCGGTCATCGCGCTGTCCACAACGGGCGTGCTGCTGTCCGGGACGGTGGGGTACATCGTGTGGCCGGGGGACTCGGCGGCGACGCAGGCCGAGGCCGGACCCCGCCCCGGGCAGGTGCGCACGGTTCCGCTGCGCACGGCCCCGTCCGACCGCGAGCCGCCGCAGACCCAGGCGCCGCGATCGCCGAAGGCGCCCCCCGCCCCGGCGGCGAGCCCGGTCGCCGAGCTGCCCGCCGCGCGCACCGGGCCGTTCAGCATGGTCGGGGTCTCCTGGGACGACCCCGGCGCGAAACTGCACGGCTCGGTGCAGGTGCGCACCCGCGGCGCCGCCAGTGGCCGGTGGTCGCCGTGGCGGACCCTGCAGATCGACGACCACGACGCCCCCGACGCCGGTTCCTCCGCAGAGCGCCCCCGGCGCGGCGCCACCAAGCCGCTGTGGGTGGGGCCGTCGAACGGCGTCCAGATCCGGGTGACCGGCAGCGGGCCGCCGCCGGCGGGGCTGCGCGCCGAACTGGTCGACCCCGGGGACGGGCCGCGCGTGCCGCAGTCCGGGCCGGGGAGCGGGGAGCAGCCGGGCGGGGCCGCCGGCCAGAGCGCCGGGGCCGCCGCGGCACCGGCCCCGGTCATCGTCACCCGCGCCCAGTGGGGCGCCGACGAGAGCCTGGTCACCGGCTCCCCACAGTACGCCCCGGCCGCCAAGGTCGTCTTCACCCACCACAGCGCCGGCGGCAACGACTACGACTGCGCCGAGTCGCCCGCCGTCATCCGGTCGATCCTGCTGTACCACGTCAAGACCAACGGCTGGAACGACATCGGCTACAACTTCCTGGTCGACAAGTGCGGCACCATCTTCGAAGGCCGCAAGGGCGGCGTCGGCAAACCGGTGATCGGCGCGCACACCTACGGCTACAACACCGGCTCGGCCGGGGTGGCGGTGCTCGGCGACTTCACCGGCGTCGCACCGTCGGTCGCGGCCCAAAAAGCCGTCGCCCGCGTCGCGGCCTGGAAACTCGGCCTGCACGGCAGTGACCCCACCGGCAGGGCCACCGTGGCGGGCAAGAGCTTCAACACCATCTCCGGGCACCGCGACGGCGTGGCCACCGCCTGCCCCGGCGAGCTCCTGTACGGCCGGCTCGGCGCCATCCGCAGCCACGCCAAGCAGTGGAGCACCCCCGCCAAGCCCCCGATCGTGACCTCCATCACCGGAGCCACCGAGTCCAAGGGCACCTACTACACCAGGGGAGCGCTGACCATCGGCTGGAACCCGGCCGCCGTCTCCACCTATGAGGTGCTGCTGAACGGCAAGGTCCTGGCCCGCCGCAACGGGCGGGCGACCTGGGCGCAGGTGAAGGTGCCCGAAGGCGCCCACAAGCTCCGGGTGCGGGCCCGCAACCTGAACGGCACCACGGCGCTCTCCCCGGTCTACCCGGTGATCTCCGACGTCACCGCCCCGGTCTTCCGCACCGCCCCCGCGCTGCGGGTGCGCGGCGGCGCGGTCGGCGCCAAGGGGAAGATGCCGGTCCGGCTCACCTGGAAGGTCACCGACAACGTGCGGCTGAGGTCGCTGCGGGCCACCTCGCCCACCGCCAGGAACTTCAAGGTGTCGGCGACCGCCTGGGCGACGTCCGTCAAGCCGGGCGTCTCCCGGAAATGGACCCTGCTGGCCGCCGACACCCTCGGCAACAACACCCGGGCCTCCGTCACCCGGACCGCCGCGCTGGTCCACGACCAGTCCGCGGTGCGCCGCGGACGCTGGAAGGTCCTCACCACCAAGAGCTACCTGGGCCGCCGGGCGCTCTACAGCAAGACCAAGGGCGCCAGCGTCCGCTACGCCTTCACCGGCCGCTCGGTCGGGCTGATCTTCCGGCGGGGCACCGCCAACGGCGCCGTCCACATCTACGTCGACGGCGTCAAGGTCGCCACCATCGACACCAAGGCCCGCTCCACCCGCTACCGCCGCATCGTGTGGACCAAGAGCTGGAAGAGGCCCGGCAGGCACACCGTCCGGATCGTCGTGGCGGGCACCAAGGGCCGTCCCGCCGTGGTCACCGACGGCATCGCCGTCATCCGCTGACGCCGTCCGGCGAAACGGCCCCGCCGGGACGTTCCGGGCGGACCGGCGGCGGCGGGGCTACGGTGTGGCCATGGATGTGGCGCTGGCGGTGGTCGCGGCCGTGACGGTGACCGCGCTGGTGGCGGCGGTGCCCTGGTGGCGCGGGCGGCGGGAGCTGGGCAGCCCGGTGGACCGGGCGACGTTCCAGACCCTGCACACCGCCTCCCTGGCGGCGCCGCCCCTGCGGGCCGGCCTCACCGAACAGGGGGCCCAGAAGGCCGCCCGGCACCTGCGGGAGCTGCTGGGATCGGCGGCGCTGGCCATCACCGACGGGGAACGCCTGCTGGCCTGGGACGGCACCGGCGACCACCACGCCGAGCAGGCCGTGGCGCACGCGGCCGGGCCGATGGCCGACGGGCGCACCGCCGTGCTCGGCCCCAAGGAAGTGACCTGCCAGGTGGTGGACTGCCCGATCCGGCACGCGGTGGTGGTGCCGCTGACCACCGACGAACGGGTGGTGGGGACGCTGGCCGCCTACGGCGGCGACGTGTCGGCCGGGCTGATCCGCGCCGCCGAAGAGGTCGGCCACTGGGTGGACGCCCAGCTGCAACTGGCCGAACTGGACCGCTCCCGCACCCTGCTGATGGAGGCCGAGGTGCGGGCGCTGCGCGCGCAGATCTCCCCGCACTTCATCTACAACTCGCTGACCACCATCGCCTCGTTCGTGCGCACCGACCCCGAGCGGGCCCGCGAGCTGCTGCTGGAGTTCGCCGACTTCACCCGCTACTCCTTCCGGCGGCACGGCGACTTCACCACCTTGGCCGAGGAGCTGCACTCCATCGACCGCTACCTGCTGCTGCAGCGGGCCCGCTTCGGCGACGACCGGCTGCATGTGACGCTGCGGATCGCCCCGGAGGTGCTGCCGGTGGCGGTGCCGTTTTTGTGCCTGCAGCCGCTGGTGGAGAACGCCGTCCGGCACGGCCTGCAGGACCGGGCCGGGCCCGGGCACATCACCATCATCGCCGAGGACGCCGGGGCCGACGCGGTGATCAGCGTGGAGGACGACGGGGTCGGCATGGACCCCGAACGGCTGCGCAAGATCCTGGCGGGGGAGACCCCCGACGGCGCGGGCGGCCCCACCGAGGCCGCCGGGATCGGGCTCGGCAACGTCGACGAGCGGCTGCGGCAGGTCTACGGGGACGACTACGGGCTGGCCGTGGAGACCGCCATCGGGGCGGGCACCAAGGTGACGCTGCGGGTCCCCAAATACCGGCCCGGCGTGACCGCCTCGGGGTCCTGGCCCCGCGACGGCGAAAACGGGGTTTGACTTTCGCCCCGTCGATCCGGACGCTTAGGGCGTTCCTGTGATCTGTCCCACGGAGGGGGACCGAGTGACCGGTCTGCGTGTCCTGGCCGTGGACGACGAGGCGCCCGCCCTGGACGACCTGGCCTTCTGGCTGCGCGCCGACCCCCGCATCGGGGAGGTGACGCTGGCCCGCGACGGCGCCGCCGCGCTCCGGCAGGTCGACCGGGCGCTGGCCGAACGGCGGCCGATCGACGCGGTGTTCCTGGACATCCGCATGCCCGGCCTGGACGGGGTGGTGCTGGGCCGGCTGCTGGCCCAGTTCGCCCGGCCGCCGCGGATCGTCTACGTCACCGCCTACGACGACCACGCCGTGGACGCCTTCGAGATCAAGGCGACCGACTACCTGCTCAAACCCATCCGGCCGGAACGGCTGGCCGAGGCCATCCGCCGGGTGAGCGCCGCATCCGAACCGCCCGCCGCCCCGGCGGCCCCCGCCCCGCCGGCCCGCCGGCCGCAGCCCGACCCGGATCTGGTGCCGGTCGAGCTGGCCGGGGTCACCCGCTTCGTCGCCCCCGCCGACGTGTGGTACGTGGAGGCCCAGGGCGACTACGCCCGGTTGCACACCCCCTCCGGCAGCCACCTGGTGCGCATCCCGCTGGCGGCGCTGGAGGAACGCTGGCGCGCCGCCGGGTTCGTCCGCGTCCACCGCAGCCACCTGGTGGCGCTGCGGCACATCGAGGAGCTGCGGCTGGAGTCGGGGCGCTGCACCGTCCGCGTCGGCGGCACCGAGCTGCCGGTCAGCCGCCGCCACACCCGCGAGCTGCGCGACCTGCTGGTGCGCAGCGCCCGCCGCAACCAGTGAACCTTTGCCGCCACGCCGTTCCCGCAGGCCGCATGCGGGCGTATCGCAGTGAGGGACGATGCCGTGAGCTGGGATGACGCACAACCGGGCACCGCCGGGGACTCTCCTCCCCGGCCTGGGGGACCGCGTGGCGACGAAGGCCCGGCGAGCGGGCGGACGCCGCCGAAACGGGTCCTGGTGACCAGTCCCCGCACCCGCGCCGCCCGCCGCCCCCGCCGCCCGGTGACCCGCGAGATCGACGAGCAGACCGGGCTGGGCGAGGCCTACATGCGCTCGCTGATGCGCGCCCAGCTGCGGCTGAGCCTGGGGGTGTGCGGGCTGCTGGGCGCGGCGGTGGGCGGGCTGCCGCTGCTATTTGTGCTCGTGCCGCGGCTGCGCGAGCTGCAGGTGCTCGGGCTGCCGCTGCCGTGGCTGCTGCTGGCCGGGCTGGTCTACCCGGCCTTCGTGGGGTGCGGCTGGTGGTATGTGCACCAGGCCGAACGCAACGAACGCGACTTCGCCGAGCTGGTCGACCGCGACACATGAACAGCGCCTACGGACTGGTCGCGGTGTCGCTGGTGGTGGCGGCGACCGTGCTGATCGGCACGTTCGGGCTGCGGATCTCCCGCACCACCTCCGACTTCTACGTCGCCTCCCGCACCGTCTCGCCGCTGCGCAACGCCTCGGCGATCGGCGGGGAGTACCTGTCGGCCGCCTCCTTCCTGGGCGTGGCCGGGCTGATCCTGGCCTACGGCGCCGACATGCTGTGGCTGCCGGTGGGCTGGACCGGCGGGTACCTGGTGCTGCTGGTGCTGATCTCCGCGCCGCTGCGCCGCTCGGGCGCCTACACCCTGCCCGACTTCGCCGAGGCGCGCCTGGAGTCGATGGCGGTGCGGCGGGTCACCAGCGTGCTGGCCGTGCTGATCGGCTGGCTGTACCTGATGCCGCAGCTGCAGAGCGCCGGGCTGGTGCTGCGCACCGTGGTGGGCACCCCGGTGTGGGCCGGCGCGGTGCTGGTCGCCGTGGTGGTGACGATCAACGTGCTGTCCGGCGGGATGCGCAGCATCACGCTGGTGCAGGCGTTCCAGTACTGGCTGAAGCTGACCGCGCTGGCCGTGCCGGTGCTGTTCCTGCTGATCGCCTGGCGCCACGACGCCGCCCCCGCCCCCACCCGGGACGCCCCGCCGACCTTCCCGCAGGCCACCACGGTGTCGGTCGGCGCGGACGTCACCGTCCGGGTGGAGCACCCGGTGCGCGTGGTGCTGCACGGCCGGCTGGACGGACGCGCCCAGGACGGCCCGGTCGAGCTGACGGCCGGCGAGCACCGCATCGCCCGCGACTCCACGGTCGTCTTCCCCGCGGGCGCGGCAGTGCCCCACGTCTCCGGCCTGCCCGAACGCACCGACCGGGAGTGGGCGCTGCCGCTGTCGGGCCGCGAGTACCCGCTGTATGCCACCTACTCGCTGATCCTCGCCACGTTCCTGGGCACCATGGGCCTGCCGCACGTGCTGGTGCGCTTCTACACCAACCCCGACGGCCAGGCCGCCCGCCGCACCACCGTGCTGGTGCTCGCCCTGCTGGGCGCCTTCTACCTGCTGCCCGCCCTCTACGGGGTGCTCGGCCGCATCTACACCCCCGAGCTGCTGATGACCGGGCGCACCGACGCGGTGGTGCTGACGCTGCCGGGCCGGCTGATCGGCGGCACGCTGGGCGACCTGCTGGGCGCGCTGGTGACGGCCGGGGCGGTGGCGGCGTTCCTGTCCACCTCCTCGGGGCTGACCGTGTCGGTGGCCGGGGTGATCGCCCAGGACATCCTGCACGGCGGGGTGCGCTCGTTCCGGGCGGCCACGCTGCTGGCGCTGTTCGTCCCGCTGGGGCTGGCGCTGGCGGCGCGGGCCCTGGCGGTGGCCGACGTGGTCGGGCTGGCGTTCGCGGTCGCCGCCTCTACTTTCTGCCCGCTGCTGGTGCTGGGCATCTGGTGGCGGCGGCTGACCGTGGCGGGGGCGCTGGCCGGGCTGGTGGCCGGGGGCGGCCTGGCGGGCACGGCCGTGGTGTGGACGATCCTCGGCGGCCCGCCGAGCGGGCTGGCCGGGGCGCTGCTGGCCCAGCCCGCGGCCTGGACGGTGCCGGTGGCGTTCGCGGTGATGATCGTGGTCTCGCTGCTCACCCCGCGCAGCATCCCGCCCGGGGTGGCGCGCACCATGGTCCGCCTGCACACCCCCGAGAGCCTCGACGTCGACCGCGGCACCTGGCGTCCCAAGCGCGTGTGACGCCCCGGCGGGCCGGGGCCGCCGGCCGGTCAGGGGGAGTGCGGCGGGGCGCCGCCCGGGGGCGGCGGCGGGTATCCGGGCTGCTGGAACTGCGCGGGTCCGGGCCGGGCCTGCGGCGGCGCGGCGGGTGGGTAGGGCGCGTGCTGGGCGGTGCGTTCCCGCAGGCGCCGTCCCAGCCGGCGGGCGGAGCCGGAGGCGGCCTGCACGCCCTGCCGGGCGGCCTGGGCGGCGGTGCGCAGCAGGGCGCCGCGCTCGACGACGGTGCCGCCCAGCAGGTCGGCCAGGCTGCGGCGCCGGCGGCCGGCGAGCATCGTCAGCCCGTTGGCCGCCAGCAGGGCCACCGCGGCCAGCCAGCACAGGAACGACACGAAGAACCGGCCGGTCAGCAGCAGGACGCAGGCCAGGGAGTACACGCCGCTCTCGCAGACGGTGGTGACGGTCGCCCGCCGCCAGGACCTGCTCAGGCCCACGCGGCGGTCGCCGGAGGCGGCGTGCACCCGCAGGCCCAGCACCGCCTTGCCGAGCGTGCGGCCCGTCCACACCAGCGCGGCGAACTGGTAGAGCCACTGCAGCACCACCAGGGCGATGAACCCCTGGATCACGATCGAGACCGCCCCGTCCCAGGCCGAGCGGGCCGTGGTGGCGGCGATGCCGGTCAGGTCTCCCCGGGAGATGAGCAGGTCCCAGACTCCGACGGCGGCGAGCCGGGTGCCCAGGGAGGCGACGTAGTCGGCGAGCCGGTGATAGGTGACCGTGCCGACCAGGCCCACCAGGGCGGCCACGACCAGGACGTCGATCGTCCATGCGGCCAGGCGCCGGGGGAGGCCGATGGGCGCGTCCGCCGGGACGGCCTGCGGCGCGGGAGGAGAGGGCGGGAAGGAGGGCGTGCCCGGCTGCGGCGGCCATCCGGGCGGCGGGCCGTGGGGCGGAGGGGGCGGCGGGGGACCGTGCACGAGGTCTCCTGAGACGACGTGGAGCGGGCACTGCCGCCTCAGGCTAGCGCCCGAAGATCGGCTTCCCCGGCGGGACGGCGCAGGACGGCCGGAACCGGTCGCGGCGACAAAAGGGAGAGAAGTGGGCGAAACGTCCGAAGAGGGCTGCCGTTCGTCCGTTCGTCGCACGAAATCGACCGTTCACCGATGGCGGGGGGCGGATCGGCGCAACCGTCCGGCGGCTCGGCGCAGCCCGTCGGCCGCCCTCTCCACGACGGGCCTTCCGGCTTTCTACCGTGGCGTGACCCCCGTCACAGCCGAGGAGGTAGTCGTGACCGTCGAGAAGGATCTGGACATAGGCGGGACACCTTATGAACGGGTGCAGCGCACCGAGGGATTCCAGCAGTTGCGGCGCCGCTTCCGGGCCTTCGTGTTCCCGGCCACGGTGGCGTTCCTGGCCTGGTACCTGCTGTACGTGGTGCTGTCGGGGTGGGCCCGCGGCTTCATGGGCACCCAGGTCATCGGCTTCATCAACGTGGCGTTGATCTTCGGGCTGCTGCAGTTCGTCTCGACCTTCACCATCGCCTGGCTGTACGCCCGGCATGCCGGCAGGAAGCTCGACCCGATGGCCGCCGAACTGGCCGCCCAGGTCGAGCGGGAAGGGGTCCGCGCGTGAGCCACCAGACTCTGGCCATCGTGCTGTTCCTGGCGTTCGTGGGCGCCACGCTGGCGATCACCGTGTGGGCCAGCCGGCACACCAAGGACGCCACCGACTTCTACGCCGGCGGGCGCTCCTTCTCCGGCGTGCAAAACGGCCTGGCGATCGGCGGCGACTACATGTCGGCCGCCTCCTTCCTGGGCATCGCCGGGATGATCGCCCTGTACGGTTACGACGGTTTCCTGTACTCCATCGGCTTCCTGGTGGCCTGGCTGGTGGCGCTGCTGCTGGTCGCCGAGCTGATGCGCAACTCCGGCAAGTTCACCATGGCCGATGTGCTGGCGTTCCGGATGAGCCCGCGGCCGGTGCGCACCGCCGCCGGAGTCTCCACCATCACCGTCTCGATCTTCTACCTGCTGGCCCAGATGGTCGGCGCGGGCGCGCTGGTGGCGCTGCTGTTCGGCTTCACCTCCGAGTTCGCCAAGGGCGCCACCATCGTGCTGGTCGGCGCGCTGATGATCATCTACGTGGTGGTCGGCGGCATGAAGGGCACCACCTGGGTGCAGATCGTCAAGGCCGTGCTGCTGATGGGCGGGGCGACGCTGGTCACGCTGCTGGTGCTGGCCAAGTTCGGCTTCAACCTCTCCACCCTGCTGGGCGACGCCGCCGAGCAGAGCGGCAAGGGCGAGGCGTTCTTGGAGCCGGGGCTGCGGTACGCCACCGACGCCCAGGGCCTGGCCGGCAAGCTCGACCTGATCAGCCTGGGGCTGGCGCTGGTGCTGGGCACCGCGGGCCTGCCGCACATCCTGATCCGCTTCTACACCGTGCCCACCGCCCAGGACGCCCGCAAGTCGGTGCTGTGGGGCATCGGCATCATCGGCGTCTTCTACCTGCTGACGCTGGTGCTGGGCTTCGGCGCGGCGGCGCTGGTGGGCAGCGAGGCGATCCGCGAGGCCAACCCGGCGGGCAACACCGCCGCCCCGCAGCTGGCCGAACGGATCGGGCAGCTGATGCTCGGCGACGTGGGCGGCACGGTGCTGCTGGCGATCATCGCGGCGGTGGCGTTCGCGACCATCCTGGCGGTGGTGGCCGGCCTCACCCTGGCCTCCTCGTCCTCCTTCGCCCACGACCTGTATGCGCACGTGTTCCGGCGCGGCAAGGCCACCGAGAAGGAGGAGGTGCGGGTCGCCCGGATCTCGGCCCTGGTGATCGGCGCGGTCTCGATCGTGCTGGGCATCTACGCCCAGCGGCTGAACGTGGCGTTCCTGGTGGCGCTGGCGTTCGCGGTCGCCGCCTCCGGGAACCTGCCGGCGATCCTCTACAGCCTGTTCTGGAAGCGCTTCAACACCGCCGGCGCGGTGTCGGCCATCTACGGCGGGCTGGGCGCCGCGGTGCTGCTGGTGATCTTCTCCCCGGTGGTCTCCGGCTCGGAGAAGGCCCTGTTCACCGGCGCCGACTTCGCCTTCTTCCCGCTGGAGAACCCCGGCATCGTCTCCATCCCGTTCGGCTTCCTGTGCGGCTGGCTGGGCACTGTGCTGTCCAAGGAGCACAACGCCGCCAAGTACGCCGAGATCGAGGTCCGCTCGCTGACCGGGGCCGGCGCCGAGAAGGCGGTCACCCACTGAGCAACCCCTGAAGATCCCCACAGACCTCCGGTCCCGCCCGATAAGAATGTGGCGCTCGGTGGGCGGGACCGGAGAACGCCGGGCACCGGCCTCTCCCGCTCCGGGGCCGGTGCCCGCCGCTGTTCCACAGGGCCGCGGGTCTTGTCCCCGCCCGGCCGGGCGGCCGGCGCAAGGCCCGGACGGGAAGACGCGCACCGGCAAGGGCGCCGGTGCGCGTCTTTCGTCTGCGGGTTCCGCCCGTGGGTTCCGCCTGCGGGCTCCCCGACAGGCCCGCCATGCCGTCTGCTGCGGCCCGGATACAGGTGAGCGCGGCGGACGGGCCGTCCGCCGCGCTCAACCGGCCGGGATCAGAACCGGATCAGAAGGTGCCGACCGGGACCTGGTAGTTCTTGGCCAGCTCCGACTCGAAGGCCTGCTCGACGATCACCGCGCCGCCGGTGGCCTTCTCGTCCGGCTTGATGATGTAGGTCTTGCGGGTGGCCGGCTTGTCGAAGTAGGTGAAGTTCATCGGGGTGCCCAGCCCGTCGTCGGCGTTGGCCTCCGAGCGGTGGGCGTTGATCAGGCCCTCCCGGGTCAGGTCCTTGTTGGCGCAGGCCTTCTCCAGCGCCGACACCACGATGGAGGCGCCGCCGTAACCGTTGACCACACCGCTGTCCAGCGGGTCCTTGGGGTACTTCTTGGAGTAGGCCTCGGCCAGCTTCTTGATCGCCGGCAGGTCGGCGCTCATCGGGGCGCCGGCGGTGGCGATGAAGAAGCCCTCCACCAGAGCGGGCTTGGCCGGGGTGGCCAGCAGCTGCGGGGAGTAGGCGGAGTTGCTGCCCAGGATCGGCTGCTTCATGCCCTGGGAGCGGGCGATGCCGGCCAGCGAGGCCGCCTGCTGCGGGCCGGCGCTGAGCAGGATCGCGTCGACCTTCTCCTTGGCCAGCGCCGCGACCTGCGACTTCATGTCACGGTCGGTGGGCTTGATGGGCAGCTCGAAGACCTCCAGCCCCAGCTGCTCGGCGGCGTACTTGGTGCCGCGCAGCGCCGAGCCGCCGTAGTCGCCCTCGAAGTAGACGTGGCCGAGCTTGTCGCCCTTCTTGATCAGCTTCTTGTCCATCAGCCACTGGACACCGTTGATCATGTCCACGTCGTAGGTGGTGCCGGTGACCTGGATGTACTTGCTGCCCAGCAGCGCGGTGGTCCAGGCGCTGGGGATGGTGAACATCTTGTCGGACTCGATGCGCTGCTTGACCGCGCTGACCATCGGCGAGCCGAGGAAGTGCGGGATCGCCAGCACGTTGTTGTTCAGCTCGGTGTAGATGGACACCGCCTTCTGCGGGTCGTAGCCGTGGTCGCGCACCACGGCCTCGATGGTGCGGCCGCAGACGCCGCCGCGCTGGTTGACCTCCTCGTAGTACAGCTGCTGGGCCTGGGTGATGCTCTTGCCCAGCGGCGCGTACACGCCGGTCAGGTCGGTGGCGATGCCGAGCTTGATGGTCTTGTCGGTCACGCCGGGGCCCTGCTTGACGCCGTCGGGCCCGGTCGCCTCGGAGCCACCGGTGGCCTTGTCGCTGGAGCAGCCGGCTGCGGTGGCGGCCAGCGCCAGCGCAACCAGCGACACGGCCGCCGAGCGAAGGGTTGATTTCATGGTGTTCGCTCCTCGGATTCCTTGTCTGAGGGGGGTGGTTGAGTGAGGATTTGTCAGGAGGGTCGAACCTTCCGGCGGAGCGCCAGGGACGTGCGCAGACGCATCCACAGCCCCATCAGCCCGCCGGGAAGGAAGAGGATCACCGCGATGACGACGGCCCCGTAGAGGATCCGCGAGGCCTGGGCGGCGTCCAGGCCGCCGGAACCGGATGCGGCGATCAGCGGCAGGGCGTCGCTGTAGCGGGTGAACAGCGGCGGCAGCATCGACACCAGCACGGCGCCGACGATCGAGCCGGCCACCGTGCCGAGCCCGCCGATGACGATCATCGCCAGGTACTCCAGCGACAGGATGAAGCCGAAGTAGTCGGGCACGGTGCGCTGGAACGCCAGCGCCAGCAGCACACCCGCCAGACCCGCGTACATCGACGACAGCACGAACACCGCACCCCGGTAGCGGGCCACCGGCACGCCCATCACCCCGGCGGCGATCTCATGGTCCCGGATGGTGTTCATGGCCCGCCCGGGACGGCCGCGCAGGATGCCGCGGGCGATCCAGGCCGCCGCCACCAGCAGCACCAGGTTCAAAAACCACAGCTTCTCCAGCGCCCGGAACGGCACCTGCAGCACCACCAGCTCGGGGGTGTCGGCGAAGACGAACCCGAAGATCTCCAGCGGCGGCACCTCCCGGCCGTTGGAACCGCCGGTGACCGCGTGGGCGTTGTGCAGGATGTGCTGGCCGATGAAGATCAGCGCCAGCGAGGCGATGCCCAGGTAGGTGCCCTTGAGCCGGCCGGCGATCGGGCTGAACAGCCCGCCGGCCACCCCGGCCAGCGCGATCGCCAGCACCGCCGCCACCGGGGTGGGCAGGCCCCACCCGGACAGGTGGTGCGCCGAGTCGGGCTCGGCGGCGAAGTACACATACCCGTAGGCGCCGATCGCCAGGAAGAAGGCGTGCCCCAGCGACAGCTGCCCGGTGGAGCCGGTCAGCAGGTTCAGCCCGATCGCGCCGATGGCCGCGGCCATCGCGAACAGCCCGGCCTGCATCAAGAACGGCTCGGCGTAAAACGGCAGGATCACCATCACCGCCAGCACCGCCGCCAGGCCGGCGAGCTGCAGCGGCGACATCCGGGAACGGCTCAGGCTAGACACGGGCCAGCTCCCTCGTTCCGAACAGCCCGGCGGGCCGGATCAGCAGGATGATCACCATCACCAGGAACGGGGCGACCTCGCCGATGCCGCGGCCCAGGAAGGACAGCTCGCTTTGGTAGCCGGTGGCCAGCGACTCGGTCAGCCCGATGATCAGCCCGCCGACCAGCGCCCCGGTGGTGGAGTCCAGCCCACCCAAGATCGCGGCGGGGAACGCCTTGAGCGCCGCCAGCGAGGTCGTGCGGTCCAGACCCGGGGTGGGGAAGACGGTCAAGAACAGCGCCGCCACCGCGGCCAGCGCGCCCGCCACCGCCCAGGCGCCCGTGGACACCCGGCCCAGCCGGATGCCCATCAGCGCCGCGGTCTCCCGGTCCTCGGCCGCCGCCCGCATGGCGATGCCCCAGGAGGTGTAGCGGAACGCCAGCAGGAAGCAGGTGATGAGGGTCGCCGCGGTCACCAGCGCGGCGATCCGGGTCTGGGCGATGCTGATCCCGCCCAGGTGCACCACCTTGCTCTGCCACGGGTCGCCCATGGCCAGCACATCGGTGCCGATCTGCCGGGTCAGCTCGGTGGTCATCAGGATGTCCACGCCGATGGTGACGATCGCCAGCACGTGGTGGTCGCCGGCCCGGGAGCGGCGCAGCACCAGGAACTCCACCAGCGCCCCCAGCACCGCCGCGCCGGCGATGCCGACCAGCAGCGCCGGCCAAAAGCCCAGCTGCCCGTGCAGCTTGGCGGTGATGAACCCGCCGGCCAGCAGCAGCGAGGCGTGGGCGAAGTTCACCACTTCGGTGGCCTTGAAGATGATCACGAAACCGAGGGCGATCAGCGCGTACACCGAGCCGATCGACACCCCGTTGACGACGAGTTCCACAAAAGTGGTCACGACTGCTCCCCGCTCGCCTCCGGCGCGCCCTGAGGCAGCGCTCCTTCTCGCACCCCCGCTTGCGCCTGGCCGGGTGCGCCCTTGGCCATGACGACGCCGTCCTGCTGCTGGACGGCCTGCTCGCCCAGGTAGGCGCGGATCACCTCGGGGTCGTTTTGCACCTGCGCGGGCGGACCGGAGGCGATCTTGCGGCCGAAGTCCAGCACCGTCACCTGGTCGGCCAGCCGCATCACCATGCCCATGTCGTGCTCGACCAGCAGGATCGAGATCCCCAGGTCGGCGCGGGCGGCGACGATGACCTCGGCCATGGCGCGCCGCTCCCCGCCGTTCATGCCGGCCACCGGCTCGTCCAGCAGCAGCAGCTTGGGCTCCATCGCCAGGGCGCGGGCCAGCTCGACCCGCTTTTGCACCCCGTAGGGGAGCATCCCGACCGGCGCGTCCAGGTACTCGGCGACGCCCACGAAACGGGCGATCTCCCGCACCCGCGCCCGGTGCCGGGCGTCCTCGCGGCGGGCGTGCGGCAGGTGCAGCCCGGTGCTGAGGAAACCGGCCCGCATCAGCCGGTGCCGCCCGAGCATCACGTTGTCCTCGACGCTCTGGAAGCGCGACAGCGCGATGTTCTGGAACGTGCGGGCCACGCCCAGCGCCGCGATCTTGTGCGGCGGCATCCGGGTCAGCTCGGCGCCGCCGAACCGCACGCTGCCGGAGGTGGCCTTGTACACGCCCGACAGCACGTTGAAGCAGGTGGACTTGCCGGCGCCGTTGGGCCCGATGATGGCGTGGATGCTGCCGGGCTCCACGGTGAAGCCGACGTGGTCCAGCGCGGTGATCCCGGCGAACTTGACCGTCAGGTCGGTGACCTTCAGCTCGCTCACCGGGCACCGCCTTCGGGATATGCGCCCGCGCCGGGCGTGCGCCTTGCCGGGCGGCACGGTCGGCGGGGACGGCCTGCGCGTCCGGTAGCGGTCACGGCACCCTCCGGTGATCTGCGGTGTGGGGTTCGGGGTGGACGGGGGGACGGTCGCGATCAACCGGCCCACCTTTCGAGCGTGGGCGGACGCCGGAATTCCGGCTGCAGCTCCTCCTCGCCGCCGACGCCCAGGTAGCGGCGGCGCACCTCGTCGCTGGCGGCCAGCTCATCGGCCGGCCCCGACAAGGTCACCCGGCCGACCTCCAGCACGTAGGCGGTGTGGGCCAAGCGCAGCGCCAGCGCCGCGTTCTGCTCGATGAGCAGCACGGACGTGCCCTGCCGGTTGATCTCGGCGATGGTCTCGCCGATCCGCTCGGCCATCAGCGGGGCCAGCCCGAGGGTGGGCTCGTCCAGCAGCAGCACCTTGGGCCGCGCCATCAGCGCCCGGCCCATGGCCAGCATCTGCTGCTCACCCCCCGACAGCAGCCCGGCCCGCTGCTTCGCCCGTTCGGCCAGCACCGGGAACAGTTCCAGCACCCGCTTGCGGGCGGCGGCCGTCCCCGAGCGGTCCCGGGCGCCCAGCGCCCCGGCCCGCAGGTTCTCCTCCACGGTGAGCCGCCCGAAGATCCTGCGGCCCTCGGGCACCTGGACCACCCCGGCCGCCACCACCGCGGCGGGGTGCAGCCCGTCCAGCCGGCGGCCGCCCAGGGTGATCTCACCGGCCTCGATCGCGCCGCGGTGGAACGACAAAGTCCCCGAGATGGCCCGCAGCAGGGTGCTCTTGCCCGCACCGTTGGCCCCCAGCACGGCGGTCACCGCGCCCTCGGGAACCACCAGGGAGACCTCGCGCAGCGCCTGCACGGCCTTGCCGTAGCTCACCGACAGGCCGCCGATCGCGAGCGTCCCACTCGCCATGGCACCTCCCCTTCGACATTCGTGTGGGAGGCACACCAGCATGTGAGCTGTAACACCGTCTAGTGGCTGCGCCAACTCGAGTCGAAGGTCCAACTGAACCCGGTTCAGGATGTGACCGCTCACAATCCGGGCGGCTTTCGGGACACCCGGCGACCGGTCCACGGACGGCCGTGGCAGGGTGAGGCAAACCACGTGAGAGGTTCCACCCGGTGACTGCTACGACCACTGTCCCTTCGGACGCAGACCTGGCCGAGATCGCCCGCATCGCGTCCCGGCGGCTGCTGGAGCGGCTGCCGGAGCTGACCGACCGGCTGATCACCGAGATCGTCGATGAGGACCCCGGCTATCTCGACCTGGTACCGCGGGATGAGCTGTGGCAGACCGTCCACGACATCCTGGGCGAGAGCATCGACCACATGGCCCGCCACGCGCTGGGCGAGGAACCCCCCGTCGACAAGGCCGTCGCCATCGGCCGCCGCCGCGCCGAACAAGGGCTGCCGCTGGAGTCGCTGCTGCGGTCGTTCCGGATCGGCGGGCGGCTGTGCTGGGAGGCGATGATCGAGGTCGTCTCCGCCGACAACCCTCAGGCGCTGCCGAAGCTGCTGCGTTTCGCCGGCATCGTCTGGCACACCAACGAGGTCCAGTCCAACGCGGTGGCCGCGGCCTACCGGCAGACCGAATCAGAGCTGCTGCGCCGCAACGGCGAACGGATGGCCGCGCTGCTGGATGCGCTGCTGGAGGGCCGCGGCGCCGACGGAGGATTGGCCAAGGCCGCCTCCGCCGCGCTCGACCTGCCCATGAACGGCCGCTACGCGGTGGCGGTGCTGCGTCCCCTGCACCGCCCCACCGGATGCGGCCCCGGCTTCGAACGCCCCGAACGCGTCGGCGGGCTGCGCTTCGTGTGGCGGATGCGCACCGACGTGGAGGTGGCCGTGGTCGACCTGGGCGACCGGCGGCCGGCCGATGTGGCGGCGGCACTGGAGCAGCGGTTCGCCGGCGAGGCCGGGATCAGCCCCGCGGTGGACGGCCTGGCCGCGCTGGGCCGCGCCCGCTGGCTGGCCGAGATCGCCCTGCAGACCTGCCGCCCCGGCGAACGGCGGCTGGCCCAGCTGGACGACCGGCTGCCGGCCGCCCTGGTGGTCTCCCAGCCCGAGCTGTCGGGATACCTGGGCGATACGGTGCTCGGCCCGCTGAGCGCGCTGGACCCGGCGGACCGGCAGGTGCTGCTGGAGACGCTGGCGGCCTGGCTGGACTGCGAGGGCTCGGCGGCCCGCACCGCCGCCCGGCTCTATTGTCACCGCAACACGGTCTTCAACCGGCTGCGCCGGCTGGAGCAGCTCACCTCCCGCTCCCTGCACCGCCCCCGCGACGTGGTCGAACTGGCCCTCGCCCTGGACGCGCTGAACCTGGTGGGCCGGGACGGTGCGGCCGCCTCGGGCCGCTGCCGCGGCTGACCGGCCCGCCGCTCAGCTGATGCGGTGGGGGTCGATGCGGGCCCACTCGGCGTCCCACATGGCGTCGCGCACCCGGTCGCAGCGCCGCCGCACCAGCCGGTAGGCGATCAGCAGCGGGACGCCCACCGCCAGCACGGCGCCGCCGGCGGCGTACCCGGCATCGATCACGGTGCGCGAACGCGAGCGGGGCGGGGCGGTCGGCCGCCCGGTGCGGTCCACCCACAGCCACCGGCGGGTCCCGGCCCGGTCGTCCTCGGCGAGCGGCAGCAACCCCTTGCGGACGGTGCCGTCCGGGGCGCGCCAGACCGCCGGGACGACCCGGTTGCCATAGCGCCCGTCCACCACCGCGGGGCCGGTCACCGTGGCGGCAACCTGGCGGCGGGCGGCCCGCTCGTGCTGCTCGGCGCGCACGCCCGACTCATAGGCGCGACCGCCGGCCGCCACCGCCAGCAGCGGGGCGGCCAGCAGGAACACCACGGCCAGCGTCAGCCCCGCCGCCCACTGGATGCGGTCGATGCGGCGGCGCAGCACGTTGCGGTCAAAGCCCAGGCGCCGCCGCAGCCGTCCCAGTCCGGCGGGAATCCTGTCGCCTGCGGGCCGATGCATGATGCCACCTCCCGGGGCGGGCTTCCCCTGAGAGGCCAGGCGTACCCGCTGACGGCGAGCTATTCCCGTTTTCCGGCCTTCTCTCAGCGCACGGCCGCCCGGTCGGCTTCCCGCGGGGCGGACTCGGCCGGCGAGGCGGGCTCCGGGCGGCCCCGCACGGCCAGCGCCGCCAGCGCGCCCAGCGCGCACAGCGCCGCGGTGATCCAGAAGATCTCCCGGTACTCGATGCGCAGCGCCTCCTGCACCGCCGCCTGGTAGGCCGCCAGCTGCCGCTGCGCCTCCTCGCGCGGCAGCCCGAACGGCAGCGGCATCGTCAGGTCCGCCGTCAGCGACCGGAACCGATGCAGGCCCCACGCCGACAGTGCCGAGACCCCCAGCAGCATGCCCATCATCCGCGCCACCACCACCGCGGCCGCGGTCACCCCGTGCTGGGCGGCGCGTACCATCCGCAGCCCCGCCGACGACACCGGGGCGATGACCAGGCCCAGCCCCAGCCCGGTGATCACCAGGTCGGCGTCCATGCGGGGCAGCGGCCCATAAGAGGCGGCGGCCGGGTCCTTCGGCCAGGCGGCGATCAGCAGGTAGCCCACCGCGGCCACGGCCATGCCCGCCGCCATCGGCCACCGCTCGCCCAGATGCCGGGCCACCAGCCCGCCCAGCAGCGCCGCCACCGTCAGCGCCCCCAGGAACCGCGCCAGGATCAGCGCACCGCCCAGGGAGTCCTTCCCCAGCAGGGTCTGCGCGACGAGCTGGACGTCCACCAGCGTGACCATCAGCGCCGCACCCGACAGGAAACTGACCGCCAGCGTCGCCAGCAGCGGCCCCCGCCGCGCTCCGCTCAGATCCAGCAGCCGGGTGCGCGCCCGCACCTCCCACAGCACGAAGCACACCAGCACCGCCAGCCCCGCCACCAGCAGCGGCACCCCCCACGGCGGCAGCGGGGAACGGTCCGGCTCCTGGTTGTACAGCCCGGCCACCAGCAGGCCCAGCCCCAGCGCCAGCAGCGCCCCGCCCACCGCGTCCACCTTGGGACGGGGGACGGGACGCACCCCACGCGGCACGGTGACCTGCACCGCCGCCATCGCCGCCAGCGCCACCGGCACGTTGATCCAGAAGATCGCCCGCCAGTCGCCCAGCCAGGCCGCCACGCCCACCCCGTACAGCGGGCCGAGCACGCTGCCCAGCTCCTGGGCCGCGCCGACCGCGCCCAGCACCACCGGACGCTGCCGCTCCTGCCACAGGTCACCGGCCAGCGCCATGGTCACCGGCAGCAGCGCCCCGCCGGCCACCCCCTGCAGCACCCGCCCGGCCACCAGCGGCACCAGCGAAGCGGCCAGCGCGGTCAGCGCCGACCCGGCCGCGAACACCAGCAGGCAGCCGTGCAGCAGCGGCTTGCGCCCGTACCGGTCCGACAACTGGCCCAGCAGCGGCATCGCCGCCACATACCCCAGCAGGAACCCGGTCAGGATCGGGGTGGCCCGCTCCAGCCGGTTGACCGGGATGCCCACATCGTCCATCACCTGCACGAAGATCGTGGTGATGACGTAGGCGTCCAGCGCGGCCAGCAGCACCACCGCGCCGCCGACCCCGATCGCCACCCGGCGCCTCGCCTCGCTCATCAGAGCGCCCCCGCTCAGATCGGGGCCTTGAACCGGTAGTCGGCGTTGAACTCGGTGAAGGTGATCACCACCGCGCCCTTCCCGCCGGAGGGCGGCAGCTCCCCGCGCACCTTCAGCAGCCGGTGGTCGTCGGCGGAGATCCACACCTGTCCCTGCAGGTCCTCATCGACCCCGGGGATCAGCCCTTCGATCTCCTGCTTGGGCAGCGTCACCTTCACCCGGTAGGCGTCCTTGCCGCCCACCTTCTCCCGGGCCTCCGGCTGCGCCCCGCGCGCCGCCGTCAGCAGCTTGGCGATGCCCCGCTCGGGGTCCAGCACCGCCGACGGGTCGTACAGCGACCGGAGCTGCTCCTTGGAGGCCTTCTCGTACCCGCCGGTCAGACCCTTGTAGTACAGGACGTCACCGAGCAGCACGAACTCGGTCTCCATGCTCATCCCCACCTGCACGTGCAGCCGGCCCTCGGCGTCGCCGTTGCGCAGCAGCCGCACCTCACCGCTCTTGACCGGGAAGGAGACCGGATCGCCTTCGGTGGAGATGGTGAAGGCGACGCTCTTGAGATCCCGCATCGAGTTCGACGCCTGCTGGAGCGTCTGCGGCCCCTGCGGCAGCGACCCCTGGGAATCCCCGCCGGAGCCTCCCGAGCAACCGGTCAGCGCCAACGCGCACGCCAGGACGACGGTGGGTATTCGACCTCGGATCCAAGACATAGGGCGGACCTTATCGGCGCCCGCCGGGTAAGTCACTCGGCCCGGAGATGAGATGTCATGTCCGACTGTGTGTGGACATGACATTTCAAGTGGCCCGCCCCTCCGCGCCGCGGCTATCATTGCCGCGGCGAGCATGGGTGGTCACCGCGGCTTCGAGGCTCGTCGGGGGGCGGTAGCTCAGCCGGTCAGAGCAGCGGACTCATAATCCGTAGGTCGTGGGTTCGAGCCCCACCCGCCCCACACCGCTGCTTCCACATGCTCGCCCCCTGTGGGGCTTCCCCGACGTACCGTGACCCTCCGCCGAGGCCGGGCCGACCGAGCGGCCCGATGGTGGGAGCCTGTGCGGCCACATGCTTCCTGTCAGCGGCCGAGGACGTCGTACTTCACCGCTGCCGGCGGCGAGTGCCACTCGTGGACGGCCGTGAGGAGGCACGGGGCGTCCGGCGCTTTGCTGTCACGGATCGCCACCGCACCGTGGACGGCGGCGATTTCGACGCGGTCACCGCCCCTGTTGCTGTGGCTGCTCTTGCGTCGGGCAAGCGGGGATCGATCACGGTTCACCATCCGCCTCCTTTTCCACCGGTGCAGCGCTCGGCCGCACCTCCGGTCAGCCCGGTGGACGCATTGAGGTTTTCTCAATGAGATACGAAGACAGTCCGGCGCCGCCTTCCGGCAGGACGAAGGTTTGCACGGCCAGTCCCAGACGGAGATGAGGCCACCGTAGGGTCACGCTTGATGCAGTGACGCGGTTACTTGCCCGAGGTTGTCTCGGAAGTGTTGGCGACCGGTTCACTGGTGATCAGAGGCGTATCGTCCAGAATGATGTGCAAATAGCCCCGTTTGTGTGGCTGTTGTCGGGCAAGGGTGTGCACCGGATCAGCGGAGCCGACGAGTCCGTTAGGGCGATGGTCAGGAGTCCAGAGCGCCCGGTACGGCCTTTCTCAGTGCATGGACGCAAGCGTTCATCGATCACCAAGATTTCATTCCCGGGGCCGTGACTTCCTAGTTTTATGGATATTCGGCAACCGGTCGAGTGCGCTTCGTCACAAAGCGAAAGGCAAAGGCTGGGAACTGGCCATGGGTGTCTTCTGTTGCCTTTAACGGGTTTCATCGACGCCCCGGTTGGTTTCATCTGCTTGGAAGGACGGCAATGGCCCCTCGACGTAGGCGAAGCAGTGTTTCTCCGCCCCTGCCGGCCTTCGGCCGGCAGCTTCGCCGCTACCGGGAAGAGGCCGGGCTGACCCAGGAGAGCCTGGGCCGCCGCGCCAACAACGGCCGGGGCGTGACCGGCCAGTACGTCGGCCAGGTTGAAAGCGGCCGCACTCGCTGCTCCCGTGAGTTCGCCGAGACCATGGACCGGGAGCTGAAGGCGGGCGGCAGGCTCCTGGAGCTGTGGGACGACCTGGTGCTGGACTCGGCCTTCCCCATCTGGTTCGACTGGCCCAGCATCGAGGCTGAGGCAGTCATGATCCAGCCCCACCAGCCCTTGCCGGTTCATGGCCTGCTTCAGACCCCCGATTACGCGGCAGCCCTCTTGAAGGACAACCGCGAGGCCGTTGAAGCACGTCTTCACCGGCAAAGGATCTTGACCGGATCCGAGCCCCCACCGCCCGTCTTCTCCCTGCCGCTCGATGAGGTGGCGCTCTACCACGAGACCGGGAGCCCTGCGATCACGAAAGAGCGGCTAGAGCATCTGCTGGCCCTGGAGGAGCTGCCCAACATCACCATCCAGGTGGTCCCAAGCCGGGGAGAGCATCCCGGCAACAGCGGAGCATTCAATCTGGCCACGCCGGAGGACAGAAGCGAGGTCGTCTACGCTGACTCGGCCATTCGGGGGTTGACCATCAACGACCCAGACGACCTGGCCACAATCACGACTACTCTCATTGCGGTGAGGTCCTTGGCTCTGCCCTCGGCGCAGTCAAGGGAGATGATCCGAAGAGCGGTGGAGGAGAGATGGAGTCAGTAGACGTGAGGTGGCGCAAGTCGAGCTACACCACTTCCAACGGCGGTGACTGCGTCGAGGTCGCCCGCCTTGCCGAGGGCATCGGCATCCGTGACTCCAAAAACCGGGAGCGCGGCCACCTGACCATGCCGTTCTCCCAGTTCACCGCCCTGCTGGCCCACCTCAAGCAACAGCCCCCGACCGCCTGACCTCCCGACCGCCACCAGGTCACCCCTGGATGTTCAAGGGCGGTCCTCGTCTCTTTGTGCTTTGCCCTCAGCCCGACACCCGTTGGCCGGGTTCCCTCGGCTCCCGGCTGCCTGCTCTTCCCTTCTGCCGAAAAGCTTCAGAAGGCGCCCGCTCATGAACCCCTGTGGTACAGAGCAGCCACACGTCCTCCACTGACCATTGAGGTTTCCTCAGCGAATATGGCGCCTGCCTCACAATGCAACACTCTTTCCAGGGCTATGGCACAACTGGCCGGCCTCTGCTTTCCTCCCTCCACACTCACCGCGAGCCGCGCGGTTCTACGGCCCGCTGGGTGACGTCCTGCCTGTGCCCTCGCCAAGGCCTTTGCTCCAGCTCGGCGTCCTCGCCGTCCTTCGGAACGGTGAACCGCTGAGAAAGCTTTGTTCTTGGGGAGCACCAAGGCGCAGGGCGGTGAGGAATGACTTCGCTATGCTGCGTTTACTCCGGGGCCATGAGGTTCTGCACGCCCTGATGAAATGTCAAGTCAGCGGCGGTTGACCTGGGTCTGCAATTGCAACAGCCCCGACTGAAACTCGGCGATCCACTCCGCGGTCTCGTCCATCATGATCTCCGACAGGTCCAGCACGAAGCCGCGCAGCAGGTTCAGATACCAGGCGACGTCCACCTCGGACTGCCCGGACCGGGCCTCCTCGGCGCTGCGGGCGGCCCAGTCGAACTGGAACTCCTGCAGGCGGCGCTGGATTTTCTGGGCGGTGCGCATATCGCGCATCCACCCCGACGAGATGCCCAGGAAGTGATCGAAGCCGTAGCAGGCCCCGGCCAGCGCCAGCAGCACATAACCCCACCCGCTGGGTCGGCCACCGCCTCCCACCACACTGGCCAGCGGCACCACCCCGCCGGCAGAGCCCAGCGCCACGGCCAGCGCGCGCAGCACCCGCGACAGCGTCCGCCGCCGCACCCGGTCCCGCATGTACCACCCGTACGCCTCCACCGCCCGGGCTTCGGCCTCCTCATAGAGCCGCCGCAGCACCTCCTCGGGCCGCTGCCACTCCTGAGCCTCCGGCAACCGAAACCGCCAGGCCCGCAGATCGCTCTGGCGACCCCGGCCGGTCTCCTCGGCGAGGGCGGGTTGGGGGACGGGCGGCTGGCCCGCTGCGGCAGTGCTCATCGGATCACCCCTCCCGGTCAGCGGGGATCGGTGCATTCCAGGGAATTCGACGCAGCTCGGGCAGATATGGATCCAGCTCGCCGGGCTCGAACCGGCACAGCCCGATCGACCACCAGAACTCTCCATTCACGGTGCCGTCCACTTTGTAGATCAGCCCGGTCGCGTCGAAGACAGCGGTTCCGTCCTGGAGCGGGAGGAGTGTGCTGAGCGGGGTTCCACTGGTGATGTCCCAGATGCGGATGGCGCCGTCGCGGCTTGCGGTGGCGAGGTGGTGTCCGTTGGGGTGCCAGGCCAGGGCGCTTACCCAGTCGGTGTGGCCGTGGAGGGTGTGGAGGGTTTGTCCGGTGGTGGTGTCCCAGATGTGGATGGTGCCGTCGTGGCTTGCGGTGGCGAGGTGGTGTCCGTTGGGGTGCCAGGCCAGGTCCCAGATGGGGCCGGTGTGGCCGTGGAGGGTGTGGAGGGTTTGTCCGGTGGTGGTGTCCCAGATGCGGGCGGTGCCGTCGTGGCTTGCGGTGGCGAGGTGGTGTCCGTTGGGGTGCCAGGCCAGGTCCCAGATGGGGCCGGTGTGGCCGTGGAGGGTGTGGAGGGTTTGTCCGGTGGTGGTGTCCCAGATGCGGGCGGTGCCGTCGTGGCTTGCGGTGGCGAGGTGGTGTCCGTTGGGGTGCCAGGCCAGGTCCCAGATGGGGCCGGTGTGGCCGTGGAGGGTGTGGAGGGTTTGTCCGGTGGTGGTGTCCCAGATGCGGGCGGTGCCGTCGTGGCTTGCGGTGGCGAGGTGGTGTCCGTTGGGGTGCCAGGCCAGGGCGCGCACCCAGTCGGTGTGGCCGTGGAGGGTGTGGAGGGTTTGTCCGGTGGTGGTGTCCCAGATGCGGGCGGTGCCGTCGTCACTGGCGGTGGCGAGGTGGTGTCCGTTGGGGTGCCAGGCCAGGTCCCAGATGGGGTCGGTGTGGCCGTGGAGGGTGTGGAGGGTTTGTCCGGTGGTGGTGTCCCAGATGCGGGCGGTGCCGTCGCGGCTTGCGGTGGCGAGGTGGTGTCCGTTGGGGTGCCAGGCCAGGTCCCAGATGGGGTCGGTGTGGCCGTGGAGGGTGTGGAGGGTTTGTCCGGTGGTGGTGTCCCAGATGCGGGCGGTGCCGTCGTGGCTTGCGGTGGCGAGGTGGTGTCCGTTGGGGTGCCAGGCCAGGGCGCTTACCCAGTCGGTGTGGCCGTGGAGGGTGTGGAGGGTTTGTCCGGTGGTGGTGTCCCAGATGCGGGCGGTGCCGTCGTGGCTTGCGGTGGCGAGGTGGTGTCCGTTGGGGTGCCAGGCCAGGTCCCAGATGGGGTCGGTGTGGCCGTGGAGGGTGTGGAGGGTTTGTCCGGTGGTGGTGTCCCAGATGCGGGCGGTGCCGTCGTGGCTTGCGGTGGCGAGGTGGTGTCCGTTGGGGTGCCAGGCCAGGGCGCTTACCCAGTCGGTGTGGCCGTGGAGGGTGTGGAGGGTTTGTCCGGTGGTGGTGTCCCAGATGCGGGCGGTGCCGTCGTGGCTTGCGGTGGCGAGGTGGTGTCCGTTGGGGTGCCAGGCCAGGTCCCAGATGGGGTCGGTGTGGCCGTGGAGGGTGTGGAGGGTTTGTCCGGTGGTGGTGTCCCAGATGCGGATGGTGCCGTCGTGGCTTGCGGTGGCGAGGTGGTGTCCGTTGGGGTGCCAGGCCAGGGCGCTTACCCAGTCGGTGTGGCCGTGGAGGGTGTGGAGGGTTTGTCCGGTGGTGGTGTCCCAGATGCGGGCGGTGCCGTCGTGGCTTGCGGTGGCGAGGTGGTGTCCGTTGGGGTGCCAGGCCAGGGCGCTTACCCAGTCGGTGTGGCCGTGGAGGGTGTGGAGGGTTTGTCCGGTGGTGGTGTCCCAGATGCGGGCGGTGCCGTCGCGGCTTGCGGTGGCGAGGTGGTGTCCGTTGGGGTGCCAGGCCAGGGCGCTTACCCAGTCGGTGTGGCCGTGGAGGGTGTGGAGGGTTTGTCCGGTGGTGGTGTCCCAGATGCGGGCGGTGCCGTCGTCACTGGCGGTGGCGAGGTGGTGTCCGTTGGGGTGCCAGGCCAGGTCCCAGATGGGGCCGGTGTGGCCGTGGAGGGTGTGGAGGGTTTGTCCGGTGGTGGTGTCCCAGATGCGGGCGGTGCCGTCGTCACTGGCGGTGGTGATGAGTTTGCCGTCCGGGCTCCACGCCACCGTGGTGTACGTGGCTTGCCGACTGGGTGAGGTTTCCAGCCGGGGTTGCCTGAAGGGTGGGAGAGCAGCTCCGGCAGTGTCGCATTCATCAAGAGCGCCATCGTCCAAGACCGCGCCGAGAAGCGCAGCGCGCTGCCAGCGGGAGCCGGTGACCTTGGCTAGGCGGAGGTCGGCCTGGAACAGGCGGGCGGCTTCAAGGGAAGCATCCCGCAGGTCGGCCCCAGAAAGACTGGTGGCGGTGCCGGAGCAGTAGTCGAGTTTGGCACTCCGCAGGATCGCCCCATTCAGAATCGTCCCATTCAAGGAGGCGTTTCTCAGGTCGGCCCCGGTCAGGTCGGCGCCGGTCAGGTCGGCGTTGTCCAGTCGGCAGTCGCGCAGGTCGGCTCCGTTCAGGTTGGCGTTGCGGAGGTCTAGGGCGGACAGATCCCGGCCCTGTATGTCTGCGCCGCTAAGCCGGATGGCCTTGGGCGGAGCGGAAGGCTGCGAGGTGATGCGGCGCCGGCGCTTCCACAACAGCAGGGCGTTGATCTTGGCGGTGTTGTCCTGTTCGCCGCTGGCCAGCACTCGTTCGGCCCAGGCCACTGCGGTCTGCTCACCGGCCAGGGTGCACAGGAAATCGGCCATCAGCTCCGAGATCGACTGTTGGCTGAGCAGGGCCGGGAACGGCTCGCCTGCGGTGAGCCGACGGGCCGCCTCCTCAGCGACCAGCCACTCCATCACCGAACCGTGGACGAAGCTGAAGCGCTCGTCCTCGCTGCGGGTCAGCAGTGTGCCCGAGCCGATCATGTGGGCGGCCTGCTCGGGGGTGAGCTGACGTTCGGCGAGATTGCGCAGGGCGGCGGCGACCTCGCTGAGGTCGGCCACACCCAAGGCGTCCTCGCCGGATTCCCACAGCCGCAGGGCCAGCACACGCACCGCCTCCCACCGTTCTTCCTTGCTGAGAGTCGGGGGAGAACCGGGCATATGGGCGCGGCCGTATTCGTAGCCGAGCCACTGGTCGAGCAGTTCCCGGTAGAGCCGGGCCGCGCTGATCTCACCCTCACGGGCCCGGATCCGCTCCAGCCGGGTGCGCTCCAGGCGGGTGATGAAGCCGAGCATCCGGGGGTTGGCCGACAGCCCGAGCAGGTCCTTGACCTCGTCCAGCAGCTCGAACCAGGAGCGGGCGGCGACCTCGTCGCCCTTCAGGCATTTGGTCAGGTAGGCCAGGATCTGGTCTTCGTTGAAGCCTTGCAGCTTGACCAGTTGCCGGCCGGGGATGGTGGTTTTCTCTGAGAGGGCGGTCTCGACCTGTTTGTCGGATAGGAAGTACTGGGTGCGACTGGTCAGCACCACCTTCGCTCGGCCGGTGGCGGCCCGCACCAACTGGCCGAGATGCTCGGCGGCCTGGTCGTAGGTGACGCGCAGGGCCAGCTCGTCGAACCCGTCGAACAGCAGCAGTACCCGCCCTTCGCGGATGAGGTATTGCAGCCGCGGGTGATCGATCCGCTGCTCGCCACCCGCGGTGAGGTGGACGGCCAGCAGTTCTTCCAGGCTGTGCGTTTTCTCCAGCGCCCGGAGCTGGATGAAGATCGGGACGACCGGGGGACGACCCTCTTCGTGGATGCGCCGAGCCAGCTCGCGCAGTGCGAAGGTTTTACCGTGGCCGAACTCGCCCAGCAGCACCACGAACCGGCCCTCGGGGTCGGCCACCCACTCTTGCAATCGGGCCAGCAGGTCCGTGCCGGGCTCCTTGATGAACTGGTCGTGGCGACCGCGCAGCAGCGTGTATCGCTGCGGCACATACAGCTCCGGCAGGTAGCTTTCATCGGCCGCCAGCCGCTCGGCCTGGCGCTTGGCGTAGGGGCGCAGATCGACCACGCCTTCGAACTCCAGCAGCGAGCGCACCCACACCCCCTGCTTGCCGGCCCACAGCCGCAGCTCGTCGGGGACGGGCTCGCCCTCATAGACCAGGTGAGAGACCATCGTCGGGTCACCAGGCCGCAGCCGAGCGTCGACCTGGGCGATGAAGACCGCGATGTCCTCGCGCGTCGGCGTCCCCTGGAAGGCGCCGATCGGAAACTGGGAGATCTGAGCCGGGCCTTCCTTCTTGGTCACCCGCAGGTACTCCTGAGGGCGGCCGGGAGCTGGGGCGATGCGTTCGATCCGCGCCTCGGGCCAGTGGAGCGTGCAGATCTCCTGGAGGCGGGCGAGCAGGTCGTCTCGCGGGACGGATGGACCGCCGAACTCGTGGGGGGATCGCTCCCGGTCGTGTCGCGGGTCGGCCGGGGAACGGTCGTCGGCCGAGCGCGGGTCGGGGAAGATCCCGTGGACGTCCTCGAACTGGTGTCGGAACCGCCGCACCCACTCTTCACGGCCCTTGCCGATGCCGGTGTCGCCCTCCCAACGGCGACGTGAGGGGTTGTAGCGGCGTCCGTACACCTCCAGGTGCCCGGCGGTGATCCGGATGAGCTGGTACTGGTTGGGCACCTCCGCGGGGCGGGCCTGCGGGCGCACTCCCGCGCTGCCCGCGCACAGCACCGGCAGGCCGTCCGGGCCGAGGGAGCACAGGGCGGCCTGGTGGGTGTGGCCGTGCAGCAGCAGGTTCAGGGAGGGGGCGAGGAGCTCGGTGAACCTGTCGCGGTCGCGGAGGAAGGCCTCATCCGTCTCGTCGCTGATCTCCGGGTTGTGATGCATCACCCCGATCCGCAGCCAGCCCTCCTCCTTGAAGCGGCGCAGACGGTCGGCGAACCACTGGAGCTGTTCCTCGCCGCAGTATCCATAGTGGTCCTCCTCCCGATGGCTCTCGGCCATCGTGGAGTTCAGCGCCGCCACCACCGTCCGCAGCTCGGGCATCTCATACAGCGTCCAAGGCTGGTCGCTGAGGAAGCGCACCCCCGGCACGTCGGCGTAGAAGTCGGCGAACATCGCCGAAAATGGCTCCCACTTGGGCCAATATGGCGGGATCGGCTCGGTGTCGTTGTCCTCGCACTCCTCGAAGTACCGCCGGCACTTGCGTCGGCTGACGTCGTGATTGCCCGGGACCATCACCACCCGGTCGCGGCTCAGGCCAAGACCGTCGGTCAGCTCCTCCAGGAACTCTTGGACCTGCTTGAACTCCTTCGGGAGACCCCATTCGGCCAGGTCGCCGGAGGCCACCACCAAATCCGGACGCAGGCCGTGCTCATCTTCCAGATGACGGACGTCCTTCAGTATCCGGGCGGCCAGAGACGAGTGGCGCCGATCCCCTGGGGTCAGGCCTTCTTCGCCGAACCTGTGCTCCTTGCCGAACTGCGTGTCGGAGACGTGAAGCACGGTGACGGAACGGCCCTGCGACATCGCCCTCCCCCCGGTGACCAGCCCAAGGGAGCTTCCGTCTCGTCCCGCCAGATCAGCGGCGAAAGCGCCCTAACGCTCCATCCTAGAGAGTTATGGCGCCTGTGTGGCCGATTGCTGGATTGTCGGCGCTGGGAAGCGTGTCCCGATCGATCCCTAAACGGGCAGTTGGTGTGCTACAGGTCGGTAAAGAAACGGACCAGACAAATGGCGCGCTCAGTCTGTCCGCCTCTAGGGTCGCGGCGTCGGGGTCGCGTTTCCTGGGAGGTGCGGATGAAAGTCCGTAGTAGGAGGCTGCTCTCGGCCGTGGCCGTCGCCGGGATGCTGGGCCCGGTGGTGACGGTGCCGTCCCATGCGGCGGTGGGCGACATCGTCGAGCGACTGGAGGCCATTCCCGGCATGCGGGTGCTTTGGGAAAGACCCTCGGGGACTTCTGACTATCGGTTCTTCATGCTGAGTTACCGGCAGCCGATCGACCATCGCAAACCGAATGCGGGGACGTTCGAGCAGCGGCTGACCCTCATGCACAAGGACACCGCACGGCCGATGGTGCTGCACACCTCCGGCTACCACGTGGCGGAGGTGCCGTTCCGGGCCGAGCCGACCCAGTTGGTGGACGGTAACCAGATCTCGGTGGAGCAGCGGTTCTTCACGCCGTCCCGGCCGCAGCCGGCCGACTGGTCCACGCTGAACATCTGGCAGGCGGCCACCGACCACCACCGGCTGGTGAAGGCGCTCAAGCCGATCTACTCCGCCAAATGGGTGTCCACCGGCGGCAGCAAGGGAGGTATGGCCTCGGTCTATCACCGGCGCTTTTATCCCTCGGATGTGGACGCCACCGTCGCCTATGTCGCCCCCAACGATGTCGTCAACGCCCACGACAAGGCCTACGACCGTTTCTTTGAGACCGTCGGCTCCGACCCCGCCTGCCGCAGCGCCCTCAAAGACGTCCAGCGCGAGGTGCTGAAACGCCGGGAGGAGTTCGTGCGGCGCTATGAGGCGTACGCCGCGGAGAACGGCCTGACCTTCGGCAATCTCGGCGGCGCCGACCGGGCGCTGGAGGCCACCGTGCTCGACACCGAATGGGCCTTCTGGCAGTACCGGCTGGAGTCCGACTGCGACTCGGTGCCGTCCACTGACGCCTCCACCGACGAGCTGTGGAAGTTCGTCGACGAAGTGGCGGGCTTCTCCTTCTACACCGACCAGGGCCTGGAGCCGTACCTGCCGTACTACTTCCAGGCCGGCACCCAGCTCGGCTGGCCCGAACCCAAGTTCCGTCACCTCAAGGACGTGCGCCGTTATCCCGGCCTGTACAAGCCGCGCTGGTTCGTCCCGGCCGACCTGCGCAGGCAGATGCGCTTCGACCCCACGGCGATGGCCGACATCGACCGGTGGGTGCGGCACCACGGACGCCGCCTGATGTTCCTGTACGGCGGGAACGACCCGTGGACGGCCGAGCCGTTCCGCCTGGGTCCGGGCACCCGTGACTCGCTGTGGTACGAGGTGGCCGGGCTCAACCACAGCGGCAGGCTGATCCAGTACCTGCCCGAGGAGCAGCGCCGGGAGGCGATCGCCGCGCTGCGCCGCTGGGCGGGCCTGGAAGACGAGGTCTCCTTCCAGCGCGTCCGCCCCGGCCTGATCGACGTCTACGACGAAGTGCGCGACCGGCGTCCCCCGCTGTAACCGCGCGGCCCGCCCCCGGACGGCCTGGCATCCCGTGTCAGGGCCGTCCGGGGGACGGGCGGCACGCCGCATCACCCACGGAACGGGCCTGTCGGGTTTTCAACACGCCGTCTCCACGCATCGAAACGGGAACGCCGCGGCACCGGACACCTTCAAAGCCCCGCCCACGGCGCCTGGGCCATGTGTTGCAAAGGGTTCAGTTCAGGGCGCTGCCTTTCTTCCATTCCTTCCACGACAGCTGCCAGTAGCCCCAGCCGTTGTCCCATTCCAGCTCACGGCTGGTGCCGGTGATCTTGTAGATGTCGCCGCGCCGGGTGAACCGGTAGAACCAGGCGGCGTTCGCCGGGCTCATGTTCACGCAGCCGTGGCTGACATTGGCGCGGCCCTGCGCGTACACCGACCAGGGGGCGCTGTGGGTGAACTCGCCGCTGTTGGAGATCCGCACCGCGTAGTACACGTCCAGCCGGTAATACTCCGGATGCCCCTTGGGAATGCCGACCGTCGCCGAGTCCATGACCACGTGGTAGGCCTTCTCCATGGTCAGGTGGACGCCGCTGGTGGTGGTGTAGGCGTACTTGGTGGCCTTGCCCATGCTGACCGGGATCTTGCGGACGACCTTGCCGTTCTTGGTGACGGTCATCTGGTGGGTACGGGCGCTGGCGGTGCTGATCTGCTCATCGCCCACCTTGAAACGCAAGGTCAGGTTGCGGGTGCCGTAGACGTCCTTGGCGGCCCGCACGCCCTTCATCCGGGCGGTCAGCTTCACCTCGGTGTGCGCGGGCCAGTACTTCTTGGTCCGGTAGATCACCTGCTGGCGGCCCACCCACCGCCAGGCGCCCTCCACCGGCTTGGACGCCGTCACCTGCAGGGCCCGCTCCACCTCGGCCTTGTTGTAGACGGGACGGTCGAAGCTCAAGATGATCGGCATGCCGACGCCGACCGTCTCGTCCTGCATCGGCGCCACGGCGCTGACCCGGATGGTCTCCTTGGGTTTGAGCGTGGTGAACGTGCTGGTGAGGGTGGCGGCCCGGCCGTCGGGGGAGACGGCGACGGCGGTCACCCGGTAGCCGGTGTCCGGGGCCAGCGTCCAGCGGGAGGTCCACCGGGTGCGGTCGGCGCTCAGCGTCCCCTCGACCCCGCCGTCTGCGACGCCGCCTTCGGCGTCCACCCGCTCGACCGTCACCTGCCGGATCGTGCCGCCCGCCGCCTGCACGACGATCGGGTGATCGGGGCGCGCCCGCTGCGTCCCGTCCGCCGGGGTGATGGTCAGCCGCGCCGGCTCGGGCGCCGAGCGGTGCCGGGCGGTCTCGGCGGCGCCGCCGGAGCAGCCGGTCAGGGCGAGCAGCGCCGCGGCGATGGCCGCCGCGGTCTTGCCGATGTGCAGGAGGTTCACTGGCTTGCCCCGCGCTGTGCGTTGCTCCCTCTTTCCGAGGGATCGGCCCTTTTCCTCACCGTAGAACGACATGCCCGGGTCAAGCGAGCCCAATGTCATCATCACTCGGTGTTAGATATCAGCTCCGGAGGGTGATTACATAGGGTCGTCGGCTGGTATGGAGCAGGACATGGGACGGCATAGACGAGGTCAACCCAGGGAGATCACGGTCGGTGAGCTGGTGGCCGCGTTGCAGCAGTTCGACCCGAAGCTGCGGGTGCGGCTGGCGGTCCAGCCCCGCTTGCCGCAAGAGCACCGGATCGGGCCGGTCGCCGAGGCCGACGGCCTGGTGTGGATCGGCGAGGCGGGGCACTGCGGGTACGCCCCCGACGAGGCCGCCGAGAGCCTCGGCTGGCGGTGAGCGGGGGCGGCCGGGCGCCGTGCGGCCTTCAATCCCCTGCCGCGCGCAGCAGCCTGGCCGCCTCCTCGGGGCGGACGTCGTTGATGAACGCCCCCATGGCCGATTCCGACCCGGCCAGGTACTTCAGCCGGTCGGCGGCCCGCCGGATGCTGAACAGCCGCAGATGCAGGTACGCCAGCTCCCGCTCGTGCCGCACCGGCGCCTGATGCCAGGCCGCCACATACGGCATGGGACGGCCGAAGAGCCGGTCGAAACGGCCCAGCACATCCAGGTAGAGCGCGGCGAAGGCGTCCCGCTCGGCCTCCTCCAGCGCGCAGATGTCCGGCACCCGCCGGTGCGGGTACAGGTGCACCTCGAACGGCCAGCGGGCCGCGTGCGGCACGAACGCCGTCCACAGCTCGTTGGCCGCCACCACGCGGGTGCCGGCCTCCCGCTCGGCCGCCAGCAGCTCGGCGAACAGGTCCCCGCCGGTGCGCTCGGCGTGCCGGCGGACGGCCGCCAGCATCTGCCGGGTGCGCGGCGGGACGAACGGGTAGGCGTAGATCTGGCCGTGCGGGTGGCGCAGCGTCACCCCGATCTCCTCGCCCCGGTTCTCAAAGCAGAAGACCTGTTCCACCCCGGGCAGCGCCGACAGCTCGGCGGTGCGGTCGGCCCACGCCTCGATGACCGTGCGCACCTGCTGCGGCGGCAGGTCGGCGAAGGACGCGTGGTGGTCGGGGCTGAAGCACACCACCTCGCAGCGCCCCCCGGTGGCGCCGGGCTGGAAGGTGGGGAACCGGTTCTCCAGCACCACCACCTCGTAGTCGGCGGCGGGGATCTCGGTGGGCCGTCCCGGCGCCGACGGGCACAGCGGGCAGGCGTCCTCGCCGGGCAGGAAGGTGCGGCCCTGCCGGTGCGCGGCGATCGTCACCCACTCCTCCAGCAGCGGGTCGTACCGCAGTTCCGAGACCGGCGGCGGCCCGCCGGCCGGCCGGGTGTCGACGGCGTCGCGGCCGGGGCGCTCGCACCGGTCGAAGTAGATCAGCTCCCGTCCGTCCGCCAGCCGGGTCACGGTGCGCCTCACCCGACCCACCGGGCCTCCCTTCCGCCTGCTCCCGGCGCCGGACGCGTCGTCCGCGCCGGTCCCCGAGCCTAGATCGCACCGGCCGGAGGAGGGGAATCCGGGCGGAGCCCGGCACACCGGGGCGTGCCTTCCCCGGGCTCGACGGAACCGCCGGCTCAAGCGCTCCGGCCGGGCGAGACCACGCCCCGGCCCACCGGCTCGGGGTCGGGCTGCGGCGGCGCCGGACCCGGGGGCCGGCTCGGGCATCGGCCGGGGCGGCGGCATCGGGCCCGGCGGCTGCGGCGCCGGTTCGGGGGCCGGGCTCGGGCGCGGGGGCGGCTTGGGAACCGGCGACGGGTGCACCGCCCCGGGGAGAGGCGTTGCGGAAGCCATGTCGGCTCCTTCCTGTGATGGGTCATGGGGCGCGGCTGCGGCGGCGGAGCACCCACAGGTCGATGGCGGCGATCACCGCGACGGCCGCGCTGATCGCCGCCGCCGTCCAGAACCCCGCCACCGGGGAGGTGCCGCCGGCCGCCAGGACCCCGAACACCACGGCGGCGACGATTCCGGCGACCAGCGCCAGGCCGGACAGCACCATCCGCACCCCCAGCGGGCTGCGGGCGTTCAGCGGTTCGGTGCCGCGCGGCGGCCTGCGATCGTGCACGGGCATGGGAGGCTCACCTGCCGAACGTGCCGACCAGGACGCCTTCGCCGACCACCTTGTCCTCGATGGCCTCCTGCAGGTCGTCGGCGGTGAACCCGGGACGCAGGCCGGACGGCTCCGACAGCGCCGTCAGGCGGAAGAAGTACCGGTGCGGGGCGTCCCCGGCGGGCGGGTGCGGGCCGCCGTAACCGAGAGCGCCGTAGTCGTTGCGCCCGGCCACCGCCCCGGGGATCTCCTCACCGGCGTCGATCCCCTCGGTCTCGGGCGGGATCCCCGCCAGCAGCCAGTGCGCGAACGTCCCGCCGGGCGCGTCCGGGTCCTCGCAGACCAAGGCCAGCTCGACCGCCTCGTCGGGAACCTGCGACCACTCCAGCGGCGGCGAGACGTCCCCTGAGGCGTGGGAGTGCTCCCGCGGGATCGGCGCATGGTCGTCGAAGGCCGGGCTGTGCAGTTCGATCGTGTGCATGACCCCGGCGTGCCCGCTGCACCCCGTCCGACACGCCGCTTTCCCGGCGCGGAAAACAGGCCCCGGTGAGGCCGCCCGGCCGCGCCGGGGACGCGTGAGCGGGGCGTTCGCCGCATCGAACCCGGGAAACCGGGAAGGCGGGCGGAGACGGAAGACGGAACCGAGTGGCAGAACGGGGGAGATCCGGATGCACCGTCCGCGAACCCGCGCCTACGACGGCGCACGGGCCGAGACCAGGACGCAGCGGGAGGAGGAGGGAACCGCCTCCGGCAAGTGGGGCGGGTGGGCCGAGACCCCCCGAGACGAGCGCTGAGACCGGAGGCCGCCATGCTCAACGAAACTCCCGACGAGGCCGACATCTACGGCGCCGCCCTGCCGCTGGAGTACGAAAGCGACCTGGACCCGCTGCTGGCGCGCATCGGCGGCGCCCGCTGCGTCCTGCTGGGCGCGGCCAGCCACGGCACGCACGAGTACTACGCCTGGCGGGCGGCCCTGACCCGGCGGCTCATCGCCGAGCACGGCTTTTCCTTCGTGGCGGTCGAGTGGGACTGGCGGGACTGCCGGCAGATCCGCCGCAGCGTCACCGGGACGCCGGAGGCGCCGCAGGACCCGCGCCGCGTCCTTGAGGCCCGCCGCCGCTGGCCCGCCTGGGTGTGGGCCAACGAGGAGACCGCCAGGTTCTGCCGGTGGCTGCGCGAGCACAACCTCGCCCACAACTCCGAGCTGCCGCCCCACCGGCGGGTCGGCTTCTACGGGCTGGACGTCTACGGGTTGTGGGAGTCGCTGCACACGGTGCACGCCTACCTGACCGAACACCACCCCGACTACCTCGGCATCGCCCGCAACGCCTACCGCTGCTTCGACCCCTACGGGGAGAACCCGCAGGTCTACGCCTGGAAGAGCCGGCTGGTCCCCGAAGGCTGCGAAGCGGAGGCGCTGGAGCTGCTGACCGGGCTGCGCCGCACCGCCGGCTCCGACGCCGTCGCCGAGGAGCTCGACGTCGAAAAGAACGCCGAGGCCGGCGCCGCCCGCTACTACCGGGCGATGCTCGAGGGCGGCCCGCAGGCCTGGAACCTGCGGGATGCGCACATGGCCGACACCCTGGACCGCCTGCTGGCCCTCCACGGCCCCCGGGCGCGGGCCGTGGTGTGGGCGCACAACACCCACGTGGGGGACGCCCGCGCCACCGCCATGGCCGACTCGGGAATGGTCAGCCTGGGGCAGCTGGTCCGGGAACGCCACGGCCGGGACCGGGTGGCCGTGGTCGGGTTCGCCGGCGGGCACGGCAACGTCATCGCCGCCTCGCACTGGGACGGCCCGATGGAGACCATGCCGGTGCCCGCGCCGATGCACGGCTCCCTGGAGGAGCTGCTGATGCGGGAGGTCGAACTGGACCAGGCGTTGTTCGTGTTCGCCGACGGGCCGGACCAGCCCTGGCTGACCGCCCGGCGCGGGCACCGCGCGATCGGGGTGGTCTACGACCCCGACCGCGACCACCGCCAGTTCGTCCCCACCACGCTCGCCGACCGGTACGACGCGTTGTGCTGGTTCTCCTGGACCTCGCCGCTGTCGCCGCTGCACCCGCAGCCCGTCCGGCGCGGCGAGGCCCAGACGCTGCCGGCGTGACCCGAGCCGCCCCGGACGCCCGGCCGGGCGTCCGGGGCGGCGGCTCGTCCCTTTCTCCGCCGGGCACCGGCGCGGCGTGGCGGTTCACCCGGCGCCTGGGATCACGCGCTCGAAACGGCCCACTGCGAGGCGCGGCCTAGCCTGGGGTCGGAACCGGTCGATCGTGATGGCGGAGGAGGAGGGGCGTGCTCGACGCCGAGCCCATTCACTCGAACGTTCCGGCGCTGCGGCAAGAGCCGCGTCCTGCGCCGTGGGCCGTGCTCGGCGCCGTCTCGGCGGGCGGCGCGATCGGCGCGCTGGCCCGGTACGGCCTGACGGCGGCCTTCCCCGCGGACCCGGGCGGCTTCGGCTGGGCGGTCTTCGCCGTCAACGTGGCCGGCTGCCTGCTGATCGGCGTGCTCATGGTCGCGATCACCGAGGTGTGGCGGGCCCACCCGCTGGTCCGCCCGTTCCTGGGGGTGGGCGTGCTCGGCGGCTTCACCACCTTCTCCGCCTACGTCATGGACGCCCACGCCGCGCTGAGCGCCGGTGCCCCGCGCACCGCGCTGGCCTATCTGGCCGGCACCGCCCTGGCCGCGCCGGCCGCCGTCGCCGCCGGCGCATGGGCGATGCGTTTGCTCGCCCGCCGCCTCACCGGGCAGGGGCGGCGGTGACCGCCCTGCTGGTGGCCCTGGGCGCCGCGCTGGGCGCGCCGCTGCGCTACCTGGTGGACCGCGCCGTGCAGGCCCGCCACGACTCGGCCTTTCCTGGGGCACCTTCACCGTGAACGTCACCGGCTCGGCCCTGCTGGGCTTCCTGGCCGCCCTGCCCGCCGGGGAGGGGCTCACGGCGTTGGCCGGGGCCGGCTTCTGCGGCGCTTTGACCACCTACTCCACCTTCGGCTACGAGACGTTCCGCCTGGCCGAGCAGGGCGCCCGGACGCCGGCGCTGCTGAACGTCGCGGCCTCGGTCACGGCCGGGTTGGGCGCCGCCTATTGCGGCATGGCCCTGGCCGCCGCCTGCTAGGGCCGGTCCTGCCGAAGAGAGCGCCGTGCGGCGAGGCGGCCCGGAAGGTTCGAAGATCATGACAGGGGAGGCGCGGTCGCGGGGACCCGCCGTGGATGAGGAGGACGCAGCGTGCTGGTCGCTTTCTCAGTGACCCCGCTCGGAGCGGGCGAGGACGTCGGTGAGCTGGTCGCCGAGGCGGTGCGGGTGGTGCGCGCCAGCGGCCTGCCCAACCGCACCGACGCCATGTTCACCACCGTCGAGGGGGAGTGGGACGAGGTGATGGCCGTGGTCAAGGCCGCGACCGAGGCGGTGGCGGCCCGCGCCCCACGGGTCAGCCTGGTGCTCAAGGCCGACCTGCGGCCCGGTGTCACCGACGCCATGACCAAGAAGGTCGAGTCTGTGGAGCGGTATCTCAGCGGGGGCTGAGGCCCGCCCTCGTTGCGCCGTGCGGGGACCGCCGCCGTCCCCGCCGGGCCTTCGGCTCACGAGGAGGGCGCGTCGGGAATGCAGGCCCGCACGCCGCCGTCGCGGCCCTTGCCGAACGCGGTGATCCGCTCGATGGGGTCGCCGTGGTCCTGCGGATCGGTCCATTCGCTGTCGTCGCCGATCACGACCAGGCCGTTGGACAGCTCCTTGACGTCGCCCTCTTCGAAGCGCAGGGTCCCGTCCGCCGCGGCCCCGTACAGCGCCGCGCCCGCCAGGCAGTCGGCCTGCAGCTCACTGGCCAGCGCCACGTGCTCCATCCGCAGCCGGTTCTGGATGGCGTGCCCCCACTCGTGCGCGATGACCAGGTAAACCCAGGCGTCGCCTTGGGTGTAGCCGGCGCGCATCAGGTTCTCGTCCCAGGCGATGTAGTCCTCCGGGACGCAGTAGAAGGCGTTGTTGGGGGTGGCCGGCTGCCCCGCGCAGGTCGGCGCGCTAGACAGGTCGTTGCCGTCGTAGCCGCCGTAGACCCGCGGCGAGGTGTAGGTGCCGGTGAAGAACTCCGACCAGTGGGTCCGCCAGTAGTCGTCGATCACTTGCGGCGCCCCGGTGATGTCCTGCTGATACTCGGTCTCGTCGATCTGAACGCCCTGGGCCGCGCCGTCTTCGTCCCGGCCGGCGGGCGGGGTGGACGTGCCGGTGCCGCCTTCGCTCCGGTTGACGGCGGGGGTGGCGGACGCGGCCGGGCCGGCCTCGTCGACCTCGCCGACTTGGATGGTGCAGGCGCTGGAGGCCGTCAGCGCGACGCCCAGGGCGAGGGCGGCCAGGGATCGCCGGGGGATGTGCATCGTGTCTCTCCGTCAGTCGTCCGGCGCGCCGTGCGCGCGACCGATATGCCCTCTGACGGGGGAGAACACGGTTTAGATCCGGGCTTGGATGTGAACAAAGGCACCGGCGTGCGCACGAACAAAGGCGGTATTGGACGCGTCCAAAACGGGAGCGCCGGGCCTGCCGCTCCCCGGGGGCGGCCGGTGCGCGGGAGGGGAGGCGGCCTCAGCCGGCCGACTCCAGCCAGGCGTGGAGGTCGGCGTCGGTGGGCGGCAGCACCCGCCAGAGCGCCTCGTCCAAAGTGGCGCACAGCGGGATGCGCTCATGGATGTGGAAGGCTCGGAACAGGTGGCCCAGGAAGGGGCGCAGCCCGACGATCGCCAAGGCGACGCGGCGTTCGGCGCACCGGCGTTCCACGGCCGACAGCGTCCACAGGGCGCTGCCGTCGCAGAACGTCACCCCGCTCATGTCGAGGATCAGCGGGCGCCCGGCGTCCGGCGCCGCTTCCAGCAGCCGTTCCTGCAGCCCTTGACTGCCATAACAGTCGATCTCTCCGCACAGCAGCGTGACGGTGTAACGGTCGCCGTCCACCACGACCATGTCGACGGAGGAGTCTGCCACGATGACCTCACTGGGATTCTCGTGGCAAATCAGCATTGCGCCGGTGCGCATCCTTGCCAAGAGCCCACACGGGTAATTTCTGACACTGGACCGAGTGGGGTCCTTTCCGGCCCGGCTTTTTTCGTTTACGCGGGCTGTCCCAGGAGGGCTCTGCTTCCCGGGCGGAACCTCCGGCCCCGCCGCGGCCGGAGGGCGCCGCCGGACGCGCGGCTCGGCCCCGTGCGGATGCCCATCTCCCGCGCCCGGTTTTCGGGCTTGCTTTTTGTTTCATTGCGGCCTGGCGCCGCTGTCGCCCGCACGCGATAAAGCGACCGCCGGCCAGGGGACTTCTGATCGACGGCGGAGTTTTCGTTTCAGTGATCCAGGCGAGGTGACCGGGCGGTATGCGGGTCCTTATAACCGGCTGACCGAATTTTCTGAACGGGGCGGCCACGGCGGGCGGCGTCTTGACCGCGGAGCCGGTCCGCAAAACGCCGAACGAAGCCGACGCGCCCTGCGATCCGGCCTGGAGCCCGGTATTCCGGCCGGCGGGACCGGGCCCGGCCGGGCCGGACCCGGCCTCCGTGCCGGCGAGCCGACGCTGGACGTGGCCGCGCTGCACCGGCACTGGGAGTGGCGCCTGACCGGACGCGCCGCAGCCGTGGCCTGGTACCTGCGGCCCGACTCCGGCCCGCCGCTCACCGAGGAGCTGCTGAGGGCACTGGACGTGCGCACGGCCGCCTGACCGTCCCCGGAGGGCACCGGGCGGCACCGCATCCTCAGGAGGCCGGGGCGTGATCGCGGTGACCGCTCTTGGCGCCGGTGGGTTGACGGCGTCCCACCGGTGATGCGCGGCCCCCACTGGTCGCGCCGCGGCGGACGATCGCTTCGGACCGGCTCCGGCCCCCGCGCACGAAGCCGGTCCGAAAAGCCGGGGCCGCGGCGGCGAGGTTCACCGCACCTGCTCTTCCCGGCTGGGACGCAGCAGGGCCGGATGCAGCAGCCGGGCGTCGCCGGCCCGGTAGAGCCGGGCACGGGGGCCGCCCCGCCGCCCGCCTCGCTCGGTGGTCTCCCCGGTGCTCTCCACAAAGCCCGGCACCGACAGCACCTTGCGGTGGAAGTTGCCGGCGTGCAGCTCCTCTCCCCACACCGCCTCGTAGACGGCGCGCAGTTCGGGGATGGTGAACTCCGGGGCGCAGAAGGCGGTGGCCAGCGGGGTGTACTCCAGCTTGCTGCGGGCCCGCTCCAGCCCGTCGGCCAGGATCTGCGCGTGATCGAAGGCCAGCTTGCGGGTGGTGCCGGGACGCTGCGTCCCCGCCTCGGTCAGCCCGAGCGAGTCCACCGGCACCCAGGCCGCGTCGGCGGCGTCGCTGCCGGCCCGCGGGTCGGGCAGCTCGGGGGCGAACGCCAGGTAGGCCACGGAGATGACCCGCATCCGGGGGTCGCGGCCGGGCGCGCCGTAGGTGGCCAGCTGCTCCAGGTGCACCCGGGCCAGCGCGCCCTCCTCGGTGCTCAGCCCGGTCTCCTCGGCCAGTTCGCGGGCGGCGGCCTGCGGCAGGTCCTCGGCCTCCCGCACGCCCCGTACGAACCCGCCGGGCAGCGCCCACATGCCCGCGAACGGCGGGGCGCCGCGCCGCACCAGCAGCACATGCAGTGCCCCGTCGCGGATGGTCAGCGCCACCACGTCGACCGTGACCGCGACCGGGTCGTAGGCGCGCGGGTCGTAGGAGGCCAGGAACTCCTCCTCGCGCTGGGTGTCCGGCGTCCGCTTCACGACGAATCCTTCTCAAGGTGAGATTGTCTCTGGTTGAGAATAACTCAACTCGCGGCGGGACGCACCGTCCATCTCCGCTGTTCGCTCAGGGACGGCGGTATCCCCCGTAGGGGGGCTCGCCGGGCTCCTCCGGGTACGGCAGGTCCCCATCGGCGGGCCCGGCCGGGGTCTGCCCCCAGGGACGCCTTCCGCCCTGGACGTAGGGACGCGGCCCACGGGGCAGGCGGTCCTGGGGGAACTCCCCGTCACGCCCGCTCCTGCCCGGGGGAGGGAAGGGGGGACCGCTCTGCGGGCGGGGCGGCGCGGCCTCCTGGAAGGAGGACGGGGCGTGCGGCGGTGGGGCGCCTTGAGGACGGGGCGGTGCGGCATGCTGCGGCGAGGGGTGCGGATACGGCCCTTCCGGCCGGCGGTGTGCAGAGCCGGTGCCCCAAGGCGACTCCCCCGGGGAAGGGTACGGCGGGGAGGGCTGCACCCCGGCCGGAGCGGAGAAGGGCCGATCGAGAGGGCTTTGCCTGAGCGGACCCGCTTGCGGAGAGATGGGCGGAACGTCGAACGGGGAGCGGGCCGGGGGAGGGGACGAAAGCGCCGTCGCAGGGGCGGGCGGCCGGTCCAAAAGCTCGCGCAGGCGGCTGTGGCGCCGGCCGTAGAGCAGGTAGAAGACGAACCCCGCCAGCATCCAGACGCCGAAGTAGCTCCAGGTCTTCAGCTCCAGGTTGAGCATCAGCCAGGCGATGGACGCCATCGCCAGCATCGGTATCGTCGCCCCGCCGGGCACCCGGAAGGGCGGGCGCAGGTCGGGCCGCACCCGCCGCAGCGCCGGCACCGCGGCCGACACCGCCAGGAACGCGAACAGCGCGCCGATCACCACCAGCGGTTCCAGTGTCAGCACGTCCACCGTCTGCGACAGCACCACGGCCGTCCCGCCCGCCACCAGCGTGGCCCGGCTGGGCACCTGGTAGCGGCTGACCGCGGCCAGGCCCGAGGGGAGCAGCCCGTCGCGGGCCATGGAGAACACCACCCGGGTCAGGCTGATCAGCACCACGAAGATCACGGTGGTCAGCCCCAGCACCGCCCCGATGTCGGTCACCGTGCCCATCCAGCCGGCGCCCGCCTCGGCGAACGCCTGGGCGAACGGCGGGCGGGCCGGGTCCAGCTCGCGGTAGGAGATCATGCCGACCATGGCCACCGCCACCCCCACGTACAGCACGATCGTGATCACCAGGCTGGTCAGCAGGCCCTGGGGCACCTTGCGCGGGGCGTCCTCGGTCTCCTCGGCGGCGGTGGCGATCAGGTCGAAGCCGATGTAGGCGAAGGCGATGGCCGGGGTGGCGGCGAAGATGCCCCAGATCCCGAACGTCTGGGAGGGGTCGCCGAACAGCGCGGTCAGCACCGTCGGCTCGCCGCCGCCGGGAGCGGGCCGGGCGGGCGGGACGAACGGGGTGAGGTTGCCGGCGTCGAACAGCAGCAGCCCGCCCACGATGACCAGCCCGATCACCAGCAGCTTGGCCAGCACCATCGCCCACAGCGTGCGCAGCCCCACCCGGCTGCCGCTGGCCAGCAGCCCGATCAGCAGCACCAAGATGGCCAGGGCGAACACATCGAAGCCCCGCTCCTGCCCGACGACTCCCGCCAGCCCGGACGGCATCCCGATCGACAGGTCCTGCAGCGTCTGGACGGCGATCAGCGACCAGGCGCGCGCCACCGCGCAGGCGGCCAGCAGCAGCTCCAGGATCAGCGCCCAGCCGATGAACCAGGCCCACAGTTCCCCGAAGGCGACATAACCGAAGGAATAGGCGCTCCCGGCGACCGGCACCGCCGAGGACAGCTCGGCAAAGCACAGCGCGGCCAGCAGGCACACCGTGCCGGCGATCACGAACGATGCGATCACCGCCGGGCCGGCCGCGGTGGCCGCCTGCACTCCGGAGATCTTGAAAATGCCGGCGCCGATCATCACCCCCAGCCCGAGAATTACCAGGTCGCGCTTTTTGTACAGCACACGCAGCCGGTGCCGGCCGCCTCCGTAGTTTTGCGGGGCGGCCTGTTCCACGGGCAGCCGCCGCAGCAGATCGTTGCGCATGGGCGTCTCCAAGTCCGGGGCGTCGCCACACGCCGGCCGGTGCGGGCGGCCGAGGTGCGTTTCTGCGCGAGAGTCCGGGGCGTGGGAGACCAAAGAATGTCTAAAGTTCTAGTAAAGAGCAATCTCCTCTCCGGAGAAGTGATCAAAAAGCCATACAGCTCACTTGCCGCCGGCCGGGTCTGGCGGCGCTCTCGGCGGGGTAGTGGGACCGGAGAGACGGTGGTGGCGGCTGTCCATTTGCGGAGGTTCCCGTGCCTGCTGCCCTTTTCCGCAGGTCGGCGCTTGCCGGGACGCTGGTGATCACGCTGCCGTTGCCGGCCCCCGGCCCGGCCGGTGCGATCGCCCCGCCCTCTCCCGCCGAGCGGACGGACCGGCGGGCGCAGACTGTGGCGACCGGCTACGGCGGCGCGGTCTCCACCGTGGACGCCGACGCCAGCCGCACCGCCATCGAGGTGCTGCGCCAGGGCGGCAACGCCGCCGACGCCGCCGTGGCGGCCGCGGCCACCCTCGGGGTGACCGAGCCCTATGTGGCGGCTCTGGGCGGCGGCGGGTTCTTCGTCTACTACGACGCCCGGACGCGCCGCGTCCACACCGTGGACGGCCGGGAGACGGCACCGGCCAAGATGCACGCCCGCTCCTTCGTCGATCCGGCCACCGGCCGGGCCATTCCCTTTGAAGAGGCCGTCACCAGCGGGCTGTCGGTAGGGGTCCCCGGCACGGTCGCCCAGTGGCAGCAGGTCCTGGACCGCTTCGGCACCCGCCCGCTGGGCGCGCTGCTGCGGCCGGCGATCCGGGTGGCCGAGCGGGGGTTCGTGGTCGACCGGGAGTTTCACGAGCAGACCGCGCTCAACGCCGACCGGTTCGCCGCCATCACGCCGACGCGGAAACTGTTCCTGCCCGGCGGCCGCCCGCCGGCGGTCGGCTCCCGCTTCCGCAACCCCGACCTGGCCCGCACCTACCGCACGCTCGCCCGGCGCGGCCCCGCCTGGTTCTACCGGGGGGAGCCGGCCCGGGAGATCGTCCGGACCGTGCGGCATCCGCCGGTGGAGCCCACGGCCACCCGCACCGTCCGGCCCGGCCTGATGGAGCTGTCCGACCTGGCCGCCTACCGGGCGCCGCTGCGCCCGCCCACCCGCGTCACCTACCGGGGGCTGGAGGTGTACGGGATGGCGCCGCCTTCCTCCGGCGGCTCCACGGTCGGCGAGGCGCTCAACATCCTGGACCGCTTCCGCCTTGACAAAGGCGACCCCGTGCAGGCCCTGCACTACTACCTGGAGGCGTCCCGCCTGGCCTACGCCGACCGCGGCCGTTACATCGGCGACCCCGACCATGTGGACGTCCCGCTGCGGGAGCTGCTCTCCCGCGGCTTCGCCCGCGAACGGGCCTGCCTCATCGACCCCGGCAAAGCCGCCGTCAGCCCGGTGCCGCCGGGCTCCCCCGACGGGGACTACCGCGACTGCGAGCCCGCCCGGGGCGAACCGCTCCGCCTGGGCCGTGAAGGGCCGCAGACCACGCACCTGGTGGTCGCCGACCGGTGGGGCAACGTCGCCTCCTACACCATCACCATCGAGCAGTTCGGCGGCAGCGGCCTGACCGTGCCCGGACGCGGCTTCCTGCTCAACAACGAGCTGACCGACTTCACGATGCAGCCGCCCCCGCCGGGCGCCGCGCCCGACCCCAACCTGCCCGGCCCTGGCAAGCGCCCGCGCAGCAGCATGGCGCCCACCATCGTGCTCAAGGACGGACGGCCGCTGCTGGCCCTGGGCTCCCCGGGCGGCTCCACGATCATCACCACCGTGCTGCAGATCCTGCTGGGCCGCATCGACTTGGGCATGGACCTGCCGGCCGCGCTGGCCGCCCCGCGCGCCACCCAGCGCAACACCCCGCAGACCTTCGCCGAGCAGGCGTTCCTGGACGCCTACGGGCCGCGCCTGCGCTCTCTGGGGCATGAGCTGGCGCTTTTCCCCGGCCCGCCGGCCGGCCAGATCGGCGCGGCCACCGCGCTGGAGTTCCTGCGCCCGGGGCTGGTGCAGGCGGTGGCCGAACCGCACCGCAGGCACGGCGGCAGCGCCATGGTGGTCAGGCCCGCTCACTGAGCGGAAAGCCGACTACGATCGTCGCTTAGGGGAAGGAGCAACGGCATGCCCCAGGCGTACCTACAGGTGACCACCACGACCGACTCCCGCCAGGAGGCGGCCGCCCTCGCCAAGTCCGCGGTGCGCGAGCGCCTGGCGGCCTGCGCCCAGCTCGTCGGCCCGATCTCCAGCACCTACTGGTGGGAGGGCGAGATGGAGACGGCCGAGGAGTGGATGGTGGTGTTCAAGACCACCGCCGACAACTTCGAAGAGCTGGCGACGCTGATCACCGAGCTGCACTCCTACGACACCCCGGAGATCATCGCCACCCCCGTGGTGGCCGGCAGCAGCGACTACCTGCGCTGGGTCAGCGAGCAGACCAAGCCGGTGGAGACGGCGGACGAAAGCGCCGCCCCGCGCCGGGAACAGGCCGCCCAGCCCAGCGCCTCCGGCTGACTCCGTCCCGACCCGACCTGTCAGAGCAAACCGGGCATCTCGGTAAAAGATGTGATCTACCTCATGACAGGGGGGTAAGTCATTCATTACGCTCGTGTTTCCACATATCCGGGTATGGGACGGACGAGGTGGTGACATGGGCGGGCTCCGCGAGATGGACGGCAAGCGCGGCTCGGACCGTGCGGCGGGCGCCGATCGCCCCGGCGACTTCGGTCTGTTCGGACCGGGCTCGGTGACCTGGCGGGTGATGGGCGAGCCGGTCATGATGATCGGCGGCTTCCGGGCGCTGCTGCTGCAGGCGCTGCACCCGCGCAGCATGTGGGGCACCGCGCAGAACTCCGAGCTGATGAACCCCGACTCCGCCTGGCAGCGCCTGGCCCGCACCATCGAGTTCGTCCGGGTGCGCACCTACGGCTCGCTGGAGGAGGTCGAGCGGATCGGCCGCCGGGTCCGCAAGATGCACGCCAAGCTGGAAGGCCTGGACATGCGCACCGGCGAGGTGTTCCGCATCGACGACCCGGAGAACCTGCTGTGGGTGCACATGGGCGAGGTCGACTCCTACCTCGACATCGCCCGCCGCGCCGGGATCGTGCTCAGCGACGCCGAGGCCGACCGCTTCGTGGACGAGCAGCGCCGCGCCGCCCAGGTCGTCGGGCTGGACCCGGCCGACGTGCCGGCCTCGGTGGCCGAGATGCGCGACTACTACGCGATGATGCGGCCCAAGATCTGGGCGTGCAAGGAGGCCCGGGAGGGGCTGCGGCGGCTGTTCAACCCCCCGGTGCCGCGCCCGATGCTGCCGCTCAAGCTCGCCGCCCCCAGCCTCGCCACGCTCACCGTGGCCACGCTGCCGCGCTGGGCCCGCCGCATGTACGGGCTGCCCGGCCTGCCCACCTCCGACCTGGCGGCGACGCTGACCCTGCAGGCGATGCACCGCGGCACCCGGGTCATCCCGGCCCGGCTGCGCTACTCCCCGGACGCCAAGCGGGCGCACGAGCTGATCCGCGCCTACGAGGCGGAGGCCAGGAGCCTGGGCATGGCCTCCTGAGGGCGCCGGAACCCGCGGCCGCCCTCAGCCGCGGCGCATCAGCCGTCCCACCGCGGCCATCAGCTCGGTGGACATCTCATCGGCCTTGCCCTCTTGGGCGCCCTCGGCCACGCAGTGCCGCACATGCCCGTCCAGCAGGCCCAGCGCCACCTTGTCCAGCGCCGCCTGGACCGCGCTGATCTGGGTGAGGACGTCGATGCAGTAACGGTCCTCCTGGACCATGCGCTCGATGCCGCGGACCTGCCCCTCGATCCGCCGCAGCCGCGTCTGCAGCTGGTCCTTGGTCGCGGTGTACCCGCGCGTGGGAGCCCCGTTGGCCGCCATGGTGGGTGTCGCCCTCCCCGTCTGGGTCTGTGCTCGCCGCACTCAGGGTATCCACCCCTGGGGGGTATGAGCTCTGTCCGGGAGGTGAGGTCGGCCGCCGCTCACACCGGCGTGTTCCAGGAGGTGATCACCGGGCGGCCGTGCTCGGTGCCCAGCGTGCCGGCCGTCCCGGTGTGCAACGCGAACAGCCTGCCGCTCGCCGGCGGCAGCCCCAGCCACCGCGCGGTCAGCACGCGCAGCAGATGGCCGTGCGCCACCACCGCCACATCGCCCTGCTCCAGGTGGGGCCGGATGCGGCCCAGCACGGCGTCGCAGCGCTCACCGACCTGCTCCACCGACTCGCCGGGATGCTCGGCGTCCCCGGGGATCACCCCGTCGGCCCACAGGTACCAGCCCGGCCGCCGCTTGCGGATCTGGGCGCTGGTGAGGCCCTCATAGCCGCCGTAGTCCCACTCCCACAGGTCCGGGTCGATCTCGACGGCGCTCAGCCCGGCGAGCTCGGCGGTGCGCCGGGCCCGCAGCGCCGGGCTGCACACCGCGTGGACCACCCGCCGGCGCGCCAGATAGGGCCCCAGCGCCCGGGCCTGCTCCTCGCCGCGGGCGGTCAGCGGCAGATCGGTGCGCCCGGTGTGCCGCCTGGCCCTGCTCCACTCGGTCTCGCCGTGCCGCAGGACGATGATCTCCCCCATGGCGATCACCTTAGGGGAGCGGTGCGCCGGCGGAGGAGGTCAGCCCAGCACCGAGGCGAGGTCGATGCGGTCCAGGCCGTGCGCCTCGGCGACCTCGGGGCGCACGAGGTGGCCGTCGTGGACGTTCAGGCCCGCCGCCAGCGCCGCGTCCTCGCGCAGCGCCCGCCGCCAGCCCTTGTCGGCGATCGCCAGCACGTACGGCAGGGTGGCGTTGGTGAGGGCGTGGGTGGAGGTGCTGGGCACCGCGCCCGGCATGTTGGCCACGCAGTAGAACAGCGACTGGTGCACCCGGAAGGTCGGGTCGGCGTGCGTGGTGGGGCGGGAGTCGGCAAAGCACCCGCCCTGGTCGATGGCGATGTCCACCAGCACCGAGCCCGGCTTCATCGCGGCCACCAGCTCGTTGGAGACCAGCTTGGGGGCCTTGGCGCCGGGGATCAGCACCGCCCCGATCACCAGGTCGGCCTCGCGCACCTGCCGTTCGACGGCATAGGCGCTGGAGACCAGCGTCTTGATCCGCCCGCGGTAGAGGGCGTCGATGTGGCGCAGCCGGTCGACGTCGATGTCCAGCACGGTCACCTCCGCGCCCATGCCCGCCGCGATCTGCGCGGCGTTCAGCCCGGCCACGCCGCCGCCGATCACCGTCACCTTGGCCGGGGCGACCCCGGGCACCCCGCCGGGCAGCACCCCGCGCCCGCCGGCAAAGCGCATCAGGTTGTAGGCGCCGACCTGCGGGGCGATCCGCCCGGCCACCTCCGACATGGGGGCCAGCAGCGGCAGCGAGCGGTCGGGCAGCTGGACGGTCTCGTAGGCGATGCCGGTCACCCCCGCCCGCAGCAGCGCGTCGGTGCAGGCCCGGGAGGCGGCCAGGTGCAGGTAGGTGAACAGCGTCTGGCCCGGACGCATCCGGTGGTACTCCTCGGCGACCGGCTCCTTGACCTTCAGCACCAGCTCGGCCTCGCCCCACACCTCATCGGCGGTGTCCAGGAGCTTGGCCCCGGCCGAGGCGTACTCGGCGTCGGGGATGGACGAGCCCGCCCCCGCGCCCCGCTCGATGAAGACGTCGTGGTGCCGGCGGGTGAGCTCCAGCACTCCCGCGGGGGTGATGGCCACCCGGTACTCGTGGGTCTTGATCTCGCGGGGAATGCCGACCTTCACCGCGCCCTCCGGGGTCCAGGATGTCCGTTTTCCCCAGAGTGCGGCCGGGTATGCCGGCGGGGCTATGAGCAGCCTGTCGCGCAGTTCCGCCGATTGCCGACAGAGTGTAAAGCCCCGGGGAGCGCCGCCGAGGAGGGCGTATCAGGCGACCGGTCCGAGGCTGCTCGGCGGCAGCCACTCGTCGGCGATCGCCACCGTGAGCTGTTCCAGCAGCGGGCCGGCCTGGCGCATGCAGCGTTCCATGTCGGGCTCGATGTCGCTGAGCGCATAGGCGGCCTGGATGCGGGCGCGGCGCAGCTGCTCGCCGGTCAGCCCGCGCCGCCCGGCCACCGCGATCACCGGGACCCCGGCGCGGGCGGCGGCCCTGGCCACCCCGATCGGCGCCTTGCCGCGCAGCGACTGGGCGTCCAGCGACCCCTCCCCGGTGATCACCAGCCGGGCGCCCTTGGCCTTGTCGGCGAACCCCAGCAGATCCAGCATGAACGAGATGCCCGGCTGGATCTGGGCGCCCAGGAACACCAGGGCGGCAAAGCCCAGGCCGCCGGCCGCCCCGGCCCCGGGCCGGTCGCGGGCGCTCTTGCGGGAGACCGCCTCGGCCAGGTCGGCCCAGCGCCGCAGCCCGGCCTCCAGCACCCGCACCTCCTCCCGTCCGGCGCCTTTTTGCGGCCCGTAGACGGCGGCGGCCCCGTTGCGGCCCAGCAGCGGGTTGTCCACGTCGCTGGCGATGATCACCTGGACTCGTGACAGGTCCGGCAGGCCGCGCAGGTCCAAAGCGTGCAGGGCGCGCAGCGCGGCGCCGCCGGGCGGCAGATCCCGGCCGGTGGCGTCCAGCAGCCGCCCGCCCAGCGCCTGCACCATCCCGGCGCCGCCGTCGGTGCAGGCGCTGCCGCCCAGGCCGAGCACGATGCGGCGGGCGCCCAGCCGCAGCGCGTGCGCGATCAGCTGCCCGGTGCCCAGGCTGGTGGCGCTCAGCGGGGCGGGCCTGCCGCCGGGCAGCAGCCGCAGGCCGGAGGCCGCGGCCATCTCCACCACGGCGGTGTCGCCGTTCATCGCCAGCGCGGCGGTGACCGGCTGCCCGGTGGGGCCGGCCACCTTCACCTCCACCCGCCGCCAGCCGGCCGCGATGACCGCCTCGACGGTGCCGTCCCCGCCGTCGGCGATCGGCAGTTCCACGATCGGCACCTGCGGCCGGGCCCGCCGCAGCCCGTCGGCCAGCCGGCGGGCGACCTGCGGCGCGCTCAGCGACCCCTTGAACTTGTCCGGAGCCACCAGCACATGGCCGCCGGCCGGGACCTGCCCGGGGGAGGATGCCGAGGGGGATGCTGTGGAGACCACTGCCACGCCTTTCACGCCTGATGTCACGCCCGATTCCACGTCCGATGAGGTCAGGCTCTGCCTTCTGCTTACGTCACACCGGGACCATTTGACACCTCGCGGGGACCCTACGTCGTGCAGTCTGAGATTCTCAGTATCCGTTCCCCGCCGCACTTTCCGGCGCGGCCGCTGCGGCGTCAAGGCCGGGCGGCGGGCCTCAGCCGATGCCCAGCAGCAGTTTGATCGGGTGGAGGGCGAAGTAGGCGGCGAACACCGCGGCGGCGATCCACAGCGGGTAGTGCACCTCGCGCCAGCGGCCCCGGCCCGCCTTGATCAGCGTGTAGACGATCAGGCCGGCGCCGATGCCGGTGGTGATCGAGTAGGTGAACGGCATCATGACGATGGTCAAGAAGGCCGGGACGGCCAGCTCCAGATCCGACCAGTCGATCTTGGAGACCTGGGTCATCATCAGCGCCCCCACCAGCACCAGGGCGGGTGAGGCGGCCTGGGCGGGCACCACGGCCGCCAGCGGGGTCAGCAGCAGGGTGCCCAGGAACAGCGCCCCGGTGAACATGTTGGCCAGGCCGGTGCGGGCGCCCTCGCCCACCCCGGCGGCCGACTCCACATAGACGGTGTTGGCCGAGGAGCTGGTCAGCCCGCCCAGGGCGGCCGACAGCCCGTCGGCCGCCAGGATCCGCCCCAGCCGGGGCACCCGGCCCCGCTCGTCCACCAGCCCGGCCTCGTCGCTGATGCCCAAGATGGTGCCCATCGCGTCGAAGAACCCCGACAGCACCAGGGTGAACAGCACCACCAGGGCGCTGAGGAAACCGGCGCGGACGAAGCCGCCGAACAGGTCCACCTGCAGCAGCAGCCCGAAGTCGGGGGCGGCCACCAGCTCCTTGGGCATCCGAGGGGTGACCACGCCCCAGCCGCCTTCGGGGATGCGGGCGTGGGTCTCGATGACGATGGCCAGCGCGGTGCCCACCACGATCCCGATCAGGATGGCGCCGGGCACCCCCCGGGTGTACAGCACGATCATCAGCAGCAGTACCACTGCGAACACCAGGGACGGCCAGGTGTTCAGCGAGCCGGCGGCGCCCAGCGCCAGCGGGGTGCCGCCGGTGCCGGCGGTGACGAACCCGGCGTCCACCAGCCCGATCAGCGCGATGAAGGCGCCGATGCCGACCGCGATGGCGTGCTTGAGGGACAGCGGGATGGCGTTCATGATCCGCTCGCGCACCCCGGTGACCGCCAGCAGCACGATGACCAGGCCCTCCAGCACCACCAGGCCCATCGCCTGCGGCCAGGTCATCTGCGGGGCGGCCTGGTAGGCGACCACCGCGTTGATGCCCAGCCCGGCGGCCAGCGCCAGCGGGGCGTTGCCGACCAGCCCCATCACGATGGTGGCGATCGCCGCCGACAGCGCCGTCATCGTGGTCAGCTGCGGGATCGACAGCCTCGCGCCGGTGACGTCCTGCGCCCCGCCCAGGATGATCGGGTTGAGCAGGAGGATGTAGGCCATCGCGAAGAAGGTGGTGACCCCGCCGCGGGCCTCGCGGGCGAGTGTGGTGCCGCGCCCGCTCAGGTCGAATAACCGCTCCAGCGGGCCCCCTACCCGTCGCGGCCCGGTGCCGGCGTGCGCCATCAGGACGTCCCCCGATCATGCTCGCGCGGTACGACGCGGGCGGCCCGCCCCTGGTCGCCGCCCGCGTCGCCGCGTACTCAGATTAACTGCCCGAAATGTGTTCTGGGCTCACCGGAACCCGTTTTAGCGAATGTCCTGTGGTGTCCGGCTGTGACTTTTCACAACCGGAGGCCTAGCTTCCCCGGTAAGTGGAGTAGCCGTAGGGGCTCACCGCCAGCGGCACGTGGTAGTGCTCGGCCGGGTCGGTGATCTCGAAGATCACGCAGATCTCCGGGTAGAAGGCCGGCACGCCCAGCGCGGCGAAGTAGGGGCCGGTGCCGAAGCGCAGCCGGTGCACCCCGGCCGACAGCTCCGTCCCGTCGCCGGGCAGGTCCTCCAGCCGGCCGTCGTCGCCGGTCAGGTCCTCGGCCAGCGGCTGCCAGGTCCGTCCGTCGTAGCGGTCCAGCCGGACCGGCACCTTGGCGGCGGGCCTGCCGCGGTGGGTGTCCAGGACATGGGTGCTCACACTCAAGGGCGCTCCAGAACTCCTATCGGGACGCGGGCGGGCGGCTCTGCGGCGGCGCGGGCCGCCCCGGCGCCGCGCGGCCCTCCCGCTCCGCGAGTGCCGTTTTGCACGCCCTCAGTAGAGCATCCGCACCCTGCCGTCTCTACTGGTGGGACGCTCATCACGGTTCTGTATCACGGTGCGGGAGGACCCCTCGCCATCAGGGGTGTTCGTGAATACGCTGCGATACCTACGCGGAGAGCGACCGAGCGGCGCGGCCGCCTCTTCAGCGTTCGGGGGTCTGTGGGGAAGAGTCGGGAATCACTACCGTGTGCACACCCCCGCATGCGGTGAGTAAGGGGCTTCGTGGTGGCCGGACAGGAAACTCTCGGACAACGCATACGTGCGCTGCGTATCCGTCAGGGTGTCAGCCAGGCGCAACTCGCCTTTCCCGAGCTGTCCGACAGCTATATCTCACTGATCGAAAGCGACAAGCGGGTGCCGGCCCCCAGCGTGATCGAGCTGCTGGCGGCCAAGCTCAATTGCTCGGCGACCTACCTGGTGAGCGGGGTCAGCGAAGAGGTCGTCGACGAGCTGCGGGTCACCTTGGACTACGCCGAGATCGCGCTGCAGAACGGCGCCGCCGAGGAGGCCCGCGCCCGCTTCGCCGAGGTGCTGTCCAACACCGACGCGGTGGCGCTGCCGGAACTGCTGCAGCAGGCGCGCTGGGGGCACGCGCTGGCCCTGGAGGCGGCCGGGGCGCTGGAGGAGGCGATCGCCGAGCTGCGCCAGCTGACCGCCGAGACCTCCCCGGAGGCGGACCTGGAGCAGTGGGCCAAGGTGCACGTGGCGCTCAGCCGCTGCCTGCGCGAACGGGGGGACATCAGCGCCGGCGTCGAGGTGGCCGAAGAGGCGCTGCGCAAGCTGATCGCCTCCGGGGCGGACTCCACCGACGGCGCGGTGCACCTGGGGGCGTCCCTGCTGGCCGCCTACATCGAGCGCGGCGACCTGGTGCGGGCCCGCCAGCTCGCCGACCAGCTCATCGCCCGGGCCGAGCGGATCGGCAGCCCCCGGGCGAAGATGGCCGCCTACTGGGAGGCCGCCTACGTCGCCGAAGTGCGCGGCAACTACGAAGAGGGCATGGAGCTGGCCGAGCGGGCGCTGCCGCTGGCGGGCGCGATGGACGACCCCCGCAGCGCGCACCGGCTGCGCATGGTCTACGCCGGGCTGCTGCTGCGGGCCCGGCCCGAGCAGGCCGAGCAGGCCCGCGAGATGCTGCTGCGCATCCGCGAGCAGATCGACTCCAGCTCCGCCGGGGAGATCGACGTGGCGCTGTGCCTGGTGGAACTGGCCCGCGCCGAGATCGTCCTCGGCCGGCCCGCCGAGGCGGTCACGCTCGCCCATGAGGCGTTGGACCTGCTCGGCGACAGCCCGCGCCGGGCCGGCGCCTGGGCGCTGACCGTGCTGGGCGAGGCGTACGTGCGGCTGGGCCGCACCGAGGACGCCGTGGAGGTGCTGACCCGGGCCGCCACGCTCATGGAGGAGATGGAGTCCTCCCGGGAGGCCGCGCAGGCCTGGTTCGACCTGGCCGAGCTGCTGGGGGAGACCGGCGCGGCCGACGGCCCGCGGCTGGGCGCCTACCGGCGCGCCCTGGCCTGCGCCGGGCTCTGACGACACGGCCCCGCCTCAAGGGACGGGCGCCTTGGCGGGGGCGCAGCGTCCCCGGGGCGGGGCCACATGTGGTCTCGGCATGACCGAAAGCGACTTTTCGGCCTGTAACGGCTCTATGATCGTCCGCGCCGGACGGGCGGTCCGTCGCCTCCCGGCGGGATGAGATCGCGCCGCGGCCCGGACCGGAGCGCCCGGACGCCCACGGGGCGAGGCGAGGGGAGAGGGATGTTCGGAGTCGTACGGCCGTGCCGCCACGTGATGTGCCGGTCGCTGTTCGAAGGCTGGATGGCGCACCTGTGCGGGTTGTGCCTGACGTTGCGGGCCGAGCACGGACAGGCCGCCCGGCTGGTCACCAACTACGACGGCCTGCTGGTGTCGGTCCTGCTGGAGGCGCAGGCCCCGGAGCGTTCGCCCCACCGCAAGGCCGGTCCGTGCGCGCTGCGGGGAATGCGGACGGCCCGCGTGGTGGACGCCCGTAGCGAAGGCGCCCGGCTGGCGGCGGCGGTGTCGCTGATGCTGGCGGCGGCCAAGACCCGCGACCACATCGCCGACGGCGACGGGGCCTACGCCCGCGCCCTGGTGGCCGCCGGGGCGAGGCGGCTGGCCGGCCGCTGGGAGGCCGCCGGGACGCGCACCGGGCGGGCGCTGGGCTTCGACGCCGGCGTGCTGCGGGAGGCGGTGAGCCGGCAGGCGGAGCTGGAGTCGGCCGGCCGGCCGCTGCGGCTGCTGGAGGTGACCGAGCCGACCGAGACGGCGGTGGCGGCGGCGTTCGCGCACACCGCCGTGCTGGCGGGCAAGCCGCACAACGCCGAGCCGCTGGCGGAGGCCGGGCGTTTCTTCGGCCGCCTGGCCCACATCCTCGACGCCGTGGAGGACCTGGAGCAGGACCGGGCCTCGGGCGCCTACAACCCGCTGATCGCCACCGGCACGGACCTGGCGACGGCCCACCGCCATTGCCGGGACGCCCTGCACGGGCTGCGACTGGCCCTGGCCGACCTCGACCTGGCCGACGACCGCCTGGTCAAGGCGCTGCTGGAACGCGAGGTGGCGCGCTCGGTGGAGCGGGTCTTCGCCGCCTACCCCGGCCCGCCGCAGGGCGGTGGTCCCTACGGTCCGCCCCAGGGGCCCTATGGCCCCGCCCCGCAGCAGCCCTACCCGCCGGCCGGGCACCCGCCGTCCGTCCCCATGGGGCCCGGAGCACCCGGAGGGGGCTGGGGCGGTGGCGGCGGCGGTGGCGGCTGGTACGGCAAGGGGCACGGCCGTCCCAAGCGCCCGCCCTTTCCGATCCCGTGCCTGGCCGACACCTGCGTCTGCCTCAGCTGCGGGCTCTACCAGCCGAAATGGAGCAAATACCGCGGCAAGAGCTGCGGCGACCGCTGCTGGTGCACCCGCGACGGCGACTGCTGTGACTGCTGCGAGGGCTGCGGCAACTGCGGTAACTGCTGCGACTGAAGCGGGCCGGTCCGGTCGCCTGCGGGGGCCGTCGAGGGCTGGGGCGAACCTCAATAGGGTAGAGGGCGCCCCAGTCCGTACCCGGAGACCAGCGACGTTCCCATGACCAGTTCCAAGGCGCGCATCGGCGCCCTCGCCGCGATCCTGCTGACCTTGATGGTGGCAATGGCCGTACCCGCCGCCGCGTCCGTCTCGTCCACCGAAAGCACACCCATAGCCCAGAAAACCTCCGGCGGCGCCCCCAAGTGGCTGATGATCGGCAGCGGGCTGCTGCTCGGCGTGGGCATCGGCGGAGCGCTCACCCTCCTGCGCAAGGACTCCTCCAAGTGACCGGGGGCGCGCGATGAGCAAGGGCGTGGCACAGGTGGCGCGGGCCGCCGCGATCGCCGTCGCGGCAGCGGGCGCGGCGCTGGCGGCGGCGATGGTGGCCGGCGGCGCGGCGGCCGAGGAGATCGTCCCGGGGATCGGGGACGCGGGCGCGCTGACCCGCTGGGGACTGCCGGTCGCCCGGGTCGCCATGCACGCGGCCGCCGCGCTCACCGTCGGCGCGCTGCTGGCCGCCACGATGCTGCTGCCGCTGGAGGTCGCCGGCGGCAAGGGCCGGCTGTCCGCCGACGCGCTGACCTATCTGCGGGCCGCCTCCTGGCTGGGGGCCGGCTGGGCCGCCGCCGCGGCGGCGGCGCTGGTGTTCACCGTCTCCGACGTGCTCGGCGAGCCGGTGGGGCAGGTGCTGACCGGCAACCGGCTCAGCGGCTATGTGGGCGACCTGCCGCAGGCCACCGCGCTGATGCTGGTGATCTTGCTGGCGGTGCTGGTGGCGCTGCTGGCGCGGACCACCGCCACCGTGAACGGGGCGGCGGGCCTGCTGGTGACGGCCCTGGTGGCGCTGCTGCCGCCGCCGCTGACCGGGCACGCCGCCTCGGCCGGCAACCACTCCCTGGCGGTCACCTCGATGGCGCTGCACGTGCTCGCCGTGGCGCTGTGGGTCGGCGGGCTGGCGATGCTGGGCCGGCACGTCCTGACCGGCGGCGGGCGGCCGGAGATCATGGCCGGCCGCTACAGCCGCATGGCCCTGTGGTGCTACATCGTCGTCGGGGTCAGCGGGATCGCCGGCACCATGGCCCGCCTGCCCGGCCCGGCCGAGCTGGTGACCACCTCCTACGGCCGGCTGGTCCTGGCCAAGATCGTCCTGTTCGGGGCGCTGGGCTGGTTCGGCTGGTGGCACCGCCGCCGCACGCTGCCGGAGCTGGCCGAGCGGCGGCCCGGCGCGTTCGCCCGGCTGGCCGCGGTGGAGGTGGCGGTGATGGCCGCGGTGCTGGGGGTGGCGACGGCGCTGGCCCGCACCGCCCCGCCCGCCCCCCTGCTGGACGAGAACGCCGTGCAGGTGCTGCTGGGCTACCCGATGCCGCCGCAGATCACCTTCGGCCGCGTCCTGACGCTGTGGAAGCTGGACTTCTTCTTCGCGCTGCTGGTGGTGGTGCTGGGCGGCCTGTACCTGGCGGGGGTGGCGCGGCTGCGCGCCCGCGGCGACCGCTGGCCCATGCTGCGCACCGTCTCCTGGTTCTTCGGGCTGCTGACCATCGTGCTGGTCACCCAGAGCGGGCTGGCGCGGTATGCGCCGCTGCTGTTCAGCATGCACATGGTGCAGCACATGACGCTGAGCATGCTGACCCCGATCTTCATGGTGCTCGGCGACCCGATCACGCTGGCGCTGCGGGCGATCAAACCCGCCCCCGTCCGCGGCGACCGCGGCCCCCGCGAATGGCTGCTGGTGCTGCTGCACAGCCGGTACGTGCGGGTGATCTCGCACCCGGTGGTGGCCGCCGCGATCTTCGTGGTGACCACGTTCGCGCTCTACTTCACCCCGCTGTTTGCGAACGCGATGCGCAACCATCTGGGGCACATCGCGATGGAGATCCACTTCCTGGCGGCCGGGGCGCTGTTCTTCTGGGTGCTGATCGGGGTCGGCCCCACCCCGCGCAAGGTCCCGTACGTGGCCAAGCTGGTGACGCTGTTCGCCACCATGCCCTTCCACGCCTTCTTCGGGATCGCGCTGATGAGCCTGGGCGAGCCGCTCGCCGAGGGCTGGTACCGGTCGGTGCATCCGGACTGGGCCGCCTCGATACTGTCCGACCAGCACGCCGGCGGCGCCATCGCCTGGGGCTTCGGGGAGATCCCCACCTTCATCGTCCTGCTGGCCCTGGTCGTCCAGTGGTTCCTGGACGACCAGCGCACCGCCCGCCGCGAGGACCGCAAGGCCGAGCGGGCCGCCGCCCGCCACGAGGAGGACGAGCTGGCCGCCTACAACGCCCGCCTGGCCGCCTTGGCCCGGCGCGACGAACGCATGAAGAAGACCGCCGGCGGAGGGACCGGGGAGGGCGGCTCCTAGCCGCGCCGCCCTTTCCCGGCGGGGCCCGCTGTCAAGGGGCGGGGCTCAGCTCAGGGCGGATCCGCTGACGGCGGACGGCGCTGACGCCCCCGCCCCGGCCGGGAAAGGTGGGGGCATGCGAGATTTCCGGTTCGGGTTCAACTTCTTCGATCTGCCCTCCCGCCAGGAGTTCGTCGCGCGCTGCCGGACGGCCGAGCGCTTCGGCTACGACGTGGCCTTGATCCCCGACCACCTGGGCGGGCCGGCCCCGTTCCCGGCGATGGTGGCGGCGGCCGAGGCGACCGAACGGCTGCGGGTCGGCCCCCTGGTGCTCAACGTCGGCTTCTGGAACCCCCACCTGCTGGCCCGCGAGGTGGCCACCGCCGACCGGCTCACCGACGGCCGCGTCGAGCTCGGGCTGGGCGCCGGCCACATGAAGTGGGAGTTCGACGCCGCCGGCCTGCCCTGGGAGCCGTTCGGCGCCCGGGTGGAGCGGCTGGAGCGGACGGTCGAGGAGCTGACCCGGTTGTTTTCCGGCCCGGACTATCCGCAGCGCGCGGCCGTCCGGGAGCTGCATGACCTGGCCGAGCTCAAGCCGGTGCAGCGGCGGGGCTTCGGCGGTTTCGGCCCGCCGCTGCTGATCGGCGGCACCAGCGACCGGGTGCTGCGCCTGGCGGCCCGCTGCGCCGACATCATCGCCTACGGCGGGGGCCTGCAGATGAAGGGCGCCGAGCCGGGGACGTTCCGGCTGGCCACCGCGGCCGAGGCCGAGGAGCGGGTGCGCTTTGTGCGCGGGCTGCTGGGGGAGCGGGCCGACCGCGTCGAGTCCAGCGTGCTGATCCAGGCCGTGATCGTGACCGGCGACCGGCGTGCGGCGGCCGAGCGCCTGTCGGCCGAGCGGATGCCGTTCCTGACCCCCGAGCAGGTCCTGGAGACCCCGTTCCTGCTGCTGGGCACGCACCGGCAGATCGCCGACCAGTTGCTGGAACGGCGTGAACGCTATGGGTTCTCCTACATCACCGTGCACGGTCCGTACATGGAGGCCCTGGGCCCGGTGATCGAACTGCTGCGCTGAGGAGCCCATCGGACGTCGCTTCGGCACATCGGGCGCATCGTTATGGGCAAACCCTTGCGCCAAGAGAACCGAACGCGATTCGATTAGGTCTGCGGCTGTGTGAGCAGCCTCACTACCAGCAGTTTCGTGAAAGGACGACGATGGGTGCGACGTCTGCGGGCAACCCCGCGCACTGGCCGGCCGGACTGCCACGGTCCCTGGATTACCCCGACGTCGCGGTGGGGGCGATCCTCGCCGGTGCGGCCCGCCGCTGGGGCGACCGGACGGCGTTCCACTACCAGGGGCAGGACATCTCCTACGCCGAGCTGGCCAGGCAGGCGGCGCGGTTCGCGCACGGGCTGCGGGCCCGCGGCATCGGGCGCGGCGACGTGGTCGCCATCCACCTGCCGAACATCCCGCAGTTCCCCGTCGCCTACTACGGCATCCTGCTGGCGGGCGCCACGTTCTCCCCGTGCAACCCGCTGCTGCCGCCCGACGACCTGGCCTTCCAGCTCGACGACTGCGGCGCCGTGGCGGTGGTGACGCTGGACTTCGTGGCCGGCTCCCTGGCCCAGGCGCTCAAGAACACCAAGGTCCGCACGGTGATCGTGGCCCCGCTGATGGGCGATGCGGTGGACCTGTCCACCCTGTGCGACGGCGCGTTCGCCGAGTGCGGGGTGAACTTCGCCGAGATCGGCGCAGGGCAGCCGGACACCTTCCCCGAGGTGGACATCGACCCCCGCACCGATTTGGCCCACATCGCCTACACCGGCGGCACCACCGGCCGCTCCAAGGGCGTGATGATCCCGCACCGCAACGTGGTGGTCTGCTCGCTGCAGTACGCCTGCTGGGGCGCCGGGGCACTGCCGAAGCTGGACGAGGCCGGCGGGCTGACGCTGGACCAGATCGGCTCGGAGGAGGAGTACCCGGTCCGGCTGGGCACCGGCGTGCTGGTCAACGTGGCGCCCTGGTTCCACGCCATGGGCACCATCGGCTACCTGAACATGCCGATGCTCAACGGCTCCACCGTGGTGGTCCACCCGCGGCTGGACGTCCCGGCGTTCCTGGCCGACATGGAGAAGTTCCGCGCCACCACCCTCGGCGGCGCCCCCGCGCTGTTCTCGGCGCTCATGGCCGACCCGTCGTTTGAGACGCGGGACCTGTCGTCGGTGCGGTCCATCTCCTCCGGCGCCGCCCCGCTGCCGGTGGAGATGATCAACAAGCTCCGCGAGAAGTTCCCCGACGCCACGCTGGTCGAGGCCTACGGCCTCACCGAGGTCACCATGGGCGTCACCGCCAACCCCCCGCACCGCTCCGGGGAGCGCAAGGCCGGCACCGTCGGCGTCCCGGTCTTCGACACCCAGGTCAAGCTGGTGCCGGTGGACGCCGAGAAGGTCGACGACTCCACCCCCGGCCTGCCGCCCGGCCAGGAGGGCGAGGTCTGCGCCAAGGGCCCGCAGGTCATGGTCGGCTACCTGAACCGGCCGGAGGAGACCGCCGCGGTGCTCAGCGAGGACGGCTGGCTGCGCACCGGCGACATCGGGGTCTTCGACGAGGACGGCTACCTGTCCATCGTGGACCGCAAGAAGGACATGCTGATCTACAACGGGTACAACGTGTACCCGCGGGAGCTGGAGGAGATCCTCTTCACCCACCCCAAGGTCGCCAACGCCGCCGTGGTGGGCCGTCCCGACTCCAAGGCCGGGGAGCTGCCGACCGCCTTTGTGGTCAAGTCCGGCGAGGTGACCGCCGAGGAGCTGATGGAGTACGTCAACGCCAAGGTCATCCACTACAAGAAGCTGCGTGAGGTGATCTTCGTCGACGAGATCCCGGTCTCGGCGGCCGGCAAGGTCCTCAAGCGGGAGCTGCGCGAGCGGCTGTAGCCTCCCGGTGCCCGGCGGCGCTCCGGCGCCGCCGGGCCTCCTGGCTCACTCTCCGGGCAGCTCGCCCAAGGTGACCTTCACGGTGCGCTCCCCGGCGCCGTCGGCCGGGCGGATGACCACCTCGACGGTGTCCCCGGGCGACAGCTGCGCCAGCACCTGCGACAGCGCCGTCTGCGTGGGGGTGTCGGTGCCGTTGACCCGGACGATGACGTCACCGGGCCGGATCCCGGCCCGCTGGGCGCCGCCGCCCTCGGTGACCGAGACCACCCCCACCCCGGCGGGCTGCCCGCTGCGCAGATCGGCCACCGTGCGGACGGTCACCCCCAGGGCGGCCCGGCCGGAATTGGTGACCCGGCCGTCCTTGATCAGCTGCGGGACGATCCGGGTGACCGTGTTGCTGGGGGTGGCGAAACCGATGCCCGGGGCGGCGCCGCCGCCTTGGGGGTCGTTGGCGGCGGCGGTGGGAATCCCGATCACCTCGCCGTTCAGCGTGACCAGCGCGCCGCCGCTGTTGCCCGGGTTGATCGCCGCGCTGGTCTGGATGGCGTCGGCGATGGTCGCGCCGGGGAAGGCGCCCTGCCGGCCGGTGGTGACGCTGCGGCCGGTCGCCGAGACGATGCCGTTGGTGACGCTGCCCGACAGCCCCAGCGGGCTGCCCATCGCCAGCACGATGGTGCCGACCTCCAGCTTGGCGGAGTCGCCGAAACGGGCCGGGGGCAGCACCCCGCCGCGCACCTTCACCACCGCCAGGTCGTCGGGCACGAAGGCGCCGACCACGCTGGCCTGCAGCGGCCGGCCGCCGCTGGCCGGGACCACCTCGATCCGCCGGGCCCCGGCGATGACGTGCGCGTTGGTGACGATGTGGCCGGCGGAGTCGTAGACCACGCCCGAGCCCTCACCGGAGTCGGTGGTGATCTGCACCACCGAGGGCAGCACCGCCTTGATGACCCTCTCGTACTGCTCCTCCAGCTGAACGGCGCCCTGCGCGGTGGCCACGGTCGCCGTGCCGGTGCCGCCGGCGCCCGGCCTGCCCGGCTCCGGGCCGCCGGCGCACCCGGCGGCCATGGCCGCCCCCAGCAGCACGGCTGCTCCCGCCCGCAGCACGGGCCTGAGCTTTGCGTCCATGCAGAACCTCCTGAACCGGGTTGTCCCCACCACAAAAGGTTCAATCGGACGGTGATCGCCCCCTGACGGGGCGGAGCGCTCGCCGCGGCTCGCGGGACGCGGCAGGGACGGCGCCCGGTCAGCCCGCGCCGGCGAACCAGCGGGCGGCCGCGTCCCCGAACACCGCGTAGGCGGCCAAGATCACCGCGCTCACGGCCAGGACGGGTGCCACCACCACGCGCTCCACCGCGCCGTCGGTGCGCGGCACCAGCGGCAGGCCCACCCGCCACGGCGCCGGCCACAGCACCGGGCAGCCGCGCGGCGTCAGGCAGTCCCCGATCACGTGCGCCAGGCAGCCCAGGGTGACGGCATAGCCGGCGAAGCTCATGTCCAGGCCGCTCATCCACCACACCGCCAGCGCCGCCACCGCGCAGTCGGCGGCCGACGACCACACCGGGTGCCCCTCGAAGTCCAGGCCGATGCCGCGCAGCCCGAACCCGACGGTGATGAACAGCGCCACCCACCAGGCGTACGCCACATGGGTGGCCAGCAGGTCCATCACCAGCCCCGCGGCGAGGGCGAACAGGATCGAATGGGTGGCCTGCCGGTGCCCGCCGGAGATCCGGCCGACCCACTTGCACAGCAGCTTGGTGAGCGGCCCGATGGTGTTGGCGATCCGCCCGTTGTGGTGGTCGATGTCCGGCAGCAGCGCCGCGCCCGCGCACACCACCGCGCCCGCCAGCACCTGAGAGGTCGACAACGAGACCGCGAACTCGCCCAGCAGCCGCTCCTGGGAGAGCAACGGCACGGCCGCCAGCCACACCACCGCGCCGCTGAGGGCGTGCGTACGCCCCATCATGGGAGGTTCACCCGAAAGATCCGCACACACGGACTGTAACCATCGCGGACCCCGGCCGGGGAGCGGCACGCCGAAAACCGGCCATGTCGGGTACCGGCCGCCGGGGCCTTGCCGGCTTCAGGGCAGGAAGACGGCGTATTCGGCGATGTCGGAGGTGAGAGCGGGCGGCAGCTGCGCCAGGGTGGACAGCTCCTCGGCGGACACGAACCCGCCGGTCTCCTGGCGGACCTTGATGATCCGGTGGGCGAGCTCCTCGGTGACGCCCGGCAGCATGGTCAGCACCGTCGCCGGGGCGTGATTGACGTCGATCAGCCCCCCGTCGTCATAGCGGCGCGGCAGGTCCGGCCGGCCGATGCGCAGCTCCTTGGCCATGGCCGGGTCCTTGGCGGCCAGCTCCCGCGCCTTGGCCCGCAGCAGCCGCTGCCGCCGCACCATCTCGATCGCGGCCTCGTTGCCGGCCAGGCCGCCCGTCCCCTCCGGGTCGAACACCCTGCGCCGCACCAGGAAGGCGTGAAAGCAGCCCACCACCGCCTGCGTCAGCAGGCACGCCCCGTACAGCCGCTCGGCGCCGGCGTCGGTGTCGATGACCGGCAGCAGCATCATCTGCAGCGCGAACACCCCGAGGTAGAACGCCGCGGCGACCACCAGATGTCCGCTGCGGCGCCAGATCGCCGCGCCCGCGAACGCGAACGGGGTGGCCCAGCCCAGGGTCAGGAAAGGCGACACCGCCCAGATGACGCTGAGCGCCGCACGCCCGGGAGACATGCTGTCGGAGGGGACCCGGGGCTCATACGGCGCTGGCGAGGTCATCCGTCACGTCTCCCATGGCGGAGGCAGAAAGCGGGCGGCAGATCTCTTACCCCGCCGAAGGTCAGGGAAGAGTGAGAATTTCGTGACCGTCCTCGGTCACCAGCACGGTGTGCTCGAACTGGGCGGTGCGCTTGCGGTCCTTGGTGACCACCGTCCAGCCGTCGTCCCAGATCTCGTACTCGATCGTGCCGAGGGTGAGCATCGGCTCGATCGTGAACGTCATGCCCGGCTGCATGATGGTGGTGGCGTTCGGGTCGTCGTAGTGCGGGATGACCAGCCCGGAGTGGAAGGTGGTGCCGATGCCGTGCCCGGTGAAGTCGCGCACCACCCCGTACCCGAAGCGGCGGGCGTACGACTCGATCACCCGGCCGATCACGTTGATGGCCCGGCCCGGCGCGACCGCGCGGATGCCGCGCATCATCGCCTCACGGGTGCGCTCCACCAGCAGGCGGGACTCCTCGTCGACCTCCCCGACCAGGAAGGTGGCGTCGGTGTCGCCGTGCACGCCGTCGATGTAGGCGGTGATGTCGATGTTGATGATGTCGCCTTCGCGCAGCACCGTGTCATCGGGGATGCCGTGGCAGATCACCTCGTTGATGGAGGTGCACAGCGACTTGGGAAAGCCCCGGTAGCCCAGCGTGGAGGGGTAGGCGCCGTGGTCCAGCAGGAACTCATGGCCGATCCGGTCGAGTTCGTCGGTGGTGATGCCGGGCCGCACGTGCCGCCCGACCTCCTGCAGCGCCTGCCCGGCGATCTTGCCCGCCACCCGCATCCGCTCGATGATCTCGGGGGATTTGATGTCGGGCTCGCCCGTGCGGGGCTGTTTCTTCCCGACATACTCCGGGCGGGCGATGTGCGCCGGTACTTTGCGCATGGGGGAGATGCGGCCTGGCCGGAGTTGGGTCGTCATGTCACTGGAGTGTAGTTGTCCCGCCGTGGGCACGACTGTGGACGCGAAGCCGGCAACGGGAGGTGGCGGGTTGGAGATCTCCGACGACGCGTGGTGGTACTGCCTGCGGCACATGCGGGTCGAGCACGGCCCGGGCTGTGCGAACAAGGACCGGATGGGCCCCTACCGGACGGAGGCCGAGGCCGCCGGCGCCCTGGAGCTGGCCCGCAGGCGCAACGAGGCCTGGGACGAGCAGGACGACGAGGGAGACGACTGACTCGCCGGGGGCGTCTTAATCGACCACCGCGTAGGCGCGCACGGGGAACGTGCCCATCCCGGTGATCGGCGGGGGCACCGCGCTGAACCGGAAACCGCCGGGCGGCAGGTCCTCCAGCCCCCGCAGGTGCTCGACGATCGGGATGCCGGCCGCCAGCAGCCCGCTGTGCGCCGGGCGGCTCAGGTCGGCCATGTCGTCGATGTTCACCGAGTCGATGCCGACCAGCGCGGCGCCGCCGGCGATCAGCGCCTCCACCGCGCTGCGGGCCAGGTAGGGGTGGTCGGGCGCGCCGTAGCGTTCGGTGCCGAAATGCCGGCTCCAGCCGGTGGCCACCAGCACCGCCCGGCCCGCCACCGCCACGCCCGCCAGGTCGTCGGCCTCCAGCGCGCGCCGTCCCGGCCGCACCCGCACCACCGTGCCGGGCAGGTCCGCCAGCCGCTCCAGCGGGAACGTCCCGAGGTCGGCGCCGTCCTCATACCAGTGGAACGGCGTGTCCACGTAGGTGCCGGTGTTGGCGACCATGGTGATCTCGCCGATCTGGTAGGCCATGGCGGGGCCGAAGCGCTCGGCGGCCTGGGCGCGCGAGATGTGGTCGCCGATGCGCGGGCCCGGCAGCCCGGGGTAGGTCGTCATGCCCGCGGTGATGCGGTGGCTCAGCTCGATGAACGGCATGGCCCCAGTGTGGGACGCCCGAGGTCACTCCATCACCGGGCCGGTGACCTTCTCCAGCAGGCGGGCCAGCCGGTCGCGCAGGCCCGGCCGGCGCCGCGGCGCGCCCCCGGCGGCCGCGCTGACCAGGTGCTGGGCGCCGTCGAAGGACAGCAGCCGTTCCCCGGCGGGCACCGTCAGCGCCTCGTGGGCCAGCCCCGACAGCTCCCGGTCCCCGCCGTCGAGTGTGAGGATCGTCACGCCGGTGCGGCGCGCGTCGTCCACCCGTTCCAGCAGCGGGGCGGGCGCGGCGTCCTCGGCGACCACGAACAACGTCTCCCCGCGCCGGGCCTGCTCCAGCCGTTCGATGCCGACGCGCAGGTGCGGCGGCGAGCCGGGCGGGGGGGACCAGCGCACCAGCGTGGGGGACAGCCAGGGCAGGTGGTTGAGACGGCTCTCGTCGTCCAGGTGGGCCGCCATGTGCCAGGGTTCGGCGGTGGGGGTGCCGACCAGCAGCAGGCCCTCGGAGCGGTTGGCGCAGTCGCGCAGCGCGAGGGCGAACTCCTCGGTGCGCCCCAGCCAGTCGGATGCCGACAGGACTTCGCGCAGCATCGCCACCTGCTCTGCGTCCATGTCTTCATCGTGCCGCAGCCGGCGGCCGCCAGGGGGGCGAACCGACGGAGAACCGACGGAGAACCGACGGAAACGAGCGGCCGTGAAGGTAGGGCGGAGCCCGCCGGAGGGCGGCTTGGAGCGCTTTGGCAGGATCGGGGCATGAGTGAGCAGAAGACGCCCTACGACCTGCCGGACGTCGCGGGCCTGTCCATCGGCATCCTCGGCGGCACCGGCGACCAGGGCAAGGGGCTGGCCCGGCGGTTCGCCATGGCCGGCCACCAGGTGATCATCGGTTCCCGCAGCGCCGAGCGCGCCCGGCAGGCCGCCGAGGAGCTGGGGCTGGGGGTGCGCGGCGCCGACAACGCCACCGCGGCCGCCGAGCCCGACGTGGTGATCGTGGCGGTGCCCTGGGAGGGCCACAAGGCCCTGCTGGAGTCGCTGCGCGAGCAGCTGGCCGGGAAGATCGTCATCGACTGCGTCAACCCGCTGGGCTTCGACAAGCGCGGCGCCTACGCCCTGCCGGTGGCAGAGGGCAGCGCCGCCGAGCAGGCGGCCGCGGTGCTGCCCGACAGCCGGGTGGTGGCCGCCTTCCACCACGTGTCGGCCAAGCTGCTGCTGGACCCGGACGTGGCCGAGGTGGACCTGGACGTGCTGGTGCTCGGCGACGACCGGGAGGCCACCGACCTGGTGCAGGCCCTGGCCGGGCGGATCGCCGGGGTGCGCGGCGTCTACGGCGGCCGGCTGCGCAACGCCCACCAGGTCGAGGCGTTCACCGCCAACCTGATCTCCATCAACCGCCGCTACAAGGCCCACGCGGGCCTGCGCATCACGGACGTATGAGGAGCCTTCCCGGGCCGGTCCGCAGCGGGACCGGCCCGGCAGGGCCGCGAGAAATGACGACGGCGGACGGGAGCGCGGCGCGGTCCGCTCCCGTCCGCCGGTGGAGGAGAGCTCAGCGGTAGGAGTGCTCGGGGCTGGGGAAGGCGCCCGCGACGACCTCTTCGGCGAACGCCCGGGCCGCGTCGCCGAGCACCGTGGCCAGGTCGGCGTACTTCTTGACGAACTTGGCGGTGCGCGGGGTCAGCCCGGCCATGTCCTGCCAGACCAGCACCTGGGCGTCGCAGGCGTCCCCGGCGCCGATGCCGATGGTGGGGATGGACAGCGAGGCGGTGACCCGGGCGGCCAGGTCGGCGGGCACGCACTCCAGCACCAGCGCGAACGCGCCGGCCGCCTCCAGCGCCTTGGCGTCGGCCATCAGCTGCTCGCCGGCCTCGCCGCGGCCCTGCACCCGGTAGCCGCCGAACACGTTCACCGACTGCGGGGTCAGGCCCAGGTGGCCCATCACCGGGATGCCCGCGGCGACCATCGCCTCCACCTGGGGCAGGATGCGCCGGCCGCCTTCGAGCTTGACCGCGTGCGCGCCGGTCTCCTTCAAAAAGCGCACCGCGGTGGCCAGCCCCTCTTCCACGCTCGTCTGGTAGGAGCCGAACGGCAGGTCGGCCACCACCATCGCCCGGCGCGAGCCGCGGACCACGGCGGCGGTCAGCGGGATCAGGTCGTCGACGGTCACCGGGATGGTGGAGTCGTAGCCGTAGACCACCATGGCCGCCGAGTCGCCGACCAGCAGCACGGGGATGCCGGCCTCGTCGAACACGCGCGCCGTCATCGCGTCGTAGGCGGTCAGCATGGGCCACTTCTCGCCGCGCTGCTTGGCGGCGGCGATGTCGCGTACGGTGACCCGCCGGTCGGTTCCGGCCTTGCCGCCGTACAGAGCGGTCGGACGGCCGTGCTGGGCGGGGCTGGAGACAGCAGAAGACATGAGACAACCTCCGGTCTCGAGGCGCCACGGTGGCGTACCCGGACGGGATCGATGATCCCACGGACAAAACGGATGCGGTAGACCCGGGCATTCCCGGCCGGAGCGTTTTCGGCGGTTTGCAGGATGCGGTGACACGAAGGGCCGGAACGCAATACGAAACGATACGGTACCGTATCTATATTGTTTCCGAGCGCGTCGTTCCACCCGCGATCGCTCTCCCGAGAGTCTTGGAACACAGGCGCCTCACCGGCTCATTCCCGCCTGCAGGGGACGGAGGAGACCGGGAGGGCAAAGGAGGAACGTGCAATCACAACCCCGCCAGGGCGGGCACCCCCGCCGCTGGCCGATTCTCGGCGTGCTGGTCTTCAGCCTGCTGGTGGTCGTCCTGGACAACACCATCCTCAACGTCGCCCTGCGCACCATCGCCGACCCCGGGCGCGGGCTGGGCGCCACCCAAAGCGAGCTGGAATGGGCGATCAACTCCTACACGCTGGTGTTCGCCGGGCTGCTGTTCACCTTCGGGGTGATCGGGGACCGGCTGGGCCGCAAGCGGGTCCTGGTGGCCGGCATGGCGGTCTTCGGCCTGGCCTCACTGGTGTCGGCGTACGCGCAAAGCCCCGAACAGCTGATCGCGGCCCGGGCGCTGATGGGGCTGGGCGGCGCGGCGATCATGCCGCAGACCCTGTCGATCATCACCAACGTCTTCGACCCCACCGAGCGCGCCCGCGCCATCGGGATCTGGTCGGCGGCGGTCGGGCTGGCCGTGGCGATCGGCCCGATCACCGGCGGGCTGCTGCTGAACCACTTCTGGTGGGGCTCGGTCTTTTTGATCAATGTGCCGATCGTGACGCTCGGGCTGACCGGGATGCTGCTGCTGGTCCCCGAGTCCCGCAACCCCGACCCCGGGCGGCTGGACCCGCTCGGCGTGCTGCTGTCGATCGTCGGCCTGGTCTCCCTGTCGTACGGGATCATCGAGGGCGGCGAGCGCGGCTCCTGGCTGGAACCGGTGGTGCTCGGGCCGATCGCCGTCGGGCTGGCGGTGATCGCGCTGTTCGCCTGGCACGAGGCGCGCACCGACCACCCCGCCTTCGATGTGCGGCTGTTCCGCGACCCCCGGCTGTCGGTGGCGGTCGGCTCCATCGCCTTCTGCTTCTTCGCCACCTCCGGGGTGTTCTTCTTCGGCTCCTTTTACCTGCAGTCGGTGCGCGGGCTGAGCCCGCTGGAGGCGGGGGCGATGATGCTGCCGTTCGCGGCCGGCCAGCTGATCTTCTCCCCCTACAGCCCCACCCTGGTGCGCCGGTACGGGGCCAAGGCCGTGTGCACCGCCGGGATGCTGCTGGTGGCCACGGCGATGGTCGGCTATCTGCTGTGCGACGAGACCAGCCCGCTGTGGGTGTTCGGCGTGGTGGCCTTCGTCCAGGCCAGCGGCATGGCCCACGTGATGCCGCCGGCCACCGAGTCGGTGATGTCGGCGCTGCCCCGCGAACGGGCCGGCGCCGGCTCGGCCCTCAACAACACCGCCCGCCAGGTCGCGGTGGCGATGGGCGTGGCCGTGCTCGGCTCGCTGGTCGCCTCGGTCTACCGCGGCGAGCTGAGCGGCCTGCTGGCCCGCCTGCCCGCCGGGCTGCCCGCGCAGGTGCGGCATGCGGCCGGCGAGTCCATCGAGGGCACGCTGGCGCTGGCCGCCCGGCTGGGCCCGGCGGGGGAGGGCCTGATCGAGCCGGCGCGCAGTGCGTTCGTGCACGGCATGCACGTCGCCGTGGTGGCCTCGGCGATCGTCGCGTTCACCGGTGCCATGCTGGTGCTGCGATGGATGCCGGGACGGCCGGCGCCGGCCGGCCGGCGGCCCCGGCCCGCCCCGGCCGAGCAGCGGCTTTGAGCGGAAAGTTGCGACGAAGGCGGTGACGGCGATGAGCCAGACCGAAACCCGGTCCCGCAGGCCCGAACCCGCCAGGCCCGGGCGGCCGCGCAGCGCCCGGGCCGACGAGGCGATCCTGCAGGCCACCCTCGAGCTGCTCGCCGAGGAGGCGGGGGTGGCCGGGATCTCCATGGAGGCGGTGGCGGCGCGGGCCGGGGTGGGCAAGAGCACCGTCTACCGGCGCTGGCCCAATAAGGAACGGCTCATCGTCGACGCCTTGGCCGCTCTCAAACGCCCCCTTCCCGACCCGGCCGGCGGCTCGGTCCGCGACGACCTGCTGGCGCTGGCGGAGGCCATGTGCCGCGAGCGGTCGGCCAAGCACGGCCGCTGCCTGTGGAACGTCCTGGGCGGTGCGGATAAATATCCCGAACTGCTGGCCCGTTACCACCGGGAGGTCATCGAACCGCGCCGGGAGATCATCCGGCGGGTGCTGCGCCGGGGTGTGGAGACCGGGGAATTGCGCGCCGACCTTGATGTCGAAGCGGCCATCGAAATGCTCGTGGGCGCCATGACCCTGCAAAGCCGCGCCCCGGCGGCCACCGCACCCCCCGAGGACCTGGCCGAACGGGTCGTGGATACGCTGCTGCGCGGCATCGCGGCCTGAACTCCGCCGCCACCGCAGGCGATGAGATTCGGCCTTATCCGTCTTATTCCGCGGCCCATTCTCCGCGCGATCTCCCGCCCCATCCGGCCGTTCCGCCCGGGTGCCTTCCCCGGTTCTTCTCCCCAGCCGAGTGACCATGCTTCATACTGAGCGCCAGGAAGCCGTGGAACGACAGGTTCTCAAGAGCGCGAGGTGACCGACTTGCCGACACCCCGGACTGCGGGCGCGCAGCCAGGTGCCGTGCCCGCCGCCGATTCGGACTCCCGGACCTTGGTTCTCGGCATCGACCGATCCGGACGGGTGGTCCAGTGCGGCCACAACGCTCGCGCCGTTCTGGGGCACCGGGCCGAGGAACTGCTCGGCAGGGACACCGCTGCGCTGGTGGCCGACGAGGCCAAGGAGGACCTGGACACCCTGCTGGAGGGGGTCGCCGCCGGGCAGGAGCGCACCGCCGTGCTGGCCGTGCGGCGCGCCGACGGCTCGGTGACCGACGCCGTCGTCACCGCCCAGCCCATGGTGGCCGCCCAGGACGGCCGGCCCGGCCCGGTCGTCGCCGCGCTGCTGCACGTGCGGGTGGCGCTGCCGCCCAGCGAACGCTTCCAGGACCCGGCGCGCATGCGCCGCGCCCTGCTGGACGACCCGCTGACCCGCTTCGGCGCGTCCTTGGACCTGGACCAGACCGCCAAGGAACTGGCGGACGTGATCGTCCCGCACTTTTGCACCACCGCCACCGTGCTGGTGCTGGAGAGCCTGGTCGCCGCCGACGAGGTGCACAGCGAGTCCGGCGCGGCCGTGCTGCGCCGCCTGGCGGTCGCCTTCGACGACGGCAACGAGATGTGGCCGGCGACCTTCCCCCAGGGGGAGGTGCTGGTCTACCCGGAGGGCACCCCCTACCGCAAGTGCCTGGACACCGCCCAGCCGGTGCACATGCCCCAGGTGAGCGCGGAGACCGCCGCCGAGATCGCCCGGGTCTGGCGCCGCCCCCCGGTGGCCGGGCTGCTGAGCGGCGTGTCGATGGTGCTGCTGCCGCTGATCGCCCGCGACACCCTGCTGGGCATGATGGTGTGCGTCCGGGTGCCGGGCTTTCGCCGCTTCGACGCCTACGACGTCGAGATCGGCATGGAGTTCGCCGCCCGCGCCGCCATCGTGCTCGACAACGCCCGCCGCTTCAGCCGGGAACGTGCCACCGCCCTGGCGCTGCAGCGCAGCCTGCTGCCCAACCGGCTGTCGGCGCCGACCTCGGTGGAGGTGCGGCACCGCTACCTGCCCGGCAGCAAGCTGGTGGAGGTCGGCGGCGACTGGTACGAGTCGATCAAACTGCCGGGCGCCCGGGTCGCCCTGATCGTCGGGGACGTGGCCGGGCACGGGGTGCGCGCCGCGGTCACCATGGGACGGCTGCGCACCGCCCTGCACACCCTGGCCAACCTGGAGTTCTCCCCGGCCGACGCGCTGCATGAGCTCAACGAGCTGATGATCGAGCTGGGCGAGCAGGAACCGCACTTCGCCACCTGCGTGTACGCGGTCTACGACGCCTCCGCCGGAACCTTGGAGATCGCCTCGGCCGGGCATCTGCCGCCGCTGCTGGTGCGGCCCGACGGCACCAAGGAGTACCTGGAGGTGCCGCCCGCCCCGCCGCTGGGCGTGGCCGGCGGCACGGCGATCGGCAGCCGCACCTTCCGGGTCGACGACGGCAGCGTCTTCGTCATCTACACCGACGGCCTGGTGGAGAACCGGGGCCGCGACATCGACGACGGCCTGTCGCGGCTGCGCGACGTCTTCGGCACCGACACCGCCGAGCGCCGCATGGAGGACCTGGCCAAGGCCGTCCTGAACGGGGTGTACGCCGACCACCACCGCGACGACATCGCGGTGCTCATCGCCCGGCTGCGCCGGCTGCCCGAAGAGCACCGGGTCTCCTGGACGCTGCCGGCCGACCCGGCCGCCGTCCGCCGCGCCCGCGGCCTGGTGCGCACCCAGCTGGACCGCTGGGGCCTGGAGGAGCTGTCCTACACCACCGAGCTGCTGACCTCCGAGCTGATCACCAACGCGCTGCGCTATGCCCCCGGCCCCATCGAGCTGCGCCTGCTGATGGAGCGCACGCTGATGTGCGAGGTGTTGGACCGCTCCGCCGCGCTGCCCCGGCTGCGGCACGCCACCGACGAGGAGGAGAACGGCCGGGGCCTGCTGGTGGTCAGCCAGCTCGCCCACCGCTGGGGATCCCGCCGCACCGCCACCGGCAAGGTCGTCTGGTGCGAGCAGCTCATCCCCGGCGTCGATCCCGAGCCCGAAGAGCCTCCCCAGTCCTGGCCGGGCGAGAATCACCACCGCGACTGACCGCTTGCGGCCGCCGGCCGCGAAACCTCCGCACGCAGCCGGCCTCGCCACGCCCGCACACCGGTGCTCCCGGCCCTGCGGGCAGCGGGGATCGCCTTTCACTGAACCTTTTCAGCGCGCCGTTTCCGCGGCTGAGGACGGAGGCGTCGCGGTCGAGGAGACCGTGACCCGTGATGGCACGGCACCGTGCTGAGGCTCCGGTCTCGGCCGCTTGAGGCCACGTGCTGGAAAGGTTCACCGTGCCCTTGGCCATGACCGGTGCCGGCCAGGCCGTTTCGGCTTCGGCACTCGGGCGGCGGCCGTTGCCGATGGGATTCTGATCGGGCGCTGCGGGCGTCCTTCTCACCGGCCGGAAGACCGCCGCCGCGTCAGGCTGCATTGGGCTTTGCAAGGCTGTACCGGCACTCCGCTGTGGGAGAGACGCACAAGGCGCGCCTTAACGGATCACCGAGTGAACGGGTGAGGCATGTCTGTCGCTGACCTGGATCTGCGCATGTCTCGGCGAGCGCTGGTGTGGCAGATTCCGCTGTTGCTTTTCACATTGGCGGTGGGGGTGATATGGGCGGCGCGATGCTCCATGTGGGAGCTGGCGGCGGTACTGCTCCTCATGCCCGTGCTCCTGCTGGGAGACATGGTGGTGACGCTGCGCGGCCGGGTCCGGGTGACAAGAGAGGGAGTGGGCAACCGGCTGGGCGTGCGATGGACATGGACGCCCTGGCACCAGGTCAAGGCCGTTCAGGTCAGACGGGGGATCATCGGCCGCAGCGCCGTGCTGGTCGGTGTGGGCGGCCACAGACGCCTGCTGGCCGCGCCGCATGATCGCTTTCTGGCCCGGGACCGGGAGTTCGACCGGCGAATCCGGCGGATGCTCGAACTGGCCGGCGACCGCCGGCCGGAGCTCGTCGAGGTCTCGGCAAAGTCGGGGAGTCTCGTCAGGACGGTGCTCTCGCTGCTGCTGGTGGGCTCGGCCCTGGTGCGCCTGCTGCCCGTGTTGTGGCCGCCCGACCAGCCCTGGTGGCCGGGGCGGTTGGAGGCGGCGCGGATTCCGCGCGCGTGTTCCGCGCTGGACCCGGCCGTTGCGCAACAGTACCTCGGGTCAGCGCGCAAGGTGATCGACCACGATTCGCGGGATGACTTGTCGGACCTCTCCCGGTGCATGTGGGAGGGCGCGCTGGGTTTGCTGATCCTGCGATATGACCGGTACGCGGATGTGGACTTCCAAAACGGAATGCGCGAGTCCGCCGATCGATACGAATCCGCGGTCGCCGACGCCGTGCGCGATGGCGCCCGCCGGACCGCCGAGACGCCGTCCCTGGGGGATGAGGCCGTCGCTCTGCTCGGTTCCCCGGTGAGGGGCGTGCATGAGGCCCATGTCGTCTCCCGGCGGGCGAACGTGGTCGTCGCCGTGACGCTGCGGTCCGATCACCCGGCGGGTCGCCCGGCGGCACGCACCCTGCGGGACGCCGAGGAGATCGCACGGACCGCCCTGGGACGGATCGCTTTCGGGTGACGGCGAGACGGCCAGGTGACCGGCGCCCGCCGGCCGGCTGCGGAGAGCGGGCGCCGGGCCGGTGCGCCCGGGGGGCCCGGTCCGCTCAGCCGGCCGAGGGCTCGCGCCAGCGGTTGGTGATGGGCAGCCGGCGGTCGCGGCCGAAGTTCTTGCCGGTGATCTTGGGTCCCGGCGGGTACTGGCGGCGCTTGTACTCGGCCCGGTCCACCAGGCGGATCACCCGCTCCACCAGGGCGGGGTCGTGACCGGCCGCGATCAGCGCGTCGCGGCCCATGTCGCGTTCGACGTAGTCGTCCAGCAGGGCGTCCAGCACGTGGTATTCGGGCAGCGAGTCGGTGTCGAGCTGGCCGGGCCGCAGCTCCGCCGACGGCGGCTTGTCGATGATCTGCTGGGGGATGGGCGGGACCTGTCCGGCCGCCACCGCCTGCTCGTTGCGCCAGCGCGCCAGCGCCCACACCATCGTCTTGGTGACGTCCTTGATCGGGCCGAAGCCGCCCGCCGAGTCGCCGTACAGGGTGGAATACCCGGTGGCCAGCTCGCTTTTGTTGCCGGTGGTCAGCACCAGGTGGCCGTGCTGGTTGGACAGCGCCATCCACACCACCGCGCGCACCCGGGCCTGCAGGTTCTCCTCGGCCAGCCCACTGGGGTGCAGCTCGCGTTCGAACGCCTCCACCATGGGGTTGATCGGCACCGTCCGGGCCTGCAGGCCCTGCCGTTTGACCAGCTCCTCGGCGTCGGCGACGGAGTGGCCGGAGGAGTAGCGGCTGGGCAGCAGCACCACGTGCACGTTCTCGGCGCCGATGGCGTCGGCGGCGATGGTGGCCACCAGGGCCGAGTCGATGCCGCCCGACAGCCCGCAGATCACCGAGCGGAAGCCGTTCTTGCGCACATAGTCGCGCACCCCCAGCACCAGCGCCGCGTACACCTCGGCCAGGTCGTCCATGGGCGGCGCCACCGGCGGGGGGACGGCCTCATACGGTGGGACCGGGTGCGGCGACAGCACGGTGCGCTCCACCGTGATGGTGGCGCCGTCGGCGGCCCGCACCGGCTGCTCCCGCGGCAGCGGCTCCGACCCCGCCTCCGGCAGCTGCAGGTCGGCCACCAGCAGCTCCTCGGTGAAGCGGGGGGCACGGGCCAGCAGCCGCCCGTCCGGCCCCACGATCATCGAATCGCCGTCGAAGACCAGTTCGTCCTGCCCGCCGACCATGTTGACGTAGGCCAGCGTGCACCCGGCCTCCCGGGCCCGCCGCGCGGCCAGCTCCAGCCGCACATCGTCCTTGCTGCGCTCGTACGGCGAGCCGTTGATCACCAGCAGCAGCCCGGCGCCGGCGGCGCGGGTGACGCTCACCGGCCCGCCGTCCTGCCACAGGTCCTCGCAGATCACCGCGGCCACGTCGATCCCGGCCACCCGCACCGCCGGCAGCCGGTCGCCGGGCACGAAGTAGCGGAACTCGTCGAACACCCCGTAGTTGGGCAGGTGGTGCTTGGCCGAGCGGACCGCCACCCGCCCGCGGTGCAGCCAGGCCAGCGCGTTCAGCGGGGCGCCGGCGGGCCGGCCGGGACGCGCCGGGGCGTCGGCGCGGCGGTCCAGATAGCCGGTCACCACCGGAAGATCGCCCAGGCCCGCATCGGCCAGGCGCCGCGCCACCTGCTCCAGGGTGCGCTGGGAGGCCTCGACGAACGAGGTGCGCAGCGCCAGGTCCTCCACCGGGTACCCGGTCAGCATCATCTCGGGGAACGCCACCAGATGGGCGCCGGCCTCGGCGGCGCGGCGGGTCCACTCCACGATCAGGTCGGCGTTCCCCTCCAGATCGCCGACCGTGGGATTCACCTGAGCGAGAGCCAATCGCAGCTGTGCCACACCCCCAGGGTAGGCGGCCGTGATCGGTCGGCCCGCCGCCGGGACGGCGGCTCAGCCGATGGTCCGGGCCACGCCGGCGGCCGTCCGGTGCAGCAGCACCACGGGGGAGCGCACCGGCGGGGTGTAGCGGCCGGTCTCGGCCAGCCAGTCCATGTGGGCCCGCGGGGCCTGCAGCAGCACCCGCACCACCGCGGCGGTGTCCTTGCGGCCCTGCGGCCCGATCTCCAGCCGGTCCAGTTCGGCGCCCACCGCGCGGGCGGCCTCCCGCACCTGCGGGGCGCGGCGGGCGATGCGGTCGACCACCCAGGAGGCGGCCTGTGCCGGCGCCATGCCGAGCTCGCGGCAGGCCACGGCCACCAGGTTGCCGGTCACCGGCACGGTGCCCTGGCGGGACTCCTTGGGGTAGGAGACCACGTCGTTGGCCCAGGTGATCATGTCGGCGGTGCCGTCGACCAGCGCCTTCCAGGCGGGGCTGCGCTTGAGGCGGGGGTCCAGCGCCACCTGCAGCACCGGCTCGGCCAGCTCATACAGGAACGGCCCGGCCGAGCGGCGGCGCAGCACGGGGTAGTCGGCCAGCGGGGCTATGCGGCCGGTGCGGCGGTTGACCGCCTCCTCGGCGCAGGCGGCCCGGTGCTCCTCCATCAGGCGCAGGAAATGGTGCCGCCACTGCGGGCTCGTTCCCGGGACGGTGTCGCGCCACAGCTCCTCCAGCGCCAGCTCCAGGGCGCCGGCCTCCGGCTTGGTGTGGCCGCGGCGCAGCGCCCCCAGCAGGTCGGCGTACAGCCCGTCCACGGAGGTGGCCGAGGCGCCCAGCGGGGTGTCGTCGAAGTGGTCGTCCAGCGCGAACAGCCACATCAGCCAGCGGGCGAACAGCACCACCCGGTCCGGCTGGGCGTGCGGGAAGATCCGGCAGGCCAGCCGTTCGAAGCGGGCGCGTCCCAGCGGCGTGGCGTCCGGGTCGCCGAGCAGCAGGCCCCGGGAGCGGGCCCACCCTTCGGCCTGCGCGCCGATCAGCTGGGCGGCGGGGTGCATGCCGGACCGGTCGGCGAGCGAGGCCACCCGGTCGGCCAGGGAGAGAACGAGTGCGGCATCCACAGCACGACCAGGCTAGGGAGCGTGCCGCGGGGGAGTCGCCGACCGCCACGTCAAGTCTTCGGCAACGGCGGGGCGGGAAAATCTCGCGGGCGCCCTGCCCGGTTCGGCTGTGACCAAGTTCATGTTCTTTTCGGGCCGGCCGGTAGATTTGGCTGGGGCAGACCTTTTCTGGGGACTCTGTAACGCCAAAGAAACAGCCACAAGGCATACTGCTAGGTAGCCGGACGTGTCGGCGCATGCATGGCGTGTCCGGGGGCCTGGCGGAGGGTGCCGCCCACGGCGCCGCGGATGGGGGCGAAGTGGTCCCGCCGGCGGCGGCGAGCGGGTAGGAACGGGTCGGGCAAGCAGAAGGCAATCAAGGGAGAAGGCCTTGGACCGTCAGCAGGAGTTCGTGCTCCGCACTCTGGAGGAGCGCGACATCCGCTTCATCCGACTGTGGTTCACCGACGTGCTCGGGTTCCTGAAGTCGGTCGCGGTCGCGCCCGCCGAGCTCGAAGGCGCCTTCGCCGAGGGCATCGGATTCGACGGGTCGGCCATCGAGGGGTTCGCCCGGGTCTTCGAGGCCGACATGATCGCCAAGCCCGACCCGGCGACCTTCCAGATCCTGCCGTGGCGTTCGGAGGCGCCCGGGACGGCCCGGATGTTCTGCGACATCCTCATGCCCGACGGCACGCCCAGCTTCGCCGACCCCCGCTATGTGCTCAAGCGGGCGCTGGCCAAGGCGGCCGATCTGGGGTTCACCTTCTACACCCACCCCGAGATCGAGTTCTTCCTGTTCAAGAACCTGCCGGAGGACGGCTCCGAGCCCGATCCGGTGGACGCCGGCGGCTACTTCGACCACACCCCGCACAGCACCGCCCACGACTTCCGGCGCAACGCGATCATGATGCTGGAGGCGATGGGCATCTCGGTGGAGTACAGCCACCACGAGGGAGCCCCCGGCCAGCAGGAGATCGACCTGCGGTACGCCGATGCGCTGACCACCGCCGACAACATCATGACGTTCCGGCTGGTGATGAAGGAGGTCGCCCTCGAGCAGGGGGTGTGGGCCTCCTTCATGCCCAAGCCGTTCACCGACCACCCCGGCTCGGGCATGCACACCCACATGTCGCTGTTCGAAGGCGACCGCAACGCCTTCTACGAGCCGGGCGCCGAATACCAGCTGTCGAAGGTGGCGCGGGCCTTCATCGCCGGCCTGCTGCGGCACGCCGCCGAGATCACCGCCGTCACCAACCAGTTCGTCAACTCCTACAAGCGGCTGTGGGGCGGCGTGGGCGCCTCCGCGGGCGCCGGCGGCGAGGCCCCCTCCTACATCTGCTGGGGCCACAACAACCGCTCGGCGCTGGTGCGGGTGCCGATGTACAAGCCGCACAAGGGCCATTCCACGCGCATCGAGTTCCGTTCCCTGGACACCGCGGCCAACCCCTACCTGGCCTTCGCCGCCATCCTCGGCGCCGGTCTGAAGGGCATCGAGGAGGGCTATGAGCTGCCGCCGGGCGCCGAGGACGACGTGTGGGCGCTGAGCCCGGCCGAGCGGCGGGCGCTGGGCATCGAGCCGCTGCCGCAGAGCCTGGATGAGGCCATCAAGGCCATGGAGCGCAGCGAGCTGATGGCCGAGGTGCTCGGCGAGCACGTGTTCGACTTCTTCCTGCGCAACAAGCGCGCCGAATGGGAGGAATACCGGCGTCAGGTCACCGACTGGGAGCGCAAGCGCCACATCGCCGTGCTGTAAGGACACGCCGAGCGAAACTTTCGATCACATCTCGGCCCGGTTTGCCTTCCGAGGCCTGGATGTCCCGTTACGGTTGAGGCCGTGAGCGAGCCGTGGACCTCTGAACGCCGTCCATCCTCTCTGACCGGCCGGCTGGCCCGGCTCGGTTTCACGGACGCCGGGCGTGCCGAACGGCTGCTGGCCGAGGCCGCCGCGGAAGGCGTGACGGTCACCGACGCGATGCTGGACGCCCTGGGCGGCGCCGCCGACCCCGACCTGGCCCTCTCCAGCCTGCTGCGGCTGCTGGGCGAGCTCGACGCGCCGGAACGCGCCGCACTGCAGGCCGATGAGGGCCTGCGGCGCCGCCTGCCCGCGGTGCTGGGGGTCAGCGCCGCGCTCGGCGAGCACCTGGCCCGGCACCCGGGCGACTGGCGGGTGCTCAGCGGCGATGGAGCGATCCAAGCGCCCGACCCCCGCGACCTGCGCGACAGCCTGCTGCGCGCGGTGGGCGCCGACCCCGCCGACCCCGCCCCCACGGCCGCCGACGCCTCCACCGAGACGCTGGTGGCGCTGCGGGCCGTCTACCGCCGTCACCTGCTGCACCTGGCCGGCCGGGACCTGACCGGTGTGCTGGACGTCGGCGAGGTCGCCGCCGAACTGGCCGACCTGGCTTCCGCCGCCCTGGAGGCCGGGCTGGCCGTCGCCCGGACCGAGGTGCCCGAGGCCGACTCCTGCCGGCTGGCGGTGATCGGCATGGGCAAGTGCGGCGGACGGGAGCTGAACTACGTCAGCGACGTCGATGTGATCTTCGTGGCCGAGCCCCGCCCCGGCCACGACGAGACCGAGGCGCTGCGCGCCGCCTCCCGCCTGGCCTCGGGCCTGATGCGGGCCTGCTCGGCCAGCACCCCCGAGGGCGCGCTGTGGGAGGTCGACGCCGCGCTGCGCCCCGAGGGCAAGGCCGGGCCGCTGGTGCGCACTCTGGCCAGCCACCGCGCCTACTACGAGCGCTGGGCCAAGACCTGGGAGTTCCAGGCGCTGCTGAAGGCCCGCCCGGTGGCCGGGGACATGGAGCTGGGCGCCGACTACATCGACGCCATCGCCCCCCTGGTGTGGAAGGCGGCGGCCGGGGAGGAGTTCGTCGAGGACATCCAGGCCATGCGCCGCCGGGTGGAAGAGCACCTGTACAAGCGCACCGAGGAGACCGACCGGCAGCTCAAGCTGGGGCCCGGCGGGCTGCGCGATGTGGAGTTCGCCGTCCAGCTGCTGCAGCTGGTGCACGGCCGCGCCGACGAGACCCTGCGCAGCCGCGGCACCCTGGAGGCGCTGTCGCTGCTGTCGGAGGGCGGCTACGTCGGCCGCGACGACGCCGCCGGGCTGGCCTCGGCCTACCGGTTCCTGCGCAACGTGGAGCACCTGCTGCAGCTGCACCGGCTGCGCCGCACCCACACCGTCCCCGACGACCCGGCCGACCTGCGGCGGCTGGGCCGGGCGCTGGGGCTGCGCACCGACCCGGTGGGGGAGTTCACCCGCCTGTGGCGGCGGCACGCCCGCACCGTGCGCACCCTCCACGAGAAGCTGTTCTACCGGCCGCTGCTGCGCGCGGTCGCCCGCCTCCCCGAAGAGGAGGCCCGGCTGACCCCCGAGGCGGCCCGCACCCGCCTGGTCGCGCTGGGCTTCACCGACCCGGCCGGGGCGCTGCGGCACATCCAGGCCCTCACCTCCGGGGTGTCGCGGCGCGCCGCCATCCAGCGCACCCTGCTGCCGGTGATGCTGGGCTGGTTCGCCTCCGCCCCCGACCCCGACGCCGGGCTGCTGGGCTTCCGCCAGGTCAGCGACGCGCTCGGCACCACCCCCTGGTACCTGCGGCTGCTGCGCGACGATGTGACGGTGGCCGAGCGGATGGCCAAGGTGCTGGCCTCCAGCCGGTACGCCACCGACCTGCTGCTGCGCGCCCCCGAGGCGGTCGCCATCTTGGGCAACGACGCCGAGCTGGCCCCCCGTCCCTTCGAGGCCCTGCTGAACGAGGCGCTGGCCGCCGTCCGCCGCCGCGAGGACGACGATCGCGACGCCCACGCCTCCGCCGAGGACGCGGTGGCCGCGGTGCGCGGGCTGCGCCGCCGGGAGCTGTTCCGCATCAGCGTCGGCGACCTGCTCGGCCTGATCGATGTGCGCACCGTCGGCGAGGCGCTCACCGACATCGCCACCGTCACCATCGAGGCGGCCCTGCAGGCGGCCATCAACAAGATCGAGATGGAGCGGCGCGGCCCGCTGCCCACCCGCATCACCGTGGTCGCCATGGGCCGTTTCGGCGGACGCGAGCTGGGCTACGGCAGCGACGCCGACGTGATGTTCGTGCACGACCCGCTGCCCGGCGCCGACGAGCGGGACGCCCAGAACGCCGCGCACGCGGTCGCCGAGGAGATGCGCCGCCTGCTGTCGCGGCCCGCCCCCGACCCGCCCCTGCAGATCGACCCCAACCTGCGCCCCGAGGGCAAGGCCGGCCCGCTGGTGCGCACCCTGGCCTCCTACGAGGCCTACTACTCGCGCTGGTCCTCGCCCTGGGAGGCCCAGGCCCTGCTGCGCGCCGACCCGGTCATCGGCGACGCCGAGCTGGGCCACCGGTTCCGCGCCCTGATCGACCCGATCCGCTGGCCCCGGGACGGCATCAGCGATGCGGCGCTGCGCGAGATCCGCCGGCTCAAGGCGCGCATGGAGTCCGAGCGGCTGCCCCACGGGGTGGAGCGGCGGCTGCACACCAAGCTCGGCCCCGGCGGCCTGTCGGATGTGGAGTGGGTCGCGCAGCTGCTGCAGCTCCAGCACGCCCACGAGGTCGCCGGGCTACGCACCACCTCCACCCTGGCCGCCCTCGACGCGGCCGTGGAGGCCGGGCTGCTGGACCCCGCCGACGGGGAGGTCCTCTCCTCGGCCTGGAAGCTGGCCACCCGCATCCGCGGCACCATGATGCTGGTGCGCGGCAAGGCCTCCGACCTGCTGCCCACCGACCACCACCGGGAGCGCACCGCCGTCACCCGCGTCCTGGGCTACCCGGGCACCGGGGACCTGCTGGAGGACTACCGCCGGCACGCCCGCCGCGCCCGCCGGGTCATGGAGCGGGTCTTCTACGGCATCTCCGACTAGCGCGGCGGCCGGGGCGGGCTCCTTCGGCGGCGCCGGCGCACGGCGCCGGTGCGCGGCCCGCGTCAGCAGCAGCGCTCCGGCGACCAGGCAGACGCCCACGACGGCGTCCACCACGTAGTGATTGGCGGTGGCGATGATCACCAGCACGGTGACCGCCGGGTACAGCGCGCCGATCGCCTTGACCCAGGACCGCCCGCCCAGCAGCACCAGCGCGAATCCGCACCACAGCGCCCAGCCGGCGTGCATGGACGGCATCGCGGCGTACTGGTTGGTCAGCGTGCCCGCGCTCTGCCCCGAGTACAGCCCCCACGAGCCCAGCGCCTGCACCGGGTCGACGAAACCTTCGCCGGTCAGGAAACGGGGCGGGGCCAGCGGGTAGAGCCAGAACCCCACCAGCGCCGCCGCCGTGGCCGCCATCAGCGCCGTCCGCAGCCACCGGTAGTGGCGGGAACGGAACCGGTACAGCCACACCAGGACGATCAGTGTCACGGCGAAGTGGGCGATGCCGTAGAAGTAGTTGGCCGACAGCGCCAGCCAGGAGGCCTGCAGCAGCGCCTGGTTCAGGCTCAGCTCGATGTCGATCCCCAGCGTGCGTTCCAGCGCCAGGATCTCGTAGGCGTTCTGGAACGCCACCGCCGTGCCGCCGTCGTTGAGCACCAGCCGGGTGAGGGTGTAGGCGCTGTAGAACACTGCGATCAGCAGCAGTTCACGCCACATCGGCGGGACGGCCCGCCAGGTTCGGGAGGCCGTCTGGACGGTTTCGGACACGGAACCGGGGGACCGCCGGCGGGGGTTCGACAGGGCGGTGGGAACCATGCCACCCATACTGATCAACCGTCACCTGAATGTGATCACCAAGATGAACGGTGTTCATCTCAGACTTGAGTAGTAGGCCCCCTCTGTGGCAGATGGGACTTATAGAGGATAAGGGGATACTTTTTCAGTCCCAGGTCGGGGTGAGATCCCGGCCGGTCAGGGCTCCCACCACAGGGTGCACAAAGTGCGTCCCTCGGTGCCGGGGAAACGCGGCCGGGCGGGGTCGACGCCCAGCTCGCGCAACGCGTCGGCGACCTGTGCGGTGCGCTCGGGCGGCAGGAAGAGCCGCCGCCGCACCCGGTCGGCCAGCGCGCTCAGATCCGGGTAGCGCCCCCAGCCGCCCCGATCCGTCCACCGTTCGATCCGCGGGTCCACTCCGGCCGCCCGCAGCGCGGCCAGCGCGTCGTCGGCGGTCGGACCGTCCGGGCGGACCAGGCCGTGGAACCTCTCCCACAGCGGGTTGAGGGCGTGCAGCGGATGCCGGGCGGGGATCTCCACGACCACCCGCCGCCGCGCCCGCGCGGTCAGCGCCGCCGCGAACGGTCCCAGATCGGCGACGCCGTACAGCACGTGATGACAGACCACCACGTCGGCCGGGGCGACCTCGGCCGCGACGTCCGGCCAGCGGCCGCGCACCGTCTCCACCCGCACACCCAGATGCCTGCCACTGGCCCGCAGCGCCTCGAGCAGGTGCTCCTCGGGGTCCACGCCCACGATCAGCCCCGCGCGGCCCGCCAGGGGCAATGAGGCCCCGCCGGCACCGCATCCCACATCCAGCACCGTGCCGCCCTCCGGCAGGGCCTGCACGGCGCGCTCATGGGAGCGGCTGCCCGGGGGAAGATCCACCTCGTCCATGCCGCGCACCACGGTGGCCGGGCGCGGCACCGGCCCGCCGCCCGGGGAACGCAGGTGCCCGGGCGGCCGCCAGGCTTCCACCGCGGCCCGCCAGCGGGCCAGCGGATCGCTGAGAGCGGTTGCGTCCATGACCGCATCAGACCACGGTCCGCCCTCGGGGTGACGGCGCCCCGCCGCTGAGCGGCCGGGACGAGACCCATCCCACCTGTGCGCCGCTCCGTTGAGCGGCGCGGCGCACACCACCGCCTCGACGCCGAACGACGCCGAAAACGGCAGGGGCGCCGACCGGATACCCGGCCGGCGCCCCTGGCGCCGTGGTCTCACCGCCCTCCGAGCGGCTGCAGGCCGCCGTGGGAGGAGTGGATCACACGTCGTAGTAGAGCTCAAACTCGTGCGGGTGCGGACGCAGGCGCAGCGGGTCCAGCTCGTTCTCGCGCTTGTAGGAGATCCAGGTCTGGATCAGGTCCTCGGTGAAGACGCCGCCCTCCAGCAGGAACTCGTGGTCGGCCTCCAGGGCGTTGAGCACGGCCTCCAGCGAGCCGGGGACCTGCGGGATGGCGCGGGCCTCCTCCGGCGGCAGCTCGTAGAGGTCCTTGTCGATCGGCTCCGGCGGCTCGATCTTGTTCTTGATGCCGTCGATGCCGGCCATCAGCATCGCCGAGAAGGCCAGGTACGGGTTGCAGGAGGGGTCCGGCACCCGGAACTCGATCCGCTTGGCCTTGGGGTTGGAGCCGGTGATCGGCACCCGGATGCAGGCCGAGCGGTTGCGCTGCGAGTACACCAGGTTGACCGGGGCCTCATAGCCCGGCACCAGGCGGTGGTAGGAGTTGACGGTCGGGTTGGTGAAGGCCAGCAGCGCCGGGGCGTGCTTGAGCAGGCCGCCGATGTACCAGCGGGCGATGTCCGACAGCCCCGCGTAGCCGACCTCGTCGTAGAACAGCGGCGAGCCGTCCTTCCACAGCGACTGGTGGCAGTGCATGCCCGAGCCGTTGTCACCGAAGATCGGCTTGGGCATGAAGGTCACGGTCTTGCCGGCCGCCCGCGCGGTGTTCTTGACGACGTACTTGTAGAGCATCAGGTTGTCGGCGGTGCGCAGCATCTCGCCGAAGCGGAAGTCGATCTCCGCCTGGCCGGCGGTGCCGACCTCGTGGTGCTGCATCTCCACCTGGATGCCCACCTTGAGCAGGTTGACCACCATCTCCGAGCGCAGGTCGGTGTAGTGGTCCATCGGCGGGACGGGGAAGTAGCCGCCCTTGTAGGGGGGCTTGGCGCCCAGGTTGCCGCCGTCCTCCTCACGACCGGTGTTCCAAGCGCCCTCGATCGAGTCGAGGTAGTAGTACCCGGCGTTCTGCTTGGTCTCGAACCGGACGTCGTCGAAGATGTAGAACTCGGCCTCCGGGCCGAAGTACGCGGTGTCGGCGATGCCGGTGCTCTTGAGGTAGTCCTGAGCCTTCTTGGCGACGTTGCGCGGGTCGCGGGTGTAGGGCTCCCCGGTCAGCGGGTCGTGCACGAAGAACGTGATGTTGAGGGTCTTGTGCTGACGGAAGGGGTCCACCACCGCGGTGCTCACGTCCGGCAGCAGCAGCATGTCGGACTCGTGGATCTCCTGGAAGCCGCGGATGGAGGACCCGTCGAACATCAGGCCCTCGGTGAAGACGCTCTCGCTGAAGTTCGAAGCGGGGAACGTGAAGTGCTGCACCGTGCCCGGCAGGTCCACGAACCTGCAGTCGACGAACTCGATGCCTTCGGATTCTATGAAGCTCAGGACCTCGCCGGCGCTGCTGAACATCCAACCTCCTTGGGGCGCTTTCTGCATCTGGAACGCTAGGACCTGGCCGTTTCCCTGTCGTGTCCCAAATGTTTCGCGTGTGTTACGCATCGTGCACTGCTGTGACATGCCGCGCTCGCAGGCCGACGACCTACCCCTTCGTCACCGTCCGAACACCCCTTCGGACGCTGCGTGCGGCATCGGGAGAAGACCGGCGTAAGGGGCCGCGCCCGGCGTCGGAGGGCGGGCCGGGCAGCGGATACCGTTGAGCCATGAGCAGTGGCAGGCAGGCGGCCGGCGGGCCGCGATGGACGCAGACCTGGCTGAGCGGGGCGCGCTCGGCCGGTGCGGATCTGGGCTATCCGGGGCAGCGGCTGGGCCTTCCCGAAGAGGGCCCCACCGCGATCGCCGGCTACGGCCGCCGGCTGGTCGCCCTGTTCATCGACTGGGGGGCGTGCCTGGTGGTCTCCTCGTTCCTGACCCGCGCGCTGGAGCTGGCCCCGCAGGACCGCAGCCTGCTGACGCTGGCGCTGTTCGGCCTGCAGTCGCTGGTGCTGACCGCCACGATCGGGATGACGCTGGGCAAGCGGCTGTGCGGCATCCGCATCGTCCGGCTGGACGGCCGCCCGATCGGGCCGCTGTGGGCGCTGGTGCGCACCCTGCTGTTGCTGGCCGTCGTCCCGGCCCTGCTGTGGGACCGCGACCACCGGGGCCTGCACGACCGGGCCGCCAACACCGCCGTGGTCAACATCTGAGACCCCGCGGAAAACACGACGCCACCGCGCCGAGCGCGGTGGCGTCGTCACGTTCTCGAAGGGTTTCAGCGCATCCTGGGCTTGGGACCCTTGGGCATGCGCACGTTGCGCGGGATGGGGCCCTTGGGCATCTGCATCCGCTGCGGCAGCGCCCGCAGCCGGTCGTTGAGCTGGGCGACCTGCGCCTTGTTGAGGTTGCGCGGCAGCTTCATCAGGTGCCGCTGCAGCTTGGTGAGCGGCACCTGCCCCTCTTCATCGCCGACCTGCACGTCGTAGATGGGAACCTGCTGGGCGGCGCGGGCGATGTGCTTCTTTTCCGCCCCGAGCAGCTGCCCCACCCGGCTGCGCGGCCCCTCGGAGACCAGGATCACCCCCGGGCGGCCGACCACCCGGTGCACCATGTCCAGGTTGCGGTTGCCGCGCACCGCCTCGCTGACCGTCCAGTTGCCGCGCATCGACTTCAGCACCGCCGCGGCCGCTCCCGGCTGCCCGGCGAGCATCTTGAACTGGACGCGCTGGGCCATCTGGCCGAACACGACCATCCCCACCAGCACCGCGAACAACACGCCGAGCGGAACGAAGAACCACAGCCCGCCGAAGATCAGCCCGATCGCCACGAACAGCAGCAGCGTGCCCAGCACGGCGCCGCAGACGATCGGCAGCGCCTTGGGATCCGCCTTCCGCAGGACCTGGGCGACCATGCGGATCTGCTTGAGGCGGCCGGGGCTCTTGCCCGATTCCGTGGCGTTGTTCGACATGTCCCTCAGGATAGTCGCGTCATCGGGGGCCTTCGGCTACCGGCGGGCCGCGATGGCCTGCTGGTAGAGACGGCCGGCGCGGTAGCTGGAGCGCACCAGCGGCCCGGACATCACCCCGGCGAAGCCGATCTGCTCGGCCTCGGCCTTGAGCTCGATGAACTCCTCCGGCTTGACCCACCGCTCGACCGGGTGGTGGCGCGGCGAGGGCCGCAGGTACTGGGTGATGGTGACCAGCTCGCACCCGGCCGCGTGCAGGTCGCGCAGCGCCTGGGAGACCTCCTGGCGGGTCTCGCCCAGCCCCAGGATCAGGTTGGACTTGGTGACCAGCCCCGCCTCCCGGGCCCTGGTGATGACCTCCAGGGACCGCTCGTAGCGGAACGCCGGGCGGATGCGCTTGAAGATGCGCGGCACCGTCTCCACGTTGTGCGCCAGCACCTCCGGCCGCGCTTCGAACACCTGGGCCAGCAGCGACGGCACCGCGTTGAAGTCGGGGATGAGCAGCTCCACCCCGCAGCCGGGCACCGCCCGGTGGATCTGCCGCACCGTCTCGGCGTACAGCCAGGCCCCCTGGTCGGGCAGGTCGTCGCGGGCCACTCCGGTCACCGTGGCATAGCGCAGCCCCATCGCGGCCACCGACTCGGCCACCCGGCGCGGCTCGTCGGGGTCGTAGGCGGCGGGCTTGCCGGTGTCGATCTGGCAGAAGTCGCAGCGCCGGGTGCACTGGTCGCCGCCGATCAGGAAGGTGGCCTCACGGTCCTCCCAGCATTCGTAGATGTTGGGGCAGCCGGCCTCCTGGCACACCGTGTGCAGGCCCTCGTCCTTGACCAGCTTGGTCAGCTCGCGGTACTGCGGGCCGGTCTTCAGGCGCGTTTTGATCCACGGCGGCTTGCGCTCGATCGGGGTCTGGCTGTTTCGGGCTTCTATGCGGAGGAGCCTGCGCCCCTCTGGAGTCACCGTGGTCACCCCTCTAATGTACGTGCCGGCCGATGCCCCCCGACCCGTCATGGGAGTCAGCATGATCGTGAGCACCATGAACGACCTGCCCGGCTATGAGGTGACCGAGGTGCTCGGCGATGTGTTCGGGCTGACCGTCCTCGTGCGGACGCCCTCGTCGCAGATCGAGGCCGGGCTGCGCACCTTCTTCGGCGGCGGCGAGGCCCGCGGGCTGTCCAAGGAGCTGCACGACGGCCGGCTGGAGGCGCGCCGGCGGCTGATCGAGGCGGCCGAGGAGCTGGGCGCCGACGCGGTGCTGGCGATGCGCTTTGAGACCAGCGAGCTGCGCGACAACGGCCTGGAGATCTGCGCCTACGGCACCGCCGTCAAGGCGCGCCGCCGGGCCTCGTAAGGATCTTCGTAACGATTCGGAACGCCGAAGCAGTGCAAACAGGCACAGATCGCCGCGTTCGTGACAATCGCCGCTGCCGGTCTCCCTAAGGTGGTGACTCCCTGTTGCCCGTTACCGATGAGTTAGGTGAAGGAGCCGTCCCGTGGGCCTGGCGATGTCGTACCTCAGGCTGCCCCCGTCGCTTGAGGGCCGGCGGGATCCGGACGGGATCGCCCAGCTGGTGTTCGGCCGGCCCGACTGGCGCCGCCGCCATCCGGCCGACCGGATCGCCGATGTGGGCGGCGCCTGGCAGGCACTGCATTACCTGATCACCGGCGACCCCTGGGACGGCCGCCCGCCCGAGGGCGACGTGGTGTGCGGCGGCCGGCTGCTGACCGAGGACGGCACCGGCGAGCTGGGCATGGACGTGATCTACCTGCCGCCCGAGCGGGTCCGCCCGGTCGCCGAACTGCTGGCCGAGGTCCCGTTCGGGATGCTGGCCGAGCGCTTCGATGCGGCCGCGATGGCCGCCGCCGGGGTGCAGGACGCCGACCGGATGGACGCCGATGCGTGCGAGCGGGTGCTGCGCCCCGCCTACGAACGGCTCACCCGGCTGTTCGGCGCGGCGGCGGCCGACGGCCAGGCCGTCTACAAGACGATGGCTCCCCGCGCCCGCTGAAGAAGGGCGGGGCTCAGCCCTCCAGCTGGGCCGGTGTGCGGTGCAGGATCTCCCGCGCGCCCAGCACCTCTGCCAAGTGCCGCTCCACCAGCGGCACGACCTCCTGGACCGGCACCCGCCGCCCCAGCTCCAGGCTGAGCGAGGTGGAACCCACATCGCGGATGCCGCACGGCACGATGCGGTCGAACCACGACATGTCGCAGTCGCAGTTGATCATGAAGCCGTGCATGGTCACCCCGCGCGAGACCCGCACGCCGATCGAGCCGATCTTGCGGTCGGGGGTGCCGGGCACCCACAGGCCCCGCCGGCCCTCCACGGTGATCGTCTCCAGGCCCAGCTCGGCGCAGACCCGCATCATCATGATCTCCAGCTTGCGGACGTAGGCGATCACGTCCACCGGGTCGGGCAGCCGGACGATCGGGTAGCCGGTCAGCTGTCCCGGCCCGTGCCAGGTGATCTTGCCGCCGCGGTCCACGTCGATCACCGGGGCGCCGGGATCGGTGACCGGCCGGTCCATGGGGGTGGTGCGCTTGCCGGCGGTGTAGACCGGCTGGTGCTCCAGCAGCAGCGCGGTGTCGGGGATCAGCCCGGCGATCCGCCGCTCCTGGGTGCGCCGTTGCAGCTCCCAGGCGGTCTGGTAGGGGACGGCCCGCTCGCCGAACCCCACGTGGACGATGACCAGCTCACCATTGCGCGTCGCCGCGGCCCCGGTGTCGCCTGCCGCCGCTCCGCTCGCCTCGAGTACGTCTGTCACAGCGACCAGCCTACGACCGGGCCCGTCGCCGATCGGCCGGTGCCGCGGATCTCGCCGGACGCTCAGGAACCCGACAGCAGCCGCGGTTCGATCACCATCTCCTTGACGCCGCCGGAGCCGTCCGGCTCGATGCCGTAGGCGCGGCCCTGCTCGCGGTAGGAGACCGCCTGCACCAGCTCGGTGCCCACATAGTGCAGCCCGACGCCCTCATCGGCGGCGTACCCGGCGGGCAGCAGGCCCTCGCCCACCGAGCGGTGCAGCAGCGGCCGCCGCTGCGGATCGCTGTCGTAGTGGACGCCGCACGAGTACGGCACAAAGCCCAGCCCGTCGGTCAGCGGGCGCAGCCGCGGCCCGAAGGAGTCGGTGTTGCCGCCCACGTGCCAGCACAGCGCCCCGGCGCTCTGCCCGGCCAGGACCACCCCCTCCTGCCAGGCCTCGCGCAGGATCTCCACCAGGCCGTGCAGCCGCCACAGCGCCAGCAGGTTGGCGACGCTGCCGCCGAACACATACAGCAGGTCCTGGCTGAGGATGTGGGAGCGCACATCGGCGACGTTGGGCATCGGGAACAGCGCCAGATGGCTGACCTCGGCGTCCAGCCTGGACAGCGCCGCATAGCCGCGGGCGATGTGCTCCGAGCCGTCTCCCTGCGCGGTGGCCAGGAAGCACACCCGGGGCCGGTCCTGCCCGGTCAGGTCGAGCGCGTACCGCAGCAGCGGGCTGGGGGACAGCCCGTACCGGTCGTCGGGGATGAACGTCCCCCCGCCGATGGCGAGGATGTGCGGCTGTCCGTCAGTGCTCATCTCGTCGGCCTCTTCTCTGCGGCTGTGTCACCTCACCCGTCACCGTAGGACCACTGGTGTTGTCAGGGCGTGACTTTGGCCAACCTTGACCTCAGGGCCCGGACAGCTCCGCGCGCAGGGCTTCGCTCAGCACGGGATGAGTGAAGGAGAACCCGGCTTCCAGCAGCCGGCGCGGCATCACCCGCTGGCTGACGAAGACGCCCTCCTCGGCGAAACCGCCCAGGGCGATCTTCAGCGGCAGCTTGGGCACCACCCAGGGCGCGGGACGGCGCACCGCCTCGGCCAGCGCCCGGGTGTACTCGGCGTTGGTGACCGGGTGGGGCGCGGTCAGGTTCACCGGCCCCGACAGCCGCCCCTCGATGAGGAAACGCAGCGCGGCCACCTGGTCGGTCAGCGAGATCCAGCTCATCCACTGCCGTCCCGAGCCCAGCCGCCCGCCCAGGCCCAGCCGGAACAGCGGCAGCAGCCTGGCCAGCATCCCGCCCCGGCGGCTGAGCACCACGCCGGTGCGCGGCAGCACCACCCGGATCCCGGCGTCGGCGGCCGGCTGCGTCGCGGCCTCCCAATCGGCCACCAGCTGCGCCAGGAAACCGGCGCCCTGAGGGGAGTCTTCGTCGGCCTCCCGGTCGCCGGTGTCGCCGTAGTAGCCGATGGCCGACCCGCACACCAGCACCTTGGGCCGGTCGGCCAGGCCGGCCAGCGCGGCGGCGATGGTGCGCGTGCCGTTCACCCGGCTGTCGCGGATCAGCTGCTTGTAGGCGCGGTTCCAGCGCCGGTCGCCGATGCCGGCCCCGGCCAGGTGCACCACCGCGTCGGCGCCCTCCAGCGCCGCGGTCTCCACCCGCCCGCCGGGCTCCCAGCGCGCCTCCGCGGGGCCGCGCGGCTGCCGCCGGACCAGCCGCAGCACCCGGTGCCCGTCGCTTTCCAGGCTTTGCGCCAGCGCGCCGCCGATCAGCCCGGACGCCCCCGTGATCGCGACCTTCATGACCCCACCCTAATCGCGGCGGCCCCCTCCAGACGGGAAGGACCCCGCCGCCTCCGCGCCGGGAGACGGACGGGGTCCTGCGGATGCGCGTGGACGCGCAGGTCACAGACCGAGCTCGGCCTCGAAGTTGCCCTCTTCCAGGCGCTGCTTGACGGTGCCCAGGAAACGGGCGGCGTCGGCGCCGTCGATCAGCCGGTGGTCGTAGGTCAGCGCCAGGTAGACCATCGAGCGGACCGCGATGACCTCGCCGAGGTTCGGGTCGTCGATGACCGCCGGGCGCTTGACGACCGCGCCGGTGCCGAGCATGGCGACCTGCGGCTGGTTGAGGATCGGGGTGTCGAACAGCGCGCCGCGGCTGCCGGTGTTGGTGATGGTGAACGTGCCGCCGGTCAGCTCGTCCGGGCTCACCTTGTTGGTGCGGGTGCGCTCGGCCAGGTCGGCGATGCGCTGGGCCAGGCCGGCCAGGTTGAGCTGCCCGGCGTTGTGGATGACCGGCACCATCAGGCCGCGGTCGGGCACGTCCACCGCGATGCCGAGGTTCTCCACGTCGTGGTAGGTGACCTCGTTGGTCTCGCTGTTGATGACCGCGTTCAGCTTGGGGTGGACCTTGAGGGCCTCGACCGCGGCCAGCGCGAAGAACGGCAGGAACGACAGCTTGACGCCCTCGCGGGCGGCGAAGTCGTCCTTGGCCCGCTCCCGCAGCCGCGCGATCTTGGTGACGTCCGCCTCGACCACGGTGGTCAGCTGGGCGGACACCTGCAGCGACTCCACCATCCGGCGGGCGATGGTCTGCCGGATCCGCGACATCTTCTCGGTCTTGCCGCGCAGCTGCAGCGCCTCGGGCGAGGGAACGGCCGGCGCCGGGGCGGCCGGGGCCTGCGGCGCGGCGGGAGCCTGGGGAGCCGCCGGAGCCGGGGCGGCCTGCTGGGCGGCCTGCTTGGCCTTGGCGGCCTCCAGCACGTCCTGCTTGCGGATGCGGCCGCCGACGCCGGTGCCCTTGATCTGGCTGAGGTCCACGCCGTGCTCGGCGGCCAGCTTGCGCACCAGCGGCGTGACGTAAGGGGCCTCCGCGGCCGGGGCGGGGGCCTGCGGCTGCGGCGCCGGGGCGGGCGTTTCGGCCTGCGGTTCGGGAGCCGGAGCCGGCTGCGGCGGGGCCTGCGGAGCCGGAGCCGGGGCCGGTGCGGGAGCCGGGGGCGGCGCCGGGGCGGCCGACTGCGCGGGCGGCGGCCAGGACGCCGGCGGCGGCGACTGCGGCTGGGCCGGGGCGGCCGGCGGCTCGGGCTGCGCCTGCGGCTGCGGTTGCGGCGCGGCGGCCGGGGCGGCGGCGGAGACCTCCTCCTCAGAGGAGATGATCGCCAGTTCGGCGCCGACCTCCACGGTCTCGTCCTCGGCGACGGAGATCTTGGTCAGGATGCCCGAGGCAGGCGAAGGGATCTCGGTGTCGACCTTGTCGGTCGACACTTCGAGAAGCGGCTCGTCCGTCGCGACGTGCTCACCCTCCTTCTTCAGCCAGCGGGTGACGGTGCCCTCGGTCACGCTCTCGCCGAGCTGGGGCATGGTGACGGAGACCGGCATGGCTCTCAGCGACTCCTTCGGAATATGTGCGGGCGGATCAGCCGTGCACGTGCAGTGGCTTGCCGGCGAGCGCCAGGTGTGCCTCGCCGACCGCCTCGGACTGGGTTGGGTGGGGATGTATCAGCTGGGCGACCTCGCTGGGAAGGGCCTCCCAGTTGTAGATGAGCTGGCCCTCGGTGATGAGTTCGCCTACCCGGGCTCCCACCATGTGGATGCCGAGCACCCGGCCGCCCCGTTCGGCGATCACCTTGACCTCGCCCTGTGTTCCCAGGATCTTACTCTTCGGATTCCCAGCAAGATCATATGTAACCTGCATGATTTGATGGCCGCGTTCGGCGGCTTGTGCGGAGGTCAGCCCCACGGAGGCCACCTCCGGGTCGCAGTAGGCGATGCGGGGCACCCCGTCGTAGTCGATGGGGGCCGGGGACAGGCCGCCGAGCCGTTCGGCGACCAAGATGCCCTCGGCGAAGCCCACGTGCGCCAGCTGCGGGGTGGCGATCAGGTCGCCGACCGCGCTGATGGTGGGCACCGAGGTGCGGCAGTAGCGGTCCACCTCGACGAAACCGCGCTCGGTGCGCACCCCGGCCTCGGCCAGGCCCAGGCCGGCCGAGCACGGGGCGCGGCCGACCGCCACCAGCAGCAGCTCCGCCGCCAGCGTCCGGCCGCCGGCCAAGGTGACCGTCACGCCGGTTTCGGTGGTCTTGACGCCCTCCACGCGGGCACCGAGCTCAAAAGCGATGCCGCGTTTGCGGAAGGCGCGTTCCAGCCGCCGGGAGCTGGAGGGCTCCTCCATCGGCAGCAGGTGCGGCAGCGCCTCGACGATGGTCACCTCGGCGCCGAACGAGCGCCAGATGCTGGCGAACTCCACGCCGATCACGCCGCCGCCCAGCACGATCACCGAGGCGGGCACCCGCTGCAGCGTCAGCGCCTGGTCGCTGAAGATCACCCGCTCGCCGTCGACCGGCAGGCCGGGCAGTGAGCGGGGCGCCGAGCCGGTGGCCAGCACCAGGTGGCGGCCCTCGCAGCGGACCGGGCCGGCCGGTGTGGCGACCTGGACGGCGGTCGGCCCCGCCAGCCGGCCCTCGCCTTCGACGATCGTGACGCCCTTGGCGCGCAGCAGCCCGGTCAGCCCCTTGACGGTGCCGGAGACCACCTTGTCCTTGTAGGCGTGCACCGCGGGCATGTCCACGCCTTCGAAGGAGGCCCGCACTCCGAACCGGGCGGCCCGGCGGGCGGTCTCGGCGACCTCTGCGGCGTGCAGCAGCGCCTTGGTCGGGATGCAGCCCCGGTTCAGGCAGGTGCCGCCGAGGGTGTCCCGTTCGATGAGGGCCACCCGCATGCCGAGTTCCGCAGCGCGCAGGGCGCAGGCGTACCCCCCGCTGCCGCCTCCCAGGACGACGACGTCGAAGGGACCGCCGCTGTCGACCAACTGAACGCTCCTTGGGTGATGCGTGGTGTCCGGCTCCCGCTGCGGCGCGCAGGCCACAGGGAAAGCTTTTCACTTTTTCCGGCTCGGCACCTGTGGAAACGCGGCGAAGAGGGTCACAGCGTTCCCGCGGCGACCTCCTCGGCGATCTGCACCAGGGTGCGGGTGGCGGCGCCGGTCCCGCCCTTGGGGACCTCGCCGTAGGGCTCGCCCTTGTTGAAGGCCGGGCCGGCGATGTCCAGGTGCGCCCACTTGACGCCCTCGGGGACGAACTCCTTGAGGAAGATGCCCGCCACCAGCATGCCGCCCCAGCGCTCGCCGCTGATGTTGGCGATGTCGGCCACCGCCGACTCCAGCCCCTTGCGCAGCTCCGCCGGCAGCGGCATGGGCCAGGCGGCCTCGCCGGCGCGGGTGGCGGCGGCCACCACCTTCTCGCGGACCTCGTCGTCGTTGGCCATCACCCCGCAGGTGCGGGTGCCCAGCGCCACCAGCTGCGCACCGGTCAGCGTGGCGACGTCCACCAGCAGGTCGGGGGAGTCCTCGCCGGAGCGCACCAGCGCGTCGGCCATGACCAGCCGGCCCTCGGCGTCGGTGTTGAGCACCTCCACGGTCTTGCCGCCGTAGACGGTGAGCACGTCGGAGGGCCGCTGGGCGGTGCCGCTGGGCATGTTCTCCGCCAGCGGCAGGTAGCCGATCACGTTGACCTTGGGCTTGAGCAGCGCGATGGCGCGCAGCGCGCCCAGCACCGCGCCCGCCCCGCCCATGTCGGACTTCATCCAGTCCATGGCCTCGGACGGCTTGAGCGACAGGCCGCCGGTGTCGAAGGTGATCCCCTTGCCCACGAACACCACCGTCTTGGCGGCCTCGGGGTGGGAGTAGGCCAGCCGCACCAGCCGGGGCGGGCGGGCCGAGCCCTGCCCGACGCCCACGATGCCGCCGTAGCCGCCCTCCGCCAGCGCCTTTTCATCGAGGATCTCCACCCCCAGGCCGACCTCGCCGGCCACCTTCGCGGCGATCTGGGCCAGATCGTCCGGGCCCAGGTCCGAGGGCGGGGTGTTGACCAGGTCGCGCACCAGCGTCACCGAGGAGGCCAGCGTCCGCGCCCGCTCCAGGGCCTGCTCGCCGTCCTCGACCGGGCCGCCGGTGGCCACGGTCAGCTCCGCGACCGGCTTTTTGTGCTCGCCGGTGCGGTACTTGCCGAAGGAGTAGTTGCCCAGCAACGCGCCCAGCGCCACCGCGCCGACCTCCTCGGCCGTGCCCGCCGGCAGTGCGAGGGCCACCTTGGCCGAGCCGGCCAGCGCGCGCACCGCCGCGCCCGAGGCGCGCCGCAGCGCATCGGCGCCGGTCTCCTCCCCGAGCCCGGCCGCCACCAGGACGGGCGCGGGCAGCGTGCCCAGCGTGGGCAGCTTGGTGATCTCACCGGCCTTGCCGGTGGCGCCCAGCGCCTGCAGCGCCGTCGCCAGCCTGCCGCCGAAGGCCCGGTCGATGTCGTGGGCGCCGTCGGCCAGCCGGGGCGGGGCGCCGTCCGACGAGTCGGAGCCGCCGGGCGCGATCCCGATGACGATCGCGTCGACTTCCAGGGCGGACGGGGCTGTGCTGGTAAGACTGATGGTCGTCACGCAATCTGATGCTAGTGCCCTGGCCGACCGCTTTCGTTCTGTTGATCGACTCGCCTTGGAGTTCCTCGACCGGCCGGCCGGGCCGTGACCGGTCCCGGCCGAGGAGTTCGCCGTTGCGGAGCGGGCCGGGCCCATCGCGCTCCCCCGGAACGCCGACGTGCGCGTCTGCGCCCGCAGGGCGCTCAGCGCACGGCGATGAAGGCGACCAGCGCGGCGGTCTCGGCGATCTCCACCAGGGCGCCCAGGACGTCCCCGGTCACCCCGTGCAGGCGGCGCAGCACGCGCCGGAGCGTCACCAGCCCGGCGGCCAGCCCGGCGGCGACGGCGCCGGCGCCGTGCAGGGCGCCCTCCAGACCGCCGGTCGCCGCCCCGGCCGCGGCCGCCGCGGCCGCCGCGGCGACGGTGACGGCGACGGCGGCGGCCGTGGGGACCGTGCCCGCGACGAGCGCGCCGAGACCGCCGGGCCGGGCGCCGGGCACCCCGGCCCGGCAGGCCCACGGCAGGGTGAGCCGCCCGGCCACCGCCGCGGTCACCGCCGCCAGGGCCGCATCGGGCGCCGTGGCCAGCGCGGTGACCCGGATCAGCAGCGTCAGCAGCACCGCGACGACCCCGAACGGGCCGATGTCGGACCGCTTCATGATCTCCAGCGCCTCGGCGGCGGGCCGGGCGCTGCCCAGCCCGTCGGCCAGGTCGGCCAGGCCGTCCAGGTGCAGGGCGCGGGTCACGGCCGCCGTGGCGGCCACCGCCAGCGCCGCGGCCGGCAGGCGGGGGACGCCCAGCGGCCCGGCCGCCAGCAGCACCGCCGCGGCGGCGCCGCCGGTGATCAGCCCGGTGGCCGGGGCGAGCAGCATCGCCGCCCGGGCCGAGGCGCGGTCGATGCGCACCGTCCCGGCCGGGACGACGGTGAGCAGCGTCACCGCCAGCCGCAGACCGGCGATCACCGAAGCTCCAGGACGCGCCCGGCGACGACCAGCACCGCCTCCTCCGACTCGGCCGCAAGGCGCTGGTTGAGCCGGCCGAGCCGGTCGCCGAACGCCCGCCCGGCCGCGGTCAGCGGGACCGGCGCCAGGCCGACCTCGTCGCTCACCGCGACGACGCGGGCCCGCGTGGCCCGCCACGCCGCCACCAGCTCCTCCAGGCGCGGCTCCAGGCGGGAGGGGTCGTCCCAGGCGCCGGTCTCGTCCATCACCGCGGCCAGCCAGCTGCCGATGCCGTCCACCAGGACCGCGCCCGTGGCGGACCTCAGGACGCCCGCGAGATCGGTCGTCTCCACGGTGCGCCACCAGTGCGGGCGGCGTCGCCGGTGCGCCTCGATCCGCGCGGCCCACTCGGCGTCGCCGCCGGCGGGGGCGGCGGTCGCCACGTACGTCACCTGAGGGCAGGCCGCCAGCCGCAGCTCGGCCTCGGCGGACTTGCCCGACCGCACGCCGCCCAGCACCAGGGTGCGGTGGGGGCCCTCGGGCGGATGCGTCCACCACGGCAGGCGGCGCCGCAGCTCGCCGGGGGAGGGCAGGCGGTGGTCGTTGTGGACGGCCAGCACCCGGGTGCCGGGGGCGACCGCGCCCAGGTGCCGCAGCAGCCCCAGATGCTCCGGGTGGCCCGCCAGATCGAGCAGCACGGCGTCGTAGACCGCCCCCGCCGCGGGCCGCGGGCGCTCCCCGGGGCCGCCGGCGACCAGCAGCCGGCCGCCGCCCGGCGAGCGCGCCTCGTACCCGCCGGGCAGCGGCGTGCGCTCCAGGTGCTCCAGCGGCACCCCGTCCACCAGCGCCCGCGTCGGCTCGAACGCCACCCCGGCCCGGCGCAGCCCGCTGCAGGAGGCGCAGCGGCAGTCCGGCTCGGGCCAGCCGCGCGGCCCGGCGGTGCCGATCAGCTCGATGCGGGGAGAGGCTGCCATGTCGCGGCGCACCGGAAACCTTTCATCTGGGACCGGGGCATCTGGGACCGGGCCGGGCATCGGCGGGCGGCAACGGCTAGTCTCGCCTTCCGACAAGGGAGGTCGAGCTTTTCATGCCGTGGAGCTGGCGTTTGCAAGGGGGCGACGGGGAGATCGTGACCGTGCCCGGCGTGCCCGAAGAGACGTTCGCCACCCAGGCGGACGCGGAGTCGTGGCTGGGACTGCACTGGCGCGAGCTGCGGGACGCCGGGGTCGAGCAGGTGGTCCTGCTGGAAGACGGCGCCGTCGTCTACCCGATGAGCCTGCTCGACCCCGAGTGAGCTCCGCCGTCCCGCAGCCGTGACGGCTAAGGACGCCGGGGAGGGCTGACGGTCTTGGCCGGGTCGCGGACGATCACCGGGCCCAGCACCTCGTCGATGCGCTTGAGGACGTCGGCCTCCAGCTTCACCCCGGCGGCCTTGACGTTGTCGCGGACCTGCTCGGGACGGGTGGCCCCGATGATGGCCGCCGACACGTTCGGGTTCTGCAGCACCCAGGCGATCGCCAGCTGCGCCATCGTCAGGCCCAGCTCCTGGGCGATCGGCCGCAGGTTCTGCACCCGGGTGAGGATCTCATCGGTCAGCAGGCCCTTGATGAAGTTCGCCCCGCCGGCCTGGTCGGTGGCGCGCGAACCGGCCGGCGGAGGCTGACCCGGCAGGTACTTGCCGGTCAGCACGCCCTGGGCGAGCGGGGACCAGACGATCTGCCCGATGCCCTCCCGCTCGCACAGCGGCACGACCTCTTCTTCGATGACCCGCCACAGCATCGAGTACTGCGGCTGGTTGGAGACGATGCGGTCCAGGCCCATCTCGTCGGCGATCTTCAGGGCGCGCTTGATCTCCTCGGCCCGCCACTCCGAGACGCCCACGTACAGCACCTTGCCCTGGCGCACCAGGTCGTCGAAGGCCCGCAGGGTCTCCTCCAGCGGGGTCTCATAGTCGAACCGGTGCGCCTGGTACAGGTCGATGTAGTCGGTCTGCAGCCGGCGCAGCGAACCTTCGACCGACTCCATGATGTGCTTGCGCGACAGCCCGCGGTCGTTCTTGCCGGGGCCGGTGGGCCAGTAGACCTTGGTGAAGATCTCCAGGCCCTCGCGCCGCTGCCCCTTCAGCGCCCGGCCCAGCACCTCCTCGGCCCGGGTGCCGGCGTAGACGTCGGCGGTGTCGAACGTGGTGATCCCCTCGTCGAGGGCCGCGTGCACGCACGCCACCGCGGCGTCCTCTTCGATCTGGGACCCGTGGGTCAGCCAGTTGCCGTAGGCGATCTCGCTGATGACCAGACCGCTGCGGCCAAGGTGTCGGAACTCCATGATCCCGACCCTAGCGGGCCGCGCCGCGCGGCGAGCTTCAGCGCCGGTCGCGGGCCTCCACCCGCTCGCCGATCTTCACCTGAGGCTCCGGTATCCGCAGCCGGCGGATCTGCATGGCGCGCACGGCCGCATACAGGCCCACGCCCTTGCGGTCTTCGTCGGGGAAGCGCTCGGCGGTCAGCTTCTTGACCCGCATGCTGATCACCAGGCCCTCGATCAGCACCGCGGCCAGCAGCAGCGGCGGGGCGAACAGCATCAGCAGCGCGGTGATGGGCGAGCGGATGAAGCTCAGCAGCACGATGACCAGCATCGCGTACATCAGGTAGGAGCCGATGGTGCGCCGGCCGTCGACGTAGTCGCGGGCGAACCGGCGGACCGGGCCCTTGTCCCGCTTGAGCAGGTAGCGTTCGTCGCCGCGCCGCATTCCCTCGCGTACCAGCGCGCGCTGCTTGGCCTGCCGTTCGCGGAGCCGCCGGTAGGCCTCCTTGCGGTCGCGCGGGGCGGTGATGTACTGCCGCCGCCGCTTTTCGGCCTCGCGGCGCTTGGGCGTGGGACGACCCTTGCCTCCCGGCTTGGCCACGGGGGGAGGGGGTGCTTCGGAGGTGGCCTGGCTACGACGTCGGAACACGGCCATCAGGGTACCCTCCGCGTCCGCTTGGGCCGTCCGTGGAACCCGGGGGCGGGTGGGTACGTCCTACCAGGACCAGGGGACGGCAACACCATGGAGCCGCCAGACGTTAACGCGTAGGGTGATATCAGCCCCAGCAGTGGTCATTGCAGTACATCACGAAGGGACCGGCGCCGCGCGATGAGCGTGATGAAGCGAATGTCGATGATCTTCAAGTCCAAGGCGAACAAGGCGCTGGACCGTCTGGAGGATCCTCGTGAGACCTTGGACTACTCCTACCAGCGCCAGCTGGAGATGCTGCAGAAGGTGCGCCGCGGGGTGGCCGACGTGGCGACCGCCCGCAAGCGCCTGGAGCTGCAGATCCAGCAGCTGGAGCAGCAGCACACCAAGCTGACCGAGCAGAGCCGCAAGGCGCTGCAGGTCGGCCGCGAGGACCTGGCCCGCGAGGCGCTGCAGCGGCGCGCCGGCCTGGACGGCCAGCTCAACGAGCTGCGCATGCAGCACCAGAACCTGCAGAGCGAGGAGGAGAAGCTGACGCTGGCCTCCCAGCGGCTGCAGGCCAAGGTGGACGCCTTCCGCACCCGCAAGGAGACCATCAAGGCCACCTACACCGCGGCCGAGGCGCAGACCAGGATCAACGAGGCGTTCGCCGGGATCTCCGAGGAGATGGGCGATGTCGGCCTGGCCATCCAGCGGGCCGAGGAGAAGGCCGAGACCATGAAGGCCCGCGCCGGCGCCATCGACGAGCTGCTGGCCTCCGGCGCGCTGGACGACTTCAGCGGTTCCCGGGACGACATCCAGGCCGAGCTGGACCGCATGGGCGCCACCGCCGGCGTGGAGCTGGAGCTGGAGCGGATGAAGGCCGAGCTCGGCCAGGCGCCGGCCCCTAAGCAGCTGGACGCCGGCACCCCGCAGCAGGCCCCCCAGCAGGCTCCCCACCAGCAGGCCGCCCCGCAGCAGCCGCCGGCCCAGGGGCCCTGGCCGCAGCAGCCGGGGGGTGCCCAGTGATCGTCCGCATCATGGGCGAGGGGCAGCTGGAGGTGGCCCCGGGCGATCTGGCCGCGCTCAACGAGCTCGACGAGCGGGTCGAGGCCGCCATCGAGGCGGGGGACGAGGAGGCGTTCCGGACCGCGCTGCACGAGCTGCTGGAGAGCGTGCGCAGCGTCGGCACGCCGCTGCCGGCCGACAGCCTGGAGCCCTCTGAGCTGATCCTGCCGCCGGCCGACTCCCAGATGGAGGAGGTCCGCAAGATGCTGGGGGACGCCGGGCTCATCCCCGGCTGAGGCCGCCCGCCTGCGGCTTTTTACGGCCGGGGAACGCGCCCGCCGGGCGGAAGGCCCGCCCGTCTTCGGGCGCGTCCCTCGTGCCCGCCGCGTGCGGTGCCCGCCCGCGGCCGGCGGTGCGTCAGGGCAGGGCCAGCATCTGGTCCAGCGCCGCCTTGGCGTAGTGGGCGGTCTCCTCGTCCACCTGGATCCGGTTGACCACCTCGCCCTTGGCGAGCGACTCCAGCGCCCACACCAGGTGCGGCAGGTCGATCCGGTTCATCGTGGAGCAAAAGCACACGGTCCGGTCCAGGAACATCACGTTCTTGTCCGGGTGCATGTTCGCCAGGCGCCGCACCAGGTTCAGCTCGGTGCCGACCGCCCACGAGGAGCCGGCCGGCGCCGCGGCCAGGGTCTTGATGATGTACTCGGTGGAGCCGACGTAGTCGGCCTCCACCACCACCTCGTGCCGGCACTCGGGGTGCACCAGGATGTTGACGTCCGGGACGCGGGAGCGGATCTCATCCACCGAGGCCTTGGTGAAGCGGGCGTGCACCGAGCAGTGCCCGCGCCACAGCAGCATCCGGGCGTCGCGGAACTGCCGGGGCGTCAGGCCGCCCTCCGGCCGGTGCGGGTCGTAGACCACGCAGTCGTCCAGCGAAAAGCCCATCTCCAGCACCGCGGTGTTGCGCCCCAGGTGCTGGTCGGGCAGGAACAGCACCTTCGAGCCCTTGGAGTAGGCCCACTCCAGGGCCCTGCGCGCGTTGGAGGAGGTGCACACCACGCCGCCGTGCCGCCCCACGAACGCCTTGATGTCGGCCGAGGAGTTCATGTAGGTGACGGGGACCACATCGTCGGCGATCCCCACCTCCTCCAGGACCTCCCAGCACTCTTCGACCTGGTCGAAGGTGGCCATGTCGGCCATCGAGCAGCCGGCCGCCATGTCCGGCAGCACCACCTGCTGGTGGTCGGCGGTGAGGATGTCGGCGGACTCGGCCATGAAGTGCACGCCGCAGAAGACGATGTAGGGCGCCTGGGGACGGGCCGCCGCGTCGCGGGCCAGCTTGAAGGAGTCGCCGGTCACGTCCGCGAACTGGATGACCTCATCGCGCTGGTAGTGGTGGCCGAGCACGAAGACCTGATCGCCGAGCGCGGCCTTGGCCGCCCTGGCACGTTCCACCAGCGCGGGGTCGGAGGCCGGGGGCAGCGCCCCCGGGCACGAGACGCCGCGCTCGCTGGCCGGGTCGGACTCGGTGCCCAGCAGCAGCAGCGGAAGGCTCCGGGTACCGAGCTCGGGGGTGGTGGTCACGGGATCCTCCTCTGCGACGGAGACTTATCGTCGCTCTGACACTAATGGTCGCATATCCCGAAATCCGGTGAACCCCCGGGGTCCCCGGCCGGGGTGAGGCGGAGGTCACCGCCCCGCCCGGGTCCGCCCCGCGGGTAGACGGAATGCCCGCGGCGCGGGGTACGTTGGTGTGCTGAGGAGGCGCGGCGACGTCTTGGGGGCGTCCGCGGCCCCAGCCATCATCGATCGAACGCGACGGTCGCCGGACGGCCGACGAGCTAGACCGGGAGCTGAACACATGACGGTAGAGAGCACCGAGACCACCGAGCAGGTCAGCGGCGTCATCCTCACCGATGCCGCCGCCGCCAAGGCCAAGGACCTGCTGGAGCAGGAGGGCCGTGACGACCTGGCGCTGCGCGTGGCCGTGCAGCCCGGCGGCTGCTCCGGGCTGATCTACCAGCTCTACTTCGACGAGCGGGAGATGGACGGCGACCTGGTGCAGGACTTCAACGGCCTGCAGGTGCGGGTGGACCGCACCAGCGCGCCCTACCTGGCCGGCGCCACCATCGACTTCGTCGACACCATCGAAAAGCAGGGCTTCACCATCGACAACCCCAACGCCACGGGCACCTGCGCCTGCGGCGACTCCTTCAACTGACCCTTACTCGACGCGCCGTCTCCGCTGAACCTTTTTCAACACGCCGTTTCCACAGGCCGGGACGGGAGCCTCACAGCCAGGGACGATGCCGTGACCTGCGACGTCACGGCTCAGACACCCTCGGGGCTCCCGTCTCCGGCGCCCGAGATCATGTGTTGAAAAGGTTCGCTCAACCTGTTTCGACGCACGGCCCACGGAGCCGGGGCCGGAAGCCCCGATGGTGCCTGCTGCGACGACGTTCCAGGTCACAGCGTCGTCCCTGACCGCGACGTCACCGCCTCGACCTGCGCGGACGGCGTGCTGAAAAGGGTTCGCCGAGCCTCGGCCAAGGCGCCGGCGTCCACGGCGTGCGGCCCGGGTGCCACAGGCGCCCGGGCCGCGTCGCTGCCGCCCTGCACGAGCCCGTCCACGAGGTGACGCGCCGCTTTCTTTCGCCGGAACCGAAGCCGCGATCCCCGCATTCGGGGAGACTTGACGGGCGTTAGCCTTTGGTGGCCCGAAGGCGCCTCCCGTGAAGGCTTTGCGGGACTGAAACAGCCGGAAAAGAACCGGACGACACCGACGAGGAGAGCGACGCGTGCGCATCGCCGTGACCGGATCCATCGCCAACGACTATCTGATGAGCTTCCCCGGCAAGTTCACCGACCAGCTCATCCCCGACCAGCTGCACCGTGTGTCGCTGTCGTTCCTGGTGGACGAGCTGGAGATCCGCCGGGGCGGCATCGCCGCCAACATCTGCTTCGGGATGGGCTCGCTGGGCCTGCGGCCGATCCTGGTCGGCGCCGTGGGCAACGACTTCGCCGACTACCGCTCCTGGCTGGAGCGGCACGGGGTGGACACCGAGTCGGTGCACGTCTCCGAGCTGCGGCACACCGCCCGCTTCCTGTGCACCACCGACGTCGATCACAACCAGATCGCCTCTTTTTACGCCGGGGCCATGAGCGAGGCGCGCGACATCGAGCTGGGGCCGGTCGCCGACCGGGTCGGCGGCCTGGACCTGGTGGTGATCAGCCCCAACGACCCGGAGGCGATGATCCGGCACACCGAGGAGTGCCGCGAGCGCGGCTTCCCCTTCGCCGCCGACGTCTCCCAGCAGCTGGCCCGCATGGAGGGCGAGCAGATCCGCACGCTGATCGAAGGCGCCCGTTACCTGTTCACCAACGAGTACGAAAAGGCGCTGGTGGAGCAGAAGACCGGGTGGGGGGACACGGAGATCCTCGACCGCGTGGAGATCCGGGTGACCACGCTCGGCCCCAAGGGCGTGGTGATCACCCGTAAGGGCCAGCCGGAGATCCACGTGCCCGCCGCCCCCGTGCGCAAGGCGGTCGAGCCCACCGGCGTCGGCGACGCCTTCCGCGCCGGCTTCCTGTCGGCCACCGCCTGGGGGCTGTCCCTGGAACGCGCCGCCCAGGTCGGCAACCTCGTGGCCGTCCACGCCCTGGAAAGCCCCGGCCCCCAGGAGTACCGCCTGGAGCGGGAGGAGTTCCTGTCCCGCTTCACCGACGCCTACGGCCAGAGCGCGGCCGACGAGATCGCCTCGCACCTGCCCTGAGAACGGGCGGGCGCGCCGTTGCGGGCGGCCGTGGCCGAAAGGCCCGGCCGCCTGCTAATAGCAGCGGCGAATGTGGAAGGCCCAGCCCTGGGCAAGGGGCTCTTCGCGGATGAACTCCTGAGACTTCATCCGGCACCAGGCCGGCACGTCGGTGCGGGCGGCCACATCGTCGGCCAGCACCGCCACCACCTGCCCGATGGGGACCTCACGGATCCGCTCGGCCAGCCAGATGATCGGGATGGGGCATTTGCGGCCGAGCGCGTCGATCACCAGCGCCGGCGGGGGAGCCGCGGGCGCGGCGGGCTCGGCCGGGGCGGGAGCCTGCTGCTCGGGGGCGGACCGCGCCCGCCGGCGACCGGCCGCTCTGGCTGATCCGCGGGTGCCGCGGCCTCGGAACATCATCGACCTCCTCCCCACGGCCGAAGCCCGGGGATTTCAGGCCCTCGCGGGCCGGACCTTCCTGTTTCACAGGCCGCGGCGGCCCCTGGGACGAACCCGGCTTGCCGGGGCCTTACACGACCTCTACAGGCTTCACATCCCGCCGGCCCGGCGGTAGACTCAGCGGCTCTTTCCTCTTTGCCATTGAGCGGGCTCAATATATCAGACCGATACCACAGCGCGTGGCCCCGCACTGCACTGCCCCAGTGCCCGAAAGCGCCCATGGACGGCCACGCCACCTGCCTTTTCCCGCCGCTTCGGCGCCGCTCATCCGGTGACCATGCCGGCATCGCGGCGCAGCCGGCTCACCACGTCCGCAAGCACCGTCAAGAACCGGTCGACATCGGGGGATTTCGTGCCACGAGGCAGCGATACCCGCACATTGCCATGGGTAATCACTCCCATGGCCTCCAGCACATGGCTGGGACGCAGGGTGTCGGCCGTGCAGGAGCTGCCGGAGGAGACCGCGAACCCGAACCGGTCGAGCTCGGTCAGCAGCGCCTCTCCCTCCACATACAGGCAGGAGAAGGTGACGATGTGCGGCAGCCGCCGCACCGGGTCGCCGACCACCTCCACATCCGGCACCAGGCGGGGCACCTGCTCGCGGATCCGGTCCACCAGCGCCGACAGGCGGGGGCCTTCGTCGGCCATCTCCGCCCGGAACGCCTCCAGCGCCGCGGCGGCCGCCACCGCCGCGGGCACGTTCTCAAAGCCCGGCACGTGCCGCCGCTCGCGCTCATCGGCCGGCAGCGGCGAACGCCACCGGGTGTTCTTGCGGATCACCAGCAGCCCCACCCCGGCGGGCCCGCCCCACTTGTGGGCGCTGGCGGCCAGCAGCGACCAGCCCTCCGGCAGGTCCGTCCGCCCCACCGACTGGGCGGCGTCGGTGAACAGCGGCACCCGCACCGCCCGGCAGGCCTGCGCCACCTCCTGCACCGGCTGCAGCGTGCCCACCTCGTGGTTGGCGGTCTGCAGGCAGGCCAGCGCGGTGTCCGGGCGCAGCGCGGCGGCGAACGCCTCCGGGTCGACCCGGCCGTGCCGGTCCACGCCCACCCGGGTGACCTCGCCGCCCTCCCGCTCGTGCAGCTCGGCGGCGTGCAGCACGCTGGAGTGCTCCACCGCCCCGACCACCAGGTGACGTCCCACCCGGCGCCGGGCGCGCAGCGCGCCCAGCACCGCCAGGTGCACCGCCTGGGTGCCGGAAGAGGTGAAGAAGACCTCATCGGGCAGCACGCCCAGCACCGCGGCCACGCGGGCGCGCGCCCGCTCCAGCAGCAGCCGGGCGTTGCGCGCCGCCCCGTACAGGCGGGCGGGATCGGCCCAGCCCGCCTCCAGCGCCTCCAGCAGCGCCCGGCGCGCCGCCGGGTGCAGCGGCTCGCCGGAGGCCGCATCGAGGTAGCCGGCGGGCGCGCCCGCCGGCCCCGCCGCGGCGGTGGCGTCATCGAAGCTGAGCGGCCCGTTCATCGCATGCCGCCGGGTCGGCCGGATACAGATGACACGACCTCGACATTAACAACTCGGCACCCGATCAGGGGGGTGGCGACCCTCCGCGCTAATGTGTCCTGCACACGTGTGAACTACCGATCTGAGTGCCCGGTTGCACCGGGCTTCATCTGTGGGGAAGGCATTCCGTGAGTCCGACCCGCTCAAGGGAGCGGCGTACGCCGGTGCGCGCCCGCCGCGCATTGACCAGTGCCGGCGCGCTGGCCCTGCTGGCGATGACCGCCACCGCGTGCAGTGGCGAGGCGGCCCGCCTTGGCATGCCCGAGCCGATCAGTGACCAGGCCGAGCGCATCCTGCAGCTATGGCAGGGGTCCTGGATCGCCGCGTTCGCGGTCGGTGGCGTCGTCTGGGGTCTGATCCTCTGGGCGGTGCTGTTCCACCGCAAGCGCTCCGACGATCTGCCGCCGCAGGTGCGTTACAACCTGCCCATCGAGATGCTCTACACGGCGGTGCCGTTCGTGATCATCGCGGTGCTGTTCTACTTCACCGCGCGTGATCAGAGCTACATCGAGAAGACGAGCGACGACAACGTCGCCGCCGTGATCGATGTGTACGGCTTCCAGTGGAGCTGGCAGTTCGACTACAAGGAGAGCCTGGCCAAGGACGCCCCGACGGTGGCGTCCGTGGTCGGCGTCCCGGTGGATCCCAACGCCGCCAGCAAGCCGCAGGTGATGATCCCCGCCGGGCAGAAGGTGCGCTTCCGGCTGCACTCCAACGACGTCATCCACTCGTTCTGGGTGCCCGCGCTGCTGTACAAGAAGGACATGATCCCGGGCTACGTCAACGAGTTCGAGATCACGGCCAAGAAGACGGGCCTGTACGAGGGCCGCTGCGCCGAACTGTGCGGCGTGGACCACAGCCGGATGCTGTTCCAGCTGAAGGTGGTCACGCCGGAGGAGTACCAGAAGTTCATCGCTGAGTCCAAGGCGGCCGGAGGAACCCAGTGACCACGCTCAGCCATGCTCCGAGCGCACCGCCGCTCGCTGCGCCGCGGACGAGCAAGGGGCGCCTGCTGGCGTCCTGGCTGTCCAGCACCGACCACAAGGTGATCGGTTACCTGTACCTGATCACCTCGTTCATCATGTTCCTCATCGGCGGCGTGATGGCCATCGTCATGCGTGCCGAGCTGTATGAGCCCGGCATGCAGCTGGTGAGCAACGAGCAGTTCAACCAGCTGTTCACCATGCATGGCACGGTCATGCTGCTGATGTTCGCCACGCCGCTGTTCGCCGGCTTCGCCAACGCGATCATGCCGCTGCAGATCGGCGCGCCGGACGTGGCGTTCCCGCGGATGAACATGCTGGCCTACTGGCTGTTCCTGTTCGGCAGCCTGATCGCGCTGTCGGGCTTTTTGACCCCCGGCGGCGCGGCCAGCTTCGGGTGGTTCGCCTACGCCCCGCTGTCGGACGCGGTCCGCACCCCCGGCGTCGGCGGCGACCTGTGGGTGCTGGGCCTGGCCATGAGCGGTCTGGGCACCATCCTGGGCGCGGTCAACTTCATCACCACCATCCTGTGCATGCGCGCCCCGGGCATGACGATGTTCCGGATGCCGATCTTCACCTGGAACGTCCTGCTCACCTCGATCCTGGTGCTGCTGGCCTTCCCGCCGCTGGCCGCGGCGCTGCTGGGGCTGGCCGCCGACCGGCTGTACGGGGCGCACGTGTTCGACTCCTCGCACGGCGGGGCGATCCTGTACCAGCACCTGTTCTGGTTCTTCGGCCACCCGGAGGTCTACATCATCGCGCTGCCGTTCTTCGGCATCGTGACCGAGATCCTGCCGGTGTTCAGCCGTAAGCCGATCTTCGGCTACATCGGCCTGGTGGGCGCCACCATCGCCATCGCGGGCCTGTCGGTCACCGTGTGGGCGCACCACATGTACGTGACCGGCCAGGTGCTGCTGCCGTTCTTCTCCTTCATGACGTTCCTCATCGCGGTGCCCACCGGGGTGAAGTTCTTCAACTGGATCGGCACCATGTGGCGCGGCCGGCTGACCTTCGAGACGCCGATGCTGTGGTCGCTGGGCTTCCTGGTGACCTTCCTGTTCGGCGGGCTGACCGGTGTCATCCTGGCCTCCCCGCCGATGGACTTCCACCTGTCGGACTCCTACTTCGTGGTGGGCCACTTCCACTACGTGGTGTTCGGCACCGTGGTGTTCGCGATGTTCGCCGGGTTCTACTTCTGGTGGCCGAAGTTCACCGGCAAGATGCTCAACGAGAAGCTCGGCAAGCTGCAGTTCTGGATGCTGTTCATCGGCTTCCACGGCACCTTCCTCGTGCAGCACTGGCTGGGTGCGGCGGGCATGCCGCGCCGTTACCCCGACTACGCCGAGGAGTTCACCGCCCTGAACCAGGTGTCGACGATCTTCTCGATCCTGCTGTCGCTGTCGCTGCTGCCGTTCTTCTACAACATCTACATCACCGCCAAGAAGGGCAAGAAGGTCGAGGTGGACGACCCCTGGGGGTACGGAGGCTCGCTGGAGTGGGCGACCTCCTGCCCGCCGCCGCGGCACAACTTCACCTCGATCCCGCAGATTCGCTCCGAGCGCCCCGCCTTCGACCTGCACTACCCGTACGCGGATGCCAAGGGCGAGCTGGCGGAGGCCGGGGCCGGCACCGGATCGGAGAAGTGACCGATGCGCGTTCAGGCATTCATGTTCTACGGGTGCGCGATCTTCTTCCTGATCACTGACATCGTCTACTGGCTGTGGTCCAAGGAGTGGACGGGCACCACCGCGCTGGCCCTGTCGGTCGGCCTGGCCGGGCTGATCGGGTTCTACATCCACTTCACGATCCGGCGCCTGGAGAAGGCCAACAACGGCCCGCTGTATGAGGACGACCCCGACGGGGAGATCGTCCAGGCGGCCGGCGAGGTGGGCTTCTTCAGCCCGCACAGCTGGTGGCCGCTGTTCGTGGCGGCCTCGGCGGCCTGCATCACCCTCGGCCTGGTCTTCGGCTGGTGGCTGGTGGTCTTCGGGATCGCCGCCACGCTGCTGAGCTGCATCGGCCTCGTCTTCGAGTACTACCGGGGTCACTTCCAGCACTGATCAGGCAAAAGGTCTGCTAAGGGGGCCGGTGTCCGCTTATCAGCGGAGACCGGCCCCCTTCATAATTGACCCGTCCAGACGGTGGGTGACCGGTATCACACCGATGGGGGAATCGCGATCGTCCGGCCCCATTGCGCCGGACGCCGGATGACCGGTCGCCCGGCCCAGGCACGGGGGGTTGTGAGGGTGTACCTCAGCGTCCGCAAGACGGGGGACAGGCGTGCAAGCCGTCCGGCCGTCCGCACCGCGGCGAGCGCGGGCATCGGGATGGTCCTGGTCATCGGGCTCGCCGGTTGCACGGGGGGCGATACCGCCCAGGTGAAGGCCGCACCGGTCGGCTTAAGCGTCGTCCCGCGCAACGGCAGCGGGGACGTCCTCCCCGACACCCCGATCGTGGTCAGCGCGGCGGGCGGCACCCTGCAGAACGTCACCGTCCGCGCCCGCGGCGCCGAGGTGGCGGGCCGGATCAGCGACGACGGCAGCCAGTGGCGGTCGCGCTGGGCGCTCACCCCGGGCACCCGCTACGAGGTGATCGCCACCGCGCTCGGCCCGGACGGCCGCACCCACACGGTCACCGGCACGTTCACCACCCGCACGGTCGAGCGGGCGGTGACCGCCTCCGTCGAGGCGCCCGCCCCGGGCGAGACGGTGGGTGTGGGAATGCCGATCATCGTGCGGTTCGACCGTGAGATCACCGACCGGGCCGCGGTGGAGCGGGCGCTGGAGGTGCGCTCCAGCAAACCGGTCGTGGGCGCCTGGCACTGGTTCGACGGCCAGAACGTCGTCTTCCGCACCCGCGAGCACTGGCCCGCCCACACCCGGGTGCGGCTGATCGCCCATCTCAACGGGGTCCGCGCGGTCCGCGACGGGTACGCCACCGAAGACCTGGACCTGAAGTTCAAGATCGGCGAGGCCCATGCCAGCGTGGCCAACGCCAAGACCCACCGCATGGCCGTCTACCGGGACGGCAAGAAGATCCGCGACTTCCCGATCAGCATGGGCCGCGGCGGGGTCCGCAAGTACACCACCACCAACGGCCACCATCTGACGATGGAAAAGGGCAACCCGGTGATCATGGACTCCTCCACCGTCGGCTGCCCGCCCGGCTGCCCCGGCCACTACCGCCTGACCGTCAACTGGGCGGTGCGCATCTCCAGCAGCGGCGAGTACACCCACTCGGCGCCCTGGTCGCTGCACGCCCAGGGGCACCGCAACGTCAGTCACGGCTGCATCAACATGAGCCCGTCGGCGGCCCGCTGGTTCTACCACTTCAGCTACCGGGGCGACCCCTTCCGGGTCGTCGGCACCAACCGGGAGCTGGAACCCACCAACGGCTGGGGCTACTGGCAGCTCGGCTGGGACGAGTGGGTGAAGGGCAGCGCGCTCAAGCAGGCCCTGTCGGTCGGCCCGCACGGTTCCGAGCCGGTGCGGGAGCCCTTGCCGCAGGCCGAGGCACCGGCGACCCCGGCGGCCTCCCCGTCGGCGCTGATCTCCCCTCAGGCCGGCGGGGACTGAGCACAGCTTCAGGGCCGGGCGGCCCGCCCGCCGTGCAGGCGGGCCCAGTCCCGGGCCATGGCGATGCGTTCGGGCACGCTGGGGTGGCTGAACCACAGCGCGTACTCCACCGGGTTCGGCCGCAGATCCGACAGGTTCCGCAGCGCCAGCTCGCGCTGCATCGACACGAACGTGGCCGCATCGCCGGTGAGCGCCAGCGCGTGCGCGTCGGCCCGCGCCTCCACCCGCCTGCTGATCAGGTTCTGGACCGGGCCGCTGAGCTGGGTCAGCACGCTGACCACGGCCAGCAGCAGCGCCACCGAGCGCGGGTCGCAGACCACCGGCTCGGCCGTCCGGTCGGCCAGCCCCGCCCGGCGGCGCAGCCCGGGCGAGGTCAGCGCCAGGTACAGCAGGCAGACTCCCCCGGAGACCCCCAGGGCGCCGGTGAGCGTGCCGCGGAGGACGTCGTTGTGCTTGGCGTGGCCGAGCTCGTGGGCGACGATCGATTTGATCCGCTCGGGCGGCGATTTCAGCAGCGTGTCGTAGACCACGATGCGGCGGGTGGAGCCGAATCCCGACACGTAAGCGTTCAGCGAGGTGGTCCGCCGGGAGGCGTCGGCCACCAGGACGTCGGTGACCGGCACCCGGTCCCGCGCGGCCATCGCCAGCAGCTCGGTGCGCAGCGGCCCGGCGGGCAGCGAGTGGAACCGGTTGAACACCGGCTCCACGAGCAGCGGGTAGAGGAACGACAGCACCACCACGAGAGCGAACCCGCCCGCTGCCGCCCCCGCCCACCAGTAACGCGGAAAACGCCGGGCCAGGACGTACAGTAGCAGCACCGCCACCGTCCAGATCGCCCAGGCCAGCGCCAGCGACTTGAGCTGGTCGGCCAGCCAGGCCGGCCAGGTCTGGACCGACAGGCCGTAGCGGCGCAGCACACTCTCCCGCCAGATCCGCAGCGGCAGGGCGGCCAGCCGCAGCAGCGTCGTCACCGCCACCACCGCCACCGCCAGCCGCAGCGCCCGCCCGGGCACCCGCGCGGTGCACCAGCCGATGAAGCGCGCCCCCAGCGGGGTCAGCCCCAGCACCAGCACGACCGCCAGCCCGGTGAGCAGCCCCGCGTACGCCGGCGGGTTGAGCGCGGCGTCGAAGGCCGCCGAGCGGGCCAGTTCGGCGGGGGAGAAGTCCCGGGCCGGATCGGGCTCGCTTCCGCCGCCGGGCAGCGGTTCCCACGGCGTGGTCGCCATCAGCAGGACGCCGTCTCCCGCCAGCAGCACCACGCCCGTGATCAGTGCGGCGGCACGGGCCCGTCCGGCAGCGGTCATCGCAGCTCCCTGTGCAGGTAGTCCCGCCACATCGCGGTGAGGCCGGCGGTGTCCAGGCCCAGGACCGAACGCAACGCCGCGTCTTGGGAGCGTTCACCGGCGGCACGGTAGAGCCGCACCAGCGCGTCCTCTCCGTACCGGTCGGCGATCATGCGGCAGGCCAGCCACGCCTCCGCATACGCCTGCGGCAGCCGTGCGGCGTCGGCGAACTCCGCGGGGCCGGGCAACCTCCGCGGCAGGTGCCCGGCGGTCACCTCGGCGCGCAGTTCCCGCGCCGCCGAGCGGACCGGCACCTTCGTGTCCCGGTAGCCCACGTAGTCGGCCAGGCCCTCGATCAGCCACAGGGGAGTGCGCCCGTCGCGGGCGCCTCCGGTGGCGATGTGGGTCAGCTCGTGGGTGAGGACCACCTTCCGGCCGAGGGCGTTGAGCCTGGAGAACGTCCCCGGGGCGATGACGATGCGGTCCTCCCCCGAGTCGCCGGAGACGGCCAGCGCCGCGATGGACCCCGCATCGCCCAGCGGGTCGCCGTCGGGCACCAGCGCGGCGGCCTGCACGTCGTCGGCCGGGACGAGCGCGACCGCCCGGCGCGCCCAGCGCTCTCCCAGCACCTCGGTGACGACGGGCACGGCCGCATCCAGCCGGTCGGCGATCTCCCGCAGCAGGGGAGAGGAGCCGATCACCAGGCTGTGCTCGCCGCGCACGACGTCGAGCGGGCCGCTATCCCAGATGTCGGCCTCGTCGCGCAGGCCGTGGGCGGTGCCGTCCCCGACCAGCCGCCAGGCGCCGCCGCGCCGGGCGAAGGTCAGGTAGCGGGTCCGGGTCACCTCGCGGCGGTCGTGGCCTTTCAGCCGGTACCGCAGCGTCACCTCGAGCACCGCGCCGTCCCGGCCTGCGGCCACCGGGACCGGTGAGGCGAGCTCTTCCCGCCAGCCGCTCAGCGGCAGCCGGGTGAGGTTGTCGAACACGGTCGCCTGCGCGTTCCGGAAGGGTGCGGGGGCGGCCGTGACGGTGGCCAGGAAGGCGATCCGGTCGCCGTCCCGCACGGCGCGGGCGCGGCCGTCCAGGATCTGCCGGACGGCTTGCGCGTCCGGCCGCGGTGGTGCGGGAGCGGCGGTGGCATCGGCCGCCGGGGCGGGGGAGCCGCCGTCCCGCAGGACGGCCCACAGGCCGCCCGCCGCCAGGAGGAGAACGGCCACCAGCGCCGAGACGACGAGCACCGGCCGGCGCACTGTGCGCCGGCCGGTGCCGTTCGCCGATGTCTCGGGTCCGCCGTCCATGCCGGTGATCCTATGGGGGTTCACCGGTGCCCGGACGGGGCGGCCGCCGGCAGATCACTCGGCGGCGTAGTCGGGGTACCCGTAGCCGACGATGGTGTCGGGGGTGCGGACCTTGGAGACGACGGCGTTGGAGATGTTGCCCTCCACGGTCTTGATCTTGCCGTTGTCGAGCACCTCGGCGACCAGGCCCACGTGGTCGATGCCGCCGATGCTCTTGCCGCCGGCCCAGTCGAAGAACACCACCGCGCCGGGCTTGGGCTTGGTGCCCCAGCGGCCCTTGTCCTTGAAGGACTTGGCGTGGGTGACGGTGTAGGCGTCCGCGCCCAGCTCATCGGTGCCGACCTGCTCACCGACCCAGGTCACGAACATCGCGCACCAGGGGGCGGACTTGTAGACCTTGGGGTCGCTGCCGCCGCCGTCGCGCTGGAGGGTCCGCTTGGCGTGCGGGGTGGAGGCGTACCACTTGCCGAACTTGCTCTCGCCCTTGGCGTCCTCGGTGAGGCCCAGCTGGGACTCGGCCACCTCGATCACCTCGCCGGCGGTCACGGCCTTCTTGCCGCCGTGCTTTTTGGCGGGGGCCTTGTACACCGCGGCGTGCGCGCTGCTCACCGTGCCGGTCCCGCCGGCCAGCGACTTGGCCGCCTTGCCGCTCTCGGCGAGGGTGGTGATCGGGGCGGCGGCGCCCACGGCGGCCTGCGCCGGCGCCTGGGCGGCCACGCCCAGCGCGGTGGTGGCCACCGCACCGGCGACCAGGGCGCTGGCGACGGTGCTCTTGCGGGACTGGAGGGTGCGGGTGAGGCGGGTGATGTGGTGCTTGCCTGCCACGAGCATGTGCTCCTCTGCTTCCAAGCCGCCTACCGGGTTAGCTGACGGGTTCGGGCTGGAAGTCGCCCTACGGCCTGCTGCGGCCGATTCACCCCGGGAAATGCGGTGGGTCCCCGGCTCCGCGCCCTGGGAAGGCATGCGGACTCGGCGGCGGACGTCGTGGACGGACGTCCGTCTGGGCAATGGAAAGGGAATTCTTGGGAAGGGAAGCGGCGCGGCATCGCGGCCGGGCGCCGCTGGGATGAGATCTGCGGCCCTCAGCGGGCGCGGTGCCCTGTGGGCACCGCCGGGCTCAACGCCTGAGGGCGCGGTGAACGGTGTCGGCCTTCACGGGGGCCGGGTGCCGGTCGTGCTCCTGCCAGGAGACGGTGTGCTCCTGCCCGGCGGCGTGCGGCACGGCGGGGGCCTGGGCCGGGGTCGCGGTGCCCAGAACCAGGACGGGCGCCAGCGTCAGTGCACCGACGATCGCGCCGCCGGTGAGCCTGGCGCTACGGGTGATGCTGCTGACAGCGATGCTGAACAGAGGTCACTCCTTCTTCCAGACGCCTACCGGGTTAGCTGACGGGTTCGGGCTGGAAGTCGCCCTACGGCACATCCGTCCCCTGGACGGGATCCGGTGGGGGATGCGCCGATTCACCCCGGGAAAGGTGGGTCCCCGGCTCCCTCGCCTCCCCCGCCCGGCCGTTCGGGCGGCCGGAACGCTCAGATCGGAGGCGAAAGGACTCGGCGGGCCGCAGATATGCGGCGCTGACTTACTGAGTACCTGGTTGTTGCGGCTCGGGCGGCCGGTCCGCATCGGGACCTCCGGCGCCCGCGGCATGTGCGGTGCGCGCCGGGCGGCCGCGCCGGCAATGCACGGGGCGGCGTCTGGGGAACGTCGCCGCCGGTGCGACGCATGGGGGGCGCCGCTGTCCGAACCAACGTATCAAACGTCAACTCGAAGGCAAATCATCCGCAAAACGGACGCGAGACAGGTCACGTGTCCCCAGCGGATGCCCGCTTCAAGTTGTACGTAGGCAAAACCCAGGTTAGGGAGGATTCATTCCCCGGTCTGGGGATTCCCCGGCGGCCGGGCCGCCGAGGGCGCGTGCCGGTCCCGGGGCGCGGCGCCCCGGATCCCCCGTGCGGCAAGGCTTTTGCGGGCCTTGGCCGGATGCCTCCAGAGCGTGGGGGAGCGGCGGGAAAATGACGTCCGTCACACCGGCTGCGGGTAAAGACGAGACGGCGGCCCGACCCGGCCCGCATGAGGCCGGATCAGGCCGCCGGTCGGCGTTTCGGCGTCTCAGGGACGGCCTGCGCCGTAGTAGTTGGCGGCGTAGTAGCCGGAGGTGATGGACACCACCTCCACGTTCTTGCCGGTACGCGGAGCGTGGATCATCTGGCCGTTGCCGACGTAGATGCCCACGTGCCCCAGGCCGCTGAAGAACACCAGGTCACCCGGCTGCAGGTCGCTCTTGGCGACCCGCCTGGTGGCGCTGTACTGCGAGTAGGTGGTGCGCGGCAGGCTCACCCCGGCGGCGCCCCAGGAGCGCATCGTCAGCCCCGAGCAGTCGTAGGCGTTCGGCCCCGCGGCGCCGTACTGGTACGGCTTGCCGAGCTGGGCGTAGGCGAACTGCAGCGCCACGCGGGCCGGCCCGCTGGCCGGACCCTGGTAGGTGCCGCCCCCGCCGCTGCCGGGACGCTCGGGGGTCACGCCGATCCGGCGCAGCAGCGCCTGCTGCTGGGCGATGGACTTTTCGACCTTCTCCTTCTGCGCCTTGAGCTCCTTGGAGCGGCGCAGGACCTCGTCGTAGGCCTCCTGGGCCTGGGCCTGCTGGCGCTTGAGCCGCTGCGCGGCGGCCAGGAAGGACCTCAGCTCCGCGCTGCGGTTGCGGGACAGGTGAGTGAAGATCGCCGTCTGGTCGAGCACCTTCTGGGGGTCCCCGGTGCCCACGAAGCGGGTCACATCGCCCAGCTCGCCGGTCTTGTAGGCGGTCGCCGCCATCTCGGCGATCTTGGCGCGGGTCTTCTCGAAGTCCTCCTGCTCGGCGGCGGCGGCCTTCTTGGCGGCCTTGAGCTTGGCCTTGGCCGCCTTCAGGTCCTCCCTGACCTGGTTGTACTTCTCCACCAGCTGATCGACCTGCTCGTTGAGGCGGTCGATCTTCTTTTGCACTTCAGAGGCCGAGGGAGTGGGGTCGGCGTACGCGGTGACGGGAGCCGCCACCGTCGCCGCTACGGCAAGGCAGGTCGTCGCCAAGAACCTGCGGGTCTTTTCACTGGCCACAGTCGTGTTACGCCCCTCTCTCCACCCTCTCCGGCGCAGACACTAGCGAGACGCAACACCTGTCACAACCGATTCGTATGTTCTTGTCAGGGCATTTCAGTAGTTTCCACGCCCGGTTGTCACATGATCACCATGTGTGCCCCGGAAAGGGCGGTTCAGCCCCGGCCGAGGCGGCGCAGCAGCAGCGCGGCGGACGCCGGGCGGGCCTCGGCGCGGCGGGCGGCGTCGGCGACCTCCCGGTCGGAGGAGACCACGATCACCGGGCGGCCCGGCGGCTCGGCCCGCACCAGCTCGCCGATCAGCTCATCGGCGGTCTGCCCCGGCGCGCTGAAGCACACCCGCACCCCGCGCGGGGCGGCCATCTTCACCGGGGCGTCCAGCTCGGCCCCGTCGAACACGCACGTCACCTCCGCGCCGGTCTGCGCCGCCAGCCCGCCCAGCCCGCTGACCAGCCGGTTGCGCTGGTCGGCCAGCGGCAGATCCCCATATCCGGTCTTGGTGACGTTGTAGCCGTCGACGATCAGGTGCACCTGCGGCAGGGTGAGCAGCCGGTCCAGCAGCTTGGGGTCCTGGTCCGACAGCGACCGGCCGGGCAGCGCCCGGTGGGCCAGCAGCTCGGGCTCCACCGAGCCCACCGAGTCGGCCGGGCGGCCGATCGTGGAGGGCAGGGCCAGCTCCCGGCGCACCCCCAAGGCGGCGTCGACCAGGGTGTCCAGCAGCATCCGCAGCCGCACGTCGTCGACGTTGCGGCCCTCCCGGGCGGCCCGGCGGCTGCTTTCGTGGGCGGCCTCGGCCTGCGCCAGCTTCGAGCGCAGCCGGCGCAGCTCCTTGTCGGCGGCGGCGCCGGCCTCCCGGGCCGCGGCGCGCTGCTGCTCCAGCTCGGCGGCCAGCGACTCGGCCCGCTGCCGGGCGGCCTTGACGGCGGCGCGCTCTTCGTGCAGCTTGCGGCGCAGCTCGGAGATCTCCGCCTTGGCCTTGCGCAGCTCGGCGCGCAGCCGCTCCAGCTCACCGGCCCGTCCGGCGCGGGCCTCGGCCAGCTCCCGCTGCAGCGCGGCGATCCGGCGCTCGTAGGCGGCGTCCTCGGCGGCGCTGGCGGACCGTTCCAGTTCCCGGCGGGCCGTCTCCACCAGGCGGGGCCAGCCGGGCGGGCGCAGCAGGTAGGCCACGGCGGCCACGGTCACCGGGTCGGCGGCCGGCGGGACCGTGCCCGAGGCCACCGCCTCGACCAGTTCCGGTTCGGCCGCCCGCAGCGGCCCGGCGGCCTTCTCCCGGAACACCGGGTCCTGTTCCAGGACGGGGGCGATGTGCCGGCCGGCGCGTTTGGCCCGGTGGCGGCGCTCCCACCGGGCGAACGGCCGCAGCGAGGCCGGGATCTCCTCCGTCGCCAGCGTCCCGAGCAGCTCCGCAGCGGCCTCCACGACCCGCTGGCGCACCGCCTCCGGCAGCGGGCCGTCGAGCCGTTCCGGCGCCCTCTGGGAGACCTCGGGGGTTTCCGGGCCGCTGTCGATGATCGTGCTCCTCCCAGGCTCCCGATTGCGATCCGGCGCGCATACCGGGTTCTTCCCGACCTTCCACGCGTCGGCTGATCGCAAACGCACAAGCGTACGCATCCACCCTAGAGCCACCGCCGCGGTGGCGGGCGGGAGGTGACCCGACTGAAATGTCGGCGTTCTGGACTACGGTACGGCCCATGACGTCCACAGGCGCCGCCGAGCCGCCCACCGGCCCGGGTGCCCGGGGAGTCCAGGGCACCCTCGACGACCTCGGCACGCCGCTGGTGGACGTCACCTTCGTGGTGGTGGACCTGGAGACCACCGGCGGCTCACCGGCCGACTCGGCGATCACCGAGGTCGGCGCGGTGAAGGTGCGCGGCGGCGAGCGGCTGGGGGAGTTCGCCACCCTGGTCGATCCCGGCGTGCCGATCCCGCCGTTCATCACGGCGCTGACCGGCATCACCCAGCAGATGGTGACGAACGCGCCGCCGATGTCGGCGGTGCTGCCGGCCTTCTTGGAGTTCGCCCGCGGCTGCGTGCTGGTGGCCCACAACGCCCCCTTCGACATCGGCTTCCTGCGCGCGGCCTGCACGGCCCATGACCATCCTTGGCCCGCCTTCCCCGTGGTCGACACCGCCGACCTGGCCCGCCGCGTGCTCACCCGCGAGGAGGTGCCCAACTGCAAGCTGGCCACGCTGGCCCGCTACTTCCGCACCGGCACCGAGCCGTGCCACCGCGCGCTCGCCGACGCCAGGGCCACCGTGGACGTGCTGCACGGGCTGATCGAGCGGCTCGGCTCCTACGGGGTGCACTCGCTGGAGGAGCTGCGGGCCTTCGCCAAGACCCCCACCCCCGAACAGCGGCGCAAACGGCACCTGGCCGACGGCATGCCCAGCGCCCCCGGCGTCTACCTGTTCGAAGACGCCCGCGGCGAAGTGCTGTACGTGGGCAAAAGCAACGACCTGCGCGCCCGGGTGCGCTCCTACTTCACCGCCTCCGAGACCCGCCGCCGGATCCGCGAGATGGTGGGCCTGGCCGAGCGCGTCCGGCCGATCGTGTGCGCCACCGCGCTGGAGGCCGAGGTCCGCGAACTGCGCCTGATCGCCGAGCACAAACCCCGCTACAACCGCCGCTCGAAGTTCCCCGAACGGACGCTGTGGCTGAAGCTGACCGTCGGCGAGACCTTCCCCCGCCTGTCGATCGTCCGCGACTGCCGCGACGAGCAGGCCGTCTACCTGGGGCCGTTCGGCTCGCTCCGGCAGGCCGAGGAGGCCAGGGCCGCGCTGCACGAGGCGGTGCCGCTGCGCCAGTGCACCCAGCGCCTGACGCCCCGCCTGATCGCCCACGGCCGGGCCCGCACCTGCGCGCTCGGCCAGATCGGCCGCTGCGGGGCGCCGTGCGAGGGCCGCCAGTCCGCCGACGTCTACCTGCGGCATGTGGAGACGGCCCGCAGCATCATGGAGGGCGACGTGCGGCCCGTGGTGGCCGCGGCCCGGGTGCGCATCGACCGGCTCGCCGTGCAGCTGCGCTATGAGGAGGCGGCGGCCCAGCGCGACCGGCTGGCGGCGTTCGTGCGGGCGGCGGCCCGGGGCCAGCGGCTGGCCGCGCTGGCCCGCTGCCCCCAGCTGGTGGCCGCCCGGCCCGCCTTCGGCGGCGGCTGGGAGCTGGCCGTGGTGCGGCACGGCAGGCTCGCCGCCGCCGGGACGGTCCCCCAGGGCGCCTCGCCCTGGCCCCATGTGGAGGCGGCGGTCGCCACCGCCGAGACCGTCATCCCCGGTCCCGGCCCGGTGGGCGGGGCCATCCCCGAAGAGGTGGAATGCGTGCTGCGCTGGCTGGAGGGTCCGGGCACCCGGCTGGTGGAGCTGGAGGGCACCTGGAGCAGCCCGGTGCACGGCGCCGAGGGCCTGCGCGCGTGGCTGGAGCGCGCCTACGCCCCGCTCGAACCCGAGGACGGATTCCGCCGGGGCGGCCGCCCACTAAGGTGAACGAGACGGATCCGGGTGGTGAAGAAGGGCCGGGGGTGACGCGGTGGCAGTGCCTCTGTACGACAGCCAGCCCGCCCGGCGTGCACCGGTGGTCACCTACCTGCTGGTGGCCGTCAACATCGTGGTCTTCCTCTTCACCCCGATGGCCAACTTCGCCGCCTCCTACGGGGAGGGCCGTGTCCGCGAGTGCAACGCCGTGGAGTTCACCCTCGAACACGGCGCGATCCCCAAGGAGCTGGTCAGCGGCGAGCAGCAGCCCCCTCCCGAGCGGGTCGGCCCGTGCCCGGTGGAGCCGTACGAGAAGGTGCCCTGGGTGTCGGCGTTCACCTCGATGTTCCTGCACGCCGACTGGCTGCACCTGATGGGCAACGTGGTGATGCTGTTCGTGCTGGGCGCCGGAGTGGAGGACCGCTTCGGCAGAGCCCGCTACCTGCTGGCCTACCTGCTGTTCGGGCTGGCGGCCGTCTACGGCTACGCCTTCACCACGCCGAGCTCCACCACCCCGCTGATCGGCGCCTCGGGCGCCATCGCGGGCGTGCTGGGCGCCTACCTGATCCTCAACCCCCGGGGCCGCATCGTCAGCTACGTCCCGCCGGTGATCATCAGCCGGCTGCCCGCCTGGGTGCTGCTGGGGCTGTGGTTCGTGCTGCAGTGGCTCTCGCTGGGCGATGAGAGCAGCAACGTGGCCTACGTCGCGCACATCTATGGCTTCGTGGCGGGCATGCTGTTCGCGCTGATGGCGCGGCGGGCCGGTCCCACCCGGCGCGCGGTGGCGCTGGCCAGGGAGTAGCCGGGGGCCGTCCGGCCCTGCTCGGCGATCCCGATAGGGTGCCACCGGACCAGGTGAGATCAGGAGGGGTAGTGATCACCGCGATCGTGCTGATCAAGACCGACGTCGCCCGCATCCCGGAGGTGGCCGAGGAGATCGCCGCTCTGGAAGGGGTCAGCGAGGTCTACTCCATTACCGGCGAGTACGACCTGATCGCGATGGTGCGGGTGCGCGAGCACGAGCAGCTGGCCGAGATCATCCCCGGACGTCTCAACAAGGTGCCCGGCATCCGCGACACCGAGACCCACATCGCCTTCGAGACCTACTCCCGGCACGACCTGGAGGCGGCCTTCGCCTTGGGCCTTCCCGAGGGCTGACCCCTAAGCGGGCTGAAGACCACCGCAGGGAGCGGGACGGCCGTGAAACCGGCCGTCCCGCTCCCTGCGAGATACGCCTTTATAGAAAGGAGCGGGCTCCGCCCGCCCGCGGGCGGAGCCGAAGAACGTCACCGCCCGGCGGCCCCCTGGGACTTCAGCGACTGGGAGACGCGGACCCAGCGGTCCAGCAGCGCGGCGGCCGCGCCGGAGTCCACCGCCTCGGCAGCCCGCCGGTAGGCGTCTCGCAGCGCCTCGGTCAGCCGGTCCGCCGGCGGGGCCCCCTCGGCCGCGACCATCACCGCGGCGGCGTTCAGCAGCGTCATGTCCCGCACCGGGCCGCGTTCACCGGCCAGCAGGTCCCGCGCCACCTTCGCGTTGTGCGCGGCGTCGGCGCCGCGCAGCTGCTCGGCGGTGGCGCGCGGCAGCCCCAGCTCGGCCGGGTCGAAGGTGACCTGCTCGGCGCTGCCCTCGCGCACCACCCACACCGACGAGGTGCCGGTGGTGGTCAGCTCATCCAGCCCGTCGTCGCCGCGGAACACCAGCGCCGAGGCGCCGCGCTCGGCGAACACCCCGGCGATCACCCCGGCCATCCGCGGGTGGAACACGCCCACTGCCGCGGCCTTGGGCTGGGCCGGGTTGGTCAGCGGGCCCAGGAAGTTGAACACCGTCGGGGTGCCCAGCTCGCCGCGCGCCTTGGCGGCGTGCTTGAGCGCCGGGTGGTACAGCGGCGCGAAACAGAAGGTGATGCCGACCTCCTCGGCCACGCGGACGGTGTCCTGCGGCGACAGGTCGATCGCCACGCCCAGCGCCTCCAGCACGTCCGCCGAGCCGCTGGAGGAGGTGGCGGCGCGGTTGCCGTGCTTGACGATGCGCACCCCGGCGGCGGCGGCGACCATCGAGGCCATCGTGGAGAAGTTGACGGTGCGCGCCCGGTCCCCGCCGGTGCCCACCAGGTCGGCGGTGCGGGCCCCCTCGGGGGCCTCCACCCGGATGCGGGTGGCGTTGGCGAGCATCCCCTCGGCCAGCCCGGCCACCTCGGCCACCGTCTCGCCCTTGGCCCGCAGCGCCACCGCGAACCCGGCGATCTGCACGTCGGTGGCCTCGCCCGCCATGATCTGGTTCATCGCCCAGGCGGTCTCCTCGCTCGACAGCGACTCGCCGTCGATCAGGGCGTTCAGCAGTGCGGGCCACGTCGTACGCGCGTCCATGGATTCCCCAAGCAGTGTCCGGAACGAAGAGGCGGCGGGGACGCGGCCGCGTCCCCGGGGACTACTAGCGGACCGGCAGCCGGGAGGCCCGGCGCCGCCGCAACTGGTCGGCCACCGCCTGGGCCAGCGCCATCGGATCCAGCGGCTGGCTCACCACGGCGTCGGCCCGCGACCAGGTCGCCAGCCACCCGTCGTCGCGGCGCGCGATGATCGCCACGAACGGCGGGCAGTCGTAGACCTCGTCCTTGGCCTGCCGGCAGACCCCCAGCCCGCCGGCCGGCTGCGCCTCGCCGTCCACCACCGCCACGTCGATGTCGCCGGCGTCCAGCCGCGCCACCACGGCCGGCTGAGTGGCGATCTCCACGAACTCCACCGGGGGCAGGTCGGCGGCCGGCCGCCGACCGATCGCCAACCGCACCTGCTCGCGGGTGGCGGCGTCGTCGCTGTAGACCAGGACCTTCATGGGGGCCTCGCGCTCTGGCGCATCGGCCCCGGACGGGGAGGTGCTCATGGCGGTAAGGCTACCGGTTCTGCTGCTGCGGGAACCCCTAACCGGGGGTCATGCGTCAGACCTTGGTTGGGTGGGGCAATAATGCTGCCCGTGGCAACAGCATCCGCGATAAAAGCAACTCCGCACGCTCGGACCAACCGTCCCAACCTGGTCAGCGTGGGGACGATCGTTTGGCTGTCGTCCGAGCTGATGTTCTTCGCGGCGTTGTTCGCGATGTTCTTCACCATCCGCTCGGTGATCATCGGCCAGGGAGGGCCGTGGCCCGGCGCCGAACTCAACCTGCCGTTGTCGTCCTTCAACACCACCATCCTGGTGCTGTCCTCGGTGACCTGCCAGATGGGCGTGTTCAAGGCCGAGGCCGGCAAGGTCGGCCGGGACGGCTCCTTGTTCAACGTCGCCCGGTGGGGGCTTCGCGAGTGGTACGTGCTGACGTTCTTGATGGGCGCGTACTTCGTGGCCGGCCAGCTGTACGAGTACTACCAGCTGGTCAACCACGACGGCCTGACCCTGTCGTCCTCGCCCTACGGCTCGGTGTTCTACCTGACCACCGGGTTCCACGGGCTGCACGTGACCGGTGGGCTCATCGCCTTCCTGTTCGTGCTCGGCCGCACCTACGCCGCCAAGCGCTGGACCCATGAGCAGGCGACCAGCGCGATCGTCGTGTCGTACTACTGGCACTTCGTCGATGTGGTCTGGATCGGCCTGTTCGGCGTGATCTACCTGCTCGACCTCTAAGCCCCCTGTCCGACTTCCAATCGACCGACCCGAACGGGGATATCCGTGAAAAGGTTCACCGCATGGCGACGGCGCCCGTGGGCGGGCTACGCCGTCGTGCTGGCGGCCCTGGCGGCGATCGGCGCCCTCTACGCCGGTTTCTCGCCGCGTATCGACCGCGCCGAGGCGGCCAACGCTTCCCAGGCCGCCGCGGATCTGGCCAACGGCCGGGATCTGTACAACAAGAACTGCGCCAGCTGCCACGGCCTCAACGGCGAGGGCACCAAGGACGCCGAGGGCAGGTCGCTGGCGCCCAGCCTGATCGGTGTCGGCGCCGCCTCGGTTGACTTCCAGGTCTCCACGGGCCGTATGCCCGCGGCGAACCCCGGCGCCCAGATGCCGCGCAAGCCGCCCATTCCGGAGTTCAACACCAACATCCCGACCGACCAGCACGACCCCGAGGAGCGTGCCAAGGCCGAGCGGCAGAAGGCCCAGGCCCAAAAGAACCTGTCGGACCTGGCCAACTACATCCAGTCTCTGGGCGGCGGTCCCGAGATCCCCAGCGCGGAGATGGTCGACCCTGACAAGGGCGACGTCGCGTTGGGCGGCAAGCTGTTCCGCACCAACTGCGCCCAGTGCCACAACTTCGTCGGCGCCGGCGGTGCGCTGACCGGCGGCAAGTACGCCCCGCCGCTGGACAGCGACGATGTCACGCCCACCCAGATCTATGAGGCGATGCTGACCGGGCCGCAGGCGATGCCGGTGTTCAACGACACCACGCTCACCCCCGAGCAGAAGCGGGCGATCATCGCCTACGTGGTGAAGACCCGTGAAGAGCCCAACCCCGGCGGCAACGGGCTGGGCCGGATCGGCCCGGTGTCCGAGGGTCTGACCGGCTGGCTGGTCGGCTTGTCGATGCTGGTCCTGGCGGCGATGTGGCTGACCGCCAAGAAGCCCAAGAAGCTGAAGAAGTCATGAGCGACAACAACACCGGCTCGAACGAGCCCATGGAGTCCGGCGACGCCGCCCGCGAGCAGTCGCCCAAGCGCGTGATCGGCACTCCCGAGCAGAGCGGCCGGCTGCTGGTCGCCGACGATCCCGCCCCCCAGGGGGCCGGCGAGGAGCTCGACGAGGCCTCGGCCAAGCGCGCCGAGCGCATCGTGGCGCTGTTCTTCCTGCTGGCCGCGCTCGCCAGCGTCGGCTTCATCGCCGCCTACGTGTGGAGCGGGCAGCAGGGCCCCGACGGCATGCACGGCCTGGCCGACACCCGGGCGTCCAACTACGCCCTGGGCACCACCATGACGGTGGCGATGCTGTCGATGGCCATCGGCGTCACCATCTGGGTGCGCCGGCTGATGACCAGCAAGCAGATCGTCCAGCAGCGCGAGGAGCTGCCCTCCGACGAAAAGACCCGGGCCGAGTTCGAGGCCGAGTTCGTGGCCGGCGCCGCCGACAGCGGGCTCACCAAGCGGCCGCTGCTGCGCCGCACCCTGCTGCTGGCGGCGGCCCCGCTCGGACTGGCTCCGCTGGTGTTGCTGCGCGACCTGGGTCCGCTGCCGGAGAAGCGGCTGCGTCACACCTTCTGGGGCGAGGCGGTCCGCAAGGCCAAGGCACAGGGCCGCAAGGGCGCCCGCATCGTGATCGACGACGGGACCAAGAACCCGCGTCCGCTGCGGGCCAGCGACTTCGCCACTCCCGGCTCGATGATCACGGTGCTGCCGGAGGGCATCTCCGAGTCCGAGCACCACATGAACGAGGCCGCCAAGGCGGTCACCATTCTCATCAACGTGCCCCCGGAGAAGTTCAAGCCGGTCAAGGGGCGCGAGAACTGGCACGTCAACGGGATCGTGGCCTACTCGAAGATCTGCACGCACGTGGGCTGCCCGGCGGCCCTGTACGAGCAGACCACCCACCGCATCCTGTGCCCGTGCCACCAGTCCACCTTCGACGCCACCGACGGCGCCAAGGTCGTCTTCGGCCCGGCGGCCCGGCCGCTGCCGCAGCTGCCGCTGTCGGTGGACGATGAGGGGTACCTGATCGCCACCGACGACTTCCCCGAGCCCGTCGGTCCGAGCTTCTGGGAGCGCGGATGAGCACGCCAACCCCCGGCGCGGCCCCCAAGGCTGTGGCGGGCCCGCTGAACTTCCTCGACGACCGGCTTGGTTCGACGACCTTCTTCAAGCGCAATATGAAGAAGGTCTTCCCGGACCACTGGTCGTTCATGCTGGGCGAGATCGCCCTGTACTCGTTCGTCATCCTGCTGCTCAGCGGAACCTTCCTGACGCTGTGGTTCCAGCCGAGCATGCACGAGGTGGTGTACGAGGGCTCCTACACCAAGCTGCAGGGCGTGCCCATGTCGGAGGCGTACGCCTCCGCGCTGCACATCAGCTTCGATGTGCGCGGCGGCCTGCTCATGCGGCAGATCCACCACTGGGCCGCGATCCTGTTCATGGTCGCGATCATGGCCCACATGCTGCGGGTGTTCTTCACCGGCGCCTACCGCAAGCCGCGTGAGCTGAACTGGCTGATCGGCCTGGGCCTGTTCACCCTCGGCATGGTGGAGGGCATGTTCGGCTACTCGCTGCCGGACGACCTGCTGTCGGGCACCGGCCTGCGGATCACCCAGGGTGTGGCCGAGGCCGTCCCGCTGGTCGGCACCTACATCTACATGTTCCTGTTCGGCGGCGAGTTCCCGCACGGTGACCGCGGCGAGCTCATCCCGCGGCTGTACACCATGCACGTGCTGCTGATCCCCGGCATCATCCTGGCGCTGATCACGGCGCACATGATGATCATGTGGCATCAGAAGCACACCCAGATGCCCGGCCCGGGGCGCACCAACGACAACGTCGTGGGCTACCCGTTCTACCCGGTGTTCATGGCCAAGACCGGCGCCTACTTCCTGTTCACCTTCGGGGTCATCGCCCTGCTGGCGACCTTCGCCCAGATCAACCCGATCTGGAACTACGGGCCGTATGACCCGGGCGCCATCTCCTCGGCCTCCCAGCCGGACTTCTACATGGGTCTGCTGGAAGGCTCGCTGCGGCTGATGCCGGGCTGGGAGACCACCGCCTTCGGCCACACCATCAGCTGGAACGTGCTGATCCCCGGCGTGGTGCCGATCGGTCTGATCTTCACCGGCGCGGCGCTGTGGCCGTTCATCGAGCGGTGGATCACCGGTGACCACCGTCACCACCACCTGGTGGAGCGTCCGCGCAACGCCCCGATCCGCACCGGTGTGGGCATGGCCGGCGTCACCTTCTACGGCCTGCTGTGGCTGGCCGGCGCCAACGACGTGATCGCCGAGCGGTTCCACGTGTCGCTGTTCGCCACCACGTGGTTCTTCCGCGTGGCGATCTTCGTCGGCCCGGTGCTGGCCTTCATCATCACCAAGCGGATCTGCCTGGGTCTGCAGCGCAAGGACGCCGCCACCATGCACCACGGCGTCGAGTCGGGAATCATCGTCATGTCGCCCGAGGGCGGCTTCAGCGAGAAGCACGAGCCGCCCACGGAGGAGGAGCGCGCGGTCATCCTCAGCAAGGAGAACAAGACCATCTCCCTGCCTCCGGCCGAAAAGGACGGCATTCCCGCCCCCGGCGCCAAGGGCCCCCTGGGGCACCTGCGCGCCCGGCTGCACCGCTCCTGGGCTCTCGACGACATCCCCGTGGAGGACCACGGCGACCACCACGAGGTCGAGGGGGCCAAGAGCGAGGGCGTCGAGGGAAGCGGCCACAAGGAGCTGACCCGCTGAAAGGCCGGCCGACGGCCGTCACCGCATCGTCAAGAGCCCGCCACCGGCACCCGGTGGCGGGCTCTTGCGTTCATGGGATGCTGGGCACGCGATGACCAAGACTTTGGTGGTGACCAATGACTTCCCGCCCCGTCCCGGTGGGATCCAGACGTTCGTGCACAATCTCGTGCTGCGCCGCCCCCCGGGTTCGGTGGTGGTGTACGCGCCCTCGTGGAAAGGCGCGGCGGCCTTCGACGCCGCCCAGCCGTTCCCGGTGGTGCGGCATCCCACCTCGCTGATGCTGCCGGAGCCGTCGGTGCTGCGCCGGGCCGAGCAGCTGCTGCGCTCGGAAGGGTGCGACTCGGTGCTGTTCGGCGCCGCCGCCCCCCTCGGGTTGCTGGCCGCGGCGCTGCGGCGCCGCGGCGCCGGGCGGCTGGTCGGGATCACCCACGGGCACGAGGCCGGGTGGGCGGCGCTGCCGGTGGCGCGGCGGCTGCTGCGCCGCATCGGCGACGACCTGGACGTGCTGACCTACCTGGGGGGCTACACCCGCTCCCGGCTGGCCGCGGCGCTGTCGCCGCAAGCCGCCGCCCGGATGGCGCGCCTGGCGCCCGGGGTGGACGAGCGGCTGTTCCACCGGGGGGCCGGCGGCGCCGACATCCGCCGCCGGTACGGGCTGGCCGACCGGCCGGTGGCGGTGTGCGTGTCCCGGCTGGTGCCGCGCAAGGGCCAGGACACGTTGATCCGCGCCTGGCCGGCGGTGCTGCGCCGGGTGCCGGAGGCGGCGCTGCTGCTGGTCGGCGGAGGCCCCTACCGGCCGGAACTGCAGCGGCTGGCCGAACGGTGCGGCGTGGCCGGCTCGGTGGTCTTCACCGGCAGTGTCCCCTGGGAGGAGCTGCCCGCCCACTACGACGCCGGCGATGTGTTCGCGATGCCGTGCCGGACGCGGCGGCGCGGCCTGGACGTCGAAGGGCTGGGCATCGTCTACCTGGAGGCGTCGGCCACCGGGCTGCCGGTGGTGGCGGGGAACTCCGGCGGCGCCCCGGATGCGGTGCTGGACGGCGAGACCGGCGTGGTGGTCGACGGCCGTTCGGTGCCCGCCGTGGCCGAGGCGGTCGGCGACCTGCTGGCCGACCCCGAACGGGCCCGCAAGATGGGCGAGCAGGGCCGGGCCTGGGTGGAACGCGAGTGGCGCTGGGAGGTCCAGGCCGCGCGCCTGGGCGAGCTGCTCGCCTGAGCCGCATCGTCCCCGCGGGGCGCCCGGCTAGGTGGAGGCGGTCGATCGGATGGCGCAGCCCGGGTCGTGCAGCTCGAACCACACCAGCCTGCCCGCGGCCGTGCGGCGGGTCCCCCACTGCTTGGCGAGCAGGTCCACGATGAGCAGGCCGCGGCCGCTTTCGCCGTCGGAGTCGGGCCGGGGGGCCGGGACGGTGTCGGAGCCGGCGTCGTGGACCTCGCCGCGCACCACGTCCCCCACATGGCGCAGCGCCACCTCGATGGTCGCCGAGCGGGTGTGGACGATGGCGTTGGCGGTGACCTCGTCGATGAGGAGCACGGCGTCGTCCAGGACGGAACAGCCGCGCAGCGCCGCCGTGGCGAAGCTGCGCACCTTGGCGAGTTCCGCCGGTTCTCCCTTGAAGGCTCTGCGGTGAACCCGCTCGTTCGCCACGGTCCCGTCCCTCCAGCGCCGGTCGGTTTCCGGAGCCGCCGTCATCGGATCCCGGCACGGCGCCGCACCGCCGTGCCGCAACTGAGCGTAACGATACGCTTTCGAAGTGCTTTCGTCGCGGTGCTCGGGAATTCTGTTCCGGACGTGTCGGGACCGCCCGCCGCATACCGGGGCGCCGTTGTCTCACAAGGTGGACGCAGCCGCCGCACGGCTCGCCGTCTGACTTGCGCGGAAGAGGCCGAAGCTGTCCCGCGATGTACGGAATGCAGAACTCGCCATGGCGCTCTGGATTCCACTATGACGGTTCCGGTGGCTCTTTATTACCGCCCTTTCAAAGAGTTTCAGCCGGCTCGGCCCGACTGCGATGAGCATTTCCCGACACGCCCTCTTCGCAGGTCACAGTGGGGATCTCGGAGTGCCGGGCGCCGGCGGGACTTTTGTCCCGGCCTCCTTGAGGCACGGGGGAAAGGTCACCGGATGACGGCAGGCGAGCCCCGCCTGTCCGCCGAGGGACGAGCGGCCTCTCCGGCCCGCTGGGAGGGCTTCGGTCTGCTCGGTTGCGCGTCGATGGAGGCGCGGAGCCGGCTGGGGGAGAGCCCGATGCCCGCTCCATCAGGGGATCGGGCCCGGCAGGCGGCCGGAGCCGCGCCGGCACCCCCGAAGGCCGGGGTTCCACGCCGCCCGTTCCGTGCGGGGGATCCGGTTCACATCGGCGGACTGCGCCCGGGGTGGGGGAGTCTGGAGGATGGGCGCTGGCTGGGTGGCGACCGCCTGGCCGGATTTCAGGTGGGCGTGGACGGGGGTGCCGGACGCGGCTCGACGCTGCGGCAGGTCGTACCGAGGAGAACGCACGTGCAGCCGTCGGGAGAGCGAACCCATGCCTTCCTCCTCGGTGATGCCGGGTGACCGGCCGCACCAGGGACGTTAGGCGAGCAGGCGGCCCGGTGCGTCCTTCTTATGCCTCTCTTAAGGAAAAGCTGAGCCAGGGCTAAGGCATCCACTTCCGGTGCGATGGGCGTAACTGAGGCATTACCGAAAGGGTTGGGTCGTCAAAGCGATTCAGGGGAAGTTTGTTGTGCCTCTTCGCCATCCCGGCGGCTTTGAGGGCGTATGCTCCGGAAGTGTCAGGGCGTTGCCGGTGAGAGCGGGCTCAGGTAGCGTCCAGTGACAGGCGCCGTGGGCGCACGCCTCAGCGGAACACCTCAGGGAACAGCAGCGGGGTCAGTTCGTCGTTCGCCGTCTCCACCTCGCTCCATAAGGAGAGGGAATGGCACGACGCTCGTCCCCGGACCCAGAGGATCCGTACCGGGAGTTCTGGGAGCACCCGGGCCGTTCGTCCAGGCGTGCCGCCCGGCGGGCGGGGTCGCGGCGCGCCGGCCGCGGGAGGCATTCCGCCGGACGCGCCGGCGGCGTCTCGCCTCGGCCCGAGCCGCCCCCTGCTGCGCGGCCGCGGGAGCCGTGGTGGAGCGAGCGCCGCCCGCCGGCCGATCCGCCGGTCTTTGCCCGCGTCCGGGCGGACGATCCTCCAGGGGGGCCCTATGGCGGGCGGGACGCGCGGGTGGACGCCGACGTCGTGGCAGGCCGCTCGGCTCGGCTCCGGACCGCCTCCTTCGCGGGCGGATACCGGCCGGGCGTCCGGCCGGGATTCGATGCGCGCACGGCCTTCGCCCGGGACGAGCCGGCCCGCCGGAACGTCTCGGCCGGGACGCGGACCGGCCGCAGACGGGCCGGCAGGGGCCGTCACGGGCCGGAGGGACGCCCGGCGGTACCGGTGCGCCCGCCCCGCTACCCGCGCCGGTCGGCCGACGGGCTGACGGCCGCGTCGATCGCCGTGGTCTTCGCAGTCGGCCTGGCGACCTTGGCCGCGTGGGAGAGCAGCCTGCTGACCGGCGAGTTCGTCGGCGCCTCCAGCGCCGCGGCGGCCGAGCGCGGCAAGGGTTCGGCCGCGGCGCGGCCCCGCCCGGACGCCTCGCGCTCCCAGCGCCCGGCCCGCCCCGCCGAACAGGACCTCAGCGACCAGGTCAACGAGCTGGCTCTGCGGCTGCGCGGCCCGGACGCCCGGCGTTCCTATGGCGGGGAGTCCGGCGGCAAAGGCGCGCCGCTGACCGGGGTGATCCGCTTCAGCCCAGACCGCACCTGGGCGCTCGGCAGCACGGTGATCCCCGTCCCCGAGGACCGCGAGGCGATGCCGCAGGCCGCGCTGTATGTGGCGCAGCGGACGGCGGGCCGCTGGCAGATCGCGCTGTCGGGCACCGCGGAGTTCGACGCGCTGCTGGCCAGGGCGCCGGCGCAGCTGATGCCGCCCGGGGAGCGGCGGGCGCTGGCCCGCTTCAGCGCCGGCGCAGCCCGGCCGGCCGCGCCCACGCGGCTGATGCTGCCGTGGCGGATCGGCCAGAGCTGGCTGATGACCGCCGCCCCGGCGACCGGCCGGCCGGCCCGGCCGCTGGGCCTGGTGGCCTTCCGGGGCGGCGACGGCCGGGTGCTGGCCGCCGGCCCGGGACGCTTCTACCGGCTCTGCGCCACCCGGGACGGCGGCGGCATGGTGATGGTGATCCATCCCGACGGCCGGGCCACCACCTACTACAACCTGACCGGCATTCCCAAGATCCCCGATGGCGGCGCCGTGGCCCGGGGCACGCCGCTGGGGAGGATCGGCACCGACCGGCCGTGCGGGGGCGCACCGGTCGACCGGCCCCAGGTGCAGTTCGGGCTGCGCAGCGGCAACGACGACCTGCCGCTGGAGGGCGTGACGCTGGGCGGGTGGACCTTCCGGGAGCAGGCCAGCCCGCTGGTCGGCTGGGCCGAGCGCGGCCCGCTGCAGGTCCTGCCGGGCGGGCTGCTGCGCAACTTCGGCCCCCAGCCCCCGCCTCCCGCCGCCCCCAAGGAGGAGCCGCGGCCGGACGTCACGCCCGAACCCGACCCGTCCGACCGTCCCGGAACAGGCCGGCAGGACGAATCTTCCCCGGACAACCAGGAGAGTGATGCCAGTGGAGAGCAGCAACAGTGACCGGCCCCTGCTGCCGCCGTGGGCGCTGCGCCTCATGGCCTTCGGCGCGTTGGCGGTGCTGGTGGGAGTGGCCACCCCGCCCGGCGCCGCCGCGGCCGCCCAGGTGCAGAGTTTCCTGTCGTTCTACGTCGGGGTGTTCGCCCTCCTCTCCCTGACCGCGGCGGTGGTCAGCGGGGTGGTGGCCACCGAGCGGATGATCCTGCACATCGGGCACCGGGTGCTCGCCCAGGCGGTGCACCGTGCCGCCTCGCTGGTCGGCATCACCTGCCTGATCTCGCACATCATGGTCAAGGTGCTGGCCGGGCAGGCCGAGCCGATCCAGATCGTGGTGCCCTTCGCCGAGCCGATCGGGCTGGGCACGATCGCCTTCGAGCTGTTCCTGATAGTGATCATCACGGGCCTGCTGCGGCCCCGGTTCGCCACCGCCGCCCGGCCCTGGCTGTGGCGGACCCTGCACATCTGCGCGTACGCGGCCTGGCCGATCGCCATCACCCACGGGCTCACGGCGGGCCGGTCGGCCGACCGGTGGGTCGTGCTGAGCTACCTGTTGTGCGTCATGGCGGTGGCGCTGGCGGCCATCACCCGGCTGTTCCTGGCGGTCAAGCCGCGTTCGGTGCCGCGCGGCGCCCCGGACACCGTTCCCACGGCGGTGGTCACCGGCCGGCCGGTCGTCTCCCAGCAGCGTCAGGACGCGCTCAACTGAACCTTTTCGTGCGTCTGGTACCGGGGTCTGGGAACGGGAGCCCTTTCCCGGTTGTGACACTCCCGTTCCGCTCGGGGGAGTGGTGTTTATGAAAGGTTCGCTCAGTGGGATTTTCCGGGCCTGGTCTTGGGGCCTGATGCGGGCCCCGCCGGTGTTCGAGGACATGGCGTTGCAGGTCATGGCACCGTCTCGGCCTGCGGGAACGGTGCGCTGAAAAGGGCTTGGCGGCCGTGGCGTCCGGGGCGGGCGGCCCTGCCGGAACATTTCGGAAATCGTGAGTTTTCCTGGAGCCGTCCCGGACGGCTCTGGGGAATTCCGGGTGCGCGGGACCGGGTGGGAACCCGGCCCGCGATTTTTTCTGCCGATCCGGCGGATTTCGTGAACGCGTAGCCGCCGCGCCGCGTATTAGCTGACGACCCGGCAACGGGCGCACGCGGCCATGACGGCACCGCAGGAAAGGAAGACCGGAAGCAGAGGATGGAGGGCGGCAGCATGGGGTTCCTGAACCGCACGAGGAGCCGTCGCCGTGGTGGGAGAGGACTCGGACGGCCCGCGGAGATGGTGTTCCTGGCGGTCGCGGTGGTGGCCGCGGGGGCCGCGTTGTTCATGGTGCTGAGCCCGCCGGGCACTCCCCTGGACGGGGACTCCCTGACCGGGGTGTCCTCCGGGACGGTGCAGACCCGCTGGGGACCGCTGAGCGACCAGGACCGGGAGCTGCTCGTGAGCGTGCGGCGGGCCGGGCTGTGGGAGGCGCCGTCCGGGCAGCAGGCGCAGCAGCGGGCGGCCAGCCCGAAGGTCAAGGAGATCGGCGGCAAGATCGCCACCGAGCATCTGGAACTCGACCAGGACGTGCGCCAGGTGGCCCAGCAGCTGGACGTGGTGCTGCCCAGCGAGCCGAACCGCGATCAAAAGCAGTGGATGGCCGAGCTGTCGGCGCTCTCGGGCGAGGAGTACGACCGGCACTTCGTGTACCGGCTGCGCGCCGCGCACGGCAAGGTCTTCTCCCTCATCGCCAAGGTCCGCGCCAACACGCAAAACAGCTTGGTGCGCGACTTCTCCGCCCGGGCCAACGCCGCCGTGCTCCGGCACATGACCTACCTGGAGAGCACCGGCCTGGTGGATTACTCGGCAGTTGCTTCCTGATCCCGTACCGAGGAGAGCTTCATGCGACGCACGAAAGGCACGGCCCTGCTGGTGCCCGCGCTGGCCCTGGTCGCGGTGGCGGCGCAGATGCCCGCCGGCGCCATGGCCGCGGCCACTTTGACACGGCCTCCCGCGCCGGACCCCTGGGGAGACGGAACGCAGGAGGCCGACCTGGGCGGACACGGCGCGCACCTGCAGCGGGCGGCGGGGCCGGGTGACCACGGCCGCGGTCGTGGGCAGGCGCCGCAGGAGGAGCAGAGCCCCGCCCCGGAGCAGCCCGGTGATGCGGGCCGGGACGCCGGGCAGGGTCAGGACCCCTCCCAGCAGGACCCTGGCCAAGACCAAGACCAAGGGCTGGACCAGGGCGACGGCCAGGACGACGGCCTCGGCCAGGATCAGGGCGCAGGGCAGGAGGGCGACGCCGGCCAGGAGCAGGGAGCCGGGCAGGGCGGCGATGCCGGCCAGGGGCAGGGCGCGGGGCAGGATCAGGGACAGGACGCCGGCGCGGGGCGGCCGCCGGAGGGGCCGCGCGCCGAGGACTTCATCGACATCCGCAGCGTGCAGCCCAACGTCCGGCGGGTGCGTCCCTCGCGCGGAGGTTCCACCGGCACGTTCACCTCTCGTTGCGGACGCAACGAGAACGGTCACTACAACTCCGATAACTTCATCGTCGCGCCCGGGGTGGTCAACGGCGCCCACCACACCCACGACTATGTGGGCAACCTGTCCACCGACGGGTTCTCCACCAATGAGAGCCTGGCGGCCGCCGGCACCACCTGCGCCCGCGGCGACAGGTCCACCTACTTTTGGCCGGTGATGCGGCTGCGCAGCGACGCCGACCGCAACCAGAACGACCAGAGCGCCGCCGATGGCAACATCGGCCGGATCGTGGTGCCCTCTTCGGTGTCGCTGCAGTTCCGCGGCAACCCGCGCAGCAAGGTCACCGCGATGCCAAGGTTCTTGCGCGTCATCACCGGGGACGCCAAGGCCGCCACCAACGGCACCGCCAACGCCCGGGCCCAGTGGACCTGCACCGGTTTCACCGACCGGATCGTGACCGACAAATACCCCTTGTGCCCGCGCGGCAGCCGCCTGGTGCGGATCTTGGACTTCCCCAGCTGCTGGGACGGGCGCAACACCGACAGCGCCGACCACCGCACCCACATCGTCTTCCCCGACGCCTCGGGCGCCTGCCCGGCCGGCACGCGGGCGGTGCCCCAGCTGCGGATCACACTGACCTACCGGCTGCCGGGCCGGGCACAGGCGTTCGCGCTCGACAGCTTCCCCGAGCAGCTGCACGCCCCGATCACCGACCACGCCGACTTCGCCAACGTCATGCCCGACAACCTGATGCGCTTTGCGGTCACCTGCATCAACAACGGCCGCAACTGCTGAAGCGGCCGCGCCCTCAGGCACACGACCGGGAGGCAAGGAAGACCCGTCCCTTGGCGCACCCTTCCCGGTCGTGCCGGCGCGGGGCCGGGGAGCCGCGGCCGTGACCGGACGGACTACGGCGGGTTCGGCGGTCACGGCACCGCTCCCCGGCCCCGCCCCCTTGCCGGCCGTCGCCGGGTGGCCGAGGGCGGGCCGTCCCGCTTCATAGGATCGGTGTATGCACGTTGTGATCGCCGGGGGCCATGGGAAGATCGCGCTGCGGCTGGCCAGGCTGCTGGCCGCGCAGGACGTCCGGGTGACGGGCCTCATCCGCAACCCCGATCACGCCGAGGACGTCCGCCGGGCCGGTGCCCGGCCTCAGGTGTGCGACCTGGAGCGCGTCTCGGTGGAAGAGGTCGCCGCCCACCTGGAGGGCGCCGACGCGGCCGTCTTCGCCGCCGGAGCCGGCCCCGGCAGCGGCGCCGCCCGCAAGGACACCGTGGACCGCGCGGCCTCGGTGCTGCTGGCCGACGCCGCCGAACGCACCGGGGTGCGCCGCTTCCTGCAGATCTCCGCGATGGGCGCGGACCGCCTGCCGCGGCCCGGCAGCGATGAGGTCTGGGCCGCCTACATCACGGCCAAGGGCCGGGCCGAGGCCGACCTGCGCGCCCGCGACCTGGACTGGCTGATCCTGCGGCCCGGCAGGCTCACCGACGCTCCCGGCACCGGCCTGGTCACGCTGGCCGAGCCGGAGGTGGGCCGCGCCGAGGTGACCCGCGACGACGTGGCCGCCGTGCTGGCCGCGCTGCTGCACGCCCCGGCGGTGCGCCGCCGCACCCTCGAACTGGTCAACGGCACCACCCCGATCGAAGAGGCCGTGGCCGCCCTGGCCGCCTAGCCCGTCTGCACGGGACGGGGGAAAGGCGCTCGGGCGCGCGCCGTCACCGGTTGCGGGCCGAACGGAACGCGCCGCCCGGCTTGAGAGCGGGGCGGCGCGTTCAGTGCGGCTTTCCGAAGGAGCGTCAGGACTTGTTCGCCTCGGCGTCGTCCTCGCTGTAGATGGCCTCGATCTCGGCGGCGAAGTCCTTGATCACCCGGTCCCGCTTGACCTTCAGCGAGGGGGTCAGGTGCCCGCTGGCCTCGCTGAAGTCCACATCCAGGATCCGGTACTTGCGGATCGACTCGGCCCGGCTGACGCTCTTGTTGGCCTCGGCCACCGCCGCGTCGATGGCGGCGCGCACGTCCGGGTCCTGCCGGAGCTGCTCGATGGTCATGTCCGCGGGCTTGCCGTGGGCCTGCGCCCACGGGCCGAGGGCCTCGTTGTCGAGGGTGATCAGGGCGCTGATGAACTTGCGGCCGTCGCCGATCACCACGCACTGGCTGATCAGCGGGTGGGCGCGCAGCCGGTCCTCCAGCGGGGCGGGCGCCACGTTCTTGCCGCCCGCGGTCACCAGGATCTCCTTCTTGCGGCCGGTGATCTTCAAGAAGCCGTCGGCGTCCATGGTGCCGATGTCGCCGGTGTGGAACCAGCCGTCCTCGATGGCCTCCTTGGTGGCCGTCTCGTTGGCCCAGTAGCCCTGCATCACGTTGACGCCCTTGACGAGGATCTCCCCGTCGTCGGCGATCCGGACGGTGACGCCGGGGACCGGCTGGCCGACCGTGCCGACGCGCAGCGCGCTGGGCCGGTTGACGCTGACCGGGGCGGTGGTCTCGGTCAGGCCGTAGCCCTCCAGGATCACGATGCCGACGCCGCGGAAGAAGTGCCCCAGCCGCTCGCCGAGGGCCGCGCCGCCGGAGACGGCGTACTTGACCTGGCCGCCGACCGCCTCCCGCAGCTTGCGGTAGACCAGCAGGTCGAACACCTTGCGCTTGAGCTTGAGGCCCAGGCCCGGCCCGCCGGGGGCGTCCAGCGCCTTGCTGTAGGCGATGGCGGTGTCGGCCGCGGCCTTGAAGATCTTGCCCTTGCCGCCGGCGATGGCCTTCTGCTCGGCGCCGTTGTAGACCTTCTCGAACACCCGCGGCACCGCCAGCAGGAAGGTCGGCTTGAAGGAGGCCAGGTCGGGCAGCAGGTTGGGGATGTCGCTGTGGCCCAGCACGATCCCCGACTCGATGCAGGCCACCTGGATCAGCCGGGCGAACACGTGCGCCAGCGGCAGGAACAGCAGCGTGGAGGAGCCCTCCATGGCGACCTCGCTGAGCGCGCCCTTGATGGCGTTGCGGGTGGTCACCACGAAGTTGCCGTGGCTGAGCTCGCAGCCCTTGGGCCGCCCGGTGGTGCCGGAGGTGTAGATGAGGGTGGCCAGGTCGGCCCCGGTGCGGCCGGTGCGGCGCTCCTCCAGCGTCTCGTCGGAGACCTCGGCGCCCAGCTTGGTCAGCGCGGCCACGGCGCCGTCGTCGATGCGCCACACGTGCTTCAGATGCGCCGGCTTGTCGGCGATCTCATCGACCCGGGCCGCGTGCTCGGCGGTCTCGATGATCAATGCCTTGGCGCCGGAGTCGGTGACGATCCACTCGATCTGCTCGGCGGAGGAGGTCTCATAGATGGGGACGGTGACGGCGCCGACCGCCCAGATCGCATAGTCCAGCAGCGTCCACTCATAGCGGGTGCGCGACAGCAGGGCCACCCGGTCGCCGGGCTCGATGCCGGCGGCGATGAGGCCTTTGGCCGCACCGGAGACCTCGGCGACGAACTGGGAGGCGGTGACCGGACTCCAGGAGTCGCCGGACTTGCGGCGGAGCACGACCTGACCGGGGTTGCTGCGGGCGCGGGAGAAGAGCGCGTCGGTCAGGTTGGTGGATTCGGGCACCTCCACCATCAAGGGGGCGCTGAACTCGCGCACGGTCACTCCTCTATTGAGAACGGTAACAATCTGGGCGGAACTTGAATGTGGACGCTACCGCTTCGTCCTACTCGTGGGTAGCCATCGGTGGGCGAGACGGGTTCACAATCGTGTTACATGCCCGTGCTCCAGGTTATGCGCCCTGGTCGCGCGGCTGTTCGCGCGGTGCCCCGGCGGGCGCGCCCCGGGCCGGGCGGGAGGCGCCCGATCCGGGCGTGACACGGACGTCATGCCCGGCCGGATCGGACAAAGAGGCTTATTGTCGGTGCATGCGGATCCATGTGGTGAGCGATGTCCACGGCAACGTGGACGCGCTCAGGCGGGCCGGCGAGGGCGCGGACGTCTTCATCTGCCTGGGCGACCTCATCTTGTTCATCGACTACGCGGACCACGGGCAGGGCATCTTCGCCGAGCTGTTCGGCCAGGAGAACGCCGACCGCTTCATCGCGCTGCGCACCGAGAAGCGCTTTGCGGAGGCCCGCGAGTTCTCCCGCAGACTGTGGGATTCGCTGGAGGGCGGGGCCTGGCCGCACATCGAACGGGCGGTGCGCCGCCAGTACGCCGCCCTCTTCGAGGCCATGCCGAGCCCGGCCTACCTCACCTACGGCAACGTCGACCTCCCCCAGATGTGGGGGGACTACCTGCGCGAGGGCCACCGGGTGCTGGACGGGGAGGTCGCCGAGATCGGCGGGCTGCGCTTCGGGTTCGTCGGCGGCGGGCTGCGCACCGTCTACCGCACGCCGAACGAGATCGACGATGAGGAGTACGCCGCCAAGGTGGCCGCCGTCGGCGAGGTGGACGTCTTGTGCTGCCACATCCCCCCGGCCGTCCCCGACCTGCTCTATGACACCGTCGCGCGCCGCTTCGAACGCGGCAGCGAGGCCGTCTTGGAGGCCATCCACCGCACCCGGCCCCGGTACGTGCTGTTCGGTCACGTGCACCAGCCGCTGGCAAAGCGGATGCGGATAGGCCGTACCGAGTGCGTCAACGTGGGCCACTTCCGCGCCGCCGGCGTGCCGTACGTGCTGGAGCTGTGACGATACTGGCCGCGGAAGCGATCGAGCGGGCACGGCCCGGGGAAGGGGAGGGCAGTCGATGGCCGAGCGCACCAGTGCCTCCATCACCATCGCGGCGGACCGGGAAAAGGTCATGGAGGTCATCGCCGACCTGCCGGCCTATCCCCAGTGGGCCGGGGGGATCCGCGAGGTTCAGGTGCTGGAGACCGGCCCGGACGGACGTCCGGCCAAGGCCCGGCTGACCATCGACGCCGGCCCGATCAAGGACACCTACGGCCTGGCCTACCACTGGGGCGAGCAGGAGGTGAGCTGGGAGCTGGTGGAAAAGGGCGGCGTGGTCTCCGGTCTGCGCGGCTCCTACCGGCTCGCCGAGACCGAGGGCGGCACGCAGGTCACCTACGAGCTGGCGGTGGACGTGCGGGTGCCGATGATCGGGATGCTCCGCCGCAGAGGCGAGAAGATGATCATTGAAGCGGCGTTGAAGGGACTCAAAGGATATGTCGAGCGCTGAGTAAGACATTCGTTACCCGCGCCAGAACAGTACGGTTCTGGCCGATGACGGATGGATGATGTTGCCATGACGGACCGGCCCGGCGATGTCCTCGACGAGGCCGTACGGCTGCTGGACGGCCTGCGGACCGGCGACCCGTGGAGCCGGGCCGTCCCACGGCAGCGACCCCCGCACACCGCCCCTGAACGTCCCGACCGCCCCCCGCACCGCGCCACGGCGCCCGCCGCAGCGGTGGGCGCGGTCGCCGGTGACCGTCTCCCGGACGCCGCCGCAACGCCGATGACGGCCGCATGGTGGCCCCTGGAGGCTTTGGAGCGATCTAATTTGCTGCATCCCGGCGCCGGGCGGCGGGAGGGCTCCGGCGGGGAGCCCGTCGATGCCGGTGCCGGATGAGCGCAGGGAGCCACGAGGAGGAGACACATGGCGCTGACCATCGGCGTGGATGTGGGAGGCACCAAGGTCGCGGCGGGGGTGGTCGACGACCGCGGGCGGATTCTGGAGAAGGTGCGCAGGCCCACCCCCTCCACCGACCCCCGGCAGACCGCCGAGGTCATCGCCGAGGTGGTCGATCTCCTCAAGGGCAAGTACCCCGAGGTCGAGGCGGTCGGGCTGGGCGCGGCCGGGTTCGTCGACGAGGCCCGCGCCACCGTGTTGTTCGCCCCCAACCTGGCCTGGCGGGACGAGCCGATCAAAGGCAAGGTCGAGGAGCTGGTCGGGCTGCCGGTGGTGGTGGAGAACGACGCCAACGCCACCGCCTGGGGCGAGTTCCGCTTCGGCGCCGGACGCGGCGAGCGCTTCCTGGTGCTGGTGGCGCTGGGCACCGGCATCGGCGGCGGCATCATCGTCGACGGCCGGCTGTACCGGGGACGGTTCGGCATCGGCGGGGAGATCGGCCACCTGCGGATGGTGCCCGACGGCCGCCGCTGCGGCTGCGGCAACCGCGGCTGCTGGGAGCAGTACGCCAGCGGCAACGCCCTCGTCCACGAGGCCCGCGACCTGGCCCGGGTCGCCCCGCTGATGGCCTCCCGGCTGCTGGAGCTGGGCGGGGGCTCCCCGGAGGGCATCCGCGGCCCGGAGGTCACCCAGGCCGCCCGCGAGGGGGACCGGGCCGCGCTGGAGTGCTTCCGCACCGTGGCCGGCTGGGTCGGGCGGGGCCTGGCCGACCTGACCGCGATCTTGGACCCGGGGGCGTTCATCATCGGCGGCGGGCTGTCGGACGCCGGGGACCTGCTGCTGGAGCCGGTCCGCGACGCCTATGAGGCCGTGGTCACCGGGGTCGGCTACCGTCCGCTGCCCGACATCCGGATCGCCGAGCTCGGCTCCGACGCCGGGCTGGTGGGCGCCGCCGACCTGGCCCGCCAGCGCTGAGCGGGCGCCGGTGAGAAGGCTGCGGGTCCTCAGCTACAACATCCGCTCCATGCGGGACGACCGGGCGGCGCTGGTGCGGGTGATCCGCGCCTGCGCCGCCGACCTGGTGTGCCTGCAGGAGGTGCCGCGCCTGGCCCCCACCTGGCGGGCCAGGCGGCGGGCGCTGGCCGCCCGCACCGGGCTGACCGTGGCCTGCGGGCGGCGCGCCGCCGGGCTGGCGGTGCTGGCCGGGCGGCGCGTCCGCCTCCACCACGCCGAGCACCACCTGCTCAGCCGCGTCCCCGGCCTGCACCGCCGGGGCCTGGCGCTGGTCGTGGCGGAGATCGCCGGCGCCCGCGTGATCGTCGCCGACACCCACCTGGACCTGGACGCCTCCGCCCGCCTGGCGCACACCGCCGAACTGCTCGCCCTGCTGAAGCGGGCCCGCGACCGCTACGAGGCCCCCGTGGTGCTGTGCGGCGACATCAACGAAGAACCCGAAGGCCCGTCCTGGAATGCGCTGACCGGTTTCTTCACCGACGCCTACGCCGCCGCCCCGCGCGGTCCCGCCGCCACCTATTCCTCCCGCCGCCCGGCCAGGCGCATCGACGGGATCTTCACCGATCCCCGCATCGAGGTGCTCGGCTGCGGCCTGCCCCCCGGCCCCGCGCCGGCCGCCGACTACCCCCGGGCCAGTGACCATCTGCCGGTCCTGGCGGAGTTGCGGCTGCCGCCTTGAGCCGGCCGGGGACGCCGCTCATACGACGGCGCCGTCGTCGCTGTCGCGGGGATCGTCGCCCATGCGCAGGACGAGGGTGACGAAACCGCCGATGAAGGCCGCCACCGCCAAGAAAGCCGCCCAGCCGGGCACGTCCCAGCCGAGCATCACCGTGACCAGCAGGTAGAGGGGACCGCCGACCAGGCTGATCCAGGCGGCCTTGGTGATCGGGTCGGTGCTGGGCAGCGGCGGGGGCGGCGGGGGGATGTAGTGGTCGTCGTCATCGGCCGCCCGCTCCGCGGCCTCCTCGGCGGCGGGGAATTTGATCACTCGGGCGGTGGGCAGCCGCCCGGTGCGGTCCGCTCCCTCGTCCGCGGGCTCGTCCAGATTCTCCTGCTCGGGCCAGGGCGTCTGGCCATCGGCGGGCGCGGCGTCGAAACTGGCGACGATCTCCGCCCAGATCGCCTCCTCGTCGCGCTCGGCCACCGTGCCGCCGCCGGAATCGCCGGTGCGCACCCGGCCGCGCGGCGGCTCACCGGTCTCGGTGTCCGCGGCTCCACTCTCGCCGGCCGGCTCGCCGTCGGAGGAACGCAACCGGGTCAGCTGGGTGTGCAAGACGCCCTCGGCGGCCGACCGCATCGCGGTGTCGACGTACAACCGGTCCAGCGAGTCGCCGTCCGCGCCGGAGCGCCCGGGCTCGCCCCGGTCGGGACTGGGGGTCACATAAGCGGCGACCCCGGCCTCCCGCAGCGCCTCCAGCATGGCGTCGGCCAGATGGGGCGCAAGGTCGATCAACGGGGCGTACGAGTCGGCGTCCAGTCCATTGCCACGGCGCTTCACGGGGCCGGCTCCTTCGACGACTGCAGCGTGACCGACAGCATCGGCATGACGGCCTCCGCTCCCCAATCAGGTGTCCCCCCAAAGTACCCGCCACGCCATATGGCCGTACTCGGGAGGCGCTCTCCCGCCTGGACTCCTACGGTATTCGTTCCGCGACGATGAACAAGACAAGCGGGACCGATCGGGGTGACCTTCGCAACCGGGTGCGCTCCGGCCCGCCCGGTGACGTGCGCCGCCGGGCCGGGTGATGTGGGCATGGTGTTGCGGAGATGCGATGATGATCCATCGCCATCGTCCGTCAAGCCGTGGCGGGACGGTGGCCAAAGGGGAGTCGGGTGCCGCGGACAGGTGTGGCCGAGGAGGGTATCGGCATGTTCTGGTTCTGGATGCTGCTCCGGATCGTCCTCACACCGATCCTGTACCTGCTGTGGTGGCCGCGGAACTCCGGGATGGAGAACGTCCCCAAAAAGGGCCCGGCGCTGCTGGTCAGCAACCACCAGTCGTTCGCCGACCACTTCTTCGGGCCGCTGCCGCTGCGCCGCCGGATCTTCTTCCTCGGCAAGGCCGAGTACTTCACCGGCACCGGCATCAAAGGGCTGATCAGCAGGGCCTTCTTCACCGGGGTCGGGGTCGTGCCGGTGGACCGCTCCGGCGGCAAGGCCAGCGAGGCGGCCCTGGAGACCGGGCTGCAGATCCTCAAGCAGGGCAAGCTGCTGGGGATCTACCCCGAGGGGACGCGGGCCCCCGACAAGCGGCTCTACAAGGGCAAGACCGGGGTGGCCCGGCTGGCGCTGAAGTCCCGGGTCCCGGTCATCCCGATGGCGATGATCAACACCTTCGACCTGATGCCGGCCGGCCAGCCCTACCCCCGGCTCGGCGTGCGGCCCGGGGTGCGCTTCGGCAAGCCGATGGACTTCTCCCGCTACTACGGCATGGAGGACGACCGGGAGGTCCTGCGCAAGGTCACCGACGAGATCATGCAGGCCATCCGGGAGCTGTCCGGCCAGGAGTACGTGGACCGCTACGCCGCCGACGTCAAGGCCGAGATGGCGGGCAAGGCGCCGCGGCCGGCCGACGAGGACGAGTGAGCGGGCGCTGAGGCGAGCCGGGAGCGGCGGGGACCGCGTTCGCGGCCCGACCGCCGGCCCGCGGGCCCGGCCGACGCAACGGCGCCGGGCGCACGGCCGCCGGGGACGCATGCGCGTCCCCGGCGTGATTGTTTTCCGGGCCCTCCCCCTGGCCCGGCCTTGAAGATCGACGGCCGCGTTCGAACGGCGGGTGCCCGCCGCCGAGTGGCGCTATGGTCTAGACCAATGAGACGAGCCGGGCGATCGGCGCCCCGGCCGTGTGCTGAGCCATGCCTTGCCATCTGCGCTATTAGGCTGGCCGGGTGAGCAATGGGGAGGAATACATGCGCGTCGGAGTGCTGACCGGAGGCGGTGACTGCCCCGGTCTGAACGCCGTGATCCGCGCTGTGGTGCGTAAGGGAATCTCGGTCTACGGGTATGAGTTCGTGGGCTTCCGGTCGGGCTGGCGCGGCCCGCTGGAAGGCGACACGGTGGCGCTGGACATCCAGGCCGTGCGGGGCATCCTGCCGCGCGGCGGGACGATCCTGGGCTCGTCGCGGACCAACCCGCTCAAGGTCGAGGGCGGCATCGAGCGGATCAAGGACAACCTGGCCGGGCTCGGTGTGGATGCGCTGGTCGCCATCGGCGGCGAGGACACCCTCGGCGTCGCCAAGCATCTGCACGAGGCCGGCGTCAACGTGGTCGGGGTCCCCAAGACCATCGACAACGACCTGAACGCCACCGACTACACCTTCGGCTTCGACACCGCCGTCAACATCGCGGTGGAGGCCATCGACCGGCTGCACACCACCGCCGAAAGCCACCACCGCGCCCTGATCTGCGAGGTGATGGGCCGGCACGCCGGGTGGATCGCGCTGCACGCCGGGATGGCCGCCGGCGCCAACGTGATCTTGATTCCGGAGCGGCCGTTCGACATCGACAAGGTCGTCGAGTACGTCGAAAGCCGCTTCAAGACCCGGTATGCGCCGATCATCGTGGTCGCCGAGGGCGCCCACCCGATCGAGGGCCAGATGGCGGTGCAGAGCAAGGAACTGGACGCCTTCGGGCACGTGCGGCTGGGCGGCATCGGCCAGTGGCTGGCCGACGAGATCGAAAAGCGCACCGGCAAGGAGGCCCGCTGCACCGTGCTGGGCCACATCCAGCGCGGCGGCACGCCCAGCGCCTTCGACCGGGTGCTGGCCACCCGCTTCGGGCTGCACGCCATCGACGCCGTCCACGACGGCGACTACGGCAAGATGGTCGCCCTGTCGGGCACCGAGATCATCCGGGTGGACCTGTCGGCCGCCACCGACACGCTCAAGACCGTCCCGCTGGAGCGCTACGCCGAGGCGGAGGTCTTCTTCGGCTGACCGGCGGACCGGACCGGGCGGCTGCGGCGCGTCCGCACCGGGCCCGCGGGCGCCGGAATGGAATATCCCGGCGCCTGCGGGCCTTATCCTGTCGCGGTGGTCGCAACGGTGGGCGACACTGGATACCGGTCTTCTTCACCCCGTTCTACGCAGGAGGTCCCCGCATGACCGTGCTCGACACCGCGGCCGGGCAGATCACCGGCGGCCCGCCGGCGATCGGTGAGCCGTGCGTGCTGATCAAACTGGGCGAGGTCGTGCTCAAGGGCAAGAACCGCGAGGTGTTCGAGCGGCGGTTGCAGAACAACCTCCGGTCGGCGGTCCGCGACATCGCGCCGGTGCGCATCTGGCGCCGCCACGGCGTGATGGTGGTGCGCGTGGAACGGGGCGGCGGCGCCGACGTCGCCACGGTGGACGCGCTGGCCCGGCGGATCACCGATGTGATGGGCATCGTCTGGGTGCACCGGGCCTGGCGGGTCGGCAAGGACCCCGACAGCGTGGTGGGCGCCGCCCTGGAACTGATGGCCGGCCGCACCGGCAGCTTCGCGGTGCGCTCCCGCCGCCGCGACAAGCGCTTCCCGCTGACCTCCACCGAGCTGGACCGCCTGGTCGGCTCCAAGATCGTTGAGGCCTACGGGCTGCCGGTGAAGCTGAAGGAGCCCGAGCACACCCTGTCGATCGAGGTCGACCGCGACGAGGTGTTCGTCTTCACCGACGGGCTGCCCGGCCAGGGCGGGCTGCCGGTGGGCATGAGCGGGAGGGCGCTGGTGCTGCTGTCGGGCGGCATCGACTCCCCGGTGGCCGCCTACCGGATGATGCGCCGCGGGCTGCGCGTGGACTACCTGCACTTTTCCGGCATGCCCTTCACCGGGCCGGAGTCGATCTACAAGGCGTACGCGCTGGTGCGCGAGCTGGACCGCTTCCAGGGCGGCTCGCGGCTGTTCGTGGTGCCCTTCGGCAAGGCCCAGCAGCAGATCAAATCCTCCGGCGCCGACCGGCTGGCGGTGGTCGCCCAGCGCCGCCTGATGCTGCGCACCGGCGAGATCCTGGCCCGCCGGCTGGGCGGTCTCGCGCTGATCACCGGCGACTCCCTGGGCCAGGTCAGCAGCCAGACGCTGGCCAACATGACCGCCGTGGACGATGCGGTGGAGCTGCCCATCCTGCGTCCGCTGGTGGGCATGGACAAGGTCGAGATCATGGACACCGCGCGCCGCATCGGCACGCTGACCATCTCCGAGCTGCCCGACGAGGACTGCTGCACGCTGCTGGCGCCGCGCCGCGCCGAGACCCGCGCCAAGATCGAGGACCTGCGGCAGATCGACCGGCGGCTGGACGCCGAGGAGCTGGCCGAGAAGCTGGCCGACTCCGTCCAGGAGCACCGTCCCGTCTACGGCGAGGGCAACGCCGCCTGAGAGTTCCTCGCCCCCTGGGCCCGGACGGCCCAGGGGGCGAGGGGCGTTCTCACAGCTCCCGGTCGCAGGGGCGGGGGGTCTCCGGGCCGTCCGGCCCCATGAGCACCATCCGCTCCACCCGGACGATCCGGAAGCGCCGCCCGGCCGCCACGATGTTGTCGCGGCGCCTGCCGTCCTGCAGCAGGTCCGCCGCCTCGGCGTACTCGGCCGCCTCCAGCGGGTTCGGCCGCTCCACCGCCGGCACCACGTGCCGGAAGTAGGTGGCCAGCGAGTCCCGCGCCTCCTGCGGCATGCCGTACAGCCGGGTGCCGGGCCGCCACAGGTCCCCTGACTGCTCGGCCACGGTGAACATCGGCGTCAGCTGCACCGGGGTCATGAACGGCTTGACCGGCTCACAGCCGCGCCGGGCCGTCTCATCCAGGTACTGGCACAGCAGCTCGGCGGTGACGATGTCGGCCGCGCCGCCGAGGTCGAGAACCGGGTCGGCGATGAACTCCGGTGCCCGGCGGTGCGCCGGGACGGGCCGGGTGGGATCGCGGTCGGTGGGCCGGGGCGGCTCCGGCCCGTCGGGACCGGTCCGCATCAGCTGCTCGATCCGCACGATCCGGAACCGGCGCGCCAGCACCGACACCTCGTCACAGGCCCCGTCGACCAGGTGCCGGGCCGCCTCATGGTAGTCCCGGGCCGCCACCGGGGCGGCCATCGCCCCGCGGTTGCGCAGGTGGGCCGCCAGCAGCTCACGGGCGCCCTGGGGCAGCGGATCGCACGGGCACACCAGCTGCCAGCCGCCCGGCACCTGCTCGGCCGCGGCGAACAGCGGTCCCGCCACCACCAGCTCCGGGTAGGCGGCCAGCGCACGGCGGGCGTCCGCGAGCATCACGGCGGCCACCGGATCCACGGCGGCCAGATCCTCGGGGAAGATCCGCCCGCCGGGATCCCCCTCGCCGATAGTCATGCGCAGCATCTTCCTTGACGGTTCGGCTTTGCGCGAGTGCTTCAGAGCACTTTCCTTGCTTCGATGCAAAAAAGCGCCCTAGGGCCCGGTGAGGCCGGCGCCGGGACGTCAGCGGCGTCCGGCCGCAACGAGCATCACCAGCCCGGCCGTCAGCAGCGCCAGGCCCGCCAGGGCGACCCCGCCGAGCCGCTCGTGCAGCACCACCAGGCCCAGCACCGCCGCCACCGCCGGCTCGGCCAGCGTCAGCGTCGTCGCCGCGGTCACCGGGGTGCTGCGCAGCCCCCTGGCGTACAGCAGGTACGCGCCCGCGGTGGTGACGACCCCCAGGTAGCCGGTCACCAGCGCGCCGGGGACGGTGAGCAGCCAGGTGGGGGAGCCGGCCGCCAGCGCCGGCAGCAGCAGCGCCCCGGCCGCCGAGAACAGCACCGCGACCACCGCCCGGTCCTCCTGGCCCGCGGTGATCAACCGGGACGTGATCGTCGCGTACGAGGCGTATCCCAGCCCCGACAGCAGCGCCAGCGACACCCCCAGCGGTTCGACGCCGGCCTGCCGGCCGCCGCTCACCAGAGCGGCGCAGCCGACCACCGCGCAGGCCGTCGAGACCGCCCACCGCGCCGTGGGCCGCGGGCCGCCGGTCAGCAGGGCGATCAGCCCGGTGAACACCGGGCCGCTGCCGATCGCCACGATGGTGCCGGTGGCGACGCCGGTGCGGGAGACCGCGGCGAAGAAGGCGGTCTGGTACACCGCGACGCACACCGCGCCCAGGGCCAGCATCCACCGGGCGCGGGGGAGGGCCAGCAGCCGCCGCAGCCCCCGGCCGCGAACCGGGGCGCCGCCGTCACCGGCCGCGGTGCGGCTGAGCGCGGCCACGGCCAGCAGGACGGCGCCGCCCAGGGCGATGCGGGCGGCGCCGACGGAGACGGGGTCGGCCCCGGCCGGGGCCGCGGTGAGCACGGTGCCGGTCGTCCCCCACAGCGAGGCGGCCAGCAGGACGTCCATGCCGCCGGCCGACCGCCGGGCGGGCAGGGCGGGATCAGTGGAATCGATGAGGCGTGCGGACACGCGGGCAACTCCTGAACTCGAATCGGATAAGGACGATCCGGGTCCGGGGCACGCGAAGAAGGGACCGGGCGCCGCATGCGCCGGGTCCGGTGCGCTCACGAAGACGAGCCGAAGGAACGCGCCCCGGTCAGGAGCGGGGAGGCCCCAGTTGCGCCGTCCAATACGCCATGGCCGTGACCTTATCAACCCCGCCCGCCTTGCGGACAGCCGCCTTCCGGCGGCGGTTCCGGCGAGGCGGCCGGTGCCCGCCGCCGAAGGCCGCCGCTCAGCCCATGGCCAGCGCGTCGGGGGCCTGGGTGAGGGACCGGCCGAAGACCGGCGGCAGCTCGCGCACCAGCCGGGCCAGCTCCCGCACGTCCCCGTCCACCAGGGCCTGCGCCCCGTCGCACAGCGCGGTCTCCGGGTGCGGGTGCACGTCCACGATCACCCCGTCGGCGCCGACCGCGATCGCCGCCCGGGTCAGCGGCAGCACCAGGTCGCGCCGCCCGCCCGAGTGCGAGGGGTCCACGATCACCGGCAGGTGCGACAGGCGCTGGGCCACCGGCACCGCCGAGATGTCCAGGGTGTTGCGGGTGGCCTTCTCGAAGGTGCGGATGCCCCGCTCGCACAGCACGATGTCCAGGTTGCCGCGCTGGGCGATGTACTCGGCGGCCATCAGCCACTCCTCGATGGTGCCGCTCATGCCGCGCTTGAGCAGCACCGGCTTGCCGGCCTCCCCGACGGCCTGCAGCAGCGAGAAGTTCTGGGCGTTGCGGGTGCCGATCTGCAGCATGTCGGCGTAGGAGGCGACCAGCTCCACGTCGTGGGCGTCCACCACTTCGGTGACGACCGGCAGCCCGGTCTCGGCGCGCACGTCGGCCAGGATCTTCAGGCCCTGCTCGCCCAGCCCCTGGAAGGCGTAGGGGGAGGTGCGCGGCTTGAACGCGCCGCCGCGCAGCAGGGTGGCGCCGGCGGCCTTGGCCATCTGGGCGGCCCGCAGGGTCTGGTCGGGGGTCTCCACCGCGCACGGGCCGGCGATCAGGGTCATGGTGCCCGGCCCGATCGGCACGCCGCCGACCCGCACCACCGAGCGGTCGGGGTGGTTCTCCCGGCTGACGAGCTTGTAGGGCGCCGAGATGCGGATGACGTCGCGCACGCCGTTCATGCGCCGCAGGTTCAGTGAGCCGAACTGCTCCACGTCCCCCACCAGGCCGACGATCGTGCGGCTGACCCCGCGGCTGACGAAGGCCTCCCCGCCCGCCGTCTCCACGATCGAGACGACGGCGGCGATATCGGCCTCGGTGGCCTCCGGTCCCATCACGACGACCATGTCTGTCTCTCCTCGTTGCTCGTCTGTGTCGCTCGTCTGTCGCTGCCGCCTGCTTTCAGGCGTTCGGTCGGGGAGGCGTGCACGAAAAAAGCCCCGGGCCGCTCGGGACCCGGGGCTTTCGTGAGCCTGTCAGCGCAACGCCGGACCGGCCGTCACCCGTGTCCCGGGCCGGCCATAAAAGATCCAGCGGTAGGTGTTGCGCATGGGACGAGGATAACCCATCCGGGCGGCCGCGCGGCAGGGAGGGCCCGAGTATGGCCCAGGTCACCGAGATGGCAGGATGAGCCCGTCATGTCCTCCCCATCGGAACAACCTCCGCACGCAAGGGCTCTGCCCCCCGGCCAGTACGTTCCCCGGGGCTGGCCCGTCCTGCACTACGGCCCGGTGCCCAAGTTCCGCCCCGAAAGCTGGGACTTCAGGGTGTTCGGGGCCACCGCCTCCGGCGAGCAGTACATCTGGACCTGGGAGGAGTTCGAACGCCTGCCCCGGGTCCGGGCGGTCGCCGACTTCCACTGCGTCACCAAGTTCAGCGTCCTGGACAACCTGTGGGAGGGGGTCTCCGGCAGCACGATCGTGGAGCTGGCCCCGCCGCACCCCGACGCCACGCACGTCATGGTGTGGGCCGAGTACGGCTACAGCGCCAACATCCGCATGTCGGACTTCCTCGCCGAGGCGACCATGTTCGCCCTCTACCGCAACGGCGAGCGGCTCACCCCCGACCACGGCTTCCCCGTCCGGCTGGTGGTCCCCCACCTGTATGCCTGGAAGAGCGTCAAGTGGGCGCGCGGGGTGGAGTACCTCATCAAGGACCGGCGCGGCTTCTGGGAGGAGCGCGGCTACCACAACATCGCCGACCCCTGGCGGGAGCAGCGGTACTCCTACCAGGAGGAAGAGGGCGAAGCGCCGCCGCTGTGACCTCCTGCGGCGGCCTTGCGCGAGAAGGCGCCGCAGAAAACTCTCGGCATGCTCGACCTGTCGGCCGCCGATCGGCTACTGTGAGTGCGTCGACGGATACGGATCGTTTGATATCTGCCGCTCAGCGGGATCCATTCGGTCCGGCCGCCGGGTGGTGCACGCGGCCGGCCGGGGGTGCTCCGTCGGCACGACAAGACGACACCGGAAGACCCGGCGGCGGCCCACAGGCCAGCTCCGCCGCCGGCCGGGTCACAGGGCCGTCAGATCCCGTACCGGGGGGGTGGGATCCGACGGCGGAAAGCCCGGGCGCCGCTGGATAGTCGGGGGGTTGTTCAGCGGCGCCCGGCGCATGCCGGAACCCATCGGCGGATGCGTTCACAACGGCCCTCAGCGCCCGGTGCGCGGCGTGCCGGCCGAAGGGGCAGGGGAAGATCGTCAGGCCGTCCGGGAGGCGTCCCTGAGCCGTTTGAGGGTCTCGATGTCCTTGCGGTGCGGCTCGGGGTCGCGTCCCGGGGTCTCGATGACGAACGGGACGCCGGCGGCCGCCGGGTGACGAAGCAGCTCGGCGAAGGGGGCCTCGCCGATGTGGCCGGCGCCGATGTTCTCATGCCGGTCGCGGCACGAGCCGCACGGGTCCTTGGAGTCGTTGGCGTGGATCAGCTTGAGCCGCCCCGGCCCGACGGTGGCCACCAGGGCGTCCATGGTCTCCTTGACGCCGCCGGGCGCGGTCAGGTCGTGGCCGGCGGCCCAGGCGTGGCAGGTGTCCAGGCAGACCCCCAGCTTCGGGTGGTGCTCCAGGGCCTCGAAGTAGGGGCCGAGCTGCTGGACGGTGGCGCACAGCATGTTGGACTGCCCGGCCATCGGCTCCAGCAGCAGCGGCGGGCCGTCCTCGCCGATCTCCTCCAGGACGGGCAGCAGACGCTCGTGGATCTGCCGCATCGCCTGCTCGTAGGACTGGCTGACCGACGAGCCGGTGTGGATCACCACCCCGCCGGCGCCGATCTGGTGGCCGCGCCTGAGCGCGTGCCGGATCGCCGCCAGCGACTTCTCCAGCGTCTCGGGGTTGGGAGAGCCGGGATTGATCAGGTAGTTGGCGTGCACGAAGACCGGGACGCCGCTTTCCCTGAGCCTGGCGTCCTCCTCCGGCTTGCCGCCCGGCATCGCCCAGCCGCGCGGGTTGCCCACGAAGACCTGGATCACCTCGGCGCCGATCCGCTCGGCGTACTTCAGCCCGCCGGTGGCCAGCCCCCCGGCGACCGGGACATGCCCCCCGATGGGGGTGTGCACGGCGCTCATCACAGCTCCTGAGATGCGGCGGCCCTGCCCCCGAAGGGCAGAGGGGAATGCGGCATGCGGCCGCGCGACCACGGCCGGCGACCTTCGGCGGCAACCACGCTACCGTCTCCGGCGCCGCGGGCGAGGAGTTCAGTGCCAGATCTTGACCGTGGCGCCGCGGGGGGCGCTGCCGCCCACCCCCGGCTCCTGCCGGATCACCCGGCGCAGCCCGAGCTCGCGGTGCACCTCGACCTTGAACCCGGCGTTGTGCAGGATCCGGCGGGCCTCCTCGATGTCCCGGCCGAGCACCGTGGGCACCGGCAGGGCGTCGGGGTTGTCGTCGTCGCGGCAGAAGGGGTTCCAGTCGCCGAGGAAGCCGCAGTCCTTCTTGTTGACGACCAGCTTCACCTTCTCGCCCCGCGACACCCCGGTGCCCGGCTGCGGATGCTGCTCCAGCACGATGCCCCGCGGCCGGCCGGGCTGGTCCCGCCTTTCGACCTCCACCTCCAGGCCCATCGCCCGCAGCTGGTTCTCGGCCTGCTCGGCGTCGGTGTTCACCACGTTCGGCATGGTCATGCCGGAGCTGACCACGATGCCCACCGGCTCGTCGGGGGAGTGCCGCTCGGCGGTGCGCGGGTCGGTGCGCACCACGTGTTCCTTGGGGACCGTCTGGGACGGCTCGCGGGTCACCTTGCCGACCTGGAACCCGGCCTTCTCCAGGATCTCCCGCGCCTCCTGCAGCGGCTTGCCGCGCACATCGGGAACCTCGATCGGCTCCCGGCCCTTGGACGGGGTCAGCGTGACCGACCCGCCCTTGGGGACCCGCTCGCCGGGGCCGGGGTCGGAGGCCGCCACGTGCCCCTTGGGCACCTTCTCGTGGTAGACGGGCGAGGCGACCTTCACCACGATGCCTTCGGAGCCCAGCGCCTGCCGGGCGTCCTCCAGTCGCATGCCGATGATGTCGTCGGGCACGTGGTCGTACTGCCCGGACACCTGGTACCAGACCGCCCAGCCGAGGATCACCGCGGCCAGCGCGCCGATCGCGATCAGCACATAGCGGCTGGTGGCCGCGCCGATCAGGCGGTCCATCGGGGTGGCCGGCGCGGCGTGCGGGGGCGGCGCGGCCGGCTCGGGCGGCGGCGGGGGCATCATCTCCGGCCCCAGCACCCGGGTCGGCGAGTGCACCGGCCCCTGCGGCGCGGTGGGCATGGGCAGCACCGAGGTGGCGGCCTGGGCGTCGCCGTCGGGCGGCAGCGCGGCGGCCACGTCCGAGACCGCCTTGAGGAACTGCCCGGCGTCCTGCGGGCGGCGCGCCGGATCATGGCTGGTCGCCAGCGTGACCAGGGTGTCGAGCTGGGGCGGCAGGCCCGGCACCAGGGTCGACGGCGGCGGCACGATCTCGTTGACGTGCTTGTAGGCCACCGCCAGCGGGGTGTCCCCGGTGTGCGGCTGCCGGCCGGTCAGCAGCTCGAACAGCATGATCCCGGCGGCGTAGACGTCGGAGCGGAAGTCGGCGCGCCCGGTCAGCACCTGCTCGGGCGCCAGATAGCCCACGGTGCCGATGATCAGGCCGGTCTTGGTCTGCTTGCCGGCGGTCTCGGCGCGGGCCAGCCCGAAGTCGGCCACCTTGACCTGGCCGTCCTCGGTGAGGAGCACGTTCTCGGGCTTGACGTCGCGGTGCACCAGCCCGGCCCGGTGCGCGGCGGCCAGCGCGGCCAGCACCGGCCGCATGACCTCCAGCGCCTCGCGGGGGTCCAGCCGCCCGCGTTCGGTCAGCAGGTCGCGCAGCGTCCGGCCGCGCACGTACTCCATCGCCAAGAACACGTGCCGGCCGTCGGTGCCCTGGTCGTAGACCGCCACCACATTGGGGTGCGACAGGGCCGCGGCCGCCTTGGCCTCGCCGATGAAGCGCCGCACGAAGTCCTCGTCCTGGGCGAGGTTGGCGTGCATCACCTTCAGCGCGATCTGCCGATCGAGCTTGGTGTCGCGGGCCACGTACACCGTGGCCATGCCACCTCGGGCGATCCGGGACTCAATGCGGTAGCGCCCGTCGAGCAGCTGCCCGACGAGGGGATCGGCAACCGTGGTGTCCATCGCAGTGAGTGTACGGGCGTTTGGGTCCGTGCCTCATCAGCCCGTGGTATGAAGTACGAACGGGGGCTTCCGTCCCGCCGGTTCTGCGGGCCGGTCAGGGCGCGCTGAGGCCCTCCCAGGGCGAGGACGCCTGGGCGTAGCGGCGCTTGGGAATGCGCCCGGCCAGGCGGGCCAGCCGCCCGGCCTGGACGGCGTGCCGCATCGCGACGGCCATCGCCACCGGCGACTGCGCCCGGGTCACCGCGGTGGCCAGCAGCACCGCATCGCACCCCAGCTCCATGGCCAGCGCCGCGTCGCTGGCGGTGCCCACCCCGGCGTCCAGGATCACCGGGACGTTCGCCTGCTCCACGATCAGCTCGATGTTGTGCGGGTTGCGGATGCCCAGCCCCGAGCCGATGGGGGACCCCAGCGGCATGACCGCCGCGCAGCCGACCTGCTCCAGCCGCCGCGCCAGCACCGGGTCGTCGTTGGTGTAGGGCAGCACCGTGAACCCCTCGTTCACCAGCCGCTCGGCCGCCTCCAGCAGCTCCACCGGGTCCGGCAGCAGCGTGTGCTCGTCGGCGATCACCTCCAGCTTGACCCAGTCGGTGCCCAGCGCCTCGCGGGCCAGCTTGGCGGTCAGCACCGCCTCCCCGGCGGTGAAGCAGCCGGCGGTGTTGGGCAGCACCGCGATGTTGCGGCGGCGCAGCACATCCAGCACCGAGCCGCGGGCGGCCGGGTCCACCCGGCGCATCGCCACCGTGGTCAGCTCGGTGCCGGAGGCCACCAGCGCCTCCTCCAGCACCTGCATGCTGGGCGCCCCGCCGGTCCCCATGATCAGCCGGGAGCCGAACGTCCGCCCGGCGATCACCAGCGGATCCCGGGCCGCCCCGGTGGCGATGTCCGCCGGGTCCGGTGCGCTCGTCGTGGTCACCTTCATCCTCCCTGCACCGCGGTCAGCACTTCGACGCGGTCGCGGTCGCGCACCGCCGTGTCGGCCCACTGCCCGCGGCTGACGACCTCGCCGTTGACCGCCACCGCGACCCCGGTCGTGGCCGCGGTGACCGACGCCACCACCTCCGCCACCGTGGTCCCCTCGGGCAGCTCCCGCTCCCGCCCGTTGACGGTGACCTTCACGCCCTCGCCTCCCCTGCGAACCGGTCGGCGGTGAACGGCGCGGCCTCGGGGGGCACCGTGCCGTCCACCAGGATCTCGGCCATGACGTCCGCGGTGATCGGGGTCAGCAGCACCCCGTTGCGGAAGTGCCCGGTGGCCAGAAACAGACCCGGCAGCGCGCTGGCGCCCAGCACCGGCGCGTTGTCCGGCGAGCCGGGGCGCAGCCCGGCCGACACCTCGGTGAACTCCAGCTCGGTGACGCCGGGCAGCAGTTCCCGGGCGTCCCGCAGCAGCTGCCACAGGCCGCCGGCGGTGACGGTGGTGTCAAAGCCCATCTCCTCCTGGGTGGCGCCCACCACCAGCTCGCCGTCCTCCCGAGGGACGAGATAGATCGACGAGCCCCGCACCACCCCGCGGGTGGTGCGCTCCAGGAAGGGGATCTTCGACCGCAGCCGCAGCACCTGGCCCTTGACCGGGCGCACCTGCGGCACCACCCCCTCCGGCAGGCCCTGCAGGTCGCTGCTCCAGGCCCCGGCGGCCAGCAGCACCATGTCGGCGCGCAGCTCCTCGCCATCCTCCAGCCGCACCCCGGCCGCCCTATCGTGCTCCACCAGCAGGTGCGTGGCGCGGCGGCGGACGATGCGCACGCCCTCCTTCTCGACGGCGGCCAGCAGCGCGGCGGTCAGCCGGCGCGGGTCGATCGAGCCGTCCTCGGCGGCCAGCAGCCCGCCGCGCACCGAGGGCGCCAGCATCGGCTCCAGCCGGCGGCACTCGCGGCCGCTCAGCGCCTCCACCGTCAGGCCCAGCGACTGCTGGAAGCGCCGCAGCTCCTCCAGGAACGCCAGGTCGTCGGAGTCGAAGGCGACCTGCAGCACCCCGTCGCCGCGGTACCCGGTGCGCCGCCCGGAGACCTCCTCCAATTCGGCCACGAAGGCCGGGTAGCGGTCTCGGGAGGCCAGCCCCAGCCGCAGCAGCGGCTCCTCCCCGTAGGTCACCTCGCTGACGGGGGTGAGCATCCCGGCGGCCACATGGCACGCCCCGCTGCCGGGCGCGGGATCGGCCACGGTCACCGTCGCTCCCCGGGCCGCCACCCGCCAGGCGGTGGCCAGCCCGATCACTCCCGCCCCGACGACCAGCAGGTCGCCGGGCCCGTCGGGGGTCGGCATCGGCATGCTCCCTTCGCCGGCATGATCCGGATCAGGTCCTGGCGGTCGGCGGCCCGTTCAGCCGCCCTCTCAGCCCGGTCGCACCGGGCTCCCGCGCTCGTCGCCCCTAGCCTATGCGTCCCGCTACCTCCCGGTTTGACCACCCCAAAGCATGTAAGTGCACGGGTATTAAGGTTTGCCTCCATGGAGCGCGTCATTGTGGTGGGCGGCGGGCTGGCCGGGGTCCGCTCCGTCGAGGCCCTGCGGGCCAAGGGGTATGAGGGCGAGCTGACCCTGGTGTCGGCCGAGCCGCACCCGCCGTATGACCGGCCGCCGCTGTCCAAGGCGGTCCTGATGGGCGACCAGGAGGAGACCACGGTCGACGCCGACTGGACGGCGCTGCGCTGCCGGCTGCTGCTGGGCGAGCGCGCCGGCGGCCTGCGCCTCGGCGAGGAGGGCGGCACGCTGGCGACCACCGCCGGCGACCTGCCGTTCGACGGGCTGGTCATCGCCACCGGCGCCACCCCCATCACACTGCCCGGCGACGGCCCCCAGCACGTGCTGCGCACCATCGACGACGCCCGGCGCCTGCGCTCGCAGCTGCGCGAAGGCGCCCGGATCGCGATCGTCGGCGCGGGCTGGATCGGCGCCGAGGTGGCCACCGCGGCGGCGGCCAAGGGCTGCGCGGTCACCGTCGTGGAGGCCGCCGACGCCCCGCTGGCGGGCCCGCTCGGCGCCGAGCTGGGGGCGCACACCGTCCCCTGGTACGCCGAGGCCGGCGTGGAGCTGCGCACCGGCGCCAAGGTCGCCTCCGTCGAGCCCGGCGCCCTGGTGCTGGCCGACGGCGACCGCATCGCCGCCGACGCGATCGTGGTGGGCATCGGCGTGCGTCCCGACCTCGGCTGGCTGGCGGGCTCGGGCCTGGAGGTGGACGGCGGCGTGGTCACCGACGAGACGCTGCGCACCGGTCACCCGCGGGTCGTGGCGGTCGGCGACTGCGCGTCCTGGTGGTCGCGGCGGTACCGGCGGCGGATGCTGGTGGAGCACTGGGACACCGCGCTGAACGCCCCCGACGTGGCGGCCGCGACCCTGCTGGGCCGGCCGGCCGTCTACGACCCGGTGCCCTACTTCTGGTCGGAGCAGTTCGGGCGGATGGTGCAGTACGCCGGGCACCACCCGATCGCCGAGCGCCTGGTCTACCGGGGCGACCCCACCGAGCGCCGCTGGGCCGCCTGCTGGTTCACCGGCGACCGCCTGGAGGCGATCTTGACCGTTGACCGGCCGCGCGACCTGGTGCAGGCCCGCCGGCTCATCGCCGAGGGCGCCCGGCTGGACGCCGCGGCCGTGGCCGACCCCGATACACCATTGCGCAAAGCAGTTCTCACCTGATGGTTTCAGAAGTGTGCGGGAGTGGTAGGCCAGGTGGCGTGACGCAGATGCAAGCCACAATGGAAAGCAGGCTCGACGCACACACCGACGCGCTCGTCGGGGAATGGCTCACACTGCAGGAGGCCGCCGAGAGGCTGGGCCTCAACCTCAGCCGGACCAAGCAACTCATCCGCGACCACAAGCTCCTGGGCGTCCAGCGCGAGGGCACCATCATGGTCCCCGCCGCCTTCATCCGCGGCGGGCAGATCCTCAAGGGCCTGCCGGGCACGCTGACGCTGCTGTCGGATGCCGGCTATGACAGCGTGGAGACCCTGCGGTGGCTGTTCACCGCCGACGACACCCTGCCCGGAACCCCCGTGCAGGCGTTGGCCGAGAATCGAGGGACCGAGATCCGCCGCCGCGCCCAGGCGCTGGCGTTCTAGACGGGCCGCCCCTTAAGGCGGCCCGGGAGGACCCCGTACATTGCCGACTCATCTGTTGTCCGATCGCGCCGTAGCGCTGCGGGCCCGGCTGGACCGGGCCCGCCTCTACCTGTGCACCGACGCCCGGGAGCGCCAGGGCGACCTGCCGGAGTTCCTCGATGCGGTGCTGGCCGCCGGGGTGGACATCGTCCAGCTCCGCCAAAAGGGCCTGGAGGCCCGCCAGGAACTGGAGTACCTGGAGGTCTTCCGGGACGCCTGCGACCGGCACGGAGCGCTGCTGGCGGTCAACGACCGCGCCGACGTGGCGTACGCGGCGCGGGCGGATGTGCTGCATCTGGGACAAGGCGACCTGCCGGTGCCGTACGCCCGCCGGATCGTGGGGGAGGACGTGCTGATCGGGCGGTCCACCCACAGCGACGAGCAGGCCGGCGAGGCCTCCGCCCAGCCCGGTGTGGACTACTTCTGCACCGGGCCGGTGTGGGCCACCCCGACCAAGCCGGGCCGTCCCGCGGCGGGGCTGAAACTGGTGGAGTACGCCGCCTCGCTGCGCGCCGGACGGCCCTGGTTCGCCATCGGCGGCATCGACGCCGGCAATCTCGACCGGGTGCTGGAGGCCGGTGCCCGCCGCATCGTGGTGGTCCGGGCGATCACCGAGGCCGACGACCCGGGCGCGGCCACCGCCGAACTGGCCCGCCGGCTGCGCCAGGCGCCGCCGCTGTGACCGATCTCACCGCCGGCCATCGGCGGCTCCTTGCGCCGGTGGCCGGCGGGAAAAGGGGGATCGGTCGTCGACCGCTCACCGGATGTCCGACAATTGACCCATGACGATCAGCCCTGACGAGGAGCGCCCCGTCGACCTGGTCGACGACGACGAGCTGGAGATCCTGCCCGACCAGACCGTCGATGACACCGACACCGGCTGGGGCCGGTGGCGGGACGACGATGACGACTCACGGCTGCTGGAGGAACGCCCCCCGCACTGGTGAGGATCCGTCCGATCAGACCCCGGGCAGCAGCACTCCCACGGTGAAGCCGGCCGTCACCACCACGGCCAGGGCCACCATCATCCGCCACCGATAGCGCGGGATGCCCTGCGGGCGGGGCCGGGGCGCCGGCGGCCGGCCCTCCCGCAGCGCCCGCACCAGCTGGGCGGCGGTGGGCCTGGCCGCGGGGTTCTTGTCCAGGCAGCCGAGCACCAGGGAACGCAGCGGCTCGGGCGTGCCGCCCAGCTCCGGCGAGCGGGCGACGATGCGGCGCATGACCGCCGCATCGGGTCCCGAGCCGAACGGGGGGCGCCCGGTCGCCGCGTAGACCATGGTGGCGCCCCAGGCGAAGACGTCGGCGGGCGGCCCGACCGGCTCGTCTTCGATCTGCTCGGGCGCCAGGTAGGCGGGGGTGCCGGCCGGGCCGGCAGCGCGCAGGGTGCGAGCGACGCCCAGTCCGATGACCTTGGCGCCGCCCCGGGCCAGCAGCACGTGCTCGGGTGTGAAGTTGCGGTGCACCAGGCCGGCCCGGTGGACGGCGGCCAGCGCCCGCGCGGTGCGCAGGGCCACCTTGTGCAGCCGCTCCTCCGGCAGCGGGCCGCGCTCGGCGACGACCTGCTGCAGCGAAGGGCCGGGCACGTACTCGCTGATGATGTAAGGGCGGTCGCCGCTCACCCGGGCGGCCAGGACCCGGGCGGTGTACGGCCCGGGCACCTGCCGGGCCGCGGCCACCTCCCGGGCGAAGCGGTCGCGGGCGCGGAGCCCGGCGCCGCGCCCTGCGCGCAGCACCTTCACGGTGACCAGTTCGCCGTCCTTTCCGCGGCCCAAATAGACCACGCCCTGCCTGCTCTCACCGAGCCTGCCCAGCAGCAGGCGGCCGCCCAGGCGGCGCGGGTCATCGGGGCTCAGCGGGGCCGTTTGCGGTTGCACGGCACGCTCCGGGTACGGGTTCGGACGAGGACGGACGATCTTTACCGGCTCTTTGTACCGTGTCGGCCCGCCCGATGTGCGGTAAAACGCACAGTAAAGCGCCTGTCAAGGCATCGAATGCCGCTTCGTCTCACCGGATCCGGCGGCACGTGCCGGATGTTCGGGACAGGCGTGAGCCTCCGGTGACGCCGCCAGGGCGTCACCGGTTCGATCGGCCCGTGCTCGTCCAGGCCGCCGGAGACCCGCCGCATCGCTCACGGGATCTTTTTCACCACGCGACCCAAGGGCGCCGCGGCGGGAGCCCCGGGGGCGTCCGCTTGGGTCAAGGCATCGCCTTTGATGGCGATACCCCGGCTGCGGCCTGCGCGGACAAGGCGTTGAAAAGGCCCACCTCGCCTGCGGGCCGCTCAGACCCGGCGGGCGGTGGCGGCGACCGCCAGCTCGGCCAGGGCCTGACGGGCGTCGGAGGCGATCGGCGCGGACCGCAGGGCCTCATAGGCCTGCTCGGTGTAGCGGTCGATCAGCTCCTCGCAGGCGGCCAGCGCCCCGCTGCCGTCGATGATCGAGCGCAGCTGCGCGATCCCCTCGGCGTCCAGCTCCGGGTCGCCCAGCCGGCTCTCGATGAACTCGGCCTCGGCGGGGGTGGCGCGCTCCAAAGTGAAGGCCACCAGGACGGTGCGCTTGCCCTCGCGCAGGTCGTCCCCGGCGGGCTTGCCGGTCTCGGCCGGGTCGCCGAACACCCCCAGCACGTCGTCGCGCAGCTGGAAGGCGATGCCCAGCGGGCGCCCGTAGGCGCGCAGCGCCTCCACCACCTCCGGGGTGCCGCCGGCCAGCTCGGCGCCCATGTGCAGCGGGCGTTCGATGGTGTACTTGGCGCTTTTGAACTCCACCACCGTCAGCGCCCGCTCCACCGTGCCGGCGCCGCGGGCGCTCTCCAGCATGTCCAGGTACTGGCCGCAGATCACCTCGGTGCGCATCAGGTCGAACACCGGGCGGCCGCGGCGCAGCGCCTCGGTGTCCAGCCCGCTGGTGTCGAACATCTCCGCCGACCAGGCCAGGCACAGGTCGCCCAGCAGGATCGCCGAGCCCTCGCCGAAGGCCGCCGCGCCGCCCCGCCAGCCGTGCTCGCGGTGCATGGCCTCAAAACGGCGGTGCGCCGACGGCTGGCCGCGCCGGGTGTCGCTGGCGTCCATGACGTCGTCGTGGATCAGCGCGCTGGCCTGCAGCAGTTCCAGCGAGGCCGCGGCGGCGGCGATGCCGGTGGCGGCCTCGATGTCCTCGCCACCGGCGGCCCGCCAGCCCCAGTAGCAGAACGCCGGGCGCAGCCGCTTGCCACCGGCCAGCAGCGCATCCAGCGCGCTGAGCAAAGGTGCCAGGTCATCACTGATCGCCAGCACCCCCGGACGCTGCCGATCCACGAAGGACAGCAGCGCGTGGTCGATTTCCTTGCGAACACGGCCAGCGGACATATCGATCACCCTAGTGAACCGGAGACGGGTGTTCTCACTCAGGTCGGGCCGAGCACCCCAGTTGACGACCGTGCCGCCCCGACCTGTCGATCATGGTCATTATGAACGTCAAGATGGAACGATCCGCAATAGCGGAAAGTGGGTTATTTCCCGCAACTGCCGATTCGACGATCCTCACACCTTACGGACAGGTCACGATGTGGTTTTTCTACGGGTACATTCCTGATCCGCTGCGGTGAGAACGCCGGCCGCCCGCCCCGTCCCCGCCGTGCGGGGCCGCGGGCGGCCCGAGACAGGTTCTGAAGATCGCACTAGCCTGGAGGGATGCGTCCTGTGTTGCCTGACCGCCCGCCCACCATCCGCGAGCTGCTCGCCGCCGGCGGCAAGTCGTTCTCCTTTGAGTTCTTCCCGCCCAAGACCGAGACGGGCATGCGCAACCTGTGGCGCACCATCCGGCAGCTGGAGGCGCTGCGGCCGACGTTCGTGTCGGTCACCTACGGCGCCGGCGGCGGCACCCGCGACAAGACCGTCGAGATCGTCGAGCGGATCGCCACCGAGACCACCCTCACCCCGGTGGCGCACTGCACCGCGGTCAACCACTCCGTCGCCGAGCTGCGCCACCTCATCGGCAGGTTCGCCGCGGTGGGGGTGCGCAACATCCTGGCGCTGCGCGGCGACCCGCCGGGCGACCCCACGGGGGAGTGGGTCAAGCACCCCCAAGGGGTGGAGTACGCCGCCGACCTGGTGCGCCTGATCCGCTCGGCCGGCGACTTCTGCGTGGGCGTGGCGGCCTTCCCCCACCGGCACCCGCGCTCGCCCGACGTCGAAAGCGACACCCGCCACTTCGTGGCCAAGTGCCGGGCCGGCGCCGACTACGCCATCACCCAGATGTTCTTCCGCGCCGAGGACTACTTCCGGCTGCGCGACCGGGTCGCCGCGCACGGCTGCCACGTCCCGATCATCCCGGGCATCATGCCGGTCACCCAGCTGAGCACCATCGAACGCTCCGAGCAGCTGTCGGGCGCGCCGTTCCCGCCGGAGCTGGCCGCCCGCTTCGAGGCGGTCGCCGACGACCCGGAGGCGGTGCGCCGGCTGGGCATCGAGCACGCCGCCGAGCTGTGCCAGGAGCTGCTGGACCAGGGGGCGCCGGGCATCCACTTCATCACCTTCAACAAGTCCACCGCGACCCGCGAGGTCTACGGGCTGCTGGACACCGGTGCCCACCGGCCCGCCCCGGCACCGGCCACGGCCACCGCCTGACGCGCCCCGCGTCGCGCGTCCCGGCTTTCTCGCGCTGAAGGGAGCGCCCTGCGGAAAGCCCGCCGGCCCGGCCGCCGCTGCCGTCTTATCACTCCGGGGAGACCGCCAGCGGCAGCCGGGCGCCCATCACCGCGTAGCGGGGACCGCCCCCGGGGAACTCGAAGTCGGGCAGCAGGTCGATCATCCCCACCGACCGGTAGAGCCGGCGGGCCCGGGTCTCCGGATCGCGGGCCAGCGTGGACAGCACCACGGTCCGCTCACTGCGGCCGGCGCACAGCCTGGTCAGCAGCGTCCGGCCCACCCCCCGCCCCTGGTGGGCGGGGTCCACGTGCAGTTCGGCGACCTCGAAGGCGTCCGACAGCCACTCGGCGGCAAATTGCGGGCCTCCCGCCTCGGTCAGCCCCTGGCGGACCACATCGTGCCACCACTGGCCGGGCGCCCCGTGGAAGCCGTAGGCGAACCCCAGGATCGTCGCGCCGCGCAGGAACGGGCGGCGCGTCTCGGCCACCAGCGCCCGGAACCGCGGGTAGGTGGCGTGCCGCTCCATGATCGAATACCGGCCCGGCAGCTGGTCCCGCGGCGGGTTCATCGCCGCCGCGTACACCTGCAGGATCGGGCCGAGGCGGCGCCGGAAGCCGCGCTCGTCCAGCTCGCGCACTCTGGGTCGGTCGGCCTGGTCAGCGTCGTCCACTCCGCCAGACTAGACCCGTTGGATCGTGCGGGGCGTGGCGATCAGCGCGGCGTGCAAGTCCCTGAGGATCTGCTCGGCCGCCTGCTGCAGCATCCGCCGGTTCTCCTCCAGCCGCTCGCCCCAGCTGCGGGCCTCGGGACCCAGCCAGGCGTCGGTGCCGTTGAGGGTCTTCAGCGGCGGGTCCAGCGCCCGCCGCAGCTGGTCGATGCTGCCGTAGGCGTCCCGGTAGGCGTGATAGAGCCGGGCGTACTCGGGGTTGGGCACCTCGCCCGGCGGCAGCAGCCGCGCGGTGGCCTGGTCGATGGGCGGTGGCACGGTCGGCGGCGGCGGTGGCGTCATATCGGCCTTCCGGGATGTCGGCCCTGCCGGGCCGTCGGTCTCCTCACTGCTCGGGGCGCTACCGCTGTTGCGGCACCGGCGCCAGCGGGCCCAGCAGGTCCAGCCGGTCCAGGGCCGCGTCGGTGCGGGGGCTGAAGTGGGCCTGCGACAGCACGTGAACGGCGATGTCGCGGACGCCGAGCCGGTCCGCCTCGGCCAGCAGCGCCTTCAGCCAGGCGGTGTTCATGGGCAGGTGGAAGCTGGCGGTGCCCAGCGACCGGCTGAGCGCCTGCAGCCGCTCCTCGTCCCCGGCCGCCCGCTTGATCAGCTCGGCGACCCCGGCCGGGCCGAGCCGGTCATACAGCTCCTCGGTGTAGTCCGGATCGTCGGCGGCCTGCTCCAGCCGCCGCCAGACCTCCTGGGGAATCGGCCCGCCTCCCTTGATGGCCCGTTCGATGGCCAGGGCGTCGGCACGGGCGGCCTTTTGGGCGGACGGCCGGTCGGGGAAGAGCCCGATGTCGTCACCGGCGCCCCTGGGCGTCGGTGACCTGCGCGGCGGCTCGGCCGTCCCGCCGCCCCCGCCCGCTCGCGGCACGCCCGGGGCGAACGGGGCCGCAGGGACGGGGCGGGGACCGCCCGCCGGGTCGGGGTGGGTGATGGCGTAGTTGTAGCGCCGGTGCAGCATGCCGAGCTGCTCGCCGACCCACACGCTGACCTCCTGCGCCCGCAGGTGCCCTGAGACGGGCACCCCGGGCGGCGGGGGATGGGCCTCCAGCCACCCGATGATCGCCCGGTTGGCGGCGGTCATCTGCTTGAGCAGGTGCCCCAGCGCATCGGGGTCGATCCCGCGGAACTGCGGGTCCCGTGCGGCGGGACCGCCGCGCATGCTCGCGCTCATGGCCGCTCCGATGCTGACGGACGGTTCGGGGCTCTCACCAGGCCCCAGCGGTGCGGCGGAGGGGCCGTACCGTATACGTCAGATTACGAGTGGTACGTGGCGATGACCAAGCATGCGCCGCGCTTCGGGACGGACCGGCCCTCAGGCGCCCTCCAGCGCCCGCTTCACCGCGGCCTCGTCACGGGCCACCACCGCCCGGCCGTCGTCGGTGATGATGATGGGCCGCTGGATCAGCACCGGGTGGGCGACCATGACCTCGATCCAGCGGGCCCGCTGGCGGGGCAGGTCCTTCAGCCCCAGCTCCTTGGCCACCGGCTCGTTCAGCCGGGCCACCTCCCAGGGCTCGGCGCCGATGGCGGTGAGCACCCGGTCGAGTTCGTCCGCCGTCGGCGGCCGGTCCAGGTAACGGCGTTCGGTGTAGGTCACGCCCGCCGCGTCGAGGGCGGCCTTGGCGGCGCGGCTCTTGGAGCAGCGCGGGTTGTGCCAGATCTCCATGCCGGGATTCTCTCGGGGCCGGGCGGACGCCGCGGCCCGCCCGGCCCCCGCCGTTCAGGCGCCGATGTCGGCCGGGGTGCCGCCGGTGATGCGCACCAGCTCTTCGAAGGAGGTGGGGAAGACGGTGTTGGGGTGACCGCCGGCCGCCCACACCACCTCGTGTTCGCGCAGCCAGGTGTCGACCAGCGTCCGGATCGGCGCCGGATGCCCGACCGGCGCCACCCCGCCGATCGGCTGGCCGGTGGCCTGACGGACGAACTCGGGGGAGGCCCGCCGCACCTTCCGCGCCCCGACCAGGGCGGCGGCCTTGGCGGTGTCCACCCGGTGCGCGCCGCTGGTCAAGATCAGCAGGGGGGCGTCGTCGGCGGCGAAGACCAGGCTGTTGGCGATGGCGCCCACCGGGCAGCCGAGCTTTTCGGCGGCGGCCTCGGCGGTGCGGACCGCCTCCGGCAGCTCCACGATCTGACCCTTGGCGCCCAGCTCCTTGAGGGCCGCGGCCACACGTTCGACGTTGGGATGCATGCCCAGCACCTTAAAGTCTGCGTTCACGCCCTCGGACCGGCGAATGGAACACCCGTCGCGAAGGGAATCCTTGCGGTGGGAGGTCGCGGATGGGGACACGGGCGCAGATGGCGGGATTCCTTCTGGCGGGCGGTGCCTTGGCGCTGTCCGGCTGCACGCAGGCGGGCACCACGGCGGTGAGCCGGCCCCGCCCGGCCGTGGCGACGGTCACCCCCGCCACGCCCGACCCCACGCCCACGCCCCCTCCCACGCTCAAGCCGGGCGCCCGGGGCGAGCACGTCAAGGCGCTGCAACGGCGGCTCAAGGAACTGGGGTACGCCCCCGGGCCCATCGACGGCCGCTACGGCAACCTCACGCAGATGGCGGTGTGGGCGTTCCAGAAGGTCAACCGCATCAAGGTGAGCGATACGGTCGGCGAGCGGATGTGGGCGGCCCTGGAGAACCCCAAGGCGCCGCGGCCGGTGTCCAAGCGGCGCGAGCCCGAGCGGGTGGATGTCGATCTGCGCCGCCAGTACCTGGTGGTCTACAAGGCCGGGCGGCCCGTGCTGATCTCTCACATCTCCTCGGGGTCGGGGGAGCACGTGCTGACCCCCACCGGGGACTTCCGCACGGGCCGGCGCGTCTCCGGCTGGGAGACCTCGCCGCTGGGACGGCTGTACAACCCGGTCTACTTCTACGGGGGCATCGCCTTCCACGGGTCGCTGAGCGTCCCCCGCTATCCGGCGTCGCACGGGTGCGTGCGGCTGCCGATGAACGTCGCCGAGGAGTTTCCCAAGCTCGTCGGCACCAACGTCCCGGTGCACGTGCGCCGTCCCGAGTGAGTTGTCCGGTTTTGTCAGACCCGGCTGGTGTACTGGGTCCCGCCACGGGCGAGCCGGGGCGTCCTCTATGGATGACCTGGTGAAAGTCGGTGTTCGAACGTATTGACGAACTGTGATGCGGGCGGTTTACTGAGAGTGCATCGAACTTGTGTTCGATGTGGCGCGGGGCTCGCGGCCCGCGCCAAGGGCACGCCCCGCCGCTCCAGCGGCGGGGCGTGACGGCCGGGCGGAGTGAGGGGAAGCTCTCCGCCCGGCCGGCCCGGAGCCGGAAGGAGGCAGGCGCATGTCCGGATCGACAGCCGCCGGGGGCGGGGCGGACCCCGCCGCCCGCCCGGCGAGCCCGCGCCCCCGCAGCGTCCCGTCGCCGCGGTCCGGTCACACCGTGCGCGGCCAGCTGGAGGCGGCCCGCATGTGCCTGGCCGAGGCGGCCGAGGCCACCTCGCCGGCCGTCCGCTACGTGTCGGCCCACCTGGCCGCCCTGCGCGCCGCCGCGGCCGTGCTGGCCGCCCGCCGGCCGCCGGACAAGCCCCGCCGGGGCCGGCCCCGCAGTGTCTGGGTGCTGCTGCCGGAGGCCGAGCCCGCGCTGCGGGAGTGGGCCGCCTTCTTCGCCGCCGGCGCCGACAAGCGCGCCGCCGCCGAGGCCGGCCTGCCCCGCGCCGTCACCCCCCGCGAGGCCGAGGAGCTGCTGAGCGACGCGGAGGTCTTCGTCTCCCTGGTGGAGGACACCCTCGGCGTCCCCGGCCAGACCGCCCTCCCCCTCCCGCAGACCAGGGCCGGCTGATCACGGCACTCCGGGGAGCGCCTCCGGCCTCCCCGGGCCGGCATCGCCTCCCCCTCCCCTCGGGCGATGCCGGAGCCCCCCGTGTCGGCGGGGCCGCGGGCCCCTGAGCGGCCCCGCCGACACGCCCTCCCCGCGGCCCGCCTTGCTGGCTGTGCGGTGTTTCGGGAGGTAAGGGGGGTGAAGGAGGGCTTTGCCGAGGCCAGTGGGTAACGTGGCCTCGGCATGGGAGTGGGTGGACGGGGCCCGGGCGGGCGGGGCGACCGGCGGGTCGTGCCGTTGCTGGCCTTTTTGGGCGTGATGGCGTACTCGCTGTCGATGGCGGTGGTGACCCCCGCATTGCCGCTGATCCAGCGGGATCTGCAGACCTCCGCCGGAGGGGCGGCGTGGGCGCTGACGGCGATGACGCTGTCGGCGGCGGTGGGGACGCCGGTGATCGGGCGGCTGGGGGACCTGTTCGGGCCGCGGCGGGTGCTGCTGGCGGTGCTGGCGGTGACCGTGGTCGGGATGGTGGTCGCCGCGTTGGCGCGTTCGCTGCCGCTGCTGCTGGCCGGCCGGGTGCTGGCGGGAGCGGGCGGCGGGGTGTTCCCCCTGGCGTACACGATCATCCGGGAGGTGAGCCCGCCGCACCGGACGGCCTCGGCGGTGGGGCTGATGTCGTCGATGCTGGGCCTGGGCGGCGCGGTGTCCTGGGTGATCGCCGGGCCGGTCATCGACTGGTTCGGCTGGCGGTGGCTGCTGTGGGTGCCGGTGGCCGGACTGGTGCCGGGGATGGCGGCGGCATGGTGGATCGTTCCAAGGTCGACCGGGCGGACGGGGGCGCGGATCGACTGGTGGGGCGCGGTGCTCTTTGCCGCCTGGATGGTCGGCGGGCTCACCGCGCTCACCCAGGCCCCGGCCCGGGGCTGGACCGATCCGCTGCTGCTGGCCCTGCTGGCGGCGGCCGCGCTGCTGGCCGCCTGCTGGCTGGCGGTGGAGTCCAAGGTGGCCGAGCCGCTGGTGGACCTGCGGGTGATGCGCATCCGCGGGGTGTGGACGGCCAACGTCGCCTCGGTCCTGGCCGGCTATGCGCTGATGGCCGGGGGAGTGCTGTTCCCCCTGCTGGTGCAGGCGCCCGCCGGCGGCGGCTTCGGGTTCGGCGGTTCGGCCACGCAGGCGGCGCTGCTGCAGCTGCCCGCCAGCGTGGGGATGACGGTGGCGGGATTCGCCGCCGGGGCGCTGGATGTGCGGATCGGCTCCCGCACGGTGCTGCTGGCCGGGGCGTCGATGGCGCTGGCCGGATACGGGTACGTGGCGTTCGCGCACGAGGAGATGTGGCAGCTGTACGCCGCGAGCACCGTCCGCGGGATCGGCCTCGGCCTGGCGTATGCGGCGGTCGCCAATCTGGTGGTCGCCGCCGTCCCGGCCGGGCAGACGGGGGTGGCCACCGGGGTGAACACGCTGATCCGCACGGTGGGGGCGTCGCTGGGGACCCAGGCCAGCGCCGCCATCATCACCGCCTCGGCGACGGCCGGCGGCACGCCGACCGAGGGCGGTTTCGTCGCCGGGTTCCTGGCGGCCGCCGCCACGATGGCGGCCGCGATGGTGTTCGCCCTGCTCGCGCCCGGAAGACGCGCCGGTCCGGCCGCCCGGCGGACGGGCCCGCATTGAGCGCCATGCGCCGCCCTTTCCCGCCCGGGCGGTTCCGGCGCTCAACCCTCCGGGAGGCGGCACCTCCCGCTCGGAGGAGTCCAGGGCGGCTCTCCCGTGAAAAGACGAACCGCCGCATCGCAGACCGCTCAAGCGGCCTGCGATGCGGCGGGTACGGCGGGAATCAGAAGGCCTCGACGGCGCGGCGGGCCTCCGGGTCGAGGACGCCCCAGCTGATGAGCTCCTCGGTCAGGTCGGCGGGGGACTTGTCGTAGATCACCGCCAGGGAGCGCAGGTCCTCCTGGCGGATCGACAAGACCTTGCCGTTGTAGTCGCCGCGCTGGCTTTGGATCGTGGCGGCGTAACGAGCCAGGGGGCCGGCCTTGTCCTTGGGAAGCTGCTGGAGCCGCTCCAGGTCGATCACCAGCTTGGGCGTCGGCCCCAGCGGGCTGGGCGAGGCCCCGCCCGGCAGCAGCTCCGAGACCGGCACGCCGTAGAAGTCGGCGAGCTCGGCCAGCTTCTGGACGGTGACGGCGCGGTCGCCGCGCTCATAGGAACCCACCACGACGGCCTTCCAGCGGCCGCGGGACTTTTCTTCCACGCCGTGCAGGGACAGGCCCTGCTGAGTACGGATCGCGCGCAGACGCGCGCCAAGAGCCTTAGCGTATTCAGACGGCATCGTTGCGGCCCCCCAGGCTCACTTTCGTCGTCAAAATCAGCTCGGTACCGGGGAGCGGCGGTCTCGCACTCGCCCCCGGAGGGAGCTGGGACCGGGACCGAACGCCCCGGACCCGTCTCCAGGGATGGTTACGGACAGTGACGGTAAAACGGGGAGGGCCCCAGGTCAAGCCGATTGGAAAAAAGCGGTCGAATCGCGGGGACGGGCCCCGGCCCCGGCATGCCCCGCCCGCCCGGCTCACCGCGGCGGCCCCCCGCCGCACCCCGCCCGAAGTGACCTCTCTCACCTGGCAAGACGTCCCGGCCTGGGAGCAGACCGGCCGAAGCGGGCTGCTACGGTGAGGGCGGCAAGACGTCCTTTAAGCCCCGTCCCGTGAGGCGGGAAAGGAGGTTGAGGCGGTGAACGCTGCCTCCAGGCCGGCGGAGCCGGCCGAGGCGCGCGATGCGGAACGTGATTTGCGACACAAGGCCGTTCTCGAGGCCCCCGAGATCCGCCGCGCGCTCACCCGTATCGCCTACGAGATCCTCGAACGCACCAAAGGCGGCGACGACGTCGTCCTGCTGGGCATCCCGACCCGCGGGGTGACGCTCGCCCGCCGGCTGGCCGCCCGGCTGCAGGAGGTCGAGGGCAAGCCCTTCCCGCACGGCTCGCTCGACGTCACCATGTACCGCGACGACCTGCGGATGCGTCCGGCCCGGGCGCTCGGCAGGACCGACCTGCCGGCCGAGGGCATCGACGACCGCATCGTGGTGCTGGTGGACGATGTGCTGTTTTCCGGCCGCACCGTCCGCGCCGCGCTGGACGCCCTCAGCGATCTGGGCCGGCCGCGCGCCGTGCAGCTGGCGACGCTGGTGGACCGGGGCCACCGCGAGCTGCCCATCCGCGCCGACTATGTGGGCAAGAACCTGCCCACCTCGATGCGCGAGACCGTCCGGGTGCTGCTGACCGAGAACGACGGCCGGGACGCGGTGCTGATCGGACCGGCCGACGGCGCCCGCGACGGATCGCCGTCGCCGGCCCGCCGCCCGCCGGCCCGGCGCCCCGACGATGCAGCAGGTTCGCCCGACAGGAAGTCCGCAAAGTGAAGCGTCACCTCATCTCCGCGGCCGATCTGAGCCGGGACGACGCGCTGCTGGTGCTGGACACCGCAGAGGAACTCGCCCAGATCGCCGACCGCTCGATCAAGAAACTGCCGACCCTGCGCGGCCGCACGGTGGTCAACCTGTTCTTTGAGGACTCCACCCGCACCCGCATCTCCTTCGAGGCCGCCGCCAAGCGCCTGTCGGCCGACGTGATCAACTTCTCCGCCAAGGGCTCCAGCGTCTCCAAGGGCGAAAGCCTCAAGGACACCGCGCTGACCCTGGAGGCCATGGGCGCCGACGCGGTGGTCATCCGGCACAGCGCCGCCGGCGCCCCCCACCGCCTGGCCACCTGGGTGCGCGGCAGCGTCATCAACGCCGGCGACGGCACCCACGAGCACCCCACCCAGGCGCTGCTGGACGCCTTCACCATGCGCCGCCGCCTGGGCGACCTGGACGGCCGGCGGGTCACCATCGTCGGGGACGTGCTGCACAGCCGGGTGGCCCGCTCCAACGTGCTGCTGCTGAACACCCTCGGCGCCGAGGTCACCCTGGTCGCCCCGCCGACGCTGCTGCCGGTCGCGGTGGACTCCTGGCCCTGCTCGGTCTCCTACGATCTGGACGCCGAGCTGCCCAAGAGCGACGTGGTGATGATGCTGCGGGTGCAGCGCGAGCGCATGAACGCCGCCTACTTCCCGACCGTCCGCGAATACAGCCGCCGCTACGGGCTGGACGCCGAGCGCGTCGCCAAGCTGCCCGAGCACGCCATCGTCATGCACCCCGGCCCGATGAACCGCGGCGTGGAGATCGCCGCCGAGGTGGCCGACTCGCCCCGCTCCACCGTGACCGAGCAGGTCACCAACGGCGTCAGCGCCCGCATGGCCGTGCTCTACCTGCTGCTGGGCGGCTCGGAGCCGGCCATCGGCAAGGAGGTGTCCGAGTGAGCCACAGCTTCCTCATCAAAGGCGCGCGCCTGCTCGGCGGGGAACCCGCCGACCTGCTGCTGCGGGACGGGGTGATCGCCGAGGTCGGCCGCGGCCTGGACGCCGCCGGCGCCCAGGTGCTCGACGCCGCCGGGCTGATCGCCCTGCCCGGCCTGGTCGACCTGCACACCCACCTGCGCGAGCCCGGCCGCGAGGACGCCGAGACCGTGGAGACCGGCACCCGCGCCGCCGCCAAGGGCGGCTACACCGCGGTGCACGCCATGGCCAACACCCACCCGGTCGCCGACACCGCCGGCGTGGTGGAGCAGGTGTGGCGGCTGGGCCGGGAGGCCGGGTACTGCGATGTGCACCCGGTCGGGGCGGTCACCCAGGGCATCGCCGGCAAGCACCTGGCCGAGCTGGGCGCGATGGCCGACTCGGCCGCGCGGGTGCGGGTGTTCTCCGACGACGGGCACTGCGTGTCGGACGCGGTGATCATGCGGCGGGCCCTGGAGTACGTCAAGGCCTTCGACGGCGTCATCGCCCAGCACGCCCAAGAGCCCCGCCTCACCGAGGGCGCCCAGATGAACGAGGGCGAGGTCTCCGCGGAGCTGGGACTGCCCGGCTGGCCCGCGGTGGCCGAGGAGGCCATCATCGCCCGCGACTGCCTGCTGGCCGCGCACGTGGGCTCCCGGCTGCACGTCTGCCACGTCTCCACCGCCGGCTCGGTGGAGATCATCCGCTGGGCCAAGAGCAAGGGCTGGCAGGTGACCGCCGAGGTCACCCCCCACCACCTGCTGCTGGACGACACCCTGGTGCGCGGCTACGACCCCATCTACAAGGTCAACCCGCCGCTGCGCACCGCCGAGGACGTGGCCGCGCTGCGCCAGGGGCTGGCCGACGGCACCATCGACGCGGTCGCCACCGACCACGCCCCCCACCCGGTCGAGGACAAGGAGACCGAGTGGGCCGCCGCCGCCATGGGCATGATCGGGCTGGAGACGGCGCTGCCGGTCATCCAGCTCGCCATGGTGGAGACCGGGCTGCTGGACTGGGCCGGCGTGGCCGACCGCATGTCCTTCCGCCCGGCCCGCATCGGCCGCCTGGAGGGGCAGGGCCGGCCGCTGGAGGCCGGCTCCCCCGCCAACGTGGTGCTCTACGACCCGTCCCCGCGCACCGTCGTCGACCCGGCGACCTTCGCCTCCAAGAGCCGCAACAGCCCCTTCGCCGGCCTGGAGCTGCCGGGCCGGGTGGTGGCGACGTTCCTGCGCGGCCGGCCCACCGTCTGGGAAGGAAAGCTGCAATGACCCGACCCGCCGCGATGCTCGTGCTCGAAGACGGCCGGGTGTTCCATGGGGTCGCCTTCGGCGCCGAGGGCGAGACGTTCGGGGAGATGGTCTTCAACACCGGCATGACCGGCTACCAGGAGACCCTCACCGACCCGTCGTATGCCGGGCAGATCGTGGCGATGACCGCTCCGCACATCGGCAACACCGGCGTCAACGACGAGGACCCCGAGTCCGGGCGCATCCAGGTGGCCGGGTACGTGGTGCGCGAGCCGTCCCCCATCGCCTCCAGCTGGCGGGCCCGCCGCACCCTGGAGGAGGAGCTCAGGGCCCAGGGGATCGTCGGCATCGCCATGCCCGGCACTCGCGCCCTCACCCGCCACCTGCGCGACAAGGGCGCCATGCGCGGCGGGATCTCCAGCGTGGAGACCGACCCGCAGGCGCTGCTGGAGCGGGTGCTGGCCAGCCCGTCGATGGAGGGCGCCGACCTGGCCCGCACCGTCACCACCCCCGAGCCGTATGTGGTCCCGCCGGTCGGCCCCAAGCGCTACACCGTGGCCGCCGTGGACTTGGGGATCAAGGCGATGATCCCGCGCTACATGGCCGAGCGCGGCTGCCAGGTGCACGTGCTGCCGGCCACCTCCACCGCCGAGGACATCCTGGCGCTGGACCCCGACGGGGTGTTCTTCAGCAACGGGCCGGGCGACCCGGCCGCCACCGGGTACGCGGTCGAGACGCTGCGCGGGGTGCTGCAGGCCGGCAAGCCGTTCTTCGGCATCTGCCTGGGCAACCAGATCTTCGGCCGGGCGCTGGGGCTGGGCACCTACAAGCTGCGGTTCGGCCACCGCGGCATCAACCAGCCGGTGCGGGACCGCCGCACCGGGCGGGTGGAGATCTCCGCCCACAACCACGGGTTCGCCGTGGACGCCCCGCTGGACGGCCCGTTCGACACGCCCTTCGGCCGCGCCGAGGTCAGCCACGTCAACCTCAACGACGGCTGCGTGGAGGGCCTGCGGCTGCTGGACTACCCGGCCTTCAGCGTCCAGTACCACCCGGAGGCCGCGGCCGGCCCGCACGATTCCACTTCGCTGTTCGACCGGTTCTGCGAGCTGATGGATGGGAAGGCCGCGAACGGGAAGGCGCGTGCGTAATGTGTCCCGATTTCTTCCGTCCTGGGGCTGTCGTCGGCCCGTGTGATTCCGCCGGTCTTCTCGACCAGTTCTGTGAAGCCATGGAGGGCGCCCGGTAATGCCTCGCCGCCAAGATCTCAAGTCGGTCCTGGTGATCGGCTCCGGGCCGATCGTCATCGGCCAGGCATGTGAATTCGACTACTCCGGAACCCAGGCGTGCCGGGTGCTCAAGTCCGAGGGGCTGCGCGTCGTCCTGGTCAACAGCAACCCGGCGACGATCATGACCGACCCGGAGTTCGCCGACGCCACCTATGTCGAGCCGATCACCCCGGACGTGGTCGAGAAGATCATCGCCAAGGAGCGGCCGGACGCGCTGCTGCCCACCCTGGGCGGCCAGACCGCCCTCAACACCGCGATCGCGCTGCACGAGTCGGGGGTGCTGGAGCGCTACGGGGTGGAGCTGATCGGCGCCGACATCGAGGCCATCCAGGCCGGGGAGAACCGCGAGCGCTTCAAGGAGGTCGTCGCCGCGGTCGCCGCCAAGTACGGCCTGAACGCCGAGTCGGCCCGCTCGGTGATCTGCCACAGCATGGACGAGTGCCTGGCCGCCGCCGCCGAACTGGGCTACCCGCTGGTGGTGCGGCCCTCCTTCACCCTCGGCGGCACCGGCTCGGGCATGGCCTACAGCGAAGCGGACCTGCGCCGCATCGCCGGCGCCGGGCTGGCCGCCAGCCCCACCAGCGAGGTGCTCCTGGAGGAGTCCATCCTCGGCTGGAAGGAGTACGAGCTGGAGGTGATGCGCGACCGGGCCGACAACGTCGTCATCGTGTGCTCCATCGAGAACCTGGACCCGATGGGCGTGCACACCGGCGACTCCATCACCGTCGCCCCGGCGATGACGCTGACCGACCGCGAGTACCAGAACATGCGGGACGTGGCGATCGCGGTGATCCGCGAGGTCGGGGTGGACACCGGCGGCTGCAACATCCAGTTCGCGGTGCACCCCGAGACCGGGCGGATGATCGTCATCGAGATGAACCCGCGGGTCTCCCGCTCCTCGGCGCTGGCCTCCAAGGCCACCGGCTTCCCGATCGCCAAGATCGCCGCCAAGCTGGCCATCGGCTACACCCTCGATGAGATCCCCAACGACATCACCCGCGAGACCCCGGCCAGCTTCGAGCCCACCCTCGACTACGTCGTGGTCAAGGTGCCCCGCTTCGCCTTCGAGAAGTTCCCCGGCGCCGACGCCACGCTGACCACCCACATGAAGTCGGTGGGCGAGGCCATGGCGATCGGCCGGTCCTTCCCCGAGGCGCTGCAAAAGGCGCTGCGGTCGCTGGAGCAGAAGGGCTCGTCCTTCTCCTGGGACGGCGAGCCCGGCGACCCGCAGGAGCTGCTGCGCAGCGCCGGCCGGCCGCACGAGGGCCGGCTGCGCGATGTGCAGCGGGCGCTGTGGGCCGGCGCCACCGTCGAGCAGGTCCACCGGGCCACCGGCATCGACCCGTGGTTCCTGGAGCAGATCGCCGCCATCAACGAGGTCGCCGACCAGATCCGCACCGCCGAGGACGCGCTGACCCGCGACAAGCTGCTGACCGCCAAGCGCTACGGCTTCTCCGACGCCCAGATCGGGCAGTTGCGGGGCCTGCCGGAGGAGGTGGTCCGGGAGCTGCGGCGGGCGCTGGGCGTGCGGCCGGTCTACCACACCGTGGACACCTGCGCCGCGGAGTTCGCCGCCCGCACCCCCTACCTGTACTCCACCTACGACGAGGAGACCGAGGTCCCCACCGGGGACAAGCCCAAGGTCATCATCCTCGGCAGCGGCCCCAACCGCATCGGCCAGGGCGTGGAGTTCGACTACTCCTGCGTGCACGCTTCCTTCACCCTCTCGGAGGCCGGTTACGAGACCGTCATGGTCAACTGCAACCCCGAGACGGTCTCCACCGACTACGACACCTCCGACCGGCTGTACTTCGAGCCGCTCACCTTGGAGGACGTGCTGGAGGTGGTGCACGCCGAGCAGCAGACCGGCCCGGTCGCCGGGGTGATCGTCCAGCTGGGCGGGCAGACCCCGCTGGGGCTGGCCCAAAAGCTCAAGGACGCCGGCGTGCCGATCGTGGGCACCTCGCCGGAGAGCATCCACCTGGCCGAGGACCGCGGCGCCTTCGGCCGGGTGCTGGAGCGGGCCGGGCTGCCGGCTCCCAAGCACGGCACCGCCACCTCGTTCGAGGAGGCCCGCAAGATCGCCGCCGAGATCGGCTACCCGGTGCTGGTGCGCCCCTCCTACGTGCTGGGCGGACGCGGCATGGAGATCGTCTACGACGACGCCACGCTGCAGTCCTACATGGCCAAGGCCACCGAGGTCAGCCCCGAGCACCCGGTGCTGGTGGACCGGTTCCTCGATGAGGCGGTCGAGATCGACGTCGATGCCCTCTTCGACGGCGAGGAGCTGTACCTGGGCGGGATCATGGAGCACATCGAGGAGGCCGGGATCCACTCCGGCGACTCGGCCTGCGCCCTGCCCCCCATCACGCTGGGCCGCGAGGACATCGAGCGGATCCGCACCTCCACCGAGGCGCTGGCCCGCGGCATCGGGGTGCGCGGCCTGATCAACGTCCAGTACGCCCTGTCGGCGGGGGTGCTGTACGTGCTGGAGGCCAACCCGCGCGCCTCCCGCACCGTCCCGTTCGTCTCCAAGGCCACCGCGGTCCCCCTCGCCAAGGCCGCCGCCCGGGTGATGATGGGCGCCACCATCGCCGAGCTGCGCGCCGAGGGGCTGCTGCCGCGCGAGGGCGACGGCGGCACGCTGCCGCTGGACGCCCCCATCGCGGTCAAGGAGGCGGTGCTGCCCTTCGACCGGTTCCGCAACGCCCAGGGCCAGGGCGTGGACATCGTGCTCGGCCCGGAGATGCGCTCCACCGGCGAGGTCATGGGCATCGACGAGACCTTCGGCACCGCCTTCGCCAAGTCCCAGCAGGCCGCCTACGGGGCGCTGCCGACCAAGGGACGGGCGTTCGTGTCGGTGGCCAACCGGGACAAGCGCTCGATGGTCTTCCCCGTCAAGCGCCTGGCCGACCTGGGCTTTGAGATCCTGGCCACCGAGGGCACCGCCGAGGTGCTGCGCCGCAACGGCGTGCATGCCAAGATCGTGCGAAAGCACAGCGAAGGGCCCGGTCCCGACGGCGAGCCCACCATCGTCCGGCGCGTCCTCGACGGGGAGGTGGACCTCATCGTCAATACTCCCTTCGGCAGCCCCGGCCAATCGGGGCCGCGACTGGACGGCTATGAGATCCGCACCGCCGCGGTGCTGCGGGGCATCCCGTGCGTGACCACCACGGCCGGACTGGCCGCCGCGGTGCAGGGCATCGAGGCCATCGTCCGCGGCGACCTGGGCGTCCGCTCGCTGCAGGAACACGCCGAACGCCTGCGGGCCGCCCGCCGGTGACGGCCCGCCGATGAGGGAGGGACGAGGGGGTGACCGACAACGCCGCTCGGGCCGCCGCCGGCGCCCTGCGCACCTCGGCGATCGTGCTGACGGTCCGCCAGGTGCGCGACTACCACGCGATCACGCTGGTGGCGCCCGCGGTCGCCGAGCGGTTCCGGCCGGGGCAGTTCGTGGCGCTGGCGGTCGGCGGGGAGCACACCGGCCGGCTGCTGCGCCGCTGCTTTTCGGTCTATGAGGTCAAACCCGACTACGGCGGCACCGTGGAGGTGGTCTTCGACCACCGCGGCTCCCGCGATGTGGGCACCGCCTGGCTGGCCGGCCGCAAGGCCCGCGACAAGATCGATGTGGTCGGCCCGCTGGGCCGTCCCTTCCGGCTGCCCCGCGACCCGGTCAACTGCCTGCTGGTGGGCGGGGGAGTGGGCGCGGCGGCGCTGTTCGCGCTGGCCGACACGCTGCGCCGGCGCGAGTGCCGGGTGCACTTCCTGCTGGGCGGGCGCTCGGCCCAGGCGGTGTTCGGGGCCCGCTCGGCCCAGCGGGTCGGCGACTCGGCCACCGTCGTCACCGACGACGGCTCGCTGGGGGAGAGCGGGACGGTGCCCCAGGTGCTGCCGCGGGTGATCGAGGAGACCGCCGCCGATGTGGTCTACGCCTGCGGTCCCACCGAGATGCTGCGCGCGGTGAGCACCACCGCCACCCGCTACGGCCTGCCCTCCCAGGTGTCGGTGGAGGAGTTCCTGCAGCAGACCGCCGCCTGCGGCACCGGGCTGTGCCTGACGTGCGTGCTGCCCATCGTCGGCGACGACGGGATCACCCGCATGGTGCGGGCCTGCGCCGACGGCCCGGTGCTGCGCGGCGACCGGGTGCGCTGGGGCGATCTGGGCACCATCCCGTTCGACGCGCTGGGCGCCCCGCGGGCGGCCGGAGGTGGGACATGACCGACATGACCACCCGCCTGGGGCCGCTGGAGCTGGCCAACCCGGTGCTGACCGCCGCCGGCTGCGGCGGCACCGGCCGCGAGCTGGCCCGCTTCTTCGACCTGACCAGGCTGGGGGCGTTCACCACCACCTCGGTCATGCTGCAGCCCAGGGCGGGCCGGCCCACCCCGCGCGTGGCCGAGACGCCCAGCGGCATCCTGACCGCGATGGGGCTGCCCGGGCCCGGCGTCGACTCCTTCCTGGAGCGCGACATGCCCTGGCTGACCGAGCGGGAGGTGCCGGTGATCGTGTCGGTCGCCGGCCACAGCGTGGAGGAGTACGCCGAGGTGGCGCGGCGGGTGCAGATCGCGCCGGCGCTGGCCGCCGTGGAGATCAACCTGGCCGCCCCCAACCTGGAGGACCGGGGCCGGATGTTCGGCCGGCTGCCGGGCCCGGCCGCCGACGTGGTGCGCGCGGTGCGCTCGGTCACCCGCCGCGACGTGCCGGTGCTGGCCAAGCTCGCCCCCGACGTCAGCGACCTGGTCACCATCGCGCTGGCCTGCGTGGACGCCGGCGCCGACGGGCTGAGCCTGATCAACACCATGGCCGGGCTGGCGATCGACCCGCACACCATGCGGCCGGCGCTGGCCGGGGTGTCGGGCGGGCTGTCGGGCCCGGCGATCCGGCCGGTGGCGCTGCGCTGCGTCTACGAGGTGCACGCCGCGCTGCCCACCACCCCCATCATCGGGATCGGCGGGGTGTCCAGCGGGTTGGACGCCTTGGAGTTCATCCTGGCCGGCGCCAGCGCGGTGGCCGTGGGCACCGCGCTGTTCCACGACCCCGTGGCCCCTCCGCGGATCGTGCGCGAACTGGAGGACGCGCTGAGCGCCCGCAAGATCGCCCGGCTGGCCGATGCGGTGGGACTGGCCCACCGGCTGCCGCCCCAGGGGCAGGCCGGGTACGTTCCCCCACAGATCAGCCCTCCGCGGCCCGTCCCGCCGGGCGTGGGCCGGGCTGAAGGAGCCTAAGGAGACGCCGCCGTGACACCCGCTCCGATCGCCGTCGCGCTGGACGCGCCGGACCTGGAGACCGCCGCCCGCTGGGCGAGCCTGGTGACCCCCCATGTCAGCACCGTCAAGGTCGGTCTTGAGCTCTATCTGCGCTACGGGCCGGACGTGGTCGCCAGCGTGCGCGGCGCCAGCGGTGTGCAGGTCTTCTTGGACCTGAAGCTGCACGACATCCCCGCCACCGTCGCCGGGGCCGCCCGGGCGGTGGCGCGGCTGCGGCCGGACTTTCTGACCGTGCACGCCACCGGCGGGGAGGCCATGATCCGGGCCGCCGTGGAGGCCGCCCCCGACGTGCGGATCGCGGCGGTGACCGTGCTGACCTCCCTGGGGGAGGAGGACCTGGGCCGGATGGGCCTGGCCGGACCGGCCTCAGACGCCGTACGGCGCCTTGCGGCGCTGGCGGTGGGGGCGGGGGCGCGGGCGCTGGTCTGCTCGCCGCAGGAGGCCGCTGCGGTCCGCGCAGAGGTGGGGCCCTCGATCACCCTCATCACCCCCGGGGTGCGCCCGGCGGGCAGCGCCGCCCAGGACCAGGCCCGGGTGGCCACCCCCGAGCAGGCCCTGCAGGCCGGCGCCGACCTGCTGGTGATCGGACGGCCCATCACCGGGGCCCCCGACCCGGGCGCCGCCGCGGCCGCCATCGCCGCCGCGCTGCGCCGCCGCGCCGCCGGCTGAGAGCCGGACGCCGCGAAGGTCTTACCGGAGCCGGGCGGGGAAGATGACCGATGTGTTTCGGGCTTCGGCCGAGCCGGGGCGCCGGTTCCGAAAAGAACACGGCGGATGCGTTTTCGAGATGAAGATCACTCTTTGCGGAGAGCGCGGCGCCGGTTCCGTGCCGGTGTGCGAAAGCCCTGGCACGCAAGGGGATCCGGCGTCGCCCCGGGAGATTGTGTACACTGTGTATTCAGGACACTCCAAGGAGTGATTTTCGTGATTTTGTGGCGGGCGGAACAGCACTTCACGTTGCTTTATGGGGTGTGAACTCGCTAGTTTCCCAACCCGTCCGACTCCGTCGAGTGGAAACACGAGGTGACCCGGCGTGGCTCTTCCGCCCCTAACCCCCGAACAGCGCGCCGCAGCATTGCAGAAGGCCGCTAAGGCCCGTAAGGAGAGGGCCGAAGTTAAGAATCGGCTCAAGCATGGGGGTACCTCGCTCGCCGAGGTCCTCAAGATTGGGCAGACCGATGATGTCATCGGAAAGATGAAGGTGTCGGCTCTCCTGGAATCCCTTCCGGGCGTGGGCAAGGTCCGTGCCAAGCAGATCATGGAGCGCCTGGGCATCGCCGAGTCCCGCCGCGTGCGGGGCCTGGGGGCCAACCAGCGCGCCTCCCTGGAGCGTGAGTTCGGCGGCGGTGCGAACCGCTGACGATGATCGCGCAGGCGGGCGCGGCGCAATGAGCGCCGCGGCCGGTTCCGGCCTGCCCGAGGAGAAGGGCGCTCGGAACGGCACCACCCCGCCCGGTTCCGGCGCCGAGCCGGCCGCGGGCGGATGCGCGCCGTCCTCGCCGCGGCGCCGTCTGACCGTTCTGTCCGGGCCGTCCGGCGTCGGCAAGAGCACGGTGGTCACCGAGATCCGGCGATCGCACCCGGAGGTGTGGCTGTCGGTCTCGGTGACCACCCGGCCCCCCCGCCCGGGGGAAAAGCACGGCGTGCAGTACTTCTTCGTCGATGATGCCGGTTTTGACCGGCTCGTCGCCGATGGGGAATTGCTGGAATGGGCGGAGTTCGCGGGGAACCGCTACGGGACCCCGCGGGCTCCGGTCGCCGAAAAGCTCGCCGCGGGCGTGCCCGTCCTGCTGGAAATCGATCTGCAGGGGGCGCGTCAGGTGCGCCGGGCGATGCCGGACGCGCTGCTGGTGTTCTTGGCCCCGCCCTCCTGGGACGAGCTGGTGCGCCGCCTGGTGGGCCGCGGCACCGAGCCGCCGGAGGTGATCGAGCGCCGGCTGGAGGCCGCCCGCGTCGAGCTGGCCGCCGAAAAAGAGTTCGACGTCACCTTGGTCAACACATCCGTCCAGGATGTGTGCCGGGAGCTGCTAGCCTTGATGGTCGACCAGACTTCGGATTAGTGGAAGGCCAAGCGTGGCAGCCAACAGCGAAGGCATCACCAACCCGCCGATCGACGAGCTGCTGGAGGTCGTCGACACCAAGTACGGCCTGGTGACCATCGCGGCCAAGCGGGCACGCCAGATCAACGCCTACTACGCCCAGCTCGGCGAGGGGCTGCTGGAGTACGTCGGCCCCCTGGTGGAGACCCAGGTCCAGGAAAAGCCCCTGTCGATCGCGCTGCGCGAGGTGCGCGAGGGCCTGCTGCACGCCGAACCCATCGACAACTAGCGGCGGGCGGCCCGCTACCCTCGTTCGCATGACCCCCGCCAAACCCCGGGTCGTCCTCGGGGTCGGTGCCGGCATCGCCGCGTACAAGGTGTGCGAGCTGCTGCGGCGGCTCACCGAGTCCGGCCACGATGTGCATGTCGTGCCCACCCGCGACGCCCTGCGTTTCGTCGGCGAACCCACCTGGGCGGCCCTGTCGGGCAACCCGGTGGCCGCCGAGGTGTGGACCGGTGTGGATCAGGTCCCGCATGTGCGGCTGGGGCAGGGCGCCGACCTGGTGTTCGTGGCCCCCGCCACCGCCGACCTGCTGGCCAGGGCCGCCTGCGGGCTGGCCGACGACCTGCTCACCAACACGCTGCTGACCGCCCGCTGCCCGGTGGTGTTCGCACCCGCGATGCACACCGAGATGTGGGAGCACCCGGCCACCCAGGCCAACGTGGCCACGCTGCGCGAGCGCGGCGCGATCGTGCTGGAGCCGGCGGTCGGGCGGCTGACCGGCGCCGACACCGGCAAGGGCCGGCTGCCGGAGCCGGCCGAGCTGTTCGAGGTCGCCCGCCGGGTGCTGGCCCGCGGCAACGCCCCCGCCGACCTGGCCGGCCGGCACGTGGTGGTCTCCGCCGGCGGCACCCGCGAGCCGATCGACCCGGTCCGCTTCATCGGCAACCGCTCCTCCGGCCTGCAGGGGTACGCGCTGGCCCGCACCGCGCTGGCCCGCGGCGCCCGCGTCACGCTGGTGGCGGCCAACGTGGCGCTGCCCGACCCGGCGGGCGCCCAGGTCGTGCCGGTGGGCACCGCCGAGGAGATGCGCAAGGCCGTGCTGGAGGCGGCGGCCGACGCCGACGCGGTGGTGATGGCCGCGGCGGTGGCCGACTTCCGGCCCGCCGACTACCGCACCTCCAAGATCAAAAAATCCGAGTCGGGCGAGCCTGAGCCGATCGAGCTGGTACGCAACCCCGACATCCTGGCCGAGCTGGGGCAGCACCGCCGCCCCGGGCAGGTGATCGTGGGGTTCGCCGCCGAGACCGACGACGTGCTGGCCAACGGCCGCGACAAGCTCGTCCGCAAAAAGTGCGACCTGCTGGTGGTCAACCAGGTCGGGGAGAACCTCGCCTTCGGCCGTCCCGACAACGCCGCCGTGGTACTGGCCGCCGACGGCGCAACCACCGAGATCCCACGCGGCCCCAAAGAGGACCTCGCGGACGTGGTATGGGACCTGGTCGTTGCGCGCCTGTAGCGCCCGGGCGCGGCGAAGCGCGCTTTACCGCCGAGAGGAAAGCGGTGGGATCGGGCGGCGGCGTCGCCGTTCCCGATACACTTCGTCGGAAATAGACCGCCGGCGCGGCAGCGCGCCGGGTCGGCCCTCGATTATGCACAGTCCGTCCTGCGACGTCAGTCAGCAGCCGCTGCAAGGAGTTCACGCACGTGTCTCGCCGTCTGTTCACCTCTGAGTCCGTCACCGAAGGACATCCCGACAAGATTGCGGACCAGATCAGCGACGCGATCCTGGACGCGATGCTGAAGGACGACCCCAAGAGCCGGGTCGCCGTGGAGACCCTGATCACCACCGGCCAGGTGCATGTGGCCGGCGAGGTGACCACCGAGACCTACGTGGACATTCCCGGGGTCATCCGCGAGAAGATCCTGGAGATCGGCTACGACTCCTCTCAGAAGGGTTTTGACGGTCACTCCTGCGGCGTTTCGGTGTCCATCGGCGCCCAGTCGCCCGACATCGCCCAGGGCGTCGACGACGCCTATGAGTCCCGTGAGGGCGAGGCCGTCGACGAGCTGGACCGGCAGGGCGCCGGCGACCAGGGCCTGATGTTCGGCTACGCCACCAACGAGACCCCCGAGCTGATGCCGCTGCCGATCACCATCGCGCACCGGCTGGCCCGGCGGCTGGCGCAGGTCCGCAAGGACGGCACCGTCCCCTACCTGCGTCCGGACGGCAAGACCCAGGTGACCATCGAATACGACGGCGACCGTGCGGTGCGGCTGGACACCGTGGTGGTCTCCAGCCAGCACGCTCCCGACATCAACCTCAAGGAGCTGCTGACCCCGGACATCAAGGAGCACGTGGTCGACCCGGTGCTGGCGGAGTTCGACCTCGACAGCGACGGTTACCGGCTGCTGGTCAACCCGACCGGCAAGTTCGAGATCGGCGGCCCGATGGGCGACGCCGGGCTGACCGGCCGCAAGATCATCGTGGACACCTACGGCGGCATGGCCCGCCACGGCGGCGGCGCCTTCTCTGGCAAGGACCCCTCCAAGGTGGACCGCTCCGCCGCCTACGCCATGCGGTGGGTGGCCAAGAACATCGTCGCCGCCGAGCTGGCCGACCGCGCCGAGGTCCAGGTCGCCTACGCCATCGGCAAGGCCAAGCCGGTGGGCGTGTTCGTGGAGACCTTCGGCACCGAGAAGGTCCCGGTCACCAAGATCCAGGAGGCCGTGCTGGAGGTGTTCGACCTGCGCCCGGCCGCCATCGTGCGCGACCTGGACCTGCTGCGCCCCATCTACTCCCAGACCGCCGCCTACGGCCACTTCGGCCGCCAGGAGCCGGACTTCTCCTGGGAGCGCACCGACCGCGCCGACGCCCTCCGCTCGGCCGTCGGCCTGTAAGAGAGCACGCGCCCTTCGCGGGCGGCTTGCGAGCGTGCGCGGGCGGCTCGCCCGCTCCGGCCACCGGGCCGGGGCGCGGCGGGCCGCCCGCCTGTGCCGCGCCTTCCCGGTCCCCGGGATCTGGTAGGACGGGAGCGTGACGAACGGCGGCGAGACAGAACCGATCCCGGGCATGGGCGCGCTCGCCGCGCCGAAACCCGGGAGCGCCGCCAAACCCGCCGGCAAGGAGCCCAAGAAGGGCGCCCGCCGGCCCGCCGAGCGCCTGCCGGTGGCCCGGGTGCTGGTGGACGTGCCGCTGCCGCACCTGGACCGGCCCTTTGACTACCTCGTCCCCGAGCAGCTGGACGCCCAGGCGGTGCCCGGCTGCCGGGTGCGGGTGCGCTTCGCCGGGCAGCTGGTGGACGGCTTCCTGGCCGAACGGGCGGAGGGCAGCGACCACGAAGGCCGCCTGCTCTTCCTGGAGCGCGTCATCTCCCCCGAACCGGTGCTGACCGGCGAGATCGCCGCGCTGGCCCGGGAGGTCGCCGACCGGTACGCCGGCACCGTGGCCGATGTGCTGCGATTGGCCATCCCGCCCCGGCACGCCCGCGTCGAGGCCGAACCGGCCGCCGCGCCACAGCCGTGGCGGCCCGACCCTCCCGCTCCCGGCCCGTGGGCGCACTACCCGGCCGGGCCGTCCTTCCTGGCGGCGCTGGCCGCCGGCGGCTCGCCCCGCGCGGTGTGGACGGCGCTGCCCGGCCCGGACTGGCCGCAGGCCATCGCCCGCGCCGTCCAGGCCGCCCTGGCCTCCGGCCGCGGCGCGCTGGTGGTGCTCGCCGACGGCCGCCAGGTCGCCCGGGTCGACGCCGCGCTCGCCGCAGAACTCCAGGCGCCCTCCCGGCACGTGGCGCTGACCGCGGACCAGGGGCCGGCCGAACGCTACCGGCGCTGGCTGGCGGTGCTGCGCGGCACGGCGCGGGCGGTGGTGGGCACCCGGGCGGCGATGTTCGCGCCCGTCCGCGACCTGGGACTGGTGGTGCTGTGGGACGACGGCGACGACGTGCACGCCGAACCCCACGCCCCCTACCCCCACCCCCGCGAGGTTCTGGCGCTGCGGGCGCACCGGTGCGGGGCCGGGGCGCTCATCGGCGGCTTTTGCCGCACCACCGACGCCACCGTGCTGGTGGAGACCGGCTGGGCGCGTCCCCTCACCGCCGAGCGGGCACGGATCCGCGCGGTGATGCCGCGGGTGCGTCCCGCCGGCGACGACGCCGAGCTGGCCAGGGACGAGGCGGCGCGCACCGCACGCCTGCCCGACCTGGCGCTGCGCACCGCCCGGCGGGCGCTGGCCGACGGCCCGGTGCTGGTCCAGGTGCCCCGGCGCGGCTACCTGCCCGGGCTGCGCTGCGAGCGCTGCCGCGAACCGGTGCGCTGCGCCGCCTGCCGGGGGCCGCTGTCGCTGCGGTCGGCGCAGGCGGCCCCCGACTGCCGCTGGTGCGGGCGGATCGCCGGCGGCTGGCGCTGCCCCGAGTGCGGCTGGGCACGGCTGCGGGCCGCCGTGGTGGGCGCCAAGCGCACCGCCGAGGAGCTGGGCCGCGCCTTCCCCGGCGTGCCGGTGCGGACCTCCGGCCGGGAGGGGGTGCTGGATGCGGTGGACGGCCGTCCCGCGCTGGTGGTCTCCACCCCCGGGGCCGAGCCGGTCGCCGCCGGCGGGTACGCGGCGGCGCTGCTGCTGGACGGCTGGGCGCTGCTGGGCCGCGCCGACCTGCGGGTGGCCGAGGAGACGCTGCGCCGCTGGATGAACGCCGCCGCGCTGGTCCGCCCGGCCGCACCGGTGGTGGTGCTGGCCGAAGGGTCGCTGCCGCCGGTGCAGGCGCTGCTGCGCTGGGACCCGGTGACGCTGGCCGAACGGGAGCTGGCCGACCGGCGGGAGCTGGGGTTCCCGCCGGCCGTCCGGATGGCGTCGCTGACCGGCACCCCCGCGGCGATCCGCGAGCTGCTGGAGGCGGCCCGCCTGCCGCCCGGCGCCGAGGTGCTCGGGCCCGTCCCGGTGACGGACGAGGCCGCCGCGGAAGGCCCGGTCAAGGAGCGCGCCCTGGTGCGGGTGCCGCGCCGGGCGGGGCCGGCGCTCGGGCGGGCGCTGAAGGAGGCCCAGGGGGTGCGCAGCGCCCGCCGCGCCCCCGACCCGGTGCGCGTGCAGATCGACCCGCTGGAACTGTTGTGAGGCGGCTGGCTTTCAGGGAGATCAAGCTCGCGAAGCGCCGGTCAAAAGCCGCCGCCTCCGCTAGGGTGCCCTGGTGGCTGACGAGCAGGTGGACAACTGGGCAGAGCGTGCCCTGGCCGATCTGGACCGCTGGGCGGACGGGCACGAAGGCGGCATCGACACATACGGGATCCGGCTGCTGCTGGAACTGGTGCGCCAGGAACCGGAGCTGAGCGAACCGCAGGAGCTGGACCCGCCCCGGCTGCGCCGGCTGATGCTGGAGACCTTCGTGGAGACGGTGGTCGCAGAGGCCGAGGACCTGCCGTCGATCATGGCCAGTGCGGGCGCGCTGGTGGACTTCCTGGCCGGCACCGGGCGGATCCCCGCCGGGCGGGCCGCCGAGCTGCACGCGGAGCTGAAGGCGCTGGAACCGGAACTGGCCGAGATCCTCACCGAGCTGGATGAGGCCGAACAAGAGTCGGTCCAGGAACTGGTGCAGGGCATGATGCTCGCCGACGGCATCGACCTGGACGATGAGGCGGCCGTGCAGCGCTGGCTGACGGACTTCGAGTCCCTCAGCGAGGCCGAGCGCTTCGCCCGGGCCGGCGCCTATCTGCAGGCGAGCGAGGAGATGCGGGTGCCGCCGGTGGTGCTGGCCCCGCCCGCCGAGCTGGCCGCCGCCGCCCGCCGCTGCGCGGCCGCCGCGCCGGGCGACGGCGACGACGAGGCCGTGCTGGCCTCCTGGCTGCAGTCGTTCGACCGGGCCGTGACCGGCGGCTTCGCGGGCGGCGACGAGGCCGCCGCGCAGGTGCGCGCCGAGCTGACCGGCGTGCTCCTTCACCTGTACGAGCAGGACGAACCGGCCGCCCCCCGGGAGCTGGCGCAGGCGCTGACCGAGCATCTGCGGCAGGTCGCCGCGGCGCCCGCGCCCGAGGAGGTGGCCGCCGCGTTGGACCGCGAACTGCAGGAGCTGCAGCGCTGGGGCGCCGTGGAGACCACCGCCGAGGGCGGGGTGGCACTGACCCCGCTGGGCGTGTGGGGGGTGCGGGAGTTGCTGCTGGCCGAAGGGTTCATCGCCCCGGTCGTCGGCGAACTGGCCGACCGCCCGGCCGCCGCCCTGGTGGAGGGGCTGGCCTGGCACGGCCCCGAGGAGCTCGCCCTGGAGGTCGAACGCTGGCTGAGCGCCCGTCCGCCCGAGTCCGCCGCCGCCGAGCTGGTGGAGGTCATGCGCTTTGGCAGCCCGTCGGCCCGCGGCATCGCCGCCGCCGTGCTGGGCGGCCTGGACGCGAGCGCCGCCCCCGTGGTGCGGGAGGCGCTGGAGGACCCGGCGACCCGTCCCTACGCCAGGCTGTGGCTGCACGAGCGGGGGGACGCCGCGGCCGAACCCGCCCGCGAGGACCTGGTGTGGATGCTGACCGACACGGTCGCGGCGATGCTGGAGACCGCCGACCCCGCCGAGGCCGTGGCCGAGGCGGTGGACACCCTCCCGCCGGGCGCCGGGCTGCGGGAGCTGATCGACGGCATGGCCGGCATCGGGCACCCCCAGGCCGCCGAGGTGCTGGACGCGCTCGCCGCGCACCTGGCCGACCCCGTGCTGGCCGAGGCCGCCCGCGCCGAGGCGGCCCGGGCGGGCGCGCGGTGAGCGGGCCGTGCGGATCTCCCTAGACTGAAAAGACGTTTTCTCCCCGTCCGACAGGAGCCGTAAGTGGCCGTCAAGCCCATCCGTCTATTCGGCGACCCGGTGCTGCGCACACCGGCCGAGCCGGTCAAGGACTTCGACAAGGAACTGCGCAAGCTGGTCAAAGACCTCACCGACACCATGATCGACGCGTCCGGGGCCGGACTGGCGGCCCCGCAGCTGGGGGTGAGCCTGCGGGTGTTCACCTACTGCGTCGAGGACCGGCTGGGGCACCTGGTCAACCCGACGCTGGACCTGTCGGAGGACCAGGAGGAGGACGAAGAGGGCTGCCTGTCCATCCCCGGCCTGACCTTCCCGACCCCGCGGGCCAAGCGGGCGGTCGCCAAGGGCTTCAACATGTACGGCGAGCCGATCACCCTGGAGGGCACCGACCTGCTGGCCCGCTGCGTCCAGCACGAGACCGACCACCTGGACGGCATCCTGTTCATCGACCGGATGGACCCCGAACAGCGCAAGGCCGCGATGAAGCTGATCCGCCAGGCCGAGTGGTTCGGCGAGCCCGTCCCGGTGATCAAGGAGTCGCCGCACCGCACCCTGGGCAGGGCGCTGTAGCGCGCGGCAGGCAGGTGCGGCCGCCCTCGCGCCGGGTAGGCCGCCTGAGGGAGGCAACGATTACATGAGGCTGGTCTTCGCCGGTACGCCCGAGACGGCGCTGCCCGCGCTGGAGGCGCTGCTGGAGTCGCGGCACGAGGTGGCCGCCGTCGTCACCCGGCCCGATGCGCCCGCCGGCCGGGGCCGCCGCCTGACGGCGAGCCCCGTGGCCCAGCGCGCCGAAAAAGCCGGGATCGAGGTGCTCAAACCCGCCAAGGCCAAGGACCCCGACTTCCTGGACCGGCTGCGGCGGATCGCCCCCGACTGCTGCCCGGTGGTCGCCTACGGGGCGCTGCTGCCCCGCGTCGCCCTGGACATCCCCCGCCACGGCTGGGTCAATTTGCACTTTTCGCTGCTGCCCGCCTGGCGCGGCGCCGCCCCCGTGCAGCACGCCATCCTGCACGGCGACGACATCACCGGCGCCTGCACCTTCCAGATCGAAGAGGATCTGGACACCGGGCCGGTCTACGGGATGCTCACCGAGCCGATCCGCCCCACCGACACCGCCGGGGACCTGCTGGAGCGGCTGGCCCGCGCCGGCGCCCGGCTGCTGGTGGACACCATGGACGGCATCGAGCAGGGCGCGCTGCAGCCCAGGCCGCAGCCGGCCGAGGGCGTCTCCTATGCGCCCAAGCTCACCCCCGAGGACGCCCGCATCGACTGGAAGGCCCCGGCCATGCGGGTGGACCGGCTGGTGCGCGCCTGCACCCCGGCCCCCGGCGCCTGGACGACCTTCCGCGGCGAGCGGCTCAAAGTCGGCCCCGTCCGCCTGGCCGCCGGCGGCGGCGAGCTGGCCCCCGGGAAGCTGAAGGCCGGCAAACGGGAGGTGCTGGTGGGCACCGCCACCCACCCGGTGGCCCTGGGGGAGGTCCAGCCGCAGGGCAAGCGCCGGATGCCGGCCGCCGACTGGGCGCGCGGCCTGTCCCTGACCGACGAGGACGTGCTGATCTGATGACCGCGCTCTGCAACGCCGGCCTCCCGCCCGGCGCGCCTGTCCGCACCCGGGGGGTGCGGCTCTGATGGGCTCCCGCAACGCGCGCACCCGGCGCGCCGGACGGCGGCCCGGTGCGCCCCGCCGCACCGGACGCCCCCAGGACCTGGTGCGGCGCACCGCCTTCGAGGTGATCCGGGCGGTGCAGACCCGCGACGCCTACGCCAACCTGCTGCTGCCGGTGCGGCTGCGCGAACGGGGCCTGACCGGCCGGGACGCCGCGCTGGCCACCGAGCTGACCTACGGGACGCTGCGCGGGCGCGGCACCTACGACGCGGTGCTGGAGGTGTGCAGCGACCGCCCCTTGCGCCGCATCGACGAGCCGCTGCTGGATGTGCTGCGGCTGGGCGCCCACCAGCTGCTGGGCACCCGCATCCCCCCGCACGCCGCCGTCGGCACCGCGGTGGAGCTGGCCCGCTCGGTCGTCGGGGCGGGACGGGCCGGGTTCGCCAACGCGGTGCTGCGCAAGGTCGCCACCCGTGACCTGAAGGCGTGGCTGGACATCGTCGCCCCGCCCGACGACGAGCTCGGCCGGCTGTCGGTGACCTACAGCCACCCCCGCTGGATCGTCTCGGCGCTGCGCGATGCGCTGGGCCCGGCCCGGGATGAGATCGAGGCGCTGCTGGCCGCCGACAACGACCGGCCGCGGGTGACCCTGGTCGCCAAACCCGGCCGCGCCACGGTGGCCGAGCTGGTCGAGGCCGGGGCCGAACCGGCCGCCTGGTCACCGCAGGCGGCCGTGCTGCCCGAAGGCGACCCGGCGGCCATCGAGGCGGTCGCCGCCGGCCGCGCCGCCGTCCAGGACGAGGCCAGCCAGCTGGTGACGCTGGCGCTGGCCGCCGTGCCGCTGGACGGCCCCGACGGCCGCTGGCTGGACATGTGCGCCGGGCCGGGCGGCAAGGCGGGCCTGCTGTCGGGCCTGGCCGGCGGGCGCGGCGCCCGCCTGTTGGCCTGCGACCTGCAGGAGCACCGGGCCGCGCTGGTGCGCCAGGCGGTCGATGACCGCACCGCCGTGGCGGTGGCCGACGGCACCGCGCCGCCCTGGCGTCCCGCCTCCTTCGACCGGGTGCTGCTGGACGCCCCGTGCACCGGGCTGGGGGCGCTGCGGCGCCGTCCCGAGGCCCGCTGGCGGCGTGACCCCAGCGCGCTGGCCGAGCTGGGGCCGCTGCAGCGGGCGCTGCTGGCCGCGGCGCTGGAGGCGGTCCGGCCCGGGGGAGTGGTGGCGTACGTGACGTGCTCGCCGCACCTGGCCGAAACCCGCGTGGTCGTCGACGACGTGCTGCGCGACCGCCCGGACGTGCAGCGGCTGGACGCCCCGGCCGTGCTCGCCGAGACGGCCCGCGGGGAGCTGACCGGGCTGGGGGAGGGCCCCTACGCCCAGTTCTGGCCGCACCGGCACGGCACGGACGCGATGTTCCTGGCCCTGTTGCGCCGCACCGGCTGAAAACCGGCCGGCGGCGACGGGCCGGATACGGATCACCGCCCCGGGAAGGGACGGGCCGTGACGGAGTTCATGCAGGCCGCGTCGTTCATCGGCGGGACGGGGTTCTACCTGTCGCTGCTGGTGGTGGCGTTCTGGTGCGTCTCGCCCCGCCCCGCCGCGACCGTGGGCGTGGCGCTGGCCCTGAGCGGGACGGTCAACGCGGTGCTGAAGCTGGTCTTCGCCCAGCCGCGGCCGTACTGGAACGACCCGCAGGGGATGGCGCACGCGGCGGAACCGACCTTCGGCATGCCCTCCGGTCACGCCCAGGCGGCCGTGGTCGTCTGGGGGCTGCTGGCCGTGCACGTCACCCGGCGGGGGCGCCCTGTCGGGCTTCCCGGGCCGCTGCCGGCGCTGCGGCCCGGTTGGGTCTGGGCGCCGGCCGGGGCGGTGATCGTCCTGGTCGGGGTGTCCCGGGTGTATCTGGGGGTGCATTCGGCGGGCCAGGTGGCGGCGGGCTGGGCGGTCGGCGCGGTGCTGCTGGCCGGGGTCGTCCGGTTCGGGCCCCGGCTCCTTGCCCGGTGGCGTGCCCTGCGGATCGGGTGGCAGGTGACGCTGAGCGCGGCGGTGACGCTGGGCGCGGTGGCGGGCGCCCTGGCCGCCCTGGCGCCGCCGGGGGAGTGGGGGAGGCTTCTGGTGGACGGCGCGGCCGTGGCCGGTCCCGAGCGGGCCGGCCTGGAAGACGCGCTGCAGGCCGCCGGGCTGCTGGGCGGCCTGGCGGCGGGGCTGTCCGTGACGGCCCGCCGCGGCTGGTTCACCGCCGGCGGTCCGCCGCCGCGCCGGGCGGCCCGTCTCCCGGTCGGGCTGGCCGGCCTGGCGGTGATCAATCTCACGGTGGGGTTCGGCCCGGCCCCGCCGGCGCTGCTGTGCGGCCGGCTGCTGAGCGGCCTGTGGATCGGCGCCGGGGCCGTGGAGGTGTTCGTGCGAGCGGGGTTGGCCCGGCGTTCCACCCCCGCCCTCCCCCGGACGGGTGAACCCGCCATGGCCGAGGACACCTAGACTCGACCATCATGGCCGCAAAGATCTTTCCCAGCATCCTGTCCGCCGACTTCGCCCGCCTGGCCGAGGAGGTCGCGCTGATCTCCGACGACGCCGACTGGGTGCACGTCGATGTGATGGACAACCACTTCGTGCCCAACCTCACGCTGGGCCTGCCGGTCGTGGAGTCGCTGGTCAAGCACAGCGCGCTGCCGCTGGACTGCCACCTGATGATCGAGGACCCCGACCGCTGGGCCCCCGCCTACGCCGAGGTCGGCGCCGGCAGCGTGACCATTCACGCCGAAGCGGCCAAGGCCCCGATCCGCACCCTGCGCGCCATCCGCGCCGCCGGGGCGCGGGCCGGGCTGGGCATCAACCCGGCCACCCCGCTGGAGCCGTACGAGGAGCTGCTGGGCGAGATCGACATGCTGCTGCTGATGACCGTCGAGCCCGGTTTCGGCGGCCAGAAGTTCCTGGACCTGGTGCTGCCCAAGGTCCGCCGCGCCCGCCAGCTGATCAAAAGCCGGGACCTTGCGGTCTGGCTGCAGGTCGACGGCGGGGTCAGCGCCGAGACCATCGAACGCTGCGCCGAGGCCGGCGCCGATGTGTTCGTGGCCGGCAACGCCGTCTACGGTGCCGACGACCCGGCCGAGGCCGTCCGCCTGCTGCGCGCCAAGGCCGAGGCCGCCGGGGCCTGAACCCGGCCGGGACGTCCGGCCGGACCGGGCCCGGGAGCGCGCCCGTCCGGCCGCCTGTTTCCGCCCGCCGTCTCACTGGGCGGGATGTGATTTCAGCGCCCCGCACGCCACCGTCAAAAGCCCTTTGACCTGCTGTTGGAACGGTCCCGGCGGGCCGCCGGGCGGGTGCGGGGGCGGCCGCGAAGACCCCGGTGCGGACCCGGTGGCGGGACCTGGCATGAATCTGGGAATGCCGGACATGGCACACTGGTTGTGAGTCCTTGAACGCGTGCTCCGGGGTCGGTGGAACTCCGAACCGGCGGTGAAAGTCCGCGACCCGGCCGAAGCCATCGGCCGGTTGACCCGGTGGAACTCCGGGACCGACGGTGAAAGTCCGGATGGGAGGCAGCACGCCGGGCGCCCCTGTGCGGGGCGCCGTGCTCGTTCGTCCCCGGAGCCACGACCGTCTCGAAAGACGCGGGAGGCCCGGGGAGATGAGACCACCCCAGACGGCACCGGCCGGCGAGCGACCGTCCGGTGCCCGCGCATGCCCGCCCCGCTCCTTCGGAACGGTCCCGCCCGCCCCGCAGCCGGCGGCAGGCGTTCACTTCGGCTGTGCCCAGGGTCCGGACCGCCCGTGGCCGGCACCCGCCCGAGAGGAGCGCTAGAGGATGTTCACCGGCATTGTCGAGGAGCTCGGCGAGGTCGTCGCGGTGGAACCCGCCGGGGACTCGGCCCGGCTGACCGTGCGCGGTCCGCTGGTCACCCAGGACGCCGTGCACGGCGCCTCCATCGCGGTCAACGGGGTCTGCTTGACCGTGGTGGAGGTGAACGGCGAGGAGTTCACCGCCGATGTGATGAAAGAGACGCTCGACCGTTCCAGCCTCGGCGTCCTGGAACCCGGTTCGCCGGTCAACCTGGAACGGCCCGTGCGGCTGTCGGACCGGCTCGGCGGGCATCTGGTGCAAGGGCATGTGGACGGCGTGGGACGGATCGTCTCCCGGCGGGCCGAGGAACGCTGGCACCTGGTGACCGTCTCGGTGCCCGCCGAGCTGAGCAGGTACATCGTCGAAAAAGGCTCGATCGCCATCGACGGCGTCAGCCTGACCGTGGTGGAGGCCGGGCCGGAGCAGCTGTCGGTCTCGCTGATCCCGACCACCTTGGAACTGACCACCTTGGGCCGCAAAGGCCCCGGCGACCCGGTCAACCTCGAGGTCGACGTCATCGCCAAGTACGTCGAGCGGCTCACCGCTCACCGCACGGCGGAGCCCGCCCGATGAGCGGCCCGGCGGCACAGGCCGCAACGCCGCTTCCCCGATCGCATCCGGCACCGGCCGGGACGGCGCGCGGGGTGTTGATGCAAAGGAAGCAGGCGGGCGAGCAGACCCGCCGGGCGCGGCGGGCGGACCGGCCCGTCCGTTCTGAAACCAAGGAGACGGTGGCGGCATGATCGGCGATGTGATGGACGAGGTGACGGGCGAGGAGACCGGCGGCGGGATCTTCGACTCCGTCGAGGAGGCGCTGGCCGACATCGCGGCCGGCAAGGCGGTCGTGGTGGTCGACGACGAGGACCGCGAAAACGAAGGCGACATCATCTTCGCCGCCGCCAAGGCCACCCCCGAGCTGCTGGCCTTCACCATCCGCCACACCAGCGGGGTGATCTGCGTGCCGATGCTGGGCCAGGAGCTGGACCGGCTGCAGATCCCGCTGATGACGACGCAGAACGGCGACCGGATGCGCACCGCCTTCACCGTCAGCGTGGACGCCCGCGAAGGCATCAGCACCGGCATCTCGGCGGCCGACCGCGCCCACACCATCCGCCTGCTGAGCGACCCGGCCACCGGGCCGGAGGACATCGTCCGCCCCGGGCACATCTTCCCGCTGCGCTACCACGAGGGCGGGGTGCTGGTCCGCCGCGGCCACACCGAGGCGGCCGTGGACCTGGCCCGGCTGGCCGGGCTGCCCCCCGCCGGCGTGCTGGCCGAGGTGGTCAACGACGACGGCACCATGGCCCGCCTGCCGGAGCTGCAGGTCTTCGCCAAGGAGCACGGCCTGAAGCTGATCTCCATCGAGCAGCTGGTGGAGTACCGCAAGCGCACCGAGACCATGGTGCGCCGCGAGGTGGAGACCCGCCTGCCCAACCGGTACGGCATCTGGCGCGCGGTCGGCTTCTCCAGCGCCATCGACGGCGGCGAGCACGTGGCGCTGGTCTACGGCGACATCGGCGACGGGGAGAACCTGCTGGTGCGCGCCCACTCCGAATGCCTGACCGGGGACGTGCTGCACTCGGAGCGCTGCGACTGCGGCGCCCAGCTGGACGCCGCCATGGAGGCCATCTCCGCCGAGGGCCGCGGCGTCATCCTCTACCTGCGCGGCCACGAGGGCCGCGGCATCGGGCTGCTGGCCAAGCTCAAGGCCTACGCCCTGCAGGACCAGGGCCACGACACCGTCGACGCCAATCTGGAGCTGGGGCTGCCCGCCGACGCCCGCGAGTACTCCAACGCCGCGCAGATGCTGCTGGACCTGGGCGCCCGCTCCATCCGGGTGCTGACCAACAACCCCGCCAAGCTCACCGGGCTGGAGGGCTTCGGGCTGCGGGTGCTGGGACGGGTGCCGATGCCCGTCGTGGTCACCGAGCACAACCGGCGCTACCTGACCGTCAAGCGCGACCGCCTGGGCCACCGCATCGACGGCCTGGCGTGAGCTGCCCGTCCATACCCAGGCAAGGAAGGGAACCCGAACATGAGCGGCCTCGGACGCCCCGAGCTGACCAGCGTGAACGCCGCCGAGCTGACCTTGGGCATCGCCTGCACCCGCTGGCACTCCCAGATCACCGATCAGCTGCTGGAGCGGGCCGTGCTGGCGGCCAAGGAGTGCGGCATCGACGAGCCGGTGGTGGTCCGCGTGGCCGGCGCCCTGGAGCTGCCGGTGATCGCCCAGCAGCTGGCCCGCGACCTGGACGCGGTGGTCTGCCTGGGCGCGGTCATCCGGGGGGAGACGGCGCATTTCGACTACGTCTGCGACTCCGTTACCGCGGGTTTGACGAGGGTTGCCCTCGATGAGGCCACACCGGTGGGCAATGGAGTCCTCACATGTGACACCATTGAGCAGGCACTGGATCGCAGCGGGCTGCCGGACAGCCGCGAGGACAAGGGATGGGAGGCGACTGTGGCCGCTCTTGACACGGCTCTGACCCTGCGAGGTCTGCGGCACCACGGTCCCGCCGGGCATCTTTCGGAGCATTTGAGCTCCTGAAAGCGTCCCGGACATCCATTCCCTTCACCTTCAGAGCGAAAGGCAACGACTGTGCTGTCCCTCGTCCTGCCCAAGGGGTCCCTGGAGAAGGCGACCATGGAGCTGTTCGACGCGGCGGACCTGACCGTCCGCCGCTCCTCGGACCGCGACTACCGCGCCTCCATCGACGACCCCCGCATCGACCGGGTGCGCGTGCTGCGCCCCCAGGAGATCCCCACCTACATCGAGCAGGGCCTGTTCGACCTGGGCATCACCGGCCGCGACTGGATCACCGAGACCGACTCCGATGTGGTCAGCCTCGGCCAGCTGCAGTACTCCAAGGCCACCTCCAACCCGGTGCGGGTGGTCATGGCGGTGCCCAAGGACGCCCCCTGGCAGAAGGTCTCCGACCTGCCCGAAGGGGTGCGGATCTCCACCGAGTTCCCCTCGCTGACCCAGCGGTTCCTGGAAAAGCACGGCGTCAAGGCCACCGTGGTGCCCTCCTACGGCGCCACCGAGGCCAAGGTCCCCGACATCGTGGATGCGATCGTGGACCTGACCGAGACCGGCTCCTCGCTCCGCAAGAACGGCCTGCGCATCCTGGACACCCTGCTGACCAGCTACACCGAGCTGGTGGCCAACCGCCAGTCCTATGAGGACGAGGCCAAGCGCGCCGCGATGGAGGACATCGCGCTGCTGCTGCAGGGCGCCATCCGGGCCCGCGGCAACGTGCTGCTGAAGCTGAACGTCTCGGCCGCCGACCTGCAGGCCGTGCTGGACATCATGCCCGCCATGTCCTCGCCGACGGTGACCTCGCTGGCCGGCGGCGAGGCGCACGCGGTGGAGAGCGTGGTCGCCAAGAAGGGCGTCAACACCCTGATCCCCGCCCTCAAGGCGGCCGGGGCCCGCGACATCCTCGAGATCCCCATTTCCAAGATCGTTGACTGACCCGCTCGTTCCAGGAGGCGCCCGGCGGGCCTCCGCGTCGCGCGGTGGAGGTCCCGCCCGTGGCTGAAGACGGGACGCGGCCGCCGGACCTTCCGGTGGTGTGGCGGCCGCGGCGCACCCGGATCGTGGCCTACGCGCTGGCGGGCACGATCATGCTCGGCATGGTCGTGCTCGCCGTCGTGGTGGCGCCCGAGTTCACGCTCATCGACCGTTTCCTGCTGGTCGCCTGCGGTGCCGTGGTGGCCTGGCTGCTGCACATGTTCGCCCGCTGCCGCGTCGTCGCCGATGAGCAGGGCCTGACCGTCGTCAACGCCTTCCGCACCCGCCGCCTGGAATGGCCCGAGGTGCTGGGGGTCACCATGAACGAAGGCGACCCCTGGCCCACCCTCGACCTGTCCGACGGCACCTCCCTGAGCGCCATGGGCATCAACGGCGCCGAGAAGGCCCGCGCCGCCCGCCACCTGGCCCAGCTGCGCACCCTGATCGCCCGCAAGGCCGAGGCCCCCGACCGCTGAACCTTTTCGGCGCGCCTTGGGCCGCCACGACGGATTAGGCTGCCGGTGCGCCTTGGCCCGGCCTTGCGGGCTCGGCGGAATCGGCGTCCCCTCTGCGGCGGGAAGTGATTTCGTGGACGGTGTGACACCGCCGGGCGGCTTCACCGCCGACGGCTTCCTCACGATGAAGGACCTGCCCCGGCATGCCGAGCTGATCGACGGAAGCCTCGTCTTCCCAGGCCCGCAAGGAAAGTGGCACAGCCGTGTCGTCAACCTGCTCGTCCGTGAGCTGGACGCGCAGGCCCCCGAAGGGGTGCGGGCGGACCGGGAGATGGCCGTCAAACTGGCCAAGCGGCAGGTGCCCGAACCGGACGTGCTGGTCGTTACGCAGGAGGCCTACGAGCGTCCGGACCCTTCCACCTATTACTTCGCCGAGGACCTCGTCTTGGCGGTGGAGGCGGTCTGCCCGGATTCGGAGGACCGGGATCGCGACACCAAGCCCCGCAAGTACGCCGCGGCGGGCATCCGGCACTTTTGGCGGGTGGAGAACGACGCCGGCCGGACCGTGGTCTACGTCTACGAATTGGATCCGGCGACCAAGTGCTATGCCTTGACCGGCATTCACCACGACCGGCTGGTGTTGTCGGTTCCCTACGCCATCGACATCGACCTGACGCAGGTGGGGCGGCGCGGAGCCTAGGAGGCGGCGCGGAAGACGGTGGAGTCGCCCTCGCTCCAGGTCATCACGAAGGAGTCGGCGCCCTTGGGCGGGGGCGGGGCGGTGCCGGTGAACTTCGCGATGCCGCAGTCGATGGCGAAGCGGTAGACGCCGCCGGCCGGGGCGGCGGTGCCGGTGCACTTGACGGTGCTGGTGAAGGCGACCTTGCCGTCCTCGGCGACGGTGAGGGTGGTGCCGCCGATGCCGGAGCCCGCGCCGCCGGCGCCGTGCCAGGTGCCGGCGAAGGGGTGGCGGTCGCGGGCGGAGGAGCCGCCGCAAGCGGTCAGCACCGCCGCCAGGGCGGCGGCGGCCACGGTGAAAACGGTGCCGCGAAGTGTCATGGCTCAGTCGACGTTGGCTCCGGGCGGCAGGGGCGCCAGGACCAGCCTCGAGGGGGCGGCGGTGCCGAAGCCCCAGCTCAGGATACGGGCGGCGTCGGTGAAACGGGCCGTGGAGTCGGTGGTGGAGCTGTTGAGGACGGCTCCGATCAGGGTGCGCTTGCCGCGGGTGGCGGCGAACAGCAGGCTGTAGCCGGCGGCGCTGGTGTAGCCGGTCTTGACCCCGTTGACGCCCTTGAAGGAGCCCAGCAGCCGGTTGGTGTTGTGCCAGGTGTAGGCGCGGTGACCGCCGCCCGCCTTGAGCCGGTAGGTGCGGGTGCGCACGATCTTGCGGAACTCCGGGAGCTTCTTGAAGGCGTAGTTGGCCAGCTTGGTCTGGTCCAGCGCCGTGGAGTAGCCCGCGGTGGGGGTGGGCCAGGGCAGGCCGTCGAAGTTGGCGTAGTGGGTCTTCTTCATGTTGAGGGCGCGGGCGGTGGCGTTCATCTTCTTGACGAAGTTCCGCCAGCCCGGCCCGTAGGCGTCGGCCAGCACGTAGGCGGCGTCGCAGCCGGAGGGCAGCAGCAGGGCGCGCAGCAGCTGCCGGGCGGTCAGTTTGTCGCCCGGCCGCAGGTGGGCCATGCTGCCGCCGTGCCGGACGGCGTAGTTGATGTGCTTCTGCTTGATGGTGATCTTGCGGTCCAGCTTGCCGGACCGCAGCACCACGACGGCGGTCATGGCCTTGGTGATGCTGCCGATCGGCCGCTTGGTGCCGCCGGCCCGATGCCAGCGGATCTTGCGCTTGGCGGGCTCGTACAGCAGCGCCGACCTGGCCTTCACCCCCGACGGCCCGGCCCCTGCGGCGGCGGCCGGAGCGGCCGGCACCGAGATCAGCAGCGTCGCCCCCACCAGGGGCACGATGATCCGGTTGGTTCGCATGAACCGCATGACTCGCCTTGCTTCCACCCCGAATGCATGGAACGCCGGAAGATTCTCAGTTCGGCGGCCTCACCGCAACCGGATCGCGATTTCGGGCGGGCACCGGAGCGTTTCTGCTCTCCCACGGCGGCCCGTTCCGGCCGGTCAGATGGGGGCGGTGGGGCGGCGGCCATGGCCGGGCATCGGGCCGTCCCCGGTCGGCGTTCAAAAGACGGCGGGGCCCGCCGGGGCGGCACCCGTGGCAGGGCTTCTTGAAGCGGCGGTCAGGGCCGGACATGGTGGCGGCCATGGACACCTGGAACGGCTGGAGCGTTGCGGAACTGCATGCGCTCTACCGCGGCGGAAAGGCCACGCCGTCACAGATCGTCGAAGAGTGCCTGCGGCGCATCGAGGCGTCCGGGTCGCTCGGGGCCTACACCGCGGTGCTCGATGAGACGGCGCGGGCCGAGGCGGCGCGGCTGGACCGGCGCATGGGCCACGAGCCGATGGGGCCGCTGTTCGGCGTGCCCGTCGCGGTCAAGGAACTGATCGACGTGGCGGGCGCCGAGATCGGCTACGGCAGCCGGGCGTTCGCCGGCCGGATCGCCACCGCCGACGCCGAGGCCGTGCGGCGCCTGCGCGCGGCCGGGGCGATCGTGGTGGGCGTGACCCGCAGCCCCGAGTTCGGCTGGAGCCTGAGCGGACGGGACGCCGCCTCACCGGCCCCCGTGGCCAACCCCTGGGATCCGGCCCGCGACCCCGGCGGCTCCAGTTCCGGGTCGGCGGTGGCCGTCGCCACCGGAACCGTCTGCCTGGCCCTGGGCACCGACACCGCCGGCTCGATCCGGATGCCCGCCGCCCTGTGCGGGGTGTGGGGGTTCAAACCCACCCGCGGCGCCGTCAGCGACCGCGGGGTCCGGCTGCTGTCGCGGTCGTTCGACCATGTGGGCCCGCTCGCCGGGACGCCGCGGGACCTGCAGGCGGCCTATGAGGCCCTCGGCGGGTGGCCCGCATCCCCTCAGGACGCCCAGCCCCCCGGCACCGTCGTCGTCGCCCCCCGCGACGGGCTCCACCCGGACTACGCCGAGGCCCTCACCGCGGCCGCGGATCGTTTCACCGCGCTCGGCTGGCGGGTGCTCACCGAGGACTTCGCGCCGCCGGAGGACGTCATCGACGGCTACATGATGATGTTGCTGCATGAGGGCGCCCGGCTTTACGCGGACGAGCCGGGCTCCTCGGTGGAGCTGTGCACCGAGCCCGTCCAGGAGATGCTGAGGGCCGGTCACGGCGTCACCGACGCCCTCTACCGGGACGCCCGGCGCACCGTCGCCCGCTACCGGGACGGGCTGCTGGCCCGGCTGGACCCCGGCACGCTGCTGCTCGGCGTGGTCTGCCCCGGGCCGCCGCACCCCTCCCGCGCCGCCACCGCCGTCACCGCCGGCGGACCCCGGCCGTTCGTCCAGGCGGTCATCCCCTGGACGCTGCCGCAGAGCATCGCCGGGCTGCCCGCGGTGGCGGTCCCCGCGGGCCGGGACCGCGACGGCATGCCCATCGGGCTGCAGCTGTCGGGCGCGCCGGGCCGGGACGGGACGGTCCTGGCGGCGGCCGCCCTGCTCGGCGGGCGGGCCGCCTGACCGCCCCGTGCCGGGCGGGCACCGCCCAAGGCGCCCGCCCGGCACGGCGGTCAGCCCAGCAGACCCTGGCCGATCCAGCCGTTTTCGTCACAGCCCGGCGGGATGGCGAAGACGGCCGAGCCGATCGGGGTGGTCCACAGATTGAGCAGGTCGCCGCCCTCGTCGAGACGGCGCTGGACGGGGATGAACTGCCGGTCGATGTCGGCCTGGTAGGCGGCGAACAGCAATCCGGCGTCCGAGCGGCCGTCGGCGGTCAGGCCCTCGTCGTAGTTGTAGGGGCGGCGCAGCATCCGCAGCCGCGGGGAGTCGACGTGGGCCAGCCGGATGTGGGCGTTCTCGGCGATCACCGGGAAGCCCGCTGAGTCCACCGCATCGAAGTCCGGCTCGTCGTGTTCGTGCCGGCCGGTCAGCGGCGCCCCGCTGGTCAGCCGGCGGCCGACGGCGAACTCCTTGCCGGCCGGGTCGGCCTCGTCCCACTTCTCCAGCTCCATGCGGATGCGCCGCAGCACCAGCGTGGTGCCGCCGCGCAGCCACTCGGGCCCGTCCTGCACCCACACGGCCTGGTCGAAGTCGGCCGTGCCGGGCACGGGGTTGACGGTCCCGTCCAGCTGCCCCATCAGGTTGCGCTGGGTGGCGCCGCTGGACTGGACGCCGGGACTGCGCCGGAACCCGCGCTGCACCCAGCGCACGCGGGTGAAGGCCCGCGCGTCCTTGACCGTCATGCGCAGGGCGTGGGCCAGCGTGATCGGGTCGTCGCAGCAGATCTGCACCAGCAGGTCGCCGCCGCTCCAGCGGTCCTCCAGCCGGTCCACCTTGAACGGCGGCAGCGGGCGCAGCCCCTCGGGCCGCTGCTTCTCCAGCCCGGCCGCCTTGAACAGCCCCGGGCCGAACCCGAAGGTGAAGGTCAGCCGGGACGGCAGGGGCGCCAGGTCGGGTTCGGGGTCGGCCAGCGCCGGGCGGCCCTGGGTGAGCCGCCGGGCGTCGTCGGTCAGCAGCCGCATGAGCCGGCCCAGCTCCTTGCGCCCGGTGCCTTTGCGCAGGTCCAGGCCGAGGAAGACGGCGTGGGCCTGCGGGGGCGTGGCGATGCCCGCCTGGTGCGGGCCGTGGAAGGGTTCGGTGGCCGTGCCGGTGGTCTGCGTGGCGGAGGGGCGGGCACCGGCGGCCCGCTCCTCGGAGCAGGCCGCCAGCGCGCCCGCCGCCGCGGCGATGGCGCCGCCCGCCAGCAGTCCCCGCCGGCTCAGCGGCCGTTGCGATGGGGCCATCGGAATCACCCGTGTTCGTGGTGCTCGGAGGGGTCGTAGGTCTCCTTGGCGCCGGTGAACTCCTTGGCGACCGCGGTGAAGGCGACGGTGGAGCCGTCGCTCAGCGTCAGCGTCAGGGAGATCTCGGCGCCCGGCTCCACCGGCTGCTTGAGGTCCATCAGCATGATGTGGTCGCCGCCGGGGGCCAGGCGGTGCGAGCCGCTTGCGGGCACGGTGAAGCCGCCCTGCTTGGGCTGCATCTTGGTGGCGCCGCTGGAGTCGGCGACGACCTCGTGGAACTCGACCGCGCCGGCGGCGGGGGAGGAGCCGGAGGCCACCGTCACCGGCTTGTCGGTGTGGTTGACCAGGGTGCCGAACACGGCGGTCATGCCGGACTTGGCGGCCTTGACCCACGGGTCGGTGACCGACAGCGCGGCGCGGGGGGTGGCCGCGGCCGGGGAGTGCGCGGGGGCGGCGGGGCCTTCGGTGTCGGAGCCGCAGGCGCTCAGCGGCGCGGCGGTCAGCAGTGCGGCGGCGGCCAGCAGGGAGAGACGTCGCATGTTCATGAGTGCTCTTCTTCGGATCCGCCCGGGGGCATGCGCAGGCCGTCCGGCAGGAGAAGGAGCGCATGCCGCACGCCGGGACATCGCTTCGGTTCGGTCGCCCGCGCCATCGCGCGGGATGTCAGGCCCTTTCGACCCGGGCCGAGGTGAAAGCGGTGATCAGAGCACGGCGGGCGGGCCGCGGCGGCTGACGGCGTGCCGCAGCGCGGCCTGCAGCGGCGGGCACGGCGCGGCGAAGGCCGGCACCGGGGACGGCGCCGGCTCCGGCAGCGCCCAGGCGAGGATGATCCGCACAAAGCGCAGGGCCAGCCGGCGCAGCGCCGACCACAGCAGCGCCTCGCCCCACGCCAGCCACAGCGCGGTCAGCGCCACCGCGCAGCCGTGCAGCACCACCATGACCGCGTCGGCGGGCAGCAGCCCGTGCGCGTGCTCTGCCGGATGCGCGGCGGCCGCGGCGGCCGGGACCGCCGGGGCGGACAGGGCGAACAGCAGGTGCAGCACGACCTGCAGCCCGCCCAGCAGCGGCAGCAGCACGTTCACCGAGCGTTCCCGGCCGAGGACGGGAAGGGCCGCCGCCAGCGACAGCGCCAGCCCCGCCAGGATGCTCGCGGTCGACGGCGCCGTCGCGCTCATCAGGTGCGCCATGACGCCCAGCCCGGTGCAGACCGCGGCGAACGCGGCCGCCCGCAGAACCCGGAACAGCAAAGGGGCCGTCATGACGGGACCATCCTCGCACGCACCCCGGTCACCCCCCAGAAGGCCCCGCCCCATGGGGCCGCTTCACGGGCCCTGGAGTTCGCGGGTCCACAGCCAGTCGACGATCCGTTCCACGCCGCGCGCCAGATGCCGCCGGTAGGTGCTGAACGGCAGGCCGAGGATCTCGGCGGCCCGCTCCTGGGTGGCGGCGGGCCGCAGGTAGGTCCGGTCGATCGCGCGGTAGGGGCGGTCGTCGCGGACGTCGGCGCCCAGCGCCTGCGCGGCCTCGCACAACAGGGCGCGCAGGGTGTCGGGGACGGGCTCGCCCCGCTCGCGGACCACCCGCGAGCGCAGCAGCGGGCTGCCGGCCAGCCTGTCGTCGCGGTGCAGGTCGCGCAGCGCGGCCCGGACCGCCTCGGCGAAGTCGGGGCGCGAGAGCACCAGTTCCGGGGCGGGCCCGGTGGGCGGGGCGGCCTCGGCGCCGATCTCCCGGTCGCTCATCAGGTCCAGCCACTCCTCCACCCCCAGGCGCCGGAAGTCGTGGGCGAAGACCCCGTAGCGCCGCCCGCCGACCTCATAGGAGGCCTCGTGGACGCGGTGGTAGTCGATGTGCCGCAGCAGCGGCTCCCAGAAGTCGGCGTCCTCGTAACCGGCGATGAAGTCCCAGGCCAGCGCCTTGGAGGAGAGCAGGTGCTGGATGTGGCGGGTGGTGACGACGTTCTGTGAGGGGGAGGGCCGCTGGTAGTGCTCGCGGTCCATGAAGAACCGCGCCACCCAGACCTGCTCGCCGGGGCGCGGCGCGCCGTTGCGCAGGGCGTACTGCCAGACCGCCCGGGCGCCGGGGTCGGCGGCGATGTCGGGCTCACCGGCCTCGTGCAGCGCCAGCATGCCCGCGTATCCGATCGGCTCCTCCTCACCGGCGGTGCGGATGGGCAGGATGCGGGCCGCCGGCCGGTCCATCCAGAACGCCAGCAGCTCGGCCTGCTCGGGCCCCTGGTGCAGCTCGGTCATGGCCAGCAGCGGGTCGCGGTCCTTGGGACGCAGCTCATCGGCGTGGGCCAGCCCGAAGGTCTCCCAGTCCCAGAACCTGCTCACCACCGGGTTCGCCCGGTGCAGGAAGACGAAGTCGGCCGTCCTGCGCTGCTGTTCCAGGCCGGTGGAGCGCTGCACCTGCGCCACGATGTGGCCGCGGATGCGGCGGTGCAGGTCGTGGTAGGAGGCCGGGTCCCGCCAGCGCAGCTCGGTGTCGAGCACATCGCGCGCCACGTCGTGGGGGAACAGGCCGTGCACGCCGGTCTCGATGAACGACAGTCCGCACAGCCACTCGAACAGCTCGTGCGCATCGCCGTCCTCCAGCACGGCGCGCAGCAGCTCCTCGGTGGTGAAGCGGGCGTGCGCGCACACCTCCAGGGCCCGCCGGTGCAGCCGGCTGGGCACGGTGTCGATGAAGTTCTCCAGCAGCACCCGCACCACGTGCGGGTCGCCCAGCGGCAGCGGCGGCTCGGCCGTCTCGCGCCGCCGCGCGAGGTGCTGGGCGATGACGTCGGCCACCAGCGACAGCGCCAGCGGATGCCCGTGGGTGGCGGCCAGCACCCGCCGGTGCAGCCGCCGCGGCACCCCGGCGGCGCTCAGCAGCGCCTGCCCGTCGCGCGGCGGCAGGTTGCGCAGCGCCACCACGCGCAGCAGCTCCCGCCAGCCCGGGTCGGCCCGCCAGTGCGGGGAGGGCGGGTGCCGGCCGGCCAGCACCACCAGCGTGGTGGCCGGCAGGGAGGGCAGGAACTCCTCGCGCAGCCACTCCTCCAGCGGCGCCAGCAGCTCACAGGTGTCCACCATGAGCACGGTGCGCGCCCCCTCGCGCTCCCGGTCGCCGCCGAGCGCGCGCACCGCGGCCAGGAAGGCCGGCGGGGTCGGCTCCAGCGTCCGGGCGTCCAGGCGCACCGGGCGGGCCCCGGCCTCCTCGGCGACCTCGGCGAGCATCGTCAGCAGGGTCGACTTGCCGACTCCTCCCGGGCCGTGCACGAACAGCACTCCGAAGGGGGGCTCGTCGCAGGCCAGCGCAGAACGCAGCAGCTCCAGCTCTTCGGCCCGCCCGACGAACCGCCGCCGCCGGGCTTGCCGCAACCTGTCGGCGAGGGTCGCAGGCCCGCTCCGCTCACCCGCCATACCGTCTCCTCCCGGCCCCACACGCTAACCGGCGGGCCGGACGGGCGGAATGCGCGCAAAGGGCAGTCTTCCGGTCGGCTCCTGCGTCGATGCGGGCACCGGCCGGATGTGGACATGCCCGGGGCGGGCCCGGCCTCCCGCCCCGGGCATGCCCATGCCCTGCCGGCACGTCCCGGCGCGCAGGGGACGGACGGCAGGAGCCGGAAAGGCGCGGCCGTCAGGCGGTGATGACGGCGACGGCCCCGGCGCCGACCAGGGCCAGCGCCCAGATCCGGTCCAGGTTGAACCAGGCGTGGCGCAGCACGGCCAGCCCGACGACCTCATAGACCAGCACCGCGATCACCCCGGCCACCGCGAACATGGCCAGGGTGTGCGCGCCGGTCACGAAGACCCCCGCCATCAGCGCGCTGCCGTGGGCGTGGCCCAGGCCGTGGTCGTGGCCGGCCGCCGGGGCCGAGGCGGTGATCACCGGCAGCAGCATCAGCCCCGCCCCGTGCACCGACGACATCAGAAACGACCAGCCCGCCAGCTGCCACAGCGACACCCGCATGCCCACCCAGCGGAAGTGCCGCCGGGCCAGCAGGTGCCACAGCCCGAAGCCGACCAGCACCAGCCCGCCGCAGATCGCCACGGTCCGGGAGGCCACCACCGACTGGGTCAGCGACACCAGCACCGCGACGGCCCCCACGGAGGCGGCGTGCCCGGCGGCGATGGCCGGCAGCGACTCCAGCACCCGGGCGCGGGAGCGCTCCTGCAGCCCGCGGGCGACCGCGAACAGCCAGCCCATGGCGGGGTTGAGGCCGTGGAAGGCGCCGAGGGCCAGCAGCGCCGCCAGCGACCCCTCGGTCACGGGTAGCAGTAGGAGTCGGAGGAGGCGTCCCCGCCCTGCAGCCGGGTCTGGTGCGGGCGCAGCCCCCGGAAGTCGTCGCCGTGCGGGAAGAACCGCTCATCGAAGGCGAACTCCTCACCGGAGTCCAGCTTGGCCATCCAGGCGCCGACCCCGTCGGGGTAGAACTGGTCGTCCCAGGCCCCGTACAGCGAGTTGGTCACATACACCCGCTTGCCGTCCCGGCTGACCTCCACCATCTGCGGCCCGCCGGCCAGCGGCAGGTCGGGCGCGGCCGGGTGCGGGGTGCGGCGGACGATGCCGCCGATGCGCACCGATCCGGCCTCCACCGGGTGGAACGGGTCGGACACGTCGTAGCGCTTCAGCTCGCCGGTGCCCCAGCACGACACATACAGCCACTTGTCGTCCACCGACAGGTCGATGTCGGTGACCAGCGGCGGGACGGCCCCGAACGGCTGGATGACCGGCGGCAGCTCCGCGGGGTCGGCCGGTTCGGCGGGAATGGTGATGACCTTGGTGGCGGCCCAGGACTTCCCGTCGCGGTGCCACAGCCACACCGACGCCGACAGGTCCTCGACGCTGACGGCCACGCCGACGAAGCCGTACTGCTTGGTGGGGTCGTGGGCGGGGCGCAGCTCCAGCGGCATCTGGTGCTCATCGCCCAGGTCCACCGCCTGCACGTGGCGGCGTTTGCGCAGGTCCCAAAAGTGCAGGCGGTGCCCGTACTTGCGGCCCAGCAGCAGCTCGCCGACCACGCCGTCCTCGATCATCGACGGGGTGCCCCACTCGGAGGTGACCAGCACGTCCTGGGCGATGTGCCACCAGGCGTCGTAGGCCAGGTACTGGGGGCCCCGGTCCACTTCCCAGCGGCCCAGCACTTCAAAGGAGGTGTGGTCCAGCAGGGCGATGCCGCCCGGCCCGTCCTCACCGTCGGCGCCGCCCAGGGCGGTCAGGTACAGCCCTTCCGGGCCGCAGTGCACGGTGTGGGGGCGGGAGTAGCCGGCGCGCTTGGCCAGCTCATCGGGTTCCAGGACCTTGACGATGCGGGGGCTGGTGGGCTGCTCCTTGGTGTCCAGCACGTAGATCCGCGAGGAGCGCAGCCCCGGGACGATCAGGTAGCGGCGTTCGATATGGGGGTGCGGGGCGTAGGGGCACAGCGCGCTGGAGCAGGCGTTCCAGCCGAAGTGGTGCAGCTCGTCACCGGTGTAGGGCATCTCGGTCCAGCCGACGACCCGGCCGTAGGAGGCGGAGTCCGGATCGGTGTCCAGCACGGCGATGGCGTCCGGCCGGGCGGCGGAACGGTCGAAGGCGGCGACGTAGGCGAGTTTCTCGGGCGGGGCCTTCACCGCGTCGCGGGGAGAGGCGTAGAAGGTCGGGTCCGGCTTCCACAGTGCCATGGGAAGAACCTCCGTTGTCTCCTGGGATCGTCACATCGCGACTACTCCCCGTCAATGAGGGAAGGGTCAGACCAATGTGACGGGGTGCCGGGCGACCGCGTCGAAGAGGTATCCGAGGGTGTTGTGCGGGGTGACGGCGGGCTGGGTGGCGCCGGTCTCGTCGGTGGCGCGGGCCAGCAGCTCATAGGAGCCGGGACGCGGGTTGCGCCACTGGTAGCGCCACTGCACCCAGCTTTCGGGGGCGTGGGGGCCGTGCAGCTGGGCCTTGTGCCAGGTGGCGCCGCCGTCCACGCTGACTTCGACCTTGCGGATGCGGCCGTTGCCCGACCAGGAGCGGCCGTGCAGCACTTTGGCGTCGCGGACGGGGACCTGCCCGTCCCAGGGCAGTTCGAAGACGCTCTTGAGGCTCAGCCGGGTCAGCGGGGCGCTGCCCTCGGGCGGGTAGGAGTCGCCGAACAATCGGTAGTAGACGGTGTTCCACGGCGAGAACAGCGGCTGGTCGGAGACCTCGATGTCGCCGACCCATTTGATGGAGGCGATCCCCACCCAGGAGGGCACCACGACCCGGACCGGGAAGCCGTGGTCGGGCGGCAGGGGGCGGCCGTTCATCTCGTAGGCCAGCAGCACGTCCTTGAGCGCCTTGGCCACCGGCAGCGGGCGCCGTACCCGGCCTTTGTTCTCGCCTTTGTCGATGTAGTCGGCGTCCAGGCCGCGCGGCATCACGTCCACGGCGTGGGGGGTGATGCCGGCGCGCCGCAGCACTTCCGCCAGGGGCACGCCCCGCCAGCGCGCGGCGCCGGCGGCGCCCAGCTTCCAGGGGGTGCCGGAGACCGGCTGGCCCTGCTGGGTGGTGAACAGGCTGCGGCCGTTGCCGGTGCATTCGATGACCGCGGTCACCGTCTTCGACGGCATCGCCTTCAGGTCCGCGTAGCTGAACTCCACCGCGTTCTCCAAGGTGGGACGGCCGCGCAGGCCGCTGCCCCACACCTTCAGCCGCCAGGTGCGCGGGTCGATGCGCGGGGTGGCGGTGTGGTTGCGGACGAAGAAGCGGTCCGCGGGGGTCAGGTGGCCCTGGCCGCGCATCGCCTCCCAGCGCATCTCGGCGTTGGTGCCGTGGTCGATGAACAGCTCGGGCGGCAGCGGTTTGACGATGGGTCCTTCGGCGCGGGCCGGCAGGGCGGGCAGGGCCGCCATCGCCAGGCCGGCCCCGGCCGAGGCGCCCAGCAGCCGCCGCCGGGTGAGGGGGGACAGCTGCAGCCACTGCCGCAGGCGGACGCGTTCGTAGGTGGCCTCGTCGGTGAGGTCGTCGCTCATGGCGCGATGGTGACCCGGGTTTCACAGATTGTCAATCGATTAGGTATAAAAACTAGGAAATTGTCACCCATTCCGTAGCGGGTCTTCGCTAAGTAGCCTGAACGGCGTGGTGGACGATGCGGCGGCCCGGGCGCCCGAAATCGGCTCGCCCCGGGAATTGGCCGCGTTGCTGGAAGAACACGGCTACCTGGCCGACGAGGCGGTGGCCACCGCCGCGTTCTTGGCGCTGCGCATGCGCCGCCCGCTGTTTTTGGAAGGTGAGCCCGGAGTCGGCAAGACCGCCCTGGCCCAGGCACTGGCGGAGGCGCTGGACACGCCGCTGATCCGGCTGCAGTGCTATGAGGGCCTGGACGCCGCCCAGGCCCTCTACGACTGGGACTTCCCCCGCCAGCTGCTGCACCTGCGCGCCGCCGAGGCCGCCGGCGTGACCGACCCGGCGCGCCTGGAGGCCGAACTGTACGACCGGCGCTTTTTGGTGGCCCGGCCGCTGCTGCGGGCCCTGCAGGTCCCTGCCGGGCAGGGCCCCGGCGTGCTGCTGGTGGACGAAATCGACCGCGCCGACGACGAGTTCGAGGCCTTCCTGCTGGAAGTGCTGTCGGACTTCGCCATTTCCATTCCCGAACTGGGCACCGTCCGCGCCGCCGAACCGCCGGTGGTGGTGCTGACCTCCAACCGCACCCGCGAGGTGCACGACGCGCTCAAACGCCGCTGCCTCTACCACTGGCTGGAGCACCCCTCCTACGAGCGGGAGGTGGCCATCATCTGCCGGCGGCTGCCCCAGGTCGCCCGCCGCCTGGCCGGGCAGGTCGCCCGGGCCGCCCAGCGGCTGCGCGAGGCCGACCTGCTCAAACCGCCGGGCGTGGCCGAGAGCCTGGACTGGACCCGGGCCCTGGCCGCCTTGGGGGTGCGCGAGCTGGACCCTAAGGCCGCCGCCGTCACGCTCGGCGCCGTCCTGAAATACCGCGAAGACCAAGAGAAGGTGACCGCCTCCGGCCTGGAGGCCCTGCTGAGCGGAGGCTGAGGCCCATGCCCGGCGCCACCGAGACGCTCGTCGGCTTCGCCCGCGCCCTGCGGGCGGCCGGGGTGGCCGCCGACCCGGGACGGGTGCACGCCATGCTGCGCGCCCTGGACCACCTCGATGCGCTCGACCCCGGCGACGTCTACTGGGCGGGCCGGCTGACCTTGTGCTCGGACCCGGCCGACCTGCCGCGCTATGACCGCTGTTTCGCCGCCTACTTCTCCGGGCGCACCGCCCGGCCCGTCCGCCGCACGCCGCCGGTGGCGATCCCCCGCCCGGCGGCCGTCCCGGTCGCACCCGGCCGCGGGGAGGGGGAGGAGCCGGGCCGGGCCGACCTGCGCGCCTCCGTCGCCAGCGAGATCGAGGTGCTGCGCCACCGCGACGTGGCCCGGCTCGACGCCGCCGAACGCGCTCAGCTCAACCGATTGATCGCCGTGCTGGAGGCCGCGCCCGAGCAGCGCCGCTCGCGCCGCTTCGCCCCCGCCGCCTCCGGTCGGCCGGACCCCCGCCGCACCGTCCGGGACGTGCTGCGGCACGGCGGGGAGATTCCCGCGCTGCGGTATCGCGCCCACCGCACCCGGCCGCGCCGGGTGGTGCTGCTGGTGGACGTCAGCGGGTCCATGGCCCCCTATGCGGACGCGCTGCTGCGTTTCGCGCACGCCGCCGTGCGGACCGGCGGCCGCACCACCGAGGTCTTCAGCGTCGGCACCCGGCTGACCCGCCTGACCCGCCAGTTGCGGCACCCCGACCCGGACGCGGCCATGGCGGCGGTCTCGCAGGCCATCCCCGACTGGCGCGGCGGCACCCGCCTGGGGGAGGAGCTGAAGGAGTTCTGCGACCGCTTCGGGCAGCGCGGCCCGGCCCGGGGCGCGATCGTGGTGATCGCCTCCGACGGCTGGGAGCGGGGCGACGCCACTCTGCTGGGCGCGCAGATGGCGCGGCTGCGGCGGCTGGCGCACCGGGTGGTGTGGGCCAACCCGCACAAGGGACGGCCCGGATACCGGCCGCTGACCGCCGGGATGCGCGCGGCGCTGCCCCATGTGGACCACTTCGTGGCCGGGCACAGCCTGGCCGCGCTGGAGGAGCTGGCCCGGATCGTTCGCAAAACCGCGCGGAAGGGGGACCGGCATGCGCGACGTCCTCGCTGAGATCGCCCGCTGGCACGCGGCCGGGGAGACCTTCGGGCTGGCCACGGTGGTGGACACCTTCCGCAGCGCGCCGCGGCCGCCGGGCGCGGCGATGGCGGTCTCGGCGGCCGGCGAGGCGGTCGGCAGCGTCTCGGGCGGCTGCGTGGAGGGCGCGGTCTACGAGCTGGCCCGCGAGGTGATCGGCACCGGCCGCCCGGTGCTGCGCCGCTTCGGGGTCAGTGACGAGGCCGCCTTCGAGGTGGGGCTGACCTGCGGCGGCGTCATCGACATCTGGGTGGAGCCGGTCGATGTGGACACCTTCCCACAGCTCGGCGAGGTGGCCGCGGCGGTCGCGGCGGGCGAGCCGGTGGCGGTGGCCACGGTGGTGGACGGGCCCGGCGTGCTCGGCGCCCGCCGCGTCATCCGGCCCGACCGCGCCTTCGGCTCCCTGGCCCCGGGCCTGCCGCACGCCGCCCGGCTGGATGCGGCGGTGGACGACGACGCCCGCGGCATGCTCGCCCAGGGCCTGACCGGGGTGCGGCGCTACGGGCCGCGGGGGGAGCGGCGGGGCGATGCGCTGGCCGTCTTCGTCCACTCCTTCGCCCCGCCGCCCCACCTGCTGGTGTTCGGCGCGATCGACTTCGCCGCCGCCGTCGCCCGGATCGGCAAGTTCCTCGGCTACCGCGTCACCGTCTGCGACGCCCGCCCGGTGTTCGCCACCGCCAAGCGCTTCCCCGAGGCCGACGAGGTGGTGGTCAAATGGCCGCACAAGTTCCTCGGCGAGCGCGCCGCCGCGGGCGGCGTGGACGAGCGGACCGCCATCTGCGTGCTCACCCACGACCCCAAGTTCGATGTGCCGCTGCTGGAGGTGGCGCTGCGCACCCCGGCCGGGTACATCGGGGCGATGGGCTCGCGCCGCACCCACCGCGACCGGATGGCCCGGCTGCGCCGGGCCGGCCTGACCGAGGCCGAACTGGCCCGGCTGCGCTCGCCGATCGGCCTGGACCTGGGCGCCCGCACCCCCGAGGAGACGGCCGTGTCCATCGCCGCCGAGCTGATCCAGCTCCGCTGGGGCGGCTCCGGCCGTCCCCTCACCGAGACCACCGGCCGCATCCACGGCGAGCCGCTCGCCCGCACGGATCCCCGGGAGCGACAGTGAGACTTCCCGTCCCGGCGGCGATGCGGGCCCCGGCGGGGCTGCTGCTGGCCGCGGGGGCGGGCAGCCGGCTCGGGCGCCCCAAGGCGCTGGTGGAGCTGGACGGCGAGCGGCTGGTCGACCGGGGCGTGCGGACGCTGCGCGGCGGGGGCTGCTCCCCGGTGCTGGTGGTGATCGGCGCGGTGTCGCTGGAGGTGGCCGGGGCGGTGGTGGTGCCCAACCCCCACTGGCGCACCGGGATGGGCTCCTCGCTGCGCACCGGGCTGGCCGCGCTGCCGCCGGGCTGCCCCGCCGTGGTGATCGCGCTGGTCGACCAGCCCCGCGTGACGCCGGAGGCGGTGCGGCGGCTGATCCGGGCCCATGAGGCGGGCGCCCAGGTCGCGGTGGCGACCTACGGGGGCGAGCCGCGCAACCCGGTGCTGATCTCCGCCCGGTACTTCGCCGAGGCGGCCGAGGCCGCGGTCGGGGACGCCGGGGCCCGGGCGTTCCTGCGCGCCAACCCGGCGCTGGTGACCGGGGTGCCCTGTGACGATGTGGCCTCCCCGGAGGACATCGACACTCCCGGCGACCTGGACGCGCTGGGCTGAGACCCGTGTGTCAGTATAAGGAAGTCCTTACGTACAAAGATCGGTCGGAGGTCGCATGTCCGCGCCCAAGATCAAGCCGCGCCCCAGGGCCTACGACTCGCCCTGGATGCCCAAGTTCATGAAGGTGATGGGCAAGACGCACGTGGCGGTCTACCGGGCGACCGGCGGCCTGATCGGGCGGCGCTTCCACGTCGGCTCGGCCTGGCTGCGCGGCGTCCCGGTGTGCCTGTTCACCACCATCGGGCGCAAGAGCGGGCTGCCGCGGACCATGCCGCTGCTGTACATGCGCGACGGCGAGCGCATCGTGGTCGTCGCCTCACAAGGCGGCCTGCCCGGCCACCCGCAGTGGTACCTCAACCTCCGGGCCAACCCCGAGGTGGTCGTCCAGATCGGCCGCAAGAAGCGGCGCATGCGCGCCCGCACCGCCGACGAGGCCGAACGCGCCCAGCTGTGGCCCCGGCTGCTGAAGATCTACGCCGACTTCGACAACTACCAGCGCTGGGCGGGCGACCGCGTCATCCCCGTGGTGATCTGCGAGCCGGCCTGAACCGGCCTTGAGAACGCAAGGCCGCTAGAACGCAAAGCCGCCCGGACGGCCGTTGCGGTCGGCCAGCAGCCCCGCCAGGGTCGCCACGGCGATCTCGGCGGGCGTGCGCGACCCGATGTTCAGCCCGATCGGCCGGTGCACGCGGGCGATGTCGCCTTCGGCCACCCCCAGCCGCCGCAGCTCCGCCACGTGCGGGGCGGGATGGCGCGCGCCGCCCATCACCCCGATCCACCGGGACGGGACGGCCAGCAGGTCGCGCAGCACCGGCCCCAGCTCGGGGCGGTGGTGGTCGGTGACCACGATGTCGGCCCGCTCGTCGATGTCGGCGGTCGGCCCGGTGATCACCTTCGGGCCGTCCCACCCGGAGGCGCGGGAGGCGTCCGGCTCCAGCAGCAGCGTGCGAAAGCCCAGATCCGCCCCGTACCGCAGCAGGAACTCCGCCACCGGCGTGGCGAACACCGCCACCAGCGTGCGGTCGGCGGTGTCGGGCACCACCTCGCCGTGCGCCACCGCGCAGGCCGGGTCGTTGTGGACATGGGTCATGGGCCCAGTGTCGCACCGGCCGCCCGGCCCGCACAGCCTACGGAGCGGCGGGCAGCGCGCTCGCGTCCAGGGCGCCGCAGTCGACGGCGCGGCGCAGCCGCTCGGTGAGCGCCTTGACGGTGGCCGGCTCCTCCAGCACGCCGTTCTTGCCCGCCACCTGCTCGTGCCAGGCCCGCACCCGCGCGATCGCCTCGTCCACCCCGGTCAGGTGGAAGGCGTACACGGCGGCGTACCGGCTGGGCAGGTGCGCCGGGTGCAGGTCCCAGCCCTGGTAGATGCCGTTGCGCAGGGAGTGCCGCACGCTCGCCGAGTGCGCCTTCCAGGTGCGGCCCACCTCCTCGGGGCCGTCGTTGCGGGGCACCGCGTTGCAGGAGCCGTCGCTGATGCGGATGCCGGTGCCGGCCAGCGCCACCTGCATGAGGGTGCGGGCGAAGTCGCAGGCCGGATGCTCGATGCGCTGCTGGTCGGGGGGCAGCCCGAGGGCGGCGGTGTAGTCGTGGACGCCGAAGTGCGCGGCGGTGATGCGGCCGCGTCCGGCCTGGGCGATGGCCCGGATCCCGATCATGCCCCGCTGGTCGATGATCGCCTCGGTGGTCTCGATCTGCACCTCAAAGCGCAGTATCCCGGCCGGCAGCCCCAGCGCGTCCTCCAGCCGGTCCAGGTAGTCGGCGAAGATCGCCACCTGCTCGGCCGACACCACCTTGGGGAAGGTGATCACAAAGCCGCCGGGCAGCCGGCCCAGCTGGTCGCGCAGCTGGGTCAAAAAGCCGTCCAGGGTGCGCATGGCCCGCTCGTGGGCGCCCCCGGTGAAGGACTTGATCCGCAGGCCCCAAAAGTGCGGCAGCCCCTTGACCTGGTAGGCGGCGGCCACCGCCGCGACGACCTGGGCGATGTGCCCGTCCTCTTCGGCGTCGGGGCGCACCCCGTAGCCGTCTTCGAAGTCGATGCGCAGATCCTCGATGGGCTCGCCGGCCAGCTTGGCGGCCACCCGTTCGCGCACCGTGCCCGCCAGCTCCGCATCGATCCCGAAGGCCGCGCCGAACGACTCGGCGTCCGGGGTGTGGTTGTTGAACAGGCGCAGCGCCTCGGCGCCGAAGTCGGCGGGGATCGTCCGGGTGAACCGGTCGGCCGGGATGTAGACGGTGTGCACCGGCTGCCGCCCGGCGGGCGGGCCGGGGAAGTGCCGGGCGTGCTCGGCGGTGACCGCCGCGATCCGCGCAGATAGGTCGTCGGTCGAGGAAACGCTCAAGTTCACCCGGCTATGATCCCCCAAGATCCGGTGACCGTGTGGCCGGGTTGCAACTCGATCAGGTCGATTCCGCTGGCGAACGCGTTCGGCGGCCCGGTCATCGGCTCCACCCCCAGCCCCAGGCGGCGCAGCGGCCCGGGAAGCCGGTCGGCGGTGTAGATCTCCAGCCAGGGCTGAGTCTCATCCAGCCAGCACGACACCGCGCGTCCCCCGCCCCGCAGGCGCACCCATGCCCGGCCCGTCCCATCCCGGCGCAGCCCGGTGTAGGCGTTGTCGATCCGCTGCGAACCCAGCACGGACGGCTCGCGGCGGTCATAGGGGGTGCCGGCGACGTCCCGGGCGGGACCGGTGGGAATCATCCGCTCGTCGACCGGCAGGTACCGGTCGCCGGGGATGACCACCTCGCACTCGTCGATCGGCACGCCCACGGTGAGATAGGGGTGGGCGCCGTGCGCGTAAGGGGCCGTGCGGGAGCCGGTGTTGCGCGCCGTCAGCCGGACGGTGAGGCCGCCCGCGGCGTCCAGCGCGTACTCGACGGCCAGATCCAGCCGGAACGGGTAGCCGGCGGAGGCCAGCAGCCGGTGGGCCAGGCGCACCCGGTGCGGCTCGTGCTCCTCGGCCCGCCACGCCGCCCAGCGCACCAGCCCGTGGATGGCGCAGTCGAGCTCCGGTTCGCTGATGTCGAGCTGGTGGGTCCGCCCGCCGTAGGCGTAGCGGCCGCGGTCGATCCGGTTGGGCCAGGGGACCAGCAGCTGGCCCAGGGCGGCCGGGGCGGGTTCGTCGGCGTCGTGCGACAGGATCAGCGGCGCCCCCTCGAAGGTCAGCTCCCGCAATCCCGCCCCGCACTCGGTGATCACCGCCCGGTAGGGCCCGGCCGAGATCTCATGCTGCCGCCCGGTGATCGGTTCACTCATGATCACATTCCTACCCCGGGTCGCGGGCGCCGGCCACAGGCCCCGGCACACCGCCGGCCCGCCCCGGGGAGGGGGACGTTCCCACCGGTCAGCGGACCTGCCGGGCCAGCGCCCGCAGCGCGTCGGCGAACACCTGCGGCGGCGGCTCGAACGGGGCGGCGCCGGGCCGGGCGGTGCCGATCACCGGCAGGATCCCGGTGCGCACCACCCGGGTCACGTCGATGCCCGTCGCGGTGCCCGCCGGCGACGGCGGCACCCGGAAGACCGGATGCTCGGCCAACGTGATCTGCCGCATCCGCCGGGCGGCCGGTGCGAAGGCGCCCAGCCCGACCGTCTCCATGATCGCCGAGTCGCCGATGCCGGACGCGGCCTCCCGCGGCCCCGCCGGGCCGGTGAACCAGCGGTCGCCGGTACCGGAGAGCTGGACGCCGAAATCGGTGCCGTTGCAGGCCATGGCCACCACCGCGCCGGAGCCGGGCACACCGCGCGCCGCGTCCGCGCTCACCTTGGCCGCCGCCATCGCCGCACCGAGAAAGAAATGGTCGTTGCCGCTGAGAAAACGCAGCACCGCGGCCAGATCGGGCGGCGGCGCACCGGCGGCGGCGATGTCGGCGGCCAGCTCTCCCAGCAGCAGCAAGGTCGCCGCCCGGGTGCGCGCATGCAGCTCATCGCCCATCTGCAGGGCCTGCGCGGCGAGCGCGACCAGGTCCACCGGGCCGTGCCGGCGCAGCGCCCGCCGCAGCACCGGACCCAGCACCGCGCCCATCCACCGCAGCCGCCCGATCACCTGCGGGCCGTACGCCCCGTGCCGCAGCGCCTCGCCCGGGCCCTCGAGGAGCGGGCAGCAGGCCCGGCGCGGCGGGCGCTCGGCGGCGTCCTCGACCACGAGCACCCACATCGAGGCGCTGATCACGCCCGCCATCGGCGCCACCGCGGCACGCCGGTGGCAGGGCTCCAGGCGCACCGCCCCGCAGGCCAGCGCCCGCTCGGCCTCCTCCGGGGAGGAGGCCAGGCCCTCCAGCAGCACGGCGCCGATCAGCGCGCCCCGCATCGGCCCGGCGGCCCGCTCCCACTCCAGCGGCGGGCCGGCGTGCAGCAGCACATCCGGCTCCAGCCCCAGCGCCTGCCCGGCGGGCCGCACGTCCACCAGGTGCGGCCGGGCCGCCAGCAGGCGCTCTGCCGCGGTGGCGTCGGCCTGGGCGTGCCGGGGGTCGCCGAGCACCGCGTTCAGCGCCTCCACCGCCGCCGCGGGCGGGGGACGCCACCGCACCCGCAGCACCGCGACGGCCCGCTGCTCCAGCGCCTCGGCCGGCGCCGGGGCCCCGACCGCCACCACCACCGGCTCCCGGCCCAGCAGCCCGCCCAGCCTGCTCACCGCCCGCCCCCGGCCAGGGCGGCCGCATGGCGGGCCGCGGCGGCGTTGGAGGCGAACACATCGGCCCCGGCCCGCTGCAGCGCCGCCGCCTGCCGGCCGAGGCCCTGCGGGTCGGCCGGCGTCCCGCACAGCGACACCACCACCCGCAGGTCGTCGCGGCCGGCCAGGGCGGCCTCGATCGCCGGGGCCAGCAGCGCGGCCGGATCCGGGTCGGCCCCCTGGCCCAGCAGCACATCCAGCAGCACCACCCGGCAGGACGGATCGGCGGCCGCGGCGGCCAGGTGCTCCAGCCGCGGCGCCGGGTCGATCATGGGGTGGGCGCGGCCCCGGGCGCAGGCGTCGGCGCCCAGGTCGATCAGCCGGTGCCCGCCGCAGGCCAGGTCGGGCCCCAGCATCCGGCGGGCGATCAGCGCCGCCTCCGCACGCAGCGCACCGCCGGTGAACAGCCCGCGCAGCGCGCCCGGCGCCACCGGCCCGGCGGGGCGGGCGGCGGGCCAGCACGGCCAGCGCGGCACCCTCCGGCCGAGGGCGCTCAGCAGCCGCTCGGTGGCGGCGGTCAGGTCCGGCGAGTCCTCGGCGAGCATGGCGAAGTGCACCGGGGTGTCCAGCCGGCGGGCCGCCGAGTGGACCAGATCGGCCACCCGGGGCGCCGGCGGCCCCGCCACCACGGCGATCAGCTCGGTGGCCGGGTCCTCATCCAGCGCCGCCAGCGCCGCCAGCGTGGAGCGCCCGCTGACCTCGGCCGACAGGTCGCGGCCGCCGACCCCCAGCACGTGGCGCACCCCCACCCCGGCGGCGTCCAGCAGGCACATCACCTGCTGGGCGCCGGTGCCGGAGGCGGCCACGATGCTCACCGGGCCGGGCCGCACCGCGTTGGCGAACCCCAGCCCCGCCCCGCCGATCACCGCCGTGCCGCAGCCGGGCCCCATCACGATCAGGCCCCGCCGCCCGGCGGCCTCCTTGAGCGCCACCTCCTGGTGCAGCGGGACGTCGCCGCTGCACACCATCACGTTCAGCCCGGCGTTCAGCGCGTCCATCGCCTCGATGAAGGCGTACCGGCCGGGCACCGACACCAGCGCCAGCCCGCCGGCCGGCTCCGCCAGCAGCCGGGCGGCCGCCCCGGTGGTGCGGGGCGGGTCGTCCTGCGGCGCGTGCCGTGCGGCCGGCGCCGGGTCGTCGGCCAGCAGCCCTTCCAGAACCCGCCGCGCCTCCCGCACCGACGCCTCATCGGCGCCCCGGATCGCCACCACCAGGTCGTCGGGCCCGGCCCCCTCGGGGACGGCGAAACCCCGCCGCCGAAGCAGGTCGAGGTTCGGCTCGGTGGCCATCGCGACCATCGCCGCCGTGATCCCCTCACGCCCGGCCAGCTCCCGGCTCACCCGCAGCAGGGTCACCGAGTCGCGATACCTTCCGGACTGAACCTCGACCCAGGAGTTCATGCGGTCGGCCCGCCTCCCTCCGGCGCACCTCGCCGCGCACCCGGCCACGATCTGGGCCGCACGGCGCCCGGCGGCGCGCATCCCCCGGGCCACGGCGGCCGGTCTCCTCGCACGCGTGCCCGGCCGCCGCGGGCGCTCCCCGGCCCGGCCGCCGCAGTGGCTCCGGCGGCTTTGCGGCGTGCGCTTTGCGCCGGATCGCCGCCGGGCGCCTTCGGCCCGTTCATGCGGGGACCCGCCGGTCCTGCGCGGCGGCCAGGGACAGGGCCAGCACCGCGCGGCATCCGGCCAGCAGGCCGAAGGCCAGGTCGGCGCCGGAGGTGTGGCCGACGGCCAGCAGCCGGCGGACGGCCGGGCCGAGCGGGTCCGCCCCGCCGACCCCGCGCAGCACCGCGGTGACCTCGGCGCTGGCCTGGCCGGCGGCGGCGCAGTGCAGCAGCGTGGCGGCCAGCGCGGTGGTGCGGGTGCCGGCGTCGGCGGTGACCGCGGCGCCCAGCCAGTCGGCCAGCCAGATCGCGGTGCGGCCGTGCGGCACGGCGCCGCCCAGGGCGCGCAGCGCCACCAGCAGCCCGGCCAGCACATCGTCGCCGCTGGGGGTCAGCCCCGGGCCCAGCCCCACGATGCGCTCGGCGATCTCCACGGCGTCGGCCAGGTCGCCGGTGGCGCACCGCTCCGCCAGCAGGCCGGGGTCGGGATGCCCGGCCAGGCCGAGCCGGCCCTCGGCGACGGCGGCCTCCAGCTCGCCGATCCCCCGGGCGAGGCGGGCCGGGGTCACCCCGCCCAGCGCGGGAACGGGGTCCCACCAGCGGCGGATGCGCACCCGCAGCGCGCCGGCCTCGATCTGGCCGTCGCCGACCCAGGCCTCCTGGCCCTCGCGGATCGAGCGGAACGGCCGGTCCCGGCCGCCGACGGGCACCACCACCGCGTTCGGCAGCCGCACCGCGTCGCTGCACACCACGGCCAGCACCCGCGGTTCGGCGGCCGTCCGCATCTCCAGGTAGACGGCCGCCGGGAAGACGGCCAGGACCCGGGCGGGACGGCGTGCGGAATCCAGCAACTCGCGCAGGCCCATCGCGGCCGCACCGGCGATGGCCGATCCGGTGGCGGCCCGGGGATCACCCGAGAGGACGGACGCGGTGGATCGCGCCGCGCCCGCCAGCGTGGGCCGGGGTCGCCGCCGGGTGGGCAGGGCGACCGGTTCGCGCATGACGGCAGTCACAAGCCCTCCATACGTCTGTTTTCTGGAAACGTAGGGCCCCGGCCTAGTCCGGACGTATGGAGAAACATGCCAAGGATGGTTGTCATGCTTCGTGTTTCTTGTCAGGGTTGGGCGCGGAACGGTTGCGGACCTGCCCTGACTGGGGTGTCCGCGCATATGGCAGGAGACCCCCGACATGCTCCCCGACAAGCTCACCGACAGGGCTTATCCCACCGCCGACCTCGGTCCTCCGGCGCTGCGGCTGGCCAGTACCGGCACGCTGACCTACGGGCTGTCGGTGGGGGAGGTGCTGGGCGTGTCCACACTGGCCGGGGCCCGCCTGATCGGCGGCTGCGCCGGACTGGAGCGTATCGTGCAGCGCCTCAACGTCATGGAGGTCCCCGACATCCTGGCCTGGGTCAAGCCGCACGAGCTGCTGCTGACCACCGGCTATCCGCTGCGCCACACCCCCCAGTCGCTGGAGAACCTGGTCGCCGACCTGGACGCGCGCGGGGTGTCGGCGCTGGGCATCAAACTGGGCCGCTACCTGGACGCCCTGCCGCCGCGGATGATCGAGCAGGCCGACCGGCTGGGCTTCCCGCTGATCCTGCTGCCCGCCGACGTGGGGTTCGACGACATCCTCAACCAGGTCCTCACCGACATCCTCAACCGGCAGGCGGCGGTGCTGGCCCGCACCGAGGAGGTGCACCGGGCGCTGGTGCAGATCGTGCTGAGCGGCGGCGGACTGCAGGAGGTGGTCGACGAGGTCGCCGCCCTGCTGGAGGTGGCGGTGGTCGCCATGGACGGGGAGCGGCGGATGCTGGCCGGCTGCGGCCCCGACGAGCACCTGCGGGCCATGCTGGAGTGGGACGGCCCCGCCGACCCGGCCGGCCCGGTCACCGACGGCGAGCACCTGATGGTGCCGGTGCTGGCCGGCGGCCTGGACCACGGCCGCATCGTCGCCTACGGCGCCGGCGGCGGGCTGCGCGCCAGCGACGTGGTGGGCATCCTGGAACGGGCCGCCACCGTGGTGGCGCTGCTGATCACCAAACAGCAGGCGGTCGCCGCCGTGGAGAGCAAGTACCGCGCCGACTTCCTGCGGGACGTGCTGGCCGGGCGGGCCGGCGAGGACGGCCAGGTGATCGCCCACTGCTCGGGGTTCGGCTGGGACCTGGACCGCCCGATGACCGTGCTGGTCGCCGAGCTCGACGGGCGGGACGATGCGGCGGACGGCACCGGCGGCCGCGCCGGGCGCCGGGACCGCGGCGCCGATGAGCGCCTGGTGCAGGAACGGCTCGCCGCGGCCTGGACGTCGGTGGTGCGCCGGCACGACCGGCACGCCGCGGTGGCGGGTTTCGCCAACGAGGTGGTCGCCGTCGTGGGCGCGCCGGAGGAGGGCGGCGCGGCCCCCGACCCGGCGGTGCTGGTACGGGAGGCGGCGGCGGTCTTCTCCGAGCCGCATGGCGCGCGCCACACCTTCTCCACCGGCATCAGCCGCACGGTGACCTCCCCCTCCCGGCTGCCGGAGGCCTATGAGCAGGCCGTCAAGGCGGTGCGGGTCGGCCGGCAGATGCACGGCGCCGGGGCGCGCGTCCACTTCGACCAGCTGGGCGTCTACCGGCTGCTGAGCCTGGTCCCCGACCCGGCGGAGCTGCACGCCTTCGTCCGGGAGACGCTGGGCGAGCTGGCCTGCGACGACGAGCCGGAGGCGGTCGATCTGCGCCGCACCCTGCAGGTGCTGCTGGAGACCAATCTCAACGTCGCCGAGACCGCCCGCCGGCTGCACTTCCACTACAACACCCTGCGCTACCGCATCGGCAAGCTGGAGCGCATGCTCGGCCCCTTCACCGAGGACGCCCACCTGCGGCTGAATCTCACCCTCGCGCTGCACGTGCTCCGCATGAAGGGGATCTGAAAAAGCCGCTCGCCGGTGGGAATCCCGCCATGACCTGCCGGCCCCGATGTGGCCTGGGACACAGCGGGTTCGCCAAGGACGGGCGCTCTCTTTGGCAGGTGTCGCCGGTGATGCCCGCCTGAGCCGCGTCTATCTTCCCCTGGGCGGCGCAGGGCCGCCTAAGGCAGGTCAGGACGGGGGACTGGCCCTTCCGCCGGGATTTGAGGGAGTTGATCGATGGCATTCGGCTGGAAGGTGCACGGCGACGGGCGCAGCCCCGCGCCGGGCGAGGTGGTCGGGCCGCGGGAGCGGCTGAGCTGGCCGCGCACGGTGGGGCTGGGCGCCCAGCACGTCATCGCCATGTTCGGCGCGACGTTCGTGTTCCCCCTGGTCATGGGGTTGGACCCGAACCTGGCGGTGATGATGTCGGGGGTCGCCACGATCTTGTTCCTGCTCATCGTGCAGGGCAGGGTCCCCAGCTACCTGGGCACCAGCGCCTCGTTCGCGGGCGCGGCGCTGGCCATCCGGGCCGGGGTGGACGACGCCCGCACCGACGCGTGGGTGACCGGGGCGATTCTGATCGCCGGGGTGGTGCTGGCGGCGGCCGGGCTGGCGATCCACTTCCTCGGCCCGCGGATCATCCACCGGGTGTTCCCGCCGCCGGTGACCGGCGCGGTGGTGATGCTGATCGGCTTCGGGCTGGCCTTCGTGGTGGCCGACACCTACTGGCCGCAGGACCCGTGGGTGGCGTTGCTCACGATGCTGTTCGTATTCGTGATCATGGTGGCCTTCCGCGGGTTCATCGGCCGGATCTCGGTGCTGCTCGGCCTGGTCTTCGGGTTCGTCCTCTCCTGGGTGCTGGACCGGTTCGGCCAGGTCACCTCCGTGCTGCCGGGCGCCAATCTGCGGGACGCCTCCGGCGCCCCCTGCGCCGTCGAGGGCCCCTACTGCGTGGCCACCGCCTTCCCGCACGACCGGGTGGACCTGTCGGCGGTGGGGGAGGCCCCCTGGTTCGGCCTGCCGGACATGCACGCCCCCGACTTCAAGCTGTCGGCGGTCCTGCTGGTGCTGCCGGCGGTGATCGCGCTGATCGCCGAGAACACCGGGCACGTCAAGGCGGTCGGCGAGATGACCGGCGAGGACGTGGACCCGCTGATCGGCCGGGCGATCTTCGCCGACGGCGCCGCCACCGTGGTCGCCACCTCGGTGGGCGGCTCGCCCACCACCACCTACGCCGAGAACATCGGGGTCATGGCGGCCACCCGGGTCTACTCCACGGCGGCCTACTACGTGGCGGCGCTGATCGCGATCCTGTTCGGGCTGTGCCCGAAGTTCGGCGCCCTGGTCGCGGCCACCCCCGGCGGCGTGCTCGGCGGCGTCACCGTGATCCTCTACGGCATGATCGGCCTGCTGGGCGCCAAGATCTGGGTGGAGTCGCGGGTGAACTTCTCCGACCCGGTCAACATGGTGCCGATCGGCGCGGGCATCATCTTGGCCATCGGGCCGGTCGTCCACCCCGTCGGCGACGACTTCACGCTGGAGGGCATCGCCCTGGGCACCATCGTGGTGCTGGCCGGCTACCACCTGCTGCGGTTCATCGCCGCCAGGACCGGCGGGCACGAGGTCTCCTACGGGGAGATCGGCTTTGAGCGGATCACCCTCGAGGAGGAGACCGGCGGGAAGGCGGGGGAGGACCCGAAGGGAGGGCCCGCCTAGCGCGCTCCCGGAGCCGCCGCCCGGCTGGGCCTTTTCAACACGCCGTTCCCGCGGGCGGGGACGGTGCCGTGACCTGCGATGTCATGACCTCGGACGCCGCCCCGGCTCCCGTCTCCGGTGCCTGAGAGCACGTGTTGAACGAACTTCACTGCACGGCGCCGTCCCACGGCCGTTGCGGCCGGGCCCTGCCCCGGGCCTTGCGCCCGGGGCAGGGCTTGTCACCGAACCCTTTCCAACAGGCCCTCTTCGCAGGCCGGGGCGGGGACGTCACGGCACCGAACGCCATGAGGGATCCCGTCCCCGGCTCTTCGGGCCACGTGGTGAGAAAGTTCACTTGACCTGAGTGGCGGAGTCGGGGGCGTTGCCGCCCAGGGACCGTGGGATGTAGTTCTCCACCGCCGCGGGGCGGAAGCCCTGCTCCCTGATCCACGTCAAGATCATCTTGAGGTGCCCGGCCAGGCCCTTGCGGTAGTGCATCAGCACGATGTCGCCGGGCCGGAAATGCTTGCCGCCGCCGTCCCCGCGGGCGAAGCCGTTGAAGCCCACCCCGGGCCCGGTGGTGCCGTTGTAGAACTCCACGTTCCACAACATGATCAGCTTGATGCCGCACTCCTTGGCGGCCTGCTGGGTGAGGGCGTTCATCGCCCCGAACGGCGGGCGCAGGAACGTCGGCCGCCGCCCGTACTGCCGGGCGATGGCGTCGGAGGCGTCGCAGATCTCCTTGCGCTGCCTCTCCAGCGGGAGGGTGTTGAGCGCCGGATGGGTCACCGAGTGGTTCTCCATGCGCGACCCGGCGTTGCGCATCGCCCAAAAGTACTGGCCCTGTCCCTTGATGTAGGAGGAGGTCAAAAAGGTCAGGATCGGGACCCGGTGCTCGCGCACCAGCCGGACGAACTCGGCGTCGTACTCATAGCCGTCGTCGATGGTGAGGAACACCACCTTGTCCTGGGTGTTGATCCGGCGGATCGTCGGCACCGGCCCCCGGGGGATGTCGGCGGCCTGCTCGATGGTCCAGCTGCCGGGCTTGGGCCGCTGCCACTGCTGGTCGGCCAGCATCGCCGACAGCTCGCCCCGCATCGAGGGATCGGTGTTGGCGGCGGCATGGGTGCGCACTTCGGGCCAGATGCCCGCGCCGACCCCCAGCACGCCTGCGACCAGGCAGGCGACCAGGGGAGTCTTCCCTCGCATGAACGGGACCTCCTTTACCGGCACCCGACCGCCCGCAGCGGGTTTCGGGCGTCCTCATCCATTGACGGACAGCGTGCGCTGGAAGGTTCGCACAGAAGCGTGACAAAGGCACGCGACTCGCTCAGGAATCCTTTGCCGTTGCCGAACACATCCCTGGCCGTCCACGCCGGGCCGCCAAGACCGCCGGGGGCGTCCGCTCACGGCGCCGGCGAGGTTTCGCCCCGACCGCCGGGGTAGAGCCCCGACCTGACCGGAACCGAGCCGTGGGAGGAGGTCACGTCATGGGCGGGGACTGGCAGGAACAGGAGGGCAAGGACCCCTTCGAGGAACTGCTCGCACGGTTCTTCGGCGCGGCCGGCGTGCACCGGGCGGTGGAACGCGTCAACCTCGCCCGGCTGATGAGCGAGCCGGGCCGCGACCTCATCCGGGACGCGGCCGCCCGGGCGGCCGAGTGGGGCAGCTCGGATCTGGACACCGACCATCTGCTGTGGGCGGTGACCCGCCAGGAGGCCACCCGGCACCTGCTCAGCCGGGCCGGCACCGACCCGGAGGAGCTGGCCGTCCGGGTGGAGGGGCACATCGAACGCGGCCCGGCCCGCGACACCCCGCCGATGATGACGCCCTCGGCCAAGCGGGCGCTGCTGGACGCCTTCCAGATCTCCCGTGCCGTCGGCTCGTCCTACATCGGCCCCGAGCATGTGCTGTTCGCGCTGGCCGTCAACCCCGACTCCGAGGCCGGACGGATCCTGCGCGAGGTGCACATCACCCCCGAGGCGCTCAAAGAGGCCGCCATCGGCGGGCATGCGGCGGCCCCGCCCACGCCGCGCCCGGCCATCGACACCCCCACCTTGGAGGAGTTCGGCCGCGACCTGACCGAGGCGGCCCGCGAAGGCCGCATCGACCCGGTGATCGGCCGGGAGTCGGAGATCGTCCAGACCATCGAGGTGCTGTCGCGGCGGACCAAGAACAACCCGGTGCTGATCGGCGACCCGGGCGTCGGCAAGACCGCGATCGCCGAGGGCATCGCCCAGCGCATCGCCGACGGCGAGGTGCCCGAGCCCCTGCTCGGCAAGCGGCTGGTCCAGCTCGACCTGTCGGGAGTGGTGGCCGGCACCCGCTACCGGGGCGACTTCGAAGAGCGATTGCGCAAGCTGATCGATGAGATCCGCGACAACTCCGAGCATTTGGTGATCTTCATCGACGAGCTGCACACCGCGGTGACCGCCGGCGGCGGGGAGGGCGCGATGACCGCCGGCAACATGCTCAAACCCCCGCTGGCCCGCGGCGAGCTGCACGTCATCGGCGCCACCACCATCGACGAGTACCGCAAGCACATCGAAAAGGACCCCGCCTTCGAACGCCGCTTCCAGCCCATCTTGGTGCCCGAGCCGTCGGTGGAGGACAGCGTGGAGATCCTGCGCGGCCTGCGCGACCGCTACGAGGCCCACCACCAGGTCCGCTTCAGCGACGAGGCGCTGGTGGCCGCGGTGGAGCTGGCCGACCGCTACCTGACCGACCGGTTCCTGCCCGACAAGGCCATCGATTTGATCGACCACGCCGGTGCGCGGGTGCGGCTGCGCACCCGGACGCCCGGCCGGGACGTGCGGGACCTGGACCGGCAGATCGAACAGGTGCGCCGGGAAAAGGACCAGGCCGTCGCCGAGGAGAACTACGACCGCGCCAAGAAGCTGCGCGAGCAGCTCAATGAGCTGGAGCGGCGCCGGGACGGGCTGCCGCACCCCGCCGGCGCCGCGGCGGTGCCCGAGGTGACCGTCGAGGACATCGCCGAGGTGGTCTCCCGCAGCAGCGGCATCCCGGTCTCCCGCCTCACCCAGGAAGAGCGCGAGCGCCTGCTGGGGCTGGAAGGGCAGCTGCAGCGGCGGGTGATCGGGCAGGACGAGGCGGTGGCCGCGGTCGCCGAGGCGGTGCGCCGCTCCCGGGTGGGGATGGGCGACCCGAACCGCCCCATCGGCAGCTTCCTGTTCCTGGGCCCGACCGGGGTGGGCAAGACCGAACTGGCCCGCACGCTGGCCGAGGCGCTGTTCGGCAGCCAGGACCGCATGGTCCGGCTCGACATGAGCGAGTTCCAAGAGCCCCACACCGTCAGCCGGCTGACCGGCGCGCCGCCCGGCTACCTCGGCTATGAGGAGGCCGGGCAGCTCACCGAGGCGGTGCGCCGCCGCCCGTACTCGGTGCTGCTGCTGGACGAGATCGAAAAGGCCCACCCGGATGTGTTCAACGTGCTGCTGCAGCTGCTGGACGACGGCCGGCTCACCGACGCCCAGGGCCGCACCGTCGACTTCCGCAACACCGTGGTGATCATGACCAGCAATCTCGGCTCGGACGTGATCGGCGGCACGGTGTCGCTGGGGTTCACCCCCGACGGCGGCGACGGGGTGGACTCGGCGGTGCGCGAGCGGGTGATGGGGCGGCTGCGCGAGGCGTTCCGCCCGGAGTTCCTCAACCGGATCGACGAGATCATCGTCTTCCGCCGGCTGGAGCCCGAGCAGCTGCGCCAGATCACCGAGCTGCTGCTGGAGGAGACCCGCCGCCGGCTGCACGCCCAGGACGTCACCGTGCAGTTCACCCCCGAGGCGATCGGCTGGCTGGCCCGCAAGGGCTACCAGCCGGAGTACGGCGCCCGCCCGCTGCGCCGCACCATCCAGCGGGAACTGGACAACCCGCTGTCGAACATGCTGCTGGACGGCAGGCTGCACCCCGGCCAGCACGTGGTGGTCAGCGTCCGCGGCGACGCGCTGGATCTGCAGGTGACCGCCGCCCGGCAGATCGCCGCCGCCAGGCCCTCCTGACCGCCGGCCCGGGGCCGCACGCGCAAAGAGCCCGGCGCATCGCCGGGCTCTTTGCACGCCGTTCAGGCGGCGCTCAGGCGGCGCTCAGGCGTCGCGCCGGGTGAAGGAGACGAACGCCGCCGCCAGCGCGATCGCGGTGTACAGCGCGAACACCGCGCCGCCGGCCAGCGGCGAGAGCGAATCCGGCGCCTCCTTGGCCGTCATGAGCATCCCGCCGGCGTTCGACGGCAGCAGCTTGGCGACGTCATCGCCCCACTCGCCGGGCAGGAACGCCCCGATGATCGGCAGCACGAACAGCACGCCCAGCACGGTGGTGACCGCCCCGGCGGTGTGCCGCAGCAGCACGCCCACCGCCAGCGAGATCAGCGCGATCAGCGTCAGGTAGACCGCGCCGCCCACCACCGCGCGCAGCACCCCCGGGTCGCCCAGCGAGCCGTCCAGGCCCTTGGTCCGGTAGATCAGCTGGGACAGGAAGAAGGAGGCGAACGACACCACCAGCCCCACCGCCAGCACCACCCCGGCCAGCACCAGCGCCTTGGCGGCCAGGTACTGCACGCGGCGCGGCACCGCGGTCAGCGCGGTGCGGATCATGCCGGTGGCGTACTCCCCGGTGATCACCAGCACGCCCAGCACCCCGAAGGCCACCATGCCGAAGTTCAGGCCCACCAGGCTGAAGGAGGCGACATCGAAGGCCTGCCGGTCGTATTCGGGAAGCTGCTCATAGGAGGAGGTGTAGGCCAGCGAGATCAGCACCGACAGCCCGACCGACACCACCACGCCCGCCAGCAGCGTCCAGAACGTGGAGGGCACGGTGATGATCTTCGTCCACTCGGCGGCCAGCACCCGGCCGAAGGCGGCCCCGCGCGCCGGGACCGTGCGCTCGCGCCCGATCCCGCCGCCGGGCTCGACGGCGGTCACCTGCCGCCTCCCGGCAGCGGCTCGGCCGCCTGCGCCTGATGCGGGACGGCCGGTGCGCCCGCGTGATACTCCACGGCCTCTCCGGTGAGCCGCATGAACGCATCCTCCAGTGACGCCTGCACCCCGGTCAGTTCGTGCAGCCACAGCCCGGCCTCCCCGGCCAGGTCGCCGATCTGCTCGGCGGTGGCCCCGTACACCCGCACCGCCCCCTCGGAGTCGTCTTCCACCCGCCAGCCCTTTTCGGCCAGCAACGGGGCCAGCCGGTCCAGGTGCGGCGAGCGCACCCGCACATGGCTGGTGGCGTTGGCGTCGATGAACTCCCGCATCGAGGTGTCGGCCAGGATCCGGCCCTTGCCGATCACCACCAGGTGGTCGGCGGTCAGCGCCATCTCGCTCATCAGGTGGCTGGAGACGAACACGGTGCGGCCCTCTGCGGCCAGTTGCCGCATCAGCGTGCGGATCCACACGATGCCCTCGGGGTCCAGGCCGTTGACCGGCTCGTCGAACATCAGCACCCCCGGGTCGCCCAGCAGCGCCGCGGCGATGCCCAGCCGCTGGCTCATGCCCAGCGAGAACCCCCGCACCGGCTTTTTGGCCACCGCCGCCAGCCCCACCAGCTCCAGCACCTCATCGACCCGGCGGCGCGGGATGCCGTTGCTGCGGGCCAGGCACCACAGGTGGTTGTAGGCGCTGCGGCCGCCGTGCGCCGCCCTGGCCTCCAGCAGCGCCCCGACCTCGCGCAGCGGGGCCGGCAGCTCCCGGTAGCTGCGCCCGTTGACGGTCACCTCGCCCTCGGTGGGGCGGTCCAGGCCCAGGATCAGCCGCATCGTGGTGGACTTGCCCGCCCCGTTGGGCCCCAGGAACCCGGTCACCTTGCCGGGCCGGACGGTGAAGTCGGCGTGGTCGACGGCGACCTTGGCGCCGTAGCGCTTGGTCAGTCCTCGTGCCTCGATCATCTCCTGCTTTCCCGCGGGGATCAGTTCACCGCCAGCAGATCCACCACGAAGATCAACGTCTCGCCCGGGCGGATCGCCCGGCCCGCGCCGCGGTTGCCGTAGGCCAGGTGCGGCGGGATCACCAGCTTGCGCCGGCCGCCGACCCGCATCCCGGCCACGCCCATGTCCCAGCCCTTGATGACGCGCCCGGCGCCCAGCGGGAATTCGAACGGCTCGCCGCGGTTCCAGGAGGCGTCGAACTCCTCGCCGGTGGAGTAGGCCACGCCCACGTAGTGCACGGTGACGTTGGAGCCCTTGACGGCCTCCGGCCCGTCGCCGACGGTGATGTCGGTGATGTCGAGGTAGCTCGGCGGAGCACCCTCGGGAAAGTCGATCTCGGGTCGTTCAAGCGCCATCGCCAGGCTCCCGCCTTCGTCGTGATCGGTCATCGGCCGCCGCCAGCCTAGTGGCAGTCGCCCCATGCCCCCGAAACCCGGTGGCGGCGCCCGGCGGCCGGGAGCGGCCGTGAGCGACGTGCCCCGGCCTGTGTTTTCAGACGTTTTTTCGGTCGCGTTACCGGTGTCCGATCCGGGTAGGTTCCGCCCACGGCATCGATGCCGGATCGGGGGATACGACATGACTGCGATCCAGGACGTGACCCAGCGCCTGGCGCCCCGGCTGAGGGGCCGGGTCGTCCGCCCGCCGGACGCCGACTACGACCGGGCCCGCGCGGTCTGGAACGGCATGATCGACCGGCGCCCGGCCTTCATCGTGCGCTGCGAGGGGACCAGCGACGTCATCGAGGCGGTGCGCTTCGCCCGGCGGCACGGCCTGCCGGTGGCCGTGCGCGGCGGCGGCCACAACGTGGCCGGCAGCGCGACCTGCGACGACGGGCTGGTGATCGACCTGTCGCCGATGCGGGGAGTGCATGTGAACCCCGCCGCGCGGACCGTGCGCGCCGAAGGCGGCGTCACCATCGGCGACCTGGACCATGAGACCCAGGTGTTCGGGCTGGCCGTGCCGATGGGGGTGGTGACCGAGACCGGGATCGCCGGGCTGACCTTGGGCGGCGGGCTGGGCTGGCTGCGCCGCGAATACGGCCTCAGCTGCGACAACCTGATCTCGGCGGACGTGGTGACCGCGGACGGGCGGGTGGTGTCCACCGACTCCGAGCGGCACCGGGACCTGCTGTGGGCGCTGCGGGGCGGCGGGGGCAACTTCGGCGTCGTCACCTCGTTCGAATTCCGCGCCCACCCGGTCGGCCCCCAGGTGTACTTCGCCAACCTCATCCACCCGGGAGCCCAGGCCCGCCGGCTGCTGCGCGCCTACCGGGAGTGGGCGGCCGACGCCCCCGAGGAGATCAGCGCCTTTGCGATCCTGTGGCACGCCCCGGCGGACGAGGCCATCCCCGCCGAGCACCACGGCAGGCCGGTCGTGACGTTCGCGGCCATGCACAGCGGCGACCCGGCCCACGGCGAGGCGGCGCTGCGTCCCCTGCGCGACATCGGCTCCCCGATCGCCGACCTGTCCGGCCCCAAGCCGTACCTGGAGGTCCAGCGGTTCTTCGACGAGGACTACCCGGCGCACGTGATGCGCTACTACTGGAAGTCGCGTTACCTCGGCGGCCTGCCGGACGAGCTGATCGACGTACTGGTCGAGCTGAACGAGGCCAGTCCCTCCCCGCACTCCACCCTGGACGTCTGGCAGCTGGGCGGGGCGTTCGCCCGCCCGGGACCGCAGGCCACCGCCTTCGGCGACCGGTCGGCGCCGTTCCTGCTCGGCATCGAGGCCAACTGGGAGGACCCCGAACGCGACGGCGCCTGCATCCGATGGGCCCGCCGGGTCTATGACGCGGTCGCCCCGTTCACCACCGGCGCGGACTACCTGAACTTCCCCGGCCTGCTGGAAGACCACGACCGGATGGTGCGCGACTCCTTCGGCGTCAACCTTGCGCGCCTCGCGGAGCTGAAACGCCGCTACGACCCCGGCAACCTCTTCCGCCTCAACCCCAACATCCGCCCGGCGCCTCAGTAGGCGTCGGGACGGCGGTGCTGCAGGGACGGCAGGATGCGGCGGACCCGCTCGGTCACCTCCTGGTCGATCTCCGCCACCCGCACCGCCGGGAACGGGCCCAGATCGGCCACCACCGTGCCCATCGGGTCGATCAGCATGCTGCGTCCCACCCCGCCCGGGCCGCCCTCCGGCGGCCGGGTGCGGTCGGGGGCCTTGTCCACGGCCACCACCCAGGTGGTGTTCTCGATCGCCCGGGCCCGCACCAGCGTGGTCCAGTGCTCCTCCTTGAACACCCCCTGCGCCCAGGCCGCGATGATCACCAGCACCTGCGCCCCCCGGTCCACCAGCGCCCGCGCCAGCTCGGGGAAACGCACGTCATAGCAGGTGATCAGGCCGATCCGGGCACCGGCCAGCTCCACCACCACCGGGGCGTCGCCGGGCGCCACCCGCGCCGACTCCCGGTCCCCGAACGCGTCGAACAGGTGGATCTTGCGGTAGGCGCCGACCGGCCGTCCGGAGGCGTCGATGGCCACCGCGGTGTTGTAGACCCGCCCGTCGCCGGCCGGCTCGAACACCCCGGCGATCAGCGCGGTGCCGTGCTCGCGCGCCAGTTTCCGCAGCTCGCCGGCGAACCCCTGCTCCAGCGGCTCGGCCACCGCCGTCAGGTCGTTGCCGAACCGCACCGGCACCGCCTCGGGGAACACCGCCAGGTCGGCGCCCTCCGCCCGGGCCAGCGCCCGGCGGACCTGCTCCAGGTTCTCTGCGGGGTCGTCGCCGACCGGGATCTGACACAGTGCCACGCGCATGCCTCCAGCATGACAGCTGTCATGCCGCCGGCCTGACAGGCGCGGCCCGAACCGGTGACGGCGGCGACTACCGGACCGCCGCCGGCCAAAAGACCATCGAGGCATGGAAAGCGACAAAGTCGTCGAGGTGGCCGGGCTGCACCAGCGCTACGGGGACTTCGAGGCCGTGCGCGGGGTGTCGTTCGAGGTGTCCGCCGGGGAGGTGTTCGCGCTGCTGGGCACCAACGGCGCCGGCAAGACCACCACGATGGAGACCGTCGAGGGCTTCCGGCCCGCCCACGCGGGCACCGTCCGGGTGCTCGGGCGCGACCCCCACCGCGAACGCCGGCGGATCGGCGGCCAGATGGGCGTCATGCTGCAGGAGAGCGGGCTGTTCCCGGAGCTGACCGTCGCCGAGACCCTCGATCTGTGGTGCGACCTGATCCCCGGCGCCCGTCCCCGCGACCGGCTGCTGGAGCGGGTCGGGCTGGCCGGGCAGGCCGCGGTGCGGGCCCGGCAGCTGTCGGGCGGGCAGAAACGCCGGCTGGAACTGGCGCTGGCGATCGCCGGGCGCCCCAGGGTGCTGTTCCTGGATGAGCCCACCACCGGCATGGACCCCCAGTCCCGCCGCGCCACCTGGCAGATCATCCGGGACCTGGCCGCCGAGGGGGCCGGTGTGCTGCTGACCACTCACTACCTGGAGGAGGCCGAGCAGCTGGCCGACCGGCTGGCGATCATGCACCGGGGCCGGGTGGAGCTGTCGGGAACCGTGGCGCAGGTGCTGGCCGGCAGCGGCGACCGGATCAGCTTCCGCGTCCCCGCCCAGGTGGCCGTGGCCGAACTGCCGCGCCTGGGCGGCGACCCGCCCCGCATCACGGCCACCGGAGGCGGGCCGGCGGCGACCTACACGCTCCCCGGGCCGCTGCTGCAGCAGTCGCTGCGCGAACTGCTGAACTGGGCCGCCGACCGGCGGCTGGAACTGGCCGGGCTGCAGGTGCGCAGCGCGTCCCTGGAGGACGTCTTCCTGCGGATCGCCGGGCGGCCGGCCGCAGAGGAGGCGCGTCGATGAACCCCACCGAGACGCTCGTCCCGCCCGCCCGCGCGGCGGGCGCCGCACGCGTGCTGCGTCTGGCGCGGCTGGACCTGCTGCTGCTGTGGCGCAACCGCACCGCCTTGTTCGGCGTCGTCGGCCTGCCGGCCTTCTTCGCCGTGATGCTGCTGGTCTCCAACGGCAACGGCCACACCAGCGGCGGGATCGACGCGGTGCTGTGGACCGCCACCGGGGATGTGGCCTTCTTCCTGGTCCCCGCGGTGTTCATGAACCTGCTCAACGTCTTCACCGCCCGCCGCGAGGAGCTGACCCTCAAACGGCTGCGCGGCGGCCCGCTGACGGACGCCCAGATCCTGGGCGGCAGCATCCTCAGCGCCACCCTGCTGTACCTGGCGCAGGCCGCCGTCATCGTGGTGATCATCGCCACCGAGCTGGGCGGCGGGCTGCCGGCCGACCCGCTGCTGATGGGGGTGGGCATGCTGGCCGGCGCGGCGGTGTTCGCGCTGCTGGGCATGGCCGTCTCCGGGCTGACCCCCACCGCCGAGCTGGCCCAGCTGACCGTGCTGCCGGTGCTGCTGGTGAGCATGGCCGCCTCCGGCTTCATGATCCCGCTGGAGGGGCTGCCGGAGGGCTGGCAGCGCGCCGCCCAGCTGACGCCGCTGACCCCGGTGGTGGAGATCGTCCGCACCGCCTACCTCGGCCGCGACTACACCGTGACCGGCGACCACGCGGAACTGGGCGCGCTGGAGACCTGGGCGACCTGCCTGCCCGCCCTGGCGGTGCTGGCCGCCTGGATCGGGCTGAGCCTCTGGGCGGCCCGGCGCTGGTTCCGCTGGGAACCCCGGCACGGCTGAAGGATCTACTCTGGGCACGATCAGGAGGTCGGGCAGGTGACCACTATCAACGGCACGTCGGCCGACATCGCCGAACGGGCGTCCCGGCGCCTGGAGAAGGCCCGCCGTCTCACCGAGGGCACCTTCGCGACGGTGGCGGTGATCCTCGCCGTGATCCTCGGCATGGACGTGGGCAGGCAGTACGTCGAGGAGACGATCGCGCCGCCGGTGGCGCTGGCGGCGCTGGCCGGACTGGGGTTCTTCGGGGCGCTGTACACCCGGCTGGTGCGGGCCGGGCTGGCCGGCCGCACCCCGGTGCGGGAGCTGGTGCTCAGCGGGGCGCTGGCCGCCGTGCTCAGCTTGATGATCTTCGAAAGCCACCTGTGGATCGCGGTCGGCCCGGTCTGGGCCTCGGGCGCGGTGCTGTGCCTGCCCGGCGTCCGCCGCATCGCCGCCGTCTGCGCGGGCACCGGCGCCGTGATGGCCACCTACACGGTGATCGAGGCCGGGGAGCGGGCCCACTGGTACATGTGGCCGACGATGTTCGTGCTGTTCACCGTGACCTGCGGGGTGACGGTGACGGGCAACATGGCGCAGAAGTGGCTGTGGGAGGTGATGCAGGAGGCGCACGCCGCCCGCGAGGCGCAGGCGCGGCTGGCGGTCACCGAAGAACGCCTGCGCTTCGCCCGCGACCTGCACGACCTGCTGGGCCACAGCCTGTCGCTGATCGCCGTCAAAAGCGAGCTGGCCATCCGGATGGCCGAGGCCGACCCCGCCCGCGCCAAGGCGGAGATGGCCGATGTGCGGCAGGCCGCCCGCGACGCCCTGCGCGAGGTCCGCGCGGCGGTGCGCGGCTACCGGCAGGTCGAGCTGGACGCCGAGGTCGCCGGCGTGCGCGCGGTGCTGGAGGCCGCCGGGGTGCGCTGCAGCGTGCCGCGGCACCTGGACGGGCTGCCCCCGCAGGTCGGCACGGTGCTGGCCTGGGTGGTCCGCGAAGGGGCCACCAACGTCCTCAAGCACAGCGACGCGCGGCGCTGCGACATCACGCTGAGCCGCGCCGACGACGCGGTGGTGCTGGAGATGATCAACGACGGCGCCCGCCCGGCGTCGGGAGACTCCGGCACCGGGCTGACCGGACTGACCGAACGGCTGGCCACCGTCGGCGGCACGCTGACCGCCGAGCACATCGAGGCGGGACGGTTCCTGCTGCGCGCCACCGTCCCGCTGCCGGGCGAGCCGGCCGCCGACGACGAGCCGCTGCGGAGCGTGGCGTGATCAAGATCCTGCTGGCCGACGACGAGCACCTGATCCGCGGCGCGGTGGCGGCGCTGCTGAACCTGCAGCCGGACCTGGAGGTGGTCGCCGAGATCGGCCGCGGCGACCAGGTCCTGGCGGCGGTGCGCGAACACGACCCGGACGTGGCGGTGCTGGACATCGACATGCCCGGCGCCGACGGCCTGACCGTCGCCGAGCAGCTGCGCGAGACCGGCGCCCGCTGCGCGGTGTGCATCCTGACCAGCCTGGGCCGCCCCGGCTACCTGCGCCGCGCCATGGCCGCCGGGGTCCGCGGCTTCATCGCCAAGGACGCCCCCGCCGAAGACCTGGCCGCCGCCGTCCGCAAGGTGCACGCCGGCGGCCGCTACCTGGACGCCGAACTGGCCGCCTCCGCCATGGCCGCCGGCGACAACCCCCTGACCGAACGGGAACGGCAGATCCTCCGCCTGATCGGCCGGGGCATGGAGGCCCCCGGCATCGCCGAGGCCCTCCACCTGTCGCAGGGCACCGTCCGCAACTACCTGTCCAGCGCCATGACCAAGCTCGACGCCCCCAACCGCCTGGCGGCCGTCCGCACCGCCGAGGAGATGGGCTGGATCTAGCCGGCCGCACCGGCGCTCCCGCCGGTGCGGCCGCCGTTAGTGTGGCGGCATGACCGAACCGCTGGTCGAGCGCATGCGGGCGTTCGGGACCACGATCTTCGCCGAGATGACCGACCTGGCCGTGCGGACGGGCGCCATCAATCTGGGCCAGGGCTTCCCGGACACCGGCGGCCCGCCGCAGATGCTGGAGCACGCCGCGCAGGCGATCGCCGAGGGCGACAACCAGTACCCGCCCGGCCCCGGCGTCCCCGAGCTGCGGCGGGCCGTGGCCGCCCAGCGCGCCGAGCGGTACGGGCTGCACTACGACCCCGACGGCGAGGTGCTGGTGACCGTGGGCGCCACCGAGGGCATCGCCGCGGCGATCCTGGCGCTGGCCGGGCCCGGCGACGAGGTGGTGGTGTTCGAGCCCTACTACGACTCCTACACCGCCATGATCGCGCTGGCCGGGGCCGTGCGCCGGCCGGTCACGCTGCGGCCGGCCGGCGGCCGCTTCACCTTCGACCCCGACGAGCTGCGCGGCGCGGTCGGCCCCCGCACCCGGCTGATCCTGGTCAACTCCCCGCACAACCCCACCGGCACCGTCTTCACCCGCGCCGAGCTGGAGGTCATCGCCGCCCTGTGCCGCGAGCACGACCTGATCGCCGTCACCGACGAGGTCTACGAGTACCTCACCTTCGACGGCGTCGAGCACGTGCCGCTGGCCTGCCTGGAGGGCATGCGGGAACGCACCGTGGCGATCTCTTCGGCGGGCAAGACCTTCTCGGTCACCGGCTGGAAGACCGGCTGGGTCACCGGGCCGGCCCCGCACGTGCGGGCCGTGCAGACCGTCAAGCAGTTCCTGACCTACGCCGCCGCGGCGCCCTGGCAGCGGGCGGTGGCCTACGCGCTGACCAGCCAGCGGGAGTGGGTGGCCGGGCTGCGCGATGCGCTGCAGGCCAAGCGGGACCGGCTGATCGCCGGGCTGGAGGCGGCCGGCTTCACCGTCTACCGGCCGCAGGGCACCTACTTCGTGCAGGCCGACATCCGCCCGCTGGGCTTTACCGACGGCATGGAGCTGGCCCGCGCCCTGCCGCACAAGGCCGGGGTGGTGGCCGTGCCCAGCCAGGTCTTCTACGACCATCCCGAGGCCGGGGCGCACTTTCTGCGCTTCGCCTTCTGCAAGCAGGACCACGTCATCGACGAGGCGGTCCGCCGCCTGTCCGCGCTGCGCTGAAGGAACGTCCGCAAGGACGAGCCGCCCGAAGACCGCCGTCGGGCAGAGGCGCGCCCGAACGCGGAGGGTGTTTTTGCAACGACCCTCGGTTGCGGCGGATCCCGTATACGCTCTCTGCCGTGGCCGCACCGACGCTTAACCAGCCCCAGTTCCCCGACGACGACGGCAGCGCCCATCCCGGACTGCGGGACGCGCTCGCCGAGTACGCCGCAGGACGGGTGAGCGAGCACACCGTGCTCCAGCAGCTTTCCGAGGCCCGCCTGCTGCTGCCGGTGGTCCCCCTCCCGCCCGAACAGCGGCACCAGGCCGGCTGCCGGTCGCACCACGACCACGACCACGACCACGATCACCACGACCACGGCGCCGCGATGGCCACGCCCACCCTCATCGGCGAGGACGGGCGGCGCGGCTACCTGGGCTTCACCTCGCTGGAGTCGCTGCAGAAGTGGCGCGCCGACGCCCGGCCCGTTCCCGTCCGCGCCCAGGACGCCTGCCGCTCCGCCCTGGAGCACAACGCCCACGCCCTGGTGGTCGATGTGGCCGGGCCCGTGCCGTTCGCGGTGGACGGGCTGCGGCTGCACCTGCTCGCCGAGGGGCAGGCCATCCCGCCGCCGCACGAGGACCCCGAGGTGCTGGCCGCCGTCAACGCCGCCTTCGGCGGCGAGCAGGGGGTCTGCGGGGTGCGGGTCGGCCGCGGCCGGTCGGCCGAGCTGGCCATCCGCTGCGGAATCGCCCCCGGCCACGATGAGCGCGCCACCATCCAGCGGGTCTCCGACCGGCTCGCCGAGCTGCTGCGCGGCCGGATCGTCGGCGGCGTCGAGCTGACCGTCAGCCGCGGCTCCCTGGACTGACGCGGCGGGCATGGACACGGCCCACCCGCTCAGGGCGCCGGCCCGCAGGCGGCGTGAACGCCTTCTCCCCCTCGGCGTTCCCGCGCTGGCCGTGGCGGCGCTGGGCCTGACGGCCCGGCATTTCGGCCCGCGCCCGGAGGCGGCCGCGCTGGCCTGCCTGCTGCTCGCCGCCTGGCGGGACGGCCGGGTCCGCGTGCCCGACCCCGCCGAGCCGGCCCTGGGACGGCGGTGGGCGGCCCCGCTGACGCGCCGCCCCGCGCTGACCGCCGCGCTGGCGGCGGCGGTGGTCACCGCGCTGGCCTGGCGGATCGGAGCGCGCCCGGAACTGGCGGCCTTCGCCTGGTTCGGCACCGCCGCCACCGCTTTGGCGATCATCGACGCGGAGACCAAACGGCTGCCCGACCCGCTGACGCTGCCGTCCTACCCGGTCGGCATCGCGCTGCTGGGCGCGGCCGCGCCGTTCACCGCCGACGGCGGCGCCCGCTACCTGCAGGCCCTGATCTGCATGGGGGCGCTGTGGCTGCTGTATGCGGCCCAATGGTTCCTGCTGCCCGGCCGGCTCGGCTTCGGGGACGTCAAGCTGGCCGGGATCTGCGGCCTGCACCTGGGCTGGCTCGGCCCCGGCGCGGTCATCGTCGGCGCCATGGCCGGCCATGTGATCTTCCTCCCCTACGCGCTGGCGCTGCTGGCCACCGGCGGCGCGGGGCGGCGCACCCAGCTCCCCTACGGCCCGTTCATGATCGCCGGTGCCCTGCTGGCGGTGCTGGTCTACGCCCCCGCCTCGGCCGGTTGAGCCGGGCCCGCCGGGACGCGGCGGCCGCACCGCACGGGCCGGGCCGCGGACTCCAATAGGATCGTGCCCATGCTGCGCTGGTTGACCGCGGGGGAGTCGCATGGCCCGGCCCTCGTCGCGATCGTCGAAGGGCTTCCGGCGGGCGTGCAGGTGACCTCGGGCGACATCGCCGAGGAGCTGCGCCGCCGCCGGCTGGGGCACGGGCGGGGCGCCCGGATGAAGTTCGAACAGGACGAGGTCACGATCACCGGGGGCATCCGGCACGGCCGCACCCTGGGCGGCCCGGTGGCCATCGAGGTCGGCAACACCGAGTGGCCCAAGTGGGAGACGGTGATGGCCGCCGACCCGGTGGACCCGCAGGTGCTGGCCGGCCAGGCGCGCAACGCGCCGCTGACCCGGCCCCGCCCCGGGCACGCCGACCTGGTCGGCATGCAAAAGTACGGCTTCGACGACGCCCGCCCGGTGCTGGAACGGGCCAGCGCACGCGAGACCGCCGCGCGGGTGGCGCTCGGCGCGGTCGCCAAGGCGTTCCTGCGGCAGGCGCTGGGCGTGGAGGTGCTCAGCCACGTGGTGGCGCTGGGCGAGGTGACCGCCCCCGAGGGGCTGCAGCCCACCCCGGCCGACCTGCCGGCGATCGACGCCGACCCGGTGCGCTGCTTCGACGCCGAGACCAGCGCCGAGATGGTGGCCCACATCGATGCGCTGCGCAAGGCCGGCGACACCATCGGCGGGGTGGTGGAGGTGCTGGCCTACGGCCTGCCCCCGGGCCTGGGCAGCCACGTCCACTGGGACCGCAGGCTGGACGCCCGGCTGGCCGGCGCGCTCATGGGCATCCAGGCCATCAAGGGCGTGGAGATCGGCGACGGCTTCGCCACCGCCCGCCGTCCCGGCTCCCGCGCCCACGACGAGATCGAGGACGGGCCCGACGGGCTGCGCCGCCGCACCAACCGCGCCGGAGGCGTGGAGGGCGGCATGACCACCGGCGAGGTGCTGCGGGTGCGGGCGGCGATGAAGCCGATCTCCACCGTGCCGCGCGCCCTGGACACCGTGGACGTGACCACCCGCGAGCCGGCCAAGGCCATCAACCAGCGCAGCGACGTGACCGCGGTGCCGGCCGCCGGGGTGGTCGCCGAGGCGATGGTGGCGCTGGTGCTGGCCGACGCCGCGCTGGAGAAGTTCGGCGGCGACTCGGTGGAGGAGACCGCCCGCAACGCCCAGGGCTACCTGTCCTCGCTGATCATCAAGTAGGAAGCGACCTCATGAAGCGACCTCGGGCCGTGCTCATCGGCCCGCCGGGCTCGGGCAAGACCACGGTCGGCCGGGCGCTGGCCGACCGGCTCGGCGCGGCGTTCCGCGACACCGACGCCGATGTGGAGGCCACGGCGGGCAAGCCGATCAGCGAGATCTTCATCGACGACGGCGAGGAGCGCTTCCGCGCCCTGGAACGGGAGGCGGTGGCCGCCGCGCTGGCCGAGCACGAGGGCGTGCTGGCGCTGGGCGGCGGCGCGATCCTCGATGCGGGGACCCAGCGGCTGCTGGCCGGCCACACCGTGGTCTACCTGCAGGTGGGGCTGTCGGAGGCGGTCAAGCGCGTCGGGCTGGGCGCGGCCCGCCCGCTGCTGGTGCTCAACCCGCGCAGCCAGTTGCGCAAGCTGATGGAGCAGCGGCGGCCGATCTATGAGCGGCTGGCGACGATCACCGTGGACACCGACGGCCGCGAGACGGCCGAGGTCGTCGACGAGCTGGCCGCCGCGCTGACCGAGGAGGCCCCGTGAGCGCCACCAGGATCACCGTGCGCGGCGAAAGCCCCTATGAGGTCGTCATCGGCACCGGCGTGCTGGAGGAGCTGCCCGGCCTGCTGGGGGAGAAGGTCCGCACCGTCGCCGTGGTGCACGATGAGGCCCTGCCGGAGATCGCCGGGCCGGTGTGCAAGGCGCTGGAGGAGGCCGGCTACACCGCATGCCCGCTGCCGGTTCCCAGCGGCGAGGCCGCCAAGGAGATCGGCGTGCTGGCCGGGCTGTGGTCGGACTTCGCCCGCCTGGGCGTCACCCGCAGCGATGCGGTCGTCGGCGTCGGCGGCGGCGCCACCACCGACCTGGCCGGGTTCGCCGCCGCCTCCTGGCTGCGCGGCGTGCGGGCGGTGCTCGTCCCCACCACCCTGCTGGGCATGGTGGACGCCGCGGTCGGCGGCAAGACCGGCATCAACATCGCCGAGGGCAAGAACCTGGTGGGCGCCTTCCACCCCCCCTCCGGGGTGTTGTGCGAGCTGTCGGCGCTGGCGACCATGCCGCACCAGGACTACATCAGCGGCCTGGCCGAGGTCATCAAGGCCGGGTTCATCGCCGACCCGAAGATCCTGGAGCTGGTGGAGGCCGACCCGGCCGGCGCCGCCTCGCCCACCGGGACGCACACCCGCGAGCTGGTCGAGCGGGCCGTGCGCGTCAAGGCCGAGGTGGTCTCGGCCGACCTGCGCGAAAGCGGGCTGCGGGAGATCCTCAACTACGGCCACACCTTGGGACACGCCATCGAGAAGGCCGAGGACTACCGCTTCCGGCACGGCCACGCGGTCGCCATCGGCATGGTCTACGCCGCCGAGCTGGCCCGCCTGACCGGGCGGCTGGATGCGGCGACCGTCGAGCGGCACCGCACGGTCTTGACCTCCGTGGGGCTGCCGACCGGTTACCGGGCCGACGCCTGGCCCGCGCTGCGCGAGGGCATGCGGGTGGACAAGAAGGCGCGGGGCGCCACGCTGCGCCTGGTGGTGCTGGACGGCCTGGCCCGCCCCGGCCGCCTGGAGGGCCCCGCCGACGAACTGCTGGCCGCCGCCTACAAGGAGATCGCCGAGTGAGACACGTCCTGGTGCTCAACGGTCCCAACCTGCGTCGTCTCGGCACCCGCGAGCCGGATGTGTACGGCGTGCAGACGTTCGCGGACCTGGAGGCGTTGTGCCGGGAGACCGGCCGCCGGCTGAGCCTGCACGTCGATGTGCGGCAGACCGACGACGAGGCCGAGATGATCAGGTGGGTGCACGAGGCGGCCGACTCCCGGCTGCCGATCGTGATCAACCCGGCGGCCTTCACCCACTACTCCTATGCGCTGCGCGACGCCCTGGCCCAGCGCACCGCGCCGCTGGTGGAGGTGCACATCTCCAACCCGGCCGCCCGTGAGGAGTTCCGCCACAACTCCGTGGTCGCCGGCGTCGCCGACGGCACCATCGCCGGTTTCGGCCTGTACTCCTATGTCCTGGCGCTGCAGGCCGTCGCCGAGATGCTGGCCAGGGAAGAGGCCCGCTGAGTAAGCTCCCGCTTATGCTGCGGCGGCGGGACAAGATTTTGTGCGGGATCTACGCGGTCATCGCCGCCGGTGCGCTGATCGCCACCTGGTCGCAGAACATCCGCTTCTTCCTCCAGGACGGCAACGGCGGGCTCGTGGGCTTCCTGGAGAGCGCCTGGGCCAACCCGGCCGCCGCCTCGCTGTCCAACGACGTGGTGTTCGTGGCGCTGGCCGCGGTGGTGCTCATGGTGAACGAGGCGCGCCGGTGGGGCGTCCGCCACGTGTGGGCGTATGTGATCGGCTCGGCGCTCATCGCCATCAGCGTCACCTTCCCGCTGTTCCTCATCGCCCGCCAGCTGCGCATCGCCGCCCGCCGGGCCGAAGCGGCCGCCTCCGCCTGACGGTCCGGCCGCGCCGTCAGCGGTCCCGGACGGCGGCGCGGGTCAGTTCCTTGAGCTCGGCGACCACGTCGTCGAGCGGCCGCACGTCGCGGTGCGCCCGGCACAGCAGGGTGGCGCCCTCCACCGCCGCCACGATCAGCCGGGCCAGCCGGGCGGCCCGCGCGTCGGGGATGCCCGCGTTGGCCAGGCCGGTGGCCAGCGTGTCCTGCCAGCGGTCGAACACCGCCGCGGCGGCCTCGGCCAGCTGCGGGACCTCGTCGTGGCACTCGACGGTGACGGCCGCCACCGGGCAGCCGGCCCGGAACCCGCTTTTGATCAGCACCCCGCGCCACCAGCCCACGAAGGCGTCCACGGCGGCGGCCGGGTCGCCGCCCTCCATGGCCTTTTCGATGCCGGCGTTGAGGAACTCGCCGGCGTACCGCACCGCCTCCTGGGCCAGCTGCACCTTGCCGCCGGGGAAGTGGTGGTAGATCGACCCGCGCGGCGCCCCGCTGTGCGCGATGACGTCGCGGAACCCCGTCCCGCTGTAGCCGCGCTCACGGAACAGGTAGGCGGCGCTGCGCACCATGCGCTCCCGGCTGTCGGTTGCCATGGTCATTGATTATGACATTCGTCATAGGGATGTCGACTTGACCATGACGAGTGTCATAGGAAAACGTGTCTATGACGGTCGTCATACAGAGAGGGCGGTGACATGGCGGACACGCGGCAGCGGGACGGCCTGCAGCGGCTCCGGGAGCCGTGCGCGCAGGGCGCCGCGCGGCTGGGCGGCGTGGGCGGACCGCGCCGCGAGGGAACCGCCGTCCACCGCCGGGGCCGCATCACCGGCGGGGCGGGCGGGCCGGCGGCGCACGGGACCGCCACCCGCATGATCTTCTCGCCGGCCGCCTCCCAGTAGGGTCGTGGGGACCGCCTGGGAAGGAGAGAGCGGCATGATCGATCTGCAGCGCGACGGAGACGTGCTCGTCCTGCGGCTGGAGGAGGGGGAGAACCGCTTCAGCCCCGGATTCCTGGACGGCGTGCTGGAGGCCCTGGACGCCGCGGAGAAGGCCGAGGGACCGCGCGCGCTCGTCACCGTCGGGGCCGGCAAGTTCTACTCCAACGGGCTGGACCTGGACTGGCTCGGCGCCAACCGCGACAAGCTCGGCGACTATCTGCGGCGGGTGCAGGAGATGTTCGCCCGGCTGCTGGAGCTGCCCATGCCCACCGTGGCGGCCGTCAACGGTCACGCCTTCGCCGGCGGCGCCATGCTGGCGCTGTGCCACGACTTCGCCGTCATGCGCACCGACCGCGGCTTCTTCTGCCTGCCCGAGGTCGACCTGGGCATGAACTTCACCCCCGGCATGAGCGCCCTCATCCAGGCCAGGCTGCCCAAGGTCACCGCGCACGAGGCGATGATCACCGGACGCCGCTACACCGCGCAGGAGGCGCTGGCGGCGGGGATCGTCTCCCAGGCCGTCCCCGAGGAGCAGGTACTGCCGGCCGCGCTGGAGCGGGCGGCGGGACTGGCGGGCAAGGACGGGCCGACCGTCGCCAAGATCCGCACCCGCATGTACGCCCAGGTCCTGGAGGCGCTGCGGGGCCCACTGTCGTGACGGGGAAACGGCGGGCTACGCTCGTCGTTCACATGCTGAACCAGATTCGGTTTACACCGGGGAGGAACGCCGGATGCGCATCGGGATGTCACTGAGCTACTCGGGCGGCTTCAAGGAGACCGTGGAGGAGCTGGCCGACTACGAAAAGGCCGGCCTGGACATCGTGTTCGTCGCCGAGGCCTACAGCTTCGACGCCGTCAGCCAGCTCGGCTACATCGCGGCCAAGACCGAACGCCTGCAGATCGCCTCCGGCATCCTGCCGATCTACACCCGGACCCCCACCCTGCTGGCGATGACCGCGGCCGGCCTGGACTACGTCTCCGACGGCCGCTTCACCCTCGGCCTGGGCGCCTCCGGCCCCCAGGTCATCGAAGGCTTCCACGGCCTGCCCTACACCGCCCCCCTGGGCCGCACCCGCGAGGTCATCGAGATCTGCCGCCAGGTCTGGAAGCGCGAGCGCGTCCAGTTCCAGGGCAAGTACTACCAGCTGCCGCTGCCGCCGGAGAAGGGCACCGGACTGGGCAAGCCGCTCAAGCTGATCAACCACCCGGTCCGCGAGCGCATCCCGGTGCTGATCGCCGCCATCGGCCCCAAGAACGTGGAGATGGCCGCCGAGATCGCCGAGGGCTGGCTGCCGATCTTCTACATGCCGGAGAAGGCCGCCGACGTGTGGGGCGAGGTGCTGGCGGCCGGCAAGGCCAAGCGCGACCCCTCCCTGGGCGAACTGGACGTGGTGGCCTCCGCCCCGCTGGCCATCGGCGACGACGTCGAGGGCTACCTGGAGTTCGGCCGTCCCATGCTCGCCCTCTACATCGGCGGCATGGGCGCCAAGGGCAAGAACTTCTACAACGACCTGTGCCGCCGCTACGGCTGGGAGAAGGAGGCCGAGGAGATCCAGGACCTGTACCTGTCGGGCAAGAAGGACGAGGCCGCCGCCAAGGTCCCGCTGGAGCTGCTGCGCAGCACCTCCCTGATCGGGCCGGAGTCCTACGTCAAGGAGCGGCTGGCCGCCTTCAAGGAGTCGGGCGTCACCACGCTCAACGTCACCCCGATCGCCGGTGACCACAAGGCCCGCGTGGCCCTGATCGAGAAGATCAAGGAGCTGGCCGCCGAGGTCTGAGATCGCCAGGCGCCGAGAGCCGCCCGGTCACCGGCGCCGGTGACCGGGCGGCCCCGGTGCGCAGGCGGTTTCACCTCCTCCCCGGCCGGGGTAGGCGGACCGACGATCCCGTCCGGCCGAGGACGGGCGATCGCAGAGAAAGAACCGGAACTTCGATGAGCGATCTCCACGCCGAGCGCCGGCGGCGGCTGGCCGGACTGGTCGCCGCCGACGGCCACGACGCCGCGCTGATCACCCGCCTGGTGAACGTGCGCTACCTGACCGGGCTGGCCAGCTCCAACGCCGCGCTGCTGGTGCCCGCCGACGGGGAGGCGGTGCTGGCCACCGACTCCCGCTACGCCGGCACCGCCGCCGCGCTCTGCCCCGGCCTGGAGACCGTCATCGACCGCGACACCGCCGGGACGCTGCTGAAACGGGCCGCCGGCGCGGGAGTGCGCACGCTGGCCTTCGAAGCCCACGACCTGACCGTGGAACGGCACGCCGAACTGACCGAGAAGGCCGGGGAGGGCACGTCCCTGGTCCCGCTCGGCCGCCGGGTCGAGCAGCTGCGCACGGTCAAGGACGAAAGCGAGATCGCCCTGCTGCGGCAGGCGTGCGCCATCACCGACGAGGCCTTCGCGGCCGTGCTGCCGCTGATCCGGCCCGGCCTCACCGAACGGCAGCTGGCGGTGGAACTGGAACGGCGCATGGTGGACCTGGGCGCCGAAGCGCCGGCCTTCGAGTCGATCGTGGCCGCCGGCCCCAACGGCGCGATCCCGCACCACCGCCCCGGCGATCGCCCCCTGGCCGAAGGCGACCTGGTCACCATGGACTTCGGCGCCCGCTGCGGCGGCTACCACGCCGACATGACCCGCACCGTGGCCATCGGCCGCGTCGCCGACTGGCAGCGCGAGATCTACCAGCTGGTCGCCGCGGCCCAGCGCGCCGCGCTGCAGGCCATCGTCCCCGGCGCCGACGTCCACGACGTCGACGCCGCCGCCCGGAACATGATCGACGAGGCCGGGCACGGCGCCGACTTCCCGCACGGGCTCGGGCACGGAGTGGGCCTGGAGATCCATGAGGCGCCGCTCTTGGGGTACGGCAAGACCGGTAAACTGAGCGGTCGGGTTCCGATCACCGCCGAGCCCGGGGTGTACCTTGCGGGCCGGGGCGGAGTCCGCATCGAGGACACCCTGGTGGTCCGGGCGGACGGGCCCGAGATCCTCACCAAGACGACCAAGGACCTGCTCGTGGTGTGACACCGGCCGCCCGGCCGGGGCCGGCGGGCGGGGCCGCGACCGGGAGAAGCACCGTGACCACCACGAACGACCTGAAGAACGGCATGACGCTGAACCTCGACGGCCAGCTGTGGACCGTCCTGGAGTTCCAGCACGTCAAGCCAGGCAAGGGCGGCGCGTTCGTGCGCACCAAGCTCAAGAACGTGCTCTCCGGCAAGGTCGTGGACAAGACCTTCAACGCCGGTGTCAAGGTCGAGGTCGCCAGCGTCGACAAACGCGAGATGCAGTACCTGTACCGTGAGGGCGAGGACTTCGTCTTCATGGACACCGAGACCTACGACCAGCCGCACATCCCGGCGGCCACCGTGGGGGACGCGGCCAACTACCTGCTGCCCGAGCAGACCGCGGTGGTGGCCTTCCACAACGAGACCCCGCTGTATGTGGAGCTGCCCGCCGCGGTGGTGCTGGAGGTCACCCACACCGAGCCGGGCCTGCAGGGCGACCGCTCCACCGGCGGCACCAAGCCCGCCACCTTGGAGACCGGGGCCGAGATCCAGGTGCCGCTGTTCATCACCACCGGCGAGAAGGTCAAGGTCGACACCCGCACCGGCGAGTACCTCGGCCGGGCCTGATGACAGCCGAAGGCGGCGGCGCGGCGGAAGACCACCCGCCGCGCCCTGCAGGCGGTGAGCCGTTGAGCGGAGCGAGGTAATGGCAGCACGCACCAAGGCCCGCAAGCTGGCCCTGGACATCCTGTACGCCGCCGAGATGCGCGGCGAGCGGCCCACCGACGTGCTCGCCCAGCGCGGCCGTCCCAACACCGACGAGATCTCCGCCCGCGAGCACGCCGTCCGGCTGATCGAGGGCGTGCAGGAGCACCGGGAGCGGATCGACGAGCTGCTGGCCACCTACGCCACCGGCTGGACGCTGGACCGCATGCCGGCCGTCGACCGCAACCTGTTGCGGCTGGGCGCCTATGAGCTGCTGTGGGTCGACGACGTGCCCGACGGCGTGGCCATCGCCGAGGCGGTGGCACTGGCCACCGAGCTGTCCACCGACGAGTCCCCCCGCTTCGTCAACGGGCTGCTGTCCCGGCTGCAGCGGCTCAAGCCGTCCCTGGCCCTGTAGGCGCGGTCTAGGGTGGTGTCATGACCGACACCATCGGCGGCGCCGGAGATGTGATCATGGGCACTCGGGGAAGCGGACGGGTGCGGACCGCCGTGCTGTGGCAGGCGCTGCGCCGCACGGTGGACGAGCTGGCGAGCACCAGGCCGGGCGGCCTGGAAGTGATCGACGCCGGCGGCGGCACCGGCGGCCTGGCCGTTCCGCTGGCCTCCCTGGGGCACAAGGTGACGGTGGTGGACGCCAGCCCCGATGCGCTGGCCGCCCTGGAACGCCGCGCCGCCGAGGCGGGCGTCGCCGTGGCGTCGGTGCAGGGCGACGCCGGCGACCTGCTGGACCTGATCGGCCCCGGGCGGGCCGACCTGGTGCTGTGCCACAGCGTGCTGGAGTACACCGACGACCCGGCCGCGGTGATGGCCGCGCTGGCCGGCACGGTCCGCCCCGGCGGGGCGGTCAGCGTGCTGGTGGCCGGCCGGCTCGCCGCCGCCGTGCACCGCGCCCTGACCGGCCACTTCGATCAGGCCCGCCGGGCGCTGACCGACCCGGCCGGCCGGTGGGGTGAGCGCGACCCGGTGCCGCTGCGCTTCACCCGGCAGACGCTGACGGAGCTGGCCGAGGGCGCCGGGCTGCGCGTGGCCGAGCTGCAGGGGGTGCGGATCTTCGCCGACCTGGTGCCGGGGGCGCTGCTGGACGGCGAAGCGGAGGCCGTGCAGTCGCTGATCGAGCTGGAGACGGCCGCGTCCGTCCACCCGGTGCTGCGCGATCTGGCCACCCAGCTGCATCTGCTGGCCCGCAAGTAGCCCGGCTACCCTCGATCGGGTGAGCCGCAAGCAGCAGCTGCCCCGCCCGGGGCCGCCGCCCGGCCCGCCGGCCGACGACACCGGCTGCGGCATCCTGCACGTCGACATGGACGCCTTCTACGTCAGCGTCGAGCTGCGGGAACGTCCCCAGCTGCGCGGGCGCCCGGTGATCGTGGGCGGGACCGGCGGACGCGGGGTGGTCGCCTCCGCCTCCTATGAGGCCCGCGCCTTCGGGGTGCACTCGGCGATGCCCATGGCCCGGGCCCGGCGGTTGTGCCCGCAGGCGGTGGTGCTGCCGCCCCGGCACGAGGTCTACGCCCGCGTCTCCGCCGAGATCATGGAGATCTTCCGGGCCGTCACCCCGCTGGTGGAGCCGCTGGCCCTGGATGAGGCGTTCTTGGACGTCAGCGGGGCGCGCCGGCTGCTGGGCCGGCCGGCGGAGATCGGCCGGCGCATCCGCGCGCAGGTCGCCGCGCAGCAGGGCATCACCTGCTCGGTGGGGGTGGCCGCCACCAAGTTCGTCGCCAAGCTGGCCTCCACCCGCTGCAAACCCGACGGCCTGCTGGTGGTGCCCACCGAGCAGGTGGTGGAGTTCCTGCACCCGCTGCCGGTGGCCGTGCTGTGGGGAGTGGGGGAGCGCACCGAGCAGCGGCTGCGCCGCCTGGGCCTGCGGACCGTGGGGGACCTGGCCCGCTACCCGGTGGCGGCGCTGCGCCGCGAGCTGGGCGATGCGCTGGGCGAGCACTTGCACGAACTGGCCTGGGGACGCGACCGGCGGCCGGTCACCCCGCACTCGCCCGACAAGAGCATCGGCGCCGAGGAGACCTTCGAACGCGACATCGCCGACCCCGAGCTGATCCGGCGGGAGCTGCTGCGGCTGTCGGAACGGGTCGGGGCGCGGCTGCGGGCCGCCGGGCTCGCCGGCCGGACCATCGGCGTCAAACTGCGCACCGACCGGTTCCGCACCCTGACCCGGGCCCGCACCTTGGACGAGCCCACCGATCTCTCCCGGGTGATCTACCTCACCTCGTGTGAGTTGTACGAGGCCGCAGGGCTGAGGGGGGTGCCGCTGCGGCTGGTGGGCGTCCGTGTGGAGAACCTCACTCCACCCGGGCGCACCCCGCGGCAACTGGCCTTGGACGAGGCGGAAAACTCCTGGCGGGAGGCCGAACGCGCGGTGGACCAGGTGGTCCGGCGCTTCGGCAAGGGAATGGTCCGTCCCGCCTCGCTCGTCGACCGGCCCGGCGGGCGTGGCGACAACTGTGACGGAAGTGACGTGAGAGCTTAAAGAGGTTGTCGAGGCTACCCGCCGATGACCTCACGGTGGAGGTTTCCTTTCGAACACTCGTTGGGCCTCGTATTGTGGGCATATCACCGTTGAGTTCTCCGTCCGTCATCGGGATCCCCGATGCGGGGCTGTCGTTGGGAGGCGCCGTGCCGCTCTCTGAGCACGAGCAGCGTCTGCTCGACCAGATCGAGCGGGCGTTGTACGCCGAGGATCCGAAGTTCGCGCACGCCGTCCGCGCCAAGGATCCTCAGGTGCATTACAAGCGCCGGATCGTCAAGGCGGTCCTCGGTTTCGTGCTGGGCGTGGTGGTGTTGATGACGGGCCTGGTCATCAACGCGGGCACCGCCACGATCGTGGTCAGCGTCGCCGGCTTCCTGCTCATGGTGCTCTGCTGCGTGTGGGGCCTGACCAGCTGGAAGCGCATGGCGGGCATCGGCACCGACCCCGATTCGGCCGCCCGCCCGCGCCTGGGCGGCGTCCGCCGGCCGGCTCGGGGCGGCTTCATGGAACGCCTGGAGGAGCGCTGGCGCCGCCGCATGGAGGGCCAGTGACCCTTGCCGGCCCCCGCCCGTGAACGGCCGGCCGCAGAACCCTCCTCATCTCAAGCATTCCCAGCGCCCCGAGAACACCGGGTCCCGCCGCGGATCCGCCATGCCTTCCCGGGGCCGCTTCGTCTGCGCGGCATGCCCGCCCTGCGCAGGCGGTCTGCGCCGGCTCGGCGGACGTCCCCATCAGCGACGCCTCGCACCCGTCACCTCCGCCCGCAAGACTCATCTCCGCCCGCAAGGCACCGCCCACCGCGGGCGTCCAAAGGCTCAAGCGCCGGGCGCTTGACGCGCGACGCAGAGCGCCCCTTCCGGCGGGCGGGCGATCAGCGACGGAAGACGCGGCGCAAGACCACGCCCAACCGGTGAGCATCGAAGCGCCCCAGATCGGCCGCGAACCGTGCGGCGCCCTCCCGCAGGCCCTCCATCGTCGAGGGCGGGGCCAGCCGGGCCCGCCAGCGGGTGCGCCGGTCCACCGCCGCCCCGAACGCCTCCCGCACGATCCGGATGTCTTCGCCCAGGGTGTCGGCGGGGGCGGGGACGCGCGCATAGCGGGCCCGCTCCTCTGCCCTGGCCAACCGCTCCAGCGCGGCGACGGCCGGTGAACCCGGCTCCAGCGTCCGGCTCAGCCGGCGCGCGGTGGCCCGGGGGCTTTCACCGGACCGCCAGGCCAGGCCGTGATCGATGGCCTCGGCGCGCAGCTCCCGCCAGGCGGCGTGCGCGGCCGCACCCGGATCGGACGGCGCCTGGCCCCCGCCCCGTCCGCCGCCTGCGAGCCGCCGCCCGGCGGCGCCGGCCGGCGCCACCTGCGCCCAGCGCCGCCGCCGCGCCAGCGACCGGGCGGCCATCGGGGCGCTCAGGACCAGCGCCGTCAGCAGGCCGGCGGCGATCCAGCCGAACGGACCGCCGCCGTCTGCGGCATCGGCCGCCATCTCCCGCCCGGCCTGCGGGGCGTCCCGGTCGGCGAGACGGCCGGCGCCGGGCGTGGCGTCCGGGGTCTGCGCGGCCTGAGAGGGGGAGGGCTCGGCGGCGTCCGGGGCACTGGCCTGCGGCTGCCGGTTGTCCTCGCCGCTTTCCCGGGTGTAGGAGGGGACGGTGGCGCTGCCCTGCCCGCCGGGCCCGGCCGGGGTCGGCTCGAACCGCACCCAGCCGGCGCCCTCGAAGTACAGCTCCGGCCAGGCGTGCGCGTCCCGGGAGCGGACCACCCAGCGTCCGTCGGGGGCCTGCGTCCCGGAGGTGTACCCCATGGCGACTCGGGCCGGGATGCCCAGCAGCCGGGCCATCAACGCCATCGACGCCGCGAACTGCTCGCAGTACCCCCGCCTGTTGACCAGCAGGAAGTCCACCAGGTCAGAGGTCGCCCGGGGCGCGATCGCGCTGGTGTCGTAGACGAACCGGTCGCCGGTGGTGAACCAGCGCTGCAGCCGGCGCGCCTGCTCGTACTGCGACCGGGCCCCGGCGGTGATCTGCTCGGTCAACCGCCGCACCTGCGGGGGGAGGTCACCGGGCACCCCCAGGTACCGGCGCAGCACCTCCGCGGCGGGGGAGGGGGCCTGGGCCAGCTGCCGGGGAGTGGGCTCGGCGCGCAGGCTGGAGACCGTGTAGGTGCGTCCGGCGGCCTCGTCGCGCAGCGAGTAGATCATCAGCGACGGCGCGTGCACCCGCCAGTCGCCGCCGATCGACACCATGGCCGGCGCATAGGGGACCGGCAGGAAGTTCATGTTCCGTACGTGCGAGGCCACCGAGATCCGCGTGGTGACCGGGCGGCTGCGCACGGCCGACAAACCGGGCGGGGCCGGCAGGGGGCGGCCTTCGGTGATCCGGTCGCGCGGCGAGCTCTGCAGCGGGCTGTAGGTCCAGTGGTCCCCGTCGAACCGGTCGAGCGCGAACAGCCGCAGATAGTCGGGGGCTTGGTCGTCGGTGCGGTAGACGAGCACGACCTCGTCGCTTTGGCGGGTCAGCTCCCGCTTCAGGCTGACCAACGGATCGGGGGTGGTCACCGTCTGTGAGCCGCTCTCCCCGGCGCCGGCGCCCAGCCCGAACGGCCCGCGCGGGTGCACCCCCGGCACCACGGTGGGCACCGCCACCGCGATCGCCACCGCCGCCAGCCCCACCCGGTTGCCCGAGGAGGCCATCGGATGCGGCCGGATCCGCCGCGCCGCCGCGGAGCGGGGCGGCACCGGCCTGCCCCAGGCGCGCGTCTGCTCCCGGGAGTCGATCAGCAGCAGCCACAGGAACCCGGCGGCGCCCAGCGCGAACGCCACCCAGCTCAGGCTTTCCTCGCGGATCGCGGCGGGCACGCTGTAGAGCGCCAGCAGCGGCAGCCCGGCCGCGGCGGCCCGGCGCAGCCGCACCGCCAGCAGGTCCACCATGACGGCCACCGCGCCGATGCCCGAGGTGGCCAGCAGCTCGATGCCCGGCCCCGGCGGCACCGGCGCCGCGTACCGGTTGGCCGTCTCCCACCCCTCGCCGGCCAGCTCGGCGAGCCGGGCCAGGGACGCGGGCGTGGGCACTGCGCCCAGCAGCGCCTGGCCGGGGGCGTACCGCAGGGTGAGGTACGCCAGCAGGAAGAACAGGGCGACCGGCGGGTCGGCCACCGCCGGCAGCCGCAGCCGGCGCGACAGCGCGCCCGCCGCCGCCACCGTCGCGATGGCGCCCACCCCCGACCAGGCCCAGCCGGTCCCCTCGAACAGGGGATAGAGCCCGATCGAGCTCAGCAGCGTCGCCACCGCGGCGACGATCGTCAAATGCACGCGCATGAGCGGCTCCCGTCCCCCTGAACGCCGTCGGGCCTTACGGACTGCTTCGGGCCTGCCGGCGGGGCGCCCGGTCGGCGGCGATCCAGGCGGCGGGCAGCTCGGCGGCCGAGGCGACCACCGTCACCTGCCAGCCCGCGGCGCGCAGCAGCCGGGCGGCCCGGTCGCTCGGGCGGCGCCGGTCACCGGATTGATCCACCATGATCGCCACATGGGCGGCGGCGCCGCGCCGCAGCGCCGCCAGCGCCTGCGCCTCCTGCTCCTCCAGCGCGCCGAGCACCGCGATGACCGGTCCTGCGCCGTTTTCGCCCGGACCGCCGCCGGTCAGCTCGGCCAGGCCGCGGTTCAGCGAGCTTCTCTTGGAGGGCCGCACCCCGGCCAGCAGGTCCAGCAGCGCGCTTTCGAAGGCGGCCGAGGCCTCCAGCGACCGCCCGGCGTCGGTGACCAGCCGCAGCCCCACCCCGGCCCGGCTCAGATGCACGCCCACCGAGGCGGCGATCGACACCGCCTGCTCGAACGACCCGGCCGGCCCCTCCCCGGGGTGCGCGCGGGCCCGGGTGTCCAGCAGCAGCGTGCCGCTGTCGCGCCGGTGCCGCTCCTCGCGGCGCACCATCAGCTCGCCGCGGCGCGCGGTCGACCGCCAGTGCACCCGCCGCAGGTCGTCGCCGTGCCGGTACTCCCGGGGCGCCACATCGTCCTCGCCGGAGCCGGCCAGCGCGCGGGCCGGGCTGTCGCCGCCTCCGCCCCATCCGCCCGGCGGCCGCCCGGCCGGCAGCTCCACCACCTGCGGGGTGACGGTCAGCCGGTCCGCCACGCTGAAGGAGCGGACCAGCTCCACCAGCCCGAACGGGTCGGCCAGCCGCACCGTCAGCGGGCCCACCCGGTGACGTCCGCGCACCTGCGAGCGCACCCGGTAGCTCAGCTCGCGCGACCCCTGCGGCTCGATCCGCTCGATCACGAACCGGGCCCGCCCGCCCAGGGCGTACGGCACCCGGTCCTCCACCAGCAGCAGCCCGCTGGGCAGCCGCGAGACGTTCTGCAGCCGCAGGTCCACCCGGGCCTCGTGCCCCACCGGCACCCTGGCGGGCGCCAGCCGCCGGGCGCACACCAGCCGGTAGCGGGTCCGCGCGACCATCACCGCCGACAGCAGCGGCAGCACCAGCACCAGCATCCCGGCGCGCAGCAGGTCCCGCTCCCCGAGCACGAACGCGCACACGATCGCGGTCACCCCGGCGGCCATGAAGGACCTGCCGCGCGTGGTCAGGCCGCTGAGCGTTCTCCTCACGTCCGCATTCTCCCGTCGCCGAGCCGCCGCCGGGCCGGCTCAGCGGCGCGGACCGGGCACCGGCAGCCGTTCCACCAGGGCGGCCACCACCTGCTCGGGGGTGCGCCGCTCCAGCAGCGCCTCGGGGGTCGGCAGCAGCCGGTGCGCCAGCACCGGGACGGCCAGCGCCTGCAGGTCGTCGGGCACCACATAGTCGCGGTCGTCGAGCGCGGCGTAGGCGCGGGCCGCCCGCACCAGCTGCAGCGTCGCCCGGGGCGAGGCGCCCAGCCGCAGATCCGGGTGCTTGCGGGTGGCGGTGATCAGGTCGATGGCGTACTGGCGCACCCCCGGCGACAGGTGAACCTGGCGGACCGCCTCGGCCAGGGCGCGCACGTCGTGGGCGTGCGCCACCGGGGTCAGCCGCTCCAGCGGCGAGGACCGCCCATGGGAGTCGATCATCTCCAGCTCGGCGGCCGGGTCCGGGTAGCCCATGGAGATGCGGGCGGTGAACCGGTCCCGCTGGGCCTCCGGCAGCGGGTAGGTGCCCTCCATCTCCACCGGGTTCTGGGTGGCGATCACCATGAACGGCGACTCCAGCGGGTAGGTGGCGCCGTCCACCGTGACCTGCCGTTCCTCCATGCACTCCAGCAGCGCCGACTGGGTCTTGGGGGAGGCCCGGTTGATCTCGTCGCCGACCACGATGTTGGCGAAGACCGGGCCGGGTTTGAACTCGAACTCGCCCCGTTCGGCGTTGTAGGCGCTCACCCCGGTGATGTCGCTGGGCAGCAGGTCGGGGGTGAACTGCACGCGCCGCACCGAGCAGTCGATGGACCGCGCCAACGCCTTGGCCAGCAGCGTCTTGCCCACGCCCGGCACGTCCTCGATCAGCAGGTGCCCCTCGGCCAGCAGCACCGTCAGCGCCAGCCGGACGGCCCGGGGCTTGCCTTCCACGACCGACTCCACGGCGTTGCGGATCTTGGTTGCGATCTGCACCAGATCGTCCAGCCCTACGCCGCCGTTTCGGGACGCTTCGGGGGCGGGTGCGGGGGGATTCACATATGACTCGCCATGCGTCCCTACTGACACAAACCCTCCTCCGCCACCCCTGCCGCGGTGCCGACCACCGGATAAGGACCGCCGGCCCTGGATGTGGTCTCCTGCGAGGCGATGCACATGCTTTTTGTCTGGCTTAACGACAGTACGTCGTCCGGTCGTTCCGCCGCGATGTTTCATGCGCGGCGGGAGAGTCACCATTCTGCCGCTCCGCGGCGAGTCCGTGGGGATCGGCACAGCCAGGGGACTTGGCCGTTTTGTTCGCGCACTCGCCATGCCCGCCTTCTGCGCCCTCGCTTGGCGCCGTGCCGGGCCGGGAGGCCGCCGGGGAGGGCCGCTGCGGGGCCCGGCCGTGCACCACTTCTCACCACCCCCTTTTGAGCTGCGGTTTTGTCGCCTGAGACGCAATGAGACACGGGTTTAGGCAGTTGACGGTGGGGAGGAGTGGAGTAGAGTGGAGCCGCGTGGGGGGCCGGTCGCGCCCTACGCGGCGCGGGGAGGTGGGCCGGTGTTTCTGGGCACCCATACTCCGCGTCTTGATGAGAAGGGACGGCTGTTCCTGCCGGCGAAATACCGCGAGGAGTTGTCGGGGGGATTGGTGATCACGAAGGGCCAGGAACGCTGCCTCTACGTCTTCCCCGTGGCAGAGTTCCAGCGCATCACCGAGGCCCTGCGCACCGCACCGCTCACCGACAAGGCCCTGCGGGCCTACAGCCGGGTCTTCTTCGCCGGCGCCTGTGACGAGGTCCCCGACAAGCAGGGGCGCATCACCATACCGCCGGCGCTGCGGGCCTACGCCGGTCTCGAACGGGACTGCGCCGTCATCGGGGCCAACACCCGTCTGGAGATCTGGGACGCCCGGGCGTGGCAGAAGTACCTGGAGGCCCAGGAGCCCGCCTTCGCGGATCTGTCGGAGGAGGTGATGCCCGGGATCTTGTGATCGTTCCTGCGCCGGTCGCAACAGACCGGCACGGCCGACGTTCGGCCAGGTCTCCAGCCGCTCTCCGGTCAGCTGACGCAGCTTCCCCGGTGTCAGGTGACGCTCGCCTCCGCGGTGACGCGGCGGCCTCCCATATCAGGGCAGCGGATGGGGACCTGGCCGGACGAGGTGGCCGGTTCTCGGGGGCACCCACGGGACACGGCGACCCCGCACCGACGGGGCCGGGACGGTGAGCCGTCGCATCATGCGGCCACCGAGTCCTCGTGCGAGCCGTGGCCGACTGTGGCGGTACAAGGGGGGGGTAAGGACGTGCAGGACAGCGCTTGCGCGGCGCAGGCCGGCCACATACCGGTACTGCTCGACCGCGTCCTGTCCCTGCTGGCCCCCGCCGTCGAATCCGCCCCCGCCGGGCGCGACCCGCTCTATGTCGACGCCACCTTGGGAATGGGCGGCCATGCCGAGGCCATGCTGCAGGCGCATCCGAGATTGCGCCTGATCGGGCTGGACCGCGACCCCTCCGCCATCGAACGCGCCGGCCGCCGCCTGGCGCGTTTCGCCGACCGCGTGCGCCTGGTGCACGCCGTCTACGACGAGCTTCCCCGCGTGCTGGCGGAGCTGGGCGAGCCGCACGCCGAGGCGATCCTGTTCGACCTGGGAGTCTCCTCCCCCCAGCTGGATGAGGCCGAACGCGGCTTCGCCTACTCCTACGACGCCCCGCTGGACATGCGGATGGACCCCACCCAGCCGCTGACCGCCGCCGACGTGGTCAACGGCTACCCGCCCGAGGAACTGGCCCGCATCCTGCGCGAGTACGGCGAAGAACGCCACGCCCGGCGCATCGCCGCCGCGATCGAACGCGAACGCCGCCGCGCGCCGCTGCGCTCCACCGGGCGGCTGGCCGAGCTGGTGCGCCAGGCCATCCCCGCACCGGCCCGCCGCAGCGGCGGCAACCCCGCCAAACGGACTTTCCAAGCACTGCGCATCGAGGTCAACGGCGAACTGGCGATCTGGGAGCGGGCGCTGCCGGCCGCTTTGCAGGCGCTGCCCGTCGGCGGCCGGGTGGCGGTGCTGTCGTACCACTCGCTGGAGGACCGCATCACCAAGCGGGTGCTGACGGCCTGCAGCACCGACACCACCCCGCCGGGACTGCCCGTCTCGCTGCCGGAGCACCGGCCGACCTTCCGGCTGCTGACCCGGGGCGCCGAGACGCCCGGCGAGGAGGAGATCACGGCCAACCCGCGCGCCGCCTCGGCCCGGCTGCGCGCGGCCGAGCGAATCGGCGAGCCGGTCGCCGCACCGGCGGGTCCAGGAGGCAGGGCATGACCACGACCACCGACCCCGGGTCGCGCCCCACCCGGCGCCCGTCCCGGCGTCCGGCCCGCTCCGGCCGGGCCGTTTCCCAGCGCCCGCACGCCGCCCCGCCGCAGCGGCGGCCCCGCGCCGGGGAACGGGCCGCCCGGGACGGACGACGGGCCGAGGAGTGGGGGCCGGCGCGGCCGGCGGCCCCGCCGCGGACCCCGTTCGTGCTGCTGATCATCGGGTTGCTCGCCGGCGCGCTGGTCAGCCTGCTGCTGCTGAACACGGTGCTCGCCCAGGACGCCTTCGAGCTGAGCCGGCTGCAGCGCAACGTCAAGCTGCTCCAACAGGAAAAGCAGGCCATGGAAAGCGAGATCGCCCGCGAGGAGTCCCCCGAGCGCCTGGCCCGCAAGGCCGAGAACCTCGGCATGGAGCAACCCACCCAGGTCGCCTTCATCGACCCGCACACCCGCCGGGTGGTGGGCGGCGGCCTGCGGCCCGTCCCGCACGCCGCGGCCGCTGCGGCCGCGGCGGCGGGCGCCCTCGGGGTGCCCGGCGCGGTCATCCCGGGCGGTGAGGCGGCCTCCGCGGCCACCCGACCGTGATCGCCGGGGGCAGCGCATGACGACCCGTCCGGGAGGTCCTCCGAGCGGCGGCAGGCGATCTCCGCGCAACCGCGGCGACGACGGCGCCGGCCCGCCCCGCGTCTCCGGACGGCGGGGCGGCCGCCCGCCCGCCGGCGGCGACCGCGTCGGCCGGTCCGACCGCGCCGGCCGGGACGGCGCCGCCCGGCGCGGCCCGGCGGCCGACTCCGCCCCCGTCCGCCCCGCCGCCAGAGACCGGCGGTCCTCCGGCGCGGCGGGCCGGACGCCGTCCGCCGCCCGGCGCCCGGCGCGCACCGAGGCGGCGTCCGTCCGCAGGCTCCCGACCGCCTCCACCGGACGTCCGGGCCGGTCCCGCAGGACCTCCGGCGGCGGCCCGCGCCGCCCCCGCCCGTCCTTCCGCCGCGCCGACCCGATGCGCCGGCTGAACGCCGGGCTGCTGGCCATCGCGTTCGTGCTGTCGCTGTTCGCCGGACGGCTGGTGCAGCTGCAGACCATCGACTCGGAGGTCTACACCGCCCGGGCCCTGCAGCAGCGGCTGCACAAGCTGGAGCTGCCGGCGGTGCGCGGCGACATCACCGACGCCGAGGGCCACCCGCTGGCCAAGACCGTGGAGGCCCGCGCGGTCTTCGCCGACCCGCACCTGATCAAGCCCGAACAGCGGCAGAGGATCGTCTCGGCGCTGGCGCCGCTGCTGGGGCTGGAGGCCGACTGGCTGCTCAAGAAGATCAGCACCCCCAACAGCCGGTTCGTCTACCTGGCCCGGGGCATCGCCCCCGACCAGGGCCGGATGGTGGAGGCGCTGCGCCTGCCCGGCATCGACACCCTCCCCGAATACCGGCGGATCTACCCCAACGACGACCTGGCCGCCGGCGTCATAGGTTTTGTGAACCGAGACGGCAAGGGCGGCGCCGGGCTGGAGTGGGCGCTGGACTCCCAGCTGGCCGGCAAGGACGGCTGGCAGCGCGTGGAGATCAGCCCCACCGGCCAGCACATCCCCATGGGGCAGGACAGCAAGCAGCCGCCGGTGCCCGGCAAGGGCGTGCGGCTGACGCTGCTGCGCGACCTGCAGGCCCACGCCCAGCAGGCGATCGAAAAGCAGGTCAAGGCCACCGGGGCCGACAACGGCAGCGTCATCGTCATGGAGCCCCGCACCGGGCGGATCCTGGCCATGGCCTCCGCCCCCGGATACGACCCCAACCGCTACAGCGAGGCCGACAACTGGCGCAACCCGGTCGTCGAGGACGCCTACGAGCCGGGCAGCACCAACAAGGTCATCACCGCCGCCGCCGTGCTGGAAAAGGGCGGGGTGACGCCCGACACGGTGTACCGGGTACCTTACTCCATCCGCCGCTATGACCGGGTCTTCCACGATTCCAGCCCGCACCCCACCCGGCGGATGACCTTCGCCGGCGTGCTGGCCAAGTCCAGCAACGTCGGCACCATCCTGGCCAGCGAGACCATCACCGACCAGGAGCTGTACGGCTACCTGCGCGCCTTCGGGTTCGGCGAGAAGACCGGGGTGGGCCTGCCGGGCGAGACCCCCGGCCAGCTCAAGCCGCCCTCCCAGTGGTCGGGCACCGACCGCTACCCCATCTCCTTCGGCCAGACCGTCTCGGTGAACGCGCTGCAGATGGCCAGCGTGTACGCCACCATCGCCAATGGCGGGGTCCGCGTCACGCCCACCCTGGTCGCCGGCACCATCGGCCCCGACGGCCGCTTCACCCCCTCCCCCGAGCCGGCCCGGCGGCGGGTGATCAGCGAGCGCACGGCCGATGAGATCATCCGCATGCTGGAGGGCGCCACCGGCGCCGAGGGCACCGCCCCGGCCGCCGCCATCCCCGGCTACCGGGTGGCCGGCAAGACCGGCACCGCCGAGATCGTCAACCCGCGCTGCGGCTGCTACAAGGGCGGCGGCTACACCGCCTCCTTCGCCGGATTCGCCCCCGCCGACGACCCGCAGCTGGTGGTCCAGGTCGTCCTGCAGAAGCCGACGAAGGGAAGCCACTATGGTGGCGACATCGCCGCGCCGGTGTTCCGGGACGTGATGTCCTTTGCGTTGAAGACCCGGAAGATCCCGCCCACCGGGGGAACGGCGCCGAAGATCAGAATCTACGCCCGAGACTGACCACGATCGGTACGGTGAGCGAGTATCTTCCCGCCGTGTCGCCGTAGCGACGTCCGGCCCGCTGACCGCCGCGAAAGAACCATGATGCGCCCGACCACCAATCCCGCCCGCCCGCTGCTGGGGCTGGTCGAGCTGCTGTCCGCTCAGGCGGACGGGCCCGGCCTGGCCAAGGTCGCGGTGACGGGCATCACCCACGACTCCCGGCAGGTGCTGCCGGGGGACCTGTACGTCGCGCTGCCGGGGACCCGCGCCCACGGCGCCGAGTTCGCCGCCCAGGCCGCCGCCGCCGGCGCCGTCGCGATCTGGACCGACCCGGCCGGCCGCCACCGGGCCGCCGCCACCGGGCTGCCGGTGCTGGTCACCGACGACGTCCGCGCCCGCCTGGGCGAGGCGGCCTCCTGGGTGTACGGGGACCCGGCCCGCGACCTGAGCCTGATCGGAGTGACCGGCACCAGCGGCAAGACCACCACCGTCTACCTGCTGGAGGCCGGGCTGCGCGCCGCCGGGGTGGACACCGCGGTGATCGGCACCGTGGAGATGCGCATCGGCGACACCCGGCTGCCCAGCTCGCTGACCACCCCCGAGGCCACCGACCTGCACGCCATCTTCGCCAAGATGCGGGAGGTGGGCGTGGGCGCGGCGGCCATGGAGGTCTCCAGTCACGCCCTGGCCCAGGGACGGGTCGGCGGCACCTGCTACGACGTGGCGGTCTTCACCAACCTCTCCCAGGACCACCTGGACTACCACGCCACCATGGCGGACTACTTCGCCGCCAAGGCCAAACTGTTCACCCCCGCCTACAGCCGGGTCGGCGTCGTCAACGTCGACGACGGCTACGGCCGGGAGCTGACCCGCATCGCCCAGGTCCCGCTGACCACCTTCTCGGCGGCCGGCGACCCGTCGGCGGACTGGCGCGCCGAGGACGTGCGGCTGGGCGCCGACGGCAGCGTCTTCCGCCTGGTGGGGCCCGGCGGCATCGAGGCCGACGTCTCCATCCAGCTGCCCGGCCCGTTCAACGTCGCCAACGCGCTGGCCGCCATCGTCGCGCTGGTGGAGGCCGGGCTGCCGCTGCAGGTCGCGGCGGCCGGGGTCGGCACGCTGACCGGCGTGCCGGGCCGCCTGGAGCCCATCGACGAGGGCCAGGACTTCACCGCCCTGGTGGACTACTCCCACAAACCCGGCGCCGTGGAGGCGGTGCTCACCTCCCTGCGCGAGGTCACCGCCGGACGGCTGATCGTGGTGCTGGGCTGCGGCGGCGACCGGGACCGCGGCAAACGCCCGCTGATGGGCGAGACGGCGGCCCGGCTGGCCGATGTGGCGGTGCTCACCGACGACAATCCCCGCTCCGAGGACCCGCTGGCGATCCTCGCCGCTATGGTCGAGGGCGTGCTCAAGGTGCCGCAGGCCGAGCGGGCGCACCTGGTGGTCGAGCCCGACCGCGCCGCGGCGATCGCCTTGGCGCTCGGCCGGGCCCGGCGCGGCGATGTGGTCGTCATCGCCGGCAAGGGGCACGAGCAGGGACAGTACGTGGCCGGCCGGGTCCTGCCGTTCGACGACCGCGAGGTCGTCCGCGCCGAGCTGCGCCGGCTGGTGGCCCAGGCGGACGGAAGGGACGTGGCCCAGCGGTGATCCCACTTGCGCTGTCGCAGATCGCGCTGCTTTCCGGCGGAAAGGCGACGCCGGGCGCCGAGGACGCCCTGGTGACCGGCCCGGTCGTCATCGATTCGAGGGCCGTCGTCCCCGGCGCGCTGTTCGTGGCGCTGCGCGGCGAGCGCGCCGACGGGCACGACTTCGCCGCCGCCGCGGTGGCCGCCGGCGCCGCCGGGGTGCTGGCCCAGCGTCCCCTGGACGACCCGGCGCTGCCCGCGGTGATCGTGGACGATGCGGTGGCCGCCCTCGGCCGGCTGGCCGGCGGGGTGCTGGCGCGCCTGCCGCAGGTCACCGTGGTCGGGGTCACCGGGTCGGCGGGCAAGACCTCCACCAAGGACCTGATCGCCCAGGTGCTGCGGCGGCACGGGCCCACCGTCGCCGCCGAGGGCTCGTTCAACAACGAGATCGGGCATCCGCTGACGGTGCTGCGCGCCGACGAGCAGACCCGGCACCTGGTGCTGGAGATGGGCGCCCGGGGCATCGGGCACGTGGCCTACCTGTGCCGGGTGGCGCCGCCGCGCATCGGCGTGGTGCTGAACGTCGGCAGCGCCCACCTGGGGGAGTTCGGCGACCGGGAGGCCATCGCCCGGGCCAAGGGCGAGCTGGTGGAGGCCCTGCCGGCCGACGGCGCCGCCGTGCTGAACGCCGACGACCCCCTGGTGCGGGCGATGGCCGCCCGCACCGCCGCCGAGGTCCTCACCTTCGGCCGGGCCGCCGACGCCGATGTGCGCGCCGCCGACGAGACGCTGGATGCGCGGGGCCGGCCGCGTTTCACCCTGGTCACCCCCCGCGGCTCGGCACCGGTGGAGCTGCGGCTGCACGGCCGGCACGCGGTCGGCAACGCGCTGGCCGCCGCCGCGGTGGCGCTGCGGGCCGGGATGGCGGTGGAGGCGATCGCCCGGGCGCTCTCCCAGGCCGCCCCACTCAGCCGCTGGCGGATGGAGGTCACCGAACGGCCCGATGGGGTCACGGTGGTCAACGACGCCTACAACGCCAACCCCGAGTCGATGCGCGCCGCGCTGGAGGCGGTCGCGCACATGGCGCGGGCCGCCGGCGGCCGCGCTTTCGCCGCCTTGGGCGAAATGGCGGAACTCGGCGCCCGTTCTGTGGCGGAACACGAGAAGATCGGGCAGCATGTCGCGCGCAACGGATACGCCGGACTGGTCGCCGTGGGCGAGGCGGCGGCTCCGCTGCTCGACGGGGCCAGGCAGGCGGGGTCATGGACGGGAGAGTGCGTACAGGTGGATGACGTCGGCGCGGCGGTGACCGCGCTCAGCGAGCGGCTGCGTCCGCGGGACGTCGTGCTGGTGAAGGGCTCCCGTGTCGCGGGGATGGAACGGGTCGCCCAGGGGCTGCTGGCGTCCGCCGGCGAGCGCAAGGCCGATGGAGGTGCCGCCCGGTGAGGAACATCATCCTGGCCGCGGCGTTCTCACTGTTCATCGGCATGGTGGGAACTCCGCTGTGGATCCGCATCGTGCGCCGCCTCGGTTATGGGCAGATGATCCGCGAAGAGGGGCCGTCGGCCCACTACGACAAGCGCGGCACCCCCACCATGGGCGGCACGGTCTTCATCGTCGGCTCGCTGGTCGGCTACGCCGCCGCGCACGTCTTCACGCGGACCCCGCCCACGGTGTCGGGGCTGCTGGTGCTGATGCTGATGGCCGGGCTGGGCCTGGTCGGCTTCGTCGACGACTACATCAAGGTGTTCAAGCAGCGCAGCCTGGGCCTGCGCAGCGGCGCCAAGATGATCGGCATCATCCTGGTCGGGGTGGTCTTCGCCGTCGCCTCGCTGAACTTCCCCAACGGCTATGACGTCACCCCGGCCACCGACCAGCTGTCGTTCCTGCGCGACTTCGGCCCCTCCATCGGGCCCTACCTGTTCGTGCTGTGGGCGCTGTTTTTGATCGCCGCGGTCTCCAACGGGGTCAACCTGACCGACGGCCTGGACGGCCTGGCCGCCGGCCCGGCCGCCATGGTGCTGGCCGCCTACGTGATCATCGGTAACTGGCAGCTGCGCAACAGCTGCTTCAACGACGCGCTGGCGCCCAACTGCTACAGCGTGCGCGACCCGCTGGATCTGGCGGTGGTGGCCGCTGCGGTGCTCGGCGGTGTGTTCGGCTTCCTGTGGTGGAACGCCCCGCCCGCCAAGGTCTTCATGGGCGACACCGGCTCGCTGGCCCTGGGCGGCGTGCTGGTGGGCCTGGCCATCTTGACCCGCACCCAGTTCCTGCTGGCGATCCTGGCCGGCCTGATCGTGATGATCACCCTGTCGGTGATGATCCAGGTCGGGGTGTTCCGGGTCACCCAGAAGCTGACCGGCACCGGGAAACGGGTGTTCAAGATGGCCCCGCTGCAGCACCACTTCGAGCTGTCGGGGTGGGCCGAGACCACCATCGTCGTGCGATTCTGGCTGATGTCGGCGCTGTTCGTGGCGATCGGCGTCGGGTTGTTCTACCTGGAATGGATGCCCAAGGGGTGAGCTGGAAGGATCGCCCGGTCTGCGTGGCCGGGCTGGGGATCTCGGGCCGGGCGGCGGCCAGGGCGCTGGCCGCCCGCGGCGCCCGCGTCACCGTCGTGGACGCCCGCGACGATGCGGCCGCCCGCGAGCAGGCCGGCGAGCTGCGCGAGTGCGGCGTGCAGGTGCGGCTGGGCGACGGGGACGCACTGCCGGAGGGCACCGACCTGGTCGTGGTCTCGCCCGGCTGGCGGCCGGACGCGCCGCTGCCGGCGGCCGCCGCCGCGGCCGGCGTGGAGATCTACGGCGAGGTCGAGCTGGCCTGGCGGCTGAGCCGGGAGGACGGCGGGCGCGCCGCTCCCTGGCTGGCGCTGACCGGCACCAACGGCAAGACCACCACGGTGCGGATGCTGGCGTGCATCCTGCGCGCCGCCGGGCACCGGGCGCCGGCCGTCGGCAACGTCGGCACCCCCATCGTGGAGGCGGCGCTGGACCCCTCCTGCGACGTGCTGGCCGTGGAGCTGTCCAGCTACCAGCTGCACTGGTCCTCCAGCCTGGCCCCCGAGGCGGGCGCGGTGCTCAACGTGGCGCCCGACCACCTGGACTGGCACGGCTCCCTGGAGGCCTACGCCGCCGACAAGGGCAAGATCTACGCGCCCGGCACCGTGGCGGTGTTCAACGCCGACGACGAGATCAGCACCCGCCTGGCCGCCGGCGCCGAACGCGCCGTCGGCTTCACCCTGGGCATCCCCGCCCCCGGGCAGCTGGGCGTCGTGGAGGACCTGCTGGTGGACCGGGCGTTCACCGGCGACCCCCGGCGGGAGGCCGCCGAGCTGGCGCAGCTGTCGGACGTGCGGCCCTTCGCCCCCCACAACGTCGCCAACGCCCTGGCCGCCGCCGCGTTGGCCCGCGCCCACGGCGTGCCGCCGCAGGCCGTCGCCGAAGGGCTGCGGGCGTTCGTGCCCGACCCGCACCGCATCGCGCACGTGGCCACCGTGAACGGGGTGGACTACATCGACGACTCCAAGGCCACCAACCCGCACGCGGCGGCCGCGTCGCTGGCCGCCTGCGAGTCGGCGGTGTGGATCGCCGGCGGCCTGCTCAAGGGCGCCGACGTGACGGAGCTGGTGCGCTCGTGCGCGCCGCGGCTGCGCGCGGCGGTGCTCATCGGCGCCGACCGCGCCAAGATCGCCGAGGCGCTGGCGCGACACGCGCCCGAGGTCCCGGTGGTGGACATCCCCGACACCCACACTGGGACGATGGACATCGTCGTCGCCGAAGCCGCCCGCCTGGCCAGGCCGGGCGACACCGTGCTGCTGGCCCCCGCCGGGGCCTCCTTCGACATGTTCACCAGCTACGGCGCCCGCGGGGAGGCGTTCGCCGCGGCGGTGCGCCGGCTGGCCGGCCGCGACGGGCGGGCCGACGGGTAGCCGCCGATGACCCCGCTGCCTGCCGAAAGCGGCCCGGGCCGGGTGGGGGCGCGCGGCCGGCTGGTGGCCGTGATCGGGCTGCTGGACCGCCCGCTGACCTCCTACTACCTGGTGCTGGGCTGCTCGATGCTGCTGCTGGCGCTCGGGCTGACCATGGTGCTGGCCTCCTCCAACGTCGACCAGCTGGAGCGGACCGGCTCGGCGTTCACGCTGCTGCAAAAGCAGGCCGCCTGGATCGGGATCGGGCTGCCGGTCATGTGGCTGGCGTCCAAGCTGCCGCCGCGCACCTTCCGGGCGCTGGCCTACCCGCTGCTGCTGCTGTCGGTCATCGGGCTGGTGATCGTGCTCATCCCCGGGCTGGGCGTCAGCGCCTGGGGCGCCACCCGCTGGATCGACGTCGGACCGTTCCAGGTCCAGCCGTCGGAGCCGGCCAAGCTGGGCCTGGTGCTGTGGGGTGCCGACCTGATGGCCCGCCGCGAGCGGCTCGGCCAGCTCACCGACTGGCGGGCGCTGCTGATCCCGCTGCTGCCCGGCGCCGGGGTGGTGGTGATGCTGGTGATGCTGGGCAGCGACCTGGGCACCACGGTGGTGCTGCTGACGATCTTCCTGACGCTGCTGTGGGTGGTGGGCGCCCCGGTCCGGCTGTTCGTCGGCATGGCCGGGCTGATCGGGCTGCTGGTGGCGATCCTGATCGTGGTGGAGCCGTACCGCATGCAGCGCCTGGTGGGCTTTCTGGACTCCTCCGGCGACCCGCTGGGCATCCGCTACCAGGGCAACCAGGGGCTGCTGGCGGTCGCCTCCGGGGGCTGGTTCGGCACCGGCCTGGGGGAGGGCCGGGCGCAGTGGGGCTTTTTGCCGCGCGCCGAGAACGACTTCATCTTCGCGATCATCGGAGAACAGCTCGGTCTGGTCGGTACTCTCGTCGTGTTGGGGCTTTTCGGGCTGCTGGCCTATGCCGGGCTGCGGATCGCCCGCAGGGTCAGGGATCCGTTCATGCGGCTGGCCGCCGCCGCCGTCACCGGGTGGCTGTCGGTCCAGGCGATCGTCAACATCGGAGGCGTGATCGGCGTGCTGCCCATCACGGGCATCCCGCTGCCGCTGGTCTCCTACGGCGGTTCGGCGATGATTCCGACCCTGGCCGCGCTGGGCATGCTGCTGGCGTTCGCGCAACGCGAGCCGGGGGCACGGCAGGCGCTGGCCGCGCGGGGTCCCGGACCCGCCCGCAGAGCCCTAAGCTGGCTGGGTCTGGCACGGCGATGAAGTGCGGTACACCATGACGTCAAGGAGGCGTACTCGAGCATGAGGGTTGTCCTGGCCGGCGGCGGGACCGCTGGACACATCGAGCCCGCCCTCGCCCTCGCCGACGCGCTGCGTCGGGAGGATCCGAGTGTCGGGATCACCTGTCTGGGCACCGAGCGGGGACTGGAGACCCGCTTGGTCCCGCAGCGCGGCTATGAGCTCGAGCTGATCCCCCCGGTGCCGCTGCCGCGTACCCTGACCCCCCGGCTGCTGACCGTGCCCGGACGGCTGCGCGGGGCCATCAACGCCGCCGCCGCCGTGCTGGACCGGGTGCAGGCCGATGTGCTGGTCGGCTTCGGCGGCTACGTGGCCACCCCCGGCTATCTGGCCGCCCGCAAGCGCCGCATCCCGATCATCGTGCACGAGGCCAACCCGCGGCCCGGCCTGGCCAACAAGCTGGGCGCCCGCTTCACCGAGCACGTGATCGTCTCCCACCCCGACACGCCGCTGCCGAACGCCAAGTTCATCGGGATCCCGCTGCGCCGCGACATCGCCACCTTGGACCGGCTGGCCAGCGGCGACAAGGCCCGCTCCTACTTCGGGCTGCTGCCGGACCTGCCCACCCTGCTGATCTTCGGCGGGTCCCAGGGCGCCCGCTCGCTGAACCGGGCCGCGGTCGCCTGCGCCCCGGCGTTCCGGGAGGCGGGCATCCAGGTGCTGCACATCGTGGGCCCCAAGAACACCGAGGAGCCCGAGCCCGGCCCCAAGGGCAGCCCCCAGTACGTGACGCTGCCCTACTGCGACCGGATGGACCTGGCCTATGCCGCCGCCGACATGGCGCTGTGCCGCGCCGGCGCGATGACCTGCGCGGAGCTGACCGCGGTGGGACTGCCGGCGGTGTATGTGCCGCTGCCGCACGGCAACGGCGAGCAGCGCCTGAACGCCGAGCCGATCGTCAAGGCCGGCGGCGGGATCCTGGTGGAGGACGCCGAGCTGAGCCCGGAGTGGATCACCGCCAACCTGCTGCCGGTGCTGGCCGACCCCGCCCGGGTCGCCCAGATGTCGGAGGCGGCCGCGGCGATGGGCCGCCGGGACGCCGACGTGGCGCTGGCCCGGCTGGTCCGCGAGGTCGTCCAGGGAGCGCAGGCGCGATGACGCAGGCCGCCGGGCCGGGCGCGGCGATCGACGGCGCGACTATCAGGCACGCGCACTTCATCGCCATCGGCGGAGCGGGCATGTCGGGGATCGCCCGGATCATGCTGCGGCGCGGCATCACCGTCTCCGGCAGCGACGCCAAGGACTCCCCGATACTGGCGCAACTGGCCGAACTCGGCGCCGAGGTCTTCGTCGGCCACTCCGCCGAGCACCTGGGGGACGCCGACACCGTGGTGGTCTCCACCGCCATCCGGGAGAGCAACCCCGAGCTTCGGGCGGCGCGTGAGCGCGGGCTGCGGGTGCTGCACCGCTCCGAGGCGCTGGCGGCGCTGATGGCCGGGCGCCGGGCGGTCGCGGTCGCCGGCACCCACGGCAAGACCACCACCACCTCGATGCTGACCGTGGTGCTGCAGCACGCCGGTCTCGACCCCGCCTACTGCATCGGCGGGCAGCTGGTCACCACCGGCCTGGGCGCCGACGACGGCACCGGCGACGTCTTCGTGGCCGAGGCCGACGAAAGCGACGGCTCGTTCCTGCGCTACAGCCCGCACATCGCGGTGGTGACCAACGTCGAGGCCGACCATCTGGACAACTACGGCGCCTTCGAGAAGGTCAAGGAGAACTTCGCGCGGTTCGTCGAGCGGATCGAGCCCGGCGGCGCGCTGGTGGCCTCGGCCGACGACCCGGTCGCCGGCGAGCTGGCCGGCGCCGCCCGCGAGCGCGGCCTGACCGTGGTCACCTACGGCGAGTCCGCCGGCGCCGACCTGCGCCTGACCGGCTTCACCCCGCGCGGCCTGGGCTCGCGCTTTGCGATCGAAGGGCTGGGGGAGCTGACGCTGGAGGTGCCCGGACGGCACTACGCCCACAACGCCACCGCGGCGTTGGCCGTGGCGCGCCTGCTGGGCTGCGATTTCGCCACCATCCGGGACGGGCTGGCGTCCTTCACCGGGTCGATGCGCCGGCTGGAGCGCAAGGGCGAGGCCGGCGGGGTGCAGGTGTTCGACAGCTACGCCCACCACCCCACCGAGCTGACCGCCGACCTGCAGGCCACCCGCGAGTACCTGGACCAGCTGGCCGCCGAGGGGCGCACCGGCCGGATCGTGGCGGTCTTCCAGCCGCACCTCTACAGCCGCACCCGTTTTTTCGCCACCGAGTTCGGCCGGGCTCTGGGACTGGCCGACGTGGCGGTGGTGCTGGACGTCTACGGCGCCCGCGAGGACCCCGAGCCGGGGGTGAGCGGCCGGCTCATCGCCGACGCCGTGCCGGAGGGCACCCGCGTGGAGTACGTCCCGGTGCGCGAGCAGGTGCCGCAGGTGGTGGCGGAGCTGGCCCGTCCCGGTGACCTGGTGCTCACGCTCGGCGCCGGGGACGTGACCGCGCTGGGTCCGTTGATCTTGGAGCGGCTGGCCTGAGGACGGCCGGCGGCGAACGCCGCACGGCGGCGGGCGAGGGTGTGTTAGCGTTGCGCGGTCCGGCGGTGACCAGGCCGGATCCACCGCACAAGCGGCGGGCCGGCGACCGGGGGAGCGGCCGCAGGCCCTCGGCGAGAATCCCGGAGCCGCCGGTGCGGCAGGCAGGGTCCGGACTCAGAGGATGAATCTCCCGGCCTCGGCCGTGGGGAGGAGACCGACATCGGGGCCATGACACAGCCCAGGGGGAAAGAGCAGGCCGGGCGGGGCGTCCCGGCCGGGCGCGATCGGCGGCGCTGGCGGCTGGTCTGCGCGGTGCTGCTGGTGGCGGCCGTGCTGGCGGCCGCCGCCTGGGTGCTGCTCGGCTCCCGGCTGCTGGTGGTGCGGCACGTGGAGGTCTCCGGCACCCATCTGGTGCCCCGCGACCGGCTGGTGCACGTCGCCCGCATCCGGCTGGGCCTGCCGATGGTCAGGCTGGACACCGGCGCCGTCGCCGGACGGGTGCGGCGGCTGCGCGAGGTGGAGTCGGTGCGGGTCAAGCGGGTCTGGCCGGGCACGGTGCGGATCGAGGTGCGCGAGCGGGTGCCGCTGGTGGCCGTGGAGCGCGCGGGCCGCTACTACCAGCTCGACCGGTTCGCGATGGTCGTGGTCGACTCCGCGCAGCGGCCGGCGCTGCCGCTGCTGACGGCGGCCTCGCCCGGCCCGGAGGACCCGGCCACCCTGGCCGCGCTGCAGGTCCTGCAGGAGCTGCCGGAGTCGATGGTGCGGCGGCTGGTCTCCCTGGAGGCGCCCAGTCCGCAGGCGGTCACCCTGCGGCTGGGCGGCGGCGGGCTCGGCGAGGACGACGCCGGCCCGCTGACGGTGGTGTGGGGGGCGCCCGGCCGTGCCGCCGAAAAGCTCCGGCTGGTGGAGGCGTTGCGCCGGACGTCGGCCGGACGTTCGGCGCACACCATCGACGTCAGCTCACCCGAAGTGGTTACCGCCCGGTAAGGCCGCTTGCGGCGCCGCCCGGGCGAACATCACGAAGACGATCGGGCTGCATCGTGTGTGTCGGCGGGTATGACTGCCCTTTCATGGGGCAGTCTTGGAACACCTCGGGTGCGCCGTCCCGGTGCGCCGATGCGACAGAGAGGGGAGGGATCGGAGTGCACGTCCGGCCGACGGCTCATCCGGGCAACCGGACGAGGTGCCCGGACCGGGGCAACCCTCTCCCAGCGCGACACGCCGGGCCACTTTTCAGGCGGTTAGTTGACCCTGCCGGTGACCCGCCCCTACTGTCCGTATCAGCCCGCAGGTTGACATAACTCTAACCCTCAACTTGAGGGTGAGGGTTGACGGGCGGCCCCGGGTATCCGATCACACAGCAAAGACCAGGTCAGTAACATTGCGCGGGTCGGCGTGATGCTTCATGGTGAAGCTCCCCGGTCCGCCGGACACAAGCGAGCGGAAAGGCCCCTCGTCGTGGCAGCACCGCAGAACTACCTCGCGGTCATCAAGGTCGTCGGTATCGGCGGCGGCGGCGTCAACGCCGTCAACCGGATGATCGAAGAGGGCCTCAAGGGCGTTGAGTTCATCGCGATCAACACCGACGCCCAGGCGCTGCTGATGAGCGATGCCGACGTCAAGCTGGACGTCGGCCGTGAGCTCACCCGCGGGCTCGGCGCCGGGGCCAACCCGGACGTGGGCCGCAAGGCCGCCGAGGACCACCGCGAGGAGATCGAGGAGGTCCTCAAGGGCGCCGACATGGTCTTCGTCACCGCCGGCGAGGGCGGCGGCACCGGCACCGGCGGCGCCCCGGTGGTGGCCAACATCGCCCGGTCGCTGGGCGCGCTCACCATCGGCGTGGTCACCCGCCCCTTCAGCTTCGAGGGCCGCCGCCGGGCGATGCAGGCCGAGGCGGGCATCGAGACGCTGCGGGATGAGGTCGACACCCTCATCGTCATCCCCAACGACCGGCTGCTGTCGATCTCCGACCGCCAGGTCAGCGTGCTGGACGCCTTCAAGGCCGCCGACCAGGTGCTGCTGTCGGGTGTGCAGGGCATCACCGACCTGATCACCACCCCGGGGCTGATCAACCTGGACTTCGCCGACGTGAAGTCGGTGATGAGCGGGGCCGGCTCGGCGCTGATGGGCATCGGCTCGGCCCGCGGTGACGACCGCAGCGTGGCCGCCGCCGAGATGGCCATCTCCAGCCCGCTGCTGGAGGCCAGCATCGACGGCGCCCACGGGGTGCTGCTGTCCATCTCCGGCGGCTCGGACCTGGGCCTGTTCGAGATCAACGAGGCGGCCCAGCTGGTGTCCAACGCCGCCGCCCCCGACGCCAACATCATCTTCGGCGCGGTCATCGACGACGCGCTCGGCGACGAGGTGCGCGTCACGGTGATCGCCGCGGGGTTCGACGAGGGCCGCCCTACTAAGCCGGCGCCGGAGGTGGACACCCGCAAGCTTCCGACGTCGGCGAACCGTCCCGCCTCCGCTCCCGCCGCACCGGGAGCGGCCGCCCCGCAGAGCAACCCCATCCCGACCAAGATCGGCCGCTCCGAGAGCATCTCCGTGCGGCCGCCCCGCCCGCCGGCGTCCCCGTCCGCCGCGACCCCGCCGGCCGCGCCGCCCAAGCCGGTGCCGCCCCGCCAGGAGAGCGGCTCCGCCAAGCAGGAGGGCGAGGGGACCGCCGGCGCCTCCGGGTCGGCCTCGGGCAAGGAGGAGTCCTCCCGGCCGTCCGCACCCTCCGGCGGATCCGCCGCCTCCGGCGAGTCCTCCTCCGCGGCCAAGGCCGAGCGGGAGCAGGCCGACGCATCCTCACGCCCTCGGCCCCAGCCGGAGCAGTCCGCTCCCCGGCCGCAGGCCGAGAGTGAAGGCGGCCCGTCCGGTCCCGCCGTCCCGCGGCGCCGGCCGGTCGTCTTCGATGAGGACGACGATCTCGACATCCCCGAGTTCCTGAAGTAGTGGACCACGCATCCTCGGCCGCCGCGGCGGGGATCGAGGCCCGCCGCCGGGAACTGGCGGCCAATCTCGACAAGGTTCGCCGGCGCATCGCCGCGGCCTGCGCCGCGGCGGGGCGGGACCCCGAGCAGATCACTTTGATCGCGGTCACCAAGACCTTCCCGGCCTCCGACGTGCGCCTGCTGGCCGGGCTCGGGGTCGCCCACGTGGGGGAGAACCGCGACCAGGAGGCCGCGCCCAAGGCCGCCCAATGCGCAGACCTTCCGTTGACCTGGCATTTCGTGGGTCAGCTGCAGACCAACAAAGCGCGTTCGGTGGCCCGTTACGCCGATGTGGTCCACTCCGTGGACCGTTCCCGGCTGGTGTCGGCGCTGTCGGCCGGCGCGCTGCGGGCCGGCCGGACGCTGCGCTGCCTGGTGCAGGTGTCGCTGGAAGAACACGCCGAGGGCCGGGGCGGCGCCGCTCCTGAGCGGGTGCCGGAACTGGCCGCGCAGATCGCCTCGGCCGAAGGGCTGGAACTGGGCGGGGTGATGGCCGTGGCGCCGCTCGGCGCCGACCCCGCCCCGGCCTTCGAACGCCTGGCACAGGTCGCCGCCGAGCTGCGCGCCGAGCATCCCGCCGCCACGATCATCTCCGCCGGGATGAGCGGGGATCTGGAACAGGCGATCGCGTGCGGAGCGACACACCTGCGGATCGGTACGGCGTTGCTCGGCGGCAGGAACGCAATCGTCAGGTAATGTCCCCACAGCGGCCCCTGCCGGGGCCGGGAGCACATCCGAGCTACTGCCACAGCGGCGGCGTCCGCCAGGTGCGGCACCAACAGGACGACGGAGGGGCGTATGGCCAGCGCGATGCGCAAGATGGCGGTCTACCTCGGCCTGGTTGAGGACGACCGCTACGACGATAAGTACGACGATTACGACGAGTACGACGTCTACGACGACGACGCGGTCGAGCAGGGCCGACGCCGTTCCGATGAGCCCGGCGGCCAGCTTACCCGAGGCGAGGGCGGCCCGGACCGCGATCGCGATCACCACGCTCCGTCAACGTCTGATCGACGTTCCGCACCTTCTCATGAGTCGGGTTCGTCAGACCTCGCGCGCATCACTACCCTGCATCCCAGGACCTACAACGAGGCGAGGATCATCGGGGAGCACTTCCGGGAGGGCACTCCGGTGATCATGAATCTGACCGAGATGAACGACAGCGACGCCAAACGGCTGGTCGATTTCGCCGCGGGCCTGATATTCGGCCTGCACGGCAGCATCGATCGTGTTACCAACAAGGTGTTCCTGTTGACTCCCGCCAACGTTGAGGTGACGGCCGAGGACAAGGCCCGGATGGCAGAACGAGGATTCTTCAACCAAAGTTGACAGCCACATGAGAGAGCGTCCGTGAACATCGTCGCGTCCGTACTGACCACGGTGCTGTGGATCTTCCTCCTGTTCCTGATCGGGAGGCTGGTCCTGGAGGTGCTGCAGTCATTCGCCCGGTCATGGCGGCCCAGGGGAGCGGTCTTGGTGGTGGCGGAGGTCACCTACACCGTCACCGATCCGCCGCTGAAGTTGCTCAGACGGTTCATCCCGCCGGTACGGCTGGGTAATGTGGCTCTAGACCTCAGCTTCACGGTGCTGTTCCTTGTGGTCTACATCTTGATCATCCTCATCGGGAGCTGGTCGCAATGATCACCTTCGCCACGGAGCTCTGATCAGATACCGTCCTTTGGGACAGGACTCCAAGCGCGCCAAGGAGACGACATGCCGCTCACACCCGCCGATGTGCGGAATAAGCAGTTCAGCACCACCAGGCTGAGGCCCGGCTACGACGAGGAGGAAGTGGACGCCTTCCTCGACGAGGTCGAGGCCGAGCTCGACCGCCTCATCCAGGAGAACGAGGAGCTGCGCGCCAAGCTGGCCGAGTGCCTGCGCGGCAAGGTGCCGGCGATGGCGGCCCCGATCGTCGAGCCCAAGCCCGACCTGCCTCCGATGCCCGAGCCCCCACGGCCGGAGCCCAAGCCCGAGCCCGAGCCCGCGCCCTTGGGCATGTCCGCGCCCAGCGGCGAGGACAACATGGACACCGCCGCCCGGGTGCTGGCGCTGGCGCAGCAGACCGCCGACCAGGCGATCGCCGACGCCCGCCGGGAGGCCGACGAGACGCTGGGCCGCGCCCGCCGCGAGGCCGAGGAGATCGTCGGCAAGGCCCGTCGGCAGGCCGACCAGATCATCAGCGAGGCCCGCTCGCGCGCCGAGGCCCTCGACCGCGACGCCCAGGAGCGCCACCGCCAGGTGATGGGCTCCCTGGTGCAGCAGCGCGAGGAGCTCGAGCGCGAGGTGGACAACCTGCGCGCCTTCGAGCGCGAGTACCGCAGCCGCCTGAAGGTCTATCTGGAGGGGCAGCTGCGGGAACTGGAGGTCGGCGCCGTCGAGACAGGACCCTTCGGTGCCGGCGGCGCACAGACAGGGCCGCAACCCACCGTGACGCATCCGGAGAACCGCAACGGCCAGCCGCCGCAGCCCGCGCCCGCCACGACCGGCCCCACTCCGTTCCCGCCACCGGCCGAGCCCGTCCCGCACGCTCAGCACTCTGCGACAGGAGCCTTCCACACGGCTGACAACCCGCCGCACGACAGGCGTTGACGCCCGCTGAGCAGACGGTAGTGTCTTCGTGATCGCCGCGTCGCGGATGGCAGCGCGGCCATTCGCCCGACGCAGCGAGAACGGTGGTGGCGCCGGCCCTTCGGACGGCCTGCGGAAAGCCTTGGAGAGAAGGACCCAGTGATCATCCTGAGCGGCGTTCTCGTCGTGGTGGCCTTCGCCCTGCTGATCGTGGGCATCGTGGCCGGCAACGGTGCGGACGCGCAGGTGCTCGGCATCGACGCGCGGATGGTGATCTACGCCTCGATCGGGGTCAGCATCGCCTCCGCCGTGTTCTTGATCATCGGGGTCTTCCTGCGGCGCAACGAGCTGTTCGGCGTCGGGGCCGCTCCGGCCCGTCCCAAACCGGCCAAGAGCCGCCGCTCCAAGCAGCCTGCGCGCAAGGCCGCGGCATCGGGCTCCGGCACCGCGACGGCCACCGCCGTCGCCGATTCCGCCGGGAAGGTGCCCGATGAGGCGCTGGTGCACGTCGTCCCCGGCCGCAAGCGTTACCACCTGGCCACCTGCCGTCAGCTGGCCGGGCGCGACACCGAGGAACTCACCTACATCGAGGCCAGGGAGGAAGGCTTCAGCCCCTGCACCGCCTGCATGCCCGACACCGCTTTGGCGGCGCGCGCCGCGGCGTCGGCACCGGAATCCGCCGAAGCGGGCGGACCGGCCAAGGGCAGGGGCAAGCGGCAGGACCGGGCCGCAGGCAGGGCCAAGGCGGCCAAGAAGACCGATGCGGCCGAGCCCGGGCGCGACAAGGCCGCCGGCCGGGGAGACCGCCCGAGCGGTGCGGACACCGCCGACGGCGGCACCGCGGTGCCGAGCAAACCCGGCGCCTCCACGCGGCCCCTGCCGGATGAGCCCGCCGCGGCCGCGGCACCGGCTCCCGCACCGGTCGCGCCGGCCGCGTCCGGCGCGCCTTCCGCACCGGCCGCTCCCGCGCCCGCGTCGCCGAGGGCGGTGCCGTCCGCCTGGTCTCCTCCCAAGTCCTCCCCGGAGGGACGCGCTGAGAGCGTCTCCCGGCCCTCCTCTACGGCCGGGCGGTCGCGGCCACGATCGGCCACCGTCACCGACGACGGGGAGGCCGCCGAGTCCGACCCGAAGGTCTGCATTCTCAGCGGCACCAAGCGCTTCCACCGGGTGGACTGCGCGCTGATTGAGGACATCGGGGAGACCGAGGACCTGGAGACACTGCCGCTGTCGCAGGCGCAGGAGCGCGGCTGCACCCCCTGCCTGGTGTGTCAACCCGACAAGACGTCCCTCGGCTGAGGACGTCCCCTCTTCACCGGCCCGCCGGCCAGGGACCCTGCCGGGGCCGGGGTGAGGCCTAGACGGCTTGGTCGCGCCTGATGTCCAGCTTGCCCAAGAGCAGCGACCCGCTCAGCCGGATCGTGGGGGCGTCGTCGCCGGGCTGCCCGTAGTTCTGATCCTGGCTGAAGGCGAACCCGCCGAGCGGGGGCGTCAGCGACGCGATGTCCAGCTTGACCCCCGGCGGAATCTTGACCGTGACCCCACCGAACAGACAGCGGATGGTGACGGTCACCTCCTGGCTGCTCAGCACCGCCTGACGAAAGTCCAGCTCGGCTCTGCCGAAGACGACCCGCACGGCGGTGTCCGGTTCCACCAGCCAGCGACCGCTGCGCTCGACCTTGGTGAAGACCGCTGAAATGTTCGCCGACTCGCGGCGTGGCCGGGGGGAGGTCTCAGGGGAATTCACGCCCCTCATCATTCCAAGCACGATGCACCGGGACAAAAACCGAAGGCTCGCATCGTCCTCTTTCCCCGTCACCGAGTTCCCCCGTCACCGAGCACGGCGGCTCAAAACGTGCACAAGCGGTGCGCCCCGTTCCCTTCGCACGAAGAGAACGGGGCGCACCGGCCTGCGGCGTCGTCCGTTTCCCGGCTCAGCTCTTCTTGCGCAGGCAGAACACCAGCCCCAGCTCCTCGTCCCGGTGGACGGGCAGCTCCTCGTCGGGCTCGCCTTCGCGCATCGCGACGGCCAGCACCTCCGCGGCGATCTGCGCATCGTGCGCACGCAGCGCCTCGGCCAGGTCGGCGGCGGTGGCGCCCTCGGCCCGCCACCACAGCTCGATCCGGTCGGTGACCTCCAGGCCGCTGGACTTGCGGGCCTCCTGCACCAGCCGGATCACCTCCCGCACCAGCCCGGCGCGGCGCAGCTCGGGGGTGATGGTCAGGTCCAGGGCGACGGTCTCGCCGGCGGCGCTCTCCACCGCCCAGCCGCTGCGCGGACGCTCGGTGACGATCACATCGTCGGGGCCCAGCGTCACCTCGCCCACCTCGGGCACCTGCAGGGTCACCGACCCGTCGGCCCGCAGCGCGCTCACCAGGGCGGCCGGGTCGGCGGCGGTCACCGCCCCCGCGACCTTGGGGGCGTTCTTCTTGTAGCGTCCGCCCAGCGCCCGGAAGTTGGGCTTGACCTGGTATTCGACCAGGTCTCCGCCGATCGCCGACAGGTCCTCGAAGTGCTCGACGTTGAGCTCCTCGGCCAGCTGGGCGCGCAGCTCGGCCGGCAGCTCCGCCCAGCCGGGGGCGCCGACCAGGGCGCGGCCCAGCGGCTGGCGGGTGCGCACCCCGCTGGAGGCGCGGGCGGCCCGGCCCAGCTCCACCAGCCGCCGCACCAGGGCCATCTGGGCGCTCAGCTCCTCGTCCACCAGCTCCGGCCGGGCGGTCGGCCAGTCGGCCAGGTGCACCGAGGACGGCGCGCCCTCAGGGCGGATGACGTCCCAGATGTAGTCGGTGATGAACGGCACCAGCGGCGCCAGCAGCCGGGTCAGCGTCTCCAGGCACTCATACAGCGTGGCGAACGCCGCCGCCCCCTCGGGGGTGTCGGGGCCCTCCCAGAACCGCCGCCGCGACCGCCGCACATACCAGTTGGACAGGTCGTCGATGAACTCCGCCAGGCGGCGTCCGGCGCGGGTGGTGTCGAAGTTCTCCAGCGCCGCGTCCACCTCGGCGACGGTGCGGTGCAGCTCCGACAGCGCCCAGCGGTCCAGCAGCGGCCGGTCGGCGGGGGCGGGGGCCTCGCTCATCCGGTCCGGCGTCCAGGGCCGCCCGCCGGAGGCCGCCGCGGCGTTGGAGTACAGCACCAGGAAGGAGGCGGTGTTCCAGTAGGTCAGCAGGACCTTGCGGACGATCTCCTCCAGCGCCGCGTGCCCCACCCGCCGGGCGGTCCACGGCAGGCCGTTGCAGGCCATGAACCAGCGCAGGGCGTCGGCGCCGTGCCGGTCCATCAGCGGGATCGGCTCCAGCACGTTGCCCAGGTGCTTGCTCATCTTGCGGCCGTCCTCGGCCAGGATCAGGCCCACGCACAGCACGTTCTCGTAGGAGGACTTGTCGAACACCAGCGTGCCGACCGCCATGAGCGAGTAGAACCAGCCGCGGGTCTGGTCCTGGGCCTCGCAGATGTACTGCGCCGGGTAGGTCCGCTCGAAGATCTCCTTGTTCTTGTAGGGGGCGCCCCACTGGGCGAACGGCATCGCGCCCGAGTCGTACCAGGCGTCGATGACGTCGGGCACCCGCCGGGCCTCCTTGCCGCACTGCGGGCAGGGGAAGGTCACCTCGTCGACGAACGGGCGGTGCGGGTCCAGCCCCGACAGGTCGCGCCCGGCCAGCTCGCCCAGCTCCTTCAGCGAGCCGATGGCGGTGACGTGCTCGTCCTCGCACAGCCACAGCGGCAGCGGGGTTCCCCAGTAGCGGTTGCGCGACAGCGCCCAGTCGACGTTGTTGCGCAGCCACTCCCCGTAGCGGCCCTCCTTGACCGTCTCGGGGAACCAGTTGGTGGCGGCGTTCTCCTCCAGCAGCCGGTCCTTGATCTGGGTGGTCTTGATGTACCAGGCCGGCAGCGCGTAGTACAGCAGCGGGGTGTGGCAGCGCCAGCAGTGCGGGTAGCTGTGCTCGTACTTCTCGGCGCGGAACAGCAGGCCCCGCTCCCGCAGGTCCTTGGTGAGCACCTCGTCGGCGTCCTTGAAGAACACCCCGCCGACCTGCGGCACCTCGGCGGAGAACCGGCCGTCGGGCCGGATCGGGTTGACCACCGGCAGCCCTTCGGCCCGGCAGGCGGCGAAGTCGTCGGCGCCGAAGGCCGGGGCCAGGTGCACCATGCCGGTGCCGTCCTCGGTGGTGACGAAGTCGGCGGCGATCACCCGGTGCGCCTCGGGGATGTCCACCAGTTCAAAGGGCCTGCGGTAGGTCGATCCGACCAGCTCGGTGCCGGCCAGCCGCTGCAGCGTCTCCCACCCTTCGCCGAGGACCTTGTCGAACAGCGGCTCGGCGACCACGACCGTCTCGGCGCCGTTGGTGGTGACCAGGTACGTCACCTCCGGGTGGACGGCCACGGCGGTGTTGGACACCAGCGTCCAGGGGGTGGTGGTCCACACCAGCAGGGACGCCCGGCCGGCCAGCGGCCCGGAGGTGAGCGGGAAGCGGACGGTCACCGACGGGTCCACCACGGTCTCATAGCCGCCGGGCTGGCCGAGTTCGTGGTCCGACAGCGGGGTGCCGCAGCGCGGGCAGTAGGGGCTGATGCGGTGGTCGCGCACCAGCAGTCCCTTGTCGAAGATGACCTTCAGGGACCACCACACCGACTCGATGTAGTCGGCGTCCATGGTGCGGTAGGCCTGGGACATGTCCACCCAGTAGCCCATGCGCTCGGTCATCGCCTCGAAGGCGTCCACGTGGCGCAGCACCGACTCGCGGCAGCGCTCGTTGAACTCCACGACGCCGTAGCGCTCGATGTCCTGTTTGCCCGACAGGCCCAGTTCCTTCTCCACCGCCACCTCGACCGGCAGGCCGTGACAGTCCCAGCCGGCCTTGCGGGGGACGTGGAAGCCCTTCATGGTCTTGAAGCGGGGGAAGACGTCCTTGAAGACCCGGGCCTCCACATGGTGGACGCCGGGCATCCCGTTGGCGGTGGGCGGGCCCTCGTAGAACATCCAGAGCGGGCCCTGTGCGGTGCGCTCCAGCGACCGCTGGAAGACCTTCTGTTCCTGCCAGCGGCGCAGTACCTCCCGCTCCAGTGCGGGCAGATCGACCTGCGCGGGCAGCGACCTGAACTGACGGCTCACTGCGGGAACCTCCGGTGCGACACGACAACCCTCATGTGGACCGGAGGGACGAGGCTCGCTGCGCGGGCCCCGCGGTACCACCCTCCCTTGACCGCGCCCGCACATGGGACGCGGCCCCCTTCATTTACGTCTCGGCTGCCGGTTCTACTGAGACGCCAAGGTCCGTTCTTCCGGCGGCTCCGGGGTGATCAGACCGCCGGGCACGCCTCCGGGCTCGCACCGTCCCCGGATCGCTCATGGCTGCGTACGGCGGCAGGTGTCCCCATCAATGCCGTGCCTGTGAGACTGCCGTAAGCGACGATACTGCACCGGCAGGGCAAACTCGTCCCGATATCGGTGTCGGGACGGGATCGGGAGGCGATGATGGCCGTTCGGGTGGCGATCCGGGTGGGTCCCGGCGCGTCGCGGACCAAGGTCGGCGGCGCGCACGGCGAGGCGCTGGTGGTGAAGGTGGCGGCGCGGGCGGTGGAGGGCAAGGCGACCGAGGCGGCGCTGCGCGCGGTGGCCGACGCCCTGGGGGTGCGGCGCCGGGACGTGCGGCTGATCAGCGGGGCCACCAGCCGCGAGAAGCTGATCGAGGTGGACGGGGACGAGCGGGCGCTCACAGAAAAGATCAACGCCTTGCGAGGTTCCTGACGACCGGCGGGCGGGCACATATGCGGCCTGTCCATCAGGTCGATTCGTCCGCGGCCCCGTCGTAAGGAGACCCATGCTGCCAGCACTGCCCGCCGAGAAGACCAGCGTGAGGGACGCCGGAACGGCCGGTGCGCAAGGCACCGGACGGCAGGCCGCCCCGCCCGGTGAGCACCCCGAACGCGCCGCACCCGCCAAGCGGCGCCGCGCCGCCTCCGGCCGGGCGAACGCCCGGCCGGCCTCCGCCGCGGCCGCCGAGCTGCCGGTGCGCGGCGATGAGGAACGCTGGAGCGAGGCCGAGCTCGCCGAGGTGCGCGCCCGCCTGGAGGCCGAGATCACCGCCCTGCGGGCCGAGATCGCCGCCGCCGAGACGCAGATCGCCCAGGAGGACATCAGCGAGGGGGGCCGGCGACGACCAGGCCGACTCCGGCGCCAAGGCCTACGCCCGCGAGCATGAGATGGCGCTCGCCTACAACTCCCGTGACCTGCTGATCCAGAACGAGCGGGCGATCGCCCGGATGGACGCGGGCACGTACGGGGTGTGCGAGTCGTGCGGCCGGCCGATCGGCAAGGCGCGACTGCAGGCCTTCCCTCGTGCGACGCTATGCGTACCATGCAAAACACGCGAGGAGCGTCGCTGAGCGACGCACAAGACCCCCGCAACGCAGCCGAGGGAACCGGTGGGTGCCCTCGGCCGCGCCGTATCGGCGTGCTGATCTCAGTGGCGCTGACCGCGTTGGCGCTGGATGCGATCACCAAGGTCGTGGTGGTGGCGCACCTGGAGGGCGGCACGCCGATCGAGCTGCTGGGCGGGCTGCTGACGCTGCGGGTGACCCGCAACAGCGGGGCGGCCTTCTCCATCGGCACCGGGATGACGATCGTGTTCACCCTGATCGCCCTGGGGGTGGTGGTGGCGATCTTGCGCACCGCCCGCCATCTGCGCAGCGTGCCCTGGGCGGTCAGCCTGGGGCTGCTGCTGGGCGGCGCCACGGGTAACCTTGCCGACCGGCTGCTGCGTGCCCCCGCCCCCCTGAAGGGGCACGTGGTGGACTGGATCGAGCTGCCGTACTGGCCGGTGTTCAACCTGGCCGACTCGGCGATCGTGTGCGGCGGCGCCCTGGCGGTGGTGCTGGCGGCCCGCGGCCTGCAGCTGGACGGGACCCGGGCCGGCGAGACCGGGGAGGGGCCGGAGGCATCCGGTCGCGACGGCCGCGATGATGGAGACGGCGGCAAGGACGCCCCCGAGGACGACGGCGCCGCAGGGCAGGCGCGAAGCGGCGACGAGCAGTGACGGAAGGAGCCATGGCGGACGTACGCAGCCTCCCCGTACCCGAGGGACTCGACGGCGAACGGGTGGACGCGGCGCTGGCCCGGTTGTTCGGGCTGTCGCGCAGCCGCGCCGCCGAGCTCATCGCGGCCGGGGACGTGCTGGTGGACGGCCGGACGGTGGTCAAGTCCGACCGGCTGCACGGCGGCGGCTGGCTGGAGGTGACGCTGCCGCCCCCGCCCGCACCGCCGCGCCCGGTGGCCGAGCCGGTGCCGGGCATGACGATCCTGTACGAAGACGAGCACATCGTGGTGGTCAGCAAGCCGGTCGGCGTGGCCGCGCACCCCACCATCGGCTGGAATGGGCCGACCGTGCTCGGCGGGCTGCTGGGCGCCGGCCACACCGTGGCCACCAGCGGCGCGGCCGAGCGGCAGGGCATCGTGCACCGCCTGGACGCCAACACCACCGGCGCCATGGTCGTCGCCAAGAGCGAGATCGCCTACTCCCGGCTGAAGCGGGCCTTCAAGGAACGCCGTGTCGACAAGCGCTACCACGCGCTGGTCCAGGGGCATCCGGACCCGCTGCGCGGCACCATCGACGCCCCCATCGACCGGCACCCCTCCGGGGACGGCCGCTTCGCGGTGGTCGCCGGAGGGCGGCCCTCGATCACCCACTACGACACGCTGGAGGCGTTCCGGGCGGCCAGCCTGCTGGAGATCGACCTGGAGACCGGGCGCACCCACCAGATCCGGGTGCACATGTCGGCGGTGCGCCACCCGTGCGTGGGCGACCTGCTGTACGGGGCGGACCCGACGCTGGCGGCCCGGCTCGGCGTCAAGCGGCAGTGGCTGCACGCGATCCGGTTGGGGCTGGAGCACCCCACCACGGGCGAGTGGATGGAGTTCGAAAGCCCTTACCCGGAGGATCTGACCCGCTCCCTGGAGCTGATCCGCCAGGAGTCCTGATTTCCGGGCCGCATGCCGGCCGGCCCCGTCCCCGCCGTCCCGGGCCGGCCGCGGCGCCGCCGGGACGGCCCAGGGAGGCCGGGCTCACCGGCCCCGGCGCTTGCGGCCGGAGCGTCCGGTGTCCTCCTCTTCGATCTGGATCTCCTCTCTGCGGACCTCGCCGCCCACCGTCTCCTCCTCGGTGACCGTCTCTTTGGCGGCCCGCACCCGCTCGACCGGGACGGTCTCCTTGGAGACCACCGGCCGTTCCTCGTGCAGGATGACCTCGTGCTCGGCCTCGGAGATCTCCGGCCCGCTCATCGCGGCCTCCCGGTTCTCCTCGGTGATCGGCTCGCGTTCCAGCCGCACCTCTTCGTGGCTGACCGGTACGGTGACCTCCTGCTGCTCGGTCACCACGTACTTGCGCAGCCGGGCGCGGCCGCTTTCCCGGGTCTCCTTGCTGACCCGCAGCCGCTCCTCCGAGCGGGTCATCGCGGTGTCGTCCGATCCGGCGGCGGCTCGTTCCCGTTCGCGCAGCCGCTGCCGCCGGAGCGACTCCTCGGTGGGAGCGGTCCCCGCGGCACCCATGGCTCCCGCGGTGCCCGCCGCCCCGGCGGTTCCGGTGGTCTCGGCCGCCGTGGCCTGGCCGCTCCAGTCGATGCCGTAGTAGCGGTACAGCTGCTCCTCCTCGGCGGCCGACAGGTGACCGCGGTCGTCGACGTCGACGTGGGGCGCGTGCTTGATGAAGTCCTTGTCGAAGCCGACCTCCACATGGTCGGTGACGAATTCGGCGCTGCCGGTCGGCACGAAGGCCTCCTTCGTGCCGAACATGCCGGTCTTGACGCACAGCCATTCCGGGCGGCCGGTGGCGTCGTCGAGGAAGACGTGCTTGACGTCGCCGATCTTGCTGCCCTGCCGGTCGTAGACCGCATGGTCCAGCACCTGCGGGATCTGCTGTTCTGTGATCATCTCGATACTCCCTCCTTCCCGGTGACCTACCGCAGCACATCCGAACAACTCCGATGAGGTGGGCAAAACCTGGTCAAATAGGGAAGAGGGGGCGTGTCCCGTCAGCCGGTCACCAGCCGCAGCAGGGCGGCGGTGGCGGCGGCCACGGCCAGCACCACCAGGAAGGGAGCGCGCAGCAGCAGGGCGGCCACCGCGGCGCCCAGCCCGGCCAGCCGGGGGGCGTCCAGTTCCAGGGATCTGCCGTCGGCGAAGGTCTGCACGGCGATCAGCGCGGTCAGCAGCGCCACCGGCACCAGTTCGGTGAAGCGGCGCACCCTGGGGTCGGCCAGGAAACGCTGCGGAGTGACCAGCCCGCCCAGCTTGAGGGCATAGCAGCCGGCCGCGGTCGCCAGCACGGCGATCCAGGTGCTCATGCGGTGGAGTCCTTTCGCCCGCCGTCGTCGTCACCGTCCACCGCGGCCGCGCCCGGCGCCCGCAGCCCGGCCAGCGCCGCCACGGCGGCCAGCATCACCGGCACCCCGGGCGGCAGCAGGGGAGTGGCGGCGATCGCGATCACCGCGGCGGCCGCGGCCACCCGCGCCTCGGCCCGCCCGGCCGTCAGCCGCGGCCACAGCAGTGCCAGGAAGACCGCCGGACCCAGCACGTCCAGGCCGAAGGTGGCCGGATCCCCGATGCGGGCCGCGCCCAGCGCTCCCGCCAGCGTGCTGAGGTTCCAGGTCGCATACAGGCTCACCGCGGTGGTGTAAAAGCCCACCCGGGCCGCGCGGTCGTCGCCTTGGGCGGTGGCCACCGCCGTGGTCTCGTCGATCACCACCTGGGCGGCCAGCAGCCGGCGCCAGCCCCGCACCCGCAGCAGCGTCGCCAGCCGCAGCCCGTACAGCCCGTTGCGGGCCCCCAGCAGCACCGCGCCCAGCGTGCCGGCGGCCAGGTTGCCGCCACCGCCGACCACCCCGGCCAGCGCGAACTGGGACGCGCCGGTGAAGGCCAGCAGGCTGAGCACGCACGCCTGCGCCACCGACAGGCCCGCCACGGCCGCGGCGGCGCCGAACGCCAGTCCCGAGATGCCGACCGAGACGCCCACACCCAATCCGTCGCGCACCGCGGCGCGCACCGCGCCCGGCGGGGAGGTCATGCGCATGGGCCCGCCTTGAGGCCGCGGCGGGGCGTTCGCGGGGCCGTCAACGGGCCTCCCGGCTCTCTTCGGCGACCTCCAGCCCGGCCTCGATCACCGCGTTCATGATCCGGGCCAGCCGCTCGGCGCCCAGCGAGGGCGCCCGCCGCGCCATGGCCTCCACGATCTGGTGTTCGCGACGGCGGTCGCGTCCGGCGAAACCGCCCACCGGCTTGAGCCGCTGCACCGCCCCGGCCAGCTCGGCCCGCCGCTCCAGCAGCACCGCCAGCGCGGCGTCCACCCGGTCGATGGCCGCCCGGGCCTCCTCCAGCGACGTGACCTGCGCCGCCGTCGGCAGGCCGCAGGTCACCTCCGCCTCGCCGATCACCGATTCCGCCGTGTCCATGGTGTGTCCTTCCTCACCGCCGGCCGGTGGCCCGCAGTGGGGAACCGGCCGCAAAGAAAAAGAGCAGAGACCCGCGGGACTCTGCTCAGCCGGCTCCGGGGATCGTCGCTCAGGGGGCGCCGACCGGCTCACCCGGAGCCGGCTGGATAAACCCGAAATAGCGGCGATCCACGCCCCCAGCCTAGGGAAAAGGCCCGCCACCTGCCAAATTCCGCGCCCGGGGGTGCGCCGCCGTCAGCGCCCGGAGATCAGGTCGGCGAGCCTGGCGTAGGCGGAGGTGGTCTGCAGCCCGCCGTTCTCCCGGCGGTCGGCGGCCCGGTACAGCGTGTAGATCAGCCGCACGCCCAGCCAGCGCAGCGGCTCGGGCTCCCAGCGCCGCACCCGGCGGCCCACCCACGGCAGGCGGGTCAGTTCGGTGGACTCCCCCAGCACCAGGTCGCGCAGGGTCCGCCCGGCCAGGTTGGTGGTGGTCACGCCGCTGCCGACATAGCCGCCGGCCAGGCCCAGCCCGCTGGAGCGATCCACATCCACCACCGAGCACCAGTCGCGCGGCACGCCCAGCACCCCGCACCAGGCGTGGTCGATGCGGGCGTCGGCGGCGGCCGGCAGCAGCCCGGCGAGCATCCGCTGCAGCGCCGCCGCGGTCCGCAGGTGGGTGGCGCCCCGCTCGTCCCAGCGGGAGCCGAACCGGTACGGCACGCCCCGGCCGCCGATGGCGATCCGGTCGTCGGCGGTGCGCTGGGCGTAGATGTAGGCGTGCGCGGAGTCGCCCAGCACCTCGCGCCCCTCCCAGCCGATGCGCTCCCACACCTGCGCATCCAGCGGCTCGGTGACGATCATGGAGCTGTTCATCGGCAGCCACTGGCGGCGCTGCCCGGCCAGCCCGGCGGTGAAGCCCTCGGTGGCGCGGATCACATACTCGGCGGTGACCTCGCCGTGCTCGGTGACCGCCGCCGCGGGCCGCCCGCCGCGGCGGGGCCGGATCTCGGTCACGGTGGTGGACTCGAAGATGTCCACCCCGAGCCGCTCCGTCGCCTGCGCCAGCCCGAGCGCCAGCTTGGCGGGCTGGATGCGGGCGCAGTGCGGGCTGTAGGCGGCCTCCAGCACGCCCGCCAGGCGCAGCCGCTTTTCGCTCTCGTCGCGGTCGAGCAGGTACAGGTCCTGCTCGTCCCAGCCCCACCGGCGCGCCTCGGCCACCTCGGCGCGCAGCCGCCGGCGCTGGGCGGGGTTGGTGGCCGCATACAGGACGCCGCCTTTGACGATGTCGGCGTCGATGCCCTCCTGGGCGCACACGGCGATGACCTCGTCCACCGCGGCCATCATGGCCTTTTGGAAGGCCACCACCGGCTCGCGGCCGGAGCGGGCGGCATAGCGCCGTTTGGAGCCGGCGATCTCGGCCGACAGCCACCCGCCGTTGCGGCCGGAGGCGCCGAAGCCGGCGAACTCCCGCTCCAGGATGGCGATGCGCAGGTCCGGCCGGGCCTTCTTCAGGTAGTAGGCCGTCCACAGCCCGGTGTAGCCGCCGCCGACGATGCACACGTCGTACTGGCGCGGCCCCGGCAGCGCCGGGCGGGGCCGGGGCAGTCCCGCCCGGCGGTACCAAAAGGACACCCCGCCGTTGGTGAAGCCGGGGGTGCGGGGGAATGCGTGGGCGCTCATACGGACGTCAATCGCGGATGCCGAACAACAGGCGCAAGGCGATCTCCACGTGGTCGAGGACCGACTGCTCGACGTCGCCGATGTGCTCGATGAAGCGCTTGGGGGAGAAGGGCCCCACGTCGTAGACCGCGGCGATGCCCGTCACCGGAGAGTCGACACGGACGCTCAGCACCGTCTCGGGGACCTCTCCCGGGTCCTTGATCGGCACCACCTGGATGCCGCGCAGGTGCGGGATGAACACATCGTCCAAGACGACGATGCCGGTCCGCTCGCGGTTGACGGTCTGCAGTCGCCACACCTGACCGCGCTTCACGCCGCACCCACGGCGGCGCCCCAGAAATCCGGGTCGCGGTCGCTCTCGATGGTGTTCAGCCAGTCCTCGTCACCGAGCGCGCCGACGCTCTTCAGCTGTACCAGCGCGTCCTCCAGCAGCGCCTTGCGGACCGACTCCCCGATGAACGTCGACCTGGACACCCCGACCCGTTTGACGTGCGCATCCAGCATGCGCAGCTGGGCCGAGGGCAATGACACGTTGATCCGCTCAGTCGCCATGTCCACAACATTAATACACACGACTCGTGTGTATCACCCGTGTGTATGGGTGTGTCCCCACACCCCATGAAGAGCGCGAAAAGTAGTTGTTTGTGTGCGTAAAGTGACAGAGCTGGGGTAGAGGGCGAGAAAGGCGGCGTCCATCCAGGACGGTCAGCGGCCGGACGGAACGGGTGCAGCCGACATCCGGAGTGTCGGGCAACGGCCACCGGCCGATCGCGTTAGGCTCGCAGGCACCGAGCCGCCCCGGAGGGGAAGAGTCCGGGACGGCGGTCTTCCCCCGGATCCCGTATCAGCGACACGTGCCGGCGGGCACGTGCGTGGTCGCATGCACTGAGGAGGCGCAGCGGGCATGGCCGACTCGTTCGTCCATCTCCACGTGCACACCGAGTACTCCATGCTGGACGGCGCCGCCCGGCTCAACCAGCTGTTCGCCGAGGTCGAGCGGCAGAAGATGCCCGCCATCGCGATGACCGACCACGGCAACATGCACGGGGCCTACGACTTTTGGAAGCACGCCAAGGACGCGGGCGTGACCCCGATCATCGGGATCGAGGCCTACATGGCGCCCGAGTCGCGCTTCCACAAGAAGAAGGTCCAGTGGGGCGAGCCGTCCCAAAAGCGCGACGACGTCTCCGGCGGCGGCCTGATCAACCACATGACGCTGTGGGCGCGCAACAAGACCGGGCTGCACAACCTGTTCAAGCTGTCCTCGCGCGCCTACACCGAGGGCTTCGTCTTCAAGTACGCCCGCATGGACGAGGAGCTGCTGGCCGAGCACTCCGAAGGGGTGATGGCCACCACCGGCTGCCCGTCCGGCAAGATCCAGACCCGGCTGCGGCTGGGGCAGTTCGACGAGGCGCTCAAGGCGGCGGCCACCTTCCAGGAGATCTTCGGCAAGGAGAACTACTTCCTGGAACTGATGGACCACGGCCTGGAGATCGAGCGCCGGGTCCGCGACGGGCTGCTGGAGATCGGCAAGAAGCTCGGCATCCCCCCGGTGGTGACCAACGACTCCCACTACACCCACGAGTCGGAGGCCGCCGCCCACGACGCCCTGCTGTGCGTGCAGGTCGGCAAGCAGCTGTCCGACCCCGACCGGTTCCGCTTCGACGGCACCGGCTACTACCTCAAAAGCGCCGAGGAGATGCGCTCCCTGGACTCCTCGGAGGTGTGGGCCGAGGGCTGCCGCAACACCCTGCTGATCGCCGAGCGGGTCGACCCCACCGGCTTCTTCGAGCACCGCAACCTCATGCCCCGCTTCCCCGTCCCCGAGGGCGAGACCGAGGCCTCCTGGTTCCGCAAGGAGGTCATGCGGGGCATGGACCGGCGCTTCCCCAACGGCTATGACGAAGCGCACCGCCGCCAGGTCGAGTACGAGATCGACATCATCACCCAGATGGGGTTCCCCGGCTACTTCCTGGTGGTGGCCGACTTCATCATGTGGGCCAAGAACAACGGCATCGCCGTCGGCCCCGGCCGCGGCTCGGCCGCCGGGTCGCTGGCCGCCTACGCCCTGGGCATCACCGACCTGGACCCGCTGCAGCACGGCCTGATCTTCGAGCGGTTCCTCAACCCCGAGCGCGTGTCCATGCCCGACATCGACGTGGACTTCGACGAGCGCCGGCGGGGCGATGTGATCCGCTACGTCACCGAGAAGTGGGGCGCCGACAAGGTCGCCATGATCGCCACCTTCGGCACCATCAAGGCCAAGGCCGCCGTCAAGGACGCCGGCCGCGTCCTGGGCTTCCCCTACGCCATGGGGGACCGCATCTCCAAGGCCTTCCCGCCCGCGGTGATGGGCAAGGAGATCCCGCTGTCGGCGATCTTCGATGAGAACCACCCCCGCTACGGGGAGGCCGGCGAGCTGCGCAAGATGTACGAGGAGGAGGCGGACGTCAAGCAGATCCTCGACCTGGCCCAGGGCCTGGAGGGTCTGATCCGCCAGTGGGGGGTGCACGCGGCCGGGGTGATCATGTCGTCCGAGCCGCTCACCGACCACATCCCCATCATGCGGCGGGACAGCGACGGGGCGATCATCACGCAGTTCGACTACCCGACCTGCGAGACGCTGGGCCTGCTGAAGATGGACTTCCTGGGCCTGCGCAACCTCACGATCATGGACGACGCCCTGAAGGCCATCAAGGCCAACAAGGGCGTCGAGATCGACCTGCTGAAGCTCCCGCTGGACGACAAGAAGACCTTCGAACTGCTGGCCCGGGGCGACACGCTGGGGGTGTTCCAACTCGATGGCGGGCCCATGCGGGCCCTGCTGCGGCTGATGAAGCCGGACAACTTCGAGGACATCTCCGCGGTGCTGGCGCTGTATAGGCCCGGCCCGATGGGCGCCAACTCCCACACCAACTACGCGCTCCGCAAGAACGGCCAGCAGGAGATCACCCCGATCCACCCGGAGCTGGAGGAGCCGCTCAAGGACATCCTCGACACCACCTACGGCCTGATCGTCTACCAGGAGCAGGTGATGGCCATCGCCCAGCGGGTGGCCGGCTACACCCTGGGCGGCGCCGACCTGCTGCGCCGGGCGATGGGCAAGAAGAAGAAGGCCGAACTGGACAAGCAGTTCGAGTTCTTCGAAAAGGGCATGCGGGAGAACGGCTACTCCGATGAGGCCATCAAGGCCCTGTGGGACATCCTGCTGCCGTTCTCCGACTACGCCTTCAACAAGGCCCACACCGCCGGCTATGGGCTGGTGTCGTACTGGACGGCCTACCTGAAGGCCAACTACCCGGCCGAGTACATGGCCGCGCTGCTGACCTCCGTCAAGGACGACAAGGACAAAAGCGCCCTGTACCTCAACGAGTGCCGCCGCATGGGCGTCACCGTGCTGCCGCCGGACGTCAACGAGTCCGACGCCGACTTCACCCCCAAGGGCGACGCCGAGGTCCGCTTCGGGCTGTCGGCCATCCGCAACGTGGGGGAGAACGTGGTGGAGGCCATCATCGCCGCCCGCCGCGAGAAGGGCGCCTTCACCGACTTCAACGACTTCCTCAACAAGGTGCCCTCCCAGGTGTGCAACAAGCGGGTGGTGGAGTCGCTGATCAAGGCGGGGGCCTTCGACAGCCTCGGGCACCGGCGCCGGGCGCTGCTGACCGTGCACGAGCAGGCCATCGACTCCGTCATCGACATCAAGCGCAAGGAGGCCATCGGCCAGGACTCGCTGTTCGGCGCCCTGGACGGCGGGGAGGACACCACGGCCTTCTCGGTGACCATTCCCGACGAGGAGGAGTGGGACAAGACCACCAAGCTGTCCTTCGAGCGGGAGATGCTCGGCCTGTACGTCTCCGACCACCCGCTGCTGGGCGTGGAGCACATCCTGGCCAAGGAGGCCGACACCTCGATCGCCGCGCTGACCGGCGAGAGCGACCGGCCCGACGGCCAGGTCGTCACGGTGGCCGGGCTGCTGTCGAACCTGCAGCGCAAGGTCACCAAGCAGGGCAACTCCTGGGCCATGTTCCAGCTGGAGGACCTCGGCGGCTCCATCGAGGTGATGTGCTTCCCCTCGACCTACCAGCTGTGCTCCACCCTGCTGGCCGAGGACGCCATCTTGGTGGTCAAGGGCCGGCTGGACAAGCGCGAGGACACCACCAAGATCGTCGCGATGGAGGTGACCCAGCCGGACCTGACGACCGGTGACTCGGGCGCGCCGCTGGAGGTCGCGCTGCCGCTGTCCCGCTGCACCCCGCCGGTGGTGGAACGGCTCAAGGAGGTCCTCACCACCCACCCCGGCCCCAACGAGGTGCACCTGCACCTGCAGAACGGGCCGCGCACCACGGTCGTCCGCCTCGACGACAAGCTGCGGGTGAACCCCTCACCGGCGCTGATGGGCGACCTGAAGCAGCTGCTGGGGCCTTCCTGCCTGCTGTGAGGACCCGCGCCGCGATCCCGCGGCCGTGGCGCACCCGGCCGTGGGATCGCCGGCGGGAAGGGCTCTTCGGGCTCCCCGCCTGAGACGGGACGGATGCGACGCCGGGCCATGCCCGAGGCCCCGCCGCTCTCTGCGGCGGGGACGCGCCGAAACCGTGCACGAACGGCGGAGAGGCGGCGTCAAGGGCGCCGGTCCGTCCTGCGGCGTCCGCCTCACCAGGCGCGGCCGGCCGCGCCCTCCCCGCCCGTCTCCGCGCCGGCCGACGAGGCCGGGATGTGGGAGTTCCACTCGGTGAGCCGGCCCTGCCGGTCGAAGCGGGCCAGCGCCGAACCGCCCCCGGGCAGCAGCGCCTCGATCGTGGTGGGGGTCTGCCGGTAGGGCACCCGGTGGTGGCTGAGCAGCCTGGCCAGCGTCAGCCGGGAGTCGTGGGGGAACAGCCCGGCGGCGTTGGCGACCAGCCGCGGCACCGGGATCGGGTCCCAGGAGGCGCGCGGCGCCTGCGGGTCGTCGACGTGCAGGTAGGCCGAGCCCCCGTCGTAGCCGGCGCCGATGTATCCGCCCCCGCCCAGGATCCCGCCGGCCACCACCGCGATCAGCTCGCCGCCGTGCCCGGCCGGCCCGTCATACCAGGCCAGGTCCACCTCGGGGGTGACCAGTTCGGGAACGCCGAGCCGCTGCCCGATCTCGCGCACCACCAGCGTCGGCACCACCGCGGGGTGCTCCTCGCCGAACTGCGGGTTGGCCCACCCCCACAGCCAGGTCTGCTCGCGCACCGCATAGCTGCCCAGCAGCGAGACCCGCACCGTCACGCCGCCGCTGGAGTAGGTGCGGGCGGTCAGGTCGGCTTTCCAGTCCTCCCGCGGCAGGAACTCCGCGAGGGTCTCCTGCTGCTGCAGGACGACCGCGGCCAGTGCCGCGCCGAGACGCTGGAAGGCGGGGCTGAACCCGGCCTGCGACGGGGTGGCAGTAGACATCTTGGGCAAGAGTATCTCAGGTGGTGCCGCGGGTTTCCGCCTCGTCGGAGGGGTGCGGCGGGCGGGTTTCCCCGGCCGGGACGGCTCTGGCGCGCACGCCGGCCCAGGGCCGTACCGGGAGCGTATGGGAGTGTCCGGGCGGACGCCGCGATGACGGCGGTTCGCGCAAGGATTCGCGCAAGGAGCGGCGTGAGCGACCCGCGGGTGAGACGACGACGCGCCCGAGGCGGCTTGCAACAGTGCCACCCTGTGCCCGAAGGTGCGGCCACGGCCCGTCGGGCGGATGAGCGACGCGCCGGCGCCGGCCTGCGCGGGACGGGCGGTTCGCGGTTCCCTCGAGGAGAGAGATATGCCCGGGTTCCGGATGAACCGGCGCCCGGGACAAGGCAGGATGAATGCACCAGCGCGGGTACTCGATGGGAACCGAGCGACGTGACCGACGAGACCGGCCTGGGACTGTCGGCGGGCCCGCCGATCGCCGCGGCGGCCCGGGCCACTGCCGGCAGGCACACCGACGAGGGGGCGGTACATCGACTTCCCGCGCAGCCCGCGGCTTCCGGGTGCCGCGGCTCGCACCGTGACACATGAGGGAGAGTGAGATTGAACACGGACGAGTCCCCGCGTCTCACCGTGATCGGCACCGGTTACCTCGGCGCCACCCATGCGGTCTGCATGGCCTCGCTGGGCTATGAGGTGATGGGCGTCGACGTGGACGCCGCCAAGATCGAGAAACTGGCCTCCGGGCAGGTGCCCTTCTTCGAGCCGGGGCTGCCGGAGCTGCTGACCAAGACGCTGGAGTCGGGCAGGCTCCGTTTCACCACCTCCTATGAGGAAGTCGCCGAGTTCGGCGACGTGCACTTCATCTGCGTGGGCACCCCCCAGATGCCGGGCTCGGACGCCTGCGATGTCAGCTACGTCGACGCCGCGGTCACCTCGCTGGCCCCCCACCTGACCCGCAAGGCCCTGGTGGTCGGCAAGTCGACGGTGCCGGTGGGCACCGCCGCCCGCCTCACCCACACCATCCGCGAGCTGGCCCCGGCCGGGGAGGAGGTGGAGCTGGCCTGGAACCCCGAGTTCCTGCGCGAGGGCTATGCGGTCGACGACACGCTGCACCCCAACCGGCTGGTCTTCGGGGTGGCCTCCGAGTGGGCCAGGGAACGGCTGACCGCCGCCTTCCGGCCGATCATCGACGCCGGCACCCCGGTGGTGGTCACCGACCTGGCCACCGCCGAGCTGGTCAAGGTCGCCGCCAACTCGTTCCTGGCCACCAAGATCTCCTACATCAACGCCATGGCCGAGGTCTGCGAGGCCACCGGCGCCGACGTGCGGGACCTGGCCACCGCGCTGGCCTACGACGACCGGATCGGCGGCAAGTTCCTGCAGCCGGGGCTGGGTTTCGGCGGCGGCTGCCTGCCCAAGGACATCCGGGCGTTCGCGCACCGCGCCGAGGAGATCGGGGTGGGCCAGGCGGTGGCGTTCCTGCGCGAGGTGGACGCCATCAACCGGCGCCGCCGCTCCCGCACCGTGGACCTGGTGCGCGAGCTGCTGGGCGGGCGGCTGGACGGCAAGCGGATCGCCTGCCTGGGCGCGGCCTTCAAGCCCAACTCCGACGACATCCGCGACGCCCCCGCCCTGGACGTGGCGCGCACCATGCACGGCCTGGGCGCCTACGTGCGGGTCTACGACCCGGCCGCGCTCGACAACGCCCGCCGCGCCTACCCGGAGCTGCGCTACGGCACCAGCGCGATGGACGTGGCGCAGGACGCCGACGTGGTGGTGCTGCTGACCGAGTGGGCCGAGTTCCGCCAGATCGACCCGTACGCCATGGGGGAGGTGGTCGCCCACCGCCGCATCGTGGACGGCCGGCACGCCCTGGACGCCGAGGCCTGGCGCGCCGCCGGCTGGGAGTACCGGGCGCTCGGCCGCTGCTGAGGCCGCCGCCCGGCGGCGGCGCGCTGTGCGCATTGCCGATCACCCCGCCGTCGCGCACTAGGCTTTTTCGCAGGACGAGACGCGGGTGCGCGGGGCAGGGGGCATGCCAGTGGGCCGACCGGATGTGCGATCGCTGCTGACCTGGGCGGTCACCACGGCGACGCTGGCGCTTTTGGGTCCGCCGGCGGGGCTGCTGTGGGCGGCGGTCGCGCCCCCGGTGCGGTACCTGGTGCTGGAGGGACGGCCGGTGCTGGCCGACCCGGAGACCCAGGCGCTGATCGCCGGGGACGGCTGGTTCGCGCTGATCACCGGGGCCGCCGGGCTGGCCTGCGGGACGCTGGCCTATCTGGCCGGCGGCCGCGGCAACGACATCCCGCTGCTGCTGGGCCTGGGCAGCGGGGGAGTGGCGGCCGCGCTGCTGGCCTGGTGGAGCGGGCACCAGGTGGGGCTGGCCGAGTTCGAACGGGCGGTGCGGGCCGCCGCCGGCGGGCCCGTGGAGAGCCCGCCCGACCTGCACGCCACCGGGGTGGTGGTGTGCTGGCCGCTGCTGGCGGTGGCGGCCTATGCGGTGCTGGAGGCGGCGCTGGCCCGCCTAGCGACGCGCGATGGGGGCCAGCGCGGCGCCGGTGAGGCGGACCAGGTCGGCGGGGGCCAGCTCGATCTGCAGGCCGCGCCGCCCGGCGGAGACAAAGATCGTGTCGAACCCTGAGGCCGACTCATCCAGCACGGCCGGCAGCCGGCGGCGCTGGCCCAGCGGGCTGATCCCGCCCACCACATAGCCGGTGAGCCGTTCGGCCGTCTCCGCTTCGGCCATGCGGGCCCGTTTGCCGCCCGTCGCGGCGGCCAGCGCCTTGAGGTCCAAGGCGCCGCAGACCGGCACCATCCCGACCGTCGGCTCCTCGTCCACCACGGCGATCAGCGTTTTGAACAGCCGTTCCCGCGCCACCCCCAGCGCGTCGGCGACCTTCGCCCCGTAGTCGTCGACGCCGTGCTCCACCTCATACGGGTGCAGGGTGAAGGCGACCCCGGCCTTGGCGGCGGCCACCGTGGCGGGCGTCTGCCCACCGCCCTTCTTTCGAGCGCCCATAGGGGCAGTGTGCCGTCCGCGATCGCTTCCCGCACCTTGATATTTCGCCGGCGCTCCGCCCGCGGCGGGAGTCAGTTGGGGTGGACGGCGCCCTCGATGAGCCGCCCGGCCGGCACCGTCGGCAGCGCGTCCAGCAGCCGGATCTCCCGCCGCAGCAGCTCGTGCTCGGCCCACAGCCGCTGCGTGGCGTCGGCGGCCTCCAGCAGGCGCTGCTTGTCGCGCTGGTCCAGCACCATGGCCCCGGCGATCAGGTAGGACAGCCGCACCGGGTCGTCGGGCAGCTCCACGGGGTCGCCGGCCGGCGCGCCCGCCGCCTCCAGCCGCAGCCGGTAAAGCCGAAACAGCCGGCCCACGCGCCCGGCGGCCGCATCGGGCTCCGTGCCCGCCTCCTCGGGCAGGAACTCCACCTCGCCGCTCAGATAGGGCCGCGAGTCGTCCACCTGCAGCAGCCGGAACCGCTCGCCGCCCACCGTCACCACGTCGAACCGGCCGTCGTCGTGGGGGTTGACGACGCGGATCTCGGCGGTGCAGCCGACCGGGGCCAGCCGCCGCGCCGCGCCGTCGCCGACCTCATGGCCCAGTTCGATGCCGACGACGCCGAAGCGGCGCGGCCGCGGCTCCTCCAGCAGCTCGCGGATCAGCAGCCGGTAACGCTCCTCGAAGATGTGCAGGGGTAGCACCAGTCCCGGAAAGAGCACCGTGCCCAACGGGAACAGCGGCAGCCGTGCGGTCACACCGTCAGCCTACGCGCTGGTAACGATCATGGCGGCCGGGGCTTTCTCAAATGATGAAGCACGCCCCGGCACCGATCAGGGTGCGCGCCTTCGTAGACTGGAGCGGTGATCTCCCGAATCGACCTGCGCGGTTCGCTGCCCGGCGACCTGCGCTCCGTGCTGCCGCGTGCCGAACTGGACGTCGAGGCCGCCCTGGAGCGGGTGCGGCCCATCTGCGAGGACGTGCGCCATCGCGGCGCGGCGGCGGTCCGGGAGTACACCAAGAAGTTCGACGGGGTGGAGCTGGAGAGCCTGCGGGTGCCCGCCGCGGCGCTGGAGCGGGCGCTGGCCGGGCTGGACCCGGCCGTGCGGGACGCGCTGGAGGAGTCCATCCGCCGCGCCCGCCTGGTGCACCGCGACCAGCGCCGCACCGACGTCACCACCCAGGTGGTGCCCGGCGGCACCGTCACCGAGCGGTGGATCCCGGTGGAGCGGGTCGGGCTGTATGTGCCGGGCGGCCGGGCCGTCTACCCCTCCAGCGTGGTGATGAACGTCGTCCCCGCCCAGGAGGCCGGGGTCGGCTCGCTGGCCGTCACCTCCCCGCCGCAGCAGGAGTTCGGCGGCCTGCCGCACCCGGCGATCCTGGCCGCCTGCGCCCTGCTGGGCGTGGAGGAGGTCTACGCCGCCGGCGGTGCCCAGTCCATCGCGATGCTGGCCTACGGCACCGACGAGTGCCGCCCGGTCAACCTGGTCACCGGCCCCGGCAACATCTGGGTGGCCGCCGCCAAGCGCCACCTGCGGGGCGTGGTCGGCATCGACTCCGAGGCCGGCCCCACCGAGATCGCCATCCTCGCCGACGCCAGTGCCGACCCGGTGCACGTGGCCGCCGACCTGATCAGCCAGGCCGAGCACGACACGCTGGCCGCCGCGGTGCTGGTCACCGACAGCGAGGAGCTGGCCGAGCGGGTGGAGCGGGAGCTGGCCGAGCAGGTCGCCCGCACCAAGCACACCGAGCGCATCACCCAGGCGCTGGCCGGCCGGCAGTCCGGCATCGTGCTGGTCGACGACATCGAGGCCGGGCTGGCGGTGGTCAACGCCTACGCCGCCGAGCACCTGGAGATCCAGACCGCGAACGCCCGGCAGGTGGCCGAGCGGGTCCGCAACGCCGGGGCGATCTTCATCGGCCCGCACTCGCCGGTGTCGCTGGGCGACTACCTGGCCGGGTCCAACCACGTGCTGCCCACCGGAGGGTGCGCCTGCCATTCGTCGGGGCTGTCGGTGCAGTCCTTCCTGCGCGGCGTCCATGTGGTCGAGTACGACCGCGCCGCGCTGGCCGAGGCCACCGCCCGGGTGGTGGCGCTGGCCGAGGCCGAGGACCTGCCCGCCCACGGAGCCGCGATGAAGGCCCGCTTCAACTGGGAGATCCCCACGTGACATCCCTCGGCGACCTCCCGCTGCGCGAGGACCTGCGCGGGCGGGAGCCTTATGGTGCTCCCCAACTGGACGTGCCGGTCCGGCTGAACACCAACGAAAACCCCTACCCGCCCTCGGAGCGACTGGTCGAGGCGCTGGCGAAGGCGGTCGCCGCCGCCGCCGCCTCGCTCAACCGCTACCCCGACCGCGACGCGCTGGCGCTGCGCGCCGAGCTGGCCGACTTCCTCAACCACGACACCCCCGGCGCGGAGCTGACCGCCGAGCGGGTGTGGGCGGCCAACGGCTCCAACGAGATCATCCAGCAGATCCTGCAGGCCTTCGGCGGCCCCGGCCGGTGCGCGCTGGGCTTTGAGCCGTCGTACTCGATGCACCCGATCATCACGCACGTCACCGGGACGCGCTGGATCAACGCCCACCGCGACGAGGACTTCGGCCTGGACGTCGACCGCGCCCTGGCCGCGATCGACGAGCACCGCCCCGACGTGGTGTTCCTCACCTCGCCCAACAACCCCACCGGCACCTCGCTGCCGCTGGAGGTCATCGAGGCGATCGCCGCCGCCGCGCCCGGCATGGTGGTGGTGGACGAGGCCTACGCGGAGTTCCGCCGCGAAGACACCCTCTCGGCGCTGGAACTGCTGGCCGAGCACCCGCGCCTCATCGTCACCCGCACCATGTCCAAGGCGTTCGCCATGGCGGGCGTGCGGCTGGGCTACCTGGCCGCCCACCCGGCGGTGATCGAGGCGCTGCTGCTGGTCCGGTTGCCCTACCATCTGTCGTCGATCACCCAGGCGGCGGCCCGCACCGCGCTGGCCCACGCCGATGAGCTGCTCGGCTCGGTGGCGCAGCTGCGCACCGAACGGGACCTGATCGTCGGCTGGCTGCGCGGCCAGGGCCTGCGGGTGGCCGACTCCGACGCCAACTTCGTGTTGTTCGGCACATTCCCCGACCGCCGCCGGGTGTGGCAGGCCATGCTGGACCAGGGCGTGCTGATCCGCGAGGTGGGGCCGCCGCAGTGGCTGCGGGTCACCGTCGGAACCCCCGCCGAGATGGCCGCCTTCCGATCCGCGCTGACCACCGCATTGAAGGAGATCCAGTGAGCCGCACCGGGCGCATCGAGCGCGCCACCAAGGAGACCACCGTGGCCGTCGAGATCGACCTGGACGGCACCGGGCGGGTGGACGTGGCGACCGGGGTGGGCTTCTTCGACCACATGCTCGCCCAGCTCGGCAAGCACGGCTCGTTCGACCTGACCGTCAAGACCACCGGCGACCTGCACATCGACAGCCACCACACCATCGAGGACACCGCGATCGCGCTCGGCCAGGCCTTCGCCCAGGCCGTGGGCGACAAAAGCGGCATCCGCCGCTTCGCCCACGCCGCGGTGCCGCTGGATGAGGCGCTGGCCCAGGTCACCGTGGACATCGCCGGCCGGCCCTACCTGGTGCACACCGAACCGGAGGGCATGGCCCCGATGATCGGGCCCGACTACGACACCACGATGACCCGGCACATCCTGGAGTCGTTCGTGGCCAACGCCCGCATCGCGCTGCACGTGCACGTCCCCTACGGCCGCAACGCCCACCACATCGTGGAGGCCCAGTTCAAGGCGCTGGCCCGGGCGCTGCGCGACGCCGTCGCCTTCGACCCCCGGGTGCAGGGCGTGCCCTCGACCAAGGGGGCCTTGTAAGGCATGGAGATCGGCGGCCTGCACTTCACCTACCTCAATGTGGCGCTGTTCGGCCTGGCCGTCTTCCTGCTGATGGGCGTGATCAGCTTCATCAGGCAGGGCATCAAGGGCGGGGCGGTGCTGCTGGCCGTGCTGACCGTGATGGCCTTCGTGGCGGGAGTGTTGTGGCTGTGAAACCTTCGGTGGTCGTCTTGGACTACGGGTCGGGCAACCTGCGCTCGGCCGAGCGGGCGGTGGCCCGCGCCGGCGCGCAGGTGACCGTCACCTCCGACTATGAGACGGCGCTGGAGGCCGACGGCCTGGTCGTCCCCGGCGTCGGCGCGTTCGCCGCCTGCATGCAGGGGCTGAACGCCATCCGCGGCCGGCAGCTCATCGGCCGCCGCCTGGCCGGCGGCCGCCCGGTGCTGGGCATCTGCGTGGGCATGCAGATCCTGTTCGAAAAGGGCGTCGAGCACGGCGTCACCACCGAAGGCTGTGCCGAATGGCCCGGCACGGTGGAACGGCTGCACGCCCCCGTCCTGCCCCACATGGGCTGGAACACCGTCCGGGCCCCTGAGGGGTCGGTGCTGTTCCGCGGCCTGGACGCCGACACCCGCTTTTACTTCGTGCATTCTTATGCGGTGCGCCGCTGGGAGATGCCGGCCGGCAGCCGGCTGACCCCGCCGCTGGTCACCTGGGCCGAGCACGGCGAACCGTTCGTGGCCGCGGTGGAGAACGGCGCCCTGTGCGCCACCCAGTTCCACCCCGAAAAGTCCGGCGACGCCGGCGCCCAGCTGCTGCGCAACTGGCTGTCCACGCTTTAAGAGGATCGCGCCGCCCCGCGGCGATGGATGAGGTTTTGCGATGACTTTGACGCTCCTTCCCGCCGTCGACGTCTCCGGCGGCCAGGCCGTCCGGCTGGTGCAGGGCGAGGCCGGCACCGAGACCTCCTATGGGGCTCCGCTGGATGCGGCGCTGGCCTGGCAGGCGGCCGGAGCGGAGTGGATCCACATGGTGGACCTGGACGCGGCGTTCGGCCGGGGCTCCAACCGGGAGCTGCTGGCCGAGGTGATCGGCCGGCTGGATGTGAAGGTCGAGCTGTCCGGCGGGATCCGCGACGACGCCTCCCTGGAGGCGGCGCTGGCCACCGGCTGCGCCCGGGTCAACATCGGCACCGCCGCGCTGGAGAAGCCCGAGTGGTGCCGCAAGATCATCGCCGAGCACGGCGAGAAGATCGCGGTCGGCCTGGATGTGCGCGGCACCACGGTGGCGGTGCGCGGCTGGACGCGCGAGGGCGGCGACCTGTGGGAGGTGCTGGAACGGCTGGAGGCCGACGGCTGCCCCCGCTATGTGGTCACCGACGTCACCAAGGACGGCACGCTGCGCGGCCCCAACCTGGAGCTGCTGCGCCAGGTGTGCGCCCGCACCGGCAAGCCGGTGGTCGCCTCCGGCGGCGTGTCGTCCCTGGAGGACCTGCGCGCCCTGACCGCGCTGGAGGGCGACGGCGTGGAGGGCGTCATCATCGGCAAGGCCCTGTACGCCGGGGCGTTCACCCTGCAGGAGGCCCTGGAGGCGGTGAAGTGATCCGCCGGGTCGGCTCGGGCGCCCCCTGGGAGGGGATCGTCGGCTACAGCCGGGCCGTCGCCGCCGGTGACCACGTGCACGTGAGCGGATGCGCCCCGGTGGACCCGGCCGACGGCAGAGTGGTGCACGAAGGCGACGCCTACGCCCAGACCCGCCAGTGCCTGGCCAACGTGCTGCGGGCGCTGGAGCGCTTCGGCTGCTCGGCGGCCGACGTGGTGCGCACCCGCATCTACGTCACCGACATCGCCCGCTGGCGCGAGTACGGCCGCGCCCACGGCGAGGTCTTCGGCGAGGTCAGGCCCGCGACGACGATGGTGGAGGTGGCCGGGCTGATCGACCCGGCGATGCTGGTGGAGATCGAGGCCGACGCCTACCGGGCGGGGGTGGGACGATGAGCGTGGCGGTACGGGTGATCCCCTGCCTGGACGTGGACGCCGGGCGGGTGGTCAAAGGCGTCAACTTCCGCAACCTGCGGGACGCCGGCGACCCGGTGGAGCTGGCCCGGCGCTATGACGCCGAGGGCGCCGACGAGCTGACCTTCCTGGACATCACCGCCTCCAGCGCCGACCGCTCCACCACCTATGAGGTGGTGCGGCGCACCGCCGAGGAGGTGTTCATCCCGCTGACGGTGGGCGGCGGGGTGCGCACCGTCGAGGACGTGGACCGGCTGCTGCGCGCCGGCGCCGACAAGGTCTCCATCAACACCGCGGCCATCGCCCGTCCGGAGTTCCTGCGCGAGGCCGCGCATCGCTTCGGCTCCCAGTGCATCGTGCTGTCGGTGGACGCCCGCCGCGTCACCGGCGACGTGCGCACCCCCTCCGGTTTCGAGGTCACCACGCACGGCGGGCGGCGCGGCACCGGCATCGACGCCATCGAGTGGGTGCGCCGCGGCGAGGAACTCGGGGTGGGGGAGATCCTGCTGAACTCCATGGACGCCGACGGCACCAAGAACGGTTTCGACCTGGAGATGCTGCGGCAGGTGCGCGCGGCGGTGACGGTCCCGGTGATCGCCAGCGGGGGAGCGGGCGCGCTGGAGCACTTCGCCCCCGCGGTGGAGGCCGGGGCCGACGCGGTGCTGGCCGCCAGCGTCTTCCACTTCGGCGAACTGAAGATCTCCGAAGTCAAGGACGCGCTGCGCCGCGCCGGGCACCCGGTCCGCTGAAAAAGCGGGCGCCCGGCCGGCGGCGCCCTGCGGGCCTCCCTAGTGGGTCAGGCGCACCTTGCGGTGCTCGATCTGGCTGATCTCCCGGGCGGCGGCGTCCAGCAGCCCGTGCGACAGCTCCGACAGCGCCCGTGATACCGCCAGTTCGTCGCCGATGCTGGGCACGTCGGCGTCGCGCGGGTTGCGGCGCGCGACGCCGCGCCCGGTGAGCGTCCCGTTCGGCGTGGACAGTTTCGCCTCCGCCTCCGTGTAGCGGTCCTGCTCGCTGATGTGCACCGTCAGCTGCCAATCCTTGTCCTGGTGCATGGCTCCTCCTGGTCTGGGTCCCCCTGTCGCCATGGGTGGGCGTTTACCCCCGTTCCGCCGCTGCATGCCGCCCGCCCGGCGCACGAGGGGACCCGGCCGCCGGTACCAGGGGTGAACGGGCGGTGTCCATTGCAGGAAACCCTTTTCTGGTCAGGGCATGGGTGAGTACTTTCCCAACCATGACCCTCCTTGACCGTCGTGGTTTTCTCCGGGTCGGCGGGGCGGGCGCGTTGGCGATCCCCTCGCTCGGCCTGGCGGCCTCCGGCGCGCATGCCGCGCCCAGCCGCTACTTCCGGCACGGCGTGGCCTCCGGCGACCCGCTGCCCACCGCGGTGATCATCTGGACCCGGGTGACCCCCACCGCCTCTTCCCTCCCCGGCTCCGGCGCCGGCCCGGTGGTGGACGTCGGCTGGCAGGTGGCCCGGGACGCCGCGTTCCGCAAGATCGTGGCCAGGGGGACCTTCCGCACCGGCCCTGACCGTGACCACACGGTCAAGGTGGACGTGCGCGGCCTGGCCCCCGGGACCGTCTACTACTACCGGTTCCTGCTGGACGGCAGCCCTTCCCCGGTCGGCCGCACCCGCACCGCGCCGCCGGCGACGGCCCGGGTGCCGGCGCTGAAGCTCGGGGTGGTCTCCTGCGCCAACTGGGAGGCCGGCCACTTCGCCGCCTACCGGCATCTGGCGGCGCGCGACGACCTGTTCGGGATCGTCCACCTCGGCGACTACATCTACGAGTACGCCAGCGGGGACTTCGCCGCCGGCGGCCGCGTGGTGCGCCCCAACGAGCCCCGGCACGAGATCCTCACCCTGGCCGACTACCGGATGCGGCACGCCCTCTACAAGACCGACCCGGACCTGCAGGCGCTGCACGCCCGCTTCCCCTGGATGATCGTCTGGGACGACCACGAGGTCGCCAACGACGCCTGGGCGGGCGGCGCCCAGAACCACGACCCGGCCACCGAGGGCCCGTACGCGGCCCGCCTGGCCGCCTCCCGCCGGGCCTACTTCGAGTGGATGCCGGTGCGGGTGAAGCCGGGCGGCGCCATCTACCGGCGGCTGCGGTTCGGGCGGCTGGCCGAGCTGACATTGCTGGACCTGCGCGGCTACCGGTCCCGCCAAGAGCGCGGCATCGCGGTGGACGACCCGGCCCGCACCATCACCGGCACCGCGCAGATGCGCTGGCTGAAGGAGGGGCTGTCGGCCAGCAAGGGCGAGGTGCGCTGGCGGCTGATCGGCAACTCGGTGATGATCAGCCCGGTGGCGGTCGGGGCGGTGCCCGCCCGGCTGCTGGGCCCGCTGGGGCGGCTGCTGGGCGTCCCCGCCGGGGGGTTTGCGATCAACCCCGACCAGTGGGACGGCTACACCGCCGACCGCAAGCAGCTGCTGGGCCACCTGCACCGGAACCGGATCGGCAACACGATCTTTTTGACCGGCGACATCCACACCTGCTGGGCCAATGAGGTGCCGCTGGATGCGGCCACCTACCCGCGCAGCCCCGCGGTCGCCACCGAGATGGTGGTGCCCTCGGTGACCAGCGACAACATCGACGATCTGGCGGGCGTGCCACCGCGCACGCTGTCGCTGGCGGCCGAGGGGGCGCTGGCGGTGACCAACCGGCACGTGCGCTGGGCGGAGCTGGACTCCCACGGCTACGGCGTGATCGGCCTGACCCCCGAGCGGGCGCGGATGGACTGGTTCGCGCTGTCCGACCGCACCCGCCGCGACGCCTCCTCCCGCCGCCTGGCCTCGTTCGCGGTGCCCTCCGGGTCGCCCACGCTCAAGCGGCTGATCGCCGGCTGAGGGCCGCTTCAGACCTGCTCGGCCGCCGGGTCGGACACGGTGTGCTCGGCGGCCCGCTCGACCACCGGCAGGTGGATCGCCGACGGGTGGTCCGGGTCGTGCAGCACCTGCTGGCGTGCGACGAGGCGGGCGGTGGCGCTGCCCAGCGGCTCGCCGGTGCCGGGGTTGACGGCCACGACGGGGAACGCCCCGCTGGCCACGTGCACGCGGACGCGGTGGCCGCGGCGGAAGCGGTGGCCGACCGGCCACAGCTCCACCCGCACCCGGCGGACCCCGTCGGGGCCGGGGGCCGGGTCGCCCGGGCGCAGCCGCCGTGCGCCCTCGCACAGGTTCAGCGAGGTGCCGTCGGGGGCGACGTCGCACAAGCGCACCACGAAGTCGGTGTGCTCGCGGTCGGAGCGCACGAACAGCTCCGCCTCCACCGGGCCGATGACGTCCAGGTCCGCCCGCAGCGGCGCGGAGGTGAACACCAGCACATCGGCGCGTTTTTCCACCGGGCGCTGGTCCACCGGCTTGCAGCTGCCCAGCACGCTCGGCCCGGCCAGCGAGGGGGTCGGGTCGGCGGGGTCGAACAGGTAGCGGCTGGGCTCGCCCGGCTGCGGCCCGTCCTCCCCGAGCCCGCCCCCGGGGTGCAGGTGCCAGCGGACCGGCCGCATGCCCGGCGGCGGCCAGTCGCGGTAGTCGCGCCACTGCCCGGCCCCGGTGAGGTACACCCGCACCGGGTTGGCGCGCACCCGGGAGAAGTCGCCCCGCAGGTGGGCGCGGAACCAGGCCAGCGACTCGCGCAGCGCCGCGATCCCGTGCCGGGCGTCGAAGTGCCACCACGGGCCGATGGTCAGGTAGGGGCGCCGCCCGGCGGCGCGCAGCGCCAGGTAGTCCTTCAGCTGCCAGGGCAGGAAGATGTCGTACCAGCCGCCCAGCAGCGTCACCGGGGCGGTGACCCGGTCGAGGGTGCCGGTGAAGTCGCGGCTGCGCCAGTACTCGGCGCCGGGCTCGTCGTTGGCCAGCAGGTCCTGGTAGAAGCGCACCATCGCGCCGGTGGCCAGCTCGTCCAGCTCCGCCAGCGGCCGGCCGCTGCGCGCGGCCCGCCGGGCCCGCCGTTTGGCCAGCAGCGCCCCGTTGACCATGCCCAGCGGCCGTTCCTGCCGGAAGGTCAGATCCGACCAGGTCAGCACGGTCTCCAGGGCGAACGAGCCGCCCACGTAGGCGGCGTCGCGGAAGGAGGAGGCGGTGACCTGCGCGGAGATGGCCTTGAGCTCCGGCCCGGCCTCGGCGGCGATCGCCCAGGAGGAATACCCCAGGTAGCTGGCGCCGTAGGTGGCGAAGGACCCGGTGAACCACGGCTGGCTGCGCATCCAGCGCACGGTGGCCAGCCCGTCGGCCTGCTCGCTGCCCAGCGGGTCGAACTCCCCGCCGGAGCCGAAGGTGCCGCGGACGCTTTGCACCAGGAGCTGGAACCCGAAGGGGACCAGCGGCAGCCCGGCCAGGACGGCCGGCAGCCCGCGGCGCCCGTACGGGGTGCGGACCAAGATGGTCGGCGCGTCGGGCACGCCGGCGGGGGCGTAGCGGTCGGCCAGCAGCGTCACCCCGTCCGGCATCGGTACCGGGATGTCGCGCTGCACGGTGTAGCGGAAGCGGCCGCGGGGGAGCGGCAGCCGGCGGGCCGGAGCGGGCAGGCGCTCGATGAGAGGCATCGCGTCCTCCTCGCGCGCCCCGGTGTGCCCGGGGCGCCACGGCGGCCCGGAGCGAGGGGGCGGCGGGCCGAGCCAGACCTTACTAGCAGGTAACTATAACGTATTTCAGTTGTTGAATGTCGTGTTTGTCCTGCTCAGTGAGGTTCTGGGGTGCCGGTCCGCTACGCCCGCGCCAGATGACGGGCGATCACCATGCGCTGAATCTGGTTGGTGCCCTCGAAGATCTGCATGACCTTCGCCTCGCGCATGAAACGCTCCACCGGGAAGTCCCGGGTATAGCCGTAGCCGCCGAGCACCTGCACCGCGTCGGTGGTGACCTTCATCGCCGCATCGGTGGCCACCAGCTTGGCGATGGAGGCCTGCCGGGAGAAGGGCAGCCCACGATCCCGGCGGCGGGCGGCCTCCAGGTAGGTCGCCCGGGCCGACTCCACCGCCGCCGCCATGTCGGCCAGCAGGAAGCCCAGCCCCTGGTGCTCGATGATGGGACGGCCGAACTGCTCACGCTGCCGGGCATAGGCGACCGCCTCATCCAGCGCCCCCTGCGCCAGGCCCACCGCGCAGGCGGCGATGCCCAGCCGCCCCGAATCCAGCGCCGACAGCGCGATCGGAAAGCCCTGCCCCTCGGCGCCGATCCGCCGCTCGGCGGGCACCCGGGCGCCGTCGAACAGCAGCTGGGCGGTGGTGGAGCCGGTCAGGCCCATCTTGCGTTCCGGCGGCCCGAACGACAGCCCGTCCATCCGCCCGTCGATCAAGAACGCGCTGATGCCCCGTCCGCCGTCGTCGGAGGTGCGGGCGAACAGCACATAGAAGTCGGCCTCGCCGCCGTGGGTGATCCACGCCTTGGTGCCGGTGATCACGTAGTGGTCGCCGTCGCGGACCGCCCGGGTGCTCAGCGCCGCCGCGTCCGACCCGGCGTGCGGCTCCGACAATGCGTACCCGCCCAGCAGCTCGCCGCCGAGCAGCTCCGGCAGCCGCTTGCGCTGCTCCTCGTCGCCGTACGTCGCCACCGGGTAGCACGCCAGCGTGTGCACGCTCACCCCGACCGCCACCGACGCCCACGCCGCCGCGATCTCCTCCAGCACCTGCAGGTAGACCTCGTACGGCTGGCCCCCGCCGCCGACCTCCTCCGGGTACGGCAGGCCCAGCAGCCCGGCCCGGCCCAGCACGCGGAACACTTCGCGGGGGAACTTCTCCGCGGCCTCGGCCTCGGCGGCGCGGGGGGCCAGCTCGGCCTTGACGATCTGACGGGTGAGGTCGATGAGATCCTCGGCCTCGGGGGTGGGAAGCATGCGTTCTGCTGGCATGTCCCCATATTGGCCGATATGTCGGCATGAGGTGGACGGGGGTGCCCGGGCTCAGCCCATGGGCCTCACCTGCGGCCGGCGTCGCGCCGGAACTCGACCCGGCGATCCCGGGTGCAGCTGACACACAGCCGTAGCCGGCGTTGCGTCAGCCCTCGCCGCCGCCCCGGGAGATCTTGACGACCACCTGGTCCTGGGTGATGGACTCCACGCCCACGCTCAGCCCGTCGGCCTCCCCCTCGCCCTCCCGCGGGACGGTGATCTGCTGGCCGGCGATGCGCAGCGTGACGCTGTCGCCGTCCACGCCCACCAGTTCGGCCTTGATGCCCAGGATGGAGGCGCTGGCCTCCACCCCCCGGTCGAAGGTCACGGTGCAGGAGTCGATCGTGCACTCGGTGGTGGCGCCCTCACCGCTGCAGGCGGCGACGGCAGCGAAGGGCAGCAGAGCGAGGGAGACCGCGGCGAGCGTCCGTCGAACAGGAAGGATCATGCCGCCGAGTTTACGGTCCCTTGAGCCGCCGGCCCCCTCCCGCGGAAGGAACACCGCCCGCCGCCGCTCACCCCGGGGTATGACCCGCATGACCACCGGAGCCGTGTCCGTGGTCCTCACCCTTTTGGATCTGGCCGCCCAGTTCCTGACGCAGCGTCTGCAGCGTCGGCTCGGTGCCCACCACCACCCAGCGCAACCCCACCAGGTAGGTGCCGCCCCAGGGCTTGGCCTCCTTGAGCCACTCGGCCTGCCCCTCGTCGGTGGCGAAGGTCAGCAGGGTGTAGCGGTTCTGCCCGGACTTGCAGGCGCCCTGCTGCAGCTCCTCGGCCTCGGTCCGGTTCTGCAGCTTGCAGCCGGACTTGGCGGCCAGGTCCTCCAGCCCGGCCACCAGCACGGCCGGCGGGTCGCCGCGGCCCGCGGCGCCGGCGGCCCGCCCGCCGCCGTCCGAGCAGCCGCCCAGCAGCAGCGCCGCGGCGCAGGCCGCGCCCAGGGCGGCAAACGGCGCCGGCCCGGTCCGGGGGCGGGGGAAGAACAGGTGCGGGCGTCTCATCGGCCGTCCTTCCGCGAAGGTGGAACACCATCGCCGGGACATACGCGGCCGCAGACGCCGGAAGTTCAACGCGAAGGCGCGGGCCTTGAATTCACGACATCTCAGAGCATCAACCGCTCGGCGGCGGCGGCGCGGACCTGCCGGTCTTCGGCCGGATCCGAACGCAGACGGTGCAGCCGCAACCGGGTCTCGTCGGTGAACGGGGCGGCCGAGGCGGCCACCCGCCGGGTGTCGTCCTCACAGTCCCACAGCGCTTCGACGGCGTAGGACTCGGCGGTGTGGGGTGCGGTGCGGGTCAACGCGACCAGCACGCGGGGCCGCAGATAGGAGTAGGCCGATTCGGTCCAGATGCGTTTCAGCAGCGGCACGGCCTCACCGGCGCGGAGCCGGCCCAGGCCCTCCACGGGGCCGGCGGCGGCGCCCCAGGACCGGCGCGCCACCGCGGCCTCCAGCTCGGCCATGAGGATGGGGATGTCCTGCCGGGTGCCGTGCTGGGCCAGGATGCACAGCGCGATTTCCGCGCAGCCGGTGTGGGCGCGCGCCCATGCGCGGGCTCTGGGCAGCGCCTGTGAGCCGTATTCCCGCAGCGCCCGGCATAGCGCGCCCTCCCACCGCCCGTGACGTTGCGGCAGCAGTTCCTCGGCCAGGTCCAGCAGCGCCGGGGTGCGCCGCCGGCCCAGTTCGAAGATCGCCGCCACCGCCCCGTCGTCGTCGCGTCGCCGGGCCAGGTCCAGCAGCTCGGAGTCGGATCTGGCGGTGCGGTCCCCGCCGTCCTCTTCCCAGGCCGGACGGGCCTTGCCCGCCCCCGCCGTCCCTTCGCGCCGCCGGCGCAGGGCGGCGGCGATCTGCGGCCGCCGGCGGGCCCACTGCTGCAGCACCGGGTTGTCCGGGTCGGTGATCAGCCAGTCCAGGTCGGGTTCGTCACAGCGGGAGACCACCAGCTCATCCAGCCCCTCGGCGAGCGCCGGATCGCCCAGCCCGATCAGCGCGTCCACCGCCTCAAACCACAGCTCGCCCTCTTCGGCGCAGGTCCGCAGCGCCGCGGCCGCCTCCCGCCGGCTCAGCCGGACCAGCTCGGTCAGCACCTCCAGGGCCAGCCGTCCCCGCCACTCGTCGCCGCCGGAGGGCTCCAGCAGGAACTCGCCGATCGGCGCGGCCGGCAGCTCCAGATCGACCACCAGGCGGGCGTAGTACAGGCCGCGCGCCTCCACCTGGCGATCCCAGCGCGGATCGCGCCGTATGCAGTCGAAGACCAGATCGCCCGCGCCCTTGTGGTCCGCCGCCCGGCGCGCACCCCTGCCCAGGCCGCGCTGCAGCTGCCCGTGCAACGTGTCCGCTGATTCGATGACGACCCTGTTCACTGCGCCAATATGCGCAGACGACCGCAGACCGGGCAAGTGCTATTCGCCGCCGGCGGCCCTTGCGGTCAGATCTTCCGCTGGGCGATCCAGGAGGCGTACAGATCGGCGTAGACGCCCTCCTGGGCGACCAGCTCGGCGTGCGGGCCGCGCTGCACCAGCCGCCCCCGGTCGAACACCAGCACCTCATCGGCGTTCTCGGCGGTCGAGAGCCGGTGGGCGATGGTGACGGAGGTGCGGCCGCGGGTGACGCTCTCCAGCGCCTGCGCGATGCGCATCTCGGTGGCCGGGTCCACCGCCGAGGTCGCCTCGTCCAGCACCAGCAGGTCCGGGTCGGCCAGGTAGGCGCGGGCCAGCGCCACCAGCTGCCGCTCGCCGGCCGACAGCGACTCGCCGCGCTGGCCCACCGGGGTGTCCAGCCCGCGCGGCAGGCCCTCCAGCCAGTCGGCCAGCCCCAGCTCCGCCAGCGCCCGCCGCAGCTCCTCGTCACTGGCGCCGGGACGGCCGTAGCGGATGTTGTCGCCCAGCGAAGCGTCGAACAGGAACCCGTCTTGGGGCACCATCACGATCCGCTCCCGCAGCGAGGAGAAACGCACCCGGTCCAGCGGCACCCCGTCCACCAGCACCCGGCCCCGCACCGGGTCCATCAGCCGGGTCAGCAGTTTGGCGAAGGTGGTCTTGCCCGATCCGGTCTCGCCCACCACCGCCACCCGGGAGCGGGGGGCGATGTCCACCGACACGTCCTTCAGCACCATCGGCCCGCCCGGGTAGGCGAAGGAGACGTTCTCAAAGCGCACCGCGACGGGCCCGCGCGGCAGCTCCCGCCCGCCGGGCCCCGGGTCGGCCACGTCCGGCTCGGTGTCCAGCACGTTCAGCACCCGCCGCCAGCCGGCGATGGCGTTCTGCGCCTCGTTGAGCACTTCGGTGGCGACCTGCATCGGCCCCACGAACAGCGTCACCAGGAACATGAACGCCACCAGCTCCCCGGCGGTCAGATGCCCGCCCACGCCCAGCAGCGTGCCCGCCACCACCACGGCGGCGGTGGCCACCGCCGCCACCAGCTCGCTGGAGGGAAACGTCAGCGCCACCAGCCCCTGGGCGTGGGTCTGCGCCTTGCGGTAGGCCTCCACCGACTCGTCGACGCGCCGGGCGGTGCGCTCCTCGGCGGCGTACGCCCGGATGACCGGCGCCCCCACCACCGACTCGCCGATCGCCGCCAGCATGTCCCCGGCGCGTTCCCGCACCCGCAGGTAGGCGTTCGACAGCAGCCGCTGGAAGTGCCGCAGCGCCAGCGCCAGCGGCAGGAACGACGCCCACACCAGCAGCGCCAGCGGCCAGGAGTAGATCGCCATCAGCGCGCTGGCCACCACCAGCTGACCCACCGACACGATGATCATCAGCCCGCCCCACTGCATGAACTGGCTGATCTGGTCGACATCGCCGGTCACCCGCGACACCAGCGAGCCGCGCCGCTGGCTGCTTTGGGTCAGCATGGACAGGTCGTGCACGTGCCGGAACGCCTTGATGCGCAAGGTGGCCAGCCCGCCCTCGGTGGTCTTGTACAGCCGGACGTTCATCAGGTACGCCGACAGCGCCGTCACCACCACGACGACGGCCGACACCAGCACCGCCCGCCGGATGAAGGCCACATCCGGGCCGCCGGGGGCGGCCAGCCCCCGGTCGATGGTCTGCTGGATCGCGATCGGCACCACCACCCGCCCGGCGGTGGCCACCAGCGCCAGCAGCAGCGTGACCGGCAGCCCCACCCGGAACTCCGGGCTCAGCCGCAGCCCCCGCCGCAGCGTGCTGAGCGCGCCTTCGCCGGCGGCGCCCTCGTTCAGCCCCGCCTCCGCCGTCTGCGCACCGCTCACCGGCCTGCCCCTTTCCCCTCGGGTGCGACCCCGCGCCCGCTGATCACGCGGTCACCTCCTCGCCGTGCGCGGCCCGGCGCTCGGCCTCGGCCCGTTCGTAGGCGTTGACCAGCTCGCGGTAGCCCGCGCAGCGTTCCAGCAGCTCAGCATGGGCGCCGCGGTCCACCACCCGGCCGCGTTCGAGGTAGACGACCTCGTCGGCCAGCGCGATCGTCGCCTTGCGGTAGGCCACCACGATCACCGTGGCCCCGGCGCCGGCGTCCTGGGCGGCCCGCAGGCCCTGCAGGATCCGGGCCTCCACCTGCGGGTCGACGCTGGAGGTGGCGTCGTCGAGCACCAGCAGGCGGGGACGGCGCACCAGCGCCCGGGCCAGCGCCAGGCGCTGGCGCTGCCCGCCCGACAAGGTGGCGCCGCGCTCGCCGACCCGGGTGTCCAGCCCCTCCGGCAGCGCCGCCACGAACCCGTCGGCCTGCGCCAGCCGCAGCGCCTGCCAGATGCGCTCATCGGGGATGTCGGCGCCCAGCGTCACGTTGCCGCGCACGGTGTCGTCGAACAGGAACGTCTGCTGGGGCACCAGCGCCGCGGTGGCGGCCACCGCGCCGCGCGCGGCCCGCCGGGCGTCGATCCCATCCAGCAGCACCGTGCCCTCGTCCGGGTCCACCAGCCGCACCAGCAGGCTGGTCAGCGTCGACTTGCCCGAGCCGGTCGGCCCCACCACCGCGATGGTGCGGCCCGGCTCGACGCTCAGCGACACATCGTGCAGCACGCGCGCCCCGTCTTCCGCACCGGCGTAGGCGAAGCGCACCCGCTCGACCTGCAGGCCGGCCGGGCCCTCCCCGTCCAGGGGGTGCTCCCCATAGGGCAGCGACCCGGAGGCGTCCAGCACCTCCCGCACCCGCTGCCAGCCGACCACGCTGCGCGGGATCTCCGCCAGCACCCAGCCCAGCGCCCGGATCGGCCAGGCCAGCAGGGTGAACAGGTACGACACGCCCACCAGATCGCCGGCGTTGAGCGCGCCGGACTCCAGGCGCACCGAGCCGACCAGCAGCACCGCCAGCACGCCCAGCGTCGGCAGCGCCTCCAGCAGCGGGTCGAACATCCCCCGGACGCGGCCGACCGCCACGTTGGCGTCGCGCAACCGCCGGGCCCGATCGGTGAACCGCTCGGTCTCGGCGCGTTCGCGGCCCAGCGTCTTGACCACCAGGGCGCCTTCGAAGCTTTCGTGCGCCACCTCGCTGACCTCGGCCCGCAGCTGCTGGGCGCGCGCCGCCAGCGGCGACAGGCGGCGCTGGTAGACCACGTTGAGCAGCGCGATCGCCGGGAACACGCAAAAGCCCACCAGCGCCACCGGCACGTCCACCGCCAGGATGGAGACCGCCGCCACCAGCAGCATGAACGCCACGCCCACCGCCATCGGCAGCGGCGCCAGCGGCGCCCAGGCGGCCTCCACGTCGGCGTTGGCGTTCGACAGCAGCTGGCCGGTGGGGTGCCGGTGGTGCCAGGCCAGCGGCAGCCGCAGGTACTGGCGGGTCACCGCCCGGCGGTAGCGCGCCTGCATCCGGTACTGCATCAGCCCGGCGTAGAACCGCCGCCCGGCCACGCCCAGCGCCTTGAGCACCGCCACGCCGACGATCGCCAGCGCGGCCGCCGCCAGCGCGCCGGCGCCCGCCCGGCCCTGCCGCAGCGCCGGCAGCACCACCTGCTCGGTGGCCCAGCCCAGCACCCAGGCGCTGGCCACGGTCATCGCCGCATACAGCGCGCTGGCCGTCACGGCGAGGGCGAACACGCGCGGCTCGGCCCTGATGGCGACCCACAGGACCCGCAGGCCCTCGCGCAGGATCCTCGGCTCGACCTTCGGCCCTGCTGGCACAGCATCCTCCCGTCCGATGGCGGGGCCTGCACGGCCCGAGCGTGGGGTGAATGGGACCCTTCGACCCGCTCATGCCTACCATCCCGGGCCGACGGATTATTCCCCGCCGCCGCTGCGGCGGCCGCCGCCGGGGCCCGGGCGGCCCGCCGCGGCGCCCGCCGGGGGCGCAAGACGCCGGAATCGGCGCCCCGGGGGTGCTCTCGCCACCGGATCCGCACGGCGCCCTTCCCGGGATCACCGTTCACGCGGCCGGGCCGGAGCGATGGACATGATGGTCTTTTACTGGCAAACAGGTGAAAACAGTACGTATTTTCCCTGGGTAAAGTCACGGTCAGGAGAGCCTTCGTCGCCTCCGGAAAACGCCGTGCACCCGGCGCGCGGCCGCCCGGCGCCCCGGCTTCGCCGGTTCCGCCGAAATCCGATGCGCCGTCTTCTCCGCTTCGCCCCCAAGCGGTGATACGGTGGAGTCGTCGGTTGCAGTCGTAAGTTCCCGATCGTTTGCAAGAACGCCCGCGGACTGATGGCAGCGGGCGTTTTGGCTTTCCGGGACGGTGCCGGGGGCGAGAACGTTCCGCAGCGACCGCACCGGGCCCGCGAGGTGCGGACCGGAAGTTTTGCTGCAAGGAGAAAGACATGCCCCAGCAGGGCACCGTGAAGTGGTTCAACGCCGAGAAGGGCTACGGCTTCATCGCCGTCGACGGTGACGGGCCGGACGTGTTCGTGCACTACTCGGCGATCCAGTCGTCCGGTTACCGCACCCTCGACGAGAACCAGCGCGTCGAGTTCGAGGTGACCCAGGGCAGCCGGGGGCCGCAGGCCGACCAGGTCCGTCCCCTGTAACACCCGACGATCTTCCGCCGGGCCCCGCACCCACCGGGTGCGGGGCCCGATGCGCGTCTCAGGCGCGCCGCCGATCCGAGCACGCCCGCACCGAGGGCACAATGGAGGACATGTCCGAGCGACCATCCGGCCTGGATCCCAAAATCGCCGCGCGCCTCAAGCGCGACCCCAACGGGCTGGTGCCCGCCATCGCCCAGCAGTACGACACCGGCGAGGTGCTCATGCTGGCGTGGATGGACGATGAGGCCCTGCACCGCACCCTGACCACCGGGCGCGCCACCTACTGGTCGCGCAGCCGCCAGGAGTACTGGGTCAAGGGGGAGACCTCCGGGCATCAGCAGTGGGTGAAGTCGGTGGCGCTGGACTGCGACGGCGACGCCATCTTGCTGAAAGTCGACCAGGTCGGCCCCGCCTGCCACACCGGTGACCGCACCTGCTGGGACTCCGATGTGCTGGAGGCCGTGGTCGGCGAGCGTCCCGAAAGCTGACCGTGCGACCGCGCCGTGAACGGGCCGGCGCGGCGCTGGCCGGTGCGGCCGGCGCCGCCCTGGTGCTGCTGGCCGGGGGCCGGCAATGGGCCGCCGTCCGTGCGCACGGCGCTCTCACCCCCGTGGAACAGACGCTGACCGGCGGCGAGCTGGCCGGCGCGGTCACCGCGCTGGGATGGGCGGGACTGGCCGCGCTGGCGGCGCTGCTCGCCACCGGGGGCTGGGCCCGCCGCGCCGTCGGGGCGCTGCTGGTGCTGCTGGGCGCCGCGGCGGCCTGGAGCGCGGCCGGCGCGGTCCGCCACGCCCACGTCCTGGCCGTCGCCGAGGAGCGCAGCGCGCTGCTGCGCCTGAGCGGCGAGGCGGCGGTCGACGTCTCCCGGTGGTGGGCGGTGGCGGCGGCCGGCGGGGCGCTGCTGGCCGTCACCGGGGCGCTCGCCGTGGCCCGCGGGCACCGCTGGCCCGGCCTGTCGGCCCGCTACGAGCGGCCCGGCGCCGTCCCGGCGTCCGCCCGCCCGGCGCGCCCGGCGCCCGCCGCCGACGATCCGGTCGGGCTGTGGAAGTCACTGGACCGCGGTGAGGACCCCACGGCAGACGACGGGTGAGGACGGAAGGCAGGCCGCGACCATGAGGAACCCGATGTCCGCTGAGCACGCCGCCGCGGCGGCGGCCCCCTTCGGGAACTGACCGGCCATGAAAGAGCGCGGCGGGCTGGTCCTGCTGGCCGAGCACGAGCCGGGGGTGGCCGAACTCGGCCGCCGCTACCTGGTGCGGGCCGGTTTCGAGGCCGAACTGGAACACGACCCCGGCCGGGCGCCCGGCACCGTCGCCCGGCTGCGGCCGGACGCGGTCGTGCTGGACCTGTCGGCGGCCCGGCCGCCGGAAGAGCTGTACCGCAAGGTCGCCGACGCCGCGGCGGGCGCGCCGGTGGTGTGCGTGGTCGGCGGCGACCAGCCCACCGACCTGGGCGACCCGCACCTGCCCACGCTGGTGCGCCCCTTCGGGCCGCGGGTGCTGGTGGAGGCGGTCTCCCTGGCGCTGCGCGGACGCGGCGGGGACGACGACTCCCACGTGCTGCAGGTCGGGGCGGTCAGCCTGGACCCCAGGGCCCGCACCGTCACCGCCGGGGACCGCGCCGTCACGCTCACCGCCACCGAGTTCGACCTGCTGTGCTTTCTGATGGGACGGCCCGGCCGGGTCTTCACCCGCGAACAGCTCCTGGAGGCCGCCTGGGAGCCGGGCGTCAGCGCCGGCAACCGCACCGTCGACGTCCACATCGCCCAGCTGCGCGCCAAGCTCGGCGAGGCCAGCCCGATCCGCACCGTCCGCGGCGTCGGCTACGCCGTCGACCCCTGACGCGCCGTCCCGGCGGCCCGTCCGCGGCGGCATAGGCTGAAGACATGGCGCAGGTCGGTGCGGGCCCCTCGGGAAGCCCGGCGCGCAGGCTGAGAGGGCCGCTGGCGGTCCTGGCCGCGGCGGGTGCGGCGGTGCTGCTGGTCGCCACCGTGGACCCGCACGAAAGCGGCCACTACCCGCCCTGCCCGCTGCTGGCCGCGACCGGGCTGTACTGCCCGGGCTGCGGCGCGCTGCGCATGATCCACTCCCTGGCCCACGGGGACCTCGCGGCGGCCTTCGGGCGCAACCCCCTGCTGTTCGTGCTGCTGCCGTTCCTGGGCTACCTGTGGGTCCGGTGGGCGGTGCTGTCGGCGCGCGGCCGGCCGATGGCCTCCCTGCTGCTGCGCCCGGGGGTCGCTTACGTTCTTGTCGGGGTCGTGGTGGTGTACTGGGTGGTCCGAAACCTGCCCTTCGCATCGGCGCTGGCGCCATGAACCGCCCTGTATCCGGGTCGGGTGGCGGGACGGGCGGCGTCTCGGGCTACGATCAGTGAACGCACCATCCGCGAACAAGGGGGCCCTACCTGTGAGTGTGCTCGAGGAGATCCTGGAAGGGGTCCGAGCCGATCTCGCCGAACGGCAGGCGGCGGTACCGCTCGACGCGCTCAAGGAGAAGGCCGCCGCCGCACCGCCGCCGCGCGACGCCATCGCCGCGCTGCGCTCCGACGGGGTGTCGGTGATCGCCGAGGTCAAGCGCTCCAGCCCGTCCAAGGGCGCGCTGGCCGCCATCGCCGACCCGGCCGCGCTGGCCCGCGACTACGAGGCCGGCGGCGCCAAGGTCATCAGCGTGCTCACCGAGCGCCGCCGCTTCGGCGGCAGCCTGGCCGACCTGGCCGAGGTGCGCGCCAACGTCGACGTGCCGCTGCTGCGCAAGGACTTCATCGTCACCTCCTACCAGCTGTGGGAGGCCCGCGCCTACGGCGCCGACCTGGCACTGCTGATCGTGGCCGCCCTGGAGCAGGACGCGCTGGTGTCGCTGGTGGAACGGGCCGAGTCGATCGGGCTGGTCCCGCTGGTGGAGGTGCACACCGAAGAGGAGCTCGCCCGGGCCCTGGAGGCCGGCGCCAAGGTCATCGGCGTCAACGCCCGGGACCTGAAGACCCTCCAGGTGGACCGCGGAGTGTTCGCCCGGCTCGCCCCGCTGATCCCTCGGGACGTGGTCAAGGTCGCCGAGTCCGGGGTGCGCGGCCCGCACGACCTGCTGGCCTACGCCTCCGCCGGCGCGGATGCGGTGCTGGTGGGGGAGAGCCTGGTGACCGGGCGCGACCCGCGCACGGCCGTCGCCGACCTGGTCGCGGCCGGCGCGCACCCGGCGCTGCGCCAGGGGAAGTAGGGCCGCGGTCATGCCCGCCGAGCCGCTGCGCGAGCGATGGTGCGCTTATCCGATCCATCTTTGACCCGGGTAAGCCTTACTTCCACGACAGGACCGACCATGACCATCGACGTCGCGCGCGGCGCCGCCAGCGCGCCTGTGAGCCTTCCCGATTCCGCCGGCCGCTACGGCCGCTTCGGCGGCAGATTCGCCCCCGAAGCGCTGATGGCCGCGCTCGATGAGCTGACCGAGCAGTTCCAGGCCGCCATGGCCGACCCCGCCTTCACCGGCGAGCTGGACCGGCTGCTGGCCGACTACGCCGGCCGGCCCAGCCTGCTCACCGAGGCCCGCCGCTTCTCCGAGCACGCCGGCGGCGCCCGCATCCTGCTCAAGCGCGAGGACCTCAACCACACCGGCTCCCACAAGATCAACAACGTGCTGGGGCAGGCGCTGCTGACCCGCCGCATGGGCAAAAAGCGGATCATCGCCGAGACCGGCGCCGGCCAGCACGGCGTGGCCACCGCCACCGCCGCCGCCCTGCTGGGGCTGGAATGCACCGTCTACATGGGCGAGGTCGACACCCGGCGCCAGGCCCTCAACGTCGCCCGCATGCGGATGCTCGGCGCCGAGGTCGTCCCGGTCACCACCGGCAGCCGCACCCTCAAGGACGCCGTCAACGAGGCCTTCCGCGACTGGGTCGCCACCGTGGACGACACCCACTACTGCATCGGCTCGGTCATGGGCCCCCACCCGTTCCCGATGATGGTCCGCGACTTCCACCGCGTCATCGGCACCGAGGCCCGCAACCAGGTGCTGGAGCTGACCGGCAGGCTGCCGGACGCGGTCGCCGCCTGCGTGGGCGGCGGCTCCAACGCCATCGGCATCTTCCACGCCTTCATCCCCGACGCCCAGGTGCGGCTGTACGGCTTTGAGGCCGGCGGCGACGGCGTGCAGACCGGCCGGCACGCCGCCACCCTGACCGGCGGCTCCCTGGGCGTCATCCACGGCATGCGCACCTTCCTGCTGCAGGACGAGGAGGGCCAGACCCTGGAGACCCACTCGGTGTCGGCCGGGCTGGACTACCCGGGCGTCGGCCCCGAGCACGCCTGGCTGCACGACACCGGACGCGCCGTCTACCAGGCGGTCAGCGACGCCGAGGCGATGGACGCCTTCGCCCTGCTGTGCCGCACCGAGGGCATCATCCCGGCCATCGAGTCCGCCCACGCCCTGGCCGGGGCGCTGCGGATCGGCCCGCAGCTGGCCGCCGAGCTCGATGAGGAACCGGTCATCGTGGTGTGCCTGTCGGGCCGCGGCGACAAGGACATGCACACCGCCGCCCGCTGGTTCGGCTTCGTCACCGGGGAGGACGTGACGGGAGAGGAGAACGCCCAGTGAGTGCGACCGTCGCGTTCGAGAAGGCCAAGGCCGAGGGCCGCGCCGCCCTCGTCGGCTACCTGCCCGCCGGGTTCCCCTCCCACCAGGGCGCCATCGCCGCCGCCACCGCCATGGTCGAGGCCGGCTGCGACATCATCGAGGTCGGCCTGCCCTACAGCGACCCGCTCATGGACGGCCCCACCATCCAGGACGCCGTCCACCGGGCGCTGACCGGCGGCACCCGCGTCGCCGACGTGCTGCGCACCGTCGAGGCGATCGCCGCCACCGGCGCGCCCACGCTGGTCATGACCTACTGGAACCCCATCGACCGCTACGGTGTGGACGCCTTCGCCCGCGACCTGAAGTCGGCCGGCGGGGCGGGGCTGATCACCCCCGACCTCACCCCGGAGGAGGCCGAGCCCTGGCTGGCCGCCTCCGACGCCCACGACCTGGATCGCGTCTTCCTGGTCGCGCTCACCTCCACCGAGGAGCGCCTGACCAAGATCACCAACGTGTGCCGGGGCTTCGTCTACGCCGCGTCCCTGATGGGCGTCACCGGCACCCGCAGCGCCGTGAACACCGGCGCCCCGGGCCTGGTGGAGCGGACCCGCAAGGTGCTCGACCGGCGCCCGCCCGAGGCGCCCGCGCTGCCGATCGGGCTGGGCCTCGGGGTGAGCAACGGGGAGCAGGCCGCCGAGGTCGCCTCCTTCGCCGACGGGGTGATCGTCGGGTCGGCGTTCGTGCGGCGGCTGCTGGACGCCCCCGATGAGGCCTCCGCCGTCCGCGCCGTCGGCGAGTTCGCCGCCGAACTGGCCGAAGGCGTGCGCCGGGGCGCCTGAGCGGGCCGGGCGGAACCCACGATCGCGGCGGCGGGCCTTTCGGCCCGCCGCCGCGCGCATACGGCCGCGGACACGCCAGGGCGGGTACGGCCGGGGACCGGCGGGTGCCCGTGGGAGGATGGCCCCGGCGCTGACGCCCCGCTTATGCGGAGCCGGTTAGCGTACGGTCGGATACATCCGCGTCCATCAATGGGGAAGGCGACGCGACGGTGGTCACAGACAAGGCGCGAGACAAGGCGCGCGATGCGACGGGCATCCCCGACGCCGCACCCTCGCCGTCCGGCGGCCCGCCGCCCTGGACGCTGCCCGCGGTGACGTTCGCCCTGACGGTGCTGCTGGCCTGGGCGGCCTGGGCCAAGGTCGCCCAGCAGTGGGCGGGGATCGCCGGGGGAGCGGCGCTCATCGCCCTGCTCGGCTGGGCCGCCGCCACCGGACGCGCCGCCGACCAGATGACCACCGCCGCCGCCCGCGCCGGGCTGGCGGTGGTGCTGGGCTGGGCCGGCCTGGCCAAGGCCACCGAGCCCCCGGCGCTGCAGGAACTGGCGGTCGAGTCCTACCAGCTGCTGCCGGAGGGGCTGATCACCCCGGTCGGCGTCGGGCTGCCGATCCTGGAGATCGTGCTGGCGGCGCTGCTGCTGGCCGGGTTCGCCACCCGGTTCAGCGGGGCGCTGTCGGGCCTGCTGATGGTGGTGTTCATCGTCGGGATCGCCTCCGCCTGGGCGCGCGGACTGAAGATCGACTGCGGCTGCTTCGGCGGCGGCGGCCAGATCGACGACCCGCCCTACCTCGGTGAGATCATGCGCGACCTGGGCTTTTTGGCGCTGGCGGCGTGGGTGGCCGCATGGCCCCCCGGCAGGTTCGCGCTGGACCGCAAGATCGGTCTGTACCAGGACTGAAAAGGCCGCGGGGCCCGCGGAGGGCGGCCGGCGCCTCTTCGCGCGCCCGGCCGCGGCTGTGAACGTGCAAAAGGAGAGATAGGTCGATGAGCAAGGCCGAGCGCTATCGCAACGCCCGCGAGCGGCTGGCCGAGCAGCGCCGCCGTGAGGAACAGCGCCGCAAGCGGCTGCGCGCCCTGCTGGTCAGCGGCGGCGCGATCGCGCTGATCGCCGTCGTGGTGGTCGCGGTGGTGCTGGTGCGGGCCGGCGGCGACGACGGCGAGGCGGTGGCGACCGCGCCGGTGTCGCGGCAGTCCGACGGGTCGATCGTGATGGCCCAGCCGGGGGTCACCGGCCCGGTGCTGGAGATTTACGAGGACTTCCAGTGCCCGGCGTGCCAGAAGTTCGAAGAGGCCACCGGCAAGACCATCAAGCAGCTGGCCGCCGACGGCGAGGTCAAGGTCATCTACCGGCCGTTCTCACTGTTCCGGGCCTCCCCCGAGCCGACCCGGGGCAACTCGCTGCGGGCGTTGAACGCCTCGCTGTGCGCCCCGGCCGACAAGTGGCTGGCCTACCACGACAAGCTGTTCGAAGAGCAGGGCCCCGAGAGCCGGACCGGCTTCAAGAACGACGACCTGATCGACTGGGCCGCGGACGTCGGCATCACCGGCGAGGCGTTCGAAAAGTGCGTCAAGAACACCGAGCGGCAGTCGCTGGTTGACCAGGCCAACGACATCGCCGACAAGGCCGGTGTGCAGAGCACCCCCTGGGTCGCCCTCAACGGCAACAAGCTCGGCGACGTGGCCGTCTTCACCCCCGAGGGCATGCGCGAGGCCGTCCGGAACGCGCCGGCCTCCCCGGCGCCCTCCTCCGGCTGACCCGCAGACGAACCCGACGGGGCCTGATGACGGGCATGGCCCGCCATCAGGCCCCGTCCATGACGCCGGACGGCCGCGCCGCTGAAGGCGCACCCCGCCTCCCGCCACCGGCGGACGCGGCCCCGGCCGGGACCGCCCTCCGGCAAGACCGGGTGATCAAGCTGGGCGACCGGCCCTGACCACCGGGCGGAAAGCGGTAACGTCAACGCTCATGCAGCCGCTTGCGACGATTCCAAGCCCCGCCGAGGGGGTCTGGCACCTCGGGCCCATCCCCATCCGCGCCTACGCCCTGATGATCATCGCGGGCATCGTGGTCGCGGTCTGGCTGGGCGAACGGCGCTGGGCCGCCAAGGGCGGCACCCCCGGCGTGGTCATCGACGTGGCCGTGTGGGCGGTGCCGTTCGGCCTGCTCGGCGGACGGCTCTACCACGTGATCACCGACTGGCAGCGTTACTTCGGCGACGGCGGCGACCCGGGCCGCGCCGTGCGGGTCTGGGAAGGCGGGCTGGGCATCTGGGGCGCCATCGCCCTGGGCGCCCTGGGCGCCTGGATCGGCTGCCGCCGCCGCGGCGTGTCGGTGCTGGCCCTCGGCGACGCCATCGCCCCCGGCCTGGCGCTGGCCCAGGCCATCGGACGCTGGGGCAACTGGTGGAACCAGGAACTGTACGGCCGGCCCCTGAACACCTGGTGGGCCTTGGAGATCGACCCCGAGCACCGTCCCAGGATCCCCGGCACCAGCGCCATCGACCCCCGCTACGCCGACGTGGCCACCTACCACCCGACGTTCCTGTACGAGTCGCTGTGGTGCGCGGGATTGGCGCTGGTGGTGATCTGGGCGGGCCGCCGCTTCACCCTCACCCACGGCCGCACCTTCGCCCTCTATGTCGCCGGCTACACCGTGGGCCGCTTCTGGATCGAGTGGCTGCGCATCGACGAGGCCCACGTGATCGCGGGCCTGCGTCTCAACGACTGGACGTGCCTGGTCGTCTTCGCCGGCGCGGTCGCCTACCTGTGGCTGGCCCGCAACCGGACCTCGCCTGAGGCCGTCACCGTCAAGGACCCCGCCGCCCCGCACGCGGAGACCGGGCGGGACCGGCCCGCCGCGCCTGGGGAGAGCGCGGCCGGATCGGCTTCAGAACCCGCCGAGCGCTCCGAACCCGAGACGACACCGGGGCCGGGCGGCGAGTCCGCCGCGGCCGGGCCGGCTTCGCCGTCCCCGGCGGGAGAGCGGCCCGAACCCGCGTCCGAGCCGACCGGATCCGCTCCGGCCTCCGGCGAGCGGGCCGAGCCTGCCTCGGAGGCGGGAGACGGAGCGACTGCGGCCGGGGCCGGCTCAGTGCCCGAGGCGGAGGACGAACCGGCCGTGACCGGCTCCGGGCCGGGGCTTGCGTCCGGAACGGAGAAGGAACCGTCCGCGGCCGGGACGCAGGCCGCCACCGAGACCGGGGAGCGGCCTGAGCCCGCCTCCGCGCCGCCGGGCGAGCCGGACGAGGCGGAAGACACCGCCGGCGAGCGAGCCGCCTCCGAGCCGGCCGGGCAGAATGAGTCGTCGACCGGGGACGGACCCGCTCCCGGAACCGCTGCGGCCGGTGGCCCGCCGGAGGAGACTTCCGACGCCCGGGCCGCGGACGGGGGTGGGACGCCCGGCGAGGGGAAGGGAGCGCAACGGGCCGGCCGTACGGCCGAGCCCGCCGAGGACGCCCGCTGAGGAGCCGGACCGAAGGATGAGAGCGTGAGCACCACCGCCCACACTTCCGGACATGAGCATCGCGACGTCACCGGCGGGTGGCTGCGGCCGGCGGTATTCGGCGCGATGGACGGGCTGGTGTCCAACTTCGCCCTGATCGCCGGGGTCGCCGGGGGCGGGGTGAAGCCGTCGGTGGTGGTGCTGGCCGGGTTGGCGGGACTGGCCTCCGGGGCCTTCTCCATGGGAGTGGGAGAGTACGTCTCGGTGGCCTCTCAGGCGGATCTGGCCCGGGCCGAGATCGAGGTGGAGCGGCGGGAGCTGGACCGCCATCCCCAGGCCGAGCTGGCCGAGCTGACCGATCGGCTGGTGGCGCTGGGGGTGGAGCGGGAGGTGGCCGCCGAGGCCGCCCGGCAGATCTCCCGCGACCCCCGCCAGGCCCTGCGCGTCCACGCCCGCGACGAGCTGGGCGTGGAGCCCGGCCGCCTGCCGTCCCCGCTGCTGGCGGGTGTCTCCTCCTTCCTGGCGTTCTCGGTGGGCGCGGTGCTGCCGGTGATTCCCTACCTGCTGGGGGCGAGCGCCCTGTGGCCGGCGGCCCTGGTGGCGGCCGCCGGCCTGTTCGGGGCCGGGGCGCTGGTGGCGCAGGTGACGGCCCGTCCCTGGTGGTTCTCCGGGCTGCGCCAGCTGGCCTTCGGCGCGGCCGCCGCCGCGGTCACCTACCTGGTCGGCTCGCTCATCGGCGTCGCCGCGCTGTGATCAGTCCGGCAAAGGGATGTAATGGCCTTTTCGGTACGCCGAAGGCCGCCGGCCGATAGGCTCACCGCTGCTGATCCACGTTGGTGAACCGGAGGCGAAGTGAGCGGATCGGGCTCACCCATGACCACGCACCAGGCCGAAGAGGACTTCCGGCCGACCGACCGGTCCCGGCGCCCCGAGCCGGGCCGCTCTAAGAAACCGCTGCTGATCGGCGCCGTGGCCGCGGTGGCCGTCATCGCGGTCGCGGTGGCGGCGGTGCTGATGATGGGCGGCGGCGACGAAAAAGGCGGCGGCGCGCAGGCCACCGTCCTGCCGACCGTGTTCACCCCCTCCATGGCCAACCGGGACACCGCCAGGCTCGGCAGCCGCACCGCCGATCCCCGGCCGCTGAACGAAGGCGAGGTGTTCACCCCCGCGGTCAAGACCGTCACCTACCGCAAGTACGCCTTCACCCTGGCCGGCTCGGACGTCTCAGCCGACTGCAAGGCCGTCACCTGGGGGGAGCGTCTCCAGGCCGACCTGGCCAAGTACGGCTGCAACCAGATCGTGCGCGGCGCCTACGTCAGCGGCGACAAAAAGCACGTGGGCCAGTTCATCGCCATCAACCTGGCCGACCAGGCGGGCGCCGAGCAGATCGTCCGCGACCTCAACCCCCAGGCCGAGGCCGGGTTCGTGGTGCCGCTGCAGGCGCCGGGGGTGAGCGACTTCGGCAAGGGCTTCAGCGCCGCCTACGCCCAGATCTACGGCCACTATGTGGTGATCGCCTGGGTGCAGCGGGCCGGGGGCGAGCAGCCGGCCAACCTCAACGAGATGATCGACGTCAGTTTGGCGGTGGAGAAGCCCGGCGACTTCGTGTGGGCGCGGATGCAGCTGCTGCCGGACGCCAGGAGGACGAACTGACGGTCACGGCGGCGCTGCTCTGCGAGTATCCTCCCCCCACGTGAGAGACGACGAACCCGGCGCCCGGCGGGGCCGCCGGCCCACCGCCAGCCCCGCCGGACCGCCCGCGTCGGGTTCCCGGCGCGTTCCGGATGCCTCCGGACGGATGCGACGTCCGGGACCCGCCGCCGATCCCGGGCAGGAGGCCGGTTCCGGCCCGCCCCCGGGGTGGGGGAGCGGCGGGCGCCCCGTCGGCCGGCCCGGTCCGCGCCGCCCCTCCGGCCGCGGCCGTCCCGGCCGCGCCGGCCGGCCCGAGCCCGCCGAACGCCCGGCACCCCGGCAGGCCTCTGTTCCCGCCGCCCGGCGCGGCCCCGGCAAGGCCGCCGGGGGCCTGCTGAAGGGCGCCTCCCAGAAACGATCCGGTCATAAGACGGCCGCCCGCCCGGCGGGCGTGGCGTTGCCCCGCTCCAAGGTCCTGCTGGCGGCGGCCGGCGCCCTGGCCGTCGTCGCCGCCGTGGTCGTGGTGACGATCCTCGTGGGAGGGGATGAGAACGCCTCCGGTCCCGCGGGGCCGCGGTCGTCGGTGGGCCGCCCGGCCGGCAGCGGCTCGGCGCCCTCCTCCTACTCCAGCTCTCCCTCCAGCTCCGTGTACGAGGGCATCGACCGGCGGGAAGAAGACAGCGAGCCGCTCACCGAGCAGGAGGCGTTCCCCGCCGCGGCCCGCAGCCTGACCGTCGCCGCCGCCCGCAGCCGGCTGCGCCTGGTCGGCGCCCGGGTGGACGGCGACTGCGCCGAGGCGGTCTGGGGCGCGGCGCTCGGCGAGGAGCTGCGCCGGGGCGGCTGCACCCAGGCCGTCCGCGGCATGTACGCCGACACCCGGCGGGGTTATGCGCTCAGCGTCACGATCTTCAACCTGGCCACCTCCGCCGACGCCGACCGGCTGGTGGAGGCGCTCGGCCGGGGCCGCGGCGGCTTCGTCCGGCCGCTGACCGACACCCCCGGCGGGGTCGTCGCCACCCCCACGGTCACCTTGCGGCCCTCGGGGTCCGCCACCGCCGGGGTGTACTCTCTGGCGGATTTCGGGCGGGGGTTCAGCATGGCCCGTGGGCTGGCGATGGGGCACTACGCGGTGATCGCCTGGGCGCAGCGGCTGGACGGCACCGGTGAGGAGACCGACGGGGCGCTGCTGGCGCTGCTGATCGAGGGCGGCAAGGCGCCGGCCGTGCTGGGTCGCGCCGCCGGCGTCAAGTAGCGGCGTCGAATAGGAATATTTTCAGACCGTATCCTGGGGGAGTGCGCGGACCGCTCAGCCGGCCGAAACCCCACGTCGGGCGGGCTTGCGCCGCGATCGCCCCGGCCCTCCGGTGAGAACGATCACCGGAGGGGGTGATTTGCAACTGTTCCGTCCGGGTTATCCTGGTCTAAACCACTTGCCGGTGTCGCCGGGATGCGACGGGCGACGAAGCCCATCACGCGATCTGGCGTGGCTTCCGGACAACCGGGTATACCGGGCGACACCAGGGATCTCGTCGACCGGCCGCGGACGGGGGTGGTGCGCCGGACGGCGACGATCCCAGGCAGTGGGACAGTTTTCACATACTGAAAAAATGCAGCAGGGCCAGCGCCGTCCCGGACTGCACTGACACGTAAGCAGTGACACTACGACGGGAGGGTTGATGACGGCTGCTGCCCTCACACCTGGTACGCCCGAGCGTCAGGGCCTGTACGACCCGGCCCACGAGCACGACGCCTGCGGCGTCGGCATGGTGGCGGACCTGCATGGGCGCAAGAGCCACGACATCGTCGAAAAGGCCCTGACCGTCCTGCGCAACCTCGACCACCGCGGCGCGGTGGGCGCCGAGCCCGACGACGGCGACGGCGCCGGCATCCTCACCCAGATCCCCGACGCCCTCTTCCGCGAAGTCGTCGGCTTCGAGCTGCCCCCCGCCGGCCACTACGCGGTCGGCACCGCCTTCCTGCCCACCGACGGCGAGCAGCGCGCCGCCGCCGTCGCCCACATCGAGGCGCTGTGCGCCGAAGAGGGCCTGACCGTGCTGGGCTGGCGGGAACTGCCCCACGACCCCTCCTTCTGCGGCCCGGCCGCGCGGCGCACCATGCCGCACTTCGCCCAGCTGTTCGTCAAGGCCGCCGACGACGGCCCGCACGCCGGCAAGACCGGGCTGGAACTGGACCGCGTGGTGTTCTGCATGCGCGAACGCGCCGAGCAGGACGTGGCGGTCTACTTCCCCAGCCTGTCGTCGCGGACCATCGTCTACAAGGGGATGCTCACCACCCCGCAGCTGGAGCCGTTCTTCCCCGACCTGTCCGACCGCCGCTACGAGACCGCCATCGCGCTGGTCCACTCGCGCTTTTCCACCAACACCTTCCCCGCCTGGGAACTGGCCCACCCCTTCCGGTTCATCGCCCACAACGGCGAGATCAACACCGTCAAGGGCAACCGGAACTGGATGCGGGCCCGCGAGGCGCTGCTGAAGTCGGACCTGATCCCCGGCGACCTGTCGCGGATCTACCCGGTCATCGACATCGAGGCCAGCGACACCGCCTCCTTCGACGAGTGCCTGGAACTGCTGCACCTGGGCGGCCGGTCCCTGCCGCACGCGGTGCTGATGATGATCCCCGAGGCGTGGGAGAACCACACCGAGATGGACCCGGCCCGCCGGGCCTTCTATGAGTTCCACTCCACCCTCATGGAGGCCTGGGACGGCCCGGCCAGCGTCACCTTCACCGACGGCACCGTCGTCGGCGCCGTGCTGGACCGCAACGGCCTGCGCCCGGGCCGCTTCTGGGTCACCGACGACGGCCTGGTGGTGCTGGCCAGCGAGGCCGGCGTCCTGGACGACATTCCCCCGGGCAAGGTCGTCCGCAAGGGCCGCCTGCAGCCCGGCCGGATCTTCCTGGTCGACACCGCCGCCGGCCGCATCATCGAAGACGACGAGATCAAGGCGCAGCTGGCCGCCGAGCACCCCTACCGGCAGTGGCTGGAGGAGGGCCTGGTCCGCTTCGAGGAGCTGCCGCCCCGCCCGCGCCGCACCGAGGAGGCCCAAGAGCCGCTGCTCAAGCGGCAGCAGGCCTTCGGCTACACCTTGGAGGAGCAGCGGGTCATCTTGACGCCCATGGCCCGCACCGGCGCCGAGCCGGTCGGCTCCATGGGCACCGACACCCCGCTGGCGGTGCTCTCCCAGCGCCCCCGCCTGCTGTACGACTACTTCAAGCAGCTGTTCGCGCAGGTCACCAACCCGCCGCTGGACGCCATCCGCGAGGAGCTGGTCACCTCCCTGCAGTCCACCCTCGGCCCCGAGGGCAACCTGCTGGAGCCCGGCCCCCACTCCTGCCGGCGGCTGGTGCTGCCCACCCCGATCATCGACAACGACGAGCTCGCCAAGATCGTCCACATCAACGACGAGGGCGACCTGCCGCACCTGCAGGCCCACGTCGTCCACGGCCTGTACGAGGTCGACGGCGGCGGGCAGGCCCTGCAGGAACGGCTGGAGCAGATCTGCGCCGAGGTCTCCCGGGCCATCGACGACGGCGCCCGCATCATCGTGCTGTCGGACCGCGGCGCCGACGCCACCCGCGCCGCCATCCCCGCGCTGCTGCTGACCGGCGCCGTCCACCACCACCTCATCCGGGAGAAGTCCCGCACCCGCGTCGGGCTGGTGGTGGAGACCGGCGAGGCCCGCGAATGCCACCACATGGCGCTGCTCATCGGCTACGGCGCCTCCGCCGTCAACCCCTACCTGGCGCTGGAGACCGTCGAGGACCTGATCGCCGCCGGCAAGATCACCGGCGTGGAGCCCGCCAAGGCCGTGCGCAACATGGTCAAGGCCTACGGCAAGGGCGTCCTGAAGATCATGTCCAAGATGGGGGTGTCCACCGTCGCCTCCTACACCGGCGCCCAGATCTTCGAGGCCATCGGCCTCGGCGAAGAGGTCATCGAGCGCTGCTTCACCGGCACCACCTCCCGCCTGGGCGGCGTCGGCTTCGACGTGATCGCCCGCGAGGTCGCCGAACGGCACCGCCGCGCCTACCCGCGCGGCAACGCCCCCGCCCACCGCACCCTGGAGGTCGGCGGCGAGTACCAGTGGCGGCGCGAGGGCGAACCGCACCTGTTCAACCCCGAGACGGTCTTCAAGCTGCAGCACGCCACCCGCACCCGCCGCTACGAGATCTTCAAGGAGTACACCCGCCTGGTCGACGACCAGTCCGCCCGGCTGATGACGCTGCGCGGCCTGTTCCGCCTCAAGGAGGGCGTGCGCCCGCCGGTGCCGATCGAGGAGGTCGAACCGGTCAGCGAGATCGTCAAGCGGTTCTCCACCGGCGCCATGTCGTATGGGTCCATCTCCGCCGAGGCGCACGAGACCCTCGCCATCGCCATGAACCGCCTGGGCGGCAAGTCCAACACCGGCGAAGGCGGCGAGGATCCTGAGCGCTACACCCCCGACCCCAACGGCGACCTGCGCCGCAGCGCCATCAAGCAGGTGGCCTCCGGCCGGTTCGGGGTGACCGCCGAGTACCTCACCAACGCCGACGACATCCAGATCAAGATGGCCCAGGGCGCCAAGCCCGGCGAGGGCGGCCAGCTGCCCGGCCACAAGGTCTACCCGTGGGTGGCCAAGACCCGCCACTCCACCCCCGGCGTCGGCCTCATCTCCCCGCCGCCGCACCACGACATCTACTCCATCGAGGACCTGGCCCAGCTCATCCACGACCTCAAGAACGCCAACCCCGCGGCCCGCATCCACGTCAAGCTGGTCGCCGAGGTCGGCGTCGGCACCGTCGCCGCCGGGGTCTCCAAGGCCCACGCCGACGTGGTCCTCATCAGCGGCCACGACGGCGGCACCGGCGCCTCCCCGCTGACCTCCATCAAGCACGCCGGCGCCCCCTGGGAGCTCGGGCTGGCCGAAACCCAGCAGACCCTCATGCTCAACGGGCTGCGCGACCGCATCGTCGTGCAGGTCGACGGGCAGATGAAGACCGGCCGCGACGTGATCATCGCCGCGCTGCTGGGCGCCGAGGAGTACGGCTTCGCCACCGCGCCGCTGGTGGTCTCCGGCTGCGTCATGATGCGGGTGTGCCACCTGGACACCTGCCCGGTCGGCGTCGCCACCCAAAACCCCGAGCTGCGCAAGCGCTTCAGCGGCAAGCCGGAATTCGTGGTCAACTTCTTCGAGTTCATCGCCCAGGAAGTCCGCGAATACCTGGCCGCCCTCGGCTTCCGCAGCCTGGATGAGGCCATCGGCCGCATCGACATGCTCGACACCCGCGAGGCCGTCGACCACTGGAAGGCCTCCGGGCTGGACCTCAGCCCCATCCTCCACCAGCCGGCCAACCCCTACGGCAACGCGCCGCGCTGCGTGAACCGCCAGGACCACGGGCTGGAGAAGGCCCTGGACAACACCCTCATCCAGCTCGCCGAAAGCGCCATCACCCGCGGCGAGAAGGTCAAGCTGGACCTGCCGATCCGCAACGTCAACCGCACCGTCGGCACCATGCTCGGCCACGAGATCACGCTGCGGCACGGCGGCGCCGGGCTGCCGGACGACACCATCGACATCACCTTCACCGGCTCGGCCGGCAACTCCTTCGGCGCCTTCGTCCCCCGCGGCGTCACGCTGCGGCTCATCGGCGACGCCAACGACTACGTCGGCAAGGGCCTGTCGGGCGGCCGCATCACCCTGCGGCCCCACCCGGACGCCCCGTTCGAGGCCGAACACCAGATCATCGCCGGCAACGTCATCCTCTACGGCGCCACCTCCGGAGAACTGTTCGCCCGCGGCATCGTCGGGGAACGCTTCTGCGTCCGCAACTCCGGAGCCACCGCCGTCGTCGAAGGCGTCGGCGACCACGCCCTGGAATACATGACCGGCGGACGCGCCGTCATCCTCGGCGCCACCGGCCGCAACCTGGCGGCCGGCATGTCCGGCGGCATCGCCTACGTGCTGGACCTGGTGCCGGCCCGCGTCAACACCGAAATGGTGGAGATCGAACCCCTCGATGAGGCCGACCGCACCTTCCTGCGCGACATCATCGAACGCCACCAGGCCGAGACCGGCTCCACCGTGGCGGGCAAGCTGCTGGCCGACTGGGAGGGCTCCCTGAACCGCTTCTCCAAGATCATGCCGCGCGACTACAAGCGCGTTCTGGAGGCCAAGGCCCGCGCCGAGGCCGAGGGCCGCGACGTCAACGAGGCCATCATGGCCGCCAGCCGAGGCTGAAAGGAGGCTCCCCCATGGCCGACCCGAAGGGTTTCCTGACCGTCCCGCGGGAGCTTCCCAAGCGCCGCCCCGTGGACGTCCGCATCAAGAACTGGCGCGAAGTCTACGAAGACTTCGACCGCGCCCGCCTGGAGCGGCAGGCCAGCCGCTGCATGGACTGCGGCATCCCGTTCTGCCACCAGGGCTGCCCGCTGGGCAACCTCATCCCCGAGTGGAACGACCTGGTCTACCGCAGCGACTGGCGGGACGCCATCGAACGGCTCCACGCCACCAACAACTTCCCCGAGTTCACCGGCAAGCTGTGCCCCGCCCCCTGCGAGGCCGCCTGCGTGCTCGGCATCAACTCCGACCCGGTCACCATCAAGCGCGTCGAAGCCGAGATCATCGACCGGGCCTGGGAAGAAGGCTGGGTCACCCCCAAGCCCCCCGCCGTCAAGACCGGCAAGAAGGTCGCCATCGTCGGCTCCGGCCCCGCCGGCCTGGCCGCCGCCCAGCAGCTCACCCGCGCCGGCCACGACGTCACCGTCTATGAGCGCGCCGACCGCATCGGCGGGCTGCTGCGCTACGGCATCCCCGAATTCAAGATGGAAAAGCGCCACCTGGACCGGCGGCTGGCCCAGATGCGCGCCGAAGGCACCGAATTCGTCACCTCCGTCGAAGTCGGCGTCGACATCACCGCCGAGGAACTGCGCGCCCGCTACGACGCCATCCTGCTGGCCGGCGGCGCCACCGTCCGCCGCGACCTGCCGGTGCCCGGACGCGACCTGGCCGGCATCTACCAGGCCATGGAGTACCTGCCGGAGGCCAACCGCGTCCAGGAGGGCGACCGCACCGAACCGCTCATCAACGCCGCCGGCAAGGACGTCGTCGTCATCGGCGGCGGCGACACCGGGGCCGACTGCATCGGCACCGCCATCCGCCAGGGCGCTCGCTCGGTCACCCAGCTGGAGATCATGCCCAAGCCGCCGGAGCAGCGGCCCCCGCACCAGCCCTGGCCCACCTACCCGATCCTCTACAAGACCGAAAGCGCCCACGAGGAACTGGCCGACATGGGCGGGCAGCGCCTCTACGCCCTGTCCACCGTCGAATTCCTCGGCGACGAGCACGGCCACGTCCGCGCGCTGAAGGTCGTCGGCGTCGAAGGCCCCGAAACCGGCTTCAAGCCCATCCCCGGCACCGAACGCGAAATCCCCGCCCAGCTGGTCACCCTCGCCATGGGCTTCCTCGGCCCCCAGCGCGAAGGCCTCCTTCAGCAGCTCGGCGTGGAATTCGACCAGCGCGGCAACGTCGCCCGCGACGACAACTACGCCACCAACGTCGAAGGCGTCTTCGTCGCCGGCGACATGGGCCGCGGCCAGTCCCTCATCGTGTGGGCCATCGCCGAGGGACGCTCCGCCGCCAGCGGGATCGACGCCTACCTCACCGGCAGCACCACCCTGCCCCGCCCGATCCCGCCCACCGCCCGTCCCATTTCCTGACCCCACGCCCAGCCGGCATTCGCGGGCCGGACGGTCGCAGCGACCGTCCGGCCCGTTCCATGTCCAGGGAAAAGCCGGCCCGCCGTATCTGTCACCGCACTGACAACGCCACCGCCAAACCTTTGGGATCATGAACGGCACTTCCCGGCGACGGCCGAGTACGGTTCGGTGCCTGACCCGGCCCACCGAACTCGGGGGTGAGCAACATGGCCTCCCTGCACCTTGCCGACGACAGGCAGCCATGGCGCAACGTGCCGCGCCGAATCGCCGAAGAATTCCGCCCGCTCGTGCCCACGGTCGCAGCAGAGGCCGTCGCCGCCATCCGCCGGCAGATCCCCGAATACGCCCGCCCCGCCGACCCCAAATACGCCGAGGTCCTCCGCGACGCCGTCGAAAAGGCCATCGGCCACTTCATCGACCTCATCGCCGACCCCGACACCCCCTGGGACGAGGCCCTCGAATTCTTCCGGGAAATCGGCTACGGCGAAGCCAAAGAAGGCCGCACCCTCGACCCCTGGGACACCGCCCTGCGCCTGGGCGCCCGCATGGCCATCCGCACCTTCGGCGAACACGCCGACCGCCTCGACATCTCCCGCCAGACCCTCGGCCACCTCGCCGAAGCCGTCTTCGCCTACCTGGAGATCCTCTCGGCCGCCGCCGTGCGCGGCCACACCGAGGCCACCGCCCGCGCCGCCGGGGAACTCCACAAACGCCGCCGCCGCCTCATCGAACTACTGCTCACCGGCACCGCATCCCCCCAGGCCGTCACCGACCTGGCCCGCCTGGCCCACTGGCCCGTCCCCCGCACCCTGTGCGTCGTCGCCTTCCACGAACGCGGCCAAAGCCCCTTCCGCCCACCCGCCCTGCCCCCCGACGTCCTGGTCGACATCGACCGCAGCGACCCGTGCGCCATCGTCCCCGACCCCGATGGACCCGGCCGCCGCGCCATGCTCGCCACCGCGCTGCGCGACTGGGTCGCCGCCGTCGGCCCCACCGTCGACCCCATGGCCGACCCCTCCCACACCGCCCGCTCCCTGCACTGGGCCCGCGAAGCGCTCGCCCTCGCCCGCCGCGGCCTGCTCCCCGCCGACGACCTCGTCATCGCCGCCGACCACATGCCCGTCCTGACCATCATGCGCAGCCGGGAACTGGTCCTGCTGGTCGCCGCCCACCGCCTCAAACCCCTGCAGTCCGTCCGCCCCTCCCAGCGCGTCCGCCTGGCCCGCACCCTCCTGGAGTGCCTGCGCTGCGGCTTCAACGCCACCGAAGTCGCCGCCCGCCTCCAAGTGCACCCCCAAACCGTCCGCTACCGCCTCCACCAGCTCCACGACCTGTTCGGCGACATCCTCCACGACCCCGAACGCCGCCTCGAACTGGAAATGGCCCTGCACGCCTGGCTCGCCCGCTCACCGCCCCACGACCACGACGAACCACCGGCCCCGCCCGCCGAGGCCGACGTCATCCCCCTGACGCCCCTGCGCTGACCTCGCCCCTCACAGGCCCGGCCGCCCCCACCCACCGGCCGGCCTGGACGCGTCTTTCAAAGACCCCGGCACAAGGCGCGGACGAATCCCAACGGCCGCCCCGTCCGCATCCGAACCGGGTGCCTGGCTCCCGTGGACAGTGCGACGCGCCCCCTCACGCGGTCGCCTTCATGATGCGGTGCATCCACCGAACCGGCCGTCCGGCGCCCCGCGGCGCTCGCCTGTCTCTTCCCGCATCGACGGAACACCGGGCACCATCCCGGCCCGACGGCCGGCCACCTCAACGGCACGATCACACGTCCGCGAGCACACCGGTCCCCGGCAGGGCCCGAACCCGTCGCCGCCCCCATGCATACCGCCACCCGCTACGGGCACTGCGCACAGAGACCGACGACACCCACCATCAAGGAGGCCCCAGATGACCGCCGAACTGCACGGCAAGACCGTCGCCCTCCTCGTCGCCCCCGAGGGCACCGAGCAAATCGAACTCACCGAACCGCGGCGGGCCATCGAAGACGCCGGCGGCACGGCCCTCCTGGTGTCCACCCAATCCGGGCGCATCCAGGCCTTCAACCACCTCGACAGAGACGGCACCTTCGCCGTCGACACCACCGTCACCGTCTCGAAAGCCGGCGAATTCGACGCCCTCGTCCTCCCCGGCGGCGTCGCCGGCCCCGACTACCTGCGCACCGTCCCCGCCGCGGTCGCCTTCACCAAAGCCTTCTTCGACGCCGGCAAACCCGTCGCCGCCATCTGCCACGGCCCCTGGACCCTCATCGAAGCCGGCGTCGTGCGCGGCCGCACCCTCACCTCCTGGCCCAGCCTCCGCACCGACCTGCGCAACGCCGGCGCCACCTGGACCGACCGGCAGGTCGTCAGCTGCCGCAACGGCCCCAACACCCTCATCACCAGCCGCGGCCCAGGCGACCTGAAAGCCTTCTGCCGGGCCCTCGTGGAGACCCTGCGCGCCCCCGCGCCCGCCCACCGATTGGTCTAGACCCCAGGGCTAGACCAATCGGTGAATCTTCGAAGACGGTGTCCTGCATGAACGCCCCTTACCAACCAGTAACAACCTAGGGTTGTGTCCGTGAACCGTCGAGCGAAGATAGTCAGTACCATCGGACCGGCCTGCTCCAGCGAGGAACAGATCTACGCCCTCGTCAAAGCCGGCATCGACGTCGCCCGCCTCAACATGAGCCACGGCGACCACGCCACCCACGAGGCCGTCTACCACCGCATCCGCGCCGCCTCCGACGCCACCGGACACGGCGTGGGCATCCTCGCCGACCTGCAAGGACCCAAGATCCGCATCGGCCGCTTCGCCGAGGGCCCCGTCCGCCTCTCCTTCGACGACGAGTTCACCATCACCACCGAGGACGTCCCCGGCAACCACAAGCAGGTCTCCACCTCCTACAAGGGACTCCCCGGCGACGTCACCGTCGGCGACACCATCCTCATCGACGACGGCCGCATCGCCCTCGCCGTCACCGACGTCGACGGCCCCCGCGTCCACACCCGCGTCATGGTCGGCGGCGTCCTGTCCGACAACAAAGGACTCAACCTTCCCGGCGTCCCCGTCAGCGTCCCCGCCCTCACCGAAAAAGACGAAGCAGACCTGCGCTGGGCGCTGCGCCTGGGCATCGACATGATCGCCCTGTCCTTCGTCCGCAGCCCCGCCGACGCCGAAGTCTGCTACCGCATCATGGAAGAGGAGGGCGTCCGCGTCCCCCTCATCGCCAAAATCGAAAAACCCCAGGCCGTCGAGGCGCTCCCCGAAATCGTCGCCGCCTTCGATGGCATCATGGTCGCCCGCGGGGACCTCGGCGTCGAACTGCCCCTCGAACAAGTCCCCATCGTCCAGAAACGAGCCATCGAGCTGTGCCGCGAAAAGGCCCGCCCCGTCATCGTGGCCACCCAGATGCTCGAATCCATGATCTCCTCCCCCCGCCCCACCCGCGCCGAGGCCTCCGACGTCGCCAACGCCATCTACGAGGGCGCCGACGCCGTCATGCTCTCCGGCGAGACCAGCGTCGGCCAATACCCCGTCGAAGCGGTCCAGACCATGAGCCGCATCGCCATCGCCACCGAACGCGACACCCTGCGCGCCGTCCACTCCCTGGACCGCAAGCCCGAAACCGTCGGCGGCGCCATCGCCCGCGCCGCCGCCGAAGTCGGCGCCATCGTCGGAGCCAAGGCCCTGGTCGCCTTCACCATGTCCGGGGAGACCGCCCGCCGCCTGGCCCGCTACCGCTCACCCATCCCGTTGCTGGCCTTCACCACCGTTCAGGCCACCCGCAGCCAGCTCTCCCTGGTCTGGGGCGTGGAGACCTTCATCGTCCCCCATGTCGACCACACCGACGACATGGTCCGCCAGGTCGACCAGGCCCTGCTCGAAATCGGCCGCTGCCAAAAGGGCGACCGCGTCGTCATCGTCGCCGGCTCGCCCCCCGGCACCCCCGGCTCCACCAACGCCCTGCGCGTCCACCGCATCGGCGACGCCATCGGCATGCGCCACTGACCCCGCACGCCCGGAACCGGCGTTTCCCGAGCGTGCCCGGCCTCCCACCGGCCGGAGCCGAAACAGGCGCGTACGCGGTGGAGCGCCCCGCCACCGCGCACGCGCCTGAACCGCAACGCACCTCGTCACCGGGCATGGCCCGCCACAGGGCCTGAGGCGATGCCGCAGGTCCGGCTCCGGGAGCCGGCGGACGGCGCGATCACCGCTCTGAAGGAGGGGAGAAGGCCCACCACGGTTTTCCCGGCGCGTGATGCCGCATGAGACGTTCCACCGAAGCGGCCGTGCAAGGCTCGCCGATGCGTGGTGACGCTCACAAAGACGCAAGCCGGCGCTGGCCCCGGTGAACGTCGTCGGACACGGGCGCACTGGCCACCGGGCCTGCCCGGCCTGGGATTTTCAAGGGCCGTTGACGACGGCTCTTGGGGGATGTGCTCTTGCTCCCGGGAACTCAGTATTTTGGACCCACGAACTCATCCAGCCGCGCCACGGCGTCCTTCTTGGCGATCGAGATGGTGTTGCGCTTGCTGTAGCGCCATGCGATCCCGAGCCGGTCCAGAGCGGCGCCCAAGATCTGCAGGATGTCCTGCGATTCGTTGGTGAACAGGTAGCGGGGGTATTCGTACCGGCGTTCTCCGGACGGAAGCCTCCTGCGGATTTTATTGGTCAGACGGCAACCGTCCGAATGCAGCAGACCTCGGATGAATCGCTCCGTGTGCTCGTCCACGATCTGCTGCTGCCAGGCGGTGAGCCGGATCCGGCGCAGGTGCTTCTTGCCCGGGCCGTGCTGCGGGAAGAGACAGGGCCAATGCCGGGACATGCTCTTGACCTCGGTGCAGCCGGTGCAGGGGATGCGCCGGACCTTGTTGCCCGGCCGGATCGAACGGACCGCGTTCTCGCACTCGGTGATCAGGCCGGGCCAGGTGTCCGCGCACATGATGCGCAGAGCCCAGACGGACTTGGCGGGATCTCCGACGGGGGTGATGCAGCCGTCGCCCAGATACAGCCCGAGAAGGTATGCGTAGTCAGGACCGGGCTCGGGCAGGGAAGGGGTTTCCGCGCAGCGGGGGCAGCGCGAGCCGGCCTGCGCGGTCAACGCCTTTGCGGGGTCGTCACGCCATTCCTTCACCGCTGCGCGTGAAACTCCGATACGACGGCTCACTTCAGAGACGGTGAATCCGTCCTGGAGGAGCTTGAGTGCGCTCCTGCGCGTTGCGACGTCGTACATGCCGAGATTGTCTCAGGGAAAAACAAAAACCACCGCCGATATCGGCGGTGGTTACATCAATGTGCCCCGAGTGGGATTCGAACCCACACTGAACGGCTTTTGAGGCCGCCGGCTCTACCGATTGGCCTATCGGGGCTTTAAGCTTATGAGGCCGATCCTACCGGACGGTTGAGCGGACCCAACCTCACGCCAGGATAGCGCGTCCAGGTAGTCTCATGCGCGTGACCGAGAGCGCCCGACGAGTTGTGATCGCAGAAGACGAGGCCCTGATCAGGCTGGACCTCAAGGAGATGCTGCAGGAAGACGGCTATGAGGTCGTCGGCGAGGCGGGGGACGGCGAGGCGGCGGTGCGGCTGGCCACCGAGCTCAAGCCCGATCTGGTGATCCTGGACGTGAAGATGCCGGTGCTGGACGGCATCTCGGCGGCCGAGCGGATCAGCGCGGCGCGGCTGGCCCCTGTGGTGATCTTGACTGCTTTCTCCCAGCGCGAGCTGGTGCGGCGGGCCACGGAGGCGGGGGCCATGGCTTACCTGGTCAAGCCGTTCACCAAGTCGGACCTGACGCCGGCGATCGAGATGGCGGTGAGCCGGTATGAGCAGATCCGGGCGCTGGAGGCGGAGGTCAGCACGCTGACCGAGCGGCTGGAGACGCGCAAGGTGGTGGACCGCGCCAAAGGGCTGCTGCAGGAGCTCAACGGCTGGACGGAGCCGCAGGCGTTCCGGTGGATTCAAAAGACGTCGATGGACCGGCGTTTGACGATGCGTGCGGTGGCGGATGCGGTGCTGTCGGGGGCGCTGGGCCGTGATCTGCAGGTGGAGCGCGATCGGGGCAAGGAGCGCGGGTCGGGCGGGTCGTCGTGACAAGGTCCGCTAACGGAACGTAACGGTCTTATTTACCGACGGGTAGTGCCTGAGCACGGAGGTGTAACGAACCAGTAACCCTTCCGCGAGGGGGTGCTGATCTTTGTGGGGTCGCCGGTGTACTACGTTCCTGGCCTTCACCTGTTCTGCCGGTTGTGGCAGGTGAGGTGAGGGTGTCACGGGGTTCACTTGCAGCCGATCCCTGACGGGGTCCGATTGAAAGGTTGGCACCTTGCGGCGCAACATGATGAGGGTTACCGGCGCCATGGCGCTGAGCGCGGTGCTCGCGTTGAGCGCGGCCGCCTGTGGCGGTGACGACGGCGGGTCGGGCGGTGACGGCAACAGCGTCACCATCGGTTTTCTGGGTGACCTGACCGGTGAGAACTCGGGCATCGTCATTCCGCCCAAGCAGGGTGCGCAGCTGGCGATCGACGAGTACAACGCCACGAATCCGAAGGTCAAGATCGTTCTGAAGACCTACGACAGCCAGGGGCAGCCGGATCAGGCCACCAGCCTGGTGCAGTCGGCGATCAAGAGCGACAACATCGTGGGTCTGATCGGCCCGGCCTTCTCGGGCGAGTCGCAGCAGGCGGTGCCGGTGCTGGAGGAGGGGAAGATCCCCAACATCTCGGCGTCGGCGACGAACGTGACGCTGGGCGAGAAGGGCTGGAAGTACTGGCACCGGGTGGTCGGCAACGACTCGATGCAGGGCACGGGCGTGGCCGAGTTCCTGGTCCGGGAGGCCAAGGCCAAGAAGGTCTTCGTGGCGCACGACAACGAGGACTACAGCAAGGGCCTGGCCGACTACGTGACCAAGGGCCTGAAGGAGAAGGGCGTCACCGTCGAGCAGGACGTGGTCGACCCGCGGGCCTCTGACTACTCCTCCACGGTGAACAAGGCCAAGGCCTTCAAGCCGGACGCGATCTTCTACGGCGGCTACTACGCGCAGGGCGGCCGGCTGCTGAAGCAGCTGCGGGAGAACGGCGTGGACGCGCTGTTCGCCTCCGGTGACGGCTCGCTGGACAAGGGCCTGATCGAGGGTGCGGGTGAGAAGAACGCGGTGAACACCGTGGTGAGCTGCCCGTGCCTGATCGACCCGACGGGTGAGTCGAGCCCGGCGAGCAAGAAGTTCGCCGAGGCGTACAAGGCCAAGTACAACTCCGAGCCGGCGATTTACGCGGCGGAGGGTTACGACGCGGCCACGGCGTTCATCGAGGCGATCAAGGCCGGTAACACCACCACGGAGGCGATCAACGAGTTCCTGAAGACGATCGACGTGCCGGGTGTGTCCAAGCAGATCAAGTTCGACGACAAGGGCGAGCCGGCCGGCGGTGACGTCTACATCTACCGCGTCGAGGGCAAGGAGCTGCCGCTGCTGGGCAAGGCTTCGGAGGCCAAGCTCCAGTAGGGCGTCGGCGTAGTACGACGTTCTTGGTGAGTGCGCAGGAGCGGGAGCGCCACAGCGCTCCCGCTCCTTGACGAAGGCGACCAAAAGTGCTCGATAATCTTCTGATCAACACGGTCGACGGGCTGTCGCTCGGGGCGATTTACGCGCTGGTGGCACTGGGGTACACGATGGTGTACGGGGTGCTGCGGCTGATCAATTTCGCCCATTCGGAGATCTTCCTGATCGGCACGTGCGCCAGCCTGGTGGTGGTGAACGCGGTGGCGCCGTCGGCTCCGTTGAGCGGGGTCGCGCTGCTGGGGATCGTGCTGCTGATGGCCGCGGTGGCGATGGTGGCCTCCGGCGCCGGTGCGATGGCGTTGGAGTTCGTGGCCTACCGTCCGTTGCGCAAGCACGGTGCCTCGCGGCTGGCGGCGCTGATCTCTGCGATCGGCGCCTCTTTGTTTCTGCAGCAGTTCTTCGCGCTGTTCGTGATTCCCTGGCTTTTCGACAAGCCGAAGGAGGGCGGCCGTCTGCCGGTGCAGCCGGAGCAGCACTTCGTGGACCGGCATGACGTCTTTTCGATCGGCGGGGTCGGCGTGGCCAACGACAAGCTGATCGTGTTCATCGCGGCCATCTTGATGATGGTGGTGCTGGATCAGTTCGTGAACCGGACGAAGCTGGGCCGGGGGATCCGGTCGACGGCGCAGGATCCGGAGACGGCCGTGCTGATGGGCGTGAACATCGACCGGATCGTGACGGCGACGTTCGCGATCGGCGGTGCGATGGCCGGCGTGGCGGCGGCGCTGTATGTGCTGCGGTTCGAGGAGACCTTCTTCATGGTGGGTTTCCTGTTGGGCATCAAGGCGTTCACGGCGGCGGTGCTGGGCGGTATCGGCAACATCCGGGGCGCGTTGACCGGCGGCTTCGTGCTGGGGCTGCTGGAGATGTACGGCTCGATGGTGTTCGGTTCCGCCTGGAAGGACGTGGTCGCGTTCGTGATCTTGATCCTGGTCCTGATGTTCCGTCCCACCGGCATTCTCGGTGAATCTCTTCAGCAGGCGCGCGCATGAGCAGCAACGGCATCAGCAAGAGCGTGAGCAACGGCATCGGTAACGGCAAGGCGGCCGTTGGGCGGCTTGTGGAGTGGCCGCGTGAGTGGTGGGCCACGGCGCCGGGGTATGCCCGGTGGACGGTGTATCTGCTGCTGATCGCGGGTGCGCTGATCCTGCCGATGGAGCCGATCGGCCGGGTGATGAGTCCGCACTCGGACTGGGCGACGGTGCTGTTCTACCCGATCGGGGTGTTCATCCTGCTGGCGATCGGGCTGAACATCGTGGTGGGCCAGGCCGGGCTGCTGGACCTGGGCTATGTGGCCTTCTTCGCGGTCGGCGGCTACACGATGGCGATCTTCGGGACGAAGTACGGCTGGAACTTCTGGGAGATCCTCATCGTCGGCGTGGTGCTGTCGGCGATCTCGGGGTTGATCCTGGGGGCTCCGACGCTGCGGCTGCGCGGGGACTATCTGGCGATCGTGACGCTGGGGTTCGGTGAGATCGTCCGGATCACCGCCAACAACAGCGAGTACGTCAACGGCCCGCGGGGGATCGCGGGGATTCCGCACCCGCCGTCGCTGTCGGAGGTGGAGATCTTCGGGGTTCAGCCGCTGAAGTACGGGGTGCTGGACCCGCGGCCGTACTACTACCTGCTGGTGGCGCTGATCGTGCTGACGATCATCTTCGCCAAGCGGCTGGAGAAGAGCCGGGTGGGCCGGGCGTGGGCGGCGATCCGGGAGGATGAGGACGCCGCGGAGCTGATGGGCGTGCCCACGTTCCGGTTCAAGCTGGCGGCGTTCGCGATCGGCGCGGCGATCGGCGGTGCGACGGGAGTGGTGTGGGCCTCCAAGGTGATCTCCATCATTCCCAACAACTTCCCGTTCATCCTGTCGGCGACGATCCTGGCGGCGGTGGTGCTGGGCGGTTCGGGCAACATCCCGGGCGTGATGCTGGGGGCGTTCCTGGTGGCGTGGCTGCCGGAGCGGTTCCGGGGCCTGGAGGACTACCGGGTGCTGATCTTCGGTGCGGCGCTGGTGGCGATGATGGCGCTGCGGCCGGAGGGGATCTTGCCGTCCAGGCAGCGTAAGGCGGAGCTGGCCGAGGGCACCGGCGGCATGGGGAGCATGGGCGCGGAGGTGCCCACCGCTTCCGGGGCCGGTGCCGCGGACACGGACCAGGTCGAGGTGAGCAAGTGAGCGAGGAGAAGGCCGCCGGGGCGGCCGGGGTCTCCGCGCCTGCCGGGCGGGAAGCGCAGCCGGTTCTGCAGATGCAGTCGGTCACCATGCGGTTCGGCGGCGTGGTGGCGATCAACGGGCTGGATCTGACGGTCCGCGAGGGTGAGATCTTCGCGTTGATCGGCCCGAACGGGGCGGGGAAGACCACCGTGTTCAATGTGATCACGGGGGTGTACCGGCCCACGGAGGGCCAGGTGCTGCTGCGCGGTGAGCGGATCAACGGCAGGAAGCGGTTCGCGATCACCAAGCGGGGCGTGGCCCGGACGTTCCAGAACATCCGGCTGTTCCACAACATGACCGTCCTGGAGAACGTGCTGGTGGGGGCGGACGCCCACCACAAGACGGGCTTCATGGGGGCGGCGCTGGGGCTGCCGTGGCATCGGCGTGAGGAGCGCGAGGGCCGGGCCAAGGCTCGCGAGCTGCTGGAGTTCGTGGGCGTGGCGCACCGGATGGATGAGCCGGCCAAGAACCTGCCCTACGGTGATCAGCGGCGGCTGGAGATCGCGCGGGCGCTGGCGACCGATCCGCGGCTGCTGTTGCTGGACGAGCCGGCGGCGGGCATGAACCCGGCGGAGAAGGTGCGGCTGCAGGAGCTGATCGGCCGGATCCGGGATTCGGGACGGACGGTGCTGCTCATCGAGCACGACATGAGCCTGGTCATGGGGATCAGCGATCGGGTCGCGGTGCTGGACTTCGGGCAGAAGATCGCCGAGGGCCTGCCGCAGGACGTGCAGCGCGATCCCAAGGTCATCGAGGCGTACCTGGGGGCTCCGGCCGATGCTTCTTGAGGTCTGTGACATTCACGTCCACTACGGCAAGATCGCTGCGCTCAAGGGCGTGTCCCTGCAGGTGGAGCAGGGCGAGATCGTCACCTTGATCGGGGCGAACGGGGCGGGCAAGACCACCACGCTCAAGACGATCTCGGGGTTGCGTCCGCTGTCGCGGGGCCGGGTGCTGTTCGAGGGCCGGGACATCAGCCGGATGCCGGGGCACAAGCGGGTGCTGGCCGGGATCGGGCAGGCCCCGGAGGGCCGCGGGGTGTTCCCGGGCATGACGGTCGAGGAGAACCTCCTGATGGGCGCCTATGCCCGCAAGGGGGATCTGTCCAAGGACCTGGCCGAGGTGTATGAGCTGTTCCCCCGGCTGGCCGAGCGCAAGAAGCAGCCCGGGGGGACGATGTCGGGCGGCGAGCAGCAGATGCTGGCGATCGGGCGGGCGTTGATGGCCCGGCCGAAGGTGCTGCTGCTGGATGAGCCGTCGATGGGGCTGGCGCCGATGCTGATCCGGCAGATCTTCGAGATCATCAAGGAGATCAACCGGCGGGGCACGACGGTGCTGGTGGTGGAGCAGAACGCCCAGCAGGCGCTGCAGCTGGCGGACCGCGCCTACGTCCTGGAGACGGGGCGGGTGGTCAAGAGCGCGCCGGCGGCGCAGCTGCTGGACGACCCGGAGGTCCGGGCCGCGTATCTGGGCGGTGATCTGGACACCGGGGCGCCGACTGCGTCGGAGGGCTGAGCGGATGCGCGGTGGCCGCGGCCGGGGTCTCCTCGGCCGCGGCCACTGGTGTGTGCGGCTTTCAGGAGGGCAGGGGCAGGTCGGCGTCGGGCGGCCGGCCGGTGAGGGCGGCGGCGCCGCTGACGCGCAGGGCGCGGGGGCGGGCGGTGGCGGGGATGTCGTACCACAGGTCGAATTCGATGCGCATGGCCGAGCCGAGGCGCAGTTCGTCCGGTTGCCGTTTGATGAGCATGGCGTTGTGGTCGGGGGCGTAGACGCGGCCGTGGTCGTCGATGAGGCGTTGCCGGGCGGTGCGGATGCTGACGGTGTTGCGGCCGGTGTTGGCGACGATGACGCGGATGCGCACGAAGCGTCCTTTGGCGGGGATGTCGGCGTGGCTGCCGACCAGTTCCGGCATGCCGGTGGTCAGCCCGATCACGGTGAAGGAGACGTCGCCGGAGGCGGCGTAGGCGGGCTGGACGGCCTGTTCGCCGGGCCGGACGGTGCGCGGCGGGAGGCGGTAGGTGGGGGCGGCGGGCTGCGGCCCGGCGGGGCTCGCCGAGCATGCCGGAAGCAGGGACGCGGCGAGCAGCAGGCCGGCCGCCGGCGCGAGTGGGCGCATGGCGTGACGGTAGGCGGCGCCGTGGGGGTGGTGGGGCGGGTCGCCGTTAATCGCAACCCAACCGCAACCGGGCGGGTACCGGGGCCGCCTTTGGGGCCGTACACCCCTTCCCCGGACGTACGTTGTCTACTCAGCGGCCCCGGCCCCTGTGGGGCAACGCTAGCGACGCATGGGGCCTGCTTGCAAAGGATGTTTTGTTCGCGGTGAGCGGGATGCGGCGGTATCCGCCCGGCGCGGCGGGCCTTTTGCGGCCCCGCCCGGCCCGCACGGCTCGGCGGGTCGGTGCCGTGCGGGCCGTTCTTTCGCCGGGTTTTCACTGGGCGGGTGCGTCGCGCAGCATGCAGGTCAGGCGGGCGGTGCAGACCCGCCGGTCCTGATCGTCGGTGATGACGATGTCGTAGGTGGCCAGCGTCCGGCCGCCGTGCACCCGGGTGGCGACACCGGTGACGTGGCCTTCGGTGACCGACCGGTGGTGGGTGGCGTTGATCTCCACGCCGACCGCGATCCGTCCCGGCCCGGCGTGCAGGGCCGCCCCGGTGGAGCCCAGGGATTCGGCCAGCACGCAGGACGCTCCGCCGTGCAGCAGTCCGTAGGGCTGGGTGTTGCCTTTGACGGGCATCCGTCCCACCACGCGTTCGGCGCTGGCCTCCAGCAGTTCGATGCCCATGGTGGTGCCCAGGTCGCCTCTGGGTATGCCGCCGAACGTCTCGATGAGCCGGTTGCGGTCCTCCCCGCTGATGCCGCCGGGGGTCGCACTGCCCTGGTCGATCACGCATGCCTCCCTCAAAGTGTCGTAACGGAAGGCTAGGCTCAATCCGTGGAGACGACAGCACCGACCCCTGACAACGCCGATCGCGGCGCCGGCGAGGGCGGCCGGCTCCTGCTGCTGGACGGGCATTCCCTGGCCTACCGGGCGTTCTTCGCGCTGCCGGTGGAGAACTTCTCGACCACCGACGGCCAGCCCACCAACGCGGTCTACGGCTTCACGTCGATGCTCATCAACGTGCTGCGCGATGAGCAGCCCACGCACGTGGCGGTGGCCTTCGACCGTTCGGAGCCGACCTTCCGGCACGAGCAGTACGCCGACTACAAGGCGGGCCGGGCCAAGGCGCCCGATGAGTTCCGCAGCCAGGTCAGCTTGATCTTCGAGGTGCTGGACGCGCTGCGCATTCCCCGCCTGTCGGTGCCCGGCTATGAGGCCGACGACATCATCGCCACGCTGGCCTCCCAGGCGTCCGCCCAGGGCATGCAGACGCTGGTGGTCACCGGTGACCGGGACGCCTTCCAGCTGGTGAACGAGCACGTCACGGTGCTGTACCCGGTGCGGGGGGTCTCCGAGCTGGTGCGCTATGACCCGGCGAAGGTCGCCGAGAAGTACGGGGTGCCGCCCGAGCGCTACCGGGAGCTGGCCGCGCTGGTGGGGGAGACCAGCGACAACCTGCCCGGGGTGCCGGGGGTGGGGCCCAAGACCGCCGCCAAGTGGCTGACGCAGTACGGCGACCTGGACGGCCTGGTGCGCAACGCCGACAAGCTCAAGGGCAAGGCGGGCGCGGCGCTGCGCGAGCATCTGCCGCAGGTGCTGCGCAATCACCAGATCAACAAGCTGGACTGCGCGGTCCCGCTGGAGGTGGGGCCGGCGCAGCTGCGGCTGGGGCAGTGGGACCGGGAGGAGATCCACACCCTGTTCGACACCCTGCAGTTCCGGGTGCTGCGGGAACGGCTGTATGCGACGCTGTCGGCGGTGGAGCCGGAGGCCGAGGAGGGTTTCGCGGTCGAGCTGACCCGCCTGGAGCCGGGCGCGCTGGCGGCCTGGCTGGCCGAGCACGCCGGCCGGGCGGGGGAGCGGGTCGGGCTGGCCGTCACCGGCCGCTGGGGCCGCGGCACCGGCGAGGTGGACGCCCTGGCCGTGGCCACCGCCTCCGGGGCGGCCGTCTACGTGGAGCCGGCCGAGCTGGGAGAGGCCGACGAGCGGGCGCTGGCCGAGTGGCTGGCCGACCCGCACCGGCCCAAGGCGATCCACGACGCCAAGGGCCCGATGCTGGCGCTGGCCGCCCGCGGCATGACGCTGGCCGGGGTGACCAGCGACACCGCGTTGGCCGCCTACCTGGCGCTGCCCGGCCAGCGCACCTTCGACCTGGGTGACCTGGTGCTGCGCTACCTGCACAAGGAGCTGCGCGAGCACGCCGAGCCCGGCGGGCAGCTGACCATCGACGGCATCGCCGACGACGACGCCGCCCGGGAGCTGGCGGTGCGGGCCCGTGCCGTGCTGGAGCTGGCCGAGGCGCTGGACCGCGATCTGGAGCGGCGCGGCGCCGCCCGGCTGCTGCACGAGGTGGAGCTGCCGCTGACCGGGGTGCTGGCCGCCATGGAACGGGCCGGCATCGCGGTGGACGTCGACCATTTCATCCAGCTGTCGGCCTCGCTGGGCGGCCAGGCCAAGGACACCGAGCAGCAGGCGCACGCCGCCGTGGGGCACGAGTTCAACCTGGGCTCGCCCAAGCAGGTGCAGCAGGTGCTGTTCGAGGAGCTGGGGCTGCCCAAGACCAAGCGCACCAAGACCGGGTACACCACCGATTCGGAGGCGCTCAACAGCCTGCGGGCCAAAAGCGACCACCCGGTGCTGGAGCACATCCTGCGGTGGCGGGAGGTCGCCAAGCTGAAGAGCATCGTCGACTCCCTGATCCCGATGGCCGCCGAGGACGGCCGCATCCACACCACCTTCAACCAGATGGTCGCCGCCACCGGCCGGCTGTCGTCCACCGACCCGAACCTGCAGAACATCCCGATCCGCACCGCCGAGGGCCGGCAGATCCGGGAGGGGTTCGTGGTCGGGGAGGGGTATGAGTGCCTGCTGACGGCCGACTACAGCCAGATCGAGCTGCGCATCATGGCGCACCTGTCCGGCGATGAGGCGCTGATCGAGGCGTTCACCTCGGGCGCGGACTTCCACACCATCACCGCCTCGCGGGTGTTCGGGCTGCCGCCCGAGCAGATCGACGGGGAGCTGCGGGCCCGGATCAAGGCGATGAACTACGGGCTGGCCTACGGCCTGTCGCCGTTCGGGCTGGCCTCCCAGCTGGGCATCACCCCCGACGAGGCGCGGGTGCTGATGGAGGAGTACTTCCAGCAGTTCGGCGGGGTGCGCGACTACCTGCAGGGGGTGGTCCGCCGGGCCCGGCAGGACGGTTACACCGAGACCATCTTGGGCCGCCGCCGCTACCTGCCCGACCTGACCTCCGACAACCGGCAGCGCCGGGAGATGGCCGAGCGGATGGCGCTCAACGCCCCCATCCAGGGGTCGGCCGCCGACATCATCAAGGTCGCCTCGCTGCGGGTCGACCGGGCCCTGCGGGAACGCGGCCTGGCCTCCCGGATGCTGCTGCAGGTCCACGACGAGCTGGTCTTCGAAGTCGCCCCCGGGGAGCTGGAGGAGCTCAAGGAACTGGTCAGGGAGCAGATGACGGGCGCCTATGAGCTGCGCGCCCCGCTGGAGGTCGCCATGGGCACCGGCCGCACCTGGCAGCAGGCTGGCCACTGACCCCGCCGTGCCCGCCGCCCGGCCGGTGCCGTGGCCGCCCGGCGCGGTGCGCCTTGCGACGCGCCGCCTGCGGCCGGGGCGAGTGCCCTGGCCGCCGAGGCGGGTGCGGTGCCCCGGCGGGGCGTGGGGCCGCGTGCCGGCAACGGTTCCGTGACGGGGCGGGACGCATCCGCGGGCCGGGCGGGGGTTTACCGGGGTGTTAGCCGATTGTGCTCGGGTGTGCGCTACCGGCGGGGCCGGGACGGGCCCTACGCTGGGGCCGACCCCTTCGGTGATCGACGGGAGGGCCGTGCCACCCCTGCACAAGCTCGCCGGTGTAGTGATCGTCTTGGCGGTGATCGTGGGGCTGATCGCCCCGGACGCCGGAGGACAGGGCGCCGCCGAAGGGAGGACGGCGGGTGCGCCCGGCTCCTCGGCGCCGGCCGTCTCCCCGGCGGGGAGCGGGCGGCCGCAGCAGGCGGCGCGGACCGCCGCCACACCGGAGCCCGCCGCCCCCGAGCCCACCATCGGGCCGGCCTCGGCCACCGCGCGGCAGGTGCGCGCCAACGAGCTGGGACAGATCCCGGTGATCATGTATCACCGGATCGTCGCCAAGGAGACCACCTCGCTGGACCGCACTCTCGGTGAGTTCCGCAAGGAGCTGACCCGGCTGGCGGAGGAGGGGTATGTGCCCATCACCGCCGCCGAGTTCGCCCGGGGGTGGATCGACGTGCCGGCCGGGCGGCACCCGGTGGTGCTGACCTTCGACGACGGATCCCCCACCCACTTCGCCTTGGACGAGCAGGGCGTCCCCAAGCCGGACACCGCGGTCGGCGTCCTGCTGGAGGTGGCCCGGCGGTACCCGCACTTTCGGCCGGTGGCCACCTTCTACGTCAACGACGACCCGTTCGGACTGGGGGAGCGGGCGCCCGAAGGGATGCGCTGGCTGGTGGAGCACGGGTTCGAGATCGGCAACCACACCCTCAGCCACGCCGATCTGTCGCGGCTGCCGAAGGAGGGGGTCCAGCGGGAGATCGGCGAGGTCGAGGCGAAGATCACGGCGCTCACCGGCGCTCCCTCCGCCACGCTGGCCTACCCGTTCGGCGCCCGGCCCCGCAAGACGTCATGGGCGCGTTCCAAGCCGGGAAGCTACTCTTTCCGGGGAATCTTCCTGGCGGGGTGGCGGCCGTCACTATCGCCCTTCCATGCCGACTTCGACCCCGACGCGATCATGCGGATCCGCTCCGAAGGTAAAATCGCGGAAAACGATTGCCGTCGCTACTGCTCGCAGGCCTGGCTGGACTGGCTGGCCGACAACCCCGACGAGCGGTACGTCTCCGACGGTGACCCGGGCACGGTGGCCTTCCCGGAAGGTAAAACCCCGGATTTGGCAGCCCGGTATCGTAGATACGGCCGGTCCTACTAGACTGGCCTACAAATCTTGCTAGAGGGGGGGTCTGTCGCCCGCGCGCAGGGCCGTATCCCACGATTGACCGTCGTGGCTGCGTCCCATATGCTGATCGCTGCGCTGTGGGCCTGCGCGTGCTTCAGACAGAGCAGGCTCGCGCTCGGTCAGGTCGACATCGGTATTTCAGGCGGACCTCCGCCGTCTCCGGTTTTGGCAGGGACGAAAAAGGGCCCTCTGCGCTGCACAGACGAACGATTCATGTCCGTATCCGGAGCCAGCCCACACATGACGAGCAGCACCGACACCTCGACCACCACTCCTCAGGTAGCGGTCAACGACATTGGCTCGGCAGAGGAGTTCCTCGCCGCGATCGACGAAACGATCAAGTACTTCAACGACGGCGACATTGTCGAGGGCACTGTCGTCAAGGTCGACCGAGACGAGGTCTTGCTCGACATCGGCTACAAGACCGAGGGGGTCATCCCCTCCCGGGAGCTGTCGATCAAGCACGACGTCGACCCCCATGAGGTCGTCAAGGTCGGCGACCACGTCGAGGCCCTTGTCCTGCAGAAGGAGGACAAGGAGGGCCGGCTGATCCTGTCCAAGAAGCGCGCCCAGTACGAGCGCGCCTGGGGCACGATCGAGAAAATCAAGGAAGAGGACGGGATCGTCACCGGGACGGTCATCGAAGTCGTCAAGGGCGGCCTGATCCTCGACATCGGCCTGCGCGGCTTCCTGCCCGCCTCGCTGGTGGAGATGCGCCGCGTGCGCGACCTGCAGCCGTACGTCGGCCGCGAGCTCGAAGCCAAGATCATCGAGCTGGACAAGAACCGCAACAACGTGGTGCTGTCTCGGCGCGCCTGGCTGGAGCAGACCCAAAGCGAGGTCCGCCAGACCTTCCTCAACACCCTGCAGAAGGGCCAGGTCCGCAAGGGCGTGGTCTCCTCCATCGTCAACTTCGGTGCGTTCGTCGACCTGGGCGGCGTGGACGGCCTGGTGCACGTCTCCGAGCTGTCCTGGAAGCACATCGACCACCCCTCCGAGGTCGTCGAGGTGGGCCAGGAGGTCACCGTCGAGGTCCTCGACGTCGACATGGAGCGCGAGCGGGTGTCGCTGTCGCTGAAGGCGACCCAGGAGGACCCCTGGCAGCAGTTCGCCCGCACCCACCAGATCGGCCAGGTCGTGCCGGGCCGGGTCACCAAGCTGGTGCCGTTCGGCGCGTTCGTCCGCGTCGAGGAGGGCATCGAGGGCCTGGTGCACATCTCCGAGCTGGCCGAGCGCCACGTGGAGATCCCCGAGCAGGTCGTGCAGGTCGGCGACGAGATCTTCGTCAAGATCATCGACATCGACCTGGACCGGCGCCGCATCAGCCTGTCGCTCAAGCAGGCCAACGAGACCGCCCTCGGTGTCGACGAGGAGAACTTCGACCCGACCCTCTACGGCATGCCGGCCGAGTACGACGAGCACGGCAACTACAAGTACCCCGAGGGCTTCGACCCGGAGACCGGCGAGTGGCTGCCCGGTTACGAGGAGCAGCGCGAGGCCTGGGAGCGGCAGTACGCCGAGGCCCGCCAGCGCTACGAGGCCCACCGCCGCCAGATCGAGGAGGCCCGCCGGGCCGAGGCCGAGGCCGCCGGCGCCCTGGAGGGCGACACCTCCTACTCCGGCGGCGAGGCCGACTCCGGCGGCGCCCTGGCCTCCGACGAGGCCCTGGCCGCGCTCCGCGAGAAGCTGTCGGGCGGTCAGTGACCTCCGCCGCCGCGGCGCTTTGACCGCCGCGGCGTGAACCACGACGCCTGTGTCCCCGGCCCCAAGGCCGGGGACACCGCGTTCTCGCCCCCGTGGCGGACGTCGCCGCCCACCGCCCCCAGGCATCGGCGTTGCTCCGCCGCCCCGGGAGGCGCGGACCGGGCGGCATCGCGGTCGTGCGGCCGGTGCGGGAGGCGGTGACCACCGCCCCGGCGGTGCCGCCGGCCCGCCGGGAGCCGAGGGCGACGCCGCCACGGGGGTGCCGCGGCCCGAGAGAACGTCCCGGACCGGTGCTCGCCGGCTGAGCGGAGCCGGTGCGAAGACGGCGTCTTTTGACGGCCGCACCGAATGCACATTTCTGGAAAACCCCGCCAGGCGAGGGGCCGTGTCGGTCGATCGCCGGTCGGTGTGCGATGACATAATGACCATGGCCGGACGACGGTCCTCACGCTGGGGCCGCTCTCCGGCCGTGGTCGTTTTTTCCTGCGGCTTTCGTGGCCGGAGCAGGCACGACCCCGCCGAACCTCCCGCAGTCAGGAAGCGACGTCACGTGACCACCACCCATCCTGGAACCAGGCACCAGGACGCGCCGGCGATCGTCCCCCAAGGACCGGCGCGGCTGACGCTGATCGCGATCACGGTCGCGGTGCTCGCCCAGGTCCTGCGCCTGTCGGCACCGCAGTTCGACCATCTGGCCGGCTCGCTCGGCAACGCGGCCGCCGTCGCCGTGATCTCGGCGGTCTTCCTGGCCGGCATGGCCGCCCCGGCGCTGCGCGCCGCGACCGGCCCGGCCGGGCTGCTGCTGACCGGCGTCGGCGGGCTGCTGGCGGTGCGGCTGCTGGCGCAGCTGCTGTCCCCGCAGCTGTGGCTGGCGCTGCTCGGCACCGCCATCGGCATGATCGCCGTGGTGGCGCTGTATGAGGCGGCGCGGGGCCTGTCGGGGGTGGGGTTCGCCACCGCCACGGTGGCCGGGCTCGGCGCCGACACCACGCTGCGCATGGCGTTCGGCACCTGGGACCCGGTGTGGCGCTCCGGCCTCGCCGAGTGGGCGCTGTGCCTGCTGGTGGTCGGCCTGGGCGGCGCCGCCCTGGCCCGCGAGCTGCGCTCGGGCCCGGTGGCCGCGCCCGGCATCTCCTGGCGGGACGCCCTGGGCGCGGCGGCCTTCGGGCCGTTTTTGGCGCTGCAGATCCTGGTGCTGTCCAGCCCGGCGTTCGTGGCCTCCTCCGGCTGGCAGTCGCTGACCGTCGCGCACCTGGCCGTGGCCACCGGCCAGGGCCTGGCGCTGGCGTTCCTGGCCTCCGGGCTGGCGGTGCGGGCGGTGCCCGGCGGGGTGTGCGTGCTGGGCGGGACGGTGCTGGGCGTGGGCGTCGGCGCCGTCGCCGGGGCCTATGCGATCTCCGGGACGGTCGTCGTCGGCATCGTGATCTGCGGCCAGGTGCTGGCGGCCTGGCTGCTGGCGGTGGCCTGCCGCGCCCCGCTGCGCCGCGCCGGGCAGGGCGGCCCGGTGTGGCGGATCGACGTCGGCGCGGCGCTCGGCGGGTTCCTCATCGCGGCGGTGCTGCTGCCCTACCAGCTCAGCGCGGTCGGGGCGCTGCCGTTCCCCAACAACGTGCTGCCCGGCCTGGCCGGCATCGGGCTGGGCGCGCTGGCCGCCATCGCCGCCGCCCGCGGCGGGCCGCTGCCGGCGCGGGCGCCGCTGCGGGCGCTGGTCGGCGGGGCCGCGGCGTTGGTGCTGCTGGCGGGCACGCTGCTGTTCACCGTCACCAACCCCAAGGCCGAGCCGCGGGCCGCCGACCCCGCCAGGCTGCGGGTGCTGACCTACAACATCCACCACGGCGTCAACGCCGCGGGGAAGCTGGACTTGGACGCGCTGGCCGCCGTCATCGAGCGGCAGCGCGCCGATGTGGTGCTGCTGCAGGAGGTCGGGCGCGGCTCCCTGGTGTCGGGCACCACCGATGTGGGCGTGTGGCTGTCGCGCCGGCTCGGCATGCACCTGATCTGGGGTCCGGCCGCCGACGGGCAGTTCGGCAACGCCATCTTGACCTCCCGCCGGGTGCTGTCGTCGGGCAGCGCCCGCATGCCCAAGGGCGACTGGTCCCAGATCCGCGGCTACGTGTGGGCCCGCCTGGACGTCGGCGGCCGGCCCGTCTACGTGTGGTCCACGCACCTGGACGGCGGTGCCGATCGGGCCGCGGCCCGGCAGCGGGAGATCGCGGCGCTGCTGCGCGCCTGGGGCGGCGCCCCCCGCACGATCATCGGCGGCGACATGAACAGCGAGCCCGGCAGCGCGGAGATGAGCCGTTTCCTGGACGGCACCGGGCTGCGCGCCTCGGCGCTGGGCGACTACGCGCCCACCACCCCCGCCGGCAAGAAGGTCGACTGGATTCTCGGCACCGACGACCTGGTCTTCTCCGACCACGGGGTGCACCCGTCCAAGACCTCCGACCACTATCCGGTGGCGGTGACCGTCCGGATCGGGCAGTGACCGGCCGCCGGTGAGCACGGGACGGCCGGCGGGAGGGGACGCGGCGATGGACGCCCGGCAGGTGCGCATCCTGCCGGCCACCGAGCAGGACGCCGGGGAGATCCTCACCGTGCAGCGGGCCGCCTACCTGGCGGAGGCGCAGCTGTACGGCGACCCGTTCCTGCCGCCGCTGGTGGAGACCTGCCGGCAGGTGCGCGAGGCGCTGCGCGGCGACGGGCTGGCGCTGAAGGCGATGCTGGGGACTCGCCTGGTGGGGGCGGTGCGCGCCCGTTTCAGCGGCCGCACCTGCCTGATCGGCCGGCTGGCGGTGGCCCCGGACGTGCAGGGCCGCGGCATCGGCCGCCGGCTCATCGGCGCGGTGGAGGAGCGGGCCGCCGGCCGGGCCGACGAGTGCGTGCTGGTCACCGGGCATCTCAGCGAGGGCAACCTGCGGCTGGGGCGGAGGCTGGGCTACCGCGAGGGGCGCCGGGAACGGGTCGCCGCCCACCTGACGTTCGTTCACCTGCGCAAACCGCTCCCACCGCCCGCTTGAGCCCGATGCACCCCGATCCGGGGCGAAGGGGAGGGCACCGGCTAGGCTCGGGCCGTGTTGCGAGTGGGATTGACCGGTGGAATCGGTTCCGGCAAAAGCGAGGTGTCGGCGCGGCTGGCGGCCCGTGGCGCGCTCATCATCGACGCCGACAAGATCGCCCGTGAGGTGGTGGCGCCGGGCACCCCGGGCCTGGCCGCCGTGGTGGCCGAGTTCGGCGAGGAAGTGCTGCTGCCGGACGGCTCCATGGACCGGGAGAAGGTCGGTTCGATCGTGTTCGCCGACGCCGAGCGCCGCGCCGCCCTCAACGCGATCGTCCACCCCCTGGTGGGGCAGCGCATGGAGGAGCTCGTGTCGGCCGCCCCCCGGGACGCCATCGTGGTCTATGACGTCCCGCTGCTGGTGGAAAACGGCCTGGCGGAGATGTACGACGTGGTCGTGGTGGTGGACGTGCCGGTGCAGACCCAGATCGAGCGGCTCACCACCCGGCGCGGCATGAGCGAGTCCGACGCCCGGGCGCGGATCGCGGCGCAGGCCTCCCGGGAGCAGCGGCTGGCGGTCGCCGACCACGTCATCGACAACTCCGGGACGCTGCAGGAGCTGGAGGAGCGGGTCGAGGCGCTGTGGGCGGAGCTGACCGAGCGGGCCGCGGCGTCCTGAACCGGCCGCCGAAAAACAGGTGCCGGGAGGCCCCGGAATGAGATATATCGGGTCTTGGTTCGCTTAGGGTCGCTTCATGTTCAGGGGTCCGGGGACGGCGATGGAGCCGAAGAGAAGATCACGGATGCTGGACGTCTCACTGGCGATCGGTTCCGCGGTCATCGATGCGGCGCTGATGCAGGCCGCCGGGCTGAACACCTCCTGGACTCCCCGCTGGGCGGCGCTCGCCGCGGCCGTCCTGCTCGGCCTGGCCCTGGTGGTGCGCCGCCGCCGCCCGGTCGCCCTGGCCGGCGTCGTGGTCGCCGCCGGGGCGCTCACCGGGGCGGGCGCCGTCTCCGGCCTCATCGCGCTGTACTCGCTGGGCGCCTACGCCTCCTCCCGGCGGGCCGTGATCTGCCTTGCGGCGGCGGCGATCGCGGCGTTCACCCTGCAGCCGGAGCCGGGGCTGCGGCATGAGGAGCCGCTGTGGCTGCGCCTGGCCGTCGCCGCCGTCTTCGTCGCGCCGCCGGTGCTGCTGGGCCTGTACATGGGCACCCGCAAGCAGCTCATCGCCTCGCTGCAGGAACGCACCCGGCGGCTGGAACGCGAACGGACCCTGCTGGCCGAGCGCGCCCGGGTGGAGGAACGCGCCCGCATCGCCCGGGAGATGCACGATGTGGTGGCCAACCGGGTCAGCGTCATGGTGGTGCACGCCTCGGCGCTGAAGGCGATCGCCGCCCGCGACCCCGAGCGCGCCGCCGAGACCGCCGCCGTCATCGCAGACATGGGCCGGCAGGCGCTGGAGGAGCTGCGCCAGGTGATCGGGGTGCTGCGGCTGGGAGAGACCAGCGGCCCGCAGCCCACGCCCACCCTGGAGGACTTCCGCCGGCTGGTGGACCAGTCCGGGGCGGCCGGGCTGAAGGTCAGCCTGACCACGGAGATCGAGGACGGGACGCTGCCGCCGGAGGTGGCCCGCACCGCCTACCGGGTGCTCCAGGAGGCGCTCACCAACGTCCACAAGCACGCCGGCGGCGCCGACACCTGCGTGCGGATCCGGCAGATGCCGGACGTCATCGAGATGGCGGTGGAGAACGAGCCGGGCGACGAGCCCGGCCACGCCCTGCCCGGCGGCGGCAACGGCCTGGTGGGGCTGCGGGAGCGGGTCACCGCGCTGGGCGGCTCCCTGGAGGCCGGGCCGCGGCCGGGAGGGGGGTTCGCCGTCCACGCCCGCATCCCGCTGCCCGCCGTCTCCTGAAGGCCGCCGTCCCGCCGGCCGCCCCCCATGGGCGGAAGTGGACGGAAACGTCACACCGGCTGCGTACAGTGGGGCACGTGGGCGCGAGCCGTCCCCCGCCCGTTCGGCTCGCGCACGGGGGGCCGGGGGCCGTCCCCGCAGGAACGGGACCAGGGAGGAACGACGTGCGGCCTGTCACCGATCTGCAGCGCAAGGACGCGCCCTTCAAGGTCGTCACGGACATGACGCCCTCGGGCGACCAGCCGCAGGCCATCGCCGAACTGGAGGCGCGGATCCGGCGCGGCGACCGCGACGTGGTGCTGCTGGGCGCCACCGGCACCGGCAAGACCGCCACGGTGGCCTGGCTGATCGAGCGGCTGCAGCGGCCGACGCTGGTGATGCAGCCGAACAAGACGCTGGCCGCCCAGTTCGCCAACGAGCTGCGCCAGATGCTGCCGCACAACGCCGTCGAGTACTTCGTGTCGTACTACGACTACTACCAGCCCGAGGCCTACGTCCCCCAGACCGACACCTACATCGAAAAGGACTCCTCCATCAACGAGGAGGTCGAGCGGCTGCGGCACTCGGCCACCAACTCGCTGCTGACCCGCCGCGACACCGTGGTGGTCGCCTCGGTCTCCTGCATCTACGGCCTGGGCACCCCGCAGGAGTACGTCGACCGCATGGTGACGCTGCGCGTCGGCATGGAGATCGACCGGGACGCGCTGCTGCGCAAGCTGGTCGACATGCACTACACCCGCAACGACGTGGCCTTCACCCGGGGCACCTTCCGGGTCCGCGGCGACACCGTGGAGATCATCCCGCAGTACGAGGAGCTCGCCGTCCGGATCGAGATGTTCGGCGACGAGATCGAGCGGCTGGCCACGCTGCACCCGCTCAACGGGGAGGTGCTCGGCGACAGCGACGAGGTGCACATCTTCCCCGCCTCCCACTACGTGGCCGGCCCGGAGCGGATGGAACGCGCGATCGCCGGGATCGAGGCCGAGCTGGCCGAGCGGCTGGCCGAGCTGGAGGCCCAGGGCAAGCTGCTGGAGGCGCAGCGGCTGCGCATGCGCACCACCCACGACATCGAGATGATGCGGCAGGTCGGCACCTGCTCCGGCATCGAGAACTACTCCCGCCACATCGACGGCCGCGAGCCCGGCAGCCCGCCGCACACCCTGCTGGACTACTTCCCCGAGGACTTCCTGCTGGTCATCGACGAGTCGCACCAGACCGTCCCGCAGATCGGCGCCATGTACGAAGGGGACGCCTCCCGCAAGCGGATGCTGGTCGAGCACGGTTTCCGGCTGCCGTCGGCGCTGGACAACCGCCCGCTGAAGTGGGAGGAGTTCTGCGAGCGCATCGGCCAGACCGTCTACCTGTCGGCCACCCCGGGGCCGTATGAGCTGAGCCGGGTCGGCGGGGACGTGGTCGAGCAGGTCATCCGGCCCACCGGGCTGGTGGATCCGGAGATCGTGGTCAAGCCCACCAAGGGGCAGATCGACGACCTGGTCCACGAGATCCGGCTGCGCGCCGAGCGGGACGAGCGGGTGCTGGTCACCACGCTCACCAAGAAGATGGCCGAGGACCTCACCGACTACCTGCTGGAGCTGGGCATCCGAGTCCGTTACCTGCACAGCGAGGTCGACACGCTGCGGCGCATCGAGCTGCTGCGGGAGCTGCGCAGCGGCGAGTTCGACGTGCTGGTCGGCATCAACCTGCTGCGCGAGGGCCTGGACCTGCCGGAGGTGTCGCTGGTGGCCATCCTGGACGCCGACAAGGAGGGCTTCCTGCGCTCGGAGACCTCCCTGATCCAGACCATCGGCCGGGCCGCCCGCCACGTCTCCGGCCAGGTCCACATGTACGCCGACCAGATCACCCCGTCCATGGCCCGCGCCATCGAGGAGACCAACCGGCGCCGCGCCAAGCAGCAGGCCTACAACGCCGAGCACGGCATCGAGCCCAAGGCGCTGCGCAAGCGCATCGCCGACATCCTCGACTCCCTGGTCCGCGAGGACGCCGACACCCAGACCCTGCTGGGGGACGGACGCCGGCTCAGCCGCGGCAAGGCCCCCGTGCCCGGCCTGGCCCCCCGCACCCGCCAGGCCGGCCGTCACGCCGCCGACCTGGTCGGCGAGCGTCCCCGGGAGGAGCTGGAGTCGCTCATCGAGCAGATGACCGAGCAGATGCACCAGGCCGCCGCGGATCTGCAGTTCGAGCTGGCCGCCCGGCTGCGCGATGAGATCAAAGAGCTCAAGCGCGAGCTGCGCGACATGAAGGAGGCCGGCGTCCACTGAGCCTTTCCCAGCAGGAGGTCTCACCGGGCCGGGACGGCGACCCGGGCGGTGCCCGGGGGCATGAGGCTGCAGGTCACGGCACCGTGCCCGACTGCGGCGCCCCCGTGGGCGATCTGCGGGAGCGGCGGGCGGAGAAAAGCCCGCCGGCCCCTGACGGAGCGCCGCGGGCGCGCCCTCGGGACGTGCAGGCGGAGATGACGGTGCGGACGGCCCGCGAAGAGGAGCTGGCGCTGCTTCCGGAGATCGAACGCAGCGCCGATACGCTCTTTCAGCGCCTGGGCATCGTCTTCCCGCCCGGGCCCACGGTGATCGAGGAGATCGGAGCGGACGCCCGGGTGCTGGTCGCCGGGGAACCGCCCATCGCCTTCGCCGCGGTCATCGAACTGGACGGGCACCCCCATCTGGAGCAGATCGCCGTGGCCGCCGAGTTCACCGGCCGCGGGATCGGCGGGCTGCTGCTGGAACGGGTCATCGCGCAGGCCGCCGGCCCGCTGACGCTGATCACCTTCCGCACGGTGCCGTGGAACGGGCCGTGGTATGCCCGGCACGGTTTCACCGAGCTGCCCGGCGACCGATGGGGACCCCGGCTGCGGGCGCACTGGCAGGCCGAGATCGACGCCGGGTTGCACGCCCTGGGACCCCGGACGGTCATGTGGCGGCGGGGCGGCCGCTGACGGCCTGCCGGTTTTCGGGTGGCGGCCGCTTCGCCGGAGCCCGGCACGCGAATTCCCTGCCGTTGCCGTCGCTTGGCGGCGCCGGTCACCGAGTAAAAGATCACTCCTCCGTCGCGAAGAGAAGATCTTTTTCCGGAAGTCCGGAAAACACTAGGGGCGAGGGCCGGCGGCAAGCATATCCGACTTTACCTTTTTAAGAGATATATGGCGTGAGCTTGGGGTTGGGGGCGTTGAGGTCAAGGGCATTGGGGGGAATTGATACATATCAAGTGGTGTGTCGAGCGGGTCACTGCTTGAGGATCGACTAAGCAGTTCGAAACAGCGATGCGGACGGTGGGTCGTATGACGAGCATGACGGTGCATCGGGAGGACGACTTCGCGACCACCGTGCTGCGGCACGGGGATCGCGCAGTGGTCTATGTCTCAGGAGATGTCGACCTGAGCACCGAGGACCATCTGCGACAGGCCCTGCTGTCCCTGATCGGCGAACAGCGGGTGCGTCAGGTGGTCGTGGACCTGCGCGAGATCGGCTTCTTCGGCTCCGACGGACTGCGAGTGCTGGCCCAGGCGCAACTGGCCTCCGAACTCGAAGGGGTCACGCTGACATTGGCCGCGGTGCCGCCGAACGTGCTGCGCATCATGGAGATCACCGGCATGGCGGGCTCGTTCCGCATCCGCAAGCTCGCCCCCACCTGATCGCCCTTCGCCCTCGGCGAGCCCGGCGCCGGGCTCGCCGAGGGCTTTTTCGTGCCCGTGCGCGGGATATGACGGCCGGGGAACGCCGTGGAGGCCCAGGTGGAACGCCTCGGGCCGTCCTTGGCGGCTGCGCTTTTCCGTACGTGGCCTCGGCGCCGGGGACAGAAAGCCCGGCGATGCCGGGCATCGTCCTAGATCGCGGCAACGTCCCCGGCGGTGCCCGCGTGCTCTCGCTCCCGGTGGAAGCGTGTCGCAAGGGACGCTCTTGAACCAAGGTGAGACGCCGATCTGACGATTTCAGTCAGATCGGTCAGAAGGTCAGTTCGTGGCCGCTGGAACTGAATCTTTTTCAGAATGCCGCGCCCGCAGGCCGGGACGGATGCGCGGCGCCGGGGACGGAGGTGCTGCGGATTTGGGTGGCCCTCAGGGCTCCCGCCTCCTTGGCGCCTGGGGCCGCACTCTGCCGGGGTGCACACCGCCCCTGGTAGAAGGGGGGGCAGGGAGGTGCGACCTGTGCGGCCCTCCGGGCGTCCTCGTGCGACTCTCGGGGGCGTATGACGTGGGCGCGGACGGCTTCCGCCCGGATCACCACTTGTGATCTACAACGTAAAGCCGGGAACCGGTGATGTTGAACAGGCGTCTCTCCTCATGCGAACGGTGAGAAGAGGAGGGGCATGACCGGCCCGGGAACGTGGCTGCGCGGCCTGCGCCGCCGGTTGGGTGAACGGGGAACGGCTCTTGCGGCGCTGCTGGCGTTGGTCTTGCTGGCCATCGGCCCGCTGGTGGCGCTGCCGGCGGTGCGCTGCGAGGTCTTCGGCCTCGGCTGCCGCCGCCCGGCGCCGCAGCCGTCGGCGGCCGAGCCCGCCCGCACCGCCACGCCCCGCCCGCTCACTCCCGTGGAGGCCGCCACCTGGGGTTCCTATGTGGCGCTCGGCGACTCCTACTCGGCGGGGGAGGGCGCCTACGCCACGGCGGCCGACCGGGCGCCGACCAATCGGTGCCGCCGCACCTCGCAGGCCTACTACCACACGATCGCCAAGGAGTTCCGCTTCGCCGGCGGGAGCGCGCTGTGGGCGTGCAGCGGCGCCACCACCCAGCACGTGCTCAAGGGCAAGGCGGGGGAGCCGCCGCAGATCGAGCGGGTCAACGCCGGCACCAGCCTGGTGACCATCAGCGTGGGCGGCAACGACGCGGGGTTCTCCCGGGTGCTGGCGGGCTGCGTGATCCGGGTGCCGTGGAGCCGGGCCTGCCGGGACCAGGGCGGTGAGATCGCCGACCGGCTGGCGGCGCTGCGCCTTTCCCTGGCCGAGGTGCTGGACGCGATCACCGAGCGCGCCCCGCGCGCCCGGGTGATCGTGCTGGGCTATCCGCGTCTGTTCGCCGAGACCGAGGGGGCCGCCGGCGACAATTTGAGCATCGGCGACCAGCAGTGGCTCAACTCCCAGGCCCGGGCCCTCAACGAGGTCATCCGGCAGGTGGCGGCCGACCGCGACCACCAGATCGCCGCGAGCGGGGGAGCCGGCAGCGTGGAGTTCATCGACGCCTACAGCGCTTTCGCCGGGCATGAGGTCGGCACCCCCGACCCCTATGTCAACGGGCTGAAGGTCGATCTGGCGGCGCTGGCGGCCGAGCCCGCCAGCTTCCATCCCACCGCGGGCGGCTACCGGGCCCTGGCCGCCCTGGTCAGCCAGCAGATCAAGGCCGGCCCCGGCCGTCCCCTCCACCAGTACCGGTGAGACGGGACGGCCGGGGCGGGGCCGTCACTCGCTCGACAGGGCGTTGAGGCGTTCGAGGGCCTCGGCGAACTCCTGCATCATGTCGTAGACGACCTGGCGGGCGGGGCGGACGGTGTTCATCAGCCCCACGCACTGCCCGACGAAGTAGTTGGCCAGTTCCCGGGCCCCGGGGTGGCCGCTCTCGGCGACCTTGTTGATCTGCCGCATGGCGCCTTCGGCCAGCACCATCTGCGTCGGCATGCCCAGCGGGCCGGGGCTGTCGGGGCCCTCCCAGGCGTCGGTCCAGGCCGAGCGGAGCTGCCGGGCGGGCTTGCCGGTGCGCGAGCGGGAGCGGATGGTGTCGCGGGAGGTGGCGGCCAGCATCTTCTCCTTGACGTGCGGCGGGGTCTCGGCCTCCTCGGTGGTCAGCCACACCGAGCCGCACCACACCCCGGAGGCGCCCAGCGCCATCGCGGCGGCCATCTGGCGTCCGGTGGCGATGCCGCCGGCGGCCAGCACCGGCACCGGGGCGACGGCGTCCACCACCTCGGGGACCAGCACCATGGTGGAGATCTCGCCGGTGTGCCCGCCGGCCTCGGTGCCCTGGGCGACGATGAGGTCCACTCCGGCGGCCACCTGGCGGCGGGCGTGCTCGACGGTGCCGACCAGGGCGGCGACCGGGACGCCGGCGGACTTGGCCGCCTCCACCATGCGCGGCGGCGGGGTGCCCAGCGCGCTGGCGATCAGCCGGATGGGGTGGGAGAGGGCGACCTCGATGAGGTCGGTGGCGCCCTTCTCGGTGACCTGCTCGCCGACGCCCTTGGCCTTGGAGCGGCGGGCGGCCTCGAAGTCCGGCAGCGGGACCTGGTAGCGGGCGAACAGGTCGCGCAGGAAGTTCCAGTGCTCCTCGGGCACCGCGGCGAGCATGGCGGCCAGCCCGCCGCCGGACTCGCCGGACTTGTCGCCGTTTTTGAGGTCGAGCTTGGCCGGCACCAGCACATCCACCCCGTAGGGCCGGCCGCCGACCTGCCGGTCGATCCAGCGCAGCTCCTCTTCGAGCCGCTCGGGGGAATAGGCGACGGCGCCGAGCACTCCCATCCCGCCGGCGTTGGTGACCGCCGCGACCACGTCGCGGCAGTGACTGAAGGCCAGCAGCGGGAACTCGATGCCGAACATCTCGCAGACCTCGGTACGCATGGCTTGACGCTACTGGACCGAATGTCATTCGGTCCAGTCGGCGCAGGTCGTGAGCCCGCACACTCCCGGGCGGCCGGGCCCGGACATGGGAACGGCCCGTGCCGGGCCGGGCACGGGCCGTGCGGTCGCGGGACGGGGCGCCCCTTCCGCTCAGGCGGGACGGAACAGCAGGTAGGACTCGCCCTCTTCGGGGTGCACGAAGACGGCCCGCAGGGGGAGCCCTTCGCGCAGGGCGGCGGGGTCCACCTCGGTCAGCCGGCCGTGCAGCCAGGGGCCCTCGGCCAGCTCCACCAGCGCCAGATGCACCGGCGGCGGGGTGGTGCCGTCCTCGGCGGGGCGGCCGTGCAGCGTCGTCCAGCTCACCAAGGTCGCCTCACCACTGGCCTCGGCCCAGCTCAGCTCGTTGCCGCCGCACTCGGCGCAGCCGGTCTGGTCGGGGGTCAGCCAGCGGTCGCACGGCTCGCACCGCTTGATCAGCAGCCTGTCCTCGGCGGCGGCGTCGAAGAACGGGTCGGTGCGGCCGTCCTTGCGCAGGATTCCCACGTCCATGGTCAGGCTCCCTTCCGGTGCGGGCTGACGATCAGCGTGGAGTGGTGCTCCAGGATGCCGCCGTTGCCGCTGACCAAGATCACATCGTTCTTGGCGACCTGGCGCTCGCCGCCGTCCCCGCGGGCCTGGATGACCGCCTCCGACAGCGGGGTCATGCCCCACATGTAGTAGGCCGACAGCTGCCCGCCGCCGGTGTTGGTGGGCAGCGCGCCGCCGGGACCCAGCACCCCCGACTCCACGAACGCGCCGCCCTCGCCCTTGGCGCAGAAGCCGTAGTCCTCCAAGGAGACCAGGACGGTGTAGGTGTAGCAGTCGTACAGCTGGCAGATGTCGATGTCCTGGGGGGTGACCCCGGCCATCTTCATGGCGATGGGCCCGGAGATCGCCGCGCCGGTGGTGAGGCCGAAATCACTGTCGCGTTCCATGCGGTGCACCGGGTGGCCCTGGCCCCAGCCCCAGATGTGCACGGGGGGACGCGCCAGGTCGGCGGCTCGGTCGGCGCCGGTCACCACGACGGCGATGGCGCCGTTGGAGACCAGGCAGCAGTCCAGCAGGTGCAGCGGCTCGGCCACCCAGCGGGAGTTCTGGTGATCTTCCAGCGTGATGGGCTCGCGCATCTGCGCCAGCGGGTTCATGGTGGCCCACTGCCGGGTGGCGACCGCGATCGCGCCGAGCTGCTCGCTGGTGGTGCCGTAGCGGGCCATGTGGCGCCGGGCGGCCAGCGCATACAGGGTGTTGACGTCGCGGAAGCCGAGCGCGGAGGTCATGCCGCCGAAGCCGTACCACTCCTTGGCGCTGCGCTTGTAGGCGGCGCCCGCGGACTGCTTGGGCCGCAGCGGCGCGTCGGCGAACACGCAGGCGACGGTGGACGCGGCGCCGCTGATCACCGACATCGCCGCGTACGCCACCATGGCGCCGGCGGTGGCGCCGAAGGACTGCATCACGGTCAGCACCCGCAGGTCGCGCAGCCCCAGCGTGCCGGCCAGCTCGATGCCGGGGGAGCCGCCGAGGCCGTGGCTGACCACCAGCCCGTCCAGGTCCGCCAGGGTCAGCCCGGCGTCGGCGACCGCCCGGCGCACGGCCTCATCGGCCAGCCGGCGCGGGCTGCGCCCGTACACCTTGCCGAGCTCGGTCATGCCGAGCCCGGCGATCGCCGCCCCCTCACCCATGGATCCTCATCACTCCTCCTACCGGGGTGTGTTCTCGGCAGCCCACGGTACCGAATCGTGTTCGGTATATGGCGTGCGCGGGCGGGGCGGGAGCGGATCCGGTGAACCGGGAACGGCTTCGTCCCGCGGCATGGGACGGGACGGCGCCCGGCGCGGCCGTGATCTTCGGTGGATCCGGGAGCGCCCGGATGGGCCGGCCACCGGGCGCCTTCGGTGATCTCGCCCACCTTGCGGCGGCGGTGAACCTCATCGCTTGCGGCCGGGCGGGGACGCCCGCGGCCCGTCGGTCAGCTGCGGGCGAAACGGTCGGTGGCCTCGATGAGGCGGTGCAGGATGCCCGGCTCGTCGTAGGAGTGCCCGGCGTCGTCCACCAGGTGGAACTCCGCCTCCGGCCAGGCCCGGTGCAGGTCCCAGGCGGTGGCCGGCGGCGTGCACACGTCGTAACGGCCCTGCACGATCACCGCCGGGATGTGCCGGATCCGCTCCACGTCGCGCAGCAGCTGGTTTTCCTCAAAGAAGCCGCCGTGGCGGAAGTAGTGGTTTTCGATGCGGGCGAAGGCCACCGCGTAGTCCGGATCACCGAAGTGCTCGACCAGCGAGGGATTGGGACGCAGCGTCAGCGTCCTGGCCTCCCACTGCGCCCAGGCGCGGGCCGCCGCCACCCGGACCTGGCGGTCCGGCGACTCCAGGCGCGCCCCGAACGCGGCGATCAGGTCGTCCCGCTCTTCTTCGGGAATCGGCTCCACATACTTCTCCCAGGCGTCCGGGAACAGCAGCGAAGCGCCCTCTTGGTAGAACCAGTACAGCTCGAAGGGGCGCAGCATGAACACCCCGCGCAGCACCAGCTCGCTCACCCGCTCCGGGTGCGTCTGCGCGTACGCCAGGGACAGCGCGCTGCCCCACGACCCGCCGAACACCAGCCACCGGTCGATGCCCAGGTGCTCGCGCAGCCGCTCCATGTCGGCGACCAGATGCCAGGTGGTGTTGTGCTCCAGGGAGACCGCCGGGTCGGATGCGTGCGGCCGGCTGCGGCCGCAGTTGCGCTGGTCGAACAGCACGATCCGGTAGGCCTGAGGGTCGAACTGGCGGCGATGATCGGCGGTGCACCCTCCGCCGGGCCCGCCGTGCACCATCACCGCCGGTTTCCCGTCGGGATTGCCGCAGACCTCCCAATAGATCTGATTTCCATCGCCGACGTCCAGCATCCCGGATTCGTGCGGTTCGATCGGCGGGTAGAGGGTGCGTAGCTCCATGGGCAGCGATTGTCTCACCGCTTGCGGCCCGCGTCGGTGCGTCGATGGTCTGTTAACAACGCGTTGAGATCTGGGTTCTCGAACCCAAACAGGGCAAACGCTGAGCCCGACGGCACTAGAGTGCAGGGTGTGAGCGACCTCAACGGATCGGGAGGCCAGCGGCCGGTGCAGGAACTGGGCTCGCCGTGGCCGGTGCTCGGCCCCGACTCAGGACCGCAGCCCGCCGTGCCGGCGCAGGCCGCGGCCGCTGCCGCCGGCCGGCCCGGCGAGCAGCGGGACGCCCAGCCCTGGGACATCGTCGAGCGGCTGCGCCAGATGGCCGATCTCATCGGCGACGCGCTGGCCGCCGGTGAGCGCAAGGTCATGGAGGCCGCCAAGGAGGCCGCCGCCCTCCAGCAGGAGAAGGAGGCCGCCCAGCGGGACGCCGCGGCCGCCTGGGGGGAGGTGCAGCGCGCCCGCGGCCAGGCCGAGCAGGCCGACCGCCGGGCCGGTGAGGCCGAACGGCGCGCCGCCGAGGCCGAGCATCGTGCCGGTGAGGCCGAGCGGCGGGTCGCCGAGCTGGAGCGGCGGATGGCCGAGGCCGCCAATGAGGCCGCCGCGCAGATCGCCGCGTTGCAGGCCGAGCGGGAGTCCGCCCAGCGCGATGCGGCCGCCGCCTGGGGGGAGGTGCAGCGGGCCCGCGGCCAGGCCGAGCAGAACGAGCGGCGCGCCGCCGAGGCCGAGCATCGTGCCGGTGAGGCCGAGCGGCGGGTCGCCGAGCTGGAGCGGCGGATGGCCGAGGCCGCCAATGAGGCCGCCGCGCAGATCGCCGCGTTGCAGGCCGAGCGGGAGTCCGCCCAGCGCGATGCGGCCGCCGCCTGGAACCAGGCGCAGCAGTCCCGCGCCCAGGCCGAGCAGGCGCTGGCCCAGGCCGAACAGTCCGAACGGCTGGCCGCCGAGGCCGAACGCCGCGCCGAGCAGTCCCGCGCCCAGGCCGAGCAGGCGCTGGCCCAGGCCGAACAGGCCCGCGCCCAGGCCGCCCAGGCCGAACAGGCCCGCATGCAGGCCGAACAGGCCCGTGCCCAGGCCGAGCAGCGGATGGCCGAGGCGGAGAACACCGCCCGCCAGATGATGGCCCAGCGCGACTCGATGCGGGAGGCCCGCGACGAGGCCCACCGCGCCATGGAGGAGGCCGTCGCCGCCCGCCGTTCCGTGGAGGCCGAACGGGACCGCCTCTCTGAGCAGGCCGCCGAGCTGTCGCGGGCGCTGGAGAGCGCCCACTCGGAGCTGGCCGGCCTGCGCGCCAAGCTCAGCGAGGCGGAGATGGCCGCCGCCAACTTCCAGCACGCCGCCGCGGCGGCGGCCAAGGAGGCCGAGTCCGAGCGGCGGCGCGCCGCCGAGCTGGAGAAAGAACGCCAGCAGGCGCTGGAGGCCGTCCGCGCGGCCGAGCAGCAGCGCGACGCGGCGCTGCAGGCCCAGGCCCGCGCCGACTCGGAGGCCACGCTGGCCCGCGGTCGCGCCGAGCAGGCCGGGCGCGAACGCGACAACGCGGTGGCCGCGATGCGGCAGCTGGCCGCCGAACGCGACGCCATCGCCGAAAAGCTCGCCGAGCGCGACCAGTGGGTCGACCAGCTCGCCCAGGCCGTCACCGAGCAGCGCACCGCCCTGGCGGAGATGTCCCAGGAGCGGGACGCCGCCCGCACCGCCGCCGACCAGGCCCGCACCCTGGTCGACGAGCTGACCCGGCAGCTGCGCACCATCATGCCCAGCGCGGCTCCGCGGGTCTGATCCGCCCGCGCCGGGCGGCCGGCGCCCCGCCTTCCGATCCGTGGGTGCCGAGCACGGTGATCCACGCCCCTTGCACCGTCGAATCGGCGTCCGACCAGGGGCGATGCCGTCGTTTGCGCGGCCTGGACGCCTTTGCCGTGTGCGTCCCGCCCTGCTCGGTGTTCTCCGGCTGTTATCCTGGTGGCCCGTGGATAAAGCGGCCAAGCCCCGCCTCGCGACGACCACGGGAGCGTCCTACTTGCCATCGGCAGCCACGGGTAGCCAGCGTCCTACCAAACATCTCTTCGTCACCGGCGGTGTCGCCTCCAGCCTCGGCAAGGGACTGACGGCATCCAGCCTCGGGCGGCTTTTGACCCTGCGTGGCCTGAAGGTCACCATGCAGAAGCTGGACCCCTATCTCAACGTCGACCCGGGGACGATGAACCCCTTCCAGCACGGGGAGGTCTTCGTCACCGACGACGGCGCCGAGACCGACCTGGACATCGGGCACTACGAGCGGTTCCTGGACACCGACCTGCACGGGTCGGCCAACGTGACCACCGGCCAGGTGTACTCCAACGTCATCGCCAAGGAGCGGCGCGGGGAGTACCTCGGCGACACCGTCCAGGTCATCCCGCACATCACCAACGAGATCAAAGACCGCATCCGCGGCATGGCCGAGCCCGGCGTGGACGTGGTCATCACCGAGGTCGGCGGCACCGTCGGCGACATCGAGTCACTGCCGTTCCTGGAGGCCGTCCGGCAGATCCGCCACGAGATCGGCCGCGACAACTGCTTCTTTCTGCACGTGTCGCTGCTGCCCTACATCGGCCCGTCCGGGGAGCTGAAGACCAAGCCCACCCAGCACTCGGTGGCCGCGCTGCGCAGCATCGGCATCCAGCCGGACGCGATCGTGTGCCGCTCGGACCGGCCGATCAGCGACGGCCTCAAGCAGAAGATCAGCATGATGTGCGACGTGGACCGCGAGGCGGTGGTCTCGGCGGTGGACGCCGCCAGCATCTACGACATCCCCAAGGTGCTGCACGCCGAGGGCCTGGACGCCTACGTGGTGCGCCGGCTGGGCCTGCCGTTCCGCGACGTGGACTGGAGCGCCTGGGACGAGCTGCTGCGCCGGGTCCACCTGCCGGTCCACGAGGTCACCATCGCCCTGGTCGGCAAGTACATCGACCTGCCCGACGCCTACCTTTCGGTCACCGAGGCGCTGCGGCACGGCGGGTTCGACAACGACGCCCGGGTCAACATCCGCTGGGTCAAAAGCGACGAGTGCGCCACCCCTGAGGGCGCGCAGCGGATGCTGGAGGGCGTGGACGGGGTGCTGATCCCCGGCGGGTTCGGGGTGCGCGGCATCGAAGGCAAGATCGGCGCGGTCCGCCACGCCCGCGAGAACGGCATCCCGCTGCTGGGCATCTGCCTGGGCCTGCAGTGCATGGTGATCGAGGCGGCCCGCTCGCTGGCCGGCCTCACCGACGCCGGCAGCAGCGAGTTCAGCGACGACACCCCGCACCCGGTGATCGCCACCATGGCCGACCAGGTCGATGTGGTCTCCGGCGACCGGGACATGGGCGGCACCATGCGGCTGGGCCTGTACCCGGCCGACCTGGCCGAGGGCTCCCTGGTCCGGGAGCTGTACGGGGCGTCCCGCGCCTCCGAGCGGCACCGCCACCGCTACGAGGTCAACAACCGCTACCGCGAGCAGCTGGAGAAGGCCGGGCTGCGCTTCAGCGGCCTGTCCCCCGACGGCCGCCTGGTGGAGTACGTCGAGCTGCCCCGCGAAGTGCACCCGTTCTTCGTGGGCACCCAGGCGCACCCGGAGTTCCGCTCCCGTCCCACCCGGCCGCACCCGCTGTTCTCCGGGCTGATCGCGGCGGCCATCAAGTACGGCGCGGCCCGCCGTTCCGGCGCCGTCACCACCTCATGAGCGGTGCCGAGGAGGTCCGCGACCGGCCCGAACGCTGGGAGGTGGTCGCCAGCGCCACCTCCTATGCCGGACGGCTGGTGCATGTGCGCAGCGACCAGGTGAAGATGCCGGGCGCCTCGGGCGTGGAGGTCGTCACCAGGGAAGTGGTGGTCCACCCCGGCTCGGTGGCCGTGGTCGCCCTCGATGAGGCCGAGCGGGTACTGCTGATCCGCCAGTACCGCCACCCCGCCGGGCGCCTGCTGTGGGAGCTGCCCGCCGGGCTGCGGGACGTGCCCGGCGAGCCGCTGCGCGACCTGGCCGCCCGGGAGCTGCTGGAGGAGGCCGGGCACCGCGCCGAACGCTGGCACACCCTGGCCGACGTGCTCGTCTCGCCCGGCATCTCCACCGAGCGGTCCCGGATCTTCCTGGCCCGCGACGTCAGCGAGGTGCCCGCCGAGCAGATCGGCTTCCAGCGGGTGCACGAGGAGGCCGACATGCCGGTGGCGTGGGTGCCGCTGGAGGAGGCGGTGGCCAAGGTGCTGGAGGGGCACATCCACAACCAGCTCGCGGTGATCGGGATCTTGGCCGCCCGCGCCGCCCGCGCCGCCGGCTACCGCTGCCTGCGTCCCGCCGACGCCCCCGAGGAGTGAGTCTTTTCCACCAGCCGGCCCGGGGCCGCAGGCGGGGCGCAAAACGCGTCCGGCACCGCATCGCTCCGGGGCACGGCATCGGCTCGACCTGCGGGACGGCGCGGTGAAACGCGCCGATCGGCACGGCCTGCGCGCACAACCGTCCCGGAACCGGCATCATGGGGCGGGTCGGACTATCGGCGGGTGGACGGGAGTGCTGTGCGTGGCGGCTGAGTCCGCGTTGGAGACGGCCGTGAGCCGCTACCTGGCGCACCTGGCCGCAGACCGCGGCCTGGCCGCCAACACCCTCAGCTCCTACCGGCGCGACCTGCGCCGGTATGCGCAGGCGCTGCGCGAGCGGGGCCGGTGCGCCATCGGCGAGGTGACCGAGGCCGACGTGCTGGGCTACCTGGCGGGCCTGCGCGAGGGCGACGCCGCCCACCGGCCGCTGTCGGACCGCTCGGCCGCGCGGGCGGTGGCGGCCGTGCGCGGCCTGCACCGCTTCGCCGTGCGGGAGGGACTGGCCGCCGCCGACCCGGCCGCCGGCGTCCGGCCGCCGGCCTCTCCCAAGCGCCGGCCCAAGGCGATCTCCGTCGCCGAGGTGGAACGGCTGCTGGCGGCCGCCGCCTCCGAGGGCACCCCGCGCGGGCTGCGCGACCGGGCCCTGCTGGAGCTGCTGTACGGGTCGGGGGCGCGCATCTCCGAAGCGGTCGCGCTGGATGTGGACGACCTGGACCTGAAGGCCGGTCTGATCCGCCTGACCGGAAAAGGCGGCCGCGTCCGCCGGGTGCCGGTCGGCGAGCACGCCAGGCGGGCCGTGGAGGCGTACCTGCGGCAGGCCCGTCCGCACCTGGCCAAGGACGGGACCGCAGGGGCTGCGTTGTTCCTGAACGCCCGCGGCGGGCGGCTGTCGCGGCAGGGCGCCTGGATGGTGCTGCGCGCCGCCGCGCAGCGGGCCAGACTGGTGGGGGTGTCCCCGCACACCCTGCGGCACTCCTTCGCCACCCACCTGCTGGACGGCGGTGCCGACGCCGGGGTGGTCCACCAGCTGCTCGGCAATGTCTCCGCCGAGCAGGGCCGGGGCGGGCGAATGTACGCTCTGGTCACTCAAGGGCTGCTCACCGAGGTGCACGCCATGGCACATCCCCGGGCGCGCGCCGAGGTGTGAAAGCGCGCGCAATCTGCGCTTCAATCGATTCCCCCGGCGCGCGTCGGCTTGAGCCGCCGCGCGCCGTACCCCTAAAGTCCCCGTTTTGGACGGTAACCAGGCCGCCGGGAAGGTTAAAGCCGTGACCAGTACGCCGGAGGCAGCCGGGACCGAGCTCCCGGTCGCCCTGACCGATCCTCGTCAGGCCCTCGGGCCGACAGGGCGGCCCCTGCCCGTGTTCCCCGAGCCCGAGCCGCTGACCGAGCACGGGCCGGCGCGCATCGTGTCGATCTGCAACCAAAAGGGCGGGGTCGGCAAGACCACCACCACCATCAATCTGGGCGCCGCGCTGGCCGAGGTGGGCCGCCGGGTGCTGCTGGTCGACTTCGACCCCCAGGGCGCGCTGTCGGTCGGCCTCGGCAAGGGCGACCCCCGCCAGCTGGAGCTGACGGTCCACAACCTGCTGCTGGAGGACAACGTCAGCTGGGAGGAGGTCGTCCTCGACACCGGCTTTGAGAACATGGACCTGCTGCCCAGCAACATCGACCTGTCGGGGGCCGAGGTCCAGCTCGTCCACGAGGTCGGCCGCGAGTACATCCTGTCCGGGGCGCTCAAGCCGGCCGTCCCCGAGTACGACTACATCCTCATCGACTGCCAGCCGTCGCTGGGGCTGCTGACGGTCAACGCGCTGGCCGCCAGCCATGGCGTGCTGATCCCGCTGGAGTGCGAGTACTTCGCCATGCGGGGCGTGGCGCTGCTGATGGAGACGATCGAGAAGGTGCAGGCCCGGATCAACCCGGAGCTGAAGATCGACGGTGTGCTCGGCACCATGTACGACTCGCGCACCCTGCACACCCGCGAGGTGCTGGAGCGGATCGTGCAGGCCTTCGGCGACCGGGTGTTCCACACCGTGATCAACCGGACGGTGCGCTTCCCCGACGCCACGGTGGCCGGGGAGCCGATCACCTACTTCGATCCCACGTCCATGGGCGCCAACGCCTACCGGGAACTGGCCAAGGAGGTCCTGGCGAGGTGGGCCGAGACCGGTTGATCCCCGCCGGCCCGCCGGCGCGCAGGCCGGTGGGCCGCCGATGCCGGGTCAGTGCCGGTCTTCCATTACGGTGCAGGGTGTGAAGCACGCCGCCGCCCCCGAAACCGGCCCGCCGCGGGCCGCCGAGCAGGCGGACGGGCCGCAGGACGAGCAGCGCGCCGCCGGCTTCCAGGTCCACCTGGACAACTTCGAGGGGCCCTTCGATCTGCTGCTGGCGCTCATCTCCAAGCACAAGCTCGACATCACCGAGGTGGCGCTGCACAAGGTCACCGACGAGTTCATCGCCTACATCCGCTCCCGCGGCCCCGACTGGGACCTGGACCAGGCCAGCCACTTTCTGCTGGTGGCGGCGACGCTGCTGGATTTGAAGGCGGCCCGGCTGCTGCCGTCGGGGGAGGTGGACGACGAGGAGGACCTGGCCCTGCTGGAGGCCCGCGACCTGCTGTTCGCGCGGCTGCTGCAGTACCGCGCCTACAAGGAGGTCGCCAAGGTCCTCGCCGAGCGAATGGCCGAGCAGAGCCGCCGCTATCCCCGCAACGTGCCGCTGGAGCCCCGTTTCGCCAACCTCCTGCCGGAGGTGCTGCTGGGGCTGGGACCGGTGGAGTTCGCCCGGCTGGCCGCCAAGGCGCTGGCGCCCAAGGAACCCCCGCCCGGCGTCCCGGTCGAGCACATCTACCAGCCGAAGGCCAGCGTCGCCGAGCAGGCCGCCATCGTGGTGGCCAAACTGCGCCGGATGCGGCGGGCCACCTTCGCGGTGCTGACCGCCGACTGCCGGGGGACGTTCGAGGTCGTCGCCCGCTTCCTGGCGCTGCTGGAGCTGTACCGGGAGCAGGCGGTCGTCTTCGAGCAGGCCGAGCCGTTCGGGGAGCTGCACGTGGAGTGGACCGGCAGCGACGAGGGCGAGATAGCGGTCGGCGACGACTACGAGGGGACCCCGGACCGCCAGGACGGCCGGGGTGAGAACGGGGACGGAAGATGACCGTGACGACTGACCGGCCGGAGCCGGAGGCCGAGCCGCAGGTGGGGCTGCGGGCCGCCCTCGAGGCGATCCTGCTGGTGGCCGACGAGCCGGTGACCGAGGTCGCGCTGGCGCAGCTGCTGGAGCGGCCCGTGCCGGAGGTCGCCGCCGCCCTGCGGGAGCTGTCGGATGAGTACACCGCCCAGGGGCGCGGGTTCGATCTGCGCCAGGTCGCCGGCGGGTGGCGTTTCTACACCCGCGACACCTGCGCGCCGGTGGTGGAACGTTACGTCACCGACGGCCAGCAGGCCCGCCTGACCACGGCCGCGCTGGAGACGCTGGCCGTGGTCGCCTACCGCCAGCCGGTGAGCCGGGCCAAGGTCTCGGCGATCCGGGGCGTCAACAGCGACGGGGTGATGCGCACCCTCACGTTGCGCGGGCTGATCGAGGAGGCGGGACGGGACCCGGAGACCCAGGCCCACCTGTACCGCACCACCGGCTACTTCCTGGAGCGGCTGGGGCTGCGCAGCCTGGACGAGCTGCCGGAGCTGGCCCCCTACCTGCCCGAAGACCTTCCTGAGGACATCATCGAGGACGGACGCGCATGAACACCGACACCGGCACCGCAGAGCACAAAGAGGGCGTGCGGCTGCAGAAGGTCCTGGCCGAGGCCGGGCTGGGCAGCCGGCGCCAGTGCGAGCGGCTCATCGTCGAAGGCCGGGTCAAGGTCGACGGCGAGGTGGTCTCCTGGCTCGGCGCCAGGGTCGACCCGGCCAAGGCCGTCATCCATGTGGACGGCCTGCGCGTGGAGACCCGCCCGGAGATGCGCTACTACGCCCTCAACAAGCCGCGCGGGGTGGTCAGCACCATGGCCGACGAGCGCGGCCGCAAGTCGCTGGCCGACTATGTGGACGTGCCCGAGCGGCTGTTCCACGTGGGCCGGCTGGACACCGACACCGAAGGGCTGATCCTGCTCACCAACGACGGTGATCTGGCTCACCGCCTCACCCACCCCAGTTTCGGCGTGGAGAAGGTCTACTTGGCCGAGATCGTCGGGCCCATCCGGCGCGACCTGGGGCGGCGGCTGCGCGCCGGCATCGAGCTGGAGGACGGCCTGGCCAAGGCCGACCGTTTCCGCCTGGTCGAGCAGGTCGGCAAGCGGGCCCTGGTGGAGATCACCCTGCACGAGGGGCGCAAGCACATCGTGCGGCGGATGCTCAAGGAGGCCGGGCACCCGGTGCAGAAACTGGCCCGCATCAGGTTCGGCCCGATCAAGCTCGGCCGCTTGAAGCCGGGTAGCCTGCGCGCGTTGACCATCAAGGAGGTCGGCGAGCTGTACCGGGCGGTCGGGTTGTAAGGTCCCGGCGCGGCGTCGCCGGCCCGCGGCGGCACCCCCCGCCGCCGCGACCTTCGGCAGGGAGGAATGACGACAGTGGCGGTACGCGCGATCCGCGGGGCGACCCAGGTGGAGGCCGACGACCGGGAGCAGATCCTGGAGGCGACCACGGAGCTGGTCACCGAGGTGATGCGGCGCAACGGGCTGTCCACCGACGATGTGATCAGTGTGATCTTCACGGCCACCCCCGACCTCACCGCGGAGTTCCCCGCATTGGCCGCCCGCAAGCTCGGCTTCCACGAGGTGCCGCTTCTGTGCGCCACCGAGCTGGACGTGCCGCACGCGCTGCCCCGGGTGATCCGGCTGATGGCCCATGTGGAGACCGACCGGCCCCGCTCCCAGATCCAGCACGTCTACCTGCGCGGGGCTGTCGCGCTGCGGCTCGACATCGCCCAGTAGGCCGCTTGACCCGCCGTTTTCCGGCAGGTCAAAAGCAGGTCGGCGGATTTTCGGCACGGCCGGGGCCGCTACGCTGAGGGCGTGGAGAGCGACCAGGCGATGCGGCGCATCATCATCATCGGAACGGGGCTGATCGGCACCTCCGTGGCGCTGGCGATGCGCGAACGCGGCACCGAGGTGCTGCTGGCCGACCGGGACGCCGCGAGCCTGGAGCTGGCCGTTCAGCTCGGCGCCGGGACGCCGCTGCCGGAGGACGGGCCGGACGAGCCGGCCGACCTGGCCGTGGTGGCCGTGCCGCCGGCGGCCGTGGCGCCGGTGCTGCTGGATGCGCAAAAACGCGGCCTGGCCCACGTCTACACCGACGTGGCCAGCGTCAAGGCGATGCCGCTGCAGGAGGCCGCCGAGCTGGGCTGCGACCTGACCAGCTATGTGGCCGGGCATCCGCTGGCCGGCAGCGAGCGCTCCGGCCCCGCGGCCGCCCGCGCCGACCTGTTCCTGGGCCGCACCTGGGCGCTGTGCCCGGTGGAGGAGACCGATTCCCGAGCCTTGGAGCGGGTCCGGCAGCTGGCCACGGCCTGCGGCGCCCGGACGCTGACCGTGCCGGCCGCCGAGCACGACCGGGCGGTGGCGCTGGTCTCCCACGGCCCGCACGTGGTCTCGGCCGCGATGGCCGCCCGGCTGCGCGGCGCCGACGACGTCGCGCTCAGCCTGGCCGGGCAGGGAGTGCGCGACGTCACCCGGATCGCCGCCGGCGATCCGCGGCTGTGGCTGGGGATTCTGTCGGCCAACGCCGGGCCCGTCGCCGACGTGCTGGAGGAGGTCGCCGCCGACCTGAAGGCCGCCGCCGCGCACCTGCGCGAAGGCGGCGAGCACGCCCTGGAGCGGGTGACGGACCTGCTGGTGCGCGGCAACGCCGGACGGGCGCGCATCCCCGGCAAGCACGGGGGGCGGCAGTCCCGCTACGCGGTCGTCCCGGTCCTCATCCCCGACCGGCCCGGCGAGCTGGCCCTGCTGTTCCAGGCCGCCGGGGTGGCCGGGGTCAACATCGAGGACGTGTCCATCGAGCACTCCCCGGGCCTGGCGGTCGGCGTGGTGGAGCTGTCGGTGGAGCCGGAGGCGGCCCAGCGGCTGGCCGCCGAGCTGCGCGCCCGCGGCTGGTCGGTCCCCGGCTGAGCGCACCCGCCGGCCGCGCCCTGCGGTGTCTGCGGAAGATCCGGCATGCCGGTAGCCTGGGCCGGGGCCCGCGCCTTCTCACCGGCGCCCCGCGATCCTTCACCTCGGCCCCGGCCGCCTCTTGCACCTTGGGAAGGAAGCACCGTGTCGCTCGTCATCGCCATCGACGGACCGTCGGGATCGGGCAAGTCCAGCGCCGCCAAGGGCGTCGCCCGCGCGCTGGGGATGCGCTACCTGGACACCGGCGCCATGTACCGGGCCATGACGTGGTGGATGCTCTCCCAGGGGGTGCCCGTGGAGGACGCCGAGGCCGTCGCCGCGCGGGCCGGCGAGCCGGTGCTGGAGTGCGGCACCGACCCCGACGCCCCGACGATCTCGGTGAACGGCACCGACGTGTCGGGCCCGATCCGCACCCGCGAGGTCACCAACGCCGTCAGCGCGGTCAGCGCGGTGCCGGCGGTGCGCGAGCGGCTGGTGGCGCTGCAGCGGGAGATCATCGGCGATGGGGGGATCGTGGTCGAGGGCCGGGACATCGGCACCGTGGTGGCGCCCGACGCCCCCGTCAAGGTCTTCCTGACCGCCAGCGAGGAGGCCCGGGCGCAGCGGCGGGCCAGGGACCTGGCCGCCGACCCCGCGGTGACCGTGGAGCTGACCCAGGCCGAGCAGGCCCGCCGGGACCGGCTGGACTCCACCCGCAAGACATCCCCGCTGACCAAGGCCGACGACGCCTGCGAGATCGACTCCACCGACCTGACGTTGGAGGAGGTCATCGAGACGGTGGTGCGTCTGGCCAAGGAGCACGCCGCCACGGGGTGACCGATGGCGACGCCGTCCCGGGCGGGACGGCGGGAAGGCCCGGCACGCCGGCCGGGCGGGCCGCAGGCTCCGAGCAGGCCGTCCGCGGAGCACGTGGTACGGCAGGACGGCCACGAAGCGGAGTAGCAGTGAGTGAGCACGACGTTTACCAGTCCGTAGCGGAGGCCGCCGGCGACGGCGTGCGCCAGGATCGGGTGCCGCCGGTGGTGGCCGTGGTCGGGCGTCCCAACGTGGGCAAGTCCACCCTGGTGAACCGGGTCCTGGGACGCCGGGAAGCGGTCGTGGAGGACGTCCCGGGGGTGACCCGGGACCGGGTCTCCTATGAGGCCGACTGGAGCGGGCGGCGGCTGACGATCGTGGACACCGGCGGCTGGCTGCCGGACGCCACCGGGCTGGCCGCGGCCGTCGCCGAGCAGGCCCGGCTGGCGGTGGAGCTGGCCGATGTGGTGCTGTTCGTGGTGGACGCCACGGTCGGCGCCACCGACGTGGACGAGGCCGTGGTGGACATCCTGCGCCGCTCCGGCAAGCCGGTGCTGCTGGTGGCCAACAAGGTCGATGACGCGGCCACCGAGCTGGACGCGGCGGCGCTGTGGTCGCTGGGCATCGGGGAGCCGCACCCGGTCAGCGCCCTGCACGGCCGCGGCAGCGGCGACCTGCTGGACGCGGTGCTGGCCGCGCTGCCCGAGCCGCCCCCGCCCACCGAGGACGCCGCCGGCGGCGGCCCGCGCCGGGTGGCCCTGCTGGGCCGTCCCAACGTGGGCAAGTCCAGCCTGCTCAACAAGCTGGCCGGGGAGAACCGCGTGGTGGTCGACGACGTCGCCGGCACCACGCGCGACCCGGTGGACGAGCTGATCGAGCTGGGCGGGCGGACCTGGCGGTTCATCGACACCGCCGGGATCCGGCGCCGCTACCGGGAGAGCCAGGGCGCCGACTTCTACGCCACGCTGCGCACCCAGTCGGCGCTGGAGCGCGCCGAGGTGGCGGTGGTGCTCATCGACGCCTCCCAGCCGCTGGCCGAACAGGACCTGCGGATCATCTCCATGGTGATCGAGGCCGGCCGGGCGCTGGTGATCGCCTACAACAAGTGGGATCTGCTGGATGAGGAGCGCCGCCACTACCTGGAGCGGGAGATCGACCGGCAGTTGCACAACGCCCGCTGGGCGCCGCGGGTGAACATCTCCGCGCTGACCGGCCGGCATGTGGACAAGCTGGTGCCGGCGCTGGACACCGCGCTGGCCGGGTGGGGCTCGCGGGTGCCCACCGCCAAGCTGAACCAGTTCTTCTCCGCCCTGGTGGCCGCCCACCCGCACCCGGTCCGCGGCGGCAAGCAACCCAAGATCCTCTTCGCCACCCAGGCCGATGTCCGCCCGCCCCGGTTCGTGCTGTTCACCACCGGGTTCCTGGAGGAGAGCTACCGGCGGTTCATCGAACGGCGGCTGCGCGAGGAGTTCGGCTTCGCCGGCACCCCCATCGACATCACCATGCGGATCCGGGAGCGGCGCTCGTCCCGGCGGAAGTGAACGGCGCCCGGCGCAGGGCTTCCCGGCGCCGGGCGGTTCTCCTATCGTGGGCGCAAAGCGAGAACGCGTTCTACTTTGCCGTCAGGGGGAGAGCCGCGTGAGAACCCTGCTGCTGGGCGCCGTAGCGATCGCCCTGGTGGGCTGTGGTTTCGCCTGGGACAAGCCGTGGCTGTGGGGGCTGGGGCTGCTGGTGGGCCTGGGCGCGCTGTTCGGCGACAGCGACCCGGTGGAGCTGGACGGCAGGGACCACGGCCCGGAAACCCCTATGGGCGTGCGCAAAATGCGCAATAAGGGGCTGTAACCGGCCCGGGGGACAATGCCCCCATGGAGCCTGAGGTCCTGGACGTCTGCGCGCGTGAGGAACCGCCCGGCCACTGGGACGCGGCGATCTTCCTGGCCGGTCCCTCGCCCCGCGACGAGGCGGTGCCCTCCTGGCGCCCGCGGGCCGTCGAGGTGTTGCGCGACCGCTGGAAGGCGCCCGGACGCCTGGTCGTCTTCGTCCCCGAGCACCGCCACGGCGTCTACGACGACTACACCGGCCAGGTGGAGTGGGAGGAGCGCTGCCTGCACCTGGCCGACGAGATCGTCTTCTGGGTGCCGCGCGACATGCGGACCATGCCGGCGCTGACCACCAACGTGGAGTGGGGCATGTGGCACGACTCCGGCAAGGTGGTCTTCGGCGCCCCTCCGCAGGCTCCCCGCAACAAGTACCTGCGCCACTACGCCGTCAAGCACGGCGTGCCGGTCGCCGCCACGCTGGACGATGTGATCGCCGCGGCCTTGGAGCGCATCGGCGAGGGCGCCCGGCGCAGCGGCGGCGAGCGGGAGATACCGCTGCTGCTGTGGCGGCAAGAGAGCTTCCAGCGCTGGTACGCCGCCCAGCGCGGCGCCGGCAACGCGCTGCGCGGCGCCCGGCTGCAGTGGCGCGCCGGGCCGTACTGGGGGCTGCGCGCGGCGGTCGAGGTGGCCGCCGAGGGACGGGTCAAGGAGGAGATCGTCTTCTTCCGTCCCGACGTCAGCGCCGTCGTGCTGTACCGGCCGGGCGCCACGCCGGAGGAGACGGCGGTGGTGCTGGTCCGGGAGTTCCGCGGCCCGGCCGCCACCGAGGACGGGTTCGCCCGCGCGCTGCCGGGCGGGTCGGGGCCGGGCGATCCGCGGCATGTGGCGGCGCGGGAGGTCGCCGAGGAGACCGGGCTGGCGGTGGATGCGGCGCGGCTGCGCCCGCACGGCTCCCGGCAGGCCGACGCCGCGATGTCGGCGCACCGCGTCCACCTGTTCTCCGCCGAGATCACCGAGGAGGAGCTGGCCCGCATCCGCGGCACCGGCCCGCACGGCCGGGCCGAGGCAGGGGAGCGCACCTTCGTGGAGGCGGCCACGTTCGCCGAGATCGGCCGGGGCCGCCTGGTGGACTGGGCCACTTTCGGCATGATCGCCGAGGTGCTCGCCGCCGTCCGGCGGTGACCCGGCCGGCTCATGACATCGCATTTGCCAGGGTCATTCGTTGGATGCCCTTGTTTCTTCGAGGGAAAGATCCCATTGATGCTGGTATATGCGAGGTGTTAGCTTTCTTGCGTGGCGACGTTCCGGATCAGTGAGGCCGCCGCGCTGCTGGGGGTCAGCGCCGACACGGTGCGCCGCTGGGTGGACTCCGGCCGGCTCGCCGCGGCCCGCGACGAGCACGGCCACCGCCTGATCGCCGGCGCCGACCTGGCCGCCTTCGTGCGGGAACGGCGGGCCGACCCCGAACCGGGGGCCCGGTTCTCCTCGGCCCGCAACCGGCTGCGCGGCATCGTCACCGACGTCGTCCGCGACACCGTGATGGCCCAGGTGGAGATCCAGGCGGGCCCGTTCCGGGTGGTGTCGCTGCTGAGCCGGGAGGCCGCCGACGAGCTCGGCCTCAAGGTCGGCGTGGTCGCCGAGGCCGTCATCAAATCCACCACCGTCGTCGTCGAAGTGCCCGGGCGCGGATGACCGGGGGAACGCCTTGATCAGGAGTGTTGCCGCCGCCCTCGTCACGGCCGTCATGGCGCTGACCGCCGCCGGCTGCGGCGGCGCCTCCGAAAGCGCTGAGGGGCGGACGCTGACGGTCCTGGCGGCGGCGTCGCTGACCGAGACGTTCACCGCGCTGGCCGAAACCTTCGAAAGCACCCACCCGGGGGTGAAGGTCCGGCTGAGCTTCGGCGGCAGCTCGACGCTGGCCCAGCAGATCCTCCAGGGCGCCCCGGCCGACGTCTTCGCCGCCGCCGGCCCGGCGACCATGAAGCCCGTCACCGAGGCGCGGCTCACCGCCGGCGAGCCGCGCGTCTTCGCCCGCAACCGGCTGGTCATCGCGGTCCCGCCGGGCAACCCCGGTAGGGTGCACGCCCTGCGCGACCTGGCCGGGCGGAAACTGAAGGTCGTGGTGTGCGCGCCGCAGGTGCCGTGCGGCGACGCGGCGCAAAGGGCGCTGCGGGCGGCCGATGTCGAGGTCACCCCTGCCTCGCAGGAACAGGACGTCAAGGCCGTCCTCACCAAGGTGCGGCTGGGCGAGGCGGACGCCGGGCTGGTCTATCGGACGGACGTGCGCTCGGCCGGCGGCCGGGTCGAGGGCATCGAGTTCCCCGAGGCGGCCGAGGCGATCAATGACTACCCGATCGCGGCGCTGGCCGAGGCGCCCCGGCCGAAGCTCGCCCGGGAATTCATCGACCTGGTGCTCTCCCCGCAGGGCCGGAAGACGCTGACAGAGGCGGGATTCGAGTCCGCATGAACGCACACGCCCGGGTGCCGTGGGTGCTGCTGGTTCCGGCGCTGCTCGGGCTGGCCTTCCTGGTGCTGCCGCTGACCGGGCTGCTGATCCGCGCCCCCTGGTCCACGCTGGGCGCCCGCCTGACCGAGCCGCAGGTGCTGGAGGCGCTGCGGCTGTCGCTGGTGACCTCGACGCTGGCCACGGCCCTGTGCCTGGTGCTGGGGGTGCCGCTGGCCTGGGTGCTGGCCCGGACCGCGCTGCCCGGACGCGGCCTGGTGCGGGCGCTGGTCACCGTGCCGCTGGTGCTGCCCCCCGTGGTGGGCGGCGTGGCGCTGCTGTTGGCGCTGGGGCGGCGCGGGATCGTGGGGCGGTGGCTGGAGGCGGCCTTCGGCGTCACGCTGCCGTTCACCACCGCCGCCGTGGTGCTGGCCGAGGCGTTCGTGGCGATGCCGTTCCTGGTGATCAGCGTGGAGGGGGCGCTGCGCGGCGTCGACCGCCGCTATGAGGAGGCCGCCGCCACGCTGGGGGCCTCCCGGTGGACGGTGTTCCGCCGGATCACGCTGCCGATGGTCGCCCCCGGCGTCGCGGCTGGCGCGATCTTGTGCTGGGCCAGGGCGCTGGGGGAGTTCGGCGCCACCATCACCTTCGCCGGCAGCTACCCGGGCCGTACCCAGACCATGCCGCTGGCGGTCTACCTGGCGTTGGAGACCGAGCCGGAGGCCGCCATCGTGCTGAGCCTGGTGCTGCTGGCGGTCTGCGTGGTCATCCTCGCCGCGCTGCGGGACCGGTGGGTGAGCCCGCCGTGAGCGCCCTGGAGGCCCGCCTGACCGTGCGGCGCGGGAACTTCACGCTCGACCTGCCGTTGCGCGCCGGGGCGGGGGAGGTCGTGGCGCTGCTGGGCCCCAACGGGGCGGGCAAGACCACCGCGCTGCGCGCCCTGGCCGGGCTGCTGCCGCTGGAGGAGGGGCACATCCATCTGGACGGCGAGCCGGTCCACCTCCTGCCGCCCGAGCGGCGGCCGGTCGGCGTGGTCTTCCAGGATCACCTGCTGTTCCCTCACCTGTCGGCGTTGGAGAACGTGGCGTTCGGGCCCCGCTGCCGGGGGATGCCGCGCCGGGCGGCGCGCGAGCACGCCGCCGCGTGGCTGGAGCGGGTGGGGCTGGGAGATCACCTGGCCGCAAAACCCCGGGCGCTGTCGGGCGGGCAGGCCCAGCGGGTCGCGCTCGCCCGGGCGCTGGCCGTCGAGCCCCGGCTGCTGCTGCTGGATGAGCCGATGGCCGCTTTGGACGTGCGCACCCGGCCCGAGATCCGCGCTCTGCTGCGCCGGCATCTGGCCGATTTCCCCGGGGTGACGGTGCTGGTCACCCATGATCCGCTGGAGGCCATGGCGCTCGCCGACCGGCTGGTGGTGGTGGAAGAGGGGCATCCGGTGCAGGAGGGCGCGCCCGCCGAGGTCGCCCGGCGTCCCCGCACCGGCTACATCGCCCGCCTGGTGGGGCTGAACCTGCACCGGGGCCGGGCCGACGGCCGCACGGTCGTCTTGGACGCCTCCCGCGGCGCCGAGCCGCTGCGGCTTCACCTCGCCGAGCCGGCGCGGGGCGAGGTGTTCGTGGCCTTCCCGCCCTCGGCCGTGCGGGTGCACCGCGCTCCGCCGCAGGGCGCCGGCAACCGGTGGCCGGCCCGCGTCGAGGCGGTCGAGTGGCAGGGCGACCGCGTCCGCGTCGAGCTGGAGGGGCCCGTGCAAGTCGCCGCCGACATCCCCCCGGAGGCCGTGGCCGAGGCGGCTTTGACCGAGGGCGAGGAGGTCTGGGCGACGCTGCCGGCCGGTGCGCTCCACGTCTACTGTGCCTGAAATCTCCCCATATGGGGGAATACTTCGTGCCACGAAGGGCACGTTCCAATAAGTGATATCTGTCACAAAACCGCCATGAGACCGTAAAAGACGGCCGGATTGGTCCAGACCAAATGGAAAACATGTGCGGTTTTGTTCATGATGCAAAGATCCTGCGAACAGCATAAGGAGTTGCCCGTGTCCCTACAGGTCCCCGGCCTCGACCAGGCCCCCACCAGCCACACCGAGCTGGTCGACTGGGTGCGTCAGATCGCCGAGCTCACCAAGCCCGATCGGGTCGAGTGGTGTGACGGCTCGGAGGAGGAATGGCAGCGGCTCACCGACCTTCTCGTCGAGCAGGGCACCTTCAAGCGACTCGATCCCGCCAAACGACCCAACAGCTTCTACGCGGCCTCCGATCCCAGTGACGTCGCCCGCGTCGAGGACCGCACGTTCATCTGTTCCGAGAAGGAAGAGGACGCCGGCCCGACCAACAACTGGATCGCCCCGGCGGAGATGCGGGCCACCTTCAACAAGCTGTTCGACGGGTGCATGAAGGGGCGCACCATGTACGTGGTGCCCTTCTGCATGGGCCCACTGGGCGGCAACATCTCCCAGCTGGGAGTGGAGATCACCGACTCGGCCTACGTGGCGGTGTCGATGCGGATCATGACCCGCATGGGCACGCCCGCGCTGCGGCTGATCGAAGAGCGCGGCTCGTTCGTCAAGTGCGTCCACTCCGTCGGCGCCCCGCTGGAGCCGGGCCAAAAGGACGTGCCGTGGCCGTGCAACTCCACCAAGTACATCTCGCACTTCCCCGAGACCCGGGAGATCTGGTCCTACGGGTCCGGCTACGGCGGCAACGCGCTGCTGGGCAAGAAGTGCTACGCGCTGCGGATCGCCTCGACCATGGCCCGCGACGAGGGCTGGCTGGCCGAGCACATGCTGATCCTCAAGCTCACCCCGCCCTCCGGTGAGCCCCGCTACGTGGCCGCCGCCTTCCCCTCGGCCTGCGGCAAGACCAACCTGGCCATGCTGCAGCCGACCATCCCCGGCTGGAAGGTGGAGACCATCGGCGACGACATCGCCTGGATGCGCTTCGGCGAGGACGGCCGGCTGTACGCCATCAACCCCGAGGCCGGCTTCTTCGGCGTCGCCCCCGGCACCGGCGAGTCCACCAACGCCAACGCCATCAAGACCCTGTGGGGCAACAGCATCTTCACCAACGTCGCCCTCACCGACGACGGCGACGTGTGGTGGGAGGGCCTGACCGACGAGCCGCCCGCCCACCTGACCGACTGGCGGGGCAACGACTGGACGCCGCAGTCCGGCACCCCGGCCGCCCACCCCAACGCCCGCTTCACCGTCCCGGCCAGCCAGTGCCCGACCATCGCGCCCGAGTGGGAGGACCCCAAGGGCGTGCCGATCTCGGCGATCCTGTTCGGCGGCCGCCGCGCCACCGCCGTGCCGCTGGTGACCGAGTCCTTCGACTGGCAGCACGGGGTGTTCCTGGGCGCCAACGTGGCCTCCGAGAAGACCGCCGCGGCCGAGGGCAAGGTCGGCGAGCTGCGCCGCGACCCGTTCGCCATGCTGCCGTTCTGCGGCTACAACATGGGCGACTACTTCGGCCACTGGATCAAGATCGGCAAGCAGGCCGACCCGGAGAAGCTGCCGCGGATCTACTACGTCAACTGGTTCCGCAAGGACGACAGCGGCCGCTTCCTGTGGCCGGGCTTCGGTGAGAACAGCCGGGTCCTCAAGTGGATCGTCGAGCGCCTCAACGGCCAGGCGGACGCGGTCAAGACCCCGATCGGCCACGTGCCGACCAAGGAGTCGCTGGACACCGAGGGCCTGGACATCCCCGAGGCCGACCTGGAGGTCCTGCTGTCGGTCGACCCCGAGGTGTGGCGGGAGGAGGCCGGCCTCATCGCCGAGCACTTCAAGACCTTCGGCGACCACCTGCCCAAGGAGCTGTGGGAGGAGCACCGCGCCCTGGTGAACCGCCTGGGCTGACGGGCCGTCCCGCGACGGCCTCGCCACACGGGCGCCGCGTCCTCAGCGCCGAGGACCCGGCGCCCGTGCCGCATGAGGACGCGCCCGGCCGGCGAGGCCGGCCCGCCCCGGAAGAGAACCTGAAGTTCGCTTGAGGTCGGGTTATGCTGTGATCATGACGCGACCCGCCCACAACGCGCCCGAGCTCACCGTGGGCCAGCTGGCCGAACGCAGCGGCGTCGCGGTGTCGGCCCTGCACTTCTACGAGTCCAAAGGGCTGATCCGCAGCCGCCGCACCGCCGGCAACCAGCGCCGCTTCACCCGCGACACGCTGCGCCGGGTGGCCTTCATCCGGGTGTCGCAGCGAGTGGGCATCCCGCTGGCGGAGATCCGCGAGGCGCTGGCCAAACTGCCCCAGGAACGCACCCCCACGGTGGCGGACTGGGCGGCGCTGTCGGAGTCCTGGCGGCAGAAACTGGACGAGCGCATCGCCCAGCTGCAGCGGCTGCGCGACAACCTCACCGACTGCATCGGCTGCGGCTGCCTGTCGCTGAGCCGCTGCGCCCTGGCCAACCCCCGCGACGAGCTGGGCGAGCAGGGCCCGGGCCCGCGCCGGCTGCTGGCCCCGGCCCCGCCGCGTCCCCGCATCGACGACGCCGGCTGCGACCCCTGCGCGCCGCCCGCCCGTTAACCCGGCGGCGTCTGCGACAGCTGCAGGTCGCCCACGCGCGGGGAGCGCAGCGGCCGCCCCGACGGGTCGGTGCGGCGCGGAGCCGGCTCGCGGCCCGGCGGCTGCGGCGGACGCGGCCGCGGCGGCGTCGGCATCGGCGGGATCGGCAGCTCGACCGGTTCCCCGCCCAGCTCGAACTCCCGGCCGTGGTGGGTCAGTGTGATCGGGTCACCCTCGTGCAGCTCATAGCGGGCCTGCTCGGAGGTCACCGTGACGCACAGCCGCCGTCCCCGGTAACGCATCCGGAACGCCAGCCGGCTGATCCCGCCCGGCAGGCGGGGGGCGAAGCGCAGCCGCCCGTTCAGCGCCCGCATCCCCCCGAACCCGGCCACCAGCGCGCTCCACGCCCCGGCCAGCGAGGCCAGGTGCAGCCCGTCCCGGGTGTTGCGGGCCAGGTCATGCAGGTCCATCAGGGCGGTCTCGCCCAGGTAGTCGTGCGCCAGGTCCAGCTGCCCCACCTCGGCGGCGATCACCGCCTGGGTCTGCGCCGACAGCGAGGAGTCCCGCACGGTGATCGCCTCGTAGTAGGCGAAGTTGCGCTCCTTTTGCTCGGGGGTGAAGGCCTCCCCGCACAGGTGCATGGCCAGCACCAGGTCGGCCTGTTTGACCACCTGCTTGCGGTACAGGTCGAAGTAGGGGAAGTTCAGCAGCAGCGGGTACTGGTCGGGCTTGGTCTCGGAGAAGTCCCAGCGCGCGTGGTTGGTGAAGTTCTCGCTCTGCGGGTGCACGCCCAGCCGCTCGTCGTAGGGGATCACCATCGCGTTCGCGGCGTCCCGCCAAGAGGCGGCCTCCTCGGTGGTCACCCCCAGCCGCTCGGCCACATCCGGGTTGCGCATCGCGATGTCGGCCGCCGCGCGCAGATTCCGCTGCGCCATCAAATTGGTGTAGACGTTGTTGTCCACCAGGGCGCTGTACTCGTCCGGCCCGGTCACCCCGTCGATCCGGAACCCGCCGTGCACATCGTGGTGGCCCAGGCTGCGCCACAGCCGGGCGGTGGCCACCAGCAGCTCCACGCCGATCTCCCGTTCGAACTCGGTGTCCTCGGTGGCGTCCAGGTAGCGGATCACCGCGTCGGCGATGTCGGCGTTGATGTGGAAGGCGGCGGTGCCGGCCGGCCAGTACCCCGAGCACTCCTGGCCGCGGATGGTCCGCCACGGGAACGCCGCCCCTTTGAGGCCGAGCTGGCGGGCCCGTTCCTCGGCCAGCGGCAGCGTCATGTGCCGCCAGGCCAGCGCGTCGGCCGCCGCCGCCGGATAGGTGTAGGTCAGCACCGGCAGCACGAACGTCTCGGTGTCCCAGAAACTGTGCCCGTCATAGCCGGGACCGGTCAGCCCCTTGGACGGGATCATCCGCCGCTCGGCCCGCACCCCGGCCTGCAGGATGTGGAACAGCCCGAAGCGCACCGCCTGCTGCACCTCCGGGTCCCCGTCCACCTCCACGTCGGCGCCGCTCCAGAACTCGTCCAAAAACCGCCGCTGCTGGTCCAGCAGGCCCTGCCAGCCGGTCAGCCGGGCGTCCGCCAGCGCCGCCACCACCTGGTCGTGCAACGCCGGCCGGGACCGCCGGCTGGACCACCCATAGGCCAGGTACTTGATGATCCGCAGCCGCTGCCCCGGCTCCAGCCGGGCGGCCACGGTGACGCGGCCGACGTCGGGGAAGCTCTCGGCCTCCACCGCCAGCCGCTCCGGGCCGCTGATCTCATGGGTCATCCCGGCCGCCAGGCGCAGCCCGCTGCGCCGGGTGCGGTGCACCAGCACCACCCGCCGCCCGTTGGACACGTGCTCCTCGCTGACCAGCGGGTGCTCCAGCACCGCCGCCGTCCGCGGGTCGTCGCCCAGGTGCGGCAGCGACTCGTTGGCCACCAGCTCCGACTGCACCACGATCCGCACCGGGCCCTCGACCGGCTCCACCTCATAGCAGAACGCCGCGATGGCCCGCTGGGTCAGCGAGACCAGCCGCGTGGTGGTGATGCGCACCCTGTCGTCGGCCGGGGAGCTCCACTCCACCTCGCGGGTCAGCGTCCCGGCGCGCATGTCCAGCTTGCGCTCGTGCCGGTGCAGCTTGCCGTAGCGGACGTCGAACGGCTCGTCATCGACCAGCAGCCGGAACACCTTGCCGTTGGTGACGTTGATGACCGTCTGCCCGGACTCGGGGTAGCCGTAGCCGGCCTCGGCATAGGGCAGGGGGCGCAACTCGAAGAAGGAGTTGAGGTAACTGCCGGGCAGGCCGTAGGGCTCCCCCTCCTCCAGGTTGCCGCGCAATCCGATGTGCCCGTTGGACAGTGCGAACACCGATTCGCTCTGGGCGAGGCGGTCCAGGTGCAGTTCCTTCTCATAGATGCACCAGGGGTCCACCTCGTAGATGGGTTGGGGGATTTCAGGCGTGCTCATCTGGCCTCCAGAGGCTCACCGGGATCACCGGCCATTGCGCCTTATCCACTGTGTCCCACCATCCACTGTGTCCCACCATCCACTGCGTCCCGCCGTGCGGGCCTTGCGGGGCGGGAGCCGGCCACCGCTCGGTGAACGGGCGGAACAGTGCCGAAAAAGATTCGCCGTGCCGCCGCCGTGTCCTGAAGCCGCCGTCACCGGCGAACGGGCAGGCTCACAAGGCGGCATCGCTCTCCCGGAAGCCGTGGTCACATTCTTCGTCTCCCCTCACTGCTACCCGGAGGCGAAGAGAGCGAACAAAGCGGGCGGGCATCACGTACAAGGGGTAAGCCGACTCGACGAAGAGGGGACGAGGCGATGCAAGAGGCGAGCATCGGGGTCACCGGCCTGGCGGTGATGGGCCGCAACCTGGCCCGCAATCTGGCCCGGCACGGCCACCCGGTCGCCGTGCACAACCGCACCGCGGCCCGCACCGAGGAGCTGGTGGCCGAGTTCGGGCACGAGGGGACCTTCATCCCGGCCAAGACCCCCAGGGAGCTGGTGGCCGCCCTGCGCCGCCCCCGCCGGCTGATCGTCATGGTCAAGGCCGGCGCCCCCACCGACGCGGTGATCGCCGAGTTCGCCCCGCTGCTGGAGCCCGGCGACATGATCGTCGACGGCGGCAACGCCCACTTTTCCGACACCCGGCGCCGCGAACGATGGCTGCGCGAACACGGCATCCACTTCGTGGGCACCGGCATCTCCGGCGGCGAGGAGGGCGCGCTGCACGGCCCCAGCATCATGCCGGGCGGGTCGGCCGAGTCCTACCGGGAGCTCGGGCCGCTGCTGGAGGACATCGCCGCCAAGGTCGACGGCGTGCCCTGCTGCACCCACGTCGGCCCGGACGGGGCCGGGCACTTCGTCAAGATGGTCCACAACGGCATCGAGTACGCCGACATGCAGCTCATCGGCGAGGCCTACGACCTGCTGCGGCACGGCGCGGGCCTGGCCCCATCCGAGATCGCCGAGGTCTTCGCCGCCTGGAACCGCGGGCGGCTGGAGTCGTACCTGATCGAGATCACCGCCCAGGTGCTGGCCCACACCGACCCCGCCACCGGCCGTCCCTTCGTCGATGTGGTACTGGACCGGGCCGAGCAGAAGGGCACCGGCCGCTGGACCGTGCAGACCGCCCTGGAGCTGGGCGTGCCGGTGAGCGGCATCGCCGAGGCGGTGTTCGCCCGGGCGCTCTCCGGGCACGCGGCGCTGCGGCGGGCCGCTCGCGCCCTGCCCGGGCCGCGCCCGTCCCGCCCGGCCGACGCCGGCTCCTTCGCCGACGAGGTGGAAAAGGCGCTGTACGCCTCCAAGATCGTCGCCTATGCCCAGGGCTTCCACCAGATCCAGGCCGGCAGCGCCGAGTACGGCTGGAACATCGACCCGGGGGCGATGGCGACGATCTGGCGGGGCGGCTGCATCATCCGCGCCCGCTTCCTGGACCGCATCCGCGCCGCCTACGCCGCCGACCCGGCCACCCCCACCCTGCTGGCCGACGAGTACTTCGCCCAGGCGCTCGGCGACGCCCAGGACGCCTGGCGCAAGGTCGTCGCCACCGCCGCCCACCTGGGCATTCCCGCCCCGGGCTTCGCCACCGCGCTGTCCTACTACGACGCGCTGCGCGCCGAGCGCCTGCCGGCCGCCCTCACCCAGGCCCAGCGGGACTTCTTCGGCGCCCACACCTACCGCCGCGTCGACCGCGAGGGCTCCTATCACACCCGGTGGGCGGGCGACCGCGCCGAGATCGCCGTCTGAACCGGGACGCGGGCCGGGAACGTGCACGCCCACTCGGTCATACCGGGCAGGATGGATGCGTGAACCTCATCGATCGGTTGCCGCCCCCCGACAAAGCCGACCCCGACACCCTCTTCGACAGGTTCCAAGCCTGGGTGTCCGAGCGTGGCATCACGCTGTACCCGGCCCAGGAGGAGGCGCTGATCGAGGTGGTGTCCGGATCCAACGTGATCCTCGCCACGCCGACCGGGTCGGGCAAGAGCCTGGTGGCCGCCGGGGCGCACTTCGCCGCGCTCGGCCGCGACCAGGTCAGCTTCTACACCGCTCCGATCAAGGCGCTGGTGTCGGAGAAGTTCTTCGACCTGTGCGAGATGTTCGGCAGCGAGAACGTCGGCATGATGACCGGGGACGCCAGCGTCAACGCCGACGCCCCCATCATCTGCTGCACCGCCGAGGTGCTGGCCTCCATCGCGCTGCGCGAGGGCGCCGACGCCGACATCGGCACGGTCATCATGGACGAGTTCCACTTCTACGCCGAGCCGGACCGCGGCTGGGCCTGGCAGGTGCCGCTGCTGGAGCTGCCCCAGGCGCAGTTCCTGCTGATGTCGGCGACGCTGGGCGATGTCAGCCACTTCGAAAAGGACCTGACCCGGCGCACCGGCCGTCCCACCGCGGTGGTCACCTCCGCCGAACGTCCCGTCCCGCTGGAGTACGAGTACCGCACCACCCCGCTGCACGAGACCATCGAAGACCTCCTCAAGGCCGACAAGGCCCCCATCTACGTGGTGCACTTCACCCAGGCGGCGGCGATGGACCGGGCGCAGGCGCTGATGAGCGTCAACGTCTGCACCAAGGAGGAGAAGGCCGAGATCGCCGAGATGATCGGCAACTTCCGGTTCACCACCCGCTTCGGCCGCAACCTGTCGCGTTTTGTGCGGCACGGCATCGGGGTGCACCACGCCGGGATGCTGCCCAAGTACCGGCGGCTGGTGGAGCGGCTGGCCCAGGCCGGGCTGCTGAAGGTCATCTGCGGCACCGACACCCTCGGCGTCGGCGTCAACGTCCCCATCCGCACCGTGGTGTTCACCGCGCTGAGCAAGTTCGACGGCCAGCGGGTGCGGCGGCTGCGGGCCCGCGAGTTCCACCAGATCGCCGGGCGGGCCGGCCGCGCCGGGTTCGACACCATCGGGTACGTGGTCGCCCAGGCCCCCGAGCACGTCATCGAGAACGAGCGGGCGCTGGCCAAGGCCGGCGACGACCCCAAAAAGCGCCGCAAGGTGGTGCGCAAAAAGCCCCCCGAGGGCTTCGTGTCCTGGAACGAGGACACCTTCCGCAAGCTGCAAAGCGCCCCGCCGGAGCCGCTGCAGTCCCGCTTCAAGGTCACCCACGCCATGCTGCTGTCGGTGATCTCCCGGCCCGGCAACCCCTTCCAGGCGATGAAGAAGCTGCTGACCGACAACCACGAGCCCCGGGAGCGGCAGCGCAAGCACATCAGCCACGCCATCGCCATCTACCGGTCGCTGCGGGACGGGGGAGTGGTCGAGCAGCTGGAGGAGCCCGACGAAGAGGGCCGCTACGTCCGGCTGACGGTGGACCTGCAGGAGGACTTCGCCCTCAACCAGCCGCTGTCGACGTTCGCGCTGGCCGCCTTCGAGCTGCTGGACCGCGCCTCCCCGACCTACGCGCTGGATGTGCTGTCGGTGATCGAGGCGACGCTGGACGACCCCCGCCAGATCCTGGCCGCCCAGGAGAACAAGGCCCGCGCCGAGGCCATCGCCCAGATGAAGGCCGACGGGCTGGAGTACGAAGAGCGCATGGAGCGGCTCCAGGACGTCACCTACCCCAAGCCGCTGGAAGAGGAGCTGCAGGCCGCCTACGACATCTACCGCCGCGGCCACCCGTGGGTGAGCGACCATCCGCTCTCGCCCAAGTCCATCGTCCGCGACATGTACGAGCGGGCGATGACGTTCGTGGAGTACATCGGCCACTACGAGCTGGCCCGCGCCGAAGGGCTGCTGCTGCGCTACCTGTCCAGCGCCTATAAGGCCCTGCAGCAGACCGTGCCGGAGTCGATCAAGACCGAGGAGCTGATCGACCTGATCGAGTGGCTGGGCGAGATGGTCCGCCAGGTCGACTCCAGCCTGCTGGACGAGTGGGAGCAGCTGGCCAACCCCACCGAGCCCAAGGAAGAGGAAGACACGGTGGCCGACGCCCCGGCCGCCAAGGTCACCGCCAACCCGCGGGCGTTCCGGGTGCTGGTGCGCAACGCCATGTTCCGCCGGGTCGAGCTGGCCGCCCTGGAGCGCTACCAGGAGCTGGGGGAGCTGGACCCGGACTTCGGCGCCGACGGCTGGGAGCAGGCCATGGAGGCCTACTACGCCGAGCACGAGGAGCTGCTGACCGGCCCCGATGCCCGCGGCCCCAAGCTGCTGCTGATCGAGGAGGCCCCCGCAGAAGCGCTGTGGCGGGTCCGGCAGATCTTCGACGACCCGGCCGGCGACCACGACTGGGGCATCTCGGCCGAGGTGGACCTGGCCGCCTCCGACGAGGCCGGCACCGCCGTCATCCGGGTGCTGTCGGTGGACCGCATGTGAGCGGCCGGCCGCGACGGCTACGGCTGGGCGTTCAGCAACAGCAGGGCGATGTCGTCGTCGAGCGCGTTGAGCCGCCGGCGGTACTCCACCAGGGCGGTGGCCAGGTAATCCGCCGGGGCCTGCCCGGCCTGCGAGAGCACGTCGGCCAGCCCCTCCATCGCCGTGTCCATGTCGACGTCCGGCGATTCCACCAGGCCGTCGGTGTACAGGACCAGGACCGAACGGGCCGGCAGCGGCACCTCGGTGGTGGGGTACTCGACGTCCTGCTCGATGCCGAGCAGCAGCCCGGGATCGACCCACAGCACCTCGGTGCTCCCGTCGGGGTGCCGCAGCAGCGGCGGCAGATGCCCGGCCGAGGCCAGGTGCATCCGCTCGTTCTTCAGATCGATGTGGGCGTACAGGCAGCTGGTGAACAGCCCCGGGCTCAGGTCGGTCAGCAGCCGGTTGGTGTGGGAGAGCACGTCCCCGGGGCCGGCCCCCGCCGCCGCGTGGGCGTGCACGGCGGTGCGGACCTGGCCCATGAGGGCGGCGGCGGTGACGTTGTGGCCCTGCACGTCCCCGATCACGGCGGCGGCGGTTTCGTCGTCCAGGTGGATCAGGTCATAGAAGTCGCCGCCGATGTCCATGCCGCGGGTGGCCGGCAGGTAGCGGGCGGCCACATCCAGCCCCGGCACGGTGGGCAGGACGGTGGGCAGCAGGGTGGACTGCAGGCTGTGGGCGAGGTCGTGCTTGGTGTCATACAGCCGGGCGCGGGCCAGCGCCTGGGCGATGAGCCCGGCCAGCGAGGTCAAGATGGTGCGCTCTTCGGGGGAGAACTCGTGCGGCCGGTCGTAGGACAGCAGGCAGCACCCGGTCATCCGGCCTGAGACGACCAGCGGCAGGACGGCCCAGGCCGCCTTGCCCGTCAGCCGCGGGATGCCGGGGTAGTTCTCCTCCACCTCTTCCGGGGACTCGATGAAGACCGGCGAGCCCCGTGCCGCCATCCGCTCCACCGGGGTGAGCGGGGTCTTCAGGGAGATCACGTTGAGCTGGTCCACCGCCTCCGGGGAGTACCCGCGAAAGCCGATGGCGCGCAGCCGGTTGTTCTCCAGTTCGAACAGCACCAGCCCCTGGGCGTCGAAGGCAGGCATGATCTGGTCGGCGACCAGGTCGACCACGTCCTGGACCCCCACCGCCTCGGTGAACATGGCGGCCAGCTGCACCAGCTGGTAGAGCGCGCCGGGGCGCAGCCGCCGCCGGGGGGCCGCCGCGGCGGGCCTGGGCGGTTCCTCTGCCCCCTCCGGTGTGGTGGTGGGGGTGATGCGCACGCTGACCCCCTGGGAGTCGGGGTACAGCTCAAAGGACAGCCACCGGCCGCCGGGGGGACGGGCGCTGAAGGACGTGACCTGCCGGCTGACCAGGGCCGCCTGGTAGCGGTCCTCATAGACCGGGTCCTGCAGCCAGGGCAGCTCCTTCCACGGCGGCCTGCCCAGCAGTTGCGTCCTGGGCTTTCCCAGCAGGTTGGCGGCGGTGCTGTTGAGGAAGGTGAGCCGCCCCTCCAGGTCCAGCGAGCAAAATCCCTCGGGAAGGCGCTCGACGAGCTCGACCGCGGCCGCGGCCTCGGCGGGGGAGGCCAGGTGGGACGGGTGGGAGGCGACCACGCGCGGTTCGAGGGCGGACGGCTCCGGCCAGCCGGACGCGAAGGCCTGCTGCAGCAGGTCCGCCAGGCGGTGGCAGGTCTTGTCGAGCCGCTCCTGCTCGGCCGGGGAAGGGCCGGGCGGGTGGGAGGCCGGCCACTGCAGCACCAGCACCCCCAGGTCGGTGCCTTCTGCGGTGATCGGGAGGGCGACCATCGTGAACAGGTAGGGCAGCACGAACGCCAGCTGCGGGTAGTCGCGGGACAGGTCGCCCTGGCTGGTCAGCCAGACCGGGCGGTGCTCCTGGATCGCCTGGGTGATCGGCAGCGACCAGCTCAGCGGGACGCGTTTCCACGACTGGACGATCTCCGGGGTGATCCCGCTGAGCACGGCCAGCCGCAGCACCTGCTCTTCCGGCAGCAGCAGGTACAGCATGCAGGAACCGGCACCCACCCGCCGCACCGTCCGGACCAGCAGCGCCTCGATCGCCTCGGGGTCGAACTCACCGGAAGACCCGGCACCGCCACCCATGACCCGCCGCCCTCATATGCCCTGCCATCAGCGCAAATACCTCCGCCGTACCTCCGTCAGCGGCATATGCCCGGTTGGCGCGAGCCGTACACACCCCGGCGACGATGCGTCCCGGCGCGCAAAGCGAGCCGGGAAGGTGGGGACTCACACCGGCCCGGCCGGGCGGTTGTCGCGGGCGACCACAGTTGTGAAAGCCCCTTGGACGGCGGCCCCGGGCGTGCTGGACTGCGCCGGCAGAACCGAGGAGGAGCCCATGATCGGCGTTTGTTCCAGGCGGATCCGCCGCGGCGTCCTGGCGGTGGGGCTGGCCGCCGCCACCGCGTTGGCGATGGCGGGCCCGGCCCGTGCGGCCTATCCGGAGCCGGGACTGGTGCGGGGCGACGTCTTCGTGCACGACCCCACGATGATCCGCGCCGCGGACGGCACCTACTACGTGTACTCGACCCACAACGGGCTGGAGGCGCGTTCGTCCACCAACCGGATCGATTTCTCTCACGCCGGCTCGGCGCTGCCCGCCGGGGCGTCATGGGCGACCGCCTACAGCGGCGACCCCCGTGAACTGTGGGCGCCGGACGTGTCCTACCAGGGCGGCCGGTACCTGATGTACTACTCGGCCTCCACCTTCGGCTCCAACAATTCGGCGATCGGGCTGGCGGTCAGCGACAGCGGCCGCCCGGGCACCTGGCGCGACCGGGGACGGGTGATCACCTCCTCGTCCCGCGACGACTACAACGCCATCGACCCGCAGCTGACGGTGGACGCCCAGGGCCGCTGGTGGCTGGCGTTCGGCTCCTGGTGGACGGGCATCAAGCTGATCCGCATCGACCCGGCCACCGGCAACCGGCACAGCGACCGCACCATCTACTCCCTGGCCCGCCGCAGCAGGGACGACCTGGGCATCGAGGCCCCGCACATCATCTACCGCAACGGCTACTACTACCTGTTCACCTCCTGGGACCTGTGCTGCCGGGGCACCTCCAGCACCTACCGCATCATGGTCGGCCGTTCCCGCTCCATCACCGGCCCCTACGTCGACCGTTCCGGGCGGCCGCTGCTCAGCGGCGGCGGCACCCAGGTCCTGGCCTCCCACGGCAACCGGGTGATCGGTCCCGGCGGCCAGAGCGTCCTGCGCGACGGCAACCAGGACCTGCTGGTCTACCACTACTACGACCGCACCGACGGCGGCCGTCACAAGCTCGGCATCAACTACCTGGGCTTCGACGCCGCGGGCTGGCCGTATGTGTGGTGATCGGTGACGCGGCGCCCGGGGTCAGGCCGGCTCCTCCAGCAGGACGCGGGTGACCCCGGGCACGGTCCGGGCGATGGTCTCGGCGATGTGCCGGGCGTTCTCATCGCCGGCCGGGCCGCTCAGCCGCACCACCCCGTCGGTGACCTCGGCGGTCCAGTCGTGGCCGCCGGGCATCAGCTCGGCCAGCGCCGACAGCACGTCGTCGCGGATGCGGGCGTCGCCGCGGGCCAGCACCGCCATCAGGTCCCGGCGGCTGACCATGCCGACCAGGGTGTCGCCGTCCAGCACGGGCACGCTCTTGATGGCGGTCCGCATCATCATCTCGGCCAGCTCGGCCACGTCGGTGGTGGGCTGCGCGGTGCGCACATCGGTGATCATGACGTCCCGCACCAGGCGCGGCGGCGGCTCGTGCGGCCCGGCCACCGGCCGGGCGAAGGCGCGCGGATCGGCGGCGAACTCCCCGCGCAGCAGGTCCATCTCGCTGACGATGCCGACCATGGCGCCGCTGTCGTCCACCACGGGCGCCGCGGTGATGTTGTGCTCATACAGCACCCGGATCGCCTGGCGGACGGTCGCGTCCGGCGACACCGTCACCACGGGGGAGGTCATGGCCTCTCGGACGAGCATGGCAGGGTCCTTTCGGTCGGCGGTGCCGGCGGTCGCCCGGTCATGTTCCCAGCCCTACCCGCGGGCGGACCCGGCCGGCGAGATCTTCCTTACCGGGCGCTGCGCGCCCCTGGATGAGCCTTCGTTCCCATCCGGCCGGATGAGGGCCCGCGGCCGCAGCGCGCTCGCCTCAGCCCGGCGGCAGTTGCGGGCGGCGGGGCCACACGTGCTCGGCGCCGTGCGGGCGCACGATCGACAGCGCCTGCTCGACGGCCTTGTCGGCGGGGCCGGAGGTGTCGATGACGTCGGCCTCGGGCCAGGGGGCGCTGCGGGCGGCCATGGCCGCCGCGATCTCGGGGTCGGCGTCGGAGGGGCCGCCCGTCCTGGCCCCGCATGCGCTGCTCGGCCAGCGCCGGCGGGGCCTCACAGCGCAGGGCGAACAGGTCGGCGTGGGTGCGGCGGGCCAGCAGGCGGGCCAGGGTGCGGTGCTCGGCCACCGTCCAGGAGGCGTCGAGCACCACGCTCTCGCCCTGCTCCAGCAGCGTCTCGGCCCGGCCCAGCAAGGTCGCGTACGTGCGTTCGGTGTGGGCGGGGCTGTAGATGCCCGTGCCGTAGGGGGCGGCGGCCGACTGGTCCGGCGGGATGCCGGCCAGCTCCTTGCGGACCACGTCGCTGTTGAGCACGGCGCAGCCGAGCCGGTCGCCCAGCGAACGGGCCAGCGTGGACTTGCCGGTGCCGGGCAGCCCGCCGACCAGGATCAGCCCCACCGCCCCGGCCCGCAGGTGCCGCAGCGTCAGCTCGGTGAGCGGGTCGATCTGCGCGGCGGCGGCCGCATCGCCCTGGGCGTGGCGCAGGCAGGCGACCTTGGCGCGGACGAAGGCCCGGTAGGCCACATAGTGGTGCCGCAGCGAGGCCGGCGCCGGGTCGGCGGCGTACTCGGCGTACCAGTACAGGAAACGCTCGGCCAGGCCGGGGGCGCCCAGCCGTTCCAGGTCCATGGCCAGGAAGGAGGCGTCGTCGAGGCCGTCCAGCCAGCGCAGCCGGTCGTCGAACTCCAGGCAGTCCAGGATGCGCGGCCCGTCGTCCAGGCAGAAGATGTCGGTGGCCATCAGGTCCCCGTGGCCGTCGACGATGCGTCCGGCCTGGATCCGCGACCGGAACAGCGGCTCGCGCCCGGCCAGGAAGCGCAGGACGCGCTCTTCGATCTCGGCGGCCTCGGCCGCGCCGATCGAGCGGCCGTGGAAGGGCCGGACCTGCTCGAAGCTGTCCCGCCAGCGCTGCCGCAGCGCGTCCCGCGACCCCTGCTCGCTGATGTGCGGGCCGCGCGGCGCCTGGGCGTGCCAGGCCGCCAGTGTGCGGGCGACCGCCCGCAGCGGCTCCTCCACCGGCCGGCGCGCGGCCACCAGCGTCGCCAGCCGGCGCCCGGCCGGCATGCGGCGCATCACCACGATCGGCTCGGGCGGTTCGTCGCCCGGCCCGGACAGCTCGGCGACCCCCAGGTACACGTCGCCGGCGAAACGCCGGTTCAGCTCCACCTCCCGGTGGCACACCCGCCGGCGCTCCCGCCGGGTGGTCAGGTCGACGAAACCCAGATCGACCGGCTTTTTGACCTTGTAGGCCCGCTCGCCGGCGAAGAAGACGATCCCGGTGTGGGTCTCGCTGACCGCGGCGGCCCGGTCGCGGTCGGCGGCGTGGTCCGTGGTGGTGTCCATGGACGTCCTCCTGCTCGGATGCTTCGACCGTATGCCGCCGCACCGGGATCGAACAGAGCCGAAGGTCCCCGCCGGAGGCGCCGATGCTCCGGCCGCGACGGGACGTCCGCCCGGCGAGGCGCCCTTTCCGCGCTTCATCGGGCGGACGGGGAAGAGCTTGGGTGCGTTGAGGTATTTCCCGCCGAATGCGGGCATGCATCCTGCGGCCTCCGCAGCCGATCCGCAGACCACGGGAGAAAGGGGGGCCGCGATGCGCGCATTGCGGTTGATGCGGTGGAACTCCGAACCGGAGCTGGTGGAGCTTCCCGAGCCCGAGCCCGGCCCGGGCCAGGTGGTGATCCGGGTCGGCGGCGCCGGCGCCTGCCATTCCGACCTGCACCTGATGCACGACTTCCAGCCCGGTCAGATGCCCTGGGACCCGCCGTTCACCCTCGGCCACGAGAACGCCGGCTGGGTCCATGCGCTCGGCGAGGGGGTCACCGGGCTGGAGATCGGGCAGCCGGTCGCCGTCTACGGCCCCTGGGGGTGCGGTTTCTGTGAGCGCTGCCGGGTCGGCGTGGAGACCTACTGCGAGAACACCTCGGCCTCGCCGGCCCCCGGCGGCGGTGGCGGGCTCGGAGCCGACGGCGGCATGTCCGAGTTCATGCTCATCCCGCATCCCCGGTTCCTGGTTCCGCTGCCGGACGGGCTGGACCCGGTGTCGGCCGCGCCGATCACCGACGCCGGGCTCACCCCCTACCACGCGATCCGCCGCTCCTGGGGCAAGCTCCCGCCGGGCAGCACCGCCGTGGTCATCGGGGTCGGCGGGCTCGGCCACATGGGGGTGCAGATCCTCAAGGCGACGACCGCCGCCCGCATCATCGCGGTCGACACCCGCGAGGCGGCGCTCAAACTCGCCCTGGCCTCCGGCGCCGATCAGGCCTTGCTCTCCGGGAAGGACACCGCGGCGGAGATCCGCTCGGCCACCGGGGGCCGCGGCGCCGATGTGATCTTGGATTTCGTGGGCTCCGACGCCACCTTGGCCATGGCCGGGGCCGCGGCCCGGATGGTCGGCGATATCACCATCGTCGGCATCGCCGGCGGCACGCTGCCGGTGTCGTTCTTCTCCCCGCCGTATGAGGTCTCGGTGCAGAGCACCTACTGGGGCAGCCGCCCGGAACTGATCGAGGTCCTCGACCTGGCCGCCCGCGGGCTGGTCAGCCCGACGATCGTCACCTACCCGCTGGAGCGGGCGGTGGAGGCCTACCGGCGGCTGCAGGCCGGGGAGCTCAGCGGACGCGCCGTGATCACCCCGTCCTGACCCGGGGCCCGCAGCCCGGCCGGATCCCCTCAGGGCCGGCGGCGCTTTTCAGCGGACGAGGGGCGAAGGTCCTTGATCCGATGGGCCGGAAGGGATTTATGCCGCAGAGTGATTCGCCGGCCGGGCGGGTTATGAATTCTTCGAACCTTTTTCAGCGGGATGGGATTTCATGCAAGGGGAAACACGCCGATACCCGCCCGGCACTCCGGCGGTGCCGGGCGGCCCGGCGGGGCGTCACTTCTTCTTGATGGCCACGCGCTTGGCCTCGGCCTTGGGCTCCTTGGGCAGCGGCACCGTGACGGTGAGGACGCCCTTGTCGTAGGAGGCCTTCACGCTGTCGGCGTTGACGCCCTTGGGCAGCGGCAGCGTCCGCGAGAACGACCCGTAGCGGAACTCAGAGCGCCGTCCCTCCCGGTACTCCTCCTGCCGCTCGGCGCGGATGTGCAGGGCGTCGTCGGAGACGGTGATCTCGATGTCCTTGTCGGGGTCGACGCCGGGCAGCTCGGCCCGCACGATGTAGTCATCGCCCTCGACGTAGTCCTCCACCCGGATGAGCTGGCCGGTGAAACCGCGCAGCAGCGCCAGCGGCGACTCGACCCTGTCGAAGAATTCCGGGAACAGGTCGGGGAAGTCGGCGAAAGCGGGCAGCAGTCCGCTTGAGCGGCGACGTACCTGAGTGCTCATGGCAGCCTCCTTACGGAAGATCTTCTGCGTTTTCAGTTCACTCACCGAAGCCGTTTCATTGAAGGTCCGACGGGCCCGAAGGAGCGGGACTTTGGTCCCCGGAGGAATTTCCACCGGCCGGCTCTTCGCCGGAACCTCTCTAAAAGAGCGGGGGCGGCGAGATTCGGATGTCTTCGGCCGTGCCTCCCGCCTCCAGGCCGCACGGCGGACGCCCAAGGCACCGGGGCCGGTAGGGCCGCGTGAAGCGGCTTCGATACGGTCGGCCTCGCCCCGCCGCGCCGCCGGCGGGCGCCCGATGCCGATGGGAGGGGTCGATGGAGAACACCGAAGAGACCGTGCTGGTGCGCCAGGAGCGTTCGGTGGCGGTGGTCACGCTCAACCGGCCGCAGGTGCTCAACGCCATGACCAAGCAGATGGCGATGGAGTACGCGCACGCGCTGCGGGAGGCCGACGCCGACCCGCAGGTGCGGGCCATCGTGGTGACCGGGGCCGGCCGGGGCTTTTGCGCCGGCGCCGACCTGGCGATCCTCAACCAGGGCCCGCAGGCCATCCGGACGTTCCTGCCGCCGGCAGAAGACCTGCCCCACCTGGCGCTGCGGCTGCGCACCCCGGTGATCGCGGCCGTCAACGGCCCGGTGGCCGGCATCGGTTTCGCCTACATGCTCGGCAGCGACGTGCGCTTTGCGGCCCGGGGAGTGAAGATGACCACCAGCTTCTCCCGGCTGGGACTGGTCGCCGAGTACGGGCTGTCGTGGCTGCTGCCCCGGCTGATCGGCGCCTCGCGGGCGATGGAGCTGTTGCTGTCGGGCCGGACGCTGGACGCCGAGGAGGCCGAGCGGATCGGGCTGGTGCACCGGGTGGTCGAGCCGGAGCGGCTGCTGGCTGAGGCCGTGGACTACGCCGCCGACCTGGCCTCCGGCTGCTCGCCGCACTCGCTGGCGACGATCAAGGCCCAGGTGTGGGCCGACCTGGAACGCGGGCACGATGAGGCGCTGGCCGAGACGCTGAAACTGATGGACGCCTCCTTCGACGGCCCGGACCTGGCCGAGGCGCTCGCGGCCCGCCGCGAAAAGCGCCCGCCGGTCTTCGCGCCGCTGCAGTGAGCCTTTATCGCCACGCGGTCTCAGGAGACCTGGGAGGGGAGCCCCGCGGTATGACATCGCAGGCCGCGGCATTGTCCCCGACTGCGAGGCCTCCGCCTGCGATCTGCGGGGACGGCGTGGTGAAAAGGCTCGGCAGGCCGAGGGTCAGTCCCGCCGCCCGGCGGGCGCGCCGAGGGCGCGCAGGGCGAAGCCGACCACCTGGTCGGCGGCCTCGGCGGGGCCGAGGCGGGCGGTCTGTGTCATCTGCTCCATGAACGCCTGACCCAGCGCCGCCTGGATGAAACGGGCGTCGCCTTCCGGATCGGCCCAGGGGAAGGAGCCGTCCGCCCGGCCGGCCCGCAGGATCTCGGCGATGGCCGCCTCCTGGGCGGCCACGAAGCGCTGGTGCTCGGCGGCGTAACCGCGGGCCCGCCGGGCTTCTGCGGAGGTCAGCACCAGCACCCGCCGCCGGCGGCGCGGGTCGGCCGTCAGGCGCAGCATCACATGGGCCATCACGCGCAGTGCTTCGGCCGGAGTGGCCGCCGCGGACGTCGCCTCCCGCAGCTCTGCCAGCAGGCGGTCGGCGTCCCGGCGGAACATGGCCAGCAGCAGCCCGTCCTTGGAGTCGAAGTGCCGGTAGAAGGCACGGGTCGACAGTCCCGCGGTGCTGAGGATGTCCGTGATCGACGCGGTCGCGCCATCGCTGTCGGCCAGGCAACGGTAGGCGGCCTCCATGATGCGCGCCCGCTCGGCGGCGGCCTGCTTCGGCGGCACGGCCACGCCCCCTTCCCGACATGCCGGGCCACGCGCCCGGCGCTGTGGCGGTCAGGGCGACAGAGTACCGGCGACACATCCGGTCGTAGGGTGACATTTGCCGATGTCCGGGAAACGGTGAGGTCACCGTTCGAAGACCGGCCGGCCGTCCTGGAACACCGCCCGGACGGGATCGGACGGGCCGGGTGCGGCCGGGAGAGTGAACGGCGCCACTTCGGCACCGTGTTACCGCGTCGTAGAAACCGTGCTTTCACAGGCCGGCCGAAGAGGGCATCGGCGGGGGAGTATATGCCCTGACCACGGATTTGTTGTTACTGTGTCGCAGATGCCCATGAATGGGCTATCCCCTAAGCTTCCGTGGAGTTGGCCGGACCGTGCCCCTGGGGGTGGGTGTGTCGCTGTTTCCTCCGACGACCTCCGGGGCGAGCAGGCGCTCTTCGCCGCCGTGGCGGCGGCGGGACCGATCATGGAGTGACGATCTTGTCGAAGCGTGACCAGACTCCGGGATCCCATCAACGTCCCCGCACCCGGGCCATGCGGAGCCGGATCGCGTTGCTGCTCGTCATCCCGCTGCTCTCGCTGATCACGCTGTGGGGGTTCGCCGCGAGCCTCACCCTGTCGGGCGTGCTGGCCAAACGGAACTTCAACACCCTCTACGACCGCGTCGGCACCCCGAGCGCCGCCGTCGCCCAGGTGCTCGAAGGGGAGCGCGCCGCGGCGGCCGCCCTGATGGGGGACCCGAGCACCGAGAACACCCGCAAGTTCCAGGAGGAGTCGGCCAAACTGGACGCGATCGTCGCCCGCTTCCGCAACCTGGCCTTCTCCAAAGAGGCCCGGGACGCGGTCGACGAGGACGGCCGGCGGGGCCTGGCCGCGCTCAACGAGGCGCTCGACACCCTCGGCACGCTGCGCTCACAGGTCAGGGCGAACGCCATCGACCCGGTGGCGGCCGTGGACGGCTACAGCCGGATCAGCGACGCGGCCTACCAGCTGCTGCTCACCATCTCCGACCTCAACGAGGTGGAGATCCAGCGGAACACCGCCGCGGTGATGCAGGCGTCCATGGCCCGCGACATGATGCTGCGCCAGGACGCCCTGCTGGCGGCGGTCCCCGCCGACGGCCGGCTGACCGGCGCCCAGCGCACCGCCTTCGCCCGGTGGGCCGGCAGCCGCGCCCAGTTCATGGCCATGTCGACCGTCGTCTTCCAGGGCGAGCTGCAAAAGCCCGTGCAGCGGCTGATCGGCTCCCCGGAGTTCGAGCGCTACCAGTCGCTGGAGGCCGGCGTGGTCTCCCACGGGGTGAATACCAGCGGCGGGGTCCGGCTGGCCGACTGGAAGGCCAGCACCGCGGCGCTGGCGCCGATGTGGTGGAACACCATCCACCAGACCGGTGAGGCGCTCAACAAGCGCACCCACGAGATCGGCGACCAGATCCAGCTGCGCTTCTACCTGGCCGGCGGGGTCGGCCTGCTGGCCGTCATCGCCGCGGTGACGCTGTCGGTGCTGTTCACCCGCAGCGTCTCCGGGGAGCTGCGCCGGCTGCAGCAGGCCGCCTACAGCCTGGCCCACGAACGGCTGCCGCGCGTGGTGGCGCGGCTGCGCCGCGGTGAAGAGGTGGACGTGGCGGCCGAGGCGCCCCGCCTGGCGGCCGGCCGCACCAGGGAGATCGCCGAGGTCGCCGACGCCTTCGCCGTCGTCCAGCGCACCGCCATCCAGACCGCCGTCGGCGAGGCCGAGCTGCGCAAGAACATCAACCGGGTCTTCATCAACCTGTCCTGGCGCAGCCAGTCCCTGCTGCAGCGGCAGCTGAAGCTGCTGGACACCATGGAGCGCCGCGCCTCCAGCCCCGAGGAGCTGGACGACCTGTTCAAGCTGGACCACCTGACCACCCGCATGCGGCGGCACGCCGAGGGCCTGGTGATCCTGGCCGGCTCGCCGACCGTGCGGGCCTGGGACCACCCGGTGCCGGCCGAGGACGTCGTCCGCGCCGCCATCGCCGAGGTGGAGGACTACACCCGGGTGGACGCCGTCGTCTCCTCGACCGACATGATCGCCGGTGCCGTGGTCGCCGACGTGATCCACCTGCTGGCCGAGCTGATCGAGAACGCCACCATCTTCTCCCCGCCCACCACCGAGGTGGTGGTGCGGGCCGACGCCGTGGCCAACGGACTGGCCGTGGAGATCATCGACCGCGGCATCGGCATGCACCCCGAGCAGCTGGCCGAGCTCAACCAGCGCCTGGCCGACCCGCCGGAGTTCGACCTGGCCGACACCGAGCAGCTGGGCCTGTTCGTGGTCGCCCGCCTGGCCGTCCGGCACGGCATCAAGGTCTCCCTGCAGCCGTCGCCCTACGGCGGCACCACCGCGGTCGTGCTGATCCCCGGCTCGCTGGTGGTCTCCGAACGGCAGCAGGCCCGGCAGGAACCGGTGGCGGTGCCGGCCGGGCCGGAGGGCGCCCGCCAGACCCACCACCCCCAGCCGCGGCACGCCCCCTCCGGCCGGCTGGGCCGCCCGGTGCGCGACCTGCCCGGCACCGGCCCGCTGGCCTCCGGCGGCCGCCACGCCGCCGGGAGGGGCGGCAACGGCGGGCACATCAGCGGCGATACCGGCCCCATCGGCGAGGCCACCGGGCCGATCGGCATCGTCCCGGCCACCGGCCCGGTCGAGCAGGGCACCGGCCCGCTCGATGTGACCCCCACAGAGGGCGAAGGTCCATTGCCGCGCCGCCGCCGGCAGGAAAACCTGGTGCCGCAGCTGCGCAGGGACCCCTCCCCGCAGATGTCCGCCGCGATGGACGAGGAGGACTTCGACGAGCCCAGCCCGGAGTACAGCCGTGACCTGATGTCGTCGCTGCAGGCCGGCTGGATGCGCGGCCGCGACGACGATGAGGAAACACCGGATCTCGATCAATGGAATGAGCGGGGGTAAGGCATGAACCAGCCGCAACAGGCCGGCGATCTCGGCTGGCTGCTCGACGACCTGGTGCAGCGGGTCGATGAGGTGCGCCAGGCCGTGCTGCTGTCGCGCGACGGTCTCGTCATGGGCGCATCCAGCGGCGTCACCCGCCGGGACGCCGAGTTCCTGGCCGCCCTGTCGTCGGGCTTCCACAGCCTGGCCAACGGCGCCCGCGAGCACTTCGCCGCCAAGCGGGTGCGGCAGACCGTCGTGGAGATGGACGGGCTGCTGTTCTTCATCGTGCCCGCCGGCAACGGCAGCTGCCTGGCCGTGCTGAGCGAGGCCGGCAACGCCGGCATGGTGGCCTACGAGACGGCGATGCTGATCAAGCGGGTCCGCCGGCACATGACCGCCGCCCCCCGCGCCGAGGCCGAGCAGCAGGCCGCCGAGCCGGTGACCCGAGCCCACCCCGCCCCCGGACCACGCTGAAACGCCCATGGAAACTCCCAAAGAGCGCTGGGTCGGCCGGGAGGCCGGGCCGCTGGTGCGCCCTTATGCCGTCACCCGAGGCCGGACCAGGCCGCGCGGCATCCGGTTCGACCTGGTCACCATCCTGGTCGCCACCGGCCGCCGCCCCGGCGACCACCTGCGCCTGACCCGCGAGCATCGCCGCCTGCTGGAGCTGTGCCGCCGGCCCTCCACCACCGCCGACCTGGCCTCGGACCTGGACCTGCCGCTGCGGGTCGTGCAGGTGCTGCTCGGCGACCTCTACCACCACGGCCTGATCGAGGAGCAGCGGCAGCCGAGCGCCGTCCATGCCGGCGGCACCGCCATGCCCGAACGACCCGATACCCGGCTACTGATGAGGGTGCTCGATGATCTCCGCCGCCTCTGACCAGCCCGCCTTCTCCGACGACCTGGACGACGTCCCGCGGGTGGCCCTGAAGATCCTGGTGGCGGGAGGGTTCGGGGTCGGCAAGACCACGCTGGTCGGCTCGGTCAGCGAGATCCGCCCGCTGCGCACCGAGGAGACGCTGACCGACGTCAGCGTCGGCGTCGACGACATCAGGGGCGTGGAGGGCAAGAGCACCACCACGGTGGCCATGGACTTCGGCCGGCTGACCTTCCCCGACGGCGTCCGCCTCTACCTGTTCGGCACCCCGGGCCAGGAGCGGTTCTGGTTCATGTGGGACGAGATCGCCTACGGTGCGGTGGGCGCCATCGTCCTGGCCGACACCCGCCGGCTGACCTCCAGCTTCGCCTCCATCGACTACTTCGAGCGGCGCGGGATGCCCTTCGTCGTCGCGGTCAACTGCTTCGACGGCGCCCGCCGCTACAGCGTGGAGACCATCCGCGAGGCACTGGACGTCGACCCGGGCGTCCCGGTGATGCTGTGTGACGCCCGGCGGCGGGAGTCGGTCAAGGAGGTCCTGGTCGCCCTGGTCGAGCACGCCATCCGGGTGTCGGAGCTGGAGGAGCAGCGGCGCTGACGCACCCGCTCGGGGAAGGGCGACCCTCGGCTCGCCGCGGCCTCGGCGGTGTTGCCGGCCGGGGCCGCGCCCGTCCCGGCACATCCCGACGCTCGGGCGGCGTCAGAGGAGACCGGCCGGCGCCCTCACTCCGCTGCGCGCCGATCGCAGGCGTCCTTGACCTTCTCCGGCTGCTCCGCACGCCGCGGATGTCACCGTGCCCGGCGGACCGCGGCGGTCACACGGCCCGGGGCATGGGCGCGGTCTGCTGGAGGAGATGGTCCACCACACCGGTCAGCCCGCCGCCGCGGGCGGCCCGGCGCTGCCGGGAGGCCCCGTCCCCGTGCTCGATCAGCCGGCGCAGCCAGCCGGTGACCCGCCCCAGGTCCCCGTGCCGCTCCAGGCCCGGCCGGGCCGTCTCCAGCAGCCGCTCGGCCAGCTCGACGGCCGGCAGCAGTTTGCCGGTGTGCACGTCCACCCCCGATCCGCTCAGCCCGTCGCGGGCGGCCCGCCAGTAGGCCAGGCGCAGCAGCTCCGGCCGCAGGTGCGGGCCGTCTTCGCCGCGGTCGACCGCCGGCAGCAGGCTGGTGATCAGGGCGCGCACCAGCGCGGCCAGCGCGGCGGACTCCTCGGCGGTGATCGGCACGTCGCTCACCCGCACCTCCAGGGTCGGCAGGTGCGCCGAGGGCCGGATGTCCCAGAAGACGTTGCCGACATCGACCAGCGCCCCGGCCTCCTGCATGGTGGCCACCAGCGTGTCGTAGTGCTCGGCGGACTCCAGGTAGGGCGGCGGGCCGGCCACCGGCCAGCGGCTCCACAGCAGGGTCCGCCAGCTGGCGTACCCGGTGTCGCGCTCGCACCAGTAAGGGGAGTTGGCGCCCAGCGCGATCAGCACCGGCAGGTGGGGGCGCAGATGGTTGCTCATCCGCACGGCCCGCTCCCGGTCGGCCATCTCCACATGGACGTGCAGCGCGCAGAAGGCCGCCTCGTGGTGCAGCCCGCGGAAGGTGGCGTTGCCCCGGTTCTGACGGGGTCCCTCGGTGATCGGGGAGGGGACCGCGCCGCCCAGCACCGGAGTGCCGCTGGCGATGACGCCCAGCCCGCCCCCGTCGGCCGCGGCGGCCAGGTGGGCGCGGTTGGCGGCGATCTGACCGGCCAGCTCGGCGGCCGTGGTGCAGGGCCTGGTGCGGCTCTCCACTTGCACCAGCGTGATCTCCCCGCAGACCCGGTCGCCGAGCCGGGCCGCGGCACGCTCGATCACCGCGGGTGCCCCCGCCACGGTGGCCCGGGTCCGGCGGTCGATGACCAGGAACTCCTCTTCCACTCCGAACCGGAGGGCTTCACCGTCCACGCTCATGTCCGTGCCCACCTCACCGCCGCCGCACGACCGCGGTGAGCGCCGCGGTCCGCTTCCAGGCTATGAAGCAGACCTGTCGTGAGCCATGGGGGAACGGGATGCCCCCGACCGCCGGCACGCCCCTCAGAGCCTGCCCGGGAGCGGTCCGCCGCCGCTGGGACGCACCACAGGACGCCCGGTGACCTGCCCCGACGTCGGACTTATGAATTTCTCACTTATGTGCTGTGAGTTTTTCACGCCGTATTGATGGCGGCGGCACTGTCCCCCTCACGGGTTTTGCTTTGCACTTGTTGAAGAGACATTCCTGTGACGGATGCTTCGGCGAGGGGAGAGCTTCGATGATGCGCATCAAGGTGCTGGGGCCCCTTGAAGCGACCAGGAACGGTCAATCGGTGGCGCCGACGGCGGCCAAGCCGCGGCAGATCCTGGCGTTGCTGGCGCTGCGCGCCGGCGAGGTGGTCCCGGTGCCCACCCTGGTGGAGGAGATCTGGGGGGAGGATCCGCCGCGCAGTGCGCTGACGACCATGCAGACCTACATTTTGCAGCTGCGCCGGCTCATCGGCCGTTCCTCCGACTCCGGATCGGCCAAAGACATCCTGGTCACCCGCTATAACGGCTACTTGTTCCCGGCCGATGCCGTGACGGTGGATGCCCAAGAGTACGAGAAACTGGCCGAGCAGGGCAACCGTGCCTGGGAGCGCGGAGACTACGTGGCGGCGGCCGAGCTGCTGCGCAAGGCGCTCGATATGTGGTCGGGGGAAGCGCTGGTCGATGTGCAGCGGGGCATGCCGCTGAGCGTCGAGGCGACACGCCTGGAGCAGAGCAGGATCGGGGTGCTGGAGACGCGCATCGACGCCGAGCTGCGGCTGGGCCGGCACCACGCGCTGCTGGGCGAGCTGGCCATGCTGGTCGCACGCAACCCGATGCACGAGAACCTATGCGCGAAGTTCATGATCGCCTTGTACCGCTCCGGGCAGCAGTGGCGCGCCCTGGAGGTCTTCCGGCAGCTGCGCATGGCGCTCGCCAATGAGCTCGGCGTGGAGCCCTCGGCCCGGCTGCAGCGGCTGCAGCGCTCGATCCTCTCGGCGGACCCGGCGCTGGACCTACCGGAGACCGGGGCCTTCGCCGCCATCCCCGCCTGATCGTCCGGCGATGCACGGGCCACCGCGGGAGCGGATCTGCCCCATGATCTGCTCCAGGGCGGCTTTTGGGGCAGAGCCGCTCCCCGCTTCCAGGCGGCCGGTGCGGAATGGGGAGACGGACCGACCCGCGCGGCGGGCCGGCCCTGGACGGGAGGTTCAGCCGGCGTCCACGGCGGTCGTGGTGAGCCGGACGGAGAAGACCTTCGGGTCCGAGGTGCTGACCGCTCGCAGCGCCAGCGCGTGCCGCTTGAACTCCGGCCGCGTCACCGCCGCCCGCAGCGAGGCCCCGTCGGTCCAGCGGGCGACGTTCACGTACGAGCGGGGCTCGTCGGTCTGGCGCAGCAAGTTGTGGTCGATGAACCCCGGCTGCTCGGCGAAATAGGCCGCGGTGGTGGCGAACGCACGCTCGAACTCCTCCGCCGAGCCGGTCACCGTGAACCGGTTGATCAGGGTGACCGGGCCGTCGGCCAGCTCGGCGGCGCGGGCCTTCATGTGCCGCGCCACCACGTCCCGGTACTGCGCCAGGGTCTCGCCCGGGCTGGGACCGTCGAGCGCGGAGTGGATGAACTCCGCGATCTCCCCGTGCCGGTCCAGCCCGCTGTGGGTGAGCGAAACGACCGTCCGGTCCGGGCCGTCGGGCCGGAAGTCGACCTCGATGAAGCTGGCCTTCTCATCGTCGTGGATCGGCTGCCAGTTCGGCCCGACACGCCAGGTCAGCACGATCCGGCGGGGCGGGTCCCACTCCACCACGGTGCCCCAGGCGATCTCGGTCCCGTCGGCGCCCCGCTCGTAGTAGCGGCCGCCCACCTTGGGCTCGATGGTGATGGATTGGCGGTTCTCGACGAACACGTGATGTTCAGGCCACCACTCGATCGGATGCTCGGCGAAGATGGCGAAGGCGCGCTCGATGGGCGCCTCCACCGTGACCTCCTTGCGGACGTCGGGAACTCGCTTCGGCTCGGCCATGAAGACCCTCCTGGACCATCGGGAATTCACCCGACAGGTTCGGAGCCGGCTCTCGAAAGCCGATGGAGCCGAGATGGACAGGGAAGGGCGGGCGTCTCGACCGGTGATGTAGAGGGTCTCAAGGCACCGCCGTGATGGTTCCGGTATGCGCATCCTGGTCACCGGAGCCGCCGGTTTCATCGGCTCGTACTACGTACGCGCAATGCTCGACGGCGAGTATCCCGGCTTCACCGACGCCAAGATCACCGTCGTCGACAAGCTCACCTATGCCGGGAACCGGGCCAATCTGCCGGCCTCGCACCCGCGGCTGGAGTTCGTCCAGGCCGATATCTGCCAGCAGTCCCTGCTGCTGGAGCTGGTGGACGGGCACGACGCCGTGGTGCACTTCGCCGCCGAGTCGCACGTGGACCGCTCGCTGGTGAACGCCGGCGACTTCGTCAGCACCAACGTGCTGGGCACCCAGAATCTCATGCACGCCTGCCTCGCCACCGGGGTCGCACGGGTGGTGCATGTGTCCACCGATGAGGTGTACGGCTCCATCGAGCAGGGGGCCTGGACGGAGGAGTGGCCGCTCAGCCCGAATTCCCCTTATGCCGCCTCCAAGGCCGCCAGCGACCTGATCGCGCTGTCCTACGCGCGCACCCACGGGCTGGACGTGTCGGTCACCCGCTGCTCCAACAACTACGGGCCCTACCAGCATGTGGAGAAGCTCATCCCGCTGTTCGTCACCAACCTGCTGAGCGGCGAGCCGGCCCCGCTGTATGGTGACGGCTCCCACGTACGCGAGTGGCTGCACGTGTCCGACCACTGCCGCGCCGTGCAGCTGGTGCTCACCTCGGGCCGGGCCGGGGAGGTCTACAACATCGGCGGGGGGACCGAGCGGACCAACCGGCAGATCGCCGAGGAACTGGTACGGCTGTGCGGCGCCGGCCCGGAGATGATCCGGCGGGTTCCGGACCGCAAGGGGCACGACCGGCGCTACGCCCTGGACGACTCCAAGATCCGCGCCGAACTGGGCTACGCGCCCCAGGTGCCGTTCGAAGAGGGACTGGCCGCCACTGTCGCCTGGTACCGGGATCATCCCGACTGGTGGAAGCCGCTCAGGGAGAGCGCCGGAACCGTCCGTGAATCCGCCGTTCACGCGCTGGGCACCTGAACCGCACGAGATCGCACACAAGACCGGGGAGGCCGGTATGTACGGGGCGGAGGCCGCCAAGATCTACGACGCCCAGCACCGGGCGCGCGGCAAGGACTACCGGGGCGAGGCGACCGAGGTCGCCGCCCAGATCAGGCGCCGGATGCCGGAGGCGCGTTCCGTGCTGGACGTGGCCTGCGGCACCGGCGGGCACCTGGAGCCGTTCCTGGACATGTTCGACGACGCCGAGGGCCTGGAGCTGTCGGAGCCCATGCTCGACATCGCCCGGGCCGCGCTGCCGGGGGTGAAGCTGCACCACGGCGACATGCGCGACTTCGACCTTGGCCGCACCTTCGACGCCGTCACCTGCCTGTTCGCCTCGATCGCCTATGTCACCAGCGAGGCGGAGCTGCACGCCGCGCTGCGCTGCTTCGCCCGCCATGTCGTGCCCGGCGGGGTGGTGGCGGTCGAACCCTGGTGGCTGCCGGAGAAGTTCATCGATCGCTACTGCTCGGGCGACGTGGTCGAGGCGGACGGCATGCTCATCGCCCGCGTGGCCCACACCGTCCGCGACGGGGACGCCTCGCGCATGGAGGTCCACTACACCGTCGTCGGCGCCGACACCGGCATCCGGCACTTCGCAGAGGTTCACCGGGCGATGCTGTTCGAGCGGCGGCAGTACGAGGAGGCGTTCACCGCGGCCGGCCTGGACGTCGAGTACATCGACGGCATCCAGTGCGGGCGCGGGCTGTTCGTCGGCGTCCGGCGGTGACGGCTCGACCGAGTGTCGACCCGTCCTGCAGGGGGTGGGCCGACCGTGGTCGCAGACCGCTCCACACGCCGATCCGGAGGGAAACATGGCCCGACTGCTGCACATCGACTCTTCGCCCATGGGCGACATGTCTGTCTCCCGCGGGCTGGCGGCGGCCTTCCGCGCCCGCTGGGAGGAGGAGCTTCCCACCGGCACCGTCGTCTACCGGGACGTGTGCGCCGACCCGCTCCCGCTGCTGGACCGGGACGCCATCATGACGTTCTACATGCCGGAGGAGGCCCGTACGCAGGCGCAGGCCGAGGCGGCACGGTACCGCACCGCGCTGGCCGAGGAGCTGCTGTCGGCCGACGCCGTGCTGGTGAGCGCGCCGATGCACAACTGGACCATTCCCGCGCACCTCAAGGCGTGGCTGGACCAGGTGCTGATCGATGGCGTGACCCTGGTCCAGCCGGGGGAGACGCACCCGCTGGCCGGCCGGCCGGCGACCGTGGTACTCGCCTACGGCGGCGGCTACACCCCCGACGCCCCGCTGGCCGGCTGGGACCACGTCGAGCCGTATCTGCGGACGGTCTTCGCAGGTGCCCTGCAGATGGAACTGTCGGTCATCACAGCGCAGCTGACGCTCGTCAACGAGCCGCCGGAGCTGGCGGAACTGGCGCGCAAGTCGCGGCGCGAGGCCGAGGCCGCCATCGAGGAGCGCGCCCGCAAGGTCGCCGCGCAGCTCGCCGGCTGAGCGACCCCTTCCCGCCGCGCGACCCGCACGGGCCGGTCACCGCCCCGCCGGCCGGTGCGGGAACGGGCCGGCGGATCGGTGAGCGCACAGGACCTTTTCAACACGTGGCCCAAGGTGCCGAAGCGGGGCCTCGGTGCGTCCGTTACCGCGACGTTTCCATCTCGACCTGCAGGGGCGGTGTGCCGGAAAAGGTCCACAGGGCGGGCGTGACGGGACCCGATCCGTAATACCGCCCCGTTGCGGCCCCGTTTCCGGGGCCGCAACAGCCCTGGCCGAGCCCTCTTCCCCTTCTCGTCGGCTTGTGGGAACAGCCCGCCGGGAAGGGCTCGGCCATTCGATATGCAGGAAAAGGAAAAGGGACATGGTCGATCCTCTGGGGCGGTCGTCGCGGCTGCCTTCGTTGACCGGGCTGCGCTTCGTCGCGGCGTCGCTGGTGCTGCTGTGCCACTGCGGGATCACCTTGCTGCCGCGAGTGGCCCCCGAGCGGGAATTTGAGATCGCACTCTTTTACGCCGCCGGCGCCGTCGGGGTGTCGTTCTTTTTCATCCTCAGCGGTTTCGTGCTGACCTGGGTCGCCACCGACTCCGACACCAAACTGCTGTTCTGGCGCCGCCGGGTCGTGAAGATCTTCCCCAACCACCTGGTGACCTTCGCCGCCGCCGTGGCGTTGATGCTGCTCACCGGGGCCGCGGTGACCTTCGGCAACACCGTCCCGGTGGCGCTGCTGGCGCACGCCTGGATCCCCGACCAGGGGGTGCTGCTGAACTTCTTCATCAACACCCCGTCCTGGTCGCTGGCCTGCGAGCTGTTCTTTTACCTGTCGTTCCCCTGGCTGCTGGCGTTGATCCGGCGGATCCGGCCGGAGCGGCTGTGGGCGTGCTTTGCGGCCGTGACGGCCGCGATCTTCGCGGTGCCGGCGGTGGCCGGCCTGCTGCCGGCCGGCGAGCGGATCTACGGGAGCGGCGAGCCGTGGCTGGGCGGGTGGTTCATGACCTTCTTCCCCCCGGTGCGGGCGCTGGAGTTCGTGCTGGGCATCCTGCTGGCGCGGATCGTCATCAGCGGACGCTGGATCCGGGTTCCGCTGACCGTCGCGGTTCCGCTGGCCATCGGCGGCTGTCTGCTGAGCGCCTGGCTGCCCGACCGGTTCGGGGAGGTGGCGGTGACCGTCATGCCGCTGGCCTTCGTGATCGCCGCCGCCGCGACCGCCGATATCGGGCGGCACGGCACCGTTTTCGGCGGCCGGACGATGGTCCGGCTCGGCGAGATCTCCTACGCCCTGTACCTGGTGCACTGGCTGGTGATCGCCTACGGCCCGATCGGCCGCTCAGACCCCCAGTGGGGGCAGAGCTGGGGGACGACTGCGACGGTGCCGGAGGCCCTGCTGCAGGCTTCGGTGACCATCGTGGTCAGTCTCGTCCTCGCCTGGCTGCTCTACACGCTGGTGGAGCGGCCGGCGATGCGCCGGTGGAGCCGCCCGGCGCATCGCCCGGGTTCCTCTTCGGCCGAGGTCCCCGCCGCCGTGGCGGGTCGGCCGGTCTCGTGAGGGAAGGCGGCCGGGAGGGCTTTCCAGTGCTCCCGGCCGCCCGCCGCGGCTTCAGCAGGGCGTCGGGCTGGTGCCGGTGCGGCGCATGTCCAGCCGCGAGGTGACGGTGTAGTAGAGGTTCCACTCGGCGTCGTACTGGGCGGACTCGCCCTTGCTGCGGAACCGCGGCCCGGTCTGCACGGCCTTCTGGGAGGTCGTCAGCCACCCGAGCGTCTCCCCGTCGGGGCCGTAGAACCGCTCGGTGGCGGTGAACGAGAAACGATTGCCGCCCGTGTGCCGCCATACCCCCGAGCCTTCGGCGCCGCCGGCCGGGTCGTCCTCGGGCACCAGGCACAGCGTGCCGTCGGCGAAGAAGGACATCGCCACCTCCTGCCGTCCGCCGTCCCAGGAGACCACTCCGGTCCAGGTGCCGACCGGGTGCCCCGTGCGACGGGCGGCCGCCTCCGCCGGCGTCGCTATGCAGATCCCGGCCACCACGGCGGCCGTTCCGGCCGCGACGCGCCATGCTGTGCGGATCACTTTCCCTCCCCGTGACGAATCGGTCAGCGACAGATATCAGGAATGAATCGGAGAATCGCTCGAAATTCGCTGGAGGGGACGGCGGGGGGCGGTTCCAGGTGTTCACCAGCACGGCCCGAGTGATTCCGCTGATCCTCAGAGGAAATCCATGGGCGAATCCGACCACAGGAGCGTGAAATGGCGGAACTGACCCTTGAGCGGCTCAAGGAGATGCTGCGCGTCAGCGCGGGGGAGGACGAGTCGATCCCGCTCGGCGACGACATCGCCGACACCAGCTTCAGCGAGCTGGGCTATGACTCCCTGGCCCTGCTGGAGACCGCGGCCTTGATCAAGCGGGAGTACGGCGTGGACGTCACCGACGCCATCGCCGACATCGAGACCCCGGCCGCTCTGCTGGACCTCGTCAACACCGGCTTGGCCGCGTGAGCGGCGGCAAGGAGACGGGCAGATGACCGACAGGCGAGTCGCCTTCGTCACCGGCGCCAGCAGCGGCATCGGCCTGGCGGTGACCCGCACCCTGGCCCGGCAGGGGATCGCGGTGTACGGATGCGCGCGGAACGCCGAGAAAATGGCGGCGACCGTCGGCCGGCTCACCGCCGAGGGCCTGGAGGTGTCGGGTGGCCCTTGCGACGTGACCTCCGGGGAGGAGGTGCGGGCCGCCGTGGCGGACGCCGTCGCTCGGTACGGGCGCATCGACATCCTGGTCAACAACGCCGGCCGCAGCGGGGGCGGAGAGATCGCCGCGCTCGATGAGCAGCTCTGGCTCGACGTGATCGACACCAACCTCAACGGTGTCTTCCGCGTCACCCGGGAGGTACTGGCCAACGGTGGGATGGGCAAGGACGGCTACGGGCGGATCATCAACATCGCCTCCACCGGAGGCAAGCAGGGCGTGATCTACGCCTCGCCGTACTCGGCCTCCAAGCACGGGGTGGTGGGTTTCACCAAGGCCGTGGGCCTGGAGCTGGCCAAGACCGGTATCACCGTCAACGCGGTGTGCCCCGGGTACGTCGAGACGCCGATGGCCGAGCGAGTCCGGGCCGGCTATGCCGAGTACTGGGGCATCACCGAGCAGGAGGTGCTCGAAAGGTTCAACGCCAAGATTCCGCTGGGCCGTTACTCCACTCCGGAAGAGGTGGCCGGCCTGGTCGCGTACCTGGTGACCGATACCGCCGCCTCCATCACCGCGCAGGCGCTCAACGTCTGCGGCGGACTCGGCAACTACTGAGCCCTTTCCGCCTTCGGCCCCCGCGGATGAGGGCTCCCCGTCCCCGTGGCGGGATCCGCCCAGGCCCGGCGTCCGGGAAGCCGGGCCTGGGACCTGCCGGGGCCTTCGTCCCGCCGGTGTCCGGGACGGTACGGCGGGGCGTTCACTCCCCGACCGGGCGGAACCGGATGTCGTGGACCTCGCAGTCGGCGGCACCGAAGCGCAGCAGCCGCTCGCCCTCGGCGAGGACCTCCGCCTCCTGTCGTTTGGACAGTGGCTCGAACAGCCGGATGTCCAGTGTGGCGGTCTTCTTGGCCCGCTTGATGGCCCACAGCCCGCGCACGAAGCCGTCCACCGTCATCGTCGCGTCGATCCAGGCGTACTTGCGCTGCTCCTCGGTCACGATGCGGGAGCGGTCGTGGTAGCTGAGCACCACGTTGTCGAGCGCGGCCAGAAAGCGCACCGGGGCGGGCACGTCCGGGTCGGGGCGCGGTGCGTCGGGCAGGTCGAACAGTTCCCGCCCGTTTTCGTCCCGGAAGGTGCGCAGTTTCGGCCGCAGCGGCTCGAAGGCCTCCTTCAGCCCGGTCAGCCCGCTCCAGGCCCGCACGTCGCTGACCGTGGCCGGGCCGAAGGCCGCCAGGTAGCGCCGGATGAGGTCCTGCACCGACGGTTCTTTCGACAGCGGCCGGCCCAGCCAGTGCTCGGCGAGCGCGAACGGCGTGGCACCACGCCGCCGCCACAGGCCGTCGGGCGGCGGATGCAGGACCGGCAGCAGGTGCTGGGCCGACCGCGCCAGCGCCACCTGATCCCGTCCGGGCCACCGCTCGGCCAGTGCCCTGCCCAGCTCGGGGCGGGTCACCGTGCCGGATCCGATGATCTCGCGAGCGGCCCGGGCCAGTTCGGCCAGGTCGATGCCTTCGGTCTGGCGGCGGAAGGTCCCGTTCTGCAAGGTGGCCAGCAGCTTGTCGAACAGCGGCCGGAATCGCACGTAGTCGTCGGCGGTGAGCAGGTGCTGGGTGCCGCGGAAGAGCATCGCCCGCACCACTTGGCGATCGTGCAGCAGCCGGACCAGGTCCTCGATTTGGAAGCCCTCGATCCGCGACCACAGGCCGAAGTAGGGCGGGTCCGGGTCCTGGCCCTGCAGGCCGACCAGATGCTCGATCACCTTGGCGGGCGGCCAGTCGACCCGGCGCAGCAGTAGCTGGCGCTCCAGCGTCGCCCGGTTGAGCGCCCGGCGGCTCAGGGTCTCCATCACGTCCTTTCAAACGTCGACCGGGTCTCCAGCGGCGTTCAAGGGATGTTATCGATGCTGCCAGCGGGTGACACCGATTTCCCCGGCACCGGCTCGAGCATCGCTGGAATCCCGCTGAACTCTTTTCCGCACGCGGCCTGTGAGCCCGTGCGGCCGTGCCCGCCGGGATCGTGGGGGAAAGCCGGCCGTCACGATGACGAGCAGGCAGAACGGCGTGTTGAAAAAGGTTCACTGGAGCGGAGCGAGGAATGCGAGTACGTGAACTCGCGGTGGCCGGTGCGTTCGAGTTCGTCCCCCCGATCTTCCGGGACGCCCGCGGGCAGGTGGTGACGCCCTTCCACGGAGAGGGGTTCTCCCGGGTGGGCGGGCACCGGGCGTTCCCGGTGGCGCAGACGATTCACAGCGTGTCCCGGCGCGGCGTGGTGCGCGGCGTGCACTTCACCGTCACTCCGCCGGGCCGGACGGCCAAGTACGTCTTCTGCCCCCATGGCAGGGTGCTCGACATCGTGGTGGACCTCAGGCTCGGGTCGCCGACGTTCGGCCGCTATGACGCCGTGCCGCTCGGCCCGGACGACTGCCGGGCCGTGTACCTGCCGGTGGGGGTGGGGCACGCCTTTGTCGCCCTGCGGGACGGCTCGGTGATGTCCTATCTGCTCTCTGAGTGCTTCACCCCCGAGAATGAGCGGGAACTGTCGGTGTTCGATCCGCGGCTGCGCCTGCCCATTCCCTCTGATATCGAACCGATCCTGTCCGAACGGGACCGGAAGGCACCGACCCTGGAACAGGTCATGGCCGCCGGCGAGCTGCCGGAATACGCCGACTGCCTGCGCATCGAAGCCGATATTTTCGGTGCATATGGAAATGCGGCGGTATAGTCGCAAAGTGTGGCTATGTCCAAAATTTGGGTGCCTGTCGAGTCGTGGTCAAGCCGGTCTCCAGAGTGATTTCCTAACTTCCGGGCATGAAGATCTTGATGAACACCGGCCCGGCGCACCCGCTGTTCTTCCCGATCGTTCCCCTGGCGTGGGCGCTGCGCGCGGCCGGTCATGAGGTGCTGGTCGCGACCGCGGAGAGTTTCGAGGAGACCGTACGACAGTCCGGACTGGCCATGACTCCAGTGTGCGGCTCGCTGGACATGGGCGATGTCATGGCCAGGGACCGGGAGGGCAACATCGTCCGCCCGCCCGACTCCTACGAGGGCATGACGGTCGAGATCGGGCGGGGCTTCGGCAGGCTGGCCGCCCGTACCGTCGACGGCCTGCGCGACCTGGTCGCCCGGTGGCGGCCGGACGCCATCGTCACCGAGTCCTACTCCTTCGCCGCCGTCGCCGCGGCCGCGCGGCTGCACGGCGTGCCGTGGATCAAGCACACCGTCGGCCCCGGTGACCTGCCGATCGTCACCTCCGCGACCCGGGAGCTGGCTCCTGAGCTGGAGCGGCTGGGCCTGGACGGGCTGCCGGAACCGGACCTGATCATCGACAACTGCCCGCCGCTGCTGGGCGAGATCACCGAGGGTGCGCAGCAGGTGCGGTACGTGCCCTACGGGGAGCCCGGTGCGATCCCCGACTGGGCGCTGCAGGAGCGGACCCGCCCGCGGGTGCTGGTCACCCTCGGCTCGGTGCAGCCGCAGATCGGCGGGCTGCCGATGCTGGCCCAGATGCTGGGGGCCCTGTCGTCCCTGGACGCCGAGCTGGTCGTGGCGGTGGCCGACCACCTGGTGGAGGGCCTGGGTCCGTTGCCGGACAACGTCATCGCCGCCGGCTGGGTGTCGCTGACCTCCGCGCTGCCCGGCTGTGACGCCGTGGTGCACCACGGCGGTCCGGGCACCATGCTGGCCAGCCTCTGCCAGGGCCTGCCCCAGGTGGTCATCCCCGGCCGCGGCAAGCCGATCGATGCGGTGCGCCGGCTGGCCGAGTTCGGCGCGGTGCACCACCTGCCGCCCGCCGAGCTGACTCCTGAGCGGCTGCTGGAGTCCTGCCGGGCCCTGCTGGAGGAGCCCGGCTACGCCAAGCAGGCCGTCGCGGCGCGGGAGGAGATCGCCGGTCTGCCGTCGCCCGCCGCGATGGTGCCGGTCATCGAACGCCTGGTGGCGGACGCTCGATGAGACGCCCGACGCCCGGAGCGGCACCGCACGGGCGGCGGGCGGTCGTGCTGGGCGGCACCGGCTGGCTCGGCCGGCACGTCTGTGCCGAGCTGGCCCGCCGCGGCTATGGGCTCATCGCGGTGGCCCGCCACCCGGCGCCCCATGCGGCGGGCCACCGGTTCGTCTCGCTGGACCTGGAGACCGCCACCGCCGAGCGGATCGGCGCGCTGCTGGCGCGGGAGCGGGCGCACCTGATCGTCAACGCCACGGATGCGGCGAACGCCACCGACGGCTGGGACCGGACGGAGGAGGAGATGGTCCGGATGAATCTGGACCTGGTGCGGCGGCTGCTGGCCGGAATCGGCTCCCTGCCGTGGCGTCCCCGCCTGGTGCACATCGGCACCGTGCACGAGTACGGGGACGTCCCCGTCGGCACGTCGGTCGGCGAGCACACCCGGCCGAACCCGCGCACGCCCTACGCCAGGACGAAGCTCGCCGGCTCGCAGGCGGTGCTGCGGGCCGCCCGGACCGGCGAGGTCGACGCCCTGGTGCTGCGGTCGGCCAACATCAGCGGTCCCCACCCGTCCCCGGAGAGCTTCCCCGGCAAGCTGGTGGCGATGCTGCGCGCGGCGCTGGCCGAGGGCGGTGTCATGTCGGTCACCGTCACCGACACCCGGCGTGACTACGTGGACGTCCGCGACGTCGCCCGAGCCGTCGCCCTGGCGGCCGAGGCGGACTGCCCGGGCCGGGCGATCGCCATCGGCAGCGGACGGGCCGTCGCCGCGCGGACCCTGGTGGAGACGTTCGCCGCGGTGACCGGCCATCCGGTGCGCATCGTCGCCGCCGAGGACCGGCGGGCCGCCGGCCTGGGCGGAGCATGGATGCGAGTCGATCCCCGGCCCGCCGCCGAGCTGCTCGGCTGGCGGGCCCGCATCGACCTGGCGGACTCGCTGCGGGCCATGTGGGAACAGGCCGCGGTCCCGGCGACCGGGCGGTGAGGAGCGCAGGACACGGTGAAGGGTCCGGGCCGGCCGGCCCGGACCCTTCGTCCGTCGGCGATCGTCAGACGGCGCGCCTCATTTGAGCACCCCGACGAACAACCCGCAGTCAAAGCGCCCGTCCGTCAGGTACTCGACGGCGAAACCGGCCCGCTCGAAGGCCCTCTCGTACTCCTCCCGGGTGAACAGCCTCATCAAATGCAGGTCCGTGAAGTGCCGGATGCCGGCCGACTTGTCGGCGACGATGTAGTGCACCGTGATCGGCACCTGCCGGCCGTTCCTGGTGGAGTGCGAGACCCGGGCCACCACCCGGTCACCACAGGAGACCAGGTCACGGGCGATGTAGCCGTCGATGAAACGCTCGGGAAAGTACCAGGGCTCGATCACCAGGACGCCGCCGGGGCTCAAGTGCCGGGCCAGGCGGCTCAGCGTGGCCTCCAGCTCTCCCGTCGACCCCAGGTAGCCGATGGAGCTGAACATGCACATGGCTGCGTCGTAGGTGCGGCCCAGGTCGAAGTCGCGCATGTCGCCCCGGTGCACCGGGACGCCGGGCAGCGCCTCCCGCGCCTTGGCGATCATGTGCTCGGACAGCTCCAGCCCTTCGACGGTCTCAAAGCGCTCCCGGGTGAAGGCCAGGTGCGCACCGGTCCCGCAGGCCACGTCCAGCAGCGACACCGCGTCCGGCCTGCGGGCCAGCACCAGTTCGCTCACCTCGGCGGCCTCGGCGGCGTAGTCCTTGCCCCGGCCCCGGTACACCATGTCGTAGATCTCGGCGAGGTCTGCCTCGTACATGGGCCTCACGTCTCCCAGGTGACGGGCAGGGACCACAGGCCGTAGACGATGGCGCCCTCCTTGCGGGGCACCTCGGCCAGCGGTTTGACCAGCCGCAGCGATGGGATGCGGCGGAACAGGGTCGTCCACACCAGCTGCAGTTCCAGCCGGGCCAGCTCGGCGCCGATGCAGTGGTGCGCCCCGTACCCGAAACCGAGCTGCTTGCGGCTGCCCCGGCGCAGCTCGAGCCGTTCGGGGTCGGGGAAGACCCGCGGGTCGTGGTTGGCGGTCAGCAGCAGGCACAGGATCCCGTCCCCGGCGGGGATCACGGTGCCGTCGATGTCGATGTCCTCCAGCGCCACCCGGGGCACCGCCAGGTCGCCGATGCTCGCCAGCCGCACCAGCTCCTCGACGGCCGGCTCGATCAGGCCTTCGGGGTCGGCCAGCAGCTCGGCCAGCTGGTCGGGATGCTCCAGCAGGCAGGCGGTGCCCAGCGAGATCATGCTGGCGGTGGTCTCATGCCCCCCGTTCAGCAGCATTCTGATCATGTTGACCAGCTCCCGCCGGGAGTACTCCTCACCGCAGGCGCGGTACTCGGCGATCACCGCACTGGTCAGGTCGTCGCCGGGCTCCTTCTCCTTGTGCTCGACCAGGTCGGCGATGTAGTCGTTGACCTCCACGATCGCGGCCAGCCGCTCCTTGGGGGTGCTGTCGGCGCCGAACAGATTGTTGCTGTGCTTGATGATGAAGGCGTGGTCGTTCTGAGGGACGCCCAGGTACTCGCAGATCACGGTGGTCGGCACCGACAGCGAGAAGTTCCAGTGGAAGTCGACCGGTGGCTCGCACTCCAGCAGCCGGTCGATGTGCTCGTCGATGACCCGCTGGATCATCGGCCGCAGCAGCCTGACCCGCTGGCGGGTGAACGCCGCGGCCACCTTGCGCCGCGCGGCGGTGTGCTCGGGGGGGTCGTAGCCGATGAAGGAGGTCTCGGTGCGCGCCTGCGGCGGGGGGACGAAGAAGAACGGGAAGTTGTCGTGCTTGCGGGAGGCGCTGATCCTCGAATCGGCCAGCAGCCTGCGGATCCGGTCATAGCCGGTGACCGCCCAGACGCGGAGCCCGGTGTTGGCGAGCGTCACTTGGACGACGCCCTTTTCCACCATCTCCGCGTACGTCGCGGGCACGGTGAACGGACCCTGCCGGGGGTGGGGGAACGGCTGCTCGGACCGGTGGACCGGACAGGACTCGTGGGTGGTCGCGGTCATCGTCGGTTGCTCCTCGAACTGTGCTGCGGGACGCGTCGGTGCACCACGGTCACGAGGCCGTGCGCACGCCGGACCGGGCGTCGCCGATGACCACCGGCGTGTCCCAGTGAATACGGTGGGTGTGCGGCCAGACGGGGTTGTTCTTGGACCCCTCCCGGAAGGCGCGCTTGATGAAGAAGTCCCGGATCACCCGTCCCAGCGGGCCGGCGGTGTTGCCCTCCTTGTTGTGCTTGCCCAGCGCCACGATGGCCTCCGCCCGCTCCCGGCGGAGCGACTCGTAGGCGTCGAAGGCGGCCTCGACCGTCGGCGCGTCCCGCAGGCACTTGGCCAGCACGATCGCGTCCTCCATGGCGACGGCGGCGCCCTGGCCTGCGGTCTGGGACACCGCGTGCGCGGCGTCCCCGATGATGATCATGCGGTCGCGGTGCCAGCGCGGCACCTTCGGCACGTCGTAGGCGAGGGTGGGGGCGGGCAGGTCCGTCGAGGCGGCGACGATCCGGGCGGCGGGCATTTTGTCGCCCCCGAACACCTCCAGCAGCCACTCCCGCCGGCTCTCGGCCGGCAGGCGGCGCAGCCGCTCGGCGCGCGCCTCGTCGGGCACCGCCGGGTTGGCGAACCACCACACGTCACCGCTGGGGGTCTTGATGTACATGAAGAAGCCCTTGCGCCCGAAGAACATGTGCAGCGGGCCGGGCTTGCCCTCGACCCGCAGGCCCTCGGCGGAGCCGAAGACGTTGAGCACGCCCAGGAAACGGGGGGCGGGCGAGGCCGGGTCGATGACGCTCCGCACCTGCGAGTGCAGGCCGTCGGCGCCGATCAGGATGTCGCCCTCGGCGGTCTGCTCGTCGGCGAACACCGCGCACACCCCGTCGGCGGTGGGGACGGCGTCCACCAGGCGCTTGCCGTACTCGATGCGGATGCCGCGGCGGATGGCCTCGTTGCGCAGCTCGGCGTACAGCTCCGGGCGGCGCAAGGTGCGGATCACGGCACCGTCGCCGGAATGGCGGCCGATGCTGATCGGACCGGTGAGCGGCTTGCCGGTGTGCTTGTAGAAGGCGATCTCGGGGGTGTCGAAGCCCTTGCGGGTGACCAGCTCGGCCAGGCCTAGGTTCTCCAGGGCGTTCAGGCCGTTGGGGGCGAGGTTCACGAAAGCGCCGACGCCGTCTGCGGCGCGGTCGAAGGCCTCGTAGATCGTCGGCTCGAAACCGACCTTCTGCAACGCCATCGCGGCGACCGGGCCGGCGATGCCACCCCCGATGACCAGTGCGCGTGCCATGCTGCCTTCCTCTCTGAGCGCCTGTGCGGATGTGATCGGTTCGCGGACGGACGTCACTCGGCCGGGTCGGCCGGGATGTCCGGACGGGGGACGGTGCTGGCGCAGACGACGTCGTGCGGCGGCAGGACGCCGTCGACGAGGTAGCCGGTGACCAGGGCGTCCACTTCGGGGTTGCGGCACAGCAGGTAGATCTCGTGCTGGCCGGAGTCGGCGACGGTGATCAGCCGGTGCCCGAGCCGGGCCGCCATGGCCGCGCCGCCGGCGGCGTGGTCGATCGGGTCTCCGTCGGCGCGCACCACGATCCCGGCCGGGTAGCCGTCCCGGCGCAGGACGGTCGGCGGCTCCGGCGGGCGGAAGGAGCGGAAGGCCCCGACCCACGGCTGGGCCCGCATCACGCCGTACCCGTAGGGGTAGCGCTCGCGGTAGCGGCGCATGTCGGCGTAGTAGGTCTCCAGGTCGGTGGGCCAGTCCTTCTCCAGCGTGACGGCGTCCAGGACGCCGCAGCGGGTGGTGCCGCCGGTCTCGGTCGGCGGCCAGATCCGCTCGTCGGCCAGCCAGGTCCGGGCCGCTTCCAGGTCGCCGCCGCGCAGGTCGGCGACCATCCGGCCGAGCTCTTCCCAGCGCGCCCGGTTCGCCGATCGCGAGCCGAGCGCGCCGTCGAACAGCGTGCGCAGCCGGATGCTCTCTGCCCGCCCGTCCGCAGCCAGGGCGGCGGCGGCCTCTTCGACGGCCTCCAGGACCTGCTCGGCGGAGGTGCCCAGCCCGAAGTGCCGGTTGCGCTCGGCCACCCAGGCGGCCCACTTCTCCACGTTCTCCCGGTTGGCCGGGCCCTGCGCCATCAGTTGCTCGCGCCAGGACCAGTCCGGGTGCACGCACGAGTCGAGCACGCTGCGGTCCAGGTGGGCGGGGAACATGCTGCCGTAGACGGCGCCCAGGTAGGTCCCGAAGGTGTAGCCCAGGAAGTTGATCACCGGTTCGCCCAGCACGGCCCGGATCAGGTCCATGTCGCGGGCGATGTTGCGGGTGCTGAAGTGGGGACGCAGGTCGCCGCCGGCCCGCTGGTTGCCCTCTTCGCGGACGCGCATGTCCTCGGCGATCAGCGCGAAGGCCGCGTCGTCGGGCCGGGAGTCGAGCGGAGCCCGCACCGGGGTGACCTCGGAGGTCAGCGGGGTGGAGTCGCCGGTGCCCCGGGGGTCGAAGCCGATCAGGTCGTAGCAGTGGGCGAGCGGGCTGTCGGCCAGGATGTCGGGGAAGCGCCGGCCGAACCCGAAGTATCCGCCGGGCCCGCCGTTGACCGCCAGCAGGATGCCCCGGCGCCGCTGCGGGTCCAGCGCCCGCCGGCGGCTGATCGCGATGGTCAGCCAGCGTCCGGTGGGGTTGGAGTAGTCGAGGGGGACTTCGATGGTGGCCTGTTCCAGGCCCTGGCCGGCGTCGGTCCAGCGCACCTGCTGGTCGCGGAACGCCTGCAGGGCGTCTTTCGCTTCGGCTACTGTCATGATCTTCTGGCCCGCTCTCTGTTCTTTTGCGGCACTTGGTGCGTTTTGTTGGGATTTGCTGGCGAGGCTTCCGCACTGCTCTCGAATCCGCGTGGAAGAGGGCTGGACGCCCGGTGCGGGCGTTCAGGGGATGCGCAACACGTCCAGCACGGCCACCGTCCAGGCGAACCCGCCGCCGGCACCGATCAGCGCGCATGATTGGCCGGGCGCCAGCGCGCCGATGCGCACCAGATGAGCCAGCCCAGCGATCTGGTCACCGGCGCCCAGATGACCGACCCCCGAACCCCACGGCCAGGTCGTGCGGCCGGGGTCGATGTCCAAAGCGGTGAAGAACTGGAACTCCATCTTCGAGTGACCCAGGTTGGGCACCACGAACCAGGCGATCTCCTTGGCCTGGAGGCCGGCCTCGGCCAGGGCCCGCTCGTAGGCCGCCCGCTGCCCGGCGCGCAGCCGGTCGATCAGCTCCGATGCGCCCAGTTCCTTCATCAGCAGAGCGCGATGCTGCTCCAGGCTGATCGGGACGCGGGCCGTCAGCGGCCCGGCCCCGAACGGGTCGGCGCCCCGGCCCATCTTCTCCAGCGCCGGGTCGGAGACGGTCACCAGGCTGCGCAGCCGGGCGAAACCGCCGACCCGCGACAGCACGAGCGCGGTGCCGCCGTCCCCGCACACCGTGCCCGGGTCGGTCGCCCAACGGTCAAAGCCCGGCGGGCAGAACCGGTCACCGGTGGTGATCAGCGCGCTGTGCCGGCGAGGGTCGGCCCGCAGGTAGGCCGCGGCCAGTTCCATGGCGGCCAGGCCGCCGTTGGACAACTGCCCGACGTCCATGGCGGGGCAGGCGCCCCGGGGCCGGTCGCCGATCGACTCCCGCTGCACGTAGGAGGCCGGCGCCCACAGGTCGTGACCCTGAAAGTAGGTGCTGGCGTGCAGCACCAAGTCGATGTCGTCCGGGGCGGCACCGGCGTGGCGCAGCGCGTCCCGGGCGGCCTTGACCGCCATTTCGGGGCCCGACTCCTCGCCGACGCACACCGAACGCATCCGGGTGCGCCGGACGGTCCAGAGATCGGTGAGCCCGCGTTCGACCGCCTCCTCGGCGGGCATGGCCGGCGCCAGGTACAGGCCGACACCGGATACGAAGATCTCCGCGCCCCCCACCGCTCCTCCTTCCGCGACATGGGTCCACCGTTCGACAGACCCTGTGCGGCGGTGCTCGCAGGCGGCTCAAGCACAGACGGAGCCCTGGGGCCTCGATCGATCCTCAGGCGAGTCTTGAAGCCCTCGCCGCACCGTCGGGGCGAGGAGAGGAAGGTGACCGGATGTCGCTCACAGGGCAGCAGACCGTCGGGCCGGTCGCCCTCGTCCTTCCCGGGCAGGGTGCCCAACACCCGAGGATGGCGGCCGGCCTGTACGGGCACGAGGAGACGTTCACGGCCTGGATGGATGAGGCCTTCGGCCTGATGGGCGACGACGGCCCGCGGCTGCGAGCCGAATGGCTCGCATCGTCGCCGTCGCCGATGTTCGACGACGTGACCGTGGCGCAGCCGCTGCTGTACGCGGTGAACCACGCGCTGGGACAGATGGTGCTCGGCTGGGGCGTCCGCCCGGTGGCCCTGCTGGGGCACAGCGTCGGCGAGGTCGCCGCCGCCACCCTGGCCGGGGTCATCGACTTCGGCGACGGCATGCGGCTGATGCGCGAGCGGATCGCCTGCTTCGCCGACACCCCGCCCGGCGGCATGCTCGCCGTGGCGGCCTCGGTGGAGGACGTCGCCGATCTGCTGGGCGGCAGGGTGCACCTGGCAGCGGTCAACGGGCCCCGCCAGGTGCTGCTGGCCGGGGAGCGTGAGCCGCTGGAGGAGGCGGCACGGATCCTGGACGGCCGGGGCCTGATCTGCCGGGACGTGCTGGCCCGCCAGGCGTTCCACAGCCCGGTGGTCGAGAAGGCGGTGCTGGCCACCCTGCCGGGATTCCGTCAGGTGCGGCTGCGCCCGCCGCGGCTGACCGTCTACTCCGCCTACACCCAGGCCGTGCTGACCGACCGGCAGGCGACCGATCCGGAGTTCTGGGCGTGGCAGGCCGCCCAGACCGTCTACTTTCACGGCGCGCTGACCAAGCTGCTGGACGACCACGACTGCGTGCTGGTGGAGGCCGGGCCGGGCAACAGCCTGACCCAGCTGGCCCGCCGGCAGCGCCGGGTCGTCCAAGGACACAGCCGTGTCCTGCCGCTGCTGCCGGACCGTCCGCGGGGCGACGAGGCGGACCGCAGGGCCGTCGACGAAGCGCGCCGCCGGCTCACCGCCCCGCCGGCTGCTCGGGCCCGGCGACCCGCCGCGATGGAGGCGGGAGGACGCCATGGCTGACCGCACCGCCGCGCAGGCCGCACTCGCGGAACCGGTGGCCGTGGTCGGCATGGCCTGCCGTTTCCCCGGAGCCGACGACCTGGCCGGGTTCTGGCGGATGCTGCTGTCGGGCGGCGAGGCCATCGGATCGGGCACCGGTCGCCGCAAGGGCCGCCGCCCGGGCGGCTACCTCGCCGAGGTCGAGCGTTTCGACGCCGCCTTCTTCGGCATCTCCGCCCGCGAGGCCGCCGCGATGGACCCTCAGCAGCGGATCCTGCTGGAACTGTGCTGGCACGCCCTGGAGGACGCGCGCATCCCGCCGAGCGCGCCACCCGGTCCGACCGGCGTCTTCGTCGGCTCCTGCTCCGACGACTATGCGCTGGCCAGCCGCGCCTCCGGGACGGTCGGCCCCTACACCATGACCGGGATCGGCCGGGCCTTCCTGGCCAACCGGCTCTCGCACGCCTTCGGGTTCACCGGGCCCAGCATGGTCATCGACACCGGCCAGTCCTCCTCGCTGGTGGCATTGCACCAGGCGGTGGGCGCCCTGCGGCGCGGGGAGTGCGCCATGGCCGTGGTCGCAGGCGTCCAACTGAACCTGGAGGCCATCGGAGACCGGATCCTGGCCGAGCTGGGCGCGATGTCGCCCACCGGCCGCTGCCACACCTTCGACTCCCGGGCCGACGGGATCGTGCGCGGCGAGGGCGCCGGTGTGCTGATCCTCAAACCGCTCGACGCCGCCCTGGCCGCCGGTGACCGGGTGTACTGCACCGTACTGGCCAGCGCGGTCAACAACGACGGCGGCGGTCCCGGCCTCACCGCGCCCAGCCGGGACGCCCAGCGGGAAGTGCTGACCAGGGCCTACCGGGAAGCCGGGGTGGCGCCATCCGAGGTGGCCTACGTGGAACTGCACGGCACCGGCACCCCCGTGGGCGACCCGGTGGAGGCGGCCGCCCTGGGCGAGGTGCTGGGCCGGGGACGCCCGCCGGGCGCGCCGCTGCTGGTGGGCTCGGTCAAGACCAACATCGGCCATCTGGAGGGGGCGGCGGGCATCGCCGGGGTCATCAAGACGGCGGCGAGCCTGTTCCACCGCCGGCTGCCGCCCAGCCTGAACTACCGGCGGCCCAACCCGGCGATCGACCTGGAGGGGCTGGGACTGCGGGTGTGCGACGAATGGCAGGACTGGCCGGCCGCCGATCGGCCGCTGGTGGCCGGGGTATCCTCCTTCGGCCTCGGCGGCACCAACTGCCATGTGGTGCTCGGCGAGGCCCCCCGCCCGCAGGCCGGGCCGCCGCCGCAGACCGGGGACCGGGCGGTCCCGGTGCCGCTGTCCGCGCACGACGAGACGGCGCTGCGCCGGCTGGCGGCCGGGCTCGCCGACCGGATGACGCGTTCCCGCCGCCCCGCCCTGCTGGACCTGGCCTTCTCCGCGGCCACGACCCGGGCGCCGCTGCGCTGCCGCGCCGCCGTGGTCGCCGCCGACGCCGCCGGCCTGGCCTCCCGGCTGCGGGCCCTGGCCGACGGGACGGAACCGCAGGAGCCGGGCCCGATCACCGGCGCGGAGACCGCCCCGATCACCGGCGCCGTCGCGCCGGGCGAGTGCCGCATCGCCTACCTGTTTCCCGGCCCCGGCGCTTGGCGGACGGGCCTGGGACGACGGCTCCACAAGGAGTTCGAAGTCTTCGCACGGGCGTTCGATGAGGCCTGCGCCGCGGTCGAACCGCACCTGGGCACCGCCCTCCAGGACACCTTGTGGGAACGCGACGACCTGGACGTGCGTGCCGTCCACGCCCAGCCGGCGCTGTTCGCGCTGCAGATCGCCCTGTACCGGCTGCTGGAGTCGTGGGGAATGACCCCCGGCGTGCTGGCCGGCCGCTCCCAGGGCGAGTTCGTGGCGGCCCACGTCGCGGGCGTGCTGTCGTTGGAGGACGCGGCGACGCTGGTCGCGCACCGCGCCCGGCTGATGGACGGCGCGGCGGGAGGTTCCATGGACGAGCTGCGGGCCGTCGCCGACACGCTGACCTGGAACCGGCCCGTCGGCCCGGTGATCGTGTCGGCGGTGACCGGCCGGGCGGCGGCCCCGCAGGAGAGCGCGCACCCGGACCACTGGCTGCGGCACCCGGGCGCCGCCACTCGCTTCGACCTGGCCGTGCGGACCGCCCATGAGCTGGGCGCCCGGCTCTTCATCGAGGCCGGTCCCGGCGCGCAGCTGTCGGCCCTGGCGGCCGAGACGCTCGGGCCGGACGCCGCCCGGTACGCCGCACCGCTGGCCGGCGGCGACGAGACCGCCGGGGTCGCCGCGGCCGCCGCCGCGGCCTTCGTCTGCGGCGCCCCGGTCGACTGGTCCGCCCTGTACGGGCCGGGGGCGCGCCCGGTCGACCTGCCGCTGTACCCCTTCCAGCGCAAGCCGTACTGGCTGGACACCGCCCTGCCGGAACTGACCGCCGGGCCGGCCGCGCCGGTCCCGGACTGGGACGGCGATCCGGCGGCCCTGGTCGTTGAGTGCACCAACCGGCTGCTGGGCGCCGACCCGGGCAGTGAGCTGGACCTGGACCGCACGTTCACTGACCTGGGGCTGGACTCGCGGATGGCGGTGGCGCTGCGCACCGCGATCGCCGGGCGCACCGGCCGCGACCTGCCCGCCACCCTGCTGTTCGACCATCCCACCCCGGCGGCGCTGATCGAAGCGCTCCGGACGGAAGCATCCGGCTGACCGCCCGCCGCCCGGCACGGCGCATCCGCTGCACGTTCGCTGCAACCCGACGAAAGGCCACGTTGACGATGACTGCTGGAACCAGAGCCCCACGCGGTGAGCAGGAGGCCATCGCGATCGTGTCCATGGGGTGCCGATATCCCGGCGGCGTCCGCTCGCCGGAGGACCTGTGGCGGCTCGTCGCCGAGGGCGTGGACGCCACCTCGGGCTTTCCCGACAACCGCGGCTGGCGGCCGGAAGATCTCGCCGGCGGCCGGGCCGGCACCGACCGGGGCGGCTTCCTGCACGACGCCGACCAGTTCGACGCCAAGTTCTTCGGCATCTCGCCGCGCGAGGCCGAAGGCATGGATCCCCAGCAGCGGGTGCTGCTGGAAGTGGCCTGGGAGACCTTCGAACGGGCCGGCATGGACCGCGACGGCCTGGCCGGCAGCAACACGGGAGTGTTCGTCGGCGCGATGGCTCAGGAGTACGGGCCGCGGCTGCACGAGGACAACCAAGGCGCCGGCGGTTACCGCATCACCGGCAGCACGCCCAGCGTCGCCTCCGGACGCATCGCCTACTACTTCGGGCTGCGCGGCCCGGCGATCACCGTGGACACCGCCTGCTCCTCCTCGCTGGTCGCCGTGCACCTGGCCGTCCAGGCGCTGCGCCAGGGCGAGTGCGACCTGGCGCTGGCCGGCGGGGTGGCGGTGATGGCCACGCCGGGCATGTTCGTCGACTTCCACCGGCAGGGCGGGCTGTCTCCGGACGGGCGCTGCCGGGCCTTCTCCGACGACGCCAACGGCACCGCCTGGTCGGAGGGCGCCGGGTTGCTGCTGCTGGAGCGGCTGCCGGACGCGCTCGCCCGGGGACACCGCATCCACGCCCTCATCCGGGGCAGCGCCACCAACTCCGACGGCGCCAGCAACGGCCTGACCGCGCCGAGCGGGCCGGCCCAGGAGGAGGTCATCCGGCGGGCCCTGCGCAGCTGCGGCCTCGCCCCCCACGACGTGGACGCGGTGGAGGCGCACGGCACCGGCACCGAACTGGGCGACCCGATCGAGGCCCGCGCGCTGGCGGCCGTCTACGGCAAGGACCGGGACGCCGAACACCCCCTGTGGCTGGGCTCGCTGAAATCCAACCTGGGACACTCCCAGGCCGCCGCCGGAGTCGGCGGGGTCATCAAGATGGTGCAGGCGATGAAGGCCGGGACGCTGCCGGCGACGCTGCACGTCTCCAGGCCCACCCGGCACGTGGACTGGGAGCGCAGCGGGCTGGCGCTGCTGACCGAGGCCCGCCCATGGCCCCGGCGGGACGGCCGGCCCCGCCGCGCCGGGGTGTCCTCCTTCGGGATCAGCGGCACTAACACGCACCTGGTGCTGGAGGAGGCTCCGCCCGTTCCGGAGCAGGACGACGAACCCGCCGCCGCCGGCCCACTGGTGTGGAGCCTGTCGGCCCCCACCCCCGAGTCGCTGCGCACCCAGGCCAGGGCCCTGGCCGGCTTCCTGGAGAGCAGGCCGCAGGCCGCCCCTGAGGACGTGGCGCGCACCCTGCGCGCCAAGACCCGCTTCCCCCACCGCGGCGTCGTCATCGCCGACACCCGGGACGACCTGACCGCGGGGTTGGCGACCCTGGCCTCCGGCGGCCCCGCCTCGCCCCCCACCGGCCGCTACCAGTCGCCGACCGTGCTGCGCGGCGAGGCCCGCCCGGACGAGGCCGGACCGGTCTTCGTCTTCCCCGGCCAGGGATCGCAGTGGCGGGAGATGGGCCTGGCGCTGCTGGAGGAGTCCCGGGTCTTCCGCGAGAGCATGCTCGCCTGTGAACGCGAATTGGCCGGATTGTGCGGCTGGCGGCTGACCGAGGAGCTGCGCGGCGACTCCTTCGACCGCGTCGACGTGGTGCAGCCCGCCCTGTTCGCGGTGATGGTGTCGCTGGCCCGGCTGTGGGAGTCGGTCGGCGTGCGCCCGGCGGCGGTGGTCGGCCACTCCCAGGGCGAGATCGCCGCCGCGCACGTGGCCGGCGCGCTGAGCCTGGCCGACGCCTGCCGGGTCGTGGCGCTGCGCAGCCGGGCCCTGCGCTCGCTGGCCGGCACCGGGGGGATGGTGTCCGTCCCGCTGGGCGTGGAGGCGACGCAGCGGCTGCTGAACACCGTGGACGGCGTGAGCGTCGCCGCCATCAACGCCCCGACCGCCACCGTGGTGGCCGGGAGCACAGACGGCTTGGAAGACCTCCTGGCGGTCTGCGAACGCCAAGGCGTGGAGGCCCGCCGGATCGAGGTCGACTACGCCTCCCACACCCACGCCATGAAGGCGCTCAAGGACACGCTCCTGGAGGAACTGGCCGGGGTGTCCCCGCGTCCGCCGCAGGTGCCGCTGCACTCGACGCTGACCGGCACCGTCATCGACGACGCGAGCATGGACGCCGCCTACTGGTACGACAACCTCCGCAGCACCGTACGGTTCGACCCGGTGATCCGGCAGCTGATCGACCGCGGCCACCGGGTCTTCATCGAGGTCAGCCCGCACCCGGTGCTGACCTACGGAGTGCAGGAGATCTGCGAGGAGATGGGGGTCCGCGGCACCGTCGTGGGCACCCTCCGCAGGGACGGCGGCGGACTGGGCCAGTTCCTGATGTCGGCGGCCGCACCGGCCGGCGCGGCCGGACCGGTCGACCTGACCGCGGTGCAGCCCCCCGGGCGGCAGATCGACCTGCCGACGTTCCAGTTCGACCGCAGTCGCTACTGGGTGACCGCGCCGTCCGGCGGCACGGGCGGCGCATCCGGCACCGCCGGCGGGGCGTTCGTCACCGGGCGGACCGACCTGCCGTCCGGGCAGACCGTGCTGACCGCGCGGATCGATCCGCAGATCCACCGCTGGCTGCCCGACCACGCCGTGCGGGACACCGCCCTGGTGCCCGCCACGGTGTTCCTGTCACTGCTCACCGAGGCGGGCGAGCGGATCGGCCGCCCGGTCGTCGCCGAGCTCGCCCTGAGCGCCCCGCTGCCGCTGCCCGACCAGGGCACGGCCGAGCTGCGGATCGTCTGCAAGGCCGCTGACGCCGCCGGCCGGGTGCCGCTGACCGTGCACTCCCGCCGTCCGGACGGCGGCTGGATCGAACATGCGACGGCGGTCCTGGCCGCCCGCGGCGGGGAGCAGGGCCAGGGGATCGAGCAGTGGCCCCCCGCCGACGCCTCCCGAGTCGACCTCACCGACGCCTACCGGCGCCTGTCGGGCCGCGGCTACCGCTACGGTCCGGCGTTCACCGGCCTGCGCGCCATGTGGCTGCGCGGCAACGAGATCTTCTCCGAGGTGACGCTGCCCGACGAGGTCGGCGGCCCGGGGGACTTCGCCACCGCGCACCCGGCGCTGCTGGACGCCGCCCTGCACGCCGCCGTGCTGCAGTCGGGCACCAGGCTCGTGGTGCCCTTCGCATGGCGGGATGTCGCCTTGGCCCCCACCCGGGCGCGGACGCTGCGGGTGCGCGCGGTCACCGAGGCCGGCCGGCTCTCCCTGAGCTGCTGCGATGAGGAGGGCCGCGTCGTCGGCTCGGTCGGGGAGCTGGAGCTGCGGCCCCCCGCCGACCCGGACGAAGAGGGCACCACCCTGGAACTGGCCTGGGAGCCGATGCCGCAGGAGGAAGAGGGCCCGTCCGCCGAATGGGCGACGCTGGCCTCTCCCGGCCTCGGCGCCCGGCGCGACTACCCCGACCTGGAATCGCTCCCCGACCCGGCGCCGGCGGTCGTCGCGGCCGCCCTGGCCGCGGACGGCCATGACTTGCCGGAGTCCGCCGAAGAGCTGGCCGTCGCCGCCACCGACCTGCTGCAAGGCTGGCTGGCCGACCGGCGGTCGGCTGACACGAGGCTGGCACTGGTGACGCGCGGGGCGCTGTCGATCACCGACCGGGAGCCGGTGCCCGGGCTGGCCTCCTCGGTGGTCACCGGGCTGGTGCGGTCGGCGCAGTCGGAGCACCCGGGAACGTTCGCACTGGTCGACATCGACGACGACCCCGCCTCCCTCCAGGCCCTTCCCCGGGCGTTGAGCTGTGACGAGCCCGAAGTCGCCATCCGGGCGGGACGGCTGTACCGGCCGCGGCTGCGGCCCCTGCACGACGACGGCCTGCGCCCCCCGGAGGGAGAGCGCTTCTGGCGGCTGGACGTCACCAGCAAGGGCACCCTGGAGAACCTGGCGCTCATCCCGCACCCGGAGGCCGCGGCCCCGCTCGGGCCCCGGCAGGTGCGCATCGAGGTTCGTGCGGCCGGGCTCAACTTCCGCGACGTCACCGTCGGGCTGGGGCTGGTCCCCACCGAGAAGACCATGGGCAGCGAGGGCGCCGGGGTGGTGACCGAGGTCGGTTCCGAGGTCACCGGCTTTGCGGTCGGGGACCGGGTGTTCGGGATGTTCGAACGCTCCCTGGGACCGGTCGCCGTCGCCGACGAGCGCATGATCAGGCATCTGCCCGAGGGCTGGAGCTATGCGCAGGCGGCGAGCGTGCCGATCGTGTTCATCACCGCCTACCAGTGCCTGGTCGACGTGGCCGGGATCCGGCCCGGCGAGTCGGTGCTGATCCACACCGCCACCGGCGGCGTCGGCCTGGCCGCGATCCAACTGGCCAGGCACCTGGGCGCCGAGGTGTTCGCCACCGCCGGCCCCGGCAAGCACGCGATGCTGCGCGAGTGGGGGCTGCCCGACGACCACATCGCTTCCTCCCGTTCGCTGGACTTCGCCGAGCGGTTCCGAGCGGTCACCGGCGGCCGGGGCGTGGACGTGGTGCTGAACTCACTGTCGGGAAAGGCCATTGACGCCTCACTGGGACTGCTGGCCGAGGGCGGCCGGTTCGCCGAGATGGGCAAGACCGACCTGCGCGACGTCGCCCGCACCGAGGCCGAGTACCCCGGCATCACCTACCGGACCTACAACATCCTCGGCCAGCACCCGGACCGGATCGGCGAGGTGCTGGCCGAACTGGTCGCCTTGTTCGAGGCCGGCGTCCTGACCCACCTGCCGCTGCGCACCTGGGACGTCCGCCAGGGCAAGACGCCGCTGCGGATGCTCAGCAGGGCCAAGCACCGCGGCAAGCTGGTGCTGACCATGCCGCGGTCCTTCGACCCGGACCGCCCGGTGCTGATCACCGGCGGCACCGGCGGCCTGGGCGCCGTCCTGGCCCGGCACCTGGCCGCCGCGCACGGCGCGCGGCGCCTGGTGCTGGTGAGCCGGCGCGGCCCCGCCGCCGAGGGCGCGGCGGAGCTGCGCGCCGAACTGGCCGGCCTCGGCGCCGAGGTGAGCGTGATCGCCTGCGACGTCACTGATGAGAACGCCCTCGCCAAGGTCATCGCCGAGCACGAGCCCGGCAGCGTCTTCCACACCGCGGGAATGCTCGGCGACGGGCTGATCTCCCAGCTCACCCCGGCCAGGCTGCGGGCGGTGCTACGGCCCAAGGTCACCGGAGCCTGGAACCTGCACCGCCTCACCGAGCACCTGGACCTGTCGGCGTTCGTGCTGTTCTCCTCGGCGATCGGAGTGCTCGGCGGGCCGGGCCAGGCCAACTACGCCGCGGCCAACGCCTTCCTGGACGCTCTGGCCCAGTACCGCAGGGCACGGGGCTTGGAGGCGACCTCGCTGGCCTGGGGCCTGTGGCGGGAGGCCACCGGGATGACCGGGCACTTGTCGCAGACCGACACCGCCGCATTGAGCCGGATCGGGCTGGCCCCGATGGAAACCCGGCACGGGCTGCGGCTGCTGGACCAGAGCCTGGGCTCCGCCCGGTCGTTGCTGGTGCCCCTGCGGCCCGCCGACACCGGTCTTTTGAACCCCGGCAGCCGCGCGGCCGCGCTGCTGAACGGCCTGCGCGAGGACGCCTCCGCCCGCCGTCCGGCCCCGGCGGCTCCCCCTGCCGTCCGGCCCGCCGCGGACGCCCCGGCGGATCCGGCCTCCCGGCGGCCGACGGCCGAGGATCTGCTGCAGCTGGTCCGCACCCACGCCGCCGAGGTGCTCGGCTACGGCGACCCGTCCACGGTCGGCCCCCAGGACTCCTTCAAGAGCCTGGGCTTCGACTCACTGCTCAGCGTGGACCTGCGCAATCGGCTCAACGCGGCGACCGGGCTCCGGCTGCCCGCCGGAGCCGTGCTGGACCACCCGACTCCCCAGAAACTCGTCGAGTTCATGATCACCAGATTGGACGGCCACGATGCCGCAGTACTTCGCTGACACCACCCCCGATCCCGCCGTGCAGACCCCCACCACCCCCTCCAGGATCGGCATGACCGAGGTGAGCCACCGGATCGACGTGGCGGCCCCGGCCCAGGCCGTTTATCGGATCGTCGCCGACGTGAGCCGCTGGCCGCTGTACTTCCCGCCGACCGTGCGGGCGGAGCGGATCGACGGCGACGACGCCGAAGAGCGCATCCGGATCTGGGCGCTGGCCAACGGCGAACTGCGCACCTGGGAGTCGCGGCGCCGGCTGTACCCGGATCGGCACCGGGTGGAGTTCGAGCAGACCCGCCCCCAGCACCCGGTCGCCGCGATGGGCGGCGCCTGGACGATCCGGCCGCGGCCGGACGGCGGCTGCACGGTCGTCCTGGACCACCACTACCGGGCCGTCGACGATGACCCGGTCGGGCTCGACCGCATCGCCCGGGCGGTGGACTCCAACAGCCGCTCCGAACTGGAGCACCTGCGGCGCGCCGCCGAGCGCGGCGACGCCGAGGCCGAACTGCTGTTGGACTTCAGCGACACCGAGACCGTCACCGGCCCCCTGGAGGAGGTCTACGACTTCATCTACGACGTGGCCAAATGGCCCGAGCGCATCCCTCACGTGCAGCGCATCGAGGTCCGCGAGGACACGCCCGGGCTGCAGTACATGGAGATGGACACCCGCTCCCCGGACGGCTCGGTGCACACCACGATCTCCGGACGGGTCTGCCTGCCGCGGCGGATCTCCTACAAGCAGGTCAAACTGCCGCCCGTGCTCGCCGCGCACAACGGTGAGTGGCTGTTTGAACCCGGACCGGACGGCACGGTCACCGTGACCGCGCGGCACCAGGTGATCCTCGACCCCGAAGGCATCGCCGCGCTGCCCGACCCGCCGCCGTCGCCGGCCGCCGCCCGGGAGGCGGTCCGGCACGCCCTCGGCTCCAACAGCCGGGCGACCATGGCCAAGGCCCGGGAGTTCGTCGAGTCCAGGGCCGCGGCGCGAGCCGAGGCCCGATGAACCGGGAGCCCGTCATGACCACCGATCTGCTTGACCGGGTGCGGGCCTTCGTCCACACCGAGCTGATGGACAAGGCCTCCTACTTCGACGCCCTGCCCGAACAGCCCACCATCGAATCGGTCCGGTTGCATGAGGCCGGGCTGGCGAACTGGTGGATCCCGGCCCGGTACGGCGGCCGTGGGGTGTCCCTGGAGGACGGTGTGGACATCGTCTCCGAGCTGGCCTACGGCGACGCCGGGTTCGCCTTCGGCTCCTTCCTGCCGATCCTGGGCACCACCATGCTGCAACTGTACGGGGAGGAGTCCCTGGCCGGCCCGCTGCTGCGGAAACTGGCCCGCGACGGCGGGGTGCTCGGCATCCTGGGCAGCGAAGAGGAGGCCGGGAGCGAACTGGGCCGCACCGCCACCGTCTTCGCCCGCTCCGGCGACGACCTGGTCGTCACCGGCGACAAGTACTTCTCCACCAACTCCGACGCCGCCGAGGCCCTGCTGGTGCTGGCCCGTTCGGCGGATGACGACGGCGACTTCGCCGTCATCGCGGTGCCGCGCGACACCCCGGGGGTGGAGATCGTCAAGCGCTGGGATGTGATCGGTGTCCGGGGCTCGGCCACCTACCAGGTGCGGTTGCGCGGGTGCGTGGTGCCGGCCGGCAACCGGCTGCGCGGCAACGGGCTGCGCAATCTGGAGATCGGCCTGAACGCCAGCCGCATCCTCATCGCCGCCACGGCCATCGGGATCGCCCGCCGGATCCGGGACCTGTCGATGGAGTACGCGGCGGGCAAGCGGGTCAAAGGCGTCCCGCTGACCGACAACGCGGTGTTCGCCGGCAAGCTCGGCCAGATCGAGATGCTCATCGACGTCATGCGCAACCAATGCCGGGCGGCGGCCGCCGAGTTCGACCGGCTCATGGCCGCCCCCGATCCGGCGGCGGTGATGTACCGGGCCGGCACGCTGCGTTCGGCCCTGGCCGCCAAGATGTACTGCGGCCAGGCGGGCTGGCAGGTCGCCACCATCGGCTCGGAGATGTTCGGAGGGCTCGGCTACACCCACGACCACCCGATCGGCAAGCTGGTCCGTGACATGCGCTACGTCGGCATCGTGGAGGGCGGCGACGACGTCATCCGCGATCTGCTCTACACCCGGTACGTGGTGCCCGCAGGGAAACGGCGATGACCGCGGCGTTGTGAACGGCTTCGGCCGGGCCCCGCGCGGGGCCCGGCCGAAGCCGTTGGGCGGTCAGGCGGTGAAGGCGGTGGTGTCCTCCTTCACCCACTGGGCGAAGACGCGGGCGAGTTCGTCGGTTGCCTCCTGCACGGCGGGCAGGACGGTGTGGCCGGCCTTCGGCGGGTTGGTGCGCGTCTGCAGGAAGAACCCGCCGCCGTCATCGGAGCGGCCCTCCTGCCGCCGGCGGGCGGTCGGGAACCCTTCCTCGAGTCCGGCCGGAGCCGGACCCGGCAGGGCTTGAGCGAGCCCCGATCGGGCCCGTTCAAGCTGAGGTCATCGGACCCGGGAACGGAGGGTGACCTGCGATGACCATGTACGTATGGGACTACCTGCCGGAGTACGAGAAGGAACGGGACGACCTGCTCGAGGCGGTCGATAAAGTGTTCAGCTCCGGCCGGCTGATACTGGGGGAGAGCGTCCGGGGGTTCGAGCGGGAGTTCGCCGACTACCACGGAGTGGCGCACTGCACCGGGGTCGACAACGGCACCAACGCCGTCAAGCTCGGCCTGGAGGCACTGGGCGTCGGCCCCGGTGACGAGGTGATCACCGTGTCGAACACCGCGGCGCCGACCGTGGTGGCCATCGTCGGCGCCGGCGCCACCCCCGTGTTCGTCGACGTCCGGGAAGAGGACTTCCTCATGGACACCGACCAGGTGGCCGAGGCCATCACTCCCCGGACCAAGGCGATCGTCCCGGTGCACCTGTACGGCCAGTGCGTGGACATGGCGCCGTTGCGCGAGCTGGCCGACCGGCACGGATTGGTGATCCTGGAGGACTGCGCCCAGGCGCACGGCGCCCGCCACCACGGCTGGCTGGCCGGCACCATGGGGCACGCCGCCGCGTTCTCCTTCTACCCCACCAAGGTGCTGGGCGCCTACGGCGACGGCGGAGCGGTCATCACCTCCGACGACGAGGTGGACGCCGACCTGCGGCGGCTGCGTTACTACGGCATGGAAGACGTCTACTACGTGGTGCGCTCACCGGGCCATAACAGCCGCCTGGACGAGGTGCAGGCCGAGATCCTGCGCCGCAAGCTCCGCAGGCTCGACCAGTACATCGCCGGCCGCCGCGCCGTGGCCCGGCGCTACGAAGAGGGCCTGGGAGACCTGGCCGACCAGGGCCTGCTGCTGCCCACGGTGAACCCGGGCAACACCCACGTCTACTACGTCTACGTCGTCCGCCACCCCCGCCGCGACGACATCATCGAGGCGCTCAAGCGCTATGACATCTCGCTGAACATCAGCTACCCCTGGCCGGTGCACACCATGTCGGGCTTCAGCCACCTGGGGTACAAGGAGGGGATGCTGCCGGTCACTGAGCGGCTCGCCAAGGAGATCTTCTCGCTGCCGATGTACCCGTCCCTGTCAAGGGAGCGGCAGGACAAGGTGATCTCGGCGGTGCGCGAGGTGCTGCGGACGCTCTGAAACACCGCCTCCCCGGACACGCGACGCGGGCCGGTCCGCTTGCGGACCGGCCCGCGTTCCGCCGCGGCGGTGCGTTCTCAGACGAGAGCCTCGATCTTCTTGACGACCTCGGCCGGGGCGGGCATCCCGGCGATCTCCTCGGCCAGCTTGGCCGCCCGCCCGGCATAGGACGGGTTCTCCAGGATCTTGGAGATCGCCGCCGCGACCTCCTCGGGAGGCTCCCGATGCGAGGGCAGGGTGATCGACGCGCCGAACTCGTCCACCGGGCGCAGTGGGATCGCCGAGTACTTGATCTCGGGCAGCACCACCTGCGGGGTGCCGGCGTTGAGCAGCGTCATGACGGTGACCCCGCCGCCGTGGTGGACGACCGCGTCCGCGGTCGGCGCCACCACGTCCAGCGGCACGTAACCGGCCTTGAGGCCGGGGAATTCCTCGCGCAGATGCGCGGCCACGGCCTCGGAGGTCGCCGCGATCACCTCCACCTCACCGCTGCTCAGCAGCGGGGTCTGCAGCAGCGGGCGGAAGAAGTCCACCCCCAGGTTCGGCACGAACATGCTGCGCGACCCGGAGGTCAGCACCACCCGGGGCCGGTCGCCCTTGGTGTACATCCACGGCTCCAGCGGGACCTGGCTGTTGCCGGGGGTCCAGCGCATCGGCTGGGCCGGCTCCGCGTGCGCGGGGCGGACGCTGGGCGGGGTGATGTCGACGAACAGGTCCCAGGCGGGGACCTGCTCCAGACCGAACCGCGACAACTCCGGCCGCAGTTCGTCGGTGGCGCCCTGCCAGTCCACGTCGGTGCGGTCGTAGATGGCCCAGGTGTGGCTGACCAAAGGCAGCCCGAAGCGATGGGCGATCAAGGGGGCGACCAGGGTGTACTCGCCGCCGATCACCACGTCCGGCCGCCAGGCCTCGACCAGTTTCGCGGCGCCCTCGTAGCTGGCGGCCGCCAGCCGGGCGAAGCCGCGGCCGGCGAAGTCCATCTCATCGTCCTCGCCGGTGGGCATCGGCAGCCAGTTGCCCTCCCGGTCCTTGAGCATCGCATCGCCCATGCCCAGCCGGGTCACCGGGGCGGCGGGCAGGCCGAGCCCGACGATGAGGTCCAGGTTCTCCTGCGGGGCGGCCATGATGACCTCATGCCCGGCCGTCCGGGCCGCCCAGGCGAGCGGGACGCTGGCGTGGATCGGGGCCGAACCACCCCCGGTCATGAAAAGGAATCGCACGGTCGTCTCCTGAAAAGGGATGCGGGTCACCGATGAAGGTCAGCGCCGGTTGTAGGCGCGCAGCGACAGGGCGCCGAAGACGGCCAGGAAGAGCACGCCGTAGCAGGCGGTCCCCGCCAGGGCGGCCGCCTGCGGGTCTCCGTCCATCAGAGCGCGCACGGCGGTCACCGTCTGGGTGATGGGGGAGACGCTCACCACCGCCTCCAGCCAGCCGGGCAGCGTCTTGGGGTCGACCAGGATGTTGGACAGGAAGCACAGCGGGAAAAGCACGGCCATGCTCACCGAGCTGACGGTCTTCTCGCTCCGCGCCGCGATGCCCAGGGCCGTCCAGGCCCAGGAGACGGCGAAGGCGAAGGCCAGCAGCACCGCAACGCCCGCGACCACGCCCAGCGGGCCGCCACCGGGACGGTAGCCCAGCAGCATCCCGACGCCCAGGATGCAGATGGAGGCCACGACGTAGCGGAACGCGTCGGCGACCAGGTAGCCCACCAGGGGAGCCGGCCGCCAGATCGGCAGCGTCCGGAACCGGTCGAACACCCCGGTGCGCAGGTCGACGTGGATGGTCATCCCGGTGTAGATGGTGGTGAGCAGCACGCTCATGGTCATGATCCCGGGCACCAGGTACTGCACGTACTCCTGCCGGGAACCGGCGATGGCGCCCCCGAACATCAGGGAGAACAGCAGCACCATGATGATCGGGAACATGGTCACGTCGAACATCTGTTCGGGCGTGTGCTTGATCTTCAGCAGTGAGCGCCAGGTGGTGGCGCGGACGGACTCCCACACGCCCGGCGGTGTGGGCCGCCGCCGCTCGGCCAGCAGCGCGCGCAACTGCTCGGACTGGGGCGCAGCCGGGCTCTCGGCCGTGGTGGTCATGGCGATACTCCTGTTCGGTCGGGCGGTTTCGGTCAGGTGGCCGGGCCGGTCAGGGACAGGAAAACCTCATCCAGGCTGGGACGGCCGAGCGCGAAGTCATCGACGGCGACGCCCAGCCGAGCGAGCTCGCCCAGCGCGGCGGCGGCCTGGGCGGCCGAGTCGTCGGCGCTGGTCAGCCGGGCGGTCAGGGCGAGCGGGTCGTCGCCGGCCTCGACGGTGGCGGCCAGCGACCGGCTCAGTGCGGCCCGGGCCCGCTCGCGCTGTGCGGCCTCGCGCAGCCGCAGGGTGATCGAGCCGGCGCCGACGGCGGACTTCAGCTCTCCGGGGGTGCCCTCGGCGATGACCCTGCCGTGGTCGATGACCGCGATCCGGTCGGCCAGCTGGTCGGCCTCCTCCAGGTACTGGGTGGTGAGCAGGACCGTGGTGCCGCGGGCGACGATGGTGCGGACGATCTCCCACACCTGGTTGCGGCTGCGGGGGTCCAGCCCGGTGGTCGGTTCGTCCAGAAACAGCAGGTCCGGGGTGTTGATCAGGCTGGCGGCGATGTCCAGGCGCCGCCGCATCCCGCCGGAGTAGGTCTTGACCTGCCGGCCGGCCGCTTCGGTGAGCCCGAAGGCGGCCAGCAGCTCCTCGGCCCGTCCGGGAGCGGCCGCCCTGCCGTGCCCGGACAGCCGGGCCAGCAGGGTGAGGTTCTCCGCCCCGGTCAGATCCTCGTCCACCGAGGCGTACTGTCCGGTGAGCGCGATGCGGCTGCGCACCGCGTCGGGCTCGGCGACCACGTCGTGGCCGAACACCGCGGCCCGGCCGCCATCCGGCCGCAGCAGCGTGGCCAGCATCTTCAGCGTCGTCGTTTTGCCCGCGCCGTTGGGGCCCAGCACTCCGTACACCGTCCCCGCGGGCACGGCCAGATCGATGCCGTCGACGGCCCGGAGCTCGCCGAAGGTCTTCACCAGCCCTGTCGTCTCGACGGCGAGATCCGTCGCGGATGCTGCCATGGCTTGCCTTCCGTTCGAATGAGCCGTTCGGGTGTGATCCGGCGCCGCAGACGCCGCGCGTCCGCCGGGAAACCCAAGGATGGGCCTGCGCGGTTAGGCCCTGGTCGAGTCCGTCTCGAGCACCGCGGCGCACGCTGAGCCCTCGAAGGGACCGGCGGGACGAACGCCTCCGGCTTTCGGCCCGGCTCCGGTCCGCGCCGCAAGCGCGCATCGAATCGGGAGGTCAGCGATGTCTCGTCGCGCTGTGATCACGGGGATGGGTGTACTGGCGCCAGGCGCCGTCGGGGTGAAGGAGTACTGGAGTCTGCTGTCGGAGGGGAGAACGGCCATCCGGACGATCACCCACTTCGACCCCTCGCCCTTCCGGTCCCGCATGGCCGGCGAGTGCGACTTCGACCCCGTCAAGGAAGGGCTGACCCGGCAGCAGATCCGCCGTCTGGACCGCGCGGCGCAGTTCGCGATCGTCGCCGGCAGGGAGGCGATCGCCGACTCGGGCCTGGACTTCGACCGGCTGGACCCCACCCGGGTCGCCGTGGCCCTCGGATGCGCGATCGGCTGCACGACCAGCCTGGAGCGGGAGTTCGTGATCGGCAGTGCCGACGGCAGCCAGTGGGAGATCGATCAGAACTACTCCGTCCCGCACCTGTACGACTATGTGAACCCCAGCTCGATGGCCGCCGAGCTGGCCTGGCTGGTGGGTGCGGAGGGCCCCACCACCATGGTCTCCACCGGCTGCACCTCCGGCATCGACTCCGTCGGCTATGCGGCCCGCCTCATCGAGGAGGGCAGCGCCGATGTCGTGATCAGCGGGGGCACCGAGGCGCCGTTGTCCCCGATCACCGTGGTCTGCTTCGATGTGCTGCGGGCCAGCTCGACCCGCAACGACGACCCGGCCACCGCCTGCCGCCCGTTCGACCGGACGCGGGACGGCCTGGTGCTCGCCGAAGGCAGCGCCATCTTGATCGTGGAGGAGCTGGAGCACGCCAGGGCCCGCGGTGCCCGGATCTGGGGCGAGGTCGCCGGTTACGCCTCCCGCTGCAACGCCTACCACATGACCGGCCTCGAACCCGAGGGCAGGGAAATGGCGGAGGCCATCGAGGCCGCGATGGACAAGGCGCGGGTGCTGCCGGCCCACATCGACTACATCAACGCGCACGGCTCGGGCACCAAGCAGAACGACCTGCACGAGACCGGCGCCTTCAAACGCAGCCTCGGCGAGGAGGCCTACCGGATACCGATCAGCGCCTTCAAATCGATGATCGGGCATTCGCTCGGGGCGATCGGCTCCTTGGAGATCGCCGGGTGCCTGCTGGCGATCCAGCAGGACCTCATCCCTCCGACGGCGAATCTGCACGAACCCGATCCTCTGTGCGACCTGGACTACGTGCCCTTGGTGGCGCGCGAGAAGCGGGTCCACACCGCGCTGACGGTCGGCAGCGGCTTCGGCGGTTTCCAGAGCGCGATGGTCCTGCGGCAGATGGGCGGAGACAAGCGATGACCCAGCGGGCAGTGGTAACCGGGATCGGCATAGCGGCGCCCAACGGTCTTGGGCCGACCGCATACTGGCGCGCCGTGATGAACGGGGTGTCCGGCCTCCGCACGGTCACCCGTTTCGACATCTCCAAATACCGCAGCAAGGTCGGCGGTGAGGTGCCCGACTTCGACGCCGAGCGGCACCTGCAGAGCAGGCTGCTGCCGCAAACCGATCACATGACCCGCCTGGCCCTGGTGGCGGCCGACTGGGCGCTGCGGCAGGCCGGCCTCAAGGAGGGGGACGTGCCCTCCAACCGGATGAGCGTGGTCACCGCGGCGACGGGCGGCGGGTATGAGTTCGGCCAGCGGGAACTGGCCAAGCTGCACGGCCAGGGACCCGACCACGTCAGCGCCTACCAGTCGTTCGCCTGGTTCTATGCGGTCAACGCCGGCCAGATCTCGATCCGGCACGGCATGCGCGGCGCCGGCTCGGTGGTGGTCAGCGAGCAGGCCGGCGGGCTGGACGCCATCGGGCACGGCCGTCGGCAGTTGGCGGACGGCTCCCGGCTCGTCCTCACCGGCGGCGTTGACAGCGCGCTGTGCCCCTGGGCGTGGGTGGCGCATCAGGCCACCGGCGCGATGAGCCGCTGCCCCGACCCGGCCCGGGCGTACCTGCCCTTCGATGAGCGGGCCAACGGCTATGTGCCCGGGGAGGGCGGGGCGATCATGGTTCTGGAGGCCGCCGAACTGGCCGAGAAACGCCCGGGCACCAGGATCTACGGAGAGGTCGCCGGTTACGCGGCGACCTTCGACTCCCGTCGCCCGGGCCGGCCCTCGGGTCTGCGCCGGGTCATCGAGCTCGCCCTCGGCGACGCCGGGATGGACCCCCGCGACATCGACGTGGTCTTCGCCGACGCGGCCGGAGACCTCGCCCTGGACCGGGCGGAGGCGGAGGCGATCGCCGCGGTGTTCGGGCCGCGCGGCGTGCCGGTCACCGCGCCCAAGACCATGACCGGACGGCTGTTCGCCGGCGGCGGCCCGCTGGACGTCGCCTCGGCGCTGCTGGCGATGTACTGGGGCGCGATCCCGCCCACCGTCAACGTCCGCGAGGCGGTCCCCGACTACGAACTGGACCTGGTGCTCGGGCGGCCCCGCTATGAACCGGTGCGGGCGGCGCTGGTGCTGGCCAGGGGGCACGGCGGTTTCAACTCGGCGATCGTGGTGCGCGAATACCGCTGATCCGCCCGGATCGCGGCCGATCCTCCCGCGCGGGTCGAGCCGGCCGCGAGCCCGGTGGCCGATCCTCGGGGAGAGCCGGGAGGCCGGGCCGGTGCCCGCTCCCGGCCGTCGGCGGCATCGGCCGTGCACCCGTTCGCACACCGGTGCATGCGGCATCGCGCCGCGTTCCTCCGCCGTCCGGCGGGGATCTTCACACGCTAGGAGTTGTGATGACGACGCCAGTGGACAAAGAGGTGGAGAGCGTCGCGGCCGAGGGGCTGACGGCCCGGGGCGGTGCCGCAGGGAACGGCGATGTGCTCACCCAACAGGACAACCTGCGTACCCGCGCCGAAAGCCTGAACCGGCTGAAGGCCGCCATCGTGCGGGGGCCGAGCGTGGAGGCCACCCGCCGGCAGCGGGCCAGAGGCAAGCTCACCGTCCGGGAACGGATCGACCTGCTGTTCGACGAGGGGACCTTCGTCGAGATCGAGGCGTTCCGCAGGCACCGGGCGACTTCCTTCGGCCTGGACCGCAAACGTCCCTACACCGACGGCGTGGTGGCCGGCTGGGGGCTGGTCTTCGGCCGGAAGGTGTTCGTCTACGCGCACGACTTCCGGATCTTCGGCGGGGCGCTCGGCGAGGCGCACGCGGCGAAGATCCATAAGGTGATGGACATGGCCGTGGCGGCCGGTGCACCGCTGGTCAGCCTGTGCGACGGGGCCGGGGCCAGGATCCAGGAAGGCGTTACCGCGCTGGCCGGCTACGGCGGCATCTTCCGCCGCAACACCCTGGCCTCGGGGGTCATCCCGCAGATCAGCGTGATCTTGGGGCCGTGCGCCGGGGGCGCCGCCTACTCGCCGGCGCTGACCGACTTCGTGTTCATGGTCCGCGACGTGGCGCAGATGTTCATCACCGGTCCGGACGTGGTCGAGGCCGTCACCGGCGAGCGCATCGACATGAACGGCCTGGGGGGAGCCGATGTGCACGCTTCGCTGTCCGGGGTGGCCACCTTCGTCCACGACGACGAGGAGTCCTGCATCGAAGAGGTCAGGTACCTGCTGTCACTGCTGCCGCCCAACAACCGCACCCTGGCCCCCGTGGTGCGGACCGGCGACCCTCCCGACCGCAGGAACGAGGCGCTGCTGGACATCGTCCCGGTCGGCTCCGCCACGGCCTACGACATGCACCGGGTCATCGAAGAGATCGTCGACCACGGTGAGTACCTGGAGCTGCACGAGCATTGGGCGCGCAACCTCATCTGTGCGCTGGCGCGGATGGATGGCCGGCTGGTCGGTATCGTCGCCAACCAGCCCTTGGTGGCGGCCGGCGCGCTCGACATCGACGCCTCCGCCAAGGGTGCTCGGTTCGTGCAGATGTGCGACGCCTTCAGCATCCCGCTGATCACGCTGGTCGATGTGCCCGGCTTCCTGCCCGGACGCGAGCAGGAGCACAACGGGATCATCAGGCATGGCGCCAAGCTGCTGTACGCCTACTGCGCCGCGTCGGTCCCCCGCATCCAGCTGGTGTTGCGTAAGGCCTACGGTGGCGCCTACATCGTGCTGGACTCCCGGTCCATCGGGGCCGACCTGTCCTTGGCGTGGCCGACCAACGAGATCGCGGTCATGGGCCCGGAGGGCGCGGCCAACATCATCTTCCGCCGCGAGATAGCCGGCTCCCCCGACCCGGAGCGGACGAGGGCCGAGTGCATCGAGGCCTACCGCGAGGAGCTGATGCACCCTTATTACGCGGCCGAACGCGGTTTGGTCGACGACGTCATCGACCCGGCGACAACCCGGCAGACCCTGATAAGGGCGCTGGATATGCTGGAGATGAAGCACGCTCCCGCACCGGCCCGCAAACACGGCAACCCCCCGATGTGACATGCCCGGTGAACCGCTTTTCAGAATTGTCGCGGGCCGTCCGAACGAATATGACATCGCGGCATTGGCCGTTGTTTTCAGCATTGTGCGGGACCGAATCGCCGAGGAATCGGAAGAGCTCGCGGTCGCCCGGGAGGCGAACTGGTTGTCGTCGTCCTGTTATCACGCGCCCGGCGACTGGTGCGGCGCACTGCAAGCGGGCGGCCGGCGGACCGCACGATGGACATCCGAAGGCGGCGAACCCGGAATTTAGAGCATTTCGTGAACTTTCTGGCGAAAGTTGCATATCCCGGCTAGGGTGGGGTCCGATGCTCCGGGTGATGCTGGCAGAAGACATGCATATCGTCCGCGCGGCCATTGTCGCGCTTTTGGACCTCGAGGAGGACATCCGGGTTGTCGCGGACGTGGCTTCGGGTGACGAGATCATGCGCGTGGCCCGCGCCTACCGGCCCGATGTGGCGATCATTGACATCGACCTGCCGGTCGTCGACGGCATCACCGCGGCCCGCATGATCCATCAGGAACTGCCCGAGACCCGCACTCTTATCCTGACCAGCCTCGGCCGTCCGGGAACCCTGCGCAAGGCGCTGACGGCCAAGGTGGGCGGTTTCATCATGAAGGACGCGCCGCCGGGGGAGCTGACCGAGGCGATCCGGACCGTCGCGGCGGGCCGGCGCTACATCGACGGCCAGTTGGCTCTCGCGGCCTGGGACAGCGGGGAGTGCCCGCTGACGGAGCGGGAGCTGGAGGTACTGCGGATCGCGGCCAGCGGGTCGGGGGTGGAGGAGATCGCCGCCACTTTGTTCCTGACCACCGGCACCGTGCGCAACTACCTCGCCTCGGCGGTCTCCAAGCTCAACGCCCGCAACCGGATCGACGCGATCAGGATCGCCCACGCCTCCGACTGGCTGTGACCGCCGCCGCATCGTGCGGCACGGCGGGGGAGGGCGCCGCCCGGACGGCGGGCCCCGGCGCGCGGAGGCTCAGCCGGGCTGCGGGCCGGGCTCCGGCAAAGGCACATGCGCCCGCAGCATGAACAGGCCGTCGCGGCCGTGTTCGGCCTCCAACGAGCCGCCCAGCTCGGTCAGCCGGGAACGGAGACTGTCGACTCCGCCGCCCTCCGCCAGGGTGCCTCCGGTCGCGGACGCCCCGTCGTTGACGATGCACAGGATCACCCCCTCGGCTGTGCGCCGGGTGGTGATGGCGCAGCGGGTCGCCTCACTGTGCCGCAGCACGTTCGTCGCCCCCTCGCGGAGCACCATGGCCAGCACGTTCTGCACCGGCTGCGGCAGCCGGCCGTGCGCCAGGCTGATGCACGGGTCGATCCCCGCGGCGGTCAGCACCGAGCGCACCGAAGAAGACTCCGAGTCCAGGGTGATGTCCCGGTGACCCGAGGCGACCTTGCGTACATCGGTGAGCGCCTGCCGGGCCACCCTCAGCAATTCGCCCAGCTCCGCCCGTGCCCGCTCCGGTTCATCGGCGCACAGCCGCATCGCCAGCTCGCCTCGGGCGATGACGTTCGACAGGCTCCGGCCCACCAGTTCCTGTAGCTGCTGGCCGAACTGCAGCCGCTGCTCCATCACGGCCAGGTCGGCCAGTTCCCGGCGGGCCGCATGCGTACTGGCCACCAGTGCGATGAGCCGGACCATCCCGAAGGTCACCAGACCGGTCATCGCGGTGGAGACGGCCCCGTACGCCACATAGAGGGGCGCGCTGCCCAGGGCGGCGTGCACGCCGGCGATGCCGAGCGCTACGGCCAGGAAACCCGGTACCGCCACGGCCGGGCGCAGCGTGAGCAGGATGCTGCCGGCGACGAGCCCGGGCGTGCCCAGGTGGGGGTTCTGCATGACCACGATCGGGGTGAGGGTCAGCGCGGCGAGCGCCAGAAGCGCCCCGTAGGAGCGCGCCGGGCGTTTCCCGACGCGCGGATTGGCGAAGTACCCCAGCTGGATCAGGGCGACCCCGCCGATGCAGGCGAAGGCGAACGCCATCGGACCGGCCCCCTTGACGGTGCTCAGCACCCATAGCACGCCGATCAGGGAGTAGCCGCCGAGCGTGGTCCACACCAGCAGCTCGGGGAAGCGGAGCCTCTCGTCCCGAAAACGCCGGCCGGAGGCGGGTGCGGGCCGGGCCGTCTTCACCGGCTCGGCGCCGTCCCCGCCCTCCGGCGTGTCCAGGGGCGCCTCGGCGCGCAAAAGGAACGTGCCATCGGGCCGGAGCCGGGCGATCAGGGTTCCGCCGATCCTGTCGATCCGGCGGGTCAGGTTGGCCAGCCCGCTGCCGCCGAGAGGCAGGTCGAGGCCGCGGCTCGGGGCGGAGCAGTCGTTGACGATCTCCAGCACGGCGGTGGCGCCGTCCCGGCCGATGGTGACCGAGCAGCGCCGGGCGGCGCCATGGCGGAGCACATTGGTGATGCCCTCCCGCAAGATCGTCGCGAAGACCGTCTCGATGGGCTCCGGCAGCCGGGTGTCCGCCCCGCGCAGCGACAGCTCGACCTCGGCGGCCGCCAGGATCGAGCGCGCCGACTCCAGTTCCTCCGCCAGGCGCAGCCGGTGTCCGCCGGCCGCCACGGACCGGGCGTCCGCCAGCGCCCGCCGTCCGATGTCGAGGATCTCGGCGAGCTCCCGTGCGGCTCGCGCCGGATTCGGCACGATCAGCCGGTGGGCCAGCTCGCTTTTGAGGACGAGCGCCGACAGGCCGGAGCCGAGCAGGTCGTGCACGTCCCGGGCGAACCGCAGCCGGTCCTCGGCCACCGAGACACGGGCCAGCTCGCTGCGCATGTCATGCAGGGTGGAGACCACCGAGCGCAACTTGGAGAGCCCGTAGACGATGAGCCCGGTCTGCCCCGTGATGAGGATCAGGTAGGGGACGCCATAGGGCGGATCGACGTACGGGGCGCCGATGACGCCGACGCTGAGCGCGATCACCGCCCAGGCGATCCAGCGTGGAACGGCCGGCAGCACCAAGAGCGCGTTCCCGGCCGAGAAAGCCTGCAGCGACACCCAGGAGTTCCCCAGGTGAATAAGCGGAAGATAAGAAACCAGCAAATGCAGAACGAGCAGTCCATATGCCCGTTTGGAGCGCAAGTCGGCGCCAACGCGGCTGAAGAAGCCGAACTGCATTACCAGCAATGTGACCCCGGCCACAATGGCCAGTGCCACCCGTTGCGGCGTCGCTCCGTCTTCGAAGACCCAAACCAGGGCCATGGCGTAGAAGCCGCCGAACACCGAGGCCATGACCAGCATGGCCAGCCGGGGCGCCAGGGCGGTGGGTCGCTCGAGAGGCGGTGGCGCCGACCGTCGGCCGATGCTCGAAGTATCGGGCGACGCCGCCGTCAGTGTCATGTGATCCGCCCCTTGCCCGCTGCTCACGACAGTGAACCTTTTCCGACACGTGACCGGCGGGCCCGCGCAGCGGGCGAGCCGCGCCCGAGGCGGTCCGCACGGCGCCGGTCACCGGCTCGTCCCGACCGTGGTGGAACGGGCCATCACGCCGGTGATCAGGCAGAACGGGTACTGAAAAAGTTCGGTGACACCTGAATACGATCCAAGCCTGACTGAGTGACCTCCTTTTGGGCAAGAGAAGAATGCGAGATGGCCACTACCGGCTCATATGGGGCGTGCCTGAAAGGGGAAGTGGTCACTGCGGTGAAGCGCGGTTCCCGCGGCCGGTGGGCCGGGACGGAATCGTCGCCGCAGGTCGCGTCCGCTTTCCGGGGATGCCGGAGGGCGGCCCGATCGCGCTAGAGGGCCGGGGAGGCCGGCCCGGACCGCTCGGCCACCGTGACCATGCCGGCGCCGGCCAGATAGGCGACCACATCGACGGTCAGCCGCACGTTCAGCCGCACCGCGGCCGCGACGTCCTTCAGGAGGTGAGGCCCGCCGGCCAGCCGGCGGACCACGTTCACCGCCGGTGGGCGCAGCTCCACCTGGTGGAGCGCCGACGGGGCGGACAGCGTGTGCAACCCGCCGAGGGACTCCAGGCGGCAGCCGGGGACCAGCGTCACCAGACTGGTCTCGGTGACCGGCGGGATGGAGAAGGCGGCGTGGGCCGACACCGGCACGACCGAGATGTCCGGGCCGGCGCCGTCGCCGAGTTCGAGTGAGGCGATGACGCAGCCGCCGAGCTGCTCGATCACCCGCTGCACCCGGCGCCAGGCCGGTGAGGTCTCTTGCGAGCCCGCCCTCCAACGCAGGTAGTCCTCTCGCAGACCCGCGACGTTCCCCAAGGTCACCGGGCCCAGGGTCATGCGGTGCAGCGACTCGCGCACCACGGCGCTGCCGTCGTCGATGTGGATGTCGCCCCATCGGGTGCGCGCCACCAGTCCGTCGCCGACGTTCAGCAGCAGGACGTCCTCGGTCAGCGACCAGAGCGGACGGGCGGTCAGCGTGGGACATCTAGGCTCAGCCAACGGTTTTGCCTTCTAATGCGGGGATTCAACTGGGCCGCCGGTCTTCGGTGATTCTTCCGCCGCGACTCGAGGGCCGCTCGAGTCAGGCGAACAGCGGGATCGGATTGAGATCCGCGTAGCGTGTCGGCCGCTCCCGCAGCCCCATCCGGACCGGGACGTCGAAGAGCCGTCCGGGGGCGAACCTGGCCCAAAACGGGCGCAATCCGGGAACGATGACCTTCACCACAGGAAGCCCGACGTCCGGGCGGGTCTGGTCGAGCACCAGCACCTCCAGGCCGGCCGCCTCCAGCGTGGCCTGGATGGAGGCGATGTCCTCGGCCAGGTCGGGTTCGAAGACATACGGGTGGTCCTTGCGGCGCCGTTTGGGGGCGTGGGGGTCGGGGGTCAGATAGGGCTGCTGCTCGACGGTGATCTCACGCAGCCAGCGCTCCAGATCCGGGTCGCCGCATTCGCGCTGCTCCGCGACGACCCAGGGCATCGCCTGGTTGAGCTCGGTGAGCGCGCGGCGGACCGCCACCGCCGGGTCGAGATGGGCGCCGAAGCCGAACATGATGCGCTCGGGCCCGCCGGATGTCCGGCGGGACAGCGCGGCCATCGCCGGGACGCCCAGGTCGGAGGTGACGTCCAGCACCCACACCTGGCGGCCGAGGTCGGCGTGGACCTGCCGGAGCCGGTCGATCCACGGGTCGCCGAGGTCGTCCAGGTCGAACTCCGGCATCCGCAGCCGGTTGTACCACCAGATCGCCACCGCGTCCCGCTCGATCAGCTCCAGCAGCCCCTGCAGGATGGCGTCCTCCAGGGAGCTGCCGGCGGCGTTGCCGTTGGAGTCGGCCGGGACGGGGCCGGGGGCGCCGTAGTACAGCATCGAGGTCGGCAGCAGCCGGTGCTCCCGGCGGCTCAGCGACCAGACCGGGGTCCAGTCGATCACGGCGCGCTCGTCGAACGGCTCGGGAATGTGCAGCAGCGGGCCGTGAGCGGAGTTCCATTCGGCGCGGGCGGCGTACTGCCGTTCGTCGAACAGCTGACAGGCGTTGGGATGTATCGCCAGGTGCCGCAGTGCCTCGAAGGAGCCGCTGATCCGGCACTCGTCGCCCTGGAAGGAGCCGCAGAACCGCTCGGCCGCCTCGCACAATGCACCGGCCTTGGCCTCGACCGCGGTCACGCCCTTGCCGCCGCTGTGCGAGCGCAGCATTGAGCGCAGGCCCTTGAGGGTGCGCGCGCGCAGCGCCAGGTTGGGACCGGAACGGTAGGAGTTGAAGAATCGCGGGCCGCGCTCGTCGGGGGTGATCTCGGCGACGATGCCGGTGATGGGCCCGACCAGGTGCCGGTACCGCTCCAGGACGCTCTCCGGGGCGGCGGACCGGTGGCCGCCGCGGGCGCCGGGCGCCTTGCGCCGGGAGACGGGTTCGACCGGACGGTGAGCCCGCCGCCGCATCAGGTCCGGGTCGCCGCAGGAGGGGCACTGCGGGCGGCGGACGGCCTCGTGGTGCCGGACGCGCAGGGTGAGGGTGTCCTGGGTCCACACCCGCCGCTGGCCGGGATGGCGGTGGCCGCCGAGCCACTTGACGGCCTCCAGCGCGATCGTGCAGGCCGCTGAGGCGATGGTCACCGGCAGGCTCACCCTGGGGGGAGGCGGCACCGCCCGGTCGCCGGCCAGCTCCCGCAAGTGCGCCTCGGCGCGGCGGTGCACCGCGATCCGGTCGGCCAGGCATCGCCAGCAGGGCCCGTCGCCGGGGACGAAGAACGGCCCGACCCACACCTCGGTGCCGGTGGGCTTGGCGATGAGCCACGGCCGCCCCGTGCGCCGATGATCGTCGTTGATCGCGGCGAGCCGGGGGTCGAGGTAGTCGTCGCAGAGCACCACGGTCAGGTCGGCGCGTTCGTCCGCCGGGGCGGACCGGGAGTCCTGCGGGGACGACAAGGGGATCGCGGCGGCCTGGAAGGCGTCGGCAACTGGGGCGGTGTCGATCTGGGACAGCGAAAGGAGCTCGACTCGCTTGCCGCGCAGCTCCTCCAGTACCTGGGAGCCGTGCATCCCGGCGGCGTCCCAGTAGGCCAGCACCACCGGTTCGGCGTCGTCGTGGTCGGCGTGCACGGTCAGCAGTCCGGCCTCCGCCAGTCGCCGCACCCCGGCGGCGACCTCCTGGGAGCTCAGGGTGGCCGGTGCATCCCGCAGCACCCCGGCCAGGTCCCGGGTGCCGTCCAGCAGCCGCGCCAGCGGCGCGGCGCATGACCCTTCCAGTGCGGTGACCGCGCCCTCCTCGATCAGGTAGGTGATCCCGCCGTCGGCGAACTCGAGCCGAAGGTGCCGTTTGAAGCCGACCCTGCGGCCGGTCGACGTCGTGGTCCGGGTCATGTGCCGCGCCGCCTTTCCGTTTCTCACTCTCCGTCGATCAAAGCCCGGCAGCAGCGCGCGCTCGGCATGACCATCTGCTCGCCGTCCACCGAGCCGTCCAGCCGGTGGATCGACAGTTCGACGGTCTCGGAGGCCTCCGCCGGCAGCAGCGAGTCGATTTCCCTCAGCACTTCACTCATTTTCCATCTCCTTTCTCGGGCTTCCAGTCTCGGGGGTCGTGTCGCGCTCCACCGGTGCGGGGCCACCGCTCCCTTCCCACCGGAGACACCTTTGTGACTTGGGATTTCGTCTCCTCACTGGCGTCTTCCGTCCGCTGGGAGGGCGGTGGGGCGCGGAGCGAGAAAATCTCGTGTGGAATTGTGCGATTCAATCTTCGAAGGCGGTTCAGGTGATCGGTAGTGCGGCGCTCACGCGTCGGCTGTGAACTCCTCACAATCGGTTTCTGTGATCTTCATATGTGCCGCTGGAAAAGGCCTGTCCACCGGCACGGCTAGGCGTGGCAGGCGGGCAGGGCGCCGTGGAACTCGACCATCTCGGCGAAGGCGGACCCTACGTCGATCGGCGCACCGGGCGGCAGCCCGGCCAGCTCGGCGTAGGCGCGGTGCAGATTGCCGACCAGGCGTTCGGAGTCGAGCAGGGCGGCGAACCGGCCGAGATCGGCGCAGCGGGCGGTCTCCAGCGCCGGGCGGCCGGCCCGCACCCCCTCCTCGGCGACCTCCAGCAGCCAGGTCAGGTAGGACTCGGTCTGGTCGAACAGCTCCGGCCCGCCCACCGGTCCGTGACCGGGCACGACCACTCGGGGGCGCAGCTCGCGCAGCCGTCCGATCACCTCCAGCGAGCCGGTGATCGAGCCCATCAGGCAGAACGGGGTCGTCGCCGACCACACCACATCCCCGGTGAACAGCACACCGCTGTCGGGCAGCCAGACCACCGTGTCGCCGGCCGTGTGCGCCGGGCCCGGGTGGAACAGCTCGACCCGATGACCGCCGGGGTGAAGCACGGCCTCGCCGCGGTAGGTCACATCGGGTGCGGTGATCGGCGTCCGGCCCCAGTCCACCTCCGGCCACAACTCCCGCAGCGCAGGCCCGGCCGCCAGCTGGTCGCGGGCGCAGTTCTCGTGCGCGATGATCGTCGCCCGCGGCTTGAAATAGGCGTTGCCGAAGGTGTGATCGCCGTGGAAGTGGGTGTTGACCAGCAGGTCCGGCCCCTGGGGCGCGAGCCGTCTGACCGCCGCGTCCAACGCCCGGGTGCGCCGTTCGGTCGCCGCGGTGTCGATCAGCACCGTGCAGTCCTCACCGACGATCAGCCCGGCGTTGTTCAGGCACCATCCGCCGTCCGGCTGGATGTAGGCGTGGACCGACGGCGCCACCTCCAGCATGTGCGGACGCTCCCGTGCTGCGGTCATCTTCGGCGTCTCCTTCCCGCTTTGCGCACCGGTGGGGGGCGATGGTGGCCCGCCGGGGACGAGGACCGCTGGAGCGGCGGGCGAGACGGCCCGGGCCTGCGGGAACGGCGCACCGGACGGGGCGCTGGACCGGAAATCCAGCGCCGCTGGAGCCTGCGGGGAAACGCTGGGGCCGACCCGAAAGGCGACTGGGAGGAGCATGCGATGGGCACGCCGGTTGCGGCGGTCCGGAAGGTGACCGCCGAGGACTACGTGGACATCCTGAGCTTCTATGCCCGCCAGATGCACCTGCTGGACGGACTGAGGCTGGAGGAGTACGCCGACACCTTCACCCCCGACGGCGTCGTCGATCACGCCCACCGTGGCGAGCGGGTCGCCGGCCGGGAGGCGATGCTGGCGAGCATGCGGGCCGCCCTCCCGCGTTACCGGGGGGTGGTGGTTCGGCACTGGTTCGACCACCTGGTGATCGAACCGTCCGGCGACGGTTGGCAGGTCACCTACTACTCTCTGGTCACCCGCACCGACGCCGCCGGGAAGGTCGAATTCGAACCGACCTTCACCGTGCGCGACGAACTGGTGCGCGACGCCGACGGCCGGATCCGGACCCGGTCGCGGGTGATCCACCGGGACAAGCCGGACGCATGAAGGGGATCATCCTGGCCGGCGGCACCGGCTCGCGGCTGTACCCGATCACGTTGGCGGTGTCCAAGCAGCTGCTGCCCATCTGCGACAAGCCGATGATCTACTACCCGCTGTCGGTGCTCATGCTGGCCGGCATCAGTGAGATCCTCATCATCACCACCCCGGTCGACCAGCCGCAGTTCCGCCGTCTGCTCGGCGACGGCTCCCAGCTGGGCATCCGTTTGGAGTACGCCGAGCAGAAAGAGCCCAGGGGCCTGGCGGAGGCGTTCACCATCGGAGCCGACTTCATCGGCGGCGACAGCGTCGCACTGGTGCTGGGCGACAACATCTTCCATGGCCACGGCTTCAGCGAGACGCTGATGCGCAACGCCCGCGACGTGGACGGCTGTGTCTTGTTCGGCTACCCGGTGACCGACCCACAGCGGTACGGCGTCGGGGAGACGGACGAGTCCGGCAGGCTGATCTCGATCGAGGAGAAACCCGCCCGGCCCAAGTCCAATCTGGCGATCACCGGGCTGTACTTCTACGACAACAACGTCGTCGAGGTGGCCCGGAACCTGCGCCCGTCCGCCCGCGGCGAACTGGAGATCACCGATGTCAACCGGTGGTACCTCGAACGCGGCAAGGCCAAGCTGGTCGATCTGGGCCGCGGATTCGCCTGGCTGGACACCGGAACCCCCGAGTCCCTGCTCAAGGCCGGCCAGTACGTGCAGACCCTGGAGGAACGGCAGGGGGTGCGCATCGCCTGCATCGAGGAGGTCGCGCTGAAGATGGGCTACATCGACGCCGAGGCGTGCGCCCGCCTCGGGGAGCGACTGGCCAGTTCGCCCTATGGGCGGTATGTGATGGACATCGCCGCCGAGAGCGCCGGGCGAGGCCGCCCCGCCCGGCTGGCGTCCTGAACATCGTCGGCCCCACGGCCGCGGCGCCCGGCCCGATCATCGGGGCCGGGCGCCGCGGCCGTGAAGCGCTCTACGCCCGGGTCTGCTGTTGCACGCCGGACGGCCGCACATCGGCCCAGTAGTCCCGCACCGACTCGGCGATGGTCCGGCGCGGACGCCAGCCCAGCAGCCGCATGGCGGGCCGGATGTCCAGCTGCAGCCAGTCGGGTACCAGCGGTTTGCTGCCCTGTTCCACCACCCGGGCGGGCACCCCGCTCAGCTTGATGAGCAGGTCGACCAGGGAGCGGACCGGAATCGCCTCGCCGCGTCCGATATCGACGATCACTCCGACGTGCTCGGTGGCGAACGCGGCGGCGATCACCGCTTCCGCCGCGTCGCGGACGTCCACATAGTCGCGGTAGGCGCTCAGCGGGCTCAGCCGCACCTCGGCGACCTCGTCCCGCCCGACGCAGGCGGCCAGCCGTTCGGCCACCTGCCCGAGCAGGCTGATGGCCGGCGCCCCGGGCCCGGCGATGTTGGCCAGCCGCAGCACCATGCCGTCGACGGCGCCCGACCGCATGGCCCGCACCGCCGTCTCGGTGGCGGCGAGCTTGGCCCGGCCGTAGGCGGTGTCGGGACGCGGGACGGTGTGCGGCCCGACGGTGGTGCCCGGAGCGACGTGCCCGTATTCCAGGACCGAGCCCAGATGCACCAGCCGTGGCCGGAAGGACAGTGAGGAGAGGGCACTGATCAGTCGCTGGGTCGGCAGCGCCGCGGCCGCCCACATCTCCTCGGCCGATCGGCCCCAGATGCTCCCCACGGTGTTGATCACGATGCCGGGGCGCAGCCGTTCCAGCTCGGCGGCCAGCTCGGCGGCCGACAGCATCGCCAGGTCCATACGGACGAACGGATACTGCGACGGGCGCGGCGACGGCCGACGCCCGGCGACGATGACCCGCCTGCCGCGCTGGGCGAACGCCGCGCAGACGTGGCGGCCGACGAAGCCATGGCCGCCGAGTACCAGCACGCTGCCCTCAGGGGCCATGGGCACCCTCCCCTCGCGGTCGCATCCGGCTTCCAGGGTGGCGGCCTCCGCTCGGGGGAGGGTCGAACACCGCTGGCGCCCGGGCGGTTCGCCGCTCATGCGGCCAGGTACCGGCGCAGGTGATCACCGGTCGCCGAGTCCGGGCATTCCAGCAGTTGCCGGGGAGTGCCGGTGAAGACGACCTGCCCGCCGTGTTTGCCGCCCTCCGGGCCCAGATCGATGACCCAGTCGGCCCGCCGCACCACGTCGAGGTTGTGCTCGATCACGATGACCGTGTTGCCGGCGTCCACCAGCCGGTCCAACAGGTCGACGATGGCCTCCACGTCCGACATGTGCAGCCCGGTGGTGGGCTCGTCCAGCACGTAGATGTCGCCGGAGCCGCCGAGCCGGGCGGCGAGCTTGAGGCGCTGGCGCTCACCGCCGGACAGGGTGCTCAGCGACTGGCCGATGCTCAGGTAGCCCAGGCCCACCTCGAGCAGGCCGCGCAGCCTGTCGCGCACCTCGCGTTCGGTGAAGAACTCCACCGCCTCCTCGGCGGACATCTCCAGCACGTCCGCGATGGACTTGCCGCGCAGCCGGTGGGCGAGCACTTCGGCGTTGAACCGGCGGCCCTCGCAGGACTCGCAGCGGGTCCGGACCGGGTCCATGTAGGCCAGTTCGGTGATGAGCTCGCCGCGGCCCTTGCACTCTTGGCAGGCCCCAGCGGAGTTGAAGCTGAACAGGGCGGCGTCGGTCTTGTTGGCCTTGGCGAAGAGCTTGCGGATCGGGTCCATCGCCTCCAGGAAGCTGACCGGCGTGGACCGCGCGGACGCCTTGATCGGCGACTGGTCGACGAAGATCGCCTCAGGGTAGGTCTGCATGAACACCTGGGAGACCAGCGAGCTCTTGCCGGAGCCGGCCACCCCGGTGACCACGGTCAGCACCCCGGTGGGGAAGTCGACCGAGATCGACTTGAGGTTGTGCAGGTCCGCCTCGATGATCGGCAGCCGCCCGGCCGGCTCGCGAAAGTCGCTCTTGAGCACGCCGGTTCTGCGCAGCCCGGCGCCGGTGAGCGTGTCGGCCTCCCGCAGTTTCTCGAACGGGCCCTCGAAGACGATCCGCCCGCCGTGCACGCCGGCCTTCGGCCCGATATCGACGACATGGTCGGCGATCGCGATGACGTCCGGGTCGTGCTCGACGACCAGCACGGTGTTGCCCTTGTCCCGCAGGGCGCGCAGCAGCTCGTTGAGCCGCCCCACGTCGCGTGGATGCAGCCCGGTGCTCGGCTCATCGAAGACGTAGGTCATGCCGACCAGGCTGCTGCTGAGGTGACGGACGGTCTTCAGCCGCTGTGCCTCGCCGCCGGACAGCGACAATGTGGCGCGGTCGAGCGTCAGGTAACCCAATCCGATCGCCTCGATGCGTTCCAGCGACGTGCGGATGCCTTCGACGATCGACGCGACGGCCGGGTCGTCGATCTCCGCCAGCACGGCGATCAGGTCGCTGACCTCCATGGCCGTCCAGTCGGCGATGTTGCGCCCGTTGATCTCGGTGGCCAGCGCCGTCGGGTTCAGCCGGCGGCCCCGGCAGGAGGTGCACTCGCCGAGCGTGATGAACCGCTCGATGTTGGCCCTGCCCCGCTCGCTGAGCCCGCTGAGGTCGCGTTTGAGGTTGTTGCGGGCAAACCGGTCGACGACCCCCTCGTACTTCATGTCATAGGTGGTGTTCTTGGTGCGCACGGTCACCTTGCCGCCGGTGCCGTGGCAGAGCATGTGCCATTCCTCTTCGGTGTAGTCGCGCAGCTTCTTGGACACATCGAAGTAGCCCGAGGCGGCGTATAGCTGCCAATCCATGCTGCCGACCTTGTGCGTGGGCAGCCGGATCGCGCCCTCCTCCAGGGACTTGGACTTGTCCAGCATCGCGTCGACGTCCACACGGCGGACCTGGCCGAGCCCTTCGCACTCCGGGCACATGCCCTCGGGGTTGTTGAAGGAGAACACGTGCGGGGGGTTTTCGGGCTTGCCGTGGCGAGAGAACAGCACCCGGAGCATCGAGTAGATGTCGGTCATCGTGCCCACGGTCGAGCGGGCGTTCCCGCCGACCGGTTTCTGATCGACGATCACCGGGGCGGTCAGGCCCTCGATCGTGTCCACGTGCGGGCGCTGGTATTTGGGGAGCTGGTTGCGGACGAACCAGCTGAACGTGCCGTTGAGCTGTCGCTGCGCCTCGACCGCCAGGGTGTCGAAGACCAGGGACGACTTGCCCGACCCGGAGACGCCCGTAAAGACGGTGATCTTGTTCTTGGGTATGCGCAGCGAGACGTCCTTGAGGTTGTGCTCGCGAGCTCCGACGATCTCGATGTGGTCGACCTCCATGGCGGCAGGGTGGACGGCGCCGCTCGAGTCCCGCTCGAGTGAGGCGATAGCGGGCTCCAGTCGCGCTGCCGTGGGATTCGAGCCGCCGGCCGCACCATCGCCGGGCACTCGGGTTCCCCGTCCGCCGGGAGGTGCCAGGTGATGCGACTGCGGCCGAGGGAGGACCGGGAGCTTCCCCGTCGGCTCGCCCTGTCCGCGGACTGCACGCAAGGTCTTCGTCTGCGGACTGAGGATTTCGACGGATGGCTGGCGGAGCGGGCGGCGGCGCATCCGTTCCGGGTCCGCCGGATCCCGTTCCGCCGGTTGCGCGGCTGGCGCTTCGCCCCCAGGACCGGGAACCTGGTCCACGACAGCGGGCGGTTCTTTTCGGTGGAAGGGCTGCACGTGCGCTGGCCGGCCGGTCGGTTCCCCGAATGGCATCAGCCGATCATCGTGCAGCCGGAGATCGGGATCCTCGGCATCCTGGCCAAAGAGTTCGACGGGGTGCTGCACTTTCTGATGCAGGCGAAGATGGAGCCGGGGAATCCGCGTCTGCTGCAACTGTCACCGACCGTGCAGGCGACCCGCAGCAACTACACGCGGGTGCACAAGGGGTCGGCGGTGCGATATCTGGAGTACTTCACCGGGCGGCGCCCCGGCAGGGTGATCGTCGATGCGCTGCAGTCCGAGCACGGAGCCTGGTTCCACGGCAAGCGCAACCGCAACGTGGTGGTCGAGGTCACCGAGGACGTGCCGCTCGCCGACGACTTTTGCTGGCTGACCCTCGGCCAGCTCAACCAGCTGCTGGCCAGGGACAACGTGGTCAACATGGATTCCCGCACGGTGCTGGCCCACCTGCCGGCGGCGGCCGCGCCGCGGCGCGCCGACCGGTTCCGGGAGGCGCTGGCGGCCTCCTGCGACCCCGAGGCCGGCGCGTTGTGGACGACGGCCGAGGTGCTGAGCTGGTTCACCGGCATGCGCGCCGAGTGCGAGCTGCGGGCCGGGCGGGTCCCGCTGGAGGGCCTGCCGGGCTGGTACCGCGGCGAGGACGAGATCGCCCGCGACGACGGCCGATTCTTCCGCGTCGTCGCGGTCGATGTGCGGGCCGGCAGCCGGGAGGTCGCGGCGTGGACGCAGCCGCTGATCCAGCCGTGCGGCCTGGGCGTGGCGGCGTTCGTGGTCCGGGACTTCGGCGGTGTGCTGCACGTGCTGGTGCATGCCAAGGCCGAGGCGGGGCTCGGCGACGGCGTCGAACTGGCCCCGACCGTGCAATGCGCGCCGGACAACTACCGGGGGATGCAGCCGCCGCCGTTCTTGGAACAGGTGACCGACGCCGGGCCCGAGCGGATCCGCTATCAGGCCATCCACGCCGAAGAAGGCGGACGGTTCCTGGCCGCGGAGAACCGCTACCTGATCGTCGAGGCGGACGAGCGGGTCCCCGACTCGCCTCCCCACGGGTACGCGTGGGTGACCGTCGGCCAGCTCGCCGAGCTGGTCCGCCATGGCCGTTACCTCAACGTGCAGGCGCGCACCCTGCTGGCCTGCCTGCACTCCATGCGGTGAGGGCGGGCGTTCCAGGCAGCCTCGACCGCGCCCCGAAGAACCGCCACCACCATGACCTTCGAGCCGAGGAGGTTGCAATGAGCGAGTGCCGGGTGTGCGGCGGTGCGGTACGGGAGTTCGTTGACTTCGGCCGGCAGCCGATATCCGATGCCTTTCCCGCCGCGGGGGCGGAGTCTGAGGAGTACTTCTTCCGGCTCGCGGCAGGGCAGTGCGAGGACTGCACGATGGTGCAGTTGATGGAGGAAGTCCCCCGGGACCTGATGTTCCGCCAGGACTACCCCTACTACTCGTCCGGCTCGGCCGTGATGCGCAAGCACTTTGAGCAGACCGCGCGGCGCTTTCTGGAGACCGAGCTGACCGGCCCGGATCCCTTCATCGTGGAGATCGGCTGCAACGACGGCGTCATGCTGAAGACGATCAAGGCGGCGGGCGTGCGGCATCTGGGCGTGGAGCCCTCCGGGGGCGTCGCCGGAGTCGCTGCGGCGGCCGGTGTCCGGGTCATGGTGGAGTTCTTCGAGGAGGAGACGGCCAAGCGGATCCGGGAGACGGACGGACCGGCCAATGTGATCTTCGCGGCCAACACGCTGTGCCACATCCCCTATATCGGCTCGGTGCTGCGCGGCGTCCGGGAGCTGCTGGCCGACGACGGCGTCTTCGTCTTCGAAGACCCCTATCTGGGCGACATCGTGGCCAAGACCTCCTTCGACCAGATCTACGACGAGCACTTCTACTTCTTCACCGCCCGCTCGGTGCAGAGCATGGCCGCCCGCTTCGGGCTGGAACTGGTCGACGTGCAGCGGCTCGCGGTGCACGGCGGGGAGGTCCGCTACACCCTGACGCGGCCCGGGGCGCGCACCCCCTCGCCCGCGGTCGCCGAGCTGATCGCCGCCGAGGACGCCCAGAAGCTGACCGAGCGGGCCACGCTGGAGGGCTTCGCGGCCAATGTCCAGCGGATCCGCGATGACCTGGTCGCTCTGCTGACGCGGCTGCGGGACGAGGGCAAGACGGTGGTCGGCTACGGCGCCACGGCCAAGAGCGCCACGGTCACCAACTACTGCTCTCTGGGAACCGGGCTGATCTCGTACGTGTGCGACACCACGCCCGCCAAGCAGGGCAGGCTCACTCCGGGCACGCACATCCCGGTGCGGCCGGTCGAGGCGTTCCAAAGCTGCTATCCGGACTACGCGGTGCTGTTCGCCTGGAACCACGCCGACGAGATCATGGCCAAGGAACGCGGCTTCCGCGAGGCCGGCGGCAAATGGATCACCTACGTCCCCGAGGTCCGCATCAGTTAGCCGGACGGTGTCACGAGCCGGGGCCCGATCCGGCGAAGCGTTCGGTGACCTCTTCGCCGGTCAGGCCGAAGTCGGCCAGGTCGTAGCGGTGGGCGGGGCGGGCTGCGCCGGTGCGGCTCTCTTCCAGCAGTCGCGCCATGGCCGCGCGCGCCTGGCCGGTGAAGGGCAGGCCGAAGTGGGCGTAGATGGCCTCGACCGTGCCGAGGGGGTCGCCGGTGAAGTCCTCGTAGCGGACGTCGAAGAAGCGGGCCGGGTCGTGCTTGGCGCGTTCGGCCCGGAAAAGCGCCAGGCCGCGGCTCCACAGCTCCAGCTGGTCGCGTCCGATCACCTTGCCGGTGAACACCCGGGACCAGCCGTCGGTGGCGTGGGCGGCCAGGCTGCACATCGACGCCATCGCGGTGCGCGGGTCGCGGTGGGTCTGCACGATGAGCGCATCGGGGTAGACCTCCAGCAGCGCGTCGAGGGCGAACAGGTGGCTGGGGTTCTTCAGCACCCAGCGCCGGCCGGGGTCGTTGAGCCCGATCAGCTGCAGGTTGCGGCGGTGGCGGCGGTAGGCCGGCCGCCAGTCCTGCTCCGCCAGCCAGGCCGAGTACGACGGCAGGTGCGCCAGGCATTCGAAGGACACCGACCGCATCGACTGGCGCAGCAGCTGCCAGCATTCCTCGACCATGTCGGCCGACATGTAGTGCACGCCCATGAACTCCGGGTGCGCCACATGGTGCCGCTGGTAGCCGGCCTGGATGGCCTGGAACACCGGGTTGTCCGCCCAGGTTTCGCGCGGGGGCCGCGGCTGGGGCACCTCGGCCAGCCACACCTCCAGCCCCTGGTGGGCGGGGTCGGCGGTGAGCAGCCGGTGCAGCGCGGTGGTGCCGGTACGCGGCAGGCCGGTGACGAAGATGGGCCGTTCGATGCGCACCTTAGCGTGCTCGGGATGCCGCTTCCAGGCGTCTTGGGCGAACAGCCGGGCGGCCAGGGCGGCGCGCAGCATGGCCCGTGCCGCCTTGACGCCCCGCGGGGTCAGCGCGGCCTCTTCGGCGTAGGAGTCCAGCAGCACCCGCAGGCCATCAAGGTGGTCCTCCCCGCCGAAGTCGCTCAATCCGGTGATCTTGCAGGCGGCCTCGTGCAGCTCCTCGGCCGTGCCGATCCCCTCGGTGGGCATGGCTGATCCTTCCGCCTCAGTGGTGCCACTCGCCGCCGTTGACGTCCAGGCACTGCCCGGTGACCGCGCGGGCCAGCGGGGAGAGCATGAACACCACCGCATCGGCGATCTCATCGGGTTCGGGCAGTTTGCGCAGATCGAGGGTGGCGGCGGTCTCGTCGTAGATCTGCTGGGGGCTCACGCCGCGCTTTTCGGCCAGGTGGTTGAAGTACCACTTGAGGTTGTCGGCCCAGATGTAGCCGGGGGCGACGGTGTTGACCCGCACTCCGCGCGGCCCCAGCTCGGTCGCCAGGCTCTGGGCCAGGGCCAGCAGGCTCGCCTTGGCCATCTTGTAGGCGCCGAAGGTGCGCCGCGAGTGCCGCAGCACCGCCGAGTTGATCATCACCACCGAGCCGCGGGTCTCGCTGAGCGCCGGCACCAGCAGCCGGGTCAGCCGCAGCGCGCCCAGCACGTTGGTCTCGAACCCGGCGCGCACCGCCGCCAGGTCCACGGTGGTCAGGTCGGTCAGCGGTGGGATGGCGAAGGCGTTGTTGACCAGGCCGTCCACCCGGCCGTAGCGCTCCAGCGCGACCTTTGCCAGGTTGCGGCAGGAGTCCTCGTCGGTGATGTCGGTCGGCACCGGCAGGGCGCGGCGGCCCAGCGCGGCGACCTCCTCGGCGACGCGGACCAGCCGCTTTTCGGTCCGCGCCGCCAGCACCACGTCCGCCCCGGCCTTGGCGCATTGCAGCGCCAGGCCGCGTCCCAGCCCGGGGCCGACGCCGGAGATGACGACGACCCGTCCTTGCAGCAGCATCAGCCCAGCATCCGGCGGGCGACGGCGCTCTGCCGGGCGGCGATCCGCGCCGCCCATTCCTGCGGGGTCACCCGCTGCTGCTCGTAGTAGGGCAGCCGGCGCGGCAGCTCGTCGAATGGCATGATCTCCACCGTGGGGCCGTCGTCGGCCTTCAGCTCCCGGCTCAGCCGCTGCCAGCGGATCTGCAGGAACCCGCGGCGGTGCCCGGTGCGTTCGATCCAGTTGGCCAGGCCGGGGTCGCGTTCGCTGACCACGTAGCGGATCATCCCGTCGGGGTCGATGCGGGCCTGGTCGGCGGTGAGGCTGGTCTGGTGGTTGATGTAGTCCAGCGAGATGTACCACATGCTGCCCAGCTGGAAGCCCTGGTAGGGGGCGTCCGACTTGGCCGCCGCCGGCACCGTGATCACCATGACCTCCTCGTCGTCCAGGTCGTAGTGGCCGACCGAGGAGTACTGGGTGGCCAGCCCGCCGGGGGTGGGCCGCGGCTCGGTCATCGTGTTGACCGGCAGATTCAGGTAGTGCCACTGCGGGAAGGCCAGGAAGGTCCGCAGCCGCGCCACCAGCATCCGGCCCGCCACCTCATACCGCTTGGCGATCTGCTCGGCGGTCGGCGGCGGGGGAGCCGACCCCAGCGTGTCGGCGCGGTGGATGCGGATCTCGCCGGGGCGTTCGGTGTCCCAGTCGCTGAAGACCTCCCGCACGATCAGCATCGCCGAGCCCGGCGGGAGCGCGAAGTAGTTGGGCCCGGGGTTCGGTTTGGGCGGCCCGAAGCGCAGCTCGAACGATCCGTCCGGGGCGATCTGGATCTCCCGGTCGTCGAAGGCGGTCAGGCTGTCGGGGGAGCGGGCCGGGGAGTAGTCGCCGTTCATCACCTGAAAGCTCAGGTCGGCGGTGGTGCCGCGGCGCCCGGTGACGACGTACTCGGCGTCGTCGCGCAGGTAGGCGTGGAAGTAGAGGGTGTCGGGGTTGTCCAGGCCCAGCTTGGTGTACGGCCCGGTGGAACGCGCGAAGAACGGGAAGTCGCGCTGGTAGGCCCAGGCCATGTGCAGGCAGGCCTTGATGCTGCCGGCGAGGTAGTCCAGCCCTTCGGCCAGATCCTGCTCGGTCTGCACATGCGGGGCCGAGCGGATGATCTGCTCGGCCTCGGCGATCGCCCGGGCGAATGACTGTGTGACCACCGCACCCCCTCGGCCGCCGGCGCGTTTTGGACGTGTTTTCCGAACGAGAGTAGAACGTGTTCTAAAAATGGTCAATGGCCGGGCGGCTCTCACGGGGCGGCGGGCGTTCCCCAGGGGGCGGCGGTGAAACGGAGCGAGGGCACATCGTCCAGCGACACGGTGTACTCATAAGTCCGCTCATGCCCGGTGGAGCTGATCCGCCACCGCCCGTCGGGGCAGCGCCGGTAGGTGTCGGTGTAGTAGGCCGCGCCGCGGATCATCAGGCGGTACCGGGGGAGGATCACGGTGTCCTCCAGGCACCAGGTTCCCTCGGCCCGGTCGCCGTCGATCTCGATTTCCGGGTGGCTGACCAGGTGCGTGGTGATCGTCCCGGGCCCCAGGTTGTCGCGCATGTAGGCGACGATGGCCTGTCGGCCGCTCAGCTGCAGCGGCTCGCCCAGCACCGGGGTGTCATAGCGCGCCACGGCGTCCTCGGTGAGGGCGTCGGCGAACTCCTCCCACCGTTTCAGGTCCAGGCAGCGCAGGTAGCGGTATTTGGCCCGGCGGATCTCCTCGAGCGCGATCAGGTCCATTCCCTCAGCCTGCCCGCCCTTTCGCCACTTGGCAAGAACGCGTTCTACTTTCCCGGTTCCGGCGGCGACGCCGGAACCGGGAGGGCCGCTCCCTGTCAGGAGGCGGCCGCCGGCGGGATGATCAGGGCGATCAGCACGGTGAGCACCCACAGGGCGGGCGCCGACCCCAGGGTCTGCGCCCGCCGGGCGGCCACCCGCTCGGCCTCGACCTGGTTGCGGGCCGGCCTACCACGGGTTGGTCCGGGACTCCAGCAGGTTGCAGACCAGGCCAAGCGCCGCCCCGGCCGGCATGCCCGTCACCGCCCCGGAGCGGTCCGCTCCGGCAGGCGGCCGCTCTTTTCTCATCGTCGCATTTCCTTCAGCGCCGCCACATTCCGCTTTCAGGCGCATCTGCGGACGCCGGGCTCGGACGCGTTCCCCGGTAACCGGGGTTTCCAGCCGTCCGGAAAGAACGTTCCGGCGCTTTGAGGCGGCTCTGGAGATCGTCCGCCCTTTTCGCAGGCGGACGATTCCGAAACCGGACGGAAGACACCGAATCCGGAGCGCTCGACGTCACCTCGCCGACATCACGGAAGAGGCGGCCAGAAGGGTCACGGCGATGACGGAGAATCCGGCCGCGGACGTGTCCCGAAGGCGGTCAGGAAACGGTCACGGAAGGCGTCCATGCGCCAGACCGGGGCGTCCGGCCCCGGTTTCACGCCCTCCTGCCAGCCCCACCCGGAGATCCGCTCCAGCACGGCCCGGTCGCGGGCGACGATCGCGATCGGCACGTCCCGGCTAGCGTCGGGGCCGGTGATGACGGGGGCGGGCTGGTGATCGCCGACGAAGATCACCACCAGGTTCTCATCGCCGTAGGTCTCCACGTAGGACAGGAGCGCGGCCAGCGTGTACTCGATGGCGCCCCGGTAGGCGGCGCGCATCCGCTCGGGAGTGCGCCAGGCGTCCTGCCAGCGCTGGCCGGCCGCCGCGATCGGGCCGAAGACCTCACCGTCGCCCACCTCGTCCCAGCCCACCAGGCGGGGAGTGGGCGCCCACGGCGAATGGCTGGACACCAGCGGGATCTCCGCCATCAGCGGCGGGCGGTCGCGCCTGGCCCGTTCCGTGCGTTCAAAGAACGACAATGTGTACTGGTCGGGCGGGGTGTCCCAGTTGAAAGGCGGACCCTTATAACCCAGGGCCGCGCGGGGATAAACCTTGTCATATCCGTAGAAGTTCCCCTCCGGCCAGGGTTTGGTGTTGCCGGGCATGACGGCCACCGTCCGCCATTTCGCGCGCCGGAAGGCCCCGGTGAGGGTCAGCCGGTCGCTGGTGACCAGGTCGCGGTGGCGTTTTTGGTTGTCGATCCACAGCCCCGACAGCAGCGTGGCGTGGGCCAGCCAGCTGCTGCCGCCCACCGTCGGCGAGGTGAGGAAGGCGCTGCGGGCCTCGAACCCGGCCTTGCGCAGCCGGCGGTTCCCGTCCTCCAGCACCGCGCCGACCCGCGCGGCGAACGTGGGGTTCTCCAGCGCGTCGCGGCCGTAGCTTTCGATGAACGCGAAGACGACGTCCTTGCCGCGCAGCGCGGTCAGCATCTGCTCGCCGGGGGTGTGCGCGAAGGCGTCCCGGCCGGCCTGCGCGGCGAACCTGCGCTGTTCCCGCAGGTCCGCGGGGATCTGCAGGGCACGGTCGAAGGCGACGGCGGCGACCGGGACGCCCGGTGGGAGCCGGGCGCCGAGCACGGCGCAGGCGACCCAGACGGCTCCCAGCGCCACGGCGGCGCGGGCGGCCGCGGCGCGGTGCCGCACCACCGGCCGGCTCAGCCGCAGCAGCGACAGGGTCGTGGCGGCGAGCACGGCCACCGCCAGCGCCACCGCCCCGGCGGCGGCGCCGATCGCGGTGGCCCGCCCGGCCGACTGGTCGAGGTACTCCAGCGCGGGCCCGAACAGGGACCAGTCGAACACCGGGTGGAACGGCCGGTCCAGCGTCGCGTGAAAGCCCATGTCGATGACCTTCACGATGACCAGCAGGCCGAGCGCCGCGCCCAGGAGCGCCGCCACCGCACGCCGCGCCCGGGGCACGGCGGCCACCACGGCGAGGCCGAGGACGATCTCCAGCGGCAGCCGCACGAAGGCGCTCGGCGTCAGGCCGTCCAGGTCGTTGGGCATGGTGAAGCCCGCCACCACGACCAGGCACGCCGCGGCGGTGGCCACCCGCCCCGCGATCCGCCGTGCCCTTCTGGGGCGGCCGGGCTTTTCGGCGGTCTCCTCTTCGGATGCGCGCCGGGAGAGATCGGTGGTCGTGTCAGTCACCGCCGCTCCGTCCGCTCGAGGAGCCGTTGGGGGAGAAGGCGCCCAGATGGGGCAGCTCGTGCCCGAGCCGGTCGCGCTTGGCGGTCAGGTACCGGATGTTGTGGTCGTGCACCTTCATCAGCAGCGGGACCCGGGCCGCCACCGTGATCCCGTGCGCCTGCAGCGCGTGCACCTTGTCGTGGTTGTTGGACATCAGCCGGACCGAACGGACCTGCAGGTACTTCAGGATCCGGGCCGCGGGGCCGAAGTCGCGGCGGTCGACCGGGTAGCCCAGGACGGTCGCCGAGTCCACGGTGTCCAGCCCCTCCTCGTCCTGCAGCAGGTGGGTGCGCACCTTGGCGACCAGGCCGATGCCGCGTCCCTCGTGCCCGCGCAGGTACACCAGCACCCCGCTGCCCTCGCGGACGATCGCATCCAGCGCCGCGCCGAGCTGGTCGCCGCACTCGCAGCGCAGCGCGGCGAAGATGTCGCCGGTCACGCACTCAGAGTGCACCCGGGCCAGCACGCCCTCCCGGCCGCGGACGTCACCGCGCACCAGGGCCAGGTGCTCATGACCGTCCACGGGGTCCCGGAACGCGACGGTGCGGAAGGTGCCCCGGCGGGTCACCAGATCGGCCTCGGCGATGTCCTCTTGTTCGAGGGCATGGTCGTGCATCTGTCGCTCCTCCTTCACCATGCCGTGCCTTGGTGTTCTCATCGCTGACTCGGTGAATCCGGCGGCCTGCGGGCGTTGCCGATCCGGTGCGGGCGGCGGAGGCTGGCATGCCATGAACGACTCCGCGCACGAGGCCTTCCTGCCGCTGAGCACCTCCGCCGAGGAAGGGGAGCGGCGCGCCGCCGTGGCGCTGCTGCCCGTCGGCAGTTTCGAGCAGCACGGCCCCTACCTTCCGCTGGCCACCGACACCGTCGTGGCGTGCACGATCGCCGGCGCCCTGGCCGCCGCCTACCGGGTGCTGCGCCTGCCGCCGATCACGATCTCCTGCTCGCACGAGCACGAGGGCTGGCCGGGGACGGTCAGCATCTCCGCCGCCACGCTGCACGCCCTGGTGGGGGACGTGGCCGCCTCCCTGCGCAGGGCGGGGATCGGCAAGCTGGTCGTCGTCAACGGCCATGGCGGCAACTACGTGCTGGGCAACGTCGTCCAGGAGGCCAACGCCGCCGCCGGTGAGCCGGTGATGGCGCTTTTCCCCGGCCCGCAGGAGTGGGAGTCGGCGATGGCGGCGGCCGGGGTGCAGACCTCGGCCTGGAGCGACATGCACGCCGGCGAGCTGGAGACCTCGCTGCTGCTGCACGCCCACCCGCACCTGGTGCGCCCCGGCTACGAGGCCGGCGACCACCTGTGCGACGACCGCCGGCACCTGCTCACCTTGGGCATGGCCGGCCATACCCGGTCGGGGGTCGTCGGCAGGCCGTCGCTGGCCTCGGCGCGCAAGGGCGAGAAGGTTCTCGGTCATCTAGTCGAACTGTTCGCGGACTGCCTGGCCGTGCTCGGCGGCCCGGACGGCCAGGAGGGGACGGGGAGCTAGCACGAGGGGTTCCGGCGGGGCGGCGGGCGGGCCGGGAGGCGCGTCATGGCGGCCGGCCGGGCGGGTCAGGCAGCGGGCGGCCAGCACCAGGCCGCCCGGCAGGCCGGCCACGAAGGTGAGCACCCCGTAGGTCACCGCCGCCGTCAGGCCCAGCTCGGCGCCCAGCCCCGCGGTGCCGAACGCCACGGCGGCCAGCGCCTCCCGCGGCCCCCAGCCGCCGATGCCCACCGGCAGCAGCATTCCCAGCAGCGCCAGCAGCATCAGCGGTATCAGCCGCCCGACCGGGGCCGTGGCGCCCGCGGTGCGCGCGGCGACCAGGAACAGCGTCAGATAACCGGCCAGCGCTCCCGCCGACAGCAGCAGCACCCCCGGCCAGGTGTCCTTGGACAGCAGGCCCGTCCGCATGTCGGCGACGGCGACGGCGAACGCACCGCGCAGCTTCACGGCGATCGCCCCCCGCCACGCCCACGCCGCCACCGCCGACGCGACGGCGGCCGCGAGGATCAGCACGGCGGCCGCCGCCCCCAGGCCATGGGCCAGGTCGCGGGCCACCGCGCGGGCCAGGGAGGGGTCGGCCGCCAGCGCCGCCGCCCCGGCGACGGCGAAGACCACCTGCCCGCCGGCCCGTTCCAGCACCACGGCGCGCACGCCGCGCCCCACATCGCCGGCGCGGCGGCCGTGCCGCACCGCCCGGTGCGCGTCGCCGAGCACCCCGGCCGGCAGCACCGCGTTGAGGAACAGCGCCTGGTAGTAGTCGGCCATGGCGGTGCCCAGCGGCAGCGGCAGCCCCAGCCGGCGGGCCACCAGCCACCAGCGCCCCACGCTCAGCGCGGTGGTCACCAGCCCGATGCCCAGCGCGGCCAGTACCGCCTGGCCGTCGATCAGGCGCAGCCCGGCGGTGAACGCCCCGGTGCCCAGCCGCCAGGCGAGCACCCCCAAGATCGCCGCCGCGGCCGCCGCCCGCAGCCAGGCCCAGGCGTGCCGGCTCACCGGGACGCTCCCGCGGCCGGCAGGGCGAGCAGGTCGTCGTGGTGGACCACCACCGTCAGCGCGCCCGCCGCGCACTCGGCGAGCCTGCGCTCCAGGTAGCCGCGGGCGCGGGGAAGCAGCTCGGGGCGCTGCTCGCAGGCCGCCCCCACCCAGCCGCGCAGCCACTGGCCGATCAACGCGCCCTGGGCGGCGGCCAGCCGCCACGGGCTGGGCCGGACGAGCACCTGCGCTCCGCGGGCGGTGAAGGCCGCCGCCGCCGCGGGCACCGCGTCCGGCCCCAGCAGGCGACGGCCGCCGACCTTGCGGCGCTGGTGGTCGTTGAAGGCCGCGCCGAGCTCGGCGTCCAGCTCCCCGGGCGGGTCGAGCTCGACGCGGCCGGTCACCGAGATGGTCAGCAGCGCCGGGCAGCCGGCCGCGGCGCAGGACGCCGCCAGCGCGTCCACCTCCGCGGCGGTGAGCAGGTCCAGCAGCGCCGAGGCGGTCACCAGCGAGGTCCCCGCCAGCAGGTCCGGGTCGAGCCGGGTGATGTCTCCCAGGTCGGTCCGCACCGTCACCTCCCCGCCGTCGGCGGCCGGGCCGGTGACGGAGGCGGCGGCACGGGCCAGCAGCCGCGGGTCCCGGTCGTGCAGGATCCAGTGCTGCGGCCCGGGCAGCCGGCCGGCCAGCCACCGTCCCATGGACCCGGTGCCGCAGCCCAGGTCGCGGATGACCAGCGGCCCGGCGGGCGGGCGGGCCGCCAGATGCGCCCGCAGCGGGCCGAGCAGCTCCACCGACCGGGCCGCGGCGTCGGCTTCTTCGCGCAGCGCCAGCCACTGCGGCGTGAACTCCGGAGCGTGCGCGCTCTGCTGAGCCGTCACATCTGCCCTTTCGTGTCCCAGGCGGCCTTCAGCGGCTGCCGTTGAAGCTCCTGGAGCACCTTTCCCAGGTGCCGGACGGTCAGATCCCACCCGGGCAGCGTCCGCCGCCTGGCCCGTGCCGCCTCCCGCAGCCGTTCCCGCAGCGCCGGGTCGCCCAGCCACCGGCGCAGCGCGTCCGCCAGCGCCGGCACATCGTGCGGCGGCACCAGCAGCCCGGGCACCCTTCCGTCGGGAGCGCGGCCGAGAGTGTCGGGCAGCGCGTCCGCGGTCGTGGTCAGCACGGGGATTCCCCGGGCCAGCGCCTCGGTGACGACCATCCCGTAGGTCTCTGCGCGCGAGGGCAGGACGACCAGGTCGGCGGCGGCGTAGCAGGCCTCCAGGCGCTCGCCGGTGAGCGGGCCGGCCAGGCTTATCCGCTCGCCGAGCCCCAGCCGGCCGATCAGCTCCCGGACGCGGGCGACGTGGCGGGGGGCGCGCTGCAGCGGCCCGGCGCAGATGCAGCTCCAGCGCAGCCCGCCGATCAGCCCGAGCGCCCTGACCAGCAGGTCGTGCCCCTTGCGGGGGGTCACCGCGGCCACGCACACCAGGCGGGAGGCGCCGTCGGTGCCGGGGGCGAGCGGCGCCGGATCGGTGCCGGGCGGGACGACGCGCACCCTGCCGGGGGCCAGGCGGTGCCGCTCGGCCAGCTCCCGTCCCGCCCACGGGCTGGTCGCCACCGTCACGGCGGCCGCCTGCAGCATCGCCCGTTCCCGCCGCTCCAGGTCGCGGGCCTCCTGCGGGGCGAGCCCGGTCTCGGCGGCCAGCGGCAGGTGCACCAGGACCGCCAGGCGCAGCCGCCCGGCCTGCGGGACCACGATCTCGGGGACCCCGCAGGCCACCAGCCCGTCCAGCAGCGTCACGGCGCCGTGGGGGAGGGCGGCCAGCGTCCGGGCCAGCTCGGCGCGCGCCCCCTGGCGCGGCCGCGGCCACTCGCCCGGCACGGCGTGCCGGTGCACCCGCCAGCCCGCCTCGGCCAGCCCCTGGCACACCCGCCGGTCATAGACGTTGCCGCCGCTGGGCACGGCCGGGTCGGCGACGTCACCGGGCAGGACGAAGTGCACCGTGCGCGTCGCCCCGGCGGCCTCGATGCCGGAGGTGCTCACAGCGCCCGCTCGTAACTCGCCCAGGCCACGTGCGACTCGTGCAGGGTGACGGCGATGCCGGTCAGGCCGCGGGCCTGCTCGCCCAGCGCCCCGGCGCGCACCCGCTCGGCCAGCCGGTCGGCGATGACCTTGGCCAGGAATTCGGTGGTGGTGTTGACCCCGGCGAAGTCGGGATCGTCGTCGAGATTGCGGTAGTTGAGCTCGGCCAGTACGGCGTTGAGTTCCCGGGTGGCAAGCCCGATATCGACTACTACGTTGTCTTTGTCCAATTCGGTTCGGCGGAAGGTCGCGTCCACCACGAACGTCGCGCCGTGCAGCCGTTGCGCCGGCCCGAAGACCTCACCGCGGAAACTGTGCGCGACCATGAAGTGGCCGCGCACCGTGACGCTGAACAAACGAGCTCACCCTCCAGGAAGATCGGCCTGCGTGCCCCCCGAAGCGGGGTCATAAACGACACGCAGGCACAAGCCGGATGGTTCACCGCGGGCGATCCTCGGCATCGCCTCGGGCAGTTCCCAGAACGCGCACTCGCCGGTGATCAGCGCATCGAAGGCGTCATCGGCCAGCAGCCGCAGGGCCAGCGCCATCCGGTCGGCGAAGGTGCGCCGGGACCGCCGGGCCGCGGCGACCGCCCCCACCTGGCTGCTGCGTACCACCAGACGGCGGGAGTGGAACGCCTCGCCCAGCGGCACGCTCACCCGCCGGTCGCCGTACCAGCTCAGCTCCAGCACCGTCCCCTCGTCGGCCAGCAGCTCCAGCGACCGCGCCAGCCCCGCCTCGGAGGCGCTGGCGTGCACCACCAGGTCGCACTCGGCGGCGGCCTGCTCGGGCGCGGCGAAATCGACCCCCAGCGCCTCGGCGACGGCCGCCCGCCCGGCATCGACGTCCACCAGCTGCACCCGCACGCCCGGGATCTGAGCCAGCAGCCGGGCCACGCAGCAGCCGACCATGCCCGCCCCCACCACGGCGATGCGGTCCCCGATCAGCGGCGCCGCGTCCCACAGCGCGTTCACCGCGGTCTCCACCGTCCCGGCCAGCACCGCCCGGCCGGGCGGCACCGCCTCGGGGACGGGCGTCACCGCGCCGGCCGGCACCACATAGCGGGTCTGGTGCGGGTAGAGGCAGAAGACGGTGCGTCCCAGCAGGTCGGGCGGCCCCTGCTCGACGACCCCCACATTGAGGTAGCCGTACTTGACCGGCCCGGGGAACTCCCCCTCCTGGAAGGGCGCCCGCATCGCCCGGTACTGGCTGACGGGGACCCGGCCGCGGAAGACCAACGTCTCCGTGCCCCGGCTGATCCCCGAGTAGAGGGTCCGGACCAGCACCTCGCCCGCCCCGGGCAGCGGCACCGTGACGGGCCGGATCTCCCCCTCGCCGGGAGATCGCAGCCAAAAAGCGTGTTCTTTGAACTCCAACGATATTCCTTACGTAGCTGATGACAGTGGATCGCTGCTCCGAATCGGGGCAGTCGAAGGATATGGGACGCCTCGCGTCCGGATCTGGCGAGCGGGGGAGGCACGGTGACCACAGTCGATTGGCAGGCGAAAGACCTTTTTCAACCCGAGGCTCCGGAATCTTCAGAAGAAGCCGAGTGGGCGAGTTTTCGGGACGTTCCCCATACTTCCGGGCGCCGCCCGCGGAAACGGAAGCCTGAAAAAAGGCCGGGGAAGACGCCCGCCGCAAGGGTGTCGGCGAGCGGGCCGGTCGCCGGAGTGGGCGCGCAGATCGTGCTGCTCGCCCTCCTGGAGGCCGCGGTGGGACTGCACCCGGCGGGCTGGGCGGCCGGAGTCTGCTACGCGGTGATCCTCACCCTGCTCCTCACCCGTGCCATGCTCCGCGCCGGGACCCCCGGCCTGGGCCCCGCCGACTGGGTGACCTTGACCCGCGCCGAGCTGACCGGCGGCGTCACGGCCCTGGCGGTGACGGCCGGGGCGGGGGAGCGGGTGCCGCCGGCCTGCCTGGTCGCGCTCGCCGCCGTGGCGCTGTTCCTGGACGCGGTCGACGGCCAGGTGGCGCGGCGCACCGGGACGGCCTCGGCGCTGGGGGCCCGCTTCGACATGGAGGTCGACGCCTTCCTCGTCCTGGTGCTCAGCGTCTTCGCAGTCGGCCCGGCCGGCATGCCGGCATGGGTGATCGCCATCGGCGCCATGCGCTACCTGTTCGTGGCGGCCTCCTGGGCCGCGCCGTGGCTGCGGGCCCCCCTGCCGCCGAGCTTCGCCCGCAAGACCGTGGCCGCGCTGCAGGGGATCGTCCTGGTGACGGTGAGCGCCCAGGTGTTGCCCCACCCGGCCGCCGCCGGTCTGGCCGGGCTGGCACTGGCGGCGCTGCTGTGGTCCTTCGGACGGGACGTTCGCCGGCTGTGGCGCATCCACCGGGCAGCCGGACGGCGGGAACTGCCGGACCGGCCCGCCGCTTCCCGCCCGGAGCCGCCGCCCGTGCCCTGCCCCGCATCGGCCGGCTCGCACTGAGCCGTTTTCACCGGTCACCACCTCGCGGGTCACGGCACCGCCCCTGACCGCCGCATCCCCGCCTCGAACTGCGGGGACGGCGTGTCGAGAAAGGCTCACCCTTCGGGGTGCAGGCGCTCCCGATCGTTCGCATTCGCCGGGTTCCTCGGTGGCGGTCCCGCCCCCGGCGGGGTAATCCTGGTCACAGCCGACGCATGACGCCCGGGGACCGCACCGGGCCGACGGGGCGGCCGGCACCGGTGGGCGAGCCGACGGGAGCGCAAGATGACGGACGCCGAGGAAGTCGCGCTGCTGCTGGTGCGGGTGGTCGTGGGCATCACGATGATCGCGCACGGCTGCAACCACTGGCGGGGCGGCGGCCGCATCGAGGGCACCGCCCGCTGGTTCAGCGGGCTGGGCCTGCGGCACGGCAGGCTGCAGGCGTGGATGAGCGTGGTCACCGAGATCGGCGCCGGGGCGCTGCTGGTGGCCGGGCTGCTCACGCCGCTGGCCTGCGCGGCGGTCATCTCCGTGATGCTGATCGCCGGCATCCTGGCGCACCGGCCCAACGGGTTCTTCGTCTTCCGGGACGGCTATGAGTACGTCCTGGTGCTCGGGGTGACCACGCTGGCGCTGGCGATGCTGGGGCCCGGACGGCTGTCGGTGGACGAGGCCGCCGGCATCGCGGTGACCGGCTGGGCCGGCGGAGGGATCGCGCTCGGGGTCGCCGTGGCGGCGACCGCGGGCATGCTGGCGCTGTTCTGGCGCCCCCGGACGGGCCGGCCCGGGCGGGCCGAGCAGACCGGACCGGTCACCTGAAGGGGCCGGCCGTCAGGGGGCCTGCGCGGCGATGAAATCGGCCATGACCGGGATGAGCTCGGCGTTCAACGCCGCGGTGTCCGGCCGCACGTGCAGGTCCACCGCGACGCCGGAACGGGCCGCGCGGGCGGCCAGCGACAGCGAGTCGTCCAGCAGGGGATCGGTGCCCGCCACCAGGAGCTGGATGGGCGGCAGCCCGTGCAGGTTGGCATACAGCGGGCTCAGCAGCGGATCGGTCAGCGGCCTGCCGGCGGCGTAACGCGCCGCCTGCCGGCGCAGTTCGGTGACGTCGAAGGCGGGGTCGGCGGCGGAGTTGAACAGCAGGCTCGGCGCCTGCAGGGTCAGGTCGAGCAGCGCCGAGACCAGCACCGCGCCCCGCGGCGGCTCGGCGCCCAGGTCGCGCAGCCGCACCAGCAGGGCGGCCGCGAGCCCGGCCCCCGTCCGCCTGCCGGTCACCACCACCGGCCCCCATGCCCGGCTGTAACCGTAGGCCTCCTGGGCGTCTTCGAGCGCGGCGGGGAAGACGGGGCGGCAGCGGGCGCACACGACGGTGGCTCTCGTCCGCCGGGCCAGCCGCCGGGCCAGGTCGAGCGCCGGGTCGGGGGCGCCCTTCGGCCGCCGGTCCGCCTCGAGGTGGAGCACGACCGCCTCATCAGGGTCCGGCGGGTGCACCACCGGACCCATGGGGCCGCTTTCGACCCGCACATCGTCTGCCATAGGACATCACCCTGCCGACCGCGTCCCGGCGCTCATCGACGGTGCCGCTTGTGACCCGGCTGGACGGCGCGGCACCGGACACCATAGAGGGCTTTCCTCCCGGCGCCCAGGGACGACGTGCCGGGAAAAGCCTGGAAAAAGGCTCACCGGTGCAGCAGCGCGGCGGTCAGGTCCAGCAGCGCGATCACCACCAGCAGGCCGGTGAGCGCCCGCATCGCGCGTGCGGTCAAAACGTCGGTGCCCGACCCCGGGCGGCCTTTCCGGTAGGCGATGGCGGCGGCCAGCCAGACCGGCACGGCGGCCGCGGCCACCAGGCCACCCAGCACCAGCGCCACCGGTCCCAGCGTGGGCGCGGCCCGGGTGAGCAGCACCCCGTTCGCCGCGATCAGCAGCGCCGTGCGCCGCCAGGCCAGCACGGTGCGTTCCGGCTGGGCGCCCGGGTCCACCGGCTCGGCGGGGCTCATAGGGCGACCAGCACCACGACCGCCGCCGAGGCCAGGGCCGCCGCGGTCGCCAGCATGGGCATCAGCCACGACTCCGGCAGCGGCTCCCCCCGACGCATGGCCCGCTGGTTCTGCGACCACCGCCGGTAGCCGGCGACGGCGAGCACCAGCCCCAGGAGCGCCAGCGCCACCGCGACGCCGCGGCGCCAGGCGGCGGTCGCCACGTCCGGCAGCAGCTGCACCACCGCCAGCCCGCCGACGTCCACCGCCAGCGCCGTGCGCATGTATGCCAGAAAGGTCCGCTCGTTGGCCAGCGAGAACCGGTAATCCGGCTCCTGTTCGCCCGCGTGCGGCTCCCCGTGGCCCGGACCGCTCATCAGTGCCCCCCTGACGAAGAACTCCCGGCAGAACCCGCCGACCGCCGGGCGGCTCGCTCCTCGCAGCGGACGGGCTCGCACGCCGGCCCGCCCCGGCGGACGGGAATCCGGCGATCGGCTGTTTCATCCTCTTTCCGCCCATTGTCGACGCCTGCATCGGCCCTCCTGCCGGCGCCCTGAGCGGTATGCGCGGCGCGGTGTCCGGCCGTGCTCGCCTGACGCGGCGGAAGAGCCCGCAGGGCAGGGCCCTGGACCGCTTCCAGCGCGTGGCCTCAGCAGGGCGCATGCGGGTGCCTCGCGATCAGGGGTGAAGCCCGCGGCCGGGACGTTGCGGCACCGGGCGCCACCGGGGTTTCCGTCTCGGCCGCCTGAGACCGTGTGCTGGGAAGGTCCACTGGGGCGCGTGCCGAAGCGGGCGCCTTGAGCGGGTACGCCGTGAAGCGGAGCCGGACGCCGCCGAGGCCCTCTTCCCGCCCCTGGGGCCATGTGCTGAAAAGGGTTCGGCGTCGGCGAGCCGGATCAGCGGCCCGGCCCTTCGCCGTCCATGGCCCGTGGGACGGTGCTCGGGCATCTGCCTCTCCCGATCCGCACAGCGAGCAGAGAGCAGCGTTCTCTTATTCAAATATGGCCGATATTGTCGATTTTCGGCCGGTGGGAAACTCGTCTCGGCAGCGTTCTCCCTGCAATATGGGAAAACGCGCTCGCAACGTGGAAAGGGACAGGGGACATCGAGGCGGGTGAACCTTTTTCAGCACGCCGTCTCCGCAGGTCGATGCGGGGGCGGCGCGTCCGGGGGCGATGCCGTGGCCCGGGAACGCCGCGATGCCGGACACCGAGGAGGCTCCCGCCTTCCGCCTCGTGGGCCGGGTGCCGAAAAAGGTCCGGTGATCACTCGGCGTCCGCACGTCGCGTCCGGGGGGCGGTGATCCGGACGGCCGCGGCGCTCCCGTGCGAGCGGCGCACGTGACGGCCCGGCGGCGGCATGCCGGCGGGGTCCGTCGTTCGGAAACCCGCAGGGCCGGGGACGGCGCGCACCCGGCGGGCGGACCGGCCGCGCCGCACCGGGACGCGGGGCGTCCCGGTCGCCTTCAGCCCTGGGTGACGCCCGCAGAACAGAACTCCCAGATCTCCTCGGCGGTGATGGGACGGCTGTCGTCGTTGCCGGAGGCGCCGCTGGTCTGGGCGATGAAGGTCACGGTCTGCATCACCAGGGCGGCGGCGCGGCGGGGGGTGAGGGCCGGGCGCAGCCGGCCGGCCTCGGCGGCCCGTTCCATCAGCTCGGTGAACAGCGCCAGCAGCGGCGCGTGGGCGATCCGCACCTCGGCCGGGTGGGAGATCAGCAGCTGCGGGGAGAAGTCGGTGAACAGCGGACGCTCGGCGTCCGGGTCGGGGCGCGACAGCTCGAACAACAGCTGGACGGCGGCCTTGAGCTGCTCCAGCGGGTCGGAGTGGCCGGCCGCGGCGGCGCGGATCTGCTGGGTCACCCGGCGCAGTGCGTCCTCGAACAGGGCCAGCAGCAGTTCGTGCTTGCCGTCGAAGTGCTGGTAGAAGCTGCGCAGCGACTGGCGGGAGCGGTCCACGACCTCCTGCACGGTGAAATCGGTGGTGCCCTTCTCGGCGATGATCGCCTGGGCGGCGTTCAAGAACCGCTCCACCCGCTGCTCGGCCCGGAGCTTGGCGGCCTTGGTGGAGCGCTCGACCGCGCGCTGCTTCCAAGCCGGCTCATCGCTCAGGGCGTGCGTGGAGATATCCGTCTTCTGCGCCATGGGCAGAACCTTACTGCAGAGTAGTGGTAGGGATTCTATGCGCCCGCAGTTTATCTCGTTGCAGTGTTGAGAACATTACTCTCTTATTAAGAGAGCACTAATACCAGCGACTTCGCGGAGCTGGGGGAACCGAGACCGATGCCACTCCTTGCCCGCTTATCAGAGAGTGGGAGTTTCGGACGTCCGGAACCTTCTGCGGCGGCGAGAACGACCCCCGATGAGCGGACCGCCGGGACCGCTGCTTCCCGTCGCGGCGAAGACGGTTCCGGCGGGCCGCAGGCCCCGCGCAGGCGGGGAGGCGGCCGCTTGGGCGTTCAAGGCCCAAAGCCCTGGCCGGCTCCGGGGGACCACCGAGCTGTTGTGCGAGCCGTCCCGGCTGTTCCATGGCTCCCGAGCGTCCGTATCTTTTCCAGGCCCTGTCCGGAACCTTCCCCGCGCACCGGAACGCCCGCGGCCCCGGCCGCGGCGCTAGTGTCGTGCCATGGCCGATGAGGAGGGCTCGGTACGGGTCGACGTGTGGCTGTGGTCGGTCCGGTTGGTGAAGACCCGCTCTCAGGCGACCGCCGCCTGCCGTGCGGGCCACGTGCGGGTCAACGACGTGCGGGTCAAACCGGCCTCGCCGGTGCGGCCCGGCGACGAGGTGCGGCTGCGGCTGGACGGCCGGGAGCGGATCGTCATCGTGCAGCGCATCGTGCGCAAACGGGTCGGTCCCCCCATCGCCCGGGAATGCCTGATCGACAAGAGCCCTCCGCCGCCGCCCCGGGAGGCGCTGATCCCGGTCGCCCAGCGGGAGCGCGGCGCGGGCCGTCCCACCAAGCGCGAACGGCGGGAACTGGACCGCCTGCGCCGGCAGTGGCGGACCCCGCCGGGACTGCTGTGAACGGCCGGGGCGTCCCGCCCGCCGGGCCGCCTCGGCGCGCGCCGGCCGCTCAGGCGGCGGGCGCGATGTTCTGGTTCATCCGGAAGAGGTTGTCCGGGTCGTACTTCTTCTTGACCGCGACGAGCCGGTCGTAATTGCCCCCGTAGTTGTCGCGGACGCGGTGATCGTCGTCGCCGGACATGAAGTTGACGTAACCGCCCGGTCCGGAATGCGGCTCCAACGCCCGGTGGTACTCCCGCACCCAGCGGATGTTGGCGTCGTTACGGGCCGGATCGGGCCACATCCCGGCGATCACGGTCGCGAAGGTCGCGTCCCGGTGCCCGAAGGCCGTGGCCCCCGGCGGGACGCGATGGCAGGCCCCGTTGATCGGGTAGATGTGGACGGTGGAGTTGACGACCGGCACCCGCGGCCCGTGCTGCAGGTGCGCGGCGATGGCGCCGTCGGTCAGCTCCGAAGCGAACGAGGCCTTCCAGTAGTGCTGCAGCCCGTACGGGACGAGATCGTCGAAGGCGCTGTTGAGCACCGGATAGGGCATCGGCGTGCGCAGCTCGGCGGCCGGGGGCGCCACGTCACGGAGCGGGGCCAGCGCGCCTTCCCCCTGCTCCAGCGGCCCCGCCCAGCACGAGACGAGAGCACAAAGCGGCTTGCCGTGCTCTGATTCGGGAACGAACGGCAGCGGCGGGGCGATCTGGAAGGCCGGGAACACGCCCAGCTCCTCCGGAGCCGTGGCGATGAAGTCGCGGTAGAACTCCAGCACATCGCGCGTCCGCTCCAGCGGGAAGAAGAAGATGCCCGCATAGACGTCCGCGACCGGGTGCAGCCGGTATTCGAACGAGGTCACCACGCCGAAGTTCCCGCCCCCGCCGCGCAGCGCCCAGAACAGGTCCTCATGCTCCTTCTCGCTGGCCTCCAGGAAACGCCCGTCTGCGGTGACGACGTCGGCGGAGATCAGATTGTCCGCCGACAGGCCCAGGCCACGGCTCAGATGGCCGATCCCGCCGCCGAGGGTGAGCCCGGCGATGCCCGTGGTGGAGATGATCCCGCCCGTGGTGGCCAGGCCGAACGCATGGGTGGCGTGGTTGAAGTCGCCCCAGGTGCACCCTCCCTCGGCCCGGGCGGTCTGCGTGTGCGGTTCCACGCGGACGCCGCGCATCCGCGCCGAAAGGTCGATCACGACACCGTCGTCGTTGGTGCCGAACCCCGGAACGCTGTGGGAGCCGCCGCGCACGGAAAGACCGAGCTCGTTCTCCCGCGCGAAGTCCACGGCCGCCATGACATCCCCGGCGTCGGCGCACTGGACGATGACGCGCGGCCGGCGGTCGATCATGGCGTTGTAGACCTTGCGGGCCTCCTCATAGCCGGCGTCGCCCGGGGTGATCACCCGGCCGCGCGCCTGCTCGCGCAACTGCTCTACGGTGGGTCTGGCCATCTCGTCGTCCTCCTTGCGTCATGGGCCGGAGGATCGGAACACCGCAGGCCGGGACTCTCGCCGAAGCGGTCTGGGGGGCGGCCGAGGTCTTCTCGGAGTTCTGGACGCGAGCCGAACCCGCGTCCGCTCCTTCCCCCGAACGAAAATGATCGAATCCAACCGGGCGGCGCCGTTTCCGCCACCGCCGCGCGCTGCCCCTGCCCAGAACCATGCGGGCCAAACCATCCGGCCGGCACGGATGATGACCGCTGAACCTTGTCAACACGCGGTCCCAGACACCGGGGACGGGAGCCGGGGTCCAGCGCCGCGATCCGCCACGTCGCGGCATCGCCCCCGACTGCGCCGTTCCCGCCTGTGACCTGCGGAGACGGCGTGTTGAAGAAGGTTCACCGGGAAGCTCGGCGTCCGCCCGGCCGTGAACGCGCGCGAAGACACGGGACCGTCTCCGAAACCGGGGATGTATAGCATGAGCGGCGTGTATGGAGGTGTCGGCTCCCTGAAGCTCCGCCGCCGCGCCTGACGGCGCGGCACCGAGTTCTTCTCTTCCCTGTGCCCGCCGTCCCGGTGGTCAGGCCGGGTGGCGTTGTCGTGCTGCCCGGCTCCGAAACGAGCTGCGGAGCACATGGTGGAGCCATTTCCTGCAAAAAGCCGGCCGGTACCCGAACCCCTTCTGGACACCGGCACGAGCGGGCCGCTTCCCGCCGGGAGCGGCGCCCACATCCGGGCTCGCGGGATCCGGGTCGTCCTCGGCGGACGCCCTGTGCTGGACGGCATCGACGTGACGGTCTCTCACCGGTCGCGGATGGTCGTCGTGGGTGAGAACGGCCGGGGCAAGACGATGCTGCTGCGCGTGCTGTCCGGTGACCTGGCACCCGATGCGGGACGGGTCGGACGCGCCGGCACGGTGGGCATGGTCCACCAGGCGCTCGGCGCCCGCGCCGGGGAGACCGTCGGGACCCTGGTCGCCGAGTCGATCCGTCCCGCACAGCAGGCCCTGCGCGCGCTGGACCTGGCCATCGAGGATCTGGAAAAGGGCGAGGACGACGCGGACGCCCGCTATACGGCCGCGCTGGAGGCCGCGACGCGCCTGGACGCCTGGGACGCCGAACGCCGGGTCGACATCGCCCTCCAAGGGCTCGGCGCATGCACCGACCGGGACCGCCGGCTCGCCACACTGTCGGTCGGTGAGCGCTACCGCGTGCGTGCTCGGCGCGAGCCACGACATCCTGCTGCTGGATGAGCCGACCAACCATCTCGACGCCGACGGCCTGGACTTCCTGACCGCCCACCTGCGGTCCCACCCGGGCGGCCTGGCGATCGTCACCCATGACCGCGTGCTGCCGCGCGAGGTGGCGGAGGAGTTCTACGACCTGGACCCGAGCCGGGGCTGAACCGGCTGGACGCGGCCTCGCCGCGGGCGGAAGACTTGAAGACGTTCGTGCCGGGCATGCTCACCATGCCGGCCGTCATGAGCACGCTGCTGGTCGGCTTTCACCTTCCTGCCGTCCCTGCGCGCCGGCGTCCTGGAACGTCTGGCGGTGACCCCGGCCGCCAGGCCGGCGCCGGCCCTGGGGCGGATGCTCACCGACGTGGTCGGCCTGCTGGCACAGTCACTGCTGGTCTTCGCCGTGGCGGTGCTGATGGGGTTTCGCGTGAGCCTTCCCGGCGCCCTCCTCATCCTGGGCGTCATGGTCTTGCTCGGGCTGCTGGTCGCCTCGTTCTCCTACGCGCTGGCCCTCACCCTCCGGGACGAGACGGCCTTCAGCTCCCTGGTCAACTTCGTGACGCTGCCGCTGATCCTGCTTTCGGGGATGCTGGTTCCCCTGTCCTATGCACCGGCCTGGATGGAGGCCGCGGGAGCGGCCAACCCGCTCCGCTATGCGGTCGACGCGGTCCGGGCACTGGCCCGCGGCGACCTTGCCGCACCCGACGTTCCGCAGGCGTTCCTCGTGCTGGCCCTTCTCACGGCCCTCACCGTCACCTGGGCCGCCCGCGGCTTCCGGCGCGTCGTCCCCTGAACCCTTTGCGGCACCTGGCACCGGGCCGGGCGCCTTGGCGGCCCTGGTGCCGCGCCCCCGCGGGTTGCAGCGTCGTCTCCGGCTGCGACCTGCGGGAACGACGCGTTGCAAAAGGCTCCTTCATGCAGCGACCACGTGCGCTGAACCTTTTTCGGTACGAAGCCAATGAACCTTTTTCAACACGTGGCCCAAGACATCGGGGACGGGAGCCCCGATGGTCTCCGCTGCCGCGACGTTGCAGGTCACGGAATCGCCCCGGACTGGGATGCCCCCGTCCCGATCTGCGGAGACGGCGTGTCGAAAAGGGTTCAATGCGCCGCAGACGAGAGCCTCGACGATGTCTGGTACTACGAGTTCCAAGCCGCGGCATCGTCCCCGACTGCGGCGTCCCCATCGTGACCTGCCGGGACGACGTACTTGAAAAGGGCTCGAAGCACTCGGCCGGCACGTGACCGGGTGCGGGCCAATCCATACGGTTTTTGCATTAAGGCTCAGCAAGCGGGCGCGTATCGACTCGATGGTGAAAAAGGACTGTGGCCTTCGGCGTCAGCCGCTATCGGTCTCCCGCAGCGAGCGGAGCGCCAGCTGAAGCTGACCGACACTCACCCGCCGGCCGTTGTTGAAGAAGACGGTCGTGGAGTGCGCGGAGTCGCACGCCACGTCCCCCAAAAGACAACCGGCCGAATCCGTTCTGGAACGTCTCATCGGCAAGTTCGGCAAGGGAGGGCAGCAAGGACAGCCGTCCCTTTGCGGAGGCGAAGAACCTGGTCACCTCCGGCGCCAGCGAGGCGGGGCCGCTTTCGGCGACCAGCGTCGCCGGGGACCTGGTCTCCTCCACCAGGACCCGGCACATGTGCAGGAACGCGGCGGTGCCGCTTTCCCCCCTCGAGGCGCGGAACCGCAGTTCCGCACGCCCTCCGCCGGCGGTGACCAAGGTCCCGGCGGGAGCGGGGGCGGGCGGGTAGGCGGGCAGCGGACCGACCCACAGATAGTGGACGGCGAACCCGGCACGCACCTGCTCTCGGACGGCGGCGAGGGTCCCGGCGGGCCATCGCCCGGCGGCCTCCGCCTCTTTGAACCGGGTGAGCGCATTGACCTGCGGTATGCCGATCCGTTCCAGGAGCCGGCCGACGCTCACCGGCGACAGGTGAACGCCGAAGACCCTCTTGATGAGGCGCTGCACACTGGTGCGCGTCCATATTGCGCTTCCTTCGCGGGACGGGGCGTCCACGGGCAGGGAGCGGAGCCGTGGGCGTCGCTCAGGCTGGGCGGCGGCCCGGGGGTCGGCCTGGTCCGCAGCGCTGCCGAACCGCCCCGCCGGTAGGCCCGCCACCAGCCGAACACCGTGGAGCGGCCTAAACCGGACTGCGCTGCGACCGCATCGGGTGATTCCCCGGATTCGATGCGCCGGCAGATCTCCAGCCTTTCCTCGTAGGTCGCCCTGCGCCCCAATCTCGCCATGATCCGATTATCCAAGGCGTGGTTATTCGGGAACCGCCCGGCGGCTTATGGGACCTCTTTTCGATCCGCCGCTTTGCAGCTCAGACAGGTGCGTTCCGGTCAGGGACGGCATGGAAGGGGAACGGCGCCCCTTGTCTTGGAGCCGTACCTTGAAAGGGCCGCCCCTGCCGGTGTCTTTCCTGCCCCCTGTGCGATCGAATGCCCTCACTCAGGAAGCGGGGCCGGCTGGAGCCGGTGGGCGAGCGCGGTGTGGCGGCGGCCCGTTCCCGGCGTGCGGACGGCGACGGCCAGGGCGCGGCGGGACCCGACCAAAACGACGAGCTTGCGCGCCCGGGTGACGGCCGTGTACAGCAGGTTGCGCTGCAGCATCGTCCAGGCGCTCATGGTGATGGGGACGACCACCGCCGGATATTCGCTGCCTTGAGAGCGGTGGATGGTCACCGCATACGCGTGGGCGAGCTCATCGAGCTCGGCGAAGTCGTAGTCGACGGTTTCGTCCTCGTCGGTGACGACGGTGAGGGTGCCGTCCTCCAAAGACAGCCCGGTGACGACGCCGACGGTGCCGTTGAAGATCCCCGCCTTGCCCTTGTCATAGTTGTTGCGCAACTGGGTGACCTTGTCGCCGGGCCGGAACACCCGGCCGCCGTGGCGGCGCTCGGGGACGCCCTCCCGGTAAGGGGTGAGCGCCTCCTGCAGCAGGGCGTTGAGGCTGGCGGCGCCCGCCGGACCCCGGTGCATGGGGGTGAGGACCTGCACGTCACGGCGGGGGTCCAGCCCGAAACGGGCCGGGATGCGGCGGGCCACGATATCGACCACCAGCTTGGCGGTCTCCTCGGCCGGGTTCAGGCCCGAATCGGCGGGCGGCTCGCAGCCGAACCAGAAGAAGTCCGAAAAACCGGTCAGTGCCGGCGGCCGCCCCGCATTGATCTTGTGGGCGTTGACCACGATCCCCGACTGCTGGGCCTGCCGGAAGATCTTCGTCAGCCGCACGTGCGGGATGACATCGGCGGCCAGCAGGTCGCGCAGCACCTCCCCGGCGCCCACCGAGGGGAGCTGGTCCACATCCCCCACCAGCAGCAGGTGCGCCCCGGGCGGGATGGCCTTGACGAGCTTGTTGGCCAGGACGAGATCCAGCATGGAGCACTCGTCCACCACGACCAGGTCGGCCTGGAGCGGGTGGTCGCGGTCGTACTTGGGGTCCCCGCCGGGCTGCAGCTCCAGCAGCCGGTGCACGGTGGAGGCCTCGTGCCCGGTCAGCTCCGCCAGCCGCTTGGCGGCGCGGCCGGTGGGGGCGACCAGCAGCACGGTGGCCTTCTTGGCCTTGGCCAGCTCCACCACCGACCGGACGGTGAAGCTCTTGCCGCAGCCCGGTCCACCGGTCAGCACCGCGACCTTGCGGGTGAGCGCCAGCTGCACCGCCTGCCGCTGCTCGTCGGCCAGCTGCTGCCCGGTGCGCCGGGCCAGCCAGCCCAGCGCCGCCTCCCAGTCCACATCGCCGAAGGCGGCCAGCCGGTCGGCATCGCAGCGCAGCAGCCCCAGCAGCGCCGCGGCCAGCGAACATTCGGCCCGGTAAAACGGCAGCAGATACACCGCCGGGACCTGGTTGCCGCCGGTGGTGCGCACCGTCTCCCGCACCACCCCTTCCTCGGCGACCAGCTCCTCCAGGCAGGGCCCGACCTGCTCGGCGTCCACCTGGAGGATCTTGGCGGTCTCACTCAGCAGGTTCGGCTCCGGCAGGTAGCAGTGCCCGGCGTCGGCGGCCTGCGAGAGCGTGTACCGCAACCCGGCCTTGATCCGCTCCGGGCTGTCGTGCGGAATGCCGACCGCCTGGGCGATGGTGTCGGCGGTCTTGAACCCGATGCCCCACACATCGGCGGCCAGCCGGTAGGGCTCCTTGCGCACCACCTCGATGGCGTCGTCCCCGTAAGTCTTGTAGATGCGGACCGCCAGGGAGGTGGACACCCCCACCTCCGACAGGAACACCATCACCTCTTTGATGGCCTTCTGCTCTTCCCAGGCCTCGGCGATCCGCCGCATCCGCTTGGGCCCCAGCCCGTACACCTCGGTCAGCCGCTCGGGCTCCTCTTCGATGACCCGCAGGATGTCGGTCCCGAAGTGATCGACCATCCGCTCGGCCATCGTCGGCCCGATCCCCTTGATCAGCCCCGATCCCAGGTACCGCCGCAGCCCCTGGACGGTGGCCGGCAGCACCGTGGTGAACGAGTGCACCTGAAACTGCCGCCCGTACTTGGCATGGGAGGTCCACCGCCCCCGCAGCCGCAGGCTTTCGCCGACCTGGGCCCCATGCAGCGGCCCCACCACGGTCAGCAGCTCATTCCCCGACCGCTCGGTGGCGATGCGCGCGATGGTGTACCCGGTCTCCTCGTTGACGAAGGTGATGCGCTCCAGCACCCCTTCCAGCACCGACTCGCCCCGCACCGCCCCGGACGCAACAGCCTCGGGCAAGGGACGCCGCTCATCCACGTCGGCCATTCTGCCGCCCCTGCCCGCGCTCTTCGCCGAGATCGCCCATGCCGCCCGTATCGGCGCACGGCCGACGTGCACGGAGGGAGTGAGCCTCTCCCCACCAGGCCGTTCCCGGCGGCTCGGGACGTGGCGGTCGGGAACGCCGCCGCTGCCGTCGTGACCTGGGAGACCGCCCGGGTTCGAAGCGCCGTCTCTCACGCCTGGGGCTCCGGTGGGGCGGGCTCGTCCGGAGACTCGGGCGGCGGCATGAATCGGCGTTTGATCTCTTCGGCCTCCTCCGGGAAGCCCTCCTGCTCCAGCCATTGGGCGAGGCGGCAGGCGCGCAGGTACCCGTCCGCACTGCCCTTCGGCCAGCCCAGGGACTCCAAGAACGCCGCCAGATGATCAACGGGGGAGGACGGGGCCGGGAAGGCCCCGTTGCGGTGCGCGGCGTCCGGGACGAAACACCGCAGCACCTCCGGGAGATTCTCGTTGTTGGCCGCGGCGGACAGGGACGCGAGCAGGGGGATGCTCTCCACCGTCTGCTCCAGCTTCTCGTCGTTGCGGGCCAGCCACCACACCACCGCGCTCCCCGGGTCCTTCAGGACGTCCTTGCCGAGGTAGTCGCGTTTGCTCTGCTCATAGGTGCGGGCGTGCTCCCACAGCTCTTTCTCCTTGCGCACGCCGGCGAGCCGCTCCAGGCGCTCCCGGTCCTCCTCGGGCAGGGCGAGCTGGACGGACTCGGCCATGGCCAGGACGCTCCCGGTCTCGTCGGGCTGCGCCCAGCCCAGGACTCCGCCCAGTTCGTGCCGCAGGAGGGAGACGTGCTCAGGGGGGTAGCGGCGCGTGACGACCATGGCGCGTTTGACGATGGCGTTGGCGGCGAGCGCGGCCATGTTGACGCGGGGCTCGTCCGGGACGTGCCCGGTCGGCACCCACCGGACGGCCGCCGAGAACAGGAAGTAGTAGTCCTCCCGGGAGCTGGGGAGCCGAACGTCGGAGACCTGCTCGGTGACGGGAGAGGGCGAAGGTTCGGGCCGGTGGATGAATTCGGGCTCCGCCGTTTCGCGGAGGAGGAACTCCGGCCCGGTCCGCACTAGCAGCGCTCCCACGCCCGCGATCACGAACGCCAGGGCGAGGGACACCCACAGCGGCCAGGGCCGTAGGAAAACGAGGCCGAGGAGGATCAGCCCGGCGGCTATCGCCGAATAGGTGAGACGTCCGGTGAGCACGGTGTCCCTCCTCCGCTCAGCGGAGCCGAATGCCCTGCACGTCGTTGATCTGCCGGAACAGGAACTCGCCGATGCACGGCGGCAGCCCTAGCCGGTAGGGGAGGCTGTGCAGGTGAGCGAGGACCCGGGGGTGTTGCGCGGCCCCCTCGATGAGCACGGTGAGCAGCTCGTCGCGGTGGCGTTCGTCCTGGGCCGCCATCTGCAGCCAGCGCCGCACCGTGGGCTCCCACACCTCCTGCGGCGCGGTGAAGGCGGCGTCCCACCCGCGGGTCAGCAGGCGGCGAACGCCGGCCTCGCCGATGAGGGTCCGGTGCCGCGGATCGGGGGCGGTGATGATGTCCGGGGCCGCGATCTGCAGGAAGATGCCGGTGTCGGCCTCGGCGAACCGGCCGCCGCCCGCCCCTTCCCGGGTGAGCCGCGCCAGCAGTTGACGGAAGGAACGGCGGCTCTCGCCGGCCATCTCCACCAGCGCCCGGCGGGCTTCTTCCCGCCAGGTGCGGCGCGCCATGTGGTGCAGCCGGACCAGCGCCGCGTCCGGGTGACGGCTCGCCACCACATCCCGGCAGGCGTCGATCATGAGCTCGGCCAGGCCGCGCGGGATCTCCTTCCTCGTCGCCCATTCGTAAAGGTGCCCTCGGAACCTTTGCCCGTGCCGCTCGTGCCGTAGCCCTCCTTCCAGCAGGATCCTGGCCGCATCCCGCCGTTTGCCCTGCCGGTCGGCCCACCGTTCGATCAGCTTTTTCATCACGTCGTCGTGCCGGTCGCCCAGGCACTGCTCGGCGAACCGTTCGATCAGCTTCCGCCACTCCGCCGGTGAGATCTCCGGAGAGTCGGCGATCTGCTCCAGCCAGACCGGCAGGTGCTCGCGCAACTGGGGAAGGTTGACCCAGAAGTAAGAACGCACCGCCGCGTCGTAGGTGAACTCACGGAACCGCACGGCACGGGAGGAGGCGTCGATCTCCGCGCCGATCTCTCTGAGGCGTTCGCCGAACGTCGCCCCGTCGAGAGGAGCGTCGTCTCCGTGGGCGCTTCCCAGTATTTCCAGCAGGAGCGAGCTGGCCCGGTAGACGCCGTCAACGTGGGCGCCGTGCAGCATGCTCACGGTCAGCAGCAGGGCGCGCTGCGCACCCTCCCGCAGTTGCTCGGCTTGTTCGGCGGCGGCCTTGGGAAGGTGGAAGAACGCCCTCTCCGTAAGGGACCACCACGAGGTGAGGTTTCCCTCGCCTCCCGTGCTGTTCCGGGCTTTGATGAGGGAGCTGACGAAAGACGATATCTTCCCCAGGCTGGTCTGCTTTTCCAGGATCTGGGACGGGGGGAGCTCCCAGTCCTCCTCCGTCTGGAGGAGCCCTTCCGCTCTGAGGTGCTGAAGCAGCACGCCGCGCCGTTCCGGGGCTTTGATCTCCACTACGTACCGGCTGTGCTCCGAGGGCAGGTCGTGCCTGGGATGGGGCAGCACCACCACCAGGTGGGCCTTGCGTGCGAGCACGGTGTGACGGAGCGCGGGGAGTTCGCCGGAGAACCGCCGCCACTGCTCTTCAGACAGCTCCGACAGGTCGAGCCACAGCCGGTCGCCCTCGGCGATGCGTCCGTCGTTCAGCGGGGCTTCGCCGTCCCGGTCCTCCCAGAGCAGCTCATAGATCTCTGCAGAGCCTTCGCCTTCCTCCCAGAGCAGCATCTTCGCGGTGGCGATTCGGCCGCTGCCCGAAGGCGCGTCGAGGAACACGGTCCGGTGCTCCCGCAGGACGTCCAGGGCTCGACCGAACCCTTCCGGGCGTACGAAGCGCAGGAAAAGCCGCCGCAGGTCCTCCGCCGGGTGCCTGCGGCGACTTCTGCCGGGCGTCTGGGGCGGGGAGAAGTAGAAGGTGTTGTTCTGCGGGCCGTTGCCCAAGTGGGCCGGGCCGGCGGTGCTCTGAAAGAACGGGACCGGCGGCTCGTTCACCGCTCCTCCTCGCGGTCTTGGGACTGCCCGAAGCTGTGGCCGAGGTTCCCGCGCAGGTCACCCGCGACGTAGGTGCCGCCGTCCCTGAAGGAGATGTTGTTCTGGTCTCCTGTGCCCAGGTGGAAGGCGCCGTGGCCGCCTTTGAGGTCGTGGCCGACGACACCGTTGAAGTCCCGGGTCTGCACGACCGGTCCCTGGTGCACCTGGCCGACTGAGTTCCGCGTCGTCCCGGCCTCCGGGGCGGCCGGGGCGTTCCGGTCCGCCTCCCGGAGGGCCGGCACGAGCTTGGTGAGCGTGTCGCCGATTCGGGCCAGGTCGCCTTTGTTGTCGCGGACGTCGAGGCGAAGGGACTGCATGTCGGCGAGCCAGCGCAGCTCCCGGGGCAGCTCGGCGCGGTCGAGGCGGGCGGCGCCGCGGCCCTTCAAGACCGGAAGGACGGGGATCCCGCACTCCCGGGCCTCCAGGAGCTCGCGGCGCACCCAGTCGTCCGCTTTCCTGAGCCGGGGGTCGCGGGCCCACTCCGGCCCGATGACGGCGATCAGCACCGAGCAGCGCCGCACCGCCTGGCGCAGCCACCGGGTGTAGTCCTCCCCGGGCGGGATGGACTTGCCGGCCCGGAAGATCCGGTCGTCGCCGAAGCGGTGGGACAGGGCCTGCTCCAGCAGCGCGGCGGCTTCGTCGCCGTCTCCCGTGCGGTAGTTGATGAAAACCTCGTGCATGCGAAAATCGCCCTTTCTGCAAGTGGTGGACTGGGGTTTCGACGTGCGGCCTCAGCGGGCCGGGGCGCCTCGGCGCGTCCGAGAGGCCGGGCGGGTCACCGCGGCGCCCGCATCCGGGGCGGTGGGGACGGCGGGCCGGGAAGGTTTATCGCAGCGCCGAGCCGAGCTCCGGCAGCAGCGCGCGCACCGAGGCGTTCTTCGGGTACCGGGCCAGCGTGCGGGCCAGGGCGCGCAGGTCGGTGGCGATGGTGGCCGACCCCACCGCGGCCGCACCCTCCAGCAGGGGCCGGGTCAGCCGGCAGGCGTGCTCGATCTCACCGGCCGCCGCGTAGGCGAGTGCGCGGCGCGCCCCGTAGCGGACGCGGGTCCGCAGGGCCTGCGGCGGCACGCGGGCCAGTTGCCGGTCCAAGACCTCCGCGGCGGCCTGGGGCCGCCCCAGGTCGTGCAGGCACCAGCCTTTGACCATCTCGGCGGGGTCGGGGAGGTGCATGCTGCCGATGACCGGCGCGTCCGAGTCCGATGCACCCTTGGCGAGCAGGGCGCGGGCCCGGTCCAGGCTGCGCATGCACGCGTCGTAGTCACCCGCCAGCGCATGCCCTTGCGCCTCCCGCTGCGCCGCCAGCCCGCGGATCCGCGGGGGCGCCTTCCGGTCCTGCGCCCGGGCGGCGAGGGCGATGGTCTGCGCGGCGTCGCCGCGGTAGAGCGTGATGAGGGCGCGCCGGACGAACCCGTAGGCGCTGAGCTGGTGGTCCTCGCCCGCGGCCGCGAGATCGACGGCGCGTTGCGTCCACCACAGTGCGGCCCGCTCATCGCCGCTCTCTTGGACCAGCCAGCCGACGTACTCGGCGTAACGGGAGCCGAGCCGCAGCAGCTCTTGGCGCAGCCGGGGCCCGCCGCGCACGGCCAGCTCGCGGAGCGTGTGCGTCTGCGCGATGAGCACGGGCAGCAGCAGCCCCGGCTCGACCGACTGTCCCAGCCGCCGATAGTGATCGAACAGCGCCCGGGAAAGCCCCAGCAGCGAGGTGTCGGAGACCTTTTCCTGGAATTTCGGGCCGTCCATTCCGAAGACGGCCAGGGACGCGGCACCGGCCGTCACCGCCTGGCGGCGGCTCAAGGAATGGAACCGGTTGGGACCGTCCACGGACATTTCCATCAGCCACACTTCGTTCTCGCCGTTTTTGGAGGTTTCCTCGGCTCCCGCGTCGGCGGCTTTCGGGCCGGCCCATGTCTCCCGCGCCAGACGGACGAGCGCCCCGCCGGCCTTGAGCTCGGCGTCGCACCGGCTCACCAGCCCGGGGCTCGGCTTTTTGAGCCCTCGCTCCACTTTGCTCAACTGGCTCTTGCTGTAATGGACGCGCAACGCCAGACCGGTAAGGCTCAACCCGGCCGCAAGACGTCTCCGGCGCAGTTCCTCCCCGAACCGGCCCGGTTTCTCGACCACCCGCACCTCCTCGCCCGCCGCCTGCGTGACTGAGAGCCCTGCACGTCAGATTCCTGTAGCGAATGGTGACGAACAAGCCCTGGACGGCGTTTCCCGTTTCCTCTTGGCCGTCTCCGGGAGAGCAGAGGAATTCCTCGGCGTCGGAAGGGGAGAAAACAAGAGATCATCGCAGCGCGAGAGCGCTTCCGTGAGACGCGCAGACGGTGGGATCGGCGAGGAGGGCAGCCGGTGATGGGACGACGTGGAGTGGCCTGGGCGGGTGTGCTCGGCACGCTGGTGGCCGCGGTGGCGATGCTCCTGTACTGGCGGGTCAGAGGGCTGGAGGAGGCCGGCTGGCTGGCCGGTGTGCTGGGGACGCTGGCCGGGATGGCCGCGTTGGCGCTCACTTTGCTGGACCGAGTACGTCCTCGTCCGGCGCCCGCCCCTTCGGGAGAGCCGGAACCGGCGAGCGCGCCCGGCCGGCAGTCTGTTCACGGCGGCGGGGACACGATCAACACCATCAGGGGAGTTGTCAGCGCCGGCCCGTTGATCATGGGGCGTGACATCATCGTCGCAGACCGATCTTATTGCCGACAGGGGAGCCCTTCGATATCGACAGAAGGCCCGCAAGGCGGGACAGGACAAATGATCGGGAGCGAGCCTTCTTCTTATGAGGGGAACGGCGTACTACGTGAACTATAGCGGCTGCCGGCTGCCGACTTCCGTGTCAATCGAGAGTACGCCACCGGTACGGCGAATCATATGACCTGACTATGGTCAGGTAAATCGCGCTCCTGGAGGTGACGGCCAGGTGACACTAAAGTCTATTGGTCATCTTCATTTCACCCTCGAGTGGGACGAGTGAGACTCGGAAAGCGCGTCCTGTATCGCAGATAACGGGCTGGCGTGGGCGTCCGGCGCCACCATGGTGCTGACCTGCTTGTACGGTGGCTGCTCGCCACCCATGATCACCGAGGGTTCAATCGTGACGTGCTCTTCGGCGAGCGAACACCTCAACTAGATCGACTTGCCCGCAGGCCCGCACCCGATAGGTGCAGGTCTGCGGGCCCAGCAGTGAAACTGGCCGTCAAAACCAGACTGCCGAGAAGTCACGAAAGGTAGATGGCCGGGCGCTGCCGCATCACTTTTGAGCCCGCTCCGCCAGCCTTGAATAACCGCCGCAGGTTGACCTCTCGGAGCGCAGCCGGAATCCGTATTCGGAGCGGTACGGCCCACGAGGCGCCGACGCTCACCCCATGCCGGAGCAAGCTCCAAAAATCCCGGTCAGAGGACCGGGGGACCCAAAGGACGGACTTTTTCAAGGACGTTCAGGTCGTCTTCATCCAAAGGGATGCGGGCGGCGGCCAGGTTCTCCTCCAGATGGGCCAGGGAGCTCGTGCCGGGGATCGGCAGCATGCGGTCGTAGCGGGCCAGCAGCCATGCCAGGGCGATCTGGGAGGCCGTGGCGTGGTGCTTGGCCGCCACCGATGCGATCGCCGGGTCGTTCGCGAGGGCCTGCGGGCCTCCGGTGAACGCCGAGCCGAGCGGGTAGTACGGGACGTAGGCGATGCCGCGCTCCCGGCACAGCTCGAGGACCGGCTCGTCTGCGCGGTTTCCGATGCCGTACGCGTTCTGCACCGCGGCGATCGGGGCGATGCCCAGGGCCGCCTTGAGGTCGTCGGCCGAGGCCGCCGACAGGCCGATGAGGCCGACCTTGCCCTCATCGCGCAGCTCGGTCAGGGTGCCGAGCCGATCGGCGAGCGGCACCGGGTCCGGACCGGAGCCTCCGACGCCCAGCCGCAGGTACACCAGGTCGATCCGGTCGAGCCGCAAGGTGCGCAGGTCCTGCTCGACGGTCACCCGGAGCTGCTCGGGACGGGAGGCGCGGATCCAGGCGCCCGTCGCGTCCCGGGCGCCGCCGACCTTCGTCGCGATGAGCAGGCCGTCCGGGTAGGGGTGCAGTACCTCGGCGATGAGTTCGTTGACGACATCGGGGCCGTAGACCTGCGCGGTGTCGATGTGGTCGACGCCGAGTTCCACGGCGCGGCGCAGGACGGCGCGGGCCGCGTCCGGGTCCTTGGGCGGCCCGAACACTCCTGGACCGGCGAGCGGCATCGCCCCGAACCCGATGCGCCGCACGGCCTTGTCACCAAGCGAAACGGTCTGCTTTGCCATGGCCCCACTGTCGGCTCCGCGCACCGCTCTCAACCAGAGACGGCGAGATCCTGGGACGGACAGACCCACCCTCATCGACGCACTCGGCGCCTACCGTGGAACCATGACCAAAAACGGCGAGCTGCGGGACTTCCTGCGCACCCGCCGGGCGCGGCTCCGCCCCGAGGACGTGGGCATCCGGGCCGCCGGCCGGCGCCGCGTCCCGGGACTGCGGCGCGAAGAGGTCGCGATGCTGGCCGGCGTGAGCCTGGACTACTACACGCGCCTGGAGCAGGGCCGCCGGAACCTGCAACCGTCCGGCCAGGTGCTCGACGCGATCGCCCGCGCGCTGCGGCTGACCGAGGTCGAACGGATGTACCTGCACAACCTCGCCCGCTCGGCGACCGTCGCGTCTGAGCCCGAGCGGCCGCGGCTTGCGCCCTTGGACGCGGGCACCCGCCTGATGCTCGACGGCCTCGGCATTCCCGCCATCGTCGTCGACGTGCGCGGCGACGTCCACGCCGCCAACCGTCTGGGACGCGCCCTGCTGCCCGGCCTCGAACCGGGGGCAACCACGCGCGCTGGCTGTTCCTCGACCCCGCGACGCGCGCCCTGCTGCCCGACTGGGAGATGACTGCGCGCCTGAGCGTCGCCGTCCTGCGCGAGGCCGCGGCCCGCTACCCGCGCGACAGGCGGCTGTACACGCTCATCGGTGAACTGTCCGTCGCCAGCCCCGAGTTCCGCACCTGGTGGGCCGAGCATGAGGTCGACACACGGTGCCGGGGCCCCAAGCGGTTCCGCCATCCCCTCGTCGGCGAGCTCACCTTGCATGTCGAGGCGTTGCAGCTCCAAGACGGGGAACGCTGGCTCTACGCCTACTCGGCCGAACCCGGCTCTCCTTCCGCCGAGGCGCTGCGGCTTCTCGGCACGTGGGCCGCGACCGAGGACACGGCTCCAAAACAGCGCCCCGTCTCCCGGACGGCCGCTTCGTAACGGTGAACGGTGAGGCTGAGAGTGAACCTTTTTCAGCGCGTGGTCTCAGGCGGCTGAGACGGGGCCTCGGTGGCGCGCGGTGCCGTGCCGTTGGGCACCGCCGGACAGGACGAGCCGGATCACACCGTCTGCCGTTCGAAGAGGCGAAAACAGGCTCACGATGCATGAGGGGCGAACCGGCCCACCACCCTCGGATGGGCATCGGGAACTCATCCCGCCTCGCGCGGCGACATCAAGGGGGAGGGGTCCAGGTACTCCTCGATGCGGGTGATGCGCCCGTCCCGGACCTGCAGGTAGATGGCGGCGGGAATGGCGATGTTCCGGCCGTCGGACAGCCGTCCGTGAAGGATGTGCTGCTGGAGTACTCCATCCCCGGTATCTGCCTGGCGGATGATCTCATAGCGGACGTCGGAGACGGTGCGGCGGAACGCCTTGAGGACTTTCAGGCTCTGCTCAAGGTCCTGTTCGACCTGGTCGTAGTTGTGCCAGACGACTATGTCCGGCGCGTAGATCTCACGGATCGCCTCGATGTCCCCGGACTCGAGGGCGGCGAAGAACGCTGAGACGATCTCCCGGCTCATGGGGACTCCTTCCACGGAGGTGGGTTCGAAGGCCGGCTCCTCGTGGGGGCGGACCTGGCGGCGGGCCGAGCACACTCGAGGCGACCTTCTCGTGGACCTCCTCCTACGGCAAGCCCCGCGTTCTTTTCAGGTTCACGCCGTTCGGATGCGCACCGGGCAGGTCGGCGGGGTGCTCGGGCGGCGAGGGTGACGTTTCGGCCGCATGCCGGTGCCGCTGTGCAGCGGAGATGGTACATTCCAACCAGTTGGTATGAAGTATCCGCCCGGTGGGCCGCCCGGCCGGTCCGCTCGCCGCGACCGCCATCGTGATCGTCGCCACGGTCCCGCCCTGCGTCCCTACCGGCTACATTACGACCAGTCGGAATGGAGTGCAGCCATGCGCACGCCTCAGCGGACCGTCGTTCGCGAACCGTACGAACTGCTCGACCTGGTCGGGCGGCAGCTCGGCGTCAGTGAGCCGAGGACAGTGACGCAAGAGGAGGTCAACCAGTTCGCCGACATCACCCACGACCATCAGTGGATTCACGTCGACGTCGAACGGGCCAAGGCCGGCCCCTTCGGCGGTACGATCGTCCACGGTTTCCTGACCCTTGCGCTCGTTCCGCGGCTTCTCGCAGACATCCTCACCGTCGAGAACTTCTCGATGGGCATCAACTACGGGCTCGACCGGGTGCGGTTCGTCAAGCCGCTCCGCCCGGGTACGGAGATTCAGGGCGTTGCCACGCTCGTCTCGGCCAAGCGGATCGACGCCGGCGGCGGCCCGGGAGGAGTGCAGGCCAAGGCGAACGTGGTCGTGGAGTTTGCGGACGACGCCGCTACCTGCTGCGTGGCAGAGATTCTGTTCCGCTACCACACGTGACCCATACCAGAGGGGAAGCGATGGCAGAGCAGGCCGCTGACACAGATGCCGGGCCGGCCGCCAGGCAGGCATCGTCGTCCCGGGCAGCCGACGCGGGCTGGAGGTGGGCCGACGGCTACGATCCGCAGCGAACCCGCCGGGAGATCGTCGACAGCGCGCTCTACCTGTTCGAGCGCAACGGCTTCGACCGCACCTCGCTCACACAGATCGTTTCCCGCGCCAGCCTCACCAAGGGCGCTTTCTACCACCATTTCAAAAGCAAAGAGGACCTGCTCTGGCAGATCCAGAACGAGTACCTCGACCGGCAGATCGAACTCGCCCAGGGGATTTTGGCCGGGGACTCCGATCCCGTCGAGCAGCTTCGCGCGCTGATCCGCCTCAGTCTCGCCGGCATCGCCACCTACCGGGCGCACGTGGCGATCTTCTACCAGGAAAGGCGGCACCTGACCGGCGAGCGGCTCCGGTCGGTGACCGAGAAACGGGACATCCTGGAGAACATGTTCCGCGACGTCGTCCGGCGCGGCATCGAGGCCGGGGTGTTCCGCGGCGAGCTGAACGAGCGGATCGCCACCTACGGCATCATCGGCATGTGCGCCTCCGCCTTCCAGTGGTTCAAACCCGAGGGCGACTTCGGCGTCGACGAGCTCGCCGACCAGTTCTGTGAGCTGATCCTCGTGGGGCTGCTGACCGAGTAGGGACGCGTGCGCGAGCGGCGGTGCCCGCACCGCGCGGGCACCGCCGCCTGGGGTCACCGAACCTTTTCCGACACCTGGTCCAGGGCATCGGGGACGGGAGCCCCGATGCTCCCCGGCGCCGTGACGTTGCAGGTCACGGGCTCGCCCCGGCTTCGAGGCCCCCGCCTGCGCCCTGTGAAGACGGCGCGTTGAAAAGGTTCACTCGGCCGTGGCGACGACCGGCGTGGTGAAACGTCCCTGGTAGAACGACAAGGCCGGCACCTCGGTGGGCTTCAGATGCACGTGGTCCACCGCCACCAGGATGATCGCGTGGTCGCCGCTGGTGATGATCTCGTCGCGGCGGCCGACGAGGATCGCGGGGGTCTCCTTCAGCAGCGGGACGCCGCCCGGGCCGGGCGTCCACCCGACACCGCCGAGCCGCTGCGCGCCGGTGAGCCCCGAGGTGGCGAACCGCCGGGCGATGTCCTCCTGGTCCCGGCTCAGGATGTGGATCGCGATGCGCTCCGCCGCGGTCAGCGCCGCATAGCTGGAGGAGGAGTTCGCCAGGCAGAACAGCACCTTGGCCGGCTCCAGCGAGACCGAGGTGAAGGAGTTGACGGTGAGCGCCGCCAGCCGTCCGTCGGCGGCCACCGCCGTCACCGCGGTGACACCGGTCGGGAACTGGCCGCACACGCGGCGGAACAGGCCAGAGTCGAAAAGCGGTTCGGTCATCATCGGGTCACCGCCGGGGAGGGGTAGTCGGGGCGCAGCCGGTCCTTGAGCTGGATCAGGCACACGGTGTGGCCTGCGGGGTCCTTCACCAGGTGCAATGGTCCGTACGGCCCGTCGATCGGGCCGATGAGCGGGGCGCCGCCGAGCTCGACCGCCTGCGCGACCGCCGCATCCAGCTCGGTGACGCCGAAGTAGGTGATCCACCTGGACGGGACGCAGTTCGGCCACGCGTTGTCCAGCTCCAGCACTCCCGCGACGGGCACGTCGTCGAGGGTGAGGACCGTGTAGGGGCGGCCGGTGGGCGTGTCGGTGCGCAGGTGGGTGCCGTAGCCGAACAGCGACCGGTAGTACGTCACCGACTGCTGCGGCTCGCCGGTGTTCAGCTCGTTCCAGCACAGCGCCCCGGGGAGGTTGAGCAGCTGCACGCCCAGGCGGGCCTCCCCCTGGTAGAGGCCGAACACCGCGCCGAACGGGTCGATCACCGTGGCCCCGGTCCCGGCCGCCGGCAGGTGCCGCGGCGGCGTCACCACCTCCCCGCCCAGGGCGACGGCGCGGCGCACCGCGTCCTCGATCCCGTCGACGGCGAAGTAGGTGAGCCAGCCGTGCGGCCGGCCGCCGTGCAGGCCGCTTTCGGAGATTCCGGCGACGTCGCGTCCGTCGATGCCGCACATCCGGTAGGTCGACCGGCCGAGCCGCTCGTGCCGGACCGACCAGCCGAGCAGGGCGCTGTAGAACTTCTCGGCGACCTCCGGGCGCGGGGTGCACAGCTCCACCCAGACGGCCTCTCCCGAGCGGAACACCCGCTGTGTCGCGGCTTTGCCCGTGCCGTCGCCGGCTGTGGGGTCCGCCGCCTCGTGCACCGCGTCTGTCACGGTGTGCCTCCGTTGCGTCCGGCGCTGACGATGGTTCGTGCGGCCACCTGGTAGGCGCGGTCGGGGCGGCCGGTGGCGAGGCTGGACTCCACCACCTCGACGACCGCCCGCAGCGTGGCGCCGGGGACCGCCAGCAGCGTGTCGATCACTTCGTCGACGGCGGCGTCGAGGTCGGCGTCCGCCTCGATGACCCGGGCGACCAGCCCCCAGGAGTGCAGCTGGCGGCCGGTCGCGGTCGTCAGCCCGGTGAGCAGCGCGTAGGCGTGGGCGCGCGGCAGCCGCTGCGCGATCACGTGCCCGACCCCGGCGGGGGCGAAGCCGAAGCGCGCTTCGGGCAGGTGCGCCTGGGCGTCCGCGGCCGCCACGGGCAGGTGCACCGCGCTCAGCAGCCCGACCCCGAACCCGATGATCTTGCCGCGCACGCCCGCGACCACCGGCACCGGCAGCCCGCGGATCCGCTCCAGCAGCGCGTCGCTTGCGCGGAGCCGGTCGGCCACCGCGGCCTGCGGGGCGCCGGCCAGATCGGCGAACGACGTGGTGTCCCACCCGCCGCAAAAGTGCCTGCCGGCCATCTCCAGCCGGATCAGGGCGCAGGACGGGTCGGCCGCCGCGCCTTCCAGCGCCTCGGTCAGCTCCTGCAGCAGGGCGGCGTCGACGCAGTTGCCCCGTGCGGAGTTGTCGAAGGTCACCCGGGCGACGCGGCCCGCGCGCTCGCTCGTCACTGTGATCGACATGCCCGAATCATACATGCCGGTCGGTATGAAATCTGAAGGCCTTAGGCTGACCTGGCGAGATTTCGGGAAAACTGACCTCCCGTGATGCGTTGACTTGATACCGGCTGGTCGGTACTTTGTGGCGAGCGTCACGTGCCAGGGTCCGAATGACCTGGGCGCCATCACCTGACGCTGTGGAGGACCTAGATGATCAGGAAACGTTTGGCACTCTGGCGCCTGCCGGCCATCGCCGTAGGAGCCGCGGTCGCGATCGGCGTCGCCGGTTGCGGGGGGGATTCGGGCACCGACGAGGCGTCCGGACCGGCGAAGATCCGGGTGCTGCTCAATGCTCAGCCGGCCACGCTCGACCCGATCGCCGGTGCGCGGTCGGCACAGGTCGTGTGGGCCACCATGATCGAGCCGCTCATCAACACCGACTCGTCCCTGGAGCCGGAGCGGACGGGCCTCATCACCGACTGGAAGCGCTCCTCCTCCACCAAGTGGACCTTCACGGTGCGCTCCGGGGTGAAGTTCAGCAACGGCGAGCCGGCCGACGCCGCCGCCGTCGCGAACACCCTCAAGCTCACGCGGGACTCCAAGACCTCGATCCTCAAGCCGTACTTTGCGAACGTCGCCTCGATCGAGGCGACCGACGACGCCACCGTCGAGGTCAAGACCAAGCGGCCGCAGTACGACCTGCCGTACCTGCTCACCACCGTGTACCTGGTGCCGCCGAAGTACTACGAGGAGAAGGGCCCCGAGGGCTTCTCCGCCGCCCCGGTCGGCACCGGCCCCTACGTCTTCGAGGAGGCCAAGCCCGGCCGTGAGATCTCGGTCAAGGTGAACCCGGACTACTGGGGTGACAAGCCGAAGAACACCGGGATCACGTTCACGTGGGCGACCGAGGCCTCCCAGCGCCTGGCGCTGCTGCAGAGCAAGAGCGTCGATGTGGCGCTCGACCTGCCGCCCACCCAGGCCGAGCAGGCCCGCAAGGCCGGGCTCCAGGTCGTGGAGACCGAGTCCGCCATGAAGATCACGGCGTTCCTCGACGCCACCAAGCCGCCCTTCAACAAGGCCGAGCTGCGCGAGGCGGCCGCGCTCGCCATCAACCGCGACGAGATCGTCCAGGGCATCTTCAACGGCAAGGCCGCCGCCGACGCCGGGGTGCTGAACGTCAAGCCCGGCACCCAGCCGGTCGACAAGGTCACGCCCGACCCGGCCAAGGCCAAGGAGCTCGTCGGGTCGTCCTCGCCGTCGGTCAACCTCACCTACCCGGCCGCCCAGTACACCAACATCAAGGAGGTCGCCGAGTCCATCGGCGCGAGCCTCGAAGGGGTCGGCTTCAAGGTCAAGTACCGGTCGGTCGACTACGGCACCCTCGTCAAGGAGGTCGCCGGCCGCCAGATCGACGGCATGTACCTGCTCGCCGCGGTGCCGAACGCGGCCATCCCGGACTTCTTCGCCACCGGCTTCATGAAGACCGCGTCGATCACCGGCAACTGCCCCGACCCGAAGATCGACGGGCTGGTCGACAAGGCCCGCGAGCAAAAGGACGCCACGGCGGCGCAGCAGGTCTACGACGAGCTCAACACGCTCGCAGTGGTGGACAAGCACTGCTACGTCCCGCTGTACCGGCAGCTTTACGCCTACGGCACGGGCGAGGGCGTGCAGGGCGTCGTCTACGGGCCGCTGAACACCTTCGACTTCACCGAGGCGACGCGCTGACGATGGCCGACACGCTGAGCATCGAGGTCCCGGCGGGCAACGGCCGGGACCTCCCCGGCCCCGTGGAACAGCCGGTCCTCCTGGTCGAGGGTCTCGTCGTCGAGCACCGCGACGGCACCACGGGCCGGATCTTCCGAGCGGTCGACGGGGTCTCGCTGCGCGTCGCGGCGGGCGAGAGCACCGCGATCGTCGGCGAGTCCGGATCGGGGAAGACGACGCTGGCGATGGCCGCCACGGGCCTGGGGCCCCGCAGCGGCGGCCATATCGAGCTGCTCGGACGCTCACTGGAGAGGCTCAGCCGCCGCGCCCTGCGGCGGCTGCGCCCCGAGGTGCAGATCGTGTTCCAGGACCCGCACGGCTCCCTGGACGCGCGCCAGTCCGTCCGCTCCGGGCTGCGGGAGCTGCGCCGGCTCCAGCCGGAGCGCACCGCCTGGATCGACGACGCCGCGCTGCTGGAACGCGTCCGCCTCTCGGCGGACCTGCTCGACCGCTACCCCCACCAGCTCAGCGGCGGCCAGGCCCAGCGGGTCTGCATCGCGCGCGCCCTGCTCATGCGCCCGCGGCTCATCGTCGCCGACGAGCCCACCTCCGGTCTGGACGTGTCCGTCCAGGCCGACGTGCTCAAGCTGTTGCGGGAAGTACGCCAGACCACGGGAGCGGCCCTGCTCATGATCAGCCACGACCTCGCGGTGGTCCGGTCGGTGTGCCAGACCGTCCACGTCATGCGGCGGGGACGGGTGGTGGAGTCCGGTCCCTGCGAGACCGTCTTCACCGACCCCGCCCACGAGTACACCCGCGAGCTGCTCGCCGCGATGCCCGGAGCGCGCTGGAGGGCCCGCCGATGAGGACGCTCCACCTCCGGCGCACCGCCCTCCGCCTCCTGGTGCTGCTGGCCTCCACGTTCATCGCGCTGACGACGGCGTTCGCGCTCGGCCGCCTCTCTGGCGACCCGACGGTGAACATCCTCGGCCCCACGGCCCCGCCCGAGCAGCGCGAGGCGCTGCGCCATGAGCTCGGCCTCGACCGGCCGCCGCTCACCCAGTACCTCGACTACTTCAGGAGCGTGTTCACCGGCGACTTCGGTGACTCGCTGCAGTTCTACCAGTCCAACACCACGCTGATCCTCGAGCGGCTGCCCTACACCCTGCAGCTGGTCGCCGCCGGCATGACCATTGCCGTGCTGATCGGCGTCCCGCTCGGCGTCCTGGCGGCCACCCGCGAGGGCACCTGGTGGGACCGGGCGGCCTCCACGCTCGCCCTGCTCGGCCAGTCCGTCCCGGTCTTCTGGCTCGGCATGATGCTCGTCGCCCTGTTCGCGGTGAAGCTGGGGTGGCTGCCGGCCGGCCAGTCCGGGACGCCGCGCCACCTGATCCTGCCCGCGGTGACGATGTCGCTGTACCCGATGGCGCACATCGCCAGGCTGACCCGGGCGTCCATGAGCGAGGCGCTCGCCGAGCCGTTCATCGACTCGGCCCGCGCGCGCGGGCTGAGCACCGCCGGCGTGGTGTGGCGGCACGCCTTCAAGAACGCGCTGATGCCGGTGCTGACCATCGTCATCCTGCAGACCGGGATCTTGATGTCGGGGGCCGTCGCGATCGAGTACGTGTACTCCTGGCCGGGCCTCGGTCAGCTCGCCCTCCAGGCGGTCCAGTTCCGCGACTACCCGCTGGTGCAGGCGATCGTCGTGTTCGGCGCCCTCACGTTCGTCGTGCTGAACCTGCTCGTGGACGTGATCCACTCCATCGTCGATCCGAGGGTGAGGTGAGACCGCGGTGAGTCGCCTGGACGTCAAACCCGCCGTGAAGGAGCCGCAGGCTCCCCGGCGGGCCACCGGCGGGGGCCGCCGCACCCGGCGCGCCCGCACCTCGGTGTTCTGGCTGTCGGTGCCGCTGGCGGCGATCGCCGCCCTGGTGTTCGTCCTGCCGGTGACGGGGCTGCTGCCGGACGGCGGGCAGAACCTCAGCCAGACGCGGCTGCCGCCGGCGTTCCTTGCGGGCGGCACCTGGGACCACCCCCTCGGCACCGACAAGCGGGGCCAGGACGTCCTCACCGAGCTGGTGACCAGCGGTCGGGTGACGATCCTGATCGGCCTGGTCGGGGCGCTGGTGGCGATTGGGCCCGGGGTGCTGATCGGCATGCTCGCCGGCTACCTGCGCGGCTGGGTGGACCGGGTGATCTCCATCTTCATCGACGCCCAGCTCGCCCTGCCGTTCATCCTCATCGCCCTGGCGATCATCTCCAACCGGGGCAGCTCGCTGCCGGTGCTGTTCTCGGTGCTGGCGCTCACCGGATGGGCCGCCTGCGCCCGCGTGACCCGCTCGGCCACCCGGACCATCCGCGAACAGCAGTTCATCCTCGCCCTGCGCGCCGCCGGTGCGTCCGAGACCCGGATCATCTTCCGGCACGTGCTGCCGAACCTGGCCGGCACGGTCGTCGCGTTGGGAACGCTCCAGATCGGCACGGCGATCCTCATCGAAAGCGCGCTCAGCTTCCTCGGCCTCGGGGTGGTCCCGCCCACGACCAGTTGGGGCTCCATGCTCGCCTCCGGGCAGGACGAGCTGGGCCAGGCCTGGTGGATCGCGTTCTTCCCCGGCCTTGCGATCACCGTGCTGGTCCTGCTGGTGAACCTGCTGGGCGACGCACTGCTGACCCACTACGACCCACGAAAGCGGCGCCGATGAGCGAGCCACCGATGAGCGAACTGCTGAACGTGTCGGGCCTGTCCATCACCGCCCGCGTCTCCCGCGGCGAGCTGCGGCTGCTGGACCGGGTCGATCTGACGATCGGGCGCGGCGAGATCGTCGGGGTCGTCGGGGAGTCCGGGAGCGGCAAGACCACCCTGAGCCGCGCCGTGATCGGGCTTCTTGACCGCAACGTCCGAGTGGACGGCGGCTCGATCTCACTGTCGGGCGAGCAGATCGTGGCACCCGGCGTGGACCGGACCGCCCAGATCCGCGGCAGCGCCGTCGGAATGGTCTTCCAGGACGCCTCCCGATCGCTCAACCCGCTGATGAAGGTGCGCGCACAGCTCGCCGAGGTGCTGCGCCGCCACGTCCCCGGCATCGGCAAGCAGGAGATCGAGCGCCGCTCGGTCGAGGTGCTCGAGCAGATGCGCATCAGCGACGCCGCGCGCGTCCTGAGCAGCTACCCCCACCAGTTGTCGGGCGGGTTGCGGCAGCGGGTCGCGATCGGCCTGGCGGTGGTCACCCGGCCCTCGCTGGTCATCGCCGACGAGTGCACCACGGCGCTGGACGTGACGACCCAGACCAAGGTCGTCGAGCTGTTCCGCACCCTGGTCGGCGAGCTCGGCATCGGCCTGCTGTTCGTCACGCACGACCTCATGCTCGCCAGCGACCTGTGCGACCGGATCGCGGTCATGAACGGCGGCCGGGTCGTGGAGACGGGGCCGGCGATGCAGATCCTCGACCGGCCCGAGCACGACTACACCCGCCGCCTGCTGGCGGCCATCCCGACCTGGACCTGACCGAGGAGGCACGACCTTTTCATGCCCACCTACAGCGGCATCGGCGCCTACGCAGCGTATCTGCCCGCGTACGCGCTGGCCGGCAACAGTCTTGAAGGCGCCGCGCCACGCCGTGGCGGCCCCATCCGCAGCGTCGCCGCGTTCGACGAGGACGCCGTGACGATGGCGGTCGAGGCGCTGCGGGATCTGGCGGCCCGCGCCCCCGGCGGCGACCGGCTCGTCCTCGCCACCACCAGTGCGCCCTACGACGGCAAGACCTCGGCCGGGATCGTGCACGCGGCCCTCGGCCTCGCCCCCGGCGTCGCCGCGGTGGACCTGCACGGCGACCGGGCGGGCGCGACCGCACTGGACCTGGTGATGCGCACCGGCGCCCTGGCCGCCGTCAGCGACATGCGCACGCCCCGCTCGGGCGCCCCCGACGAGCTCGCCCACGGCGACGCCGCCGCCGCGTTCGCCCCCGGCGACGGTGCGGCCGTTGTGCTCGCCCACGCCGGGCAGACCGTGGAGGTGCTGGACCGGTGGCGGCTGCCCGGAGAGCGGCACGAGCACGTGTGGGACGAGCGGTTCACCGCGAGCGTGCTGGTCGCCGCGGCCAAGGACGCCGCGCGGCGGGCCCTGGCCGACGCCGGCCTGGAGTCCGTCGATCACGTGGTCGTGGCGTCCCCCAACGCCCGCGCCGCCGCGACGCTGCGCCGCGCCTTCGGCGGCTCCGGCGCCGACGCCGAGGTCGAGCGGCTCACCGGCCACACCGGCGCCGCGCACCTGGGGCTGCTGCTCGCCGCCACGTTGGATGCGGCCGAGCCCGGCCAGACGATCCTGGCGCTGTCGGCGGCCGAGGGCGCCGACGCGTTCGTGCTGCGCGTCGGCGACGGCGTGCGCGCGGCCCGGGCCGGCCGCCCGGTGCGCGAGCAGCTCGCCGCTCGCGAGCACCTCGCCTACGGCCGCTACCTGCGCTGGCGGGGCCTGCTGGAAGTGCAGGGCCCGGCGCGCCCGGCCGCCCCGGCCCCGGCCGCCCCGCCGATGTACCGGCGGGCCGCCTGGAAGTACCGCCTGGAGGGCGCCCACTGCGGCTCCTGCGGCGGCATCACCACCCCGCCGGGCAAGGCGTGCGCCGCGTGCGGCGACGTCGCGGAGCAGCCCCGCACCGTCTCGCTGCGCGACCAGGTCGCCACCGTCGTGTCGGTCACCCGGGACCGGCTGACCACCATGCCCGAGGCCGAGGTCGCGATCGTCGTCGCCGACGTGGCGGTCGAGGGCAGCCGCGGCGGCCGGCTCACCGCCTACGCCACCGACGTCGCCCCCGGCGCCATCACCGTGGGCATGACGATGCGGCCCACGTTCCGGCGGCTGTGGAGCACCGACGCGATCCACAACTACTTCTGGAAGCTTCGCCCGTGGAAGGCCACCAATGACGACTAGACGCCTGGCCCACGACGTCGCCATCGTCGCGATGGGCTGCACCCCGTTCGGCGACCACTGGGGGGCCTCGGCCGACGACCTGCTCGTCGATGCCGTCACCGAGTGCATGGCCTCCCTGCCGGGGATGTCGGTGCACGACATCGACGCCTTCTGGGTCGGCACCCAGGGCTCGGGCCTGTCCGGCCAGGTGCTGGCCCGGCCGCTGCGCCTGACAGACAAGCCGGTGACGCGCGTGGAGAACTACTGCGCCACCGGGTCGGAGGCCTTCCGCAACGCCGTCTTCGGCGTGGCCTCCGGCGCCTACGACATCGTCATGGCCGCCGGCGTCGAGAAGCTCAAAGACAGCTCCCAATCCGGCCTGTCGGCGGTGCTGCCGCCCGCCGACGGCACCGACGTGGACTGGACCGCCCCGGCCGGGTTCTCCCTGCTGGTCCCGGCCTACCAGCAGGCCTACGGCGTCTCCGATGCGGACATGCGCCGCGCGCTGACCCACGTGGCGGTCAAGAACCACGCCAACGGCGCCCTGAACGAACGCGCCCAGTTCCGCAGGCCCGTCACGCCCGAGGCGGTGGAGAAATCCCCGCGCATCGCGGGCGCGCTCGGCGTCATGGACTGCTCGGGGGTCTCCGACGGCGCCGCCGCGGCCGTCATCGTCCGCGCCGAGGACGCCCACAAGTACACCGACAGGCCCGTCTACCTCAAGGGCATGAGCTTCGTGGCCGGGTCCGGCTCCGGGCTCGCCGCCACCGGCTACGACTTCACCACCTTCCCCGAGGTGGTGACCGCCGCCCGGCGCGCCTACGAGCAGGCCGGCGTGACCGACCCGGCCCGGGAGATCTCACTGGCCGAGGTGCACGACTGCTTCACCCCGACCGAGATCGTCCTCATGGAGGACCTGGGGTTCTCCGAACGCGGGAAGGCCTGGCGCGATGTGCTGGACGGCCGCTACGACCTGCGCGGCGCCCTGCCGGTCAACACCGACGGCGGCCTGAAGTCCTTCGGCCACCCGATCGGCGCCACCGGCCTGCGAATGATGTTCGAGTGCTTCACGCAGTTGCGCGGCGAGGCCGGTGAGCGGCAGGTCGAGGGGGCCCGGCTCGCCGTCGCGCAGAACCTCGGCGGCCAGCCCGGCTCGACGGTCGCCTTCGTCGCTGTGCTGGGGAGTGAGCGGTGAGCAGGGCAGTGGACTTCGACGGACAGGTCGTCATCGTCACCGGGGCCGGCCACGGCATCGGCCGCGCGCACGCGTTCATGCTGGCCGAGCACGGCGCCCGCGTGGTCGTCAACGACGTCGGCGGGGCCGTGGACGGGACGGGCTCCTCGCCCGTCGCCGAGGAGGTCGCCCGGCAGATCCGCGACCGGGGCGGCGTCGCCGTCGCCTCCACCGACTCGGTGGCCACGGTCGAGGGCGGCGCCGCGCTGGTGCAGCGCGCCATCGAGGAGTTCGGGTGCGTGGACGCGGTCATCCACAACGCCGGGATCCTGCGGGACCGCACCTTCGCCAAGCTGTCGGACGAGGACGTCACCGCGGTGCTGGAGGTGCACCTGCTGGGCGCCTTCAACGTGCTGCGCCCGGCCTGGAAGCACATGGTCGAGCGGCGCTACGGCCGCATCGTGCTCACCACCTCGGCCTCCGGCCTGCTCGGAACGTTCGGGCAGTCCAACTACGCCGCCGCCAAGGCCGGCCTGATCGGTTTGATGAACGTGCTGTCGCTGGAGGGCCCCCGCTACGGGATCTGTGTCAACGCGGTCGCGCCGACCGCCGCGACCCGCATGACCGAGGGCCTGCTCGGCGAGCTGGCCGACCGGTTCGACCCGCGGCATGTGGCGGCGGTCGCCACGTTCCTGGCCTCCCCGAGCTGCGAGCTGAACCGGCACATCCTCACCGTCGGCGGCGGCCGGGTCGGGCGCATCTTCATCGGGGTGACCCCCGGCTGGTACTCCGGGCCCGAGCCGGCCTCCCCGGACGACATCGCCGCCTCCATCGAGGAGATCTGCTCGCTGTCTGACCACATCGTCCCCCAGAGCGGCCAGGACGAGGTGGCGCTCATCCAGCGGGTTCTGGGCACCTAGCCCCACCGTTCGCGCCCCGCCCGCACCGGCCGCCTCACCGGTTGCGGGCGGGGCGTTCACCGAGTCGTCCAGACCGTCCAGGGGAGGAGGATCCTCATGCCCGTCAGCGAGATCCATCACGTGGCGATGATCGTGTCGGACCTCGACCGCGCCGCCGACTTCTATGAAAAGGCCCTCGGCTACCGCAAGACGCTGCGCGCCGAGGTCGGCGGGCCCGGCATCGAAGAGTCGCTCGCCCTGCCGAAGGGAACCACCGGCAGGGTCCAGTACCTGCAGGGGCCGAGCCAGATCGGCCAGCTCGAGCTCATCGAGTGGAACGCACCCGCCGAGCGCACCGCCACCGCCGGGCACCGCGAGCTCGGCCCGTTCCTGCTCAGTTTCCAGGTGCCGCACGAGGAGATCGAGGAGGTCTACCGGCGGATCTCCGGCCTCGGCGCCGAGTGCCTCGGCCCGCCGCGCCGGGTCCTGCTGGACAACTACGGCTACATCACCGCGTTCGCCGCCCGCGACCTGGACGGCAACCTGCTGGAGTTCGTCAGCCTGCCGAGCCGCGAGGAGATCAAGGCCTTCCGCGGCAAGCAGGCGGAGGCAAAGGACTGATGGCCACGAGCAACTTCAGTGAGACGCTCCGGCTGCAGGCGCTGCGCCGCGCCGACCGCGAGGCGCTCGTCGATGGCGACGGGCGCTGGACCTACGCCGAGTTGGACGCCGAGGTGGACCGGCACGCCGCCGCGCTGCGCGACGCCGGGGTCACCCCCTCTGACCTGGTCGGCGTGCTGGGCCGCAACACCGCCACCTACATCTTCGAACTGCTGGCCCTCAGCCGCCTCGGCGCCATCGGCGTGCCGCTGAACTGGCGGCTGCACCCCGCCGAGCAGGCCTACATCATCGGCCACGCCGGCATCACCGGCCTGCTGTACGACGACGATTTCCGTGACGTGGCCGAGCACGTCGCCCGGCACACCGACCTGCGGGTCACCGTCGCCAACCAGCAGGAGGTGATCGAGGGCGCGGTGCGCCTGGAGGACCTGCTCGCGGCGCAGCCGCCGGGCGTCCGCGTCGCGGACGCCGAGAAGGACTCCGACGACATCCACCGGCTGCTGTACACCTCCGGCACCACCTCCCGGCCCAAGGGCGTCATCCACACCTACGGCAACCTCATCGCCAACCACCGCGCCCAGCTCCTGGAGCTGGAGCTCACCCAGGCCGACCGGATCCTCATCTCCGCGCCGCTGTTCCACGTCAGCGGCCTGGAGGCGCCGGGCCTGGCGACCTTCGTGGCCGGGGCGACGATGGTGCTGACCCCGTCTTTCAAGGCGCCCGACATCGCCCGGATCGTCGCCGAGGAACGCATCACCGGGTTGGTGCTGGCCGCGCAGATCCTGTTCGACCTGATGAAGCTGGATCCGCGGCCCGACTTCGACTCGGTGCGCTACCTGCTGTTCGCCGGCGTGGCGCCGGAGGTCCGCCGCCGGGTCAAGCGCATGTTCCCGCACGTGCGCACCATCGACACCTTCGGCATGACCGAGCTGACCAACGGCGCCTGCTACATGGACGCCGCCCACGAGGAGTCCAAGCTGGGGGCCTGCGGCGCGCCGTTCCCCGGCGTCCACATCCGGATCGTGGACGAGGACTTCCGGCCGGTGCCGCCCGGCGTGCCGGGCGAGATCATCGTGCGGGGGGACAAGGTCTCACCCGGCTACTGGAGGGACGAGGAGGCCAACAGGCGCACCCGCCGCGACGGCTGGTTCCGCACCGGCGACGTCGGCAGGCTGGATGAGGACGGCTATCTGTGGTTCGTCGATCGCCGCACCGACCTCATCAAGTCCGGCGGGGAGAACATCGCCGGCGCCGAGGTCGAACGGGTCATCGCCGAGCACCCGCTGGTCGCGGAGGTCGCGGTCATCGGCGTCCCCGACGAACGCTGGGACGAGGTGCCCAAGGCGTTCGTCATCCTGCGCGAGCCCGCACCGGAGGCGGCCGAGGAGATCCGGCGGCACTGCCTGAACAACCTCGCCAAATACAAGGTGCCCAAATACATCGAGGTCGTGGACGCACTGCCGCGCAACGACTCGGGCAAGGTCCTCAAGACCAAGCTGCGCGAGCGGGAGGGCCTGGGATGAGCACCGCGAACCTCGCCCGGATTCTGGGCGCCAACGCGATCCGCTTCGCCGACCGGGAGGCCCTGGTCTACCAGGACCGCTGCTGGACCTACCGGGAGCTGGCCGCCGAGGTGCACGCGCTCGCCGCCGGGCTGCGGGAGCAGGGCGTCGGCCGCGACAGCCGCGTCGCGGTGGTCGCCGGCAACGTCCCCGAGTTCCTCATGCTCTCGCTGGCGCTGGCCAAGCTCGGCGCGGTGTCCGTGCCGCTGAACTACCGGCTCACCGCCGGGGAGCTGCGGCAGTTGATGGAGCGCGCCGCGGTCGAGGCGGTCGCGACCGTCCCGGAGTTCGCGCCGCTGACGGCCGCGGCCACAGCGACGCTCCCGCAGGTCCGCCGCTACGCCCTCGAACCCATCGACGACGCGGGCGGCTGGATCGACGTGCGGTCCCTCATCGCCGCGCACCGGGGCGCCCGAGTGCCCGACGCCGAGTTGGACGATGCGGCGCTGCAGCGGATCGTCTACACCTCCGGCACCACCAGCCTGCCCAAGGGCGTGATGCTCACCCACGGCAATGTCAACGCCAACATGTACGCCCAGATCGTGGAGCTGGGCCTGCGCGCCGATGACCGGATCTTGAACTTCGCGCCCCTGTACCACGTCGGCGGCACCGATCTGCCCGGGTATGCGATCTGGCAGGTCGGCGGGTGCATGGTGCTGCAGCGCCGGTTCGACCCGGCTCGGGTGCTGACCGCGATCGAGGCCGAGCGCATCACCGGCATGGTGGTCGCGGCGACCATGCTCGACATGATGCGCCGCGCGGCCGAGACCACCCGGGCGGACCTGTCGTCGGTGCGCTGGCTGATCTTCTCGCAGGTGTCGCCCGCGCTGTTCAAGGTCGCCCGCGCCCTGTTCCCCAACGCCCGCCTGATCGAGGGCTACGGCCTCACCGAGACCTGCTCGGGCCTGACCTACCTGGATGAGGCCCACATGGAGACCAAGCCGGGCTCGGTGGGGCTGCCGCTGGTCGGGGTGGACGTGCGGGTCGTCGATCCGGCGGGCAATGACGTCGGGGTGGGGGCCGAGGGCGAGGTCGTCGCCCGTGGTCCCAAGGTCAGCCCCGGCTACCTGGACGATCCCGAGGCGACCGCGGAGGCGTTCCGCGACGGCTGGTTCCACACCGGCGATATCGGGTGCTTTGACGAGGACGGCTACCTGTACATCCGCGACCGCCTCAAGGACATGATCCGTAGTGGCGGCGAGAACATGTCGAGCGCCGAGATCGAGAACGTGCTGGCCGATCACCCGAAGGTCCTGGCGGTCGCGGTGGTGGGGGCCCCGCACCCCCGCTGGGTGGAGGTGCCGGTGGCCTTCGTGGTGGGCCGGCCCGGTCTGGACGCCGCCGATCTGATCGAGCACGCCCGGCGGCGGCTCGGCGGGTTCAAGGTCCCCAAGGAGATCTACCTGGTCGAGGAGCTGCCCACCAACCCCTCCGGCAAGATCCTCAAACGGTCCCTGCGCGAGATGCGCCCGAGGCTGACCCCGGACTGGGCCTATGAGGATCGCGACCGGGGGACGGGCGGCGCTTCAGCGGCCGGCGGCCAGCACGAGTGAGAGCGTATGGATCAGGGCGAACCGTTTGCCTCCGATGCCGAGCTCGTCCCACGGCTTGGCCCACCTCAGGTGCGGGGCGATCTCCCAGGCCGTCCGGTGGGTCCGCAGCAGCTTCGCCACGGCCTCCAGCTCGGCCTGGTGGAAGGCCTTCAGCTCGGCGGCGCGGGCGGCGACGTCGCGGTAGGGGAACTGGTGGGCCGGGCAGGCGATCTGCACGTCCAGGTCGCGGATGCGGTCCAGGGACGCCAGCAGGTCCCCGGCGGGGTCGTCGCCCGGCAGGCTCGGCACGGCGAGTTGAGTCGGCCCTTCGGCCATCAACGTGTCCCCGGTGAACACCACGCCGCGCGACGTGTCGATGTAGACGGTGTGGCCGTAGGTGTGGCCGGGGGTGTGCAGGCCGAGGAAGGTGACGTCGCCGACGACGTGCTCGCTGTCGCCCTCGGGCGTCAGGTCCGGCTCGAGGCTCTCCGAGTGCTTGGCGACCTTGAGCGCGGCCCGGTACATGGCGTCGGTCACCTCCGGCGGCGCACCGGTCATGTCCAGGGCGCGCCGCAACTGGACCAGGAAGCCGCCGCGGACGCTCCGCTGGTGGGCGAAGTCGTCGGCGCGTCCCATGACCACTCGCGCCCCGGACAGCGCCCGCACCCGGTCGGCGAACCCGACGTGGTCGGGGTGGTTGTGGGTGAGCAGCACCAGGCGGACGGCCGCCAGGTCGAGCCCGAGCTCGGCGACCGTCGCGGTGAACGACTTCCAGCAGGAGGGGTGTTCGTACCCGGCGTCGATGAGGACGAGCCCGTCGCCGGTCTCCACCAGAAAGACGGTGATGTACCCCAGCGGGCTGTCGCCCAGCGGCACCGGCACCGCCCAGACGCCGCCGGTGACCTGCAGCGGCTCGGGAATGCGGCGGGAACGGTAGGCGGCGGCATGTGCGGTATCGACAGGTATGGACATGCTGGCTGCTCCCCTCTAGTGTGGGCAAAACATACCGGATGGTCGGAATGTACGATAGGGAGCGCAATGAGCCAGGGGACGCAGGAGCAGATCGGCTTCCGGCTGTGGGCGGTGTCCGACCCGGAGCTGTGCGCGATCATCACGGCCGACGATGAGCGCATCACCTACGGCGAGCTGTTCGCCGAGGTGAACCGGGTCTGCCACGGGCTGCGCGCCCAAGGGGTGAACGAGGGCGACACCATCGCCGTCGTCATGACCAACAGCCCCGCCATGGTCACCGCCTACCTGGCGGCCATGCAGTCCGGCATCTACCTGGTCACCATCAACTACCACCTCACCGCCCCCGAGATCGCCTACATCCTCCAAGACAGCGGCGCCAAGGTGGTGCTGTGCTCCCAGCGGGCGGAAGACACCGTGCTGGATGCGGCCGGCCCCGGCGTCAAGGTGTTCGTGGACGGCACCCCCAAGCGGGCCCGTCCGCTCTCGGAGCTGACCGCGGGGATGCCCGCGACCGACCCCGAGCGCACCCCCCACGGGTCGCTGATGATGTACACCTCCGGCACCACCGGCCGCCCCAAGGGCGTCAAGCGCCCCCTGAGCGGCATCAGCGCCGACCAGGGCGCCCTCACCTACGTGTGGCTGTTCAAGGAGTTCGGCATGAGCCGCGACGCCTTCGGCGCCTGGCTGGTGTCGGCCCCGCTGTACCACTCGGCCAACATCACGCCCGCGATCGGCGCGCTGAACTGGGGCGGCACCATGGTGCTCATGGACGGCTGGACCCCCGAGGGCTTCCTGGAGCGGGTCCAGCGGCACCGGGTGACCGGCACCGCCATGGTCCCCACCCACTTCCACCGGCTGCTGCAGCTTCCCAAGGAGGTGCGCGAGCGCTACGACATCTCCTCGCTGCGGTATGTGCTGCACGGCGCCGCGCCGTGCCCGGTCGAGGTCAAAAAGCAGATCATGGACTGGTTCGGCCCGGTCGTCTACGAGTACTACGGCTCCACCGAGGTCGGCACCACCATCGCCCGGCCCCACGAGTGGCTGGAGCGCCCCGGCACCGTCGGCCGGCCCGCCTCGATCTCCACCCTGAAGATCCTCGACCGGGACGGCAACGAGCTGCCGCCCGGCCAGGTCGGCATCGTCTACATGCGCCAGGGCGACGATGTGGCCGAGTACCACAACGACCCGGAAAAGACCCGCGGCTCCCGCCGCGACGGCCTGATGACCGTCTGGGACATGGGGTACGTCGATGAGGACGGCTACCTGTTCATCACCGGCCGGGCCTCGGAGATGATCCTGGTGGGCGGGGTGAACGTGTACCCGGCCGAGATCGAGGCGGCGCTGCTGGAGCACGAGTGGATCGCGGACGCGGGCGTGCTCGGCGTCCCCCACGACGACTACGGCGAGGTGCCGGTGGCCCACCTGACCCTCACCGACGCCGCCCCCGCGCCCGAGGCCGCCGTGGCGGCCGTCCACGAGTACCTCGCCGGGCGGCTGGCCAAGCCCAAGCTGCCCACCGAGTACGTGGTGCACTCGGCGCTGCCGCGCGACCCCAACGGAAAGCTGTACAAGGCCCGGCTCGGCGACGCCCAGGACGCCGTCCGTCTGCCGGCCCCCGCCAAGTGAGAGCGAACAGGAGACCATGGACTTCGACGACACCCCCAAGGAGCGGGCCTTCCGGCAGGAGGTCGGCGCCTGGCTGGATGAGGCGCTCGACGACATCCCGCCCCAAGAAGGCCTGTCGGAGGCGGAGCGCGCCCACTGGTCGCGCATCTGGCAGGAGCGCATCTGCGCCGGGAACTGGGCCGGCCTGTCCTGGCCGGTCGAGTACGGCGGACGCGGCCTGGACTCCACCGCGCAGGCCATCTTCAACGAGGAGGCCGAGCTGCGCGGCGCGCCCTACCCGCTCAACGGGGTCGGCATGTACCTGGCCGGGCCGACCATCATCGTGCACGGCACCGCCGAGCAGAAGGCCCGCCACCTGCCCGGCATCCTGAATGGCACCGAGTACTGGTGCCAGGGCTTCAGCGAGCCGGGCTCCGGCTCCGACCTGGCCAGCCTGCAGACCAGGGCGGTCAAGGTCGACGGCGGCTGGGTCATCAACGGCTCCAAGATCTGGACCTCCAACGCCCACAACGCCGACAAGTGCCTGCTGCTGGCGCGCACCGACCCGGACGCGCCCAAGCACGAGGGCATCACCTACTTCCTGGCGCCGATGGACCGGTTCACGGTCCGGCCGCTGGTGATGCTCAACGGGGACGCCGAGTTCAACGAGATGTTCCTGGATGAGGTGTTCGTCCCCGATGAGGACGTGCTCGGCGGCGTCGGCAACGGCTGGCGGGTGGCGCTGACCACGCTGGCGTTCGAGCGCGGCACCATGGCGCTGAGCCTGTGGGTGTGGGCGCGGCAGGCCGTCGACCGGCTCACCGACCTGGCGATCGAACGGGGTCTGGCCGACGATACGGCGGTGCTGGACGCGCTCGGCGCGCTGTACGCCGACGCCGAGGCCGTCCGCATCGGGTCGCTGCGCATGATCGGGGAGACCCAGGCCGGCGGTGCGCCCGGCCCGGAGACCTCGGCCCTCAAGAGCCTGTGGGCGGGGGTCGTCCAGGAGGCGAACCGTCTTGCGGTGCAGCTGGACGCCGCCGGCGGGGTGCTGCTCGACGGCGAGGGCGCCGCGGCCCGGATGCGTCATTACCTCCGCTCGCGCGCCCACACGATCGAGGGCGGCACCGAGGAGGTTCAAAAGTCGATTCTCGCGGAGCGGGTGCTGAACCTGCCCCGGTCACGTTGAGCGGAGTGGCGCAATGAAAGCGACGTTCACCCCCGAGCAGCGGGACATCCAACAGTCCGTCCGCTCGATCGCCAAGGAAGAGAAGGTCACCGCCCGCGACGCGCTCGCCGGGCAGTGGCGCGAGCCCGCCTGCGACGCGGTCCTGCTCGGTGATTTCGGGCTGCTCGGGGTGCCCGAGTCGGCCGGCGGCATGGGCTCGTCCCTGGTGGATCTGCTGGTGGCGGTCGAAGCCCTCGGCGAGCACCTGGTGCCCAGCCGCTTCCCGGCGCACGCCGCCGCCGTCCAGCTGGCGCTGGGGCTCGGCGCGCTGCCCGACGATGTGCTGGCGGGCCGCACGGTCCTCACGCCCGCGGTCGACCTTCCCGGCGACCCCGGCTGGCCGGGGCGCGAGGCCGCGGACCCGCTGGTCCGCACCCTCGTGCCGTACGCGGTGCAGGCCGACAAGGTCGTGGCGCTGGCCGCCGACGGCGTCTGGATCGCCGAGCCGGAGCGCATCACCGTCCGCGAGTCGCTCGACCCCTCGGTGCCGCTGTCGGATGTGACGCTGGCGGCGCCGGCGCAGACCGCGCCGGTGGGCCTGGGAGCCGGGCGGGCCGCCCTGGTGGCCGCCGCGCAGCTGTGCGGCGTCGCCGCCGGCGCGATCGAGCTGGCGGCCGGGCACGCCCGCACCCGCACGCAGTTCGGCCGCGTCATCGGCTCCTTCCAGGGGGTGGCCTTCCAGCTCGCCGACGCGGTGACGCGCCGCAAGGCGGCCTGGGACCTGACCTTGTATGCGGCCTGGGCGGTCGACAAGGGGCGCCCGGAGGCCGAGAGCCTCGTCCACGCCGCCAAGGCGGCCGCCGGGAGCGCCGCGGTGTTCGCCGCCGAGCGGTGCATCCAGGTGCACGGCGGCATGGGCATCACGATGGAGGCCGATCCCCACCTGTTCCTGCGCCGCGCGCACGTGCTGGACGCGTGGCTGGGCCGCGGCCGGTGGCACCGCAGGCGCGTGGGGCGCCTGCAGGTGCAGCGCCGCAGAAAGGCGCAGGCCGGGACGTCCTGAGCCGGCCCACCGGGCCCGTGACCGGTCCCTTTCTTCGGTCCTGAACATACCGACTGGTCGGAATTAGGGAGTGTTCGATGAAATTCGGAATCATGAACCTGTTCCCCGTCGCCGAGGGGACCTCAGACCATGAGGTCCTGCGTGAGACCCTCGAAGAGATCGAGCTGGCCGACCAGCTCGGCTTCGACTCGGTCTGGCTGGCCGAGCACCACTTCTCCAAGTACGGCATCCTCGGCAACCCGCTGAACCTCGCCATGGCGATCGCCGAGCGCACCAAGCGCATCACCATCGGCACCGCCGTGGTGGTGCTGCCGCTGCACCACCCGCTGCGGCTGGCCGAGGACATCGCCGCGCTGGACGTGCTGTCCGGCGGCCGGGTCGCCATCGGCGTCGGCCGCGGCTACCAGCCGGCCGAGTTCCGCGGCTTCGGCGTCCCCCTGGAGGAGTCCAAGCGCCGCTACCAGGAGAGCCTGGAGGTGCTCCGGCTGGCGCTGTCGCAGGAGAACTTCAGCTACCATGGCGAGTTCTTCCAGCTCGACGACGTCACCACCTACCCCCGGCCGCTCACCGCGGGCGGGCCGCCCATCCTGCAGGGCACCGTCTCGCCCGACAGCTTCCGCGAACGCGGCGCCCGCGGCGAGGCGATCATCACCTCCCCCAACTTCACGCCGCTGGGGATCATGCAGAAGAACTTCAACCTCTACCGCACCGCGATGGAGGAGAACGGCCACGACATCACTCAATACGATCTGCCGTTCATGCAGCAGGTGTGGTGCGGTGAGGGCGAAGAGGGCCTTCATGAGGCGGCGCAGGCCGCGCTGAACTACTACCGGACCGTCGGGAAGGTCATCCCCGGCTCCAAGGAGGCCCTGGAGCAGGAACGCTCCTACTACGAGGCCGTCGCCAAGAACATCAAGCTGCTCACCCTCGAGAAGACGCTGACCCACGGCGGCAACTTCGGCTCGCCCCAGAAGGTCATCGAGACCATCGAGATGCTGCGCGAGCAGCTCGGCATCACCCACTACATCTGCTGGCTGCGCATCCCCAGCCTGGACCGCAAGACCGCGCTGAAGTCGATGGAAGAGTTCGCCACCAAGGTCATCCCGCACTTCCGCGCCCAGGAGGACGAACAGGCCGCCTCGTCGACGGAGGCGGTCGCCGGGTGAAGATCAGCGTCTTTCTGAGCGCCCAGTTCGACCCCGCCGCCTCGGCGGTCGAGGGACTGGACGGCGTGGTGCGGCAGGCCGCCGCGGCCGAAGAGGCCGGCTTCCACGCCGTCTACCTCGGCCACCACTACCTGGCCAAATCGGCGTTCCTGCAGCCGATCCCCCTCGCCGGGTACCTGGCCGGCGCCACTGAGCGCATCCGCATCGGCTTCGGCGTCCTGCTCGCCCCGCTGCTCAACCCCATCGCCCTCGCCGAGGACCTCGCCTCCCTGGACGTGATCACCGGCGGGCGGCTGACCGTCGGGATCGGCGCAGGCTACCGCAAGCGGGAGACCGCGGCGTTCGGCGTCGCCTGGGACGACCGGCTGCGCCGGCTGCGCGAGTACGTGCCGGCGCTGCGGGCCCTGTGGCGAGGCGAGACCGTTGACCTGGCGGGCAGCTGGGGCGAGGCGGAAGGGGCGAGCCTGCCGCTGCGCCCCGTCCAGCCGGGCGGCCCGCCGATCTGGATCGGCGCGTTCGCCGAAGGGGCCGTCCGGCGGGCGGCCCGCCTGGACGCCCCCTGGCTCATCGGCCCCAAGGGCAACGACGCCGAAGTGGCGGCGCTGCTGAAGGTGTACCGCGACACCCTCACCGAGCACGGGTTCTCGCTGGAACGCGACTACCCCATGGCCCGGGAGGCCTACCTCGCCGACACCCGCGCCGCCGCCGTCGCCGCGGTACGGCCCCACCTGGAACGCCAGTACGCCGGCTACAAGTCCTGGGACGACGCCCAACGCCTCGACATCGACCGGTACATGGCCGAGGACTGCCTCATCGGCACCGCCGACGACATCGTCGCCAAGCTCCACCGCTGGGAACGCGACCTCGGCATCACCGAGGTGTCGCTGCGGCTCCAGTTCGTGGGCGCCGGGCAGGAGGAGGCGATGGAGCAGATCCGCCGGTTCGGCGCCGAGGTCATCCCCCGGCTCGATCCCCCCGCGGCCCCGCAAGGCCCCGCATCCGACCAGGGAGGTGTGCGGTGACCGGCACCAACCTCGCCGAAATCCTCCAGGCCCGGGCCCGCGACCGCGGCTCCGTCCCCGGCCTGCACGCCGAGGACGGCCGGTCGTGGACCTTCCAGCAGGTCGATCTCATCGCCGGCGGCGTGGCCCAGGCCCTTGCGGCCGCCGGCGTCGGCGCCGGCGACCGGGTCGGCCTCTACCTGGTCAACGGCCCGGAGATCGTGTTCTTCCTGTTCGGCGCCTGGAAGATCGGCGCCGTCCCGGTGACGATCAGCAGCCTGTACAACGCCGAGGAACTGGCCGAGTCGATCGCCAAGACCGACCCCAAGCTCCTGCTGGCCGACGTCCGGCGCGCCGAGGTGCTCCAAGACCTCAAAGCGCCGGGCGTGACCATCCGGTCGGTGGGCCCGCCCGGGGAGACGGGCGGGCCGGTGGCCGGCCACCCGCCGCTGGAATGGGGCCACCAGGCCCACGTCGAGGCCGTACCGGTCGAGCCGGACGCCGAGTCCTGCATCCTGTTCACCGGCGGGACCACCGGGCGTCCCAAGGCCGTCAGCGTCACCCACGGCGGGACCCTCGACTCGCTGCGCCGCCTCGCCAAGGTCTCCACCGGCACCGACGAGCAGGGGAGCGCGTCACCGGACGCCAAACCCAACCTGATCGCGCTGCCGCTGTTCCACTCCGGCGGCCAGCACGCGCTGATGTTCGCCTACTTCGTCGGCCGCGGCGCGGTGGTGTGGGAACGCTTCGGCGTCGATCGCCTGGCCGCCCTGATGGAACGGTTCGCGTTCGACAACTTCTTCTTCCTGCCCACGATGATCTACGACATCGTGCACGCCGAACGCGACCTGCCCTTCACGGGGGTCAAACACGTCCTGGTGGCCGGCCAGGCCATCTCCTGGAAGCTGCGGCGCGACTTCGAGCTGCGCTACGGCGTGCCGATCCTGGTCAACTACGGCTCCACCGAATCCGGCCACATCGCCGGCTGGACCGGCAAGGACATGAAGGCCGGGCTGTGGAAGCCGGGCTCGGCCGGCCGGATCTACCCCGGCGTCGAACTGGAGATCCGCGACGAGGACGGGCGCGCCCTGCCGCCCGGACAACAAGGAGAGATCGTCGTCCGCTCCCGGCTGACCAAGGGCTATGTGGACGACGCCGAGGCCTCGGCGGCGCTGGTCCGCGACGGGTGGGTCCACACCGGCGACATCGGCTACGTCGATGAGGACGGCGTGCTGTGGCTGGTGGGCCGCAAACGCGACATGATCAAGTGCGGCGGCTTCCAGGTGTGGCCCGAGGAGATCGAGGATGTGCTGCGCGAGCACCAGTACGTGCGCGACGTGCGCGTCCTCGGCCGGCCAGACGACCGGCTGGGGGAGATCCCGGTCGCGCTCGTCGTCCGCGACACCGCCGCGCCGCTCTCCGACGCCGAGCTGGCCGAGGAACTGATCGCCTTCGCCCGGGACCGGCTCGCCCACTTCAAGGCCCCGCGGCGGGTGGAGTTCGTCCCCGAACTGCAACGCACCGCATCCGGCAAGATCAGCCGCGTCGCGGTGCCCGACCCGGAAGGGGGGCCGCGCCGGTGAAGTTCGGCATCATGGCCTCGCACCAGTACCCGCACGGCGACGACCTGCGAAAGCGGCTGGATGAGCTGTTCAGCACCGTCGAACTGGCCGCGGAACTGGGCTATGACTCGGTCTGGACGATCAACCACTTCCAGTCGAACCTGGCGACGCCGCAGCCCATCTCGATGACGGCGAGCCTCATCCCGCGCTCGGGCACCATGACCCTCGGCACGGGAATCCTCATCCTGCCGCTGTTCCACCCGGCGCACATCGCCGAGGAGTTCGCCACCCTCGACCACCTGTCGGGCGGGCGGGTCGTCCTCGGCGTCGGCGCCGGCTACCGCGACAACGAATTCGCCGCCTTCGGCGTCGATCCGGCCACCCGGTTCCGCCGGTTCGACGAGAGCATCCGCCTCATCCGGGCGCTGTGGTCGGGGGAGACCGTCGAACACGACGGCGAGTTCTACCCCCTCTCCGGCGGCACCATCGGCATCCGCCCGCTCACTCCGGGCGGCCCGCCGATCTGGATCGGCGCGGGCGGCAGGACGGCGGTGCGCCGGGCCGCCCGGCTCGGCGACGCCTGGTACGCCCCGGGCAACTCGCCCAACCCCGGATACCTGCCCAAACACGTCGCCGTCTACAACGAGGCGCTCGCCGAGTACGGCAAGGACCCCGCCTCCGTCGAACGGCCGATCGGGGTCGAGCTGTACTGCGCGCCCACCACCCAGCAGGCCGTGGAGACGGCGCTGCCGTATGCCCGCACCGAGTACGCCACCTACGCCGAGTACCCCGCGCTGCGCTGGCAGCGCGACCGGTTCGACGAGCTGGTGCGCCACACCCTGCTGCTGGGCTCCCCGGAGTTCCTCATCGAACGCATCGGCGCCCTGCGCGAGCTGGGGTTCAACCACGTCATCTTCCGGCCGGGCTGGCTGGGCATGCCGGTGGAGAAGATCCACGCCTCGCTGCGCCTGTTCGCCGCGGAGGTCTTCCCCGCCTTCCGCTGACCACCCGCCCCTGCACATCCCTTCCCACAGACGAGCTTTCCAGGAGAACCCGTGAAGAAGAGCGAAGCGGAACTGCTGCGCAACCACTGGGACGCCGAGCACATGGAGACCGACCCCGAGGTCCTCGCCTCCTACGTCAAGTACCACGTGGACGAGCAGCGGTCCGTCGCCACCATCACCTTCGACCGGCCCGAACGGCTCAACGCCCTGCCGGTCGCCGCCTTCGAACGCATCGGCGACCTGGTCCGCGAGGCCGAGGCCGACGACCGCGTCAAGGTCATCGTCTTCAAGGGCGAAGGCGACCACTTCGGCACCGGCGCGGACGCCTCCGAACTCGGCCACTACATCGGCTACAAGTCCGGCAAGGACAAGGAGTCGCGCCGCCGGCCCTCCCAGCGCCAGCGTATCCTCCCCGACCGCAACGTCCTGTCCTCGGGCTTCACCCGCCCGATCATCGAGTCGCTCAAGGCGACGATCTGCCAGGTCCAGGGCTACTGCTACGGCGGGCACTTCCAGATCGCGCTCTCGTCCGACATCGTCATCGCGACCCCCGACGCCAAGTTCACCCACCCGGCGTTCCGCTACCTGGGGCCCGGCCCGCAGGACATGTACCACTGGATCGAGAAGGTGGGCCTGACCACCATGAAGGACGTCATGCTCACCATGCGCGCCATCGGCGCCGAGGAGGCCGAGCGCAAGGGCCTGGTGACCAAGGTCGTTCAGCCCGACGAGCTGGAGAAGTGGGTCAACGACTACGCCGACGCGATCGCGGTCATGCCGCTGGACTCGCTCATGATGGGCAAGGCCATGATGCAGATCATCATGGAGGCCCGCGGCAAGGGGCTCGGCGCCATGACCGGGTGGGTCGGCCACGGCTGGGCCACCAACCTCAGCTTCGACGAGGGGGACTGGAACTTCCTGCGGGAGCGCCGTGAAAAGGGCGTCGCCAAGGCCCTGGAAGAGCGCGACAAGCTCGTCGCCCCCTACTTCCGCCTCGGCGAGACCCGCGCCGCCGAGTAGAAGTGGAAACCGCCGTGAAATTCGGAATCCTCCTCGACCACCAGTACCGGCACGGCGACGACATCAACCGCCGCGTCGGCGAGCTGGTGGAGTTCACCCAGCACGTCCGCGACCTCGGCTTCGACTCGATCTTCGGCATCCACCACTACCTGTCCTCGCTGAGCACCCCCCAGCCGCTTCCGCTGCTGGCACGGCTCATCGACCACTCGGGATCCATGCAGATCGGCACCGGCATCCTCATCCTCCCGCTGGGGCACCCGGTGCACTGGGCCGAGGAGATCGCGACCATCGACCAGATGTCGGGCGGCCGGTTCGTCCTCGGCGTCGGCGCCGGCTACCGGGAGGACGAGTTCGCCGCCTTCGGCATCGACCGCCGCACCCGCGTCTCGCGGATGTATGAGGCCCTGGAGTGCATGCACAAGCTCTGGACCGGTGAGCCGGTCTCCCACCAGGGCAGGCACTTCGCACTGGAGAACGCCCGGTGCAGCGTCCTGCCGGTGCAAAAACCCGGGCCCCCGGTGTGGATCGGCGCCAACGGCCCGGTCGGCATCCAGCGCATCGCCCGCGCCGGCCACCCCTGGCTCGCCTCCTCCAACGTCCGGCGCAACTGGGCGGTCGGCAACCTCGCCGAGTACCGCGCCCAGCGCAAGGCCGCCGGGTTCGACGAAGAGGACATGGTGTTCCCCATCCACCGGGACCTGTGCGTCGCCGACTCCTTCGAGGAGGCGTACGCGATCGCCGGGGCCGCGGCCCGCGCCTCCTACGGCGAGTACGTCCGCTACGGCATGGACTACTTCGAAACCCAGTGGGAGGCCATCAAGCACAAGGCCCTGTTCTTCGGGTCGCCGGACGACATCGCCGCCAAGATCGAGGACTTCGCGTCCGCCGGCTTCAACCACTTCATCTTCCGCACCCAGTGGCTGGGCCTGCCGATCGAGCGGTCCGTGGAGATCGTCGAGCGCTTCGCCCGCGAGGTGATGCCACGGTTCCGCCCGAAGGCCGAGCCCGCGAAGGCGAGGACATCGTCATGAAGATCGGTCACGTCATCGTCCCGGCCGCCGACCTGGACGCCCAACTGGAGTTCTACACCGCGCTCGGCTTGACGACGCGCTTCCGCGACGGCGACCGCTACGCCGCCGTCACCGACGGCCACACCACCATCGGCCTGGCCGACGAGTCCCAGCAGCCCGTCGCAGGCCGCACGGTCGTCAGCATCCAGGTCGATGACCTGGACGCCCACGCCGAGCGGCTGTCGGCCGGCGCCCCGGTGACCGGCCCGCACGAGCGGCGGATCGTGGTCACCGACCCCTGCGGCAACCCCGTCGTCCTCTACGAGAGGCTGTCGTGAACGAGGTCCTGCTCGACGTGGCCGACGGGGTCGCTCTCGTCCGGCTGAACCGCCCCGCCCAGGGCAACGCATTGAACACCGCTTTGAAGACGGCTTTGCTGAGCGCGCTGCGGAAGGCCGCCGGCGACGAAGCGGTCCGGGCCGTGGTGCTGACCGGGGAGGGGGAGGCGTTCACCGTCGGGCAGGACCTCCGCGAGCTCCGGCAGGCCCTCGCGGCCGACCCCGAGAGGGCAGGGGAGACGGTCGAAAAGCACTACAACCCGATCACGTTGCTGCTGGCCACGATGCCCAAGCCCGTGATCGCGGCCGTCAACGGCACCTGCGTCGGCGCCGGCCTGGGGTTCGCGCTCGCCTGCGACCTGCAGGTCTGGTCGTCGCAGGCCACCTTGGCGACGGCCTTCCACAAGGTGGGGCTGACCTGCGACTCCGGCCTATCGGCGACCCTGGTGCAGGCGGTGGGACGCGCCCGCGCCCTGTCGCTGATGCTCCAGGCGGAACCGTTCACCCCCCACCAGGCCGCCCAGTGGGGGTTCGCCGGGGACATCGTCGCCCCCGACCAGGTGAGGCCGCACGCGATGGCACTCGCCCGGCGGCTCGCCCAGGGCCCGACCAAGGCGATCGCCGCGACCAAACGGCTGCTGCTGGCAGCCCCGTCCCGGACGCTCCCCGAAACACTCGCCGCCGAGGCCGCCGAACAGACCGCGCTGGGCTGCACCCGCGACCACTCGGCAGCCGTCGAGGCGTTCCTGACACGCCGAAAACCGGTCTTCACCGGCTCGTGAACCCGCCCACAGAGAAACGGAGGACAATACGGAGAACAGTTCCGCGACAGCCCGCCAAGAAAATCAGGAGCTCGCCATGGGATACCGAAGGAGGCGGGCGCGCCCCCGTGACCCCGCCCTCGACCGGGCGGTCCTGCGCGAGACGCTGACGCTGCTGGAGAGCGGCGGCTACGAACGGCTGCGCATGGCCGACGTCGGCCGCCGCGCGGGAATCGGCCTCGGCTCGCTGTACCGGCGCTGGCCGACCAAATACGCCCTGGTCGTCGACGCACTGCGCAGCGCCGCCCCGCCCGTCGCGGTCGAGCCCACCGACGACCCGGCCGGCGACCTGGTCACGGTGCTGATGAAGTTCGCCGTGCAGCTCCGCAGACACCGGACGCTGCTGGCGGTGCTGCTGACCGCCCCGGACTCAGAGGTGGCCGCCGCAGTCCGCGAGGCGAAACTCGCCCCCGCCCGCGAAGCCGTCCGCACCCACCTGACCCGCATCATCGGCACCCCCGCCGACCTGGACGCCCGCACCGACCTGGGACAGGCCTTGATCCTGCAGTACCTGTTCCACCACGGCACGACCCCCGACGAGGCGCACATCCGCGGGACCATCCTTCCCCTGATGACCGGCCAGTCGGTCGGCGTCTGAACGGTCTCGGAACGACGATGCCCGGCAAGCGGCAGCCGATGTGAGGAAGCCAACGCCCAGAGCCCGACCGCCGGTAAGGCCGCAGCGTCACAGACCCACAGGCCTACGGAATGCGCGGCCGGGCGCCGGAACGAGCCGACGAGCAAGGCCACAGCTCTCCGCGCGCCCATCCGCACATCCCCGCGTGGCCGCTTCGTGTCATAGGCCCGGCCTGGGACGTCGCGTGTGGACGGCCATCCTCGACAACTTGCTCATTTTTCAGAAGTATTTGTGCTGCTCTGCGGGGTCAGCGGGTCTCCCGTGCCGGTGAGAGGTCTGTCCAGCTAAAGATGTAATTGAGCCTGAGACAATTGCGGGAGACAAACGTCCGTCAGAGGCAGTGTCGAAGACGGGACTATCCCTGCGTGCGCGTAGGGATCTGTCGTTGTTGAGCACCCGAGGCTCTCACCACGTTCTACCGGCAGGTTGCAGGGGCGTTCCGGCGGTGAGGAGAGCTTCGGACAGGGGCGTCGAGGAACCGAACGACTCTCCAACGCCCCGCCGGGAGCGGAGGCATTGCCGCCGTCGCGATGCGGGCCCGTGTGGTTCCAGGTCAGGTTCGGGTCGGCGTGGTGGTGAGCCTGTGGACGAGGAGGTCGATCACGGCTCGTTTGCCGGCCTCGTCGCGCCGGTGGGTGAGGAGGCCTTCGATGACGAAGGTGCCGATCGCGATCATGGCGGGGAGGTCGGCTTCGGCGGCGCCGGCTTTGCGGAGGTCGTCGGCGATCAGGGTCTCGGCGAGTTCGTGGAAGCCGGTGTGCCAGGCGTGGACGGCGGGTGAGGCCGCGGCGCGGGTGTGGACGGTGTTGACGAGGCCGTGCAGTCTTTCGAGCTGGTCTACGGCCCATAGGAGGCGCTCGTTGAGCGGCCGGTCGGCGATGGTCGCGTACTGGGCGAGGGCTTCGGTCAGCAGGCGGTCCAGGACGGCGATGAGCAGGTCGTCCTTGTCGCGGAAGTACCAGTAGATCGTGTTGACGGTGACGCCGGCGTGCTTGGCGATCCGGCCCATGGACGTCGACTCGTAGCCGTCGTCGATGAACAGCCGCTGGGCGACGGCGAGGATCTCCTCGCGCTTCTCCTCGCGGTCCTGGGGACGTCGGTTCCGGGGCACCTCCGCATCCTATCTTGAATGCCCTTCAAGAACACGCTAGCTTTCTTGAAGACCATTCAAGACATGAGGTGGGCCCATGAAGACCGATCCCGCGGCCGCCGAGCTGCTCGGTCTGAACACGACCGAGCTGCTGGCGCTCTTCACCACGCTGCCCGCCCCGTCCATTGAGGAGATGAACGGGGAGTACGCCGCCCGGCTGCTGGCTCAGCCCAACGCCTTCGCCTCGGTGACCGGGCACGCGGCGGTGTCGAACCCGTTCGCAAGGTGGCTGTGCAAGGGGTTCCGGCCCGTCGATGACCGGACCGGGCGCGGCTACAACACCTTCCGCCAGTTCGGCCGCGTCCGGCGGCGCTATGCGATGCACACGCTCATCGCGCCGTCGCGCTATGACGGCCGCCCCGCCTACACGCTCGTCTACCGCGCCTATGGCTCGGTATGCGGGGCGATCAACATGGTCGACGAGGTCCGCCGCGCGGCACCCGGCGTCTACCTGGGCATCGGGACCTGGGGGTTCACCGAGCGTCAGCGCCGCATCCCGCTGCCGTTCCTGCTCACCGGCCCCGTCGGCCCCTACCGCGGCGACGTCGGCACCGCCCGCCGCGGCTTCACCCCCGGCCCGCGGGAACTGCCCGGCCGCAGGGAAACCGGCCCATGACGAAGCGGCCGCGGCATGGCGCCGGCGGCCATACCGGTGAGCCGAGCGCCCGCCCGACCCGCAAGAGCGGCCCGGCGCCGACCCTCGCCGCCGGAGGCCGCGCCCGCATCGACGACCGGATCACCCCGGCCTCTTTGGGCCGACGCACCGCCCGCACCACCCTCGACGGCGCCCGCACCGAGAGCTTCGCCGCCCCGGCCGCCCGGCCCGGGGCGCACACGTCCGGGACCCTGCCCGGCGCCGGCCTCATCACCCGGCTCCCCGGCAGCGGTCTTCTCGCCATCAGTCCGACCGAAGGAACCTTCGCATGACCACCACCCCCCGCACCGCGCTCATCACCGGCGCCTCCGCAGGCATCGGCGCGACCTTCGCCCGCCACCTGGCCGCCCGCGGCTACCAGCTCCTGCTGGTCGCCCGCCGCACCGACCGCCTCCAGGAACTGGCCGCGGAGCTGGCCGACCGGCACGGCGGCAAGCGGCGCTATGAGGTGTTCACCGCCGACCTCACCGACCCCGCCGCCCCCAAGGCGATCGTGGACTACGCACGCACCCAGGGCCTGGACATCGACGTCCTCATCAACAACGCCGGGCTGTCGGGCAAGACCGCGTTCGCCGACACCCCCTGGGAGACCCTCGCCGGGGAGATCCAGCTGATGGTGACCGCCCAGACCGAACTCGCCCACCTGGTCATCCCCGGCATGAAGGAACGCCGCTGGGGACGCATCGTCAACCTGTCCTCCCTCGCCGCGTTCGCCCCACCCGCCGCGAGCCTCCTCTACACCGGCATCAAGTCTTACGTCCTCAACGTCTCCCAAGCCCTCGACATGGAGCTCAAGCCCTACGGCATCCACGTCACCGCTCTGTGCCCCGGCTTCACCTACACCGAGTTCCACGACGTCATGGGCACCCGCGACAAGGCCAACCGCCTTCCCCGCATCCTGTGGCAGCACCCCGAAGCCGTCGTGGCCGAGGGCTGGAAAGCCGTCCAGGACGGCAAACCCGTCTGCATCCCCGGCCTCGTCAACAAGATCTCCGCCGCCCTCATGAAGCCCCTGCCCATCCGCCTGAGCTACCTTGCGGGACGCACCTTCAACCCCTTCAAGAACAGCTGACCCCCTCACCTCCGTGCACCGGCCGCTGGACCGGCCCGCCGCGGAGCTCATGGAGGACTTCTCAGACGCCCTGAAGAAGAGGGGCGAGGCGAGCGGCCGCCCGGCGGCGTCGGACGGCGGAGACGAGGCAGAGGCCACCCGCTCCACTGCCGGGTCCCGGTGCAAAGCCCAGAGCCCTGCCTCCTGGCGACCCAGCGACGGATCTATGAGCAGGCGCCATGACTGGGGTTTTCTCAACGAAATTGAACGGAACACGCCGGGACGAAGCGTGCACCAGGGATGTTGAACACGTTGGGAGACGTTGCCTCGTTGCGCTCTGAAAGTCATAAAGCCCCTGGGAGGAGGTGTCTGCACCACCACAACGACCCACTGCCCAGAGGTTTTGCGTCGCTTCCCTAACGAGCCATGCTCGACGTCCTCCGTCCCCGGAGCTGAGCACCCCGTTCGGCTGTCGGCCGCTCACCGCCGCCGGGCCCTGACCTGCAGTGGCCAAGCCCTGCCGGTGCTGGCCCACCTGCATACCGGCCAAGCCGTATGCCCAGGTCGGAACCGGATTCGGGGCGCAGGCCCCCACCTACCTGCAGCTACGTGCACGAGGCGGTGAACCCGCCGGTCGCCCGCGCGCCCAAGCTGGACCGGGCGCTGCAGGCCGCCCGGGCGTGTGGAGAGCAGCCGCTGGTGCCGGACCGCACGCTGATCCCGATCGGCTGGCCGACCGCCGACCGGCCCTTCTCCCTCGGCAAGCACCACTGCCATGGGATGAACCTGCAGGTCATCGCCACGCTGGAGGCCGGCTGGCGTGGGCGTCGGAAGCGCTGCCCGACAGCGTCCATTGGCCCGGCTCCTACACGCGGCGGCGGGCTGGTGTGTGTTCGTGGGGGGCAGGAAGGGCAACGGATTTCTCGGCTTGGGATGGGGTGGTGGTGTCCGCTCTCGGTGGTCACCTGGTGGAGGGTGGGTTCCAGCGGGCGTGATCGTCGCCCTGTCGGAGAGTGGCGAGCCGGTGGGTCACCTCGGCTCGCAGCGTCTGCTGGGTGGGGGCGTGGCGGATGTAGGGGCTCAGCCCGCTGATCTCTCGGATGCGCAGTAGTGTTTCGAATCCGTCCCAGCCGCGGATGTCCCAGCCGTAGACGGCGGTGAACTCTTCGATCTCTTGGTCGGTGTGTCGGGCGAAGCGGCGGTGCATGTAGTGGATCTGGATGAGGTCCCATTCGCAGGGGCCGATCGTCGCATGGTCCCAATCGCCCAGCAGTACTCCTCCACCGCGCAGAGGAAGAAGGTTGTTGGAGTGGGCGTCTGCATGGATCAGCCGCGGCGGGTGTGGGAAGTTCAGCCTGGCCCAGTGGTGGCGCAACTGCCGGATCTGTTGCAGTAGCCATGTCCGGTCGGCAGTGGTCATCGCATCGGGGTGGTGTTCGATGGCGGCCGCCACCCCGGCGAGCGGGTCGTGCAGCGATGGCAGTGAAAACGGTGGGTGTGGTTGATCGTGCAGCCGGCGCAGCAGCATGCCCAGATCACCGCCGCTGCCGGCCCGGTCGGGGTCGATGTCGGCTGCCTGCCATGCCGACACCACTCGTCCCTCGACCCGGAATGGTCCTGCTGGGTCGGCTGGGATCACACAGGGGTAGCCGCGTTCTGACAGCCAGCGTGTGACCTGGATCGAGATGGCCACTTTTGTGAAGGCGTCCGGGTTGCCGGCGATGCGGATGATCAGACCGGCGGATGGCAGTGCGATGACGGTGTTGCTGTGTCGGCGCAGCACCTTGGCGTCACCGGTCGGTACCTGGCAGCGCTCGGCGACCACGGCCAGGGCCTTACGGACATCAGTGGGAAGCGCATGATCCATACCGGTACCGTTCTCCCCGCCTACCTGCTCGGACGCAGCGCTGACCGAGCGGCCTTCCCTGACGACCGGCCAGCCAGTCGGCGTCTGAACGCTCTCGGAACGGCGATGCCCGACCAGTGACAGTCCGATGTAAGGACGCCGACGCTCAGAGCCCAACCGGCGTCGATGACCCGCGGGTCTACGGGATGCGCGGTCAGGCGCCGGAGCGAGCCGACGAGCACGGCCACAGACTCTCCACGCGCCCGTCCGTACTTCCTCGCGTGGCCGTTCCATGTCATCGGCCTGACTTGGGACGTCGGGATGGCCATCCTCGACAACCCGCTAGAGATGCTCCTTTGTGCTGCTCTGTGAGGTCAGCAGTCTCCTGTGCCCACTAGGGGCCTGTCCGGCTAAGGGTGGAACTAGGTTTTACTCAGGGCAGTTGCGGGGGCAGCGCCCGTCGGAAGTAGTGCCGAAGACGGGATTATCCCCGCGCGGGGAGCGGATTCGTTGAGAAGACCTCAGTGACCGCCGTGCGAGGAGCTGTGGTCGCTCTTGCGCTACTGGAGGTTCATGATCGGCTCTTTCTAGAGCTTCTCGGCGGAGGGGAAGGAACAGGAGCCGGGAGTCAGACGACCCCCGGCCAGCGGACGTCGGGGTGGGTGAAGCCTAAGAAGGCGAGGGATGGTCCTCGAATGTCCAGGGGCGGCCCTCTGGCGGGCGGTCGAGGGGTCAGACAGTCGAGGGCTCCTGCTTGAGACGGATCAGCAGGGCGGTGAACTGGGCAGGAGGCATGGTCAGGTGACCGTGCTCCCGGTTTTTGGAGTCACGGATACCGATGCCCTCGGCGAGGCGGGCGACCTCAACGCAGTGACCGCCGTTGGAGGCGCTGTAGGAAGACTTGCGCCACTGCTGTGCGCTCATGTCCATCGCTCCTCTAGGACCTTCTTGATGAAATCGACTGACTGATCGACCGGCAGCGCGTGGCTGCGAATCACCTCAAACGACTCTGCCACCTTTTGGATCTCGTTGCCTACACTTGTGGTCATACCACGCAGGGCGGAGTCTGCGTACGCCACTTCGGTGCGGTCGTCCAGCGTCGCGATCGCGAACGCCCCAGTGTTGCCGGGGTGCGGGATACCCCTCGGCACGATCTGCACGGTGAGACGAGGAGAGATCACCTCCAGCAGGTGTTCGAGCTGCTCACGCATTACTTCAGGCCCACCCAGCCCGTTGTGGAGCACCGCCTCATCGAGCAGGCAGACCACAGTGGGCGGCGGCGGGGACGACCTGTGGAGGATCTTCTGCCGCCCAAGCCGGGCCGCTGTCGCGTCCTCATCACCGAAGAGCAGCGTGCGAGCATACGCCTCCGTCTGGAGAAGACCATCGATGACTATCGGCTGATACGAGCGAAGCATGACCGCCTCGGCCTCCACCACCGGCCAGTCGAACCAGACCGGGAAGGCCGCGTCCAGCACCAGGTCGTCCCAGAGCTGCAGAAGCCTGCCACCCGCTTTCAGCTCCCTGTCCATGGTCTCGGCGAACTCGCGGGAGCAACGAGTCCGCCCACTTTCGACCTGACCGACATACTGGCTGGTCACCCCCCGCCCGTTGTTGGCACGACGCCCCAGACTCTCCTGGGTCAGCCCGGCCTCTTCCCGGTAACGGCGAAGCTGGCGCCCGAAGGCCAGCAGAGTCGGAGAAACATTGCCTCGCCTACGCCGAGGAGCCATCTTCCATCCTCCCAAGCAGATGAAACCAACCAGGGCGCTAATGAAACCCAGAAAGGGCAACAGAAGACACCCTTGGCCGGTTTCCAGCCTCTGTCCAGCGCTTTGTGACGAAGCGTACTCGGTCGGTGGTTGAATGGCTACAAAAACTGGGAAGTTACGTCTCTGAAAAGAAGCCTTCATGATCGGCGAACGCCCATGCCCGCGCTCTGGCAAAACCTGTTCACCGTAAGCTTCGGGCGTCCTGCCCATCTTCCTGATGGGATCACGGCTTCCTGGAACCTGCCTAGTGCGCCCCTCACCCAGCAACAACTACATAAACGGAACTATTTGCGCATTCCGGAAGAAGTGCTTGTGATCACCGGCAAACTGCGAGCCAACGCTTCCGAGACGGCCCTGGACAAGGATCTCCATCACCGCCTCGAACGCAACCTCGAGGGCTCCCTCATCTCCGCCTGAGCGCGGCCGTGCGCACCTTCACCCTGGTAGGAGGCGACACAGCACTGTTTCACGCTCTATGCCGTTGAGAGCACCTCGGTGACAGGAGAGGACTGAGCCTTGCCCAGTGAGCACGGCTCTCGCCGGCTTGCAGAATAAGGACGGCCTTGGCGATATGACCGGCACGGTACAGGCAGCAGTGCAGCCTGTACGGGAGGCTCCAACTCTTCAGCAGAGCAACGGCATGCTCAGCCAGGCGCGAGTCCTGCCGTCCTCTTTCCGCATCTGTGTCCTGCTGCGCCCTTGTACAGGCTCCACCATCTCGACCCGGTCATAACCGATCGCCTTTGAACAGGCACGGCAGGGCAGGGAAACCGACTTCGCGCTGTAACCGTCCCCGCGTGCGCGGGGAGCAGGGCGCCGTCGTGATCCTGATCGCGTACATCCCGGGACCATCTCCGCGTGCGCGGGGAGCAGCCGGCCGCCTGGCCGTCCGGCACCCCCGTCGAAGGACCATCCCCGCGTGCGCGGGGAGCAGCGTTGAAGAGCTCACGAAGCCGAGTGAACGAGGGGACCATCCCCGCGTGCGCGGGGAGCAGCAGCGGGACGGGATCGTGCTGCCCGGGCCTGGGGGACCATCCCCGCGTGCGCGGGGAGCAGTACGGCAAAACAGACGCGGCACGCGCCCACGCGGGACCATCCCCGCGTGCGCGGGGAGCAGATCGTCGTCGACTACGGAGACACCGACGACCTGGGACCATCCCCGCGTGCGCGGGGAGCAGGCCTGGAGATCATCTACCCGGGCAACCGGATCGGGACCATCCCCGCGTGCGCGGGGAGCAGCTACGTGTGGGAGCCGAACCGCACGCTCGCCAGGGACCATCCCCGCGTGCGCGGGGAGCAGATGGACCGAGCCGCGTACCGTCCGCTGTCCGGGGGACCATCCCCGCGTGCGCGGGGAGCAGGGACTCTACCGCGGCCTTGATCACCGCGCGAAGGGACCATCCCCGCGTGCGCGGGGAGCAGAACCGCAGTCATGGGCGCGGGGAGAGGCATCGTGGACCATCCCCGCGTGCGCGGGGAGCAGGAAGCATGGCTGGCCTGGGTCGAGGCCGAACTGGGACCATCCCCGCGTGCGCGGGGAGCAGGACTGCTCGCTGTACCGCCATCCGGACCACCCGGGACCATCCCCGCGTGCGCGGGGAGCAGTTCCGAGGCCTACCCATGCCGTCCCAGCCCGCGGGACCATCCCCGCGTGCGCGGGGAGCAGCTGCGTGAGGCCACCGTCGGCCGTATCTACGGGGGACCATCCCCGCGTGCGCGGGGAGCAGGCAGTGAGCGAGCGCGAGTACACGCAGCGAGGGAGACCATCCCCGCGTGCGCGGGGAGCAGCTCGGCGGCCGCGCCGGTGGGCTGGGCTCGATGGGACCATCCCCGCGTGCGCGGGGAGCAGCGCGCGGCCGGCGTGTAGACGACCTGGTGGCCGGGACCATCCCCGCGTGCGCGGGGAGCAGCGCCGCTGGGCCTCCCTGAGCGGGCTTGAGCCGGGACCATCCCCGCGTGCGCGGGGAGCAGAGCGGGCAGGCTTGGCGTGGACGGTCACCGGTGGGACCATCCCCGCGTGCGCGGGGAGCAGCCCACGCCTGGTGGACGGCTGTGGAGCAGCGGGGGACCATCCCCGCGTGCGCGGGGAGCAGGGGTCAGGACGCCTTGGCGAGGTTCGCGAACTGGGACCATCCCCGCGTGCGCGGGGAGCAGCAGGCTTTGGGTGGCTTTCTCCAGGGGGTGCGGGGACCATCCCCGCGTGCGCGGGGAGCAGGAGCTGCAGGCCGCCGTGCTCGAGCACGACCTGGGACCATCCCCGCGTGCGCGGGGAGCAGCGGCCCGTTCTCCATTAGTTGAATTCACAACCGGGACCATCCCCGCGTGCGCGGGGAGCAGCTTCGGCAAGGCGGTCGCGCAGCGCACGGAGGGGGACCATCCCCGCGTGCGCGGGGAGCAGGGGGTCTGCCGGATCGGCGCGATAAGACGATCGGGACCATCCCCGCGTGCGCGGGGAGCAGTACAAAAGTCTGATGGTATGTTCGCGCTCCCGGGGACCATCCCCGCGTGCGCGGGGAGCAGAGCAGGGTGCCGGCCATGTGGCCGACACCGGAGGGACCATCCCCGCGTGCGCGGGGAGCAGTGCCGATCATCACCGCAGTGCGCAGCGTCAAAGGGACCATCCCCGCGTGCGCGGGGAGCAGAAGTTCGGCAGGTCGCGAGGTATCCCTGCCGCGGGACCATCCCCGCGTGCGCGGGGAGCAGCAGAGCGCGCCCAGTGCAGCCGCGGACCCGACGGGACCATCCCCGCGTGCGCGGGGAGCAGCCCTGTCGGGCGAGGTGGATCCTGTAGACGGCGGGACCATCCCCGCGTGCGCGGGGAGCAGCTGTGGCAGGTGGCGACCCAGTAGTCGGGTCCGGGACCATCCCCGCGTGCGCGGGGAGCAGGTGCGGATGTCGGTCCGCCAGTAGATGGCAGCGGGACCATCCCCGCGTGCGCGGGGAGCAGGAGGGATGGTAATGACTATCGAGCTCCCGAACGGGACCATCCCCGCGTGCGCGGGGAGCAGCCGCTGACGCGGACGACCTCACCGGAGACGCCGGGACCATCCCCGCGTGCGCGGGGAGCAGACTTGCTGACCTGCAGGTTTATCTCAGGATAATGCTGGAATTCATTACTTCTTTCAATCTGGACATATCGGGCGTCGCTCTGTCGTCCTCCGCCGCTGTCGCCCAGGTGTGTGGTCCTAGGTGAGGGCGGTGCTGGAGTGAGAGGTGTGGCGGCTGCACCACTTGGGCATCCAGGTGTTGGCAAAGGTGGAGATTGGTTTCACGGGTAGGGCGGACTCTGCGTCCCATGCCGGGGCTGCGGTCGGGATGCTTGGGCGATGCGGGTCAGCGTTTGCCGTAACGGCGGCGTTTGGCGGCTTTGCTCCACCCAGTGGGTGGCGGGGTGGCCGAGATTGTCGGTTGGGTTTTGGGGCGGCGGATTAGGGTGATGCCTTCGTAGTCGATGGGGTGCCACTTGTGGTCCCAGGTTTCGAAGGTGAAGCCCTGTTCGTTGTCGGTGGTGTAGGCGAGGAGAGCCCGGCCGGTGCCGGAGTACTGGCGGACTTCCCGCCAGAGCACCTCGCGGATTCGGGCTGAGGGGCCTCCGATGAAGACGCCGGGAGAGATCTCCATCAGCCAGCGAGTCAAGAAACCGCGCAGGCCAGTGGGGCACCGGGTGAGGATGATGATCGTCACCAGAGCCCCTCGTCATAGTTGCGGCCTGACGCCAGATGTTCCCCATGGTCGCCTTGGAGGGTGACCTGGTCGATGTCGCTGTTCAGAGGGTCATCGGGGACGTCTGGCAGCAGGAGGCTTTTGATGTCATCGACGCAGCGGCGCAGCAGGCCGACTCTGTTGACCTCGTCGCGAATGGCACGACGGGTGCGAGAGCCGACGTCTTCGGGGCTTTCGGCGACCGTCCTGAAGGCGATGGGGAGTGCGAACTCGGTCTTGTAAAGGTCGGCGATGTCCAAGACGAAGGCCAGTTCATGCCCGGAGTGGATGAAACCCAGGCCGGGAGAGCAGCCGAGAGCGGCGACGGTGGTCTGAGCGATGCCGTACATGCACTGGGCGGCTGCGGTGACCGCCTGGTTGACGGGATCGCTGGACCCGAAGTCGCCCGGGATGTAGTGCCGCCCTTTCCAGGTGATGCCGTACTTGGCCGCTTCCTGGCGGTAGCGCTCTTTGACCCTGCGGCCTTCACGGCCGAGGAGTTCCTGCCGGGTGAGGCCGGCGGGATCTTCGTCGGGGAAGCGCATCCGGTACATCGCGCGGGCGACCTCCAGGCGGGTGCGGCGGTTGGCCCATTTGATGGCCTGGGCTTCAACGAGTGCGGACGATCGGGTGAGGGATCTGCCGCCCGAGTAGAAGCGGACGCCCTGCTCGCCCACCCACACCACGCCTGCTCCGCTGTCACCGAGGACGCTCATGGCCTGGTGGGTGACGCGGGTGCCGGGCCCTAGCAACAGGCATCCGATGGTGGCCGACGGGATATGGGTGATGCCGTCGGCGTCCTCCGCCGTGATCGCGTTGTCCTCGCGGTGCAGGGTGCAGCGCTCCAGATAGATGAACGAGATCCGGTCGCTCATCCGGGTCAGTTCGCGGGGTGAGGACGCACCCCGTCGGCTGATGGTGGACATGCTCACGCCGCCGCGAGGGTCATCAGGCCGCAACCGTAGGCCTTGGCTCGGCCGAGTCCTCGGGTAAGGGTGCGGCGCAGGGCGTCGGGGTCGGTGACCTCGAGCCTGCCGTCGAAGGTCACGGTGACCAGGGTCACCGGCCTGCTGTTGCCTCTTTTCCGGAACTCCAGGTGGCGCCGCTCCCGGATGACCAGCTCGTGCACGTCCACACCGGGGATGAGCTGCCGCTCCCGGGGCTTTTCCACCACCCTGAAACCGGCAGCCTCCTGCCGTTGCAAAAGCCATTGCATTTGGTGCCGCATGCCGACATGCGCTGTGATCTTGGTGGGTTCGGTGTCATTGCGGCGCGCGGTGTGCACGGGGTTGGCGGTGAGGCGGAACGCCCACTCCTCACCCTTGGCCAGCCGGGACAGGAACGGGCCGTAGTCATAGGTCTGCCACGTGCCGGTGGTGGGCCAGCCGGCCTGCTCGACCAGGTGGGTGAGGTCGGGCTTGAGAGGGCTGACGATGTAGAGGTAGGTCTCGGACTTGCCGTTGCGGTCGATCCGCCACAGCACCCGCGGCCCGTCGTCCTCTTGGACAGGGGGCGTGGCGAACGACGACATCACCGCGGCGTGCAGCATCTGCGGCGAGGACAGGATCCTGCGGGCGGTGACACGCGCCGTGTTGAAGCGAAAGCGGGTCAGGTACATCACGCGCCTTCCAGAACGGCGATCGGGTCATGGTCGGGCGGCTGTGAGGCGGCGGGGTTGGGAATCTCGACATGCCCGTGGCGGACGCCGCGCAGCGCGTAGCGACGGTGGATCGGGTCGAAACTGATCGGCTGGTCACGAAGAGTGTCGACCCGGCCGTCGCCGGCGGTGGCCTCGATGATGGTCTCCAACCGGACGAAAGGCTCCCGCCGCCGTCGGCGCTGATACCAGCGTGAGGCCCGCCAGACCTCCTGCTTGAAGACCTGCTCGATACCGCCGTGGCGGACGCCCAGGTCCAAGGGCCGGGACGGCGGGCAGGATCGGCGTCCGAGGTAGGGGAGGAACACCGGGTGGCGCACGGCGTCATGCAGCGTGTCGATCAGGTCGTCCGGCCCTTCGAGCGCTGCGACGAACACGGCGTCCGCCAGGTAGAACCGCTCGGAGACCGGCATGGATCTGCCGGTCTCGAAGTGATGCGCGGTCTGGTAGTCGCGAATCGGAGTCCCGCGCTGATCGACGCGGACGCCGAAGCGCAGCGCCGCGAGATCGCCGGGGTCGTGCGAGCGTTCCCGGCCGAGCGCGGCGGCGAGCAGCCCGATCACGCCGCTTTTGGTGGGAGCCGGTTCGGTGGTGCGCCGGGCGAAACGCGACGACGATCCCCACGCCTGCAAAGGACCGGCGAGCTGGAGCAGCAGAACGCTCATGATGCGTCGCTCTGCCGCACGGCCACCTCGGCGCCGACCTTCTTGACGAGCTCGGGAAGAGTGACCTCCTCACCGAGATCCGCCAAGGCGGCGGTGTTGGGCCCAACCCGCAGCACCCAGGTCTTGGCGTCGGCGGCGACACCGTAGGCCTTCTCGATCTCGGGAACGTAGCGGGCCAGACGCTCGCTGGCCTCGCGCACATGGCCTCCGGAGTCCTGATCGGCCCGGCAGGGCTCTTCGAACGCCCCCGCGAAGTTGATGGGACGGGACGAGCGGATCTTGACCACGACCGCGTCGGGGAGGGTGTGGTTGCCGAAGGTGTTGAGCTTGCCGGTGGGCAGCGAGGTGATGAAGCCCTCCACGAACGCCTCCACCGCCCGGCGGACCGGCTCGGTCGACGGCTCGTCCTCGCGCAGCCCTTTGCCGAGGTTACGGCGCAGCAGGTCCACGTCAACCGCTGCGTACCGGTAGAGGGTGGCGGAGTTGAACTCCACCGTGCCGATCATGCCGGCGCCCAGGTCGTCGTCCTCGCGTTCCTTGTGGTCGTCGACCGCGGTGTAGTAGTCGGACTCGTTCTCCACGTGGTGGACGCTGATGGCGTGCGCCACCTGCGCGGCGGCGTCCACGTTGATGTCGGCCCCGTCGGCGACCATCCGGCCGAACAGCGCGATGTCGACCGAATGCCGGCTATTGGCGATCTGCTTGGCCTCGGCCTTGTTACCGGAGTCCTTGAAGAACGCCTTGATGTCGTCGCGGCCCTTGACGGCGAGCTCGGCCAGGCCGTCCAGCTGGCGGGCGCTCAGAAACAACAGGTATTTCGATTCCGGGGCCGGCGCGGGGCCGTCCGCAGACGCCTTGCGCTTGGGCGGCTCGATCTTCGACCCGGTGGCGGCCTGGACGGTCTCGGCGGCCAGCGTCCACGCCTCGGTCTCGGGGATGGAATCGTCCAGCTTCCGGATCCGCCCGGCCAGCAGTTCGGCGACCCGCTTGGTGCGCACCCCCAGCTCGCTGGGGTCCAGCAGGTCGTGGAAGGCGCGGCGAATGGCGCGCTTCCAGGCCTGGCTGGAGACGCGGGCGCGGCGGACACCACCGTAGACGGCGGTCTTGGGGGTGCCGGTGTCGTCCCGGTTGAGGTTGCTGGGCGGGACGGTCTGCAGGGCGTGCAGCTCCAGGATGGTACGGGTCGTCATCAAGAGTCCTTGTCGTTCGTTGGCGTGTGGTCGGCGGTTTCGGTGTTCTCGGGCCGGTAGGCGTGGAAGCTGCGGCCCCAGATCTGACGCACTTGCCGCATCCCCTGGGGCGTTTGGGCCTGATACAGCCGGGTGGCGAGCCGCTGGTAGTCCAAGGGGACGGCGTGACGGCGCAGGAGGGTGATGACCTCCCGGAGCCGAAAAGCCAGAACATCCGGGGTGGCCGCGGTGCCGACCCGGACGAAACGTCTGCGGATCGGCTCGTCGATCTCCCCCCTGGGCATCATCCGGCGGACGGCTGCGCCGAGTTCGATGCCGGGCTGGTGCATCCTTCGGTCGGTGCGCGACTGCTGGTGCAAGGCGTACAGGGTCACCGCCAGGAACAAGGCGTTCTCAGCCCGGGTCGCCTCGGTGTCGGACAGGTCGCGGTCCTGGAACAGCAGCTCCATGCCGATCATCCCCCACAGCTCGGGCATGTCCCGGGGGAGCTTGCCGGCGCCGCGCCGCAGTTGTGCCAGCGTCGCGACGGCCGAGCTCTGGTCGTCCAGATAGCCCTGCTGCCACTTGGCGATGGACTGGCCGGCGATCTGGCCCACCAGGTCCTCTAGGGACCGCTGCGCGGGTGGGGCCGTGGTCATGACGGGACCTCCAGCATCTGCTCGCTCGCTTGCTCGGGGGATGGATCGTCGGACTGCCGGGCGCCGGGCAGCTCCTTGCGGAGGCGATTGCCGAACACCTCCTTGGCGTAAGAGGCGTTCAGCCAGATCTTCTGGCCCTTCTTGGTCTGGACGATCCGCCCCTCCCAGGCCGGGTCGCCGGCCGAGTCCACCAGGTCACGACCCAGCCGGGTGATGATCTTGTACGTTTCCCGCTGCCAGGCCACCCGCCGTTCGCCGGCGTCGGCGCCGGGCGTCAGAGTGGTCAGCCACTGGCGGAAAGGACCGTCCAGCATGCCGAAGCCGAGGGCCCGGGCGGCGGCGACCGCGGGCGCGGGGTCGGTGCCGGACGCCTCGGCCAGATCGGAGGCCAGATCTCCGAGGATCGTCACGGCCTTCTCCGCGTCGGCGACGGCGTCGATCGCGGTCTGCCCCAGTTCCTTGTTCCGCTCGTGCAGGAGGACGATGGGCATCGTCACGGCGTCATCGACCATGTCGTTGATGACCGACTGCTGAGTGCCGTACACCGCGCCCACCAGCCGGGCCCTGATCAGGAAGTCATCCGGCAACGGCCCTTCGACGGTCAGACGGGCCACCCAGTCCAGGATCCGGGGACGCACGATGGCGGCGGCCTCCTCGCGCTGTTCGGTGCCTTCCGCTCGTCCGGCGACCAGTGCGCCCAGCCCGCGCCAAGCGCTGCGGCTCGGGTCGTGCTCACGCGGCAGGTAGACCTGGGCCAGCCTGAGCTTCTTCTCCTGAGCGGGGCTGCGCCGCCAGGCCGTCATCGGCTCGTGAACATGCTTGTTGTGCGGGCTGAGGCTGTCGCCGTAGGCCAGCACCACGCCGTAGACGCCGTCCGCGTCGAAATGGAGCCGTATTCGCCTGGACTGCCAGGTGTACAGGTCCCGCAGACCGGCGGGACGACGGCTCAGCTCGATCTCATCCAGCTGCTGCGGGCCGCGCGGCTCCTGACGCCAGGCCGGCAGATCACGGGCGGGGTCGATCCTCAGGTTGTCGGTGTCGAAGGCGATGAGGTTGAGCAGCAGCGTTTCCCGCAGGTCATCGCCTTCGACGAATACTCCGCCGAGGTTGCCGGCCCAGCCGACGCCTTGCGGGTACACCTTGCCTTTTTTGACCCTGGGGTCGCCCACCGCACCGGACTTGATGCCGGATGTGTCGAAGGCGTGGGCGTGCACCAGCCAGCGTGCGGCCTCGGCGAAGTCCAGCCGCTCCACGCCGTGGGCCCGCATGGTGAAGAACAAGGTGCCGTTGGGGACGTCGGCGACGATCCGGTCCAGGGAGAAGACCTCGTCGCCGGCGGTGCGCAGCTCGGCGGTCTGCAGGAACGGCGCCTGAGGGTGCAGCAGGTCGAAACGGTCGCGGTGGCGTTCCAGGTAGGCGGTGATGCGGTCGGTGGGCAGGCCCTCCTCCCACAGTTCCGTCCACTCGTCGATGTCGTCGGGGCCCTCGATCGCATCGTGCAGGATCGCCAGCAGCAGCCGCAGCAGCGCGAATTCCTGGGTGGGCACGTCACCGACGAGACGGCGCAACCGGTGGGCCTGCTGAAAGACCTCGGTCAGCGACAGCAGCCCTTCACCGCCGTTGTCATAGAGCACTGGCAGCCACGGACGGCGGGTGAGATCGAAGGACGGTTCACTCGGCACGAGTCACCTCCAGGCCATCCGTGGGCGTGTAATGCAGGTCGTAGCCTGCCAGACGGGTCCGACAGTTCTCGTCCAGAAAGAGGATCAGTTCACCGGCCAGCCAATGGCACTCTTTGGACTGCCAGGCCGGGATGCATTCGGCCTCCAGTTCCTCGATCGCGCGGTCAAGGACTTCGGGGGTCGAGAACTGGAAGGGAAGCCGCAGCCCGCAGGCCGCCACTATCCGCGCCAAACGCGGCTCGGGCGCGGTCTCGGTGGGCAGCTCCAGGCCACCGCGTCCTTCGGTGAGCCACGGCACCGTCCGCACGGTCCCGTCGGCCAGGCGCTGCACCACCAGGACTTCCAAGGACTCCTCGCCGTCGCGGACCTGGGCCCTGCCCGCCCGGGTGTCGTCGGCGTCGCCGACTCCGGCGTCGAGCCATCCGATCAGGGCACGGCCGTCCTTTCCGACCTTGCCGAGCTGGAAGGACTCTGCCTCCTTGCGCTGCTTTTCCTGGTGCAGCTCCTGATCGCGCCGGGCCTCTTCGAGCGCCTTCTGCCACTCGGCCGGCCCCGCGGGATCGTGTCCATAGGCCTTTTGCACCAGCGGGCTGATGTCCTCCGGAAGGCGCACAATATGTCCGGTTTCTGCGCTGCCGCTGAGGTAAGGCTCCAGAACGGCCGCAGCGCGCAACAACGGGTAAGGCCGGTAAATCCGCCGGGAACCGCTGACCGGCTCGACCGGAACGGCCGCCCAATCCGCACCGGTGACCAGGCACCGGGCGGTGCGAAGCCGCGGCGGACGCTCCGACTGCCCCTCGCCCCGCAGGTGCCGGTGCACCCGTCCCATGCGCTGCAACAGCAGGTCGATCGGGCACAGATCGGTCACCAGCAGATCAAAGTCGATGTCGAGGGACTGCTCGGCCACCTGGCTCGCCACCACGATGTGAGCCTCTTTGGGGCGTTTGGTGTCCTTGCCGGGCGGACCGAACAGCTTCAACAGCTCGGCGTCCTTGGCCATCCGATCCAAGTCGAGGAAACGCGCATGAGCGACGGTCACGTTGCCGAACCGCTTCCGCAAGTGCGCAGCGGTCTGCAGGACGCGATCAACGGTGTTGCGCACCACCAGTGCGCAGCCGCCGTCGGACAACTCCTCTTCCAGCCGGTCCGCCAGGACGTCAAGGTCGTCCTCCAGCCGTTCCATATGAACAGCGGTGCAACGACCGGACGGGGCGACGGGCTGCAATACCGGAGACCGTCCAGGAGCCGCGGCGGTCAGCAGCGGGTAGCCCTCAGCCCTCTCCACCTCCGTGAGGCCGGACCCGCTCGTCCCCGCGTAAGCCTCAAGGAGTTCCCGTCTCCGCCCGGCCGGAAGCGTCGCCGACAGCACGATCACCGGCACGCGGTAGGCGCCCAGCCAGGACAGCACCCGGTCCAGGTAGGTGTTCATGTAGGTGTCGTAGGCATGGGCCTCGTCGATGATGACGACCTTGCCCGCCAGCGCAAGGTGGCGCAGCGCCACGTGCCGGCTCTTGAGCCCCATGAACAGCAGCTGATCGATGGTCCCCACCCCGAAGGAGGCGAGCATCGCCTTCTTCCTGCCGCGAAGCCAGTGGTGGGCGACGAGCTCGGCGGAGTGGACACGTCGATCACCGTGATGTCGCCGCTCGTCACCGGGGCCGTCCAGTTCCACCGCGCTCACCGTCCGCCGGCCGGTGCGCATGAGCTCGACGTACTTCTCGTTCAGCGCCGCCTTCGAATGCGCCAGATACACAGAGTGCGTTTCGCCTGAGCCGCCGGCCGGGAGCCGCCGCAGCCACTCCAGCAGACGGGGGAACATCGCATTGCCGGTCGCCATGGTGGGCAGCGCCACATAGCAGCCACCCGCCCCGGAACGCGCCGCGAAGATCTCGGCGACCGCCAGCGCGGCCTCGGTCTTCCCTTCCCCCATCGGCGCCTCGATGATCATCAGCCCCGGTGCGGCCATGCCGCGCGCCAGCTTCACCGCTTGCTCCTGCACCGGCCGGACACGCGCTCCCAGGGGCAGCGCGAACCGTGCGGCGAACAGCTCATCTGTGTCCTCATCCGGCTCCACCGCCCGCCAAGGAGCCGGCAGCGCCAGACCGCGCCAGGCCGCCTCGATGCGCTCGCGGTCACTTATGTGCGCGGCCTCAGGGAAGTAGGGAAAAAGATCGGGGTTGCTGGCGATCCAGTCAGCGACGATCACCAATCCCGTCAGCAGCACCTGTGCCGGCTGTGACAGCTTCACCCGCCGCCAGTCGTCCAGCCGATCACGGACGCCGCAAGCCGCCGCACAAGCGTCCAGCAGCTCCTCCTGCACGCTCCGCCACGCCGACTCGCGATCGGGCGTGCGAAGCAGGTAGCGGCGGGCATTCAGATCATGAACGTTCTGGTAGGCCGGCGGAACACCATGATGCCCACCGGCAATGACCGCGAGCTGCAGCGCCGCGGATCGGTTCCACCCGTGCCGCTCTATCAGCCATTCCTGTAGCAGGAACTGCCCCGCCAGCCCATGCGGGGCAAGCCCCCGATCGATCATCTCCCGGTGGCCGGGCATGCCCAACCCGGCATCTCGCATCGCGGCAGCGAGTGCCTCCACCTGACACGCGAACGCCGGCGTGGCCTTCCCGATGTCATGCGTAGTCGCCAGCCACACCACCAGCCGCCGAGCGTCCTCGGCACCTCCCGGCAACTCCGCGGAGATCAGTCGCCGTACTTGGTGAGGAATCCACTCATCCCACAGCAGTCCCGCTACCGCGCCGCTGTCAGCCATGTGCCGCCACAGCGGCAGCCATCCTTCAGCCGCGCGGTCATGCTTGGCCCACACGGCCCGGGCGACAGCCGACAGGCCCTCTCCCAGCCGGCCAGGCTCCTCCCCTTCGATCACGGGAGACAGTTAAGCCCATACTTCACATCGACGCACAGGTTTTCCTGATTTTGCTTGACATCAACGTTCACGAAGGGGGGCGGATCTCGCGCTCTGTTGACTTCCAGCTCTCTTGGGGTTGCCTCCTGCTGCAGTCTCCGTCCACCCTGGGGTGAGAGTCCGCTCGTAGAGCGATGTCCCAAATGTCTGATCCTGTAAAAGTGCTAGATTCTGGCCTGCGCTGGGCATAAACCCGCAGGTCAATCAGTCTGCTCCCCGCGCACGCGGGGATGATCCCCTGCCTTGATGGCAATTTGGATGCCGATCCAGCTGCTCCCCGCGCACGCGGGGATGATCCCGCGACGTCCTCAATGGCGGTCATCAGAATCCGCTGCTCCCCGCGCACGCGGGGATGATCCCGGCCACTTGAACGCCCAGACCCGCCAGATCAACTGCTCCCCGCGCACGCGGGGATGATCCCGGAGGGGAGGTCGCTCGCGCCGACGTGGTCAACTGCTCCCCGCGCACGCGGGGATGATCCCCCGATGGCCGAGCGGACGACCTGACCGAACTCCTGCTCCCCGCGCACGCGGGGATGATCCCTCGGCGATCACGGCCGTGAGCTTGGCGTGTCACTGCTCCCCGCGCACGCGGGGATGATCCCCACCCTGGACGCGGCTTTCACCGGCCGCGACACCTGCTCCCCGCGCACGCGGGGATGATCCCTGCTGCGGGGGCTCACCTCCCGCGCCGAGGAGCTGCTCCCCGCGCACGCGGGGATGATCCCCGTTCGGCCAGGTCTTCGATGGTCAGGTGCTTCTGCTCCCCGCGCACGCGGGGATGATCCCTCGCTGGGCACGACCTCCACGGCTCTGGGCGTCTGCTCCCCGCGCACGCGGGGATGATCCCCACTGCAACCCGAAACGCGTCGTGGCCACGCCCTGCTCCCCGCGCACGCGGGGATGATCCCTCCCGAACGTCGGCAAGATCGATCCGAAGAAACTGCTCCCCGCGCACGCGGGGATGATCCCCCGATGAAGGGAATCGGCTTGTGACGGCGGCGCTGCTCCCCGCGCACGCGGGGATGATCCCGACGAAGCTGCCCCGCGAGGGCAGACAGGGGACTGCTCCCCACGCACGCGGGGATGACCCGGCACGTAGCCGATAAGCACTAGCATGGCCGCCTGGCTCCCCGCACACGCGGGGATGATCCCGGCATCCGCGCCACCACCTTCACCAAACAAGACTGCTCCCCGCGTACGCGGGGACGATCCCCATCGGCCACTCGGAACTGAACGCGGAGAAGACTGCTTCCCGTGCACGCGGGATGATCCCAACGACTCGAACAGCTGCACCGTCGTAGTGATCTGCTCCCCGCGTATGCGGGGATGATCCCAACATGATCCTCGGGACGTCGATGTACAAGAACTGCTCCCCGCGCAGGCGGGGCTGATCTCCGGCAGGTAGAGGTGGCGGAGATGGCCCGCCACTGCTCCCTGTGCACGCGGGGATGATCCTCGAGAGTTACCGCAGACGACGGGACACCATCCCTGCTCTCCGCATGCGGGGATTTCCGCAATGACCAGTGCGCCGCTCGGAGACGGGCTGCTCCCCGTGTGGGGATGGCCCCTCCTGGTGCTTCGCCAAGAGCACATCATTCTGGAGCTAGGAACCCGCGAGCTCTATGAGCTATTCGCTGAAGATATCGGCAAGTAGTTGATGAGTGAAGCACTTATACTCAGTACTCGATCGTTGTGGCCGCTGTGTTTGATTCCTCAAACGCTTCGTTTGTAACACCCAGGACTGCGATAAAAGTCAAGCACTGAGCTGGCACCCCAAGAGGTTCCTGGTCCTTGGGATGTTCCGTCAGCGTTGCTGGTGGTGCGCTGGTTCCGTCATGGCACTGATGTGCCTGCCTTGCTTTGAGTCAGCTCAAGCGCTCAAACAATGGTGCGGTGTCGCCGCGCACCACTGTAAGGATATCCAACATTTCCAAGTTATTGCTTGCTGCTTTGCAGATGTGGATATGGCACATTGGTGACGCTCTCTAGCGATAGATGTCGACGGTGTGGGGTTCTCTACCGGCTAATAGAGAACCCCACACCGTCCGTTCAACTGCTGCCAGACCCAACCCCGCATACGCGGGGAGCACTTGTTCATTGATCTGACAGCCCAACTGCCCACGGGGTCATCCCTGCATACGCAGGGAGCAGAACACTGAGTGTTCAAAGTGCTCATGACGACAGTGGGCAGTGACAGTGAGGCTCCAGTGAGCTCACATAGCTGAGCTTAGTGCGTGTCCGGGAGGCGCTCGTGAAGGAGGAACCTGGTCAAGGCGGAAGCGGGGGACAGACGCCGGCCTCCCCCTCGGACCTGACCGATGAGTCGAGGATGCTGACCGCACCAATCCTGCCGCCCGACTACTGGGGCGGCTGCAGGGAGCGCCCACGCCGCGCTACCCTGGACGCCTCTTGCATCTGGGGTGGACCGGCTGTCCTCGGCGGCACCTGCTGTAAGGCCTCCTGCCCTAGCAGACAGTCACATACGCGCCACCGGAAAGAACAGGGTATCGCCGCTCACCACCGTCGTATGCCGACACGAGCGGGGTACTGAGTCCTCGGTGGCGGTGGCGGGTCTCTCGAAGCCGAGGCACTGGCACCATCGCAGCAGACCCTCGTGGCCGTGAGAGGGCCGAGAAGATCAATGGCGCGAACGGCCCGTCCTCGCCAATAAGCCGGGCCACATCTGACCTGTGCTTGCCGAACGGTGTTTGCTGGCCATGCACTTTCTGGGCAACGGTGACCTAGGCGTCGCCCGTGATGGTGCGTGTCTTAGTTGAACCTGTCGGCCATTACGAGCTCGCGGCTCCTCCCACCGTCGGAAGTGTGCGCCAGATCGGGCTGATGCCGCACCGCCACCCAGGGCTCGTTGGACTTCATGGGATCAAGTGTCTTCTGAGGAGTATTGACCACTCACTTCTCGTGAGGCGGCTTGATCACGAGCCTGGCCCACAGAAGGGCTGCTCCCGCAGCGGCGCCCCCAGCAAGGAGAGACGCCGGCTGGTTTTCCTTCGACAGGTACGTCAGCGTGGTCACCACGCTTCCGACGATGGCGGCGAAGAACAACAGCACGAACGTCTCCAAATCGAGGAAGGGGCGGGGAGCGTGGCTCATGGGCCTCTCCTTTCTGCGACTGGGGGAAGTCACTAGCTCAACTTCCCACGTTGCCTTGAATCTAGCAGAGATTTACTCGGACTGCGAGTGAAGCCCTCTCTGTGAGCATGGTGGTGACCCTGTGTGGTTGTTTGCAAACAGAGGGTCTCTGCTTCTCGTGGTGCATGGGGAGGAAACGAGGGCTGCTCATGGAGCATGCAAGGAGCAGTCCTGAAGATGGGCTCTCAACGAGACGCTGTGACTGCGGATGCCCCTGAGAGCGGGGGAGGGCCTGCCGCCTTGAGAAGAAACAGGGCAGGCCGTCGATCACGGTCGAGTGACGGTCAAACGATCAAGAGGCCTGATCATCAGGGTGATGATCAGGCCTCTGACCTGCTAGTTCGTGTCGGGATGGCGGGATTTGAACCCACGACCCCTTGACCCCCAGTCAAGTGCGCTACCAAGCTGCGCCACATCCCGGTGCCTGGCGGAGCAGGCGTGACTACCTTAGCGCAGTCGGCGGCCTAGTGCGTAACGGGAATTCGGAAGGGCGGGTGACCTGGGGCTGCGGGGGCTGGTGGGATGGGCGGGTGGCTTCTGTGATGTGGCGTGGGTTGGTGTTCTCGGTGGCGGTGGTGCTCGCGGTGGGCGGGTGCACCACTGGGGGAGGGGAGTCGCGGGTCGGGCAGAGTCCGCCGGTGGTGGAGACGACGGCGGGTAGCGGGGCACCGGGGGCGGTGCCGTCCGCCTCGGAGCGCAGGCGGCGGGTGGTGCCTCGGGTGCCTGCGGGGGTGTGGGCCGGGTACATGGTGTTCGACCGGGCCGCCGGGAAGGTGACGGTGCGGCGCGATGCGCATCAGACGGTGCGGTCGGCCTCGGTGGTGAAGATCCTGATCGCGCTGGACTACCTGGAGTCGCGGCGGGAGGTGCCGGCGGGGGATCTGGCGCTGTTGCGGGGGATGCTGCGGTCCAGTGATGACCGGGCGGCCACGGTGCTGTGGACGCGCGGTGGGCGGCGGGCGGTCGTGGCGCGGATGGTGAAGCGGCTGCGGCTGGTGGATACGGCGCCGCCGCCGGCCGACCGGCCGGGGTATTGGGGGTACACCGCGATCAGCGCCCATGACGTGGTGAAGGTGTACCGCTACCTGCTGGAGCGGGCGCGGCCCGAAGTTCGGGACTTGGTGCTGGGGGAGCTGCGCAAGGCGACCCGGTGCGGCACGGACGGGTTCGACCAGTACTTCGGGATTCCGCGGGCGGTGCGGCGGCCGTGGGCGGTCAAGCAGGGGTGGTCGGGGTTCGGGACGGTGCCGGCCGAGCCGTGCGGGCAGGCGGGGGCGAACGGGCTGCGGTACCGGCCGGCTGCGGCGCCCGATCTGGGGCTGGGGCGTCCGGTGCTGCACACCACCGGGACGGTGGGGGAGGACGACCGGCACATCGTGGTGGTGCTGACCCTGCATCCGGCGGGCAGCTCGTTCCGGGCGGCCTCAGGGCGGCTGACCGCGCTGACCAGGCAGGTGCTGCAGGCCGGCGGCATCTGAGCGGGGCCGCGCCGGGGCGGTCGTTGCCTGATTGTTATCGCTCGCAACAAAACCGGGGGGTCTTTCCTCTAGCGATGCTGGTCGTCGCGTCATATGTTGCGGAGCACAACATTCATACGGTGGGGCGTGACCCGTCCCGCCATGCGACGCGCGTTGCCATACGTCCGGAAACCCCACCCCGCGCGGCCGCTGACCCGGCGGCCGCGCTTCCAGAAAGGACCCGTGCAGATGCGCAAGGGAATCCTCGGTATCGCCGCGATCTCCACGGCGGCCGCCCTCACCCTCACCGCCTGCGGTGACGACTCCGCCGACGGCGGCCAGGGCGGCGCCGCCCAGGGCAAGGTCGGCGTGATCCTGCCCGACACCAAGTCCTCGGTCCGCTACGAGAGCTTCGACCGGCCCTACCTGGAGCAGGCGTTCAAGGCCGCCGGCGTGCAGTACGACATCCAGAACGCCGAGGGCTCGGTGCAGCGCTTCCAGACCATCGCCGACCAGATGATCACCAGCGGGGTGACCGTGCTGCTGATCGACGGCATCGACTCCAACTCGGCCGCCGCGGTGACCCGCAAGGCCCAGCAGCAGGGCGTCAAGACCATCGACTACGACCGGCTGACGCTGGGCGGCGTGTCGGACTACTACGTCTCCTTCGACAACGTGAAGGTCGGCGAGGAGCTCGGCAAGGGCCTGCAAAAGTGCCTCGGCGACAAGAAGGCCAACATCGTCTACCTGAACGGCGCCCCCACCGACAACAACGCCACCTTGTTCGCCCAGGGCGCCCACTCGGTGCTCGACAAGGTCTCCAGCTACACGAAGGTCGCCGAGCAGGCCGTGCCCGGCTGGGACAACCAGCGCGCCGCCACCATCTTCGAGCAGATGTGGACCGAGCACAAAGGCGAGATCGACGGGGTGCTGGCCGCCAACGACGGGCTCGGCAACGCCGCGGTGTCCATCCTGAAGAAGAACAAGGTGGCCGGGAAGGTCGCGGTGACCGGCCAGGACGCCACCTTGCAGGGCCTGCAGAACATCCTGGACGGCACCCAGTGCATGACCGTCTACAAGCCGATCAAGCAGCAGGCCGAGGCCGCCGCCAAGCTGGCGATCTCGCTGCTGAAGGGTGAGCAGGCCGAGACCAACGGCGTCACCAAGGACCCCGAGGGCAACCGGGACGTGCCGTCGGTGCTGCTCACCCCGGTGGCGATCTTCAAGGAGAACGTCAAGCAGGTCGTCGACGACGGCTTCGTCAAGAAGGACGAGCTCTGCGCGGGCGAGTACGCCGACAAGTGCGCCGAGGCCGGTATCCAGTGAGCCCGCTTCGGCACCCGTCCCCTCCCGGCCCGGACGGGTGCCCGCGGCGCACCCCGGGCACGCGCGGATCCGCAGGCCGGGTGCCGCGGCAGATCCGGTGAAGAGCGCCTCGCGCCCGGCCCGGCGACCCCGGGCCGGGCGCGAGGCCGACGAAGATCCGGTGACCGGCGGGGACGCCCGCGCCCCGGGCGTCCCCGCCCGTCCGGAAGGAGCACAGTGGCTGACAAGGCAACCCCGGTGCTGCAGCTGACCGGGGTCAACAAAAGCTTCGGGGCGGTGAAGGTCCTGCACGATGTGGACTTCGCCGTCTACCCGGGAGAGGTGACCGCGCTGGTCGGCGACAACGGCGCCGGCAAGTCCACCCTCATCAAGTGCATCGCGGGCATCCACCCGGTCGACTCCGGCGAGTTCTTCTTCGAGGGACGCCCGGTGACGATCAACAGCCCCCGCGACGCGGCGGCGCTGGGCATCGAGGTCGTCTACCAGGACCTGGCGCTGGCCGACAACCTCGACATCGTCCAGAACATGTTCCTGGGCCGCGAGCGCACCCGCGGGCTGGTGCTGGACGAGGCATCGATGGAGGAGTCGGCCCGCCAGACCCTCGCCAAGCTGTCGGTGCGCACCGTCAAGTCGGTGCGGCAGCTGGTGGCCAGCCTGTCGGGCGGGCAGCGGCAGACCGTCGCCATCGCCAAGGCCGTGCTGTGGCAGTCCAAAGTGGTGATCTTGGACGAGCCCACCGCCGCGCTCGGCGTCGCGCAGACCCGCCAGGTGCTGGAGCTGGTGCGGCGCCTGGCCGACACCGGCCACGGCGTGGTGCTGATCTCCCACAACATGAACGACGTCTTCCAGGTGGCCGACCGCATCACCGCCCTGTACCTGGGCCGGGTCGCCGCCCACGTCCCGCGGTCCGCCGTCACCTCCACCCAGGTGGTCGAGCTCATCACCGCCGGCCGGTCGGGGGACCTCGGCCTGTCCCCGGCGACCACCGACAACCATCTGTGAGCGGGGGCGCTGCGATGTCAATCCACTCCCACGAGCTCAAGGAGACCGCCGTGAAGGTCGCCGACGCCGACTTCGCCATCGACCGGCGCGAGCACACCACGGCCTCGGCCGTCCGCGACTACTGGGCCAAGGTGCGCGCCGGGGAACTGGGCTCGCTGCCGGCGGTCTTCGGCCTGGTGTCGCTGATCGTGCTGTTCACCGCGCTGCGGCCGGAGACGTTTTTGTCCGAGCGCAACATCGCCAACCTGTTCGTGCAGGCCATGTCGGTGACGATCCTGGCGCTGGGGTTGGTGTTCGTGCTGCTGCTGGGCGAGATCGACCTGTCGGCCGGGGTGACCAGCGGGGTGTGCGCGGCGGTGATGGCCAAGCTGATGGTCGAGGCCGGGCAGCCTTGGTACACCGCCGTGCTCGCCGCGCTGCTCACCGGGCTGCTGATCGGCGCCGTCATCGGGCTGTTGGTGGCGGTGGTGCGGATACCGTCCTTCGTGGTGACGCTGGCGCTGTTTTTGGGCCTGCAGGGCATCACGCTGCGGCTGATCGGCGAGGGCGGCACCGTCCCGGTGCGCGATGAGGTGATCGTGGCGCTGGCCAACGACAACATGCCGATCTGGCTGGGCTGGACGCTGGCGGTCGGCTGCTCGGTCCTGTTCGCGGCCTCGCAGCTGCTGCGCCGGCACCGCCAGCGCAGCCGCGGGCTGATCGCGCCTCCTCTGGGGCTGGTGGTGGGGCGGATCGCGGTGGTGACGGCGGCGCTGCTGGGCATCACCTTCCTGATGGGCCTGGACCGCGCCCCCAGCCCGACGGTGGTGCTCAACGGCGTGCCGTGGGGCGTGCCGCTGGTGGCCCTGCTGGTGATCACAGCGACCTTCGTGCTGGGCCGCACCGTCTACGGCCGGCACGTGTACGCCGTCGGCGGCAACGCCGAGGCCGCCCGCCGCGCCGGCATCAACGTCACCGCCATCCGCATGTCGGTGTTCATGATCGCCTCCACGCTGGCCGCGGTGGCCGGGATGGTGGACGCCTCCCGGCTCAACTCCGTCACCCCCGACGCCGGCGCCGGCAACGTGCTGCTGTACGCGGTGGGCGCCGCGGTGATCGGCGGCACCAGCCTGTTCGGCGGCAAGGGCCGGGCCATCGACGCGGTGCTGGGCGGCCTGGTCATCTCGGTGATCGCCAACGGGCTGGGGTTGCTGGGCGCGCAGGCCTACCTCAACATGCTGATCACCGGCGGGGTGCTGCTGCTGGCCGCCAGCGTCGATGCGCTGGCCCGCCGCAGGCGCGTCGCCGTCGGCCGCTGAGGCGCACCGGCCGGGCCGCCTCCGCCCCGGCGGCCCGGCTGGTAGGCTCGCGGCGGCGTGTGATCGTCCCGCTTGCCGGGGACGGGGCGCCAGGTGGGGAGCTCTGCGAGATGTCCGTGACGCCCGTACTGGACCTGCGGGGGGTCGGCAAGAGCTTCGGCCCCGTCCAGGTGCTGCACGATGTCGCCCTGTCGGCGTACGCCGGCGAGGTCACCGCCCTGGTCGGCGACAACGGGGCGGGCAAGTCCACCCTGGTCAAATGCCTGGGCGGGGTCTGGCCCATGGACCGCGGCGAGTACCTGTTCGAGGGCCGCCCGGTGCGGGTCGGCAGTCCCCGCGAGGCCGCCGAGCTGGGCATCGAGATCGTCCACCAGGACCTGGCGCTGTGCGAGAACCTCGACATCGTGCAGAACATGTTCCTGGGCCGGGAGTGGCGCAACGGCCTGGTGCTGGATGAGGCCGCCATGGAGGAGCTGGCCATCCGCGCTTTGACCGGGCTGTCGGTGCGCACCATCAAGTCGGTGCGGCAGCCGGTGTCCGGCCTGTCGGGCGGGCAGCGGCAGAGCGTGGCCATCGCCCGCGCCATGCTGTGGGACGCCAAGGTGGTGGTGCTGGACGAGCCGACCGCCGCGCTCGGCGTCGCGCAGACCCAGCAGGTGCTGGAGGTGGTGCGGCGCCTGGCCGACAAGGGCCGGGCCGTGGTGCTGATCTCGCACAACATGAACGACGTGTTCGCGGTGGCCGACCGGATCTGCGCGCTGTACCTGGGCCGCACCGTCGCCCAGGTCAAGGCCTCGGAGGTGACCTACTCCCAGGTCGTGGAGCTGATCACCTCCGGGCGCATGGACGGCTTGGACGGCTCCGGCGCGGTCGCCGGCCGCAACGGCACCGGCCGCCTCCGCGAGGCCGGACGGGGATGATGCGCGCCGCTCCGTCCCCGGAAGAGGCCCGCCGGCACAACCTGGGCACGCTGCTGCGCCACATCCATCTGCGGGGGGCGGCCTCGCGTGCCGAGCTGGCCGAGGGCATGGGCCTCAACCGCAGCACGATCATGGCGTTGACCGGCGAGCTGACCGCCGCCGGGGTGGTGCGCGAGGAGCTGCCGCGCGAGGTGCGCCGGCGGGCCGGCCGGCCGTCGCTGGTGGTGCGCCCCGAATCGACCCGGGTGTATGTGCTGGCCTTCGACATCGGGGTGGACCGGCTGGTGGCCGCCCGGGTCGGGCTGGGCGGGGTGATCTTGGAGCGGCGCGAAAGCGCCCGCCCGCGCGGCCCGTTCGACCCCGATGAGGTGGTGGGCGCGCTGGCGTCCTTCACCCGCCAGCTGGTGCGCCGGGCCGACCGGGACGCGGTGTGCGTGGGCGCGGGGGCGGCGTTCTCCGGCATCGTCCGCAGCGCCGACGGGATGCTGCGCTACGGGCCGAACCTGGGCGCCACCGACGTGTCGCTGGGGGACGCCCTGTCGCGGCGGCTGGGGCTGGGGGTGAGCGTGGCGATCGGCAACGACGCCAATCTGGGGGCGCTGGCCGAGCACCGCCGCGGCGTCGGGGTCGGCTGCAACGACCTGATCTACCTGCACGGGGACGTGGGAATCGGCGGCGGCATCATCGTCGGCGGCCGGCTGCTGGGCGGGGCCGACGGCTACGGCGGCGAGGTCGGGCACATGGTGGTCAACCCCGGCGGGCGGCGCTGCGGCTGCGGCTCGCGGGGCTGCCTGGAGGCCGAGGTCGGCGAGGACGCCCTGCTGGCGCGGGCCGGGCAGGTCGCCGCCGGGCGGATCGGCCGGGATGCGGTGCGCGCCGTGGTGGACGCCGCCGACCGCGGCGACGCCGTCGCCCGCGACGCGCTGTGCCGGACCGGCGACTGGCTGGGGCTGGGCGTGGCCAACCTGGTCAACATCTTCAACCCCGCCATGGTCGTCTTCGGGGGGACGCTGCGGGACATCTACCTGGGGTCGGCCGCGCAGGTCCGCAGCCGGCTGGCCACCCATGGGCTGGCCGCCCCCCGGGAGCGGGTGAAGCTGCGCACCGCCGAGCTGGGGGACGACACCACCTTGATCGGCGCCGCCGAGCTGGCCTTCAGCGAGGTGCTCAACGACCCGCTGGAGGTGCTGGGCCGGCTGCGCGCCGCGTCCTCCGGCACCTGAAAGCGGCCCCGCCGCCTCAAGGCCGCGGCGGGGAGGAACATGCGAGGCCGAGGAGGGTCGCTTGATGAAGACACGGACGTTCGCCGGCACCCGGGTGGGTGCGGTCGGTCTGGGCTGCATGAGCATGAGCTGGGCCTACGGCCCGTCCGAACGCGACGACCGGGCCTCGCAGGCGCTGATCCGCGAGGCGGTGGAGCTGGGCGTGACGTTCCTGGACACCTCCGACGTCTACGGCCTGGGCCACAACGAGACGCTGATCGGCCGGGCGCTGGCCGGCATCCGCGACCGGGTCGTGCTGTGCACCAAGGGCGGGCTGGTCGGCGACCCGGACACCGGACGGGTCGGCCGCAACGGCTCGCCCCGCCACCTCAAGCAGGCGGCCGAGGCCAGCTTGCGGCGGCTCGGCACCGACGTCATCGACCTGTACTACCTGCACCGGGTCGATCCGGAGGTGCCGCTGGCCGACAGCTGGGGCGCGCTGGCCGAGCTGGTCGCCGAGGGCAAGGTGCGGCGGATCGGGCTGTCGGAGGTCACCGTGGCCCAGGCCGAGGAGGCGCACGCCATCCACCCGGTCTCGGCGATCCAGTCGGAGCTGTCGCTGTGGACGCGCGACCCGACCGGCGTTCCCGGCGGCACCGCCGGCGGGATGAGCGGCCAGGGCATGTCGGACCAGGAGGCCGGGGACGTGGTGGGCTGGTGCGCCGCCCACGGCGCGGTGTTCGTGGCGTTCTCCCCGCTGGGCCGGGGCTTTCTGACCGGCACGATCACCAAGGCCGACTTCGAGGAGGGCGACATCCGGCGGCGCAACCCCCGCTTCCAGGAGGAGGCGCTGCGCCGCAACATGCGGATCGTCGAGGCGGTCCGCCGGGTCGCCGAGCGGCACGGCGCCACCCCGGCGCAGGTCGCCATCGCCTGGGTGCTGGCCCGCGGCGAGCATGTGATCCCGATCCCGGGCACCAAGAAGTCCCGCTACCTGCGGGAGAACGCCGCCGCCGCGGACTTGGAGCTGACCGCCGCGGACCTGGCGGAGCTGGACGCCCTGCCGGCCCCGGTCGGTGACCGCTACTGAGCCCTTTCTCACCCGCCGTATCTCCGCGATGCCCACCGCGGAGATACGGCGGGGCCTGAAGGCGGCGCGGCGGCATGCGCCGCCAGGGCCTCCGCCTCGGGTCTTTTGTGAAACGTCCGTCCCGCCGTGGCCGCCCCGACGCGGGATCAGCCGGCCGGTTCCGCCAGTTTGGCCACCTCGCCGAGCAGCCCCAGCTGTGCGGCGATGGTGGTCAGGTCGAAGTAGACCCGCTCGCAGACGATGCGGTCGCCCTCGAACAGGAACAGCGCCGCCATCCGGCAGGTGAACGACTTGCCAGTGGGTGGAAAACCCAGGTAAGGGCCCAGATGGGTGCCTTTGAGGTCGAACTCGGCGATCACCGCGTCGTCGGCGTGCCGCAGCACCACGTTCTCGTTGCGCTGGTCCGGGAAGGCCTCGCGGGTGGTCCGGTAGTAGCCCATGACCTCCTCGGGCCCGTCGAAGACCTGGCCGGTGGCCATCAGCTCATAGCGGGGATGGTCGAAGGTGCTCAGTGCCCGATCGAAGTCCAGTGCGTTCTCGGCCTCCATGTGCTCGCGGACGACCGCCTCGCGCCTGGCCCGCAGATCCGCTGCCTCCGCCGCTGTGCTTCCCACGGCAACCTCCTCTTTCCTCCCCATGTAATGCGCCGGCCGGTGATCGGGTAACGATGATCCTTAAGGGCCGGTAAGAAATTGACCATACCCGGTCGTGGCGATGGCACTCCTCACCGGAAGAGCCGCGGCCCGCAGAGCCCCTGGCGGAAAAATCGGTCGCCCAGGGGCCGTATGGTGGCTACGGTCTTGCAGGTTGCGGCGCCGGTTTCGGCGACCGTGACGAGCGGCCTTCTTTGCGCCGGGACCGCCCCCTCCGGTCGCGGCGCCGCCTGCCTTCCGTCGCGGACGGCATGAGCGGACGGCATGTGTGGTGAAGACGATCGCTGTGAAGGGACGCCTGTGACGACGCCGCTGGCCGAGCTACGGCAGCGACTGCCCCAGCTGATGGCCGAGGACCGGCATCGGCTGCGCCGCCGTATCGACGGGGCGTGCAAGCTGCGCGAGGAGACGCGCCTGGCCGCGGTGACCGCCAAGATCGCCGCCGACGTCGAACGGGCCGAGGCGAAGGTGGCGCGCCGCCGGGCGGCGGTGCCGCCGATCACCTACCCGGCCGAGCTGCCGGTCACCCAGAAGAAAGACGAGATCGCCGCGGCCATTCGCGACCACCAAGTGGTGATCGTGGCAGGGGAGACCGGCTCGGGCAAGACCACCCAGCTGCCCAAGATCTGCCTGGAGCTGGGCCGCGGGGTGCTCGGCACGATCGGGCACACCCAGCCGCGCCGCCTGGCCGCCCGCGCCGTCGCCACCCGCATCGCCGAGGAGCTGGGCACCACGCTGGGGGAGCTGGTCGGCTACAAGGTGCGCTTCACCGACACCTCCAGCGACGACACGCTGGTCAAGCTGATGACCGACGGCATCCTGCTGGCGGAGATCCAAGGCGACCGGCTGCTGCGCCGCTACGACACGATCATCATCGACGAGGCCCACGAACGCAGCCTCAACATCGACTTCCTGCTGGGCTACCTGAAGGAGATCCTGCCCCGCCGCCCCGACCTGAAGGTGATCATCACCTCGGCGACCATCGACCCGGAGCGGTTCTCGGCGCACTTCGGCGGCGCCCCCATCGTGGAGGTCTCCGGCCGCACCTACCCGGTGGAGGTCCGCTACCGCCCCATCGTCGACCCCGACGACCCCGAGGCCGACCCCGACCGCGACCAGATCCAGGCCATCAGCGACGCGGTGGACGAGCTGTGCGCCGAGGGCCCCGGCGACATCCTGGTGTTCCTGTCCGGCGAACGGGAGATCCGCGACACCGCCGAGGCGCTGGCCAAACGGGACCTGCCCGGCACCGAGATCCTGCCGCTGTACGCCCGGCTGTCGGCGGCCGAGCAGCAGCGCGTCTTCCAGCCGCACCGCGGTCGGCGGATCGTGCTGGCCACCAACGTCGCCGAGACCTCGCTGACGGTCCCGGGCATCAAATACGTCATCGACCCCGGCACCGCCCGCATCTCCCGCTACAGCCACCGCCTGAAGGTCCAGCGCCTGCCGATCGAGGCGATCTCCCAGGCATCGGCCAACCAGCGCAAGGGCCGCTGCGGCCGGGTCTCCGAAGGCATCTGCATCCGCCTGTATTCGCAAGAGGACTTCGAAAGCCGCCCGGAGTTCACCGACCCGGAGATCCTGCGCACCAATTTGGCCTCGGTCATCTTGCAGATGACCAACCTGGGCCTGGGCGACATCGCCGCCTTCCCGTTCGTCGACCCGCCGGACCGGCGCAACATCAAGGCCGGCATCGACCTGCTGATCGAACTGGGGGCCCTCGACCCGGCCGCCAAGGACCCGCGCAAACGGCTCACCCCGCTGGGCCGCAAACTGGCCCAGCTCCCGGTGGACCCCCGCCTGGGCCGCATGGTGCTGGAGGCCGACCGGCTCGGCTGCGTCCGCGAGGTCCTCATCATCGCCTCCGCCCTGTCCATCCAGGACCCGCGGGAACGCCCCGCCGACAAGCAGCAGGCCGCCGACGAAAAGCACCGCCGCTTCGCCGACCCGTCCTCGGACTTCCTGGCCTACCTGAACCTGTGGAACTACCTGCAGGAGCGGCAGCGGGAGCTGTCCGGCAGCCAGTTCCGCCGCATGTGCAAGAACGAATTCCTGCACTACCTGCGGATCCGCGAATGGCAGGACCTGCACGGCCAGCTCAAACAGGTCGCCAAGAGCCTGGGCGTGACCGTCAACACCGCCGACGCCCCGCCCGAGCGCATCCACCAGGCGCTGCTGGCCGGGCTGCTGTCGCACATCGGGCTGCTGGACCCCGAACGGCGCGACTACCTGGGCGCCCGCGGCGCCCGCTTCGCCATCTTCCCCGGCTCGGGGCTGTTCAAGAAACCGCCGCGGTGGGTCATGTCGGCCGAGCTGGTGGAGACCTCGCGGCTGTGGGCCCGCGTCAACGCCAGGATCGAACCGGAGTGGATCGAACCGCTCGCCGCCCACCTGGTCAAACGCACCTACAGCGAACCGCACTGGTCCAAACGGCAGGGCGCGGCGATGGCGTACGAACGGGTCACCCTCTACGGGGTGCCCATCGTCACCCAGCGCCGGGTCAACTACACCCGCATCGACCCGGAACTGTCGCGGGAGCTGTTCATCCGGCACGCCCTGGTGGGCGGCGAATGGGACACCCACCACGCCTTCTTCCACGAGAACCGGGCGCTGCTGGAAGAAGTCGAGGAGCTGGAGCACCGGGCCCGCCGCCGCGACATCCTGGTCGATGAGGAGACCTTGTTCGACTTCTACGACCAGCGCATCCCCGCCGAGGTCGTCTCCGTCCGGCACTTCGACGCCTGGTGGAAGAAGGCCCGCCGCAAGAATCCGGACCTGCTGAACTTCGACAAGCAGATGCTGATCAACGCCGGTGCCGGCGAGGTCAGCGAGGCCGACTACCCCGACCACTGGCAGCAGGGCCCGCTGCGGCTGAAACTGACCTACCTGTTCGAACCCGGCGCAGACGCCGACGGCAACGACGGCGTCACCGTGCACATCCCCCTGGAGGTCCTCAACCAGGTCAAAGCGGACGGGTTCGACTGGCAGGTGCCGGGGCTGCGCGCCGAACTGGTCACCGAGCTGATCCGCTCGCTGCCCAAGCAGCTGCGGGTCAACTTCGTGCCCGCCCCCGACGTGGCCCGCAAGGTGCTGGCCCGGCTCTCGCCCCGCACCGAGCCGCTGCTGGCGGCGCTGGAACGCGAGCTGCGCGCCATGACCGGCGTCACCGTGCCCCGCGAAAGCTGGGACTATGCGCGCGTCCCCGACCATCTGAAGATGACCTTCCGGGTGGTCGACGGCCGCGACCGCACCGTCGCCGAGGGCAAGGACCTGGAGGCGCTGAAACGGCGGCTGCGCGGCAAGGTCCGCGGCACCCTCTCAAGCGCCGCCAAAAAGGACGGCATCGAGCGCAGCGGGCTGAAGAGCTGGGACATGGACGCCCTCCCCCAGGTCTTCGAACGCCGCCACGCCGGATACGCGGTCAAGGCCTACCCGGCGCTGACCGACGAAGGCGACAGCGTCGCCGTGCGCCTGTATGAGACCCCGGCCGAGCAGCGGCAGGCCATGTGGGGCGGCACCCGCCGGCTGCTGTTGCTGAACTCGCCGTCCCCGATGAAGTTCCTGACCGGTGGGCTGAGCAACCAGGCCAAGCTGGCCTTGAGCCGGAGCCCGCACGGCTCGGTGCAGGCGCTGCTGGACGACTGCGTCACCGCCGCCGCCGACAAGCTCATGGCCGAGGCCGGCGGGCCCGCCTGGGACGCGGCGGGCTTCACCAGGCTGCACGACCATGTGCGCGCCGAGCTGGCCGACACCGCCGCCGCCATCGTCGGCCAGGTCGGGCAGATCCTGAGCGCCGCGCACGAGGTCGACCGGCGGCTGCGCGGCACCACCAGCCTTGCGCTGGTGCCGTCGCTGACCGACCTGCGCACTCAGCTCAAGGAGCTGATCGCCCCCGGGTTCGTCACCGCCACCGGCTGGCAGCGCCTGCCCGACCTGCTGCGCTACCTGCGGGCGATGCTGGTGCGGCTGGACAAGCTGCCCGACAACCCCGGCCGGGACCGGTTGCTGATGCAGCAGGTGGAGCGGATGCGGCAGGAGTACGAGCAGCTGCTGCGCCGCCTGCCCGCGGCCCGCCGCCAGGAGGAGCCCGTCCGGCACATCCGGTGGATGCTGGAGGAGTTCCGGGTCAGCCTGTTCGCCCAGCAGCTGGGCACCCGCCATCCGGTCTCCGAAAAACGCATCCTCAAGGCCATCGCCCAGATCCCGCTGTGACCGGAGAACCTCAGGACCCGGGAGCGACGGTGAAACAGCAGTCGCCGCACAGGCCCCCGCCGCCGAGACGGTAGTAAAGGCAGCAGCTGCGGCGCCGGAACGTCAGCCCCGGCCCCGCCGGCACGCCCGAGCCGCGCAGCTCCTCTTCTTCCAGCAGCCGCCGGGCCAGGCGCCGGCTGCGGCCGGCGAGGCCGGGGTGGGCCGCGGCCAGCACGCGCAGCGCCCCGATCATCGCCGAGGCGGCGTTGCCCCACAGCAGCCCGGCGGCCACCGGCACGCGGGCGCGCACCGCCTCATGGACCGCCGTCAGCTGCCCTTCGATGACCGAACGGCGGACGGCGGCGGCCATCTGCGCCACAGGGCCCGCCGCCTCGTCCCGTTCGTGAAGGCCGGCGGGAGCCCTCACGTCCGCCTCCTCCGCTCCGTCGTCCCGTCCGGCGTTCTTCGCATCCGGCGTCCCGGCCCGCAGGAGGTCCGCCGATCTCGCCGCATCGAGCCACAGCCGGACGGTGCCGGAGGCGTCCAGACGCTGCCGCAGCGCCGCCAGGTCCGGCACCAGCCCGTGCAGCAGGGCGCAGCCCAGCACCGGCGACCACAGCCGGGCCGCCAGCGCGAGCTGGGCGGTGGAGGCGGCCACCCGGTCCACCGGAACGCCCAGGCGCGCGGCGGTCGCCTCGATGAGGGCCGGCACCCCCTCCGGCACCGGCCGCCACCGCGGGTCGGCGCCTTCTGCCGGATCGGTGGAGACGGCGAAGAAGGGGCCCAGGCGCGCGACGTCCGCCAGCGCCTCCGCCACGGCCCGTCCGGATCCTCCCTGCCGCACGCCGGGAGTATAGGAACGACTGCGGCCCGTGGCCCAGGCCGCCCGTCACAGGGCACGGCGAATGGAAGTCGCCACAACCATCCCCAAGTCCCTACAGCCCCATGTACCAAGTGCGTATCGTTTCATGTCATGTCGAACAGCGATGAGCCCGGTGTCAACAGCGCGGAGCTGGTCGCGCGCTCCGCGCACACGGGCGGCCAGGGGGACGCCGACACCGCCGTGGCGCGGGTGGGTGACCCCGTCACCGTCTGGCCCTGCGCCAACTGCGGACGGCCGGTGCCGCAGCCGGTCGGGGGTGTCCGCATCATCCGGTACTGCCAGGACAACGACGGGGCGTGCGAGCGCGAGGCGCGCAGCCGTCGCGAGCGCAACCGGGACGCTCCCGGCCTGACCGGCCAGGTCGCCTGGACCTGGGAACTGGTCGAGCGTCTGGAGAAGATGGCCGACGGGCTCGCCGAGTCGCTGACGGCCGAGCTGAGCGTGGCAGGGGTGGAGCGGCGCATCGCCGAGGTGCGGGCCGAGGCCGCCCGGGACCTGGCCATCGCGCAGACCGAACGCGACGCCTCCCAGCGGCAGGCCGAGGAGGCCCGCCACGAGGCCGCCGCCGCCCGGGCCCGGGCCGAGGCGGCCGAGGAGGAGGCCCGGCGCGCCCGCGAGGAGGCCAGGATCGCCACCGCCAAGCGGGACGCCGCCCAGCAGGCCTGGGAGGAGGCCCAGCAGATCGCCCAGCAGGCGGTGGCCGCCAAGCAGGCCGCCGAGTCCGAGCGCGACCGCGTCACCGCCCGCGAGGGCGAGCTGCTGTCGGCGCTGGAGTCCAGCCGCGCCGAGCTGGTCTCCCTGCACGCCAAGCTGGCCGAGGCCGAGGCCGCGGTGGAGGCGCAGCGCGCCGAGGCCGCCGCCGCCCGCAAGAGCGCAGATGACCTGCGGGCGGTCATGCGGGAGGCCGAGGCGCAGCGGGCCCAGGCCGTCCAGGCGGCCACCAAGGCCGAGGAGGAGCGCAACGCCGCCCGCCGGGCCCAGGCCGAAGCCGAGGCCGAGGCCGCCCGGGCCAAGGCCCGCTGCGAGGAGGCGCTCAAGGAGCGCGACGCCGCGCTGGTCCAGGCCCAGCAGGCCCAGGCCGAACGCGACCAGCTCAGCGCCCGCCTGGCCGAGCAGGCCGGGCAGACCCAGCAGCTGGCCCAGACGGTCACCGAGCTGCAGGCGGCGCTGACGGCGCTGGCCGCCGAGCGGGACGCCGCCCGCGCCGAGGCCGACCGGGCCCGCCGCCAGATCGACCAGCTCACCCAGAACGTCTCCTCCGGCGTGCAGAACGTCGCGCAGGGGGTGCTGTCGTCGGTGACCCCGGCCGCGCCCCCCGTGCCCGGCGGCGCCCCCTCCGCGCCGGCCGCACCGCCGGCCTCCGGCGGGCCGGGCGCTCCGGTGCCACCCTCCTCCGGCGCCCAGAGCACGCCTTCGCCCGCCCCCGGCGCTCAGGGGGGCGAGAACAGGCCGATCGGCGGAGGGGTGTATGAGGCCCCCGCCGCCGGTTACAACGCCTCCTCCGGCACCTTCGCCCCGCTGCCGTCCCCCTACGCCCCTCCCGCCGCCAACGGCCAGGAGGGAAACGGCCGCGGCCCCAACGGGGAGGCGGACCGGGAGGACCCGCTCTTCGCCCGGCCCTGACCGGCCTTCGTGACGCGTCCGCTGCCCGGATCCGGCCTTCAGGAGGGCAGCGGACGCGGGTCGCGGCGCAGCGGATGGTCGGCGGGCACCTCCACCAGCGCGATCCGCACCCCATCGGGGTCGGCGATCCACATCTCGATCAGCCCCCACGGCTCCTGCCGCGGCTCGCGCAGCACGGTGACCCCCGCCTCGCGCAGCCGCCGGTGCTCGGCGTGCACATCGCGCACCTGCAGCCACAGCATCAGCGCCGCGCCCGGCCCTTCGGCGGAGCGTCCGGAGACCTCCAGCAGGCCCTGCCCGAGGAAGTAGACCACCCCGGGTTCCTCCGGCGGCCCGAACTCCCGGTAGACGGCCAGGCCGAGCACGTCCCGGTAGAAGCGGTGGCTGCGCGCCGGATCGGCCGGACGCAGCAGGATCCGGCTGCTCAGCACGTCCATGGCGACCTCACCGAAAAGAAGGCGACGGCGCCCGGGGCCCGCCTCGGGGGCGCCTGTGGCGGTGCGGCGATCGGCATCGAATGTCCTCCTGCGTCCGTGCGGCGACCTCAAGGTCCATCCAGGTGGCCGGCCTGCTCCGGCCGCGCGGCGCCGCTGTAGGGGGCGGCGAAGACCTCCAGCGTCCGGTCCAGGTGCGCCGTCCACCAGGTCACCAGCGCCGCGTCCGCCGGCGGCGGGCCCTGGCGGTCCCGGCGGCGTTCCAGGTAGTGGCGGCGCAGCGGGCCCAGATCGCACAGCTGCTCCCACCACAGCCGGTGCACCGCCGAGCAGATCTGCCCGGCGTCCAGCGGGAAGGCCGCACGGTGGCCGTCCACGAACGCCTCCACCCGGTCCAGGTCCAGCCCGCGCTCCTCGCCGTACCCGGCGAACAGCGCCACCGCCGCGCGCACCAGGTCCTCGGCGAACGGCGCCACGCGCAGCCCGCCCCATCCGACGACCGCGCTCACCTGGCGGGTCCGGCCGTACAGCAGGTTGCGGGCGTGAAAGCCGCCGTGGATGTAGCCGACCGTGAACGCCTCCGCCTCCGGCGGCTGGTGGTCGGCCAGCTCCCGCAGCAGCTCCCGCCGCTCGCGCAGCCGCCGGCCGGCCAGCGCGGCGAAGTCGTCGCCGTCCTGCGGCAGCGCCGCCAGCAGCCGGTCCGCGGCGGCGATGGCGTCGGCGGCGCGGGGAGTGGGCACCAGCAGGCTCTGCTGCACCGGAGGGGCCAGGCGGTCCAGTTCGGCGTGCAGCCGCCCCAGCAGCCCTCCGAGCTGGCGGCACTGGCCCAGCGACAGCTCCAGGCCGTCGCGCCGCGCCCCCTCGATCCAGGGGTAGACGGCATAGGCCCGGCCCTCGGCCTGCACCAGGGTGCGGCCGGCGCGGGCGGGCAGGGGGGCGGGCACCGGCAGCCCGGCCGCATCCAGCGCCGTGGTCACCGAGTGCTGAAACAGCACCCGTTTGCGGTCGATCTGCCCGTACCGCTTGAGCAGGACGGTCCTGCCGGTGCCGGTCTCCACCCGCCATGCCCGGTGCGGGCCGTCCACCGGCAGCGGGACGAACCGCCGGGCCTCGCCCAGCTCCCAGCGGCGCAGCAGCCGTGGCGGCGGCTCGGCGTCAGGCTCGCGGTCGCGCACGTGGGCACCTCGCTGGCGTCGCGCTGACGAAAACTTCGCACTTGCTCGAACTGGTGTTCAGCCGACGCTACACGCGCCGCTCGGCCGCGTAAAACCCCGGCGCGCCCAGGGCATCGGCGGCATCCCGCCCGATGCAGACCGCGATGAACCTTTTTCCTGGTTCGCCGTCTGCGCAGGCGCTGCGATCTGGGACGGAAAAGGGCTGCCGCGGGGCGATCTTCGACCGCGGAGCGGGAACAGCTCAGGCGGAACCTTCGGCGGCGCGCCGTCTCCGCCTTCAGGAGGCGGGCCGCAGTGACGACAGTGAGGAGTCGCGATGGACAAGCTCAGCGAGGACGCCAAGGCGCTGCTCCGCCGTCCCCTGCACGGCTGGGCCACCACGGTGCGCCCGGACGGCTCCCTGCACAACACCGTGGTCTGGGTGGATGTGGACGGCGACGACGTCATCATCAACACCGCGGTCGGCCGGGCCAAGGAAAAGCACCTCAAGGCCGACCCGCGGATGGCGGTGAGCGTCAAGGACCCCGACAACGACTACCACTACCTCAGCGTGTCCGGGACGGCCCGCCTGGAGACCGAGGGCGCCGACGCCGTCATCGACCGCCTGGCCAAGAAATATCTGGGCGCCGATCGCTACCCTTTCCGGCAGCCGGGTGAGAAGCGCGTCACAGTTCGGCTGACGCCGGAAAAAGTGATTTACAGCACGGGTGCCTGAGCTGGGCGAACGCAGGACGTGACGGAACTCTCTCCGATTTTTGCGAACGTCGTGCCGCTGATTCTTGTCCCATAGATGTGAGCAGGCGGGCGGGGCCGGACGCCCGCTGTGGATTCATGTTTTTGGGGGATCAGGAAATGCACGACGGAAAGGACCGTGAACCGCTGGTGCAGACGGTGACCTCGGGCCGGGTCGCCGAGGACGACGTGGCGCGCGCCGAGCGCGCGGTGCGCTCGGTGCTGGCCGGGGTGCCGGGCCGGACCGCCTCGGCGCGGGTGACGCTGACGGTGCTGGGCGAGCCGGCGCCGCCGCGGCCCGCGCTGGCCCAGGCGATCGTCGAGCTCGACGGCCGCCGGCTGCGCGCCCAGGCCGCCGCGCGAAGCCTGCCGGAGGCCATCGAGCTGATGCAGCACCGCCTCGCCCACAAGGCCTCCTGGGCCGCCTGAGGCGCCCCGGCATGAGCGCCTGCGAAACGGGCGGCGTGTTCCCCCGGCTTTAGGAACACGCCGCCCGTCTGCGGTCGGTTCGGTGCGCTCAGCCTTTCTCCTCCTGTTGCCCGCCCATTTCCCGGACGATCACGCTCTCATAAGGGCGTGAGGGGTCGGGCCAGTAAGTCAGTGTCGCCAGCGCGGTGCCGTTCTCACCGCGGATCTCGAATCGGTAGCCGTTTTCGGGCTGCTCCAACGCTGCGGCGGCCTGGTCATGGCGGAGCCGGCACATGGTGTCGACCTTGTCGAGCGCCCCTTGGAGGGTCTCGGCGTCGGTGACGAACCTGGCGGGCTCTCCGCTCTCCCAAATCTGGAACATCGGTGCGTCCTGTCGACGGTTGCGGACAACGGTGTGGAAGGGACCGTGCACCCCCGCCTTCGCACAGGGGACAGCTTGCGCCTATTTGCTCCGGTTTTCAACTTCTCTCAGAGCAGTGGTTCCGCGGCCCCGGTCTCATCCACGGCGCCGCCCGGTGACATGGACGGTCCGAAGGGGCGCGGTCACAATCGGTCGATCATCTCCTCCAGCAGCGCGCGGGTCTGGAAGGCGGGGCAGGCGTCCACCGACAGCCGGTCCATGACCTGGCGGTAGCGGTCCACGTCGGCGGGCTTGTCCAGGTACAGCGAGCTGGTGAGCTGCTCCAGGTAGATCACATCCGACAGGGTCTGCTCGCCGAAGCGCAGGATGGAGAACGGGCCGCCGGCCGCGGCGTGCCCGCCGGCCGAGAACGGCACGATCTGCAGCGTGATGTGGTCCAGCTCGGTCATCCGGATCAGGTGGCGCAGCTGGTCGCGCATCACCTCCGGGCCGCCGAGGGGGCGGCGCAGCGCCGCCTCGTCCACCACCGCCCACAGCCGGAGCGGATCCGGGCCGTGCAGCCGGCCCTGCCGGGTCATCCGCAGCCGCACCCGGCGCTCGATCTCCTCTTCCGGGGCGTGGGGGTGGCCCAGCCGGACCACGGCCCGGGCGTAGTCCTCGGTCTGCAGCAGCCCCGGCACGAACTGCACCTCATAGGTGCGGATCAGCGTGGCCGCCTGCTCCAGGCCGATGTAGACCAGGAACCAGTCCGGCAGCACGTCGCCGTACTGGTGCCACCAGCCGGGGGTGTTGGACTGGCGGGCCATCGCCAGCAGGTTTTCGCGCAGCTCGCCGTCCGTCACCCCGTACAGGGTCAGCAGGTCGGCCACGTCCCGTTCCTTGAAGCCGACCCGGCCGTTCTCCATCCGGCTGATCTTGGAGTGGGAGCCGCGGATGGCGTACCCGGCCTCCTCGGTGGACAGCCCGCGTTCCTCGCGCAGCCTGCGCAGCTGGGCGCCGAGCGCGATGCGCAGCGCGGTTGGACCGTTCCGAGGATAGGCGATCACGTTGGCCGGCGGCTCGTCTGCGGCGTGAGCTGGGCTCATGAGCGCTCCCAGGGGGTCATGCCGGCCGGGCGGGGCGCAGCGGGCCCCGTTGCCGGCAGGCGGGGTCTGATGTCCATGCTGCCACGACACCTCCCATATGAGATGGGCAACGAGCCGGGCCCCGGCGGGTTACGTGTGATCTTTTGATGAAATGCACGTGCATCAGACCTTGCACCTGCACAATGAACGGAGCAGGATAGCCCGCAGGCCCCCCGGCGTGACCCCCCGGAGATCGCGATGAACGCACACCTGACCGACAGCGATCGTGAAGCCCTGTGGTTGGCGCATGAGCTCCGCGAAGAGATGCGGCAGGCGCTTGAGCGGAGAGGGGTGACCAGCGCTCCCGGCGTATCCCCCTTCGTCGACTCCACAGGATGTCCCAGCGTGATCGTGCGCATGGACGCCGAGGCCGCCCGTGCCCTGACGGGCATGCTCGGCGAGCAGCGCGCGATGTCCTCCGTGGCCTCCCCCATGGCGCCGCCCGCGACGGCTCCCGCGGCGCCGCCCCCGGTGCCGCCTCCCGCGCAGCGCCGTGACGACGGCTCGCACGTGTTCCCCGCACGCGAGCCGGTCGGCTACCCCCAGCTTTGATCGCGGCCCGGCGCGTTCGCAGGGACGGCGTGTTCCCCGCTCACGCGTCGCCCCCGCAGATGAGCGCCCGCACCGCCGGCGCTCGTCCTGCGGGCATCGAGCCCTTGCCCGAGGGAGCGGCCCGCCATCGCGCCGGCCGCTCCCCGGAAAGTTCCGCGGCTTCGCCCCAGTGAGCCTTTCCGCCACGGCGCTCCCACCGGCCGCATATTGGGGACGGTGTCATGACCTGCGCCGTCGCGACCTCAGAGCCGTCTCGGCCCCCTGACCACGTGGTGAAAAGGCTCACTCATAAGCGTTCTTCGGCTTTTTGATCCTGCGCAGGCTCTGCCCGTACAGGTCGTGCATGCCCGTGGCCGGCCTGCGGGTCTTCGGCGGCCGGTAGACGCCGACCACCTGGACCCAGGTGCCGTCGGCGGGCTTGTCCAGCCCGTGCACGATCACCTGGAACGGGACGGCGTCACCGGCGCAGCAGGTCATCTTCAGCCGGGTCAGGTACCAGCCGTCGCCCTCTTTGCGGGAGCGCACGAAGCCGGTCAGCCGCACCTGCACGTCCGTCAGTCCGTTGGGCATCCCGGTCTGCGTCTCGAACGAACGGCCGATGAACTCGCCCAGCGTCATGTCGATCGGCTCGCCGGTGGGGACGAGCCGCCGGTAGCCCTCGGCGGGCGGGGAGGGCGGCGCGGCCGGACGGTCGGTGCCGCGGGCGGCGGTGAAGGACCCCAGCGCGGGCGGCGCGATCACGAAGATCGCCAGCGCGGGCAGGCACAGCAGCCACGCCACCCGCGGTCCGTGCCCGTGATCGTGCCCGTGGCCATGGCCGTGGGCGCCGTCGGGGGAGGCGCCGGGGGAGTCGTGCCAGTCGCGACGCAGCCCGGCGGCGCCGAGCGCGGCCATCGCCACCGCCGCGGCGACCAGCAGCGGCCGGAAGCCGGGTTTGACATAGTTGAGGTACTCGTCGGTCGCCAGCGTGATCCACAGCACCGCCGCGCCGAGCGTGATCAGCAGCAGGTTCTGCGCCGGCCTGCTCACTGCAGCACCCCTCCCACGACCAGGCTGACCGTCACCGCGAGCGTGAACGTCAGCGGGACGAAGCGCAGCGCGAAGCGGCGCCCGAAGAACCCGGCCTGCAACGCGATCAGCTTCAGGTCCACCATCGGCCCCACCACCAGGAAGGCCAGCTTGGCGGTGGGGGAGAACTGCGTCAGGCTGGCGGCCACGAAGGCGTCGGCCTCCGAGCAGATCGACATCAGCACCGCCAGCAGCGCCAGCGTCAGCACCGACACCACCGGCACCCCGGCCAGGCCGTCCACCCAGGAGGCGGGCACCACCACGTTGATGGTGGCCGCCGCCATGCCGCCGACCACCAAAAAGCCCCCGGCGTGCATGAGGTCGTGCCGCATCGCCTGCCGGAAGGACTCCCAGCGCGCCGCGGCCCCGGCGGCGGCGAGCGGGCGGGACGGCACGCGCAGCCACTCGCCCCGCCCCAGCAGCAGCCACGCCCAGCCGGCCAGCACGGCCACGATCAGCGAGGCGGCGAACCGGCCGAGCACCATCTGCGGCGAGTCCGGGAAGGCCACCGCGGTGGCCACCAGCACCACGGGGTTGATGGCGGGGGCGGCCAGCAGGAAGGTCAGCGCGGCGGCGGGCGCGACCCCGCGCGCCATCAGCCCTCCGGCCACCGGCACCGAAGCGCACTCGCAGCCCGGCAGCACCGCTCCCATCACCCCGGCCACCGGCACCGCGGCGCCGGAGCGGCGGGGCAGCAACCGCCGCCACACCGCCGGCGGCACGAACGCGGTGATGGCCGCCGACAGCATCACCCCGAAGACCAAAAAGGGCAGGGCCTGCACGCAGATCGCCACGAAGACGGTGGTCCAGGTCTCCAGGGCCGCCGCCTCGATTCGCGGCGCCACCCAGATCCGGCCCGCCGCCATTGCGGCCGCCAGTGCCACGAAGGCCCACAGTGCGCGGGTCCCCGGGCTCATCGTCGTGCCCGGAGCCCACTCCGGCGGCGGAAGCAACTCCTCGTCGTAGGGATCGGCTGTGTTCAGGCCGCTGCGGTCGGTCATGGCGGCCATGCTGCCAGAGCCTTCCCGGCCCGGGGGCCGAATCCCTCCTTGCGGACCGTCCCAAAAGATCTACCTGGACGGCTGAATAAACCCCCGCGTTCGGTCTGTTCTTGGTAACGGCTCCCCCAGTCGCGGTACGGCGGCGGTCAACAGGCCGTCAAGTCCGGCCGCATGACGACAAAGCCGCATAAATCAGGGCCTGCCGCCCGCCAGGTGGCGGCCCGCACCGCCGGCACCGCCGCTGAGCCGCGGCGCCCCGGTCCCTGAGACCCGTGCGGTGATCTTCCCGACTTCTCCTCGGGCCGTGAGGCCGGCGATCGCATGCCCATGCGGGCTTTTTGCGGCGAGTTCGCCCAGCCGTCCACGCGAAAGGAAATCCATTGCGCACGTCCGCCAAGCACATCGCCCTGACCGGTGTCGCCGGAGCCGTCCTGGTCACCGGGGTCACCGCCGGGACGATCGCCAAGGTGAACGCCGCCTCCGCCGCCGGCGGTCAGAGCACGGCGAGCGCCCGGCAGGACTCGGCGGACGCCCGGCGGGCCGCCCCGGGCGATTCGGGTGAGGTGCTGCTGACCGGCACCACCACCGCCTCCTACTTCTGGGACGACGGCTCTGGCATCAGGGGCGACACCGGCGCCCCCGCCAGCGGCAAACCCATGCAGAAGGGCATGTTCGCCAGCCCGAGCTGGCCGATGCTGACCAAGGTCCGCGTCACCTACGGCGGCCGCAGCGTCACCGGCTTCATCGGCGACCGCGGGCCCGGTGAGCCCTCGCACCGGGGCATCATGCTCGACCTGGACACCCACTCGTTCCGCTACCTGCTGGACGGCGGCAAGCCCAAGGACGACTACCACGCCGGCGGTGGCACGGGTCACCTCAAGGGCGTCAAGTACGAGGTCCTGGAGTGGGGACCGGGGCCGGGGGAGAAGGGCGCCCCCAAGCCGTTCGGTTCCTGACCGGAGGACCCCCGCGAGGCGGGCGGCCACGATGGCCGCCCGCCTCGCGCCGTCTCCGCCCCGCTCGGATGATCTTGAACACGGTGTCTTGTGACGCGAAGCGCGGAAAGGTTAGGCTCACCTTCGTTAGGCGAGGCTAACCTAACTGTCGTCGCCTTGGTGGGGATCTCCCCGGACGACTCGCGCGGAAAGGACACCCATGCCCCTCCCCCCGACCTGCGACTCGGCCGATCACGTGCACGATGTGGTGGGCATCGGTTTCGGCCCCTCCAACCTGGCGCTGGCCATCGCGCTGCGTGAGCACAACGCGACGGCGGCCGAAGGGGACCGGATCGAAGCGGTGTTCTTCGAACGGCAGCCGGCCTTCGGCTGGCACCGGGGAATGCTCATCGACGGCGCCACCATGCAGGTGTCCTTTCTGAAGGACCTGGTGACGATGCGCAACCCGACCAGCGAGTTCAGCTTCCTGAACTACCTGCGGGAGCGCGGCCGGCTGGCCGACTTCATCAACCACAAGACGCTCTTCCCCTCCCGCGCGGAATTCCACGACTACCTCGAATGGGCCGCCGGGCACTTCGACGGCCAGGTCGAATACGGCGCCGAGGTGGTGACGGTCCGCCCGGTGCCCGAACAGGGGCCCGCCACGGCCCTGGATGTGGTGGTCCGCCGCGGCGGCTCGGCCGACGAACTGGTCACCCACCGCACCCGCAACCTGGTGATCGCCATCGGGCTGGAGCCGGTGCTGCCGCCGGAGGCCCCGGCCGGCGAGCGCGTATGGCACAGCCACGAGCTGCTGCACCGCACCCCCGCCCTGCACGACCCCAAACGGCTGCTGGTGGTCGGAGCCGGCCAGAGCGCCGCCGAGGTCACCGAGTACCTGCACCGCACCTTCCCGGCCGCCGAGATCTGCGCGGTCTTCGCCAGGTACGGCTACACCCCCGCCGACGACAGCTCCTTCGCCAACCGCATCTTCGACCCGGAGGCGGTGGACCACTTCTACGCCGCCCCCGAGGACGTCAAGCGGATGCTGCTGGACTACCACCACTCCACCAACTACTCGGCGGTGGACATGGACCTCATCGACGAGCTGTACCGGCGCCTCTACCAGGAGAAGGTCACCGGCCGGCGGCGGCTGCGCCTGTTCAACGTCTCGCGCATCGCCGATGTGGAGGCCACCGGCTCCGCCGTCCGCGCCTGCGTGGAGTTCCTGCCGACCGGCGAGCGCACCGAGCTGGAGGCCGACGCGCTGATCTACGCCACCGGCTACCGCGTCGGAGACCCGTCCGCACTGCTGGGCGAAGTGGGGGAGCACTGCCTGCGCCGGCCCGACGGCACGCTGCGGGTGGAACGCGACTACCGGATCGCCACCACCGATGCGCTGCGCTGCGGCATCTACGTCCAGGGCGCCACCGAGCACACCCACGGCATCGCCTCGACACTGCTGTCGGTCACCGCGATCCGGGTCGGCGAGATCGTCCAATCCCTCACCGCCGCCCGCTCCGCGGCCCCCAACCCGCCTTATGCGCTCTCCCGGTGACCCGGACGGCTCCCGGCAGGGAGTGATCATCGGCCTGAGCTGAACCCCCGGCCCGCTATCGCGCCGCCTCCGAAGGCTCCTCGGAGGCGGCGATCGCTTTGGCGGCCGGAGAGCTCGTGCCCTCCGCGGACGCCTCGGCCCTGGAGGAGGCGGCCTCGGCGGCCTGCGCCCGGCCGGTGCTCGCCGGCGGATCCTCCGCCGTCACCTTGCTGCCGTCCGGTGCGATCGGCGCGGTCACCTGGGTGCGCAGGTACAGGGCGAGCACCGCGGTCAGCAGGGCGCCCGCCGCGGCGATCTGCTCCTGGGTGATGTCCCAGCCGAAGGACACGCCCAGCTGCAGCACCGCCGCCAGCAGCCCGGCGGCCGCCGGGATCGCCTTCTCCCTGGCGACGACCCAGGAGACGGCCAGGCCCATCGCCATGGTGGCCACGGCGTTGATGCCCGCCTGCTGCTCTTCGGTCAGCTCCACGCCCCAGGCGACGAGGAACTGCACGGTGATGGCGACCAGGGCCAGCCAGGCGGCCGGATCCCTGCCGAGGAGAACCTTCACTGCCCACCTCCGGGAGGGCTCGGGAGCAAGGACGCCAGGCCCGGTCACTGGGGAAATCGCTACACCGCCCGAATCGTTACGTTCGGTGATCATTCATCTGCGCTTCGTTTCCGCGAGGTGCACGCGAAGACGAACGACGCGGCGCGGCATCCGGCCCGGTGCCCAGGAGGCCGCGTGGAAATCAGCCGGGCGCCCGTCCGGGGCGGGTTTCAGGAGGCGATGATGCGCCGGGCCCTGTCGAACAGCGCGAGCGTGATGGAGTGCAGCAGGTCGCCGGTCTCCCGGGGCGCCTTGCCCGCACAGGCCCGCGCGTGCGTGCCCTCCAGCACGATGCCCAGCTTGAAACAGGCCAGCACGGTGTACCAGTCGATGGCCGTCAGATCCCGGCCCGCGACCGCCTCCGGCCGCTCGGCGTAGGCGGCCACCAGCTCGGCGGGGGAGGGCAGGCCGCCCGCCAGCCCCAGCGGCCCGGCGATCTGCGCGCTGCCGTCGCGCTCGTCCGGCCAGGTGGCCAGCAGCCAGCCCAGGTCCAGCAGCGGGTCGCCGATCGTGCACATCTCCCAGTCCACGATCGCCGCCACCTGCGGCCCGTCGTAGCGGAACATCAAGTTGGCCAGGTGGTAATCGCCGTGCATGATCCCCGGCCGCCAGTGCAACGGCCGGTTCCGCTCCAGCCAGCCGGCCACCTCCGCAAGCCCCGGGATCTGCGGGCCGGGGTAGCCCTCCAGCGCCGAGTACGAATCCAGCTCCGACAGCCACCGGCTGACCTGCCGCTCCAGGAAACCCTCCGGCCTGCCGAAGTCGCCCAGCCCGACCGCCTCGTGGTCGACCGCCCCCAGCGCGGCCAGCGCCCGCGCCGCCTCCAGCCCCATGCGGTGCCGCACGGCCGGGTCGCCGGCGTGCAGGGCGGGCAGCTCGGTGGTGGCGTTGAAGCCCTCCACCGGCGTCATCAGGTAGAACACCGCGCCGTGCATCACCTGCTCGTCCGTGCAGGCGGCGATGACGCGCGGGGCGGGCACGTCGGTGCCGTCCAGGGCCGTCAGCACCCGCGCCTCCCGGCGCAGCACGTCGTTGGTGCGCGCCCGCAGGTGCTTGGGGCCGCGCCGCAGCACGTACTCCCGTCCCCCGCGGCGCAGCCTGACCAGCACGTTCTGGGTGCCGCCGGACAGCGGCCGCACATCCTCCAGCGGCCCGCCGGGCAGGCCCTGGCCGTCCATCCACGCGGCCAGGACCTTCAGGTCCACCACGTCCGGATCGATCTGCGCGCTCACCCCACGGAGGCTAACAGCCGGCCGGTCACGGCGCGTGCAGAGCCGTCCGCCGGGGCATCCGCGATCCCGGCCGCCGGGATATCACCGGCCGGGACCCATTACGTCCTGGTAGATCAATTTTTGATCGACTTTTCCCAGGTGGGGTGTTTCTTGTAGCGTTCGAGCGCTTTCACTGTGCCGCGCCGGTCAGGCGCGCAGGGCTTGGACCAGGAAGGACGCCCACACGGCGTGAGGACATGAGCGTGCTTTTGGCATTCGTCGTGATGCTCGCGACGTGGTTCGTCACCGCGGTATGCCGCTCCGGCAGGAGGCAGGACGGTGGCGGTGGCCACCCCGAGTCCATGACCAAGGTGCTCGAACCCGAGGACGAGGAATACCTGGCCTGGCTGGCCGACCGGCACTGGCCGGCCGACGAGTACCTGGACCTGGAACGGCAATGGCGGGCCGAGCTGGCCATCGAGGGCATGCCCGACCCGCACCCGTGCCCGGGCTGCCGGCGCCGGGAGGAGGACGTGTGGCCGTGCCGGATGTGCGGGCTGCTGCTGCACGCCGGCTGCGGCCACGGCATGCGCAAGCGGCGCGTCGTACGTCCCTACCGGACCCGCGACATGCAGGCCGAGGCGGTCATCGCCGAGTGGATCTGCGTCAACTGCTCCTCGGTCGTCGCCTTGGACCTCGACCAGGAACCCGAAGAGGACTGACCTCCTCCCGGAGGAGACGCGCCGGCCCGCCCCGCGGGCGAGGCGGGCCGGAAGGCCTCAGCGGCGGGGCTGCCCGGGCAGGCCCTTGTCGAGCCCGGCCCGTCGCAGCGCGTCGGCCATCGCGCCGCCCATCAGCGGGCCGCTCTGCCCGCGGCCGCCCCGCGGACCGCCGCGTCCCTGCCTGCCGTCGCGGCGCCCGCCGCCCCGGCCCTGCCCGGAGCGCTGCCGGTCGGCCGGGTCGTCGTCCAGCCGCAGCGTCAGCGAGATCCGCTTGCGCGGGATGTCCACATCCAGCACCCGCACCTTGACGATGTCGCCGGGCTTGACCACCTCGCGCGGGTCGCTGACGTAGTTCTTGGACATCGCCGAGATGTGCACCAGCCCGTCCTGGTGCACGCCCACGTCCACGAACGCCCCGAACGCGGCCACGTTGGTGACCACGCCCTCCAGCACCATGCCGGGCTTGAGGTCCTCCAGCGTCTCCACCCCGTCGGCGAACGCCGCGGTCTTGAACGCCGGGCGCGGGTCCCGGCCGGGTTTTTCCAGCTCGGCCAGGATGTCGGTCACCGTGGGCAGCCCGAAGGTGTCATCGACGAAGTCGGCGGGCTTCAGCGACCGCAGCACCTTGGTGTTGCCGATCAGCGAGCGGATGTCGGTGCCGGTGGCGTCCAGGATCCGCCGCACCACCGGGTAGGCCTCCGGGTGCACCGCCGAGGCGTCCAGCGGGTCGTCCCCGCCGGGGATGCGCAGGAACCCGGCGCACTGCTCGAACGCCTTGGGCCCCAGCCGCGGCACCTCCTTGAGCGCCTGCCGGGTGCGGAAGGGGCCGTTGGCCTCCCGGTGGGCCACGATGTTGGCCGCCAGGCTCTCCCCGATGCCCGACACCCGGGTCAGCAGCGGCACCGAAGCGGTGTTGACGTCCACCCCGACGGCGTTCACGCAGTCTTCCACCACCGCGTCCAGCGACCGCGACAGCTTGGTCTCCGACACGTCGTGCTGGTACTGGCCCACCCCGATCGACTTGGGGTCGATCTTGACCAGCTCGGCCAGCGGGTCCTGCAGCCGGCGGGCGATGGAGACCGCACCGCGCAGCGACACGTCCAGATCCGGCAGCTCCTGGGCGGCGTAGGCGGAGGCCGAGTACACCGACGCGCCCGCCTCCGAGACCACCACCTTGGTCAGCTTCAGCTCCGGGTGCCGCTTGATCAGCTCCCCGGCCAGGCGGTCGGTCTCCCGGGAGGCGGTGCCGTTGCCGATGGCCACCAGCTCCACCGCGTGCTTCTTGGCGAGGGCGGCCAGCACCGCGATCGACTCGTCCCAGCGGCGCTGCGGCTCGTGCGGGTAGATGGTCGCGGTGTCGACGACCTTGCCGGTGCCGTCCACCACCGCCACCTTCACCCCGGTGCGCAGCCCCGGGTCCAGCCCCATGGTGGGACGGGTGCCGGCCGGCGCGGCCAGCAGCAGATCCCGCAGATTGGCGGCGAACACCCGCACCGCCTCGTCCTCGGCCTCGGTGCGCAGCCGGGTCCGCAGGTCGATGCCCAAATGCACCAGGATGCGGGTGCGCCAGGCCCAGCGCACCGTCTCGGTCAGCCACCGGTCGGCGGGCCGCCCCCGGTCGGCGATGCCGAACGTCTCGGCGATCTTGCGCTCGTACCAGGACGGGCCGGGCGCGGCGGCGGCCTCATCGTCGGCCTCCGGCGACAGCTCCAGGTCGAGGATCTCCTCCTTCTCCCCGCGGAACATCGCCAGGATCCGGTGCGAGGGCAGCTCGGTGAACGGCTCGGAGAAGTCGAAGTAGTCGGCGAACTTGGCGCCGGCCTCCTCCTTGCCCTCGCGCACCCGCGAGATCAGCCGCCCGTGCGTCCACATCCGCTCCCGCAGCGCCCCGATCAGGTCGGCGTGCTCGGCGAACCGCTCCACCAGGATCGCCCGCGCCCCCTCCAGCGCCGCGTTCGCGTCGGCCACGCCCTTGTCGGGGTCCACGAACGCCGCGGCGGCGGTCTGCGGGTCCTGGGCGGGGTCGCTCAAGAGCCCGTCGGCCAGCGGCTCCAGCCCCGCCTCCCGGGCGATCTGCGCCTTGGTGCGCCGCTTGGGCTTGTACGGCAGGTAGATGTCCTCCAGCCGGGCCTTGGAGTCGGCCTGGCGGATCTGCTGCTCCAGCTCCTCGGTGAGCTTGCCCTGGGAGCGGATCGACTCCAGGATCGCCTCTTTGCGTTCCTCCAGCTCGCGCAGGTAGCGCAGCCGTTCTTCCAACCGGCGCAGCTGGGTGTCGTCCAGCCCGCCGGTCGCCTCCTTGCGGTAGCGGGCGATGAACGGCACCGTGGCGCCGCCGTCCAGCAGTTCCACGGCCACCCGGACCTGGTGCTCGCGCACCCCGAGCTCTTCGGCGATCCGCAGGTACAGCGCGTTGCCGGAGCCGCCGGGGGCTCCGGTCTGGGACATCGTCACGATCTCGATCCGCCTTCTGTTCCGTTGACGGCACAGCATTGTGCAGGTGATCGGGCCGCTTGTCGCGCCGATGCCCGTCTTCCGCCGGTCCGTCCGGTGCCGTACCGTCGTGACATGGGAAGGCCGTTGATCCTGCGGCGGCGGCGCGTTCTGACGGCGCTAGCGGCGCGTCCAGTCCGGTTGCAGGAAGTCCGCCACCCGGGCGTGCCGGCCCAGCAGCACCACCTCGCGGAACTGCCACAGCATCGCCCCGGTGGGGGCGTGGATCGTCATCCGCGGGCCCAGCGTCATCTGCAGCAGCCGCCCGCCGTCCAGCTGCGGCACCCAGCGCACCGCGTCGTCGGCGGCCAGCCGGGTCAGCGGGACGTGGTGCACCGAGCGCACCTCGCCGGGGTTGGGACGCAGCGGCCCCGGCTCCGGCAGCGCCAGCACCAGCGGGGCGATGACGAACCCGGAGGCGGCGGGGAAGTCGTCCAGTCTGCCCAGCACGTGCTCCGGCCCGGCGGCCAGGCCGATCTCCTCTTGCAGCTCGCGCAACGCGGCCTGCAGATCGCCTTCCCCCTCATCCACCCGTCCGCCCGGCAGCCCCCACTGGCCGGGATTGCGTCCCCGGTCCGCCCGCTTGATCACGATCACCGACGGGACGTCCGCCTCCGGGACCACGCACAGGGCCACGGCCGCCCGCCGCACTCCCGGACCGCCCTCCAGCGCCAGGCGCCGGTGCGCGGCCAGCCGGTCACGGGCCACGGAGATGAACGCGGGAAGGCCGGTGAGATGGTCGCTGCTCATCGAAGAATCTTCTCAAGCCGCCCCCAATGCGGCACCGGCGGCATGGTCCTCTCCGCCGGGCCGCGGGAAGTCCCGGTGCGCTTTCGGTCAGCTGGTTTCCCCGGCTTCGAGGGCCTCGACGGCCTCCGGTGCGCGCCACGCCGGGGCGCGGCATCGTCTCCGCCTCCGGAATACCCGCCCTGATCTGCGGAAACGATGTGCTTCGAAGAGCGCGGCGCGGCGGATTTCCCCAAAAACCCTCGAACATATGTTCCAGGATGGGATGCTGGTGCGCACCGGATCAGGTGAGGAGGACGACCATGGACCTCAGGCCCTTGATGGCGCCGGCCGCCGAGGCCGCCATCGCGATCGTGGCGGACATCGACGACGCCCGGCTCGGCGACCCCACCCCCTGCCCCGACTTCGACGTCCGCGCCCTGCTGAACCACCTGGCCAAATGGACCGGCGAGCGCGCCTGGGCGGCCGCCCGCAAGCAGCCGCCGCCCGGCTCCGACGGGCCGGACCTGACCGCCGAACCCGGCTGGGCGGCCCGCTACGCCGAGCAGGCCCGGCGCACCGCGGCGGCCTGGTCCGAACCGGACGCCTGGGAGGGCGCCGCCAACCTGACCGGCCAGGCGGAGATGCCCGCCCCGTTCGTCGGCGGCATCCTGTTCGTGGAGTTCCTGGTGCACGGCTGGGACCTGGCCGTGGCCACCGGCCGCAAGGCCGCCTTCGGGGACGACCTGGAGCGGGCGCTGCTGGGGCACGTGCAGACCATGGCCGACACGGCGCGCAAGTTCGGCGCGTTCGGCCCCGAGGTCCCCGTCCCGCCGTCGGCGTCGCCGCTGGAGCGCGCCCTGGGCCTGGCCGGCCGCGACCCGCACTGGACGCCCTGACCGCCCCGCCGGCCGCGGACGAGGCGAGGGAGGTCCCCGGAAAGCCCTAGGCTTATCCCCATGTCGACGTCTCCGATCCGTGTACGCTTCGCACCTTCCCCGACCGGCATGTTCCACGTCGGCGGGGCCCGTTCCGCCCTGTTCAACTGGGTGATGGCCCGGCAGTCCCAAGGGACGCTGGTGTTGCGGATCGAAGACACCGACGCCTCCCGCAACAAGCCCGAGTGGACCGAAGGCATCATCCGGGCGCTGGCGTGGCTGGGCATCGACTCCGGCGAGTACGAGGGCCCCTACTTCCAGTCCCAGAACATCGAAGAGCACCACAAGGCGCTGCACACCCTGCTGGAGCAGGGCCGCGCCTACTACTGCGACTGCACCCGCGAGGACGTGACCGCCCGCACCGGCGACCCCAACAAGGGCTACGACGGCCACTGCCGCGACCGCGGTCTCGGCCCCGGCGAGGGCCGCGCGGTCCGCTTCCGCACCCCCGATGAGGGGCAGACCGTGGTGGTCGACCTGATCCGCGGCAAGCCCACCTTCGAGAACCGGGTGCTGGAGGACTTCGTCATCGCCCGCTCCAACGGGACGGTGCCGTTCCTGCTGGCCAACGTGGTCGACGACATCACCCAGCGCATCACCCACGTGGTCCGCGGCGAGGAGCACCTGTCCAACACCCCCAAGCAGCAGCTGCTGTGGGAGGCGCTGGGGCACCGCCCGCCGGTGTGGGCGCACGTCCCCGTGATCGTCAACGAGAAGCGCCAGAAGCTGTCCAAGCGCCGCGACAAGGTCGCCCTGGAGGACTACCAGGCCGAGGGCTACCTGCCGGAGGCGATGCGCAACTACCTGATGCTGCTGGGCTGGGCCCCCTCCGGGGACCGCGAGGTGGTGCCCTGGGAGGTCATCGAGCGGGAGTTCCGCATCGAGGACGTCAACGCCTCCCCGGCGTTCTTCGACGTCAAGAAGCTCCGGGCGATCAACGGCGACTACATCCGGGCGCTGTCGGTGGAGGAGTTCATCGACGCCTGCCGCCCGTTCCTGGAGAAGGCCCCCTTCAAGGTCGACATGGACGTCTTCGCCCGCCTGGCCGAGCTGGCCCAGACCCGCGTGGCGGTGCTGTCGGAGATCATCCCCATGGTCGACTTCGCCTTCCTGGACGAGCCGGTCTTCGACGAGCAGTCCTGGAACAAGGCCATGAAGGACCCGGCCGCCCAGATCCTGGCCGCCGCCGAGGACGCCTACCGCGACGCCCCCTGGCAGGCCGACGAGCTGAAGACCCGCCTGGAGCAGGTCGGCGCAACCTTCGGCCTCAAGCTCGGCAAGGCCCAGGCCCCCGTCCGCGTCGCCGTCACCGGCCGCACCGTCGGCCTCCCCCTGTTCGAATCCCTGGAAGTCCTGGGCCGCGAGGCCACCTTGACCCGCATCGCCGCCGCCCGCGCCCGCCTGGAGAGCTGACCCGCCCGCTCACGCCGTCCGCCCGCCTCACCCAAGACCGGGCGGACGGCGTGAACGTGCACTGAACCTTTTCACATCCTCTGGCCGGGTCCCGAAGCGGCCGTCCAGTGGCTGCGTGACCTGCGCGAAGAGTGGCCGGCCGCGCTGGAGCGGCTCACCGGCGCCGAACTGGACGCCACCGCTCCCTTCCCCTGGCGGGACGACCCCGCGCACACCGTCGCCCACATGATCGCCTGGGTGAACGCCGAGCTGGTGAAGAACGTCGCCGAGATCGGCCGGCTTCGCCTGCTGCGCGCCGCCGCCCCCAAATACAGCGTCCCGGCCGCCTCCACCTTGCCCCGGGACGGGCCGTGGACCTTCCGGGTACCGTCATACCGGGGCAGTCCGGACGCCCCATCTTGTGATGCGGCCCGAATGCTCCAGTGACCACCCGGGCTGGAGAACAGGCGAGCGGCCCTCGGGGGCGCCGCGTCAGAGGGCCGGGCCGCCGGGGCCGGGCAGCCTGTCGAGGGTGCCCTGCAGGGCGTCCACTCGGCGGGCCAGTTCCTCCACCGCAGGGCGCAGGTGGGCCGGGGATTCCTTCAGCACCGTGTCGACCTGTTCGGAGATCTCCGCCACGCGGGAGGTCAGCTCGCCATGCGGCAGCGGCAGCGGGCCTTCGGGGACCTCGGCCCGAGCCCGCAGCAGGGCCGCCTGCTCGCGGAGCAGGGCCGCCTGTTCGCGCAGTTGGCGGTTCTTGCGGTGCAGCTCCACGAACACCGACACCTTGGCGCGCAGCACCCACGGGTCGAACGGCTTGGCGATGAAGTCCACCGCGCCGGCGGCGTACCCGCGGAAGGCGTAGTCGGGGTCGCTGTCGACCGCCGTCAAGAAGATGATCGGCACGTCCCGGGTCTTCTTGCGGCGTTTGATGTCACGGGCCGTTTCGAACCCGTCCATCCCCGGCATCACCACATCCAGCAGGATCACCGCGTACTCGTCGGTGAGCAGCGCCTTGAGCGCCTCTTCTCCGCTGCGGGCGCGCACCAGGTCCTGGTCCAGGGAACTGAGGATCGCCTCCAGCGCGACGAGGTTCTCCTCACGATCGTCCACGAGAAGGATCTTGGCCTTGTCATCCACGCCTGGGGTCTCCTGATCATGGTCGGCGCCGGGCGGGCCCGGCGCTCAGCGCGCCGCGGAGCGCCGCAGCCACGTTCGCATGATGTCCAGCAGGTGATCCACGTCCACCGGTTTGGGGATGTAGTCGGACGCCCCCGAGGCCAGGCTCTTCTCCCGGTCGCCCTTCATCGCCTTGGCGGTGATGACGATGATCGGCAGGTCGGTGAACTGCGGCATCCCGCGGATCGCCTCGGTGGTGGCGTACCCGTCCAGGCCCGGCATCATCACGTCCATGAGCACCAGCGCCACGTCCGGGTTGCGCTGCAGCAGGTCGATGCCGGCCTGGCCGTCCTCGGCGTACAGCACCTCCATGCCGTAGCCCTCCAGCACGCTGGCCAGTGCGAAGACATTGCGCACATCGTCGTCGACGATCAGCACTTTGCGGCCGGACAGCACCGCATCCAGATGCTCGGCCGGCGGGTCCTCCAGGAAGCCCGCCGACCGGGCCGCGCCGCCGACCGCCGGACGCTCGGAGGAGACCGGCGGGTCGATCGCCACGGCGGCGGGCGGCGGATCCTGCGGTACGGCCGCTGCGGGCGGCTCGGCCGCCGCCGGCTGGGCGGTCCCGCTCTCCCGGTACTGGACGGGCAGGTAGAGGGTGAACTTGCTGCCCTTGCCCACCCGGCTTTGGGCGTGGATCTCCCCGCCCAGCAGGTGGGCGATGTTGCGGCTGATCGACAGGCCCAGCCCGGTGCCTCCGTAGCGGCGGCTGGTGGTGCCGTCCGCCTGCTGGAACGCCTCGAAGATCACCTGCAGTTTGTCCTCGCTGATGCCGATCCCGGTGTCGCTGACCTCGAAACCGATCACCAGCGGCGCCTCTCGCAGCGCCGGCGCGGTGAACTCCACGCCCTCGGCGGGTGCGATGGTCAGCCGCACCCGGCCTTCGGAGGTGAACTTGACCGCGTTCGACAGCAGGTTGCGCAGTACCTGCTGCAGCCGCTGCTCGTCGGTGAACAGCACCTCGGGCACCTGCGGGGAGACCTCGACGGCGAAGTCCAGCCCCTTGTCGACCGCCAGCGGCCGGAACGTGGCGTCCACGTAGTCGACCAGCTTGGTGAACGCCAGCGGCTGGGGGTGCACCTCCATCTTGCCGGCCTCCACCTTCGACAGGTCGAGGATGTCGTTGATCAGCTGCAGCAGGTCGGTGCCGGAGTCGTGGATGGTCTTGGCGAACTCCACCTGCTTGGGGGTCAAATTGCCCTCGGGGTTCTCCGACAGCAGCTTGGCCAGCACCAGCAGGCTGTTGAGCGGCGTGCGCAGCTCGTGCGACATGTTCGCCAGGAACTCCGACTTGTAGCGCGACGACAGCGCCAGCTGCTCGGCCCGCTCCTCCAGGGTGCGGCGGGCCTGCTCGATCTGGAAGTTCTGGATCTCGATCGCCCGGTTCTGCTTGGCCAGCAGCGCCGCCTTCTCCTCCAGCTCGGCGTTGGAGCGGCGCAGCTCGGCCTGCTGGCGCTGCAGCTCATCGGAGCGTTCCTGCAGCTGCTGCGCCAGCCGCTGGGACTCGGCCAGCAGCGCCTCGGTGCGGGAGTTGGCGTTGATGGCGTTGATGGTCACCCCGAGGTTCTCGGTGAACTGGTCGAAGAACGCCAGGTGCGTGTCGGTGAACCCGCTGAAGGAGGCCAGCTCGATGGCCCCCTGCACCTGGCCTTCGAACAGGATCGGCAGCACGATGACGTGCGTGGCCGGCGCCTGCCCCAGCCCCGAGCGGACGGTGACGTAGTCGGGCGGCGCATCGTCGACCAGGATCGTGCGCCGCTCCAGCGCCGCCTGCCCGACCAGGCCCTCGCCCATCCGGAACGCCACCGCGTCCGGCTCGGCCCGCACCCCGTACCCGGCGATGAGCGCCAGCTCGCTCTCCCCGTCCGCACCCGGACGGGCCAGGTAGAACGCGCCGTAGTTGGCCGAGACGGTCTGGGCCAGCTCACTCATGATCAGCTGCGCCAGCTGCGTGACGTCCCGGTGGCCCTGCAGCATCCCGCCGATGCGGGCCAGGTTGGACTTCAGCCAGTCCTGCTCCCGGTTGGCCCGCGTGGTCTCGCGCAGCGTCGCCACCATCAAATTGACGTTGTCCTTCAGCTCGGCGACCTCGCCGGCGGCCTCCACCGTGATCTCCCGGCTCAGATCGCCGCTGGCCACCGCGCTGGTGACCGCGGCGATCGCCCGCACCTGGGTGGTCAGGTTGGAGGCCAGCTCGTTGACGTTCTCGGTCAGGCGCTTCCAGGTGCCCGAGACCCCCTCGACCTTGGCCTGCCCGCCCAGGCGTCCCTCGGTGCCGACTTCGCGGGCCACCCGCGTCACCTCGTCGGCGAACGCCGACAGGGTGTCGACCATCGTGTTGATCGTCGTCTTCAGCTCCAGGATCTCCCCGCGCGCATCGACGTCGATCTTCTTGGTCAGGTCCCCGTGCGCCACCGCCGTGGTGACTTGTGCGATGTTGCGGACTTGGTAGGTGAGGTTGGAGGCCATGCCGTTGACGTTGTTGGTGAGGTCTTTCCAGACCCCCGACACGCCGCGCACCTGCGCCTGTCCGCCCAGGCGCCCTTCGGTGCCGACCTCCCGTGCCACTCGGGTGACTTCGTCGGCGAAGGCCGACAGGCGGTCGACCATGGTGTTGAGGGTGTCTTTGAGGTCGGCGATTTCGCCTTGGGCGTCGACGGTGATCTTTTTGGAGAGGTCTCCGTTGGCGACGGCGGTGGCCACCTGAGTGATGTTGCGGACTTGGTAGGTGAGGTTGGAGGCCATGCCGTTGACGTTGTTGGTGAGGTCTTTCCAGACGCCGGAGACGCCGTGGACTTGGGCTTGGCCGCCGAGGCGTCCTTCGGTGCCGACTTCGCGGGCTACTCGGGTGACTTCGTCGGCGAAGGCCGACAGGCGGTCGACCATGGTGTTGAGGGTGTCTTTGAGGTCGGCGATTTCGCCTTGGGCGTCGACGGTGATCTTTTTGGAGAGGTCTCCGTTGGCGACGGCGGTGGCCACTTGTGCGATGTTGCGGACTTGGTAGGTGAGGTTGGAGGCCATGCCGTTGACGTTGTTGGTGAGGTCTTTCCAGACCCCCGACACGCCGCGCACCTGCGCCTGCCCGCCCAGGCGCCCCTCGGTGCCGACCTCGCGGGCCACCCGCGTCACCTCGTCGGCGAACGCCGAGAGCTGATCGACCATCGTGTTCACGGTGAGCTTGAGTTCCTGCAGCTCACCCACGGCCTCCACGGTGACCTTGCGGGTCAGATCGCCCTTGGCGACCGCCGTCGTCACCGCCGCGATGTCCCGCACCTGCGCGGTCAGCCGTCCCGCCATCACGTTCACCGCGCTGGTGACCTCGCGCCAGCGGCCCGACTGGCCGCGCAGCGGCGCCTGCCCGCCCAGCCGGCCCTCCACGCCGACCTCCCGGGCCACCTGGGTGACCTCCCAGGCGAAATTGTCCAGCTGCTCGACCATGTGGTTGACCGACTTGGCCATCCGCAGCACCTCACCGCGCATGGGACGGCCGCGGAACCGCAATTCCAGCCGCTGAGAAAGATCACCGGCGGCCACCGCCTCGACCACCCGGGCGATTCCGGTGGACAGTTCGGTCAGCTTGTCGATGATCGCATTAGCGTCCTCGACGGTGCTCACCCACGCGCCCCGCGCGGCCGGCGGCGACAACCGCTCCCGCAGATGACCTTCACGGCCCAGCTCCCGGCGCACCCGGGCCATTTCACCGGCCACATGAGCACCGTTGGCACGAATCTCCTCCACGAGCGCGGCGGCCTCGGCCAACGCCCCGTCGGCGGGCACCTCCACCGACGCCCGAAAACGACCGTCGCGCAGCGCGGCCAGCGCCTTGAGCAGCGGAGCAAGATCGGCATCGCTGTAGCGCGGCGTGGCGTCCCGCTGCGAAACGGCCGGACGTCCCGTGCGAGAGGCGGTCTGCGGCATAGTCTTTTCCTCCTGGCCCGCGCTCACCGAGTCCGGGATCTGCGGACACTCCCGTTGGGCCGTACATTTGCAGTCTGTCACGATGACTGGGATCCATATCGCCTCTTGAACCGGGGAGAACAGGTGGAACGACGAACCTCGTCGGCCACATTCCCGCCTGAGGCCACCTCGGTGGCCGCCGCGCGGCGCTTCGTCCGCCGCACCCTCAGCGACTGGGACATGGAGCAGGTGGTCGACGACGCGATGCTGGCCACCAGCGAGCTGGCGACCAACGCGGTGACCTACGCCGGAACCTCCTTCGAAGTCAGCTGCACCCTGGAGGAGGAAGGGGTGCGGATCGAGGTGCTCGACCGTCACCCCGCCCGCCAGATCGCCATGCCCTCCCTGGAGGCGACCAGCGGACGGGGCCTGCCGTCCATCGACCGGCTCGCCGCGTCCTGGGGCGTGACCTACAACGGCCTCACCAAGGGCGTGTGGTTCCGGCTGCCCAAGACCGCCGACCCCACCCCGCGGCGTTCCGAGCGCCCCGCCCCGCCCACCGGGGACGCCGCGCCCGCCCCGATGGGCGGAGAAGGCGGGACGCGCCCCCGGACGGGGGAGACCTCCCTGGACTCGGCGGTGGCGACGGTCCGGGACATGCTGGACGCCGACGGGGCCGCGGTGCTGCTGGCCGACCGTGAGGGCGAGCTGGTGCCGGGCGCCTCCACCGGCGCCGTCTCCTGGCCGCCTCCCGGCCGGCTCACCGTCGCCGGGCTCGGCCCGCACGCCCGCGCAGGCCTCCCCTGGACGGCCGACGCCTCCGACCCGCTCGCCGCCGCCCTGGGCGCCGCCTCCCTGGCCGCCGCGCCGCTGCAGACCCAAAGCGGGCTGCTCGGGGTGGTGGCCGCCGTGTCCGCCGCACCCGGGCGCTTCGACGAGGCCGCGGGCAGGCGGCTGGGCCGTATCGCCGACGAGCTGACACTGGTTTTGGAACGTGCCCGGCTGGGAGAGCTGGAACGCTCCTGGCGGGGCTGGCTGAGCTTCGTGGCCGAGGCCAGCGACCTGCTGGCCGGCACACTGGACTCCGAACGCACCATGGCCCTGGTCACCCAGCTGGTGGTGCCCCGCCTGGCCACCTGGTGCGCCGTCTACACCGTCGACGAAGGCGGCATCGTCCGTCCCGCCTACGTCTGGCACGCCGACGAGACCCGCGTCGACGCCCTGCGCGAACTGCTGGAGGCCGCCGACGCGGCGCCGCCGCTGGACTCCTCCGGCCCCTGGAACGGATACGCCGCGGCGGCCCCCGACGCCGCCCGCGCGGCGGCCGGTTCCCTCGCCGGCGACCAGGCGTACGCGTTCCCGCTGGTCGCCCGGCGCCGCCGCATGGGCGCCATGGTCATCGGCCGCCCCGCCGGGGAACGCTTCCCCCAGGGCGCGCTCGACCTGGCCGAAGAGCTGAGCCGGCGGGCCGCGCTGGCCATCGACAACGCCCGGCTCTACACCGCGCAGACGGCCATGAGCAGCGCGCTGCAGCGCAGCCTGCTGCCCCCCGGCATCCCCGACATCCCCGGCCTGGAGGTCGCGGTCGTCTACCAGCCGGCCGGCGAGGGCAGCGAGGTCGGCGGGGACTTCTACGACGTGTTCGCCTGCGGCGACCTCAGCGAGTCGGCCCCGGCCTCCCGCTGGCGTTTCGCCATCGGCGACGTGTGCGGCACCGGCCCCGAGGCCGCCGCCGTCACCGGCCTGGCCCGGCACGCCCTGCGCATCCTGGCCGCCGAGGACATGCCCGTCCCCGACGTGCTGGCCCGGCTCAACCGGCTCATCCTCGCCGAAGGGGAACGCGCCCGGCTGCTCACCCTGCTGCATGGCGAGATCACCCCGCTGCCCGGCCGCGCCGGCGTCCGCATCGACCTGGTCAGCGCCGGGCACCCGCCGCCGCTGGTGCTCGACCCGGGCGGCACGGTCCGCGAGGGCGCCGGAGCCCAGCCGCTGCTCGGCGTGTTCGAGGACGTCGACTTCACCCTCGACACCCTGGAGCTGCGCAGCGGCCAGGTGATGCTGTGCGTCACCGACGGGGTGACCGAGCGGCGCGCCGGCGACCGGCTGCTCGGCGACGGCGAGGGCCTGGAACGCCTGCTGGCCGGATGCCGGGGGCTCAGCGCCGGCGCCGTCGCCGCCCGCATCCAGCGCGCGGTGCGTGACTTCGGGCCCGAGCCCTCCAACGACGACGTCGCCTTGATCGTGCTGCGCGCCTCGTGACGGGACGCCCGGCGGCGCGTTCGAACAGGCCTTGTATATGGCATTACGGCATGCCGTATACAGCTGGATGTTCTATGGTGAACAGCGATGGGCCTTGCCTTGCACACAACGCGCCATGACGACCGCGTGACCGTGACGGTACGCGGCTCCATCGACCTGCACTCCTCCGACGAGCTGCGAGAACGGCTGAAATCCTTGGTGGAGGCGGGTCACCGGCAGATCGTCGTCGACTTGGCCGCGGTCGATTTCTGCGATTCCTCCGGGTTGAACGTGCTCGTGCGCACCTACAAACAGGCCCGGGAGCAAGGCGGCGTCCTCACGGTGACCGGCGCGTACGGCAGGGTCGAGAACGTCCTGCGGACCACCGGACTCGACCGTTTTCTCATAGGCACACCACCCGAGGGATGAGCCGGTGTCCGAGACCACCCTTCGCACCGCCCCCCAGAGCGAGGCGGTGGAACTGGCCCGCAGGCTGTCGGCGCGCACCATGCGCACCTGGTCGCTGCTGGACCGGGAAGAACAGGTGACCGCCATCGTCGCCGAGCTCGTCGCCAACGCCGTCCGCCACGCCGGCACCGTCTTGGAACTGCGCCTGCAGCGCCGCCCCGACGCGGTCCGCGTCGAGGTCCGCGACCGCGCCTCCACCATGCCCAAGATGACCGTCCCCGCCCCGCTGGACGAGTCCCACCGGGGCCTTTTCATCGTCGATCGCTTCGCCAGCTCCTGGGGCGCGACCCCTGTTACCGGCGGCAAAGTCGTCTGGGCCGAAGTCGCCATCTGACAACACCGCCGAACTTTCTACGCGAACGGGGAAACCGCGAAAACACGCGCCGCAAAAGACCGGCGCGCTGAACTTCCGAACATTTCACCGCGAGCTTCACGAACGCACGGCCACCGGCCCGCCCCGCCTGCGGCGGCCACCATCGGCGGGCGGGCCGGAAGGCCCTGAAAGGCTCACTGGGAACCGCGGTACATCTCCGCCACTATGAATGCCAGATCCAGCGACTGGCTGCGGTTCAGCCGCGGATCACAGGCCGTCTCATAACGCTGATGCAGATCCTCTTCGACGATCTCCTGCCCGCCGCCCACGCACTCGGTGACGTCATCACCGGTGAACTCGATGTGAATGCCCCCCGGGTGGGTGCCCAGCGACCGGTGCACCTCGAAGAACCCGGCGACCTCGTCCAGCACGTCGTCGAACCGGCGCGTCTTGTGCCCGCTGGGCGCCTCGAAGGTGTTGCCGTGCATCGGGTCGCACATCCAGACCACCGGCCCCCCGCTCTGGGACACCTTTTCGACCAGCGGCGGCAGCACCTCCCGGATCCGCCCCGCACCCATCCGGGTGATGAACGTCAGCCGGCCCGGCTCGCCGTCGGGATTGAGCCGCTCGATCAGCGCCAGCGCGTCATCGGGAGTCGTCGTCGGCCCCAGCTTCACCCCGATCGGGTTGCGGATCCGGCTGGCGAACTCCACATGCGCCCCGTCCAGCGCCCGCGTCCGCTCACCGATCCACAGGAAATGCGCCGACACGTCATACGGCAGCCCGGTACGGCTGTCGATCCGGGTCAGCGCCCGCTCGTACTCCAGCAGCAGCGCCTCATGCGAGGAGTAGAACTCCACGCTGTGGAACTCCTCAGGGTCGGCCCCGCACGCCTTCATGAACGCCAGCGCCCGGTCGATCTCCCCGGCCAGCCGCTCATAGCGCTGCCCGGCCGGGCTGGAGGCGACGAAGTCCTGGTTCCAGGCGTGCACCTGCCGCAGATCGGCGTACCCGCCCTTGGTGAAGGCCCGGCACAGGTTCAGCGTCACCGCCGAGCAGTGGTAGGCCTGCAGCAGCCGCCGCGGATCGCTGCGCCGCGCCTCCGGCGTGAACTCCGCCCCGTTGACCGCGTCCCCCCGGTAGGACGGCAGCGTCACCCCGTCCCGCACCTCCACCGGCTTGGAACGCGGCTTGGCGAACTGCCCCGCCATCCGCCCGATCTTGACGACCGGGACGCTGCCCGCATAGGTGAGCACCACGGCCATCTGCAGCAGCGTCTTGAGCTTGTTGCGGACGGCGTCGGCGGTCGAACCGGCGAACGTCTCGGCGCAGTCACCCCCCTGCAGGACGAACGCCTCGCCGCGCGCCACCTCGGCCAGCCGCTCCTTCAACTGGTCGCACTCGCCGGCGAAGACCAGCGGGGGAGCCTTGGCCAGCTCCGCGGTCACCGCCCGGACCTCCTCCGGGTCGTCCCACTCCGGCTGCTGAACTGCGGGGAGCGCGCGCCAGGCGTCCAGATCTCCCAGGTCACTCGTCGTAGTCACGGTCCAAGGCTAGGTCACCGCGCGCAACGACACGCCCCACGCCCCGCCCGCCGTCCGCGGCTCAGGCCGCCTTGGTGGGCACCTGCGCGGGCGACTTGCGCCGCGGAGAACGGGGAGCGTGCCCGATGCGCTCGGCGGCGGGCCGGGAGTTCCGCGCCCGCGGAGCCTGACGGGCCTGCGGGGCCTGAACGGAGTGACCGGTGGCGCGACCGGCACGGTCGGCTTCGGCCGCCAGCTGCCGCAGCCGCCGCAGCGAACGGTCGGTGATCTGCCGCACCCGGTTGTGACTCAGCCCGTACCGCGCCCCGATCTGGGCGTAGGACAGCGGCTGCCCGTCTTCTATCCCGAAACGGGCGCGCAGGATCGCCGACTCCCGCTCCGGCAGCCGGTCCAGCAGCCGGGCCAGCCCCGCGATGTCGTCCAGCGCCAGCACCTCGGCCTCCGGGCTGACCCCCTCCGGGTCCTCCAGCAGATCGCCCATCGGGGTCTCCCCGGCGTCGTCGACGGCCGCGTCCAGGCTGGCCGGATCACGCCGCCAGCGCAGCAGCTCATCCACATGGTCGACGGCCGCCCCCAGCGCCTCGGCCAGCTCCTCGCGCGTCGGCTCGCGCCCCAGCTCCCGGCCCAGCTGCCGCTCCGCACGGCGCAGCCGGGACAGCTCCTCCTCCACGTGCACCGGAAGGCGGATGGTCCGGGCGGTGTGGCTGAGCCCGCGTCCGATGGACTGCCGGATCCACCAGGTCGCATAGGTCGAGAACTTAAAGCCCCGCCGGTAGTCGAACTTCTCGACCGCCCGCATCAACCCCAGGTTGCCCTCCTGGATGAGGTCGATCAGCGGAAGCGCGTCGGTGGGGTACTTGCGCGCGATCGAGACCACCAGACGCAGGTTGGCCTCGACGAACCGCTGCTTGGCGCGCACCCCCGCGGCGACGAGTTCCTCGAGCTCCTGCCGGGTCACCCCCGGGGGCACCCGGTCCTCTTCCAGCAGGTGTTCGGCGTACAGTCCGCCCTCGATGGCCTTTGCCAAATCGACCTCCTCCTGCGCGTCGAGCAGGTGGGTGCGGCCGATCCTGTCGAGGTACGCTCCGACGAGGTCCTTGTCCTGCGTCTCGACACTGTCGCCCTTGGTGCGGGTAGCAGCCATCCTGACCCTTCTTTGGTCGAACTCCCTGACCGGACAACGCTAATTACGGCCCTGTGATTCCCGGCCGGGGAATACTGGGGGCGGGGTCACCGCTCTATAGGGCTGATACCCGAGATGAGGAGACTGCGACATGGCGACCGTCACACTGACCGCCGACAACTTCGACAAGACAGCCCAGGGCGAAGGGATCGTCCTGGTCGATTTCTGGGCGGCCTGGTGCGGTCCCTGCCGCCGCTTCGCCCCGGTCTTCGAAAGCGCCTCCGAACGCCACCCCGACATCACCTTCGCCAAGGTGGACACCGACGCCGAGATCGAGCTGGCCGAGCGGTTCGGCATCTCCTCGATTCCCACGATCATGGCCATCCGGGACGGCATCATCGTCTACGCCGAACCCGGCGCGCTTCCCGAGGCCGTGCTGGAGGACGTGATCCAGCAGGTCCGCGACCTCGACATGGACGAGGTCCGCAAGCGCCTGGAGGACTGAGAAACCACCCGCCCCCAGAGGCCGTCCGGGCGCACGGACCGCGAAGATGAACCCGTGCTGACCGACGTCGTGGAGACACTGGCCTGCCCGCTGTGCCGGGACGGCCTGACGGTGGCGGACAAGAGCCTGCGCTGCGCCGCCGGGCACAGTTTCGACATCGCCCGTCAGGGCTATGTCAACCTGCTGCCCGGCAATGCGCGCGCGGGCACGGCCGACACCCCCGAGATGGTCCGTTCCCGTGCGGCGTTCCTGAGCGCCGGGCACTTCGGCGGCCTGGCCGACCTCCTCGCCGAACGAGCCGGGGCCGCCCTCGCCGCCGGCGCCTGCGTGCTGGACGCCGGCGCCGGCACCGGCTATTACCTCGCCCGCCTGCTCGACCGCGTCCCGGGCGCCGTGGGCCTGGCCATCGACGTCTCCAAGCACTCTCTGCGCCGCGCGGCCCGCGCCCACCCCCGGATCGGCGCGGTGGTCGCCGACCTGTGGAGGCCGCTGCCGGTGCGCACCGCGGCGGTCGAGACGATCCTCAACGTCTTCGCCCCCCGCAACGGCGCAGAGTTCCACCGCGTCCTCAAACCGGACGGCACGCTGTACGTGGTCACGCCCACCGCCCGCCACCTCGGTCGGTTGGTCCCGGACCTGGGCCTGCTCAAGGTCGACGCCCGCAAGCATGAGCGGACCGGCCGGGCGCTGGGCGAGCACTTCCTCTTGGCCGGCACCGAGGACTACGAGACCGAGGTACGGCTCAGCCATGACGAGGTCGCCACGCTGGTGGAGATGGGTCCCAGCGCCCGCCATCTTTCTCCGCAGGAACTGCGTGCCAAGGTGGGGAAGCTGCCCGACCCCGTATTGGTCCCGCTCTCTGTCACGATCTCGGCCTACCGGCCTCGCCGCTGAGGCAGAACGCTCCTGCCCCCATAGCGCGTCCACAGTTGACCGATTTGACTGTTTTTCTGGTGAGTGCACCCGCAGGGACTACAGGCGCTTTTGCTGGGATCTCTCAACGGGTTGGGGTACCACCTCTTCTGTAGCACCTTTCTAAGCGTCCGGCGAGGCGGCTGAGTCCTTAATCTAAGGCGCTGTTCCTGCAGGTCGAGGTAGTCGCCACGCCCGGGGACGAGACTGCGACTTGCGAAGGCACGGCACCGGGCGCCGTCCGGGCTCCCACCCCTGGCAGCCGGGACCAGGTGTTGGAAAGGCCCAATGAGGTTTTCACAAGGAGTCGGTGCCGCAGAGAGGCGGCATCGACCCGGGGTTGGCGCATGAGCGCTGGCGAAGGCAGGGAGCGGACGGCACAGGAGGTGCCGAAGGCCTGTGGTCGCCATCGGGGACGGGAGCGTTCACGGGAGGCGGCTGGGTGCGTCTTCGCTCTGGTGGGAGTCGGTACGGCAGGGAAGCATGCTCTCCTTTTGTTGAAAACCTCAGTGCTCTGATGTCAGGAGCGGTTCGGTCAGCGCTCACTGCTCGTCGGTCGGGGCAGAAGGCAGGAGCCCTTGTGCATCCTTGCCCGCTGCCTAGAAACAGGCCGCAGGTATACGGGCGTCCGCCTGCGGCTCCGAGGGACGGAGCCGTTCACACATCCCAGGCCTCTACCGGGAGAGCTCGACGCGCTTCACGATCAGAGGCTGGGCGGAGAGCACAGCAGCCTTGGAGGCGCCAAGAGCCAGCCGGCCCTTGGCCGAACAGTCCATCCGACTGCCCCTAGCCGTCTGACCTCGGCAGTTGATGGAAGCGGAATGAGGGTGAGCAGCGGGGATGGGGATGGGAGGGCCACGTGGGAGCACGGTGAGCCGGCTGAGGCTGGTTTGACGTTTGTGTTGATCTTGCTTAGAGTTCTCGTGCCCTCCGGGGAGCGGGGCCGCCGGTAGTGAGGCGGCCGGCTTGGAAGGAGGGGGTCTCTCTGGGGAATCTCGTTCGACGGGGTGTTCGGGCGGGGGTATCCTGGAGAGGCGGGCCCAGACGGGATGCGGGACACCGGGTGAGGTGGCCGGCCCGACGGGACTCCCACACCGGGTTCGGTCTTTGATCGTTGCGGCTCGTCGGCTGTGTCGGCGGGTGTGGGTGTGGGGCTGGGCGAGGTTCCTGGTCGGTGAGGTCGATTTGATCGGTCTCTTGACTGGGGCTAGGATCCCGGTAGTGTTGAAGGGTTGCCCCGGGGTCGGGGCCCGTGGTTGCGGGTCGCTGGTCCGGTGGGTGTCCGTTTCTTGAGAACTCAACAGTGTGTCAAAAGCCAGTGCCTTGTGTCAGCCTCTGCCTGGTGTGGGTGGGGGTTGTGGTTCCTCGTCAGAGGATGATGTTGTTGGGATCGTTTGATCTCGTCTGAAGGTTTGGCTCACCTGGTGTTTGTGCCGGGTGGGTGTGTGGCCTTTGGTGGAGAGTTTGATCCTGGCTCAGGACGAACGCTGGCGGCGTGCTTAACACATGCAAGTCGAGCGGAAAGGCCCCTTCGGGGGTACTCGAGCGGCGAACGGGTGAGTAACACGTGAGTAACCTGCCCTCGACTCTGGGATAAGCCTGGGAAACTGGGTCTAATACCGGATATTCACCTCCTGTCGCATGGTGGGGGGTGGAAAGTTCCCTCTTTTTGGGGGTTCGGTCGGGGATGGGCTCGCGGCCTATCAGCTTGTTGGTGGGGTGACGGCCTACCAAGGCGACGACGGGTAGCCGGCCTGAGAGGGCGACCGGCCACACTGGGACTGAGACACGGCCCAGACTCCTACGGGAGGCAGCAGTGGGGAATCTTGCGCAATGGGCGAAAGCCTGACGCAGCGACGCCGCGTGGGGGATGAAGGCCTTCGGGTTGTAAACCCCTTTCAGCACCGACGAAGTTTGGACGGTAGGTGCAGAAGAAGCGCCGGCTAACTACGTGCCAGCAGCCGCGGTAATACGTAGGGCGCGAGCGTTGTCCGGAATTATTGGGCGTAAAGAGCTCGTAGGCGGCTTGTCGCGTCTGTCGTGAAAGCCCACGGCTTAACCGTGGGTTTGCGGTGGATACGGGCAGGCTAGAGGCAGGTAGGGGAGCATGGAATTCCCGGTGTAGCGGTGAAATGCGCAGATATCGGGAGGAACACCGGTGGCGAAGGCGGTGCTCTGGGCCTGTTCTGACGCTGAGGAGCGAAAGCGTGGGGAGCGAACAGGATTAGATACCCTGGTAGTCCACGCCGTAAACGTTGGGCGCTAGGTGTGGGGTTCTTCCACGGATTCCGCGCCGTAGCTAACGCATTAAGCGCCCCGCCTGGGGAGTACGGCCGCAAGGCTAAAACTCAAAGGAATTGACGGGGGCCCGCACAAGCGGCGGAGCATGTTGCTTAATTCGACGCAACGCGAAGAACCTTACCAAGGCTTGACATCACCCGAAAACCTGCAGAGATGCAGGGTCCCTTCGGGGGCGGGTGACAGGTGGTGCATGGCTGTCGTCAGCTCGTGTCGTGAGATGTTGGGTTAAGTCCCGCAACGAGCGCAACCCTCGTTCCATGTTGCCAGCGGGTTATGCCGGGGACTCATGGAAGACCGCCGGGGTCAACTCGGAGGAAGGTGGGGACGACGTCAAGTCATCATGCCCCTTATGTCTTGGGCTGCAAACATGCTACAATGGCCGGTACAGAGGGCTGCGATACCGTGAGGTGGAGCGAATCCCTAAAAGCCGGTCTCAGTTCGGATCGAAGTCTGCAACTCGACTTCGTGAAGTCGGAGTCGCTAGTAATCGCAGATCAGCAACGCTGCGGTGAATACGTTCCCGGGCCTTGTACACACCGCCCGTCACGTCACGAAAGTCGGCAACACCCGAAGCCCGTGGCCTAACCCGTAAGGGGGGGAGCGGTCGAAGGTGGGGCTGGCGATTGGGACGAAGTCGTAACAAGGTAGCCGTACCGGAAGGTGCGGCTGGATCACCTCCTTTCTAAGGAGCACTTGTCCAACCTGCCGGCACTTGTGTGGTGTTGGTGTGGTTCAGGGTTTCGGTCTACGGGGCCGTGGGTGCCTCGGACCGGTGCTCGCAAATCGTGGAACACTGGCTAGTCAACCTGCCTGGGTTGCTGCCCGGTCAGTACTACCCGCATCCGACGGTGTCGGATGGCTCCTCTTGACTGAGGGGTCGGAGCCTTGCTTCTCCCTGTGCGGGGGGTGGGGTTCGGGGTGTGGAACCTCCGGTGTCGGGGGCTTGGGTGGGTTGGGCACACTGTTGGGTCCTGAGGAAACGGGCCTCTTTGGGGGTTGGTTTTCTCGGACTGTTCGGGGCCACGTGCCTGGCGCTCTGCCTGGTGGTGGGGTGTGTGGGTGTGGTTGTCCGGTTGTTTTTTGTGAACTGCATAGTGGACGCGAGCATCTGTTGATTGCCCGACCACCTGTTTCCTCCCTTTTTTGTGGAGGGGTTGGTGTTGGTAAGTTGGTAAGGGCATACGGTGGATGCCTTGGCACCAGGAGCCGATGAAGGACGTGGGAGCCTGCGATATGCCTCGGGGAGCCGGCAACCAGGCTGTGATCCGGGGATTTCCGAATGGGGTAACCTGGCACCTGTCATGGGGTGTCGCCGCCGTCTGAATGTATAGGGCGGTTGGTGGGAACGCGGGGAAGTGAAACATCTCAGTACCCGCTGGAAGAGAAAACAAATTGTGATTCCGTGAGTAGTGGTGAGCGAAAGCGGAGGAGCCTAAACCGTGCGCGTGTGATACCCGGCGGGGGTTGCGTGTGCGGGGTTGTGGGAGCGCCCAGCTGGGTCCGCCGGCCTGGCGGGGAGTGAGAAACCGTGTGTGTAGCCGAACGATCTGGGATGGTCGACCGTAGACGGTGAGAGTCCGGTAGGCGAAACGCATGCGGCTCCCGGGCGTTGTCCCGAGTAGCACGGGGCCCGTGGAATCCCGTGTGAATCTGCCACGACCACGTGGTAAGGCTAAATACTTCCTGGTGACCGATAGCGGACTAGTACCGTGAGGGAATGGTGAAAAGTGCCCCGGTGAGGGGTGGTGAAAGAGTACCTGAAACCGTATGCCTACAAGCCGTCAGAGCCGTTGGCCCTGCCTTTGGTGGGGTTGGTGATGGCGTGCCTTTTGAAGAATGAGCCTGCGAGTCATGGTGTGTGGCGAGGTTAACCCGTGTGGGGTAGCCGTAGCGAAAGCGAGTCTGAAGAGGGCGTTTGAGTCGCATGCTGTGGACCCGAAGCGGGGTGATCTAGCCATGGGCAGGGTGAAGCGCCGGTAAGACGGTGTGGAGGCCCGAACCCACCAGGGTTGAAAACCTGGGGGATGACCTGTGGCTAGGGGTGAAAGGCCAATCAAACTCCGTGATAGCTGGTTCTCCCCGAAATGCATTTAGGTGCAGCGTCGCGTGGTGCTTGCCGGAGGTAGAGCTACTGGATGGCCTAGGGGCCTTACCGGGTTACCGAAGTCAGCCAAACTCCGAATGCCGGTAAGTTGAGCGCGGCAGTGAGACTGCGGGGGATAAGCTTCGTGGTCGAGAGGGAAACAGCCCAGATCATCGGCTAAGGCCCCGAAGCGTGTGCTAAGTGGTAAAGGATGTGGAGTTGCCGTGACAACCAGGAGGTTGGCTTAGAAGCAGCCATCCTTGAAAGAGTGCGTAATAGCTCACTGGTCAAGTGATTCCGCGCCGACAATGTAGCGGGGCTCAAGCACACCGCCGAAGCCGTGGCATCTCGTGTTCTCCTTGGGAGGGCGCGGGGTGGGTAGGGGAGCGTCCTGTAGCCGGTGAAGCCGCCGAGGGATCGAGTGGTGGAGGCTGCGGGAGTGAGAATGCAGGCATGAGTAGCGAGTCACACGTGAGAATCGTGTGCGCCGGATGACTAAGGGTTCCTGGGGCAGGCTGTTCCGCCCAGGGTAAGTCGGGACCTAAGGCGAGGCCGTGAGGCGTAGTCGATGGGCAACGGGTTGATATTCCCGTACCCGCTGGTATGCGCCCATATCGAACCTCCGGATGCTAACCACCCGAACCGCCCCTGCGACCTTCGGGTCGTGGGTGTTTGCGGGGAGGCTGGGACCCGACGGGGTAGTAGGTAAGCGATGGGGTGACGCAGGAGGGTAGCTCAGCCCAGGCGGTGGTTGTCCTGGGGTAAGCATGTGGCCCGCGCGGTAGGCAAATCCGCCGCGCATTGAGGGTGAGGTGCGATGCCGAGCCGTTTTAGGCGAAGTGAGTGATCCCATGCTGCCGAGAAAAGCCTCTAGCGAGCATGCCGGCGGCCCGTACCCTAAACCGACTCAGGTGGTCAGGTAGAGAATACCGAGGCGTTCGGGTGAACTGTGGTTAAGGAACTCGGCAAATTGCCCCCGTAACTTTGGGAGAAGGGGGGCCCTGTCTGGTGAACCCACGTGCTGGGGGAGCTGGGTGGGGTCGCAGTGGCCAGGGGGAAGCGACTGTTTACTAAAAACACAGGTCCGTGCGAAGTCGTAAGACGCTGTATACGGACTGACGCCTGCCCGGTGCCGGAACGTTAAGAGGACCGCTTAACCCCTTCGGGGGTGAAGGTGAGAATCTAAGCGCCGGTAAACGGCGGTGGTAACTATAACCATCCTAAGGTAGCGAAATTCCTTGTCGGGTAAGTTCCGACCTGCACGAATGGCGTAACGACTTCCCCGCTGTCTCAACCACAGGCCCGGCGAAATTGCAGTACGAGTAAAGATGCTCGTTTCGCGCAGCAGGACGGAAAGACCCCGGGACCTTCACTACAGCTTGGTATTGGCGTTTGAGGTGGCTTGTGTAGGATAGGTGGGAGACTGTGAAGCCTGGACGCTAGTTCGGGTGGAGTCGTTGGTGAAATACCACTCTGGTCATTTCGAGCGTCTAACCCGCGCCCGTGGATCCGGGTGGGGGACAGTGCCTGGTGGGTAGTTTAACTGGGGCGGTTGCCTCCTAAAGGGTAACGGAGGCGCCCAAAGGTTCCCTCAGCCTGGTTGGTCATCAGGTGGTGAGTGCAAGGGCACAAGGGAGCTTGACTGTGAGACGGACGTGTCGAGCAGGTGCGAAAGCAGGGCCTAGTGATCCGGCATCTCCGTGTGGAAGGGGTGTCGCTCAACGGCTAAAAGGTACCCCGGGGATAACAGGCTGATCTTCCCCAAGAGTCCATATCGACGGGATGGTTTGGCACCTCGATGTCGGCTCGTCGCATCCTGGGGCTGGAGTAGGTCCCAAGGGTTGGGCTGTTCGCCCATTAAAGCGGCACGCGAGCTGGGTTTAGAACGTCGCGAGACAGTTCGGTCCCTATCCGCTGCGCGCGTAGGAGACTTGATGGGGGGCTGTCCCTAGTACGAGAGGACCGGGACGGACGAACCTCTGGTGTGCCAGTTGTCCCGCCAGGGGCATGGCTGGTTGGCTACGTTCGGGAGGGATAACCGCTGAAAGCATCTAAGCGGGAAGCCTGCCCCGAGATGAGGTCTCCCTCCCCGCTCGTTTGGGTGGGGGTAAGGCTCCCAGGAGATGACTGGGTTGATAGGCCGGGCATGGAAGCCCTGTGAGGGGTGGAGTGGACCGGTACTAATAAGCCGAGTGGCTTGCCTACACCGTTGGGTGGTTGGGCAGTCAACAGGTGTTCGTGTCCCTGTGTGGTTCACAGGAAACAACCCCGCACCCGCAAGGGGTGGGTGTGGTCCTGGTTGATAAGTGAACAGCGTGAGCGAGTGTTCCCACTGTTCCCGCCCTGTTTTGTAGTGTGGGGTGGGGGGAGCGTCCATGATGGGTTTCCTCACCGGCCCGCCGGTGGGTCTGGCCCCTTCCCCGGGGAGTGGGGAGGGTGTGGTCGGCCTCTTGGGGGGTTGGGGTGGGGGTTGGGCGTTCCGGTGGTTATGGCGGAGGGGAAACACCCGGTCCCATTCCGAACCCGGTAGTTAAGCCCTCCAGCGCCGATGGTACTGCATGGGAGACTGTGTGGGAGAGTAGGTCACCGCCGGAACACACACGTCGAAAAAGGGCCTGTCCCCCTCGAGGGTGAAAACCCTCGAGGGGGGCGGGTCCTTTTTTTGTTTTTCGTGGGAGGGGGTCTGGTCCTATGGGTGGTGGGGCGGGGTCTCCTCTTTTTTGTTGTTGTCGTGTTTGCGGGTTGGTTTTTCTTGCTGGTTTCGGGCGGGGTTTCCCCTTCCGGGAGGCCTGGGGGCGGGACCTCTTCTCTTTTTGCCATGCCTGCGGGGGTGGGTTTCGGCTTCTGGGGGTTTTTGGGTTCGGGAAGCCCAGGGTCGAACCCCCCTTTTCGGGGGGGGCGGGGGTGGTGTGCCGCCCCCGGATTTCAGGTGGGGCTGAGAAAGGGGCGGGGGTGCGTTCGAAGAGCCCAGAGGGCGGGTCTGCGACCGTGTGAGCGGGGGGCGGGTTTCGGCTCCTGAGCGGGGCTGAGAGGGACGGGCTCCGGGAAGCACGGGGACCGGGGGTCCCCCCTTTTTTTGTGTTGTTGGGCGAGGGGGGGCGGGTTGGTGTGCCGATCCCCGATTCAGGCTGGGTTTTGTTTGCTCTGCCGCTTGGTTTGAGGCGGTGTCATGTGGGGGTGAGGTCCCTCATCGCTTCGGCAGACTGACGGGTGAGGTGGGGGGTCAGCATGGTCACCGCCTCCCCACAAGGGTGAGGGAGCGGAGTTCTTCTCGGCTGATGACCCAGCACACCAAGGACTCGATGCCGGCCGCCAGGGAACTGCCGGCCGCCTGCACCCGCGGGCCGCTCTCCAACAGGCCCGTGACCACTCTCCACCGCCCGCTCCTCGACCTGGCGCAACACCCGCAACAGCTCGGGCGGCCACAGCGCCTCTCCGAACAGGACACGGCGCAGGCGGGGATCGTCGCGGTGGCTGTCGCTAACCGCCCGGAAGAACAGGCGGATCTTGTTCCCAGGGACTCGGGCAGCGGCTCCTCCAGTCGGCGGCGCATCGTCGCGATCCCGGCCCAGACGTGGGCGGTGGCCGGTTCGGCGAGGATGGCGTCCTTGTTCGGAAAGTACTGGTACAGGGATCCGATGGAGTGCCCGGCGGTCTCGGCGATGCGGTTGGTGGTGCCCGCGGCGTACCCCTACTCGGAGAAAACGCGAGCAGCGGCCTTCAGCAGCCGCTGCCGGGTCTCGACCGCACGTTGCCGACGTGGGATTTTCCTGGGCTGCAGGCGCCTGGTGGACACCGCTTCGACCTCCGTGAAAGCGAGTAGTCGACAAAGCGAGTTGGAACAGAACGCGGTGCAGACTCGCCGAGCCGTCTTCTGCGAGCAGGGACCGGACCCGGGCGCCCTGCGGTCAAGAAACGGCACGCCCAGGCCCGGGACGAGGCGGAAGCAGCCGTTATCGAAGCCCACTCCCCGACAAAAGACGCCGCGCCACACGAAACAGAGATCACCTCAGCCCGTCATGGCGACCAAGGCATCGAGCTGGGTGGAAAGCGTCGAGGAAGCCGGCAGGCGATTATCGACCTCCAGATGCGGCACGGGCGGGGGAACACCAGGGCGCATCCGAGCCAGGAAGTCCTCGAAGGCGGCCAGCTTACCGGCATCACGAGACAAGCCACGTGTCGTGAGGCGGTGACGCAGGGTTTCAGCGTCGGTTCGGATCCACACCAGATACACCGGCGGGCCGCCCAGTTCCGTCACCCAGGCTCGCCAGCGCTCGGCGTCGTGGATCTGACCGGTGAATGGACCCGACAGCATCACCGGGCAGCCGTGGGAGCGGATCTGGCGGGCGGTGGCGGTCATTCCCGCGTACTCATGCCGCTTGATGTGCTCGTCGTACCAGGGGCCCTCCCGCTCGCCTTGGTCGCGTCCGTGCGCGGCGAGAGTGGCGGCCACGAAGGACCCGTACATGGTGTCCTTGTCCAGCAGAGCGGGGACGGGGCGCAGCCGGGCCAGCAGGCCGTCGGCGACGGTGCTCTTGCCGCTGCCGGGCGGGCCGGCGACCACCCAGACCGGGGCGTTCACGCGGGGATCCGCCGGGTGTCGGTGGCCAGCTTGGCGATGCGCTCCTCATCGACCTGGTGGCCGAGGCCGGGCTGGGTGAGCGGCACCCCGACCACGCCGCCGTGGGAGCGGACCGGCGGGGAGACGAAGGCCGGTCCGCCGGCCGGGTCGGTGACGTCGCTGGGCAGTGTGCAGCCCGGCAGCCCGGCCAGCGCCACCGCCGCGGCCTGGCCGATGCCGAACGCTCCAGAGCCGCCGCACCACACGTCCCAGCCGGCGGCGTAGGCGCGGTCGTGGGCGCCGCGGGCGGCGGTCAGCCCGCCCATGAGGCTGATGTCCAGGTGCAGCATGCGGCCCGCGCGCTGCTCGATGGCGGCCTCCAGCATGTCCAGATCGCTGATCTGCGGGCATACCGCGGTCTCCAGCCGCTGCTGGAGCCGGGCGTGGGCGGCCAGGTCCCCGGCGGGGAAGGGCCGTTCAATGGCCACCAGCCCGTAGGCGTCCAGCGCCTGCAGGGTCTCCAGGTGCTCCTCGGACTCGGTGTAGGAACCGCAGGCGTCGACCACCACCGCCAGGGCCGGGTAGGCGGCCCGTACGGCCCGTACCGGTTCGATGTCCCAGCCGGGCCGTACTTTGAGCGTCACCCGGGTGTGGCCGCTGCCCACCGCCTGGTTGACCCGGCTGATCAGGGCGTCGATGAGGAACGGCGCGGTGTCGATGCGGGTGCCGGTCACGATGGAGGTGCGGGTGCCGCCGAGGGCGTGGGCCAGCGGCAGTCCTTTGAGGCGGCACCACAGGTCCCAGCAGGCGATGTCCACCGCGGCGGCGGCCGGCCGGGTGCCGAACTCGACGGTGGCCGACACGTCCTCCGGGCGCTCCCATTCCAGCCCCAGCAGCGCCGGGGCGAGCCGTTCGGAGATGTCGGCCCAGGTGGAATCGGGCGGCTCGGGGAAGGCCACCTCGCCCCAGCCCGTCGTGCCGTCCTCGTTGGTCAGCCTGACCAGGATGCTCTGCGGGCGCCGTCCCCGCGGCATCGCCACCTTGAACGCCTGACAGTCCTGGATTCGAGGCACCGGCACCCGCCTTCCCGTTCACCTGCGCGTTCACCTCCATGATCCCCCTTGCGGGGACCGGAAGGGACGGGGCGGGCCCGGCTGATCAGCCCGCGGCGCCGCTCAGGAAACGGTCGATCAGGTCGGCGGCCCGGCGCAGATCGGTGACGGGGGCGATGCGGTCGGCCCAGGACCACCAGAACCAGCGTTCCTCCTCGTGAGCGCCGCGCTCGCACAGCACGGTGCCGTGGCGCTCGGGGTCGGTGCGGTTGAGGACGTCCAGGCGCGGAATCCCAGCGGTGACGATCATGGTCAGGTAGCCGCGGTCGGTCAGCTCCCGGCCCAGTTCGTCGAGGTGGGCGAGGCCGATGTGCTCCTCGCTGATCGTGCGTGCCATCGCTACCCCCGAATCGTGTTCGTTGTGGGTCTCGTGGTCTGGCGGAACAAAGTTGGCTGTATAACGTTTGATGCGACTCGAACCCGGCTGGTTGCCGGGTCTTCGCTGCGGGAGCCACCGGCGATTGATCGCCGCAGCGGGGGTAAGGGCCCCTCGGCAGAGCACCGGGAGGGCGCCATGACCGAACCTGATCCGCGGTCCCGTTTCGAGGACGAGGGCATACCCGACCTGCAGGACGGCACTCCGCAGCAGCAGTGGGCCGAGGACCCCCAGGAGATGCCGCTGCCCGGCGAGGAGCCGGTGGCCGTCGACCGGTACGGCACCACCGCCGGGGAACAGGCCGCCGGTGAGCCCATGGACTACAAGCTGGCCAGAGAACAACCCGAGTCTCAGACGGACGATGAGACGGCCGACGTCTCTCAGACGGCCGGGCGGATCGTTGAAGAGGACGAGGGCGCCCACCCCGACACCGAGGAGGACGCCGTCGCCCGCGATGTCGGCCCCGACTCCGGCGGCTACACGGCCGAGGAGGACGCGATGCGCATCGAACCGGGCTGAGCGGCGGTCAGCGCCGCGCAAAGCGCAGTGGGCGCCGCCGGTAGCCGCCGTCCTCCAGCCCGGCCCGGCGTTCGAAGGGGTTGTAGGAGGCGTGGTCGCCGCACAGCGCCATCGACAGGCCCGCGCACACCAGGTACAGCACGATCATCACCGGCCCCAGGCACCAGGCGTACTGGGTGGCGTGCCGCGCCTCGTGCGCCAGCAGCGAGGGCCGCCGCCGCAGGATCGACCCGTCGTCCCGCACCAGCACCACGTTGCCCACCGTGAACGCCGGGGCGGCCGGCAGCGGCAGCCGGTAGCCGGTGCCGATCAGCAGCCCGTGCGGGCCGCGTCGCAGGCCGCCGGAGCCGCCGGCCCGTGCCAGCAGCATCCCCAGCGGCGTGGAGGCGTTGACGATGTTGACGATCTGGCGGAGGCGGTACCGGCGCTCCATGCCCCGGGTCTATCAGGACGGGCAGGTCTCGTCCAGCGAGACCGGCTTGGTCTGCGGAGAGGGGCTGGGCGAGGGAGAGGACTGGTCGGCGGTGGTCTCCGGCTTGGGGGAGGCCGAGGACGGCGAGGGAGCGGGGGAGCCGCTCTCGCGTGCCCGCTCGCTCTCGGCGATGGCCTCGGCGGCCAGCTTCCGGATGAGCTCGAAGTCGGGGTTGCCGGTGTTGATCAGCGGGGGGATGAACTGCAGGCTGTCGATCCTGGCGCCGTCGCGCATCTTGGCCGACAGCTTCACCAGCGCCGGCAGCAGCTCGGCGGGGATGTCGGTGGAGATCGTCCGGCGGGCGGCGGAGGCCAGCTCGTGGAAGCGGGTCAGCACCAGTTGCGGGTTGGCCTGCCGGGCCACCGCCCGCAGCAGGCACTTTTGCCGGCCCATCCGCACGTAGTCGTCGCTGTTGGTGCGCGAGCGGCCGTACCACAGGGCCTCTTTGCCCGACAGCACCCGGGTGCCGGCCTTGACGCGCCCCTCGCTGAACCGGCCGTAGACGATGTCCTCCGGCACGGTCATGCGCACTCCGCCCATCGCGTCGATGAGGTCGGCGAAGCCCTGCATGTCGACCAGGATGTAGTAGTGCACCGGCAGGCCGAGGATCTCGGCGAAGGTGCCCTTGATCAGCTCGGGGCCGCGCCGGTCCTTGGGGACGCCGGGCACCACGTCGGGGTGGTTTTCGGCGTAGTCGTAGACCTCGTTGAGCAGCCCCGGGGTCATCGGCCCGTCCCCGGTGAACCCGTAGGGGAAGCGGTCGCGGGCCGGGCCGGGCGGCAGCGGGACGTTCTCCAGGTTGCGCGGCAGGCTCAGCAGGACGGTGTCGCCGGTGCGGGTGTCCACGCTGGCCAGCGTCATGCTGTCGGTGCGCACCCCGATGCGGTTGGGGCCGGCGTCCCCGCCCAGCAGCAGCACGTTCACCCGCCGCAGCCCGTCCCAGGGGTCGTCCCGGTCGATCCGGCGGCCGCCGGCGGTGCCGGAGCGGAAGATGCTGGAGAGGGTGTGGTTGGAGTCCTGGGCGATGCGGACGCCTTCCGCCACCGGCAGGGCCACCAGCGAGCACAGCACGGTGACCGCGGCGATGCCGGCGGTGCGGCGCAGCGCGCCCAACCCGGCGGGCCGCACCACCTGGTAGGAGCGGATCACCACGGCGACCCAGACCAGGCCCAGCACCGCCAGCGCCCCGGCGCCGCGGGTCAGCCACTGCGACTGCACGGCCAGCTCGGTCAGGTCGCCGCCGAAGACGGTCACCGCGATCACCACGGTGGTCACCAGCGCCATGAACAGGGCCATCAGCAGCACGCCGGCCAGCCGGCGGCCCGCCCACAGGTGCGCCACGCCCCACAGCAGCCCGGAGGCGAGCGTCAGCCCCAGCGCGCCGGACAGGGTGCGTGCTCTCCCGGCGTTCGGGTCGCCCGTCTCACGGGACGAGGCGCGGCCACGGGCCGCTTTCCTGGCCATGTAAGCTCCGATCCCCCAGGCGCGGTGAGATAAGCCACCGCCTACCTACTGGACGCGCAAGACCGCTCCACGGGTTGCGTGGTTTTTCACCAAACGCGAACTGTTCCCGTATAGGTGCACGTGAAGGTAAGAATACGCAATTGGGAAGCGCGATTCTCACCGGCCTCGATCATCTTTGACCCGGCCGGCGGCGCGTCCGGGCGCCGGTCACCAGCTGGTGGTCAGCGGCATGCCCTCGGCAAAGCCGGAGGAGCTTTGCACGCCCACCAAAGCGCGCTCGTGGAACTCCTCCAGATTCCGGGCGCCGGCGTACGTGCAGGCGCTGCGCAGCCCCGCCACGATCGAGTCGATCAGGTCTTCCACGCCCGGCCGCTGGGGGTCCAGGAACATCCGGGAGGTGGAGATGCCCTCTTCGAACAACGCCTTGCGGGCCCGCTCGAAGGGGGTGTCGTCGGCGGTGCGCAGCCGCACCGCCCGGGCCGAGGCCATGCCGAAGCTCTCCTTGTACAGCCGGCCGTCGGCGGTGTGCTGCACGTCGCCGGGGGACTCATAGGTCCCGGCGAACCATGAGCCGATCATGACGTTGGCGGCGCCGGCGGCCAGGGCCAGCGCCACGTCCCGGGGGTGGCGGACGCCGCCGTCGGCCCACACGTGGCGGCCCAGCCGGCGCGCTTCGGCCGCGCACTCCAGCACCGCCGAGAACTGCGGCCGGCCCACCCCGGTCATCATCCGGGTGGTGCACATGGCGCCCGGGCCCACCCCGACCTTGACGATGTCGGCGCCCGCCTCGATCAGGTCGCGGACGCCCTCGGCGGTGACCACGTTGCCGGCCACCACCGGCACCTGCGGGTCCAGGGCGCGCACCGCCCGCAGCGCGGAGATCATCTTCTCCTGGTGGCCGTGCGCGGTGTCCACCACCAGCAGGTCGGCGCCGGCCTCCAGCAGCGCCTCGGCCTTGCCGGCCACATCGCCGTTGACGCCGATGGCCACCGCGATGCGCAGCCGTCCGGACGCGTCGACGGCGGGCTTGTAGAGGGTGGCGCGCAGCGCGCCGGTGCGGGTCAGCACGCCCACCAGCCGCCCGTCGGCGTCCACCACCGGGGCCAGGCGGTGGCCCCGCTCGTGCAGCCGGTCGAACGCCTCCTGGGGGGCCAGCGTGTCCGGCAGCGTGACCAGGTCGCGGGACATGATCTCGCGCACCTGGGTGAAACGGTCCACGCCCTGGCAGTCGGCCTCGGTGACCACCCCGACCGGGCGGTCGTCGTCGTCCACCACGATCACCGCGCCGTGCGCCCGCTTGTGCAGCAGCCCGAGCGCCTCCCCGGCGGTCCCGGAGGGGGACAGCCGGATCGGGGTGTCGAAGACCAGATGGCGCTGCTTGACCCAGGCGATGACGTCGGCGACCACCTCGATGGGGATGTCCTGGGGGATGACCGCCAGCCCGCCGCGGCGGGCGATGGTCTCGGCCATCCGGCGCCCGGAGACCGCGGTCATGTTGGCCGCCACCAGCGGGATGGTGGTGCCGCTGCCGTCGACCGTGGTCAGGTCGACATCCAGCCGCGATCCCACCGACGAGCGGCGGGGGATCATGAAGACGTCGTTGTAGGTCAGGTCGTGAGCGATGCGCTCGCCGTTCAGCAACTGCACGGTCGTAGTCCCACACCCATCTGGCCGGAGGTTTTCAGTCTAGAAGGCCCGCGCGAGGGCGGCGTCCCGCCGCCGTGCCGCGGGTGGCCCGCTGGGGCGACGTTACGGAAGATCCTGACCGGCTTGTGAAGGCGCACATGCCCCCCAGCGTGGCGAGATGGTGAGATTTCACGGGTTCTGGTGTTACCTCTTGACGAAAATGCCGCCTCATTGCACGTTTCTTACAAGTGCCTCAGGCGGTCGGTCGTCCCGTCGGGCGAGGCGACAGGTGAACACCGGGAGAGACGCATGTATGTCAAGCGCCGGTACCCGGTGCTGCCTGGGGACGGTCTGCCGCCGGACGGCGTCCGGGTGCCGGTCATCTGTGCCCCGTCGGTCCGGACGGGCGTCGGGAACCGGTGGCCGGCCCGCGTGGACCCGGCCACAGTCGGGCGCCGGCCTGTGCCGTGCCACGGCCGCGCGCCCGGTGGCGTCGCGACATTCGGCACCGCCCGGGCGGTGCGTCCGACGCATCGGCGGCGGAGTGTGGGGACGAACACGTTCAAGTCGGAATTTGACGGGTCGCGGCCCGAAAATGAAATGATCTTGCGGGCAGCGACAAGGCGATTCATTGCAGTCGAGGAGGAGACCCGTGCTGGATGCGGTCGACACCGTGCTCGTCCGCGAACTCCAGCGGGACGGCAGGGCCACTTTCCAGGCCCTGGCCGACCGCGTGGGGCTGTCTCGGACGGCGGTGCGGGCCCGAGTGCAGCACCTGCTGGAGACGCAGGTCGTGCGGGTCGTCGGCATCGTGCATTCGGCGGTGGTGGGCACCCAGGCGGTCGGTCATGTGTCGATCACCGTGGACGGGTCGGCCCGGCAGGCCGCCGAGAGCATCGCCGCGCGCCCATGCGTCAGCTTCGCCGCGCTCACCGCCGGGCCGTGCGATCTGGTGGCGCAGGTGCGCACCCGCGACGATGAGGCCCTGGCCGCGGAGGTGGACCAGCTGCGGGCCATCGCGGGCGTGCGGTCGGCCGAGGTGTTCCGCTCGGTGGCCACCGTGCGGGACGCCTACTCGGTGGTGCGCGAGCTCGGTGACATCGCGCTCGACGACATCGACTGGCGCCTGCTGCAGGAGCTGCAGCGCGACGGCCGCGCCCCCTACACCCGGCTGGCGCAGATCATCGGCCTGTCGCAGGCCGCGACGCGGGCCCGGGTGGTGCGGCTGATGCGCTCGGGGGTGATCCAGGTGACCGGGCTGGCCGACCCGCTGGCGCTCGGCGCCGCCGAGCTCGGCGGGTTCGGGGTGGTCGTCGACACCGGAGGCGTGCGCAAGGTGGCCGAGGCGGTGGCCGCCCAGCCGGGGGTGCGCTATGTGGCCGCCGGGTTCGGCCGTTACGACATCGTGGGGCTGGCCGAGGCGTCCTCCCGCGAGGAGCTGGTGAACATCCTGGACGCCATCCGGGCGGTGCCCGGGGCGACGGTCCGGGACTCCTGGCACCACCTGGAGGTCATCAAGGAGTCCTACGCCGCCGAGCTGCCCGACAAGCCCCAGGAGGCGGGCCGGGCGGCGGGCTGAGGGCCGGTCACCGGCGAGACAGCGCGAGCTCCTCCAGATCAAGTTCGGTCAGCACCCGCTCCAGGACCTCATCGTCGATGCGGCGTTCATCGCGCATGCGGACGAACGCCTCCCGTTCGGCCGCCAGCATCTCCCGGCGCAGCCGCCGGTAGGCGCCGGTGGGGACTTCGGCGCCGTCGGGTCCGGCGGCCCCGCCCAGCCGTTCCCAGGCGCTGAGCCGCCGGTGCTCGACCAGGTCGCGCAATTGCCGCACGACCCGTTCGTCGAGGCGGTCGCGCTCTTGCTCCACCAGCGCCTCCAGCCGCCGCAGCGCGGCGTTGGCGGCGATGTGCTGGGCCTCCGCCTCGGACACCGCGTCGGTGCGGCGTTCGTCTTCGTCGTTGACGCCCAGCCGCCGGATCAGCGCCGGGAACGTCATGCCCTGCAGCAGCAGCGTGCCCAGCACGGTGGTGAACGTCAGGAACAAGATCAGGTGCCGTTCGGGGAACGGCGCACCGCCCGCCGTGTTCGTGGGGATGGCGAACGCGGCGGCCAGCGACACCACTCCTCGCATGCCCGCCCACGACACCACCGTCATCTCCCGCCACATCGGCCGCCGGGGCCGTCCGCCGGCTGCGCGCCGGCGCAGGAGCGGCAGGTGCGGCGCCCGCGCCGTGGCGAACACCCACAGAAAACGCGTGGCCACCACCACGCCGAACACCGTCGCCGCCCACCACAGCAGGCTGAAGGGGCTTCGTTCGGACAGGCCCGCCATCACCGCCGGCAGCTGCAGCCCGATCAGCAGGAAGACCACGCTCTCCAGGATGAAGATCGTCACTTTCCAGAACGCCTGGCCGATCACCCGGGTCGAGGCCGGCGACCTGGCGAAGCGGTGCCCCAGGTACAGCCCGCTGACCACCACCGCGATCACCCCGGAGGCGTGCACCGCCTCGGCGACCAGGTAGGCGGCGAACGGAGCCAGCACCGCCACCGCGTTCTCGGCCACCGGGTCGCGCAGCCGGGTGCGCAGCCACTGCAGCGGCGGTCCGGCCGCCAGCCCGATGGCGGCGCCGCCCAGCGCCGCATACAGGAACTCCCAGCCGCCGCTCAGCAGCGTGAAGCCCTCCCCGGCCGTCGCGGCGACCGCCACCCGGAAGGCCGTCAGCGCGGTGGCGTCGTTGAACAGGCTCTCCCCGACCAGCACGGTGACCACCCGGCGCGGCAGGCCCAGCCGTTTGGCCACGCTCACCGCCGCGACCGCATCCGGCGGCGCCACGATCGCGCCCAGCACGAACGCGGCCGGCAGCGGCATGGCCGGGACGATCAGGTAGACGGCGTATCCCACCGTCACGGTGGTGAACAGCACCAGCCCGACCGCCAGGTAGCCGATGGCCCGGCCGCTGTCGCGCAGGTTGGGCAGGGAACTCTCCCAGGCCGCCGAGAACAGCAGCGGCGGCAGGAACGCGAACAGCACGAACTCCGGGTCCAGGGCGAACTCCGGGATCCCGGGCGGCAGCGCCATCACCAGCCCGGCGGCCACCAGCGCCAGCGGAGAGGGCATCCCCGCCCGGCGGGCGGCGGTCGCCACCCCCACCGCCACGACGGGCACCGCCAGCAGCCACAGCGCGTGTGTCGCGTTCATCGTCTCCTCCGGCCCCGGTTGCCGCCATAGCGGGGGACACGGAAGGAACATCCCCTCGGGCTAGAGGTGTTCCCGCACCCGGCCCTCGCCGCGGCGCTCGCGGGCGTCCTCCTTGGCGAAGGCCAGGAAGTCGCGGACCACCGGCGGCAGCCGCCGGTGGGCGTGCACCAGGCCGATCGTCCGGCTCAGCGGCGGGGTGAAGGAACGCACCACCAGCCCTTGGGTGTCCTCCAGCCGGCCGCGGTACCACAGCAGGGAGCCGGCTCCCTGGCGCACCTGCTCCAGCCAGGAGTCCTGGTCGTCGGTCTCCACGGCCGGCACCGGGGTGACGCCGATCCGGGCCAGCAGGGCGTCCAGCCCGGCGCGGTGCGGGCCGCCCCGGGCCGGCAGCACCAGCCGCATGCCGTCCAGCGCCGCCGGCGCCAGCGGCTCGCGCACCTTCAGTCCCGGCGGGGAGACCAGCACCAGTTCGCGGTGCTCCAGGGGATGGACGGCCAGGTCGGAGGGGACCGGCAGGTCGGTCAGGGCCACCTCGGCCCGCCCGGTCCGCACGACCGACGTCAGCGCCTCCCGCCCGCCGCAGCGCACCACCCGCACCCGGACGGCCGGCTGGTCGCGGGCGAAGCGGGGCAGCAGCCGGCCGGTCAGCTCGGCCTCCAGTGCCGCGGTGGTGGCCACCCGCAGCTCGGCGCCGCGCCCGTCGGGGCGGGTGACCGCCAGCGCCTCGATGGCCTCCACGGCCGCCAAGGCGATCCGGGCATGGTGGACCACCTGCTCGCCGACGGGGGTCAGCACCACACCGCGCCCGGAGCGGGCGAACAGCTCCACCCCCAGTTCGCGTTCCAGTTCGCGGACGGCCCGCGAGAGCGCGGGCTGGGCGACGTAAAGCGCCGCGGCCGCCGACGTCATGGTCCCGTGGTCGGCGGTCGCCACGACGTAGCGCAGCTGCCGCAGATTCATGCCAAGACCGTATGGCAATGAACCGATGCGGTCTTGGACATAGTCGGAATCGGGTTTGGCAGCCGCCCTGCTCACCGGGCCGGCACCTTGCCGGGAGCGCTCCCAGGCCCGCGGCACAAGCGGACAGACGGCGAGATAAGGGCATTGAGCTCACTCAGGCGACGGCTCTGTGAAGACCGCGCAAGGCCTCGCGCAACATTTCCGCGTGGCCGATAGAGGACGCGTAGTCGGCCAGGGCCGCGCACAGGAACACCGCCAGCGTCCGCGCCCGCAGCTCGCCCTCCCCCTTCAGCGCCCTCTCCGTCGACGGCCCGTAGGCCGCCAGCAGCGCCGCCCGGGCCGTCCCGTTGAAGGCGCTGTAGGCCACCGACAGGTCCACCGCGGGATCGGCCAGGCACACATCGCCCCAGTCGATGACGCCGCAGGCCCGGCCGTCGGGATCGACCAGCAGGTGACGCGGGTGCAGGTCGCCGTGGCACACCACGGGCTCGGCCCGCGACGCCCCCGCCTGCGCGCCCTTGCCCAGCAGCGCCGCCATGGCCTCGGCGGTGGGCGCCGCGGGCTTCCACAGGCCGCGTCCGGCCAGCCGGTCCAGCAGCTTACGGGCCAGGGGCGCCCGCACGGACGGATCCCCCCGGCGGAAGGGGTCGTGCGGCAGCGCCGCGCCGACCCGTCCGACCAGGCGGGGGTCGTGCAGCGCCCGCAGGAATTCCCCCAGCGCGGCCGCCGCCGCCACCCGCCGCCGTTCGGGCAGCCCGCAGGTCATCAGCTCCCGTCCGGGCAGATGCCGCGCGCCCCAAAACGGCCAGGGGTAGCCGCCGGCCGGGCGGCCGGTCAGCTCCGGGACGGGGACGGCCAGCGGCAGGCGCGGCGCCAGCTTAGGCAGCAGCGCCATCTCGCGTTCCGTCCCCGCCAGCGCCACCGCCCGGCGCGGGAAACGGAACACCCACTGCTCGCCCACCAGGAACACCGTGTTGTCCCAGCCGGAGGCCAGCTCGCGAACCGGGGCGCCGGCCAGGGCGGGGAACTGGGCGTGCACCAGGGCGGCGGCCTGAGCGGTGTCCACGGCGTGCTCGGCGTCCCACCCGGCCGGAGCAGTGGCCGTACCGCTCATCGGGACCTGCTTTCAAAGGGAGGAAGCAAAGGGGAACACAGGTTATCCGACGGCCGGGAAACGAAGCGGCGGCCTGCCGTCGGACGCGGGGCGACCTCCGAAGAGGCCACCCGTGGTGTCCTGTGCGGCATGCCGCCGTGGCCTTGCTGCAAGCACCGAAGGCAGCCGCGGCCGGGCCCGCCGGCCGTTCCGGCGTGCTCAGGCCGGTCCGCCGCCCCTTACACGATCCGCTCGTCCACAAAGCACCACCGCCAGTCCTCACCCGGCTGAAAGGAGCGGATGACCGGGTGGCCGGTGGCGGCGAAGTGCCCGGAGGCGTGCCGTCGCGGCGAGGAGTCGCAGCAGCCGACGTGGCCGCAGGTCAGGCACAGCCGCAGGTGCACCCACCGGGTGCCCTCGGCCAGGCACTCCTCGCAGCCCTGCGGCGTGCGCGGCTCGACCTGCGGAACCGGCAGGTCGCGGACGTGCTCGCAGCCGTTCATATACGGCATCCTCGCACGGTGCCGGTCCGCCTTGGGGCGGCGGGGTCACCAGTGCTCGGGGCTGAACGGCTCGTCCTCGGGACGGGGGGAGTTCGACAGCAGCCGCAGGTCGGACTCCACCATCATCGTCACCAGCTCCTCGAAACCGACCCGCGGTTCCCAGCCGAGCTGCTCGCGGGCCTTCTTGGGGTCGGCGCACAGCAGGTCGACCTCGGCCGGGCGGGTGTAGCGGGGGTCCAGCACCACGTAGTCCCGCCAGTTGAGCCCCACGCTGCTGAAGGCCAGCTCCACCAGGTCGCGCACGGACTGGGTGCGGCCGGTGCCGATCACGAAGTCCTCGGGCTTGTCCTGGGACATCATCATGTGCATGGCGCGGGCGTAGTCGCCGGCGAAGCCCCAGTCGCGCCGCGCCTCCAGGTTGCCCATGCGCAGTTCCTTGGCCAGCCCCAGCTTGATGCGGGCCACTCCCAGCGACACCTTGCGGGTGACGAACTCCGCCCCCCGGCGCGGTGACTCGTGGTTGAACAGGATGCCGCTGACGGCGAACATCCCGTAGGACTCGCGGTAGTTCTGGGTGATGTAGTGGCCGTATGTCTTGGCGACCCCGTAGGGGCTGCGGGGATGGAACGGGGTCTTTTCGTTCTGCGGGGTTTCCCGCACCATCCCGAACATCTCTGAGGAGGAGGCCTGGTAGAAGCGGATCTGCCCAGAACCCGGGGTGCGGGACTGGGTGACCCCGGACACCACCCGGATCGCCTCCAGCATGCGCAGCACGCCCATCCCGGTCACCTCGGCGGTCAGCTCCGCCTGCTGCCAGGACATGGGGACGTAGGAGATCGCGCCCAGGTTGTAGACCTCATCGGGCTGAACCCGTTCTACCGCCGAGATCAGGCTGCCCTGGTCCAGCAGGTCACCGGTGGTGATGTGGACGTCCTTGATGTGCTTGCGAAGACGCGCCACATGCGGGTTGGCTTGACCGCGGACCATGCCCCAGACCTCATACCCCTGCTCCAGCAGGTGCTCGGCGAGGTAGGAACCGTCCTGCCCGGTGATACCGGTGATGAGCGCTCGCTTGGACAGCGGAACCTCCCTGGCCGATATGGGTGGTCATCGGGCTGTTTACTCGATGGTGGACTGAAGTACGAGATTAGCGATCAATGTCCAGTGCTGACGAGTCCTGTCCACCATAAACCGAATCCTCTTCGGTGCTCTCCCGGAGGGTGGGCCCGTGACCAGGGCCGCCCCCGCGACCGGCTAGGCTGTGAGCCGCTATGAGGGTGCCGTCATGCCGCCGGTGAGCGGTCCCGCGGGGGCCGTGGTGATCAACGGCCGTCCGCTCGGCCGGTTCGCGATCATGGCGGTGGTCAACCGCACCCCCGACTCCTTCTTCGACCGCGGAGCCACCTACGAGTTCCGGGCCGCGCTGGCGGCGGTGGACCGGGCGGTCGCCGAGGGCGCCGACATCATCGACATCGGCGGGGTCAAGGCCGGCCCCGGCGCCGAGGTGGACGTGGCCGAGGAGCTGCGCCGGGTGGTGGACGTGGTGGCCGCCGTCCGCGAACGCCACCCCCACGTGGTGATCAGCGTGGACACCTGGCGGGCCGAGGTCGGCCGGGCCGTCGCCGAGGCCGGCGCGGACCTGCTCAACGACACCTGGGGCGGGGTGGACCCCGAGCTGGCCGAGGTCGCCGCCGAGCACCGCCTGGGACTGGTGTGCGCGCACGCCGGAGGGCTGCGGCCGCGCACCCGCCCGCACCGCGTCGGCTACGACGACGTGGTGGCCGACGTGATCGCGCACGTCACCGCCGAGGCCGAACGCGCCGTGGCGCTCGGCGTGCCCCCGGAGGGCATCCTCATCGACCCCGCCCACGACTTCGGCAAGAACACCCGCCACTCCCTGGAGATCACCCGGCGGCTGGGCGAGCTGGTGGCCACCGGCTGGCCGGTGCTGGTCGCGGTCTCCAACAAGGACTTCATCGGGGAGACCCTCGGCCGCCCGGTGCAAAAACGCGGCGTGGGCACCACCGCGGTGCTGGCGGTGTCGGCCTGGCTGGGGGCCCGGGTGTTCCGCGTCCACGACGTGGCCGCCGCCCGCCGGGCGCTGCGGGCCGTCGAGGCCCTGGCCGGGCAGGCGCCCGCGCCGCGGGCGCGGCCGTGACCTGGGCCCGGCCTCAGCGCGGCGCGGCCTCGCGCCGCCTGGCCCGGTAGGCCGCCACGTGCATCCGGTTGCCGCAGGTGCGGCTGTCGCAGTAGCGGCGGCAGCGGTTGCGGGACAGGTCCACCAGCACCCGCGAGCAGCCGGGCGCCTCACAGACGCGCAGCCGGCCCAGCTCACCGGTCACCACCACGCAGGCCAGCGCCATGCCGCCGTCGGCGGCCAGATGCTCGGCCACCGGAGCGCCGGGGGCGAAGAAATGCACATGCCAGTCATGGCCGTCGTGGTCGGTCAGGTGCGGGGTGGTGCGCACCTCTCCCACGATGCCGTTGATCAGCTCCACCGCCCCGGCCACGTCGGGGGCGTGGAAGACGGCCCGGAACCGGGCGCGCAGCGCCCGCACCCGCAGCAGGTCCTCGCCGGTCGGCTCCGGGACGTCACTGAAGTTGTGGCGCTCGATGAAGGCCCGCAGCGCCGCCACATCGGGCAGCCCCTCCTCGCCGCAGCTGTCGGGGGCCGTGTTGACCAGGTCCACCACGGTGCCGAGCGCGTGCTCGGTGTCATGAGTGAAGATCACATCATCTCCAGTCTCCCGGCCGGCGGTCCCACCTCCGGCGGGCCGGACGGAACATCCGGCCCGCCCGATCATGCGGCACGGACCTGCCGGAGGCCCCCAAGCCCCGCCGGTCTGCTCCGGCGAGCCGCCGTCAGGGCCTGCGGCACGGCCCCGGCGGGCCTTTTCAGCGCGAATACAGCGGGTCGGCGACCACCGGATAGAAGGAGCCGGGATGCTGGACCCGCATCACCATCGCCGTCCCGTCCAGCACGTAGTCGGCCTTGACCGGACGGAACATCGAGTCGCAGGCCCAAGGGTTGTAAAAGCGTCCCACCGTGGCCCCGTAGCGCAGATGCACCACGTCGTAGCTGCCCGACGGCATGGCCTCCAGGCCCAAGCCGTCGGCCAGGCTGAGGGGGAAGCGGAACTCCGTGGGCGCGTCCGGACCGTGCAGCACCGTCAGCAGCCGCACCCCCGTGGAGGTGGTCTGCGCGACGATGTCGGTGTCCACCTCCACCCCGACGAAGACCCGCAGGCTCGGCCGCAGCACCGTGGGCAGCTGGTCGCCGCCCGAGCAGTCGATGCCGATGTGGATGCGCTGCCCGTCCCTGGTCGGCGCCCATACGCCGTCACGCGTGCGCTGGCCCCAGCTGACGTCCGGGTTCTCCAGCTCCTGGGGTTCGTGCTTGCCCCGGGCCACGAGGACCCGTGACACGGCGTTCATCGCCGCCGCGGCCCCGTCTTGCGCGTGCCTCATGGCGGGCCCTCGCCTCCTGTGTCATTCATCACGCTCTGTCGTGCCGCTGTTTTCATTTATCACGGCCACGCCCGGCACGACCTGTTTTGAGGGATATTCAGGTGTTTCTGTCATATGCGCCGTGCGATTTGGGACCTTACACCACCCGCCCGCCGGAGCCGGGGGCACGTCCCGATCGTTATCGCCTCCGCGAGATCACCGGGAGGACCACCGCCGAGCGGTGCGCGGGGCCGTGCAGCACCTCCTGGTCGGCCGGCAGCAGCCGGACGGCCTCGCCCAGCGGCTCCCCGGTGCCCGGGTTGCGGGCGAAGCGGGGGAAGGCACCGCCGCTGACCTGCACCCGGACCCGGTGACCGGCCCGGAAGCGGTAGGCGGTCGGCCACAGCTCCACCCGCACCGAGCGCACCCCGTCGGCGTCGGCGGGGAAGCGCCCCGGGGTCACCCGCTGCAGCCCGTCGCAGACGTTGAGCGAACGGCCCCGGGGATCGACGTCGCAGACCCGCACGAACACATCGGTGTGGGCCCGGCTGGAGCGCAGCTCGATCCGGGCGCTCACCGGGCCGATCACCTCCAGCGGGGCGGCCAGCGGGGCAGAGGTGAAGACCAGCACGTCCGGCCGGGCCTCCAGGGCGGCGTTGTCCTTGCGCCCGGCGGCCTTGCCGTCCAGCAGCGGCCCGCCCACCGCCGGCGTGGGATCGGCCGGGTCGTAGCGGAAGCGGCTGGCGGACTCGGTGGCGGGGGAGTGCGGCGCCAGGGCGCCGCCCGGCTGCAGATACCAGTGCTGCGCCTGGGCGCCCGGCGGCGGCCAGCAGGGATAGTCCCGCCACTCCTCGGCGCCCTGGACGTACAGGCGCACCGGTTCGGCCCGCAGCGCCCGGCGGTCACCGGTCACATGGGCGCGGAACCACACCAGCGCCTCGTTCATCGCCGCGCCCAGCGCCGCCCGGTCCGAGTGCACCCACGGCCCGATCGTCAAATGCGGCTCGCGCCCGGCCGCCCGCAGCGCCGCATAGTCCTCCAGCTGCGATACCAGGAACAGGTCGTGCCATCCGGCCACCATCGACACCGGCGCCTGCACCCGCCCCACCCGGGCGCGGTGATCGCGCTCGGGCTCCCAATAGGGATGCCCCCGCTCGGTGGCCGTCAGCCACTGCTGGAACCACTCCACCCGCCGCCCGGTGGCCAGCCTGTCGGCCTCCGACAGCGGCAGGTGCCCCATCGCCGCCAGCACCCGCCGCCGCCCCCACAGCCGGTGCCGCAGCGCCTGCAGCGGGCCGTCCTGCCGGGCGGCCATCAGCGCCGTCCAGCTGAGCGTGCCGCGCAGCGTATAGGAGTCGCCCAGATAGGTCTGGTCGCGGAACTGGGAGGCCGTCAGCAGCGGCACCATGGCGGTGATGCGGTCCCCGGCGTCCGGCGCCATCGCCCACTGCGCATACCCCAGGTAGCTGGGGCCGAAGGTGAGCAGGTTCCCCGCGAACCACGGCTGCTTTTCGATCCACTCCAGCGTGGCCAGGCCGTCGGCCCGGTCGTGCCCGAACGGGTCGAACCGCCCGCCCGAGCCCCCGGTGCCCCGGCAGGACTGCACCAGCACCTGGTAGCCCCGCTCGGCGAACGGCCGGCACAGTCCCGCACCCGTCAGCCCGCCCCGCCCGTAGGGGGTGCGGATCAGGATCGTCGGCGCGCCCGGCACCCGCCGCGGGGCGTACCGGTCGGCCAGCAGCACCACGCCGTCGGGCATCGGCACCCGCAGCCCCTGTTGGACCTGGACGTCACGGGTCAGCGCGGGCGGCAGCCCCAGCACCCGCTCGGCGATCCGGCTCAGCAGCGCCATGCCGACACCATAGATGATCAAGGTCTCCGGAAAACGCGTTGCATCCGGCCGGGGAATGACGCATCGTTATAATCATCCGAACGCGAAGGGGTGAGCCACCGGTTAGGCGGCTGGTCTCCAAAACCAGCGGAAAGCAGGTTCGACTCCTGCCACCCCTGCCGATTCAGGAATATTTTCGTGGGACCGTGGTGTCAACGGGAACACGCCTGCCCTGCAAGCAGGAGTTGAGGGTTCGAGTCCCTCCGGCTCCACCAGGCCGCGCCCCCTGTCCGGCCCTGTGATCAGGGAAGATGTGGGACGTTCCGGACGGGACTCGGCGGTTTCCGCCTGAAAAGAATGGGGCGCGCTCCCCGCCGTCGATGATGCGGCGGCACTTCAAAAGCAAAGCGAGAATCACTTTTCAGTGTCGCGCCTGAACGTTCGAGCCCCGGCCGCAATGGAATTTTCGGGCCTGTCGTCTCCCCGTGGCCGGAATGCACGGGAGCGGCGGCGCGGTCTGAGCGCACGCCGCCGGGAAAACCACGTCACGTCACAAGCGAGCCGGGCCGTCCGGCGACGGCCTCTTCCACGCCACGGGACGAACCCGGTGACATGGAACCCCACCGCCGTGGGCCGGTACGCGACGCCGTTGGCGCGTACCGGTCCACGGCGGTGCGCAGAGAACCTCCCCCCGAAACGTGCGGGACACCGGGACCTGGTCCGCGTGCGGATCGAAGAGAGGTTCCGTCTCCAGCGCCCCGGCGGCGCGGCTCAGACCACCGCGGGCTGCGGGCCGGTCAGGGCGGGCTGCGGCGCGGTCACCTCCTCCAGCACCTCCGACAGCCGGTCCAGGGAGCGGGCGATCCACGGCAGGCCCGCCGGGTCGGGCGCGTGCAGGGCCTGCAGTCGCTGCTCCTCGCTCTCCCCGTACAGCAGGGAGGTGGCCACGCGCAGCCGCAGCGCGGTGTCCGGCTCGCCGAACGCGCTGCCCGGCAGCGTTCCCACCCCATGGCCCTCCAGCAGCAGCTCGGCCAGCTCGGGGCCGGTGCGCACGCCGCGGTCGGCCAGCGGGCCGGCCAGCGGCGAAAAGTCCGGATACAGGTAGAAGGACGCCTGCGGCTGCGGCACCCGGCAGCCGGCCGCGGCGAAGCGGGCGGCGACCGCGCGGGCCACCGCGGCGTGCAGGCGGCGGCTGCGGTCGACGTGCTCGGTCAGCTCCGGCGGCTCGCTGAAGGCGTAGGCGGCGGCGTGCTGGACGGGCGCCGGCGCGCACGACCAGATCTCGCTGCCGATGCCCAGCAGCTCGGCGCGCAGCCGGTGGCCGAGCGGGCTGTCGGGCAGGCGGGCCACGCCCAGCCGCCAGCCCCCGGCCGCCAGGTGCTTGCTCAGCGCGGTGGTGATCACCGTCCGTTCCGGGGCGAACAGCGCCGGGGAGGACACCGCGACGGCCGGGTCGTGCACCAGGTCGCGGTAGATCTCATCGGAGATGATCAGCAGGTCCAGTTCCCGGGCCGCCCGGCACAGCCGCCGCACGGTCGGCTCCCCGGCCAGCCGTCCGGTGGGGTTGTCCGGCAGGGTCACCACCACCGAGCGGACCCGGCGTCCGGCGCGGCGGGCCCTGGCGACCTCCTCGGCCAGCAGGTCCGGGTCGGGCACTCCGCCCTCGTCGGGCGGGGTGGGCACCGGCAGCGCTCCGGCGCCGGTCAGCGCCGCCTGCGCCGCGTAGCTGACCCAGCTGGGGCACGGCAGCGCCACCTCGCCGCCGAGCGCCAGCAGCAGCCCGAACAAAAGCGCCTTGCTGCCGGGCCCGGCCACCACGAGCTCCGGATCGGTGGGCAGGCCCCGGCGCGTCCAGTAGCCGGCCGCCGCCGCCCGCAGCTCGGGCGAGCCGGCCACCGGCCCGTAGGAGTTGCGGCCGGCGGCCTTCGCCAGCTCCCGCGTCAGCGCGGGGTGCAAGGGCAGGCCGGCCTCGCCGAAGCCCAGCGGCAGCACCGCGACCCCCTCACGCCGCTTGCGCTCGATCGTCTCGTTGACGGCGAGGGTGGCGGAGATCCCGGTGCGCCCGGAAGACGGTTCGGAAGATGCAGATCCCGTGCGATCAGGAAAGGGCATGACTGCTCCAAGGCATGACGGGACGGAGGCTCGGTGCAGGAAGGCCCCCGTCGAACCCATTGCAGCGGGTCCGGGAACCATCGTTCACTCCCGTGGAGCATCATCACAAGCGAGTCTTCTCGAGGGAGAGCATAAGATTTTCTTATGCTCGATCTGCGCAGGCTGCGGCTGCTGTGCGAGTTCTCCCGCCGGGGCAGCATCGCGGCCACCGCCGCCGCCCTGGGCTACACCCCCTCGGCGGTCTCCCAGCAGCTGGCCACCTTGGAACGGGAGGCCGGCACCGCGCTGCTGGACCGCACTGCGCGCAGCGCCGAGCTCACCGACGCCGGCCGCCGCCTGGTGCGGCGCGCCGAGGAGATCTTGAACCTGGTGGAGGCCGCCGAGGCCGAGCTGTCGGCCGAGTCCGGCATCCCCTCCGGCCGGGTGGTCATGACCGCCTTCCCCACCGCCGCCGTCGCCTTCGCCCCCGCCATCGCCCGCAGCCTGGCCGACCACTCCCAGCTGACCTTCGTGCTGCGGCAGAGCGGAACCGGCGCGGGCCTGACCCAGGTGCAGTCGGGGGAGGCCGACATCGCACTGGTCGACGACTGGACCGGGACGCTGGTCGACCAGGCCCCGGCCACCTTGCAGTTCTTCCACCTGCGGCACGATCCGCTGGTACTGGTGCTGCCGCCCTGGCACCCGATGGCCGACCCCGCCGAGCCGCTGGACCTGCAGGAGCTGCGGGACGAGCCGTGGATGGCCGCCCCGCCCGGCGAGCCGTCCCGCCAGGCGGTGGACCGGCTGCTGGAGAGCGTGGGCGGAGCGCCGTCGGTGGCCTGGGAGTTCGAAGGTCTGCACACGCTGGTGAACCTGGTGGCCCGGGGCATCGGCATCGCGGCGATGCCCGCCCTGGCGCTGGTGGGCGTGGGCGCCTCGGTCGGGGTGCGGGAGATCCCCGACTCCTCGCTGGCCCGCCAGGTCTACGCGGTCGCCCGCGCCTCCAGCGTGCGGCGCCCGGCGGTGGCGGTGGCCCTGCGGGCGATCTACGCGGCGGCCCAGGAACCGCTGTCCCGCCCTCGCTGAGCCGACTCGGCCTCGTCCGCCTGGACGAAGCCGAGCCTGCGGCAGCCGAACCGGCCTTGCCGCTCCCGCGACCGGGGGACGGCGCAGGCGCGCGGGAAACCCTCGCTCGGCGGAGCCGGTGAACCAGGGCACGTCCGCCGCCCGAACCGGCAAGACGGGAGGGCGGCGGTGACGGCGGACTATACGCAGGCGGGAGAAGTGGGCGGATTCGGCGTGAATGGCGAAGATCATCGCGTACGGTGGTGCGGACTCCTCACGCAACCTTCCCGGCCGACTCGGGGACCTGCCGCACCATGCCTGAGACCGATCAGCGGACCGCAAGGCCGACCGTCCGCCCGCCGCACGGCTTCGAACTGCCCCCGCTGACCGTGATGCTGCGGTGCGCGCTGCCGCGTTTCATCGAGGGCGTCATCGCCCCGGTCGCCGTCTTCTACGCCGCGTTCGTCCTGCTCGGGCTGAACGGCGGCCTGGTGGCGGCGGTGCTGTGGGTCTACGGCGGCATCGCCTGGCGCAAGGTCCGCGGACACCCGGTGCCCGGCATGCTGCTGCTGGCCGCCCTCGGCGTGACGGTCCGCGCCGCGCTGGCCGCGGCCACCGGCAGCCCGGTGGTGTACTTCCTGCAGCCCACCTTGGGGACGCTGCTGGTCAGCATGACCTTCCTGGCCTCGGTGCCGCTCAACCGGCCGCTGGCGCAAAAGATCGCCACCGACATGGTGCCGATGCCGGAGGCGTTCTTGCGGCAGGAGCGGGTGCGCCGCTTCTTCCTGCGGATCTCGCTGCTGTGGGCGCTGGTGTTCGCCGCCAACGCCGCGATCAGCCTGTGGGTGCTGTTCCACGAGTCGATCGGCACCTACCTGTGGGTGCGCACCGGGCTGGTGACGGCCCTGGGCGCGGCCGCGGCGGGGGTCTCGATCCTGGGCTTCAACCGCTGCCTGCGGCATGTCGGCGCGGCCCCGGCCGCGCTCTGAGCGGCACGGGCCGTTTCGTCCCGAACCTTCCGCTCGGTCGGGGCGTCTGTACAACCGGGCGAAACTTACCGCCAAGAGCGTGAAGATCGGGACACAAGGGAGAACGAGTGAGCGGCAAGGGCAGGCTCTGGCTGGTCGTGGCCGGGGGCGCGGGCGCGGTGACCATGGCGGTCGCCGGCTGCGGCGGAGGCGGCGTCGCCGGCCTGGGCGAGGCCGAGAACGCCGTGGTGACGATCACTCCCGCCAACGGCACCGGCCAGGTCAAGCCGGACGCGCCGATCGAGGTCAAGGTCACCGACGGCAAGCTGGACGGCGTCACCGTCACCGGCGGGTCCGTTCCCATCACCGGCACGCTCAGCGCGGACCGCACCCACTGGCGGGCGGACCGCACCCTGGTGCCCGGCACCTCCTACACGGTGTCGGTGCGCGTCCGCGACGGCGGCAAGACGACCTCGGCGACCAGCACGTTCACCACGCTCAAGCCTCGGCAGACCTTCGGCATCGCCGACGTCACCCCCAACATCCGCGGGGAGAAGGTCGGCGTGGGCATGCCGATCATCGTCCGGTTCGACCGTCCGGTCACCAACAAGGCCGTGGTGGAGCGGGCATTGGAGGTCACGCCGGAAAAGCCCGTCGAGGGCGCCTGGCGGTGGATCGACTCCCAGCAGGTCATCTACCGGACCAAGACCTACTGGCAGCCGCACCAGAAGGTGCGTTTCACCGCCCGGCTGGCCGGGCTGCAGGGCGCCCCGGGCGTCTACGCCACCGAGGACAAGTCCTACACCATCGAGATCGGCCCCAAGCAGGTCATCACCGGCGACATCAACAAGCACCACGCCACCGTCTACCGTGACGGCAAGAAGCTGCGCACCATGCCGTTCAGCGCCGGCAACGGCACCACCCGCGAGTACACCACCACCAGCGGGGTGCACCTGCTGATGGAGAAGGCCCACCCGGTCAAGATGACCGCCCCGGGCCGCAAGCCCGGCGACCCCGGCTGGTATGAGCAGATGGTCGACTATGCGGTGCGCATCTCCAACAGCGGCGAGTACTTCCACTCGGCGCCCTGGTCGGTGGGCGCGCAGGGCAGGGCCAACGTCAGCCACGGCTGCCTGAACCTGAGCCCGCAGAACGCCAAATGGCTCTTCGGGATCGCCCAGCGCGGCGATGTGGTGAAGCTCACCGGCACCAGCCGGCAGCTCGAGTGGGACAACGGCTGGGGCTACTGGCAGCTGTCCTTTGAGGAGTGGAAGGAGGGCAGCGCGCTCACCTGAGCCCCGGCGGATACGGCTCCGAAAGCCCCCGGATGAAAGATCCGGGGGCTTTCGAACGGATAAGGGGCGATGGGGCCGACGGCAACACTTCGATCTCGACCGGCCGGAATCCCGCCGGTCGGGACATGCTCGTCGAGTTTTGTCGCTAATGTCTGTCCGGTAACCGGCGGGGTCTTGGAGGTTCACGGTGCGACTGCGTGGAATGGGGGCTGCGGGGGTCACGGGAGTCGTGGTGCTGTTCGCCTCGACCGCCTGCTCCGGGGGAGAGGGCAAGGGGACGGGCAGCACCGTCGCCGGCCAGGAGGACGCCGCAGCGCCCGAGGTGACGATCACCCCCGCCACCGGCACCACCCGGGCGGCCCCCGAGGACGGTGTGGTGGTCAAGGCGGCCAACGGGACGTTGGAACAGGTTGCCGTCACCATCAAGGGCAAGCCGGTGGAGGGCCGCATGTCGGCCGACAAGACCGTCTGGAAGTCCCGGACGCTGATCCCCGGCGCCGTCTATGAGGTCTCGGCGGTGGCCCGCAACGACAAGGGCAAGACGACCACGGCCACCAGCCGGTTCAAGACGATCAAGGCCGCCAGCCCGCTGACGATCGTCGACATGATCCCGATGCCGGGGGAGAAGGTCGGCATCGGCATGCCGGTCACGCTGACCTTCAACCGGCCGATCCCCGATCGCGCCAAGAAATATGTGGAGCGGGCGCTGCAGATCCGCTCCACCAAGCCGGCCGTCGGCGCCTGGTTCTGGATCAACGACCGGCAGGTGATCTTCCGGACCAAGAACGGCCAGTACTGGAAGCCCAACCAGACGGTCGCGGTCCGGGCCAACCTGGCCGGCATCAAGATCGGCAACGGTGTTTACGGCATCAGCGACTTCGGCCGCAAGTTCCGCATCGGCGACGCGCACGTCTCGATCGCCAACGCCAAGACCAAGCAGATGGTCGTCAAGGTCAACGGCAAGACCGTCAAGAAGACGCCCATCAGCGCCGGCAAGGGCGGCCGGGTCGTCAACGGCGTCGACACCTACCTGACCACCAGCGGCATCCACCTGACCATGAGCAAGCACCGGGTCGAACGGATGACCTCGGAGTGGATGGGCGTTGACCCCAAGGACAAGGCCAACGGCGGCTATGACCTGCTGCTGCCGCACGCGGTGCGCATCTCCAGCAGCGGCGAGTACGTGCACGCCAGCCCCGACCGCTACTGGGCGTTCGGCCGCGTCAACGCCAGCCACGGCTGCATCAACACCCCGCCGCCCTTCGCCGAGTGGTTCTACAACCTCACCTACCGCGGCGACATCGTCATCGTGACCGGCACCACGCGCCGCCTGCCGTGGAACAACGGCTGGAGCTACTACGAGATGCCCTGGAGCCAGTGGGTCAAGGGCAGCGCCCTGGACCGCGAGGTCAGGACCGGCTGACTCGATTCCGCTCTCATCCGCCCGGCCCTTGCCTTCGAAGGGCTGGGCGTCGCTTTCTTTTCACCGGAATTCTTTGAGCCGGTTGCCGCACTGGGAAATGGGGGTGTGCTCAGCCTTTCAGCGGACGCGGGTTTGCAGGGCGCGGCGGGATGATCAAGGGCGCAGCACGGTGCAGTGGGTCGTGCCGTGGGCCAGGATCTTGCCCCGCTCATCGGTGATGCGGGCCTCGGCGGTCGCGGTGGTCCGTCCGCAGTAGAGCACCCGGCCCTCGGCGAACACCTCACCGCCGCCGATGCGCAGCGGGCGGACGTAGTGGATGTTCAGCTGCAGCGTGGAGCAGAACGCCCCGGCGGGCATTTCGGTGTGCAGGGCGAGCCAGGCGGCGCTGTCGATGAGGGAGGCGGCGAGTCCGCCGTGCACGCCGCCCGTGCCGTTGCCGTGGTATTCGGCGGGTTCGAGCGCCACGACGACCCGGCCTTTTTCCGCCTCGACCCCGCGGATGCCGAGCAGGCGTGACATGGGAGCGGCGGGCAGCTCGCCGGAGAGCATGGCCTTGACCGCGTCGATGCCCTCCATCGACAGCGCCTTCAGCAGCCCGGCGTCCGGATCCTCCCAGGTGACGGTACGGGTTCGGGTTGCGTCGCTCATTCGGCCCTCCTGGCTCGACGGACGATGGGGCGTATCGCGCGCCGATCACTGAACCTTTTCCAACACGACGTTCTCGCAGGCGGGGACGGGGCCTTGGAGCCGGGGACGATGTCGTGACCTGCCACGTCATGACCTCGGATACCGCCTGAACTCCCGTCTTCGGTGCCTAAGGCCATGTGTTGGCAAAGGTTCACTCGGCCGGCCGGTGACGGACTCTGCCGTCTGCAGGACGCCGGCCGTGCGGACTTGCGGGATGCATCGCCACCGCCCACCTCACTTCACTAGTGAAGTAAGGGTGATCGCCGCCGTGCGCCTCTGTCAAGATCTGCACATGCCCGAGCCCGACGAGCGCCTGTACTTCCTGCTGCAACGCGCCGCCCACCGGCTGCGCACCATCGCCGACCGGCGCTGCCTGGCCGTCGCCGGGATCACCACCGCGCAGCTCGGCGCCCTGCTCGCCGTCCATGACCGGCCCGGCATCACCCAGCAGCAGCTCGCCCGGACCCTGGGCCTGCGCGAATCGGCCGTCACCGCACTGGTCGCCCGCTTGATCGCGGCTGATCTGATCATCCGCGACCCTCATCCGCACGAGCACCGCGCCGTGGCGCTGCACCTGTCCGAACGCGGCGCCGCCACGCTCCGCGCCGTCCGTCCGGAGATCGACCGTTTCAACGCCGAGTTGCGCGCCGTCCTCGGCGACACCGCCTTCACCCAGACCGCCATCGCTTTGAACAAGCTCGCTTACGGCGACTCCGACCCCGTTTAAGGGGGCGTGAGAGAACGCCGTGAACCATCGGCCGCCGAACTTGCACTGAACCTTTTCAACACGGACGTTCCCGCAGGTGGGGGCGGGGGTCTCGGAGCCAGGAACAATGCCGTGACCTGCAATGTCATGGTCGCGGACGTCGCCGGTGCTCCCGTCTCCGGTACCCAGGATCACGTGTTGAAAAAGGTTCACTGATGGGCGGAGCGGCTGCGGACGAGACGACGGGGAATCCGGCCGACGGCAGGTCGATGAGCTTTTCCTCCACGGTTTCGGACGCCTGTCGCTGCGTCCTTCTCAAAAGGCGGACCGCCGGTCGGAATATCCGTGGGGAAAGGTCTCACTAGCCGCAGGGCACGAAAAGGCGGCGGTTGAGTTTCGACGGCCCCCGTCACCCCCTATGTAGAGTTACGACATACCTGGTTATAGAGATTGAAAGCAGACCCCTGACCCGGCTGGCCATCGGCATCCGGTTCGCGCTCGGGTTGATCCGTGCGGCGCGTTCGGTTGGACATGCCCGTGCCGGGGGCGGCCCGCAGCAGCAATGACAAGCTCTTCTACACCTACGACGTCCTGGGCCGGAAGACCGCGCTGCGCTCCGGCTCGGCCAACGGCCCCTTGCTGGCGACCTGGGGGTATGACACCGTCCGCAAAGGCGCGCTGACCTCTTCCACCCGTAAGGGCACCGGCCCGGACGGCAACACCTACGACTACACCATCAAGGTCAACAACTACGACGTCCTCGGCCGTCCCCGTTCGGTCACCTACATCATCCCCAGTGTCGAAGGCGTGGGCACCAGCTACACCTTCGGCACCAACTACCACCTCGACGGCACCGTCCAGTCCCTGGGCATGCCGGCCGCCGGAGGCCTGACCGGTGAGGCGCTGGTCTTCACTTACGACGACTATCGGCGGCCGACCCGGTTGACCAGCAACCTGGCCACCTACGTCAACAACACCCTCTACACCCCCACCGGCAAGCCGCTGCAGTACGAGCTGGGCAACACCACCGGCAAGCGGGTCTGGCTCACCACCACCTGGCAGTACGGCACCCAGCGGCTGGCGTCCTCCCGGGGCGACCGGGAGAACATCACCGGCAGCGACCGCCACGCCGTCTACGACTACGACGACGCGGCAACATCACCTCCATCACCGACACCGCCCTGGCCGGCACTGAGATCCAGTGCTTCGGCTACGACTACCTGCGCCGCCTCACCGACGCCTGGAGCCAGGCCGGTGGCGCCTGCGCCGACGACCCCGCCGACGCCACCATCGGGGGCCCTGCTCCCTACCGGCTCACCTACACCTACGACATCGCCGGCAACCGCACCCAGGAGAAGCAGTACGGCGCCGGTGCCAATGGCGGTGCACTACAGGCCACCCGCACCTACGCCTATGCCGGTGCCAGTGGCGTGGACCCGTCGGTGACCGGCCACATGCTCGGTGCCGTCACCCAGACCGGCACCAGCCCTTACAGCGGGCCCGCAGTCACCGAGACCTACAAGTACGACGCCGTCGGCAACACGGTCGAACGCAAGATCGGCAACCGTACCCAGACCTTCACCTACGGCGCAGAGAACGAGCTCACCAAGGTCGTCGAGGCCGGCGCCCCCAACAGTGCCGACGACGGCACCACCACCTTCGTCTACACGGCCGATGGCGAGCGCCTCATCCGCCGTGACCCCACCGGCACCACTCTCTACCTGCCCGGCACCGAGGTGAAGCTGCCCAAGGGCGGCACCACCGCCACCGGCACCCGCTACTACGCCCACGGCGATCAGATCGTCGCCATGCGCACCCCCTCCGGGGTCACCTACCTGGCCCCCGACCACCAGGGAACCAGCCAGGTCACCGTCGACGCGGCCGACCTCACCAAGGTCTCCCGCCGCCACTACACCCCCTATGGCCAGACCCGGGCCACCACCGGCACCTGGCCCGCCTTCTTCGACAAGGGCTTCGTCGGCGGCACCAACGAGACCACCGGTCTCACCCACCTGGGGGCACGCGAATATGACCCCAACACCGGCCGTTTCCTGACCGTCGACCCGCTGCTCAATCTCGAATACCCGCAGAGCTGGAACGGCTACACCTACGCCAACAGCACCCCCGTCACCCAAAGCGATCCCGAAGGACTGGACGGTCCGCTCCGGGGCAACAGGGAGTGCTACTACTCAGGGAAGAACTGTGATGCGCCGGTGCCTGATGGCGGCTGGGATGGCGAACTTCGTAAGTACCCCAAGTACTTCCCCCCGATGCCAACGGGGAAGCAGAGGTACGACGAGTACCGTAGGCGCCTCACTGTCATCAGAGAAGCTCCGTACGACAATCCAGAATCTCTGAAGATGCGCATTGAGGCCGAGCTCGCCTTCTGCACTGAATATCCCGATGACGAACTGTGCGGCGGCGGCAAGGTCGATGTTCACGAAGCCCTTCAAGCGCTCGGCATGGCCGGGATGGACATCGCCGACATCGCCGACGGTCTTCTCTATGCAGCAGAAGGGAGATGGAAGGAAGCGCTCCTCTCCGGGGCGTCCGCCATTCCCTTCCTCGGTTCCCTGGCCACTGCCAGACGACTGGGCCGGGCAAGCAGGTCCTGCAATAGCTTCCTGCCCGGCACCGAGGTCCTCATGGCCGATGGCACCACCAAGCCCATCGAGGAGCTTCAGGTGGGTGACGAAGCGGTCGCCACCGACCCCGAAACCGGTGAGACCAGGGCCAAGAAGGTCCTGGCCACCATCGCCGGCGAAGGACCTGAGGACCTTGTGGAGATCACCGTCGATGTCGACGGCCCTCGTGGAGACAAAACGGGCCTGATCGTCGCCACGGACGAGCACCCCTTCTGGGCCGACGGCTTCATCCGCCGCTGGGTCGACGCCGAGAACCTGCGGCCCGGCATGTGGCTGCGCACCAGTTCGGGCACCTACGTCCAGGTCACGGCGGTCCGCACCCGCACCAGCCCGCACCAGCGCGTCCACAACCTGACCGTCGCCGACACCCATACCTACCATGTGCCGGCCGGCGGCACCTCGGTACTGGTCCACAATGGTGGAAAGGCCGGTCGGGCGAGATTTATCTTTGGCGTGCGGTCACTGCTCCCGAGCTCAGGTACATCATGAAGAATCGATCCTGGAAGAGCCCGAACGGGGTCAAGTACTTCTCCTTTACGGAGCGTGGAGCTGCTGAATATGCGCGGAGGGCTTACCGTGACTTCCCCGAAGGGGGGCCGTATGCCATGATCCGGACCAAGGTTGAACTTGCGGATCTCCCAGAGGGGGCTCGAATGACGTACACGGCCGATGTCATTGACGGTGGCGTTGCTCTCAATGATGAGGAATTGAAGATTCTGGGGAGGCCGTCGATCATGCCGAGCATGAGCATTGATGTGGGTTGCAAATGAAGTATGTGATCGCTTCAGGGCTGGCGAGAAACTTTGAGACGTGCCGAGAGTTCTTGGGGCACATAAAGGGGCTGGAGATCAGATTCGGATCATCTCCGGAAACGGGTTGGGACTGTGATGCCGAGATCGTGTGGTTTCCGATCGCCCACGATCGCTATGGAGGATTTCCAAAAACAGGTGTCGCCCAAGTCCTGGATAACAGCCGTTTCGACGGGGCTCCGGGAATCATCTTGGCGACGCCTCCCTTGATGAGGGGTTCCGCATCGAATGCTGATCAGGACGCCGAGAACGAGAGGTAAGTGCTGGAAATTCTACGCTCGTGTGTAGCGGCGTTCGTCGACGAGTTCGGTCGCGATGATGAATCAAAGATTCTGATCCATTTTGAGGGCTCCGGCATAGCCCGGCCGAATCTCGAGCCTACGCTGAAGGCTCTCGAAAAGTTCCTCAAAGAGGAGGGGTACGAATAAAAACCGCGTCCAGAGGTTCTCTGAACGGAAGAGTGCGCGGGCAAGTGCCAAAGGACTGAGAGGGCGCCGGATTTCACAAGGGGCGATCAGCCCTAGCCATCGGGCCGTGCCCGTTCGACGTTCTCACTGGTGGGACGGCAAGCCATGTGCCCGATCATGGAAGATGGATCCCAAGTTCACAGAAGGCAGGCAGCGCTTCGCAGGTCTTCATGGGCCGAGCGGTGGTGGCGCAGGAGGCGGCCGACGCCCCGTAGCTGTCCGCTGGCGGGTCGGCGCAGTGAGGTTTTCTCAGCGAAATTGAACGGGACACACCAGGGCAAAACATGCATCAGGGATGTTGAACGTGTTGGAGGGACGCTGCGCCATCGCCCTCTGAAAGCCACAAAGCCCCTGGCAGGAGCTCTCTTTACCACCAGAACGAGCCACTGCCCACAGGCTTTGCGTTGGTTCCCGATCATGCCATGCTCGACGCCTCCCGTCCCGTGGTTGAGCACCAGGCCCGGTTGCCGGCCGCTCGCCGTCGGATCGGCACCCCACGCGGTTCCCGGGGCTTGGGCCCGTTCTGCCAGGCCATGCCGGTGGCGCGTCGGCTTCCGGCATGGCACCGACGTGCCCGCCCCGACCCGCGATGCCGGCATCTGGCAGGCCACCGGCTACCGGCCTCTGCATGAAGGCATCACCGTCTCTCCAGGCGGGTGCCCACCTTGCATCAGGTCTTGGCCCACTGCCGCAAGGCAGGGCTTCGGCCCGTGACCTTGGATGGGATGCTCAGCTTCTGTGACCGGGCCACTGGCACCACCGAGGACGGTAACGACCTGCGATGCCCGGGGCAGGGCCCACCGTTGTGCGGGCAATGCTTCTGTTCCTTGCCGCTCCGGACGGCATCCCATTGAGGGTTTGCGATGTCGAACGCGGCAGCGCACACGATGTGTACACCGCCCGCCTCCACGCTTTGCCGGCGTTGTATCCGGCTGCCGCGGCGGGGCTGGTGGCATTGGCCGGTGTGGGCTATGTGGGGGCCGGGATCGGCATCCGCACTCCACGCCGCCCGCGTCCGACATTTCCAGCTCGTTGAATGCCGGCATTCGTGCTTATAACCGACTGGTGCGCAGTCTGCGCGTCCTGGAGGACCGCGCCGCCACGCGGCTCAAGCAGCGCCGGCGGGCTCTGCGTCATGTCACCTTGAGCCCTGGCCGGATCGGCGTCATCGTCCAAGCCGCGCTGGTGCTGAACAACGTCTGGCGGCGACTTTCGTTGAGAAAACCTCATTGCGGCCTGGGATGAACCACGTGCTGGTCGTGCAGCCGGACGGGACGATCATGAACGGGAACACCAGGGTCGCGGTTCTGCGGTCCCGTGGACACGATGTCGGCTTCTTTCCTCGCATGACCTATGACAAAGGAAATCGATGGTGAGCGAAGATTTTTGGGGCATGTGGCAATGAATGTCAGGGAAAAGTTTCTGGAGATTCTGGGATCAGAGTCCAGGGGAACTTTCTTGGTGTCCTTGGGGAATCATCTCGGAATTTCGATGCGCGATATCCTCAGGGAGGGAGGTTCAGGTGATTTGCGGCAGGCTCGAGCCTGCAATGAAATAATGATCGCCATTTGGTCTCAGGTGGGGGCGACGATTGGTGGGAGCGCGGCCGGCTATCCGGACTCGGAGTTCCTCTCGATTTTGATCGAGAAGGCGGATATGGGAAATGCGCGGCACCATCTTCGCAATGCGATCGAAGGTGCCCTCCTAGTGGTGGAGAGCGCCGAAGGGGCGCAGTAGGCATCGCTGGACTTGTGGAGTCAAGTGCTGAGGCGGGGCGCTCTCGGTGGGAAGTCCGCCGGTCATGAAGTGGAAGGTGGCCGACTCGGTCGGGAGTGCTCGGCATTCGGTCTGAGCCCGTGTGGCTGAGGCTCTGCTCGCGGCAGCAGGCTGGAACCGGCTGCGAGGTGGGGGCCGAGGACCTGCAGCTATCTGCTGGCGGGTCAGCGCGGTGAAACCGCCGGCCGTAGGGGCGGGGGACGAACCGAGGCGATGCTTAAAGCGGCGGCGTAGCCGAGGGCGCAGGCGGTGACCGCCATCGACCCGGGCCTTGGTAAATACGGAATGCTTTTGCACCAGGCGAGCAGGCGGATGTCGGCGACGGCCGGCTAAGACGGTGTACTGATACTTCGCCGCCTGGCGGGACGAGGGAAGTCCACCGAGCCGAACGGCCTGCTGCGCCGTCTCGCGCTCTGCCGAGGGCCGCAAGCGCGGCATCGCCACCGACGCCCTCGGCCTGCTGCCGGCTTCACCATCACCGCCGCGAGCGTGCAGGACCCCCATTGCCGGCACCCGCCTGTTCGGCCACGTTCGCACGGAGCATCCCACTGCCCGCAAGCCCGGGCCGGTGGCGGCCATCTCTCGCGCTTCATCGAGCACGCCGCCACCCTGGGCATCGACGCCCAGACCGTCCCCTGCGATCTCGCCGCCAAAGGTTTCACCGTGCCGCCCCGACGCCGGGTGGTCGAGCGAACCTTCGGCCATCTCATGCACCATCGCCGACCGGCCCGCGACTACGAAGCCCTGCCCGCCACCTCCGAAGCCATGATCCGCCTCGCCATGACCGGGCACCATGACCCGTCGCCTCACCGGCGAGAACACCTTGAACCGGCATGAAACCTCGCAAGAAGTGACTTGTTGGGTCTCATGAGCTCAAATGCCCATTCAGGCGGCCTGGCCGGGCTCGGGGCGCCCACTGCCGTGCCATCGCAAGTCACGGCCTCTTCTCCGGCCGGGGCGTACCCGTGCCGAGCCGCGGAAAAGGCGCACAGGAAAGGTTCGCTCCGCGTCGTCATCTCTGAAGTGGCCTGCTGTTTCCCACGGCGGCTGGGACTTCACTGCACCACAGGCAGGTGTTCTGGCGAAAATCCGGATCCAAGGCGCTGAGCGGGCGGCTGGAAGAAAGCGCCCGGAACGCCGTTCTGCTCGGGTGCATGGTGCGGCGTGGGCGCGGTGTATGCTCCTGCGGTGAATCGCGTATCGATCTTGGTCGCTTGGCTCGCCCTGTCCTTGTTCTCCCTGATCGGATGCTCCGGGAGTGACTCCTCATCGGGGGAGGCGCGGGCCGGTGCTTCCGCCGCGAAGGCGTCGCCGCGGTCGTCCGCCCCGGTGCAGACCGGCTATGCGCGGCGGACCGTGAAAGACTGCTCCTTCCTGGATGGCCGCCCCGACCTGCTCGCAGCGGTCTCTGCGGCGGATATCCGGCCGAGCGTGAGACGGATGCCGACGCTGAATCATCTCGGCTGTGACTGGAAGCGGGACAACCCCTCGGCCGTTCCCCTGGTAGTGGACGTCTGGGTGTACGCCTCCGCTTCGGAGAGCAGGGAGGCCGATATCGCGCGAGCACGGCGGGCCCACCGGCGGGCTCACGAATCGGCGCCCTGCCTGCCCCCGGTTGAAGGGGCGCTGCGCCCGGAGGGATCGGGCTGGGAGGAGGCGTGCCTCAAGGTATTTGAGCACGAGGGGATGATGTTCGACGTCCGCCGTGGCAACGTCCTCGTCTCTGTGGGGTATCACGGCGACATCACGCCCGATAGGCGGCAAGAAAGGGCATGCCTTCAGATCGCCCAGCTTGTGCTCGAGGCGATCGAGTGGGAAAGTGACGGGGTCCGCGTTTGACGGCTCGCCGGCTCCGGTTGAACAACCGGCCCGCCGTGCATTTTCCGAGAAATGCCGGAGAGTGGCCTGGTGAAGTGCCCGGGCGCTCTCCGCTGAACCCTGCCGCCCCGTGCCGATGGCGGTGCGGCGACCCTCGGCATCGTCGGCGCCCCCTCCGCATCCGCTCGCTGATCTCGCCAGGTGAACTATTTAAATGCACTTGATAAGGGTGCGTGTTGGTGGCGAGGAGTGGTTTTCTCGCCCTTGTTCAAATTCAAGTGTGAAAACGTTGAGATCATCCAAATTTGCCCTGGTTGACGGGGGTGATTGAGGACGCTCTTTGCGCGTATAGATCGCGATAACAGAGGAGCACCGTTCGCTGGCGGAGACCGCTTCTGTGTTTTTGATCAGGCGAATTTCATCCAGGCGACCCGGGTGCTGCCGGATGCGGGCGCCCCGGCGTAGTCGCCGTCGGCGGTGAAGTCGTGCAAGCCCAAAAGGAGGGTTCCGTTCGTACGGTCATGCATCTCCTTCAGCCACGCGATGACGTGGCGCACTCCTCGGCGGAGCCGGCCAGCGGACTTGTTCCCGGGTGATGTCAGACCACGTCGGGGGCCGGCACCTGGCTCAGCGTCCTCCAGTCGCGATGCGCGAGACCGTCGAAGCAGCGGCGGGCGATATGCGTCGTGGCGTTCGTCATGACCAGAACCTGTCGAACGTGTAGGGGCGAAGGGACGGATCCACAATGTGAAGACCGGGCCGTGCTCCAGCGCGTAGAGGTAGAACAGGTGCACTTCGGACAGGTCGAGGGTCTGCTCGCCGCGCCGTGCCCGCACCCGCAGGAGGACCGGCCCATGGTGTTCGTTGGCTTGCAGGCTGTGGACGTGGTAGCGGAGCGTGCCCTCGCTGAGGGTCAGCATCCGATCGAAGCTCTCCGCCATCCCGGCGGGGCCGTGGTAGTCACCGGCCACCTTGCTGCGGCCCAGCACCCGGCCGCAGGCCTCCGGTTCGAAGGCCGCCGCCACCCGGCGGAGATCGCGGCCGTGGACCGCCGTGTAGACATCGGCCGGGAACCGGCGGTTCATCGCGGTCACCGTCGTGTCTCCTTTCGCGTGAGCTCGGCCGGACGGAACAGGAGCGTCAGTGTCAGTCCGCTCACCGCGGCGCAGGCGATGACGAGGTGCGGGGCCAGGGCCTCGGCCAGGGCACCGGCGGCCGCGAATCCCAGCCCCTGCGTCACCACCAGTCCGGCGGTGTTCACGCCGTACACCCGGCCGAGCAGGCGCTCTGGGACGATGTCGAGCAGGACGTGGTCCATTGCGAGCGTGTAGGCCGAGCAGAGGCCGGTGATCATGAGCAGCACGAGCGCAACGGGCAGATCGGGACGCACCGCGAACCCCAGCAGCGGGACGGACCCGGCGGCGGCCAAAAGCCGGGCGGCCGATCGGCGGCGGTGCGGGGCGATCAGCCACACGCCGGCCAGCTCGCCCACCGCCGTTCCGGCCGGCAGAGCGGCCAGCCACCAGCCCGTGTCCGCCGGGGGCCGGCCGAGCGTCTCGACGTACGGTGTGCCCAGGCCCTCCGGCCACACCACGAAGAAGGGCACCAGCCAGAAGAACAGGAGCACGCCGGGCAGCCCTGGGATGCTGAACACCTCGCGTGCGCCGCGCAGCGAGTCGCGCGCCAGGGAGACGGAGGGCCGGCCGCCGCGCCTTGGCCGGTGCCGGAGCCGCCGGCGCAGCAACAACGCCGAGCAGCCGAGGACGGCCGCGCTTCCCAGCAGCGTGCCGCGCGGTGCCAGAGCCGCGACCAGAGCTCCCCCGACGGCGAATCCGGCGATCTGCGATGTGTGAGCGGCCACCCGGAGCAGGGACCGCCCGGCGATGACCCCTTCGCGGGGAAGGAGTTCGGCGACCAGGGCGCCGCGTACTCCCATCGTCAGCGGGACCGGGAGGTTGACGCAGAACAGCGTGGCCAGCAGCGCCCAGGCCGGCATTCCCGGCAAAGCCATGATCGTCACGAGTCCGGCGGGCAGCAGGTCGCCCGCCACGAGGAGGCGGCGTTGGGGGAGGCGGTCGATCAGGCCGGACAGCAGCGACCCCGCGAATAGGTGGGGCAGGAAGGACACCGTGAACGCCAATGCGGACAGCAGCGGTGACCCCGACCCGGTGTAGATGAGGACGTTGATGGCCAGCAGCATGCCGTTCTGGCCGAGCATGGACAGGATCAGGGCCGTGAGCAGCGCCCGGAACTCGGCCACGGCGAGCGCCTGCCGGTACCGGCCCTGGACCGGCGGCGGCTTGAGCGTCGTCATGGGACGACTGTGCGTCGCGGTTCCGGCGGCGGCGAGAGATTCGCTCAGGAGCGAATGATGGCCGTACGGCTGTACTTTGACCGGGCGGATCTGCTGCGGGTGCGCTTTGCCACCTCGCCCCTGCTGGAGACGGTGATCGCGACCCGGGCGCTGGTCACCCCGCAGGCACGGGTCTATCTGCGCCCCTGGTGGCAGGCGGTGCGAAGCCAGAACATAGGCGAAGAGCTGGGGCCGCTGCTGGCGGTCCAGCGACCGTACGGGTACATGCCGGACTTCCTCTGTCCGCCGCCGTCCGGGCCGGCCCCGAGGATCGAAGATCAGCTGGCGGAGGTGCGGGCCACTGCGCCGGCCGCGGTCAAACGGGACCTGGAACGGGCGCTGAGCCGGCAGCCGGACGCCGCGGCGCGCCGGGCCGTCCGAGAGCTGCTGGAGGAGCCGGCCGCGGCACGGGATCGGCTGGCCGATCTGCTGGAGGTGGCGTGGCGGCGACTGGTGCTGCCCTGGTGGCCTCGCATCAGGGAATTGCAGGCGGCGGACATCGCCCATCGTTCCCGGGCGCTGGCCGAGCACGGGCTGGGCGAGGTGATCAACGATCTTGACGACCGCGTGCGCTGGAAGAGCGACCGGATCGAGGTGCGGGCGTCCGCCGAGCATGAGCGGACGCTCGACGGCGCCGGGCTGGTTCTGATCCCCAGCGCGTTCACCTGGCCGATCATCGCCGTGGTGACCGATCCGCCGTGGCGGCCGGCCCTGGTCTACCCGGCGCGCGGGATCGCCAAGCTGTGGCGCGACCGTTCGGCGGAGGCACCGCAGGCGCTGGCACGGCTCGTCGGCAAGACCCGGGCCGCCCTGCTGGTCGCGCTGGACGTCCCGGCCTCGACCGCGACGCTGGCCGAACGTCATGGGCTGAGCCCCAGCGGTGTGTCGGCGCATCTGACCGCTCTCCACCGCGCTGGGCTGCTGACCCGCCGGCGGCATGGGCATGAAGTGCGGTACGGGCGGACGCCCCTGGGCGATCTGCTGGTGGACGCGGCTTCGCCGTGATCGGACCCGGGCCCGGCCACGGCGGCGACAGTCTTTAAAGCGCCGCGCAGAGCAGCCGGTTGTCGCCGCGCTGCCAGAGGACGCCGATTTCGGTGAATCCGGCGGCGCGCAGCGTCGCCAGGTGCGTGGACAGGGGTTCGAGCTCGTGCCCGTAGTGGTCGGCCTCGGTCCGGCGCCGGGCGCGCTCGGTGTTCAGTTCCGTGAACGCCGGTTCTGCGGCGACCGCATCGAGCCGACGGCCCCGGCCTTCTGCCGGCCGCCTGGCAACCGCTTGTCATCGGCCTTCAGCAGGGCGCCGGCCGGCTTGGCGGGGCGTGGCGAGGGCGCCTCGTCCGGACAGAAGTGATCCCCGTTGAACGGCACGCCGCCCGGTTTGAGAACGGTCGCCAGTTCGGCGTGGACGGCGCGCAGCCAGTGGGGCGCTGGTGCTCACCGCGACATCGACGGGCCGGTCCAGGCCGATTCCCGCTGCGGCCCGGCCGTCCCGGCCTGTGCCGGACGGCGCGTCGTTCGGCGTGGTGGGGCGGCCCGCCCGCCGGGGGAGTGCACTCGCCCGGAGAGGCCGGGCTCGCTGCGGGTGGTCTCGGTCTGGAAGCGGTCGGGAGCTCATCCGGGCCGATGCCCGGCGATCGCGGGACGCCTGTGCCGCAGGGAGCGGTCGGGTGGCTCGCCGGAGGCGGTGACGGTCCCGGCCGCCTCCTCCGGCTCGGTCACCGAGGAGCCACATGAACTATTTGAGTGTACTTAATATGGACGACTGGACTGATCTGTAAGGGGTTACTGATGAATCCTGGGTGAGTTTAGGGGTAAGAATGTTGATATACCGTGCGTTCGCCCTGGTCAGCGGGGATGATTGAGGATACTCTACGATCATGTCGATCGCGATAACAGAGGAGCACCGCTCGCTGGCGGAGACCGCCTCCGCGTTCTTGGCCAAGCGGAATGTCATCCAGGCGACCCGGGCGCTGCTGGATGCCGGCGCCCCGGCGCAGTCGCCGCCGGCGTTCTGGGGTGAGCTCGCCGAGCTGGGCTGGCTGGGGCTGCATGTGCCCGAGGAGTACGGCGGCTCCGGCTACGGCCTGGAGGAGCTGGCCGTCGTCGTCGAGGAGATGGGCCGGGTGCTGGCCCCGGGCCCGTTCGCGCCGACGGTGATCGCCAGTGCCGTGCTGGTGGCGGCCGCCGACGAGGAGACCAAGAAGAAGCTCCTGCCCGGCCTGGTGGACGGCTCGGTGATCGGCGCGATCGCACTGGAAGCGGACGTGACGGCCGAAGGAGGCGCCGCGTCCGGCTCGGCCCCGGTCGTGGTGGGCGGCGGCATGGCCCACCTGCTGCTGCTTCCGGCGGGCGACGACGTCGTCGTGGTCGAAGCGGGCGAGCAGGTGTCGGTGCAGGTGCCCGCGAACCTGGACCCGAGCCGGCCGGCGGCCCGCGTCACCCTCGACCGGGCACCCGCCACGGTCCTGCCCGGCGCCCGGCGGGTGCTGGTGGACCTGGCCCGGGTCGTGCTGTCGGCCGAGGCGGTCGGCGTGGCCGCCCGCTGCACCCAGATGGCCGCCGCCTACGCCAGGGAACGCCACCAGTTCGGCCGTCCCATCGGGATGTTCCAGGCGGTCAAGCACCACTGCGCCGACATGGCCGTGGCGACCGAGCTGGCGACTTCTGCGGCCTGGGACGCGGCCAGGGCCGCGCGCAGCGGCGGGGAGCAGCTGACGTACGCCGCCGCGGTCGCCGCGACGCTGGCGGCGCCCGCCGCCGACCTGTGCGCCAACCTCAACACCCAGGTGCACGGCGGCATCGCCATGACCTGGGAGCACGACGCGCACCTGTACATCCGGCGGGCCACCGCCCTGCTCGGCCTGCTGAACGCCGACGAGGCGGCGGCCGAGCTGACCGACCTGACCCGCCGGGGCGTCAGCCGGACCCGGACGGTGGAGCTGCCGCCGGAGGCCGAGGCCATCCGCCAGGAGGTGCGGGCCTTCGTCCGGCAGATCGCCGACCTGCCGGAAGAGCAGCGCAAGGAACGGCTGATCGAGAGCGGCTACGCCGTGCCGCACTGGCCGAAGCCCTACGGCCGGGCCGCCGGGGCCGTCGAGCAGCTGGTCATCGAGCAGGAGTTCGACGCCGCCGGCATCCGGCGCCCCTCCTACGGCATCACCGGCTGGCTGATCTTGACCCTCATCCAGTACGGCACCCCCGAGCAGATCGCCCGCTGGGTCGGCCCCGCCCTGCGCCAGGAGGTCATCTGGTGCCAGCTCTTCAGCGAGCCCGACGCCGGGTCGGACGCGGCCGGGATCAAGACCCGCGCCGTGCGGGTCGAGGGCGGCTGGCGCGTCAACGGGCAGAAGGTCTGGACCTCCGGGGCGCACGTGGCCGGCCTGGGCTTCGCCACCGTGCGCACCAACCCCGACGCCCCCAAGCACAAGGGCATCACCATGATGGTGATCGACATGCACGCCGAGGGCGTGGAGGTCCGGCCGCTGAAGATGCCCACCGGCCACTCGGAGTTCAACGAGGTCTTCCTCAGCGACGTCTTCGTGCCCGACGACCACGTCGTCGGCCCCGTCGATGAGGGCTGGACCGTCGCCCGCGCCACCTTGGGCAACGAGTCGGTCAGCATCGGCGGCGGCCAGGGCGGCCTGACCACCCCCGCCTCCCTGCTCATCGAACGCTACGACGCCCATCCCGGCCGGCTCCCCGGCGGCCGGGAGCGCCTGGGCCGGTACGCCGCGCGGCTGCAGGCGATGAGCCTGCTCAACATGCGTTCGGCGCACCGCGCCGTCGCCGGCGGCGAGCCCGGCCCCGAGGGGGCGATCACCAAGCTGGTGGTCTCCGAGCTCGGCCATGAGGCGGCCGCCGTCTTGACCGCGCTCAGCGGCCCCGAGGCCGCCTACCTGGACGGCCCCGGCGAGATCAGCAACCTGCTGGCGCTCTCGCACCGCGGCCTGTCCATCGCCGGGGGGACCTCCGAGATCAAGCGCAACCAGATCGGCGAGCGCATCCTCGGCCTGCCCCGCGACCCGCTCCTCAAATGACGAGCGGCTGGGTGCTCCCCGCCGCGGGGAGCGCCCAGCCGGCCTCGGCGATGCCCCGGGCGCGTCAGCCGCCGCCCGGGGTGTGGCGGGCCAGCTTGACGGCGGACAGCAGCAGGACGGCGGCCAGCACCGGGATGAGGACGGCGTCGGGGACCACCCCCAGCAGCAGCCCGCCCGCAAGGGCGCCGGCGACCGAGCCCGCGGTCATGACCGCGGTGAAGCGCAGGTTGGCGCGCAGGACCACGAAGCTGCTGTCGCGGCTGTAGCGGGCGAAGGCCACCAGCATGGTGGGCAGCGACACCAGCAGCGACAGGCTGCCGGCGATTTTGATCTCGACCGCATACAGCAGCACGATGGTCGGGATGAGCAGCTCGCCGCCGGCCACGCCCATGATCGCGGCGACGACGCCGATGCCGAATCCCGCGGCGATCCCGGCGATCGCCTGAGCCGTGCCGGGCAGGTGCAGCGTCCCCGGGGTGGCGGCGTGGGCGGCCACCAGTGCGGCGGCCATGAGCACCAGCAGGGCGGCCAGCACCTTGTGCAGGGTGGATGAGCGCATCCGCACCGTCCAGGCGGCGCCCGCCCATGCGCCGATGAGGCTGCCGGCCAGCAGATTGGCCGCGGCCGCCCAGTGCGCGCTCAGCTCGGCGAGCGGCACGGCGGCCAGCCGGGCCGGTATCGCGGTCAGCACCACGATCAGGCTCATCGCCTTGTTGACGATCACCGCCGACAGCGCGGCGAACCCGAACAGGCCGATCAGCAGCGGCAGCCGGAACTCCGCACCGCCCAGCCCGATCATGCCGCCCAGTGAGCCGACCGCGGCCCCGGCGGAGAACACCAGCCATGAATCCCGCCTCGCCCCGCCCCGCGCGGCGATCTCCTGTCCGCCCACTCCAGCCCGCCTCTTCCGTCCGGCAACCCGTAATACATGCAATACCTACTGTTTGGATAGGTAAAAGGGTATATGGGCGCGTTACGCCGGAACGGGTGCGTCACCGGTGAAAGGTCACCCCCGGCCGCGCAGCAGCGGGTCGGTGATCCCGCCGGGGCAGGCCAGGCCGGCGATGTCCCAGCCGGCCAGGCGGGCGCCGGCCTGGTAGGCGCTCTCATAAAAGGACAGGACGGCGCCGCGCGGGTCGGCTTCGGCGCGGGCGTCGTCGTAGGGCAGGACGGCCAGGTGCCCGCCGCGCTGGGCGATCCACCGCGCGGCGCGGGGACGCAGCGGCTGGTCGGTCAGGCCCGCGGGCTCGGGCGCGGTGTAGGAGTAGAAGGCCGGTGCGGGGAAGACCTCGTCGCCGAACCAGAAGCCGGAGCTGATCACCTCGCGGGAGTAGGCCTCCCGGGTCACCGGGTCGACCTGGGGTCCCTGCTCGATGACGCGGTCGGAGAAACGGGTGCAGGCGATGTCGAGGGTGTGCCAGAAGTGGTGCACCGGGCTGATCTTGCCGCTGTAGCCGGCGGCGAACTCCTCCAGCAGCAGGTTCACCTGGCTGAGGATCTGCCAGTACCGGGTGACCATGGCCGGGTCGTAGGCGGCGTGCTCGGTGTCGTCGGCGAACGGGCGGTCCGCATCCGGCAGGTCGAACGGCCGCGCGACGGCCGGGCGCACCCGGACGCCCAGGGACGCCAGCGCCTGCATCGTCTGGCGGTAGAAAGAGGCGACCGAGCAGCCGGGCAGACGGAAGGAGACCTCCCGGCCGTCCAGGGTCGTGATCACCAGCCGGTGGCCGACGAAGTCGAAGTCGATGGTGAAGATCGGCCCGCCGTCGGCCCGCCCGGTCGGGCGGGTGGTCAGCCCGCGCCCGGTGAGGTGGAAGGGGATGCCCCACCAGTGGTTGCGCCGGATGCCGGCGGCCAGGCGGATCTTGCCGACGATCTGCAGGAAGCGGTGCAGGGTGGACTTGGTGTCCTGCCAGTCGGCCAGCGGCATGGGCGGGAACAGTTCCATGACACCGGCCTTCCCCGCATGCCGGGGATGATGCCGGTCGGCGCGGCGCCCACGGCGCCCGCCGGAAAACCGGCGAAACTCCGTGCGGCGAGCGTAAAGGACGGGCTTTTCGGGGCGCCTGTCTTCTGTTGTTGTTTTCTGAGTCGTTCCACTCCAGGAATATGCGGCGATATGGCCGATTGGTTTCCGTCGAGTCTTTTCTGGCGTGCCGCTTCCATGAGCCGGGGCGGAGTATCGCAGTCAAGAGTGATGCTGTGACCTGCAACGACACGACGTCGGACGCCACAGAGGCCCCCGTCCCCGACCTCCAAGGCCACATGTTGAAAAAGGCTCATCGTTCGGTGGTTCTCAAAGTGTCGTGGCGGGGGATGGGCGGCGGGGCGGCCGCTATGATTTCGAAGCCGGTTGACCGAGGCTCATCGGCATCGTTTGACATGTGAACCACACCTGCTTCCTGGGCCGGCGGCGGGCCGGCCGGAGCATGCCGTTCAGTGTGGGAACGCCACGCCGAGCCCCTCGCCGGGAAATCCGCCAAATCGCCACAATCGGTCGTCGGTGGCCGAAAAGACCGGAAGTCGCTTAGCAATGGTCGATTCCTCCTCGTGCGGTTTAACAGCGCCGCCGCCCCGTTCCGCCCGGCGGCCGAGCGGCGGGGACGTCCGGCCGGCCTGCACTGCGCGGGTCTCCCGCCGGCCGCGCCGAACCGCCGCCGTATGGGCGGTGGCGGTGACGCTGCTGACCGGCCTGCTGATCGGCCTGCTGGACGGCTCCGCCGTCTCCGCCCGGCTCTCGGCGCCGCCCGGAGGCTTGGCGGAGCGGCTGTCTTCGGAGGGAACGCCCCCTGCGAAGCAGAACGCGGCGCCGTGGATCGAGAAGAAGGCGGGAAAACAGGCCGGGCCCGCCGAGGAGAACGTCCACACGGCCCATGCCGGCGAGTCCGACTTCGGTGACTCTTCCGGCACCGAGGACGAGTTCATCGCCGCAGGGACGGCCCGCCTTGGCCCACGCGGCCAAAGCATCGTCCCGGCGACCGGTTTCCCCAGGTCAACCGGCACGAGTCCGGACACGGGCAGCGCGCGCGGTCCGCCGCTGCGCCCCGGACGCCCGCATGCGGGCGTCCAGCGCTCCCGCAGGCTCCGGTCGACCGCGACCGGAGCGGATCCGCCCTGCCCACGTGAGGACTCCGCACATGAGCAACTGCCATCCACCGACCCATGACCGTCCGGCGCTCAAAGCGGCGGACGTCCGATCCGGTTTCCTGGTCTTCCTCATAGCGCTCCCCCTGTGCCTGGGAATCGCGCACGCCAGTGGTTTCCCGCCCGTCGCCGGAGTGGTGACGGCGATCGTCGGCGCCGTCGCCGGCCTGTTCGGCGGCTCCCCGCTGACCGTCAAGGGCCCGGCCGCGGGCCTGATCGTGGTCTCCCTCGGCGCGGTCGCCGAGCTGGGCGGCGGCGATCCGGTCGCCGGGTACCGGCGCGCGCTGGCCGCCGGCGCCGTCGCCGCGGCCCTGCAGATCCTGCTCGCCCTGCGCGGCGTCGCCCGCGCCGGCGTGGCCGTCTCACCGTCGGTCGTGCACGGCATGCTCGCGGCGATCGGCGTCATCATCATCGCCAAGCAGGTGCACGTCGCAGTCGGCGTCCGCCCCGAAGGCGAGCGCACCTTCGACCTGCTCGCCGAGATCCCGCGCAGCCTGGCGCACGCCAACCCCGAGATCGTGCTGCTGGGCGCGACCGCCCTGCTGATCATGGCCGGCATGCCGCTGGTCCGCGCCCGATGGGCCCGCGCGGTGCCGGCGCCCTTGGTCGCGCTCGCCGCGACGGTGCCGCTGGGACTGGCCTTCCACCTGGGCAGCCCGCACGACTACCACTTCCTCGGGCGGATTCACCATCTGGGACCCGAGCACCTCGTCCAGATCCCCGGCACCCTGCTCGGCGCCGTCGCCCTCCCCGACTTCTCGATGGTCCTCACCGCGGCGTCGCTGAAGTACACGGTGATGTTCGCGCTGATCGGCACCATCGAGTCCACCCTGACCGTGCTGGCGGTCGGCTCGATGGACCCCCGCCGCCGGGCCGCGGACCTGGACCGCGACCTGCTCGCCGTCGGCTGCGGCAACCTGGCCGCGGCGCTGCTGGGCGGCCTGCCGATGATCTCTGAGATCGTCCGCAGCAAGGCCAACGTCGACGCCGGGGCCGTCTCGCGCTGGTCCAACTTCTTCCACGGGGCCTTCTTGCTGCTGTTCGTGGCGCTGGCGCCCGGTCTGCTGCAGGCCGTTCCGCTGGCGGTCCTGGCCGCCATGCTGGTCTACACCGGCGCCCGGCTGGCCTCGCCGCGCGAGCTGCTGCGCGTCGGCAGGATCGGCCCCGACCAGCTCGCGCTCTTTGCGATCACGATGCTGGTCACGCTCGCCACCGACCTGCTGATCGGCGTGGCGGCCGGGCTGGCCGCCGAACTGCTGCTGCACCTGCGCCGGGGCGTGCCGGTGGGCGCCTTCCTGCGCCCCCGGGCCGAGGCGCTGCGGGACGGCGGCACGCTGCATGTGCGCATCCCCAGGGCCGCGGTCTTCCCCGCCCTGCTGCCGCTGCACCGGACGGTCAGCGGGGCCGACGGCGTCACCAGGGTCGTCATCGACGTCCGGGACGCGGCCGTGGTCGACCACACCTTCCTGCGCAGGGTCGCCGACCTGTCCGGGCAGTGGCCCATCACCGCCCTCACCTTCCGGGGGCTGGACCGGCTGCGTCCGGTCTCCGCTCACCCGCAGGCCACCCGGCGGCGCAGGAGGCGGTCATGAACCGGCCGGGCCCGATCCTGCACCGGCGGCCGGAGGACGACCCGTCCGGCATCGCGGAACTGGTGGAAGAGGCGGCGAGACTGCTGCCCGAGCAGGCGCCTTTGCAGGCGTTCGTCCACCACAACCCCCTGCACGCCTTCGAGCACCTGCCGTTTGAGGAGGCCGCGGTCCGCGCGGCGCGGCTGTATGGCACCGAGCCCTTCCCGAGCGAGGACTTCTTCGCCCAGTGCCTGGAAGCCGGGCGCATCCGGCCCGAGGACCTCGACGCCGTGGCGGCCGCCGAGGGCCTCGACGATGAGACCCCGATCGTGCCCGGCGGCCCGACCCGCCGGGCGTTCTGCGCGCTGCGGCTGCGGCACCCGTTCGAGATCCCCCAGGGCGCCGCCCTGGAGTGGACGCTGCAGGAGACGGACGCGCTGGAGCGCATCACCGGCCTGGCCGGGCCGAAGCGGCGCGCCGAACTGCTGCGGCAGGCCCAAGGGGACGAGCGGCGCCTGCTGAGACGGCTGTGGGACGACCTGGAGAAGGCCGCCCCGCCTCAGCGGCCCGGCGCCCCCTCGGCCCGGCGGCGCGACCAGATCCTGGCCCTCACCGGCGTGGACACCGACCGCCTCGTCCATCCGGTGCTGATCCGGCTGGTGGGGGCGTTCTTGGACCAAGGGGTCGCCCGCCGGCCGATGCCCGGGCGCCGACTGGGCTTCCTGCGCGCCTTCCGGCGGCTGTACGGCCTGCGCGGCGGGCCGCCCGACCGGTTCCTGCGCGGGCTGGCCGGTGAGCTGAGCCGGCAGGAGGCCGAGGGCTGGACGGCGGAACGGACCGTCGCCTGGGCGCTCGGGCGGCTCGCCGTGCCCGCAGGCGAGCGGGCCGCGGTGATCCGGGACACGCTGCTGTCGCTGCCCGGCTGGGCGGGCATGATGCGCCGCCTGGAACGGCATCCCCAGAGCGCGCCGGTCCGGGCGCCCGCGGCACGGCTGATCGACTACCTGGCCGTGCAGCTCATCTTGGACGTGCAGGCGGCCCGGCATGCGGTCACCGGGCACCTGGGCCCGCACGCTGCGATCGCCGACCTGGATGTGCTCTCGGCGGCGGACGCCTCGGCCGGGCGGCGGCCCGACCGGGAACTGGTGTACGAGGCGTTCGTCCTGGCCCAGGTGATGCCGGTCGATACGGCGGTGCTCGCCGACCGCGCCGCCGCGGCGGCCTGGCTGGCGGCGGTCAGGGCCTGCGACGCGGTCGAACGGCGCCGGCTGCTGCAACTGGCCCATGAGCGAAGGCACCGGATCGAGGTGCTGGACGCGCTCACCGCCCACCAGACGATCGCGGCCAGACCGGTGCCCCCTCCCCGCTTCCAGGCCGTCTTCTGCATCGACGAGCGGGAGGAGGCCCTGCGGCGGCACCTGGAGGAGCACTTCCTGCACGTGGAGACCTTCGGGTACGCCGGTTCCTTCGGCGTCGCCATGCTCTACCGGGGGATGGAGGACGTCCGCGCCCGTCCGCTGTGCCCGGCCGCCGTCACGCCCCGCCACCTGGTCGAAGAGGTCGCCGTCACCGGGACGGCCCGGCGCCCGCAGCGGCTGCGGGACCTGTGGGAGCGGCAGATCGCGGCCGGGAGCAGGACGCCGGTGCGGGGCTGGCTGCTGACCCTGCTGCTCGGACTCGCCCATCTCCTCGTCCTGGCCGCCCGCTGCCTGCCGCCGCACCGGCCACGGCGGACCGGACGAGGCGGCACCGGACCCCGTACCCGGCTGGCACTGGAACGGCCTCCCGGACAGGGCGCGGACGGCGAAGACGGGCCGCTGCGGGGATACACGGTGCCGGAGATGACCCGGATCGTGTCGACCGTGCTGCGCACCATCGGCCTGACCGGCGGCCTCGCCCCCCTGGTGCTGATCGTCGGGCACGGCTCATCCAGCCTGAACAACCCGCACGAGGCCGCGCACGACTGCGGAGCCGCCGGCGGCGGCCGCGGCGGGCCGAACGCCCGCGCGTTCGCCGCCATGGCCGACCATCCCGGCGTCCGGCGCGCCCTGCGGCGCGAGGGCCTGCACATCCCCGACGACACCTGGTTCGTCGGCGCCTGCCACGACACCTGCACCGACACGATCACCTACTACGACGAGGACCTGGTGCCCGAGCGGTGCCGCGGCGCGCTGCGGGCGGCCAAACGGGCCATGGCCAGGGCGTGCACGCTCACCGCGCACGAGCGGTGCCGCCGGTTCGAGTCCGCCCCCGCCGACCTGCCCATCGGCCGGGCCCCGGCCCACGTGGCGGGCCGCGCGGTGGATCTCGGCCAGCCCCGCCCCGAGTACGGGCACGCCACCAACGCCGTCTGCATCGTGGGACGCCGCTCGCGCACCCGGGGCCTGTTCCTGGACCGCCGGGCCTTCCTGGTCTCCTACGACCCCGGCGGCGACCCCACCGGGGAGCTGCTGGCGGACCTGCTGGCGGCGGTCGGGCCGGTGTGCGCCGGGATCAACCTGGAGTACTACTTCAGCCGCATCGACCCGGCCGGCTACGGCTGCGGGACCAAACTCCCGCACAACATCGCCGGCCTGCTGGGCGTGATGGACGGGCACGCCTCCGACCTGCGCACCGGCCTGCCCTGGCAGATGGTGGAGATCCACGAGCCGCTGCGGCTGCTGCTGGTGGTGGAGGCCGCGCCGCAGCGGCTGGAGGCGATCCTGCGCACCCGCCCGGACCTGGGACGCCTGGTGACCAACGGGTGGATCCGCCTGGTGGCCTGGGACCCGGACTCCGCCGCGATGCACGTCCATGACCGCGGCGTCTTCCGGCCCCATGTGCCGCAGGGCGCGGCGCTCCCGGTGGTGCACCGCTCGGTGCGGTTCTACGCGGGCGCCCGCGGCCACCTGGGCTTCGCCCACGTGACCGCCGCGTTCGCGACGGGGGACGGCTTCCTGCCCCTGCCGGGGGCCGCCGGGAGGCGGTCATGAGCGTCCGGCCGCACGAAGTCCTGCTGATCTTGCTGCCGGGGCTTCCGCTCGCGGCGTTCGCCGCGCCGGCGGTCCCCGCCTGGTTCGGGCGGCGGTGGTCTGAACGCCGCGTTTCGGCGGTCACGGTGGGCGCCTTCGCCGGTGCGGCGATCGCGGCCGCCGTCCTGGGCGGGCTGCTGGCCTGCCGGGGCGGGGGGAGACTGACGGCGTCGGCGGGCACCTGGTTCGGCGGCCTGCACCTGGTGCTGGTGGCCGACCGGCTGTCGCTGCCCTTCGCCGGGCTGACCGCCCTCACCGGCTGCCTCATCGCCGTCTTCTCCCGGCGGTATCTGCACAAGGAACCCGGCCATCTGCGCTTCCACCTGCTGCTGGCCCTGTTCGTGGCGGGCGCCGAGCTCCTCGTCCTGGCCGACGCGCTGGAGTTCGTCTTCGCCGGCTGGGAGCTGACCGGCCTGTCCTCCGCCCTGCTGATCGCCTTCTTCCACGAGCGCCGTGCGCCCGCCGAGCACGGCCTGCGCGCGTTCTGGACCTACCGGGTCTGCGACGCCGGGCTGCTCGGCGCCATCGTGTGGCTCCACCACGCCACGGGGACGACCGCCCTGTCGGACCCGGCGGCCGGGACGCCGGGCGCGATCGTGCCGGGGATCCTGCTGCTGTGGGCGGCGCTGGGCAAGGCCGCGCAGGCGCCCCTCGGCGGCTGGCTGCCCCGCGCCATGGAGGGCCCCACCCCCTCCAGCGCGCTGTGCTACGGCGCGATCTCGGTCAGCCTCGGGCCCTACCTGCTGCTGCGGACCGAGCACCTGTGGCAGTCCTCCGCGCAGGTACGGGCCGCGATCATCGTCGTGGGCGCGCTGAGCGCCGTCCACGCCGCCTTGACCGAGCGGGTCCAAACCGACATCAAAAGCGCGCTGGCCTACGCCTCGATGACCCAGGTCTCGCTCGTCATGGTCGAGATAGGCGCAGGGCTGCGGGACTTGGCGCTGGTGCATCTGATCGCGCACGCGATGCTGCGCTGCGCCCAGATCCTGCGGGCGCCGAGCCTGATCCACGACCACCACCGTCTGGAGAGGGCGGCGCACCGGCGGGCGGACACCCTCGGCCTGGAGCGGTTCCTGCCGCCGCGGGCGCGGCGGTGGCTGTACCGGTACTCGCTGGAACGCGGCTACTTCGACGCGTGGCTCACCGACTACGCGGCGGGCGGGTTCCTGCGCCTGCTGCGGCGGTTGGACCGCTTGGACGAGCACTGGGCACGACGGCTGGGCGCGGGTTCCGGCGCCCGGCCGGCCGCTCATTCCGCAGATACCCGCCAGGCCGTGCCCGCGGGGCGAACCGCCGGTGAGGAGGCCGGAAAGCCATGATCATGCCGGTCCCGTCACTGGCGGCGGCGTTGCTGCTGCTGTCGTCGTTCCTCATCGCCCGCACCGCCGACCGCCGCAAGGCCCGTGGTCTGGCGGTGCGGTGGGTGACGGCCGCCGCGGTGCCGCCGGGCCTGGCCGTCCTGGTGGGGGAGGGCGTCCCGGCCGGGCTGCCGCTGCCGGCCTTGCACGATGCGCCGCAGCACGCGGCCGGCGCCGCGGCCGAGGCCGCGGTGATCTGCGCGGCGGGCCTGCCGGCCGTCGCGATGGCCCCGCTCGCCTCCCACCCGCCGGCGACGCTCGCCCGGATCCTGCGGCTGCTGGCGGTCTCCTGCGCCCTGGCGGCCGTCCGGCACGAGGCGGCGGTCCCCGCGCTGTGGGCGGTCGCGGCCTGGCTGGTGTGGTCGGGGATGCGTCCCGGCGGCGACCTGAACGTTCCGCCCGGACTGGGGCGCCTGTTCGCCGTGCACCACGTGCCGGGCGTCCTGCTGCTCGGCGCGGGCACGGCGGTGGCCGCGGCCGGTGCGCAGGAGACGGGCGCGGCCCTGGCCGTGCTCGGGATCATGGTCCGTCTGGCGGTCATCCCCGTGCACGGCTGGTATCCGCGGCTGGCGGAGCACGCCCCGATGGGCGTGGTCGTGGTGTTCGGCACGATCCCGTTGGAGATGCTCACCCGGCTTCAGCCGCTGAGCGGGCGGCTGCCGGTGCCGGTGGCGCATGCGGTCGCCGTGGCCTGCGGGGCCGCCGCGCTGACGGCCGCGGCGCTGGCGCTGGTGCAGGACCGTCCCCGGCGTGCGCTGGCCTTCTTGGCGATGAGCCAGACCGGGCTGATGGCGGGCGGGATCGTCGGCCGGGCCCCGGCCGTGGCCGCGGGGCTCGTGCCGGCCTGGCAGGTCGCCGCCCTCGCGCTGGCGGGCCTGGCCATGGCGCTCGCCGCACTGGAGGCCCGCCGGGGAGCGCTGTCGTCGGCGGTCCCCGCCGGGAACCTCTCCCGCACCCCGCGCCTGGCCGTGGCGTTCCTGCTGTGCGGGCTGGCCGTGGCCGGTTTCCCGTTCTCCTTGGGGTTCGCCGCCGAGCACCTGCTGATCCGGCACTCGGCCGAGGAGTTCGCACCGTCCTGGCCGCTGCTCGTCGCGGCCGTCTGCCTCAACGCGATGACGGTGATGCGCTGTTTCCTCACCCTCTTCGCCGGCGGCCGCGGGCACCGCGGCGAGCGCGATCTCACCCCGGTGGAGACCTACGGCATCACCGTGGTTCTCACCGCACTGCTGATCGGCGTGGCCCTGCCCGTGTCCTGGTGATCCGCACGGGCTCGCTCCCCGGCCGCATCCGGCCCGCCCTCGCGCCCGCCGCAGCGGCCGGATCCGGCCGCTGCGGCCACGGGCGGGTGGCCGTGTTCGCCGGCGGGCCACGGCAGCGGGACCGTGACCTGCGGGCCGGGCAGCCGGCCGTGGGACCGCCCGACCCACTGCGCGAGCGGGCCGCCACCGCCCGGCCCGAGCCCCGGCTCTTGAAGACGCCCGAACGAACCCGGCCGCACCGCTGCCGCCGCGCCACCGGACAACCGGACGGCGTGGCCGCCGTCGGGCCGCACCCGGAGCCGGCCCCGAGGCCCGCGCCGTGGAGCCGAGCCTGCGCGGCCGGGACTTCCAAGAAGGCATCCGCGTCTTCTGGAACGCCGCGCTTCACCGACGCTGACCGAAGGCGGATCGGGGTCGGCCGGGCCGCAGCACCACGAACAGGGCCTTCGCTTCCCCGGTCAGGGGGCGCCGTGGTCCATGGCCCGGTCAGCAGGTGCTTGTGTCCCTGCTCCCGCTCGCTCCCGGCCTCCACCCGGATCCTCCTGCCCGATGGGGGTGAGGAGCCGGTAGTCCACGCGCAGGTGGGCCGTGCGCGCCGCCGGCGTTGGCCGTCCGAGCACGTCCTCGAACGTCAGCGGGATGACCCCGCCGTGCACGACCCAGTTACCGCCCAGGTGGTGTCGGCTGAAGGTGCACCGGCCGCGGATGTGGGAGGGACCGTGCTCGTCCACGTGGAAGGCGGGAGTCAGGGCCCGGCCCCGGCCGGAGCGGCCCGGCAGTCTTCCGGCGAGCCGGTCCCGCTCCTGCACGGTGAACGGCTCCAGCGCTCCGGCCCGCTCCTTGAAGGTGCGTGTCCTCTCTTCCAGCAGATGCGCGGACGCGGCGCCGGCGATCCGCTCCCGCAGCAGGCGCAGCGCCTCGATCATCGGTCCGAACTCCGCCGCGCCATTCCGGCCGGGTGCGGGCCGCCGCAAGCGGTCCCGGGGCTCATCGGCCGCTTCGCGTGTCACTTCCGCATCGCACGCCGGGCCTTCCCGCACCGCTGCGGGCGGACGGGAAGGCCGTCGGCTCGGCACCCGCGACTTCTCAAATTCTTATACCTTTAATGTCTGGTTTTGGGGAGAGGGGAGCTGTGCTCGGGTTGGCCGCTCTCAAGTCTTGCTGAGAATTGCGCGGCACTTCAGGCAGATTCTTGATTTGCCTATATGGGGCAGATGGTGTCGCAACGTGCTTGATTGACGACGATGAGCATCCTCTCTAAGAAAAAGAAGCCGCTCGTCTCTCCCGTTCTGATCGCAGCGCACCTATAGTGGAGGATTTCGCCCGATATCGGTTTCAGGCGGGCGAACCGTCCGCCGGCCGATGCCCTCCGCACGCATGTGAAGGACCCTGCGAGGAAGCTGCGTCCTGGGCAGCAGGTGGCCGACGCCGTCGACGGCATGAAGAAAGCCTCCTGGTGCGCGCTCCCGGCGAGGACGAGGCGCCGGGAGCACGGCGGTGTGGAACTGGCCGCCCCCGCGCAGGCCGCGGGCCCGCCCAACAGGACGGCGCCTCCTCGGCAGGCGCTACGTCCACGAAGGCCGATGACGGAGCTGCTGTGCGCCAAGTCGGGCACGGCGGCCGTCAACGGCGAGTCGCTGTCGCTCAAGGCAGCCAAGCCCTCGTCGGCCTCGGACCAAAACCGGCCCGCGCGATGACCGACCGGAGCGTGCGGTGCACATGACGATGCCGCTGGACATGGCGGCGAGGGCTTGGCGGCCGGGTCGTCGTGGGAGGGCTGCCGGCCAGGCGACCCGTGCGTTCATGCGATCGCCGACGAGGGGCTGGCTGGGGATGCCGGAGCAGGTTGGGCTGAGGGCATGCACCCTGCAGGAGTTCCCGGATACCGCTGTCGGCGGCCCGCTAGAGGAGCCCGCCGGGACCGAGAGCGCGGCGGCACTGATCTACACCGGCGGCACTACCTCCGCCCCCCAGGCCCTGTGCTACGGCACCGCGATCTGGTGTCGTACGTGCTGAACTCGGTGAAGTTCATGGCCGCGGGCGAGTACGAGGCGGCGTTGATGCGAGTGCCGCCCTACTACATCGTGGCCGTGTCCAACGCGCTGACCGACCTGTATGCGGCCGCCGCTTCGTCACCTCGCCGGCGTTCTCCCCGTCCGCATGGCCGAAGACCGTGCGGCAGAGGCGATCACCCGGGCGATGGCGGTGCCCACCATGCCGGCCGCATCACGGACGCCCCCGGCCCGGGCCGTGAGGTGGTGACCGGCCCGGCCGCCGGACGGCGGACCGCCTCCCGAACCGAGCCCGCCGCATCCGCATGCGAACGGCACCCTCCCCAAGACTCCCCAAGAAAAGGGCACTCAATGAGGGGGCCGCCTGAAAACCGCCGACACCGCTCCACTAATGTCCGGGTATGCGCTCACTGAATCCTCTTCCGGGCCTCGACCGGGACGAGGAGACCGGCCCGTCCCTCCTGGAACTGCTGGACCTGGAAGAGATCGACCGGGACCTCTACCGGGCCGCCACGGTGTTCGACGACCCGCCCCGCCTCTACGGCGGCCAGGTCGCCGCCCAGGCCCTGCGCGCCGCCGGCGGCACCGTGCCCCAAGGGCGGGTTCCGCACTCCCTGCACGGCTACTACCTGCGCGCGGGGGACGCCGCCCGGCCGACGATCTTCCGGGTCGAACGCGACCGGGACGGACGCAGCTTCTCGGCCCGGCGGGTCGTGGCGCTGCAGGGCGGCGAGGTCATCTTCAACATGTCGGTGTCCTTCCATACGCCCCAGCCCGGCGTCGACCGGCAGGTCCACCCGGCGCCCGAGGCCCCCGCCCCGGAAGGGCTCGCCCCGACGACCCTGCCCCGGCTGCAGTCGGTGGAATGCCGCCTGCCGCCCCAGCCCCGCCCCACGCGCTGGCCGACCCGCTTTTGGGCCCGCTGCACCGACGCCCTGCCCGACGACGACCTGGTGCACGCCTGCGTCCTGACATACCTGTCGGACATCTCCACCGGCCTGGCGGCCATCGAGAGCGACGGCCCCGAAATGCCGGGGGCCAGCCTGGACCACGCGGTGTGGTTCCACCGTCCGGTGCGCATGGACGAATGGGTGCTGATGGATCTGGTCCCGCACACTGTGGCGGGCGGCCGCGGCTGGTACACCGGAACGCTCCACACCGCCAGGGGCGTCCTGGTCGCCAGCCTCGCTCAAGAGGCCCTGTTCCGCGCGCCCCGCTCCCGGTGAGGGCCCGCTCCCCGGTTCCGGCCGGGTGATCTGCGCGGGGCGGGACCGGGGAGCGGAACGCTCAGTGGTACCAGGCGGTCAGCGCCTTCAGGTGGCGGCGCATGCGGTACTGGGCCATGCTCTGGTCGCCGTCCAAGATCGCCTCCAGGATGCGGCGGTGGACCCGTTCGACCTCGGCGGCGGCCTCCAGGCCGGGCGGCGGCTGCTCCTGGGCGGCGGTGTGCCGGGCCCACAGCTCGGTGAGGGTGCGCAGGAACATCACCAGCACCGGGTTGCCGGACAGCTCGGCCAGCTCGGTGTGGAACAGGTCGGCGCCCGCCCGTCCCGGCCCCAGCCACTCGGCCGTGCGCTCCAGCGCGGCGTGCAGCCGTTCGGCGACCTGCGGGTCGCGGTGGCGGGCGGTCACCCGCCGCAGCGTGCCCAGCTCGATGGCGTCGCGGACCACCCGCAGGTCCTCACCGGTGACGCCCTGATAGTCCAGGTACAGGGCCATGGTGTCGATGCCGGCGTCCGGCTCGGGGACGGTGACGACCAGGCCGCCGCCCGGGCCGCGGCGCATCCGCGCCACCCGGTGGTGCTCCAGCAGCCGCACCGCCTCGCGCAGCACCGCCCGGCTGATGCCGTAGCGGACCAGCAGGTCGGTCTCCGAGCCCAGCACCTGCCCGACCGGCCAGCCCGCGGCGGCGATCTGGTCGTGGATGCGGGCGGCGATGACCTCGGCCAGCTTGGCGCCGGGGCCGCCCGGCGGCCGCGGCTCGGCCGGCACCGCGGGGGCGCCCTCCGGCGCGCGGTGCCGGTGCAGCCAGTCGGCGATCTGGTGCAGGTGCTCGGTCAGGTGTGCCTGGGCCAGGCCCGCGTCCCCGGAGACCACCGCGTCGACCAGACGGGCGTGCTCGTGCCGCGAGCCCGCCTTGGCGCGTGCGGCCTCCGCGTTGGAGATGCGGCGGGAGTGGTGGGCATAGCGGGCGGTCAGCCGGGTGAGCACGTCGATGAACAGGTGCAGCGCGGGGTTGCCCGACAGCTCGCCCAGCAGCGTGTGCAGCCGGTCCCGGGGCCACGCGCCGGGCTCTTCGGGCCGCTCCTCTTCTTCGCGCAGCACGCGCCGCAGCCGCTCGATGCCGTCTTCGGTGAGCCGCTCGGCCGCCAGCGCCGCCGCCGGCGGCTCCAGCAGCAGCCGGGCGTCCATCAGGTCATCGACGCTGGTGCCCACGTAGTCCAGGTAGATCACCATGGCGTGGCCGGCCGGCCCGGCGTCGGGGGCGGTCACCAGCAGGCCGCCGCCTGGGCCGCGGCGCATCCGCGCCACCCGGTGGTGCTCCACCAGCCGCACCGCCTCGCGCAGCACCGACCGGCTCACCTGGTAGCGCTCGCGCAGCTCGGCCTCCGAGCCCAGGTTGCGCCCGACCGGCCAGCCGAGCCGGATGATGTCGTCTTCGATCCGCCGGGCGATCTGGGCGGCCAGCTTGCCCGCCGGGGCCCCGTCGGGGTGCCGCCGTCCGCCTGGACCCCGCACTGCAGCCGGCTCCTCCATGTCGGCGACCGGGGCGTTCACGTCGGCTCTCGCCATGGGACGGTCGACTCCTCCACAGGGATCAAAGGATCCTCAGTGTAGTTTCCGTCCGTGTCCCCATGCCGCTGTGATTGCAGTCGCCGTGGCTTTGATAACACTCTTTTCCGTCACCGGGCGGGGGAGGCATGCCCGGCGGCTGCTTGGGCGCCAGACGCTGCCCGCCGTCCGGGTACAGGCGGCGGCCGTTGAGCATCCGGTCGTCGACGATGGCCGGTACCTGGGAGGCCCAGCGGGTCCAGGTCACGGGCCTTGGTCAGGCACATCCCGGCGATGGCGGTTTTGGCCGCGGTGCGGGCGACCTGCCCGATCTGGACTCGAAGGCGGCGATGGAGGAAGTGTTGATGATGACACCGCGCTCGCCGTCCTCGGGTTCGTTGACGTTCATGCGCGCGGCGGCCGGGCGGCTGATGTTGAAGGCGGCCACGGTGTCGAGGCCGAGCACCGCGCCGCGAGCGAAAACCCGTGCTTTGCCACCACGCGCCGCCGTCGGCTCCTGCCCGGAGCGCGCGATCGCCATCCTGTGACCTGCTACGACGGCGCACCCTGCGCCGCCCGGACACCGGGGGCGCACAGCCTTCGGCCGTTCCGGTGACCGACGCCACAGATCCAAGGACGCCTCCCCAACGAGCGTTATGCCCCGCACGGCGGTGCCGAAGAGCGGCGAACCTCGCCAGAGGCGTATCGTCACACAGTGGCCCAAGACCCGCCCTGTACTTGCAACCCGTCGTCTCGGCCTGGTCGTAGCCTGCACCTCCCGGGGAAGCGACCTGGCGCGGTCCGGCGCGCACGAGCCGTCTCGCCCTGGTCATCCGTCGTGAGGCCGCTGCACGGCGGCGGACTTTCGGGAAAGGAGCCCACCGCTCATTGCTCTCGCGGCCGATGGGAAACACGGCCGGCGGGTGGCGCGGCGGCCGTGCGATCACCGGGCCTGAGGGGCCGGCGGTCCACCGGCTTGACCAGGGCATCCGTGCAAATTAATTTGACATCCTAATATCGGATGGCCAATCGACTGGTGTCCGTGCCCTGGAGCAGGCCGGCGGGTGTTCTCCGAGGCGGGCGGTGCCGGGCGGGCCGTGGGATGGACGATGCGACGAGCAGCCGAAGGAGTCTGAGGATGAGTGCCGATTTTCCCGCGTACGCCCCGTCGGAGGAGCATGAGTTGCTGCGGCGGACGGTGCGTGAGCTGGCTGAGACCAAGATCGCTCCGTATGCCGCGCAGGTGGATGAGAGCGGCGCCTTTCCGCAGGAGGCGTTGGATGCGCTGGTGGCGGCGGAGTTGCATGCGGTGCACATCCCGGAGGCTTATGGGGGTGCCGGGGCCGATGCGCTGGCCACGGTGATCGTGATCGAGGAGGTGGCGCGGGTGTGCGCCTCTTCGTCGTTGATCCCGGCGGTCAACAAGCTGGGCACGATGCCGTTGCTGCTGGCCGGTTCTGAGGAGCTGAAGCGGCGGTATCTGGCGCCGGTGGCGCGGGGGGAGGCGATGTTCTCCTATGCGCTGTCGGAGCCGGAGGCCGGGTCGGATGCGGCCTCGATGAAGACCCGGGCGGTGCGTGATGGGGATGCCTGGGTGCTCAACGGGGTGAAGATGTGGATCACCAATGCGGGGGTGTCGCAGTACTACACGGTGATGGCGGTCACCGATCCGGGTAAGGGGGCGCGGGGGATTTCGGCGTTCGTGGTGGACAAGGACGATGAGGGGGTGTCGTTCGGGCCGCCGGAGCGCAAGCTGGGGATCAAGGGGTCGCCCACCCGTCAGGTGATCTTGGAGGATGTGCGGGTGCCGGCCGAGCGGATGATCGGGGCGGAGGGCACCGGGTTCAAGACGGCGTTGGCGACGTTGGATCACACGCGGATCACCATTGCCGCCCAGGCGTTGGGGATTGCGCAGGGGGCGTTGGATTATGCGCTGGGGTATGTGAAGGAGCGTCGTCAGTTCGGCCGGCCGGTCGCTGATTTTCAGGGTGTGCAGTTCATGCTGGCCGATATGGCGATGCAGATCGAGGCGGCGCGGCAGTTGACTTATCATGCGGCGGTCAAGTCTGAGCGGGTGATGCGTGGGGAGAGTGTGCCGGATCTGACCTTTGTGTCCTCGGCGTGTAAGTGTTTGGCGTCGGATGTGGCGATGAAGGTGACCACGGATGCGGTGCAGTTGCTGGGTGGGTATGGGTATACGCGGGATTTCCCGGTGGAGCGGATGATGCGGGATGCGAAGATCACGCAGATTTATGAGGGGACGAATCAGATTCAGCGGATGGTGATGGCCCGCCAACTGCTGAAGAAGTAGCAGCGGACGAAACCCGAAGGCCCGGCCGCGGACCTGCAGCGGCCGGGCCTTCGGCATGCATGCCCGTCTCTTCCGGCGACGGTCGAGCCGCTCCGGCGAGCATGGCCGTATGAACACGACCCGGACACGGCAGGGTGGACGTGAACACCGCCCGCCGATGAGGATTCACCGCTCACGCAGCGGGCACCGGCCGGGTGACGGTGGCTGTACCCGAGATGGTGGTGCTGGCCCCACCCCCGATTGGCAAGGCCGCACCACTGTTTCCGACGACGGGAAAGGGTTTGCTGGCATTGGGCCTTTTCAAGCACGCCGGGGCCGAAAGCCCACAGCTCGGTCGTCGAGGGGAAAACGATGGTGCAGGATGTCATCCCAGCCGGTCATCGACCCGCGGAGAGGTCCTCCGGCCACGGCCCCACCGTGACCCGCCACGGCATCCGGCCATGGCCGGGCCGGGGCGTCGGATGGGCGGCGGCCGGGGTGCTGCTGGCGGCGGGGACGTACTGGGGACTGTCCAACGGCGAGGCCGCCGCCACGGTCCGCGGGGCGGTCGCGGCGCTGGCCGATGCGCACTGGGCGGTGGTGCCGGTGCTGGTGCTGCTCGTGGCGGTGCATTTTTGGCTGGCGGCGGTGGCCCTGGGCGGCGCGGCCGGTCAGCGGCTGCCCCCGCTGCAGGCGACGATGGCGCAGTTCACCGCGGCGACGGCCAACCGGATCACCGGGGGCGGGCTGGGCACCGTGGCGGTCAACGCCCGCTACCTGGCCGGCCGGGGCGTCCCGGCCTCCCGGGCGCTGGCCCTGGCCGGCATGCTGCAGATCGGCGGCGCGCTCGCCGACCTGGCGCTGTTCGCCGTGGTGACCCCGATCGCGGTGGGCACCGGCGGCGGTGTGCTGTCGGCGCAAGTGGGGGAGTGGCTGCGCGGCAAGGCCGGCCCGTTCCTGGCCGTGGCGGCCGTCGCCGTGGCCTGTGGTGCGGTGGCGGCCTGGGCGTTGCGGGGGAGGCTGGGGGAGTGGCTGCGCGGCCCGCTGGCCGCCGGGGCGCAGCTGCTGCGGCGCCCCCGGGATCTGGCGGTCATGCTGGTCGCCTCCGCCGCCACCACGCTGGTCATGGGCGTGGCGTTCGCGCTCAGCGTGCTGGCGGTCCCCGGCACCGCCTCCTGGAGCCGGTTCAGCACCCTGATCGTGGTCTACATGATCGGCGCCGCCGTGGGAGGCGCCGTCCCGGGCCCCGGCGGGCTCGGCTCCACCGAAGCGGCCCTGGTGGCCCTGCTGGCCGCCACCGGCGTGGAGACCGCGGGCGCGATGTCGGGCGTGCTGATCTTCCGCGCCGTCACGCATTGGGCGCCCGTCCCCATCGGCCTGCTCACCGTCGCCGCCGTCGGCGGGCGGGGCTCTTAGGAGCGCGCCTTGCGGCTCGGCCGGCGCAAGGTCGTGGTGTGCAGGGCCATCGACAGCTCGGTGACGTTGCCGATGACCGTTTCCAGGTCGTTCCCCGGCCGGCCGGCGGCCCACTGCGGAAAACCACCCGCTGTTTCTCCCGCCGGGGTCGGCTCCTCCAGGATCAAGGTCCAGTGCGTCTGCCCGGCGAAGTCCGGCCCCTGGCGGTCCGTGTGCCGCGGGTTCTGGTGCCCCGGCCGTCGGCCTCGGGCGCGGCGAGGACGACGGCCGGGCAGGTCGCATATCCGCCCTGTTGCCAGCAGTGTTACTGGTGAGTAAAAAATATAATATTGATTACGGTCACCGCCAAGGGCGCGGCAGCACCAGAAGGGATCGATCATGACGAGCGACGTGCTGCGGATCGAAGACCGGGAGCGGGTGCGCACCTTGGTCTTCAACCGGCCCGAGGCGGCCAACGCCTTCAACGAGACCCTCTACCTGGCGGTCGCCGACGCCCTGACCAAGGCCGCCACCGACGATCAGATCTCGGTGGTGCTGCTGACCGGCACCGGCCGCACCTTCACCGCCGGCACCGACCTGAAGGAGATGGCCGACATCGCCCGCGCCCACGCCGCCGGCGAGCCGGTCGGGGACGCCGGCAAGGGCTTCACCACCTTGATGGACGTCCTGGTGGACTTCCCCAAACCGCTGGTGGCCGCCGTCAACGGCACCGGCGTGGGGCTGGGGCTGACCATCCTGGCCCACTGCGACCTGGTGCTGCTGGCCGAAGGCGCCCGTCTGCTGGCCCCCTTCACCACCATGGGCGTCGCCCCGGAGGCCGGCAGCAGCTACCTGCTGCCGCTGCGCATGGGCCACCAGCGGGCCGCCCTGGCCCTGCTGGCCGGCGAGTGGATCACCGCCGAGGAGGCCGTCGCCTCGGGCCTGGCCCTGCGCACCTGCCCCCCGGACACCCTGCTGGATACCGCGCACGAGCTGGCCCGGCAGATCGCCGCCAAGCCGCTGCGCTCCCTGCTGGCCACCAAACGCCTGATCACCGAGGCCCACCGCGACGGCGTCCGCCGCGCCATGGAACGCGAGAGCGCCGCCTTCGACGCCCTGCTGCGCGACGCCTCGGCCGCCGACAACGTGCTGTCCCGCCTGGACTGAGCCTTTTCAACACGCCGTTCCCGCCCGGAGCACTCCCCGTCCCAAGGACCGGAGGTCAGCCGGACCAGTCGGCGCGGTCCTCGCACGGGGGCAGGCGGCCGGTGCGGAACGGGCACAGCGGAGAGCCGGCCAGGAGGATGCACCGCCGGTCGCGGATCAGCGGAGCGGCCCGGTTCAGCAGCCGGGAACGCCCCGCGGCCTCGTCCCGTTCGATCTCGGCCCACTCCTTCCGGGAGGGGATCGCCCACAGCAGGATGCCCTCGGCGTCGTTGCGCATGGCGGGGGCGGCCTGGTGCGGCTCGGCGGCGGGGACCACTTCCTGGACCAGGCCGATCTCGCGGGCGCGGTGGGCGCTGAGGCGTTCGTGGGAACCCATCAGCGTCATGCGCATGACCTTGCCGGCGGCATCCGCTGCGGCATCGGCTCCAGCACCGCCGACATGCCTCAGGCGTTGTGCGGCTTGAAGAAGGTGGCGTGCTCGGCGGAGATGATGAACTCCGCCTCCCCCCACCAGGTAGAACGCCCTGTCGCAGGCCATGTCGTCGACCGCGGCGATCACCGGCTTCCGCAGGTCGCCGGCGGTCCTGGGCGGCAGGCGGTCGCCCAGGCGCAGCGGGGTGCGCCAGGGAGGTGGCGTTGCGGTCCGTGAAGGCTTTCTCCCCGGCGCCGGTCAGCACGACGAGCCGGACGCTGTCGTCGTCGCGCAGCGCCTGCCGGCAGTTAGCGATCTCCTCCATCGTCTGCAGGTCGATCGCGTTGGGCGTCACCCGGGCGACGGCGTCGCGCCGCTCATAATTCCGGGTTCTGGCAGTGGAACACGCGGCCTCCGGGCTCAGATGAGCTCCAGGGAGCCCAGCTCGCGGATCGCGGCGCAGGAACGGCGGGTCATGGCCAAGAACATCCGGTCACCGCGCTCGGTGGGGGTGCCGACCGCGCAGCCCAGCACCGTGATCAGGGGGCCTTGCAGCGCGCCGAACCGGTAGTCCTCCCAGCAGGACTGCAGGTCGTAGTCGTCCACCCCGTAACCGGTCAAAGCGGTGTGGTAGGTCTCCACCAGGGCGCGCTCGTGCGCGGAGCGCTCGGCGGGATCCATGGCGGTGCCCAGGAAGAAGGACAGGTCGCGCACCGGGTGGCCGATGCTGAGCGTCTGCCAGTCCACCGCCGTCACCGTCTGCTGCGGCGGGGGAGCAAACAGCAGGTTGTCCAGCCGGTAGTCGCCGTGCACCAGGCCGAACCGCTCGGGGCGGGCCACCGCCCAGGCGGCGATGCGGTCGGCGACGCGGCGCAGCGTGTCGATGTCCTCATCCGATAGCCGGCCGGTGAAGCGCTGGACGAAGGCGTCCACCGCGGGGGCGAAGACCTCGGTGAGGACGGCGGCGTCGTCTTCGGTGACGACGCTCAGCCACGGGATCTCCGTCAGGGTCTTGTCGCACCAGCGCGGCCCGTGCAGCCCGGCCAGGTTGGTCACGGCCGCGGCGGCCTGCTGCGGGGTGCACCCGGCCAGCTGGTCGCCCTGCTCGGCGGGGGCCATGTCCTCCAGCAGCAACACGAACGCGGAGTTGTCGTCGGCGATCGCCTGGTAGTGGCAGCGGGGGGTGCGCACCGCCACGGTCGGGACCACATCCCGGTAGAACAGCACCTCGGTGCGGTAGGCGGAGGCCAGGAACGCCCGGGTGGTGGGGTCCTCGGAGGCCATCTTGGCGACCAGGCGCGCCGGGACCTTCTCCTCGCCTTTCAGGGTGAGCCGGTAGCAGGCGCCGATCTGCCCGGAGCCGACCCGCTCCCAGGACACCGAGGTCACCTCGGCGCCCAGCGCCCGGCTCAGCCATTCGGGGGTCAGCTCGTCGGGGCCGGAGGGCACGTGTGCGTTCATCGTCGTCCAGGGTTCAGGTCGGGGCCGGACGGCATGCCGGCCGGGCGGATCTTGCGGTAGGCCGCCACCACCGGCTCTGCCTCGGCGGGGGTGACGCCGTGCAGGATGACGCCGTCGGCGCCCGCCGAGAACTGCTCCACCACGCGCTCGGCGCAGTTTTCGGGACTGCCGGTCGCCGAGGCGGCCAGCCATTCCTCGGGCAGCAGCGTGGCCATGTGCTCCAGCTGCTCGGTGGTGGCGATCGCATCGAAGGCGCCGGGGAAGCCGCGCACCAGCTCATCGGCCCGGAACCGTTCCAGCACCCGCGGGTCCCAGCCGTTGACCCGCACCAGCAGGTCCCCGTAGCCCTGCAGGTAGGTCGCCAGCCGTCCGACCAGCTTGCGCAGCCGCGCCTCCTCATCCAGGTGGTCGCCGACGGTGGCCAGCACCGACCAGACCCGCACCGACTCGGGGTCCCGGCCGGCCTTTTCGGCGCCGCGCCGCACCGCCGCCACCGACCGGGCCAGCGTCTCGTCGGTGAAGAAGGTGTGCAGCACCACCCCGTCGGCCACCGACCCGGCGAACTCCAGCGTCCGCTCCCCGATGGCGGCCAGCATGATCGGGATGTCCTCGTCGAAGGACGGGTCCTGGCGCAGGTAGGGGAAGCGGCCCGCCGGCCCGTCGTGGCCGGCCACCGCCTCGCCCCGCCACAGCCGCCGCATGATCCCGATGAAGTCCTCCAGCTGGGCCGTGGTGATGCGCGGCAGCCCCATCACATCGAACAGCAGGTCGAAACCGCGTCCCAGGCCCAGGGCGAACCGCCCGCCGGTCAGGCGGTGCATGGTGGTGGCGAACGTGGCGGTCAGCAGCGGGTGGCGGGTGTTGTGGTTGGTGGCCGCGGTGGCGATGCCGATCCGCTCGCTGACCGCCCCGGCCGCCCCCGACAAAGTGGCCGCCTCTTTGGTGGTGAAACGCTCGGACAAGAACACCGCGCCCAGCCCCAGCCGTTCTCCGTCGCGGACCTGGTCCAGCAGGTCGCGCGGGGTGGAGGTGTGACCGGCCAGGCCGTAGAAACCAAGTTCGGGAAGGACGTCCATCAAGCCGCCATTCGGGGGGAGGGGGTGAAACGGACTTTGAAGGTCTCATAACCGGAGACGAAGTTGGCCGGCCGGTGGGGCGGTTCGCCCTCTTCCACCGGCTCGATGTCGGGCAGCCGCGCCAGCAGCTGCTCGAACATCACCTTCATCTCCAGGCGGGCCAGGCTGTTGCCCAGGCAAAAATGCGGGCCGTTGCCGAAGGCGATGTGGTCGTTGGGAGAGCGTTCGATATCGAAACGGAACGGGTCGTCGAAGACCTCCTCGTCCCGATTGGCTGACGGGTACAGCAGCAGCACCTTGTCGCCCTCTCGGATGAGCTGGCCGCGCAACTCGAAGTCACGGGTGGCGGTGCGGTTCATGTTCTTGACGGGGGAAACCCATCGGCACATTTCCTCCACCGCCGCGGGGATCTTCCCGGGGTCGTCGAGCAATTTGCGGCGCTGATCGGGATGGATGCACAACTGGTACATTCCGCCGGAAATGACGTGCCGGGTGGTCTCGTCCCCGCCGATGAGAATCAGCAGCGCCTCGTGCACCAGCGAGTCGCGGTCCAGCCGCTCGCCGTCCACCTCGGCGTGGACCAGCACGCTCAGCAGGTCATCGCGCGGGTCGGTGCGGCGCTGCTCGATGGCGCGCGCGGCGTACTCGGTGAACCCCGCGAACGCCTCGGCGGCGTCGGTCAGCAGCCGCGGGTCATCGCCCCCGGTCAGCGCCCGCACCATGTCGTCGGACCACTTCAGCAGCAGCGGCCGGTCCTCGGGGGCGAAGCCGAGGGCGTCGCCGATCACGATCAGCGGCAGCTGGGCGGCGATGTCGGCGACGAAGTCGCACTCGCCCCGCTCGCACACCCCGTCGATGATCTCATCGCACACCCGCCGCAGATAGCCCTCCTGGGCGGCCACCCGGCGCCGGGTGAACCCGGCGCTGACCAGCTTGCGCCGCAGTTTGTGCGCCGGATCGTCCATGTCGATCATCATCGCCATGGCCGGGGCGTCGGGGCGGATGCCGTGGGCGTTGGAGAACACCTGCGGGGTCCGGGAGATCATCTTCAGGTCGGCGTACTTGGAGATCCCCCAGACCCCGGAGTTCTCGTCGTAGTAGACGGGGGCGTTCTGGCGCATCCAGCGCAGCTCCTCGTGCGGGTTGCGGCCCCAGAACTCCCCGCTGAGCAGGTTGATGGCGTCGTTGACGGGGTGGTCGGGCATCGCCGGTGCTCCCTTCCCGGACGGGGGGTGGAATGGGGGATGGGCGGGCTCACACGGTCGCCGCGGTCCGTTCGATGACCAGCGGCAGGCTGGACAGCCCGCGGACGTTGCTGGAGTAGTGCCGCTGCACGCCGCTTTCGTCGAAGCCGAAGTCGGGGAACCGCTTGAGCAGCTCCTCGAAGGCCACCCGGGTCTCCAGCCGGGCCAGGGAGGCGCCCAGGCACAGGTGGCGGCCGAAGCCGAAGCTGACGTGCCGGTCGATGTCGCGGTGGATGTCGAACAGCTCAGGCTCGGGGTATTTGCGCTCGTCGTGGACGGCCGACCCGGTCAGGAGGATGACGCGCTGGTCGGCCGGGATGGTGACGCCGTGCAGCTCCACCTCGCGCGTGGTCCAGCGGCCCTGGTAGTGCGAGGGCGGATCCCAGCGCAGCATCTCCTCCACCGCGTTGGGGATCAGTGACGGGTCGGCCACCAGCTCGCGGCGCTGGTCGGGGTACCAGGTCAAGGCGATGGCGCCGTTGGGGATGAGCTTGGCGACCGTCTCGTGCCCGGCGAAGGCCAGCTCCAGGAAACGGAAGGCCAGCTCCTCATCGCTCAGCGAGCGCATCCGGCCGTCCTCGTCCTCCACCTGGGTGTTCATCAGCAGCGTGATCACGTCGTCGCCGGGGTCGCGGCGGCGTTCCCGGACCAGCCCGGCCAGCAGCTCCCACAGCTCGGCGCCGGCCCGGTAGGCGTCCTCGGGGGTGCCCTCCTCGGTGCGCGCGGCGATCCGGTCGCTGAGCTCGTGGACGCGTTCGCGCAGCGAGACCGGGATGCCGATCAGCTCGCTGATGACCTCCAGCGGCAGCCGGAAGGAGAAGTCCTGCACCAGGTCGAACCGGTCGGCATCGCGCACCCGGTCCAGCAGCTCGGCGGCGGTGGCGCGCACGAACGGCTCCAGCCGGGCGATGCGGCGGGGGGTGAACATCCGCGCCACGATCTTGCGGTGCAGGGTGTGCTCGGGCGGGTCCTTGACGATCAGGAACGGGGCGCCCCGGTCGACGCCCTCGATGGTGACGCCGTGCGCGCTGGAGAAGGTGTCGGTGTCCAGGTGGGCGGCGATGACGTCCTCATAGCGCGACAACGCCCAGAACCCGATCTCGGGGTTGTGATAGACGGGCGCCTCATCGCGCAGCCGTTTATAGACGGGGAAGGGGTTGTGCACGATCTCCCGGTTGAACGGGTTGTACTCAACCATGGGCGGCTCCTTGCTCGGGGGTGGCGGCCTGCGCCGGCGGCAGACCCGGGGCGCTGTCGAAGGGGCCGGTGGCCGGGGACGGCGAGCGCAGGGCGAGGTGGCCGAACCCGGCGCCGGGCGGGCCGGTCGCGGTGGCGATCACTCCGGGGAGCGGGCGGCCGATGCCGGCGGAGGCCCCGGCGGTCACCGGCCGCCCGCCCGCCAGAGATCTGCTGTTCATCGGGTACCCGGCCTTTCCGCAGCCCCAGGGCCGGTCAGAGGCGCTCGGCGATGGCCTTGATCTCCAGGTACTCCTCGAACCCGGCCACGCCGCTCTCCCGGCCCACCCCGCTTTGCCGGTAGCCGCCGAAGGGGACGTCGGGCCCGTAGAACAGGCCGCCGTTGACCGAGATCGTCCCGGTGCGGACCCGGTCGGCGACCGCGCGGGCGCGCTCGGCCGAGGCGCTGATCACCATGCCCGACAGGCCGTAGCGGGAGTTGTTGGCGATCCGCACCGCATCGTCGTCCCCGTCGTGCGCCAGCACGCACAGCACCGGGCCGAAGATCTCCTCCTGGGCGACGGTGGCGTTCTCGTCCACCTCCGCCAGCACGGTCGGCTCCACGTAGTAGCCGGTGGGCAGGTGCTTGGGGACGCCGCCGCCGAGCACCAGGCGGGCGCCCTCGGCGACGCCCTTGTCGATGTAGCCCAGCACCCGCTCCCGCTGCCGCTCGTTGATCAGCGGCCCCATGAGGGTGCCCGGGTCGGCCGGGTCGCCATAGGGCCACTCGCGCAGCGTCTCCACCAGCATCTCCAGGCCCTCGGCGTAGCGGGAGCGCGGCAGCACCAGCCGGGTGAGGATGGCGCAGCCCTGCCCGGCGTGGGTGGTGATCTGGAAGGCGGCGTTGCCGACCACCGCGCGCATGTCGGCGTCGTCCAGCGCCAGCAGCGCCGACTTGCCGCCCAGCTCCAGGAAGACCTTCTTGATGGTGGCGGCTCCGGCGGCCATCACCGAGCGGCCCACCGCGGTGGAGCCGGTGAAGGAGATCATGTCCACCCGCGGGTCCTCGGCCAGCAGGGCGCCCAGCTCGTGCCTGGAGGAGGGCACCACGTTGAGCACCCCCGGCGGCAGGTCGGTCTCCTCGGCGGCCAGCCGGCCCAGCAGCGTGGCCGTCCACGGGGTGTCGGGGGCGGGCTTGAGCACCACGGTGTTGCCGGCGGCCAGGGCGGGACCGATCTTGGCGAGGTTGATCTGCATGGGGAAGTTCCACGGCGTGATCGCCCCGACCACGCCGATCGGCTCGCGCCGCAGCAGCCGGCGCGAGCGGATGCCGTATGGCTCGGCGACCCCCAGGTCGGTGGTCCACGCGTAGTTTTCGGCCAGGTCGGCGACCCAGCCGAGCCCTTCGATGGGGGAGTCGAGCTGGGCGCCGTGGGTCAGCGTCACCGGTGAGCCGGCCTCGGCGACGATGGTGGCGCGCAGCCGTTCGGCGTGCTTGGTCAGCGCCTGCTGCAGCTGGCGCAGGCAGTGGACGCGAAAGCGCACATCGCGCGGCCAGTCGGTTTCGTCGAAGGCGCGGCGGGCGGCGGCGATCGCGGCGTCCATGTCGGCGGCGGTGCCGTCGGCGGTGACGCCGATCTCCTCCTCGGTGGCGGGGTTGACGTTGGGGAAGACGCCTCCGTCGCGGGCCTCCACCAGCCGTCCGCCGATCAGCATCCGCTCTTCGCGCGCGATGTCTGCCTGCCCGTCCGCCATCGCGGCCCCTTCCGGTCGACGCGGCACCGCCGGCCCGATTTGAAAACTTAATGATATATATTATCGGCAAAATTCAGGGCCGCCAATGGCGCGAGAGTGCGGGTCCGTCCCGGCCACCGAGGAGGCGTCGATGCGCTTCGCAGACAGAGTCGCCATCGTCACCGGCGCGGGTCAAGGCATAGGCGAGGCGTACGCCAAGGCCCTGGCCGCCGAGGGCGCCAAGGTCGTGGTCGCCGACCTCAACGGCGAGCAGGCCGAGCGGGTCGCCAAGGAGATCGCCGCCACCGGCGGCACCGCCCGTGCCGTCGTCGTGGACGTGGCCGACCCCGCCAGCGCCCAGGCCATGGCCGACGCCGCCGTCGCCGCGTACGGGGGCATCGACTACCTGGTCAACAACGCCGCCATCTACGGCGGCATGCAGATCGAGTCCCTGATGAAGGTGGACCTGGGCTACTACCGCCGCTTCATGGCGGTCAACATGGACGGCGCGCTGCACTGCACCCGCGCCGTTCACAAGGCGATGCGCGAACGCGGCGGCGGCGCGATCGTCAACCAGTCCTCCACCGCCGCCTGGATGGCCGGCGGCTTCTACTCCATCGCCAAGGCCGCCCTCAACAGCCTGACCGTCAACCTGGCCGCCGAGCTGGGCTGGATGGGCATCCGCGTCAACGCCATCGCCCCCGGCCCCACCGACACCGCCGCCACCCGCCGGGTGGTGCCCGCCGAGCTCATCGACCCCATGGTCCAGGGCCTGATGATCAAACGCATGGGCACCCCCGCCGACCACGTGGGCGCGCTGAAGTTCCTGCTGTCGGACGAGGCGAGCTGGGTGACCGGCCAGATCATCGCCGTCGACGGCGGCCACATCGTCCGCCTCTGAAACACCCCCTCGTCCTTCCCGCCCGCCTACACTGACAGAGGGCGCGGCGCACGGAGCGAGCCGAGGGGAAGAAAGGCATGGGCGATCACTCTCACCACCACGGCCACGGCAAGGACCTCGACTGGAACGCCATGGGCGAGTCCATCGAACTCCGCGCCGAGGTCTACCGGCCGCTGTATGCGCAGATCATCGACGCCGTGCGCGAGCGCATGCCCGACCCGTCCCTGATCATCGACGCCGGCAGCGGACCCGGCGTGGTCAGCTGCGCCCTGGCCGAAGCCTTCCCCCGCGCCGAGGTCGTCGCCCTCGACAACGCCCCGGCGCTGCTGGAACGCGCGCAGCGGCGCGCTGATGCGGCGGGCCTGCGCGTCCGCACCCTGCTCGGCCAGATCCCCGACGCCTTCGCCGGCTTGGCGGGGGCCGATGTGGTCTGGTTCGGCCACTCCCTGCACCACGTGGGCGACCAGAAGGCCGCCCTGGCCGCCGCGGCGCGCGCCATGGCCGCCGGCGGTCTGCTCGTCCTGCTGGAAGGCGGCCTGCCCGCCCGCTGGCTGCCGCGCGACATCGGCATCGGCCGTCCCGGCCTGCAGGCCCGGCTGGAGGCCGCCCGGGAGGAGTGGTTCGCCGCGATGCGCTCGGCGCTGCCCGATGCCCGGCACGAGGTGGAGGACTGGCCCGCCCTGCTGGCCGCCGCCGGCCTGAAACCCGCCGGCACCCGCAGCTTCCTGCTCGACCTGCCGGCCCCCGTCCCGCCGAAGGTCCGCGACCACCTGATCGCCATGCTGGAACGCGAACGGGAGGCCACCGCCGAGCACCTGCCGGCCGAGGACCTGGCCACCCTCGACCGCCTGCTGGATCCCGACGACCCGGCGGGACTGCGCCGCCGCCCCGATGTGTTCCTGCTGGACGCGCAAACCGTCCATTTCGCGGTCAAGGAGTGACCCACCGCCCGGGACGGCCGCCCGGCCGCGGGGGACCTTCCGCCACGGCCCGCCCTCCCGTGGGCCGGGTTCCTTGGACGGGCCGGGCACCGTTCGGCCAGGATGTTCTCATCGACTGCGCTGGGGCCGCTCAGGGTCGTCCGCTCGATCGCCCCGCCCAGGTCTGGCGCTTCCGCGACAAGTTCGGCGTGGTGGTTCTCAACGCTTGCGGGCGGACCGGCCCGGCGGGCTGTGGGGCCACCCCGACCAGACCGAAGGCCCGGCCGTCTTCGCCGGAAAACGCGAGCCCCGCCGGACGGTGGACTGAGCCTCTCCCGGGCCGCAGCCGGGGCCGAGGGACGTCCCGGAGTCAGGGTTTGACGGCGATCCGGCCGGTGTCGATGCGGATGAGCAGCAGGCGCTCGCCGGTGCGCTCGAGGAACTCGTCGGTGGCCTTGCGCGCGCCCTTCCAGTACCCGTAGTCGTCGATGATGAGCACGCCCCCGGAGACCAGGCGCGGATACAGGTGCTCCAGCTCGTGCTTGGTCGAGGCATACCAGTCGGTGTCCAGCCGCAGCAGCGCGATCTGCTCGGGCGCTTTGGCGGGGACGGTCTCCTCCACCGGGCCCTGCACATAGTGGATCCGCTCGGCCGGGTAGGGCACCTGGGCGAACCCCTCCTGGACGTCCTCCAGTGAGGCGTAGGCCCACACGCCGGCGGTGCGGTCGGAGGCGGCCAGCAGGTGGGCGGCGGAGCGGCCGTCGTGCCGCAGGTCGTGCCCGGACGGCGGAGGCATGCCCTCGAAGGTGTCGAACAGGTACAGGTCCCGGGAGTGGTCGCCGGCCATGTCCAGCGTCCGCGCCACGGCGTGCATGCTGCCGCCCCGCCACACCCCGCACTCGACGATCGCGCCGGGCACCGCATGGTCGTGGATGTAGCGGGTCGCGGTGATCAGGGCGTGCAGCTTGGCGTTGCCCGTCATCGTGTACGGGCGGACGGCTTTGATGATGGCGCGGTAGTCCTCATCGAAGTCGGCCGGGAACTTGTCTTTTCCGGCCTTCGGACGCTTCTTCTCCGCCTTCGGAGGCCGCTGCGGAGCCGCGGCCTTGGTCAGCCGGTATCCGGTGACCGAGGCCAGTATCCGGTTCGTCCGCCTCCTCCATCCGCTCACCTCCACATGACATCACGGGGAAGACCCGTCGCACGGGGACGGAGGAGTAAAGGCACGTCCGGATCTTGTTCCTGGTCTGTTTGCCGGCGCCCCCGCCCGGCCGGACTCACCGGCCGCCGAGGCCGGGGGAGCGGCGCTCGGCGAAGGCGCCCATGTCCTCCCGGAATCCGGGGCTGTGCGAGCCGAGCTCCATCGCATGCGCCTCGTCGGCCAGGTGGCGGTGCAGGTCGTTGCCGGGCGCGGTGCTCAGCGGCGCCTGGCCCACGTGCACACCCTCGCGAGGTGCTGTGCGTCCTGGGGCTGCGGGCCGCGCTGAACCGGGGACGGCTGCCCGGCCCCGAAGGTTCGATCATGAGGCCGCTCATGGCCCGCCGCGCCCGGGCCGCCGCCGGGCTCGCCCTGGCCATCGAATGCTCTTGAGCCTGCTGGCCGGCCTGACGCCTTCGAGCGCGGTGCCTGACGGCAGCGGCCGCGGCACCGGCGAAACCCGGCGCCTCGCCATCGCTGAATGGATCTTGGGACTGCCCCGAGAACGATCGCCCGGCCGTGACGTACCGTTCCGGGAACTGATCACCCGACGAGCCGAGGGGGAGTGATCACATGCCCATCCCCGAGGGGCAGCCGATCATCGACACGATGATCGGGTTCCCGATGCGGGACCCGAAGCAGGCCTACGCCCACATCACCCGGCAGACCAAGGACGCCGAGTCCAGGGAACGGCTGAAGATGCCGGCCGGCTACATGTTCAAGGACATTCCCGACCACGAGGGGCTGCAAGAGGACCCGGTCGCGGTGACGCTGGCGGAGATGGACAAACACGGCATCGCCGTCGGCCTGGTCGGCCTCCGCAGCGAAGAGGGCAGACGCGCGGTGCGCGAGCACCCCGACCGGTTCGTCGGCTGCCTGAGCGTCGATCCCAACAAGGGCATGGACGCCGTCCGCGAGATCGTCGCCATGCACGCCGAGTACGGCATCCGCGCCGTGGACGTCTTCCCCGCCGGGACGTTCCCGCAGGTCGCCATCAACGACAAGAAGATGTACCCGATCTACGCCAAGTGCGTGGAGCTGGACCTGCCCATCTTCGTGTGCGCCGGGGTGCCCGGCCCCCGGGTGCGGATGGAACCGCAGAAGGTGGAGTACCTGGACGAGGTCATGTACGACTTCCCCGAGCTGACCCTCGTCACCCGCCACGGCTGCGAGCCCTGGACCGACCTGGCCGTCAAGCTCATGCTCAAGTGGCCGGGCCTGCACTACTCCACCAGCGCCTTCGCCCCCAAGCACTATCCGCGCGAGATCATCGACTACGCCAACACCCGCGGCGCCGACAAGGTCCTTTACGCCGGCTACTTCCCCATGGGCCTGACGCTGGACCGCATCATGCGCGAGCTGCCCGCCGTCCCCTTCAAAGACTCGGTGTGGCCGAAGTTCCTGTACGACAACGCCGCCCGCATCCTCAAGCTCACCTGAAGTCACCCGGGCGGGAGGCCGTCCCCCGGCGGGGCGGCCTCCCGCCCGGGCGGTCAGCCGGCCGGCAGGGTCAGGCGGGCGTTGGTCATCTTGACCATGCCGGGGACGGTGGCGTCCCAGTACAGGGGGTCCTTGGTGTCGACGACCAGCATGATGCGGTGGCCGCGCGGGACGTCGTAGGCGGTGGCCTGCAACGGCAGGGAGAGGCGGTGGGTGCGGCCCGGCTTGGATGAGCGCAGGGTCGTCGCGTTGTGGGTGATGAGCCGTCCGGTGCCCTTGGCGTCCACGTCGTACAGGTAGGCGATGAGGGTGACGCTCTTGCCGCTGGGGGTGACGGACGCCTGCAGGCGGGGGATGCCGCGCAGGCGGACGGTCTTCTTGCGGGCCGGCAGCGTCCACACCGCGGCGTCGCGGCGGGAGATGCGCTTGGTGGGGGCGGTGATGGGCACGCCGAAGGTCTGCCCGCCACCGCTGAGCAGGGCGATGCCGCCGTTGGCCACGGTGTCCTGACCGGCCCGGAAGGAGCGCTTGGCCAGGGCGGTGGTCACCGGGGCGCGGCGGTAGGACTCCCAGGAGCGGGCGCGTTCGACCTTGCGGCTCCAGGCGACCTCGGAGTGGAGCGAGGGTTCCTTGTCGATGCCGTTGCGGACGCCGCGCAGGTGGCGGTCGAACCAGCGGTGGGCGTCCCGCCAGCCGGCGTTCGGCAGCCCCAGGACGCCGGTGAGGTTGGTGGAGGCGTGGTCCCCGATGCCCAGGCGCAGCCGCTTGGGGCCCTTCAGGCGGCCGAAGTAGTCCAGCAGCTGGTTGGGCGGGAAGAGGCTCTCCCCGTAGGCGTTGAGGATGTAGACCGGCACCTTGCGCTTGTTGATGCCCTGCAGGTAAGTGCGGGGGGAGCGCTCCTTGCCCCACCGGATGACCTGCGGGATGTTGCGGTTGGCCTCGTAGTCGGCCATGACGCGGGCGGTCTGCGGACTGTAGCGCCCCGTCAGCCGTCCCGAGGCGAACAGCAGGTAGTAGATCTGGGAGTGCCGGGTCTGCCCGGCATACAGCGACTCCACCATGTCGCCCCAGGTGTCCATCGCGACGACCGCCGACACCCGCGGGTCCTTGCTCGCCAGCATCAGGCTGATCCCCGACCCGTAGGAGATCCCGCCGAAGCCGATGCGCCGCCGGTCCACCGGCGTGTTCGCGATCAGCCAGTCGATGGCCTTGGACCCGTCGGCGATGTCCAGCGGCCCGGCCACATCGATCCCGCCGCCGGAGTTGAAGAACCCCCGGGCGGTGTAGCTGAGCACGATGTAACCGCGCTCGGCGAACTTCACCGCCTGTGCGATGTACTCGTGGTCCTCCAGCGACCAGCTGGAGATGAACACGATCGCCGGGTGCGGCCCCTTGCCCTTGGGGACGAACACGTTCCCGTCCAGCTTCACCCCGCCCGCCCCGGGGATCGTCACCTCCCGGTAGGAGTACCCCTCGGCGGCCGAGGCCGGTGCGGGCGCGCCGACCATGAGCGCCCCCAGCACCGTCCCCGTCCCGAGCAGCGACATCGCTTTGCGGAATCCACTCAACCCGGCACTCCGATCTCTGCAAGTACCTAGTTACTGATCAATAGGCGCATTTAGTGTGACATAGGTCGCACGGCGGTAGATACGGGGCGGGTGGTGGATGCCGGGCTCCCGCGCACGCCCAACGCTCAGTGACCGCGCGCGGCGACCCGCCGTTTGCGCACGAGCGCAGGCAGCAGGGCCAGCGCCGCCAGGGCGAGCACCAGGTTGCCGGCCAGCGCGACGGTGAAGGCCCCGGCATGGACGTTCGGGTCCGCGGCGGCCTCGTGATCGCCGCCGAGCGCGGCGGAGAAGACCAGGCCGAGGACGGTGACGCCGAGCGACATGCCGATCTGCACGGCCGTCTCGAGCACCCCGCCGGCCGCACCGGCGTCCTCGGCCGGCACGCCGCGCAGCGCGGTGCCGATCAGGAGGCTGACCCCGAGCCCTTCGCCGAAGCCGATCACGGCCAGCGCCGGCAACAGGAGCCGGCCGGTCAGGCCGCTCCCGGCGCTCCAGGCGGTGAGCAGCAGGGCCAGGGTGCCCGCGGCGTTGGCGGCGTACCCGACGGTGAGCACGTGATGGCCGATCCGGGCCTCCAGACGCGGCCCCAGCAGTGAGGCCAGCGCGAAGGCCGCCGCGAGCGGGAGGAAGGTCAGGCCGGCGGCGATCGGCGAATGCCCCATGCCGTTCTGCAGCTGCAGCGTCAGAACGAAGAACAGGCCCGCGTTGCCCGCGAAGAAGACCACCGCGAGCGCGTTGCCGGCGGCGAACGCCCGCCGCCGAAACAGCGCGGGATCGACCAGCGGGTCACCGCCGCACGCGGCCAGAGCGCGCTCCCAGGCCAGGAAGGCGACGGCGGCCGGCGCCGCGGCGATCAGCGAGATCCGGGTCCAGGCCGGCCAGCCGGCCTGATGGCCGAACGTGAGCGGCACCGACAGCAGGAGCAGCGCGGTGCTCAGCAGCGCGACACCGGCCGGATCCAGGCGCGCCCTCCGCCCGGCGGCGCGTCCGGCGGGGAGGACACGGGCGGCGCCGGCCAGGGTGAGCAGCCCGAGCGGGACGTTGACCAGGAACACGTTGCGCCAGCCCAGCCCGAACAGATCCAGGTGGATCAGCAGCCCGCCGATCACCTGGCCGGCGATGGAGGCCAGCCCGATGGTGGCGCCGAAGACGGCGAACGCGATGGCACGGGCCCGTCCGGTGAAAGACGTCTGCAGGAGGGCCAGCACTTGCGGGTAGAACATCGCCGCCCCCACGGCCTGCAGCGCCCGGAAGGCGATCAGCGCCGCCGGGCCGCCGGCGAGCCCGGCGGCCAGCGAGGCCAGCGTGAAGACGGCCGTCCCGGTCAAAAACAGCCTCCGGGCGCCGAACAGGTCGCCCAGGCGGCCGCCGGTGACCAGCAGCAGCCCATACACCAGCACATAGCCGCTGACGGCCAGCTCGACCTGCGCGAACGTGGCGTTCAGCGAGGCCTGGACGGACGGCACCGCCACGTTCACGATGAACGAGTCCATGATCGCCATGAAGGTGCCGGCCATGGCCACCAGCAGTGCCCACAGGCTCTGCCCGCGGATCCGTTCCGTCCCCGGCCCGGGGAGCGGCTCGCCGCCGGCCGCGTTCTGCTCGATGCCCCTTTCCGCCGGGACCTCGGTCGGTGAGCTCATCTTGAGTCCGCTTCCTTTCCGCTGCTTCGGACCCTCAGCACCGTCGTCCCTGCGGCGGGCCGGAACAATGGCGAAGCGGATCACAGCGGATAAGCGAGAGTTATCGATGCTGGAGCGGCACGAGATCGACAGTTTCCTGGTGCTGGCCGAAGAGCTGCACTTCGGACGCACCGCCGAGCGTCTGCGGCTGTCCCAGGCCCGGGTCAGCCAGATCATCGGGAAACTGGAACGCAAGATCGGCGCGCCGCTGTTCGAACGCACCAGCCGCCGGGTGAGCCTCACCCCGCTGGGCGCGAGACTCCATGCCGAGCTGGAGCCGCTCGTCCGGCGGATGGACGCGGCGGTGAAGCGGGCCATCGCAGAGGCGAAGGGGGTCGAGGGCCTCCTCCGCGTGGGATTCCTCGGCTCGGGCGCCGGCGAGCTCACCCAAAAGATCATGGACACGTTCCGGTCCCGGCATCCCGGCTGCGAGATCCGGATGCGGGAGACGCACTTCGCCGACCCGCTCGGCCCCCTCCGCGACGGGGAGGTCGATGTGCTGCTGACCCGCCTGCCGGTCGAGGAGCCCGACCTGACGGTGGGGCCCGTGGTGCTGGCGGAGCCGCGCGTCCTGGCCGTCCCCGCCCGCCATCCGTTCGCCCGCCGCCGGAGCGTCCGCCTGGAGGACCTGGCCCGCGGCACGGTCTTCGGCGTGACCGGGCCGGCACCGCGGTACTGGTGGGACTTCCACGTGCCCCCCAAGACGCCCAGCGGCCGGCCCATCCCCCGCGGACAGTCGGTGGCCACCTTCCAGGAACTGCTCGCACTCATCGCGGCCGGCCAGGGCATCTCCCCGGTCGCCGCCTCCGTGGAGCGCTACTACGCCCGCCCCGACATCACGTTCGTCCCGATCGAGGACGCCCCGCCCACCGAGGTCGCCGTGGTGTGGCGGACGGCCGGCGCCACCGCCCGCGTCCGCGCCTTCGCCCGGGCCGCCGCAGACGCCGTCCGCGCCAACGGCGGCCCGGCCCGCTACTGAAAGCCCTGCCAGTGGGGCCAGGGAGCCTTGAGCCCGGGCGGCTGGTGCGGGCCGATGGCCACGTGCTCGAAGACACCGACGCCGTTCCGGCCGTCCGAGCGGTGGACGATCTGCTGGGCGTGCACGTTCTCCACCCGCGGCGGGTCGGGCTCGGCCGGCCGCCAGGACTCCCGGTGCACCCGCCCGCCGCTCGTGGCTGTGCACGGGGTGGTGATAGCCCCCTAGCCTTCGTCCTTGGCGTCGCGCTCCTTGCGCAGGCTCAGCAGCAGGTCCTGGTGCAGCTCCATCCAGATGTCGTGGTAGGAGTCGGCGAGGGGGCGTGCGAACGCCGTCACGTCACCGCCTCTGACCCGCTCCAGCGCGTTCTCCAAACGCCCGAGGTAGGCGCCGAACCGGCCGACGACCGCGGCCAGGTCCTTCAGCACCACGGTGATCCGGTCGTGTATCCGGCCCAGCCGGGCCACCACGCCGTCGTCGTAGGCGCGGTCGGTGTGGTCGTTCGGCCGGCCCGTGTCCGAACGCACCTGCCAGTCGGTGCATACGCGCTTGAACTCACCGTTGACCGGCAGGAACGCTTCATAGGCGGCGGCCAGCGCCGACCGCCGCGCGGGGTCGGCGACGTCGCCCTCCAGCAGCTCGGCGTGGGCGTCCCTGCCCGCCGCCGTCAGCGTGCTGCCGGCCAGGTGGCCCTCCCGCCGCACGATGAGCCGCTCTTCGGCCAGCGCGGCGAGCTGTGCGGCCACGTCCCCGGCCGGCAGCCCGCAGATCGCGGCGACCAGTTCCTCGGAGGCCAGGCCCTTCACCCGCAGCGCGTGCAGCACCAGGAACCGGGGGTCGCTTGCGGTGGTCGTGGTCATCGGGTTCCCTCCCTGGAGCCCCGCCTTGCGGCGAGGCGGAACGGACTGTTGCAAAGCGGCAGGTCTCGGGGCCGCTGCCGGCCCCGGCGGGAGCCTGCGGGCCGCCGTGGGCCCGCCCGCGGGCCGGAGGCGATCACCGCGTGCTTTCCGCGGCCGAGGCCGTGATCATCTCCCGCAGGGAGTTCTCGCTGAGCTTGCCCGTCGGCAGGCGGGGGAGCCGCTCGACGAACGGCACCTCCTTGGGCGCCTTGAAACGCGCCGGCCGCCGGCGGCCTCCACCACCGCGGTGACCTTCTCGCCGAACTCCGGGCCGGGCGTGCCGATCACGGCCGCGTCCAGCACGCGCGGGTGAGCGGTCAGGACGTCTTCGATCTCCACCGGGTGGATGTTCACCCCGCCGGAGATGATCGTGTGGCTTTCCCCGCCGCTCAGGTAGAGGAAGCCCTCCTCATCGAGCCGGCCCAGCACCTCGGCCACCGCGGCGGAGGCGACCACGGAGCCGGGGGCGTTGCCGCCGGGCGCCTCGGCCGGCGGCGCCATCAGCTCGGTGACGGTCAGGTGCCGGTTGACCGGGGTGACGTAGAGCCCGGTGCGCATCCCGGCGGCGACCACCACCGGCCACTCGATCCGGTTCTCCATCACGATCACCAGGGGGCCGTCGCGCCGCACCCCGCGGGCGCGCAGGAAGTGCGCCGGCCGGTTGGAGCGTGCGTCGAGCTCGCCGTGGCCAAGCGATTCGCCGCTGCTGGCCATGACGTGGGCTTGCGCGTCCGGGCGCCGTCGCGCGATCTTCGCCGGATGCACGATGCGGGACCGCCTTTGTGGTCGACATCACTTAGTTTGTGAATACTAAGTCGCTTAGTGATGCGGTGCAATGGGTTGAACCCGCTGGGTATTCATAGAGACTTCGCAGCTTTCGCTGCTCGATTCCCTGGTATTCCTTCTCTTCCCAAGCACTCCCCGATATGTTTTAGTGATACTACGTTCGCAAACAGGCGGCCGGGCGAGGAGGGATGGCGATGCCCCCGGGAGCCACCGTCGACCTGATGGATCTGAGCGCCTTCGCCGAAGGCCGCGACCATGAGATCTTCCACGTGCTGCGCGACCACGACCCCCTGCGCTGGAACGACGAACCGGATCGAACGCGGACTGCACATCAACGTGCGGCCGGAACCCGAGCGGCTGCAGGGCGGCTTCTTTCGCGGCATCAAGCGCCTTCCCGTCCGGCTGGTGAGCGACCATGGCTGAGCACGGCCGCCGGCACGACGAGTGGCTGGGCCGGGCGCCTTGCCCGATCGACGGCGAGTGGGCGACCCCTGCCGGGCAGGCCTCACCGGCGGTGGCACCCCGCACCGAAACCGCGATCGGCGAGGTCTCCAAGGGGGGGAGGAGCCGATCGACGCCTGGCCGGCGCGCCATCCGCGGTCCGGACCGGCGGCCTGCGACACCTCCAAGGCCGCGCTCGCGATGTGGACCCAGTGCCTTGCCGCGCGTCTGCCGCCCCGCCGCGTGCGGGCCGTCAACGTCAGCCCCGGCCCCGTGCAGACCCCCATCCCGACGACTTCCGCGCCACCATGGGCGCCGACCGCTTCGACGGCGCGGTCGCCCTGCTCCGCAGGCACGGCACCCCCGACGAGGCCGGACGCCTCGTGGCGGAACGGCATCGACGTCCCCGTCGAAGACGGCCTGCACGCCGCCCGCCGGCACCGCCCGTGACCGGAAAGGAGCCCCGCACCGAGATGGCTTTGCGCAGCACCGGTGACGTTCACCTGCTCGATGGCACCCGCCCGCTGACCCGGGAGGCCGTCGGCGGCAAGGCCTACGGCCTCAACCGCATGAGCGCCCTGGGACTGCCGGTCCCGCCCGCCTTCGCGATCGGCGTCGGCGTCTGCCCGGCCTACCACCGGGCGGGCGGCCGAATACCGGACGCCGTCTGGACCGGCGTGCTGGACCACCTCGCCGAGCTGGAACGGCGCACCGGCCGCCGCTTCGGCGAAGCGGACGCGCCGCTGCTGGTCTCCGTGCGCTCGGGCGCCGCGCGGAGCATGCCCGGCATGATGGACACCGTCTTGAACCTCGGCCTGACCGAGACGCTGCGGGACGCGCTGGCCGAGCAGACCGGCGACCGCGACTGGGCCGAGGACACCTGGAGGCGGTTCGTCCGCTCCTACACCGGCACCGTCGGGACGGCGCCACCGGCCGACCCCATCGAGCAGTTGCGCGCGGCCATCGGCGCTGTCTTCGGGTCGTGGTTCTCCCGGCGCGCGGTCGCCTACCGGCAGCGGCACGGGATCGACGACCTGGCCGGCACCGCGGTCACCGTGCAGGCCATGGTCTTCGGCAACCTGGACGCCGACTCCGGCACCGGGGTGGTGTTCACGCGCGACCCCAACACCGGCGAGCCGGGCCTGTCCGGCGAGTGGCTGGCCCGGGCCCAGGGCGAGGACGTCGTCTCCGGCGAGCGGACGCCGCAGCCGCTGGCGGCCCTCGCCGAGGCACAGCCGGACAACCACGCCGAACTGGTCCGCATCGCGCGCGTCCTCGAGGAAGACCACCGCGACATGGTGGACATCGAGTTCACCATCGAATCCGGCAGGCTGTATGTGCTGCAGGCGCGGGCGGGCAAGCGCACCCCGCTGGCCGCCGCCCGGATCGCCGTGGACCTGGCCGGCGAAGGGCTCATCGACCGGCGCACCGCGCTCACCCGCATCACCCCCGAGCAGGCCCGCCGGCTGGAAGAGCAGGGCGGCGTCGGCTCCGGCGGCGAGAAGCTCGCCGAAGGGCTCGGGGCGAGCCCCGGCGTCGGCGCCGGGATCGCGGTCACCGACACCGAGGAGGCGCTGCGGCTCTCTGATGAGGGCAAGGCCGTGGTGCTGGTGCGTCCCGCGACCTCGCCCGAGGACGTGCCGGCGATGTTCGCCTCGGCCGCGGTCGTCACCGAGCACGGCGGCAGTACCTCCCACGCCGCGCTGGTATGCCGGGAGATCGGACTGCCCTGCGTCGTGGGGTGCGGGGACGGTGCCATGCGCGGCTTGGCGGGGCGCACGGTCACCGTCGACGGCACCGCGGGGATCGTCCTGGCCGGGCCGGCCGGCACTGAGCGGGGCGGCGCAGAACATGAGGCGGTCCGCACGCTCGCCTCGTGGGCGGGCGAGCTGACCGGACGCACGGGGCCGCTGCCGGAGCTGCTGGAGGCCGTCGTTGACGCCGCATCCACGGAACAGTAGTGTGAATTTCCGTTCACAAATTCTGGCGGGGTAAGACCGTGGCGACGAAGACCGGCGGCAAAAGCCCGCGCAGCTCCTCCTTTCCCGAAGAAGAGCGGGAGAACGAGGCCGCGCGGCAGCACATCCGACGGCTCATCGCGAGCCTGATGCCGGAGAGCCCGGAGAAGAGACCGAACAAGCGGGGGCAGGAGACGCGGGAGAAGCTCATCGCGGCGGCCGCGGCCTGCTTCGGCGACTACGGCTACACCCGCACCAGGATCTCCGACATCGCCGGCCGTGCGGGCACCGCCCAGGGCAACTTCTACCGCCACTTCTCCAGCCTGGACGAGATCTTCCTGGCCGCGCTGCAGCCGGCGCTGGAGGAGCTGGCGTCGGCCTCGGCGCCACCGGACCCCTCCGGCGATGAGCTGCGGAACCTGATCAACCAGAACATCACCTACCTGCAGACCTACAGCCGCCACCGACACCTGCTGCGAGTGATGCGCGAGGCCGCCGCCGCCAGCGAGAACGAAGGCTTCGCCTCCCTGTGGCTGCAACTGCGCGCAGGTTTCGTGAAACGAACCCAGCGCTGGCTGGAACGCCTCCACGAACAGGGCAAGATCGGCTCCGCGAACTTCGAACTGCTCGCCGAAGCCCTGGGCTCCCTCACCGAGCAAATGGCCTACGTGCACGTCGGCCTGCTCCCGGTGGCCCCGCGCCCGGAGCGCATCCGGGAACTCGCCACGGTCATCGGCGAGGTCTGGTACCGGGCCCTGCCCCCGGTGGAGGAGAAGGCAGCGAAATAACACCCGGCTGCGGCCCGCTGGTCTCCCGGCCGTCCGGTCTGAAACCGGCTCGCCGCCGGGCGGCCGAGCAGCGGGTCACCTCGCCGAAAGTGCCCAGCCACGTCGCCTGCGGAGCGCACGACTCCGGCACGCTCTGCGGGACGAGTCGCGGCGTTCGGCGCCGCTGCCGCCTGCGATGAGCACGTCTCCCTCCATGATCACTCCGTGCCCGCCGGTGCCGATCCCGCGTTTCCCATTCCGCAGCACCGGTTTTATTCCGGGGTCCAACACCCGGGACCAGGCGGGCAGGATCTTTTTATCCTGCGCCCCCAGATACAGGCAGCGGCCGGCCGCGTCGAATCGCAGGGTCCCCCAGAGCGCTATGTCGAGCAGATCGCCGGATTCATGCATCGGAGATGGTGTCGGTGATTTCAGCGCGGGATGGGGGAGCGGCCACCGGAGACGACGTGGCCGCCACCGCGGGCACAGGGGCGGGCCGGTCCCTGCGGTGTTGGACGGCCTGCTCTGACAGCCGGCCGGCGAGCCGGCGCATACCGGTGCCGCGGCCATCATCTGTGCAAAGGCCGAAACGAGGCCGCATTGCTTCCATTAAGATGTGCGGGTCGTCCCGGAATATGTTGCGTCTGTTCTGGTGCGCGGCCGCTTTATTCGCTGTCCAACGCGGGAGTCGGGAAAATGCGTCATGAGGAGCTGCCGCCGGCCATAGGCAAGTACCGGCCCCTGTCGCACCTGGCCACCGGCGGCATGGGCCGGGTGTTTCTCGCGCTGGACCCGCAGGGGCGGACGGTGGCCCTCAAGCAGCTCCATCCCGCCATCGCCGATGACCGGAAAATGCGGGAGCGGCTGCGCCGCGAGGTCGCCGTGATGCAGCGGCTGCGCAGCCCGCGCATCGCCGAGCTGGTCGACGCCGACCTGGACGCCGATCCGCCCTACATCGTCACCCGCTATGTGCAGGGAAGGACGCTGCGCGAGGTCGTCCAGACGGACGGCCCGCTGCGCGGCGAGGCGCTGCTGCGCACGGCCCGGGGGATCGCCGAGGCCCTGGTGGCCGTGCACGGGGCCGGGCATGTGCACCGCGACCTCAAACCGTCCAACGTCATGATGGTGGACTCCGACCCGGTGCTCATCGACTTCGGCATCGCCCAGGAGCAGGACGCCACGCGCCTGACCCGCGACGGGGGCGTCACCGGGTCGGTCGGCTACATGGCCCCGGAGGTCCTGGAGGGCGGCCCGGTGGGACCGGCCGCCGACGTCTTCGCCTGGGGCGCGACCGTCGCCTATGCCGCCACCGGCAGGCCGGTCTTCGGCGACGGCGGGATGCAGGCGGTGGCGCTGCGCACCCTGCAGGGCGCGGCCGACCTGGCCGGGGTGCCCGCGGAGATCCGCCCGCTGGTCACGGCCGCCCTGGCGGTGCCCGCCGCCGCGCGCCCCGACGCCCGCACCCTGCTCGGCGCGCTGTCCTCCCCGGACGCGCTCGCCTCCTTCTCCGCCGCGCACCCGGCCGTTCGCGCTGTCGGCACCGCGACCCACCCGGCCCCGTCCCAGGCCACGGACCGCAGGACGCTGTGGACCATCGTCGCCGGGGTGGCCGCCGCGCTGGCACTGACCGTCCCCGCCGTCCTGATCACCGGGTATGTCAAAAACCGCGGATCGGGCGGCCCCGCGGCGCCGGTGATCCAGTCCGGTTTTCCCAGGCCGACCTACACCGGCCAGATAGCCAATTGGGCGGAGGGAAAGAAGTTCGCCGACTTCCTGGCCGGCAACGTGGGACGGAAGGTGTACATCAGGTCCCCGCTGGACGAGTCGATAACCCTGCTGGACGGACTGGGGAAACCCTACGGATCCTCCGGTGAATCCTCCGGCGACGACACCGCGGCGTTCTTCGTTTTCTGGACGGACTGCCCTGAGAAACTCGCACCCGGCGAGGAACCGACCAACGAGAAATGCACCGGCTACCAGGTCTTGATCCGGAAAGACCGGTTGAACCGGGCCGGTGTCGACTGGGTGCGCGGGGCGTACTGGTTGACGGGCAATTTCGAGGTGACGGGCGGGGTGATGCACCAGGGAATCGTGGGCTTTGCGCTCGTCCCCACCGAGGCCGCCTGAGACCACCGCCCCTGCCCGGGGGTACGACCGGCGGGGGAGGAGCGGAAGAAGCGCGCAACGAGCCTGACCGTCGGCGGTGCGCACACAAGACGGACGGCCACGGCCCTGTGAGGCCGTCACGTGCCGGGCGGAATCCGCCGGATGCTTCGCCTCCGCGGCCTGGGGCGCCGTCCGGAAGGCACCGGAAAGTGTGGACAAATGTCCACACTTGTGCTCTGCTCTGCTCCGGATCGACGGTGATCCCCGAGGAGGACCGATGACGGACTACCCCTACGCCGGCCGGTTCCCGGTGCACCAGCGCCTGCCCGAACACGGCCGTCCCAGGGAGGAGATCCTCGCCGAGCTGCGCGAGATGGCCGCCGAAGAGGACGCCCGCTGGGAGAACGGCAAGGTCTCCGGCACCATCTACTGCGGCGACCACGCCCACTACGAGTTCATGACCGAGGCCTACGGCCTGTTCGCCCACGCCAACGTCCTCCAGCGCGACATGTGCCCCTCGGCCACCAAGTTCGAGGGCGAGATCCTGGCCATGGCGCTGGACCTCATGCACGCCGGCCACATCACCGGCACCACCCCGGCCGGCCTGGTCACCACCGGCGGCACCGGCAGCATCCTGCACGCCCTGCTGGCCTACCGGGACCACGCCGCCCGCACCCGCGGCATCACCCGTCCCAACTTCATCAAGCCCGAAACCGGCCACCCGGCCTTCGACAAGGCCTGCCACCTGTTCGGCATCGAGCTGCGCGTCGCCCCCATCGACCCGGCCACCACCCTCGTGGACGTCCGGGCCGTCGCCGACCTCATGGACGAGAACACCATCGCGATCATGGGTTCGGCCGGCAACTACGGCTACGGCACCATCGACCCCATCGGCGAGCTGTCGGAACTGGCGCTCTCCCGCGGCGTCGGGCTGCACGTGGACGCCTGCCTGGGCGGCTTCATCCTGCCCTTCGGCGAGGAACTGGGCTATGACATCCCGCCGTTCGACTTCCGCCTGCCCGGCGTCACCAGCATCTCCGCCGACACCCACAAATACGGCTACGGCTTCAAGGGCACCTCGACCCTGCTGTTCCGCGACCGCCGCCTCCGCAACGAGCTGTACTTCTTCTCCACCGGCTGGAGCGGCGGCAAGTACCTGTCCCCGGGCATCGAGGGCTCCCGCTCGGGCGGGCTGCTGGCGGCGACCTGGGCGGCGATGGTGCAGCTGGGCCGCGACGGCTACCGCGCCCGCGTCAAGAAGATCTTCGAAACCTCGGCCAGGATGCAGCAGGCCGTCCGCTCCCACCCCCAGCTGCGCATCCTCGGCGAGCCGACCTTCCTGTTCAGCTTCACCTCCGACGAGTTCGACATCTACCACGTCTACGACTTCATGGCCGGACGCGGCTGGCGCTTCAACGGCCAGCAGTACCCCAACGCCATCCACATGGCGGTCACCCTCCCGCAGACCCGCCCCGGCGTGACCGAGGAGTTCGCCGCCGACCTGGCCGAAGCCGTCGCCTACGCCCAAAAGCAGCACGCCGCGGGCGCCCGGCCCCACTCCGGCGCCATCTACGGGGGAGTGCCCGGCGGCCTGACCGACGAGGCCGACGAGTTCATCCGCCAGATCATGGCCGACATGCTCGACGCCCAGCAGTCGGTGCCGCGGCCGCCCGAGGGGAGGTGACCGTGACCGCTCCCCGGACACCGGCGGGCCTGCCCAGGGACGAAAGCTACGTGCTCACCATCGACCTGGGCAGCGGCGGCCCCAAAACCGCCCTGGTGTCGCTGACCGGCGACATCGCCTGGTACGAGCACGCCCCAGTGCCCACCCGCACCCCGCCCGGCGGCGGCTCCACCCAGGACGCCGACCAGTGGTGGCGCCTGATCGGGGAGTCCGCCCGGCGGGCGATGCGCAGCGGCACCGTCCGCCCCCAGCAGGTCGTGGCGGCCTCCTGCACCGGCCAGTGGGCCAGCACCGTCCCCGTGGACGAGACCGGGCGTCCCGTCGGCGACTGCCTCCTGTACACCGACACCCGCGCCGCCCCCCACTCCCGCGCCCTTATCGGCGGCCCCCTCGCCGGATACGCCCCCCGCCACATCCTGACCTGGGTGCGCAAGACCGGCGGCGCCCCCTCCCCGTTCGGCGGCGACCCGATCGGCCACCACCTGTTCCTGCGCCACGAGGATCCCGCCACCTACCGGGCGGCCCGCTGGCTGATGGAACCGGTGGACTACCTGACGATGCGGCTGACCGGCGTCGCCACCGCCTCCCGCGCCTCCATGACCGCCGCCTGGCTGACCGACAACCGCCGCCTGGACGTGCTGAGCTACGACGCCGACCTGGTCCGCCGGGCCGGGCTGGAGGCCGCCAAGCTCCCCCCGCTGCGCCCCAGCGGCTCCATCGTCGGCACCGTCTGCGAGCGGGCCGCGGCCGAGCTGGGCGTCCCCGCCGGGATCGCGGTCATGACCGGCCTGCCCGACCTGCACTCGTCGGCCTGCGGCGCCGGGGCGATCGAGAACTACCAAACGCACCTGGCCATCAGCACCACCTCCTGGATCGGCCTGCCGGTGCCGTTCAAGAAGACCGATGTGCTGCGCTCGATCGCCAGCGTCCCGGGCCTGTTCGACGACGGCTACCTGGTCGCCAACAACCACGAGACCGGCGGACGCTGCCTGCAATGGCTGCAGGAGACCCTGATCGGCGGCCCTCCCGACTACGCCGCGCTGGTGGCGGAGGCCGCCACCGCACCGCCCGGCAGCAACCAGGTCATCTTCACCCCCTGGCTGAAGGGCGAACGCTCCCCGGTGGACGACCGCGACGCCCGCGCCGGCTTCCACAACCTGTCGCTGACCACCACCCGGGCCGACCTGATCCGGGCCGTCCTGGAAGGCGTGGCCTACAACAGCCGCTGGCTGCACGAGGCGGTCGAACGCTTTGCCCGGCGGCGGCTGGACCCGATCCGTATGATCGGCGGCGGCGCCCTCTCCGACCTGTGGTGCCAGATCCACGCCGACGTCATGAACCGCACCATCGAACGAGTGACCGACCCGGTGCACGCGCCGCTGCGCGGCCAGGCCATCCTCACCGGCATCGCCCTGGGCGCCGTCCGCCGCGAGGAGGTACGCGACCTGGTCAAGGCCGACGCCGTCTTCACCCCCGACCCGGCCAACCGCGCCGTCTACGAACGCCTCTACCGGGAATTCCCCCGCCTCTACCGGGCACAACGCGGCATGTTCCACCGTCTCAACCGCACCCGGTGACACCGATGGCCCCAAGCCGCGGACGCCGCGCCCACCGGGAACCGGCACTGCGCCGCCGCGCCGCCCTGCTGCGCGCGGCGATCGAACTCATCGGCGAACGCGGCGTCGGCGCGGTCACCCACCGCGCCGTCGCCGCCCGCGCCGGCGTGCCGGCCTCCAACACCACCTACTTCTTCAACTCCATCGACGAACTCATCGAGGAGGCGCTGCGCAGCTGGGTCCACAACCGCTGCACCCAGCTCGAAGAACTCGCCGCCCGGATGGAGAACGAACACGCCACCCCCGCCCAGATCGCCGACGCCTTCACCCGCCTGCTGTTCTCCGACTTCGACAGCTCCGCCGAACTGACCCAGTACGAGGCCTACCTCCAGGCCGCCCGCAACCCCGCCCTGCGCGAGGCCGTCGCCCAGGCCCAAACCTCCTTCGAGAACGCCGCCACCGCGGCCCTGCGCGCGGCGGGCGCCCCCGACCCCCGCCGCGGCGCCCGCGCCTTCACCGCCCTCACCGACGGCTTCGTCCTCAACTACCTGGCCAACCCCCGCCCCGGCACCGCCGCCGCCTACCGGCAGGCCGTCCGCGACCTGTTCATCGCCTATGCGATGCCCGAGGACGAACGCACCGCCTGGGACGCCCGCCTCGACGGCCGGCCACCGCGCCAAGGCGGCTCGGACCTCAGCGTTTGACCTGATTGCGGATGGCGAGGATGGCCAACCCCAGCAGAATCGGCCCCAGGATGCGGACGACGATGTTGAGATAGCGGCCGGCCGTGGTCAGCTCGGTGTCGGGACTGCGGAAGATGACGGCGTTGACGGTGACCTCGACCGCCTTCTCCAGCCGCTCGGGCAGGTTTTTGGCGGGGTCGTCCTGCCGGATGGTCAAGGTGACGGCCTGCGGCCCGGCCGGGGTGACGATGGTGCCGGTGGCTTTCTGCGCTTTGGCATTCTGCGGGAACCCGAAGGCGGTCATGCCGGCGATGCTGAGGACGGCGACCACCAACACCCAGACCAGGGCGCGCCGAGCACGCAGCCCATATCCGGACACCGCCCAATACAGCCACAGCAGCAACCGATCGGCACTGCGTGCGGCGGCCCGGCGCATCTGCATCTCGCCGTAGTAAAAGTCGGCCGCCCCGGGTTCGTTCTTGCCTTCTTCCAGGGCTTTGCGCAGTTGCCGGTAAATCACTTCGATCCGCCGCGGCCCAAGCACCTCTACCCCAGCGGGAGCGAGGTGCCAGCAGCTGGGGTGGCCGCGGCGTTCTACGTGACGTTGGGCCTGCCAGTGATGTTCTTCAGCCAGCATACGCCGCCGGCCGGGGCCGGAGGCGAAAGTACAGTCGCCGTCGAGCTGGATCTGGTCGACTCGGTGCATCCCAGCGAAGGTGCACTCGCTCAAGTCCACATCGGTCAAGGTCAGCGACTCAACGTCCGCTCCGCGCAGCGATGTCACCGCTACCTTGGCGGGGCGATCTTCCAGATCCGGCACGTTGGGGATCGGCTGGGCCAGGGCATGCACACTGGCCGCTCCACTGCACACCAGCTCCGTGAGGTCCACGCGCGCTGAGCGCAACCGCAGCGTAACTCGCTCCACTGCCCGCATCCGCCGGGCCGACACCTGATCAGCGACGGCTTCCACTCGCATTTCCTTCTCGGCTATTGCCTCATCAAGGGACAAGGTGCTAATCCGGCAGCGCGTCCATGTAACCTCCTTAGAGAAAGACGCCTTATTGAAGTGAGCTCCATTGAAGAAGAGAGTCCTATCGAAATTAGAGTGTCCAGAGAATGAAGCTCTTTCAAAGCTGGCGATTTCGTAGAATGATGCTCCAGTGAAGGAGGAGTCTGTGGAAAAAGAGGTCGTATCGAAGTGGGCGCCTCCGAAGAATGAGGCTGCATAGAATTCGGCGTGCCCGGAGAATGATGCCCCGATGAAGTAGGTTTCTCCAGAGAATGATGTCTCGGCGAAGTTGGAATCTCTAGAAAACAATGTCCTATTGAAATTTGCATCTCCAGAGAATGATGCTTTGTTGAAGTGGATGTCTCCAGAAAATGATACATCGGTAAAGAACGTATTCTTGAGGAAGGATGCTCCGGTGAAGCTGGCATATTTAGAGAATGATGCCTTAGTAAAATCTGCACCCCAGGAAAATGATGTTCCATTGAAGCTGGTGCTTCCAGAGAATGATGCTTTGATGAATTGGGCGAATCCGGAAAACAGTGTTCTGTTGAAGTCGGTTTCTCCAGAGAAGGATGTCTGGCTAAAATCGGCAGATCCAGAGAACAAGGTATTGTAGAATTTGACGCCCTTAGAGAACGAAGCCCTCCTGAAGTCGACGTGGCCGAGGTGTGGACGGTTGTTGCGGTGAGGGTCGCAGACGGCGTTCAAGAGTCGGTTCAGTAGGTTGGGGGTGAAGGAGACGCCGCGCATGTCAAGGTCAGCCCCCGGGGGTCAGACCGGCCAAGAACTGGTCGCGAACCTGGTCGCTGGCGTGGGCCAGGCACCGGTCGCCGCCGGGTAGGGACGTGGCTTTGCAGGGCTGGGCGGGGTCGTCGGAGCGAGGATGCCCGCAGTACTGGGTGCCGGTGGTCACGGGCCGTTTCCGCCTTTCTGCAGTGAACCTTTCGACGCGCTGTTTCCGCAGGCAGGACGGGGTCCCTCGCAGTCAGAGGCGATGCTGTGACCTGGGACACGAGGTCGGGTGACGTCGGGGTTCCCGTTCCTGGCACTGAGGACACGTGCGAGAAAGGTCCAGTGGTCGCTTGCCTTCTCCAGTTGGATCACTGACGGCCTGCCGACGTTCCCTGCGCCGTGTTTTCGGACGCGTGTCAATGCGCCACACCCGACATCCACCGATGCCGAAATCCACTCCGCCCCCGATCGCGGTGACTCCCGCATCGTCAGCGGCGGCTGGGTGAACTCCCTGCCCTGCGACGGATCGGGCCTATACGCTCTGCCTGCGGCCTGCCGATGGACTCGAGGACACAGGACGGTCACCATGACGACTTCTGGATCGCCGAAGGAGACCGGCCAGTCCGAGCAAGACCCCGTCTCGCGCTCGCCTGACGAGCAGGACCCCGTCCGGCATGATCAGCTCACCGCGGCTCACCGGCGCCTGCTGGAGCGGACGGCGCACCTGCCCGTGGACGGTCCGAGGTGGGGGAGCAGGCAGTTCTTCCTCACCGCGCGGCTGGGCTTGGCCGACGAGGAGGACTTCAAACGGCGGTGGGTCGGCCACTACGCGGACACCATCAGGGCCGCCGCCCGGGAGGCGGGCATCCCCGAGTCGGTGCTGGCGGGCATCGCCTACCGGGAGGCGGGCGGCAAGCCGGAGTGGATGAACACGGCCGTGGGCTGGGTTCGCCGACGTGGCCTTTCCTCCAGGCATCCGGACAAGACCTCTTATGGCCCCATGGAGGTCCAGGTGCGCCGCGCCGCCGAGGCCTTGGGCTACGACCCGGCCGATCTCACCCCCGCCCAGCGCGGCCGGATCATCTCCTCCCTCAAGAATCCCCACCAGGGCATCATCATCGCCGCCTACCACCTGCGGGATCTGAAGAAGGAGACGTCCTTCGCCCACAAGGAGCCCCACCAGATGACCCTCGAAGAGGGCAGGGAGCTGGCCGCCCGCTACAACGGCGGCCCCTACTGGCGGGGTCGGCAGGCTCAAAGCTATGCCCGGCAGTACGAACGCGACCTGCCCAAGGCGATCGCCGCGATCAATCACACCTCGGCGTGACCGCCGAGGCGGGACGCAGGCCCTCCACACCGCTGGGCCGCTACCGGGCCGACGGCAGGGATCGACAGACCTGTCTCATCACATGGAGTTTTTAGTCTGTCTCTCTGGGTAGATCGTGAATCGTTTACGTTCGGGCTCCTCACCCCTTATGCTTCTACACGCGTGTAGAAGATGTGTGAGGGCAGGGCGAACGTCCACCTTCACCTACGGCATCCGTTCACGAGGAGGGAAGCGCGATGGCCCCGGCGGACCGGCGCTCTTCCCTCCCGGCCCTCTCCCGCGGCGTCGTGCGCGCACGCCGTCGGAAGGGGAACGGGCCGGACGCGCATCGTCCATGACTCACATCGTCCGGAGGGCACGTGGCTTCGATCGATCTGGAAAAGGTGCTGGACAAGGCGTGGGCGGACAAGAGCCTGCCGGAGATCCTGGCCGCTCCCGTCTCGGCGCTGAAGGGCGTCTCCGAGCGTGACGGCGAACTGCTCAAGGAGGCGTTCGGCGTCACCACGGTCGCGGACCTGGCCGAGCTGAAGTACGTCCGCTGGGCTCAGGCCCTGGCCGCCCTGAACGAGGCCAAGTAGCCCCCGCGCATCGGTGGTGCGGCCCGGGCCGGCGGCCGCACCACCGGCTACTTCCTCTTCCGCTCGACCCGCTCCAACAGCTCGCGCAGCACCTGCTCCTCTCCCGGCGACAGCTTGGTCACGAACCGGGCCAGCACCGCCCTGCGATCGCTTTCCGCATCCAGCACCCTGCGCATCCGCAAAGCCGCCAGGTCCGCCTCATCACCCGCCGGCGACCACACAAAAGACCGCCCCGCCTTCTCCCGTGTCACCGCCCCCTTGCGCAGCAGCCGCGTCAAAATGGTGACCACCGTGGTATAGGCGAGGGAACCCCCGAGCCGCTCCTGCACCCACGCCGCGCTCGCCGGCCCGGGCGCCTCCTGCAGCACCGCCAGCACCTCCGCCTCCAGCTGCCCCTGCCCACGCCGCCGCCCGCCTTCTCGCTCCCTCACCTCATCTCCCCCCACCGCGTACCGAACTCACCCACGGCGAGCGGTTCATCGTAGCCAGCGCCCGGCCGTACGGTCTGCCGATCGAAGTCGGCCGTGGTGTGTATAGGAGGACCTGGACGGCATCGTGTACTTGATCAACCAGATTCCCGAAAATGAACGCCAATGTCCGACCTTTTGGTTAAGGTGCTGAGCGCAGACGGGGATTCCCCGGGCGGGACGGGCGCCCGGAGCGGAGGTGGTGATGCGTCGGCAGTGCGAGCATTGCGCGGCACATGAGGGACCGGCGCCGCTGGGCTCACTCGCCGAGCAGGGCGGCGACCTTGGGCTCGTGGGACTGGAAGAGGCCACGTTGGCCGCGGTCACCGTGGACGACGTGCAGGAACTGCTGCAGACCTGTCCGTCCAAAGTCCGCCGCGCGGTATTGAGCCACGTAGGTCTCCAGGGTGCCAAAAAGGTCACCCGATGGTCCGCCGAGGCGGTGCTGCGCACTTTGCGGACGGGGGAGGGACGCCGCCGCACAGCGCTCCGGGAGATTCTCAGCAGTGGCTTCATCCATGGTTTCGGCAATCCGGACGAATTGACCGCCGAGGACTGCGGGGCGCTGCTGGACTCCGCTCGGGCCGCTGAGGTCCTCCGCCGGGCCGGCCACCTGTGCCTGTGCCTAGCCGTTCCCTGCCCCCTGTCGATCGTGTATTGGTGCCTGGCTCGCGTCATCGAACTGGACCGTCCGCTCGCCCCTGTGGCGCTCGGTCTCGTGGCGGCCGGGAGGGCGGATCTGGGCGACGGCGCCGCTGCGGCCACCGCCGCATGGAGAACCCTCTGTGAACGGCATCCCGGTCTTCCCAAGCATCCCATCGGCCTTCCTGAGCTGCGAAAGCTGGCAGAGCAGCAACTCAGCGCCCTATCGGCCACCGACCAGGAGAATGAAGCGGACATGCCCTCCGACATGACCGGCGAGGTCGCCGCGCCGACCGATCAGCCGCCCGCGCTGCCGACCATCGCGGCGATGCTCGAGGAGCTGCGCGAGCGTTTGTCCGCGGCGGCGGATGCAGCCGACCGGGTCGCGGCGGAGTTTCGGGCCGGGCGCCGCCCACAGGACGACGACATCGTACTGATCGGTGAGGCGGCCGAGTGCTTCGACACCGTGCGGGAGCAGGTTGAGGTCGTGGCTCCCGGCACGCAGAGAGCCACCGACCTGGCGGCGCTGTCCGCCGCGCTGGAGACCGCGCGCAAAGCCGAGGCGGACGCTGCCCGGATCCGAAGACTGGCGGGTCTGCAGGGCCCGGACTTCGTGGCCGACGCCCTCGACCGGGTGCGCCGGATGGCGCGTGCGGGCACCGGTGACGGCCTGGCGGCTCTGGCCGAGCTGATCGAGGTGATGGCACAGCCGGACGGTCTTCCGCGGGCGCCGAAGCTCGCCGAACAGGCACGCGCGCAGTTGCCCGAAGAGTGCCGCGTGCTGGTGGACTTCGCGCTGATGCAGCGGTTGACGATCGCCTCGCCGCCTCCCGAGGCCTCCCGCTCGGGAACGGACGACGCGGCGGATGGGGGATCGGAAGACGAGGACGGTGGCGAAGCCGCTGGTCAGGATGACCCGGATTCCGGCGGACCGGCGGATGGCGAAGCAGCCGATGCCGAGGCCGCCGAGGATGCCACACCCTCGCGTGAAGCGGACCAGTCCGCCGATGACCTGGCTGAACTGGACGAGCTGATCGCCGAGGCCTTCCCGGAGAGCTCGCCGGACGCCGACGCCTCCACGGCGAACGCGGATACGGACGGACATGCGCCCGTGAAGGACGATGCCCCCGTCGAGGTCGAGTCCGTGAGGACGGAGCAGCGGCCGGCCGCTGCATCGACCGGAACCGGTGACAGCGAGGCAGCGGGACGAGCCTCCGAGTCCGCCGCGGGAAAGCCCACCGCCACCGGCCCGTCCCTGGCCGAGACCGAGGCCACCGCGCTGCGCGCCGGGCGGTTCGGGCTGGCCGGATGGCTGCGCAGGGCCGCGGGCCGGCCGGAGGCCGAGGCCGCGGCTCGCCGCTGCGCGGCGATCGCGGCGGAGATGGCGGTCTTCGCGGGCCCGCTGTCGGCCGAATTCACGGCGGTGGCCCGGAACCTGAGCGCCAAGGCCCTCGCCGAAGATCCCGCCGGTGGCATCCTGACCTGGGCCGCCACGATCAGGGCCGGTCTGGTGCACCCCACCCCCGAGTCCACCAGACTGCTGGAGGAACTGAAGATCGTCGTCTCCGGTTTCCCCGACCTGGTCGAGTGCGGAGAGGCGTTCACCCGCGCCGCTCGCAGCGGCGCCTACTTGGGCTCGGGCGTCATCGGCCGAGCACGCGGCACGGCCGAGGCGGCGATGGTCCGTGCGCAGAGCGCACGGGAGGCGGCCCGGCTGCTGGAGGAAGAACCGCACCGCAAGATCAAGTACCAGCTGGCCACCGAGGTGTGGAAGGCACTGCTCCAGCGGGACGACCCCGTGGGCGGTCTGCTGGCTCTGGCCGCGCAGGACGACCCGGCCCGCGCGGACGAGGTCGCCGCCCAGGTCACCCGGTTGCGCGCGGCTGGCGAGATCGACCGGATGATCGACGAAAAGGTCCGTCGCATCGCAGCTCGGCGCCGCTCCAAGAAGATCATCGCGGGGGCCCGCACCCAGCTCGTCACCAAGATCGGGAACGCCTTGGACACGGCGGGCCGATGGGCCAGAGCGGTGAAGGAGAGCCGGGAACGGGAGGCCGGCGACGCCCAAGACTGGCTGCTTGGGCCGCTGGGCCAATTGCAGGAGACCATCGGGGCGAAACGGACTGAGATCCTCACCGCGCTGGAGGCGATGGCGGTCTCGGCCGATGAGGTGAGGTCCGCTGCAGCCCGGGCCGCCCACGACCTTCTGGCAGGGACGTTCGACCTGCTCGAGGGCACGCCCCTGCCGGAGAGCGAGCCGCCGATCGCTCACGTGGCCAACCGAGACCTATTGCTGGCCTCCGCACTCTCCTTGGACCCGGTGTCCTTCGAGCCTCGCGAGCAGCCCACGGTCGAGCAGCTGGCGCCCGTCGCCTTCGCCGGCGACCAGGCTTGGCGGACCGCATTCGAGAAGCGGGCCGAGCGCGGTGACCACGAGGGCACTCTCGGCATCGTCACGGTGCTGGAACGACGCGATCCGACCACGGCGGCCGAACTGCGCGCCCGGCGCGAGGAGCTCATCGCGCACGCCCGCAAGGCCCGAGACGAGCGGGTCGAGGAGATCCGCGACCTGGTGGCCCGTTGGGTGCGGGACGGAGTGCTCACCGAGGACCAGATCCGGCGGGTGGAGGAGAAGCTGAGCCCGCTGCTGGGCGACCGGCGCGACTTTGACCGGATCGATCGTGCCCTCGACCGGTTGCACGATCTGCTCGCGGAATGGAGCAGGGAAGCCATCGAGCGGGAGCAAGCCCGGCTGCGGGCGCGGGCCGCACAGGACTCCAGGGTCGCCGCCGTTCGCGACCGCATCGCCGAGCGCATCGACCAGGGTGATCTGACCACGGCCCGGGAGTTCATGGCCCAGGTCGAGGCGGGCCGGCAACTGCACGAGGTCTCCGAGGACATCGACCACCATCTGCGGCGCTTTTATCCCGCCTTCCCCAGCGCGTTCGCCGACAGTGCGGTCCGCGGTGGGAACAGGGCCCGCAAGCAGGAGAACGTCGAGTTCCTCACCGCGCTGATGGACGCGCTGCGCGCCGGCACGCACGTCGCGGACCCGGATCTGGCCGCGCTGCTGGAGGAAGCCGGTATCGACGTCCCTGCACTGCGCAACGCCCGCCGCGAGGAGTCCAGAGAAGGACTCCGGCAGTGGAGGGCATGCGGACTGGGCTCCAAGACCGCCCGTAACCTCAGGACCGCGATCACGGCCGTGCTGCGGATGATCGGGTTGGAAGGCGTGCAGCGCGACGTCACCGGGGCTCCGGGCGACCCGCACCGCGTGTGGATCGACCTTGAGCTGGAGCAGGTGGTGGGCGAGGCGCTGCTGCCGGCCTTCGGCTCGCGGATGAGCCCGTCCGGCAATCGGCTGCGGCTGCTGCTGGTGTGGCGCCGCCCGGGCCCCCAGCAGCTCATCGAGATGCTCAAGGGACAACCCGAGGACCAGACCGTCCTGGTGTGGTACTTCGGTGTGCTCTCCCCCGAGGAGCGGCAGCAGCTGGCCGCGGCCGCCCGCCGGCGGCCCGCCCCGGTGGCCGGGGTGCTCGACGACGCTGCGATCAGCTACCTGGCCTGCATGCCAGAGGCTGACTGGTCGGTCGCGGTGGCGCTGATGGCCCCCTTCACCGCCACCAATCCCTATGCTCCAGTCGGCGACGTGCCCGACGAGATGTTCTATGGCCGCGCCGACCAGCTCCGCGAGGTCACCGACCGGACCGGCTCCTGGTTCGTCTACGGCGGCCGGCAGCTCGGCAAGTCGGCGCTGCTGCGCAAGGCCGAGCGGCACATCCGGGCGACCGACCCGAACCGTGTGGTCATCTTGGAGAACATCCAGACCGTCGGCAAGGTCGCGCCGCTGGAGTCGCTGTGGTCCAAGCTCGCTGACAAACTCGCCCAGCAGGGTGTGGTCCCCCACGGGTTGGTCCGCGGCGAGCAGGTGTGCGAGGCCATCTTGGAATGGGTTCGGCAGGACCCGCAGCGGCAGTTGCTCATCCTGCTGGACGAGGCCGACCACTTCCTCAATGAGGACGCCAAGGGCGCCAAGTTCGAGAACGTTATCGCGTTGCGCAACTTGAGGGACGAGACTGAGCGCCGGGTGAAGGTCGTCTTCGCCGGTCTGCACCAGACGGCCCGCTTCCAGAGCCTGACCAACCAGCCGCTCGCCCATCTGGGCACGCCTATCGCGGTGGGGCCACTGGAGCCGCAGGACGCCTTCGACCTGCTGGTGCGCCCCCTGGCCACGCTCGGTTTCCGTTTCCCCGAGACCCTGGCGGCCCGCGTCATCGCCGAGGCCAACAACGCTCCCGCGCTCGTCCAGCTCTTCGCCGAAGAACTGCTGAAGAGACTGCGGCGCAACCCGCGCGCCACCCGTGAGTTCCCCTACGAGATCACCCCCGAGGACGTGGCAGAGGTTTGGCGGGACAAGACCCTGGCGCGCGGGTTCCGGGACCGCTTCGAGTGGACCCTCAACCTCGACAAGCGCTACAAGGTGATCGCCTACACGGTGGCCTTGCACGCCTTGACCGCGGGCGCCGACGCCGCGCTCGGCGTCGGTGAGCTGTGGGAGCAGTGCTGCTACTGGTGGGAGGCCGGTTTCGAAGACTGCAGCAGCGACGGCTTCCGCAGCCTGCTCGATGAGTGCGTCAACCTCGGGGTTCTGGGCTTGGACGCCGACCGCTACCGTCTGCGCACTCCGCACATTCTCAACCTCCTCGGCGGTACCGCCGAGGTCGAAGAGGTCCTGCAGAACGCCGAAGAGTTCGAGAAGCCGGATAGCTTCGACGCCCACTCCTACCATGGCGCTTTCCGGAACGGCCCCGAACGCTCCCCGTTGAGCAGCCGCCAGCTCACCTCCCTGCTGCGACCGCACAACCTGGTCCACGTAGTGGCGGGGTCGCGTGCCCTGCATGTGGAGCGGGTCCCACTCGCCCTTCAGGACGAGGAGACCGGCAACCCGGGTGTGAAAGTCCACTTGGTCCGCCCCGGAGAGCTCACCTTCGACGGCGCGGTCGAGCGGGCGAGCCGCCATGACGGGCACTCTGTGATCGTCGTGACCGTGCCGGAGGACAAGACCGGTCGGCAGTTCGCCGGCCGGCTCGAGGATGCGCTGGCGGCGGTCTCGGCCTCTCGCCGGGGCACCTTGGCCGTCGTGCTGGTCACCGGCGCACACTTGGCGCCGGTCTGGCGCGACCTGCAGTCACGGGACGGTGTGGATCTGGTGGAGCTGCGCCGCTTCAACCGGCTGGCGATCCGTCAGTGGATGTGGGAGGAGGCGCACGGCTTCCCCGACGATGCAGGCCAGGACGCGCTGCTGGCCTGCACCGGCGGCTGGCCGACGTTGATCGGGCAGATCGTCACCCGGATCGAAGAACAGGGCGGCGATCGGGATCAGGCTCTCCAGCAATGTCAACAGCAATTGCGCGAGGACCCCGCCGGGTTCGTCGCCGACACCGGGGTGCTGGCCGACGAGTGCCTGGCCGCGGCCTGGCGACTGCTGGTCGCCGAGAACGCTCCGGAGACCCCAGAAGACCTGGCCGAGCTGCTGAAACTGCACGGGGAGGAGTCGGTTTCGGCGCTGGAGGAGCAGTCGCTGCGGGCCCACGGCTACTGCGATACCGCCGATCTGGTGGAGGCTCTGCGGTTGTTGGGTGCGCTGGAGCCCAAGGAAGGACGGCTGGTGTGCGAGCCGGTGCTCGCCGCGGCCACCCGCAGACTGGACGGACTCCGATGACGCCGGGGGATCGGGACGCCGCCGCGCCGATCCTACGGGCCGTGGCCGAGATAGTGCTTTCCCGTCCAGGTGCCGCTCATCTGCCCGGTGATGCGAGCTGGCTGGTCCGCGAGCGGACACCCTGGCTGCTGCAGGTGCTGCGGCGCTCTCCGGCAGTACGCGCTCGCGTGGCCAAGTCCATGGCCGGCGCTCGTTTGCGGGGCCGCGCACGGCACTTGGCCACTCTTTTGCTGAATCCCGATAACGCGGTAGTCGAGGCGACACTCGATTGGCTGGGACAGTCCGCCTCCTCGCAGGCCCGTGCGCTCGGACACGCCAACCGGACTATCAGTGACCTGAAGAAGAAGCTGAAAGCCGAGCGGCAGCGGCGGCAGTACGCCCAAGAGGAGGCCCGCGAGGCCGGCAAGCTGCTCGATGAGACGCGGGCCTCCATGGCGGAACTGGAAGAACGCGTCGACAAGCTCGTTCGGCAGCTCGCAGTCGCGCAACACCGACTGCAGGATCCCCAGACGGCCGCCGCCGCACTGCTGCACGCGTTGGAGCGGCCTCCGGTGCCGCGCGACGACGCCGCCAGCCGGGACCCGCACGGTGGTACCGCTCCGCCGGAGCGCTACAACGACGTCCTGCTCGCAGCGTCGGCCGCGGCGTCGCTCACTCCTGAAGAGCTGCTGGCCGCAGTACGGGCCGTGGTGGACCCGACCCCGCCTGTCCCACGAGTGGAGGTCGTCGAGGAGCTCGGCCTGCGCGTCACGCCACTGGGCGGGGACACCGAGATCGGGGGGTCGTGCCTGCTGGTCGAGGCGGGAGGCACCAGAATCCTGGTCGACGCCGGCGTGCGCACCTTCGACGGACGGACGCTGCCACCGCGAGACATCGAACGGGCGCTCGAGGGAGAGCTGCACGCTGTCGTGGTCACTCATGCTCACAACGACCACTGCGGATATGTGCCGGCACTGGTCGCGCAGAGCCCGCGACTGCGGATCCTGGCAACTCCCGAAACCGTCCGGCTGATGCCAATGATGTGGGAGGACACCGTCAAGGTCATGCGGGAACAGGACCGCTCGCTGGCGTCCTGGGGCTCTGCGGCGACGGTGCTGTACGGTCCTGCCGAGGTCGAGGCGGCAGCCCACCGGTGTGAGGAGGTGCCGTTCACGGTGCCGCGCCGCATCGGCGAGTTGACGGTCGAACTGTTCCCAGCCGGGCACATCCTGGGCGCGGCCGGAGCGGTGATCCGTGCCGGTGATCGCCGGATCGTCGTGACCGGCGACATCTCCGGGTTCCGGCAAGAGAGCGTCGACGGCTACACCCTGCCGGATTCGTCCCGCGGCGCCGATCTCCTGGTCATGGAGACCACTTGCTGCGGAGATACCCATGACGACCGGGAGCTGCGCGTCGGTGATTTCGTCCGCGAGGTCCAGGAGATCTGCCAGGGCGGCGGCCGGGTGCTGATCCCCGCCTTCGCCCTCGGCAGGGCGCAGGAGATCGCTCTCATTCTGCGGCGGTACCTGCCGGAGGTGCCGCTGCGCATTGACGGGATGGCCGCCGACCTCAGCGCGGCGTTCGAGGCGGCGACTGCCGACTCCGCCCACCCCCTGAAGATCTTCGGGGACTCCGTGGCCGTCGCCGATCGCCCTGCCGAACTCGACACCTTCCGCACCGGCGTCATCATCACGACCTCGGGGATGCTGACGGGTGGCCCGGCCGTGCAGTGGGCGGCACGGATCCTGCCCGAACCGAGCAGCGCCTTGTTCATTTCTGGCTACCAGGACGAGGAGTCACCGGGCGCACGGCTACGGAAGTTGGCCGAGGAGGGCGGCGGGAACTTCACCCTGCCTGATCGCAGTGGTCAAGTGACCGTCCAGGTGAAGGCACACGTGGCCACCATGAGGGTGTCCGCGCACGCCGACCGTCGCGGTTTGCTGAATATCGCCGACGAGGTCGGTGCTCATCAGACCATGCTCGTGCACGGTCTTCCCAACCGGCAACGAAGGTTCCGGGAGGTGCTACGCCTCCGCGACCACGACACCACGGGGACCGCCTTGTGGCGCCCTGCCTGAATAGATGTCCACAGCGGCCCGGACGGCGGTGTGATTTCAGACCCGGTAGCCGGATTGCTCGAGCCAGGTGCCGCCCTTTTCTAATTCCTCCTCGGTGAACAGCGGGGCGAACTTGGGGGCTAGGACGTGGGCCTCCACGGTATGGTTGAGGACCTTTCTCCACCGGCCCAAGTGACCTTAAGCGTCGCTTCACATGCGGTCCTCACCGGCCCCTGGCGCTGGCGGATAGAGCCCCGGAGACCCGTGAGAGACCGCCGGGGACGACTCGAAACAGCGCGAAGGCGGCGTCGAGTCGTCCTCACCATGCGCCCTGAGGCGGGTTTTGCCGGGGGTGTTCGCAGGCTTCCGCCCCATGGCGCTTCTTACAGCGGAGGCGGTTCGAAGTCACACTCCAGCCGCTCGCCTCTGACCGCCTGCTCGATGAGGGGGTGCCCGGGACGCAGCTTGGCGCGCAGCCGCTCGATCGTCTCCTCGGCCAGTGTCGCGGCCTGTTTCTCCTCACCCAGTGCGCGCAGGTCCTGGGACAGGTTCATGGCGCACGAGAGGGTGTAGGGGTGGTCGGCCCCGAAGGCGGGGGCCGCCCGCCACCGCTGCAGGGTCTCCTCCCCGAGCCTGCAGGCCTCCCTCAGGTGGGCGCAGGCGGCCAGGTCGCCGGCCAGGCCGACGGCTGCGCTCAGGGTGTAGTGGTGGTCGGGACCCACCAGCCGGCACAGCCCTTCGTGGGCCTCCTGGCTCAGCTCCCGGGCCTGCTGCGGAGCGCCCCGCAGCCGGAGCACGATGGCGACGTTGATCGCGCATCCCAGGGTGATCGGATGCTCTTCGCCCAGCGTTCTGCGGTAGCGCTCGAGCGTGTCGACGCCGATGTCGTGGGCCTCGTCCAGTTCCCCGGCGAGCCGCAGCTCGTTGATCAGGTTGCAGCGCGAGGCGAGGGTGTCGATGTGGTCGGCGCCGAAGAGATTGAGGTAACGCTGATACACGTCCTCGGCCAAGGGGCGGGATTCGGCCAGGTGGCCGTCCTTGCGCAGCGACACCGACAGGTTCTTCTGGGCGCGCAGCGCGAACGGGTGGTTGTCGTTCGTGACGGCCCGGTATGTCCGGTAGACCTCCCGTTGCAGCGCTGCGGACTCGGCGTACTGGCCGCACTCGCGCAGGTCACGGGCGACCTGGTTGCGAGAGGCCAGCACCATGGGGTGGTCGGCGCGGCCGTGCAGGGCGAGGCGCCGCTCGAGGATCTCGCGGTCCAGCCGCAGCGCCTCGTGGTAGGCGGCGGCGAGCCGGTGGTCCAGGGCCAGGTTGTTGGCGGCGCGCAGGGTCTTCACCGTGTGCTCGCCGAATACCTCGCGGTGGATCCGGTAGGACTCCTCGTCGAGCTTGCGCGCCTCCTGGAATCTGCCCAGGGCGCGCAGGTCGCCGCCGTGGTCGTTCATGGCGGCCAGGGTCTCCTCGTGGTCCTTGCCGAGGATCTCCTGCATCCGCTGCAGCGTCCTGCTGTTGATCTCGTAGGCCCCGCGGACGTCGCCCAGCAGCCGCATGGTCATCCCCTGCAGGCGCGACATCGTGAGCAGGTACAGGTCATCCGGGTCGATGGTGGCGCGCCAGTGGTCGAGCGCCAGCTGGGAGTACTGCCGGGCGCTGTGGTAGTCGCCCTCCATGTACAGGTGCCGTACCAGGCCGATGCAGAACCTGCGCGCCGCCTCGGTCCGGCAGCCGACCACCTTCGAGTCGTCCACGTGGGCCAGCAGGCTCGCATAGATCTCCGGCCGCGCCCCCAGCTCCTGGTCGTGCGGCGCCGCCGCGCTGATCAGCAGGTGCACCTCGTGCCGAATGCTGTCGGCCCGGTCGGCCAGCGCATGGCGCCTGAAGGCCTGCATCAGCCGGTGGATCTGCACGGTGTTGTGGATGGTGTCGACATCGGCCAGCGAGTACCGGTTCAAAACCCCCAGGGCGCGCTTGAGACGCATGGGCGCGGCCAGAAGCTCCTGGAAGTCGGAGTCGACCACCTGCGCGGTCTCGGTGAACACGCTCAACGGGATCGGGGCGGGGCCGAAGAAGGCGCAGCGGTCCAGCAGTTCGATGGCGTCCGGGTTGTGAGAACGCACCGTCTCGATGGACAGCGTCCACATGTTGTGGAGGGGCATCGGGTAGTCCAGGGGCGGTGCGTCTGCCACCTCTTGCGGCCCGCCGCGCTTGAGCGCCTCCAAATAGTCATCGGTGGAGATGCCTGACTCCAGCTGGAAGGAGGCGGCTTGGACGAGCGCGATCGGCAGGTCGCCGAGGGCTTCGGCGAGCCGGTCGGCGTCGTTTTCGCTCAGCCCGTCGACCCGGCGGGTCAGGTAGGCGATGCTCTCGGAGCGTTTGAAGACCGACAGATCGATGGTGGGACACGCTCCCGTCCAGCGCCGGTCGCGTGAGGTGATGAGCACGTGCCCCGGCCCGGAGGGGAGGAAGTCGTTGAGCGTCTCGGGAGAGTCGGCGTTGTCGAATATCAACAGCCAACGGCGGTAGGGCCGGCCTTGGCGCAGTGCGTCCAGCACGGCGGGCACGGCCAGGTTGGCCCCCGACAGCCCCAGATCCAGCGCCTCGGCCAGCGCGGTCAGCGACGCCCTGATCAGTTTCGGGTCATAGGCGGAGATCCACCAGATCAGGTCGTATTCGTGCCGGAATCGGTGCGCATACTCCACCGCCAGCTGCGTCTTGCCGATGCCCGCGCTGCCGTTGAGCGCATGCAGTGCCAGCCACCCCCCGGCGCCGGTCAGGCTCTCGTGCAGCCGGTCCAGCACCTCGGTGCGGCCGGTGAAGTAGTAATTCCTTTGGGGGATCTCTCTGGCCCACACAGCGGGTTCTCTGTCGCGGGTCGGGTTCGTCCCCTCCTGGGTCACTATCCCCTCCGGCGGATCCGTGGGCCGATGAAAAGGATTTCCTCGATTCTATGGCCTCGTCGGCCGTTCGTGGTCGTTCAGAACGTCCTGTTCACCCAAGCGTCCACGGTCAGCATCGTCTTTCCGTTTCGGGGTGGGATGCAGGTCTTCTCCAGAGACCTCTCTGAGGGGATGCTGGAGGGCGGCGGGAGCTCAGGGACTATCCTCGGAGGTTGACAATTACTCTCTTCACCTATATTCGGGCGTCCAAAATGCGGCGATGGGCGGGCGGTGTGCAGCGGTGGTGATGTGATCTTGAAATCTGACGGATCGGTCTGCGGGCTCGGACTCAGAGCTGCGCCGAAGCGTGGGTCTTTTGCAAGGTTTGAGGTCATCCCGAAGAAGGTTCCATTTAGCGTCGGACCGAAATTCGGACATAGCGGTGAGATGGAAGTCAAGGTCGTGTGCCGCCGGGGTGGACGCGGACGCCCGGCCTCCGGGAGGCCCGCGCAGGTCACCGGTCCGGTCGCGTGCGCGCAAGAAGACCAGGGCCGTACCGTCCCGGAGTCCCTCCAGGGGCCGGCATGACGGCCGGTGACCGCACCGCGAGACGAGGTCTGGTGTGGTCACCGGGACGCGGTGCCGCGAGGAAGGCGCGCTCTGCGCTCCGCTCTCTCCTTTGCGTCGTGGCCGTCGGGGTGCTGGCGGGGATCGCGGCGATCGTCTTCTACGCCCTGGTGGAATGGGCGACCGACGTGTTCCTGGGCCTGCTGGTGGGGCACCATCCGGCGACCGTGGCCGGCGACGGCCAGGCCCGCCCCGCCACCGGTTTCGCCCGTCCGTGGGCGCTGCCGCTGGTGGCGGCCGGCGGCGCGGCGGCGGCCGTGTTCCTCGCCGGACGGGTGACCCCCAAGACCACCGGGCACGGTACCGACGCGCTGATCGATGCCGCGCACACCGAACCGGAACGGATGGGCCTGCGGGTGCTGGGCAGGAAGATGGCCGGCGCCACGGTCATGATCGGCTCCGGTGGGTCGGGCGGCACCGAGGGGCCGATCGCCCAGATCGGCGGGACGCTCGGATCGACGGTGGCCCGCACCGCCGGGGTGACCCGGCAACTGGCGCGCACGCTGTTGCTCACGGGAGCGGCGGCCGGCATCGGGGCCATCTTCCGGGCACCCATGGGCGGCGCCGTGATCGGCGCGGAACTCCTCTACCGGCGCGGCCTGAGCGTGGGTTGCATCCCTCCGGCTCTGCTCGGCTCCGGCATCGCCTACGGACTGTTCGTCCTCGTCCACGGGCCCACCCCTACATTCGGCGCCCTGTCGATCACCGTGCCCTGGGCCTTTCCCGACCTGCTCCCGCTGCTTGCGGCTTTCGCCGTCCTAGGGGTGCTGTGCGGGCTGCTCGGACGGCTCTACGCCTGTCTCCTTTACAGCGTGCTGCGCGCCACTCGGTGGGCCGTTGGCAAGGGCACCGGCAGGCGCGCGGCGGTACTCGGCTATTTGTTCCCTGCGCTGGGCGGGCTGTTGGTGGGGACGCTCGGGCTGGTCTTCCCCGGGGTGGCGGGCACCGGGTACGGAACGGCCCAGGCCGTGATGGACCAGCGGCAGGTGCTCAGCCTGGCCTGGTGGACGCTGCTGCTGCTGCCGGTGATGAAGGCCGTGGCGACCTCGTTGTCGATCGGCACCGGCGGGCCTGGCGGTGTCTTCGGCCCGGGGCTGGTCATCGGCGCCACCGCGGGAGGCGCGCTTTGGCGCGTGTCCGACGCGCTGGGTCTGGAGGGTCCCGGACCGGCGGCGTTCGCCATCGTGGGCATGGCCGCCTGCCTGGGACCGATCATTCACGCCCCCTTGGGAGTGTCGATCCTGGTCTTCGAGGCCACCCTCAGTCCCGGTCTGCTCCTGCCGACCCTGCTGGCGGTGATGCTCGCCAGATGGATCGTGGGCGACCGGTCGCTTTACCGCAGTCAGCGGCGGTCGGTGCCGGGGCTCCGCGTCCCGATGGCTTTGACAGCGGCGATCGTCGCTTTGCGCCGGAAGCTTTTCCGCCACCCTGTCCGTCCCGAGGAGGACCGTCCGAGCGTGCGCATGGAACCCGGCCCGGCCTGCGGCCCCGGCAGAGCGCAGGCCGAAGACGGCCGGAAGAGCCGAAGCGTCGCCAGGAGTGATGTCAGATGAACGACGAAACGGCAGCCGCGTGGCGGCGCCCTCCGGGGGAGGGCGTGCTGATCGATCTCACCGGGATCTCCCTGAAGGCCTTGGAGGGGCTCGGCGGCTCGGTCCTCCGCCGCTTTCTGGAGCAGGTGCTCTCCGAGACGGACGATCGGCAGGACGCGATCGCCGGGTTCGAGTCCGGTCTTTTCTGAGGTGGTGGATCCGGCGCCGTGCGTACCAGGAGAAGGACATCGGGGGGACACAGCGGTGCAGGGGGAGGGGGAATCGCCACAGTGCTGACCGATCAGGACTGGGAGCGACTGGCCGACCAGCTCCGGAGCGGCAAGTGCACACCGTTCCTGGGAGCGGGGGCATGTCATGGACGCATCAAGGTGGCCTCCGAGATCAGCCGCGAACTGGCCCGTGAGCACGGGTACCCCTTCGCCGACCGGCATGACCTGGCCCGGGTCATGCGATACGTGAGCGTTCGCAACGGCGACCCCGTCTTCGTCAAAGAGAAATTCGTCAGGGAATATTTCACGGATCTGCCCTCCCCGGACTTCTCTTCTCCCGGTGAACCGCATGCGGCGCTGGCAAAATTTCCGATACCCATGTATTTGACCACTAATTACGATGATTTCATGGCGCGTGCGCTCCGCGAAGCGGGAAGATCCCCCCGGGTGCTGAGCTGCCCCTGGTATGCGGGTGCGCCCTACTCCGCCGAGGACTTCGATCCCCCCGCCACAGGCACCGACGTGGCCTCGCCCATCGTGTACCACCTGCACGGTGTCGCCACCATGCCGGAGTCTTTGGTCCTGACCGAGGACGACTACATTCAGTTTCTCATCGCGCTGGCCGAGGAACGTCATCGTGAGTACGTCAGCGGTCGGGCGGTCCTGATCCCGCCGATAGTTCAGGAGGTTCTGTCTCGAACGTCACTGTTGTTCATCGGCTACAGCCTGCAAGACTGGAACTTCCAGGTGTTGTTGCATGGAATTCTCAGAGAGCTCCCGCCTACGCACCGAAGACGACATGTGAGTGTTCAGTTGCTTCCAGTGGGGAGGAACGCCTCAGCGGAGGAACGACGCCGGGCCACCGACTATCTGGACGAGTACTTCGGAGACCTGAAGATCTCGGTCTATTGGGGGACGGCGCGTGACTTCTTCATCGAGCTCGACAGGAAGATGGGGGGAAGCCCGTGAGCGACACGACCAGAGCGGTCTACGGCGACAACCCCTACCTCGGTCCACGGTCCTTTCAGCAGAACGACCATGATCGGTTCTTCGGGCGTGACCGGGAGATCCGCGACCTGCGCTCCCTGTGGCTGGCCAACCGGCTGGTCGTGGTGTTCGGCTACTCGGGGGTGGGAAAGTCCTCACTGCTGCGGGCGGGCGTCATCCCGACCCTGCCGCCCGATGTCGATCTGCTGCCGGTCGGCAGCCTGACGCCCACGCCCACCCACGCCTACATGGCCGGTTCGGAGATCAATCCGTTCCTGTTCGTGTTGCTGTCGAGCTGGTGGCCGACCGCCAAGGCCGATGAGCTGCGCGGCATGTCCCTGCGGGAGTTCTTCCGCCGTCGCGGCGAGCGCCGCGACGATTACGGCGAGCCGGTGCCGATCCTGGCCGCCGTGGACCAGTTCGAGAAGCTGTTCACCTCCTCCCCGCATTACTGGCGCCACCGCGACGCCTTCCTCGACGAACTGACTGAGGTCGTCGAGGAGCTGCCCGAGCTGCGCCTGCTGGTGTCGATCCGCCAGGACGCGCTGGCGGCCTTCCTGCCCTATGAGCACCGCATCGCCCCCCCACGCCGCCGCTTCCCCCTGCAGGCGCTGAGCCCGCAGGCAGCGCTGGAAGCGGTGAAGGGACCGCTGCGGGCCACCGGGCGTTCCTATGCCCCGGGCGTGGCGGAGATGATCGTGGACAATCTGCGCACCACTCGCGTCACCGATGAGCGGGGCGGGATCTCCCAGGTCCCCGAGGAGCTGGTGGAGCCGGTGCAGTTGCAGATCGTCTGCGCCGGGCTGTGGGAGTCGCTGCCGGACGATGTTCGGGTCATCACCGCCGGGCATGTGGAACGCCACGGCAATGTCGATGAGACGTTGGCGGAGTTCTACGACCGGGTCGTCGCGGAGACCGCGGCCGAGTACCGGCTGACAGAAGATGACCTGCGCAGCTGGATCGAGAAGACCTTCATCACCGAGATGGGCACCCGCAACACCGTCTACGAGGGGGCCTCCAGCACATCGGGCATGGCCAACGAGGTGCCGCGCGCCCTGGCCGAGCGGCACCTGCTGAAGGCCGAGCATCGGCTCGGCGCACGCTGGTACGAACTGCAGCACGATCGGTTCATCGAGCCGATCCTGCGTTCCAACCGCTCCTCGAGCCTGCCCCTGGAACCCGGCAACAATCGCGATTCCGGTGAATGGATGCTCACCGCGGCCGAGGAGGCCTTCGCCGCGGGACGGTTCGAGACGGCCGGCAAATGGGCCCGCCGGGCGGTCAACGCCGCGGAAGAACGGGGAGACCGGCGCGTTCAGGCCGAGGCGTGCTTCCTGCTGGGGCGCGCCACCGGCCAGCTCGGCGACCTGGAGGAGGCTGAGCAGCACTTCGACGAGGCCATCAGGATCTTCAGGGCGATCGACGACGGGAGCGCCGTCGGCCGGGTGCTGTGCGGTTTGGGGGAGCTCCTGCTGGAGGCCGATCAGCCGCAGCGGGCCATGCGCTATTTCGAGGAGGCGGCACGCCGGCTCGCGGGCGACCCCGCGCCGCTGGAAGGGCTGGCCCGGGCACTGTGGCAGCTCGACCGCCTGGACGCCGCGCTCGATATCTATCGGCAGATCCTCCGCCAGTTCCCGACGAACACCACGGCCCTGGCCGGACGCGGACGGGTCCAGGCGGAGATGGGGCGGGCCGCAGAGGCGGTGCCGGACCTGCAGGCGGCGCTGCGCGCCGAGCAGGACACCGCGGCCGTCCCGCCGCTGCACGCGGCGCTGGCGCTGGCGCTGGCGCGGCTGGACAGGTTCGAGGATGCGCGCCGGGAGCTGGAGTCGGCCTTGGAGCCCGCTCCCCGTGACGGGCGGGTGCTGCTGTATGCCGCACAGGTCGCCGAGCTGGCCGGCGACTTCGCGGCAGCGCGCGACCATCTCGACCAGGCCCGGCAGGCCGACGCCCCGAGGCTGCTTCCCCACCAAGAACGGCGGGCGGCCGAAATCGAGCGCCGCCTGCTGGCCGGCGGCTAGGCCTCCCCGGCCGATGAGGCATGCCCGTCACGACGCCGAGGACGGCGGCCGAGCCCGGGTCCACAGGTACTCGAACTGGGCGATCCAACGCTGGAACCAGTGCGGATTGTCCATGGGGGTCAGGCGCAGGTGCATCCGGGAGGACGTCGACTCGCCGTGGCAGCCGTGGATTTCCACGACGGCCAGCCCGTCGGGTGAGTGCGGGTCGATGAACATCAGGCTCAGGCCCGGGTTGTAGTCCAGCAGCCGGTACTCCATCGTGCCGGCCACGTTGTTCCACGATGCCATCGTCTCCAGCCGCTGCAGGGAGGACTCCAGTGAGGGTCCCAGCCGGTGCACGGGGAACTCCACCGACTCGTCGAGCTGGCGGCCGGCGAGCTCCAGCGCCGCCGTCGCCTCCGGGTCCAGCACCACGAAGCGGACCTCGCCGTCGGATCGCGCCAGGATCCCCGAACGCAGCACGTCACACCGCTCCTGGGTGAGGAAGTTGACCGCTGAGGGGGCGTACATCCACAGTGTGCGGGCGGTGCGGAGCCGTTCGGACACCCGCAGCGTCTCCAGATCCCGGCGGTCGCCCACCGGCGCCTTGGCCGAAGCGCGAACCTCCTCGGGCAGTGTGGTCCGGTACACCAGCAGGCTGAGCCCGGCGAACACTCCCGCCCAGCGCACTTGTTCGGGGACCAGTTCGCCGATGACCGACAATATGGCAAGGCAGATGGCGATGGCCGAGATGACATAGGCGTCGATGTGCCGCAGCCGCCGGATGTCGGCGCCGATCCGACGCAATGTCGTGCGCATCGCAGGCCCCTCTCCACGATTTTTCGTTCCGGGGTTCCACCATCACCGTGAGCTTCTCACAATCACACCCTTGGCCGCGCTGGAATTCCGCTTCGGTGAGGATGGTCCACTGGTTATGGACGGGCCGTGAACTCACTTGATCTGCGATCTGTCCGCCCACGGCGGGCACCGGTCATCGGTGGTGCTTTCCAAACGGCACGGTATCCCGTGTGAGGCGAGTAACAATGTGCAGTATGACACTGAATCTCGCATTTGTTCGGTGGTGCTGGAAGCGTCGAGCCCTTGTGATCTGGACGTCAGCGAGCTCCATTGGGCATGGAATGGTTCCCCTGGCAGGCGTTCGGCAGGCGATTGTTCGGTGGCACCGGGTCTGCTTGAGCAGATGGACGCCGGCCGCTGGGCAGGCCGCCCGTCCCTGGCCGGGTCGAGCGTTCGATCAGTCGAGACGGGCGTCTTCTCGGCAGAGCCGTGAGGACTTTGGTATCCGGCAGGACACGGGGGCCGGCCGTTCAGGTGATGTCGCGGGCATTCCGGCGCCGACCGCAGGCGACGGAGCGCTACCGGGACGGAGTTCATTCCCGTAGCGCCAGGTCACGGTCGTGGCCCGCCCAGCCGTCTCCCCTTTTCCAGATCACGGAGATGCCGAACACGGACGCTATGCTCGCAGCCGCCCACGGCTCCACGGGTTCCCCGGCGAGCACGAGGAACTTGCGGTGGATCTTCTCCTGGAAGGTTTCGGCCACCTCCAAAAGCCGTACCGCACCGTCCCTCATATGGAGGTACACCCGGCCTCCTGAGCCCAGGACCTCGTAAAGGACCAGCCCATCCGGCGTGCGCCGAAAAATGTCCGCCACGGGGGAGTCCTCGGGGCGGAGCCCTGCCTGGGCGAGATGCGCTGTGAGCCCGGTGCGGAGACTTTCGTGAAGGGGGTCCTGCCGGTCCACGCTCACTTCATTGATCAGTCTCTGGCAGAGCTCATCGCTTGCCCGCGAAGACGATTCCACGGGCGGGCCGGGAAGCGGACGACGGTCGCACGCGGGCGCCATACCGGGGATGTCGGAGGCAGAGGACAGCTCACGGGGCAGTGGTGCGGCATGGACGACGGTGAGCGTCTGGGTGCACCGGGTGAGAGCGACGTACAACTGGTTCAGGCCGGCAGGGCCGCCGTCGGCGATCACGGTCGGCTCCACGACGACGACATGGTCGAACTCCATCCCTTTGATCCGTGACACGGGAAGGACCCTGACCATTTCGGTACGCCTCGGCGTGGTGCTCCGGGCGGCTTTGAGCCGTTGCTCGGTCTCTTCGGTCCACTCTGGATCGTCCGGGACCACCAGGGCGACCGACCGCGAGGCGTCATCGGTGGAGCCCGCCAGAGCGACCGCTTTGGCGGCCGCCTCTTCCAGCAGCCGCCATGGAGCGACCGCCGACGTGGTCACCGAATCCTTGACGGGCGGCCTGAGGGACTCCGGGACGGAGACCTTCGGGGCGGTCGCCTTGGCCAGGGGAGCCGCGAAGTCGATCACTTCCCGGGGCACCCGGTACCCGGTCTTCAGCTCCCCCAGGATCCACTTCTCCCCGCTGGCCAGGATGCGGGCGATCTGGTCCCAGCTTTGATACAGGTGCGGCCCGGTGGCCTGGGCCAGGTCACCGAGGACCGTGATGGAACGGCTCGGGCAGCGTCGCGCCAGGGCACGGGCCTGCATCGGCGTCAGGTCCTGCGCCTCGTCGATGACCAGATGGCGGTACCGCCGGGGGACGTCCCCGTCGATCAGATAACGGAGCTCATCGAGGCATACCGCGTCCTCCGGGGTCAGCGGCAGGTGCGGCTCACGGAACAGGGACTCCCTCTCCTCCTTGGTGAGCAGCCCGGAGGACGACTGTGTGAGGAACCCCCTGCTGCTGTACAGCCGCCGGAGCGTCTGCGGCGCGCTGGGCTCCGGCCACAGTCTGTTGACCAGTGTTCTGAAGGCTTTGTTCTTCCTCAGGGAAGTGCGTATGTCGCTGTCGCTTCGGCCTCTGCCCCGGCCGGTGACGTAAGGGGTGATCAGCCGGTCCAGCAGCAGATCTATCGCCTTGGCACGGCGTGCTTTGAAAGAGCCGGGGCTGTTGAACGCCTGGTGCAGGACGGTGCGCACGTCCTGGTGGCTGAGCCGCAGGGTTCTATCCAGGTGGCTGATCCTCAATGCGCTGTTCGGCAGCTTGTCCACGGCATGGAAGCGCACGGTGTTCTCAAGTGCGCGGCGCAGCACCTGGGCCATCCGCTCGTCCGACTTGACACGCCGCGCCAGTTCGTCATCGCTGCCGGCGGCCTCGTCGGCCCAGAGCTGGTCGAGCGCCTTGATAGATACGTCCGAGATGCCGAGCTGCTGGGGGATGGCGCTCACGTAGTCGAGCAGGCCCCGGTGGGGGAGGACCACCAGTATCTCGCTCGGCTTGATGGACGTCTTGTTCTCCGGGTCGAGAAGCCAGGCCACCCGGTGCAGGCCGACCGCGGTCTTTCCGGTGCCGGGTCCGCCCTGAATGATGAGGACGCCCTTGTACTCGCTGGCGACTAGCCGCAACTGGTCGCGTTCGATCGTGGCGACGATGTCCCGCATCCGCTCGCCACGGCCGCGGTTGATCTCCTCCAGTAGAAAGTTGCCGAGGACCGAGGCGGAGAAGGAAGAATCACCGCTTTGCTTGCGCTCTGTCTCTTGCAGTGGCACGGATCGACGATCGATATCGTCGCGATAGTCGAGCACACGGCGCTCCTTGCACTGGAGGATGCGCCGCAGCAGCACATTGCCGGGCTGGGAAGCGGAGGCCTGCCGGCACCTTATGGCGAGCGGACTGGACCAGCTGATGACGACTCTGTTGCCGTTGGCCGGATTCTTGACGGAGCGGCGGCCGATGTAGAACGTCTCCTTCCTGGAGGTTTCCTTGATATCGACTCGCAACACCACCAAGTTCTGTCCACCGAGGTCGTCGTAGGCGTTCAGCAGTTCCGGGGGCGTGTCGGGGATGAATGGGGTGCTGGATTCGGGGCAGTCCTGATTCCAGGGGCGGGGCTTTGTCAACGCCTTATTGGCGGACCTGCTGCGTTCCCAGTAGGCGTAGGCACGGTTCACCGCCGCTTGCTCAGTCGCGATCACGGCCTTGCGGTCCACACTGCTCATCCGCCCTCCGGAGCAAAAGGAAAGGATTACCAAGAAGATCGGTACAGGCGGCGACGCTGCCGCTCGGCGGGTGGAACACCATTCACATGGCGGAGTCCAGTCATGACGGGCCCGACGCGTCGAAGTGGTGGGAGCACGGCGGACAAGGCCTCCTCACGACCCGGGCCGCCCGGCCGGCGTGACGGTCAGCCGGCCCTCCGGCCTGGGACAGGACGCCGCAAGCCCTCGCCGCCTTGCCGCATACGGCTCCAAGCCCACGTTCACTAGCTGACTCTCCCTGCCAGGTTCACGACAGCCGTCCGCGGAGACTTCACCTGATACGTGGCGCGTCACCTCACGGTGACGGCACCTTACGGACATCGCGGACGAAAATCCACCATGATCGCTTCTCCTGCCGAAGTTGTGTCGCAGGCCCGAGAGCGAGACGGCACAGCCCGCTGAGGGGGAGGACCCTAGAGAGCGAGCCTGGACAGGGCTGACGGCCCTCTACTAGGTGATGCCTTCTATCAGCCAGGTGCCCTGAGTCCCCCAGGCTTTCTTCCCAGATGTCCGAGTCGTGAGTGCTGTATGCGAGAGGTGTCGTCTGGTACGGCACCCCTTGACTGCCCAAGACCGCCGGGCTGAGCAATGCTCATTGATCGTTGGGGAAGTCTCGCTGCTGGTGGTCGTTAAACCATCACTGGGGTTTCTCAACGCAATGAAGCAGGGAAGTGCAGCGCATCGTTCTCTACCAGGACGAAGGCACGTCCGGCCGCTCCAGCGGAACGCTCCTCGATGGCGGTGGTGATAGCGTGGACTTTCACGGATTGCGCTATGTTGCCTTTTCTCTATCCTGTACCGGCGCTTGCGCACCGGCCTGCGGGTTGCCGCCTCCCGGCGGCGCCAGTCGTTGAAAAATCCTCGGTGAGGTTTTCTCAACGAAGAAAGATGGGGAGCGCACTTCCCCCGCCCTTTGCCGGGGCGGGGGAAGTGCGCTCTCAGTGGACATCTCTGCCTCCGACGACGACGGCATGAACCTTCGCTGATCGCCCATGCCGTCCTTCCCCTACCTTCGCCAGCGTTCATGCGTCGGTCGGCACCGATACTGCCTCCTGACAGCACCGAATCAGTGCGAAAACCTCAAGGACTCTCAGGGAGGAGGTGACACGGCGGCAGGACAGGAAGGAGAGGAGCAACAGCGCCCTATGCTGCGCGATGCGCTCCGCTGACTAGGCACCATCATGAGGGATCCTCTCTGCCGGTACGGCCGAGGGTAGGCCTCGTATGCGTAGAGGTGGTTGCATCAGTGCGGTCTATCAATTTTCCAAGACGGTCAGGTGGGGGAGACGCTCATTGCTCGTCGGGAAACCTCACTGATGGAAGTTGAGTCGTAACAAGTGGTCTCCTAAGTGGCGGTGCGGTGTGCTGGACAGCGATGGTGATCAGTCGTCGAGACCTCTGCGGTAGCGCTCTGCCTCATCGTCGTTTTCGCGGGCCTCTGCTTCGTAGAATTCGGCGATTTTATTCAAAAGTTTCCTAGTTCGAGGCCACTGAGCTGCTGCCTTGGCCTGATCGCGATATTTCTTGACAAGTTTCCACTCTTGGTCGCCGCCTTCGTCGAGCCCTCGCGAAACGACGCCTCGCTTATTGAGGATTCCTATCCTCAAGCCGTTGTCGAGCCGGTCGCTTTGGATTTCTTCCAACAGGACGCGGACAGCCTCCGGTGGAAACGAGCCATCAGGGTCGGGTGGCGCGTATGCCAGAACTTGCCCGATATGGCTGTCACCTCGGTCGAGGAGGCCAAGGGAACGTAGCTCCTCGCGAGCGCTACTGATCCAATCGCGTAGCAATGTTGCGTCGATGGTGCCCTCGGGCGTGACACCAGGGCAGCGACGCCATCTGTGCAGGACCTGGAAGGATCTTTTGGCGATTATGCGCCGTTGTTCTTGATCGGCTTCGTTTGTTTCTGGACTTCCGTCACGGTCTCGTCTGTAAATATGTCCAATGAGTTCTGTGAAGAAGACAGGATTCGTTGCAAGTTCCGTGTGCAGCGTCGGGGCGTCGGCGTTAAAGCTGAAAGTTGGAAAAAACTGCCATTCGAGACGCAGTACCCGCAGTCGTCCTACCTCATCACAGTGCCGGGCGAGCAGCTTAAATAGCCTCTCGAAGCTATAGCTTTTCAGTCGGGGCAACTCTGGATCACAGGACTCGCTCTTGAGTAGCCCTTCAAGTGCTTCTGCAATGACCTCGGCGGCTTGAGTAGAGTCGCTCTGGTTAGCATAGATGGACATCAAATCCAAAGCTGCTGCGTTACGGCCAACGCTGATCAATCCATGTACTGCTTCCAGGACGTGATCAAACGAAGAGCCGAGCCCGTAGTAGATGAATTCCCGCCAGTAGTGTTTAGAAACTTTTTCGTTCAGCTCTGACAACTTCTTCCAAGCAGATGGCGGATTGCAGGTCGCACGCAGGATGCGGGCCTGGGTAGATGGATCGTCTGTCTGCTCGAGCAGTCTGTCACACAAATTGGTTCCGTTTTCGTGCAAACGCCGGGTGAAATAGGCGAATGCAACTTCCCGTTTAGAGGGCTGGTCCTCGCGCAGCCAGGAAAGCATCTCGGCGTCGAACTCGTTGCTATGCGCTGCCAGTGCCGATCCGACCAGGCCAGGGAACTCTGTACCGGAAGCCAGGGCCATGACGGCCGGGAGCCCACCCTCTTGAAGGATTTCGCCCACTGCTGCTGCGCGCCGCTCGCTCACTGCGGCTTCATAAGCGCTGTAATCGTTGCGGAAAGAAAGGTCTCCCAACTCGACTAGGTAATCGGTGAACAGCCATGCGTTCCGCCGGACAGAGTCCTGTGGCTTGATCGCATCGGCTGCAGCTTGCAGTTTTTGTAGCTCTTCTGCAGGCAATGCCCAGAAGGCGTCTGCATACTCCTGATGGTGGGCGATTTTGTCCCGAAGCTTGTTGAATAGTTGGTTGCGGGCGGTTTCGTTGCTCAGCGATGCCCCGAATCTGGTGAGGCGTTCGACAAACTCCTGGCGTTGCTCGGGCAGCAGAGAGTCAACCTTCTCAATAAGCGCCAGGTGCCGCTCCCCGTCCTCGTCCAGATCATCCAATATCAGATCGGTGACAGCAGCGAGGGCATGACGCTGATCGGGTCGCGTGATTACGGATTCTTGTTTCCAGTTCTGGAACTGTGGACTGTAATTCCCGAATTGGATCTCGTCTCCACTTGAGATTAGTGTGATCAATAGTTTGCGCGCCTCATCTGGTTCATTGCGCAAAAGACGTCTCAGTGCCCGGATTCGTTGATCCAAGTCTGCTGAGGTGCTGGGGAGCCAGCAACTGAAGATGCTCGCCAGGCTCTTGCTTGGCCGGTTGTCCCATTGGCCACCGGGGTCCAGAGCGGCCAGCTGCCCGAGAACATCGACGGCCTCATCGAAGTAGTCAGCTGACCAGGCAAGGCCCTCCAACGCACACAAGAACGCTGTATGCGGAGACGCCGGAGAAAGTCCGAATTCATCAGGGGTTTTGTCGGTGAACATGCGAGCGTGCAGTGGTGACGGCCCTGCCAAGCCGTCCTGTATCGCCTGCAGGAACTCCTCCGGTGCCGCTTCTGCGAGCAGAGGGAGGACGTCACAGAGCGACGTCCACAGAGCATAGGTTTCGTCTGCATTGGCCTGGCTGAACAGTTTTCGGACCGGCAGCCGGACCCACTGCGAGCCCCTCATACCGGATGGAGCCCGTACCCGCTCCCCGTTGCTTCCCAGCAGTGCCAGTGTCTGTGCAAGCGCTTTTCGCAGGCGGGAGGAGTACTTCCGGCGCGCGCCCTGCAGATTGGCCTTCCACTGCTCTGTCTCCTTCAGCCCGGCCATCGGGTCGCGCTCGCCCAAGACTTCCAGCACGGCCTCCTGGAAAGCCCGCAGGTCGTCGTGCATCAACTGGTGGGCCAGGAGGGTCCAGGCGTCTTTGGGGGACACAAGGTGCCACTGCTCGTCGAGATGCCCCACAAAGGGGGTGTCGGGGACCGCCGCCAGCTTCAGCGCGGCCTCCTGGACTTCGGAGTACGGCCGCCCGACGCACTGCTCGACGACGCGCCGGTCATGTTCATTCGTCCCGTCCCATGCCCCAAGGAGCAGCAGTCGGCGGCGGAACACGTCCGGCTCTGACGCCCAAGGGGGCGTCCACAGGTCAGGTCGCACGGCCAGGGCCCGACGCAGTGCCAGCAGGCTGCGCCGGGCGAGCACCCCCAGCGGGACGGCCTTCTCGTAGGGCAGGCTTGCCTCCAGCCGTTCTCTAACTGCCTGCCCGTCCACTGGCGGCACGGGAACGTCTCCGGGCCGGCCGGGAGGGGCGAGCAGGACGATGTGGTGCGGTGTCTGCTCGGGAATGGCGGAGGCCATGGTCCGGTCCTCCAGCAGCAGCACCATTGGCTGCGGTTGCACGGCCAGCCGAACGAGGCTCTCCCGATCGGTCACAAAGAACGTCCGCGTGCTCAGCCTCTGCTCATCGAGGTCACGGGCCTGCTCCAGGCAGGCCGCGACGAACGCTTTCGCCTCCTCGAACCGCAGATCTTCGCCGAGTGAAGTGGTCCCTGGCCCCTCACGCAGCCGCTGCAGAAACGACGCGGCCGCTTTCTCCCGCCCGGCGAGCACTATGTCGGCGGTCAGCGGCACCTGGGTGGATGGCAGCCAGGTGCCGCTCCACCAGCTTTCGAGATGGTGCACGCCCGGCATGGCCTTGCCGAGCCGCTCGGCCAGCCAGATCGTTGTGGCCGGCGCGGCCTCGAGCCAGGTGTGGACGTCGTCGGCGTTGTAGGCACGGACGTCCTTCCAACGTCCTTCCCGCTTGCGCTGGGTCGCCCACTTCTCAGCGTCCCGCCATGTCGCCAAGATCACTTGCACATAGGTGACCTCATTGGTCGGTGTCCCCTCGGGGCCGGCGGTGCGCTTGTCGTAGTCTTCGTCGGCCTTCTTCCCGGCCTTGCCGGTGACCGACAGCTCCCACACTGACGTCCCTGCGGGGACGAACGGCGTTTCCCCGCTGGCGGCGACCACCCCGTCGAACCCGCCGACCGAGGTGCCAGAGCCACCGGGCATGTGCAGGCGGGTGACGCCCTTGCCGGTTTCCAGGATCAACCGGCGGATCAGGAGGGGGAACGTCCTGTCGAACTCTCTGGCTTGCAGAAGATCGTCCCGTGTGATCGAGGGCCAAGTGACCATGCCGCGGACTCTAGGGCGAGGGACTGACAGGCTCGCCACGCTCGGCTTGCCGCTGGGCGGGATCTGGCGTCCTCTCGGGCCGAGAGCGCCTGTGCCGCCCGTGCACAGCTTCCCGCCCACCAGTCATGTGTTGACTTGATTTACAACAAGAACGCATGTAAATAACAAGACTTAAAGAGGTGTGGTGGTTGTCCCGTACACTACTTCGCCCCGCCCGGCTTGCTGGACTCCACCTCACCCGGCCGGGCGTTGTGCTACGAAGGTCCCCAGGTCAATCCCCCTATACCGAGGAGAGACGGTGGCTCCCACAGTGACCGCCGAGCCCCCTGCACCCGGTGCCCTCGTCCAGGTTCGAGGACGCCGCTGGGTCGTCAGCACCGTCGATGAGCGCGCCGGCAACACCCTGGTCACCCTGCAAAGCGTCGAGGACGGCCGCTACGGCGACACCCTCTCGGTCATCTGGGAGATCGAGCCCGGCCGTCGTCTCCTGCCCAGCGGGTCCCTCCCCGAGGTGCGTGCGGGACGGTTCGACCCGCCGGAACGGCTGGCCGCCTTCCTGGACGCCGTCCGCTGGGGCGCCGTGGCCTCCGCCGACGTCAAAACCCTCCAGGCCCCCTTCCGCTCCGGCGTGGCCATCGAGGACTACCAGCTCGAACCCGTGGCCCGCGCCATGGACGCCCCACGCGTCAACCTCCTGCTCGCCGACGACGTGGGCTTGGGCAAGACCATCGAGGCCGGCCTGGTCGCCCAGGAGCTCCTGCTCCGCCAGCGCGCCCGCAAGATCATGATCGTCTGCCCGGCGGGGCTGACCGTCAAGTGGCGCGATGAGATGGCCGAGAAGTTCGGCCTGGAGTTCACCGTCATCGACTCGGCCCGCTGCGCCGAGGTCCGCCGCACCCACGGCAGCGCCGCCAACCCGTTCGAGGTCTACCCCCTGTCCATCGTCTCCCTGCCGTGGCTGCGCGGCCCCAAGGCCCAGCGTCTGCTGGAGGAGGTCCTCCCACCCGACGGCCCCACCTACCCGCGCACCTTCGACCTGCTGATCCTGGACGAGGCCCACCACGTGGCCCCGGCCGCCCCCAAGCAGGTCTATGCGGTCGATTCCCAGCAGACCAAGCTGATCCGCCGCCTGGCCCCGCACTTCACCCACCGCCTGTTCCTGTCGGCCACCCCCCACAACGGCTACCAGGCCAGCTTCACCGCGCTGCTGGAGATCCTGGACGACCAGCGCTTCGCCCGCGGCGTCGAACCCGACCAGGCGGCCGTCCGCGAAACGGTGGTGCGCCGCCTCAAACACCAGGTGGTCAACGCCGACGGCACCCCCCGCTTCAAGGCCCGCAAGGCCGAGGCGATCCCCGTCCGCTACCCCGAGGACGAGCGGGAGATCCACGCCCTGCTGCAGCGCTTCGCCCAGCTTCGCCGCCGCCGGCTCAACCAGACCCGCGGCCGCCGCGCCGCCGACCTGGTGACGCTGCTGCTGAAGAAACGGCTGTTCTCCAGCCCCGCCGCCTTCGCCCGCACCGTCGATGTCTACATGCAGACCCTCAAAAACAAGTCCGCCCCGTCCCTGCCCCCCGAAGACGACTGGCTGCTGGACTTCTTCGAGGAGACCGCCACCCTCGACGACGAGGCGCTGGAGGAGGCCGAGGCCGACGCCCTGGCCCGTACCACCCCCCTCATCCACTCCGAAGAGGGCACCCAGGACGAAGAACTGGCCCTGCTGGAGAAAATGCACAAGTGGGCCGCCGCCCACGAGGCCCGCCCCGACGCCAAGGCCAAAGAGCTCATCAACTACCTGATCTCCGTCTGCCGCCCCGGCAAGGACTGGACCAACGAACGCGTCATCGTCTTCACCGAGTACCGCGACACCAAGGACTGGCTGCACGGCCTGCTGCGCGACCACGGCCTGGGCGGCGAACGCCTCGCCGAGCTGGACGGCACCATGACCGCCCAGGACCGCGAGAAACTCCGCCTCGCCTTCCAGAAATCCCCCGCCGAGCACCCGGTCCGCATCCTGCTGGCCACCGACGCCGCCAGCGAAGGCATCGACCTGCAGAACCACTGCCACCGCCTGGTCAACTACGACATCCCCTTCAACCCCAACAAGCTGGAACAGCGCATCGGCCGCATCGACCGCTACGGCCAAAAGCACACCCCCGAGATCCGCCACTTCGTCGGCACCGGCTGGGACAAGGCCGTGGACTCCTACGAGGCCGACCTGGAGTTCCTCTCCCGCGTCGCCAAGAAGGTCGCCCAGATGGAAGAGGACCTCGGCCAGGTCAACGCCGTCCTCGCCGACGCGGTGCAGCGCCGCCTGCTCGGCGAGCAGGTGGACGTGGACGCCGAGACCGCCCGCGCCGCCGCCCGCGAGAAGGTCCCCACCGAAGGCGACGTCAGCGGTCAGGTCCGCCGCCTGCGCGAAACCGTCGAAGAAACCGTCAAAACCCTGCACATCACCCCAGAGGGCATCAAACGAGTCGTCGATACCGCCCTGGAACTGGCCCGTCAGCGCCCCCTCACCAAGGCCGTCGATCCCGACCCGGTGTATGAGGTGCCCGTCCTGACCGGCTCCTGGGAACGCGCCACCGCCGGCCTGCTGGAGAAACTCCCCACCGGCGGCGGCGAGCCCCGCCGCCTGCCGGTCACCTTCGACCAGGAGGTCGCCCGCCGCCGCGACGACGTGGTGCTGGCCCACCTGGGCCACCCGCTGGTGGCCATGTCCACCCGCCTGCTGCGCGCCGCGGTCTCCAACGACCAGCTCGACTTGGCCCGGGTCACCGCCGTGGTCAGCGACGACCCGGAGCTGGAGACCACCCTGCTGGCCGCCTACTCCCGTTTCGTCCTGGTCGGCGCCGACGGCGTCCGGCTGCACGAAGAGGTCCTGCACGCCGGCGGCTGGGCCCCCGAGGGCGGCCGGTTCCGCCGCTGGGAGAGCGTCCAGCGCCTCGGCGACCTGCTGGACCGCGCCCTCACCCACGGCACCCCCGCCACCCCCCGCATCCAGGCCCGCCTGGCCGAACGCTTCGAGGCGCTGCGCCCCGGCCTGGAGGCCGCCATCCGCTGGCGCGCCGAGACCCGCCGCGAGTCGCTGGAACGCCGCCTCCTCCAGCGCCGCGACGCCGAGTCCCGCCGCATCGTCGCCAACATCGACCAGTTCGCCGAGACCCTGCGCCGCAAACTCGCCAAAGGCGACGAGAGCGAGGCCTTGTTCTCTGAGATCGAGGTCAGGGCGCGCAGCAAGGAGGAGCTCCGCCAATACCAGATGGACCGCAAGTCCTGGGAGGAACGCCTGCAGCGGCTCGCGGCGGAAAAAGACCAGGAACTCCGCCAGATCCAGGCCCGCTACGCCGACCCCCGCCCCCACTCCTTCCCCGTAGCCGTCATCTTCGTCGTACCGAAGCGAGAGGCGAACTGACCGTGGCCCGCCGTCCCGAAGACTTCGACCACAACCGCTGGCTGAGCCTGATCGAGATCTCCGGCCCGTTCCTGAGCGTCCCGGTGCTGCGCCGCGCCTGGCCCACCCTGGACGCCCTCGACCGGCCCACCCGCGAACGGCTCCGCCGCGAGCACACCGCCCTGCCCAGTCGCCCCTGGATCGACTACGTCCTCACCGACCTGCTCGGCTGGGACGAGGCGGTGCACTTCACCGGCCTGGACGCCCTGGCCGTGGACGTCCCCGAGCACGAGACCCGCATCACCCCCACCTTCGCCCTGGCCGACCCCGGCACCACCCCCGACCAGCCCAAGAACATCCGCCTCCTCGGCCTGATCAGCGACGGCAACCCCACCGCCCGCATCAAGGGCTCGACCTGGGCCGCCACCCCCGTCGACCGGCTGGCCCACCTGTGCCGCCACCACGACGTGCCGCTCGGCCTGGCCACCGACGGACGCTGGTGGGCGCTGATCTGGGCGCCGCGCGGCAAGGCCACCGCCACCGCCGTCTTCGACGCGGTCAACTGGCACGAGGCCGCCGAACGGGACGCCCTCCGCGCCTTCGTCTCCCTGCTGCACCGCCGCCGCTTCTTCGCCGTCCCCGACGAGGAGACCCTGCCCGCCCTGCTGGAGGCCAGCCTCGACAACCAGGAGGACATCACCGAGGCCCTCGGCGTGCAGGTCCGCCGCGCCGTGGAACTGCTGGTCGCCGCGATCGGCCGCGCCCACTCCGCCGACCTGGCCCGCGGCGGCCCCGGCATCGGGGACGTGCCCGCCCACGAGGTCTACCGCGGCGCCGTCGCGGTGATGATGCGCGTGGTGTTCCTGCTGTTCGCCGAGGAACGCGGCCTGCTGCCCGCCGACCGGGAGCTGTACCGCACCTCCTACTCGGTGGGGCAGCTGTGCGCCGAGCTGGAGCAGCGTGCCCGCGAGGGCAGCGAGAACGAGCTGGAGAACACTTGGGATGCCTGGCACCGGCTGCTGGCGGTCTTCCACGCCGTCTACCACGGCGTGGACCACCCCGACATGCCGTTGCACGCCCACGACGGGTCCCTGTTCGACCCCGACACCTACTCCTGGCTGCCGCTGACCATCGACGACCGCACCGTGCTGCACATGCTCCGCGCCGTGCAGTACGTCCAGATCGGCTCCGGCAAGACCCGCGAACGCCGCAAGCTGTCCTTCCGCTCCCTGGATGTGGAGCAGATCGGCTACGTCTACGAGGGCCTGCTGTCGTATGAGGGCTTTTACGCCACCGAACCGATCGTCGGCCTGATCGGCAGGGCCGGCTTCGAAGAAGAGGTGCCGCTGCGCACCCTGGAGCGCCTGGCCGCCGAGGCCGGGGACATGCCCGCCCTGGCCGCCCGCCTGGCCGCCGAGTACAAGGACTCCGGCATCGGCACCGCCCGGGCCCTGGAGAAGAAGCTCGCCCCCCTCGATGAGGCCGAACGCAAGGAGGCCGAGAACAAGCTGCTGGCGGTCACCGGCGGCGACGCCGAGGGCGTGCAGCTCATGCAGCGGCTGCTGCCGTTCTACCGGATCATCCGCACCGACCTGCGGGACCTGCCGGTCGTCATCCCCACCGACGGGCTGTATGTCACCGAGTCGGCGTTGCGCAAGAACACCGGCACCCACTACACACCCCGCTACCTGGCCGAAGAGGTCGTCGAGAACGCCCTGGAACCCCTGGTGTACTCACCCGGCCCCCTCCAGACCGCCGACCGCGCCAAGTGGCGGCCCAAGTCCTCCAGGGAGATCCTCGATTTGAAGATCGCCGACATCGCGATGGGCTCGGGGGCGTTCCTGGTCGCGGCCTGCCGCTACCTGGCCGACCACCTGGTGGACGCCTGGGTCCGCGAGGGGGACGAACGGGCCCGCGGCTACCAGGGCCGCCCGCAGGAGCAGGCCAGCGACGCCGAGGCCGACCCGGTGGTGATCGAGGCCCGCCGGCAGATCATCGAACACTGCCTGTACGGGGCGGACATCAACGAGATGGCCGTGGAGATGGCCAAGCTCTCCCTGTGGCTGATCTCCAAGGACCCCGAGCGGCCCTTCACCTTCCTGGACGACCGGCTCGTGGTGGGGGACTCCCTGCTCGGCATCACCTCGCTGGAGCAGCTTGAGGTGATGCACCTGGACGCCCGGCGGGGGAGGAAGCTGCACGAGGGCGAGGGCGCGCTGTTCGACCTGACGAGCGGGGTTCGGGGGCTCGTCCAGGAGGTGACCGACCAGCGCCGGGCGCTGGTGGAGATCGACGGCACCGACCTGGAGAGGCTCGCGCTCAAGCGGGCCATGCTGCACGACGCCGAACTGAAGACCGCCCATGCCCGCCTGCTCGCCGACCTCACCGTCGGCGCGGCCCTGGCCCACGCGAGCAGGGGGCAAAACGGCCTCGACTTCGGGTCCGGCCGGGCCGTCGAAATGGCGCGGAAGACGTTGTCCGGCTCCGAGGAGGAGGAACACAAGGTTCGCGACCAGCTTCAGCGCTGGCTCGACACCGACCGGCCGGACGGCGCCTTCCCGCGCACACCCATCCACTGGCCTCTGGTCTTTCCGGAGGTCTTCGACTCTGAGCGGCCCAACGGTTCCGGGTTCGACGCCATCATCGGGAACCCGCCCTTTCTGGGCGGCCAGAAGCTCACGGGCGCCCTGGGAGGTGCCTACCGTGAATTTCTGGTCAATGCGATCGCGGGAGGGGCGCGGGGGAGCGCCGACCTGGTCGCCTACTTCGTGCTCCGTGTTCACGCTCTGCTGAACGGCAACGGTCAGACCGGTCTCATCGCCACCAACACCCTCGCTCAGGGGGACACCCGCGAGGTCGGCCTTGAGCAGCTCGTGAGCAGTGGCGTGACGATCCGGCGGGCGGTGAAGTCGCGGCCCTGGCCTTCCAAAGGGGCCGTGTTGGAGTACAGCGCTGTTTGGACCAGCCGGAAGCCTTTGGGGGAGAACACTGAACGGATTGCCGACGGTGTCAAAGTACATGGGATCATGGCGTCCCTTGATCCCCAATCCCGGGTGACCGGTCCCGCCTATCGCCTAGCGGCCAACGCCGGAATCTCTTTCCAGGGAGCCATCGTCCTCGGCATGGGATTCACCATGGATCCCGAAGAGGCTCAAAAGCTCATCGATGAGGACCCGCGGAACTCGGATGTTCTCTTTCCTTATCTGAACGGCCAGGACCTCAACAACAGATTTGATTTGTCTGCCTCTCGATGGATCATCAACTTTCGCGACTGGTCTGAGGAGAGAGCTAAGACCTATCCCAGGTGTTATGAGCAGGTTCTCCGGCTTGTTAAGCCGGAGCGTGATCAAAATAATCGCAAGATTTATCGCGACTTCTGGTGGCAATACGCCGAAAAGCGGCCCGCTATGACTAAGGCGATTGGGGGGTTGAAGCGGGTCATTGTGATTACGGTGGTCAGCAAAACTGTCATGCCGGTGATGGTGCCGACCGGGCAAGTCTTCTCAAACGCGCTCGGGGTTTTTGCGACAGATGACACGGCGATGTTGACACTACTCAGTAGTGCTCCTCACTACTGGTGGGCGGTCTCGCAGGCATCGTCAATGAAGGCTGACCTGCGTTATACACCTTCCGATGTGTTTGAGACTCTGCCACTACCTGAGCTAACTCAGGAGATGAAAGAGCTGGGGGATCGGCTCGACATATTCCGGCGGGACGTGATGCTGTCTCGCCAGGCTGGGTTGACCAAGACGTACAACCTCGTGAATGATCCCAAGTGCCGCGATGCGGACATTGTGGAGCTGCGTGAGATCCACAGGGTGATCGATGAAGCGGTCTGCCGGGCGTACGGGTGGGATGATCTGATTTCGCAACTTGACCACGGGCATCATGAGACTAGGCGGGAGATCCGCTACACCGTTGGTCCTGGTGTGAGGCAGGAGCTCGTGGATCGGCTGCTGGAGCTTAACCACGAGCGGTATGCCGCCGAGGTCGCGGCTGGGCTGCATGACAAGAAGAAGGGCCGGGGAAAAGGGTCGGCTGCTGAGCAGGACGGGCTCTTTTGACTTTTCCCCGGCTGATTGAACGCGGCTGATCAGGGGGTGAGGCGGGCCCAGACCCATTTGCCGCCGGTGGGGTGGAGGGTGTAGCCGCAGGCGGCGGAGAGGGCTTGGACGATGGGGAGGCCCCAGCCGCCGCCGGAGTCGAAGGTGTTCTCGCAGTGGTCGAGGGCTTCGAGGGTGAGTTCGGTGAGGGGTTTGGGGGTGGGGACGCGGGGGCTGGAGTCCCAGACGGAGATGAGGACGCCCTTGGCGTTGCGTTCGATGCGGTAGCGCAGTTCCTTGCCCGGGGTGGCCTCGGAGGCGTTGGCGACCAGTTCGCTGGTGATCAAAAGCGCGTCGTCCAGAATGTGTAGATAGCCCCATTTGTAGAGTTGTTGCTGGGCGAAGGTGCGTGCCAGGCCGGCGGAGGCCGGTGATCCCATCAGGGAGATGGTCAGGGCGTCCGGGGATTCTGGTGTGCGGGCTTTCCCGGCGCGCGGACGTGAGCGTTCATCGATCATGAAGATTCCCTTTTCAGGGGCGTGACTTCCCAGTTTTATGGATATTCAGCCACCGATCGAGTACGCTTCGTCACAAAGCGTTGGGCAAAGGCTGGAAACTGATCGTGGTCGCCTTCTGCTGCCCTTGCTGGGTTTCATTAGCGTCCCGGTTGGTTTCATCTGCTTGGGAGGATGGGACATGGCTCCTCGGCGCAGGCGAAGCACTGTTTCTCCGATGCTCTTGGCGTTCGGTCGCCAACTTCGCCGCTACCGGGAGGAGGCCGGGCTGACCCAAGAGAGCCTGGGCCGCCGCGCCAACAACGGCCGGGGCGTGACCAGCCAGTACGTCGGCCAGGTCGAGAGCGGGCGCACCCGCTGTACCCGCGAGTTCGCCGAGACCATGGACCGGGAGCTCAAGGCAGGCGGCAGGCTCCTAGCGCTCTGGGACGACCTGGTGCTGGACTCGGCCTTCCCCACCTGGTTCGACTGGCCCAGCATCGAGGCGGAGGCAGTCGCTTTGGACTCCTATCAATGCATGGTGGTCCAAGGGCTCCTCCAGACGGCAGGGTACGCTGAAGCGCTACTGGGGGATGAGGACGCTGTCCATGCACGTCTGAACCGTCAAAAGATCCTGGAACGGAAGTCGCCGCCACCACCCCGGTTGACCGTCCTCCTATATGAGGGAGTTCTGCACCATGAGGTGGGAAGCAAGGAAGTTATGCGAGAGCAGCTCGAACGGCTGCTCGACTCGATGTCATCGGGAGTGACGGTACAGATCGTCCCTGACCCTGTTCCACATGGGGGAGCGTCAGGTTCCTTCGTAGTGGCGACCTTCGAAGATCTGAACGAGGTCGCTTACGTCGAAACCCCAAGCCGTGGGATCACATTGAGCGAGCTGGGGGACATCCATGTCCTCAAGAGGAAGTTCAACGAGATCAGGGCGGCTGCCCTGCCGGTTAACATGTCTGCTGAGTGCATACGAAGAGTTTTGGAGCAGCGATGGGCGTGAACATCCCCGCTTGGCGTAAGAGCAGCTACAGCGGTGACAACGGTGGCGACTGCATCGAGGTCGCCCGCCTCGCCAAGGGCGTTGGGATCCGTGATTCCAAGAACCGGGGGTGCGGTCACCTGACCATGCCGCTTGCCCAGTTCACCACCCTCTTGGACCAGCTCAAGCGTCAGCCGTCCTGACCTCCGACCATCCGGCTGGACTTCCACCAGGGCGTCCGAGAAAGCACCCGGCGGCCTGGACTCCGACTCGTCTGATAAGGCGCTGGCCGGGGGTCGCCCTTGATCCCCGGCTATCCGCTCTCGACCCGCAAGGAGCAGCCATGGGCGTCCAGTGGCGTAAGAGCAGCTACAGCGGCGACAACGGTGGCAATTGTGTTGAGGTCGCCCGTCTCGCCGAGGGCGTTGGGATTCGTGATTCCAAGAACCGGGGGTGCGGTCACCTGACCATGCCGCTTGCCCAGTTCGCTGCTCTCTTGGCTCAGCTCAAGTGTCAGCCGTCCTGACCTCCGGTCATTCGGCTGGACCTCTACCAGGGCGTCCGATACAAGCACCCGGCGGCCTGGATTCCGACTCGTCCGATAAGGCGCTGGCCGGGGGCCGCCCTTGATCCCCGGCTATCCGCTCTCGACCCGCAAGGAGCAGCCATGGGCGTCCAGTGGCGTAAGAGCAGCTACACCGCCTCCAACGGCGGCAACTGCGTTGAGCTCGCCCGTCTCGCCGAGGGCGTTGGGATCCGTGATTCCAAGAACCGGGGGTGCGGTCACCTGACCATGCCGCTTGCCCAGTTCGCCGCCCTTTTGGCTCAGCTCAAGCGTCAGCCGTCCTGACCTTCAACCATCCGCCGGGGCCTCTACGAGGGCCTACCGGCCCAACGCCCGGCGGCCTGGATTCCGACTCGTCCGATAAGGCGCTGGCCGGGGGCCGTCTCTGATCCCCGGCTATCCGCTCTCGACCCGCAAGGAGCAGCTATGGATGTCCAGTGGCGTAAGAGCAGCTACAGCGGTGGTGACGGCGGCGACTGCGTCGAGCTCGCTCGTCTCGCCGAGGGCATCGGCATCCGTGACTCCAAGAACCGGGAGCACGGCCACCTGACCATCCCGTTCCCCGAGTTCGCCACCTTGCTGTCCCGACTCAAGCAACTCTCTCCGGCCGTCTGACCTCTCGACCATCCGCCAGGCCGCCCTCATGACCGCCCGAGGACGGCCGACACCCTCCCCCTCCTCCCAGACCCGACCTCCCTCTACCTCCCGCCTTCCCCTACCGCCCGGCAGCCCCAGAAGAAGACCACCCCTACCCCCTCAGCGGCGCAAGCCCTCCTACACCCCCTCCAACGGCGGTGACTCCGTTGAGGCCACTCGCTTCGCCGAGGACGCTGGAACCCGTGATTCCAAGAACCGGGACCACGGCCACCTGACCATGCCGCTTGCCCACCTCACCACCCCGTCGGCCCGCCCGGAACTGACTCCCCGGTGTCTGAGCTTCCCCTCACCCGCTGGGGATCGCCGGGCTGGGAAGCCGGTTTGCGCCGCGTATTTGATGCGGTGGCACCGGGCCTTCCCGGAGAGGGCGAACGGGCGGTCGCCCGGGCCGTTCACCCTCACCGTGCGCCGGCCGGAATCGTCGAGGTACGTGATGGCCAGGCTCCACGTGCAGTGTCTGCGGCGGGCACGGAAGGCTGGCAAGAGCGTTTGCCGCTCGTTCGGTTCGAGATCGATGTCGCCCTCGGAAAACGCCTGCTTGCGTGAGCCTGCCTGGACGAAGCAGGGGTTGGGCCGGCCCATGTCGGCCTCCAAGCGATGGTTTTCTGCCAGCCCTGCTTGACGACGGGGATGTATGTGCCGCTGAGGTTGCCGGTGCAGGACCTTGATCCGGGGCCGGATGCCCATCACGGGGACCTTGCCGGGATGCTGCCCGGTCAGCACCATCGACGCCTGCAGAGCTCGCACGGGGGTGCCCCCATACCGGCCGCCGGCTCCCCGTAGACCTTGGTCGTCATAGGCCTTTTGCGCAGAGCGGCTCGGTCCAGGCCGCTGAGGAGCGCCCCAGGGAGGGCGTACGCCTCGGGGACGCACCCCTCGACGTAGATGCCAACTCGCAGCGGCTGTTCGTTTTCGCCCGGGAGCTTGCCGATCCACTTGCCGATGCTGTCGCCGGCCGTGCCGCCGATGGCATTCAGCACGGTCAGCGTGAGCGTCAGGGCCAGGGAACCGATCCAGACCACCGGGCGGCGGAGGAACGCCCGCCACCGGGCGGACTCCCTCGGTTCAGGCGGCTGCGGTCGACCGGGTCGTGGACCCTGCGGTAGGCCATGGACCGTCATCCCTTCTGCCCGCTTCGCCGCAGCCGGGCGGCCACGGCCCGTGCCAGTCGATCGGCGACCGGGACCGCTGAGAACCCCCACCGCCGCGATCACCCGTCCGCATCGCAGCAGAAAACACTCGGCGTCGGGGGCGCCGGTGTCGGAAGAGGCAGCCGCCGTACCGGATCGCCTCGTCCGCGATGCCTGGGACGGGGAATCCGCGGTTAGGGATTCCGCGGTGGCAGGGGAGGGCGGCGGAGAAGAGTTCGCAGGCTTCGGGGACCGAACGGGCCACCCGGTTGACCGACACCGTCACGATCGGAGACCGCTCCCCCCGTGTAGATGCCGCAGCCGACGGCGATGGGCATCGGTGTGTCGGCCACCGGGCTCGGCACGCTGTGGCGCGTGTGGGAACCGGGCAGGACCGCCTTCAGCTCGGCGACGGACGGCAGGCCGCAGGGATCCGGCCAGTCGGTGACGGCGGCTCCGCCCAACGCGGTGGACCCCGTGCCACCGGGGCCACGCGGTAGGCTCGCCCTGCTGTCCGGTCAGCCCAGGGGCTGGGCCTCAAAGGCTTCCCCGTCTTCGGAAACGGCCTTCACCGCGGGACCTATTTCGGGTATGTGTATGTAGGTTCGGCGGCCGTTCCGTACACCGATCCCTATCGGGAAGGCGGCCATCAGCGGCTCGGGCCCTTGCGCGTCCTTTCGCGGCCGGAAAGCCAGTGGCCCAAAGCGGCGTCTTCACCGGCGGCGGGGCGAAGGGAGGTCCCTTGTGACGTGCCTGCTGAGGTGGAGCGGTGAGTGCTGCTTTTGCGGGCGGAAGGTGCTGGGCCTGCACGGGCAGGACGGCAACCTGCCGTTCTACTTCCTCGATGGCGGCGGGGCGGACGCCGACCTGGTGCAGGCGGAGCTCGGCGGTTCCTGCCGTTTCGCGTGCCTGGCCGCATCGGAGGTGGCCGAGCGCTGGAGGGACCGTTTCGAGGCGGCGTGGTCGCGGTATTCGAGGCGGGAGTACTTCCGCGCCGGGCCGGCAGGGTTCGCCTACTGGCTGCTGCATCTGCGGGAGTACCGGCTGCTGGGCGCGGACGGCTGGCACGCGGTGGTCGGCCTGCACCCTTTCCGCACCGCCGTGCGGGAAGACGACCGGTACCGGATGCGGATCCGGCACCTGCTGGGGGCCGCCGATGCGGTGGCGCTGCGGGAGTGGCTCTCCCCTTACACCGCCGGGGGAGCGGAATCTGTGCCCCTTATGCGGGTGGTCGCGGACCTGGAGGTTGCAGACCGGTTGTATTGCCCGTCTGCGCTGCGGGACGGCTATATCGATCTGACCGGGCTGCATGCCGGTGCGGTGGAAGGGCGGCGCTCCGGGCACCGGGTCAAAAAGCGCGACCAGGTCTATGCCCACTACGACCTCGTGGTCCCGGCGGACCTGTATGAGCTGGCCTGGTCGATCTTCAAGAACCGCCCTCCCGTCGTCCGGCGATGACCTGCGGCGCGGCCCCGCCGGCGCTCCGGACGCCGCGCCGGGGTTTCACGCGGGCCGTGTCCGCTGTCAGGGGTAGAAGTGCGTGAACGAGAGGTGCCAGAACGGGTCGTCGTCCATCGGCAGCCGCGGCTCCGGCTGTCGTGTCGAGCGCTTGATCAGCCGGATCGGGCCGGTCAGCAGCATCAGCAGGCAGGCGGTTCCCACGAAGGTCCAAAAGCCGCTGATGTGCAGGGTGAACTCCATCCAGGTGCTCAGCCACGACAGCAGCCACAACCCCAGCGCGCCGCAGACGACCAGGGAGAGCGTCCTGAGGCCGGGGAGATCGATCTGGAAGGCCAACGCGGAGAACAACACGGCCACCACGGTCAGCGCCATCCACTGGGGCACGTGGGGACCGGACTCTAGCCGCACGCCTGCAAAGAGCCGCTCGGCGAGCAACAGCCCGCCCACCACCAGGGCCACTTCGGCCGCCTTGAGCATGCCCAGGAGCGCCGCCGCCCCTCCCAGGAGGATCTTCAGCACGCCCTCGAACGCCGAGCCGAGGACGGACGCCAGCCAGTAGGTGCCGAGGGCCGACCATAGGCCGGCAAGCTGCACCGGCAGGTCGAACGCCCCGCACAGTCGTACCGCCAGGTACACCGCCGTCGATCCCACCACCAGGGACACCGCACCCAGGACGATGAAGGCCGAGACGGCGAGGAACCCCATCCAGGCGATGGCGCCGAGGGGAATCTCCTTCCAGATGCCGGCGAGACCCCGCTTCGCGGCTTTGTCCCCAGGCCGGTAGGGAGGCTCGTACTCGAGGGCCACCTCCATGACGATGTCGAGGACCGGGAGGACCAACTGCGACGCCAACCAGACCGCCGGGACCACCACTACGCTGATGATCAGCAGTGCCGTCACCTGCTGGAGGCCCGAGCCGCTCAGCTGGAAGCCCTGGAACACCGCCGCCGTGGCCCACAGCCCGGTCGACATGAAGATCAGCGAGACCATCGGCGGCACGTCTCCCCTCGGATCGGTGACGGGTGTTCCGACGGCATGAGTCCCTCCGGTGCCGCCGGCTTCGCGGGGAGCGCCGCGGCCACTGAGAGCTGGATCACCTCGCAGAGTACGATTCACCGGGCCTGCGGAACAGCATCCGGACGAATATGGCCACATGAGGGCGAACTTGCCTTTTTACCTGGACGTTTCCGCCTCACGGGCTCGGCCGGCCCGGCTCAAACGGCCCCTGCCCGGAGCGATACGGCCCGGCCGGTGCGAGAGCACGGCGCCCGTCCCGCCGGTGGGCGATACTGACCGGTGCTCACTGATATCGGCATTCGGGTTCAAGAGAGGTTCAGCCAGCCAGCATGAAGCCTCGATACATCGAGGGACTGCTCAAGCACCTGCTCACCGAGTACGCCAAGGGCGACCAGGACGGGGTTCCCCAGAAGGCGCGCATCCGCGAGGTGCTGACCTTCGAGGAGGCGGGCCTGAAGGACAAGCCGGTCGGCCTCCGCATCGAGTGCGAGGACGGCAGCCGCGTGTTCGTGCAGTTCATGGGGACGTCCCCCGCAGGGGGCAACTACCCGGAGGAACCGCACTACTACATGCCGCCCGAGAAGGTCGGCACCGAACGCTACGGAGGCTGAGAAGGCGCAGCCCCGGTGCGCGACCAGTGGGTGAACGAGGCGAACGACGACCTCGCTCCGCACCGGGACGGGAGCCCATGAGCCGAGCGCCCAGGCCGGGCCGGTGGAACCGCCGAACGCCCCACCGGCCCGGCCGTTCATTGCAGAACACCCGGACGACCCGTCCACCGTGCGGCGGTTGCGTGCTCTTCGCCCGCGCGCCGTGCTTCTTGCTCGGCCGCTTTCGCCTGTTCGGGGTGGGCCGGCGGGCCTGGCGGCGGTATACCGGTCCGGTCCCCACCGGGTACCCCGAGGGGCCGTCCACCGTGCGGTGACGGCGCGCTCCGGCCGGCATTCCTCTTTCCCGGCCAATTTCGCCGGTTGGCCCGCGACAGGCGCGGTCGTCCGGCTCTACCGTCCGATACATGCACGACAGGCTCAGCGACGATCTGGCTCGGCTTCCGCAGTTGCTGGCGCAGACCAGCGGGTACGCCGCCGACCTGCTGTCCGGCCTGGAGGAAAGGCCGGTGGCGGTCCCGCCCGCGCCGCGGGCGAGGCGAGAGCTGCCCGCGGAGGGCAAAGGGCTCGCCGGGGCGTTGGAGGAGTTCCGGCAGCACTGGGAACCGGGGTTCTCCGGCAGCGCCGGCCCCCGCTACCTGGGGTTCGTCACCGGGGGAGCGACCCCGGCGGCCCTGGTGGGGGACTGGCTGACCGCCGTGCTGGACCAGAACCCGGTCAGCGGGCTGGACTCGGCCGCACCCGACCTGGAACGGGAGGTCATCGGCTGGTTGCGCGAGCTGTTCGGGCTGGGCGAGGCGCACAGCGGGGCCTTCGTCAGCGGGGCGACCGCATCGAACCTGGTCGGGCTCGCCATCGCCCGCGAATGGCTCGGCGAGCAGGCGGGCGTCGAGGTCTCCGAGGCCGGGGCCGGAGCGCTCGGGCCGGTGACCGTGCTGTCGGGGACGCCGCACTCCAGCGTCTGCAAAGCCCTGTCCATGCTCGGCCTCGGCCGCAACGCCCTGCAGACCGTCCCGACCCTGCCCGGCCGTGAGGCCGTGGACCCCGACGCACTGGAGGAGGCACTGGCCGCGCTGCAGGGACGCCCCGCCATCGTCGTGGCCAACGCCGGAACGGTGAACACCGGCGACTTCGACGACCTGCGCGCCATCGCCGCCCTGCGCGAACGCCACCCCCTCTGGCTCCACGTGGACGCCGCGTTCGGCGCCTTCGCCGCCCTCTCCCCGTCGCACGCGCACCTGGTCGAAGGCCTGGACGAGGCCGACTCGGTCTGCGTGGACCTGCACAAGTGGGGCAACGTCCCCTACGACTCGGCGGTGCAGTTCACCCGCCGCCGCGACCTGCAGATCCGCGTCTTCCGCAACAGCGCCGCCTACCTCGGCCGGCCCACCGAGACCCCAGACCTGATCCACCTGACCCCCGAGAACTCCCGGCGGCTGCGCGCCCTGGCCGCCTGGTTCTCCCTGACCGCCTACGGCCGCGACGGCCACCGCGAGATCGTCGAACGCAACATGGCCACCGCCCGCGCCCTCGGCGACCGCCTCTCAGCCGACCCGCGGTGGCGGCTGCTGGCCCCCGTCCGCCTCAACGTGGTCTGCTTCACCGTCGCCGACGACCCCGCTCCCGGCCGCATCGACCACATCGTCAAGACGGTCGCCTCCGGCGGGGACCTGTTCGTCACACCCACCGTTCTCAACGGCACCCCGGCGCTGCGGGCCGCCTTCAGCAACTGGCGAACGACCCCCGACCACCTCGACCGCATCGTCAGTGCGCTGAACGCCGCGTTGTGATGCGTCTTTCTCAACCGTGGGTCTCCGCCACGCTGCCGCTTGCTCGTCTCGTGGGGATCTTTGGTCTCTTGCGGTCACCGGACTTATCGTCGAGGTTCTCGAAGAGCCGGACTGGCCAGGTGGGGACGCATCCGGCGTTTCCACCAGACGATTTATGCGCCATGGACGTCCACCTTGGCGCTGTTCCGTCCCCTCTGGGGAGAACTCCGGCTCTTCGCCTCCAGGGTTAGCTTCCAGCACGTGGCCTTGGAAGGCTGGAACGGGGCCTTGACGGTTCCGGGGCCATGACGTTGCGGATCACAGCACTGTCCCTGGCCGTGACATCCCCGTCTCGACCTGCGGGAACGGCCTGTTGGAAAAGGTTCACTTCGGTGGCTCCGGCTGGCGCGAGCAGATCGTCCCGGCTGCTCGTCGCCGGGAGCGGCAAAAGAGAGGAGGTTCGAGGCTGTCCTGTACTCCGCGGCCTCGCTGTCGGCAGGACGATGGGCGGGAGCTCTCAGTCTGTGGAGCGGGTGCCGGCCTTACCCGCCGGGCGGGACGACCGCCGCGCCGACACGGCCGGGGCGACCAGGCCCGCGACTCCCGCCACACCGAACGTCCACGCCACCGGGTTGACATACCAGGGCACCGCCGAGGTGGTGTAGCTTCCGCCATCGGCCGGCAGGCATTGGAACCGCAGCGGCACCCAGCCGACCCGGTAGTCGACGACCTGCGACACCATTTCTGGAGCGGCCTCCCCTCGGCACGGCAGCAGCGGCGAGGAACCCGTACCGCCGTCCTCGGCGTTCATGACCGCCAGCAGCACGTGCCCCATTCCCCAGGTGTACACGCCGACGGCCACCCCGAGAGCAAGAATCGCGCCCGCTCTCAGCAGCTCGGCCCGGGAGTGCCGTCCATACCGGATGGCCGCAGCGACACCGCAGATGATCAAGATCAGGGTGAGGCCCGACCCGATCAGGAAACCGAAATACAGAACGAGCCCCACCACGGCCGCTCCCTTCGGGTGGAGGGTTCCAGAACGAACCCCGGCCCGATCAAGGCTAAGGCGTTCCCCGCTTCACGCCCGGCGGACGGGCTTGTCGCGGCCCGGTTCACTTGAGCGTCCATAGCCGCACCGTCCCGTCATGGCTGCCGGTGGCCAAGGACCGGCCGCCCGGCCTGAACGCCACCGACATGACCCAGCCGTCGTGGCCGGTCAGTGTGGTGACCGGGCGGCCGGAGGCGGCCTCCACAAGGTGCACGTTGGCGTCCCGGGCACCGATGGCCAGGGTTCGGCCGTCCGGGCTGAAGGCCACCGACTCCACCACGTCCAACTGGCCGGCTCCGGCCACGGTGGAGCGTTCGGTGGTCATATCCCACAGCCGTGCCGTCCCGTCATGGCCGCCGGTCGCCACCGTCCGGCCATCAGGGCTGAAGGCCACCGTCTCGATCCACTTGTCGTGGCCGGTCAACGTGGCCACGAGGTCTCCAGTGGCCACTTCGCGCACGAACGCCTTCTCATCGCCGCCGCCGGTGGCCAGGGTCCGGCCGTCCGGGCTGAACGCAAGCGACCAGCAGGTGTCGCCGCGTCCGGCCAGGGGGCCGGTGGGACGCCGGGTGGCCAGGTCCCACATGAGCAGCCTCTCGCTGTCGCAGCCGGCCACCGTCCGGCCGTCGGGGCTGAAGGCCACCGCTTCGACCCGCTCGGTGTGACCGGTCAGCACGTGCAGCGTCTCCCAGCTCGCCTGCCGCCGGGCCGACGGCGGGCGTGCCTCTTTGGGCCGCACGGCGTTGAGGACGAAGAACCCGACGGTGACCGTCGCGGCGAGGACGAGGAGAAAGACCAGCACGTGCCGCATGGGTCCGTTCCTGCCGGCGGCGGGAGCGGCCGGCGAAAGCGCCTGCGGAGAAGCGGCGGAGGGCAGAGGGCCGCGGCTTGGACCACTGATCGGAGCGGGTGCGGGCGGAGGAAGAGCGATGGGCGGGCCGCCCGGGGCGTCGCGGTCCCGGCCGATGGCCACGGCTGACGGAGCGGGCACCGGCGAGCGGGAGGGCAGAGCGCGCAGGATGTCACGGACCTGGGCGGCGGTGACGGGACGGTCGCCGGGGTCCTTGGCTAGCAGCCGTGACACCAGCTCGTCCAGTTCGCCCGGCACGTCCGGGCGCAGCGCGCTCAGGCGCGGCGGGGGCTCGGTCAGATGCCGGCGCATCAGGTCGGCCATGGACGAGCCGGAGAAGGGAGGGCCGCCGGTCAGCAGGGCGTGCAGGGTGCAGCCGAAGGCGTACAGGTCGGTGCGGGTCGGCCTCCTTGCCCTCGTATTGTTCGGGGGCCATGTAGGCGGGGGTGCCCAGGAAGCCACCGGTGGCCGTGAGCTGGGTCGTGGCGTCGGCGTAACGGGAGATGCCGAAGTCGCAGATCTTCACCCCGCCTTCGGCCAGTTCCATGAGGTTGGCGGGTTTGATGTCGCGGTGCACCACCCCTTTGCGGTGCGCATGGTCCAAGGCGTCGGCCACCTGCGCCATCAAATGCGTCGCCCGGGCGACCGGCAGCCCTTCGGGGTGGGCGGTCAGCAACGCGCTGAAGGTGGTGCCCTCCAGCAGCTCCATCACGAAATACGGGTGCCCGTCGTGCTCGCCGAGGTCGTGCACGACGGTGATGCCGGGGTGCTGCAGCGCGGCCGCCGCCTTGGCCTCCCGCCGCAGCCGGGCGATCAGCGCCGGGTCGCCGGTCAGCTCCGCCAGCAGGATCTTGACCGCCACCTGCCGGTCCAGCCCTTGGTCGAAGGCCGACCACACTTCGCCCATGCCGCCCCGGCCCAGCCCTTTCTCCAGCCGGTACCTTCCCCCCAGCAGCGTCCCGGGCCCGACCACTCGACCTCCCCGTCCTGTGCGGCCTTCTTCGGCGCGGCTCCGGAGGAATTCTGGCAGTGAGGTTTTCTCAACGAATACAAGCCCGCCTCATATCGCGACGCCTCCTGCCAGGAGTGCGCGCGGTCGGCCAGTCCCGGTGGGCCTCTTCCGCACCCGGCCGTGAGCCGGCAGTCCCGCGGCCCGCTCGGCGACGTCCCGCCTGTGCCCTCACCAGGGACTTTGCTCCGGCCCCTGCGCGGCCGCCGCCCTCCAGGGCACTCAATCGTTGAGAAAACCTCAGTGAACCTTTTTCTACATGCGGTCTTGGGTTCCTGAGGGACGACGTTCCTGACCGCGACGAGCCCGTCTCTGCCTATGGGGAGGACGTGGCAAAAGGATCCGGCGTGCACTTTGAACGGTCAGGTGGCAGTGCGGATCCGGTGGGCGAGTTCACTCGGCTTCTGGAACTTCTCCCTGCTGTTTCGCAGGGACGGTCCGGTGGGGTTGCTGTGGTTCCGCTGGGCGGTCGGGGCGAGGATTCCGGACGGCCCCTGGACGAAGACCCCGCCCTCCATGTGCACGAGGCTGTAGTACTGCTTGTCGACCTCCGGGAGAGGGGTAGCTCCCGTTTTGGCCGCGCGTGGGGATTTCCCGTTCCAACGCAGGAACCAGATGGCTTTACCCCGCGGGAGGGTGCGGCGCAATTCGGCTATGGGGTCGGCTGAATCCGCTGTGGAGCCGCCGAGGAATTCCGCCACCGCTTCCTTCGGCTCCGGCCGCAGCCTTCCTTTGAGGACCTCGACGGGGCGCAGTACGACGCCGATCAGCGGCTGGGGGTCGCCGTCGCCCGGGGTTCGGGTCGGCCGGACGCCGGTGACCTCGGCGATGACGACGGCCGTGGAAGCCTTCACTCCGGCGGCCAGGTCGGCGGGCGGCCGGATGTACAGGGCGCCGGGCCGGCGGAGCCTGCTGAAGAACTCCATGTCGCTGCGGCGGTGGATGTCCAGGTCGCCGATGGCGACCGCTCCCGGTTGCACCGGGTCGGCGGGCCGTCCGCCGCCGCATGCGGTGAGCAGCAGGAGGACGAGTCCGAAGCCCGCTGCCGGCAGGGACGTTTTTCCAGGGCTCAGGCTCGTGTGGGCTCCTTGAATGCGTTCTTTCCGGTTCAGCATGCCGGTTGTGCCGGCCGGCGTCGGCTTGCGGGGCTCCCGTGGCTCGCTTGAGGCGGCTGGTCACATATGGCACGGCCGAGCCTTGAAGCGGGTGGCGGCTCGATGACAGGCCTGGGCAACGCTCGTCCTTTTGGGGATCGCTGAAACGAGAAGCTGCTTCCTGGGCCTGTCAAACATCATTCAGGTCTTATGAACCGGAGGTATTTCGGAGCGTCGGGAATTTGTCTTTTGTTTGCAGGCGCGGTCTCGCTGTGGTGCCGCAGAGGGAACCGGGAGTCGGGGCTGACCATCGAGGGTGCATACAGCCGAGCGAGAGCCTGCGGTCCTGGCGAGTCCACCGGGAGGAGCGGCCGCTTCGGCCTCAGGGCGATGGTGGAGGGGTGCTGTTCGTCCCGTCAAAAATCTCAACGACTCCCGCCATTTTCAATATATAGCAGACGGGGGGACTTGCGGCAAGCGCCGGTTTCTGTTGCAGAATTGCTCGCCGTGGCCGGAACCGATGAAAACGGGGGCGTGAAAATGCGGGTGGTGTTGTCGACGTGGGGCGGGCGCGGGGACGTGGAGCCGATGGCGGCGCTCGCCGTGCGGCTGCGGGAGCGCGGCGTTCAGGTGCGGCTGTGCGCGCCGCCGGATGAGGACATCGCGCGGCGGCTGGCGGCGGTCGGGGTGCCGCTGGTGCCGTACGGGCCGTCGGCGCGCGCATCGGCGTCCAAAGCGCTGCCGCCGACCGAATCGGCCAGGCCGCCGGCGGGAGAGGTGGTGGCCCGGGTCTCGGCCGAGATCGCCGCGAGCCAGCGCCGGGTGCTCCCCGAAGCGGCCGAAGGGTGCGACGCGCTGGTGGCGACCGGCGTGCCGGCGGCGCTGGGCGGGGCCCGCTCGGTGGCCGAGAAGCTGGGCGTTCCCTGGGTGCATGTGACCTTCCAGCAGCTCACGTTGCCCTCGCCGCACCGGGCGCCGCTGGCCTACCCGGGGCAGTCCTACCCGCCGGGGATCACCGACGTCCCGACCCTGTGGAAGCTGCACGACCGGTACCTGAACGAGCTGTTCGGCGAGGCGATCAACGCCACCCGGGCGGCGCTGGGCCTGCCGCCGGCAGAGGATGTGACCTCCTTCCTGTTCGGCGGGCGCAACTGGCTGGCCAGCGACCCGGTGCTGGACCCCTGGCAGGGGTCGGCGGAGGTGGACGTGGTGCAGACCGGCGCCTGGTTCGTCCCGGACGACCGCCCGCTTCCCGATGACCTGCGGGCGTTCCTCGACGCGGGGGAGCCGCCGGTGTACGTGGGGTTCGGCAGCATGCCGATGAAGGCGGCGGCGGACCTGCCGCGGGCGGTCGTCGAGGCGGTCCGCGCGCACGGCCGCCGCATGGTGCTGCTGCGCGGCTGGGCCGGTCTGTCGGCGGTCGACGACCGGGACGACTGCTTCGTCGTCGGCGAGGTCAACCATCAGGCGCTGTTCGGCCGGGTGGCCGCGGTCGTCCACCACGGCGGCGCGGGCACCACGGCCACGGCCGCCCGCGCCGGCAGGCCCCAGGTGCTCGTCCCGCAAGGAGCCGACCAGCCGTACTGGGCGGGCCGCGTCGCCGAGCTGGGCATCGGCGCGGCCCATGACGGCCCGGTGCCGACCGCCCGCTCCCTGGCGTCCGCGCTGGAGACGGCACTGGCCCCGGAAACCGCCGAACGGGCGGCGGCGCTGGCCGGACGGGTCCGCACTGATGGCGCCGCCACGGCCGCCGACCTGGTGGTCGAACAGCTCGGCTGAGGAAGGCGGCGGGCCCGGCGCAAAGGGCCGCGCCGGGCCGATGAAGAACCGCCGCAGGCCCGGGGGACGTTTCCGGCCTGCGGCGGTTCGCCTACGGCTTCAGCGCGCCGTCAAAGGCGCTTGAAGATCCTGGTGACCTTGGTGGAGCTTCCGTTGGCGCCGGTCTTGGAGTCCATCCGGAGCCGCTTGCCCTTGCAGGTGTAGGACGAGTAGAACGGAGTGGTCGCCTCCCAGGTGCCCGTCTTGTGCTCCTTGACCATGTTGAAGGGGCCGGTGCGGATCTTCTGGCCCGAGGCGATGTAGATCTCCGTGCGGGTGGCCCCGCCGGTGGCGGTCCTGGGCTTCACGTTCACCTTGCCCTTGGTGGACCCGGTCACCTTCGCCTTGACGGTGAGCTTGCCGGACAGCAGATGCCAGATCTGGTAGGGGTGCCCGTTCGCCTTTCCGCTGATGTCACCGCGCTTGGAGCCGGTGAAGTTGTACATGATCGAATTCTTTTTGATCCGAAGTACCGTCCCCTCCAGGCCGTCCATCGTGTGCTTGTACCCCGGTCCCTTGGACACCGCCGTGAACGACGTCAGCACCCAGGTTCCGAGCACGCACCGTTTGGCCTTGGCCTCGGCGGGCGCGGCGACCCCCACCAGGCTCGTGGCGGCGACCGCCCCCGCGACGACGAGACGGGTTCCCGTGCCGAACATGTCGACTCCCCGTGATCAAATGATCGTCCCCCGGTTTCTCGGTGACGATCTTCATCTCGCCCGCGTCCCACCGGCCAGGGACACCGGTCCCGGTTTCCGCCGGGCTACGGGAATGGCCCTTCGGGCCATGGCTGCAGGGGGTTGCTCGGCTCTGGACGGCGCCCCCGTCCACGCGATCAGGGGCGCCTAGTACCCCTTATGGGGGAGGATGCGCAGGAGTTCGACGGCGGCCTCCTTGGCTCCGGCGATGAGCTGTTCGGGTTCGCGCGGGGCTTTGTAGAGGACCGTGATGCTCACCAGGCCGTTGCGGGCGCTGATGCCCACTGCCGGGGTATCGGACTCGGTGTCGACGACCATCATGCTCTCCTCGCCGATTCCGGCGGGGGAGACCTTCCCGGTCACTCCCGGGCTGCTATAGGCGTCCCGGGCGATACGACTCTCTTCTTCGAGAGTGTCCCCTCTGTTGGGGCGGACGGCGCTGATCTCCAAGCGGGCACGGCCGTTCCGGCTCAGCCAGCGGCACTGGAGCACACCGGGGAAATAGTGCTCCAGCCGGGGAGGCCGGGGATCGGGAACCAGCCGGGTGACCTTGGGGTAGGGGAACCAGGCGCACAGGTCCACCAGCGGCGTGCGCCTGGGCGGCGACTCCTCCTCTTCTTCGGGTGAGCTCAGGTCCGGGAGCGCCAGCAGAGACAGCAGACACAGGCACGCGGTCAGCAGGAGGGTCTGCGTCAGCCAGACGCGTTCACGGGGAGTCGCTTTCATACCCGCTTCTCCAATTTCCGCACGATCGCCTGCAGGATGCCGGCGACCTGCTGCTCGGCCACGGCGGCCGAGGGCGCATGCCGGGTGTGCAGGTCGACCGTCACCAGGTAGCCCTTGACGTGAGCCCCGCCCTGGGCGGTGAACCCCCAGCTGTCCTGCCAGGCCACGGTGTAGGCGTTCTTCTTCGCCCCGGGCAGGGGGTGCAGCACACTGCCCGGGGGATGGCCTTTCTTCCTGGCCTCATGGGAGCGTTCGGCCTCGTGGACGGACCAGGTGCCGATGAACATGTCCAGCCAGGTGCCTTGCTCCCACGGCCGCTCGGTGCCCCACCGGCAGGCCAGGCTCTCGATGCCGAAGCCGACCTCGCGGCCTCCGGGGACCGCCTGGGCGGCCAGGTCCCTCGGCAGGTAGTCGCATGAGGCGACCTCCGGTGGCGTGTCGTGACGGTCGGACTGCCGGTCAAGCCACCAAAAGTGCATCGCCAAAGCGGCGACCGGCAGCAGGACCGCCGCCGCCTTCACCCACAGCCGCACCCGTCGCTCCGCGATCGGCGCGCCGGTCACCGCCGGCAGCACGCCGTTGCAGGCCTCCATGTGGCGCTGCCGCATGACGGCGAGGGCCTCCTCGAACCAGCGGTCGCCGACCCTCCCGGACGGATGCCGCAGCCGAACCCGCTTTCCGTCCCGCAGGCAGAGCACGACGAACGCCTGGCGGCCCCGCCGCCCGGCCTCAATGTAAGAGACCACCGACCAAGGGAGCCGCTGGGGATGATCTGGAAGAGCGCATCCCGGGGACAGAACCGGATATCGGTGGCGGTGAGCGCGGTCGGCGGCCGCATCCAGTCTCCCCCCAGCGCGATGGTGAAGCCCAGGAGCGGGGGGAACATGAGGGCCAGCGCGAAATGAAGATTTTCGTGGTGGACGGACAGTTTCAGCGACACGCCGCCCACGACGACCAGGCACAGGACAAAGAACGCTGCAAGACGCTGTATTCGGGCGGGGCCGAATTCGATGCGGTCGGGGTACCGTCTCATTTCCTCGTCTTCGGAGAAGGCATGGACCCGACCGAGGATAGCGATCATGAGCTGGCGGTCCTTGCGGTGCGCCGCCCGGCCCCCGGCGGCCATTGCTGCGGCGAAAACTCAGCACAAAGCGGTATCTCTGGGCCGCGGGCACACTCAAACGACCGGCTTTTAGCGCTCCTGGCCGTTTAAGGTCATGTCTGCCGGGCCGCTCGGCGGCTCTGGCCGGGCAGATGGCGGGCGTCAGCGGCTTCGGGCAGCCGCCGGGCTCGTCTGCGGCACCGGCCATGACTTCGGCCGACTGCCCGGATTGTGTAGCGAAGTGTCGTAGCCATGTGCTTGTGTATCCGGTACACGAATACGGTGGAGCCGAGTGGAGAGGCATCGTGTCCGAAAACACCGACGGCCTGTTCGCAGATCCCCGCGGGACACAGATGTCCTTGGGGCACGGTGTGGTCCTGCCTGCCGAGACCGGACCTCCCGCCGGGCAGGAGCCGCCGGTGAACCCGCTGGACGCACCGCAGGAGTTCGCCGAGGCGACCTCCTTCGAGGTGCGCCGGGAGCTGGAGAAGCTGATCCGGCGGGACCTGCTCGGACCCTGGGACGGGCCGACCGAGGAGCTCCCTCCCCACATCCTCGGGCCGCGGGAACGCTACCTGGTCGGCATGCTCGGGCCCAAGCCCTCGGCCACCTCCGCGGTCGACAACGCCGACGAGCTGCCCGACACCGATCCCGGGACGGGCGGGGACGCCTCTGAAGGGGAGCTGCCCGACGTCCTCAGCCCACAGGCGCTGGGACGGATCTGGGCGTCGTCGATGGGGCTGTCCTTCTGTGTTCCCGGGAACGTCGATGCAGTCGCGGTGAAGGCGTCCTGGGGGCGCTACCACCGGCACGAGCGCGAGGCCGGCGACGGCCGCACGGTGCGGGTGTGGGCCCGTGAACCGGTTGAGCACGAGCGGCAGGTGCGGCTGGACGCCGAAGACTCCTACAAGATTCCGCTGACCGCCGAGCACGAGGAGGCACCGGGCGTGCTGCTGTCGGTGTCCGTCCGCCCCCGCGACGGCCGCCGGGTCGTGGAGGTGGCCTTGGTCAACCAGCAGCAGGAGCCGGTCAGCTACAAAGACGTCGCCTGGCTGTTCCAGCCGGAGCTGACCGTGACCGCCCTGGACGGGACCGAGGCGATCTTCCTGCCCGTCGACGACCCGGCCGATGACCTGCCGACCTCCGGCGGCGACCCCGAAGAGGCGCACCTGCGGCTGCTGTACCGCAACGAGCGCCGCTACGCCGCGGGCCGCAACGTGGCCGTTCACGCCGAGGTCGCCGAGGGCGAACGCCGGGCGCACCGGCTGACCACCACCTGGCTGCCGGCCTACGACGTGCCCGCCACCGTCGCGCCGACCGGCCCCGGCACCCCCCTGGAACACGTCGAGCTGTCCATGGACGCCCTGGCCACGGCCACCCCCCAGCAGCTTGAGGCCGGGCTGCAGCCGCTGGTCGACGGCTACCGGGCCTGGCTGGAGGAACGGGAGGCCGAGATCGGCGGCCTGCCAGAAGGGCTGCGTCCCGTCGCGGCCAAGGCAGTGGAGGATGCCCGGCGGGCCGCCGACCGCATCGCCGCCGGCGTTCGGCTGCTGTGCGACACCGCCCACCCTCGCCACGCCGAAGCCTTGCAGGCGTTCCGCTTCGCCAACGAGGCGATGGCGCTGCAGCGCCGCAACACCGCGCTGGTGCCGCTGCGGGAGAGCGGTCTGAGCCTGGCCGAGGCCAGGGCGCAGATCCAGGCCAAGGGGGCGGCCGCCGCCAGCTGGCGCCCCTTCCAGCTCGCCTTCGTCCTGCTCAACCTGCCCTCGCTGACCGACCCGGGCCACCCCGAACGGGCCGCCGACCACAGCGCCCTGGTCGACCTGCTGTTCTTCCCGACCGGCGGCGGCAAGACCGAGGCCTACCTCGGCCTGATCGCCTACACCCTGGCCATCCGGCGGCTGCAGGGCGTCGTCGGCACCGGTGAGGACGCCCGTGACGGGCGGGCCGGGGTGGCGGTGCTCATGCGTTACACCCTGCGGTTGCTGACCGCTCAGCAGTTCCAGCGGGCCGCCGCGCTGATCTGCGCCGCCGAGGTGCTGCGGCGGCGCGACCCGCAGACCTGGGGCGCCGAGCGGTTCCGGATCGGGCTGTGGGTGGGCGCCGGAGTGTCGCCCAACTGGTTCAAGGAAGCCAAGGACCAGGTCATCGAGGCCCGCGCCTCCGGCCGCGGCCACCGCGCCAACGTGCTGCAGACCCTGACCTGCCCCTGGTGCGGCGAACAGCTGAGGGCCGAACGCGACCTGTACATCGACGAGGAGCGGCGGCGCATCCTGCTGTACTGCCCGCGCGGCGAGGGCGCCGACGCCTGCCCGTTCTCCCGCCGGATCTCCGGCCCCGACGAGGGCCTGCCCATCCTCACGGTGGACGAGGAGATCTACCGGTACGCGCCCAGCCTGGTCATCGCCACCGTCGACAAGCTCGCCCAGCTCCCCTGGAAGGGGTATGCCGGCATCCTGTTCGGCCGCACCCGCACCCGCTGCCCCCGGCACGGCTTCCGGCACGACGACCTGGACGCCGAGACCGGCTGCGCGAGCAAGCACCGGGCGAACGGTCCCTGGCCCGCCGTGGCCGCCCAGCCCGTCGTCCGGCTCCGCCCGCCGGACCTGATCATCCAGGACGAGCTGCACCTGATCTCCGGAGCGCTCGGCACCACGGTGGGCCTGTTCGAAGGAGCGGTGGCCGAGCTGACCTGCTGGCCGTATCAGGGCCGGACCACCGGCCCGAAGATCGTCGCCTCCACGGCCACCACCAAGCGGGCACGCCAGCAGGTCCGCGGCGTCTTCGGCCGTGAGCTGGCGGTCTTCCCACCGCAAGTCATCGACGCCGGCGACACCTTCTTCTCCCGCCGCGAGCCGGTCACCCCCGCCACCCCCGGCCGCCGTTACCTGGGCATCTGCGCGCACGGGGTGCGCTTCAAATCCGCCCAGATCCGGCTGGCGGAGATCCTGCTGCTGGCCGGGCAAGCCCTCTTCGACGCCTACGGGGAGCCCGCCGACCCGTACATGACCGTGGTCGGCTACTTCAACGCCACCCGGGAGCTGGCGGGGATGCGCCGCTACCTCGATGACGACGTCACCACCCGGATCCGCCGCAACGGCAGGTTCCGGGGCCTGCCGAACCGGATCGTCACCAGCAGCGGCCTGCTCACCATCCAGGAACTGACCTCCCGGATCTCCTCCGGCGACATCAGCGACGTGCTCAAGCGGCTGGAACGTCCCTTCGACCCCGAACTGGACACCTCCCGGCGCCGTTTCGACGCCCCCGCCGAGCTGGCCCGGCATCCTGCCGCCAAGCGCAAGGCCCGCTCCGGGGAGAACGTCCCACCGCCGCACCCCCTCGCCCGGCGGTTCGGTGAGCGGCACAACGCCCAGCTCGACCCGGTGGACGTGGTGCTGGCCACCTCGATGCTCCAGGTCGGCGTGGACGTCTCCCGGTTCGGGCTGATGGTGATGACCGGCCAGCCCAAGAACACCGCCGAGTACATCCAGGCCACCTCCCGGGTCGGCCGGGACGCGGCGCGGCCGGGCCTGGTGCTCACCCTCTACAACTGGGCCCGGCCGCGCGACCTGGCCCACTATGAGGACTTCGAGCACTACCACGCCACCTTCTACCGGCAGGTCGAGGCGCTGTCGGTCACCCCCTACACCCGCCGGGCCCTGGACCGGGGGACCACCGGGCTGCTGGCCGCCGCCATCCGCCACGCCGCCGAGGAGTACTCCTGCAACCACAACGCCTGCGACGTCGACCTGTCCGGCCCGCTCGTCGGCCGGATCATCGACCGGCTGCTGGAGCGCGCCGAGACCGTCGCCCACACCCGCGGCCGTGACTACCTGGAGGAGCGGATCAAGACGGTGCTGGACGAGTGGGAACAGCGCAAGAGCGTCGGCACGGCTCGGCTCGGCTACCAGGACGGCACCTGGAACAAGCAGATCGTCTCGGGCCTGCTGCGGCCCGCCGGTAACGGAAAGTGGGACACCATGACCGTCGGCGTGTCCATGCGGGAGACCGAAAACGAGATCAACCTGCTCTTCCCCGGCGGCGACGCCCTGTTCCGGCCGCTCTACCACCAGCCCGACTGGACGTTCGGACCGCCCGCCGACGAAGACGGCGACACGGCGGCCGCCGACGGCGCCGACCGGTCCGGCATCTTCGGAGAGGGGGCCTGACCATGACCGAGACCGCGCCGTTCCGCCGCCGCGTCGGCAGCGTCCGCCCCAGCCACCTGATGTTCACCGGCGGGGTGGGCTCCCTGATCGACCTGCCGAACTTCTCCGTCCTGGTCAAGGGCCTGGACGAGTGGAGGGACGAGCACGCGGCGGTGATCGACGAGCCCCGGCTGCTGGCCGCCGTGCAGCGCACCCTGGGCAAGAGCGTGCAGCACCTTCGATCCGCCCCCTGGCTGGAAGGGCTGGACAAAGACCCCAACGGTCCCGCCTCCAGAGTCGGCGTGCCGGTGGCGCCGTTCCCGAGCTGGTTCCGCTGCACGGCCTGCAACGAACTCGGAGCGCTGAACTCGGGCGTCTTCGGCTTCGAAAACTCCAACCCCCGCAAACCGCACGAGGCCAGGTTCTTCCACGCCAGGTGCAAAAAGAAGAAACCGCTGGCGGTGGCCGCGCGTTTCGTCCTGGCCTGCACCAACGGGCACCTGGACGAGTTCCCCTACATCCACTTCGTTCACCGCGGGGGAAAGTGCCTCAAGGCCGACCACCCGCGGCTGCGCATGGACGACCGCGGCGGCAACCTCGGCGCCAACGTCGAGATCGAGTGCATCAACTGCGGGGAGACCCGCAACATCCGCGACGCCCAGGGCAGCCGCGGCGAGGAGAACCTGCCGCGCTGCCGGGGCCGTCACCCGCACCTGGCCACCTTCGACCCCCAAGGCTGCGACCGCACCCCCAAACTGCTGGTCGTCGGCGCCTCCAACCAGTGGTTCGCCAAGACTTATTCGGCGCTGGCCGTCCCCACCCCCGATGCCGGCGCGCTGGAGAACAAGATCGAAAAGCACTGGACCTTCTTTGAAGGCCTGGCGCCCAATCAGTACCCCTGGGCGCGTTCGGTGGGGTTCGAACAATTCCAGGAGGTCAAGCAGTGGAGCGATGAAGAGATCGCCGAGACGGTCGCCAAGGTCCGCGCCAAGAAGGAGGGAAGCGCCTCCGGGCAGCAGGAAGGCGGCGGATATCCCGATCTGCGCACCCCCGAATGGGAGGTCTTCTCCGCGGGCAGACTGCCCGACCCCGACGACGACTTCACGCTCCGGCGCGACATCGACGGCGTGCCCGAGGCCCTGACCGGCATCTACGCCGATGTGGTGCAGGCCGAACGGCTGCGCGAGGTACGGGCGCTGATCGGCTTCACCCGGCTGGACGCCCCCGACCCCGAAGACCCCGAACTGGTGCGGCTGGTCCCGCTGGCCCGCTCCCGTCCCGAGTGGGTGCTGGCCAGCGAGGTGCGCGGAGAAGGCATCTTCTTCCGCCTCCCCGAGGAACTGCTGCAGGAGTGGGAGAAACGGGTCGCCGACTCCCACGCGCTGCGCCTGCACCGTGAGGCGTATGTGCGCTACCGGCGCAACCGTTACTCCGACCGCATCAACAAGCCGTCGGAGTTCGACGAGATGGCGCACTGGCCCGGCGCCCGCTTCATCGCCCTGCACACCTTCTCGCACCTGCTGATCCGCACCATCTCCCTGGAATGTGGCTACAGCTCCGCCAGCCTGTCGGAACGGATCTACTCCGGCACCGAGGACGACCCGCACCGCGCCGGCATCCTCATCTACACCGCCGTGCCCGACTCCGAAGGAACCCTGGGCGGGCTGGTCTCCCTGGCCGAACCCGACCGGCTCACCGCCCTCACCCGGCGGGCGCTGGCCGACGCCCGGCACTGCTCCTCCGACCCTCTGTGCGCCGAGCGCCTGCCGCAGGCTCCCGCCGATTTCCTGCACGGCGCGGCCTGCCACGTCTGCCTGTTCGTGTCGGAGACCACCTGCGAGCGCGGCAACAAGTTCCTCGACCGGCGCTTCATCGTCCCCATCGACGACCCCGAGCTGGCGCTCTACCCGGACCTGCCATGACCATGGCCTGGGAGCGCTTCGAGACGGCCGTCGCCGACCACGTGGCGCGGCTGGGGCCGGTGCGGCTGCGGGCCCTGGCCGCCCGGTTCGACCAGGGACGCCTGCGGGGGATCGAAGACTGCGTGCCCGATTTCCCCGGCGAGGCGGCCGCCATCGCCGATGCCGCCCGCGGCGATGGCGCCCTGCCTCCCCAGGCCGTCGCGGCCTACCTGCGCGGTGCCGCGGCCGCGCTGGCGCACCGGGAGGCGTCGCTGCGGGTCGAAGCGGTATGGAGCGGACCCACCAGCCATGCGGTGCCGGTGCGCTCGACCGCCCAGGTGCTCATCCGGCTCGTCGGCCGCGCCACCCGCGAACTATTGCTGATGACCTACTCGGCCAAGCCCTATGAGCCGCTGCGGGAGGCGCTGGCCGCCGCCGTCGCCCGGAAGGTGACCGTCCGGGTCGTGGTGGAGACCCTCCAAGGGGCCGGCAGCGCGCTGTCGGGAGAGGAGCCGGCGGCGGCCTTCCACGGGCTGGGCGTGGAACTGTGGCACTGGCCGGTCGCCCGGCGGGCCGACGAGAACGCCAGGATGCACGCCAAAATCGCGCTGGCCGACCGCCGGGAACTGCTGGTCTCCAGCGCCAACCTCACCCACTCGGGAGTGCACGACAACATCGAGGCCGGGCTGCTCGTCCACGGCGGTCCCGCCCCCCAGCGGGCGGCCGAGCACTTTGACGCGCTACGCTCGGCCGGGATCCTGGAGCGGATGTGAACGAGCACTGAGCACTCCTCACCGCGGCCGCCACCGCCTTCCCGCCGGAACCGGACCGATCATGTCCGCAGTACGGGAACGGCTGGGGAGGCCTTGAGACCCCGCGATCGAATTGGGACGGCCGGCATTTCCATGACGGGAGGATGAGCGGCGGTGACGACCATCGCAGACCGTTACCGGCTGGACCCCGTCCACATCGGCAAGGGCGGGATGGGCGAGGTATGGGGCGCCACCGACACCCGGCTGCGGCGCCGGGTCGCGGTGAAGATCATCAGTTTCCCCGACGGCAGGCCCGACCCCGAACTGGTCCGCCGGTTCGTCCGCGAATCCCGCCTCACCGCGCGCATGGACCACCCCGGGGTGCCCATCCTGTACGACGCCGACGAGGTCACCGACGGGCCGTTCGCCGGGCGCCTCTACCTGGTCATGCAGCTCATCGACGGGATCGGCCTGGAGGACCTGCTGGCCGAGCACGACCCGCTCCCGGTCGGCTGGGCCGCCGCGATCGCCGCGCAGGCCTGCGCCGTCTTGGACCATGCGCACGGCATGATGCTGGTCCACCGCGACCTCAAGCCCAGCAACCTGATGATCGACCGGCACGGCGGCGTCAAGGTGCTGGACTTCGGGCTGGCCGTCGCGCTGGACGCCGATGAGCGTTCCCGGATCACCGGCTCCAACCAGATGCTGGGCACGCTGGCCTACATGGCGCCCGAGCAGTTCCAGGGGCAGGCCGGGCCGTTCAGCGACCTGTACTCGCTGGGCTGCGTGCTCTACCGCATGCTGAGCGGCCGCAACCCCTTCGACGGCCCCACCCAGCCCGCCCTCATGCACGCCCACCTTTATGAAGAGCCCGCTTCCCTCCGGCGGCTGCGCGCGGAGGTGCCACCCGACCTGGAGGAGCTCGTCCACCGCCTGCTGGCCAAGCGGCCACAGGACCGTCCGGCCTCCGCAGCCGAGGTCTACGACCTGCTGCTGCCGCACATCGGCGAACTGCCGGCGCTGCCGGGAGCCGTCGCCCCGGGCCGTAGCTCCGCCCGCATGTACGCGGGCGTCGTGGGCCGGGTGCTGCTTCCTCCGGCCGCCTCGTCCGCCACCGTCTCGGCCGGGAATTCCTTCAGCCTCGGGGAAGTGGCCAAGGCCCGGCGGCAGGCGCAGCGGCTCATCCGCGAGTCGCGCTACGACGAGGCGCTCCGTGTGCTCAGCCGCATCTCCCAGCGTGCCGAAAGCGCTCTGGGCGCCGACCACTCCGAAGTGCTCGACCTGCGCAGGGAACACGCCGACGCCCTGTTCAAAGCCGGCGACTACCCGGCCGCGGCCGCGGCCTTCCGCGCGCTCGCCCAGGATCTGGCCCGCCGTGACTCTCCCGATGCCGACACGGTGCTGCACCTGCGCCTCCAGGAGGCCAACAGCCACGCCCTCGCCGGTGACACCGGCCGGGCCCTGCGGCTGCTCGACCGGCTTCTGGACGACCAGCGGCGCATCTACGGCAAGGACGATGAACGGGTCCTGGAACTGCGCCGCCAGATCGGCCTGCTGCTGTACGGGGCGGGCCGGGTCGACGAGGCGGTGCAGGCGCTGCAGGAGCTGGCGGCCGACCTCGAACGCCTGCACGGCCACGACCATGAGGCCGCCCGGAACGTCCGTGCGCTCATCGCCCGGCTGAGCGGCTGATCAGCCGCCGGTCAGGTGAGGCCGGGGGGCGGAAGCGCGGAGCCGGGGCAGGGCGTCGGGAGCGCTGCCCGGCAGCGTCCATGATCTGAAGGCCGCCCGGATCCGGGGCCTTGGCACGGACCGGGGTGCCGGTGCCGGCCGGCAAGGGCTGCAGACGCGGCAAGTCCGAAGTGCTCAAGGAGGCCAAGTGGGCTCACGCCCCGGCCGCCGCGGCCCGGCCGAGCGGGCCGTCGCCCAGCTGAAGACCCGGCGAATTCTGCACAGGCTGCGCTGCTGCCCGCATCACGCCGGCCATCGACGGGACGGGCCGGGCGTCAGGCCGGGGTGGCGAACAGGCCGCGGGTGGCGAACAGCTCGGCCACCAGGTCGCCCTGGCGCTGCAGTTTCTGGGCGCACGCCCAGGCGGCCCGGTCGGGGTCGCCGTCGCGCACCGCCTCCCAGATCGCCCGGCTGCCGTCGCGTTCGGCCTCGATCGCGCCGGGCACCAGGGCGAAGAAGTTGCCGGGCACGATGCCGACCATGGCGCGCAGCACCGCCCGCAGCCGGGGCGAGCCGGCCGTCTGCAGGATGAGCCGGCCGAAGTCGCGGCTCAGGCGGGCCACCGCCGCCGGGTCTTCTGCGCGCTGCAGCGCCCGGCACAGCTCGTCCAGGTGCGCCACCATCTCCGGCGTGCGGCGCTCGGTGGCACGCCGGGCCGCGAAGCCGAACACCAGGCCGTACAGCGTGTAGTGGTCGCGGACCGCGGCCTCGTCCAGGGCGCCGATGAACGCGCCGCGGTGCGGCTTGATGGTCACCCAGCCCTCGCGTTCCAGCGACAGCAGCGCTTCGCGCACCGGGATGCGGCTGACGCCCAGCGCCCGGGCGATCTCGTCCTGGGGAACCCGGTCGCCCTGCCGCAGCCGCCCTTCGAAGATCAGCCTGCGGATGTAGAGGGCGACCTGTTCGCCGCTGCTCCGCCGGACCATCGCCTCGTCGGGCGGAGGCAACGGTGTACCGGGGAGCGTCGCCGCCTGTGCCGACACCGATCTGCCCCCCTTGTTGTTTACTTTGTCAAGTCTCAAGTATACGCCGATCGTTAAAGGGGTTCGCCTGCTACCCCCTCGTGGTTCTTCCCGTCCACGGTGGATCTTCTCCTCAGCTCGTGGTGGCGCTTCTCGCAATTGGCTCTCATTTTATATACATAATCAAGTCTACGGAGTGGGGCGATCCTGTCCCGTGGCGGAGCCCTCCTCGCGCCTCTGGCTCGCGGCGGACCCCGGTGTTACCGTCAATTGAAGAACCTTCTTTAGTCCGTCCCCGGAGGACGACCATGGCGCGTTTCCCCTTCCCGATCCCCAACGGCTGGTTCGCCGTGGCGCGCAGCGACGAGCTGAAGACCGGCCAGGTCAAACCCGCCCGCTACTTCGGGCGCGAGCTGGCGGTCTTCCGCACCGCCTCCGGCGAGCCCCGCGTCGTGGACGCCTACTGCCCGCACCTGGGCGCCCACCTGGCCCACGGCGGGCAGGTCAGGGGAGAGCTGCTGGAATGCCCCTTCCACGCCTGGCGCTTCGACGGCGTCTCCGGCCGCTGCGTGGAGGTGCCCTACACCGACGCCGACCCCTCGCCCAAGGCCCGGGTCCGCTCCTACCCGGTGGTCGAGCGGTTCGGCCTGATCTTCGCCTGGCACCACCTGGGCGGCGCCGACCCCTACATCCCCATGCCGGAGATGAAGGAGTTCGACGACCCCGGCTGGAGCGAGCCGGTCTTCCACGAATTCCGCTTCGCCACCTGCGTGCAGGAGATGGCCGAGAACAACGCCGACTACGTGCACTTCAAATACGTGCACGGCATGGAGACCATCCCCGGCGGTGAGGTGGACTACGACGGCTTCGTCAAGATCGTCACCGAGCGGCAGCAGTTCAAGAACAAGGAGGGCAAGGTCTACACCCTGGAGTTCGTGCGCAAGTCCTACGGGCTGGGCCTGGGCGCGCTGCGGCTCAAGGGCGTGATGTCCTTCATCTCCTCGGTCAGCCCGGTGGACGAGGAGAACGTGCACGTCCGCTGGGTGTTCACCTTCCCCCGCGGCATGGAGAGGTTCTCCCCGAGGATGATCGACGAGTTCGTCAAGCAGATCAGCGAGGACGTCCCGATCTGGGAGAACAAGATCTACGTGGAGAAACCGCTGCTGATCAAGGGCGACGGCCCGATCACCGAGTTCCGGCACTGGGCCCGGCAGTTCTATGGTGAACACGTCCCCGAGCGGCCGTGGCTGCCGCCCCGCCTCAAGCGCCTGGAAGGCAGTGGTGTCTGACCGACCTTCCCAACCGTCCCGGACGCGCGGCGCCGGGACCAGGGAGGCCATCTTGGACGCCGCCGAACGGCTGATGGCCGAGCGCGGCATCACCGGGGTGTCGCTGAACGAGATCAACACCGCCGCCGGGCAGCGCAACACCGCGGCGCTGCACTACCACTTCGGCGGCCGGGACGGGCTGCTGCGGGCGATCCTGCGGCGGCACGGCCCCTGGCTGCGGGCCCGGCACGAGGAGCTGTACGCCCGGGCCACCGCCGGCGGCCGCACGCCGGACGTGCGGGGCCTGGTGGAGGTGATCGTGCTGCCGCCGGCCGAGTACGTCGGGCTGGGCCCCAGCCAGCGTGCCGCGATCCGGATCTGGACCTCAGCGCTGGCCCAGCCCGCGCTGGCCATCGAGGACGTGCACACCCTGGTGGACCCCTCGCTGACCCGGGCGGGCCGGGAGCTGGTGGAGATCCTGTCCCGCGGCATGCCCCGGCGGCTGGCCGTCGAGCGGCTGGTGGTGGCCTCCCAGTCGGTGCTGCACGTGCTGGCCGACCGGGCGCTCGCAGAGGACGCCCCCGACAGCCGGCGGCGCCCGCTGCCGCTGCCGCTGGTGGCGCGCAACCTGGTGGACATGACGGTGGCCGCGCTCACCGCCCCGGTCGGCGCGGCCACCCGGCAGGAGATGGAGCAGACCGCGGGCCTTGCGTGACCGAGGGCTCGCCAGGGGCACGCTGCGAATCGACGACGTGTGACAGACCCACCGGGCCGGTGGCGCGGCCAAGACAACTGCCCCGAACCGCCCTCGGCCCACTACCGGCAGAACACCGGCTGCTTCTTCGAGGACTCGTCGAGACCGAGCTGCTGGAGACGGTCGGTGTGGACAATGTCACCTTCGAGACCGGCTGCCTTCAGGACGGCACCCGGCCGCACTCCCGCCAGGCCCCTCGAAGCCCGGACCGATTCACAAGATCGCTCAGGGAGCGCGACCCGGCTGCTGGTGCTGGACCCGCCCGAATGACGGACGGACACGGCCGGTTCACAAGCATCGGATCGCCCCTGCGCCCCGCCCGCCGAGACGGCGCCACCCGGCATGTGCCGGGCCGCCGCGCTGCTAGTTTTGAAGGAAACAGCGGCGGTGCAAAGCCGTCCATCGGACCCAGAGGTGAGAACGATCCCGCGCAGACAGGAACCCGCCCTGCAGGGGGCCCGGGCGGCGAGCGGGCCCGACCTGCTGCCGAGCCAGACCCTGTCCCGGATGAGCAGCGGTGAGCAGGTTCGGCTCTACGTGCGGCGGTTGATCTTCGATGGTGTGCTGCGTCAGGGGCAGCGGGTTCCCCAGGACGCGATCGCCCAGACGCTGGGCGTCTCCCGCATCCCGGTGCGCGAGGCGCTGATCGCGCTGGAGCGCGAGGGATGGATGACGATCGTCCCCCACCGGGGGGTGTTCGTCAACGCCCTGGACGAGTCGTCGGTCCGCGACCACTACGAGCTGTACGGGCTGTTTTACGGGTTCGCCGTGCGCCGCGCGATCGAGCGCCGCGGCCCGGAACTGGCCGATCAGCTCGCCCCCCTGGCCGCGCAGATCGCCGAGACCACCGACACCGAGCAGCTGCAGGAGCTGACGCAGCGCTTCCACCGCCTGGTGGTGGACGCCGCGCAGTCCCCCCGGGTGCGCAGCCTGCTGCGGCAGATGACCGGCATCGTCCCCGGGAACTTCTTTGAGCTGGTGCCCGGCGCCGACGCCGTGGAGCGGCGCGGCACGGCCGCCATCGTCGAGGCGATCCGCAACGAGGACGCCGCCGCGGCCGAGGCCGCGTACGCCAAGATGCTCCGCGAGGAGGGCGAGCTGGTGGTGGAGCTGTTCCGCAAGCGCGGCATGTTCGAACAGCCCGCCGAGACCGTCCCGTCGTGACCGCGTGCGGCGCCTCCGCCGGCGGGGGCGCCGCGAGCAGAGCCGTTCAACGAGGAGATGCGCGAAGGCGGCCGGGCCTTCGCCGGACGCCGCGACCCCGGTGCCCCGCCCTTCCGCGCCGGCGGCGGGCTGTGACCTCCGCCGGGTCAGGCGCCGGGCGCCACGAAGACGGCCTCCGGCACCTGGCGCAGATGGGCCGGTGCCGGCCGGTTCCCGGCCTTCAGCTCGGCGATCTTCCGTGGTGACGCCCGGTGAAGGCTTCGCGGGCAAGCACCTGCTCGGCCGCCTCCAGGACCTGGCCCCTGCTGAGCGCCCAGCGCTGCTTCCGCAGGACGCGCTCGGTCATCGACGCCTTGCGACGGCCGCGCGCCTCGCAAGGCGCCCCGGCACCCTCGGTTCGCCGCGGAAACGGCGGGTTGGAAAGATGCAGTGAGCCTTGTCCGGCACCCGGGCGCCGGGCGCGGGAACCCCGGCGATGCCCGGCCGGTCGGCCTTCGCAGGTTGCGGCATCGTCCCCGGGCCCGATGGACCCGTATGCCACCTGAGGGAGCGGCGTGTCGGCAAGGCCCGGCGATGTCGTCACGACCGTGGCGAAGACGATCCCAGTGAGGTTGAAGTTGACGCAGTCTTCGACGTCCAAGCCGTCCCCGCACCCGGCCCTGACCGGCCGCGAACAGGAGGCGGGGGAGCTGGCCGACGCGGTGCGGCGGCTGATCGGGCTGACCATGGACGCCCCGGCCCCGCCGGAGGTGACCAAGGAGGCCGTCCGCGCCCTGGAGGCCGTCGCCGACATGCTGCAGCGGCACGTGCCCGACCCGCCGCTGCCCAAGACGCTGCTACACGAGCCCGACCCCGGCGATGGCGACCTGGGCGCGCGGATGCCGTTCGACAACGTCATCGGCCGCTACAACCCGCTGGCCCTGCCGCTGGAGCTGGAGTTCGACCGGGAGGCCGACCCGCCCCGGGCGCTGCTGCGCGGCGCCTTCACCCGGGCCTATGAGGGCCCGCCCGGCTGCGTGCACGGCGCGGTGCTGGCCGCCTCCTTCGACATCGCGTTCGCCGCGGCCAATTTCATCGCCGGCATGCCCGGCCCCACCGTCCGGCTGGAGATCGACTACCGCCGTCCCACCGCGCTGCACGCGCCGTGCGTGTTCGAGGCGTGGGTGGAGTCGCACGACGACCGCCGGGTGCGCACCGTCGGCCGCCTGGTGCAGCGCGACAAGGTCACCGTCGAGGCGGTGGGGGACTTCGCCAAACTCGACCAGTCCCAGATCGCCCGGATGGTCGAACGCACCCGCTGACCGCCTCCGCGCGGCGCCCGCCCGGCCCGGCGCGCCGCGCGATGGGGATGACCAGGGAGGATTAAGGGAAGGGCGGCGTGCGTTGCGGGTGTGATGAAAATCGCCCACGGAAAGGGGAGACATGCTGTTCGGTGACGAGCACGTGCGCCGCTACGAGGAGACCGACGGGGCGGTCGGACACGACTGGGAGAAGGGCGCACCGGTTCTCATCCTGACCACCAAGGGCCGCAAGAGCGGGCAGGAGCGCAAGTGCCCGCTGATCTACCAGGAGCACCAGGGCAACTATGTGGTCGTGGCCTCCAAGGGCGGCGCCCCGGACCACCCTCACTGGTACCTGAACCTGCAGGCAGACCCTGAGGTGCGGGTCCAGGTCAAGGCCGACAAGTTCACCGCGCGGGCGCGCACCGCCGAGGGCGCCGAGCGGGACGAGCTGTGGGCGAAGATGGCCGCCGTGTGGCCGGACTACGACGAGTACCAGAAGAAGACCGACCGCCAGATCCCGGTGGTGGTGCTGGAACGGATCTGACCTTCCGGCCGGCGGGGTGGGGAGGTCAGGCCTCACCCCGCCGCTCACCGGCTGACCGGCCCTGCCTGCGACTGCACCCCTTCCCCGAGGTCGCCGACGCCGCGTCCCGGCGGCTGTGCGGGACGGCGTCCACCGCTGCCATACGGGTGGAAGCGGACCGGGACGCGTTGGAGCCGGCCGTCCGCTGCGGCGGGCGCGTTGCCATAATGCGGGCGACTTGATCAGGGAGGGGCGGAAGATGGGGCGTCTGGCGTGGACGGACGGGCTGAGCGAGGTCCAGCGGGAGATCCTGGACACCATCGCCGAGTTCGTGGACCGGGAGGTGCTGCCGGTCGCGACCGAGCTGGAACACGCCGACGCCTACCCCCAGCGGATCGTCGACGGGCTGAAGAAGCTCGGGGTCTTCGGGCTCACCATCCCCGAGCAGTACGGCGGGCTCGGCGAGTCCCTGCTGACCTACGCCCTGGTGGTGGAGGAGCTGTCCCGCGGCTGGATGAGCGTCTCGGGCATCCTCAACACCCACTTCATCGTCGCCTACATGATCGGCCGGCACGGCACCGAGGAGCAGAAGGCCCGGCTGCTGCCGAAGATGGCCACCGGCGAGGTCCGCGGCGCGTTCTCCATGTCCGAACCGGACTGCGGCTCGGACGTGGCCGCCATCCGCACCCGCGCCCGCCGCGACGGCGACCACTACGTCATCGACGGGCGGAAGATGTGGCTGACCAACGGCGCCACCGCCAATCTGATCGCCCTGCTGTGCCGCACCGACGAGGGCGCCGACTCCCCCCACCGCAACATGACGACCTTCCTGGTGGAAAAGGAGCCCGGCTTCGGCGAGGTGGCGCCCGGCCTGACCATCCCCGGCAAGATCGAGAAGATGGGCTACAAGGGCGTCGACACCACCGAGCTGCTGCTGGACGGCTACCGCGTCCCCGCCGGCAGCATCCTCGGCGGCGTCCCCGGCCGCGGCTTCTACCAGATGATGGACGGCGTGGAGGTCGGCCGCGTCAACGTGGCGGCCCGTGCCTGCGGCGTGGCGCGCCGGGCCTTTGAGCTGGCCATCGACTACGCCCAGCGCCGGGAGACCTTCGGCAAGCGCATCGCCGACCACCAGGCGGTGCGCTTCCGCCTGGCGGAGATGGCCACCAAGGTCGAGGCCGCCCACCAGATGATGGTGATGGCCGCCCGCAGGAAAGACTCCGGCCGGCGCAACGACCTGGAGGCCGGGATGGCCAAATACCTGGCCGGCGAGTACTGCAAGGAGGTCGTCGAGGACGCCTTCCGCATTCACGGCGGCTACGGCTACTCCACCGAGTACGAGATCGAGCGCCTGTACCGGGAGGCGCCCATGCTGCTGATCGGCGAGGGCACCGCCGACATCCAAAAGATGATCATCGGTCGCCGCCTGCTGGAGGAGTACCGGCTGGACTGACGCCACCCGGCGGATTTGCGGCCGACGCCGGCCGGGGCGGCGTGCAAGTGCGTCCTGCGGGTCGTCCGGGCGGGCCGGGACGTTCGCCGGGCCCGGCTGCGGCGGCCTGAAACCGTCGAAGAACGGTGGGGGCCTCCGGCGCGTCCGCTTCTTCGGCGACCGGGGCTTTTGCCTCGTTGCTCTCGGCGGTCACCGCGCAGTGAATCGATGACGGCCGCCGTCCCGTATGCGCGGGACGGCGGCCGTCCTGTCGGCGGGGCCGGCAGTGGCGAGGCCGTCCGCCGGGGCGGCGGCCTCGCCCTCGCACGGCCCCGTCCTGCGGTCAGGGATGGCTTGCCCTCACCCGGTATACCCAAGCACTTACTTGGTCATTACTCTCTTTGCCGGTTCTTGAAATCGGCGAAAGGGACGACGGATGCCGGCTGCACCGATGATCGAGGAACGCCCCGGGTGCGGGCTGGGGGCCAAGCTGTTCGCCCGGCTGATGCGCCGGACCCTGCGGCCGATCATCGCCCGCCTGCCCTGGACGCCGCTGGCCCTGCGGATGGCGGGGCTGCTGGACTACGCCGGGGTGCTCATCGTGCGGCCGCGCGGCGCCCGGACCGTCAAGGTCACGGCCCTGGACTGCGCGGCCGAATGGGTCTACGGGGCCGGGGTGTCCCCCACTACCCGGAAGGTGATCCTCTACTTCCACGGCGGCGGCTTCGTCGCCTGCGGCCTGCGCACCCACCGCCGGATGATCGCGCGGATCTCCCGGGCGGCGGGCATGCCCGCCCTGTCGGTGGCCTACCGCATGCCCCCCAACGTCACCATCGCCACCGTCCTGGAAGACTGCGTCAACGCCTACCGGTGGCTGCTGGAGCAGGGCTATGAGCCCGAGGACATCGTCGTCGCCGGGGACTCGGCGGGCGGCTACCTCAGCTTCGCCATGCCGCTGCACGCGATGCGCGCCGGGCTGCCGCGCCCGGCCGGGATCGCCGCCCTGTCACCCTTCACCGACCTGGACGTGGACCGCAAGATCGCCCACCCCAACGCCCCCATCGACCCCTACATCCCGGCGCCGCGCATCCGGGACATGGTCCGCCTCGTCTTCCCCGGCGTCGAGCTCACCGATCCGTGGCTGTCGCCGGTGCACGCCGATGTGCGCGGCCTGCCGCCCACGCTCATCCAGGCCGGCTCGATCGAGGTGCTGCTCGGCGACGCCGAGACCATGGCCCGCCACCTGGCCGCCGCGGGCGTGCCGTGCACCCTGCAGATCTGGGAGGGACAGGGGCACGTCTTCCAGGTCTTCGCCGACATCTGCCGCGAGGGCCTGGCCGCCATCGCCGAGATCGGCGCCTTCGCCCGGCAGGTCACGGCCGCAGGCGACCGGCAGCGGGCCGCCTGAGGTGCGCGATCAGGAAGAACCGGGCAGCCGCGCGGCGACCTCCCGCAGCGCCTCGGCGAGCACCTCGGCGGGCTGGGCTCCCGACACCGCCCACTTCCCCTCGAACAAAAAGAGCGGCACACCGGTGACGCCCAGCCTGCGGGCCCGCTCCAGCTGCCGCTCCACCTCCGCCGTGCCCTCGTCCGACTCCAGCGACCTGCGCACGGCATCGGCCTGCAGACCGGCCTCGCCGGCCAGCTCGGCCAGCGTGCCGACGTCCCCCAGGTCGCGGCCCTCGGCGTGCTGGGCGCGGAAGAGACGCTCGACCACCGCGTCCTGCACGCCCGCCCGTCCGGCCAGCTCGATCACCCGGTGCGCGTCGCGGGTGTTGACGTGCAGCGCTTTTTCGGGGGCAAAGGGCAGGCCCTCGGCGGCGGTCAGCGCGCGCAGCCGCTCGTGCGCCGCCGCCACCTTCTCGGCGCCGCCGAACTTGACGGCCAGATGCTCGTTCATCGGGACGGCCGTGGCCGGGGCGGTGGGGTCGAGCTGGAAGGGACGCCAGGTCACCTCGACCCGGCCGGCGAAGCCCGCCAGCGCGGCACGGAAGCGGGCCTGCCCCAGGTAACACCACGGGCAGACCACATCGGAGAAGATCTCTACGTTCACGTCCGGGTCCAACCGATCTTGCCGCCGCGGCATTCCGCCCATACCGCCGCGTCCGGCTCGACGGGATCGCCGCGCGGTCCGGCCGGACGAGAAACGACCTGCGCGGGCGGGGACGCGCCGGTCTTGCCGGGAAATGACCTCCGCACCGGGCGCCCTCGAGGCAGGATGCCCGATGTGACCGTCTTGAGGACCGAGCGGCTGGTGCTGACCCCCGTCCAGCCCGGCGACCACGCCCTGCTGCGGGAGCATTGGGGCCGCCCGCAGGTGCGGGCCTTCCTGTTCGACGGCAAGGCGCCCACCGCCAAGCAGGTCACCGGCCTGATCGAAGAGAGCATGCGCGGTTTCGCCACCGACGGCCACGGCCTGTGGACCGTCCGGCTCGGCGACGGCGGCACGTTCGTGGGGACCGCCGGGCTGCTCCCGCTGGACGACACCGGAGAACTGGAGGTCCTCTACAGCCTGGAGCCCCAATGGCGGGGACGCGGCCTGGCCACCGAGGCCGCCCGGGCCGTCCTCGACCACGGGCTGGGCGCGCTGGGCCGCCCGCGCATCCTCGCCGAGATCGACGAGGGCAACCGCGCCTCGGCCGCCGTCGCCGAACGACTGGGCATGCGCCCGTGCCGGATCGTGCCGGGCGTGCTCGGCCCGATGACTCGATACACCACCTGACCTGGGCGGATTCACCCGGAATCAGTCCGTCGGGCGTTGCGGGGTGTGCAGTTGGTCACAAATAAGTGACAAGTTACCGGTGAGTTGGAAGGGGCTGCACGACACACCGGAACGGCGCCGATCACGCCGATTGGCCGCCCGCACAGCGTCCCGGCCCCGGTCGATGGGACCCGGTCTAATGGCACGCGAGCCTGCTCGCCTACCATCCCTGCCATGACGGTGCCGCCTGACGACGTTTCGAGCCCGCGCGCACCGCTTGCGCTGGCCGCCGACTTCCCGGCCGCCGAGCGCGATCGGTGGCGGGAGCTGGTGAAGGGTGTGCTGCGCAAGTCCGGCGCGGCCACGGAGGAGACCCCCCTGGAGGAGGTCGAGGGGCTGCTGACCCGGCGGTCTTACGACGGCGTCCCCATCGCCCCCCTCTACACCGCCGCGGAGGCGGTCGACGCCCGGCCCGGCCTGGCGCCCCGCGTTCGCGAGGTGACCCCCGAGGGCGAGGACGGCCTGGCCGCCTGGGACGTGCGGCAGCGGCACGCCCACCCCGACCCCGGCGCCACCCGCGAGGCGATCCACGCCGACCTGGACAACGGCGTCACCTCCCTGTGGCTGACCCTCGGCGAGGGCGGGTTGCCGGTGAGCGCGCTGGCCGACGTCCTCAAGGGCGTCCACCTGGACATCGCCCCGGTGGTGCTGGAGGCCGGCGCCCACACCGCCGAGGCCGCCGAGGCGTTCTTGACACTGGTCACCGAGCGGGGCCAGGCCGCCACGGCGCTGGGCAACCTCGGCGCCGACCCCCTGGGCCTGGCCGCCCGCACCGGGCGGGCCGGTGACCTGGCCCAGGCCGCCGCGCTGGCGGTGCGGTGCGTCCGCGAGTTCCCCCGGCTGCGCGCCCTGACCGTGGACGCCACCCCCTACCACGACGCCGGCGGCAGCGACGCCCAGGAACTGGGCGCCTCCATGGCCACCGCCGTGGCCTACCTGCGCGCCCTCACCGACGCCGGCCTGAGCGTCACCGAGGCGTTCGGGCAGCTGGAGTTCCGCTACGCCGCCACCGCCGACCAGTTCGCCACCATCGCCAAGCTGCGCGCCGCCCGCCGGCTGTGGGAGCGCATCGCCGAGGTCTGCGGCGCCGGGCAGGTCGTCCAGTGGCAGCACGCGGTGACCTCCACCCCGATGATGACCCGCCACGACCCGTGGGTGAACATGCTGCGCACCACCATCGCCTGCTTCGCCGCGGGCGTCGGCGGCGCGGACGCCGTCACCGTGCAGCCGTTCGACCTGCGGCTGGGCCTGCCGGACGCGTTCTCCCGGCGCATCGCCCGCAACACCCAGACGCTGCTGCTGGAGGAGTCCAGCCTGGCCCGCGTGGTCGACCCGGCCGGCGGCTCCTGGTACGTCGAGCGGCTCACCGACGACCTCGCCCAGGCCGCCTGGGACTGGTTCACCGAGATCGAAAAGGCCGGCGGCATGGCCGCGGCGCTGGAGTCCGGGCTGGTCGCCGAGCGGATCGCCGCCACCTGGCAGCGGCGCCGCGAGGACCTGGCCCACCGCCGCGCCCCGCTGACCGGCGTCAGCGAGTTCCCCAACCTCGGCGAGGAGCTCCCCAAGCGCGAGCCGGCCCCCCAGCCGCCCGGCGGCGGGCTGCCGCGCGTCCACTACGCCCAGGACTATGAGGCGCTGCGGGACCGCAGCGACGCCCACGCCGCCGCCACCGGCGAGCGTCCCAAGGTCTTCCTGGCCACGCTCGGGCCGATCGCCGCGCACACCGCCCGCGTCACCTTCGCCGCCAACCTCTTCCACGCCGGCGGCATCCAGACCGTCACCGGCGAGCCCGCCGAGTTCGCCGCCAGCGGCGCCAAGGTCGCCTGCATCTGCTCCAGCGACAAGCTGTACGCCGAGCAGGCCGCCGACGCCGCCCGCACCCTCAAAGAGGCCGGGGCAGTTCGGGTCTGGCTGGCGGGTAAGGGCTCCTACGAAGGGGTGGACGCCAACATCTACGCCGGCTGCAACGCCGTCGAGACGCTGCAGACGACCCTGCGCGACCTGGGAGTGGCCGAATGATCCCCGACTTTTCCAACGTGACGCTGGGCCGCCCGGCCCGGGCGGACGAGGCCGCCGCCCGGTGGCGCGCGGCGGTCACCGAGGCCACCGGCAAGGAACCGGAGGCCTTCACCTGGGACACCCCCGAGGGCATCGCCGTCAAGCCCCTCTACACCGCCGACGACCTGGCGGAGGTGGACTTCCTCGGCACCTACCCGGGCATCGCGCCGTACCTGCGCGGCCCGTACGCGCCGATGTACGTCACCCAGCCGTGGACGATCCGCCAGTACGCCGGGTTCTCCACCGCCGAGGAGTCCAACGCCTTCTACCGGCGCAACCTGGCCGCCGGGCAAAAAGGGCTGTCGGTCGCGTTCGACCTGGCCACCCACCGCGGCTATGACAGCGACCACCCGCGGGTGCAGGGCGATGTGGGCATGGCCGGGGTGGCGATCGACTCCATCCTGGACATGCGGCAGCTCTTTGAGGGCATTCCGCTGGACCGCATGAGCGTGTCGATGACCATGAACGGCGCGGTGCTGCCGATCATGGCGCTCTACATCGTCGCCGCCGAGGAACAGGGGGTGAAGCCCGAGCAGCTCGCCGGGACCATCCAAAACGACATCCTCAAGGAGTTCATGGTCCGCAACACCTACATCTACCCGCCCGGGCCGTCGATGCGGATCATCTCCGACATCTTCGCCTACACCTCCCAGCGGATGCCGAAGTTCAACTCCATCTCCATCTCCGGCTACCACATCCAGGAGGCCGGGGCGACCGCGGATTTGGAGCTGGCCTACACGCTGGCCGACGGGGTGGAGTACATCCGGGCGGGCCTGGAGGCGGGCCTGGACGTGGACGCCTTCGCGCCGCGGCTGTCGTTCTTCTGGGCGATCGGCATGAACTTCTTCATGGAGGTCGCCAAGCTGCGCGCGGCCCGGCTGCTGTGGGCCAAGCTGGTCAAGGGCTTCGGCCCCAAGAACCCCAAGTCGCTGTCGCTGCGCACCCACTCCCAGACCTCCGGGTGGTCGCTGACCGCCCAGGACGTGTTCAACAACGTGGCGCGCACCTGCATCGAGGCGATGGCCGCCACCCAGGGCCACACCCAGTCGCTGCACACCAACGCCCTGGACGAGGCGCTGGCGCTGCCCACCGACTTCTCCGCCCGCATCGCCCGCAACACCCAGCTGGTGCTGCAGCAGGAGTCCGGCACCACCCGCCCCATCGACCCGTGGGGCGGCAGCGCCTACGTCGAACGCCTCACCTACGACCTGGCCCGCCGCGCCTGGGAGCACATCCAGGAGGTGGAGGCCGCCGGCGGCATGGCCAAGGCCATCGACGAGGGGCTGCCCAAGCTGCGCATCGAGGAGGCCGCCGCCCGCACCCAGGCGCGCATCGACTCCGGCCGCCAGCCGGTCATCGGCGTCAACAAGTACCGCCCCGACGCCGATGAGACCATCGACGTCCTCAAGGTCGACAACGCCGCCGTGCGCGCCCAGCAGATCGAGAAGCTGCGGCGGCTGCGCGCCGAACGCGACGAGGAGAAGGTGCGCGCCGCGCTGGACGCCCTCACCGCCGCCGCGGCGGCCATCCAGGACGGCACCCGCGGGCCCGGCCTGGAGCAGAACCTGCTGGCGCTGTCCATCGACGCCGCCCGCGCCAAGGCCACCGTCGGGGAGATCTCCGAGGCCCTGGAGAAGGTGTTCGGCCGCCACCAGGCCCAGATCCGTACGATTTCGGGTGTGTACCGAGAAGAGGCCGGGGCGATGAGCAACATCGAGCGCGCCCGCGCGGCCACCGCCGAGTTCGAAAAAGCCGAAGGGCGCCGCCCCCGCATCCTGGTCGCCAAGATGGGCCAAGACGGCCACGACCGCGGCCAGAAGGTGATCGCCACCGGCTTCGCCGACCTGGGCTTCGATGTGGACGTGGGCCCGCTGTTCCAGACCCCGGCCGAGGTGGCCCGCCAGGCGGTCGAGGCCGACGTGCACATCGTCGGCGTCAACTCCCTGGCCGCCGGCCACCTGACGCTGGTGCCGGCGCTGCGCGAGGAGCTGGCCGCGCTCGGCCGCGACGACATCATGATCGTCGTGGGCGGGGTCATCCCGCCGGGGGACTTCGAGGAGCTGCGCGCCGCCGGCGCCGCGGCGATCTTCCCGCCCGGCACCGTGCTGGCCGACGCCGCCCTGGAGCTGCTGAAGGAACTGTCGGCCAGGCTGGGGCACGGCGGCTGAGGTCCATGCCCGATCTGGACGACTACGTCAAGGGGGTGCGGGAGGGCTCCCGGGCGTGGATCGCGCGGGCGATCACGCTGGTGGAGTCCACCCGCCCCGACCACCGCGAGCTGGCCCAGCGGCTGCTGACGGAACTGATGCCCTACACCGGCAACGCCCGCCGGGTGGGCATCACCGGGGTGCCGGGGGTGGGCAAGTCCACCTTCATCGACGCCCTGGGCACCAACCTCACCAAGGCCGGGCACAAGGTCGCGGTGCTGGCGGTGGACCCTTCTTCCACCCGCACCGGCGGCAGCATCCTGGGCGACAAGACCCGCATGGCCCGCCTGGCGGCCGACCCCAACGCGTTCGTGCGTCCCTCCCCGTCGGCCGGGACGCTCGGCGGGGTCGCCAAGGCCACCCGCGAGGCCATGGTGGTCATGGAGGCCGCCGGCTACGACGTGGTGCTGGTGGAGACGGTCGGGGTCGGCCAGTCGGAGACCACCGTCGCCGAGATGGTCGACACCTTCCTGTTCCTGACCCTGGCCCGCACCGGCGACCAGCTGCAGGGCATCAAGAAGGGCGTGCTGGAGCTGGCCGACGTCATCGCCGTCAACAAGGCCGACGGCCCGGATGAGCCGGTGGCCCGCAAGGCCGCCCGGGAGCTGGCCGGGGCGTTGCGGATGCTGCGCCCGGCCACCGGGGAGCGCGCCCGCGACGTGCCGGTGCTGACCTGCAGCGCCCGCGACAACGTCGGCGTGGACGAGGTGTGGCGGCACATCGTCGAGCACGCCGACCGCCTGGCCGCCACCGGCGAGCTGGCCGCCCGCCGCCGCGAGCAGCAGATCCGCTGGACCTGGGCGATGGTCCACGACCGGCTGCTGGCCGACCTGCACGCCCACCCGGCCGTCCGGGAGCTGGCGCCGGTCTTGGAACGCCAGGTCGCCGAGGGCGCCATCACCCCGGCCGTGGCCGCCGACCGCATCCTGGCCGCCTTCTCCGGTTCTGAGCGGTAGCACGGCGGCCGCCCGGCCCGGACGCGCCATGGCCCGGGCCTCGGGTGGCCGCCGCCTGCGCGGTCGTCCTGCCGGACGCTCCCGGCGGGGCGACCGTTTTCTCAGCCGGACTCCTCCCGGCATGGCCGGAGCCGCTCGCAGAGGGCCCCGCGGCGTGGGGCGCGGCGGGGCATGCGCCGGAAATCCCCAGGTCGCCGGGAAGAGGGGTCAAGAGTTGATTCGGTGTCCCGTCGCAGCCGTCCAGCATCCGCTAAAAAGGCCTAATGGACGTCATCGCGCTGGGTGATCCGACGGATGCGCAGATCGAACAATGGCAGGCGGTGGTGGCCGCCGTGTGGGCCCACGACCGCCCCGGCGAGCCGGCGCCGGATCTGGAACAGACCCGCTCCCGGCTGCTGGAACCCCCGACGACCTCCCGCAACCTGATGTGGGCGGCCCTGGACGAGGGACGCATGTGCGCGGTGGCCTGCCTGCGCCTGCCGCACGACCCGGACCGCTCCGGCGAGATCGACATACAGGTGCTGCCCGGATACCGGCGGCGGGGCATCGGCACCCGGCTGCTGGCCACGGCGGCCGACGGGCTGCGCGCCGCGGGCTGCAAATCGGTGATCGTGCAGGCGGTGGCCGGCACCCCCGCGGTGCCCTTCCTGGAGGCCCGCGGCTTCCGCTGCGTGCTGTCGCTGCGCGCCATGCTGCTGCGCATGGACGACATCGACCCCGATCGCCTGGCCGCCCTGGTGGCCGCGGGCCCGTCCGGCTACCGCCTCACCCGCTGGACCGGCGCGGTCAGCGACGAGCTGGCCATGGAACTGGCCATGGCCAAACGCGCCATGGCCGACCTGTCACTGGCCGGCCCCGGCGGCGGGTCGTTCCGCTGGGACGCCGTCCGGGTCCGCGAGATGGCCGAGGCCGTCGCCGCCCGCGGCGACCTGCTCTACACCGTCGCCGCCCTGTACGGGCCCACCAGCGCTCCCCGCATCGCCGGCTTCACCGAGGTCGTGGTCCCCTCGGCCGCTCCCGAACGGGCCCTGCAGTACGACACCGCGGTGGTGCCCGAGCACCGGGGCAGGCGGCTGGGCATCTGGCTGAAGGCGGCCATGCTGCAGTGGCTGCGCACCGAGCGTCCCGAGGTACGGGAGATCGAGACCGACAACGCCGACGACAACTCCCACATGCTCGCCGTCAACGAGGAGCTGGGCTTCCGCCACCAGCGCGACTACCTCGACTATCAGGCCGACACCGCCGACCTGCCGGCTCTTCCCCGCTGAGGAGGGCTCGCGGTCGTCCCCTCAAAGGGGCCTGGCCGGTGGCGAGACGGCCATATAGGTGTGCCGGTGTCGTTTGCTCTGGGGAGCTGGTGCCTCGAGCCGCTTTCCCGCGGCCTGCCGCCGTGGGCCGGGGATTGTGCTCTTTGGGCGGCCGTTGTGCGGGACGGCCGGGGCGTCTCCCGCCAGGGGGCGCCGCTGGGAACGGCCGTTCCGGCCGGGTGGGTTTCCTCGGCGGCGGGGTCTTTCCGGGAGGGCACCTTTTGATGGGACAGTGGGCGCCGTCGTTTCCTTCCGGACGGTTATCCCCAGAAGCCGGTTCTGCTTTTTTGTGCCCTCTTCCTGCGCGAACCTCAAAGGGCACGACTCCCGATCCGCAGGATGCCAGGAGGCACCCATGGGCGCGATGCTGTCCCTGACCATCCCCGAGACCACCACCACCCGCTTCCTCATCGCCACCGATGAGCCCGCCGCCCCCGGCATCCGGCGGCTGCGCGACGCGCTGCCCGCCGGGGGATTAGCCCGCACCGCCCGTGACCTGCTGACCTCCCCGCTGCTGACGGTCACCGGCTGCCGCGCCGCCGACTCGCCCTGGGCCGCCCGGCTGCGCGACCTGGGCGGCGGCGAGACGGAGCTGAGGGAACTGCGCTCGGCCCGCTGCCATCTGGTGGTCACCTCGATCGCCACCCCCGCCGCCCAGCCCCGCCACGCCCAGGCCGCCCGGCTGGTCGCCCGCACCCTGGCCGCCGCCACCGCGGGACGCGTCGCGGACCTGGCCGCCGGGCTGCCGCTGACCGACCCCACCGGGCCCGAACCGGAGCGCTTCAAGCTCTGCGACGACTGGCTGGGCGTCTTCGTCGCCCCCGACACCGGCCAGGGCGTGCGGGCGGCCACCGCCGGGCTGCACCGCTTCGGGCTGCCCGAGCTGCTGGCCCGCCACGTCCCCTACGAACGGCTGCGCACCGCCGTCAACGTGCTGCGCGGCCTGGCCTTCCGCCTGCAGGCCGACCAGCGGTCCTGGCTGTCGACCGCCCCCGCCGCCGGTTCCTGGCGGCTGCCCGCCGACACCGAACTGGACCCCGGTGACGTCCTGCGCTACTGGGACGTGGCACCCCCCGATCTGGGCGGCCCCATCCCGCTCCGGCTCGTTCCATGCCCCGCCGACTGCCCCGAGTGCGGAACCGCCCTGCAGATCGCTCCGCCTGACGGCGGAGAGGACGCGGCCTGGTGGACCCGCACCGCTGCTCCCGCCGTCCCGACCCACCTGGTTCCCCCTCCGGGCCGGTCCTCTCCCTGACCCCGGCCGCCCGAGCCGCGGGCGGCACCGCTCCCGGCGGCGGAGCAGGGCGGCTCCTATATCGCCGCCCTGCTCCGCCGCCGGTGCTTCCGGAGACCGTTCAACACGTGGCCTTGAAGGCCGGGGACGGGAACGGACCCTCCACGGCACGGCAGGAACCGGCAGGGCATGGCTTTGAGAGCCGGGGGCGGGAGTCTCGGCGATGCTCGGTGCCATGCCGTCGCGGCTCACAGCATCCTCCCCGGCGGCGGCGCGGCCGTCCCGGCCCGCGGAGACGGCGTGCGGGAAAGCCCAGCATGACGGCAGGCCCGAAGAAGAACCGCCCCGCTCACATCGACTTCGCAGCCCGGCACACGAAAGCACCGCGCATGCCGGCATCACCACGGCTACCGGCCTCCTGAGAACAGCGCTTGCCTTTTCGCCAGAGCATGCGAGCGGCTCCAAGAGAAACCGCTCTCTTTTCGGTGAGCAAGGAGGCGCCACGGGCCGGTCCGCCTCGCGAGAACCCGGCGTTGGAACCCGCCGCCCCGGTGGGGGAGCGGGAGGCAATGAGCGGAAAATGCCTTGCCCTCACCCACCTGAAAAGGCACTCTGATCAGCGACCGGCGGAGCGAGTCGAAATGGCGGAATTCATGAGGCTTTTCCTTGTCGCTCGGCGGCCGGCGCGGCGTGCCGCCGGTGCGGCGGACGGGACAGGCCGGCGGCGCGAGCAAGCCGGGAGGAGGTGAAGCGGTGAGCGTGCTCGTCCTGAACGCGTCGTATGAGCCGTTACAGCGAGTGGACCTGCGGCACGCCATCCGCATGCTGGTGCGCGGGGTGGCCGTCGTCGAGGAGGCGGAGGAAGGCCGGATGATCGGCGCTTTCCCCGTGCCGCGGGTGCTCAGGCTCGTGCGATACGTGGCCATGCGGTGGCGCCACGGCAAACGCCCCCCGTGGAGCAGACGCGGCGTCCGCCTGCGCGACCGCGGACTGTGCGCCTACTGCGGCAAGCCGGGCAACACCGTCGACCACATCGTGCCGCTGTCGCGCGGCGGCGGCGACACCTGGGAGAACACCGTGCTGGCCTGCGGCAGGTGCAACAACCGCAAGGGCAGCCGCACCCCGGCCGAGGCCGGGCTGAAGCTGCGCGTGCAACCGCGTGTGCCGCGCTGGGACGAGCTCATCGGCCGCTGAGCGGGCGGTCCGGACCGCCGCCGGACCGCCCGCCCGTCTTGAACCGCTCACCCGGGCTCCCGCTTTGGAATGCCGCTCGCCCAGGGGGGTTCGGGAAGATCACCTGGCCGGCCCGGCGAGGGGAGCGGTAACGGGGTGCGACGTGATTTTTGTGATCATGTCGTGATATGCGGGGAGAACGTGATAGCGTGCCGCCCGGCTTCGGCAATGCTCCCAAGGAGACGAGTGTGGCGGCTTTCAACGCGTTCTTCGAGCAGATCGGCGATGAGCGAAATCCTCGCCGGCCTGCGCGTCGGAGCACGCCGTGGAAACGGTGCGCGTTGCTCGCCCTCCTGACGGTGACCGGTGCGCTGGTCCCGGCGCCCGGGACGGCCGGTGCTCTTCCCACGGCACCGAAAGATCCCAAGAAGGAGTACGCCGAGCTCAAAAAGCGCGCCGAGCGGCTGTCCAAGGAGTACCGGGGCGAGCTGATCGCGCTGGAGGAGGCCAAGAAGGCGGCCGAGCGCGCCACCGACGAGGCCGAGCGGCTCGATGCGGAGCTGGCGTCCGCGCAAGAGGCGGTCGGCCGCCTGGCGTCCGCCTCCTACATGCGCGGCGGCCTGCAGACCATGGCGCTGTTCGCCGCCGACCCCGCGGCCGTGATCCGGCAGGCCGCGGTCCTGGAGCACCTCAACACCGACAACGGCCGCCGGGTGCAGCAGCTGCAGGCGCTGACCGCGCGGGCCGACCGCGCCCGCAAGGACGCCGAGGCCAAGGTGTCCGAGGTCCGCGAGCAGATCAAGGACCTGGAAGGGCAGCGCGAGCGGGTCACCAAGCTGCTGGCCAAGTACAAGCCGCAAAAACCCTCCACCGGCCGCCCCGACGGCGCCCTGAAGAGCAAGTCCCCGATCATCGGGAACACCATGACCGCCCGGATGCGCTCGGTCCTGCTGGCCATCGACAACAAGTTCGGCCCGTTCCCCGCCATCGGCTGCTTCCGCAACAACGACCCCCAAGACCACGGCTCCGGCCACGCCTGCGACTTCATGGAGAGCACCGGCGGCAAGATGCCCAGCGCCAGCGCACAGGCCCACGGCGACGCGGTCGCCCAGTACGCCATCAGCAACGCCTCCCGCCTGGGCATCAAGTACGTCATCTGGAAGCAGCGCATCTGGGACGTCCGCAGCGGCGGCGGCTGGCGCACCATGGCCGACCGCGGCAGCATCACTCAGAACCACTACGACCACGTGCACATCTCCGTGCTGTGACCTGGCGCCTTCGCCTGAAGCCGGAGGCTCTTCCCCGTGCCCCGCGTCACCGTCCTGGTTCGTCCACGCCCTGGACCCGGACGCGCCCAGGCCGGCGCTTCCGGGGCGAGCGCCGCCGGAACGGCGCCGATTACACGCCGGGAACACCCAGGGGCGTTCGGCTGAGGCCGGTTTCTCCCGTGCCCGCTCGGGCTCGTCCCCGGCCCTGAACAAGGCCAGCGCCGCGGGAACGGGGAATGGCCGCCATCGGTGCTCCCGCCCGCGGCACCTTGAGCGCCGACGCGGCGGGAACGGGGAAGGGCCGGATGGCGGTGTGCTCCGGGACGGATGAGAGCATGATCATGCTCGTCCACCAGGGGAGGTGCGATGACCGCCGAGCTGGAGCGGCTCCGCCGGCAGGTGCGGGAGCTGGCCGAGGAATGGCGGGCGGCCGGGCGGTACCGGCCGGCCTGTGACGCGTGGCTGCGCGGCCACGACCCGCAGTTCAGCGCCGAGCTGGCGCGGCGGGGGTGGATCGGGATCACCTGGCCGCGGGAGCTGGGCGGCGCGGCCCGCTCGCACACCGCCCGGCTGGTGATCACCGAGGAGCTGCTGCGGGCCGGCGCGCCGGTCGCCGCGCACTGGATCGCCGACCGGCAGATCGGGCCGGCGATCCTCCGCTACGGCACCCCCGAGCTGCAGCGGGAGTTCCTGCCGCGGATCGCCGCCGGCGAGGTCACCTTCTGCCTGGGCATGAGCGAACCGGAGGCCGGGTCCGACCTGGCCGCCGTGCGCACCCGGGCCGTCCGCGACGGCGACGGCTGGCGCATCAGCGGACGCAAGATCTGGACCAGCCACGCCCACCGCGCCACCCACGCCTACGTCCTGGCCCGCACCGAGCAGACCGAACGCCGGCACCAGGGGCTCACCGAGTTCGTGGTGGACATGCGGGCGGAAGGGGTGTCGGTCTCCCCGATCGTGGACCTGGCCGGGGAGCACCACTTCAACGAGGTCGTCTTCGACGACGTCTACGTGCCCGGCCGCTGGGTGATCGGCACCGTGGGCGACGGCTGGCGGCAGGTCACCTCCCAGCTCGCCTACGAACGCGGCGGCCCCGAACGCGTCCTGTCCACCTATCCGCTGCTGGCCGCCCTGCTGCGGGACGGGCGGCGCCGCCGCGACGAAGGAGCGCTGGCCGCCGTCGGCCGCCTGGTCGCCCGGCTGGCCGCGCTGCGCCGCATGTGCTGGGACATCGCGCATGCCATGGACCGCGGCCAGGCCCCCGTACGGCAGGCCGCGGCCCTGAAATACCTGGGCACCGAGTTCGAACGCGACGTCACCGAGACCGCCCGGGACCTGGTGGCCGCCCCGCCGGACCTCCACGGCGACGAGCTGCAGCGGCTGCTGGCCCAGGCGATCTTGGCCGGGCCGGGCTTCACCATCCGGGGCGGCAGCTCGGAAGTGCTGCTGTCGATCGTGGCCAAAGAGGAGGTCGGGCGGTGAAGGCGCTGCTGGACGCGGTCGACGAACTGCTCGCCCAGGTCGCCGCCGACGACTGGGCGGCGGTGTGGGACGCCGTGCTGGACGGCGGCTGGCCGCTGGCCGGGATCCCCGAAGAGCACGGCGGGGCGGGCGGAACCACCGCCGACCTGGTCGCGATCGTCACCCGGGCCGCCCGCCACCGGGTGCGCATCCCGCTGGCCGAGACCGCCCTGGCCGCCTGGGTGCTGGCCCGCGCCGGCCGCTCCGACCTGCTGGCGGACCTGCGCGTGGGCACCGTCGCCGTCCCCGAGGCCCCCGTGCCCTGGGCGCGCGCCGCCGATTTGATCGTCCGGTATGGCCCGGGCGGCGCGGCCCTGCTGAGACCCGGCGAGGACGAGGTGACCGTCGAAGAGGGCGCCAACATCGCCGACGAGCCCCGCGACCGGCTGCGCGCCGCCGCCGGCACGCCGCTGCCCGGCGCTCCCGCGCTCGCCGAGGTGCGGGTGCGGGCCGGGCTGCTGCGCGCCGCCGCTTGCGTGGGCGCCGCCGAGGCCGCGCTGGACCTGACGCGCCGGCACGTCACCACCCGCGAGCAGTTCGGCCGCCCGCTGGCCCGCATCCCCGCGGTCGCCGGCGGCGTGGCGATCATGGCGGGCGAGCTGGACCAGGCCCGCGCCGCCCTCGACCGCGCCGCCCGCGCCCCAGGCTCCCACGCCGCCGTGGCGGCCGCCCGGCTGTGCGCCGGACGGGCCGCCTCCACCATCGCCCGCCTGGCCCACCAGCTCCACGGCGCCATCGGCATCACCAGGGAATACGACCTGCACGTGCACACGCGGCGGCTGTGGGCGTGGCGGGACGAGGACGGCGGTGAGCACTCCTGGGCCGTCGAGCTCGGCACCGCCGCGGCCGAGGGCACCGAACAGCGGCTATGGGACGTCCTGACCGGCGTGCCCGCCGAGTGAGGGAGGCGACATGACCACCTGGCAGACCATCCGGCTCGACGCCCCGCACGAGGGGGTGCGCCGCATCACCCTGGCCGATCCGGACCGGCGCAACGCCATCGGCACCCTCATGCGCCGGGAGCTGATCGCCGCGGTGACGGCCGTCCGGGACGACGCCGAAGCGCGCGTTTTGGTGGTGGCGGCCGAGGGCAGCAGTTTCTGCGCCGGCGCCGACCTGCCCGCCCTGTTCGGCGAGCCGGGCCGCCCGGTGGGGGAGATCCGCCAGACCCTGCGCGCCTACTACGAGAGCTTCCTGGTGCTGCGGCAGCTGGCCATCCCCACGATCGCCGCGGTGCAGGGACCGGCCGTGGGCGCCGGCCTCAACCTCGCCCTGTGCTGCGACCTGCGCATCGCCGGCCCCAAGGCGAGCTTCGCCGCCACCTTCTCCAGGATCGGGCTGCACCCCGGCGGCGGCTGCACCTACTTCCTCACCCAGGCGCTGGGCCCCCAGCGAGCCCTGGCGATCCTGCTGGAGGGCGGGGCGCTCTCGGCCGAGCAGGCCCTCGAACACGGCCTGGTGCTGTCGATCGCCGACGACCCGCAGGCCGAGGCGCTGGAGCTGGCCCGCCGCCACGCCCGGCTGCGCCCGTCGCTGGCCCGCGACATCAAGCAGGCGGTCCACCTGGCGGCCACCGGCGACCTGGAACAGGTCATCGAGTACGAGTCGTGGGCGCAGGCCGAGTCCGCCACCCATCCGGAGATCGCCGAGTTCGCCGCCCGCTTCGCCTCCCGCGACTGAGCCGAGCGCCGGATCGGACGGGCCGCGGCGGGGGACCGCACGGCATCGGCGGCCAGGCCGTCCAAGCCGTAAAGGGGACGGGCCGACACGCTGAGAACGGGTGCTGAAGGGGCCGGTGGCGGCCGCACCGGCTTTCCGCGAGCCGGCCCGGCGGGGTGGGCCTTTAGGGCTGAAGCATTCCCGCAGACCATCGTTCACCGATCGGAGCCGGATCCGCAGGGCGTCTTGGGAACCGGACCTCTCACCGGCAGGCGGGTATTTCCCGGCGAGGTGGGTGTTTCCGGTCATGAGGGCCGGCATGCTGAGCCGGGCCGTCGCGGGGCGGATGGCGTGGAGAGGAGCGAAGTGATGCCCTACGTGCTGCTGGGACTGGCGATCATCGCCGAGGTCACGGCGACGCTGTCGCTGCGCGCCTCGGAGGGGTTCAGCAAATGGGGACCCTCGGTGATCGTCGTGGTGGGCTATGCGCTGTCGTTCCTGCTGCTGGCCAAGGCGCTGACGGCGCTCAACGTCGGGCCGGTGTATGCGATCTGGTCGGCCCTGGGCACGATCGGGGCGTTCGCCGGCGGGGTGCTGCTGTTCAACGAGCCGGTGCGGCCGGTGACGGTCCTCGGGGCGGCGATCGTGGTGGCCGGTGTGGTGGTGATGAACCTGGGCGGCGGGGTCAGCCACGGGTGACTCCGCACGGTCATCGCGGGGGAGCGGCGGTCACGTCCGGCCGGACGTGACCGCCGCTCCCTTCAGCGGTGCTCCAAGGCGACCCGGGCGCCGATGCCCACCAGCATCGTCCCGGCGGTGCCGTCCAGGATGCGGCGGGCCCGGGCGCCGCGCAGCAGCCGGGAGATCGGCTGCAGCGCCAGCGTGAACAGCCGCCACCACAGCACCGCGATGACCAGGAACACCAGCGCCAGCGTCGCCGTGGTGCGCAGCCGGGGCTCGCCGGAGGCCACGAACTGGGGCAGCAGCGTCAGGAACAACAGCGCGATCTTGGGGTTGAGCAGGTTGGTCAGCAGCCCCTGCCGGAACGCCTCGCCCCGGCTGCAGTGCGCCGGCCCGCCGGCGGCCACGGCGTCGGCTTCGCCGTCGCCGCCGCGCACGGCGCCCAGCAGCATCCGCACCCCCAGGTAGGCCAGGTAGACCGCGCCGGCCGCCTTGACCACCGTGTAGGCGGTGGCGGAGGCGGCCAGCACGGCCGACAGGCCCAGCACGGCCGCACTGGCGTGCAGGCTGATGCCCAGGCAGCAGCCCAGGCCGGTGGCCCAGGCCACCGCGGACCCGCCGCGCAGCCCGTTGCGCAGCACCAGCAGCATGTCCGGCCCCGGCGTGATCGTCAGCACCGCGACCACGCCGAGGAACGGGATCAACAGGTCAGGCACGGACGTCCATGGTAGGCGCCATGATCAGCGGCGGCGTGCTTTCAGATCTTGGAGCGGTAGACCACCTGGGTCTCGGTGAAGCCGTACACGCCCCACGGGCCGTTCTCCACGCCGATGCCGCTCCACTTGAAGCCGCCGAACGGCAGGTGCGGGGCCAGCGCCAGGTGGGTGTTGACCCAGGCGCTGCCGCACTCCAGCTGGGAGGCCACCTCGGCGGCGCGGTCCAGGTCGCCGCCCCACACCGAGCCGCCCAGCCCGAAGTGGGTGCCGTTGGCGCGGGCGATGGCGTCCTCCAGCTTGGTGTACTTGACCACCGGCAGCGCCGGGCCGAACTGCTCTTCGTCCACGATCCGCACCCCGTCGCTGACGTCGGCGAGGATGGTGGGCTGGTAGAAGTAGCCGGGCCCGTCGATGGGCTTGCCGCCGGCCGCGGCCTTGGCGCCGTTGGACAGCGCGTCGGCCACCAGCGCCGAGACCCGCTCCAGCTGGGGCTTGTTCTGGATCGGGCCGTACTCGACGCCCTCTTCCATGCCGTTGCCGACCTTGACCGAGCGGGCCTTGGCCGCCAGCGCCTCCACCATGTCGTCGTAGAGGGACTCCGGCACGTACACCCGCTTGATCGCCGAGCAGACCTGGCCGTTGTTCATGAACGCGGCGCCGAACACCTTGTCGGCGATCTGGGCCGGGTCGGCGTCGTCCAGCACGATCGCCGGGTCGTTGCCGCCCAGCTCCAACGTGACCCGCTTGAGGTCGGGCGCGGCGGAGGCGGCCACCTTCTTGCCGGTCTCCACGCTGCCGGTGAAGCTGATCTTGCGGGGGACGGGGTGGGAGGTCATCTGGGCGCCCAGCGCGTCACCGCCGCTGATGACGTTGAACACCCCCGGGGGCAGCACGTTGCGCAGCAGCTCGCCCAGCTTGAGGGTGGCCAGCGGGGTGTAGGGGGAGGGCTTGAGCACCACGGTGTTGCCGGCCAGCAGCGCCGGGCCGAGCTTCCAGGTCGCCAGCAGCACCGGGTAGTTCCACGGGGCGATGGCCGCGACCACGCCCATGGGCTTGCGCACCACCTCGACGAAGGCGTTGTCGTCGTCCTGGACGATCTCGCGGGGCAGCTCCAGCTCGGCGAAGTACTTCAGCCACACCCCGGCGCCCATCAGCTCCATGGTGGCGTCCTGCAAGGGCTTGCCCTGCTCGGCGGTGAGCACCGGGGCGATCTCCGCGGCCGAGGCGAACAGTGCGTCGGCCGCCGCCAGCAGCGCCTTGCGCCGGGCCTGCTCGTCCTTGCGCCACTGGGTGAACGCCTCGGCGGCCGACTCCATGGCCGCGTCCAGCTGCTCTTTGGAGCAGTCCGGCGCCTGGGCGTACACGGTGCCGGTGGCGGGGTTCACCACATCGAAGGTGCTGGGAGCCGACACGCCCTCGCCGGCGATCGTCATCGTGAAGTCGCTCACCGCGGAAATCCTCCTCAAGCAGACCGAATGTCGTTCAGTATGTCGCGTGAGAGCCCGTGCCACCAGACCCGCGGGCCTTCCAAGGGCGAGGGCACAGCGCTCGCCGCCTCGCGCTGAGCTCTGTTCCATCCGGTCGCAGGCGAGCGGGTAGCGGGGCGCGCCGCGGCCTTCCGCCGCGGGCGCGGCGGCGCGCTCAGGCGGTGATCCGGCCCTCCCGGTACAACCGGGTGATCACTTCCTCGATGTCGGGTTCGCGCAGGGCGATGTCGGCGACCGGGTGCCGGCCGGCGAGCGCGGCCACCACCGCGGCGGCGTTCATCCCGCGCGGCACTCGCAGCCACTGGCGCGGCCCCTCCACCCGTTCCACGGTGACTCCGGCGACCTCCACCGGCGGGCCCGGCCGCTCCAGGTCCACCACCAGCATCCGGTCGGCCGCCGCCACGTCCCGCAGCTTTTCCAGGTCCCCGTCGTAGGCCAGCCGCCCCCGGTCGATGATCATCACCCGGCGGCACAGCCGTTCGATGTCGCCCAGGTCGTGGGTGGTCAGCAGGATCGTGGTGCCGCGCTCGGCGTTGACGCGCTCCAGGAAGCCCCGCACGGTCGCCTTGCTCACCACGTCCAGCCCGATGGTGGGCTCGTCCAGCACCAGCAGCGGCGGGTCGTGCAGCAGCGCGGCGGCCAGGTCGCCGCGCATGCGCTGGCCCAGGCTGAGCTGCCGCACCGGGGTGGCCAGGAACGGCCCCAGGTCCAGCAGCTCCACCAGCTCCGCCAGCCGCCGCCGGTGCACGCTCGGCTCCACCCGGTACAGGTGCCGGATGAGGGTGAGGCTGTCGCGCAGCGGCAGGTCCCACCACAGCGTGGTGCGCTGCCCGAACACCACCCCGATGCGCCGGGCCAGCGCGGTGCGGCGGCGGGAGGGGTCCAGCCCGGCCACCCGCACGGTGCCGGAGGTGGGCGTCAGGATGCCGGTGAGCATCTTGATCGTGGTGGACTTGCCCGCCCCGTTGGGGCCCAGGTAGCCCACGAACTCCCCGCTCCGCACGGTGAAGGAGATGCCGTCCACCGCCCGGACGGTGATGCGCCGCCGCCGCAGCCGGCCGGTGCGCTCCCGCACCGTGAACGTCTTGCGGATGTCGGTGACCTCGATCACGGCTCAGCTCCCCGTCGATCGGTAGTGGCGCAGCCCCGCCCGCCAGGCCAGCGCCGCCACCGCGCACAGCGCCAGCGCCACCGCCGGCGAGGCGAAGCGCAGCAGCGGCGGCAGGCCCAGCGGGTCGGGCCGGTCCAGCACGTACAGGGCCGGCTGCCAGTTGACGAAGACCAGTGGGATCACGAACGTCAGCCCGCGCACGAACTCGCGGGCGTACAGCGTCATCGGGTACTGGGTCAGGTACGCCCCGCCGTAGGTGACGGATTTGGTGGCCGGGTGCATGTCGAGCGCCACCAGCTGCACCGAGGCGGTCAGCACCCACAGCGCCGCGAAGATCACCGTCCCGGAGATCAGCATCACCGGCACCATCGCCACCCGCCCGGCGTCCCAGTCCACCTCCAGCCGGGGCAGGACGCAGCCCAGCGCCACCGCCGCCGGCAGCAGCCTGGCCATCCGGCGCGGGGAGAAGTCCTCGGTGGCGATCTGCACCAGCGGGCTGACCGGCCGCACCAGCATGGTGTCCAGCGTGCCCCGCCGCACGTGCTCGCCCAGCCGCTCGGTGCTGCCCAGCAGCACGTCGGCCAGTGTGAACGACAGCGCCGAGGTGCCGTACAGAAACAGCACCTGCGCGGCGGTGAAACCGGCGATGCGCGGGGTGTGCTCGAACAGCAGCAGGATCGCGACCAGATCGAGCGCGGCCACCGCGGCCGAGCCCAGGCACAGCAGCGCCATCGACAGCGGGAACTGCGCGGCGGCCCGCAGCCACGTCCAGGCCAGCAGCGGGTACAGCCGCAGCGCGTCACCCACCGTGGATCACCAGCCTGCGGCGGGCCGCGGCGGTCACCGCCTGCCCCGCGCCCAGCAGCACCACCGCCCACAGCGCCTGGAACCCGTAGGCGCCCAGCAGCTCGGCGCCGGAGTACTTGCCCAAGAACACATCGGCGGGGACCTGGATCAGCGCCGCCCACGGCAGCGCCCGCGCCAAGGTCCCCAGGGCGCCGGGGAAGACCACCAGCGGCAGCACCATGCCGGAAAAGAACATCGAGGTCACCAGCGCGACCGCCTGCAGCCCCCGGTCGTCGTGCAGCCAGCACATCGCCATGGCCACCAGGTAGCGCAGCGCGAACCCGGTCACCACCGCCAGCGTCACCGCCGCCGCGAACGCCGCCCACCCGGCCGCGTCGGGCAGCCGCAGCGGGAAGACCAGCGCGCCGGCCAGCATCGGCGGCACGCCGCGCAGCAGCAGGGTGCCGGCGGCCCGGCCCAGGTCGTCGGCCAGCCACCAGACCTGCAGGTTCACCGGGCGGTGCAGGTCGATGGACACATCCCCCGAGCGGATCCGCTCGGTCAGCTCCAGCCCGCCGAAGATCTGCACCGGCCCGATCATCGCCTGGGTGATGAAGCAGAACGTCACCGCGTCGATGGCGGCATAGCCGCCGAGGGCGGGCCGGGCCTCCCACAGCGCCAGCACGACCCAGGCCCGCACGAACCCGAACACCGTGTTGGTGACCGCCTCGGCGAACGCTCCCAGGGGGTAGGCGGTGTAGCGGCGGAAGGCGTAGGTCGCCACCCAGGGATAGACGCTCACTTCTCACGACGCTAAAGCCGGCTTCGGGAGCGTTCCATGCCACATGACACACAGGGCCGGATCCGCGCCGTGAAAAGCGGAGGACCCCTCCGGACGGAGGAGCGTCCGGAGGGGTCCTCAGCCTCGGCCTGGACCAGTTCTCGATGAGTGAGCCTTACTTGTCGAAGAACTGCTCGTCCTCGGTGGAGCCCTTGAGCGCCGTGGTGGACGAGTTCGGCGAGATCGCCGTGCTGACCAGGTCGAAGTATCCGGTGCCGACCTCGCGCTGGTGGCGGGTGGCGGTGTAGCCGCGGCTCTCGGAGGCGAACTCGCGCTCCTGGAGGTCCACGTAGGCGGTCATGCCCTCGCGGGCGTAACCGTGCGCCAGGTCGAACATCGAGTAGTTGAGGGCGTGGAAGCCGGCCAGGGTGATGAACTGGAACTTGTAGCCCATGTGGCCCAGCTCGCGCTGGAACTTGGCGATGGTCGCGTCGTCCAGGTGCTTCTTCCAGTTGAACGACGGCGAGCAGTTGTAGGCCAGCATCTGGTCGGGGTACTCGGCCTTGACCGCCTCGGCGAACTTGCGGGCCTGCTCCAGGTCCGGGGTGCCGGTCTCCATCCAGATCAGGTCGGCGTAGGGGGCGTAGGCCAGGGCCCGGGCGATGCAGGGCTCCAGGCCGTTGCGGACCCGGTAGAAGCCCTCGGCGGTGCGCTCGCCGGTCAGGAACGGCCGGTCGCGCTCGTCGACGTCGGTGGTGAGCAGCGTCGCGGCCTCGGCGTCGGTCCGCGCGATGATCAGGGTCGGCACGCCGCAGATGTCGGCGGCCAGCCGCGCGGCGTTGAGGGTCTTGATGTGCTGGCCGGTGGGGATCAGCACCTTGCCACCCAGGTGGCCGCACTTCTTCTCGGAGGCCAGCTGGTCCTCCCAGTGCACGCCCGCCGCACCGGCGGCGATCATGGCCTTCATCAGCTCGAAGGCGTTGAGCACGCCACCGAAGCCGGCCTCGGCGTCGGCCACGATCGGAGCCAGCCAGTAGATGTCGTCCTTGCCCTCGGACCACTGGATCTGGTCGGCGCGCAGCAGCGCGTTGTTGATGCGGCGGACCACCGTCGGCACCGAGTTGGCCGGGTAGATGCTCTGGTCCGGGTAGGTCTGCAGCGCCAGGTTGGCGTCACCGGCCACCTGCCAGCCGGACAGGTAGATGGCCTTCAGGCCGGCCTTGACCTGCTGGACGGCCTGGTTGCCGGTCAGCGCGCCGAGGGCGTTGATGTAGTCCTCTTCGTGCAGCAGCTTCCACAGGCGCTCGGCGCCCAGGCGGGCCAGGGTGAACTCCTCCTGGATCGAGCCCCGCAGCCGCACGACGTCCTCGGCGGTGTAGTCCCGCTTGATGCCCTTCCACCGCGGGTCGGTGTCCCACTGGCGCTGCAGCTCTTCGGCCGCGCCCTTGAGGCGACTGTCAGTCATGATCGGTGCCCTTCTGGTGTCGTCCCCTGGGTGCTTGTGTCCGAGTCTGCCCTGAGGTCAACCGGTAGATGTACTAATGAGTAACAGAAGATTCGAAGAAGTTTCTGTACTATGAAGCCGTGTCGACCTTGCGAACAGAAGAACCCCTGAACTTGTCGAGTGACGTAGATCTCGTTACATTCGGGCAACGGCTGCGTCACTTGCGCCGGGCCCGCGGTATGACCCTGGCCGACCTGGGCGCCAAGGTCGGCCGCGCCCCCTCCCAGCTGTCGCTGCTGGAGAACGGCCGGCGCGAGCCCAAGCTGTCGCTGCTGAAGTCGCTGGCGGCCGCCCTGGAGGTGCCGGTCGAGGAGCTGCTGCGGCGCCAGCCCCCCAGCCGCCGCGCCCAGCTGGAGATCGCCCTGGAGGAGGCGCAGCGCGACCCGCTCTACCGGTCTTTGGGCCTGCCCTACCTGAAGGTCGGCAAACGCCTCCCCAACGACGTCATCGAGCACATCCTCGCCCTGTACGGGGAGCTCAAACGCAGCCGCACCAAGCCCACCGCCAGCCCTGAAGAGGCCCGCAAGGCCAACGCCGAGCTGCGCCGCCAGATGCACGAGCGCGGCAACTACTTCGGCGAGATCGAGCAGGTCGCCGCACAAGCCCTGAACGCGGTCGGCTACCGGGGCGGCGCCCTGTCACAGGGCATGCTCATGGCGCTGGTGCAGCATTTCGGCTTCACCCTGCGCTATGTGCAGGACCTGCCGCGCTCGGTGCGCTCCATCACCGATTTGCGCAACCGGCGCATCTACCTGGAGCGCGAGCAGCTGGGCATGCACACCCCGCGCACCATCCTGCTGCAGACGCTGGGCCATTTCGCCTTGGGCCATGAAGTGCCGCGCGACTTCGCCGACTTCCTGCGCCAGCGCGTGGAGGCCAACTACTTCGGCGCGGCGGTGCTGATGCCCGAATCGGCGGTGGTGCCCTATCTGCAGGAGGCCAAGGCCGCCCGCGAACTGTCGGTGGAGGACCTGGCCGATGTGTTCTCCGTCTCCTACGAGATGGCCGCCCACCGTTTCACCAACGTGGCCACCCACCACCTGGGCCTGCAGCTGCACTTCACCAAGAACGACGAGAGCGGCACCATCTACAAGGCCTACGCCAACGACGGGCTGGTCTTCCCCCAGGACGCCGACGGCGCCATCGAGGGGCAGCGCATGTGCCGGCATTGGGCCGGGCGCAACGTCTTCGCCGCCCCCGACCGCTTCTCGGTCTACTACCAGTACACCGACACCCCCAACGGCACCTACTGGTGCCTGTCGCACATCGACCCCAGCCACGAGCGGGACTTCGCCATCACGCTGGGGGTGCGCTTTGAGGACTCCCGCTGGTTCCGCGGCCGGGAGACCACCAACCGGGTCAAGTCGGCCTGCCCGGACGGCGACTGCTGCCAGCGTCCCCCCGCCGAGCTGGCCCAGCGCTGGGAGGGCATGGCCTGGCCGTCGGCCCGCGCCCACTCCCACGTGCTGTCGGTGCTGCCGCCGGGGGCCTTCCCCGGGGTGGACGAAGCCGACGTCTATGCCTTCCTCGACCGCCATGCCCGGGAATGAACCGCCTTCGGCGGTAACCGGTGTGTTGTGCGATTGTTAACTCTTTGGGTCGATTGGCTTGGATCGTTCCCCCTGGTACTGAATCCGCAGCGATGTGGGTTTCCCTTATGGAGGTCGTTCACTGCGGAGGGAGTGCGCGTGCTGACTGAGGCCACCATGTGGATGCGCCGCCGGACGAGCACGGCGGCGGACTGGCCCGTGGAGATGCTCCTGAAGGCCAAGCAAGCGCAGACGGGCGCCGAGCCCGGCCAGGGGCGGATCAGCGTCGTGCTGCCCGCTCGCAACGAGGAGGAGACCGTCGGGGAGATCGTCTCGGTGATCCGCCGGGACCTGATGGAACGCGCGCCGCTGGTCGATGAGATCGTGGTGATCGACTCCCGGTCCACCGACCGCACCGCCGAGGTGGCCGCCGCGGCGGGGGCCGAGGTGGTGGCGCAGGATGCGATCCTGCCGGAACTGCCGCGCATGTCGGGCAAGGGCGAGGCGCTGTGGAAGTCGCTGGCGGTCACCACCGGCGACCTGCTCGTCTTCATCGACGCCGACCTGCGGAACTTCTCCTCGCACTTCGTCACCGGCCTGCTGGGGCCGCTGCTGACCGACCCCACGGTCGGCTACGTCAAGGGGTGCTATGACCGGCCGCTGATGACCGGCGGCACCCGGGTGGACGGCGCCGGGGGAAGGGTCACCGAGCTGGTCGCCCGCCCGCTGATCAATCTGCACTGGCCGGCCCTGGCCGGGGTGATCCAGCCGCTGGGCGGGGAGTACGCCGGGCGCCGCTCGCTGCTGGAGCGGCTGCCGTTCGTCACCGGCTACGGCGTGGAGCTGGGGCTGCTGCTGGACGTCTTCGCCGACAGCGGGCTGGACGCCTTGGCCCAGGTGGACCTGGGCGACCGGGTGCACTCCCACCAGTCCACCGAGGCGCTGGCGGCGATGTCCGGTCAGATCATGCTGACGGCCTGGTCGCGGCTGCAGCGGCACGGCCGGATGCTGCCGCTGGAGAACCCCGGCACCGAGCTGGCCTGGTTCTCCCGCAGCGGCAACGGGCATGAGATGCGGATCAACGACGTGGGGGTGCAGGAACGCCCCCCGATGATCGAGGTGCCCGGCTACGCCAGGGCCGGCCGTTCGCTGCAGCCGGAGCTTTAGAGGTTCTGCGCGCAGATCCGCTTTGACCTCCCGGTTCGGGCCGCCCGGCCCGGACCGCACCCGCATCGGGCGGTGCCCCGGGCGCGGTCGCACGCCGCGCCCGGGGCACCGTCGTTTTTCCCGCGCCGCCCGGGCGCGCTGTGAGCCGCGACACCCTGTTACCCGCGGGTAATGCCTTCTCCGGCGCGGGGTGCTACCGTTGGTAACATCCGTGTTGGAGAAAGGGTCAATAACGATGACGAGCAGCGAGGCGGCGCCCTTCTCACTCGAGCTCAGCGAGGATGTCGCCGAGGTCAAGGAGTGGGTGCACCAGTTCGCCAAGGACGTGATCCGCCCGGCGGCCGAGGAGTGGGACGAGCGCGAGGAGACCCCCTGGCCCATCATCCAGGAGGCCTCCAAGATCGGGCTGTACTCCCTGGACTTCTTCGCCAACCAGTGGCTGGAGCCCACCGGGCTGGGCATCCCGGTGGCCTTCGAGGAGCTGTTCTGGGGCGACGCCGGCATCGCGCTGTCCATCGTGGGCACCGGCCTGGCCGCCGCGTCCGTCGCGGCGACCGGCACCCCCGAGCAGGTCGGGGAGTGGGTGCCGCAGATGTTCGGCACCCCCGACGACATCAAGCTGGGCGCCTTCTGCGCGTCTGAGCCCGACGCCGGCAGCGACGTGGGCTCCATCCGCACCCGCGCCGTCTACGACGAGGCCAAGGACGAGTGGGTGATCAACGGGACCAAGACCTGGGCCACCAACGGCGGCATCGCCAACGTCCACGTGGTGGTCGCCTCGGTCTACCCCGAGCTGGGCAGCCGCGGCCAGGCCAGCTTCATCATCCCGCCGGGCACCCCGGGCCTGCGGCAGGGCCAGAAGTTCAAAAAGCACGGCATCCGGGCCTCGCACACCGCCGAGGTCATCTTGGAGGACGTGCGCATCCCCGGCCGGCTCATCGTCGGCGGCAAGGAGAAGTTCGACGAGCGCATCGCCCGCGTCCGCGAGGGCAAGCGGGCCCGCGGCCAGGCGGCGCTGAAGACCTTCGAGACCACCCGGCCCAGCGTGGGCGCCATGGCGGTCGGCGTGGGCCGTGCCGCCTACGAGTACGCCCTGCAGTACGCCCAGGAGCGCGAGCAGTTCGGCCGCAAGATCGGTGACTTCCAGGCCATCGCCTTCAAGCTGGCCGACATGAAGACCCAGCTGGACGCCGCCCGCCTGATGGTGTGGCGGGCCGCCTGGATGGCCCGGCAGGGCAAGGAGTTCGCCAACGCCGAGGGCTCCATGGCCAAGCTGTTCGCCAGCGAGATGTGCGTGCGGGTGACCGAGGAGGCCATCCAGATCCTGGGCGGCAACGGCTACACCCGCGACTACCCGGTGGAGCGCATGCACCGGGACTCGAAGATCTTCACGATCTTCGAGGGCACCAGCGAGATCCAGCGCCTGGTGATCGGCCGCGCCGTCACCGGGCTGCCCATCCGCTAGGCCCTGACCTGCGGATATGTAAGTTCCAGCCACTGTGCCGCCGCTTCGGCGCCGCTTGCGGCAGGCGCCGATCTGGGCGCCGAAGCGGTTCGCGGGCCGGTCTGGGAGACGTCTGGGAGACGAACTTGGACGTCGCCCGCCGGCGGGCGGCCGGCACTGGGACCTGGGAGGTGGGGGACAGCGCCGCGCACTGCTCCAGCGCTGTCCCCCACCGCTGCCGCCGCCCCACCTGGGGTGGGACAACGCGGACCGGGGACGAAGCCGTGGACTTGCAACGGCACCGAAGCCCTCGCTTTCGAAGGTGCGCCCTGAACACTTCACCGAGAAAGCCCGCCGGATCGAAGCGACGGCGCACAGGCCCCCGTGCGGGGCGGCCGGCGGCATCCTTAGCATCTCGGTGCATAAGGTGCATGATCGATTTGTCACCCGGGGCATGAGGGGAGGTCGGCCGGTGCGGATCGGCGACCGGGAAAAGGCCCGTGGCGAGGGAGGCAGGCGATGAGCACGCGCGACCCCGACCGCCGCCGCGCCCTGCTGGAGGCCGCCGACCAGGTGATCCGGCGGGAGGGCCCGGGCGCCTCCATGGCCGCCATCGCCGCCGCGGCCGGCATCAGCAAGCCCATCCTCTACCGGCACTTCGGCAACAAGTCCGGCCTGTACCAGGCGCTGGCCGAGCGGCACACCCGCAAGCTGATCGAGACGATCCAGGACCGTTTCCAGCGGCCCGGCTCCCAGCGTGAGCGGATCACCTCCACGATCGAGACCTACCTGTCGATGATCTCCGAGAACCTCCAGCTGTACCGGTTCCTCATGGAGCGGGCCAGCGCGGAGGACGCCGCCACGCACAGCGCGATGAGTACCATGATCCGCGGGCTCAGCCAGGAGCTGGCCAAGGTGTTCATGGCCGAGGTCGAGCTGGCCGACCCCGACCGCGCCTACGTGTGGGCGCACGCGGTGATCGGCATGGTGCAGAACGCCGGGGACTGGTGGCTGGACCACCCGGAGGTGCCCCGCCGGAAGGTGGTCGACGCCCTGGCCGATCTGATCCTGGTCGGGCTGCCCGCCGCGGCCGGCGGCCGTCCCGACGGAAACGAGGGCTGAGGCTCCCGCACCGCCCGGAAAACGGTCTTTTCGGCACACTCAGGGTCGGGCAAATGTCCGAAATCTGCCATAAGGCGGAGACGGAACCCTCCTTGCCTTTAAATGATCAAAGGGGGGACCACGATAAGGCCCGACTCTAAGGAGAAGAGCCGATGGCCAAGTCCAGCAAGTCCGTCACGCTGAGCACCGTGGCGGTGATGTCCGTTGCGTTCGCCGCGGGCTGCGGCGGCAATACGGTCACGGCCGACTGCGTCGTCCGGCAGCCGGACGGCCGTCTCGCCGCCGTCCATGAGAGCAACTGCCAGGCCGGCGGCGGGGGCGGGGGCGGCAAGAGAAGGTACGAGTGGGTGTACGGGGGCAAGCTCTCCGGCGGCTACGTCACCGGCGGATCCTTCGTCCAGCCCGGGGACGCGACCGTCAAGACCCGTTCCGGAAGGGTGATCTCCCGCGGCGGGTTCGGCGGCAGCGGCAAGAGCGGAGGGTCATGATCCGGCGGACCGGCCCCGTCCGCCCGGACTGGGAACGCACCATCGAAGAACAAGGGCTCGGATTCCACCGGTACGTGGCCCAAGGCGACGACGGCCGGCCCTATTGGGACGAGTCGGCCTACTACAGCTTCACGATGGCCGAGGTGCTCGGCCTGGAGGACACCGTCACCGAACTGCACCGGATGTGCCTGAACGCGGTCGACCACGTCGTGCGGGAGGGCCGGTTCGGTGACTACGGCATCCCCGAACGCTGGTGGGAGCCGATCGCCGAATCGTGGCGGCGGCGCGACCGCCACCTGTACGGCAGGTTCGACCTGTGCTACGACGGCCGCTCCCCGGCCAAGCTGCTGGAGTACAACGCCGACACCCCCACCAGCCTGGTGGAGAGCGCCGTCGTCCAGTGGTTCTGGAAGGAGGACACCCACCCGCGGGCCGACCAGTGGAACAGCCTCCACGAGGCGCTGATCGACCGGTGGCGGGAGCTGCTCCCCTCCGGCGGCCTCCTCCACCTGGCCTACAGCGGGGCCGACGAGACCGGCGAGGACGCCCTCACCGTCGGCTACATGGCCGATGTGGCCGCCCAGGCCGGGCTGGAGGTGGAGCTGCTGACCATGGAGGACATCGGCTCCGACGGGCATGCCTTCTACGACCTGGCCGAACGGCGGATCGAAGGGTTGTTCAAGCTCTACCCGTGGGAGTGGATCGTCCGTGAGCCGTTCGGCCCGCTGGCCGTCGCCCGGCAGCCGAAGGAGCCCTGGGTGGAGCCGCTGTGGAAGATGCTGCTGTCGAACAAGGCGCTGCTGGCGATCCTGTGGGAGCTGTACCCCGGCCATCCGAACCTGCTGCCGGCCTATTTCGACGGCCCGCGCGAGATGACCGCCTATGCGGTCAAGCCGCTGCTGGGCCGGGAGGGTGCGAGCATGCGGCTCGTCCAGCCGCACGAGGTCGTCGAGACGCCCGGCGGCTACGGCGCCGAAGGGCATGTGTTCCAGCAGCTCTGCCCGCTGCCGGACTTCGACGGATGGCGGCCGGTGCTGGGGGCGTGGGTCGTCGGCGACGAACCGGCCGGGCTGGGCATCCGCGAGACCCGCGGCCTGATCACGGGCGACACGGCCTCGTTCGTGCCGCATCTGATCGAGGACTGACCGCCGGGGCGGGGAAAGGCCTGTCGCACGCCCCTGCGGCCTGTCAGGATGGACCCTTGCAAGCGGACACTTATACGCAGGACTCGCAGGGAGCGGAGGCCGCATGGATCTGCAAGGGTGCATCGCCCCGTTGCGCAAGGTGCTCGCCGCACGGTACGGCACGGACGTGCAGGTGGAAGGGCTGCGCCGGGCCGCTGGCGGCGCCTCCCGCATCACCTGCGCCTTCGACGCGGTGATCGGTGCGCGGCGGCACCCGCTCATCCTGCGGCTGGCCACTCCCGCCGCGGCTTTCACCGGCGGTGCGCTCACCCAGGAGGCGGCGCTGATGCGGGCGGCCCGGCGGGCCGGGGTGCCCAGCCCCGAGGTGATCGCCGACGGCGACGCCGACGGGCCGCTGGGCGCGGAGTTCGTGGTGATGGAACGGATCGAAGGGGAGAGCATCCCGCGCCGGATCCTGCGCGACCCCGCCCTGGCCGAGCTGCGGCCCCGCCTGGCCGCCGAGTGCGGGCGGATCCTGGCCGCGATCCACTCCATCCCGCCCCACGAGGTGCCGGGCCTGCAGCGCGAGACCGGCGACATGGACCGCTGGCGGGAGCTGCTGGATGCGGCGGGCGAGCCGCACCCGGCGCTGGAGCTGGCCATGCGTCGCCTGGAGACCGAACGGCCCGACCCCGGCCCGCTCACCGTCGTCCACGGCGACTTCCGCAACGGCAACCTCATCGTCGGCCCCGAGGGCGTGCGCGCGGTGCTGGACTGGGAGCTGGCCCACCTCGGCGACCCGCTGGAGGATTTGGGCTGGCTGTGCGTGAAGGCCTGGCGGTTCGGCGCGCCCGCTCCGGTCGGCGGGTTCGGCTCCTATGAGCAGCTCATCGAGGCCTACGAGCAGGCCGGCGGCGTCCGCGTGGACCGGGACGCGCTGCGCTGGTGGGAGATGTACGGGGTGCTGCGCTGGGCGGTGATCTGCGTCATGCAGGCCCGCAAGCACCTGGACGGCGCCGAACGGTCGGTGGAGCTGGCCGCCATCGGCCGGCGGGTCGCCGAGAACGAGTGGGACCTGCTGCAGATGCTGCCCTGAGACGGGCGGCCCTCAGGCGGCGGGCCGCGCGTCCGTCAGGCGGGCGTAGACGATGAGGTTGTCGCGGTAGGAGCGCCTGGCGCGGTCGAACGTCCCCCCGCAGGTGATCAGCCGCAGCCCGGCGTGGCGGACCGGGCCGTAGACGCGGTGGGTGGGGAAGGCGCTCTTGGCGACCTGCTCGGAGGCGTCCACCGTGAACACCGCGACCCGGCCGTCCCGGCGCACCACCCGCACCACATCGCCGCGCCGCAGCTCGCCCAGCCGGTGGAAGACCGCCGGGCCGCGCAGGTCGTCGTAGTGGCCGACCAGCACCGCCGCCCCCCGCGAGCCGGGCGGCGGGCCGTGCCGGTACCAGCCGACCTCCTGCGGCCGGCTCAGCGGCGGCACCTGCAGCGTCCCGTCGTGGTTGCGGCCCACCCCCCGCACCGGGGCGCGCACCCCGATGCGGGGGATCTCGACCCGCAGCGGCTCGGCGGCCGGCAGCACCCGCCCCTCGGGAGCGTCCGCGGCCCGGTCGCGGCCGGCCGCATCGTGCATGTGCAGCGCCGCCACCGCGACCAGGCCGAGCGCGACCAGGTACCCGGCGCCGCTAGACCCTGCCACGGCGCCGGGCGAGCACCAGGCCGCCGATCCCGGCGGCGACCGCCGCGCCGAGCAGCAGCGCCCCGCCCGGGGAGGGGGCAGCCCCGCCCCGGGCGGCGCTTCCGCCGCCCCCGGCCGCCACGCCGCCGCGCGGCAGGTCGCGTGGCTCCTGGACGCGGAAGCGGGCGCTGCCCCCGGAGATCCCGCCCGGCTCGCAGACCGTGGTCACGGTGTAGGTCTGGGCGGCCACGCGGCGGACCCGGGCGGGGAAGGAGAACCGCCCCTTGTCGTCCACCACGGCCGGCCCGCCGCGCAGCGCCTGGCTGACGACGCGCACCACCTCGTTGCCGGTGCGCCCGCAATCGCCGCTGACGGTCACGACTTCCCCGGGCATGGCCACCCCGGGGCTGACCTCGACCTCGGTGCCTGCGGCCAGTGCGGGCGGCGCCCACGGCAGCACGGCGGCCGCCGCTCCCGCACCGGCGACGATCGTCTTGACGCGCACGTCACTCCCCCGATGAAGCACCGGATTCTCCCGGTGAGGCGCCGGGCGGCCCGGCCGCCCGGCGCAAGGACCCCTCCGGCCTGATCCGGCCGAATGATGACTGTTCGTGTCCGTCGTGTGATCGACAGTTATACCAGTGCGTCCCGGCCGAAGGGAGCAGGCGGGCTCAGCGCAGGCCGAACTCCCAGTTGCGGCCCCGGGCGTACTCCTTGAGGATGCGCCGCGCCGTGGTGGTGATGTGCACCTCGTCCGGTCCGTCGTAGATCCGGGCCGCCCGGGCGTGTCGGTACATGTGCTCCAGCGGCGTGTCGCCGGTCAGCCCCTCGGCGCCGTAGACCTGGATGGCCCGGTCGATGACGTTGTGCAGCATCCGCGCGCCCACCACCTTGATCGCCCCGATCTCCACGCGGGCCTGGTCGCCGGCGTCGATGCGGTGCGCGGCGTGCAGCGTCAGCATCCGGGCCGCCTGGATCTCGGCGTAGGAGTCGAACACGTGCTGCTGCATGAGCTGCTTGTCGGCCAGCGGCCCGCCGAAGGCCGACCGCTCGTGCAGCCGCGCGCACATCAGGTCGAAGGCCCGCTGCGCCTGCCCCAGCCAGCGCATGCAGTGGAAGATGCGGCCCGGCCCCAGCCGCTCCTGGGCGATCACGAAGCCGTGCCCGCGCGGCCCCAGCAGGTTCTCCGCCGGCACCCGCACGTCGTCGTAGATCACCTCGCAGTGCCCGCCGTCCAGGCCGAGCACCGGGGTGTCGCGCACGATGGTGTAGCCGGGGGTGTCGGTCGGCACCAGGATCATGCTGAAGGCCAGGTGCGGGGGAGTGCCCTCCGGTTCGGTGCGGCACATCACGGTGGTGTAGGCGGCCCGGTCGGCCAGCGTGGTGAACCACTTGCGGCCGCGGATCACCCACTCGTCCCCCTCCAGGGTGGCGGTGGTGGTCAGCTGGGTGGGGTCGGAGCTGGAGATCCCCGGCTCGGTCATGGCGAAGCTGGGGTAGATCTCCGCCTGGACCAGCGGTTTGAGGTAGCGCTCGCGCTGGGCGGGGCTGGCGTGCCGGTGCAGCATCAGCGAGTCCTGCAGGGTGAAGGTGCCGAGGGCGAGCTGGCCGAACTCGCTGCGGCCCTGCACCTCGTTGACGTACACGTAGTCCAGGAACGGCAGCCCGCCGCCGCCCAGCTCCTTGGGGTGGCCCAGCGCCCACAGCCCTTCCCGTTTGGCCTGCCGCTGCAGGTCGGCCAGCAGGGCGCGCGCCTCCTCGTCGCCCCGCCGCAGCACCGGTTCGGCCGGCTCGACCCGCTCGGTCATGAACGCATGCACCGCATCGCGGATCGGGCGGACGGACTCGGGCACTTCGAAGCTCATGACCCCTCCCTGATCTAGAATCACGTTCTGTTCCCCGACGAAGGTGAGGCGAGATGGCCCCGCCCCATGACGCACCGTCCGCCGGTGAGCTGATCGCCGCGGTCCGCGAGTTCCTGCAGGGCGAGATCCTGCCCGCGCTGGAGGGACGCACCCGCTTCCACGGCCTGGTCGCGGTCAACGTGCTGGGCATGGTCGAACGGGAGCTGGCCCTCGGCCCCGCCCACCAGCAGGCCCATCGCGAGCGGCTGGCCGCCCTGGGGTTCGCCGACGACGCGGCGCTGGCCGCCGCCATCCGCGCCGGCGAGCTGGACGACCGCTATGCGGAGGTCAAGGCGGCGCTGCTGGATGCGGTGCGCGACAAGCTCGCCGTCGCCAACCCCGGTTATGCCGACTCCTGACCCGTCTGCCCGTGCGGCCGGCTGCGGCCGCTCTCCAGGAACGGCTCGGCCAGGTCGCGGGTGCCGAAGTCCTCGGGAGCCGCGACCTCCACGATCGGGTCGTCGCGGTCGTCGAACTCGGTGCGCAGCGCCTTGGACATCGTGGCGTGCATGTCGTACAGGCAGGTGATGTAGGTCAGCTCCAGGATCTGCTCGTCCGGCAGGTGCTTTTTGAGGACGGCGAACACCTCGTCGTGCACCCGGCCGCCGCCCAGCACCAGCGCATCGGTGTAGGCCAGCACCGCCCGCTCCAGCTCGTCGAACTTGTCGGAGACCTCCCAGTGCGCCACCGCCCGCACCTTCTCCTCCGGCACCCCCAGCGCCCGCAGCTGCTTGCAGTGCTGGGAGTAGACGAACTGGCTGCCGCGCGCCCAGCCGGCCCGGGTCTGCCCGAGCTCGCGCAGCACCGGGTCGAGCTTGGCGCCGCGGTACAGCTGGAAGCCCTGCACGCAGTGCTTGAAGATCGCCGGGTCCAGCGCGAAGGTCGTCCACCACGTGCCGGGCGAGCCGGCCTCGGTGCCGGGCTCGGCAACCGGGTCGCGGCCCTCGCCGAACAGCCGGTCGTAGAAGAACAGGATCAGCTTGTCGGTGACCTCGGCACGGCCGACCTGACGGAGTCTGGGCATGAAGTCACGTCCTTGTCTGGGAACGGGAAGGGGACGCCCCGGCGGACCGCCGCCGGGGCCTGCCGGGCGGGACCGTCACATGGTGCGGTCGGCGGCGGTCTTCGGCTCGTGGCGCACGTCGCCGGGGCCCAGCTCCCGGGTCCAGGCCGCGAACTCCAGCAGGATCCCGTCGGGGTCCTGGAAGTAGATCGAGCGCACGTACACCCCGTCGTGGACGTCGGGGGCCACGCCGAACTCGCTGTCGTCGTGGTTGAGGATCACCCCCACGTCGACGCCCTTGGCGATCAGCTTCTCGCGGTACTCCTCCAGCTTCTCCGGCGGGACGTCGAAGGCGATGTGGTTCATCGAGCCCACCGCCGAGAGCACCTCGCCGCGGTCCGGCAGGTTCCGCGGCGCCGAGACGCCCGGCGCCGCCTCGGGGGCGTCGGGGAACCAGAAGAACGCCAGGTGGTTGCCGCCGCCGCAGTCGAAGAAGAAGTGCTGGCCCATGCCCATGGGCAGCTCGATCGTCTTGACCAGCGGCATGCCCAGCACCCCGGAGTAGAAGTCCACGGTGCGCTTCATGTCCCGGCACACCAGGGCCAGATGGTGGACCCCGCGCAGTTCGAACTCCTTGTTCACGCCGCTCATGTGACCAGCCTTACGTAAGTGATCCCTTCTGTGGTCATCCTGGCAGGATTCCCCGCAAAATAGAACCCTGTTCTAGTCGATGGGGTTCGGCGGCATGCGGTAGCCTGGCGGCACTATGCGAACCGCACGGCACCAGTGGTGGTGGCGCCGCTGAGGCGGCGCCGGTTCGCACGTGTCCGACAGCCAGCGACCGCCCCCCGTCCGGCGGTCGTTTCGCTTTTGCGGGCCGCCGGTGGCGGGGCCTTGGAGAATCCGGAGGGCCGCCACGGTGGAGACCGACGCGCGCCGAGCACAGACCACCGAGTACCTGACCGCCGGGGGAGTGCGGGTGCTCCGCACCGCCGTCCCCGTCGACTCCGAACGCAAATCCGACGCGCTGGCCGCCCTCGTCGCCTCGGTGGGGGAAAGACGCGGCGGCGTGCTCAGCTCCGGCATGGAGTATCCGGGGCGCTATAGCCGCTGGCACATGGCCTACGTCGACCCCTGCGTCGAACTGGTGGCCCGGGGCCGGCGGATCGCGGCGCGCGCCCTCAACGAACGCGGCCGGGTGGTGCTGCCGGCCATGGCCGCGGCGATGCGCCCCGCCGGCGAGGTCGTCGCCGACCGGCCCGGCGAGCTGATCGAGGTGTTCATCCCGCCCACCGAGGAGTTCTTCCCCGAAGAGGAACGCAGCCGCCAGCCCACCGTCTTCACCGCGCTGCGCGCCCTGATCGACCTGTTCCGCTGCCCCGACCCGCACCTGGGCTTCTACGGGGCCTTCGGCTACGACCTGTCGCTGCAGTTCGAGCCGCTGCGGCTCAACCACCCCCGCCCCGCCGACCAGCGGGACCTGGTGCTGCACCTGGCCGACGAGCTGATCGTGGTGGACCGCAAACGCGAGACCTCCCACCGCCTGTCGTATGAGTTCATCGTCGACGGCGCCAGTACCGAGGGCCTGCCGCGCGTCACCGAGCCCGCCCCGCCGCTGCCCGCGCCTAAGGAGCTGCCGCCGCAGCCGGTGCCCGGCGTCTACGCCCAGATGGTCCGCGAGGCCAAGCGCAAGTTCATCGCCGGCGACCTGTTCGAGGTCACCCCCGCCCACGCCATGTACGGCCGCTGCGACTCGCCGGTGGCCTTCTTCGAACGGCTCCGCGAGACCAACCCGGCCCCCTATGAGTTCCTGTTCAACCTCGGCGAGGGCGAGTTCCTGGTCGGGGCGTCCCCGGAGATGTTCGTCCGGGTGAGTGGCGACCGGGTGGAGACCTGCCCGATCGCCGGGACGATCCGGCGCGGCGCCGACGCCCTGGAGGACGCCGCCCAGATCCGCACCATCCTGTCCTCGGCCAAGGACGAGTCCGAGCTGACCATGTGCACCGATGTGGACCGCAACGACAAGGCCCGCATCTGCGTGCCCGGCAGCGTCAAGGTCCTCGGCCGCCGCCAGATCGAGCTGTACTCGCGGCTGATCCACACCGTCGACCACATCGAGGGCCGGCTGCGCCCCGGCTTCGACGCCCTGGACGCCTTCCTGACCCACATGTGGGCGGTCACCGTCACCGGCGCCCCCAAGACGTGGGCGATGCAGTTCATCGAGGACCACGAGGACGCCCCCCGCCGCTGGTACGGCGGCGCGGTCGGCTTCGTCGGCTTCGACGGCTCGATGAACACCGGCCTGACGCTGCGCACCGCCCAGATCCGCGACGGCGTCGCCACCGTCCGCGCCGGCGCCACCCTGCTGTACGACTCCGATCCCGAGGAAGAGGAGCGCGAGACCCACCTGAAGGCCAGCGCCCTGCTGCGCGCCCTGGCCGGCGAGGAGCCCCAGGCGCCCGAGACCGAGCAGGAGGCCGACCGTCCCGGCGAGGGCCTGAAGGTGGTCCTGGTCGACTTCGAGGACTCCTTCGTCAACACGCTGGCCGACTACTTCCGCCAGCAGGGCGCCGAGGTCGTCACGCTGCGCCACGGCTTCCCGCTGCACCTGCTGGACGAGCACGCACCCGACCTGGTCGTGCTGTCGCCCGGCCCCGGCCGCCCGGCCGATTTCGACACCGCCGCCCTGCTGGACGCCCTGGACGCCCGCAACCTGCCGGCCTTCGGCGTCTGCCTGGGCCTGCAGGCCATGGTCGAGCACGCCGGCGGCCAGCTGTCGCTGCTGCCCGAACCCGCCCACGGCAAGCCCGGCCAGGTGAAGGTGACCGGCGGCCAGCTGTTCGAAGGGCTGCCGGATGAGTTCACCGCGGCCCGCTACCACTCCCTGCACGCCACCGCCGACCAGGTGCACGGCTTCCAGGTGACCGCCATGACCGGCGATGTGGTCATGGCCATCGAGGACCCGGCCAAGCGCCGCTGGGCGGTGCAGTTCCACCCCGAGTCCATCCTCACCGCCCGCGACCGCGTCGGCCACCGCCTCATCGCCAACGTCCTGCGCCTGTGCCGGAAGTGACGTTCTCCCGGCGGCGTGCACCGAACGCGGCGCGATGCGGTTTCCGCTGGTCGGCGGGGGAGCCCGTTTGAGGCGGAAGACACCGGGCATGGCGGGGGCGCACCCCGAGGACGAGGAAAAGAGGAACCCCCGTGTACACCTTGCTCTGGCTGCTGGCCGTGGTCCTGGTGATCGCCGGTGTCTATGTCATCGTCGCCCGCCGGGACCTGCTATGGGGAATCGTGCTGATCGTGGTGGGGCTGCTGGTCGGCCCCGGCGGGGTGAGCGTTTTCGGTTGACGTCGCCGCTTCGGCGAAACAGGCGATGGCCCTTCCGCCCGCGTGCTCTTCACGCGGGCGGAAGGGCCGTTCCACTTACAGCGCGGTGATCTCCACGCGGGTGTCGTGGTAGACGGCGCCGCCGCCCATGTCGGAGTCGCGCTCATCGACCAGGACGTTGGGGTTGGCGCCGCCGGCGAGTTTCGGCCAATGCCCCTTCGTGGTGGCGGCCACCCCCGGGCGGACCGAATCGCTGACTTCTGCCACCGCCTCCAGGCTTCCCCGGTCGTTGAACACCCGCACCCGGCAGCCGGTCGTGATGCCCCGCGCGGCGGCGTCGCCCGGGTGCAGCACCACGCGCGGCTCGCCCGCCCGGCGCCGCAGCTCGGGGTTGTTGGCGAACACCGTGTTGAGGAAGTGGTGGGACGCCGAGGAGATCAGCGACAGCGGGTGGCGGCGGGCCCGCTCGGGGTCGGCGACCTCGAAGGGAGGGACGTAGCCGGGCAACGGGTCGAGCCCCGCCGCGGCGGCGCGCCGGGAGAAGAACTCGAATTTCCCCGAGGGAGTGGGAAAGCCCTCGGCGAACGGGACGAACGGGTCGGGCACCGACAGGCGCACGAAGCCCTCCTTGCGGAGGCGGTCCAACGTGATGCCCTCCAGGTACGGGTGGCCCGAGCTCAACGCCTGCTCGGCCAGTTCCTCATCCGAGGCGTACAGGCTCGGCTCCTCCAGTCCCAGATGCCGGGCCAGCCTGCGGAACGTCTCGGTGGTGGAGGCGCACTCGCCCGGCGGCGGCACGGCCGGCTCGTTCCAGGCCAGGTACAGGTGCCCGTAGCCGTTGTGCAGGTCGGCGTGCTCGTGCTGCATGGTGGCCGGCAGCACGATGTCGGCGTAGTCGACGGTGTCGGTGGGGAACTGCTCCAGCACCACGGTGAACAGGTCCTCGCGGGCCAGGCCCCGGCGGACCTTCGACTGGTGCGGGGCGCTGGCGGCCGGGTTGGCGGCGATCACGAACAATGCCTGCACGGGCGGGTCGTCCACCTCCAGCAGGGCCTCGCCGATCCGGGTCATGGACAGCTCGCGGGTGCGGGCGGGCCGCAGGTCGTCGCGGAACAGCGCGGCCCGGTCGATGGGGTAGTGGTCGTCGGTGGAGTACGACAGGCCGCCGCCCGGCAGCGCCCAGTCGCCGGTCACCGCCGGCAGGCAGGCCAGGGCGCGCAGCGCGGCGCCGCCCCCGCCGTGCCGCTGCAGGCCCATGGTGGCCCGGATGGCGGTCGGCCGGGTGCGGGCGATGCGCTCGCCCAAGGCGACGATGTCGGCCTCCGGCAGACCGGTGATGCGCGCCACCCGCTGCGGCGGGAACTGGGCGATGCGCTCGCGGAACTCCTCCCAGCCCAGGGTGCGGGCGGCCAGGTAGGCGCGGTCCTCGGCGCCCAGGCCGACGATGACGTTCATCAGCCCCAGCGCGAGCGCGGCGTCGGTGCCCGGCAGCGGCGCCAGGTGCAGGTCGGCCTGCCGGGCGGTGCGGGTGCGGATCGGGTCGATCGCCACCACGTATGCGCCGTTCTTGCGGGCGTCCTGGACGAACTTCCACAGGTGGTGGCCGCTGGTGAGGGGGTTGGTGCCCCACAGGATGATCAGCTTCGCGCGTGCCAGCGACTCCGGGTCGATGCCCGCCGAGGTGCCGGTGGTGTAGGTCAGCCCATGGGAGCCGGCGATCGAGCAGATCGAGTAGTGGTGGCGGGAGGCGCCCAGCACGTTGAACAGCCGCCGCCCGGCATGGCCGTTGCCGCCCTGGATCCAGCCGAGCGTGCCGGTGCCCCAGTACGGCCAGATCGCCTCACCGCCGTGCTCGTCGATGATCCGGCGCAGCCGGCCGGCGATCTCCTCCAGCGCCTCGTCCCAGCTGATCCGCGCGAAGCGGCCTTCGCCCTTGCGGCCGACGCGGCGCAGCGGGTGCAGGATCCGGTCGGGCGCCGCCGCCCGCTCCAGCCAGCGGTTGACCTTGGTGCACAGCGCCCCACGGGTGAAGGGGTGCTCGGGGTTGCCGCGCAGCCGCACCGCCCGGCCGTCTTCGACGGTGACCTCCCACGAACAGGTGTCGGGACAGTCCAGCGGGCAGGCCCCCAGTACCTTCAGCGGACCGGCCATGGACCCGGCTCCCGCCGTCGCTTCATGAGCGTCCTCATGGCACGGACGTTACCCGGCCCGGCTTGAAGACGGCTCTCCCTTTTGATCCGCCCTCTTGCGCCCGCACGCCGTCCCGTGCGGCTCAGTGCCTGGGAGGCGAGTCGCGTCCACCCCTTCTAATCATCGATAACTCTGTCGCGCAGAATGTTTGTGAACACTATCATCGAACACATCTCACGTGATCGATTGGGGCGTGGAGTGCTTTCATGAACAAGATCATCGCTATCGCTGTGGCGGTCCTGGCTGCCTTCGTCCTGTCCGGGTGCGAGGGCGCCGACCCGGTGGCCGTCCAGCCCGCAGAGCCCGGCAAGGGCGGCAAGAGCGGCGGCAAGGACGTCCCGGTGAAGCTCGCCGCCAAGCGGACCGCCTTCAAGCCGACCCTGCTGCACGACGGCAGCCCGTTCACGTGCGTGAAGGTGACCGTCACCAACCAGACCACCAAGCAGCTGGAGGTCAACCCGCTCTACTTCTCGCTGACGGACAGCACGGGCATCAAGCACGCCACGGCCGACGCCCTGGGGGTGGCCGAGGGGCAGATTGACACGACCACCCTGGCGCCCAAGGAGAAGGCCGTCGGGACCGTGTGCGCGAAGGGCAAGTTCAGGCCGAAGGTGGTGGCGTTCACCAACCCGCTGTTTTCGGAGGTCGCGCGGGCCGAGGTCGCCTGAGCCGCTCCCGGCCGCCGCTGCACGGAGGACCCCGCTCGCCGGCTCTCACCCACCGGCCGGCGGGCGGCGCCGTCTCCGGAGCCGGTCGATGCCCCGCACCGGGTCGGAGATGGGAGAGGGAGAAGAGTGCTTTACGGTTAGGCTGGTGAAGAGTGTCGAACCTGAAGTATTCCTGATCGCCAAGCCCGAGCTGGACTACGGCGAGGTCGCCCGCTACCTCAAGGACGTGGGCGGGGAGAGCTGGCTGGAACGGCTGGACCGGGGCGAGCTGGACGGCGAGCTCAACGACCCGCAGAACCTGGCGGAGTTCGCCGGGCGGTTGTGCTACCGCTCCTGGGAGCCGGGGCTGAACCCCAACGTCACCCGCGTCCGCACCGACCAGACCGAGTACCTGCAGAACATCCTGCGCAGCATGCACGGCTCGGTGCTGGAGCACCTGAGCTTCAGCTTCGTGCTGCACAACGTCAGCCGGGTCGCCACCCACGAGCTGGTGCGGCACCGGCCGGGCGTGGCGATCTCCCAGGAGTCGCTGCGGTTCGTCCGCCTGACCGACATCCCCTTCTGGTTCCCCGAGTGGGCGCGCCAGGACGCCGAGCTGATGGAACGGGCCACGGCCCTGCTGGAGCAGATGGAGCAGTTCCAGCGCTGGATGGCCGACCACTTCGGCCTCGACGAAGAAGGCGTGCCGTTCAAGGAGAAGAAGCACAAGACCTCCTTCATGCGCCGTTTCGCACCCGAGGGCGTGGCCACCGGCCTGGTGTGGACGGCCAACGTGCGCACCCTGCGGCACACCATCGAGACCCGCACCGCCCCCGGCGCCGAGGAGGAGATCCGGCTGATCTTCGGCAAGATCGGCGAGCTGATGCGGCGGGAGGCGCCGGCCCTCTTCGGCGACTACACCGTCGAGGACGGCGCCTGGATACCGCGCTGGCGCAAGGTCTGAAAAGCCGCTACCCGACCTCTGCGCGCAGCACCCGGTAGCAGCCGATCAGCAGCGGCACCAGCAGCCACACCGCCTCCGAGACCGCCAAGCGCGCCCACATCTCGGCGGTGAGCTGCACCCCGGGCTGCAGCAGCGGCTCGGTGGTGCGGTTGAGGTCCAGCCATCCGGCCGCCTTCTCCAGCGCCGAGACGGTCTCGCCCAGGATCGTCCAGACGGTCGGCAGCAGGAACAGCAGCACGATCGCCAGCGGCGAGTTCAAAAAGACCATCCCGAACGCCACGCCGCCCAGCATGCCGAGCACCGCGAACAGCAGCGCGGTGCCCAGCAGCTGCGGCGGCAGGCCCCAGCCGGCGTCGGTGCGGTCCAGCGCGGCCGCCGCCGCCCGTCCCGCCCAGGCGACGAGCGCGGCGGCGGCCAGGCACACCGCCGCCAGCACCGCACCGGCGGCCAGCTTGGCGGCGATCACCCGGCGGCGGTCGGGGACGAGCACGAACGTGGTCAGCGCGGTGCGCTGCGACCACTCGCCGGTCACCGACAGCACCCCGACGACCGGCAGCAGCAGGGACACCCCCGAGATCGCGGCGCTGAACAGCTCCGGCATGGTCAGCTCGGCGCGGGGCACGGCCACCAGCACCACGACCACCAGCGCCACGCCGATCAGCGCGACGAACGCCAGCAGCCAGCGGCCCGCCCGGGTATCGGTCATCTTGCGCAGCTCCACCAGCGTCAGGCGGGCCAGGGACGGGGCGGCGGGACGGTTCACTGCGGCGGTCATCGCGGCTCCTCCTGCGGCGCGGCGGTCAGGGACAGGTACAGCTCCTCCAGAGCGCCGCCGCCGGCGGGGCGCAGCTCCAGCAGCACCACACCGGCCTTGGCCGCGGCCCGGCCGACCGCCTCGGCGTCCGCGGCGACGGTGAAGGCGCCGTCGCCGCAGTGCCGAGCGCTCAGCCCCGCCTCGGCCAGCGCCGTCTCCAGCTCCGCGGAGTTCAGGGCGCGCACGAACGTGGCGGCGGAGGCGGTCAGCAGCTCCCGGCCGCCTTGGGCGACGATCCGGCCGCCGGCGATCACCACGAACCGGTCGGCGACCGCCTCCACCTCGCGCAGCAGGTGCGACGACAGCAGCACCGTCCCGCCCCGGTCGGCGAAGTCGCGCAGCATGGTGCGCATCCAGTGGATGCCCTCCGGGTCCAGCCCGTTGGCCGGCTCGTCCAAGATCAACACGCGGGGGTCGCCCAGCAGCGCCTGGGCGATGCCCAGCCGCTGCCGCATGCCCAGCGAGTAACCGCCGACCCGGCGGCGCGCGGCGGCCGGCGGCAGCCCGACCCGCTGCAGCATCTGAGCGGCCCGTGCGGCGTCCACGCCCAGGGTCCGCGCGGTCAGCTCCAGCGTCTCCCGGCCGGTGCGGCCGGAGTGCTGGGCGGAGGCGTCCAGCAGCACCCCCACGTGCCGGCCGGGGTTGGGGATGCGCCGGTAGGGGACGCCCAGCACGGTGGCCGACCCGGAGGTGGGCGGGGTCAGCCCGCAGATCATCCGCATCGTGGTGGACTTGCCGGCGCCGTTGGGGCCGAGGAAGCCGGTGACGGTGCCCGGTTCGCAGCGAAAGGACACCCCCTGCACGGCGACCGCGTCCCCGTACCGCTTGGTGAGGTCGGTGACTTCGATCATGCGCCCCAGGCTGGCGGCACGGCGGCGGGCCGCGCAGCGGCCGGTGGTCGACGCCGCGGCGACTCCGGTCGAACCCCGCGGCGACCGAGGTTCGCCGCAAGGGCCGTCTCAGGTCTGGGCGGGCGGCTCGTCCTCCAAGGCGGCGTCGTGCACCAGCAGCGCCACCTGCACCCGGTTGTTGAGGTCCAGTTTGGTCAGCACCCGCGACACATACGCCTTCACGGTCGCCACGCTCATCGACAGCTCCCGGCCGATCTCGCCGTTGGAGCGGCCCTGGCCGATCAGCAGGGCCACCGCCCGCTCGCCCGGGCTGAGCCGCTGCAGCGCGGCGCGGGCGCGTTCGCGGCGCGGGTCGGGCGGGGCGGCGGCCAGGTCGCCGACGTAGTTCATCAGGCGGCGCAGCACCGAGGGGGAGATGATCGGCTCCCCGGCCGCCACCTGCCGGATGGCCTGCACGATCTGCGGCGGCGGGGTGTGCTTGAGCAGGAAGCCGCACGCTCCGACGCGCATCGCCCGCAGGATGTGCTCGTCGGTGTCGAAGGTCGTCATGATGATGACCTCCGGCGGATCGCGGCGGGCGCGCAGCCGTTCGGTGGCCGTCAGGCCGTCCATGCGCGGCATGCGGATGTCCATCAGCACCACGTCGGGACGCAGCTCGCCCGCGGCCGCCAGCGCCTCGGCGCCGTCGGCGGCCTCGCCGACGATCTGCAGGTCCTCGGCCCCGGCCAGCATCATCGACAGGCCCAGCCGGACCAGCGCGTCGTCATCGACGATCAAAATCCGGATCGGAGCGCTCATGGCGCAGGCCACGGTAGCCAGGCGTGCAGCCGGAAGTCGCCGTCGGGGGTGTCGCCGTGCTCCAGGCGCCCGCCGACGAGCCCGACGCGTTCGCGCAGCCCGATCAGGCCGGCCCCGGCGCCGGGCAGGGCGGGCACGGCGGTCCCCACCGGCAGCGGGTTGGTCACCTCGACCGTCACCCCCTCGCCGGGCACCGCCGCGACCTTCACCCGTACGTGCGCGCCCGGGGCGTGCTTGCCGGCGTTGGTCAGCCCTTCCTGGACGATCCGGTAGGCGTGCCGCCCGATCCGGTCCGGGACCGCCGGCCGGGCGGGGACCTGTTCTTCCAGCGTGATGCGCATGCCGGCCTGCCGGGACTGCTCGATCAGCTCCGGCAGGTCGGTGAGGGTGGGCTGGGGCCGGTCGGCGCCGGCCTCGGCGCCCCCGCGGAGCATCCTGATCACCTCGCGCAGCTCCTCCAGCGCCTCATGGGCGCACTCCCGGATCACCTGGGCGGCTCGCTGCTCGGCCTCCGGAAGGTTGCCCCGGTACTCCAGCGCCCCGGCGTGCAGGGCCAGCAGCGAGATCCGGTGCGCCAGCACATCGTGCATCTCCCGGGCCAGCCGTTCCCGCTCGTGGTGGCGGGCCTCCTCGATGCGCAGCCGCTGCCCTTCCTCGGCCTGCCGGGCGCGTTCCTGGGCGGCCAGCACCAGCTGCCGCTGGGAGCGGATCAGCATGCCCAAGGCGATCAGCGCGACGTACAGCAGGGCCAGGACGGTCACGCCCTCCCAGTAGTCGCGTTCGGTGCCCGGCTCCAGCCGCCACAGCAGGCTCACCACCGTCAGGTGCAGGGCGGTCAGCGCCACCGTGATCCGCCAGGGCCGGTGGATCGCCAGGTTGAACAGCGCCATGGCGGTGAAGCCCAGCCCGCCGGCCGACATGATCCCGCCCGCCTGGAAGATCACCGCCAGCGCGACCGGCCTGCGCCGCCGCAGCCACAGCGTCAACGCGGCGCACAATACGGCGATGGCCGCCTCATAGCCGAGCGGCGGCACGTCCACCTGGTCGGGGTCGGTGCGGATGGCGACCACGAAGAAGGCGCCCACCAGCGTCGCCAGGCCGAGGTAGCACAGGTCGGTGCTCCATTCCCGGAGCGATCGTCGCGGCACGGACTCCACCGTAGGGCCGGTTCCGGCCATGGGCATCATCCACCGGTCGGCGGCGGCATCGACTTTGGTCTATCTCCGGGGGCCGCGGGCGTCTGGGGGAGAGCCGATGGGATGTCCCGGGCCGCTCGCCGGGAGGCGAGGGCGAGCCGGACGGTTCCCGCGGCCGGCCGTGAGCGGCGTCGCGTCCTCGTGACGCCGGGCGGGCGCCGCATGCGTCTCTCCGCCCAAAAGAGATCTACGTTGTAAAGGCGTTGGCCCGCTCGTCACCCCACGGGTAATCACCTGCGCGAACGCGCCGGTTGGTGAGGGCGGCCGGAATGCGGCAGAGCGCCCGTAATAGACACCTGCACCGAGATCGTTCCCCGGGACGAGGAGCGCGCGGTGCAGCACCGGCGAGGCAGGACAGGGTGCTGCCGCCCGTCGAGCGGGTGCGGCCCGGGCTGTGGTCCTTCCCGGCGTTGCCGCGGGGGTGCGGCTGCGCACGGTGTGGACGCCGGGGCACTCGCCGGGCCACCTCTGCTTCCTGGACCTCGACCGCGCCCTGCTGCGGTCGGGGGACCATGTGCTGCCGCGGATCACCCCGGTCATCTCCGTCCACCCCCAGCAGCGCCACGACCCCCTGGAGAAGGTGCGGGCGCTGCCGGTGGAGGAGGTGCTGCCGGCGCACGAGTACCGTTTCGCCGGCCTGGCCGACCGGGGCGATGCGATGGTCGCCCACCACGCCGGCCGGCTGGAGGAGATCGCCCGGCAGGTGGAGCAGGCCGGCGCGGCGGGCGTCACCGCCTGGGCGCCGGCGCGCCGGCTGACCTGGTCGCGCCCTTGGGAGCAGATCCGGCCGTTCATGCGCCGCTCGGCGCTGCTGGAGACGCTCGCCCACCCGGCGGCGGGTCGCCGCCACGGCGGAACGGCCCGTCAGATGGCGGGCTGTCGAGCGGTGACCCGCTGCTCGACAAACCTTGCCGCGGCGACCTGCGGCTCGGCCTCCTCAGGCTCATCGTGGTGGATCCGCTCCGGCGGCACGCCCCGGTCGCGCAGCACGCCGACCGTGCGGGCGACCATCGCGGCGGGGCCGCTCACATAGACGTCGGTGTCGGGGCCGAGGGGCTCGTCGAGCCGGTCGAGCACGTCGGCCGCCGTGCCCTGCAGCCCGTCGAAGGAGGGATCGTCGGAGACCGCCACGGTGACCCGCAGCCCGGCGCAGCCGGCCTCCAGCGCCCGCAGCTGCGGCAGGGCGTACAGGTCGACGGTGGTCCGCACGCCCCACACCAGGTGGACCCGGCGCCCCGGCTCGGTGGCGGCGACCTGCTCGGCCAGCGCCTTGAGCGGGGCCAGCCCGGTGCCGCCGGCCACCAGCAGCAGATCGCCGCCGGAGGCGGCCTGCAGGGTCAGGCCGCCCATCGCCGGGCCGAGCGTCAGCCGGTCGCCGACCTTGGTGTAGCGGACCAGGGCGCCGCTCACCCAGCCGCCGGGCACCGCCCGCACATGCAGGGTCAAGGCGCCGTCCGGGCGAGGCGCGTTGGCCACCGAATAGCGCCGCCACACCCGCGGCCAGCGCGCGGTCTGCACCGAGATGTGCTGCCCGGCGACATGGCGCAGCGGCTGGTCGGGGCGGATGGTCAGCACCGCCAGGTCGTGGCCGTAGCGTTCGTGGCCGACCACCTCGCCGACCCACCAGGGCGGCGAGTGCTCGGCCTCGGCCTCGGCCGCGTCGATCATCGTCGCCGCGGCGGCGGAGAACGCCGCGGTCCAGGCCGCCTCCATGCGCGGTGTCCACCACGGCCCGCCGAACTTGCGCAAGGTGGCGATCAGCGCCGTGCCGACGGCGGCGTAGTGCTCGGGCCGGATGCCCAGCTTGCGGTGGTCCCGGCCCAGGTCGCGCAGGTAGCCGGTGAGGGAGTCGGGGTCTTCCAGGCTCCAGACGATCCGGGTCAGCGCCCGCAGCATCCGGTCGCGCTGGCGGTCCATCGCGGGCGGAAACAGCGTCCGCAGCTGCGGATGCTCGGCGAACAGCCGGCCGTAGAAATACGCCGACGCCTTATCGGCCTCTGGCGCCATTAGTGCGAAACTCTCTTTGATGATCCGGGAGTCGGACGACATGAGCCAAGCACGCCCCCTGGAGGTTTCCGTGATTTTCCGGTGAGTCGGCATGCGGAGCAGCGTGATCGGCCCGCATGGGCACGGCATGTCCGGCTTGCTGAGAGTCTCGCACCTTCCGTATGCACGCTCAACCGATTCGCGTTGAAAATTGCAATCGAATCGTCGTCTGCGCCGGTTGAAGTCGCCGATTTATTAGATCTCTTTCATGGATACCGGTTGGTATATTCGCCGAATATTCCGCAGTGGAAGTCACCGATCGTGACCATTCGCCGGGACCACGGCGGGGCTGGGCTTTTCTCGTGTGCGGCCCGGTGGGCAAGGGGGCGGCCGAGTAGTTCCCGAGGTCGAGAATCCCCAGGTCACGGTGCTGTCCTCGGTCGCGGCGCCCCGCCTGCGAGCGGCGGGGCGGCACACTGGAAAGGCCGGGCGTGTACGTTCGGTGGTCACGGCGAGAGGTCGGCGGCGGGCCCGCCCGCATCGCGGTGCAGAGATTTTCACCCGCCGGTGCATCTATCGTCGGACCCGCCCGACGATCGTCCGCGGCAGGGCGCCGTGCATGCCGGAATCGGGCATCGTGCATCATGGTGACCGCCAGGGGAGAAGGGCGACGAAAACTGTACGATGACCATCTTTCCGGCGTGCCGATCCGCGGGCCCGGCCGCACCCCGCCCCCGGCGGGCGCGGACGGCGGGCCGGAAAGATCCGTTGGGCGAACCGGAGGCCTGGAGCACCAGGAGCGTTCACGAGCAAAGGAGAGTCCCCCATGACCGAGGGCAGGACCGGAACCGGCGAAACACTGGGGCGGACTCCGCCGATCATCGGCGTGACGGCTTACGAGGAACCGGCCCGGTGGGGGGAGTGGGTGCGCGAGGCCGCCCTGCTGCCGTCCTCTTACCTGCGGTCGATCGAACGCGCCGGCGGAGTGCCGGTGCTGATCCCGCCGCAGGAGACGCTGCGCGGCCTGGCCACGCTGATGCGGCAGCTGGACGGCCTGGTGCTGGCCGGGGGATCTGACCTGGACCCGGCGCTGTACGGGGCGCAGCGGCACCCGAAGACCGGCTCCGCGCACCCCCGGCGGGACCGTTTCGAGCTGGCCCTCGCCCGCGCCGCCATAGAGGCGGACCTGCCGTTCCTGGGCATCTGCCGGGGCCTGCAGGTGCTCAACGTGGCCCGGGGCGGCACCCTCATCCAGCACCTGCCGGAGGCGGTCGGCCACCACGAGCACCGCCCCGCCCCGGGCAAGATCGGCACCCACCGGGTGCGGATCGACCCGGCCAGCCGGCTGGGCAAGATCCTCGGTGAGACGGCCGACGTGCCCACCTACCACCACCAGGCGGCCCAGCGGCTGGGCAGCGGGCTGGTCGCGGTGGCCTGGACCTCCGATCAGGTGGTGGAGGCGGTCGAACTGCCCGAGCACCGGTTTGGACTGGCGGTGCAGTGGCATCCCGAAGACGGAGATGACCTTCGTCTGTTCGAGAGCCTGGTGGCCGAGGCCGCCGGGCGCTGACCCCCGGGAGGCCGATTGAGCCCGCATCCGCAGATCGTCAAGTTCCGGGAACTGCTGGCCCTGTGCGGGCAGATGGTCGGAGACGACCTCAGCGTGGAGAATCTGCGGCGGGCCGGCCGGCACGGCCTGGGAACGGGGCCGACCGGTCCCGCGCTGCCGGAGGTGCGCGACCTGCACGTCGCCGGGCCCGGGGGACCGATCCCGGTGCGCCTGTACCGGGCCGTGCCGCGCGCTGCGGGAGCGCTGCCGACCCTGGTGTACCTGCACGGCGGCGGCTGGGTGATCGGCGGGATCGAGGATGTGGACGCCCTGTGCCGGGAACTGGCGGCCGGGATCGGCTGCGCGGTGGTCAACGTCGGCTACCGGCTGGCGCCCGAGCACCCCTTCCCGGCCGCCACCGAGGACGCCTGGGCGGTGCTGGCCGACGTGGCCGCCGACCCGGGCCGCTATGGCGCCGACCCGGCGGCGCTGGCGGTCGCCGGGGAGAGCGCCGGGGGCAACCTCGCCGCGGTGACCGCCCTGCGGGCCCGCGACGAGGGCCTGCGCCTGGCCCACCAGCTGCTGGTCTACCCCGTCACCGACACCGCCATGGACACCCCCAGCTGGGAGCGGTACGGGACGGGCCTGGGCCTGGACGCGGCGGCGATGGCCGCGTTCATGGAGATGTACCGGGCCGGCGCCGACCCCGCCGACCCCCGCCTGGCCCCGCTGCGCGCCCCGGACCTGTCCGGCCTGGCGCCCGCCACGGTGATCACCGCCGAGTGCGACATCCTGCGCGATGAGGCCGAGGCCTACGCCCGCCGGATGGCCGAGGCCGGCGTGCCGGTCGAGCTGCACCGCTACCCCGGGATGATCCACTCCTTCTTCCTGCTCCCGGAGATCTTCGAGGCCGGGGCGCAGGCCCGCGCGCTGGCGGTGCGGCGGCTGCGGGAGGCGTTCACGGCGGTGCGGCGGCCCGGCCGGGTGTGACGGGCCCGCCCGCCGCCGTCAGCGAAAGCGCCGGCGCAGCAGATCCAGCCCCGGCCCCAGCACCGCGCGGTCGAAGGTGGCGGTCATGGCGCGCTCGTCGGCGGCGTCGGCGGTGAACTCCGCCTGCCACTCCACGAACGCCTGCCCGGTGTCGGTGACCGGCGCCACCCGGATCGTGGCGCGGCAGTCGCGCACCGGCAGCGGGCATTCGAGGATGTCGTAGGCGCAGCAGCGGGCCTCGTCGTCCAGCAGGGTCAGCCGTTCGCGGAAGGTGCTGCCCACGCCGATGAGCCGGCGCACCGAGCCCACCCGGTCCGCCGGCCCGTCGTCCTCGATGGCGCAGGTGGTGATGCCCGGCCGCCACTGCGCCAGGTTGCCGCTGTCGCGCACGTAGGCCCACACCTCGTCGGCGGGCGCGTCGATCACGGCGCTGGCGTAAGACCTGGGCATGGCGATCTCCTCGGCGTCCGGTGAAGCGGGTCCGACGCCCCCATGATCCGCCGGGAGTGTGATATGGGCAACACCCCGCTATCGGGCATGCCCGGTCAGTACGACTTGGGCAGCCCCAGCTCGTGCTGGGCGATGTGGGCCAGCACCAGCTCCTCGGCCACCGGGATGTTCTTGGCGATCCGGGCGTCCCGGAAGAAGCGGGCCACCGGGTACTCCAGCGAGTAGGCCATGCCGCCGTGGACCTGGAAGGCGCGGTCGGCGGCCTGCCAGGCGGCGTCGGCCGCGGTCAGCTTGGCGATGTTGGCCTCCGCGCCGCAGGGGCGGTGCCGGTCCCACAGCCAGGCGGCCTTGTAGGTCATCAGCCGGGCCAGCTCCACCTGGGCCTTGATGCGGGCCAGCGGGAAGGCCACCGCCTGGTTGGCGCCGATCGGCTTGCCGAAGGGGGCGCGCTCGCGGGCGTAGTCGCAGGCGATCTTCAACGTCAGCTCCGCCGAGCCCACGCCGCCGGCCGCCGCCAGGATCCGCTCGGGGTTGAGGATGTCCCACAGCACCGCAAAGCCCTGGTCGACCTCGCCGAGCACCCGGTCGGCGGGCACCCGCACATCGTCCAGGAACACCATGTTGGAGGCGACCGTGTTGGTGCCCAGCTTGGGGATCGGCTGGTAGGTCAGCGTCCCGGCGGCCACCGCCTCCTTGATGTCCACCAGCAGCACGGTGAACCCGCTGGTCCGCGGCCTGGCCTCGGCGGCCGGGATGGTGCGGGTCACCAGCACCATGTAGTCGGCGCGCTCCACCCCCGAGATCCAGATCTTCTGGCCGCGCACCAGGAAGTGGTCGCCGTCGCGCACGGCGTGGGTGGAGATGTTGATGGAGTTGCTGCCGGCGTCCGGCTCGGTGATGGCGAAGCAGGTCTCCAGCTCACCGGCGGCGATCTTGGGCAGGAACTCCCGGCGCTGGGCCTCGGTGCCGTGGCGGGCGATGGTCAGCCCGCCGAAGGCCGGGGTGAGCAGGTACATGAAGGTGGCCGCGCCGCCGGCGCCGCCGGCCGCCAGGTTCTCCAGGGCCACCGCCAGCTCCAGCAGGCCCTGCCCGGCGCCGCCGTACTCCTCGGGGATGGCCAGCGCCGTCCAGCCGCCCTTGACCAGTTCCTGCCAGACCTCCTCGGGCCAGCGCTTCTCGGCGTCGCACCGGTCCCAGTACTCCTGGTCGTATCGCTCCGCGATGGCGCGCACTCCCTCGCGCACCGCGTTCGCGCTCTCCGGCAGGTCGAAGTCCACCGCGCCTCCTCACCTTCGTCGGTCCGCAGCACACGGTACCAACTCCAGTAAGGGATTACTGACGCACCTTGGGGGGCGGGCACGGCTCGCCCAGGTAGCGGGCGACCATCCGGGCGATCTGCCGGGCCACCTGCTCGGGCGGGTCGGCCGGCAGCAGCATGTGGCTCATCGTCAGCCGGATCGCCGCGTCCGCCACCTCCGCCAGCGCCCGCCGGTCCAGCTGCGGCCACTGCGCGGCCACATGCTCGATCAGGCGCGTGCGGGCGCCGAACAGCACCGGCTCGGCCTGGGTGGTCATCAGCGGCAGCAGCTCCTCGCCGCCGGCGCCGGTCAGGACCGCCTTGGAGACCGGGTCGTCGGCCGACATCTCCAGGGTGTAGGCGACCGCCGCGGCCACCGCCTCATACAGGTCGTCGTGCCGGCGGAACACCTGGTCGATGCCGTCCAGGTACTGCTCGTTGCGGCGGATCATCAGGGCCTGCGCCAGCCCCCACTTGTCGCCGAACTCGTTGTAGACCGTCTGCCTGCTGACCCCCACCGCGTCGGCCACGTCCTGCATGCGGACGCCCCGGTAGCCGCGCAGGGGGAGCAGCTCGGCGAACGCGTCCAGCAGCGCATCGCGCAGGGAACGCTGGCCGGTGGTCATGTCTGCCTCGCCTCCGTCCGCCCTTGCTCGCCGGCATTACCTTATGCGGTCGCCGCTGCGCACCGGCGGGCGGCCGCCCGCCGCCGGGCGGGCCGCCACGGGCACCGCAGCCCCGGCCGGCGGGCGGGAGCGGACCAGCCGGTCGATGAGCTCCTCCCAGCGGGCGCCGATCACCGGCAGCCGGTAGGCCTCGGCCGAGCGGCGGGCGTTCTCGCCCATCCGGCGCCGCAGCGCCGCGTCGGAGACGATCTCATCGAGCGCGGCGGCCAGGGCGGCCACGTCCCGCGGCGGCACCAGCAGCCCGTCGTGGCCGTGGCGGATCAGCTCGGCCGGGCCGGTGGGGCAGTCGAAGGCCACCACCGGCAGCCCTTTGCTCATCGCCTCCAGCACCACCATCGGCATGCCCTCGAACCGGGAGGAGAGCACATACACCGACGCCTTGGCCATCTCCGCCCCCAGGTCACCGGTCGGGCCGCACAGCTCGACCACCTCTTCCAGGCCATGGCGGGCGATCAGCCTGCCGAGCCTGCGGCGCTCCCGGCCCGACCCGAAGATGCGCAGCCGCCAGTCCGGGTGGGCCGCGGCCACCTGCGCGTACGCCTTGATCAGCAGGTCGTAGCCCTTTTGCGGCACCAGCCGTCCGGCGGTGATGATCACTTTGCGGTCCGGGTCGGCCATGCCGCCGTTCAGCGGCGGGACCGCGTTGGGCACCCGCACCACGCGCGGCCCGCGCTCGCCCAGCAGCTCCCTAAAGCCGCGCACCGAGGCGTGCGTGAGCACGGCCAGCAGGTCCAGCCGGGGATAGGAGCGGGCGATCCCCGCGCGCAGCCACGGCCGGTAGGCGGTCAGGTTCATGTGGTCCTGCCCGATCGCGGCCACCGAGCGCGGGGCGACCTCGGCGATCAGCATGTTGTGCACCGGCTTGGTGCCGATCAGCACGTCGGTGCGGCCCCTCAGCAGCGCGCGGGCCAGCCGCAGGTCCGTCAGCAGCGAGACCCCGGGGGCGGTCACGTCGCGGGGCGGGGTGAGCGCGCTGGGCAGCCGCGCCAGCAGCCGGCCCAGCGGCCCGGGCCGGACGGTCTGGTCGTCGACGTCGACGATGCGCACCCCCGGCGGGACGGCGAAGAACGGCTCCCGCCGCTTGCGGATCACGCTGAGCACCTCGACGTCGTAGCGGTGGGCCAGATGCCCCGCCAGGTTCAAGGCCGTGCGGATCGTGCCGCCCATCCCGTAGGCGTGCTGCAGCAGGATGCGCACCCGCACCCGCTCCCCGTGCCGCTCGCCGTGCCACCGGGCCGCCACCGCGAAGGCCAGCCGCAGCAACAGCAGCGCCAGCCGCCGCGGTATCCGGTGGATCCGCCCGGCCACTCGGCGCCCCGCCCGCCTGATCGATCGTCCGCGCACTTCGTTCCCCCGTCGTTCCCCCGTCAAGCGCGCTCGTCAGCCGCCCCAGGCGGGGGATATGCCCCCCGATCACCCGGAATATCGCCCGGCCTCTTTGTGGAGGACGCCCGGACCTGCGGGGTTGTTGCCTGCCGAAGGGCCCAGATCGCGTGATCAAATGGCCAGATCGGGACATAACGGGACGCTCGGGTGTGTTCATCGGGGGCTGTTACCGGCATGTGTCGTCCGGGTGACATGCCGATTTCGTGAACACGCCTGACGGAAAGCGGCTTACGAGAGATGCTTGCCCGCAGGGGGTGAGGGGGAGAGGCTAAAGCCGCGCCAGGCCGCTCGGCGAACGGCTGGCGGAACGGCGTTCGGGTAGGAGGCCCGAGATGGCGAACACGGCCGAGATCCTGCGGGTGAAGACGCACCGGGTCGGCTTGTGGACGGTGCTGGAACTGACCGGCGAACTGGATCTGGCCGGGCTCCCCGCCCTCCGGCGGCGGGTGGACGAGGCGTGCGCCGCGCCGGGCCCGCCCCGCCTGGTGATCGACATGGCCGCGGTGACCTTCATGGACTCCTGCGGGCTGGGCGGGCTGGTGCGCTGCTGGAAACGGGTCGGCGAACGCCAGGGCCGCTTCATCTTGGTCGGGCTGCGACCGCAGGTGGCCAGGGTGCTGGACATCACCGGGATGCGCCGTGCCTTCGAAAGCTACGGCAGCCTGGAGGAGTTCACCCGCTCCTGAACGCGGCCGGAGCCGGCGGCCCGGCACCGCCGCGCGGCGCGACGGCACGCCCTCCTCCACGGCCCCGCCTGAACCGGCGAACCTTTTCGCCATGCCGTTTCCGTGGCCCGGGACGGGAATGCCGCACCCGGGGGCGAGGCGGTGACCTGCAGGGCGCCACCGGGCTCGGTGCCCTCCGGCTTCTCGGCTCCCGCAGGGAAAAGCAGGCACCGGGAAAGTTCGGCGACCGATTTCGCGCAACTCGTCCAGAATGCGGTTCGCTTGTCGCTGTGTGCGAAAAGGGCGCTGACCAGGACGCATACCGGCAGTGAGGAACCGCTGTGACCGCGCGTTTCCGCTGAGCGGAAAGACGACGGCCGCGTGCGTCCCGTCCGGCGGCAGGATCGTGGAGAATCCCGGACGAGGAGGGCGCGATGCGGACCGAGCGGACTCAGGTGGCGATCGTGGGCGCGGGCCCGGCCGGCCTGCTGCTGTCGCACTTGCTGCACCGGCGCGGGATCACCTCGGTGGTCCTGGAGATCCGTTCCCGCGACTACGTGGAAAAACGCGTGCGGGCGGGCGTGCTGGAACAAGGCACGGTCGACACCCTCATCGAAGCGGGCGTGGGGGAGCGGCTGCAACGCGAAGGAATGCCGCACCATGGCATCGAACTGCGCTATGGAGGACAAGGGCACCGCATCGCCTTCGAAAAGCTGGTGCCCGGCCGCTGCATCACCGTCTACGGGCAGCAGGAAGTCGTCAAAGACCTCATCGCCGCACGGCTGGCCGACGCGGGCCGCATCGAGTTCGAAGTCTCCGACGTGGCCGTGCACGATGTGGACTCCCCCGCCCCGTCGGTCACCTACACCGACTCCCACGGCCGGGACGTCCGCCTGGAGTGCGACGTGATCGCCGGCTGCGACGGCTTCCACGGGGTGACCCGGCGGTCCATCCCCGAGGGGGTGCTGACCGTCTACGAACGCGACTATCCCTTCGCCTGGCTGGGCGTCCTGGCGCGCGTGGCGCCCTCCTCGCAGGAGCTGATCTACTCCCGCACCGAGCGCGGTTTCGCGCTGCACAGCATGCGCACCCCCCAGATCAGCCGCTTCTACCTGCAGGTCGCCCCGGACGAGACGCTGGAGGCCTGGCCGGACGAGCGGATCTGGGCGGAGCTGAAGGCCCGGCTGGAGACCGTCGAGGGCTTCACCCTGCAGACCGGCCCGATCCTGGAAAAGGGCATCACCCCGATGCGCAGCTTCGTGGTCGAGCCCATGCAGTACGGGCGGCTGTACCTGGCCGGGGACGCCGCCCACATCGTGCCGCCCACCGGGGCCAAGGGCCTCAATCTGGCCGTGGCCGACGTGCGCGTGCTGACCAACGCGCTGGTGAGCTGGTACCGCACCGGGTCGACCGAGCTGCTGGAGCGCTATTCGGCCGATTGCCTGAAGCGGGTCTGGCGGGCCCAGCATTTCTCCTGGTGGATGACCACGCTGCTGCACACCTTCGACAGCGACGACGCCTTCGGCCGCCGGCTGCAGCTGTCCCACCTGGACTACGTCACCGGCTCGGAGGCGGCGGCCACCACCCTCGCCGAGAACTACGTCGGCCTGCCCTTCGAAAGCGCGCTGTATGACTGACGGGCTGCTGTCGCCGGTCCGGGCGGGCAGCGGGGCCGAGGCGGCCACCGGGGATGAGGCCTGGCTGCGGGCGCTGCTGGACGCCGAGATCGCCCTGGCCCGCGCCCAGGCCCGCCTGGGCCTGATCCCCGCCGACGCCCCCGCGGCCGTCGCCCGCGCCGCCGGGCGCATCACCGACGCCGGCCGGCTGGCGGTGCAGGCCCGCCGGTCCGGCAACCCGGTGGTGCCGATCGCCGCCGAGCTGCGCGCGGCCACCCCCCACGCCCACCACGGGGCCACCAGCCAGGACATCGCCGACACCGCCGCGATGCTGGTGGCCTCCCGCACCCGCGCGCTCATCCTGCGGGACCTGGACCGCACCTGCGCGGCGCTGGCCGGGCTGGCCGAACGCCACCGCGACACCCCCATGGCCGGACGCACCCTGGGCCGGCCGGCGCTGCCGGTCACCTTCGGGCTCAAGGCCGCCGGCTGGCTGCTGGGCTGCCTGCAGGCGCGGCGCCGCCTGGCACAGGTGCGCCTGCCGGTGCAGCTCGGCGGCGCCGCCGGGACGATGTCCGGCTATGGGGAGCGCGCCGTGGAGCTGCTGCCGCTGTATGCCGCCGAGACCGGCCTGGACGAACCCGTGCTGCCCTGGCACACCGTCCGCACCCCGGTGGTGGAGCTGGGCGCGGCGCTGGCGCAGACCGCCGGGGCGCTCGGCAAGTTCGCCACCGATGTGATGCTGCTGTCCCAGGAGGAGGTGGGAGAGGTCGCCGAGCCCGCCGCCCCCGGCCGGGGCGGCTCGTCGGCCATGCCGCACAAGCGCAACCCCGTGCTGTCCACGCTGATCCGCTCGGCCGCCCTGCAGGTGCCCGCCCAGGTCGCGGTGCTGCTGACCGCGCAGGGCGGCGCCGCCCACGAACGGCCCGCCGGGGAGTGGCACGCCGAGTGGCAGCCGCTGCGCGAATGCCTGCGGCTGACCGGCGGGGCCGCCGAGACGGCCGCCGAGCTGGCCGCCGGCCTGCAGGTCTTTCCCGACCGGATGCGGCAGGCCCTGGACCGGCTGGTGCAGACCCTGCGCGCACACGGCTCGGGCACCGGCCTCGGCTCCGCCCAGGCCCTGGTGGACCGGGCACTGGCGCACTACCGGACGTCCGGGGCATAGGGCGGCATGTCCTCGGCGCGGCGTTCTGCGGCACGGCGGCCCTTGGGCGTGGCCGGCAAGGTCATGGCGATCCTGGAGGCGTTCGCCGACGTCCCCGGCGGCCCCGGGGGCGGCGGGCTCACCCTGACCGAGATCTGCCGCCGCACCGGGCTGCCGCTGGCCACCGGGCACCGGCTGGTCGGCGAGCTGACCGCCGGCGGTTTCCTGGAACGCGGCTCCGACGGCGCCTACCGGATCGGGATCCGGCTGTGGCGCATCGCCGCCCAGACCCCGGCCGCCGCCGCCCTGCGCGAGCTGGCCCTGCCCTACCTGGAGGACCTGTATGAGGTCACCCGGGAGAACGTCCAGCTCGCCGTGCTGCGCGAGGGCCGGGCGCTGTATTTGGAGCGGCTGCGCGGGCCGCGCTCGGTGCCGATCCTCACCCGCGTGGGCGCCGAGCTGCCGCTGCACGCCACCGGGGTCGGCAAGGTGCTGCTGGCCTTCGCCGCCGAGCCGGTGCAGCGGGAGGTCATCGAGGCCGGGCTGACCGCCTGCACCCCCTACACCATCACCGACCCCGACCGGCTGCGCAGGGAGCTGGCCGAGGTGCGCCGCCAGGGCTATGCGGTGACCCGCGAGGAGATGACGCTGGGCTCCTGCTCGGTGGCCGCGCCGGTCCGCGACGGGCGGCAGCGGGTGATCGCGGCGATCTCGCTGGTGGCCCGCAGCGGCACCGCCGACCCGCGCCGCCTGGCGCCCACCGTGCTGACCGCGGCCCGCGCCCTGTCCCGCGACGTGGCCGCCTCCTGGGTCGCGCTGCCCGAGTGAGGGGAGGAGGGCGAAGTCAGCCCCAGCCCTCCTGGGCGGTCTCTGCGACTGGGCGGAGCTTGGCGGTCTGCTCCCGGAGGGTCAGCGCATCGCCGCCTTCCACCGTGGAGGAGAATCCGCATTGCGGGGACAGGCACGGCTGCTCGATCGGCACGTGGCCGGAGGCCTCCTCGATGCGGCGTTTGAGGCGGTCCTTGCTCTCCAGCGCGCGCCGCTTGGCGGTGACCAGCCCCAGCACCACCGTCTTGCCCTTGGGCACGAACCGCAGCGGCTCGAACCCGCCGGAGCGCTCATCGTCGTACTCCAGAAGAAGCCGTCCACCGCCGGCTCGTTGAACAACGCCTCGGCGACGAAGTCGCAGCCGCCCTCGGCCATCCAGGAGGAGCGGAAGTCGTCCCGGCACATGTGCACGGTGACCGTCATGCCCTCTGGGCGGCCGGCTCATCGCGCAGGAACACGAAGCCGTCGGCGAAGATCGTCTCCTCCGGCCGCACCCGCTCGTGCACCCGCGGCGCGGTGCCGGTGAGCTCAAAGCGCCCCTCGGCGTTGCGGAAGCTCATCGTGACCCGCTCCCGGCCCGGGCCGGTCCCGCCCAGCCGGTAGATGAAGTCCCTGTTTCAGGAGGTGCGGCGGAACTCCCCGTCGGTGGCCGATCGCAGCCCCGCCTCCCGCTGCGGGGCGATCGCCGAACGGATCGCCTCGTCCTCGGCGCGGCGCAGCTCCCGGCGCCCGATCCGGCCCGCGGCGGCGTCGGCGCGGGCCTTGAGCGGCTTTGGCGGCCGCAGCAGGCCGCCCACGTGGTCGGCGCGGAATGGCGGGGTCTGACGCATGGCATCACTCCTTCAACGCCCGCCCGTGTGCCCTGGATTTCGGGCATAGGCGTCACCACCGCCACCTGTCCATTGAGAATGCGGGCCGGGCCCCGAGTGACCGCCCGTCCTCCGGGGAGACAGCGGGAAAAGAGGAGCTGAGCCGGGAGGACGCATGGCACATGAGGTTCGCGGGGTGATCGCCCGCGGCAAGGGCGAGCCCGTCTCCGTGGAGACCGTGGTGGTGCCCGACCCCGGCCCCGGCGAGGCGCTGGTGCAGGTCCGCGCGTGCGGGGTGTGCCACACCGACCTGCACTACCGGGACGGCGGCATCACCGACGACTTCCCGTTCCTGCTCGGGCACGAGGCCGCCGGGGTCGTGGAGGCGGTGGGCCCGGACGTCACCGCCCTCGCCCCCGGAGACTTCGTGATCTTGAACTGGCGGGCGGTGTGCGGCCAGTGCCGATCCTGCCTGCGCGGCCGGCCCTGGTACTGCTTCGACAGCCGCAACGCCGTCCAGAAGATGACGCTGGCCGACGGCACCGAGCTGACCCCCGCCCTGGGCATCGGCGCCTTCGCCGACAAGACGCTGGTGGCCGCCGGGCAGTGCACCAAGGTGGACCCGGCCGCCGACCCGGCCGCGGCCGGGCTGCTGGGCTGCGGGGTGATGGCCGGGATCGGCGCGGCGCTCAACACCGGGGCGGTGACCCGCGGCGACAGCGTCGCGGTGATCGGCTGCGGCGGGGTGGGCGATGCGGCCATCGCCGGCGCCCGCCTGGCCGGCGCGGCGAAGATCATCGCGGTGGACATCGAGGACCGCAAGCTGGAGTGGGCCAAGGACTTCGGCGCCACCCACACCGTCAACTCCGCCAAGACCGACCCGGTGGCGGCGATCCGCGAGCTGACCGGCGGGTTCGGCGCGGACGTGGTGATCGAGGCGGTCGGCCGCCCGGAGACCTACGAGCAGGCCTTCTACGCCCGCGACCTGGCCGGCACGCTGGTGCTGGTGGGCGTGCCCACCCCGCAGATGAAGATCGAGCTGCCGCTGCTGGAGGTCTTCGGCCGGGGCGGGGCGCTCAAGTCCTCCTGGTACGGCGACTGCCTGCCCTCGCGGGACTTCCCCATGCTCATCGACCTGTACCTGCAGGGCCGGCTGGACCTGGCGGCGTTCGTGTCGGAGACCATCGCCCTGGAAGAGGTCGAGGCCGCCTTCGACAAGATGCACCGGGGCGAAGTGCTGCGCTCGGTGGTGGTGCTGTGAACATCCGGCATCTGGTCACCTCAGGGCAGTTCACCCTGGACGGCGGGACCTGGGACGTCGACAACAACGTCTGGCTGGTCGGCGACGACCGCGAGGTCATCGTGATCGACGCCGCCCACGACGCCGAGGCGATCGCGGCGGCGGTGGGCGACCGGGAGCTGACGGCCATCGTGTGCACCCACGCCCACAACGACCACATCAACGCCGCGGCGCCCCTGGCCGACCGCACCGGCGCCCCCATCTGGCTGCACCCGGCCGACCGGGTGCTGTGGCGGATGGTCTACCCCGATCGCGACCCCGACGGGGACCTGGCGGACGGCCAGGAGCTCACCGTGGCCGGGACCGTTCTGCGGGTGCTGCACACCCCGGGCCACGCCCCCGGGGCGGTCTGCCTGCACGCCCCGGAGCTGACCACGGTGTTCACCGGGGACACCCTCTTTCGCGGCGGCCCGGGCGCCACCGGCCGGTCTTATTCCGACTTCGCCGCCATCATCGCCTCCATCCGGGAGCGGCTGCTCACCCTGCCCGCCGAGACGGTCGTCCGCACCGGGCACGGCGAGACCACCACCATCGGGGACGAGGCGCCCCACCTGGAGGAGTGGATCGCCCGCGGCTACTGAATCGCCGCCGTTCCCGCAAGACAGAGCGGTACCTGATGGTGAACCGGCCCGGCCGGGGCATTGCGGCCAGGAACTGACCGCAATCACCCCTAGCGTGGATCCTGAAAGACCCGCACGCTTCGCAGAGAGGGAGCCGCCATGCCGGCCGACCGGGTGCTCGGGCTGCGCGAGCTCAACCGCGCCACCTTGGCCCGCCAGTTCCTGCTGGACCGTACGACCCTGCCGGTGCCCGAGGTGATCGAGCACCTGGCCGGGCTGCAGGCGCAGACCCCGCACACCTGGTATACCGGCCTGTGGAGCAGGGTGGAGGGCTTCAAGCCCGAACAGGCCGCCGAACTGCTCACCGGCCGCCGGGCCGTCCGGATCGCGCTGATGCGCTCCACCCTCCACCTGGTCACCGCACGGGACTGCCGGTGGCTGCGCCCCCTGGTGCAGCCGGTGATCGAACGCGCCACCGAGGGCATGTACGGCCGGGACCTGGAGGGGGTGGACCGCGGCGAGCTCGCCGCCGTGGGCCGGGCGCTGGTGGAGGAACAGCCCCTCACCCCGGCCGTGCTCGGCGCCCGGCTGGCCGAACACGGCCGGGCGGCCGGGTGGGGTGAGCGCCACCCCCACGCCCTGGCCCAGATGGTCCGCGCCCTGGTGCCACTGGTGCAGGTCCCGCCGCGCGGCCTGTGGGGCAGGAGCGGACCGGGCGCCCACACCAGCGCCGAAGCGTGGCTGGGCGAGCCGATGGACGCGGAGGCCTCCGTCGAGGACCTGGTGCTGCGCTACCTGGCGGCCTTCGGGCCCGCCACCGTCAAGGACGTCCAGACCTGGTCGGGACTGACCCGGCTGCGGCAGGTCCTGGAGCGGCTGCGGCCCCGCCTGGTGATCTTCCGCACCGCCGACGGCCGGGAGCTGTTCGACCTGCCCGAGGCTCCCCGGCCGGATCCGCAGACCCCGGCGCCGGTCCGCTTCATGTACGACTTCGACAACCTGTTCCTGTCGCACGCCGACCGCAGCCGCGTGATCACCCCCGCCTACCGGCGGCACACCCTTCCCCGCAACCTCATGCCGTCCCTGCTGCTGGTGGACGGGTTCACCGAAGGCACCTGGAAGATCGTCCGCAACCGGGGCGCGGCCACCCTGCTGATCAAGCCGTTCCGCCCGCTCACCCGCGCCGAGCGGGCCGAGACGGCCGAGGAGGGCATCCGGCTGCTGGAGTTCGCCGAGGCCGAGGCCGACCGCCACGACGTGCGGTTCATCCCGCACGACGCGCCGGAGGAACCCTGGCGTGCGGGCGCGCGGTGAACGGGGATGTTTGTTCCGCTTCCTGCGCGGTAGACGAAAGCGGTGTTCATCGTCAGACCGCCGGGCGTCTACCGGCCGCAGGGCGACACCGCCCTGCTGACCGAGGCGCTGCGCCAGGCCCCCATCCGCCCGGGAGCGCGGGTGCTGGACCTGTGCACCGGGACCGGCGTGGTGGCGATGGCCGCCGCGCGGGCGGGCGCCCGGCAAGTGGTGGCCACCGACGTGTCGGTCCGCGCGGTGCTGGCCGCCCGGCTCAACGCCCGGCTGCGCGGCCTGCCGATCCGGGTGTTACGGGGCGACCTGGTCGAGCCGGTCGCCGGCAAGCACTTCGACGTCATCACCGCCAACCCGCCGTATGTGCCCTGCCGCGGCGGCCCGCCCGCCCGGCACGGACGCTCCCGCACCTGGTACGGCGGGCCGCACGGCCGGCTGTGGCTGGACCGGCTGTGCGCGGCGGCCCCGCCGCTGCTGGCGCCCGGCGGCGTGCTGCTGGTGGTGCACTCGGCCCTGTGCGGGGTGCAGGCGACCGTGGAGGCGCTGCGCGCCCACGGGCTCAAGGCGGCGGTGACCGCCCGGCGCCGCGAGCCGTTCGGCCCGGTGCTGCGCAGCCGCGCGGCCGAACTGGAGGCCGCCGGGCTGATCCGGCCCGGCCAGCGTCATGAGGAACTGGTGGTGATCCGTGCGGACCGCACCGACGTCCCCCAGCGGCCCTGAGCGCCGCCGCGTCATCGTCGAACCGGGCGGCCCGGTGCTGGTGGAGGGCCCGGTGGAGATCGTCATGGCCGACGGCGCCACGGTGGTGTGCGACCGCTTCATGGTGGCGCTGTGCACCTGCCGCCGCAGCCGCACCATGCCGCTGTGCGACACCAGCCACCGCCGCACCCGCCGCGCGGGCTGAACGCCCGCCCAGGGCCCGGCGTGGGCCGTCACCCGGGCGGCAGCGGGTGCAGCAGCGAGCTGCGGCCCGCCCGCCAGCGGTCCAGCAGGTGCTCGCCCAGGCGCCGCTCCAGCAGCGTGGTCGCCTGCACGCCCAGCACCACGTCGGCGGCCAGGTCCGGCTCGGTGCGCAGCAGGTCGCCCAGCACGTCGTGGCGCAGCACCTGCTCGTGCACCGCGTCCGCCTCCACATGCTCGGTGAAGAAACGCACCCCGCGCGCACCCACCCCCAGCCGCTCCAGCGCCTGCGCCATCCGCCGGGCGCTGGGCGCGGTGGTGATCTCCGCCGCCGCGAAATGCCCCGCCATCGCGCCGCGCAGCGACCGGTGCAGCCCGAACAGCGACATCATCGTGACCGTCGCCAGCGTCACCGCCGGCACCGCGTCCAGGTAGCGCAGGTAGCCGGTGTCCAGGCCCATCTCCTCCATCAGGTCGGCGTACAGCCGCGAGTGCATCCGCGCGCCGTGCCCGCCGCCGTACTCGTCGAACTCCACCGCCACCAGGGACGCCTTGGCCTGGCCGCGCAGCCGGGGGATGAGCCAGGCGTGCGGGTCGGCCTCCTTGAGGTGGTAGATCGAACGGTGGACCAGGTACTCGCGCATCTGCCACCGCTCGCCCTCGTCCCGCAGAAAGTGCGAGACCCCCTTGGCGCCGGCCGGTTCGACCAGCAGCTCCTCCAGCGCCGGACCGACCCGGTCGCCGCCGGGCACGCGGGCCCGCAGCTCCGCCAGGAACGCCCGCTCCATGGCCGCCCGCAGCCGCAGCAGATCCGGATCCCATTCCCAGGCGGCGTCCACCCCGGCGAAGCCCTGGTAGTGCAGCTCGTAGCACACGTGCAGGGCCAGCTGCAGGTCCTCGCCCAGCGGGTCGGCCGCGGCGGCCCGTCCCGGCAGGGCGCGGTCGGCGAGGGCGCCCGATCCCGGCGCCCGTGTCCCCAACGCCGAGATCACCGTCTCAGACAGCGGTCCGCGAGGCGCCGGCAGCGCCGCAGCCGACGGGCCGGCACCGGCGGCGGGCATGGTGGCCGAGGTCATGGCGGTCTCCCCTCGGGCGACGTTCATGGGCGGGCCGTGCCTACCCGCTCAGGCGCCCGCCATGCGGGCCGGGCGGTCTGGCGGATCAGCATGGCGGCCGCCCCGGCCGTCCCGTTGACCGCGGCCGCGCGGCGCTGCCGCACCGCGCCCGTCCCCACGACGCGCAGCCGGGCCAGCGCCGCCTCCACCGCCGCCAGGTCACCGGACTCCTCCAGCGCCGGCCGCACCCGTCCCATCAGCTCCTTCACCAGACGCATCGCCGGCACCGCGGTCCCCTCCAGCGGGTGGACGCCCGGCCCGTCCAGCCCGTACCGGGCCGCCGACCACACCGCCGCCGCGCACACCTGGTCGTCGACGCGCGGCGCCTGCCGCCCGGCGGCCAGGTCCCACAGCGCCCGGCGCACCAGGGCGCGGGTCAGCGCCGCCTGCAGCACCGCTTCGTCCACGGTGCCGGCCGCGTCCGCCACCCGCACCTCCACCGTCGGCAGGTGCGGGGAGGGACGGGCCAGCCAGAACGTCATCGCCGGGTCGGCCAGCACCCCGCCGTCCACCAGGCACTGCACCCGCCGGTCGAACTCGGCCGCGTCGGCGGACCACGGCGGCACTCCCGCCCCCGGGAAACGGGACTGCTCCACGATGCGCCAGGAGGCGTGGCCGCTGTCGCGTCCCCGGTCGAAGGGGGAGTTGACCGACAGCGCCAGCAGGGTCGGCAGCCAGGGCCGCAGGTGATTGACCACGGCCACGGCCGTCTCCCGGTCCGCCACGCCCACGTGCACATGGCAGCCGCAGCACTGGTACCCGGCCACGACCCCGGCGTACATCCGCCGGATCCGGGCGAAGCGTTCACCGGGGCCGGGCGGGGGATCGGGGCCGGGCCGCACCGGCGTGCCCGTCGACACCAGGCGGGCGCCCTCCGCCGCGGCGGCCGCCGCCAGCCGGCCCCTGCCCTCGCGCAACTGGTGCCGCAGGGAGCGCAGCGTGGTGCACACCCCCGTGGCGGCCTCGACCTGGGTGCTCGCCAGCTCGGGGTGAAAACGCGTCCCGGACGAAAGCGGATGCCGCCCGGCCCGTGCCAGCACCCGCGCGGCCCGCGGCACCGTCGCCCCGGTGACCGGGTCGACCAGGAGGAACTCCTCCTCCACCCCCAGCGTCACCCCGGATCCCGCCGCGACCGCTGCCACGCGTCCTCCCTGCCGTGCGGTGACTCGGCAGGCCCGTCCTACCCGCACCCCGCCCGGTCACGCCCGCGCCGATTTTGACCCGGTACGCCGTTAATCCGGCTGGGCCGGGGTAGGGGAAGCGTCCGGCCGAGGAAGCCGGGGCAAGCTGACACCGCAGGGAGGGAACCCCGCCATGACGGACGTTTCACGCCAGGGACTGCAGCCCGGCGACGAGCGACCGATTCTGACCAACCGCCAGGGACACCCGGTCCACGACAACCAGAACCAGCGCACCATCGGCGCCCGCGGCCCCGCCACGCTGGAGAACTACCAGTTCCTGGAGAAGATCAGTCACTTCGATCGCGAACGCATCCCCGAACGGGTGGTGCACGCCCGCGGCATCACCGCCTACGGCTACTTCGAGGCCTACGGCACCTGGGGCGAGGAGCCCATCAGCCGCTACACCCGCGCCAAGCTGTTCCAGGAACCCGGCAAACGCACCGACGTGGCGGTCCGCTTCTCCACCGTGATCGGCGGGCGCGACTCCGCCGAGACCGCCCGCGACCCGCGCGGCTTCGCCGTCAAGTTCTACACCGAGGACGGCAACTGGGACCTGGTCGGCAACGACCTGGCGGTGTTCTTCATCCGCGACGCCATCAAGTTCCCCGACGTCATCCACGCCCTCAAACCCGACCCGGTGACGTTCCGGCAGGAGCCGAACCGGATCTTCGACTTCATGTCGCAGACCCCCGAGAGCATGCACATGCTGGTCAATTTGTTCAGCCCGCGCGGCATCCCCGCCGACTACCGGCACATGCAGGGCTTCGGGGTCAACACCTACAAGTGGGTCAACCAGGAGGGCCGGACGCACCTGGTCAAGTACCACTGGATGCCCAAACAGGGCGTGCGCAGCATGACCGAGGAGGACGCCGCCGCCGTCCAGGCCCGCGAGCTGGGCCATGCCACCAGGGATCTGCAGGAGGCCATCAACCGGGGCGACTACCCCGAGTGGGAGCTGCTGGTGCAGATCATGAGCGACGCCGAGCACCCGGAGCTGGGCTTCGACCCGCTGGACGACACCAAGGTCTGGCCGGAGAACCAATTCCCGCCGCTGCCGGTCGGCCGGCTGGTGCTCAACCGCAACGTCTCCAACTTCTTCGCCGAAAGCGAGCAGATCTCCTTCGGCACCGGGGTGCTGGTGGACGGCCTGGACTTCTCCGACGACAAGATGCTGGTGGGGCGGACCTTCTCCTACAGCGACACCCAGCGCTACCGGGTCGGCCCCAACTACCTGCAGCTTCCGGTCAACCAGGCCAAGAACGCCCAGGTGCGCACCAACCAGCGCGATGGCCTGATGACCTACTTCGTCGACGCCGCCGGGGAGAACCCGCACGTCAACTACGAGCCGTCCATCACCGGCGGGCTGCGCGAGGCGCCGCGTCCCCTGCACGAGGAGCAGGGCCCGGTCATCACCGGGCGGCTGACCCGCAAGCGCATCCCGCTGACCAACGACTATGAGCAGGCCGGGCAGCGTTACCTGCTGATGGAGCAGTGGGAACGCGACGACCTGGTCGGCAACTTCATCACCAACCTCTCCCAGTGCGACCGGCCCATCCAAGAGCGCATGGTCTGGCACCTGCTGATGTGCGAGGACGAGCTGGGCCTGCGGGTCGGCGAGGGCCTGGGCATCACGCCCGAGGACGTCAAGGACCTGCCGCCGCTGCCCACCCAGACGCTCAGCGACGCCGAACGCGAGCGCATGGCCAACCTCGGCAAGAACGGGCCGCGCGACGTCAGCGGGCTCAAGATGACCCACTGCGTCCCCAACGAGCGCGCGCAAGTGACGTACGCCGGGTAAGGGAGGCCGGGTAGGCAAGACACGCGAAGGAGCGCCCAGGACGCCGCGCCGGTCCTGGGCGCCCCTCGCCGTCGCGATGCATGCGGCGCCCCCGCCGCGGGGACCAATGCGATATCGGCCTTTTCAGCACGCGGCCCGCGGCCCCGAGCGGTCCGCGCGGCACCGGGCAGGGGGTTGAAGAGGCGCACCGAAGAGTCGGGGGACTGGGGGGTCCGATGCCAGGCAAGGCGATGGTCTTCGCGCCGATACCGCTACTGAGCGTGACTGTTGATACGCGTGAGGAGATGCCCGACATCCGGCTGCGCGCCGAGGGCCCGGGATGCCGGCAGACCCGGGTGCTGGCCGCCTTCGGCGTCTCCACGGTGCTGTGCGGGTGCTTCGGCGGGGAGAGCGGGCCGGTGCTGCGGCAGCTGCTGGCCGAAGAAGGCATCGAATGCCGGGCGGTGCGGCGGCCCGGCCGCAACGGCACCCGCGTCCGCGAGCAGGGCGCCGGCACGATGCGCACCGTCGCCGAGTCCCCGGGCGATCCGCTGACCCCCCAGGAGGCGGACCGGCTGCGCGCGGCCGCGCTGGAGGCCGGGGCGCGGGCGGACGTGTGCGTGCTGACCCAGGAGGCGGACCCCGCCGCGGTGCCCCCCGGCCTCTACCGCGGGCTCACCGGCGACCTGCGCGCCCGAGGGGTGCGCGTGGTGGCCGCGTTGAGCGGCGAGGCGCTGGCCGCCGCGCTGACCGGGGGAGTGGACGTGCTCTGCCTGGACCAGCGCCGGCTGCCCGTCGGCCCGGGCGGTCACGCGGCCCATGCCGGGGTCGGTGACCTGGTCGCCGCGATGCGGCGGCTGCGCTCGCGCGGCGCCGGCACCGTCGTGCTCCGCCGCGCCGAGCGGCCCGCGCTCGTCCTGATCGGCGAGGACGTGGTCGCCGTTCCCGCGCCGGTGCCGCCCGGCGGCACGGCGGCCGCCGGCCTTTGCGGCGACCGCCTCATCGCCGCGATCGCCGCCGGCCTGGCCACCGGCCTGCCGGAAGAGGACGCCGTCCGGCTCGGAGTGGCCGCCGGGACGCCGCACAGCGACCGGCCGGAGGCGCCCAGCGGCATGGATCCGGAAACCGCCCGGCAGCTGGCCGGGCGGGTGGAGCTGCACGAGCCCGCCCTGGAGGAGACCCCGGGCGGATCCGGCGCGTTCTGGTGACCTTCGCCGCAGGGCCCGCCGAGGGCCGTGACGGCGAGCGGGCGGCGGAAACCGGGGCGGTGCGATGACCCGGGACCGCCCGGAAACGGGCGCCGCCCTTCGAAGCCGCAGAGTGCTCCTTGAAAAGGGATCAATGGCTGCACATGCCGATCTCGGCACTCTGGATTTGGCGTGAGTTGCTGACGAGTACACACCGTGTGTTGTGATCAGTCAAGAGCCGGGACGGCATTGTGGGGTTCCCCGATAACGACCGGGAGCTGTCGCCGATGCCATTGTTCGCCGTGGCAGGGGAACCGGTCTGCATGGTGACGTGATGTGGTCCGGCCGGGAAGGTGCGCAAAGGCCGGCGCGGGCGCTTGCGGTGGGGCGGCCGGCGGGACGTAAAAACTGAAAAAATCTCCCGCCGTCCTTCTCTCGCTCCACCAGATGGCTGATGACCTGCGGTTTCGTCCCTCGGTTCCGGGGCGGGCGAGCCGGTGCCATAAAGAGTTTTGCCCGCCGGAGGCGCTGATCGCCTTGCGGACCTGCGGCGTGCCCGGGGATTCTCTTCCTCGGCCGCACGCCCGCCGGAAGGGAATTCATCGGTTATTCACCCTGGTCCGCGACCGCGGCTCCGGGGAAGATAAAGGTCGGCGGTCGACGGTTTCCTGGAGTTGTGATGACACAGCAGGCCGAAGGACCGGGGGCAATTCTGGACGATGTACTGCGTACGGGGCCTTTTGACCGTGCGCTTCATCTGGCGATCCAGGCGCGGGGGCTGAGCCTGGAACGCCTTCACGCCCGGCTGCGCCACCGGGGGGTGCGCGTCAGCGTGGCCAGCCTCAGCTACTGGCAGCGCGGCCGCTGCCGGCCCGAACGCAGCCAATCCCTGCGGGCGGTGGAAGCGCTGGAGGAGATCCTGGAGCTGCCGGCGGGCGCCCTCATCGGGCTGCTCGGCCCGCGGCGGCCGCGTGGCCGCTGGCTGAGCCACGCCTCCGGCGACGCACTGAGCCCCCGCGATGTCTGCCCCGCCTATTCGGGGCTGCGCGACCTGCTCGGCGAGCTGGCCGTGCCGCTGGACGACCAGCTGGAGACCCTCAGCCACCATGAGATCTTCACCGTGGGCCCCGACCGCGGGGAGCGGTCGGCCCGGTCGCGGATCGTCTTCCGGGCCCGCCGCGACGGGGTGGACCGGCATGTGGCGATCCACCACTGCCAGGGCGGCCCCCCGCCCGAGGACTTCAGCAGCGAACTGTGCCGGGTGGGACGCCGCCGCATCAGCCGGGACGACGGGCTGGCCGCGGTGGAGCTGCTGTTCGACCGTCCCCTGGCGGCGGGGGAGACCTACGTGGTGGAGTACGAGTTCCGCTGCGGCGACGGGCGGCCCGAGGTGCGCCGCTATGTGCGCGGCTTCCGCTTCCCCACCCGCGAGTACCTGCTGCAGGTGCGCTTTGCGGACGGGGCGACGCCCCGGCGCTGCTTCCGGGTCTGGCAGCCCACCGTGGGAGCGGCCTGCACCGACCGCCAGGAGCTGCGGCTGACCACGTGGAACTCGGTCCACCTGCTCGAACACGGCATGCGGCCGGGGATGTACGGCATCCGCTGGGAGTGGGCCTAGCCTTCGCAGCGGGCGGCCTGCGGCAGCCAGCGGCGCAGCCGGTCGTCGGTGAGGTTGGCGCCGCAGGCCACGGTGCCCACCGACAGGCCGGCGAAGGCCGCCGGATCGGCCAGTACCGCCGCCGCCCCGGCCGCCCCGGCCGGCTCGGTGACCAGCCCCAGCGTCCGGTGCAGCAGCCGCATCGCCGCCACGATCGCCTCATCGGGCACCACCACCACATCGTCCACGCAGCGCCGCATGACCTGCAGGGCGTAGGGGATCGGCACCCGCACCGCGATGCCGTCGGCGATGGTGTCGGCCGTGGGAGTGGTGATCAGCGCGTGCTCGTGCCAGGAACGGGCCATGGCGGGCGCGCCCTCGGCGGCGACCGCGATCACGCGCGTGCCGGGCCAGGCGTGCTTGATCCAGGTCCCCACGCCGCCGGCCAGCGCCCCGTTCCCCAGCGGGACGAGCAGCACCTCCAGCGGGTCGGCGACCTGGCGGGTGAGCTCCCAGGCGATGGTGCCCGCCCCCTCGGCGATGCGCGGCTCGTCCCCGTCGGTCACCAGGCGCCCTCCACCGGCCCGGGCGTGGGCGATGGCCCGCGCCCGGGCCTCGTCGAAGTCCCGGCCGCCCAGGCGGACCTCGGCGCCCAGGCGCCGCATCGCCGCCACCTTCACCGGGCTGGCGTTCTCGGCGGCGAAGACGGTCAGCGCCCGGCCGCGGCGGCGCGCCGCGTACGCCATGCCCTGCCCGAAGTTGCCCACCGAGGCGGTCACCAGCGGCTCGGTGTCATCCGCCGGCAGATGCGCCATGAACCAGTCGGCGCCCCGGCCCTTGAAGGAGCGGATGGGATTGCCGGTCTCGTCCTTGACGACGGCCCGCCGCACCCCCAGCGCCTTGGCCAGCTCGGCGCTGTCGTGCGCGGGGGAGCCGGTGAACACCGGGTCGATGGCACGGGCGGCTCGTTCGATGCCCTCGGCGGTCGGCAAGGGCCGGCGGGACGGCGGCAGGTCGCGCATGCCTCCAGACTAGTGACCGAATGTGCACAGAAAGTGTGCATACTATGCTGATCGCGCAATGAACGTGCATGAACGGCCTTCCGGACGGTGAAACATCGACCTGGACGACATCGACCGGCGGATCCTGGCGCTGATCCAGCGGGACGCCCGCCTCACCGCCGCCCAGATCGGCGAGCGGGTGGGCCTGTCGGCCTCGGCGGCGCACCGCCGCCTGCAGCGGCTGTGGCGGAGCGGGGTGATCGAGGCTCAGGTCGCGGTGGTCAACCCCAAACTGGTCGGCCGCCCGCTGGTGATGATCGTGGGGGTGGAGATCGAGCGGGAGCGGCCGGAAGACCTGCACGAGCTCAAACGCTGGCTGGCCGCCGAGCCGGCCGTGCAGCAGGCCTGGTACGTCACCGGCGAATCCGACTTCACCCTGGTGATCACCGCCCGGGACGCCGAGGACTACGACGCGTTCATGCAGCGCCTGGTCGCCGAGAACCGCAACGTCCGCCGCTTCCGCACCAGCATGGCGCTGTCCACCCTCAAACGCGGACTGGCCGTCCCCGTGGAGGAATAGATCCTCCGACCCGCCGCCCCGGAAAAGCCGCAGTGCGCCCGCGGCGGTCGCCGCAAGGTCAGCGCAGCGGCGCCACCGGGCCGTCCGGACGCTGCCGGCGGGCGCCCACCACCGACTCGGTCAGCTCGGCCACCTCCTGCTCCGGCAGCCGCCGGTACCCGTCGGCGGTGACCGTCGCGATGGTGGGGAAGATCCGCCGGGCCAGATCGGGGCCGGCGGTGGCCGCATCGTCCTCGGCGGCGTCATAGAGGGCCTGCACGCACACCGCCGCCGCCTCCGCCTCGGTCAGGTCCGGCCGGTACAGCTTCTTGAGCGCGCCGCGGGCGAACGGGGAGCCGGACCCTTCGGCGTGGAAGTCCCGGGACTCCTGCGGCATCCCGGTGATGTCGTAGTTGTAGATGCGGCCGACCCCGGCGTCCAGGTCATAGCCGGCGAACACCGGCACCACCGCCAGGCCCTGCATGGCATGGGCCAGATTGGCCCGGATGACGGCGCCCAGCCGCCGGGCCTTGCCCGGCAGCGACAGCTTCGCCGACTGCAGCTTCTCGTAGTGCTCCAGCTCCACCTGCAGCAGCCGGATCATCTCCAGGGCCAGGCCCACGGTGCCGGCCATCGCCACCGCCGAGTGCTCATCGGCCCGGTGGACCTTCTCCAGGTCTTTTTGCGCGATCAGGTTGCCGGAGGTGGCGCGCCGGTCACCGGCCAGCATCACCCCCTCCGGGTAGCGCACCGCCACGATCGTCGTGCCGTGCGGGATGTCCGGCATGGGGTGCGAGCCGTCGCGGACCCGGTTGACCGGCAGCAGCTGCGGCGCGGTCCGGCTGAGCAGCTCGACGAAGGACGCCGTGCCGACGGCGAAGAACTCCGCGGGCAGTCCCTGCCCCCGCTCCCGCTCTGTCATCGCTGCCCCCTTCGTCGTGGTCGCCGTGCGCTGATCCCGATCTTTGCACGGCCGGGCGGGTCACCGCACACGGCGCGACGAACGCGATCTTCGGCCGTGAACCCGTGGAGCGCGGACGCGCCGCCTGAGCAGGGGCGGCACCGGCCGGCCTCGGGAATGCGAAGTGAACACAGAGTCATCAGTTGTGGGCAATACGCTTAATTTTTCGCCCTTGCCGGGCCGGGTCTCCTTAATGACGATTTGACAAGGGTCAAGGGCAGTTCAACCCTCTCCACCCACACCCGCAGGAGGCACCGTGAGGATGAGACCCGTCCGCCTGGCCGCCCTGGCCGCAGCCGCCGCGACGGCGACGGCCACAACCCTGCTGACCGCGCCGGCGGCCACCGCCGCCCCGGCGCCGTCCGACCCGGGCCGCCTGGCCGCCACCCTGGCCGAGCGTCTCGGCTCCCGAAGCGCGGGCTCCTACTACGACAACGCCCGCGGCAAGCTCGTGGTGACCGTCTCCGACGACGCCGCCGCCCAGACCGTCGCCCGCGCCGGCGCCCTGCCGCGCCGCGTCGCCCGCAGCGGCGCCGAGCTGCAACGGATCATGGCCGACTTCGACCGTTCCATCGACGTGGCGGGCACCGCCTGGGCCATCCAGCCGGCGTCCAACCAGGTGGTGCTGACCCTGGACGCCACCGTCACCGGCGCCGAACTGGCCAAGGTGCGCGCCATCGCCGCCAAGTACGGTACCGCCGTGCGCATCGAGCAGGTCTCGGGGACCTTCCGCACCACGATCGCCGGCGGCCAGGCCATCTACGCCTCCGGCGCGCGCTGCTCACTGGGCTTCAACGTGCGCGACAACAGCGGCAACCTCTACTTCCTGACCGCCGGTCACTGCACCAACATCTCCTCGACCTGGTACGCCAACTCCAGCGGGACCACCGTGCTGGGCACCCGCGTCGGCACCAGCTTCCCCGGCAACGACTACGGCATCGTCCGCTACACCAACACCGGCATCGCCAAGCCCGGCACCGTGTACCTGTACGGCGCCGGCGAGCAGGACATCACCTCCGCCGGCAACGCCTACATCGGCCAGTCGGTGCGCCGCAGCGGCAGCACCACCGGCGTGCGCAGCGGCATCGTGACCGCCCTCAACCAGACCGTCCGCTACGCCGAGGGCACCGTGTCCGGCCTGATCAGGACGACGGTGTGCGCCGAGCCGGGCGACAGCGGCGGCCCGCTGTTCGCCGGCACCACCGCGCTGGGGTTGACCTCCGGCGGCAGCGGCAACTGCCTGTGGGGCGGCACCACCTTCTTCCAGCCCGTCACCGAACCGCTGAGCGTCTACGGCGTCAGCGTCTACTGAGAACGGATCCGCCGGACCCGGCCGGCGGTTCCACCCTGTCGTTCCCGAAGACCACGGCCGGAGATGAGGCCATGGCCCGCGGCGCCACCGGGCGGCCGTGCGGCACGGCGGGGTGCGCCCTGCTCGGGGCGCACCCCGCCGCACCCCGTCTCATGCCGGCGGCTCAGTCCTCGGCCGCCGACACCGGCAGGTAGATCCGCCCGCCGGAGGCGGTGAACTCCTCGGCCTTGGCCCGCATGCCCTCCCGGAGGGCCTCTTCCTCGGTCAGCCCTCGCTCCCGGGCGAAGCGCCGCACATCCTGAGTGATCTTCATCGAGCAGAAGTGCGGCCCGCACATCGAGCAAAAGTGCGCGGTCTTGGCCGGGGCGGCCGGCAGGGTCTCATCGTGGAAGGACCGGGCGGTGTCGGGGTCCAGCGACAGGTTGAACTGGTCCTCCCAGCGGAACTCGAACCGGGCCTCCGACAGCGCGTCGTCCCAGGCCTGCGCCCCCGGGTGCCCCTTGGCCAGGTCGGCGGCGTGCGCGGCGATCTTGTAGGCGATCACCCCGGCCTTGACGTCGTCCTTGTTGGGCAGCCCCAGGTGTTCCTTGGGGGTGACGTAGCACAGCATCGCGGTGCCGTACCAGCCGATCATGGCCGCGCCGATCGCCGAGGTGATGTGGTCATAGCCCGGCGCGATGTCGGTGGTCAGCGGCCCCAGGGTGTAGAAGGGGGCGTCGTCGCACAGCTCGCGCTGCAGGTCCACGTTCTCCTTGATCTTGTGCATCGGGACGTGGCCGGGCCCCTCGTTCATCACCTGGGTGTCGAACTCGGCGGCGATCTTGGTCAGCTCCCCCTGGGTGCGCAGCTCGGCGAACTGGGCCTCGTCGTTGGCGTCGGCGATGCACCCGGGCCGCAGCCCGTCCCCCAGCGACCAGGTGATGTCGTAGGCGGCGAAGATCTCGCACAGCTCCCGGAAGTGGGTGTAGAGGAAGTTCTCCTTGTGGTGGGCCAGGCACCAGGCCGCCATGATCGACCCGCCCCGGGAGACGATCCCGGTCTTGCGCCGCGTGGTCAGCGGGATGTACCGCAGCAGCACCGCCGCGTGCACCGTCATGTAGTCCACGCCCTGCTCGGCCTGCTCGATGACGGTGTCGCGGAAGACCTCCCAGCTCAGGTCGGCGGGGTTGCCGCCGACCTTCTCCAGCGCCTGATACAGCGGGACGGTGCCCACCGGCACCGGGGAGTTGCGCAGGATCCACTCCCGGGTGGTGTGGATGTCCCGCCCGGTGGACAGGTCCATGACGGTGTCGGCGCCCCAGCGGATCGCCCAGGTCATCTTGTCCACCTCCTCCTCGATGGAGGAGGCCACCGCCGAGTTGCCGATGTTGGCGTTCACCTTCACCAGGAAGTTCCGCCCGATGATCATCGGCTCCAGCTCGGGGTGGTTGACGTTGGCCGGCAGCACCGCCCGCCCGGCCGCCAGCTCCTGGCGCACGAACTCCGGATCCACGCCCTCGCGCAGCGCCACGAACTCCATCTCCGGGGTGATCTCCCCGCGCCGCGCGTACGCCCGCTGCGTCACCGCCTTGCCGGTGGCGCGGCGCGGCCTGCGCGGCGGGAAGGCCCCCTGGTCCCGCAACGGGTCCGAGGACCTGCGCCCGTCGTCTTCGGGACGGACGGGCCGCCCGTCGTATTCGGCGGTATCGCCGCGTTCGGCGATCCACTTCGCCCGCAGGGCGGGCAGTCCGCGCCGCACGTCCACCTGGTAGGAGGGGTCGGTGTACGGGCCGGAGGTGTCGTACAACACCAGCGAGTCGCCCGTGGTGAGCACCACCTCGCGCATCGGCACCCGGATGTCGGGACGGGATGCGCCGGTCAGGTAGGTCTTTCGGGCAGCGGACACTGAGGCTTGCGTCATGGCGATTCGACTACTCCCTACGCCGGCATTACCCGGTCAGGTTCCAGCGGTCAGCGGCCGTCTCAGCCGCACTCTCAGCCCGGTTCGCCAGGCTCCCGCGCTCGTCCGCCCCAGACGTTAACCCGCCTCCGCCCCGTTGCCGCAAGGCCCGGTCATCAGGTATAGGAGGGCGGCCAGGGTGCTGCCGGCGCCGATCTGGCCCCGGGCGGCCAGCTCCGGCACCCGCTCCAGCGGAACCCACTCGATCCGCTCGGCCTCCACGTCGGTCGGCTCCCCGACACGCACCGCGCCCTCGGCCCGGAAAATGTGATGAACGCCATCCGTCAGGCCCGGAGAGGGGCGGATGTCCAGCAGATGATGGAGCGGTCCGGGCCGCCAGCCGGTCTCCTCCAGCAGCTCCCGGGCCGCGGTCTCGGCGGGGTCCTCGCCCGGCTCCACACGTCCCCCGGGAATCTCCCAGCCCCAAGAGTCACTGATGAAACGATGCCGCCAGATCAGCAGCGCCCGGCCGCGGTCGTCGAGCGCCACCACGCCCGCCGACGGGCGCACCCGCACCAGGTGGTGCTCGAAGCGACGGCCGTCGGGAAGCTCCACATCCGCCACGCGCAGGTCCACCCACGGACTGCGGTAGATGGACCGTTCTCCATGCCGCCTCCACTCCATGGGGCAGGACGCTACCGAGGCCGAGCACAATCCGGCAGGTAGGGTCAGGATCATCGGGACGGGAGGTGAACGGGGTTGGAGGTACGGGCCGATCCGGCCGAGGGGCGGGCCGGAGGGGCCGCCGACCGCATCTGGACGGTGCCCAACGCGCTGAGCCTGGCCCGGCTGCTGGGCGTGCCGCTGTTTTTGTGGCTGGTGCTGGCCGGGCACGACACCTGGGCGCTGGGCCTGCTGGTGGGCGCCGGCCTGTCGGACTGGCTGGACGGCCGGCTGGCCCGCGCGCTGGGCCAGACCAGCCGGCTGGGCGCGCTGCTGGACCCGGCCGCCGACCGCCTGTACATCCTGGCCACCCTGGTCGGGCTGACGATGCGGGAGATCATCCCGCTGTGGCTGACCCTGCTGCTGGTCGGCCGCGAGGCGGCCATCACCCCGATCGTCCCGGTGCTGCGCAGGCTCGGTTACAACGGCACGCTGCCGGTGCACATGGTGGGCAAGGCGGGAACGCTGTGCCTGCTGTACGCCTTCCCGCTGCTGTTGCTGGGGGACCACTCCGGCGCGGTGGCCACCGCGGCCCGGGTCTTCGGTTGGTCCTTCGCCATCTGGGGAACGGCACTGTACTGGTGGGCGGCCGTCCTCTATTGGGTCCAGGTGCGGCAGCTCGTGCTGGCCGACCGCACCGGCGCCGGACCGCCGGGCGTCCCGCCGGGCGGCTCCGGCGCGGACCCCCGAACCTCGGCCGGCTGACCGAAGGGAGCGCGACACGCCCATGAAGGCCGTTGTGATGGCGGGCGGGGAGGGGACCCGGCTGCGCCCGATGACCGCCAACCAGCCCAAGCCGCTACTGCCGGTCGTCAATCGGCCGATCATGGAACATGTGCTGCGGCTGCTCAAACGCCACGGCCTGACCGAGACCGTGGTCACCGTGCAGTTCCTGGCCGCGCTGATCCGCAACTACTTCGGCGACGGCGAGGAGCTGGGCATGTCGCTCAGCTACGCCACCGAGGAGGTGCCGCTGGGCACCGCCGGCAGCGTCAAGAACGCCCAGGACGCGCTGCGCGACGACCGCTTCCTGGTCATCTCCGGGGACGCCCTGACCGACATCGACCTGACCGACATGGTGCGCTTCCACAAGGAGAACGGCGCACTGGTCACCATCGGCCTCAAACGGGTGCCCAACCCGCTGGAGTTCGGCATCATCATCGTCGACGAGGCCGGCCGCATCCAGCGCTTTCTGGAAAAGCCCACCTGGGGGCAGGTCTTCTCCGACACCGTCAACACCGGCATCTACGTGATGGAGCCGGAGATCCTCGACCACGTGCCCGCCGGCGAGGTCGTGGACTGGTCCAGCGACGTGTTCCCCAGGCTGCTGGCCGAGGGCGCCCCCCTGTACGGGTACGTCGCCGACTGCTACTGGGAGGACGTCGGCACCCACGAAAGCTACCTGAAGGCCCAGGCCGACATGCTCTCCGGCAAGGTCGACGTGGAGATGGACGGCTTTGAGGTCTCCCCGGGCGTGTGGATCGCCGAGGGCGCCGAGGTCGACAGCGACGCCATCCTCAAAGGCCCCCTCTACATCGGCGACTACGCCAAGGTCGAGGCCGGGGTCGAGCTGCGCGAGTTCACCGTGCTGGGCAGCAACGTGGTGGTCAAGGAGGGGGCGTTCCTGCACCGGGCCGTGGTGCACGACAACGTCTTCATCGGCCCGTCGGCCAACTTGCGCGGCTGCGTCGTCGGCAAGAACACCGACGTGATGGCCGGCGCCCGCATCGAAGAGGGCGCGGTCATCGGCGACGAGTGCGTCATCGAATCGGAGGCCTACGTCTCCAACGGCGTCAAGGTCTACCCGTTCAAGACCATCGAGGCCGGCGCGGTGGTCAACACCAGCGTGATCTGGGAGTCGCGCGGCCAGCGCCACCTGTTCGGCCCGCGCGGGGTCTCCGGCCTGGTCAACGTGGAGATCACCCCCGAGCTGGCGGTCCGGCTGGCCAGCGCCTACGCCACCACCCTCAAAAAAGGCGCCACCGTGGTCACCGGCCGCGACGCCTCCCGCGCCGCCCGCACCCTCAAACGCGCCGTGATCAGCGCGCTGACCGCCAGTGCCATCAACGTCCAGGACCTGCAGGCCTGCGCGCTGCCGCTGGTGCGCTTTGAGACCGCCCGCGAGGACGCCGGCGGCGGCATCTACATCCGCACCACCCCCGGCGACCCCCAGGGCGTGGACATCCTCTTCCTGGACGCCGACGGCGCCGACCTGTCCTCGTCCGCCCAGCGCAAGCTGGAGCGGGTCTTCGGCCGCCAGGAGTTCCGCCGCGCCTTCCCCGGCGAGATCGCCCAGCTCGGCTACCCGGCCCGCACCCTGGAGACCTACACCCGCGACCTGCTGAGCCGGGTGGACCAGCGCGGCGTCCGCGAGGCCGGGCTGAAGATCGTGCTGGACTGCGCCGGCGGCACCGCCTCGCTGGTGCTGCCCGCCCTGCTGGGGATGATGGGCGTGGACGTGCTGACCATGAACAACCGGCTGGATGAGGCCAACCCCACCGAGACGCTGGCCGAGCGGATGCGCGACCTGCAGCGGCTGGGGGAGCTGGTCTCCTCCTCCCGGGCGGCCTTCGGCGCCCGCTTCGACCCGGTCGGCGAGCGGCTGTCGCTGGTCAACGAGAACGGCGAGCTGATCGACGACGAGCGGGCGCTGCTGGTGTTCTTGGACCTGGTGGCCGCCGAGAGCCACGGCGGGAGGGTGGCGCTGCCGGTCACCACCACCCGCGTGGCCGAGCAGGTCTGCCGCTTCCACGGCGTCCAGGTGGAATGGATCTCCACCTCCCAGGACGCGCTGACCAAGGCCGCCGCCGCACCCGGCGTCGTCTTCGCCGGGGACGGCCGCGGCGGGTTCGTCTTCCCCGAGTTCAGCAACACCGTCGACGGGATCGCCGGGTTCGTCCGCCTGGTCGGGCTGGTGGCCCGCACCCGGCTGACCCTCTCCCAGATCGACGCCCGCATCCCCGAGGCCCACCTGCTGCGCCGCTCGGTGCCCACGCCGTGGGCCGCCAAGGGCGGTGTCATGCGCCGCGTAGTGGAGGCGGCCGGCGACCGCACCATCGACACCACCGACGGGGTGCGGGTGGTCGAAGGCGACGGCCGGTGGGTGCTGGTGCTGCCCGACCCGGCCGAGGCCCTCACCCACCTGTGGGCCGAGGCCGGCGACCACGACGCCGCCCAGGCCCTGCTGGAGGAGTGGGCCGGCGTCGTCGAACGCGCCGTGTCCTGAAAGGCCGGCTCCCGGCACGACTCGTTCCCGGCCGCAGGGTCCTGCGGCCGGGAACGAACCGCGAGCGCTCCGGTGGGGAGGGTCAGCCGACCTTGCCGACCCCGGCGCCGGCCGTCACGATCGCCTTGACGTTCGGCGCCCCGTCGGGGATGTAGGGGTAGGGGATCGGGGCCACCAGGGACGGGTTGCGCGAAGCCGGGGTGCCGGAGTTGACCAGGTGGTTGTTGAGCAGCTTGATGTTGCCCGGGTCGGAGTCGCCGGTCTGGGTCACCGTGGGCCTGCGGGTGTTCTCGAAGTAGTTGCGCTCGACATAGACCCCGGCGTTCTCGGTGGAGGCCACCCCGTAGCTGCCGATGTTGCTGTAGTAGTTGTTCAGCACGTGCACCGGGTTGCCGAAGCGGACCCGGGGATGGCGCTGGTTGGTCCCGTCGAACCAGTTGTGCACGTAGGTCACCCGCAGCCGCCCGCGGTCCTCGGAGCCGTTGTCGTCGGAGTGCCCGAGCAGGAACGTCTTGTCCTGGTTGCGCAGCCGGTTCCAGGAGACGGTGATGTAGTCCGAGCCGCGCTTGATGTCGATCAGCCCGTCCTTGGCGCCGCTCAGGTCGTTGTGGTCGATCCAGATGTTGGTCGAGGACTGCTCGATGTTGATCGCATCGTCCCGGGAGCCGGTGAAGGTCAGGTTCCGGATGATGACGTTGCGGACCTTGCTGAGCGTCAACCCGCCCCCGGTGATCCGCCCGGAGGCGCCCACCCCGATGATCGTTTTGTCGGAGGACACCTTCTGCATCCCCGGCAGGGAGATGGTGCCGCTCACCCGGATCACATACCGTCCGCTCGCGGTGGCATAGCGGGCGAACTCGGCGGCGGTGCGCACCGTCACCGTGGCGCCGCCCGCCCCGCCCGTGGTGCCTCCGTTGAGACTCGCGAATCCGACCGGGCTGTTTTCGAAGGCCGCGACGCGCTGCGCCTGGACGACGGGCGCCCGGACGGCGCCCGCGCAGCCGGCGGCGGCCAGGGCGAGCGCGATGCCGCTGCCGGCGAGCATGGTCGAACGCGTGATGGACATGCCTCCTCCTCGTGCTGCGGGGCCGACAGTCCAGCACGGAGCTTTCCGGCCGCTCCAGGGCCGCGGGAAAGTTTTCACGCCTTCGGGGAGCGCCCCCAACGGGCGGCCGGGGCGGCTGTGAGCCGGCACCCGGCGCCCGGTGCGCCGGGGCGGGAATGAGCGCGGCGCCGCGGGGTAGACGCCAGGGGCGCCGGGTGAATCCGGCCGGCGACCTGGGAGGGGCAGATGACGCGGCACCGGGCTGTCGGCGAGATACGGGTGCAGGAGACCTCCGTGCCCGACACCGTGCGGCTGGGCGGCACCCTGCTGGTGCCCTGGCCGGTGCGGGGCCAGGGCCCCGGCGGCTCCCGCCTGGCCGCCCTGACCGCCAGGCTGGGCGCCGACCGCCGTCTCGTCCGCCTGCTGGCGCACCTGCGCCGCCGCTACGGCCCCGGACCGCTGCGGCTGGCCGTCCCCGGCCGCCGGCTGGTGCTGCCGCTGCTGCGCGAGGACGTCCGGCGGCTCTTGGCCGACTCCTCCGGGCGTTTCACGCCCGCGATCGACGCGCGGGCCAAGGTCCCGCCGCGTCTGCAGGCCCACGGCGTGCCCGCCCCGGCGGGGGAGGACCGGCAGCGGCGCCGCCGCGCCGATGAGACGGTGCTGGACACCTATCAGGTGGTCCACCGGCTCGCCGGCCCGTTCATGGTGCGCATCTACCAGGAGGCGGCCGCCCTGCTGGGGGGAGAGCGGTCCGCCGGCCGGGAGCTCACCTGGCGGGAGTTCTCCGCCGCCTTCGGCCGCCTGGGCCGGCGCCTGGTGCTCGGTGATTCGGCCCGCGAGGACCGGATGCTCACCGAGCTGCTCGCCCGGACGGCCACCGGCCGGCGACGGCGGGGCGGGCGGGAGAGGATCGCCGCCGAGGTCTGCCGGCGGCGGCTGCGGGGGTATGTGGAGCGCGCCGAGGCCGACAGCCTGGTCGGGGAGCTGTCCCGCCTGCCGGAGGGGATGCCGGGCGACCCGGTGAGCCAGGTCTCCCGGTGGCTGGCGGGTTTTGAGGCGACCGCGCTGGTCTCCTACCGGACGCTGGCGCTGCTGGCCGCCCATCCCGGCCACCTGGCGCGGGTCCGCGGCGAGCTGTCGGTGCTGCCGGGCACCGCCCTGGCCGGGCCGGTCGCGGTGCCCTACCTGCGCGCCTGCGTGCTGGAGGCGGCGCGGCTGTGGCCGGTCGCCCGCACCGTCCTGCGGCAGAGCCGCGGCGAGACCGTCTGGCACGGCCGCACCGTCCCCGCCGGCAGCGTCTTTGTGATCGTCGTGCCGTTCTTCAACCGCGACCGCGAGGCGCTGGCTCATGCCGACCGCTTCGCCCCCGAGGTCTGGCTGGACGGCCGCGCCGTTCCCGACGAGGCGGTCGTCCCCTTCGGCGGGGGAGCGGGCCGGTGCGCGGGGGAGAACCTGGCGCTGCTGGCCGCCACCACCTTCCTGGCCGCCCTGCTGCGCCGGCACGAGCCGTTGCCGATCCGTTCCCCCAGGCTGGGGGAGGGCCGCCCGGTGCCCTACGGCCTGGACCACTTCGCCACGCGGCTGACGCTCGTCGCGGCTCCCACCCCGAACCGCTAAAAATCTACAATGTAAAGCTCGTGGCCGTTATGACCTTCGCCACTGTGCGCCAAAGGAGGCCCAAAACCGGCTCTGAGCCCCCATTCGCCGATGCGTCCCTGGTCACAGCGCCGTACGATGCCCTGACCGCGCGGTTCGGGCCCGCGGACGGGGCGGCGGGGGCGCCCGGTGGCATTTTCCGGCCGCCAATGCGTGCGCCTCGTCCCGCGCGGCGGCGTAGACCTGCGATCATTGAAGAAGTAGCTTGGATGGTCCCGGGCCTTGTCTCGGTTGACCCTCCGGGCTCACCCGGCATAAGTTGCGGCAACCGTTGTATTGACGGGCGGGAGCCGGGAAGAGCAGCGCGGGTCGTCGCGTTCGCGCAAGCGGGCGCGCCGTAGCACGCCGAAGGTAGGAGGCCGAGCCGATCGATGCCGAGCGTCTACTGCACGCAGTGCGGTCACGCCAATCCGGACGATGCCCGCTTCTGCTCTCAGTGCGGAACTCCGCTGACCCGTAACGCCCCGCCCCCCATGCCCCCGCGGGAGTCGCCCGGCGAGTCCACGTCCACGATCTCCCTCAGCGGGATCGAGGCGTTCGAACCCGACGCCCAGCCCGCCGACGAGGCCGGGGCCGACCACGTCGCGGTGGAGGCGCTGCCGCCGGGCACCGCCCTGCTGGTGGTCAAGCGCGGCCCCAACGCCGGCAGCCGCTTCCTGCTGGACAAGGACCGCACCTCGGCCGGCCGGCACCCCGAAAGCGACATCTTCCTGGACGATGTGACGGTCTCCCGGCGGCATGCGGAGTTCACCCGCCACGGCAGCGCCTTCGCGGTGCGCGACGTGGGCAGCCTCAACGGCACCTACGTCAACCGCCGGCGCATCGACTCCGCCGGCCTGTCCAGCGGCGATGAGGTCCAGATCGGCAAGTTCCGCCTGGTGTTCCTGACCAACCCGCACCACGGCTGACGGACGCGGCAGGCGAGCGGTGACGGGCGGTGGCAGGCGCGTGAGCGATCCGCGGGCGCCGGAGCGGGCGGTGCGGCGGCCCGCGCCCTGCGGCGCCGTCGCGGCGGCGGGAGGGGTCCGGTGAGCGCCCAGCCGGCCCGCCGGATGATGAACATCGGGGACGCCCTGGCCCTGCTGCGGGAGGAGTTCCCCGACGTCACCGTCTCCAAGATCCGCTTCCTGGAGGCCGAGGGCCTGATCGAGCCGCAGCGCACCCCCTCGGGGTACCGCAAGTTCAGCCACGCCGACGTGGAGCGGCTGCGCTTCATCTTGACCGCGCAGCGCGACCACTACCTGCCGCTGCGGGTCATCAAGGAGTACCTGCAGGCCATCGACCGCGGGGAGCGGGTGCCGCCGCCGTGGGAGGCCGCCTCCGCCCGCGGCCCCCGGCGGCTGGTGGCCGCCGGCGCCGCCGGCCGGGCGCCGGCGGACATGCGGCTGACCCGCCGCCAGCTGCTGGACGGCGCCGCGATCGACGAGGAGCTGCTGGCGGAGCTGGAGGAGGCCGGGCTGGTGCGGCGCTCGGGCCGCCACTACGACGGCGACGCCCTGGCCATCGCCCGCGCCGCGGGCGCCCTGGGCGCCTACGGGGTGCAGGTGCGGCACCTGCGCGTGCTCAAGGCCGCCGCCGACCGGCAGCTGGCGCTCATCGAGCAGGTGATCGCCCCGCTGCTGCGCCGCCGCGACGGGCATGCCGAGGCCGAGGGCACGGCCCGCCGGCTGGCGGAGCTGTCGCTGAGCCTGCACTCGGCCCTGGTGTCGGCGGGACTGCGGGAGAGCCTGGGCCCATAAGGGGGGTACATCTTCCGGTGAACGGCCCGGCGCCGGGCGCCGAACCCGGCCGGGAGGCGCTAAGCGGCGGAGGGTGTACGTTGGCATACAGGGTTCACCAAGAGTCGATCTAGAAAGCCGTCAATCAGCAGGGAGCCGCTGTGAAACAGATGGAGGTCGTCGGCGTCCGGGTCGAGATGCCCTCCAACCAGCCGATCGTCCTGTTGAAGGAGGCGGCTGGGGATCGGTACCTGCCCATCTGGATCGGCGCCGTGGAGGCCACCGCGATCGCCTTCGCCCAGCAGGGCGTGCTGCCCGCCCGGCCGCTCACCCATGACCTGTTCCGGGACGTGCTGGAGGCGCTGGGGGTGCAGCTGCGCACCGTCAACATCACCGCGCTGCGCGAGGGCATCTTCTTCGCCGATCTGGTGTTCTCCAACGGCGTGGAGGTCAGCGCCCGCCCGTCGGACTCGATCGCGCTGGCGCTGCGCACCGGCGCCACGATCTTCGCCAGCGAGGACGTGCTGGAGGAGGCCGGGGTGTCCATTCCCGACGAGCAAGAGGACGAGGTGGAGAAGTTCCGCGAGTTCCTCGACACCATCTCGCCGGAGGACTTCGGCCGGTCCGGCTGAGCGCGCCCCCGCCATGGCCGTGCCATGTCCGTGTTACGGCCGTGTCACCGAAAAGGTGACCTTGTGTCAGGGCCGGTATCGGCCGTTGGTTACTCTGGGAAACGGGGTAAGGGAATCAAGAGGGCGACGGCGTGCAGTTTGCCCACGTGAAGCCGGTTCATCCGGGCATGCGACGCGCCGACGCCGAACGTTGACCACACCCTGACCGGCACCTACCGTGCTGGTGGAACACCCGTGGTGTTAATTCGTCAAACCCCCTTGACGAAGCGGCACGGGATGATAGAAGCCGGAGGTCCGCGTGGCGGTGAGCAGCGGCGAGGGCAAGGCGCACTCTGGGCACCCTGACAGGCGAGTCGCCTCACGGCGTGCCGGGGAGCAGGGACTGCTGTTCGACACTCAGGTATCCCCCCCGCCTGAGAACGTCGGTTACCGCGGTCCCACCGCGTGTGCGGCGGCCGGGATCACGTACCGGCAGCTGGATTACTGGGCCCGCACCCAGCTGGTGGAGCCCAGCGTCCGCGCTGCGCACGGATCGGGCACCCAGCGGCTGTACAGCTTCCGCGACATCCTGGTGCTCAAGGTGGTCAAACGGCTGCTGGACACCGGGGTGTCGCTGCAGCAGATCCGTGCCGCGGTGGCCCATCTGCGCAATCGCGGGGTGCGCGATCTGGCCCAGATCACCTTGATGAGCGACGGGGTCAGCGTGTACGAGTGCACCTCCGCCGATGAGGTGGTCGATCTGCTGGCCGGGGGGCAGGGAGTGTTCGGCATCGCCTTGGGGCGCGTGTGGCAGGAGCTGGAAGGCAGCCTGGCCAAACTGCCGGCCGAGCGCGCGGTGCGCGACGACGACCGCGATGAGGTCCACTCGCACGACGAACTCGCCCGCCGCCGGGTCCGCCGCAGCGGCTGACTCATTCGTCCACCCCCTTCACAAAAACCCCCGTTTTTCAAATCCCCCCAACTCCCCCATATTTCGCAAACGATCATATACGCGCTGGGGTTCCCGCTGGAACCGAGCACGATCGTCAGATCGCCTCCTTGCGCTGCAGATAAGCGAACGCCGCCCAGCCCGGCAGCACCGGCAGCCAGAAAGTCAGCAGCCGGAACAGCAGCACCGCCGAGGTGGCGGTTTCCGCCGGCAGCCCCGAGATCGTCAGCCCCACCGACAGGGCGCCCTCCACGGCGCCCAGCCCGCCCGGCGTGGGCGCCGCCGAGCCCAGCGCGTTGCCGGTCAAAAAGACCACCATCACCGCGCTCCACTCCAGCTCCCCGCCGAAGGCGCGGATGGAGGCGTCCAGGCACACCACGAACCCCACGGTCAGCAGCAGCGTCCCGCCGAACCCGGTGGCCAGCTTGCGCGGCGACTGCACCACGTCCGCCAGGCGCGGCACCACGCCGGAGAACATCGACCGCAGCCGCCGGACGGCCATCCGGCGCACCGCCGGGATCGCCGCGGCGACCCCGGCGGTGACCGCCACCGCCAGCAGCACGATGACGATCACGGGGGAGGGGGCCAGGTTCTCGGTGGCATGGGCGCTGGAGCCGGTGATGAAGCCGAACAGCACCAGCAGCAGCACATGCACCGCCAGCCCCACCAGCTGCGAGGCGCTCACGCTGGCCACCGCCGGCCCCGGCCGCACGCCCGCCCGCTGCAGGTAGCGGGTGTTGAGCGCCACCCCGGTGACCGCGGCCGGCGCCACCAGCTTCACGAACGAGGCGGCCAGCTGCACCAGCAGGGTGCGGCCCAGCGGCAGCCGTTCGGGCACGAACCCCATCAGCATCCAGGCCGCCGCCAGGTAGGTCGCCGCCGCCCCGGCCGCGGCCACCGCCACCCACCACCACTGGGCGCGCGCCACCAGCCCGCCGATGTCGACGTTGCTCAGCTGCGGGAAGACGATGTAGGCGGCGATGGTCAGCGCGACGATGCTGACGATGGTGCGGGGCCGGAAGCGCTCCAGATTGACCGGGGCGACCTCGATCTCCGGCTCCAGGCGCACGATCTGCTCGCGGATGCGGGTCAGCAGCTCCCGGTCCTGCCGCAGCGCCGCCCGGGTGCCGCGGTGCAGCGCCACCGGCTGCAGCAGCGGCACCGCGGTGGCCAGCGCCTGCGCCCCCAGCACCCGGGCGGCGCTGCGCACGGCCCGCTCGGCGCCCACCCGCAGCGCCAGCGTGGTCAGCAGCTGCGCCAGATCCAGCCGCAGCAGCAGGTCGTTGGCGGCGGTCTCCCCGGCGCGCAGGTCCACGATCCAGGCGGCGCCGGCGGCATCGCACACGATCGCCTGCGGCTCCAGCCGCCGGTGCGCCAGGCGGGCCCGCTGCATCACCTGCAGCTGCCGCCAGATGTCGGTGAGGAAGGCGTCGCTGATCTCCGCGTCGTCCAGCTCCGCCAGCGTGCGTCCCGGCACCTGCTCATAGGCCAGCAGCGCCGCCTCGGTGCCCACCTCGCTGGTGCCCAGCAGCCGGGGGGTGCGCACCCCGGCCGCGTGCAGCGCATAAGCCATCAGCGACTCCTGCTCCAGCGAGCGGCGCAGCGAGCGCACCGCGCGGCGGGTGGAGCGGTCGCGCAGCCGCACCAGCCGCCACACCCGGTACAGCAGCCCGGCGGTCTGCTGGTCGCGGTCCAAGACGATGACCTCCAGCCGCCGGCCCTGCGGCCCGGCGGTGGTCACCTCATAGCGGCGGACCTCATCCAGGTCGGGCAGCCGGTGGGCGCGCACCGGCTGCAGGCCCAGCCGGCTCAGCGCCGCCATCACCGCGGTGCCGGGCGGGCGGGGGTTGGGGGTGCCGACCGCATACAGCGTGCCGTAGCCGATGGCCCGGCCCAGGAAGTAGGTGGCCACCAGCGCCGTCACCGAGGCGTACTGGGCGGTCAGCCCGGTCAGCGCCGCCAGGGCGATCATCGTCCAGATGGCGGCCTGCCAGCGCGGCCGGCCGGTCATCCGCACCGCGGTGACGAACGCGATCACCGGGGTGATGTCGGTGTGCAGCGGCACGGTGTGCGTGCCGCCCCAGATCAGCGAGTCCAGCACCCCGCCGGGGGCGGCCGAGATCTCCCAGCCGTCCAGCACCACGGTCAGCGCGAAGGCCAGCACCGCGGCCAGCAGCCCCACCGCCAACCGCAGCCCGTCGCGGCGGATCAGCCGGTCGACGGCGAAGGCCACCGGGACCGCCAGCACCCCGAAGCTGGAGATCAGCGTGGCCAGGCTCAGCAGCAGGTGCGGGGCCAGGCGGGTGCCCTCCTGGATGTCGGTCTGCAGCCCCTGGGTGGTGCCCTGGGCGACGTTGACCAGCAGCAGCATGCCGACCACCCCGGCCACCGAGCCGGCGAACTTGAAGGCGTCGGCGGGACGGCGGATGCGCTGCGGCTGTGAGGGCTCCTGCACGAAGGGCACCGCCGCGGCGTGCGGGCCCTCGCCCGGGGCCGCGGCGTCGGTCTGCGGCCCGCATGCCGCGGGCCGCTGGGCGGATTCCTCGGCGTGCACCTGGGATTCCTCTCCGGCGGGCCTGCCGGGGGAGGCGACCGGCCGGGTCACCGCGTGGTCACGGGCCGCCGTCATGCGGCACCACCGTCCGGGCGCTTCATCGCGATCAGCGTCCCAGAACCGGCGGCGGCGCGTCGAGGGCCTCCCTCAGCTCCACGTCCGCCTGCTCCCAGCCACGTCCCGCCGTTCCCGGCCTCAAGCCGTCCAACCATCCGTCGTGCCGGGACATCGTAGCGGCCCCCGCGGACCGCCCATGCGGCACTGGCCTGCGCCTTCCCGGCGGGAGCGGGCCGGTTTGGGCCGCAGCGGCGACGGTTGGATAGAGTTTTCCGGCATAGCCGACGACCCCGTGCGGGAGAGACCCCACACCGCCAGTGTGGGGCGCCGAAGGGGCAACCCTCCCCGGAACCTCTCAGGCAAAAGGACCGTGCGGGCGAGGCAGCTCTGGAAAGCAGGCGTGTTCCCGGGCATATCTGGGAACGGCGTCTCACCGACGGTGCAAGTCCGCCGCGCAGCGGGCGGGCGAAGCTCTCAGGTGCAGACGACAGAGGGGGAGACCGGTGGTCATCGGCCGCCCGAGGCGGCCGGGGGCCCGCACGACCGCCAGTCCGCCGCGCCGGCCGCGGTGCAGCCCAGGGAGGCTCCCCAGCGATGACGACAGCACAGACCACGTTCGCCGACCGGCACATCGGACCTTCCCCCGACGAACGCGCGCGCATGCTGGCGTATCTCGGCTACGCCGACATCGACGCGCTGATCGACGACGCGGTGCCCGAGGCGATCCGCACCGCCCGCCCGCTGCGGCTGCCGCCCCCGCTCAGCGAGAGCGCCGCCTTGGCCCGGCTGCGTGAGCTGGCCTCCCGCAACCGGGTGCTGACCTCCATGATCGGGCTGGGCTACCACGGCACCGTCACCCCCGGGGTGATCTTGCGCAACGTGCTGGAGAACCCCGGCTGGTACACCGCCTACACCCCCTACCAGCCGGAGATCTCCCAGGGCCGGCTGGAGGCGCTGCTGAACTTCCAGACCGTGGTGGCCGACCTGACCGGCCTACCGGTGGCCAACGCCTCCATGCTGGATGAGGGCACCGCCGCGGCCGAGGCGATGGCGCTGGCGCACCGGCTGACCAAGGCCAAGACCGGCGGCACCTTCCTGGTGGACGCCGATGTGCTGCCGCAGACCATCGAGGTGGTGCGCACCCGCGCGCTGCCGCTGGGCATCGAGGTCGTGGTCGCCGATCTGACCGCCGGCCTGCCCGAGGGGGCGTTCTTCGGGGCGCTGGTGCAGTACCCGGGCACCGGCGGTGCCGTGCGCGACCTGGCCCCGCTGGCCGCGCAGGTCAAAGAGCGCGGCGCCCAGCTGATCGTGGCCGCCGACCTGCTGGCGCTCACCCTGCTGCGCCCGCCCGGGGAGCTGGGCGCCGACATCGCCGTGGGCTCGGCCCAGCGGTTCGGCGTCCCCTACGGCTTCGGCGGCCCGCACGCCGGGTACCTGGCCGTCCGCGAGGGCATCCAGCGCCAGCTGCCCGGACGGCTGGTCGGGGTGTCGGTGGACGCCGACGGCCGCCCGGCCTACCGGCTGGCGCTGCAGACCCGTGAGCAGCACATCCGCCGCGAGAAGGCCACCAGCAACATCTGCACCGCCCAGGTGCTGCTGGCGGTGATGGCCGGCATGTACGCCGTCTACCACGGCCCCGAGGGGCTGCGGGCGATCGCCGAGCGGGTGCACCACCGCGCCCGCTCCCTGGCCGCCGGGCTGCGGGCGGCCGGGATCGAGCTGGTCCACGAGGTGTTCTTCGACACCGTGCTGGCCCGCGTGCCCGGCCGGGCCGCCGAGGTGATCGCCGCCGCGCTGGAGCGCGGCATCAACCTGCGCCCGGTGGACGCCGACCATGTCGGGATCACCTGCGATGAGACCACCACCGACGAGCACATCTCCGCCGTCCTGGAGGCCTTCGGCGCCGGGCCGCAGGCGCCCGAGCCGGAGGGGGACCTGCTGGCCGGCCTGCGCCGCGACAGCGACTACCTGACCCACCCGGTCTTCCACGCCCACCGCTCCGAGACGGCGATGCTGCGCTACCTGCGCCGCCTGCAGGACAAGGACCTGGCGTTGGACCGCACGATGATCCCGCTGGGCTCGTGCACGATGAAGCTCAACGCCACCACCGAGATGGAGCCCATCACCTGGCCGGAGTTCTCCGGCATCCACCCGTTCGCCCCGCTGGACCAGGCCCGCGGCTACCTGGAGCTGATCGATGAGCTGGAGGGCTGGCTGGCGGAGATCACCGGGTACGCCAAGGTCTCCGTGCAGCCCAACGCCGGCTCCCAGGGCGAGCTGGCCGGGCTGCTGGCCATCCGCGGCTACCACGCCTCCCGCGGCGAGGGCCACCGCAACGTGTGCCTGATCCCGGCCTCGGCGCACGGCACCAACGCCGCCAGCGCCGCCATGGCGGGCATGCGCGTGGTGGTCGTCAAGTGCGACGCCGGCGGCAACATCGACATGGACGACCTGCACGCCAAGATCGCCCAGCACGGGGAGAACCTGGCCGCGATCATGGTGACCTACCCCTCCACCCACGGGGTGTTCGAGGAGACCATCACCGAGGTCTGCCGGGCCGTGCACGAGGCCGGCGGCCAGGTGTACGTGGACGGCGCCAACCTCAACGCGCTGGTGGGGCTGGCCCGGCCCGGGGAGTTCGGCTCCGACGTCTCCCACCTGAACCTGCACAAGACCTTCTGCATCCCGCACGGCGGCGGCGGTCCCGGCGTCGGCCCGGTGGCCGTGCGCGAGCACCTGGTGCCGTTCCTGCCCGGCCACCCGCTGCGCCCGGAGGCCGGCCCTGAAGGCGGCGGGATCGGCCCGATCTCGGCGGCGCCGTGGGGCTCGGCGGGCATCCTGCCGATCTCCTGGGCCTACATCGCGATGATGGGCGCCGACGGGCTGCGCGAGGCCACCGAGGGCGCCATCCTGGCCGCCAACTACGTGGCCCGGCGGCTGGACCCCTACTACCCGATCCTGTACACCGGCCGCGGCGGGCTGGTGGCGCACGAGTGCATCGCCGACCTCCGCAAGATCACCAAGGAGACCGGCATCACCGCCGAGGACGTGGCCAAGCGGCTGATCGACTACGGCTTCCACGCCCCCACGCTGGCCTTCCCGGTGGCCGGCACCTTGATGATCGAGCCCACCGAGAGCGAGAACCTGGCCGAGCTGGACCGCTTCTGCGACGCCATGATCCAGATCCGCCGGGAGATCGACCGGGTGGCCGACGGCACCTACGACCGCGCCGACAACCCGCTCAAGAACGCCCCGCACACCGCCGAGCACCTGATCGGCGACGACTGGAAGCACCCCTACAGCCGGGAGGAGGCCGCCTACCCGCTGCCGTCGCTGCGGGAGTCCAAGTACTGGCCGCCGGTGCGCCGCATCGACCAGGCCTACGGCGACCGCAACCTGGTGTGCTCCTGCCCGCCTCCGCAGGCCTTCGAGGACTGAGACGCTCCGGGCGGAGCGCCGGGAAAACCCGGCGTTCCGCCCGGCGTTTCGCCGCCCGGGCCGCCGGCCGCTCGGTAGGCTCGGATGGACACGATCCGCCCGCCGACCCTGCGAAGGCACCATGAGCACCACGCCGGATGAGGCCACCGCAGACCCCGCATCGCTGTGCGAGCAGGCCCGGCTGCTCGCCGAAGGCGGCCGGCCCGCCGAGGCCGCCGACCTGTTCCGGCGGGCGCTGGAGACGGGCGAGGGACCGGTGCGGCCCCGCGCCGCCCTCGGGCTGGCCGTCGTCCTGGACGATGTGGGGGATGAGGCCGGGGCCCGCCGGGCCGACTGGATCGCCATCGACAGCGGCGACCCCGAGTACGGGCCGCGCGCGGCCTACCATCTGGCGCTGCTGCACGAGCGGGCCGGTGAGGCGGAGGAGGCCGCCCGGGCCTGGCGGATCGTGGTGGACTTCGGCAACCCCCGCTACCTGCCCCCGGCGCTGCTGGCGCTGGCCCAGCTCGCCGACGAGGCCGGCGACTTCGAGACGGCCCGGCGGTGGTGGGAGCGCACCATCGACACCGGCGACCCGCAGTACGCCCCGGCCGCCGCCCACGATCTGGGACGGCGGCTGCTGGAGCGGGGCGAGCCCGCCCGCGCCCAGCGGGTGCTGGCCGAGGCGCTGCGCATGATCGACCGGGAGTCGGCCCCTTACGCCTACGCCCGCCTGGCCACCGCCGTCGGCATCGCCTACCTGGACCAGGCGATCGGGGCGTTCGGCGCGGTGCTGGAGGACCCGGAGGCCGCCGCCGACCCGGACATCGGGCCGCTGGCCACCGAGCTGCTGGCGCGCACCCTGCCGCTGCGCGGCCGCACCGAGGAGGCCGCGCGGGTGTGGGCGCACGGCCTGGCACAGCCGGGCGTGGCCGAGCAGGTCCGCGCCAGGCTGCGCCGGGATTTCGCGGCCGGCGGGGAGGAGAGCGGCGCCCGCTGGTGGGAGCCGGTGGTGGAGTCGGCCGTGGCCGAGGGCGCCCTGCCCGCCCTGGCCGGTGAGGCGTTCGAGGCCGTGGAACGCATGTACGCGCTGGCGGCGGTGGGGCAGGCCGACGACGCGCGCCGGCTGCGCCGGGCGCTGCTGGATGTGGCCGCCGACTACCCCTGGGGCGACCTGCTGCGCGACAGCCTCACCGATCCCGCCTCCGGCCCGCCCGGGCGCTGACCGCACCCGGAGGGCGCCGGAGCCGGCGCTAGCGTGGGCGCATGCAGATCACGACGGCGCAGGGGCCCGCGGAGGTCACCTTGGACGAGGTGGCGCGGCCCCGGTTCTGGCTGGTGCTCACCCACGGCTCCAGCGGGGGAGTGCAGGCCCCCGACCTGCTGGCGGTGCGGCGGGTCGCGCTCGATCTCGGCGGGGCGGTCGCCCGCGTCCTGCAGCCGTTCCGCCTGGCGGGACGGCGGGCGCCCGGTTCGCCCGCCCGGCAGGACGAGGCCTGGCTGGAGGTCATCGAGGCGCTGCGGGAACGGATCGGCGACCGTCCGCTGATCCAGGGCGGACGCAGCAACGGGGCGCGGGTGGCCTGCCGCACCGCCCGCAAGGCGGGCGCCGTCGGCGTGGTGGCGCTGGCCTTCCCGCTGCACCCGCCGGGCCGCCCGGAGGTCTCCCGGGCAGAAGAGCTGCGCACCGCTGGCACCGAGGTGCTGGTGGTCAACGGAGAACGCGACCCCTTCGGCGTCCCCGGCCCGGCCGACGCCACGCACGTGACGGTGCTGCCGGGGGAGCGGCACGAGCTGGCCAAGAACCCGGCCGCGGTCGGGGCGGCGGTGGAGCCCTGGCTGCGCCGCTGGAGCGGAACCGGGCCCGAAGCCGTGGGATGAAGACGGCTCCGGGCCCGGATCGGCGGTGGTCACGGACGGGTGGTGACGCCCCCGAGGAAGATCACCCTGATGGACTAGTCCCCCGAGGGGACCGAATCTGCGCCTCGCCCGCCGAGACGGCGGGCGAGGCAAGGCTCCCCCGCTTTCAAGCCGAGGTCGCAGCCGGCCTGACGACCGGCCGGTGCGGTGCGATGACTCCCCCGTCGGGCAGCAGCTCACCGGTGTCCTCGAACACCACCACGCCGTTGCACAGCAGGCTCCACCCCTGCTCGGGGTGACGGGCCACCGTGCGCGCGGCGTCACGGTTGGGTGCATCGTGCGAGGGACAGGGCGGCTGGTGCGGGCACATCGGCGTGCCTCCGGTCTTCGACTAACAGTGGACGTACGGAGCTGTCTCTTTGGACGTTCACCAGTTTGCTGTGGTTCAGACCACTGCGATATAGCCCGTTGGGACGATTTGTTGATCTGGCACTCACCTGCATTCATAGGCGGTCCGGGCCATACCCGCACTTTGCGCTGCGGAGTCGTTGCGCCACGCCGAGTGATGGAATTCCTCGTGTGATCATGAAACTTTCCTAAGATGCCGCTGACAACGCAGGGGTGAGGGAGGGACCTGATGCGCGTCGCGCTCTTCGTGGCCTGCTTCAACGACGCGTTGTTCCCCCGCACCGGCGAGGCCGTCGCCGCCCTGCTGACCCGGCTGGGCTGCCGGGTGTCCTTCACCGCCGAGCAGACCTGCTGCGGCCAGATGCACTGGGCCACCGGCTACCACCGGGAGGCCGCCGCACTGGCCCGCCGCCTCACCGGGCTCTTCGACGATCCCCGGCAGGTGGTGGTGACCCCCTCGGCCTCCTGCGCGAGCACCATCCGCGACGCCTACCCGCGCATCGCCCGGGCCGCCGGGGACGAGGCGCTGGCCCGCGCGGCGGCCGCACTGACCGTCTATGAGCTGACGGAGTTCCTGGTGGACGTGCTGGGCACGGTGGACGTGGGCGCCTATTTCCCGCACCGGGTCGCCTACCACCCCACCTGCCACTCGCTGCGGGCGCTGCAGCTGGGGGACCGCCCGCTGCGGCTGCTGCGCGCGGTGCGCGGGCTGGAGCTGGCCGAGCTGCCGGCGGCCGAGGAGTGCTGCGGCTTCGGCGGCACCTTCGCGATGAAGAACCCGGACGTGTCGGTGGCCATGGTCGCCGACAAGGTCCGCCACATCCGGCACAGCGCCGCCGAGGTGGTCTGCGCGGTCGACAACTCCTGCCTGACCCACATCGGCGGCGCGCTGTCGCGGCTGCGCAGCGGCGTGCGCACGATGCACCTGGCAGAGATCCTGGCCGCCACGGAGCACACCTCATGAGCCCGCTCCCGCCCGCACCCTCGAAGTTCGCCGTCGCGGCCCGGCAGGCGCTGGCCGACACCGGCCGGCGCCACAACCTGAGCCGGGCCATGGCGGCGCTGCGCCGCCGCCGGGCCGCCGCCACCGCCGAGGCTCCCGACTGGGAGCGGCTGCGCCGGGCGGGCCGCGCCGTCCGCGACCGCGCCCTGCTGTCGCTGGACACCCAGCTGGAGACCTTGGAGCAGGCCGTCACCGACGCCGGCGGCACCGTGCACTGGGCCGCCACCGGCGCCGAGGCCGCCCGGATCGTGATCGACCTGGTGCGGGCCGGCGGGCAGACCGAGGTGATCAAGGCCCCGGCCCCGGTGCTGGGGGAGATCGGCCTGGAGCGGGCGCTGGAGCGGGCCGGGATCGCCGCCGTGCACACCGGGCTGGGCGAGCTGGTGCTGCACCTGGCGGGGGAGGACCACCCGGCGCACTTTCTGCTGCCGGCGATCCACCGCGACCGCGCCGAGATCCACCGGCTGCTGGTGCGCAGGCTGCCCGGCGTGCCCGAGGAACTGGGCACCGATCCGGCCGAGCTGGCCGACGCCGTGCGCGCCCAGACGCGCGAGCGGCTGCTGTCGGCCCGCATCGCCGTCATCGGGCCGGCCTTCGCCGTGGCCGAGACCGGCACGCTGGTGCTGCCGGAGGGCGACGGCGGCGGCCGGGTGTGCCTGACCGTGCCCGAGACGCTGATCTGCGTGCTGGGCATCGACCAGGTGGTGCCGTCCTGGCGGGACCTGGAGGTGGTGCTGCAGCTGCTGCCGCGCGCGGCCGCCGGCGAGCGGATGAGCCCGTACGTCAGCACCTGGACCGGGGTGTCAGAGCACGACGGTCCCGCCCGCATGCATCTGGTGCTGCTGGACAACGGCCGCACCGCGATGCTGGCCGACCGGGTGGGGCGGTCGGCCCTGCGCTGCATCCGCTGCGCGGCCTGCCTGCCGGTGTGCCCGGTGTACGAACGCACCGGCGGCGCCGCCTACGCCGCCGCCGGGGGAGGGGAGCTGTCCGGTCCGATCGGCGCGGTCTGGACGCCGCAGACCCGCGGGGTGGACGGCGCCGCCGAGGCGTCGCTGCCGTTCGCCTCCACGTTGTGCGGGGCGTGCGGCGACGTCTGCCCGGTGGAGATCGACATCCCGGGTGTGCTGGTGCACCTGCGCGGCAAGGTCGTCCAGGCGCGCCGCAGCCTGCCGGTGCCGCCGCCGGAGATGGTGCTGATGCGCACCCTGGCCTGGGCGATGAGCGACCGGCGGCGGTATGAGTCCACGCTCCGCCGGGGAGTGCGCTGGGCCCGGCTGCTGGCGCGGGACGGCCGCATCCAGCGCCTGCCGGGCCTGCTGGGCAAGTGGACCGAGGCCCGCGACCTGCCCGCCCCGCCCCGCGACCCCTTCCGCTTCCGCTGGAGGCGCAGGTGAGCAGAGAACAGATCCTGCAGCGGGTGCGCCGGGCGCTCGGCAAGGGCGACGGCGCCCTCCCGCAGGTCCCCCGGGACTATCACCACCGGCTCACCGGCCAGGAGGCCGCCGAGCGCGCCGATGTGATCGCCCTGTTCAGCGAGCGGATCGCCGAGCAGCGGGCGGCCGTCCGCCATGTGAGCGCCGATGAGCTGGCCACCGCGATCGCCGCCGCATTGTGGGCCCGGGAGACCAAGCGCATCGTGGTGCCCCCCGATCTGCCCTACGGCTGGCTGTCCCAGCTGGAGGGGGTGGAGGCGGTGGCCGACTCCGGCGGCGCGCTGGCGACGTCCGTGCTGCAGAGCGCCGACGGGGTGGTGACCGGCTGCGCGGTGGCGGTGGCCCGCACCGGCACGGTCGTGCTGGACGGCGGCCGGGCGCAGGGCCGCCGGGCGCTGACGCTGGTGCCCGACTACCACCTGTGCGTGGTGCACGCCGACCAGATCGTCGGCACGGTGCCCGAGGCGATCGCCCGCCTGGACCCCTGCCGCCCGCTGACCTGGATCAGCGGCCCGGCGACCACCTTCGATGTGGAGCTGGAACGGGCGCCCGGGGTGCACGGCCCGCGCGCCCTGGAGATCCTGGTCGTGGAGGACTGAGCAGGAGGCCCGGGGCGGCTCAGCGGGGCCGCAGGGCGTCGATGTGGGAGGCGATCAGCTTCTCCACGGCGTCGGCGGCCAGTGCCGCGGGGTCGAAGACCAGCTGCAGGGTGAGCCCGTCGGCCACGGCGATGAGCCAGGCCGCGGTCGCCTCGCAGTCCAGGTCGGCGCGGAAGACGCCGGCGCGCCGGCCGGCCCGGAGGATCTCGGCGTACTGCCGCCGCCAGCGCGCATAGACCTCGCGCTGCAGCGCCGCGACCTCCTGCCGGACCAGGGCCCGGTCCAGGAAGGCCAGCCAGGCGCGGGCCTCGGCGCGCCGTTCGGCGTCCAGCGGCAGCACCGCGGTGATCGCATGGTGCAGCAGGTCGGCGGGGTCCCGTTCGGCGGAGACGGCCGCCACCCTGCGGCCGACCCGCCGGGCGACCTCGACGAAGGCGGCGGCCAGCAGCTCGTCCTTGTCGGCGAAGTAGTGCGCCAGGGCGCCGGTGGACAGCCCCGCGGCGGCGGCCGCCCGGCGGACCGTCACGCCTTCTGCGCCCTCCTCGGCCACCAGCGCCAGGACGGCGGAGATGATCTCGGCCCGCCGGGCTTCATGATCGACCACTCGCGGCATGGTGGTAGCGTACCGGATGTAACACGGACGTTCGAAATAAAAACGGAGCGGTCGATGCGAGGGAACGGAACGCACAGGGATGTCGGCGGCCTGCTGTGGTTCTACGGCGTGACCATCGCCGCCACCTGGCTGTGTTATGCGCCTCCCGTCGTGGCGGCGCGGCGCGGCGAGCCCTTCGACCCCGGCCTGACGGGGCTGTTCGCGCTGGGCGGGATCCTCGCCCCGGCGTTGACGGCGTGCGCGCTGGCCGCGCTGCGGGGAGGCCGGCGGGAACTGCGCGATCTTTTGGGCATGGCCCTGCGCGGGCGCTTCCCGCTCCGCTGGTATCTGGTGGTCGTGGCGGTGCCGTTCGCCGTGCCGCTGGCGGCCGTGGCGCTGGACGGCCTGCTGGCGGGCGCCGTGCCGGCCGTCTGGGCGGTGGCGCCGACCGCCCAGACGCTCGCCACGTTCTGGATCGCGCCGATCGGGGAGGATTTGGGCTGGCGCGGCTATGCCCTGTCGCGGATCCTGGCGCTGGGCGGCCCGATGACGGCGAGCCTCGTGCACGGCGTGCTGTGGGCGCTGTGGCACCTGCCGATGTTCTTCATCCCCGGCACCGCCCAGGCCGACCAGTCGCTGCCGCTGTTCATCGTCCAGCTCGTCGGGGCGAGCATGCTCTTCACCCGGGTGTTCCTGGCCACCGGCGGAAGCGTGCTGGCCATGATGCTGATGCACGCCGCCGCCAACCTGGCCTTCAACACCGTTCCGGTGTTCGCCGGCGAGGGCGGCAACGGCACGCGGACCGCGCTGATGTCCCTGCTGTACCTGGCGGTGGGGGTCGCCGCCCTGGCCCGGCGACCGCGCGCCGGCGGCGCGGTCAGGGCCGGCGCGCTTGCGCCGACAGCCCGGTGAGGATCAGCTCCAGACCCGCGGTGAAGCGGGCGTCCCAGTCCACGGGGGGCTCGCCGGGGGAGGGGCCGCGCATCTCCAGCGCCGCCTGGCCGATCACATAGCCGAGCAGGGCGTGCGCGCCGTCGGCGGCGGCCCCTTCGGGCAGCCCCGCCCGGTACAGGATCTCCCGCACCGAGGCGGCGGTGTCGGTGAGGGCGGCCGGGTTGCGCCGGGTGACCACCAGCGGCAGCACTCCCGAGTGCGCCATCAGCCGGGCCCGGTAGGCGGCCGCCCACTCCCGCAGCGCCTGCCGCCAGTCGCCGCCGGGCCGGGCCGGCAGCACGGCCACGTGGGAGACCAGCCCGTCCAGCAGCTCTTCCTTGCCGCGCGGCATGTGGTGGTAGATCGCCATCGCCTCGACCTGCAGGGCGTCGCCGAGCCGGCGCATGGTGAGCCGGCCCAGGCCCTGACCGTCGACGATGTGCAGCGCCGCCTCGATGATCCGGTCGCGGGTGAGCGGCGGCCGGTTGTGCGCCGCCATGCCGGGCTGTCTGACCATGGGATGACCTTACTGCGTAAAGGGGGCGGGTGGTATGTCACACCCCCGACAAGGGCCGAATCTGCCGGCTGACCCCACACCGGAGCGGCAGTGCGCGTACCCTGTCGTCCGGATGCGATCGTGAGAGGAAGGACCGCCATGCTGCTGGGCCGCCGGGTGTCCAAGGACGTCATGGAGCGGTACGCCGCCGATCAGGAGCTGGCCGCCGCCTACCGCGACAAGCTGGCCGCCGCCACCGCGGCCGAGGACGAGCTGCGGCGTGCGCGGGCAGAAGGGGCGGCGCGTCCCGGCGAGGAGCTGCGCGCCCTGGCGGTCGCGCTGGACCGGGCGCTGACCGAGGCGTTGCGGGCCGCCGAGGCGGCCGAGCGGGTGGCCATGGGCCCGAAGGTCTACGTCCCCCAGGACGCCAAGGACCCCGCCAAGGCCCGCCGGGAGGCCGAGATCGCCCGCCGCAAGGCCAAGGCCCGTCCCTCGGTGAAGCCCTGGACCGAGGAGGTCAACCGGCTGCGCACCGCCCGCGAGGCGCACCGGCTCAGCTACCGGGTGGGTCCCCGCGTGGCGGCCTGACGGCACGGCCGGCCGCGCCGCCGCGCGCAAAGGAGACGGGATCGCGATGCGGCCGGGTGCTCCCCGGGGGGTGAGGATCTACCCGCCCGGGGATGCGCCACTGCCGCCGTGTGCTGGACGATGCTGGAGCACGTCCGTGGACAGTCGGGGGACGGGGAGATTCCTTGGAGCACACGCCGCCTGATCGGCATCGTCTGCTGGAGTCCTACCGGGCCGGGGTGCACGCGATCCGCAGGCTGGCCGCGCAGGTGGAGGACTGGTCGGTTCCCACGCCCTGCACCGAGTGGACGGCGCTGGATCTGGCCGGGCATCTGCGCTGCGTGGCCGAGAACCAGCTGGAGTACCTGCAGGACGCGCCCCACAGCCGGCTGGCCAAGCTGTTCGCCCAGAACGCCCCGGCGGCGGTGCTGATCCGCCAGCAGGCCCGGCAGAACGCCGCCGAGCTGGCGGTGCTGCCCGCCGCCTCCGGGCCGGAACGGATCTTGACCTTCACCGTGTCGGCGGACGCCTACGCCGACCTGCTGCCGGACGCCTGGGACCGCCTTCACCTGGTCTACCGGGGCACGGAGTACACGGTCGGCGACTATGCCGGGGCGGCGTGCCTGGAGTGGCACTTGCACGCCTGGGACCTGGCCCGCGCCATCGGCCTGGACCACCGGCCCGCCGACCCGCAGCTGCTGGCGGACGCCTGGCGGCGGGGGGTGCCTCACCTGCCGCTGATCGACGGGGACGACCCGTGGGAGGCGGTGCTGCGCTCTTCGGGCCGCTCCCCTCACTGGCCCCGGGTGGAGCACCCGCTGAAGACCAGGCTCGCCGCCCGGGCCGGCTGACGGCCCTTCACCGGGGCACAGGCCGCGAGTCTCATCTCTTCACAGGCGATCGGTTTCGCCGTGCGCATGTTGTATCGCCGCGGGTACATGATCGGCCGTCCCCCGTAACGCGGCGTTCCTAGCTTCCACGGTGTCCACGCAGACATCTGGAGGCGGAACGATGACGGTTCTGACCGACCCGCAACAAGGCCGCACGACCTCCGCGGCGAGGTCTGCGGTCAAAGGCGGCCGCTGGATCGACGATTGGGAGCCGGACGACGCGGACTTTTGGGCCAGGACCGGCCGTCGGGTCGCCGCGCGCAACCTGGTCTTCTCCATCCTCACCGAGCACCTGGGCTTTTGCGTCTGGCTGCTGTGGAGCATCGCGGTGCTGAACCTGCAGTCGGTGGGCATGCAGCTGTCGGTGGGCCAGATCCTGTGGCTGACCACGCTGCCCAACCTGGTCGGCGCGGCGATGCGCATCCCCTACACCTTCGCCCCCGCCCGTTTCGGCGGGCGCAACTGGACGATCGTCAGCGCGCTGCTGCTGCTGATCCCCTGTGGTCTGTTCGTCTACGCCGTGGAGAACCCCGACATTCCCTACTGGGCGCTGCTGCTGATCGCGGCGACCACCGGCCTGGGCGGCGGCAACTTCGCCTCCTCGATGGCCAACATCACCCACTACTACCCGACCGACAAGCAGGGCCTGCCACTGGGGCTGAACGCCGCCGGCGGGAACATCGGAGTCAGCGTCACCCAGCTGGCGATGCCTCCGCTGATCGTGGCGTTCGGGCTGGCCGCCGTCGGCTGGGTGTGGATGCCCTTCATCCTGCTGGCCGCCGCGGGCGCCTACTTCTTCATGAACAACCTGCGCGGCGCCGCCTCCGCCTACACGGCCAAAGAGATGATCGCCGGCTGCAAGGACCGGCAGACGATCATCATGTCGGTGCTCTACATCGGCACCTTCGGCTCGTTCATCGGCTACTCCTTCACCTTCGGGGTACTGATCACCTCACAGTTCCCGGGCATCAAGGCCTCCGACTTCATCTGGCTGGGCGCCTTCGCCGGATCCCTGGCCCGGCCGCTGGGCGGCTGGCTGGCCGACCGGTTCGGCGGTGCCCGGGTCACCATGCTCGACTTCCTGCTGATGGGGCTGGGCATCGTCGCGGTGGCCGTCGCGGTGCAGGCCGGCAGCTGGCCGTTGTTCCTGGCGGCCTTCCTGTTCGTGTTCGTCGCCACCGGCATCGGCAACGGCTCCACCTACAAGATGATCCCGGCCATCTTCCGGACCCGGGCGATGCAGGGAGTGGACGCCGGCGATGCCGCGGCGGTCAAGTCGGCCCTGGCCGCGGCGCGCCGGGCCGCGGCGGCCTCGATCGGCATCTCCTCGGCGGTCGGTGCGCTGGGCGGGGTGCTGATCCAGCAGGCCTTCCGCATCTCGCTGGAGTCGGTCGGCGGGATCGGCCCGGCGCTGGCCGGCCTGGCGGTCTTCTATGGCCTGTGCGTGGCGCTCACCTGGGCGACCTACCTGCGCAAGGTCCACATCGGCGGGGTGCGGATGAGCCTGGCGCAGGCGGGGGTCTGACCGGCCGGCGCCCGGTCCGGCCGGGGACGCCGCGGCCTTTCGTCCCCTGGTGCCGGCGGCCCGCGGAGCAAAGGGCCGGGCGTGAGGGCGGCACCGGTGGCCTGCACCGGTGCCGCCTCGCCGTCGTCCCCCCGTGGCCTGCTGTGTCAGGCGTGGTCGGCGACCAGTTCCGCGCTGCGGGGATCGGCGGCGCGGGCGCAGTGCGCGCTGCAGTACCAGTGCCGGTTCACCTCGACCCCGTGGCCGAGGATCCGGCACGAGCAGTGCTCGCAGATCGGCGCCATCTTGGTGATGGCGCATTCGAAGGAGTCGAAGGTGTGCACCGCTCCCTGTGCGTGCACCTCGAAGGCCAGCTCATAGTCGTTGCCGCAGACCTCGCATTCGGCCATGGCGTTTCCCCCCTGGTTCACCGGCCCGTGCGTACCCCGGTCACCTACCCGGCGGCGCGGCGTGCTACCCCTTCGCCGGCCCCGTCGGGGCGTTTCCGCGCCGCCGTGGCGGGCCTGGTCAGCGGGTGAGCCGCAGCGCCGCCCCGAACCCGGGCTCATAGCCGTCCTCCAGGTAAACCGTGCGGCCCTCGGCGATGCCGCGCAGGCTGGGGATCATCCGGCGGGCCACATGGGGGGCGGCCAGTTCGGGGATCTGCTCGGGGGTGACCATCGCATGGTCGGACAGCTCGTCGGGGGGCAGCCGGATGCCGCTGATCTCCTCGGCGGTGACGCTGCCGCCGAACACGAACACGTTGACCGCATCGGCCCCGCCGTGCCCGCCGTTCGGCGGTCCCCAGTCCACGCAGACCAGCCCGGTCAGTCGGGGGGTGAAACCGAGTTCCTCTTGGCATTCGCGGATGCAGGCGGCCAAGGGGGATTCGCCGTGCTCGATCACTCCGCCAGGCAGGAACCAGCCCTCTTTGTAGGTGGGTTTGACCAGCAGCACCCGGCCCCTGTCGTCTTGCAGCAGGGCCGCGGCGGCGCCCCGGGTACGGGGAAGAGAGGCGTAATAAGCAGCGTCCGGCATGGCATGAGGCTAAGCGCTGCGCGGCCGTCCTCTTCGGGGGGCGCGGCCGCAACCGTCTGCGGAAACGCCTGTGGCCGTCGATCCGTTCGCAAGCGCGGCTCAGGGCGCCGAATGGCGTTCACGCATCCGGCGGAAAAGCGGGGGATGCGAGCGCCCGCCCACGGCCCCTCACCGCCGTGGAGCGTGCCAAAACAACGCTCTGACCTCAGCGAATGCGTCCTCGTGAGCCGCTTTTAACACCCGGGACACAACCGAGACCCGCTCATGAAACGCCCCCCGCACACGATCGGCCCCATGGCGGTGAGTGAACACATGAGTCCAGAGCGCCTCCCCCGGGCGCCGGCGACGGTCGCGGGCACCCCCACCCACTGCCCGTACTGCGCCCTGCAGTGCGGCATGACGGTGGGGGGAAGCCCGGTGCGGGTGGAGCCCCGCACGGACGTGCCGGCCAACCGCGGCGGGCTGTGCCAGAAGGGGTGGACGGCCGCCGAGCTGCTGACCGTCCCCGACCGGCTGACCACGCCGCTGATGCGGGCGCACCTGGGGGCGCCGCTGGAGCCGTGCACCTGGGAGGAGGCGCTGGAGCGGATCACCGCCGAGATCACCCGGCTGCAGGAGCGGCACGGCCCGGACGCGGTCGGAGTCTTCGGCGGCGGCGGGCTCACCAACGAAAAGGCCTACCAGCTGGGCAAGTTCGCCCGGATCGCGCTGCGCACCTCGCAGATCGACTACAACGGCCGCTTTTGCATGTCCTCGGCCGCCGCCGCGCTGAACCGGGCGTTCGGGCTGGACCGGGGACTGCCGGGGCCGATCACCGACCTGGCCCGGGCCGATGCGATCCTGCTGGCCGGGGGGAACCCGGCCGAGACCATGCCGCCGTTCATGCGGCACCTGACGCAGATGCGCGAGCGCGGCGGCGCGTTGATCGTCGTCGACCCGCGCCGCACCGCCACCGCCCGGCAGGCCGATCTGCATCTGCAGCCGTCCCCCGGCACCGATCTGGCGCTGGCCAACGGGCTGCTGCACGTGGCCATCGAAGAGGGCTTCCTGGATGAGGCGTTCATCGCCGAACGCACCAGCGGGTTCGAGGCGGTGCGGGTGTCGGTGAACGCCTACTGGCCGGAGCGGGTGGAGCGCATCACCGGCGTGCCGGTGCCGCACCAGCGCGAGGCCGTGCGGCTGCTGGGCCGCGGCGCCCGCGCGCTGATCCTCACCGCCCGCGGCGCCGAGCAGCACGCCCATGGCACCGACACCGTCACCGCCTTCATCAATTTGGCGCTGGCGCTGGGGCTGCCCGGCCGGGAGGGCGGCGGCTACGGCTGCCTGACCGGGCAGGGCAACGGCCAGGGCGGGCGCGAGCACGGGCAGAAGGCCGACCAGCTGCCCGGCTACCGCAGGATCGACGACCCGGCCGCCCGCGCGCACGTGGCCGCGGTGTGGGGGGTGGACCCCGGCATCATCCCCGGCCCCGGCCGCAGCGCCTTCGAGCTGCTGGAGGCGCTGGGCACCGAGCACGGCCCCAAGGCGCTGCTGCTGTTCGGCTCCAACCCGGTGGTGTCGGCGCCGCGTTCCCGGCGCATCGAGGAACGGCTGAACTCCCTGGAGTTCCTGGCGGTGTCGGACTTTGTGCTCTCAGAGACCGCCCGGCGGGCCGATGTGGTGCTGCCCACCACCCAGTGGGCCGAGGAGTCCGGCACGCTGACCAACCTGGAGGGGCGGGTGCTGCGCCGCCGCCGCGCGGTGGACCCGCCCCCGGGCGTCCGCAGCGACCTGCAGATCCTGGCCGAGCTGGCCGGGCGGCTGGGCGCGCCGGGCACCTGGAGCGCCGACCCGGCCGAGGTGTTCGACGAGCTGCGCGCCGCCAGCGCCGGCGGGCCGGCCGACTATTCGGGCATCACCTATGAGCGGATCGACGCCGAAGGCGGGGTGTTCTGGCCGTGCCCGTCGCCGGACCATCCCGGCACGCCCCGTCCCTTCCTTGAGCGTTTCCACACCCCCGATGGGCGGGCCCGGTTCGTCCCGGTCGACTACGGCGGCGTCGCCGAGCGCATCGACGCCGATTACCCCGTCTACCTGACCACCGGCCGGGTGCTGGCGCACTACCAGAGCGGGGCGCAGACCCGCAGGATCGCCCCGCTGGTGGAGCGCGCGCCCGAGCCGTTCGCCGAGATGCATCCCGATCTGGCCGCGCGGCTGGGCGTGCGCGAGGGCGCGCTGGTACGGGTGTCCAGCCGCCGCGGCTCCGTGGTGGTGCGGGCCTGTCTGGTGGAGACCATCCGGCACGACACCGTGTTCATCCCCTTCCACTGGGCGGGGGAGGGACGCGCCAATCTGCTGACCAATCCCGCGCTCGACCCGCTGTCTCGGATGCCGGAGTTCAAGGTGTGCGCCGTGCGGGTCGAGCCGTATGAACGGAACGGAGCCGCTCAGTGAACCCTGTCCCGCACGCCGTCCAGGACCGGCCCGGCGAGGGCGGGCGCCGCTCGGGGCCGCGGGCCGGTGACGCCGGGCCGATCGTCGTCGTCGGCAACGGCATGGCCGGCTCGCGGTTCGTCACCGATCTGCGCCGGCGCGACCCGCATGTGCCGGTGACGGTGTTCGGCGCCGAGCCGCAGCAGCCCTACAACCGGATATTGCTGTCGAACGTGCTGGCCGGCGTGGCCCGGCCGGAGCAGATCGGCCTGGTGGAGGCGTCCTGGTACGCCGAGCACCGGGTGGACGCCCGCCTGGGCGTGGCGGTCACCCGCATCGACCGCAAGGCCCGCGTGGTGCACGCCGCCGACGGCAGCGTGACCCCTTATGGGACGCTGGTGCTCGCCACCGGCAGCACCGCGGTCGTGCCGCCGCTGAAGGGCGCCGAGGACGGCCTGCCCGCCGGTGCGCTGCCCTTTCGCACGCTGGAGGACTGCCGCAAGATCTTGGAGCTGGCCGGTGCCGCCGACCGGGCCGTGGTGGTCGGCGGGGGCCTGCTGGGCATCGAGGCCGCCCGCGGGCTGGCCGGGCGCGGCCTGCCGGTGACGGTGGTGCACCAGGCCGGGCACTTGATGGAGCGTCAGCTCGACCCCGGCGCCGGCAAGGTCCTGGCGCGCACCCTCGACCGTCTGGGCGTCCGGGTCCGCCTGCAGGCCGCCGTCCGGGCGCTGCGCACCGAGGGCGAGGGGGAGGAGCGGCGGGTCGTCGGCGTCGAGCTGGACACCGGCGAGTTCTTGCCGGCCGAACTGGTGATCTTGGCCTGCGGGGTGCGGCCGCAGGTGCGGCTGGCCCGCGCGGCGGGGCTGGCCGTCGAGCGCGGGATCGTGGTCGATGAGATGCTGCGTTCGGTGACCGACCCGGCGGTGCGGGCGATCGGCGAGTGCTCCCAGTACGGGCGGACGGTCTACGGGCTGGTGGCGCCCGCCTGGCAGCAGGCGACCGTGCTGGCCGACCTGCTGTCGGGGGCCGACCGCGGGGCGCGCTTCACCGGCGCCCGGCAGATCACCCGCCTCAAGGCCGCCGGCGTGGAACTGGCGGCGATGGGGGACAGCCGGCTGGGCGACGAAGACCCCCAGGTGGAGGTCGTGCAGTTCTCCGACCCGGCTCGCGGCACCTACAAGAAGGTCGTCGTCCGGGAGGACCGGCTGGTCGGGGCGATCCTGCTGGGGGAGACCGGCACCGCCGGCACGCTCGCCCAGCTGTATGACCGGGCGGCGCCGCTGCCTTCGAACCGGCTCGGCCTGCTGTTTCCGGGACTGGACGGCGGCATGGGCGACTCGCCGGCCCGGCTGCCGGACGCGGCGACGGTCTGCCACTGCAACAACGTCTCCAAGGGGCAGATCCGCGCCTGCTGGCGGCAGGGCGCCCGCAGCGCCGGCGAGGTGGCCGAGCGCACCCGGGCCGGCACCGGCTGCGGGACCTGCCGGGACGCGGTGGAGGACATCGTCCGCCGGCTGAACGAGCAGCAGGAGGCGGTGCCCGCCGGCTGACCCCGAACGAAAAAACTGAAAAACTTCTCAAAACCCGCCGTTTCCGGGCGGGTTTTTTCTTGGGAGAGGTCACGAGATGACCACGAAAGCATTTCAAGGTGAGCGGCTTTTAACACGCCGGTGACAAAGGAGACGCAACTGCGAAACGCCTTCTGCTGAGTATCACCCCATGGACGTCGGAGGGGATACCTACAGGCAGCTGGTCGTGGTCGGCCACGGCCCGGCCGGTCACCGGCTGGTGGAGACCCTGCGGGAACGGGACACCGCGGGCCTATGGCGGATCACCGTGATCGGGGAGGAACCCCGCCCCGCCTACGACCGGGTCGCGCTCACCTCCTACCTGACCGAGGAGGCGGACCTGACGTTTCCCGCGCATGACGCGCAGGTTACGGTCCGCACCGCAGAAACGGTCACCGGCATCGACCGCGCGGCCCGCACGGTCACCACCGCCTCGGGGGAGGTCATCGGCTACGACGCGCTGGTGCTGGCCACCGGCTCCGCCCCGTTCGTGCCCCCGGTGCCGGGCCGGGACCTGCCCGGCGTGTTCGTCTACCGCACCATCGACGACCTGGAGGCGCTGCGCGCCCACTGCATCGCCCGTCCCGGCGCCGCCGGCGTGGTGGTCGGCGGGGGCCTGCTGGGCCTGGAGGCGGCCCGGGCGCTGCAGGGCCTGGGCATCGACGTGCACGTGGTGGAAGCGGCGCCCTGGCTGATGCCGCGCCAGTTGGACGAGGGCGGCGGCGCCATGCTGCGCCGCCACATCCAGCAGCTGGGGCTGACGGTCCACACCGGCGCCCCGCTGCAGGGGCTGCACCCCGGCCCGGACGGCACGGTCGCCCAGGTGACCCTCGGCGACGGAACGGCGATCCGGGCGCAGGTGGTGGTCTTCTCCGCCGGCATCCGCCCCCGCGACGAACTGGCCCGCGCCTGTGGCCTGCCGGTGGGCGAACGCGGCGGCATCGTCGTGGACGCCACCTGCCGCACCGCGGACCCGGCGATCTTCGCCATCGGCGAGTGCGCCCTGGTCGACGGCACCGTCTACGGGCTGGTCGGCCCGTGTTTTGCGATGGCCGAGACGGTGGCCGACCACCTGGCGGCGCTGGCGAACGGCACCACCGCCCAGGCCGCCTTCGGCGGCGCCGACACCTCCACCAAGCTCAAGCTCATGGGCGTGGAGGTGGCCAGCTTCGGCGACCCGTTCGCCTCCCGGGCGGGCGGCGCCCTGGACGTCACCTACACCGACCCGGTCGCCGGCGTCTACAAAAAACTCGTCGTCAGCGACGACGCCCGCACCCTGCTGGGCGGCGTGCTGGTCGGCGACGCCTCCGCCTATCCCGCGCTGCGCACCCGCGTCGGCGCGCAGCTGCCCGGCAGCCCCGAGCAGATCCTGTTCGGCGGCACCGAGCCGCCCGGCGGCGAGCTGCCCGGCGATGCCGTCATCTGCAGCTGCAACAACGTCTCCGCCGAGACCATCCGCGGCGCCATCCGCGCCGAAAGCCTCACCGACGTGCCCGCCGTCAAGGAGTGCACCCGGGCCGGAACCTCGTGCGGAAGCTGCGTCCCGCTGGTGAAGAAGCTGCTGGACGCCGAGCTGACCGCGGCCGGCGTCCAGGTCGGCAAGGCCTTGTGCGAGCACTTCGACCACAGCCGCGCCGAGCTGTTCGACATCGTGCGCGTCCGCCAGATCACCACCTTCACCCAGCTGATCACCGAGCACGGCCGGGGCCGCGGCTGCGACATCTGCAAGCCGGTGGTGGCCTCGATCCTGGCCAGTCTGGGACGCGGCCACATCCTCGACGGCGAGCAGGCCGCCCTGCAGGACACCAACGACCACTTCCTGGCCAACATGCAAAAGAACGGCACCTACTCGGTGGTGCCGCGCATCCCCGGCGGGGAGATCACCCCCGAGAAGCTCATCGTGATCGGCGAGGTCGCCCGCGACTTCGGTCTCTACACCAAGATCACCGGGGGGCAGCGCATCGACCTGTTCGGGGCCCGGGTCGAGCAGCTGCCGAAGATCTGGAAGCGCCTGGTGGACGCCGGGTTCGAATCCGGCCACGCCTACGGCAAGGCGCTGCGCACGGTCAAATCCTGCGTCGGCTCCACCTGGTGCCGCTACGGGGTGCAGGACTCGGTGGGCATGGCGATCCGCCTGGAGCTGCGCTACCGGGGGCTGCGCGCCCCGCACAAGCTCAAGGCCGCCGTCTCCGGCTGCGCCCGCGAATGCGCCGAGGCGCGCAGCAAGGACTTCGGGGTCATCGCCACCGAACGGGGCTGGAACCTGTATGTGGGCGGCAACGGCGGCATGCGCCCCCGCCACGCCGACCTGTTCGCCTCCGACCTGGACGATGAGACGCTGGTCCGCTACATCGACCGGTTCTTGATGTTCTACATCCGCACCGCCGACCGGCTGCAGCGCACCGCCGGCTGGCTGGAGGAACTGGACGGCGGGATCGACTACCTGCGCGAGGTGATCATCGAGGACCGGCTGGGCATCTGCGCCGAGCTGGACGAGCAGATGGAACGCCACGTGGCCGGCTACTCCGACGAGTGGCGCGACACCCTGGAAGACCCCGAGAAGCTGCGCCGCTTCGTGTCCTTCGTCAACGCCCCCGACGTCCCCGACCCGAGCATCGTCTTCGAACCCGAACGCGACCAGATCAAGCCGGTACTGCTGGCCGGACCGAAGCTGGAGGTAGTGACCCGATGACCGCCGACGTGCAGACCGCGCCCGTCGTCCCGCCGCAGCCGACGACCCGCTGGCATCAGGTGTGCCGCTATGACGACCTGCTGCCCGAGCGCGGCGTGTGCGCGCTGGTGGAGGGCGTCCAGGTGGCGATCTTCCGGACCTTCGACGGGGAGCTGTTCGCCCTGTCCAACTTCGATCCCTTCAGCGGCGCCTACGTGATCGCCCGGGGCATCGTCGGCACCCGCGGCGGCATCCCCACCGTGGCCTCTCCCATGTACAAGCAGGTCTTCGACCTGCGCACGGGCCGCTGCCTGGACGACGGGCAGGTGGCGCTGCCGACCTTCCGCATCCGCCGCACCCCGGCCGGAGGGGTGGAGGTCGCGCTGTCATGACAACCGCGACCGATCCGGGGGTGGGCTCGGCCGGCCATGAACACTGACCATGAACCGCTCGCCGGGTTCGCGGTCGGGGTGACCGCGGCACGGCGGCACGAGGAGTTGGCCGCGCTGCTGGAACGGCGCGGGGCACGGGTGGTGCACGCCCCCGCGATCCGGCTGGTGCCGCTGGCCGACGACGCCGAACTGCTGCACGCCACCAACGTGTGCATCGCCGACAGGCTCGACTATGTCGTCGTCACCACCGCCATCGGTTTCCGCGCCTGGCTGGAGACGGCCGACGGCTGGGGGCTGCGCGACGCCTTGATCGAGCGGCTGCACAAGGCCCGCATCCTGGCCCGCGGCCCCAAGGCCCGCGGCGCCATCCGCTCGGCGGGCCTGCAGGAGGAGTGGTCGCCGGATTCGGAAAGCTGCCAGGAGCTGCTGCGTCACCTGCTGGCCGAGGACCTGACCGGCACCCGCATCGCGGTGCAGCTGTATGGGGAGCCGCTGCCGGACTTCACCGGCGCGCTGCGCGCCGCCGGCGCCGAGGTGATCGAGGTGCCGGTCTACCGCTGGTCGCGCACCGACGACTCCACGCCGCTGCGCCGGCTGGTGGGGCAGGCCGTGGCCGGCACCATCGACGCCATCACCTTCACCAGCGCCCCCGCCGTCACCGCCACGCTGGCGGTGGCGGCCGAGGACGGCCTGGAGGAGGCGTTGCTGGAGGCGCTGCGCACCCACACGGTGGCCGCCTGCGTCGGCCCGGTCACCGCCCAGCCGCTGACCGACCGCGGCGTACCCACCGTCCAGCCCGAGCGGGCCAGGATCGGGGCGCTGGTGCGGGCGCTGGCCGCCGACCTGCCGCGGCGGCGGGCCCGGCGGATCAACGTCCGCGGCCACACCCTGGAGCTGCGCGGGCACGCCGTCGTGCTGGACGGGCAGCTGCGGCCGATCGCCCCGGCGCCGATGGCGATCCTGCGGGCGCTGGCCCGCCGGCCCGGCCATGTGGTCTCCCGGGCCGAGCTGTGCACGGTGCTGCCCAGCCGGGTGATCACCGGAAGCGGCTGGGGCCGGGACGGCCGCCCGCAGGCCGATGAGCACGCGGTGGAGATGGCGGTGGCCCGGCTGCGGCGCGGCCTGGGCCGCTCGGGCATCGTGGAGACCGTGGTCAAACGCGGCTACCGGCTGGCCTGCGACCCGGTACGCACCGATCGTCCCTTTTGACGCGTCCTTTCGCGGGGCACAGAGGGCGGGCGCACATCGCCCGCCCTCTGTCATGCAGGCGAGCCCTTCCCAGCGGGAAGGACCGAAGAGACCGCCCGCAGGCGGTCGGCCGGGCTCTTTGCGCAGACCGCGGCGAGGACCCGCGGGGTCATGCGGAGCCTGCGGCGCCCGGGGCGGTTCGGGCGGCCGAGGCGGTGAGGAGATGGTGCGGCGGTGGAGTGGCGATCGGTCTTCACCCTGAGCGTTCCGCTGCTGGAGGTGTTCGTCCGCGGCACGGTGACCTATCTGGTGCTGCTCATCCTGTTACGTCTGGTCGGCCGGCGCGAGGCGGGCGGCCTGGGGGTCACGGACGTGCTGCTGGTCGTCTTGGTGGCCCAGGCCGCGGCGGCCGGGCTGCAGGGCGAGGCCGAGACGGTCGCCGACGGCCTGCTGCTGGTCGTGACGATCCTGTTTTGGAGCGTGGCGGTCGACGCCGTCGCCTACCGGTTCCCGTGCATGGCGGCGCTGCTGAAGGCCCGGCCCCGGGTGCTGATCGAAAACGGCAGGCTGAACCGCAAGGCGATGCTGAGGGAGTTCATGACCGCCGAAGAGGTCCTCTCCCAGATGCGGCTGCACGGCATCGAGGACATCGCCATGGTCGAGCGCGCCTGGATCGAACCCAACGGCATGATCAGCGTGATCCGCCGGGACCGCGCCGCGGGCGACCCGGTCGAGCCGCCCCGGGGACTGTGACGGCGCCGCCCTGCCGGACCCGGCCGCCCGCTTGTTTCTGAATATTGGACTTACATACGGTTGGGGGATCTGACTGTCGGTTCTGGGCCGAGGGAGTCGTGCATGGCCACGGGGGAGCCCGCGATCGCCGTCACCGGGCTGGTCAAGCGTTTCGGCGAGGTCACGGCGGTGCAGGGCATCGACTTCACGGTGGAGGCCGGCGAGATCTTCGGCTTCCTCGGCCCCAACGGGGCGGGCAAATCCACCACGATCGGCATGCTGTGCACCCTGCTGCGGCCCACCGCCGGCAGCGCCCGCGTGGCCGGCTACGACGTGGTGCGCGAACGCGACGACGTGCGGCGCAACATCGGGCTGGTCTTCCAGGACCCCACCTTGGACGGCTACCTGTCCGGCGAGCAGAACCTGCGTTTCCACGCCGAACTGTACGGGGTGCCCCGCGCCGCGCTCGCCGGCCGGATGCGCCAGGTGCTGGAGATGGTGGGGCTGTGGGAGCGGCGGCGCGACAAGGTCAACACCTACTCCGGCGGGATGAAACGCCGATTGGAGATCGCCCGCGGGCTGCTGCACTCGCCGCGGGTGCTGTTCTTGGATGAGCCCACGGTGGGGCTGGACCCGCAGACCCGGGCGTCCATCTGGGACTACATCCGCCGCCTGCAGGCCGCCGAGCAGATCACCATCTTCATGACCACTCATTACATGGAAGAAGCCGAGTTCTGCGACCGCATCGCGATCATGGACTCCGGCAAGATCGTGGCGCTGGACTCCCCCGAGGCGCTCAAGGCCCGCGTCGGCAAGGACCGGGTGCGGCTGCACACCGACGACGACCGGGCCGCCATCGCCGCGCTCAAGGAACGCTTCGGCATCGACGCCGACGTGCGCGACGGCGCCGTCACCTTCTCCGTGGCCGGCGGGCAGGAGTTCGTGCCCCGGCTGTTCGCCGAGCTCGGCCAGGCGATCCGCGCGGTGAGCGTGGCCCGCCCCTCCCTGGACGATGTGTTCATGTCCTACACCGGCACCAGCATCCGCGACGCCGGGGGCTCTGCGCGGGACTGGATGCGGGTGGCCGCGCGACGAAGATGAGAGGGGATGAGGCGATGACGGCGACGGCGCCGCAGCCGGTGCGGGTCCAGGTGCCCCCGCGCAGCCTCCGGCACGACCTGCGCGCGGTGAAGATCGTCTTCCACCGGGAGGTGCTGCGTTTCGCCTCTGAGCGGATGCGGGTGATCTCCAGCCTGATCCAGCCGGTGCTGTGGCTGCTGGTGCTGGGCACCGGGCTGTCGTCCCTGATGGCCACCGGCGGCGGCGACGGGGTGGACTTGAAGACGTTCATCTTCCCCGGCGTGTGCGCCATGACGGTGATGTTCACCGCGATGTTCTCGGCCGCCTCGATCGTGTGGGACCGGGAGTTCGGTTTCCTGCGGGAGATGCTGGTGGCGCCGGTCAGCCGCGGCGCCATCGTGATCGGCAAGTGCCTGGGCGGGGCGTTCGTGGCCACCGCCCAGGGGGTGGTGATCGTGGCGCTGGCCGGGCTGGTCGGCGTGCCCTATCACCCGGCGCTGATGCTCACGCTGGTCGGGGAGCTGTTTTTGGGGGCGTTCGCGCTGACCGCCTTCGGGGTGCTGCTGGCGGCCCGGATCACCAACATGCAGTCCTTCTTCGCCGTCATGCAGATGGCGATGATGCCGATGCTGTTTTTGTCCGGGGCGCTGTACCCGCTGTCGGGGCTGCCGGCCTGGCTGGGGGTGCTGACGAAGCTGAACCCGCTGACCTATGCGGTGGACCCGATGCGGCAGGCGGTCTTCTCCCGCCTGCAGCTGCCGCCGGAGCTGGAGCGGGCCTTCAACGCGGGCGTCACCTGGAACGGCTGGCCGGTCCCGGTCTGGCTGCAGCTGCTCATGGTCGCCGCCATGGGGCTGGGGCTGCTGGGGCTGGCCATCGTCCAGTTCCGCCGCGGCGACTGACCTTCGTGCGGGCAGGGGAGAGCCCCCGGCGCCTTGCGCCGGGGGCTCTCCCGGGTGCGGCGGTCAGACCGCGAAATCCAGCAGCGGCGTGGCGTTGCTGGGGTGCCGCAGCTTCGACAGGGACTCTTTTTCCAGCTGGCGGATCCGCTCCCGGGTCAGCCCCAGGTGCTTGCCGATCTCATCCAGCGTGCGGGGCGTGCCGTCGTACAGCCCGAACCGCATCGACATGATCATCTCTTCCCGGGGGGAGAGGATCGACAGGCTGCGGCGCAGCTGGTCGGCCATCAGCTGCCGGTCGACCATCTCCGAGGCCTCGGGGCTGTCGATGTCCTCGATCAGGTCGCCGATGCGGGTCTCGCCGTCTTCGCCGATGGTGGAGTCCAGGCTGATGGGCTGGCGGCTGGTGCGCAGCAGCTCGCGCACCTGCGCCGGGCTCTTGTCCAGTTCGGCGGCCAGTTCCTCGGGGGTGGGCTCGCGGCCGAGCCGCTGGTGCATGTCGCGTTCGACCCGGCTGAGCTTGCTGAGCATCTCCAGCACGTGCACCGGCAGCCGGATGGTGCGGGCCGAGTCGGCGAAGCCGCGCTGGATCGCCTGCCGGATCCACCACATGGCGTAGGTGGAGAACTTGAAGCCCTTGGTGTAGTCGAACTTCTCCACCGCGCGGATCAGCCCCAGGTTGCCCTCCTGGACGACGTCCAGCAGCGACAGCCCCCGGTCGGAGTACTTTTTGGCCACCGACACCACCAGGCGCAAGTTGGCCTCGAGCATGTGGGATTTGGCCTCGCGTCCGTCGGCGGCGACCCACTCCAGCTCCTCGCGCAGCTCAGGCGGCAGGTCGGGCTCGTTTTCCAGCTTGTATTCGGCATACAGCCCGGCCTCGATGCGCTTGGCCAGCTCGACCTCCTGCTCGGCGGTCAGCAGCTGCCGGCGGCCGATCGACTTCAGGTAGGTGTGCACCGAGTCGCCCATGGAGCTGGACATGTCGTCCAGGTCGAGGGCGTCGGCGGTGTCGGCCTGGAGCGCGTCGATCTGCAGGGCCTCGTCCTCAAGGGGCTCTTCGGCGGCCTCTGGGACGTCGGCCTGCTCCGGCGCGGCGGTCCGGTTGCCGGTGGAGGCGGCCTTGGCGCCGGCGGTCGCACCGGGCTTCTTGCCGGCCGCCCGGGTGGACTTGCGGCCGTTGGAGGCCGGGGCCTCGTCCTCGGCGGCCAGGCTGACCCCGGCCTCGGAGATCTCCCGCAGGATCGAACGTCCCTGCGCCGGGCTGATGCCGGCGGCCCGGAAGGCTTCGCGTACCTCGCCGAGGGAAAGGTGGCCCTGCGCGCGGCCGCGCTCCAGCAGCGCTTCGAGCGGTGTGGAGCTTGCCTCCTGGAACGGGGCCGGTACCGCTGCTCGCGGCATGGGCACACCCCCCTCCCTTCCGTGTGACATAGGTGATGAACGCATGCCTGATCTAGGGGCGGATGCGTTGATGGGTGGTGGTTTGCGTTCCCGTGCGCACTATTCGGAACGCCGCGCATGCCCGTGGTTGTTCCCGGACGGCATGAAAGCCCAGCTCAACCTAAACCTTACTTTGTCAAGGCCGGGGGTGGGAAGACACCCGAAACCCCCTGCCGATCACGGATAAGGCACCCGCGAACCCACAAGAACAGAAAGGCCCGTCAGGGTTTGCGCAGCGCCTGACGGTCGGGCTTGCCCGAAGGCAGCAGCGGGATGGCCGTCCGCAGCTCCAGCTCGCGGGGCGCGGCGTGGGCCGGCAGGCTGCGGCGGACCAGGTCGCGCAGCTCCCGCAGGGTGGGCGGGTCCCCGGCGGGGACGACGACGGCGGTGACGCGCTCGCCCCATTCGGCGTCCGGGCGGCCCACCACCACGACGTCCTTGACGCGCGGGTGCCGGGCCAGCACGGCGGCGACCTCGGTGGCCAGGACCTTCTCCCCGCCGGTGTTGATGACATCGTCCATGCGGCCCAGCACCCGCAGCCGGCCGCCGTCGAAGGCGCCCAGGTCGGGGGTGCGCAGCCACTGCCCGTCCCTGGCCTGAGCGGTGGCCTGCGGGTTGAGGCGGTAGCCGGAGAACAGCACCGGCCCGGCCAGCAGGATCCGCCCGTCGGCGTCGATGTCGACGCGCACCCCGTCCAGGGGAAGGCCGTCGTAGACGCAGCCGCCGCTGGTCTCGCTCATCCCGTAGGTGGTGTGGATGCGCGCGCCGCGGGAGCGGGCCTGCTGGAGCAGGGCGGGGGAGGCCGCGGCGCCGCCCAGCAGGATCGCACCGAAACGCGCCAGGTCCACCCCGGCGTCCAGCAGCCGCCGCAGCTGGGTGGGGACCAGCGACAGGTGCTGGACGGGCGCGGCGGCGACGGCGTCGATGTCGAACCGGGGCGTGATCAGCGGGGTGGTGCCGGCGATCAGGGAACGCACCAGCACCTGGATGCCGGCGATGTGGTGGGTGGGCAGGCAGCACAGCCAGCGGTCGTCGGCGGCGGCGCCGATCCGCTCCAGGGAGGCGGCGGCCGAATGCCGCAGCGCCTCGGCCGAAAGCTCCACCAGCTTGGGGGCGCCGGTGGACCCGGAGGTGGCGATGATCACAGCGGTGCGGGCGTCGGTGGGCCGGCCGGCCGGATGGGGCCGCACCCCTTCGTCGGTGTGGACGGCCGACGGCGCCAGCGCCCGCAGCAGCGTCTGCAGCGCCGGGCGCGGCAGCTGCGGCGACAGCGGGCAGATCGCCGGCCCGCTGCCGTCCAGGGCGGCGGCCAGCGCCTCCTGCAGGCGGGGGCCGGGGGGAAGGAGGAGGGCGTGCACCTGACGATCCATGTCGCGGCCCAGCCTAGGGGACCCCGTCGGCGGCATCGGCACCCAGATGGCGGTTGAATTGGGGGCGGCCGGCGAGCGGCGCCGGCCCGAGGAGAGGAACACATGGTTTCGGAGCTGTTCGACCCGGACGCCTGGAAGGAAGTCGAGGGGTTCGACTTCACCGACATCACCTATCACCGGGCGGTCGACCAGGGCACCGTGCGGATCGCCTTCAACCGGCCCGAGGTGCGCAACGCCTTCCGCCCGCACACCGTCGATGAGCTGTACCGGGCGCTGGACCATGCCCGGCAGACCAGCGATGTGGGGTGCGTGCTGCTGACCGGCAACGGCCCGTCCCCGCGCGATGGGGGCTGGGCGTTCTGCTCCGGCGGCGACCAGCGCATCCGCGGCCGGGACGGCTACCGGTACGCCAGCGGGGAGACCGCCGACACCATCGACCCGGCGCGGGCCGGCCGGCTGCACATCCTGGAGGTGCAGCGGCTGATCCGCTTCATGCCCAAGGTGGTCATCTGCGTGGTGCCCGGGTGGGCGGCCGGCGGCGGGCACAGCCTGCACGTGGTGTGCGACCTGACGATCGCCAGCCGCGAGCACGCCCGCTTCAAGCAGACCGACGCCGATGTGGCCAGCTTCGACGGCGGGTTCGGCTCGGCGTACCTGGCCCGGCAGGTGGGGCAGAAGTTCGCCCGGGAGATCTTCTTTTTGGGGGAGACCTACGACGCGGAGACCGCGCACCGCATGGGCATGGTCAACGCGGTGGTGCCGCACGCGGAGTTGGAGCGCACCGCACTGGAGTGGGCCCGTAAGATCAACGGTAAGAGCCCGACCGCGCAGCGGATGCTGAAGTTCGCCTTCAACTTGATCGACGACGGTCTGGTCGGCCAGCAGGTGTTCGCCGGGGAGGCGACCCGGCTGGCGTACATGACCGATGAGGCTGCCGAGGGCCGGGACTCCTTCCTGGAGAAGCGCGCACCGGACTGGTCGCGTTTCCCCTGGTACTACTAGGTCGCGATACGGTTCGGTACGGGCCGATACGAGGTGATGTGGGCGCAGAGTGCGCACATGGCAGGGGGTCGAGCGGGTGCGGGTCTACTCCATCCCGATGCGGACGCGGTTTCGCGGCATCACGCGCCGGGAAGGCGTGCTGATCTGTGGTCCCGCAGGCTGGGGGGAGTTCTCTCCGTTCCCCGAGTACGGCCCGCGTGAGTGCGCCCGCTGGCTGGCGGCGGCGCAGGAGGCCGCTTTCGCGGGGTGGCCGCCGCCGCTGCGGGAGGCGATCCCGGTGAACGTGACGGTCCCGGCGGTCGATCCGCAGCGGGCGGCCGCCTTGGTGCGGGCCTCCGGCTGCCGGACCGCCAAGGTGAAGGTGGCCGAGCGCGGCCTGGATGCGGCGCTCAGCGACGCCCGGGACCTGGCCCGGGTGGAGGCGGTGCGGGAGGCGATCGGCCCGCACGGCCGGGTGCGGATCGATGTCAACGGCGCCTGGGACGTGGAGCGGGCGGTGCGGATGATCCGGCTGCTGGACCGTTTCGACCTGGAGTACGTCGAGCAGCCGTGCGCCACGCTGGAGGAGCTGGCCCTGGTGCGGCGGCGGGTGGACGTTCCGGTGGCGGCCGATGAGTCGATCCGCCGGGCCGAGGATCCCTTGCGGGTGCGCGCCGCCGAGGCCGCCGACATCGCTGTGCTGAAGGTGCAGCCGCTGGGCGGGGTTCGGGCGGCGCTGGAGGTGGCCGAGCGGACCGGGCTGCCGGTGGTGGTCTCCAGCGCGGTGGAGACCTCGGTGGGGCTGGCGGCCGGGCTGGCGCTGGCCGCCGCGCTGCCGGAGCTGCCGTACGCCTGCGGGCTGGCCACGCTGTCGCTGCTGGAGGGCGATGTGGTCGCCGACCCGCTGGTGCCGGTCGACGGGATGATGCCGGTGCGCCGGCCGGTGGTCGATGAGGAGGCGCTGGGCCGCTATGAGGTCGATGACGAGCGGTGGCGGCGCCGGCTGGCCGACGCGCAGGCCGCGCTGGATGCGCCGGTGATCGGAGTTGCGCGATGAACCCCGCGACCGCCCTGTCCCGGGTGCTGGTCGATGAGTTGGTGCGCTGCGGCATGACCGATGCGGTGCTGGCTCCCGGCTCGCGGTCGGCGCCGCTGGCGCTGGCGCTGCACGATGCGGCCAAGATGGGCCGGCTGCGGCTGCATGTGCGCATCGATGAGCGGTCGGCGGCGTTCGTGGGGCTGGGGCTGGCCAAGCGGTCGGGGCGGCCGGTGGCGCTGGTGTGCACCTCGGGCACCGCGGCGGCCAACTTCCACCCGGCGGTGATCGAGGCCCACCATTCGGGGGTGCCGCTGATCGTGCTGACCGCCGACCGGCCGCCGGAGCTGCGGGACACCGGCGCCAACCAGACCATCGACCAGATGCGGCTGTATGGGACGGCGGTGCGCTGGAGCTGCGAGGTCGGCGTGCCGGAGGAGCGGCCGGGGATGGTGGCCTATTGGCGGTCGCTGGCCAGCCGGGCCTGGGGGCTGGCGCTGGCGCCTTCGCCGGGCCCGGTGCACATGAACGTCGCCTTCCGGGAGCCGTTGATCCCCGATGGGGACGAGTCCTGGTGCGAGCCGCTGGATGGGGACGTCACCGGCGCCTGGACGCGGGTGCGGCCGTCCACGCCGGGGTCGGTGCTGCACGCTCCGCCGACCCGCCGCGGCGTGCTGGTGGTGGGGGACGGCGCGGTCAACGTCAAGCGGTATGTGGCGGCGGCGTCGATGGCCGGCTGGCCGGTGCTGGCCGAGCCGCACGGCAACGCCCGTTACGGCGACCACGCCTTGTCCTCCCACCACTTTTTGCTGGGGACGCCGGAGTTCGCCGAGCGGCACCGCCCGGATGTGGTGGTGACGCTGGGCCGTCCGGGCCTGTCCCGGCCGCTGCTGTCGCTGTTGCGGCGGGCCGAGGAGCATATCGTGGTGGCGCCGGATCTGAGCCGCTGGCCCGATCCGGTGCGCTCGGCCACCCAGGTCGCCCAAGAGGTGGAGATCCCGGTGCTGTCGGGGGGCGATGACAGCTGGCTGCGGTCGTGGCGGACGGCGGATCTGGCCGCCAGCCGGGCGGTGGACGCGGTGCTGGACGCCGGGGATGAGGTGACCGAGCCGCGGCTGGCGCGGGATCTGGTGGCCTCGCTGCCGGGCGGGTCGCTGCTGTTTTGTGCGGCGAGCATGCCGATCCGGGATCTGGATCAGACGATGCGGCCGCGCCGGGGTATCCGGATTCTGGCCAGCCGGGGCGCCAGCGGCATCGACGGGCTGGTGTCCACGGCGATCGGCGCGGCGCTGGCGCACAGCGGCCGTTCGTATGCGCTGCTGGGGGATCTGGCGTTCCTGCACGACCAGAACGGCCTGATCTTGGGGCCGCACGAGGCGCGTCCGGACCTGGCGATCGTGGTGATCAACAACCGGGGCGGGGGGATCTTCTCGATGCTGCCGCAGGCGTCGCTGGAGGAGCCCTTTGAGCATGTCTTCGGCACTCCGCACCAGGTGGATCTGGCGTATGTGGCGGCGGCGCACGGGGTGCCCTACACGCTGCTGGAGTCGGCCTCGGATCTGCCGAAGGCGATCTCGGGGCAGGGGTTGCGGATCGTGGAGGCCCGCACCGACCGGCGGGCCAACGCCGAGTTGCATGCGCGGATGCGCCGGGCCGCTCAGGAGGCGGTCCGCGCCGTCATGGCCTCCCGGTAGGGGCGCCTTCGGCTTTTCTCTCCTCCTCCGCCTAGTGATCTACAACGTAAAGGCGGTCAGATAAGAAGGCTCTCCCGCAATGCCGCCGTATCGCCATCCCTCCACCCGTGTTCAGCGAGCCAGCCGAGGGTGCCTCCGAAGCGTTCGTCCAGGACGGTCAGGAACTTCTCCATGGTCGTGGCCTGGGGGAGGTGGCTGTCGGCGGGGCGGGAGTCCAGGTCGGCGGCGTAGGTGCCGCTGGCTCGCAGTCGTGCCAGGATGGCCTGCAGCCGCAGGCCGGTGGCGGTGTAGTCGGCGATGATGTGGTCGCGGCGCACGCCGACCGCGTCCAGGGCCAGGGCGCAGACCACGCCGGTGCGGTCCTTGCCGGCGGCGCAGTGCACCACGGCCGCGCCGCGGGTGCGTGCCATGACGCGCAGTGCGGCGATCACCGAGTCGGCGCGGTCGCGCAGGTAGCCCAGGTAGTGCTCGACCGGCCGGTCGGGTCCGGCGGCCGAGGGGTGCGTCTGCCAGGGCAGCACCTTGTCCGTATCCAGGGTGTCGGCGGTGACGTCGGTGTGCCGGCCGCTTTCGGTGAACAGTGACAGGTGGTGGATGGTCACCTGGGGCACCCGGGTCAGCGGGCCGGGGCCTTCCAGGTCCACCTCGGTCCGGCTGCGCAGGTCCACCACGTCGGTCAGGCGGTAGTTCTCCAGCAGTGTCCGCAGGTCGCGGGGGGTGAGGTTCTGCAGGTTGTCTGAGCGCAGGACTTTGCCGAAGCGGGTGGTCCGGCCGTCGGTGGTGGCCAGCCCGCCCAGGTCGCGGACGTTGACCGCGCCGTCCAGTTCGATCCACCGTGCGTTCATCGCCGCACACCTTATGCGCCCGGTGTGTTCAGGTTCGTGGTGTGGTGAGGAGGATCACGTCGTTTTTGCGGCAGGGGCGGAGGGGGCCCGGGACCCCGAAAGGGTCCCGGGCGTGTGGCCGGGGTTATTTGAAGGATCGGACCGTCTTCAGGACGCTCCGGGCCGCCGGGCCGTGGTAGGGGCTGAAGGTGATCTTGTTGTGGCGGTGGTGGGCGCTGTTGAGGCCCACGATGTACCAGGTCTTGCCGTATTTGTGGAGCCAGCCGCCGCCGCTGGCGCCGTTGCCCATGGTGCAGCGGGTGGCCAGGCCGACCGGCCAGCCTTTGCCGGCGATGTTGTAGGGGGTGCTGGGGCCCTGGCAGTAGTACATCTTGCGGGTGTTGGTGGGTTTGCCCGACGGCAGGAAGAGGTGCGGGTAGCCCAGGTTGAGGATGCCGAGCTTGCGGGCGGGTTTGATCTTGACCGGTTTGCCGCCGACCACCTGCTGCAGCTTGCGCTTGCCTTTTTTGTTCTTGGGCTTGTTTTTGACGGTGAAGGCGGCGATGTCGTAGGTGAAGGCCTGTGGTGTGGGGTTGCTGATCCAGCCGTAGGTGGTGACCCAGCGGTCGACGACCCACCTTTGGAAGGGGGCCTTGCCGTTGTGGTAGGCGGGTACGAACAGGCCGTAGGTGCTCCAGTCGCCGCCGCGGCCGCTGTGGACGCAGTGGCCGGCGGTCCATACCGATCGTTTGTTGCCGGCGGTGGTGACGGTGGCGCTGCAGTAGCCGTCGTAGCCGTCTTGGACCAGGAAGAGCTTGCCGGTGGTGCGGTTGAGCTTGGTCTTGGGGTTGGGGCGGATCTTGGCGTTGGTGACCGCGTTCGCCGTGACGTCCGGTCCGGCGGCGGGGCCGTTCAGGCTGCGGTCCAGCGGCTTGGCCTTGGCCATGCGTTCGGGGGTCCAGTAGTTGAGCACCGAGGCGGCGGAGACGTCGCCGGCCGGGTGGGAGATCGCCTGGAAGGGGGAGGGTGCGGCCGTGGCGGCTGTTTCGGGTGTTGCGGCGGTGGCCGTGCCCGGCAGGAGGAGGGTCATGGCGGTGGCCATGGCGATGAGTCCTGCTGCGGTGCGGGTGGGTGGTCGCATGGAGGATGTTTCCCTTTGCTTTTCGTCGTGCGATCGTGACGCGGGTCGTTCTGCCGCAATATGAACCGATGGGTGCCGGTTGGTCTCTTCCTTGAAGGGGGAGTTTGTAGTCTTTGGCCGGTATCGGCCAACGACGCTGCGGCATTCGATCGCCGGTGGGTTCGCGGTCGTCTCTGGAAAAGCCGGTGGTGGCCGCCTTCGCTGCGGCCACCACCGATGATCGCGTGGGTCTTTGTTTCAAGGGCGGATCTCGTAGACGAGATCGAACGCCGTCTGCGCCACTTGCCGGAAATGAGTGAATTCGGCCTTGGTGGTCAGTTCCCGGATGGCGGCCGGGCCGGCCTGAGCGCCCAGCGCATAGCCGCCCTCCCGGGAGAGGGCGTTGAGCACGCACAGGAACGTGGAGCCGTTGTCGCACAGCCGTCCCACCGGGGTGAAGTTCTCCTCGACCTTGCCGGAGGCGAACGGCTCCACCAGCAGCCACGTGCCGTCGGGGGCCAGGGCCCGGCGGGTGGCCCCCGGCGGGTCGCCCATGTCGTGCAGGCGGTCGAACATCGTCACCGGGTCATAGCCGGTGCCGGGGAAGCCCTGGACGGTGGCGACCTGGAAGTCGGCCCGGTCGGCGAGACCGGCCTCGGCGGCCTTCTTGATGCGTCGTTTCCGGATCGGCGCCGCCGCGCGGCGGGCTCCCACGGCGAAAGCCGGGTTCGGGCGCCGGTGAAGGGGCGGCGTTGCCGGTGCCGTGTGGTTTCGAGCCTGGCAGGCAGGGCTTGCAGGGGCTTTCGCGGTGCTGTCGTCTTCGGTGACGGCGCGATGCCCGGCGTTTTGGTGAGCTCGACGAGCGAGTGCTTTGCCCGTCTTCGGTGATCTATAACCCAAGGTGGGCGATACCGTCACCCGGCACGGCCCGGCGGCACCGAAAACGACCCCCTCGGGGGTGGGGGTCAGCCCTGGAAGGCCTCTTGCATGGGACGGAATTTGGCCTGGGCTTCGGCGAGCTCGGCGGCCGGGTCGGAGTCGGCGACGATGCCGCAGCCGGCGAAGAGGCGGGCGCGGGTGGGGTCGTGGGCGTCGATCTCGGCGCAGCGCAGGGCGATGCCCCATTCGCCGTTGCCGTCGGTGTCGATCCAGCCGACGGGGCCGGCGTAACGTCCGCGGTCCATGACCTCCAGTTCGCGGATGAGGTCCAGGGCCGGTGCGGTGGGGGTGCCGCAGACGGCGGGGGTGGGGTGGAGGGCGGCCAGGACGTCCAGGACGGAGTGCTGGGCGGCGAGGGTGCCGTGGACGGGGGTGGCCAGGTGGATGACGTTGGGGAGGGTCAGGATCTGGGGCCGGTGGGGGACGTGCAGGTCGGTGCACAGGGGGGTGAGGGCCTGGCGGACCATGTCGGCGGCGTAGGCGTGTTCGCGGCGGTCTTTGGCGGACCGGTACAGGCGCTGGGCGCGTTCACGGTCCTCGCCGGGGGTGGTGCCGCGGGGGGTGGTGCCGGCCAGGACGAGGGAGTCGATGCGGTCGCCGGTGCGGCGGATGAGGAGTTCGGGGGTGGCTCCGATGAGGCGGTCGACGGCGAAGGTGAAGCAGGTGGGGTAGCGGGCGGCCAGGCGGGAGAGCAGGACGCGGGTGTCGATGGGCTGGGCGGCCTGGACGGTCAGGTCGCGGGCGAGGACGGTTTTGCCCAGGTCGCCGCCTTGGATGCGGTCGACGGCGGTGGCGACGGCTTTTTGCCAGTCGTGGGCGCTGAGGGTGCCTTCCCCCCAGCGCAGCCCGGTGGGCGGGGCGGGCGGCCGGGTGAGGGTGAGGGGGTCGGCGGTGGGGGCGCCGATGGTGGTGAGCCAGGCGTGCCCGTCGCGGCGGCCGAGGATGTGGCGGGGGATGATGAGGACCGAGCCGTCGGTGGCGGGGTCGAAGGTGAAGCTGCCGAAGGCCAGGGGGCCGGTGCCGGGCAGTTTGAGGGGGTCGTCGATGGCGGCGCCGGCGAACAGGTCGCTTAGGCGGCGGGCGGCGTGGGTGAAGCGGTGAGGGCCGCCGGGGATGGTGATGCGGGCGGTCTGTCCCCAGGCGACGATGCCTTCGCCGTGGTGGATCCAGGCCAGGGCGGTGGGGTGGGGCAGGTGGGCGGTCAGGTCGCCGGGGTCGGGGATGGGCTGGGTGCGGGCGGTGAGGGGGGTGGTGGCTTCGGCCGCGAGCTTCACGGCGTCCACTCTACGGCAGAGTTGAACTTGTTCAAAAGTGTGGGGGTGTGGGGTGGGACACCCCGCGGGGGTGGCGGGCGAGGTAGATGACGTCGGGGTGGGCGCGGCGGTGGGGGACGGTGCGGGTGGTGACGTGGGTGAAGTGGTCGCGCAGGCGTCGCCGGAAGGCGGGGGAGGGCGCGGCGCTCCAGACGGCGAGGGTGCCGTCGGGGGTGAGGCGGTCGGCCAGCAGGCGCAGCCCCGAGGGCTGGTAGAGGCGGGCGTTGCCGTCGCTGACGGTCCAGTCGGGGCCGTTGTCGATATCGAGGCAGATGACGTGGTGGGGGCGGGGGTTGCGGTGCAGCCAGGTGAGCAGGTCGGCCTGGTGGAGGCGGACGCGGGGGTCGTCGAGGGCGCTGGCGGAGCAGGGGCGCAGGTGGGTGCGGTGCCAGGCGATGACGGCCGGTTCGCGTTCGATGACGGTGATGGTTCCGGCGTGGGGGTGGGCGGCGGCCGCGGCCAGGGAGAAGCCGACGCCGAGGCCGCCGATGAGGATGTCGGCGGGCGGGGGGTGGTGGTCGAGGGCGGCGGTGACCAGGAGGCGTTCGGAGGCGCCGTCGCGGGTGTCCATGAGGAACACGCCGTTGCTGATGATCTCGTAGTGGGGGCCGCTTTTGCGGAGGATGAGCTCTCCGGCGGCGCCCGGTGCGCGGTCGACGATCACGGGGGCGGGAGAGGACTGCATCGAGGTCAGGGTAGCCGGGCGCTTGGGTGCCTGCCGTCGGCTGCGGGAAACCGTGGGGGTTGTTTCCGCGGGCCGCATCGGGTCTTGCAGCCGGGGTGTCTCAAGGTTCTTGCCGGGGCTGTGAAGGGCGCACCGACATGCACTGAGACGGTCGGGTTGGTTGTGCGAGTAGAGCACAGATGTGACGGATGCCGGGATTCATGTAAAGGGGGTGGGATGTTCCCGCAGGGAGCGGAGGTGCTTTCACGGGTTTTGGCGGGCAGGTCCCGGTAGGTGAATTTTTCGGTCCGCTTCCCCCATGGGAAGGGGGATGTGGGCGTAACAGGCCTGCGGGGTTCAGTGTTTTGGTCATGGCATGCCCGCTTGTCGGTAAGACTTGAGGGCTATGGCGTGGCTATCGGGGAGCAAAGAACGCATAAAGATCGCCTCGGCGGCGGTGGCGGCTTCGGGTCTGCTCGCCGGATGCACCTCGGCGGCCGGAGGCGAGGTCGGGGCGCTGCGGGCGGACGCCCCGATCGCCGCCGGCATGGCCGAATGCCCGGACATCAAGCCTCCCGGGGATTCGGCCGCACGGCAGGTGCGGGGCATGTGGATCGCGACGGTGTCGGGCATCGACTGGCCGTCGGACACCGCGCACTCGGCCGAACGCAAGAAGGCCGACTACCGCAAGCTGCTGGACCAGGCCAGGGCGTTGGGGTTGAACGCGGTGTTCGTGCAGGTCCGTCCCAGCGCCGACGCCTTCTACGACTCCCCCTATGAGCCGTGGTCGCAGTGGATCAGCGGCGAGCAGGGCCGTGACCCGGGGTTCGATGTGCTGGAGTTCTTCGTCTCCGAGGCCCACAAGCGGGACCTGGAGTTCCATGCCTGGTTCAACCCCTACCGGGTGGCCTTGCACAACGACCGCGGCAAGCTGCACCCGGACAATCCCGCCCGCAAGAACCCCTCGTGGGTGCGTGAATACGACGGCAAGCTGTGGTACGACCCGGGGCTGCCGCAGGTGCGGGAGCTGGTCACCAAGGTCGTGCTGGATGTGGTCGGCAAGTACGACATCGACGCCGTCCACCTGGACGACTACTTCTACCCCTACCCCTCGGGCGGGGACTTCCCCGATGAGGACACCTACCGGCGGTACGGGCGGGGGATGAGCAAGGGCGACTGGCGGCGCGCCAACGTCGATGCGCTGGTCAAGGGCCTGCACGAGGAGATCCACCGGGCCAAGCCGCAGGTGCGGTTCGGGATCAGCCCCTTTGGGGTGTGGCGCAACCGCCGCAGCGACCCGGCCGGGTCGCAGACCACGGCGCTGCAAAGCTACGACGACGTCTACGCCGACACCCGCAAGTGGGTCAAGCAGGGCTGGGTGGACTACATCACCCCGCAGCTGTATTGGGAGATCGGCAACGCCGCCGCCGATTACTCCACGCTGGTGGCCTGGTGGGCCGAGCAGGTGGAGGGCACGGGGGTGCAGCTGACGATCGGGCAGGCCTCCTACCGGGTCGGTGAGCGCGGTTTCGACGCCGGGGAGCTGTCGCGGCATCTTGCGGTCAACGCCCGTCACCGGCAGGTGCGGGGGGATGTGTACTTCAGCGCCAAGGACCTGGTCGGTGACAAGGGCGGGGCGACCAGCCGGCTGCGCAAGGACCACTATGGGGCGGCGGCGATCCCCCCACCGGTGGCGGGGGGCGCCGCGCCGTCCCCGGCCGGGTCGGTGCGGGCCGAACCGGACGGCAAGGGCGTGCGGGTCAGCTGGCAGCTGTCGCCGTCGAAGCAGGCCACCTCGTATGCGGTGTACCGGGTGGAGGGCCGGGGCAAGGCGTGCGCCCAGGTCGATCCGCGCAGGCTGCTGACGACGGTGCGGGGGAGCGCGATCGTGGATCCGACCGTCAAGCCCGGCACGACGTACACCTATTACGTCACCGCGCTGGACCGGTTGCACCATGAAAGCGCCCCGGCGCGGGGGGCGACGGTGACCACCGAGCACGGCTAATGATCTTGGTGGTGGGGCAGATAAGAAGACACCGGACACCCCCCGGAGGTAGGCATGGCGCTGTCGATGGAGGAGCAGCGGATCCTCGCCGAGATCGAGACGCGGCTTCGGCGTGACGATCCCCACTTGGCGGCCCGGCTGTCGACGCTGGGCAGGTCGCATCGCCTTCGCCGCTCAGTGCTGGTCATGGCGGCGGTCGTGGTGGTGGCCGCGGCGGCCGCCGTGGCGGTGGCGGTGCTGTAAGGCCGCGGGAGGTTCTTCTTGCGGCCTGGGCGGCGGCAGGTGAACGTGCATGGGGGTCCGGCCTGAGAAGGCCGGGCCCCCTCACGCGTTGCGGGCCGGTGTGGTGGTCGCCTCACGGCGAAGGGCACAACGTGGCTCCTGCGCGGCCTGGGGCCGCCGGTATTCCACGAAGGCTTAGGGTGCGGCCCGGGGGACACATGCCACACCGGCCTTCCCTACCTTGACGGGATTCTCCGTGGCCGCAGTCGGCGGAAGCGCGGCGGGGGTGTCCGGAAGGTGAGGGTGGTGTGGATGCGGGGTGGGTTCTTGCCGTCCGGGGTGCACCGCGGCGTGGTGCGGGACGTCTTTGACAGCGCGCAGGGTGCGGGCCGGTGGCCTTCCGTTCCCGCAAGGCGGGCCTTGCCTTGGGGGCAGTTCTGGAGGGCGGGCCTCTACCGCCGGTCCCGCACCGGGAACATGCCGGTATGGAGCCGTCGACTCGCACGGCCAGACGGGGTGAGGAGAGCGGATTTGAAGATCAAGCGGCTCGGGGCCGACGGGCGGAGGCCGCACGGCCGGCAGGCCGGCGGGCGGACAGGCGGGCGGGCCGCGGCGGGGGCGCTGGCGTGGGAGCTGGCCGGGGAGGCCGCCGCGGTGTCGCGGGCGCGGGCGTTGACGCGGCGGGCGTTGGCGTTGTGGGGGGCGCAGGATCCCGGCGAGGTCGACGATGTGGTGCTGATGGTCGATGAGCTGGTCACCAACGCGGTGGTGCACGGCACCGGGCCGGTGCGGCTGCGGCTGCGCCTGCGGGAGGGGGAGCTGGTGGCCGAGGTGGGGGATGACAGCCCGCTGGTGCCGCGGCCGGCCGGTGCGCAGGCGGCGGACTGGTCGGAGAGGGGGCGTGGGCTGCTGCTGGTGGCGGCGCTGGCCGCGGCGTACGGCAGCAGGGTGTGCGGGCACGGCAAAGTGGTGTGGTTCAGCAAGCCGCTGCGCCTGGCGCCGGAGGCGCCGCGGGTCCATGCGGACCTTGACGGAGGACGCCGCTGACAGCACCCGGTAAGAGGGGCTGCGGGAGGCCGGCCGGTCAGGGCGGGGACAGTTCGGCGGCCAGGCCGTGGAAGTCGTCGGCGGTCAGCACCAGCTCCTGGGCGCTGCCGATCGCCTGGGTGGCCACGGCGCGTCCCAGGTGCCGGGTGGCGGCGCGCTCCAGATAGGTTTCCACCAGCCGGGCCCCGGTCAGGCGTCCCCGGCCGCGCAGCGTCGGCAGGTCGGCGGTGACGACCTGCCAGGCCGTCTCATCCAGGCGCAGCCGCCGTTCACCGGCCAGCAGGGCCAGCAGGGCGCGTTGCAGGTGGGGCTGTGACAGGTCCGGCAAGTGCACCACCCGCAGGTCGGCGATCAGTTCGGGGGCGGCCTGGGACAGCGGCTGGAGACGGTCGGGGGCGCAGGTGGCCAGCAGGGTGGTGTCGCTGACGCCTTCGGCGCGCGCCCGGTACAAGGCGGCGGCGCAGGCCGGCCCGTGCGGCTCTTCCAGCAGCAGCTCATCCAGCCCCTCCAGCAGCAGCACGTGGCCGGAGTGCCGGCTGAGCGCGGCCTGCAGCGCCTGCGGGCCGCCGGGACGCAGCTCATCGGCGTGGACGCTGTGCATCTGGCCGCTGCTGACGTTGACGTCGGCCAGTGCCCGCGCCACCATCCGGCCCAGGCGGCGCTGGCCGCTGGAGGGGGCGCCGACCAGCAGCAGCGCCGGCATCGAGGCGCTGGAGACCTCTTGGCCGCGCAGCCGCTGGGCCCACTTGCCGCGGCGGCGGACCTCGGTGATGAGACGTTCGATGTCCTCATCGCCGCTGACGAAACGGATGCCGTAGGCCTCGGCGATGGGGACGTCCCCGGCGACCTGCGCAAGGTCGACCGGAGAAGCGGGGGCGGGGGCCTGCACGGTGGGGGGTGCCGCCTGCGCGGAGTCGGGTGCGGCCACCGTGGGCGGGGGCGTGGAATCGTGCGGCTGGGGCTGAGCGGGGGGCGGGTCGTCGCGTGGGGGCGGCGCGGCCAGGGGGCCGGGGTTGGCGGCCAGGTGCGCGCGGGCGGCCTCGATGATCTGCCAGGGGGTCAGCTCCCCGGTGGACGGTGGCCGGGCGGCCTCGGTGAGCGCCCCGGCCGCCGCCACGGCCAGGGCGAACCCGGTCGGCGGCGGTGGGCTTTGGGCCAGGCGGCACCAGGTCAGCCCGAGGATGTAGGAGGTGGCCAGCAGGGCGTGCAGCGCGGTGTCCTCCCCGCGCAGCCGCTCCGGCAGCCGCCCGTTGTGGGGCCACCACTGCCGGCCGGGGTGGGAGGCATCGGAGAGGACCGCCTGCAGGGTGCGGGCGCTGTCGGGGTCCAGCCACGGCAGCAGGGCGTGCGCGGCGGCGGGGGCGGCGTGCAGGTCGGCGGCCAGCAACGCCATGGCTATGCGGCGGACTTCGTTGTGGTCCAGCGGGCGGCCGTGCAATCGGGTGACCAGCTGCTGCAGGTCATATAGGCCCAGCCGGAAGAACTCCCCCGGGGAGGCGTCCCGCAGCAGCGGGAGGGCGAACTCCGCCGGGCAGCGGCGCCGCCACTGCTCGACCAGGGCGGGCAGGCCGTAGCGGAGGGTGGCCGCATCCTGCTGGACCATCGGCAGGGAGGCGGCGGTGATGGCGGCCAGGGCATCGGCGCCGGGCCGGAAACGCTCATCGCCGCGCAACGCGATGGCGACCTTGTGCAGCAGGCGGACGATGAAGGAGGCGCCGCTCCAGTCCCCGGCGCTCAACGGCCCGGCGTACAACGCCACCAGGGTGCCGAAGTCCGGGGGGCTCATCCAGCGCAGCCGCTCCGGCGGGGTGGTCAGGTAGGGGGCGAACAGCTGGATCATGGGGTGGTCGCCGAGGGCGACCGGTGCGCCGGCGCACCACAGCAGCGCGCTCCAGGCGGCGGCCAGGGTGCTGGGGGTGCCGGGGGTGAAGGTGGGGTCGGCCAGGGTGAACTGGGCGACGTTGACGCCCAGGGCCTCGATTTGGGCCTGCTGCAGGGCGGCCACGGTGGCCGGGTCGGGCAGGGGCCCCACGAACCCGGCGGAGGTGATGCGTCCGGCGTTCAGGTCGGGACCGGCGGGGACCAGCTGCGGTGGGATGGGGGGGTTGCCGGCGCCGCGGGGCGCGGTGGTGGTGCGGCGCCGGACCGCGGGGTCGAGGGGCGGGGGGCAGGGCTGCCAGGTTCCATCCAGCCCGCAGCGGTACCAGCGGGCCCAGGCGCCGAACAGCCACCATTCTCCGGCGCCGGTCAGCATCCGCGAGGCGATCGCTTCGGCGCGCTGCTGGGGTGGGGCGGTGTTCCACCAGGGCGCCGCCGCCATGGCGCGGACCTGGGTTTCGGCCGCGGCGAAGGGGTCGTCTGTTCCGGTGCCTGTGCCGGGCCCGGTCACCTGCCAGCTCACGTGGCGATAGTAGCGGCTGCCCGCCTGGTGGGCGGGGTGAGCGGCCCCCGGGCCGGCGGGCCTGGGGCATGCAAGGCGGTCATTTATGGCCGCCGGGGGAGGGGGGCGGGTCCGCGGTGGCGGTTTCGTCGTCTGGGGAGGCGCCGGGCCCGGTAGGCGGGGCGTGGGCGGGAAGTTCGGTGAACTGGCCGTCATCGCCGCGCGGAACGTCCCCCTCCTCGGGCCGGGCGGCAAGGGCGGGGGGTTCGGGCAGGGACGGCAACGGGCCGGTCTGGTCCGGCGGTTCCAGGCCCGGCGGCGGGGGGAGCGCCCCCGACAGGGCCAGATCGGCGTCGGTGACCGTTCGCTGCGGCCCCGAGGAGGACGGGGAGGGCCACAGCTGGATCAGGTAGTGCTCCACTCCCTGCAGTTCCTGCAACGCCTGCTGGAACTGCGGGCTGAAGCCGTCACGGAACCGGTCCAGCAAAGCGTCATACAGCCGGGCGATCGCCGCGCGGTGCTGGGCGCGGATGCGCATTTGGTAGCGGCCCACCCCGCCCAGCAGCCGCACCCCGTGCAGCACCGGCTCGCCGGTGGCGGTGCTGATGGCGACCGCTCCGCGCAGGTACATCTCTCCGGCGGCCTCCTGTTCCCAATCGCCTCGGCCGGGGGGCGGGTGGCCGTCCCATTCCTCCAGCAGCACCGTGACGTCGACGTCGTCTTGCAGGCTGCCGATCCACATCTGGTCATAGCCGATGCTGACCAGGGCGCCGCCGGCGGGCGGGGCGGGGGCCTGCAGGCCGGAGGGGTCGGCGCCGCGGTCGTGGACGCGGAAGGCGGCCTTGTCGGGATGCAGCCGGACCCCCAGTCGCAACAGTCTCCGGCTCACCTGCGCACCTCCCCCTCCTGGACGCCGTTTTTCTCTCCGGCCGCCGGATGCGGCTGCCGGTATCCTGCCGTATCCGCCGGCGGGGCCGGGCGGGATCTGGGGGTTGCGGGCGGGATGTGCTCTATCGCCGGTTTTCCGGGGCGGCCGTGGCCGCTTTCAGCATGTGAAAAGCCGGGACGGCCACGGGGTCGCTTTGCCCCGCCGCCTCCCGGCACACTCAAATGAAGCCGCTCCAGGCCGCCCCCCGGGCCTGGAGACGACCCGGCCGCAGGCCCCGCCGCGCCCCCCTCACGCGGCGGGGCCGCCCCCTGCCTGCGCCCAGCAGACGGCGATCTGCGCGGCCAGGGCCGCGTTCGCCCGCACCGCCGCCACGTTGGCGCGCAGCGCCGCGCCGCCGGTGCCGTGCACCAGCCGCTCCAGCAGGAACGGGGTGACGGCCTGCCCGGTGATCTGCCGGCGTTCGGCCTCGGCCAGCGCCCCGGCCAGGACCCGGTCGTGCAGGGCGGGGTCCAGCTGCCGGTCCGGCGGCACGGGGTTGGCCACCACCAGCGCCGCCCGCGGCCCGCCCAGGGCGTCCTGGGCGCGCATCACCTGGGCCACCTGCCGGGGGCTGTGCAGCGTCCAGTCCACCGGCAGCCCGGATGAGTGCAGGTAGAAGCCGGGGAAGGTGGAGGTGCGGTAGCCGACGACCGTCACATTCAGCGTCTCCAGGCGTTGCAGGGTGGCCGGCACGTCCAGGATCGACTTGACCCCGGCGCACACCACCGTGATGGGGGTGCGGCTCAGCAGCGCCAGGTCGGCGGATTCGTCCCAGGTGTCGGCCCAGCCGCGGTGCACCCCGCCCAGCCCGCCGGTGGCGAACACCCGGATCCCGGCGCGGGCGGCCAGGAACGCGGTGGCCGAGACGGTGGTGGCGCCGCTGGCGCCGGTGGCCATGGCCACCGGCAGGTCACGGCAGCCCAGTTTGCGCAGGTCTTCTTGGCCGGCCACCCGTTCCAGGCCACCTTCTTCCAGCCCGATGTGCACCGTCCCGTCCAGCACCGCGATCGTCGCCGGGACCGCTCCCTCCCGGCGGACCAGTGTCTCCAGCTCTCGTGCCACGTGCAGGTTGTCCGGCCGGGGCAGGCCGTGGGCGATGAGCGTCGATTCCAGCGCCACCACCGGCCGGCCACGTTCGAGCGCGTCGGCGACCTGCGGGGACAGGCGGAGGGCGGGCGTGTCAAGCGGCTGGGGCATGGGTGTCGGCTCCTTGGGTGTGCGGCGGGTTGTCACTGGTCTGCCTGCCGGTGCGGCGGAGGGTCGCCGGTGCGGCCGGCCCGGGCCGCCAGTTCGGCGGCGACTGCGCGTTCACGCTGGGCGGTGGCCTCGGCGCGGGCCTGGTCGCGGTCGCGTTCCAGTTCGGCGACCAGCAGCCGCTCGGCCCGCAGTTCCGCGCGCAGCTGCTGCAGCTCCTCACGCAGCTGCCGCAGCCGGCGTTCGGCGTCGGCGGCCTGGGCGCGGTGGTGTTCGGCCTGCTGCATCGCCTGCTGCGCCGCGGCCTGGGCCTGCTGGGCCTGGGCGAGTGCGGCGGCCCGCCGTTCGGTTTCCTCCCGGGCCTGCTGTTCGGCCCGCTGCCGGGCCTGGTCGGCGGCCTGGGCCGCGGCCTGGGCCGCGGCGCGTTCGGTCTCGGCGCGCGCCGCCTGCCGGCGGGCCTGCTCGGCTTGCTCGTGGGCGCGTTCGGCCTGCCGGCGGGCCTGGTCGGCGCGTTGTTCGGCGGCTTGGGCCGCCTGGCGGGCCTGCTCGGCCTGCCGGTGGAACTCCTCTGCCCGGGCGGTGGCCTGCTCGACTTGCTTGCGGGCCTGCTGCTGGGCGCGTTCGGCCTGCCGGCGGGCGGCCTGGATCTGCTCGTCGGCCTCCTGCCGCACCGCCTGCACCGTCTGCTCGGCCTCGGCCCGGGCCGCCGCCGCGTCCTTGTGGGCCTGCGCGACGGTCTCCTTAGCGGCCCGCAGCGCCTCTTGGCGTTCCCGTTCGGCCTGCTCGGCGCGTTGCCGTGCGGCTTTTTCCCGCTCGGCGGCCTGGGCGGCGGCCTGCCGGGCCTGCGCGGCCTGCTCAAGCGCCTCCTGCCGCCCGGCCAGCGCCGCGGCCACCTCGGCCTGGGCCTGGGCGCGGATGGCGCTGATCTGCGCCTCGACCCCGCGGGGGGACAGCTCCGACTCCAGTGCCTGCGCCAGCGGCGCCAGCGCCGCAGCCAGGCCCTGCTCGATGCGTTCATACAGGTCTTCGGCCCTGGCCAGGGCCCCTTCCAGGCCGGGGGCCGAGCGCCGCAGCTGGCGTTCCCGCTTGGCGCGGGCCTGGCAGTCGCTGTCGGCGCAGTAGCGGCGGGGCCGTCCCCGTCCGGGACGCTGGGGCACCGGCCGGCCGCAGTAGGCGCACGGCCGGGTCGTCTCCTCGGCCGTTCCCCCCTCCTCCTGGGGTGTCGTCGCAGCAGCCACAGGGCACCGCCTCGTTTTCTCCGGCCGGGGTCTGCTCGCCGCCCGCGGTGGGATCACCGGCCCGCACCCCAGCCCTTAATTTTCTGGTTTTCTGTTTCCAGAAAACAATAATACACGAAAACCAGATCCACCTAACTTACGGGAATGTCCCTTCCCAGAAGCCAGACTGGAAGGGGGACACGACCCCGGCGGGGCAGAACCCCTGCCCCGGGAGACGTGAACCTCCGCCATGCGCACTGCCGGACGGCGTCATGCACCCCCGGTCCCAGCACGGGCCCCTGGGAAAGCCGCATCCGGCCTTACACGCCGCTCAAGCGGACGCACCCACCACGGCCCCCAGGCAGGCGGCATGTGCACCGCGCCCCCGGCGCTCCCACCCCACGTGAGCGCCGGACCCGCGGTGCCGGGGGCAACGGGTTCACAGGAGGTGACGGCGCCCGCCGGCTCACCGTGATCCCGGCGCATCCCGACAGGCGGACGGTCAGGCGGCCCGCAGGAGTTTTCACATCACCGCCGCCGGCGGCGCGGGCGGGCGCCGATGCGGCCAAGACCCGGCCGCCGGCGGCGCGAAACCCCCGCGCACAAGCCCCTTGGGGCGGCACCGGCGGCGGTAGATTGCCGCCATGTCCCGCATCGTCCCGCTCCCGCCGCGGCACGTTGAGACGACACCCCTCCCGCCCCTGCCGCACAGCCCCGATGCGGCCGCCGGCCCGTTCGCGGTCTACCTGGCCTCCCTCAACAGCCCGGGCTCACAACGGGCGATGGCCGCCTGCCTGCACCGCATCGCGGCGATGCTGCTGACGGCCCACGGACAGGACCCCGGGCCGGCCCCGGCCGAAACCTTCCCCTGGGCGGCGCTGCGGGCCGAGCACACCGAGGCCATCCGCGCCCTGATCGCCCAGCAGACCACGCACGGCCCCGAAGGCCCACGGCCCTGGTCGCCGGCCTACCGCAACAAGCACCTGTCGGCGCTGCGGGGAGTGCTGCAAACAGCCTGGCGGCTGGGGTTGATGAGCACCGAAGAGCACCGCCGGGCCACCGCGGTGCGCAACTTCCCCGGCACGCGCCTGCCGGCCGGCCGCAGCGTGCACGCCGAGGAATTCGCCGCCCTGCTGCAGGTCTGCCGGGCCGACCCGACACCGGCCGGGCGGCGGGACGCGGCCCTGCTGGCCGTGCTGTACACCACCGGGGCGCGCCGCTCAGAGATCAGCACGCTGCGCCGGGAGCACTACGACCCGGGGGAGCGGTCACTGCGCATCATCGGCAAGGGCGACAAAGAACGCCTGGAATATGTGCATCCACAAGCGGCGCAGCTGCTGGGCGCCTGGCTGGCACTGCAGGACCGCCCCACGGGCCCGCTCTTCACACCGGTGCACCGTTCAGGGGCCATCCAGCAGCGGGCGATGAGCGACGCGGCGGTCCGCAACGTGGTGGTCAAACGCCGCCGCCAGGCGAACCTGCCGCCGATGACCCCCCACGACTTCCGCCGCACCTTCATCGGAAACCTGCTGGATGCCGGAGTGGACCTGGTCACCGCCCAGCAGCTGGTGGGACATGCCTCCCCGGCCACCACCGCCCGCTATGACCGCCGTCCCGAACGCCGCCGCCGCGGCGCAGTCGACCGGCTGCCCTTCCCCACGGACGCACCATACGCCCCCTGAGCGTCCCCCCCTTGATGCGCCACCGGGGTTAGCCGGGGCGCTGTGGGGGCAGGATGCCGGCGGTAAGTCGCACACCACGACTTTCGGGGGACAACCGATGATCAAGATGCTGCGGAAGATGGGCCTGTCGTCCAACATGATGTACGCGGCCGGGTTCGGGTCGATCGCGCTGTCGGTGGCCAGCTGGTTCACCTCCAAGAACGTCGAAAGCGCCGGGCTGGACCGGGCCGACCGGTGGGGCATCTTCATCGGCCAGTGGGCCCCGACCTTCTTTGCGCTGGGCACGGCCATGCGCCTGGAAGAGCAGTGGGGCGAAGAAGGCCAGGAGGAAAGGCAGCTCATGGGCCAGCCGGCCAGGGAGGCCATGCCCGTCAGCTGACCGGCGCCCCGCCGGCGGCGGGCAGGCCCAGACCCCGCCCGGCAGGCCGCACGCACAGAGGAGGTTCGGTGCCGGCCCGGCCGGGTTATCGTGAAATCCACCTGGCACGGGGGAAGGCGGGGCGGGCGTGGACGAACCACCACTCACCAGTGATCCGGACCACGAGCACGCGCAAGCGGGACAAGGCGGCAGGCCGCTGCGGCAGATGAGCCGGCAGGCCGCCGAACGGGCCGCCGAGCGGATCCTGCAGCGCATGGCCGGAACGCCCCTGATGGAGGCGGTGGAACAGGCGGCCATGGAGGCGGCCCGCCGGGTGGCCGTCCAGACCGCCCGCAAAGCGGCCCGGGAGGCCCGCCAGGCGGCCTCGGCCCATCCCCTCACCGGCACCGCCTGGGAGGCCGCCGCCGCGGCGGCCGCCCTGGCGGGCGCCGCGGCCACCCACCCGCTGACCGCGCAGCTCGTGCAGCGGGCCGCCCGGCATCCCCTGTCGCGGGCGACCGCACAAGCGGCCCACAAGTGGGCGACGCGCAACGCACCCGCCGTGCAGGCCGCCCGGCGCCTTGCCGATGCGCTGGCAGAGCCGGTGCTGGAGGCCGCCGTGGACGCCGCCGTCGAAGCCGTCTTCAGCACCGGCCGGCAGGTGATCGCCGAGGCGGTCACCGAGACGCTGGCCGACGCCACCCGCCGGGCGGCGCTGGAGGCGACCTTGCGCGCCCGCCGCGCAGTCACCTCCAGCAGCGCGTTCCCGCTGGCGGCGGCGGTGGCGGATCTGGCCGTGTCCGTGGCCGACGACGTGGCCGCCGACCTGACCGGACGGCCTGCGGCCGATGCCGCGCACGATGCGCTGCAGGCCGCGGCCGCCCACCCGGCGGCCGCCGCGGCGCGCGCCCTGCTGGCCTCCACGGCACAGCGGGCGGTGGAGACGGTGATGGGGGAGCTGGTACGGGAACCGCTGAAAGCGGCGTTGAAGACCATGCTGCGGGAGCGGATCAGGCAGCTGGTCCAGCAGGTCGCCCTGGAGACGCTCGGCGTGGCCGCTGCGCCGGGCCCGCAGGCGGTCACCGCAGAGCCCGGCCCGAAACACCCGCCGGCCGCAGCGCACAGGCCCGCACTCCCACCCCCCGCCGCAGGCACGGCGGGTGAGGAAAGCGGCGGCTGAAACCGGCCGTCTCACCGGCAAGGCCGCCGAGGCACCGACCACCCGATCCGCCGGGCTCGCCCACCGGGGCGTGCGCGCTCCCGGTGTCTTCGACCGGCGGCACACCTTGCGCAGCGTCTTGTGCCCGCCGCCACGAACCGGCAGCCAAGGCGGACGAGCCGAGCGCGCCCTTCCGGGAAGCGCTGGAGCCGCCGGCATGGAGCGAGGCCACCTGCGGGCCACCGATGCGTCCGACCCGGCGGACCGGAAGCGTCCTGATCCCAAAACCGGCGCGGCCGTGGGCTTCCGGCCCGCAGGGGAGGCCCACCGGCGGTGGACCGGCGAGCAGACCCGCCCCCAAGGCCGCCCCCGGCAGGGCCGACAACCGGCCCGTCCGAGAGAACGCACCGGACCCCAAAAACCCAGGCCGTGTTCTAGAGCCCCCGGTTCACCTGCTCGCCCAGCCGGGCGGCCGCCGCCGTCAGCTCCTCCAGCAGCGCCGTCACCGCCGGGGGACGCGCCCCCTCGGGCAGCAGCGCGACCACCTGCCGCTCTCCCAGCTCCGGCAACGCCCGTACCCGCACCCCAGGGTCGCGGTGCAACCAGAACGCCAACGCCGGCAGCGCACTGATCGCCAGGCCGAGGCCGACCAGCCGCTGCACCGCCACATAGTCGTCGGTGGCGAACGCGATGCGCGGGTCGAACCCGGCCCGCCGGCACGTGTGCACCAGATGCCGCCGGCACCGCTCACAGCCCGCCGCCCACGCCTGGTCGGCCAGATCCGCCAGGCGCACCTCCCGCGCATCGGCCAGGGGATGCCCGGCGGGCAGCGCCAGGTGCAGCGGCTCGCTCAGCAGCACCACCTGCCGCCAGCGGCCCTCCTCATCCGCCCCGTCCTGCCCGTGCCCGCCCGCATGGGAGAACACCACCGCCACATCCACATCCCCGGACCGCAGCGCCTCCAGCGCCTGCGGCGGCTCGGCCTCCAGCAGCCAAACCCCCACCCCCGGCGCCCGCCGCCGCAGCGCCGCCAGCGCATCCGGCAGCAGCGCCCCGGCCGCCGTCGGGAACACCGCCACCCGCACCCGCCCGGCCCGCAGCCCCGCGATCGCCGCCAGATGCTCCTCGGCGTCGGCCAGCCGCGCCAGCACCTCCTCGGTGCACTCCACCAGCACCCGCCCGGCCTCCGTCAACCGCACCCCCCGGCCGTGCCGGACCAGCAGCGGCGTGCCGACCTCGCTTTCCAGGCGGGCGATGTGATGGGAGATCGCCGGCTGGGTGTACGACAGCGCCTGCGCGGCGGCCGTCATCGAGCCCAGCCGGGCCACCTCACGCAAAATCCGGGCGCGATGCAGATCCAGCACCCCACCAACCTATCAACGAAGTTAATGAAAAACCCAGAAAACAATCATTTGCCTCATGGGTGAGGGAGACCCCAGGATCGAACCATGTCCGACACCACCCATCCCGCCCTGGCCGCCGCCCAAGCCGAATTCACCGCCACGGTGGCCTACCTCAACACCGCCTCCTACGGCCTGCCGCCCCGCCGCGCCCACCAGGCCATGCTCGACAGCGAACACGACCGCGCCGCAGGCCTGCTGGAAATACCCGCCATGGACGAGGCCGCCGCCCGCTGCCGCACCGCCTTCGCCCACCTGATCGGCCTGCCGCCCTCCTGCGTGGCCATCGGCTCCCAGGCCTCCTACTTCGTCGGCCTGGTCGCCGCCGCCCTGCCCGAAGGCGCCACCGTGCTGGTCGCCGAAGAGGACTTCACCTCCCTGCTGTTCCCCTTCCTGGCCCGCCCCGCCCTGACCGTCCGCGCCGTGCCGCTGGAACACCTGCCCGAGGCCATCGACTCCACCGTCGACCTGGTGGCGGTCTCCGCCGTCCAATCCGCCGACGGCCGCATCGCCCCCCTGGAGGACCTCTCCCAGGCCGCCCGCGCCCACGACGCCCGCCTGCTGCTGGACATCTCCCAGGCCGCCGGCTGGCTGCCGCTGCCGGCACACCGCGCCGACCTGCTGGTCTGCTCGGCCTACAAATGGCTGCTGGGCCCCCGCGGCACCTGCTTCCTGGCCGGCACCCCCCAGGCCCTGGCCGAGCTGCCGCCGATCGGCGCCGGCTGGTACGCCGGCGCCGACATCTGGGACTCCCTCTACGGCCCGCCCCTGCGCCTGGCCGGCGACGCCCGCCGCCTGGACCTGTCACCGGCCTGGCAGTGCTGGGTGGGCCTGGCCCCCGCCCTGGAACTGCTCAACGAGGTCGGCGTGCCCGCCATCCACCGCCACAACCTGGCCATGGCCAACCGCTTCCGCACCGCCCTGGGCCTGCCGGAGGGGGATTCGGCCATCGTGTCCCTGCCGGCCCCCGCCGGCACCGCCGAGGCGTTGCGGGAACGCGGCGTCATCGCCGCCGTCCGCGACGGCCGGCTGCGCTGCTCCTTCCACCTGTCGACCACCGCCGACGATGTCGACCGCGCCGTGGAAGCCCTCACCGCCCTGCTGGACGGCCCCGGCCGGTGAACGCCCCCACCGGCCGGGGCGGCGGGGGAGGGGGGAGGCGTCCTCACCCGCCGGGCGCCTGATCTTTCAACAGGGGATGCACCCGCATCGCCGCCTCCAGCTCCCCGGGAAGCTCATCGCGGTACCGGCTCAGCGTCGCCAGATCCGCATGCCCCAGCACCCGCCGCACCGCGTCCATGTCCGTGGCGGCCGCCAGCAGGTGCGTCGCCGTCGTGTGCCGCAGCCCGTGCGGGGTCACCGCCCGCCGCCGCGACGGCTCCACCCGCGCCAGCACCCGATCGATCACCGCCTGCACATCACCGCGCGCCAGCCGCCGCCCCCGCCACGACAGCAGCAGCGCCTTGGGTTCGACGCCCCGGTCCAGCAGCGGACGGCCCCGCTCCAGGTAGGCCTGCAGCACCCGCGCGACCGCCTCCGGCAGCGGAACGTCGCGCGTCCGGCCGCCCTTGCCGAAGATCCGCCAATACCACCGGCCGTCGTTGACGAAGAAGTCCTCCACGTTGGCGCCGGTCAGCTCCGACACCCGCGGACCCACCGTCGCCAGCAGCAGCACCACCAGCCCGTCGCGTATCTCGGTGCGCTGGTCCCGCCGCGCCGCCCGGCCGGTGCGGGCCTCGGCCGGGCCGCATTCGGCCAGCCGCCGCGCCGCCTGCACCAGCCCGCCGGCCTGTTCGGCGGTCAGCGCCCGCCGCTCGGCGCGCAGCCCGCCCCGCTGGCGGGGCATGACCGTCACCGCCCGCATCGGGTCCAGCCGCACCCACCCGGCGGTGGCCGCATACCGGAAGAACACCGACACCGACCTGCGGAAACGCGCCTGTGAGGCGGCGCTTTGCAGTGCCCGGCCCGCCGGTGGGGGATCGTGGCGGCGGCGCCGCCCGTCAGGGCGGCGGGCGAAGGCCAGCAGCACCGCGTCCACATCGGCGCCGTCCAGATCGTCCAGCAGCCGGCCGGGGCCGGCCAGCTCGGCGAAGACCGCCATGTCACGGCAGTACACCTCGGCGGTGGCGGGGGAGAACTGCCCGGTCAGCGCCTTGGCCCGGACCATCTCCACATAACGGTCGACGGCCTCTTGCACGCAGATGGGTTCGAACTCGGCGGGCCGCATGCCCCACACCGTAACGGCCTGCGCCGACAAAACCACCGGATGCGGGCGGGCCGCCGGGCATGCGGGCAGACCTTCCCCGTAACCCTACAGAAGATGGATTCTGTAGGGTTTAAGAGTTTTCGCGTCTCCCGCCCGCCCCGGGGGACGGCCGGGCTCTGCACCCGGCCTGCACGCCGCCGGCGTGCGCGGGCACCCCTCACGGCGGCCGGGCCTTCCGGCGTCGCATCCCGGCCGGGACGCACGCGGTCATGCGGACTCGTTTCGCGGCCTTCTGCGGATCCGCCGCAAGCGGCGGCGTTCACCCCGGTGGCGCGCTCGTCGGAGCGGGACGGGTGGCGCGCAGGTGCCGCAGCACCGGGGCCACGCGGGCGACGTCCTTGAGGCCTTCGGCGGCGACCTTGGTGTAGATGCTGGTCGTCGCCAGGTTCTGGTGGCCGAGCACGGCCTGCAGCTCATTGAGCGACGCCCCGTTCTGCAGCACCCCGACCGCGTAGGTGTGGCGGAAGACATGGGCGAGTTCCCCTTCGGGACGCCGCACCGCGGCGCGGCGGAACCACTGGTCGACCCGGTATTCGATCATCCCGGTGGTGATCGCCTTGCCGTTGCGGGCGACCAGCAGCGGGTCCTCGGCGTCGAAGGGGCCCAGCAGGGCCCGCCGTTCGTCCAGGTAGTCGGTGACCGGCTGCATGGCGTCGGCGTGGAGGGGGACGTTGCGGTGCGCGCCGCCCTTGCCGCGCAGCCGCAGCAGCCCGCCGCCGTCCTCTTCGCAGATCACATCGCCCACGCGCAGGGCCACGACTTCGCCGGTGCGGGCGCCGGCCCCGGCGAAGAGGGCCAGCAGCGCGCGGTCCAGCCGCACCCATTGGGCGCGGGCGCCCTGCCAGGGGGTGGAGGCGGCCTGCACGATCGCGGCCAGCTGGGCGTCGGTGAGCGCCACCGGCAGGCGTCGCGGCAGGCGGGGGGTTTCCAGGTCGGTGGTGGGGTCGGCGGTCAGGTGGCCGGTGCGCACCAGCCAGGCGCACCAGCCGCGCAGGGCCGAGATGCGGCGGCTGCGGGTGGCGGCGGTCTTGCCTTCGCGGTAAAAGGACGCGGCGGCCGCGGTGAGCGCTTCGGCGGTCAGGTGGCCGGTGTGCAGGGCCTCCAGCGGCCGGGTCTGGTCGGGGGTGTCGATGGCGTGGTGGTCGGCCAGGGCGCGTCCCCAGGCGTTGAGGTCGGCGCGGTAGGCGGCTTCGGTGTTGTCGGACATGCCGCGGCCGGAGGCGCGTTTGTGGTCCAGCCAGCGTTCGGCCAGGTCCTGCAGGGTCGGTCCGTCCACGCTCCCCCCTCCTTATCCGGGATAATACATATTATCCTGGATTCAGGTTCCGCTTCCCCGCCGGGGCGCCGCGCCCCCGGCGGGGTCATCCTTTCGCGGCGGCCTCTCCCCGCACGAGGTGATGGCCGCCTGTGGCCGGTGGACGCGCGGTGTTCGGGAAGCGTCTGAAGGGCTTCCAGGCCGGCCGGTGCAGGCGGCGCCGCCCGGGCGGTCTTGCGTCTTGGCGATGAGGCGGGCACGGCCTCAGCGGGCGGAGATCAAGCGCCTCCCAAGGCCGGGGGCGCCATGGTTTGCTTCCTGAAAGCCGCCCCGGCCGGCCACTCTCCCCTGCGCCGGGCCGTCCGGACGTCGAAGGGCGGCCAGGATGCCGGCCCGGCCGGCCTCTCCCCCGCCGTCGCGGCGGCGGTATCCCGCGTCGGCGGGTGCGGGTGGCGTTCCCTCGGTGCGCCGGTGGCCGAAGGATCGCTCAGCGTGACGACGGGCATGTGCCCGGACCCGCCGCCGCGCGGTGGCCGGAATGGGCGGCGCCCTGGCGGGATTTGCCGTAGCGTGGCTGTGGCCGCCGGCGGGTGCGCCCGCCTTCGCATGCCCGCGGCATCCATCTCATCGCTTTCCGTCATCGCGGTGGTGGGCGGGTTCTTGGGCCGCCGGCGTCCGGGCAGGGATGTGATCATGCCCTCTTCGGGTGAATGGCATGTGAACTTCGTGTATCTGGTGAACGATCTACAGCCGTACATAGCCTTCACGCGGGGCGTGAGGGGCAGGGTCCAAGGTTTGAGGAGAGCATGCAGGCGCCGGAGTTCAGCGCGGAGTGGTATCGCAGCATCACCGAGTTCGCGTACGGTACGCCCTCGTGGCTGCACACGGTCGCCGAGGTCGGCACCGACGCGGGGCTGCTGCTGTTTGCGGCGCTGTTTGTGGCCTGCTGGTGGCGGGCGCGCAGCCGGCCGGAGCGGGCGATGGCGCTGGCGTTGCTGGCGCCGGTGGTGACGGTGGCCGCCTACCTGGTCAGTGAGGTGTCCAAGAGCCTGATCGAGCAGGAGCGGCCGTGCCGGGCGGTGGCGGGGGCGATGAACATCGCCGAGTGCCCGGCGGTGGGCGACTGGTCCTTCCCCAGCAACCATTCGACGATCGCGGCGGCCTCGGCGATGGCGATCGTGGTGGCCTGGCGGGCGATGGCGCCGCTGGTGCTGCCGCTGGCGGCGGTGATGGCGTTCTCGCGGGTGTTCGTGGGGGTGCACTACCCGCACGATGTGATGGCCGGGTTCCTGCTCGGTTCGGTGGTGGCGGCCGCTTTGGCGCTGGCGTTGGCGCCGCTGGTGGCGGCGCTGGTGGTGCGTTTGCGGGAGCTGCCGGTGACCGGCCCGTTTTTGGGGGGCCCTGCCGGTGCGGCGGCGCCGGGGCCGGAGAGGGCCGCAGTGGGCGTCGGACGTGAGGGCAGGGGCGTGTAAGGCCGGCGCCGTGGCGTTGTAGCTGCGGGCTATGGCAGGCGGCGGCTCGTCTTTCGGGGCGGGCCGCCGCTTGTGTGTCAGCAGGGTCGGCGGGGTCTGCGCCGTTTGGTTTCGTCGGTGCGTTCAGATGCAGTGTCTGCAGGCGGTGTCGATGCCGGGGGGCGGTGCTTGGGCGAGGTGGTCTCGGCGGCCGGTGTGCTGCCGCCGTAGCGGGATCGCGCCGCTGGTCGATTCACCGCTGTCCGCATCGTGAGGAGGGTCCATCCCGGTTTATCCGCTGAGTTTTCGCCTGCGAACCGGTGAAGGGGTGTGCCCGAGGCTGCCTCTCCCCCGCCGGCCGCATGGGGAGCGGGCCAGGTGGGGCGCCGGCGGTTGTGGCCCGTGGGGTGGCGTGGGCCGGGTTGTTCGCCGGCCACGGTGGTGGCCGCGGGCGTAGGGTGCGCCGAGAGGGTCGGTACCGCACCGCCCGGCTTCTCTCCTCTTCATGCGGCTTATGCCGGGGTGGTGTATTTCAGCGGGATTCCGCTGCCAGGCGTGCGCCCAGTCCAACGAGCAGCGCCCCACAGGCCTGTTCCAGCCGCCGCTGAACCTGCGGCCGGGTCACCAGCGGGCGCAGCGTCCCCACCAGCCACACCATCCCGAGATACCAGATCACATCGATCGCCACCCACAGCAGCGCCAAGGCCGGCAGCATCGCCGGCACCGGCGCCCCCGGGGGGATGAACTGCGGCAGGAAGGACACCACGAACACCCCGGCCTTGGGGTTGGCCGCCGCGGTCACCACTCCGGTGCGGAAGCTGCGCCACAACCGGCGTTGCGACGTGGCGGCCGGAAGACGGTCACCGCCGGGGGCGGGCGGGCGGCGGGCCCGCCAGAGGGTCTGCGCGCCCAGCCACACCAGCACCGCCGCCCCGGTGACGCGCAGAACGTCGTAGGCCAGTTCGGACACCGCCAGCAGCGCCGACAGGCCCGCGGCCGCGACCAGGGCCCATCCCAGCATTCCGACCTCGTTGCCGGCCAGGGCCGCAATGCCCGCCGCCCGTCCCCCCAGCGCCGACTCCCGCATGATCACCACGGTGCTGGGGCCGGGGGCCATCGACACCAGCAGCGCCGCGCCGCAGAAGGCGACCAAAGCCTCCACCATTGCCCCATCGTCACCGGCAGGGACGGGCCGGGGCAATCCCCCCTGCCGTCTACAGGTCCCCGCCGATGCCGCCCGGGCCGCCGGTGCCGCCCGGCTCCCCCGGCGAGGGCGAGGTCGGGGCCGGTGAGGTGGGCGAGGGGGATGAGGGCGTCGGGGAGGGAGAGGGTGTCTGGGAGGAAGGCATGGTGTCCGCAGGCGGGTCCGGGGGCGGGGCGGTCACCTGCGGGCGGCAGGCGAACAGCATGAGCATCAGCAGCGTCAGCAAGGCCAGCAGCACCGCCAGTGCCAGCACGGCCGCCGCCAGCCGCCGCGGCCCCGACGGCGCGGGCGCCCGGGGGGCGGGCGGGGCCGCCTGGGCGGCGGCGGGGCCTCCCCTGCCGGCCCAATACGGCACGAACCCCGGCCCGCGGCGCCGCCTGCCCGTCAGCGCCACCGGTTCCAAGAACCGTTCGGCCCCGGCCGGGCGGGGGCCGCCGGATGCGCCCGGCTCATAGCGCACCGCCACCCACGGGGTGGGGCCTTCCGGCTGGGCCGCCACGATGGGCGCTCCCCCATCGGCGTCCGGGCCGCCGGGGACCGCGGCCAGGATCGCCGCCTTGAACCGGTCGCGTGCGGCCGCATCATCGGCCGCGCCCTGGCGCAGCACCGCCACGGTGGCCTGCCGGCCCTGGTCGTCTTCGCCCAGGAACACGATCCCGGCAGGGGTCTCCAGCAGCCGCGCCGACAGGCGGAACGGCCCCAGCTGCGCTGGATCATCGGACGGCAGCGGCCTTGACATACCCGTCACACTAAAGCACCCGTGACGGTTTCCTCCGTCGTGCGGCGCGCAGCGGGTAGAAGAGATCACATACAGTCGACCAAGGAAGCCGGCCGGGCGCACCGGCCCGACGACGACGCACTTTGAGGTCCAAGCCCTATGACCGTGGCCGCTCATGACATCGACCAGGCAGCAGCGCTGCTGCAACGCACCGTCGCTGAGATCAAGAAGGTGATCGTCGGTCAAGAGCACATGGTCGAACGCATGGTGGTGGCGTTGCTGGCCAAGGGCCACTGCCTGCTGGAGGGGGTTCCCGGTGTCGCCAAGACACTGGCGGTGGGCACGCTGGCCCAGGTGGTGGGAGGGACGTTCGCCCGCCTGCAGTTCACTCCCGACCTGGTGCCCTCCGACATCGTCGGCACCCGCATCTACCACCCCTCCACCGAGCAGTTCGATGTGGAGCTGGGCCCGGTCTTTGTCAATTTCGTGCTGGCCGATGAGATCAACCGGGCCCCGGCCAAGGTGCAGTCGGCGCTGCTGGAGGTCATGGCCGAGCGGCAGGTGTCGCTGGCCGGGCGGACCTTTCCGCTGCCCAAGCCGTTTTTGGTGATCGCCACGCAGAACCCGATCGAGTCCGAAGGGGTCTATCCGCTGCCGGAGGCGCAGCGGGACCGGTTCTTGATGAAGGTCAACGTCTCGTATCCGGCGGCGCACGAGGAGATGCAGATCCTGCAGCGCATGAGCGTGGAGCCGCCGCAGGCCGAGCAGGTCCTGGACCCGCAACGGCTGATCGCCCTGCAGCAGACCGCCGCGCAGGTGTCGGTGCATGAGCTGGTCGCCGACTACATCGTGCGTCTGGTCATGGCCACCCGGGAACCGGCCCACTACCACCTGCCGGATCTGCGGCAGGTCATCGACATCGGGGCCAGCCCGCGGGCCACGCTGGGGCTGGTGGCCGCCGCGCGGGCCCTGGCGTTGCTGCACGGCCGTGACTTCGTGCTGCCCGATGACGTGCGCGCCGTCGCCCCCGATGTGATGGCCCACCGGATCGTGCTGACCTTCGATGCGCTGGCCGACGGAGTGGATCCCGGCGAGGTCATCGATCAGATCCTGGCCGCCGTCCCCCCGCCCCGGGTGGTGTGGAACCACGACCACACCGTCCCGGCGTGACGCCCAGCCGTCATGCACACGTCACGCACCTCACGCGGCGCCCTGGCCCGCCTGGCGCCGGAGCGGACGCTGCGGCGGCTGGAGCTTGCGGTCACGCGGCGGCTGGACGGGCTGCTGCACGGCGAGCATGTGGGGTTGCTGCCCGGGCCGGGCACCGAGCTGGCCGAGGCCCGGCTGTATCAGCCCGGCGAAGACGATGTGCGGCACATGGACTGGGCGGTGACCGCCCGCACCACCGCCCCGCATGTGCGTGACCTCATCGCCGACCATGAGCTGGAGACGTGGGCGCTGGTGGATGTGACCGCCAGCATGGACTACGGCACGGCCGCCCTGCCCAAACGGGATCTGGCGGTGGCCGCGCTGGCCGCCGTGGGGTTTTTGACCTCCCGGCTGGGGGACCGCACCGGCGCCTACCTGATGCGCGGGGACGGGTTGCGGCGCTGGCCGGCCCGCACCGGCAAGGCCGCCATCTACGCCCTGCTCGCTGACATCCTCACCGCCCCGCCCCAGCAGGCCTCAGGGCGGCCGTCGCTGGCCGAGGGCATCGCCGCCCTGGCGCGTTCCCAGACCCGCCGGGGGCTGCGCGTCATCATCACCGACTTCCTCGATCAGCCGGCCGACCCGCAGGGCCGGCCGGACTGGGAGCGGCCCTTGCGGCGCCTGGCCGCCCGTCACCAGGTGCTGGCCGTGGAGATCATCGATCCTCGTGAGCTGAGCCTGCCGGAGGTGGGGATGGTGAACGTGGCCGACCCGGAAACCGGCGCGACCTATGAGGTCTCCCTCAACCGCAAGGTCACCGACGCCTACGCCCGCGCCGCGGCCGCGCACCGCCGGGCCGTGGCGGCGGCGCTGCGCCGGGCCGGCGCCGGGCACCTGCAGTTGCGCACCGACCGTGACTGGATCACCGACATCGCTCGTTTCGCCCTGCGGCAGCGCCGCGTCGCCGGACGCGGCCACCGCACCCTCAGGGGGGCACGCCCATGACTTTTCTGTCTCCTGGCCGGCTGTGGGTTTTGGCGGTCGTTCCGCTGCTGGTGGCGGTGTATGTGCTGGTGCAGCGGCGGCGGCGCCGTTATGTGGTCCGCTTCACCAATGCGGCGCTGCTGCACCAGGTCGCGCCCCGCCGCCCGGGGTGGCGGCGGCATGTGGCGGCCGGGTTGTTCTTGGCCATGGTGACGGTGATGTGCCTGGCCTTTGCGCGTCCGGCCACGCCGGTGAAGGTGCCGCGGGAACGCGCCACGGTGATGGTCGCCATCGATGTGTCGCTGTCGATGATGGCCAAGGACGTGGCGCCCAACCGGTTCGAGGCCGCCAAGGCCGCCGCCAAGAAGTTCATCCAAGACCTGCCGGCCCGCTTCAACGTCGGGGTGGTCGCCTTCGCCGGCAGCGCCAACGTCGTGGCCACCCCCAGCGGGGACAGGGCCGCGGCCATCTCCAGCATCGACACCCTCACCCTGGCCAAGCGCACCGCCATCGGGGAGGCGGTCTTCACCAGCCTGCAGGCCATCCGGTCCTTTGACGCCCAGGCCGGCCAAGATCCCCCGCCGGCTCACATCGTGCTGCTGTCGGATGGGGACAACACCACCGGCCGGTCGGTTCCCGAGGCCATCGACGCCGCGCGCGCCGCCGACGTCCCGGTGTCGACCATCGCGTTCGGCACCCCGTATGGGACGGTGGAGATCGACGGGGAGACCACTCCGGTGGAGGTCAACAAGGTCACCTTGGCGGGGCTGGCGCAGGGCACCAACGGCAAGGCCTATGAGGCGGCCGACAACGATCAGCTGTCGCAGGTGTATGCCAACATCGGCACCTCGCTGGGGTGGCGGATCGAGCACCAGGACGTGGCCGCCCGTTTCACGGGGATCGCGTTGCTGCTGGCCCTGGCCGCCGCGGGGGCGTCCTTGGCGTGGTTTTCCCGCCTGCCGTAAAAACCGCAGGAGCCCGCCCGGCCCAGGGGCAGGGCGCCGGCGTCCTTCATGATCGACGGTGGCGCATCGCGGGCCGGAACGCTGATAGCGTCACCCCCCGTGGGGGAACACTACTTCACCGAACGGCCGGAGGCCGCCGGGCGCCGCCGCACCGTTCACCTCGTCCTGCCGGATGTGCACCTGCGGCTGACCACCGACCGTGGCGTGTTCTCCCCCGACCGCATCGACCCGGGCACCCGCATCCTGCTGGAGACCGTGCCCGCACCCCCCGCCGAAGGCGACCTGCTCGATGTGGGCTGCGGGTACGGGCCCATCGCCTTGGCCATGGCGCTGCGCTCCCCCCGGGCGAGGGTGTACGGCGTGGACGTCAACGAGCGGGCGCTGCAGCTGGCGCGTCTCAACGCCCGCACCGCCGGGATCGGCAACGCCAGTTTTCACCGGCCCGAGCAGATCGACCCGGCGATGCGGTTCGCCGCATTGTGGTCCAACCCGCCCATCCGCATCGGCAAGGCCGCCTTGCACGAGCTGCTGACCACCTGGCTGGCGCGGCTGCTCCCCGGCGCCACCGCCTACCTGGTCGTGCACAAACACCTGGGTTCTGACAGCCTGCACCGCTGGCTGCAGCAGCAGGGCTGGCCCACCGAACGCATCGCCTCCCGCTCGGCCTACCGCGTCCTGGCCGTCACCGCCCACCCCGATGCGCCGGCCGCGCCGTCCCGCCAGGAGAGACCATGACCCGCACTGAACAACGCCGGCAGCTGCGTCCCACCGACGTCAAACGCCTCAACCGCGCCTGGCGGCGCCGCACCCACGGCCGCCTGGGACTGATCGTCGAGTCGGTCACCCAGCCGTTCAACGTCGGTTCCATCGTGCGCACCTGCGCGGTCTTCGGAGTCGAACACCTGTGGCTGGCCGGCAACACCACACCCCCCACCCACCGCAACGCCGGGAAAACCGCCCTGGGCACCGAACGGCTCGTGCCCTGGTCCCAGGCCGGCACCCCCCAGCAGGCCGTCCGGGAAGCCCACGACCAAGGGCTGCGCGTCATCGCACTGGAGCTGGCCGGCGGGGCGATCCCGCTGCACCGGGCGCCGTTGGAGGGCGATGTGTGCCTGGCCGTCGGCGGTGAAGACCACGGCTGCTCCCCCGCCCTGCTGGAGGCCGCCGACGCCGTCGCCTACATCCCCCAAATCGGCCGGGTCGGCTCCCTCAACGTCGCCGTCGCCACGGCCATCGCCCTGGCCGAGGCCCGCCGCCGGGAATGGGCCGCCCTCGGCGAAGACCTCCCCTAAGACGGGCGTGCCCGGCTGCGCCACGGCCGCACGGCAGGCCATACTCGCTGAGATGCAGGCCGGCTACACCTTCCTCGACCATCCCGGGCCGATCCCGTTCGCCCACCGCGGCGGCGCCCGCCACGGCCTGGAAAACTCCATGCCCGCCTTCCAGTACGCCGTCGACCTGGGCTACCGCTACCTGGAGACCGACGTGCACGCCACCGCCGACGGTGTCCTGGTGGCCTTTCACGACCGGACCTTGGACCGGGTCACCGACCGGCGCGGCGCCATCGCCCGCATGACCTACGCCCAGGTCTCCCGCGCCCGCATCGCCGGAGTCGAACCCATCCCGCTGCTGGAGGACATCCTGGGCAGCTGGCCGCACGTGCGGGTCAACATCGACATCAAAGACGCCCCCGCCATCGACCCCCTGGCCCGCGTGCTGCACCGCACCCGCGCCTGGCACCGGGTGTGCATCACCTCTTTCTCCTCCCGGCGCCTGGCGGCGCTGCGGGCGCGGCTGCCGCTGTACACCGACCAGAAGGTGTGCACCGCGTTGGGGCCGCGGGGGGTGATGGCGCTGCGGGCCCGCTCGGCCGGGGGGCCGGCCGCCAAACTCGTCCGCCTGGCCGCCACCGGGGTCGCCTGCGCCCAGGTCCCCTACGGGCTGGGGCCGTTGCCTTTTGTCACCGCCTCTTTCATCGAGCAGGCCCACCGGCTGGGGTTGAAGGTGCACGCCTGGACCGTCAACCGCCGCGAGGAGATGGAACGGCTGCTGGATCTGGGCGTCGACGGCATCATGACCGACGACCTGATCACCTTGCGGGAGGTGCTGATGGCCCGAGGGCTGTGGACCCCCGCTGAGGCGTTCCGCTGAACCACGCCGCGGCTCACCAGCCCAGCCACCACAGATCCTCCGGGTAGGGGGCCAGGTAGGTCTGCGTCCCGATGTACTCATCCCCGTCGCGTTCCGCCTGGTGGCGGATCAGCGTGGCGGGCACGTCGAAAGGCACCAGCCCCACCCGGTAGGAGTCGATGGCCGCGGCCAGCACCCGCCGCCGGTGGACGTCGGTGGTGAGCATCCCCAGGCAGTGTTGCAGCGCATTGACATGCCTGCCGACGTCGGCCCGGACCGCCAGCGCCTCCTGGAACAGGCGGGTGTAGGCGGCGGTGGTCTCTTGGCGTGGCCGTCGGCTCGCCTGCGCCACGACACGGCCGGCCTGCCGGTAGCGGAGCGGGTCGTGGGCCAGCAGCTGCATCTTGTGGCCGGCGTGGAAGGCCACCAGTTCGCCGGTGCGCCAGTCGGGGCGTCCCAGCAGCTCACGCAGCCGGGCGTGGGCGAAGGCCCGTTCGGCGAAGTCCATGCCCGCCAGCGGGTCCTGCAGGTGCGCCTCATCGATCACCGGCGCCAGATGCCACACGCCCGCGACACAGACCGGCAGGCTGCGCACATCCATGCCGGCCGGGCACACATAGCCGTCGGCGTCCTCGGCAAGGAGCGGAGGCGGCGGGGAGCGGCCGTTGCGCAGTGCCCGCAGGGCCTCCTCCAGGGTCTGCTGTGTCCGCAGGTCCAGCCACACCCATTGGGCGTGGCGGCCGGGCGGGCGGCCATCGGCCGGCACCGCGATACGGGGCCGGCTCATGGCCGCTCCCGCCGCAGAAACGCAAGGGGGGTGAAGTCTGTAATTTCCGTCATAACACACTCTTGCCCAGCAGATTCCCCCCTAAAGTCACCCGCGCCCCCTGGGCAGGGCACGGCTTGGGCAAAGCGCACGCCCAGGTCAAGAATCGGTGTAGCGGGGGGTGCGCCGCTCCAGGAAAGAGGTGATCTGCTCGGTGTGGTCGCGGGTGTAGGAGATCAGCACCTGGGTGCGGTTCTCCAGGTCGATACCGGCCTGCAAACTGGCGACCTCCAGCTGGCTCCAGGCCACCTCCTTGGTCATCCACACCCCCATCGGGCTGTTGGCGCAGATCAGCTCGGCGGTCTCCAACGCCGCCCGCACCACCTGGCCGTCATCGACGACCCGGTTGACCAAACCGATGCGCTCGGCCTCCTCAGCCTCCACGAACCGCCCGGTCAGCAGCAGCTCATGGGAGCGGCCGGCGCCGATCAGCCGCGGCAGCAGCCAGCTGACGCCGATGTCGCAGCCGGAAAGCCCGATGCGCACGAAAGCGGCGTTGAACTTGGCCGAGGCGGCGGCGATGCGGACATCACAAGCCAGCGCCAAGGCGAAACCACCGCCGGCGGCCGGGCCGTTGACGGCGGCGATGACCGGCTGACGCAGATTGCGCAGCTTGGGCACGAGCGCGGCGATGGCCTGCTGGACGTGCAGGCCCGCCTGCGGGCTGCGCCGCCGGGCCTCCTGCTGCGGGGAGGCGGGAGCAGTGGCCTCGCGGACGGGCGGATCGTGCAGGTCCAGCCCGGCGCAAAAAGCACGACCGGCGCCGGTGATGATGAGGACCCGGCATTCGTCGTCCACGGCGACCTCATCGAGCGCGGCGTGCAGGTCTTTGATCAGCTCGCCGGACATCGCGTTGAGCCGGTGCGGGCGGTCCAAGGTCAGCAGCCGCACACCGGGGGCGGGCCGCTCCATCCGCACCGTCTTCCCCGAAGCGGGGGTGTCGCGCAGGTAGGCGTCGCTGTCGGTCAGCATGGGCGTTCCTTCGTCAACACTTCAGGTCCGTGCTCTTTTCCGCCCAGACGGCCGGCGCCGGCCCGGGCATCGCCGAGGGCCGCCGATCAATGAGGGACCAGGCCGCCATCGGCCAGCAGGACCTGCCCGGTGACGAAACTGGCGGCATCGGAGGCCAAAAACAGCGCCGGGCCGACCATCTCATCAGGGTGCGCCATGCGCTTTTGCAGCGAGGCCTGCTCCATCAGCCGCTGAAACTCCGGCGGGTTCTTGCGGACCATGGTGGTGTCGACGGTCCCGGGGGCCAGCGCGTTGACCCGGATGCCCCGCGGGGCGAACTCAGCGGCCATGGAACGGGTGTAGGACACCATGGCGGCCTTGGCCGCCGCATACATCGACACGTTCGGGGAGAACATGAACGCCCCCGCCGAGACCACGTTGATGATCGCGGCATGCGGGCTCGCGGTCAGGTGCTCCAGCGCCCGCTGCACCAAAAAGACCGGGCCGCGGACGTTGACGTCCTGGGACTTGGCGAACGCCTCGGGAGTGAAGGAGCCCAGCGGCAGCGCCAGCGGGTTGGCCGCGTTGTTGACCAGGATGTCGATCCCGCCGAAGGTGTCGACGGTACGGCTCACCAGCGCATCCAGCGCATCCAGGTCACCCATGTGCGTGGGCACTCCCAAGGCCGCACCCCCCATGGCCTTCAGGTGCGCCTCGGTCTCGGCGCAGGCCTCGGCCTTGCGGCTGGCCACGACCACGCTCGCGCCGGCGGCGACGAACCCCTCGGCGATCGCCCGTCCGATGCCCCGGGTGCCACCGGTGATGATCGCGACCCGGCCGGTCAAGTCGAACAAGGACCGCAGCTTCTCAGCGTCCACAGTCTTCCCCCCCTGATCGTCCCGGATGCCGCCACGTTCTGAGACACTGTCCCAATTGCGACATAGTGTCAAGATATGGATGCGATCGACGCCGGAGGAGACTCCCTGCGGGAGCGCAAGAAGCAGCACACCTACCTGGCGGCGGCCAAGGCCGCGGTCAAGCTCGTCTCCGAACGCGGCATACGCGCCGTGCGCGTGGACGACATCTGCGAACGCGCCGGCATCAGCCGCTCGACGTTCTTCCGCTACTTCGACTCCAAGGAAAGCTGCCTCATCGCCGGCCTGCACCACGGCCGCCTGAAAGCCGTGCTGGCCGCCCTGCAGGCGCGCCCGGCCGCAGAAGACGCCTTCACCGCACTGTGCAACGCCTTCCTCGACATCACCGCCGACTGGCGCGACCACCGCCAGATGGCCCGGCTGGAGATGCGCATCCGCGCCGAGAACCCGGCCGTGCGGGCCCACTCCGACGCCGAGTACATCGCCTGGGAGGAGGCGCTGGCCCGGGCCCTGGAGCCGCGCTGCGCGAAGGCCGCCGGCGAGGCCGCAGGTCAGGTCGCCGACTCGGTGCGTCTCCTGGGGCCGCGCCTGGTCGCCGGGATCGTCTTGTGCGCGGTGCGTCTGGCCACCGAGCAGTGGGTGCGTCAAGGCGCCGCCTGCTCGCCGGCGGAGATGTACGCCCAGGCCTTCGGTGCGGTCCGCACGGTCATCGCGGCCGGGTCTTAGGCGGATGCCGCGCCGGTGAGGCAAGGCTCCGCCTGCGGTGGGGCGGGTGAACGGTGAAGCGGCTCTGGCCGCTGCTGTGGGCCGAGTTCGCCGGCTGATCGGTGGTCGGCTCGGAGGTGGTTGGTGTGTTTTGGTGTGGTTGTTGTGGTGGTTTTGGGGTTTGCTGTTGGTGGGGTGGCTGGGTAGTGACCCAACCGCGCACCTTTACAGCGTAGATCAGTAAGTTGGGGCGGGTGCTGAAGTTCGCCCGCTTCAGGCCCCGGTACGCCCGCCCGGTATCCGCACGCCACCCCCCATGTGTCGGCGGCTTCACCGCTGCGACAGGCCCGGCGGACTAAAGAGCAGGCCGCTCCCTTTCCCCGCCGCCTGCGCATCCGGGCGCGGAACGGACAGCCCGGCCGCTCCCCGATCGACACGGCTCTCCTCCGGCCCCGGTTCCCGGTGCAGGACGCAGGGAGCCTAGGCGGCGGCCGGGAGCGTGACGCGCCCCGAACCGGCAGAAGCGGCGCATTGAGAAAATCCCGCCTTCCTCGCACCGGCGCACCGGCCTTTCCGAACCAACCCGGCGCATTCTCCATCACATTGAAGCAAAAGACACGGCGTTAAAAGCCCGGGAGGAAGAAACCGAGCCGCCGTGCCGCCTTGGGAGGAATCATGCGAGCCAGGAAAACGACCATGCTCGCTCTCACCGCCGGTGCCCTGACGGCCGGGCTGGCGGCCGGTGTCGCCGCTCCCGCCACGGCCACCACGTCCGTGCTCGTCAAGCCCGGCAAGGCCCGGCCCGGCCAGAACGTCACCCTGCAGGTTCCCGAGTGCGAAACCGACGGCTTCGCCACCTCCGACGCCTTCGCCGGCAGCGCCGCGCTGGACGGGGCCGAGGAGGTCGAGGGCCGCGCCGGCCTGGCCACCATCGGCGCGCACACCCCGCCGGGCACCTACCAGATCCTGGCGCACTGCGGCGACGTCAACGCCGTCGGCCAGATCGTGGTGCTGCCCGGCACGGCCCCCTCTCCCCGCCCCACCCCGCACGGCGCGGCCGACGCCGGCTTCGGCGGCGGTGCGGGCGGCGTCAACGTGGTCCTGCTGGGTGCCGGAGGCGTCCTGCTGGCGGGCGCCGCCGTCGCAAGGAGCCGACGCCGCGATGACGTCACGGCATGAAAGCACGCCCATCCGGCGGGGGCTGCAAGGCGCCCCGGTCCTCATGGCGGCACTGCTCGGCCTGGTGATGATCGCCCTGGCAGTGGGCGGACCGGCCGGGCCGCCGCAGCCGCCGGCGTGGGCGGCCGCCGCCCGCGCAGCCGACCACAGCGGCCCCCTCCTGCCCCGCTCCGCTCCCCTGCGGGTGCGCATCCCGGCCATCGGGGTGCAGGCCCCACTGGCTCACCTGGGGCTGAATCCCGACGCCTCGCTCCAGGTCCCCCCGGCCGGCCGGCCCGACCTGGCCGGCTGGTACCGGGGCGGGCCCGCCCCCGGGGAACGCGGCCCCGCCGTGATCGTGGGCCATGTGGACTCCCCGCGCGGGCCTGCGGTCTTCTACGACCTGGGCCGGCTGCGGCCCCACGACCGCATCGAGGTCGACCGGGCCGACGGCCGGGTGGCCGTATTCACCGTCGAATCGATCGAACGGGTCCCCAAGGAGCGTTTCCCGACCGAGCGGGTCTACGGTCCCCTCGACCACGCCGGGCTGAGACTGATCACCTGCGGTGGCCGTTTCGACCGGGCCCGGCGCGGTTACCGAGACAACGTCATCGTCTACGCCCACCAGACCGCGGTTCGCTGAAAAACCCCTGCGGCCGCGGTCACGGCGTGCCCTCCCTCGCGGCGCCGTGGAAAAAGACAGGCCGAGGCCGTGGGATGAACAACGGCCCGCGCAAACACCCCGGAGATCGAAGCGGGCATTACGAACCGACCTACGGGCGCGTCCGGAACTTGCTATTTGCTTAACTCTTATTGCTTTCCATCTCAACTGATCGAATTTACGCTGGCGCCGTCCCACGGTCACCCCCGCCGTTGGAGGCCGCCTTGCGAAGGAGACCCCTGCCCGCCCTGCTCGGCCTGTGCGTCCTGCTGCTGAGCACGTTCGCCGCCACCGGCGCCTCGGCCCGAACGGTCGCACCCCACGACACCCGCGCCTACGACGTCACCGGGGTGCGGAACGCCGCCGACCGCACCCGGATCGCCCGCACCGGCGCGGCGATCGACGAGGTGCACGGACGGCACCTGGTCATCACCGCCACCGAACGGGAGGCGGCGAAGGTGCGGCGGCTCGGCTTCACCGTCACCCGCCTGCCCCAGGAGACGGCCCCCGACCGGGTCACCGCCCTGGACTTCCCGCCCGCCGACTCCGGCTACCACAACTTCGCCGAGCTGACCGCGCTGGTGGACCAGGTGGCCGCCGACCACCCGGCCATCGTCCGCAAGTACGTGATCGGCCGGTCCTACCAGGGCCGCGCCATCATGGCCGTCAAGATCAGCGACAACGCCGGCGTGGACGAGGCCGAACCGGAGGTCTTGTTCACCCACCACCAGCACGCCCGCGAGCACCTGACCGTGGAGATGGCGGTCTACCTGCTCAAGGAACTGACCGAGGGCTACGGCGGCGACCCGCGCATCACCGGCCTGGTCAACAGCCGGGAGATCTGGATCCTGCCGGACCTCAACCCCGACGGCGGCGAATACGACATCGCCACCGGCTCCTACCGGTCCTGGCGCAAGAACCGCCAGCCCACCCCCGGCTCCAGCGCCGTGGGCACGGACCTCAACCGCAACTGGGCCTACCGGTGGGGCTGCTGCGGCGGGTCCTCCGCCGGCCCCTCCAGCGCCACCTACCGCGGCCCGTCGGCCGAGTCCGCCCCCGAGGTGCGCGCGGTGGCCGACTTCGTGCGCAGCCGGGTGATCGGCGGACGCCAGCAGATCAAAGCGGCCATCGACTTCCACACCTACAGCGAACTGATCCTGTGGCCGTACGGGTACACCTACGCCGACACCGCGCCCGGCCTGACCCAAGACGACCGCAACGCGCTGGCCGCCCTCGGCCAGAGCATGGCCGCCACCAACGGCTACACCCCCCAGCAGGCCAGCGACCTGTACATCACCGACGGGTCGATCAACGACTGGCTGTGGGGCAACTACAAGATCTTCAGCTACACCTTCGAGATGTACCCGCGTTCCGCCGGCCCGGGCTTCTACCCGCCGGTTGAGGTCATCGCACGGGAGACCTCCCGCAACCGTGAGGCGGTGCTGCGGCTGCTGGAGTACGCCGACTGCGTCTACCGCCTCATCGGCAAGCCCACGCTCTGCGCGGCCTGACGGCCCGCATGCCCCGGTCCGGCGCGGCCCGCGGGCCGCGCCGGACCGGCGTGCTTAGGGACGGGGACACGCCGTGGCCGGGCCGGCCGGCTCTTCGGAAGCCGGCCCGGCCCGCACCGCGGCGGCCTGAACGCGCCGTGAGCGGGCATGCCGCCCAAGAGACTCGTCCGGTGCACCGTTCCCGCAGGTCGCATGCGGGAGGCGGCGCCGCCGGGGGCGGCGTGCGGCCCGCGGCGTCACGGCCGTGAAGACCGTCCGCGCTCCCGTCCCGGTGAGCAGGCCCGGTTCACGCCAGTTGATCTGGGCCGTTTGCCCGCAGGCAACCGCCGCGGCGTGGCAGCCTCATGGGTGTGACGTCCAACAACGGAACGACCGCCCAGACGGTGATGGGCAGGCCCCGGGTGACCTCGCGGGCCACGCTGGAGGCACGGGCCTTTGAGCTGTTCGCCCGCAAGGGGTTCGAGGAGACCACGGTCGATGACATCGCGGCGGCGGCCGGCATCGGGCGGCGGACGTTCTTTCGGTACTGCGCCTCCAAAAACGACCTGGTGTGGGGGGATTTCGAAGGGCACCTGCTGAAGCTGCGCCGGCTGCTGGAGGAGGCCGACCCGACGCTGCCGACGATGGAGGTGCTGCGCCGGGCCGTGGTGGAGTTCAACCGGTTCGACCCGCGGGATGTGCCCTGGCACCGGCAGCGCATGGAGCTCATCTTGAAGGTGCCGACGCTGCAGGCCGATGCGACGTTGCGGTACGCCTCCTGGCGGGCGGTGATCGCCGAGTTCGTGGCCTCCCGCACCGGGCTGCCGCCGTCGGCGATGACGCCCCGCCTGGCCGGTCACGTGCTGCTGGCGGCCGCGGTGGCCGCCTATGAGCACTGGCTGTCGGGGGACGGGGACGCCGAGCTGGCCGAGCTGCTGGACAAGGCGATCCGGCGGGTGAGCGCCGGGCTGTCGGCGGCGCTGCAGGCCCCCGGCGGCTAGGCGGGCTGCTCGTCGATGGCGCCCGCGATGAGCTCACCGATCAGCACGGCCGTGGCGGCGGGGCCGCGCAGCGGCGCGGTCGGCAGGATCGAGGTGTCGGCGACGCGCAGCCCGTGCACCCCGATGACCCGGCCGCAGGAGTCGACGGCGGCGGACGGGTCGCCGGCCGGGCCCATGGGCACGGTGCCGCAGGCGTGCTGGGCGGTGCCCAGGCGGGTGCGGATCCACGCATCCAGCAGGCGGTCGTCCGCCAAAGTCGCCGTATCCAGGTCCACCGGGCCGGCGCACACCCGGCCGAAGGCGTCGGTGGCCAGCACGGCGGCGCTCGCCCGCACCGCCTGGCGCAGCCGGCGCCGGTCCTCGCCGGTGCGCAGGTAGCCGTAGTCGATGCGGGGAGGTGTGGCGGGGTCGGGGGAGACGGTGCGCAGCCGTCCGGTGGCGCGGGGGGTGTTGACCGCGACCAAAAAGGCCAGGGGCGCATCGGGGGGCGCCGGTCTCCCGCTGGTCAGGGCGGGGAGCGGGACCAGGGATTGCAGGATTTCCACATCGCCTTCGGTTCCGGCGTCGCCGGAGGGCAGGTGCAGGACGCCGCCGAGCCACGAGCCGCGGGGGGCGCCCAGGTGGCGGCGGGGATGCCACTGGACCGTCACCTGGGGGTGGTCGCTGAGCGTGCCGCCGACGGCCGGCAGGTCGCAGACCACGGGGATGCCGGCCCGCTCCAGCTCGGCCGCCGGTCCGATGCCCGACAGGTGCAGCAGGTGGGGTGAGCCGAAGGAGCCGGCGCACAGCACGACCTGCCCGGCCTCGATCAGGCCGTCTGCGGTGATCACCCCGATGGCGCGGCCGCGGCGGACGGCCACCGAGTGCACCGGGCTGTCGCCGCGGACGGTGAGGTTGGGCCGGTGCAGGGCGCCCAGCAGGCAGGCCAGGGCGGTGTTGATGCGCCGTCCGCCGCGGACGTTGCAGGGCACCGGGCCGAAGCCGGGGGGCAGGCAGGCGTTCTTGTCCGTCTCCTCGGGGTGGCCCAGTTCACCGGCGGCGGCCCGGAACGCGGCGGCGGCCGGGTGGTCCAGCCGGGTGCGGTGCACCGGGATGGGGCCGCGGTCGCCGTGCAGGGGGGTGGCGCCGTAGTCCAGGTCGTTTTCCAGGGCGCGCCACAGCGGCAGCACCCGCTCATGGCTCCAGCGGTCATCGCCGGCCCGTGCCGCCCAGCGGGTGAAGTCGGCGCGCCGGGCCCGGATGAAGTAGCCGCCGTTGACGGTGGTGGAGCCGCCGAGGATGCGGCCGCGGGGGGCGGCATAGGGCAGGCCGGGCGCCAGGCGGGCCGGGTAGCGGCGGACGGCCGGGTGCGCCGGTTGCGCGCCGGGCACCCGCCGGGCGTCCAGCAGTTCGTCGGGAAAGCCGGTGAGCGGGGCCGGTCCGGCCTCCAGCAGCAGCACCGTGCGGGAGGGGTCTTCGCTGAGCCGGGCCGCCAGGGCGGCTCCGCTGCCGCCGGCTCCGACCACCAGGACGTCGGGGCGGCTCACCGGGCGGCCACGGGAGGAAGCCACTTTTGACACTCGATGCATCTTTCTTTTGGCACTCGATGTCTTTAGTATCGCCTCTGCGGCCTGGACGTGTCCCAGGCCACGCTTCCCTGTGGTCCCCGACGTCACCAGGAGACGACCATGGACAACCTGCACACCACCGACGGCGCCGCCGAGGAGCAGACCGCCCTGACCGAGGAGGCCGCCGTCGAATCGCTGATCGAAGAGGTCTCCATCGACGGCATGTGCGGCGTCTACTGACCCGGATGCCCGCCATCGACCTGGACCGCGCCTGGGACCTGCACCCGCAGGTCTCGGTGCGGCCCGAACCCTTCGGGGCGCTGCTGTACCACTTCGGGACCCGCAAACTGTCGTTCCTGAAAGACCGGCGGCTGCTTGCGGTCCTGCAGGCCCTGGCACAGGCGCCCACCGCCCGGGCCGCCTGCACGGCGGCCGGGGTGGACGCCGGCGACCTGCCCGCCTACCGCGCCGCGCTCGGCGCGCTGGCCGACTCGTCCATGCTCGTGGAGAGGACCCCATGACCATCACCCCGCCGCAGCAGCGGGCGGCGCCGGCGACCGCAACGCGCCTGGTCGACCTGTTCCAATACGGCCTCGACGCGCCGATCTGCCTGACCTGGGAGCTGACCTACGCCTGCAACCTGGCCTGCGCGCACTGCCTGTCCAGCTCCGGCCGGCGCGACCCGCGCGAGCTGAGCACCGCAGAATGCAAGGCCGTCATCGACGAGCTGGAGGCCCTGCAGGTCTTCTACGTCAACATCGGCGGCGGGGAACCCACCGTCCGCTCCGACTTTTGGGAACTGGTGGACTACGCCACCGCCCACCACGTGGGCGTGAAGTTCTCCACCAACGGAGTGCGCATCACCCCCCAGGTGGCCCGGCGCCTGGCCGCCAACGACTACGTCGATGTGCAGATCTCCCTGGACGGCGCCACCGCCGAGGTCAACGACGCGCTGCGCGGACCCGGCTCGTATGAGATGGCCATGCGTGCCATGCGCAACCTCGCCGACGCCGGGATGCGCAACTTCAAACTGTCGGTGGTGTGCACCCGGCACAACATCCCGCAGATCGACGCCTTCAAGCAGATCGCCGACACCTACGGCGCCCAGCTGCGGCTGACCCGGCTGCGCCCCTCCGGCCGCGGCGCCGACGTGTGGGACGAACTGCACCCCACCCCCGACCAGCAGCGGCAGCTGTACGAATGGCTACTCGCCCACGGCGAGGAGGTGCTGACCGGGGACTCCTTCTTCCACCTGTCGGCCTACGGGCAGGCCCTTCCCGGGCTCAACCTGTGCGGCGCCGGGCGGGTGGTGTGCCTGATCGACCCGGTCGGCGACGTCTACGCCTGCCCGTTCGCCATCCACGAGGAGTTCCTGGCCGGCAACGTGCGCCAGCCGGGGGGCTTTGCCAAGGTGTGGCGGGAATCGCCGCTGTTCGCCCGGCTGCGCAAGCCGCAGCACGGCGGGGCCTGCGCCTCCTGCTCCTGCTACGACGCCTGCAAGGGCGGCTGCATGGCCGCCAAGTTCTTCACCGGGCTGCCGCTGGACGGCCCCGACCCCGAATGCGTCCACGGACACGGGGAGAAACTGCTCGCCCGGCGTCCCGGGGACCGCTCCGGCATCCCCCGGCCCTCGGTGGACCACTCCCGCCGCGGGCCGGTCCCGGTCAAGCTCACCCGCCGCCGCCCCGACCGGCCGCCGGTCAGCGCGTGCGATGAGAACCCGCTGGCAGGGCTGCGGCTTCCCTGACCCCACCATCCACCCCGGGCGGCGGGCGGCCCGCGTGCGGCCGCCCGCCGCCCTCGGCGAGGAGACACCCCATGCCCTTGAAAAACCCCTGGTTCGAGACCGTCGCCGAAGCCCAGCGCAGAGCCAAAAAACGCCTGCCGTACATGGTCTATGGCGCTTTGCTGGCCGGCTCTGAACGCGGCCGGACCGTCCAGGACAACACCGACGCCTTCGGGGAGCTGGGGTTCGCCCCCCGCGTCGTCGGCCACCACGCCCAGCGGGACCTGTCGACCACGGTGATGGGCGTGCCGACCTCCATGCCCGTGGTGATCTCCCCCACCGGCGTGCAGGCCGTCCACCCCGACGGGGAGGTGGCCGTGGCGCGGGCGGCGGCCAACCGGGGCGTCATCATGGGGCTCAGCTCGTTCGCCAGCAAACCCATCGAGCAGGTCGTCGAGGCCAACCCCAACGTCTTCTTCCAGATGTACTGGAGCGGCGACCGCGACGCGATCCTGCAGCGCATGGAACGCGCCCGCAACGCCGGCGCCAAAGGGCTGATCGTCACCCTCGACTGGTCCTTTTCCATGGGGCGGGACTGGGGCAGCCCCACCATCCCCGAAAAACTCGACGTCAAGACCATGGTGAAGCTGGCGCCGGTGGCGCTCAGCCGCCCCGGCTGGCTGTGGCGGTTCCTCAAGGCCCGCACCCTGCCGGACCTGACCGTCCCCAACCTGCAGCCCCCCGGCGGGCAGGCCCCCACCTTCTTCGGCGCCTACGGGGAGTGGATGCAGACCCCTCCGCCCACCTGGGACGACGTCAAGTGGCTGCGCGAGGAGTGGGGCGGGCCGTTCATGCTCAAGGGCGTCACCCGCGTCGACGACGCCAAACGGGCCGTCGACATCGGCGTCACCGCCCTGTCGGTGTCCAACCACGGCGGCAACAACCTCGACACCACCCCCGCCACCATCCGGCTGCTGCCGGCCATCGCCGAGGCGGTCGGCGACCAGGTGGAGGTGCTGCTGGACGGCGGGGTGCGCCGCGGCGGGGATGTGGCCAAGGCGCTGGCCCTGGGCGCCCGCGCGGTGCTGATCGGCCGCGCCTACCTGTGGGGGCTGGCCGCCAACGGGCAGGCCGGGGTGGAGAACGTGCTGGACATCCTGCGCAGCGGCCTGGACTCGGCCGTGCTCGGGCTGGGCCGCTCCTCGGTGCACGAGCTGGCCCCCGACGACCTGGTCATCCCGCCCGGCTTCCGGCTGGCCCCGGGCGCCTCCTGACATGCCCGGCGGCCTGGACTCGGCCGTCTGGCCGGCCGTGCCGGCCGGCGCCCCGGTGCTGGTGCCCGTCGGCTCCACCGAGCAGCACGGGCCGCACCTGCCGCTGGGCACCGACGGCCTCATCGCCCGGGCCGTCGCCGAACGCGCCGCCGCCGCGCTGGACGGCCCGCCGCTGGTGGCGCCGGTGATCGCCTATGGGGCCAGCGGCGAGCACGCCGGTTTCCCCGGCACCGTCTCCATCGGGCACCGGGCGCTGGAGGCGATGCTGGTGGAGATCGTGCGGTCGCTGGCGCTGTGGGCCGGCCGGATCGTCTTCGTCAACGGCCACGGCGGCAACACCCCCGCCCTGGACGCCGCCGTGGGCCGGATGCGCGCCGAAGGGCACCAGGTGGCCTGGGCCGGCTGCGGCGTCCCCGGCGGGGATGCGCACGCCGGGCACACCGAGACCTCGGTGATGCTGCACCTGGCCCCGCACCTGGTCCGCCCGTTCGGCCACGTCAGCGGCGACGCCCGCCCGCTGGCGGAGATCATGCCCGAGCTGGTGGCGCGCGGCGTGCGCGCACTGTCCCCCTCCGGGGTGCTGGGGGACCCGGCCGGTGCCTCGGCCGAGCACGGCCGCGCCCTGGTGGCCGCCATGGTCGCCTCCCTCATCCGCCGCATCGAAGGCTGGCGGGTCGATGAGCGGGGACGGCTCGCCGACCCCGGCCGGTCCTGACCGGGAACCGCGACAGCGAGGTGGCCCCATTGTCTACACCGCACCGTCCCGGCACCGCACCGAGCGGGCGCCGGGCCGCGCTGCCGGCGGACCTGCCCGTCGCCTTGGACGAGGGCACGTCCCTGTGGTCGGGGGGACGGGTGGCCACCGGCGGCGCCCCCTGGAAGGTCGTGCGGCTCGGCGAGGCCGCCGGGCCGCACCTGGCGGCGCTGCGCCGGGCCGGGCCGCGCGGCCTGGCCGACTCCTCGGCCATCGGGCGGGCGCTGGCCCGGCAGCTGGTGGACCACGGCATGGCCCATCCGGTGCCGCCGCCGCGGCCCGGCCCGCACCCGGTGACGGTGGTGATCCCGGCCTACGGGCGGGCCGCCGACCTGGAACGCACCCTGGCGGCGGTCGAGGGCCTGCCGGTGATCGTCGTGGACGACTGCTCCCCCGACCCGGAGCCGCTGCGCCGCGCCGCCGCCGCCCACGGCGCCCGCCTGGTGCGGCATTCGGCCAACCGCGGCCCGGCCGCCGCCCGCAACACCGGCGCCCGCCTGGCCGGCACCCCCTTCGTCGCCTTCGTGGACTCCGACTGCCGGCCGGAACGCGGCTGGCTGGACGTCCTCATGCCGTACTTCGACGACCCGAAGGTCGCGGCCGTGGCGCCGCGCGTGGTGGCCGACGGCGGCGGGCCCGGCGTGCTGGCCCGCTATGAGGCCGTCCGCTCCGCCCTCGACATGGGCGCACGCCAGGCTTTGGTGCGGCCCGGCGCCAGGCTCGGTTTCGTGCCCACCGCCACCTTGCTGGTGCGCACCCGGGTGCTGCGCCATGTGGGCTTCGATGAGCGGCTGCGGCTGGGGGAGGATGTCGACTTCGTCTGGCGGCTGGCCGACCTGGGCTGGCATGTGCGTTACCAGCCGCAGGTCCGCGTGGCGCACACCCCCCGGCTGCGCCCGTCGGCGTGGGCCCGCCGCCGCCATGAGTACGGCACGTCCGCGGCGGCGCTGGCCCAGCGTCATCCCGGGCGGCTGGTGCCCGCCCGTCCCTCCGCCTGGAACCTGGCCGTCTTGGCCTGCCTGGCCGCAGGGCACCCGGTGCCCGCCGCCGCCTGCGCCGCCGCCACCACGGCGCTGCTGGCCCGCCGCCTGGGCGGCCTGCCCGGCCGGTGGGGGCTGAGCGCGGCGATCGTCGGCAAGGGGGTGCTGGCCGATGCCGCCGCCCTCGGGCATGCGCTGCGCCGCGAATGGTGGCCGCTGGGGCTGGCGTGCCTGGCCGCCGGCGGGCGCCGCCGCACCGCCCGCGCCGCGGCGGCGGCCATGCTGGCCCCCATCGCGCTGGAATGGGTCACCGGCCGTCCCGCCGTCGATCCGCTCCGCTATGCCGTTCTTCGGCTCGCCGAGGACGTCGCCTACGGCTCCGGCGTCACCGCATCCGCCCTCCGGCACCGTTCCTGGGAGCCTTTGCTGCCGCGGCCCCGCCTGCCCCGCCTCGCCCAGCGCCCCGCCCGGTGAGCACCGGTTCCCCTCCCGCCGGGGGCCGGGTGGTTTCGGCCGTCGTCAGCGGACCAGGGACAGCCGGGTGGGGGCCAGGCCGAGTTCGATCCGCCGGCCCCACGACAGCACCAGCCGGTCGGATTCGATGCCGTCGCCGAAGGCGACCAGGCCGTCGCTTTCGCAGACCACGGTCAGGGTCTGGCCGTCTTCCAGCAGCCCTTGCGTGCAGGAGGCGCCGGTGGCCGGGGACGGCCACGCCTCGCGCACGAACCAGGCCAGCGACGGCTCGGCGGGGCCGGGCAGGGGCAGCGGGCTGTGGCGTTCCAGCCAGATCGACCGGCACCAGCCGCCGGCGCCGGTGCCGGTGGCCACCAGCACGCCTGAGGAGGACTGCCGCTCGGTTCTGCCGTCGTGGCAGGTGAGCCGGTAGCGCGCCGACTGGTGGCTGGGATGGCCGACGAACACCTCATTGAGCGCGGTCAGCTCCTCGCCGTCGTCGGTGACCGCCCGCACCATCGTGCGTTCTTCGGTGGCGGCGGTGCCGGCCGCCACCGCGTGCAAAAGGTCGGCGCACGCCTCGACCGGGTGGGGCACCAGCGCGCCCACGTTGCGTTCCGGGTCGGGGTTCAGCCCGATGACCGGCTGGCCGCTGAGGTATTTGGCGACGTTGGCGACCAGGCCGTCTTGGCCGACGACCACCACGATGTCGTCGGGGGCGAACAGGAAGCGGTCCAGATCGGCCCGTTCCACCAGGCCGCGCCGCCACGACAGCGGGATCGCCGCCGTCACCTGGGCCAGCGCCGCACCGATGGCGGCGTGCGCGGCGGCGATGGGGGCGATGTCGCGGCCACGGCAGCGCAGGAAGAACTCCGCCTGGCCGCGGCTGCCGTGCCTGGCCAGCAGTTCCTCGTACTCGGTGCGGCGGTGCACCACCACCGCGCGCGGCGCGAGCGTCACCTCTCCTCCCGGGGGGCGCTCAGGCGGGCCAGCGCCCCGGTCACCATGTCGGGGGTGAGGTTGAGCTGGCCGATCTGCGGCAGGCGCGCGGCCAGGGCCTGGGCGGCCAGCGCCAGCAGCACCGCCGGGTCCGCGTCCCGGTAGACGGCCAGGCGGGCGGCCTCGGCCTCGGCTTCGGCGGCGCCCATCACCTGCCGGTTCTCGGCCTGGGTGGCGGCCCGCAGCCGGTCCCGCTCGGCTTGTGCCTGCGCCTCGATCCAGGCCGCGGCGGCGGCCTCCTCGGCGCGGCGGCGTTCGTTCTGCCCGCGCCGGGCCACCAGTTGCTCTTCGCGCAGCGCCAGCTCGATCTGGTTTTGCATCTCGTTTTCGGCGATGGCGCGTTCGCGTTCCACCGCGGCGGCGCGCCGCTCATAGGTGGCGCGGTCGGCCTCTTGCTGGACCTGTTCGCGGGCGGGGGTCTGCAGGGCCCGTTCCACCTCGGCCTCGGGGCGCACGGCCACCACGCGCACGCCGACGATCGTCACGCCGATGTCGGACAGGCGGGAGTCGCCGACCAGTCCCGTGCCGATGGTCTCGCGGAAGGCCGCCGGGCCGGAGGTGACGGCCTCCCGCAGCGTCATCTGGGCGGCCAGGGTGAGCGCGTGCTGCTGGGCGGTTTCGGTGAGGGTGGTCGCCAGCTGGTCCAGCGGGGCCGACCGCCAGGCGCCGGTGTCGGGGTTGATGGCGAAGTCCAGCCGCCGGGCGGCCAGCGCCGGTTCCGCGATCCGGTAGGTCACCGTGGCCTGGACGCTGATGTCCTGGTAGTCGCGGGTGCGGGCGTGGAAGAGCATCGGCAGCTCCCGGTCGTCCACGGGGACTTCGCTGATGACCGCCGACAGGGGGTGGAACCAAAAGGAGATTCCCACGCCTTCGTGGACCGGTTCGCCGCGCCGCAGGTGCCGCACGTAGGTGGTGGGGGTGCCGCGCAGGTGCCGCAGCAGTGGCCGCCGCTGGATGTCCGCCATGACCGCCTCCCTTGTTGTCGTCAGGACGACGATAAGGGAGAAGCCAAGTCATTCTCAAGTTGAGAATGACTTCGATCCGGTAACACCTCAAGAGCTTGCGGCCGGCCCGGCCGCCGCACTCAGGTGATGGGCGCCTCCCAGGCGGCCCGCCAGGTGACCGGCCCCACCACCCCGTCGACGGCCAGGCCCTTTTCCGCCTGGAAGGCCCGGCAGACGCGCTCGGAGGCCGGGCCGTACCAGCCGTCTGCGGCGATGCGCCAGCCCCGTTCCCTCATGCGGGCCTGCCAGCGGCGCACATCCTGCCCGTGCATCATCGGCGGCTGCCGCAGATAGCGGCCCGGCCAGGCGGGCGCCCCGGAGGCGGGCGGTGCCGCGGCGCCCAGGGCGAGGGCGCGCAATTCGGCCAGCGAGCCGCGGAAGGCGTCGGCGTCACAGCGGCCCGCGATGCCCGGCACGGTCGCCGAGCTGGAAAACTGCAGGATGCTGATCGGCTCCCCGCCGTGCGGCTCCCACCACGACTGCGGGACCTTGGCATACAGCTCCTCGGGGCCGCCGGTGCCGTTGACGTAGCGGGACTGCCAGATGGTGTCGAAGAACGACAGGTCCGGCCGGCCGATCTGGTCCCAGTACCAGCGGGGGAAGTAGCCGATCACGCGGTGGCCGCCCGACAGCCGCCGGTACTCCTCCACCCACGCGCGCGCCTGCGCGACGGTCGGGCGGGATGAGCCGGACGGCTCGACATCGAGCGCGACCGCGAAAGCGCTCAGATCCCCGGCCTGGCGGTGAAAGTGCCGGGCCTGGGCGGCCGCATCGGAGTCGGCGCGCAGGAAGTGGTAGGCGCCCGGCACGAAGCCCTCCAGGGCGAGCATCCCGGCGCGGTTGTGCGCCCAGGTGGGGTTGGTGTAGCCGGTGCCCTCGGTGACCTTGCTGAACGCGAAGCGGATGCCCGCGCCGCGCACCTTCTTCCAGTCCGGGGTGCCCTGGTAGCTGGCCACGTCCACGCCGAACAGCATCGCCGTCTCCTCACCTAGCGCGATGGCCCGGCTGCACGTCACTGGCTGTCGGATCCGATTGTCCGCGCCCGGCAGCCGGCCGTGCACTGGCCCCGCCGTGCCTTTTTGCTCTCCTTGTGCGCTCTCCTCGGCGCCGTCGGAGAGAGGCTGCCAGGGCAGGTGAGGCGGCGCCACCGGGGAGCGCCCATGGACACACCGAAGGCCGGGGGGGCGCTCCCCGGTGGCGGGTCAGGCGAAGGCGCGATGGTGGGCCAGCGCCCGGTGGGGGTCGGCCGCCGGGTGCTCCCAGTGCGGGTCGGTGTGGACGGTGACGGCCGTCAGGCGGGGGACGGCGTGCAGCAGGGCGTGCTCGGCCGCGACGGCGACCCGATGGGCCTTGTGCACCGGCCAGGCGGCGTCGACGACGATGGCGACCTCGGCGCGCAGCCGGTGGCCGATCCAGCGCATCCGCAGCTCCCCCACATCCAGCACGCCCTCCACCGCCCGCAGGGCCTCTTCGGCCCGGTCCACCAGGGCGGGGTCCACCGCGTCCATCAAACGCTCCAGGACCTGCCGGGCGGCGTCCTTGAGCACCAGCGCGATCGCCCCGGTGATCAGCAACCCGACCAGCGGGTCGGCCGGCGGCCACCCCAGGGCGGCGCCGCCGGCGCCCAGCAGAACGGCCAGCGAGGTCAGGCCGTCGGTGCGGGCGTGCAGGCCGTCGGCCACCAGCGCGGCCGAACCGATCCTGCGGCCGGTGCGGATGCGGTAGCGGGCGACCCACTCGTTGCCGGCGAAACCGATGACGGCCGCGGCCGCCACCGCCGGCAGGTGCTCCAGGTCGCGGGGGTCCACCAGCCGGTGCGCCGCGGCATAGGCGGTGGCCGCGGCGGAGGCGGCGATGGTGCAGACGATCAGGACGCCGGCCACGTCCTCGGCGCGGCCGAAACCGTAGGTGAAGCGGCGGCTGGCCGCCCGCCGGCCCAGCAGGAACGCCACCGCCAGCGGCAGCGCGGTCAGCGCGTCGGCGGCGTTGTGCACGGTGTCCCCCAGCAGCGCCACCGACCCGGTGACGGCGACGACGGCCGCCTGCGCGGCCGCCGTGACGCCCAGCACGGCCAGTGAGATCCACAGGGCGCGCAGGCCTTCGGCGGAAGACTCCAGCGCCGCATCGACCCGCTCGGCCGTCTCGTGGGAGTGGGGCTTGAGCAGGTGCGCCGCGCGGTGCCGCAGCCGGCCCCACCGGCCGGTGGGGCCGGCTGCGGCGTGGGTGTGGTCGTGTGCGTCCGCCCGGTGCGGTTCGGGTTCGTCGCTCATGGCGAGCCGCTCCCTTCGTGTGGGGGTGGCCAAGACCTGCCGGGGCGGATCGGCCCGGCTGGATCTGCCCGGCGGACGACCCCCATTATGTGCGTATGAACGCACGCATGCATCTATCAGGTGCGCATGACTCGCAGGTGCACGACGATGGCGAACGCCTGGCGGCGGCGGCCGAGATCTTGAGCCTGCTGGCCGACCGGACCCGCCTGGCGCTGCTGCGGCGGCTCTCCCTCGGGGAGGCCGACGTGACGACCCTCACCCGGGCATGCGGCGTCGCCCGCCCGGCGGTCAGCCAGCACCTGGCCCGGTTGCGCCTGGCCGGGCTGGTCACCACCCGCAAAGAAGGCCGCCGCGTCGTCTACGCCCTGCGGCACGGGCACCTGCGCCGCCTGATCGACGAGGCGCTGAACGCCGCCGACCACCGGCTCGGGGGCCTGCCCGACCACACCTGATGAGGCCCGGCGGCAGGCCGCGATTTATCGCCTTGCCTCCGCCGCCCACTGCTCCCCACCCTTGAGGGCATGCATCTGGTGCACCTGGGGCTGCCCGTTCACGACGCGTCACGCAGCCTGCGCTTCTATGAGACCTATTTCGGCTTCGACCCGGCCACCGCGCAGCGGTATGAGGACGGCACGATCATCGTCCGCAACGGCGACGGGTTCGATCTGGCCCTGCACGGCGGGCAGCGCGTCGGGCCGCCGCCGCCTTTTTTGCACTTCGGTTTCCGCTTCGCAGATCCCGCCGAGGTGCGCGCCCTGCTCGCCCGGCTGCAGGCGGACGGGGTGGAGATCATCGAGCGGTACGACGAGCCGGCCTATGTGGCGTTCAAATGCGCCGACCCCGACGGTCACCGGGTCGAGGCGTACTGGGAGCCGCCCCCGCAGAGCCCGTCCTGACCGGGCCGCGGCGCCGGCCGCCCGCCGGGGGCACGGGGATGCGAAGGGACGCCGAAAGGTCACCGGGAAAGTCGCCATTGTCGGGGATCTTGCGGCGGGTGCGGCGAAAGCGCGCAAACCGCAGGGTTGGGCGGCCCTTCTGGCGGGAATCTTGTCACGGTATCCAGCGTTGGTCGACATAGGACCGCAAGCCGTCTGGGAGGCACGTGACGATGGCCGAGCGCGCACTTCGCGGCACCCGACTCGGAGCGACCAGCTACGAGAACGATCGCAACACCGATCTGGCCCCGCGCAAGACCGTGGACTACACCTGTCCCAAGGGCCACCGGTTCACCGTGACGCTCGCCGCTGAGGCCGAGGTGCCGATGACCTGGGAATGCCGCAACTGCGGGACGACCGCGCTGCGGGTGAACGGAGAAGCCCCCCAGCCCAAGCCGACCAAGGCCCCCCGCACCCACTGGGACATGCTCATGGAGCGGCGCACGATCGAGGACCTGGAGGAGGTCTTGGCCGAGCGTCTGGCGATCCTGCGTGCCCAGCGGAAGAAGAGCGCATAACCGTTGATCTTTTCCGTCCGGGCCCGCACCGCGACGCCGGTGCGGGCCCGGCGGCGTTTTCCAGGCCCCCAAGGCGCCCCCGGGGGGCGGGCGTCAGTCGTCGACGATCTCCCCGCGGATGACGGTCACGGTGGGCGGAGGACCCTCTGCCCGGCCGGCGGCGGGCGGGGGGAACGGCCCGGCGGCGGCGCGGCGTTCGGCTGCGCGCAGCCGGTGGGCGGCGTAGCGGGCCAGCAGCCGCCCGGCCGCAGGGCGGGTGAAGGGCAGCACGAACACCAGGCCGAGCAGGTCGGTGAGGAAACCGGGGATCAGCAGCAGCACCCCGCCGATCAGCAGCAGCGCGGCATCGGCCAGGTGACGGCCCGGCGGCACGCCCTGCTGCAGGGCCTGCTGCAGGACCCGTCCGGCGCGACGGCCCTGGCCGCGCACGATCTGCGCCCCCGCCACGGTCGCCGCCAGCAGCAGCGCGGCGGTCGGCAGTCCCCCGATCACCTCGCCCACGCGGACGACGGTGTAAAGCTCCGCGGCGGGCAGCAGCAGAAGCGCAAGGAACATCAACAGCGGCGGCATGGCATCCGGTTTTGCGGTCGGCGGCAAGGGTCTGCTGGGATAACGCCGCGGCGGCCGGGTTCGTTCCGGCACTCCGGGGCCTTCAGGGGTTCTTGCGGACGCGTTCCAGGCGGCTCTGCAACCCCCAGCGGGTGATCTTCCACATCGCCTCGGCCATGATGTCGCGGCTCATCTTGCTGGTGCCGTGCTCGCGTTCGATGAAGGTGATGGGGACTTCCTTGACCCGCAGCCCGGCGCGCAGCACCCGCACCGCCAGATCGATCTGGAAGCAGTAGCCGCGGGAGTCGACCTCATCCAAATTGATCTTCTCCAGGGCGGTGGCGCGGTAGGCGCGGTACCCGCCGGTCGCATCGTGCAGCGGGGTGCCCAGCAGCAGGCGGGTGTAGAGGTTGGCGCCGCGGGAGATCGCCTCGCGCGAGCGCGGCCAGTTGACGATGCGGCCGCCGGGGATCCAGCGGGCGCCGATCACCAGGTCGGCCTCGGTGAGCGCCTCCAGCAGGGCGGGCAGCTCCTCGGGCTGGTGGGAGCCGTCGGCGTCCATCTCCACCAGCACGTCGTAGCCGCGTTCCAGCGCCCAGCGGAAACCGGCGATGTAGGCGGCGCCCAGGCCGTCCTTTCCGGCCCGGTGCAGCACGTTGACCTGCTCGTCGGCCGCGGCCAGGCGGTCGGCGACCTCCCCGGTGCCATCGGGGCTGGCGTCGTCGACGACCAGCACGTCCACCTCGGGCATCGCCGTGCGCACCCGCCCGACGATCGGCTCGAGGTTGTCGCGTTCGTTGTAGGTGGGGATGATCACCAGCACCCGGCCGAGACCGTGCGGGATCTGCATGGTGTCACGCTCCTTCGGTCGTTCGGGTGACGGCGCGCAGTGCCGCCCCCACCGCGGCCAGGGCCAGCAGCGCCAGCACCTGTTCGGGCAGGGCGCCGATCCGGTCGGCGAGGGTGACGGCGGTCCGCGCGGGGACGGCGGCGACCTGGATGTCGGGGACGAACTCCGCCGACCGGTCGATCACGCGCCCGTCGGGGGCGATGATCGTGCTGATGCCGCTGGTGGCGGCCACCAGCACGGTGCGGCCGTGCTCGACGGCCCGCAGCCGGGACATGGCGGCCTGCTGCGGGGGCAGGCTGGTGCGCCCGTAGGTGGCGTTGTTGGTCTGCACCACCAGCAGCTCGGCGGAGGCGACGTCGCGGACCAGGCCGTCGTAGGCGACCTCGAAGCAGATCACATCTCCGATGCGGGCCGGTCCCAGCCGCAGCAGCCCGGGCCGGTCCCCGGCGGCGAAGTCGCGGGGGATGCGCTCGAACCGGGTGATGAGCTTGGTGAGGACGTCGCGGAAGGGAAGGTACTCCCCGAACGGCACCGGGTGCCGTTTGACGTAGTGGTCGCCGGCACCGGTGACGGGGTCCCAGACGATGCCGCGGTTTTCCACGTGCTCGCCGTCGGCGGCGTCGACGACGGCGCCGACCAGCACCGGCACCCCCACATCCCGCACCGCCGCGTCGATCAGGTCGCGGGCCGCCGGGTCGGTGTAGGGGTCCAGGTCGCTGGCGTTCTCCGGCCAGATCACCAGCTGGGGGCGGGGCAGCTCGCCCCGGCGGACCCGTTCGGCCAGCTCGTGGGTGCGCTGCACGTGGTTGTTCAGCACGGCCTGGCGCTGGCTGTTGAAGTCCAGCCCCAGCCGGGGCACGTTCCCCTGGATGACGGCGACGGTGACCGTCCGGCCGGAGGCCGGCAGCGGCACCGCCGCCCCGGCCGCCGCGATCGCCGCCAGGGCCGCTGCGGCCGGGGCGATGACCCGTCCGCTGCGCCGGGCGCGGGAGGCGGGCAGGCGGCGGGCCCATGCCGCCGGCAGCGGCCCGCGCAGCAGCGCCCAGGCCAGCAGGGAGCCGGTCAGGGCGGTCAGGAAGGTCACCAGGGGGGCGCCGCCGAGCGCCGCGTACGCCGTCAGGGGGCTGTCGGTCTGGCTGAAGGCCAGCCGCGCCCAGGGAAAGCCGCCGAAGGGCACGCGGCCGCGCACATACTCTTGGGCCACCCACAGCGCCGCCGTCCACACCGGCCAGCCGGGCAGCCGCGTCACCAGCGCGATCCCCGCCCCCATGGGGACGAAGTACAGCGCCTGCACCAGGCTCAGCCCCGCCCAGGCGTCCGGGCCGATCGGGATGATCCCGCTCAGCGTCGGCAAGAAGAACGCCAGCCCCGCCGCCAGGGACGGCAGCAGCGCCGCGCGCACGCCCAGCCCGTGCAGGGCGAGGGTGAGGACGGCGACGCCGGCGGGTGCCAGCGGCCACAGGTCGTGCGGGGGGAACGCCGGCCACAGCAGCAGTCCGCCGGCCACGGCCGCCGGCGTCCGCCTCCAGCCGGTCCGGCGGGGACCGGTCCGGCGCGGCGGGCGGTCGCCGGCAGGGGGGGACGGCGCGGCGGGCCGCTCGTGCGGCACGGTGTCCTGGGCCACGTCACTCCTTGGTGATAAGGACTGCTGGCCCGAACGCTATCGCCTGCGGGCGCCGGTCACGACATCGCCGCGGCGGCGGCCGCGGGCGGCACCACGACGGTGCCGGTGGCGGTGACGGCCACGATCGGTTCGGGCAGCACGCGGGCGGCCGAGGGACCACGGCCCGGGTCGGCCCGGCACACCACCCGTGCGGTGAACTCCAGCCTACGGCTGCGGCGGCCGGCGGCGGTGAGGACGGCGGTGGCCTCCAGCACGTCCCCGGCCCGCACGGGGGCTTTGAACTGCACGTCCTCATAGGAGGCCAGCAGTCCCTCATCGCCGTCGGTGCGGATGCACATCTCGGTGGCGACGTCGCCGAACAGGCCCAGCACATAGGCGCCGTCGACGAGGTCGCCGCCGTAGTGGGCGTGGCCGTAGGGGACGTAGCGGCGGTGGGTGACGGTCAGTCCGATGCGAGGGTCGGCGTTCATGGCTCCTGTCCGCTGTCGTGGCCCGCGGTGCCGGCCTGGTCGGTGATGAGGGCGTGGACGAGGTAGGAGGCGACCTCGGCGGGGGTGGTGCCCTTGCCGAAGATCGCATCGACGCCCAGCTGGTCGGGGGTGACGGTGTCGAAGCGGGGGCCGCCGACCACCAGCAGGGGGCGGCCGCGGCCGGGTCCGTGGGCATCGGGGTAGGCCCGGCGGAAGGCCTGGGCCATGTGCCGGGTGTTGTGCAGGTGGGCCTCGCGCTGGGTGACGACCTGGGAGACCAGGACGGCGTCGGCCCGTTCGGCGACGGCGCGGGCCACCAGGTCCTCGACGGGGACCTGGGCGCCCATGTTGATCACGTGGATCTCCCGGTAGTACTCCAGGCCTTTTTCCCCGGCGAAGCCCTTGACGTTGAGGATGGCGTCGATGCCGACGGTGTGGGCGTCGGTGCCGATGCAGGCGCCGACCACCACCAGGCGGCGGCCCAGGGCGCTGCGGATGGCCAGATTGACCTCTGATGCGGTCAGCAGCGGGTAGCGGCGGCCCTCGGGTTCGGGGATGGCCGCATAGTCGATCACGTGGCGGACGCGGCCGTAGATGATGAAGAAGGTGAAGTCCGGGCCCATGGCCTTGGAGTGCACGACGCTGGCCGGTTGCAGGCCCATGGCGGCGGCCAGCTGCAAGGCGGCGGCCTCGGCGCGCCTGCCGTGCGGGACGGGCAGGGTGAAGGACACCTGCACCATGCCGTCGCCGGTGGTGTCGCCGTAGGGGCGGATCGGCTGGGCGGGTGTTGCGGTGGTCATGCGGGCACCTCCGCGTCGTGGCGGTCGGCCGGGCGGGTGGACTCCAGGATGTCGATGGCGGGGTTGTAGTAGTCGTCGGCGCGTTCGGCGACGCCGTCGCCGCCCTTGCCGCCGTCGGGGGGACGGCGGGTGACGCCGAAGGTGCCGTCGGCGATGGCCTTCAGCAGCCCGTCGTCGCAGATGCGTTCCAGCAGCTCCACCGATTCGGCCAGCACCCGGCGGGCGCGCTGGGCGATGAACCCGTCGGGGCGGGGCTGGAAGTCCTCGGCCAGTTTCCCGGCGGCGGTGCGCACGTAGCGGACGTTCTCCAGCGCCAGGTCGCGGTCGGCCAGCCAGGGGGTGTGGATGCCCTCGGTCATCATCCCGACCAAGATGATCGACTGGCCGGTCATCATGCCGGCCAGGTTGAAGAAGGCGTCCAGCAGGTAGCCGGCGAAGATGTTGCCGGTCATGTGGCGGGTGGGGGCATGTACTTCAGCGGGGCGTTGGGGAACAGCTCCCGCACCAGCTGGGCGTGGGCCAGTTCCAGCCGGAAGGAGTCCGGCAGGGACGGGTCGATTTCGAAGGCGTGGCCCAGGCCGAGTTGGGCGTCACCGAGCCCGGCCTCGTGGGCGAAGCGTTCGTTGAGCAGCTGGCTGACGATGACGGTGCAGGCGGCCTCGACGGCGTCGGCGGTGGTGAGGTAGTTGTCTTCGCCGGTGTTGATGACGATGCCGGCGCGGGCGTGGATCTGCCGGGAAAAACGCTGGTCGATGAAGGTGCGGCGGGGGTTGATGTCGCGGAAGATGATGCCGTACATGCAGTCGTTGAGCATCATGTCCAGCCGTTCCAGCCCGGCCAGCGTGGCGATCTCGGGCATGCACAGGCCCGAGGCGTAGTTGGTCAGCCGCACATAGCGGCCGACTTCGGCGGAGACCTCATCGAGGGCCTGCCGCATGAGCCGGAAGTTCTCGGCGGTGGCGTAGGTGCCGGCGTACCCTTCGCGGGTGGCGCCTTCGGGGACGTAGTCCATCAGGGACTGCCCGGTGGAGCGGATGACGGCGATCACGTCGGCGCCTTCGCGGGCGGCGGCCTGGGCCTGGGGGATGTCCTCGTAGATGTCGCCGGTGGCCACGATCAGGTAGATCCACGGGTGCGGCGGGTCGCCCAGGCGGGCCAGCAGCCGCTCGCGTTCGGCGCGGCGGGCGTCGATGCGGGCGATGCCGGCGGCGGCGGCCCGGTGGGCGGCGTGGCGGGCGGCGCGCGCGTCCTCGCCCGCCGGCAGCCTGAAGGAGGCCTTGCCGGCGGCGGCGGCCTCGGCCAGGGCGCGCAGGTCGCCGTAGGGGCCGTTCAGCAGCGCGTCCCAGACCGGCAGCGCCACCCCGTGCTCCAGGCCGACCTGGGCGCGGACCGCCTCGGCCAGGTGGTTGACCCAGGGCATGCCGGCCTGGTCGGCGCCGGATAGGCCGGCCAGCCGCAGCAGCGCCCGTTCCACTGAGACGGTGGTGTGGGTGCGGGCCAGTTCGATGATCGGTTCGGCGGCGCGCGCGGCCAGGCGCCGGGCGCGCGCCACGGTTTGCGGGTCCAGGCCCAGTTTGCTCAACGACACTCCCCCCTCACAACCCAGCTCTCCAAAGAATCTTCCGCCATAGCCGGACTATCGCGCAAGATTCTTTAGATCAAAGCGGGATATCCAGAAAAGTTACTGGATTGTGGGAGAGTTCGGGAAGGTCTGCGGCGGGCTTCCGTCTCCTGCCGGTCCCCCGCCCCGGCAGGGAAGGCGGTGGCGGCCTCTCCCCCACCGCAAAGAAGGCCCGGCCTCAGGAGCCGGCGCGCATCGCCTCGTACATGACCGGGTCGTGCGCGCAGACGACCACCAGATCGGGCTCGGCCCGCCGGTAAAGCTCCGCCAGGCGGGCGTGGTTGCTGTGGACCTTCCCGCGGTCGAAGGCGACCAGCGACTCCATCGCCCGCAAGGGGAAGGGCACCCGGGACCGGCCGTCGACCGTGCCGCGGTGGTAGAAGGCGTCCCCGCAGTGCAGCACCCAGCGGTCACCGGCGTCGACGGCCACGCACGCATGCCCGCGGGTGTGGCCGGGCAGCGGGATGAGCACCAGCCCCGGGGCGATGGCCTCCAGCGGCCGGGCCGCGGCGAACCCCCGCCAGGACTCCCCATGCGGGGAGTGCTCGACGATCCGGGGACCGTGAGCCCACTGGACGGGCCGGTAACGCCGCCGCTCCGCCCAGGTCGGCGACCGCATCGCCCCCTCCGCCTCGGCCGCGGTGACATGGACCTGGGCGTGGGGGAAGTCGGCCAGGCCGCCGATGTGGTCCATGTCGAAATGCGTCAGCAGGATGTGCCGCACGTCCCGGCGGCGGAACCCGAGCCGCTCGACCTGGCGGGCCGCGGTCTCCTCCGGGTCCAGCACCGGCCTGATCAGGTGCCGGGTCAGGCCCAGCCGCCGCGCCGGGTCGGCGACGTCCTGCAACCCGAAACCGGTGTCGACCAGGACCAGGCCGCTATCGGTCTCCACGAGCAGCACATGGCACACCAGCGGCCCGCCGAGAGGACGCATGCTGCCGCAGTTGAGGTGATGGACCTTCATGTCGGAAGCCTCAAAGACGCCTAGGGGGGAGTATTCGGTCACTTTAGCGACCGGCCCCACGGCTTCCGCGCAGGCACGGCGCACGCCTCCCCCGCCGATCCGGCGCCCGGCGGTCAGCCCGGCAGCGGCCCGGCGACGGTGACCTCGGCGGCGGTCTTCTCCAGCACCTCGGCCACGGTGACCTGCGGGGCCAGCTCGACCAGGCGCAGCCCCTCACCGGTGACGTCCAGCACGCCCAGATCGGTGATGACGCGGTCGACGCAGGCGCGCCCGGTGAGCGGCAGGGTGCACTCCGGCACCAGCTTGGGGGCGCCGTCCCTGGTGGTGTGGGTCATGACCACGATGACCCGGCGGGCGCCGTGCACCAGGTCCATGGCCCCGCCGATGCCGGTGACCAGCTTGCCGGGAACGGCCCAGTTGGCCAGGTCGCCGCGGGCGGAGACCTGCATGGCCCCCAGCACGGCCACATCGATGTGCCCGCCGCGGATCATGCCGAACGACAGCGCCGAATCGAAAAACGAGGCGCCCGGCAGCACCGTCACCGTCTCCTTGCCCGCGTTGACCAGGTCCGGGTCGACCTCGTCCTCCTCCGGGTAGGGGCCGGTGCCCAGGATGCCGTTCTCTGAATGCAGCACCACCTGCACGCCTTCGGGCAGGTGCTCGGGGATCAGCGTCGGCAGCCCGACGCCGAGATTGACGTACTGGCCGTCGCGCAGCTCCCGGGCCGCCCGGGCGGCCATCTGCCGTCGCGTCCAGGCCATCAGGCGCCCCGGACGGTGCGTCGCTCGATCTTCTTGTCGGCGGCCTGCTCAGGGGTCAGCGCCACCACCCGCTGCACGAAGATGCCCGGCAGATGCACCTGGTCGGGGTCGATCCGCCCCGGCTCGACCAGCTGCTCGACCTCGGCGATGGCGATCCGGCCCGCCATGGCCGCCAGCGGGTTGAAGTTGCGGGCGGCCTTGGCGAAGACCAGGTTGCCGTGCCGGTCGCCCTTGGCCGCGCGCACCAGCGCGAAATCGGTGGTGATGGCCCGTTCCAGGACGCACTCCACGCCGTCGAACTCGCGGGTCTCCTTGGGCGGGGAGGCCACGGCCACACCGCCGCGCCCGTCATAGCGCCACGGCAGCCCGCCGTCGGCGACCTGGGTGCCCACCCCCGCCGGCGTGTAGAAGGCGGGGATGCCGCAGCCGCCGGCGCGCAGCCGCTCGGCCAGCGTGCCCTGGGGGATCAGCTCGAACTCCACCTCCCCGGCCAGGTAGCGGCGGGCGAACTCCTTGTTGGTGCCGATGTAGGAGCCGGTGACGCGGGCGATCTGACCGGCGGCCAGCAGCACCGCCAGCCCCGAGTCCATGGCCCCGCAGTTGTTGGAGACCACGTGCAGGCCGCGCACCCCCCTCTCGTGCAGCGCCTCGATCAGCACATTCGGCACGCCGCTGAGCCCGAACCCCCCGACGGCCACACTCGCCCCGTCCCCGATGTCCGCCACGGCCTCCCGGGCCGTGGCCACCACCTTGTCCATCCGGCCTCCCTCCACCGCCCGCCCGGAAAGCCGTGTTCGCGGGGCGAACCATGGTTCGCAACGCGGCCGAGCCGAGTGTCATCCGCACGCACCGGGCCTGTCAACGCCCCCGCAGCCGACCTCCCGGCAGCCGGACGCGGCCGAAGCGGCCGGCTGCCGTGCAGGCCGCGGCCTCGCGTAGCCGCGGCAGCACCTCGGTCAGGCACTCGGCAATGGTGCGGCCGCCGCCGTGCATGGCGACGTTGAGCGCCACCACCGCGCCGCCGCGGCGGCATGCCCGCCCGGCGGGCGGGGCAGCCCGCAGGAGGCCGGATGGGCGTTGCCCGGCTCCATGAGCCGGGGGACCGGCACGGCCCGCCGGTCCCCCGGCCGCAGAGACCCCGCCCACGCCGGCGTCACGGCGATCCGGCCGGCCCCGTGGCGGCCGTGGCTCACACGCCGGGGATCATCCCGTTGCGGAAGGCGTCGACGAACAGCCGGTGGTCGTCACGGACGACGGCGGCGTACCCCATCCCGAACTCCACCATCGCCTCCACGAACGCCTCCGAGCCGGTGCGGTCGATCACCTCCGTGATCGCCTCCTCCACCTGGAAGCCGACCAGCTCATGGTCGGAGTCGCTGTCGGACACGCAGTGGATCTTGGCGGTGGCCCGGCCCAGATCCCCCAGCAGCGTCAGCATCTCCTCGACCTCGGTCAGCCCCGACCAGTCCAGGTCCTCCTCATACGGCGACAGCTCCTGCACCACATAGCCGACCCCGTCGATCTGGGTGTAGCCCAGCCACGGGTCGGTGTTGGCCTGCAAGGCCCGCCGCGACACCGCGGTGCGGTGGCCGTGGTGCTTGAAGAACTCCCGGATCCGGGCGTCGTCGACCACCCGGCTGGGGGCGGCCACGTTGCCCTGCTTCATCGACAAGATGACGTCGTTCTCCAGGGCCTGGGTGCGTCCTTCCACCAAGATGGTGTAGGCCGACAGCCCGGCCGAGCCGATGCCGAACCCCGAGCTGCCGACGATGTCCTTGATCCGGTAGGTGAGGCTGGAGAACCGCTTTTGCTGCGGGATGGTGGTCAGGTACTCCTCGAAGGCCTTCTCCACCTTCGCCCGCTCCTCGGCCTCCAGCCGCCGCACCCCCGGCCCGGCCTTGAAGCGCCGCTCGTGCTGCTCCACCAGCGTCATCGACTCCAGCAGCGCGATGCGGGTGGACGACAGCGCCCGGATCAGCACCTCCCGCACATACCCTTCGGCGTTGTCCAGCGTGATCGCCCACTCGCTGCCGCCGGGGTTGGCGTGGAAGTAGCGGACCTGGTCGACGTAGGCGTTGACGTAAGTCTCGATCATCCGCCGGATGTCGGCGTCGGAGATCGCCTTGGTCCACGCCAGCAGCGCCACACTCGCCACCAGCCGCTTGATGTCCCAGGTGAAGTGCCCCAGGTAGGCCTCGTCGAAGTCGTTGACGTCGAAGACGAACACCCCGTCGTCGCTCATGTAGGTGCCGAAGTTCTGGGCGTGCAGGTCGCCTTGGATCCACACCCGGCTGGTGCGCTCGTCGGCCCAGGGGTCCTCATCGCCGGCGACGTCGGCGTAGTACAGGCAGGCGCTGCCCCGGTAGAAGGCGAACGGGTCGGAGGCCATCTTGCGGAAACGCCGCCGGAACTCCGCCGGGCTGCGCTCCATCAGCTCGGCGAAGGCCTCCACCAGCACGTCGATGATCTGCTGCTGCCGCCGGGCGGGGTCCTGCCGCCGCAGGGACTCGACGACGCTCGCCATGGTCGCTCCTTGGGGGTTGGTCTTTTTCGGCCCGGGCCGGCCCGCCGAAGGCCGGCCACCGGGCCATTCTCACCAAGAACCACCCAGCCGAGCGGCGAAAAGATCACGAATCGCCGACGATGAGCGCACCAGCTCCAGCGCCGCCTGCGCATGCCCGGGCACATAGCCGTTGCCGATCAGCATGGTGACATCGGCGCCCAGCGCCTCGGCCCCCAGCGCCGCGGCGGTGAACGAGGTCGCCATGGAGAAGAACACCACCGTGCCGCCCTGATCGGTGGCCAGGATCGCGCCGTGCTCGCAGCCCGGCACGTCCACGCACACCACCGTCACCTGCGCCGGTCCCCCGCCCCGCCGCACCGCCTCCGCCAGCGCCACCGGGTCGCGGGCGTCGGCCACCACCACCCGATCGGCCAGGCCGGAACGCTCCAGCAGCGCCGCCTCCCGCTCGTCGGGGACGACCCCGATCAGGTGCGCCGCGCCCGCCCGCCGGGCGGCCGCCAGCGACAGCGAGCCGCTCTTCCCGGCGCCGCCCAGCACCGCCACCACCGGTCCCGTTCCGCCGGCATAGCGGGTCACGACCCGTTCGGTCAGCGCGGGCGCCCCGCACACATCCAGCACCGCCAGCGACAGCGGCACCGGCAGGTCTTCTGGCAGCACCGCGGCGACCGAGCGGGCGAACAAGATCGCATGCCCGTCGGCGGGCACCTGCTCGCCGCGTCCGTCCCAGCGCGCCAGCCCATCGGTGATCGCCAGCGGGGTGCAGGTCAGCGACACCAGCGTGGCGATCCGCTGCCCTGGGGCAAGGCCCAGCGGGGAGGCGGGGCCGACCTCCTCCACCACGCCCACCAGCATCCCGCCCGAGCCGGTCACCGGGTTGTGCATCTTGCCGCGCTCCTTGACGATCTGCAGCACCCGTGCCCGGATGGCCTCCGGATCGCCCTCGCAGGAGGTGTGCAGCTGCCGGTAGGAGGCGGCGTCCAGATTCAGCCGCTCCAGGCGCACCCGCACCTCGTCCGGGCGGATCGCCGGGTCGGGGTCCAGGCGGCGGGCCGCCTGCGGCAGCACGCCGGGCGGGTCCAGCACCCGGTGCAGCCCCAGCGCGGATCCGGTCGCGTCGACGTTGTTCATCCGGCCACCTTAGCCTCGATGTTGCCTTGAGAACATCCTGGGTATCGATGGTTCAAACGGAATTCTTCCCGTAATGTTGGGATCTCGCCGAAGTTTATATGGATCAGCCGGGCTTCACTGGGAGGCTCACCATGACCATCGCCGAGACCGTCACCGGCCCCGCGCCCCAGCCCTACACCTACCGGCGCCGTCCCCTCATCGAGCCGGACTGGCAACGCCTGCCCGGCTGGCGCCACGTCACCCGCCAGGAGTGGGAGTCCGCCCAGTGGCAGCGCGCCCACTGCGTCAAGAACATCCGCCAGCTCCAGCAGGTCCTCGGCGACCTGATCGACGAGTCCTTCTACGCCGACCTGCACCGCGACCAGACCGGCCACGCCACCATGCCCATGCTGGTCACCCCCCAGATGCTCAACACCATGGACACCTCCACCACCGAGGCCTTCTACGCCGACCCGGTGCGCCGCTACATGCTCCCCGTCGCCAGCGACCGCCGCACCGACTGGCCCTCCCACCCCTGCGCCACCCGCGACTCCCTGCACGAGGCCGACATGTGGGCCGTGGAAGGCCTCACCCACCGCTACCCCACCAAGGTCCTGGCCGAGCTGCTGTCCACCTGCCCCCAGTACTGCGGCCACTGCACCCGCATGGACCTGGTCGGCACCTCCACCCCCGCCGTCGCCAAGCACCGCTTCACCGCCCGCCCCGCCGACCGGCACGAGGCCATGCTGGAGTACCTGCGCCGCACCCCCACCGTCCGCGACGTGGTCGTCTCCGGCGGCGACGTGGCCAACCTGCCCTGGCCGCGCCTGGAGGCCTTCGTGGACCGGCTGCTGGACATCGACTCCATCCGCGACATCCGCCTGGCCACCAAGGCGCTCATGGCCCTGCCCCAGCACTGGCTGCAAGATGAGGTCCGCGCCGGCATGGAGCGCCTGGCCGCCAAGGCCCGCCGCCGCGGCGTCGCCCTGGCCGTGCACACCCACGTCAACACCGCCCGCTCGCTCACCCCCCTGGTCGCCCGCGCCGCCCGCGGCCTGCTGGAGGCCGGCGTCCGCGACGTGCGCAACCAGGGAGTGCTGCTGCACGGCGTCAACGACAGCCCCGCCGCGCTGCTGGACCTGTCGTTCGCGCTGCTGGACGAGGCCCAGATCATGCCCTACTACCTGTACATGTGCGACATGATCCCCGGCAGCGAGCACTGGCGGCTGCCGCTGTGGCGGGCCCAGGAGCTGCAGCACGCGATCATGGGCTACCTGCCGGGCTTCGCCACCCCCCGGATCGTCTGCGACGTCCCCTACGTGGGCAAGCGCTGGGTCCACCAGCCCGCCGACTACGACCGCCTGCGCGGCATCTCCTACTGGACGAAGAACTACCGCACCACGTTGGAGGCCGACGACCCCCACGCCCTGGAGCGCCGCTACGAGTACTACGACCCGATCCACACCCTCCCCCCGGAGGGACAGGAGTGGTGGCGCGAGCAGGCCCGCCGGGCGGTGATGTGAGCGGGTTTTCGGCGGGTGATTGCCTCTCTATGGGGTGCTATTGATCTGTACAGTGTGGGAATCTTCCTGACCTGCGACCTTTACGGCGTAGATCAGGAGTTGACCCGAATCGACCTCAGGGGGGCATCGGCACGCATGATCGTGGAACGCCGGGTGGAACTGCGCTTCGCCGAAGAGAGCCAGGCCGCCGAGACGCACACCAACCTCTCGGCCGTCCGCCAGGACGGCCGCTGCCTGTGGGTGGCCGGCGACGAGACCGCCACCGTCGAACGGCTCACCGCCGAGTTCGACGAAAACGGGCAGGTCACCGGCTACGGCGACCAGCGCACCATCGCACTGGCCGACTTCGTCGAACTGCCCGCCGGGCGCGACGAAGAGGCCGACATCGAAGGGCTGGCCCGCGCCGACGGCTGGCTGTGGGCGATCGGCTCCCACAGCCTCAAGCGCAAGCGCATCAAGCCCGGCCACAGCGACCGCAAGTCCCGCAAACGGCTGGCCACCGTGGTCCGCGAGGAAAACCGGCACATCCTGGTGCGACTGCCGCTGGTCACCGGCCCCGACGGGCTGCCGCAGGTGGTGGCCGCCGACGGCGACCGCACCGCCGCGGTGCTGGGCGGACGCGGCGACTCGCTGACCGACCTGCTGGCCGACGACCCTCACCTGGCGCCGTTCCTGTCCATCCCCAGCAAGGACAACGGCATCGACATCGAAGGCATCGCCGCCGTCGGCGACCGCATCTACGTCGGGCTGCGCGGCCCGGTGCTGCGCGGCTGGGCCGTGCTCATCGAGATCAGCCCCGAGACCGACCCGGACGACCCGGGCCGGCTGCGGCTGCGCCCCCTCGACAGCGGGGAGCTCTACCACACCCACTTCCTGGACCTGGGCGGGCTGGGCATCCGCGACCTGTGCCCCGACGGCGACGACCTGCTCATCCTCACCGGCCCCACCATGTCGCTGAGCGGCCCGGTCCGCGTGGTCCGCTGGCCGAACGCCGCCAAGGTCGCCGCCCCCGACATCGTGCACGCCGATGAGCTGACGGTCGTGGGGAACCTGCCGCACGGCGACGGCGAGGACCACGCCGAGGGCATCGCCGTCCTGGACGAGACCCACGGCGACGGGCCGACCCTGCTGGTGGTCTACGACAGCCCCGCCGGGGAGCGGCTCACCGACCACGGCGGCATCTACGCCGACGTGGTCTCCTTCTCCCGCTGACCGGCCCGCGCCGCCGGAGGCCACCCGGGTAAGCGCTTGCTTGTGCGTTCTGCTTGGATGGCCTCCGGCACATCGGGCCTGGAAGGGGAAGGACACACATGATCGAGTGGTCGGATGAAGACCGGATGATCCAAAAGGCCATCCGCGATTGGGTCGACGCCGAGCTGCGACCCCGCGTCGATGAGCTGGAATCCGGGCAGCTGCCGCCCTATGACCTGATCCGCAACCTGTTCCGCACCTTCGGCATGGACGAGATGGCCCGCTCGTCCTTCAAGGCCCGCGCCGAGGCCGAGCGCTCCGGCGCCGAGCGCAAGAGCGGCGGGGGCGGCAACCCCGCCCTGTCGATCCTGCCGATCATCGAGCTGTGCAAGGTCTCCCCCGGGCTGGTCACCGCCATGGGCGTCAGCCTCGGCCTGGCCGCCGGCACCATCATGAAGCGCGGCACCCCCGAGCAGCGCGAACGCTGGGGACTGGACCTGCTGACCTTCGACAAGGTCGGCGCCTGGGCGATCACCGAGCCCGGCTCCGGCAGCGACGCCTTCGGCGGCATGCAGTCCACCGCCCGCAAGGTCGGCGACGAGTACATCCTCAACGGCAGCAAGACCTTCATCACCAACGGCCCCTACGCCGACACCATCGTCTTCTACTGCAAGCTCGACGACGGCCGGCCCCCGCGGGAGCGGGAGATCCTCACCTTCGTGCTGGACCGCGGCATGCCCGGCCTGGAGCAGAGCAAGCCGCTGCGCAAGATGGGCCTGCACGGCTCCCCCACCGGCGAGCTGTTCCTAAGCGACGTGCGGGTCGGCCCCGACCGGCTGCTGGCCGGCGGCGGCAGCGGCAAGGAGTCGGCCAAGCAGAACTTCGTCACCGAACGCGCCGGGCTGGCCGCCATGGCGCTGGGCGTCATCGAAGAATGCCTGCGCCTTTCGGTGGAGTACGCCAAGAACCGCGTGCTGTGGGGCAAGCCCATCGGCGAATACCAGCTCATCCAGCTCAAGCTGGCCAAGATGGAGGTCGCCCGCCTCAACGTGCAGAACCTGGTGTTCCGGCACATCGAGATGCAGCGGGCCGGCCGCACCCCCACCCTGGCGGAGGCCTCGGCGATGAAGCTGTACGCCGCCCAGGCCGCCGTCGAGGTCACCAGCGAGGCGGTGCAGCTGTTCGGCGGCAACGGCTACATGAGCGAATACCGCGTCGAGCAGCTGGCCCGCGACGCCAAGTCCTTCCAGATCTACGCCGGCACCGACGAGATCCAGATCACTCACATCGCCCGTGACCTGCTGTCCCGCTGAGCGGGCGGGCAAAGCCGCCGCAGCGGCGAACAAACGCCCGCCGGCGGGCGTCTGACCCGGCGTCCGATGGCCGTGGCCCGCGTGCGGGCCACGGCTGGACAGCCGCGGAAGGGAGCTGGATACTCGCAATCATGGACGGTCAGGCCGCGTACCCGGTTCGGGTGTCCGACAAGGAACGCGACCGGGTGTTGCGGGTGCTCGGCGACCGGGTCGCCGAAGGGCGAATCTCGCAGGACACCTTCGAACGCCGCGTCGAGCGGGTGCTGACCGCCCGCAGCCGCGCCGAGCTGGAGCAGGTCGTCTGCGACCTGCCCCCCGAGCGCGGCGTGATCGACAAGATCACCTCGCTGGTCTCCGCGCTGTCGCAGATCACCGCGCGGATCGAGGCCGCCTGGCGGGCCCCCAGGCTGCCGCGGCTGCGCCTGCCGGCCGCCGGCGGCCGCATCGTCGTCGGCCGCGCCCCCGGCTGCCACTTCATGCTGACCGACCTGACCGTCTCCCGCTTCCACGCCGAGCTGTACCGCGACGAGGACGGCTGGATGGTGGCCGATCTGGGCTCGATGAACGGCACCCGGGTCAACGGCTGGCGGCTGACCGGCCCGACCCGGCTGCGTCCCGGCGATGAGATCGGTTTCGGCAACGCCACCTTCATCGTGGCGGCCCCCGACGGGCGGTGACGCGGCCCTACAGGGCGCCGGTGCGGTAGACCACCACCGACACGGCGATGTACTGCAGCACGTAGGCGGCGATCGTCAGCGCGTGGAACACCTCATGGAACCCGAACCAGCGCGGTGAGGGGTCGGGCTTGCGCAGCCCGTACACCAGGCCACCAACGCTGTAGAGCACCCCACCCAAGATCACCAGCGCCGCCACCAGCGGCCCGGTGCCCTCCAAGAACTGGGGCACGAAGAACGCCGCCACCCAGCCCAGCCCGAGGTACAGGGCGGTGTACAGCCAGCGGGGCGCCCTCACCCACAGCACCCGGAACAGCACCCCGGCCGCGGCGCCGCCCCACACCACCGACAGCACCACCGCCCGGGTCGCACCCTCCAAGATCAGGTAGGCGAAGGGGGTGTAGGTCCCGGCGATGATCAGGTAGATGCTGGCGTGGTCGAAGCGCCGCAGCCAGTCGGCCACCCGCGGCGACCAGCGCCCGCGGTGGTAGGTCGCCGACACCCCGAACAGGGCCGCCGAGGTCAGCGCGTACACCGCCGCACACAACCGGGCCGCGGGCGTGGGGCCCAGCGCCACCAGCAGCATCCCGGCCACCAGCACCAGCGGGAAGGTGCCCAGGTGCAGCCATCCGCGCAGCTTCGGCTTGACCGCCTGGGCCGGCTTACCGGGAACGCGCATGATCACCTCCGAGCCCTTTCCGTCAGGGTAGCGGTGATCGTCCCCTCCGTTCGGGGTGATCATCGTCATCCTTGCCCGGTATTTCGGTCACACTCTCCGGGCGCCGGTCTTAACGCTGTAAGGTTGCTGCGGTCGAGTGCGAGGAGGCACACGATGCTGATCGGTTTCGCGGTGCCGGTGGCGGGCCCCTGGGCGACCCCGGCCAATCAGGTCCGTATCGCCCGGCGCGCCGAGGAGCTCGGCTACCACTCGCTGTGGACGCTGCAGCGGCTGCTGGTGCCCGTCGGCGGCGACCCCCGCGCCGAGACCTACCGCAATGTCGGCGACCCGCTGGTCACCCTGGCCTACCTGGCGGGCCTGACCAGCCGGATCCGGCTCGGCGTGGCCGTGGTCAACCTGCCCTTCTACTCCCCTGTGCTGCTGGCCAAGCAGGCCGCCACACTCGACCAGGTCAGCGGCGGGCGGCTGGAGCTGGGACTGGGGCTGGGCTGGATGCCGCAGGAGTTCACCGCCACCGGGGCGTCCATGCAGCGGCGGGGCGCGCGGGCCGAGGAGTTCCTGGCGGCGCTGCGGTCGCTGTGGACCGAGGAGATCAGCTCCTACGCCGGGGAGTTCTACACGATCCCGCCGTCGCGGCTGGAGCCCAAACCGCTGCAGCGGCCCGCCCCGCCGATCCTGCTGGGCGGCAAGAGCGCCCCGGCGCTGCGCCGGGCCGGGCGGCTGGCCGACGGGTGGATCAGCTCCAGCACCGCCGACCTGACCACGATCGGCGAGCAGATCGAGCTGGTCCGCACGGCCGCCGCCGAGGCCGGACGGGACCCGGATGCGCTGCGGTTCGTGTGCCGGGGGGCGGTGCGGGTGCGTCCGGACGCCGGAGCAGACCGGCCCCCGCTGACCGGGTCGTATGAGCAGCTGCGCGCCGACTTCGCGGATCTGGCCGCCCAGGGCGTCACCGAGCTGTTCGTGGATTTGAACTTCGATCCGCAGCTGGCCGGGCCGGACGCCGACCCGGCCGCGGCCATGGAGCGCGCCGAGGAGACGCTGGAGGCGCTGCGCCCGGCGGGCTGACCGTCACAGCGGGGGCGGGCGGTCCTCATACGGGGTGCTGAGCACCACGGTGGTGCGGGTGGAGACGTTGGCGGCCGCCCGGATCTGCTGCAGCAGTTCCTCCAGGTCGTTGGGGGTGGCCACGCGCACCTTGAGGATGTAGCTCTCCTCCCCGGCCACCGAGTGGCAGGCCTCGATCTGGGGCAGGTGCGCCAGACGCTCGGGGGCGTCGTCGGGAGCCGCCGGGTCGATCGGCTTGATCGACACGAACGCCGTCAGCGGCAGCCCGATCTGCTCGGCGTCCAGCTGGGCCGTGAAACCCTTGATCACTCCGCGTTTTTGCAGCCGCCGCACCCGCTGGTGCACCGCCGACACGCTCAGCCCGGTCTCCTTGGCCAGATCGGTGAAGCTCATCCGGCCGTCGCGGGCCAGCAAAGCGATGATCTGACGATCCATCTCCTCCACGGAGGAAATTTAGCGTGTTCGGGCACTTCGCACGGCCGGTGTGCGGGAGGGCGGGCCGCAGCTGCCGCGGATCACCAGCTCGGTGGGCAGCACCACCGGACGGGCCCGCTCCCGCCGCGCCGGGTCGCGCCGCAGCACCTCACAGGCCCGGTACCCCATGTCGCGGGCGGGACGGGCCAGCGCCGTCAGCGGCGGGTCGCACAACTCCGCCCACGACACGTCGTCGACCATCGCGATCGACAAATCGGCGGGGACGCGCAGGTCCAGCTCCCGCGCCACCAGCACCACCGCCTCGCCCAGCAGGTGCCCGGCCGCCAGCACCGCGGTCATGTCCGGGCGGCGCTGCAGCAGGGCCGCCGCGGCGGCCAGCGCGCTGTCGCGGCCGGGCCGGGCCCGCACCACCAGGTCTGCTTCCACCTGCAGTCCCAGCTCGGCCAGCGCGGTGCGGAACGTCGTCTCCCGGACGCCGCCGGCCTCCGCCGGCGCGGCCGGGTCGCCGGTGCCCAGGAAGCCGATGCGCCGGTGGCCCAATCCGGCCAGGTACTCCACGGTCGCGCGCACCCCGGCCGCGTCGTCGGCCAGCACGGCGGGGATCTGCGGCAGCTCCTTTGGCGCGCGGTCGACGAAGACCACCGCGATGCCGGCCCGCAGCGCCGAGCGCCACCAGTCGCCCTCGGCGGCGGGGGTGGCGATGACGCCGTCCACCCGCTGTTCCACCAGGCGGTCGACGATCTCGGCCTCCCGGCCGGGGTCGCCGTGGGAGGCCTCCAGCAGCACGTGCTCGCCCAGGGTGCGGGCGCAGGCCAGCACCCCGGCGGCCAGCTCGGCGCAGAACGGGTCGGTGATCTCCCCGACGACCAGGCCGACGCTGCCGGTGCGGCGGGTCTTCAGGCCGCGGCCCAGCGCGCTGGGCCGGTACTCCAGTTCCCGGGCCGCGCGCAGCACCCGCTCCCGGGTGGCCTCGCTGACCGGCCCGGAGCCCGACAGCACCCGCGAGACGGTGGCCACCCCGACCCCGGCGCGGCGGGCCACGTCCTTGATCGTCGCCGCGCGGCTCACCGGCCGCTCGCAGACATCATCGGTGCTCGCCTCTCCCCCATCCCGGACCGTCCCATCCTCCCATGCCCAGACCTGTATGGAAACGTTTCCAATCAACCGCCGCCCACATGATCACTTCTGACTTCTCAGATTCCCGATCCCAGCGTTCACCAGCACCGATGAAATAAGGGATGGCGCGATTGGTCCACACCACTCTTGACAGCATGGTCGTCGCCTGATGAGGTTCAGTGGAAACGTATTCACCGGAGGTTGCGATGGCGCAGATCACCCTGGAGGGCGTCGACAAGGTCTACGCCGGCGGCGTCAAGGCCGTCGACTCGCTGAACCTGCACATCCGCGACGGGGAGTTCATGGTGCTGGTGGGCCCGTCCGGGTGCGGCAAGTCCACCGCGCTGCGGATGATCGCCGGACTGGAGGACATCAGCGCCGGCACCATCACCATCGGCGACCGCGTGGTCAACGACCTGGCCCCCAAGGACCGCGACATCGCCATGGTCTTCCAGAACTACGCCCTCTACCCGCACATGACCGTGGCGCAGAACCTGGAGTTCGGCCTCAAGCTGCGCGGCGTCTCCAAGGAGGAGCGCCGCCGCAAGGTCCAGGAGGCCGCCAAGATGCTCGGCCTGGAGCAGTTCCTCGACCGCAAGCCGGCCGCGCTGTCGGGCGGGCAGCGGCAGCGGGTGGCCATGGGCCGGGCGATCGTGCGCGAACCGCAGGCGTTCTTGATGGACGAGCCGCTGTCCAACCTCGACGCCAAGCTGCGGGTGTCCATGCGCGCCTCGCTCAACCAGCTGCACGAGCGGCTCGGCGTCACCACCGTCTACGTCACCCACGACCAGGTCGAGGCCATGACGCTCGGCGACCGGGTCTGCGTGCTGCGGGAGGGCAAACTGCAGCAGGTCGACACCCCCCAGCGGCTGTTCGACCACCCGGTCAACCTGTTCGTGGCCGGATTCATCGGCTCCCCGGCGATGAACTTCGTCACCGCCGACCTGGCGCCCGGCGACGGCGAGGGCGTCTTCGCCGCCTTCGCCGGGCTGCGCTTGCCGGTGCCCCAGGACGTGCTGGCCGCCAAACCCGGCCTGGAGAAGTACCTGGGCCGCAAGGTCATCCTCGGGGTGCGCCCCTCGGACTTCGAAGACGCCGCCCACGCCAAGCCCGACTGGGCGCGCTTTGCGGTGACCGCCCAGATCACCGAGGAGCTCGGCAGCGAGATCAACGTGATCTTCACCGTGGACGCCCCGCCGGTGGAGCACAAGGACACCGCCGACCTGGCCGCCGACGTCCAGGACGACGACGATGCGGCGCTGCCGCTGCAGGAGAACAAGGCGCTGTGGACCGCCCGGGTCAACGCCCGCTCGGCGGTGCGCCCCGGCCGGCCGATCGAACTGGCCGTCGACACCAGCCGCCTGCACTTCTTCGACCCGACCACCGGGCTGGCGATCGGCCACCCCGGCGCCGCCTCCTGACGGCCGCCCGGCCGCCCTCTTCGCCGCGCCGCCCTCCGGGGCCGCCGCAGACACCCGTGCGGTTTCCGGTCCGGGGCATCGTCCGTCACGGACCGGAAACCGCGCCGGCGGTCTTCAGTTCGCGATCTCTACGTAGAAGTCGTCCTGGTCGTAGAGGATCCGGTCGTTGAGGTAGTACAGCCTCAGCAAGGTGCCGGCGGTGCTGTTGTGGCTGGGCGGCACGTAACGGACGGAGAAGTCCCAGTCAGGGCTCGCCGCACCCTCCTTCGTGCTCGCGAACGGGTACTCGTCGCACTGCCAGCTCGGGTCGTCCGGGGGCGGCGGCCCGGTCTCCTGGTAGGGCGGGCGCCGCAGGCAGGCCCGGTCCTTTTCGGCGCTGTTGGCGCGCCAGGCGGGGCCGTCGTAGGGAATGCGGTGCAACGCGGTCCCCGGAGAGGTGGTTCCTATGTACTTTCCGGGTATCCGCTTTCCGGTCGCCAGTGGATAGGTGGAATCGGGGAGCTGCTGCGCGGCGTAGATGTGCGCCGCCACGCGCTCGATCCGGGGATCGCTGAGCGAGTAGGTCAGGTGCGGGATGACCGAGTAGTAGACGCAGGCTTTCGGATAGGAGGCCTGCCCTTGGTTGAAGTAGGTCGCCGAGTCGCAGCGGATCAGGACTTCCGGACCGTAGACCGGGAGCCCGATGTAACCGTTGCTGCTGCCGTCGAAACGGTCGCGCCAGCGGTGGTACAGGACCTTGTCGGCGCCATTGCCGGCGCTTTCATGGGAATAGATGTCCCACCGCATCCACCCGACGTTGGGCCAGGCGGCATAGGGTATGGCGGCGTCACCGGGAGCCGCGTGACAGTAGGTGAAGCTCTCACTGCAGTCGGCACGGACGCTGAGCGTCAGGTTGGGTGCCGTAAAGAGCAAGTCCCATAGGCTCCAGTCCTGGTAGTCGACATCGGTGACGCGGAAGAAGACCCGGATGCCGCGTTCATCGTTGCGCCCGTAACCGGCCTCCTCGTAGCTCACCACGTTGCTTCCCTGGTAAACGATCCGGGCACCGACCCACCGGTAATAGATCACCTGCAGTTTCTGCTTGCGGCACCAGAACCATCTGTTGACGACATGCCCGGTCGGCCGGGGCGCGGCATCATCGGACAGGCAGGACCGCACCTGTTCCTCGTCCGGGACGTCAGGAGCTCTTTTCACCCGGGGCGGTTCGTCCGTCACTTTCACTTTGGAGGTGTCGTACTTGGACACCTCGCCGTGGCGGGACGCGATGCGCCGCGCCTCTTCCCGTGCCCGGTCCGGTGTCAGGGGCTTGCGCTTCTTTTCCTCGAAGGGCGCCGGCGGATCGCCCCCGAGCTCCACTCTCTGGACCAGTGCGCCCGGTATCTTCGGCGGCTTACGGCCGGCGTCCGGCACCGGCTTGCTCGTCTTGCCCGGGTCGGGCGCATTCCGCGCAGCCGCCGACGCGGCCGGTCCCAGCGCGGCCGGCACCAGCATGATCGGCACCGAGATCGCAAGGAGCAGGAAACATCGGAGTCGCCGGAGCCACATGCCGTCTCCCTTTGAGAACTCTCACGGGTTGGCCCGGCTCGACTTCCCGCAGCCGCGAGGAAGGCATCGTTGACTTCGCCTTCACGCCCGCAGGTTCCCCGCAACAATAATGCGATCGAAGCGCAAATGCGATATGGGATCTCTATCCCGTCACCTGATGGAAAGACGAACAAGTCCGGAAGGCTACGCCCTGCGCCCTGAGTTTCGTGACATTCCAGGACCGGCAAGACACTTCGTGCAATCGTTGCCAAAAACATCAGAATCGGATGCCCCTTGCCTTCCGGGAAGTGGCAGATCGAGACGGAGACGGCGGCGAAGGGTGGCCGTTCCTCTCAAAGGCCCTCATTGCGAAGTCGCGCGAGCACCTCGGTGCGGCGTGCGGACGGAGCCGCGCAACGCCCGATGATCTGGTAGTGGGCGATCTCGGGATCGGAGGACAGCAGGGCGCGCAAGTCCAGACCGACGCGATGCCGCGGGAACGCCCGTCCGATGTCACCTGCGCCCGGCGCCACCGGGCCGGCGGCGGCCATGCCCGCCGCGCGCCTCATCGCCCTATGAGCGGATGGCTCGGCCGAGCGGCAAGGCGGTCACGGCACGGCGCTCCCCTCGCTCCAGCGCCGCCAGGGCCTGCGCCACCGGCGGATCCCCGATCACGCCGGCTTCCGCCGCATCACGCCGCACCGGCTCCATGGCGATCGCATGCCGGCGGTCGTGGGGGCGGCGGCGACGGCATCGGCCAGCTCAGGGTCGTCCATGCGCAGCGACTGGACGTCCGGTGCCTGCGGCGGGTCGTCCGGCAACGGCAGGACCGGTGCGGCCCGCAACGGTCCCCGCAGCACATCCGGGCTCAGCCGCGCCCCCGTCACCCGGGTGGCGAGCGCCAGGGCGGCCGCATCCGCCGCCTCGGGCACTTCTTCGGCCTCCGCGCTCAAACCCACGGCCTCCATCAGCGGCACCAGCCGATCCGGCTCATCGCCCCAACGCACCCGGGGACACGTTTGCCGGAACACCGTCCCCTCACGGCCGTCCACCACATGCGCGAACCGCCCGTTCCCACTGATCGCAGCCATCACCGATACGGCCTCGGTGCCCTGGGACAGGACCCGCAGAACCTCCCTGCGCGCACCTCGAAACCGTTCTCCTCCACCGTAACGGCCCACACCACCGGCCCTTCTCGATCATCGAACCGCCCGGTGGGATCGGTGAACATCACCGACTGGATGCGGCCCGGGTCGGCGCCTATCCGCCGTAGCGTCTCCTCCGCCCAAGCCCTCAGACGAAAGCGATGCAAAACGCCCCCGCCAGGCCCGGGAACCGCTCGGCCAGCCAGGCGTAATCCGCCGCCGTCACCTCACTCACAAGGACCCCTGAGACGGGAACGGGACCTGTTCTTCCGCGTGTGCCCGATGACATCACATGCTCCCGAGGTGGTGCCGTTCATTCCTCAGGAGCAGCACGTCCTCGGGCACGCCCGTGAACGTCCTCTCCCCCACCCCGGCCGGGCCGCCCGGCGGGCAACCAGCCTGGACGCCGTGCGCCATAAGCCGTCCACGCGATCGGCGGCGTGCAGAGCCGGCCGCGCGGAGCGGGCACCGGTCACGCCGGCATGCCACAGGTGATGGAACCGCCCGGACGTTCGGCGTACCCGCTCTCCCAAGCGTCTCCCAACGGCCCTTCGCAAGGCCGGACGAGCAGCAGATGATCTTCGCTTGGGGGCGCGGGAACGGCCGGAGAGGAAATGCCGCGGGGGCGGGCACAAGGTGCACCCTCCCCCGCGGCGGCGACATCGTCGCAGGTCAGCGCGGCATCACTTGACCGAGCCGGCCAGGACGCCCTGGACGAAGTAGCGCTGGAAGGCGAAGAAGACGACCAACGGCACCAGCATCGAAAGGAACGCGCCCGAGGAGATGATGTCGATGTTGGAGCCGAACTGGCGGGTCTGCTGCTGGATCGCCACGGTCAGCGGGTAGGAGTCCTCGTCCCCGAAGATCAACGCGATCAGCAGGTCGTTCCACACCCACAGGAACTGGAAGATGGCCAGCGAGGCGATGGCCGGGCCGCCCAGCGGGAAGATCACGCGGCGGAAGATGGTCCACTCGGTGCCGCCGTCCATGCGGGCGGCCTCCAGCAGGTCGCGGGGGATGCCGGCGAAGTAGTTGCGCAGCAGGAAGATCGCGAACGGCAGCCCGTAGGCGGTGTGGAACAGCACGATGCCCGGGATGGTGCCGAACAGGCCGACATTGCCGAACAACTGGATCAGCGGGATCAGCCCCACCTGCACCGGCACCACCAGCAGCGCCACCACGCCCAGAAACAGCCAGTCGCGGCCGGGGAAGTCGATCCAGGCGAAGGCGTAGGCGGCCAGCGCCGCCACGACCACCACCAGCACCGTGGTGGGCACGGTGATCATCACGGTGTTGACGAAGCCGCGGGTGATGGAGTCGTTGTCCAGCAGGTTGCCGTAGTTGGCCAAGGTCAGCTGGGCCGGCGCGGTCAGCACCGTCCACCAGCCGCCGGCGGCGTTGTCGGCCGACGAGCGCAGCGAGGCGATGAACAGGCCGATGGTGGGCACCAGCCACACCAGCGCGATGAGCACCAGCACGACCTGCACGGCCGTGCCGCCCAGCCGGCCGACGATACGGGAGGCCACCGAGCGGCGCGGCGCCCCGGCCGCCCGGTCCACCGGTGCTGCCTGTGTGTCGACGGTCATCGGCGGCTCACCCCTGCTCGGCTCGGAAACGACGGATGTTGAAGATCATCGCGGGCAGCACCAGCAGGAACAGCACCACCGCGATCGCGCTGCCCAGCCCCTGGTCGGGGCTTTCGCCGACGAAGGACACCAGGTACATCCGCAGCGCCAGCACATTGGCGTCCTGCAGCGACGAGCCCGGCGCCATGATGTAGACCAGGTCGAAGATCTTCAGCACGTTGATGACCAGCGTCACGAACACCACCACCAGCACCGGCGCCAGCAGCGGGATGGTCACCCTGCGGAAGACCTGCCACTCGGTGGCCCCGTCCACCCGGGCTGCCTCCAGCGCATCCCGGGGGATGGCCGCCAGCCCGGCGCCGATGAGGACCATGGCGAAACCGGCCCACATCCACACGTACGCGCCGATGATCGCCGGGGTCACCAGGCTGGGGCCCAGCCAGGTCACGCCGCCATAGGGCGGGGTGAAGTTGTCGGCGGCAAGGCGCAGCGTGTAGGAGCCGGGCGCCAGCCCGCCCAGCTCGAAGGTGCCGTCGTCGCGGGAGGTGGTGGTGGCCACCACCTTGCCGCCCGACAGCGCCTCGATCTTGACCTCGGGCAGGCCCTTTTCGTTGCCGTCGATCTGGTTGACCGTGCCGCCGCCGGGGGCGAAGTCGGCCCACACGGTGCCGGTGATGGCGTCCGGCTTGGCGGCGGCGGGACGGGCCGGCTGCAGTTCCCGCTGCTTGGCGGGCGAGATCGACACCAGCGGCAGCAGCGTCGTCTGCCCCGGCTGAACCTGCTCGGCGGTCACGTACGCCCGCTCGTCCTCAGGGCCTTCGGGACGCAGCGGGCTGCCCTGCTCGCGGGGCCGCGCCCCCGGGTAAGGGGAGGGAGAGACGAAGGTGTCGTGGATGCCGACCGCGATGGCGTTGAGCACGCCCCGTTCGGGCGAGTGGTCGTAGACCAGCGTGAAGATCACACCGGCGGCGACCATGGAGATCGCCATCGGCATGAACACGATGGTCTTGAAGGCCGCCGCCCAGCGGATCCGCTCGGTGAGCACCGCGAAGATCAGCCCGAACGCGGTGATCAGCGCGGGCGCCACCGCCACCCAGATGGCGTTGTTCTTGATGGCGGTGAAGGTGGCCGAGTCGGTGAACATGGTGACGTAGTTGTCGAACCAGATGAACTGATCACCGTCGGCGTCATACAGGCTGCGCCACAGGGTGTACCCGATCGGGTACACCACCAGCAGCGCCAGCAGGATCAGCGCCGGCGCCAGGAACCCGCCGGCCAGCCACGGCGGGGGGCCCAGCCGCCCGCGCCCGGTGCTTCGGGCGGCGGGCGCGGCGGTCGGCTCGGCCGTCGCGGCGGGTCCGGGCGGGGAGGTTGCCTGCCCGTCCGGCTGCTCCTTACGCGGCGCGGACGGGTCGAAGGTGTCGGTCATCGCGCTCTCCCGGAGGCTCGGCGAGGTGTCCTGCACCTGCTGGGGAGGGTCGGGACGTCCCCGAAGCGGCACGCCGCCGCGGGGTGCGGGCGGGTCGGCCCGCTCTCCCCCGGAGGCGCGCGGCCCCCGGGGGAGAGGGGTCATCGGCCGGTCGGCTCAGGACTTGAAGGCGGCGGCTGCGGCCTTCTCCAGCTTCTCGGCGGTGCCGTCCACATCGTCGGGGTCGGCCAGGAAGTCCTGCAGGATCTTCCACTCGCCGGAGCCCTTGGTGCCGCCGAAGGCGGCCGGGGCCAGGTCGGACATGTCGAAGCGGAAGGCGTCACCGGCGTCGATCACCGCCTTGGCGATCCGCCGCTGCACCTCGTCGGGGTAGACCGACAGGTCCAGCGCCTTGTTGGGGGAGATGAACCCGCCCTGCTCGGCCCAGACCTTGGCGGCCTCGGGGGTGGCCAGGAACTTCATCAGCTCCCGCGCCGCGGGGGTGTCCTTCATCATCACCGCCACGTCACCGGCGCCCACCACGGGAGTGGTGCTGCCGGCGGCGGGGAAGGGGAAGAAGTCGGCGTCGGTGCCGACCTTGGAGTTGGTGGCCGAGGTGATCTCGGAGGCGACGAAGTCGGCGCCGGGCAGCATGGCGGCCTTGGGCTCATCGCCGAACACCGCCGGCACCGAGGCGGGGAACTCGGTCTGCAGCGCGCCCTTGGCGCCGCCTGCCAGGTAGGAGTCCTTGCCCCAGATCTCGGCCAGCTTGCGCAGCGCCTCCTTGACCGTGGGGTCGGTGTACTTGATCTCGTGCTTGGAGAGCTGGTCGTACTTCTCCGGCCCGGCCACCGACAGGTACACGTTCTCGAACCAGTCGGTCAGCACCCAGCCGTCGGCGGCGCCGACGGAGATGGGGGTGGTGCCGGCGTCGGAGAGGGTCTGGGCGGTCTTGACGAAGTCGTCCCAGGAGGCGGGGGGCGTGGTGATGCCGGCGTCGGCGAAGGCCTGCTTGCGGTACCAGACGGTGGACTTGCTGGAGGCCTTGAAGTAGACGCCGTAGACGGTGCCCTCGTGGGAGCCGAGGTCCTGCCAGACCTTGGCGAAGTTCTGCTGCACCAGGGACTTGGCCTCATCCGGCAGCGGCTTGATCCAGCCCTTTTCGGCGAACTCCACCAGCACGCCCTGCTGCGGCAGGAACGCCACGTCCGGCGGCGCGTTGCCCTCCACCTTGGAGCCGAGGTAGGCGGCGACGTTGTCGCCGGTGGGGGTGTAGGTGACCTCGGCGCCGGTGCGCTTTTCGAACTCGTCGAGGACCTTCTGGAACTTGGCGCCCTCGTTGGAGCCGGTCCAGATCGCCGCCACGGTGAGTTTCTGGCCCTTCAGGGCGCCGTCGCCGGAGCCGGAGTCGTCTCCGCCGCCGCAGGCCGCGGCGGTGGAGACCGCCAGCCCGGCGGCCAGGACGGCGCCCAGCAGCCGCCGCCGGCCCATCGAACGTCTTCCGTCCCTCATGCGGTTTCCTTCCTCGGGGAAGGCTGCGTCGAGTCCCAGATCGACGCGCCTGTATCGGGATCGAAGAAATGCACCCGTCCGGTGTCGACCTGGGCGGCGACCTGGTCGCCGACCTTGATCCGGGTGCGGGGGCTGAACCGGGCGACCATGGTGGTGCCCGCGGCCCCCGGTCCTTCGGGTACGTCGGCGCCCACGTCGCGCGCCAGTTCCCGGGTGTCCTCGGTGACCACCTGTTCGGCGTCCACCGAAAAATGCACCAGCACGTCGGAGCCCATCGCCTCGACCAGGTCGGCGACGGCGGTCAGCCGGGCGTGCTCGGGCCCGCCGCTGAGCGCGGCGTCCTCCATGTCCTCGGGGCGGATCCCGGCGATGACCGGCCGGTTCACATACGAGCGCAGCGCCGGCCGGTGCTGCAGCACCTCCTGCGGCAGCGTCAGGGTCTGGCCGCCGCGGAAGCGCAGCAGCAGCCGCCCGTCCTCCTCCGCGAGCGTGCCCTTGAGCAGGTTCATGGCCGGGGAGCCGATGAAGCCGGCCACGAACAGGTTGGCCGGGCGGTCGTACAGCTCCTGCGGGGGCGCGATCTGCTGGAGCACGCCGCGTTTCATCACCGCGACCCGGTCGCCGAGCGTCATCGCCTCGGTCTGGTCGTGGGTGACGTAGATGGTGGTGACGCCCAGGTCGCGCTGGATGCGGGCGATCTCGGCGCGCATCTGCACCCGAAGCTTGGCGTCGAGGTTGGACAGCGGCTCGTCCATCAAGAACGCCTGCGGCTGGCGGACGATCGCCCGGCCCATGGCCACCCGCTGCCGCTGGCCGCCCGACAGGTGGCGGGGCTTGCGGTCCAGGTGGTCGCGCAGCCCCAGCAGGTCGGCGGCCTGCTCGACCTTGCGGCGGATCTCGTCCTTGGGGACCTTGCGCAGCGACAGCCCGAAGCCGATGTTGTCGCGCACCGACAGGTGCGGGTAGAGGGCGTAGCTCTGGAAGACCATGGCCACGTCGCGGTCGCGGGCCGGCACCCGGTTGACCACCCGGTCGCCGATGCGGATCTCGCCGGTGGAGATCTCCTCCAGGCCCGCCACCATGCGCAGCGCGGTGGTCTTGCCGCACCCGGACGGCCCCACCAGCACCAGGAACTCCCCATCGGCGATGTGCAGGTTCAGGTCGGTGACCGCCTGGAAGCCGTCGGGGTAGATCTTGCCGACACCTGACAGGACGACCTCGGCCACGACGTCTCCTTCGCTCGCTGCAACGTCAGGGACATCCGCCTGTAACCCCGACGGAACACATAAGCCGTACCCCGCTCCTATCCAGGGCCGCAACCGTCATACGCTTCGCAAAAGGTTCGTGAAGAGATCGTTATAACGGCCAGGCACCTTTCAGACAGGCGTAAGGAAAGTCTGACGGCGCTCGGCGCCCCTGCTCGGAGCGGCATCTTCGCAGGTCACCGCCTCAATGAGGCAGGCAGGGGCCCGTGCGGAGCCCCTGCCTGCCTCATCCTGCGCCGAATATCGGACGGCGCGATACGGCCCGTTGCGGCCAGGCCGCCTCGGGGTCAGTCCACGACGATCAGATCGCGCTCGACGTGGTTCACCGACTCGAAGCCGTCCTCGGTGCACACCACGATGTCCTCGATGCGGGCGCCGTGCTCGCCGGGGTAGATGCCCGGCTCCACCGAGAAGGCCATGCCCGGCTCCAGCGGGCGGGTGTTGCCGGCCACGATGTAGGGCTCCTCGTGGGTCTCCAGCCCGATGCCGTGCCCGGTGCGGTGGATGAAGAACTCCCCGTAGCCGGCCTCGGCGATCACCTCGCGGGCCGCGGCGTCCACCTGCTCGGGCGTCACCCCCGGACGCACCGCCCGGCAGGCGGCCTGCTGCGCCCGCCGCAGCACCTGGTAGTAGGCGGTGTAGGCGGCCGGGGGCTCGCCGATGCAGTAGTTGCGGGTCTCATCGGAGCAGTAGCCGCTGGGCATGGTGCCGCCGATGTCGATCACCACCGGCTCGCCGGGGCCGATCACCCGGTCCGACAGCTCATGGTGCGGGCTGGCGGCGTTCGGGCCGGAGGCGACGATCACGAAGTCCACCTTGGCGTGCCCCTCGGCGACGATGGCCTCGGCGATGTCGCGGCCGACCTCCCGCTCGGTGCGGCCGGCCTTCAGCAGCGCCGGCACCTGGCGGTGCACCCGGTCGATCGCCGCGCCCGCCTCGCGCAGCGCGGCGATCTCGGCCGGGCTCTTGCGGGCCCGCAGCCGGCCCATCACCCGCCCGGCCGGCACCTGCCGGGCCTGCGGCATGGCCTCCTGGAAGCGCAGCGCCATCACCGCCCACATCCGGTCGGCCACGCCCACCGCCCGCGCCGCCGGCAGCCGGCGGGCGACCAGCGCGTACGGGTCGTCGGTCTCCTCCCAGGGCACCATCTCCACATCCAGCGCGCCGGCCGGGGAGGCCTGGGCGGCGGCCAGCTCCAGGCGGGGCACCACCAGGAACGGCTCCCCGTGGGCCGGGACCACCAGGCAGGTCAGCCGTTCCAGCTGGATGGCGTCATAACCCGTCGCATAGCGCAGGTCCGGGCCGGGGGTCAGCAGCAGGGCGTCCAGCCCGGCCTCGGCGGTCGCCTCCCGGACCCGGGCCAGCCGGGAGGGCGGGTACAACTGCGTCAGATCCGGTTTCATCACGATCACGGTCCTTCGTCGCTGGGATGCTCCCAGCATCCCAGCACCTGCGGCGTGCTCCGGCGGGCCGGGGAACGTCCCCGGCACGTGGCACGATGGCCCCCATGGATGCGCTGATGCTGCTCGACACGCCGTCGCTGTACTTTCGGGCGTTCTTCGGCGTGCCCGAGTCGGTGACCGCGCCGGACGGCACACCGGTCAACGCGGTGCGCGGCCTGATCGACATGATCGCCCGTCTGGTGGCCGACCGCTCCCCCGCCCGCCTGGTGTGCTGCATGGACGCCGACTGGCGACCGGCCTTTCGAGTGGCGGCGCTGCCGTCCTACAAGGCGCACCGGGTGGCCGCCGACGGCGGCGACCAGGTGCCCGATGCGCTGGCGGCGCAGCTGCCGATCATCGACGCGGTGCTGGAGGCGGCCGGGCTGGCGCGCGCCGGGGTGCCCGGTTATGAGGCCGACGACGTGATCGGCACGCTGGCCGTGCGGCATGCGGCCGGCGGCGGCGCGGTCGACATCGTCACCGGCGACCGGGACCTGTTCCAGCTGGTGGACCGGCGCGGGCCGATCCAGGTGCTCTACACCGCGCGCGGGGTGCGCAACCTGCAGGTCATGGGCGAGGAGGAGGTCGCGGCCCGCTACGGCATCCCCGGCCGCGCCTACGGCGAGTACGCCGCCCTGCGCGGCGACCCCAGCGACGGGCTGCCGGGAGTGCCCGGGGTGGGCGACAAGACCGCCGCGGCGCTGGTCAGCCGGTTCGGCTCGGTCGCCGGCATCCTGCAGGCCCTGGACGCGGGAGTCACCGAGGGCTTCCCCGCGGGCAGCCGCCGCAGGCTGGAGGCGGCCCGCGAGTATCTGGCCGCCGCCGAGACCGTGGTGAAGGTGGTCACCGACATCGACGCACCCGAGCTGACGGCGCTGGAGGACGAGCTGCCCCGCCGGCCGCGCGACGAGCAGGCGCTGAGCGCCCTGGCCGAGCGGTGGAATCTGGGCGGTCCCGTCGGGCGGCTGCGCAAAGCGCTGGCCGCCGCTTCCTGACCGGGCCGTCCGGCGGCCTGTGTCAGGTGACACAGACCACGGCCGCCGCCCGGCAGATCATGCTCTCAGGCCATCCATGTCCGCGGCTGGTCAGTGACGGGCCGGTGCCCAGGGCCGGGCGAACCCCACTCCCTCTCGCCGGGGCACCGGCTCCCCGTCGCCGGGAAAGACCGGCACCGCCTGGGACGGGGGCCGGGGTTTTTCTCGCCGGACGGCAGGGGGTCGCCGTCCCGGGGGGACGGGCCGGCGGGCGGTGCCCGGCGATCCGCCGCCCACCGGCCTGGCCGGCGCTGACGCGGTCAGGCGACCGAGGAGTAGGCGACCACCCCGCGGCGCAGCCCGTCCATGGCCTTGCCCGCCGTCTGCCGGACCCGGCTGCCCTCGGGGGCGGCGTCGGCGACCTGGCCGAGCAGGTCGATCAGCTGCTTGACCGCCCGCACGAAGTCACCGGCGGTCATCTGCGACTCCAGCAGCACCTCATCCAGCGAATGGCCCGAGGCCCACCGGTAGGCGGTCCAGGCGAATCCCAGGTCGGGCTCGCGCAGGAACGACACCCGGTTGTCCCGCTCGATGGCCTCCAGCTCCCCCCACAGCCGCATCATGGCGGCCAGCGCCTCCTGGGCGGCGCCGGGCGGGGTGCGGGGGGTCGCCGCGTCGTCGGGCTGCCGGGACTCGTACACCAGCGCCGACACGCACGCCGCCAGCTCGGCGGGCTCCAGCTCCTCCCACAGGCCGGCGCGCAGGCTCTCGGCGGTCAGCAGGTCCAGCTCGTTGTAGATGCGGCCCAGCCGCCGTCCCTCCTCGGTGACGGTGTCGCCCTCCAGGTAGCCCAGCTGCTCCAGCACCGCGCACACCCGGTCGAAGGTGCGGGCGATCACCTGGGAGCGGCCCTCCACCCGGCGGCGCAGCGCGTCGGTATCCCGCTTGAGCCGGAAGTAGCGCTCGGCCCAGCGGGCGTGGTCTTCGCGCTCGTCGCAGCCGTGGCAGGGGTGGCGGCGGATCTCCCGGCGCAGCCGGGAGATCTCCTCATCGTCCACCGCAGGGGTGCTGCGCCGCCCCCGGTGGGCCTTGACCTGCGCGTCGGGCACCTTGTTGCGCAGCGTGGCGGCCAGGTCGCGGCGCTGCTGGGGGCTGCGCGGGCTGAAGGAGCGGGGGATGCGGATCCGCTCGATCGGCTCCACCGGGTGGGGGAAGTCCAGCACCGACAAGCGCTGCACCGACCGCTGGGCGGTCAGCACCAGCGGGGCGGGGCCGTCAGAGCGCCGGCCCAGCCCCGGGTCCAGCACCACCGCCAGGCCCGAGCGCCGCCCGGACGGCACGACGATCACATCGCCGGGGCGCAGCCGCTCCAGCGAGCGGATCGCCTCGGCGCGGCGGGCGCTGGAACGCTCCCGGGCCAGTTCGGCCTCCCGGTCCGACAGCCGCCGGCGCAGCGCCGCGTACTCCATGAAGTCGCCCAGGTGGCAGGCGGCGGCCTCGGCGTAGCCGGCCAGGGCCTCTTCGTTGCGGTGCACCTGGCGGGCCAGGCCCACCACCGCCCGGTCGGCCTGGAACTGGGCGAAGGACTCCTCCAGCAGGTTGCGGGCGCGTTCCCGGCCGACCGCGCCGACCAGGTTGACGGCCATGTTGTAGGAGGGGCGGAAGCTGGAGTTGAGCGGATAGGTGCGGGTGCCGGCCAGCCCGGCCACCGCGAACGGGTCCATGCCCGGCGACCAGATCACCACCGCATGGCCTTCGACGTCGATGCCGCGCCGCCCGGCCCGCCCGGTCAGCTGGGTGTACTCCCCCGGGGTCAGGTCGGCGTGGGTTTCGCCGTTCCACTTGTCCAGCTTTTCGATCACCACGGTGCGGGCGGGCATGTTGATGCCCAGCGCCAGCGTCTCGGTGGCGAACACCGCCTTGATCAGACCGCGGACGAACAATTCCTCCACGATCTCCTTGAAGGTCGGCAGCATCCCGGCGTGGTGGGCGGCGATGCCGCGCATCAGCCCTTCCAGCCACTGGTCATAGCCCAGCACGCGCAGGTCCTCATCGGCCAGGTCGGCGGTGCGCAGCTCGACGTGGGCGCGGATCTCCTCGGCCTCCTGGCGGGAGGTCAGCCGCAGCCCGGCGTGCAGGCACTGGGCGACGGCGGCGTCACAGCCGGCCCGGCTGAAGATGAAGGTGATGGCCGGCAGCAGCCCGGCGCGGTCCAGCCGCTGGATGACCTCCGGGCGGGAGGGGGGACGGAAGCGGGGCGGGCGGGCGATGCGCTTGCGGCCGGTGCGCCGGCCGGAGTTGATCTTGGCGCGGCGGATCTCCTCCACCGCGATGTTGCGCAACTGCGGGTTGATCTTGGGGCGGTCCTGCCCGTCGCCGGTGTCGACGAACAGGTCATACAGCCGGTTGCCGACCAGCATGTGCTGAAACAGCGGCACCGGCCGGTGCTCATCGACGATCACCGCGGTCTCGCCGCGGACCTCCTGCAGCCACTCGCCGAACTCCTCGGCGTTGGAGACGGTGGCCGACAGCGCCACGATCCGCACCGAGTCCGGCACGTGAATGATGACCTCTTCCCACACCGCGCCGCGGAACCGGTCGGCCAGGTAGTGCACCTCGTCCATGACGACGAAGGCCAGCCCGGCCAGGGTGGGCGAGCCGGCGTACAGCATGTTGCGCAGCACCTCGGTGGTCATCACCACGATCGGCGCTTCGCCGTTGACGCTGTTGTCGCCGGTCAGCAGGCCGACCTTGCCCGGGCCGTAGCGGCGCACCAGGTCGGCGTACTTTTGGTTGGACAGCGCCTTGATGGGCGTGGTGTAAAAGCACTTGCGCCCTTCCAGCAGCGCCAGGTGGACGGCGAACTCCCCCACCACGGTCTTGCCCGACCCGGTGGGGGCGGCCACCAGCACGCCCTTGCCCGCCTCCAGCGCCCGGCAGGCCTCCAACTGGAACTCATCCAGCTCGAAGTCGTACAGGGTCTGGAAGTCCAGCAGTGCGGGCCCGTTGTCGCGGACGCGCGCACGGTAGGCGGCGTACCGCTCGGCGGGCGTGGTACCAGGGGAACTCATGGCATCGAGCCTATGGTTTGGCCCGCCCCGTTCCGAACCGCTCGCCGCACGCTCGCCCGGCCCGCTCAGCGGGTCGGCTCCACGCGGTCGCCGCCGGCGTCCTCGCGCAGCCCCTTCTCCAGCTCGGCGTCGATCTCCTCGAGGTTCAGCGGGGCCGCCTCATCGTCGGACAGTCCCGCATACGGGTCGGGACGGCGGGCCCGCCGCCGGTCGTTCAGGAACGCCAGCAGCGCCGCGGCCTCGAACAGCAGCACGGTCGGCAGGGCCAGGGCCAGCATGGTGAACGGGTCGGCGCTGGGGGTGGCCACCGCCGAGAACACGAAGATGCCGAAGATGATGATCCGCTGGGACTTGCGGATGCGGGCCGAGGTCAGCACCCCGGCCAGGTTGAGGATGACCACGAACAGCGGCAGTTCGAACGTCAGCCCGAACACCAGCAGCATCGCCAGCACATAACCGAGGTAATGGTCCACGGTGATCAGTGCGGCCACGTCTTCAGGCACGAAGCCCAAAAAGATCGACAGTCCCTTGTCGACGGTGAGATAGGCCAGTGCCGTGCCGACGAAGAACAGGGGAATCGCCGCGCCCATGAAGATATAGGTCCAGCGGCGTTCATTGCGGTACAATCCCGGCGCCACGAAGGCCCAGAGCTGATACAGCCACACCGGCGCCGACAGCACCGCCCCGATGATAAAGGCGATCTTCAGCCGCAGGAAAAAGGCGGAGAAGATGCCGTTGACCACCAGTGAACAGGCGCCGTTGAGGTCCTTGGACTCCGGCAGGGCGCAGTAGGGCTCTTTGAGGAAGTCCCAGACCGGCTGGAAGATGATCCAGCCGATGACCGTGCCGAGCAACAGGCCCAAGATGGCCTTGATCAGCCGGTTGCGCAGCTCACGGAGATGGTCCATGAGCGGCATCCGGCCCTCGGGGTCGACCGCCCTTCGCCGCCTGGTCAGTCTCATCATCAAGATCGCAGCTCGCGCCTGTTCGCCGGGATCAGCAGGTCAGTGGCTCTTTTCCGGCACGTGGTCTCCGGTGCCGGCAATGGAGGCCCCAGGGGTGCCCGGTGCCGTGTCGCCATTGCCACGGCATCGGCCCTTGCCCGCGGCCGGTCCACTTTGACCGGCGGAAACGGCGTGCCGGGTGAGGTTCAGTGGTTGCGCGCCTGGTTGGGGTCCACCGGAACGCCCTGAATGGGCTGCCCGGGGGGCAGCTGGGGCTGCTGCGGCTGCGCGTACTGCTGAGGCTGCTGCGGCTGGGCGGTGTACTGCTGCGGCTGCGGAGCCGGCTGCTGGGGGCGCGAGAGCTCCTCGTCGTCCTCCTGCAGACCCCTGGCCTCGGCCTTGAGAATGCGCGCGGACCTGCCCAGGGACCGGGCGAGCTGCGGCAGCTTCGCCGATCCGAACAACAGCATGACCACCGCAAGGATGATCAGAATTTCGGTCCAGCCGAGTCCAGCCATGTCCCACCTCTTCAGCGGATGCCGTTCACGTCGATCGTACGCCGTCATCGACGTGGTCGGGCTCCCGTGTCCGCCGCAACCGGCGAAGTTCACCTTTCAGCGCCGACCGTTCAGGTTCCAGCCGCCGCCTGGCACGGTCGAGTTCACGTCCCAGGATCTGCACCGCGCGCACCACCTTGACCGTGCACACCGCCAGCACGGCCAGCCCGGCGAAGACCATCGCGACGAAGACCTGAGCCCAACCCACTCCGTCACGGTAGCGAATCACCGTGGCCTGCGATAGCCCGAAAAAAGCGTGGTCTACAACACCCGCGCAAGGCGGCCGCCGTTTCGCCGGCCATTCCGCTCCTCCCGCAACGGACCTGATCGCAGGCCGGTCAGGCGCCGGCCGTCGCGTAGTGCGCCAAGGCGCGGGCGGCCTCGTCGCGGACGGAGGCGGCCAATTCGGCCGGACCGATGATGCGTCCCTGGTCGCCCAGCCGCAGCGCCAGAGCCCGCACCCAGCGCCGGTCGGACGTGCGCAGCACCACGCGCAGCCGCCCCTCGCCGAGCTCTTCGACGCTCTCACACGGGTAGTGGTCGGCCACCCAGCGTCCGGCCGGGGTCAGCTCGAAGGTGACGGCGATGTCGTCGGGCGAGGGGTGAAACAGCCGACCGGCCTGCACATCCCGCGGCTCGGCCTCCTCGGGCACCTGCGCGGGCACCTCCTCCAGCACCGTCAGCTCCACGATCCGGTCCACCCGAAACAGCCGCACCGCCTCGGCGCGGCGGCACCAGCCCTCCAGGTAGGCCCGGCCGTCGACCACCAGCAGCCGCATCGGGTCCACATCGCGCTCGGTGTTCTCGTCGCGGGCTGGCACGTAGTAGGTCAGGTGCAGCCGGCGGCCCCGGGCGATGGCGTCGCGGATGCGGGCCGCCGTCGCCCCGTCGCTGTCGGCCTCCACCTGCACCGCCACCTGGCTGCCGACCGCGGCGGCGGCCTGCCCGGCGGCCTCCTCCAGCTTGGCGATCAGGCGGCTGACGGCGTCGCGGTCGCGCGCATCGCCGATCTCGGCCAGCATGCGCAGCGCCACCAGCAGCGCCCCGGCCTCGTCCACCTTCAGCCGCAGCGGCCGGGCGATCGACTCGGCCTCGGCGACGGTGATCTCCCCGCCCTCATACGACAGGTCGATCGGGCAGTAGGGGTCGGGAGCGCGCAGCTCCACGCACCACAGCATGTTCAGGTCGTCGATCAGCTGCTTTTCGGTGACGCCGAAGTCGGCGGCGGCCTCGGCCACCGCCACGGTGTCGCGGCTGACCACGTACGGCACCAGCGCCAGCAGCCGGGCCAGCCGGTCACTGGAGGTGTTGTGCCTGCTCATGCCCCTCCTCTGGGCGGCCGTCGTGCCCGGCCAGCACCGACTTCAGATGGCAGATGACGGCCTCGCGCAAATCCGGCGGGTCCAGCACCACCACATCGGCGCCGAAGCGGGCCAGGTAGGGGGCGAACCGTTCGGCCTCGCCGAAGGTCAGCTCCGCCTCGTCCCACTCCCCATCGCCGGGGCGGACCTCGCCGGCCCAGCGGCGCAGCCCCTGGGCGGCCCCGGCGCGCAGCCGCACGGTCGCGCTGCGCGGCGCGGCGGGCGCCTCCCCCCGGTCGAAGGCGATCTTGCGGATGTCCACTCCCTCGGGGACGGTGACGCTGCCGGGCCGCCCATCGGGCACCACCTCGCCGATGATGCGGCTGAGGCGGAACACCCGGGTGTCGCGCCGGTCGGTGTCGAAACCGACCACATACCAGCGGCCCCGGCGGCTGAGCACCCCCCACGGCTCCAGGTGGCGGCGGGAGGCGGAGGTGCGCCCGACGCCCTGGTAGTCGAAGGCGACCGGGTAGCGGCCCTTGACCGCCTCCCACAGCGCCGGGAAGGCCGGCTCTTCGGTGTCCACCCGCGGCTCGATGCCCAGCGATTCGGACCCGGAGGTGTCGATCCCGGCGGCGCGCAGCTTCAGCAGCGCCCCGGAGGCCGCCTCGGCCAGGCTGGCGCGCTGCCACACCCGGGCCGCCAGGCCCAGCACCGCGGTCTCATCGGGGGTCAGGTGGATGTCGGGCAGCTCATAGTCGCGCGGGGGGATGCGGTATCCGGCCTCGCCGCCGTCCTCGCTGCCGACCTCCAGCGGGATGCCCAGCTCGCGCAGCTCCTCCTTGTCGCGCTCGAACATCCGCTTGAAGGCCTCATCGGAGTCGGGGTAGCCGGGCACCGCGCGGCGGATCTGCTCGGCGGTGAGATAACGCCGGGTGGCCAGCAGGCACACCACCAGACCCAGCAGACGCTCGGTCTTGCGCCGTGACACGACCCACCACCTCGATCCTTGAGCGCGGGGCGGCCGGTCCGCCCGAACTCGCCGCCGCTGCCGTCATCGTCCCTTCCAAGACGCTACCGTTTCCGGCGTGATCCGATGGCGCAAAGGCAGGGTGGAACGCGTTCGCCGGGAATGGTCCGGGGCGGTCGAGCTGGAGGTCGCCATCGGCGGCGCGGACGGCACGGTGCGCGCGCTGGCCTACCCGGCGCTGGTGGGACGCCCCGAGCCCGGGGATGAGGTGCTGCTCAACACCACCGCGCTGGCCATGGGGCTGGGCACCGGCGGCTATGCGATGGTGGTGGCGGTGCCCGACCGGCTGCCGCCGGACCCGTCCGGCCCCGGCCACCTGGTCAAGGCCCGCTACACGCCGCTGCAGGCCACCGTGCTGGGCGCCGACGAGCAGGGCTCCCCCCACCATGAGCTGCTGCGCGAGGCCGACTCCCTGGAGGGGATGCCGGTGATCGTCGCCGATCTGCACTCGGCGCTGCCGGCGATCCTGGCCGGGCTGCTGGCGGAGCGCCCGGGCAGCCGCGTGGTGTACGTGATGACGGACGGGGGCGCGCTGCCGGCCTGGTTCTCGATGTCGATCGCCAAGCTGAAGGAGGCCGGGGCGCTGGCCGCCACCGTCACGGTGGGGCAGGCCTTCGGCGGCGACCTGGAGGCGGTGACGGTGCACACCGGGCTGCTGGCCGCCCGGCTGGTCGCCGGCGCCGAGGCGGTGGTGGTGGCGCAGGGGCCGGGCAACCTCGGCAGCGGCACCCGCTGGGGGTTTTCGGGGGTGTCGGCGGGCGAGGCGGTCAACGCCGCCGCGGTGCTGGCGGGCCGCCCGATCGCCGCGCTGCGCGTCAGCGAGGGCGACCGGCGGGCGCGGCACATCGGCGTCTCCCACCACAGCCTGACCGCCTATGGCCGGGTGGCGCTGGCCCGGGCCGAGGTGGTGGTGCCCGAGCTGCCCGGCGAGTTCGGCGCGCGCGTCGCCGAACAGGCCGCCGCACTCGGTGAGCGGCACGAGCTGGTGCACATCCCGGTGGACGGCCTGCACCAGACGCTGGCGGAGGCCGAGCGGCGCTGGGGCGTGCGGCTGTCGACGATGGGCCGCCGCCTGGATGAGGACCTGCCCTACTTCCTGGCCGCGGCCGCCGCCGGCCGCCACGCCGCCGCGGTGCTGTGACCGCCCGGCGCCAGTGGGCTTTCAGTGGGCGCCGAGGATGTCGACGACGTAGATCAGCGTGTCGTCGCCCTTGATCCCATAGTGCGCCAGCCCCTGGGAGCCGTAACCCCACTTGGGCGGGACGACCAGCAGCATCCGGCTGCCGACCTTCTGGCCCACCAGCCCTTCGTCGAAGGCCTTGATGTCCTGGCCCACCCCCAGGATCTCCCCGGCGGGCCGCCCTTCGCTCCAGGTGGAGTAGAACTCCTTGCCGGTCCGCCACAGCACGCCGGTGAAGTGCAGCACCACCAGCTGGTTGGCGCGCACGGCCGGCCCCGAGCCCTCCACCAGGGTGCGCACCTGCAGCGTCGAGGGCGGGGCCGAGCGGGGGACGGTGACCTTCGGCGCCCGGCCGGCCCCGGCGTCGGCGACCGCGGGCAGGGTGGCCTCCGGCGGCGGCTGGGTCTTGCCCTGGGCCCGGGAATTCTTGGAGTAGGTGGCGTGCAGGTCCAGCACGTACACCAGCGAGTCGTGCGCGCCGACCTGGTGCTGGGCGTTGCCCTGCGCGCCGTAGCCCTCCTCGGGCGGGATGACGGCGGCGACGCGGCTGCCGACCTTCCGGCCGACCAGCGCCTTGTCCAAGCCCGGAATCAGCTTGCCGGAGGGGAAGGCGCTGGGACGCCCGGCGGCGTAGCTGCTGTCGATCAGGCGGCTGCCGGCGCCGTTCCAGCGGTAGCCGACATAGGAGGCCACCACCAGGTCGCCCTTGGCCACCGTGGCGCCCTTCCCCTCGTGCAGGGTGGAGATCACCAGCTTGTCGCCGGGCTCGGCGTCCTTGGGGAAGGTCACCTCCGGACGTTTGCCGTACTCACCGGTCACCTTCACCGGCAGATCGCCGCCCAGGCAGGCGGTCAGCGTCAGCGAGGCGGCCGCCAACGCGGCCGAAAGCTTGATCAGACGACGGCGCATGGACGTCCTTCGGGGTGACGGGGCCTGACTGAGCGCACACCCTACCGGCTGGTCACCCCGAAGGCAGCTATGTCACATGCCTGCGATGAGCTTGTCCACCCGTTCGTCCACCGCGCGGAAGGGGTCCTTGCACAATACGGTGCGCTGCGCCTGGTCGTTGAGCTTCAGGTGCACCCAGTCGACGGTGAAGTCGCGGCGCTTCTCCTGGGCGCGGCGGATGAACTCCCCGCGCAGCCGGGCCCGGGTGGTCTGCGGCGGCACCGACTTGGCCTCGAAGATGCGCAGGTCGTTGGTGACGCGCTCCACCGAGCCGCGCCGCTCCAGCAGGTAGTACAGGCCCCGGCCGCGGTGCACGTCGTGGTAGGCCAGGTCCAGCTGGGCCACCCGGGGGGAGCTGAGCGGCAGGTCGTACTTGCGCCGGTACCGCTCGATGAGCTGGTACTTGGTCACCCAGTCGATCTCCCGGGCGACCAGGTCCAGATCCCCGGTCTCCACCGCGCGCAGGGTGCGTTCCCACAGGTCCAGCACCCGGTGGGCGACCGCGTCGCCGCCGCGCCGGTCGATGAAGTCCTTGGCCTTGCCGTAGTACTCCTTCTGGATGTCCAGGGAGCTGGCCTCGCGGCCGTTGGCCAGCCGGACCTTGCGGCGGCCGGTCATGTCGTGGCTGACCTCGCGGATGGCCCGGATGGGGTTCTCCAGCGTCAGGTCCCGCATCACCACCCCGGCCTCGATCATCCGCAGCACCAGGTCGGTGGCGCCGACCTTGAGCAGCATGGTCGTCTCGCTCATGTTGGAGTCGCCGACGATCACATGCAGCCGGCGGAACCGCTCGGCGTCGGCGTGCGGTTCGTCGCGGGTGTTGATGATCGGGCGGGAGCGGGTGGTGGCCGAGGAGACCCCCTCCCAGATGTGCTCGGCGCGCTGGGAGACGCAGTAGACCGCGCCGCGGGGGGTCTGCAGCACCTTGCCGGCCCCGCAGATGATCTGGCGGGTGACCAGGTAGGGGATCAGCACATCGGCCAGGCGGCCGAACTCCCCGTGCCGCCCCACCAGGTAGTTCTCGTGGCAGCCGTAGGAGTTGCCGGCCGAGTCGGTGTTGTTCTTGAACAGGTAGATGTCCCCGGCGATGCCCTCCTCGCGCAGCCGCCGTTCGGCGTCCACGAGCAGGCCCTCCAGGATGCGCTCCCCCGCCTTGTCGTGCGTCACCAGGTCGATGACGCTGTCGCACTCGGGCGTGGCGTACTCGGGGTGGCTGCCCACGTCCAGGTAGAGCCGCGCGCCGTTGCGCAGGAACACGTTGCTGCTGCGGCCCCACGACACCACCCTGCGGAACAGGTAGCGCGCCACCTCGTCGGGTGACAGCCGCCGCTGCCCGCGGAAGACGCAGGTGACCCCGTACTCGTTTTCAAGCCCGAAGATCCGCCTCTCCACACCTCGACCTTATGTGCCCGGAGGCCGACTCGACAGTCTCAATGTGCTTTTTTTCAATATGCGATCTTGAGATTCGGGGTGGGAGGGAGCGGCGGCGCCCGGCGTCCGGGCCATCGCAGGTCACGGCTTTGTGTCGGCCGCTTGTTCTGGCGGAAATAGAGGTTTGGTTGCTTTTGAGATCGGGTACAGCGCCCGCGCCCTTTACGCTGTAGATCAATTCAGCGCGGCGGCGGGGCCGATCCGGCCCCCGCCCGGCGCGGGCGGGGGCCCGCGGCGTTCCCGGGCCGCTCAGGCCCCCTCGGCCAGCAGCTCCTCGATGCGCGGAGCGGGCAGCCGCCGGAACAGCCGGTGCTCGCGGTTGCGGTCCAGCACCGCCACCTCCAGCGCCTTGGCCTCCAGGCGCCGGCCGCTCTCCTGGGCCTCCAGCGACTGCACCCCGGCGCGCAGCGCCGCCGACAGCGACATCCCCTCGGTGAAGCGCTCCTTGAGCGCCTGCTCGACGGCGTCCACCTGGCCGCCCATCGCCACATAGCCGTGCTCGTCGCGCACCGACCCGTCGAAGGTCAGCCGGTAGATCTGGTCGCTGTCGGCGTCCAGCCCCGCCTCGGCGACCACCAGCTCCACCTCATACGGCTTGGCCGTCTCGGTGAAGATGGTGCCCAGCGTCTGGGCGTAGGCGTTGGCCAGGCCGCGCGCGGTCACGTCCCGGCGGTCGTACTGGTAGCCGTTGATGTCGGCGTAGCGGACACCGGCCAGCCGCAACGTCTCGAACTCGTTGTACTTGCCGACGGCCGCAAAGGCGATCCGGTCGTAGATCTCGCTGATCTTGTGCAGCGCCCGGGAGGGATTGTCGGCCACGAACAGGATGCCGTCGTCGTACTGCAGCACGACGACGCTGCGGCCACGCGCGATGCCCTTGCGCGCGTAGTCCGCCTTGTCCTTCATCTGCTGTTCGGCCGGAACATAAAACGGCATGGTCACCGGAGTCGGTCCCTTCTATCGCAGCGGGGCGGTAGGCCCGCCCGGCGAGTCGTGACGCCCGTCGACGACGATGCGGGCCAGTTCCCCGACCTCCTCTTCGGGAAGACGGCGGAACCCGTCGGCGGTCACCGTGGCCACCACCGGGTAGATCTTGCGGATCAGGTCCGGCCCGCCGGTGGCCGAGTCGTCGTCGGCGGCGTCGTACAGCGCCTGCACGCACACCAGCGCGGCGTCCTGGGCGCTCAGGTCGGGCCGCCACAGCTTCTTCAGCGCCCCCCGGGCGAACACCGAGCCGGAGCCGATGGAGTGGTGCTCGTGCTCCTCATAGCGCCCGCCGGCGGGGTCGTAGCTGAAGATCCGGCCGACCTCGCGCTCGGTGTCATAGCCGGCGAACAGCGGCACCGCCACCAGCCCCTGCATGGCCATGCCCAGATTGGCGCGGATCATGGTGGCCAGGCGGTTGGCCTTGCCCTCCAGGGAGAGGGTGCGGCCCTCCATCTTCTCGTAGTGCTCGATCTCCACCTGGAACAGCCGGACGATCTCCATGCCGATCCCGGCGGTGCCCGCGATGGCCACCGCGGAGAACTCATCGGCCCGGAAGACCTTCTCCACGTCGCGCTGTGCGATCATGTTGCCCGCAGTCGCCCGCCGGTCACCGGCCATGACCACTCCGCCCGGGAACGTCACCGCCACGATGGTCGTGGCATGGGGCGCCTCCACGTTCCCCGGCATTCCCCCGGCGAGGGCCGTCATGTGGCGGCCGGGCAGCAGATCCGGGTTATAGGACGCCAGGAACTCGGTGAACGAGGACGTGCCCGGGTTCATGAACGCTCCCGGCAGACGTCCGGTGTATGAATCGTGGGACGCCACGCGACTCCTTCCCTTCACCCATGGCACCGGTTCCCCGTAGGACCTTCACCGGCGCGGACGGTTACGACCCTACTGTTCAACCGGCTCGGCCCGCATGCCCGGATGATCCTTCGGAGAGTCCGCCCACGGCGAACCCGCACGCCCGCCGCCGGGCGGCGGCCGCGCGGGCGGTTCGGCGCATACGCGGGCAGGCCCGGGACACTACGATGACGACGTGGTGTGGGGACCTCCTGGCCCGCCGACCGGCCCGTACGGCCGGCCGGCATGGCCCGCCGACCAGGGCCGAGCGCCCTGGCCGACCCTGCCGGGCGCGCCCGGCGGGCCGCCGTGGCCGCCGCCGGCGCCCTACCCGCCGCCCGAGCAGCCCGCCCCCGACGGCGACGCCTTCACCCGGGCCGAGCGCGACACCCGCGCCGCCGTGGCCGCCCCCTGGTGGGCCGGTGCCGCCCCCCTGCAGCGGCAGCAGGCGCTGCTGCCGCTGCTGGTGTCCCTGCCGGACCGTTCCTGGTGGCTGTATGGGGCGTGGGCCCGCTGGTACCGCTGGCATCCGGTGGACGGCCGCTGGTACCCCGCCGCTCCCCCGCAGAGCACGGCGCTGCGGCGGTCGGCCCGGCCCGCCGCCGGGACCGGCCCGCCGCCGGTGCCCCTGGAGATCCTGCCGGCCGGTCCGGACTTCGCCCTCGACCACGGTCCGCCGCTGGCCGTGGCCGGCCGGCCGGTGTCGGGCGCGCTGCTGTACCGGCTGCGCTCGGTGATCGGCGAAGCGGCGCTGGCGCCCCCGGCCGACTACCCGCTGGGCTGGAGCCACTTCCTGCACGGCACCCCCAGCACCATCGCCGCCACCTGGAGCGCGATGCTGTGGTGCGCGTCGGTGCCGGTGTTCGACGCGAGCGACGACGGCGAGGGCGCCGGCCTGCTGAGCCTGTGGGAGCCCTACCTGGCCCACCCGCCGGCCAGGCACGGCCGGCTGCGCTGGCCGGCGCCGGTGCCGCTGCGCGCCCTCATCGGCCTGTACGCCGAGCGGATGCGGGCGGGCCGGCCGGATGCCGCCGGGCAGATCGTCCGCTGCATGGTGATGACCGCCCAGGCGCTGCGCGACGACCCCCGTTTCAAGATGCGCGCCTCGGCGCTGCTGTCGGTCATCGAGCCGCTGCAGGTCAACCCGGCGCTGGACCATCCGGCGCTGCCGTACGGGGATGAGGCGCTGGAACGGGAATGGGTGAGCCGCTGCCCGCCGCAGCTGGCGGCCATGATGTTCACCGACACCGCCCCCGGCGAGCACTTCCAGATGGCCTGCTACGACCTGGCCGAGGCGCTGCGGCCGATGTGCGGGGATCCGGACGAGGGCGGCTTCACCGAGCCGCGGCACGCGGTGGCGGCGCTGCTGGCGGCCGACCTGGCCGGCTACCGGCCCGACCTGGCGCCCCCGATCGGCAACTGGCTGGACCCGGAGATGCGGGGGCTGCTGGGCGAGGTGCTGGCCCGCCCCGACCACGCCCTGCGCCGGCTGTGGCCGGTCGGCGGCGCGCTGCCGGAGGGCTTCCGGCCCGCCGACACCGGCACGGCGCTGCGCGCGCTGGGCGCGGCGGCCGCGGTCGCCGTGGCCTGGTGCCGGCTGGCGCACGGCATCCCCGTCCCGCCGGACGGCTTCCCCGTGCCGGACGCCTTCGCCGCCGCGCTGGAGGATCTGCGGAGCCGGCCCGCCACCGGCGAGATCCCCCGGGCCGGAGCCTGAGGCCGGCCCGCGGCCAAGGAACGGGAACTAAGGAGCGGGAAAGCGCATCGCCCGGCTCGCAAGGTCTTGCGAGCCGGGCGATGGCCGGGTCTGGCCCCCATGGGCCGCCCCTGCGGTCACAACCGGGATGCCTCGTGGACCGACGCCGCACGGCCGGAGGCGGCCGGGGCAGGCGTCACTGTCCGCCCTTTTGCACGTACGAACGGACGAAGTCCTCGGCGTTCTCCTCCAGGACCTCGTCGATCTCGTCGAGGATGGCGTCGACGTCGTCGGACAGCTTCTGGTGGCGTTCGGCGACGTCCTCGCCGACCGCCGCCTGGGTCTCCTCGACCTCCTCCTCACGACGGGTGGTGTGCTTCTGCCCGCCGGTGTCCCTAGTGGCCATCGGTTCCCTCCACTCACTGCCGGTGCCCCCACCCTATCTTCGATCACCGACGACGAGCGGACCTCGGCGTCCGGTTCGCGCTGCGGCTGTCCAGGGGCTGCCTGACAGGGTTATCGCCCGCACACCCTTCACTGAAACGGTCATACCGGTCAGTACTGTGCGATCGCCCCGGTGGGCGCAATCCGTCTCAGTTCTGCCCGGTGAGCACGGCGACCAGTTCGGAGGCGGTGCGGCAGCGGTCCAGCAGCGCGCCCACATGCTGCTCGGTGCCGCGCAGCGGCTCCAGCGTGGGCACGCGCTGCAGCGACTCGCGGTCGGGCACGTCGAAGATCACCGAGTCCCAGGAGGCGGCGGCCACCGAGTCGGCGTACTGGCGCAGGCAGCGCCCCCGGAAGTAGGCCCGGGTGTCGGTGGGCGGGTTCTCGATGGCGGCCTGGACCTCCTCCTCGGTGACCAGCCGTTCCATGCGCCCGCGCGCCACCAGGCGGTTGTACAGGCCCTTGTCCGGCCGCACGTCGGTGTACTGCAGGTCCACCAGCTGCAGGCGCGGGTGCGACCAGTCCAGGCCGTCGCGGCTGCGGTAGCCCTCCAGCAGCTCCAGCTTGGCCACCCAGTCCAGCTCCCGCGACAGCTGCATGGGGTCCTCGCCGAGGCGGTGCAGCACCGACTCCCAGCGGTCCAGCACATCGCGGGTCATCTCGTCCACATCGGAGCCGTAGCGGTCCTCCACGTACTTGCGGGACTGCTCCAGGTACTCCATCTGCAGCTGGACGGCGGTCATCTTGCGGCCGTCCCGCAGCGTGATCAGATGCCTGCAGGTCGGGTCGTGGGAGACCGCGCGCAGCGCCGCCACCGGCATCTCCACCGACAGGTCCACGGTCAGGAACCCGTCCTCGATCATCGACAGCACCAGGGCGGTGGTGCCGAGCTTGAGGTAGGTGGAGATCTCGCTCATGTTGGCGTCGCCGATGATGACGTGCAGCCGCCGGTACTTCTCCGGGTCGGCGTGCGGCTCGTCGCGGGTGTTGATGATGGGCCGTTTGAGGGTGGTCTCCAGCCCCACCTCGACCTCGAAGAAGTCGGCGCGCTGGCTGATCTGGAAGCCGTCGCCGCGGCCGTCCACCCCGATGCCGACCCGCCCGGCCCCGCACACCACCTGGCGGGAGACGAAGAAGGGCGTCAGGTGCCGGACGATGTCAGAGAACGGGGTCTCCCGCTTCATCAGGTAGTTCTCGTGACAGCCGTAGGAGGCGCCCTTGTTGTCGGTGTTGTTCTTGTAGAGGTGGATGGGGTGGGCGCCGGGCACCATCGCCGCCCGCCGGGCGGCGTCGGCCATCACGCGCTCCCCCGCCTTGTCCCAGATCACCGCGTCGCGCGGGTTGGTGCACTCGGGAGCGGAGTACTCCGGGTGCGCATGGTCCACATACAGCCTGGCGCCGTTGGTGAGGATGACGTTGGCCAGCCCCAGGTCCTCGTCGGTGAGCTGGCTCGGGTCGGCCACCTCTCTGGCCAGGTCGAAGCCGCGCGCGTCGCGCAGCGGGTTCTCCTCCTCAAAGTCCCAGCGCGCCCGCCGGGCCCGTGCCGCCGAGGCGGCCAGATAGGCGTTGACGACCTGCGAGGAGGTCACCATCGCGTTGGCTCCCGGCTGACCGGGCACGGAAATCCCGTACTCGGTCTCGATCCCCATCACCCGCCGAACACTCATATCGCCGAGCCTAGTGCCGATCGGGGCCTCTTAGACGAGGCAGGAACAGATCGCGGTGACGCCGCGGCGGGCCGGTCGCCGGCCGCCGGGCGCGCCGGGAGAAGGTCCCGGCTGCTCAGCGGGCCACCGGCGCGGCGGCTGGTGCATACGTACGACATCGGCTTCTTCTTACCCCCGCCGAGCCGGTTTGCCCCATGCCGGTGTCCCGATCCCGCCGATCGCCGCGCCGAAAAGGCCGCCGGGCGCCCGGCGGCGCCGTGGAAAGAGCGATGCGGCGGCCACGCCGGGTGGCCGCCGCATCGGCGAAGATCGGCCGGGTGACGCCCCGCAGGGCGTCCCGCCGGTGCCTTACAGGTACTGGCCGGTGTTCGCCACGGTGTCGATGGAACGCCCGGCCTCGCTGCCCGCCTTGCCGGAGACCAGGGTGCGGATGTAGACGATCCGCTCGCCCTTCTTGCCGGAGATGCGGGCCCAATCGTCGGGGTTGGTGGTGTTGGGCAGGTCCTCGTTCTCGCTGAACTCGTCCACGCAGGCGGCCAGCAGGTGGGAGACCCGCAGTCCCTTCTGCCCGGTCTCCAGGTACTGCTTGATGGCCATCTTCTTGGCCCGGTCGACGATGTTCTGGATCATCGCCCCGGAGTTGAAGTCCTTGAAGTACAGGACCTCCTTGTCGCCGTTGGCGTAGGTGACCTCCAGGAAGCGGTTCTCCTCGGTCTCGGCGTACATCCGCTCGACGACCCGCTGGATCATCGCCTCGATGGTGGCCTCTTCGCTGCCGCCGTGCTCGGCGAGGTCATCGGGGTGCAGCGGCAGGCCGGGCACCAGGTACTTGGAGAAGATGTCCTTGGCCGCCTCGGCGTCCGGCCGCTCGATCTTGATCTTGACGTCCAGCCGGCCGGGCCGCAGGATCGCCGGGTCGATCATGTCCTCGCGGTTGGAGGCGCCGATGACGATGACGTTCTCCAGCCCCTCCACCCCGTCGATCTCGCTGAGCAGCTGCGGGACGATGGTGTTCTCCACATCCGAGGAGACTCCCGAGCCGCGGGTGCGGAAGATGGAGTCCATCTCGTCGAAGAACACGATCACCGGGGTGCCGGCCGAGGCCTTCTCCCGGGCGCGCTGGAAGACCAGCCGGATGTGCCGCTCGGTCTCCCCGACGTACTTGTTGAGGAGTTCGGGGCCCTTGATGTTGAGGAAGAAGCTCTTGCCCTCCTGGCCGGTCTTCTCGGCCACCTGCTTGGCCAGCGAGTTGGCCACCGCCTTGGCGATGAGGGTCTTGCCGCAGCCGGGCGGGCCGTACAGCAGCACGCCCTTGGGCGGGCGCAGCTTGTGCTCGCGGAACAGATCGGCGTGCAGGTAGGGCAGTTCGACCGCGTCGCGGATCTGCTCGATCTGAGGTCCCAGGCCGCCGATCTCCTCGTAAGTGATGTCGGGGACCTCTTCCAGCACCAGCTCCTCGACCTCGGCCTTGTGGATCTTCTCGTAGGCGTAGCCGGAGCGCGGCTCGAGCATCAGCGAGTCGCCGGCGCGCAGCGGCACGCCGCGCAGCGGCTCGGCCAGCTTGATCACGCGCTCCTCGTCGGCGTGGGCGATGACCAGGGCTCGCTCACCGTCGTCGAACAGCTCCTTGAGCATGACCACCTCGCCCTGGGTCTCATAGCCCAGGGCCTCCACGACGTTGAGCGCCTCGTTGAGCAGGACCTCCTGGCCCTGCTTGAGCTGCGAGACGTCCACCGAGGGACTGACGTTCACCCGCAGCTTGCGGCCGCCGGTGAAGATATCGACCGTTCCATCCTCCCGGGCCCCGAGGAAGACCCCGAAACCGGAAGGCGGCTGCGCCAGCCGGTCGACCTCTTCCTTGAGCGCGATGATCTGCTCCCTGGCCTCCTTGAGGGTCGCGACAAGACGTTCGTTCTGCCCGGTCACGGCGGCCAGTTTGGCCTGTGTCTCGTGGAGGCGGTCTTCCAGCACACGAATCTGACGCGGGGACTCCGCGAGCTTGCGGCGCAGCACGGAGACCTCCTCCTCCAGCATGGAGACCTGCGACCGGAGATCGTGTATCTCCGCGTCGTGCTGCGCTTTGCGCGCCCCAGCATCGTCACGAGCGGCCACGCCCCGTCACCTCCTCAAGAAGAGAGCCGACGACCTACTCAGACCCTACCTATCCGGAGGGCTTCCGTAACCTGCCCTTGGGGTGCTCGTGTCGTGCCAGGCCGATCACGGCGGCTCTGCGGCGACCTGGAGCCCCCGGGAGCACATCCCGGAAAACACTGGAACACCGCAGGGATCTGGCTTCATTCCCGAGCCGCACGCGAAGTTCTCGCATCCCGGCCACGCGGGCCCGATGTCCGAAATCCACTGACTGCAATTGTGGAATCGGCGTGAACACCGCCACCGGTGGTGAAGTGCGACCCGTGATGCGATTTCACTCACCCTCGTCCGCCCGGCGCACCGGACGGCGGGATCAGGTCTCCTCGGGAGCGGGGTGGGCGCCCTTGGCCGGCCGGCGGCGCCGCGGCGGCGGCGTGACGCCGTCGGCCAGGCGGCGCGCCGTCACCAGGAAACCGGTGTGCCCCACCATCCGGTGGTCGGGACGCACCGCCAGGCCGTCGACGTGCCAGGAGCGCACCATGGTCTCGAAGGCATAGGGCTCGGCGAAGGAGCCGTGCTCGCGCAGCGCCTCCACCACCCGCGACATCTGGGTGGTGGTGGCGATGTAGGCGCACACCAGCCCGCCGGGGACCAGTGCCTTGCCCACCGCCTCCAGGCACTCCCAGGGGGCGAGCATGTCCAGCACCACCCGGTCGACCTCGGTCTCGGCGAGCGAGTCCTCCAGCGAGCCGACGGTCAGCCTCCAGGCCGGCGGCGGCCCGCCGAAGAAGGTCTCCACGTTCCTGCGGGCGACCTCGGCGAAGTCGGGGCGCCGCTCATAGGAGGACACCAGCCCGTGCTCGCCCACCGCGCGCAGCAGAAAGCAGGTCAACGCGCCCGAGCCGGCGCCGGCCTCCACCACGCGGGCGCCGGGGAAGATGTCGGCCATCGCCACGATCTGCGCGGCGTCCTTGGGGTAGACGACGGCGGCGCCGCGCGGCATGCGCAGCGCGAAGTCCGCCAGCAGCGGGCGGAAGGCCAGGTACTCGGTGCCGCCGGTGGAGCGGAAGACGCTGCCTTCGGGGCTGCCGATGATCTCGTCGTGGGCGATGGCGCCCTTGTGGGAGTGGAAGAACTTGCCCGGCTGCAGGGTGATGGTGTTGACCCGCCCCTTGGGGTCGGTCAGCTGAACCTGGTCGCCGGCCCGGAACGGCCCGTGCGGGATGCGGCCCATGGCGCGGGGCGGGGCATCGGACGGGGTGCGGGTCGGCTGCGGTTCGGTCATGGTCATCAAGGCTAGTGGCCGCGGGGACCGGACAGAGCCGGTCTCACGCCCCGGCGAAGGCGCGGTCGATGTCGGCGGCGGTGAGCACCCCGTACACCCGGCCGTCCGGTTCCACCACCAGGTATTCGGAGGCGGGGACGCGGCGCAGCGCGTCGATCAGCGCCTGCCCCGACAGGTCCGCCGGCAGCGTCAGCTCCGGGGACAGGGTGCGGGAGACCTCCCCGACGCCCAGCCAGGGGCGGCGCCGCTCGGGCACCGCGCGCACCGCGTGCTCGCTGACCAGGGCGATGGGACGCTGCCGGTGGTCGACGACCACCAGCGCCCCGGCGGCCTGCTCGCGGGCCCGCCGCACCGCCTCGGCCACCGGCAGATCGGCGGTGACCAGCGCCGCCCGGCGGGCCAGGCGCCGGGCCTGCAGAGCGGGGATGCGGGCGCGCATCCGCTCGGCGCGCAGCGCGTGGCCGGCGCCCATCCAGATGAAGGCGGCCACCAGCGCCGACCACAGCAGCGACAGCCAGCTCAGCCCGCCGAGAGAGCCGGCGGCCAGGACCGCGCCGGCGCCCAGGGTCAAGACGGCCACGCCGCGGCCCACCCAGGCGGCCGCGACCGTGCCGTGCCCGCTCCGGCCGGTGATCTTCCACACCACCGCGCGCACCAGCCGGCCGCCGTCCAGCGGCAGCCCCGGCAGCAGGTTGAACAACCCGACCAGCAGGTTGGTGACCGTCAGCGCCGCCACCAGCAGCGCGCCCACCGGCGGCAGCGGCACCAGCAGCTGCACCGCCGCGCCCAGCCCGGCCAGCACCAGGTTCACCACCGGGCCGGCGAAGGCGATCACGAACTCCCGGCCGGGGGTGGGCGAGTCGCGTTCGATGGCGGTCTCCCCGCCCAGCAGGTGCAAGGTGACCGAGCGCACCGGCATGCCGAACAGCCGGGCGGTCACGGCGTGGCTCAGCTCGTGCACGAACACCGAGCCGTACAGCAGCACGGCGTAGGCGAAGGCCACCGCGTAGCTGAACGGGACGTCGGCCACCCGGCGCGCCTGCCCCTCGAACATCACGGTGATCGCCACGGCGACGAGGAACCAGCTCGGTGAGATGTACACCGGGATCCCAAACGGCCGTCCCACCGGCATCCCCGGTCGCCGGGAGGCCGGCGCTCGTTCCCCCTCGGCCCGGGGCGCGCTGTCTGCCACGCCGTCGATGCTACGCGGGAATTCGTCGGCGGCGTCGCCTACGCTGTCGGCCATGACGACCGCCGCGGCGCCCTCCGGCTCTCCCAGCGATCCCGCCGGCACCGGCTCGGACGGTACGACGGGCGCGCTGTCGCCCTCGCGGGCCGGGGACTTCATGACCTGCCCGCTGCTGTACCGCTTCCGGGTGATCGACCAGATCCCCGAGCGGCCCAGCCCGGCCGCGGTGCGGGGCACGCTGGTGCACGCGGTGCTGGAGCGGCTGTATGACCTGCCGGCCGCCGAGCGCACCGTGGAGGCCGCCGTGGCGCTGCTGGGGCCGCAGTGGGAACGGCTGCTGGCCGAAGAGCCCGACCTGGCCGCCATGTTCGCACCGGAGGCCGCCGACGACCCCGACGCCGACCAGGAGGCCTGGATGGAGCGGGCGCGGCAGATGGTCGAGCGGTACTTCACCCTGGAGGACCCGCGGCGGCTGGAGCCGGCCGAGCGGGAACTGTACGTGGAGACGGTGCTGGAGTCGGGGCTGAAGCTGCGCGGCTACATCGACCGGGTCGACATCGCCCCCACCGGCGAGATCAGGATCGTCGACTACAAGACCGGCACCGCCCCGCGCGCCGACTTCGAGGCCCGGGCGCTGTTTCAGATGAAGTTCTACGCCCTGGTGGTGTGGCGGCTGTACGGCGCGGTGCCGCGGATGCTGCAGCTGATGTACCTGGGCAACGGGGAGGTGCTGCGCTACGTCCCCGACGAGGCGGAGCTGCGGGCCACCCAGCGCAAGGTGGAGGCGCTGTGGCAGGCGATCGTGCGGGCGATGCGCACCGGCGAGTGGCGGGCGCGGCCGAGCCGGCTGTGCGACTGGTGCGACCACAAGCAGCGCTGCCCGGAGTTCGGCGGGACCCCGCCGCCGCTGCCGGCGGTGCCGCCGCTGCGCCGCTCCCCCGCCGACCTGGAGGCCGGGCCGGCGCCGCGCGCGCTCACCGACGACCTGTAAACCGGTGACGCGTAAGGGGCGTAACGGGACGGGGCCCGCGACCAGATCATCCTCAGGGATGACCGGAGATCCCCGCTCAGGAGGGGTGTCTCCGCAGTAAGACGCCCTAGGGTGAGACACGTGTCACCCCGCATCCGCAGCCTCGCCGCAAGCCGCACCTGGTTGCAGCGCCACCCGCGGGTCAGCGACCTGCTGGTGGCGGTGGTGCTGCTGCTGGCGGCCGGGCTGCCGCAGCTGCTGCTGGCCGAGCCGCCGCAGGAGCGGCACCTGCGGGCGCCCGATGCGCTCAACGCCGTCATCGTGGCGGCGGTGACCCTGCCGCTGGCGCTGCGGCGCACCGCGCCGATGGCGGTGCTGGTGTTCATCACCGCGGGCGAGGTGCTGCTGGCCTGGCTGGGGTACCCGTCCTCGCCGGCGGATGTGGCGGCGTTCCTCATCGCGCTCTACAGCCTGGCCGCGCACCGGGGGCTGGCGCACAGCCTGCTCGGCGGCGTCCTGGCGTTCGCCGCGTTCAACCTGATGATCGTCGTGCACCGCACGTCCGTCTCCCTGCTGGACTATGTGACCAACAGCGCGCTGCTGGGCGGGGTGTGGGTGCTCGGCCGCAACCTGCGGCTGCGCCGCGCCTACCTGGCCGAGCTGGAGGACCGGGCGGCGCGGCTGGAGCAGGTCCGCGGCACCGACGCGCGGGCGGCCCGCATGGAGGAACGTTCCCGCATCGCCCGGGAGCTGCACGATGTGGTGGCCCACCACGTCAGCGTGATGACCGTGCAGGCCGGCGCGGCCCGGCGGATCCTGGACCGCAGTCCCGAAAGCGCCCGCGAGGCGATGACCACCATCGAGGAGGTCGGCCGCACCGCGCTCAGCGAGATGCGCCGGATCGTGGGGGTGCTGCGCACCGAGCGCGACGGCGAGGAGGTGGGCGGGCAGCTGTCGCCGCAGCCGGGCATCGCCGACCTGGGCGAGCTGATCGACCATGTCCGCGAGACCGGCCTGTCGGTGAACCTGTGGATCGAGGGCCAGGCGCGGACGCTGTCGCCGGGGGTGGACCTGGCGGCCTTCCGGCTGATCCAGGAGGCGCTGACCAACACCCTCAAGCACGCCGGGCCGCAGGCCCGCGCCTGGGTGCGGCTGCACTACACCGACACCGATCTGACCGTGGAGATCGAAGACAACGGCCGCGGCGCCGAGACGCTGCTGTCGGGCAACGGCGGCCGGCCCGGGCACGGGCTGGTCGGCATGTACGAGCGGGTCGCCCTCTACGGCGGGGAGCTGCGGATCGGCCCCCGGGTCGGCGGCGGCTTCGGAGTCCGGGCCAGGTTCCCGCTGGAGGCGTGAATGAACCCGCCGCGATGCCGCCCGCGCCCGCCGGGCGGCCCGGCACGTCCGGTGACCGCATCGATGACCGGGGACGGCCGACCGGCCCAACCGGGGTGGCGAAACGGGAGAATGACCCCATGACCGTACGCGTCCTGCTCGTCGACGACCAGCCCCTGCTGCGCACCGGCTTCAAGCTGATCCTGGAGGCCGAATCCGACCTGACGGTGGTGGGCGAGGCCGGGGACGGCGCGACGGCGGTGGAGCTGACCCGCACGATGCTGCCGGACGTGGTGCTGATGGACATCCGCATGCCGGGGATGGACGGCATCGAGGCCACCCGGCGGATCGTCCGGGAGGGCGCGGCCGCCCACGACCCGCGGGTGCTGATCTTGACCACGTTCGATCTGGACGAGTACGTGATCGAGGCGGTGCGGGCCGGGGCCAGCGGGTTTCTGCTGAAAGACGCCCCGCCGGAGGATCTGGTGTCGGCCATCCGGATCGTGGCGGCCGGGGACGCGATCGTGGCGCCCAGCGTCACCCGGCGGCTGCTGGACAAGTTCGCCTCCCGGCTGCCGTCGATGCGCCAGACGCCCCCGCCGCCGGGGCTGGAGACGCTGACCGAGCGGGAGCGGGAGGTGCTCAAGCACGTGGCGCGGGGGCTGTCCAACGCCGAGATCGCCCGGGAGCTGGTGGTCAGCGAGACCACGGTCAAGACCCATGTCGGCAACGTGCTGGCCAAGCTGGGGCTGCGCGACCGGGTGCAGGCCGTGGTGTACGCCTACGAGACGGGCATGAGCCGTCCGGGGCAGAACGACTGACCCGCAAAGACCCCTCTTTGGGAAGGAGCCGTCCCTTCCCTCCCGGCCACCGCCCCGGCCTGCTCGGATATAGCGAATATTCCGGATGAACCATCCGGTCCTTCGCATCGTCTCAGGGACGTCCCCTACTTTCGGCGATCCCCCGCTACTTCCAAGGGATGACCGCCAGCCGGGACCGTCCTGCGGGAGGGGGAGGGTCGATTCCCTTCCGCAGGCGCATCCCAAAAGATCGACCGGCTTCTACCGTTTCTGTCACGGGTCGCAGCGGCACCGGGCGACCCGTTTCAGGTCCGTTCGCCTAGCTGGAATTCGCTGATAGAGAAGGAGCTGTCGTGACGCACACCGCCCCGACCACAGTCGAGGGGCTTTCTGAGCCCAGAGCGGGCGACCTGGCCGCACGCGCCCAGCAGATCACCAAGGTGTACGGCAGCGGCGACGCCCGCGTCGTCGCGCTCGACGAGGTGACGCTGGGGATCCCGCGCGGCCGGTTCACCGCCATCATGGGCCCGTCGGGCTCGGGCAAGTCCACCCTGATGCACTGCATGGCGGGGCTGGATTCGGTCGACTCCGGCCGGGTCTTCATCGGGGACGTGGAGCTGAACCGGCTGAACGACAAGCGGCTGACCCGGCTGCGCCGCGACCGGGTGGGCTTCATCTTCCAGGCGTTCAACCTGGTGCCCACGCTGACCGCGCTGGAGAACATCACGCTGCCGATGGACATCGCCGGCCGCAAGCCCGACCGCCAGTGGCTGGAGAGGGTCATCGACACCGTGGGGCTGCGCTCCCGCCTGGGGCACCGGCCCAGCCAGCTGTCCGGCGGCCAGCAGCAGCGGGTGGCGTGCGCGCGGGCGCTGGCCTCCCGCCCGGAGATCATCTTCGCCGACGAGCCCACCGGGAACCTGGACTCCCGCTCGGGCGCCGAGGTGCTGGGCTTTCTGCGCGAGTCGGTGCGGGAGATGGGGCAGACCATCGTGATGGTCACCCACGACCCGGGCGCGGCGGCCTACGCCGATGAGGTGATCTTCCTCAGCGACGGACGGATCGTCGACACCATGCCCGACCCCACCGCCGAGAAGGTGCTGGAGCGCATGAAGGGCTTCGAGCTGCCGGGGGCCGCGGCGCGATGATGCTCAAGGTCACGCTGCGCAATCTGGCGGCGCACAAGCTCCGGCTGGTGCTGACCGCCGTGTCGGTGATCTTGGGGGTGGCCTTCGTGGCCGGCACCCTGATCTTCACCGACACCATGAACCGGCAGTTCGATGAGGTCTTCGGCGGCATCGGCAAGAACGTCGCCGTCTATGTGCGGGCCAAGCCGGTGGTCGAGGGCGGCGAGGAGCTGGGCGAGGCGGCCCGCCCGGTGCCCGCGAGGCTGCTGGAGCGGCTGCGCCGCATCGAGGGGGTCAAGGACCCCGTCGGCAACGTCGCCGGCTACGCCGCCGTCGTCGGCAAGGACGGCAAGGCGGTCGGCGGCAACGGCCCGCCGCAGCTGGGCGTCAACTGGGTGGACGGCGGCGACTACGAGCTGGCCGCCGGGCGGGCGCCGCGCGGCCCCGACGAGGTCGTCATCGACGCCGACACCGCCGACAAGGCCGGGCTGCGGATCGGCGACCGGGTCCAGGTGGTGATCAACGGGCCGCCGCAGCGGCCGCGGCTGGTGGGCCTGGTGGACACCGGGCACCTGATGGGCGCCACCCTGGTCGCCTGGGACACCCCGACCGCCCAGCGGCTGCTGCTCAAGCCCGGGCAGTTCTCCGACATCACCATGGGCTCCAGCGGGCCGAGCGAGCGGGAGCTGCGCGACCGGGTGGCGGCGGTGCTGCCGGCGGGCTATGAGGCGCTGACCGGCACCCAGATGCGCGAGGAGTTCAAAAGCGACGTCGACCAGCTGATGTCGTTCTTCCGCACCTTCCTGCTGGTGTTCGCGCTGATCTCGATCTTCGTCGGGGCGTTCATCATCTTCAACACCTTCTCCATGCTGGTCGCCCAGCGCACCCGGGAACTGGCGCTGCTGCGCGCCATCGGCGCCTCCCGCCGGCAGATCACGCGGGCGGTGATCGGTGAGGCCGTGGCGGTGGGCGTGGTCGGCGGCACGCTGGGCCTGGCCGCCGGCGCCGGGCTGGCGGTGCTGCTGGAGAACGTGGTCGGCATCGACGGCGCCGGCGGGCTGGTGTTCACCGCCACCCCGGTGATCTGGGCGTACGCGGTCGGCATCGGCGTCACCGTGGTGTCGGCCTACTTCCCGGCGCGGCGGGCGGCCAAGGTCCCGCCGGTGGCCGCGATGCGCGACGAGGTGGCGCTGCCGCAGCGGTCGCTGCGCGTGCGCATCGGCGCCGGCACCGTGCTGACGGCCGGCGGCGCGACCTTGATGGCCCTGGGGCTGACCGGGGTGAAGATCGGCGGCAACGTGATGACCCCGGTCGGGGTCGGGGCGCTGCTGGTCTTCCTGGGAGTGGCGATGCTCGCCCCGGTCATCAGCGGCCCGGTGGTCACCGTGCTGGGCGCCGCCTACCCGCGGGTGTTCGGGGCGGTGGGCCGGATGGCCCAGCGCAACGCGCTGCGCAACCCCCGCCGCACCGCCGCCACCGCCGCCGCGCTGATGATCGGGCTGGCGCTGGTCACCACGGTGAACGTGCTGGGCTCCTCGACGCGGGCGTCGCTGTCCCAGGCGATCGACGCCCAGCTGGGCGCCGACTACATCGTCCAGCCCCAGGGGCAGGGCGTCATCGACGCCACCGCTATCAAGGCGATCTCCGCCGTTCCCGGGGTGCGGCAGGCGATGCCGATCTACGACGGCAACGCCCTGATCAACGGCAAGAACAGCTGGTTCGCCGCCATGGACGAAAGCGCCCTGGGCTCGGCGGTGCGCATGGAGGTGGAGTCCGGCTCCACCCGCCTGGGCTCTGCCGGGATGATGGTGGACACCCGGGTCGCCGCGGCCAACGGCTGGCAGGTGGGCAGCAAGGTGCCGGTGCGGTTCGCCGACGGGCGCAGCGAGACCCTCACCATCGTGGGCATCTACGCCGTCAACGAGATGGTGGGGCCGCGGGTGATCGCGGCGGACGTCTACCTCGAGCACGCCCTCAAGCCGTCCCCGTTCGCCGTGGCGGTCAACACCGCCGCCACCGACGCGGCCACCTTGGCGGCGCTGGAGCAGGCCCTCAAGGACTACCCGACGCTGCAGGTGCAGGACCAAAGCGGCTTCAAGGAGGCGATGAGCAAGGAGGTCGACGGGCTGATCGGCTTTTTGACCGCGCTGCTGACCATGTCGATCATCATCGCGGCGGTGGGGGTGGTCAACACCCTGGCGCTGTCGGTGATCGAGCGGACCCGGGAGATCGGGCTGCTGCGGGCGGTCGGCACCAGCCGCCGCCAGCTGCGCCGGATGATCCGCCTGGAGTCGGTGGTGATCGCGCTGTTCGGCGCGCTGCTGGGGATCGGCATCGGGGTGGTCTTCGGCTGGGCGATCCAGCGCGCCCTGTCGGAGGAGGGCCTGAACGTGCTGAGCGTCCCGGCGGGCACGCTGGTGGTCTACCTGGTGGTGGCCGCGGTGATCGGCGTGCTGGCGGCGCTGTGGCCGGCCTGGCGGGCCGGCCGGATGGACGTGCTGAAGGCCATCGCGACCGAGTGAGCCCTCTTCGGCCGCTCGCCCCTCCCGGCGGCCGAAGAGACCAAAGAGCCCCGCACGGTGAAGTCCGTGCGGGGCTCTGCTCGTCTGCCGGGACGTCCTGCGGCGGTCAGACCTTGAGCTTGCGGAGCCGTCCCTTGCCCTCCTCGGTCTTGCCGGCGCCCGCGGCCCGGTCGCGTTCGGCGGCGGCCCGGGCGACCAGCTCGGTGGCGCCCTCGGGGGCGTTCTCGGGGAAGTGGCAGGCGGCCACGTGCCCGGGGGCCAGTTCCACCAGCGGCGGCTCGACCTGCTTGCAGATCGCCTGGGCCTTCCAGCAGCGGGTGTGGAAGCGGCAGGCCGGCGGCGGGTCCAGCGGGTTGGGCACATCGCCGGTCAGCCGGATGCGCTCGCGCTTCTCCCGGCCGGCCGGGTCGGGGATCGGCACCGCCGACAACAGCGCCTTGGTGTAGGGGTGCATCGGCGTGGTGTACAGGCCGGTGCGGTCGGCGATCTCGACGATCTTGCCCAGGTACATCACCGCGACCCGGTCGCAGATGTGCCGCACCACCGACAGGTCGTGGGCGATCAGGACATAGGTCAGGTCCAGCTCGTCCTGCAGGTCCTCCAGCAGGTTGATCACCTGGGCCTGGATGGAGACGTCCAGCGCCGAGACCGGCTCGTCGGCGATGATCAGCTTGGGTTTGAGCGCCAGGGTGCGGGCGATGCCGATGCGCTGGCGCTGGCCGCCGGAGAACTCGTGCGGATAGCGGTTGTAGTGCTCGGGGTTGAGGCCGACCAGCTCCAGCAACTCCTGCACGGCCTTCTTGACGCCGTGCTCGGTCTGGATCTTCTGCAGCCTAAAAGGGGCCCCTACGATCGCGCCGACCGTCTGGCGGGGGTTCAGCGACGAGTAGGGGTCCTGGAAGATCATCTGCAGGTCGCGGCGGAGCGGGCGCATCTGCCGCTGCGACAGATGAGTGATGTCGGTGCCCTCGAAGACGATCCGGCCGAAGCTGGGCTCCAGCAGCCGCATGATCATCCGGCCGGTGGTGGTCTTGCCGCAGCCGGACTCGCCCACCAGCCCGAGCGTCTCGCCCTTGCGCACGCTGAAGGAGACGCCGTCGACGGCCTTGACCGCCGCGACCTGACGGCGCAGCAGCCCGGCGGTGACCGGGAAGTGCTTGCCCAGGTTCTCCACTTGCAGCAGCGGCTCGCCGCTCGGCTCGGGGCGCGCACTTTGCGTCCGCCCCTCCGGCTGCGGGGTGCTCACGATCGCCTCGCCTTTCTTTGCGCCCACGTCCGTCACAGCTTCGGCCGGATCTCGGTTTCCCAGATTTCCCTGCGCTTTTGCGGCGGCAGGTGGCAGGCCACCTTGTGGCCGGGCGCGACCTCCGCCAGCTCGGGCCGCTCGGTGCCGCTCTTGCCCCCGGTCAGCTGGGCGTAGGCGCAGCGGGGGGCGAACGCGCAGCCGTTCGGCACGTTGATCAGGCTGGGCGGGGTGCCCTTGATCGGCATCAGCCGGTCGGCGCGCTCGCGGTCAAGGCGCGGCATCGAGCCGAGCAGGCCCCAGGTGTAGGGGTGCTGCGGCCGGTAGAAGGCGTCCTCCACACTGGCCTGCTCCACGCTGCGCCCGGCGTACATCACGCAGATCTCATCCGACAGCTCGGCCACCACCCCCAGGTCGTGGGTGATCATGATGACCGCGGAGTTGTACTCCTGCTGCAGGTCGCGGATCAGGTCCAGGATCTGCGCCTGCACCGTCACATCCAGCGCGGTGGTGGGCTCGTCGGCGATCAGCAGCTCGGGGTTGCACGACAGCGCCATGGCGATCATGGCGCGCTGGCGCATGCCGCCGGAGAACTGGTGCGGGTAGTCGTCCACCCGCCGCTCGGGCCGGGGGATGCCGACCCGGCCGAGCATGTCGATGGCGTGCTTGCGGGCGACCTTCTTGCTGACGTCGTGGTGCACCCGGTAGGCCTCGATGATCTGGTCGCCCACCGTGTAGAAGGGGTGCATCGCCGACAGCGGGTCCTGGAAGATCATCGCCATCCGCCGGCCGCGCAGCTTGCGGACCTCCTCGGGCGGGGCGCTGACCAGCTCCTTGCCGTCCAGCCAGATCTGCCCGGAGATGCGGGCGTTGGTGCGGTTGTGCAGGCCGAGGATGCCCAGGCTGGTCACCGACTTGCCGGAGCCGGACTCGCCCACGATGCCCAGGGTGCGCCCCCGCTCCAGGGTGAACGACAGCCCGTCGACCGCCTTGACCAGGCCGTCGTCGGTCGGGAAGTGGATGCGAAGGTCGCGGACCTCCAAAAAGGCGGTCGGCGGCGCGTCCGCGGCCGGGGCCGCCGGGGCCTCCTCCAGTGTCTTGGCGGGTCGCTCGTCCCCCATCAGCTGTGCCTCACCCTCGGATCCACGACCCCGTAGAGGATGTCCACGATCAAGTTGGCCAACACCACGAACAGCGCCGCGAACAGCACCACCCCGAGCACCACCGGAAGGTCGCTTTGGATGACCCCGTCCAGCGACAGCTGCCCCAGTCCCTTCAGGGAGAAGGTCTTTTCGGTCAGCACCGCGCCGCCCAGCAGCACCCCAAGGTCCAGGCCGAAGACCGTCAGCAGCGGGGTCAGGGCGGCCCGCAGCCCGTGTTTGACCACCACGGTGCGCTCGGGCAGGCCCTTGGCGCGCGCGGTGCGGATGAAGTCCTCGTTCATCGTCTCCAGCATGCCCGCCCGGGTGAGCCGGGCGTACATGGCCGCATACAGGAAGGCCAGGGTGATCCACGGCAGGATCAGCCCGCTGAACCAGCCCGCCGGGTCCTTGGTCAGCGGCACGTAGCTGGGCGAGGGCAGCCACCCCCAGGCGTGCACGACGAACGCCAGCGACAGCAGGCCGGTGAAGAAGATGGGCAGTGACACGCCGGCCAGGGCGGTGACCATCGCCATCCGGTCGAACAGGCTGCCGCGGCGCAGCGCCGACAGCACCCCGATGCCGACCCCGAAGATCACCCACAGGACCGCGGCCCCCAGCGCCACCGACAAGGTCACCGGCGCCCGGCTGAGGATCTCCTCCAATACCGGTGTGCTGGTGCGGAAGGAATAGCCCAGGCACGGCGCCGGGCATTCGATCTCGGCGGTCCCGGTGTCGTAGGTGTCCCCGAGCACGAGCGCCTTGACGAACAGGCCGTACTGGACCGCCACCGGCTCATCCAGCCCCAGGCGCTCCTTGATCTGGGCGAGCGCCTCGGGTGTGGGCGACTTGCCGGCGTAGCGGGCGGCCAGGTCGTCCGGGGTCACTCCGGCGGCCCTGGGCACGAGGAAGAAGATGGCGAAGGTCACCGCGGTGATGACGAACATCAGCACCACGGCGCCGAGCAGCCTGCGGACGATGAATGTGATCACGGTAGGCGGCGGGGGCGGCCGGCGGAGCTCAGCGGCCCCGCCGGCCACCCGTTGCCTTCACCCTCTCTAGGGAGAAGCGGGACGTCGACCTCAGCCGGTCACACCGAGGTTGGCGTAGTCGTACATGCCGAAGCCCTGGTGGAAGTAGACGTTGGTCAGCGTCTCCGGCCGGTACAGCAGGGACTTGGCGTAGACGTTGGGCAGGATGGCGGCCAGCTCGCGCGCCTTCTCGTCGATCCGGTTGTAGATCTTCTCGCGCTCGGCGGCGTCGGTGATCTTCACCACGTCGTTCCAGAGCTTGTTGATCTCAGGGTCGTCCAGCTCGGAGACGTTGGTGTTGCCGGCCTCGACGATCGCCTTGCCGTCGGTGAGCGCCTGCAGGTAGCCGTAGCCGGTGGGCCAGTCGGGCGCCCAGCCGTAGGTGCCCAGGCCGATGTTCTCCTTCTTGACGAAGGACGGGGAGCCGAGCTGCTCACCGGTGTAGGTGCCGGCCGGGTAGCCCTTGAGGGTCAGCTTGATGCCGACCCGGGCCAGCGACTGCTCCAGGGCCTCGGCGACGGCCTTCTCCTTGGGCCGGTCGCTGCGGTAGACCATGGTGGTCGAGAAGCCGTCGGGCTTGCCGCACTTCTGCAGGGCCTCCTTGGCCTTGTCCACATCGCCCTTGTAGCCGGGGGCGGTGGAGGTGTAGAAGTCGGTGCCCTTCTGGCGGCCGGCGATGTTCGGCGGCTGGATGGAGGTGGCCCGCTCGCCGCCGACGTCACCGCCGTAGGCGCGCCACATGGCGTCCCGGTCGGCGGCGTACACGATCGCCTTGCGGCACTCCAGGTTGGGGATGGTCTTGAGGTTGATCGGGATGTACCAGTGGAAGCCGGCCAGCGGGTTGTCGGCCTTGGCCTTCAGGTCCGGGTTGGTGAGGATCTTCTGCCGGGCGGCGTCCTGCACGCCGCTGCCGGCCAGGTCGACGTGGAGCTCGCCGTTCATCAGGCGGTTGTCGACCTCGTTGGCCTCAATGCCGGCGATGACCTCGATGCGGTCCGGCAGCGCCTTGCGGTTGGGGTCGGTGCTGGGGTCCCAGTGCTCGTTGCGGACCAGCACGCCGCCCTTCTTCGGCTGGTAGTTGCCCTCCCACTTGTAGGGGCCGGAGGAGAGCGGACGCAGCCGGTACTGGGCGCCCTTGTCCTTGTCCGGCGGCACGGGGGCGGTCTGGCCGGAGAAGGTCACCAGCTCGTTGAACTCGGGGAAGGGCTCCTTGAGCTTGAAGATCAGGGTGTAGTCGTCGGGGGTCTCGATGCCCTTGAAGTTGTCGAGGTTCTTGTCCTTGTAGGGGCCCTTGTAGCCGTCGGCGTCCAGCAGCTGGGGGAAGTAGGCCGGGCCGTGGCCGAGGACGCCGCGGTCGTAGGTGCGGGCGACCGCGTACTTGATGTGCTCGGCCTTGATCTCCGTGCCGTCTTCGTACTTCAGGCCCTTCTTGAGCTTGAAGGTCCAGGTCTTGTTGTCGTCGCTGGGCACACCCGGGGCCTCGGCCAGGTCGGGCGAGGGCTTGAGGCCCGCAGCGCCCGGCTGGGAGGTGTAGGTCATCAGCGTCCGGGTGTACAGCCGGATGAAGTTGTTGCCGAAGGCGTAGTAGGTGTCGCCGGGGTCGGTGGAGTCGAAGTCGTCGCTCATCCCCACCTTCAGCGTGCCGCCCTTTTTGTCGGACGGGTTGACGATGCCGTTGGTCCCGGCGTCGAACTTAAGGCCCGAGCTGTCGCTGTCGCCGTCATCGCCGCCGCCGCAGGCGGTCAGGCCCAGACTGAGCGCGACGGCGCCCGCCGTCAGCGCTGCCCAGACTTTGGGAGTTTTCATGAATTCCCTTTCAGTGTCGGCCGGTGGAATACCGGGGGTCATCGGGTCCGCGGGTCCAGGGCGTCGCGCAGGCCGTCACCGAAGAGGTTGAAGGCCATGACGGTGACGAAGATGGCCAGGCCCGGGACGATCACAAAGTGCGGCGCGACTGAATACAGCGAGGTCGCCTGGGTGAGCATGCCTCCCCACGAGGGCGCCGGCGGGTTGATGCCCACGCCCAGGAAGGACAGCGCTGCCTCGAAGAGGATGTTGGTCGGGATCAGCAGGGTGGAGTACACCAGGATCGGCGCGACCAGGTTGGGCAGGATCTCGCGGACGAGGATGTAGGTGTTGCCGGCGCCCATGCTGCGGGCCGCATCGACGAACTCCCGCTCGCGCAGCGACATCGTCTGGCCGCGCACGATGCGGCCGATGTAGGGCCAGCTGAAGAAGCCGATGATGAACACCAGCAGCGCCATCCGCAGCGCGTTGCCCTCCAGGGTGAACCAGTGCAAAAAGTCCGGCCCCCACGGCAGGATCTCCATCCGGTTGGGGATCACGCCCACCAGCGCGATGGCGAACAGCAGCAGCGGGAAGGCCAGGAAGACGTCCATGGCGCGGGCGATCAGCGAGTCCACCCAGCCGCCGAAGTAGCCGGCGATCACGCCCAGAGTGGTGCCGATGACCACCGCCAGCAGGGTGGCCAGGAAGCCGATGAGCAGCGACACCCGGGCGCCGTAGACGATCCGGCTGAACAGGTCGCGCCCGTTGACCGGTTCCAGGCCGAACAGGAACTCGGTGCTGATGCCGCCGAACCGGCCGGTCGGGGTGCCGAGGGTGGGGTCGATGTACTCCTGGTGGTACTCGTTGGGAGGGTGGCCGAGCAGCTTGACCACCAGTGGAGCGAACACCGCCACCAGAACCAGCAGGACGATCACGACGCCGCCGGCCATGGCGACCCGGTCGCGCTTGAGGCGCATCCAGGCGATCTGGCCCAGGGAACGGCCCTCGATGGCCTTCTTGCCGACCCCCGCCAGGACGGCCTCGGGCTGCGCCTCGGTCTCGGCCCCGGACACCTCGATCGGTGCGGTCACGCTCCGTACCTCCCTGTACGTCGGCACCGCTGCCGAGGAGCACCGGGACCGGGCATCGGTCGCGTCCCGGCTTCTGACAGCGGGGTTTGCTGGAGCGAAAGCCAACCCTCCAGCCAGAGAGTCCCCCCGGGCGGCCATGGAGGCAACTACCCGTGGACGACTTGTGATCTCACTGTCATCTGGGGCACGTGCCGTCTCAACGGCCGTCCGGCAGAACAAAACGCCCAGATGTTACGCCCGGGTAGGAGCGTTGCACCAAATCGAAGCAGGGGTACTACGGGAACCTTTACCGTTTTGAGTCTCGTTCGATACCGTTCATCCTTCGAGCCGGTCGCTGAGGCGAAGATTCTCGGTCATCGCGGGATTCCCCGCTGAACCTGTCTCAACACGTGGTCCAAGGCACCGGGGGCCGGAGCCCCGGCGCCCTCCGCTGCCGCGACGTCGCAGATCACGGCATCGGCCCAGACCGCGGTGCCCCCGTCCCGGACTGCGGAGACGGCGCGTTGCACAAGGTTCAGTGGATGCCGCGCCGACGGAGGATCTCCTCGATCTCGGCCATCTCCGGGTCCGCGGCCGCTCCCGCCGGAGGCTGCACGGCCCGCCGCTGCCGGCGTTCCTCCCGCCGCTCGCCGACCACCTCGGCGCGTCCGGCGCGCTTGCTGAGCATCACTCCGGAGACCAGGTAGAGCAGCACGCTCAGCCCGGCCAGCGCCACGCCCGCCCACCGGGCGGGGCTGAAGGCCAGCTCGATGACGAACTCGGTGACCCCGGTCAGCGTGGCCGCCAGCGGCACCAGCGACCAGGCGGCCCCGCGCAGGCCGGAGGCCGCGCCCCGGCGCTTGCCCACCCCGTAGCTGATGACCAGTCCCAGCAGCGTGATCCCGAGGCTGATCACAAAAAGCATCCCATCGCCCATGCCGGCTTCCCCCACCTTCGTGTCCGCGCCGTGTGTCTCCTGCCATCGTCACACGTACACAGACAAAGACCCCTCCTCCGGCCGGACGGTTCCCGCTCCGGGGTCCTCCTACCGTGGCGGTAGCCGCCGGGAGGGCGCGGCCTGCCGACGGACGGCGCTCAGGGCAGCAGGCCGTTCAGCATCTGCAGGTCAACGTTCCGCAACGATTCCACGACGGTTCGGCCGGGGGCGGGCGGCACGGGGACCACGCCGGGCACCGCCACGGTCACGCAGCCGGCGGCCTCGGCGGCGGCCAGGCCGGTGGGCGAGTCCTCCAGCACCACGCAGCGCCCCGGAGAGACCCCCAGACGCGCCATGGCGGTCAGGTACGGCTCGGGGTCGGGTTTGCGGCGGGCGACCTCGTCACCGGCCACGGTGACGTCGAAGTGCTCGCGGCCGATGCCGGCCAGGGCCGCCTCGACCAGGCGGCGTTCGCTGGAGGACACCAGCGCGGTCGCCACCCCGGCCGCGCGCACCTCGGCGAGCAGCTCCTTGGCGCCGGGCATGAGCGGCACGGACCCGGCCAGCCGCTCGGCCATGCCGTCCACCAGCCGCCGCTCCACCTCCTGCGGCGCGACCGTCGCCTCGACCAGCGACAGCATGTAGTGCGCGGCGTAGGTCACCGAGCCGCCCAGCAATTTCTGCTGGTGCTGCGGGCCCCACTCGCCGCCCAGCCAGGCCATCACCTCGGTCTCGACCTCCAGCCACATCGGCTCGGAGTCGATCAGCAGGCCGTCCATGTCGAACAGGACGGCCTGCAGCCCGCCGCCCGCCACAGGTCTCCTTCCGGGTCGTCAGACGTTGAAGTACTTGGCCTCGGGGTGGTGGGCGATGAGCGCGTCGGTGGACTGCTCGGGCACCAGCTGGAACTCCTCCGAGAGGGTGACGCCGATCCGCTCCGGCCGCAGCAACCGCATCACCACGGCGCGGTTCTCCAGGTCGGGGCAGGCCGGGTAGCCGAAGGAGTAGCGGGCGCCCCGGTAGTCGACCTTGAAGAAGCCGTCCAGGTCGGCGGGGTCCTGGTCGCCGAAGCCGATCTCCTCGCGCACCCGGGCGTGCCAGTACTCGGCCAGCGCCTCGGTGAGCTGGACCGACAGCCCGTGCAGCTCCAGGTACTCGCGGTAGGAGTTCTTGGCGAACAGCTCGGCGGTGGCCTGGGAGACCTTCGCGCCCACGGTGACCAGCTGGAAGGCCACCACGTCGGTCTCCCCCGACTCCCGGGGCCGGAAGAAGTCCGCCAGGCACAGGTGCCGGTCGCGGCGCTGGCGGGGGAAGGTGATGCGCTCGCGCTCGGACCCGTCGTCGTTCAAGATGACCAGGTCGTCGCCCTCGCTGACGGCCGGGAAGTAGCCGTAGACCACCGCGGCCTCGATCAGCCCCTCGGACTGGATGCGGTCCAGCCACATGCGCAGCCGGGGCCGGCCCTCGGTCTCCACCAGCTCCTCATAGGAGGGGCCGTCGCCGCCGCGGGCGGGCTTGAGGCCCCATTGCCCCATGAAGGTGGCCCGCTCGTCCAGGAAGGCGGCGTAGTCGGCCAGCGGGATGCCCTTGACGATGCGGTCGCCCCAGAACGGCGGCTCGGGCACCGGGTTGTCGGTGGCCACATCGGAGCGGGCCGGCATGTCCTCCGGCGCGGTGACCTTCAGTTTCGCGCCGCTTGCGACCCGCCGCTTGCGCAGCGGCGGCAGCTGGGCGCCCTCCTCGCCGCGCTTGACGGCCATGAAGGCGTCCATCAGCCGCAGGCCCTCAAAGGCGTCGCGGGCATAGCGGACCTCGCCGTCGAACAGCTCGGCCAGGTCCTGCTCGACGTAGGCGCGGGTCAGCGCGGCGCCGCCGAGCAGCACCGGCCACTGGCGGGCCAGGCCGCGGGCGTTGAGCTCCTCCAGGTTCTCCTTCATGACCACCGTGGACTTCACCAGCAGCCCGGACATGCCGATCACGTCGGCGCGGTGCTCCTTGGCGGCCTCCACGATGGCCGAGATCGGCTGTTTGATGCCGAGGTTGATCACCTCGTAGCCGTTGTTGGAGAGGATGATGTCGACCAGGTTCTTGCCGATGTCGTGCACGTCGCCCTTGACGGTGGCCAGCACGATGCGGCCCTTGCCGCCGTCGGCGGACTTTTCCATGTGCGGCTCGAGGTAGGCCACCGCGGCCTTCATCACCTCGGCGCTCTGCAGCACGAACGGCAGCTGCATCTGCCCGGAGCCGAACAGGTCGCCGACGGTCTTCATGCCGTCCAGCAGCACGTCGTTGATGATCTCCAGGGCGGGACGGGACTGCAGCGCCTCGTCCAGGTCGGCCTCCATCCCGTTGGCCTCGCCGTCGATGATGCGGCGCTTGAGGCGCTCCCACAGCGGCAGCGCGGCCAGCTCCTGGGCCCGGGAGGCGCGCAGCTCCTTGGCGCTGACGCCCTCGAACAGCTCCATGAACCGCTGCAGCGGGTCGTAGCCCTCGCGGCGCCGGTCGTAGACCATGTCCAGGGCGACCTGGCGCTGCTCGTCGGGGATGCGGTTCATCGGCAGGATCTTGGAGGCGTGCACGATGGCCGAGTCCAGGCCGGCGTTGACGCACTCGTTGAGGAACACCGAGTTCAGCACCACCCGGGCGGCCGGGTTCAGCCCGAAGGAGACGTTGGAGATGCCGAGGGTGGTCTGCACCTGCGGGTAGCGGCGCTTGAGCTCGGCGATCGCCTCGATGGTCTCCAGGGCGTCGCGGCGGGTCTCCTCCTGGCCGGTGGCGATGGGGAAGGTCAGGCAGTCGACGACGATGTCCTCAAGGCGCATCCCCCAGTTGCCGGTCAGGTCCTCGATGATCTCGCAGGCGATGCGGACCTTGTCCTCGCGGGTGCGGGCCTGGCCGCCTTCGTCGATGCACATCGCCACCACGGCGGCGCCGTGCTCGCGGACGGCGGTCATGGTGCGGTGGAAGCGCGAGCCGGGTCCGCGGCCGTCTTCGTAGTTGACCGAGTTGACCACGGCGCGCCCGCCGAGCATCTCCAGCCCGGCCCGCAGCACGGCCGGCTCGGTGGAGTCCAGCATGATCGGCAGCGTGGAGGCGGTGGCCAGCCGGAAGGCCAGCTCCTTCATGTCGGCCACGCCGTCGCGGCCGACGTAGTCGACGCACAGGTCGATCATGTGGGCGCCGTCGCGGGCCTGGTCGCGGGCGATGCGCACGCAGTCGTCCCAGCGTTCGGCCAGCATCGCCTCGCGGAAGGCCTTGGAGCCGTTGGCGTTGGTGCGCTCCCCGATCGCCAGGTAGGAGGTGTCCTGCTTGAACGGCACGTGCTGGTACAGCGAGGAGGCGCCGGGCTCGGGACGGGGCCTGCGGGGGGCCAGTTCCCGGCCGCGGACCCGTTCGACGACCAGCCGCAGGTGCTCAGGGGTGGTGCCGCAGCAGCCGCCGACCAGGGACAGGCCGTAGTCGCGGGTGAAGGCGTCGTGGGCGTCGGCCAGCTCCTGGGGGGTCAGCGGGTAGCGGGCGCCGTCGGGGGTCAGCTCCGGCAGCCCGGCGTTCGGCATGCACGACAGGCCGACCCGTGCGTGGCGGGACAGGTACCGCAGGTGCTCGCTCATCTCGGCCGGGCCGGTGGCGCAGTTGAGGCCGATCAGGTCGATGCCCAGCGGCTCCAGCGCGGTGAGCGCGGCGCCGATCTCCGAGCCCAGCAGCATGGCGCCGTTCTGCTCGATCGTCACCTGGGCGATGAGGACCACGTCCGCCCCGGCCTCGGCGACGGCCTGCTTGGCGCCGTTGAGGGCGGCCTTGACCTGCAACAGGTCCTGGCAGGTCTCCACCAGCAGGGCGTGCGCGCCGCCGGCGATCAGCCCGGCGGCGGTGCGCCGGTAGGACTCGCGCAGCTCGCCGTAGGAGACGTGGCCGAGGGTGGGCAGCTTGGTGCCCGGGCCGATGGAGCCGATGACCCAGCGGGGCCGCTCGGGCGTGCTGTAGGAGTCGGCGACCTCGCGGGCGATGCGGGCGCCGGCCTCGGCCAGCTCCTCGATCCGGTCGGTGATGCCGTACTCGCCGAGGTTGCCGAGGTTGGCGCCGAAGGTGTTGGTCTCCACACAGTCGACACCGGCGTCGAGGTAGGCCGCGTGCACGGCGCGGACGATGTCGGGACGGGTGACGTTGAGGATCTCGTTGCAGCCCTCATACCCCTGGAAATCGTCCAGCGTGGGGTTGTGGGCCTGGAGCATCGTTCCCATCGCGCCGTCGGCCACGACGACTCGTTCTCGCAGGGCCTGACGCAACGACTGTGGGGTAGCGCTCATGGTTGGTCACTCTATCCGGCCGCGCCCGGCCGCGGCTTGCGCGTCCGGGACATCACAGGCGCAAGGCGCGGGCGGTGAGGAAGGCCGCAACAGGTGACGGAAGCGTGTGCGGACCGCTAACGTGCCCCTCCGTAACTACTCCTCGGTAAGGAGCGGCGATGGCCTCGTACCGCACCATTCTCGTCGGCACCGACGGCTCGGATTCTTCCTTCCGCGCGGTGGAACAGGCCGCCCGGCTGGCGGCCGACACCGGCGCGACGCTGGTGCTCGCCTCCGCCTATCACCCCATGAGCGAGCGCAAGCGGCTGAGCGCCGCCGACCAGCTGGGCGACCTGGCCTACAAGGTGCAGGGCGCGACCCCGGCCGAAGACGCGCTGCGGGCCGCCCGGGAGCGCGCCATAGCGGCCGGCGCCAAGGACATCCAGGAGATCGCGGTGGAGGGCGACGCGGTGGACGTCCTGGTCAAGGTGGCCAAGGACCGCCGCGCCGACCTGATGGTGGTGGGCAACCGCGGGCTCAACAGCCTGGCCGGCCGGATCCTGGGCTCGGTCCCGGCCAACCTCTCCCACCGCTCTCCCTGCGACATCCTGATCGTCCACACCACCGACGGCAAGTGAGCGCCGGCCCCCTTGCCCGCCGCGCGGACCGCGGTTACCCCAAGGTCACGGTGCAAGGGGGTCGGCCCCGCGGCCACCAGGACGTAGGGTGGCGTTATTCGATCATGGGTGCGTCCCGGCGGCCCGGATCCGGGAACAACGGTGCGCATCCGGACGCTGTACCTAGGTCGGAAGGAGGCAGCGGGTGGTCGAGTTCGAGAACGTGCCCGAGCTGGTCGACCCGGTCCTGGTCGCCGCCTTTGAGGGCTGGAACGACGCCGGGGAAGCGGCCAGCGGAGTCATCAGGCACCTGGAGGCCGCCTGGCAGGCTGCCCCGGTGGCGGAGCTGGACCCGGAAGACTACTACGACTTCCAGGTCACCCGGCCGACGATCGAGCTGACCGACGAAGGGGTGCGCAGCATCACCTGGCCCACCACCCGGATCCTGTGGGCGCGCCCGGAGGGCTCGCCGCGGGACGTGGTGCTGATCCGCGGCATCGAGCCCAACTTCCGCTGGCGGTCGTTCTGCGCGGAGCTGCTGGAGGTGCTCCAGCGGCTGGGCGTGCGGGCGGCGGTGCTGCTGGGCGCGCTGCTGGCCGACTCGCCGCACACCCGGCCGGTCCCGGTCAGCGGCAGCGCCTCCGGCGCGACCGTGGCCGAGCAGCTGAATCTGGAGCCCAGCCGCTACGAGCCCAGCAGCTACGAGGGTCCCACCGGGATCCTGGGGGTGCTGCAGGACGCGCTCGGCAGGGCCGGCATCGACACGGTGGCGCTGTGGGCGTCGGTGCCGCACTACGTCTCCCAGCCTCCCTCCCCCAAGGCGACGCTGGCGCTGCTGCGCCGGGTGGAGGACCTGCTGGACCTGACCGTGGAGCTGGGCGAGCTGCCCGAGGAGGCGCGCGCCTGGGAGCACGGGGTCAACGAGCTGGCCGAGCAGGACAGCGAGGTCGCCGAGTACGTGCGGGCGCTGGAGGACCAAAAGGACGCCGCGGAGCTGCCGGAGGCCAGCGGGGAGGCCATCGCCCACGAGTTCGAGCGTTACCTGCGGGGCCGGGACATCGGCTGACCGTTGATCTATGCTGGGGCCGGTGGAGGTCTTCCACCGGCCCCGCTTCGTCTTCGTCGACGGCTCGCGCACGCCGCTGAGTGCGCATCATATGGACGCCATGAAGATCACAGCATGCAAGGGGGGCGAGCACGCCCCGGCGCGATGAGCGCCGCACGGGCCGGCGGGCCCTCCCCGGCTCTGCGCGTGGTGCCCCGCCGTGAACTGCGCCGCAAACGGCGGCCGCGTCCGCACTCGTGCTGGAATTTTCTGATCGTCGCTCCGCTGTGGCCGCTGCACGGCGCCAATCTGGGAACGCTGCTGCGGACCTGTGACGCGGTCGGCGCCTGCCTGGCGGTGCCGCGCCTGCCGTGGGTGCCCGAGGCGCTGCGGCGCGGCAACACCCTGCGCCACCGGGCGTGCGTGCACTGGACCGGCGACCCGTGCGCCTGGCTGCTGAAGCGGCGCGCCGAAGGGTTTCGCGTGCTGGGGGTGGAAGTGGCCGAGGGCGCGGTGCGGCTGGCCGACCTGCCGCCGGCGCGCACCCCCACGATCGCGGTGCTCGGGCATGAGAGCCGCGGCATCCCCGATGAGGCGCTGGACCTGCTGGATGCGGCGGTGGAGATCCCGATGGTGGGCACCGGGCACAGCCTGAACGTGGCGGTGGCCGGCTCCCTGGTGCTCTACAAGCTGGCCGGTCTGGTGTGAGCTTCCCGCCGCCCCTCCCGGAGGAGGGCGGCGGGAAGGTCACAGGGCCACGCCCAGCAGCGCGTCGACGACGGCGCGGACCTGGGCGGGGGCGGCCGGGTCGCGCTCGCCGGCGCCGGCCAGGGCCTGCTCGGCCCAGCGGTCCACGGTCACCAGGGCGGACGGGGCGTCCAGGTCCTGGGACAGGTGGCGGCGGACCTCGGCGGCCACCGCGGCGGCCGGCGGGCCGGCGGGCAGCTGCACCGCGGCGCGCCAGCGCTCCAGGCGGGCGGTGGCGCGCGGCAGATCCTCACCGGTCCACTCCCAGTCGGAGCGGTAGTGGTGGGCCAGCAGCGCCAGCCGCACCGCCATGGGGTCGGCGCCGTCGGCCCGCAGCCGGGAGACGAACACCAGATTGCCCAGCGACTTGGACATCTTCTGGCCGTCCAGGCCGACCATGCCGGTGTGCACGTAGGCCTTGGCGTGCGGGTGCCGCCCGGTGGCGACCTGGGCGTGCGAGGCGCTCATCTCATGGTGCGGGAAGGCCAGGTCCGAGCCGCCGCCCTCGACGTCGAAGGCCATGCCCAGGTGGTGGATGGAGATCGCCGAGCACTCCACGTGCCAGCCGGGGCGGCCGGGGCCGAAGGGCGACTCCCAGCTCGGCTCGCCCGGCCGCTGCGCCCGCCACAGCAGCGCATCCAGCGGGTCCTTCTTGCCGCGCCGCTGCGGGTCGCCGCCGCGCTCGGCGAACAGCGGCAGCATCTGCTCGGTGGTCAGCCCGCTGACCCGCCCGAAATCGGGGTCGGCGGAGATCGGGAAGTACAGGTCGCCGTTCACCTCGTAGACGGCCCCGCGCGAGCGCAGCCGCTCGATCATCTCCACGATCAGCGGGATCGCCTCCACCGCGCCGACGTAGTGGTCCGGCGGCAGGATCCGCAGCGCGGTCATGTCGTCGCGGAACAGGGCGATCTCCCGGTCGGCCAGCTCCCGCCAGTCCTGCCCGGTCTGCTCGGCGCGTTCCAAAAGGGGATCGTCGACGTCGGTGACGTTCTGCACGTAGCACACCTTGTGGCCGCCGTCCCGCCACACCCGGTTGACCAGGTCGAAGGCCAGATAGGTGGCGGCATGCCCCAGGTGCGTGGCGTCATAGGGGGTGATGCCGCACACGTACATCCGCGCGGTGGGGCCCGGCCGGGTGGGCCGGACCGTGCCCGTGGCGGTGTCGTGGAGATGCAGCGGCAGCGCCGGGCCGGGCAGTCCGGCTTCCGGCAGGTTGGGTACCTCGGGGGCGGGCCACGATCGCATGCCTGAAAGCTTATCCTTGCCCTGATTCGACCTCGGCGGGGAGATCACTTACCGGTCGTCCCGTTTTCAGTTGCCCGGGGACGGCAGCAGCGTCGTCCACTCCGGCCGTTCCCGGCGCGCGGAGGCGAAGTCGTAGCGCACGCTCTGCGGGGACAGCGCCACCAGGCTGATCGAAGAGGTGCCCCACAGGCCCTGCGGGAAGCGGCGGGTGAGGATCAGCGCCCGGGGGTCGGAACGATCCAGCCCATCGCCCTCCACCAGCGGCAGCCACTCGCCCCAGGCGGCGGCGGTGGTGCCCGTGCGCGGCGCGGGACGGCGGGCGGCGGCCAGGCGCGGCCGGAAGTGGGCGATGCGGGCCGCCATCTGCCGCGCCCCTTCTGCCTCCTGCGGGTCGGTGGCCGCCGCGGGACCGGCGCCTTCCAGCCCGGTGTTGACGATGATGTGCAGGCCCGCCCCGAGCGTCCGCTCGGTGAGCTCGTGGCCGTCCCAGCTCCACAGCCGCGCCCCGGCCGGGTCGGCGCACACCAGGTGGAACGGGTCGAAGCGGGTCAGGTCCCACTCCTTGGGCTCCTCGCCGCCGGCGGCGCGCAGCGGCAGCTCCCCGCGCGAGGCGCGGGCGGCGGCCGGGGCCGGGCGGCCACGGCCGTTGAGGACGCAGGCGACGCGCCGCTCCTGCGGGTGGAGCGCCAGCCAGGTCCCGCCGGCCCGCAGGTCACGCCCGCCCAGCAGGGCGGGCCGGTCCGGCCAGTGCGGCCCCGGGGGCAGCCAGGGGCGGTCGGCGAACTCGTCCCGCACTCCGACCAGCAGCAGCGGAACAGGAGACGACGGGTCAAAGTCCACCACGGCTGTACACATGCCCCCTATTGGATCATTACCTCCCAAGGAAGGTCAGAGCGGGGGCCATGGGATGGCGGGCCAGTCCTCGGGGGGATAGGGGTGGATGCGGTGCTTGAGCATCAGCTCCACCCGGTGCCGCGTGGCCGCGACCTCCTCGGCGGTCAGCAGCTCGCTCAGCCGCCGCTCCAGGGTCCCGCCGCGCAGCCCGGCCTCCACGCGCTGCAGCCCCTCGACGGCCTCGGCGGTCAGCGGCTTGCCCCGCCACTGCCACAGCACGGTGCGCAGCTTGTAGTCCACGGAAAAGCACACGCCGTGGTCGCAGCCGTAGACGTGCCCCTCGGGCAGGCCGCCGCGGGACTGCTCACCCGGCGGCAGCAGATGCCCGATCTTGCGGTCGGCGTTGTTGATCACCGCGTCGAACACGGCCATCCGGCGAATGGCCGCGTCCTGGGAGCGCGACAGGGCGACCAGGTCCACGTTGGGATCGGGCTCGACCCACAACTGCACCATGCCCACCCCATAGGGGCCGTCGCGGTGCACGGTCGGCGGGACGATGTTCCAGCCGGTCTCCTGGGAGACCAGGTAGGCGGCCACCTCACGCTGGGCCAGCGTCCCGTCGGGGAAGTCCCACAGCGGCCGCTCCCCCGCCACCGGCTTGTAGACGCAGGCCGCGCGCACCCCCTGGTATTCGATCGAGCAGTACAGCGTGGCGTTGGAGGCCTGGACGAGACGGCCCTCGACGGTGAGCCTGCCGTGGGTGAGCAGCTGCTCTGCGGCCTGGGTGTCGGCGGGGTCGATCCCTCCCCTGGGCGCGCCGCGGCCCCGGGAGGAGCGGGAGGGCTGCGTCATATGTCCATTCTCCCGACGGGGACGGGACGCATCCAGCCGGGTCCACCCGCATGAGCCCGCATTTCAGGCCAGATGCCCGTTCTGGCGGGGGCAGACGTGCCCGGTGGCGTCCAGCGGCAGCCCGCACAGCGGACACGGCGGCCGGCCGGCGGCCACCACCTTCAGCGCCCGCTCGGCAAAGGCGCGGGCCTGGCCGGCGGTGATGCGCACCCGCAGCACCGCCACCGAGGGGTCGCCCGCGCCCGGCTCGGCGCTCAGCGGCTCGACGCCGCCCCCGGAGGTGAGCTCCTGGGCCTCGATGATCACCCGTTCCTCCTGCGGGTCCCAGGCCAGCGCCATGGTGCCGACCCGGAACTCCTCTTCCACCGGCTGGTCCAGCGGGGCGTCATCGCGCAGCTCGGCGGGGGTCACCGCGGGCACCGAGGCGCTGCCCCCGCTGCGCCGCAGCACCTCGTCCAGCAGCTCCTCCAGGCGCTCGGCCAGCATGGTGACCTGGAACTTCTCCAGCCCCACGCTGGTGATCCGGCTCCCCGAGCGGGCCTGCAGGTAGAAGGTGCGCTCACCCGGCCGCCCGATGGCGCCCGCGACGAACCTGTCGGGCAGGTCGTAGGAGATGACGGGCATGGGGAGGACCTCCCTTCGAGCGGAGCCCGGACGGCGCGAGTGCCACAGAGCTTACGCCGTCCCCCTCATGCGCCGCCGCCCACAGGCGCGTCGCTTTCGCCTCCCGCCTTGTCGCCCTCGGGCGGCAGCAGACCCTCCGCGCCCGTCCCGGTGTCGTTGAGGCGGACCAGGAACGGGCGCAGCTCGGTGTAGCGGATCACCGTCACCGACGCCGGGTCGATCTGGATGCGCTGGAAGTGGTCCAGGTGCAGGCCCAGGGCGTCGGCGACGATGGCCTTGATGATGTCGCCGTGGCTGCACACCAGGTAGGCCGCGTGCGCTCCGGCCTGCTCGGCGATGCGCGCGTTCCACTCCCGCACCGCGCTCACCGCGCGGTGCTGGGCGGCGGCCAGCGCCTCGCCGCCGGGGAAGACCGCGGCGCTGGGGTGGGCCTGGACGACGCGCCACAGCGGCTCTTGGGCCAGTTCTTGCAGCGGCCGCCCGGTCCACTGCCCGTAGCGGACCTCGCCGAAGCGCTCCTCGCGCAGCACCGGCAGGGGGCCGCCGGCGCGGCCGGGCGCGGCGGCGATGGCCTCGGCGGTCTGCAGGCAGCGCTCCAGCGGGCTGGAGACCACCGCGGCCAGCGGGAGGGGGGCCAGCCGCTCCCCCACCGCCCGGGCCTGGGCCCGCCCGCGCTCGTCCAGCGACACCCCGGGGGTCCAGCCGGCCAGCACCGGGCCGGTCAGTTCGGTGAGTCCGTGCCGCACCAGCACAAGCGTCGTCACCGTTGCATTAAAACCCACGGCCCGGCCTTCGGCGATCATCGGCCTGCACCGGGCGGCCGGTCAGGTGGCGCTGAGCCGCCCGGCCGCCAGCAGGCCGAGGATGACGGCGCCGAGCGCGACCCGGTAGTAGACGAAGATCATCACCGAGTGCCGCACCAGGAAGCGCAGCAGCCAGGCGATCGAGGCGTAACCGACGATGAAGGACACCACTGTGGCGACCACGGTGGGCACGACGGGGACGGTCCCCTCGTCTCCCAGGTGCCGCATCTCGTAAAGGCCCGACAGCACCACCGCGGGCACCGACAGCAGGAACGAGTAGCGGGCCGCCGCCTCGCGGGTGTAGCCGAGGAACAGCGCCCCGGTCATCGTGGAGCCCGACCGGGAGGATCCGGGGATCAGCGACAGGCACTGGAAGCCGCCGATGATCAGCCCGTCGCGCAGGTTCAGGTCGGCGATGCCGTGCCTTTGCCTGCCGGCCCACTCGGCCACCATCAGCAGCAGCCCCATGACGATCAGCGAGGCGGCGTTGAGCCACAGGTTGCGGGCCGGGTCTTCGATGAAGTCGCTGAAGGCCAGGCCCATCACGCAGATCGGGACGGTGCCCAGCCCGATGTACCAGCCCATCCGGGCGTCCTGGCAGGTGCGCAGGTGCGGGGTCCACAGGCTGCGGGCCCAGGTCACCGCGATGCGCGCCAGGTCCCTCCGGAAGTAGATCAGCACCGCGGCCATGGTGCCCAGCTGGATGATCGCCGAGAACGCCGCGCCCGGGTCCGGCCGGCCCAGGAGTCTCGGCACAAAGAGCATGTGCCCCGAGCTGGAGATCGGCAAGAACTCGGTGGCTCCCTGCACGATGCCGAGCACGGTCGCTTCCACGACGTTCACCGACGCTGGTCCCCTCACGGATCGCAAGGCGTCCGGGCAGGGCCGGACGCGGCGTGAAATGCGCGCTGGATGCGGGCGGAGACGGTCTCCGCCCGGGGAGCGTAGCGAGCCGCGGCGCGCCCGGCGGCCCGCTCGCCGCATCGTTCACCGACCGGCCGGTTTCTGGTCGCCTTGTGGTCATCTGCGGCTTTCCGGCCGTGACCGGAGCGGGCCGGAAAAGGCGTCACCGGGATGGCGCGGCGGCCGGTGACCGATACCCTGCGCAGCTATGGAACAGCGTCACCTCGGGCGGAGCGGGCTGCGGGTCTCGCGGCTGGGGCTCGGGACGATGACCTGGGGGCAGGAGACGCCCCCCGAGGAGGCCGCCGCGCAGCTGACGGCGTTCGTGGAGGCGGGCGGCACGCTGGTGGACACCGCCGGCATCTACGGCGACGGCGACAGCGAGCGGGTGCTCGGGGAGCTGATGCGCCATGTGGTGCCCCGGGACGAGCTGGTCATCGCCACCAAGTCCGCCATCCGGGCCGACGGCCGCTACGACGCCTCCCGGCGGCACCTGCTGACGGCGCTGGACGAGTCGCTGGACCGCATGGACATCGACCATGTCGACCTGTGGCAGCTGCACGTCTACGACCCGGCGACCCCGATGGAGGAGACGCTGTCGGCGCTGGACGAGGCGGTGACCTCCGGCCGCGCCCGCTACGTGGGGGTGTGCGACCACACCGGCTGGCAGCTGGCCAAGGCCGCAGCCTGGCAGCGGGCCTGGCCGGGCCGCGCCCCCATCGTGTCGGCCGGGGTGGAGTACTCGCTGCTGCACCGGGACGCCGAACGCGAGGTGCTGCCGGCCGCCGAGGACGCCGGGGTGGGGATCTTGGCCTGGTCCCCGCTGGGCCGCGGGGTGCTGACCGGCAAGTACCGCACCGGCATTCCCGCCGACTCGCGGGCGGCCACCGACCGCTACGCCGAGTTCGTCCGGCCCTACCTCAGCGAGCAGAGCAGGCTGATCGTGGAGTCGGTGGTCACCGCCGCCGAGGGGCTGCACGTCACGCCGCTGGCGGTGGCGCTGTCGTGGGTGCGGGACCGGCCCGGGGTGACGGCCCCGCTGGTCGGCGCGCGCACCCTCGCCCAGCTGCAGGCCATCTTGGACGCCGAGAAGGTCACCCTGCCCGACGAGATCCGCGACGCCCTCGATGACATCTCCGACATCTGAGTCCGCCATCGACCCCGACCTGGCCGCCCTGCTGGGCTCGGCGGGGGTGCCGGCCCCCTATGCGGTGCGCGCCGCCGACCGCCTCGGGGAGCGCGCCGCCGCGCTGCTGCGCGCCGACCCCTGGCGGCTGCTGCGGGTGCCGGGGGTACGGCCCGAGCAGGCCGACCACTTCGCCGGCCGGGTGCTGGCCCAGCAGGGCGAGCAGGCCCGCGCAGAGGACGTGCGGCGCGGCCGGGCCCTGGTGGTGCACGTGCTGACCGAGGCCGCCCGCCGCGGGCACACCGCGATGACGCCTCGGGCGGTCGTCTCGGCGCTGGGCGCGCTGGGCGTGCCCGACCCGAGCCGGGCCATCGAGGCGGCGCTGGAGGAGGCCGAGGTGGTGACGCTGCTGGAGGAGGCGGAGTTCGACCCCCTCGCCGAGGAGGACGAGCCGCCCGAGCCGCAGGAGTCACTGGGCCTGTCCCGCTATGCGCTGGCCGAGGAGGCCGCGGCCGAAGGGCTGCAGCGGCTGTCGGCCACCGCCGAGCCGCTGCTGCCCGATGAGACCGTCCGGGCGCTGCGCGCCGACCTGCCCGAGGACCGGGCGCTGGCGCTGACGGCGGCGGCCCGCACCGGGGTGAGCGTGCTGCACGGCGCCCCGGAGGAGGTGGAGCAGACCGCCGTCGCCATCGCCCGCGCCCTGGCCTCCTGCGACGTCCCGGTGGCGCTGGCCGCCTGTACCGCGACGGGGGCGCGTTCCCTGGGCGAGGGGGCCGTCGGGCTGTATGAGCTGCTGGAGGCGGCCCGCCCGCCGGGGGCGCCCGCCGGGGTGGTGGGTTTCGGACGCGGCGAGCAGCGTCCGCTGGAGGCCGCGGCGGTGGTCGTCCCCGACGCCGGGGCGCTGGATGTGGAGGCGGCCGCGGCGCTGGTGGAGGCGTGCGGCGACGGCACCCACCTGGTGCTGGGCGGGGATCCGGCCGCGCTGCCGCCCAGCGGGCCGGGCCGGGTGCTGGCCGACCTGGCGGCCTCGGAGACGGTGCCGGTGATCGAGCTGGAGGCCGCCGCGCACGGGCAGCCGGCCGGCTTCCTGGCCGCGGTGCGCCGCGGGGAGCTGCCCGCCGTGCACCCGCCCGGCCGGGAGGTCGTCATCGTCCCCGCCCGCGCCGAGGAGGAGGCGGTGCACCGCGCCGTCCAGATCGTCACCGACTCCATTCCCCGCGCCCTGCGGATCGCGCCTCAGGACGTGCAGGTGGTGACGCCGCTGGCGGGCGGCCGGGCGGGCGCGACGGCCCTCAACGCGGCGCTCAAGGCGCATCTGAACCCCGGCCCGGGGGTGTGCGGCGGATTCGACCCGGGCGACCGGGTGATCGCCGCGGCACCGGTGGCGGGCGTGGCGGCGGGCGAGCACGGCACCGTGACGGCGGCCTCCCCGTCCGGCCTGCGGGTGGCGTTCGGGACCGGCCGGGAGCCGGTCGAGGTGCCCGCCACGGCGCTGCCGCGGCTGCGGCACGGCTGGGCGGCCCCGGTGGCGCTGGCCCGCGCCGCCCGGTACCCGGCGGTGGTCGCGGTGATCCCTCAGGAGGCCGCATCGGCGCTGTCGCGGCCGCTGGCGGTGACCGCTTTCGGCCTCGCCCGGCGGCACCTGTCGGTGGTGCACACCGCCGGGCCGGCCCTGGCGCGCGCCGTGCGGGAGAACCTGGGTTCTCCTCGGGAGACCCGCCTGCCACGGCTGATGCGTCAGTGAGGCGGACGGGCGCGGCGCAGGCGGCAGGCGGGAAACAGGTGGGACGCCGGTGACGCCACTGCGCCGGCGGGACGCAAATCGCCCCAAGTGATGGGTCTGTGATCTTGGCGACACATCTCCACTTCATTAGATTTGCCGTCAAAAGTCCTGACGGCGAAGGAGGGCGATGTCCGAGGAACGGCGCCTGCGACGGCCCGGCACGCAACGCACGCGGCGGATCGCCACGGCGGCCACGATCGTGTCGGCGGGCACCGTCACGCTGCTGCTGACGGGGCTGCCCGCCCAGGCGGGCGCGGCGGCCAAGCCCTGCCCCGAGCCCAAGAAACCAGAGGACATCCCGGCGTACTGGGAGTGTCTGCGCGGCAACATCGAAGACGCCATCAAGCCCAAGCCCGAGCCGTCCCAGCCGCCGATCGAGCCCAAGCCCGAGCCCGCGCCCAAGACCAAGCCGCCCAAGCCCAAGCCCAAGCAGTCCAAGCCCGCAACGCCCAAAGGCGGCGGCTCGGGCGGCGGCTCGTCCCCGCAGCGCCCCCGTTCCCCGCAGGCCCCGCCGCCCTCGGGGTCTTCCGGCAGCACCGTCCTCTACACCGACCCCGCCTCGGTGCGGGCGCTGCCGGCGGCCGCCGCGGCGGATCTGCCCGGCACGCTGCCGGCGCCGGAGGTCGCCCCCCACGCTCAGCCCGCCTCCTTCTCGGCGGTGCCCGGGGAGACCCGCCTGATCACCCCGGTGGCCGCCCAGCGGCCCCAGGATCAGCAGGAGCAGCTGGTGCTGGTGGCCGTCGCCTCGGCGGCCGCCGGCGCCGTGGGCGCGTTGAACATCAGCGTGCTGGCCCGGCGGGCCCGCCGCCGGACCGGGTGAGGACGCCGACACCGCTCACCAAGGCGCGCGAGGCTTTCGCCCGCGCGCCTTCGCGTCTTTGGAACTTCGCGTCTGTGGAAGCGGCGTGAGAACGCCGGAGCGGGGGTGCCGCGGCACCCCCGCTCCGGGTGACGAACCAGGGTGATGCGTCAGGCGCCGATCGCGTGGACGCCGCCGTCGACGTGGATGATCTCGCCGGTGGTGGCGGGGAACCAGTCCGACAGCAGCGCCACGCACGCCCGGGCGGTGGGCTCGGCGTTCTCCACGTCCCAGCCGAGCGGGGCGTGCTTGGGCCACAGGTCCCGCATCTCGGCGAAGCCGGGGATGCTCTTGGCGGCCATGGTGCCCAGCGGCCCGGCGGCCACCAGGTTGACCCGGATGCCCTGGGGGCCCAGGTACTTGGCCAGGTAGCGGGCGGTGGACTCCAGCCCCGCCTTGGCCACGCCCATCCAGTCGTAGACCGGCCAGGCCACGCTGGCGTCGAAGTCCAGCCCGACCACCGACCCGCCGTCCTTCATCAGCGGCAGGCAGGCCATGGTCAGCGACTTCAGCGAGTAGGCGGAGATGTGCACGGCGGTGGCGACGTCCTCCCAGGGGGTGTTCAGGAAGTTGCCGCCCAGCGCGGTCTCGGGGGCGAAGGCGATGGCGTGCACCACCCCGTCCAGCCCGTCGACGTGTTCGCGGACCTTGTCGGCCAGAGACTCCAGGTGGTCGTTGTCGGTGACGTTCAGCTCGATCACCGGCGGCGGGTCGCCGGCCTGGCCGGAGGGCAGGCGCTTGGCGATCCGCTCGGTCAGGGTGGGCCGCGGGTAGGCGGTCAGCACCACCTGCGCGCCCTCCAGCTGGGCCAGCCGCGCCACGTGGAAGGCGATGGAGGCGTCGGTCAGCACCCCGGTGACCAAGATCCGCTTGCCGTCGAGAAGTCCCATGCTCAGTGCCCCATTCCCAGGCCGCCGTCGACCGGGATCACGGCCCCGGTGATGTAGGCGGCGTCGTCGCTGGCGAGGAAGCGCACCGCCTTGGCGACCTCCTCGGGTGCGGCGATGCGGCCCAGCGGGATCAGCGCCTCGATGGTCTTCTTGCGCTCCTCGCCCAGCACGGCGGTCATGTCGGTGTCCACGAAGCCGGGCGCCACCACGTTCACGGTGATGTTGCGCGAGCCCAGCTCACGGGCCAGGGAGCGGGCGAAGCCCACCAGCCCGGCCTTGGAGGCGGCGTAGTTGGTCTGCCCCGCCGAGCCCATCAGCCCCACCACCGACGACACCAGCACGATGCGGCCGTAGCGCTTGCGCATCATCTGCTTGGCGGCCCGCTTGGCGACCCGGAAGGCGCCGGTCAGGTTGGTGTCCAGGACGGAGGTGAAGTCCTCCTCCTTCATGATGGCCAGCAGGGTGTCGCGGGTGATGCCGGCGTTGGCCACCAGCACCTCCACCGGGCCCTGTTCGGCCTCCACCTTGCCGAAGGCCTCGTCGACCTCCTCGCTGCTGGTCACATCGCACTTGACGCCGAACAGACCCTCGGGCGGCTCACCGGAACGGTAGGTCACGGCCACCGCGTCGCCCGCGGCCGCCAGCTCCCGGGCGATCGCCAGGCCGATCCCGCGGTTGCCCCCGGTCACGAGGACGGACCGACTCATATGTCATAACCTCCTGGATCGTCCGCGCGGGGACCTCCGCCGCGCCAGCGCCTGAGCCTAGTGGCGGCGCGGGGCGAAGGAGATGTCGCTTGCCCACAAGAACCCTCTGGTGCGTTTGTAGGGCGATCCGAAGGTAGGTTCGAGCCCGTGCACCAGATCGATCATTCCTTCACCGCGCTGCCGCTGCGCGCGCTCGCCGACGCCGCCCTGGCCCGGGCCAGGGAGCTGGGCGCCGCGCACGCCGACTTCCGCTGTGAACGCATTCGCAGCCAGACGCTGCGGCTGCACGACGGCAAGCTGCAGACCGCGCTGGACGCCGACGATGTGGGCCTGTCGGTCCGGGTGATCAAGAACGGCACCTGGGGGTTCGCCGCGGGCGTGGAGCTGACCGTGCAAGGGGCCGCCAAGGTGGCCGAGCAGGCGGTGCGGGTGGCCGAGGTCGCCGCCGCGCTCAACCGCGAGCCCATCGAGCTGGCGGACGAGCCCGTGCACGGGGAGCGCACCTGGGTCTCCTCCTACCGGATCGACCCGTTCCAGGTGGACACCGCCGAAAAGGTGGCGCTGCTGGCGGAGTGGAGCGGGCGGCTGCTGGCCGACCGCCGCATCGACCATGTGGACGCCGCGCTGCTGCAGGTCAAGGAGAACAAGTTCTACGCCGACCTGGCGGGCACGGTGACCACCCAGCAGCGGGTGCGGGTGCACCCGGTGGTGGAGGCGGTGGCGATCGGCGACGGGCTGTTCGACACGATGCGCACGCTGGCCCCGCCGGTCGGGCGCGGCTATGAGTACCTGACCGGACGTCCCGAAGAGGGCGCCTGGGACTGGGACGCCGAGCTGGCGGAGATCCCGGAGCTGCTGGAGGCCAAGCTGGCGGCGCCGTCGGTCGAGCCGGGCCGCTACGACGTGGTGATCGATCCGTCCAACCTGTGGCTGACCATCCACGAGTCGATCGGGCACGCCACCGAACTGGACCGGGCGCTGGGCTATGAGGCCGCCTATGCGGGCACCTCGTTCGCCACCCCCGACAAGCTGGGCGAACTGCGCTACGGGTCGCCGGTGATGAACGTGACCGGTGACCGCACCGCCGAGCACGGGCTGGCCACCATCGGCTATGACGACGAGGGCGTGGCCGCCCAGCGGTTCGACATCATCACCGAGGGCGTGTTCACCGGTTACCAGCTCGACCGGCGCATCGCCCGCCTGATGGGGTACGAGCGCAGCAACGGCTGCGCGTTCGCCGACTCGGCCTCCAGCATGCCGCTGCAGCGCATGGCCAACGTGTCGCTGCAGCCGGCACCGGACGGCCCCTCCACCGAGGAGCTGATCGCCGGAGTGGAGCGCGGGCTGTACATCGTGGGCGACAAGAGCTGGTCGATCGACATGCAGCGCTACAACTTCCAGTTCACCGGGCAGCGCTTTTACCGGATCGAGGGCGGCCGGCTGGCCGGGCAGGTCCGGGACGTGGCCTACCAGGCCACCACCACCGACTTCTGGAACTCCCTGGAGGCGGTGGGCGGCCCGCAGACCTACCTGCTGGGCGGGGCGTTCAACTGCGGCAAGGGCCAGCCCGGGCAGGTGGCGCCGGTCAGCCACGGCTGCCCGGCGGCGCTGTTCCGCGGCGTCAACATTCTCAACGCACTGAAGGAGGCCGGTCAGTGACCCCGCAGGAGAGCGTGGAGCGGGCGCTGGAGCTGTCCCGCGCCGACGAGTGCGTGGTGATCGCCGAGGAGACCAGCCGGGCCAACCTGCGGTGGGCGGGCAACACGCTCACCACCAACGGGGTCACCCGCTCCCGGCGGCTGACCGTGATCGCGCTGCGCCACACCGCCGAGGGCGTCTGCAGCGGGGTGGTCTCGCGTTCGGCGGTCCGGGACGAGCAGCTCGAGGAAGTGGTGCGGCAGGCCGAGCAGGCGGCCGCCGAGAGCCGGCCGGCCGAGGACGCCGCGCCGCTGGCCGCCGACGCCCCGCCCGGTCTGGGCGGCGAGTGGGCCGCCCCGCCCGCCGAGACCGACATCGGGGTGTTCGCGCGGCTGGCCCCGGCGCTGGGCGAGGCGTTCGCGCAGGCCGAAGCGGGCGGTCGCCGGCTGTACGGGTTCGCCGACCACCAGATGACCTCGACCTACCTGGGAAGCTCGACGGGGCTGCGGCTGCGGCACGATCAGCCGACCGGGCTGATGGAGCTGAACGCCAAGCTGGCGGGGGCCAGCGGCGGCGGCTCGGCGTGGACGGGGGTGGGCACCGGTGACTTCACCGACGTGGACGTGCCCGCACTGACCGACCAGCTGGCCCGCCGGCTGGAGTGGAGCCGGCGGCGGGTGGAGCTGCCGGCCGGGCGCTATGAGACGATCCTGCCGCCCAGCGCGGTGGCCGACTTGATGATCTACCTGTACTGGACGGCCGGGGCCCGCGACGCCCACGACGGCCGCACCGTCTTCAGCGCCCCCGGCGGCGGCACCCGGGTCGGGGAGAAGCTGGCCGCCCTGCCGGTCACGCTCTCCAGCGACCCCGCCGCGCCCGGGCTGGAGTGCGCCCCGTTCGTCATCGCACGCGCCTCCGGAAGCGACTCCTCGGTGTTCGACAACGGGCTGGCGGTGCCGGCCACCGACTGGATCAGCGACGGCACGCTGAACGCGCTGGTCCAGACCCGGCACTCGGCGGCGTTGACCGGGCTGCCGATGACCCCGGCGGTCGACAACCTGATCCTGCGGGGGCCGGACGGGGCCGGCGCCTCGCTGGAGGACATGGTGGCCCGCACCGAGCGGGGGCTGCTGCTGACCTGCCTGTGGTACATCCGCGAGGTGGACCCGCGGACCCTGCTGCTGACCGGGCTGACCCGCGACGGCGTGTACCTGGTGGAGGGCGGCGAGGTCGTCGGCGAGGTCAACAACTTCCGGTTCAACGAAAGCCCGGTGGACCTGCTGTCGCGGCTGACCGAGGTGGGCGCCACCGCCCGGACGCTGCCGCGCGAGTGGTCGGACTACTTCACCCGGGCGGCGATGCCGCCGGTGCGGGTGGCCGACTTCAACATGTCGACCGTCAGCCAGGCGTCCTGACCCGAGCCCGTGGCCGGATCCGGACGGGCCGGATCCGGCCACGGGCGGCGCCTCTTGCGGCTGTTTCCTGACCGCTCCGAAAAGGACATGTGATCCGGGCGGTCAGCCCGGGGAGCGGGCGGCCTCAGGCGTCCTCCAGCCGGAAGCCGACCTTCAGCCCCACCTGGAAGTGCGCCACCCGGCCGCCTTCGAGCTGGCCGCGGATCTCGGTCACCTCGAACCAGTCCAGATGCCGCAGGGTCTGCGCGGCGCGGCTGATTCCGTTGCGGATCGCCTGTTCGACCCCCTCCGGGGAGGTCCCGACGATCTCGGTCACCCGATAAGTACGGTCGGACATGTGCCCCTCCTGTGGCCGGCGGCGGTGGCCGGGCCTAACGTGGATGTGTGAAGGTGATTTCCCGCAGACGTGCCGCCGTTTACACCGTCACCGACGCGCCGCTGCCGATGTCGCAGGACATCGGGTACCGGCAGCGCCGATATCTGATCTCGATGGGGGTGCGCACGGTCTGCTTCGTGGCCGCCGTGCTGGCCGCCGCGGCCGGGGCGCCGCTGTGGCTGGCGGGGCTGCTGGTGGTGGGGGCGGTGGTGCTGCCCTACGTCAGCGTGGTGATGGCCAACGGAGGGCGCGAGCCGCAGCCGCGAGTGCACTTTGAAGACCATCAAGGGATCGACCGTAAAGCGATTTCCGGCCGTCCTCCGGAAATCGGCGGGTGACTTTCTTGACTAAGTGCGGGGGGTTTCGGTGTACGATTTGTACCGGCGCTCTGGTCCCCCGTCGGAGCGCCCGTACCGGTGTTCCGGGCCCCCGTCGGAACACCGATGACGCGGCGCCGGGTGGATTGCCCCCGTATCCACCCGGCGCCGCTTTCTCTTGCCGTGACCTGGGCGAGACGCACCGTAAGTCTTCTGCTTGAGGTCTTTTTACCGTTCCCCCGCCCGCCGTCTCACCCCTCGCCCAGGCCCGCGCGCAGGCTGGCGCCCTGGGCCCGCAGCTCGCGCTGCACCTCGGCCGCCGGGACCCGGCGCGGCGGCCGGCCCGAGCGCACGGCCAGCGCCGCGCAGACCCCGGCGGCCTGGCCGGTGGCCATCGCGATCGGCATCACCCGGTAGGAGGAGTGGGCGACGTGCGTGCCGGAGATGCAGCGCCCGGCCACCAGCACCCGCTCGATCCCGGCCGGGTGCAGGCAGCGCAGCGGGATGTCATAGGACTCCCCCGGCGGCAGCCGCCGCAGGATCGTGCCCATGCCGCGGGGGTGGTGGATGTCGACCGGGTAGGCGCCGCGGGCGATGGCGTCGTCGAACTTGCGGGCGCTGAGGATGTCCTCGCCGGTGAGCCGGTAGTCGCCGGTGATGCGGCGGGTCTCGCGCACCCCGATGTTCACGCCGCTTTGCACCAGGTAGGACCGGGCGAACCCGGGGACCCGCTCGCGCAGGAAGCGCACCAGCTGCTCCATCTGGCGGCGGCTGACGTGCTCGGCCAGCGTCAGGTCCCACACGCTGGTGCCGAGCACCTCGGTCACCCGGGTGCTGTTCACCGACACCTCCCGTTCGTGGGGGGTGGCGAAGAACAGCATGTCCTCGCGGGGCATCTGCAGCTCCCCCGCCGCCACGGCCTGCTCGATCAGATCCCACAGGCCGTGCACGCCGCGCCACTGGTCGGGGTGGGCGCGGACGTAGTCGCCGAAGGCGGTGCGGTCGAACTCCACCATCCGGAACATCAGCGTCATCGGCTGGACCAGGCCGTCTTCGTCCCGTCCCACCTCATAGGAGGCCCCTGCCGCGGCGGCCACGTCCCCATCGCCGGTGCAGTCGACCACCACCTCGGCCTCGATGACCACCGGCCCGGACTTGGTCTCGAACACCACCTGCCGCCCGCCGGGCACCTCCAGCACCCCGGAGGCCAGCGCGTGCAGCAGCAGCTCCACCCCGGCCTCATCCAGCAGGTCCAGCGCCACCAGCTTGAACAGCTCCGGGTCGAAGGGGACGGTGTAGCCGGTGCGCACCGACGGCAGCACCGCGCCGCCCCGCACGGCCAGCCGCTCCAGCAGCCGCCACAGCACCCCGGCCACCACCGGCTCCCCCTCGCCGTGGTCGATGGGCAGCAGCCGGGTGGGGTCGCCCGGCCGCTGCTGGCGCTTTTCGTTGTGGAAGGACATCAGCGGCATCACCAGCGCGGCGGTGGCGTTGCCGCCCAGGAACCCGTACCGCTCCACCAGCACGGTGCGCGCCCCGGCCGCGGCGGCGCCCAGCGCGGCGCCCAGTCCCGAGGGGCCGCCGCCGACGACGAGCACCTGGGTGCGGGCGGCCAGGCGCGCCCGGCGCGGGGGCAGCGTCAACGGGGCAGGCTCGGTCAGTGGCCGCAGCACCGGCATGTGGGTGTCCTCCCGCCCCTTTTAGCCGATCTTGTCGATGAACTCGCCGTACCGCTCGCAGGTCAGCGCGGCCCGCGCACGCAGCGCCCGCACCCGGGAGCGCAGCTGCGGCATCCGGGTGGTGTGCTCGTCCCACAGCCGGTCCACCTCGGCCAGCAGCGGTCCGGCCTCCTCGCGGGCCACCCCGGTCAGCGCCGGGGCCCCCACCGCCTGCGCGAAGTCGAACACCTTCCCGGCGTACGGCAGCGGCAGGAAGGGCACCCCGGCCATCGCCATGAACATCAGAAAGTGCAGCCGCATCCCCACCGCCAGGTCCAGGTGCCGGGCCAGCCCCAGGATCTGGCCGGGACGGTAGGAGCCGTGCAGGATCCGGCCCCGCCGGGCGGCGGTCATGTGCGACAGCACCGCGTGGGCGTGGCGGACGTCGTCGGCCTCCATGGGGACGAACACCAGCGTGGCGTCCAGCCGCCGCACCAGGAAGTCCCCCACCTCCCCCAGCAGGGCGTGGTAGCTGGCCTCGTCCAGGTGCTCGGCGGCCCGGCCCGGCTCGCGCACCGACATGCCCACCAGGCGGGCGTCCAGCGGGATGCCCTCGGCGGCCAGCATGCGGCGGGTGAAGGGCTCGCTCTCCAGCAGCATCGCCGGGTCGGCGGTCACCGTGATCTGCCGGGTGACGCCGGCGTCCTCCAGCACCAGCTTGGACTCCTCGTCCCGCACGGTCAGGTCGGTCAGCCCGTCCAGCGTCTCGCGGACGATCCGCCGGTCCTCCCGCTCGCGCAGCGGGCCGGCCCCGACCGCGTACCCGAAGGTGGGGATGCCCAGTTCGTGGGCGGCCTGGACCATGCGCAGGTACTTGGAGGCCTCGCCGTCGTAGAGGATGCCGCCGCCGCCGAGCACCAGGGCGTCCAGTTCGGCGACCGCGCTGTGGGTGCGCTCGCGGCCCACCCGCTGCCAGGAGACGGTCTGCAGGCCGTCGTGGTGGGCGCGGGTGTGCTCGACGTTGCGGCTGAAGACCACCAGCCGCGCCTGAGGGCGGTGCCGGCGCAGGCACTTGAGCACACAGGTCAAGATCGCCTCATCGCCCAGGTTGAGGCCGCCGTAGGAGCCGAGCACGCCGATGGTGGGCGCCCGGTGATCGTGGCTGTCGTGCAGGTCCATCCATCCTCACGCTTTGGATCACGCGTCCCGGCCGGCGTCCGCCCGGGACGCGGTGCGGGCGGCGGAGTTCAGTGCCCGCCGGTGTTCAGGACCAGTTCCCTGATGTCGGGCGGCAGGCTTTCGGCGACCTTGTCGGTGATCCTCCCCTCGGTGGCCTCCTGGACGACCTCCAGCACGGACCGGGCCAGGTAGACCGCCTTCGGCCCGTCCACCCCCGCCCGGGCGGCGACGCGGTTGATGAAGTCGCGCCGCCCGAAGCGTTCACCGGTGCCGGCGCCGCCGTAGACCTCCGTGCGGCGCAGATGCTCGCCGATCTCGTGCGGCAGCTGCGCGGCGAGCTTGTCGGCCAGCCCCTCGGGGACCCGTTCACCGAGCGTCTCCAGCGTCGCCCGGCAGGCCCGCTCGGCCGCCCCGCGGCTGGGCAGCCGCGCCCGGTTCTGCACCCGGCCGATGAACTCGTCGTGCTGCATGTCGCCGCTCCCTCCACGCGGTCGTTTTCGGCGGGGGGAGACTGCCCGTTATCGCGGGCCGTTAACGCGTCCGTGGCCGCGAGGCCGGCGACCGGCCCCGCGGCCACGGGAGACCGCCCATCGCCTTTACGTTGTAGATCTACCCTGTGGGCTGCCGGGCGACGCCGAAGATGTCGTCGGCGGCGCGCACCCGCAGCTCCTCCAGCAGCCGCGACTGGCGCGCGGCCCGGTCGGCCAGCCGGTCCAGCCGGGCGGCGTCCAGCCGGCGGTCGTATTCGGCGAGCCGGCGCAGCAGCACCCAGACCGACTGCTTGCCCTCCACCCCCAGCCGCATCGTCTCCAGCTCGATCACGCTGCTGAGCGGGGAACGGCTCAGCAGCCGCCCGCTGGGCTTGAGCCGGCCGAGCCGCTCCCCCAGCCAGCCCAGCACGGCCTTGTAGCGCCGAACCGGGACGCCCAGCGTCCTCATCACGGCCAGCAACTCCCGGCGGTCCTCGGCGATCTCGGCGACCAGCCGCTCCAGCTCCGGGCCGGCCGCGGTGCCCCGGTGCGCCCGGGCGATCCGCTTGGCCAGCTCCCGGCCCCCGGTCGCCCCGGCCAGATGGTCGTTGAGATAGATCCCCAGCAAAGCGGGCTCGGCGGGCAGGCCCAGCGTGCCCCGCCGCCGCAATTGCCGCGTTGTCATGTGGCCTCCAGGTGTCACGGGCCCACTGCCCCCTTGGCCATCACATGCCACCTGCGGCCGCGTTCATGCACGGCCGCACGCGTGGCAGGCGGGCGGCACGGGACGCACCGAAGCGGGGCACACTGAAATCGTCAACGCCATGCCGACCCCGGGCCTTTGCCGCCCGCCGCATAAGGACCCATCGTGAGCGAGTCCGCACTCAGCGAGCCGGCCGAGGAGCCGCGCTGCTCGGCCAAAGGCTGCCGCGCCCCGGCCGTATGGGCGCTGCGCTGGAACAACCCCAAGATCCACCCGCCGGAGCGGCGCAAGATCTGGCTGGCCTGCGACCGGCACCGCCAGAGCCTGTCGCAATTCCTGGGCCGCCGCGGCTTCCTGCGGGAGGTGGTGCCGGTGGAGGAGGCCGAGCAGGCCCCCTCCTAGTCCCGGCCCGCCCAGCCCTCGGCCAGATCGGTGATCCGGGCGGCGGCGTCGCGGGCGGCGGCGCCGCGTCCCACCGCCAGCCCCAGCAGATAGGCGGTGAGCGGCGCGGCCGGCCGGGCCACCCCGTGGGCCACGTCGCGAGCCAGGTTCAGGACGAGGTCCCGGTCGAGCTGGTCGCGCTCCAGCCCCAGCTCCAGGCAGACCGCCTCGATCCATTCCTCCAGCATTCGTCCCTCCGCGATGCTTCGCGCCCGTTCGAGCGACTCGGGGGTGTCACAGTCGTACCAAGGCGGCCGGTCGCCCGCAGGAAGGCGCACCGGCAGCGGCTCCAGGGGGGCCAGCAGGCCGTGCAGCGACGCGCCCCGGTAGGCGTGCACGGCGGCGCGCAGCGCGGCGGTGCGCCAGCAGCCGATCAGCCACTGGGGGCGGCCTTCCGCATCGACCAGCACCGCCCCGCGGCCCTGCCGCGCCGCCGCCCGTCGCAGCCGTTCCACCTGGTGGGCGCGCAAGAACGGCAGGTCGGCGGCGAGCAGCACCACCCAGGGGGCGCGCACCTCGCGCAGCCCGGCGCGCAGCGCCGGCACCGGGCCGCCGCCCGGCGGGTCCTCGCAGACGGTGACGGCGCCGGGCGGCTCGGGGCGGGGCGGTCCCACCACCACCAGGCGGGCGGCGCCGGCCACGGCGGCGGCCGCCCAGCCGATCAGCGGCCGGCCGGCGACGCGGGCGGCGGGCTTGTCGGCGCCGCCCATCCGCCGGGCCCGGCCCCCGGCCAGGATCACCGCGTCGAAGCCGGCGGGCAGTGCGGGAGAGGGTTTCATCCGCCGATCGCCGACATGGGACGGGCGGGCTGCAGAAAGCCCGGGTCGTCGATGCCGTGCCCGGCGCGCTTGGCGCGCACCGCCGCGGCCCACCGTCCGGCCAGCTCCTCGTCATCGGCGCCGGCGCGCATGGCGTCGCGCAGATTGGTCTCCTCGGTGGCGAACAGGCAGTTGCGGACATGCCCGTCGGCGGTCAGCCGCACCCGGTCGCAGGCGCCGCAGAAGGGACGGGTGACCGAGCCGATGATCCCCACCCGGCCGGGCCCGCCGTCGACCAGGAAGGTCTCGGCGGGGGCGCTGCCGCGCGTCCGCGGGTCCTCGGGGGTCAGCTCGAACTCCCGCGACAGCTCCGCCAGGATCTCCTCAGCGGTCACCATCTGCGCGCGCCGCCAGCCGTGCTGGGCGTCCAGCGGCATCTGCTCGATGAAGCGCAGCTGGTAGCCGCGCTCCAGGCAGAAGCGCAGCAGCGGCACCGCCTCATGGTCGTTGACGCCGCGCATCAGCACCGCGTTGACCTTGACCGGGTGCAGCCCGGCGCGGTGGGCGGCCTCCAGCCCGGCCAGCACGTCGGCCAGCCGGTCGCGGTGCGCCAGGCGCCGGAACAGGCCGGCGTCCAAGGTGTCCAGGGAGACGTTGACCCGGTCCAGCCCGGCCTCGGCCAGCGCGGGCGCCAGGCGCCGCAGGCCGATGCCGTTGGTGGTCAGCGAGATCTGCGGGCGGGGACGCAGCTCGGCGGTGCGGCGCACGATCTCCACCAGGCCGCGGCGCAGCAGCGGCTCGCCGCCGGTGTAGCGGACCTCGGTGATGCCCAGGCGGCGCACCCCGATCGCCACCAGGCGGACCACCTCATCGTCGGTGAGCAGCTGCGGTTTGGGCAGCCACGGCAGCCCTTCGGGCGGCATGCAGTAGGTGCAGCGGAGGTTGCACCGGTCGGTCAGGGAGACCCGCAGATCGGTAGCGACCCGGCCGAAACGATCGACCAGCACCGGCACTCCCTCCTGCCCCGGGACCCCGCCCCATCGGCGCGGTTCCTCCCACTCTATTCCGGTGGCCGGAGATTCGGCGCAACGCCCGTCCCCGCGGCGGGCGGGCCGCCGCGGGGACGGGCGGGCCGCTGTCAGCCCTTGACGCAGATCAGCTGGCGCAGGTGCGCCACGACCTCCACCAGGTCGGTCTGGGCGGCGATGACCGACTCCAGGTCCTTGTAGGCGCCGGGGATCTCATCGAGCACCCCGGCGTCCTTGCGGCACTCCACGCCGGCGGTCTGGGCCTGCAGGTCGGCCAGGGTGAAGGTCTTGCGGGCCTTGTTGCGGCTCATCTTGCGGCCGGCCCCGTGGGAGGCGGAGTTGAAGGCCTGCTCGTTGCCCAGGCCGCGCACGATGTAGGTGCCGGTCGCCATCGAGCCGGGGATGATGCCCAGCTCGCCGCGGCCGGCGCGGATCGCGCCCTTGCGGGTGACCAGCAGCTCCACCCCGTCGTAGACCTCCTCGGCCACGTAGTTGTGGTGGCAGGAGATCTGCTCGTCCCAGGTGATCTTCCGGCCCTTGAAGAAGCCGGTGACCACGTTCTGGGCGAGCGCCATCATCAGCGCGCGGTTGCGCCGCGCGTACTCCTGCGCCCAGAACAGGTCCCGGCGGTAGGCGTCCATCTTGGGGGTGCCGGCCAGGAAGACCGCCAGGTCCGGGTCGGGCAGGTCCCGGTTGTGCGGCAGGCGGCGGGCGGTCTCGATGTGGTGCTCGGCCAGCTCCTTGCCGATGTTGCGGGAGCCGGAGTGCAGCACGATCCAGATCGCGCCGGCGTCGTCGGCGCACACCTCCAGGAAGTGGTTGCCGCCGCCGAGCGTGCCCATCTGGGCGCGGGCCCGGCCGAGCCGGCCGCGCACGGCCGGGACCAGCTCATCGAAGCCCTTCCAGAAGTCGTACCAGCCGCGTTCCCTCAGGCCGGGCACCGTCGAGGGGTCGATGGGGGTCTTGTGGGCGCGGTGGCCGACCGGGATGGCCTTCTCCAGCATGGAGCGCAGCCGGCCCAGGTCGTCGGGCAGGTCCTCGACGGTGAGGCTGGAGCGCACGGCGGTCATGCCGCAGCCGATGTCCACGCCGACGGCGGCCGGGGAGACCGCATCGCGCATGGCGATGACCGAGCCCACCGTGGCCCCCTTGCCGTAGTGCACATCGGGCATGACCGCGACGCCATGGACCCACGGCAGCTCGGCCACGTTGCGCAGCTGGTCGAGAGCGGCCGGTTCGACCTCGGCGGGATCCGCCCACATGCGGATCGGGACATGACCGCTCCGCAGGGTCCGGTACGGCATCGTCGTTCCTTCCGGTATGACCTTCCGGCGCCAAACGCCCGGGATGTGATGACGCGTTCAATGACGCCAAAAGCCGCCGCCTGCGCTCAACACATTTTCCGCGGTTCAGCGGGCGCGGACGCGGCGGTGGTCGCCGTCGCGTTCGGTCAGCCCCTGCCGGTCCAGGTGCTCCAGCAGCGGGATCGCCACCCGGCCGCTGGTGCCCAGCGCCCGCCCGGCCTCGGCCACGGTGAACGGCTGCGGCAGGCCGGCCAGGATCCGCAGCGCCTGCCGGTCGGCGTCGCCGGGCAGCACCACCCCGTCGGCCAGCCGCAGCACCGCCCCGGCGGCCACCGCGGCGGCCAAGGTGGGGCCGGTCAGTCCCAGCTCGGCCAGCCGGTCGGCCTCCGGGGCGCGGAAGGGGGCGTCGGCCAGTTCGGCGCGCAGCCGCCGCACCGCCTCGGCCACCTGGGGCGGCGGCCCGTACACCCGGCCGCCGGCCAGGCGCAGCGGGGGGCGCGCCAGTGCGGCCACCAGTGCGCGGGAGGGCAGCCCCAGCCGCAGCCGGGCGGCCTCCAGCGTCAGGCCGGGGGCCAGCGGGTGGGCGGCGGCATGCCGGGCCAGCTCCTCGGCCAGCCGCTGGTGCAGCCGCTCCCAGTGGGCGGGGTCGGCCAGCCAGTCGGGTTCCAGCCGGACGGCGTCCTTGGGCGGCCGGCAGCCCATCAAGGCCAGCTCCCGTTCGCGCAGCATCCCGTGCCGGCGCAGCAGCAGCGCGCCGTCGGGGCGGTCCGGCCAGCTCGCCAGTTCCCGGGCCCGCGCGGTGTTCGCGCCGCGCCGCACCAGGGTGGGCGGGCGCACGTCCAGCACGCGCATCCCGGCCACGGCGCGGCGGGCGGGGTCGCGCAATATGGCCCGGTCGCCGACGTGCAGCGGCAGCCGGGCGTTGAGGGTCAGCCGGGCGGTGTCGGGGCCCAGCGGGCGCAGCCGCACCGGCACGGCGGCCGCGCCGATGTGCAAGACCATCTGGCGGGGCAGCCGCCCGGACGCCTCGGCGAAGCTCAGCCGCACGTCGATGCAGGTGGTCATGGTCCAGCGGTCGGCGCTCACCAGCGCCATGCCGCGACTCACCGCGTCATGGTCGACGCCGTGCAGGTGGAGCGCCACGCGGGACACCCCGGTGAGCTGCTCGACGGGCTCGTTCAGCGACTCCAGCGCCCGTACCCGTACGGTGCGCCCGCGGGGGGTGAGGACCAGCTCGTCCCCGGCCCGGATGCAGCCGGCGCCGAGCGTGCCGGTGACGACGGTGCCGCCGTCGACGGCGTAGGCGCCGTCCACCCACAGCCGCACCGGGGCGCCGGGGTCGGGCACCGGCAGCCGGGCCACCAGCCGGTCCAGTGCGGCGATCAGGTCGGGCAGGCCCGCGCCGGTGACGGAGCTGACGGTCACCGCCTCCAGGCCGCGCAGCCCGATGTCCTCCAGCCGGGCGCGGGCCTGGCGCAGCGCATGGGTCGGGTCGGCCAGGTCCGCACGGGTGATCGCCAGCAGCCCGTGCCGCACGCCCAGGGCGTGCAGGGCCTCGGCGTGCTCCTGGGACTGGGGCATCCAGCCCTCGTCGGCGGCGACCACCATCATCGCCGCCGGCACCGGCCCCGCCCCGGCCAGCATGTCGGTGACGCGGCGCTCATGGCCCGGCACGTCCACCAGTGCCAGGCGCCGCCCGGACGGCAGGCGGGTCCAGGCGATCCCGAGGGCGGCGGACGGCCCGCGGCCGCGTTCTTCGGTCCACCGGTCCGCCTCCATTCCGGTGAGCGCCCGCACCAGCGCCGACTTGCCGTGGCCGGCGTGTCCGGCGGTCGCGATGACCTGCATCAGCCCTCCCCGCCGGCGGCGTGGACGGCGGCCGCCGGGGTCCGGCCGCGGCGGGCTCTTCGCCGTGTGCGCATCTTCGCCGCTTTCGCCGGGGCACATCCGAGCCGTTCGCCCGCCGCTCCCAGCCGGGGGTCGGCCGGCATGACGCCGGTGGGGGGCACCTGCCGCCTGGAGTCCACGCGACGTAACCTTAAGGACCTCCGTGAGGGGGCGAAAGCGCGACGCGGCCAAAGGTCTGACGGGAATTCGACCGGTTTTTCACCGCAGGCGTCCTCGCCGCTTCCGGGGTGCTCAGGCGGGCACCGAAGGCGAGCAGACCGTCACCGGCCGCCGCGGAAACGCCCGCGCGGCCCCGCTCACGGCGAGCGGCGGGCGCCGGCCCCCGCGGTGTCGTGTTCGGCGGCGTATGCCTGAAAGTCGTCGACCATGCGGTGCAGCAGCACGGCCAGCAGCCGGCGTTCCTGCTCCGGCCAGTGCGCCAGCGCCTGCGCCACCCAGCGCCGCCGGACGGCCCGGATGCGCTCGGTCGCCTCGCGGCCCAGCGCGGTCAGCCGCACCCGGCAGGCGCGGCCGTCGCAGGGGTCGGGCACCCGTTCGACGAATCCGGCCGCCTCCAGCCGTTGCAGCTGCCGGGTGATGTGGGGCGCTTCGACCGCCAGCCGGGCGGCCAGCTCGCCGGGGCGCAGCGGCCCGGCGTCGGCCAGCAGGCGCAGCACCGGGACGGCGGCGCGCTCGACCGGCACGCCGGCCTCGGCGACCGTGCGGCCGTGCCGCCGCGCCCGGGTGAGCAGATGCGACACCCGGTCCAGGGCCCGTTCGATCTCGGCGATGTCCAGCGGGGCGGGGTCCACCCCCGCAGTCTGCCCGAATATCCGGCTGCGCGGGAGGGCTCGGTTACTTAAGTTAAGCAAGTTGTATGCTGCTGCGGCGCTCGACTTGGAGGTGCCGATGGCCGTCACCGCCCCCGCGGCGTCCGAACGTGCCGGATCCCCCGCCGCCGGCGGCCGCCTGGCGCTGCAGCTGCTGGCGCTGTCGGCGGCCGGCCTGGTGGTCTCGGTGCAGCAGACGCTGGTGATCCCGCTGCTGCCACGGCTGATGATCGCCTTTGACGCCTCGGTCACCGAGGTCACCTGGGTGTTCACCGTCTCGCTGCTGGCCGGGGCGGTGTCCACCCCGCTGCTGTCGCGCTTCGGCGACATGTACGGCAAAAAGCCGATGATCTTGGTGGCGCTGGCGCTGCAGGTGGCCGGGTCGACGCTGTGCGCGCTGTCGGGCTCGCTGGGCCCGCTGGTGGCCGGCCGGGCCCTGCAGGGGGTGTCGGCGGCGATGATCCCGCTGGCCATCGCGCTGATCCGGGACACCTTCCCGCCGAGGCGCATGGCCGGCGCGATCGGCTTCGTCAGCGCCACCATGGGCATCGGCGGCACCGCGGGCCTGATCGTGACCGGGCTGGTGGCCGCCCGCACCGACAGCCACCGGCCGGTCTTTTGGATCAACGTCGCCCTGGCGGTCGCCGTTTTGGTGCTGGTGGCGGTGTGCGCCCGCGATGTGGGCGAGCGGCCCGGCGGCCGGCCCGACCTGCCGGGGGCGCTGCTGCTGGCCGGCTGGCTGGTGTGCCTGCTGCTGGCCATCAGCGAAGGGGACGCCTGGGGCTGGGGCTCGCCCGGCGTGCTGGGCCTGTTCGGCGGGGCGGCGGCGCTGTGCGCCCTGTGGACGGCGGTGGAGATGCGGGTGCGCGCCCCGCTGGTGGACGTGCGGCTGATGGCGTCGGGACGGTCGCTGGCGGCCAACTCGGCGGCGCTGCTGCTGGGCTTTGCAATGTTCGCCGGTTTCACCCTGTCGGCGCAGTTCATCCAGACGCCGGAGGAGACCGGCTACGGCCTGGGCGGCTCGGTGCTGGATGTGGGCCTGCTGTCGCTGCCCAGCACCGCCACCATGCTCGCCACCTCCCTGTCGTGCGGGCGGCTGGTGGCGCGCCTGGGCGCCGCCTACACCCTGGCGGGCGGTGCGGCGCTGACGGCCGCGAGTTTTGCGTGGCTGGCGGTCTTCAACGACGGCCCGGGGGATGTGCTGGTGTACTCGGCGATCCAGGGCGCCGGGCTGGGCACCGCCTACGGGGCGCTCGGCACGCTGGCCGTGCAGCACGTGCCGATGGACAAAAGCGGCATCGCCAGCGGGATCAACTCCCTGCTGCGGGTGGCCGGCGGCAGCGTCGGCGGGGCCGTCACCGCCGCCGTGCTGGACGCCCGCACCCCGCACGGGGCGATCGCCCCCGAGCTGGGCGGCTATGTGGCGTGCTTTCTGCTGGCCGCGGTGGGCGCCGCGCTGGCCGCGGGCGTGGCCCTGGTCCGGGGCCTGCGGGACCGCTCGGCACCCCTGGCCGGGGCGCCGAAGGCCCCTTGAGCGGTGGCCGCATCCGGACGCCCTTGATGGGCGGCGGCGCGGGAATCCCCCATGAGTGGGCGTCCCTCCGTGGACGCACCGCAGTGATTCCCGCCCCCACCCCCGGAGGCTCGACATGGACGGCTATGCGGCCGTGCATCAGCGCAGCATCACCGATCCGGCCCGGTTCTGGGGAATGGCCGCCCGCGAGGTGCACTGGCTGGTGCCGCCCGACCGGGTGCTCGACGACGGGGCGCCGCCGTTCTACCGCTGGTTCACCGGCGGCGAGCTGAACGTCTGCGACAACGCACTGGACCGGCATGTGGCCGCCGGGCACGGCGACCGGCCCGCGCTGATCTACCCCGGCGGGGCGGCCGGCCCGCCGCAGGTCCGCACCTTCGGGGAGCTGGCCGAGACGGTGGCCCGTTTCGCGGGCGCGCTGGCCGAGCTCGGCGTCGGCGGCGGCGACCGGGTGCTGGTGCATCTGCCGCTGTCGCCGGACGCCGTGGTCGCCGTGCTGGCCTGTGCCCGGCTGGGCGCAGTGCACGTGGTGCCCTCCCAACGGGCCGGGGCCGGGGAGCTGGCGGCGCAGATCGACCTGACCCGGCCGAAGGCGGTGGTGGCGGCGGCCGGGGAGGACGGTACGGCCAAACCGGTGCTGGAGAGCGCACTGCGGCTGGCCTCGCACCGCATCCCCCGCCGGCTGATCCGGCACCGCCCGGACGCCCGGGTGGTGCCGCCCCGCGACGTGACCTGGGAAGAGGCGCTGGCGGCGGCGCGCCCGGCCGGGTGCGCGCCGGCCGCGGCCACCGACCCGCTGCACATCCTGTTCGCCCCCGGGCCGGAGGGGGTGGTACGGGGGGTGGTCCGCGACCACGGCGGGTACGCGGTGGCGCTGCGGTGGACGATGGAGCACATCTACGGGGCCGGCCCCGGGGAGGTGTTCGGGGCGACCTGCGACCTGGGCTGGGCGGCCGGGCTGTCGGGGGCGCTGCACGCGCCGCTGCTGACCGGCTGCACGCTGCTGCTGCACGACGGGGGCGCGGGTTTTTGGGCGGCCGCCGCCGAGCACGGGGCGAAGGCGGTGCTGACCACGGCGGCCACGGCGGGCGCGCTGCGGGCAGCGGGCGGCGCGCCGGACCGGGCGCCGGCGGCGGTCTTCCTGGCCGGGCGGCGGCCGGACCGGCGGATCTGCGCCCGCGCCTCCCGGGCGCTGTGCCGCCCGGTGACCTGGCAGTGGGAGCGTCCGGAGACCGGACGGCCGATCGCCGCCGCCCCGCACGGGCTGGAGCCGACCCCGGTGGACCCGGAGGCCGCCGGCCCTCCGGTGCCCGGATTCGATGTGCACGTGCTGGCCCCGGACGGAGCGCCGGCCGCCGCGGGGACCGACGGCGAGCTGGCCATCCGGCTGCCGCTGCCGCCGGGCTCGCTGACCACGCTGTGGCGCGACGATGAGCGGTTCGTCGCCGAGCATCTGGCCCGGCGGCCCGGCTACTTCCTGACCGGGGACGCCGGGCGGCTGGGCGCCGACGGCCACGTGCGGGTGACCGGGAGCGCCGGGCCGCGCCCCTGCTAGGCGCTGCCCTTCTTGGGCCACAGCGAGGTCACGATGAGCACGCCGACGGCGGCCAGCAGGATCTGCAGCAGCGCCACCGGGAAGCTGAAGCCGCCGTTGCCCCAGCCGAAGACCTCCTGCCCAAGCCAGGAGCCGGCGATCGCCGCCAGGACGCCGACGAGGATGGTCAGCCAGATCGAAATGCTCTGCCGGCCCGGCACGATGAGCCGGCCCAGCGCGCCGATGATCGCGCCGAAGATGATCGCGGTGAAGATGCCCCCGACGGTCATGACGGCCCCCTTTCCGTCGCCTCCGCGCGTCCGCGGAGAGGAACCGTCGGGGCCTCTACCCCCAAGTTCCGCGCCGCAACCCGCCCGGCCGCCGGCGGCCTTCCAAGGGCCGCAAGCAGCCCGGCCCCGGCCGCATCGGTGAGCCGCGGCGGGCCTGCCTGTGCCACGGCCCGATGCCACCGCCCCTGGCGGGCGGTGGCCGTGTACCCGTGCACAGCGACAGATCAAAGGTCGATCACAGGGCTTGTCCGGACCGGCCCGGACATGGTGCGATGCTGCTCTGCAAGTAACCACTGACTTCGAAGGGGTCACCAGATGCCGCAGGCCGACATCCTGGAGGAGCGGGCGGAGTTCGAGCGCAGGATCGAGGGCAAGACCCTGTGCACCGAGCTTCGCGCCACCGCCGAACGCCACCCCGACCTGCCCGCCTTCTCCGACCGTGAGGGGGACGGCTGGCGGACCCTGACCTGGGGGCAGGTCCGGCAGCGCACCCTGGAGGCGGCCGCGGGCTTCGTCGCGCTCGGCCTGGCGCCCGGCGAGGTCGTGGCGATGATGATGCCCAACCGTTCCGAGCACGTCCTCACCGACTTCGGCGTCGTGCACGCCGGCGGCACGCCGACCACCGTCTACGCCACCCTCGCCCCCGACCAGGTCGCCTTCGTGGCCGGCAACTGCTCGGCCGCCTACGCGGTGCTGGACGGGCGCGACCAGCTGGACCGCTGGCTGCCGGTGCTGGACAAGCTGCCGGCGCTGCGCAAGGTGATCGTGCTGGACGCCTCCGTCTGCCCCTCCGGCGACCGCTTCATGACCTGGGACGACTTCCTGAAGCTGGGACGGGAGCGGCTGGCGTCCGACCCCGCGGAGGTGGAGCGGCGCTGGCAGGCGGTCAAGCCGACCGACACCCTCACCGTGCTGTACACCTCCGGCACCACCGGCAACCCCAAGGGCGTGCTGATCACCCACCGGATGGCGCTGTATGAGGCGGCGGTCTCCGATGAGGTCTCCGAGCTGCCCGACCACAGCGTCTCGGTCTCCTACCTGCCGTACGCCCACATCGCCGACCGGGTGCTGAGCATGTACCTGCCGGCCCTGCGGGCCTCGCACGTCTACATGTGCCCCGACCCCGCCCAGCTCACCACGGTGCTGCGGGAGGCCCGGCCGCACTTCTTCTTCGGGGTGCCCCGGGTCTGGGAGAAGATCATGGCGGGCATCCAGGCGGTGCTCGGCGGCGAGACCGACGAGGCCAAGAAGGCCGCGGTGGCCCAGGCGATGGAGGCCGGCCGCGCCTACGTCAGGGGCCAGGAGTACGGCAACACCCTCACCGACGAGGTCCGCGAGGCCTTCGAGAAGGCCGACGCCGCGGTGCTGCGGCCCATGCGGGCGCTGCTGGGACTGGACCGGGTGGTGCAGGCGCTCAGCGCCGCCGCGCCGCTGCCGATCGAGGTGGCCCGGTTCTTCTCCGGCCTGGGCATGCGGATCATGGACGTCTACGGCATGACCGAGACCACCGGCGCGGCCACCGGCAACACCAAGGACGCCTTCAAGCTGGGCACGGTGGGCCGGGCCTTCCCCGGCATCGAGGTCAAGCTGGCCGAGGACGGGGAGATCCTGATCCGCGGCACCACCTGCACCCCCGGCTACCTCAACCGGCCGGAGGCCACCTCCGAGCTGCTGGACGCCGAGGGCTGGGTGCACACCGGCGACGTCGGCGAGATGGACTCCGACGGCTTCCTGAAGATCGTCGACCGCAAGAAGGAGCTGATCATCACCGCCGGCGGGGAGAACATCGCCCCGTCCCTGATCGAGAACCTGCTCAAGGAGCACCCGCTGGTCGGCCAGGCGCTGGCCTACGGCGACCGCCGCCCGTACGTGGTCGCGCTGATCACGCTGGACGGCGAGGTCGCCCCGGTGTGGGCCGCGGCGGCCGGGATCGAGAACACCGACGTGGCCGCGCTGGCGGAGGACCCGCGGGTGCTGGCCGAGATCGAAAAGGCGGTGCAGGACGCCAACGCCCGGCTGGCCCGCGTCCAGCAGGTCAAGAAGTGGAAGGTGCTGCCGACCGAGTGGACCGCCGAGAGCGAGGAGCTGACCCCCACCCTCAAGCTCAAGCGGCGGGTGGTGCACAGCAAGTACGCCGACGTGATCGAGGAGCTGTACAACGGCTGAGCCGGTGACGGCGCGGCATGCGGCCCGGTGGGAGCGCCGGGCCGCGTCCGCGCCGCCGGGCGCAGACCGCTCAGGACTTGCAGAGCTGCTCCTTCACCACGGCGATGATCTTGCGGGCGGCGGCCGCGTCGATCTGGGCGCCGCCGGTGGAGAAGCGGGAGCGCACGCCGTCGACCAGCGGCGCGCCCTGCACGCCCTTGCCGATGTCCGTGCAGGTCGCCTGGCCGGCCTGGATCGCCATCGTCTCGTCGGTGGCCAGCTTGGGGTCGATCTCGGCCAGGCGGGTCATGTAGCCCAGCCGCTCGTTCTCCGACAGCCCGCCGGGCGGCGGGGTGGAGGGCGCGGCGGCCGCGGGGGCGGAGGTCGCGGGTGCCGCGTCGCCTTCTTCGGAACCGCCGCCGCACCCGGTCACCAGCAGTCCGCACATCATCACAGAAGTGATCATCCGTCGCATGGGGGGACCATAACCGTATAAATCACAACAGACATCCCCCGTCATCGGCGAAAACGGCCGGATCGGGCCACTGGAACCCGGCGCATTGGGAGCTCCCACAACCGTCTCGGCAAAGGTGAATCGTCCCCATGACCCCACCGGCGAGCCCGATTCCCGCTCACGGCTGTGGTCGATCCCAATTTTTCGGCCAAAGGCCTGCGGGATGCCGCGGAGCGGGCGGGCGGGCCGGGCCGTCATCCCATCGTCCCGGCGCCCGGCCGCATTTCACGACGTGGACCGGCCCGCGCGCGACGAACGCAGCCGGCGAGCCTTGTCTGGAGGAGCGGGAAATGGGTCAATTGTTTGCACGAACCGTTGACGCCTTCATGGAGGACGGAACCGGACGGGGGGATGCATGCGAGAAGGACCCATGGAACGGGTGCCGGTGAAAGCCCCTTTTTGGGAAGCGCTGAGCGACGCCGACCGAGCCTTTTTGCAGCGGGCCGGACGCATGCGCTCCTTTCGTCCCGGCGGTGAACCGCTCACCTTCGAGGGCGACGACTCCACGCACGTCATCATCATCCTGGACGGCTGGGCCAAGGTGATCTCCCCGACCCACACCGGGCGGGAGGTGGTGCTGGCCGTGCGCGGGCCCGGTGACCTGGTCGGCGAGATCTCCGCGATGTTCGACAGCCGGCGCACGGCCACGGTGCGGCCGCTGGTGCCGATCCGGGCGCTGAGCGTGCCGGCGGTCCGTTTCAAGGCGTTCCTGGACGAGAACCCGCACTGCTGGTGGCCGCTGATGGCGACGGTCGTGGACCGCATGGGCGAGCTGGGCAACCGGCTGCGGGTGCACGCCGGCGCCGAGGGCACCTGCCGGCTGGCGCACCTGCTGGTGCACCTGGCGGAGCTGTCGCTGCGCTACACCGAGCCCGGCCCCGACGGGCGGGTGGCGATTCTGCCGCCGCTGTCACAGGCCGACCTGGGCAGCTGGGTGGACGCCTCGCGGGAGACGGCCGCCCGGGGCTTTGGCGAGCTGCGCGAAAGAGGGCTGGTCACCACCGCCTACCGGAGGGTCACCGTGCTGGATCTGCCGGGATTGCGCGCCTTCGCCGCCAAGTGCGCCGACGCGTAGCGGGACCTGCTAACGTCCCGGGCGTGACGAACGATCTGCCCGCCGGTGGTGCCGGCGCCGACGATTACGCCGCCACGTTCCGGATGATCGACCGTGACGGCGACGGATACATCTCGCTGGATGAGGTGAAGTCCCTGATGCGGGCGCTCGGCCAGGAGGCCGACCACGTCCGCGCCGTGGAGTTCATGGTGGACGCCGACCGCAGCCGGGACGGGAAACTGTCGCTGGCGGAGTTCTCCGCGTTCATGGCCGCCGTCCGGCCCGCCGGCTGAGGGCACCGGCGACGGTGCCGTCCCCCTAGCAGACCGAAGGAGTCTGCGAGCCGTCCCCGGCGACGGTCAACGGCCCGCCCGCCGGCGCCGCATGGCGCATCCCGGCCGGCGGCCCCGGGACCGGCCCGGTCAGCGCCCCCTGCCGGGCGCCGGGCCCGCACCACGGCCGGTGCCGCCGGTGGACGGGCAGATCAGCGCGCCCCCGCGGCGGCTGCGCGCGCACCCGCCGGGCGAAGGCCTCCTCGTTCGTCTCCGGCGGAATCGCCGGGCCGTTTGAGAGACGACAGGCGGGTAGGGCGGTGGCGGAAGGCCGTGAGCGGGCGACCGTCGCCGGCCGCGCCGTGCACGGCGAGGCGGCCGAAGGGGCACTCATGAAGGCTGTGACCTGGCACGGCAAGCGCGACGTACGGGTCGAGGAAGTGCCCGACCCGTCGATCAAGGAGCCCACCGACGCGATCGTGCGGATCACCTCCACCGCGATCTGCGGGTCGGACCTGCACCTGTATGAGGTGCTCGGGCCCTTCATGGGAGAAGGCGACGTCCTCGGCCACGAGCCGATGGGGATCGTGGAGGAGGTGGGCGCCGAAGTCGCCCATATCAAGCCCGGCGACCGGGTGGTGATCCCGTTCAACATCGCCTGCGGCCGCTGCCACATGTGCGACCGCGAGCTGTACGCCCAGTGCGAGACCACCCAGGTCCGCGACCACGGCATGGGGGCGGCGCTGTTCGGCTATACCAAGCTGTACGGGGAGGTGCCCGGCGGGCAGGCCGAGTACCTGCGGGTGCCCCAGGCGCACTTCGGGCCGATCAAGGTCCCCCAGGGACCCCCGGACGAACGGTTCCTGTACCTATCGGACGTGCTGCCCACCGCCTGGCAGGCGGTGCAGTGGGCCGACGTCCCCGACGGCGGCACCGTGGCGGTCTTCGGGCTCGGGCCGATCGGGCAGATGTGCGCCCGCATCGCCCGTCACCTGGGGTACCGGGTCATCGGGGTGGAGCCGGTGCCCGAGCGGATCGCGATGGCCGAGCGGCACGGCGTCCGGGTGCTGGACCCCGGGCGGGTCGATGCGGCCGCCGAGACGATCCGGGAGATGACCGGCGGCCGCGGCGCCGACTCGGTGATCGACGCGGTGGGGATGGAGGCGCACGGCTCCCCCGGCGCCAAGCTGGCGCAGACGGTGACCGGGCTGCTGCCGGACCGGGCCGCCGCCCCGCTGATGTCGCGGGCCGGGATCGACCGGCTGGCGGCGCTGCACCAGGCGATCGAGGCGGTCCGGCGCGGCGGCACCATCTCCGTCATCGGGGTGTACGGGGGGATGGCCGACCCGCTGCCGATGCTGCGGATGTTCGACAAGGGCGTCACGCTGCGGATGGGGCAGGCCCACGTCAAGCGGTGGGTGGACGACCTGATGCCGCTGGTGACCGATGAGGCCGACCCGCTGGGCACCGAGGACCTGGCCACCCACCGGCTGCCGCTGGAACAGGCCCCCTACGGCTATGAGATCTTCCAGAAGAAGCAGGACGGCGCCGTCAAAGTGGTGCTCCGGCCCTGAGCCCTCGCCGCGGCGGCTTGGGCGGGTCACGGCGAACCGGCCGGCGGGGCGAAGCGCGCGAGTACAGTGAAGTGAAGGGCTTCCCTTGAAGCGCCGGTGCCGCGAACCTGGACTCCAGGACTCCAGGAGGCCACCGTGACCGAGACAACCGCCGCTCCCCCGCGCGTGATCGTCGGCGTGGACGACTCGGAGACCTCGCGGTGGGCGCTGTCGTGGGCGCTCGGAGAGGCCCGGCTGCGCGGGATGGAACTGCTGGTGGTGCACGTGGCGCCCATTCCGGCCTACCCGGCGGCGGTGGGGGTCCCCGGGCACGGCGCGGTGTGCGGGCTGCGCGATGTGGGCGGCGAGCTGGTCTCCCGGCTGCTGGCCGAGCTGCGGGAGGGCGGCGGGTGCGGCACCGTGCGGGTGTCGGGGATGACGCTGCTGGGCTCCCCGGGGGACGCGCTGGTCCGGCTGGCGCGCGAGGAGGACATCCTGGTGGTGGGGCGCGCCTCGCGGGGCCCGCTGTCGCGGCTGCTGCGGCCGTCGGTGCAGCGCCACTGCGCCGCGCACGCCCGCGCCACCCTGATCTGCGTGGCCCCGCCGAAGGTCGAGGCGATCACCGTTCCCGGCGCGGCGCGGGAGCGTCCGCTGCGCCGCCGGCTCTGGGGCGACCGGCGGCGCGGACGGGACGATTCCGGCGGCTGGAGCGGCTTCGGCGGCTGAGCGGGCGTCCGCGGCGTCAGCCCAGCATGACCTCCACGGGGACGCCGGCGCCCCGCCCCGCCGCCCCGCTTCCGCCGCGCACCGTGACCTGGGCCTTCCGGTCGACCCCATCGGCGTAGTGCAGCACGCAGGCCGTGCTCTCGCCCCGCTCGGCGGCCAGGTCGCCGGGGCAGGTCACGGCGCGCAGCATCCCGGCCTCCAGCCGTGAGGTCAGCCGCCGCAGCAGCCCGGCCTCCATGCGCGCCCGTTCGATCACGGGCCTGCCCGCTCCCCCTTGGGCGGCGGGAGGGAGCGTCACCGTGTGCAGGGTGTAGGCGTTGTATGCGATCCGGCCGTCCTGCACCGACAGGACGTGCACGTAGGCCACCCACGCGGTCCCGTTGACGGTGGTCAGGTCGCACGTCATGCCGCCGATGGGCGCGCCGGTCAGGTCCCTGGGGCAGTTCACCGAGCGGACCCGGCCGACCCAGCCGGTCAGTTCCCGTGCGATCCGCCGTTCGAGCTCGGCCTTGGGGATCGGGGAGGGGCCGAGCGGCGGCAGGGCGCACCCGATCGCCGTCACGGCGCACAGCAGGGCGCAGGCCAGGAGTCCGCGCATCGTCTTTCCCACGGTCAGGCGGCGCTCACGCGTCCGAAGATCACCGGCCGTCCCGTCGCCGCAGCGGCTCAGCTGAGCCGGATGTCGAAGTTGACGGTGGTGCCCGCCACCGAGGTCACCGTGATGGTGACCGCCCGCCAGGTGCCGTCGGTGAAGTGCAGGTCGCACTGCATGGTCGCGCCGACCTCACCGCGCAGGTCGCCGGGGCAGACCACCGAGCGCGGGTCGCCGTCCAGCCGGGGGGCCAGCTGCCGCAGCGCCTCGGCCTCCACCTGCGCCTGGGTCAGCAGCGGCACGCCGCCGGAGGGGGCGGGCGCCGTGGTCTGCCGCGGCGCCGGGGAGTTGATGTCGTAGCTGATCCGGTCGCCGTCGACGCCGGTGACGGTGACGTTGACGATCCGCTCGGTGCCGTCGGCGGTGACCAGGTCGCATCGCAGGGTCGCGCCGACCTCGCCGCGCAGGTCGGCCGGGCAGCTCACCGAGCGGGGCCGTCCGCCGAGCTGGTCGGCCAGCTTGTCGCTGATCTGGGATTCCACCTCCGCGGCGGTCACCTTCTTGTCCAGCAGGTCGGTGCAGCCGGTGGTGAGCCCGGCGACCAGCGCGGTGCCGAGCAGGGCGGGAGCCAGGAGCTTGCGCATCGACGTTCCTTGAGGCGTTGTCCGGTCGTACTCCCCGACGATCTCCGCCCGTCCGTCCCGCCGCCCAGTGTCCGTTGTCCCGTCCGTGGGGGGACTTTCCGCGGCGGGCGTCCGGGACCGTCTCACCCCGCGGGCCGGGACCGCCACCCGGCCGTGACGCCGTCCGGCCCGGAAAGAGCGGCCGCCGAAGGTCCGGGACGGGCCTTGTGGCTCTTGCGCCGCCGGCCGCTTGTCACCCGGCAGCCAAAGCGGGCCGGTATTTTGTGGCCCTGCAGCCAAGCGGACTTTTCCGTATAGGTCTTGACTTCTTCCCCTAAGGGTGACTGTGACCCCATGCGTCCCGCTCGGCGGGAGCAGAACACGTCGATGTGAGGAGAGGAAATGACCAGCCCGTTGGGAGCCGAGGGAGCCGTGCCGCAGATCGACGAACGGCATCCTCCGATCAAGACCCGGCGGGTCTCGTTCGATTGGGAGAACACCCCGCTGCACTGGATCCCGGGCGACCCGGTGGCCACCCACATGATCAACTCCTTCCATGTGGTGCTGCCCGAGGGCGAGAAGTGGTTCATCAACTGCGTCAAGGCCGCCATGCCCTACATCACCGACGAGCGGCTGCGCCAGGAGATCAAGGGCTTCATCGGCCAGGAGATGGTGCACTCCCGCTCGCACCAGGGAGTGATCGACAAGCTTCTGCTGGCCAACGGCATCGACGCCACCGTGGTCACCAAGCCGGCCGCCCAGGGCAACGCCGAGTGGCCCGCCAAGATGGAGGCGCTCAAAAAGCGCCACCCGCGGCTGTACAAGCAGCGGCTGCTGTTCGAGCTCGGCGCGGTGGCGGCCATCGAGCACTACACCGCGGTGCTCGGCCAGTGGGTGATGGACAACGACAAGCTGGACGCGGCCGGGGTGGACCCGACCATGCTGGACCTGCTGCGCTGGCACGGCGCCGAGGAGGTCGAGCACCGTTCGGTGGTGTTCGACGTCTACCGGCACCTGGGCGGCAAGTACCCGATGCGGGTCGCCTCCTGGCTGGTGGCGCTGTTCTTCCTGTACTGGGCGCTGATCGGCGGGACGCTGCTGTTCCTCAAGCAGGACCCCACCGTCAAGGGCAAGGTGACGCTGTGGCGGGTCTACCGCTCCTACCGGCGCTCGGTGCGCCGGGGCCTGGTCCCGGGGATCTTCAAGCTGCTGCTCGGTGAGGCCCCGGTCTACCTGCGGCCCTCGCACCACCCGTCCAAGGTGTGCTCCACCCAGAAGGCGCTGGAGTACCTGATGCGTTCCCCGGCCGCCCGCGCCGCCGGCTACAACCCGTACTAGACCCGACCCGGACAGGCGGGCGCGCGTGTAACGGGCGTCACCGCCGCAGCGGCTTGACCGGCGGCCTGCCCGCACGGTTCATTGACACAATGTCCAATGGCTTGGGTGAGCAGGTCGCCCGGAGCCGGGTGCGCTCCCGTTCCGGCGCGCAGGCGGTGGAGCTGGCGGTGTACCGGCAGGGCGACCCCGGCCGGCCGGTGGTGGTGCTGGTGCACGGCTACCCCGACACGCACGCCGTGTGGGACGGGGTCGCCGCCCGCCTCGCCGAGCGTTTCCACATCGTCCGCTACGACGTGCGCGGCGCCGGGGCCTCCTCGCATCCGGCCGGGACGGCCTGGTATGCGCTGGAGCACCTGGTGGCGGATCTGCGCGCGGTGCTGGAGGAGGCCGCGCCCGGCGGGCCGGTGCACCTGGTGGGTCACGACTGGGGCTCCATCCAGGCGTGGGAGGCGGTGTGCACCATGCCGGAGCGTTTCGCCTCCTTCACCTCGATCTCCGGCCCCTGCCTGGACCACGTGGGGCACTGGCTGCGCAGCCGGCTGGCCCGTCCCTCCCCCCGCAATCTGCGCATGGCCGCCGAGCAGGCGGTGCGCTCGTGGTACATCTCCTGGTTCCAGGTGCCGGTGCTGCCGGAGGCGCTGTGGCGGGCGGGCCTGGCTCAGCCGCTGCGCCGCATCCTGCGCCGGGGCGCAGGGCCGCTGCGGCACGGCAACCGCCCCTCGGGGACCTCGGCCGCCGATGCGGTGGCCGGGCTGGGCCTGTACCGGGCCAACGTGCGGGCCCGGCTGCGCGACCCGCGGGAGCGGCGCACGGACGTGCCCACCCAGGTGATCGTGCCGATGCGGGACGTGTTCGTCTCCCCCTACCTGGTGGGCGGGCTGCGCGCGTGGGCGCCGAATTTGACGCTGCGGCGGATCGAGGCCGCGCACTGGGTGCCGCGCACCCACCCTTCGGTGATCGCCCGCTGGGTGAGCGAGCACATCGCCCGGGTGGAGGACGGGGCGGAGACGCCCCGGCGGGGTCAGGCGCCCTCCTGACCGACGCCTTTACGTTGTAGATCATCTAGTGGGGGGAGGTGCGGCTCGCCGGCCCGGGACGGCCGGGGCCGCCCCTCCCCTCCCCCGGCGCGCCCTTCGATCTGCAGCGCCGGGATGAAGACGTGCGCCAGCGGGCCGATGGCGACCGCATACAGCAGCGTGCCGACGCCCACCGTGCCGCCCAGCAGCCAGCCCGCGCCCAGCACCGTCACCTCGATGGCGGTGCGGACCACCCGGATGGAATGGCCGCGCGCCGCCAGCCCGGTCATCAGGCCGTCCCGCGGGCCGGGGCCGAGCCCGGCGCCGATGTAGCAGCCGGTGGCGAAACCGCCGACGACGATCGCCGTGACCAGGTACGCCCACCGCATCGCGAGGGAGCGGGGGTCGGGCAGCAGGGCCGAAAACAGGTCGGTGAACAGCCCCACGAAGAGCGCGTTGCTGAGGGTGCCCAGGCCGGGCCGCTGCCGCAGCGGGATCCACAGCAGCATCACCAGGGCGCCGACGATGATGATCCAGGCGCCGATGGACAGCCCCAGCCGCCGGGACAGCCCCTGGTGGAACACGTCCCACGGGTCGTTGCCCAGGCCCGAGGCCACCTGCAGGGCGATTCCAAGACCATAGAAGGCCAATCCGATGTAGAGCTGGATCAGCCGGCGAATCAGCAAGGCCATTTCTCCGTTCCGTTCCGACGGCGCCCGCAGTCCCGCAGCCATGGCGGGCGGCCCGGCCTCCAGTCCAGGCCGTCTCGCGAGTCGACGCCGAATCTCGGGGCCAGGAGGGCGAACACGATCGGCACGGGGTCCTTCGAACGAGACGGGGATCGACGGGCCAAGGCCGCCGGTCAGCAGAATGGCCCCTTTCCGGCTTGCCTTTTAAGAGCCAATCCACAAAAGTGGCCTTCATGAGTGCGCGGTACATCAGCGGTCCGCAGCTCGCCCGGCTGCTGGGCGAGCCGCCGCGGGAGCGTCCCCGCTATGTCGCCCTGGCCCGGGCGGTGCGTGAACTGGTGCTCAGCGGAGGGCTGCCGCCGCGGATGCGGCTGCCGGCCGAGCGGGACCTGGCCGCCGCGCTCGGGGTCAGCCGGACCACGGTGACCGCCGCCTACGACCGGCTGCGCGCCGAGGGCTATGTGGAGAGCCGGCAGGGGGCGGGAAGCTGGACCGCGCTGCCGGCGGCGGACCGGCCGGCGCCGCACCGGGCCGTGGGCCGCCTGGGGCCGCTGGGCTCGGCCGACGAACGCCCCGACGAGGACCTCATCGACCTGGGCTGCGCCGCGCCCGCCGCCCCGTCCTGCCTGGCGGAGGCGGCGGCCGAGGCCATGGCCGAGCTGCCGCGCCACAGCACCGGCCACGGCTATGAGCCCACCGGGCTGGCGGTGCTGCGCGAGGCCATCGCCGCCCGCTACACCGAGCTGGGCGCCCCCACCCGCCCCGACCAGATCGTGGTGACCACCGGGGCCCAGCAGGCGATCTCGCTGCTGGCGCACGTGCTGGTGACGCCGGGCGACGCCGTGCTGATCGAACGCCCCACCTACCCGCACGCGCTGGAGGCCCTCCGGCGCTGCGGGGGACGGCTGGTGCCGGTGGGGGTCGGCGAGGGGTGGGATCTGGAGCTGGTGGCGGCGAGCATGCGGCAGGCCGCGGCCAGGCTGGCCTACCTGATCCCCGACTTCCAGAACCCCACCGGTCATCTGCTGGACGACGCCGGGCGGGCCGCGCTGGTGGCGGCCGCCCGCAGCGCCGACGCGCTGCTCATCGTCGATGAGTCCTTCAGCGAGCTGTCACTGGATCCGGCGGCGCCCCGGCCGCGTCCGGTGGCCGCCCACGACACCGGCGGCCGGGTGATCAGCATCGGCTCGGCCTCCAAGCTGATGTGGGGCGGCCTGCGCATCGGCTGGATCCGGGCCGGCGCCCCGCTGGTGCGCCGGCTGATCGCCGCCCGCGCGTCGGTCGACCTGGCCAGCCCGGTGCTGGAGCAGCTGGTCGCCTGGCGGCTGCTGGAGCGCATCGAGCAGGTGCGGGCGGAGCGGGCGCAGGAGCTGACGCGCAGCCGCGACGCCCTGGCCGGGGCGCTGCGCGAGCTGCTGCCGGAGTGGGAGTTCACCCTGCCGCGCGGCGGGATGAGCCTGTGGGTGCGGCTGGAGGCCCCGGTGGCGACGCCGGTGGCCGAGCGGGCCTGGCGGCACGGGGTGCGGGTGGTGCCGGGACCGGTCTTCGGAGTGGACGGGGTGCTGGAGGACTGCCTGCGCCTGCCGTATGTGCTGCCCCCGCAGACCCTGCGCACGGCCGTGGAGCGGCTGGCCGGCGCCCATGCCCGGACGCAGACCTCTCCCCTGGCGCGTCCGCTGCCGGCCTACGTCTAGGTCCCGGCGCCCGGGCCTGCGCTCAGCCGTGCAGGTAGCCGACCAGGTGCTCGCGTTCGGTCTCCAGTTCGTCGATGGCGCTTTTGACGACGTCGCCGATGCTCACCAGCCCGACCATGCGCCCGCCGCTGACCACCGGCACATGCCGGATCCGGTGCTCGGTCATGGTCTTGCGCAGCTCGTCCACGGCCGCCTCCGGGGCGCAGGTGCGCACCTCGGCGGTCATGATGTCGCTGACGGGGGCGTCCAGCAGGGCGGCGCCCCGCTCGTGCAGCCGGCGGACCACGTCCCGTTCGGAGACGATCCCGGCGATGGTGGCCCCGTCCGGGGAGACCACCACGGCGCCGATGTTGAGCTCGGCCAGCTTGGCCAGCAGTTCCCGGACGGTGGCGGTGGGTTCCACCGTGGCCACCGAGCTCCCCTTGGTGCGCAAGATGTCGCGAATCCGCATAGCCCACCCTCCGGCACGGGGTCGGTGAAGGAGGATCTCCTTCTTCCTGACAAGGTCGCACGTTCCGGACGGCAGGGAAAGACCCATGTAGGGGCCGTTTTTCAAGAATCGGCGCCCAAGGTGGCCAGCACGTTCGAAAAGCCGCGCGGCAGCACCGGCACCCCGCCCTCGTAGCGGATCTCCAGCAGGTTCAGCCGTCCGGCGTGCCACCAGTACAGGTGAGGGCTGAGGGAGCCGGGGCCCTCCTCATAGGCCCGCCGCGCGTGCAGGTGCAGTTCCCGGACCGCCGCCACCGCGGCACGGTGGCCGGCCCGGGGCCGGATGGGGTGCGCCATGATGAGGCTGCGGTTCGGCGCGATCACCAGCGCGCCGTAGGTGCCCATCTCGACGTACTCCTCCAGCCAGGCCAGGTGGGTGGCGGCATAAAAGCTCCAGCCGTGCAGCACCGTCACCGGCACGCCGCCCAGGTGGGACTCGTCGGCCTGCAACGGTCCATCGGCGCGCACGTTGGCGCGGCCCAGCATGAACAACGCATCCCCCGAGACCGGCCAGCCGCGCATCTCCTCGACGGTGACCGTGCGGACGGTGGTGGGCGTGTCGACCACCACCACCTCGATCAGGCCCGGGGCGAAGGACCGGGCGGCCAGCGCCGGGCTGTCGGCCTCGGCCGGGTAGATCCGGGTGCGCAGCAGGTGCTGGGCCAGCTCGAAGTCCGACAGGTCCAGCGGTTCTTCGATCGCGGTCACGATCGTGGTGACGTGGTCGGAGACCAGCGCCGGCCAGTCGTCCCGCGGCACCAGCCGGGCCAGCTGGCGCAGGTTGCGCATGCTGACGTGCAGCCGGGTGGGTCCCTCCAGCGCCATGACGTCGCCGGGCAGCCGATGGCAGGCGTATCCGAGGCTCTCCGCCACGAGCACGACCAACGAGTCCAGCACGCCGCTCGCCTCGTCCAGAGCGCCCCCGCGCATCCACTCCTCCTAGCTCCCGCGACGGGGTAGAGCTTGGCAGGCGAAGGTCACGAAGGAAAGTCTCGTCGATCACGAACCGCCGTCTGTGACCCGATCGTCACGTAGGGCCAGTTCCACCAGGCCGGGCAGGGCCTCTCCGATGGGCTCGCGCAGCACCGCGTCGGCGATTCCGTCATAGGGAGTGGGCTGGGCGTTGACGATCACCAGCCGCGCGCCGTGCTCGACGGCCTCCAGGCACAGTCCGGCCGCCGGGTGCACGGTCAGCGAGGTGCCCACCGCCATGAACAGGTCGCAGGAGCGGGCGGCCCGCACCGCCGCCTGCAGCACCTGCGGGCGCAGGGCCTGCCCGAAGGAGATCGTGGCCGCTTTCTGGATGCCGCCGCACTCCAGGCACGGCGGGTCCGCCTCGCCCTCCTCCAGCCGTTTCAGGACCTGCTGCGTCGGGGTGCGCAGCCCGCACTCCAGGCACTCGACCTCGCGCATCGTGCCGTGGATCTCGATGACGGTCTTCGGGCTGGAGCCGGCCGCCTGGTGCAGCCCGTCGATGTTCTGGGTGACGATGGCGCGCAGCCGCCCGGCGCGTTCCAGCTTCACCAGGGCCAGGTGCGCGGCGTTGGGCTCGGCGTGCCAGGCGGGATGGTCGCGCCGGGCCTGCCAGACCCGCCGCCGCACCTGCGGGTCGGCCAGGTAGGCGTCCAGGGACGACAAGGCGGCGGCCGACGGGTCCTTGGTCCACACGCCCTGGGGCCCGCGAAAGTCGGGGATGCCGCTGTCGGTGCTGATCCCGGCCCCGGTCAGCACGGTGATCGAACGGGCCTCGCGCAGCCACTCGCCGAGGCTCGGGGGCATGTCCATGCACTCCAGGCTAGGCCCGAGATACCGGGAATACAGAGCTAAATACGCCTTCACTCGGTCTGCCCGACGGCCATGCCGAACCGGTCGGCACTGCGCGTGATCAGGCAGCCCGGTAAAGGGACATATGGGGCGGTACCCTGCACGGAGTGCGACACTGGAGATCGTCATGAGACCCGCCCCGCACATCCTGGTGATCAACGGCACGAAGGTGCGCCGGCCGGTGTTCGTCCTGGGCGCCCCGCACTCGGGCACCGACCTGCTGGCGCGGGCGATCAAGCAGACCGCGGGGTTCCACCTGACGGTCGGCCGTCCCGGGGTGCTGCGGGTGACCTACGCCTTCGCCCGGCGGCCGACGATCGCCAGCGAACGCGGCCGGGGCGCCGCACGGGTGCTGCGGGACGCCTACGCCGAGGCCTGGCAGATCTCCCCCTGGGGCTGCGCCCAGTGCCCGGCCGAGTGCCGGACTCTGGCCGGGCTGCCGCCCGCCGAGACCGCAGAGGACGCCGTGCGCTCCGGACAGGTGTGCACCGAGCCGGGGCGGGTGCAGCGGTTCGCCGACGCCTCCCCCGACCTGATCTACAGCGCCGATGTGCTGCTGGACGCCTTCCCCGACGCCCAGCTGCTGCAGGTGATCAGGGACGGGCGGGACGTGGTGGCCGGGATGCTGACCGACGAGCGCTGCCTGGCCTGGTTCAAGCCGGGGGTGGCCAATTTGGAGGAGGTCTTCCCCAACCCGTTCCTGGGGGTGGAGGACTTCACCGACCGGTCCCGCTGGCCCAAGGCGGCCATGGCGGTCAAATGCGCGCTGCGCTGGCGCGGCTCGGTGCGGCTGAGCGCCCGGCTGCGCGCCCAGGTCCCCGAGGACCAGCTGCTGACGGTGCGCTATGAGGATCTGATCAGCCGGCCGGGTCAGGTGGTGGAGACCTTGTCGGAGTACCTGGGCGCCCCGATCCCCAAGAACGCGCTGACGGGGCTGGTGCGGCCCGGGGAGAACGGGGACGGCGGCGTGGGGGCCTGGCGCCGGCGGCTGACCCCCAAACAGCTCATCCAGGTGGAGCGGGTGGCCGGCAAGGAGCTGCAGCGGCTGGGCTACCGGCTCAGCGGCGCCGCATGAGCGCATCCGGGCCGGCCCAGCCGATCATCACGCCCGCGGCGCCCAGGCCGATCAGCAGGAGGGCATAGCGGCCGGTCCAGCTTTTGAGCGGGTTGGTGATCTTGATGGTCGGACGCGTCGGACGCATGGATGCTCACCCCCTTCGTTTCCACCGCCGCAGGCCGCGCCCGGAAGCCGGCCGGGGAGCGCCGGGACGGCCGCGGCGTGCCGGTCGTGCGTCCCGACCGTCCCGCATCCCGGTGACGGCCGCTCGACGGCGAGGTCACCGGGCGGCGAAGCGGAGCCGTCGCTTCCCGGTACCGCACCGGTGATCATCGCCGGACCGGCCGTCCCGGGCCGCGGCCGTCCCACTGATCACGGCATGAGATCTACCCTCTGACCCGCTCCCCTTCAGCGACCAGGGGTAACTTTTCATACACGATCTGCTATGGGCGGGGCTTACCGTTCATTCGGCGCCCAGCGGCTCCGGGCTGCGGCCCCCGCCGGAGGCCTGGGAGGCGAACTGGGTGCGGTACAGCTCGGCGTACAGGCCGCCGGCCAGCAGCAGCTCCTCGTGCCTGCCGCGCTCGACGATCCGGCCGGCGTCGACCACCAGGATCTGGTCGGCCTCCCGGATCGTCGACAGCCGGTGGGCGATCACCAGCGAGGTCCGCCCGGACAGCGCGGTGGCCAGGGCGCGCTGCACCGCCGCCTCCGACTCAGAGTCCAGGTGCGCGGTGGCCTCGTCCAAGATCACCACCGAGGGGGCCTTCAGCAGCAGCCGGGCGATGGCCAGGCGCTGCTTCTCCCCGCCCGACAGCCGGTAGCCGCGGTCGCCCACCACGGTGTCCAGCCCGTCGGGCATGGCGGCGACCAGGTCCCAGATGTGGGCGTCCTTGAGCGCCTGGACGATCTCCTCCTCGGTGGCGTCCGGGCGGGCATAGCGCAAGTTGGCCCGGATGGAGTCGTGGAAGAGGTGGGCGTCCTGGGTGACGACGCCGACGGTCCGCCGCAGCGACTCCAGGGTCAGGTCGCGCACGTCCCGCCCGCCGATCCGCACCGCGCCGTCGGTGACGTCGTACAGCCGCGACACCAGGTGGGTGATGGTGGTCTTGCCCGCGCCGGACGGGCCGACCAGGGCGACCATCTGGCCGGGTTCGACGGTGAAGCTCACATCGCGCAGCACCGTGCGGGCGGGGGTGGTGTCGGTGCGGGCGATGGACTCCAGCGAGGCCAGCGAGACCTCCTCGGCCGCCGGGTAGCGGAAGGTGACGTGGTCGAACTCCACCCGCAGGGCCTGCCCGGAGCCGGCGGCGGCCAGCGGGACCGCCCCCGGGCGCTGGTCGATCATCGGTTTCAGGTCCAGCACCTCAAAGACCCGGTCGAAGCTGACCAGCGCGGTCATCACGTCCACCTGCACGTTGGACAGCGCCGTCAGCGGCCCGTACATGCGGGTCAGCAGCGCCGCCAGCGCCACCAGCGTGCCCAGCTGCAGCGTGCCGTCCACCACCAGCAGGCCGCCGACGCCGTAGGTCATGGCGGTGGCCAGCGCGGCCACCAGGGTGAGCGCCACGAAGAAGACCCGCCCGTACATCGCCGACACCACGCCGATGTCGCGCACCCGGCCGGCCCGCTCGGCGAACATGGCCGACTCCTCCTCCGGGCGCCCGTACAGCTTGGCCAGCATCGCCCCGGCCACGTTGAAGCGCTCGGTCATCAGCGAGCTCATCTCCGCGTCCAGCTGCATCTGCTCGCGGCTGATGCGCTGCAGCCGCCGGCCCACCCATTTGGCCGGGACGATGAAGACCGGCAGCAGCACCAGCGCGATCACGGTGACCTGCCACGACAGCCAGAACATGGCGCCCAGCACCAGGATCAGGCTGATCACGTTGGAGACCACCGACGACAAGGTGGTGGTCAGCGCCCGCTGGGCGCCGATCACGTCGGTGTTGAGCCGGCTGACCAGCGAGCCGGTCTGCGCCCGCATGAAGAACGCCACCGGCATGCGCTGCACGTGGTCGAACACCTGGGTGCGCAGGTCGTAGATGAGGCCCTCGCCGATGCGGGCCGAATACCACCGCTGCACCAGCGACAGCACCGCCTCCACCAGGGCCAGCGCCGCCACGGCCACCGCCAGCCAGATCACCACGGCGGGCCGGCCGGGGATCACGCCCCGGTCGATGATCGACTTCAGCAGCAGCGGCCCGGCCACCACGATGCCCGCCGCCAGCGCGTTCAGCAGCAAGAACAGCGCCAGCTCCCGCACGTACGGGCGGGCGTAGCCGGCGATCCGCCGGACGGTGCCGGGCTTGAGCTTCTGCCGGGTGACCGAGCGGTCCCTGCGGTAGGACGCCATCAGCTGCCAGCCGTTGCCCGGCATGCCCGGCATTCCCACATCGGCCTCCCCGTGCGTAATCAAGTAATCAGTCCGATGCCCGAACTCAACGTACCGGGCACCGGACTGCTTCCCTGCTCAGCCGAGGGCGAAAAGAACATCCCGCCGTCATGGCGAGAGGGGCCCGGCGCCGGCCGCCGGACCCCCTTTGCGCACGCCGCTTCGGTTACCGCGGTCAGTTGCCGCGCAGCGCCCGCAGCCGCGCCAGCTGCTCGCGCCGCTCGGCCGCGCACTGCTCCTCCAGAGTGTTGCCGGGGGCCTGCCACAGCAGCCGCTTGGTGGCCACCGCCGCCCCGGCGTCGACCGCCAGCAGGGCGCCGGTCAGCTCCCGCACCGCCGTCTCCAGCTCGGCGGCCGGCACCACCCGCTCGGCCAGGCCGAGCCGGGCCGCCTCCTCGGCGGGCACCTTGCGGGCGGTCAGGCAGATGTCGATCGCCCGGTGCACCCCGACGATGTCCACCAGCGGCTTGGTGCCGGTCAGGTCCGGCACCAGTCCCAGGGCGGGCTCCTTCATGCAGAGCCAGGCGTCCTCGGCCATCACCCGCAGGTCGCAGGACAGCGCCAGCTGGAAGGCGGCGCCGATGGCGTAGCCGTGCACCGCCGCGATCGAGACGATCTCCGGCCGGCGCAGCCAGGTGTAGCCGGCCTGCAGTTCGGCGATGAACCGGTCTCCCGCCTCCGGGTCGTCGCCGCGCGGCCCCTCGGGCGAGGAGAACATGCTCAAATCGATGCCCGCCGAGAACGCCTTGCCGGCCCCGCGCACGACCACCACCCGCACCGAGCCGGGCAGCGCGTCGCCGATGCGCGCCAGCGTCCGCCACATGGCGAACGTCATCGCGTTGCGCTTGTCGGGCCGGTTCAGCGTGATCGTCGCCACCGGGCCGTCGATGTCCAGCAGGAGCCCGGCCTGCGCCAGGTCCTCGGCCGGTACCACGGCGGCCTGCTTCGTGCCGGTGTCCACCAGGACGCCTCCTTTTCCGCCTTCACCTCGCGGCGGCGTCACGGTGGACCGGGCGCCCGCCTGTCCGCCGCCGCGACCGAACCATACTCGGTCGGCCGGGGCGGCGGGATGCGGGCACAGGCGTCTCCGTCCTCCGAGGGCGTTGTGCGGCGCCCCCGGAGGCGGGACGCGGAGCCGGGCGCGATACCGGGCGCCCGAGGCACGCCTGCCGGTTTTCTGGGACCGTCCCGGAGGGACGCGTCAGGATTTCTTGCCGCGCGTGGCGCCGCCGCGGCCACGCAGGTTGACACCCGACTCGGTGAGGATCCGGTGGATGAAGCCGTAGGAGCGGCCGGTGGCGGCAGCCAGGGCGCGGATGCTCTCGCCGGAGTCGTACCTCTTCTTGAGTTCCGCCGCCAGCTTGTCGCGCTCGGCACCGGTCACGCGGGTGCCCTTCTTAAGGGTCTCGGCCACGAGTACCTCCCGTAGTGATGTGGTGACCGCTGCGTTATCCCCCGCCATGATCAGTCATTCCCGGCCGATCGGCTACCCACTACGCCAGAAAAGATCTGCTTCCCTTGCCAAGGCGGTCACGCAAGTGCCACCAGATCGGCAAACTCGTCACTCCAGATGTCCTCAACACCATCCGGCAGCAAAATCACCCTTTCCGGTTGGAGCGCCTCCACCGCGCCCTCATCATGAGTCACCAAGACGATGGCTCCGGTGAAGGTGCGCAACGCCGACAAGATCTCCTGACGGCTGGCCGGATCGAGGTTGTTGGTCGGCTCGTCCAGCAGCAGCACATTGGCGCTGGAGACCACCAGCGTGGCCAGCGCCAGGCGGGTCTTCTCCCCGCCGGAGAGCACCCCGGCGGGTTTGTCCACGTCATCGCCGCTGAACAGGAACGATCCCAAGATCTTGCGGACCTCGACCTCGGGCAGGTCGGGCGCGGCCGAACGCATGTTCTCCAATACCGTGCGCCCGGCCTCCAGCGTCTCGTGCTCCTGGGCGTAGTAGCCCAGTTTCAGGCCATGACCGGCGATCACCCGGCCGGTGTCGGGCTTGTCCACCCCCGCCAGCAGGCGCAGCAAAGTGGTCTTGCCGGCGCCGTTCAACCCCAGCACCACCACCCGGCTGCCGCGGTCGATGGCCAGGTTCACATCGGTGAAAATCTCCAAAGATCCGTAGGATTTCGACAATCCCTCCGCGATGAGCGGTGTCCGCCCACAAGGAGCCGGATCCGGAAAACGGATTTTCGCCACTCGATCGGACTTGCGTTCACCCTCCACCGAGGCCAGCAACTGCCGGGCGCGCCGGTCCATTTGCTGGGCGGCCTTGGCTTTGGTGGCCTTGGCGCGCATCTTGTCGGCCTGGGCCATCAGCGCCGCCGCCTGCCGCTGGGCGTTGGCCTGCTCGCGTTTGCGCCGCCGCTCGTCGGTCTCGCGCTGGGCCAGGTACGCCTTCCAGCCGACGTTGTAGACATCGATCACGCAGCGGCCCGCGTCCAGGTGGAACACCCGGTTGACCACGGCCTCCAGCAGCCCCACATCGTGGCTGATGACCACCAGCCCACCGGTGTGCGAGCGCAGGAAATCCCGCAGCCACACGATGGAGTCGGCGTCCAGGTGGTTGGTGGGCTCATCCAGCAGCAGCGTCTCGGCGCCGGAGAACAGGATCCGGGCCAGCTCCACCCGCCGCCGCTGGCCGCCCGACAGCGTGCCCAGCGGCTGGTTCAGCACCCGGTCCGGCAGCCCCAGGCTGGAGGCGATGGCGGCGGCCTCGGCCTCGGCGGCGTACCCGCCCAGCACGTGCAGCCGGTCCTCCAGGCGCCCGTAGCGGCGCACCGCGCGGTCCCGTTCGGCGCCGGTGGCGGTGGCCATGGCCTGTTCGGCGGCGCGCAGCCCGCGGATGACCTCATCCAGCCCGCGGGCCGACAGGATCCGGTCGCGGGCCGACTCCTCCAGATCCACCTCCCGCGGATCCTGCGGCAGGTAGCCGATCGAACCGGACCGGGTGACCGTGCCCGCGGCCGGCAGCGCCTCGCCGGCCAGCACCCTGGTCAAGGTGGTCTTGCCGGCGCCGTTGCGGCCCACCAGCCCCACCCGGTCGCCGGGGTTGACCCGGAAGGTGGCCTTCTCGATCAGCAGTCGGGCACCGGCCCGCAACTCGATATCGGTGGCAGTGATCACAGTGACAGGGCTCCCCACGACACGATGCGGCCGCTCGTGAACGGGTGGCGGGGACAGGCAGGGCCGAGGGCGGCCGGCAGGGCGGCAAACGCGCCGGGGGCGGTCGGCGGCGCGTTGGAGGGCCTGTCAGATCAGGAGCGGCACCCGATCAGTGTACGGGACCCCTCGTGACGGAACCGGTACGCACGCCAAGGCGCCGGCGCGGCCGGTCAGTCCCGTTCGGCGGCGAGGCGCTGGGCGATGACGCGCTGCAGGCGCCGCAGGCCGGGAACGCCCAGCATGCCGATCTGGTGCTCCAGGTCGCGCAGCACGGCGTCGCCGTCCCTGACCGTCTCCGACGACTGCATCAGCACCGTGCCCTGGCCGGTGAAGTCGAACTGGTGCTCCTCCCCGGACGTGCCGCCGATGCCGAAGAGCGCACGGGCCGTGCCCAGCACCCCCCGCATGTAGGAGTGGTCGTAGTGGTGGGCGGGGGACGGGCAGTCGGCCCAGCCCAGCAGCGCCTGCGGGTCCACCCGGATGGGCGGCTCGACGAAGTGCACCGGGCCGTTGGAGGCGGCGATGAAACGCCCGGTGCCGATCAGCGTGAGGAACCCGGGGACGATCGACTGCTTGAGCTCCAACGTGGGCTCAAAAGCCAGCAGGTTGCCGGCCCGCACGGTGAGGTTGCCGTCGGTGAGGTCGTAGGAGTTGACGTCAAAGCCCCGGTCGGCCAGCAGCAGCTTGCCCTGCCCCTGCGCCACGATCCAGTCCCGGGCATACAGCGGCGAGTGGAAGTGGGCGGCGACCAGCGCGTCCAGCGGCCCGGCCGACAGCGACTCGAAACGGATCTGCCCGTAGTAGGCGATCATCTTGCCCTTCTGGGCGAACCACTGCCCGTTGAGGTCCACGCAGAAGGCGTAGGGGTTGACGTTGTCGTTGGACGGCAGGGACAGGTGGTTGAAGACGGGAACGCTCATCCGGACGCCTCAGATCTTCTTCTCACTGGCCTGCACGTACACGATGCCGTGGCCGGACAGCTCCAGCTGGAACGCCTCGCCCGAGCCGCGGCCGATCACATCCCGCAGCCCCAGGGAGGTCTTCAGCCGGGTGGTCACCTGCCCGCGGTGCGCCACATAGGCCTGCGGGTCGACGTAGATGGGCCGCTGCGGGCCGATGGGCAGTTCGATGACGCCGCCGTGCGACAGCAGGCCCACCGAACCGTGGCCGGTCAGGGCGGTGGTGAACAGGCCCTGGCCGGTCACCTGGCCGCGGATCACGCCGGCCAGCCCGCCCTGTTCGCCCAGGAACACGGTGTCCGCCCGCAGGCTCGCGTCGTAGACCAGCAGCCGGTCGGCCTCCGCATACAGGGTGTCGCCCTGCAGCTCGACCACGGTCACATCCAGCCCGCCGTGCCCGAACATCACGCTGCCCTGGCCGGTGACCCGCATCAGCGGGACGCTCTCGCCGGCCATGGCCCGGCCGATGGCGCCGGTGATGCCCGCCCCGGCGGTGACGGTCGGCTCGAAGTGGACGCGGCCCACATAGGCCAGCATCGCGCCGCGCCTGCTGTACAGCTCCCGGCCCGGGCCGACCGGTGCCTGGAGCATCTTGCCGTTGATGGGGCTGAATCCGGGCATCGTCAAAACTCCATGATCCCGCCGCCGCGTTCGGCCGGCTGAACGTAGACCACCCCGTGGCCCTGGTAGCGCAGCTGCACGCTCTCCCCCGACCCCTGGCCGAGGACGGTGCGCCAGTTGACGTCGGTGACGAGGTCCTGCTGCAGCTGCCCGCGGTGCGCCACGTAGGCCTGCGGGTCCACGCACAGCGGCACGCCGGGAGTGACCTCCAGGGCGATCGCCGGGCCGTCGGACAGGATCGCCACCATGCCGTGCCCCTCGACCTTGGTGGTGGCCAGGCCCTGCCCGGTGGTCATCCCGCGCAGCCCGGTGAACTGCACCCCGGTGCGCAGCTGCGGCTCATAGGCCAGCAGGCTCTCGGACTCCACGAACAAGGTGTCGCCCTGTAGCGGGATCAAGGTGATCTCGGTGGCCTCATGGGCCAGGTACACCGTGCCGTGGCCGGTGACCTCCATCATGGTCATGCTCTCCCCCGCCACCCGGCGGCGGATCGCCCCGCGCAGCCCTTCGCCCCCGGTGAGCCCCTGGCGTTTGAAGCTCATCTGACCGTCGTAGGCGACCATGGAGCCGTTCATCGCCACGACGGTCTCGCCCATGAGGTCCACGGCGAGCACCTTCGAGCCGTTCAGCCGGAATTGCGCCACGAAGCCCCAACATACTGGACCTTTTTCGGCACGTCGTCTCAAATGCTGGAAACCTCCGGACCCATCGGCGCCCGGACCCGAACCGCCGGATTCGCCGCTCAAGGAGCCACTGGTCCGGTGACTGGGGGATCGTGGAAGATGTCCCCATGTGGTTCGCACCCGAGCGCCGCAGCGGGCGGCGCTGGATCGTGCCCGGCCTGACGCTGGCGGCGGGCCTGACGCTGGCGGTCGCACTGTCCCTGCAGGGCCGGACCGATGCGGGGCTGGCCGCGCTGGCGGTGCTGGCCGGGTACGCCGCCCACCTGGCCTACCGGCGGGACGAGCCGGCACTGCCGATCAGCGCCGCGTTCGGCAGCGGCCACCGGGCGCGCGCCCACCTGCGGGCCGCGGCGGTCACCGGGGACGTGACCGTGGCCGCCCTGGTGGGCGCGGTGGTGGTGCAGGCGCTGCGGGGCGGAGAGTGGCTGCCCTACCTGTGGCCGGCGGCACTGGCCGGAGTCGTGTACATGCTGTCGGCGATGATCGCAGGCCGGGGCGTGTAGCCCGCCTGAATTCCGGGCGGGTTTCCGTCCATCGGTCCCGTCCGGGTGATGCAGCCGTGTCCTCGTGGGCGTTCCGCCGCCGGCGCCCGTGATGTTCCGCCCGGTGGTGGATCTGCGCGCGGGCGCCGCAGCAGCGGTCAGCGGTCCGGTTCTCGGTCCGTCCGCCCGATCGCGTCCTCGGCCGGCCCCTGGAGCGCCAGCTCCTGGGCGAGGATCGCCGCCTGGACGCGGCTGCGCAGCCCCAGCTTGGCCAGGATCCGGCTGACATGAGTCTTGGCAGTGGTCTCGGCCATGTTCAGCCGGGCGGCGATCTGCGCGTTGGACAGGCCCTCGCCCAGGCAGCCGAGCACCTGCCGTTCGCGCGGCGTCAGCTCGGCCGGCCCCGGCGGCGGGGAGGCCAGAGGGGCGGCGGGCCGCCCGGGCCGGGCGGCGAACTCCCGGATCAGCCGGCGGGTGACGGCGGGTGCCAAGATCCCCTCCCCCGCCGCCACCGTGCGCACCGCCTCGATCAGGCGGTCGGCGTCGATGTCCTTGAGCAGAAAGCCGGCCGCGCCCGCGCGCAGCGCGCCGAAGACGTACTCGTCCACATCGAAGGTGGTCAGCACCAGCACGTCCACCCCCAGGGCGGTCAGCTCGCCGGTGGCGGAGATGCCGTCCAGGCGGGGCATGCGCACGTCCATCAGCACCACATCGGGCCGCAGCCGGCGGGCCAGCTCCACCGCCTCCAGCCCGTCGGCGGCCTCCCCGGCCACCTCGATGTCCGGGGCCGAACGCAAGATCAGCACCAGTCCCGCGCGCACCGCCGCCTGGTCGTCGGCCACCAGCACCCTGATCACTGCCGCCGTCCCTCCTCCTCTTCGCCGTCGGGCGGGGCGGTCGGCAGCTCGGCCCGCACCCGCCAGCGCCCCGCGTCCGGGCCCGCCTGGAACGTCCCGCCCAGGATCGAGGCGCGCTCACGCATCCCGATCAGGCCGCTGCCGGCGCCGGGCAGCTCGGTCCGCTGCGCGCCCAGCGGGCTGTCGACGGTGATGCACAGCCGCTGAGGGTGATGCTCGATGAGCACCTCGGCGCGGCCGGGCCCGGCGTGCTTGAGCGCGTTGGTCAGCGACTCCTGGACGATGCGGTAGGCGGCCAGCTCGACGGCGGCGGGCAGCTCCCGCACCGTCCCGGTCACCTTCAGCCCCACCGTCAGGTCGGGCCGGGCGGCGCGTTCGGCCAGTTGCTCCAGGTCGGCCAGCCGGGGGGCGGCGGGCGAGTCGGCCTCCTCCCGGCGCCCCTCGCGCAGCAGGCCGATCATGCGGCGCATCTCCGCCAGCCCCTGCACGCTGTTCTCCCTGATCACGGTCATGGCCCGGTGGACGCTGTCGCGGTCCATGTCGGGCAGCCGCAGCAGCGCCGCAGAGTGCAGCGCCACCGCGCTGAGATGGCCGGCGACCACATCGTGCAGCTCGCGGGCCATCCGGGCGCGTTCGGCCGCCACCGCGTTGCGCCGGTCCAGTTCCGCCAGGCGGGCCAGCTGCTCGGCCCGCTGCCGTTCCAGCTCGGCCCTGTCGCGGTGGCCGCGCACCACCATCGCGGTCAGCACCGGGCTGACGAAGGTCATCCCGGCGACCCCGCCGACGATGACCGCCGCCCGCCAGTCGGCGGCCAGCGGCAGGGCCGCGCCGGCCAGCAGCACGGTGACGGCCGCCGTGGCGACCAGCAGCCGCTCACCCGTGCGGCGCGGCCCGTACAGGCCGGCGGCGTACAGCGCGTCGGTGTAGATCAGCAGGGTGCCCAGGCTGGGGCCCAGCGCGATGTCGGCGATCGCGGCCGGGGTGGCGATGGCCAGGTCGGTCAGCGGGGAGGTGCGCCGGAACAGCATGGCCGTGCACACGCCCAGCAGCGGCAGCACGCGCCAGCCGACCGCCGGGCCGGTGCCCTCGGCGCTCCAGTGGCTGTATCCGCGGGCGCTGAGCACCAGCAGTCCGCCTGCCAGCGCCGCGACGGCCAGCAGCAGGTCCTGACGGGTGGTGAGGCCGGTGGAACGCACCCGTCCATCTCACCATCTTCGCCGCAAAGGCACTTCCGCCCGGTCTCCTTCCCGGCGCGGAGGCGCCGGCCGCGGTCGTACATCCTTTGGAGGATGCCGCATTTCGGCAGGCGTGCGGAGAATCCGCCGGTTTCCCGCCGGGAGGATCGAAGCATGGACGACAACGGTGGGAACGCCCTGCTGCTCGGCGTCATCATCGGCTGCGAGATCGGCTTTTGGGTGCTGCTGCTGGCCGGGCTGGCCGCCCGCTACCTGCTGCGGATGCGGCGCACCGGCGCGGCGCTGCTGGTGAGCGTGCCCCTGGTGGACCTGGTGCTGCTGGCGGCCACGGTGATCGACCTGCGCGGCGGGGCCACGGCGCACTTCACCCATGGGCTGGCCGCGGCCTACATCGGCTTCTCGGTGGCGTTCGGGCACAGCATGATCCGCTGGGCGGACGCGCGCTTTGCGCACCGCTTCGCCGGCGGTCCCCCGCCGCCCAAGCCGCCCAAATACGGGATGGCGCGGGCCCGCTACGAGTGGCGCGAGTTCGGCAAGGCGTTCGTGGCCTGGGCGATCAGCTGCGCGCTGCTGCTCGGCGCGGTCGTCTTGGTGGGCGACGTCGAGCGCACCCGGGAGCTGCTGGTGTGGGTCGGCCGGCTGACGATGGTGCTGGGGATCTGGGCGCTGTGGCCGATCTCCTACACGATCTGGCCCGCCAAGCCGAAGGACGGCGCGCCGCCCCTGGAACGGGAACGGGTGCACTGACGCAGACGGGAGGCCGTCCTGCCGGCTCGCGTACGCGGGAAGGCTCAGGGGAACCGGCAAGTGGTGGGGCCGCCCCGGTCCGGGGCGGCCCCACCGCTGTGCGCATGAGCCGCCCGCCTCTCCCCCAGGTGCACCGCACTCGTCCCACAAGGGGACGGCATCAGTACGTCAGCAGACGCCGGACGCCCCCACTGGGCCGCACCGCTCCGTCTCCCGCCGGGCGCAGGCGAACGTCTCCGCCCGGCGGCCGGGCGGAGGCGGAACGCGAAGGTCTGTCAGACGTTGAAGCCGAGGGCCCGCAGCTGCTCGCGGCCCTCCTCGGTGATCTTGTCGGGGCCCCACGGGGGCAGCCAGACCCAGTTGATCTTGACTTCCTTGACCAGGCCGTCCAGGGCGCTGGCGGCCTGATCCTCGATCACGTCGGTGAGAGGGCAGGCGGCGCTGGTCAGCGTCATGTCCAAGGTCGCCACCCCGTCGACGACGTCGATGCCGTAGACCAGGCCGAGGTCGACGACGTTGATGCCGAGCTCGGGGTCCACGACGTCCTTGAGGGCCTCCAGGATCTCCTCGTGCTCAGGGGCGGACTCGGCGGTCTGCTGCTCGGGTGCCGTGGTCTCGGTCTCGCTCATGGTGCCTCTCCCAGGGCTCGGGCGGTCGCGTCCTTCCACGCCATCCAGGCGAGCAGGGCGCACTTGACGCGGGCGGGGTACTTGGAGACCCCGGCGAAGGCGACGGCGTCCTCCAGGATCTCCTCGTTCGGCTCGGCCTGGCCGCGCGACTGCATCAGGGCCAGGAACTCATCGCCCACGGCCATGGCCTCCTTGACCGACTTGCCGATCAGCAACTCGCTCATCACCGAGGCGCTGGCCTGGCTGATGGAGCAGCCCATCGACTCGTAGGAGACGTCGGCGACGACGGCGTCGACCCCCTGCCCCTCCAGGTGCACGCGCAAGGTCACCTCGTCGCCGCAGGTGGGGTTGACGTGGTGCACCTCGGCCTCGTACGGCTCCCGCAGCCCCTTGTGGTGGGGGTTGCGGTAGTGGTCCAGGATGATCTCCTGGTACATCGACTCGAGCTGCATGGCGTCCTTCCTGCGGCGACCCGGTGGCCGGGTGCGTCTATCCGGTGCGTCGGTGTGGTGAAACCGCAAAAACGGTCACAGTGTTCCGAAGAACTTCTGGGCGTGCCGCACCCCTTCGGCGAGGGCGTCCACGTCCGCCAGGGTGTTGTAGACGTAGAAGGTCGCCCGCGTGGTCGCCGGGATGCCGAAGCGGCGGCAGATCGGCCAGGCGCAGTGGTGCCCGACGCGGACCGCCACGCCCAGCTCGTCCAGCACCTGTCCCACGTCGTGCGGGTGCAGGTCGTCGACCACGAACGAGACCGCGCCGCCGCGCGCCTCGGTGGAGCGGGGGCCGATGATGCGCACGCCGGGCAGCTGCCCGAGCTTCTCCAGGGCGTAGCCGGTGAGCGTCTCCTCGTGCGCCTGGACCTTGTCCATGCCCAGGGCCGACAGGTAGTCGCAGGCCGCGGCGAGCCCGACCGCCTGGGCGGTCATCGGCACCCCGGCCTCAAAGCGCTGGGGCGGCGGCAGGAAGGTGGACTCCTCCATGCGCACCACCTCGATCATCGACCCGCCGGTGATGAACGGGGGCATGGCCTCCAGCAGCTCGCGGCGTCCCCACAGCACGCCGATCCCCGAGGGGCCGAGCATCTTGTGGCCGGAGAAGGCCACGAAGTCCACGTCCAGGGCGGTCACGTCCACCGGCTGGTGCGGCACCGACTGGGCGGCGTCCAGCAGCACCAGCGCGCCGACCTGGCGGGCCCGGGCGACGATCTGCTCCAGTGGGGGGATGGTGCCGAGCACGTTGGACTGGTGGGTCAGTGCCACCAGCTTGGTGCGCTCGGTGATCAGCTCCTCCAGGTTCGACAGGTCCAGCCGGCCCTCGTCGGTGATGCCGAACCAGCGGAGCGCAGCCCCGGTGCGGCGGCACAGCTGCTGCCAGGGCACCAGGTTGGCGTGGTGCTCCATCTCCGTGGTGACGATCTCATCGCCGGGGCCGACGCGGAACCGTTCGGCCTCGGGGCCGGCGGTGGCGGCGTTGCTCAGCGAGTAGGCCACCAGGTTGATCGACTCGGTGGCGTTCTTGGTGAACACGATCTCGCCGGGCGCCGCCCCGATGAAGGAGGCCACGGTGGCGCGGGCGCGTTCGAAGGCGTCGGTGGCCTCCTCGGCCAGCAGGTGCGCGCCGCGGTGCACGGCGGCGTTGTGCCGCTCGTAGAACTCCCGTTCGGCGTCCAGCACCTGGTAGGGCTTTTGGGAGGTGGCGCCGGAGTCGAGGTAGACCAGCGGACGCCCGCCGCGGACGGTGCGCGCCAGCAGCGGGAAGTCCTTTTTGATCTCCTCGGGCAGCAGGAAGCTCATCGGCGTCCTCCGCTCTTTCGCGCGGCGGTCATGCGGACGCGCCCGCCTTCACGTACTTTTCGTAGCCCTCGTTCTCCAGCACCTCGGCCAGCTCCGGGCCGCCGGCCTCGACGATCTGCCCGCCGGCGAAGACGTGCACGAAGTCGGGCTTCACATAGCGCAGGATGCGGGTGTAGTGGGTGATCAGCAGCACCCCGGTGTCGCCGCCGGCGCTGAAGCGGTTGATGCCCTCGGAGACCACCTTCAGGGCATCGACGTCCAGCCCGGAGTCGGTCTCGTCCAGCACCGCGATCTTGGGCTTGAGCATCTCCAGCTGCAGGATCTCGTGGCGCTTCTTCTCGCCGCCGGAGAAGCCCTCGTTCAGGCTGCGCTGGGCGAAGGCCGGGTCGATGGACAGCGCCTCCATGGCGGCCTTCATCTCCTTGGTGAACTCCCGCAGCTTGGGCGCCTGCCCGCGCACCGCGGTGACCGCCGAGCGCAGGAAGTTCGACACCGACACCCCCGGCACCTCCACCGGGTACTGCATGGCCAAGAACAGGCCGGCGCGGGCGCGCTCGTCCACGCTCATGGCCAGCACGTCCTCGCCGTCCAGCGTGATGGAGCCGGAGGTGACCTGGTACTTGGGGTGCCCGGCGATCGCGTACGCCAGGGTGGACTTGCCCGAGCCGTTGGGCCCCATGATCGCGTGGGTCTCGCCGGCGCGGACGATCAGATCGACACCGCGCAGGATCTCCTTGGCGCCGTCGGAGCCGTCCCCGACGGAGACATGGAGGTCGCGGATCTCTAGCGTGGCCATATCTATCGTGAAACCTTCTGTCGTCGTCTTCAGGTCTGGTCGGTGGATGCGGGACGCAGCGACACGTGCACCTGGCCGTCGCTGACCCGGACCCGGTAGGTGGGCACCGGCGCGCTGGCCGGCGGGTTGGTGGGCTTGCCGGTGCGCAGATCGAAGCAGGAGCCGTGCAGCCAGCACTCGATGGCGCCGTCGTAGACCTCGCCTTCGGACAGCGCGACCTCGGCGTGCGAGCACACGTCGTGCAGCGCGAACACCTCGCCGCCGGTGCGCACCAGCGCCACCGGAGTGTCGTCGATCTCCACCGCCAGCGCCCCGTCCTCGGGGATGTCCTCCAGCGCGCAGACCTTGACGAACCCGTCCTGCTCCCCGCTCATCGCTCCAACTCCGCCTCGATCGCCGCCTGCACCTTCTCGCGGATCTCGGGAACCTCGATGCGCTCGACGAGCTGCCCGAGGAAGCCGAGCACCACCATGCGCCGCGCGTCCTCCTTGGAGATGCCGCGGGCCTGCAGGTAGAACAGGTGCTCATCGTCCAGGCGGCCGCTGGCGCTGGCGTGCCCGGCGCCGACCACCTCGCCGGTGAGGATCTCCAGGTTGGGCACCGAGTCGACGCGGGTGCCGTCGGTGAGCACCAGGTTGCGGTTGAGCTCGTAGGTGTCGGTGCCCTCGCCCTCGGCCCGGATGATCACATCGCCGATCCACACCGCGTGCGCGTCCTGTCCCTGCAGCGCGCCGCGGTAGTCCACGCGGCTGCGGCAGTGCGGGACGGCGTGGTCCACCAGCAGCCGGTGCTCGATGTGCTGGCCGGCGTCGACGAAGTACACCCCGTACAGCTCGGCGTCGCCGCCGGGGGCGGTGTAGGCGACCGACGGGGCGATGCGCAGCAGGTCGCCGCCGAGGGAGACGGCGAAGCCGGTGAAGGAGGCGTCGCGGCCCAGCCGGGCGTGCTGGTGGGACAGGTGGACGGCGTCGTCGGCCCAGTCCTGGACGCTGATCACCGACAGCTTGGCGCCGTCGCCGACCACGAACTCCACGTTGTCGGCGTAGGTGGCCGAGCCGGTGTGCGCCAGCACCACGGTGGCCTGCGCGAACGGCTCGACGACCACGGTGGTGTGGCCGTAGGCGGCCTGGGCGGCGTCCCGGCCGGTGATGCGCAGCACGGTGGGCTGGGAGGCGACGGCCTCCTTGGGGACGGTGAGGACGGTGGCCTCGGTGAAGGACGAGTAGGCCTGGGCGCTGACCCGGTCGGTGGGCGCGTACGCGCCGCCCAGCCGGGGGTCGTCGCGGCCCACCCGCTCGACCTTGACCTCGGGGGCCGCCTCGATCACGACGTCCACTTCTCCGCCGCCCTCGGCGCCCTTGTGGAGGTCGCGCAGCCGGCGCAGCGGGGTGAAGCGCCACTCCTCCTCGCGGCCGGTGGGCACGGGGAAGTCCGCCACGTCGTAGGAGGACTTGCCGTGCAGGGTCGACAGAGGCTTGGTCTCCAGCCCCATCAGCCGACGGCTCCTTCCATCTGCAGTTCGATCAGGCGGTTGAGTTCGAGGGCGTACTCCATGGGCAGCTCGCGCGCGATGGGCTCGACGAACCCGCGCACGATCATCGCCATGGCCTCCTCCTCGCTCAGGCCGCGGCTCATCAGGTAGAACAGCTGGTCCTCGGAGACCTTGGAGACGGTGGCCTCGTGCCCCATCTCCACGTCGTCCTCGCGGACGTCCACATACGGGTAGGTGTCGGAGCGGCTGATGGTGTCGACCAGCAGCGCGTCGCACTTGACGGTGGACTTGGAGCGCACCGCGCCCTCCTGCACCTGCACCAGGCCGCGGTAGGAGGTGCGGCCGCCGCCGCGCGCCACCGACTTGGAGACGATGGTGCTGGAGGTGTTCGGCGCGGCGTGCACCATCTTGGCGCCGGCGTCCTGGTGCTGGCCCTCCCCGGCGAACGCGATCGACAGGGTCTCGCCCTTGGCGTGCTCGCCCAGCAGGTAGACCGCCGGGTACTTCATGGTGACCTTGGAGCCGATGTTGCCGTCGATCCACTCCATGGTGGCGCCCTCATAGGCGACGGCGCGCTTGGTCACCAGGTTGTAGACGTTGTTGGACCAGTTCTGGATGGTGGTGTAGCGGCAGCGGGCGTTCTTCTTGACGATGATCTCCACCACCGCCGAGTGCAGCGAGTCCGACGAGTAGATCGGCGCGGTGCACCCTTCGACGTAGTGCACATAGGCGCCCTCGTCGACGATGATCAACGTCCGCTCGAACTGGCCCATGTTCTCGGTGTTGATCCGGAAGTAGGCCTGCAGCGGGATCTCCACGTGCACGCCCGGCGGCACGTAGATGAACGAGCCGCCCGACCACACCGCGGTGTTGAGCGCGGCGAACTTGTTGTCGCCGGCGGGGATGACCGTGCCGAAGTACTCCTTGAAGAACTCCGGGTACTCGCGCAGCCCGGTGTCGGTGTCGACGAAGATGACGCCCTTGCGCTCCAGGTCGTCGCGGATCTTGTGGTAGACGACCTCCGACTCGTACTGGGCGGCCACCCCGGCCACCAGGCGCTGCTTCTCGGCCTCGGGGATGCCGAGCTTGTCGTAGGTGTTCTTGATGTCGGCCGGCAGGTCGTCCCAGGTGGTGGCCTGCTTTTCGGTGGAGCGGACGAAGTATTTGATGTTGTCGAAGTCGATGTCGGTCAGGTCCGCGCCCCAGGTCGGCAGCGGCTTCTTCTCAAACAGCCGCAGCCCCTTCAGGCGCAGCTCCAGCATCCACTGCGGTTCGTTCTTCTTGGCCGAGATGTCACGGACGACCTCCTCGTTCAGGCCGCGCCGGGCGGTGGCCCCGGCGATGTCGGGGTCGGCCCAGCCGAACCGGTACCGGTCGAACCCCTCCAGCTCGGGGTGGGTCTCAACAGTCATAGGGAGGTCCTCCCGGACTCCTCGTCGTCGGTGTGCGTTGCGGTGTCGTGGCCCGCTGCGGCGCGCAGGTCGCGCGGGCTGACGTGCGTGGTGCAGATCCCATCGCCATGGGCGATGGTGGCCAGCCGCTGGACGGGGGTGCCCAGCAGCCTGCTGAAGGCCTCGGTCTCGGCCTCGCACAGCTGCGGGAACTCCGCTGCGACGTGCGCGACCGGGCAGTGGTGCTGGCACAGCTGCTCGCCGCCGGCGCGGGGCGAACGGCCGGCCGCGGCGGCATAGCCGTCGGCCGACAGCGCCTCGGCCAGCGCCCGGACCCGATGCTGCGGCGGGGCGGCGCGGACCACCGGATGGTAGCGCCGCTCCAGCTCGGCGACCTGCCGGCGGGCGAACTCGGCGACGGCGCCGGGACCGGCCTTTTCGGCCAGGAAGCGCAGCGCCGCGCCGGCCAGGTCGTCGTAGGCGTGCACGAAGGCGCTGCGCCCGGCGTCGGTGATGGCGAACCACTTGGCGGGACGGCCGCGTCCCCGGCCGCCCTGCGGACGCACCCGCCTAACCTCGATCATGCCCTCGACCAGCAGCGCGTCCAGGTGCCGCCGGACGGCGGCGGGGGTGAGCCCGACCCGCTCCCCCAGCGCGGAGGCGGTGATCGGGCCGTGCTCGAGGATCAGCCGGGCCACGCGGGCGCGCGTGCTGCGCTCGCCGTGCCCGTCCGCGGCGAACGACGGCATGACAGAGGCGCGCACGCCGCCGCTGCCCGTCTGCTCGCCCACGTTTTTCACAACATCAGTGTGGCGTAATTCCTTCCCGGTGCACAAACGTACCGACGTGCCATCCCTCACGCAGGAAAGCCTTACCTAAGCTGCGCCGCCCGCCCGGCCGGCGGTCCCGGGCAGCAGCGCCACGGGGCAGGGGGCGGCCCGGACGATCTTGCCGGAGACGCCGCCCAGGAAGACCTGGCGCAACGGCCCGTGGCTGCCGGACATGCAGGCCAGCAGCTCCCCCGGCGGCCAGTGGCAGTTGCGCACGGCCCCCTCGATGCCGTCGCCCTCGGCCACCTGGGTGGTCACCTGAGCGTGGCCGGACAGCAGCTCGGCCGCCGCCTGCAGGTCGCGCACGGCGTACTCGCGCTGGCGCCGCATGATCTCCTCGCCGCGCAGCACGCCGCTCAGCCAAGAGGGCCGCTCCAGCAGCGTCAGCAGCCGGATCGGCACATCCAGCCGCCTAGCCAACCGCAACGCGGCGGCCAGCCCCAGCTCCGAGCCGCGGCTGGGGCGGTGGGCGACGGTCAGCCCGCTCAGCCGCGCCGGCGGGCCGGCCGCATAGCCGCGCGGGGCCATCAGCACGGGGACGGGAGAACCGTGCAGCAGCTGGTCGGCGGTGCTGCCGACGACGATCCGCCCCGCCGGGCCGCCCGGCGCCGAACCGATCACGATCAGGTCGGCGCCCTCCCGTTCGGCCGTCTCGATGAGCCCGCGCCCGCTGCCCCGGTGCGCCCCCGTCGCCGTCCGCACCCGTTCGGCGGGCATGCGCCCGGCGAGCCGGTCACGGGCCTGCTCGACGGCGGAGCGGGCGTATCCGCGGACGTGGCCCAGCCACTCGGCGTCCACCCGGCCGGGGCCGGGGACCGGCCAGGGCGGCGGGTAGATGCAGGCGACGGTCAGCGGAGAACCGTCGGCATCGGCGACCAGGCGGGCCAGCTCCAGGGCGTCGTCGCCGCGTTCGTCCGGCAGATACCCCACCAGGACGCGTCCGCTCACCCGCGCTCCCTCCCCCGCCCCGCCCCGGCGTGCGCCAGGTGCGAGCGGCGGTAGCCGTAGGCGAAGTAGACCAGCAGCCCCACCAGCGTCCACAGCGCGAACACCACCCAGGTGATGGCGTTGAGCCTGATCATCAGGTACACGCAGAACACCACGCCCAGCAGCGGGGTGAAGGGGAACAGCGGTGTGCGGAAGCTGCGCGGCATCGCCGGCTTGGTCCTGCGCAGCACCATCACCCCCACGTTGACCAGGGCGAAGGCGAACAGGGTGCCGATGCTGGTGGCGTCGGCCAGCCGGCCCAGCGGCACCAGCGCCGCCAGCACCGCGATGAACAGCGACACCAGCACGATGTTGGCGGTGGGCACCGCGGTGCGCGGGTTCACCTTCTGGAAGACCTCGGGGATCAGCCCGTCCCGCGACATGGCGAACAGGATGCGGGTCTGGCCGTACATCACGGTCAGCACCACGCTGGCGATGGCGATCACCGCGCCCAGCGACAGCACCACCGACGGCCAGCCCTGCCCGGTGGCCACCTCCAGCACCACCGCCAGCGACGCCTCGGTGCCGCCCTCGGCGAAGTCGCTCCAGTGCATCGCCGCCACCGCGGTCAGCCCCACCAGCACGTACAGGGCGGTGACGATGGCCAGCGACAGCACGATGGCCAGCGGCAGGTCCCGCCGGGGGTTGCGGGCCTCCTCCCCGGCGGTGGAGGCGGCGTCGAAGCCGATGTAGGAGAAGAACACCCGGGCGCCGGCGGCGCTGATCCCGGCCGCTCCCAGCGGTGCGAACGGCTCCAGGTTGCCGCGGCGGAAGGCGAGGGCCGCCACCAGGCAGAAGAACACCAGCACGCCGATCTTCAAAAAGACCATGACGGTGTTGACGGTGGCGCTCTCGGAGGTCCCGCGCAGCAGCAGGAAGGTGGCGATGAGGACGACGACCACCGCCGGCACGTTGATCACGCCGCCCTCCTGCCCGCCGGGCGGGTAGCTGATGGCGGCGGGCATGGTGAACCCCGCCGTCTGGGCGAAGAACTCGTTGAGGTACTGCCCCCAGCCCACCGCCACGGCCGACACCGACACCCCGTACTCCAGCAGCAGGCACCAGCCGCACACCCAGGCGACCAGCTCGCCCATGGTGGCGTAGGTGTAGGAGTAGGAGGATCCGGAGACCGGGATCGTGCCCGCCAGCTCCGCATACGACAGCGCCGAGAACAGGGCGGTCAGCGCCGCCAGCACGAACGACAGCACGATCGCCGGCCCGGCCAGCGGCACGGCCTCGCCGAGGATCACGAAGATGCCGGTGCCCAGCGTGGCGCCGACGCTGAAGAAGGTCAGCTGCAGCAGGCCCATCGTGCGCTTCAGGTCGCCGCCCTCGCCGTGGCCGCCCTCGGCGACGATCCGGTCGACCGGCTTGGTGCGCAGCAGGTTGCGCAACAGGGAACCCCACGGTGAACCGTGCCGGGCCCCTGCCTGCCTGGTGCCCACGAATCCCCCCGGTGTCCCCAGCGCCCACCGGCGGCCGGCGCCTTCCGGCGAAGCCGCTCGCTGGGAATGCCCGTGCCGCCGGCCGGCAAACCCCGGCCGGCGGGGGGCGTGCCGCGACGCGGCCGGGGCCGACCTAGACTCGGGGGCATGAGTCCCCCCGGCCAGGCCGCGGTCGAGCTGAACGCGCTGGTGAAGCGCTATGGCGCCACCACCGCGGTGGACGGTCTTTCGCTGCGCGCCGAGCGCGGCGCGATCACCGCGCTGCTCGGTCCCAACGGCGCGGGCAAGACCACCACGATCGAGATCTGCGAGGGCTACCGGCGACCCGACGGCGGCACCGTGCGGGTGCTCGGGCTGGACCCGCTGCGCGATGCCCGGGCGCTGCGTCCCCGGGTGGGGGTGATGCCGCAGTCGGGCGGGGTGCCGGGCACCGCCCGCGCCGGGGAGTTCCTGCGCCTGATCGCCGCCTTCTACGCCCGCCCGCTGGACCCGGCGGCGCTGCTGGAGCGGCTGGGGCTGAGCGGGCACGCCCGCACCCCCTTCCGGCGGCTGTCGGGCGGCCAGCAGCAGCGATTGTCACTGGCCGCCGCCGTGATCGGCCGGCCGGAGCTGGTGTTCTTGGACGAGCCGACCGCCGGGCTGGACCCGCAGGCCCGGCACGCCGCCTGGGAGCTGGTGAGCGAGCTGCGGCGGGCCGGGGTGAGCGTGATCTTGACCACCCACCACATGGACGAGGCCGAGCGGCTGGCCGACCGGGTGGTGATCGTCGACCGGGGCCGGGTGGTGGCCGAGGGCACCCCCGCCGAGCTGACCGGCGCCGAGCGGCAGCTGCGGTTTCGCGCCCGGCCCGGGCTGGGGCTGGATGAGCTGCTGGCGGCGCTGCCGCCCGGCAGCGCCGCCAAGGAGTCCCCGGCCGGTCACTACCTGATCGAGGGCGAGGTGGGACCGGAGCTGCTGGCCACGGTGACCGCCTGGTGCGCCTCCCACGGGGTGATGACCGAGGACCTGCGGATCGAGCGGCGCACCCTGGAGGATGTGTTCTTGGAGCTGACCGGACGGGAGCTGCGGTCGTGACGGGCGCTCCCGCACTGGACCTGACCCCCGCGCCGGGCGCGGCGCCGCTGCCGAGGATGGTGCTCGCCCAGGCCGCCTTCGAGCTGCGCGGCATGCTGCGCAACGGGGAGCAGCTGCTGCTCACCATGATCATCCCGGTGCTGCTGCTGGTGCTGTTCTCCACCACCGCCCTGCTGGATCTGGGCCCGGGCGAGCGGGTGGACTTCCTGACGCCGGGAGTGCTGGCGCTGGCGGTGATGTCGACGTCCTTCACCGGGCAGGCCATCGCCACCGGTTTCGAGCGGCGCTACGGGGCGCTCAAACGGCTGGGCGCCACCCCGCTGCCGCGCAGCGGGCTGATCGTCGCCAAGACGCTGGCGATCCTGGCCGTGGAGGCGGTGCAGACCGCGCTGATCTGCGCGGTGGCGCTGGCGCTGGGCTGGAGCCCCCACGGCGGGTTCGGCGGGGCGCCGGCCGTGGCGGTGCTGCTGCTGGCCGGCACCGCCGCCTTCAGCGGTTTCGGGCTGCTGATGGCCGGGACGCTGCGGGCCGAGGCCACGCTGGCCGCCGCCAACCTGGTCTACCTGCTGCTGCTGGCGCTGGGGGGCGTGGTGTTCCCGCTCACCGAGTTCCCCGGCCCGGTGGCGGCGGTGCTGGAGGCGCTGCCGATCGCGGCGCTGGCCGAAGGGCTGCGGCAGGTCCTGCAGCAGGGCACGGCCCTGCCGGTCGCCTCCCTGCTGGTCCTGCTGGCCTGGGCGGCGGTGGGACTGGCCCTGGCGGCCCGGTTCTTCCGGTGGGAATGAGTGGCCGCCTCGGTTGACTCCTCCGGCTCGCTGGGGCCGCGGGGCTGGTCCCGGTGGGGCGGGCGAGCGCTGTCGCCGGCGTCGGTCCCGCCGCCGGTGCTGGTGCTGCTGGGCGTGGTGTCGGTGCAGGTCGGCGCGGGCCTGGCCAAGCATCTGTTCGCGGCGCTGCCGCCGGTGGCGGTGGCGTCGCTGCGCCTTGCGACCTCGGCGCTGGTGCTGGGCGTGCTCGGCCGCCGGGCGCTGCGCACGCTGACCCGCGACCACTCCTGGGGCGACCTGGGCGTGGCCGCCGCCTTCGGGCTGACGCTGGCGGTGATGAACACCGCCATCTACCTGTCGTTCGCCCGGATTCCGCTGGGCGTGGCGGTGACCATCGAGTTCCTCGGCCCGCTGGCGGTCTCCATCGCCGCCTCCCGGCGCCTGCTGGACCTGTTGTGGGCGGTGCTGGCGTTCGCCGGGGTGGCGCTGCTGGCCCGCGGCGACGGCGAGGTGAACCTCGCCGGGGTGGCGTTCGCCCTGGTGGCGGGCGCGGCATGGGCCGCCTACATCCTGCTCAGCGCGGCCACCGGCCGGCGTTTTCCCGGGTCGGTGGGGCTCACGGCGGCCAGCGCGGTGGCGGCGGCGGTGATGCTGCCGCTGGGCGCGGCCACCGCGGGGACGGCGCTGCTGGCGCCGCAGTGGCTGCTGCTGGGCCTGGGCGTGGGGCTGCTGTCGTCGGTGATCCCCTACACCCTGGAGCTGGAGGCGCTGCGCCGGATGCCGGCGCGGGTCTTCGGGATCTTGATGAGCCTGGAGCCGGCCGTGGCGGCCCTGGTGGGGCTGCTGGTGCTGGGCGAGGTCCTGTCGGTCCTGGAGTGGGCCGCCATCGGCTGCGTCATGGTCGCCTGCATCGGCGCCACCCGGGAACGCGAGGGCTGACCGGCCCGCAGGCAGGCGGTCAGGCGGGCTGCGGACGAGGGTTGCCCAACTGCGCGCCCGCGGACCCGGCCCCGGCCGGCGGCGCGGCGGACTCGGCGGAGGCCAGAGGACCGCGCTCGCGGGTGGCGAAGGCCACGTTCAGCACCGCGATCCACACCAGTGCCGAGCCCAGCATGTGCAGGCCCACCAGCAGTGCCGGGACGCCCAGGAAGTACTGGATGTAGCCGATCGCGCCCTGGGCCGCCTCCACCGCCAGCAGCGTCAGCGCCGCACGCCGCACCCGCGGGGGGGCGTCGTGGCGCCACAGCCCGGCCAGCAGGGCGACGGTGAGCGCCACGGTGAGCCAGGCCAGCAGGCTGTGCACCCGGGTGACCTGCTCGATGGCGAAGTCGAACCGCTCAGCCCGGTCGTCGCCGGCGTGCGGGCCGGTGCCGGTGACGACGGTGCCCGCCACCATCAGCAGCCCCGTCACCCACACCAGGGCCAGCGCCAGGGCGCGCAGCCGGCGGTCCACCAGGACGCGCACCGGCCCGTCCCCCTCCCCGGCGCGCACGTACAGGGCCACGCAGGCGATGAGCAGCAGCGGCGAGAGCATGAAGTGCCCGGCCACCGTCACCGGGTGCAGGTCGGTGAGCACCGTCACCCCGCCCCAGACCGCCTGGGCCACCACGCCCAGCGGCTGGACCGCCGCCAGGTACACCAGGTCGCGCCGGCGGGGCACCGTGCGCAGCGCCGCCACGAACACCGCGACCGCGACCGCCAGGATCGCAAAGGTCAGCGTCCGGTTGCCGAACTCGATGGCCATGTGGACCGGCGAGTGGCCCGGCGCGGAAGTCGGGATCATGCTCTCCGGGGTGCACTTGGGCCAGGTGGAGCAGCCCAGGCCGGACTTGGTGAGCCGGACCGCCCCGCCGGTGACGATGATCCCGGCGTTGACGACCACCGACAGCAGGGCCAGCAGCCGCAGCGAGGACGGGGTCGGCCGCCACACCGCATCGCGCGCTCTGGCCAGGGGGTTCTTGGAACGCTCGGCCACGGGTTCATCGTATGGCCGCCCCCGGAAGGTCCCGTCCACACCCCCTGGCCCGCTGTCAAGGGCCGGGGCGGTGGAAGCCGGACGGGTTCCCGCCCGCCCACGGAGGTCCCGCCGGGCCGTGCAGCGGGGCGTGCAGGAACGCCTGGCGGGCCAGCGCCATCAGCCCCAGCAGCGCATCCCGCCGGTGGGCCAGCCAGGCGGGGTCGGCGGTGCCCCGCTCGGCCCGTTTGTGCAGCAGCGCCAGCTCGGTGGCGGCCAGCTGGTAGTCGCCCATGGCCCGGGCCGCCGCCGGGCCGCCGACCTCGCGGGCCCACCGGCGGGCCGCCCGGCGGCTGGACAGCCGGCCGAGCATCTGCACGTCCTGCGGGGTCACCAGGCCGGTGCTCTCATACAGCGGCAGGTAGCGGCCGATGCGCTGGACGGTGCCGCGCCGCTCCACCAGCACGATCAGCACGAGCACCACCAGCAGGCAGAAGTCCAGGGCGTAGACGACCAGCAGCCCGGCCCCGCCGAAGGCGGTCGAGCCGTTCCACAACCCGTGCAGCACCATCGCGGCGGCCAGGCCCAGCAGCGGCGCCGCGACCCGCCCGTGCCGGTGGGTGGCCGCCCAGGCCACGCCCAGCCCCAGCATGGAGGTGAACAGCGGGTGGCTGAGCGGCGCGACCACCCCGCGCAGCACGAACACCGCGGTGAGCCGGTCGGCGCCGCCCTCCTCCAGCGCCCGCATGTAGTAGGTGATGTTCTCCATCATCGCGAAGCCGAGGCCGACCATGGCGGCGTAGATGAGACCGTCGGCGAACCCGTCGATCTCGGTGCGGCGGAACCACAGCAGGCCGAACAGCACCGCCCCTTTGAGGGATTCTTCGATCAGCGGGGCGCCCACCGTGGCGCTGACGAAGTGGCCGGTGGTCTCCCCGAAGATCGGCACGGTGAGGTAGATCATCCCGGCGGTGTTGAGGACCAGCGCGCCCAGCACCGCCACCCCGGCGCCCCACAGGAAGGCCAGCGCCACGGCGCGCGGCGGCTCCGGCTCCATCCGGTCCAGCGCCAGCACCAGCGCCACCAGCAGCGGGATCGGCAGCAGCGCCAGCAGCAGCGCGACCACGAAGTCCATCCGGCCGAACCAGGCGTACATGCCGAGCACGGCCAGCGCGCACAGTGAGGAGACGGTCAGCCCGGCGATGAGCCCGATGGAGGGCCGTCCGGGTATCCGCCCTTCCAGCACCGCTTTGGGATCTACGCGCGCCATGAGGTGAGCGTAATGGACGCGCCGCCGCGGGAGAGGTCCCGCGGCGGCGCGCACACGGTCGCGTTCACGTCGCCGGCTGCGCCCGGTCGCGTCAGTGCAGCAGCAGCGGGTCGAGGGCGACGGCGGTGAACAGCAGCGCCAGGTACACGTTCGACAGGTGGAAGAACCGCATCGGCCGCAGCTTCACGCCGCTGACGCCGGCCCGCACATCGCGCAGCAGCCGGTGCCCCTCGGCCAGGAACACCCCGCCCAGCACCGCCGCGACCGCCCCGTAGGCCACGCTCATGCCGGCGACCGGCCACAGCAGCAGCGAGAAGATCACCGTGGCCCAGGTGTAGAGCAGGCTCTCGATGACCACCCGCCGCTCACCGGCCACCACCGGCAGCATCGGCACCCCGGCGACCGCGTAGTCCTCCCGGTAGCGCATCGCCAGCGTCCAGGTGTGCGGCGGCGTCCACCAGAACACCACCATGAACAGCACGAAGGGGGCCGCCGCCAGGCTCTCGGTGACGGCCGCCCAGCCGATCAGCACCGGCATGCACCCGGCGATGCCGCCCCATACCACGTTCTGGGCGGTGCGCCGCTTGAGCAGCAGCGAGTAGACGAAGACGTAGTAGACGATGGCCCCCGCCGACAGCGCCGCGGCCAGGGCGTTCACGGCCAGGACGAAGCCGGCGGTGGAGGCGATGGCCAACACGATGCCGAAGGTCAGCGCCCCGGCCGGGCTGACCTGGGCGCGGGCCAGCGGGCGGCGGCGGGTGCGGCGCATCTTGGCGTCGATGTCGCGGTCGATGAAGCAGTTGATGGCGTTGGCCGCGCCCGCGGACATGGTGCCGAAGGCCAGCGTCGCCAGCGCCGTGCCCACCGGCGGCAGCCCGCCGGCGGCCAGGAACATCGCCGGCAGCGTGGTGATCAGCAGCAGTTCGATGACCCGCGGTTTGGTCAGCGCCACATAGGCGCCCACCAGTGCGCCGAGCGAGCGGCGGGCCGCGGCCCGCGGCGCCGCCGGGGTGTCGGCCGGGACGGGGGCGGTCGTCCTGGCGACCGGGGTCCCGGGCTTGTTAATGAGCACCGTCACAGCTGGTCCATGTCCATGTATGTATTCCGAAGGTGCCCCGACCTTCGGCGGTGCCCCCCGAGCGGGCCGCACCTGGGCTTGTCGAGCTTGTGATTTCTGTCGCGGCCACTCCCGTCAACCGCGCAATCACTGTAATGCGCCGCCCGCGAGGGTCGCGCACCGGGTCGGCTCCGGGGAGGAGGCGAGGGATGGTCAAAGACCCGCCTGTGTGAGGCAAGCCCCACCCTGTACTTCCCCCTGCGGGGTGGTTAGCGGCGCAGCCGTGGGGGCAAGGGTCGAAGCGTACGGCGACACGCCGTCGCCGCCGCCCCTTCCGGCCGTTTCGGTGATCGAAGACAGGGGCCGCCGGTTGGATAGGGTTCGGAGGGCGCGGCGCGATGGCGCCCCGGCGGCGCGGGGCGTCTTGCGCGACGGCGACCGGTGATCCCCCGGCCGACCGGAATCGGGCGCGTTGGTCCAGGCAACGGTCCAGGCCGTACGGCGGAGAGTGAACAGCACACGCCCGTCCGCGGGACGGGCGCCGACCCCTGAGAGAGGAAGCTGAGCGTTCCGGTGACTACGGACAGCAGCACGTTTGAATGGTCCGACCTGGACCGGCGGGCGGTGGACGTGGTCCGCGCCCTGGCGATGGACGCGGTCGAGGAGGCGGGTTCGGGCCACCCGGGCACCGCGATGAGCCTGGCGCCGGCCGCCTACCTGCTCTTCCAGCGCTTCCTGCGGCACGACCCGACCGACCCGGCCTGGGTCGGCCGCGACCGGTTCGTGCTCTCGGCCGGGCACTCCAGCCTGACCCTCTACATCCAGCTGTACCTGTCGGGCTACGGGCTGGAGCTCAGCGACCTGAAGGCGTTGCGCAAGTGGGGCAGCCTGACCCCCGGCCACCCCGAGTACGGGCACACCGCCGGCGTGGAGACCACCACCGGCCCGCTGGGACAGGGCATCGCCAACGCGGTCGGCATGGCGATGGCGGCCCGCCGCGAGCGCGGCCTGTTCGACCCGGACGCCGAGCCGGGCCGCAGCCCCTTCGACCACACCATCTGGGTGATCGCCTCCGACGGCGACATCCAGGAGGGCATCAGCCACGAGGCCTCGGCGCTGGCCGGCCACCAGCGGCTGGGCAACCTGGTGGTCATCTACGACGACAACCACATCTCCATCGAGGACGACACCGCCATCGCCACGTCCGAGGACGTGCTGGCCCGCTACGCCGCCTACGGCTGGCACGTGCAGTCGGTGGACTGGACCGCCGGGGGCGACTACCACGAGGACGTGCGGGCGCTGGCGGAGGCGCTGGAGAAGGCCCGCGCCGAGACCGGCCGGCCGTCCTTCATCGCGCTGCGCACCATCATCGGCTGGCCGGCCCCCAACAAGAAGAACACCGGCAAGATCCACGGCGCCGCGCTGGGCGCCGAGGAGGTGGCCGCCACCAAGCGGATCATGGGCATGGACCCCGAGCAGACCTTCGCGGTGCCCGCCGAGGTGCTCGCGCACGCCCGCAAGGTGCTCGACCGGGGCCGGGAGCTGCGCGCCGCCTGGGAGGAGAGCTTCCAGGCCTGGCGGGCGGCGCACCCGGAGCGGGCCGCCGAGTTCGACCGGATCGCCGAGCGGCGGCTGCCGGCCGGCTGGGAGAAGGCGCTGCCGTCCTTCCCGGCGGGCAAGGAGATCGCCACTCGCGCCGCCTCCGGGGAGATCCTCACCGCGCTGGCCCCGGTGCTGCCGGAGCTGTGGGGCGGTTCGGCGGACCTGGCCGACAGCAACAACACCACGATGAAGGGCGAGCCGTCCTTCATCCCCGAGGAGTTCCAGACCAAGGAGTTCCCCGGCAACCGCTACGGCCGCACCCTGCACTTCGGGGTGCGCGAGCACGCCATGGGCGCCATCTGCAACGGCATCGCGCTGCACGGCGGCACCCGCCCCTACTGCGGCACGTTCCTGGTCTTCAGCGACTACATGCGCCCGGCGGTGCGGTTGTCGGCGCTGATGAAGCTGCCGGTGACGTTCGTGTGGACGCACGACTCCATCGGGCTGGGCGAGGACGGCCCCACCCACCAGCCGGTGGAGCACCTGTGGTCGCTGCGCGCCATTCCGGGCCTGGACGTGGTGCGGCCGGCCGACGCCAACGAGACCGCGGTGGCCTGGCGGACCATCCTGGAGCACACCGACCGGCCCGCCGCGCTGGCGCTGACCCGCCAGAAGGTGCCCACCCTGGAGCGCGGCGGGGAGCTGGCGAGCGCCGAAGGGGTCGCCAAGGGCGGCTATGTGCTGGCCGAGGCCTCCACCGGCCGGCCGCTGGTGATTTTGATCGCCACCGGCAGCGAGGTCTCGATCGCGCTGGAGGCGCGGCGCATCCTGGAGGCGGAGGGCACCCCGACCCGGGTGGTGTCCATGCCGTGCGTGGAGTGGTTCTTGGAGCAGGACGAGGCCTACCGCGAGCAGGTGCTGCCGCACTCGGTGCGCGCCCGGGTGTCGGTGGAGGCCGGCGTGGGGCTGGGCTGGCGGCAGTTCGTCGGCGACGCCGGCGAGATGGTCAGCCTGGAGCACTTCGGCGCCTCGGCCGACTACAAGACGCTGTTCCAGCAGTTCGGCTTCACGCCCGACCGTGTGGTCGCCGCCGCCCGCTCCAGCCTGATCAAGGCCGGTGTGGAGGGCCAGGGCCGCGGTGAGACGACCGGGAACTGACAGCCCGTCACAGGTGAGGAGACACCGGTGAGCGAGACACTCGATAGGCTCTCTGCCGAGGGCGTCGCGATCTGGCTGGACGACATCAGCCGGGACCGGTTGCAAAGCGGCAACCTGGAGGCGCTGATCCGCGACCGGAGGGTGGTGGGGGTCACCTCCAACCCGACCATCTTCGCCAAGGCGCTCAGCAAGGGCACCGCCTACGACGCCCAGTTGCGCGACCTTGCGGTGCGCGGGGTGGACGTGGAGGAGGCGGCGCGGGCCATCACCACCTACGACATCCGCTGGGCCTGCGATGTGCTGCGCCCGGTCTTCGAGCGCACCGCTCACCTGGACGGCCGGGTGTCGATCGAGGTGGACCCGCGGCTGGCCCGCCGGCCCGAGCCGACCGTGGCCGAGGCGCGGGCGCTGTGGTGGATGGTGGACCGGCCGAATCTGATGGTCAAGATCCCCGCCACCGCGGAGGGGCTGCCGGCGATCACGCAGGCGATCAGCGAGGGCATCAACGTCAACGTCACGCTGATCTTCTCCCTGGAGCGCTACGGGCAGGTGATCGACGCCTACTTCGCGGGGCTGGAGCAGGCCCGCGCGGCCGGGCGCGACCTCTCCCAGATCGCCTCGGTGGCCTCGTTCTTCGTCAGCCGGGTCGACACCGAGATCGACAAGCGGCTGGACAAGCTGGGCTCGGCGAAGGCCGCGGCGCTCAAGGGCAAGTCGGGGGTCGCCAACGCCCGCCTGGCCTATGCGCTGTATGAGGAGAAGTTCTCCTCCGACCGGTGGCAGGCGCTCCGGGAGGCCGGGGCCCGGCCGCAGCGTCCGCTGTGGGCCTCCACGGGGGTGAAGGATCCCTCGCTGCCCGACACCTTGTATGTGGACGAGCTGGTGGCGCCCGGCACGGTCAACACCATGCCGGAGGCGACGCTGGAGGCCGCCGCCGACCACTCCCAGATCCGCGGCGACACCGTGCGCGGCTCCTACGAGGAGGCCCGCGCCCACATGGCCGCCCTCAAGGAGGTCGGCGTCGACTACGACGATGTGGTGCGCGTCCTGGAGGAGGAGGGCGTGGAGAAGTTCGAGGCGTCCTGGGCGGAGCTGCTGAGCACCATCGAGCGGGAGCTGGCCGACAAGGGCGAGGGGGCCGCCAAGTGACCTCGGTCGTCACCGCGGGCGGCGTCTCGGTCACCTTGCGCGGGGCGGTGGTCGACCGGGCCGCCGCGGTGACCGAGCGGCTGATCAGCGACGGCGTGCCGGCCGCCCTGGCCGCCGGCAATCCCCAGCTGTGGGGGCCGGGCGCGGTCGCCGAGGCGAGCAAGCGGCTGGGCTGGCTGAAGCTGGCCGAATCGTCCCGGCCGCTGCTGCCGCGGCTGGCCGAGCTGGCCGAGCGGGTGCGCGCCGACGGGCTGGACCGGGTGGTGCTGGCCGGGATGGGCGGATCCTCGCTGGCCCCGGAGGTCATCACCCGCACCGCCGGGGTGGAGCTGACCGTGCTGGACACCACCGACCCCCAGCAGGTCGCCGCGGTGGTCGGCGACCGGCTGGAGCGCACCGTGGTGGTGGTCTCCAGCAAAAGCGGCGGCACCATCGAGACCGACAGCCACCGGCGGGTCTTCGAGGGCGCCTTCGCCGCCGCCGGGATCACCGGCGCCGAGCTGGCCCGCCGTTTCGTGGTCGTCACCGATCCCGGCTCGCCGCTGGAGGAGGCCGCCCACCAGGCCGGCTACACGGTGGTGCTGGCCGACCCCGACGTCGGCGGCCGCTACAGCGCGCTGAGCGCCTTCGGGCTGGTGCCCAGCGCGCTGGCCGGGGCGCAGGTGGCCGGGCTGCTGGAGGAGGCGGCGGCGCTGACGCCGTCGCTGCGCCAGCCGTATGACAACCCGGCCCTGACGCTGGGGGCGGCGCTGGGGGCCTCGGCGCTGGCCGGCCGGGACAAGCTGGCCATCGCCGACCGCGGCTCGGGCATCGCCGCCTTCGGCGACTGGGCCGAGCAGCTGATCGCCGAGTCCACCGGCAAGGACGGCAAGGGCATCCTGCCGGTGGTGGTCGAGGGCGTCGACGCCCCCGGCTTCACCGGCGGCGAGGACGTGTGCCCGGTGGTGCTGGGCGGCGGCTTCGACGGCGACGGGCTGGGCGTCACCGGTCCGCTGGGCGCGCAGTTCCTGCTGTGGGAGTACGCCACCGCGGTGGCCGGGCGGGTGCTGGGCATCAACCCCTTCGACCAGCCCAACGTCCAGGAGTCCAAGGACAACACCGCGGCGCTGCTGCGCGCCGCCGACGGGGACGCGCCGACCGTGGTGGCCGGTGAGCCCGCGCTGGTCGTCGACGCGGTGGAGGTGCACGCCCCGCCCGAGCTGGTCAGGGGCGCCAAGGACCTGTCCGCCGTGCTGGAGGCGGTGGTGACGGCGGTCCCCGAGCGCGGTTACCTGGCGGTCATGGCCTACCTGGACCGGATGGGCGACGCCGCCGCCGAGCGGCTGCGTCCGCTGCTGGCCGAGGCCTCGGCCCGGCTGCGCAAGACCGCGGTGCCGGTGACGTTCGGCTGGGGGCCCCGTTTTCTGCACTCGACCGGCCAGTATCACAAGGGCGGCCCGCAGAACGGGGTGTTCGTGCAGATCACCGGGGAGTGCGCCGAGGACCTGCCGGTGCCCGGCAAGCCGTACACGCTCCGGCAGCTGCAGCTGGCCCAGGCGTTCGGGGACCTGCGGGCGCTGCGCTCGCGGGGCCGCCCGGCCGTCCGGTTCCACCTGCGGGACCGTGCGGCGGGGGTGCGGCAGCTGCTGAGCGCGCTGGCCTAGCGCGGGCACCGGCGAAGACTCCCTTCCGCCGCGCCCTGCGACAATCCGCGTCGATCCCCATCGATATCGGACATCGGTGGGGATCGTTGCGTTTTCGGTCGCGCGGTGCGGACGGTCCTGAAACGATGGGCGGGGAGGGAGGAACCGTGCCGGCCTTCGACGTGATGACCCGCGGCAACGCTTTGGACTCGGCCCTCCAGGCTCGTGACCACCTGGTCACCTGCGGGGTGCCGTCCGCCCTGGCGGCCAAGGACCCCCGGCTGTGGGGCCGGGGGAACGTCGCGCCGGGCCGGCTGGGCTGGCTGGACCTGCCCTTCGCCTCCCGGATGCTGCTGGAGCGGCTCGGTGATCTGGTGGCCGAGCTCCGCCACAGTGGGCTGGACCATGTGGCGCTGGTCGGGGTGGGCGCCGAAGGGCTGGCCGCGCGGGCCGTGCTGGAGGCCGCCGACCCGGGCCGGGCGGCATCCGGCGCGCTGACCGTCCTGGACGGCGGCGGGCGGCAGGCCCTGCAGACGGTCCTGCAGCGGCTGGACCGCACGCTGGTGGTGCTGTCCAGCAAGGCCGGGGTCTCCATCGAAGGCGACGCCTACCACCGGATCCTCAGCGGGGCGTTCCGGGAGATCGGGCTGAGCGACCGCCAGATCGCCGAGCGGTTCCTGGTGATCACCGACCACGACAGCCCGCTGCACGGATTCGCCCGCCACCGCGGCTACCGGATCGGGCTGACCGATCCGGCCCTGCCCGGTCATTTCGGGGCGCTGTCGGCCTACGGGCTGGTGCCGGCGGCGCTGGCCGGGGCGCAGGTGTCCACCCTGCTGGAGGAGGCGGCCGCGGTGGTGCCGTCGCTGGGCAAGGACGATGACAACCCGGCGCTGCTGCTGGGAGCGGTGCTGGGCGGCTGCGCCCGGCAGGTCCCCGCCTGGGCCTGCCGCGACAAGGTGGCGCTGGAGGGCGGGCCGGCGGCGCTGGCCGGCTGGGTGGGCCAGCTGCTGGCCACCGGCACCGGCAAACGGGGCCGGGGGATCGTGCCGCTGCCGGCCGCCGGACGGCCCGCCGGACAGGCGCCCGACCTGCACTCGGTGGCCCTGGGCGGGGCCTTTCAGGAGGCCGACACGTTCGTGTGGGGGCCGCCGGGCGCCCAGTTCCTGCTGTGGGAGTACGCCACCGCGGTGGCCGCCTGGCTGCTGGGCGTCGACCCCTTCGATGAGGCGGCGGCCCTGGTGCGGGAGGCCGAGGAGGAGGCGGCGGCGATCCTGCGGCGCTCGCCCGCGCTGCCGCCGCTGCTGGAGGAGCCGGACTTCGTCGACGGCGGCATCGAGGTGCGCGGCGACCCCGCCCTGGCCGGGGCGGCGGTGCCGACCGATCTGCCGGCGGCGATCGAGGCGATGCTGCAGGGCATCCCGGCGACCGGCTACCTGGCGGTGATCAGCTACCTGCCCGACGAGCTGCCCGGCGCCCGCCTGGCGCCGGCGCTGGCCCACCGGTCCGGCCGCCCGGTGTGCCACGGCACGGGCCCGTCCTACCTGCACGACACCGGGTCCCTGCACAAGCAGGGGCCGCGCAACGGGGTGTTCCTGGTGGTGACCGGCACCCCGGGGGCCGATCTGCCAGTGCCCGGCCGCCCTTACTCGCTGGGCGGGCTGCACCTGGCCCGCGCGCTGGCCGACGTGCGGGCGCTGCGCCGGCGCGGCCTGCCGGTGCTGTGGCTGCACCTGCGCGAGCCGGCCGACGGCGCCGCCCGCCTCGCCGAGACGGTGCGGGGCCGTAGATGAGCCGGGAGCCGGGCCCGCCGAAGAGACACAAATCACCGCGTTCGCAACGACCGTGCGCGTACACCTCATACCGGCCGGGAACGTCCTGCGGGATGCGGCGGGGACGGGTGCGGCCCGCCCGCCCCCTTCTCCCGCGGGCCTCCCGGAGACCCACTGGAACGAAGCTGGAGGGGACGTGCGGGGAGAACGCCCGTCCGTACCGATGAACCTTTTCCGCCATGCGGCCGCGGGTACCGGGGACGGGAGCCCCGGTGACGCCCGGTGCCGTGCCCGCACCGGCGCCGTCCCCGCGTGGGACCCGCCCGCCCGCGGCCTGCGGGAACGGCGCGTTGCACAAGGCTCAACGAGCATGACCGGAGTTGACTGGAGCGGCCCACAAGGCCGGCAGGGGGCGTACAGGTGACCACGACGAATCCGTTGCGTGATCCACGTGACAAGCGGCTGCCGCGGGTGGCCGGGCCCAGTGTGCTGGTGCTGTTCGGGGTGACCGGCGATCTGTCGCGCAAGAAGCTGCTGCCGGCGATCTACGACCTGGCCAACCGGGGCCTGCTGCCGCCGGGCTTCTCCCTGGTCGGCTTCGCCCGCCGCGACTGGGAGCACCAGGACTTCCGGCAGGTGGCCTATGAGGCGGTCAAGGAGAACGCGCGCACTCCCTTCCGGGAGGACGTCTGGCGGCACCTGGCCGAGGGCATGCACTTCGTGCCCGGCGAGTTCAGCGACCCGGGGGCCTTCGAGGCGCTGGCCATGGCGGTCAAGGAACTGGACGCCACCCGCGGCACCGGCGGCAACTACGCCTTCTACCTGTCCATCCCGCCCAAGTTCTTCCCGATGGTGGTGGAGCAGCTGCAGCGGTGCGGGCTGACCGAGCACGGCCCGCACTCCTGGCGGCGGGTGGTGGTGGAAAAGCCCTTCGGGCACGACCTCAAGAGCGCCCGGGAGCTGAACGCCACGCTGCACCGGGTCTTCCCCGAGGAGTCGATCTTCCGGATCGACCACTACCTGGGCAAGGAGACCGTGCAGAACATCCTGGCGATGCGGTTCGCCAACACCATGTACGAGCCGGTGTGGAACCGCTCCTACATCGACCATGTGCAGATCACCATGGCCGAGGACATCGGGATCGGCGGCCGGGCCGGCTACTACGACGGCATCGGCGCCGCCCGCGACGTCATCCAGAACCACCTGCTGCAGCTGCTGGCGCTGACCGCGATGGAGGAGCCCACCTCCTTCAGCGCCGAGGCGGTGCGCGCCGAGAAGGCCAAGGTGCTCTCCTCGGTGCGGCTGCCGGACGATCTGAGCCGCACCACCGCCCGCGGCCAGTACGCGGCCGGCTGGCAGGGCGGCGAGCGGGTGCGCGGCTACCTGGAGGAGGACGGCATCCCGCCCGACTCGCGCACCGAGACCTACGCGGCGATCAAGCTGGAGATCGAGTCGCGGCGCTGGGCCGGGGTGCCGTTCTACCTGCGCACCGGCAAGCGGCTGTCGCGCCGGGTCACCGAGGTGGCGCTGATCTTCCAGCGCGCCCCGCACCTGCCGTTCTCCGAGACCGACACCGAGGAGCTGGGGCAGAACGCCCTGGTGATGCGGGTGCAGCCGGATGAGGGCATCACGGTGCGCTTCGGCTCCAAGGTGCCCGGAACCGCCATGGAGATCCGGGATGTGAACATGGACTTCGCCTACGGGGAGTCCTTCACCGAGCACTCCCCCGAGGCGTATGAGCGGCTGTTGCTGGATGTGCTGATCGGCGACCCGCCGCTGTTCCCCCGGCAGGAGGAGGTCGAGCTGTCGTGGGGGATCCTCGACCCGATCGAGGAGTACTGGGCCGAGCACGGCAGGCCGGAGCCGTACAAGTCCGGCGGCTATGGCCCGGCGTCGGCCGATCTGCTGATGGCGCGCGACGGGCGTGCCTGGAGACGTCTGTGACCGCGACCACCCTGTTGGAGTCCGATCGATGAACATCGACCTGGCCGACACCTCGATCCGCCACATCCAAAGCTCGCTGCGGCAGGCCCGGCACCTGATGGGCGGCCCGGCCGTGGGCATGGTGCTCACCTTGGTGATCGTGACGGACGAGTCGGCGCAGTACGACGCGGTCCGGGCGGCCAACGAGGCGGCCCGCGAGAATCCCTGCCGGGTGCTGACGGTGATCTCCCGGGACTCCCGCGGCAGCTCCTCCCGGCTGGACGCCGAGATCCGCATGGGCGAGACCGGGCCGGGTGAGACGGTGCTGCTGCGCATGTACGGGCCGCTGGCCGAGCACGCCGACTCGGTGGTGGTGCCGCTGCTGGTGCCGGACGCCCCGGTGGTCACCTGGTGGCCGGGCAACGCACCCGTCCAGCCGGGCACCGACCCGCTGGGGGTGCTGGCCCAGCGGCGCATCACCGACTCCTATGCCGCCCGGGACCGGCTGGGCACGCTGGCCCGGCTGGCCGAGAACTACCAGCCGGGCGACACCGATTTCGCCTGGACGCGGCTGACCCCGTGGCGGACGCTGCTGGCGGCGGCGCTGGACTCCGGTTTCGCGGAGATCACCGCCGGCAGGGTGGTGGCCGAGCCCGACAGCCCCAGCGCCGAGCTGCTGGCGGCCTGGCTGTCGCTGCGGCTGGGGGTGCCGGTGGCCCGGCAGTTCTCCGAAGGGCCCGGCCTGACCGAGGTCACGCTGACCACGGTGGAGGGCGACATCTCGCTGACCCGCCCGGACGGCCGGGTGGCGACGCTGTCGCGGCCCGGGCAGCCGGACAGGCAGGTGGCGCTGCCGCGCCGCCCGATGGCCGAGCTGCTGGCCGAGGAGCTGCGGCGGCTGGACCCCGACGAGGTGTACCACGAGTCGGCCGTCCGCTACGCCAAGGACCTGGCCGCTGCGCGCGGAACGGAGCAGCCGGCCCCCGAACTGGATGAGGACCGATCATGACAGTGCCCACCGTGTTGATCCACCGCGACCCGACCCTGCTGGCCAGGGCGGCGGCGGCCCGGCTGGTCACCCGGATCGTGGACGTGCAGGCCGCCCGGGGCGGCGCCGCGCTGGTGCTGACCGGCGGGGGGATCGGCACCGCGGTGCTGGCCGAGCTGGCCGCCACCGGCGCCCGTGACGCCATCGACTGGGGCCGGCTGGACCTGTGGTGGGGGGATGAGCGGTTCCTGCCGTCGGGGCACCCGGACCGCAACGAGACCGGCGCGCGGCGGGCGCTGCTGGACCACGTCCCGCTGGATCCGGCGCGGGTGCACCCGATGCCGGCCAGCGACGGGCCGGACGGCGACGACCCGGAGGCGGCGGCCGAGCGCTACGCGGCGCTGCTGCGCGCGGCCGCCCGGCCGGAAGACCACGGCCCGGTGCCGTCCTTCGACGTGCTGATGCTGGGCGTGGGACCGGACGCGCACGTGGCGTCGCTGTTTCCGGAGATGCCGGCGCTGTATGAGGAGGAGCGGACGGTGGTGGCGGTGCGGGGGGCGCCCAAGCCCCCGCCGACCCGGATCACCTTGACGCTGCCGGCGATCCGGGCGGCCCGGGAGGTGTGGCTGCTGGCCGCGGGCGAGGCCAAGGCCGACGCGGTGCGGCTGGCGCTGTCGGAGGCGGGTCCGCTGGCGGCCCCGGCCGCCGGGGCCCCGGGGCCGCCAGCGGACGCTGGTCCTGCTGGACCGGGCGGCGGCGAGCAAACTGCCCCCGGGCCTGGAGCGCATCGCCTCCCCCTGACCCTGGGCGAAACCACGGGCTCACGACGATGTAGCGATTCCGTAACAACGCTGCGCCAGATTTGGGGAGACCGAAGAACCCCGGAAGGGGGGAACGCTCCAAATGCCACTGCTGCGCATCCGCACCCACATCGAGGACCGGCCCGGCCGGCTGGCCGGGCTGACCGCCGCGCTGGCCGAGCACGGCGCCAACATCCTCAACCTGTCCGTCCAGGTGGACGCCGAGGGCGTGGTGGACGAGTTCATCGTGGACGTCCAGCGCGGCGGAGCGTGGCCGGGCGAGCTGGCCGCCGCGATCGAACGGGCCGGGGGAGGCGACACCACGGTGGTGCCCGCCCGTCCGCACGAGCTGGTCGACGAGCCCACCCGGGCGATGCTGCTGGCCGCCCGGGTGCAGGCCGAGCCGCGCTCCCTGCCGCAGGTGCTGGCGGAGCTGCTGCGCGCCGAGTCGGCGACCTGGGTGCGGGGGGCGGCGGCGCTGCGGGAGCCCCGCAGCGCCGCCTGCGACCCGAGCGGCGAGCCCGCACGCGACGGCGCAGGCGCCCCGTTCCGGTCCTTTGAGCTGCTGGTGCCGGTCGGGCCGCTGCGGGCGGTGCGGCTGCGGCGGGTGGGGCTGCCGTTTCACCGCCACCGAGGCCGCCCGTGCCGACGCACTGGTGCGGTCGGTGCTGCCGGCCGGGGAGCCCGGCCCGCTCTCCCGGCGGGTGCTGCTGCGGGACGGCACCGAGGTGGTGGTGCGCCCGATGGAGCGCCGCGACCGGGAGGCCGTGCAGGCCATGCACGAGCGGTGCTCGCCGGCGAGCCGCCGGGCCCGGTACTTCAGCCCCAAGCCGACGCTGTCGCAGCGGGCGCTGGAGCTGTTCTGCGAGCCCTCCCACGGGCTGACGCTGGTCGCCCAGGGGCCGGACGGCTCGATCCTGGCGCTGGCGCACCTGATGCACGCGGTGGACCCGGGAGTGGCCGAGCTGGCCCTGCTGGTGGAGGACGCCTGGCAGGGCCGCGGGCTGGGCCGGGCGCTGACCGACCTGCTGCTGGTGCCGGCCCGCGAGCGGGGGGTGGTGGAGCTGCGCGCCACGGTACTGGCCGACAACGCGCGGATGCGCAGGCTGCTGACCTCGCTGGGCGGCCGGGTCCGGCGCACCGACGAGCCGGGGACGCTGGAGATCAGGCTCCGGCTGGACGCCCGGGCCGCGCGGGCCGCCGCCGCGACCCCCGGCACGGGGGGCGCGCTGGCAGGATAGGCGGGTGACCAGCGCCTGCGACCCCGCCGACAACCCGATCTACGGCAATCCCTGGGCCTATGAGCTGGCGTGCGCGTTCCGTGACGTGCCCGCCGAGGTGGAGGCCCTGCTGAGGTGGTACCGCCGCTCCTGCGGCGGCGGGCCGCCCGCCTCGGTCCTGGAGCTGGCCGCCGGTCCCGCCGAGCACGCCCGGCAGTTCGCCCGGCGCGGGATCGCGGCGACCGCCCTGGACCTGAGCCCGGCCATGTGCGCCCACGCCGAGCGGCGCGCCAAGGACGAGGGGGTGGCGCTGCAGGTCGTGTGCGCCGACATGACCCGCTTCGCGCTGGGCCGCCGCTTCGACCTGGTGGTGACGATGCTGGACTCCACCGCCCACCTGATGAGCCTGGACGCCTTCGTGGCCCATCTGGACCGGGTGGCCGCGCATCTGAACCCCGCCGGGCGCTACATCCTGGAGATGAGCCACCCGGCCGACCGGCTCACCGACGAGCCGTCCACCGGCACCGCGTGGACGGTGCAGCGGGACGGCGTGCGCGCCGAGGTCCGCTGGGGCGAGCCGGGCGACCGGCTGGACCCGATCACCCAGATCGCCCGCGAGCGCGTCACCATCGCCGTCACCCATCCCGACGGCCGCACCGAGACGATCCGCGGCGTGGTGCCCTACCGCTTCTGGACGGCCACCGAGCTGCAGGCGGCCGTCCGCCTGTCGGGAGCGCTGCAGATCGACGCCCAGTACGGCGACTTCACCGGGATCGGCCCGCGCGATCCGGAGGCCTGGCGGCTGATCACGGTGTTCCGGCCCGCCGAGCGGTGACCGGCCGGGCGCCGGGCCGGTGCCCCGGCGGCCAAGGCCTCTCCCCGTCCTGCCGAGGGTGCGTTTTCAAGGCTTTGTGGCTCATCCTCCGGCTCTTGCCGGCCCCGGTCCGCACGGCGGGCCGGGGCCGGCGGTGCGCGGGCGGCAATGACCGGGCCGGTGCCCGGCGGCCGCACCACAGACCTGTGCAGGCCCTCGCCTGAAGTCCCGCATGCCCGGGTGTGCAGCGTTCGGGCTGCATCCGTTCCCCGGTGGCCGCTTCCGTCTTGGCCGCACCTCCGCAACCCTCTATTGACGAAATTACGTATTTTCGTAACTCTGGAGAAAAGGCGGGAGGAGACCTTCGGGAGGCATCGATGAACGGCAGGCTCGCCGGGCGGCTGGCCCGGGTGCGAACCCCCTTGCTGCTGATCGGCGTCGTCCTGTCGTTCAGCGCCAGGTTCCACGAGGCCGGCTGGGTGGGCTGGGCGGGCCTGGCGATGATCCTCGCGGGCCTGACGCTGGTGCTGATGCCCGGCGGCGCGGTGCGCCGTCCCCCGATCGCGGTCCGCGCCCCGGTCGAGGGCCGCTGGATGGCGGTCAACAGCCCGGCCGACCGGGTCCCCAGCCACGGAACGCACGAGTTCGGCCAAAGCCACGCCATCGACCTGATCTACCAGCCCGACCCGGACGTGCAGTGGAAGAGCGTGCGGCTCTGGCCCCCGGCCCGCCGGGCCCGTTCCTTTCCCTCCTACGGCCGTCCGATCCTCTCCCCCGCCGACGCGGTGGTGGTGCGGGCGGTGGACGGGCAGCGCGACCACTGGAGCCGCAACTCCTGGCCCGGCCTGGCCTACCTGTTCCTCGTGGAGGGGATCGTCCGCGGCATCGGCGCCGTCATCAGCCCGCGCTTCGTGCTCGGCAACCATGTGATCTTGAAGCTGGACGAGGGGGTGTACGCGGCGCTGGCCCACCTGCGGCGCGGCTCGCTGCGGGTGCGCCCCGGCCAGCGGGTCCGGGCCGGGCAGCAGATCGCCGAGTGCGGCAACTCCGGCAACTCCGCCGAACCCCACCTGCACTTTCAGCTCATGGACAGCCCGCGGACGGCGATCGCCGCCGGGCTGCCGTTCGCCTTCGCTTACCGGATCGACGGCACGGAGCACTACGGTGTGCCCAAAGGCAGGCAGGCGTTCACCGCCGGCCCCGCGGGCCGGACCGGCGGGCCGGGCCGGGTGGACGCCGGAGCGTGGGCGAAGGAGCGTGGTTGACCGAGCAGGAACCATCGCTGGGCGAGCGGCTGGAACGGCTGGAGGCCCGCGTCGCCGCGCTGGAGCGCGCCCGCCCGGCCGCACGGCACGGTGAGCAGACCCCCGACCCCGATGTCTTCTGGGCGCTGCACGGGCTGCAGGAGCGCGCCGAAGAACCCGGCATGGTGCTGTTCACCGGCTCGGTGACGCTGCCCGGCGGCGAGCGCGCCGAGTGGCAGCAGGCGCACCCGGCCGAAGAGCTGCTGGCCGACGACTGGAGCCAGGCCGCCTCGGCGGTGGCCGCTTTGGGCCATCCGATCCGGCTGCTGCTGTTGCGGGAGATCCTGCACGGCACCCGCACCGCCGCCGAGCTGGGCGCCCACCGGCGGCTCGGCACCAGCGGCCAGCTCTACCACCATCTCCGCCAGCTCGTGGCGGCCGGGTGGCTGCGCACCACGGCCCGCGGGCAGTACGCGGTCCCGGCCGAGAAGGTCGTCCCGCTGCTGGTCATCCTCGCCGCCGCACGACGATGACCGGTAATCGACCCTTCACCCAGGGGTACCTTTGGGTCACAAGTGCATATAGGGTCGATTGAGATATGGATGCAGCGCAGGCGAGCACCGGAACGGCGCGACTGGCATGGCTGGACGCGCTGCGCGGGCTCGCCGCGCTGGCGGTGGCCTTCCACCACGCCACCTACCACTACACCCCCGGGCTGCGCCGTCAGATCACCGCCTGGTTCGACCCCGGCACCTTCGGCGTCGTGGTGTTCTTCCTGGTCAGCGGCTATATCATTCCCGCCTCCCTGGAGCGGTCGCGCTCGCTGGGCCGGTTTTGGATCAGCCGGGCCTTCCGGATCTACCCGCTGCTGCTGGTGGCGCTGGCCGCGATCGCGCTGATCAATCTCACCCGGCTGTGGCCGGCGCGGGACGGGCTGGCCGAGCTGAACCCCTGGACGGTCGTCTCGGCGCATCTGACGATGCTGCAGGACGTGCTGGCGGTGCCCAACGCGCTGAACGTGCTGTGGACGCTGTCGTACGAGATGCTGTTCTACCTGATGGTCGCGGCGCTGTTCGCGGTCGGCCTGCACCGCCGCTCGGCGGGGATCGCCACCGCGCTGGCCGCGGCCGGCGGCGCGGCGATCGCGTTCGGCGGGCTGCTGCCCGCCGGGGCGCTGGCGGCGGCCGCGGGGGTCGGCCCGGTGGTGGCCGTGACGGCGCTGACCCTGGCGGTCGCGATCGGCTGCGTCTTCTCCCGGCGGCCGGCGGTGCGAAGCTGCGGCGCGGTCCTGGGCGGCCTGCTGGCCCTGGTGCTGCTGGTCGGCAACAGCCGGCTGCCGGTGTGGGAGGGGCTGGCGCTGCTGGCGGTGATGTTCACCGGCACCGCCGCCCACCGGGCCGAGCACGGCCAGATCAAGGTCCGCACGGCCGCCCTGTGCGGCGCCGTGGTGTTCACCGTCACGACCGCGGCCGGGCTGTGGCACATGGGCGGCTGGGGGGTGCCCGCCGACGAGCTGCTGGGGTACCGGCGTGCCTGGGCCTCCAGCCTGGCGCTGGCGGCGCTGGTCTTCTTGGCGGGGCTGGCGCTGCGCCGCCGCCCGATGCCGCGTCCGCTGACCGGGCTGGGCGTGATCAGCTACTCGGTGTACTTGCTGCACCCGGTGCTGCTGGTGCTCTCCGACGCGCTGCTGGGGCGTCCGGGCGAGGACTCCCCGCTCCACCTGGCGGCCCTGCTGACCGTCCTGGTGGCGGCCTCCGCCCTCACCCAGCGGCTGGTGGAGCGGCCGGGACAGCGGCTGGGACGCCGCCTGGCCCGGCGGCTGGCCCCGCCGCCGGCCGCGAAAGCCCCGCAGACCCGCGAGCCCGAACCGCTCCCGGCATCGGCCGGGCGGCCGTGACCTGCCCGGCGCCCCGGATCCTCACGCCGGGCTCCTGCGGGCAAGCAAAGGTCCGGGTCCGCTCGGGGCGGACCCGGACCGGATGCCGTGACGGGCCGCTTGCGCTCAGTTGCGGTTGTTGACCGATTCCATGGCGGCCTTGACCGCGGCGCGCCGCTCGCGCAGCTTGGCCAGGGCCTCCTCCAAGATCGCCTGGCCGTCGGCGTCGCTGCGCCGCTCCTTCACGTACGCCAGGTGCGTCTTGTAGGGCTCGGTCTTCGGCGGGGCAGGAGGGTTGTCGGGGTCCTTGCCTGCCGGGAACCCGCAGCGGGGGCAGTCCCACGTCTCGGGAATCGCCACGTCAGTCGCGAAGCTGGGTCGGGTCTCGTGCCGGTTGGCGCAGTAGTAGCTGACCCAGACGCGGGGCGCCGCCTCCCCGCGCTCGGCCTCTCCCATCGGACCGGCCCCGACCCGGCTGCCCCGGATGGCGTTGCCACTAGCCACGGACTACTCCTCGATTGATCGGCCGTCGCCCGTGACGGGACGCGACGGCGCTCGTACTACCAGGGACTACCTGAACGCCCGGCTCAGCCGGCGCCGTTGGACTTCAGCAGCAGGCCCAACACCACGATCGACCCGAACCAGATGATCCCGACCCCGATCGTCAGCCGGTCGAGGTTCCGCTCGACCACCGAAGAGCCCCCCAGGGACGAGGAGATCCCACCACCGAACATGTCGGACAATCCACCGCCCTTCCCCTTGTGCATGAGGACGAGCAGGATCATCAGCAGGCTGGTGATGATGAGGACGATCGAGGTTGCGAGGATCACGGTAGTTCAGCGCCTCTTCTGGCCCGCCCCGCGCCTGCGGAGCACTGGTCGACAACGGCTGAGGAAGCCGGGCGGTTTGCCCGTCAGGTATCGAGGGTACGACGAAGTGACTCCTGGTTCAGCAAGAACCCCGGCTTGTGGGGGTGTGTTACCACCTTTCGCCGGTGTTTTGTCAGCCGGGCTCACACCGGCAGGTCCCGGTACCGGCAGATCTTGACGAACTCGCCGGCGTCCAGGCTGGCCCCGCCGACCAGCGCGCCGTCCACGTCCGGCTGGGCCATGATGCCGGCGATGTTGCCGGACTTGACCGACCCGCCGTACTGGATGCGGACCTGGGAGGCCACCTCCTCGTCGTACAGCTCGGCGAGCCGGCCGCGGATGGCCGAGCACACCTCCTGGGCGTCGGCCGGGGTGGCGACCTCGCCGGTGCCGATCGCCCAGACCGGCTCGTAGGCGATCACCAGGGACCGGGCCTGCTCGGCGGGGATCTTCTCCAGCGCCCCGTCGACCTGGGACAGGGTGTAGGGGACGTGCTCGCCGGCCTTGCGCACCTCCAGGCCCTCCCCCACGCACAGGATCGGGGTCAGCTCGGCGGCGAAGGCGGCCTTGATCTTGGCGTTGACCAGGGCGTCGTCCTCATGGTGGTACTGGCGGCGCTCCGAGTGGCCCACCACCACGTACGTGCAGCCCAGCTTGGCCAGCATGGACCCGGAGATCTCGCCGGTGTAGGCCCCGGAGGCGTGCGCGGAGACGTCCTGGGCGCCGTAGGCGATCGGCAGCTTGTCGGCGTCCACCAGCGTCTGCACCGAGCGGATCGCGGTGAACGGCGGCAGCACCACCACCTCGACCGCCTCGTAGTCGGCCTCCTTGAGGGCGAAGGCGAGCTGCTGGACGAGCTTGATCGCCTCCAGGTGGTTGTTGTTCATCTTCCAGTTGCCGGCCATGATCGGCTTACGGGAAGGTTTCTTGGCAGTGGCCATCGCAGATCAGTCCTCCAGTGCCGCAAGGCCGGGCAGCGTCTTGCCTTCCAGGTACTCCAGGCTGGCGCCGCCGCCGGTCGAGATGTGGGAGAAGGCGGACTCGTCGAAGCCCAGGCTGCGCACCGCCGCGGCCGAGTCGCCGCCGCCGACCACGGTGAACGCCCCCGAGTCGATCAGGCCCTGGGCGACCGCGCGGGTGCCGTGGGAGTAGGGCTCCATCTCGAACACGCCCATGGGGCCGTTCCAGAAGACGGTCTTGGCGCCGGCCAGCCGCTCGGCGAACAGCCGCCCGGAGGCCGGGCCGATGTCCAACCCCATCCGGTCGGCGGGGATGGCGTCGGCGGGCACCACCTGGTGGTCGGCGTCGGCGGCGAACGCCGTGGCCGCCACGATGTCCACCGGCAGCACCAGCTCCACCCCGTTCTTTTCGGCCCGGGCCAGGTACTCGCGCACGGTGTCGAGCTGGTCCTGCTCCAGCAGGCTCTTGCCGACCTGGTGGCCCTGGGCGGCCAGGAAGGTGAAGACCATGCCGCCGCCGATGAGGATGCGGTCGGCCTTGTTCAGCAGGTTGTCGATGACGCCGAGCTTGTCGGAGACCTTCGAGCCGCCCAGCACCACCGCGTACGGCCGTTCCACCTCCTCGGTGAGCTTGCGCAGCACGTCCACCTCGGCGACGATCAGGCCGCCGGCGGCGTGCGGCAGGCGGCGGGGGACGTCGTAGACGCTGGCGTGCTTGCGGTGCACGGCGCCGAACCCGTCGCCGACGTACAGGTCGGCCAGCGCGGCCAGCTTGTCGGCGAACGCGCCGCGCTCGGCGTCGTCCTTGCTGGTCTCCCCCGGCTCAAAACGCAGGTTCTCCAGCAGCGCCACCTGGCCGTCGGCCAGGCCCGCCACGGTGCGGGCGGCGGACTCGCCGACCACGTCGGAGGCGAAGGCCACCTCGGTGCCGAGCAGCTCGCCCAGCCTGCGGGCCACGGGGGCCAGCGAGAACTCCGGCTTGACCTGGCCCTTGGGGCGGCCCAGGTGGGCGCAGACGATCACCTTGGCGCCGCGTTCGCGCAGCGTGTTGATCGTCGGCAGGCTGGCCCGGATCCGCCCGTCGTCGGTGATGCGGTCGCCGTCGAGGGGAACGTTGAGGTCCGAGCGGACCAGCACCCGCTTCCCGCGTACGTCGAGATCGTCAATGGTGCGCATGGATGTCCTTCCACTGAGCCTTATCTCAAGCACGTGGCCCCGGCGGCCGGAGGACGGGAGCCCCGGCATCGCGCCGTTGCGGGTCGCAGCCTCGTCCTTGGCCGCGACGCACCCGTCCCGGCCCGCGGGAGCGGCGTGCCGGAAAAGGTTCGCTCACAGTGGCAGCCGGTTCCCCGGCGTGACGGCCGGCGCGGCGGCCGCCGTCATAGGAGCGCCGCCGTGACCGCGCCGGTGCGGCGCGGTCACGGCGGCGGCGGGTCTTACAGCCGGGCTCCGACGTACTGGACCAGGTCCACCAGCCGGTTGGAGTAGCCCCACTCGTTGTCGTACCAGCCGACCACCTTGGCCTGGTCGCCGATGACCTTGGTCAGGCCGGCGTCGATGATGCAGGAGGCCGGGTCGGTGACGATGTCGGCGGAGACGATCGGGTCCTCGGTGTAGGTGAGGATGCCCCGCAGCGGGCCCTCGGCAGCGGCCTTGAGCGCGGCGTTGACCTCCTCGGCGGTGGTCTCGCGGCTCAAGGTGACGGTCAGGTCGGTGGCCGAGCCGGTGGGGATGGGCACCCGCAGCGCGTACCCGTCCAGCTTGCCCTTCAGCTCCGGCAGCACCAGCCCGATGGCCTTGGCCGCGCCGGTGGAGGTCGGCACGATGTTGAGGGCGGCGGCGCGGGCGCGGCGCAGGTCCTTGTGCGGGCCGTCCTGCAGGTTCTGGTCCTGCGTGTAGGCGTGGACGGTGGTCATCAGGCCGCGCTCGATGCCGAAGGTGTCGTGCAGCACCTTGGCCATCGGCGCCAGGCAGTTGGTGGTGCAGGAGGCGTTGGAGATGATCGTGTGCTCGGCCGGGTCGTAGGTCTCGTGGTTGACCCCCATCACGACCGTGACGTCCTCGTTCTTGGCGGGGGCCGAGATGATCACCTTCTTGGCGCCGTTGTCGGCGTGCACCTTGGCCTTGTTGGCGTCGGTGAACAGGCCGGTGGACTCGATCACGATGTCCACGCCCAGGTCGCCCCACTTGAGGTTGGCGGGGTCGCGCTCGGCGAAGGCCTTGATGGTGCGCCCGCCGACGGAGATCTCATCGGCGGCGGCCTTCACCTCCTCGTCCAGCCGGCCGAGGATGCTGTCGTACTTGAGCAGGTGGGCCAGGGTGGCGTTGTCGGTCAGGTCGTTGACCGCCACGACCTCGACGTCGGCCCCGCTGGCCAGCAGGGCGCGGTAGAAGTTGCGGCCGATCCGGCCGAACCCGTTGATGCCTACGCGGATGGTCACCGAACAGTTCTCCTCGAACCTCGTCCCGCCCGGTCTCCCGGGCCCAGCGGATAGTCCCACGGGAGTTACCCAGCCTGAGCCGGTCCCCACCTGCTCGACCCTATCCAATGGGCGTGCGCCGTCCCGACACCGGCCGGGGGTGAAGCGGGGGTGAGCCGGGTTCACTCCGGAGGGGGATTTCCCCTTCCTGCATGGGTCTAGACCATTTTGGTCTAGACCAATCGGCAGGTCCAGCGCCTTGTGGTCTAGACCTTTCCCACCGCCCCGCACGCCCTTGGAACGATCTTGTGCGAGGTCAGGGCGGCATCAGGGGGCCAGCATCTCGGCGGTCAGATTGGCCTCGGTGCCGGGGATGCCGATCTCGCTGGCCCGCTTGTCGGCCATGGCCAGCAGCCGGCGGATCCGCCCGGCGATGGCGTCCTTGGTCAGCGGCGGGTCGGCGAGCTGGCCCAGCTCCTCCAGCGAGGCCTGCTTGTGCTCCAGCCGCAGCTTGCCGGCGGCCACCAGGTGCGGCGGGGCGTCGTCGCCCAGGATCTCCAGCGCCCGCGCCACCCGGGCCCCGGCCGCCACCGCGGCCCGCGCCGAGCGGCGCAGATTGGCGTCGTCGAAGTTGGCCAGCCGGTTGGCGGTGGCCCGCACCTCCCGGCGCATCCGCCGCTCCTCCCAGGCCAGCACGCTGTCGTGGGCGCCCAGCCGGGTCAGCAGCGCGCTGATGGCGTCCCCGTCGCGCACCACCACCCGGTCCACCCCGCGCACCTCCCGGGCCTTGGCGTGGACCTTCAGCCGGCGGGCGGCGCCGACCAGCGCCAGCGCGGCCTCCGGACCCGGGCAGGTGACCTCCAGCGACATCGACCGGCCCGGCTCGGTCAGCGAGCCGTGCGCCAGGAACGCCCCGCGCCAGGCGGCCTCGGCGTCGCAGGCCGCGCCGGCCACCACATGGCGGGGCAGCCCCCGCACCGGGCGGCCACGGTTGTCGATCAGCCCGGTCTGGCGGGCCAGCGACTCGCCCTCGCGGAAGACCCGCACCACGTACCGGTTGCCCTTGCGCAGCCCGCTGGGGGCCAGCACCACCACATCGGAGGTGTGGCCGAAGACCTCGGCGATGTCCTTGCGGAGCCGGCGGGCGACCGAGCCGGTGTCCAGTTCGGCCTCGATCACGATCCGCCCGCCGACCAGATGCAGCCCCCCGGCAAAGCGCAGCAGCGTCGAGACCTCGGCCTTGCGGCAGCAGGGCTTCAAGATCTGCAGCCTGCTCAGCTCGTCCTTCACCACACCGGTCATCGCCATGGACGCCCTCCCCCTTTGCGAATCCGTTCAGCAGTCTCGCCGATTCCCGGCGGGCGGGTGGTCACTCACGCAAGATCTGTGCGAAAGCTTGAGCCAGCCGGGCGGGATCATGACGCGGCGAGCCGTCGGCGGCCGCCACATCGGCCAGCATCAGCCGGCCCCCCAGCATCCGCACCGCCTTCTCCAGCGCATCGGGGTCCTCCACCACCCCCCGGTCGGCGAGCACCACGTCGATGCGCAGGTCGGGAGCGTGCGCCTGGAGCACCTCCAGGTGGGTCTGCGGGGAGAACCCGTCGGTCTCCCCCGGCTGCGGCGCCAGATTAAGCGCGACGATCCGCCGCGCCCGGGTGCCGATCAGCGCCCTGGCCAGCTCCGGCACCTTCAGATGGGGCAGCACGCTGGTGAACCAGGAGCCGGGGCCGAACACCACCCAGTCGGCCTCCTCGATGGCCTGCAGGGTCTGCGGGCACACCGGCGGGTCCGGCGGCACCAGCGACACGCTCAGCACCTTGCCCGGGGTGGTGGCGCAGGCCACCTGGCCGCGGACCTGGACGACCTCCTCGGGCCGGGCCGGGTCGGCGCCCTGGACGTCGGCGACGATGTCCAGCGGCACCGCGGCCATCGGCAGCACCCGGCCCTGGGCGCCCAGCAGCCGGCCCACCCAGTCCAGCCCGGCCACCGTCGCCTCCGGCATGGCCGCCCCGGCCTCGCCCTCGCCCAGCAGCTCCCACAGCGCCACGATCAGCAGGTTGCCGACCGCGTGCCCGTGCAGGTCGCCCTGGCTGCGGAAGCGGTGCTGCACCACCCGGCTCCAGGTCTGCCCCCACTCGTCGTCGCCGCACAGCGCGGCCAGCGCCATGCGCAGGTCGCCGGGCGGCAGCACGCCCAGCTCCCGGCGCAGCCGCCCGCTGGAGCCGCCGTCGTCGGCCACGGTGACCACGGCGGTGAGCCGATCGGTCACCCTGCGCAGCGCCGACAGCGACGCGTACAGCCCGTGCCCCCCGCCGAGGGCCACCACCTTCTGGCTACCGCGCTCGATCACGGCTCCGCCCGCCCTCTCCCCGCACTGCCTCGCCTCGTCCGCCTTCGCCTGCTCTGCGGTCCCGCCGGAGAGCCGACGGTACCGATCATCCTCCGCCCGCGGCGCGTCGGCCAGCGGCCTCGGGAACGATCTGTGCAGGAAATTCCCTATACCAGCCTCAGGCCAACCCGGCGAAACGAGCGAACGGAACTATCTTCGGCCACGGCCGCGGCGCCCCGGCACCCCGGTCCCGGCGTGCGGGCGCGGGCGGGCGCATCCCCGTCATTCCCGGCCCAGGTCGCGGTGGGTGACCTGGACGTCCATGCCGGCGTCGCGCAGGCGGGCGGCGAGCTGCTCGGCCATGGCGACGCTGCGGTGCTTGCCGCCGGTGCAGCCGACGGCCAGCGTCACATAGTGCTTGCCCTCGCGTTCATAGCCCTCGGCCAGCAGCCGCAGCACCTCGGCGTAGGAGTCGAGGAACTCCTTGGCGCCGTGCCGGCTCAGCACATAGTCGCGGACGGGAGCGTCGCGGCCGTTCTTGGGGCGCAGCTCGGGCACCCAGTGCGGGTTGGGCAGAAAACGGCAGTCCACCACCAGGTCGGCGTCCACCGGCAGGCCGTACTTGTAGCCGAAGGAGACCACGGTGAAGCGCAGGCCGGACTCACCGCCGTGGGCGCCGAAGAAACCGACGATCTTGGCCCGCAGCTCGTGCACGTTCAGCCCGGTGGTGTCGATCACCAGGTCGGCCTCGGCGCGCACCTCGCGCAGCAGCTCGCGCTCCTGGGTGATGCCCTCGACCAGCCGGCCGTCCCCCTGCAGCGGGTGCGGGCGGCGCACCGCCTCGAACCGGCGCACCAGCTCCTCGTCGGCGGCCTCCAGGAACACCACCCGCGGGTGCACGCCGCGGGCCTCCAGCTCGGCGATGGCCGAGTGCAGGTCGCTGGTGAAGGCGCGGCTGCGCACGTCCACCACGACGGCGATGCGCGGCACCGCCTCCCGGACCCGGCCGCCCAGGTCGGCCATGGTGGCCAGCAGCCCGGGCGGCAGGTTGTCGACCACGAACCAGTCCAGGTCCTCCAGCGCCTTGGCGGCCGTGCTGCGGCCGGCCCCGGACATCCCGGTGACGATCACGATGTCCGGGCTGCCTTTATGGCCCTCGATGGTCATCTGCCTCCCCCATCGGCACTGTCTTCCTCGGTGGGGACGCGGCCGGGTGCGTCCCCCGGCGGCGCCCCCCTGGACGCCGCGGCCTTCCCTGCGGCACGCCCGTTCGGCGGCGCGCCCCCGTGCAGGGCGGCGGCGATCTGCTCGGCGGTGCGCGGGCCGATGCCGGGCACCTCGGCGATCTGGGCCACGGTGGCCTCCCGCAGCCGCTTGAGCGATCCGAAGTGCTTGAGCAGGGCGGTGCGGCGGGCCGGTCCCAGCCCGGGCACCCCGTCCAGCTCACCGGCGGTCATCGCCTTGGAGCGGCGCTGCCGGTGGTAGGCGACGGCGAACCGGTGCGCCTCGTCGCGGACCCGCTGCATCAGGAACAGGCCCTCGCTGCCGCGCGGCAGGATCACCGGGTCCTCCTCGCCGGGCAGCCAGATCTCCTCCATCCGCTTGGCCAGTCCGCACACCGCCACGTCCGCCACGCCCAGCTCCTCCAATGCCCGCTGGGCGGCGGCGACCTGGGCCGGGCCGCCGTCCACCACCACCAGATTCGGCGGGTAGGCGAACTTACGGGCCCCGCCGGCCGGTGCGGATTGCTCCCGTTCCCCGGCCTCCTGGAAGCCGTAGGAGGCCAGCACGCCGCCGGCGTCGCCGCCCTCCTGCCCGGCCTTGTCGCGTTCGGCCAGGTAGCGCTTGAACCGGCGGGTGATCACCTCGTGGATGGAGCGGACGTCGTCTTGCCCCTGCACCGTCTTGATGGCGAAGCGGCGGTACTCGCTCTTGCGGGCCAGGCCGTCTTCGAAGACCACCATGGAGGCCACCACGTTGGTGCCCTGCAGGTTGGACACGTCGTAGCACTCGATGCGCAGCGGCGCCTCCGGCAGCTCCAGCGCCTCCTGGATCTCCTGCAGCGCCTTGCTGCGGGTGGTCAGGTCGCCGGCGCGGCGGGTCTTGTGCTGGCGCAGCGCCTCGGCGGCGTTGCGGGCGACGGTCTCCAGCAGCGCCTTCTTGTCGCCGCGGCGCGGCACCCGGATGCGCACCGGGCCGCCGCGCCGTTCGGCCAGCAGCTCGGCCATCGCCGCGGCGTCCGGCGGCTCGGCCGGCACCAGCACCTCCCGCGGCACCGCCTCGCTCTCGCCGTAAAGCTGCAGCAGGAAGTGCTCGACCAGGTCGGCGGTGGTGACGTCGGAGACCTTGTCGACCACCCAGCCGCGCTGGCCGCGGATGCGCCCGCCGCGCACGTAGAACACCTGGACGGCGGCCTCCAGCGGGTCCTCGGCGAAGGCGATCACGTCGCAGTCGACGGCCTCGCCCAGCACCACCGCCTGTTTCTCCAGCGCCCGCTGCAGCGCCCGCATGTCGTCGCGCAGCCGGGCGGCCCGCTCGTACTCCTCGGCCGCGGCGGCCTCCAGCATCCGCCGCTCGATCTCCTTGATGAAGCGGCCGGTGTCGCCGGCCATGAAGGCGCAGAAGTCCTCGGCCAGGCGCCGGTGGGCGGCGGCGTCGATGCGGCCCACGCACGGCGCCGAGCACTTGTCGATATAGCCCAGCAGGCAGGGCCGGTCGCTGTGGCGGGCGCGTTTGAAGACCCCCGGTTTGCAGGTGCGCACCGGGAAGACGCGCAGCAGCAGATCGACCGTCTCGCGGATCGCCCAGGCGTGCGAGTAGGGCCCGAAATAGCGCACGCCCTTGCGTTTGGCTCCGCGCATGACCATCACCCGGGGGAATTCCTCATCCAGGGTGACGGCCAGATACGGGTAGGACTTGTCGTCGCGGTAACGGACGTTGAAGCGGGGGTTGAACTCCTTGATCCAGGAGTATTCGAGCTGCAGCGCCTCCACCTCGGTGCCGACCACCGTCCAGTCGACTCCCGCGGCGGTCCGCAGCATGGTCTGGGTCCGGGGGTGCAGGCTCGCGAAATCGGCGAAGTAGGAGTTCAGCCGGGAGCGCAGGCTCTTGGCCTTGCCGACGTAGATCACCCGGCCGTGTTCGTCACGGAAGCGATAGACCCCCGGCGAGTCGGGGATCGTCCCGGGCGCGGGACGGTAGTTCGCCGGATCAGCCACGGTAAAAGCCTAGTGGGGCGCCGTGACAGAACGCGCGGGACGGCGCGGCGGGCCCGCCGCCGGCATGATCCGAATATCGTTCAGCGCACCGTCCGCATGATCATGACGCCGCGCGGACGGATCGGCGGTGAAGAAAGAGATGGACGAACTCCCCTGTTGTGGGCGTGGAGAACTTTCAGCGGCGCGGGCGGCTCGATGCGGCACTGTTTTTCTCGCGCTTTGCCGCCTTTTGCACCCTCTGCCGGCTCGCCGTCCGCCGCAGAGGAACCGGCGGGACTTTGCGTCCGGGCGAGGCCGGCCCCGGGTGCGGCGCCCGCGACGCCGCACCCGGGGCCGGCCGGGATGGGGCTAGGCCAGTTTGATGCCGCCGCCCTCGACGATGATCTGCTTGGCGGGCAGCGGCTTGTCGGCCGGGCCGCTTTGCACCGAGCCGTCGGCGATGCTGAAGGTGCTGCCGTGGCATTCGCACCTGATCACTCCGTTCTGCACGGAGGTCACCGGGCAGCCCCGGTGGGTGCACTTGGTGCTGAAGGCCTTGAACTCGCCTTGTGCCGGCTGGGTGACCACCACTTCCCGGTCTTTGAAGATCTTGCCTCCGCCGACCGGGATGTCGCCGGTCTGCGCCAGCACGCCGCCGGCCGCGGCCTGCGCGCCGCCTCCCGACCCGGACGCCCCCGAGGTCTCATCCCCGCCGCCGCAGGCGGCCACGGCACCGGCCACCCCCAGCAGCCCCGCGCCGACCAGGATTCCGCGCCGGGTGCTCCCCGTCCGCGGCGGGTCCGCCTGCGGTGCGGGGGCGGAAACGCCGGTTCCCGGTGCGGTCTCCTGAGCCATGGACGTCGTCCTCCGTTTCCCCCGGGACCCCTGTGGCCCCGTCCACACCACCTATCACGAACGGGGACGACCGCCAGTTCCATGAACGTTCAACTTTTTTGCGTTCCCGGCCCGCCGGCGGGGTTCAGACGATCACCAGGCCGTCCCCTTTGACCTGCACCGGGTACTCCAGCAGGCCGCGGGAGGCGGGGCCGCGGGCCACCGAGCCATCGGTGATCTTGAACTCGCTGCCGTGGCAGGGGCAGTACATCGCGCCCTGCCGGATGCGGTCCACCGGACAGCCGGAGTGGGTGCAGCGCGCGTCGAAGACCTTGAAGGTGCCCTCGGTGGGCTGGGTGACCACGATCTTGTACTGGGGCAGCACCTTGCCGCCGCCGACCGGCACGTCGGCGACCTTGGCGATCTCCTTGCCCTTCAGCTCGGCGGCCGGCTCCGCCCGGCGCGGCTGCCCGACCCCGCAGCCGGCCAGCGCGGCGGCGCCCACGGCCGCGGCCCCGCACACCACCGCACGCCTGCCCACCTGACCGGCCGGCGCGTTCTTCGCATCCTCGCTCATGGCGTCCATGATTCCGGTCCACCCCCATACCCCCCGCCGCCACCCCGCCGGAGCAAAACCGGCGCGCGGTGCCGTCGTGAGGCGGGACGCGCAGATCACCGATCCAGCAGCTTGGCCAGGAAACGGCCGGTGTGGCTGGCCTCGACCCGGGCGACCTCCTCGGGGGTGCCGGCGGCGACCACGGTGCCGCCGCGCGAGCCGCCCTCGGGGCCCATGTCGATGATCCAGTCGGCGGTCTTGATCACATCCAGGTTGTGCTCGATGACCACCACGGTGTTGCCCTTGTCGACCAGGCCGTTGAGCACGCCCAGCAGCTTGCGGATGTCTTCGAAGTGCAGCCCGGTGGTGGGCTCGTCCAGCACGTAGATGGTGCGGCCGGTAGAGCGGCGCTGCAGCTCGGCGGCGAGCTTGACGCGCTGGGCCTCGCCGCCGGAGAGGGTGGGGGCGGGCTGGCCCAGCCGCACGTACCCCAGCCCGACGTCGTTGAGGGTGGACAGGTGCCGGTGGATGGCGCTGATCGGCTCGAAGAAGCGGGTGGCCTCCTCGATCGGCATGTCCAGCACCTCGGCGATGGTCTTGCCCTTGTAGCGGACCTCCAGCGTCTCGCGGTTGTAGCGGGCGCCGTGGCAGACCTCGCACGGGACGTAGACGTCCGGCAGGAAGTTCATCTCGATCTTGATGGTGCCGTCGCCGGCGCAGTTCTCGCAGCGCCCGCCCTTGACGTTGAAGGAGAACCGGCCCGGCTGGTAGCCGCGCACCTTGGCCTCGGGGGTGGCCGCGAACAGCTTGCGGATGTGGTCGAACACCCCGGTGTAGGTGGCCGGGTTGGAGCGGGGGGTGCGGCCGATCGGGGACTGGTCGACGTGCACCACCTTGTCGACGTGCTCCAGGCCGGTGATGCGCCGGTGCTTGCCGGGGACGGTGCGGGCGCCGTGCAGCTCCTTGGCCAGCGCGTTGTAGAGGATGTCGTTGACCAGGGTGGACTTGCCGGAGCCGGACACGCCGGTGACGGCGGTGAAGACCCCCAGCGGGAACGTCACGTCGATGTTCTTGAGGTTGTTCTGCTGGGCGCCCCTGACCACGATCTCGCGGCCCTTGGTGCGGGGACGGCGCACCTGGGGCACCTCGATGCGGCGGCGGCCCGACAGGTAGGCGCCGGTGATCGACTTGGGGGAGGCCTTCAGCTCCTCCACCGGGCCGGAGACCACGATCTGGCCGCCGTGCTCGCCGGCGCCGGGGCCGATGTCCACCACCCAGTCGGCGGCGGCGATGGTGTCCTCGTCGTGCTCGACGACGATCAAGGTGTTGCCCATGTCGCGCAGCCGCAGCAGCGTCTCCAGCAGCCGGTGGTTGTCGCGCTGGTGCAGCCCGATGGACGGCTCGTCCAGCACGTACAGCACGCCGACCAGGCCGGAGCCGATCTGGGTGGCCAGCCGGATGCGCTGGGCCTCGCCGCCGGCCAGCGTGGCCGCCGGGCGGTCCAGCGTCAGGTAGTCCAGCCCGACGTCCAGCAGGAAGCCCAGCCGGGCGTTGACCTCTTTGAGCACCCGGGCGGCGATGTGCGCCTCGCGGTCGTCCAGCTCCAGCGTCCGCAGGAACTCGGCGCACTCGCTGATGGGCATGGCGGCGACCTCGGCGATCGACTTGCCGCCCACGGTGACCGCCAGGACGGAGGGCTTCAGGCGCGCGCCGTCGCAGGCCGGGCAGGGCACCTGCCGCATGTAGCCTTCGAACCGCTCGCGCGTGGCGTCGCTTTCGGACTCGGCGTGCCGCCGGTGGATGTAGGGGATGACGCCTTCGTAGGTGGTGTAGTAGGAGCGGGTGCGGCCGTAGCGGTTCTTGTAGCTGACGTGGACCTGGGTGTCGTACCCCTTGAGAATGGCCCTGCGGACCTTGGCGGGCAGCTTCTCCCAGGGGGTGTCCAGGGTGAAGCCCATGGCGTCGCCGAGAGCCGACAGCAGCCGCAGGAAGTACTCGCTGACATGGCCGTTGGACCACGGCTGGATGGCGCCCTCGGCGAGGGTCTTCTCCGGGTCGGGGACGACCAGTTCCGGATCGACCTCCATGCGGGTGCCCAGCCCGGTGCACTCCGGGCAGGCCCCGTAGGGGGAGTTGAAGGAGAACGAGCGCGGCTCCAGCTCCTCGAACGACAGGTCGTCGTAGGGGCAGTACAGGTGCTCGGAGAACATCCGGGTGCGGCGCTCGTCGTCCTCGGGCAGGTCGACGAAGTCCAGCACGATGGTGCCGCCGGCCAGACCCAGGGCGGTCTCCACCGAGTCGGCCAGGCGCCGGCGGGCCGAGTCCTTGACCGTCAGCCGGTCCACCACCACCGCGATGTCGTGTTTTTCCTGCTTTTTGAGCTTGGGCGGGTCGTCCAGGCGGACCATGACGCCGTCCACCAGGGCCCGTGAGTAGCCCTTGGACTGCAGCTCGCGGAACAGCTCGGCGTACTCGCCCTTGCGTCCGCGGATGACCGGCGCCAGCACCTGGAAGCGGGTGCCCGGCTCCAGTTCCAGCACCCGGTCGACGATCTGCTGGGGGGTCTGCCGGCTGATGGGGCGGCCGCACTCGGGACAGTGGGGGCGGCCGATGCGGGCGTACAGCAGCCGCAGGTAGTCGTAGACCTCGGTGATGGTGCCGACGGTGGAGCGGGGGTTTTTGGAGGTGGACTTCTGGTCGATGGACACCGCCGGCGACAGGCCCTCGATGAAGTCGACGTCGGGCTTGTCCATCTGGCCCAGGAACTGGCGGGCGTAGGCCGACAGCGACTCCACGTAGCGGCGCTGCCCCTCGGCGAAGATGGTGTCGAAGGCCAGGCTGGACTTGCCGGACCCCGACAGCCCGGTGAACACGATCAGGGAGTCCCGCGGCAACTCCAGCGAGACGTCCTTGAGGTTGTGCTCGCGCGCTCCGCGCACGATGAGACGGTCATGCACGACGGTACTCGGCTCCCTTGGGGCCCGCTCGGTGAGACGCGCTGGTCTCATGACGAGCCGGTCTCAGACAAGTCGGCATCAGGCTAACCGCGGGCGCCGACGGAACGGTCCGTCATGACGGGCACCCGGCTCGGACGCTATGAACCGTACACGTGTTCGAAGATCTCCTGCCACCGAGATGAGGCTTTCCCTCACGTTCCACCGGTCACATCACGTGCCACAGCACCGCCAGCAGGCCGGTGATCAAGGCCCAGACCAGGGCGTTCAGGGACAGGTCGTGGCACCGGCAGGCGGTGCTCACCAGATGCCGCAGCTCCCGGCGCAGCTCCCGCTCATCCAGCGCGGCGGATGAGCCGAGCGGCTCCCAGGGCACCCCGGGGTGCAGCGGGGCGCCACTCCGTTCCCGGAGCCGTTCCAGCGCCCGCCGGATGACCACCCGGGTGCGCACCGCGTACCCGGCCGAGATCAGGAACGCCCCGACCTCGGCGAGCAGGATCGGCAGCCCCAGCGGGTCGAGCGCGGGCCCGGCCGGCAGCCGGACCAGCAGACCGGCCAGCACCAGCGTCAAGATCGCCCCCGTCGCCGCCACGTCCCGCCCGATCGCCCTCAGCAGCTCGGCAAGCGCCTGCCGCGCCTCCCCCTCCGTCACGGTCCCCCGTCTGGCCAGCACCGCCTCACCTCCACCGTCCAGAAAACAGCGCCGCCCGGGCGGATTTGGTGACCGGTGCCGCAAACCGGACGAATGTGATCGGGGGCACGGGCGGGGGCGGGCTCGATCGGCGGGCCGGTGATGAGATATGGATTGCCCTATGGCCTACACCGGAGATGTCCAGGTCGGGGGACCGCCCGACGTGCGGGAGCTGCCCGGCCTCACGATCACCAAGGTGGCGGTCGGCCCCTTCGACAACAACGCCTATCTGCTGCGCTGCACCGCCACCGGCGAGCAGCTGCTGGTGGACGCGGCCGCCGAGGCGCAGCGGCTGCTGGAGCTGATCGGCGAGGGGCCGCTGACCCGCGTCGTCACCACCCACCGCCATCAGGACCACTGGCAGGCGCTCAGCGAGGTGGTGCGCGCCACCGGGGCGGCGGTGACGGCGCACCCCATCGACGCCGGCGAGCTGCCGGAGCCGGTGACCGAGCCGGTCGAGCACGGCGACCGGGTGCGGGTGGGGAAGGCCGAGCTGGAGGTCATCCACCTGCGCGGGCACACCCCCGGCTCGATCGCGCTGCTGTACGACGCCGGCGGCGAGCTGGCCGGCTCCCCCCACCTGTTCACCGGCGACAGCCTCTTCCCCGGCGGGGTCGGCAACACCTGGGGCGATCCGGAGCTGTTCAACCAGCTGCTGACCGACGTCCAGGAGCGGATCTTCGACCGGCTGCCGGACGCCACCTGGTTCTACCCCGGCCACGGCAAGGACTCCACGCTGGGCGCCGAGCGCCCGCACCTGCCGGAGTGGCGCGAGCGCGGCTGGTGACTCCCCTTCCCCGGCGGGCGGCCGGTCCCGGCCGGGGAGGGACGACCGGGAGGCCCGGCGCATATCGTGGATGATCCCGCCCCCTGTGGACAGGAGATCGGCCCATTCGCGAGCGCGACGAGGTTCCCGGTCCCCGCCGCCGCGCCCACCGCACCGGCCGGTGACGCGGGCGCGGCGCCCGATGCCGCGCCCATCGTGCTGGGCTTCCCGGCCCGGGCGCTGGTGCTGGTGGCCGGGCTGCCCGGGGCGGGCAAGAGCACGCTGCTGGCGCGCCTGTACGGGCTGCGCGGGGACGAGACGCACCCGGTGGTCTCAGGCGGGGTCTGTGTGATCGACTCCCGGCAGGCGCGCAACTGGTGGGCGCGGCGGCTGTGGGCGCTGCCGCCGCGCGCTCAGATCCCGTTCGTCTACACCACTCACGTGTGGCGCATCGCGCGGGCGCTGACGGCCGGGCGCGCGGTGGTCGCCCACACCCGGGGGACCTGGCCGCACCTGCTGCACGGGCTCGCCTGGCTGGCCCGCCGCCGCGGGGCGAGTCTGCATCTGGTGCTGCTGGACGTGCCCCCGGAGGTGGCGCGCGCCGGGCAGGTGGCCCGCGGGCGGATGCTGACCCCCGCCGTCTTCGCCCGGCACTGCCGCCGCTGGCGGCGCCTGGTGGCCCGGGCCCGGCGGGGGACGCTGCCGCCCGCCCGCACCGTGACCGTGCTGGACCGTCCCTCCGCCGACCGGCTGACGGCGTTCCGCTTCGGCGGGCCGGAGTGAGCGCGGGCGGGGAAGCCTGGACAGCGCCCCGGGAGGGGGGAACAATTCCACCATGGGCACCTCGCAAGTAATTACTTACTGCCGGATCTGCGAGCCGCTGTGCGGACTGGTGGCCACCGTCGAGGACGGCACGGTGACGCAGCTGCGCCCCGACCGCGACCACCCCCTCTCCAAGGGCTTCGCCTGCCCCAAGGGCATCGCCATGGCGGAGGTGCAAAACGACCCCGACCGCGTGCTCCACCCCCTGCGCCGCCGCCCCGACGGGGAGTTCGAGCAGGTGAGCTGGGACGAGGCGCTGGAGGACATCGCCGGCCGGCTGAGCCGGCTGCGCGCCGAACACGGCGGGGACTCCATCGGCTGGTACTTCGGCAACCCCGCCGCCTTCTCCTACAGCCACCCGCTGTGGATCGCCCAGTTCATGGCGGCGCTGGGCTCGCCGCACCTGTACTCGGCCGGCTCCCAGGACACCAACAACCGCTTCGCCGCCAGCGCGCTGCTGTACGGCTCGCCGGTCCTGGTGCCCATCCCCGACCTGCGACGCACCGACCTGCTGCTGATGCTGGGGGCCAACCCGCTGGTCTCGCACGGCAGCCTGATCACCGCCCCGCGCATCAAGGACGAGCTGGCCGCCATCGAGCGGCGCGGCGGCCGGGTGATCGTGGTGGACCCGCGCCGCACCGAGACCGCCCGCCTTCACGAGCACCTGCCGATCCTGCCCGAGGGGGACGTGTGGCTGCTGCTGTCCCTGCTGCAGGTGATCTTCGCCGAGGGCCTGGCCGACGAGGCGGCCATCGCCCGCCAGGCCCGCGGCGCGCAGACGCTGCGCCGGCTGGTCGCCGCCTTCCCGCCCGAGCGCACCGAGCGCCGCAGCGGCGTGCCCGCCGCCGCGGTGCGGGAGCTGGCCCGTGACCTGGCCGCCGCCGAGCGCGCCGCGGTCTATGGGCGGATCGGCACCTGCCTGGGCCGCTTCGGCACCCTCACCGCGTTCCTCATCGACGCACTGTGCCTGGTCACCGGCAACCTCGACCGCGAGGGCGGCGCCATCTTCGGCCGCTCCCCGCTGCATGTGGACGAGCTGCTGCGCCTGTCGGGCAAGGGCACCTACGGCAAGACCTTCTCCCGCGTCGGCGGCTACCCCGATGTGCTGGGCACCGCCCCGGCGGGAGTGATGGCCGAGGAGATCACCACACCCGGCCCCGGGCGGCTGCGCGCGCTGCTGGTCTCCGGCGGCAACCCGCTGCTGAGCGTGCCCGGCGGCGAGCGCCTGGCGGCCGCCTTCGAGCGGCTGGAGCTGCTGGTGTGCATCGACTTCTACCTCAGCGAGACCGCCGCCAAGGCCCACTACGTGCTGCCGGCCACCACGTTCCTGGAGCGCGAGGACCTGCCGCTGCCGTTCCTGCAGAACTACCTGGTGCCCTACATCACCTGGACCGAGCCGGTGGTGGCGCCGCGCGGCCAGGCCCGGCAGGAGTGGGAGATCATCGAGGATCTGGCCCGCCGCATGGGGCTGGGGCTGGGCGCCCTCCCCCTGCAGCGGCTGGCGCACCGGCTGGGCGTGCGGCCCACCCCCCGGATGCTGGCCGACCTGCTGCTGCGCACCGGCCGGCGCGGGGATCTGTTCGGGCTGCGCCGCGACGGGCTGAGCCTGCGCAGGCTGCGCCGCTTCCCGCACGGCCTGGTGCTGGCCGACCACCACGAGGCCGGCACGCTGCGCCGCCGGATCGTCCACCGCGACAAGCGGGTGCATCTGGCGCCCCCGGAGATCATCGGGGAGTTCCGGCGCCTGCAGCGGGCACCGGAGCCGCCGCCGGAGCTGCCGCTGCGGCTGATCGGGCTGCGCGAGCTGCGCTCGCACAACTCCTGGATGCACAACGCCCCGTCCCTGATGCGCGGCAAGCGGACCCATCGGGTCCGCGTCAACCCCAAGGACGCCGCCGCCTGCGGCCTGCGGGACGGTGCGCTCTGCCGGGTCGTCTCCGCGCACGGGTCGGTGGAGCTGCCGGTGGAGATCACCGACGAGATGACCGAGGGCGTGGTGGCCGTCCCGCACGGCTGGGGGCACCGGGGCGGCTGGCGGGTGGCCAACGCCGCCGGGGGCGCCAACGTCAACGCCCTGGCCTCCGCCGACCCCGGCGACCTGGAGCCGCTGGCGGGAATGGCCCACCTCAACGGGCTGGCGGTCCGGCTGGAACCGGTGCCCGAACCCGCCTCCGCCGCGCCGAAGGCGTGACCGGGGCGGGCACGAGAGGGCATCCTGGTCCGGGCGTCCGGAGCGGACGCCGCCGACGGCGCCTTGGGGAGGAGACCGGATGCGCCGGAGCCGGTGGGCCGGTGCCGTGATGGCCGTGCTGTGCGCGGGTTCGGCGGGGTGCGGGACGGCCGCCTCGCAGGTGTCCCCGGCGTTCCCGGTGGCGCCGCCCACCGCGGCGGCCCCGCCCGCCGCGCCGCCCGCGGCCGACCCGCCCCGTGCCCGTGCCGCGGTGACGGTCACGCCCACGAAGCTGTCGGCGGGCTGGCGGATCACCGTCTACTACACGCCGGTCGAGTCCTTCCACAGCGGCCCGCGCAAGCGGGTGCGGGGATGCCCGGTCTACGGATGCGGCCGTCCCAAGGCCGATCTGGGCTCCTACCCGGAGAGCTTCATCGAGGCGGTGCGGACCGAAGGGGCCGGCCGGATCACCAGCGGCCCGCACAAGGGCCGCTATCTGGCCTGGTCACGGCGGGTCGGCCAGTTCTGGCTGGATGAGGCCGCCAAGGACGCCACCGGCCGGCCGCTGCGTCCCTGGGTCACCGCCGCCGCCGACCGGTCGGTGCTGAGGCGCGGGTCGCGTTTCGTCATCACCGCCTGCGGCCGGGGCCGGGCGGGCCGTCCCGTACCGCCCGAGGTCTGCGCCCGGTTCCGGGCGGCGCGGTGGACGGTGGTGGACGTGTTCGCTCCCGGATACGGCGGGGCGCACCACGCCGACGTCTACATCGGGGAGGAGACCGGGCCCGGCTTCACCAAGTCGCCGCTTTACACCACGCTCGACGGCGCGACGCTGGCACTGGAATAGCAGGACGCGAAATAAAACGACAAAACTCCCAAATCGGGCAACCTTCTGTGAACTGTGCGGAGAACGTAACAAGGAAAGTCCCACACGCCACACCGACAACGGTAGTCTCCAACAGATCACACCTTCTTGCCTGGATCACGACCTTGGGAGCGCACGCCACATGTCCGCCGCCACTCGCGCACAGGCCATCACCCGTTGGGCAGCCGTGGCCGTCATGGCCGCTGCGGTCCTGACCGCCACGGCGAGCGGCTTCGCCCAGTCTTACGCCGGTCTCTACCACTGGGCACTGGATCACGGGCTCAGCGGCTGGAAGGCCCAGTCCTTCCCGCTGCTGGTCGACCTGTTCATCATCGTCGGCGAGCTGGGCCTGTTCCTGCTGGCCATCGACGCCTACGTGGTCCACCGCCGCAACATGCTCAGCTGGCTGGACTTCTGCCTGCCGCTGACCATCGCGATGGCCGGATGGACCGCCAGCCTCATCTTCAACGTGGGCCACGTGGGCACCGCGAAGTTCTCCTACCAGGCCACCGCGGCGGTGCCGCCGATCGTGTCCATGCTGGGCTTGTTCGTGCTGCTGCGGACGCTGCACAGGTACGTCTCCCAGCGCACCAACGAGGAGACGGCCCGCAAGCTGTCGCCGCCCGACGGCGGCCAGCCGCGCGCCATCGCCTCCCCGGTGACGCTGCAGCAGATCACCCTGATGCCGATGCGCGTCACCGGGCCCATGCCCCAGATCGGCGCGGTCCGCGTGGACAAGGCCCTGGAGTCCGGCAGCGCCCGCGCTTCGCAGACCGGCAAGAACAACCAGGGTGAGCAGGCTCCGGCCGCCACCCGCACCGCGCAGGCCACCGCGCAGGCCGAGCCGCAGCCGGCCCCTGCGGCCCCGCGCCGTTCCCGTCCCAAGCACGCCGCTCCCGAACCCGCTCCCGAGCCCGCTCCGGAACTGGCCGCCGTCGGCGCCGCCGCCCGCGCCAGCGTCAACGGCCACGGCACGCTGGACACCAACGCCCTGGAGCAGCCGGTGCTGGCCCCCCAGCCCGACGTGCCGACGGTCACCAACCCCGAGGGCCTGCGCAACGTCGCGATGGACGCCCTGGAGAAGCACGACGGCGACCTGACCGCCGCGCTGCAGGCGGTGCGCGCCGAGGGGTACCACGCCGATGAGGCCGACATCCGGCGCATCCGCGACAACCACTGGTTCCCGTACGCGGTGTACCGCCTGCTGGCCAAGTACAAGGGCGATGGCGAGATGGTCCGCCAGGAGCTGACCTCGCGGGGCATCGAGTTCGACGCGGCCACGCTGGAGGAACTGGTGCGTTCTTGGCGCGCCTGACCTGCGCATTCCTGCAAAAGGCCGCCCCGCCTTCAAACAGCGGGGAGGCCTTTTGCGCTTCACGGGCGGGGCGCTTGGTGAGACCGGGCGTTGGCGGCGATGACCCTCCGGTACCAGTGGGCGCTGTCCTTCCAGGTGCGGCGCTGGGTGCGGTAGTCGACGCGGACGATCCCAAAGCGCTTGGAGTAGCCGCGGGCCCACTCGAAGTTGTCCATCAGCGACCAGACGAAGTAGCCGCGCAGGTCGGCTCCGGCGTCCATGGCCGCCTTGGCGGCGGCCAGGTGGTCGCGCAGGTAGCCGATGCGGCGTGCGTCGTGGACGCGGCCGTCGGCGTCCGCCTCCTCCTCGAAGGCGGCGCCGTTCTCGGTGATCATCAGCGGGACGCCGGGATGGTCGCGGTGCAGCCGCATCAGCAGCTCGGTCAGCCCGGCCGGGTCGATCGGCCAGCCCATGGCGGTGCGGGGGCCCGGCATGGGCAGGAACTCCACTTCCTCGCAGCCGGGGAAGGCGCTACGGGAGCCGGGCCGGTGCCCGTCGGCGCTCTGGCGGGGGGCGCTGCCGTCCCAGCGGCGGACCAGGACGGGCGCGTAGTAGTTGACGCCCAGCACATCCAGCGGCGCGGCGATGGTCTGCTCGTCGCCGGGGTGCACGAACGCCCAGTCGGTGATGGAGGCGGTGTCGTCGATCAGGTCGGCCGGGTAGCGGCCGGTCAGCATGGGGCCGAGGAAGATCCGGTTGGCGACGGCGTCCACCCTGCGGACCGCGTCGGCGTCCGCGGCGGACGCCCCGCGCGCATGGTGCAGATTCAAGGTGACCGAGCAGCGGGCCCCGGGCGCCGCCCGGCGCAGCGCCCGCACGGCCAGGCCGTGGGCGAGGTTGAGGTGGTGGGCGGCGGCGAGGGCGGCGGCCGGGTCGGTGCGGCCGGGGGCGTGTGAGCCCGAGCAGTATCCCAGGAAGGCCGAGCACCACGGTTCGTTGAGGGTCGTCCAGATGTGCACGCGGTCGCCGAGGACGCGCCCGATCGCCTCGGCGTACTCGGCGAAACGGAAGGCGGTCTGCCGGGCGGGCCAGCCGCCGGCGTCCTCCAGTTCCTGGGGCAGGTCCCAGTGGTAGAGGGTGGCCACGGGGGCGATGCCGCGTTCCAGCAGGGCGTCCACCAGCCGGGAGTAGAAGTCGGCGCCCTTGGGGTTGAACCGGCCGCCGGGCATGATCCGCGGCCAGGCGATGGAGAAGCGGTAGGCGTTCAGCCCGAGCTCGGCCATGATGGCGACGTCCTCGGCCCACCGGTGGTAGTGGTCGCAGGCCACGTCGCCGGTGTCCCCGTCCCGCACCCGGCCGGGGGTGTGGCTGTAGGTGTCCCAGATGGACGGGACGCGCCCGTCGGCGTCGACGCCGCCTTCGATCTGGTAGGCGGAGGTCGCCGCGCCCCACAGGAAGCCGGGTGGAAAGCCGGTCGGCAGGTCGTGGTCGGTCATCGGTGGTCTCCCAGGTCGATCGCCGGCGTGCTTCCTCCTCATCGTGCCGAGGCCGGTCCGTCTTCGGGGGGTTCCGGCGGTTTTCGGCGCGCTCTTCGAGGCGGGAGGTCCTCCGCGCCGGCTCTCTCCGGCTTCCCCGCGGCGGCCGGCACGCCGCTCACGCCGTGCCGGCCGCGCTGCGGTCAGAGGGCGCCGCGTCGGGGGTGCGGGGGGCGGCCAGGCGGGTGCCGCGGGTGCGGCCGCGCAAGGTGACCTCCTCGCCCAGCGTCCAGCAGGCGGCCTCCTCGGCGTCGGCACCGGCCAGCGCCGTTCCGGCGGCCAGCACCCGCTGCGGGGTGGTCTTGGCCAGGTCGGTGAGCCGGGCCGCCTCGTTGACCGGGTCGCCGATGACGGTGTACTCAAAGCGCTCCTCGGCGCCGATGTGCCCGGCCACCGCCTCGCCGGCGGACACGCCCACCGCCGCGGCCAGCTCGGGGACCTGCTCGCGCAGCCGGACGGCCAGCTCGCGGGCGGCCCGCAGCGCCCGGGTGGGGGCGTCCGGCAGGTCCTGGGGGGCGCCGAAGACCGCCAGCGCGGCATCCCCTTCGAACTTGTTGATCCAGCCGCCGTGCTCGCCGACCACCTCGACCACCACGGCGAAGAAACGGTTGAGCAGCGCGACCACCTCGGTCGGCGGGCGGTCGGCGGCCAGGCGGGTGGAGCCGATGATGTCCACGAAGATCACCGCGACCTGGCGGATCTCGCCGCCCAGGTCCACCCCGCGCTCCAGGGCGACCTTGGCCACGTCCTCGCCGACCTGGCGGCCGAACAGGTCCTGCAGCCGCTCGCGCTCGCGCAGCCCGGCCACCATGTGGTTGAACCCGGCCTGCAGCAGCCCGACCTCGCTGCCGTCGTAGACGGCGACCTCGGCGTTCAGGTCGCCGCGTTCGACCCGGGCCATGGCCAGGCGGACCGACTCGATGGGGTCGGCGATGGCGCGGGCGGCGATGTAGGTGACGCTGAATCCGAGGGCCAGCGCGGTGCAGCCCAGCACCAGCGCCCCGATGGCGAAGTCCTCCACGTGCGGGTCGGGCATGAAGAACACCCCGACGGCCATGGCGAGCAGGCCGAGCAGCGGCACGGCGGTGCCCAGCGACCAGGCCAGCATCGAGCGGGCCACCACGCCGGGCAGCCCGGTGGCGCGCGGCACGCCGGCCCGCAGCGCGGTGGTGACCGCCCGGCGCAGGATCCGCTCGGTCATCAGGTAGACGATGGTGCAGGTGGCCAGGCCGCCCAGGGTGCCGGCGACGCCGAACTTCAGCGCCAGCGGCGGCGCGAAGGGAAGGTTGATGGCCGCCCAGCCGACCGTGCCGATGGCCCACAGCGTCAGGTGCACCGTCATCAGCCGCAGCGGCCCGTACAGCAGCAGGAAGCGCTCCCGCTTGTCCAGGGTGCGGTCCTGCTCCATCAGGCGGCGCACCTGCCGGAAGAACCGCTCCCCCAGCAGCAGCCCGGTGGGCACCGCGGCGACCACGTAGGCGGTGAAGACCGCCACGTTGACCAGCCGCAGCCGCTCCGAGCCGGTCTCGGGGACGGGCACCACGAGGGTGGCCAGCAGCAGCACCACCAGGGCGCCGCCGAGGTTGGCCACCGCGGCGGAGACCGTCACCAGCACGTGGGCGCGGGCGGCGATCTGCGCGGGGGTCGCGTCGGGGGGTCCGTCGATCAGCCTCGCCAAGGGGCCGAGGAGGGTGCGCAACGGTCGCGGCAGGATCGGCTTCGGCCCCTTGTCGTCCATATCGGTGGAGGGTAGCCCGTCCCAAAAGGCGCCGGGACGTCCCTTCCCGCTCGGGCGGTCTTCTCCCCGGGCGGGTTTTCACGATGCGCGCCGCCGTGGACGCCGAGCGTCACGACGGGGAGCCGGTTGCGCCGCGATCCCGCAAACCAAGATCTTTTAGCGGATCACCCGGGGCGAGGGCAAGGAAAGGTAAGCCCACTGTCCACCTTCGGTGAGGTTGACCGTCCGGTCAATCAGGAACTTCTCAAACCAGGACAAAGTAGTCCCAGGTGATCCACTGGAGGTGTCCCATGGGCAAGTTCGCGTGGCAGGACGCGGTGGCGTTCGTGGCGGGACTTGCGGCGGTCCTGGCCCCGGAGCTGTGGGCCGACGACGCCGGCAAGCAGCCGCTGATGGTGCTGGGCGCGCTGCTGGCGCTGGCCGGCCTGTACGCGCTGCTGGGCGCGGCGGGCCCGTCGGCCTGGACGACCACGGCCTTCGCCGTGCTGATCTTCATCTCGCCCTGGGCGTTCGGCTTCACCGGTGAGGCGGCCGCCGCCTGGACGGCATGGATCGCCGGAGGCGTGGCCGCTATCGTCGGCCTGTGGACGGCGACGCAGACCACATCGGCGCAGACCGGCGAGCGGGTCGCCGCCTGAGACGGCCCGTCCGGGAACGCTCCCGGCCGGCGCGCCGATCAGGCGGTCGCCTGAGCGGTTCGATCACAAGGCGATCCCGGCTTCCGGCCCCGCGTGGCCCCGTGCGCCCCGGCGCACCGGGGCCACGCGCGCGGCGGGCGGCGGCCGGGACGTCCACCTGGAGGGGCGATGAGACGACGCGGGCGTGCCGGGGGCGACGCCCGGACCAGGATCCTGGACGCCGCCGAGGAGCTGTTCGCCGCCGACGGCTATGAGGCCACCTCCACCGCCAAGGTGGCCCGCCGCGCCAAGGTGCCCAAGGGCCTGGTGTTCCACTACTTTCCGCAGAAGATCGACCTGCTGATCGCCCTGGTCGAAGAGCGCACCTTCATCGAGACGCTGCCGGAGGAGCCGGTGGAGGCCACCCCGGGCGACCCGGCCGGCACCCTGTCCCGCCTGGCCCGCCGCCTGCCGCTGCGCGCCTCCCCCGCCATGCGCCGCATCCTGTTCCGCGAGGCCGACACCCACCGCTCGGTGCGCGAGCGGCTGCGCAGCCTCAACCGGGAGGTGCTGCGCCGCGCCCGCCTGGCCCTGGAGATGGCGCTGCCCGGCGCCCGCGGCGACGCCGCCCGCCTGGAGGTCGCCGCCGCCACCTTCACCGCCGTCCTGCTCTACCAGGAGAATCTCTCCCAGCTCACCGGCGAGCACATCGACCCCGACGCCGTCGCCGACCTCATCGCCCGCTCCCTGGGAACCTGACGGCCCGCCGCCCTAGCCGGCGAGCTCCTCGATGAACTGGGCGAGCTGGGTGAGGTTGCGGCACTCGTGCATCGGGACGATCTCGCCGTAGGCGGAGGCGGCCGAATCCCCGGTGTCCCAGTTGCGGCGGGGTTCGGGGTTGAGCCAGTAGGCGTTGCGGGCCTGGTCGACCAGGCGGCGCAGGATCGGCAGCGACAGCGGGCCGTAGTTGGAGCGGGCGTCGCCGAGGATGAGCAACGAGGTGCGCGGAGTGATGGCGTCGCCGTATTTTTCGGCGAAGACCTTGATGGCGTTGCCGTAATTGCTGCGCCCGGTGATCCACACCAGGTCGGCCTCTTTGACCATGGCGGTCATCGCGTCCACCACGTCCGCTCCGGGAGTGAAGAAGCGGGTGATCTCGTCGGTGGTGTCGATGAACGCAAAGGCGCGGACCTTGGTGAACTGCTCGCGCAGCGCGAAGGTCAGCAGCAGGGTGAAGTGGGCGAAGGCGGCGACCGAGTCGCTGGCGTCGCACAAGATGACCAGTTCCGGCCGGTGCGGGCGGCGGGGCCGGTGATGGGTGGTCAGCGGCACTCCCCCGGTGGACAGCGAGGCCCGCACGGTGCGGCGGAAGTCCAGCCGGCCGCGGTCGGCCAGACGCTGCCGCTGGGCCAGCCGGGTGGCCAGCCGGCGGGCCAGCGGGTAGACCTGGCGGCGCAGCGCGGCCAGGTCGGCGCGGGTGGCGCGGTTGAAGTCCAGCTGCTCCAGCGGGGGGCGCACGGCCATGCGGGCGGCGCGTTCGACGCCGCCGTCCTCGGCGATGCGGCGCCGCACCTCGGTGGCCACCAGGGATTCGAAACGGCCGATCCGCTCGCGGAAGGTCTGCCGGGCGACCTGCTCGGCCATGCCGCCGCGCTCCCGCCCGGCCAGCACGGCGTTCAGCAGCCCGGCCATCAGCGTCTGCGGGGACAGTGCGCGCAGCACCCCGGAGGAGAACCACGACTGCTGGCCCGGGGAGCGGCCGAAGCGGGCCACGGCGGCGCGGGCGAACTGGGCCAGGGACACATCGTCGCCGTTCAGCAGCAGCTCGAACAGCTCCTGCCGGTAGCGCTGCACCTCCGGGTCCAGCGGCGGCGGCAGCGGCGCGGCACGGTCCGCGCCGGCCTCGGCGGCAGGGGCGGGCCGCCGGGCGGCGGCGACCCCGTCGCCGAGCGCGGCGGGAAACCACAGGTCGAACAGCGTGTCGAAGGTCTTGCGGTGGGCCGGGCGTTTGACCAGCGTGGCGGCGTAGGCGGCGCGCAGCGCCTCCCGGTCGATCAGATCGATCACCGTCAGGGCGCGCACGGCGTCCAGCCCTTCGGAGACCGACACCGGCAGCCCGGCCTCCCGCAGCGCGGCCACGAAGCCGGTGTGGCGGTCGACGAGCGAAGCCATGGCCGGGGCTCTCCCGCCCTCAGCGGCCGTCGACCGGCAGCTTCAGCTCCCGGACGGCCCGCTGCTGGTCGGTGACGTGCTTGAGGACGACGCCCAGGGTGCGGGAGACGGCCTCCTCGTTCAGCTCGTCCAGGCCCAGCGCCAGCAGGGTGCGGGCCCAGTCCACGGTCTCGGCGATGGAGGGGGCCTTCTTGACCTCCAGGGCGCGCAGCGCGCCGACGGTGCGCACCAGCTGCTCGGCCAGCTCCGCCTCGATGCCGGGCACCTGGGCGAGCACGATGTCGCGTTCCCGCTCCGGGGCCGGGTAGTCCAGGTGCAGGTACAGGCAGCGGCGCTTGAGGGCCTCCGACAGCTCGCGGGCGGCGTTGGAGGTCAGCACCACCAGCGGACGGCGGGTGGCGGTGATGGTGCCCAGCTCGGGGATGGTGACCTGGAAGTCCGACAGCACCTCCAGCAGCAGCCCCTCCATCTCGACGTCGGCCTTGTCGGTCTCGTCGATCAGCAGCACGGTGGGGCCGGTGCGCCGGATGGCCGCCAGCAGGGGACGTTCCAGCAGGAACTCGGCGGTGAAGATGTCGTCGTGGGTGGTCTCCCAGGCCTGGTCGGAAGGTGCGGCCTGGATGCGCAGCAGCTGCTTTTTGTAGTTCCACTCATACAGCGCGCGGGCCTCGTCCAGGCCCTCATAGCACTGCAGGCGGACCAGTTCGGCGTCGGTGGCGGCGGCGACCGCCTTGGCCAGCTCGGTCTTGCCGACCCCGGCCGGGCCCTCGACCAGCAGCGGTTTGCCCAGCCGGTCGGCCAGGAACACGGTGGTCGCGATGGCCTCGTCGGCCAGGTAGCCGACGGCCGCCAGCCGCCGGGAGACATCCTCGGGCGAGGAGAACAAAGAGGTCACGAAGTCACCTTGGTATAGGTCTGGTTGGTGCCGTTGAAGATCAGTGACTTGCCGTCGGCGTTGAGGGTGACGCCCCAGTACGAGGCGTCCTTGGGGTCACCGCCGTTCCAGGAGAAGCGGAACTTGCGGTTCCCCTCGGGGATCACCTGCCCGCTCCACAGGGTCTGCTTCCGCGCCATCCACGTCGCCGTGCCGTCCGCCTTGAACACGAAGTAGTCCTTGGGCTGCCCCTCGGGTCCCCCTCGGCTGACCCAGGTGCCCACCAGCGCCTTGACCTGGGACGGCTGGACCTTGGGCAGCGGAGCGGAGGTCTCGGTGGCGGACGAGCCGCCCTCGGCCTGCTGCCCGCCGGGTGCTCCGTGGCCGCCCGCCGCGGCCGGGGAGCCGCCGCCGTGCCCGTCGCCTCCGCCGCATGCGGCGAGGGCGATCACGGACGCGGTCAGCACCGTCACCAGCATCGGTCTGGGTCGCCGGGATGGACCTCGCACGTGGACCTCCGGAAAAGCTCGTGGAAATTGCGGCAGTTTAACCAACGGTTCACACCCGGAAGGGACGGACAAATGGTCCCATCAACGGACAGGTTCTTCTGCCATGGCGCGCCCATCGGCCCGAGCGGCTCCCGGGGCGTTCCCGGCGCGGACGGCCCGGGCCGCGATGCGGCGCCTCATCTTTTCCGGTGGTGTTCTCACGGCCGGTGACCGCGTCCCCCGCCGCGGCGGGGGACGCGGTGGCGCCTTCACTCCGGCAGGGTCACTTGCCGGGCTCCGGGTCGCGCGGCAGACCCAGCAGCCGCTCGGCGATGATGTTGAGCTGCACCTCGGTGGTGCCGCCGTAGATGGTCATGGCGCGGCTGAACAGCATGGCCCGGCCGACGATGCCGCTGCGCTCGGCCGGCACCTCGGTGGCGGCCGCCGCGCCCTGGGCGGCCCAGCAGTAGTCGGCCACGTCCTGGCTGAACTGCACGCCCAGCAGCTTGCGGACGCTGGCCTCGGCGCCCGGCTCGACCCCATTCAGCTGCTTGAGGGTGGTGCGCAGCGCCAGCAGGTCGATGGAGTGGCCCTGGGCGACCAGCTTGCCGACCTCCACGCGGGTCACCGGGTCCAGCTCGGTGCCCTGGAAGAACTTCAGCAGGTCGTCCATGCCCATGCCCAGGCCGCTGCCGGTCGACAGGGTGACCCGCTCGTTGCTGAGGGTGTTGCGGGCGACCTTCCAGCCCTCGTTGACCTTGCCGACCACGCAGTCGTCGGGGACGAACACCCCGTCCAGGAACACCTCGTTGAACAGGGCGTCGCCGGTCAGCTCGCGCAGCGGGCGCACCTCCACGCCCGGGGACTTCATGTCCACCAGGAAGTAGGTGATGCCCTCGTGCTTGGGGGCCTCGGGGTCGGTGCGGGCCAGGCAGAAGCCCCACTCGGCCATCTGCGCCATGGAGGTCCAGATCTTCTGGCCGGTCAGCTTCCAGCCGCCTTCGACCCGCTCGGCCTTCATCGACAGCGAGGCCAGGTCCGAGCCGGCGCCGGGCTCGCTGAACAGCTGGCACCAGACCATCTCCCCGCGCAGCGTGGGCCGCAGGAAGCGCTCCTTTTGCTCCTCGGTGCCGTAGGCCACCAGCGAGGGCACCAGCCAGGCGCCGATCACCATGCTGGGCGGCTTGACCCCGGCGGCCTTGAGCTCCTGGGCGATGAGGATCTGCTCCACCGGGCCGGCGCCGCGTCCCCACGGCTTGGGGAAGTGCGGCATCGTCCAGCCCTCATCGCCCATCTTGGCGTTCAGTTCCTTGCGGTCGGTGATGGCGGCCAGCTCGGCGACCTCGGCGCGGATGCGCTCGCGCAGCGGCTGGGTGTCCTCGCCCAGCTCCAGCTCGATCGGGCGGCGGTGGCCGTCCAGGGCCAGCGTGGCGACGGTGGCGGCCCAGTCCTTGGCCGGGCCGAGCAGGGCGCGCAGCGTCAGCGCCCGGCGCAGGTAGATGTGGGCGTCGTGCTCCCAGGTGAAGCCGATGCCGCCGAGGATCTGGATGCAGTCGCGGGAGGTCTGCACGGCGGCCTCGGGGGCGATCGTGCCGGCCACCGCCGCGGCGAACTCCACCTGCGGGCCGGGTTCGTCGCCCAGGGCGACGGCGGCGTCCCAGACCGCGGCGCGGGCCTGCTCCAGGGCGATGAGCATCCGGGCGGCCTTGTGCTTGACGCCCTGGAACTGGCCGATGGGACGGCCGAACTGCTCACGGACCTTGGCGTACTCGGCGGCGGTGGTCACGCACCAGGAGGCCACCCCGGCGGCCTCGGCGCCCAGCAGCACGGCGGCCAGGTTCTGCACGTCCCGGCCCTTGAGGCCGTCCAGCACGCGGTCGGCCGCCACGGTCAGCTCGGCGGCCTCGACCTTGGCCACCCGCCGGACCTTGTCCAGGCTCGGCACGGCGGTGACGGTCAGGTCGGCGGCGTCCAGGGCGACCCACTCCTCGCCCTGGTCGGTGGCGACCGGGAGGACGATCACATCGGCCAGCGCCGCGCCCAGCACCGGCTCGGCGGCGCCGCTGATCACCAGGGCGTCGCCGTCACGCCGCCCGGTCAGCTCGGCGGTCAGCGCCAGCGCCCCGGTCTTGGACCCGTCGGCCAGCGCGGGCAGCAGCTCGGCCTTGGCCTTGGCGTTGCCGCAGGCGTTGATGGCGGCGCTGGCCAGCACGGTGGGCAGGAACGGCCCGGGGGCGGCGGCGCGGCCCAGCTCCTCCAGCGTCACCGCCAGCTCCAGCAGCCCGAAACCCTGGCCGCCGTGCTCTTCGGGCAGGTGCAGGCCCAGCAGCCCCTGCTCGGCCAGCGCGGGCCAGAACGCCGGCCGGCTCTCGGTGTCCGCATCCAGCGCCGTCCGCACGACCTGCGTGGAGATGTTGCGCTCGGCGAATCCGCGCACCGACTCCGCTAGCGCCTCGTGCTCTTCGGTAAGCCCGATGGCCATTGGTCACCTTCTCTGCTGTGGCTAGTGGCTCCGTACCGGTGGGGGTTTCCCGGGTCCCACACCTGCTCGACGCAGATTCTAGAACAGGATTCGGATTCCCTGGGGGAGACCCTACTCCCAAACCCGAGTCCCGTTCCAGTACCTGGAGGGCCAGCCTTGCGCCACCGCACGGCGACGGCTACTCAGCCGTCATCGCCGTGACCGGCCGAAATTTGGCATCCGCTCACCATTGACCGCACCGCCCGCCCCGTTTCACGGCGACCGCGCAGGTCAGAGCCGGTCACCGCACGCGTTGCCCGCGCCGGGAATTCGGTGCCCGGTGACAATCGCAGCGCCGAAACACGCGACGCTTTCACAACCTTCCTCGCGCCGTTCCGGCGCACCGCGCCTTTTCCACACGCGGCCTCAGGCGCCGGGGACGGGAGCCCCGATGGCGTCCGGTACCGGCACGTTCCAAGTCACGGCATCGTCCCCGGCTGCGATGCCCGTCTCGATCCGCGGAGACGGCGCGTTGAGAAAGGTGCACCGGCCGTGGGAAAACAACCGGTGAAAACCCTGCGGCACAAGTCCGTGCCATGCGCTCTGCGGCGCCCATTGCGCACGCGCGGCACAAGACGTCATGACCGCCCACGCCGAGCACGGCCGCCGGCGCCCGGATCCGCCCGCTGGGGCGATCAGCGCAGCAGGTCGCGGTAGACGCGGACGAGCGCGTCGACCGCCTCGTCCTCGGTGGGCAGCGCGGCGGCGCGGCGGGCCGCCGCCGCGGCGAGCCGGTCGGCCAGCGCCGCATCGTCCAGGATCCGGGAGACCGCCCCCTCCAGGGCGGCGGCGTCGCCGGGCGGCACCAGCAGGCCCGCCACCTCCCCGGCCTCCTCGGTGCCCAGCAGCGGGGGGATCCCGCCGACCCGGGTGGCCACCAGGGGACGGCCGGCGCGCAGGATCTCCTGGACGATCAGCGGCTGGCCCTCCCACAGGCTGGGCACCACGGCCACGTCGGCGGCGGCCAGCAGATCCGGCACGTCCGAGCGGCGGCCCAGCAGCCGCACCGGCAGGGCCGCAGCGTCGATGCGGGCCTGCAGCTCATCCCGCAGCGGCCCGTCCCCGGCGACGGCCACCAGCGGAGGCGGGGTGCGGCGCGCCCACCCGGCCGCCGCCTCCAGCAGCGTCAACAGCCCCTTCTGCTCGGCCAGCCGCCCCACGGTGACGATCAACGGCCGGCCGTCGGCCCCCAGCTCGGCGCGGACCGCCCGGCGGGCGGCCGGGTCCGGCGGCGGGGCGGCGGGCGCGGGGACCAGGGCGCGGCCGACCCGGCGGGCGCCGAGGGCGCGCATCCGCTCCTCCAGGTCCGGGGAGACCGCCAGCACCCGGTCGGCGCCCACCGCCACGATCCGCTCCAGCACCCGGTAGGCCGCCCCGACCAGCCCGCCCGCCAGCAGCGCGTTGTGCAGCGTCACCACCACGGCAGGGCCGCCCTTGCCGATGCGCAGCGGCCCGGCGAGCGGACGGGCGCAGGCGGCCACGGTCAGCCCGCCGGCGCGCAGCCCGTGCGCGTGCGCCAGGTCGGCGCCGCGCAGCAGAGCGCGCAGCCGGGCGATAGCCCGGGCGTCGGCCGGCGGCCGGGGCCGGTCGGCGATCTCGACGGCGGCGAAGCGCGCCCCGCCGGCGGTGAAGCCGAACAGCCGCTCGGTGTCGGCGGGGCCGCAGACCACCACCCGCGCCCCGCGCCGCACCAGCCGTTCGGCGACCGAGCGGACGTGCCGGCCCACTCCCCCGGCGCTGCTCGCCAGGACGAGAGCGATCTTCACGCCGTCCAGGTCCATCGCGTCACACCTTCCGGTTGAGGACGGCCCGCAGGTCACGGCCGTCGACCATGAGGGCCAGCGCCAGGAAGACCGCCCCGGCGACCGCCGCGGCCAGCGCCGCCGCGCCCACGTTCAGCAGCCGGCCGCCGGTTCCCACCACGGCGGCCGCGCCGTAGCCGGCCGCGCCGCCCGCCAGGGCGCCCAGCAGCCCGGCCGGCACCGCACGGCCGAACCCGTTCAGCACCGCCCGGCCGCGCACCCGCACCAGCGCGCCCAGCAGCAGCGCGCCCGCCACCGTCATCCCGAGCGTGTTGCCCGCCCCGAACGCGGCCACCACCCACTCCTGCGGGACGGCCGCCACCAGCGCGATGTCGGCGACCGGCACGACCAGCCAGCCGACCACCGTGGCCGTCGCCGCGGCCCGGCCCCGCCCGCAGGCGAACAGCACCCGCCCCAGGTGCGCCACCAGCCCATAGCCGATCAGCCCGGGCGCGAACGCCAGCACGCCCCGCGCCAGCACCTGCGGGTGCGTTCCCTCGGCGCTGTCGAGGAAGTGGGCGGCGGGCACCGCCACGGCGGCGACCACCGCGGCGCCCAGCCCGGAGGCCAGCAGCACCGCCCGGGTGGTGGCGGCGGCGATGGCGTCGAAGCGGTCCGCATCGCCCGCCCGCGCCGACAGCGTCGGGAAGGCGCTGGTGGCGATGGGCACCGCCAGCACCGCCCACGGCAGCAGGTAGATCGCCCAAGCGTAGTTGTAGTCGGCCAGCGCGCCGGGCGTGCCGTGCCAGCTCAGCACGATGACCGCCAAGGTGGCCACCTGCTGGGCGACCACCGTGGCCAGGCCCGCCGCCGCCAGATGCCGCACCCGGGCGGCCACGCCGGGCGGGAAACGCAGCGTCGGCCGGGGCCGCAGCCGCAGCGACCGGGCGGCCACCGCCGCGGTCAGCGGCAGCGACAGCACGCCCAGCGTGGTGCCCACCGACAAGGTCAGCTCGGCGCTTTCCGGCAGGCCGGCCAGGTCGTCGCGGTGCCCCGCGCCCAGCGGGACGAACGCCAGGTAGGCGACCATGACCACCAGGCTGGACACCAGCGGGGCCAGCGCCGGGGCGGTGAAGCGCCGGTGCGCCTGCAGCACCCCGTACAGCACCACGGCCAGGCCGTACAGCACCACCTGGGGGGCGAACACCACCAGCATGTCGGCGCCGACGGCCACCGCGTCGGCGGCCGAGCAGCCGTGCGCCTCACCGGGGATGAGCAGCGTCATGATCGGGCCGGCCGCCACGGCGATCAGCACCGACAGCGGCGTCAGCGCCAGCACCACCCAGGTCAGCATGGCCGACGCGGTGCGCCGCACGTGGTCGCGCTCGCCGCGCTCGGCCGGGCCGGCCAGCACCGGCACGACCATGCCGGCCAGCGCCCCGCCCGCGACGATCTCGAACACGATCGTCGGGATCATGTTGGCGGCGTTGTAGACCTGGCCCACGCACTGGGCGGTGACGGTCTGGGAGAACACCACGGTGCGGCCGAAGCCCGCCAGGCGGGCCAGCACCGTCAGCGCACCGATCAGGACGGCCGCCCCGGCCAGCCCTTGGGTCAGCTTCCGCACTGCAGGGGGTTCGACGGGGGGTTCACCTAGGCGATGTCCTTTTCTGCCTCGCTTGCCGGCGCCGCCCCGGCGGGCGGGGCGGGCGGGCGGCGGCCCAGCATGTCCAGGCGGTTCAGGACGGGGTTGCCGGCGATGACCTTGGTGAAGCTGACGAACTCGCTGGCGACGTTCAAGGCGACCAGGCCGGCCAGCACCGCCAGGCGGGGCCCGCGCTCCAGCCGCGTCGCGGCCAATCCCAGCAGGGCGCCGAGGGCGTTGGCGCCGGCGTCACCCAGCATCGCCCGCTCTCCCAGGTCCTCGGGCAGCAGCGCGATCGCGGCGCCCAGCGGGGCGGCCACCACGGCGGCCCGGCCCGCTCCCCCGGCCGCCAGCGGCGTCCCGGTCAGCAGCCCCACCTTGATGGCCCGTCCGGGACGCAGGTCGAACAGGTTCATCAAATTGGCGGCGGCGGCCACCACCGCGCCGCCGGTCAGCACATCGAAGGCCCGTCCGGCGCGGGTGGGCGCCGCCGTGCCGGCCAGGGCGGCGGCGGCCAGCCCGCAGGTCCCGATCCCGACGATCTTGACCGCGCCGCTGGTGACCTCGCCGCGCGCCAACGCCCCCAGGTGCCCTTTGAATCCCCGGGAGGAGGCCGAGCCGGCCAGGTCGTCGTAGGCGCCCAGCGCCCCGCACACGGTGCCGGCCAGCAGCGCGGCGGCGCGCACCCGGCCGGGCAGCCCGGGGGTCAGCGCTCCCCCCACCGCGGCCCCGGCCACCAGCGCCGGGCCCTCCAGCAGGGTGACCGGCTCGCCCCGGTGGTTGGTGCGGCCCCACACCCGCCGGCCGTCCCGCCCTTTGCAGCCGGGCGGGTTGCGGGTGAGCGCGGCGTAGGCCAGGCGGGCCGCGGCGGCTCCCGCCAGCCCGCCGACGATCAGGGACTTCACCGTCTTCTGCACTGTCATCCGCTGCCTCCTGGGGCCGGGGAGGGCAGGTAGGAGCCGGCGCCGTCGCCGGTGCCGAAGTGCCCGGTGCGGCCGGCCAGCTGCTCCTGCAGGGCCAGCACGGTGACGATGCGGCCGGAGGAGTAGTCGATGGCGTCGACCGAGGAGACCCGCTCACCGGCCTCCGAGTCGCGCAGCGCGGCGATCAGCCCGCCCTCGCCGGCGGCGGTGAGCGGACCGGCCACCACACTGCCGCGCCCGGCCGCATCCAGCGCGTCCGCCAGCGCGATCAGCGCCTTGTTGTCGGCGTCGGCCCCGTCCTGGTAGGGGGAGGAGGGTGCGACCATGACGGCGAGTGTCGCATGCTGGGCGGGTTTTCCGCTGGTGGTCACGAAACCCGCCGACTTGAACGCCTCCAGGATCGACTTGCCGGAGGCGTCGTCGCGCAGCGCCTCGGAGGCGTCGTCGGTCACCAGCGCCGCGGCCAGCACCCGGGCGGCCTTGTCGTAGGGGCCGGCGTTGCCGGAGAAGGTCATGCCGGCCGGCCGCAGCTGCTCGGCGAGCTGGTCCACGGTGGCCACCTGGTCGTCGTCCAGGTACTTCTTCTGGACGGTGACGCGGCCGGTGACGGTGGCCCCGGCGCCCTTGTCGCCCAGCAGCTCGGCGATCCGGTCCAGGCTCTCCTGGCCCGCGCCGGGCGTCTCGATCAGCACCACCGACTGGTTCTTCAGCCGCCCGGCCAGCAGCTGCGGGGCGAGCGTGCGGGCGAACTGTTCTTCGCCGTCGCTTTGCCGCTGCAGCTCGCGCTGGCGGGCGCGCAGCTCCTCGTTGCGCTTGCCGGCGGCGGCGGCCTCCTTCTTCAAGGTGCCCAGCAGCGGGTCGCTGAGCGCGGTGGCGCCCAGCACCAGCCCCACCGCCAGGGCCAGGAACACCGCGACGAGGGAGACGAGGTGGTAACGGAAATCGATCACGTCAGCAGTCCGGTCAACCAGAAGAGGAAGGCGTGCCAGCGTTCGGCCAACAGCGGCCAGATCACCTCCCCGGTCGGGGAGACCAGCACGGCCACGGTCATGGCGATGAACGCCCCCAGCACCAGCAACAGCAGCGACCCGCCGGAGATGCGGCTGCGGTACAGCCGGGAGACGCCCTTGGCGTCCACCAGCTTGCTGCCCACCCGCAGCCGGGTCAGGAAGGTGCTGGCCATCCCGGCGCGGCCCTTGTCGAGGAACTCCTCCATGTTGGCGTGCGTGCCGACCGCCACGATCAAGGAGGCGCCCTTGTCGTCGGCCAGCAGCATCGCGATGTCCTCGCTGGTGGCGGTGGCGGGGAAGATCACCGCGTCCAGCCCCAGCTCCTTGACCCGTTTCAGGCCGGGGGCCCGGCCGTCCCGGTAGGCGTGCACGACCAGCTCGGCGCCGCAGGTCAGCGCCTCGTCGGAGACCGAGTCCATGTCCCCGACGATCATGTCGGGCCGGTAGCCGGCCTCCAGCAGCGCGTCCGCGCCGCCGTCCACCCCGATCAGCACCGGCCGGTACTCGCGGATGTAGGGGCGCAGCGTGGCGATGTCCTCGCGGTAGTGGTAGCCGCGCACCACGATCAGCGCGTGCCGCCCCTCGATCGGGGTGGCCACGTCCGGGACGCCGACGCCGTCGATGAGCAGTTCGCGTTCGCGCCGGATGTACTCCATGGTGTTGGCGGCGAACGCCTCGATCTGGTCGGCCAGGCCCGCCTTGGCGGCGGTCAGCGCGGCCTCCACCGACTCGGGGGTCTGCTCGATGCCCTGGGCGATCACCTCGTCGCCGCGCAGCACGGCGCCGCCGCTAACCCGCACCGTCTCGCCCTCGCTGAGCTTGGTGAAGATCTCCGGGCCGACGTCGTCGATGAGCGGGATGCCGGCCTCCAGCAGGATCTGCGGCCCCATGTTGGGGTAGCGGCCGGAGATGCTGGGGGCGGCGTTGATCACGGCGGCGGCCTGGCAGGACACCAGCGCCTCGGCGCTGACCCGGTCCAGGTCCACATGGTCGATCACGGCGATCTCGCCGGGCTGCAGCCGCTTGGTCAGCTTCTTGGTGCGGCGGTCCAGCCGGACCGTGGCCCACACCCCCGGGCGTTCGCCGGCCCCGGCCGCGCCGAGCCTGAGGATGCGCCGCGGCAGCCGCAACGGGAGGAGGCGGGCGCGCCGCTCGGCCGCCTGTGGAAAGACCTTCATGGAATGAGGAGAGTGCGCGCCTTGCCGTCCGGTTCGCAGAACACGTGATTCCTCCCTGTCTGCACATGCTGCGTTGCGGCGTGTCAGCGACAAGCGAGCTGATACGCGCCAAAGCGCCGCCCCCGCCGTCGCGGCGGCACGGAGGCCGGCCGCCTGCGCAGGCGGCGTGCGGCCTCGCCGAAGGAGGATATCCCTCCCGGCGAGGCGGTCGGCCGCGGAGCGGACCCGCCTGACGGCGACCGTGGAACTTCCCTCCGCGCGGGAGGAGGCCGGCGACTGCCATCCTGCCAGAGCCGGAACGCCGCAGGCCGCCAAGGCGGCGCTTTGGGCGTGTCCGCCCCTTCAGGTGGCCTGCCGCTCCCGGGCGGCCAGCTCCAGCAGCTCCTCGGCGTGGGCGCGGCCGAGCTCGGAGTCCTCCAGCCCGGCCAGCATCCGCGACAGCTCCCTGACGCGGCCCTCGTGGTCCAGCACGGTCACGCCGCTGCGGGTGACCGAGCCGTCGTCGGACTTGGCGACCAGCAGGTGCTGGTCGGCGAACGCGGCGACCTGCGGCAGGTGGGTGACCACGATCACCTGGGAGGTGCGGGCCAGGCGGGCCAGGCGGCGGCCGATCTCGACCGCGGCCTTGCCGCCCACCCCGGCGTCGACCTCGTCGAAGACGAACGTGGGCACCGGGTCGGCGCCGGCGAAGACCACCTCGATCGCCAGCATCACCCGCGACAGCTCGCCGCCGGAGGCGCCCTTGTGCAGCGGCAGCGGCGGCGCCCCCGGGTGGGGGGCCAGCAGGATCTCCACCTCGTCGGCGCCGTGCGGGCCGAACTCCTCGGTGGCGGTGACGTTCACCACCACCCGGGCGTGCGGCATGGCCAGCGCGGTCAGCTCCTCGGTGACCGCGGCCGAAAAACGCTCGGCGGCGCGGGAGCGCACCGCCGTCAGCTCGGCGGCCAGCTCCCCCAGCCGCTGCTCCAGCTCGGCCTGCTCGGCGCGCAGCCGCTCGATGCGCTCATCGTCGCCCTCCAGCTCCGCCAGCCGCGCCGCCGACCGCTGCGCCCAGGCCAGCACGTCCTCCAGGGTGGGGCCGTATTTGCGGGTCAGCGCGTTCAGCTCGGCGCGCCGTTCCTGCACGGCCGCCAGGCGGATCGGGTCGGCCTCCACCGACTCGGCGTAGGCGGCCAGCTCGGTGGCGGCATCGGAGATCAGGTAGCCGGCCTCGGCCAGCCGGTCGGCCAGCTGCCCCAGCGCCGGGTCGTGGTCGCGGACGCCCTCCAGGGCGTTGCGCGCCGTCCCCAGCAGGGTCATCACGTCGGCGGGGGTCAGCGCGGCGGCGTCCGGGTCGCCCAGCAGGGCCTGGTGGGCGGTGGTGGCGGCGGTGCGCAGGGCGTCGGCGTTGCCCAGCCGCTCGGCCTCGGCGGCCAGCTCGGCGTCCTCACCGGCCTTGGGGTCGACCTTTTCGATCTCCTCCAGGCCAAAGCGCAGCATCTCGGCCTCGGCGGCGCGTTCGCGGGCCTGGGCGGTCAGCTCCTCCAGCTGCGCGGTGACCTTGCGGTGCCGCTGGTAGGCGGCGGTGTAGGCGCGCAGCGGAGCGGCGAGCTCCCGCCCGGCGTAGCGGTCCAGCGCGGCGCGCTGCCGGCCGGGCTGCAGCAGCCGCTGCTGGTCGGACTGGCCGTGCACGGCCACCAGGTCGTCGGCCAGCGCGATCAGCAGGCCGACCGGCACCGACCGGCCGCCCAGATGGGCCCGCGAGCGGCCCTCGGCCGACACCGACCGGGTGATGATCAGGGTGTCTTCGTCCAGCTCGGCGCCGGCCTCGGCGACCCGGGAGGCCACCCGCCCGGCGGGGTCGACCACGATCCGGCCCTCGACGGTGGCGCGTCCGGCGCCGGGCCGCACCCGCTGGGGGTCGGCGCGCCCGCCGAACAGCAGGCCCAGGCTGGTGACCACCATGGTCTTGCCCGCCCCGGTCTCTCCGGTGACCACGTTGAACCCCGGGGACAGTTCCAGGACCGCCTCGTCGATCACGCCGAGGCCCTGGATCCGAACCTCCTCGACCATCGGCCGCACGAGCGTCACACCCTCTCCTTGGTCGACGGTCCGAAGATTATCCCGCGCCTCGGTCACCGGCGTTGCCGTCGCCCGCCGCCCCCTTCTTCAGGGAGTGCCCGGCCACGCCAGCCCGTCACCGGCAATCCGAATTTGGTCACCAGCCGGTCGGTGAAGGGGGTCTGGTGGAGCCTGGCCAGCCTGACCGGCACGGCGCCGCGCCGCACCTCCACCCGGGCCCCCGGCGGCAGGCCCACCGTGCGGCGCCCGTCGCACCACAGCACGGCGCGGGGGGTGTCGGGCAGCACCTCCACGGCCACCGCCGAGCGGGGGGAGACCACCAGCGGACGGGCGAACAGGGCGTGCGCGCTGATCGGCACCACCAGCATCGCCTCCACCTGCGGCCACACCACCGGGCCGCCGGCGGAGAAGGCGTAGGCGGTGGAGCCGGTCGGGGTGGCGCACACCACCCCGTCGCAGCCCCAGTGCGACAGCGGCCGGCCGTCGACCTCGACGACGACCTCCAGCATCCGCTCCCGTTCGGCCTTCTCCACGGTGGCCTCGTTGAGCGCCCAGGTGGTGGCGGCCACCGTGCCGTTGCGGTGGACGGTCACGTCGATGGTCATCCGCTCCTCGACGTGGTAGCGCCGCTCGACGACCCGTTCGACGGTGGAGGTCAGATCGTCGCGTTCGGCCTCGGCCAGGAAACCGACGTGGCCGAGGTTGACGCCCAGCAGCGGGGTGCCCGACATGCGCACCAGGTCGGCGGCGCGCAGGATGGTGCCGTCCCCGCCGAGCACGATCACCAGTTCGGCGTCCTGGGCCGCGGCGGCCGTGCCGGGCAGCGCCTGCACCCCGGCGCAGTGCAGCTCGGGGGCCTCTTCGTCCAGGACCCGCACGGTGATGCCGGCCTTGCTGAGCCGTTCGATGACCAGTTGCGCGCTGCGGACCGCCTCCGGGCGTCCGGTGTGCGCGACGACCAGCACCGACCTGCCGCTCACCGATCACCCCCGCCGCCTGCGGCGCGGTCCCCGGTGCCCTCACGCATCATCGCCGGTTGCCGGGGTGAGCTCATTGCGGACCCTCCGCGATGGCCCGCTCCAGATCCGCCTCCTGCAACGGCGGCGCCCCGGAGCGCAGCCACAGGAAGTACTCCACGTTGCCGGACGGACCGGGCAGGGGGCTGGCGGTCACCCCGAGCACGCCCAGTCCCAGCGTCGCGGCGCAGGCGGCCACCTCCCGGACGGCCTCGGCGCGCAGCGCCGGGTCGCGCACCACCCCGCCGGCCCCGACCCGCTCCCGGCCGACCTCGAACTGCGGCTTGACCATCAGCACGAAGTCGGCCTCGGGCGCCGCGCAGCGCCGCAGCGGCGCCAGCACCAGCCGCAGCGAGATGAACGACAGGTCGCCCACGACCAGGGTGGGCGGCTCGCCCGGCAGCTGCTCGGGGGTCAGGTCGCGCACGTTGACCCGCTCCAGGGCGGTGACCCGCGCATCGGTGCGCAGCGACCAGGCCAGCTGGCCGTAGCCGACATCGACGGCGATCACGTGGGCGGCGCCGGCGCGCAGCAGCACGTCGGTGAAACCGCCGGTGGAGGCCCCGGCGTCCAGGCAGCGGCGGCCCTCGACCCGCAAGGCAGTGAACGCCTTGAGCGCCCCGGCGAGCTTGTGCCCGCCGCGGGAGACGTACTCGGGGTCCTGCCCGGCGCCGGCGACGACGATGGCCGCGTCGGCCGCCACCTGGGTGGCCGCCTTGGTGGCCGGCCGGCCGCCGACCCGTACCCGGCCCTGTTCGATCAGCTCGCGGGCCTGCTCCCGGGAGCGGGCCAGGTTGCGCCGCACCAGCTCGGCGTCCAGCCGTCGCCTCGTCACCGCCATCGCGGCGCCTCCCCGCCTCCCTCGCTCGTCACCATTCCCGTTTCGGCCCGGTCCCCTATTGCCTCTGCCGTTTCCTCCCCGCCCTCGGTACGGACGCCGTGGGCCCCGGCGTTCACCGCACGGGCGGTCACGGGCGTCCGTCAGGGCGCGCAGGGACGATACCCGGTCCGGGGGGACGGGGCGTCGGCGGCCCGGCCGTCTCCTGGTCGACGGAGGTCAGGACGTCCTGCAGCCGCCGGTGGACGTCCTCGAAGACCGCCACATGCTCCGACACCGGCAGGCGGGCCAGCTCCGCCAGCCTGCCCAGCGCGGCGTCCACCTTCTCCTCGCCGGTCGGCTCGGGGGGCGGGGCGGCGGGGAAGGGCACCGCGGCGGGCGGGGGCGGGGCGGGGGCGGGGCGCCAGGTCCCGTCCTCGGAGATCTCCAGGGCGGGCGCGGTCCCGGCCTGGTCCGCCGGGGGTTCACCGGACATGTGCTCCCTCCAAGACAGCCCCGGGCCGGCCGCCCGGGTCGCTTCGCGTCGTGGTGAACGCTACCGTCCTGGGGGCGGCATCGTCGGCGACCGATGGGGGAACTGCCTGATCATGGCGAACGAGGAGGAGTGCCGGGCCGCGCTGGACCTCATCCGCGCCCGGCTGGCGAAGGTGCATCCCGAGCTGTTCGCCGAGCACGTGGTGGAGCGGACGATCAGCTGCCGGATCAGCGATCTGGGCCTGACGTTGCATTCTGCGATTCACCGGGGCGGGCTGGACCCGTTCGAGCCCGCCGAGGACGCCCGGCCGGCCCAGGTGCGGCTGACCGTCAGCAGCGATGACCTGGTGGCGTTGGCCAACGACGAGTTGCACGCGGCCAAGGCGTGGGCCACCGGACGGCTGAAGGTGGAGGCCGGCTTCCGGGACCTGCTGCGACTGCGCAAGCTGCTATGACGGCTGCCGCCGCACGGGCCGCAGGCGGTCACGCCAGGCCGAGGCGGGCCAGCGCCGGGGCGACGGCCGCCGCCTTCGCCGGCTCATCAGAGCGCCAGGCGGCCGCGCACAGGGCGCGCAGGCCGTCATAGGGGTCCCCCTCGCCGGTCAGCTCGATCTTCGTGCCGTTCCAGCGGGCGCTCCAGCCCCGGCAGTGGCATCCGTGCTCGTCCCGCCGCACCGCAGGGTGGGGCACCAGCAGGCCGCCCAGGTCGGCGGCCAGATAGGTGGGGCGGTGCCGGGGAGGGGCGGTCAGCGCGGCGAGCGGGTCGGTGACGCCGGTGAAGACCAGCAGGCTGTCGGCGCCGCCGTTGTGGGCGCCCTCGATGTCGGTGTCGAGCCGGTCGCCCACCACCAGCGGGCGGCGCGCCCCGGTCCGCAGAATCGACTCGGCGTGCAGGGGGCGTTCGGGTTTGCCGGTGACGATCGGTTCCACCCCGGTCGCCGCCCGGATCACCTGCATCAGCGCACCGTTGCCGGGGGCGGGCGGGCCGTCCCCGCGCGGGATGGTCAGATCGCCGTTGGAAGCCACGAACAGCGCGCCCTGCGCCACCGCCTGCGCCCCCTGGGCGATCAGCCCGTACGACAGATTCGGGTCATAGCCCTGGACCACGGCGGCGGGGCGTTCGGCCGCCGTGGAAACCGGCACCAGGCCCTGGGCGTACAGCGCGTGCCGCAGGCCCATCCCGCCGACCACCAGCACCTTGGCGCCGCGGGGCAGCCGTTCGGCCAGCAGCCGGGCGGCGGCCTGCGCGGAGGTCACCACGTCCTGTTCGGTGGCCGGCACCCCCACCCGGGTGAGCAGCGCGGCGACCGCGCCGGGGGTGCGGGAGGCGTTGTTGGTGACGAACGCCGTCCGCTGCCCGGCCGCCCGTGCCTTGGCCAGCGCCTCGGGCGCACCGGGCACGGCGCGCTGCCCGACGTAGACCACGCCGTCGAGGTCGAGCAGCGCCACGTCGTAGGCCTCGCACAGGGGACGGTCGCATCCACGCACGGAAAACGTTCCTCCTCCGCTCGGTTCCGGCCACGGCTCATCATCGTCCCCCGGCGGGGCGGCTCGTCCTCCCCCGGGGGTGGGAGACCGCCGGTGACCGCTTCGTGCCGGCGGAGGGTGGTGCGCCCGGTCTTCGCCGGCCGCCCGGGGCCAGGCGGCCGGCGAAGAGCCCGGGTCAGCGCCGTGCCGCCAGTGTCGCCCGCACGTGCCGCAGCGCCTGGGCGTAGTGCTTGTTCTCCGGTCGCATCGCCACGGCCAGCGCCAGCGGCTCCACGGCCTCCTCGAAGTCGCCCAGCCGCGACAGCGACAGCCCCAGCCCGAACAACGCGTAGTCCTCGGCGGGGTTCTCCTGGACGATCCAGCGGAAGCTCTCGGCCGCTTCGGCGAAACGCCGCGCCCCGTACTGGGCTCGTGCCAGCGCCTCCCGGATGCTGCGGGAGGACGGCTCGGCATCGGCCGCCCGCTGCAGCAGCTGCGCGGCCGCCGCCGGGCTCCCCGATCCCAGCAGTTCGAGCCCCCGCATGTACCACTCGTAGACGCCCCCGCCGGGAGCGCCGCTTTCCGTCTCCTGAGCGCCGCCACCGGTCATGCCGGGTGCTGCGGATTCGTCTCGCGTGATGCCTGGATGACCACCACCGGGCGCGGTGTGCATACCAGGGGTCGTGGAGAGGTCTGCTTCGCCGGTTCTCGGATCGGTGCCGTCGGTGGTGTTCGGGGGTGCGGTGGGTTCTTCGCCGGGGGAATCCTCTGTTCCCTGTGGTCCTTGTACTCCCATATGGACCTCCCCTCAGACCCTGGTCTCGACCGTACCCGGTCGTCAGACACGATTGCCTCCCCAATTACCATGCCCACGGTGGATGCCGATCTCCCCTTTAACGGGACTCCCGAGGAATTCAGCGCCCAGATCTTCGGCGCCGCAGAACCGTGGCCGGCCGGTGACGCCGGCGCCCAAGGGCTGGAGTTGAGGCCGTTTCGGGGAGTGCGGTTCGCGCCCGAGGCGGTGGGGGACCTGGCCGCGGTGACCACCCCGCCCTACGACCTGATCGACGCCGGTGAGGTCGAGCGGCTGCTGGCCAGCGACGGGCACAACGTGGTCCGGCTGATCCTGCCGCCCGGTGACGCCGACGGCTACCGGCGGGCCGCCGCCACGTTGCGCCGGTGGCTGGCGGAGGGCGTGCTGATCGCCGACGAGGTTCCCGCCCTGTACATCTACGAGGTCCACGCCGGGGACGGCCTGCACCAGCGCGGGCTGATCGGCGCGCTCGGGCTGCGCCCGGAGTCGGCCGGGGTGATCTTGCCGCACGAGGACGTCTTTCCCGGCCCGGTCCGCGACCGCCTGGCGCTGATGAGCGCCACCGGCGCCAATCTGGAACCCATCTTCCTCGTCTACGACGGCGAGGCCGCGGCGCCGCGGCGCACCTCGGACCTGGTGGAGGCGATCGCCGACCGGACCGCCCCGCTCGTGGAGTTCCACGGCAGGGACGGGACCCGCCATCGGCTGTGGCGAGTGACCGATCCCGCGGTGCAGGAGCGGCTCGCGGCGGGGCTGCGGGAATGCCGGGCGCTCATCGCCGACGGGCATCACCGGTACGCCACCTACCGGGCGCTGCAGGCCCGGCACCGTGCGGCCGGGGACGGGCCGGGGCCGTGGGACTACGGGCTGGCGCTGCTGGTCGACTCCGCCCGCCATCCGCCGCGTCTGGGGGCCATTCACCGGGTGCTGCCGGGGCTGGCGCCCGAGACGGCGGTGGAACGCGCCAAGGCGGCCTTCCGGGTCACCGAGCTCCAGGACGGGCTGCAGGAGGCCGTCAAGGAACTGGCGACGCGACGGCCGGCGTTCCTGCTGGGCGGCGGGGAGCGGCTGTATCTGCTCACCGACCCCGACGCCCGGCACTTGGCGCAGGCGATGCCCGCGGGCCGCTCCGAGCGGTGGCGGCGGCTGGACACCGCGGTGCTGGACCGGCTCCTCATCGCACGGCTATGGGGCATCACGGCCGACGAGCGCACCGTCCGGGTCGTCCACGACGATCCAGAGGCCGCCATAGAGCAGGCCCGGCGGGCCGGCGGCACCGCCGTCATCGTGAACCCGCTGTCGGTCGCCGACGTGCTGGCGGTGGCCGCGGGGGGCGAACGGGTGCCGCGCAAGTCCACCTCCTTTGCTCCCAAACCGCGCACCGGGCTGGTGCTGCGGCTGCTAGACCTGGACTGATCCCTTTCCGCTCCTACGATGGGACCGGCGGGCCGGCCCTGCCAGGCCCGTCCGCAACTGTGGACGAGCGGACCTTCCAGCAGGCCCGGCGGGATCTCGCCGCAACCGGCCGAAACGCTGCGAAGGTCCGCCTTGTGAGCGGAGCCGCCGATGAGCACCCAGAGTTTGATCACCCCGCTGGGCGATGAGGTCTATGAGATCGACACCCAGCTGGCCGGCCACCCCGGCATCACCGCCGGGTACCTGATCCGCTCCGACCGGCCCTGCCTGGTGGAGCCCGGCACCAGCGGGTCGGCGCCGACGGTGCGGCGGGCGCTGACCGAACTGGGGATCGGGCCGCGGGACCTGGCGACCGTGGTGGTGACGCACATCCACCTCGACCACGCCGGCGGGGTCGGCGACATCGCGCGGATGTACCCGCAGGCCGAGATCGTCGTGCACGAAAAGGGCGCCCGGCACCTGGCCGACCCGCAGCGGCTGATGCGCAGCGCCCGGATGGTCTACGGCGACCTGCTCGACACCCTGTTCGGCGAGCTGAAGCCGACCGAGGCGGCGCGCATCCGGGCGGTGGAGGAGACCGGGGTGATCGACCTGGGCGGCGGGCGGCGGTTGCAGTCGCACTACTCCCCCGGCCACGCCAAGCACCACATAGGGCTGCTGGACTCGCTCACCGGCGACCTGTACGTCGGGGACGCCGCGGGCGTCTACATCCCCGAGACCGCCGACGTGCGCCCGGCGACGCCCCCGCCGGACTTCGACCTGGACACCGCGCTGGCCTCCTTGGAGAAGTTCCGGGCGCTGCGTCCCCAGCGGCTGCTGTTCGCCCACTACGGGCCGGTCGAGGCGGTGGAGGACACCCTCGACCGCTCCGCCGAGGAACTGCGGATCTGGGTGGAGGCCGTCCGGGACGCCCGCGACCAGGGCCTGGACCTCGACCACGCGGTCGCGGCCGTCCAGGAACGCACCGCCGGGCGCTACCGGGCCTACGGTCCGGACGCCGACCCGGAGCTGGCCGGCAAGTACGAGATGCTCAGCGGCGTCCGCAGCAACGTCGCCGGCATCATGCACTCCCTCGACAAACACGCCTGAGGGGCGCCTCCCGGCCGGCTGCGCCCTCCGGCGCAACCGGCCGGGCCGTCTCCGTCAGCGCCGGAACGGGCCGGTGATCTCGTAGGTGTAGCCGTCGGTGCCGCCGATGAAGCCGCTGCGGCCCCGCTGGGAGGAGAAGTACAGCCGCGTGCCGTCCGGGGAGAAGGCCGGGCCGGTGATCTCCGACTCGTCATGGCCGAGGACGCGCAGGAACGGCGTCACCACGCCGTCCGGGGTGATCATGTTGATCTCCATGTTCCCGCCGTCCTCAGCCACGTACAGGTCGCCGCTGGAGGCGCCGGTGATGTTGTCGACGCCGGTCAGCGGAGGCTCCCCCTCGGTCACCAGGTCGTCGTCGTAGGCCAGGTCGAGTGTCTCGGCCTCGGCGTCATAGGCCCAGACCCGTCCGTCCCCCTTGGTGGTGAAATAGCAGACCCCTCCGGTGTAGTAGCAGCCCTCGCCGCCGTTGAAACGCATGGCGCCCGGGACCTGGTCGCGGGTCGGGGTCGTCCACAGCCGGGGGTTGGGCACTTTCCGCCAGGTGACGGGGCCGGTGCCGGAGCCGACCAGAACCTCCAGCACCCCCTCGGACAGGTCGCCCCAGACCTTGGGGCGGAAGCGATAGAAACAGCCGTCTCTTTCGTCCTCGGTCAGATAGACGACCTTCCGGACGGGGTCGCAGGCGGCGGCTTCGTGTTTGAAACGCCCCATCGCCGGACGCTGCACGGCGGGCCGGCCGCCCTGCGGGTAGGTCTCGTACACGATGCCGAAGGCGTACTCCTCGCACGACAGCCAGGTCCCCCAGGGGGTGGCTCCGCCCGCGCAGTTCAGCGTGGTCAGGTTGAGGATGCGGTAGGCGTCGACGATGTTGCCGGAGGCGTCGAAACGGACGGCCGAGGCGCCGCCCACCACCGGCACCTCGGAGTTGCTGACATAGATCCAGCCGTCGCCGTCGGGGAAGCAGGCGCCGCCGTCGGGGGCGGGGTGCCAGGTGTAGCGGGTTCCGGGCACCCGCTGCATCGACCGGGCGATCACCCGGCTGGTGAAACCCGCGGGCAGCTGGATGCCGTTGGCGTCGGGCGCCTGCAGCGGCCCGTACGGGCCGACCCCGGGTTGGGCGGGTCCTGCGAACGCCTGCTGCCACAGTCCTCCGGTGAAGGCCGCGGTTCCACCCGCGATGGCCGTGGTGCGCAGGAAGGCTCGGCGGCTCAGCCCGATCGGCATGGTGCTCTCCAACTGTTCACCCGAGACCAGGACGGCCCCCGCCGGAAGGTGACAGCGATCACATCCGGAGGGGCGCAATCTGGTGACTATCGTGCGAAGAGCCTTTGCCGTCAAGTCACATGTTTCGCCGCCTTTATTGACCTGAACGTGAATTTTTCGGGTTCACCCAGGTGAGAGCTTGTATCCGGTGCCTGGTCCGGGACGGGTCTCAGGACACCGGTTCCAGAAGAGCACGTTCAGAGCGCGGCCCGCCGCACCCCGTTTTCGCAGCGGGGTGCGGCGGCACGATCGTCCGCCTGCGCGGGTTCGGTGAGGCCGCGGACCGTTCACCCGCAGCCACTGCGCGGAAAGGTCAGTCGCCGGCCTTCGGAGTGCCCGTCTCCCCACGCGGTCCCTCGCCGTCCACGCCGGTGGACTGCTGCGAGCTCTCCGGGAGGCTCTCATCGGGAACGTCCGCCTTCGGCTCCTCGGCCTCGGCGGACTCCGCAGGCTCCTCATCGTCCGCAGCGGCGGACCGCTGCGGGCCGTCCTCCGAGGACTCTCCGCCCCCGGTCGGACCGTCGGCAGGGGCCTCCGATTTCAGCTCCTCGCCCGAGACTTGCGAAGGGGGTGCGGGCTCTGTGGGTTCCTCGTCCTCCAGGTCGAGGATCTGCAGGCCCTCCAGCTCGGCGTAGCGTTCGGCGGCGTCGGTCTCTCCCTCGCGGTCGGCGGCGGCCGCCCGGGCGAACCACTCGCCGGCCTCCTCTTTGCGTCCCGCCTCCAGCAACGCGTCGGCGTAGGCGTAGAACAGGCGGGTGGACCAGGGACGCAGCCGGGTGTCCCGCAGCTCGGGGATCTGCAAGGTCACCACTGCGGCCTCGGGCTGCCCCATGTCCCGGCGCGCTCCCGACTCCACGATCCGCAGCTCGACCCGGTCGGCCTGGCTCAGCCGCCGGGCCGCCGGCGACTTGGCCAGTTCCAGCGCCCGTTCCGGACGCCCCAGGCCGCGTTCGCAGTCGGCGAGGATGGGCAGGTAGGCGTCCTCGGTCTGGTGCAGCCGCCGAGCCGCCCGCAGTTCGGCCAGCGCATCCGCCCACTGACCGGCGTGGTAGGCGGCCAGTCCCGCCGCCTCCCGGACGACACCGACCCGCGAGGCGAGCCGGCGGGCCTCCTTGGCGTGCAGGTAGGCGGTCGCCGGGTCCTCTTCGATCAGCCGCCCGGCCATCACCAGATGCCTGGCCACCTTGGTCGCCAGTTCCTTGGGCAGCGTGCGCAGTTCGGCGCGCGCCTCGGCGTGCAGTTCCTCCCCGGTGACGTCCTGGGGCACTTCCGGCGCCGCAGAGACGGGTTCCCGCCGTTCGTTCACACGGTTCTTGCCGGTGGCCGGTTCTCCTCGGCGCTCCCAGCGGGCTCCGCCCGGATGTCCCTTGCCGGCCCGCACCGGACGAGATTTGCCGTGGCGTCTCCCGGCCCGGTCCGCCGCATCACGCCGGCGTTCGTACCACGAACCGCTCTTGGACGCTTTCTCAAAACCGCGCTCGTCGTCCCCACGGCGGCCGCCGGGTCCTTGATCTGCGTTCCGAGTCCGCCAAGAGCCCGTGCGGCGATCGCCTTCATCGCGGCCTCGCCGGAAAACCGCAGAGCCCCCCTTTTCCGATCCGGCCGAATCGAACTCTTCCCGCCCGCCGTCCCGGCCTTTTCGGGGGAATCCCTCCCGTCGGGGATCGGAGCCTTCAAAACGACGTTTTCCGCCCCGTCCTTCTTCGGAGGACCAACGGCGAGAACCACGTTCTCCCGATGTCGGAAAACGCCGGCCCGATCTCGCTCCGCCCGGGGAGTCGTTTCTGCGGCGATCACGCCGACCGCCGTCCTTGGGACCTCCTGAGCGCGGCGAAGCTCCACCGTTCCTGCCCCCGCTCTGGGAGGGGTTCTCCCGGTCGGCAGACGCCCCACGGTGCCCGTCGTCGCCCCGCCCCTTGCCACGCCGCTCGCGGTCGTCGCCGCTGCGACGGTTCTTTTCCGCGCTCATCACGTCCGTCACTATCGTTGGTCACCTAATGGATCCAGCATATTTAGCGGATCCTGGACATGGGTTGGGGCTGGAATTCCACCGGGGTGACACCCCCGGGGAACCCAGCCCCAACCCTTTTCGACGTGTGTGTTCCGGCGGTGACCTACTCTCCCACACAGTCTCCCATGCAGTACCATCGGCGCTGGAGGGCTTAACTACCGGGTTCGGAATGGGACCGGGTGTTTCCCCTCCGCCATAACCACCGGAACGCCCAACCCCCACCCCAACCCCCCAAGAGGCCGACCACACCCTCCCCACTCCCCGGGGAAGGGGCCAGACCCACCGGCGGGCCGGTGAGGAAACCCATCATGGACGCTCCCCCCACCCCACACTACAAAACAGGGCGGGAACAGTGGGAACACTCGCTCACGCTGTTCACTTATCAACCAGGACCACACCCACCCCTTGCGGGTGCGGGGTTGTTTCCTGTGAACCACACAGGGACACGAACACCTGTTGACTGCCCAACCACCCAACGGTGTAGGCAAGCCACTCGGCTTATTAGTACCGGTCCACTCCACCCCTCACAGGGCTTCCATGCCCGGCCTATCAACCCAGTCATCTCCTGGGAGCCTTACCCCCACCCCGAAGGGCGGGGAGGGAGACCTCATCTCGGGGCAGGCTTCCCGCTTAGATGCTTTCAGCGGTTATCCCTCCCGAACGTAGCCAACCAGCCATGCCCCTGGCGGGACAACTGGCACACCAGAGGTTCGTCCGTCCCGGTCCTCTCGTACTAGGGACAGCCCCCCATCAAGTCTCCTACGCGCGCAGCGGATAGGGACCGAACTGTCTCGCGACGTTCTAAACCCAGCTCGCGTGCCGCTTTAATGGGCGAACAGCCCAACCCTTGGGACCTACTCCAGCCCCAGGATGCGACGAGCCGACATCGAGGTGCCAAACCATCCCGTCGATATGGACTCTTGGGGAAGATCAGCCTGTTATCCCCGGGGTACCTTTTAGCCGTTGAGCGACACCCCTTCCACACGGAGATGCCGGATCACTAGGCCCTGCTTTCGCACCTGCTCGACACGTCCGTCTCACAGTCAAGCTCCCTTGTGCCCTTGCACTCACCACCTGATGACCAACCAGGCTGAGGGAACCTTTGGGCGCCTCCGTTACCCTTTAGGAGGCAACCGCCCCAGTTAAACTACCCACCAGGCACTGTCCCCCACCCGGATCCACGGGCGCGGGTTAGACGCTCGAAATGACCAGAGTGGTATTTCACCAACGACTCCACCCGAACTAGCGTCCAGGCTTCACAGTCTCCCACCTATCCTACACAAGCCACCTCAAACGCCAATACCAAGCTGTAGTGAAGGTCCCGGGGTCTTTCCGTCCTGCTGCGCGAAACGAGCATCTTTACTCGTACTGCAATTTCGCCGGGCCTGTGGTTGAGACAGCGGGGAAGTCGTTACGCCATTCGTGCAGGTCGGAACTTACCCGACAAGGAATTTCGCTACCTTAGGATGGTTATAGTTACCACCGCCGTTTACCGGCGCTTAGATTCTCACCTTCACCCCCGAAGGGGTTAAGCGGTCCTCTTAACGTTCCGGCACCGGGCAGGCGTCAGTCCGTATACAGCGTCTTACGACTTCGCACGGACCTGTGTTTTTAGTAAACAGTCGCTTCCCCCTGGCCACTGCGACCCCACCCAGCTCCCCCAGCACGTGGGTTCACCAGACAGGGCCCCCCTTCTCCCAAAGTTACGGGGGCAATTTGCCGAGTTCCTTAACCACAGTTCACCCGAACGCCTCGGTATTCTCTACCTGACCACCTGAGTCGGTTTAGGGTACGGGCCGCCGGCATGCTCGCTAGAGGCTTTTCTCGGCAGCATGGGATCACTCACTTCGCCTAAAACGGCTCGGCATCGCACCTCACCCTCAATGCGCGGCGGATTTGCCTACCGCGCGGGCCACATGCTTACCCCAGGACAACCACCGCCTGGGCTGAGCTACCCTCCTGCGTCACCCCATCGCTTACCTACTACCCCGTCGGGTCCCAGCCTCCCCGCAAACACCCACGACCCGAAGGTCGCAGGGGCGGTTCGGGTGGTTAGCATCCGGAGGTTCGATATGGGCGCATACCAGCGGGTACGGGAATATCAACCCGTTGCCCATCGACTACGCCTCACGGCCTCGCCTTAGGTCCCGACTTACCCTGGGCGGAACAGCCTGCCCCAGGAACCCTTAGTCATCCGGCGCACACGATTCTCACGTGTGACTCGCTACTCATGCCTGCATTCTCACTCCCGCAGCCTCCACCACTCGATCCCTCGGCGGCTTCACCGGCTACAGGACGCTCCCCTACCCACCCCGCGCCCTCCCAAGGAGAACACGAGATGCCACGGCTTCGGCGGTGTGCTTGAGCCCCGCTACATTGTCGGCGCGGAATCACTTGACCAGTGAGCTATTACGCACTCTTTCAAGGATGGCTGCTTCTAAGCCAACCTCCTGGTTGTCACGGCAACTCCACATCCTTTACCACTTAGCACACGCTTCGGGGCCTTAGCCGATGATCTGGGCTGTTTCCCTCTCGACCACGAAGCTTATCCCCCGCAGTCTCACTGCCGCGCTCAACTTACCGGCATTCGGAGTTTGGCTGACTTCGGTAACCCGGTAAGGCCCCTAGGCCATCCAGTAGCTCTACCTCCGGCAAGCACCACGCGACGCTGCACCTAAATGCATTTCGGGGAGAACCAGCTATCACGGAGTTTGATTGGCCTTTCACCCCTAGCCACAGGTCATCCCCCAGGTTTTCAACCCTGGTGGGTTCGGGCCTCCACACCGTCTTACCGGCGCTTCACCCTGCCCATGGCTAGATCACCCCGCTTCGGGTCCACAGCATGCGACTCAAACGCCCTCTTCAGACTCGCTTTCGCTACGGCTACCCCACACGGGTTAACCTCGCCACACACCATGACTCGCAGGCTCATTCTTCAAAAGGCACGCCATCACCAACCCCACCAAAGGCAGGGCCAACGGCTCTGACGGCTTGTAGGCATACGGTTTCAGGTACTCTTTCACCACCCCTCACCGGGGCACTTTTCACCATTCCCTCACGGTACTAGTCCGCTATCGGTCACCAGGAAGTATTTAGCCTTACCACGTGGTCGTGGCAGATTCACACGGGATTCCACGGGCCCCGTGCTACTCGGGACAACGCCCGGGAGCCGCATGCGTTTCGCCTACCGGACTCTCACCGTCTACGGTCGACCATCCCAGATCGTTCGGCTACACACACGGTTTCTCACTCCCCGCCAGGCCGGCGGACCCAGCTGGGCGCTCCCACAACCCCGCACACGCAACCCCCGCCGGGTATCACACGCGCACGGTTTAGGCTCCTCCGCTTTCGCTCACCACTACTCACGGAATCACAATTTGTTTTCTCTTCCAGCGGGTACTGAGATGTTTCACTTCCCCGCGTTCCCACCAACCGCCCTATACATTCAGACGGCGGCGACACCCCATGACAGGTGCCAGGTTACCCCATTCGGAAATCCCCGGATCACAGCCTGGTTGCCGGCTCCCCGAGGCATATCGCAGGCTCCCACGTCCTTCATCGGCTCCTGGTGCCAAGGCATCCACCGTATGCCCTTACCAACTTACCAACACCAACCCCTCCACAAAAAAGGGAGGAAACAGGTGGTCGGGCAATCAACAGATGCTCGCGTCCACTATGCAGTTCACAAAAAACAACCGGACAACCACACCCACACACCCCACCACCAGGCAGAGCGCCAGGCACGTGGCCCCGAACAGTCCGAGAAAACCAACCCCCAAAGAGGCCCGTTTCCTCAGGACCCAACAGTGTGCCCAACCCACCCAAGCCCCCGACACCGGAGGTTCCACACCCCGAACCCCACCCCCCGCACAGGGAGAAGCAAGGCTCCGACCCCTCAGTCAAGAGGAGCCATCCGACACCGTCGGATGCGGGTAGTACTGACCGGGCAGCAACCCAGGCAGGTTGACTAGCCAGTGTTCCACGATTTGCGAGCACCGGTCCGAGGCACCCACGGCCCCGTAGACCGAAACCCTGAACCACACCAACACCACACAAGTGCCGGCAGGTTGGACAAGTGCTCCTTAGAAAGGAGGTGATCCAGCCGCACCTTCCGGTACGGCTACCTTGTTACGACTTCGTCCCAATCGCCAGCCCCACCTTCGACCGCTCCCCCCCTTACGGGTTAGGCCACGGGCTTCGGGTGTTGCCGACTTTCGTGACGTGACGGGCGGTGTGTACAAGGCCCGGGAACGTATTCACCGCAGCGTTGCTGATCTGCGATTACTAGCGACTCCGACTTCACGAAGTCGAGTTGCAGACTTCGATCCGAACTGAGACCGGCTTTTAGGGATTCGCTCCACCTCACGGTATCGCAGCCCTCTGTACCGGCCATTGTAGCATGTTTGCAGCCCAAGACATAAGGGGCATGATGACTTGACGTCGTCCCCACCTTCCTCCGAGTTGACCCCGGCGGTCTTCCATGAGTCCCCGGCATAACCCGCTGGCAACATGGAACGAGGGTTGCGCTCGTTGCGGGACTTAACCCAACATCTCACGACACGAGCTGACGACAGCCATGCACCACCTGTCACCCGCCCCCGAAGGGACCCTGCATCTCTGCAGGTTTTCGGGTGATGTCAAGCCTTGGTAAGGTTCTTCGCGTTGCGTCGAATTAAGCAACATGCTCCGCCGCTTGTGCGGGCCCCCGTCAATTCCTTTGAGTTTTAGCCTTGCGGCCGTACTCCCCAGGCGGGGCGCTTAATGCGTTAGCTACGGCGCGGAATCCCGTGGAAGAACCCCACACCTAGCGCCCAACGTTTACGGCGTGGACTACCAGGGTATCTAATCCTGTTCGCTCCCCACGCTTTCGCTCCTCAGCGTCAGAACAGGCCCAGAGCACCGCCTTCGCCACCGGTGTTCCTCCCGATATCTGCGCATTTCACCGCTACACCGGGAATTCCATGCTCCCCTACCTGCCTCTAGCCTGCCCGTATCCACCGCAAACCCACGGTTAAGCCGTGGGCTTTCACGACAGACGCGACAAGCCGCCTACGAGCTCTTTACGCCCAATAATTCCGGACAACGCTCGCGCCCTACGTATTACCGCGGCTGCTGGCACGTAGTTAGCCGGCGCTTCTTCTGCACCTACCGTCCAAACTTCGTCGGTGCTGAAAGGGGTTTACAACCCGAAGGCCTTCATCCCCCACGCGGCGTCGCTGCGTCAGGCTTTCGCCCATTGCGCAAGATTCCCCACTGCTGCCTCCCGTAGGAGTCTGGGCCGTGTCTCAGTCCCAGTGTGGCCGGTCGCCCTCTCAGGCCGGCTACCCGTCGTCGCCTTGGTAGGCCGTCACCCCACCAACAAGCTGATAGGCCGCGAGCCCATCCCCGACCGAACCCCCAAAAAGAGGGAACTTTCCACCCCCCACCATGCGACAGGAGGTGAATATCCGGTATTAGACCCAGTTTCCCAGGCTTATCCCAGAGTCGAGGGCAGGTTACTCACGTGTTACTCACCCGTTCGCCGCTCGAGTACCCCCGAAGGGGCCTTTCCGCTCGACTTGCATGTGTTAAGCACGCCGCCAGCGTTCGTCCTGAGCCAGGATCAAACTCTCCACCAAAGGCCACACACCCACCCGGCACAAACACCAGGTGAGCCAAACCTTCAGAATGGGACCTTCGATCCCAACAACATCATCCTCTGACGAGGAACCACAACCCCCACCCACACCAGGCAGAGGCTGACACAAGGCACTGGCTTTTGACACACTGTTGAGTTCTCAAGAAACGGACACCCACCTCGGAGCACCCACCCAACCAGGCAGGCCCCCGCGGGGCAACCCTTCTACTGTACCTGTTCGTCCCGGTTTGTCCAACTCGGTCCGATCAGGCCCACCACCGCCATCAGGGCGCGAAGTACCGCAACCATCTGGTTCTGTGGTGGTTTCCCCCGGGCCGGCCGCCTGCTCGGGCGTCCCGCTCCCCCGTGGGGCAGGTAGAACATTAGGTTGACCGCGCAAGGACGTCAAATCGAGGCCGTCAAGAGACAACGTCCCAGCTCAATCAGCTTGTTCCCGCCCTGGTGAGCCGGACCGGCGGAGCCTTGAGGCTGGTTCTGTGACGCACGCCTCACCACTCCCGTGACCGGCCGACGGGCCGGCCAGAGGCTCACCGGAGTCCCCCTGTCCGGTGTCAGCAGCGAGTTCGCCCAGGTAGATCTCCTTTTCACCCGAGGTCTGGGCGAGGAACGCCCTACCGGTCCCGAGGGAGGCGTTCAGTCCCCTGCTCTCCTGCTCGCCCCCCACCGGGGAGGCTGCAAAGCGTCCCGCCCGCCGTCGAACAGCACCTGCACCGGCCCCTTCAGCCCAGCCGAGGAGCCCGTGGGACAGGACAGGCGACGGAGGCCTTGGTTCCCACGAGGATCCACTGCGCCTCACCAGAGTGAGTCCCAGCTACAGAAGGTGAGCCCCATGCATCACAAGGCCGTGCCGTTGCGAGAGGGCGGTGAAACCCTGGCAGGTCTGAGTCGGTAGGCGCCTTCGTCCGTCTCTCACGGAAGGCAGGGAGCGGGATCTTCGTTCCCCTTGCTCATGCGCGTCACCGGACGATCGTTGTGAACGGTTTCGCCGCGAAGGCGCCCGGCAACGGGACCGGTCGAAGCTGGGGAGTCCGTGAGGACGGAGCGCGGATGTTCAACGGACCGATCACGCACAGGCCGTCCGCCTCTGTCACACGTCAGGCGACCACGAGGCCGTTCAGGCGCGATGACCGCTGCGGGCCGGCGAGGAGCCCAGGTGACCGCCGCTTGCGCTACCAGAAGATTTCCCTGTTCACCGAGCAGGGCGGTGAGACCGGATGTCCTGCCGGCCTGGCTGAGGGTCCATCGCGGAAGCGACGAGCGCCCGGCCGCTACGAGACCGGGCGCTCGGGCACGCTCCAGGCCGTCTCCGGGTGAACCGGTGCGGGCGGGTCAGGCCCGGCGCACGACCTCGACGCCGCCGACGTTGCGCTTGCCCCGCCGCAGCACCAGGAACCTGCCGTGCAGCAGGTCCTCGGTGGTGGGGACGGCCTCCTCCGAGGTGACCTTGGTGTTGTTCAGGTAGGCACCGCCCTGGGCGATGGTGCGGCGGGCCTCCGACTTGCTCTTGCACAGGCCGCTGCCGGCCAGCAGGTCCACCACGGGCGGCAGGTCGCCGGGCGGGATCTCCATGCGGGGGACCTCGGCCAGCGCCGCGCCGAGGGTCCGCTCGTCCAGCTCCTCCAGGGCGCCCTGGCCGAACAGGGCGCGGGAGGCCGCGACGACCTTGGCGCACTCGTCGGCGCCGTGGACCAGGGTGGTGACCTCCTCGGCCAGCGCCCGCTGGGCGATGCGCGCGGCGGGGCGTTCGGCCGACTCCTTGACCAGCTGCTGGATCTCCTCGCGGGGGCGGAAGCTGAAGACCTTCAGGTACTTCTCCACGTCCCGGTCATCGGCGTTGATCCAGAACTGGTAGAAGGCGTACGGGGAGGTCAGCTCCGGGTCCAGCCAGTAGGTCTCGCCGCCTGCGGTCTTGCCGAACTTCGTGCCGTCGGCCTTGGTCAGCAGCGGGGTGGTCAGCGCGTGGGCGGTGCCGCCCTCCACCCGGCGGATCAGGTCGACGCCCGCGGTGAGGTTGCCCCACTGGTCGCTGCCGCCGGTCTGCAGGCGGCAGCCGTAGCGCCGGTACAGCTCCAGGAAGTCCATCGCCTGCAGCAGCACGTAGCTGAACTCGGTGTAGCTCATGCCCGTGGTCTCCAGGCGGGTCTTGACCGTCTCACGGGCCAGCATCCGGTTGACCGGGAAGTGCTTGCCGATGTCGCGCAGGAACTCGATGGCCGTCATGGGCCCGGTCCACTCCAGGTTGCTGACCATGAGCGCGGCGTTGGGGCCCTCGAAGTCCAGGAACTTGGCGACCTGGGCGCGGATGCGCTCGACCCAGGCGGCGACCACTTCCTCGGAGTTGAGGGTGCGCTCGGCGCTCTTGCCGCTGGGGTCGCCGATCAGCCCGGTGGCGCCGCCGACCAGGCCGATGGGGCGGTGCCCGGCCAGCTGGAAGCGGCGCAGGGTCAGGATCTGGATGAGGTTGCCCAGATGCAGGCTGGGGGCGGTGGGGTCGAACCCGCAATAGAGGGTGACCGGCCCCGCGGCGAGCAGCGCCCGCAGTTCGTCCAGGTCGGTGGACTGCGCGATCAGGTCGCGCCACGCCAGGTCCTCAAGGACGTCGGTCACGGTCTCCCTCGTCTTCCGCCATGTTTTCCGGGTTTTCGGGTTCGCCCCTCAGGGTGCCCGATGGGGCGCCGCCCACGGTAACGGTATTCACCGGCCGCCGGTGACGTGACGGACCGGGACGTGCGGTTCGTGCCCTGAGGTGGAAGCGGGCACGAGCCCCGGTCTGTTCCCGGCTCGCCTGCCGCAGCCGCGGGGCCGGCCGGTGAAGTCCAGTTCTACCAGGTGTCCCGCGGGACGGGTGCGGGTCCCGGCCGGTGCAGAGCAGACGGTCCCGGTACCGGACGGCCGCCGTCCGTTGGAGCTTGGGACCGGGTGCCTGGGCATGGTGCAGGTGCCGCCCAGTGCGGGCAGACATCTCAGGGCGAGCACACCGATGAGCTCTTTGGTGATGCTCCCGCTTTCAGGGCCGACTCCCCTGCCTGCATCCGATGCCCTTGCTTTTGTCCGGGGTACCGGGATTCCCGGTTGAGACGGCGGAGGGGTTCGGCGAACCCCTTTCCAGCATCCGCGGTTTCGGGTGGTGGAAACGGCGGGCCCACGGGGGCGCGGTGCCGCGTCGTCCCCGGTCGCCACGCATCCCGGCCTGCGGGAACGGCGCGCTGAAAGGTTCAGCCCGTGCCGGTGGTCCTGCGACGGCGGGGGACGTGCATGCGGTACTGCGACACGCTCGGTTCGCCGTCGATCCAAAAACGCCAGGGAGTCTCCTTGGCGGCGCTCACTCCGACACGCGGCCCCGTCCGCACCCGCGAGGGGTCCACCGGGTCGCCGGCCAGGACGCGCAGCGGGGAGTCGGCGTCGCAGGCGTCCAGGCCGTTGTGCTCGCGGGCGACGCCAAGGGCCTGGCAGAGCCGGGCCGGGCCGCGGGCCAGGTCGCGGAAGGAGGAGCGGGGACGGCGGGCGGCGGCCAGGTCACGGCCGTCGATGACCTCGCCGGCGCGCAGCAGCACCGCCGAGGCCGTGCCGTCCGGGCCGCACACCAGGTTCATGCAAAAGTGCATGCCGTAGGTGAAGTACACGTACACATGCCCGGGCGGTCCCCACATCACCGCGTTGCGGGGGGTGCGCCCCCGGTAGGAGTGAGACGCCGGATCCATCGGCCCGGCGTACGCCTCGACCTCGGTGAGGCGTATCGCGACCTCGCCGTCGCCGGTGTGGTGGACGACGATCTGGCCGAGCAGGCTGGGAGCGACCTCCTCGACGGGGCGGTCGAAGAAGTCACGGTCGAGGAGGTCGCTCATGTCGGCCCGAGGAGGGTCGGCATGGTCCCCGTCCGTCCTCGGCTAAAAGTCCGATCCGGAGGCCCAGGCGGCGTGCTCGTTGACCAGGGCGCGCAGTTCGGCCAGCTGCTCGCGGACCCGCTCGGGGCTGGTGCCGCCGTGGGCCTTGCGGGAGGCCAGGGCGCCCTGCACGTTCAGCACCTCCCGGACGTCGGGGGTCAGGTGCGGGGAGACCTTGGCCAGCTCCTCGTCGGTGAGGTCGCCGAAGTCCTTGTCGTGGACCTGGCACCACACCACCAGGTGGCCGACGACCTCGTGGGCCTCGCGGAACGGCACGCCGCGCCGCACCAGCAGCTCGGCCAGGTCGGTGGCCAGGGCGAAGCCCTCGGGGGCGGTGTCCTCCAGCCGTTCGGTGTTGACCCGCATGGTGGCGATCAGCCCGGACATGGCCGGCAGCACCAGCAGCAGGGTCTCCACGGCGTCGAAGACGCCTTCCTTGTCCTCCTGCAGGTCGCGGTTGTAGGTCAGCGGCAAGCCCTTGAGGGTGGTCAGCAGCCCGACCAGGTGGCCGATGAGGCGGCCGGCCTTGCCGCGGGCCAGCTCGGCCACGTCGGGGTTCTTCTTCTGGGGCATGATGGACGAGCCGGTGGCGTAGGCGTCGTCCATCTCGATCCAGCGGAACTCCTGCGAGGCCCACAGCACGATCTCTTCGCCGAGCCGGGACAGGTGGACGCCGATCATGGCGGCGGCGAAAAGGAACTCGGCGGCGAAGTCGCGGTCGCTGACGGCGTCCATGGAGTTGGCCGCGGGGGCGTCGAAGCCCAGTTCCTCGGCGACCGCCTTGGGGTCCAGCGGCAGCGAGGAGCCGGCCAGGGCGCCGGCGCCCAGCGGGCAGATCGCGGCGCGCTTGTCCCAGTCGCGCAGCCGGTCGATGTCGCGGGCCAGCGGGTGGACGTGCGCCAGCAGCTGGTGGGAGAACAGCACCGGCTGGGCGTGCTGCAGGTGGGTCATGCCGGGGGCGGCCACGTCCAGGTTGTGCTCGGCCTGGGCGATGAGCGCGGTCTCCAGTTCCACCAGGCGGCTGACGATCTGGCGGACGTGGTCGCGCAGGTACAGCCGCAGGTCGGTGGCGACCTGGTCGTTGCGGCTGCGGCCGGCGCGCAGCTTGCCGCCCAGGGAGCCGAGGCGTTCCAGCAGGCCGCGTTCCAGGGCGGTGTGGACGTCCTCGTCGGCGACGGTGGGCCGGAACTCCCCGGAGCGGCAGGCCTGCTCCAGGTCGTCCAGGGCGCCCAGCATGCGGGTCAGCTCCTCGTCGGTGAGCAGGCCGGCCCGGTGCAGCACGCGGGCGTGGGCGCGCGAGCCCATCAGGTCGTACGGGGCCAGCCGCCAGTCGAACTGGACGCTCACCGACAGCCGGGCCAGCGCCTCCGACGGACCGCCTTCGAACCGGCCGCCCCACAACCTCGTCGGTGCCTTGCTCACGCTACTCCCGTTCTGGTTCGTCGCAGCGGGGCCGCGACGGCTCGCGGGCCCTCCGCGCGGTCTTCTCCGTATGTCCCTCGACCGCCCCTCCGGCCGGTCAAGTCGTCGGCGGACCTCGTTCCCGGCCCCCGTGACGCCCTGGTGGGCGAGGCGCCGAACGGGGTGGGGCAAGATCTTCGGCTCAGGCCGCGCGGCCCGCTCGCGTGTGGTCTTTTCAGTGTCTGGACATGCAGAGCCTACCGGGCGGGAACGGCCGAAGCGCCCTCGGTCGCCGACCCGGCTGTGCCCGCCCGCTGTGATGCGGCGCGCGTCCGCGTTCCCCGGCCGGTCGATGGGCATGACCGTCCGGGTGTGCGGTGATGCGGGCCTTTTGGCGGGGCCTGGAGGGGCCTGTGTGCTCGTCTTTCGAACGCGTCGGCCGAGGCCTTGGTGAGGTTCACCACATCGGGCCTGTGCGGCGCGTTCGCCGTCGGGGCCCGTTGCCCGTCGGCCCGCCCGCCGCCACCGCGGGCGGGCCGGTGCGGCCGGCTTCAGCCCTGGACGCGACGGTCGCGGACGGCGGCGATCTTGCTGGGCAGGCTCCACAGTTCCACGAAGCCCTTGGCCAGGCTCTGGTCGAAGGTGTCGCCGGTGTCGTAGGTGGCCAGGTCGTGGTCGTACAGGGAGGCGTCGCTGCGCCGGCCGGTGACCACGGCGCGGCCGCCGTGCAGCGTCATGCGGATCTCGCCGGAGACGTGCTTTTGGGACTCGGCGATGAAGGCGTCCAGGGAACGCTTGAGCGGGGAGTACCACAGCCCGTCGTAGACCAGTTCGCCCCAGCGCTGGTCGACGCTGCGCTTGAAGCGGGCCAGGTCGCGTTCGACGGTGACGTTCTCCAGCTCCATGTGCGCGGTGATCAGCGCGATGGCGGCGGGGGCCTCGTAGACCTCGCGGCTCTTGATGCCGACCAGGCGGTCTTCGACCATGTCGATGCGGCCCACGCCCTGGGCGCCGGCGCGCTGGTTGAGCTCCTCGATGATCTGCAGCGGGGTCAGCTCCCGGCCGTCGAGGGCCACGGGCACGCCGGCGCGGAAGGTGATGACCACCTCGTCCGGGTCGCGCTGGGCGGACGGGTCGGAGGTGTAGTCGTAGAGGTCCTCGATGGGCGCGTTCCAGATGTCCTCCAGGAAGCCGGTCTCCACGGCCCGGCCCCACAGGTTCTGGTCGATGGAGTAGGGGGACTTGGCCGACACGTCGATCGGCAGGCCCTTGGACTCGGCGTACTCGATGGCCTTGTCGCGGGTCCAGGCGAAGTCGCGGGCCGGGGCGATGACCTTCAGGTCCGGGTTCAGCGCCGCCAGGCCGGCCTCGAAGCGGACCTGGTCGTTGCCCTTGCCGGTGCAGCCGTGGGCGACGGCGGTGCCGCCGAACTCCTTGGCGGCGGCGGCCAGGTGCTTGACGATCAGCGGCCGCGACAGCGCCGACACCAGCGGGTAGCGGTCCATGTAGAGGGCGTTGGCCTGCAGGGCCGGGACGCAGAAGTCGGAGGCGAACTCCTCGCGGGCGTCCACCACCACGGCCTCGACGGCGCCGCAGGCCAGCGCCCGCTTGCGGATGACCTCCAGGTCCTCGCCGCCCTGGCCGACATCGACGGCGACGGCGATGACCTCCCCGCCGGTCTGCTCGGCGAGGTAGGGGATGGCCACGGAGGTGTCCAGCCCTCCGGAATATGCGAGTACGACCCGCTCGGTCATGGGTGATCTCCTGTTCGGGCAGTGCTGGAAGAGAAAGGGATGTGTCGGAGGCGGGGGCCGCAGGGCCCCTAGCCTCGTCGTTCGGTCAGCCGGAGCAGGGCGTCGGCCAGCGCCTGCCCGCCCTGGGGATCGCGGGAGATGACCAGGATGGAGTCGTCGCCGGCGACGGTGCCCAGCACTTCAGGCCATTCGGCGTGGTCGATGGCGGAGGCCAGGTATTGGGCGGCGCCGGGCGGGGTGCGCACGATGACCAGGTTGGCCGACGCCTCGGCGGACACCAGCAGTTCCTGGGCCAGCCGGGCGAGCCGGCCGTGGAAGGTCTCGGCCGAGCCGGTGCGGGCGCGCGGGATGCGCTCGCCGCCCTCGCCGGGGACGGCGTAGATCAGGCTGCCGTCCTCGGCGCGCAGCCGCACCGCGCCGATCTCCACCAGGTCCCGCGACAGTGTCGCCTGGGTGACCTCCACGCCCTCGGCTGCCAGCAGGCGGGCCAGTTCCGCCTGGGAGTGGACGGGGTGCTTGCCGAGCAGCTCGACGACGCGGGCCTGGCGCGCCGCCTTGGTCATCGGGGTGGCGGCGCCCGTTCCCCGCTCGCCGGGGGCGGTGGGTCTGCGGACGGTCCGCTCGCCGTTCACCCTCCGCCCTCCTCCGTCGCGGTCTGCCGCAGCAGCCAGGTCAGCAGGGCCTTTTGGGCGTGCAGCCGGTTTTCGGCCTCGTCCCACACCAGGCTGTGCGGGCCGTCCAGGACCTCGGCGCTGATCTCCTTGCCGCGGTAGGCGGGCAGGCAGTGCAGTACCGACACCTGCGGGCCGGCCAGCGCGACCTTCTCCTCGTCGACCCGGTAGGGCTCGAAGACGGCCAGGTCTTTTGCGTCCTGGCCCATGGAGACCCAGGTGTCGGTGGCCAGCACGTCGGCGCCGTCGGCGGCGGCCTTGGGGTCGGTGGTGACCTGCACCGAGCCGCCGGTGCCGGCGGCGATCTCCTCGGCGCGCGCCACGACGGCCGGGTCGGGGGCGTAGCCGGCGGGGGCGGCGATGCGCACGTGCATGCCGGCGGTGGCGCCGCCCAGCAGGTAGGAGTGGGCCATGTTGTTGGCGCCGTCGCCCAGGTAGGCCAGGGTCACCCCGGCCAAGCCGCCCTTGGCCTCCCGGATGGTCTGCAGGTCGGCCAGGATCTGGCAGGGGTGGAACTGGTCGGTGAGGGCGTTGACGACCGGGACCGAGGAGAAGGCGGCCATCTCCTCGACCCGCTCCTGGCCGCTGGTGCGCCAGACGATCGCGGCGACCTGGCGTTCCAGCACCCGGGCGGTGTCGGCGATGGTCTCGCCCCGGCCGAGCTGGCTGGTGCCGGCGTCCATCACCAGGGCGTGGCCGCCGAGTTCGGCGATGCCGACGGCGAAAGAGATGCGGGTGCGGGTGGAGTGCTTGTCGAACAGCACCGCCACCGTCCGCGGCCCCTCCAGGGGGCGGTGGGCGAAGCGGTCGCGCTTCATGGCGGCGGCCAGGTCGAGGACTTCGGCCTGCTCGGCGGGGGTCAGGTCGTCGTCCCGCAGGAAATGGCGCACCATCTGTCAGCTCTCCTTGGGGGTGGCGGCGTCGAGGACGGAGGGCAGGGCGTCGATCAGCGCCTGGACCTGCTCGGCGGTGACGATCAGCGGCGGGGCGAGTCTGATCACATTCGGCTGGACGGCGTTGACCAGGAAGCCGGCGTCCCGGGCCGCCGCCTCCACCTGCGCTGCCAGCGGTTCGGTCAAGACCAGGCCCAGCCACAGGCCGCGGCCCCGCACGCTCTTGAGCAGGGGGTGGGCGATGGCGGACAGGCCCTCCTTCAGCAGGGCGCCGACCTTGGTGACGTGGTCGAGCAGCCCCTCGGCCTCGATGGTACGCAGTACCGCCAGCGCTGCGGCGGCCGAGACCGGATTGCCCCCGAAAGTGCTGCCGTGGTCGCCCTTGGCGAACAGTTCACCATAGGGGCCGAAGCCGATGCAGGCGCCGATCGGCAGTCCCCCGCCCAGGCCCTTGGCCAGGGTGAGGATGTCGGGCCGCACCCCTTCGTGCTGGTGGGCGAACCAGGTGCCGGTGCGGCCGATGGCCGACTGGATCTCGTCGATGACGAGCAGGGCGCCGCTCTGGTCGCAGATGTCGCGGGCGGCGCTCAGGTAGCCGTCGGGTGGGGGGACGACGCCGCCCTCGCCGAGGGTGGGCTCCAGGAACACCGCGGCGCACTGCGGGGTGACGGCCTGGCGCAGGGCGTCGGCGTCGCCGTAGGGGACGAAGCGCACGTCGATGGCGTAGGGGCCGAACGGCTCGCGGATGGCGTGCTTGCCGGTCAGCGACAGGGCGCCCATCGTGCGGCCGTGGAAGCCGTTCTCGGCGGCCACGAAGTAGGTGCGCTCATGCGCCTTGGCGTACTTGATGGCCAGTTTGAGGGCGCATTCGTTGGCCTCGGTGCCGCTGTTGGACAGAAACACCCGGGCCTTGGCGCCGTGCTCGCCGAGCAGCCGGCGCAGCCGTTCGGCCAGCTGCACCTCCGGTTCGTTGACGAACAGGTTGGAGGTGTGGGCGATGGCACCGACCTGGGCGGTGACCGCCTCGATGAGGGCGGGGTGGCCGTGGCCGAGCGAGCTGACGGCGATCCCTGCGATGAAGTCCAGGTACTCCTTGCCGTCGGCGTCGCGGACCAGGCAGCCCTGCCCGGACACCAGCGCCACCGGCGGCAGCCCGTAGTTGGGCATGAACGCCGCCCGGTAGCGCTCCAGCAGCTTCTGGGAGCTCACGCGGCCCCTCCCCGGCCCGGCACCACCATGGTGCCGATGCCCTCGTCGGTGAACACTTCCAGCAGCAGCGCGTGCGGCACCCGGCCGTCCAGGACGTGGGCCTGGGGGACGCCGCCGCGCACCGCCTGCAGGCAGGCCTCCATCTTGGGGACCATGCCCGCCGACAGGGTCGGCAGCAGCTCGGCCAGCTCGTCGGTGGTGAGCCGGTCGATGACCTCGTCGCTGTTGGGCCAGTCGGCGTACAGGCCCTCCACGTCGGTGAGCACGATCAGCTTGACCGCGTCCAGCGCGACCGCCAGCGCCGAGGCGGCGGTGTCGGCGTTGACGTTGTAGATCTGGCCGTCGTCGCCGCGGGCCACGCTGGAGATCACCGGGATGCGGCCGTCGTCCAGCAGGCTGCGCACCGCGCCGGTCTGCACTTCCACGATCTCGCCGACCTGGCCGAGATCGACCTCTTGGCCGTCGACGACGGCGCGTTTGCGTTCGGCGGTCAGCAGGTTGGCGTCCTCGCCGCTCATGCCGACCGCGAACGGGCCGTGCCGGTTGATCAGGCCGACCACGTCCCGCCCGACCTGGCCGACCAGGACCATCCGGACGACCTCCATGGCCTCGGGGGTGGTGACGCGCAGCCCGGCGGTGAAGCGGGATTCGATGCCGTGCTTTTCCAGGGCGGCGTTGATCTGCGGGCCGCCGCCGTGCACGATCACCGGTTTGATCCCGGCGTACCGCAGGAACACCACGTCCTCGGCGAAGGAGTGCCGCAGTGCCTCATCCGTCATGGCGTGCCCGCCGTATTTGATGACGACGGTCTTGCCGTGGAAGCGCTCCAGCCACGGCAGCGCCTCGATCAGCGTGGCGGCCTTGGCCAGCACCCGGCTCCGCTGCGCGCTCATCGCCTGCCTCTCACGTGGAGTACGCCGAGTTCTCGTGGACGTACTCGGCGGTCAGGTCGGTCGTCCAGACGGTCGCCGAGGCCGGGCCCGCCGACAGGTCCACGGTGATGGTCACCTCGCGGGGGCTCAGGTCGACCTTGCCGCGGTCGTCGCCGACCGCGCCGCCCCGGCACACCCACACCCCGTTGATGGCCACGTTGATCTTGTCGGGTTCGAAGACGGCCTCGGTGGAGCCGACCGCCGCCAGCACCCGGCCCCAGTTGGGGTCCTCGCCGTGGATGGCGCACTTGAGGAGGTTGTTGCGGGCGATGGCGCGGCCGACGGTGACGGCGTCGAAGTCGCTGGCGGCGCCGACGACCTCGATGGCGATGGTCTTGGAGGCGCCTTCGGCGTCGTTGAGCAGCTGGCGGGTCAGGTCGGCGCAGACCTCGGTGAGCAGCGCGGTGAACTCCGCCTCATCGGGGGTGGTGCCGCTGGCGCCGGAGGCCAGCAGCAGCACGGTGTCGTTGGTGGAGATGCACCCGTCGGTGTCGAGGCGGTCGAAGGTGACCGCGGTGGCCGCGCGCAGCGCCCGATCCAGCGCGGCGGAGTCCAGGTCGGCGTCGGTGGTCAGCACGCACAGCATGGTGGCCAGCGAGGGGGCCAGCATGCCGGCGCCCTTGGCCATGCCGCCGATGGTGTAGCCGTCGGCGCGCCGGAAGGCGATCTTGGCGACCTTGTCGGTGGTGCGGATGGCGTCGGCGGCGGCCAGCCCGCCGTCGCGGGACAGCTGCCCGGCGGCCACGTCGATCGCCGGCAGCAGCTTGTCCATGGGCAGTCGCTCGCCGATCAGGCCGGTGGAGCAGACCGCGATCTCGCCGGCGGAGTCCTGCAGCACCTGGCCGACCTTCTCGGCGGTGGCGTGGGTGTCCTGGAAGCCGGGGGCGCCGGTGCAGGCGTTGGCGCCGCCGGAGTTGAGCACCACCGCGCGCACCCGGCCGCCGCGCAGCACCTGCTGGGACCACAGGACGGGGGCGGCCTTGACCCGGTTGCGGGTGAAGACCCCGGCCGCGGCGCGGGACGGCCCGTCGTTGACGACCAGGGCCAGATCGCGCGCCTCGCCGCCTTTGATGCCGGCGGCGACGCCGGCGGCGCGGAATCCGAGGGGAGCGGTAACGCTCACGGGGACACTCCGATCGTGGTGAGTCCGAGCTGTTCGGGCAGGCCGAGGGCGAGGTTGGCGCTTTGCACGGCGCCCCCGGCGGTGCCTTTGACGAGGTTGTCGATGGCGCCGACGGCCACCAGGCGCCCGGCGCGCTCGTCGACGGCGACCTGGATGAGGGCGGTGTTGGCGCCCAGGGTCATGGCGGTGGCGGGCCACTGGCCCTCCGGCAGCAGCCGGACGAACGGCTCATCGGCGTAGGCGTCGGCGTAGGCGCGGCGGACGGCGCCCGCGTCCACCCCGGGCTTGACCTTGGCGGTGCAGGTGGCCAGGATGCCGCGGCTCATCGGCGCCAGGGTGGGGGTGAAGGAGACGGTGACCGGGCGGCCGGCCACCGCGCTGAGGTTCTGGACGATCTCGGGGGTGTGGCGGTGCACACCGCCGACGCCATAGGCCGACATCGAGCCCATGACTTCGCTGCCCAGCAGGTGGGGTTTGGGGCTCTTGCCGGCGCCGGAGGTGCCGGAGGCGGCCACCACCACCACGTCCGGTTCCACCAAGTCGGCGGCGAAGGCCGGCCACAGCGCCAGCGTGGAGACCGTGGGGTAGCAGCCGGGCACCGCGATGCGGCGGGCGCCGCGCAGCCGCTCGCGCTGCCCCGGCAGCTCCGGCAGCCCGTACGGCCAGGTGCCGGCGTGGGGGGTGCCGTAGAAGTGCTCCCAGTCGGCGGCGCTTTGCAGGCGGAAGTCGGCGCCGCAGTCGATCACCAGCACGTCCTCGCCGAGCTGTTCGGCCAGCGGGCCGGATTGGCCGTGCGGCAGCGCCAGGAAGACCACATCGTGCCCGGCCAGGGTCTGGGGGGTGGTCTCGGCCAGCACCCGCTCCCCCAGCGGCCACAGGTGGGGCTGCAGCGAGTCCAGCCGCGCCCCGGCGTTGGAGCCGGCCGTCAGGGCGCCGATCTCGAACTCGGGGTGACCGGCCAGGATGCGCAGCAGCTCACCGCCCGCATACCCGCTGGCGCCGGCCACCGCCGCCTTGATTCCCATGGGGTTCCTCTCCGATCGCTCGGAAAGATTATGCATGAAGGTGGATGACTATCCAAGGCAGGGTGGACATCTTCTCACGATGTGGACGATATGTCGTCCTCGGCGCTGTATATCCATCCAACCCAGTGGTGCACCGTGACCACGATCGCCGGCCCTTGCGGGGGGCGGTGGCGGTACTGGGGGTACCGCTGTGCCAACAGATGAGCGGCCGCGTGCAGCTCCCGGGGGTCGTCGCTGACACGGGCCCGGCCGTCGGCGCGCACCCACCACAGCCGGCTCCAGTTGTCCTCGTAGTGGTCGGCCAGCACGCTCACCCACGGGTTGACGGCGATGTTGCGCAGCCGCTTGAGGTTGCGGGTGCGTTTGGGCTTGTGGTCGACCGCCATGTGGATCAGGTCGCCGTCCGCGGCCCGTTCCAGCGCGAACGTGGCGACCACCAGGTGCGGGCGTCCCCGCTCGTCCGCCGTGGCCAGCCGTACCACCGGCGCCCCGGCCAGTCTCCGCCGCGCCTGTTCGGCGTCCAGTTCCGGCATGCCGTCCCGCCCCTTGCGTTCGCTCCGGTTCCGGCATACCCCCGTGCGGCGGGCGCGGCCGCAAAAGTCCAGAAAAAGGCCCGGGAAATGGGTGGGGCCCGGGGTTCTACCCTATCCCCGGGCCCCGCTGGGCCGCCCAATTGCACGCACCGGTCTCTTCGGTGACGCGAGGTTCAACTGAGACCGTCCGCCTTACCATTAGGCCACCGCGCCGCGAGAGGCGCGGACCGGAGTCGAACCGGCATGGACGACGGTTTCCCCCGCGTCGGCGCCGCCGGCGCCGGGCGGCGAATGCTGAATCTGGAGCGATAGCCTGAATCTGGCGGCGCCGCCCTCGTCCGGGAGGATTCCCGCCCGGTGCGGGCCGTACGGACACCGAGGGTGGAACCCGGGGGCCGTACCTGATGCGCCTTTCATCACGCTGAGCTTCAGTTTCAGCTTGCGCTCCATGCGCTCCCTCCGCGCGATGGCGGAGGGCGTCTTCAATGCTATCCCCTCCTACCGGATTCCTCTCGATCCCGGCGGGATCGAAAAAGGGGTCACTGGAACAGGTAGTCGAAGACGGCCTGGCCGACGCGCTGGTCGACGACCTCGGTGCCGTTGGCCTCCTCGCGGGCGAACTTGACGGCCTCCTGCAGTTTCTCGATGCGGTCCAGCAGCTCGTTGACCCGCTTGGCCGGCAGCGCGCCGGAGAACTTCACGGTGGTCCAGTAGCCCACCGGGACGTCCTCGTAGTAGACCTCGACCTGGGCGGGGTGGTGCTCGGTGGCCTCGGCCTTGACGTGGTTGCGCGGCACCTTCTTGGTCTTGACGGTGCGGACCGGCTCGGTGCGCCACACGTCGGTGGAGGCGTCGTAGGTCCAGGACTCGGCGGCGTCCAGCACCGGCAGCCTGCGGACGAAGCCCTGCAGCTCCTTGAGCTGTTTTTCCAAAAACAGCAGGTAGGTGACGGGAACGTCGCGCAGCAGGGTGCGGCCCTCCACCACGACGTCGGCCTTGGCGATGCAGTTGGTCCAGTCCTTGGTGGCGGTGACGTCGAACAGGCGGGTCAGCGCGGCGGCGACCTGACGCAGCACTTCCTCGGCCTTCACCTGCACCCGGGTGGACTCGGGCGGAAACTGCTCGCCGTCTTCGTCCTTGGGCTGGTAGGTGCGCGAGATACCGGACAGCGCCGGCAGTTTCTGCAGCGTCTGGTTCGCCTGGGCGAGCTCTTGGACGGATTTGCTCTTGACGCCCTTCTCAACGGCGATGATCTGATTGAGCTTCGCCATGCTCTGGTCCCCCTGTTCCTTTCGGACGGCGACCAACTTAGCAGCGCGAAATCGGCATCTCATGCCATTTTTCGGCTTGTCATCGCCGCGGGCCTTCCGGTTCCTCCAACAGCCCGCAGACCGGGTCCATGCGCAGCCACCGGGTGATGCCCAGCTCGTCCAGGAACGGCAGGTCGTGGCTGACCACGATGAGCGCCCCTTGATAGGCCTCCAGGGCCTGGACGAGCTGCCGGACGCTGGCCAGGTCCAGATTGTTGGTGGGCTCGTCCAGCAGCAGCAGTTGCGGAGGTGGGTCGGCCAGCAGCAGCGCGGCCAGCACGGCGCGGAACCGCTCACCGCCCGACAGCTGCCCGGCGAGCCGGTCGGCGCGCGCCCCGCGGAACAGGAAGCGGGCCAGCCCGGCGCGGATCTCGTTGGGCGAGGCGCCCGGGGCGAAGGCGCGGACGTTGTCGAGCACGCTGCGGGAGTCATCCAGCACATCCAGCCGCTGCGGCAGGTACCGCAGGCCCTCGACGCCGACCTTCACCTCGACCCCGGGCAACGGGCGCTCCCCCGTCACCGCGCGCAGCAAGGTGGTCTTGCCCGACCCGTTGGGGCCGGTGAGGGCGATCCGCTCCGGGCCGCGCACGATCAGCTCCCGCAGGGGTTTCGCCCCGTCCCGGCCGTCTTCATCGCCGGCGTCCGGCGTGGCGGGTCCGGCGGGCGGGGTCAGCCCGGTGACGGTGAGCACGGTGCGGCCGGCCGGCACCCGGGTGCGGGGCAGCTCGATGCGGATCTCGGCGTCGTCGCGCACCGCCTCCTCGGCCTCGGCCAGGCGTTCGCGGGCCTGCTGCAGGCGTTCTTCGTGCAGGATGCGGTGCTTGGCCGCCGACTCCTGGGCGGCCCGTTTGCGGGCGCCCATCACGATCTTGGGTTCGCGCTTGCTTTCATACATCTTCTTGCCGTAGCGCGCCCGGCGGGCCAGCTTGACCTGGGCTTCCATCAGGTCGCGGCGCTGCCGGCGCACCTCGGACTCGGCGGTCCGCACGGCCCGTTCGGCGGCCTCCTGCTCGATCGCCAGCATCTCCTGGTAGGCCGAGAAGTTGCCGCCGAAGGTCCGCAGCCGGCCCTCGCGCAGCTCGGCGATCTCATCGACCCGCTCCAGCAGCGCCCGGTCGTGGCTGACGACGATCAGCACGCCGGGCCAGGAGTCGACGGCCTCCTGCAGCCGCCGCCGGGCGTCCAGGTCGAGGTTGTTGGTGGGTTCGTCCAGCAGCAGCACCTGCGGGCGGCGCAGCAGCAGCGCGGCCAGCCCGACCAGCATGGCCTCTCCGCCGGACAGGGTGGCCACGGTGCGGTCCAGCTCCACGTGCCCCAGGCCGAGCCGGTCCAGCTCGGCGCGGGAGCGTTCCTCCACATCCCAGTCGTCGCCGACGGCGGCGAAGTTGGCCTCGGTGGCCTCGCCGCGTTCGATGGCGTGCAGGGCGGTGCGGGCGGCGGTGATGCCCAGCAGGTCGGAGACGGTGCGGGCGGTCTGCAGCGGAAGACGCTGCGGCAGGTATCCGATGCTCCCGGCGACCGTGATGGTGCCGGACTGCGGGCGCAGCTCCCCGGCGATCAGCCGCAGCAGCGTGGACTTGCCGGAGCCGTTGAGGCCGACCAGTCCGGTGCGGCAGGCGTTGAACGCCCCGTCCAGGCCGGTCAGGACGGGGGTGCCGTCGGGCCAGGCGAAGGTGACGCCGGAAAGGACCACGGCGGGGGACATGAGGCGGTTCTCCTTTGCGTGCCGGAACGTTCACATCGGGAGACACCGCGGACAGCGCGTAACGCGCCGAGCAGAAGGGATTCGTCCTGAGGCAGGGTCCACTGAGGTCACGCGCTGCGAGCCGGCGGGCATCGCGCCACGGCCGGTCGTCTGCGCGGTGTCTGTGACCTCAGTGCTCCACCGAAACCCCCGCCCGTCGGGAACAGGACCCGTTCACGGTAGGAGAAAACGGCGGCGCCCCGCAACCGGGATTCGGCCGCGGGGCGCCGGGACGGCTCACCAGAGGCGGCGGGTCAGGCGCCGCGCAACACGGCGCCGGTGCGTTCGGCCGCCAGCGCCACCGCCGCGTCGCGGGCCCGGCCCACCTCCTCGGCGGTGAGGGTGCGGTCGGGGGCGCGGAAACGCAGCGTGAAGGCCAGCGACTTGCGGCCCTCGCCGATCTGCTCGCCGGTGTAGACGTCGAACAGCCGGATCGACTCCAGCAGCTCCCCGGCCCCCTCGCGGAGGGCGGCCTCGACCTCGGCGGCCGGGCGGGAGGCGTCCACGATCAGCGCGACGTCCTGGGTGGCCGGCGGGTAGGTGGACACCTGCGGCGCCCGCACCGGCCCGGGCACGGCCAGGCGCGACAGTTCCAGCTCCATCGCGGCGGTGCGCGCCGGCAGCCCGTAGGCGGCGATGACCCGCGGGTGCAGCTCACCGGCGTGCCCGACCAGGACGTCGCCGGCGTACAGGGCGGCGCAGCGGCCCGGGTGCCAGGGGGCGTGCCGGTCGGCCCGCACGGTCAGCTCCACGCCGCTTTCGCGGGCCACGGTGCGCGCGGCCTCGATGGCGTCGGCCCAGCTCGCCGGGCGTCCCTGCCCCCACCAGCCGGCCTGCTCGCGGTCACCGGCCACCACCACGGCCACCCGCAGCGGCTGGTCGGGCAGCGCCGCCTCCAGGGAGGCGATCTCCTCGGGGGTGGGGCCGCGGTCGACCGCCAGGCGGGGCGCCTTGGGCGGGGCGTCCGGGCGGGGCCGGTACACCAGGCCCATCTCGAACAGGCCCACATCGCTTTGGCCGCGTCCGACGTTGCGGGCCAGGGCCTTCAGCAGGCCCGGCAGCAGCGTGGTGCGCAGCAGCGGCCCCTCCTCGGTCAGCGGGTTGGCCACCCGCAGTGCCCGGCGCCGCTCGTCGTCGGCGGAAAGCTGCAGGTCGTCGAAGTCCTTGGCGCCGATGAACGGGAAGCACAAGGTCTCCACGTACCCGGCGGCGGCCAGCGCCCGGCCGACCCGGCGGCGGCGGCGCTGCTCGGGGGTCAGGCCCTGCCCGGCGATCGGCCGGGGCGGGCGGGCCGGGATCTCCTCATACCCCTCCAGGCGGATGACCTCTTCGGCCAGGTCGTTGGGGTCGGTCAGATCGGGACGCCAGGAGGGGGGCGCCACGGTCAGCGTCTGGTCCCCGGTGACCGTGCAGCCGATCTCGGTGAGCCGCCGCACCACGGTGTCGCGGCTGTAGGTCACCCCGGCGACCTTGCCCGGGTGGTCGGCGGGGATGGTGATGGTGGTCTGCTCGACCGGCACCTGGGCGTGGGTGACGCCCGGGACGATCTCGGCGCCGCCCAGCTCGGCCAGCAGCTGCGCGGCCCGGTAGGAGGCATACAGCGGCAGCTCGCGGTCGACGCCGCGTTCGAACCGGTAGGAGGCCTCGCTGCTGAGCTTGTGGCGGCGCACCATGCGGGCGACGCCGATGGCGTCGAAGTGGGCGGCCTCGATGACGATGTCGGTGGAGTTCTCGTCGATCTCGGTGGCCAGGCCGCCCATCGTCCCGGCCAGCGAGATCGGGCCGGAGGCGTCGGTGATGAGGATGTCCTCCGGGTCCAGGGCGCGGGTGACGTGGTCGAGGGTCTCCAGCTTCTCCCCCGGCCGGGCCCGCCGCACCACGATCTCGCCGGTCAGCTTGCCGCGGTCGAAGGCGTGCAGCGGCTGGCCCAGCTCCAGCATCAGGTAGTTGGTGACGTCCACGGCCAGCGACACCGGGCGCATGCCGGCGCGGTACAGCCGCACCTGCATCCACAGCGGGGTGGTCGCCGCCGGGTTCAGGCCGCGGATCTGGCGCAGCACGAACCGGTCGCAGGCGGTGGGGTCGTCGATGCTCGCCGGGTAGCCCGGCTGGTCGTCGGTGTCGGGCAGCCGGACGGCGGCCGGGTCGCGGAACGGCACGCCGTAGGCGATGGCGGCCTCGCGCGCCACCCCGCGGATCGACAGCGCATAGCCGCGGTCGGGGGTGACGGCGATGTCGAGGACCTCGTCGCGGATGCCCAGCAGCTCGATGGCGTCGGCGCCGACCCGCTCATCGCCCGGCAGCACCAGGATGCCGCTGTGGTCGTCCCCGATGCCCAGCTCGGCGACCGAGCAGATCATGCCTTCGGAGATCTTGCCGTAGGTCTTGCGGGCGCCGATCTCAAAGCCGCCGGGCAGCCGGCAGCCGGGCAGCGCGACGACGACCTTGTCGCCCTCGGTGAAGTTGCGGGCGCCGCAGATGATGTTGCGCGGCTTGTCCTCGCCGACCTCCACCTGGCAGTAGCGGATCGGCTTTTTGAAGCCGGTCAGCTCCTCGATGGCCAGGACCTGGCCGACCACCAGCGGACCGGTGACGTCGTGGCCGGCGGCCTCGACGGTCTCCACCTCCAGCCCGGCGGCGATCAGCTTGGCGGCCAGGTCGCGGCCGGTGACGCCGGCGGGCAGCTCGACGTGCTCACGCAGCCAAGACAGCGGGACCCGCATCAGATCTCCATCCCGAACGGGAGGGTGAAGCGCACATCACCCTCGACCATGTCGTGCATGTCCGCCACGCCGTGCCGGAACATCAGCGTGCGCTCCACGCCCAGCCCGAACGCCCAGCCGCTGTAGCGCTCGGGGTCGACGCCGGCGGCCACCAGCACCCGCGGGTTGACCATGCCGCAGCCGCCCAGCTCGATCCACCCCTCGGAGCTGCAGGTGCGGCACGGCGGCGCGCCCGGCTCCGCCGAGGCGCCGTGGCACACGAAGCACTGCATGTCCACTTCGCCGGACGGCTCGGTGAAGGGGAAGTAGGACGGGCGCAGCCGCACCTTCAGGCCCTCGCCGAACATGCCCTCCACGAACGCGGCGATGGCGCCGCGCAGGTCGGCCATGGTCAGTCCCTCATCCACCGCCAGGCCCTCCAGCTGGTGGAACACCGGGGTGTGGGTGGCGTCCAGCTCGTCGGTGCGGAAGGTGCGGCCGGGCACCACCACGTACACCGGCAGCGGGCGCGACAGCAGCGCCCGCACCTGCACCGGGGAGGTGTGGGTGCGCAGCACCAGCCCGCTGTCTTCGCTCTCGACGAAGAAGGTGTCCTGCATGGTGCGGGCCGGGTGGTCGGGCTGGATGTTCAGGGCGTCGAAGTTGTACCACTCGGCCTCGACCTCGGGCCCTTCGGCGATCTCAAAGCCCATCGAGACGAACACGTCGGCCATCCGCTCGGCGATGGTGGTCACCGGGTGGCGGGCGCCGCGGGGGGCGCGGTCCCACGGCAGCGTGACGTCGACGGTCTCCTCGATGAGGACGCGCTGGTCGCGTTCTTCCTCCAGCTCCGCCTGGCGGCGCTTGAGGGCCTCGGCGACCGCCTTGCGGGCCGCGCCCACCCGCTTGCCGGCCTCGGCGCGGGCGTGCGGGGGCAGCGCGCCGATCTCCCGGTTGGCCAGTGCCAGCGGGGAGCGGTCCCCGGCGTGCTCCAGGCGGACCTTCTTGAGCTCTTCGAGGTCGCCGGCGGCGGCGATGGCGGCCAGCGCGGCGTCGCGGGCGCGCTCGACCTCCTCCGGTTGCAGCGCGCTGACCTCGACGGGGTCGAACGACTTATTGGGTGCAGACATGGTGGTGACAACTCCAGCCAGGGCGTGATCGCCCGCGAGTGTAGTGGTGCCTGGATCGTCAGGCCGGAACGCCGGTCGAGCCCGCGCGGCGCGATCCCGTCAGGCGTAGTCGGGGGCGCCGGCGGGCAGGGTAAATCGGAACTCCGCGCCGCCGCCGGGGGCGCGCCGCACCGCGATGGTGCCGCCGTGCGCCTCCACCAGGCCCTTGACGATGAACAGGCCGAGCCCGGTGCCGCCGCGCCGGTTGCCGCCGGGGCCGCGCCAGAACTGGCGGAACACGCGCTGGGCCGCCTCGGGCGGGATGCCCTCGCCCTCGTCGCGTACCGAGACGGCGGCCCCGAGGCCGTCCGGCGCGTCCACCCGCTCGATCACGATAGTCACAGTACCAGCGCCGTGCCGGACCGCGTTCTCCAGCAGGTTGCCCAGGATCTGGTCGATCTTGTCCGGGTCCAGCCACATCTCCGGCAGATCGTCGTCGGCGATCAGGCAGAACCGGTCGGCCGGGTCGCCGGCGGCCACCCGCCCGGCGATCACCTTGCGGGCCTCTTCGACCAGGTCGACCACCTGGCGGCGCATCTCCAGGCGGCCGGCCTCGATCCGCGACACGTCCAGCAGTTCGCTGATCAGCCGGGTCACCCGGTCGGCGTCGGCGTTGACCGTCTCCAGCATCACCCGCTTCTGGTCGTCGGTGAAGCGGTGCCACTTGGCCAGCAGGGTGGCGGTGAAGCCCTTGACGCTGGTGAGCGGGGAGCGCAGCTCGTGGGCGACGGTGGAGACCAGGTCGGCCCGATCCCGCTCCTGCCGGGCCCGGCGGGCGGCGTCGCGGAAGCTGACGATGAAACGTTCCACCGCTCCCCCGCGGGAGCGCCGGTACGACGCCGTCACCAGCAGCTCGGTGCCGCCGGTCATGAACAGCGGGTACTCGGGGTGGCGGGTGCGGGTGGCCAGGCCGCCGTAGGGGTCCAGGCACTTCCACCAGTCGCGGCCCTCGGCGTCGTGCAGCGGCAGCACGTCGCGGAAGTCACGGCCCAGCGCGTCCTCGGCCTTGATCCCGGTCAGCCGGGTGGCGGCGCGGTTGAACACCACCACCCGCGCGTTCTCGTCGGCCACCAGCAGCCCGTCGGGCAGTTCGTCGGCCGGCACCCAGGCCGCGTCCCGATCCTGCCCGCGGGGCAGGCCCAAGTCGCGACGGGAACCGGGCATGGGGAGTCGCGACTCGTGCGGGGAGTTCTCGACACCCACCAGCGCCTCCAGAGCACCCGTGAAACGCGGCCTGTCGGTAGTAGAGCCTATAGCCACAGCATGGGGCAGCGGGACCCGCAAAACCCCTTACCGGCAAGGCTTTTCTTCGTTTTCGGCAGACATGCCCGTTTTCGGCGATACCGGGATCAGCTCAGCGAGGAGGTGCGTCCGGCCGCGACCGCCTCGGCCACGGTGCGGTAGCCGGTGAAGACCTTGTCCAGGCCGGTGATCTGGAACAGCCGCCACTGCTGCGGCCGCACCCGGGCCAGGCTGAGCTCGCCGCCGCGAGCGCGCAGTTCGTTGCGGACGCCGACCAGGGCGCCCAGCCCGCCGGCGTCGCAGAAGCCGACTCCGGAAAAGTCCAGGACCAGCCGTCCGCCGCCGCCGGCGGTGGCCTGGCGGCCCAGTTCGCTCAGCCGGGCGCGCAGGGCCCGGACGGTGCGCAGATCGATCTCGCCGGTGACCGCGGCCACCAGCGTCCCGTCGTGCACACCGGTGACCGTCACGGTCAGCTCGGCGCCCCGACCTGCTTCCTCGGGGGGTGGGCAGGCGCCGGCGGTCTTTCCGCAGCGCGCCATGGCCGCCGCCGAGCGCGGCCCGTGATAGTGCGATCGTCGTGAACGCGGCACCTGAGGCGCCTTCCTGTCGTAGTAGAGCATCGTCGCCCCCCTTGTCGCAGCGTCGGCACCGCTCCTTCGGTAACGACACCGGAGGAGATGCGCAGATTCCCTCGCCGTTCCCCAGCCGCCGAGGCATCCGCTCCCTGGTGCAAAGACGACCCCGCCAAGTGAGCCACTGCCAGGTCGTGAAATTCTCACAACCATCCTGGCAGCCCGGACAGCTTTGAAGATCGTTACGGGGAGTCCGGAAGCGGCCAGGGTTTTTGCCGAATGCGGACAACCATTCAGGCCGCTTGGACGTTGTCGGCGCCCGGCGATCAGGAGGGGCGGGCGGAAGAGACCCCGTCCGCCGGGGCGGCGCCGGGCACGGCCCGCCCGGCGCGCTGGGCGCGGGCGGAAGCGTACAGGCACACCGCGGCCGCGGTCGCCAGATTCAGGCTCTCGGCCCGGCCGTAAATGGGGACCCGGACGACATGATCGACCGCGCGCAGGATCTCCTCGGGCAGGCCCCATGCCTCGTTGCCGAACACCCAGGCGGTGGGGCGGTCCAGCAGCCCGCCGTCGAGCGCCGCATCCAGGGTGTGCTCCCCCGCCCCGTCGGCGGCCAGCACCGTCAGCCCGCACTCGCGCAGCGCGCCGATCAGCGTCTCGAAACGGGTGCCGGCCACCACCGGCACGTGGAACAGGCTGCCCGCCGAGGCCCGCACGCACTTGCCGTTATAGGGGTCCACCGACGCGTCGGTGAACACCACCGCGTCACAGCCGGCCGCGTCCGCGGTGCGCAGCACCGTTCCGGCGTTGCCCGGATCGCGCACATGCGCCAGCACGGTCACCAGCGTGGGCGGTGGCGAGAGCGCATCGGCCAGTGACACGTCGACGAAGGTGCACACCCCCAGCAGGCCCTGCGGGGTGACGGTCTGCGCCAGCTCGGCCATGACCTCGCCGCTGACCCGCAGCACCGGCACCCCGGCCCGCTCGGCGGCCGTCACCAACTCGGCGTGCCGGGACTCGGCCTCGGCCGTGGTGAACAGCTCCGTCAGCACGCCGGGCAGTCCCAGCGCCTCCCGCACCGCCTGCGGGCCCTCGGCCAGGAACCGGCGTTCGCGGTGCCGGAAGGTGCGCTTGGCGAGCCGCCGGGCCGACTTCACCCGGGGCGAGCGGATGGAGGTCAGCTCGCGGCCCGCCATGGCATGCGCACTTTCCGTCCAGATGACCCGTCGCCGAACGATCGTCAGGCGGCCTTGGCGTCCTGTGCCGGCAGCGCCTGCTTGGCCAGCTCGACCAGGGTCTTGAAGACCTCGGGGTCATTGACCGCCAGCTCGGCCAGCATGCGCCGGTCGACCTCCAGCTCGGCGGCCTTCAGGCCCTGGATGAACCGGTTGTAGGTCATGCCGTTGGCGCGGGCGGCGGCGTTGATCCGCTGGATCCACAGCCGGCGGAACTGGCCCTTGCGGTCCTTGCGGTCCCGGTAGGCGTAGGTCATCGAGTGGAGCATCTGCTCCTTGGCCTTGCGGTACAGGCGGGAACGCTGTCCCCGGTAACCGCGGGCCCGCTCCAGGACGACCCGGCGCTTCTTGGCGGCGTTGACAGCCCGCTTCACACGTGCCACGTGATGTTCTCCTTTACGCGAGGCCGGAGGCCGGCAGGCCCCCGCCGAGGTTGTCGAAGGTCCTCAGAAGGTCCGAGGGGTGGCTACTTGCGAAGCAGCTTCTTGATCATCTTGGTGTCGGCGTCCGCGACCACGACCCGGCCGGCCAACCGACGGGTGCGCTTGGAGGGCTTGTGCTCCAGCAGGTGGTTGCGGTTGGCGCGGCGGCGCGTCACCTTGCCGGAGCCGGTCAGCTTGAAGCGCTTCTTCGCACCGCTGTGGGTCTTGGTCTTCGGCATGGTCGCCGTCGTCTCCCTCATTCCTCGTCCCGCGCAAACGCGGGGGCATGCACGAATCGGGCGCCCGTCACGGATCCCATGACGGCGCGCCCGTCCGACGCACCGATGTACGTGTCGATCACACCCTGCCGGTTCACCGGCCAGGATGGCGCTCCGGGCACAGCACAACCCGGACGCGCGGTCCCACCGCGCGACCTTGCAGATCAGGTCGCATACGTGGGCGGCGGCCGCCCCGGCCTCAACGGCCGGGGCGCTCAGCCTTCGGCTCGCGCGCGGGCGCGCGCCGCATTGCGTTCGGCCCTGGCCTCCGCCTTCTTCTTGTGCGGGCCGATCACCATGATCATGTTACGGCCGTCCTGCTTGGGCCGCGACTCCACGAAGCCGAGGTCGGCGACGTCGTCGGCGAGCCGCTGCAGCAGCCTGAAGCCCAGCTCGGGGCGAGACTGCTCACGCCCCCGGAACATGATCGTGACCTTGACCTTGTCCCCGCCCTTGAGGAACCGCACCACGTGACCCTTCTTGGTCTCGTAGTCGTGCGGATCGATCTTGGGCCGGAGCTTGATCTCCTTGATGACCGTATGCGCCTGATTACGCCGCGCCTCGCGGGCCTTCATCGCGGACTCGTACTTGAACTTGCCGTAGTCCATCAACTTGGCCACCGGGGGACGCGCGGTCGGCGCGACCTCCACCAAGTCCAGATCGGCCTCACGGGCAAGCTCAAGTGCCTTGACGATGGGCACGATGCCCACCTGTTCGCCGTTCGGACCGACGAGCCGGACCTCGGGCACACGAATGCGCTCGTTGATACGCGGTTCGGCGCTGATGGGACCTCCTTGGGGCGTCGTGTTGGTCTGTGTCCTGAGCCGACCGGTCGCACCCGAGGGCCCTCATAACGAAAAGCCCCGCACGACTCACATGCGGGGCCACCATCGGTCGCCTCGGCGGCTTACGCCGCCAAAGCTCGGGGACCGCCCACGCCGCCGCTGCGACGCGGAACCGTCCGCCGGACCGATGACCCTCCGGCCGCCTGGCCGGACAGGTGGGAGTGGCCTCCGCTTGAGCACCCGGATGCTGGTCGCCTCCGGGTCGGTCAGCGCATAACACTATCAGGTTTATTCCCACTCTACCTCATCGGCGTCTCGCCGAGGAGGCCCCGTGCGGGCCGGCGCTAACCGGCGCGGGCGGCCAGTTCGGCCTCTCCGGCCGCCCGCATCGCCTCGACCGGGACGTCCCGGCGGCCGGTCATCATCTGCACCTGGCGGACGGCCTGGTGCAGCAGCATCGGGAACCCGCCGACGACCGTGCCGCCGGCCCGCTGTACGGCCTTGGCCAGCTCGGTGGGCCAGGGGGCGTACACCGCGTCGAACACCGCCGCGCCGCAGCCGGCGACCAGCTCGGCATAGGGGTCGGCGGCCCGGCCCGGCAGGGTGGAGGCCACCAGATCGGCCGGCAGGACCTCGGCGAGCCGGTCGAGGGTGACCACCTCGACCTGCAGTCCCAGCCGCAGCCCCACCTGGCGGGTCTCGGCGGCGCGGCTCACCCGGCGCACGGCCAGCGTCGCCGAGCGCAGGCCGAGTTCGCTCAGCGCGGCCAGGGTGGAGGCGGCGGTGGCCCCGCCGCCCAGCACCACCGCCGAGCGGGGCGCGCGTACGCCGGCCTCGGTCAGCGCGGTCACGATGCCGTACACGTCGGTGTTGTCGCCGAACCTGCGCCCGTCCCGCCAGACGATCGTGTTGACCCCGCCGACCGTCTCCGCCAGCTGCGAGGCCTCGTCCACCAGTTTCAGGGCGGTCCGCTTCAGCGGCATCGTCAGCGACAGGCCCGCCCACTCGGGGCCGAGGCGGTCCAGCAGGGGCGCCAGGCCTGCCTCGTCGCACTCGATCGCCTCGTACGTCCAGTCGGTCAGTCCCATCGCCGCGTAAGCGGCGCGGTGCAGCACCGGCGACAGCGAGTGGGCGATGGGCGAGCCGAGGACCGCTGCGCGTGGCACTCAGCCGCCTCCGTTCTGCTTGTTGCGGTTGTACTTGGCCACCAGGCGGTCGTGCTCCTCCTGGGTGCGGGAGAACTCGGTGATGCCCTTCTCCGGGTCGGTGGTGACGAAGTAGAGCCAGCCGTCGTTGGAGGGGGCGAAGACCGCCTCGATGGCCTCGGCGCCAGGGTTGCAGATCGCGCCGGGAGGCATCCCCCGGTGCCGGTAGGTGTTGTACGGGCTGTTGGAGGCCCGTTCCTCGCCGGTGGCCTCGATCCCGAAGGTGCCGTTGGCGTACTTGGTGGTGCTGTCCATCTGGAGCAGCATCCCCTTCTTGATCCGGTTGAAGATCACCTCGGAGATCTTGGGCATGTCGGAGGACTTGCCGCTCTCGGCCTGGATGATGCTGGCCATCGTGATCACCGTGCCGGGCTTCATCCGCGCCTCCTTGGCCCTGGCCTCCAGGTCCAGGTCGTCGGCGGCCTTGTTGAAGCGCTCGACCATCATCTTCAGGATGGACTCGGCGTTGCCGTTGGGGTCCAGGTCGTAGCGGCCGGGCCACAGGTAGCCCTCCACCTTGCCGCCGGCATAGGGCGGCAGCGGCAGCCCTCTGGGGTTCTTGACCACGGCGTGGAAGTCCCGCTTGGGGATGCCGGTCTTGTCCGACAGAAGCTCGATGACCTTGGTGACGCGCAGCCCTTCGGGAATGGTGATCTGGGTGCCGGCGCGGGACTTGGGGTCCAGCAGCAGGGCCAGCGCGGCGGCGGCCGACATCTTCTTGCGCATGGCGTAAAAGCCCGGCTGGATGCTCGCCGCCCGCGGGTCCTTGTCGGCCACCTTGCGGTAGGCCTTGCTGCTTTTGATCACGCCGGCGGCCACCAGCCGCTCGGCGATGACCTGGCCGGTGTCGCCCTCCTTGATCTGGACGGTGACCCGGCCGGTGCCCTGCCCGGTGTAGTCGGGGACGGCCAGGCGTTTCTCCAGGGCCAGCAACCCCAGCAGCCCGCCCCCGCCGAACACCGCCACCAGGAAGGCCAGCGAGAACATCACGGCGGCGCGACTGTTGATCTTGCGTCGGCGCTGCCGCTTGCGGGCCGCGGTCTGCGCCTGCCGCTCGTACTGCTCGTCGTAATGGCCCTCGTAGCCCTCGTAGCGGTCGTCGTAGTGGCCGTCGTAACGCTCGTCGTAATGCCCGTCGTAGCGTTCGCCGTAGTGGCCTTGATAACGGTCGTCGCGATAGCCGTCGTGGTACCCGTCGTAGTACCCGCCATGATCCTCATAGCGGTCGTCGTAGCGGCCCTCGTAACGGTCGTCGTGACCGACGTAGCGGCCGCCGCGCGGGCCGCGCCGGCCCCCCGATGCGGGGTCTTCGAAGAGATCAAGGTCGTTCATGAGCTTCCCCGGACGATCTCGCCGGGCGGCCGTCCCGTCAGGCGTTCCCCGTCCAGGGCCGCCTGCAGCAGGACGGCGGCGGCGGCCTGATCGACCACCTGACGCCGGGCTTTACCGCGCACCCCCGACCGCCGCAGCTCCGCTTCGGCGGTGACGGTGGTGAGCCGCTCATCGTAGAGCCGGACGCCCCCGTCCGGCAGCAGCTGCGACAGCCGCCCGGCCAGCGCCTCGGCGAAGCGCCGGGCCTGGGCGGCGGCAGGACCCGAGCGGCCCGACAGCGAGGTGGGCAGGCCGACGATCACCTCAACGGCCTCATGCTCGGCCACCAGCTCGGCGATCCGGTCCAGGTCGCCCTTGCCCCGCCGGACGGTCTCCAGCGGAGTGGCCAAGATCCCGGCGGGGTCGCTGCGCGCCACCCCGATGCGGACGCTGCCGACATCGATGCCGAGCCGCACGCCCGGCCTCACGTCGGCATCACCGCCTCGGGCCCGCCGGGCGTCCGGCCGCAACAAGGTCCGTACACATGACGAACAATACGGGCAAAGTCCCGAACGGGGTTCGGGATCACGCGGAAACGACGGCGTGCTCGACGGCCGCCAGCGCCTTGTCGATGGCCGTCGGGTCGGCGCCGCCGCCCTGGGCCAGGTCGTCCTTGCCGCCTCCGCCGCCGCCGAGGGCCTTGGCCGCCACGCCGACCAGGGCGCCGGCCTTCAGGCCCCGCTCGCGGGCGCCCTCGGTGACCGCCACGACCACCACCGGGCGGTCCTTGGGCACGCCGGTGATCAGCACCACGGCGGGCCGGGACGCCAGCCGTCCCCGCACATCCAGCGCCAGCTTGCGCAGGTCGTCGGCGGTGGTGCCGTCGGGGGCGCGGTGCGCCACATAGGCGATGCCGTCGATGTCCTTGGCCGAGTCGGCCAGCGAGCCGGCCACCGCCAGCACCTGGGCCGAGCGCAGCCGCTCCAGTTCCTTTTCGGCCTCGCGCAGCCGGCCGATCACGGTGGAGATCCGCTCCGGCAGCTCCTCCTTGCGGACCTTGAGCTGTTCCGACAGCTGGGAGACCAGGACGCTCTCGCGGGCCAGGAAGCGGAAGGCGTCGATGCCGACCAGCGCCTCGATGCGGCGGACCCCGGCGCCGATGGAGGACTCCCCGAGCACCTTGATCAGCCCGAGCTGGCCGGAACGGGCCACGTGGGTGCCGCCGCACAGCTCCCGGGAGTAGTCGCCGACCTCCACGACCCGGACCTCATCGCCGTACTTCTCCCCGAACAGCGCCAGCGCGCCCATGGCGCGGGCCTGCTCGATGGAGGTGGTGAAGGCCCGCACGTCCAGGTCGTCCACCAGCACCGCGTTGACCTCGTCCTCCACATCGCGCAGCACGCTGGGCGGCACCGGCCCGGCGGAGGTGAAGTCGAAGCGGAAGCGGCCCGGGGAGTTCTCCGAACCGGCCTGGGCGGCCGACTCCCCCAGCGCCCGGCGGAACCCGGCGTGCACCATGTGGGTGGCGGTGTGGGAGCGGGAGATGGCCCGGCGCCGCTCCACGTCGATCTCGGCGAAGGCGGTGTCGCCGGCCTGGGCCTCCCCGGCGCGGACCTTGCCGCGGTGCACGATCAGCCCGGGCAGCGGGGACTGCACGTCGTGGACCTCGATCTCGGCGCCGCCGCCGGTGCGGATGCGGCCCTGGTCGGCCAGCTGGCCGCCGCCCTCGGCGTAGAAGGGGGTGCGGTCCAGCACCACCTCCACCTCGGTGCCGGCGCCGGCCGCCGGGACCGAGGCGCCGTTCACCAGCAGCCCCACCACGCGGGCCTCGCCGGTGACGTCGTGGTAGCCGAGGAAGTCGACCTTGCCGCCGGCCCGGTCCAGCAGCTCGCCGAGCACCGAGACGTCCAGGTTGCCGGTCTTCTTGGCGGCCGCGTCGGCCTTGGCCCGCTGCCGCTGCTCCTCCAGCAGCCGGCGGAAGCCCTCTTCGTCCACCGACAGGCCCTGCTCGGCGGCCATCTCCAGGGTCAGGTCGATGGGGAAGCCGTAGGTGTCGTGCAGGGTGAACGCCTGGGAGCCGCTGAGCACCTGCTTGCCGGCGCGCTTGGTCTCCGCCACCGCGGCGTCGAAGATCGCCGTGCCGGTGCGCAGCGTCTGCAGGAAGCGCTCCTCCTCGGCGTCGATCACCGCGTGGATGTTGGCGGCGGTGCTGATCAGCTCGGTGTACTGCTCGCCCATCGCGGCGATGGCCACCGCGGTCAGCTCGTGCATCAGCCCGGCGTCCTGGCCGCCCAGCAGCCGCAGGTTGCGGATGGCGCGGCGCAGCAGGCGGCGCAGCACATAGCCGCGGCCCTCGTTGGCGGGGATGACGCCGTCGGCGACCAGCATCGTCCCGGCGCGCACGTGGTCGGCGACCACCCGCAGCGAGACGTCGGCGCGGCGGTCGCGGCCGTAGCGGGTGCCGGTCAGCTCGGCGGCCTTGTCCAGGATGCGGCGCAGCGTGTCGGTCTCGTAGATGTTGTCGACGCCCTGCAGGATGGCGGCCATGCGCTCCAGGCCCATGCCGGTGTCGATGTTCTTGGCCGGCAGCGGCCCGGCGACGTCGAAGTCGGTCTTGCTGCGCACCGCCGACAGCTGCTCCTGCATGAAGACGAGGTTCCACACCTCCAGGTAGCGGTCCTCGTCGGCGATGGGGCCGCCCTCGCGTCCGTAGGCGGGGCCGCGGTCGTAGTAGATCTCCGAGCAGGGGCCGCCGGGGCCGGGCACGCCCATGTGCCAGTAGTTGTCGGCCAGGCCGCGGCGCTGGATCCGCTCCACGGGGATGCCGACCTTGCGGTGCCAGATGTCGGCGGCCTCGTCGTCATCGAGGTAGACGGTCACCCACAGCTTGTCCTCGGGGAAGCCGAAGCCGCCGTCGGAGACGGGGCGGGTCAGCAGCTCCCAGGCGTAGGGGATGGCGCCTTCCTTGAAGTAGTCCCCGATGGAGAAGTTCCCCAGCATCTGGAAGAACGTGGCGTGCCGGGTGGTCTTGCCGACCTCGTCGATGTCGGGGGTGCGCACGCACTTTTGGGCGCTGGTCATGCGCGGCGCGGGCGGGGTGCGCTGGCCCAGGAAGTACGGCTTGAACGGGACCATCCCGGCGGGGACCAGCAGCAGGGTGGGGTCCTCGGCGACCAGGCTGGCCGAGGGCACGACCGTGTGCCCCCGCTCCTCGAAGAACGCGAGGAAACGGCGTGCGACCTCTGCCGACTCCATCTCAGTGGCCATCCTTGTCTTCGTCGATGATGATGTATCGGGCGTTGAGGATCCGGCGCGGCCGGGGGGCCTGCGGCGGGTGCAGGTCGGCCTCGATGGCCTCGCGCAGCTGCTCCTCGCGGGCACGGGCCTCATCCCGCACGTCCTGCAGGAACAGCCATACCCGCTCGCGGGCGTCCAGCGCCCGGCCGGCGGCCCGGCCGGCCAGGCTCTGCGGAGTCAGCTGCCGGGTCATCCGGGTGACCTTGCGGGTGACCCACACTCCGGTGCCGGCGCCGACGGCGAGCCAGAACATGCGTCTCATCGGCGCCCCCTGCCTTCGGCGGCGCGGCGGGCCGGCAGTTCGGCCCGGGAGGAGCGCCGGGTGGTGTCCCTGGTGTACCCCAGGGCCTTGCGCACCCCGTAGGAGAAGGCGGCGGCTTTGATCACCGGACCGCCGAACACCGAGGAGACCACCGTGGTGACCGCCGAGACGTTCTGGGTGATCCCGGCGGCCTGCCGGGTGATGACGTCGGTGCGGCCGAGCTGCTCGTTGGCGCGGCGCACCGCCACGGTCATGTCCTCCAGCAGCGGAGCGGCCCGATCGGTCAGGTCCGACACCAGCTCGCTGGTCTCCCTCAGCAGCCGGGCCAACCGCAGCAGCGCATAGGCCAGGAAGGAGACCAAGATGGCCCAGAACAGGGCCACGATCAGGCCTGCCAGCTGTTCTGCAGTAAGCATCCGGATTTTCCGTTCGCGTCGCCGTCCGTCTCCCGGCCAGGTGCGGTGTTGCAGACCCTACCGCGCTCCCGGACGGTGGCCGTACCGGGTTTCCCCGCCGCGCGGCGTGCCGCGCGCCCTGCGCGAAAGCCGCGTCACGTTCCTACCGGCAGGTTAGCCGGTCCGGGCGGCGTTCATGGCCCACCCGGGGGTGTTGCGGCGTGCCCGCGGGTGACGTTTCCGCGACGTTTTCCGCAAGGAACGGCCGTCACCTGCCGTCGCGGGGGCCGCGCAGCACCGCGCGGATGCGTTCCAGGACCTCTGAGAACCTGGCCTCGGCGCCGTGCCGGGTCGGCCGGTAGTAGCGCCGGTCGCGGACGGTGTCGGGGGCGTACTGCTGGCGCACCACGCCGCCGGGGAAGTCGTGGGCGTACTTGTAGCCCTCGCCGTGGCCGATGCGCGCGGCGCCCTTGTAGTGGGCGTCGCGCAGGTGCGGCGGCACCGGCCCGGCCAGTCCCTTGCGGACGTCGCCGATCGCCTGGTCGATGGCGGTGATGACGGCGTTGGACTTGGGGGCCAGCGCCAGGTGGATCACCGCCTGGGCCAAGTTGATGCGGGCCTCGGGCAGTCCCACGAATTCCACGGCGTGGGCGGCGGCGACGGCGGTCTGCAGCGCGGTGGGGTCGGCCATGCCGACGTCCTCGCTGGCGTGGACGATCAGCCGCCGGGCGATGAAGCGGGGGTCTTCCCCCGCCTCCAGCATCCGGGCCAGGTAGTGCAGGGCGGCGTCCACGTCGCTGCCGCGGATGCTTTTGATGAACGCGCTGATGACGTCGTAGTGCTGGTCGCCGTCCCGGTCGTAGCGGACGGCGGCCCGGTCCACCGCCTTCTCCAGCACCGCCACATCGATGGTGGCCTTCGCCGCATCGGCCCGGCCGGCCCCGGCGACCAGCGCGGCGGCCTCCAGGTAGGTCAGGGCGCGGCGGGCGTCCCCGCCGGCCAGGCGGACCAGGTGGTCTGCGGCCTCGTCGGTGAGCGCCACGGCGCCGCCCAGTCCCCGTGCGTCGGTCAGCGCCCGCTCGATCACCCGGCGCAGGTCTTGTTCGCTCAGCGGCTGCAGCGTCAGCAGCAGGGAGCGGGACAGCAGCGGGCTGATCACCGAGAAGAAGGGGTTCTCGGTGGTGGCGCCGATGAAGGACACCCAGCGGTTCTCCACCGCCGGCAGCAGGGCGTCCTGCTGGGCCTTGTTGAAGCGGTGCACCTCGTCGACGAACAGGACGGTCTGCCGGCCGGTCATGCCCAGTTCGCGGCGGGCCGTCTCGATCTCGGCGCGGACTTTTTTGACCCCGTCGCTGACCGCCGAGATCTCCACGAAACGCCGCCGGGTGACGCCGGCGACGACGTAGGCCAGCGTGGTCTTGCCGGTGCCGGGCGGCCCCCACAGCACCAGCGACATCGGCGCGTCCCGGTCCACCAGCTGCCGGATGGGCGTGCCGGGGCCGAGCAGATGCTCCTGGCCGATCACCTCATCCAGGCCCCGCGGCCGCATCCGGACGGCCAGCGGCTGCCGCTCGGCGGGCAGGGCCGGGGCGGGATCGGCGGGCCGCTCGCCCGGCGCGTCGAAAAGGCTGTCCGGCTGTGCCGGGTCGACCCTGGACATGTGTTCGAGGCTAGCGGCCGGTGCCCCCTTTTTTCGGTCATCGCCGGGTCTTGGGCGCAGTGGCCGGTGCCCTGCGACGGGGAGAGCCCGTTGGGCGAAGTCATGAATTTTCCCGTTTGACGAAGCTCTCCCGGCTGCGCCTGTGCTATCCAAAGGTTCCGGGAACGTCCTGTTTGCTCTGGACGTTGGGCAGCCCCGGAGGTGGAAGACCGGCGTGAGGGCGACAGGCATGAGAGGCCAGCGGGTCCCGCACGGCGTGGCGGGCCTGCTCGTGGTCCTCTTCGCGCTCACCGGGGTGGCGTTCAGCTACGGGCTGGGCGGGCACGCACCCCCGCCGACGCCGTGCGTCCTGCACGCCCTGTGGGCCGGGGACTCCGGCCCGGCCACCGTGGGCGTCCACGCGCCGGACGCCCAGGAGCAGGCGCAGACCCCGCCGCTGCAGCCGGGCCCGGCCGACTTCGACTCCTGCCTGTCGCTGGCGGTGCTGCTGACCCTGATGGTGCTGGGCCTGGCGGCCATGCCCAGGCCGCTGGGCACGCGCCCGCGCCGGTTCGGATGGACGCTGAGCCCTCCGGTGTGGGCGCCGCCGCGCCCGCGTTCCCTGGCGGTTCTCCAGGTGTTGCGGCTGTAGGCCGACCCCAGGTGCGGCCGTGACGGCCGCGTGGTGTTCCGAGCCCGATCAGCCGTCTTTGAAGGGAACTTTCGTGTCCAAAAGCGCCAGGAACCACCAAAAGAGGAACAACCCTCTCGTCCAGTCCGGCCCGCCCTGGGGTGCGATCGCCTTCTTCACCGTCATCGGCGTCATCGTCACCGCGGCCGTCGCCTTCGCCGCCTGGCAGGCGTTCAAGCCCGTCGAGCCCATCGCGGGGCTGATCGAACGGGACGGCCTGGAGCGCGGCCACGTGACGACCAAGATCGAATACGACACCAACCCGCCCATGGGCGGCAAGCACAACGCCGTCTGGCAGAACTGCGACGGCCGGGTCTACGACCAGCCGCTGCAGAACGAGCACGCGGTGCACTCGCTGGAGCACGGCGCCGTGTGGATCACCTACCGGCCCGGGCTGGACTCCAAGGCGCTCGGCAAGCTCAAGGACCGGGTGAGCAACACCGACTACACGATGCTGAGCCCGGTGCCGGACCAGGACTCCCCGATCGTGCTGACCGCCTGGGGCAAGCAGCTCAAGACCGACGACGCCGACGACGACCGCATCGACGCGTTCCTGCGGGCCTACGTCAAGGGCCCGCAGACCCCGGAGCCGGGCGCGGCGTGCATCGGCGGGAAGGACACGCCGTGAGCGGGGCCGCGCGGGCCGAGACGGCCGAGCACGAAGAGGGCGTGGAGAACGCCGCCCCCGCCGCGCCGCGCGGCCGGACCCTGTCGCTGGTGCTGGCGGGGCTGGTGGTCCTGATCGCGGTGGCGGTGGTCGCGGCGGCGGCGCTGCGGCCGTCCGTTCCCGGCCCCGACAGCCCCGAGGCGGGGTTCGCGCGGGACATGAGCACCCACCACGCCCAGGCGGTGCAGATGTCGTTCATGATCCGCGACGCCAGCGACGATGAGAAGATCCGGACGCTGGCCTACGACATCATCACCACCCAGTCCGCGCAGATCGGGATGATGACGGCCTGGCTGGACGCCTGGAAGGCGCCCAAGGTCGACCCCAAGGGGCCGATGCGGTGGATGTCCGGGCACGGCGGGCACGGCGGCGGCTCCGGCGCCGCGATGCCGGGGATGGCCACCGACCAGCAGCTGAAAGAGCTGGAGAGCGCCGAGGGCAAGGACGCCGAGGTGCTGTTTTTGAAGCTGATGATCGCCCACCACCGCGGCGGGGTGGAGATGGCCGAGGCGGTGCTGGCCCGCACCGACCGTGAGGAGGTGGAGCGGCTGGCCCGCACGATGGTCGAAGGGCAGAGCGCGGAGATCGAGCTGATGACCTCCATGCTCCGCGAGCGCGGGGCGGCCTGAGCCGCGGCGCGCCCGCAACACGGCGGCCTCGCCCTTTCCCAGGGCGAGGCCGCCGTCGCATGATCAGGACGTCGCGGCCTGCTCGGGCCGCACGTCGACCCCGGCCTCCTTGCGCTGCTGCTCGGTGATGCCGGTGGGCGCCCCGGTCAGCGGGTCGTAGCCGGAGGCGGCCTTGGGGAAGGCGATCACATCGCGGATGGACTCGCCGCCGGCCAGCAGCATGACGGTGCGGTCCCAGCCGAAGGCGATGCCGCCGTGCGGAGGCGGGCCGTACTTGAACGCCTCCAGCAGGAAGCCGAACTTGGCCTCGGCCTCCTCCTTGTTCAACCCCAGCACGTCGAAGACCCGCTGCTGCATCTCGGCGCGGTGGATACGGATGGAGCCGCCGCCGATCTCCATGCCGTTGCAGACCAGGTCGTAGGCGTCGGCCAGCGCGGTCTCCGGCTGCTCGTGGAAGGTGGCGGCGTACTCGGGCTTGGGCGCGGTGAACGGGTGGTGCACCGACGTCCAGCCGGTCTGGGCGCCGGAGTCGTCGCATTCGGGCTCGAAGATCGGCGGGTCCACGATCCACACGAACGACCAGGCCGACTCGTCGATCAGGCCGCAGCGGCGGCCGATCTCCAGCCGGGCGGCGCCCAGCAGCTCCCGGGAGGCGTGCGGCTGGCCGGCGGCGAAGAAGATCGCATCGCCCGGCTTCGCGCCGGCCGCCTTCGCCAGCCCGGCCCGCTCGGCGTCGGAGATGTTCTTGGCGACCGGCCCGGTCAGCGTCCCGTCGGGCTGGACGAGCACGTACGCCAGGCCGCGGGCACCGCGCGAGCGGGCCCACTCCTGCCAGGCGTCCAGCTCCTTGCGGGTCTGGGAGGCGCCGCCGGGCATCACCACCGCGCCCACGTAGGGGGCCTGGAAGACCCGGAAGGGGGTGGCGGAGAAGTAGGCGGTCATGTCGACCAGCTCGTTGCCGAACCGCAGGTCGGGCTTGTCGGAGCCGTAGCGGGCCATCGCGTCGGCGTAGGCCAGGCGCGGGATCGGCCGGGGCACCTCGTAGCCGACGATCTCCTTCCACAGCCGCGCCACCAGCTCCTCGCCGATGGCCATGACGTCCTCGGCCTCGACGAAGGACATCTCGATGTCGATCTGGGTGAACTCCGGCTGGCGGTCGGCGCGGAAGTCCTCATCCCGGTAGCAGCGGGCGATCTGGTAGTAGCGCTCCAGCCCGGAGACCATCAGCAGCTGCTTGAACAGCTGCGGGGACTGCGGCAGCGCGTACCAGTGGCCCGGCTGCAGCCGCACCGGCACCAGGAAGTCGCGGGCGCCCTCGGGGGTGGAGCGGGTCAGCGTCGGGGTCTCGACGTTGACGAACCCGTGCTCGCGCATCACCTCGTTCACCAGGTAGGCGGCCTGGGAGCGGATGCGCAGGGCGCGGGCGACGCGCTCGCGGCGGATGTCGAGGTAGCGGTACTTGAGCCGGACCTCTTCGTTGACGTTGACGTCCCCTTCGATGGGGAACGGCAGCGGCGCGGCCTCCGACAGCACCTCGATGTCGGTGGCGGCCACCTCGATCTCCCCGGTGGGCAGGTCGGGGTTCTCGTTGCCGGCCGGCCGCACCCGCACCTCGCCGGTGATCTTGACGCAGTACTCGGCGCGCAGGTCGTGCGCGGTGTCTTCTTCGCGGAAGACCACCTGGACGACGCCGGAGGCGTCGCGCAGGTCGATGAAGGTGACCCCGCCGTGGTCGCGGCGGCGGGCCACCCAGCCGGCGAGCACCACGCGTTCCCCGGCGTGCTCCTTGCGCAGCACGCCGGCGCCGTGCGTACGGATCATCTCGTGAGCGTCCTGATCAGCTTGACGACCTTGCGTCGGAAGGAGTTTCCGTCGCAAAGGTGTATGCCCATCGAAGCGGGTGGTATGGGTGTTCAGGCCACGCGCTCGCCGGGGCGAGGGTGTGTCGAAGGGGGCAGGCTCATGACTCGGGCCTTCATGCCGCGCAGGCCCTCAACGCGGATCATCCCCCGGTTTGCAGAGGCACCGGTCGTTCTTGGTGAGCACTCACCCGGCGCGGCCTGTCGTACGCGCCCCTTCTGATGTCGCCGAGAAGCCCCGCCCAGCCGTCGGGGGAGACGAACAGCTTGGCTCCCTCGGGGTTCTTGGAATCGCGCACCGCGACCGCCGGTCCCGCGCCGGCGTTCTCCACACCGGCACCGCCCATGTCGCTGCCGTGGCGGCTCTTGCGCCATACGGCGGCAACCTCCACGCACTCACCGCCCATCTCGTTGCTGCGTGTGCTCTTGCGCCATCGAGCGCTGGTAAGCGTGCCGCGTTCGCCTCGAATGCTCATGAGTCCTTCACCAGTCGGCGGATGGCCGTCACGGACGCCTCGGGGGACAGGGCCACTGCTTTGAGGCGGTCCAGCGTCAGCCTGGTCATCCGGATCTGAGCCGGCTCTTCCAAGTACATACTGCCGCCCACGCTGATGTCGACATGCACGACGGGTTGGTCTGTGCTCGCGAACTCCAGCATCGAGAAGCCGTTGCCCATGCTCGGGTAGGCGCCGACCTCGGTCGGTACAAGCTGAATCGTGACGTTGGGCATCGCCGCGCACTCCACCAGATGGCGGAGTTGAGCGTTCATGGTCTCCTCACCGCCGATGGGCCGAACGAGCGCCCTCTCATCCAAGATCGCCCAGAGCTTCGGAGGGTCGGCCTCCCGTTTGAGGATCTCCTGGCGCGCCATGCGCACCGACACCAGCCGATCGATCTCTGACTCGACATAGCCGATCGGGGCGGTACGGAACATGGCACGGGCGTAATCCGGGGTCTGCAGCAGACCTGGCACGAAGCTCGGGGAGAAGACGTGGATCACCGAAGCGGCCGACTCCAGGTCGATGTAGACGGTGAAGCCCTTCGGCAACACCTTGGTGAAGGGCTGCCACCAGCCACGTTGCCTGGACTTGCGAGCGGTTTCCTTCAAGGTCTCCCTCAGGTCCACATCCTCAACGCCGAGGTGATCGCACAACTGTTCGACCTCTGCGGCAGTGATGGTCGTCTGGCCGGTCTCAAGGCGACTCATCTTGGTCGTGGACCAGCCCATGAGCTCGGCCAGCTCGGCGTTGCGCAGCCCCGCCGCCTCACGCAGCTTGCGGAGCTGGATGCCGAGCTGGCGCTTACGGGCGGTGGGACTGTCAGGCATGGCTATGCCCCCAATATCCATTGGTTTTGCGAACGCACTTGCGCGCGGGATTGCTGGAGTACATGCTGACAGTGTGCCCTATGTCACGGTACGTGGCTGCGGAATCAAACCGATCGCGCCGCGCCGCCGTGGCGATCGCCCCACGCAGATAGTGAGGAACGATGACGATCACGCAGGAGAGTAGCGCCGCCATGGCCGATCAGGCCCAGGCGGTGATCGAGGCGGCCAAGAAGACCGTGGACGACCTCGACATGGAGACCGTGTGCGACATGAGCGAGGTCGAGATGGCCGCTGTGATCGGCCGACTCACGGCGACGCTCAGCATGCTCATCGCCGCAGTCGGGCAGCCGTCCACCTCATGAAACGCCGGAGCCCTGAGACCTGAGTCACTCCCTTCGAACCGCTCCTGTCTCAGGGCTCCGCTGCATGAGTGTCACGGAGTGAGGCGGTTGGGACCGCGGAACAAGAACGTCGCTTCGCGGATCGAGTCAAGGTTCAGCATGGCCACCAGCAGCCGGCCGAGCCCCATCCCGAGCCCGCCGTGCGGAGGGGTACCGAATCGGAAGATGTTCATGTAGTCCTGCATCGGCGCGGTGTCCAGGCCTTTTTCGGCCGCCTGCTTGCACAGCACGTCGTAGCGATGCTCACGCTGCGCGCCGGTGGTGACCTCCAGGCCCTTCCAGAGCAGGTCGAAGCTGAGGGTGAGATCCGGCCGATCCTTGGGACGCATGTGGTAGAAAGGCCGGATGCTGGCCGGGTAATGCGTGATGAACACGAACTCATGGCCGGTCTGCTCGGCGATATGAGCCGAGATCGCCCGCTCGCCCTCGGGGTCAAGATCCTCTTTCTCGCCTGCGGGGTCCCACCCCCTGGCACGGAGGATCTCCTGAGCCTCGGCCATCGTAAGGCGCGGGAAAGGCACAGTGGGGACCTTAAGGTCGACCCCGTAATGTTCTCGGATCGCCTCTCCGTGGACGTCGGCGACCTTCGCGATGGCGTGCGCCAGCATGCGCTCCTCGAAGGCCATCACATCCTCGACGTCGTCTATCCACGCCATCTCGACGTCCACGCCGGTGAACTCGGTGGCGTGGCGGGAGGTGAAGGAGGGCTCGGCACGGAAGACCGGGCCGATCTCGAAGACGCGCTCGATGCCCGCCGCGACCGCCATCTGCTTGTAGAACTGGGGTGACTGCGCCAGATAGGCGTCGCCGCCGAAGTAGCCGAGCTTGAAGACCTCGGCGCCCGACTCCGAGGCCGTGCCCATGAGCTTGGGCGTGTGCATCTCGGTGAAGCCCTCGGCGTAGGCATACTCCCGCAGGCCCGCCTCGAAGGTCGTCTGCACGTCGAACAGCAGACGTGAGCTCGGCCGGAGACGGATGTCGAGGAAGCGCCAGTCCAGCCTGTGCTCCATCCCCGACTTCTCGTCAATGGGGAGCGATGCCTCCGCCTTGCCGACGACCTCGACCCGCTCCGGCACGATCTCCAGTCCGCCGAGCTTGACGATGGGGTTGTCCACGACCCTGCCGGTGATGACCACGGCGGACTCAGTGGTCAGCGCCTCGATGGCCTGCTCAAGCTCATCCCCCTCGCCGCCCCGTTTGTGAGTGATCTGCACCATGCCCGTGGGATCGCGGAGGATCACGAACTGCATTTTGCGCTGCAACCGCAGTGCGTTGACCCAACCGCACACCGTGACGGTCTGGTCAAGGTGGTCACGCAGATCGCGTACCAGCGTCCTGGGCATCGTGGCGAACTCTTCTCCGCAGTCGAAGGTGATCGGAACGCCAACACGGTAGTGGCTTACCAGAGCTCTTGCCATCCGGTAACGGTGATGACACCGTGCGGCACCTTGGCCGGGACGAGCACCCCGCCGTAGCGTCAGCCATCATAGCCACCGAGCGAAGGCGAGGATCTATGACGCTCTGTGTCCACCTCCTCGGCTACCCGGAAGCCGTCCTGGCAACCGACACCATCACCCTCGACGCTCCCCCGGACGCGACCGCCGACTATGTGGTACGCCAGGTGGCGACGCTCGCCCCCGGACTCGACGAAGCGCTCCTGCACGAAGACGGCAGTCCCCGGCAGACCACCAAAGTCATGGTCCACGGCGTTCCCGTCGCCCACCGGACACCGATCGGCAGGGAACCCACGGTGACGGTACTGGCCTCCTTGCCTTGCGACGGTTGAACCGCCTGCCCGGAACGACCGCGGCGGCACGCACCGGAGATCGCGTGCCGCCGCGTACCGACGGAGGGAGCCCGGTGGATTTCGCTGACACCCGGTACAACCGTCAGGAGCTGATGCCCCAGATCGGCCCGGAGGGGCAGAAGAAGCTCGCCGAAGCGCACGTCGTGTCGATCGGTGCGGGCGGCGTCAAGTCTTCCCTGCTCTACTACCTGGTGGCAGCCGGAGTGGGCCGGATTCGCATCATCGACTTCGACCGCGTCGAGTTGAGCAATCTCAACCGGCAGATTCTCTACACTCGCGCCGACATCGGCAGGAACAAAGCGCTTGCCGCCGCCGACCGGCTGCGACGACTCAACGACGAGATCGACATCGAGGCGGTGGATTCCCGTGTCGATGAGGGGAACATCGCAGAGCTGACCGGTGGCTTCGATGTGATCGTGGAAGGCGGCGACTCCCTCGCGGCCCGGCTGCTCGTCAACGATCACTGTCTGCGGTCACGAACCCCCATGGTCCACGCCAGCGCCCAGTACAACTACGGTTATGTCCTGACATTGCCGCCCGGCCGGACCGCATGTTTTCAGTGCGCTTTCCCCGATCTTCCCCGAGGTCACGGTGGGAGCGTCCCCGTCCTGGGGGTCGCCACGGGCATAGCCGGATGCCTGGGTGCAGCCGAGGTGATCAAAATCATCACAGGGGCAGGGCGACCGATCGTGAACGGCTACCTCACCTGCAGCGCGTTCCAGGGGGCCTTCCAATTCGTCCCCGCCGCACGACGGCCCGGCTGCGCCGCCTGTGGCGAAGCGGCGCAGCCGGACTGATGCCGCGTATCCGGGGTCACCGCCCGATTCTCTCCAGCAACGTTGCCGTGAGGTCGGTGAGCGGGACGGCGATCTGCTCGCCGGTGGCCAGGTCCTTGACTTGGGCGGACCCGGCGGTGATATCTCGCTCGCCGATGATCACGGCGTAGGCGGCTCCGGAACGGTCGGCGCTCTTCATCGCGCTTTTCAGGCTCTTGCCGGCGGGGGCCATGTCGGCGGCGATCCCGGCGCGGCGCAGCTCGGCCACCAGCGTGAAGACCTTGTGCTCGGCGGTCTCCCCCAGCGGCACCCCGAACACCTGGCAGCGGGACGGCACCGGCAGCTGCACACCCTCGGCCTCCAGCGCCAGCAGGGTGCGGTCCAACCCCAGGCCGAAGCCGATGCCCGGCAGCGGCGGGCCGCCGATGTCCTCCGACAGCCCGTCGTAGCGTCCGCCCCCGCCGATGCCGGACTGGGCGCCCAGCAGCGGGTGCTCGAACTCATAGGTGGTGCGGGTGTAGTAGTCCAGGCCGCGCACCAGGCGGGGCTCGTCGGTCCAGGCGATGCCCACGTCGGCCAGCAGCGAGCGGACCTTGTCGTGGTGGGCCTTGCAGGCCGCGCACAGGTGGTCGGCCATCAGCGGCGCGTCGGTGAGCTGGGCCTTGACCTCCGGGCGCTTGTCGTCCAGCACCCGCAGCGGGTTGATCTCCACGCGGGCGCGGGTGGCCTCGTCCAGGTCCAGCCCGCGCAGGAACTCCTGCAGCCGGGTGCGGTAGGCGGGCCGGCACTCGCGGCAGCCCAGGGAGTTCAACAGCAGCCGCACCTGCCGCAGCCCCAGGCCCTGGTACCAGTTCCAGGCGATGGCGATGGTCTCGGCGTCGATCTGGGGGTCCTGGCTGCCGATGGCCTCCAGGTCGAGCTGGTAGAACTGCCGGTAGCGGCCCTTTTGCGGGCGCTCGGCGCGGAAGGCCGGGCCGGTGGTCCACACCTTGACCGGCAGGCCCTGCTTGTGCAGGCCGTATTCCAGGACGGCGCGCAGCACCCCGGCGGTGAACTCCGGGCGCAGCGTGATGGACCGGCCGCCGCGGTCTTCGAAGGTGTACATCTCCTTGGTGACCACGTCGGTGGACTCGCCCACGCCGCGCTTGAACAGCTGGGTGTCCTCGAAGACGGCCAGCTCCACATAGCCGTAGCCGGCCAGGCGCGCCTGCTCGGCGAACGCCTGCCGGACCGCCAGCAGCGCCTCGGCCTGCGGCGGCACGTATTCACTGACCCCCTTGGGGGCCTGGAAGCTCGAACTCATGATCGGTACTCAAAATCCCTTGCTGGGCCCGTCCGCGGGCGCCAGGTCCGCCAGGAACGGGTTGGTGGCGCGTTCGCGGCCGATGGTGGTCTGCGGGCCGTGGCCGGGCAGCACGATGGTCTCGTCGGCCAGCGGCAGGCACACCCGCGCCAGGCTCTGCAGGATCTGCTCATAGGAGCCGCCCGGCAGGTCGGTGCGCCCGATGGAGCCGGCGAACAGCAGGTCCCCGGTGAACAGCACCTCGGGCATGTCCCCGGTTTCCGGGGTGCGGAACGTCACCGACCCGGGCGTGTGCCCCGGCGCGTGGTTGACGGTGAAACGCAGCCCGGCCAGCTCCAGCACCATCCCATCGGACAGTTCGCGCACATCGTCGGGCTCGCTGAGCTTCAGTCCCCCGAACAGCTGCTGCCCGGGCCCCAGCGACAGGCCCTTGGCCGGGTCGGTGAGCAGATCGCGGTCGGCGGGATGGATGTAGGCCGGTATGTCCTTGGCGCCGCACACCGGGGCCACCGACCAGATGTGGTCCAGGTGGCCGTGGGTGGCGATCACCGCCACCGGCTTGAGCCGGTGCTCGCGGATGACCTCCTCGATCCCGGCCTCGGCGTCCTGGCCAGGGTCGATGATCACGCATTCCTCCCCGGCGGCCGGCGCCACGAGGTAGCAGTTCGCGGCGAACGATCCAGCGGGGAACCCGGCGACGAGCACGGTCGTCCTCTCCTGCAGACTCGGGTTTGATCCGCTAGGGGAACTCAAAGCGGCGCTTCGAGCGTACCGGCGAGGCCGCCGCCATCGCGAACGCGATACCCGGCCGTCGTGTCGGCATGGCGGGCAGAGCGGTGCACATGCACCGGACGACCGGTGCTCCCGTATGCCGGTACCATGCGCAGCACGTTTCCGATCTACTTTCCGACCTACTCCTTGATCTACAGCGGGGCACCGCGAGGAGGGCACGCGTGGCGGGGAAGGACCGCAAAAAGCAACTGGCCAGGCAGCGCTATGAACGCCAGCAGGCGCGTCGGGCGGCCGAGGCCAGGCGGGCACGCCGGCTGCAGATCATCGGTGCGATCGCGGCCGTCGCGGTGATCGCCGGCGGCACCGCCGGGATCGTCAAGCTGGCCGGCGGGGACGATGACGCCGCGGCCAACGCCGACGCCGCGCCGAGCACGCCGCCCCCGGAGGACGGCACCCCCAAGCAGGAGATCACGCTGCAGAAGGTCGCCGTCGAGACCGCGGCGGGCGGCGGCAGCGCCCGGTGCAAGTACCCCGACTCCGAAACCGACGAGGACCCGCCCAAGAACCTGGGCAAGCCGCCGGCCGTGGCCGCCTACTCGGGCAAGGTGAAGGCGACCATCAAGACCAACCTGGGGGACATCGGGCTGGAGCTGGACGCCGACAAGGCGCCGTGCGCCACCAACTCCTTCGCCTTCCTGGCCGGCAAGAAGTTCTTCGACAAGACCAAGTGCCACCGGCTGACCACCAGCGACTCCCTGAAGGTGCTGCAGTGCGGCGACCCGACCGGCACCGGCCTGGGCGGCCCCGGCTACAGTTTCGCCGACGAGAACACCAAGGGTGCCAAGTACACCAAGGGCGTGCTCGCCATGGCCAACAGCGGCCCCGACACCAACGGCAGCCAGTTCTTCATCGTCTACGACGACTCCGAACTGCCCCCCAGCTATACGATCTTCGGGAAGATCACCTCGGGGATGGAGGTCGTCGAGAAGGTGGCCAAGGCCGGAGTGGCAGCGGAATAGCACCCCATACGGCTATGGTTTGGAAGGTCCGGTCATAAGGTAAGAAAGACCGGACCATGATGGGAGGCAGATGGTGTCCAGCGCCACCGATCCCTACGGTCGTGTTGACGAGGACGGCACGGTCTATGTGAAGACGGCCGACGGCGAGCGGGTCGTCGGGTCGTGGCAGGCCGGTGCCCCGGAGGAGGCCCTGGCCTACTTCCGGCGCAAGTACGAGGCGCTGGTCACCGAGGTCGAGCTGCTGGAGCAGCGGGTCCGCACCACCGACCTGTCGCCGGCCCAGGCCGAGCAGTCCATCGCCCGGCTGCGCGAGTCGGTCACCAACGCCCACGCCGTCGGCGACCTGGACGCGCTGGCGCGCCGCTTGGACATGCTCAGTGAGCTGGTGGCCAAGCGGCGCGAGGAGCTGCGGGCGGCGCGCGAGCACGCCCGCAACGAGGCCCGCGCCATCAAGGAGCGCATCGTCGCCGAGGCCGAGCGGATCGCCGCCGAGGAGACCCACTGGAAGAACGGCGGGGAGCGGCTGCGCCAGCTGGTGGAGGAGTGGAAGGCCGCCGACCGCATCGACCGGCCGACCGAGGCGGCGCTGTGGAAGCGGCTGTCGGCGGCCCGCAACGCCTTCACCAAGCGCCGCAAGGCGTACTTCGCCTCCCTGGAGGACCAGCGCGAGCAGGCCCGCAAGGAAAAGGAGCGGCTGGTCGCCGAGGCCGAGGCGATGGTCGACTCCACCGACTGGAGCGAGACGGCCGCGGCCTACCGCGAGCTGATGCGCCGCTGGAAGGCGGTCGGACGGGCCGGCCGGGAGGCCGAAGAGGAGCTGTGGGCGCGTTTCAAGGCCGCCCAGGACACCTTCTTCGCCGCCCGGGCCGCCGCCTACGCCGAGCGCGACCACGAGCTGCGCGGCAACGCCGAGATCAAGGAGCAGCTGCTGGTGGAGGCCGAGCGGCTGCTGCCGGTGCGCGACGTCCGCCAGGCCCGTCAGGCGCTGCGTTCCATCCAGGAGCGCTGGGATGCGGCCGGTCCGGTGCCGCGGGACATGCGGGACCGGCTGGAGAACCGGCTGCGCAAGGTCGAGGAGGCGGTCCGCGCGGCCGAGGAGGCCGAGTGGCAGCGCACCAACCCCGAGGCCCGCGCCCGCGCCGAGGCCACCGTCGCCCAGTTGCGCTCCTCCATCGAGCAGCTGGAAAAGCAGCTGGCCCAGGCCCGCGAGGCCGGACGCGACAAGGAGGCCAAGGACGCCGAGGAGGCGCTGACCGCCCGCCGCGCCTGGCTGGAGGAGGCCGAGCGCACCCTGGCCGAGTTCACGCGCTGAGCACGACCGCACTCGGGCGGGCCCGGCGTGGGGAGGACGCCGGGCCCGTTCGTTTGCGGCCCATGTCCGCAATCGGCCGGGCGGTCGCCGCTCGTCCCTAAGGGCCGCGCTACTTCTCTCCTGAGTGCGGAAACGGGTTCAACGAGCCTCCTGCGGGCAGGCAGATCCCGCTACTGGGCCGGACGAGTCGATCAAGCCGGCCAGTTCACAGGCCACCTGCGGGGAAAACCGCCCCAAGGCGGTTTCAGCGGGCCGTCGTTTCCGCGTGCTCGGGGGAAGCAGCCGGTGCGCTCGGGGCCGGCTCGGTGACGGGGCCGGTGCGCAGGCGGGCGACGGCGATGACCGTGGCGGCCAGGACCAGGAGGTTGCGGACGGCCAGCGTCCAGGTCTCCACGGGCCGGGCGGCCATCAGGTCGGGCCAGGCGATCGGGTAGAGGTACTGGCTGAGAGCGGTGGCCGCCAGGATCAGCCAGACGGCGGGCCGCTGCCGGGTACCGCCGTGGGCCAGGCAGACGGCGCCCAGCCCCAGCAGCCACAACATGTACTGGGGGGACAGCACCCGGCTGGTGGCCACGGCCGCCAGGACGGCGGCGAAGGCCACATCGCACGCCCAGGCGGCGTTCCAGGCGCGGCGGGTGCCGCGCCAGGCCAGGGCGGCGACGATGAGCAGCGCCACGGCCGTCACCGGCGGCAGCAGCGCGGCGGTGCGCTCGATGCCGGGACCGACCAGCTCCATGGACCCGTACTGGTAGACGATCGCACCGTCCCAGGAGGCCAGGCGGGCGAGCATGAACGGGGTGGCCGCCAGGGCCTCGCACTCCAGGCCCCGGGAGGCCTGGGCGTCCAGGAAACTCCAGGGCGCCCTCCCCTGGAGCAGGGCGAAGACCGCCGGCACCGCGGCGCAGACGGCCGCGAAGACCGCTGCGGCCTGCACTCCGCCGCGGGTGCGGGGCAGCGCCGCAAGCAGCAGCACCGGCCAGGCCTTCAGCATGGCGCCGACGGCGGCCAGCGCCCCGAAGATCCGGTGGCGGGCGGTCATCAGCAGCGCCGCCACGGCCGTGACCGTGACGATCAGGTCATAGCGCACATAGCTCATCGGGCCCAGCAGCACCGGCCCGGCCACCCACACCCAGGCCCCGGCTGTTGACCCGCCGCTGCGCCGGCGGGTCAGCAGCCACATGATCAGCAGGTCGGCGCCCAGCGCGACCAGCGCGAACGCGGTGGTGTAGGAGGTGGCCAGCCACGTGCTCAGCCACCGCGGCAGCAGCATCACGGGGGCGGCCAGCGGCGGGTACTGCCAGCGCACATCGTCTTCGGGGAACGCGCCCGCGGCCAGGATCCGGCTCCACTCGGCGTAGATGGCGGGGTCGCCGAGGATCTCCGTGCGCCGGGGATAGGGCAGGCGGTCGAGGATGATCAGCAGGCCGGCCAGGCGGGTGAGCAGCCAGCAGGCCCACGGGGCGGCCGTCCTCACCGGCCGCCGCCGCTGGTCACCCGGTAGACGTCATAGACACCGTCGACGGACCGGACGGCCTTGAGCACGTGCCCCAGGTGCTTGGGGTCGCCCATCTCGAAGGTGAAGCGGCTGACCGCCACCCGGTCGCGGGTGGTGGTGACCGAGGCCGACAGGATGTTGACGTGCTGATCCGACAGCACGCGGGTGACGTCCGACAGCAGGCGGGGCCTGTCCAGCGCCTCCATCTGGATGGAGACCAGGAACACCGAGTCCTCGCTCGGCGACCACTTGACGTCGATCAGCCGGTCGGGCTGGTTGCGCAGATTGGCGACGTTGCCGCAGTCGGTGCGGTGCACCGACACCCCGTGGCCGCGGGTGACGAACCCGACGATCTCATCGCCGGGCACCGGGGTGCAGCAGCGCGACAGCCGCACCCACACGTCCGGGTCGCCGCCGGCCACCACCACGCCCGGGTCGCCGGCCGGGCGGCTGCGGCGCCTGCGGCGGGTCGGCACGGCGACCTCGGCCATGTCCTCCTCGGCGCTCTCCACGCCGCCGAGGGCCTCCACCAGCCGTTGCACCACCGCCTGGGCGGAGACGTGCCCCTCCCCCACCGCGGCGTACAGCGCCGACACGTCCGGGTAGCGCATGTCGCGGGCCAGCGCCAGCAGCGCCTCGCCGGACATCATGCGCTGCAGCGGCATGTTCTGCTTGCGCATGGCGCGGGCGATGGACTCCTTGCCCGCTTCGATGGCGGTGTCGCGGCGCTCCTTGGTGAACCAGTGCTTGATCTTGTTGCGGGCGCGGGCGCTCTTGACGAAGTTCAGCCAGTCGCGGCTGGGACCGGCGTCCGGGGACTTGGAGGTGAACACCTCCACCAGGTCGCCGTTGTCGAGGGTGGACTCCAGCGGCACCAGCCGCCCGTTGACCCGGGCGCCGATGCAGCGGTGGCCGACCTCGGTGTGGATGGCGTAGGCGAAGTCCACGGGGGTGGCGCCCTGCGGCAGGGCGATCACATCGCCCTTGGGGGTGAAGACGAACACCTCCGACACCGACAGGTCGAAGCGCAGTCCCTCCAGGAACTCGGCCGGGTCGGCGGTCTCCTTCTGCCAGTCCAGCAGCTGCTTGAGCCACTGCATGTCGGCGGCCTTGCGCCCGCCGACCGTCTCCTCCTTGTACTTCCAGTGCGCGGCCACCCCGTACTCGGCCCGCCGGTGCATGCCCCAGGTGCGGATCTGCAGCTCCACCGGCTTGCCCTCGGGGCCGATCACGGTGGTGTGCAGCGACTGGTACATGTTGAACTTGGGCATCGCGATGTAGTCCTTGAACCGGCCGGGGACCGGGTTCCATCGCGCGTGAATGGTGCCCAAGGTGGCATAGCAGTCCCGGACGGTGTCCACCAGCACCCGGATGCCCACCAGGTCGTAGATCTCATCGAAGCCCACATTGCGGGCGATCATCTTCTGGTAGATCGAGTAGTAGTGCTTGGGCCGTCCGGTGACCGTGGCCTTGATCTTGGCCTCGCGCAGGTCGGCGGAGACCTTGTCGATCACCTCGGTCAGGTAGACGTCCCGGCGGGGGGCGCGTTCGGACACCAGGCGGGCGATCTCATCGAACCGCTTGGGGTAGAGGGTGGCGAACGCCAGGTCCTCCAGTTCCCATTTGAGGGTGTTCATGCCCAGCCGGTGCGCCAGCGGAGCGAAGACCTCCAGCGTCTCGCGGGCCTTCTTCTCCTGTTTGTGCCGGGGCATGTAGCGCAGGGTGCGCATGTTGTGCAGCCGGTCGGCGAGCTTGATCACCAGCACCCGGATGTCGCGGGCCATGGCCACGACCATCTTGCGGACGGTCTCGGCCTCGGCGGCGTCGCCGTATTTGACCTTGTCCAGCTTGGTGACCCCGTCGACCAGCGAGGCGATCTCCTCGCCGAACTCCTCGCGCAGCTCCTCGAGGGTGTACTCGGTGTCCTCGATGGTGTCGTGGAGCAGCGCCGCGCACAGCGTCTCGGTGTTCATGCCGAGCTCGGCGAGGATGGTGGTGACCGCCAGCGGGTGGGTGATGTAGGGGTCACCGCTTTTGCGCTTTTGGTCGCGGTGGTAGTAGGCGGCCACCTCGTAGGCCCGTTCGATGAGCCGGATGTCGGCCTTGGGATGGGTGTTGCGAACGGTCCTGATCAGTGGTTCGAGCACCGGGTTCATGGTGGTCCCCCGTTGCGCGCCCAGCCTGGCGAGGCGGCGCCGGACGCGGGCGGCCGACGGTGGGGCGGCGGACGGTGCAACCTGCTGGGGCGCCGCGGCTGAGGAGGGCGCGGCCGGTGGGCGCCCGGAGCGGTCCGGGGCCTCCTGCGGGCGCGCAGGATCGGACTTCGCGGTGGGCTCCGCCGGTCCGCCGCCGTGCGGGGCCTTGGCTACCGCGTCGGTCGAGACCACCTCACCTGGCACTCAGCCTCCTCGTCAACGCGGATCGCGCCCTGCCCGGGCTGCCCGCTCGGACCTTCCCGGCGGCCTGTCCGGTGCCGCCGCCGGTCCCGGGGACGGAACCGCCACTTTCCCCTTTGCGGTCAGTCTAACCGCCGGTTTTCCGGCACTAGACCGTAACCAGGGAGTGGACGTCCAGATTCCCCAGCCGCTCCCTTCCCCGCAGGAAGGACAGTTCGATGAGCACCGACAGCCCGACGACCTCGCCGCCGCCGCGCCGCACCAGCTCGGCCGCGGCCTGCGCGGTGCCCCCGGTGGCGAGCACGTCATCGACGATCAGCACGCGCTCGCCGGGACGCAGCGCGTCGGTGTGCATCTCGATCGTCTCGGTGCCGTACTCCAGATCATAGGTCTGCTCGTGGGTGCGCGCGGGCAGCTTTCCCTTCTTGCGGACGGGGACGAAGCCCGCACCGAAGTGGTAGGCCACCGGGGCGGCCAGGATGAAGCCGCGCGCCTCGATGCCGACGATCTTGTCGACGTTGCCGCGGCCGTGGTGGGCGACGATCGCGTCCACGACCCCGGCGAACGTCACATGGTCGGCCAGCAGCGGGGTGATGTCCTTGAACACCACGCCGGGCTTGGGATAGCCCGGGATGTCCCGGATCCGCTCGGTGATCAGCTTGCTGAGATCGATCATCGCCTCATCTTCCCCTGCGCCGCTGCCTGCGGGTGCCGCGTCTGGGCTGGCGGCGCGGTCCGGTCTGCACCACCTTGACCTTACGGACCGGCTCCTGCGGCGCCGCGGCCGGGTCGCCGGCGGCCGCCGGGTCCGTCTCGCCGCCCGTGCCGCCGCCTCCCACCGCGGCGGTGACGGGGGCCTTGGTCTTCTTGTCGGCCTGCCGCTTGGCGCTGCTCTCCCGGGCCTGCAGCCGCTGCCGCAGCTGCCGGTAGCGCGGCTCGCGTTCTTTGAGCTGGACCAGCAGCGGGGTCGCCACGCACAGCGAGGAGTAGGTCCCGACCACGATGCCCACGAACAGCGACAGCGACAGGTCCTTCAGCGCGCCGGCGCCCAGCAGGAACGTGCCGACGAACAGGATCGAGGCCACCGGCAGGATCGCCACCAGGGAGGTGTTCAGCGAGCGCACCAGGGTGCGGCTGAGGGCCTCGTCGGCGGCCTGGGTGTAGGTCTTCAGCTTGCCGGGGGCGCCCAGGTCGCGGGTGACCTCCTTGATCATGTCGAAGACCACGACCGCGTCATAGAGCGAGTAGCCCAAGATGGTCAAAAAGCCCAGCAGCGTGGCCGGGGTGACCTCGAAGCCGGACCAGGCGTAGACGCCCGCGGTGATCACCAGGTCGTGCACCAGCGCCACGACGGCGGCCAGCGCCATCCGCCACTCGAAGGCCACCGACAGGTAGCCCAGGATCAGCAGCAGGAAGATCAGTACCGCCTGCCAGGCCTTCTCGGTGATCTCATCGCCCCAGGTGGAGCCGACGATCTGGGAGCTGACCCGGTCGGCGGGCAGGCCGAACTCCTCGGCCAGGGCCTGCTGCACCTTGGCGGCCTCGGCGGTGTTCAGCGACTCGGTGGTCACCCGCCAGCCGCTGGTGGCGGTCTCCTGCACGATCACCTGGTGGGCCCCGGCCTCGGCGACCGTGGCGCGCACCTGCTCGATGGACGCCTGCGGCGCTTTGAAGGTGAACACCGAGCCGCCGGTGAACTCCACGCCGAAGGTCAGGCCCCGTACGAGGAGCCCGGCGATGGAGAACGCCAGCAGCAGCGCCGACAGCGAGTACCACAGTTTGGGGCGGCCGACGATGTCCGCGCTGACCTCGCCCTTGTAGATCCGTGACAGCACGGCGCGGATGGCAGGCATCAGGACTCCTCGGCCAGGGAGGGAGCGGGCCGGCTCTTGCGCAGCCGGTCGGGGTCCAGACCCGACCAGCGGTGGCCCCGGGCGAAGAAGCGGCGGCGGGCCAGCAAGGTCACCATCGGCTTGGTGAAGAAGAACACCACCACGACGTCGATCAGCGTGGTCAGCCCGATCGCGAACGCAAAGCCCTTCACACCGCCGACCGCCAGCACATACAGCACGGCGGCGCCGATGAACATCACCGCGTCGGCGACCAGGATGGTGCGCCGGGCCCGCACCCAGGCGCTCTCCACCGCAGAGCGCAGCGGGCGTCCCTCGCGCAGCTCGTCGCGCAGCCGCTCGAAGTAGACGATGAAGGAGTCGGCGGCGATGCCGATGGAGACGATCAGCCCGATGACGTGCGCCAGCGACAGGCGGAAGCCCAGGGTGCCCTCATATCCCAGCAGCACCACCGCCAGGTAGGTGATGGCCGCCGCGACCGCCAGGCTGGCCACCGACACCAGCCCCAGGCCCCGGTAGTACAGCAGCGAGTAGGCCACCACCAGCGCCAGGCCGAGCGCACCGGCCTGCATGCCCTTCTCCAGCTGGTCGGAGCCCAGCGTGGAGGAGACCGTCTCGGCCTGGCCCCGTTCGAACTTCAGCGGCAGCGCCCCGTACTTGAGCTTGTTGGCCAGGTCGATGGCGTAGGTCTGGGTGAAGGTCTCGGCCGGGCCGTCGATGCTGGCGGTGCCGCCGGTGATGGGCTCGTTGATCTGGGGGGCCGAGACCACCCGCCCGTCCAGGACGATGGCGATCTGCCGGCGCGGGCTGCTCACCGAGGCGCGGTAGGCCTCCTCGGTCAGCTCGGCGAACTGCCGGGCGCCCTGGGACTTGAACTTCAGCTGGACCGACCAGGTGGACCGGCCCTCCTGCATGTTGGGCGGTACGGCCTCGGCCTCGTCGATCTGCCGGCCCTCCACGCGTACCGGGCCGAGGATGTACTTGGCCGAGCCGTCCTCCCCGCAGGCGGCCACCCACTGCTTGGCCGGGTCGTCGGCGCCGGGCGCCTTCTTGTCCTGGGCGGTGCAGTCCAGCCGCTCGAACTGGGTGATGACGGCCTTGTCCCCGATGCCCGCGTAGTCGAGCTGCCCGTCCTGCCGGCGGATCAACTGGTCGAGCTGCTCTTGCAGGTCGGTGGGGAGGGACGCCGACGGTGTGGGGGTGGCCGAGGGGGACGGCTGAGCGGAAGGGTCGGTCAGCGCCCGGGACAGCGCCCGCGGCCGGGCGGTGGCCTGGGGCGCGGGCGTCGCGGAGGGCGACGGGCCCGGGCTCTGGCCGGCCTTGTCCTCCTTGCCGCTGGGCGAGGGGGACGGACCGGCCCCCGTCAGCGGGCCGGGGCCGGCGGACACCAGGACCTGGCGGAACTGCAGCTGGGCGGTGGTGCCGATGAGGTCGACCACTCTCCGCTGGTCGCCGGTGCCCGGCACTTGCACCACGATGTGGTCGGCGCCCTGCCGGCTGACCTCGGCCTCGGAGACGCCCAGGCCGTTGACCCGATTACGGATGATCTTGACGGCCTGCTGCATCTGCGCATCCGGCGGGCTGCCGCCGCCTTCGGTCTCGGCGGTGAGCGTGACGCTGGTGCCGCCCGCCAGATCGAGGGCGAGCCTGGGGGTGGTCTGTCCGTGCAGGAACATCACCCCGGTCAGCCCGGCCAGGACGGCAAAGAGCGCAAGGAGCGTCCGGCCGGGCCGCGAGGGGGTACGCGGCGCTGCCAATGTGGGGGTTCTCTTCCGCTTCCAGCTCGGTCAGGCAGAGGGCTCGTCCGCCTCAGTCGGTGCCGCCGGGCTTCTTGTCGCCGTCCTTGCTGAGCTCGACACCGGACCCGGCGTCCTCGCCGGTCTCATCCGCCTCGTCGTCCGCATCGCCGTCCGCGGCATCGTCGGAGACGACGTTCATCACGGCCTGCTTGACGAACCGGGCCTCGACGCCGGGGGCGATCTCCAGCACCACCCCGTCGTCGTCGACGGCGACCACATCGGCGAACATCCCGCTGGTGGTCATGACGCGCACGCCGGGCCGCAGCGAGTTCAGCATCTGCATCTGCTCACGGCGGCGCTTGTTCTGCGGCCGGATCAGCAGCAGGTAAAAGACGATCGGAATCGCCAGCAGCAGGATCAGGTTGAAAGCCCCGCTCCCGCTAGAAGTCTGTGCCAACAACATGCTGTCGCCCATTGAAGGGCATCCTTCCAATGTGGGTTGCCCCAGCCTCTCACCGGACTGGTGTCAACGCGCAGGACCGCCGGCTGGGGACGGCGAACAAGTCCCGGAGTGTAGAGACTACGCGAACACCCGGCAACGACAGGACGAGCCGGACGGGAAGGAAGTTCCCGAACGGTTATTCGGAGTCCGCCTCCTCCACCTCGAACAGGGTGTCGGCCAGCGGCGCCGACGGCGGCGGGGTGAGTCCCAGGTGCCGCCAGGCCGCCGGGGTGGCGATGCGGCCGCGGGGGGTGCGGGCCAGCAGGCCCTGGCGCACCAGGAACGGCTCGGCCACCACCTCCACGGTCTCCGGCTCCTCCCCCACCGACACCGCCAGCGTGGACAGCCCCACCGGGCCGCCGCCGAACTTGCGCAGCAGCGCTCCCAGCACCGCCCGGTCCAGCCGGTCCAGGCCGCGCTCGTCCACCTCGTACAGGGTCAGCGCGGCCCGCGCCAGCTCCCGGGTGATCACGCCGTCGGCGCGGACCTCGGCGTAGTCGCGGACGCGGCGCAGCAGCCGGTTGGCGATGCGGGGGGTGCCGCGGGAGCGCGCGGCGATCTCGGCGGCGCCGTCGTCTTCGATCCGCACGCCCAGCAGCCGGGCCGAGCGGCGGATGATGATCTCCAGTTCGGCCGGCTCGTAGAAGTCCATGTGCGCCACGAAGCCGAACCGGTCGCGCAGCGGGCCGGGCAGCATGCCGGCCCGGGTGGTGGCGCCCACCAGCGTGAAGGGGGCGATGTCCAAGGGGATGGCGGTGGCGCCGGGGCCCTTGCCGACCACCACGTCCACCCGGAAGTCCTCCATCGCCATGTAGAGCATCTCTTCGGCGGGGCGGGCCATCCGGTGGATCTCGTCCAGGAACAGCACCTCCCCCTCGGAGAGGGTGGACAGCACCGCCGCCAGGTCCCCGGCCCGTTCGATCGCCGGGCCGCTGGTGATGCGCAGCGGCTTGCCCAGCTCCTCTGCGATGATCATGGCGAGGGTGGTCTTGCCCAGCCCGGGGCCGCCCGACAGCAGCACATGGTCGGGGGTGCGGCCGCGCCGCAGCGCGCTGTGCAGCACCAGCGACAGCTGCTCGCGGACGCGCTGCTGGCCGACGAAGTCGTCCAGGCGCTTGGGGCGCAGCGCGGCCTCGATGGCGCGTTCCTCGCCGTCGGCTCCGGCGCGGGGCGAGACCAGGCGGTCGTGATCGCTCATGGCTTGCTGAGCTTACGCAGCGCGGACTTCAGCAGGGCGGACACCGGGGGGAGGGGGCCGCCGTCGAGCTCGGCGGCGACGGCCTCCACGGCGGCCTCGGCCTCCCTGGCCGACCAGCCGAGGTTGATCAGCCCGGTCTGGACCTGGGTGCGCCAGGGTTCGGCGCGGGCAGGGGCGGGCGCGGCGGCCTCCTCCTCCCCGCTGGGAGCGCCGAGCCGGTCTTTCAGTTCCAGCACGATGCGCTGGGCGCCTTTCTTGCCGATGCCGGGGACCTTGGTGAGAGCGGCCACGTCCCCGGCGGCCACCGCCCGGCGCAGCGCGTTGGGGCTGTGCACCGCCAGCATCGCCAGCGCCAGGCGGGGGCCGACGCCGCTGGCGGTCTGCAGCAGCTCGAAGACGGCGCGCTCGTCGTCGTCGGCGAAGCCGAACAGCGTCAGGGAGTCCTCCCGCACCACCAGGGAGGTGGGGACGGTGACCTGCTCGCCGACCCGCAGGCCGGCCAGCGTGGCGGGGGTGCACTGCAGGGTCAGCCCCACCCCGCCCACGTCCACGACGGCGTGGTCGGGCCCGGCGGCGGCCACCTTCCCGCTGACAAAGGCGATCATCGTCTGCCTCCCGTCCATCCCGCCGCCCGGCGGGCCGCCTCCAGCCGGGCCTGGGCGCCGCCCCGCCACACATGGCAGATCGCCAGGGCCAGGGCGTCGGCGGCGTCGGCGGGCCTCGGCGCCGCCGGCAGCCGCAGCAGCCTGGTGACCATCATGGTGACCTGGGCCTTGCCGGCGCTTCCGTTGCCGGTGACGGCGGCCTTGGCCTCGCTGGGGGTGTGCAGCGCGACCGGCAGGCCGCGGCGGGCGGCGGCCACGATGGCGATCGCCCCGGCCTGGGCGGTGCCCATCACGGTGCTCACGTTGTGCTGGGCGAACACCCGTTCCACGGCCACCGCGTCGGGGGCGTGCTCATCCAGCAGTGCCTCGATGCCGCGTTCGATGCCCAGCAGCCGTTCGGCGATGTCGGCGTCGGGGCTGGTGCGGATCACCTCGACGTGGACCAGGTGCAGCGGTTTGCCCGGGGCGCCGTCCACGACCCCGACACCGCACCGGGTGAGCCCGGGATCGACGCCCAGCACACGCACGCCATCACGCCTTTCGGTCGGCTCTTCGATCGTCTGTTCGACGATGCCACGTTACCGGCGGACACCGACGTTGCGCTCATCCCGCCGTGGGCGTGTCGCGCGGGGCGGTGCGGGCCCCGGCCGTCCGCCGGGGCGCCGGCCGGTGCCGCCGCGCGGCCTCAGCCGACGGCCTGCAGCACCTCGTCGGAGACGTCGAAGTTGGCGAAGACCTCCTGGACGTCGTCGCTGTCCTCCAGCGCCTCGATGAGGCGGAAGACCTTCTTGGCGGTCTCCTCATCCAGCGGGACCGAGACGCTGGGCACCCACTTGGCCTCGGCGGACTCGTAGTCGATGCCGGCCTCCTGCAGCGCGGTGCGCACCGCGACCAGGTCGCCGGGCTCGCTGACGACCTCGAGGCTCTCGCCGAGGTCGTTGACCTCCTCGGCGCCGGCGTCCAGCACGGCCATCATCACATCGTCCTCGGTGACGTCCTTCTTGGGGACGATGATGATGCCCTTGCGGTTGAACAGGTAGGACACCGAGCCGGGCTCGGCCATGGAGCCGCCGTTGCGGGTGACGGCGGTGCGGACCTCCGAGGCGGCCCGGTTGCGGTTGTCGGTCAGGCACTCGATCAGCAGGGCCACCCCGCCGGGGGCGTAGCCCTCGTACATGACCGTCTGCCAGTCGGCGCCGCCGGCCTCCTCGCCGGCGCCCCGCCGGCGGGCGCGCTCGATGTTGTCGTTGGGGACGGAGTTCTTCTTGGCCTTGTAGATGGCGTCATAGAGCGTGGGGTTGGCGTCCGGGTCGCCGCCGCCGGTGCGCGCCGCCACCTCGATGTTCTTGATGAGCTTGGCGAACAGCTTGCCGCGCTTGGCGTCCAGTACGGCCTTCTTGTGCTTGGTCGTCGCCCATTTGGAATGGCCGGCCATTGTCTACCCCTCTTCCATCGCCTGACGCACCAGCTCGGCGAAGTACCGGTGCACGCGAAAGTCCCCGGTGAGCTCGGGATGGAACGCGGTCGCCACCAGGCGCCCCTGACGGACGGCGACGATCCTACCGGTCCGCTCACCCCCCTCGATGCGCCCGAGGATCTCAACTGAGTCACCGACCGACTCCACCCAGGGAGCGCGGATGAAGACCGCCCGGAACGGGCCGGGCGGCTGCAGGACCGGCAGCGTGACGTCGGTCTCGAAGGAGTCCACCTGGCGGCCGAAGGCGTTGCGGCGGACCGTCATGTCGATGCCGCCGACGGTCTCCTGGCCCGCGACCCCGTCCCGGATGCGGTCGGCGAGCATGATCATGCCGGCGCAGGAGCCGTAGGCCGGCATGCCCGCCTCCACGCGCTTGCGCAGCGGGTCCAGCAGGTCGAAGGCCCGGGCCAGCTTCCACATGGTGGTCGACTCCCCGCCCGGGATCACCAGCCCGTCCACCTGCTCCAGCTCCTGCGGCCGGCGCACGGGCACCGCCCGGGCGCCCGCCGAGCGCAGCGCGCGGGCGTGCTCACGCACATCCCCCTGCAGGGCGAGGACGCCGATCGTCGGCACCGGGCCGGTCACAGAATCGGTCACGGAACTGGTCACAGGATCGGTCACGGGCTGCCCTTCTGGGGACATGTGGACTGCTATGAGAGTAAACGCTCAGCGCCGCGCGGCGTGCACGGCGGGACCCGCCTCAGCCGATCTTGAAGCGGCGCAGCGGGAGCTCCAACGGCAAAAAGCCGTCCTCGCCGCGGTCGGCGATGCCCCGGCCCAGCATGTAGGTCTGGGCCAGCTCCAGGCCGAAGGACTCCTGGTCGAACGGCAGCGGCACGTCCTGGGCGCCTGCGTCGATGGCCTTCCAGTAGGGCCGCTCGGCCGGCAGGCGCTCGCCCTGGTCGATCACCACGCCGTCCTCGGCGGTCACGTACACCTCGCGGACCACCCGGCCGTGCTCGTAGCGGCGGAACCAGCAGCCGGAGATCACGCTGTGCAGCACCAGCACCCCGCCCTGGCCGCCGGGCAGCGCGGTGCCGACGGTGTCGGCGATGCGGCGGGCGTCCTCGTCCATGCCGAACAGGCGCCGGTCGCACACCAGCAGCGCCCGCTCGTAGGCGCCGACGAACAGCTCGTCCTCATACGGCCACAGCGCGAAGTCCAGGACGGTCTCGCCGGTCTCCACGAGCCTGGCCGCCGGGTAGAGGCCACGGGCCACCCGTGCCGCGGCGTCCGGGTCCAGGCTCAGCCCCGGCCGGAACACCTCGGCCGGTGGTCCGGCGCTGGCACAGGCGAGCGCAACCGACCAGGCCATTGTCTCCCCTCCTGGAGGTCGCCCGGGCCGCCGACGATCGGCGTTTGCGATAGCCGCGCCCAGCCTAACCCGCCCGCAGGCGAGCGGCGAGGGCCGATCGGCCCTCGCCGTGCGGCCGGGGTTACCAGCCGCGGTTGGCCAGCCGCTCGCGCTCGCTCAGCGTGTCGACGTTGATGCCGACCATGGCCTCACCGAGGCCGCGCGAGACCTTGGCGATCACATCGGGGTCGTCGTAGAAGGTGGTGGCCTTGACGATCGCCTCGGCGCGGCGGACCGGGTCGCCGGACTTGAAGATGCCCGAGCCGACGAACACGCCGTCGGCGCCCAGCTGCATCATCATGGCCGCATCGGCCGGGGTGGCGATGCCGCCGGCGGTGAACAGCACCACCGGCAGCTTGCCGGTCTCGGCGACCTCCTTGACCAGCTCGTAGGGGGCCTGCAGCTCCTTGGCCGCCACGTACAGCTCATCTTCGGGCAGCGCCGACAGCCGCCGGATCTCCGAGCGGATGCGGCGCATGTGGGTGACGGCGTTGGAGACGTCACCGGTGCCGGCCTCGCCCTTGGAGCGGATCATGGCCGCGCCCTCGTTGATGCGGCGCAGCGCCTCGCCCAAGTTGGTGGCGCCGCACACGAACGGCACCGTGAAGGCCCACTTGTCGATGTGGTTTTCGTAGTCGGCGGGGGTGAGGACCTCGGATTCGTCGATGTAGTCCACCCCGAGCGCCTGCAGTACCTGGGCCTCGACGAAGTGCCCGATGCGGGCCTTGGCCATGACGGGGATGGACACGGCGTTGATGATGCCCTCGATCATCTCCGGGTCGCTCATCCGGGACACGCCGCCTTCGGCGCGGATGTCGGCGGGCACCCTCTCCAAGGCCATCACGGCGACCGCACCGGCATCCTCGGCGATCTTGGCCTGCTCGGGTGTGACCACGTCCATGATCACACCGCCCTTGAGCATCTCGGCCATGCCCCGCTTGACCCGGGCGGTACCGGTCTCGGGGGTGGGCTGAGCGGGGGCGGGAGTGGAAGCGGACACCGGCTTACCTCACGAAACGGACGACTGTGACGTTATCCATGGTATTGCCTGGCGGCGACCTGCTTGACCCGCCGCGACCGGGCGGCGCCGGGAGATCCGCATCACGTCGCGGGAAACAGAGCCTCCCGAAGGCCGGCACCGGTCAGGGAATCACGGGCTTGCCGTCGTTGACCAGGACGATCCAGACCTGGCCCGGCGCGAAGGTCATCGGCTCGCCGCCGGCGGTGGTGAAGGTGGTGCCCTGTGCGGGGCCGGGCCGCGACCAGCGGGCCTCATAGGACATGCCGTCGCGCAGCACCAGGGCCCGTCCGCTGCCGACGGTGTGCACGACGGGGGTGTAGGCGCCCAGGACGTCCCGGAAGCGGGAGCGGGTCGTCTTGACGTACTGGATGACGACGGTCTGCCCGCCCAGCACACCGCCCTCGGCGGCGGTGTCGGGGCGCCCGTCGTGGGTCACCAGCCACCGTTTCTCCTTGTCCGACCAGGTGAAGCCCATGCGGGCGGCGGGCCAGCGGGCGGTGTGGCTCTTGGTGGGCTTGCCGCCGGCCGGAGCGGGGCCGAAACGGAAGCCGATGTCGCGGGGCAGGTCGGCCTTGGGCGCCGCTTTCAGCAGCTTTTCGGGGTCGGCATAGAGGTTGTAGGGGATGCGCCGGTCACGGGAGCGGTAGTAGGCCGGCTCGCTGGTCTCGTGGGAGACCTCATAGAGGGGGGCGCGGCGCAGCTGGGGCTTGAACTCCGGGTGCGCCCCGGAGAAGGCGAAGGCCGGTTTCCCGTACTGGCGCAGGATCTGCAGGTCGGAGATGCGGGCGCTGCGCACCGGGCCCACTCGCTTGGGGAGCTTGGAGGAGTAGACGGCCATCAGGCGGGTCTCCCCGCCTTCGATCTGCTCGACGTAGACGATGTCGGCTTCGCGGACGCCCGACTGCGGCAGCGCCGGCCGGGTGTTTTCGATCTTGACGGCCAGAACGGGGTTGCGCAGCCCGCTGGTCCCCCCGGTGAAGGGGTGGTAAGGGGGAGCCGGCGCGGTGGTGGCGGGGGCCGCCGAGGAGGGGGACGGCTTGGGGTCGCCGCCCGAGCAGGCGGCCAGGGCCGCCCCCAGGGCACAGATCCCGAGCACGGCGGTGGCCCGGCTCATCACCAATCGCACGTTCGGCCCTTTCTCCGGTGTTCGCGGCGCGATGTGCAGAGCGTAACCGACCGGTGAGCCCTTTCCGCGCCCCAAAGAGCCCTCCGCCGGGCTTTGGGGAGGCCCGGATCCGGCCATGCGCCGCCTCCCGCAGCCGAGCCCCGTCCTCGAGGCACCGGCCACGGGCCGGGCGCGCCGGAAGCGGGCTCAGATCCGCGGGGCGGCGTCGTCGATTTCGAAGAAGTCCGGCAACGGCGCCCGGCCGGCCAGCGGGATCAGCCGGACCAGCAGTTTGCGGCGGGCCAGCCGGGCGGCGGCGACGGCGTCGTTGTAAAAGCGCCGGGCGTAGATGACCTTCTGGGCGGCGGCGTCCAGCTCGTCCAGCAGCGCCGTGCCCTCCTCCCCGGAGCCGCCCTGGGCGGCCAGCAAGGTGGCGCGGAAGTCGGGCTGGCCGACCACCGCCCGCAGGGCGCGCGACAGGTCGCTTTCGGCGAACTCGCGGCCTTCGGCGTCGGCGGTGCGCGCCCGGTGGGCGGCGGTGGCCAGCACCAGGCTGGTGGCCGGGTCCAGCAGCCGGGAGGCGGCCAGCTCCAAGGCCACGGCCGAGCGGCGCACCAGCGCGGCGTCCAGTGCCGCGCGGGCGGTCTCCACCCGCACATGCAGCCGGTCCAGCCTGGTGGCCCGCCAGGAGACGTACATGCCGACCAGGACCAGGAACGCCACGCCCAGCAGGACGTCCAGCAGCCAGGAAGGCGGCATCAGGCGGTGACTCCGGACTCGACGACGCTCATGCCGTCCACCGCGACGGTCTCATAGACGCGTACCACTTCGCGGGCCACGGTGGACCAGTCGTAGGCGCGCACGGCGGCACGGGCCTCGGCCGACAGCTGCTTGCGGCGCGCCGGGTCGTCCAGCAGCTCGGCGGCGGCCGCGGCCAGCGCCTCATGGTCGCCGACCGGGAACAGCACGCCGGCCTTGCCGTCCAGCAGCACCCGGCGGAAGGCCTCGATGTCGCTGGCGATGATGGGGGCGCCGGCGGACATGGCCTCGGCCAGCACGATGCCGAAGCTCTCCCCGCCCAGGTTGGGGGCGACGAACACGTCCACCGAGTGGTAGGCGCGGATCTTGTCCTCTTCGCTGACCATGCCCAGCAGCACCACCCGGTCGCGCAGGTCGGCGGGGACCTCCTTGGCGATCATGTCGTCGGCGTCGCCGGGGCCGGCCACCAGCAGCCGGAGCTTGGGACGCTGCCGGCCCAAGATGGCGAAGGCCTTCAGCAGCACCTGCAGCCCCTTGCGGGGCTCGTCGATGCGGCCCAGGAAGCCGAGGGTGCCGCCGCCGGGGCGGGGCTGGGCGCCGTCGCCGCGGCCGGGCCAGCCCGGCAGCGGGTCGGCCATGGCGTAGCGTTCGGTGGCCACCCCGTTGGGGATCAGCACCGCATCGCCCCCCAGGTGCTCCACCAGCGTCTTGCGGGCGGCCTCCGACACCGCGATCCGCCCGGTGATCTTCTCCAGGGCGCTCTGCAGGATCGGCGCGGTCACCGAGACCACCCGGGACTTTTCATAGGAGGCGTGGAAGGTGCCCACGATGGGGCCGTCGGCGGCCCAGCAGGCCAGGATGCCCAGCGAGGGGGCGGCCGGTTCGTGGACGTGCAGCACATCGAAGCCGCCCTCGCGGATCCAGCGCCGCACCCGGCTGGCCGACAGGAACCCGAACGCCAGGCGGGCCACCGACCCGTTGTAGGGGACCGGCACCGCGCGTCCGGCGCCCACCACGTAGTGGGGCAGGGGGGCGTCGTCGTCGGCGGGGGCGAGCACGGAGACCTGGTGGCCGGCGGCGATGAGGGCCTCGGCCAGGTCCCGGATGTGCTGCTGCACCCCGCCGGGGACGTTCCAGGTGTAGGGGCAGACGATGCCGATCTTCACGCCAGGTCCTCCACCCAGATCTTCTGGAGCATGTGCCAGTCCTCGGGGTGCTGGGCGATGCCTTCTTGGAAGACCAGGGCGAGGCTCTGGGTCATCGCGCGGACCTTGTCCTTGCGGGAGCCGGCGTCCGGCACGGGGATCTCCTCATGGACCTTCGCGGCCCAGCGGGGACCGTCGTACCAGAGCGTGACGGGATAAAGCGGGGTCCCGGTCTGCAGCGCCAGGGCGGCCGGGCCGCCGGGCATGCGGGCGGGTTTGCCGAAGAAGTCCACCTCCACCCCGCCGGAGGTCAGGTCGCGGTCGGCGACCAGGCAGACCAGCCGTCCGGCGCGCAGCCGGCGGGCCAGGGTGCCGAACACGGTGGCGCCGTTGCCGCCGCCCAGCGGCAGCACCTCAAAGCCCAGGCTCTGCCGGAAGGCGACGAACCGGTCGAACAGCGACTGCGGCCGCAGCCGTTCGGCGACGGTGGTGATCGGGTAGCCCTGGAGCCCGACCCAGGCGCCTGCCTGCTCGTAGTTGCCCATGTGCGGCAGGGCCAGCACGGCGCCGCGGCCGGAGTCGAGGGTGGCGAACAGCTTCTCGTGGCCGCTGACGCGCATGTCGCCCAGGATGCGCTCGCGGCTGATCTCCGGCAGCCGGAAGACCTCCAGCCAGTACCGCATGTAGGAGCGCAGCGCCCGCTTGCTGAGGATGCGGACCTCGTCGTCGACGGCGTCCTTGCCCAGCACCCGGCACAGGTTCTTCTCCAGTTGCCGCACTCCCTTGCCGTGCCGCTGCCAGGTCTGGTCGGCCAGCGCGGCGAACAGCAGCCGCGCGCTTCGCTCGGGCATCTTGCGCACCACCCGCCAGCCCAGTGCGTAGGCGGCGTCGGTGGCCTCCTCCCGCAGGCGCGCGGTGGCGGAAAGGGTCATGGATGCGGCTCCGGGACGCGAGAGCCGGCCTCGGGAGAGGCCCCTGAAGACGGGGCCAGGGCCTGGCGGCGGACGGCGGCCAGACGCTGGCCGACGGTGAACGTGGCCAGCACGGCCAGCACCCACAGGGCGACGGCCAGCGCATAGGGGACGCCCAGCCCGTCCAGCCCGGCCGCCACCAGCACGATGATCAGCCGTTCGGAGCGCTCGGCGATCCCGACGTTGCAGGTGTAGCCCAGCCCTTCGGCGCGGGCCTTGGCGTAAGAGACCACCACTCCGGCCACCAGGCAGTACAGCGCCACGAAGGCCAGCGAACGCTCACCGCGGTCGATCAGGCCGATCATCAGCCCGGAGAAGATGGCCGCGTCGGCGACCCGGTCGCAGGTGGAGTCCAGGAAGGCACCCCACTTGCTGATCTTGCCGGTGACCCGGGCGACCGCCCCGTCCAGCATGTCGAACAGCACGAACGCGGTGATCACCACTGTCCCCCAGAAGAACTCGCCACGGGGGAACAGACCGAGCGCGCCGGCCACCGTGCCGACCGTGCCGATAACGGTGATCACGTTGGGTGAGGCTCCGGTGCGCGCCACGGCCTGGCCGATCGGGGTCAGCACCCGCCCCAGCGCGGGCCGCAGTTTGTTGAGCATCGCCGTCCGATTCACCTGCCGTCTGTCAAGGGGGCTTCCCGGTCATGACGCCGGGGTCGCCCATCGTAGTGGCTGATCTACCGGGAGGCTTGTCGGACGGGTGGGACGACGATCTTCCCGGCCGGCTCTCCTCTCCGGCAATTCTCATTAGCTCATACAAGAGTGCTGCATCCGGTCATGCCCCTTGTCTTCGGCGCCGAGTCGGGAAATTGTGGTGCAACGGGTGTGACGCCGGTCACCCCCAGGCGCCGCACTCGGCAGCGGCCCGATCCGGCCGGACCGGGCCGGTATCCACGCGGGCCTTCCGGGGAAGGCTCGCCGCGTGAGGGAGGATGCCATGGCGGAAAAGACCGGTCACCCCGGAGCCGCGGGCAGGGCCCCGGAGGCCGCCCGGCCCGGTGAGATCCGTAACGTGGTGCTGGTCGGCCATTCCGGGGCCGGCAAGACCACGCTCGTCGAGGCGCTGCTCGCTGCGACCGGTACGATCCAGCGGCCCGGTCGCATCGAGGACGGCTCGACGGTCAGCGACCACGACGAGGTCGAGATACGCCAGCGCCGCTCGGTCAATCTCACGCTGACGCCGCTGGTGCACGAGGGCATCAAGGTCAACCTGCTGGACACCCCCGGCTACCCCGACTTCGTGGGGGATCTGCGGGCCGGGCTGCGGGCCGCCGACGCGGCGCTGTTCGTGGTGTCGGCGGTGGACGGCGTCGACGGCCTGACCCGGATGCTGTGGGAGGAGTGCGGCGCCGTCGGCATGCCCCGGGCGGTGGTGATCACCAAGATCGACCAGCAGCGGGGCGACTACGACGAGGTGGTCGCGGCCTGCCAGGAGGCCTTCGGTGACGGGGTGATGCCCTGTTACTTCCCGGTCGGCGACCGGCTGTATGGGCTGCTGTCGCGGACCTGTTTCGACTACGCCTCGGGCAGGCGGGTGGAGTGCGAGGTGGACCCCGCCTACGCCGACCGCATCGAAGAGCAGCGGGCGAGCCTGATCGAAGGGATCATCACCGAAAGCGAGGACGAGGGTCTGATGGACCGCTACCTCGCCGGCGAGGAGATCGACCCCGAGACGCTGATCACGGACCTGAAGAAGGCGGTCGCCCGCGGCAGCTTCCACCCGGTGCTGGCCACCTCGGTGCCGCACGGCGACCGTCCCGGGCCGGTCATCGGCATGACCGAGCTGCTGGAGGTCATCACCCGGGCGTTCCCGTCCCCCCTGGAGCACGGCCTGCCGCCGGTGACCACGGTGGACGGCAAACCGGTCGAGGGGCTGGAGTGCGACCCGGACGGCCCGCTGGTGGCCGAGGTGGTCAAGACCACCTCCGACCCGTACGTGGGGCGGATCTCGCTGGTGCGGGTGTTCTCCGGCACGCTGCGCCCGGACACCGTGGTGCACGTCTCCGGGCACGGCCTGGCCGACCGCGGTCACGCCGACCACGATGTGGACGAGCGCATCGGCGCCCTGTCGTCCCCGCTGGGCAAGACCCAGCGCCCGATCGGGGCGTGCATCGCCGGGGACATCTGCACGATCGCCAAGCTGTCGCAGGCCGAGACCGGCGACACCATCTCCGCCAAGGACGCCCCGATGCTGATGACGCCCTGGCAGATGCCCGACCCCCTGCTGCCGGTGGCGATCCAGGCCAAGTCCAAGGCCGATGAGGACAAGCTCAGCCAGGCCCTCGGCCGGCTGGTCGCCGAGGACCCCACGCTGCGGCTGGAGAACAACGCCGAGACCCGCCAGCTGGTGCTGTGGTGCATGGGCGAGGCGCACGCCGACGTCTTGCTGGACCGGCTGGCCTCCCGGTACGGGGTCGCGGTGGAGACCGTGGAGCTGCGGGTGCCGCTGCGGGAGACCTTCGGCGGCAAGGCCAAGGGCATGGGCCGGCACGTCAAGCAGAGCGGCGGGCACGGCCAGTACGGCATCTGCCACATCGAGGTCGAGCCGCTGGGCTCGGGAGCGGGTTTTGAGTTCGTCGACAAGATCGTCGGCGGGGTGATCCCGCGGCAGTTCATCCCGTCGGTGGAAAAGGGCGTCAAGGCCCAGATGAGCCGGGGCGTGCTGGCCGGCTACCCGGTGGTGGACATCCGGGTGACGCTGTATGACGGCAAGGCCCACTCGGTGGACTCCTCCGACGTGGCCTTCCAGACCGCCGGGGCGCTGGCCCTCAAGGACGCCGCGAGCAGGGCCCCGATCCTGCTGCTGGAGCCGGTGGACGAGGTGGAGGTGCTGATCCCCGACGAGTATGTGGGCGCGGTGATGTCGGACCTGTCGGCGCGGCGCGGCCGGGTGCTGGGCAGCGAGTCGGTGCCGGGCGGCCGGACGCTGGTCAAGGCGGAGATCCCGCAGCTGGAGATCATCCGCTACGCCATCGACCTGCGGTCGATGACGCAGGGCACCGGCACCTTCCGCCGCTCCTTCCTGCGGTATGAGCCGCTGCCGTCGCACCTGGCCGACAAGGTGACCGCCGACAAGCTGGCCGCCGTCGCCAGGTAGCGCCCGGCCGGGCGGCCCGGCGGGAAGCGGGCCGCCCGGCGCCGCGGGCCCGGCTGAGCCTTCGTCCCCACGGCGCCGAAGTCCCGGCTCACTCGTGCGGCCAGGCCTCGACCAGCAGCTGCCGGGTCTCGCGCAGCAGCTGCGGCAGCACCTTGGTGCGGCCGATCACCGGCATGAAGTTGGTGTCGCCGCCCCAGCGCGGCACGATGTGCTGGTGCAGGTGCGCGGCGATGCCGGCGCCGGCCACCAGGCCGAGGTTGAGCCCGACGTTGAAGCCCTGGGCCCCGCTGGCCTTGCGCAGCGCCAGCAGCGCCCGCTTGGTGAAGTCGGCCAGCTCCGCGGTCTCGGCGGTCTCCAGCTCGGTGTAGTCGGCGATGTGCCGGTACGGGACGACCATGAGGTGCCCGGAGTTGTAGGGGTAGAGGTTGAGAACGGCGAACACCACCTCGCCCCGGGCCACGATGAGCCCTTCTGCGTCGTCCATCTTGGGGATCTCGCAAAAAGGGCAGCCGTCATCGGGGCCGGTTCCGGTGGGCTTGCCCTCCCCCTTGATATAGGCCATCCGATGCGGGGTCCACAGCCGCTGGAAGTTGTCGGGAACCCCCACGCCCGCCTGCTCCTCCTCCACCTCGCACACCCCCTGACCAGCGGATTCGGGCGCGTCGAAGCGCGCCTTCGGCACCCGGGGCTCCCTCGGCTCTACGCTCAAGACGGCGCTCTCCTTCTGCTCGCCTGTTCAGCAGCATAGAGAGCGCCTCCCACCTGCCTGAAGCCGGGCCATGCGGCACCGGCGACTCCCCTACCGGCGGAATCACCGCTTTTCCGGCGTCATCGCGGTCATATCCGACACGATGGACGCAGCATTCCGACCTGTGGGGGATTTTCATGACCGACCTGGACAACAGCCGCGCCTCGGGCAACGGAACGGCGGAGGGCGCATCGCCCGCCGAAGGCGGCCGCCCGCCGTTCTTCCCGGCGCCGCCGGGGCGGCATGCCACACCGCCCGCGGGCGTCCCGCTGTCGGGCACGGCGGGGGCCGGCACGGTGGCGCCGACGCTGCTGCCGCCCGGACGCCACCAGCGCTCCCCCCAGGAACCCCAGCGGCCCGAGGAGGCCCGGCGAGAGAAGACGGCCGGGGGCGAGCAGGCCGCCGAGGCGCGTCCTCAGGCCGCCGCCGTGGTCAAGGGCCGGATCACGATCGAGGACGAGGTGGTCGAGAAAATCGCCGCGCTGGCCGCCGGGGAGGTGGACGGCGTGGCCGCGCTGAGCGAACGCGCCCAGGCGGTGCGGGTGCACCGGGGTGAGGGCGAGATGTCGCTGGACCTGACCGTGGTGGTCGAGTACGGCTGCGTGATCATGGACGTCGCCAAGGCGGTCAAGGCCAACGTGGCGCGGGTGGTCGGCCTGATGCTGGGCGCCCGGGTCTCCGCGGTCAACGTGGTGATCGACGACGTGCGCCCGCCCGCCGGGGCGCAACGCGGCCGGGCCTAGTTCAGGCGCAGGTCGCAGCTTTGCGGGATGGTCGCGCCCACCGATTTGACCTGGACCCGCTCGACCTGGTCGGGCGTGACCGTCTCGAAGACGAAGGTGTGCGGCCGGCGCGCCTGGACCTGGGTGGTCTGCTCCAGGCTGCGCAGCCCCACCAGGTGGACCACCACCTGGACGAACGCGGCGCCGCTGAACTGAACGGTCACCTCCAGGCCGGTCATGCCGTAGCGCACCGCGCCGAGCCCCCGCGGGCAGTAGTCGGGGGTGGTGCCGCCGCGCGGGGCCAGTGGGTCGCCCTGGCCGCCTCCGCCTCCTCCTTCGCCGCCGTCACCGCCCGGGTTCAGCGGATCTCCCTGGCCGAGGGGGTCCCCCTGGGGAGTGGTGCTCCGGGCGGGGGGCCGCTGCGGGTCGGCGGCGGACGGCCCGGTGGTGAAGCCCGGCGACCCGAGGGGCTGCGGAGCGGCGTTCTGCGAGGGGCCGGCGGAGCGGGCGCCCGCTGCGGCCCCGGCGTCGCCGCCCTGGCCGAGCAGCGGCAGCAACAGCACCGCGACGGCGGCCAGCACCAGCAGCACCGAGCCGCCGTAGCCGAGGAAGCGCAGCCACCCGGCGCCGTGCCGGGCGGCCGGTCTCCTGGTCTTCATCGCTGCTGTCCCTGGTCGTGACGGTCGATGGCGGCCCGCCGGGCTGTGCGGCCGCGCCCGGTGGGCGTGGCCGCACAGCCCGGGCCGTCAGATCTGGATGCGCTCTTCGACGGCCCGGACGATCTCTTCGACCGCCTCCGGGATCGGCACGCCGTTCTTCTGCTCGCCGCTGCGGTAGCGGAAGGAGACCGCGTCCTTGGAGACGTCGTCGTCGCCGGCCAGCAGCATGTAGGGGATCTTGGCCTTCTGGGCGTTGCGGATCTTCTTTTGCATCCGGTCGTCGGAGGCGTCCACCTCGGCCCGGATCCCGCGGGCGCGCAGCTGGGCCACCACCTTCTCCAGGTGCGGCACGTGGGAGGCCCCGATGGGGATGCCGACCACCTGCACCGGAGCCAGCCACGGCGGCAGCGCCCCGGCGTAGTGCTCCAGCAGGATGGCGAAGAACCGCTCCACCGAGCCGAACAGCGCCCGGTGGATCATGTAGGGCCGCTGCCGGGTGCCGTCGGCGGCCTGGAACTCCAGGTCGAAGCGCTGCGGCAGCTGCAGGTCCACCTGCAGGGTGGACAGCTGCCAGCGGCGGCCGATGGCGTCCCGGATGTGCACGTCGATCTTGGGGGCGTAGAAGGCGCCCTCGCCCTCGGCGATGACGTAGGGCAGGCCGGCCTCCTGGAGGGCGTGCTCCAGCGCGGCCTGGGCCTTCTCCCAGTCGGCGATCTCACCGACGTACTTTTCCGGGCGGGTGGCCAGCTCGGCCTCGAACTCGGTCAGCCCGTAGTCGCGCAGCAGCCCCACCACGAACTTCAGCAGGCTGGCCAGCTCCTCGGCGAGCTGGTCGGGGGCGACGAAGATGTGCGCGTCGTCCTGGGTGAAGCCGCGGGCCCGGGTCAACCCGTGCAGCACCCCGGACTTTTCGTACCGGTAGACGGTGCCCAGCTCGAACATCCGCAGCGGCAGCTCCCGGTACGACCTGCCCCGCGCCTTGAAGATCATGATGTGCATGGGGCAGTTCATCGGCTTGGGGTAGTAGGTCGCCCCGTCCAGCTCCATGGGCGGGTACATGCCCTCGGCGTACCAGTCCAGGTGCCCGGAGGTCTCGAACAGGGTGGACTTGCTCAGGTGCGGGGTGACGACGAACTCGTAGCCGGCCTCCAGGTGCCGCTTGCGGGAGTAGTCCTCCATCACCTTGCGGACGATGCCGCCCTTGGGGTGCCAGACGGCCAGGCCGCCGCCGATCGCGCTGGGGAAGGAGAACAGGTCCAGCTCGACCCCGAGCTTGCGGTGGTCGCGCTTTTCGGCCTCCTCCAGCATCTTCAGGTACGCATCCTGGCGCTCGCGCGACTCCCAGGCGGTGCCGTAGATGCGCTGCAGCTGCGGGTTCTTCTCGCTGCCGCGCCAGTAGGCGCCGCCGGAGCGCATCAGCTTGAAGGCCGGGATGTGCCGGGTGGTCGGCAGGTGCGGGCCGCGGCACAGGTCCTTCCAGCACACCTCGCCGGTCTTGGCGTCCAGGTTGTCGTAGATGGTCAGCTGCCCGGCGCCGACCTCCACGCTGGAGCCGTCGTCGGCCGAGGCGCCGCCCTTGAGGTCGATCAGCTCCAGCTTGTAGGGCTCGTCGGCCAGCTCGGCGCGGGCCTGCTCGTCGGAGACCGGGCGGCGGGAGAACCGCTGGCCCTGCTTGATGATCTCGCGCATCCGCTTCTCGATGCGCTTGAGGTCTTCGGGGGTGAACGGCCTGGCGACGTCGAAGTCGTAGTAGAAGCCGTTCTCCACCGGCGGGCCGATGCCCAGTTTGGCCTCGGGGAACAGCTCCTGGACCGCCTGGGCCATCACGTGCGCGGTGGAGTGCCGCAAGATGGCGCGCCCGTCTTCGGTGTCGATCGCCACCGGCTCGACCTCGTCCCCGTCACGGACCTCATAGTCCAGGTCGCGCAGCTCGCCGTTGACGCGGGCGGCGATGACGGTCTTGCCGTCGGCTTCCAGCGCCTGGCCCGCGGTGGTGCCGGCCGCCACCATCCGCTCGTCGCCGTCGAGGGTGATGCGCAGCTTCGACACGGTGGACACGGGTACTCCTTGGTCGGACGGGTTCGGGTTGCCGGCGTTAGATGCTATCGAGCCGCCGCCGTTACCGGGGTCGACCGGCTTCATGATCGATTTCCTTTCGGCTGGCGGGAGCGGCCCAGGGGAAACGCAAGGCCCCGGGATCGCTCCCGGGGCCTGCAGATGGCTCGCTGGTCAGCGCATGCGCGGGTGCCGCCGGGAGGTGCCCGGCGTCGTCGTCGGCCGATGCATGCGCGCCATAGGGCCATGGTAGCGGGTCACGCGTGCCGGGCGGTGCGATCTTCGGGAACCCCGTACAGCTGGTCCATGTCCTCCAGCTCGCGTCCCTTGGTCTCGCGGACGGCCTTGTAGACGAACAGGAAGGCCACGCCCGCCGACAGGGTGTAGAAGCCGTAGGCGAAGCCCAGGCCGAGGGCGGCCATGGCCGGGAAGGTCATGGTGATCAGCCAGTTGGCGATCCACTGGGCGGCGGCGGCCACCGCCAGCGCGGCGGCCCGGATGAAGTTGTTGAACATCTCCCCCAGCAGCACCCACACCACCGGGCCCCAGGTGGCGCCGAAGGAGAACACATACAGGTTGGCGGCGATCAGCGCGATGGGGCCGGCCGTCGGTCCCAGCACCGGCTCGCCGTCCACCAGCGGCGCGGTGGCGAACGCCACGGTCAGCGTCGCCAGGGTGAGCGTCATCCCGGCGGCGCCGGCCAGCAGCAGCCGGCGGCGGCCGATCCGGTCGATCAGGGCGATGGCCACCAGGGTGGTGACGATGTTGGTGATCGAGGTGATCACCGAGGTGAGCATGGCGTCGCTCTCACTGAAACCGACAGCCTGCCACAAAGAGGACGAGTAGTAGAAAATTACGTTAATGCCGACAAACTGCTGAAATACCGACAGCAGGATGCCCACCCACACGATCGGCAGCAGGCCCAGCCGCGGGCCGCGCAGGTCGCGCACCCGGACGGGGCGGTCCTCGCGCAGCGTGCGGGCGATGTCGCGGACCTTGGCGTCCACGTCGGTCCCGGCCCCCAGCACCCGGGCCAGCACCCGCCGGGCCCGTGCCTCCTGGTGCCGTTTGACCAGGAAGCGCGGGGACTCGGGGATGCTCATCGCGATCGCCCCGTAGATCACCGCCGGCACCACGGCGCTGGCGAACATCCACCGCCAGGCGGTGCCGCCCAGCGGGAACTCCCCGGAGGCGCCGCCGGCGGAGACGCGGGCGATGAAGTAGTCGGCCAGCAGCGCCGTGAAGATCCCGGTGACGATCGCCAGCTGCTGCAGCGAGCCCAGCCGCCCCCGCAGGCGGGCGGGGGCGATCTCGGCGATGTAGGCGGGGGCGATCACCGAGGCGGCGCCGATGGCCAGCCCGCCCACCAGGCGCCACAGCGTCAGGTCGACGGCGGAGAAGGCCAGCGCCGAGCCCAGCGCGCTGAGCACGAACAGCAGGGCGGCCAGCAGCATCACCCGCACCCGGCCGATCCGGTCGGCCAGCTCCCCGGCGAACCAGGCGCCGGCCGCGCAGCCCAGCAGCGCCGAGGCCACCACCAGCCCGACGACGAACGAGCCCAGCCCGAACTCGGCGCGCAGCGCCTCGACCGTCCCGTTGATCACCGAAGTGTCGTAGCCGAACAGGAACCCGCCCACCGCCGCCGCTCCCGCGATCATGGTGGCCGTGGCGGTGGCGTGTGACGGCGGTTCCTGCGCGGCCGGTTCGCCTTCGGTGCCCATGCCCCGCCACTCCCCTTTTCGGGGCGTGTTATGCCAGGTCGCGGACGTTTTCCGGGCGGCGCGGGGGCGGATCGGCGCGCTGCGGGGGGACCCGGAGGGCGAGCGCTAGGAGAACACTTCGGCCGGATCGTCGGGCGGCGACTGCGCCTGGATGGCGGTGATGGCCACCGCGTTGACGATGTCCTGGACGGTGGCGCGCGGCGGCAGGGTGTTGACCGGCCGGCGCAGACCCTGCAGCACCGGCCCGATCACCGTGGCCCCGGCGGCGCGGTGCTCCTGGACCAGGGCGTCGCCGATGTCCAGGTCCGGCACGATGTAGACGGTGCTCCCCTCGCCGATCGCCTCCTCGTGGGTGAGCGGGCCGTCGACCTGCAGCTCCGGCAGGCGGGAGCGGACCAGGGAGGTGGCGGCGCGGGCCTGCTCGCCGCCGCCGCGGGTGCCGGCCGGGTGGGACAGCAGCGCCAGGCGCGGCTCGATGCCGAAGCGGCGGGCGGTGGCGGCGGCCGACAGCGCGATGCCGGTCAGCCGCGCGGCGTCCGGCTCGGGCACCACCAGGCAGTCCCCGTACAGCAGCACCCGGTCCGGCAGGCACACGAAATGCACGCTGGAGACGATCTTGGCGTCGGGGGCGGTCTTGACGATCTCCAGCGCCGGGCGGACGGTGTGCGCGGGGGTGTGCACGGCGCCGGAGACCATGCCGTCGGCCAGCCCCAGGTGCACCATGAGCGCCCCGAAGTACTGCACGTCGGTGACCAGGTCGCGGGCCAGCCGGTGGGTGACGCCGCGGTGCGCCCGCAGCCGGGCGTACTCGGCGGCGAACCGCTCGCGCAGCCTGCGGTCGAAGGGGCTGACGACCTTGGCGGCCGACACGTCCAGCCCCAGCTCGGCCGCCTCGGTGCGGATGGCCTCCTCATCGCCCAGCAGCGTCAGGTCGGCCACGCCGCGGCGCAGCAGGATGTCGGCGGCGCGCAGCACGCGCGAGTCGGAGCCCTCGGGCAGCACGATGCGGCGCCGGTCGGCGCGGGCCCGCTCCAGCAGGGAGTACTCGAACATCAAGGGGGTGGTGCACCGGCTGCGGCGCACCCCCAGCCGCTCGGCCAGCGCGGCGCCGTCGACGTGCTCGGCGAACAGCCCCAGCGCCGTTTCGATCTTGCCGTGCGCATCGGGGGTGAAGCGGCGGCCGGTGGCGGCCGACAGCCGGGTGGCGGTCTCGAAGGTGTCGCCCTCGGTGATGATCACCGGCAGCCGCACCGACATGCCGTCCAGCAGCCGGGCCACCGACTCCGGCAGCTCCATGCCGCCGGTCATGATGATCCCCGACAGCGCGGGGAAGGTGGGGGCGGCGTGCGCGGCCATCAGGCCCGGCAGCAATGCGGCGGCCCGGTCGGAGGCGATGAGCACGGCCACGCCCTCGGTGAGCCGGTTGAGGATGTTGGGCAGCGACATCGCCCCCACCATCAGGCCGGAGACCTCCCGGCCGAGCTGGTGCTCCTCCCCCAGGATCAGGTAGCCCTCGCAGGCCTCCATCAGCCCGCTGACCGTGGGCGCCGCCAGGCGGGGCACCTCGGGCAGCGCGTAGACGGGCGGGCCGTCGGGGCGGCGGGCGGCGCGCAGCACCTCCTCCCGCCGCTTGGGGTCGACCCGGGTGATCGCCACGGCCAGCACCGCGGCCCGCTCCCCCTCGGCCTCCTTGACCGCCAGGGCGGCGGCCTCGGCGGCCTGCTGGGGGGTGCGCCCCAGCCCGTTGACCACCAGCAGCACCGGCAGGCCCAGCCGGGCGGCCATGGCCGCGTCGAATCCCTGGCGGGCGGAAACGCCGACGTCGGTGTGGTCGGTGCCGACGACGACCACGCCCTCGCACCGCTCGGCCAGCCGCCGGTAGCGGGCGGCTATCTCGGCGACGGCGGCGTCGGGGTCGGCGGCCAGCTCCTCGTAGGTGACCCCGACGCAGTCGGCGTACCGGCAGCCCAGCTTGAACCGGGCCCGCAGCGTCTCCACCAGGTCGTCGCGGTCGCCCGCACGGACCACCGGGCGGAAGACGCCGACCGTGCCGACCTGCCGGCACAGCAGTTCGGTCAGGCCGAGGGCGAGCGTGGCCTTCAGGCTGGCGGCGTCACCGGCCGCGACGTAGACCCCACACGTCATAGGGCGATCGTCCCAGAATCGGGGGGAAAGCTCCCTATCCCCGCAACGACAACTCACAGACGACCGGGCCCGGGGAGGTCCCCGATGCCCGGATCGTCCGCCGCCAGGGTACGCGCTGGAAGTGGTCCTCCTCACATAAAGGTGCTCAACTCGGGAACGCCGGCCGCCTGGTCATCGCCGGAGCGCTAGCGAGAGGGGTCCAGTACGAGCTTGCCGGTGGTGCGGCGGGCCCGCAGGTCCTCGTGGGCCTTGCGGGCCTGGCTCAGCGGGTACTCGCCGCCGGCGATCACCTGCAGCCGGCCCGCGGCGGCCAGCGCATACAGCTCCTCCAGGGCGGTGCGCGCCAGATCGCCGGACTGGCGGAAGACGTGCGCCAGCCACATGCCCGCGACGGTGGTCGAGTGCGCCATCAGCGCCTCGGGCCGGACGGGCGAGGGCGGTTTGCGCGAGGCCATGCCGTAGAAGGCCAGCCGCCCGAACGGGGCCAGGGCCCGCAGGCTCTGGTCGGTGACCGGGCCGCCGGTCATCTCCAGCACCGCATCGACGCGCCTGCCTTCGTTGGCCTCGATGAGGGCGGCGGTCAGGTCCTCGGCCGCCGGGTCCACGGCCGCGTCGGCGCCCAGCCGCAGGGCCAGCTCCCGCTTGGCGGGCGAGGAGGCGGTGGCGATGACGCGCCCGGCGCCCCAGATCTTGGCCAGCTGCACGGCCAGGGAGCCGACGCCGCCGGCGGCGGCGTGCACGACCACGCTCTCCCCCGCTTCCATGCGGACGCTGCGGCGCAGCAGCACCCACGCGGAGACGCCCTGCACAAGCAGGCCGAGCGCGGTGACGTCGTCGACCTCTTCGGGCACGTCCCAGACCATGTGCTCGGGGGCGACGGCCTTCTCGGCGTACCCGCCGGAACTGGCCATGGCGACGACGCGGCGGCCGTCGGGGGTGCGTCCCACCACCTCGCCGCCGGGCACCATGGGCAGCGCGGCGGGGCTGAGGTAGCTGTTTTCGGCCTGGTGGGTGTCGGCGTAGTTGACCCCGGCGCGGGAGACCTCGATGAGCACCTCTCCGGGGCCGGGCACGGGGTCGGGCAGCTCCACGAGGCGCAGCACCTCGGGGCCGCCGAACTCGGTGATCTGGATGGCGCGCATGTTCCTCCTCGGGTTCCCTCGTGTTCCGTCCCACCGGTCAGCGAGGGCCGGGCACGCGGCGGAACTGGAACGGCTCAGAAGGACGGCCCGGCACCACGTACCAGGCCTGGCCGGCGCCGCGCGCCTCCAGGAGCCTCATGAACGCCGTCACCACATCGGCCACGTCCAGGACCGGCAGACCGAGCTTGTCCAGCTCGTCCTTCATTCCCTCGATGATGGGGGTGTCGGCGAACGACGGGCACAGCGCGTTGATCCGGATGCCCTCGGGCTCGTGGTTGGGGCCCAGCCCGCGCACCAGCCCGACCACCGCGGCCTTGTTGGCGCCGTAGACGGGGTCGAAGGGGGTGGCGGTCAGCGCGGCCATGCTGGCGGTGGCGACGATGTCCCCGCCGCCGCGGGCCCGCAGCGCCGGCAGCGCCGCCACGATGCCGTAGACCACGCCGTCGAGGTTGACGGCCATGGCCCGCCGGTAGGCCTCCAGGTCGAAGTCGCCGCCCAGGCCGCAGCGGGAGGCCACCCCGGCGTTGAGGAAGGCGATGTCCAGCCCGCCGAAGGTCTCCACGGCGGTGGCCACGGCGGCGTTGTTGTCGGCGGGTTCGCGCACGTCGCAGCGCACGAACTTGCAGCCCAGCTCCTCGGCCAGCGCGTTGCCGGCCTCGACGTTGACGTCGGAGATCAGCACCTGGGCGCCCTCTTCGACCAGGCGGCGGGCGACGGCGGCGCCGATGCCGCTGGCCCCTCCGGTGATCCAGGCGACTTTCCCGGAGTAGTTCCCGGAGTAGTTCCCGCCGTTGCTGCCCGAGCGGCTCGCGGCGTCCATCCGAACCTCCAAGCGACCTCGACCCTCAAGGTGACTGACTAGTCAGTTACTATAGCCGCATGGATTTCGGTTTGAGCCCCCGGGCCGAGGAGTACCTGGCCCGGCTGCAGGAGTTCATGGATTCCCACGTCTACCCGGCCGAACCGGTCTATGAGACCCAGCGGGCCGAGCTGATCGCCGCGGGGAAGGAGAACGTCGTTCCCCCGGTGGTCGAGGAACTCAAGGCCGAGGCGCGCAAGCGCGGATTGTGGAACCTGTTCCTGCCCGACTGCCAGGAGCCGGCGCACGGGCTGACGGTCACCGACTACGCCTCACTGGCGGAGGTCACCGGGCGCTCCCCGCACCTGGCCCCCGAGGCCACCAACTGCGCCGCGCCCGACACCGGCAACATGGAGGTGCTGCACATGTTCGGCACCCCCGAGCAGAAGGAGCGCTGGCTGCGCCCCCTGATGGAGGGCCAGATCCGCAGCGCGTTCGCGATGACCGAGCCGGACGTGGCCTCCTCCGACGCCCGGAACATCTCCACCCGGATCGAGCGGGACGGCGACCACTACGTCATCAACGGCCGCAAATGGTGGATCACCGGCGTGGCCGACCCGCGCTGCAAGATAATGATCGTCATGGGCAAGACCGACCCGCAGGGGCATCCCTATCGGCAGCAGTCGATGGTGCTGGTGCCGATGGACACCCCCGGGGTGGAGGTGATCCGGCCGCTGCCGGTGTTCGGCTACTACGACCAGCACGGGCACTGCGAGATCACCTTCACCGACGTGCGGGTCCCGGTCGAGAACCTGATCGGCAACGAGGGCGACGGCTTCATGATCGCCCAGGCCCGGCTGGGTCCCGGCCGCATCCACCACTGCATGCGCGCCCTCGGCGCCGCCGAGCGCGCCCTGGAGCTGATGTGCCAGCGGGCCGTCTCCCGGGTGGCCTTCGGCAAGACGCTGGCCGAGCAGGGCGTGGTGCAGCAGCAGATCGCCGAGTCCCGGATGGCGATCGAGCAGGCCCGGCTGCTGACCCTCAAGACCGCCTGGATGATCGACAAGTACGGGGTCAAGGCCGCCCGCAGCGAGGTCGCCGCGATCAAGGTGGTGGTGCCCCGGGTGGCGCTGCAGGTGGTGGACCGCGCCATCCAGGTGCACGGCGGCGCCGGCGTCAGCGACGACACCCCGCTGGCCCGCATGTACGCCTCGCTGCGCACCCTGCGGATCGCCGACGGGCCCGACGATGTGCACATCCGTTCCGTCGCCCGCGCCGAGCTGGGTAAGTACGTGAGCAAATGACCGATACCACGGGGGGGACCGGCCTGCGGCAGCGGATGCCGTACGCCCGCCGCCGCGAGCAGCTGCTCGCGGCGGCGCTCGGCGAGTTCGGGCGGCGCGGCTACCACCTGACCCAGATGGAGCACGTGGCCTCGGCGGCGGGGGTGTCCAAGGCCCTGCTCTACCAGCACTTCGCCTCCAAGGAAGAGCTGTTCGCCGAGGTCGCCGCCGCCATCGTGACGGAGCTGACCGGGCGGCTGCGCTCGGCGGTGCGGCCCGGGCGGTCCTCGGTGGACAACATCCGGGCGATGGTGCGGGCGTTGTTCGACTACGCCACCGAGGACCCGGCGGCCTGGGCGCTGGTCATCCGGCATCTGGACAAGCCGGAGGTGGGCGATGACCTGCGGGACATGCGCGAGCGGCTGGGCGAGGAGTTCGCCGGGCTGCTGCTGCGCCGCCGCCGCGCCGACCCGACGCTGACCCCCGCCCAGCTGGCCGTCAACGAGCGCCGCGCCCGGCTGCTGGTGCCGCTGATGTACGGGGCGATGCTGTCGATGGTGTCGTGGTGGCTGGAGCACCGCGACACCCCGCGGGACAAGGCCGAGACCATGGCGGTGGAGTTCATCTGGCTGGGGCTGGACCGCCTGCGTTCCGGCGAGCGCATCCGTTTCGAGGACTGAAAAGCCCGCCCGGGGAACGGCGGGTCGCCGAAGCTCCTTCAGCGTCCCCGGACGGGTCCCCTCGTCCCCCGGCCCTCCCCGACGAGGGCGCGCAGGGCGTCGCGGTCCAGCTTGTGGGAGCGCCCGGCGCGGGGAAGGCCGGGCAGCACCTCGATCCGGTCCGGCAGCGCCGCGGCGTCGATCACCTCCGGCAGGGCGCGGCGCAGCCGGGAGCGCAGCGCGGCGGGCGGCACGTCGCCGTCCGGCACCACCGCGAGCACGACCTCCTCATCGCCGGTCACCGGATCGGCCAGCCCCACCATGGCGGCCTCGGCGACGCCGGGCAGCGCGGCGATGGCCGGTTCATACAGCCCCGGGTAGATGTTGGCCGAGCCGCGGATCAGCATGTCCTTCTTGCGGCCGATCAGGATCAGGCGGCCCCGGTCGTCCAGGCGGGCCAGGTCGCCGGTCTCCAGCCACTCCAGCGGCGGCTCGCCCAGGTAGCCCAGGCAGGTGTTGGGGCCGCGCAGCAGCAGTTCGTCATCGGCGGCGATCTTGGCCTCCACCCCGGGCAGGGGCGCGCCCAGCAGGTCCCCCCCACTGCCGGAGTCCCAGTGGGCGAATTTCTCGGCGGCGTCGGCGATGGCCACCGGCAGCATCTCGGTCAGCGCGTAGACCGACAGCACCTCGGTGCGCCCGCCGGCCGCCGCCACCGCGCGCCGCAGCACCGCCGGGGGGACGGGCGCCGAGCCCAGCAGCAGGTACCGCAGGCAGCCGGGCAGCCGGTCGCCGGACTCCTCCAGCATCTGCGCCAGGTGCACCGGGACGCAGAAGGCGTGGGTGACGCCGCGCCGCGCCACCTCGGCCAAAAAGCCGTCCACCGGGTCGCGGGCAGCGGGGATCGACCAGCGGGCACCGGCGATGAGCGCGGGCAGCCCCAGCATGAACCCCGCGTCGTGCACCACGTCGCCGGGTCCGAGGGGGAAGCGGTCGCGGCACAGCCGCAGCCCGGCCGCCAGCGAGGCCGCCGAGTGCACCACGCCGCGCGGGGCGTCGGTGGTCCCGGAGGTGAACACCACCACCGCCGGGGCGTGCGGGTCGCGCTCGCCGGCCGTCTCGGGGGCGGGGCCGCGCATCAGCTCGGCGAAGTCCAGCGCCCCGGCGGGCACGCCCGGCAGCCACGGGCCGACGCGGACGTGGCGCAGGGCGGGGTCGGTGACGCCGGGCAGCAGCAGTCCCGCCCGGCGGGCCGGGCCGCGCAGGACGCGCAGGCGGTTGAGGCTGTAGAGGGCGGATTCGGCGATGACCCAGCGGGGCCGGGCGCTCCGCAGCCGGGCGGCGAACATCTGCGGGCCCGCCCCCGGATCGACGATCACCAGGGTGCCGCCGGCGGCCACCACCGACAGCGCGATGATCACGGTTGCGGCCGAGTGCCGCACGCCCAGCAGCACCCGGTCGCCGGGCCGCAGTCCGGCCCGCCGCAGGCCGTGCGTCACCGCCAGGACCCGATGCCGCAGCTCCCCGTAGGTCATCTGGCGGTCGCCGGGGCCGTGCACCAGCGCCACCGCCCCGGGGGTGCGTTCGGCCTGCGCCAGCACCCGTCCCACCAGGTCGGCCTCGTCGACGCGGCGGGGCCTGCGCGGCGGGCCGGCCGGAGGGCGGCGCGGCCGGGGCCGGGGCAGGCGGACGTCCACCTCCTTGGCCATCTCCTTGTCCCGGCGGCCGGGACGGGCGTACCAGGCCAGGGTGCCGCGCAGCCCGTAGGCGCGGGCGCGGCGCATCGACCAGTACACCCACACGTCCCGGCGCCGCCCGTAGGCGGTGGTCACCTTGCGGACGCGGTTGACCAGTTCGCGGTCGTCGTGCACCTCCTCGATGGGGGCGCGGGGGAAGCCGCCGCACCGCTCATACAGCTCGGCGGTGATGCCCAGCGTGCAGGCCGGGCTCATCACGTACGGCCCCAGATAGTCCGGGCCCTGGTTACCGGGGCGGATCCGGCCGAAGGCGGCGGCCAGCGGCTGCAGCACCGGCAGCAGCCAGCGTTCCTTCCAGTTCAGCGGGAACTCGTCGGTGCGCGGGCGCAGCCGGCCGGCCACCAGTTCCAGCCCTTCGTCGAAGGCCCGCATGATCGCGGCCGTCCAGTGCGGCGGCGGCAGGCAGTCGGCGTCGGTGCGGGCCAGGTGGGTGGCGCCGCGGGCGATGGCGTGCCGCATGCCGGTGTCGGCGGCCGCGCCGGTGCCCTTTTGGGATTCGTGCAGCAGCTCCAGGTTCAGCTCCGGGTGCGCGGCGGCGTAGGCCCGCACCACTTCGGCGGTGTCGTCGGTGCTGGCGTTGTCGACCACGACCACCCCGGCGGGGGGCAGGCACTGGGCCGACAGCGCCCGCAGCGTCGCGGTGATGCCCGCCCCCTCGTTGTAGGCGGGCACGACGACCCACAGCGACTCCTTCCCGGCTCCGTTGCGCCGTGGCGGGTTCGCGCTCATCGGCCTCACAGCTCCAGGAAGATCACGCCGAGGCTGACGCCGCCGGCCAGGCCGAGCAGGGCCACCCGGTCGCCGGGGCCGCAGCGGCCCTCCTCGAGCGCGGTGGCCAGTTGCAGGGGCAGCGTCACCGAGGCCAGGTTGCCGTGTTCGGGCAGCGTCACCACCAGGCGGTCGGCGGGGATGCCGGTCTGCTCGCGCAATAGCTCCAGGTAGGGCATGGCCACCTGGTGCACGCAGATCACGGCGAAGTCGTCCCAGCTCAGGCCGGTGTCGGCGAGGGCCTTGTCAAAAAGCCCCGAGCCCAGCGCCAAGAAGGCGTCCTTGAGGCGGCGTCCGTCGGCGTGGAAGTAGGTGTACTCGGGGTCGCGGGGGTGCATGGTGCCCCCGCCGGGCAGCGTGCCGACGTTCCAGGCGGTGGAGTCGGCCTCGAAGGCGCGGTGGAAGATCCCGCCGCGCGGGACCGGCTCCAGCAGCGCCGCGGCGCCGCCGTCGGAGAGGGTGTAGCCGGGGAACGACTCGACGAACTGTTTGAAGTCGCGCACCTTCCAGCGGATCGCCCGGGAGGGGATCTCACCGGTGCACACCAGCGCCCGGGCGTGCTGCCCGGTCCGGATGAGGGCCTCGGCGACCTGGAGGGCGTTGAGGAAGCTGTTGCAGGCGTTGGTCACGTCGAACACCGGGCAGGTGGTGCCCAGTTTGGCCGACACGATGTGCGCGGTGGCCGGTTCGACCAGGTCCTGGCTGGCCGAGCCGAAGATCAGCAGGTCCACATCGCCCGGGGTCAGGCCGCGCCGCTCCAGCAGCGACCGGGCGGCCGCCGCCGCCAGGTCGGAGGCCTGCTGGTCGTCGGCGGCCAGGTGGCGGGAGCGGATCCCGGTCATGCGGGTGACGATCCCCGCCAGCGGCCGGTAGCCGTCGCTGTGGCGGGCGATGCGGTCTTCCACCTCGCGGCTGGTGAGCGTCCGCTCGGGCAGGAACGCGGTCACGCCGGTGAGGCCGACCCGGACCGTCGGGTCCCCTGCGGTCATGGGCGTTCCCCCTCTCCCGGCGCCCTTCCCGGCGGGCGGCCCCGCCCCGGCAGGCATCGTGGCCGATACCGGCGACGACGATAAAGAGCATGATCGTTACTTCTGAGTAAATACCAGATCACAGCGTCCGGTCGCCCCGCAAGTCGGTCGCGTGTCCGGGCATAGCACCACTTCCCGCAAGGCCCGCCAGGCGCTCCGCAATGGCCGCCCGTCCCTTTGCCCGGGCGGTGGCGGCCCCGGGCGTTCTTGTCACCGCGGCGAGGAAGGACATGGCGGCGGTCCGGGGCGGTGGCCCGTCCGTCCGCACCGGGGTGAGCGGATCGCGGCCACGGGCGCGGCGGGCCGGCCGTGCCGCCAAGCCCTTTTGGAATTCCCGGGAATCGGCAACCTCGTGACCGCGATAGTGGCGGAATAACTTTCCGAAGGCGTTCTATGGAATCTCATGTCAGCGTCGGTCCGATTCCGCCGCGGGCCCGCCGGTGGCGGCGGGCCGGCCTCCCCGGCGCCGCCGGGCCGCCTTACCGGATCATGCCGCCCCACCACCGGTCAAACCGAGAAGAAAATTTTACGAATTTTACTCGGATGACACATCTGCCCAATACTTCACCCTGGGTGGCCGGCCCCACCGACTGCTCCTACTGCCATTGTCAAACCGCTGACAACAAGCGCTCACCTGCTTTTCGGTGCGTCTCAAGCTTTGCCACCGGGCTTCGTGGTCGGATGAACGGGCCGGTCAGATGCCCGAGGGCCGCCGAGGCGGCGCCGGGTGCGCAGGGAGCGTCCGGTCGGCGGGAAGGCGGGTGCGTCACCATGGTGGGTCAAGTCGAGCAGCGGACACGGCCACGCCATGGTGCCTGCCCCGAGCCGCACGGGGAGGTCACGATGCCGGCAGGCAGAACGGGACCCGCAGGCACCGTCCGCGGGATCCTCACCTTCGAAGGCAACACCGAGGACGTGGCGCGGGCGCGCAGATTCGTCCAGGACGTCTTGCGAGATCACCCCGACTGTGCGACCGCGGTCCTGCTCACCAGCGAGTTCGTCACCAACGGCATCGTGCACGGCTCGGGCGCCATCACGGTGGCGGTGCTGGAGACCGAGTGGGGCGTGCGGGTCGAGGTGACCGACGCCGGTTCCGGGACGCGGCCCCGCCTGCGCGAGTCCGGCCTGGAGGACGAGGGAGGCCGGGGCCTGCTCCTGGTGGACCGGCTGGCCTCCCGGTGGGACCACGTACGCACCCCCGCCGGCCTCACCGCCTGGTTCGAGCTGGACACCGCCCCTGCCGGCTGAATCCTCTTCAACACGCGGTCTCGGGCACCGGACCCCGGACGGTATCCGGGGTCATGGCATCGCAGGTCACAGCAGCGGACCTGACTATGAGCCCTCGTCCCCGCCCGCGGAAACCTCGTGCTGAAAAAGGTTCACCGAACCGCAGGCAGCACCCCGGACCGCTTGACGCCGGTCACCAGGCTGCCCAGCCGTGGACGGAGTCAACACCGGACGACTGTTTTCACACTCTCCTCTCAAGACCCGGCCGCTTGCTCTGATCAGCCTCCGGCAAGCGCACCCCCACATGACCCAAAACCCCAAAAGTGACATCCGCAAACAGATCGCCAACATTCGGGTATTCATGCGATGTCCGGAATCAGGCGGCAGGTATAACGATTCCGACTCAAGCAGTTCCCCGCCGCCCGCCTTGGCGGCGAACATCGAGGCGTGGCAGCCATGGAGAGCGGCGGGGCCGCCTTCGCCGAGCGGCTGTTGAGCCGATTTCGCACCTGGCCCGCAGTGCGCGTGGCCCCGGCCGATTGCGGAGCCGGTGTCGGTCTCGACGCGGGCACATGCCAGGTTCTCCATCTGCACTCGGCCGACACGGCCGAATTGCTGCTGACCCGGCCGGTCATCGAACGGCTCGGTAAGGCGCTGCGGGAATCGGGACGGGTGACCGTGCGCCCCGGCGAGGACTGGGTGCAGGTCCGCCTGGCCACCGATTCGGACGTGGCCCTGGCCGTCTCGCTGACCAGCGTGGCCCTCAAAGCGGCCGGCGACGGCGTTGGAACGCACCAAACAACCCCCTGCAGCGCCGCCGGGCCGGTCCCGGCCGCACTGAGCCGCTGCGGCCCGCCATAGCGCGCACCCGACGCGACCGGGCCGCCGGGCACCGCCTCGGCGGCCCGCCTCATCGTCGCGGGCAGATCACGGCTGGGAGGCGAATCCCCGCCCGGCACCGCGACGGCCGCCGACCGCACTAACATCTGCGAAGTGCCAAGATCCCTGTTGGCACGATCTGCACCGAAACGGCCCGAGATGGATGATCACGAGCGTCGGCTCACCCGGCCGGCAGAGCTGCACCCCCCTGCTCTGCGGCACCTGTTCAGCGACGGGGGCGTGGGACGCTCCCTGTCGGTGGAGCTGCCCCCGGGGACCGTGGTGTGGCCGGACCCCGGCTATCCGCAGCGCCACCCGGTGCGCCGCCCGGCCTTCTGGGTGAGCGACGGCCCCGTCCCGCCGGGGTTGTGGAGCGCGCTGCGCGACGAGCACCCCCGCTCGGGGCTGTGGCCGGTGCTGCTGGACGACTCCACCCAGCCCTGGACGGCCGGCCAGGTGGCGCCCGAGCCGGTGTCGGAGATCGACAACTACGACCCGGCGGCGTTCATGGCCGAGGTATGGGCGGACTGGTGCGCCAGCCAGACCGACGGCGACTACTCCGAGCTGGAGCCCTACGGCAAGAACTGCCCCGGCCTGGCGCCGCCCGGCACGCTCGTCCACGACCCCGACGAACTCGCCGACCAGTACGCCGACAAACTGGCCCGGCGCGGCATGTCGCTGGGGCTGGCGGCCGTGGACCGCGGCGCCGACACACTGGCCGCGATGGGCTGGCAGGGGGCGCTCAACCACAACGAGTGGACGGCGCCGCTGGCGGCCGTGGTCCGCGGCTGGGAGGACCGGTTCGGGGTCCGGGTGGTGGGCATGGGCTTCAACACCCTGGACCTGAGCGTGGCCGCGCCGCCGCTGACCTCCCGGCACGCCCTGCAGGTCGCCGCCGAGCACTGGGCGTTCTGCCCCGACACGATGTTCCAGGGGCCGGGCACGCTGGCCGGCTACGCCGAGGAGATCCGCGGCAAGACCTCCTGGTCGTTCTGGTGGGATTGACGCCCTATCCCTCTGCTCGCGGCCGCCCCGGGCCGGCGCGGCCGCGAGCGGAGGCGGCCGCTCAGTGCACCGGCTCGGCGTCCTCGGCGAAGACCAGGTCGAGCAGTCCCGGGAAACGCTCGTTCAGATCGTCGCGGCGCAACGTCAGATGGAGGCGGCGGCCCTCGGGGCGCTGCCGGATCACGCCGCTTTCCCGCAGCACCCGCCAGTGCGTGGTGAGAGTGGACTTGGGAGCCCGCACGTCGATGGCCCCGCAGGGGGTCTCCTCACCGGAGGCCAGGGCTCGCACGATGTCGAGCCGTATGGGGTGGCCCAAGGCGTGCAAAACGTCCACGAGCCGGATCTGCTCGCGATCGGGGTGGTGCAATGCCGCCATGACGCCACCCTAAAACACCGAATGTGGGCCAGGACACATCGAATTCTTCCGCGCCGGGACGCTCGCCGCCGGGCGACACTCGGTGTAAGTCCCCGTTGTTGCCGATCAGTGCCGGTGGTGGCATCCTCGCCTCGTCCGGCGACTCCTGTAGGAGAAACACCATCAGGCGCAACAGACATCCGGCTGCACACCGGTCCCGCCGCTGGCCGCTCGCCCTCCTGGCAACACTGGTGGCGGGCGTGCTGACCGCCGATGTATGCGTACTGGCCTTCGGTGACCTGGGCGGGCCGGCCGAGCACGCGCTCGACGACGACCGGCTGGTGTCCATCTCCGGCGACGCGGTGCGCCCGGCCGTCCCGGTGGTGGCGCCGCTGGGCAAACGGCACACCCCCCACCTGCTGCTGGCCCACAGCGGCCCGCTGCCGGCCAAGGCGGTGGAGCGCGCCCGGCGGGTCAAGGGGGTGGCCGCGGTGGAGGTGGTGGACGCCGCCCAGACGCTGGTGGCCGGACGGCGGGTCGGGCTGCTGGGGGTCGATCCGTCGACCTTCCGGGCCTTCACCCCGCCGGCGTCGGCGGCCTCCGACCAGCTGTGGCAGGCGGTGGCCGGCGGTGACCTGGTGGTCTCTTTCGAGCTGGGCCGCTCCCAAGGGCTGACGCTGGGCGGCACCGTGCCGGCGGGCCGCAGCGAATCCCCCGGCCAGGTCCGGGTCGGGGCGTACGCCAGCTTGGGCATCAGCGACGTGCACGCCGTCGTCTCCCGGCAGCGGGCCAGGGAACTGGGCCTGCCCGACGGCAACGCGCTCATCGTCAGCACCCGCAAAACCGACCCGCGCACCCTGAGCAAGAAGCTGCGGAAGGTGATGCCCCGCGGCACCAAGGTCGCCGTCCTGACCGCCGCACAGCAGCGCACCCCGGCCCGGCAGGCCCCCCAGGTGACCGGACGCCCCGACGGAGTGCGCGGCCGGGCCACCCCGATCGCCGGCAACCGGATGACCCCGCGAATGCGAGCGGTGGTCCTGGAGATCAACAACCGCTTCGGCCCGTTCCCGGTGATCGGCTGCTACCGGACCGGCGCCGACGCCCAGGACCACGCCCTGGGGAAGGCCTGCGACTTCATGGAGAGCACGGCCGGCCGAATGCCCAGCGCCCAGGCGCTACGGCACGGCGACCAGGTGGCCGCCTACGCGATCAGCAACGCCACACGCCTGGGCATCCACTACGTGATCTGGAAGCAGCACATCTGGAACGTACGCGGCGGCGGCTGGCGCAAGATGGCCGACCGCGGCAGCCTCACCCAGAACCACTTCGACCACGTCCACATTTCGGTGTTCTAAGGGAACCGCCCGGGCCAGGGCCGCAGCTCATGTGCCCTGTATGGAGGGCACATCCGGGGCGCTCGGCGTCCTGATCGCCTTCCAGGCCTGTCGATCGCCTGATGCATGCGGTCGCGGCCGGAGGGCATCAGGTGCATGAAGTGCGCAGGGTGAAGCCAGGGTCGGCATGCCCGAAAAACTCGGCCAGGCGCGGACGGCCTCTCTTCGGCCAGCAGGACACTGGCGACTTGAACTTATGTGGGGATGAAGGTGTCGCATCCGGTCATTAGGACCACCTGATCACTCAACAGCCCGAGTACCTCGCGCTCCCCGACTCCGCCCCAAGCAGCCGGCTCGCCTCAACACCACTAGAACACGCCCTCGGTGCTGGGCGGTCAGCCGTGGCTGTGAGGAGTCAGAACGAACCCTGCCGCGATCAGTGCCGTGGTGATCTCCCCGATCCGCCGCGGCCCCAGCCCACGAACGTGTTGGAGTTCGTTGTCTTCCCACAGCCGCAGCACCTGGCCCACCGTCACCCTGCCCCTCAGGTGGGACCGCAGCGGGTTGGCCGCATGCCGCGACAGGCCCAGGCAGGCCAGTGGGCAGTCCCGCGTCACCGGAACCATCCCACTGTGATCATGCACCTCTGCCCGCCCGGTTCCCGACGCGGTACCCGGGAACCGGGCGTCCAGGTCGGCCAGGGCATCGGTGGCGTAGCGGACCCGCCGGATCGCCAGCGCCCATTCCCGCGCGCTGATCGTCTGGGAGACCGTCCAAGGCCCATACACCCGGACCACTGCCTGCAGATACCACCTCTGCACCGCCACATCCCCCGCAACCGGCCTCACCCGGCCACCCGGGCCGATGGCAGCGGCAGGAGGGAACGGCTTGCTCGGGCTCGTGGCCGCCGCAGTCATCGGACCACCCGTCCGGTCAGGGCTGCGGTCACCCGGTCGGCCACCGCCTCCGGATCGCTGACCGGGCCGATTTCGCCTCCGGTGTCGGCCCAGGTGAACACCCAGCCGCCGGCTTCTTCCCGGCAGCTCACCTCGACCGCATGCGACGCCGCTCCCTGCCTCATGACCCGCAGCACCCGCAGCCCGTCCCGTTCGACCAGCCCACACAGCAGACCGGGCCGCCGGCACAGCTCGGCATCCAACGCGGCCAGGTGCCCCCGGCGAGGCCCGAACGTCCCGGCCACGTTCGCCGCCTTGAATCGCTCGCGTTCAAAACCCAAGATCCTGCTCCCGACTCGTCTTTGAAGCAGGGCTGGCGACACGGCAAGGTGACCGTCCTCCCCTCCCTGGACGGCTGGCCGGGAAGAGGCCATATGCCGCACCTGGCCACTTGCCATGCCGCCGGCCCCGCAGCCCATCACGCCGCCACCTGCGACGAAGGCGAGCACCACTCGCACAACTCCTGCCGGCTCTTCGTTTCCGGCCCATTGCCAGTGGTGACCCGTCGCATCAGCGGCCCCCGGCTGAAGAAGACCCATTTCCAGCCCCGCCCACGACGCGAAGGGCACCGCTCGTGCTCGTCCTGCTGCCGTTGGGTCATGCCTCAACGATCCGGTGACCGCCCTCGGTCAGCCCATTCCCCGGCGCCATCCCTTGAGGGGATATACGCTCAAGCCAGGACTGGTCACTCACGGCAACCGTCAGGGAGAAGCCCTCCATGCCGGGACGCGCCATCGCTCCTTTCACCGTCCCCGCCGACTTGTGGAGACGCCCCGAAACCCTCGACGCTCTCCGTAACCGGGACATCGGCTGGCTGTTCCGTCTGCTGCGTCAGTACGCCGGTGCCAGTCAGACCCAGATCGCCATCGCCTGCGGCATGACCCAAGGCAAGGTCAGCGAGACCATGAAGCCCCGCGGCCGCCGGGTCACTTCCTCGGAGGTGTTCGAGCGCATCGCCGACGGCCTGGACATGCCCGATCACGCCCGGATGACGCTGGGGCCGGCCCCAAGCTCGTTCAACCCCACCAGCGCAGCGCCCACCGGGACCGCGGTCATCCGGGCACAAGATGAGCCGGTGGGCTTGGACTCTTCGGCGTTCCTCGGTTCTCTTGCCCTAAAGCCTCATGCGGGGAAGAGGAGGGACCGGTGCGCAGACGTACGTTCACCCAGCTCGCCGGGGCGAGTTTGTTCAGCACGATCCTGACGGACCTACCGGGCGATGGCGGCCCGCTGGAAGGGGTCGAGGCGTTCGCCGCAGCCATGGCCGACCATCCCGAGATGAACAGCAACCCCACCCCCGCCAGCCTCAGCTTTGAACGCCTCACCAAGGAGGTATCCGCTGCCAAACGGAACTACCAGAGCTGCCGCTACTCCACGGTGATCGACAAACTCCCCAGGCTGCTGGCCGACCTGCGCACAGCAAGCAAAAACTCTGAAGGAGACACCCGCCTCCGCTTTGAGGCACTGTCCGCCGAGGCTTACCACGTAGCTGCAAGCATCCTGCGCAAATTGGACGCCAAAGGCCTCGCCTGGATGGCCGCCGACCGCAGCATGCAAGCCGCCCGCAACAGCCAAGACCCCACCGTCATCGCCTCCAGCGCCCGCATCATCACCCACGCTCTGATGAACGACGGGCACTATGGCGCAGCAACCACAACCGCCAGCACCTTCGCCCAGCGCCTAAACCGCGACATCGACCAGCACACCCCCGCATCCCTGTCGGTGTACGGCTCTTTGCTGCTGCGGGGTGCGGTGGCCGCCAGCCGCCGCAACGACCGCCACACCGCCGCCGCCCTCCTGGACGAGGCCGAAGAGGCCGGACGCCGACTCGGCGGAGACCACAACTACCGCTGGACCGCCTTCGGCCCCACCAACGTCCAACTCCACCGCGTCAACATCGCCCTCCAACTCGGCGACGCCGGAACCGCCATCCAACAGGCACGAACCATCAACCTGAACCGCATCTCCATCACCGAACGCAAGGCCACACTCCTCATCGACACCGCCCGCGCCCTCACCCAATGGGGCAAACACCACAAGGCCTACGAAATCCTGCGCGCCGCCCACCAAATCGCCCCCGAAGAAATCTCAGCCCGCCCCGCCGTACACCGCATCGTCCGTGACCTGGCGACCACCGCCCCACCCAGCACCCAACGCCAACTCCGCGACTTCACCGCCCAGATCGGAGTGCGCCTGTGACCACCCCCGGTCGCCGTCGCGTCCTCTACATCATCGTGTGCGCCGCAGGCCCCGCCGGCGACGTCGGCAAACTCGTCACCCTCGCCCACCAGCGCAACTGGGACGTCCAGATCATCGCCACCCCCGCCGCCCTGAACTTCATCGACACCGCCGCCCTAGAGGCCCAAACCGGCCGCCCCGTCCGCAGCGACTACCGCGAACCAGGCCAACCCCGCTCCCCCAAGGCAGACGCCATCATCGTCGCCCCCGCCACCTACAACACCATCAACAAATGGGCCAACGGCATAGCCGACAACTACGCCCTGAGCATCCTCGCCGAAGCCCCCAACCTCAACATCCCCATCGTGGTCCTCCCCTTCGTCAACACCGCCCTAGCCACCCGCCGCCCCTTCCAGCAGAGCACAGCCACCCTCCAAGCCGAAGGCGTCCACATACTCCTAGGCCCCGGCAAATTCGAACCACACCCCCCAGGAGCAGGAAACACAAAATTCAACTCCTTCCCATGGGAAATCGCACTCGAAACAGTGGAGGCGCCAACAAATTCTCCCTGAGAAAATCTTCCAACAAAACAGAAATCCTGACACTCCACCCCCAGAAAACAATCTCAACCTAAACTGCGAACATCTAACCAGCCTTTAGAACAACCAAATCGATCTCTTTTAAGATCAAGCGCAGCAGCACCACGCGCCACCGGACCGGACACCCCCAGAGCCGACCAACCCCACTGCAACACGCCAGTCCCTCACACCGCCAATGAGGCCACCAGCACCCACGTCCCCACACCGACAAGGCCAGGCTGCACCCTCTCTGAGGGGTAATGAAAACGGCAGCTGCTTGCGCCGCGCTGCGAGTACACGCCCCTGTTGCGACCCCTCTGAGGGGCGATAAGGAGGCCATGGACAGCACGCCGCGGATCATGCCCTGCATCTGCAATCCCTCTGAGAGTGATGAGAACGTTCAGATAGGGGCGCGAGGGAAATCTACGACCGCCTGGGGTTGCGATCCCTTTGAGAGGCGACGAGGACATGTTCGTCCAGATCACCACGTTCGGCTACTTGCACGCGTTGCGATCCCTCCAAGGGGTGACGAGGACCAGTTCGCTGAATCTGGACGTCGCGTATCTGGAGAGTCGCGATCCCTCCGAGGGGCGATGAGGACGCTGGCGTACACCCGCAAGGGCGACCCCCTCATCTAGTTGCGATCCCTCTCAGGGGTGATGAGGACACCGTCCCTTCGGGATCTACGAGCTCTGCGGGCAGTTGCGACCCCTCTGAGGGATGATGAGGACGTCCATGATCAAACCGGCAGACCGCCGGTGTGGACAGTTGCGATCCCTCTGAGGGGTGATGAGGACGGCGGCTGCGCTGCGGTTGCCGGCCGGTGAGGACGGGTTGCGATCCCTCTGAGGGGTGATGAGGACTAGAACTGGATCTGCCGCGGCTCGATTCGCGGCATGTGTTGCGATCCCTCTGAGGGGTGATGAGGACCTGACATGGGTGGCCGCGGTAGCTCCGGCGGTTTCGTGTTGCGATCCCTCTGAGGGGTGATGAGGACCCGGCCCTACGGCATCCAGACGCGCCCCAAGTTCAAGGTTGCGATCCCTCTGAGGGGTGATGAGGACCCCAGGGTAAAGCCGCAGGCCAGAGGAGCGGAAGCCCACCGGATACGAGCCGTTTTTGCAGCGGACCGCCGGTTGTGCATCCGCCCAGGTAGAACGCGCAAACCAACGCGACGGGAGCGAGCACCATCACGAGCACGGTAGCCCGGCGGCGGGCACCGTGCCGTCGGGTTGAGCGAGCTCCCCTCTGGGGGACTGCGCCGTCCCCCAGACCCCCTGCGCCCCGGAGCGCCCGTCCGCGCGATGCCGTCTGTCCCACCTGCTGACCATCCGCGTGGACGAGCCTTCCGGGCCGTCCCCGCCGATGGTGGTGACGGCGGCTCTGATGGCAACGCTAGCGAACGCCAACGTGCCCGAACGGCTGTCACCAGCAGGCCAACGGCATCAGCGGGTGTTGGTGCCTTTGGGGCGGAAGAACTTAGCAAGTCTCCTGACCCGCTAGCAGCAGGGCGCAACAAGGGCACATGGGGTCATGATCTGCTGCGAGATGTTGAGAACCGTCGAACCCTCGGACGCCAGGCCATGCAGGGGTTGCCGGTTCCGATGCAGGCCTTGATCAGGTGGCCGACGAAACTCGGTGTTCTGACCGCTAGGGGCGTCCGAAGAGGGTTTTGGGCGGTACGGGGATCGAGATGTCCTCGTTCTGTCGCAGGGGGGCGGCGCCGGCGCAGAAGCCGGACAGGGCCTCGGTGTCCAGGCAGCGGGCGCGGACCAGGCCGGAGGCCGCGCGTCTGGTCAGTTCGGCCTCTGGGAGGGCGGCGGCGGAGGCGGCCAGGACCAGGTTGCCGAAGCGGCGGCCGCGCATGACGCCGGGTTCGGCGAGCAGGACGGTGTGCGGGAAGATCCGGCGGACGGTGGCCGTTACCCGGCGGGCGAACTCCAGGCGGTTGCCGTCGGCCATGTTGAGGAGGTAGACGCCCGCGGGGCGCAGGACCCGGCGTACGTCGTGGCAGAACTCCAGGCAGATCAGTTCTCGGGGGATGGCGGTGTCGGCGAAGGCGTCCAGGATCACCAGGTCGTCGCAGGCGTCGGGGAGGGCGGCCAGGCCGGCGCGGCCGTCGGTTATCCGCACGCGCAGTCCTCGGACCGAGCGCAGTGGCAGGTGCTCGCGGACCAGGTTGATCAGGGCGGCGTCCGGTTCCAGGACCAGCTGGCGGGAGCCGGGGCGGGTGGCCGCCACGTAGCGGGCCAGGGTGCAGGCGCCGCCGCCGATGTGGACGACGTCGAGGGGGGCGCGGCCGTCGCCGAGGCAGTCGACCACGTCGCCCATCATGCGCATGTATTCGAAGTCCAGGTAGGTCGGGTCGGCCAGGTCGACGTAGGACTGGGGCACCCCTTCGACGGTCAGCAGCCAGCCGTGCTCGCGTTCGGGGTCGGGGTGCAGCTCGGCGCGGCCGTCGGCACTGCGGTGCACGGCGGGTGCGTCCCGGCGAGCGGTGCGTCGTTGGGCCATGGTCCTCCCCTTCCCGGCTCGCCCTCGGCTCGCCGAACCTCCCCACGGTAGCGGCCCCGGCGCCCCCTTCCGTCCGCACGCCGATCGGAAATGCTCACTATCCGGATACATCAGATCCTCCGGACAGGTGACTTTCCTTGCGTTTACCCTCCCTTCAGGCGGGACTCACCGTTTCTTGGACGGGACTTGCCCCCGATGCTTTACCTCAAGTACATTCCCCCGAGACCGGTTCGTGACCTACCTCCACCCCGGAGGTCGAACCGACCGCCGAATGTTCACGGCGCAGCCGGCGCCGGGAACAACCGGGGACCCGTCGCGGAAGTCCCGGGGACGCCCCCCGAACGAGAACGTCCCCGAGTGAGTCCGCCGTGTGCGGTGGGGCGCCTGTCACCCCGCACCCGGTAGGCGGCCACTGGAGAGACATGGACCCGATAGGCAAGAAACTGCTCGAGGTCGCCGAGAAGGAGCTCGGTTATACCGAGAAGGCCGGCGGCTACACCAAGTACGGCGCGTGGTGGGCGAAGAACGTCGACGCCGACCACAATCCCTACTTCAAGACGGCGCCCTGGTGCGACATGTTCCTGGCCTGGGCGGCCGACAAGGCCGGGGTGGCCGAGCAGGTCGGGCAGTTCGCCGCCACCGTCGACCACGCCAAGTGGTTCAAAAAGCACGGCGCCTGGGGCACCGAGCCGGTGCCGGGGGCGATCGTGTTCTTCGACTGGAAGGGCTCCAAGGACATCGACGCCATCGACCACGTCGGCATCGTCAAGAAGGTCGATGGCAAGAAGATCCACACGATCGAGGCCAACGTCGACGGGATCCACCTGCGGGAGAAGGTCCGCGACGAGAGCATCATCGTCGGCTACGGCTACCCCTCCAAGGTCAAGGTCGCCTCGGAGGGCAAGTACACGCCCAAGCACGCCGCCCCGGCGCCGTCCCCTTCGGAGCTGACCGAGGCCCGGGCCGGTGAGCAGAGCGTGGCCCACACCCGCGAGGGCGCCCCGGAGGAGCAGGCGTTCCTGTCCGGCGGCCACGATGTGGTGCTGGGCGGGCTGATGGCGTTCGCAGTGGTGGGCACCGTGGCGCTGGCGGCGGGCAAGTCGGCCGCCGCGGCCGCGGCCAAGGTCCCCACCGTGCCGCCGGTGCGGGTGCGCAAGCGCGGCAAGCACCACCGCCGCCCGGTGGCGCTGCCGGCGGGCGTCTCCCCGGCGCAGCTGGAGGAGACGCTGCGGGAGTCGGAGGCCGCCACCACGGCGATGCCGGCGATCAGCGCCGCGGTGGCCGCGGCGGCCGAGGACCGGGAGTTCTGGGGCAAGATCGAGCATCTCAAGGAGGACGAGGAGCTGGCCTTCTGGGACTCGCTGCACGCGGAGCTCACCCGCGGCGGCACGCCGGCCGCTTCTCCTCGGCCCGCCGTCTCCCCCGGGCACGCGGTGCCGTACTCCCTGAGCCCCTGAGCGTCCGGACGCCCGCGGCCGCCGATGGCACAGCGCCGGTTCACTTGCCTGAGCGTTCGGCGGGTTCGGACCACCGCCACTGGGCCACTTTGCGCGGTATGACGGGAATCCGTCCGGTCACCCGCCGCACACCCCGGGTGATCGGGCGCCGCCGCCGGCCGGGCCGGTGGGTGACCGGGCCTCGTCCGGCGGCCCGCAGCTCGTCGATCAGCCGGTCCAGGTGGACCAGCAGCTCCCCGTGCAACGGCCAGTGGCCCGGGTCGCGGCGCAGCACCCTGCCCAGTTCGTTGCGGTGGCGCCGCGCCTGCGACAGCCGCCCCTCCAGCTCGGCGGTGAGCCGCACCGCCTCGTCGGCGGAGACCGTGGTGACCGCCCGGGTGTAGATGCGGGTGGCGGCGGCCAGCGCGCGCAAGGTGGCCGCCAGCCGCTCCCGCATGTCGGCCTCCCACATGTAGGCGCCCAGGCCCGTGCGGTCTTTCAGGCGCAGCTCGGTGCGGTCGGCCATGGAGCGGGCCACTCCGCGGATGCTGAGCGCGGAATGCTCCAGGTGGTGCAGGGCCGCGTGCAGCGCGGGGCTCGGCCCGGGCGTCACGCCCACCCGGCTGCGCGGGTTGAGGCGGACGCTCTCCTGCGCCTCGGCCAGGGCCTGGTCGATCTGCCGGATCTGCTGGGCCATCCTGCGGGCCCACCCCAGCCACTGTTCGGTGGTCCGCCGGTCGGGTTCGGCTTCCAGCCCGTCCGCCATCCGTTCCAGCAGCTGCTGCATCGAGCGGCCCACCTCCTCGATCGCCTCCTGGGCGGGCCGCACTCGGACCGGGGAGGCCACCAGCACCGACAGCAGCCCCACGGCCGCGCCGATCAGCGTCTCCTCCACCCGGGTGAGGGCGGCGGTGTCGCTGCCGACCTGCAGGATCAGCATCGCGCTGATCGGCGCCTCCAGCAGGTTGTCGCCCAGGCGCAGCAGCTGGCCCACCGTCAGCGCCACGGCGATGGTCAGGCCCAGGCTCCACCAGGTGAAGCCGACCAGGTCGGTCACGGCGACGGCCACCAGCACCCCCGCGGTGACGCTGACGATCCGCCGGCCCGCGCTGCGCAGCGTCCGGTACAGCGACACCTGGACGACCAGCATCGAGGTCAGCGGGGCCAGCATCGGAGCCGGCACCGGCAGCAGCCGCTGCGCCAGCAGGAACGCCGCCACCGCCGTCACCACCAGCCGGGCGGTGTAGGCGACGGCGGGTGCGGCGCCGCGGGCGGCCCGCCGCAGGTTCTCACGGGAGGCGGCGGCGCGGAGGCGCCGCACGGGCGGGAACCTCGACACCGGTGGAATGAGCCTTTTCACCATGGGGTTGTGGGCGGTCTTGGGCGGCCTGCGGTCACAGACTGCGATCTACCCGCCCCCACCCGGGAAAACGACGTGCCCGGCCGGTGCGTGGAGAACGGGCGGGCGCCCGTGAAGTGCGGCGCCCGCCCGCCGGAATGCCGCTCAGGCCGTTTTCAGCTCTTGACGCGCGCCTCCCGCAGGCTCTCCACCGGGTGCTCGCCGTCGGTCTGCAGCCGGTACTCGCGGCCGAACATCTCGCGGTGCCGGTCGATGACAACCTCGCTCGGCGCCTTCTGCGCGTCGTGGACGCGCTCTTGCATCCGCTGGAACCGTTCATGCGCGTCCCGGACGTACCCGGTGCCCAGCGTGGTCAGATCGACCTGCGTGGCCAGCAGGTTGCGCAGGAACTCCTTGTTGGGCTCGAAGGTGACCGGCGACGGCAGGCTGCGGGGCAGGATCGACTCCGGCTCCCGGCCGTCGTGCTTGCGCATCATGTCGCAGGCCAGCCGCAGGTGCTCCAGCTCCATGTTCAGGTGCAGCTCCCAGACGGCCTTCACCTTCCGGTCGCTTTCGGTCTCCATGAACGAGTGGTACAGGTAGCACTCGTTGTACTCGTGGAGGACCAGCCGCTCCCACCAGGTCTCCCCCGGGTCGAACAGGGACTCGTAGTGGGTGACGTGGGCCTCCTCGATGAGCCCGATCTCCTGGTAGAGCTGGCGGGCGATGGGCTCCATGTACATCGGGCCGACGTTCATGTAGAAGTTCATGGTCTGCTGCTCGGCGGACATGATGGTCAGCGCGTGCAGCCTGGAGATCGGGTCGACCCGGTTGCGGTCATAGGGGTCGCGCACGTTGTCGACCGGGTCGCGGTGCTGCATGAACGTGGGCCGGCCCGGCATGACCTCGGTGAGGTTGTCGACGATCTTCTCGGCCTTGCGGTGCTCGAGCATCTCGTAGAGGTTGGCGTACCGGTACAGGTGGTCGAAGTCCTCCAGCACGCCGAACTCGTAGGCCTGCCTGAGGTAGGGGTCGGGCTCCATCCGCGCCACCCAGCTGGTCAGGTCGGTGGCCACCTGCTCATACCCCAGGACCGTCTCCAGCACCGACGACTGGCCGGGCAGCAGCCAGTTGACGACCCTCTGCTGCTGGGCCTCGACATAGCGGATCTCGGCCAGCTGCTGCTTGGCCTCCAGCTGGGGGCAGACCCGCGCGAAGTTGTGGCTGAAGAAGATCGCCTCGGTCTCGATGCCGTTCATGGTGATGATCCGGCACCGGGTGTAGGGGTCGGCTCGATCCGGGTCGATCGGCTCGATATTGAGCTCGCTCCAGTTGCGGATCTGCCGGTCGAGCGGGATGCCCCGCTGTTCCAACGGATTGAACGTCATCGCGATACCTCACTGTGTCGTCGGGACATTCGCCGTACCCGGTGATCGGCGCGGCTCACGCGATGAATCCACAAATTTCCCTTGACGTATTTCTCCCATTCGGCCGGGAATGGCGGGCCTTGGCGTCGGGTACGGGCGGCAGGAATCGACCATTCACAGCCGAGGAGCGCATATGGCCGCCACAGGGACCATGACCAAGACGGACGTGACCGACCTGCTGATTCAGCAGCACGGTGAGATCCGCGACCTGTTCGATGAGGTCATGCGGCATTCCGGCGAGCGGCGCCGGGAGGCGTTCGGCAGGCTGGTGCGGCTCTTGGCGGTGCACGAGACCGCCGAGGAGGAGGTCGTGCACCCGCTCACCCGGCGCGGCATCGACGGCGGCGGGGGGATCGCCGACGACCGCCTGCGGGAGGAGCGCGGGGCCAAGGAGCTGCTGGCCGAGCTGGACGGCATGGACACCGACGATCCGCGTTTCCTGCCCAAGCTCGACAAGCTGCGCCTGGCGGTGCTCACCCACGCCCGCGCCGAGGAGCGCTATGAGTTCCCCCGCCTGCGCGACAAGTTCAGCGACGCCCAGCGCCGGGCCCTGGCCGCGGCGGTCAAGGCGGCCGAGGCCACCGCGCCCACCCATCCGCACCCCGGGGTGGAGAGCGCCACCGCCAACATGATCAAAGGCACGCTGGCGTCCATCACCGACCGGGTGCGCGACATCATCCGCAAGTCCTGAGCGGACGCGGGGAGGGCCTTGCGCGATGCCGGCCGCACTCCGGCCGGCATCGCGCCCCCGACGTCATGCGAACCCCAATCCGGGAAACGAAACATTTGACCAGAAGGTGACGTTCTCTGGTCTTTATCTCCTAAGGCGACGGGAACCATCCCGCGCAGCGAAATTTCCATTTATCACCGCACGCACGCTAACTAAAGGGGTTGACTTTTTTGCCCGCAGTGTCGGCGTCATCGGCCCCATCGGCGCACCCGGAACGCGCCAGGGGACGGCAAGGTCTTGAACGGCTGCTCACCATTCCCAGGGGGATCGCCCAGGTCGATTTCCAGCCGAACCACTGGACCGGCCTGGTGTTCCTCATCGCGCTGTTCGCAGGCGGCTGGCAGTTCGGCCTCTTCGCGCTGCTGGGAACGGTGGTCGCCACCCTCACCGCCGCCGTGCTCGGCGTCTCCTGGCCGGAGCGGATCCGGCCGGGGCTGGAGGGCTTCAACGGCACGCTGGTGGGCGTCGCCTTGGTGCTCTACCTGGACGTGCGGTGGATGACGGTGGCGCTCGTCATCGGCGGCGCGATCGCCGCCAGCGTGCTCACCTCGGCGCTGAACGTGCTGCTGACCCCCTACAACCTGCCCACTTTCACCGCGCCCTTCTGCATGGTCACCAGCGTGGCGGTGATCGGGGGCCCGGCCTTCAGCCGGGTGTGGGCCGGGCACGCCAGCACGCCCCCGCCCTCGGCCGCCGCCCCCGGCACCGCGATGACCTGGACCTACTTCTGGCAGGGCACGCTCAACGGCATCGGCCAGGTGTTCTTTCAGAACAAGTGGTACGTGGGGCTGATCTTCCTGGCCGGGCTGTTCATCGCCGGCTGGGTCACCGGGCTGGTGGCGCTGGTCTCCAGCCTGATCGGGCTGCTCACCGGCTGGGTGCTGGGCGCGCAGGCGGCGGACCTGGGAGCCGGCCTGTACGGCTACAACTCCGTGCTGACCGGGCTGGCGCTGTTCGGCACCTTCCTGGCGATAAGCCCCGTCAGCGCCGGGTACGCCGCGGTCGGCGCGGTGACGGCCGCGGGGCTGACCGCCGGTGTCGCCAACGTGTTCGACGTGGTCGGCGGACACACCCTCACCTGGCCGTTCGTGCTCGTCAGCTGGGTGTTCCTGGCGGCCGTCCCGATGTTCGGCAAGCTCCGGCGCGCCGGATGAGCGTTCCGGCGGCACGACCCAGAAAGGACCTTCGATGAATCTCACGCCCAGGGAGATGGAAAAGCTCGTCATCTTCGTCGTGGCGCAGATGGCGGCCAAGCGCCGGGAGCGGGGGCTGAAGCTGAACTACCCGGAGGCGGTGGCGCTGATCAGCCAGGAGATCATCGAGGCCGCCCGGGACGGCAAAAGCGTCGCCGAGTGCATGGAGCTGGGCAAACAGGTCCTCGGCCCCGACGATGTGCTGCCGGGCGTGCGCGGCATGCTGAAGCTGATCCAGGTCGAGGCGGTCTTCGACGACGGCACCAAGCTGGTCTCCTGCCACGACCCGGTGGGCGGCAAGTGATGACGGGCCGCAGGGTCGTGCTGGTCGGCGGCCACGAAAGCCGGCAGGGCCGCTGCCTTCCCCTCACGGAAGGCTCCGGCGAGCTGCGGGTGTGCGGCGCCGGGCGCGACCTGCACGCGGCCGTGCGGGCGGGCGGGCCGGTGGTGGCGGTGCCGATGACGCTCGGCCGGGACCCGGATCTGCCGCGCCTGGCCGCGCAGACCCTGCGGTGGGCATCCCGCGACCGCCCGCCGGGAGAGGTGCTGCTGGCCGAGCCGCTGGGCACCGTCCGGCACCTGGTCGGCTGGATCAGGGGCGTGCTGGCCCGGGCGCTGCGCGGCGCACCGCCGGACCGGGCGGCGCTGCTGGTGGCGCCCGCCGCGGGCCCGGAGCCGGACGCGGAGCTGTTCAAGGTGGCGCGGCTGGTGTGGCAGCACGCACCCGTCCGCCGGGTGGAGGTGGCGCTGCTCGGCGGCGAGCCGGACGTGGACGAGGGCGTGGACCGCTGCCTGCGGCTGGGGGCCGACGGCGTCGTGCTGGTGCCGGCCTCGTTCGTCCCGGCGCCGCAGCGGCCCGGCGTCCGGACCGCGGGGCCGCTGCTGGGCCCCGCCGCACTGGCCGCACTGATCCGCGCCCGCGCGGCCGAGGCGGAACTGCGGTGGGAGCGGCACGGCGACGACGGGACGGCGGCCACCGGCCACGGGCATCACCACGACCACGCAGATCGCCGCCGGGATCCGCCCGTTCCCGCGGCGACGAACCTGAAAGGGGCGGCATCCCATGTCCGATGACGACGTTTACCTGTACGGCGAAGGGGACATCGAGCTGAACGCCGGCCGGCCCAAAGTGACCATCGAGGTGCACAACACCGGCGACCGGGCCGTCCAGGTCGGCTCCCACTTCCACTTCTTCGAGGCCAACCGGGCGTTGAAATTCGACCGGGAGAAGGCGTTCGGCAAGCGCCTGGACATCCCCGCCGGCACCGCCGTGCGGTTCGAGGCCGGCGACACCAAGCAGGTCACCTTGGTCGAATACGGCGGCGGGCTGCGCCTGGTGGGGTTCGGCGGCCTGCTCAACGGCAGCGTGCGCTCCCGGGACGCCCGCCGGCGGGCCCTGCGGCGGATGCGGGAACGCGGCTACCTCGATGCGCCGGAGGAGTCTTCGCAGGAGCAGGAAAAGCCGTCCAAGAAGCCGGGTTCGGCGAAATCGAAGAAGAAGGGCTGAGCCGCCATGGCCACCATGAGCCGCAAGCAGTACGCGACGATGTACGGCCCGACGGTGGGCGACAGGTTCCGCCTGGGCGACACCAACCTCATCGTCGAGGTGGAAAAAGACCACATCGCGGGGCATTACGGGGACGAGACCCAGTACGGGGGCGGCAAGACCGCCCGGGACGGCATGTCGGCCGACCCGGCCTCCGGCAGCTCGGTCGCGTTGGACCTGGTGATCACCAACGTGGTGGTGATGGACCCGGTGCTGGGCATCGTCAAGGGCGACATCGGCGTCAAGGACGGCCGGATCGCCGGGATCGGCAAGTCCGGCAACCCGCACACCCAGGACGGGGTGGACCGGCGCCTGATCGTCAGCGCCAGCACCGAGGTGGTCTCCGGGGAGAACCTCATCGCCACCCCCGGGGCGATCGACACCCACGTGCACTTCCTGTCCCCGCAGCAGGCCCAGCACGCGCTCAGCAACGGGATCACCACGCTGCTGGGCGGCGGCACCGGCCCGGCCGACGGCAGCCGCGGCTGCACCACCACCCCGGGGCCGTGGAACATCGCCCGCATCCTGCAGGCCTATGAGAGCGTCCCGATCAACATCGGGGTGCTCGGCAAGGGCAACAGCAGCCTGCCGGTGCCGCTGGAGGAGCAGATCCGCGCCGGGGCCTGCGGGCTGAAGGTGCACGAGGACTGGGGCACCACCCCGGCCGTCATCGACTGCGCGCTGTCGGTGGCCGACGAGTTCGACATCCAGGTCAACATCCACACCGACACGCTCAACGAGGCCGGTTACGTCGAGGACACCATCGCCGCCATCAACGGCCGGGCCATCCACACCTACCACTCCGAGGGCGCCGGCGGCGGTCACGCCCCCGACATCCTGCGGGTGACCGGGGAGCCCAACGTGCTGCCGGCCTCCACCAACCCGACCCTGCCGTACACCGGCAACTCGGTGGATGAGCTGCTGGACATGACCATGGTCTGCCACCACCTCAGCTACGACGTGCCCGAGGACGTGGCGTTCGCCGACAGCCGGGTGCGCGCCGAGACCATCTCGGCCGAGACGGTGCTGCACGACCTGGGCATCATCAGCATCATCGGGTCGGACTCCCAGGCGATGGGCCGGGTGGGCGAGTCCTTCACCCGCGCCTTCCAGATGGCCCACCACAACAAGGACAAGCGCGGCCCGCTGCCGGAGGACTCCTCCCGCAACGACAACTTCCGGGTGCTGCGCTACCTGGCCAAGCTCACCATCAACCCGGCCCGGGCCAGCGGGATGGCCGACACCATCGGGTCGCTGGAGGACGGCAAGCTCGCCGACATCGTGCTGTGGCCGATCCACTCCTTCGCGGCCAAGCCGCTCATGGTGATCAAGGGCGGCATGATCAACTGGGCGCAGATGGGCGACCCGAACGCCTCCCTGCCCACGCCGCAGCCGGTGCGGTTCCGTCCCACCTACGGGGCCTACGGCGAGGCGCTCAGCACCACCTGCGTGACGTTCATGTCCATCGCCGCGATCGAGGCGGGCGTGCCCGAGCGGCTGGGCCTCAAGCGGCTGATCCGGCCGGTGAGCCAGTGCCGGACCGTCGACAAGCGGCACATGCTGCACAACTCGACGCTCGCGGAGATCAAGGTCGATCCGGAGACCTACCGGGTGACCGTGGACGGGGAGCCGGCGCACATCGAACCGGCCACGAAGCTGCCGCTGAACCGATTGTTCTTCCTGGCATGAACGGCCGCGCCGACCTGGGCGCACTGCTGGCCCAGCTTCAGCTCACCGACTCGGCCTTCCCCAGCGGCAGGTACACCCTCTCCCACGGGCTGGAGGGGTACGTCCAGCTCGGCCTGGCCGGGCCGGAGAACCTGCGGGAGCTGCTGACCGACCTGCTGCGCAACGCGGTGGGGCCGGGGGACGCGGCGGCGCTGGCGCTGGCGCACCGCGCCGCGGCCGCGCGGGACTGGGAGCGCCTGGCGGAGGTCGACCGGCGGCTGGAGGCGATCAAGCTCAGCCGCGAGCAGCGCGCCGCCTCGGTGCGGACCGGCCGGCAGGTGCTCGACACGGCGGTCTTCGCCTTCCCGACGCCGCCGGCCGTCCGCCTGGCGGAGCTGGTGGAGGACAAGGCCACGCCGGGCAATCACGCCGTCGTGGCCGGGGTGCTCCACGCGGGGCTGGGGGTGCCGGTGGCGCACGCGGTCGCCGCCGAGCTGCACGCGTTCGCCGTCGGCTGGACGACGGCGGCGGTGCGGCTGAGCTGCAGCGACTTCCGCCGCGCCCAGCGGCTGCTGCACCAGGTCCGCCCCGACCTCATCCGGGCCGCGCACACGGCGCTCGCCGCCGAAGACCCCCGCGACCTGCACGCCTCGGCGCCCGCCGCCGACATCGCCGCCGCCGCCCACGAACGGGCGGCGGCCCGGCTGTTCGCCACCTGACCACCGCGCACAAGGACACCCGATGCACCTGGAGAAGATCTTCAAAGTGGGGATCGGCGGCCCGGTCGGCTCCGGCAAGACCGCGCTGATCGAGGCGCTGGTCCCGCTGCTGCAACAGCGGGGCCACCGCCCCGGTGTGATCACCAACGACATCTACACCCAGGAGGACGCCGAGCACATCCGCCGCACGCTGGCCGGGACGCTGGCCCCGGAACGGGTCGTGGGGGTGGAGACGGGGGCCTGCCCGCACACCGCGGTCCGGGACGACCCGACCATGAACCTGGCGGCCGCGGCCGAGCTGCTGGAGCGCTTCCCCGAGCTGGACATGCTGCTGTTCGAAAGCGGCGGGGACAACCTGACGCTCACCTTCAGCCCGGCGCTGGCCGATGTGTACCTGTTCGTCCTGGACACCTCCGAGGGCGAGAAGATGCCGCGCAAGCGCGGCCCCGGCATCACCGACTGCGACCTGCTGATCATCAACAAGATCGACATCGCCCCGTACGTCCGCACCGACCTGCGGGTCATGGAGCGCGACGCGCGGGCGGTGCGCGGCGGCCGCCCGGTCGCGCTGACCGACTGCCTGACCGGCACCGGGGTCGATCAGGTCGCCGACTTCATCGAGTCGCGGGCGAGGGCGGCATGCGCCTCACCGGCGTAGCGGCGGCCGGCGAGCGGGTCTCCCTCGAGCGCTGCTCGCCGCAGTGGGTGCCCGAGCCGGTGCGGCGGCACGCCGCCGCCGTGGACGTGCTGCCGGTCGGCAGTCCCGGCAAGGTCGGGCTGCTGGAGCTGGAGTTCGAGCGGATCGCAGAGCGGACGGAGCTGACCGGCCACTACCAGAAGGCCCCGCTGCACATCACCCGCCCGCTCTACCTGGACCCGCGCGCTCCGGGCCTGCCGCACGTGATGCTCATGTCGTCCGGGGGCGGGGTGCTGCAGGGGGACCGCTACCGCATCGACGTCTCCTGCGGGGCGGGGGCGTCCGTGCGCCTGACCACCCAGAGCGCCACCCGGATCTACCGGATGGAACGCGATTACGCCACCCAGCTCATGGAGTTCACCGTGGGGCCCGGCGGTTACCTGGAGTATCTGCCGGATATGACGATCCCGTTCGGCGGGGCGCGCTACTACCAGCGGATCGGCGTCACCGCCCACCCGGACGCCACCGTGGTACTGGGCGAGACGCTGCTGGCCGGGCGGCTGGCCCGGGGGGAACGGCACGCCTACACCGCCTACTGCAGCGATGTGGAGGTGCGCGATGCCGCCGGGCGGCTGCTGTTCGCCGATCCGCTCCGCCTGGTGCCGGGGGAACGGGCCGCCACGGGGCCTGCGGTGATGGACGGCTTCGGAGTCCTGGCGTCCCTGTACGTCGTCACCGGGGCCGGGCCCGCGCACGCCGTGGCCGACGCGATGCACCGGGTGCTCGCAGGCTGCGGGCTGCGGGCGGGGGCCGGCGTGCTGCCGGGCGGGTGCGGCGCCTGGGCGCGCATCCTCGGGGAGCGGTCTCCCGAAGTCCAGGCCGCCTTCCGGCAGGCATGGGAGGCGGCACGCGAACTGCTGCCCGGGGCGCCGGGCGGGCACGAGAGGTGAAGAACATGGGGGTGCGGGAGAACCACGGCAACGGCTGAATCACCGGGAAAGGGCCGAGGCCTTTCTCTTAGACCGGCGTAAAGAGGGGCCGCCCCGCCACCCGGGGGTGCGGCCCGGTGTGCTCGCCGACATCGCCATCGGAGGAGCGCTGGGCGCCCTGGCACGTCATCTGATCACCGATGCGATGCCCGGGGCGCAGCACGGCTTCCCCTGGGGCACGCTGCTGGTGAACCTGCTGGGCTGCCTGGTCATGGGGGTGCTGACGACCTACCTGCTGCACAGCCGGCCGCATCCCTTCGCCCGCCCGTTGCTGGTGACCGGTTACCTGGGCGGGTTCACCACGTTCTCCCACCTCATCGACGGGATCGACGGCCTGGGCCGCGCCGGGGACTGGGATGTGAGCGTCGTTTACGCGGTGGCCAGCGTGGCGGGCGGGTGGATCGCGATCGTGGCGGGGCTGTGGCTGGGCGGGCTGCTGCCGCGCCGCACGCCCCGTCCCGAAGGCGGTGAACGGCCGTGATCGCGCTGCTGGTGCTCATCGGCGGGGCGTTCGGCGCCGTGCTGCGCTACCTGCTGGACGCCGAGGTCAAGCAGCGTTTCGGCAAGGCGTTCCCGTGGGGGACCCTGACGGTCAACCTGCTGGGCGCGGGAGCGTTGGGGGCGCTGCACGGAACGGGCGCGGGCACCGAGTGGGAGGCCCTGATCGGCACGGGCGTGTGCGGGGCGCTGACGACGTTCAGCACCTTCGAGCTGGAGACCGTCCACCTGTTCCAGGACGGCGCCTACGGCAAGGCGGCGTTGAACGTGCTCGTCTCGCTGGGGCTCGGGCTGGCCGTCTTCGCGCTCCTGTACGCCCTGTTCCGGGCGGTGTGAGGGCCGCCGGGCGGTGCGGAGGGCGCCCGCGTGAGGAGCCGGCGGCATTTCCGGCCGGCGGGCGGAAACGTCCCGGGCATGGCCGCGAGCGACACGGGGATCGACCCGGGCAAGTGGCTGCGCCGGTCCCTGTCCCTGTCGGGGGAACGTCCCTCCTGGTCCCAGGCCCTGCGGGCGGCGGTCGCCTTCGGCGCGGTGACCGCGGCGGCGCTGGCCTGGGGCGAGCTGCAGGCCGGGGTGTTCGCCGCGTCCGGCATGGTGCTGGGGGTGATGCAGCCGGAGACCGGCCCGTACCGGTCGCGGGTGCTGGGTCTGCTCGTCCCGCAGCTGGCCGGTGCGGCGGGGCTGGTCATCGGGCAGCTCTCCCATGGGCACGGCTGGTGGGCGGTGGCGGTGACCGCGCTGGTCGCGCTGGTGTCCGGGCTGATCAGCTCGATCGGCAGGGTGGCCTCGGGGGCCGGGCTGAGCCTGCTGTTTTTGAACGTGATCGGCACCGGGCTGCCGGCGAGCGGGGCGCTGTGGCTGCCCCCGCTATGCCAGCTGGCGGGCGGGGCGTTCTACCTGCTGCTGGCGCTGCTGAGCTGGCGTCTGCAGGGCACCGGCGCCGACCCCGGGCACCGGGCCGTCGCCGAGGTGTACGACAAGGCCGCCGATCTCCTCCAGGCCCTGCCCCGCGCCGGCGACGCCCAGGCGGCGCTGAACGCGGCCGTGGACGCCGCCCAGGACGCGCTGATGCGTCACCAGATCCGCGGCGAGGGCGGCTGGGACGCCCAGACGCGGTGGCTGGTCGCCATGCTCAACGCGGCCACTCCCCTGCTGGAGGCGGTCACCGTGCTCGCCCGGTCGGCCCGGCCCGCGCCGGCGGGGGCGGCCGAGGCGGTGCGGCGGATCGCCGAGGCCGTGCGGGCCGGCCGCCGGGACGCCCGCATCGCGCCGGTGCCGGGCGATCCGGTGCTCGCCCGGTCCATCGAGTACGCCCGGGCGCGGCTGTCGCAGCCGCACCCGGAGGATCCCGACTGGCTGGGCCTGCCCGAGCCCCTGCCGGTGCGGGCGCTGGCCGCCGTCCGCACGGCCTGCGCCTCCGGGGCGGCCTGGCGGTACGGGGCGCGGCTGGCCCTGTGCATGGCGATCGCCTCGGCGATCGTGGAGTCCGGCGCCGTGCTGCGCGTGCTGTGGGTGCCCACGGTGCATTCGGTGTGGCTGCCGCTGACCGTGGCGGTGATCTTGAAGCCGGACTTCGGGTCGGTGTTCACCCGTGCGCTGCTGCGGGCGCTCGGCACGGTCGCCGCGGCCGTCCCCACCTTGCTGGTGCTGGTGCTGGTGCCGCGGGGGTGGGCCGCGGTCCCGCTCGCGGCGTTCTTCGGCGGGCTGATCCCCGTCCTGAAGGTCAAGTCCTATGCGGCGCGCACGGTGGCGGTCACGCCCTTGATGCTCTTTTTGTTCGACATGGTCTCCCCGCAGCCGTCCGATGAGCTGGTGCTGGCCCGGCTGTCGGACACCCTGCTGGGCTGCCTGATCGTGCTGGTGTTCGGTTACGCCTGCTGGCCGGAGAGCTGGCGGGCCCGGCTCGGGGAGCGGCTGGCCGCGGGATTGGAGTCGGCCGCCGGCTACCTGGAGGAGGCGTTCACCGGCTCCCATGCGGCATGGGCCCGTCACCGGCGGGCGCTGCAGCGCGATCTCAGCGCCGTGCAGAACGCGCTGCGGCAGACGCTGGCCGAGCCGCCGCCGGCCGGCCGCCGGGGCGCGGCCTGGTGGCCGGTGCTGATGGCGCTGCAGCAGCTGGTGGACGCCGTCACCGCCGCCGCCGTCGAGGTCCGGGAGGGCGCCGCGCCCCCGCCGCCCCGGGAGGTGGCGGCGCTCGCGGAGGAGCTTCGGCAGATGGCGGTGGCGGTCCGCAGGGAACGGCCGCCGCCGACCGGGGAACCGCCGCCCGTGGGCGATGCGAACGTCCTGGAGGATGTCGCCGTCCAGGTGCACCGCCTGCGCCAGGCCCTTCCCCTTTAAGGCCGCCCCTGGGGAGCAGGCCTGTCCGCTCACCACATGGGCTCAAGGGCCGGAAACCCCTGCGGCGGGCCGCACGGCGCCGTCCGGCCTGCGAGGCGCCCGCACGAGAACGGCGGGACGAGAAGGTTCAGCGCCGGTGCCGCGCCTCGATGCGCTCGGCGGCGAGGTGACCGACCACCGTGCATCCGAGGAGGAGGATGAGCACGGCCAGCCACAGCAGGCCCGCCGGGGAGAGCACCGGCCGCAGGGCGCCGGCGGTCAGGGCGCCGGACAGCAGGGCGGCGATCGAAAGGAGCCGGTGGCGTTGCGCGGGGGGCGCGGCGGGCTCGGCGACCAGTGAGGTCAGCGTGGTGGTGACGACCGTGGTGTTCAGGTGGGGCACCTTCAGGACGCGCACGATCGCATACTCCCAGCCCAGGGCGAAGGCGAGCAGCGCGATGTTCGGCCAGCGCACCCAGGATTCGGAGAACCCGTGCCGGGAGGACAGCACCGCGGCCATGGCGATCAGCACGGTCTGCACCGCGGTGCCGGCCGGCAGCAGCCGGTGGCGGCGCTGCTCGAACCGGGCCCGCAGCAGGCGCCCGCCGCAGGCCGCCCCCGCCGCAAAAGAGATCAGCGCCAGTCCCGGGGGCAGCATCTCCCCGTAACCGGCCAGGCCGAGGCCGAGGATGAGGACGTTCCCGGTCATGGCGGCCACGAAGACCCGCCCCAGCTCCAGGAAGCTCACCGCGTCGATCATCCCGGTGATGAAGGTCAGTGCGACGAGCAGGTGCGGCCAGGGCCCCTCGACCCGGCCGCTCGCACCGGTCGCGGCGCCCATCGGCGGGGCTCAGCCGATGCGCAGCTCGGTGTCCAGGCCGAGGGCCTCCTCGCGGGGGCCGGGGCGGAGGTTGAACAGCTTGTCCACGACCTTGCCGATGAGGTAGGTGAGCACGAAGCTGTAGGCGCCGACGGCGAGGATGGCGACGAGCTGCTTGCCCAGCAGGGCGATGGAGCCGCCGAAGACCAGGCCGGCGGTGGCGCTGCCGTACTTGCCGGTGGCCAGCAGACCCAGCAGCGTCACGCCGACGATGCCGCCGACGCCGTGGATGCCCGCCACATCCAGGGTGTCGTCGTATCCGACGGTGGTCTTGATCTCCACGGCGTAGGTGCAGACGACGGCGGCGACGATGCCGATGGCCGTGGCGCCGAACAGGTTGACGTACCCGCAGGCCGGGGTGATGGCCACCAGGCCGGCGAGGGCGCCGGTGGTGCCGCCCAGGCGGGAGAAGTGACCGAAGCGCGCCCGCTCCAGCAGCATCCACACCAGCATCGCCACGCACCCGCACATCATCGTGTTGACCACCGCGTTGGCGGCCAGGGCGCCGTCGGTGAGCGCCGATCCGCCGTTGAAGCCGAACCAGCCGAACCACAGCAGCCCCATGCCCGTCATGACCAGCGGGATGTTCTTCGGCCGCGGGGGTTCCTCCCGGCGGAAGCTCAGGCCTGGACCGAGCGCCAGCGCCAGGGCCAGGCCGGCGATCCCGGAGTTGAGCTCGACGACCAGGCCGCCGGCGAAGTCCAGCACCCCCCAGCGGTTGAGCCAGCCGCCCTTGGAGAACACCCAGTGGGCGACCGGCAGGTAGACCAGGGTCACCCAGATCACCCCGAAGATCATCCAGGGGCCGAGCCGGACCCGGTTGGCGACCGAGCCGCTGATCAGCGCGAGCGTGATGATCGCGAAGACGAGCTGAAAGAGGGAGAACACATAGACCGGGATGACCTCGCGCATCACCGACGGGGTGGTCCGGAAGAACTCCCACTGGCCCCAGCCGATCAGGCCGAGCCCGCCCACGTCTTCGCCGAAGGCCAAGCCGAAGCCGTAGACGAACCAGATGACGGTCACCACGGCGATGGAGACGAAGCTCATGTACAGGACGCTGACCAGATTCTTCGCCCGGACCATTCCGCCGTAGAACAGGGCGAGCCCCGGCGTCATGAGCAGCACCATGGCGAAACTGACGAGCACCCATGCGGAATCGCCAGTGTTCAGCGTTTCTTCCATAGTCGAACTCCCGGCTTCAAGCCAGCATCATCGAATTTCCGCCAACCGGTGGTCATGAGAGCCTCGTCCGGGAGCCCCGGCGGCGTGCACTCCCGTGCCGTCCCGGGTAGCATCGCTGCTCTCCTGGCTGCGATGCCCCCGCACACATCCTGCGAAAACGGCGGGTGGGAAAAGGTTCATCGAGATATGGGAATCCGATGAGCAGGTAAGGAAGGCCGCCGAAGCAGGCCGGGGAAAATCGCCCTCCGCGGGCTTTGCCCGCACCCATCCCGCCACCCCTGCAGGGTTTTTCACTTTCCTTCCATTGGGACGTCCTTGGCTTTACGGACCAGCCCTCCGGCGAGGCACCGCCGACAAACAAGAGCCCCGAAGACGCGGGGCTCCCGGCCGCGCGATCAGGAAATCCACGCCGTCCGCAGAACAGGGTTCACCGCCTCTGATCGCGGCTTTGCAAAAACCACCGAGAGTCGTTCCGGAGGTTTCGATGTCGGGTCACTCCGCCACTAATGCCCAACACATATAGTGATCGATTGACTGCTTTGAGTATCGGGGGTTCCAGGCGATGAAGACCATCACAAGTCCGCGGCCATGGCTGCTGGCCGCGGGCTCCACGGCGGCGGTGACGGCCGTCCTGGTCGCGGGGGGCCTGGCGATCAAGAAGGTCGCCGGGCCGCAGCTGCGCATCACGACCGTCCGGGACGGCGCGGTGCTCAACCGGGCCGACGCCGCGCGGCAGACCCTCGTCATCGAGGCCGGCGAACCCGGCAAGGTGCGCGCCCGCCTGGACGGCCGGCCCCTGGCGCTGCGCCGGCAGGGCGGCAGGCTGGTGGCCGAGCTCGGGGCGCTGGCCGAGGGCGAGCACGAACTGTCGGTGTCGGCCCCCGGCAGCCTGCCGCTGACCGACGGAGGCGACACCCGCCGCTTCACCGTCGACGCCACACCGCCGTCGGTCACGGTCCACGGCCTGCGCAGCGGCGCCAACGGGCAGGCCCCTCACCTGGTGGCCGCGGGGCTGCGGCGGCCGTTCTCGCTGAGCGGGGAGGTCAAGGGCGCGGTCCGGGTGCTCAGCGACGGACGCCCGGCCAAGGTGCGCAAGGGCAAGTTCACGCTGGACTACCCGTTCCCGCCGGACATGGTGCGCATCACCGCCTACGACGCCGCCGGCAACCGCACCGACCACCACGTCCCGGTGGTCGTGCCGCACCCGGAGACCCGCGCGGTGCACGTCACCGCCCTGGCCTGGGCCTCCAAGCCGCTGCGCGAGCGGATCTTGAAGATGATCCGCGAGAAGCGGATCAACGCCGTCCAGCTCGACATCAAGGACGAAGACGGCATCATCGGCTACGACTCCCAGGTGCCGCTGGCCCGGGAGGTCAAGGCCACCCGCGGCATCTACGACGCGCGCCAGGCCCTCGACCAACTGCACGCCATGAACGTGCGGGTGATCGGCCGCATCGTCGCCTTCCGCGACCCGCAGCTGGGCAAGGCGTCCTGGCGGGCCGGCAAGCGCGACCGCCTGGTCCGCACCCCCGACGGAGGCGCCTACGGCTCCCAGTACGGGGCGCAGTCGTTCACCAACCTCGCCCACCCCGAGGTCCGCAAGTACAACATCGACCTGGCCGTGGAGGCGGCCAGGCTGGGCTTCGACGAGATCCTCTACGACTACGTGCGCCGCCCGGACGGGCCGCTGAAGTCGATGCGCTTCCCCGGCCTGCGAGGGTCGGTGGAAGACAGCGTGGCCTCCTTCATCGCCGAGACCCGGCGGCTGGTGCGGCCGCACGGGGCGTTCCTGGGGGCGTCGGTCTACGGCATCGCCGCCACCCGGCCGCACGAGATCGGGCAGGACATCGCCAAGATCGGCAAGCACGTCGACTACGTGGCGCCCATGCTCTACCCCTCGCACTGGGGGGCGGGCGAGTTCGGGCTCAAGAACCCCAACGCCGAGCCCTACAAGACCGTGTACGCCTCGATGCTGACCTTCCACAAGGTGCTGCGCGGCACCTCGGCGCAGATCGTCCCCTGGCTGCAGGACTTCTCGCTGGGGCACCCCTACGGAGTGGCCGAGGTCAAGGCGCAGATCGAGGCGGCGGCCAAGACCGGCAGCAAGTCGTTCCTGCTGTGGGATCCGGCGGTGCGCTACCACCCCGAGGCGCTGACGCCGGGAGCGATCGGAAAGAGCACATGACCATGGGGCTGAAGAAGATCACGGCCGTCGTCGCGGCCGTCGCGCTGGCGGGCGCGGCCTGCTCGGGCGGGCCGCAGACCACCGCCAAGGAGGCCGCGGCGCGCGGCCAGGCCGCCGCCGGCGCCGCCCGCCCGCAGATCGACCCGGCCACGGTGCGCGCCAACGAGCTCGGCCTGGTGCCGGTGCTGATGTACCACCAGATCGTGCCCAAGCCCACCACGGTCTACGACCGCACCCCGGCCGACTTCCGCGCCGAGCTGGAGCGGCTGGCCAAAGAGGGCTATGTGCCGATCACCGCGGCCGAGCTGGCCAGTGGGCGGATCGACATCCCCGCCGGACGGCACCCGGTGGTGCTGACCTTCGACGACAGCACCATCAGCCAGTTCGCGCTGGGTCCCGACGGCAGGCCCAAGCCCGACACCGCGATCGGGATCCTGCTGGAGGTCTCCCGCCGCCATCCGGGATTCCGCCCGGTGGCGACCCTGTTCGTCAACGGCGCCCCGTTCAACGACGCGGACGGCCGACGGACGCTGGGCTGGCTGCACCGCAACGGCTTTGAGATCGGCAACCACACCCTGACGCACCTCAATTTGGGCTCGGCGAGCGCCGCGCAGGTGCAGCGGGACATCGCCGCCAACCAGAAGGCCATCACCGAGGCGGTGCCCGGGCTGACCGTCCAGACGCTGGCGCTGCCGTTCGGCATCCACCCCAGGCGGCCGGAGCTGGCACGGCGCGGCGAGCACGGGGGGATCCGCTATGAGCACCGGGGCGTGTTCCTGGTGGGGTCCAACCCGTCGCCGTCCCCGTACGCGGCCGACTTCGATCCGCTGAACATCCCGCGGATCCGCTCGCAAGGCCCGCGCGGGGAGGACGCGGAGTTCGCCTCCACCCGCTGGCTGGACAAGCTGGCCGCCGGGGGCGACCGCTACACCTCCGACGGCGACCCGTCCGTCATCTCCTATCCGCGGGGCTCGTCCGTGCAGATCGCCCCGGCCTGGCGGAAGATGGCCCGGCCCTACTGAAGGCCCGGCGGTGGTCCGCCGCCCCGGCCTCCGGGACGGCGGACCATTGCGGATCCGGCGACGGGACGCCCGGGTCAGCGTCCGCTCGCCCGCCGCCGGACCAGGGACACCCCGCCGGCCACGGCCGCGATCACCAGCGCCGCCAGGACGACCCACAGCCAGCCGCTGGAACCGCCGCCGCTCTGGGAGGCGGCGGGGCTCGCCGAGACCTCAGGGGTCGCCGGGGCCGTCTGGGCGGGCTCGGCGGAGGCGGTGGGCGTCTGCGGCGTGCCCTCGACGGTGAAGTCGTAGGTGCCGGTGATCGGGTGGCCGTCCTGGGCGACCACCCGCCAGCTGACCGTGTAAGTCCCCGGCTCCAGCGTCCCTTCGATCGCCTGGATGACCTTGACGCCGTCGACCTGGGCCGCCCCGCTCTGGTGCGTGGCGCCGCCGGCGTCGGTCACCACCACCCGCGGCACCATCACCTCGTCGTTGAAGGTCAGCACGATCTGCGAGGGCGGCGGCACCGTGGAGTCCTTGGCCGGCGAGGCCTCCTTGAGCGTGGTGTGGGCCTGCGCCGGGGCGGCCGCGACCAGCACGGCCGCCAGCGCGCAGAGAACCGCCACGACGACCCCGGCCGCGCCGCGACGGCGGGCGTCAGCACGCGTCATGAACATCACACAACCTCTTTCGTCCGGTTTCACCTGGTCAAAGCAGCGCGAACACCGAACGAGGAGGACTGCGCAGCCCCACCGAATGCCGCAGCAGCGCCGCCCGCACCCGCACGCACGGCGCCCGCCACCCGCCCACCACGGGCCGCCGCGGAAGCGGAGCCGCCTCCAGCAGGGCGAGCACGGCCCGCAGCGAGAACGCGGCGACCCGCCGCGCCAGCGCCCAGGCCAGGCGCTCCCCCCGCCACAGCCACCAGGCCGAGACCGCCGCCGCGACCAGGTGCGCCAGCGTCATCCCGGCGCCGCCCGACACCGTCTCCGGCACACCGCTTCCGTGCCCGGCATGCCCCGCGGCACCCCCGCACTGCACCGCCGCGAACAGCACGTGCAGCCCGAACTGCCCGCCCAGCAGCCCCGCCAGGATGGTCACCGCCGACCGCTCATGCCCCGCCAGCAGCCAGGCGACCCCGAGCACCCCCAGCCCGCCGATCCCGGCCGCCGCCCACGGCACCGCCTCCTGAGAGACCCCGACGTGCCCGGCCACCGTCAAGGACACGCACACGGCCGCAAAGGACGAGGCGCGCAGCAACCGGCAGGGCGGGGGCATAGCCATGACGCTCCCATCATGCCACCGGCCTCCCCGCCCCCTCCCGACACCCGAAGTCCCCCGCTCCCCGTAACCGATGCGCAAGAACCCCTCCGGATGCGCTACTCTTTTCACGCGACGGCAGACAAGCCGCCGGGGCGATTAGCTCAGTGGGAGAGCGCTTCGTTCACACCGAAGAGGTCACTGGTTCGAACCCAGTATCGCCCACCAGCGCTTACACAGCTCATCGAAGGTCTCGGAGTCAAGCTCCGGGGCCTTTTTCGATCTTGGAGGTCGTCCGGGGCCGTCGTCACGACGGTCACACGGACCGGCTTCGGGCGAAGACCGTGTTCATGGTCTCGGCGCCCTCGGTGATGACGGGCCCTGAGCCGATGGTGATGGATCTTCTCGGTCATGGGCCGCGCCGGCGTGGCCGATGAGGTCGGCGATGGTCTCCAGGGGCATGCCGCTGTCACTCACGATCGGCACGAACGAGTGACGGAGCTTGTGGGGCGTCCAGTTCTCGCCGACGCCCGCCTTACAGGTGATCACCCGGAACGCTCGCCGGACGTTTGCAGCGTCGAGAGGATCGCCGGTGCGGGTGCAGAAGACCAAGCCGCGACCCACCCGCTCCCCTCGCTTCGAGCCACCGGGCCGGCCTTCCGGCACTGCCGGGGACGAACGGCGTTCAACGAGTTGCGCTCGCGTCCTTGAAACGCTGCTTCTCCGACAGCGGCGGCGCTCTGATAGTCACAGCGAGCAGGACTTGCAGAACTCGCGAAAGTACATCTTGCAAGACGGAGAGGATGTTCTTGCTCACCTTTGGCACTGAGTGCCATCATGGCCGGGCCGTTCACCGGGCGGCCTTTTTGCAGGTGTCCGCGCTGCTCTGAAAGGCTTTGCGGGTCGGCTTGCCCGGTCTGTATCGATGGGGAGGTAGTCCATGGGGCGTCTGGCGGGCAAGGTCGCCTTCATCACCGGGGCCGCGCGCGGGCAGGGGCGGGCCGAGGCCGTCCGGCTCGCCGCCGAGGGGGCCGACATCATCGCGATCGACCTCGTCGACAACCCCAGCCGGTACGTCAAGTACCCGGCGGCCACGCAGGCCGATCTGGACGAGACCGCCAAGCTGGTGGAGCAGCAGGGGCGGCGGGTGCTGGCCCGCAAGGCGGACGTGCGGAAGCTGGACGAGCTGGAGGCGGTGGTCCGGGAAGGGGTCGCTCAGTTCGGGCGGCTGGATGTGGTGGTGGCCAACGCCGGGATCGTCAACTACGGGCGCACCTGGGAGCTGGACGAGGAGCAGTGGCAGGACCTGATCGACATCAACCTCACGGGGGTGTGGAAGACGGTCAAGGCCACCGTGCCGGTGCTCCTTGAGCAGAAGCAGGGCGGGTCGGTCATCATCATCAGCTCGGTGGCGGGCCTGAAGGGGCTGCCCTTCCTGGCCCACTACGCCGCCGCCAAGCACGGGGTGGTGGGGCTGGCCAAGACGCTGGCCAACGAGCTGGCCGAGCACGACATCAGGGTCAACACGATCCACCCGCACGGGGTCCGCACGGGCATGACCGACGACTCGATGCGGGACTTTTTGGCCCAGTCGCCCATGCTCGCGCCCATCTACATGCCGGCCCTGCCCTACCAGATGGTCGAGCCCGAGGACATCGCCAACATGGTCGCCTTCCTGGCCTCCGACGAGAGCAAGTACATCACCGGCGCCCAGCTGCCCGTCGACCTGGGCGCTCTCAACCGGTGAGCCCTTCGTGACCGGGCGTCCGGAGAAGCCGGGAACGCCCGCCTCATCGCCTGCCAAGGCAGACGCACGCCCCCGTCCCGCCGGCGGACGGGGGCGTGGCGTTTCCTCCCCTTCAAAGAGCGCGCACCGGCGCGTGAGCGATGTGCGGTGCTCCCGTGGCACCAGGCGCCGATACCCGTGCCTTCCCAGGTCATCGCATCGCCCCTGACCGCAAGGATCCCGTCCCCGCGCTGCGGAGACGACGCGGCGAAAAGGTTCGGTGGTGCAGATCGCGGTGCGGCGGGCAGGGGCGTGGGTGTTTGATCGTGCTGTCGGAATGCGCGCGATGTGCGGAGGTGGGCCCATGGATCACGCCGCCGGGTCCGGTGCGACGTCCAAGCGGGTGCTGGAGGAGCTGGACCGCCAAGAGTGCCTGCGGCTGATCGCCCCGGGCGGGATCGGGCTGGTGGCCTTCGACGACGGGGAGGGACCGGCCCTCATCCCGGTCAACTACGTGCTGGACGGGGAGTCGGTGGTCTTCCACACCTCCCTGGGCGGGCGGCTGAACCGGAGCCTGACGGCGATGCCGCACGGAACGGGGCTGCGCATCGCCTTCGGCGTGGTGCGGATCGACGAGGCCGCGCGGGAGGGGTGGAGCGTGATGCTCCGCGGCGGTGCCCACCGCATGTCCGAGGAGGAGAGCGCGGCGGCCCCGCAGGTGGAGTCCTGGCCCGAGGGCGAGCGGGAGGCCCACTTCCGGCTGACCCCCACCAGCATCAGCGGCCGCCGCGTCCGCCGGCCCTGAACGAGCCGGCCGGCGTTGTGCGCGGCGCACGCCGCCGAGCGCCTCGCATTGGCGCCGTCACAGACGACGGTAGGCCGAAGTGTTGACTCACGGTGATCAGGCACGGACGCTGACTGCCGACCGGGGAGATCCGGCCCCGGCGGGGCAAGGGAGGCGCGCGTGCTGGTGCGAAGACTTCTCGCCGTGATGGCGGTGGCAGTGGTGGCGAGCGCGATGGCGGCGCCGCCGGGGCACGGTGCGACCCACCGGCACAGGCCGGTGATCTTCGTCCACGGCTTCAGCGGATCGGGCGGCCAGTTCGAAACGCAGGCCCGGCGGCTGACCGGCAACGGGTACCGGGCCGACCTGATCGAGGCCCACGAGTACGACTCGCTGTTCGAGGTCAACACCCCCGAGCAGGTCTATGCGGGGCTGGACCGGCGGATCGACCGGCTGCTGAAGAAGTCGGGGGCCGACAAGGTCGATCTGCTGGCGCACTCGCTGGGGACCGCCTTGATGCAGGCCTACCTGCGCAGCTCGCCGGAGCGGGCCGCCAAGGTCGCCCACTATGTCAACCTCGACGGGGCGACCTCGCCCGACCAGCCGGGCGGCGTGCCGACGCTGGCGGTATGGGGCGAGGGCTCGCCCGAACGGCGGATCGGCGGGGCAAAGAACGTCTACTTCCCCGACCAGGCCCACACCGAGGTCGTCACCTCGGCGAAGACCTTCGCGGCGTTCTTTGAGTTCTTCACCGGGCGGGCCCCGCGCACCACGGCGATCGTCCCGGAGGCGGTGGTGCGGCTGTCGGGACGCACGGTGCTGTTCCCCAGCAATGTGGGAGCCGACGGGGCGCGCATGGAGATCTTCGAGGTGGACCCGCGCACCGGTGCGCGCAAGACCCGCCGGCCGCTGGCGGCCTACCGGATCGGCCCGGACGGGCGGTGGGGTCCGTTCCTGGGACGCGGCGGCGCCCACTATGAATTCGCGGTGATCTGGGACGAGGGCACCGTGCACCACACCTACTTCCAGCCGTTCCGGCGTTCGGACGCCCTGGTCCGCGTGCTGACGAGCCGTCCGGGCGAGGGGGTCTCCGGCCGGGTGGAGACCGGTGACCGGCACGTCAGCCTGGTGATCAACCGGCAGCGGGAATGGTGGGGCGACCAGGGGGCGGGCGGCGACGCGCTGTGGATCAACGGCCGGCAGGTGCTGAACGCGGCCAACGCGCCGCGCACCAAGCGGGTGATCGGGATCTTCGCCTATGACGCCGGCCGCGACGGGGTCACCGATCTGAGCGCCCCGATCCCGTCCTTCTTCGAGCAGCCGTTCCTGACCGGCGTGGACGTGTTCATCCCGGCGAGCGCGGCGGGCCGGCCGATCCCGGTGGTCTCCCGGCCGCGCGGCGGCTCCGGCGCGCTGGATGTGCTGGTGGTGCCGGCCCTGCCGTCCAGCAAGCACCGGTTCACCGTGCAGTTCGACGACTACGTGGGCTGACCCGGGCCCGGGGCCGCAGGCGTCCCCTGCGGCCCCGGGCGGGGCGGTCAGCTGCCGGGGGCGGCGGCCCTTCTTGAGGTCGCTCAGGACGTCGCCGGAGCGGCAGGCTTCCAGGTCGCGTCCCGCGGGGGCGTTCTGCCACTCGGCCGGCGCACCCCGCGCCGGGCGGGCGCCGCACGATGATGCGGGCGCGGTAGGGGACGTCAGTCCTTGGTCCAGGGCGTGTAGTCGACGATGTTCCAGGGCAGCGTGAACTCGTAGATCACCAGGTAGGCGATGACCAGGGCGCCCACCAGCACGCCGCCGGCCACGCCCAGGATGGTGTTGCGCCGCCGGGCCCTGGGGTCCAGGGCCTTCTCCTTGGCCTTCTCGGCGGCCGCGCGGGCCCGGCGCAGCGCCCGCTTGGCCCAGGCGAACTCGGTGGCCAAGATGGCCAGGCCGACGATGATGCCCAGCATGCCCGGCCCGGGCGTGATCATCATCACCAGGCCGCCCAGCAGCACGGTCACCCCGACGGTGAAGACGCCGATCCGCCAGGTGGTGTTGAGCAGCCGGTTGCGGCGGATGTATTCGCGGAAGCGATGGAACCTGCCGGAGACGGCCCTGGTGGCGTCCTCCACGGCCGCTTCGGCTTCCTCGACGGCCTCTCCGACGGCTGCGGCGGTCTGATCCATCAGTTCCGATGCGCCCCGCCGCTTCTCGTCACGGTCCATCGCCACCTCGAACCCCATGCACTCTCCCCCGGCTGTCGCGGGTCGAATCGGTCCTGCCCCCGTCCGGAATGCTCATCAGCGTACTCACCGGGTACCGAGGAGCTTCGGCCCCCTGGAGTGTCCCCAAGGTCGATTCCGGACGACTCACCGGTAGGACGCCGAAGATCGGACCGAAGTTCGCCACTGAGCCGAATCTGATTCTTTGGCGGTGGCCGCATCGGGCCGCCGGGCGCGCCCCGGCAACCGGCGGGGCCTGAAACACGTTCACAGTGCGGGTCCACGGTGCGGCCATGGAGGGTCCCCAGCACGTCCCCATCGCCCATCTGCGGGGCGTTTGCCCAGGTCAAACCCGGTTTTCGGGGAAGTGATATAGATCACACAACCCCCTGGAGGTGGAATGTTCCCACAAGTTCCGGCAGTTACGCGTCATAGATCGCGGGGACATCCGTGGAAAGGGAGTTCAGCTCCGGTGGTTGCCCCGCGTGCTCGCGGGACCGACGTTCGAAGGATTGGCCATGGACAGCAGTAGGACCATCTCAGCCGAGCTTGGCCTCCGGCTCGTCGTTCCCGACCGCACGACCGTTCCGCTGCTCGCCGAGGTGGAGTACGCCACCGACGATCCGTACGCCATCCGGATGTCCTTTTACGTGGGCAACGACGAACCGGTGGAATGGATCTTCGCCCGCGAGTTGCTCACGGTCGGAATCGTGCGCCGGGTCGGGGACGGCGACGTGCAGGTCTGGCCCGCCGAGCCCGGCGGCGACCGCATCGTGCACATCGCGCTGTCCTCCCCCTTCGGCGACGCCCTGTTCGAGGTGCCGCTGCCGCCGCTGGCGGAATTCCTGCACCGCACCTACCGGGCGGTGCCGGCGGGCCGGGAGGCGGAGTTCATCGACATGGAGGCCGAGCTGGAGAACCTGCTGTGGCCGTCTTGACCGGGTGAAGGACGCCGCCGGGACCGTGCGTCCTCACTCGTCCAGCAGCGCGATCTGCCGCATCTTGTTCATCGCATCCAGCGCCGCCACCTTGTAGGACTCCGCCAGCGTGGGGTAGTTGAACACCGCGTCGACCAGGTAGTCCACCGTCCCGCCGCAGCCCATCACGGTCTGCCCGATGTGAACCAGCTCGGTGGCCCCGGTACCGAAGACGTGCACCCCCAGCAGGGAACGGTCCAGCGGCGACACCAGCAGCTTGAGCATCCCATAGGAATCGCCGATGATCTGCCCGCGCGCCAGCTCCCGGTAGCGCGCCACACCGACCTCGAAAGGGATCTTGGCGGCGGTCAGCTCGTCCTCGGTGTGCCCCACGAAGCTGATCTCGGGAATGGTGTAAATCCCGATGGGCTGCAGCTCGTGAATGCCCCCGGCCGGCTCCCCGCAGGCGTGGTGAGCGGCCAGCCGCCCCTGCTCCATCGACGTGGCGGCCAGCGAGGGGAAACCGATCACATCGCCTACGGCGTAGATGTGCGGGACGGCGGTGCGATAACAGTCGTCCACGGCGATCCGGCCGCGCTCGTCGGCGGTCAGCCCCGCGGCCTCCAGCCCCAGGTCGTCGGTCATGCCGTGCCGTCCGGCCGAGTACATCACGGTGTCGGCCGGGATGCGCTTGCCGCTTTCCAGGATGGTGATCGCACCGCCCGGGCGCTTTTCCACCGCTTTGACGTTCTCCCCGAACCGGAAGGTCACCGCCAGGTCGCGCAGGTGGTATTTGAGCGCTTCCACGATCTCCAGATCGCAGAACTCCAGCATCCGCTCCCGCCGCTCCACCACCGTGACCTTGGTGCCCAGCGCGGCGAACATGGAGGCGTACTCGATGCCGATCACCCCGGCGCCGACCACCACCATGCTGTCGGGGATGCGTTTCAGGCGCAGGATGCCGTCGGAGTCGATGATGGTCTCATCGTCGAACTCCACGGACGCGGGCCGGGCCGGCCGGGTGCCGGTGGCGATGACGATCTTGTCGGCGGTCAGCTCGCGCCGCTGCCCGCCGCCGTCGGTGACCTCGACGGTGTGCGGGTCCAGGAAACGGGCGGTGCCGGTCACCACGGTGACGCGGTTGCGGGCCAGCTGGCTGCGGATCACGTCCACCTCGCGGCCGACCACATGCCGGGTGCGCATGCCCAGATCGGCGACGGTGATCTCCTCTTTGACCCGGTAGCTCTGGCCGTACAGCTCGCGCTGGTTGAGGCCGGTCAGGTACAGCACGGCCTCGCGGAGGGTTTTGGAGGGAATGGTGCCGGTGTTGATGCAGACACCGCCGATCATGTCCCGCCGGTCGACGATCGCCACCCGGCGACCGAGTTTGGCCGCGGCGATCGCCGCGCGCTGCCCACCGGGCCCGGACCCGATGACGAGGATGTCGAAGTCACGCACCCCTCAAGTGTCGCCATACCGGAATGAACACAGAAGAGATCGTCCGGAACGTGCCAAATCGGTGACCTTCCGGGCCGGCGCGGCGACCGGGCCGGTCAGGGGTCGGAGTGCTCGGCGGCGCGGGCGGCGAAGGTCTGCATGACCTTGGCGGTCACCGGGCCCGGCGCGGCCGGCAGCACGACGTCGTCGATGGCGGCGATCGGCTGCACGTCGCGGGTGGTGGAGGTCAAGAACGCCTCCGACACGGAGGTGAATTCCGACAGCGGCAGGTTCTCCTCCTCCCCGCCGCACCACTCCAGGACCAGCTCGCGGGTGACCCCGGCCAGGCAGCCGGACGACAGCGGCGGGGTGATCAGGCGGCCGTCGCGGACCACGAAGACGTTGGAGCCGGTGCCCTCGCACAGGTCGCCGGCCAGGTTCCCGAAGATCGCCTCGCCGCCGCCGCGCTTTTTGGCGTACGCCAGCGCGATCACGTTGTCGGCGTAGGAGACGGTCTTCAGCCCGGCCAGCGCGCCGTGCTCGTTGCGCCGCCACGGCACCACGCAGACCTTGGCGGTGGGCGGGAAGGGCTTCTGCTCGGCCGCGATGATGGTGGCGGTGGTCCCCTCGGCGCCGCGGTCGGAGCCCAGCGGGCCGGGTCCGCTGGTGTAGGTGATGCGGATCCGGGCCAGCGGCCAGTCGGGGGCGGCGGCCAGCACCTCGGCCACGCCGGCCCGCAACGCCTCGGCGTCCGGCTCCGGCAGGCCCAGCCCGGCCGCCGAGCGGGCCAGCCGCCGCAGGTGGCGGCTCAGCGCGAACGGCTCGCCGTGCACCGCCTTGACGGTCTCGAAGACCCCGTCGCCCACCAGCATCCCGTGGTCCCACACCGAGACCCGGGCGTCCTCAGGGTCGTGCAGCTTCCCGTTGACCCAGACCTTCACCTGCCGCCACCTCCAACAGCCGAGCCGCCTTCAGCTCGGTCTCGCGCCACTCCCGGACGGGCTCGGAGCCCCACGTTATGCCCGCGCCGGTGCCGAACTTCAGCAGGCCCTCCTCCGCCCAGAAGGTGCGGATGCCCACCGCCAGGGCGCCTCGCCGGGCGTCGGCGTCCACCCAGCCGACGGCACCACAGTACGGGCCGCGGGGCACGGGTTCGAGTTTCTCCAGCAGGGTCAGCGCGCTGGATTTGGGGGCGCCGGTGACCGAGCCGGGCGGGAAGGTCGCCGCGATCAGCTCCGGCCAGCCGGCGCCCGGCCGCAGGCGCGCCCGCACCGTGGACACCAGGTGCACCAGCCCCGGGTGCTCCTCGGTGGCGCACAGCGCCGGCACCTGGACCGAACCGATCTCGGCCACCCGCCCCAGGTCGTTGCGGACCAGGTCGACGATCATCACGTTCTCGGCGCGGTCCTTGGGCAGCAGGTCGGCGCGGGTGCGCCCGGTCCCCTTGATCGGCCGGGACTCCACCACCCGCCCGTCGCGCGACAGGTACAGCTCGGGCGAGGCGCAGGCGATCTGGACGCCGGGCGCCCGCAGCGTCATCGCATACGGTGCGGGGTTGCCGCGGGCCAGCAGCGCGCCCAGCCCGGCGATGTCGGCGCCGGCCGGCAGCGGGGCCGACAGCACCCGGCACAAGTTGGCCTGGTAGACGATCCCGTCGGCGATGGCCTCCCGGATGGCCTGCACGCCCGCCACATAGCCGTCCCGGTCCAGCGAGCTGCGCCACTCCCCCGGCGGCCGCCAGGGGGCGCGCGGCAGCGGCGCCGGCCGCACCCGGGAGAAGCGGATGCACGTGACCTTGCCTTCGTAGGTCACCACCACCGCCCACCAGCCGCGGGAGTCCAGCGCCGCCGGATCGTCGGTCAGGTCGGCGAGGCCGGTGGCCAGCAGCCCTCCGACGTGGGCGAAAGCCTCCTGCATGCCCCAAGTGTCCCGCTGCGGCGCGCCGGCGCCGCAGCCGGGCCGCGCAAACCGGTTTGGGATCGGGCCGTAAGTTCGCTAATCTTTTCTGCGTCACCGAGCGGAGGCCCGCGGGGCGGCCGCAAGGGACGTGCGGACGTGGCTCAGTTGGTAGAGCATCACCTTGCCAAGGTGAGGGTCGCGGGTTCGAATCCCGTCGTCCGCTCTGAGAGGCCACACACCGCGGCCTCCCTCGGTGGAGTGGCCGAGAGGCGAGGCAACGGCCTGCAAAGCCGTGTACACGGGTTCAAATCCCGTCTCCACCTCTGAGGGCGATTAGCTCAGTGGGAGAGCGCTTCCCTGACACGGAAGAGGCCACTGGTTCAATTCCAGTATCGCCCACGGAGCGGGTGAACCCGCTCGCTGGCCCAGCGGCTCCCGGCCCCGCGGCGTTCGCGCGGGGCGTCCTCCGGATTTCTGAGGTGCACGGTTCCGCCCATTCCCATACGGGACGGGCGTGAGGTTTCCAGATCTTGAGAGGTTCGGGGCCTGGGCGGGCCCGTCGTCGATCGCTCAAGCCGCCGGGTTCTGTGACGGCGCTCGCCGTGCCGTCCCGGAGCGCTCTGAAATCGGTGCAACCCGTGGGGACATCTCCGGTTTTTTGACCTTTCAGGGCCGGGCTTGAGGCTCTGCGGCTTTTCTTCTTGGCCACTCTTGTCTTCATTCTGAAGATTTCTGAGACCTTGGGATGTTCTGTACGGAGAGTGAACGCAGGGCGCCAAAACAGGGCGTTGGCCGGGAAGATTCACTTTTGCGATGGGCGGGTATGAAGATCGTCTGAGGAGATGTTTCCGAGGCGATCTTCCGCCCGGAACCCGGTGGGACGGCCACGCCGGGACCGAAGACCCGGCAGGGGTTTTCGGTGGAGCCGCGGCGGCCCGTGGTGGTGCATATTGGAGAGGGCGCCGCGCGGGCTGAACGGGCTTGGGAAGCGCTTTGGGTTCTCTTCACGGGCGCCTTATGCCCGCTAAGGGACACTTGCTGTGGATTCCTGGGACGTTGGTCCTTCAGGGTCCTCCGGTGAAAGTAGGAGAATGGGTTCCATGTTGATGGAAACGTGGCTTGCCGCCCTTGCCAGCAGCGGTGCCGACGCATCGGCACACGTCGGTGCGGATGGCCGGGTCACCATCGCGATCCGGGGGGAGATGGACCTGGCCAGCGCCGGGTCCTTGTACCGGCGGGCGCGTGCCGCGCTCAGCGAGGCGGACGGGGACGTGCGGGTCGACCTCGGTGGGGTGACCTTCTGCGACGCTCAGGGGCTGAGCGTCCTGGTCCGCATCGCCAACGACGCCCAGCGGCAGGGCGGGCGGGTCCTGCTGGAGCGGGTGCCGCCGAACGTGGCGCGGCTGCTGCGGATCACGGGGCTGGACCGCAGGTTCCCGATGAGCGCGGGCGCTCCGTCCATTCCCGAACCGCTCGGCTGAGAAAGCCGGCGGCTCTTTGGTCTTCTTGCATCGTCGATACGTCCGGAGGTCCGCCGCGAGAAAACCGGCTCCCAGCGGCGAGGCGGCCCGCACGCCGAAGGCCGGTGCCGGCGGTCTCCCCACCGGGTGAGCCCACCGCTGAAAGAGGTGTCCCGACTATCGGCGCGCGGCGTGCCGGCTGTTCGGGGCGCGGCGTCCATGGCGTCGGCGGGTGGTCGACGCTCACCCGGTTTTTTGATCTTCCCGTCGTCTGCGGCCCTCGAGGGCGACATTCGTTGATCATTGCCCATGCGCACCTTGCGGGCGGGGCGGCGGATTGCGCATTTCGCCTCCGCCGCTCTCTTTTCACCACGCCGTCATTCACAGGACGAGACGGGGAGGCTCCTGCCCCGGCGGCTGAGGCCCGGTGCGAAAGGGTTCACCGGAGGTCTTCCGGCACGCCGTGATCGTTTCCGGCGTGCCGGAGGCGGCGAATCCGCTTCGCCTATTCGACGCCCCGTCTCCCCGGCAGGGGCGTCCATACGGTGGCCCGGGACGGCGCGGAGCCGCCGAGACCCCGCGTCCAGAACCTTGAGGGACCAGGCCGCCGGCCGGAGATCAGCGGCGGGGGCCGACCACGGCGACCGGGCAGGCGGCGTGGTGGATGACGCCGTGGCTGACCGAGCCGAGCAGGACGCCGCCCAGCGGGCTGTGCCCCCGGGCCCCGACCACCAGCAGGTCGGCGCGGCGGGAGGCGTCGACCAGGGCCTGCACCGGGTGCTCGCGCACCACCTCCTGGACGACGTGGACGCTCTGGTAGCGCTCCTGCCAGCGGTCCACGATCTCCTGCAGCTGAGCGCGCAGGCCCTGCTCCAGCCGGCTCGCCTCGTCCCGGTCGCCGGCCGCCAGCAGCAGCTCGGCGAGCTGGAAGGCGTACCGCACCCGCAGCCGGGCGCCGCGCAGGGACGCCTCGTCGAAGGCGTAGGCGAGCAGCTCGTCGTTGTCCCGCCCATACAGGTCCACTCCGGCGACGATCTCGCCGTGGACGGGGTCGGGGGTGCCGCGCACGATGACCACCGGCCCCTGGGCGTGGCCGGCGACCCGCAGGCCGGTGGAGCCGAGCAGCAGGGAGGCGAAACCGCCGTGCCCGCGGTTGCCCAGCACCATGGTGAACGCCTCCTTGGCCTGCTCCAGCAGCACCACCCGGGGCAAGCCGCGTTCCAGCCGGGTGGTGACCGTCAGGTCGGGGTGGAGGTCGCGCGCCAGCTTCTCGGCCTCGGCCAGCACCTGGCGGCCGGCGTCGACCTGGTGGTCGGGCACGTCCTGCGGCCGGGGGCCGGGCAGGGGGTAATCCCGGGGGACCTCCTGGAGCACGTGCACGATCCGCAGCGGCAGCCGGCGGCGCGCCGCCTCGTCGGCCGCCCAGCGCACGGCCGCTTCCGCCTGGGGAGAGCCGTCGGTGCCGACGGCGATGGCGGGCAGGGACACGGTCATGGTCGTCCTCCTTCGGTCCGCAAGGACTCATCCGCAAGGTCGGTGCGGACGCGCGGCCGGGCGCCGGGCGGGCGCGGCAGGCGGCGGTCTGCCGTGCCAGGCCGCGCCCGCCCGATCGGGTTCGCCGGCGCCGTGCCGCTGCCCTCAGCCTCCGCCCGCCCGCGGCGGCGGGTCAGGGCCGATGGTCCCGGCCCGGCCGGACGGAGGACCCCTGCCGGGCGGTTCAGGAGGCGGGGACGACCACCACCGGGCAGCGGGAGTGGTGCAGCACCGCGTGGTTGACCCGGCCCAGCGCCATGCCGCCGGGCAGGCCGTGCCTGCGGCGCGCGCCGACCACCACCAGGGCGGCGTCTTGCGAGGCGGCCACCAGGGCGGCCGCGGCCTTGCCCTCCACCGGCCGGCGCTCGACGGTCAGGTCGGGGTACCGGCTGGTCCATCCGGCCAGCGCCTCCGCCAGGTGCATCTGCTCGCCGACGCGCTGGCGGGGCGAGCCGTAGCCGGTGCCGATGGCGTGCAGGGCGATCAGGGCGGCGCCGCGCCGGTCGGCCTCGGCGAAGGCCCAGCCGATCGCGTGCTCGGCGGAGCGGCCCTTGTCCACCCCGAGCACGATGTGCCCGGGAGCCTGCTCGGGATCGGGTGCGCTCTCGGGGACGACCATGATCGGGCAGGTGGCGCGCGAGGCCACGAACAAGCCCACCGAGCCGAGCAGCAGCCCTTCGAAACCGCCGCTGCCGCGGGCGCCCACGACGATCAGCGAGGCGTTCTCCCCGGCCTTCACCAGGGCCTGGACGGGGTCTTCGGCCGGCAGTTCGGTCTCGACCCGGCAGCCGGGCCGGCGCCGCCGGGCGCGCTCGGCGGCCCGCTCGAGCCATCCGGTGCGCTCGGCCTTGAGCGCGGTGCGGGCCTCCTCGGTCAGCGCCCCGTCCCATGCCAGCAGGCGCGAGGCGTGCACCAGCCGCAGCGGCGCGCCCAGCAGGCGGGCCTCCTCCACCGCCCAGTCCAGCGCCCGCAGGCTGCGGGCCGAGCCGTCGATCCCCACGATGACCGGCGCTTTCATCGCGCACCTCCCCCTGCCGGCGGCCGGCGCCGCCGGCTCCTCGCACCGCCACGGTATGCCCGGGTCACGGCGGGCACATGAGTCCAAGGTCCCGGTGCCGCGGAGTCGGGACGGAGGGTCCCCGGTGCGGGGACTTTCGCCCCTGATCCTGCCCGTTGCCCGGTTTTTACCGTCGAGGCAGCGGACTGAGGGAGGACGCCATGAAGGGTCGCAGAGTCCAGGAGCTGATGACCGAGAACGTCGTCAGCGTCCGTGCCGAGACCCCGTTCGTCGAGATCGTCGAGCTGATCGAAGAGCACCGCATCGACGCGGTCCCGGTGGTCGACGCCGACCGGCGCGTCATCGGCATCGTCAGTGAGAGCGACCTGCTGCACAAGCAGGAGTTCGGCGGCCCCCGGCGCACGCCCTCCGGTCTGCTGGGCGCCCTGCGGCGCCGCCGGGCGCAGGCCAAGGCCGGTGCGGTGAACGCCCGGGGTCTGATGACCACGCCGGTCATCACCGTCTCCCCGCAGGCCACCGCGGCCGAGGCGGCGCGCATCATGGCCCGCCACAAGGTCGACCAGCTGCCGGTGACCGATGACGACGGCCGCCTGGTGGGCATCGTGGCCCGCTCGGATGTGCTGCGCGTCTTCCTGCGCTCGGACGAGGAGATCCGCGAGGACGTGGTGGAGCAGGTCATCGTCCGGACGCTGTGGCAGGACCCCTCCACGGTCCAGGTGCGGGTGCACGACGGCGTCGTCCATCTCAGCGGGCGGGTGGAGACCAAGAGCCTGATCCCGATCCTCACCCGCTTCGTCGCCGAGGTCGACGGGGTGGTGGACGTGACCGAGGAGCTGACCTACGAGTTCGACGACAGCGGGCGCGTGCCCATCCCGCGGGCCTGACGAGCCCTAGGCGGGGTACGGCAGCACGCCCAGGCGGTGCAGCAGTCTCCGTCCCAGCGGGATCCGCAGGGCGGCGTCGCGGTCGTCGCCGACGTCGATGTTGAGGGCGAAGGTCCAGATCCGGCCGTCGCGTTCGACCCAGCCGACCCACCAGCCGATGCCGGGGTCGCCGGCCGTGCCCCAGCCGGTCTTGGCGAACAACGCGTAGTCCACGGTGCGTTCGACGCGCAGCAGGTCGCGGACGAGGCGCTGGTGGCGGCGGGAGGCCGGCAGCCGCCCGGTGGCCAGGCGCGCCAGGAAGCCGGTCTGTTCGAGCGCCGAGATCGCCAGCGGCCCGTCCAGCCAGAAGCGGTCGAGCGCCGTGCCGGTCTGCCGGTTGCCGTAGCCGAGCCGCCGCAGCCAGTGCCGTTCCCGTGCCAGGCCGATCCGGCGGGCCAGGGTTTGGAACACCGGCACGTTGGAGGCCGCGATCGCCTCGCGCAAGGTCATGTCCCGTTCCCATTCGGGACGGGGCTGGGGCCGTCCCCCGTAGGGGATCACCTCCTCGGCGTCTGCGACCGCGCCCGTCTCCAGGGCGATCAGGCTGTGGGGGATCTTGAAGGTGGAGGCGGGCACGTAGCGGCGGGCGGCACGTTCGCGGCCGACCACGGTGGTGCGGCCGCTTTCCGCCTCCATCAGCACGAACGTTCCGGTGACGGAGGCCTGGCGGAAGACCTCCAGCAGATCGTCGCGGACCTGCGGGGACGCCGGCCGGCTGTGCGGCGCGGTCGCGGTGGTGCTCTGCGCGGCCCGCGGCGGGGTGGCGGGGGCCGCGCAGGCGGCGCCGAGGAGCGTCAGCGCGGTGAGGACGGCGGCGAGCCGCCCGGTCCGCGGACGCCGGGGGGCCGGTGCGGGACGGTGAGGTGGCATGGCCGAAGCTCCTGTCGCCGGTGACGGGCCGGGGCGGCCCTTGCGTGCTGCAGGGTTCATCCTCGCGGCATCCGGGCGGCGGTGACCGGTGACGCCGCGGCCGGATCCGGACCCGGGTACCCCCTGGGGTATATTGGCAGACATGCGGATGAACGAGGCCCTGGTCGGTGATGCGCTGACCCGGCTCAAGCGCGCCCAGGGGCAGCTGGCGGCGGTGGTGGCGATGATCGAGCAGGGCGAGGAGTGCGAGAAGGTCCTCACCCAGCTGGCCGCGGTCTCCAAGGCGCTGGACCGGGCCGGCTTCAAGCTGGTGGCCTCCGGGCTGCGCCACTGCCAGGCGGCCCGCGAGCGCGGCGAACCGGCCCCGATGAGCGAAGAGGAGCTGGAGAGGCTCTTTTTGGCCCTGGCCTGACGGCCGCCGCCCCGGCCGGAGCCCAGCCGGGGCTTTTACGCGAGCTTTACATACCCCCGGGTGTATAGCCCCTCCCCCCGGTCACATTCCGGCCGAGGCGGCGGCATGTCCCCTAGATACCCCCCGGGGTATACGAGAGGTGATCGACGATGGAGGTCCTGTCCTTCCGCACCCCCGGCCTGGGAGACAGCACCCACCTGCTGATCCACGAGGGGATCGGGGTGCTGGTCGACCCCCAGCGCGACATCGACCGCTTCCTGGAGGCGGCGGCCGAGCGGGACGTGACGCTGCGCTTTGTGGCCGACACCCATCTGCACAACGACTACCTGTCGGGCGCGGCGCAGGCCGCCGCCCGCACCGGCGCCGAGCTGGTGCTGCCCGCCGGGGCGGCCCCGGCCTACCCCTGCACCCCCGCCTTCCACATGGAGGACCTCAAGGCCGAGGGGGGCCTGGTGCTGCGCCCGCTGCACACCCCCGGCCACACCCCCGAGCACACCAGCTACCTGGTGCTGGTGGAGGGGGAGCCGGTGGCGGTGTGCTCCGGCGGCAGCCTGCTGGTGGCCGCCGCCGGGCGCCCCGACCTGCTGGGCCCCGAACGCGCCGGGACGCTGGCCCGCCTGCAGTACCGCTCCCTGCACCGCCTGGCGGGCCTGCCGCGGAACGTGCTGCTGCTGCCCACCCACGGGGAGGGCTCGCTGTGCACCTCCGGCGGGGCCGGCCGGTACGTGTCCACCATCGGCGAGGAAGTGGACTCCAACCCCCTGCTGGCCCTGGCGTCCGCCGAGGAGTTCACCGAGCGGATGCTGGCCCGGCCCCTGCCGATCCCGGCCTTTTACCGGCACATGGGACCGGCCAACCTGCGCGGCGCGCCGCCCATGCCGCCGCTGGAGGTTCCCGCGCTGCAGGCCGCCGACCTGGCCGGCCTGCCGCCTGAGGTGCAGGTGGTCGACATGCGGCCGCGGCGGGCGATGGCGGCCGGGTTCGTGCCCGGCTCCACGGGCATCGAGCTGGGCGAGGACTTCGGCCTGTGGGCGGGCTGGCTGCTGCCCCACGGCGCGCCGATCGTGCTGATCGCCGAGCCCGGCCAGGACGTGGCCGAGGCCGTCACCCAGCTGGCCCGCATCGGCTTCGACCGGGTGCGCGGCGTGGTCACCGACCTGACCGGTTCGCGCACCGCCCGTTTCGAGATCGCCGGGCTGCGGCTCTTTGCCGCGCTGGCCCGCCTGCCCGGCGCGCAGGTGCTGGACGTGCGGACCCCCGCCGAGCGCGAGGAGGTCGCGCTGCCCGGCGCGATCTGGCGTTTCCTGCCCGACCTGGTGGAGCAAGGCGTGCCCGAGGACCTGGACCCGGCCCGTCCGGTGCTGGTGGCCTGCGCCTCCGGCCGCCGCTCCACCATCGCGGCGACCGTGCTGCACCGGGCCGGGTTCGCCCCGGTGGTGCTGTCGGGCGCCGGAGTGACCGAACTGGCGGCCCTGGCCGCCCTTCCCGGCTCCGGCCGGAGGTAGCCCGGCCGGTTCCTTCCCCCTCGTTCCAAGCGACAGAAAGGTGATCTGCTTGTCCGTGATCGACGTGACCGCCGCCCGGGAACTGATCGCCGCGAACCCCGACGTGCTGCTGGTGGACGTGCGCACCCCCGGCGAGTTCGCCGGCGTGCACATCCCCGGCGCCGTCAACCTGCCCCTGGACCAGGTGGAGGCCCACCTGGAGCGGATCGTCAAGGATGCCGGGGGCCGCATGATCCTCATCTGCCGGTCCGGGGCCCGCGCCGAGCGGTGCCGGCGCACGCTCCAGACGGCCGGGGTGCACGACGCCCTGGTGCTGGAGGGCGGCATGAACGCCTGGATCGCCGCGGGCGGCCCGGTGGTGCGCGGCCGCCCCCGCTGGGACCTGGAGCGGCAGGTCCGCCTGACGGCCGGGGGGATCGTGGCCGCCTCCATCGCGGCGTCGCTGCTGTGGCCGCCGGCCCGCTTCGTCGCCGGGCTCGTCGGCGTCGGGCTGGTGGTCGCCGCGATCACCGACACCTGTGCGCTGGGAATGCTGCTGGCCAAGCTCCCCTACAACCGTCCCGCCCAGGCCGGCGGCGGCCACGAGGGTCTGGAGCGGCCGGCCGGGGCGGAGCGATGAGCGGTGCGCTGCTGCTCACCCTGGCCGCCGCGGTCGCCATCGGGCTGGCCCTGGGCGGCCTGGGCGGCGGCGGGTCCATCCTGACCGTGCCCGTGCTGGTGTACCTGGCCGGGGCCGACCCCCGGCAGGCCATCGCCATGTCGCTGGTGGTGGTCGGCGTCACCTCGGCCGTCGCGCTCGTCCCGCACGCCCGCGCCGGGAACGTGCGCTGGTCCACCGGGCTGCTGTTCGGCGCGGCGGGCATGGCCGGCGCCTACGCCGGCGGGTGGCTGGCGCAGTTCGTCCCCGAAAGGGTGCTGCTGGCGGGGTTCGCGGTCATGATGCTGGTCACCGCGGCGGCGATGCTGGGCCTGTGCTGCGCGGCCCGGTCGCCGGCCCCAGAGCGCGCCGAAGGCCGCCGGCCCTGGCCGAAGATCCTCGCCGAGGGCGCCGCCGTCGGGCTGGTCACCGGGCTGGTCGGGGCGGGCGGCGGGTTCTTGGTGGTGCCCGCGCTGGCGCTGCTGGGCGGGCTGCCCATGCCCGCGGCGGTGGGCACCTCGCTGCTGGTCATCGCGCTGAAGTCGGGCGCGGCGCTGGCGGGGTACCTGCATTCGACCACCGTCGACTGGCCGCTGGCCCTGGCCGTCACCGCCCTGGCGGTGGCCGGCAGCCTGGCCGGGGCCAAAATCGCCCGCGCCGTCCCGCCGGGAGCACTGCGCAAGGGCTTCGGCTGGTTCGTGGTGGTCATGGGCGTCGGCGTGCTGGCCTCCCAGATCGCCGCCGCGGCCTGACCGGCGCCGCCTTGAGGAGCGGGACGCGGTCTACAGGGCGGGGGCGTCCCAGATGGGGAACCAGCGCGTCAGGTCGGATTCGACCGGCAGCTCGCCTTCCAGGCGGGCGCGGATGCGCAGCTCCAGCTCATTGTCGCGGGTGTGCGGGCCGGTCTGCGCGAACGGGTAGAAGGTGCCGCGTTTGAACAGGTAGACCAGGCCCGCCCGGCGGCTCCCATCGGGCCGGTGCAGCCCGATGACGGTGCACAGCAGGCTGGGGCCGAAGCCGAAGCCCTGCAGGGTGGAGTTGACCGCGTGCAGGTCGGTGACCAGGTCGGCCGGGTCGTCCGGGGAACGGTGCAGGACGATCCAGTCATAGCCGTAGGAGTCGCGGAGGCAGGTGGCGGGCTCCTCCCCATGGTCGGCGTCGACCAATGCGATGGCCTCCTCGCGGGCCTGGGCGGCCAGGGCGCCCTCGGCGGTCTTGAAGCAGACCCCGCCGGTTCCGGTGGGCTCCAGCCCGAGCGAGGCCTGCAGCGCGACCAGGGCCGAGGGCACCGCGAACAGCACGTCCAAATTGGCCTCGACCGGTTTGGTGCGGCCCAGCAGCGCGTCCCAAAAGCCCATCAGCGGCCCGCCTCCTCGATCTCGCGGGAGAGCCGCGCCAGCTGGGCGATGCGGCGCTCCAGCGGCGGATGGGTCATCAGCAGCGCCGCCGGCCCCGCCCGGGAGGTGATCGCCGGGGCGAAGAAGAAGGCGTTGAACGCCGAGGCGGCCCGCAGGTCCCGGTCGGGGATGCGGGACATGTCGCCGCTGATGCGGGTCAGCGCCGCGGCCAGCGCGGAGGGACGCCCGGTCAGCATGGCGCCGGCCCGGTCGGCGGCCAGTTCCCGGTACCGCGACAGGGCACGGGTCAGCAGGAAGCTGATCGCATACACCGCCGCCGACACCAGCAGCACCACCGCGACCACCGGGAAGCCCTGCTGGTCGCGTCCGCGTCCGCCGCCGAAGAGGCCGGAGTAGAAGGCAAAGCGCGTCATCAGCCCGGCCAGCACGCCCAGGAACGAGGCGACCGTCATCACCGCCACGTCCCGGTGCGCCACGTGCGACAGCTCGTGGGCCAGCACGCCCTCCATCTCCCGGGCGTCCAGGCGCCGCATCAGCCCGGTGGTCACGCACACCACGGCGTTCTTGCGGTTGCGGCCGGTGGCGAAGGCGTTGGGCAGGTCGGTGTCGGCGATGGCCACACGGGGCTTGGGCATGTCGGCGGTGGCGCACAACCGGTCGATCAGGCCGTGCAGCTCGGGCGCCTGGCGCGGGGTGACCTGGCGAGCGCCCAGCGCGGCCAGGGCGATCTTGTCGGAGAACCAGTACTGCGCCAGCAGCAGCCCGCCGGCGATCAGCATCACCGCCAGCGCCGATTTCAGCCACGCGACCAGGGCGGCCACGAACAGCACGTACACCAGCCCCAGCAGGAAGACCGTCCACACCATCCGGACGGTCAGTCCCCTGTCGGGCCTGAAACGCGTGCGCACCGTCGTCCTCCCCGGCTTGTGCCCGGCGCCTTCCCCTGCCCGGTTCCCCGATCGGCGGGGTTCATGTCGCGGGCGCCGCGCCGCTCCCCCTCCAGAGCGCGGCCGCCGCCCGCCCGGGACCGGCCGGTCAGCCCGCGATGAGGCCGCGGTCGCCCAGCAGCCCGGCGACCTCCTCCAGCGCGGTCGCCCGGTCGGGCAGGATCATGTCGGAGGTGACGAACGCCTCGGTGGGCACCGGCGTGCCCAGCACCCGCACCGCGTTCAGCAGCCTCCGCAGCGCGATCGCGCACCCCTTGCGGTCGCCGGCGCGGACCGCGGCGTTCAGCTCGGCGTCCAGCGCGTTCAGCCGTGTCAGCTCGCCGTCGGGCACGTCGTATTGCCGCTCCCCCAGAATCCGGATGATCATCGCCCCACCTTCCGCGGACCGGGACTGCCCCCGTTGCCCTCATGCTGGCCGCCCCCCGGAGCGGCAGAGCAGGGTCAGAGGTCCCAACCGGTGGGGCGAAAGACCGTCCGCCGCGCCTTTCGGCACGCCGTTCCCGCAGACCGGGACGGGGATGTCACCGCCGGGAGCGAGAGCACGCCCGGCATCGGGTTCCCCGCCCCGCCTCAAGGCCCGGGCATGGCAAAGGCTCACCGGGACGGCGGGCGGGTCCGCTTCAGCGGGCCTCGACGAGCTCGGCGAGGCGGTCGTAGCTTTCCTCGACGCCTTCCCGCATGCCGGAGGCGGCCATGCCGTCGCGGTCCTCCACGGACTGGTAGACGGCGACGGTGATCAGTTCGGTCCCACCGCCCGCGGTCCGCCGGAAGGTCGCCGTCTCCAGGGAGACGTGGCCGGGCAGGCCCTCCCACTCGAAGGTCTGCACGATGCGGTGAGGGGCCCGCACTTCGTGGAAGACGCCGTGGAAGCCGTGCTCCCGGTCTTCTGCGCGGTGGACGTACCGCCACGAGCCGCCCGGCTCGGGGGTCCAGCGGTCGATGGCCGTCTCGTATTCGCGCGGCCCCAGCCAGCGCGCCACGAGCCGCGGGTCGGTGAAGGCCTCGAACACCGCCTCCGGGGGTGCGTCGAAGACCCGCTTCATGACGATGTCCTGCCTGTCTGGTTCGATGATGAACTCGGTCTTCACGGTCCGGCTCCTTTTCTCGGGCATCCCATAGCGTTGGGATCTCCCACGTGAGCCGGTCGAACCAGCGGATTTCATGGCGCTCGGCCCGGCGGTGCCGCGGGAAGGGCCGGGGCCTGTTCAGCGCGCGCGGTCGGAGACCGGCCATACGTACGGCAGATCGTCGGGCACCCCGGGAAAGAGCGGCCCGTAATACGCCGGGTCCTTGCGCAGCAGGGACGACTGGTGGCTGCGGTGGAAGGCCGGGTCGCCCAGCCAGGGCGGCAGTTCCCCGGCCTCCGCCAGTTCCCGCTGGCTGCGCACCTCGGTGACGCCGGTGGCCGCGGCCAGCTCGGCACGCAGCGTGGCGGCGCAGGTGTCGGCCCGTCCCTGCGCGCACCACCTGCGGCAGATCTCCAGCCCGTAGCGGACGAGCGCCTCCTCATAGCCGGCCCACATCCGCACCGCCGGATGCCGCCGCCAGCCGTAGCCGGGGACGGTCAGGCCCCGCAGCACCTGGATCGTCTCCACCCGCTGCTTGCCCAGCCGCCGGGCGTCCAGCACCACGGCGGTGGCGGCGAAATCGGCATGCGGCAGGAATGTCTGCACGGCGCCGGCCTCAGCGTTCCCCGTGTCCCACCCCTCCATTGTCCGGCATGTCCTCTTCCCAGGTCAGAGTGGAGTTCCAGGGCCGGCGGCGCAGCCTGCGCCCCCGCCGCCCCGGGCGGGAAAGAATCCGGGCGAGCACCGAGAGTGATCGCTCTTTACCGAATCGTAGCCCGAGGGAGTTGCCCGTTCGCCAGGTGGCCGCCCCGGCCGGGACGGTAGAAATGATCAATGCCGGGCGTCCCCGGTCGACCACCCCATGCCACGAACGGAGCCTTCTGCCGTCATGCGCAAGCGCACGCTGCTGCGACCCCTCCTCGTCCTCGCCGGCCTGGTCGGCGCCGGAACGCTGGTGCCCCTGGCGATCTCCCAGGCCGCGGCGGTCGAGCACACCGAGACCTACCGGTACGGCTCACATGCGCGGCAGGCCCTGGACGCCTACTGGAACACCCCCAAGGAGGGCACCCAGCCGGGAATCGTCATCGTCCACGGCGGCTACTGGAACTCCGGGCGGCGCACCGACTGGAAGTCCACCGCCGAGTGGTACGCCCAGCGCGGCTTCGCGGTCTTCGCCGTCGACCACCGTTACAACACCGACGCCCCGTGGCCGGCCCCCCGCGACGACCTCTACCAGGCCATCACCTGGATCAAAAGCCACGCCGGCACCTTCCGGCTGGACCGGGACCGGATCGCGGTGATCGGTTCGCAGGCCGGGGGGCATCTGGCCACCCAGGCCGGAACCCACGCCGGCGAGGCGGCCCGGGTCCGCGCCGTGGTCGGGCTGTCGACGGTCGTCTCCCCCGAGCGCGCCTACCGCGAGGCGCAATCGGCCACCGACGCCGCCCGCCGCGCCCTGCGCGACCAGAGCCTGATCCTGGCCGGCTGCACGCCTCTGAGCGGGGAGCGCTACTGCCTGAACCGCTTCCGCGACATGGACTCCGCCGCCCACGCCGGCGCCGGCGACCCGCCCATGCTGCTGATCCACTCCAGCGGCGACGCCGTCCCGGCCTCGCACGGCGAGTCCCTCAAACAGTCCCTGGCCGCCGCCGGGGTGCACGATGTGACGGTACGGACCGTGCCGGGATCGGCCAGCGGCGGATCCCTGCTGTCGGCCTCCCCCGAGCTGCGGACGCAGATCCTCGAGTGGATCCGCTCCCGCACCGGGGCGCGCAGCGTCCCCTCCCCGCAGGCCCCGTCCGCCGGCCGGGAGGCACTCGCGCACGCCGAACGCGTCCCCTCCAGCAGAACCGACGACGACGGCGCCCTCATCGCCGCCCGGACGCCGGTCACCGGACGGGTGGAGCGCACCTTCAGTTACGGCCCGCACCGGCGGCACAAGATCACCGCCTACTTCACCCGGAGCAAGACCCCGCGGCCGGCCGTCGTCCTCATCCACGGCGGCTACTGGTATGAGGGGGACAAGTCGTCCTACGCCGGTTTCGCCCGCCAGCTCGCCGACAAGGGCTATGCGGCCTTCGCCATCAACTACCGGCTCAACACCCAGGCCAGATGGGCGGCCCAGCGCAGGGACGTCCTCACGGCCCTGCGCTGGGTGAGGTCCCGGGCCGCCCGCTTCGCCGTCGACCCCGCCCGCATCGTGGTGGTCGGCAACTCCGCCGGCGGGCACCTGGCCTCCATCGCCGGAACCCACTCCACCAGCGCCCGCCTCGTCAAGGCGGTGGCCGCCACCTCCCCCGTCGCCAACCCCTACCGCGCCTACCTGGACGGGCAGAAACCGAACGCCAGCGCGCAAAAGCGCAAGCTCCGCGACGCCGCCGTCCTGCTGGCCGGCTGCACCCCGAACCGCAACCGCCCCGCCTGCTGGCGGCGCTGGGTCGACATGGTCAGCTTCCAGCACGTCTCCAGCGGCGACGCCCCCATGTTCCTGGTGCACTCCAAGCGCGACTTCGTCCCGCCCGTGCACAGCGCCCAGCTCTGCCGGCACCTGCGCGCCCGCTCGGTCAAGTGCACGCGGCTCACCGTGGCGGGCAACGCCCACGGTATGGCGGTGCTCTCCAAACCCGCGGTCCGCAACCGGCTGCTCAAGTGGATCAAGGCGAACGCCTGAACCGTCTTCGGCGGCGGGCGGTCCGGCACGGGCCGCCCGCCTTCTGCCGTTTCAACCGCTGAGCCTGCGCAACAGCGGCTCCACGAACCACAGCCACAGCGCCAGCAGCGCCGTCGCCACGGCGGTGAGCGTCGGCAGCACCCCGTCGAACAGGTAATCGAGCACCAGGAGCGTAGAGGCCGTCATCGCCACCGCCAGCGCCAGCGCGCCCATCCAACCGTAGAGGTTGGAGCGGTGGACGAGCGTCTCCTTCATGCCCCGGCGGAACAGGATCCGATGCTGAACCCCCGGAGCGATGAAGAACATCGAGGCGACGGCCGCCGCCACCAGCGACACGTAATACAGCCAGCGGTCCGTCTGGGACACCTTGGCGAACCCCGGGGAGAACGGCACGGTCAGCAGGAACGCGAACAGCACCTGCACTCCCGTGACGGCGACCCGCAGCCCCTGAAGGAGCTCCACGAAGTTGCGGTCGGCGCGTTCGGCGGGAGTCTCCGGGCCCGAGGTGGATCTGGCCGGGGGTCTTTCAGATGCCATCTTCCTTCCCTACCTCCCCCATGGCGAGGCAAACGCGATCACCCCCCGACCTCGCCGGGTGCGCATTCAGGCGCGGATTCCGCTACAGTTACCTGTGCACGCACCGGGCAGCGCCCGGAGCAACAGGCGGACGTGGCTCAGTTGGTAGAGCATCACCTTGCCAAGGTGAGGGTCGCGGGTTCGAATCCCGTCGTCCGCTCTGAGGGGCCACGCACCGCGGCCTCCAACGGTGGAGTGGCCGAGAGGCGAGGCAACGGCCTGCAAAGCCGTGTACACGGGTTCAAATCCCGTCTCCACCTCTGAGGGCGATTAGCTCAGTGGGAGAGCGCTTCCCTGACACGGAAGAGGTCACTGGTTCAATTCCAGTATCGCCCACTCGGACCTGGGACCAGTGTGGTCGGCGACTTCGGTCGCCTTCCCCGCTGGTCCTCGTTTGTGTTGGCCCGGGGGGCGACCCCCGGACCCCCGGTGTGGGGGCTCTGCCCCCACGCCCCCGGTTTCTGCAGGGCTCCCGTTGCTTTTGATTTTGACAGGGGTGTGAGGTTGGGAGCTCTGAGTCTCCGTCGTTGGTCACACGTCCACGGTCGCTGTGCAGTGCCAGCCGTTTGGGGTCTTGGTGACGTGCAAGTCGGCTCGGGAGACCGCTTTGGGGACGGCTCCGAGGGTGGGGAGGCGGGTGGTGTCGGTCATGGTGCATCTCGCCTGAGAGCCGTGCAGGGTGATCGATAGCGGTAGTTCGGCGTGGGCGTCCATTCGGTAGATGAGTTCCTCCAGGAGCGACAGCAGCAGGTTTTCCGGGTCGTTGTTTTCCAGGGGGAACTCGCGGACGGCGGTGGGCTTGGCGTGGGAGAGGTCGGTGAAGCTCTCCACCATGGCGCGGGCGGCCTCGGTGAGGCATTCCTGCAGGGTGGGCGCCCACGCTTCGATGCGCATGTCCGCGGTGTGCGGCAGGGTGCGGTGGCCGGCGGCGGGTGTGCCGTCGGGGTTGCGTGGAGCGGGCTGACCGGTTCGGTCGGGTGAGGAAGCCACGCGTCCTCCCTTTTGGGCTTGTGCTTTCGTGCCGGTTTCCTTGGCCGGGTCCTGGCGGCCGGTGGTTTCGGTTTCGCGGAGACCTCTGCCCGTGGGCGGGCGGGGGTCACGTGCCGCTGGAGCGCCGGGAGGGGGCAGGAGGCCGGTGAAGGGGTGTCTTCGGGGTCATCGGTGGGGCTTGGGCGGGTAGGGGGGTCGTGTCCGGTCCGGTGACGGGCCTTGGAGAGCCGATGGGACGGCTTGCGGAGACGCCTCTGGCTGGTGATGGGGATGCGGATCGTCCGGGAGAGTCCATACCGGGTGCGGATCGAGCGGGAAGGGGACATGCGCGTGCCGGGGGTGGTGTTCGCCTCCCGCGCGCTGCTGCCGGATCCGGTCACCGACCGGTCTCTGCTGCAGGTCGTCAACGTGGCGACGCTGCCCGGCATCGTGGTCGCCTCGTTTGCGATGCCGGACGTGCACTGGGGGTACGGGTTCCCGATCGGGGGCGTGGCGGCCACCGACGTCGACGCCGGAGGCGTGGTGTCGCCGGGGGGCGTCGGTTTCGACATCTCCTGCGGGGTGCGGCTGCTGGCCGCCGGCCTGGAGCGGGCGGAGCTGAGCGGGCGGGTGCTCCAGAAGCTGATGGACGAGCTGGGGCGGGCCGTTCCGCGCGGGCTGGGGCGGCGGGCCGTCTGGCCGCTGGCCGGGCGGGCGCAGCTGGAACGGGTGCTGGCCGGTGGTTCCCGGTACGCGGTCGAACAGGGGTATGGCACGCCGCGCGACCTGGAGCGGTGCGAGGACGGGGGCGCGGTGGGCGGGGCCGATGCCGCCGCGGTGAGCGCGCGGGCGATGGAACGCGGGCTGGGGCAGCTGGGCAGCCTGGGGTCGGGCAACCACTTTCTGGAGGTGCAGGCGGTCTCGGAAGTCCACGACGAGATCGCCGCCAAGGCGTTCGGGCTCGGTCCCGGCCAGATCTGCGTGATGATCCACAGCGGGTCCCGCGGGCTGGGGCACCAGATCTGCACCGACCATGTGCGGGCGATGGAGAAGGCGATGCGGCGCCATTCCATCAGCGTTCCGGACCGGCAGCTGGCCTGCGCCCCGGCCGGCTCCCCGGAAGGGCGGGCCTACCTGGCCGCGATGGCCGCCGCCGCCAACTACGGGCGCGCCAACCGCCAGCTGCTCACCGAAGCCGCCCGGCGGGCCTTCCGCGGCGTCTGCGGGACGGATCTGGAGCTGGTCTACGACGTCTCGCACAACCTCGCCAAGATCGAAACGCATCGGGTCGACGGGACGGCGCGGCGATTGTGCGTGCACCGCAAGGGCGCAACCTTGGCCCTGCCGCCCCGGCACCCGGACCTGCCGGAGGACCTGGCCGACGTCGGGCAGCCCGTGCTCATCCCCGGCAGCATGGGAACCGCCTCCTACGTGCTGGCCGGGGTGGCGGCCAACCCGGCGTTCAACTCCACCTGCCACGGCGCGGGCCGGCTGCACAGCCGTCACCAGGCGGCCAAGGCGGTGAGCGGGCGGGAGCTGCGCGACCGGCTGGAGGGCGCGGGCATCGCGGTGCGCGGCGCCTCCTGGCGGGGTCTGGCCGAGGAGACCCCGGAGGCCTACAAGGACGTCGATGCGGTCGTCGCCGCCGCCGAAGGGGCCGGGCTGTGCCGGACGGTGGCCCGTCTGGTGCCGCTGGGAGTCGTCAAGGGCTGACGGGCGGCCTCCTTTCAGCGGGGTGCACCACGGCGACGGTGCAGGGGGCCAGCTGGAGCATGGCCAGGGTCGTCCCGCCCAGGATCTGCGGGTGCAGGCCGCGGACGCCCCGGTCCCCCACCACCAGCAGGTCGGCTCCCTTGGCCGCCGCCAAGAGGGCCTGGCGGGGTTCCTCCTCCACCAGCGAGTTGCGGACGTCGACCTGGGGGTAGCGGTCCGCCCAGGGGGCCACGGCGCGCCGCAGCCTGGTGCAGCACAGCCGTTCCAGCCTGTCCCGGTCGGCGAACAAGGTGATCTCGATGTCGGCCATTCCGCCGGGCTCCCAGTAGCCGTACAGGGCCTCCAGGGTCCAGCCGCGCAGCGCGGCCTCTTCGAAGGCGAACTCCAAGGCGGCGTCGGCGCCGGCGGAGCCGTCCACGCCGACCACCACGCGGCCCTCGGTGCCGCCGCCGGGATCCCGGACGACCATGGCGGGGCCGTGGGCGCGGGCCGGGACCTGCAGGGCCGCGGACCCCATGGACAGCTCGTCCCGCTCGCGGGAGCCGATCACGATCAGCCCGTCGCCGGCCTCGCGCAGCAGCGCCGAGGAGGCCGGGCCGTCGGTCAGGACCGGGCGCACCCGCAGGCCGGGGGCCAGGCTCTCGGCGATGTCGACGCCGCGCTGCAGCAGATGTTCGCCCGTCCGCCGGACGATGGCGACGCCCCCGAGGTCGACATGGCCGGCCGGGTAGGGCCAGTGCCAGGCATGGCAGACCGTCAGCGGCAGCCCGCGGGACCGGGCCTCCGCCACGGCCCAGCGCAACGCCAGCTCGCTCCCCCTGGTGCCGTCATAACCGACGAGCACATGCCCGTGAACGGCCATCTCTCCCCCCGGCGGGGCACATCCCCCTTCAGCGGGGGCCGAATCATCGGAGCCCAACGGCGGCTCCCCCGGTGACCAAGGTCCCTAGGGGCGCGGCTGCAAAAAGAGAAGTCTGAAAAGCGCAAGGAAGCCCAGGCCCCGTGGGGGCACGGCGCAGGGAGTCGGCAATGAGCAGGCAGATCACCACCGGTCTCTCCCCTCCGTCGGCGGAGTCCCTGGAGCGGCGCATCGCGGCGCTGGAGGCCGCCGTCGCCGCCCTGACCGAGACCGTGACGCTCCTGGTCCGGGGCCGAGCGCACGCCCTCGACCAGGACGCGCGGGGAGAGGGAGACCTGTTCCCGCCCGCGGCCGGGCCGGATCTGCGTTCTGGGATCTGACCCGTCCGGCCCCTGTCAGCCCGGTCCACCCGAGGAGATTGCGTTGACCGACCGTACCGGACCGCTGCCGGAGATCCGCTTTTCGACCTCCAAGCACGTTTCCCGACACGACGTGGAGCGGGCGCGCGAGGTCTTCACCCGCGTGCTGGCCCACGCCCCCGAGCCGGTGCTGGCGGTCCAGGTGACGCTGAGCGTGCTCACCGATCCCGCCGCGAAGAACCCTTCGATGGCCTCAATCCGGGTCGACCTCAACGGCCGTCCGGTGAACGCGCACGCCGCGGCGCCCGCCATGGGCCAGGCCATCGCGATGACCGGGGACCGGCTGCGCATCCGCCTGGAGCGCATGGCCCGTCACTGGGAGGCGCGCCGGGACCGGGCCTTGCGTTCGCTCCCCCGCCAGGCTCAAAGCGCATGACGGGGGCCGCCGGCCCCGGTGGCGGCGGGGGACGCCGGGGCTGGGAGCCCATGCGCCGGGCCGCGGCGCGGGCTCAGCACTCGGGTGAGCAGATGCGGCGGGACATGGCCTGCAGCAAGAGCCTGCCGGCGTCCTCGGGAGTGCGGGCGATCTGCACCAGGCCGCCGGTGGCCTCGGTGAGGGCGCGCAGCTCGGGGACCGACACGTCGGGGCCGTAGCCCTGGATGATGAGCTGGACCGGGCGGTTGGGGTCGTGCTCGCGGCGCAACGCCGCCACGGTCTGCGCCAGGGTGGGGCCGTCGGCGTCCTGGTTGCGGCCGTCGGTGAAGACCAGCACGGTGTTGACCATCTCGGGTTTGTAGCCCTCCCGCATCCGGCGGACGGCCGCCAGCACCGACTCGTGCAGCCCGGTGCGCCCCTTGCGCTCGGCCCGGATGCGGCCCAGCTCCGACAAGATCAGCTGGCGGCGGGTGACCGAGCCGACCCGCTCGCCCAGCGGCCCCACCGGGACCACCTCGCGCCAGTCCCGCCCGCCCTCCAGGTCGGTGGAGAACAGCCAGATGCCCAGCTCACTGTCGTCGGGCAGCAGCGGCAGCCCGCTTTGGGCGACGCGGGCGGTGGCCTGCAGCCGGCTCAGGCCGGGGGCGACCCGCCGCCGCATGGAGCCGGAGACGTCGAACAGCACCAGCATCCGCGTGCTCAAGGTCAGCTTGGACCAGGTCTGCATCAGATCCCGCACGGCCTGCGGCGGCGGAGCGGGCAGCCGGCGGGGCGGGTCCAGCCTGACCCCGGTGAACGGGCCGAAGTGCGGGACGTTGCGGCCATCGGGGCCGCGGAACCCGGCCCGGCGCAGCTCGGCGGCGGCGACCGGGCTGCGCAGTGCCCGCTCCAGCGCCCGGGCCGCCTCCAGCCGGGCGGCCTCGCCGGTGGTCATGGCGAACGGGTAGTCCAGCGACAGCGTGCCCTCGCGCGGGTAGAGGGCGATGATCCGTTCGGCCGGGCGGTTGCCGTTGTGGGAGAAGATCGCCTGTTCGGGGACCAGCAGCACGGGGTGGCGCTTGCGCTCCCGGCCGTCCAGCGACCGGAACTCCGCCTCCACCGAGGGAACGGTGTTCTCGCGCACGGCGCGCACCAGCGCGGTGAAGATCTCCTGCCGCCCGGACCGGCCGGTCAGCAGCCGGTCGGCCACGACCAGGGCGCTCATCCCGGTGGCGCTGCGGGTGGGGTCGGGCACCTGCGGGCGCACCAGGCCGGGCGGCACCGCCGAGGCGCCGCCCGGGACGCCGGGGACGGCGCCGAGCAGCAGGTTCCAGGAGGGGTCGGCGGTGACGCCGCGGTTTCTCAGCTCGTCCACCAGCCCCTGCGGCAGGCCCAGCACGACCGGGCTGTAGGCCAGCGGGCCGTGGCTGACCTGCAGCGGGCCGATCCGCTCCGGTGAGGTGTTCACCAGGGACGTCCACAGCGAGGAGTCGGGGATCCACACATCCGGCCGCTGCAGGGAGCCGGAGGCGCCCTGGCCGGACAGCAGCACCGCTATCGCGGCCGGGTCGACGGGGCGCACGAGGGCGTGCACGCAGGTGTCCTGGGCCTCGTTGAAGCGGTCGATCGCCCTGGTGAGGGCGGGAGCGATGTCGGGGGCAGCGGCGACGGTCAGCGGCCCGCCCGCGCCCTCGCCGCGGCAGCCGGCCGCGTTCAGCACCGTGCGGCAGCCGATGGCCACCGCCAGCGCGGCGGCGAGGAGCGCCACACCGGTGCGCAGGCCCGGCCGTGGGATGCGGCGCCGGGGCGGCGCGGCCGCGCGCCCGAAGATGTCACCAGAGCCGGTTCCGCCCACGGATGCCTCGTTTCTGGACGCCCCGATCCCATGACGACATCGTGCGGTCGCCGCACCGAATTAGAGAGAACATTCCGACAGATGTCAAGGAAGGGAAAGTTTTCGGCACAGCCGGGCTTTCCCAGCCCCAGATCGTGTGGAATGAAAGGCCATCCCGGCCCCGAAGGAGCCCACCGCCGGGCGCTTTCGGCGGCGTCCGGGCGTACGGTGGTGGCGTGCGAGCGTGGAGTGTGACGGCTCCGGGCCCCATGGCCTCCGGGCCGCTGCGTCTGATCGAGACCGACGTGCCCGAGCCCGGAGCGGGCGAGCTGCTGCTGCGGGTGCGGGCCTGCGGGGTGTGCCGCACCGATCTGCACGTGGCCGAGGGAGATCTGCCGGTCCGCCTGCCTGGCGTCACGCCCGGCCACGAGATCGTGGGTGAGGTGGTGGCGGCCGGGCCGGGCTGCCTGCACTCCCCCGGCGACCGGGTGGGCGTGGCCTGGCTGCGGCACACCTGCGGCCGGTGCGCCTACTGCCGGCGCGGCGCGGAGAACCTGTGCCCGCACTCGCGGTACACCGGCTGGGATGCGCACGGCGGGTACGCCGACTACGCCGTCGCCCCCGACGCCTACGTCTATGACCTGCCCGCCGGGCGCGACGACCGGGAAGTGGCGCCGCTGCTGTGCGCCGGAATCATCGGCTACCGGGCGCTGCGCCGGGCCGAGCTGCCGCCGGGCGGACGGCTGGGGATCTGGGGGTTCGGCGGGTCGGCCCACCTGACCGCCCAGATCGCCCTGGCCCAGGGCGCCGAGGTCTACGTCTTCACCCGTTCCCCGGCCGCCCGCAAGCTGGCGCTGGAGCTGGGCGCCGCCTGGGCGGGCGACTCCTTCGATCCCTCTCCCGAGCCGCTGGATTCGGCCATCGTGTTCGCCCCGGCCGGGGAGCTGGTGCCCGCCGCGCTGGAGCGGCTGGACCGGGGCGGCACGCTGGCCATCGCCGGGATCCATCTGACGGACGTGCCGGCGCTGAACTACCAGCGGCACTTGTTCCAGGAGCGGCAGGTGCGGTCGGTGACCTCCAACACCCGGGCCGATGGCCAGGAGTTCCTGCGCCTGGCCGGGCGGCTGCCGATCCGGGTCGCCACCGTCGGCTATGACCTGGCCGACGCCGACCGGGCGCTGGCCGACCTGGCCGCCGACAAGGTCAACGGGGCCGCGGTGCTGCTGCCCGGCTGATCCCGCCGGGGCTCTCCCGCCCGCCGCGTGGACGGCCTGCAGGCCCCGGCCGGGCGAGGACCGTCCATCCGGCGGCAGGCCGCACGGCGTGTCCCGCCGGCCGCAGGTGCGGTGGCGCGGCCCGCTCGGCCGGGGAAGGCCGGCCGCGTCCCTCCGGCCCGGGGGGAGCTCAGATCTCCAGCAGGGTTTTGCCGACGGTGGCGCGGGACTCGAGGGCGGCGTGGGCGTCGGCCGCCCTCTCCAGCGGGAAACGCTGGCCGATCACCGGGCGCAGCCGTCCGGCGGCGGCCTCGGCGAGGGCGTGCTCGGTGGACAGGCGTATCTCCTCGGGGGTGGGGTTCAGCGACAGCAGGGCGATGCCGCGTTCGCGGGCGGTCTGCTCGGGGACGGCGGTCCACTCGCCGCCGGCCCGCCCGTAGCGGAGCATCCGGGCTCCCTGCCCGCCGGTGGCGGCGAGCAGGTCGAAGGCGGCCCGCCCGACGGCGCCGCCGACCCCGTCGAAGACCACGTCCACCCCGCCGACGGCGGCGCGGACCTGCTGCGTCCAGGACGGGTCGCGGTAGTCGACCGCCACCTCGGCGCCCAGCTCGCGGGCCAGCGCGCCTTTGCGCCCGCCGCCGGCCGCCGCCACCACGCGGGCGCCGGCGGCCCGCACCAGCTGGACCAGCAGCGTGCCCACCCCGCCGGCGGCGGCCTCCACCAGCACCCGCTCCCCGGGACGCGGCGCGACCGCCCGCATCAGCATGACCGCGGTGCGGCCGTCGGCCAGCAGCGCCGTGGCGGCGTCCAGCTCCAGTCCCGGCGGCACCGGGAAGACCCCGGCGGCGTCCACGGCGACCCGCTCGGCGTAGCCGCCCGAGCCTCCGGTGCTGGTGACGACCTTCCTGCCGACCAGGGCGGGGTCGGCGCCCGGCCCCACGGCGGTGATCACACCGCCCACCCCGTTGCCCAAGATCACCGGCGGTTCGAGGCGGAACGGGCCCTCGGCGCCGGCCCGGATCTGCGTCTCCACGAACGTGACGCCGGCGAAGGCCACGTCCACCAGCGCCTGACCGGGGCCGGGCACCGGTTCCGGCGCCTGCCCGGCGACCAGCGCCTGGGGGCCGCCGAACTCCTTCAGCCACACCGCACGCATCGGCCGTCCCTTCCGTGAGCGGATCTCGCCCGACCAGGGTGCGACCTCAAGCACACTTGAGGTCAACCCGGATTCCGGCCGGAACGTCCCCGCAGGCGCTAGCCTCGGCCGGGTGCGGGAGCTGATCACCGACCGGCTGGTTCTGGAGCCGTGGCGCGAGCGCCACGCCGCGGAACTGGTGCGGCTGTCGGCCGACGAACGGGTGATGCGCCATATCGGCACCGGCGTGTGGACGGCCGGGTACGCGGCGCGGCGGCATGTGCGGGCGCTGCGGCACTGGGCCGAGCACGGCTTCGGCTGGCGGGCCGTGCTGTCCCGGCAGGACCGGGCGTTCCTGGGGCTGGTGTCGCTGATCCGGCTCGGCACCCCGGTGGAGGGGGTCGCCGAGCCGGCGCTGGAGATCGGCTGGTGGGTGGACCCGCGGGTCTGGGGGCGGGGCATCGCCACCGAGGCCGCCGCGGCGATGCTGTGCGAGGCGTTCTGCCGGCTCGGCGCCGAGAGCGTGGTGGCCCGCTACCAGGCCGCCAATCTCGGCTCCGCCCGGGTCACCGCCAAGATCGGCATGTCCCCGTTCCGGGAGAGCACCGACCCGCAGGGAAGGCCGATGCGGATCTGCGTCATCAGCAGGGACGATCACCGGCGCGCTTGCCCGCGGGCCGATGCGGCAAGCGGCCGGGGGTGAGCCTTTTCGGCACGCGGTTTTCGCAGGTTGCGACGGGCGCGCCGGAGCCGGGAACCCTCGAGGTCCTCCCGGTCACCGGCGCCCGACGTCGCATGCCGAAACGGCTCGGCGAGCCGGCCTCTCACCGAGCGGGCGGGACGTGCGGCCTATGCGTCGGAGGTCTTGCGCGCCCGGCTGGTGCGCCGCCGGTTCTCCTTCTTGATCGCCTGGATGAGCTCGTCCTTGGACATCCTGGAACGCCCGTGGATGCCCAGGCTCTTGGCCACCTCGTACAGGTGCTGTTTGCTGGCGTTGGCGTCCACTCCCTCGGCGGTGGGCGCCCGGTGCGAACGAGGAGTGGCGGCCTGTTCATCGGAGGGGCCTTTGACCTTGCCGGCGCCCTTCTTGCCGCCCTTGGGCAGCCACCGGTCGCCGACTTTCTCGAAGGCGCGTTTGAGGGCGCTGAAGGCCGTCTGGTGGGCGCGTCTGCCCTCGCCGTACTCCTCGACGGCCGCGTCGTGGGCCTTGACCCAAGTCCGCTGGGCCTTTTGCGGGGAGCGCCGTACCGTCGCGGGAAGTTCCTCACGGCCGGGCATCTGCCTCTCCCTTCCTCGCTCCGCTGCGGCACTTCCCTACCCGGGCGGGAGGCGGTCAACCGGCCGCAGGCCACCGAAATGCGCGGAAGGGACGCGGAAGGGACGAGGCCCCTGCTTCAGGAGGCGGCGTCGTAGGCGCGGACGGCGGCGACCAGGTCCGCCGCCAGATGGGGGTCGCGGGCGGCGATGAAGGACACCGGATGCCGGTGCATGGAACGCCGCACGCCCAGCGGCTCACCGTCGAAGTCCACCACATGGCCGCCGAAGGACTCCACCAGGAACATGCCGCCGCACACATCCAGCAGGGCGGCGTCCCGGCAGACCATCGCATCCAGCGCCCCGGAGGCGACCAGGGCCAGGTCCATCGCCGGCGCCCACAGGTTCACCAGCCGTTTGCAACGCGGGCTCATCCAGCCGGTGAAGCCCTGGCCCCAGCGGCGCCCTTCTTCGGCGTACCCGGTGACCAGGGACACCGTCGCGCGGCGCAGCGGCACCTCATAGCAGGGGGACGCCGGCGGGCTGGTGCGGCCGTCGCCGGTGGCGGAAAAGAACCGGTCGGTGACCGGGTCGGCGATCACGGCCAGCACCGGGACGTCGCCGTGGAAGAGGGTGATGGCCACCGCGCAGTGGGCGATGCCGTAGCCGAAGTTGTTGGTGCCGTCCAGCGGGTCGACCGCCCACAGGAACTCCTCGGCCTCCCAGGTGCCGTGCCCGCCCTCCTCGGCGACGATCCCATAGTGGGGGAAGGCCTCCCGCAGCGACTCCACGATCACCTTCTGGGCGATGACGTCGGCGGTCAGCTGGACGTCGTGAGGGCCTTTGTACTCGTTGATGAGGCGCTGCCCGAACTGGCCGCGGATCGCCTCGCCCGCCGCCCGCGCGGCCTCCTCGGCCGCCGCGAGCTGGGCAGTCCAGGTGGTGAGGAACTCCTTGGTCAGATTCATTCCAGGCCCTCCCTGTCCCGGCCGGCCCGCGCCCGGCTCCGCCTTATTCGATATTCCTCGGCGATGATGCTCGGCGCCAGTGCTCCCACCACTGTGACCACAAGTGTGGTCGCCCCGGCCAGCACCTTGTCACGGCCGGATTCGGACTGCAGACCCCGCAGCACCCCCAGCTGGCCCAGCACCAGCAGCGCCACGGTGACGGTCAGCAGCGCCAGCCACACCGTCGTCAGCCTGCGGCGCCACACGTGCCCGGGGCGTTCGGCCGCCGCGCGGCGGCCGATCATCCCGCCCGACAGCCAGGACAGCGTGCGCAGTTCGGCGTCGCGGTGGGCGGACAGGACCAGGGGGGCCAGGTTCCGGGCGCCGGAGTCCAGGACGGTCCGCAGCGCGTAGACCGCGCCGTGCACCGCCCAGATGGGGGTGATGTCGGGGGCGGTCAGCGTGGAGCGCCAGCCGCCGCCGGGCCGTTCCAGCCGCAGCAGCTGCAGCGTGCCGGTCAGCACCACCGGGTGGCTGAGGTCATAGCCGCACTCGCAGAGGGCGGCCAGCACCCAGGGGGTGGCGAAGTGCCGGAAGTCCATGCGGGCGAAGCGCCGGGAGTCCACCAGCGAGGTGAAGGAGGTGGACTCCCACGGTTCGGGCCGGTCGGGGCTGAAGGCGCCCAGCAGGTACTCACAGCCGGTGGTGATCACATGGTCGGTGACCGGCACGCCCGCCTGGCGCAGCGCCAGCAGCGCGGCGGCGGCATAGGCGGGCGAGGAGGAGACGGTCTCATCGGCGGCGGGCGCGGTGGCGCCCCAGCCGCCGTCCGGGCACTGGGCGTCGCGCAGCCACTGCACGCCGCGGGCGACGGCGTCCCGCTCCCCGTACAGGGCGAGGATGCGCACCGCCGAGGCGGTGGCGAAGACCAGCGACTGCTGGCCGGGCACGTCGGCCGAGGCCCAGCCGCCGTCGGGGCGCTGCCGCTCCCGCAGCCAGGCCAGCCCGCGCCGGACCGCCTCCTCGCTTTCCGGCCGGTGGCCGGCCTCGTGGAAGGCCCACAGGCAGGCGCAGGTGCTCTCGGTGATGGAGGTGTCGCTGTCGGAGCCGATCAGCGCCCGCCGGATCTGCCAGCCGCCGTCGTCGTTCTGCAGGGCGCGCAGGGTCTGCAGCGCCCGTTCCGCCAGTTCGCCGCCGGCGCGGGCGTGCAGGCAGGTCAGGACGCCGTTGGCGGTGGACAGGGTGCCCAGGGTGTCGGTGCCCAGATACTGCTCCCAGCCCCAGTGGCCGGCCTCCTCGGCGCGGTGCCGGGCCAGGAAGGCCACCGCGGTGCGCATCGAGCGCTCGATCCGGCGGCCCAGGTCGGGGGCGCAGCGGACGGCCTCATGCCAGTGCCGGGCGGTCTCCAGGTGCTCGCCGTGCTGCAGGTCGCGGCGGCGGGCGCGGGCCTCACCGACCGGCAGCAGGCGCAGGCGGGAGCCGTCCGGCACCGTCCGCAGCACGGCGGTGACGACCAGGCGCACCGCGGTGCCGCTCTCGTCGGCGGCCAGCAGCCCGATGTAGGTGATGTCCAGGTCCAGCTGCCGCCGGGCCAGCTCACGGACCAGCGCGCCGAGTTCGCCGCGGTGGTGGGGGCCGCCCGGCCGGTCGAGGATCAGGCTCGGGCAGGTCAGCCGGCCCTGCTCGTCGTGGACCGCCAGGTGCTCCCCGGAGGCGTCCAGCAGCAGCAGGTCGACGCGGGCCGTATCGACGTCCGGACGCTGCTGCGGGCGCCCCTGGGGCTTGCGAAGGTCGATCATCGCACCGCCCGGGAGGCGGCCGCCGCGTACCGCCGCCCCGGTGAGGGCCGCCGGCGGAGGTTCGCCTCGTACAGGCCGCCGCGGGCCAGGAACTTGGCCCGGCTCACGGTGACCTGGGAGAGGGCGCGGTGCACGCCGACCCGCAGGATCGGCTCGCTGTAGCGGTACCCGCCCGGCTCCACCGCGTCAAAGAACCGCCCGGCCGGGTCGACCATCGCGTAACTGCCGGTCATGGCGTCGTTGTCCTCGGGGATCAGCGCAATTCCCGCCAGCTCCACATGGAGATGGCGGGAAATGAAGGATTCGAACTGTTCGGGGGTTATCAGCAGCGGGTCCACCTTACGCGAGTTCTGGCCCTCCACCGGAAGCACTTGGAAGACCTTCCAGCGTTCCGGGCCCGCGGCGACGATGAAGCCGCTCAGATCCTCCCGCCAATTGCGGGAGGTCACCACCGTGTTCACCTTCAGCCGGAATCCCCGCTGCCGGATCCGGCGGCACAGCGCCAGATAGCCGGCCTCGTCCATCACCCGGCCCGCCGTGGCGCGCCCCAGCGACCGCAGCGTCCGGGGGCGCAGGCTGTCGATGCTGACGGTGATCCACTCCAGCGTCCCGGCCAGCCGGTCCAGCATCGCCTCATCCAGCAGGCTGCCGTTGGTGACCAGCGCCGTGGTCACCCCCAGATCGCAGGCCAGCTCGACCAGGTCGGGCAGCCAGGGGCACAGCAGCGGCTCTCCCCCGGCGAAGGTGATCTTCGAAAATCCCGCCTCGGCCAGCAGCCGCACCACCCGCTCGGCGTCCCGGCGGTCCAGGTGCCCCTGCGGCAGCACCGTCCGCCGCACATCGCGGAAGGTCGCGAAACAAAACAGGCAGCTCATGTTGCACGGCTGCCAGAGGTGGAAGTTGACGGTCTCGACCGGTACCTGCGGGGAGTTGGCCATGACCATCGATGAGCCCTTCGGCTGACGGCGGTGCGGCGGAGGGCGACCACGCCTGCAGCACATGGTAAACAGCCGGCCACGCACAAGCGAGCAAGTTCAGCCATTTATGCTCATCTGAGTAATATTACCGCTTCACTCCTCTGGCATTACGTCTTGACCGGGACGTCACGGCTCTGAAAAAGCGCCGTATGCCGCTGAACTTTTTTCAACACGTGCTCTCCGGCGGCTGAGACGGGAGCCCCGATGGCGCACGGTGCCGTGCCACCGCAGGTCACGGCCTCCTCCCCGGCGGCGACGCCCCGTCCCGAGCTGCGAAAAGGGCGTGTTGCAAAGGTTCACCGGACATCCGGGTTCCGCCGGCCGCCGGGCGGGACGGGCCGCTCGCGGGGACGGGTGCGTGAGCGCGTCCAGTCCGGGCATGCTCCCTGCGTGATCGGAGCGCATGTCCTGGTCGGCTACTCCCCCGACCCCGGGGGACGCGAGGCGCTGGAGTACGCCCGGGCCATCGCGGCGCTGACCGGCGGGCGGCTGACCGTCGCCGTGGTGTACCCGCCCGGCCGGGCGGGGGCGGCCGCCGAGGCCGGCGCGACGCTGGAACAGGCCGCCGCCCTGCTGGGAGAGGAACCGGCCGACTATGCGGTGCAGGAGAGCCGGGGCGTGGGACGCGGCCTGTCGGTGCTGGCCGGCAAGGTCGGCGCCGACCTGATCGTCATCGGCTCGGCCGCCGGCGGCGCCCACGGTCACATCGGCATCGGCAGCGCCGCCGACCATCTGCTGCACGCATCCTCCGAGGCGGTGCTGCTCGTCCCGGCCGGCTACTCCCCGGCCGAGCGCCCGCAGCGGCTCACCGTCGCCTACGTGCGCCGCCCGCAGTGCGATGAGGCGGTCCAGCGGGCCGCCGTGGCCGCCGCACGGCTGCAGATCCCGCTGCGGCTGCTCACCTTGTCGCTGGGGGATGCCGACCCCGGGCAGCTGCGCGACGACCTGGCCCTGGCCGTCCCGCTGGCGGCCGAGGCGGGGGGCCTGGAGCCGGCCGCGGTGCAGACCGAGCTGGCCGAGGCCGACGATGTGGCCGCTGCGATGGCCCGCACCGACTGGGCGGAGGGCGAGCTGCTGATCTGCGCGAGCAGCGAGGACTCCGCGGTGCACCGCGTCTTCCTGGGCGAGATGGCCCTGAAGGTGCTGCGCGCCTCCCCCTGCCCGGTCGCCGTGCTTCCCCGCGGACGCGACTGATCCGCCTTCCACCGCCATCCCCGCTTCCTGCCTGGGTAAATGGGGCGGCTAGGCTGAGGGCGATGGAGGAGCTGATCATCCCGCGCCGGTTCAACGGGCCGCCGGACTCCGGCCACGGCGGTTATGTGGCGGGCCGGCTGGCCGCCGGATGGGGACCGCAGGCGGTGGGCGAGGGCGTCACGGTGATCCTGCGCAGCCCTCCGCCGCTGGAGACGCCGCTGCGCGTCCGCGGCGACGGCGAATGGCTGCGGCTGTATCACGGCGAGCAGCCGGTGGCCGAGGCGCGGCCCGGCCGCATCGAGACCCCGCCGATCCCGGCGGTGCCGTATGAAAAAGCGCTGGCGGCCGCGGACGGATACCGCGGGGCGGGCAACGACACCCCCTACGGGATGTGCTTCGCCTGCGGCCCCCGCAGGCCGGACGGGCTGCGCCTGGCCCCCGGGCCGGTCGCCGAGGACACGGTGGCCGCGGCGTGGATCCCCGACGAGTCGCTGCCGTTCGGCCCCGAACTGGTGTGGGCGGCGCTGGACTGCCCCGGCGGCTGGACCACCGACCTGATGGCGCGGCCCGCCCTGCTGGGCACGATGACCGCCCGGGTCACCGGCCTGCCCGCCGCCGGTGAACGCTGCGTGGCCATGGGCCGTCTGCTGCGCCGCGAGGGCCGCAAGTTCTTCACCGCCACCGCGCTGTACGGCGAAGACGGCCGCCTGCTCGGCCAGGCCGACCAGATCTGGGTGGAGCTCACCCCGCGCTGAGCCCGCAAGGTCACGACCAGTCCGGGTGGCCGACGGCGAGCGGGCCGACCGGACGGGCCCGTGCCTGGCCGGCGTCCACGGGCATGGCCCAGATCTGGGGGGTGGCCACCGGGCCGCGCACGAAGGCCAGCCATTTGCCGTCCGGTGACCAGCTGGGGTCCATGTCGTGGGCGGGGCCGGTGGTGAGCCTGCGGTAACCGGTGCCGTCGGCGCGGATCACCGCGATGTCGTGGCCGTGGCCCGCTTCGTTCATCACGGTGAAGGCCAGCCACCGGCCGTCGGGGGACCAGATGGGGTCGTTGGCGCCGTGGGGGGCGACCCGGCGGGTGGTGACCTGCCGCCAGCGGCGCTGCGGGTCGGCCGGATCCAGCCAGTACAGCTGCTGGGAGCCGTCCCGTCTGCTCCAGAAGGCGAGCTTGCCGTCCCGGGACCAGGTGGGGTCGTCTTTGACGCTGCGGTCGTCGGTGAGCTGCTCGACGCTCCCGTCGCTCAAGTCGATCACGCTCAGCTGCGCCCGCCCGCCGGTCCTGGTCATGGCCGCCAGGGAGGCGCCGTCGGGCGACCAGGCGACCCGGCTGCGGCCGTTGATGCCGTCCGCTTTGCGTTCGGCCCCGCCGCCGTCGGGGTTCACCACCCACACCTCCGAGGTCGCGCCGCCGCTCCAGCGGGTGAAGGCGATCCGGTCCCGCCGCGGCGACCACTGCGGCAGGACGTCACAGCCCTCTCCCTCCAGCAGCGGCCGGGCGGCCCGCGCGCCGGGGGTCAGCAGCCCCACGGCGGCGTGGCACTCCCGGGGCCAGCCGCCCGCCCGGTCGATGCGGACCAGCATCACATCCGCCGGCGGGCCGGAGGCGGCGGCACCCCGGCCCCGGTCATCGCCCAAGGACTGCAGCACGACGGCCGCGCCCGCGGCGACGGCCACGACACCGGCGACGGCCGCCAGCAGTCCCTTGCGCAGCCGGCGCCGTCCCTTCCCGCCGGGCCCGGCCGGCGGTTCGGGGACGGCCGCCGTCGGCTCCCCCGGGGCGGAAGGGGCCGGCTGTGTTCCCGCAGCGGGCGCGAGGGCGCCCACCGGTGCGGGCGGCTCGGCAGGACGGGCGGGGCCGCTTCCAGGAGCCGGCGGGCCCACGGTCGCGGCGGGTGCGTCCGGCGCGGCCAGGCCCCCGGTCCACGTCCGGTTCAGCGCGGTGGTCGCGGCGGCCTCGCCGCCGCCTCCGGTCAGGGACAGCAGCAGCTCCCGCGCGGTGGGGCGCAGCGCGGGGTCTTTCTGCAGCGCCCGGCGCACCAGGGTCGCCAGCGGCTCGGGCAGCGGGCCGATCTCGGGTTCGGCGTGCACCACCCGGGCCGCCATGAGCTGGAAGTCGCCCACCCCGAACGGGTGATAGGCGCTGCCGGCGAAGGCCACCAGGCAGCCCCAGGCGAACACGTCGGCCGCCGCCGTGACGGGCTTGTTGAGGATCTGCTCGGGGGCGATCCAGCCGGGGCTGCCGACCACCTGCCCGGTCCGGGTGTGGCCGGTGGCCGCATCCAGCGCCCGGGCGATGCCGAAGTCGATCACCCGGGGGCCGGAGATGGACAGCAGCACGTTGCCGGGCTTGAGGTCGCGGTGCACCAGCCCGGCGGAGTGGATGGCCACCAGCGCGGCGGCCACGCCCACCGCGACACCGTTGAGCAGGCCGGGCGACAGCGCGCCGTGCTCGGCCACGTGCTCCTGCAGGGAGGGGCCTTCGATGTACTCGGTGACCAGGTAGGGACGCCCGCCCTCCGCGCCGTGGCCGAGCACCTGGGCGGTGCAGAAGGAGGCGACCTTCTGCGCGTTGGCCACCTCGTCGCGGAAGCGGGCCGCGAACGCCGGGTCGCCGGCCAGCTCGGCACGCACCACCTTCACCGCCACCGGCCGCCCGTCCCGGCCGCGGCCCAGGTAGACCGCGCCCATGCCGCCCTCGCCGAGCTTGGCCTCCAGCGGGTACTCCCCGATCCGCCGCGGATCGCCGGGGCCCAGAGAACCCGCCGCCCGTGCTCTGCCGTGCCGGCTGTCCAAGGTCGCTCCACTCTCCTGCGGGCCCGCAAGAGCCCGCGCGTCCATCACCCGGCCCGCGGCACGGGCGGGCCCGGCGGCCGCGGCCGTCTGCTCAGATCGCTTCAAGCCTCATCTGACATGACAGCGGAAATGTCGTCTGATCGGTAGATGTGCCCGCCGCGTCCTTGGTTCGCCGGGATCTTCAAGCGGAGTCGCCGGTGATGGCGTCCAGACGGCGCAAGATCACGCCCTCCCGCAGCGCCCACGGGCAGATCTCCAGTTCGGGCAGCCCGAACAGGTCCATGGCCGCGTCCGCCACCACCGCCCCGGCGGGCAGCTGCGGGGCGCGGTTCGCGGAGACGCCGGGCAGCGCGGCGCGTTCCCGGGAGGTCATCCGCGCCAGCTTCTCGCTCCACTGGATCAGGTCCTCATGCCGCAGCACCCGCTTGACCAGGGGGCCTTCGGCCGAGGGGGCGGCCCCGGCGATGCGGGCCAGCTGCCGGAAGGTCTTGGAGGTGGCCACCGCGTGGTCGGGCGGCCCATAGCGGGCCACCTCGCCGACCCGGCTGGCGATCTCGGCCCGTACGTAGCGGCGCAGCTCGCGCAGCCGGCCCGGGCGCGGCGGGTCGCCGCCGAGCATGTCGCGGGTCAGCCGGCCGGCCCCCAGCGGCAGCGAGATCGCCACGTCGGGGGCCTCGTCGATGCCGGAGGCGATCTCCAGCGAGCCGCCGCCGATGTCGACCACCAGCAGCCGCCCCGACGACCAGCCGTACCAGCGGCGGACCGCCAGGAAGGTCAGGCGGGCCTCCTCCTCGCCGGACAGCACCCGCACTCCCACGCCGGTCTCGGCGTTGATGCGGGCCAGCACCTCTTCGCCGTTGTCGGCCTCGCGCACCGCGGAGGTGGCGAAGGCCAGCAGCTCCTGCACGCCCTTGTCCTCGGCGATCCGCAGGGCGTCCCGGACGAAGGCCAGCAGCCGCCGCTCGCCCTCCTCGGTGACCCGGCCGCCGCTGATGTAGGCGGCCAGCTGCATCTCCTCCTTGTGGGAGTAGGCCGGCAACGGCCGGGCGCCCCGGTGCGCGTCCACCACGAGCAGATGCACCGTGTTCGAGCCCACGTCCAATACGCCGAGTCGCATATCGTCGACGCTATCGGACGATCGCGGGTGGGAAGTTTCGCCCGCCGGTCTCAATCAACGCACCCGAGCGACATTTCGATCGCTCCCCGGCGATCAACGGGCGGGTCAGACCGTGGTGCCGAGCCCGCCGTCCACGGGGATGACCGCGCCGGTGACGTAGGCGCCGGCCCGGCTGGACAGGTAGATCGCCACCCCGGCCATGTCGTCGGGGCGCCCGATGCGCCGCAGCGGGGCCGCCGCGGCGATCTCCTTGCCGAAGGCCTCCAGCGTGGCGGCCATCATCTTGGACTCGAACGGGCCGGGCGCCACGGCGTTGACGGTGATGCCGCGGGGCCCCAGTTCGCGGGCCAGCACCCGGGTCATGTGGTGCAGCCCGGCCTTGCTGGCCGAGTAGGAGTAGGTGGGCAGCAGGGGGACGTGCAGCCCGTCGATGCTGCCGACGTTGATGACGCGGGCCGGGTCGTCGGCGGTGGCGGCGGCCTCCAGCATGGGCAGGAAGGCGCGGGTGAGGAAGAACGGCGCCTTGAGGTTGAGGTTGAGCACCTTGTCCCAGGCGAAGGCCGGGAACTCCTCCAGCGGCGCGCCCCAGGTGGCGCCGGCGTTGTTGATCAGGATGTGCACGGCCTGCTCGGCCTCGCCGACCTCCCGGGCCAGCCGAAGGCACTCCTCTTCGGTGGACAGGTCGGCGGGGATGGCGTTGACCTGGCCGTATTGCGACAGCTCCTCAGCGGCCCGGGCGCAGGCGTCGGCTTTGCGGGAGCTGATGTGCACGCGCGCCCCGGCCTGCAGCAGGCCGCGCGCCATCATCAGCCCGATGCCCCGGGTCCCGCCGGTGACGACGGCGACCTTGCCGGACAGGTCGAACAGCTCCACGGTTTCCTCCCGACTCGTTGCGTCCGAGCCTTTCCGCCCGCGGCCCTGCGCCTGGGGGGACGGGAGCCGCAGCGGCGCCCCGGCGCCGTGACGTCCGCCTGTGAACTGCGAAGACGGCGTAACGGAAAGGTTCACCGCCCGGCATTCTGCCCGAACGGCAGCAGAGAGGGTGCATGGGGAGGACCCGGTGGCTTTCGAGCCGGGACGTCCCATGGCCGGGAGCGGGGACGGCGCCCCCGCTCCCGGCCATGGGTCGCGTCGCGTGCTCTAGCCGGTGAGCCCGGCCGTGGGAGCCGGCGCCTCCTGCGCGGGTTCGTCCGGGGACGGCACAGCGGAGGTCGGGGGCACGTGGCGCAGCAGGATCACGGCCAGCGCGGCGGCGCCGGCGGTCAGCACCGCGGCCGCCGCGGCGGCGGCGTGCAGGCCGTCGGTGAAGGCGGCGCGGGCGCCCTCCAGCAGGGCCGCCGCCAGATCGCCGTCCAGGCCGCCGGCGACCGCGGTGGCGCCGCCCAGTGTCTCGGCGGCCTGGTCGGCGGCCTGATCGGGGACGCCGCCGGGCGGGTCGATGCGCAGCCGGTAGACGACGGTGGCGATGCCGCCGAAGACCGCCAGCCCGAGCGCGCCGCCGAATTCCTGGGAGGTCTCCGACAGCGCCGAGGCCGCGCCCGCCCGCTCCGGCGGCGCCGCGGTGACGATCATGTCGGTGCCCAGCACCGCCAGCGGGGAAAAGCCCAGGTCGAACAGGGTCATCCCGGTCACCAGCAGCATCAGGCCGCGCTGGGTGCCGGTGCCGGTCAGCAGGGCCAGCCCCAGCGCGCTCACCGCCAGCCCGGCCGCGATCAGCAGGCCGGGGCGGATGCGGCGGGCCAGCAGGGGCGCCGCCATGAAGCCGGCGATGACCGCGATCGACGGCGGCAGCGTCCACAGCCCCGCCTGCAGCGGGCTCAGTCCCAGCACCAGCTGCAGGTACTGGGCGGTCAGCAGGGAAAGGCCGGGCCCGATCAGCATGACCAGCGTCAGCAGGCCCAGCGAGCCGCCGAAGCGGCGCCGGCCCAGCAGCCCAAGGTCCAGCATCGGGTCCTCGAGGCGGCGCTGCCGGCGCACGAACGCCCACGTCAGCACCGCTCCCACCGCCATGATCGCCGCCGGCGCCGGGCTGAGGCCGTAGGCCGCGATCTCCTTGAGCCCGTAGACCAGCGCGATGACTCCGGTCAGCGACAGCAGCACGCTGGGCGGGTCGACGCGTCCGGGGGCGGGGTCGCGCGACTCCGGCAGCAGCAGCGGCCCCAGCAGTGTCAGCAGCGCCATCACCGGCACGCCGAGCAGGAAGACCGAGCCCCACCAGAAGTACTCCAGCAGCACCCCGCCGACCACCGGGCCGATCACCATGCCGCCGCTGAAGCCCGTCATCCACAGGCTGATGGCGCGGGTGCGCTGGGCCGGGTCGCGGAACATGTTGCGGATCAGCGACAGCGTGGAGGGCATCAGCGTGGCGCCGGCCACGCCCAGCGCCGCCCGGGCCACGATCAGCAGTTCGGCGTTGGGGGCGTAGGCGGCCAGCGCCGAGGCCGGCCCGAAGGCGGCACCGCCGATCAGCAGCAGCCGGCGGCGGCCGATCCGGTCGCCCAGCGCCCCCATGGTGATCAGGAAGCCGGCGATCAGGAAGCCGTAGACGTCGTTGATCCACAGCAGTTGCGTACTGCTGGGGCGCAGGTCGGCGCTGAGCCCGGGTTGGGCCAGATGCAGCACGCTGACGTCGATGCTGATCAGCAGGGTGGGCAGGACCAGCACGGCCAGACCGGCCCACTCCCGCCGCCCCGCCCGGGAGGGCATGTCGTCGCTCATGCCCTGGACGGTAAAACCTCAAACAAAGTTGAGGGCAACTGTTTTTCCGCCCGGGCCGTCAGGCGGGCCCGGGCCGGGCGGGCAATGCGGCGCGGTAGGCCTCCAGCCGCCGCACCAGTTCCTCGGGACGGGCCAGCGCGGGCATGTGCCCGCCGGGCATCTCATCGGGGACGATCCCCAGCCGCTCCCGGACGACCCTGCGCTGGAAGCCGGCCGGGAAAAGCCGGTCGTCGCGGCACAGCAGGAACCGGGTGGGCACCTGGGGCCAGGCCGCCAGGGGCCAGGGCTCCCGGAACGGCGTCGCGGACTGCTCAAGACCGTCCTTCATCGCCTCGGCCGCCACCTGCGGCGGCACGTCGTGGAAGAACACATCCATCGGATCGAGTTCCTCACCGAGGACGCGGCCTTGGCGTTCGGCCAGTTCCCGCATGGCGCGCTCCTGCCCGGTGCGGGCCCACCACTGGCCGCCGGACTCCCCCGCCCTGGGGACCATGGCGGCCACCAGCACCATCAGCTCGACGGGCACCCGCGTGCAGACCAGGGGGGCGATGAACCCGCCCATCGAGTGGGCCACCACGATCAGGTCCCGCCGGTCGCCGACGGCCTCCACCACGACGTCGGTGTACTCGGCGAGCCCGGCGGAGTCGTCCCGGGCGGGCAGGTCGGGGGCGACCACGTCATGCCCCAGCGCCCGCAGCATGGGAACGACGCGGTGCCAGTACCAGGATCGGCCCCCCGCACCGGGGATCAGCACGTAGCAGGCCACGGATCAGCCCTCCCGCCCGGCCGGCCGCCTCCGGCGGGCAGTCCTGGAGGCCCGGATTCCCGCCCGGAGGGACGGACCGTGATCCGCGCCGTCTCCGGCGGCCGCGCCTTGCCCTGCGGCGGCATCGCCTTCACAGTCATACTCCTAAACTAGGAGTGACTACTCCTGAAAAACAAGCAAAGTGAGGCGGCATGCCGGTGAACCGCAGCTACGGCGACCCGTGCGGGATCGCCCGCGCCCTCGATGTGGTCGGGGAACGCTGGGCGCTGCTGGTGGTGCGCGAGCTGCTGCTGGGCCCCAAGCGTTTTTCCGACCTGCACCGGGGGCTGCCCGGCGCCAGCCAGAACGTCTTGTCGCACCGGCTGCGCGAGCTGACCGACAAGGGCGTGGTGCGGCGGCGCCGGCTCGGCCCGCCCGCCGGCGCCTGGGTCTATGAGCTGACCGACTGGGGCCGCGACCTGGAGCCGGTGCTGCTGGCCCTGGCCCGCTGGGGCGGCCGCGCCCCGCTGACCACCGACGGCGAGCTGAGCACCGACGCGCTGCTCATCGCCCTGCGGACGGTGTTCGACGCCCGCGCCGCCGGCGACCTGAACGCCGTGCTCGCCCTGCGGCTGGGCGGGGAGGAGTTCGGGGTCGAGATCGGCCAAGGGCGCATCGCCATCAGCCGCGGCGCCCCCGCCGCCCCCGCCGCCGTCCTGGAGACCGATGCGGCCACCCTCAGGTCCCTGACGTTCCTGGGCCGCCCGCTCGGCGCCGCGCTCACGGCGGGCCGGGTGCGGCTCGCCGGGGACCGCGGACTGGTCGAACGCTTCCTGACGCTGTTCCCGCGTCCCTCCCCCGCCCCCGGCCGGCCGGCGTGAGGCCCGGTGCCGCGCGCACGCCGGGCACCGGCCGCAGATCCGCCGATCTTCCCTCGCAACGCTCGACGACGGCACATACTGGTGCAGGTCACGCGCCGCCTCGGCAGGCTCCCCGCCCACGCTCGGCCCGGTGGTCCCCGGTCGCCGCGAGCACGAGCGACCGGACGGCGGCGCGCAGCCACGGGCGGGGCACGACGGGGAAGGCTACGGGGAAGACGAGCAGTGAGCACGACCTTGTTCCTGGTCCGGCACGGTGAGACGGTCTGGCACGCCGAGAACCGCTATGCGGGGACCAGCGACGTGGAGCTGACCCAGCGGGGCCGCGATCAGGCCCGGCGGCTGGCGGCCTGGGCGGGCGGGGCCGGTCTGGAGGCGGTGTGGGCCTCGCCGCTGCGCCGGGCGCGGGCCACCGCCGAGCCCGCCGCGCGGGCGTTGGGCCTGCCGGTCAGCGTGGAGGCCGATCTCAGCGAGGTCTGCTTCGGCGCCGCCGAGGGCCGCACCCTGGCGGAGCTGCCGCCCGAGCAGGTCGCCGCCTTCCGCGCCGACCCGGTGGCCGGGGCGTTCCCGGGCGCGGAGGACCCGCGGCGGGCCGCCCGGCGGGGCGTGGCCGCGCTGCACCGCATCGCCGAGCGCCATCCCGGCGGCCGGGTGCTGGTGGTGGCGCACAACACGCTGCTGCGGCTGGTGCTGTGCACGCTGCTGGGCGTCCCGCTGGCCCGCTACCGCACCGCCTTCCCCCAGCTGCGCAACTGCGCGCCGACGGAGATCGTGCTGAGCGGGGCCGGGGCGGGGCTGCTGGCGCTGAACACTCCGCTGCCCTGACCGGGGCCGGGGGGCGGGCTAGCCGAACGCGCCCTCGTGCCTGAGCAGCAGGGCGTAGGCGGCGACGGTGGAGTCGTCGGTGATGCGGCCGGCGTCCACCAGCTCCCAGAACTCCTCGCGGGAGAACCACCGCTGCCGCATGTCCTGTTCCTCGTGCTCGCGGGCGTGCGGGCCGGGCACCAGGTCGGTGGCCAAGAAGACGTTGAAGCCCTGGCCGCTGGTGCCGTGCGAGCAGTGCAAAAAGCCCAGGTGTTCCAGCCGCCCGGCGCGCAGCCCGGTCTCCTCGGCCAGCTCGGTGCGGGCCAGCAGCTCCGGGTCGCAGTCCACGCCGCCGGGAAGGCTGCCCTGGGGAAAGTTCCAGGTGCGCCGCCCGATCGGGTAACGGTATTCCTCCACCATGTGGAATCCGCCCTTTTCCGCCGGGATCACCAGCGCGAAATCGGGCTTTTCTACTACACCGTATATTCCGGACGAACCGTCGGGGCGTTCGATACGGTCCTCGCGCACCGTCATCCACGGATTTCGGTACACGACCCGGGAATCCAGCCGCCTGATGACCTGCCCGCCGTCCCGAGCCATGTCACCCTCCCGATCCATAGCGGTAGACGAGTTCGTGCCGGTCGCCCACCACCACCCGGTGGGTGACCTCCACGATGCGGCCGTCGGCGTCGTAGCCGCGCCGCCACAGCGTCAGCACCGGCTGATCGGCGGAGATCTGCAGCACCTCGCACTCGTCGGGACGCGGCAGCCGGCAGGTGACGGTCTCCTCGAACAGCAGCCGGTAGCCGAGTTCCTCCAGCCGGGAGTACAGCCCGCCCGGTCCGGTGTCCACCCGGCGCAGCACCGGGAGCCGCTCCACCACGTCCATGATCACCCAGGTGGTGGCGGTCTGCACCGGCGGCTCCCCCACCGTGCCCTGCACGCGGGCGCGCTGCAGCAAAGGGGTGCCGACCGGGACGGCCAGCCACCGCGCCAAGGTGGCGTCGGCGGTGACCTCCTCGACGGTGGTGTGGGTGAACGGCTCGCGGCCCTCGTTGCTGGCCGAGACGTGAAAACCCCGCCAGCGGCCCACCTGGCGGGTGATGTCGCTGGCCGTGCGCCGCACCGGCCCGGTGGGGCGGACCTGGGTGCCGGTCCCCGGGTGCACCACCGCCAGGCCTTGGTCGGCCAGCATGCGCACGGCCCGGCGCACCGTGGAGCGGTCGGCGGCGAACTCCCCGGCCAGTTCGCGTTCGGACGGCAGCCAGGAGCCGGGCTCCAGTTCGCCCTCGATGATCCGGGCGGCCAGCACGCTGGCGATCGCCTGCGCCTTGGCGGGTGGTCTCGGCATTGGGACGTGACCTCCCAAGCTCGGGCATGGCGGGGCAGGGCTCTTTACAACAACCATAACCCGACCATTGATCAATCCCGGCTGTCCCGAATACCGCAGTTTCGGAGAAGTTGCGCGATTCCGTGGACGGCCGTTTCTTGGTAGGTCTACCTTAGACCTACCGTAGACCGACCAAAGGGGGATGATCACCCTGGGCCGGCAGACTTTCCAGCGCCCTTCGCTGTTTTCGTGGACGGTGGTCGTCGATCACGACGATCGCCGCCGGGTGGGAGCCTGCGGGGTCTGCGACGACCGGCTGCGGGCGATGCGGCATCTGGGAGAGGCGCTGCTGGAGGCGCCGATCGATGCGGTAGGGCTGGTGCACCGGGTCACGGTCGGCGTGGCCAAGCTCGGCTACCTGTACCACGGGCTGATCGCCCGGGGCCGGCTGAACCCGGCGACCGGAACGGTCGACTGGCTGGAGGCCGGCTGCCCGCCGTGGGCGTGGGGCCGCATGGACGCGCTGGTCAAGGCGGTGACCGGCAAGCCCGGCGAGATCCCGCCGCCGGAGGCCGTGGCGCTGGGCCTGGCCGACCCGGACCCCGGGCGCTTCCTCCTCGACGGGCGCTGAGCGTCCCTCCTGCGCGGGCCTCCTCCAGCACGCCGGGCCCGCGGCCGCCCACGGCGGGCGAGCCGCACCGGGCGAACGGAACCGCCGCCGCACAAGGTCCCGTGTGAACGGCGCCGATCCGGGCACGGTCGGCCAAAAAAGAGGGGGACCCATGAAGCTGCACGACACCGGCGGTATCAAAAGCGCGCTGAACGACCTGGACTTCCCGGCGGCCAAGGAGCAGATCGTCGAGCACGCCCGGCGGCGGGGCGTGGGACGCGACGCCGACCAGGCGCTGTCGGCGCTGCCCCGGGGCGAGTACGCCAGCCTGCGGGAGGTGCTGCGGTCGGTGCCGCTGGACCCGGCCCCGGGACGCTCGGAGACCGAGCGCACCGCCCAGCGCCGCCGCGCCAAGCCGGGGCTGGCCGAGCACGAGCGTCCCGCACGGCCGTCGCCGATCGAAGACGAACTGCGCCGCAGGCCCTGACCGGGTGCCCGGCCGCCTCAGGTGGCCAGCAGGTCCAAGGCGACGGCCGCGGTCCACGACTGGGCGCGGGCGCCCAGCGGCTCGCCGGTGAAGGGGTGGTAGTACTCGGCGAACAGGCCGTCGGCGAGCTGGTCGATGGCGGCCTCGCGGAGCATGTGCGCGGCCTCCTGCTCACCGGAGCGTTCCAAGCCCCAGATCAGCAGCCAGGTCATCGGCGGCCACTGCGGGCCCCGCCAGTAGCGCACCGGGTCGAAGTCCGGGGAGGCGGGGCTGGTGCTGGGCGGCAGGGCGTGCACGAAGCCCGGGTGCCCGCACCAGTCGGCCGACATCAGCCTCTCCACCAGGGCGCGCCGGCGGGCCGCATCCAGCCCGCCGGACACCAGCGGGGCGAACCCGGCGATGGTCGGCGTGCGCACCACCGTCCCGTCGCGCAGGTCCACATCGGCGGCGAACCCGCTCTCGTCGCAGGTCCCCAGCACGCCGCGGCGGAACCGGTCGGCATACCCGATCAGCTCATCGGCCCCGGGCAGGCCCAGCTCGTCGGCGACGGTGGCCAGCTCCTCGTTGGCGGCCACGAACAGCGCGCTGGTCAGCACATCGCCCATGCGGAAGCTCAGCGTGCGGTGCGCCCGCTCGTCGTCATAGCGCGCCCGGCGCAGCTCCTCCACCAGCCACTGGTACTTGGTGTAGTCGGCGTCGGAGGGGCGCTGCGCGGCGGCCCCGCCCAGGGCGCTGAGGGCGTGCAGGTCGGCCCGGCGGAACGGGACGAACCCCGGCGCCGGGATCACCGCCGCGTACGGGGCGTCCCAGCGGGGGGAGTTGTCCAGCCCGCTCTCCCAGCCGTGGTAGATGGTCACCAGCCCGCGCTCCTCGGGGTCGCGGCGGGTGGCCAGGTAGCGGTGCCAGGCCAGCAGCGCCGGCCACATCGCCCTGATCCGCTCGACGACCTCCTGGCGCTCGCCGGCCGCGGCGATGCGGGCGGCGTCCAGGATGCGGCGGACCGCCACGCCGTGCACCGGGGGCTGGATCAGCCCGCTGGTGGCCACGTGCCCGGGGGCGTCCGGGCAGACCTCCCGGCAGGCCCAGCGCCGCGGGCCGGGCTCATAGCCGGTCTCATCGTCGGTGAAGACGATGTGCGGCACCATGCCGGTGCGCCACTGCGCCGACAGCAGCGTCTCCAGCTCGGTCAGCGCGCGCCGGGTGGACACCCGGGCCAGGCCCATGGCGATGAACGCGGCGTCCCAGCTCCACATGTGGGGGTACAGGTGAGGCGCGGCGACCGTCAGCCGCCCTCGGTCGTTGCCGGCCAGGACGTAGGCCGCCCGTGCGGCGGTCTGGCTGCGCGTCAGTTTCGCGGCGGGCGCCGATATGGGGTGCGTCGCGCTCACTGTGAACCTTCCCCAGCCGGGCCCTTCCCGCCGTGCGCCCCGCCGGGCCGTGGCGCGGGCGGAGCGGCCGCCGGAAAAGGTCCCATGCTCATGGTCGTCCCAGGTGCTAGAAGGTATGTCTCTAGACCTTATACGTCCATAGGGTTCCCGGGGGCGGCGTTCCGATGCAACAAGTGCATGTGACCGCGACGAAACATTCGCGTAACACATCGGCCGGCGCGCGCCCGCCGCACGTCCGGGAAGATGAGCCGCATGCGGATCGCGCTGTTCGTCACCTGCCTCAACGACACGCTGTTCCCCGGCACCGGCAAGGCGGTCGTGCGGCTGCTGCGACGACTGGGCTGCCGGGTGGACTTCCCGGCCGCCCAGACCTGCTGCGGCCAGATGCACCTCAACACCGGCTACCGCGAGCAGGCCGCGGCCCTGGCGCGCGGCTTCGCCGACGCCTTCGTCGGCCATGAGGCGGTGGTGACGCCGTCGGCCTCGTGCGCGGCGATGGTGCGCGACTGGCATCCCCGGCTGCTCGCCACGGACGCCCCCGCCGTCCCCAAGGTCTATGAGCTGACCGAATTCCTGGTGGACGTGCTCGGCGTCACCGACGTGGGCGCGCGTTTCCCGCACCGGGTGGCCTACCACCCCACCTGCCACTCGCTGCGCATGCTGAAGGTCGGCGACCGTCCGCTTCGGCTGCTGCGCGCGGTGCGCGACCTGGAACTGGTCGAACCGGAGAACGCCGCCGAGTGCTGCGGCTTCGGCGGGACCTTCGCGCTGAAGAACGCCGCGGTGTCGGCGGCCATGGGCGCCGACAAGGCCGCCGCCGTCCGCGCCTGCGGCGCGGAGGTGGTGTGCGCGCTCGACAACTCCTGCCTGATGCACATCGGCGGGACGCTGACGCGCACCGGCCCGCCGATACGAACCGTCCACCTGGCCGAGATCCTCGCCTCCGCACCAGAGGAGCCCTCATGAGCAGGCCGCCCGGGAGCATGCCGACCTACCTGGGCATGCCGTCCTTCCCCAAGGCCGCCGAAGACGCCGTCGCCGACGCCCGGCTGCGCGGCAACCTCGCCCACGCCACCGGCACCATCCGCCGGCGCCGCCAGGCCGCCGTCGCCGAGCTGGCCGACTGGGCAGAGCTGCGCGAGACCGCCCGGCGCATCAAGGACCACACCCTGCGCCACCTGGACCACTACCTGCGGATGCTGGAGGAGCGGGTCACCGCGGCCGGCGGCAGGGTGCACTGGGCCCGCGACGCCGCCGAGGCCAACCGGATCGTCACCGAGCTGGTGCGCGCCACCGGGCACACCGAGGTCGTCAAGGTCAAGTCGATGGCCACCCAGGAGATCGGGCTGAACGAGGCCCTGGCCGAGGCGGGCATCGCCGCCCATGAGACCGACCTGGCCGAGCTGATCGTGCAGCTGGGCGAGGACCGTCCCTCCCACATCCTGGTCCCGGCCATCCACCGCAACCGCGGCGAGATCCGCGACATCTTCCGCCGCCGCATGCCGGACGCGCCCGCCGGCCTGTCCGACGACCCCGCCGAGCTGGCCGAGGCCGCCCGCCGGCACCTGCGCGCCAAGTTCCTGTCGGCCAAGGTCGCCGTCAGCGGCGTCAACTTCGCCATCGCCGAGACCGGGACGCTGGTGGTGCTGGAGTCAGAAGGCAACGGCCGGATGTGCCTGACGCTGCCGCAGACGCTGATCTCGGTGATGGGCATCGAGAAGGTACTGCCGACCTGGCGGGATCTGGAGGTGTTCCTGCAGCTGCTGCCCCGCTCCTCCACCGCCGAGCGGATGAACCCCTACACCAGCACCTGGACCGGCGTCACCCCCGGCGACGGGCCGCGCGAGTTCCACCTGGTGCTGCTGGACAACGGCCGCACCGCCACGCTGGCCGACCCGGTCGGACGCCAGGCGCTGCGCTGCATCCGCTGCTCGGCCTGCCTGAACGTGTGCCCGGTCTACGCCCGCGCCGGCGGCCACGCCTACGGCTCCCCCTACCCGGGGCCGATCGGGGCGATCCTGTCCCCGCAGATCCGCGGGATCGGCTCACCGGTGGACGCCTCCCTGCCGTACGCCTCTTCTTTGTGCGGGGCGTGCCTGGAGGTCTGCCCGGTGGCGATCGACATTCCCGAGGTGCTGGTCCACCTGCGCGCCAAGGCCGTGGCGGAGGGGCCCCGCCACCGGCTGGCCGACGCCGCGATGACGGCCGCGGCGTGGACGCTGCGCTCCCCCCGCCGCCTGGCCCTGGCCCAGCGCGCCGCGTCCGCCGGCCGCCTGCTGGCGCGGCGCGGCCGGATCCGCCGCCTGCCCGGCCCGCTGCGGGCCTGGACCGAGGCCCGGGACGCGCCGGCTCCCCCCGCCGAGTCGTTCCGCGCCTGGTGGAAGCGCACCGGCGGAGGCTCCCGATGACCGGGCCGGCAGGCGATGCACGCGCCGAGATCCTCGGCAGGATCGAACGAGCCCTCGGGGCGCGCAAGGTGCCGGCCGAGCGGGACTACGCCGGCATCGAGCGTCCCTACCTGCGCCGGCACCACGACGAAGGGGTGCTGGAGCTGTTCGCCGAACGCGTCGCCCACTACCGGGCCACCGTCCACCGCGTTACGGCGGCCGACCTGCCCGGGGCGCTCGATGCGGCGCTGACCGGCTCCCGCTACGCGATCCCCGCCGACCTGCCCGCGGCGTGGCTCGGCGCCATCCCCTCCGGCCGCCTGGTCCCCGACCCGGACACAGCGGAGCTGGACGCCCTGGACGGCGTCCTCACCGGCTGCGCGGTGGCCATCGCCGAGACCGGCACGATCGTGCTGGACCACGGGCCGCGGCAGGGGCGGCGCGCCCTCAGCCTCGTCCCCGACCGCCACCTGATCGTGGTCACCGCCGATCAGGTCGTCGCCGACGTCCCCGAGGCGCTGGAGCGGCTGGACCCGGCCCGGCCCCTGACGTTCGTCTCCGGGCCGTCGGCCACCAGCGACATCGAGCTGAACCGGGTCGAGGGCGTGCACGGCCCCCGCGTCCTGGAGGTCTTCCTGGTCGCACCCGAACCGGCGGGAGGCCGTGTCGTGTGACACAAGTCGCGCACCCCCAGCGATCTACCGTTGGCGGCGAGTGAACGGTGCGGTGGCCCGTCCATCGGTAATGTGACGATCAAATCCTCACGGGTTGCGGGCCGACGCATAATCATGGCGTATCGACCGCCTGTCGCATTGGGGTGTGGACAGTGAGAGGTCGTGCGAACCGGAATCAGGGCCGACATTCCGGCCCTTCCGGGCTCACGCCGCTGGTGGGACGGCGTGACATTCTGCGTACCCTCGATCAGGCGCTGGACGCCACGGCAGGCGGCGCGTTCCGGTTCGTGGCCATGGAAGGCGAACCGGGGGCCGGCAAGACCCGGCTGCTGATGGAACTGGCGGAGGCGGCACGGGCCCGCAAGCTGCCCGCGCTGGCCGGCCGGGCGGCCGAGTTCGAACAGGACATGCCGTTCGGGGCGGTCATCGACGCCCTGGACGACCATCTGGAAGAGCACCGGCCCGACCTCGGCGCGGGGGCGATGCGGCTGCTGGGGACGGTGTTCCCGGCGATGTCCCTGGCGACGTCCCCGGCGGGCGAGGCGGACCTGGCCGACCTGACCGGCCTGGCCCGCTACCGGCTGCACCGGACGATACGGCGGCTGCTGGAGGAGCTGGCCGGCCCCGGTGGGCTGGTGGTGATCCTCGACGATGTGCACTGGGCCGACGACGCCTCCATCGAGCTGCTGGACCACCTGGTGCGCCACCCGCCGCGGGCGCGGGTGCTGGTGGCGGTGGCCTACCGGCCCGCCCAGGCCGCGCCCCGGCTGGCCACGCTGGTGGAGACCGCCGCCGGGCACGGGGTGCGCGTCCCGGTGGGGCCGCTGAGCGAGGCGGAGGCCGCCGAGTTCCTCGGACCGCACGTCAGCGCCGCCCGGCGGGCGGCGCTGTATGCCGCCAGCGGCGGCAACCCCTTCTACCTGGAGGCGCTGGCCCGCATGGACGGCGGCCCCGCCGAGACGGTCGGCGCCCACGCCCCCGACGGGGCGCTGCCGGCCTCCGGCGAGCTGCCGCCGACGGTGCAGGCGGCGCTGCAGGCCGAGCTGAGCGGGCTGCCGGCGCAGGCGCTGCTGGTGGCGCAGGCGGCGGCGGTGGCCGCCGACGAGTTCGAACCGGCGCTGGCGGCGGCCGCCGCCGAGGTGCCCGAGAGCACCGCCCTGCGGGCGGTGGACGAGCTGGCCGCCCGCGACGTGGTGCGCCCGGCCCCCGGCGGCCGGTTCCGCTTCCGCCACCCGCTGGTGCGGCACGCCACCTACGAGTCGGCGGCGGCCGGCTGGCGGGTGGGCGTGCACGCCCGCGTCGCCGACCACCTGGCCCGCCTGGGCGTGCCGGCGACGGTGCGGGCCCGCCACGTGGAACGCTCGGGCCGCTTCGGCGACCCCGAGGCCATCGCCACCTTGATCGAGGCCGCCCGCACGGTGGCCCCGCACGCGCCCGGCACCGCCGCGCACTGGCTCAAGGCCGCCTTGAAACTGATGCCCGACAGCGACGAGCGGCGCCTGATGCTGCTCGGCGAGCTGGCCAAGATGCAGGCCGTCAGCGGCCAGCTGGCCGAGGGCCGGCAGACCGCCCGCCAGGTGCTGCAGCTGCTGCCGCCCGACGCGCTGCCGCTGCGGGCCCGCGCCACCCGGCTGTGCGCCATGATGGAGCGGCTGCTGGGCCGCCCCCAGGAGGCCCGCGGCATCCTGCTGGCCGAGCTGCGTGCCATGCCCGACCCCCGCTCGGCCCCGGCGGTGATGCTGCGGCTGCGCCTGGTGGCCGAGAGCCTGATGCGCGGCGACTTCCGCGCCGCCCAGGCCGTGCTGGACCTGGTGCCCGACACCGCCGAGGACTGGGAGCCCAGTTTGACGGTGGCGGTGGCGGCGCTGCGCCCGATGCCCGCCTACGCGGGCGACCTCATCGACGACGCCCTGCGCCACATCGCGCACGCCGACCGCGTCACCGCCGCCGCCCCCGATGAGCACCTGGCCGAATGGCTGGACGCCGTCACCTGGCTGTGCTGGACGGAGCTGTTCATCGGCCGCCACCGCGACGCGCTGGCCCGCTTCGACCGGGTCCTGAAGGTGGCGCGCTCCACCGGGCAGAGCTACATCGTGCCCACCGCGCTGGCCGGGCAGGCCCGCGCCTACACCATGGTGGGCCGGCTGGCCGAGGCCGCCACCGCCGCCGAGGAGGCCGCCGCCGTCGCCGACATGCTGCGCTCCGACCAGCTGACGGTCTTCGCCCTCACCCAGCGCTGCCTGATCGCCGCCTGGACCGGGGACGAGGAGGAGGCTCTGGCCTGGGGGCGGGAGGCGGTGCGCGTCAGCGGCACCAGCAGCGAATGGTGGAGCCGGCAGGCCCGCTACGCCCAGGCCATGGCCCTGGTGTCCCGCGGGGACACCGCCGCCGGCGCCGAGCTGCTGCGCGAGGTGTGCACCGACAGCGAGGACACCGCCGCCCTCGACCAGAGCACCCGGCTGCGGGCCTGCGAGACGCTGGCCGACCTGGCCGCCGCCCAAGGCGCGGCCGCCGAGGCCGCCCGCTGGGCCGAGCTGACCGCCCAGACCGCCCACCCGCAACTGGAGACCAACCTGGCGCTGGCCGACCTGGCCCGCGCGCACGCGCTGCGCCCCACCGACCCGGCCGCCGCCGCCGAGCACGCCCACCGGGCCGCCGAGGTGCTGCAGGACGCCGGGCACCTGCTGGACGCCGGACGCGCCCGCCTGCGCGCCGGCACCGCCCACGCCGACGCCGGCGACCGCGCCAAGGCCCGGGAGCAGCTGCGCGCCGCCGCCGAGATCTTCCGCCGCGCCGGCGCCCGCCCGCTGCACGCCCTGGCCCTGCGCGAGCAGCGGCGGAGCGGGATACGGGTGCCCTCCGGCGGCGGGCGCGGCAGCGGTCCCGGCGGGCTGTCCCCGCGGGAGCTGGAGGTGGCCCGCCTGGTGATGGAGGGCTGCACCAACCAGCAGATCGCCGAGCGGCTGTTTTTGAGCATCCGCACCGTGGAGACCCACCTGTCGAACATCTTCGCCAAGCTCGGCGTCGGCTCCCGGGTCGCCATGGTCAGCGCCCTCAGCAAATTGGAGGGCTTCACCTCCGAGTGACCCCGGCTTTCGCCGAGGTCCCAAAGCCGCGGTTCCCAAAGCCCTACCCTGATCCCCCGTGCCTACGGGAAGGGCGGCGTACGTATCCGTGGCATCCGCCCGGACAAGTCAGGGTTTGCCACGATGCGGCACGCACGCCCGGGACGAGATAGTCGATCCGTCGCCCGGTCTCACACCCCGCCGGGCACGCCCCCTGGAGGATGCCCATGAACAGCCCCATCCCGCGTTTCACATACGCGGGCGTGAAGGACGCGCACATCTCCGTGCACCCCTTCACGACCGAGGACGGGCTGGGCCTGAGCCTGACCCGTTTCCACCGAGCCGACTGCGACGACGTCGTGCTGGTGATCCACGGGCTGACCCTCTCCAGCGACATGTTCATCATGCCCGAGCACCGCAACCTGGTGACCCACCTGCTGGATGAGGGCTTCACCGACGTGTGGGCGCTCGACTTCCGGATGAGCAACCGGTTCACCTACAACCTGGAGACTCACCGGTTCACCCTGGACCACTGCGCCCGCTACGACCACCCGGCCGCGATGGCCGAGCTGCGCCGGCACATCGGCGACCGGCGGGTGCACGTGATCGCGCACTGCCTGGGGTCGGTGACGTTCATGATGAGCCTGTACGGGGGCGTCGTGAACGACATCGCCAGCGTGGTCTGCAACAGCGTGGCGCTGACCCCGCGGGTGCCGCGGTGGTCCCGCTACAAGCTGGCCTACGGACCGGCCCTGTCCGAGTACGTGCTGGGCCTGTCCTTCCTGGACCCCCGGTTCGGCGACGCGCCGGTGCTGACCCGGGGCTGGATGCTGTCGCGGGTGACGTCGCTGTTCCACAACGAGTGCGACGTGCGCCCCTGCCACATGCTCAGCTTCATGTGGGGCAGCGGCAAACCGGCGCTCTATGGGCACCACAACCTGGACGATGCCACCCACCGTCGCATCGCCGACCTTTGCGGGGGCGTCGGCGTGCACTACTACCGGCACGTCCACAAGATGGTGAAGGCCGGCAGGGCGGTCAAATACGACCGAAGCGACCGGAGCATGGCCGTCCTGCCGGACGACTACCTGGCCTACGCCGCCGATGTCCGCACCCCGGTGCTGCTGCTGACCGGCGACCGCAACAAGGTCTTCGCCGACTCCAACATCGTCTGCCACTCCGTGCTGGACGATGCCGCCCCGGGCCTGCACGAGCTGGACATGCTGCCCGGCTACGGCCACATGGACCCGTTCTTGGGCAAGAACGCCCACGTCGACGTCTTCCCCAAGATCGCCGACTTCCTCAAGCGGAAGGCGGCCTGACGATGGCGACCGAGGTGAAGGTGAGCGAGCACGTCGACGCCGTGGTCGTCGGCTCCGGCTTCGGCGGATCGGTGGCCGCCTACCGGCTGGCCGAGGCGGGCCGGTCGGTGGTGCTGCTGGAGCGGGGCCAGCCGTTCCCGCCCGGCAGCTTCCCCCGTTCCCCCGCCGAGATGAGCCGGGCCTTCTGGGACCCGCGCGAGGGCCTGTACGGCATGTACGACGTGTGGAGCTTCGCCGGCTGCGACTCGGTGGTCTCCAGCGGGCTGGGCGGCGGCTCCCTGATCTACGCCAACGTGCTGCTGCGCAAGGACGAACGCTGGTTCATCCACGAGCGCCGCACCCCAGGCGGCGGCTATGAGCCCTGGCCGGTCTCCCGGGCCGAGCTGGACCCCCACTACGACGCGGTCGAGCGGATGCTGGGGGCCACCCCCTACCCGCTCCACCACCCGGCCTACGCCGACACCCCCAAGACCCACGCCATGCAGGACGCCGCGGCCGAGCTGGGGCTGGACTGGTTCCTGCCGCCGCTGGCGGTCAGCTTCGCCCCCTCCCCCGGCGCCGAGCCGGGCATCGGGCTGCCGATCGTCGAACCGGAGTACGGCAACCTGCACGGGGCGCCGCGCCGCACCTGCCGGCTGTGCGCCGAGTGCGACATCGGCTGCAACGACGGCGCCAAGAACAGCCTGGACTTCACCTACCTGTCGGCGGCCCGCCACCACGGGGCCGACCTGCGCACCTGCTGCGAGGTCACCGCGATCCGACCGCGGCCGGGCGGCGGCTATGAGGTCGACTACGTCCGCCACGACCCCGCCGTCAAGGCCCGCCGCACCAAGCCCCACACCATCGGCTGCGACCGCCTGATCCTGGCCGCCGGCACCTACGGCACCACCTACCTGCTGCTGCGCTCGCGGGAGAATCTGCCGGGGCTGAGCCCGGCGCTGGGCACCCGGTTCTGCGGCAACGGCGACCTGCTGACCTTCCTGACCCGCGCCAAGGACCGCGACCGGGTGCGGCTGCTGGACGCCAGCCGCGGCACGGTGATCACCAGCGCGATCCGGCTGCCCGACGAGGCCGACGGCGATCCGGCCGCCCGCGGCCTGCGCGGCGCCTACATCGAGGACGGCGGCTACCCCGACTTCGTCAACTGGATGGTCGAGGGCGCCGACTTCGGCGACCAGATCGCCCGCGCGGTGCGCTTCCTGTGGGAGCGGTTCGTCGACTTCTTCTCGGGTGCTCCCGACACCAACCTGTCGGCCGAGCTGAGCGAGCTGATCGGGGACGGGGCGCTGTCGATCAGCTCGCTGCCGCTGCTGGGCATGGGCCGCGACACCCCGGACGGAGTGCTGCGGCTGCGCGGCGACCGGCTGGAGGCCACCTGGACCGCCAAGACCAGCGAGGTGCACTTCGAGCGGCTCCGCAAGATCATGCAGCGGATCGCCGACGTGCTGGGCGCCGACTACGCCGACAACCCCATCTGGTTCCGCAAGCGGGTCATCACCGTCCACCCGCTGGGCGGCGCGCCGATGGGACGGCACCCGGGCGAGGGGGTGTGCGACCCGTACGGGCAGGTGTTCGGGCATCCGGGCCTGTACATCGCCGACGGCGCCGCACTGCCCGGGCCGGTGGGCGCCAATCCCGCGCTGACCATCGCGGCGTTGGCCGACCGGATGTGCACCCGGCTGCTCGAAACGGGGGCCGGGCCGGTCGCGACGGGGGCCGCGACCGGCTCGACGGGCGCCGGGTCACCCGCCGGGCCGCCGCGGGCGGGCGCCACGTCCCTGTCGTTCACCGAGGAGATGAAAGGGTCCTGGACGCCGGGGACGGCCGACCCGCGCGCCGGCGAGCGGGGGGACGGCCGCCGGCCGCTGGCCTTCCGGCTGACCATCACCGCCGCCGACGTGGACCGGTTCCTGGCCGAGCCGGAGCATCTGGCCGAGGCGACGGGCTGGATCGAATCCCCGGCGCTGGGCGGCCGCCGGCCGGTGACGCGCGGGCATTTCAACCTGTTCCTGGCCACCGGCGACCCGGACCGGCGGACGATGCGCTACCGGCTGCACTTCACCGACGACCGGGACCGTCCGCTGACCCTGGTGGGCTGGAAGGACGTCCGGCCGGGCCCGCCCACCCGGATCTGGGCCGACACCTCCACCCTGTATGCGCGGATCCTGCAAGGGCATGTGGACGAAGGGCAGGAGGAGACGGCTCCTGTGGTGGGCGCGGGCGTGCTGCGCATCCGGCCGGCCGACTTCGCCGAGCAGCTGACCACCTTCCGCACCAGCGGCCCCGGCGGGCTGGCCGCGCTGGTCCGCTTCGGCCGTTTCTTCGCCGGCGAACTGTGGGAGGTGTACGGACCGGACCGGTGATGCCCGGTCCCCTGATCGTGGGGCGCGAAGGAACTGCGGGGTGCCTTCGCGCCCCACCCGTTTTTCACAGCAACCGGGCGCGGTGGCGGGCCAGGGCCAGCGCCGGATAGCAGTCGCCGGGCGGGCGCCGCTCCTCCTCCAGGGCCGCGGTCAGCCGCGCGGCCGCCGCCTGCCGGGTGAGCGGCTGCAGGAGGCACAGCTCGGCCTGCGCCGCCTTGCGGGCCTCGGCCAGCAGGCCCGGCACGTCCCCGATCACGACGATCTCGCTCGGCTCGCCCTGCTGCAGCCGCACGGCCAGGGCGTGGTGGGGGCCGGAGCGTTCCGGGTCGTAGCGGAACTCGCACACCAGGCGATCGCCGTCCAGCGGGCCTTCCTGGATGAGCCAGATGGGCCCCGGGGCGACCTTGCCGAGCGCCTCGGCCCACGGCGGAAGCGGCAGGCCCGGCAGGGTCGCGGCGGCCCGGCCGGCCGCGCGGCGCGCCCACTGCGGGCCGATCGCGGCGATCGCCCGCAGGAACGCCCGCGTCCCGGCGGTGGCGGCCCGGTGCAGTTCGACGATCAGATCCCCCATGGCCATCCGGTGCCCGGCCCGGTGCGGAGCGGCCGCCTCCAGCGCGCCCAGCTGGGCCGAGGTCCACAGCTCGGCGCGCAGCGGATCGGGCAGGCCGGGCAGTTCATCGGCCGCCCGCACGTATGCCCGGTACACCTCGTGCAGCGCCGGCAGCGCAAGGGCGGGCCCGGTCCTGCCATCGCGTTCGGTTCGCACCGGCACAGGCTACTTGCCTCGGCGCCGCGCGGCGGAAGGCGGCGTCGGGCGCCCCCGACCGCCCAACGCCTTTACAATGTAGATTATTAATCGCGGAGCGGGACGGTCAGCAGCGTGCGGCCGTCGTCGGTGCGGACCTCAAAGCGCTCGATCTCGGCGGGGCGCATGGCCACCCCGCCCTGGACCGTCAGCGGCTCCGGGGAGCCGGGCACCCCGTACCCCTTGGGCGGCACGGACCAGCCGACGGCCACCTCGGCCCGCCCTCCTGAGCCGACCGCCAGCAGCTCGCACCGCAGCGGCCCGCGGACCCCGCCCAGCCGCAGCGCGACCCGCGCCCCCCACTGGCGGGGCTCCCAGGCGACCACCGCCTTGACCCCACTGCCGGAGTCGGTGGCCTCCTTGCGCCGTTCCCCGGCCAGCAGCGCCTGGGCGCCGTCGGCCGCCGGCGGGGGCGCCGCCGCCACCGGCACCTGTGCGCTCCCGGGACGTTCGGCCGTCGGGCCGCCGCCCAGGGCCACGCCCGTGCCGACCCCGCCCGCCAGCAGGACGATGCCCGCGGCGGCGCCGAGCAGCGCGCGCAAGCGGCGTTGCCGCCGCGCCAGCTCGGCCCGGCGCCGCACCAGGTCGGTGACGATCGCCGCATCGGTGGCGGGGGTCTGCGGCAGGGTCTCCAGCAGCGGCACCCCGTCCAGCGCCTCGGCGACGCCGCGCAGCTCCGCCAGTTCCGCATGGCAGCGGGCGCAGGTGGCCAGGTGCGCCTGGAAGGCGCGGCGGTCCGGCTCCTCCAGCAGGCCCAGCGCGTAGGCGCCGACGTCGGTGTGCCGGATCCGGCTCACAGGGCCGCCCCTCTTTCCTCCAGGGCGACCCGCAGCGCCCGCAGGGCGTAGTAGACCCGGGACTTGACCGTGCCCACGGGGATGCCCAGCGCCTTGGCGGCCTCGTTGACCGTCCGGTCGCGAAAGAACGTCTCGTTGAGGATCTCCCGGTGCGCCGGGGACAGCGACCGCAGCGCCTCGGAGACGACTACCGAACGCAGCAGGTCCTCCAACCCGTCGGGGGCGTGCAGGTTCTCCAGTGGTCCCTCCCCGGCCTCCTGGGGGCGGGCGTTCTTGCGGCGCTGGTCGTCGATGACGATCCGGCGGGCCACGGTGGCCAGCCACGGCAGCAGCGAGGCGGCCTCGGCGTCGAGCCGGTGGGCGCTGCGCCAGGCGCGGATCATGGTCTCCTGCACCACGTCCTCGGCCCAGTGCCGGTCGCCGCCGGTCAGCCGCAGCACCAGCGACAGCAGCGGCCGCCCGTACACCCGGTACAGCTCGGTCACGATCACCTGGTCGTCCACCGCGGCCGCGGAGCGGGGGCCGCGGAACCAGCTCCAGCGGCCGCCGGAGGCGCGCTCGCGGGCGCGCGGCGGCCGTGCGGAGGTCTTGGAGGAGGAGGCGGACGAGGAGATCGCGGGGGTTCGTTGCGCCATGAGTGGGTCTCCGGTGCGGGACGGGGCCGTTGTCGGTGCCGTCAAGGCGAGACCGGCCTCATTCGCCAGAGCCACTGCGCTCGAGGCCTTCGGCATACCCGCTGGAGCCGCCGCCGGTGTTCCCACCGCCATTGTTACCACCCTCGCCGTTGCATGTCTGCACCTTCCCGCCATCGAATGCCCCGGGACGGCGGCGCGGCGGGCGTCGCCCCAGCGGCGGCCGCCGGCTTCCGTCGGCCCCGGTCGAGCAGCCGCCGTCCCGCCCCCTGCGCTCTCCCCTCCTGTGGGAGCAGGGGCCACGGCGCGCTTCCCGGGGCCGTATCCCCTTCTCGGATCGCCATGACGTCACCCTCCTGCCGTGCCGCCCATGTCGGCAGGAGGTACGCGGACGGGCCGCAGAAGGGTTCAGCGCCGGGCGAGGGCCTGCGGGAGGGCTCACAGAACACCGGCCCTTCCCTACGGAAGGGATCAGACGGGACTTAGTCCCCTAAAACCTGCTAACTGGTTCGCTATACCGACCTAACCCCGGGATCCTCGGCACTGCTCCTGCGTCCAATCGGCATCAGCTCTCTCACCGGGAAAGGAAGGTGGGCGGCCCTTCCGGAAAACGGATCCGCCGGCACTCCTTGGCTCCTGGAGCGGAACACGGGCGGCGCGCCCGGATTCGCCGACGCGATCGAAAGAGGGCCACACATGAACACGCTGGCTGACAACCTGGCTGAGAACCCGACCGGAAAGCGGCTCATGGAACGGGCGGAGCAAGGCGATCTGCTGGTCTACCGGCTGCTGGTGGCCGTCGACATCCAGGGCTACAGCAAGCGCGACGCCCGTGAGCAGCTGCTCGCCCAGCAGGACCTGTCGGACCTGCTGGATGAGGCGGCGGCCGGCGCCGGGCTGAACCGGAGCACCTGGGGCAAGCAGGTCGGCGGGGACGGCGAGCTGGCCCTGCTGCCCGGCGGCACCGACCTGGCCGCGGTGGTGGGGGACTTCCCGCTGCTGCTGGCGGCCGGATTGCGGGCGCTCAACCGCGAGCGGTCCGGACGGCCGCGGCTGCGGGTGCGGCTGGCGGTGCACCACGGCACGCTGACCGCCGGCCCGTTCGGTCCCGCCGGCGACGCCCCGGTGGTGGTGCAGCGGCTGCTGGACGCCGCCCCGCTGCGGCGGCTGCTGCACGACGACCCCGACCGGGACCTGGCGTACGCGGTGTCGGCCTCGCTGTATGAGGACGTGGTGCGCAGCGGGTTCACCCGCCTGGAACCGCGTGACTTCCGGGCCGTGCGCATCACCGCCAAAGGCACCGACTACCGCGGCCACATCCATGTCGGCGACCCGGCCGCCTTCGCCGACCTGGGGGAACTGCAGGCCCTGCCGACGTCGGCCCCTCCCCCGGCGGTGCGGTGACCGGGAAGGCCGGCGAGGGCTCGCGGGTTGGCGTTTGGTGACGGCATCAGCCGCACCACCGACTCTTCCGGGAGGCCGGCCATGACCGACACCGCCGCGCTGCGCGCGCTGCTGTCCGAGCGCGAGCTGGGAGTGCTCGCCACGATCAGGCGCAACGGGCGCCCCCAGCTGTCCACCGTCGTCTACCACTACGACCCGGGCCGGGAGCTGATCCGCATCTCGGTCACCGCGGACCGGGCCAAGACCCGCAACCTGGCCCGCGATCCGCGGGCCAGTCTGCATGTGAGCGCCGCGGACGGCTGGTCGTGGGCGGTGGCCGAGGGCACCGCGGAGCTGTCACCGGTGGCCGCCGACCCGCAGGACGCCACGGTGGCGGAGCTGATCGACCTGTACCGGGCCATCCGGGGCGAGCATCCCGACTGGGACGACTACCGCCGGGCCATGGTCGCCGAGCGCCGCCTGGTGGTCCGCCTGCACGTGGAACGCCTCTACGGGCAGCCCCCGGCGTCCTGAGCGGGCGCCGCGTCAGCGGCGGGGCTTGGCATGGCGGGTGGGCTCGGCGGTGGCGGGGTCCTCCGGCCAGGGGTGGCGGGGGTAGCGCCCGCGCAGCTCGGCCCGGACCGCCCGGTAGCCCTCCCGCCAGAACGAGGCCAGGTCGCCGGTGACGGCGGCGGGCCGGCCGGCCGGGGACAGCAGGTGCACCACCAGCGGCACCCGGCCGCCGGCCAGGCGGGGCGCCTGCCGCCAGCCGAACAGCTCCTGCAGCTTGACCGCCAGGACGGGCTGCTCGCCGCGGTAGTCGATGCGGATCCGCGAGCCGGAGGGCACGGTGATGCGCTCGGGCGCCATCTCCTCCAGCCGGGCGGCGCACTCCCAGGGCAGCATGTCGCGCAGCACGGCGCTCAGGTCCACGCCGGCCAGGTCGGCGCGGCGGCGCAGGCCGTGCAGCCGCTTGGCCACCTCCTCCAGCACGGCGGCGTCGCCGACGTCCGGCCAGGGGTCGCCCAGGGCGCGGCGGCAGAAGGCCAGCCGCTCGCGCAGCGCCACCGCCTGGGGAGTCCAGTTCAGCAGTGAGAGGCCCTCCCGCCGCAGGCCCTCGGCCAGCGCCTCGGCCACCTGGGCGGGGTCGGGGTCGGCCAGCGGGACGGCGGCCAGCTCGATGGCGCCGAGCCTGCGGATCCGGCGGGCGCGCACGTCCCCGTCCCGCCAGGCGACCTCCTCGGTCTCGGTCAGCAGGGGCGCGGCGGCCACGGCCGCGACCTCAGCGTCGATGGCCGCCGCCAGCCGGATGCGGGCCGAGGCCGCCGCCGGGGGCCGGTCGGCGACGGCGATCGCCAGCCAGCGGGCGTTCTCCAGGTGGGAGCCGGCGGCGAGCTCGGCCCCGGTCCCGGAGGCCATCACATAGCGGCCCGCTCCCCTGGCCTTGGCCACCCGTTCGGGGAAGGCCAGCGCGACCACCGTCCCGAGGGCGGTCTCGTCCGTGCCCGCATCCCCGCACTCTTGCCCGTCTGCGCCGCCGGTGTCCTCGCCGGGCCCGGTGAGCACCCGCAGCAGGCGGCGGGTCTCGCGGCGCCAGCGGTCGGTGTAGGCGGCGTCCCGCCGGCCGGTGCGCGCCGCCCGCAGCAGGTCGGCCAGGTCGTCACCGGCCCAGGCGGGCGGCGGTTCCGACAGCAGCGCCACCGCTTCGGCGGCGCCGCGCCGTCCCACCAGGGGCGCGCCGTCCAGCAGGGCCCGGGCCAGCCGGGGGTGGACGCCGGCGTGCACCATCCGGCGGCCCCGGTCGGTGACCCGCCCATCGGCGTCGAGCGCGCCGATCGCCTGCAGGGCGGCGCGGGCGGCCTGCAGCGCGGCCCGCGGCGGCGGGTCCGGCAGGGCCAGGCCCGTGGCGTCCGGGTCGCCCCAGCAGGCGATCTGCAGGGCGAAGGCGGTCAGGTCGGCCAGCTCGATCTCCGGGCGCGGCCGGTCGGGCAGCCGCCGGTGCTCGGCGGCGCTCCAGCACCGGTACACCACGCCCGGTCCCTGCCGTCCCGCCCGCCCGGCCCGTTGCTCGGCCGCCGCCTTGGAGACGCGGACGGTGGTCAGCGCGCCCAGGCCGCGGGCGTGGTCGGTGCGGGGCTCGCGGGCCAGGCCGGAGTCGACCACGATCCGCACGCCCGGCACGGTCAGGCTGGACTCGGCCACGGCGGTCGCCAGCACCACCCGCCGCCGCGTCCCGCCGGCCAGCACCGCCTCCTGGTCCCGTGCCGTCGCCCGGCCGTGCAAGGTCAGCAGCTCCGCCTGTGGCGCAAGGTCCTCCAGCAGGGCGGCGACACGGGCGATCTCGCCGACGCCGGGCAGGAAGCACAACAGGTCGCCGTCGCGTTCGGCCAGGGCACGCCGGATCGTGGCGGCCACGTGCTCCAGCAGCTGGGCGGCCACGCGCATGCCGTGCGGGGGCGGCAGGGGGCGCGGCGGCGGCGCCCAGACCACCTCCACCGGGTGCAGTTCGGCGGCGGCCGTCACCACCGGGCCGCCCAGCAGCCTGGCCCACGGCTCGGCCTCGGCGGTGGCCGAGGCCGCCACCAGGCGCAGGTCGGGCCGCAACGCCGCGCGCACATCCAGCAGGAACGCCAGTGCGGTGTCGGCGTCCAGGTGACGCTCATGGCACTCATCCAGCAGCACCGCGTCGACGCCGGCCAGCTCGGGGTCGCGCTGCAGCCGCCGCAGCAGCACCCCGGTGGTCACCACCTCCACCGACGAGCCCGGCCGGTGCTCGCCGCGGACCGCGAACCCCACCCGGCGGCCCACCTGCTCCCCCAGCATCCAGGCCATGCGGCGGGCCGCCGCCCGCACCGCGGGCCGGCGCGGCTCGACGACCAGCACCCGGCTCCGCCGCGGGGAGGCCGGGCCCGCCTCCCCGGCCAGGGCGAGCGGCACCAGTGTGGTCTTGCCGGTGCCGGGCGGCGCCACCAGCACCGCCGTCCCGTGCTCGTGCAGCGCCGCCCGCAGGGCGGGGATCGCCGTGCGGACGGGCAGCGCCTGCCACCGGGCCGTCAGCCGGTCGTGCTGGTCATGCATGTCCTCAGTCAACACCGAACCGCCGCGACGCGGGCGCCGCGGGGCTCGGGGGTGCCGCGACGCCACACCATGAAATATGCCGGGAAACTTTCCATGAAATGTGCAGTGAAACTTGCACGGACAATTTCTACTGTACTTTCACGAGTCTATCCAAGGCATTCTCACGCTCTTCCGGCGCCCTCGCCGAAGAAAATTCGCAATACCCCCCATCAAGGCGATGATCTTACGCGTCGCTTGCTTTAGCGGCTCACTTCCGTAACCGGGGGGTGGGGTTATGACAATGACCAGGGCGTGCCGGATAATAGTTATATAGCCGCTGGTGTGACGGAGGTAACACATGTTTGGCAGCTCAATCTACACTCGAGGTAGAGAGGCCTTCACCGGCGGTTCGCCCCAGGCGGTGTACGAGGAGCTGTGGCTTCGCGGACGCAAGTCCAGATTGCGCAGCTGCGCCATTACCGCGGCCGTTGCGCTAATCGTCGGCGGATACGTCGTCTCCCCGCTGTTCGGTGTGGTGCTGGGGGTCATCGCCGGCGGCGGCCGCGCTTTGCAGTTCTACCGGGCCTACTGGGCCGCCGGCGTCTGGCGGCGGGGCCTGCGCGGCGAGGAGCGCATGGCCAAGATCCTGCGCTGGACGCTGGAGCGGCGCGGCTACCGCGTGCTGCACCAGCGCCTGGTGCCCGGCCACGGCAACCTCGACCAGCTGCTCATCGGGCCGCACGGCGTCTGGATGCTGGACAACCAGGCCTGGCACCCCGACACCGTGCTGAGCGAATACGGCGGGAAGCTGTTCCTGGACGACCGGACCCCCTCGCAGATGGTCAAGCGGCTCACCGGAACCGCCGCCGAGGTCTCCCGGGTGCTTTCTGAGCGGCTCGGGATCGACGTCCCCGTGCAGCCGGTGCTGGTGGTGCACGGCGGCAGGGTCCGCGGCCGTCGCTTCGTCGCCGACGGCATCGTGGTGCTGGGGCCGTGGGAGCTGCTGCGCTGGACCTCCCGGCACCCCAACGCCGAGCTGTCCCCCAAGCAGGTGGAGAACATCCTGCGCACGGCGGTCTACAACCTGCCCATCGGGGGCCGCACCATGCCCGATTCCCAGCCCGGCTCCGTGCCCGACGCCGCCTGAACCGTCCCTCCGTCCCGGCGCGCCACTGAATCGCCGTCCCCGCCCGGATCCGGGCCGCGGTGACGGCCGCACAGACCCGCGGACTTTCGCTCGGCCACGGGCAAACCCGACCCCCGCCGTGGTCACGCGGAAGTCCGCGTCCCTTTCCGCCCGGTGTGCCACAGCCAGGCCAGCCCGATCACCGGCAGCACCAGCGGCACGAACCCATAGCCGCGTCCGTAGGCCGACCACACCGTCTCATCGGGGAAGGACTCGGCGTCCACCAGGGAGAAGGTGCCGATCACCAGCACCCCGGCCAGTTCCAGCGAGCAGGCGGCCGCCGCGACCCGCCGCGACAGGCGGCCGCCCAGCGCCAGCGCCACGGTGGCCAGCACGTAGACGATCGCGGCCAGCGCCGACAGCAGGTAGGCCAGCGGCGCCTCGTCGAAGCGGGTGGCGATCTGCACGCCCGCCCGTGCCCCGGCGGCCAGCGCGAACACCCCGTATACGGCGACCAGCAGCCGTCCGGGCCCGCCGCCGGTGCGGGCGGCCGGCCCGGCCTCGCGTGAGGCGGCCGGGGCGGCGTCTGCGGGATCGGTGGGAGTAACGGGTTCAGGCAACGGTTCCGTTCCAGATCTGGTTCATGCGGGCGATCATCACTGCGACCGACAGGCCGGCGACCACCAGGACGGCCGGACCCCAGCGGGAGCGTTCCAGCAGACCCCAAAAGGCCCCGGCCGGGGGGATGAGCAGGATGCCCAGCAGGTAGCCGACGAAGGTGGCGCTCCCGTCGGGGCCCTCGCCGCCGGCCACCTTGATCAGGCCCAGCACCGCCTGGACCACCAGCAGCGCCTCCACGACCGCGAGCCCGGCCAGGTGCAGCCGGTCCATCGGACGGTTCCGCACCGTGGTCAGCAGGCTGTAGGCGGCCACCACGAGAGCCGCCACGACGATCACGGTCCCCAGGGGCTCGGTCATGGCCCTTGAGACTACTACCGCCTGTAGAGCATCCCGGCCCGGGTCGCGGGACCGCCCGGAAGAACCGCCCGCCTCGGCCGGCGCATGGAATCATGATCGGTGTGCGGAACCTGGAGTCGCTCATCTTGACCCGGCACGGCGAGAGCCTCGCCAACCTCGCCCAGCAACAGGCCCACCAGGCCCTCCAGGATCCGCCCGAAGAGATCGACGTCTGCGACCGGGACGCCGATGTGCCGCTGACCGAGCGGGGGCGGCGGCAGGCCGCCGCACTCGGCCGCCGGCTGGCGGCGCTGCCCGCCCACGAGCGGCCCACCGTCGCCGTCTCCTCGCCGTACCTGCGGGCGCTGGAGACCGCGCGCATCGCGCTGGCCGAAATGGACTCCCCTCTCCCGCTGCTGGTGGACGAGCGGCTGCGGGACCGGGAGACGGGCGTGCTGTACCGGCTGACCCCGCACGGCGTGCGGGTGCGCCACCCCCGGGAGGCCGAGCGGCGCGAGCGGCTCGGCGAGTTCTACTACCGGCCCCCCTGCGGGGAGTCCTGGACGGACGTGGTCTTGCGGCTGCGCAGCGCCTACCGGGACATCGACACCGACCATGCGGGCGGCCGGGTGCTGGTGGTGGCCCACGACGTGGTGGTGCTGCTGACCCGCTACATCGTCGAGGGGCTGACCGAGCAGCGGGTCCTGGAGCTCGCACGGACCCAGGTCGCCAACTGCTCCTTCAGCCGCTGGGTCCGCCGGGACGGACGGCTGCATCCGGCCGAGTACGGCGACACCGCGCACCTGGCCGGGCCGTCCGCCGGGCCGGGCCGCGGCCCGGCGGGCTGAGGCCTTACTCCACGCGGTTCCACGCGCCGTCTCCGCAGGCCGCACGCGAGCGCGCCGCGTTCGGGGACGATGCCGCAGAGGGGAGCGGGCGCTCTCTCCGCTGTTCGGGACGCCCGCTTGGGCGAAGGCCCGCTCACGGAGCGGCGGCCGCTCAGCCCTCGGCCAGCAGCCAGCGGGCGCGGGAGAGCGCCGCCGCGCGGCGGGGCTCGCCGGGCGGCAAGATCGCCGCCAGCCGCTGCTGCACCTCCAGGTCGTCCCGGCCGGCGGGGGTCTGCGCATAGATCCACAGGGCGTCGGGGCCGCCGCGGCTCAGCAGCTGGCGGCGCAGCCGGGCGGCCAGCTCGGCGCGTTCGGCGCGCAGCGCCGGGGACTCCGAACACGGCAGCAGCTCGCCGCGGTACAGCCGGGCCGCCTGCAGCAGGTCCTCCCCGCGCCCGGCCGACAGCAGCCGGCGCAGGGTCAGAAAGTCGGCGTCCAGCTCGCATTCCAGCCGGTAAGGCTTGGCCGCCAGCAGCTCGCCGAGCCGGCCGCGCAGCCGGTGGATCTCCGCCCGGACGGTCACCGGGTTGCCCTCGTCCCCGTACAGCAGCGCCGACAGCCGGTCGGCGTCCAGGCCGCGGGGGTGCAGCGCCAGCAGGGTGAGGATCTCGGCGTGCCGGCGGGTCAGGTGCAGCGGGCGGCCGTCCAGCAGGGCGTGCGGCGGGTCGCCCAGCATCGACAAGGTCAGCAGGGGGCGTTCGCCCTCGCGCCGGGCGGGCCGGGGCACCCGCAGCAGGAAGACCTCGCCCAGCGCCTCGGCCACCGCCGGGCACCCGTCCGGCAGCCGCAGCCGCCGCCCGTCCTGGGGAAGCGGCAGGCGCAGCCCGCGCCAGTCCTCCACCTCGGCGGCCAGCACCCGCCCGGTCTCGGTGACCAGCGCGACACCGCCGCCCGGCCCGCGCAGATGCCGCAGGTAACGCTCGCGCAGCAGCTCGTCGCGGACCTGCATGTCCAGCTCCAGCCGGGACTCGGCGAGCCGGGCCAGCGCGCCGACCAGTGCCAGGGCGCTGGGGTGCAGGGCGTGGGCGACGGCGCTGAGGTCGATGCAGCCCACCACCCGCCCGGTGTCGGGGTCGGTCACCGGGGCCGCCGCGCACGACCAGCCGTGCAGCACCCGCGCCACGTGCTCGGCGGAGTGCACGTACTCGGGGCGGCCCTCCGCCAGCGCGATGCCGATGCCGTTGGTGCCGATCGACCCCTCCGACCAGCAGAACCCTTCGGCCAGGCCGATCCGGGCGGCGGCGCGGCGCAACCGCGGCGGGCCGTGGCTCCACAGCACGTGCCCCTCGGCGTCGGAGATCACCATCAGCTGGGCCGACTCCTCGGCGACCCGGTCCAGCAGGCCGCGCAGCATCGGCAGGTGCCGGCTCAGGGGGTGGGCGGCGCGGGCGTCGGCCAGCACGTCGGAGTCGAAGACCAGCGGGGCCGCCGGGATGTCGGCGTCGACGCCGGCCGCACGGGAGCGGCGCCAGGAGTCGCCGATCACCGCCCGCGGGGCGGGCCCGTCCTCCCCGTCGTCCTCTCCGCCGGCGACGGCCTCGTGGGCGCCGGCCAGGGCACGGGCGACCTCACGGGGATCCCGGCAGGCATGCGGCGGTACCACGGGTCGTTCGGGCATGTGGTTCTCCTCCGCCCGGCGCATCGCCCGATGCGGGCGATCCCCATCGTGCTCCGGGCATGGTCGGTCACGAGCATGAGTCAAGCGATTACTGGACGCAACCGGTTCCTGGAAACTCGTCCTCGAAATCCAGCCGGAGAAGCACCAGGGAAGTGCAACGTGCATGCAACGTTGCACCGCTTACCGTACGGAGCCAGGGGGGAGGCCGTGCCGGGACCCGTCTTCCACCGGGTCCCGCCCCGCCGCCACGGACGCCTCGGGAACCGTCCCGGGCAGAGGGGGACGTCCGTGGCGGCGGGGGCGCGGCCGCTCGCCGGTGGCCTCGCTGCAAGGGGGAGATACCCAGGTGTTGTGCCCGACCTGCCGGAGCGTCCGGCCCGCGCTGAGCCCTGCGGAGTACACCCCCGACCGGGCCTACCTCATCACCCGGCACGGACTGTGCGTCTGCTCTCCCGACCGGCGGCGCCCGCCGCGCGACCCGCGGCAGGCCGCTCCCGCGCACCGGGATCCCGCGGAAACCCGCTGACGACGTTTTCGCGTTCCAGGGAACCGCCTGCCATCCATATCCGTCTCAAGAGCGTTCGCCTAGGGTTGTTGGGAAAACTGCCAGTCGCCCTCGGTTCACCCTCGAGACACCTGGAGCGCCCATGCCCCTTTCCCTGTCCGGCCTGGCCCGGCGCGCGACCGGCGAGTTCGATCGGCTGCTGGCGGCCCTCGCCCGGCAGGGGCAGGAACTGCTGTCGCCCGGCCGGGAGCAACGCGCCGAGATCGTGCGGCTGAGGGCGGCGCTGGCGGTGCAGTCCGAGCGCGCCGAGCGGCTGGAGCGCGCGCTGGCCGAGCAGTCGGCGGCGCTGAGCGCGGTGAGCCGGCAGCTGGCGGCGCTCGTCGCCCAGCTCAACGAGCAGCTGCTGCCGGGCATCGACGAGCGCATCCACGAGACCGAACGGGACCTGGCCCGCCTGGCCACCCGGCTGCTGCGCGCCGACCAGGAGGCCGCCCGCCGGCACAGCCGGCTGGAGACCGCCGAGCAGCGCATCGCCGATCTGCGGGAACGGACCGGGCGGCTGGAGCAGCGCACCGCGATATGGCGGGAGCTGCAGGCCGATGTGGCCCGGCTGGGCGAGGACCTGGACGCGCTGCGCTCCTGCGCCGCGCTGCAGGCCGGCGAGCACCGGGCGGCCGAACAGGAGCAGGCTTGATCTCCCGGGCGCACGACCCCGCCGAGCGCGGTTTCGCCAGCGACAACCACGCCGGCGTCCACCCGGAGGTGCTGACCGCGCTGGCCGTCGCCAACGAGGGGCACCAGCCCTCCTACGGCGCCGACGTCTACACCGCGCGGATGCAGGAGGTCTTCCGCCGCCACTTCGGCGAGCAGGCCCAGGCCTACCCGGTCTTCAACGGCACCGGCGCCAACGTGGTGGCGTTGCAGGCGATGACCGACCGCTGGTCGGCGGTGATCTGCGCCGACGGCTCCCACATCCACACCGACGAGTGCGGCGCCCCCGAACGGGTGGCCGGCCTCAAGCTGCTGCCCGTGCCCGCCCCGGACGGCAAGCTGACCCCCGAGCTGATCGACCGGCAGGCCTGGGGGTGGGGCGATGAGCACCGCGCCCAGCCCAAGGTCGTCTCCCTCACCCAGGCGACCGAGCTGGGCACCTGCTACACCGCCGAGGAGATCGCACAGATCTGCGCCCACGCCCATGCCCGCGGGATGGCGGTGCACATGGACGGCGCCCGCCTGGCCAATGCCGCCGCCTCGCTGGGAGTGCCGCTGCGGGCGCTCACCACCGATGCGGGGGTGGACGTGCTGTCGTTCGGCGGCACCAAGAACGGGCTGCTGGCCGGCGAGGCGATCGTGGTGCTCAATCCCGAGGCGGTGCGCGGCATGGTGTTCCTGCGCAAGGCGGCCATGCAGCTGGCCTCCAAGATGCGGTTCATCTCCGCGCAGTTCCTGGCGCTGCTGGAGGGCGACCTGTGGCTGCGCAACGCCGCCCACGCCAACGCCATGGCCCGCCGGCTGGCCGCGGCGGCCGGCCGCGTGCCGGGCGTGCGGATCGTGCGGCCGGTGCAGGCCAATGCGGTGTTCGCGGTCATCCCCAAGGACGTGGCCGAGCGGCTGCGCAAGCGGTTCTTCTTCTACACCTGGGACGAGCGCACCGGCGAGGTGCGCTGGATGTGCTCCTTCGACACCACCGAGCAGGACGTGGACGCCTTCGCCGCGGCTTTGGCCGAGGAGATGTCCGCCCGCTAGGCCCGATGCGGCGGCGGTGCCGCCGCGCCTTCCGCACCATCCCATCTCTGCAGGTCAAGATGGGTGCATCGCGACCAGGGGCGCCGTCGGGCCTCCTCCCCGGCGTTCAAGGGCACGCGCCCGAAGCAGGCGCGATTTCGGCCCTCCGTTCTCTGCGAGCGCAGAACGAAAGCACCATGGTCAAAAAACAGCGCCCCCCTTTTCGGGCAGTCATTTTCAGGCGGGGCCGGGCGACCGCAAGAGAACGCAAGCGGCCGGAGAATTGACCGCGGCGGACAAGTGACGGCTGGTTTGCAGCGTTTTCACAACAAAGGATTGTGTGGGGGATCACAATCGCGCCGTTCGGCGTTACATTGTCCCCACCGGCCGGCGGGTCAGGGAGCGGGATGACCGGCCGTGCCGTCGAGCCGTCATGCGTCCAGGCCCGGTATCCGGGCGTGCCGACCCCAAGAAGGCAGATGACACTCAGACCCCGCCCTGATCACCGTCCCCTCCCCCAGCAGCCCGGCCGTGCCGCCCGCCGTCGCGGCCACCATCGGGGACTGCGCAGACGCCGGATCAGCCGGATGACCGCGGCCCTCAGCGCGGCGCTGGGAATGGCGACGGCGGCGGGACTGATCGTGGTGCTGCGCTCGGTCGAAGGCCCCAGCCGCCCGATGGCCAACGTCGACCACGGCTCCTCCCTGCTGCAGGAGGTGCCCATCCCCGCCACGGGGCGTCCCGTCACCGTGACCACCGCCGAGGGCCATCGCTACACCGTCGCGGCGGTGCGCGGCGCCGTCGATCCGGCTCCCCTGCCGGGGGTGCAGGTGCCGCCGCCCGGCAAGGGGTACGCCTTCATCGACTACGTGCTGACCAACCCCCAGCACCACCCGATCCTGCTGGACTTCCCGCCGTATGTGTTCCTGCGGCGCTCGGTGGTGCCGCCGGACTTCGCCTCCCGCTGCGTGAAGCGGATCGGGGCGCCGCCGGAGCTGTGCGACCCGCCCGGACGGTCGCAGGTGATCGCACGGCTGCGCGGCTCGGCGGACCTGATACGGCAGGACGCCGACACCTATCTGGCGCCCGGCGCCTCCTACCTGGTGCGCGCCATGGCCGACCCGCCGGTGCCGGACTCGGCGGACCACCGGGACATGGGCCTGTTCATCTGGGAGGTGCGCTTCACCGGGGACCGGCGCTCCCGCCATGCCCCCTTCCCCGGCGAGGACTCCCGTACCGGCTGAGCCCTCTCCCCCGCCCACCGAACGGGTGGGCGTGGCGGGAGTGGAGCGTCACGTCGCCCAGGCCCGGCCCGAGGCCGCCGCCCGGGTGGCGACGGCGCAGCGGAAACGGGAGGCCGCCGAGCAGTGAGCCGAGCAGGCCCGCCAGGAGGCCGAGCGGGAGGCGCGGGCGAATGAGCGCGCACGGGAGATCTTCGTCCGGCGGGGCAAGAAGCACGCCCTGGCGCGGGCGCTTCGGGCACTGGGGATGACCATCGAGCTCACCGGCGATAAGGACGTGGCCCGCCGCCACTGCACCGAGGCACTGAATCTGTTCGAACGGCTCGGCCTGGCGCAGCCCGCGCAGGAGTGCCGTGGCCGCCTCTCCGGCCTCGCCCCCTGACCTGGCGGGCGTTCCGCGCCGTCGGAGGGACGCCGCGGAGCGTCTGCGGCGGGGCCGGGACGGTCAGCGGGTCCGCCCGGCGGCGCCGGACAGGGCCGCGGCGGCCATGGCGTGCAGCAGCCCGGCCATGGCCTGCCGGTCCAGTTCGCCCGCGCTGTGGGGGGTGGAGTTGAGCAGGCCGAAGGCGGCATGGACGGCGGCGCGGGCGTGCGCTTCGCCGATGCCGCCCGCGTGCAGGCGGCGCAGGACGCCGACCCACTGCTCGACATAGGCCCGCTGGAGGCGGCGGATCTGGTGGCGCTGCGGTTCGGGCACGTTGTCCAGCTCGCGCTCATGGACGGTGATCAGCGCCGGGTTGTCCAGGGCGAAGTCGATGTGCCAGCGCAGCAGCGCGTCCAGCGCCGCGGCGGGGTCGGGCAGGGCGGCCCGGCGGGTCCCCTCCTCCAGCAGGCGGCGGCTGATGTCCAACAGCATCTCCGCCAGCACCGCGTCCTTGCCGCGGAAGTGCCGGTACAGGGCGGGCCCGGTGAGGCCGACCGCGCGGCCCAGCTCGCCGATGGACACGCCGTGGTAGCCGTGGCGGGCGAACAGCTCGGCCGCCGCCTGCAGGATCTCGGCGCGGCGGGTGGGCGCCCCGGTGGCCTCCGTCATGGGAGGGAGTCTAGACGACCGCTGTTAACGTTCATTAACATCGCCGTTGTTAACGTTCATTAACCGTAGGGGGCGGACATGACCGGAACGGTGCTGCGCAGCCGGGTGGACGCCACCGGCGCGTCGTTCGCCCGCAACGCCGCCCGCAACCGGGCGCTGGCGGCCGAACTGCGCGAGCATCTGGCGCGCGCCGCGCTCGGCGGCCCCGAACGCGCCCGCAAAAAGCACACCGAGCGCGGCAAACTGCTGCCCCGCGACCGGGTGAACGCCCTGCTGGACCCCGGCTCGCCGTTTTTGGAGCTGTCCCCGCTGGCGGCGCACGGCATGTACGACGACCAGGCGCCGGGCGCGGGCATCATCACCGGGATCGGCCGCGTCCGCGGGCGCGAGTGCGTGATCGTCGCCAACGACGCCACCGTCAAGGGCGGCACCTACTACCCGATGACGGTCAAAAAGCACCTGCGCGCCCAGGAGGTGGCGCTGCACAACCGGCTGCCGTGCATCTACCTGGTGGACTCCGGCGGGGCGTTCCTGCCCCGCCAGGACGAGGTGTTCCCCGACCGCGACCACTTCGGCCGGATCTTCTACAACCAGGCCACCATGTCGGCCCGCGGCATCCCGCAGATCGCCGCGGTGCTGGGCTCGTGCACCGCCGGCGGGGCGTACGTGCCGGCGATGAGCGACGAGGCGGTGATCGTGCGCGGCCAGGGCACCATCTTCCTGGGCGGCCCGCCGCTGGTGAAGGCGGCCACCGGGGAGGTGGTGACCGCCGAGGAGCTGGGCGGCGGGGAGCTGCACGCCCGCACCTCCGGGGTCACCGACCACCTGGCCGACAACGACGAGCACGCGCTGGCGATCGTCCGCGACATCGTCGCCACGCTGGGGCCGCGGCCGCCGGCGCCCTGGCAGGTGACGCCGGTGGAGGAGCCGCGGGCCGACCCCGCCGAGCTGTACGGGGTGGTGCCGCCGGACCCGCGCACCCCCTACGACGTGCGCGAGGTGATCGCCCGCATCGTCGACGGCAGCCGCTTCGCCGAGTTCAAGGCCGAGTACGGCACCACGCTGGTGACCGGGTTCGCCCGCATCCACGGCCACCCGGTGGGGATCGTGGCCAACAACGGCATCCTGTTCTCCGAGTCGGCCCTCAAGGGCGCCCACTTCATCCAGCTGTGCGACCAGCGGCAGATCCCGCTGGTGTTCCTGCAGAACATCACCGGGTTCATGGTGGGCCGCCAGTACGAGGCGGGCGGCATCGCCAAGCACGGCGCCAAGATGGTCACCGCCGTCGCCTGCGCCCGGGTGCCCAAGTTCACCGTGGTGATCGGCGGCTCGTTCGGGGCGGGCAACTACGCGATGTGCGGCCGGGCGTTCTCGCCGCGTTTTCTGTGGATGTGGCCGAACGCGCGGATCTCGGTGATGGGCGGCGAGCAGGCGGCCTCGGTGCTGGCCACCATCCGCCGCGACCAGCTCGGCGACGCCTGGAGCGCCGAGGCCGAAGAGGAGTTCAAGGCGCCGATCCGCGAGCAGTACGAACGGCAGGGCAACCCCTACTACTCCACGGCCCGGCTGTGGGACGACGGGGTGATCGACCCGCTGGACACCCGCCGGGTGCTGGGGCTGGCGCTGTCGGTGGCCGCCAACGCGCCGCTGGAACCGGTGGGCTATGGCGTGTTCCGGATGTGAGGGCCGCATGTTTTCAACCGTTCTGATCGCCAACCGCGGTGAGATCGCCGTCCGCGTCATCCGCACGCTGCGGCGGCTGGGCGTGCGCGCGGTGGCGGTGCACACCGACCCCGACGCCGGCGCCCGGCATGTGCGGGAGGCCGACGAGGCGGTGCGCATCCCCGGCTACCTGGACATCGCCTCGGTGATCGAGGCGGCCCGCCGCTGCGGCGCGCAGGCGGTCCACCCCGGCTATGGGTTCCTGGCCGAAAGCGCCGCCTTCGCCGCCGCCTGCGCCGAGGCCGGCCTGGTGTTCATCGGCCCGCCGCCGGAGGCGATCGAGGCGATGGGCGACAAGATCCGCGCCAAGCGCACGGTGGCGGCGGCGGGCGTGCCGGTGGTGCCCGGCCGCCACGAGGCGGGCCTGTCGGACGCGCAGCTGGCCGAGGCGGCGCTGGAGGTGGGGCTGCCGGTGCTGCTCAAACCGTCGGCGGGCGGCGGCGGCAAGGGCATGCGCCTGGTGCGCGAGCCGGCGCACCTTCACGAGGCCATCGCCGCCGCCCGGCGCGAGGCGCGCGGGGCCTTCGGCGACGACGCGCTGCTGGTGGAGCGGTTCATCGACAACCCCCGGCACATCGAGATCCAGGTCTTCGCCGACGCCTTCGGCAACGTCGTCCACCTGGGCGAGCGCGAGTGCAGCCTGCAGCGCCGCCACCAGAAGATCGTCGAGGAGGCGCCCTCCCCGCTGCTGGATGAGGCCACCCGCGAGCAGATGGGCGCCGCCGCCGTGGCCGCCGCCCGCGCGGTCGGCTATGTCGGCGCCGGGACGGTGGAGTACATCGTCTCCGCCGACCGGCCAAAGGAGTACTACTTCCTGGAGATGAACACCCGGCTGCAGGTCGAGCACCCGGTCACCGAGCTGGTCACCGGGTGGGACCTGGTGGAGCTGCAGCTTCGGGTGGCCGCCGGGGAGGCGCTGCCGTTCACCCAGGACCAGGTGCGGCTGAACGGCCACGCCGTCGAGGCCCGTATCTACGCCGAGGACCCGGCGCGCGGCTTCCTGCCCACCGGCGGGCGGGTGCTGGCCTGGCGCGAGCCGGACGGCCCCGGCGTGCGGGTGGACTCCGGCATCGCCGCCGGCGATGAGGTCTCCAGCGCCTACGACCCGATGCTGGCCAAGGTCATCGCCTGGGGCGAGGACCGGACCGCCGCCCTGCGCCGCCTGGATGGGGCGCTGGCCGGCTGCACCCTGCTGGGGGTGACCTCCAACATCTCCTTTCTGCGGACGCTGCTGGCCCACCCGGACGTGGCGGCCGGACGGCTGGACACCGGCCTGGTGGAGCGGGAGCTTTCCGCCGCGGCCCCGCAACTGCCCGCCGAGGTGCCGGCCGCCGCGGCGCTGGAGCGGATGCTGGCGCTGGAGACCGCAGACGGCGACCCGTGGGCGATCCCGGACGGCTGGCGGCTGAGCGGCGCCGCCTGGACCCCGTGGGTCATCACCCCCGCCGGGGGCGCGCCCGTGGAGGTCCGCGTCCGCGGCCGGGCCCACGACGCCGAGGTCTCCATCGACGGGGCCGACCCGGTGCCCGCCGCACTGGCCCGCGATGGGGACGCGCTGCGCCTGACCTTCGGCGGGCGCACGACCCGTTACGCCTTCGCCCGCGACGGCCGGGTGCTGTGGCTGGGCCGCGACGGGCACGCCTGGGCGCTGGCCGAGCATGTGCGCACCGAGCAGGCCGGGGCGGCGGCCGCCGCCTCCGACGGCGTGGTGCGCAGCCCGATGCCGGGCACGGTGCTGGCGGTCAAGGCCGCCGAAGGCGAGCGCGTCACCGCCGGGCAGCCGCTGCTGGTGGTGGAGGCCATGAAGATGGAGCACACCGTCACCGCCCCGGTGGACGGCGTGGTGGCGCGCCTGCCCGTCCGCGCCGGCGCCCGCGTCGCCCTCGATGAGGTGCTCGCCGAGATCACCCCGCAGGAGGAGCAATGAGCGCGTTCCGCATGCCGGGCCTGCCGGAGCGGGTGACGATCTACGAGGTCGGCCCGCGCGACGGGCTGCAGAACGAGAAGACGATCGTGCCGGTCGCCGACAAGGCCGCCTTCATCGCCCGCCTGGCCGCCGCCGGGCTGCGCACCGTGGAGGCGACCAGCTTCGTCCACCCCAAGTGGGTGCCGCAGCTGGCCGACGCCGAGGAGCTGCTGGCCGTCATGGAGCGGGCCGAGGGCGTGCGCTACCCGGTGCTGGTGCCCAACGAACGCGGCCTGGACCGGGCGCTGCGGGCGGGCGTCACCCACATCGCCGTGTTCGCCAGCGCCACCGAGTCGTTCGCCCGCCGCAACCTCAACCGCACGGTGGCCGAGTCGCTGGCGATGTTCGCCCCGGTCGTCACCCGGGCCAAGGAGAACGGCCTGTGGGTGCGGGCGTATGTGTCGATGTGCTTCGGCGACCCCTGGGAGGGGGAGGTGCCGATCGAGCAGGTGGTCTCGGTGGCCGTCCGGCTGATGGAGCTGGGGTGCGATGAGCTGAGCCTGGGCGACACCATCGGGGTCGGCACCCCCGGGCATGTCACCGCGCTGATCGGGGCGCTGGGCGAGGCCGGCATCGGCGCCCAGAGGCTGGCGGTGCACTTCCACGACACCTACGGCCAGGCCCTGGCCAACACGCTGGCCGCGCTGCGCTGCGGGGTGACCACGGTGGACTCCTCGGCCGGCGGCATCGGCGGCTGCCCGTACGCCGAAAGCGCCACCGGCAACCTGGCCACCGAGGACCTGGTCTGGATGCTGCACGGGCTGGGCATCCAGACCGGCGTCGACCTGCCCGCCCTGGCCGCCACCAGTCGCTGGATGGCGACCCGGCTGGGCCGTCCCAGCCCGTCCCGCGTCGTCCAGGCGCTGCCGGTGGAGGAGGAGCAATGATCGACTTCACGCTGACCGAGGAGCAGCGGGAGCTGCGCGCCTCGGTGGAGCGCTTCGCCCGCCAGGAGGTGGCCCCGGTGATCGGGGACCTGTACGAGCGGGGCGAGTTCCCCTACCAGATCGTCGCCAAGATGGGCGAGATGGGGCTGTTCGGGCTGCCGTTCCCCGAGGAGTACGGCGGCATGGGCGGGGACTACTTCGCCTTGTGCCTGGCGCTGGAGGAGCTGGCCCGGGTGGACTCCTCGGTGGCGATCACACTGGAGGCGGCGGTGTCGCTGGGCGCCATGCCGATCTACCGGTTCGGCACCGAGGAGCAGAAACGGCGGTGGCTGCCGCAGCTGTGCTCCGGGGAGCGCCTGGCGGCGTTCGGGCTGACCGAGCCGGGCGGCGGCTCGGACGTGCCCGGCGGGATGCGCACCACCGCCCGCCTGGAGGACGGCCACTGGGTGATCAACGGGTCCAAGGCGTTCATCACCAACTCCGGCACCGACATCACCGCCTTCACCACGGTGGCCGCGCTGACCGGGGAGCGGGAGATCTCCACGATCCTGGTGCCCAACGGCACGCCCGGCTTCACCGTGGGCCGCAAGTACTCCAAGGTCGGCTGGGCGGCCTCCGACACCCGGGAGCTGTCCTTTGCCGACGTGCGGGTGCCGCAGGAGAACCTGGTCGGCGAGCGCGGCCGCGGCTACGCCCAGTTCCTGCAGATCCTGGACGAGGGCCGGATCGCGATCGCGGCGCTGTCGGTGGGGCTGGCCCAGGGCTGCGTGGACGAGTGCCTGCGCTATGTGCGCCAGCGGCAGGCGTTCGGCCGGGCCATCGGCGAGTACCAGGCCATCCAGTTCAAGATCGCCGACATGGAGGCGCGCACCCACACCGCCCGGCTGGCCTACTACGCGGCGGCGGCCAAGATGCTGGCCGGCGAGCCGTTCAAGAAGGAGGCCGCCATCGCCAAGCTGACCGCCTCCAACGCGGCGATGGACAACGCCCGGGAGGCCACCCAGATCTTCGGGGGCTATGGGTTCATGAACGAGTTCCCGGTGGGCCGGTTCTACCGGGACGCCAAGATCCTGGAGATCGGCGAGGGGACCTCAGAGGTGCAGCGCATGCTCATCGCCCGTTCCCTGGGACTCAGCTCACACTGATATTCGTTAGGGCCTTTCGTCCCTTTCGGGATAAATTTGCGCGCGTGCAAGTAACGAGCCCCTTTCAGCACGGTTCGGCCCCCGGTGAGACGCCGGGGGCCGCTCCGTCCGTCCCGGACACCGGCGGGGGCTCGTCCTCCTCGGTGGAGCTGCTCGCCGAGAACCTGGAGAGCCTGCTCACCTACCTGATGCGGACCGCCGAAGGCGACATCCTCGGCGAGCTGAAGACGCTGGACCTGTCGCTGTCGCAGGCCCGCACCCTGTTCCTGGTGGAACGCGCCTCACGCGCCCTGGCCGTCCACGAACTGGCGGCCGAGCTGGGACTGTCCATGGCGGCGGCCGGACGCGCCGCCGAGGCCCTGGTCCGCCACGGCCTGGCCGTCCGGCGCTCAGACGCCGGCGACCGGCGGATCAAGCGCATCGCGATCACCGCCGCCGGGCGCGAACTGCTCTGCCGGCTGCACGCGGCACGGCACGCCGACCTGCGGCGGTTCGCCGCGACGCTGACCGAGGAGGAGCGCATGGGGCTGGTGAAGGCGCTGGCCCCCGTTCTGGCGCGCCCGGAGATCCGGGCCCTGACGATTGGACCTCTCTGTTGAAACCTTCCGCTCCCTCGGAGGTGGCCGCGCCGGCCGGCGGCCCGCCCGGCTCCGACCGGCTGGATCGCTCCGTCTGGGTGACCGCCGGCGTGGTGGTGCTGGGCGCGATCATGTCGATCCTCGACGCGACCGTGGTCAACATCGCCATCCCGGTGCTGACCGAGGAATTCGCAACGACCCTGGCGAAGATCCAGTGGGTCATCACCGGCTACACCCTGGCGCTGGCCACCGTGATCCCGGTGACCGGCTGGGCGTGCGCCCGCTACGGCACCAAGCGGCTGTACATGACCTCGCTGACGCTGTTCGTGCTCGGCTCGGCGCTGGCCGGCCTGGCCTGGTCGGCCGAGTCGCTGATCGCCTTCCGGGTGCTGCAGGGCCTGGGCGGCGGAATGATCATGCCGGCGGGCATGACCATCCTCACCCAGAAGGCCGGGCCGCAGCGGGTCGGCAAGGTGATGAGCGTGGTCGGCATCCCGATGCTGCTGGGCCCGATCAGCGGCCCGATCCTGGGCGGCTGGCTGGTGGACCTGGACGCCTGGCGGTGGATCTTCTTCATCAACGTCCCGATCGGCGCCATCGCGCTGCTGCTGTCCTGGCGGGTGCTGGAGCGGGACGTGCCCAAGCCGGCCGAGCGGCTGGATGTGCCGGGACTGCTGTTCCTGTCCCCCGGCCTGGCCTCGCTGATCTACGGGCTGGCCACCGGCTCGGAGAAGGGCTCCTTCACCTCCGCCACGGTGATCGTCACCACCGCGGTGGGCGCCCTGCTGGTGATCGCGTTCGTGGTGCGCGCGCTCATGGCCGCCAACCCGCTGATCGACCTGTGGCTGTTCAAGCGCCGCTCGATGGCCGCCGCGGCGCTGACCATGCTGCTGTTCAGCATCGCCTTCTTCGGCGCGATGCTGCTGCTGCCGCTGTACTTCCAGATCGTGCGCGGCGAGACCGCCCTCAACACCGGCCTGCTGCTGATCCCGCAGGGCATCGGATCGATGCTCACCATGCCGATCGGCGGCATGCTCACCGACCGGATCGGCCCGGGCCGGGTGGTCACGGTCGGGTTGCCGATCATCCTGGCGGGGGCGTTCGGGCTCACCCAGGTCACCGCCGACACCTCGTATGTGACGCTGGGCGTCATCTTCTTCGTGCTGGGCCTGGGCATGGGGCTGACCATGATGCCGACGATGTCGGCGGCGATGCAGACCCTCGTCCACGACGAGGTGCCGCGGGCCAGCACCGCGATGAACATCATCCAGCAGGTGGCCGGGTCCATCGGCACCGCCGCCATCTCGGTGATCTTGACCAATGAGCTGAAGGACCGCATCCCCGGCAGCGGCGGGCTGGGCGAGGCCCCCTCCGCCGCCGAGGTCCCGCCGCAGGTGCTGGCCAAGCTGCAGACGCTGATGGCCGAGTCGTTCGCCGCCTCCTTCTGGTGGGCGCTGGCCCTGATGACGGTGGCGCTGATCCCGGCGCTGTTCCTGCCGCGCCGCAAGCCCGACGGCGGCCGGGTGCCGAACGCGATGCCGATGCACTGACCTTTCGGTGAGGGCTGAGGTTCACGCGGCCGGTGATCTTGTCACCGGCCGCTTTCTCAGCTTTAGGGTGAGGATGTGACGGAACTGCAAGCGGTGTCCTGGACCGGGGACGCGCTGCGGCTGATCGACCAGACCCTGCTGCCGCACCGGCTGGAGCACCTGGAGATCCGCGAGGTGGACGCCCTGGTGGACGCCATCGTGCGGCTGGCGGTGCGGGGCGCCCCGGCGCTGGGCGTGGCGGGCGCCTACGGGGTCGCGCTGGCCATGCTCCAGGCCGAGCGGGAGGGCTGGGACCGGGCGAGGCTGGAGGCGGCGCTGGAGCGGATCCGCACCGCCCGGCCGACCGCGGTCAATCTGGCCGGCGGGGTGGACCGGGTCCGCCCGCTCGTCGACGCGGGCCTGGCGGCGGTGCTGGAAGAGGCCGGCCGGGTGCTGGAGGAGGACGTGGCGGCCAACCGCGCGATCGGCGTCCACGGCGCGCAGTGGATCTGCGCCCGCGTCCCGCGGCGTCCCCTGCGGATCCTGACGCACTGCAACACCGGCGCGCTGGCCACCGCCGGGTGGGGCACCGCGCTGGGCGTGGTGCGGGAGCTGCACGCCCGCGGCCTGGTGGAGGTGGTGTACGCCGACGAGACCCGGCCGCTGCTGCAGGGGTCCCGCCTGACGGCCTGGGAGCTGGCGCACGAGGGCATCCCCCACTACGTGCTGGCCGACGGGGCCGCCGCCGGCACCATCCTGCGGGGCCTGGTGGACGTGGCGATCATCGGGGCCGACCGCATCGCCGCCAACGGCGATACGGCCAACAAGATCGGCTCTGTGGGGGTGGCGCTGGCCTGCGCGGACGCGGGGGTGCCGTTCGTGGTGGCGGCGCCGTGGAGCACGGTGGACCTGGCCACCGCGACCGGGGCGGACATCCCCATCGAGTCGCGCGCCGAAGAGGAGGTGCTGTGCTGGCAGGGCGTGCGGGTCGCCCCGGAGGGCTCGCGCGGCCTCAACCCGGCCTTCGATGTGACCCCGGCCCGCCTGATCGACGCGCTGGTCACCGAGCGGGGGGTGCTGGAGCCCGCCCACGGCCGCACGCCCGCCCGGCCCGGCGGCCGGGAGGCCCTCTGAAAGCCCGGCGGGTCACATCCGGCGCAGGACGTCGGCGATGATGTCGGGCGTGCGCCGGTCCGGCTCGGCGTCCACGCACAGTCGGTCCATCACCTTCTGGTAGCGCTCCACTTCGGCGGGCTTGTCGATGTACAGGGCGCCGGTGAGCTGCTCCAGGTAGACGATGTCGGGCACTCCCGGCTCGGCGAAGCGCAGCAGGGTGAAGGCCCCGCCGGCCGCGGCGTGCCCGCCGGCCGAAAACGGCACCACCTGCACGGTGACCGTGGGCATCGCGCAGATCTCGGCCAGGTGGCGCAGCTGCGCGCGCATCACCGCGCGCCCGCCGACCGGGCGGACCAGCACCGCCTCGTCCATCACCACCCACAGGTGGGGCGGGTCGGGGCGGGTGAGCAGCTCGCGGCGGCGCATGCGCAGCTCCACGCGCCGCTGCAGCTCGCGCTCATCGGCCGAGGGATGGCCCAGCCGGATGGCCGCGCGGGCGTAGTCGGCGGTCTGCAGCAGCGCGGGGACGAACTGCAGCTGGTATTCGCGGATCCGCGCGGCGTCCTGCTCCAGCCCCAGGTAGGTCTCGAACCACTGCGGCAGCACATCGCCGTACTGGTGCCACCAGCCGGGCCGGTTGGCCTGCTCGACCAGCTCCAGCAGGGTCTGACGGCGCTCGCCGGTCACCCCGTAGGCGTCCAGCAGGTCGGCCACGTCGCGCGCCTTGAAGCTCACCTTGCCCAGCTCCAGCCGGCTGATCTTGGACTCCGACCCGCGGATGAGATCGCCGGCCTGGGCGCGGGACAGCCCCGCCTCCTCGCGGAGCCGGCGCAGCTGGCCGCCCAACACGATGCGCAAGACGGTGGGCCCGCTGGCCGGCGTCTTGCGGTTGTACTCGGGTTCCGGTCGGGCAGGTCCAGCAAATGTCATCTGTCACCCCCACTGGGCTCGGACCGGCAAGTATCTCACCAACCGGCCGGGTCGCACAGCCCTTCCGCAGATGCGGTCTGTTCGCCGGCTCCCGGTGCCGGGCCGGCGGGGTGGGCGCCGGGCGCGCCACCTGGCGGCGAACGGGGAGTCGAGGTGACGCGCCCGGCAGAGGATCAGGCGATCAGATGGTCGAAGTCGCCGTCCTTGGCGCCCCCGACGAAGGCCTCGATCTCCTCCCTGGTGTAGACCAGCACCGGCCCCTGCGGGTAGCGGGAGTTCCGGACGGCGATCTCCCCGCTGGGGAGCTGAGCCATCTCGACGCAGTTGCCGCTCGGGTTGCTTCGCCGGCTCTTCAGCCAGACCAGCTTCTGACCGCCGGATTCCAGTGCTGCGAGGTCATCCATCCTCTTGCCCCCTTAAAGCAGAGCCCCACCCGCGCCCTACTGTACTGAATGCACGTGCATTCGTTCTTGCAGACGCGCTTGCACCTGCACAACAAGGGGAGCAAGATAGCGAACACAGGCCACCGACAGCCTTGGGGTTTCGCGATGATCCTTGACCAGGCAGACGACACCACCACCGACACCCTGGCCCGGGACGGGCGGCGGCATTGGTGGCTGTCGGCTCTGGACGACTCCTCCCATTCGCCCGGTCACTGGCCCACGCCGCCGGCGGGCAGCCCGCGGACCGCGCGGATCGTGCTGCGCACCGAGGCCGCCTCGCCCAAAGCGGCCCGTGACTTCACCGCGCGCACGCTCGCCGAATGGGAGCTGTCCGATTCGGCCGATGACGTGACCATGGTCGTCTCCGAGCTGGTCACCAACGCGGTCCGCTACGGACTGGACGGGCTGCCGCCGAGCGCGCAGCTGTGCCCGGTGCAGCTGGCGCTGTTCCGCCACCCGCACCGGCTGGTGGTGGTGGTGACCGACCCCAGCGAGCACATCCCCCGGATCGCCGAGGCCGGCGCCGACCGTTTCAGCGAAAGCGGCCGGGGGCTGCTGGTGGTGCAGGCGCTCAGCAACGCGTGGGGATGGGCTCCGCTGTCCACCGGTGGCAAGGCCGTGTGGGCCGCCTTCGACCTGCGCCGGCGGCGCACCCTCTGACGGCCGGGCCGCGCAGTCCGCACCGCACGGGAGCCGGTGCGGGACGCCGACGGGTCAGCGGGCCGAGGGCGGATCCAGATGGCGGGGTTCCTCCAGCACGGTGAGGAACTCCCGGGCCCAGCGGTCCACGTCGTGCTCGATGACCCGCCGGCGCATCTGGCGCATCCGGCGGGCCTGCTCGGCGGGCTCGGCCCGCAGCGCCTGGAGCATGGTGCTCTTGAGGCCGTTGATGTCGTAGGGGTTGACCAGGTAGGCCCGCTTGAGCTCGTCGGCGGCCCCGGCGAACTCGCTGAGCACCAGGGCGCCGCGGTGGTCGGCCCGGCAGGCCACGTACTCCTTGGCGACCAGGTTCATGCCGTCCCGCAGCGGCGTGACCACCATGACGTCGGCCGCCAGGTACAGCGCGGCCAGCTCGTCGCGGCTGTAGGAGGTGTGCAGGTAGTGGATCACCGGCACGCCCAGTTCCGAGTGCTGGCCGTTGATCCGCCCGACCTGCTGCTCGATGGCGTCGCGCAGCCGCCGGTACTCGGCGACCCGCTCCCGGCTGGGCGTGGCGATCTGCACGAACGTCGCCTCCCCGGGCTTGAGGTCGCCGTCGCGGAACAGCTCCCCGAAGGCCTGCAGCCGCTGGGCGATGCCCTTGGTGTAGTCCAGCCGGTCCACCCCCAGCAGGATCTTGGCGCCGCCCAGGTCGGCGCGGATCTCCTCGGCGCGCCGCCGCACCGCCGGGTCGTTCACCAGCCTCTCCAGCTCGCGCACGTCCACGGAGATGGGGAAGGCGGCGGCGCGCACCACCCGGTCGCCGACGAAGGCCAGCTGCCCGCTGGTGCGCCCGTCCAGCAGCCGCCGGGCCAGGCGCAGGAAGTTGGAGGCCGCCCCGGGCCGCTGAAAGCCCACCAGGTCGGCGCCCAGCAGCCCTTCGATGATCTGCCGCCGCCAGGGCAGCTGCCAAAACAGCTCCAGCGGCGGGAAGGGGATGTGCAGGAAGAAGCCGATCTTCAGGTCCGGCCGCAGCTCGCGGAGCATGGCGGGCACCAGCTGCAGGTGGTAGTCCTGCACCCACACCACCGCGCCGTCGGCGGCGACCTCGGCGGCGGTCTCGGCGAAGCGCCGGTTGACCCGGACGTAGACCTCCCACAGCTTGCGCTCATAGACCGGCGGGGCGATCACATCGTGGTACAGCGGCCATAGGGTGGAGTTGGAAAAGCCCTCGTAGTAGCGCTCGACCTCCAGGGCCGACAGCGGCACCGGCACCAGGTCCATGCCGTCGGCCTGGAACGGCTCCAGCTCCTCGTCGGCGGCGCCCGACCAGCCGACCCACACCCCCTCGCGGGACCGCATCACCGGCGCGATCGCGGTCACCAGGCCACCGGGGCTGCGGCGCCAGGAGGGCCGGCCGTCCTCGCCGTTGACCCGGTCCACCGGGAGCCGGTTGGCCACCACCACGAACTCGCTGCGGTCCGTCACGCCAATCCTCCCTGCCCTGATTTCATGATCAGATGCCCCGGAACCGGCGTTCGAATCCATCCCGGGCCGTGCACTCGATCACTCCTGCCGCCGCTCGGCTGCCGCCGCTCGGCCGCCGCGGCTCGTTGCGGGGCCGGTCCGGGCCGCGGATGCGGGCGGGTCGCACGGCCGTCGCCGGGGCATGGTCGTCCGACGGACGCACCGACGCCGCTGTCGATGTCTCGTGCCCAGACCGCACATGCTCACACGGTTTCTTCTAATACAAGGAGATAAATACCATGTTCGGTGATTTTGGGGGAATTGTCCGCCTGCTCCCCCGGCACGTGGCGCGTCCGGCCACCGTCGAGGAGGTCGCGGCGGTGCTGCGGGAGGCCGACGGCCCGGTGGTGCCGCGCGGCTGCGGCCACTCCACCTACGGGCAGGCCCAGTGCGACGGCGGCGTGCTGCTGGACCTGCGGGGGCTGTGCGCCGTCCGGGAAGTGGGGCGCGGGCGGGCGGTGGTGGAGGCCGGGGCGACCTGGCGGCAGGTCCTGGAGGCCACCTTGCCGCACGGGCTCACTCCCCCGGTGCTCACCGACTACCTGGATGTGACCGTGGGCGGGACGCTGTCGGCCGGCGGCATCGGCGGCGCCTCGCTGCGCCACGGGCTCCAGGCCGACCAGGTGCTGTCCCTGGACGTGGTCACCCCGCAGGGGAGGCTGGTGCACTGCTCGCCCCGGCGCAACCGGGCGCTCTTCGACGCGGTGCGCGGCGGGCTGGGACGGCACGGGGTGATCGTGCGGGCCGCGCTGCGGCTGGTCCCGGCGCCCCCGTTCGTCCGCTCCCATCGGCTGCTGTACGCCACCGCGGGGGCGCTGCTGGACGCCCAGCGGCGGATCCCCGCCGACCACGTCTCCGGGCAGGCCAAGCACGATCCGGTCTGGCGGTATGAGCTGACGGCGGTGCGCTATGGGCCGGGGCCGCGCATCCCCGGCGCCGTCGAGGTCGAGGAGCTGTCCTACGCCGAGTTCGCCGACCGGATGCGCCCGGACGTGACCGAGCTGATCCGGATCGGCGAGTGGGAACGCCCCCACCCCTGGGGCATCGTGCTGCTGCCGCCCCGCCGCGCCGCCGAGGTCATCGAGGCCACGCTCGCCGAGACCTCCCCCGCCGACCTCGGGCTCAGCGGGGTGGTGCTGATCAGCCCGCTGACCGTCCGCCACGTCCCGGCGCTGGGCGCGCCCGGGGACGCGGTGATGCTGGCGATGCTGCGCACCGCCTCGCCGGGGGCCGCCTCACCGGAGGCGATGCTGGAGGCCAACCGGCGGCTGCTGGCGCGGGCGAAAGCGGTGGGCGGCATCCGCTATCCGATCGACGCCGTCCCCGACTTTTCGACGGCCGGTGATCGAGAAGCGGCCTCAAATGGTGCAGGATGAGCCGACCGCGATGGCGATTCCGTTCGGCGACGCTTTTCAGCGCATCGTTTCCGCAGGCCGAGGCGGAACGCCGGGCCGGAACGTCCAGCCCTCAGGCGAGGTACCGGAAAAGGCCGGATGCGGTCAGGCCTCGGCTTTCGCGGAGGAGTCAGGCCGCGGAAAATCTCGATTCGGCGGCGCGCCGGGCGTTCGATCCCCCTGCCGGCCGGTTTTTCTCTAATCTCGTGGCGATCCCCCCGTTTTCCTCATCATCCAGTAAGGAGTCCCACCTCGTGACCGCAGACGAGCAGGAGCAGGCACCCCCCGGCGTCGATGTGACCCAGCCGAGTTTCGCCCGGGTCTACGACTACTTCCTGGGCGGCAAGGACAACTACGCCGTGGACCGTCAGGTCGCCGACATGGTCATGGAACTGGTGCCCGAGGCTCCGGTGGTGGCCCAGGGCAACCGCGTGGCCATCGAGCGGGCCGTGCGGTATCTGGCGGGCGAGGCGGGCATCGACCAGTTCATCGACATCGGCTCGGGCCTGCCGACCGCCAGCAACGTGCACGAGTTCGCCAAGGCGGCCAACCCCAACGCCCGCGTGGTCTACGTCGACAACGACCCGATCGTGCTGGCGCACGGCCGCGCCCTGCTGACCGAGAGCGGTGTGGCCACCTTCATCCAGGGCGACCTGTATGAGCCGGAGAAGATCTTCTCCGACCCGGCGCTGCTGGAGCTGATCGACCTCAAGCGCCCGGTGGGCATCATCCTGGCGGCGATCATCCACCACGTCCCCGACGAGCGGGACCCCAAGGCGGTGGTGCGCCGGCTGCACGACTTCGTGGCGCCGGGCAGCTACTTCATGCTCACCCACCTGCACGACTCCGGCGACGACCCGCGGGTGGCCGAGGCCAAGAAGATCCTGCAGACCGGGCTGGGCGGCTCCTACTTCCGCAGCCGCGAGCAGATCACCGGCTTCCTGGACGGCCTGACCCTGCTGGAGCCGGGCGTGGTGCACGTGACCGAGTGGCGCCCCAACGGCCCGCCCGGGCCGCTGGAGCACCCGCTGCACACCCAGATGGTCGCCGGCCTGGCGCGCAAGGACTCCTGAACCGGGCGCCGTGCTCCGAATCCCCGGCGCGCCGGGGATTCGGAGCACGGCCGGGCGGCTAGCGCTCCTCGACCGGGACGTAGTGGCGCTCGCCGGGCCCCAGGTACACCTGGCGGGGCCGGCCGATCTTGGTGGTGGGGTCGGACATCATCTCCCGCCACTGGGCGATCCAGCCGGGCAGCCGTCCCAGGGCGAACAATACGGTGAAGGCGTTGGTGGGAAAGCCCAGCGCCTTGTAGATGACGCCGGTGTAGAAGTCGACGTTCGGGTAGAGCTTGCGCTCGATGAAGTAGTCGTCGGCCAGCGCCACCTCCTCCAGCCGCATGGCGATGTCCAGCAGCGGGTCGGACTTGCCCAGCCGCTCCAGCACCCTGGTGGTGGCCTTCTTGATCACCGCGGCGCGCGGGTCGTAGTTGCGGTAGACGCGGTGCCCGAAGCCCATCAGCCGCAGGCCGGGCTCTTTGCTCTTGACCCGGCGCACGAAGGCCTTCACATCGCCGCCCTCGGCGTGGATGCGCTCCAGCATCTCCAGCACCGCCTGGTTGGCGCCGCCGTGCAGCGGCCCCCACAGCGCGTTGACCGCCGCCGAGACGGACGAGAACAGGTTGGCGTGGCTGGAGCCCACCAGGCGGACCGTGGAGGTCGAGCAGTTCTGCTCGTGGTCGGCGTGCAGGATGAACAGCATGTCCAGCACCTCGGCGGCCACCGGGTCCACCTCATAGGGGGTGGTGGGCACGCCGAACGACATGCGCAGGAAGTTCTCCACGTACGACAGGGAGTTGTCCGGGTACAGCAGCGGCTGGCCGATGGAGGTCTTGTAGGCGTAGGCGGCGATGGTGGGCAGCTTGGAGATCAGCCGGATGCTGGAGATGTCGACCTGCTCGGGGTCGAAGGGGTCCAGGCTGTCTTGGTAGAAGGTGGACAGCGCGCTGACCGCCGCCGACAGCACCGCCATGGGGTGGGCGTCGCGGGGGAACCCGGCGAAGAAGTTCTTGAAGTCCTCATGCAGCATCGTGTGGTTCTTCACCCGGTCGGTGAAGTTCTGCAGCTGCTCGGCGGTCGGCAGTTCCCCGTAGATCAGCAGGTAGGCGACCTCCAGGAAGGAGGACTTTTCGGCCAGCTCCTCGATCGGGTAGCCGCGGTAGCGCAGGATCCCGGCCTCCCCGTCGATGTAGGTGATCGAGGAGGTGCAGGAGGCGGTGTTGACGAAACCGGGGTCCAAGGTGACGTAGCCGGTCTGCTTGAGCAGATCGCCGATGTTCAGGCCACCGGGTCCTTCGGTCGCCTCCGTCACCTTCAGGGACATCCGCCCGCCCGGGTGCTCGAGCTCGATGCCGGACATGCGTCCTCCTCCATGTCGCCGTGTTGCGCGCATTCACGTTTTCGGCCGGGGTCTTCCGGCAAGTGAAGATCTGCTCGCCTGGTGTGGCGCGATCCTCCCCTTCTGCGACCTTAGCGATACCCCATCGGCGTGTCGCAAAGAGAGATCGCTTCGGGACCGGCGTGTCCGCGCAGCGGCGCCGAATGTTGATCATTTCGCTGCCCGCGGGGCGGCGGCAGCGGACCGGCGCCCGCCGATCGCCCGCGGCATGCGCCGCGCTCACCGCACAAGGGCCGGCAAGAAGGAGATGGAAGGACGAATACCGCGATCCGGGAGGGAGCAGGCAATGCGAGTTCCGCGGTGATTCATTAGGCTGCAGGAGTGTCTCGTTCAGATGAACGGGAGCCTGTCCCCGATTGGCTGGTAGTCCCTTGCACGAGGAAGCACTGGCACCCACACCCGCGGCGGACGCCGAGCCGGCGAAGGTGATCAACTATCCCCGCCGGGGCGGCCCCACCGTGCTGCGCCTGCTGCTGGGCGGACATCTGCGGGAGCTGCGCGAGAAGGCCGGCATCTCGGCCGAGGACGCCGGTTACGCCATCCGCGGCTCGCATTCCAAGATCAGCCGGATGGAGAACGGCCGGGTCAGTTTCAAGCAGCGAGACGTGGCCGATCTGCTCACCCTCTACGGGGTGACCGACGAGCGGGACCGCGAGGCGATCTTGGCGCTGGCGCGGGAGGCCAACAGTCCCGGCTGGTGGCACCGCTACGGCGATGTGCTGCCGGACTGGTTCCAGGCCTACCTGGGGCTGGAGGAGGCGGCCTCGCTGATCCGGGTCTATGAGGTGCACTTCGTCCCCGGCCTGCTGCAGACCCCCGACTACGCCCGCGCCGTCACCCGGCTCGGCCACCCCGGGGCCGACGCGGAGGAGGTCGAGCGCCGGGTGAGCCTGCGGATGGCCCGGCAGAAGCGGCTGCTGGACCCCGACGCCCCGGCGCTGTGGGCGGTGGTCGACGAGACCGCGCTGCACCGGGTGGTCGGCGGGGCGGAGGTGATGCGCGAGCAGATCCGGCACCTGATCGAACTGGCCGAACGTCCCAACATCACCTTGCAGGTGGTGCCGCTGAAGGCCGTCTCCAACCCCGCCTCCGGCGGCCCGTTCACCATCTTGCGCTTCGCCGAGCCGTTCCTGTCGGACGTGGTCTACCTGGAGCATCTGACCAGCGCGCTCTACCTGGACAAGCCCAGCGACGTGGAGGCCTACCTGCGGGCCATGAACAGCCTGTGCGTGAGCGCCTGCCAGCCGACCGAGAGCCTGCGGTTGCTGCGCCAGATCCTGGACGAGCACTGAGCCTTTTCAAGCATGCGGCCTCGCAGGTCACGGCATCGTCCCCGGCTTCCGGGCTCCCGTTCGACCTGCGGCGATGGCGTGTTGACAAGGGTTCACCGAGCGGTGCCGGCCAGGGTGCGCGCACACCTGCAGACCCCTGTTCCCGGTGTCGCGGGCCGTGTGGTGGAAAGGCTTCGGTACGCCCGTCGCCGCGTGTTCAAGTCCGCTGCGGTGCAGCGGTGTGAAATAGGTTCGGCCTGAGCGCGGCGAAACACGCGGCACAAAAACCGAACGAACGAAAGGAAACCGACCACATGGCCACAATCCGCACCGCCAACGCCCACTGGGAAGGGCCGCTGATGGGCGGGCAGGGCACAGTCTCCCTGGACTCCTCCGGCCTGGGGACCTTCGAGGTCACCTGGCCTTCTCGCGCCGAGAAGCCGGACGGCAGAACCAGTCCCGAGGAACTGATCGCCGCCGCCCATTCCACCTGTTTTTCCATGGCGCTCTCCCACGGCCTGGCCGGGGCGGGCACCCCGCCGGAGAGCATCGACACCCGGGCCGATGTGACCTTCCAGCCCGGTGAGGGCATCACCGGCATCCATCTGACCGTCCGCGCCAAGGTCCCCGGCCTGTCGGCGGAGGAGTTCCAGCGGGCCGCCGAGACGGCCAAGGCCAACTGCCCGGTCAGCAAGGCCCTGGCCGGCACCGGCATCACCTTGGATGCGACCTTGATCTGAGAGCTCGATCCGGCCCCGCTTTCGAGCGCCGCCCGCCCGGAGGGCTCCGGGCGGGGCGGTTCGGCCCGCGGGCTTGGGGACGTTCGTCCCTGGCGGCCGGGTCCCACCGAGATGATCATGCATGGGACGTCTGTCGTCAGGTTGTTCGTTCGTGCCCATCGGCCGTCTTGGCCCATGACCCTCGGGATCGACCATGCCTTCCTCGCTGACCGTGCCCGACCGGTTTCCCGCCGCCGCGGACGCCCCGCGCCGCAGGATCCAGCGGCTGCGTTCCGCCGAGTCGCTGCGGCTGGCGGGCACCAGCCCGCTGGGCAGGCTCGTGTTCAACCTCTATGGGGTGCCGACGATCCGGCCGGTGAACCACATCGTCGAGGGCGAGGACATCATCTTCCGCACCCACGGCGACTCGGCCGTGGTGGAGGCGCTCGGCACCGGTGAGATGCTGGTCGCCTACGAGGTGGACCACTTCGATCTGGATGCCCGGCTGGGCTGGAGCGTGGTGATCAACGGGACCGCCCGCCGGGTGCTGGACGTCCGGGAGGCCGCCCGCTATCTGGCGCTGACCGATCCTTGGCTCGACAACGGCCGGGACAAGAACTACGTGATCCGGATCCGCCCGAAGCTGGTGTTCGGTTTCCAGGTGGTCCCCGACGAGGAGTGAGCCTCTTCAACGGGCCCGCTGAGCGCCACCGATGACACGCGAGGGCGCCCGCCGCAAGCGGCGGGCGCCCTCGGTCTCTTGGGGAGTCAGGCGCTCGGCCCAGGGGTCAGGAGGAGTCCCCCGCGGACGCCTCCACCTCCTTGGCGCCTGTGGCGGCCAGTGGCGGGTGGTGCAGGTCGAAGGCGGGCCGCTCGGAGCGGATGCGGGGGATGGCGGTGAAGTTGTGCCGCGGCGGCGGGCAGGAGGTGGCCCACTCCAGGGAGCCGCAGTAGCCCCACGGGTCGTCCTCCTCGACCTTCTTGCCGTTCCGCCAGGTGATCCAGACGTTCCACAGGAACGGCAGGGTGGAGACGCTCAGCAGGAACGCCCCGACCGTGGAGATCATGTTGAGCGCGGCGAACTCATCGGGGTAGTCGGCGTACCGGCGCGGGTAGCCCTCCACGCCCAGCCAGTGCTGCACCAGGAAGGTGGCGTGGAAGCCGATGAACAGCGTCCAGAAGTGGACCTTGGCCCAGCCCTCCGACAGCTTCTTGCCGGTCCACTTGGGCCACCAGAAGTAGAAGCCGGCGAACATGGCGAACACCACGGTGCCGAACAGCGTGTAGTGGAAGTGGGCGACCACGAAGTAGCTGTCGCTGAGGTGGAAGTCCATCGGCGGCGCGGCCAGCATCACCCCGGTGAGCCCGCCGAACAGGAACGTCACCAGGAAGCCGACGGAGAACAGCATGGGCGACTCGAAGGTGAGCTGCCCTCGCCACATGGTGCCGACCCAGTTGAAGAACTTGATGCCGGTGGGCACGGCGATCATGAAGGTCAGGAAGGAGAAGAACGGCAGCAGCACCTGGCCGGTGGTGTACATGTGGTGCGCCCACACCGCCAGCGACAGACCGGCGATCGCCAAGGTGGCGCCGACCATGCCGATGTAGCCGAAGATGGGCTTGCGGCTGAAGGCCGGGATGATCTCGGAGATGATCCCGAAGAACGGCAGCGCCAGCACGTAAACCTCGGGGTGCCCGAAGAACCAGAACAGGTGCTGGAAGAGGATCGCCCCGCCGATCTCCGGGTCGAAGATGTGGGCACCGAGCTTGCGGTCGGCCTCCATGGCGATCAGCACCGCCGCCAGCGGCGGGAACACCGCGAGCACCAGGATGCTGACCAGCAGGATGTTCCAGGTGAAGATGGGCAGGCGGAACATCGTCATGCCGGGCGCCCGCATGCACAGGATCGTGGTGATGAAGTTGACCGCGGCCAGGATGGTGCTGAAGCCGCCCAGGGTCAGCCCCAGGATGCCCAGGTCGGCGCCGATGCCGGGGCTGTAGACCTCGTTCGACAGCGGCGGGTACATGTACCAGCCGAAGCTGGGCGCCCCGCCGGGGGTCAGGAACGAGGCCGCGGCGATCAGCCCGCCGAACAGGAACAGGTAGTACCCGAGCATGTTCAGCCGGGGGAAGGCCACGTCCGGCGCGCCGATCTGCAGCGGCACCAGCACGTTGGCGAAGCCGACGAACAGCGGGGTGGCGAACAGCAGCAGCATGACCAGGCCGTGCATGGTGAAGGCCTGGTTGTACTGCTCGTTGGAGATGAACTGCAGGCCGGGCTCGGCCAGCTCGGCGCGCACCACCAACGCCAGCAACCCGCCAATGAGGAAGAAGACGTAGGAGGTGATCAGATACATGTAACCGATCACTTTGTGATCGGTGGATGTCAGCCAGCTGACAATGATCGAGCCCTTGCGGGTTCGGTCCTGCGCGACGGCGGCGGCGGGCGCCGGCGCCGGGCTGGTCAGTGTCATGTCCTACTCCAGCTTTCCGATGGTTCACATCGCCGGCGTCCGGGGGCGGCCCGCCTGGCGGGCGGGCCGCGCCCCGGAGGCCGGCGACGGAGGGGGCCGGGACGCCTGCGGCGTCCCGGGGAGCCGGGCGATCGCAGTGAGAGTGCCGGCGGATCGCCGATCGCCCGGCTCACGTCCGGTGCGGTCCAGGGGCGGTGGAAAGCGCCCTGCGGGCCGGGCGGCTGAGGGGGCGGAGGCCGCCCGGCCCTGACAGGGCGGGTCTGGCAGCGTCATGGCCGGTAGCAGGTCAGGCGATCCGTTTGGCGGCGATCCGGGCGGGGTCGGGCCAGCGCACGTCGCGAGCCAGGCGCAGCCGCTCCATGATGCGGATCAGGCGGGCGCTGGGGTCGAGCTGGCCGCGCAGCACCCCGTGCCGGGCGCTGGTGGCCTCGGCGTGGTGCAGGTTGTGCCAGGACTCGCCGAAGGACGGCAGCGCCAGCCACCACACGTTGGTGGAGCGGTCGCGGGTTTTGAACTGCTGCTTGCCGAACACGTGGCAGACGGAGTTGACCGCCCAGGTCACCTGGTGGACCAGGCCGATGCGCACCAGGCCGCCCCAGAAGAAGGCGGTCAGCGCCCCCTGCCAGGACCACGACCACAGGCCGCCCACCGCCGCCGGCAGCAGCAGCGACAGCGCCACCCACAGCGGGAACAGCCGGGACATCCACATCACGTCCCGGTCGGCCAGCATGTCGGGGGCGTAGCGGCGGCGGGAGGTCCGCTCACGGTCGAACATCCAGCCCATGTGGGCGTGCAGCAGCCCGCGGGCCAGGCCGAGGGGGGAGCGGCCGTACTTCCAGGGCGAGTGGGGGTCGCCCTCGCGGTCGGAGTACTGGTGGTGCTTGCGATGGTCGGCGACCCAGCGGACGATCGGGCCTTCCAGCGCCATGCTGCCGGCGATGCCCAGCGCTATCCGCACCGGGCGCGGCGCCTTGAAGGACCCGTGGGTGAAGTGGCGGTGGTAGCCGACGGTGATGCCGAACCCGGTGATCACATACAGCACGGCGGCGATCACCACGTCCCGCCAGCTCAGCCCCCACCCCCAGGCCACCGGGACGGCGGCGCACAGCGCCAGCAGCGGGGCGGCGATGAACACCCCCACCAGGGCCCGCTCCCAGGGGGCCTGGACCTCCGCTTCAAGAGGTCCCACCGGCTGGGGCGCGTGCAGGTTCTCCAGCGGGGCGCTCTCGGTCTCGCGACTGCTTGCGGCCGGGGTCACGAGTGATTCCTTCGGATGACTTCAAGAGGGGAACGCACTCATACAGACCACCGGTCCGCGGGTGGGCCGGGGTAGGGCATATGGCCCGATGAATTAGGGACTTTAGTCCCTCGCCGCGCCCCGGCCGGCCGTCGCGGGCCGCAGGTCCCCCGGATCAGGGACTTTGGTCCCTGGCGCCGGCCGGCCCGCTCGGCAGAATGAGCTTCGTCCCTGTCCGTGACACTGGCGGACGGCCGGGCCGGCGCACGGGTCGGCCGGCGGTGCGCGTGCGGCCTGCGGGCCGCCGGGACGGCGCGCTCGTCTCCCTCCTCCCGGGTAGCACTCCCCCGATCGTGGACGCGACCCGGTGCCACCGGCGAGTTCGGCGCCCGGCGGCCCGCAGGCCGGATCATGCTCACCTCATTGCGCGCGCCGCCGGTCGCCCGCCGGCGCCGGCGAGGACGCGGAGCGAAAAGCGGCCGGCCGCCTCAGGGACCGGAGGGGCGCCGCAGCGGGGCGGCCAGTTCGTGGTAGCCGAACACCGGCCCGTTGCGGCAGGCCAGCAGCACCGGCCGGTCGGCGGGGCCGACCCGGCAGCGTCCGCAGACGGCGTCGGTGCAGCGGATGAGCGAGTGCGCCGCCATCTGGATCCGCTGCGGCGGCAATCCGCGGCGGGCCAGGGCCTGCGCGGTCTCCAGCATCATCTCCAGCGGCCCGGCCAGCAGCGCCGTGGCGTCCGGGGGCGGGGCGGGACGGTCCTGGGCGGCGCACGCCATGGTCAGCCGGGAACCGGTGGCGATGGTGACGTCCATGCCCCGCGCCACCCACAGGTCGGCGTCGGCGTGCAGCGCGAGCGTCCGCGGGTTCCGGCCGCCCGCCCACACCTGGACGCGGGCGTAGCGGGCGGTGCCCGACAGCACCTGTTCCAGCACCGGCCGCAGCGCCACCAGCCCGGTCTCCCAGGCCACCAGCAGCAGCGTCCGCCCGACGGCCGGCTCCAGGTCCCAGCCGGTGCCGAAGGGGCCGCGCACTCCCAGCAGCGTGCCGGGTTCTCCCAGCGGCGGCCCGGCGCAGGGCACCCGCAGCGTGGTCACCTCCAGCCCGGCCGAGCCGTTGCCGGCGATGGCGGGGATCCGCACGCCGGCGGGGGTCTGCAGCACCCAGTACTGTCCCGGCAGGGCCTGTGGGACGGCCTCGCCCGGCTGCACCGGTTCCAGGACGAGCGTCACCATGCCGGTGGCGAGGGGGTAGCGGGCCAGCACCCGATACGGCCGGGCCCTCATCGCCTGTGCGCGGACCCGTTCGTCACCCGGCATGCCCCTGGCCCTCCCACAAAGTCGCCGCTCAAGCCTGGCCCAAGGCGTCCCTGCCGGACCAGGGACCAAAGTCCCGAATCGGCCTGTCCCTTTTCACCGGCCGACCGGCAAGATCATCCCCATTTCCCGGCGTCTCACACGCCGGGTGCGCAAGCGCCGTGGTTTTCCGGGCCGGATTCGGAGCCAAAGGTCAGCCCGCCACCCGGGTGCGGGCCTTGGCCAGGTATCCGGCCAGGTGCTCGGCGGGGTCGCCGGCCACCGGCTGCAGCTTACGCGTCAGCAGCGCGGCGTCCCCGGGCGGCAGGTGCAGCAGCGGGCGCCGCAGCCGCACGCTCCAGGACCGCGGGTCGGGGAAGGCCGCCAAGCGCTCCACCAGGGGCTGCAGTTCCACTCCGCTCCCCCAGGGCGCCAGCGTCTCGATCCGCAGCCGGCAGCCGCGGGGGAAGGACCGCTCGCCGAAGACCACCGGCTCCTCCAGCGCGACGACCGGGGAGGTCACCACCGCCCGGGCGATCACCCGTCCGCGGTCTCGCGTGGGGTTCCCGAACGCGCCGCGCGTGGCGTACACCAGCAGAACGTCCCCTTCGGCGAGCCGGTCCACCTCGGCGCGGGCGGTCGGGGGGAAGGCCATCCGCTGCTCGCTCAGCACCCACGCGATGGCGTCCCGGTCTCCCAGGATCAGCAGGTAGTTCTCACTCACGACGCCACCGTAGCGGCAAGCGGCACGGCGGTGGATCTTCAGCGGGCGCAGGGTGCCTGGGGCCGAGTCCCGGCGGCGGGTCCAGGACCGTCCGGTAGGGGCGGCCGGTGGCGGCGGCCGCGGCCATGGCGTCGTAGGCCGCCATGACCAGGTCCCTGGTGCGGTAGGAGCCGCAGGCGGCCTCGTCCTTGCGTTTCACGATGGGGAAGGACGCCAGGATGTGCTCGGCGTCGTCGCGGCCGATGCCGTACAGGTGCAGGAACGCCGCGTCCAGCTCGGCCCGCAGCAGGCGGCGCCGGGCGGCGTCCCAGCGGAACGGCGGCCCGTCATCGCCCAGGTCGCGGGCGAAGGGGGCCATGTCCCAGGCCGTGTAGACCAGTTCCAGCACCCGGCGTTCCGCCCAGACGTGGAAGGCGGTGGCGGGGTCGGCGGCGAACGGCTCGCAGAACCGCTGCGGCGACGGCACCGGGAACTGCTCGACGTAGAAGTAGTTGAGGTTGGTGCCGCCGATCTTCTGGCGGGCGCAGTAGTCGAACACCAGCGACGACAGGCAGGCCAGCAGGGCGGGGCGGAGCCGGTGGCGGGCGGTGCCGATGAGGGGGACGGCGTTGCCCACGGCGACGGGGGGCAGCGCGCAGGCCAGGAAGGTCCGCTCGTTGGTGGGGCTGGTGACGTTGGAGAAGCCCAGCAGCCACGGCGGCAGGTCGCCGGGGAGGTCGGCGGCGTGCACCCAGTAGGCGGGCTGGGCGAACCGTGCGGGGTCGGCCCATTCCTTCTCGGTCAGGCGGACGGGCCGGTGCCTGCGTTTGGCGGCGGTGTCGCTGCAGGCCACATCCGCGGCGCGGTGCTGGTAGAGGTCGGCCATCACCCCTTGGTAGAGGGGCACCATGACCTCTTCGCCGCGCACATAGCAGTTGCCCTCCCGCCGCCAGGGGCCGCCTTCTTGGGCGGGGTCCTCCAGGCGGTCGCGGGTCCAGAACAGGTGCGCGTCGTTGGACATGTCGAACATCCGCCGGAACGACAGCCCCCACGGGTCGCAGCCTGGGCCGCGCAGCACCGGGACGCGCCGGTAGATCTCCAGCACCAGTTGCGCGTCCCGGCGTCCGCGAAAGGACGGGCAGGTGCCGGTGTTGGGGTTGAGCAGGGCGATCTGGCCGGGGGTGAGGGAAAACCGCCGCCGCGGGTCCTGGGCCTGGGCGGGGTCGTGCAGGAAGAAGGCGAACTGCGCGGCCGGTTCGCGGCGGTCTGGGCCGGCCAGGGTCAGCAGGGTGAAGCGGAAGCGGCTATCGACGTCGCGGAACAGGCGGCGGCGGTTTTCGAAGTCCAGCAGCGAGACCAGCGAGCCGCTTTCCACCACGTCCCGGAAGAAGCGGCGGGTGGTGGCGTCGGTGGCGATGCCGGTGGGGACGATGAGGCCCATCCTGCCGCGGGGGTTCAGCAGCGAGCGGCCCGCTTCGGCGAAGACGGCGTAGGTGTTGAGGTCGCCGTGTCCGGTCAGCGGGTAGCGTCCGCAGGCGCGCAGGAAGTGGGCGGTTCCCTCGGCCTGCCGGCGGGCGCGGGTGAAGGCGGCGTGCAGCGCGGGGTTCCGCTCCGGCAGGGCGGCGATCAGGCGGCGGCGGGCGGCGGCGTCGGGGGCGGCGGCGATCTGCTCGTCGCGGGCGGCGAAGAACTCCCGTTCGTGCAGTTTGACGCGCTCCCAGGGCGGGTTGCCCAGCACGCAGGCGAAACCGCCGGCGCCCGCCTCGCCGGTGAAGATCTGCGGGAATTCCAGGGGCCAGTGGAAGAAGCGGTACCGGGCGGTGATCTCCTCCAGTTCGGCGCGGGTGCGCGGGGCGAGGCGCCGCAGGTCGCCGTGCAGGGTCGCGGTGGTGATGGCCGGCGGGGCGGTGGGGGTCTTGGGCCAGACGAAGGCCGCGCACCAGGCGTCGGCGTGCGTCTTGGTCCAGGCGCGCAGGGGCGGGTGGTTGCGGCGTTCTGCCCTGTTGCGGGCGCGCAGGGCGGCGGTCAGGGCGCGGTCGTCCTCCTCCAGCGGCCGGAAGGCCGCGTCGGGGATGCCGCCGGCCAGCAGGGCGGGGGTGGCGCCGAGCAGGGCGTTGCCGACTTTGATGCGCTCGTCCCACGAGCGCAGCGGCCGGCCGGGCTCGCCGGTCTCCAGCCAGAGCGCGACCTTGGCCAGCTCGACCGCCAGCGGGTCGAGGTCCACGCCGTACACGCAGGTGGTGAGGGTCTCGCGCAGGGCCCGCCGCAGCGCCGCGGGGGGCGGCTGCGGGTCGCCGGTGCGGACGAAGGCCAGGCGGCGGGCGATCCGGCCCGCGGCGGCGACCAGGAAGCGGCCGCTGCCGCAGGCCGGGTCGCAGACGGTCAGCGCCAGCAGGGCCCGTTCCTGTTCGCGGCGGGTGCGGCCGGTTTTGACGGCCTCGTCCAGCAGCGGGTCCAGCGCCGAGTCCAGCAGGCAGTCGACCAGGGCGGGGGGCGTGTAGTAGGAGCCGCCGCTTTTGCGTCCGGTGCCGGCCGGCAGCAGGACGAACGCCCGCCGCCGGGCCGCACTCTGCCGGCACGGCCGGTGCTTCAGCAGGGACTCGTGCAGCGCGCCCAGTTCCGCGACGTCCAGGCGGCAAAAGTCGATGGGCCGGGGGCGGGCGGGGCGTCCGTGCCGGATCTGGGACAGCGCCCGGACCGCCGCGCACAGGTCGGCGTCGTCCAGTTCGGTGTCCTCCAGGACCCGGTCGGCGTCGGTGCGGGCGAAGATGCCGCCGAGGGCGGGCAGTGCCAGCTCCGGCAGTCCGTCGTGGCCGCCGAGGCCGTCGATGACGGTGCGCAGCGACCGCCACAGCCGGCCGTGCCCGCCGCCCGCTTCGGCGGCCCGGCGGCGCAGCACGGCTGTGGAGTGGTGCGCAAGGTAGCGTTCCCGGGCCTGCTCGGGTGCGTCCGGGTCGAGCAGCATGCCGCGGTCTTCGGCCAGGAACAGCACCAGCAGCCGCTGGACGGTCCACAGCAGTGCCCGGTGAAGGTCCTGCGGGCTGTGGCGGTCCAGGAGGCCGGCGTTGGCCGGGTGCCGCAGCAGCCCGGTGCCCAGTGTCTCGACGGCCTTGCGGGCGCCGCCGCGCAGCCGGTGCCAGGGAGGGTCCTGGGGGTCCTCCGGTCCGTGGGGCCGGCTCATCGGTCGGGGCGCTCCTTGCAGGCGCGGGTGCGGCCAGCGGTGTGGAGCCTAGTACGCGCCCTGACCGCGCCGCCAGCCCGGCGCCCCGGGCCGTCACGTGTGGGGCTGCGGCGGGGCCAGCATCCGGTCGATGACGATGTGCAGGATGTCGCGGAAGAACTTCATGGCGTCCGGGTCATCGGCCTTGATCATGCCGCGTCCTCCCGGGGCCAGGATGCCCGTGTTCAGGAACCCGGAGACGCACCACAGCACGATTCCCAGCAGCCCGTAGGGGCCGATGTCGTCGGGCACCGCGCTCCGGATCTTGGGGGCGGCCAGGCGCAGCAGGGGCCGCAGGTAGAGGTCTTCGATCTCCGGGACGTCCGAGGCGTCCGACACCCACCGGTGCGTCCACAGCGCCAGGAAGTCCGGGTGCTCGGCGTAGAAGTCCAGGTAGGCGTCGGTGAACCGGTGAACCGCGTCGCGTCCGGGTTCGGCCTCCGCCAATGCCGCCCGTACCGCGGCGTATTTCTCCTCGCAGCCGCGGTTGATGACCTGCAGATAAAGTTCGCGCTTGCCCCCGGTCAGCTCGACCACCGTCGCGGTGGGGACGCCCAGCGCGTCGGCGACGAGGTCCAGGGTGGTCATGTCATAGCCCAGCCCCGCGAACAGCCGCGTGGCGACCTGGTGGACCTGTTCGAGTGTGACTGCCTCCGGCATGCACATCACCTTAAGCGGGTATTCAGCTCTCTTCGGCGAAAAAACGGCATTTTTGGATCGATCATTTGCAAAATTCAGGTCAATCCATCGCCGGCGCATCGGCGCCGCACGCCGTGCAATTCTCCCAGGCAGATGCAGTAACGGTCGCCGAGTGGAGTTTTAGGTCAAAAGACCGTATTGATCCGGTCAAGGTCACGTTGCCCCGGTGCGGTGCGGCGGGCCAGAGTTGATCTTGCGTTCCGATGTGCGCATCGAGCCGATGGAGCCTTCGATGACCGAGATCAACACCGACGTCCCGCACTCCGCCCGGGTCTACGACTACTGGCTGGGCGGCAAGGACAACTACGAGGCCGACCGGGCGCTCGGGGACGCCATGGTGGCGGCCATCCCCACACTGCCCGCCATGGCCCGGGCCAACCGCGCGTTCATGGAACGCGCGGTGCGCCACCTGGCCGGCGAGGGCATCACCCAGTTCCTCGACATCGGCACCGGCATCCCCACCTCCCCCAACCTGCACGAGATCGCCCAGTCGATCGAGCCGGCCTCCCGGGTGGTCTACGTCGACAACGACCCGCTGGTGCTGGCCCACGCCCGCGCCCTGCTGGCCGGACACCCGGAGGGCAAGACCGCCTACATCCACGCCGACCTGACCGAGCCGCGCTCCATCCTGGACCACCCGTCGTTGGCCGAGACGCTGGACCTGGACCGGCCGGTGGCGCTGATGCTGGTGGCGATCCTGATGTACTTCACCGACGAGCAGAACCCGCGCGCCATGGTCGCCGAGCTGATGGACGCCCTGCCCTCCGGCAGCCGCCTGGTCATCTCCCACCCCACCGCCGACTTCGACCCCGACAGCGTGGCCCAGGCCGTCGAGGCCGCCACCTCCGCCGGCATCACCCTGGTGCCGCGCACCCGCGCCCAGGTGGAGGACCTGTTCGCCGGCCACGAGATCCTCGACCCCGGGGTGGTCCCGCTGGCCGCCTGGCGCCCGGTCGAGCCGCCGGCCGACCCGCACGCGGTCTACTACTACGGCGGCGTCGCCCGCAAACGCTGACCGGCCCGGCCCTGCGCCTGACCGCCGTGCGGTCTCGTGCAGCACGTGACCTGGGAGGCCGAAGCCAAACCATCGGCGATCGCAACGCCTCCCCGCCCCGGTTTGGGGAACGGCACGGGAAAAGCTCAGCGACCTTGCTTCGGAGCGATATGCGGGTGGGGTGCTCGGTGCGCACCCCGCCCGCAGGGCGTCAGGGGCGGCCGGGCAGCCGCCGGATGATGAGGGGCGGTCCGGGTCGAGCAATTGCTCCTCGAACACTATGGACGCCCGGCCAAGGACTTCATCTTCGGAAAAACGACATAACCTTCTACACGCTGCCCCGATTTGAGATCGGCGAACTCGAGCGAAGCGGAACCGGCCCGCTCATGCTTCGTGCCATCTGCTTCCACCAGGAAGAAGCCACCAGGACCGATATGAAACGAATTCCCCTCGTGGCTCTTCACCTCGATACGAAATCCGATCTCATCGGACCTCCTTACGAATGCCGACTCTCCTTCACTCCCCCTTTCCCATACGGATGGCGATGGTTCCCCGACCTGGGGAACCGTCGAAGGACGGGGAGCACCCTCTGGCCATCGGCAAACGCAAGCTCAAGAAAGTCGCCCTGCGCCACCCATAGGGGCCGAGGTCGCCCACGAGGCGCACATGCTCTGCCACCACCACGGGCTGGCCAACCCGGTACACGCCTGGCTGCTGGGCGAGCTGCTGCACTACCTGCGTCAAAGAAACGCCGGCCGCCACGGCTTCCAGGACATGGGACCGGCCTGGGTCCCGGTGCGCAACGCCGTCACCGCCGGCGCTCTGCGGATCGGCGACAAACGCGCCCTGCAGGTCGCCGAAAGCTGGGAGAAACCGATCCGCCAGCCATGCCTGAGCTGGGGGTGAACGTGGCCCCGGTCGTGCGGAAACGACGCACCGACGATGCGGCCGTCCGCCGGATGCAGACAGTGGCGTCCCTGGCCGAAAAAGGACGGATGGGTGCCGACATCCGCATCCCCACCGCCCCCAACCCCATCCGGATCGAGGCCGATCTGCGCACCGGGCAGATCGAAACCACTGTCGAGGTCCCGGCCGCCGAACGCGCCCGCCCCCTGTCTCGCGTGCAGTGGCTGCTGCGCCGGCTGGCCGAGGCCCCGCCGGAGTTGCGCATCGAGGCGCTCACCCCCGGATGTAACACCGGCCCCTGCGAACTGCTCGGCGCCTCCCGGACCGAGCCCGGCCTGCTCGTCCCCGACGAGGGAAACATCTCCTCCTTCCGCCTCACCCTCGCCACCGGCATGGGCTCCAAACGCGGAGCCGAAGAAACCGGATTCATCCGCAGCGTCGACATCGCCATGGACCACTTCCAGCAGACAGTCCTGCGGGCATTCAAGATCACCGCCGCTGCGGGCGCCTGAGGTTCTTCCGGCGAGATGAGGCGGCGGCCGCACCGTGCCGCCTCCCATCAGGGCGAAGGCACCGCCCGGCCTGCTCGTGGACGGCTCGCGCACCGGCCGGCCCGTCCCGGTGAGCCCGGAGCGGCTGCCGTCGTTCAAGCGCCTGCCCGGCCCGCCGCCTCGCCCCGCACCGGCAGCCGAGGCGCCCCGGCCGGCTCGAAAGCCTTCCCGGCTTCGCTGTCCGGGGTGACCGCAGGCGTCCTCGCCCCGGACGAGCCGTCGCCGCTTCGGCCTCCTGCCATTCGGCTGCCGCGAGCAGACCGCGCCCCTGTTCATCACCGGGCATCGCCCGGCCGGCGGGTGCAGGACCGCCGAGTGCTATGCCGCGGTCTTCGGTATCGACGCCGTGAACGTACCGGAATGCGCCCGAATCGGCCGAGGAGGGGACTGAGCACGAAAATCACCGCGAAATCTTCCTCGGCCATCCCTTTCCGCAAGCGCCATGCGGCGTTTCATGACGTAGAGGGCCAGACGGTAAATACACACCGCCACGACCCGATATTCCCTGAACCATCATCCAAAAATACCCCATTCAAGGCATCGCCGGATCATTTACTCAAACAAAATTCACCCTTGGTTGCCAATTGCACTGTTCCCCCATAGCGTCAGGAACGTCATACGCTACCCGAAAGCACCACAAGGAGGCGGAGGATGGAGACGAGATGGCGTAAGGCCACCCGGAAAAGCATTGCCGCAGCGGCGTTAATGCTGCTCACGCTGGGGGTGTTCCCGAACGGCAAGGCGGTGGCCGATGTCCAGCAGCAAAGGCGCCTAGAGGGCACCATCACGGTCACGACCAACGACTATGAGACGTTCGGCTCCGACCAGCGCTGCAGCCACACGGTCCGGATGTCGATCGTCGTCAGCCCCAGCACCAGGGGATTCCGCACCACGACGACATGCGGTGGCGAAATCCGCACAGAGCTCCTCCACTACTACCGAACCGACGCCCGGGGCGTCATCTCGGTGTGGGGGACCGTCTACTTCTACGAGGGCGACTCGGTGAACACCAACGACCTGGACGGCACCACGACCTACTCGTTCCAGATCCAGCCGGGCTGGCGGGTCACGCGCAACGTGCACGTCTGGAACGTCGCCGAGAACGAGCGCCGGGACTGGTCGACGATCAGATTCGACGTGGCCAACAGGACCGTCTAAGTAACCTGGCTCTCTGATTCCTCACGCGCCATTACCGCCCGTCGCGGCATGTGCTGAGGTCTCCTCATATGCCCGCGGGCGGTAATGCCATGCTCTCGTCTCCTTTCACCGGCCACCGGACGACGGTCATGCTCACGGCGCCGGCCGAGCTTGGAGCCACCAGTCGGACAATCCCGCTTGAGGTTCTTCCAACATCCTGCGGCCGGTGCCTCAAAGAGCCGCTTCAGTGAGCACCGGTTCGGTGAGCGGGCGGCGATCTGCAGGCCCGACGGCGGCACCCGCCAGGTCGCGCGCCAGGCGGGTGATCTGGGCGCGCAGTTGCGGAATGGGGACGTCCAGGTTGAGGGCGGTCTCGGTGAGCTGGATGTCCTCGGCTCCTGAGATCCGGTGGGTCTGCGGGGCGTTCGGGCCTTGGGCGTAGACCAGGTAGCCGCGCCGGGTCTGGAAGGCGGTGCAATAGGCGAGCACCTGGTAGAGGTGCTCCTGCCGTTTGCTGAGCTCCTTTTGGAAGGTGTACTTGGCGTCCAGGACGGCGCCGGGCGGGCCGGCCGGGGTGTAGTAGACCAGGTCGGGTTTGAGCTGGATGCGCCGGTCGTGGTCGAGGTGGCGGCTTTCGTCCTGGAGTTCGGTCCGTCCGCCGTGAGGGCGCAGCGCCTCTTGCAGCGCCCGGGTGAGGAAGTCCTCGAAGACCTTCCACATTGTCAGCAGCAGGCCGTCCACCCGCACCACGGTGCCGTCCTCGTGCTCATAAGAGCCGGAGCGCAAGATGAGTTCGGCCAGGCGGAGGGCGGTGCGGTAGCGGGCGTTGAGACGGGAGGGGGTCCAGCGCGGCAGCAGCGTCCCGTGGGTGTGCGGGCGCACGCCGTCCAGCCGCAGGATCAGCCGCCGCAGCATCGAGCGGGTGGCGGGGTGCACCCCGGGCAGGCACAGCATAAGTGCATGACAGACCTATTGTCCGAGGTGGTGTGTCGTTCATGATGCCGCCCGAGACAGGCGATGGCGCCTTCCCTCCAGATTCTCCCGGACTCTTCGGAGCAGGAATATCACGGAGAGAGCGGTCACCTACATGAGCAAGTGTCGGTCAGGCCATGAGGCTCGTGACGACGGGCTCACAAGGCGCGAGGACCTGGAACGCCCTACCTTCCGGCGGAATCCGACACGGTCCGCTCCCTCCGGCGCCCCTCGTCGCCTGCGGCCCGGCGGGTGCGCCGGTAGCCGGCGGCCAGGTGGTCCTGGAACTCGGCGTGGCGGAACTGGTAGAGCGGGCCGACCGCGCGCAACAGCCCGAGCCGATGACAGTCGTCCAGGAACGGCATCAGCCTCCGCGGCAGCAACTTCTTCCACCTCAGCCACCAGGTGGCCACCGCGTAGGCCGCCCAGGCCCGGTGGTCGCCGCCTCGCACGCCGGCCGTGGTCCCGGCCATGACGCCGAACACGATTCCGAACACGACTCCGATCGCAGGGCCGGCGGTGAGAGTGAGGACGATCCCGACCACGATCCAGAACACGAGCATGGTGACGCCGATGCGGAGCAAATTGAGAGTCCGATCGGCCTCCCAGCTGGCCGTCGGCGTGGTGACCCGGCTTTCAGGCGTCGGCTTCTCCGCCCACTGCATGAACATCCTGATGAGCCAGACCGCGATCCCGCCTGTGAGGCCGGAGGTGAGCCAGGTCGCGGCTCCGGAGGTGATTCCGGCCCTGGCCCCCTCCGAGATCCCGACCATGATCCCGCAGATGATCGCGAACATGATTCCGACCGCGAGCAGGATCGCGAACTCGAACGTGGCCCGGCGCACGAACTCGCCCCACCGGTGACGAAGCCGCAACTCGGCATATCCAGGAAGGTCGCGGACCCAATATTTCGCGGCGTCCCCGGCCATGATCCCGGCCAGCAGCCCGCCCATCGCCCCGAATACCAGCCAGGCCATGGCACCGGTCACGATCGCGTTCGTGAACCCGCCCCTAATCCAGCTCATGAGACCGCACACGACCCAGGCCACGCCCCCGGTCACCAGCCAGGCCGCGCTCGCGAGGATGATCCTGGCCGCGAACCTGCCCGCGGGCGTGGCGGCGTAGGTGGCGGCGGCGAGCCGCCACCAGGCCAGGTCACGGGTGCCCTGCTCGGTCAGGAGGTGGGCCAGGTACCCCAGCCAGGCGCGGACGCGATCTGGGTCGTGGCGCTCGCGGGGCTGGAACGCCCTGGGGCCCTCCTCCAGGTCGCCGGCCAGGCGGGCCCTGAGGAGGGCGGGGATGAGGTGGTCGAGCAGGTGGCCGCGCAGCGCGGCCGGGGTGGGGAAGCGGCGCTCATCCAGCAACGGAGACGGGTCGGCGCCCCCCTGGTCGACGTAGACGGCGCGCAGCAGCCACAGCCCCAGCGGTGTCGCCACGACCTCGGCCAGCGGCCCGCCCGATCCCGGACGGGCCGGGGAGGCGGCGCGCAGCCGGTCGAGGATCGGTTGCCAGGCCGGCCGGCGCGACGAGGGCAGACAGCGTTGCAGGTAGTCGGCGGCGGCCTGCGGGGACAGCGGCTCGGCCTCCAGCACCTCCGCCGAGGTCAGCACGTCCCCGGCGGTGGCGGCCTGGGCGTACTCGTCGGTGCGGCAGGTCAGGATCACCTGGTCGTCGCGGGCCAGGGATCGATTCAGCACCTCGAGCACCTTGGCCTGGACGGGGACGGGTACCTCATCGAGTCCATCCAGCACCGGCAGGATGTACCCGCGCCTCGCCAACCAGGTCGCCGCGTCCGCCGGCATGTCCGAGGCGCGCAGCGCCGGGTAGTCCCGTTCCAGCACGGCGGCCACCCAGCCGGCCAGGCGGGGGTAACGGTCGACATCCCAGCCGGCCACCGACAGCAGCACCGGCACCGGCTCCCCTGCCTGCCGGCTCTCCAGCAGACCGCGCAGCAGCTGCACCGCCAGCGTGGTCTTACCGCTCCCCGGGCCGCCGAGGATGACCACCCGCCGTCTCTGCAGCGCCCGGAAATACTCCACCAGACCGGGGGCGTCGCCGCTGGACACTTGGTCCGGCACTCCGGAGGTGCGGTTGACGGGGTGGTCCACCAGCTCGGTCCGTCCGGTGGCCCGCCACCGCACCGGCATCGGATCGGGGTCGTCCAGCAGCCGGGCCTTGGCCTCCTCACTCCACTGCTCGGCCACCAGTCCGGCCAGCGACCCCGCGGCCCGCTCCAGCTCCTCGGTCGATGGAGCCGCCCGGGGAGCGAGGCCTCTCCGGTAGGACTCCACCAGCCCGACCACCACGGGGTAGGCCCCGAACAGCGCAGCCACGATGCCGCCCACCCACGCGGCCCGCTCCCGGTCCTCCGTCACCACGGTCGCGATCATCCACACCAGCAGCCCAGCCACCCCGGCCAGCCCAGCCAGCAGCAGGGCTGTCCGCCGCCCCCTCCCTGGCCTGTTCCGCCTCGCCATACTTGTCAGCATCACCACCGACGCCCCGGCCCGCACCGAAAACACCGCGAATGTCCCCCATCGGCCACAGCGGCCATTCCCAGGGCCTTCGTGAAACAGCGAAAGCATCCGATCGTCTCGGGCCCGGACGCCGATCCTTTTTGGCAGATGGCCTTGGAGAGCGGGAGCCGTTGCGGTGTCCGATGCCATATCATCACAGATCACAGCGGTGTCTCCGGCTGCCAGACCCGTCTCGTGCCCGCCGGGAAAGGCTCGCTATGACGGCCGGAAAGGCACGCGCTCTGAGTCAGGCACCGCATGACCCGCGGACCGGACGGCCGAGAAGTCGGCGCGGCTGGGACGCCAGCGCCCCTGAGCAGGGCGGCACCCCTTGCCGGGAACACCTCTTTGAGCTCTTTAAAGGCACCGTTTCACAAGCACTATGAGGAGCGTCGCCGGCGGGAGGAGCGGTGCAGCCGAGGCGGCGCAATGAAAATTTTCAACACGTGGTCTCAAGTGGCCGGGAGGAGACCCCCAGTGGTGCACGGTACCGTGCCACCGCAGGTCACTGCCCTCTCGACTACAACGTATCCGCCTGAGCCACAGAAACGGCGCATTGAAAACACTCAATCGATATACGCCGCCATTACCGCAACCCGAAACATTTAACGCTGCACCAAAAAACCTCAGCCAACACACAGAACCATCGTTCTCCAAACACAAATACACCATTCCCGTATGACACCAGGAACGCTACAGGACGTCCCACGTGACACAGGGCGGCAAGAAACGGTGATGAGATGACGCAAGGCGGCTTGGCAGACCGTTGCCGCGATGGCATCGATCCCGCTCGCGATGGGGGTGGTCCCAGCCACCCAGGCAGCGGCCGACGCCTGGCAGGACCGCCGTGTGGACGGCAGCGTCACGATCACGTCCAACGACCACGATGACGGCCTTGACCGGCGCTGCAGCCGCCCATTCCTGATATCGATCGTCGCCGGCGAGGGCGTCAGAAGCATCCGCATCGTGATGACATGTGGCGACGACCGTCGCACGGAGGTCTTCCACAACTATCAGGCCGACGCCCAAGACGTCGTCACGGTATCGGGACGGGTCGATTTCTACGAAGACGCCGACGAGAACGCAAGTGACCTGGACGGCCGGGCGACTTTCTCATTCCTGATTCAGCCGGACTAAAGAATCATGCGCAACGTGCACGTCTGGGACGCCGACGACAACGACCGCCAGGACTGGTCCACGGTCACATCCGATATGACCAACAGGGCCGCTCAAACCGCCTGACGGCGGTCGGTTTGCGAGTGCACCCGCCATGGGCCGCCGGGTCGGGATCCATCCAGTGCCGACCGGGCCGGCCGGAGCGGCGCGCATGTAGCGCTTCTCGTCTCTCAGCGACGAGCGATCTGCTGGAAAGCGAGGCGCTTTTCAACGCGTGTGCAGGACGATCACATGCGCTGCAGCGACCGGCCGTCCGGTGCATCACCGGTCGAAAGTCCGGCACACGCGACGAGAACAGCGCCACCGGGTGGACAGGGCCTTGCAGAAGCGGCGGACGCGGGAAATAGGCGCAGGCCTCCACTCATGAAAGGTTTCGCCGAAGCCGCCGGGCGACGGTCCTGCGGGGAGCGTCACCGGCCGCGCGGCCTGCTCCGCAACCGTCTGAGCCAGTTCTTGATCGCGTCTCGGATGGAGGACCGGTGACCGGGCGCCTCCCGGTCAGGAAGAGTGGGCGACTGGGCTGCGAGCACATCAGTATACGGACCAGAGCCCAACTCGGCGGCGGAGTTCACCACGACGACGATCATGGCGCTGCCGGGGTCGCCCGCCGGCACGGTCACGGTCAGGGCCGGGCGGGAGTCTTCGTGGAACACGATGCGCCAGGACCCGTCCGGCTGCTGTATGGCCCGCAGGTCGTCGGATGAGGGAAAGGAGAGCGACTGGCTGAGCACGGCCGCCGTGGCGGCCTCGATCGCCTCCTCGCGGGTGAGCGGGGCGGCCGGGTCGGTGCTCCGCTCACGCCACCGGTCGCGGACGGCCTGGAACATGCGCCGGACGGCGGCGACCGTGCCCGCGTCGGCGCGGTTGCCGACGATCCCGCCGAGCGCGGCGGCGCCGAGGTAGGCCGCGACGTCCACGACATAGGGGCCTACCGTCGAGACGATTTCGGCGAAGCCATAGGAGGCGGAGGGGCCGGTCGGGGTCGGGAACGCTCGGGCATCCGACGCCTCTTGCGGGTTCTGTTCGGCGTGGGGCGGCGGCGTGTCCTCGCTCATCGGTGCGTCCTCCCTGCGCGTGTGCTCGATTTCGATTGGAGCACGCCGGATGCTTCTTTCCGCCCCGCTTCCGGTAAGGGCGGACGCTCCGAGGCGGTGGTGCCGAAGGTCGTCCGGCACCGCCGCCGGTCCGAGCGTGCAGCGGGGTTCACTGCGGGCCCGGCGGGCGGGAGTGGCCGCGGATGTGGCGGCGATAGCGCTCGATGAGGACCTGGCGGGGCATCGGGGGCCAGGTGGACAGGTGGCCGGTGCGGCGGTCGATGACCAGCAGGGGGCTTGCGGGTTCGGCGTCGGGGACGAAGGCGCGGGCCACGAAGGCGTCGCCGATGTCTTCGATGGCCACCGGGGCGGTGGGGCCGGCGCCGTTGTTGAAGTAGCGGTCGGCGCGGCGCCAGGCCTCGGCGCGGTCGAGTTCGGCCGGGTGCACCGCGTAGGCGTCCAGGACGTCCAGGAGGCGTTCCAGGGTGCGGCAGCGGTGGGTGCGGCACTCGCGGCACAGTTCGGCGCCGGTCACGGTGACGGGGCGGTGGGCGTCCAGGACGGACGACAACGCGGCCCCGGCGGCCAGCGCCAGGCGGCGGGAGTGGCGGGCGAACTCGGCGGTGTGGGCGTCGCCGATGTGGCGGGCCGCGGCGTCCAAGGCGGCGGCGTCGGCGCGCAGCGCGGCGGTCAGCAGGGCGCGCACCCGGGCGTGCAGGTGCGGGTGGAGCCGGGCGAGCGGGGGTTTCCCGCCGGGCGCCTCCCCTCGCCCGCCGCCGGCCGCCGGTCTTCCTTGAGGGGTCACGCGGGCCACTTCCCTTCGAAGACGGCGGTGACGGTGCGGCCGGAGGAGTTGCCGTGCCAGCCCCAGCTCGTGGCGGTCAGGGAGACGGTGCGCAGGCCGCGGCCGGACTCGGCCAGCGGGTCGGCCTCGCGGGCGACCGGTTCGTCGGGGCCGCCCTGGTCGGCGACGGAGACGGCGACGCACTGCGGGGTGCGCAGCACCTCGACGGTGAAGGAGCCGCCAGTCTGGCCGGACTTGGTGTGGCGGACGGCGTTGGCGACCAGCTCGTCGGTGGCCAGCAGGACGTCGTCCAGGAACGGGCAGCCCTCCAGCAGGCAGGCCACGAAACGGCGGGCGGCGCGGGCCTGCATCAGGCCGCCGGGGAAGTCCCGGCGCCAGTACAGGGGCGGGGCCATCCCGGCGGCAGGGGGATTCATCAAGAGCACAGGGCACCTCCTGGGCAGGACGTTCGGTGTGTGATCGACAGGCGGTCACGCTTGGCAATGGCATGTTCACACCACAGCGCGCCCCCGGTCCGCTGATTCGACGCCCGGCCCTGGTGCCTTGGCGGTTTTTCACCGTCCGGCACCGGAACGGTTCGGCTGCGGAACGACCCGACAGCGGAACGGCCCGGCAGCGTGACGGTTCTTTTTTGGCCACATGCGGCCTGACCGATCTTCAGCGGACGCGTCCTGACCAGCCGAGTCGTGGGCTATACGTCAAGTAGTCAAGCAATTACGGCCATGGACGCTCATCGGGGAGGCCAGTGATGTTCAGCCCCTACGTTCGCCGGCTTCGTCTGGCCGAAGCGCTGCGCAAACTGCGCGAGGACCGCAATCTCACGGCGGACGAGGTGGCCAAGACCGTCTTCCAGTCGCGGGGGAAGCTTTCAAAACTGGAGACCGCGCAGACCCGCCCCGAGGCGTTCGAGATCATGGGCATGCTGGAACGGCTGAACGTCACCGGCAAGGAGTACGACAAGATCATTCATCTGGCCCGGACCGCCGCTCAGAAGGGGTGGTGGGACCAGTACGCCAAGGTCATGGGGCCTCGGCAGCGCCTGTACGCCGATCTTGAGTCGGGTGCGGAGACAATCCGCAGCTACAACCAGACGGCGATGCCCACTGCCTTGCAGCACCCCGACTTCATAAGCGCAATGATCGCACTGGACGAGTGTCAAGGGCCGCTCGACTACATACCGGAGAGGATGGCTGAGGCCCGCGCACGCCGCCAGCAGCATCTACTGAAAGAAGACGGGCCTACATACGAGGCCGTGCTGGACGAGTGCGTACTCCACCGGCTTGCCGTGCCAGCAGAAGTGATGGCCGTACAGCTCCGTCATCTCGTCAGCATCCTTACCGACAAGCCACAGATCACTATCCGCATACTTCCCCACAACGTCCCGATCCCCGGTGGCTTCCTGCCCAAGAGTTCTTTCTCGCTCTACACGTTCCCCGACCCTGCAGACCCCCAGATAGCTGTGGTGGACACCGTGACCACCGACCTCATCCTCACCCAGCGACGTGAGGTTGCACGGTATACCGGTGTGTACAACCGTGTCCGAGAAGCCGCACTGCCTCCCGCTGAGAGCCTGGCGTTCCTCGAGCGGATGGCCGACCGGCTAATCGAGCAGAAGGGATCGGGCCTATGACCAGGGATTTCACCGGCTGGCGCAAGTCACGGCACAGTGAGCCGAACGGGGATTGTGTGGAGGTAGCACAAGCCGCTGACGGCACCATCGGCGTCCGAGACTCCAAAGGAGACCCTCACGTCGTCCTGGAGTTCACGCCCCACGACTGGAGCAGGCTACTCAGCCAGATCAAGGAAAGTAGCGAGTGACCGTACAGCGCATCCACTGGCGCAAGTCACTATCCAGCGAGCCTAGTGGCAACTCGTGTAGAGGTGAGGCAGCCCCCAACAACACCACCGGCGTCCGAGCCTCCAAGGAAGATCCCCCGCGTCGTCCTGGAGTTCACGCCCCACGACTGGAGCAGGCTACTCAACCGGATCAAGGAAGTTCACGGGTAACCATGCAGCGCTTTCGTTGGCGCAAGTCGCGACACAGCGGCCCCGACCGCTGCTGTGTCGAAGTCGCCCGGACCTCCGATGACACCATCGGCATCCGCGACTCCAAAGGCCATCCCGACCGGATCATCCTCGTCAACCGCGCAGAGTGGGCCACCCTCCTGACGACGATCAAGGCCGGCGCTTCCAACAGCGGCTGACCAGCAAACCGCCCTGCCGTGCTCTCCGGACCAGCACGGCAGGGCGGCGCCGTCACCTCTCCGGGTGGCGCGGCCCTTGCCCCGGAGGCGGGTCAAGGAGGCTCTTGTACGGCCCACCGCTCTCCTCGGCACTCCCCATCGCGTCGTAGATCTCCAGGATCAACGCCTTCGTGCGCTCGAACCGCTCCGGATCATTCCGCCGGCCGCCCAGGCGACGGCCTTCCTCGAAAGAGGCCACGGGAAGGCCCGTCCACAAGTCACCGCTCCCCTGTCCACGCTCCACCGGACCACATTCACAAACCGGACGAAGCAACCCTTTCCTGACGGCAGTCAAGACCGGCGCTCTCAGCGGAGACCAACCCGGAAAGCGCCCTGTCACGCCCCAGACACGACCTGGCGAAACATCCTGCCATCCGCCGAGGAGACGCGACCCGCACCCGCGCCTGCACAGCGAACCGAGCAGGCTTCTGCACAGCACGCCACGGCCGGTCGCGGTCCCGGGTATCGGCAACAGGAACCCCGGTGCTGTCTGAGTGCGTGTCCTCCCAGGTCACCGCATCGCCCTTGCTTGCGAGTCCTCCGTCCACGGAAACGGCGCATTGAATAAGGCTCAGTCCTCAGACGCCCGGGGCGTCCGCCCACCCACACGGCATCCACCGCCCCGCCTCGGCTCCGCCTGGAACAAGTCACCGCCCACCGCCCCGGCCGATCACGAACACATACCGGGCGACGGAAACAGCCAGAGCGGAACCGAACACACGGCTATGCTCCATAGTCGCGGCCACAGGCGATCTTCATCGTCCTCGGTTGCCGTTCCGTGACGTGAATTCATTGGTGTGAAAGGGGCCGACCGGCGTGAGTGTGGAGACCTTCGGTATCGAAAAAGAATTCCTCCACGAATTGCTGAAGCAGGTCCGCACCGGTCGCATCCAGCTTCCCGAGTTCCAGCGCGGCTGGGTCTGGCCGGAGCCCAACATCACCGGCCTGCTGGCGTCGATCTCGCTGGGGTACCCGGTCGGCACGATCATGATGCTGCGCACCGGCGGTCCCACGCACTTCAAGGAGCGGCCGATCGAGGGAGCCGAGATTCCCCCCGGCGCCAAGGCCGAACGCCTGCTGCTCGACGGCCAACAGCGGCTGACATCGCTGTTCCAGGCGCTGCTGATGGGACGCCCGGTGATCACGAAGGACGACAAGGGAAAGGAGATATCCGGCTGGTTCTATGTCGATATCGAAGCCGCGCTCAACGAAACACAAGACCGTGAGGAGGCTTTCCGTTTCATCCCCGTGGACCGAGTCGTCCGCACGAACTTCGGCAAAGACGTCGAACTCGACCTGACGACCCCGCAGCAGGAGTACAAGGCCAGGCTGTTCCCCCTCGAGAAGGTGTTCGATCCGGACGACTGGGCCAACGGATTTCAGGAATACCACGACTACGACAAAGACGTCATCAAGCTCTGGAACACCTTCAACCGGAAATTCGTGCGGCGTTTCGAGCAGTACCTGATGCCGGTGATCGAGCTGGGCGCCGACACCGCCCGCGAGGCGATCTGCCAGGTGTTCGAGAAGGTCAATACCGGCGGGGTCACTCTGACCGTCTTCGAGCTGCTCACCGCCACCTACGCGGCCGACGACTTCGACCTGCGCAAGAACTGGCGGGAGCGCCGCGCGGCCTGGGAGGACGACAGCGCCTACCGGGTGCTTTGGGAGGTCTCCGAAACCGACTTCCTCCAGGCCGTCACCCTCTTGGCCACCTACCACCGGCGGATCGGATACACCGGCGAGGCGGAGCGCGCTCCCCGGATCGGCTGCCGGCGTTCCGACATGCTGCGGCTACCGCTGGACGACTATCGCCGCTGGGCGCCGGAGATCGTGCGCGGGCTGCAGGCCGCGGCCAAGTTCCTGCACCGGCGCTTCATCTTCGACACCAAGTTCCTGCCGTACGGCTCCCAGTTGATCCCGCTGTCAGCGATCTACGCCGTGCTCGGCCGTGAGGCCGAGACCGTTGAGGCCGAACACAAGATCGCCCAGTGGTTCTGGTCAGGAGTGTTCGGTGAGCTGTACGGCGGCACCACCGAGACGCGCTTCGCCCGTGACCTCCCCGAGGTCGTCGACTGGGTCCGCGGGGCGGAGGAGGAGCCGCGCACGGTGCAGGAGGCGCAGTTCGCCCCTGGTCGGCTGCGGACGCTGCGCACCCGCAACAGTGCCGCTTACAAGGGCCTGTACGCCCTGCTGATGGCCGAAGGCGCCCAAGACTGGCTCTCCGCGCACAGCATGAACGCGGCCACCTACTTCGATGACGCCATCGACATCCACCACATCTTCCCCCAGGCCTGGTGCCAGCGGGCGGGGATCGCCAAGGAGGACTACAACTCCATCATCAACAAAACCCCGCTGTCGGCTCACACCAACAGGGTCATCGGCGGGGACGCCCCGTCCCGTTACCTGCCGCGACTCGCGGCACAGGCGGGCGTTCCCATCGAGAAAGTGCTCGACCTGGTGGACAGGCACTGGATCGATTCCCGCCTGTTGCAGGCCGACGACTTCCAGGCCTTCTTCAGCGCTCGGGAGTCGGCCCTGCTGGACCACATCTCCGATGCCGTGGGCAAGCCGGTGGCTAAAGAAGGCACCTGACGGCTCGTTCCTCACAACCACCGGTCAGGGCGCAGGTGCCAAGCACCCGCCCAGCGAGGGCGGAGCCGGGTGAGTTACTTCGACCGTTGCCGGACTTCCAGGCCGTCCGGCAACGGTCGTCTCCATGAACGCCGTGCAGGTCAACCGGCGTGGACCAGGCGGTGTTCACTCCAGCCGGCTGCATCCGGCGCCAGGCCCGTCGTGCCGGGGACCGACAGGCTCACCTGCAGAGGAGCCGACTCGACGGCCGCCCATCGGCGAGCGTGCCCGGCGCCTGCGGCATGACCGGACCTTTTCAACACGCCCTCTCCGCAAGTCGAGGCGGGGATGTCGCTGTCAGGGACGACGCCGTGACCTGGAGCGTTGCAGCGGCGGCCACCTACCGGGGCACCTCCCGCAAGACTCCCCCGCTTACCTCGTAGCCGACCTGTCTTGGGGCCGATGGCGGGGAACGGACCTGCTCATCTCGGCACCGAGATCCGTCCCCGCAAGGGCGTCACGAAACAGGGCATGATCACCAAAAGGCACCAGATAACAGGTGTAGGTGCTAGCAGCACGAACGTGCTTGGTGAATCTAGTTCACAACTACCACGGTTGGCGTTCGCTTCTCTCCTCCGGCTGAGTCCCGGCGATCGGATCTGACATCGACTGAACTCATCCACCCGGGCTGCCGAACTCCTCGATCTCCTCTGCCGTCCTGCGGCCGCCTCTGATGGCCATCCCCTGTCGGGACGGGCGCGGCGAAGATCGGGCATCGCCGCCCGGGCGGAAGAGCTCGACCATCCCTGCAAGGAGCCGCTTCGGGAGCCGACGATGGATGACGAGATCCAGTTGATCAGCGACGGTTACGGCCTGACGGTCCACGGAGATTACACGCTCGCCAAAGAATTCCTTGTCTCGGAGAACCTGTGGTCGTCGGCGAAGGACCTCACAAAGCAGCTCAACATCATCCTCAGCGCAGGTTCCCTAGCGGCCCAGGTGGCTTCTGAGATCTCCGCCGGCTCGTCTCTCTGGGTGCAGATAACCAAGGAATCCGCACGCCAGATCAGCAAGCACGGGCTGAGGACGAGCTCGAAGACCGGCCTCAGTACCGGTGTACTGAAGGGAGAGAAGGGACAAATCGGAGGATTCGTCGAGTTCGCGCGGGTACCCGGATCACGCCTGAGCCCGCAGGCCCTCTCCGGGGTCGCCGGGATCATGGCGCAGGTGGCGATGCAGCAGTCCATGGCCGAGATCACCGCCTACCTCGCCAGGATCGAGGAGAAGATCGGCGATCTGCACCGCGATCTGCGGAACCAGGCACTGGCGCGCCTGGACGGCGCCGACCTCATGATCGAGGAGGCCATGGCCGTCCGGGAGCGGGTGGGCCGGGTGGATGAGGTGACCTGGTCGACGGTGCAGGATACGCCGAGCAAGATCAGAGACACTCAGGCGTATGCGCTGCGGCAGCTCAACGATCTCGTGGAGAAGACCGAGCGCAAGAGCAAGATCAGTGACCTCGCCGATGCTCTCACGGGCGCCGAGCACGAGATCCGGATGTGGCTCTTCGTTCTGGCTCGCTGCTGCTACCTGCAGAACGCCTTCGACGTGCTCCGGCTGGACCGCGTGCTGGGCGCCTCCCCCGAGGAGCTGGACCAGCACCGTCTCGGGCTGAAGGCCGCACGGCAGAAGCTGCTGGAGACCATCACACAGGCCACCGAGCACCTGCTGGCCCGGGTGGACGCGGCCGCCCGCAAGGCCAACACGAAGGTGCTGTGGCACCCGACCGCATCCCCGGCCGTGGTGCGGGCGGGCAATGACATCGCGGCCATCGTCCATGCCTTCCACGAGCTGCTCGGGATCGAGGCCGACCGCCAGTCCTGGGAGGCCAAGCCGTGGCGGGAGGCGGTCACTGAGACAAAGGACAAGGTGCTCGAGACGGGAGCGGAGGGCGTCGACACCGCCAAGCAGCTCGGCACCAAGGCCCTGGGGCGGGCCAGATCGGTGACGGCCAAGATCTCCAGCAAGGTCGGCGAACGGACGTCCCGACGTCGCGCAGGCGAGAACGAGCTCGTCGGCGAAATCAAGGGCGAGCTCACCGAGAAAGGCGGATGACCGCCGCTTCTCCGGCTCCAGGCCGGTGAGCCTCCAGGGGGCCGGCATGTGCTCGCGAGTTTCGCCTACGCCGTTCCCGGCCATGCCGGCGGTCCGCACAGGCGCCTTCGCTCTGCAGGACTTCACGACCGGCAGCCGGGCGGGGTCGGCCATACGTGCCTGCCGGCGCCCAGTCAGGTGATCTTGCTGCCGCGTCACCGGCGGACCCCCATGCGGTCACTTTGACGACACGGTCGGTCTGCCCCTTTCGCTGATCAAGGACCCGAGCGGCGTCCGTGCCGATCCCGCGGGGAGCCGATGCGACGGTTCAGGACTCGGAGACGGTCAGGTGGTAGGTCACCGATACCTGAAAGCCCTCGCTGTCGCCGCGGATGACCACCCGGTGCGTGCCGGGGGCAGGGGCGGTGACCAGGACCAGAGACCACAGGCGTGCCCTCCGAAGGTGCCTTCGTCTCCGGTGACCGGATTGCCCGCGGTGGCGGTGACGGTGATGGGCGTGGCGTTCCAGCGCAGCGTCGGCCAGGGCCGCCCGTCGATGGTCAGTGCGCCCTGAGCGGACCTCATGCAGGAGTCGCACTCGGCGGCGCTCTCCCCCATCCGGTTGACCAGCGGGGCGATCAGGGCCCGGCCGGGCGGCACCGTGCAGCGGCGGGTCGCCGAGCCGCCGAACGTTCCGGCCAGGAACCACCGGTCCGACGGCTGGCCCTCGGCGCAGTGCTCCCCGGTGGCGTCCTCCACCGGATTGCGGCCGGACGGGCTCCCGGACGCCCAGCTCCACCAGGCGCTTTGGACCTCGGCCGGGTCGAGCGCCGGAGCCGGTGTCGCCGTTTTCGGCGTCCCGATGCCGACGGCCGGTCTCGGTTCTTCGGCAAGACATCCGGTGGTCAGTCCCGCGGCCACCACGACGGCCGCCATCCGGAAAAGATCACCGGCACAGAGTAGCGACCCACGCCCGGCGTCCGGCCCGGCATGCACGGAGGCCGTCTCCCAGACCCGTCCCCGCCCACAGGGCGCTACGGAGAGCGACACGACCCTCACATGAGATCACACAAAGTTTGCATTGCTCGTTCTCTTGAATCATTCGTGTTTTTGAGGTTAGCTTGGGTGCCATGACAGCGTCCCGGAGCTCGGCGGTGGCCGAGGAGCTGCGCGAAGCCGGCCTGCGGGTGACGGCCGGGCGGATCGCGCTGCTGCAGACCGTCCGGGACGGCGACCACCTCGGCGCCGAGGCGATCGCCGACGGAGTGCGCGGTCGCATCGGGCACGTCTCCCTGCAGACCGTCTACGAGGGGCTGCAGGCGCTCGTGGCGGCGGGGCTGGTGCGCCGCCTGGAACCGGGTGGGTGGCCGGCCCGGTTCGACGGGCGCGTCGGGGACGGTCACCACCACCTGGTGTGCCGGGCGTGCGGGGCCCTCGCCGACGTGGACCGCCTCGCCGGGCGGGCGTCCTGCCTGACCGCCGCCGAAGACCACGGCTTTTCGATCGAGGAGGCCGAGGTCTTCTTCTGGGGCCTGTGCCCCGCCTGCTCTCCCGCTCGAGGCTCCTGACCCACCCCTGGTTCGACCTGGAAGGACTCACATGTCGCAGACCAACGAGTCAGCCGCATACGACACCAACACCGAGACCGCGGCCCAGGCCGGCGGCTGCCCGGTCGCGCACGACCGCGCCCTGCACCCCACCCAGGGCGGTGACAACCGCCAGTGGTGGCCCAACCGGCTGAACCTGAAGATCCTGGCCAAGCACCACCCGGCGGGCAACCCCCTGGATGAGGACTTCGACTACGCCAAGGCCTTCGAAAGCCTGGACCTGGCCGCCGTCAAGCGGGACATCGCCGAGGTGCTGACCACCTCGCAGGACTGGTGGCCGGCCGACTTCGGCCACTACGGGCCGTTCATCATCCGCATGGCCTGGCACAGCGCCGGCACCTACCGCATCCACGACGGCCGCGGCGGCGCCGGCACCGGCCAGCAGCGCTTCGCCCCGCTCAACAGCTGGCCCGACAACGCCAACCTGGACAAGGCCCGCCGCCTGCTGTGGCCGGTCAAGAAGAAGTACGGCCAGAAGATCTCCTGGGCCGACCTGATGATCCTGGCCGGCAACGTGGCCCTGGAGAGCATGGGGCTGAAGACCTTCGGCTTCGGCGGCGGCCGCGAGGACGTGTGGGAGCCGGAGGACGACGTCTACTGGGGCCCGGAGACCACCTGGCTGGGCGACAAGCGCTACAGCGGCGACCGGGAGCTGGAAAAGCCGCTGGCCGCCGTGCAGATGGGCCTGATCTACGTCAACCCCGAGGGCCCCAACGGCAACCCCGACCCGGTGGCGGCGGGCCGCGACATCCGCGAGACCTTCCGCCGCATGGGGATGAACGACGAGGAGACCGTGGCGCTGATCGCCGGCGGTCACACCTTTGGCAAGACCCACGGCGCCGGCCCGGCCGACCACGTCGGCCCCGAGCCGGAGGCCGCGCCCATCGAGGAGATGGGCCTGGGCTGGAAGAGCACCTACAAGAGCGGCAAGGGCCCCGACACCATCACCAGCGGCCTGGAGGGCACCTGGACGCCCACCCCGACCAAGTGGGATAACTGGTTCTTTGAGAACCTGTTCCGCTACGAGTGGGAGCTGACCAAGAGCCCGGCGGGCGCCTACCAGTGGCGTCCCAAGGACGGCGCGGCCGCCGGCACCGTCCCCGACGCCCACGACCCGACCAAGACGCACCAGCCGACGATGCTCACCACGGACCTGGCGCTGCGGTTCGACCCGATCTACGAGCCGATCGCCCGCCGGTTCTGGCAGAACCCCGAGGAGTTCGCCGACGCCTTCGCCCGCGCCTGGTTCAAGCTGACCCACCGCGACATGGGCCCGGTCACCCGCTACCTGGGCCCGGAGGTGCCGTCGGAGACGCTGATCTGGCAGGACCCGATTCCGGAGCGGGACCACGAGCTGGTGGACGCCGCCGACATCGCCGCCCTGAAGGAGCAGATCCTCTCCTCGGGCCTGACGGTCTCCGAGCTGGTGTACACCGCCTGGTCGGCGGCCTCCACCTTCCGCGGCAGCGACAAGCGCGGCGGTGCCAACGGCGCGCGCATCCGCCTGGAGCCGCAGAACTCCTGGGAGGTCAACCAGCCCGAGCAGCTGGCGAGGGTGCTGGGCGTGCTGGAGGGCATCCAGCAGTCCTTCAACTCCGCCCAGAGCGGCGGCAAGCGCGTCTCGCTGGCCGACCTGATCGTGCTGGGCGGCTGCGCGGCGGTGGAGAAGGCCGCCAAGGACGCCGGGTTCGACATCGAGGTGCCCTTCACCCCCGGCCGCATGGACGCCCTGCAGGAGCAGACCGACGTGGAGTCGTTCGCGGTGCTGGAGCCGACCGCCGACGGGTTCCGCAACTACCTGGGCAAGGGCCACACCCTGCCGGCCGAGTACCTGCTGGTGGACAAGGCCAACCTGCTCACCCTGAGCGCTCCGGAGATGACGGTCCTGGTCGGCGGGCTGCGCGTGCTGGGCGCCAACTACAAGGGCTCTGAGCTGGGCGTCCTGACCGACCGGCCCGGCAAGCTGACCAACGACTTCTTCGTGAACCTGCTGGACATGGGCATCACGTGGCAGCCGACCTCGGAGGAGGCCCAGACCTTCGAGGGCAGGGACGCCAGCGGCCAGGTCAAGTGGACCGCCAGCCGGGTGGACCTGATCTTCGGTTCCAACTCCGAGCTGCGCGCCCTGGCCGAGGTCTACGCCGGCGACGACGCCAAGGAGAAGTTCGTGCGCGACTTCGTCGCCGCCTGGGACAAGGTGATGAACCTCGACCGGTTCGACCTGGGCCGGCGCTGACCCCGCCGCTTTCCGGCCCCGCCGTCCGTCCCGGGCGGCGGGGCCGCCCTCGTTTCCGGAAGTGTCCGTCCCTCCTGAGATTCGGCGCCGAGCCGCGGCGCGGGGAGGGCTGAGATGCCGCGGGTCGCACCGCTGCCGCCCGGGGTCCGGCACAGATCACCGGGTACCGGCGGGCAGGGAGCGGTCTTCTTGGGACGCGCCCCGGCGGCACGCCCGTCGCAGTGACGGTATTGAACGTCCATCTGGACGGGGACGCCGGGGCGAGGGCGCGGTTCGCCCGGGAAGTCCGGGCGGCCCGGCGGGTGGCATCGCCGGGGCTTTGTGGCACCACGCTGCAAAGCGCTAGGCCCGGCACACTGCGAGCAGGCCCGGCCGAGGCCACCGGGAGCCGTTCAGCGCCCCGATAGGGCCGGGCGGAAGAGCATGGTGCGGGTCTTCAGCCGAGCTGCTCGGCCAGGGCGACGATGATGTTCTCGGGGCCGCGGACGTAGCAGAGCCGGTAGCTGTCTTCGTAGCGCTCCAGGCCGCCGATGAGTTCGGCGCCGTGAGCGCGCAGGCGGGCCAAGACGTCCTCGATGTCTTCGACGGCGAACATGATGCTGCGCAGGCCCAAAGTGTTCGCCGGAGCGCGCTCCGGCTCGGCGGCGATCGCCGCCGGGGCGTGGAACTTGGTCAGCTCCACCCGGCCCCGGCCGTCCGGGGTCCGCATCATCGTGATGTCGGCCCGGACGCCCTCCAGCCCGCACACGGAGTCCACCCAGCGGCCCTCGACCGCCGCCCGCCCCTCGACCTCCATGCCGAGCTCGGCGAAGAACGCCGTGGCCGAGGCGAGGTCATCGACGACGACGCTGACGTGGTCCATCCGCTGGATCGTCACTCTTCCGAGCCTACGCCCGATGTTTTGATACCTCGACAAGGATTCGGGTCAGCGATCCGGCACCGAGGGAGTTCACCTGGGGCGGGGATGGCGGCCCTCCGGCAGACAGGTGCCCCGGGATCTGAGCGGCCGATCCCCATGGAAATAAAGGTGCGCCTCCCCGCGGATCAGATGTCGGTGATGTCGCCGCCGTCGACGATCCGGTGGCCCAGGGGGACCAGCGAGATGGGGATCATCTTGAAGTTGGCGATGCCGAACGGGATGCCGATGATCGTCAGGCACAGCAGCGCCCCGGTGACCAGGTGGGCCAGTGCCAGCTCCCAGCCGACGAGGATGACCCAGATGATGTTGCCGATCAGGGAGGGCACGCCCGCGCCCGGTTTGCGCTCGATCCTGCGGCCGAACGGCCACAGCGCGTACCCGGCGATCCGGAACGAGGCGATGCCGAAGGGAATCGTGATGATGAGGAGGCAGCAGACGATGCCCGCAATGGCATAGCCCAGGGCCAGCCAGATGCCGGAGAGCACCAGCCACAGAACATTCAAGATCGTTCTCATAAAAGCAGCCTAGTGGCGCCCGGGCCGTGCCTCGGCGGTCAGCGCCCCGGGCCTTGGCGGGGTACGGGAATTCGATCTCAGGGATCTGAGCGGCGTGTTCTCGCCGCGCCTTTTCATCGCCTCCTCTCCACAGGCCGCATGCGGGCGCACCGCAGCCGGGAACGACGCCGTGACCTGGATCGCCACAGCACCAGGCTCCCGCCGCCGGCGCTCAAGGTCATGCGCCGGCGAGGGGTCATCGGCGGCCCCGGCTTCTGATCTCCTGCTACTGCGAGGCGGCCAGACCTGCGTAAGTGCGGCATCCGGCGGGGTCGCCGGGCGGGTTCCAGGCGCGCAGGATCCCTGTGAAGTTGGACCAGCGCCAGGTCTCCGGTCCTTTTTCGGCCAGGAGCCGCACGACCCGCTGCTGCCGCTCGGTCAGTTCCGCGAACGGCGGCCGCGGCCGGGGCGGGTCTTGGGGGAAGGCCATCCGCAGGGCCGGCACGGCCATCGCGCAGGCTTCGAGCTGGGAGGCTCGCGCCAGGCATTCCAGCATGGCGTCCACGGCCTGCTCAGGCAGCCGGTCGCCCAGCCTGGCCAGGGACAGCGCGGCGTAAGTGCGCCGGTCGTCCCGGAACGGCGGGCAGGCGGCGTCCTGCGCAGGGCCGGTGAGCGCGGCGACGAGCGCGGTGATCACCTTCGGGTCGCCGTGGTCCATCCGGGCCAGGGACAGCGCGGCGGCCCAGCGCAGCAGCGGATCAGGCCCGTCCAGGTGCTCGCGCAGCCACGGGATGAGGCCGGTGCCCGACAGCAGCGCGATGGAGATGAACGCCTTGGCCAGGACCTCGGGGACGGTCTCCCGGGCGAGCGGCGCCTCCAGCGCGGTCAGCGAGCCGGCGGCCTCTTCGGGGAAGAAGCCCAGCAGGTAGGCGGTGGCGGTGCGCAGGTACGGGTCGGCTGCGGTCGGCAGGGTGCGCAGCCGGGGAAGCTCGGCCCGGACGGCGTCGTAGGCGGCCAGTTCCGCCTCCATGCAGCGCAACGCCTCCGCATGGTCGTACATGTCGCGCCGCATCTGCCGGACTCGCCGCTCGCCCTCGTCGCAGGCCCGCCGGACCCACTGGTCGAGTTCGCGCATCTTCTCGGCGGGGTCGACGGTGCGGGCCTTTTCGACCTCGGCCCGCCAGGCGGTGATGTCCATGCCGTCCGGCGGCAGGCCCTCGTCGTGCCCGGCCGCCAGCGCGCAGAGCAGGTGCACGATGTCGCCCCGGCGCGGGGTCGCCGGGTCCAGGCCGGCCGCGCCAGGAACGGGACGGCATGGGCGGTCGCCTCATACCGGGTGCCCTGGTGGAAGATGTTGCCGTACAGCTAGTGGATGGCGTGCTCACGCTCTTTGGAGGTGGGACGCAACGCCCGCAGCAGGTCCGGGACGTCGGCCGCGGGGCCGTAGGCGTGCTCCAGTTCCTCCCAGTGGATCTCCTCCAGCCCGGCCAGCACGTCACGCTCGCGCATGGCGTGCAGTCTGGCATTCACCACCGACATCGCCGTCCCCGCCGGAGGCGGCGCCGCAGAAGGGGCCTGCGGCAAGAGGGAGTCCCGCCGAGAGGACGTGAGATAGCACACAACCGCTACGGAAAGTGCCCGGGCGATCACCGTTTAAGCGCGCAAAAGCGCAGGTCACAGGCCCTCCCCGAGTTCTTTCACAAAATGGACTCCCAAAGGGGGGACTGAATTTTGCTTAATGAATGTGCTAAGAAGCCTCTCAAGTCCAGCAGAGGGGGCAACGGCCGCCGCAGCGGGCAGGAGGCTGCGGCGGGGTAAGGGTCTTGATAACGGGCGGGCCATTGTGTTCGCCCCCGGCAGGAGCGTGGAAATAGGCATTCACCGTTCCGGGCCGGCAGGCACCGGATCGGCCGGTGGTGCCTGCGCGCGGAGAGGACCTCATGGGCATGTCGGAAGCGGCGGTGACCGAACAGGTGATCGACACCGAGCGGTACCGGCTGACCGATCCGGAAAGCGAGCAGTGGCGGGCGACGGTGCAGCGGGTGCGGCGGGAACTGGCCGAGTCCGGGTGCAGCGTGCTGCCCGGTTTCATCCGGCCCGAGCTGCACGAGACGCTGCGAGCCGAATGCGCTCAGATCGCCCCGCTGGCCCATTACGACATCGAGACCGTCAACGCCTACAACATCGCCTTGGACACCCCGCTGCCGGAAGACCACCCGGGGCGGATCACCTTCCAGCGCGGCAACGCCTTTGTGGCGCGCGATCAGATTCCCGCCGACTTCATCATTCACCGGCTTTATTCCTACGAGCCGTTCCAGCGTTTCATCGCCGACTGCTTCGGGATGCCACAGGTATACGAGATGGCCGACCCGCTGGCCGGGTTGTGCCTGAACGTCATCAAGCCGGGCCTGGAGCACCCCTGGCACTTCGACACCAACGAGTTCACTGTCAGCATGCTCACCCAGCGCCCCGACGACGGCGGCGTCTTCGAGTACTGCCCGGGCATCCGGTCGGTCCACGATGAGAACTTCGACGCGGTGCGCGATGTGCTGACCGGGCGCGGCGAGCACCTGATCCGCCGCCTGGAGCTGCGGCCGGGCGACCTGCAGCTGTTCAAGGGCCGCTACGCGCTGCACCGGGTGAGCACCGTGCAGGGGCGGACGGCCCGCCACACCGCGATCTTCGCCTACACCGAACGGCCCGGGGTCATCGGCAGCGTGGCGCGCACCAAGCAGCTCTTCGGGCGGGTGCTGCCAGAGCACCTGGCGGCCCAGGAGCAGGCCGTACGGGTCGACCGGCTGCTGGACTGACGCCCTTTTCGACACGCCGCCCCCACCTGCGGGAAACGGCGTTCCGAAAAGGTGCGTCAAGGCCGCCGCAGAGCGTCCCCCCGGGCCGCGGCCGTGCGCCAGGCCCCGCCGCCCCACCCCGTCACCCGAGGAAGGAACGCGGCCCCGTGCGTGCCGACACCACAGGGAAGATCTCGCTCGACCACATCTACACCCAGCCCGACCCCCGTCCCTACTTCACCACCCTGCGCGACCTCGACTACCACATCCCCACCCACGCCAAGCCCCACTTCAGCCGGATCATCGACGAGTACCGGCGCGCACGGGGCGTCTCCAGGCCCACGGTTTTGGACATCGGCTGCTCCTACGGCATCAACGCGGTGCTGCTGAGATGCGACACCACCATGGAGGAGCTGTACGAGCGCTACTGCGACCCGCAGGCCCTGGCGCTCAGCCGCGGCGAGCTGCAGGCCCGCGACCGGGACCTGATGCGCCTGCGCGGGCGCCGCACCAGCCCGCGTTTCGTCGGCCTGGACAGCTCCCACCAGGCCCTGTCATATGCGCTCGGAGCCGGGTTCATCGACGGCGCGGTGCACGCCGACCTGGAGCGCACCACCGCCACCGACCGGCAGCGCGCCCAGCTCGCCGAGGCCGACCTGGTGATCTCCACCGGCTGCCTGGGCTATGTCGGCGAGCGGACCCTCTGGCAGGTGGCCACCGCCCGCGACGAGCACAGGCCGTGGATGGCGCATTTCGTGCTGCGCATGTTCCCCTTCGAGCCCATCGCCGAGCGCCTGGCCGAGGCCGGCTACCGCACCGTCCGCCACGAAGGGCTGTTCCGGCAGCGGCGTTTCGCCACCGCCGCAGAACAGGAGTCGGTGCTGCAGAGGCTGGCGGAGGTGGGCGTGGACTCCCGCGGTCTGGAGGAGGAGGGCTGGTTCTACGCCCAGCTGTACCTGTCCCGTCCCGCGGACTGAACCCCTCTTTTTGGAAATCACCGGGGCACCGAGGCCAGGGGGCCGAGGTGCCCCGGATCGTCCCGTACACACTCAAAGGAACGAAGTGAACGACACTCTTTCCACATCGACCTTCGGCAACGAAGACCGCCTGCCGAGGGTGCCGCTGCCCACCCTGGAGGAGACCTGCGAAAGGTTCATCGAGTGGTGCGCGCCGCTGCTGACCGAAGAGGAGCTGGCCGCCACCAAGGCCGAGCTGGAGGCGTTCGCGTCCGGCCCCGGCCCGATCCTGCACGCCGAGCTTGAGCGCTTCAACGCCGCCGAGGGCGTGCACAGCTGGCTGGACGAGTTCTGGCCGTCGCGGTACCTGGGGCGGCGCGACCGCATCGCGCTGAACGCCAACTTCATCTTCCTGTTCAAAGACGCCGGCCTGCCGCAGGTGGAGCGGGCCGCCGCGCTCATCGCCGCCGCGGTGGACTACAAGCTGCTGCTGGACGAAGAGCGCATCCCGCCGGCGGTGCAGCGGGGCCGGCCGCTGTCGATGGTGCAGAACAAGTTCCTGTTCTCCACCACCCGCATCCCCGGCGTCGAGCAGGACACCGTGCGCGCCCCCTACAGCGACGAGCACCCCGGCCCGTCCCGGGCCCGGCACATCCTGGTGTTCTTCCGGGGCAACATGTTCCGCATGGAGGTGCTGGGGGCCGAGGGCCGCCCGCACACCCTGGAGGAGCTGGCGGCCGGGCTGCAGGAGATCATGAAGGCCGGTCCCCCCGCCGACGAGCCGGTCGGCCCGCTGACCACCAAGGCGCGGGCCGAGTGGGCCGCCTCCCGGCAGGCGCTGCTGGCCGCCGACCCGCGCAACGCCGAGGCGCTGGAGGAGGTCGAGACGGCGCTGTTCTGCGTGTGCCTGGAGGAGCTGGTCCCGGCGGACGCCCTGGAGGCCTGCGACCAGCTGCTGCACGGCAACAGCGCCAACCGGTGGTTCGACAAATCGGTGTCCCTGATCGTCTTCGGGGACGGCAGCGCCGGCATCAACGTCGAGCACTGCGGCCTGGACGGCACCACCATCCTCAGCTTCGTGGACGCGATGCTGGAGACCTCCCCCGAGGAGCACTCCCGCCGCTCCGGCGCCCGCCCCCAGGGCACGCCCGCCATCCGGCCGATCGAGTTCGTCCTCACCGACGACCTGCGGGCCGACATCCGCGCCGCCGCCGCGTCCTTCGCCGACTACGCCGCCAACACCGTCGGGAAGACCATCTCGCTGGACTTCGGCAGCGACCGGATCAAGCAGCTGAAGATGTCGCCGGACGCGTTCGTGCAGATGGCCTACCAGCTGGCGCACAAGCGGGCCAAGGGGTTCGTCGGCGCCACCTACGAGTCGATCGCCACCCGCCAGTACCACTACGGGCGCACCGAGGCGATGCGCGTGGTCACCCCCGAGGTGCTGCGTTTTGTGGAGGTCATGGACGACCCCGCCGCCGACGCCGCCGCCCGCCGGGCCGCCTTCCGGGCCGCCGCCGAAAAGCACGTTGCGCGGGCCAAGGAGTGCCAGGCCGGGCAGGCGCCCGAGCAGCACCTGTGGGAGCTGCAGCTGATCGCCAAGCGGCGCGGGGAGCAACTGGGGGTGACCGGGCCGCTGCCGCTGTATGAGACGCCCGGCTGGATCAAGATGCGCGACGACTACCTGAGCACCAGCTCGGCGCCGTCGGTCAACATCCAGTACTTCGGGTTCGGCTCCACCAGCCCGCACTGCATCGGCGTGGCCTACGTGCTGCTGCCCGACCGCTTCAACCTCTACCTGAGCACGCCGCGTCCGGTGGCCGAGCAGATGCACGCCTTCGCCGACCATCTGACGAAGGCGGTGCGCGAGCTGGAGGACCTGCTGGCGAGCGAGCAGGCGAGCTGAGATCCGCGCCCGGGCGGAAAAAATCCCGGGCCGCGGACGCGCCCTCGATCACGTCCACGGCCCGGGAGACCCGGCTCACCGGACGGTCATCCGGGAGGTGTCACGCAGGACCGGCTGCCGGGCCCGACCTTCCCATGGCATCCACCGGAGAGGCACATGACGATCCGCCCGAGGACCGGGGCCTTCGTCTTGGCGACGCTGAGTCTTGCGGCTGGGGTGAGCCGTCTCGTCTCTTACCGGCCCCCGGGCGGGGGTTCCCTGTGGTCCCTTCCGCCTCCAGCATGCCCCTCCGCCCCGGTCTTGTGCGGGGACGTTGGTCACCGCGCGGTGGGACCAAAGTCCCCATCCGCGCCGGGGATCGCGGGCCGGGTCCGCCTCGGTGTCCTCACCTCCGGCGGGTGCGTCTTGCCTGCTCATGGTGCCGCCGGATCACGCGTCGGCGTCCCGGGACGGCCCGCCGGTGCACAAGGAAGCGCCCGGTGATGGTCTCATGGCACTGTGATGCCTTATTTTCCCGATCTCAGTCCGTATGCCAACCGGCCGAGCCGCCCCGGTGACCGGCCGTTCGCGCGTCGCGTCGGCTGGCTCGGCGCCCGCCAGGAGTTCCCGGTCGGCCGGGTGCCGGCGCAGGCGGTGCGTTCGGTGCTGGCGATGGTCGGCCGCCGCCAGGTGGTCAACGTGGTGCGGAGCCAGGCGCGGTGCCCGCTGTGCCCTCCGGGCGGCTCCCATCCCGTCGTCATGCCGCTGGACGGGCAGGACGTCGTGCTGGGGGATGCGGAGATCGAGGTCACCGGGCGGGACGGCACCGTCTACCGGGCTCCCGACCTCATCGCCCACTACATGGACGCCCACTCTTACCGGCCGCCGCAGGCGTTCCTCGACGCGCTCTTGGCGGACGCCGACCGGGCCGGGTGAGCGGCAGCCGTCCGGTGAACCTTGTTCAACGCGACGTTCCCGCAGGTGGGGCCGGGGCCTCGGGGTCGGGGACGATGCCGCGACCTGGAACGCCCCAGTGCCGAACATCATCGGGACTGCCGTTCCCGGCGTCTGAGGCCACGTGTTGAAAGGCCCGGTGGTCACCGGTCCGGAGCCGGCGGACGCAACCGCTTGGGCAGGCCGGCGACGACCAGGTCATAGGACTGCCGGAGCAGTGCGAGAACCTCCTCCCGGCCCAGCGCGCCGTCCAGCACGATCGTGTTCCAGTGCCGTTTGTTGAGGTGGTAGCCGGGCAGCACGTGCTCGGGGTACTCGGCGCGCAACGCCAGCCCTTCCTCGGGAGGGAGCTTGACGCTGAGGCGGGGCGGGTCGGCGTTCTCGGCGAGGAGGGCGAACATCTTCCCGGCGACCTTGTAGACCCCGGCGGAGGGGCCGAAGGGGTATTCCCTGACGCCGCCCAGGACGTCCTCGCAGTAGCCGGTGACGGCCTCATACAGTTCCTCGCTCACCCCGCGATGCTCGCACACGGCGGTGACGAAACCGGCTTGCGGGATTTCACCCGGCGGCGGTCGCGTTCTGAGGATTCGGCATCATCCGGGCCGGCTGGGTAGCGTCAAGGCCATGCACCTTCACGTGGGATGCGCGATGTGGACCCATGCGCCGTGGCAGGGACGCTTCCTGCCGCAGCGGCTGCCCGCCGGAGAGCGGCTGCGCACCTACGCGACCTGGTGCAACGCGGTGGAGGGCAACACCACCTTCTATGCCACCCCGTCCCGCAGCACGGTGGAGTCCTGGGCGCGCCAGACCGACCCGTCCTTCCGCTTCGTGATCAAACTGCCCAAGACGATCACCCACGAGCGCCGCCTGCACGGCATCGAGGAGGACCTGCGCTCGTTCCTGACGGCCATGGAGCCGCTGGGGCGGCGCGTGCACGCCCTGTGGGTGCAGCTGCCCGGCTCGTTCACCCCCGCCGACCTGGGCGCCCTGGCTGCCTTCCTGCACCGCCTGCCCAAGGAGCACCGCTACGCCGTCGAGGTCCGCCACCGCGCCTTCTTCGAGGACGCCCGCTCCGCACGGTTGCTGGAGCAGGTGCTGTCGGGCGTCGGCGCCGAGTGGATCCCCTTCGACACCGTCACCCTCTTCCGCAGCCCTCCCGCCACCGCCGCCGAACGCGAATCCTGGACCAGAAAACCCCGCCTGCCGCGCCGCTCCCGCGCCCTCACCGCCCACCCCATCGTCCGCTACATCGGCCGGGACGACAGCGCACGCACCATCGAGGGCTGGCAACCGTGGATCACCACGGTCACCGACTGGCTCCGCGAGGGCCGCTCCCCCACCGTCTTCATCCACACCCCCGACAACACCGAGGCCTTGTCGCTGGCCCGCCGCTTCCACGACCAGGTACGCGCCCGCCTGCCGCAACTGGCCCCTCTCCCCGACCCGGCCCCGGCCGACCAGCAGCCGACTCTTTTCTGACCTCGCCGAAGAACACCGCGGCACCACGAAAATCCACCCGAAACAGCCGTGGAGCAGGCAACCTCGTGCCGGCCGGGAGTCGTGCAAGGAGCGTCCAGGATGTCGCCGCGTGCGGTCAGGTGGACGGTGGCAGCGGCGTGACGGAGACGCCGCCCTCCTGCTGCGGCTGTCGGTAGACGACGCACAATGCCGTGAGGCAGCCGATATCCGGCGCGTAACGGGTGAACGCACTGGTGAGCGTCCGAACCGGGTGAGTCCGGTTCCGGCCGGCGGGCATCGCGGCCCGGAGCGGTGAGCCTTGCTCCCGGCCGTGGCGTCCGGCCCGCCGTCCGCACAGGCGGCAGGCCGGAACTCTCAGCTCACGATGGCGCGGATGATCTCCCACACGGCGATGCCCAGGGCGGCGCCGCAGCCCAGCAGGCGCAGCACCGGCCAGGCGAGCAGGCGCCGCCCGGCCTGCGGGCGGCCGGAGGCGCCGGCTGCCGCCGGGGTCTTGGAGGGAGGGCGGGAGAGCCCGGGGGGACGTGCCGGGCCGGTGGGAACCTCCTTGGGAGGTTCCGCCGGCCTGGGCCGTGCGGCCACGAGGACGCCGGGAAGCGGGGCGGGGGCCGAAGTGCGGATGGCCGGTGGTCTGACGGGGGCGTCAAGGTAGCCGCGGACCGCGTCGAGGACCTCCCGACGGCGGATCTGGAGCACTCCGGCGACGTCGCCGGGAAGGTCGTCCCCGGTCCCGTCGATCATGACTCCCTCGATCATGTGCATCCGGCGGGTCGCCTCGTCGCGCACCCACTCCTCGGAGCGGCCCACGTCCCGTCCGGCGATGGGGACGTAACGGAACACGACCGTCATCGGTCCCTCACCGCCGGGCAGGTGCAGCTCGCGGATCAGCGGCTCGCTGGTCACTTCCAGCCCGGGGGTGGCGGTGCGCACCAGCAGCCGCTCGCCGCGGGCGTCCTTGCCGGCGCCGGTCAGCAGGACGTCGGGGACCAGCACCGGCCAGGTCTGGACGATGACGAATGGCCACATCCGGATCGAACTCCCGCCCATCACAGGCCTCCGCCGATGAGGAGGGAGGCGGGGTACTTCTCCTCAAAGGAGTGCAGCCGTGCCTCGAAGCTCTCCAGGGCCAGCTCCAACGCCGCCTCACGGGTTTCCACATCCCGCTGCTTGCGCTGGTGTTCCCGGTGCAAGTGCTCCAGCTCGCGCCCCACGGCCTTCCGCCGGCGTTCGATCAGATCCTCCAGCCAGGCGCGTGCCCCCGCGTAGGTGGTCCTGGTGGCCAGGCCGGTCTGCCCCATGATCCGGTCGACCAGCCGCCCCACAGGCCCTTCCAGCAGCTGCCGGCTCTGGTCGAGGAAGCCGGCCTGCTGCGCCAAGCGCGCCTCGCGGGCGGAATCCCAGGACGGTTCCAGGGACCTGGTCTCCTTCAGGGCCGCCCGGATCATGTCGGGGAGGATGGCCACGAACGGCACCTCCACATTGCAGGGGCTGATGGACTGGCCGGGAACCTTCTCGATGACGCCGCTCTCCGACAGGCGGGCGAACGGCCCGGTCACACTGACCGGGATCAGCCGGACCGGCGAGTTGTCGTGTTCCCTCCGATGCTCCAGAAAGCCCGGCATGAAGTGCTGGGCCAGCAGCTTCTCCCGGACCTCTTCCAGGGTGAACTCGCCGTCCAGCAGGTCCCACTTGGTGACCACGAAGTGCACCGGGCGCAACCCTTGCGGCCCGGGCTTCGCCAGGTGCCTGAGGACGAACGGCAGGTACTGGTCCAGCCAGAGCGCCATCAACGGGTCCCCCTGCAGCAGCCGCAGCATCTTCAAGCCGTCGATCAGCACGATGAAGACGTCGGCCGTGTCGATGAGGCGGTTCACCCGCTGCAGCTGCTCATCGTCCTCGTCTTCGGGGATGTGGCGGGGGTCGAGCATCTCCCCCGTGTAGTCGTGGTAGGTGGCCTTGAACAGTGGGAAAGAGCCGTGCCGGTTGGTCAGCACACAGTTGAACGACACCGATTCCACACCCCAGGGGGTCGGCGGGGGGAACTCCCGGCTGACGTCCAGGAGGTGCAGGTAGGTGTTGAAGAGCCGCCGGGCGTACCGTTCGCGGGTCTCCAAGGTCACGACGTTGTCGATGTTGGCGATCGACAGCTGCTGGTAGAGCCCGGCGAGGTAGACCGTTTTCCCCGCGCCCTGGGCGCCCAGCACCAGGATGCTGATGTCCATCGTTGCCCCCCTCCGCGCGGCAGGCGCCTAGGTCATATGGCGAAGAACCTTCCGCCGGCGCCAGCGTGGAGGAGTCGCCCGGCACGAATTCCATCACGTGATGGCTTTACCGGAAAAGACCGCCATTCGCCCGCGATGCCCGGTCTCCAAGGCCACGGGTGGGATACGGGTCAGTCCTGTTGGGAGCGGCGGGCGCGGTGGGTGCGGACCTTGTGGCGGTTGCCGCAGTTTTCCATGGAGCACCAGCGGCGGCGGCCGGGGCGTGAGGTGTCGACGTAGATCAGGTGGCAGTCGGCGGCGGCGCAGGTGCGGATGCGGTCGGCCAGCGGGCCGGTCAGCAGGTCCACGGCGTCGCGGGCGACGGTGGACAGCAGCTGGGTGCCGGTGGCGGGGGTCGCCCAGCGGCGGCGGCCGTCCGGGGTGATGGCCGGGGTCAGCGGTGGGTGGGCGGCGGCTTCGTTGAGGGTCGCCAGGTCGTCTGGGGCGGGGGGCTCGTCGCGGGTGCGGGCCAGGGCGATGCGGAAGAGGGCGTCGCGCAGTCTGCGGGCGTCGGCCACTTCCGAGTCGGTGATCTGCAGCTGGGGGGTCGGGGTCAGCCGGCAGCGTTCGGCCCAGGCGGCCAGGTCGGCGGGGGCGTGCAGGACCTCGTGGCGGCGGAAGGGGCCGGGGCCGCCGGTGGTCAGCAGTTCCAGGCAGAGTGCGCCGGGGTCGAAGCGGTAGACGGTCCCGGTGTGGGAGCGCAGCGGGATTCCGGGGGTTGCCGATGCGTCCATGTAACCAATATAAACGGTTACATGGCTTTGCATTGGAAACTGGTCATCGACTCCCGGAACGCGCCCGTGCTGGCGGACTTCTGGGCCGCCGCGCTGGAGTACGAGGTGGAGGACCCCAGCCCGCTGATCGAGCGGCTGCTGGCCTCCGGGCAGCTGAGCGAGGACGCCGTCACCGAGCACCGGGGGCGGCGCATCTTCCGCGGTTATGCGGCGATCCGGCACCCGGACGACCCGTTCGACGAGGTCAGCGGGATCGGGCTGGGGCGGCGGCTGCTGTTTCAGGACGTGCCCGAGGGCAAGACGGTCAAGAACCGCCTGCACATCGACGTGCACGCCGAGCCCGGCCGGACCGACGAGCTGGTGGAGCGCCTGGAGTCGCTGGGCGCCGCCCGCGTCCGCGAGGTCGACAAGGGACCGGCCGGACGGTGGTGGATCATGAAGGACCCCGAGGGCAACGAGTTCTGCGCCGCCTGACCGCCGGGAGACGGCCGCGGCGTCACGGTGGCCGCACGGGTGCGCGGCGACGTCCGCACCGTGCGGATCACCTCAAGGGCGCTACCGGCCGGCCCGCCATCCCCAGAAGATTTTCGACGGCGCGTCCCGGCGGCAGAGGGCTCAGTGCAGCTGCCAGAGGCGGACCGTCCGGTCGAGGCTTCCGGTGGCCAGCGTCATGCCCTCGGGGCCGAAGGCCACGGCGCGGACCGGGCCGGCATGGCCGGTGAGGGTGGCGGTGGGGGCGCCGTTGGCGCCGTCCCACAGGCGGGCGGTGCCGTCGTCGCCGCCGGTGGCCAGGGTGGCGCCGTCGGAGCGGAAGGCCACTGAACGAACCGGGCCGGCATGCCCCTTGAGCGGGGCGATGGTGTAGCGGGTGGCCAGGTCCCACAGCCGGGCGGTGCCGTCCTCTCCCCCGGTGGCCAGGGTGGTCCCGTCCGGGCGGAAGGCCACGGAGCGGACCGGGCCGCTGTGGCCTCTCAGCTCGGTGACGGTGCGGAAGGCGGCCGCGTCCCACAGCAGGACCCGCTCGTTGCGGACGGCCGCGGCCAGGCGCGCGCCGTCCGGGCTGAAGGCCAGTGCGCAGACTCCGCCCGCCGGTGCCTTGGGAGCGGCGACGGTGCGCAGGGCGGCGAGGTTCCAGACCTTGACGGCCCGGTTGCCGCCGCCGACGGCCAGGCGCGCGCCGTCCGGGCTGAAGGCCAGTGCGCTGACGCCGCCGGCGTGGCCTTTGAGGACGGTGACGAGCCGGTGGGCGGTCACGCTCCACAGCCGGACCACCTCATCGTCGCCGCCGGTGGCCAGCAGCCGGCCGTCGGGGCTGAAGGCGACCGCGCGGATTCCGGCGGGATGGTCTTCGAAGGCCGCCACGGCACGGCGGGTGCCCACCTCCCACAGCAGCGCCGCATCGCCTTCCCCGCCGGTGGCCAGCAGCCGGCCGTCCGGGCTGAAGACCGCCGCCAGGACCGGGACGGCGCAGGCGAGCGTGGCGGCGCAGGAGGCGCCGCTCGGAGGCCCGGGCCAGGACGGGTGGCCGGGGACGAGGCCGCCGCGCATCCTGATCGGGGTGCTGGTGGTCTCGATGCGGTCGGCGCCGCGTCCCTCGTCCGCCGGCATCGGCGGGGAGGGCAGCCGCCAGGGGCGCCGCGCCGGGGAGAGCCGCGCCGGCCGCTCAGCGGGCCGGGGCTCCGGGACGGGGTCGGCGGGCGGGTCCGGCCGCCGGCGGGCGGGCCCGGCCAGGGCGCCGACGACCCGATGCACCTCCTCGGCGGAGGCGGGACGGTCGTAGGGGTCCTTGGCCAGCAGCCGCCGCAGCAGGCGGTGCAGGTCGGCGGGGACGTCCGGGCGCCGTTCGGCCAGGTCGGGCGGGGGCTCCATGAGGTGCTGGCGCATCATGTCGACCATGGTCGGGCCGGGGAACGGGGGCCGTCCGGCCAGCAGGGCGTACAGGGTGCAGCCGAGGGAGTACAGGTCGCTGCGGGCGTCGGCGGAGCGGCCGGCGTACTGCTCGGGGGCCATGTAGGCGGGAGTGCCCAGTGCGCCGCCGGTGCCGGTCAGGCTGCTGCCGGCCCCGGCGTACCGGGAGAGCCCGAAGTCGCAGATCTTCACTCCGCCTTCGGATAGTTCGACCAGGTTGGCGGGTTTGATGTCGCGGTGCACCACGCCTTTGCGATGGGCGTAGGCCAGTGCCTCCGCCACCGGGGCCATCAGCGAGGCCACCCGTGCGACGGGCAGCCCGCCGGGGTTATCGGCCAGCAGTTCGGCGAAATTTGTCCCTTCCAATAGTTCCATCACAAAGTAGGGATGGCCCTCGTGCTCGCCGATGTCGTGGACGACGGTGATTCCCGGGTGCTGGAGGGCCGCCGCGGTCCTGGCCTCCCGGCGCAGCCGCGCGGCCACCACCCGGTCGGAACTCAGATCGGCGTGCAGGATCTTGACGGCGACCCGGCGGCCCAGCTGGTGGTCGTCGGCCGACCACACCTCTCCCATGCCGCCCCGGCCCAGCCGCTCCACCAGCCGATACTTGCCACCGAGCAGCATTCCGCGCCGCACCGCACCGCCTTTCCGCCCTGGCCGCCGCAGTGATCGGCCCCCTCCGGCCGCGGCAGCATTCTTGCAGAAGCCGCCCCTTCCAACCGAATGCCGACTTTGATCATCGATTGCCGCTTGTGGCCGTAACATTCGTTGTATTCAACCCCATGCCATGACCATTTCGAACTGTATTCGAAAACAGCGGGCCGACCGAGAGCGGGAGCCCTTGTCGATCTTGTGGCGGACCTTTCCCGCCAGGTGAAGCACCCCGGGCCCGGTGGGAGGCGGCCGCGTGAGCCGCCCCCCTAGGCTTCGCACCTGTGGACCGAGCACTCAAAGCGGTCGATTCGACCCGATAGCCCGACATCTGTTGATTGCATTCACATGTACCTCGTGGTTGCCTATGCCCCACCGACAGCGGGCCGGCACGACACGCCCGCGACCAGCCCTCCCCCGACGAACGAAGGAGTCCCGTGCCCGTCCTGCCCTTGACCTCGCGCGACCCCGAGCGGATCGGCGGGCACCGGCTGGTGGGCCGGCTCGGCGAGGGCGGGCAAGGCGTGGTCTACCTGGCCGAGACCGGCGAACGCGTGGCGATCAAACTGCTGCACGACCGGGCGCGGCTGGACGGCTTCCGTAAGGAGATCGCCGCCGCACGGCGGGTCTCGCCGTTCTGCACCGCGAGGATCCTCGGCGACGGGGAGGACGAGGGCGCCCCGTACGTCGTCACCGAGTACATCGACGGCCCGTCGCTGCGGGAGGCCGTCGAAAGCGACGGGCCGCTGACGGGACCGGCGCTGTACCGGCTGGCGGTCGGGACCGCCACCGCGCTGGCCGCCATTCACCAGGCCGGAGTGGTGCACCGCGACTTCAAGCCCGGCAACGTGCTGCTCGGCCCGGATGGGCCGCGGGTCATCGACTTCGGCATCGCCCGCGCCCTGGACGCCACCGTCACCGCCACCAGCACCGTGGTGGGCACCCCGTCCTACATGGCGCCCGAGCAGCTGGCCGGCGAGCCGGTGGGGCCGCGCGCCGACGTCTTCGCCTGGGGCGCCACGATCGTCTACGCCGCCAACGGCCGTCCGCCCTATGGGCAGGACACCATCCCGGCGGTGATGAACCGCATCATGACCGGCAGGCCCGACCTGGGCGCCCTGGCCGGCCCGCTGCGCGACCTGGTCGCCGACTGCCTGTCGCGGGACGCGGCCAAGCGCCCCGACAGCCGGGAGGTGCTGCTGCGCCTGCTGGAGCACACCGAAGGCCCCATCCCCGCCGCCCAGGCCCTGGAACAGGGCCGCGCCCTGGCCGCCGCCGACGATCAGGCCCTGGCCGACGAGCGCACCGCCCGCTGGACCACGCTGCGCCTGGACCGCCCGCCGTCCGGCCGCCGCCCGCCGCAGTGGGCCGTCCTCACCGGCGTCGCGGCGACCGTCGCCCTGCTGACCTTCACCGGCGGCGCCATCGCTCTCAACGGCGAGTCCGACCCGCGTGCTTCACACGCCATTGCCTCTCCGGCTCCTGCGTCCAGGCGGGATGCGCCGGGCGCCTCTCAGCCGAGTGCACAGCCCATCCGCTCGGCGCCTTCGTTCCCGCGGACCCCGACCGAGATCGCAGCCGCCGTCGAGCAGGCCATGGCGTCACGCCGAACCGCCGCTTTCAAAGCCGAAGGTCTGCTGTCTCAAAGCACCCACCATCTCAAAGCCACCGGACGCCTGCAATACCGCCCCGGTTCCGCCACCGACTACGACATGACCGTGTACAACGCCAACCCGGGCCTTGAAGACAGCTTCCCCACCCGCGTAGTCCTCGTCGGCACTTCTGGTTATGTGCCGGGGTACGGCCAGAGAATTCCCATCGATCCCAGCAGGACCGACCAAGGACATCCTCATCTCAACCTGGCCGTGGAAGCTCGCTTGCTGACTTCGCCATACAACATCACCACCCTGCTGAGGAACGCTTCAGAGCTCAAGCGGACCAGCGACGAAGGCACCCACACCTACCGAGGCAGCGCCTCTCCGGTAAAGCTGTCGTACGATGGCCCGATCGCTCCCTTCTACAAATTCTTTGCCGACCGCAGAGTCTTGATGACTTTCACTCTGACCGTCACCAATGAATTCCTTCCGGCACGACTCGATGTCGAATTTCGATTTCCTTTGGAAGGAACGTTCATCGGCGCCAGTTACTGGGCCGTTTACCAGGATTGGGGTCGTAGCGGCACCATCGTCAAGCCCTACTGAGCTTTCCGATGAGATATCTCGTCCCCGCTGAGGCGGCCCGGCCCCACAGGTTCGGCGCACTCAGGGTGCCGGGTCCGGGAGGCGTTCGGCGGTGGCCTGCAGGCGGGCGGCGGCGCCGGCGGTGACCGGTTCGCCGTGGCCGAAGCAGGCGATCTCGGCCTCCAGGGTCGCCAGGCGTTTGAAGGAGGCGGCGGCCTGGGCGGTGTCGAGGTTGAACACCCCCAGCATGACCGGGGTGTCCGGGTCGGGGTCGGCCGGGTCGCGGGCGGCCAGGTCCCCGGTGAACAGCACGCGCGGGCCGGGCAGGTAAAGCGCGATGCTGCCGTCGGTGTGGCCGGGCACCGCCACCACGCGCGCCCCGCCGCCGAAGTCGATGACGTCGCCGTCGTCCAGTTCGCGGTCCACCCGCACCGGGGCGGCGGTGGCGGCCGGCAGTTGCGCGTTGGCCCGTTCGAAGATGGGGCGTTCCCAGTCGGCCAGGTTGGGGGGCGGCTGGAGGCGCTCGCCGCGGAGGACGGGGGCCTCGGCCCGGTGGGCGAGCACGGTCACCTCGCCCCACGAGGCGATCTCGGCCGCTCCTCCGGCGTGGTCGACGTGCCCGTGGGTGAGCACCAGGCGCCGCACGTCCGCAGGGCGGTGCCCCAGGCGCCGGATCGCCTCTGCGATCATTTCCGCGGCGCCGGGCGCGCCGGAGTCGATCAGCGTCAGGCCGTCCGGGTCGCGCCACAGGTACACGTGCCCGACGGGGAATCGCAGGAAGGTCAGCTCAGGGGTCAGCTGCACGAGGTCCATACGGGCACGCTAAAAAGCCCGGCGGGCAGGGCGTAGAGGGCTACGCCCTCAGCGGATCGGCTCTGGGCGGAATCCGGCACGGACAAACAGATCATTTCCACAAAATCCATGGTTGATTGAGTTCACGTGTGCTGTACTGTGCGTGTCGCCGTCGACCCTGGGGAGCCAACAGGATGAGCCACGATCGCTGGGCCGGTCACGCCGGGCTGCGGGGCGACCCCGCGGTGATCCGGCTGTCGGCGAGCCTGCTGGACCGCACCGACCGGCAGTGCGCCGACTTCGCCGCGCTCAAGGCCCGCACCGGGCTGTGGCCCCGGATCCGCGAGCGGCGGCGCCATCCCCCGCTGGAGACCTTCCCGCTCGGGCTGGTGATGCGGGCGCTGGACGCGGTGGAGTTCGGCGGCCGGGACCTGCGGCAGGCCGCCGAAGAGGCCGTCGCCGCCAACCGCACCCCGGTGCACCCGGGGGTCGCCGTGTGGGTGTCGCACGCCTGCCGGGCCTACCTGCGGGCCGCCGAATGGATCACCGACGAGCTGGAGGCCGAGGGCATCGCGCTGGCGCCCGAGCGGCTGCCGCGGATCGTGCAGTCGGCCTCGGCGGCCGAGCTGCGGATGCTGACGGCCTGGGGCCGCTGGTACGGCTCCACGGACGGCACCGTCCGCGAGTTCCGGCGGCTGCGCATGAGCCGGGCGGGGGACGAGCACACCCCCTCCACCCTGGCGCTGGCGTTCGTGACCGCCGCCGGGCGGCGCGCGGTCGGCAACGTCTACCAGGACGTCCCGGTGGAGGTGATCGACGACGCCGACGCCCCCACCCGCATCCGGATCGTCGAGGTCACCCTGCTGGAGGGAGTGCCGCCGCGGGTGCTGCTGGACGACTCCCCCGAGCGGGTGCGGCGCGCCTACCTGGAGCGGGTCCGGCCGCTGGCCCAGGGCGTGGTGCTGGGCGGCGAGCGGCGGGCGGGCTCGGACTGCCTGGAGTGCAAGCTGCGCGCCCACTGCGAGGACCTGCCGCACGCACCCGGCCTGCTGGGGGCGGAGGAGGCGGGCACGCACCGGCGGACCTGGTCGGTCACCACCGGCCGCGACTATGCGGTCTGCCCGGCGCGGGCGCACATGCGGCAGCTCCACCTGCCCGCCGCCGCCCCCGGCGACGACTCGGCGGTGCGGCGCGGGCGCGCCGTGCACCGCTGGCTGGAGGCCGCGCACCGCAGGGGACGGCCGTGCTCACCCGGCGACCTGCCCGACCCCGAGGCCGCCGAGCCCGGCCCGCTCGCCGCGGAGCTGACCGCCGAGGAATACCGCCAGGCCAGGCCGTACCTGCTGGCGCACCTGGCGACCTGCCCGCTGGCCGGGCCGGGCCGCATCGACCAGGTGCGGCCCGAACCGGTCGTGGCCGCCTTCGACCCGGTCGCCGACGTACTGGTGATCGCCCATCCCGACCTGCTGCGCCGAGTGGACGGCCGGCTGGTGTACCGGGAGCAGAAGACCACCACGGGCGCGCCGCCGTCGGGCACCCCGGAGGAGGTGTTCGCGCAGGTGCCCCAGCTGGCGCTGGCGGTGCTGCTGATCGCCCACGGCGTCTTCGGCGAACCGGAGGGCACCGTCGAACTGGAGGTGCTGACCCCCTCCCGGGCCCACCTGACCGCCTTCGACGCCGCCGACCCGCAGGTGCTGCAGGCCGCCCGCGGCCAGATCACCCGGATGGCCGGCCCGTGGCTGCACGACACCGAGTTCGCCGCCTCCCCCGGCCCCTGGTGCGAACGCTGCCCCACCGCCCAGTGGTGCCCCGCTCCCCGCACCCCCGCCGAAGACGGCCATGGCGGCCCCATCGAGGTGGACGGCGTCCTCATCGACCCCCGCACCGGCGAGGTCCTGGACGCCTCCGGCCCGCTCACCACCCGCGCCGCCGCCGTCTGCGCGTCTTTGCGCGACCCCGACCCCGACGAGGCCCCGCCGTTCTGACCGGCGGCGGGAGCAAAAGACGGAACGTCTCTCGGCCGGCACCGATGAAACCGGCCGAGCTGCTCAGCCGGCGGGGCGCGCCGGCCCCGGGCGGGGTGCAGGGCCAGTCGTACTCGCCGGCCGGGATCTGCCCACGCCGTGATACGCCGAGCGTGAAGGCGCAAAGCGGCGGGGGCGGCGTTCGCCGGGCGCCCACGTCACGGCCCTCGAAGCCCGGCTCCCCGGCCGGTTCGTCCGGGCACGGCATTAAGGCCGCCGGCTTCGACGTCCCGGCGGCCGGGTGCAGGTCAGTCGCCGGGGGCGGAAACGGGGCGGAGCGTGCCTTCGGCCAGGCCGTCGCCGATGAGCCTGGCCAGTTCGGCGCCCAGGTCGCCGGCCCGGCGCAACCCGGCCACGATCTGCCGCAGCCGCCGGAACAGCGCTCCTTGGCGGCGCTGCTCCTCCAGCGACGGCAGCGGGATCTCCGCGCGCCGCACGTCCAGCCGGTAGCCGGACGACATGGAGGTGTGGTGGCGCAGATTGGCCGAGGTGCACAGGACGCCGGCCAGGTAGTCGGGGTCCAGGCGGGCCGGGTCGGGACGCAGCAGGACCAGGTGGCGGCCGAGCAGCGCGCCGGGCTCGGTGACGATGGTGGCGGCGGCCTCCCGCAGCAGGGTGGAGACGACCACGTCGCCGGGGCGCAGCTCCACCGGCTGGTCGCCGCTGAGGCCCTGGTCGTCGGGGCCGCCGGTGGGCGGACGGCCGGCGACCACGTCGTCGGCGGTCAGCACCGGCCGGTCGGCGGCGGCCTCGGGGGAGGGCCGGCCGGACGCCTGGCGGATCTCCAGCAGGTTCAGCCGGGCCAGATCGGCGACGGTGACGACGGACACCGAGCCGGGCTGGGCGGGCTCGACCGGGGGCACCATGCCGGCCAGTTCGTCCAGCAGCCGCACCAGCTCCTCGCGCAGCTTCACGACCCGGTCGATGGCCGGGGCCGCGGTGGGCCGGGAGATGTGGCGCGCGGGGGTCAGGTCGACCTCGTCGTCGAGCAGGTCGATGATCCGCACGGCGCGGCCCTCGCCCGGTTCGTCCAGGTCGGCCTCGGGGTCGTCGGTGAAACGCCGCCACAGCCGACCGGCCGTCTCCACAAAGCCCTCGCCGGAGCGGGAGGTGTCGACCATGAGGACCTGGCTGGGCGGGCGTTCATCCGGCACCGGGCGGCGCAGCACCCACACGGTGAGGGGGACCGCGGTGTTGGGGACGGCGCCCAGCGGCAGGGTGATCACCGCGCGCAGGGCGCCGCGGCGCAGCAGGTTGGCCCGGATGCGCCGGCCGGCGCGGCGGCTGGCGGCGGCCGGGGGCATCAGCAGCACCGCCAGCCCGCCGGGCCTGCAGTGCGCCAGGCAGTGCTGCACCCAGGCCAGTTCGGACTCGGTGCGCGGGGGCAGGCCGTACTCCCAGCGCGGGTCGGTGGTCAGCTCGTCATAGCCCCAGTTGCGGTCGTTGAACTGGGGGTTGGCGACGACCAGGTCGGCCTGCTCTCCGGGGAAGGCGTCGCGGCGCAGTGAGTCGCCGGAGCGGATGTCGGCGTCGGCGTCCAGCAGGGCCAGCCAGATGGCGGTCAGGCGGGCCACGGCCTCATCGACGTCCTGGCCCAGCAGCCGCCGGCGCGTCCCCTTGGCGAGCATCCCGGCCAGGAACGCCCCCGATCCGCAGGTCGGGTCCAGCACCGTCTCGATGCGCGGGCCGGCCAGCTCGGCCACCAGGCGGACGACCTGGGGCGGCGTCTCCTGGGTGCGCCGCTTGTGCAGGTCGAGATAACGCTCGCGGAGGAACTCGAAAGCCTGCTGCTCGCCTCGTTCCCGGGCCAGCGCGGCCACGCCCTTGGCCACGGTGACGCAGGAGGACGGCGGCTCGGCGGGCAGCACCCGCTCTCCCGGCAGGTCGGCGACGGCGGCGCGCACCGCCTTGGGCAGCGCGGCGGCGATCTCCTCGTCGGTGCCGCGCGACAGTTTCCGCCAGCCGCGCCGGTCGCGGTGCAGGTACAGCAGGAACGCCCCGGCGAACATCAGCACGTCCACCAGCTCGTCGGTGGAGTCGGCCAGCCGGCGCAGCTCCTGCCACAGCTGCTCGTCGGCGGGGGCGCCGGCCAGCTTGCCCTGCGCCCGCAGCCACGCCTGCACCTCGAGCAGGGAGAAAGACGGGCTGGTGGCGGTACCGCCCACCGGTTGCGGAAAGTCGTCATGCCGCTTGCGCCAGTTGCTCACCGCCGCCCGGCCGACCCCGGCCAGGCGGGCGATGTCCGCAGCGGTCACCGTCGCGTCCTGCACCGCGGCCTCCTAGCCTGAATGTTGTTGGTCGATTATATTCACATAAAGATCGGCTTGACGCGTGAACATCTCTCTGCCCAGGTCACAGCCGATGCTTGGGCGCGGCGGACGCGCAGCCGGTCTGCTCGACCGGCACTGTGAAGATCGCGCACCGCGGCGGATCGCCCTCCACGGCAATGCGCTCGGCCCGCAAGACGGCCTTTCAGACAACGTCAGCGGCCTTTGCCGGGTTCCCACCGCCGCCAACGGCAAGGACGTCTTGCGGAGACGTCGGCACGCGAAACGTTTCCGATACGGCCGGCCACACCTCATGGGCTCCTTGGTGGTATCACAGTTCGCCCGATACCACCAAAGCGCCTTACCGAGAATTGGGACTATGTCCGACCAACACGCGAGCAGTTGATTTCATTCACAAATTCTCGGAAGACGAGAATTAAGGAAGGGCCCGGCGAGCTCACACGCGCCGCACGCCGTCTCCCGGACCGGCCGAGGGCCGGGCGGTGGCTCTGCGGAGAGCGCGGTAGAGGAGTTTGGCGTCGCCCAGGTGGTGGCGAAGGAGCTTTTCCAGGCCGCCGATGGGGACCAGGTTCTGGGGAGCGCGGGGATCCTTGTAGTCCACCCCGGCCAGGGTCGGCAGGATCACGGTGCTCAAGTCGGCCAGGGCGATCACCTCCGCCGCGGGCAGGTCCGCGCCGGCCTCACAGCGGGCGATGCCGGCCCAGGGGGCGGGCGAGCGGACCGGCAGGCGCAGATACCAAGAATGGCGGCGCCAGCTGGTGCCCATGCCGAAGACCGGGGTGCGCTGGCCGGGGGCCAGGGAGGCCAGCACGGAGGCCGCCGGGCCGGACAGGTAGGCGGTGTGGTGGGTCTTGACGTAGCCGATGGTGCGGGGCAGGTGGGCGCGCCCGCGCAAGGGGCCGTCGAGGATGAGCAGGTCGTCCTCGCCGGCGGTGCGGTGCCGCGTCGCCAGCTCCACCTCCAGTTCGCTGAGCTGCCGCTGCAACGCCAGCGACAGTTGCTCGGCGCCGGCGCCGGGGGCCGGCTGCACGGTGTAGGCGCCGGCCCAGGTGCGCAGTGCGGCGGCATGCGGGGAGGGGGTGAACAGCGACCGCCGCACGCTGACCTCGGCCAGTTGCGCCGGGGCGGCACCGTCCAGGTCGCAGCGGACCACTCCGGCCGCGCAGGAGGCGGCGATCCCGGCGGTGGGCATGGCGCCGGTGGGGTCGCTCACCCAGACCCGGGCCTCGATGCGGCGCACGCCGTCGACGATCAGCAGCGAGCGCGGCAGGGCGGCCGGGACGGCGGGGGTGATGGGGCGCCAGCGGGCGGCCGGGACCTCCACGTCCAGGTCGATCTCGGCGGTGGTGGCGTCCAGCTCGGTGAGGGCCTCGGCGGTGAAGGAGGTGGCGTACCCGGGGTCCCAGGGGTCGATGGTGATCGAGGCGGACGCGGCGGGAGCGACGGTCATGCACTCCTCCTCTCCAGGTGGGAGCCGGAGGCGTCGCGGGAGACCGCAAAGCGCACCGGCACCCGCTCGGCCAGGGCCGGGACGTGGGTGACGATGCCGACCATCCGGTCGCCGGCGGTCGCCAGCCGCTCCAGCGTGGCGGCCACGGTGTCCAGCGTCGCCGGATCCAGGGTGCCGAACCCCTCGTCCAGGAAGATCGACTCCAGGCTGCGGGCGGCGCCCGCCGACAGCCCGGCGACCTGCTCGGAGAGGGCCAGCGCCAGCGCCAGCGACGCCTGGAAGGTCTCCCCGCCCGACAGGGTGCGCACGTTGCGGCGCATCCCGGCCTCGGCGTAGTCGATGACCTCGATGGTGTTGCGGGCGTCCAGCACCAGCTCGAACTGGCCGTCGGACAGCTCCTTCAAGGTTTGGGAGGCGGCGCTCACCAGCACTTCCAGCGCCTCGCCGCACAGCCAGCTTTCGAAGTTGTTGGCCCGCAGCCGCAGCGCCAGCTCGTGGGCGACCTGGGCGGCCTCCCGGTGCTCGGCGGCCCTGCCGGCGAGCGCGGCGGCCTGGCGGCGCCGTTCCCGGACGCCCTCCAGGTCGCTTTCGGCGCGGGCGCGGGCGGTGGCCACGGCCCGCCCGATGGCGTCGGGTTCCAGCGCTTTGGGCGGGGTGAGGCCGCCCTCCTCCAGGAGGGTGCGCACCGCGCCGCGTTCCCGGTCGCGTTCGCCGCGCGCCGCGGCCAACCGTTCCTGTGCTTCCCGGCGCGACCGGTGGCGCCGCTGCAGCTCCTGGTCCCGCCAGGTGAGCAGGGCGGTCCAGGCGGCGTGCAGGTCCCGCCGGTCGACGGGCGGGGCGCCCAGCGGGACGAGGGTGTCGCGGACGGCGTCCAGTTTCCGCAGCGCCGCGGCGGCCTCTTCGGCGATCTTGGCGCGGTGCCGTTCGGCGTCGTCGGCGGCGGCGCGGGCCTGCTGGGCCTCCTGCCGGGCTCGCCGGGCCGCGTGCTCGGCCTCCTCGATGGCGGCCAGCTTCTTTCGCAGCTCGGCGGCGTCGGGGTGGGCGCGGAGCTGCTCGGCCAGTGCCTGCAGGCGGCCGGTCAGGTCTGTGACGGCCTGCTCGGCCTTGTCGGCGACGGTCTGGGTGTGCCGGTGGTGGCGGCGGGCCTGCTCCAGTTCCGCCTTGCGGCCTTGGACGGCGTCTTCGGCCTGCTGGAGGGCGGCCGGTTCGGGGTGGGCGGGCGGCTCGGCCACCGGGTGCAGGCACACCGGGCAGGGTTCGCCCACGGTGAGGCGCCGGGCCAGGTCGGCGGCGGCGTGCGCGTCGCGGACGCGTTGCAGGTGCGCTTCGGCCTCCTCCAGGCGGGCCTCCGCCTGCCGCACCCGGTCTTCGGCCCGGGAGACGTCCGCGACGGCCTGCTGGTGGCCGGTGCGGGCGGTGGCGAGCTGGCCGGTGAGGCGGGCGTGGTCTTCGTGGGCTTTCAAAGCCAAGGTCAGGGCGGTCTTGTCGCCGAGGGCGGCCAGCTCCTCATAGGCCTGCTGCTCGGCTCGCCGGCGGTTTTCGGCCTCCTCGGCCCGCTGCCCGGCCCGTTCGGTGGCGGCGCGCAGGTCGTCGGCGAGGGTGGGCACGTGCGGGGGCATCGCGACGGTGCCGAGTGTCCGCACGGCTTGGTCGGCGGCGCTGAGCTCGCTTTCCGCCGCGGTGACGCGGCCGTCCAGGTCCCGCAGCCGCTCAAGGGAGCCTTGGACCCGCTCGGCCAGCTCCGTCAGCTCCTCCAGGCGGCGCCGGGCGCGCGCCTCGGCCTCCTCGTCGGCGTCGGTGAGCGCGGCCAGCTGGTCTTCGGCGGCCTGGGCCGCCGCGGCGGCCTTCTTCTCCTCTTCGACGGCGCGTTGCCGGATGGCGTCGAAGACGCCCGCGTCCAGCAGCTGGACGAGCAGTTCCTGGCGTTTGCTCGGGGTGGCGTGCAGGAACTCGGCGAAGCGGCCCTGGGGGAGGATCACGCACTGGGTGAAGAACTTGTACTCCAGCCCGGTGAGGCGCTCGACCTCGGCGGTGACGTGGTCGCCCTCGGCCAGGGTGCGCACCGGGGAGGCCAGCAGCGCGGTGACGTCCTGGGCGGGGTCGGCGGACGGGTCGAGCTCATCCAGCCGGGCCTCGCGGGTGGCGACCGTGCCGCGGGCGTTGCGGACCAGGGAGCGGACGATCCCATAGCGCCGGTCCCCCACTTCGAACACCAGCGCGACCTTGCCGGAGGTGGCCGAGGGGGCCAGCGCCAGGCCGACTTTCTTTTCATCCCCCCAGCGCGGCACCGTGCCGTAGAGGGCGAAGCAGATCGCGTCGATGACGGTGCTCTTGCCGGCGCCGGTGGGGCCGACGAGCACGAAGTAGTCCACATCGTGGAAGTCCACCGAGGTCGGCGCGCGGAAGCTGCCGAAGTTCTCCAGGTACAGGCGCAGCGGGCGCATCAGCCCTCCCCTCCCCCGCTCGCGGTGACCTCATCGTGCAGCCGGTCGAACAGGGCGATGACCCGCGGGTCGTCGCGTCCGGTCTGGGCGAGGTAGTCGCGGAACAGCTCCCGCGGGGTGCGGGCGGCGCGGGCGGCGCCGCCGCCCTCCCGGCGGGCGGCGGTGGGGCGGAACCGTTCGTCGACATCGACGGTCAGGGCGTTCGGCAGGATCTGGCGGACCCGGTCGGCCAGGCCGGCCCGGGGCTTTTCGGCGACCACCACCCGCAGCCAGGCGTCCTGCAGGCTCTCGGCCTGCGCCTCCAGCTCCTCCAGGGAGCCGTTGACGGTGCGCAGCGACCGGGGGGAGGCGAGGGTGACCTCGCGGACCTGAGCGGGCCTGCCCGGCTCGACGGTGACCAGCAGCGCGCCCGGGCTGTTGTGCTCTTCGCCGAAGTCGACCGCGATCGGTGCGCCGCTGTACCAGATCGGGCACGGGCCGGGCATCTGCTGGCGGCGGTGCAGGTGGCCGAGGGCGGCGTACTGGACGGTGGGCGGGAAGGCGGTGGCCTCGAAGTAGTAGGAGAAGATCGTCTGGGCCTCGCGTTCGCCGCCGCCGAGCTTGCCGCCCGGCAGCGTGCCGTGGGCGGCGACCAGGTTGACGGTGTCGCCGCCGAAACCGGCGGTCAGGGCGGCGGCCAGCTGCGCGAAGCGGGCGGCGTAGCTGCGGTTGTGCTGGTCGGGGGTGTCGGTGAGCGCCTCGACCGCCCGCACCACGAACCGGTGCGACAAAAACGGCATCACCGCCAGGCGGACGTCCTCCCCGGCCCTCGTCGTCCACGACAGCACGCCGCCGTCGTCGGGGCGGCGGAACCGGCCGACCACGTGAACGCCCAGGGCGCCCAGCACCGGCCGCCACACATCCAGCAGGCGGGGGTCGTCGTGGTTGCCGGCCAGCACCACCACCTGCCGTCCGCCCTCCCGCAGCGCCAGGAGGGTCTGCATCACCAGGGCCTGGGACGGCGGGGTGGGCGCCGAGGTGTCGAAGACGTCCCCGGCGACGATGACCGCGTCCACGTCCTCGGCGCGGGCCAGCTCGACCAGCTCCTTGAGGACCGCCCGGTGCTCATCGGCCCGGGCCCGCCCGCGCAGCACCTTGCCGACGTGCCAGTCGGCGGTGTGCAGGATCTTCATGTCGGCTCGTTCCTGGGTCGGGGATCACAAGGGCACGTTGAAAGGGGGCATCTCAAAAGGGGACATCGTCGTCTTCGGCGAGCCCGGCGAACGGGTCGGCGGCCTGCCGGGGCACCTGCGGGGCGGGCGGGGCGTCCGCGCGGGAGGCGGCGTCGGATTCGGCGGGGCGGGTGGCCCAGGCGGGGAAGGGGAACTCCACCGCCAGCGGCACCGGGATCTCCGGCTGGGAGACGAACATGGTGCCGGGCTTGGCGATGGTGGCGCGGGCGCGGGCCGCCGGGGGCAGCCAGCCGTACTCGGCGCGGGCGGCCTCGGCGGCGTCCAGCCGGCCGGCCACCCGCACCGCGCAGTTGGCGACGATGCGGCGCTCGACCTCCGAGGCGGTCTGCTGGGCGCCGATCAGGATCACCCCCAGCGACCGGCCGCGCTCGGCGACGTCCAGCAGGATCTCCTTGATCGGCGAGCCGCCCTCGCGGGGGGCGTATTTGTTCAGCTCGTCCAGCACCACGAACAGCAGGGGGCGGGCGCTGCCGGTGCTCTCCTTGCGGGAGAACTCCTGGCGCAGCACCGTGCCGACCACGAAGCGCTGGGCGCGTTCGGGCAGGTTGTGCAGGTCGACGATGGTGACCTGGGCGTCGGAGGTGCTGATGGAGCGGCCCTCGCGGGCGGGCAGGTCGCCGCGCACGATGGCCTCCAGGGGCCGCACCGACGAGCGCAGCCGGCGCAGGAAGGCGTTGATGGTGCCGATGCCCATCAGGCCGCCGGCCCATTCGGCGCGGGTGTCCTCGTCGGTCAGCTCGGTCTCGATCAGGTCGACCAGGTCCTTGTAGGTGCGGCACACCGTGCCCAGGTCGCCGTTGGGCTTGCGGATGCGCACCGCCCCGCCGTCGCCGGCCTGCTGGGCGTCCCGCCGCAGCCGGGCGGCGATCTGCCCGATCAGCAGGGTGTATTGGGCGCGTTCGTCCTCGGTGTCGGCGAAGACGTAGCGCAGCAGTTCCTGGTGGCAGAACTCGGTCAGCGTCCAGTAGAACGGGCTGACGCCCTGGGTGCGGGAGGAGACGTGCGGGACGCCGTTGGGGTCGTCGGGGCGGGGCGGGGCGAAGATGTGCACGCTGGAAAACGGCCCGGCCGGCAGCCCGAGCCGGGCGTAGGCGTCGCGGGCCCGCTCGTCCAGGCGGTTGTTGGGGTGGTCGAGGAACAGCAGGTCCTCGCCCTTGACCGAGAAGATCAGCGCCTTGGTGTTGGCGGCCTCGGCGCCCAGCGCCCCGGAGTTGAAGATCGAATACAGCAGGAAGGTGGCGAAGGAGGTCTTGGTCGCCACCCCCGACACCCCGGAGATCGACACGTGGGCGCCGCGGGTGCCGTCCAGGAATTCCAGGTTCACATGGACCGGTTCGCCGTCGCGGCCCAGCCCCACCGGAACCCGCCGCTTCATCACATCGAAGTACAGCGCCAGTTCCCGGTCCCGGTCGCCGGCCCGGTAGGCCACGGCGCCCGGCAGCGGCGGCACGTACAGTTCCGGCTCCACGCGCGTCACCGTGACCTCGGCCGACTCCACCACCTGGGCCGGCAGCACCCCGTCGGCGATCAGGAAGACGTCCGAGTCGTAGGCCGCGCCCTCGTGCCTGGCCTGCACGTCGGTGACGACCCCGGCGACCAGCACCGATCCGCCGTCCGGCAGCTGCCGGCGGGTGGCCACCACCTCATCGAGCTGGACCACCTGCCCCGGTTCCAGCCCCACCCAGAACGACAGCGGCGTGGCCGACTGGGTGCCCAGCACCCGGCCCACGATCCGTCCCTCCGCCGCCCCGGCGGCCCCGTTGTGATCACGCACCCCGTCTGTACCGTCCAAGCAATCCCACCCCGGGCTACACGGCTTTCACACGTTCTCCGCAGGGTAGACCCGCGCGGTGACAGATGTCGGCCAAAGCGCTCGCGCCGGGTGCCCTCGCCCGTGAGCGGGCCGCCCCCAGGGGCCGGCGATGCGGGGAAGACGCGCCGTTCATGGTCGTTCCTCCGGGACGGGCGGGGTGTCGTCGCGGGGACGCAAGGTGGCGTCGGCCAGGCCGTCGGCGATGAGGGCGGCCAGCTCGGCGTATCGGTCGCCGGCCTGGTTCAAGGCGGCGGTGAACTCCTCCAGGCGGCGGAACGCCTCACCGTAGCGGCGCTGCTCCTCGACGGTCAGCAGCGGGATCTCGATCCGGCGGACGTCCAGGCGGAGCGTGGCGGACAGGGCCGCGCGGTGCCGGTGGCCGCGGGATCCGCGGATCATGCCGGCCAGGAAGTGGGGGTCCAGCCGGGCCGGGTCGGGGCGCAGCAGCGCCAGGTGACGGCCGAGCACCGCGCCGCGCTCGCCGGCCACCCGGGCGATGGGAGGGTGCAGGAGGGTGGGGACCAGCACGTCGCCGGGCCGGATCGCGATGCGGGTGCCGGGCGGCAGCCCATCGGCCTTTCCGGAGGGGCCGGTGCCGGCCGCCACGTCCTCGGCCGTCAGGACCGGCGGGTCGGGATGCGGCGGCGCGTCCTCCTCCGCGCGGCCGGCCGGCGGCGCACCGGAGGGGGGCAGGGCGCCCAGGATGCGCAGCAGGCCCAGGCGGGCCAGCTCGGCGAGGCTGATCATGGGGGCCGGGAAGCCCTCGCCGCCGGCCTCCACCTCCGGCAGCAGAGCGGCCAGCTCGCCGAGCCGGCCGCCGAGCTCGGCGCGCAGCTCGGCCACCTGCTCGATGGCGGGTGCGGCGGGGGGCGGGGGGATGTGGTGGGCGGGGGTCAGGTCGACCTCCTCGCCGAGCAGGTCGATGATGCGGACCGCGCCGCCCAGGCCGGGTTCGGCCAGGTCGGCCTCCGGGGCGGCGGCGAAGCGGTGCCACAGCTTGGCGGCCGGGGCGGCGAAGTCGTCGCCGATCCCGGAGACGTCCACCATGAGCACCTGGCCGGGCGGTCGGTCCCCGGGGCGGGGGCGGCGCAGCACCCACACATGGCAGGCCATGCCGGGCACCGCCTGCGGCGGCAGCGCGATGATCGCGCGCAGGGCGCCCCGGCGCAGCAGCTCGGCGCGGATGCGGCGGCCGGCCCGCCGGAGGGCGGCGGCCGGGAGCATCAGCAGCACCACCAGGCCGCCGGGCCGGCAGCGGGCCAGCGCATGCTGCGCCCAGGCCAGCTCCGAGCAGCTGCGCGGCGGCGGCCCGTACCGCCAGCGGGGGTCGGTGGCCAGTTCCTCATGTCCCCAGTTGCGGTCGTTGAACGGCGGGCAGGTGACCACCAGGTCGGCCGCGGCGTCGGGAAAACGGTCGGCGCGCAGCCCGTCCCCGAGCCGGATCCGCGCACCGGGGGTGCGCAGTGCCAGCCGGACGGCGGTCAGCCGCGCCACCGCCTCATCGGCCTCCTGTCCCAGCAGGCGCCGCGGCGGGTCGGGGCGTTCCAGCATTCCCAGCAGGAAGGCGCCGGAGCCGCAGGCGGGGTCCAGCACGGTGTGCACCCGCGAGTCCGCCAGTTCCGAGACCAAGGTGACGACCTGCGGGGGCGCCTCGTAGACGCGGCGGCGGTGGCGGCTCAGGTAGCGCTCGCGCAGGAACTCGAAGACCTCCACCGGCCCGCGCCGTTCGGCCAGCGCGGCCAGCCTCCGAACCAGCGGGATGCAGTCGGCCGGCAGTGCCGCCCCGGGCGCCGTTCCCAGGCCTGTTCCCCCCGGCAGCTCCCTGACCACGGCTTTGATCCGGCGCGGCAGGCGGGCGGCCAGTTCCCGGTCCGTGCTCGCGGCCAGGCGCCGCCAGTCCTCGGGGTCGCGGTGCAGATACGTCAGGAAGGCCCCGGCGAACACCGACGCCTCGGCCAGGCCGGTCCGTTCGGCGATGCGCCGCAGTTCCTGCCACAGGTGCTCGTCATCGACCGGCCGCCGCAGCTTGCCCTGGCGGCGCAGCCACTGCTGCACCTGCGCCAGGGAGAACACCGGGCTGGTGGCGGTGCCGCCGACGGGTTCGGGGAAGTCGTCGTGCCGCCTGCGCCAATTGCTCACCGCCGCCCGGCCGACCCCGGCGAGCCGGGCGATGTCGGCGGCGGTGACCATCGCGTCCTGACCCATGGGCCTCTCCGATCGGGCGCCACGAAAAGCGACGCGGGCCCTTCACAGTACTCGGTTGTCTTTATACCTTCAACAGTTATTCTGTTGGTCGATTGTGTTCACGATAACAGTATGGCCCACTGCCGGGCCGCTCGGCTCCAAGTCCGCGAGCCGGCCCCGTCCCGATCGACTTATCCGCTCACCCTGCCCCCCGCTGTCACGAAGCGCAGCCGCCCGACTCTCCCCCCTTGGCCCCCTCCGACGCGGGCGGCCATCTCGTCACTGCCTGACCATGATTGACATCGTTGATCCGATTCACAACAGGTGATCAGTCCTCCATATATACCTCTGCTGCTCATTGGCCGGACCGGAATCTCAGGTCGCCTTGACCACCATGACCAATCCACAGCAAACATGCGCATGCCCCCTCTGATGGGGCTAACGTCACAGCTCTGGCACCGATCGCCGCGCCCAGGAGGTCCCATGAGAGGTGATCCGCACAGACCCGGCCATGGCCGTGACAGCGGCCCGCCATCGTCATCGCGCCCCGGCTCCCCTGCCGGCAATGGGAACGGCGATCCCGCCGAAGCGGCCGTGCTGCGCGACCGTCTTCAGAAGGTGCGGGAACGCTTCGCCGCGGCGGCCACGGCCACCGGCGCGATCACCGCCGCCCTGAGCGAGGGGCGCCGGCCCGGCGACGCCGAGACCGCCGCGCTGACCGCCGCGGTGCGGGCCTTCGACGACCTGCACCAGACCTTGAGCGCGCTCGGCGAACCGCCTGCCGAGCCCAGCCTGGAAGGGCTGTCCCGGGCCGTGGAGGCGGCCGCACGGCGGCTGGAGCGCTCGGCCGCCGTGCGCGCGCTGACCACGCTCACCGGCCCCTCAGCGCTGGATGAGCTGCTCGCCGAGATCAGGCACCTGGCCGAGACCGGACGGCACGAGGGTTTGCCCGAGCTGGCCGAGCTGATCGAGCTGTGCCGGCGGGGGGACACCGACCCCCGGGCCCTGGAGCGCATCGACCGCCTGGCGCAGACACTCCGAGAGCTGCTCCCCGAGCGGCACCGCCCGCTGGTCATGGCGGCGATCGGCGGGCACCTGTCGGTGAGCACGCCAGAGCACGCCGCCCCATCCCGGGCCGCCGCGCAGGACGGGGCGGACCTTCCGCAGGACCCGGCGCCCGGCTCCGCGGAAGAAGAGGACGCAAAAGAGAACGATGTGCCCGTCCCCGTCATCCCGCCGCCCCGCCCGGCCCCCGACGAGCCTCCCCTGGACGATCTGGACGAGCTGCTGATCGCCGATGCCGAAAGGCGCGCCGCCCGGCGGCAGGCGTCCGCCGAGGAGCCGCCGCAGGACGAGACCGCGCCGACACCCGACGATGCCCCCGCCTCCCCGGAAGAGTCGGCCTCTGCGAGCGACCCGCGATCCCGGCACGCCACCGCTTCCCATAGCGCCCCGGCCCCTCAGGAGGAACAGGAGCCTTCGCGCAAGCCGGAGTCTTCCAACCGCACCACCCCGCAGAGCGCTCTAAAGGCCGTTCAAGAGCCGAAGCCGCACGACGAGCCCACCGCGCACCGCGCTCCCCAGCGCCCAGACGCCCGGCGCAAGCCCGCCCTGGACGGCCGGACCGCCCCGCCATCCCGTAGCCCGGTGATGCAAGAAGCCTCCGAACGGAGAGGGGAACCCGCCACGCGCGGCAAAGCCGCCGCGCAAAGCGATCCGGGGCGGCAAACCCCCCAAGGCGGCTCCCTTCCGGGCGGCGGGGACGCCGCCGAGTGCGGCAGGGCACGCGGCGAAGTGGACGCGGCCCGCCTGGCGGCCGCGGAGGCCGCGGCGCTGCGCAGCGGGCGGCCCGCGCTGGCCGGATGGCTGCGGGCGGCGGCCGGCAGACCCGAGGCCGAGGTGCGGGCCAGGCACGCCGCGGCCATCGCGCTGGAGACGACCGAGTTCGCCGGGCGCATGTCGGCGGCCTACGCGCAGCTCGCGCACGGCCTGGCCGGCGAGGCGCTGGAGGAGGACCCGGCCGGGCAGCTGCTGGCCTGGGCCTCGGCGATCCGCTCGGGAATCATCCAGCCCACCGGCCAGTCCGATGAGCTGCTGCGCAGGCCCCCGGCGGCGGTGTCGGCCCGTCCCGCCCTGGCCGCGCTGGGCGAGGCGTTCCTGCAGGCCGGGGCCGAGGGCGTCTACCTGCAGCCCGGCATCTCCAACCGGCTCGGCGACGTCCCCCGGGCCGAGGAGCGCCGGGCCGAACTGGCCGGGCGGGCCCGGCGGATGCTGGCCGAGGTGCCGGCAAGGAAGATCAAGTATCAGCGCGCCACCGAGGTGCTGAAACTGATCCTGCACGAGGACGGGGAGATCGGACGGCTGCTGGCGATCGCCGCCGCCGATGACGCCGAGCGGGCCGACCAGGTCCGCCAGGGCGTGGACGCGCTGCGCGCCGACGGGGTCGACCGGCTCATCGACGCCGTCACCCGCAGCCTGGGCGGCCAGGGGGTCAAGCGCCGGATCGAGGCCGGGGCGCGCCGCAAGCTGCGCGAGCTCCTGGAGGAAGGGCTGGATGTGGCCAACCGGTGGAGCGGCGCGGTGCGCGAGCAGACGGCCGCGGCCGGCGCCGGGCCGCAGCAGGGGCCGGAGACGCACCTGGCCGCCCTGCAGCGAACCGCCGGCGAGCTCGGCGAGCGGTGCCTGGCGGAGCTGGAACAGATCGCCGCCGGGGGCGATCAGGTGCTCACGGCGGCGGCGCAGGAGGCCCGCCGGCTGCTCACCGACACCCTGGAACTGCTGCGCATGCGCCCGCTGGGCGCCGAGCCGCACCGGGTCGACCTGGTGCTGTGCCGGGATCTGCCGGCGGCGCCGGGCATCGCGCTGGCCGCCGGCTCGCTGGAGCCGGCGCAACCCCCCGCCCCGGCCGACCTGGTGGCGCTGGCGGAGAGCGAGCCGGACTGGGAGGCGGCCTTCCAGGCCCGCGCCGAACGCGGCGACCACATCGGAACCGCGGCGATCGTGGAGGTGCTGGGCGGCGACCGCCGCGCAGACGAGCTGCGGCGGCGCCGCGCCGAGCTGGTGGCGCAATCCCGCGACGCCCAGCGCGCCCGGGTGGAGAAGCTGCGCGACCAGCTGGCGCGGCTGCGCCGCGACGGCGTGCTGGGTGAACGCGACGCCACCCGGCTGGAGGGCCGGCTGCAGCCGCTGGCCGAAACCGACCGGGCCGACTTCGACCGGATGGGACGGCGCCTGGAGGAGATCGAAGGCGAGCTGGCCGAACTGGTCGAACGGGAGGTCGCCAAGGTCCGCCGGGAGCTGGCGGCCGAGCTGCACCGGCCGGCGGTGGCCGGTGCGGCCGAGCGGATCGGCGAGTACCTCGACAGCGGCGACCTGACCACCGCCCGGGAGTTCCTGGTCCAGGCCAAACAGGGGCGTCCGCTGCCGGAGGCGCCCGCCGAGCCGGGGGACTTCGCCCGGTTCTTCCCCGCCTTCCCCCGGGTCTTCGACGCGCTGCGCCCCCGCCAGGGGCGGCGGGCCGCCGACCCCAACCCCGCCCTGGACGTGCTGATCGAGGCGCTGCAGGGGGACGGGCACGTCGCCGACGAGCGGCTGGCCGAACTGCTGGCGGAGGCCGGGCTGGACCTGGCCGCCTCCCAGCGGCGCGACGTCGGCGCCGAGGCGCTGCGCAGGTGGCGGATGGCCGGCGGCGGTCCCAAGACCGCCGGCAACCTCAAGACGATGATCGAGCCGATCCTGCGGCTGATCGGGCTGGAGGGCGAGCAGCACCCCGGCGGCAGCGCCAAGGGCCGCACCTGGATCGAGCTGTCCGGCGTCCGCCGGCACGGGCAGGCGCTGCTGCCGGCCTTCGGGTCGCGGATGAGCCCCTCCGGCGACACGCTGCGGCTGCTGCTGGTGTGGAACCGGCCGCACCCGCAGCAGCTCGTCGACCTGATGGGGGACGAGCCGCGCGACCAGACGGTGCTGGTGTGGTACTTCGGCACCCTGTCGGTGGAGGACCGGCGGGCACTGGCGGAGGCGGTGCGGCGCCGCCCCCACCCGGTCGCGGTGCTGGACGACGCCGCCATCGGCTACCTGGCCTGCCGCCCGGGAGCGGACTGGAGCACCACCGTCGCGCTGCTGGCGCCGTTCACCGCCGGCAACCCGTTCGTGTCCACCGGCGATGTGCCCGAGGAGATGTTCTACGGGCGCGCCGAGCAGCTGCAGCAGGTCATCGACCGCTCCGGCGGGTCGATCGTGTACGGCGGGCGCCAGCTGGGCAAGTCGGCGCTGCTGCAGGCCGCCCGGCGGCAGGTGACCGACAGCGACCCGCACCGCAAGGTGATCTTCAAGAGCATCTCGGACGTGGGACGGACCGCGCCGGCCTCGGCGATCTGGCCGACGCTGCGCCGCGGCCTGGAGGAGGCCGGGATCGACGTCGGCGAGCCGGCGGGCGCCGGCGGCCCGGAGCCGATCCGGCAGGCGGTGCGGCGGTGGCTGGACGGCGACCCGCGCCGCCAGCTGCTGATCCTGCTGGATGAGGCCGATGAGTTCCTCAACCGGGACGCCGAGGGCGCGCGCTTTGCCAACGTCGGGGCGCTGCGCGACCTGATGAGCGAGACCGAGCGGCGGGTGAAGGTGGTGTTCGCCGGGCTGCACCAGACGGCGCGTTTCAAGGGCCTGTCCAACCAGCCGCTGGGGAACCTGGGCAGGCCCATCTCGGTGGGGCCGCTGGCCCCCCAGGACGCCTTCGACCTGCTGACCAGGCCGCTGGCCGCCTTGGGCTTTCGGGTGCCGCAGACGCTGGCGGCGCGGATCATCGCCAAGGCCAACAACGCCCCGGCGCTGATCCAGCTGTTCGCCGACGCGCTGCTGCGGCACCTGCGCTCCCGCCCGGTCGGCGAGCACGCCCTGCCGTATGAGGTGACCCGCGACGACATCGACGCGGTGTGGGCCGACGCCCGCCTGGCCGAGGGCTTCCGGGAACGCTTCGAGTGGACGATCAACCTCGACCAGCGTTACAAGGTCATCGCCTACACCATCGCCCTCAACGCCCGCGATGAAGACGGCGAGCAGGGCATGCCCGTCGGGGCGCTGTATGAGGAGTGCCGGGACATCTGGTGGCCGCAGGGCTTCGCCGACTGCTCCCTGGACGCCTTCTGCGGGCTGCTGGAAGAGAGCGTGGAGCTGGGCGTGCTGATCCGGGACGGCGACCGCTACCGGCTGCGCACCCCCTACATCCTGGAGCTGCTGGGCGGCGCCGAGCAGGTCGAGCAGGTGCTGACGCGGGCGCAGGAGCTGGAGCTGCCGGACTCCTTCGACGTGCACTCCTACCGTCCCGCCTACGGGGCGGGCCCGGAGCGCTCCCCGCTGACCGGCGGGCAGATCTCGCGGCTGCTGACCCGGGCCAACCTGGTGCACGTGATCGCCGGTTCGGGGGCGCTGCAGCTGGAGCGGGTGCCGATGGCGCTGCAGGCCGAGGAGGAGCGGCACGAGGACGTCACCGTGGTGCCGGTGCGCTCCGACGGCCTGACCTTCGACGACGCGGTGCGCGACGCCCGCGACCGGCCCGGCCACACCCTGGTGGTGGTCGGGCTGCGGGGCCGGACCCTGGCGCAGGCCCGGCGGCAGATCCGGGACGCCTGCCAGATCATCTCCCGCCACCGGGGCCGCAACGACGGCACGCTGGCGGTGGTGTTCACCGCGCCGCCCGCCCTGGCGCCGCTGTGGCTGGCGGTGCGCGAGTCCGGCGGGCCCGAGCCGCTGCCGGAGCTGGGCGGGCGGGCCGAGCTGATGCAGCTGCGCCGCTTCGACGCCGCGGCGGTCCGGCAGTGGATGCGCGAGGCGGCGCACGCCTTCCAGAACCGGCGCGGCCAAGAGGAGCTGCTGGCCTGCACCGGCGGGTGGCCCATGCTGATCAGCATCGTGCTCGGCGGCGACATGGTCGCCGACCAGCAGCAGGCCCTGGAGCGCTGCCGGCGTCACCTGCGCGACCGCCCCGCCGACCTGGTGGAGGCCGCCGGGGTGCGCTGCTGCCCGCCCGTCGCCGCGGCCTGGCGCGAGCTGGTGGACCTCGCCGGCTCCGGGTCCCCCGCCGACCTGGCCGATCTGCTCGCCCCTTCCGACCTGGAGGAGGATCACCCCCTGTCCCCGCGTTCCCTTCACCAGCACGGCTACCGCACCGTCGACGACGTCATCGAGGTTCTGCGCATCCTGGGCGCCCTGGTGCCGGCCCCGCACGCCCCCCACGAGCTGCAGTGCGAGCCGGTCCTGGCCGAGGCCACCAGAAACAGCGGTGAGGTGCGGTGAGCGGCGACGAGCACGCCCTGGCCTCGGTGGAGGAGGCGCTGGAGGCCGCGGCGCGGGTCGTGCTGTCGCGGCCGCGCTATGCGGGACCGGAACGGCGGGCCGCCGAGCTGGTGCGCAACCGGCGGGAGTGGCTGCTGGACCTGATCGAGGCGTCCCCGACGCTGCGGGCCGCCGCCCGTGACCTGCTGCGCTCGGCGAGCGGGCCGGGGCGGCTGCTGCTGCACCCCGACCCCGAGGTCGCCGCAGGGGTACGGCGGCTGCTGAACGGCGCGAACGGCACGGGCGGCCGGTCCGCGGCCGCCGCCGAGCGCAAGGTGCGCCGTCTCACCGAGGCGCGCAACAAGCTGCGGGAGAAGCTGGCCTCCTTCCGCCAGAAGCTGGAATACGCGCACGCTGACGCGGCCCGGCTGCGAGCCGAGCTGGCCGAGGCGCGCCGCGGCATGGCCGACGCCGAAGAGGAGCTGGCCGGGCTGCGGGCCCGGCTGGCGGCCCAGCAGCGCCGGCTGCAAAACCCCCGGTCGCTGGCCGCCGCGCTGCTGGCCGCGCTGCCGCAGCCCGCAGACGGCGCCGCGGCCGAACCCGATGCGCTGCGCAGGGGGCTGCGGGAACTGCTGGAGCCGCCGCGGCCGGCGTCGCTGAGCGTGGGCCGCTGCCGTGAGCTGCGGGTGACGCCGCTGGGCGGCGACGACCACATCGGCGGCTCGTGCCTGCTGGTCGAGGCCGGGGACACCAGCCTGCTGGTGGACGCCGGCATCCGGCCGGGCACCCCGCCGCAGCCGCCGCGGGACGTCGCCGAGGCGCTCACCGCGCGGCCCGAGGCGGTGATCGTCACGCACGCCCACAACGACCACTGCGGCTATGTGCCCGCGCTGGCGCACCGGCTGCCCCGGCTGCGGATCATCGCCACGCCCGAAAGCTGCCGGCTCATGCCGGTGATGTGGCAGGACGCGCTGAAGGTCATGCGCCGGCACACCGCCGGTGCCTCCAGCGGAGGGTCGTGGACGCCGCTGTATGAGCAGGACGCCGTGGACGTCGCGATGGAACGGCTGGAGGAGCTGCCGACCGGCGCTCCCCGGCGGGTCGGCGACCTGACCGTCGAGCTGTTTCCCGCCGGGCACATCCTGGGCGCCGCCGGGGCGGTGATCAGCGCGGGCGAGCGGCGGGTGGTCGTCACCGGTGACATCTCCGGCTTCCGGCAGGCCAGCGTGGACGGCTACCGGCTGCCCGACGGCGCCCGCGGGGCCGACCTGCTGGTGCTGGAGTCGACCTGCTGCGGTGAGGAGCACGGCGACCACCGGGCCCGGGTCGGCGAGCTCCTCGGCATCGTCGAGGAGGTGCACGCCGCCGCCGGGCGGGTGCTGATCCCCGCCTTCGCGCTGGGCCGTGCCCAGGAGCTGGCCCTGCTGCTGCGCGAGCACCTGCCCCACGTGCCGGTGCTGATCGACGGCATGGCCGCCGAGGTGAGCGCCGTCTATGAGACGGCCGACGGGCCCGGGGAGCGCCGGCTGTCCATCTTCGGCGGGAACGTCACGGCCGCCGGCCACCCGCGGGACTTCGACGGCTTCACCAAGGGCGTGGTCATCGCCCCGGCCGGGATGCTGACCGGCGGCCCCGCCGTGGACTGGGCGGCGCGCATCCTGCCCGAGCCGCACAGCGCCGTGCTGCTGGCCGGTTACCAGGACGATTCCTCCGGCGGGCGCCGCCTGCTGCAGGACGTCCGGGAGGGGGCCGCCGAACACCTGCTGCCCGGCAACCGGCCGGTGCCGCTGCGCGCCCGGGTCCACCAGGTGCGCCTGTCGGCGCACGCCGACCGCCACGGCCTGCTGCAGATCGCCAAGGAGGTCTCCGCCCGCCAGACCATGCTGGTCCACGGCCTGCCCTTCCGCCAGCGCGCCTTCCGCGAGATCCTGCACGTCCGCCACCACCGCACCGTCGACACCCGTCCTTGGAGCTGACCTTTTCTCCGGCGGTTTTCCGGCAAAGAGCTCAACGCACGGCCGGTTGAGCGCCTTCGGCCGCCGGTTCCCGGTGGAGGCGGATGGCGGTTCTGGCGGCGGTCAGCGCGCGCAGGGCGCGGGTCAGCTCGGCGGAGTCCGGGGGACGGTCGGTGGCCTGGGAAAGGTAGTCGTCGCAGTCGCGCATCCAGCGGCGGATCACCTGCTCGCTGCGGGTCTGCTCGCGCCGGGCGGCCTCCAGGGCCATGATCCGCTGCTGTTCGGCGACGGCCGCCTGCAGCTCCCGGTCGCCGGCCAGGGCCCGGACGTCGGCCAGGGCGTACCGGCCCAGGCGATCGACGGGCAGGGCGCGCTGGGCGGCGACGCGCAGGAAGAGGCTCTTGGGCCAGCCGAGCAGCGTGGCCGCTCCCTTGGCGCCGACCGTGGCGAAACGCGGCCCCTTGCGGGCCGCCACCACCTCGGTGACCCGTTCGGGGTCGAGGGCGTCGAGGTCGTGCGGGTCATACAGTGGGCGGCCCTGGTAGCGGTGGACCACCTCCAGGTCTCCGGAGAGCACCAGCACCTCGATGTCGGCCGGTTCCACGTCCAGACCGACGCGCACGGCCAGCCGCTGGGCGGCCTTGACCGCGCCGATCGGCGGGTCCTCCCCCAGGGCCGCCCGGATCTGAGCGGCATGCCCGGCGATCTGCTCGGCGACGGCCGCCGACCAGCGTCCGCCCTCCAGGTCGGGAGGGGGGATCAGGCCGCGTTCCCGGGCCAGGCGCATCTGCCAGCGGGCGAGATCGAGTTCGGCGGCCAGCTGCCCGAATCCATAGTCGGCCCTGGCGGCGGGTTCGGCCATGAAGTGCTCCTTTCCCGAAAAAGCCTCCACGGCGATCCTCTCCGTGACAGAACCCGGCAGGCAGCAGAAGGCGATTCTGTGGATAAGCGCACAGAAACGAACGTCTCCGGGCGTGCGGCCGCTCGGCGGCGATGAGCCCTTCCCGCCGCCGCTCCCATGGGTCAAGACGGCGGCGCCCCGGTCAGGGACGGCGGGGCGGCCCCTGCGGGCCGAGCCTTTTCGGCATGCTGTCTTCGCAGGTCAAGACGGGTGAGCCGCAGCCGGGGGCGGTGCGGGCGGCCTGGGACGCCCCGGCACCGGGCGCCATCAGTCCTCCGGTCTTCGACACCCGAGACGGCGTGGCGAAAAAATTCAATGCGCGCGAGATTTCACCACGCACGTGAAAGGGATTTCATCCGGTCCCCTTACGCTCATCGCAGCCGCAGCCGCCGGCTATGGCGATTTGTACGTGACCGAGGACGGCGGCAATATGGAAGCCTGCACGATCAGACCGGACGGCGAGATCCCGGTTTCCTGCAGATCTTGGGGCGGGGTTCCCCGAAGATCTGCGGGCCGGCGTTCAACCCGGCGGGAGACCGGCCGCACTTCTCCTCCCGGCGCGGCACGTCCGGGTCCTCCTCCGGAGGCACCCTCTCCTGCGTGACCGGCCCGTCCCGGAAGTGATGGACGCGAGGAGAGACGGACCGGCCGCGCGTACGTTCTCAGCCGGGCGCGCGGCCCCGCATTGTTCAGAGCACCGAACCCCCATGCGGTCCGATAAATCCAGGTATCACCCTGATGAGTGAGAGTCTCAAAAAGGGGGAGGCCGAAGAAAACCCGGGAGTGTGGCGAAATAAACGCAGCCAGTAATCCAATCAGGACACCCGAGCGTCTCCTTCTGTGTACGATCAGCGGCCTCACGGTCACACGAAGCCACATTCAGGAAAATGAACCGCCTCATTGCACTTTCCACCGCCGCCGGGCGGTTTCTCGGCTCCCGCCGGCTCGGCCGCGGTCTGCTGGGCTGTGCCGTGGTCGCCCCCGCCGTCGTCCTCGCCGTGGGACACCTGGCCCATGCCACGACGGCGGCCCCTCCGGCGGTGCGGTGCCCCGAGGATGCGCGGTCCCTCGATGCGCAGGCCACACCGACCGGCCCGGCAGCCGTCGCGGGCACCGGCCGCGACCGCAATCCGCCACCCGAGCCGCACCGCGGCGGCGACCATGCGGGCCGTGAGCACCACCCTCACGGTCCCGCCGCGGTCTCTGCGCTCCCGCAGGCGGACGGCCGGGCAGGGCGCGCCGCGGCACCGCCCCCGGCGGCGCGATCGGCCTCCACCTGGCCCACCCCCCGGCCCGCGCCCTCCGGTGAGATCACCGAAGATCCGGCGAGCCGTCCCGTGGAGCCCTCTCCCCTGCTGGGGCTGCTCATCCTGCTGCTTCCGGTGGCGGCGATCGGGCTGACGCTCCGCCGGCGGGCACCGGCCCCCGCACCGGCGATGACCGCGCGGGTCTCCGCCGCCCCGCCCGCCGCGGCACCGCCGGCGCCCCCTCCGCCCCGGCAGCGGGCCGATGGCGTCGCGCTCACCCCGTTTTGCGGCCTTCTGCTGGCGCTCGGCGGCCGGCGGGCGGCCGACCTGGCACGGCTGATCACGTTGTCGGCGCTGGAGGACGGCTCCGGCCTGGTCGTGCTGCCGCGTGCCGACGCCATGAGACTGCTGGGACTGGAGGAGGACGAGCTGCTCGACGAGCCGCCGGATGAGCTGTTCCTGCCCGGCACCCTGGATGCCGCGCTCAGCTACCTGGAGACGGAATTGCGGCTGCGCGCCAGGGGGCAGGGCTCCGGCGCGCAACCCCGCCTGCTGCTGGTGGCCGACTGCGGCGCAGAGGCCGACCGGATCGCCCGGCTGTTCGCCCGCCATCCCGGGGCGCTGTCAGCGGTGATCCTGGGCGAGTGGCCGGGCGAGCGGACCGTCGTGGACACAGACGGCCGGATCTCGGCGCCGTCCCATCTCGCCGCCCTGCTGCCGAAGCAGGCGCCGGCGCTCTCCCGCGCAGAGGCCCGTCACCGGCTCGATGCCCTGCTCGCCGGCTCCCGCCGCCGGTCTCGCGGCCCTCGGCGGGGGCGGCGCCGCTGACCCGCCTCACCCCCGGGGACTCAAGCGGCGCGCCCGGGGCCGTCCGGAAACGGAAGCGGCGGGTTCCCCGGACGGCTACCGTCGAAGCCATGGACACCAGCAAGGCGGGCGACGGGATTCGGGGGTCGCTGGGCCGGGTGCTGGCGGAGGTCGCCGCCGAACGCGCCGCCCAGGACGCGTTGTGGGGAGTCCAGGAGTTCCCCGACGGCACCGGTGCCGCCTGGCGCAAGCGGGCGGAGCAGGCCCGCCGGGAGCGGGCGCAGGCCGCCTCGTCCGGTGAGGTGACCTGGCGGCACGCGCTCACCGAGGAGTTCTATGAGGCCCTGGCCGAGGAGGACCCGCAACGGCTGCGCACCGAGCTGATCCAGGTCGCCGCCGTGGCCGTGCAATGGGTGCAGTCGCTGGACCGCCGCCACGGGGTGATGCCCCACCACCCTCCGCAGCGCGGCGGGCGGACCGAGAAACTGGTGCGCGACCGGATCCCGGAGATCATCGAGTCGGCGGGCGGACGGCCGCAGACCCGCATCGCCGACGACGGCGAGTACCGGGCGCTCCTGCGGGCCAAGCTGTATGAGGAGGCCGGGGAGTACGCATCCGGCCAGGACCCGGCCGAGCTGGCCGACGTGCTGGAGGTGGTGCGGGCGCTGGCCGCCGCGCACGGGATCGACGCAGCCGAGCTGGAGCGGATGCGCGCCGCCAAGGCCGCTGAGCGGGGCGCCTTCACCGGCCGGGTGGTCTTGTGCGGTCCGGAGCGCACGGTCCCCCACGAAGAGCTGCGCACCCGGCATGCGGTGCGGGCGCTGCTGCTGGACGGTAACGGCGACCTGGTGCTGCTTCGCCGGACCAAGCCGGGCCGGCGGCCCTACTGGTCGACGCCGGGTGGCGAGATCGAGCCGCAGGACGCCGACCCGGAGGCGGCGCTGCGCCGGGAGCTGGACGAGGAGCTGGGCGCCACCGTGGGGCCGGTGCGGCAGGTGTTCGCCTATACCGAGCAGACGCTGGGCCTGCGCTACCTGAGCACCTTCTACCTGTGCCGGCTGACCGGGATGGACCTCTCCCGCCGGCACGGCCCGGAGTTCGACGACCCGTCCAAGGGCGTCTATGAGGTGGACCGGGTGCCCTGCAGCGCCGAGGCCGTGGCCGCCATCGACCTGTTCCCCGCCCCGCTGGCGGCGTACCTGCGGGCTCACGCCGAGGAGCTGCCCGGTCTGCTGCCCGCCTGAAACAGGGCCCCGGCCCGGCGCGGGCGCTCAGCGCAGGCCGGCGAACAGGTCGTCCTCCCGGGCGGGGGCGTCGATCCGGCATCGGACGCGGACGAAGTGCTCTTCGCCGAAGACGCGCAGCTGGAGCTCCTCGGGCAGTTGCAGCAGGAAGATGCTGTCGCTTTGGCTGGCGTGGGCCCGCAGGGCGCGGCGCTTGCGCTCGGCGTAGGCGGAGACGTCCAGGGACGTGGTGATCAGTTCGTCGGGGGTGCCGAAGTCCTCGGGCAGTTCCTCCTCGCCGAAGTCCCAGCCGGCCTCGGCGGCGCGGGCGGCCATCTCCTTGATCCGGCCGCGGGGGACGGCGGTGTAGTAGAGCTTGTCGGGGACGCCGCTGAGCTCGGCCGCCGCCATCGTGATGCGGTGCGCCTGGATGTGGTCGGGGTGGCCGTAGCCGCCTCGTTCGTCGTAGGTGACGACCACCTGCGGGCGGTAGCGTTCCATCAGGGCGGCCAGGCGGCGGGCGGCCTCGGCGACGGGGACGCCGGCGAACGCGCCGGGGGCGTGGTTGGCCTCCCAGCCCGCCATGCCCGAGTCCCGGTAGCCCAGCAGCTCGATGTGGCCGATGCCCAGGTGGGCGGCGGACTCGCGCAGCTCGGCCAGGCGCCGCCGGCTGACCTGCCGCTCGTCGTGGCCGGGCCGGCCGGGCTTGACTCCCCCGGGGCCGTCCCCCTGCTCGCCGTTGGTGCAGGTCACCAGGACGGTCCTGATCCCTTCTGCGCTGTAGCGGGCGAAACTGCCGCCGGTGCCGAGCACCTCGTCATCGGGGTGGGCGTGCACGGCCATCAAGGTGAGCTCAGAGTCCATGATCCCGGTTTCCGCCAAGGAGTCGTCGGTCGCGGCTCACTGTAGCCAGCGACGCGGACGTTCCCTGCGGCCGGGCTCTGTGATCAGGTCGCGTGCTCCTGGGAGGCGGCCTCCCGGGCCGACAGGTCGGCTGTGGTGAGCCGGATGCGGGGCGGGTCGAAGGGGAAGCGGGACTCCCCTTTGAGACCGTTGACGATCAGCAGCTCGCCCGGTTCCAGCAGCCGCCAGCCGGGGCTGTCGTCCATGGGCTCGCTGGCCACCACGTAGGCGGGGACCGCCCGGCCGGCGGCGGTCACCTCGACCGAGCCCGGCTCGTGGGCGGAGGCCAGGTGCCGGGCGCAGGTGTCGATCATGCCGCCGCCCTCGTCCTCGGGGGGCAGCACCCACAGCTCGTTGGACTCCGGGTAGCGCAGCGCCCAGATGCGGTGCGCCTCGGCGAGCACCAGGTTGAGGGAGTAGACCGGCAGCTCGGCCCCGATGCGGCGGACGGCCTCCACCAGGCCGGCGGTGGTGTCGCCGTGCCGGCGGATCTCGGCGGTGATGTAGGCGAAGACCCGCTCAGAGTCGGTCTGTCCTTCGATGAGGGCCTTGTCGGCCTCGCTCAGCCAGCTCTCCAGCACGTCCAGGCCCTTGACCACGCCGTTGTGCGCAAAGAGGCGGTCGCGCATGTGGAACGGGTGGCAGTTGTGGACGTGCACCGGGCCGGCGGAGGCGTAGCGCAGGTGCGAGACGAAGGTGTGGGAGACCACGTGGCGGGCCGCCAGCACGAAGTCGCGGCTGTCGTAGGCGGGCAGCGGGGCGCGGTCGCGCACCGGCTCGTCGCCGAGTGAGAACCAGCCCAGGCCGACGCCGTGGGGCATCCGGCGGCTCTGCTCCCGAAGGCTTTGCGGGGCGTCCAGGAGCCAGAACTCCGCCTCGACCCGGGGCCCTCCCGTGGTCATCCCGAACAGTCTGCACATGCCTCTCACCTTGCCATTCGGGTGGGGATGCTCACGCCGCGCCCGGAGCCGGGCCGGCAAAGACCGCCGGATCGGGACGTCCCGGGCCGGTTGGAAAAGTGATATCACTTTGATAGTTTGCAGCTAGCAACGGAAGGAGTGCGATGAACATCGCGAGCACCCCCGATTCCCCCCTGCCCGAGCCGTCGATCGGCGAACGGCCGGCCCGCGACCTGTCCGGCTGGCCGATGCTGGCGCTGACCCTGGCGCTGATCGTCGGCGGCGCGGTGGTGGTGGCGGTGACGGCCGTGAAGAAGGGGCCGGACCTCGATCCGGCGGGGATCACGCTGCTGGTGGCCGGCGGGCTGCTGATCGCGGCCGGGCTGCTGGTCGGCGCCGGGCTGACGTTCGTGGCGCCCAACGAGGCCCGCGTGCTGCAGCTGCTGGGCGCCTCCTACAGCGGCACGGTGCGCCGTGACGGGCTGCGCTGGGTCAACCCGCTGACCGTGCGGCGCAAGATCTCCACCCGGATCCGCAACCACGAGACCGGCCTGGCCAAGGTCAACGACCTGGACGGCAACCCGATCGAGATCTCGGCGGTGGTGGTCTGGCAGGTCGAGGACACCGCCCGGGCCTGTTTCGCGGTCGACGACTATGTGGAGTTCGTGGCCTTCCAGACCGAGGCGGCCGTGCGGCACATCGCCGGCAGCTTCCCCTACGACTCCGATGACCGGCTGTCGCTGCGCGAGAACGCCGACGAGATCACCGCCAAGCTGTCAGAAGAGATCAGCGCGCGGGTGGCCTCGGCGGGGGTGCGGATCATCGAGTCGCGGATCAACCAGCTGGCCTACGCTCCCGAGATCGCCCAGGCGATGCTGCGCCGCCAGCAGGCCGGCGCCGTGGTGGCCGCCCGCCAGCGCATCGTCGAGGGAGCGGTCAGCATGGTGGAGCTGGCGCTGGCCAAGCTGCAGGAGCAGGACGTGGTGGAACTGGACGAGGAACGCAAGGCCGCCATGGTCAGCAACCTGATGGTGGTACTGTGCGCCGACCGGGACGCCCAGCCGGTGGTCAACACCGGGACGCTCTATCAGTGATGCGAGTCCGTGCCCAGGGAACGCAAGAAACTCCTGCTGCGGCTCGACCCGGCCGTCTACGACGCGCTGGCGCGCTGGGCCGGTGACGAGCTGCGCAGCACCAACGCCCAGATCGAGTTCCTGCTGCGCAAGGCCCTCAAAGAGGCCGGGCGGATGCCCCGCGACGCCGGGCGGATGCGCCGGCCGGGCCGGCCGCCCAAGCCCCGGCCCGCCGAGGAGGGCGCCCCCCGCGACGAGGAGTAGCCGATGGTCAAGGTCCCCGACTCCCTGCCGGCCAGGATGTACCTGCTGGCCTACGACATGGAGCGCGGGCGGCTGACCGCCCGTGACCGGCTGGGGATGCTGCTGCGCGCCGCCGCGCTCACCGAGCTCTACCTGGACGGCCGGCTGGTCGGCGAAAAACGCCCGGCCCTGGGCACCCCCGGCGACGACCCCTATGGGCTGCTGGCGCAGATCGGCTCCTCCCGCCCCCGGCGCTGGCAGTACTGGATCGGCCGGGACGGGCGGGCGATGGTCCGCGCCGTGCAGGCGGAGCTGGAGTCCGGCGGCTGGATCCGGGTGCGCTCCCGCCGCCTGCTGGGGGTGCTGCCCGTCCGGCGCGTGGAGGTGCGCGACCCCAGGGTGGTCAAGGACCTGTGGGGGCGGGCCTCGGCGGCGCTGCGCGGCCGGCCGGTGGCGCATCTCAACAGCTATGACGCGGCGACCATGGCGCTGGCGGCGGCCGGGCGGCTGCGCACCGTGATCGCCCGGGACGAGCAGCGCCGCCACCGCGAGCGGATCGCGGCGCTGACCGCCCGGTCCGGCCCGGCCGTGCCCGCGCTGCGCCGCGCCCTGGAGAGCCGGAACGCGACGATGGCCGTCACGGGCTGACCGTCTGCGGGCCGTGCGCGATCCCCTGCCGTTCCGGATTCCCGGCGGGTGCGGCTGCCGGGGCGACTTGTCCAGCGGCGTCCGGTAGCGGTCAGGGGATCGTGATGTGGCTGTCGGGGAGCAGGCCGGCGCGGGCCCACAGGGTGCGGCCCCGGCCGTCCAGGAAGCCGACCTCGTCGAAGAAGCGGGTGCAGCGCCGCATGGCCCACGCCCACACGGCGCGGCGGTGCGGGCTGGTGGCGGCGGCCCGCCGGGCCTCCTTGGGGTCCAGCCCCACCTCCGCGTAGATGGCGGGGTGGATGAGGGTGGCCTGGATGAAGGAGACGAAGCGGGCGATGCCGGCGGCGGCGAGGCGGCGGCGCAGCGGGGAGGCGGTGGCGATGTGCCGCTTGAGCTCTTCCTGGGCGTACCTGATGTGCCGGGCCTCCTCGATGACGTGGATGCGGGAGACCTGCCGCACGATGGGCTGGATCTCCTCGTCCGCCATGGCGACCCGCTGCAGGGAGTCGGTGAACTCCTCCACCACCAAGATCCCGGCGAACATGTGCAGCGGCATGTAGGGCGCGCCGGCGGACAGTTTGCCGAAGTGGTAGGCCACCGGGTGCGGCCGGCGGGTGCGCAGCCCGAAGGTGCGCACCATGCGGCCGAACATGATGGAGTGCCGGCACTCGTCGGCGATCTCGGTGAGCGCGTAGGCGGTGTGGTTGCTGTCGTAGCGGAACCGGTAGGCGGTCTTGACCAGGATGTGCATCAGCAGCAGCTCGGCCCAGATGCCGAAGGAGGCGATCTCGGCGACCTCCCGCTTGGACAGCTCCACCCGCTGCCGGTGCGTCATCTGATCCCACAGCGGCGTCTCATACAGCGACACCAGCTGCGGCGGCATGTAGAAGCGGTCCGGGTCCTGGGGAGCGTCCCAATCGACGTCGGTGTCGGGGTTGAAGGAGTGCTTGCGGGAGATCTTGATCAGCCGTTCGGCGACCGGTTCCCGTTCGGTCAGCTCGATGGTGTGATCGCCGTTCTTGCACCGCACCACCGCGGTGCGCGACGCGGTCTGGACGCCCATCCGACTCCTCCAGTCCTTGCCGACTTACGGCGTAAGTGTGGCACTTACGGCGTAAGTCGGCAAGGTTCTGCCGAGGCGTTCCGGGCGCGTAACGTGTGCATACGGGCGCGCGCGAACCGACCGCGTCCCGCGGCGAGCACTGGCGAAAGGCTGCAGGTGGCGGAGCAGACGAGCGGCGGCACCCTCCCGGTGGACGGGCGCGTGCCACTGACCTACGACCGGATCATCCGCACCGCGATCGAGCTGATCGAACGGGAGGGCGAACAGGCCCTGTCCATGCGCCGGGTCGGGGGCGAGCTGGGCGTGGCCGCCATGTCGCTGTACAACCACGTGTCCGGCAAAGAGGCCATCTTGGACGGGGTCGCCGACCGGATCCTGGCCGGGCTGGAACTGGAGGCCGACCCCGAGGCCGACTGGCGCGACCAGATCCGCGCGCTGGCCCACGCCTTCCGCCGCATCGCCCATGAGCACCCGCGTTCGATGTCGGTGGTGCTCTCCCGGCCGGCGGTCTGGACGAGCAGCCTGCCGGTGATCGAGCGGATGCTGACCATCGCCGAGCTGGCCGGGCTGGAACGGCGGACCGCGGTGCGCGTGATGCGGCTGTTCATGTCGTATGTGATGGGCACGCTGATGCGCGAGGAGGGCATGGCCAACACCCTGCGGCACATCGCCCAGGACGGGGCGCGCGCCGCCGAGCTGGTGGACCCCGCGGCCTTCCCGCACGTGGTGCAGTCCGCCTGCGAGCTGCTCAGCTCCGACTTCGACGCCGACTTCGACTTCGGGCTGGAGCTGCTGATCGCCGCCATCGAGCGCCTGCCGCGCACCCCCCGCTGAACCCGGCCGCCGGGCCGGCTCGTACCCGTGGGCAGCCGACCCGGAAGGGGGCCACCGCCATGATCTGCCTGAGCAGGCTGGGCAGGTTCCACCTGCACCGTCCCGCACTGCGCGGACCCGCCGAGCGCGTGCTGATCGAGATCTGGCCGACCGGCCTGACCGGCCTGGCGCTCAACGGGTACCCCGAGCCGCCGGCCGGGCCGGTCCGGCGCTGGTCGATGCGTCCCTACCGGGCCGTGCGGTACCTGGTGCCGGCCCCGCGCAAGCCCGCCCCGGCCGGGCGGGCGCGGGCCGCCTGACAGGACGCCGGCGCGGCGGGAAAATCATTGGCCCGCCGCGCCGGCGGAACGCTAGCGTGCCCGGCATGGAACCGCCCGGACGCTTGCTCAACGTCATCGATGTGGAGGCCACCTGCTGGGAGGGCTCCCCGCCGGACGGCCAGGTCAGCGAGATCATCGAGATCGGGTTGTGCGTCGTGGACCTGGCGGCGTGCAAGCGGGTCGCGCGGCACGGCATCCTGGTGCGGCCGGAGCGCTCGTCGGTGAGCCCGTTCTGCACCGAGCTGACCGGCTGGACGCAGCAGGAGGTGGAGCGCGGGGTCACCCTCGCCGAGGCCTGCCGGATCCTGGAACGCGAGCACTGCGCACGGTCACGGCCGTGGGCGAGCTGGGGCGACTACGACCGCAAGCAGTTCGAGCGGCAGTGCGCGGCGGGGCAGGCCGACTACCCCTTCGGCGCCCGGCACATCAACGCCAAGGCGGTGTTCACCGAGGTCTACGGGTTGCGGCGCAGGCCGGGCATGGCGCAGGCGCTGCAGATCGCGGGGCTGCCGCTGGAGGGCCGGCACCACCGGGGCGTCGACGACGCCTGGAACATCGCCGCACTGGTGCTGGACATCGCGGCGCGCGGCGCCTGGCCCGACCCGGCGGACGCCGTGCCGGCCTGAGCGGGGCCGGTCGGGCTTTTCCGCACGGGCCGGGCCGGCCGGCACGTCGGGCAGGGCGCGCTACGGCAGCAGAGCGGCGCTGCCGTCGGGGAAGAGCAGCTTGCGGGTGGGCAGCGGGATCTGGATGTCCTCTTCCCGGAAGCGGGCGTGCAGCCGCTTGATGAACTCGTGCTTGACCACGAACTGGTCGGCGAACTGGCGGACCCGCAAGATCACCGTGAAGTCGATGCTGGACTCGCCGAAGGTGTGGAAGCGCACCAGCGGCTCATGGTCGGGCACGCCGCCTTCGACCTGGGTCATCACCTCGCGGCCGACCTCGATGGCGACCTTCTCCACGTGCGCCAGGTCGCTTTCATAGCCGACCTTGGCCTGGATCAGGACGCTCATGTCCGGGTCGGGACCGTGGAAGTTGGTCAAGATGGCGTCGGCGAAGCGGGCGTTGGGGATCACCACCAGGTTGTCGGCGAGGGTCTGGATGGTGGTCTTGCGCCAGTTGATGTCGACGACGCTGCCCTCCTCCCCCGTGCTGAGGCGGACGAAGTCGCCGGGCACCACGGTCTTGGAGGCCAGGATGTGCACCCCGGCGAACAGGTTGGCCAGGGTGTCCTGCAGTGCCAGCGCCACGGCCAGACCGCCCACGCCCAGGGCGGTGAGCATCGGGGTGATGGACAGGCCCATGCTCTGCAGCAGCACCAGCACGCCCACCACCAGCACCACCGCGCGGGTGATGTTGGCGAAGATGGTGACCGACTGGGCGACGCCGGAACGGGCCAGCACGATCGAGGTGACCACCCCGGCCGCCAGGCGGGCGCTGGCCAGCGTCACCGCCAGGATGATCACGGAGACCAGGATCGAGCCGATCACCTGGCGGGTGCCGGGCTGGAACCGCACGATCAGCACCGCCGCCCACAGGCCCGCCACGGTGGTCAGCACCACCGCCAGGTCGCACAAAAGCCGGGCCAGCAGATCGTCCCAGACCCATTTGGTGTTCTCGGCCCGCCGGATCAGCCGTTTGAGCAGCATCCGCAGCGCGATGCCGAGCACCACGGCCGACACCACCACCACGGCGCCGACCAGGACTCGTCCCCATTCCACCGGATCAGGCACGTTCGTCCGTTCTATTCAAATGTTCGGGATTGTCGGTCGGGTCTGATCGTAGCGATCAATCCCCGGTCAGATGGGCGGGTTCACTTTGCCGGAAAAGTGAGTGAGCACCGTGGGCAAGGGGCGCTTCCACCGCGGGTGACATGCCTGAATAGCCTGGCGGTATGGAGGGGTTGGGGCTGATGCGCCGGCTGGGGGCCGGCGCGCTGCGGCTGCCGCACGGCCCGTACCGGGTGAGGGTGCACCGGGACCTGGAGGTCCCCGCGCCGGACGGGGTGACGCTGCTGGCCGACCGGTACGCACCGCAGGGGCTGGACCGTCCACCGGTCATCTTGGTGCGCTCCCCGTATGGGCGGCGCGGGCCGTTCGGGCTGATGTGCGGGTACGTGTTCGCCACCCACGGGTTCCAGACGGTGGTGCAGAGCGTCCGCGGCGGGTTCGGCTCCGGCGGGGCGTTCGAGCCGCTGGACGAGCGCGAGGACGGGCTGGCGACGGTGGCCTGGCTGAAGGCCCAGCCGTGGTTCGGCGGCGCGTTCGCCATGCACGGCCCCAGCTATCTGGGCTATGTGCAGTGGGCGGTGGCCGCGGACGCCGGGCCGGAGCTGAAGGCCTTGTCGATGCAGGTGACGGCCTCGCAGTTCCGGGATGCGATCAATCTGGGCGGCGGGTTCGCCCTGGAGTCCACGCTGACCTGGGTGGATCTGACCACCCGCATCCAGCGGCCGCTGTCGGGGCTGGTCGCCGGGGTGCTCTCGCCGCGCCGGGCCCGGCGGGCGGCATTGTCGGGCCGTCCGCTGGCCGAGCTGGACGCGCTGGCCACCGGGGCGCCGGTGCGGTTCTTCCAGGACCTGCTGGCCAACGGCCCCGACACCCCGTTCTGGCACAAGCGGGACTTCAGCCGGGCGGTGGGGCGGGTGCAGGCCCCGGTGAACATGACCGGCGGCTGGTATGACGTGTTCCTGCCCTGGCAGCTGGAGGACTACGCGGCGCTGCGGGCGGCCGGACGCAACCCGCACCTGACCATCGGCCCGTGGTGGCATTCGGATCCACGGCTGACGCGCCACTCCATGCGCGACTCGCTGCAGTGGTTCCGCGCCCACCTGCTCGGCGACCGCTCCGAGATGCGCCGGGACCCGGTGCGGCTTTACATCACCGGCTCCGGGGAGTGGCGGGACTTCCCCCACTGGCCGGTGCCCGGGATCGACGAGCAGCGCTGGCACCTGCAGCCCGGCGGCGGGCTGTCCCCCGACGGGCCGCCGCAGAGCCCGCCCGACTCCTACCGGTACGACCCGATGCACCCCACCCCGTGCATCAGCGGCCCCTCGCTGCTGGGCGACTGCTCCCCCGCCGACCAGCGCCGCCTGGAGGCCCGCCGCGACGTGCTGGTCTACACCTCCCCGCCGCTTTCCAAGGGGCTGGAGATCATCGGGCCGATCCGCGCGGAACTGCATGTGCGCTCCGACCGGGCGCACGCCGACTTCGTGGTGCGGCTGTGCGACGTGGCCCCCGACGGGGTGTCGCTGAACCTGTGCGAGGGCGTGCGCCGGGTGCGCCCGGGGGTGGGCGAGACCGACGGCGAGGGCGTCTGCAAGATCACGGTGGATCTGTGGCCGGCCGGGCACCGGTTCCGCCCCGGGCACCGGCTGCGCGTGCACGTGGCCGGCGGCGCCTACCCCCGGGTGGCCCGCAATTCCGGCACCGGCGAGCCGCTGGGCGCGGAGACGGCCTGGCTGGCCGCCCGCCACGAGGTCTTCCACGACCCCGGCCGCCCTTCGGCGATCATCCTGCCGGTGCTGCGCTGAGACCGGCCCGGCGCCGGTCAGCCGCGACGACGGCGAAGGGCCTCCAGAGCGCGGTCGGCGTGGACGCTCATGCGGATCTCGCTTTTGACGATCTCGATGATGCGGCGGTCGGTGTCGATCACGAACGTCCGGCGCTTGGTGGGGGCCAGCGCGAAGCCGCGGCGGACGCCGAAGCGGCGGGCGACGGTGCCGTCCTCATCGCTGAGCAGGGGGTAGCCGAGGGAGTGCTTGCCGCTGAACTCGCGCTGCTTGCTCACCGGGTCGGCGCTGATGCCGACCGGCTGGGCGCCCAGCTCGGCGAACTCGGCGGCCAGGTCGCGGAAATGGCAGGCCTCGGCGGTGCAGCCCGGCGTCATCGCCGCCGGGTAGAAGAACAGCACGACGGGACCACCGGCCAGCAGGCCGCTGAGGGAACGGAGGGTGCCCTGCTCGTCGGGGAGCTCGAAGTCCTCCACCACATCACCGATCTTCATGGACGTCAGTATTCCCTTATCGGCACTCGGCCGACAGGGCGGCCCCCGCGTCCTGCAGCAGCCCGGCGATGTCCTGCGGCGACCAGTGCTCCCGGGCGCCGGGGCAGGCGGCCAGGTAGGAGGCGGCCCGCTCGGCCGGCCAGCCGTGCGCCTGGCGCAGGCCGCGGCCGAGCATCCGCAGGTAAGGAGCGGAGGGGGCGTTCAGATCGGCCCGCAGCGCGCCGTGCGGGGCGGTGAAGGTCAGCATCGGGTGCCCGTCGCACTCGCCGACCCGCAGGATCGTCTCATAGCGGCCGGGGCCGAGGCGCTGCCGCCCGGTGCGCAGCGCCTCCGACAGGTCCAGGTCGGCGCCGACCCGGCGGCGCATCTCCTGGGCGAGGACGTCGGCGAACTGCCCGACCGTCAGCAGGTAGGCGCGGGCGGCGGTACGGGCCGGCAGTTGCGGGTCGTAGAAGGCCATGCCGCCGCCCCAGGTCTGCGAGGTGTGGGCGAAGTAGATGCCGCCGGGCAGCGTCAGCGCCCGCTCGGCCCGGGCCGGGGTGGCGTCGCGGCAGCCGGTGTAGTGGCGGGCGGCGCCCTCGGGCCGTCCCCCGGCCAGGTAGCACTGAAACCGTTCGCGCGCCAGATTCGACCCGTAGGCCACGTACCAGACCCTGCCGTTCACCCCTTCAGTATGGCCGCCGGGTCCGACATTTCCCCGTGTGCGCGGCGGCCCGGTATGTGTGGTCTTCCCCCTGCTCAGGACATCAATACGACAGGCACCGATCACCCTGAGCGTCGAAAAGATCCCGAGTTCACATGTTTGGTGGAGAAGTGGCTTGGATACAACGATCACCGTGGGTGTCTAAGACGCAGATACCTCCTGGTTCCATTCCTGTGCGATCCCGGAGGCCGCGTCATGCCCTCGTCCCTGAACCTAGCGCTTGTCTCATTGGCCGATCTGACGGGCGATTCGGCAAGCGCCGGCGTCCACTCCATCCACGTGCTGGAGTTGGCCCGCGCATTGGGCGGGCAGGGCCATCGAGTGACCGTCTACACCCGGCGCACCACCGAGAGCGGACGCCCCCGGACCAGGCTCGGCGCGGGCGCCACGCTCGAACAGATCACCGCGGGCCCCGCCCGGCCGCTGCCGGAGGCCCATCTGCTGCCGCACATCCGGGCGTTCACCGACGAGCTGAGCCGCCGGCTGGCGCAGCAACGCAACCGGCCCGACCTGGTGCACGCGCACGGCTGGCTGGGCGGGCTGGCCGCCTACGCCGCGCTGCAGGACACCGGGCTGCCGCTGGTGCAGTCCTTCCACGGCCTGGGCGTGGTGGAAAGCCGCCGGCCCGGCGGGCGGCGCACCGTGCACCCGGCCCGCATCCGGATCGAACGGGCGCTGGGCCGCGGCGCCGACACGGTGCTGGCCGGCTGTGAACACGAGGCCGACGAACTGGTGCGCATGGGCGTGGCGCGGCCCCGGATCTGCGTGGTGCCCTACGGCGTGGACTGCGAGCGGTTCCGCCAGACGGGCCCGACGATGCCGCGGGGGCGGCGCCCCCGGCTGGTGCTGGTCGGCAACGACCTGGACAACGCCGGCGCGGCGGTGGCCGTGCGGGCACTGGCGCACGTCCCCGAGGCCGAGCTGGTGGTGGCCGGCGGCCCGGCCCGCGAGGACCTGGAAAGCGACCCCACCGTGCACCGGCTGCGCACCCTGGCCAAGGAGCTGGACGTGGCCGACCGCACGCTGTTTTTGGGCCGGCTGCCCCGCAAGGACGTCCCCAAGCTGCTGCGCACCGCCCGGCTGGCGCTGTGCCTGGCCCCGCACCAGCCCTCGGGGATGGTGCCGCTGGAGGCCATGGCCTGCGGCGTGCCGGTGGTCGCGGTGCCGACCGGCTCCGGCGCCGACAGCGTGCTGGACGGCGTCACCGGGCTGCACGTGCCGCCCGGCCAGCCGGTGACCCTGGGACGGGCGCTGCGCCGGCTGCTGGCCGAGGAGACCACGCTGTCGGCGTGGGCCATCGCCGCCGCCGACCGCGCCCACTCCCGCTACGCCTGGGAGCGGATCGCCGCCGAGACCGTGCGCTGCTACAGCGCGCTGCTGCCCGAGCCGGAGCCCGAGCCCGCCGAGCGGCACGCCGAGGAACCGGTGGGCGCCGGCGTCTGAGCGCCCCGCCCGGCCGCGCTCAGGTGGGCACGTGCAGGGCGCGCTGGATCTCCCCCAGCACCTCGGCCTGCCGCGGGACCAGGTAGAAGTGGTCGCCCGGCAGAACCTTCAAGGCGAAGGGGCCATCGGTGGCCTCGGCCCAGGCGGCGGCCCGCTCCCGGTCCACGTGCGGGTCGGCGTCGCCGATGATCGCGGTGATCGGGACCGAGGGGTTGGGCCCGGGCCGGCGCTGATAGTTCTCGATCAGCCGGAAGTCGTTGCGCACATACGGCAGCACCAGCTCGCGCATCTCCGGGTCGGCCAGCACCTCGGCGTCGCTGCCGCCCAGCTCGGTCAGCGCCGCCACCACCCCCTCATCGTCCCGGTCGGCGACGCGGTCCTCATCGGCCAGGTCGCGGCGGTGCGGGGGGCGGGCGCCGGAGGCGAACAGGTGCGTGGGCGGCACGCCGCGCTCCTCCAGCAGGCGGGCGGTCTCATAGGCCAGCACGGCGCCCATGCTGTGCCCGAACAGGGCGGTGGGCCGGTCCATCAGCGGCACCAGCGCCCCGGCGATGAGCCGGGCCAGCCGGTGGGCGTCGTCGATCATGGGCTCGGCGAGCCGGTCGGCCCGGCCGGGGTACTGCACGGCGTGCACCTCGATCGCCGCGCTCAGCTCCTTGCCCCAGGAGCGGTAGGCCACCGCCGAACCGCCGGCGTGCGGGAAGCAGATCAGCCGCAGCGACGCCCACGGCCGGCTCTCCGGGCAGCGGAACCAGTTCACGGCCGGCCCTCCGCCTTGCGGACGCGCCTCAAGCCGAGCCCTCCATGGCCTCGATCAGGCTCTTGGGCCGCATGTCGGTCCAGTTGGCCTCCACGAACTCCAGGCACGCCTGGCGGGTGTCGGCGCTCTTGGCCACCGTCCAGCCGGCGGGGACCTCGGCGAACGACGGCCACAGCGAGTACTGGCCCTCGTCGTTGACCAGCACCAGGAACGTGCCGTCGGGGTCCTCGAACGGGTTGCTCATCCGGGGGTTCCTTTCGGGGTCTTGGGGCAAGGTTAATCGGTCAGCGTGAGTGCAGCTTGCCGAGCCGGGCGGCCAGCACCGCGCCGATCTCGGCCGCCGGCCCCGGCTCCATCAGCAGATGGTGCTCGACGTCGATCGGGTAGTCCTCGATCTGGCCGTCGGTGACCGGCTGCCAGTTCTCGCGGGCGGTGGGCGCCCCGTCCGGACGGCCCTGCGTGGCGGTGAAGAACACGATGTCGCCGCGGAAGCGGCCGGGCCGGTACTCCTCGGCGCAGCGCAGCCCGTTCTCGTAGTTGCGGTACAGCTTGAGCAGGTCGTCCTCGTCCAACGTGGCGAAGGCGTCGCCGCGCTCCCTGATGACCTGCATGATGCGGTCCATGTCGGGGGTGCCGTCGGCCTTCATCCCGGCGTCGATCCCGGCGGCCTCCAGCAGCTCCGGCAGCACCTCGCGTTTTTCGGAGTTCAGGTCCTGGCTGTGGTAGGAGTCGATCAGCGCCAGCAGGGCGACCTCCTCCCCGTCGGCCTGCAGCCGGCAGGCCATCTCGTAGGCGATCAGGCCGCCCAGCGACCAGCCGGCCAGGTGGTAGGGGCCGTGCGGCTGGACGGTGCGGATCTGCTCCAGGTAGTCGGCGGCCATCGCGTTCACCGACTCCGGCAGCGTCCCGGAGGTGAAGACGCGCGCCTGCAGCCCGTAGATCGGCTGCTCGGGTCCCAGGTGCCGCTGGAACTGGAAGTACGGCCAGGCCAGCCCGCCGGCGGGGTGGACGAAGAACAGCGGCGGGCGCGACCCGGTGGCGCGGATCGGCAGCAGCACCTCCAGGCTGGGGGCGTCCTGCTCGGTGGAGTCCCCGGCCCGTGCCAGCGCCTCGACGGTCTGGTGGGTGAACACATCGCGCGGCGACAGCTCCAGCCCCGCCTGCCGGGCGCGGGTGGCCAGCCGCATCGCGGCGATGCTGTCGCCGCCCAGGTCGAAGAAGCTGACGTCGGCGCCGACCTTCTCCACGCCCAGGACCTCGGCGAACAGGGAGCACAGCAGCTCCTCCCGCACGCCCTGGGGCGGGCGCCCGCCCAGCAGCTCGCCGTAGTCGGGGACGGGCAGGGCGCGGCGGTCCAGCTTGCCGTTGGCGTTGGTGGGCAGCGTCTCCAGCGGCACGATCGCGGCGGGCACCATGTACTCCGGCAGCGATTCGGCCGCGTGGCGGCGCAGCTCGGCCGGGTCGACCCGGCGGCCGGCGACCGGGACCACGTAGCCGACCAGCCGTTTGTCGCCGGGCCGGTCCTCGCGGGCGATCACCGCGACGTTGGCCACGTCGGGGTGGCCGGCCAGCACCGATTCGATCTCGCCCAGCTCGATCCGGAAGCCGCGGATCTTGACCTGGAAGTCGGCGCGGTCGATGTACTCCAGCATCCCGTCCGGCCGCCACCGCACCAGGTCGCCGGTGCGGTACATGCGCTCGCCGGGCGCGCCGAACGGGTTGGCGACGTAGCGTTCGGCGGTCAGGCCGGGCCGGCCGAAGTAGCCGCGGCCCAGCCCGGCCCCGGCCACATAGGCCTCGCCGACCACGCCCGGCGGCACCGGCTGCAGGTTCTCGTCCAGCACGTACACGCGCATGTTGTCGATGGGACGGCCGAGGAGGGCGACCTGCTCGCCGCGCTCCAGGATCTCCCGCATCGACAGGACGGTGGTGTAGGTGGTGGCCTCGGTGGGGCCGTAGACGTTGCCGACCCGGGTGTCGGGGCAGGCCCGCAGCACCTTGCGCATGGCGGTCACCGAGCCGGCCTCGCCGCCGGTCAGCACCTCCCGCAGGCCGGCGAAGGCGCCCGGCCGTTCCTCGGCCACCAGGTTGAACAGGGTGGTGGTGATGAACAGGCCGGTGACCTGCTCGGCGGTGATGATGCGTTCGAGGGCGGCGGCGTCCACCTCACCGGGCGGGGCGATGACGACGGTGCCGCCGGCCAGCAGCGGCACCCACAGCTCGTAGGTGGAGGCGTCGAAGGCGTGCGCCGAGTGGCACAGGACGCGGTCGTGGGCGCCGTCGCGCATGGTGGCGTCCAGCGCCAGGTCCACCACGTCGCGGTGGCGGACCGCCACGCCCTTGGGCAGCCCGGTGGAGCCGGAGGTGAACAGCACGTAGGCGGCCTGCTCGGGGTGGCAGGCGACGCCGGGATCGGTGGCGGGCAGACCGGCCAGGGCCGCTTCGTCGTCGACCAGGACGACCCGGGCGGAGTGCTCGACCTCCCGCCGGGCCATGGCGCGGTCCAGCAGCAGCACCGGCGCCCCGGTCTCCCGGATCGCCCAGGCGATGCGGTCGGGCGGGTAGCTGTGGTGGATGGGCGCGTACACCCCGCCGGCCTTGAGGATCGCCAGCGTGGCCACCACCACGTGCGCCGAGCGCTCCACCATCATCGCCACCGGGGTCTCCGGCCGCACCCCCAGCCCGATCAGGCGGTGCGCCAGGCGGTTGGCGCGTTCGTCCAGTTCGGCGTAGGTGATGGAGCGTCCCCGCAGCTCCCCGTCCTCGACGGTCAGCTCGCGCAGCGCGACGGCGTCCGGGGTGGCGGCCACGTGGCGGGCGAACCGTTCGAGGATGGTCTGCGGACCTTCCGGGCGCGGCACGACCGGCCCCTGCCAGGCGGTCAGCAGGCGCCGGCGTTCCTCCTCGTCCAGGATGTCGATGGCGGCGACCGGCTGGTCGGGCCGGCGGGCGATGGCCTCCAGGATGCGGCGCAGCCGGCGCATGATCTGCTCGGCGTCCCGGTCGCCGAACACTTCCGGACGGTGGTCCAGCCGCAGCGACAGCTGCTCGCCGGGCACCGCGGCCAGCGCCAGCGGGTAGTGGGAGGCGTCGTGGCCGCCGGTGCCGCGCACCCGCAGCCCGCCCAGGTCGGTGCCGTCGGCCTCGGGGTCGAACGGGTAGTTCTCCAGCACCGTCATGGTGTCGAACAGGGCGCCGAGCCCGCTCAGCCGCTGGATGTCGGCCAGCCCCAGGTGGTGGTGGGGCATCAGGTCGGCCTGCTCGCGCTGCAGCCGGCGCAGCGCCTCGGCGATGGTGTCGCCGGGACGCACCCGCACCCGCACCGGGATGGTGTTGATGAACAGGCCGATCATCTGCTCCACGCCGGGCAGCTCCGGCGGGCGGCCGGAGACCGCCACGCCGAACACCACGTCGCTGCGGCCGGTCAGCCGCCCCACCAGCAGCCCCCAGGCCAGTTGCAGGATCGTGCTGAGCGTGACGCCGTGGGCCTTGGCGCACTCGGTGATCGCGGCGGTGAGGTCCGCGTCCAGCTTGATGTGCAGCTTGTGCGGGACGGACGGTTCCCCGCCAGCGGCGTGCGGGGCGACGAGGGTGGGCTCCTCCAGCCCGGCCAGCGCCCGCCGCCAGGCGTCCTCGGCGGCGGCGCGGTCCTGCCGGGCGACCCAGGCCAGGTAGTTCTTGTAGGGGGTGGGGCGGGGCAGGCCCGTGTCGTCGCCGCCGGCCACATACAGCGCGAACAGCTCGGTCTGCAGGATCGGGGTGGACCAGCCGTCCAGCAGGATGTGGTGGTTGGTGAAGATCAGCCGGTGCCGGTCGGGGGCCAGTTTGACCAGCAGGAACCGCAGCAGCGGCGGGCGGGTCATGTCCCAGGGGCGGGCGCGTTCGGCATCGGCCAGCACCGCGGCCTGCGCCTCGGCCTGCTCAAGCGGCAGGTGCGACAGGTCCCGCTCCTGCCAGGGCAGCTTCACCTGGCGGTGCACGAGCTGGACGGGCGAGCCCTCCTTGCGCTGCCGGAAGCTGGTGCGCAGATTGGGGTGGCGGCGCAGCAGCGTGGCGACCGACCGGCGCAGCGCGGCCACATCCAGCTTCCCTTCCAGGTCCAACACGCCCTGGGCGGTGTAGACGTCGCCGGCCTCGTCGTAGAGGGCGTGGAAGAACAGGCCCTGCTGGAGGGGCGACAGCGGCAGGATGTCCTCGAGCTGCGACTGCCGGGCCTGCTTCGGCTGGGTCATTGCTCCAACTCCCAATCGTCCAGCTCGGCTTCGAATTCGTCGATCTCGTCCTGGGTGAGGTCCACCAGCGACAGGTCCGAGGGGGTGAACCCGCCGGCGCCCTCGGTGGAGGCGTGCGCCACCAGGCCCCGCAAGGCCTCGAACCACGCCTCGGCCAGGGCGCGGACCTGTTCTTCGGCCAGCAGGTCCCCCGGCCAGATCCAGGTGGCGTGCAGCTGCGGGCCGGTGGGCAGGTCGCGGGTGTGGGCGCTGATCTCCAGGACGTGCGGCATGGCCAGGCCGGGGTTCTGCCCGGGGCCGAGGGCCTCGGCCTCGTCGGGGGCGGCCGGGCTCCAGTCGGCGGCCTGCCCGCCGTCGTCGGCGGTGACCCGGCCCAGGTAGTTGAAGGCGATCTGGGGGCGGGGCAGGCCGGCCAGCTTCTCGGCGGTGGCCGGGTTGAGGTGGCGCAGCAGGCCGTAGCCGATGCCGTTGTCGGGGGTCTCCCGCAGCTGCTCCTTGACCGTCTTCAGCGCGGTGCCGACCTGCGGGCCGCCGGTGCGGACCTCCTCCCAGTCGACGGGTCCGGGGTCCAGGCGCACCGGGCTGATGGAGGTGAACCAGCCGGCGGTGCGGGACAGGTCCACACCGGGGAAGATCTCCTCGCGGCCGTGTCCCTCCAGGTTGACCAGGACGGCGGTCTGCGCGCCGGGACGGCGGTGGGCGACGGCCAGCGCCAGCCCGGTCAGCAGCACGTCGTTGACGCGGCCGTGGTAGGCGGCCGGGACGGTGGTCAGCAGCGGTTCGGTGACCTCCGGCGGCAGCGTCAAGGTGAGCTGCCGGGCGCTGCCGAAGGTGTCGACGTCCGGGTCCAGGGGACGGTCGCCCAGCTGCGGATCGGGGGTGCGGCCGATCTCGAGCCAGGTGTCCAGTTCGGCGACGCGTCCCGGGTCGGTGGCCTCGGCGACCAGGCGCTGCGCCCAGCGGCGGAAGGAGGTGCCGACCGGTTCCAGGCGCGGGGTCTGCCCGGCGGCGATGGCGGCCCAGGCGGTGACCAGGTCGGGCAGCAGGATCCGCCACGACACCCCGTCCACCACCAGGTGGTGCAGGGTGAGCAGGAGGCGCCCCTGGGCGGTGGGCCCGGCGTCGAAGTGGACGAGCTGGGCCATGATGCCCGCATCCGGGCGCAGCCGGGAGCGGGCGGCGGCGCCTTCCTCGGCGAGGACGGCCTTGAGCGCCTCGCCGTCCAGGCCGGCGACGTCCACCCGGCGGACCAGGGCGGCGGCGTCGACGGTTCCCGGTTCGGTGATCTCGAAACCGTCGCCGGTGACGCGCAGGCGGAGCATGTCGTGGTGGTCCAGGACGGCCTGCAGCGCTCCGGTCAGGTGGTCGAGGTCCAGGCCGGGGGGCGCGTGCAGCAGCATCCGCTGGCTGTAGTCGTCGGTGGGGCCGTGCAGCTCCCGGAACCAGTGCATGATCGGGGTGGCCGGCACAGGACCCACCCCCGCACCCGGAGGCTCGGTTTCGGCGGCCTCGTCGGTGGCGTTGCGGGCGATGGCGGCCAGTTCCTCAACCGTCTGATGCTGGAAGACCTCCCGCGGGGAGATCACCAGCCCGGCCTGGCGGGCACGGGAGACCAGCTGGATGGCGATGATGGAATCCCCACCCAAATCGAAGAAGCCGTCATCGATGCCGACCCGCTCCAGCCCCAGCACCTCGGCGAACAGCCCGGCCAGGATCTCTTCCCGCTCATTGCGCGGGGCACGCGAGGAGACCTGGGCGGAAAAGTCCGGAGCCGGCAGGGCCTTGCGGTCCAGCTTGCCGTTGACCGTCAACGGCAACGCATCCAAGAACACCACCGTGGCCGGAACCATGTAATCCGGCAACGACCGGCCCGCGAACCTGCGCAGCTCGGCCACATCGGCATCCCCGACCACATACGCAACCAGCCGATCATCACGAACGATCACCGCGACATCGGAGACCGCTTCGTGGCGGGAGAGCACCGCTTCGATCTCACCGAGTTCGATGCGGAAGCCACGCAGCTGCACCTGCTGGTCCGAACGCCCCAGGTACTCCAGGCGGCCATCACGCAACCACCGCCCCAAGTCCCCGGTGCGGTACATGCGACTGCCCGGCTCCCCGAACGGATCAGCGATGAACCGCTCAGCCGACAACCCCGGCCGGTTCAGATAGCCGCGGGCCAGCCCGGCACCGGCCACGTAGAGTTCACCGATCACTCCCGGCGGGACCGGCTGGAGCCGCTCATCCAGCACATACAGGCGCAGGTCCGGGATACCGGTACCGATCACGCTGCCCGGGGCCGAGGCGCAGTAGAAGCTGTCCAGGGCGATGTAGGAGACATGCACGGTGGTCTCAGTGATCCCGTACATGTTCACCAACACCGGCGCATCATCGGCATGCCGGGAGTACCAGTCCTCCAACCGGCCCAGCTCCAGCGCCTCACCACCGAAAATCACATACCGCAACGCCAACTCGGCGCCCGGGTTGTCCCGGTCGGCGGCCATCAACTGGTAGAAGGCCGACGGCGTCTGGTTGAGCACGGTCACCTTCTCCCGGGCGAGGAGCTTGAGGAAGTCCTCGGGCGAACGGGAGGTCAGGAACGGCACCACCACCAGGCGGCCGCCATACAGCAGCGGCCCCCACAGCTCCCACACCGAGAAGTCAAAGGCGTAGGAGTGGAACAGCGTCCACACATCGTCCGGGCCGAAGCCGAACCACTGCTCGGTGGAGGCCAGCAACCGCACCACATTGCGATGCGGAATCACCACACCCTTAGGCCGGCCGGTGGAACCGGACGTGTAGATCACATACGCCGGATTGTCCGGACGCAACCCCACATCGCCCAGGTTCTCGGCTGAGTAATCGGCGAGGGTGTGCTCGTCCAGGAGCACCTTGGGCATGGACTCCGGGAGCACCCCGGCGGCCTCGGCCGTGGTGACGGCCAGGACGGGGCGGGAGTCTTGGAGCATGTAGGCGATGCGATCGGCCGGGTAATCGGGGTCGATCGGCACATACGCCGCCCCCGCCTTCAACACCGCCACAATCGCCACCACCAGCTCAGCCGAACGCGGCAACGCCAACGCCACAAACCGCTCCGGCCCAGCCCCCCGCTCCCGCAACAACCGCGCCAAACGGTTGGCCGCCGCGTTCAACTCCCCATACGTCAGATGCGCACCCTCAAAAGTCACCGCCACCGCATCCGGAGCACGCAACGCCTGCGCCTCGAACAACGCAGGAATCGTGGCCCGCTCGGCGGTCGTGTCCGCTCCCGCGAGCAGGGCCGGGGCGGCCGGGGCGGCGGTGCTCAGGTGCGCTCCGCGCGCCCAGTCGGTGAGGATGGTGCGCCGCTCGGCCTCGCTCAGCAGCTCCACCGAGCCGATGGGGGCGTCGGGGTCGGCGGTCACCGCGCGCAGCAGGCGGGTGAGGCGTTCGGCCAGCGCCGCCACGGTGGGCTGGTCGAAGCGGTCGAGGGCGTATTCGAAGGCGGCCTCGATCCCGGCCGGGGTGCCGTCGTCGCCGGTGCGTTCCTCCACATACAGCGACAGGTCGAACTTGGCGGCGCCGGCGCCCAGGGATTCGGGGGCGGCGGTCAGGCCGTCGACCTCCAGCGACGCCTCGGGGTTGTTCTGGAAGGACAGCACCACCTGGAACAGCGGGTGGCGGCCCATGTGCCGGGCCGGGTTGAGCACCTCCACCAGCCGTTCGAACGGCACGTCCTGGTTGGCGTAGGCGGCCAGGTCGGTCTCCCGCACCCGCGCCACCAGCTCCCGGAAGCTCGGGTTCCCGGAGGTGTCGGTGCGCAGCACGAGCATGTTGACGAACATGCCGACCAGGTCGTCCAAGGCCTCGTCGGTGCGGCCGGCGATCGGCGAGCCGATCGGCACGTCGGTGCCCGCGCCCATGCGGGTCAGCAGGGCGGCCAGCGCCGCCTGCAGCACCATGAACAGGCTGGCCTGCGAGGAGCGGGCCAGTTTCGTCAGCTCCGCGTGCAGCTCGGCGTCCAGCTCGAAGGAGTGCAGGCCGCCGCGGTAGCTGGCCTCGGCCGGGCGGGGCCGGTCGGCCGGCAGCGCGATCTCCTCCGGCAGATCGGCCAGCGTCTCCTTCCAGAACGCGATCTGCCGGCTGATCAGCGAGTCGGGGTCGTCCTCGGAGCCGAGGAGCTGCTGCTGCCAGAGGGTGTAGTCGGCGTACTGCACCGGCAGCGGCGACCAGCGCGGCTCCTCGCCGCCGCGGCGGGCCAGGTAGGCGGTGATCACGTCGCGGGCCAGCGGCGCCATCGACCAGCCGTCCCCGATGATGTGGTGCATCACCAGCACCAGGACGTGCTCGGTCTCGCCCAGCCGCAGCAGCCGGGCGCGCAGCGGCGGCTCGGCGGCCAAGTCGAAGCCGCGGCCGGCGATCTGGGCCAGCGCGGCCGGCAGGGCGGCCTCGGTGACGTCCTCCACCGGCAGGGCGGGGCGGGCGTCGGCGGGGTCGAGGATCTGCTGGCGGGGGGTGCCGCCGCTGTCGGGGAAGATCGTGCGCAGCGACTCGTGCCGGGCCACCACGTCCGCCAGCGCCGCCCGCATCGCCGCGTAGTCCAGCTCGCCGTGCAGCCGCAGCGCCACCGGCACGTTGTAGGTGGCCGACGGACCTTCGAACCGGTTGAGGAACCACAGCCGCTGCTGGGCGTACGACAGCGGGATGCGGTCGGGGCGTTCGGCCGGCCGCAGCGGGGGGCGCGCCGTGCCGGCCGCCTCGTCCAGGCGGGCCGCCAGGCGGGCCACGGTGGGCGCCTCGAACAGCGCGCGGACCGGCAGCTCGACCGACAGCGCCGAGCGGATCCGCCCCACCAGGCGGGTGGCGGTCAGCGAGTCACCGCCCAACGCGAAGAAGTCGTCGTCGATGCCGACCCGGGGCACGCCCAGGATCTCGGCGAACAGCCCGCACAGGATCTCCTCGCGGGGGGTGCGCGGGGCCCGTCCGGCGGTGGCGGAGGCGTCGGGGGCCGGCAGCGCCGAACGGTCCACCTTGCCGCCGACCGTCAGCGGCAGCGCCTCCAGCACCACCACCAGCGGAACCATGTAGTCCGGCAAGGTTTCGGCGAGGAAGCGGCGCAGCTCGGCGGCGTCCAGGGCGCGCCCGGCGGCGGGCACCGCGTAGGCGGCCAGCCGCCGCTCGCCGGGCCGGTCCTCGCGGACGATCACGGCGGTCTGCGCCACGTCCGGGTGGCGCAGCAGCGCGGCCTCGATCTCGCCCAGCTCGATGCGGAACCCGCGGACCTTGACCTGGTCGTCGACGCGGCCCAGGTAGTCCAGCGCGCCGTCGGCCCGCCAGCGCACCAGGTCGCCGGTGCGGTACATGCGGGCGCCGGGCGGGCCGAACGGGCAGGCCACGAACCGCTCGGCGGTCAGGCCCGGCCGGTGCAGGTAGCCGCGGGCCACGCCGTCGCCCTCGACGTACAGTTCGCCGGGCACCCCGATCGGGACGGGCCGCAGCCGGTCGTCCAGCACGTGCAGCCGGGCGCCGGTCACCGGGCGCCCGATCGGCGGGGTCTCCCCCACCTGCAGCGGGTCGCTGATGGTGGCGGCCACGGTGATCTCGGTGGGCCCGTAGGCGTTGATCATGCGGCGGCCGGGGGCCCAGCGCGCCACCAGGTCCGCTCCGCTGGCGTCGCCGCCGACCACCACGGTGCGCAGCGACTCCAGCCCTTCGGAGGGGACGCCGGCCAGCGCGGCGGGGGTGATGAACGCGCGGGTGACGCCCTGGTCGCGCAGCAGTTCGGCGAGCTGCTCCCCGCCGTAGATCCCGGGCGGGACGATCACCATGGCCGCGCCGGGGCGGAAGGCCATCAGCGCCTCCAGCACGGAGGCGTCGAAGCTGGGCGAGGAGAACTGCAGCGTCCGGTCCTCGGCGCTCACCTCGTAGCGTTCGACCTGGGTTTCGGCGAGGTCGGCCAGGCCGCGGGCGGTGACCACCACGCCCTTGGGGCGTCCGGTGGAGCCGGAGGTGTAGATGACGTAGGCCGGGTTGTCCGGCCGCAGCGGGCCGCGCCGTTCACCGTCGGTGACGTCGGCGGCGTCGTAGCCGGAGACGTCGGTCTCCTCCAGGATCAGCCAGCCCGCCGCGGACGCGCCCGCGTCCGCCCCGGGCGCCGGGGGCAGGGCGGCGGCGTGCTCGCCGGTGGTGATGCCCAGCACCGGCCGGGAGTCGCCCAGCATGTAGGACAGCCGGTCGGCCGGGTTGGCCGGGTCCAGCGGCAGGAAGGCGGCGCCGGCCTTGTTCACGGCCAGGGCGGCGGTCCAGTACTCCACCGAGCGGGGCATCGCCAGCGCGACGATGTCCTCCGGGCCGACGCCCCGTTCGATCAGGTGGCGGGCCAGGCGGTTGGCGCGGGCGTTCAGCTCGGCGTAGCTCAGCACGGCCTCGCCGGAGATGACCGCCGGGGCGTCGGGGCGGGCGGCGGCCTGGGCCTCGACCATGGCGGGCAGGGTGAGCGGCGGCACCGAGGGGGCGCCGGTGCCCCAGGCGGTGATGCGCCGGTGCTCCTCCTCACCCAGCAGGTCCAGCCGGCCGATCTCGGTCTCGGGGTCGTCGGCGAACGTCTCCAGCAGCCGCACCACGCGGCCCAGCAGGCGGTCGGCGGACTCGGCGTCGCAGGCGTCGGGACGGTGGTCCAGCCGCAGCGACAGGCGCGGCCCGGGCACGGCCACGAACGACAGCGGGAAGTGGGTGGCGTCGCGGGAGCCGAAGCCGGTGATGCGCAGCCCGCCCAGGGTGCCGTCCATGGCCGACGGGTCGAACGGGTAGTTCTCCAGCGCCGTCATGGTGTCGAACAGGGCCGGGTGCCCGGTGACGCGCTGGATGTCGGTCAGCCCCAGGTGGTGGTGGGGCAGCAGCTCGGCCTGCTCTTCTTGGAGGCGTTCCACCAGGTCGGCCAGGGTGTCGGTGGGGGCGAAGCGGACCCGCACCGGGATGGTGTTGATGAACAGGCCGATCATCTGCTCCACGCCGGGCAGCTCCGGCGGGCGGCCGGAGACGGCGGCGCCGAACACCACGTCGCGGCGGCCGGTGAAGTTGCCGAGCACCACGCCCCAGGCGGCCTGCAGCAGCGTGGCGAGGGTGGCGCCGTGCCGGCGGGCCAGCCGGGTCAGCCGGCCGGACAGTTTCTCCTCCAGCTCCACTTCCCGCCGGCCGGGCGGGACGGGGGGACGGCCGGCCAGCTCGGGCGCCACCAAGGTGGGCTCTTCCAGGCCGTCCAGGGCCTGCCGCCAGGCGTCCTCGGCGGCGGCGCGGTCCTGCTTGACCAGCCAGGCCAGGTAGCTCTTGTAGGGAGCGGGACGGGGCAGCCCGTTGTCGCTGCCGCCGGCCACATACAGCGCGAACAGCTCGGTGGCCAGCACCGGGGTGGACCAGCCGTCCAGCAGGATGTGATGGTTGGTGAAGATCAGCCGGTGCCGGCCGCCGGGCAGGCGGGCCAGCGTGAACCGCAGCAGCGGCGGCTCGGTCAGGTCGAACGGGCGCCTCAGCTCCTGTTCGGCCAGCCGGTCGGCCTCTTCTTCGGAGGCCACGTCGATCTCCTGCCAGGGCAGGTCGACCCGGCGGGGGATGACCTGGACGGGACGGCTGAGCCCTTCATGCCAGAAGGCCGCCCGCAGGTTGGGGTGGCGGCGCAGCAGCGTCTGCGCGCTCGCCCGCAGCACCGCCGCATCCAGCGGCCCCTCCAGGTCGAGGGTCAGCTGGGCGGTGTAGATGTCGCCGCCGGCCTGCCCGGCGGACCCTCCGTCCAGCAACGCGTGAAAGAAGAACCCCTGCTGGAGCGGCGACAGCGGCAGGATGTCTTCCAGGTCCGACCGGTTCAACTCTTGTTCCTCCACGCCGCCTGCAGTGCGTCGATCTCAGCCTGGTCAAGGTCCACCAGCAGGTCGGAGGGGGTGAACCCGCCGGCCTGCCCGTCGTCGGCCTCCAGATGGGCCACCAATCCGCGCAACGCCGCGAACCACGCCTCGGCCAGCGCCCGCACCTGGTCTTCGGGCAGCACGCCGTCCGGCCAACTCCAGGTGGCGGTCAGCTCGGGACCGCCGGGCAGGTCGCGGGTGACGGCGTTGATCTCCAGGACGTGCGCCATGGGCAGCCGCGGGTCCTCCCCGGAGGGCGGCTCCTCGGGGGCCAGCGCCCAGTCCTCCTCCCCGCCGGGGGCGACCCGGCCCAGGTAGTTGAAGGCGATCTGGGGGCGGGGCAGATCGGCCAGCTCCTCGGCGGTGGCCGGGTTGAGGTGGCGCAGCAGGCCGTAGCCGATGCCGTTGTCGGGGACCTGCCGCAGCTGCTCCTTGACCTGCTTGAAGGCGGTGCCCAGGGCCGCGCTCCCGGCGGTGACCTCCTCCCAGGGCACGGCCCCGGGGTCCAGCCGCACGGGGTGGATGGTGGTGAACCAGCCGACCGTGCGGGACAGGTCCACGCCGGGGAAGATCTCCTGCCGGCCGTGGCCCTCCAGGTCGATGAGCACCCCGCTGCCCTTGCCGCCGCGGTCGCGCCGCCACTTGGCCACGGCCAGCGCCAGCCCGGTCAGCAGGGCGTCGTCCACCCCGGCGTGGTAGGCGGCCGGGACCGAGGTCAGCAGCGGCTCGGTGACCTCCGGCGGCAGCGTCAGCGACAGGCTGCGGGCGCGGGCGGCCACGTCCACCGCCGGGTCCAGGCGGCGGTCGCCGAGCTTGGCGTTGGGGCCTTCGAGGATGCCGATCCAGGTGTCCAGTTCGGCGACGCGCTCCGGGTCGGTGGCCTCGGCGACCAGGCGCTGCGCCCAGCGGCGGAAGGACGTGCCGACCGGTTCCAGGCGCGGGGTCTGCCCGGCGGCGATGGCGGCCCAGGCGGTGACCAGGTCGGGCAGCAGGATCCGCCACGACACCCCGTCCACCACCAGGTGGTGCAGCATGACCAGCAGCCGGCCCTGGGCGGCGGGGCCGGCGTCCAGCCACACCAGCTGCGCCATGACGCCGCCGGCCGGGTCCAGGCGGTCGCGGGCGGCGGCGGCCTGCTGGGCCACCACTTCGGCGATCTTGTCGCCGTCCAGCCCGGCGATGTCGACCCGGTGCACGAGCGCGGCGGCGTCCACGCTCCCGGCCGGCCGCACCACCGGCTGCCAGCCGTCGTCGATGCGCAGCCGCAGCATGTCGTGGTGGTCCAGGACGGCCTGCAGCGCTCCGGTCAGGTGGCCGAGGTCCAGGCCGCCGGGGGTGCGCAGCAGGACCGACTGGTGGAAGCCGCTGTGCTCGCCGCCGCGTTCCCGCAGCCAGTGCATGATCGGGGTGGCCGGCACAGGACCCACCCCCGCACCCGGAGGCTCGGTTTCGGCGGCCTCGTCGGTGGCGTTGCGGGCGATGGCGGCCAGTTCCTCAACCGTCTGATGCTGGAAGACCTCCCGCGGGGAGATCACCAGCCCGGCCTGGCGGGCACGGGAGACCAGCTGGATGGCGATGATGGAATCCCCACCCAAATCGAAGAAGCCGTCATCGATGCCGACCCGCTCCAGCCCCAGCACCTCGGCGAACAGCCCGGCCAGGATCTCTTCCCGCTCATTGCGCGGGGCACGCGAGGAGACCTGGGCGGAAAAGTCCGGAGCCGGCAGGGCCTTGCGGTCCAGCTTGCCGTTGACCGTCAACGGCAACGCATCCAAGAACACCACCGTGGCCGGAACCATGTAATCCGGCAACGACCGGCCCGCGAACCTGCGCAGCTCGGCCACATCGGCATCCCCGACCACATACGCAACCAGCCGATCATCGCGAACGATGACCGCCACGTCCGTCACGGACGGGTGCCGCGCCAAGGTCGCCTCGATCTCACCGAGTTCGATGCGGAAGCCACGCAGCTGCACCTGCTGGTCCGAACGCCCCAGGTACTCCAGGCGGCCATCACGCAACCACCGCCCCAAGTCCCCGGTGCGGTACATGCGACTGCCCGGCTCCCCGAACGGATCGGCAATGAACCGCTCAGCCGACAGTCCTGGGCGGTTCAGGTAACCACGCGCCAGCCCGGCACCGGCCACGTAGAGTTCACCGATCACTCCCGGCGGGACCGGCTGGAGCCGCTCATCCAGCACATACAGGCGCAGGTCCGGGATACCGGTACCGATCACGCTGCCGGGGGCCGAGGCGCAGTAGAAGCTGTCCAGGGCGATGTAGGAGACATGCACGGTGGTCTCAGTGATCCCGTACATGTTCACCAACACCGGCGCATCATCGGCATGCCGGGAGTACCAGTCCTCCAACCGGCCCAGCTCCAGCGCCTCACCACCGAAAATCACATACCGCAACGCCAACTCGGCGCCCGGGTTGTCCCGGTCGGCGGCCATCAACTGGTAGAAGGCCGACGGCGTCTGGTTGAGCACGGTCACCTTCTCCCGGGCGAGGAGCTTGAGGAAGTCCTCGGGCGAACGGGAGGTCAGGAACGGCACCACCACCAGGCGGCCGCCATACAGCAGCGGCCCCCACAGCTCCCACACCGAGAAGTCAAAGGCGTAGGAGTGGAACAGCGTCCACACATCGTCCGGGCCGAAGCCGAACCACTGCTCGGTGGAGGCCAGCAACCGCACCACATTGCGATGCGGAATCACCACACCCTTAGGCCGGCCGGTGGAACCGGACGTGTAGATCACATACGCCGGATTGTCCGGACGCAACCCCACATCGCCCAGGTTCTCGGCTGAGTAATCGGCGAGGGTGTGCTCGTCCAGGAGCACCTTGGGCATGGACTCCGGGAGCACCCCGGCGGCCTCGGCCGTGGTGACGGCCAGGACGGGGCGGGAGTCTTGGAGCATGTAGGCGATGCGATCGGCCGGGTAATCGGGGTCGATCGGCACATACGCCGCCCCCGCCTTCAACACCGCCACAATCGCCACCACCAGCTCAGCCGAACGCGGCAACGCCAACGCCACAAACCGCTCCGGCCCAGCCCCCCGCTCCCGCAACAACCGCGCCAAACGGTTGGCCGCCGCGTTCAACTCCCCATACGTCAGATGCGCACCCTCAAAAGTCACCGCCACCGCATCCGGAGCACGCAACACCTGCGCCTCGAACAACACAGGAATCGTGGCCCGCTCGATCACGGAGGCGGCGTCCACGCCCAGCAGGTCCGCGAAGACGCTTCCCTGGGCGTCCTGCGCCGCCTGGGCGGTGCCGCGCGCCCAGTCGGTGAGGATGGTGCGCCGCTCGGCCTCGCTCAGCAGCTCCACCGAGCCGATCGGGGCGTCGGGGTCGGCCAGCAGCGCCGCCAGGAACCGTTCGAACCGGGCCGCCAGGTCCTCGGCGGTGGACGGGTCGAACAGGTCCAGGGCGTACTCCAGTTCGCCCTCCAGCCCATCGTCGGTCTCGGTCAGCACCATCAGCAGGTCGAAGCGGGCGGTGCCGGCGTGCAGCGGTTCGGGCTCGGCGGTGAAGCCGGGCAGTTCCAGGCGGGCCCGCGGGTTGTTCTGGAAGGTCAAGCCGACCTGGAACAGCGGGTGGCGGCCCAGGTGGCGGGGCGGGTTGAGCACCTCCACCAGCCGTTCGAACGGCACGTCCTGGTTGGCGTAGGCGGCCAGGTCGGTCTCCCGCACCCGCGCCACCAGCTCCCGGAAGGTGGGGTTGCCGGAGGTGTCGGTGCGGAAGACCAGCATGTTGACGAACATGCCGACCAGGTCGTCCAAGGCCTCGTCGGTGCGGCCGGCGATCGGCGAGCCGATCGGCACGTCGGTGCCGGCGCCCATGCGGGTCAGCAGGGCGGCGAACGCGGCCTGGGCGACCATGAACGGGCTGGCGCCGGTGGCGCGGGCCACTTCCTGCAGCCGGTCGCGCAGCGCGGCGGGCAGGTGGAAGCGGACGGTGCCGCCCCGGTAGCTGGCCTCGGCCGGGCGGGGCCGGTCGGCCGGCAGCGCGATCTCCTCCGGCAGATCGGCCAGCGTCTCCTTCCAGAACGCGATCTGCCGGCTGATCAGCGAGCTGGGGTCGTCCTCGGAGCCGAGCAGTTTCTGCTGCCAGAGGGTGTAGTCGGCGTACTGCACCGGCAGCGGGTCCCAGCCGGGGGCGCGGCCCTCGGCGCGCGCGGCGTACGCGGTGATCAGGTCGCGGGCCAGCGGCGCCATCGACCACCCGTCGGCGGCGATGTGGTGCATCAGCAGCAGCACCACGTGCCGGTCGGGGGCCAGGGTGAACAGGTGGGCGCGCAGCGGCGGCTCGGCGGAGATGTCGAAGGGGTGACCGGCCGCCGAGGCCAGGTGCATCGGCAGTTCTTCCTCGGTGGTCTGCACGACCTGCAGCTCGGGGCGGGCCGCCGCCGGGTCCAGCACCAGCTGGCGGGGGGTGCCGCCGCTGTCGGGCAGCACGGTGCGCAGCGACTCGTGGCGTTCCACCACGTCACCGAGGGCGGCCTGCAACGCGGCCGGGTCGAGCCGGCCGGTGATCCGCAGCGCCACCGGCACGTTGTAGGTGGCCGACGGACCTTCGAACCGGTTGAGGAACCACAGCCGCTGCTGGGCGTAGGAGGGCGGGATGATCTCCGGGCGTTCGGCGGCCACCAGCGGCGGCCGGGCGGCGCCGGAGCCCTCCTCCCCCAGCAGGGCGGCCAGCTCGGCGACGGTCGGGGCGGTGAACAGCGCGCGGATCGGCAGTTCGGCGCCGAGCGTGGCGCGCACCCGGCTGACCACCCGCATGGCCAGCAGCGAGTCGCCGCCCAGGGCGAAGAAGTTCTCATCGATGCCGACCTGCGGCAGTCCCAGCAGGTCGGCGAAGATCCCGCAGAGGATCTCCTCGCGGGGGGTGCGCGGGGCGCGGTGCTCTTCGGCGGTGACCGTCAGGTCCGGCTTGGGCAGCGCCTTGGTGTCGACCTTGCCGTTGGGGGTCAGCGGCAGGTCGTCCATCATCACCACCGCGGCCGGGACCATGGTCTCCGGCAGGTGCTCGCGGACGAAGGCGCGCAGCTCCTCGGGGTCGATCTGGGCGCCGGGGGCGGGCACCACGTAGGCGACCAGCTTCTTGACCGGGGCGGGGGCGGCCCGTCCGGTGTCGGCCGGGCTCTGCTGGGCGGCCAGCTTCTGGAACGCCGCCCGCAGCGCCGCGGCGTGCTCGCCGTCCGGCAGGTCGAGGTCGGCGATCTTGCGGGTCGCATCGTCGATCACCGTCTCGATCAGCGCCGGCAGCAGCGCGGCCAGGTGGCCGGCGCTTTCGCGGTCCAGCACGTCGGGGCGGTGGCCCAGCCGCAGGTGCATCCGCTCGCCGGGCACCACGTCCAAGGTGAGCGGGTAGTGGGTGGCGTCCAGCAGGTCCGCCCCGCTCAGTTGCAGGTCGCCGATGCGGGCGCCGAGCAGGGAGGAGTCCAGCGGGTAGTTCTCGAACACCGTCATGGTGTCGAACAGGGCGCCGCCGCCGGCCAGGCGGTGGATCTCCCCCAGCCCCAGGTGGTGGTGGGGCAGCAGCTCGGCCTGCTCGCGCTGCAGCCGGGTCAGGAACGCCGCCACCGTCTCATCGGGGTTCAGCCGGACCCGCACCGGCAGGGTGTTGATGAACAGGCCCACCATCTGCTCCACGCCCGGCAGCTCGGGCGGGCGGCCGGAGACCGTGGCGCCGAAGATCACATCGTCGCGGCCGGTGAGGCGGGCCAGCAGCAGGCCCCACACGCCCTGCATGAGGGTGTTGGGGGTCAGGCCGTGCCGGCGGGCCCAGCCCTGCAGCCGCTCGCCCAGGCCGGCGGGCAGCTCGATGCGGGTCTTGTCCGGCGGGACGGGGGGCCGGTCGGCGGCGGCCGGGGCGATCAGGGTGCCGGTGGCGCCCTCCAGCGCGGCGCGCCAGGCGGCCCGGGCCTCGGCGGGGTCCCGGTCGGTCAGCCAGGCCAGGTAGTCCTTGTAGGCGGGGGCGCGCGGCGGCTCCTGCCCGGTGTAGCGGGCCAGCAGCTCGCCGGCCAGCACCGGCATCGACCAGCCGTCCAGCGCGATGTGGTGGAAGCTCAGCAGCAGCCGGTGCCGCCGCTCCCCCAGCGTCAGCAGCGCAAAGCGCAGGAACGGCGGGCGCGTCAGGTCGAAGGGCCGGTTGCGTTCCTCGGCCATGACCTGCCGGACGGTCTCCTCGTCGGCCCCGGACAGGTCCAGGTGCCGCCAGGCGGGTTCGGCCCGGTCGCCGCGCAGCACGACCTGCAGCGGGGTGCCGTCGGCGCCCTGGACGAACGCGGTGCGCAGCGCCGGGTGCCGCCCGGGCAGGGCGCGGGCGGCCTCGCGCAGCGCGGCCTCGTCCAGGTCGCCGTCCAGGTCGAGGATGAGCTGGCCGGTGTAGACGTCGGTGACGCCCTCGGCCTCGGCGGCCAGCAGCGCGTGGAAGTACAGGCCCTGCTGCAGCGGCGCCACCGGCCAGATGTCCTCCAGGTCCGGGTGGGCGCGCTCCAGCCGTTCGACCTCGGCCTGGTCGAGGGAGACCAGCGGGAAGTCCGAGGGGGTGTGGCCGCCGGCGCCGGGGGTGCGGGTGTGCGCGGCGATGCCGCGCAGGGCGTCCAGCCACGCCTGCGCCAGCTCCCGCACGTCGGCCTCGGTCAGCAGGCCGGCGGGCCAGGTCCAGGTGGCGCTCAGGGCGGGGCCGTCGCCGGTGTCGCGGACGAGGGCGTCCACGGCCAGGGCGTGCGGCAGCGGCATCTGCGGGTCGGCGCCGCCGCTCAGCGCGCCGGCCTCGGCGGCCACGCTCCAGTCCCCGGAGCCGGACTCCACCTGGCCCAGGTAGTTGAAGACGACCTGCGGGGCGGGCAGCGCGGCCAGTTCCGGGGCGGTCTGCTCGTTGAGGTGGCGCAGCAGCCCGAAGCCCAGCCCGTCGCCGGGTACGGCGCGCAGCTGCTCCTTGACGCGTTTGACGGCCCGGGCGGCGTCGGGGCCGCCGGAGCACAGCGACGCCCAGTCGACGGCGCCCACGTCCAGGCGCACCGGGTATTTGCTGGTGAACCAGCCGACGGTGCGGGTCAGGTCGATGCCGGGCCGCAGCTCGGCGCGGCCGTGCCCCTCCAGGTCGAGCAGCACCGGGCCGGCGCCGCGGCCGCGGCCGCGGTGCCAGTGGGCGAGCGCGGCGGCGAAGGCGGCCAGCAGCACGTCGTTCGCCCGGCCGTGGAAGGCGGCCGGCGCCTCGCCCAGCAGGCGGGCGGTGACGTCGGCGTCCAGTTCCACTTCCAGGCGGGCGGCCGTGGCGTGGGTGTCGACGGCCGGATCCAGCGGGCGGTCGCCCAGCGGCGCGTCGCCGCCGGACAGCACGTCCTTCCAGTGGCTGAGTTCGGCGACGCGCTCGGGGGCGCGCGCCTCCTCGGTGAGCAGCTCGGCCCAGCGGCGGTAGGAGGTGCCGACCGGGTCCAGCTCGGCGGGGCGGCCGTCGGCGGCGGCCTGCAGGGCGGTGACCAGGTCGGGCAGCAGGATCCGCCAGGAGACCCCGTCCACCGCCAGGTGGTGCAGCACCAGCAGCAGCCGGCCCTGGGCGGCGGGGCCGGCGTCCAGCCACACCAGCTGCGCCATGATCCCGGCGGACGGGTCCAGCCGCCGCCGGGCCGCCTCCAGTTCGGCGGCGACGGCCTGCTGCAGGTCGCCGGGGTCGGGGACGGGGACGCGCCGCACGCAGCCGGCGGCGTCGAGCGAGCCGGGCGGGGGGATCTCCAGGCCGCCGTCGGGCAGTTCCCGGATCCGCAGCGCGTCGTGGTGGTCCAGCACCGCCTGCAGCGCGGCGGTCAGGTGGCCGGTGTCCAGCCCGGCGGGGACGCGCAGCACCACGTTCTGGCTGAAACCGGCGGTGGGGCCGCCCAGTTCGCGCAGCCAGCGCATGATCGGGGTGGCGGTGAGCGGGCCGACGCCCGAGTCGGGGGCCTGCTCGGCCGTCTCCTCCTCGTCCCGGGTGCGCACGACGGCGGCCAGTTCCTCCACGGTGGGGTACTGGAACACCTCGCGCGGGGAGATCACCAGCCCGGCCTTGCGGGCCCGCGACACCAGGCGCATCGCGACGATGGAGTCGCCGCCCAGGTCGAAGAACCCATCGTCCAGCCCGATCCGCTCCACGCCGAGGACCTCGGCGAACAGGGCGCACAAGGTCTCCTCCACGGGCGTGCGCGGCGCCCGGTGGGGGCGTTCCTCGGCGGCGGAGTAGTCGGGGGCGGGCAGGGCGCGGCGGTCGAGCTTGCCGTTGCCGGTCAGCGGCAGCGTGTCGAGCACCATCACCGCGGCGGGCACCATGTACTCCGGCAGCCGGCGGGCCAGGTGGGCGCGCAGCCCGGCCGGGTCGGGGGCGGCGCCGGCGGCGGGCACCACGTAGCCGACCAGGCGTTTGTCGCCGGGCCGGTCCTCGCGGGCGATCACGGCGGCGTGGGCCACGTCCGGGTGGGCGGCCAGCGCGGTCTCGATCTCGCCCAGCTCGATCCGGAAGCCGCGGATCTTGACCTGCTGGTCGGCCCGGTCCAGGTACTCCAGCGTCCCGTCGTCGTTCCAGCGGACCAGGTCGCCGGTGCGGTACATGCGCTCGCCGGGCGCGCCGAACGGGCAGGCCACGAACCGTTCGGCGGTCAGCGCCGGGCGGTTCAGGTAGCCGCGGGCCAGGCCGGTGCCGGCGATGTACAGCTCGCCGGGCACGCCGGGCGGCACCGGGCGCAGCGCCTCGTCCAGCACGTACAGGCGGGTGTCGGCCAGGGGACGGCCGATCGGCACCGAGGTGGCGTCCTCGGGCAGGTCGTCGACGTAGTGGATGCTGGAGTAGGTGGTGGTCTCGGTGGGGCCGTAGACGTTGGCGATCCGCAGCGCGGGGCAGGCCTCCTGGACCCGGCGCATCGCCGCGGCCGAGGCCGCCTCGCCGCCGGTGTGGACCTCCCGCAGCGACGCCAGCGCCTGCGGGCGCTCGGCGGCCACCAGGTTGAACAGCGAGGTGGTCAGGAACATCCGGGTCAGCCCGCCCCCGGCGACGGCGCGGGCGAGCGCGTCGGCGTCCACCAGGCCCGGCTCGGCGACCACGCAGGTGGCGCCGCCCAGCAGCGCCGCCCAGGTCTCCACGGTGGAGGCGTCGAAGGCGTGGGCGGTGTGCACCAGGACGCGCTCGCCGGGGTGCATCACCAGGGCCGGGTCGGTGACGAAGTCGACCACGTCGCGGTGGCGGATCGCCACGCCCTTGGGGTGCCCGGTGGAGCCGGAGGTGAAGATGCCGTAGGCGAGCTGCTCGGGGTGGACCGGTACGCCGGGGTCGGTGGCGGGCTGGGCGGCCAGCAGCGGGTCGGCGTCGACCACCAGCACGGTGGCGTCCAGCCCGGCGGCGCGGCCGGCCATGGCCCGGTCGCACACCAGCACCGGGGCGCCGGTGTCGGCCATCAGCCAGGCCACCCGCTCGGCCGGGTAGCCGTGGTGGACCGGCACGTAGTAGCCGCCGGTCTTGAGGATCGCCAGCGAGGCGACGATCAGTTCCGGTGAGCGGTCCACCAGGACGGCCACCGGGGTCTCCGGGCCGACGCCCAGGCCGATGAGGCGGTGCGCCAGGCGGTTGGCGCGCTCGTTCAGCTCCGCGTAGGTCAAGGTGGTCTCGCCGGCGCGGACGGCGATCGCGTCCGGGGCGGCGGCGACCTGCCGGGCGAAGCGGCCGACCACGGTGTCGGGGGTGCGGCCGGTGGCGGTGTCGTTCCAGCGGTGCAGCACCGTGTGGCGCTCTTGCGCGCCGAGCAGGTCCAGGGAGGCGAGGGTGGCGTCCGGGCCGGCCTCGGCCATGCGCTGCAGGAAGCGCACGTGGCGCTCGTGGTGGGCGGCGATCTCCTCGGCGGTGTACAGCTCGGGGTGGCCGTCGAGGTCGATGCGGGTGCCGCGGCCGTCCAGGCCGTCGTGGATGTTGAACGACAGGTCCTCGGTGAGTCCCAGCGCCAGGGCGTGGGCGCGGGCGCGGGCTTCGCCGAAGCGGGCGGTGTAGTCGAAGGGCATGATGTTGACGACCGCGCCGTACAGGCGGCGTTCCGCGCCGCCCAGCAGGCCCAGGTCGCGCATCAGGTCCTCGCGGCGGTAGCGCTGGTGGCGCAGCGCCCGCGCGGTGGCCCGGGAGACGGCGCGGGTCAGCTCCGCCACCGTCATGGACGGGCGCACGCTCACCCGCAGCGGCACGATGTTGGACATCATCGTGGGGGTCTGGCGGGCCAGCTCGGTGGTGCGCCCGGTCACCGCAAGGCCCAGCACGACGTCGTCGGTGCCGGTCATGGCGGCCATGTAGGCGGCGGTGGCGGCGATCGCCAGGGCGGGGGTGGCGCTGCGCAGCGCGCGGGCGGCCTCGGCCAGGCGGCGGCTGTCGTCGGGGCCGAGCGCGGTGGTGGCGCGGACGAAGTCCATGCTGGGGGCGACGACCTTGCCGACGTGGCGGGACAGGCCGCCGACCTCCGGCAGGTCGGCGAAGCGCTCGGTCCAGTAGGCGCGGTCCTGCTGGAAGCGCTCAGAGGAGCGGTAGGCCTCCTCTTCGGCCAGCAGCTCCCGGTAGGAGCCCAGGGAGCCGGGCCGGTAGCCGCGGCCCTCGGCCAGGTCGGTGTAGACCTCGGCGACACGGGCGGCGATCAGGGCGCCGCCGAAGCCGTCCACGCAGATGTGGTGCGCCCGCAGGTACCACAGGTGCCGGTCGGGGGCCAGCCGCAGCACCGCCATCCGGTACAGCCGCTCACCGAACAGGTCCATGGGGGCGGCCATGTCGGCGCGCATCCACTCCTGCGCCGCCGCCATCGGATCGGCCTCGGCGGTGAAATCGACCGTGGGAATCGTGGCCTGAACACCCTCGGGAACGATCTGGTAGGGAATTCCGTCCCGTTCGACCAACCGGATGTGCAGCCCGGGGGTCTCGTCGGCCGCGAGGCGGGCCACCTCGTCCAGCAGCCCGGGTTCCAGCGCCCCCTCGATCTCGATGTACTGGGCGATGCAGATCGGCGTCTGCGGATTCAGTTGCTGCGCGTACCAGACACTGCGCTGCGCCGCTGAGAGAGGCAGAAGTTCCGGTGTCGACATCAAGCAAGCACTTTTCCGGTGAGAGGGGTTTCGGTCACACGAAGACAAAAACCGGGATGGGCTGGCCGGCCCCGTTTTCTTTTCGCTATGCCATACGGCATCACGGTCCCCACAAGCCGACCTTCCCGTCCCTTGTCCAGCCGGCTTCCCCCACCGCAGAGGCCCCCGTCTCTACTCAGGAGTAGCGGGGCCTTAGTCAACCAGTGTGTCACTAGCGTTGCAATCCCCTCACCATGCGAACCTGACCTCCCGAAACACTCACGCCCGTGACAAAAATCCGAGCCGCGGGAGGCTTGGCCCGCTTCCGTTCACCGAACATTCACCGGCGTGCGGGCCGACGGTCGGGGGCGGCCGCGAAGACGGCCGAGCCCGGCCCGATCGGCTACCGATGGTGATGGCCGGTCACCTGCTGGGGGTGAACTCGTGCACCACCACCGCGGCCGCGGCCACCGCCGGGTGGCGTTGCAGCACCGCCTCGATCTCGCCCAGCTCCATCCGCACACCGGCGATCTTGACCTGGCGGTCCACCCGGCCCAGGTACTGCAGGGTGCCGGTGGGCAGCAGCCGGACCGCATCGCCGGTCTTGTACAGCCGTCCGCTGGGGGTGTCGGCGATGGGGTCGCGGAAGAAGGCGGCGCGGGTGCGGTCGGGGTCGCCCAGGTAGCCGCGGCCCACGCACAGCCCGCCGACGAACAGCTCGCCGACCTCGCCCATCTCGCAGGCCGCCCAGGTGCCGTCGTCCTCTTGGCGCAGCACGTACAGGTCGGCGTTGACGATGGGGGTGCCGATCGGCAGGCGCCGCAGCTCCAGGTCGGCGTGGGTGACGGTGTGGTGGGTGACGTCGTCGGAGCACTCGGTGGGCCCGTAGGCGTTCAGCAGCCGGGCCTGCGGCATGGTCTCCAGCCAGCGGCGGGCCAGCTCGGTGGGCAGCTCCTCGCCGGTGGCGATCATCCAGCGCAGCCCGCCCAGGGTGCCGGCGGGGGCGCCGGCCAGGTCGTCCAGCAGGTGGCGGACCATGGTGGGCACCAGCTCGACGATGGTGATGCCGCGCTCGTCCACGGTGCGGGCCAGCGCCACCGGGTCGTGGCCGACCTCGTCGCCGATCACCTCGACCCGGCCGCCCAGCAGCAGCGGGCACAGCATCTGCCAGACCGAGATGTCAAAGCCCAGCGGGGCGGTCTGGGCGAGCACGTCGGCGTCGGTCATCTCCAGGTCGATGACCTTGGCCCACAGGTGGTTGAGCATGCCGCGGTGCTCGACCACCGCGCCCTTGGGGCGTCCGGTGGAGCCGGAGGTGAACAGCACGTAGCGGGGCTGGTCCAGCGAGTGCAGCCGGGGCTTGCCGGTCCACGGCTCGAAGTCGGACGCCTCCAGCGCGCGCAGCACCGGGCAGCCGGCCTGCGCGGCGCCCTCCAGCAGGGCCGGGGAGCGCTCGCCCTCGTCGACGTCCAGCAGCGCCACCGCCCCGGCCTGGGAGAGCACGTCGCGGACGCGGGCGGCCGGCCAGGTGGCGTCGGCGGGCACGTACAGGGCCCCCAGCAGCTCGATCGCCAGGAACGCCGCCACCACGGTGGCCGAGCGCCGTCCGCCCACGCCGACCACCTCGCCGGGCCGCACACCGGCCTCTTCCAGCAGCGCGGCCAGCCGGCGGGCCTCCTCGGCCAGCTCCCCGTAGGTCAGACGGCGCCGTTCGTCGGCCACCGCCGGGCGGTCGCGCTCGGCGGCCCACCGCTCCACCCGGGTGATCACCGGGTCGGCGATGTCCAGCTCGCGCGTGCGTGTCATCGCGTGCCGCACCGCCAGCTCACGGGCGCGCTCGGGCTGGCCCGGGCGCATCGGCAGCTCCTCCAGCCCGCTGAGCGGCAGCAGCCGGTCGGCGGCCGGTCCAGGACGCTCCATGATCACTCTCCGTAAACACAAACTGCTGCACAGTCACCCCGGAACAGATCCGGCAGGCGGCACTCGTCGTAGCTTATGACCACCTGGCCGCCAAATCAGCATTGTTGACGCAATCGAGCCTGATCGGGGCTTGCAAGGGGACATGCCCACAGGTACGGTGAGGCTCCGCCGCGCTTGATCAGCAACACGGCGAGTTCGGGGACGAGGAAAGTCGGGGGCAGCGACCCAACTAAAAACAATACTCCTTGCAAACGTCTTTTGAAAGACGTCTTCGAAACCTCCGGACCCAACAATAGAATAACGTTGACAAATTTCCCGGATCCGGGTTTTGAATCTCGTACGAGGTGCCCAGCGTGCCCATCATCAACTCGCCTCAGGACTTCAATGTCGAGGACCTTTACGTCGATTTGCGACCGGTGCTCGGCTACCCACTGTTTCTGAAGTGCGAGGGCTTCAATTTCGCCGGCTCGGTGAAACTCAAGGCGGCCGGGGAGATGGTCGCGGCGGCCGAGCGCGACGGACTGCTGACCTCACGCTCGGTGATCGTGGAGTCATCCTCCGGCAACCTGGGCATCGCGCTGAGCGTCATCGCCGCCAGCAAGGGCTACCGGTTCCTGTGCGTCACCGACCCCCGCTGCAACCCCGCCTCGATCCAGGTGATGCGGGCCCTGGGCGCCGAGGTGCGGGTGATCTCCGAAAAGGACGCCAACGGCGGTTACCTGGCCAGCCGGATCCGCTATGTGCAACAGCTGTGCGCCTCCGACGACCGTTATGTGTGGCTGAACCAGTACGCCAACCACAACAACTGGATGGCGCACTACCGCGGCACCGCCCCCGCCATCGACCGGCAGTTCCCCAACCTGGAAGTGCTGTTCGTGGGGGCCGGCACCACCGGCACGCTGATGGGCTGCGCCCGCTACTTCCGGGAACTGCGCCGCCCGGTCACCATCGTGGCGATCGACGCGGTCGGCTCGGTCACCTTCGGCGGCGCCCCCGCCCCCCGCCTGGTGCCGGGGCTGGGCACGTCCACCCGCCCGGAGCTGGTGGACGAGTCCTACATCGACGACGTGGTGCACGTGCCCGAGGCCGACACCATCCGCACCGTGCACCGCCTGGCCGCCAAGGGGTTCCTGTTCGGCGGCTCCACCGGCACCGTGGTCAGCGGGGCCGCCCGGTGGCTGGCCGAAAAGTACCCCGGTGAGGACCCCGTCGCCGTGGCCATAGCCCCCGACCTGGGGGAACGCTACCTGGACTCGATCTATGCGGAAAGCTGGCTGCGCGAGCACTTCGGCGAGATCGCCGATGAGCTCCCCGGCCGATGCGCCGCACGCGGCGCCGATATCCTCGGCGACTGATTCGTCATCCCCGTCCTTCGACCGGTCTACGGAGCCGTCCCAGATGAGCCAAGTCCCCAGCTTCGCCGTGATCTCCGGTGCCCAGGTGCACCAGGCCGTCAGCGGCCGCGAAGAGCAGATCATCCGCATCGTCGAGGCCGCCTACCGGCTGCACGGCCAGGGACGCACCGTCAACCCCGACTCCTACTTCCTGCGCTTCCCGGACCGCCCCTCCTCGCGGATCATCGCGCTGCCGGCCTCGGTGGGCGGCGAGGTGGACGTGCACGGCATCAAGTGGATCGCCAGCTTCCCCGAGAACGTCGCCGCCGGCATCCCGCGCGCCTCGGCGGTGCTGATCCTCAACGACACCCAGACCGGCTACCCGTTCGCCTGCCTGGAAAGCTCCATCATCAGCGCCGCCCGCACCGCCGCCTCGGCCGCGCTGGCCGCGGTGGAGCTGAGCAGGCGGCGCGGGGTGCGCCCCCGCCGGGCCGGGTTCTTCGGCGTCGGGCTCATCGCCCGCTACCTGCACACCTATCTGGTGGCCGGCGGCCTGGAGTTCGAGGCGATCGGGGTGCACGACCTGGTCGCCGAGCACGCCGAGGGCTTCAAGGGCTACCTGGAGCGCACCGAGCGCGGCCCGATCACCATCTACGACAAGCCCGAGGACCTGATCCGCTCCTGCGACCTGGTCGTCTTCGCCACCGTGGCCGGCGAGCCGCACGTGCTGGACCCGTCCTGGTTCGAGCACAACCCGCTGGTGCTGCACATTTCGCTGCGGGACCTGTCGCCGGAGATCATCCTGTCGTCCTACAACGTGGTCGACGACGTCGAGCACTGCATGAAGGCCAACACCTCCCCGCACCTGGCCGAGCAGCGGGTCGGCAACCGCGACTTCGTGGCCGGGACGCTGTATGACGTGCTGACCGACCGGATCACCCCGCCGGCCGACAAGCCGGTGATCTTCTCCCCGTTCGGGCTGGGGGTGCTGGACCTGGCGGTGGCGCGCTACGTCTACGACCAGGTCAAGGCCAAGGGCGAACTGCAGACCGTGCCGGACTTCTTCTACGAGCTCAAGCGGTACGGCTGAGCCGGCCGCCGTCCGATCATGGGGATGGACTCGGCCGGCAGGGGCGGCTCCTCCCCGAACACGTCGTCGCCGGCGGCGACGGTGAGCAGATCGGCGCCCAGCCGTTCCAGCGCGGCCGTCAGGTCGGCGCGGCTGGAGGCGGAGACGCCGCGCTGCAGCGGCTGGGCGTCAACGACTACGACGTGCTGGTGCTGGACCGCGACCTGCCGGTGGTGCACGGCGACGACGTGTGCCGGGCGGTGGTGGCGGCCGGGGCGCACGTGCGGGTGCTGATGCTGACCGCCGCCGCTGCGCCGGGCGGGCATCACGCTGGACCCGGCCCGCCGGGAGGTCTTCCGGGACGGCCGCCCGCTGTCGCTGACCCGCAAGGAGTTCGGGGTGCCGGCCGAGCTGCTGCGGGCCGGCGGCGCGGTGGTGCCGGCCGAGGAACTGCTGGAGAAGGTGTGGGACGAGCGCATCGGCCCGTTCACCCACACGGTGCGGGTGACGCTGATGAAGCTGCGCCGCGAGCTGGGCGAGCCCGCCGTCATCGAGACCGTGCCCGGCGTCGGCCACCGCATCCGCTGAGCCGCCCGCGGCGGGCGCGGCCTGAAGAGGGCCGCGTGCCGTACTGGGCCCTGCGCCCACCGAGGGCGATCCGGTGCTGCTGGAACGGCCGGTGCAGAACCTGGTGGAGAACGCCGTGCGGCACCACGTCGCCGTCGGCGGCCGGAGGGCGTGGAGCTGACGGTCGTCAACACCGGACCGGTGGTGCCGCCGTATGAGATCGAGGCCATCTTCGAGCCGTTCCGGCGGCTGCGCGGCGGCCGGGTGGGCTCGGAGCGGGGGGCCGGGCTCGGGCTGTCGATCGTCCGGGCGATCGCCGCCGCGCACGGCGGCCTGGTCGTGACGGTCCTCCTGCCCGCCGCCTCCGTCCCGGCCGCGCCGCCGAAAGATCCCGGGGAAGCGAAACAGGCGCATCGCGTCTGAGCGGACGTGCTGCGGGCACAAGCCCGTCCATGGGTGACAGACGAACCGACGTGCAAGAGCTGAGCGACCTGGAGCTGTACGTCTACGACGCGGTGGCCGGCGCCGACAAGGCCGGCCGGGCGCTGGGCGAGGCGGAGATCGGTGAGATCGCCGAGGAGACCGGGCGAGGCGAGGAGGAGGTGCGGCGGGCGCTGGAGCACCTGGTCGCCATCGACCATCTGCGGTCCCATTCGGCGGGATACGTCCTGGGACCGCACGACTGGGCGGCCTAACGTGAGCGGTCGGCAACCGTCCGGCTGAAGAGGGGTTGGGCATGCGGCTGGCCGTCACCGAGGAGCAGGAGGAACTGCGCGCCACACTGCGCCGTTTCTTCGCCGACAAGTCCCCCAGCGAGCGGGTGCGCCATCTGATGGCCACCGCCGAGGGGTACGACCCGGCGGTGTGGCGGCAGCTGGCCGAGCAGCTGGGGGTGCCGGGGCTGGCGATCCCCGAGGAGTACGGCGGCGCCGGGTTCGGCATGCGCGAGCTGGTGATCGTCATGGAGGAGGCCGGCCGGGCGCTGGCGTGCGCGCCGCTGCTGTCGGTCGCGCTGGCCGCCCAGGCGCTGCTGGCCTGCGACGATGAGGAGGCCAAGCGGGAGCTGCTGCCGCAGATCGCCGCCGGCCGCATCGCCACGGTGGCGGTCGCCGAGGAGGACGGGCGCTGGGCGGCCGAGGCCATCGCGGCCACGGCGGCGTCCGCAGCCGGCGGCCACCGGCTGGAGGGCGTCAAGTCGTTCGTGATCGACGGGCACACCGCCGATCTGCTGCTGGTGCTGGCGCAGGCGCCCGGCGGCCTGTCGCTGCTGGCGGTGGACGGCGACGCCCCGGCTCTGACGCGCACCCTGCTGCCCACCATGGACCAGACCCGCAAGCTGGCCCGGCTGGAGCTGGCCGGCACGCCCGCCCGGCTGATCGGCCGGGAGGGCGACGGGGAGCGGGTGTTGGCCCGGCTGCTGGATGTGGCGGCGCTGGCGCTGGCGGCCGAGCAGCTCGGCGGCGCCCAGCGGGTGCTGGAGATGAGCGTGGAGTACGCCAAGGTCCGCCACCAGTTCGGCCGTCCGATCGGCAGTTTCCAGGCCATCAAGCACAAGTGCGCCGACCTGCTGATGGAGATCGAGTCGGCCCGCTCGGCGGTGCTGTACGCGGCGACCGCGGCCGATGAGAACCCCGCGGAGCTGCCCGTGGTGGCCGCGCTGGCCCAGGCCTACACCTCCGAGGCGTTCTTCCACGCGGCCGGGGAGAACATCCAGATCCACGGCGGCATCGGCTTCACCTGGGAGCACGATGCGCACCTGTACTTCAAGCGGGCCAAGTCCTCGCAGCTGCTGCTCGGCGGCCCCGCCCACCATCGTGAACGGGTCGCCCAACTGATCGGCTTGTGAAAGCGGCCGATCTGTAGGATCGGCGCATGCCCCCCATCGCCCGGGCCGCCAGCGGCTGCCTCTTCGGACTGGCCTACGGGGACGCCCTCGGCGCCGAGACGGAGTTCCTGGACATGCAGACGATCCGCGACCGGTTCGGGGAGGAGGGGCCGCGGGATCTGCCCGGCGCGCCGGCGCTGGTCACCGACGACACGCAGATGACGATCGCGGTGGCCGAGGGGTTGCTGGGCGCCCTGGAGCATCCGCCGCTCGCCCCCGAGTCGGTGCTTCCCCGCTGGCGGCGGCACTTCATCGACTGGCTGCACGATCCGGACAACGACCGCGCCCCGGGCGCCACCTGCCTGCAGTCCTGCCGGAACCTGGAGGACGGGCTGCGGTGGGTGGAGGCGACCCAGCACCGCTCCAAGGGCTGCGGCGCCAACATGCGGGTGGCGCCGGTGGGCCTGGTGCCCGGGCTGACCGACGAGCAGCGGGCCGGGGCCGCCCAGCTGCAGGCGGCGCTCACCCACGGCCACCCGACCGCCCTGGTCGCCGCCGAGCTGACCGCGTTCGCGGTGTGGTGGCTGCGCGAGGGCTTGGCCCCCGCCGAGCTGCCCGCCGCGCTGCGCGAACGCTGCCATGCCGCCGCCTACCGTGAGCAGTGGCTGGAGGACCTGTGGCGGCGGGCGGGCGCGGACGGCCCGCGGGAGTTCATCGCCCTCGGCCGGCGAGAGTGCCTGACGGCGCTGGACCGTCTGGAGGAGGCGCTGGCGCGGGCCGGCCGGGAGGACGACCCGTGCCGGATCACCGGGGAGGGCTGGGTGGCCGAGGAGGCGCTGGCCACCGCGCTGCTGTGCTTCCTGCTGTTCCCCGGCGACCCGGTGGCGGCGATCCGGCGGGGCGCGGCCAGCTCCGGCGACTCCGACTCCATCGCCTGCCTGGCCGGGGCGTTCGCCGGGGCGCACCTGGGCATGGACGCCTGGCCCGCCGGCTGGGCCGGCCGCATCGAGTACGCCGAGAAGCTGGCCCGCTTCGGCCGCGCCTGGGACTGACCGCGCCGCGGGTGCGTCGCGGCCACGGGCGATGCACCGGCCCGGACCGTCACGGCGTCGGGGCCTGGCCGAGGTCTCCGGGCGCGAAAGGCCCGCCGAAGCGGCGCCGTCCACCCGAGCCTTCGGTCCGCGGAGGGAGCGGCCGCACCGGGGGTGCGTCCTCAATCGGCGGGCAGCGGGCGGGGGCGCAGGCCGCGTTCGGTGACCCGGCGCAGTTGCTCACTGGTGAGGACGCGGGGTTCGCCGATGGACTTGGCGCGCACGTAAAGGCCGCACAGCCACTCCAGCAGCCGGGCGTTCTCGAAGGCGTCCTCCAGGTCGGCGCCGATGGTGACGCCGCCGTGGTTGGCCATGAGCGCCGCCCGCATCCCCCCGTCCATCGCCTTGCGGACGTTGGCGGCCAGTTCGGGCGTGCCGTAGGTGGCGTATTCGGCGACCTTGACGATCCCGCCGAGCAGCAGGGTGTTGTAGTGGAGCGGGGGCAGCTCGGTCAGGGTCGTGGCCACCACCGCGGCGTAGGTGGAGTGGGTGTGCACGATCGCCGGGGCCCCGGTGGCCTCGTAGACCGCCAGGTGCATGGGGGTCTCCGAGGACGGTTCCCGCTCGCCTTCGACGACGGCGCCCGTCAGGTCGATCACCGGGCAGTCGGCGGGGGTCATGCGCTCCAGGCGCATCCCGGCCGGGGAGACCGCCACCAGGTCGCCCCGGCGCACGCTGATGTTGCCGGCGGCGCCCAGGACCAGCCCGGTGTCGACCATCTTGCGGCCGATCTCGCACAGCTCCCGGCGTTCGTCCTCCAGCAGCATCCCCGACCTCGCGTCCACGGCGTCCCGGCCACCGGAAGGCGGCAGAGCGCGTCCCCGACGCCGGCTCTGCGGATCCGGTGATCGGGGCGGCTCCCCGACCGAACCGTCTCACATCCGACGATTAGTCACTTATCGCCACAGCAGAAACACAGCATAAGGAAATGGCTCTCGATGCGACCGCGCCGCCGCACCGAGAGCCACGCTTTAAAGAAAGTAGACGCCCGGAACATGTCATTGGTTTCCGGAGTGTTACGAAGCCCCTCCTCCCGCAGCGGTGACCGCCGGGCCCACCCGGGGAAGCGGGCCCGACTCGGCCCACAGCCGGTCGCCGAGCACCGCCTCGGCGGCGCCCACCAGCTGGGTCAGCCGCAGCACCTCGCTGCGGTGGAACGGCGGCGCCCCGGTCCGGGCGACCAGCAGCGCCAGCCGCCGGTCCCCGATCGGGATCACCGCATAGCGCGTGCCGTCGGCGGCGGTGAAGGCACGCGGCCGCAGCGGTTCCAGCGGCGGCACCTCGATCCCGCCGAACACGCCGAGGCTGGTGTGGACCAGCACGGCCTCTCCGGCGTCGTCGCCCTCCGGCGCGACCTTGAGCAGTCCCGCCCAGTCGGCGCTGAGCATGGCCGGCACCGCGTCGGTCAGGACGGCCAGCGCCCTCTCCCCCGCGGCGGCCAGCTGGCCGATCAGCGCGACGTCCTGGCCGGTCCCCTGCGGCTCGGCGGTGGGCCAGATGCCGACCACCTCCACCCCGGGCACCGAGGTCAGCCCCTCACGCAGCCGGTCGACGCCGGCACCGGTCGGCCAGAGCACCGTGAAGTCGTCCAGCGCCCGCCCGCCGTCACGTTCCAACACGGTCATCTGGACGATGTCGGCGCCCGCGGCCCCCAGCGTCCGGGCCACCTTGCCCAGCGAGCCCGGCCGGTCCGGCAGTCGCACCCTGATCCGCAACAACATCGTCACCTCCTCGTACACCCCAGCCTGCGCATGTCCGGTTTCCAGCGTGTTACCCCGTCGTTTCCGCACCGAGAAGCATGAGGTGATATGGATTTCGAATATCCTTCCCCGGATCCGCCTCCGGCACGGCGGCACGCCCGGGCGCCCGATGGCGCAACATCCGTGTCATGACCAACATTCGCCCAGGAAAAGCCACCATGATGGGGTGACAACACAAAGCGCGGGTCTGTCGCGGGAGGTCACGGCTCATTAATGTTGCTGCACGTGTCGAGAGCCCAGGACCTTCCTTCCGCCTCCTCCGCCGAAGCCCGCTCCGCCGACGGACGTGACGGGGCCACCGGTCCCCCGGAGCCGGAGCGTCCGCCGCATACCGAACCGCACGCCGGGCCGCCCCAGCCGGCCCTCGACATCGATCGCCTGACCGCCGAACTGGCCCGGCTGGCGGCCGCCCTCGAACGCGAGCACGAGCGGGCCGCGCACCGGGAGGCCGTGATCGACCGGCTGCACGCCGACGTGCAGACGCTGCGCCGCGGCGAGCTGCAGACCCTGTTCGAACCGGTGCGCGCCGTGCTCTACCGGCTGCACGACCTGACCAGACGCGAGGCGCGGCGCTGGGCCGACGACCCGCCCGAGCCCCGGCACGCCGCCGCGCTGCTGGCCACGGTCGCCGACGAGATCGCCGAGGCGCTGGCGCGCACCGGCGTCGAACGCTTCACCGCCCGGCCCGGCGACCCCTTCGACCCCGCCCGGCACCGCCCGGTCGCCGTCGAGACCGTCGAGGACCCCGCGCTCGAGGGCGCCGTCATCAGCGTGTGCAGCGACGGCTTCGAGCGGGCCGACCGGGTGGTCCGCAAGGCCGAAGTCCGCATCGGGCGTCCCCCCACCCCGGACCGCGACGACCCGGCCGACTCCGCGCCGCATCCCCGATCCGACCGACCAACAGGTGAGTAGGACATGGCTGTCTATGGGATCGACCTGGGAACCACGTACTCGTGCATAGCCTGCATCGACGAGGTGGGGCGTCCCACGGTCCTGCGCAATCTCGAGGGCACCGACACCACCCCCTCGGTGGTCTACTTCGAGACCAGCGACAACGTGATCGTCGGCGCGACCGCCAAGGACAACGCGGTGCTGGAGCCCGACAAGGTGGTCAGCCTCATCAAACGCGACATGGGGCGCGACATCACCTACCCCATTCACGAGTTCGGCTACACCCCCGAGGAGCTGAGCGCGTTCATCCTGCTCAAGCTGGCCACCGACGCGCGCACCACCACCGGTGAGGACGCCCGGGACGTGGTGATCACGGTGCCGGCCTACTTCGGCGCCGCCGAGCGGGACGCCACCCGCAAGGCCGGCCGGATCGCCGGGCTCAACGTGATCGACATCATCTCCGAGCCCATCGCCGCGGCCATCAACTACGGGGTGCTCAACCCCGAGCAGGACCGCACCATCTTGGTCTACGACCTGGGCGGCGGCACCTTCGACACCACCGTCATCGCGTTGCGCGACGGCAACATCGAGGTGATCTGCACCGACGGCGACCACGAGCTGGGCGGTGCGGACTGGGACGCGCGGCTGGTGGAGTACCTGGCCGAGCGGTTCCGCGAAGAGCACCCCGACGCCGGCGACCCGCTGGACGACAAGCAGACCGAGCAGCAACTGCGCCGCGACGCCGAGGACGCCAAGAAGGCGCTGACCACCCGCACCTCCTACACGGTGCGGGTGATGCACGACGGGCGGGCCGCGGCCATCGAGATCACCCGCGAGAAGTTCGAGGAGATCACCAAGGACCTGCTGGACCGCACCATCGAGATCACCGGGCGGACCCTGGCCACCGCCGCCGACAAGGGCATCACCGACTACGACGACCTGGTGCTGGTCGGCGGCTCCACCAAGATGCCCGCGGTGGCCGCGCGGCTGGAGGCCGAACTCGGCCTCAAACCCCGGCTGCAGGACCCCGACCTGGCGGTGGCCAAGGGCGCGGCGCTGTACGCCTTCGAGGAGACCTACCGGCGGCTGCTGCGCTCGGGCGCCACCGAGCAGGCCCAGGAGATGGCCAGCAAGGCGGGACTGTCGGCCGAGCAGCAGCGGCAGATCGCCGGACGGCAGATCAAGACCGTCGCCTCGCACGCCTTCGGCATCGTGGTGGTGGACCGCGAGACCCAGGCCGAGCAGGTCGCCCACCTGGTGCACGCCAACGACGAGCTGCCGGCCTCGCACACCGAGGACTTCTTCACCGTCTACGACAACCAGACCGCCGCCGACGTGCGGGTGATGGAGCAGGCCGGCAGCGTGGAGTCCCCCGAGCCGGCCGACAACAACGAGATCGCCACCGGCGTCATCAAGATCCCGCCGGGCAAGCGGGCCGGCTGGCCGGTGGAGGTCACCTTCGAGCTGGACACCTCCGGCCTGCTGCACGTGACGGCCGTGGAGAAGGAGACCGGCGAGAAGCTGGAGCTGAAGGTGGACGTGGGCGGCATGTCCGAAGAGGAGGTCGAGCGCTCGCGCGCCGCCCTGTCCCGCGTCCAGGTCAGCTGACGGTGACCGCGTTTCATGGGGTTTGACGACGACTACAAGCGGGAGGTGCTGGAGCCCGCGCGGGAGGCGGGCGATCAGCCCCCGGAGGACCTGCGGGTGCGCTACCGGCTGCGCGAGCCGCTGGTGCCCGCCCAGGTCGCCGAGCAGGTCCGGCTGGTGCGCCAGTGCTGGCGGCGCGCCCGGGGGCAGCTGAAGTACCGCAAGCTGATCGACCGGCTGGAGGCCGAGCACCGGCAGCTGGCGCCGCTGTTCGCCGCCGCCGAGCGGGGCGATGTGCGCCCGCTGGCCGAGCGGCTGCGCGGCAGCCGGGAACGCAGCGCGCAGCGGCTGGCCGACGCCCGCGCCCGCCTGACCGACGCGGCCGGCGAGGTGCGGATGGTCACCCCGGCCGAGGTGGAGGAGCTGGCGCGGGCGGCCGGCATCGCCCCCGGTGAACTGGAGTCGGTGGCCAAGGTCGAACGGATCGAGATCCGCGACCCGGACCGGCTGCCGGCCTCCCCGCCGTACGCCGGCTACCGCAAGGTGCGCGAGTCGCTGGATGTGCTGGGCCACCGGCATCTGGCCGAGTTCCTGTTCGGGGACGCGCTGGGCGGGCCGATGCGGGTGCTGGAGGGGTTCGCCGCCCCCGGCGTGCCGCCCGGCCCGCAGGCGCTGGCGCAGGCCGTGCAGCAGGCGGCCGAGCAGTGGGCGCGGCGCGCCCGCGACAGCAGCAGCACCCACGCCGGCACGGTGCTGGTGGCGCTGCGGGAGGCCCCACCGGACGCGCTGATCTGCTACGACCTGACCGAGCGGCTGCGGGAACGGCACCGCCAGCGGGCCTCCCAGGGCGCCCTGCTGCGGCACGCGGTGCAGGACCTGGGGATCGAGCCGGCCGATGCGCGCCGCCTGGTGTTCGCGGTGCTGCGCGAGGACGGCCCCGGCGGCGGCGTGGCGGCGCGGCTGCGGGCGCTGCTGGACGCCGGGGAGGTGTACGCGGCGGCGCTGCTGGGCGAGAAACTGGCCGGCTCCGAGCTGCCGGAGGAGGCCGAGCTGCTGGCCGAGGAGGCCCGGCAGCGGGTGGCGGCGGCCGTGCGGCTGCGGGAGGCGGCCACCGCCGAGACCGACGCCGACCGGGCCTGGCGGATGCTGGCCGACGCGCTGGCGCTGGTGCGCGACCTGCCGGGCGCCGCCGAGCACCAGCGGCGCCTGCCGCCCCGTCCGGTGCCGCGCCTGCGGGCGGTCGCCGAGGGGACGGGGGTGCGGCTGGACTGGGCGCCCAGCCCGTCCGCGGTGGGCGAGATCACCTACCGGGTGGTGCGATGCCAAGGCCGCCCGCCGGGCGGGGACGGCGACGGGGAGACGGTGGCCGCGGTCGCAGAGGCCACCGGGGCGTTCGACGCGGACCCGCCGGTCAACGTGCCGCTGTACTACGGGGTGGTGGCCCGGCGCGGCGCCGCGGACGCGCCGATCACCTGCGCGGATCCGGTCGTGGTGCGCCCGGAGGTGCAGTCGCTGGAGCTGGTGGCCGGCGACGGGGTGGTGACCGGCCGCTGGATCGCCCCGCCGGGCGCCGCGCGGATCGTGGTGCTGCGGGAGGGCCGGCCGGTCGCGGCCGAACGCGACGGCTTCCGCGAGCAGGTGCCCAACGGGGTTCCCTGCCACTACCGGATCGCCGCCGTCTACCTGGACGGCGAGGGCCGGGAGACGATGACGCCGGGGGTGACGGCCTCGGTCACCCCGAACGCCCCGCCCGAGCCGGTGCGCGAGTGGACGGTGGAGACCGACCCGGCGGACCCGGCGCGGACCCTGCTGTGCTTTCCCCACCCGCCCGGCGGCACCGTAGAGATCCTGATGCTGGAGGCGCCGCCGCCCTGGCCGGTGGGCACGCTGCTGCCGGCGGCCAAAGCGCTGCAGGCGGGCCGCAGAGTGCCGGCGGCGCCCACCTCCCGGGGGCTGATGCTGCGCCCGGACGGCGGCGGGTGGCTGCTGGCGGTCACGGTGTCGGGGGACCTGGCGGCGATCGGCGCCTGCCACCGGCACGTCAACCTGCCTCCGCCGGCCGCGCTGGTGGCCGAGCGGCGCGGGGAGAGGGTGCACGTCGGGTTCGACTGGCCCGAGGAGGTGGCGGAGGTGGAGCTGACCTACCGGGTCGGCGCGTCCGCCCCCCGCGAGGAACGGCTGACGGTCACCCGCGCCGCCTATGAGTCCGGCGGCGGGATCCACCTGCCGGTGCCGGCGGACCAGCCGGTCACGGTGGCGGTCGCGGCGGCCGGGATGCGGCAGGGCGCGCGGGTGGTGGGACCGGCGGCGCAGACCACGCTGCCGGCCCGCCGGCGGGTCCGCTACGACCTGCGGCGCTCGGGGCCGCCGTGGCGGCGGTCGCTGACGGTCCGGCTGTCGGCGCCGCACCCGCTGCAGGTGGCGCGCCTGACCCTGGTGCACCGGGACGGCCAGGTGGAGCCGCAGCGGCCCGAGGACGGCCGGGTGCTGGGGACCTGGGAGCAGGTGCCGGTCCCCGGTGAGCTTTCGGTGCCGGCGCCCGGCGGATCGGGGCCATACTGGCTTCGCTGTTTCGCCGACGATGAGTCCATCGAACTGATCGACCCCCCGGTCCGCAGCCGCCAGACCCTGAGGTGAGGATGCGCCCGATCACCTGCCCCTACTGCTTCGCCGAGGTGCCCCGCCAGCAGATCGCCTTCCGCTGCATGGGCCGGGCGGGCCGGGGCCAGGGCTGCGACCCGGTGCTGGATGAGCGGCTGGCCGCCTACACCGGCTCGACGGCCGGGGCGTCGCTGCCGCCGGTGTTCACCGCGCCGGGACGGCGCAGCCGGGCCGAGTGCCCCTCCTGCGGGCGCGTCAGCACGCGGCGGGTGTGCCCGCACTGCCACAACCCGCTGCCGGCGGCCTACTGCGAGACCCCGGGCCGGATCGTGGCGCTGGTGGGCGCCAAGAACGCCGGCAAGAGCACCTATATCGCGGTGCTGCTGCATGAGCTGATGAACCGGGTCGGCACCGAGCTGGACGCCTCCCTGGTGGCCTGCGACGACCGCACCATCGACCGCTACAAGCGGGACTTCGCCCGGCCGCTGTATGAGGAGCGGCGGCTGCTGCCCACCACCACCAGCGCCGCGACCGCGCCCCGCGAGCCGCTGGTGTACCTGCTGACCCGCACCCGGCAGGCCCGCCGCCGGCTGCCGAGCAGGCTGCGGCTGGGCCGCGAGCGCACCGAGTCGCTGGTGCTGGTGCTGTTCGACACCGCCGGGGAGGACCTGCGCAGCCGGGAGGTGCGCGATCTGCACCTGCGCTACCTGGAGGCGGCCGACGCGATCATCTTCCTGGTGGACCCGCTGGAGCTGCCGGGGGCGCGGGCGGCGCTGCGGGAGGAGGCCGCCGCGCTGCTGCCGGCCACGCCGCCCGACCCCGACGCCGAGCCGATCAACGTGATCGCCCGGGTCACCGAGGCGCTGCGGCAGCGGCGGGAGCTGCGGACCGGCGAGCGGCTGAAGGTGCCGGTGGCGGTGGCGCTGACCAAGATCGACGCGCTGGCCCCGGCGCTGGCGGTGCAGTCGGCGCTGCACCGCACCCGCCCGTCGCCGGGGACGCTGGACCTGGACGACCGGGAGGCGGTGGACGCCCAGGTGCGGGGGCTGCTGCACCAGTGGCAGGCCGGGCAGCTGGATGTGTACCTGCGCCAGCAGTACGCCGAGTACGCGCTGTTCGGGGTCTCGGCGCTGGGCGGGATGCCCAGCGACGGCCGGGTGGGCGCCGGCGGGGTCCGCCCGCACCGGGTGGAGGATCCGCTGCTGTGGCTGCTGCACCGGTTCGGCATGCTGGAGGGCACGCGCGGCCGGGCGAACGGGAACGGGAGCTGACAGGTGGCCTGGCAACTGCACTACACCTCGGCGCGCAAGGGCCCGACGGGCCGTTCGGGGTTTCAGTTCGTGGCCGAAACGCCCGGCCTGCCGCCGGGCGTGCGGGCGGCGGTGACCCCGTTCATGGCCTACCGGCCGCCGCCGGATGCGCCGCTGTCGCCGACCCCCAAGGAGCTGGAGCGTTTCCCGGTGGCGCTGTCCTACGACCGGGTGGGCGGGCGGGCGCTGCTGGTGCGCTCGCGCTACCTGGGCCAGGACTATTCGGGCCGGCAGGGCAACTTCTTCGCGCACGCGGTGGTGGCCGAGCCGGAGGAGCTGGAGGGGCTGCGGCCGATCGAGCTGTGGCAGGCGGAGATCTGGGCCGAGCAGCCGGGCGACGGCGAGCTGGCCCCGCTGGAGGACCTGCCGCCCGGCTCGGGCGTCTCCCCCGAGACGCTCGCCGAACGGCTGGCCGCGGAGAACTCCTACCCCCTGCTGGTGCGGCTGGTGGACACGGCGGTGGCGGCGCTGGACCGCGGGCACGGCAGGCTGGTGCTGGTGTGCCGGGACGCCGAGCCGATCGTGCACTGGATCGCGGTGCTGTCGTATTCGCTGCCGGCGGCGGTGGCGGCCCGGCTGTCGTTCACCACCTTCACCGCCGACCCCGCCGGCACGCCGCACCGGGTGGTGGGCACCACGCCCGATGTGTGGTCGGCCGTCCGCCCCGACGACCCGGCGTTCTTCCTGGACGAAAAGGAGCCCCGGGAGGAGAAGGCCGGGCGGGCCGCCGCCGGAGACGGCGGCAGCCGGTTCGCGCGCACCGTGGCGGACTGCTGGCGGGAGGCCGATTTCGCCGGGCTGGACGCGCTCGGTGAGCTGGTCACCGTCCAGCTCGACGGCGAAGACGGCGGCGCGGAAAAGGCCGCGCTGGCGCCGGCGCTGGAGCGGGCGGCGGCGCTGCTGGCGCTGTGCCGGGGCCGCACCGCCCCCTCCCCCGAGGAGGAGAAGCCGGCCGCCGAGCTGCTGACCCGCCACGGCGGGCGCGTCCCCGAGTGGGTGTGGCCGGAGCTGGTGCCGGCGCTGCCGGCGGTGGGGTTCGACCTGGCGCTGGCGATGCACACCTGGGCGCGGCGGGTGCAGGCGGCGCAGGTCGCCGACCGGTGCGCCGAGCGCTGCGCGATGCTGGCGCTGCAGGACCCCGGCCTGGCCGGCCGGCTGCCGCGCTTTGAACTGTCGGCCCAGGCGCTGGAACGGCTGGAGCCGCAGCTGACGCAGGCGCTGCGGCAGGCCGCCGACCTGACGAGGGTGGGGCATCTGGTGGCGGCGGCCGTACGGGCCGGCGTCCCGCCGGCCGCCGAGGAGGTGCGCGCCGCCGCCGTCCGGTGCGCCCGCCGCGGCGCCGGCGACCTGGCCGAGGCGCTGACGGCGGTGCCCGCCCCCTGGCGGGAGCGGCTGACCGACGGCGTGATCGCCGGGCTGGCGCAGGCCGATGCGGCCGGGCGCGCCGCCCTGCTCACCGACCGGGCCTGCGACCTGCTGCAGGCCCGGGACTGGTCGCAGGCGCCCGAGGTGGGGCTGGCGGTGCTGGCGTCGGTGGGGCGCCGGCACCGGGACCGCCGGGTGGATGTGACCGGCGCGCTGCTGCGGCTGGACGCATCGCAGTCGGCGGCGGTGGACGCGGTGCTGCGCGAGGTGTGGGCGGTGCCGGCGTCGGCGGCCGAGTGCGGCGCGCTGCTGGACGCCTACGAGGAGCTGGTGCCCCGCTACCCGGCGCTGGCGGCGCTGCCGTCGCGGACGTTCCGGCAGGCGGCGGTGGACGGCGAGCTGGCGCTGGAGGACCCGGTGCTGCTGCGGGTGGCCGGGCAGGTGCTGGCGGCCTTCGAACCGCAGGCGCGCGCCGCCCGCGACGCCGCGGTGCTGATCGCCTACGCCAAGACCGTCGGCGCCGCGCAGCCGGACACCGCCGCCGCCGAACTGGAGGTGGTGCACGCGGCCGCCGGCCAGGCCGACCCGCAGCTGTGCCGGACCGCCTTCACCTGGGCGGCCCGGCGGCTGGCCCGCCGCGACACCCGCTTCCGGGCGGCGGTGCTGGCCGCCGCCTCCGCCCCGGTCCGCGCCCGGCTGGCCGGGCGGTGGATGGAGCCGCGGGGACGGCGGATCTGGGGGCGGCCGGCTTTCGGGCCCGGGCAGCGCAACGAGCTGGTCGAGATCGCCCTGCGGCTGCGGCGGGCCGGGGTCAGCGAGCCCCGCCTGGAGGCGTGGGCGCGTTCGGCCGCCGGGGGCTGGATGGCCTCCCGGCAGCTGGAGTCGCACCTGCGCCAGGAGCCGGAGCTGCGCGCCGAGCTGCGCAGACTGCTGGCCGGCGGCGAGGAGGGCTGAGGCGGTGCCCGCCGTCATCGCGTTCCTGCTGGTGGCCCTGTGGCTGGGCGCCATGTGGCTGGGCTTCATCGTCATCTTCCCGGTGCTGTTCACGCTGACGCTGCTGAGCGCCGGGGCCGTGGTGCTGGGGTTCGTCTACCTGCAGGCGTGGCGGACGCTGGCGCCCATCACCGCCAAAGGGCCCTCGCCCGTCCCGGTGCCCGAGGTGGCCTACCGGCACTACCTGCTGGGCCAGGTGTGGCTGGACTGGTGGGCGATGACGCGGGTGGTCGTGCCCTGGGCCTGGCAGACCGCCCGCACCGCGATCGTCAAGGTCACCCGGGTGCTGCTGGGCGGCCTGTGGGGTTACTTCCTCATCCCGGTGTGGCTGGCGCTGGTGGCCGGGATCGCGCTGGCGGCGCTGCCGGCCACGGTCATCGGCGCCGCGCTGACGGCCTGCTACGGCCTGGTCGCGGTGGTCGGGCTGGGCGGGTGGCTGGTGTGCGTGGCGACGCTGGGCCTGCTGGAGCGGGCGTTCATGGCCTATGGGCGGATCCTGCAGACCTGCCCGCACCCGTTCTGCTACGAGAAGATCGCGCTGCCGGTGTATGAGTGTCCCGGCTGCGGGCTGCGGCACCGGCGGCTGGTGCCCGGCACCGCCGGGGCCTTCCGGCACGTGTGCCGGTGCGGGGCGCGGCTGCCCACCACGATCCCGCTGGGCCGCTACCGGCTGACCGCCTACTGCCCGCACTGCAACGGGCGGCTGCCGGAGCGGATCGGGCGGGTGCGGGTGGAGCCGCTGCCGTTCGTCGGGGGGCCGGCGGCGGGCAAGACGACGTTCATGTTCCTGGCCATCCGTGCGCTGCACGCGCGGGCCCGCGCCGCGCACGGCGCGCTGGCCTTCGTCGAGCGGCGGCACGCGCAGGCGTACGCGAGCGCGATGCGGGAGTTCCAGCGCGGCGGGCGGCTGGCCAAGACCGGCCCGGAGCTGCCGCTGGCCACCATGGTGGATGTGGAGCTGCCCGGCGCCGGGCACCGCATCCTCTACCTGTTCGACCCGGCCGGCGAGCATTTCACCGGGGCCGGGGAGGTGGAGTCGCTGCGCTATCTCGACCACGGCGAGGCGCTGCTGTTCGTGGTGGACCCGTTCGCGCTGCCGGTGGTGCGGCGGGCGTTGAGCGAGGAGGAGCGGGCCGCGGTGGAGCAGGCGGCGCCGTCGTCGGAGGAGGACCCGGCCGACACCCTGCAGCGGGTGCTCAACGAGCTGCGTTCGCGTCCGGACCGGGGCCGGCAGCGGCGGGTGGCGGTGGTGCTGACCAAGATCGACCTGCTGCGCACCACCATGGTCGGCCGCTCGCTGGCCGGCCTGGAGGGCCTGTCCGGGCGGGAGGCGGGCGAGCGGGTGCGCCGCTGGCTGCAGGAGGCGGGGCTGGGCAACGCGATCCGGGCGCTGGACCAGCTGGCCGGGCGGGTGCGTTACTTCGGCTCGGGCCTGGACACCGACCCGGCCGAGGTGGCCGGGCTGCTCGGCTGGGTGACCGGGCTGCCTTCTGCCGGCCGGAAGGGGGCGCCGGTCCCGCCGCTGGAGATCGACGAGGAGGTGCCCGGCACCGCCCCGCTGCGCGACCCCTGGCCGGTGCGGGGCCGGCGCAACGCGCTGGTCCCGGTGGGCTATCAGGCCGGGCGCTGGTCGGTCTTCGCCGGTCTGGTGCTCTTGGGCGTCGCCGCCTTGGCGGTCGGCGTCGGCCAGGGCGTGCACGCCCTGCCCTGGTCGTAGCGTCCGCGCCCCGGCCCGCGAGGTGTGATCGAGCTTACTCAGAGCGCCGGAATGAGTTGAAACTTCAACTCGTTTCGTGAGGACGATCCCGAACCTCTAGAGCCAGAAGGTTTGCGATATGACGGCACCCACCGTGCAGGACGACACCGCCGCGCAGGAGCTGGCCCTGGACCCCTTCGCCCAGGACCTGCTGTTCCGCCAGGCGCGCACCGCCAACGCCTTCACCGACGAACCGGTCACCGACGAGCAGGTGCGGGCGATCTACGAGCTGGTGAAGTGGGGGCCCACCGCGATGAACTCCCAGCCGCTGCGGCTGGTGGCGGTGCGCAGCAAGGAGGCCCGCGAGCGGCTGATCAAGCACTTGTCCCCGGGCAACCGGGACAAGACCGCCACCGCGCCGCTGACGCTGATCGTCGCCGCCGACAACGACTTCCACGAGCACCTGCCGACGGTGTTCCCGCACGCCCCCAACGCCAAGGACGCCTTCGCCGACCCCGAGGCCCGGGCCGGTGCGGCCCGTTTCAACGCCGCCATCCAGCTGGGCTACCTGATCGTGGGCATCCGCGCCGCCGGGCTGGCGGCCGGCCCGATGACCGGTTTCGACGCCGACGGCCTGTCTGCGGAGTTCTTCCCCGACGGCCGCCACCGGGCCATCGCCGTGGTCAACGTCGGCAAGCCCGGCCCCAACGCCTGGTTCGACCGCAACCCGCGCCTGGACTACGAGCAGGTCGTCACCACCGTCTGATCCGCCCGAGGATCCCCTTCGCGCCGGGGCTCGCAGCACGTCCGCGGGCCCCGGCCCGTTTCCCCGGCCGGGCGGGCCCGCTCAGCGGGGCCGCAGGGCGGTCAGGACGAAGTCGGCGACCTCGGCGGCGAAACGGGAGGCGGGTTTGGGACCGTCGGCCCGGTACCAGCGGGGCATCTCGTTGACCATGCCGAAGACGATCAGCGTCACGGTGTCGGCGGGGGCGACGCGGGAGAACACCCCCTCGCGCTGGCCCCGTTCGATGAGGTCGCGGAAGGCGGTGTGGTAGCGGCGCCGCTCGGCGCGCACCGCGGCCAGGCGGGCCGGGTCGAGGCGGTTCAGCTCCCGGGCGAAGACCTTGGCCTCGTCGATGTGCTCGGCGGTGGAGATCACCAGCGCCTCGATCACCGCCCGCACGGTGGCGGGCGGGTCCAGCCCGGCCGCCAGGATGCGCTCCAGGTCCTGCAGCTGGCGGCTGATCAGCGACTGGTAGATCTCCTGCAGCAGGTCCTGCTTGGAGCCGAAGTAGTGGTAGAGGCCGCCCTTGGTGATCTGGGCCCGTTCCACGATCTGCTGCACGGAGGTGCCGTCGAAGCCGTGCTCGGCGAACAGGTGCACGGCGGCGGCCAGAATGCGCCGCTCCGTCGGCGACGTCCGCGCGCCGGCGGGCCGTCTGTCACCGGCCATGCCCCCGCCCTCCCGCCGCCGGTCCGGAAAGCTCCGCTCGCTCGATGTGCCGAAAAGCCTGCCACTGCGCCTGCGCTCCCCCTAAGTTTGCCAGGTACCGACTAGTCGGTACGCGAGGAGGCGGACATGACCACCGTGGAGACCGTCAGGGGCGCCGTCGACGTCGCCGCACTGGGCCGGACGTACATGCACGAGCATGTGTTCGTCCTGTCCACCGAGCATGTGCACAACTACGGCCTCGGCGGCTGGTGGGACGAGGAGGAGCGGGTCGCCGACGCGGTGGCCAAGCTGCGCGACCTGGCCGCGCAGGGGGTCTCCACGATCGCCGACCCGACGGTGTGGGGGCTGGGCCGCTACATCCCGCGCATCCAGCGCATCGCCGAGCAGGTGCCGGAGCTGAACATCATCGTGGCCACCGGCCTGTACTCCTACGATCAGCTGCCCTTCCAGCTGCACTACCGCGGCCCGGACACGCTGCTGGGCGGCCCGGAGCCGCTGGTGGAGATGTTCGTGCGCGACCTGACCGAGGGCATCGCCGACACCGGCGTCAAGGCGGCCTTCCTCAAGTGCTGCGTGGAGGCCCAGGGCCTGACCCCCGGCGTCACCCGCATCCTGCGCGCGGTGGCCGCCGCCCACCGGGAGACCGGGGCGCCGATCACCGTGCACACCTCGGCCGCCGCGCAGACCGGACGGCCGGCGCTGGAGCTGCTCGGCAAGGAGGGCGTGGACCCCTCCAAGGTCGTCATCGGCCACGCCGGCGACAGCAACGACCTGGACTACCTGATGGAGCTGGCCGACACCGGCGCGATCTTGGGGATGGACCGCTTCGGGCTGGATGTGTTCAACCCCACCGAGCAGCGCGTGGCCACCGTCGCGGCGCTGTGCGAGCGGGGGTACGCCGACCGGATGGTGCTCAGCCATGACGCCAGCTGTTACATGGACTGGTTCGGCCCCGACCCGGAGTCGCTGCGCAGCATGGCCCCCAACTGGCACTACGGGCACATCGGCCGGGACGTGCTGCCCGCGCTGCGCGCCGCCGGGGTCAGTGAGGCCCAGATCGAGCAGATGCTGGTGGGCAACCCCCGCCGTTACTTCAGCGGCGCCTGAGCCCGCTCGTCCCGGATGACCGCGTGCGCCGGCGGCTTCCCGCGGGGCCGCCGGACGCGCGTCCTCCTTTCCGGCGGGCGCACGGGCCGCCCGCCGGCGCCGGGGCGCACGCTCGTCCGGGGAAGGGGTGCCCGTCCGGAGCCGGCCGGTGACCGCACCGCACTCGAAACCGCGACACGCCCGAATTACGGTAGGGCCATGACCGATCTTCCCGACCGCCGGATCCCCGCCGACCCGCGGGATCTGCGGGCCTCCGACGCCGATCGCGAGCAGGTGGCCCAGAGGCTGCGCGAGGCCGCCGGTGACGGCCGGATCAACCTCGAGGAACTGGAGGAGCGGCTGACCGCCGCCTACACCGCCCGTACCTATGGGGAGCTGGAAGCGCTCACCCGCGACTTGCCGGGCGGCGCCGTGCCCGCCTTCGGCCCCGTGCCGCCCGGCCAGCGCATCACCGGTGGCGAGCCCACCTCCCGGACCGGTATCGCGATCATGAGCGAGTTCAAGCGGCGGGGGCCCTGGACGGCGCCGCGCCGCTTCACCGGGTTCGCCTTCTGGGGCGGCGGGACGATCGACCTGACCGAGGCCCGCTTCAGCGAGCCGGAACTGCGGATCAACGCCTTTGCCATCATGGGTGGCATCGACGTCATCGTCCCCGAGGACCTGGAGGTCACCGTGCGGGGGCTGGGCATCATGGGCGCCTTCGACGACAAGGCCACCGGGCCGGGCGCGCCCGGGGCGCCCAAGGTGGTGGTCGGCGGCTTCTCCTTCTGGGGCGGCGTGACGGTCAAGCGCCGCAAGAAGAAGGAGCTCAAGAAGGCAGAGGACTGATCCCGCCGGCGGTCAGCGCCCGGTCAGCCGCCGCCGGTAATCGGCCAGCATGCGGTGGACCGCGGCCATGTCGTAGCCGCGCAGCACGATGTCGAAGGCGGCCTCGTCCAGCTCCCGGTCCTCCAGCGGCTCGGGCTCGATGCGGTAGGCGCGCAGGGAGTAGCGGCCCAGGCGGCCCCATATCCGCACCACGAACTGCTCGACCTGGTGGCGGTCATAGCCGCGCCAGCGCACCGCCAGGCCGTGCTCGCGGCGGATCTCCTCGCGCAGCTCCAGCGGCAGGTGCAGCCGCTGGAGCTCGGGCCCGGTCCTGTGCTCCGGCTCGGGTTCGGGCTCGCCGAGCACCAGGCTCAGCCCGCCGTCCGGCTCGTCGTCGGTCAGTTCCACGCCCTCCAGCGCGGCCAGTTCCCGGCGGTAGCGGCGCATCGCCCCGTCCACCTCGAACCGGTCGTAGCCGCGCAGCGCGACGCTGAAGCTGGTCCACTCCAGCAGCTTGAGGGTGACCGGCGGCCCTTGCAGGGGGGCACGGCCCAGTGTGCCCTCCAGCTTGGCCACCATCTCGTCCACCTGCCGCGGGTCATAGCCGCCCAGGACCATCGAGAACTTCGGCATTCCCGGTACCTCCGCGCCGGAAGGTAGCCAATCCCCGGCCGCGCGGGCCACCCGGCCGCCGGGTGGCCCGCTGAGCGCCGCCGCTCAGAAGTTGGAGACCACCTGGGTCAGCACCTTGTCCAAGGTGGCCGGGTCGCGGGAGTCGTAGGCGGCGGCGTCGGTGGCCTCGGAGATCTTCTTCAGCGCCCCGCCGTCGGCTCCGGCGCCGTAGGCGATGGTGAAGATCCGCACTCCGTCGGCGCCGTCCAGCTCCTTCAGCAGTTCCTCCAGCGACAGCCCGCCGCCGGGGTCGTCGTTGCGGCCGTCGGTGAGCACCACCACCGAGTTGATCGCCCCGTCCTGGCGGACGGCCCGCACGTGCCGGAAGGCCGCCAGCGTGCTGTCGTACAGCCCGGTGTCGCCGCGCGGGCGCAGTGCGGCGATCTGCTCGCGCAGCCGCTCCCGGTGCCCGGGGGTGCTCATCGGCCTGATCGGGACGAGCGGGCGGTAGTCGCGGCCGCCGCCCAGATCGGTGGAGAACTCCCACAGTCCCACGCGGTCCACTGCGACGAAGTCGTCGACGGCCTGCCGGAGCGCGCGCTGGGCCTGCTGCATCCTGGTGCGGCCGGTGCCCGGCAGCGGTTCGGCCATCGAGCCGGACACATCCACCAGGAACAGCACGTTGGCCCGCTTGCGCAACGACTCCCAGCTGCGCAGCACCCCGTCCAGCACCTCGGGGTCCGGCGGGGCGAGCGTCTTGCGCGGCCGGTCCGGCAGCAGCCCGTCGGCCTCCTTGATCACCTCGCCGGGCCGGTTGTCGAAGCCGCGGAAGCCGTCGGCGCGGAAGGCCCGCTGCACCCGCTCACCGCGCAGGTAGGACAGGAAATCCTCGGCGGCGCGGCGCTTGCCGGGGGCGATGGTGCGCAAGATGACATAGGGGTGGTCGGAGACCAGCGTTCCTTCCTTGGGGTAGATGGCCACCAGCGGCGTCTTCGGCTTGGGATGTTTGCCGGCCTGGGCCGGGTCCCCGGTGGGGTTGCCCTGGTTGTAGTAGTGGACCGACATCTCCTCCACCGCCACGGCCGACACATACGACAGCCCGGCGCCGGCGTCGTCGGCGCGCTGCAGCCCTTCCAGGAAGGTCAGCGTGGTGTCGCCGTAGTGGACGACGGAGTTCTCCAGGGTCCGCACGGCCGCCTGGACGCCGGCGCGCCGCAGGTCGGCGGCGGTCAGGCCGCTGGTTTTGCCCGCGGCGGCGTAGTAGGCCCCGACCGTGGCGTTCAGCCCGGAGGTGGAGAAGCCGGGGTTGGTCTTGCCCATGCGGAACTCTCCCCACTCCGGGTGCCCGACCGCGCCCCAGCCCCGCCGGTCGCGCGCCAGCTTCAGCAGGTCCGACCAGCCCAGTTCCCGGTCCGGCCAGCCCAGGGCCTGCGCCATCGGCTTGGGCATGGCGATCACCAGGGGCGCCGCGGCGATCCCCTGGCTCTGCTCCGGCAGCAGATCCAGGCGGCGTTCGGACTGGGCGAGCCGGTGCCGCAGCAGGGTGACCCAGCCGGAGCCGGCCGGTGACCACACATCCGGCACCGGCCCGTCGGTCTGGGCGTCCCAGCCGCGCGCCAGCGCGCTCATCGCCTCGCCGGAGGACTTGACCTGGACGGCGACGTGCACGCACCGGCCGTCCACCTCGCGGCCGGAGTAGTCCTCAGCCGCCCGGCGGACGATCCCCGCCTTCTCCGGGGAGGTGACCAGGTTCAGCGTGATCCCACCGGTGCCGCACCCGCCACCGCTCACCGCCTTGACCAGCGCCACCACGGACACGATGACGATGGCGACGACCAGGATGACGAAGAGCGACATGAGCCTGCCCGGCCATCTGCGCCGTGGCGGCACGGGCGGCAGCACGGGTCCCGGCGGAGGCGGGAAACCCGGTGGCGGAAAACCGGGAGGCGGAGCGGGGGGCGGGTGGTACACGGAAACCTCCAACGGGCCGCCGGACCGGCGGCGATCATCGCCGGCCGCGGCGCAACGCTACCGGGCCGGACAACGCCACTACCAGCAACTTTCGCAGATAAGACTTCTTGCGCTCTTGTGAAGGTTCCGCCCTTTGCCATACAAGACCGCCTATTCCGCTCCGGACGGCCCGGCCGGTCCGAGCACGAAACGCGTTCGGAGAAGAGCGGTTCGCAGGTGCGGCGGCCCAGGCGTCCCGGCGGGTTCGTGTCCGCGACCGGCGACGGCGCACGCGGCAGCCAGGCGCCACCGGCCGTGCCTCCTGCCGAAGACGCCCACCGCGGTCGATGGGCCCGGCCGGCCGGAAGACGGCTGCAAAGTTCTGGCAGGCGTAGACCGGCCAGGGCCGCCGCGTTCGCGGCGGCCCTGGGAATCAGCCCGGTGGTCGATCTCAGCGGGCCCGTCTCACGCACCTTCCGGTGCGCCGGGAGAGGCGGTGCAGAGGGCCACTACCCCGGCAGACGGCGCTGACACCCGTTTCCTCATTCCGGTGCCGTGGCGGTTCCGCGCCGCGGGGATGCGTCACCAGGTGTCGATGAAGGCGCGGCGGGCGGACTCCAGGGGGACGTCGCGCAGGGCTGTGGTGATCCAGCGCCGGGTGTCGGCCGGGTCGATCACGTCGTCGATTTCGAAGACGGTGGCCGCGTTCAGCGCCTTGCCCTGCTCGTAGGCGGCCGCCACCAGCGCATCGAAGGTCGCCTGCCGCTCGGCCGGGTCGGCGATCGCCTCAAGTTCCCGGCGGAACCCCAGCCGGACCGCCCCTTCCAACCCCATGCCGCCCAGTTCCCCGGTCGGCCAGGCCACCGTGGCCAGCGGCACCCGCAGGCTGCCGCCGGCCATCGCCTGGGCGCCCAGCCCATAGGCCTTGCGCAAGATCACCATGCAGATCGGCACCCGCAGGTGCGCGCCGGTCACGAACAGGCGGGAGAAATGCCGCACGGTGGCGGTCTGCTCGGCGTCCGGGCCGACCATGAAGCCGGGGGTGTCGCACAACGACACCACCGGCAGGCCGTGGGCGTCGCACAGCTGCAGGAAGCGGGCGGCCTTGTCGGCGGCGTCCCGGTCGATGGCGCCGCCCAGGTGGGCGGGGTTGTTGGCGATCAGCCCGTAGGGGCGGCCCTCGATGCGCACCAGCGCGGTGATGATCCCGGCGCCGAACCCTTTGCGCAGCTCCAGCACCGAGCCGGTGTCGGCGAGGGTTTCGATCACCGCCCGCACGTCGTAGACGCGGCGGCGGTCCTGCGGGATCAGGGACCGCAGCCGCCGCTGGTCCGGCGCGTCCCACTGCGGTGCCGGGCCCTGGAAGTAGGACAGGTAGCGGCGGGCCACCGCGACCGCCTCGGCCTCGTCGGCGACCGGCAGGTCCACCACCCCGTTGGGGACCTGCACCGAGATCGGGCCGATCTGCTCGGGGGTGTAGCTGCCGAGCCCGCCGCCTTCGATCATCGCCGGGCCGCCCATGCCGATGTTGGCGTCGGCGGTGGCGATGACCACATCGCAGCAGCCCAGCAGGGCGGCGTTGCCGGCGAAGCAGCGCCCGGCGGCGATGCCCACCAGCGGCACCTGCCCGCTGAGCCGGGCGAACAGGTGGAAGGCCATGGTGTCCAGGCCGGAGACGGTGGGGGTGTCGGTGTCGCCCGGCCGTCCGCCGCCGCCCTCGGCGAACAGCACCACCGGCAGGCGCCGCCGGGCCGCCAGCTCGAACATGCGGTCTTTTTTGAGATGGTTCATCGCCCCCTGGGTGCCGGCCAGGACCATGTAGTCATACGACATGACCACCGCCTGGCGGCCGTTGATCTCGCCGATCCCGGCCACCAGGCCGTCGGCGGGGGTGCGCTCGATCAGCTCTTCGACGGGGCGGCGGCGCCGCTGCGCGGCGATGACCAGCGCGCCGTACTCGGTGAAGGTGCCCGGATCGCACAGGTCGGCGATGTTCTCGCGGGCGGTGCGCCGGCCGGTGGCGCGCCGGCGGGCCACGGCCTGGGGCCGGGCGGCGTCCAGGCCGATCTCGTGCCGCCGGATCACCTCGGCGAGGTCCTCCCTGATCTCCTCCTCCGCCGTGCCGTCCGGCCGCCCGTCCTCGGCGGCGGGCGCCTGCTCCTCGACGGCGGCGGGCTCCAGGTAGGCGACCGGGTCGCCCTCGGCGACGGTGTCGCCGGGCGCGACCGGCAGCCGGCGCACGATCCCGGCGGTGGGCGCCTCGACGACGTGCTGCATCTTCATCGCCTCCAGCACCACCAGCGGGCCGCCCGCCGCCACGGCCTGCCCCTCTTTCGCCTCCACGCTCTCGACCGTGCCGTGCATCGGCGCGGTGACCTGGACTTCTGCCACGCTCACGCTCCTTCGCCGCCGGTTTGCCGCAAAGCGACCTGCAACCCGATGTTCCGGGGGAATGCGGACGATACTCGGTCCCGTCCGAAAGCGGCCGGACGGGGCGCGTCGCTGCAAAGCCGAAACGGCGAGCCGAGGGGAACGCACGGGCCACGGCGACGATCCGGCCGATCCCGCCGGCGCCGCATGGGCGACCGGTGATGCCGCAGTTCTAAGCACGGCCGGTGAGTTCTTTACGGCGTGCGCCCGCGGGAGGCCCGCCGGTGCTCACGGCCGCATCCCCCGGCCTGCCGCCCGCGGAAATCACGCCAAGGCCCGCCGACGGGCCGGGAGGGTGACGAGCCCCGGGGCCGGAGGCGAGCCCCGGGGCCTGCTCGAAGTCACGGCCTGGGGAAGGCGCACTCCACAGGGGTGCGGGGATCCAGCCCGGCCAGCGTGTTGAGGATGACCAGCTGGGTGGGCTTGTCCCAGATGATGGCCAGGTGCTCGACGGGGTTGAGCGGGCACAGGTCCTGGATGGTGAGGTTGCGGGCCCGCCCGTCCTTGAGGAAGGAGTTGGTGTAGGGGGTCACCACCTCGTCGTACCTGCTGGCGATGACGGTGTAGACGACGCCGGGCACGGTGTCGCCGCCGTCGTTGAGCTTGCGCAGGAACTGTGAACCCTCGATCTGCTGGCCGACGGCCGGTGCCAGCCGCACCGCCAGCTCGGTCAGCCGCATCAGGCCGCCTTCGACGACCAGGCCCCAGAAGGTGGTGCCGTAGTTGGACGGCGCCAGCCCGATCAGGTGGTGGACCTTGTCGGCGCCGCCCAGAAAGCGCACGTAGTAGCGGGGCATCATGCCGCCCTGGGAGTGCCCGATGATGTCGACCTCGGCGGCCCCGGTGGCTTTCAGCACGGCGTCGACGAAGGCGGCCAGCTGCCCGGCGGAGGTGGGGATGTCCTCGGTCCCCTGGATGGGGGACTCGGGGGTCTTGCCGCCGTAGTTGAGGGCGAAGACGCAGTAGCCGTGGCGTTTGAGCACCGGCGACAGCCACTGCCAGTTGAACGCCATGTTCTCGAACGTTCCGTGGACCAGCACCACGGGGCGGGGCCGCTGCGGGGTGGGCTTGCAGGTCCAGTCGTTGGCGCCGGGCGGGGAGGTGTCGGCGTGGGCGGTGCCGGGCGCCGCCAGGAGCATCGCGGCGGCGGTGACGGCCGAGGCGGCCAGGGCGCTCCAGGCGCGCATTCTGCGGCGGCGCATTCGTTCTCCTTTACGGGCCGGGGGTGGAAGGGGCGGTGGTCCGCCCGCGGAAAGGAGCCGTGGGGTTGGTTAGAGCAGCGCCGAAATACTCAATAAGTAAGTTATTACAATCGCGGGAACGGCTGTCTTGTCAGCATCGGAGCCAAAACCGGCGGGCACTTGTCACCCGGCTGACAATTGCTTCTCTCCACCCGCACCGAAAGCTCCCTGCCCGGATACGGCCGGGCGGCGGGCCGAAACGCCCGCCGCCCTTGCACATCACCCGGGTGGCACGCCACCGTCTTCGCGCCATCCGGACGCCTTGCGGGAATCACCCCGTCCTCAAAAGGCGTCCCGGAAAGGGCGGGCTCAGGCGGGCACGCGCTCGAACACCGCGGCCAGGCCCTGCCCGCCGCCGATGCACATCGTCTCCAGGCCGTAGCGGGCCTGGCGGCGCTCCATCTCATACATGAGGGTGGCCAGGATGCGGCAGCCGGTGGCGCCCACCGGGTGGCCCAGCGAGATGCCCGAACCGTTGACGTTGAGCCGCTCGAAGTCGCCCGCGCCGAACCCCCACTCGCGGGTGACGCCGAGCACCTGGGCGGCGAACGCCTCGTTCAGCTCGATCAGGTCCATGTCCGCCAGGGTCAGGCCGGCCTGCTCCAGGGCGCGCGCGGTGGCCGGCACCGGCCCCAGCCCCATCAGCTCCGGCGGCACCCCGGCCACCGCCCACGACACCAGGCGGGCGCGCACGGTCAGCCCGAGCCGGTCGGCCTCCTGGCGGGTGGTCACCAGGCAGACCGCGGCGCCGTCGTTCTGGCCGCTGGCGTTGCCCGCGGTGACCGTGGCCCCGGGGTCCACCGCGGCCCGCACCGGGCGCAGCGCGGCCAGCTTCTCCAGGGTGGTGTCGGCGCGCGGGTGCTCGTCGCGGTCCACCACGACGGTCTCCTTGCGGCCGGGCACCTCCACCGGGACGATCTCCGCATCGAAGCGTCCCTCCCGCTGGGCGGCCACCGCCCGCTGGTGGGAGCGCAGCGCCAGCTCGTCCTGCTCGGCGCGGGGAATGCCGTATTTGGCCCGGACGTTCTCGGCGGTCTCCAGCATCCCGCCGGGCACCGGGTGGTGCTCGCCGCCGGGGGTGACGCGCGCCCGGTCCAGCCGGTCCATCAGCTTGATCTCCGCGCCGGGGCGGCCCCAGCGCAGCCCGGTGGCGTAGTACTCCACCTGGCTCATGCTCTCCACACCGCCGGCGATGACGGTCTGGCAGGCCCCCGACTGCACCATGAGCACGGCGTTGATGACCGCCTGCAGGCCCGAGCCGCAGCGCCGGTCGATCTGGCTGCCGGGGACCTCCACCGGCAGCCCGGCGTCCAGGGCCGCCACCCGGCCGATGGCGGGGGCCTCCCCGTTGGGGTAGCACTGGCCGAGGATCACCTCGTCGATCCGGTCGGCGCCGGTGCGCTTGAGCAGCTCGGCGATGACCGTGGCGGCCAGCCGCTGCGGCGGGACGTCCCGAAGCGCCCCGCCGAACCTGCCGACGGGGGTGCGGACGGGCGAGCAGATCACGACCTCACGCATACGGCGACCTCCAGAACCGATCAGCGATTTCCAGAGTGTGCCGCATGCCCCGGGCCGCGCCGAGGCCCGGGGGCGCGGGTTGTCCGCCCGCCCATTCCACGCCCCCGGCACTTGGTCCAAAAGCCCAGCCGGAAGGCCCGCCCGGCTCCTTGGGGGCGTCCCGCCGGGCCCGCGGGGCGGACGCGGGCGCCCGGCGGAGAGCCGCTCCTGCCGGGGCGGTCAGCCCTGGGCGACGGCCCCTTCGGCCAGCAGCTCGTCCACGTCGGTGAAGCCGAACTCCTCCAGCACCTGGCGGGTGTGCTGGCCGGGCAGGGCGGGCGAGCCGGAGATGGCGCCCGGGGTGCGGGAGAAGCGCGGCGCGGGCGCCGGCTGCAGGTGCCCGTCCCGCTCGACGAAGACCTCGCGCTCGGTGTTGTAGGGGTGCTCGGCCGCCTCCTTCAGCGACAGCACCGGCGCCACGCAGGCGTCGCCGGGCAGGAAGATCTCGGCCCACTCGTCGCGGGTCTTGGTCTTGAACGCCTCGGCGAACCGCTTGCGCAGCACCGGCCAGCCGGCCCGGTCGTGCTGGGCGGGCAGCTCGTCGGCGTCCTCGATGCCCAGCCGCCGCAGGAACTCGGCGTAGAACTGCGGCTCGATCGCGCCGACGGCCACGTACTTGCCGTCGGCGGTCTCATACACGTCGTACCAGGGGGCGCCGGTGTCGAGCATGTTCACCCCGCGCTCGTCGGTCCACATCCCGCCGGCCAGGAAGGCGTGGATGAAGGTGGTCAGGTGCGCGGTGCCGTCCACGATCGCCGCGTCCACCACCTGGCCGCGTCCGCTGATGCGGGCCTCCAGCAGCGCCGCCAGCACCCCCACCACCAGGTACATGCTGCCGCCGGCGAAGTCGCCCAGCAGGTTCATCGGCACCTGCGGCGGCCCGCCGGCCCGGCCGATGGCGTGCAGCGCCCCGGTGATGGCGATGTAGCCGATGTCGTGCCCGGCGCTCTGCGACAGCCGCCCGTGCTGCCCCCAGCCGGTCATCCGCCCGTACACCAGCTTGGGGTTGACGGCCAGGCAGTCGTCGGGGCCCAGCCCCAGCCGCTCGGTCACGCCCGGCCGGAAGCCCTCCAGCAGCACGTCGGCCTTCTCCACCAGGCGCAGCACGACCTGCTTGCCCTTTTCGCTCTTGAGGTCGACGGCGATGGAGCGCTTGCCGCGGTTGGTGAAGTCGGTGGTCGCCTGCCCGGCCCCGCTCACCGCCGAGGCCCGGTCCACCCGGATCACCTCGGCTCCCAGGTCGGCCAGCAGCATGGCCGCAAAGGGCCCCGGTCCGATCCCGGCCAGCTCGATCACCCGGATGCCCGTCAACGGCCCCTGCTTCGACTCGCTCATCCACGACCCCTTTCACACCGTTGGGCACTGTGCCGGCGGCTCGACAGAACCGCGTTCGGCGCCCCCTAGTCTGCCCGACCTCGGTAAGCAATGCCTGACCGCCCCGACCGGACGGGCCCGGCATCGGCAGGGCACCGGGCGTCCCCCGGCGACGCTCAAAACCAGGCGGCGGAAAACCGCGGCGCCCGAGCACCGGCCTCCTCATTCAGGAGGCCTTTCCAAGACGGGCGTGGCGGGAACGGACGCTCCGGGCCGCTGGGAATCGCGCTCTTTGCAGCACAGAGGACAAGACGCCCGGTACTGCGCCGCGGCAGATCGCCTCAGCAGCACTGAACCTTGTTCAACACGTGGTCCCGGGCACCGAATACGGGAGTCAGAGCGGTATCCGGGGTCATGACATTGCCGGTCACGGCATCATCCCTGACCCCGAGGCCCCGCCTGCGGGAACGTCGTGCTGAAAAGGTTCACTGAGCGGCGCAGGAGGTCAAGGCCCCCTCGCGCCGCGGATCCGCAGGACCTCAGCGGAAGCGGGCGGTCTCCGGCAGCCGGGGCGGGGGGACCAGGGAGTCCTGTTTGATCAGGCCGAGGCGCAGGGCGGTCATCACCGCCTGGGTGCGGTTGGCGGCGCCGAGCTTCTCATACAGGCGGGCCGCATAGGTCTTGGCCGTCGAATGGCTCAGGTGCATGCTGTCGGCGATCGCGGCGATGGAGCGGCCCTCCATCAGCAGGGCCAGCACCTGGCGTTCGCGCGGGCTCAGCAGTTCGCCGGTGCGGCGGCGGGCCAGGGCCTGGGCCAGGCCGGCGGAGGTGAAGGAACCGGGGGCGACCGCGGCGTGCCGGATGGCCGCCACGACCTCGGCGGCCGGGGCGGAGGTGGTCACGTAGGCCGACGCCTCGGCCTCCATGGCGCGAAACAGCGCCTCGTCGTCCTCGGGCGGCCCCAGCACCACCGCGCCCAGTTCCCGGTCGCGGGTGCGCAGCGTGCGGACCAGGTCCAGCCCGTCCCCGTCCGGCAGCCTGGTGGACACCACGACCACGTCCGGCGAGCAGGCGGCGACCCGCGCGGCGGCCTGCGCCAGGGTCCCCGCCCCTCCGGCGAAGTCGATGTCCGGCTCGCGTTCGGCGAGCTGCGCCAGGCCATGGCGGCTGAGCGTATGGGCGTCGACGACCACGACCCGAATGCCCATCGGGACCTCCCAGGGTGCGATCGGGCTGGAATCCGGCCTGCAGACTCGCGATCACTTCCCGATCGCTCGGAGAGCGAGACTCTGACAAGTGTGACGGATCACAGCAAGCCCAGGTTTACCACTGGCAACAGGGTTCTATCCGCAGAAGTAAGGCAAAAGGAGACTCAAAGTCACCATCCGTTCTGACAGCCCTGCAAAGCGATCATGCCGCTCGACATGCGCTTCTTGGGCCGCATGTCGTCCGAACGGATGACATGTCACCCGGGCGGCCAGTTTTTTCGACCCGAAAGGCGGCTTAACGCGCGGTCGCCGCGCTCATCACTCTGATCGGCGCAGGCGAACGTCGCCGCCCGGCCGGTGCGGGGGCCGGATCGGACCGTTCCCAGCTCGGAGGGGGCTATACCCGTGTTTAACAGAATGATAACGGCGCTTGCCGCGCGCATCCAGACGCTGGACTTTTCCCGGCTGAGCGGTTCACGGCTGCGCGACCGCGGCGAGGAGGGGGTGACGGCCGTCGAGTACGGGCTGATGGTCGCGCTCGCGGTCACCATCGCCGCCGTCGCCTTCGGGCCGCTCCGGGACGCCGTTCAGAACGCCTTCCAGGCCGCGGCCGACGCCCTCAACAACGCCCGCTCCTGACTCCGGGCCGCCGGCCGCGGGGCGGGACGGCCTGCGCCGCCCCGCCCCGCGGCCGCTGGTTCCCTCGTCGCGGCTGATCTGTTGAGGACGAAACGACCATGTCGATCCGGTACCCGGTGCGCGAAGCCCCGCGCCGAGCGGTACAGGCGGCGCCCGCCCGGACCGACCGGGGCGCCGTCACCGTGGAGATGGCGTTCCTCCTGCCGATCATGCTGATGCTCATCTTCATGATCATCGACTTCGGCCGGGCCTTCAACGCGCAGTTGCGGATCAACGAGGCCGTCCGGCAGGGCGTGCGGACCGCGGTGCTGACCCAGCCGCCCGCCGACCCCAAGACGGCGGCGGCCGACATCATGACGACCGCGCTGGGCGGGCTGACCGTGGCCAGCCCGGAGTGGATCCAGCCCTGCACCGGGACGGCCACGGTGGCCAGGGCCACCGCCACCTACCGCTTCGAGGGGACGCTCTTTTCCCGGGAACTGACCGGACAGGCGGTCATGCAGTGCCCCAGCTGAAACTCCCCGTGCCGGGCCGGATCCCGCCGCCGCAGCGGGACGAAGGGGCCGTGACCACCCTCTTCGCCCTGCTGCTGAGCAGTCTCATCGTGGTCGGAATGCTGGCTTTGGTCGTGGACATCGGCCGGCTCTACATCGAGCGCGAAGAACTGCAGAACGGCGCCGACTCCGCCGCCCTGGCCGCGGCGCGCGGATGCGCCCAAGACGAGCGGTGCGACCCGAGCGACCTGCTGAGCGCGGCCGCCGCGGCGGCCCGGGCCAACGCCAGGGACGGAGCCGCCCAGACGACGTTGCGCTGCCTCCGCGTCGCCGGAGTGACGCCGATGACCTGCCCCTACGACGACACCCAGCTCACCCGGTGCGTCGGCCCCAGGCCGAGCAGCGGGAACTTCGTGGAGATCCGGACGAGCACCGAGACCGAGGACGGCAGCACACTGCTGCCGGCGACCTTCGGCAGCGCGCTGCTGGGCGAGAGTTACCAGGGCACCAGGGCGATGGCCTGTGCCCGTGCCGCCTGGGGAGCGTTGTCGGCCCATCCCCGGGCCTTCAGGCTCGGCGTCCACTCATGCGTCTTCGAAGGGTCGCCCGCCCCCGCGTTCGTGCCGCTGGAGCAGATCAAGGCGGGCACCCCCGATCCCGCCGGGGAGACCGGGGTTCACCGGGGACTGTGCGCCGCGGAGGGATCCTCGCCGCCAGAGGACGACTCCGTCTTCGCCTGGCTCGGCGCCTCCGGAGACGACTGCTTCCAGAAACTGGAGGCCGGCACCGCCCAGCCGGGCAGTGAGATCACCCCCGGCTGGGCGGCGGCCTGCCGGGTGGACGGCCGGGAGCTGACGCTGGACGCCCTCTTCAGCGAGAACCGTGAGCCGCTGGTGCTTCCCGTCTACGAACCGGCCGCCGAAAGCGGCGGGGGAAACGCCTACCACATCGTGGGCTTCGCCTATTTCCTGCCGACCGGCTACTGGTTCGGCCCGCATGACTTCCAGAACTCCTGGAGCACCGGAAGCGACTGCGACATGGCGGACGCGGAAACCCCGCAACCGTGCCTCATCGGTTTTTTCACCAAAGGCACGCTGGTCGGCGCCGTGGGACCGGGAGACGGCTACGGACTGCAGGCCATCCAACTGATCGGATGAAACAGACAGCAGGAATGGGGACACCGTGAATCGCCGCCTGATCACCATCGTGGTCGCCGTGGCACTGGCCGGGCTGGGCAGCCTGATGGTGTACGGATACGTCCACGGCGCCGACGAGCGCGCGCTGCGCGGCCAGCGCGCGGTGAACGTGCTGGTGGCCGCCAAGGCGATTCCGGCGGGTACCGCGATCACCCGTCTGGTGGCCGACGGGTACGCGGTGACCCGGAAGTTCCCGGCCTCCAGCGTGCCCGACGACGTGCTGAGCCGGATCGAGGACGTCGACAGCGACATGGTGACCGGATCGCCCGTCCGGCCCGGCGAGCTGATCCGCAAGCCGCTGCTGGTGCCGCGCGGCTCCAGCCAGACCTTCACCGTCCCAGAAGGCAAGATCGCGCTGACGGTGGAGCTGACCGACCCGCAGCGGGTGGCCGGGCACGTGGTGCCCGGCTCCAAGGTGGCGGTCTTCCTGACCCGCAGGATCCTCGACTCGAACGGCCGGCCCCGGGGAGAGCTGACCGAGACCAGGCTGCTGATGTCCGGCATCGACGTGCTGTGGATCGGTCCGGCTCCCAAGGACAAGTCGGCGGCCAAGACCGAAGGTTCCAGCCTGGTCACCTTGGCCGTCACCCAGCGGCAGGCCGAAAAGCTGGTCTGGAGCGTCTCCGGGACGGGCGGCGGGCGCCTTTACCTCGGGCTGGAGGGCGGATCCTCGGAGCTGTCGGAGAGCGGGTCCGGGGTCAGCAGCTTCAAGGTCTTCAAATAAAGCCGGGGGGTGTGATGCCGATCGTCTGCGAACCCGACGGGAGCACCGCACGGCGGCTGGTCGCCGGCTTCCGCGAGCACGGCCGCACCGTCGCGGATCTGAAGACGCTGGAGCAGATGCTGGCGGCCGACCCCGACGAGCTGATCGTGGTGTTCGGGCCCGGCGCGCCGCTGGAGGCGGTGCTGAGCTTCGCCGCGGCCCGCCGCTTCACCCGCCCCTCGCTCGGGGTCGTGCTGGTGCGCACCGCCCTGGAGGTCAACACGCTCGCCCAGGCGATGCGCGCGGGAATCCGCGAGGTGGTGCCCGACCGGGACTTTCCCGCCCTGATGGAGGCGTGCAAGCGCTGCTGGGAGGTCTCCTCCCGGCTGCGGGCCGCCGAGCAGGCCCAGCTGCCGGAGGGCGGCGCCGCCGGCCCCGGCAAGGACGGCACGGTGGTGGTGCTGTTCGCCGGCAAGGGCGGCTGCGGCAAGTCGATGGTCTCCACCAATCTGGCGGTCGCGCTGGCGCGCCGGGAACGCCAGGTGTGCCTGGTGGATCTGGACCTGGCGTTCGGCGACGTGGGGATCATGCTGCAGCTCAGCCCGCAGCGCACGATCGTCGACGCGGTGCCCATGGGCCAGAACATGGACCAGACCGGGGTGCGCTCCCTGCTGGTGCGGCACGAGTCGGGAGTGCACGCGGTGCTGGCGCCGGTCGCCCCCGGCGACGCCGAGAAGATCACCGGCCGGCTGGTGACCGATCTGCTGGCGGTGCTGCGGCAGATGTTCGACGTGGTGATCGTGGACACCCCTTCCCAGTTCAGCGAGACGGTGCTGGCCGCCCTGGACGCCGCCGACCGGCATCTGCTGCTGGCCGGCCCCGAGGTCACCGCCCTGAAGGCGCTGCGGGTGACGCTGGACATGCTGGACCTGCTGGGCTACCCGGCGGCCGGCCGCAAGATCCTGCTCAACCGGGCCGACGTGCGGGCCGGGCTGTCGCGCTCGGACATCGACCGGGTGGCCGGACGCCCGGTCAACGTGCGCATCCCGTCCAGTTCCGACATCCCGGCCTCGATCAACAAGGGCGTCCCGCTGGCCCTGTCCCACCCCGGCCACCAGGTCAGCCGCGCCATCGAGGAGGTGGCCGACCTGGTGCTCGGCGAGGAGCGGCGGCCGCCGGGACGGCTGCGCCGCCGGGGCGGGCTGCGCCGGGCGAAGGCGGGCCGGTGAGCCGCAAACCGCGGAACGAGGCCGCGTCTTGCGGCCCGTCGCAGGCGGGCCGAGGTGAGTACGCGACGACGAGAGCCGGTGCCCTGGCACCGGGGACATGCGGGGAGCACGCATGAGCAGCCTGAGTGAACGGCTGGCCCGGCTGCAGCGGGAGGCCGAGCAGCCGGCCGCGGAGCCGACCACCGCGCTGGTCCACACGCCCCACCGCCGCTCGACCCGTCCGCTGGACCCGTTCGCCGGGCTCAAGCGCCGGGTCCACCAGGCGCTGGTGGAGGCGCTCGGCCCGCGCATGTACGACGTCAACCTCAGCGCGGGCGAGCTGGAGAACCGGGTCCGCAGCACCCTGCAGATGGTGCTGGAGCAAGAGGACACCCCGATGACGGCGGCCGACCGGGCCCGGCTCAGCCAGGAGATCTTCGACGAGGTGATGGGGCTGGGGCCGCTGGAGCCCTACCTCAACGACCCCGAGGTCACCGAGATCATGGTCAACGGCCCGGGCCAGATCTACGTGGAGCGCAACGGCAGGCTGGAGCTGGCCGCGGGGGCGTTCGCGGGCGAGGGCAGCCTGCGCCGCACCATCGACAAGATCGTGGCCCGGGTGGGGCGGCGGATCGACGAGTCCAGCCCCATGGTGGACGCCCGGCTGCCGGACGGCAGCCGGGTCAACGCGGTGGTGCCGCCGGTGGCGCTGGACGGGTCGCTGCTGACCATCCGCAAGTTCGCCGCCGACCCGTTCACCGTGCACGACCTGGTGGACTTCGGCACCCTCACCCCGCAGGTGGCCGACCTGCTGGCGGCCTGCGTGCGGGGCCGGCTGAACATTCTGATCAGCGGCGGCACCGGCTCGGGCAAGACCACCACCCTCAATGTGCTCAGCTCCTTCATTCCGCCCGATGAGCGCATCGTGACCATCGAGGACTCCGCCGAGCTGCAGCTGCGCCAAGAGCACGTGCTGCGGCTGGAGTCCCGTCCCCCCAACATCGAGGGCCGCGGCGAGGTGACCATCCGCGACCTGGTGCGCAACGCGCTGCGGATGCGCCCGGACCGGATCGTGGTGGGCGAGGTCCGCGACGGGGCGGCCCTGGACATGCTGCAGGCCATGAACACCGGCCACGACGGGTCGCTGACCACGGTGCACGCCAACGCGCCCCGGGAGGCCATGGCCCGGCTGGAGACGATGGTGCTGATGTCGGGGATGGACCTGCCGGTGCGGGCGATCCGCGAGCAGATCGCCTCCGCCATCGACCTGGTCATCCACCAGGCGCGCTTTAAGGACGGCTCCCGGCGCATCACCCACGTCACCGAGGTGTCCGGCCTAGAAGGCGAGGTCATCACGCTGCAGGACGTGTTCCTGTTCGACATGCGGGCGGGGGTGGACGCCGACGGCCGGGCGCTGGGCAGGCTGCGGCCGACCGGGCTGCGGCCCCGCTTCCTGGAACGGCTGCTGGATGCGGGCATCACCGTCCCGAACGAGATCTTCGAGATCGGCCGGGGCGGGCAGACGATGGGCCGGCCGCCATGGTGACCGGGCGGCTGCTGGCGGTGCTGTGCGGCCTGGCGCTCCTGCTGCCCGCGGGGACGGCGGGCGCCGCCGAGCCCGGCGGGCGGATCAGCGCCCTGGAGGTGATGGCGAACCGGGTCCAGTTCCTGTTCACCGCGCACGGCCTGCCGCCGAAGGCGGCGCTGGACCCCGATTCGGTCACGGTGACGGCCGCCGGACGCACCCTGCCGGCGAAGGCCGAACCGCCCGGCTCGCCCCGCCCCGGCGGCCCCTCCCCCGGCGGGCGGAACGCGCGGGCGGTGATGCTGGTGCTGGACACCAGCGGGTCGATGAGCGCCGCCGACCTTGCGGCCGCCAAGGCGGGGGCGGTGGCCTTTCTCGACCTGCTGCCCGCCGACGTGCCCGCGGGATTCACCACCACCGGGACGCCGACACGCCCCGTGATCGATCCCACCACCGACCGCCGGTCCCTGCGCAAGGCCCTCGGCCGGATGCGGACGGGCGGGGAGACCGCCCTGTATGACGCGATGTCCGCGGCGGTGGACCGGCTGGCGCGCGCCAACGCCGCGGAGGGCCGGCTCGTGGTGCTGTCGGACGGCAAGGACTCCGCCAGCACGAGCACGCTCGCCCAGGTGCTGGCCCGGCTGAAGAGGACCCGCATCGCGGCCGACGTGGTGGCCTTCAAGACGGCGGCGACGTCGGAGGGAACGCTGCGGCAGCTGGCCGCCGACTCCGGCGGCCGCCTGCTGTCCTCGCCCGATCCCCGCCGGCTGAACGCCGCGTTCGCCGACGCGGCGGCCTCCTTCCGCCAGTCGATGTGGATCACGGTCACGCTGCCGCAGTCGCTGCAGGGCACCGCGCTGCGGCTGGAGGTGCGGGTCCGGGCCGGAGACACCGCGATCAAGGCCACGGCGTCCGCGGCGGCCTCTCCCGCCGGGACCGCCGGGCCGCACGGCCGGACCTCCGCGTCCCCCCGGCATGCGGGGACGGCCCCGGCGGACGCGGCCGGTCCCCTGGCCGGTCTGCCGCTGCCCGCGGTGCTCGGCGTCTGTTTCGCCGCGATCCTGCTGCTCATCCTGGTGGTGGGAGGTCTGGGCCGCAGGGAGCCGCCGGAATGGGCGGTGCGGATCGAGCGTTACCGGCTGCGGGCGCGGCCCTCCCCCGCCGAGCCCGATGCCGAGGAGTCCCGGGCGCGCAACCCCCTGATGCGCGGCGCGCTCACCCTCAGCATGAAGATCACCGGCTCGGGCCGGCTGGCGCAGCGCCTGGCACAGGACCTGGACCGGGCCGGAATCTTGCTGCGTCCCCATGAGTGGACCCTGCTGCGGATCGTCATCGGGGCCTGCCTGACGGCGGTGGTGACCCCGCTGGTGGGCAACGTCCTCCTCGCCGCCCCTCCGGTGGCCGTGATCACCTGGGTCGCCACCCGGGCCTATCTGCGTGGCAGGGCCGAACGGCGGCTGACGGCGTTCGCCGACCAGCTGCCGGATGCGCTGCAGCTGGTCGCCGGGTCGCTGCGGTCCGGTTTTTCGGTCGCCCAGTCGGTGGAGCGCCTGGCCGGGCTGGAGCTGCAGCCGATGGGCCAGGAGATGGCCCGTGCCGTGGCGCAGACCAGGCTGGGGGTCTCCACCGAGGACGCGCTGCGTTCGGTGGCCGACCGGATGAACTGCCGCGACCTGCACTGGGTGGTGCTGGCCATCCAGATCCAGCGGGAGGTCGGCGGCAACCTGTCGGAGGTCATCGAGACCACGGCCGAGACGATGCGCGAGCGGACCCGGCTGCGCCGTCAGATCCGGGCCCTGTCGGCCGAGGGCAGGCTCTCGGCCTATGTGCTCATCGCCCTGCCGGTCATCACCGGCGGCCTGCTGACGGTGTCACGGCCGGACTACATGCGGCCGTTGTACACCACGCCGATGGGCATAGGGATGATCTGCCTCGCGGTGTTCCTGGTGGCGCTCGGCTGGCTGTGGCTGAGCAAGGTCGTCAAGGTGGAGGTCTGAGATGACGGGCGTTGCCACCCTGCTGGCCGGGATGGGCGCCCTCGCGGCGGCTCTCGTCCTCCTGCTGAGCCCGCCGCGGCGGAGCGACCGGCCCACCGGCGTCGCGGGCGCCCTGCACTCGATCGAGACCGAGTACGCCGGGAAGGCGACCGGGACGGTCCCGCCGCCGTCCCGGGACGAGCGGCTCGCCGAGCCCTTGATGCGGCGGCTGCGGATGCTGGCCCAGTCGCTCAGCCCCGGCACCGGCGTCGAGGGCCTGCAGCGCCGCCTGGACCTGGCGGGCAATCCCGGCGCATGGACGCCGGAGCGCATCCTGTCCTACAAGGGGCTCGGGCTGCTGGCGGTGGGCGCGACGGGCGCGCTGGTCGGCAGCGGCAGCGTGCCCGGGATCCTGCTGGGGGCGGCGTTGGGCTCCCTGTTCGGTTTCTTCCTGCCCGACATCCTGCTCTACAACGCCGGGCTGCGCCGCCAGGAGGAGCTGAAGCGCTCCCTGCCCGACACCCTGGACCTGCTGGTGGTCAGCGTGGAGGCCGGGCTCGGCTTCGACGCCGCGCTCACCCGGGTGGCGCAGCACACCAGCGGGCCGCTGGCCGAGGAGCTGGCCCGGGTGCTTCAGGAGATCAGGATCGGCAAGTCCCGGACCGAAGCGCTGCGGTCGATGGGCGAGCGGGTCGCCGTGGAAGAGGTGCGGACGTTCATCGCGGCCCTGGTGCAGGCCAGTGAGCTGGGGATGTCGATCGGTGTGGTGCTGCGCGAACAGGCCCGGGAGGCGCGGCTCAAAAGACGTCAGCGCGCCGAGGAGATGGCGCAGAAGGTCCCGGTGAAAGTCATGTTCCCGGTGGTGCTCTGCATTCTCCCCGCTCTTATCATCACCGTCGTCGGGCCGGGGGTTTTGAGCATCATGGAAAGCCCGCTGTTTCGGTGAGACCGGTGCGCCCTATCCGGACAGGTGACAAACCCGCGTCGCCCCTGTCACTGCAGTCCCCCTCTCCCACCTGGGAGAATATCTCCCGTATCGCACCATGAGCACCTTATGCTGCTGGTCATGGAGTGGTTCGAGAGAGTGGCTCGCATGCGCCGCTGGACCCGTGGCGGCGAACGCGATCCCCACCGTGCACTGCTCCTGCTGCTGGCGCTCGGCGACCTGCACCGGCGCGGCTATACCCAGCTTCGTTACCGGGACATCGAAGAGCCGCTGGGCGAACTGCTGACCGAGTTCGGCCCGGCCAAGCCGGCCAGCCCCGGGTACGCCTTTCACCAGCTGGCCGCCGACGGCCTGTGGGAGGTGTTCACCCCGCACGGCACCGGAAGCCCTGGGCCTGACGCGGCCGCACTGCGCGCCTACGACGCCGCCGGCCGGCTGGTGCCCCGTTTCGCCAAGGAATTGCTGGCCGACCCGACGGCGTTCGCGCAGATCGTGCATCTGCTGCTGCAACTGAATTTCGAGCCCGGCCTGCACGAGGACCTGCGCATGGCGGTCGGGCTGCCGCATGAGCCGCCGGTGCCGGTCACGCTGGCCGCCAATCTCCAGGGCCTGCTGCCGCGGGCCCGGCCGGACGTGCTGCTGCGGCAGAAGGTGCTGGTCGCCTACGACTGCCGCTGCGCGTTCTGCGGTTTCGAAGGATGGATGGGCAACAGCGTGGTGGGCCTGGAGGCCGCCCGGCTGCGCTGGTGGGCGTTCGACGGTTATGACGACCTGTCCAACGCCCTGTGCCTGTGCACGCTGCACCACCGGCTGCTGGACCGGGGGGTGCTCAGCCTGAGCAGCAGCGGAACCATCCTGGTCAGCCGGCAGTTCGTGGGCACCACCGAATCGTCGCACGCGCTGGTGGACTCACTGGTCGGGCGCAAGGCCGCACAACCCAAGGTCGGTTTCCCCGCTCCGCACCGCAACAACATCGACTGGCATGTCCGGCAGGTTTTCCGGGGGCCCGCTCGCACCGCCTGAAAACCCGTACACCGGACATCGGATACGGGCCCACGATGGCCACTATCGGCCAAAAGTTCAGGTTTGAGCCCTTGCACCGTTCCACTTTCTTAACAAACTCTACAAAACGACATAGACAGGTCGATATCGCATGCCGGGCCGCTCTGGTCTTCTCTCTTCCCATGGGAGAACCTCGTACTGGGATCATGACCGTCATGCTCGGAGGGGTTCCATGGGATTGCGCAGCAAGGCCGGGGTGGTCACATTGGTGGGCCTGGCAACGGCCAACTGCGTGGTACTGGTGAGCGGAGGCGTCGCGGTCGCCAACTCCTCCGCCGCATCGTCCAAAGTCGTCAGAGCGTGCGTCAAAAAATCCGGCGGCGCGACGCGCATCGTGGGGGCCAAGACCAAGTGCCGTAAAAACGAACGGCTGGTGACCTGGAACAAGACCGGCCCCAAGGGCGCCCGCGGACCCGCCGGCCCCAAGGGCGCCCGCGGACCCGCCGGCCCCAAGGGCGCCACCGGCCCGGCCGGTCCCAGGGGCGCCACCGGCCCCCAGGGGCCGAAGGGCGATCGCGGCCCTCAGGGACCGAAGGGCGACCCCGGTCCCCAGGGGCCGCCCGGGCCGCTGCCCGCCGCGTTCCGCAAGCACCAGCCCTTCACCCTTCCCGTGGGAGAGGACTTCACCAAGGTCGCCTGGATCGACCTGCCGGCGGGGACCTACGTGATCCAGGCCGGGGCGCTCATCGTCGGAGGCGACGCCCGCTGCGGGATCTCGGCCAACGGCGCCGCCCCCGCCTACAACCAGATCGTGTCCTCCGGCGGGCTGGCCGAGGGAATGTGGCGTCCGCTCACCGAGATCATCAGGGTGCCGGGCACCGGTCAGGCCACCTTGATGTGCGCCCGGATTCCCCAAAGGGGCCAGCCCTCGGTGGGCGCCGACCTCACCGCGATCAAGGTGAACGACAGCTCCATCGAGAACTGACCCCATCCGGCGGACGCTCAGGGCGTGCGGGCCGTCACGATCACCCGGCCGGCGGGCCGCCGCCCCGGCTCGGGGCCGGTGGCGACCAGCAGCCGGCCCCTGCGGAAGGCCGTCTTGACCGGGCCGGCGGCGTGCGGGACGGCGCCCGGCGCGGCGGCGGCCAGGTAGTACCAGCGCTTGTCCGGCCCGCGCCACCACAGACCGCTCACCGGGCGGCGCGGGTCGCCGCACGAGCCGGCGTCGTGGCGCCGGCCGCCGGGCTCCAGCAGCGTGGCGTGCGTGGACGTGCCGCCGCCGGCGTAGGCATGGCGGGTGCACACCCAGCGGGCGGGCCGGTCCTGGCCGGGCAGCCGGCCCGTCCAGAACTCCCAGGAGGTGGACTCGACCACCGGGCGGGCGGGAGTGGAGGCGGGCAGTCCGCACGACAGCCGGCGCCACAGGCCCACCGCTGCCGAACGCGGCATCACGGGCCTGGGAGCGGCGTCCGTGGCCGACCGGTGGCGGACGGTGGTCAGGACCGGGCCGCCCAGATCGGCCAGCATCGCCGAGCCGTGGTGGTCGCGGAGGCTCATCAGCGGCCCCCTCCGGCACGGGGTACGGGCGGTGAGGGGACCCACCACCGGGTTCTCCATTCCCTGGGTCGGTGCGCCTTCGGCCGACGCGGCCCTGGCCGAGGCCGGCCGGACCGATGCGCTCCTGCCCGCCGTCTTCCCGCTCGCGGCGTTCTCGTCCGTCCCGTCCTCGCCCGCCGTCTCCTTATTCCTCGCCTCGTCTCTCGCCGTCCCGTTCGCCGTGCCCTGTCCGGACCGGTCCTTGGCCTGCGTCTTCCTCACCGGTCCCCGCCGGGCGGGGAGCGGCTCGCCGTCGGGAGTCTGGACATGGGTCGTCCACGGCGGCAGCAGGTAATGACCGCCGCCCAGAGCCAGCGGGCCGGGCGGCACGCGGCCCGCCACGGGAAGGTCGCGCAGCGCCCCGTCCGGCTCGGTGTAGCGGACGATGCGGTCGCGGTGACGCAGCAGCGCGGTGGGAGTGCGGCCGACGCGGCCCGCATACAGCAGCTGGGGGTCGCCGTCGGCGCCGGCGCGGCGGACCCAGGCGGCCAGCGCCCGGCCGGTGAAGGCCCGGTCGCCCACCAGCTCGCCACGGGCCGGCCACACATCGAAGGTGCGGGGAGCGTTCTCCCAGGAGGCGCGCGGCGCGGCCATGATCAGCCGTCCGTGCCGGGGAGCCGCGGCGGGGCCGGAGGAGGAGCCGGTCTCCAGCACGAACACCGTCCCCACCAGCGCTATGGTCAGCGCCGTGGCCACCGCGACCGGCACCCGGGAGCGGCGGCGGACCGCGCGCTCCCGGGCCCGCCGGGCCGAGACGTCCACCACCACCTCGGCGGGGTTGCCGCTGCTCTTGGGCAGTCCTTGGATGGACTCGGAGGCCTCCAGCACCGCCTGAACGTCCTGCACCCCCAGCTCGACCAGCAGGTCGCGCACCGCGTACCGGGGCATCCGCTCCACCTGGCGCAGCACGTACGCCACCCGGACCGGGGGATCCAGCTCCGCCAGGGCCAGGGTCAGCGCCGGGTCGGGCAGGCGGGTGGGCAGCCCGCGCAGCCAGGGGCCCAGCCCGATGCGCAGGCGCCAGGAGGGGTTCATCGCACGGCGCACCACCCGCGCGCGCATCCGGGCGTATCCGTGGCGTCCACTGCCCGGACGGGCCGGGCGGATGGACACCAGCGGGAACTCGCAGTCGACGATCCGCTGGGCCAGCGCCAGCCGGTAAAGCCGCCTGCCCTTCCCGGGAAGGATCAGATAAGCCAGCCGGACGAGATCGCGATAACGCCGCTCGAGCACGGCACTGGGCGAGGCTTTCTGCGGCATGGACGGGCTCCTCGGATATCCAGGGAATGGCTGTGACCGAGGCTAAAGAGATCACACGGAGCCGTCCGGAAATTGAACCAACGATTAAACTGGCGGGTGCATATTTGCGGCTATTTCCCCTTAAAACACCCACCCGAAGGCGCGTTGCCGTGGGCGGATCCGGCCTGCGGGCGCAGCACGGATCCGGCGTGCGCCGGCGGCCGGCCCACCGTCCGTTTAGGTCACGTATTACCCTGGTTGAACGCCGGGAACCGATCCGGCAGGCCGCAGCCGAACCTGGTGCAAGCCCCACGAACAAGCCCGACGAAAAGGACTCCATGATCGAGGACGTGCCCGGCTACCGCATCTTGGAAAAGGTGGGCGAGGGTGGGTTCAGCGTGGTCTACCGGGCCTACCAGGAGCGCCTCGACCGCCAGGTCGCGCTGAAGGTGCTGTCGGTGGGCGCGGTGGGCGCGGTGGCCATGAACCGCTTCCAGCACGAGTGCCGCATCACCGGACGGCTGACCGGCCACCCCAACGTGGTGACGGTGCTGGAGACCGGCTGGACCGGCGCCGGCCGTCCCTACGTCGCCATGGAGTACTTCGAGCAGGGCTCACTGCTGGACCGGCTCCGGCGGGAAGGCCCCCTGCCGGTGCCCGACGTGCTGCGGATCGGGGTGAAGATGGCCGGCGCGCTGGCCGCCACCCATGAGAACGGCGTGCTGCACCGCGACGTCAAGCCGCAGAACATCCTGGTGTCGCGCTACGGGGAGCCGGCGCTGACCGACTTCGGCATCGCCTTGCTGATCGGCTCGCCCGACGAGGGGCACTCCCCGGCGTTCACCCCCCACCACGCCGCACCGGAGGTGCTGGCGGGCGGCCCGCCGGGCGTCCCCGCGGACCTGTACTCGCTGGGTTCCACGCTGTATCAGCTGCTGGCCGGCCTGCCGGCGTTCCAAGGACCCCCTGGAGAGGACCTGGCCGCCTTCACCCGGCGCGTGCTGCAGGAGTCTCCCCCGCCGATCCCCCGCCCCGACGTGCCCGCGCCGGTGCGGGAGGCGATCGGCACGGCGATGGCCAAGGCGCCCGAGCGGCGTTTCACGTCCGCGGTGGCCATGGCCCGGCGGTTGCAGCAGGTGCAGGGCGAGCTGGGGCTGCCGGTCACCGACCTGGCGCACAGCCCGGTGGAGGTGACCGAGCTCGGCCCGCTCCCGGGCGACCGGCCGTCCTCCCCGCTGCCCCAGGTCGCCGCCCCTCCCCCGGCCGCCGTGCGGCTTTCTCCCGCCTCCGCCCCGCGCCTGTCGCCGCAAGAGCTGGAAGAGCTGGTGTTCCACCAGAACGACGAGCCCGCCGGGGGGCCCGCCCCGGATGCGGCCGCCACCGGGCCGATGGCCGTCGCCGGCGAGCAGGCGGCGCGAGACAACGGCCGGCAGGAGGCCGAGCCCGCCGCCGGGCCGCCGCAAAGACGGCAGAAGACCGCCGGCGCCCGGCCGGCGGAGGAGCCCGAGTACCGGCCCTCCCGGCGGGTCGCCGCCGGGACGGTGATCCTGGTCGGCGGAATGGTCGGGGGGATCGTCACGGCCGGGGCGATGAGCGACAACGGCACCTCGGCCAGGGCCGGGAGAGCCGCCGTCGCCCCGCGCACCGGCACGCCCACCGCGCAGCCCCGGCCGGATCGGTCGGCGCCGGTCACGCAGGCACAGGTGCGGGCCGCCGCGCCGCGCCGGCTGCAGCTGGTCTCCGACCGGCGGACCTGGGTGCGGTTGCGCTGGTCGCTGCCGGAACCGTCGCGCCGGCTGCCGATCGTGGTGCTGCCCTCGCCCCGGGACGGCCGCCGGATGATCTCGGCGGGGAGAGGGGCGACCGGCGTCCGGGTGGACCGGCTGCGGCCGGGGACCGGATATTGCTTCCGGGTCGGGGCCATGCTCCGCACCGCCTCCGCCGGCGGCGGCCGGGCGCTGGTGGCCTGGTCGGAGCCGCTGTGCATCCGCACCGTCCGCCCGCAGAACACCTGACCGGCCCGCCGCCGGCGATCTGAACGCGCAGACCGTCCGTAACGTCCTACTGTGAGGCGATGGCGACGAGGATCGACCAGAGGTGGACGTGGACGCAGCGGGCATCGGTGAACTGTGGGATCGGCTGACCGGCACCCAGCCGGATCCGCCCTTGTGGCTGGTCGTCTGCGCCGGGGTGCTCGCGCTGGCCGCCGTGGTGCACGGGCCGACCTGGCGGGTGGCCCGCAACGTGGTCACCATCGCGCACGAGGGCGGGCATGCGCTGGCGGCGGTGCTGACCGGCCGGCGCCTGGAGGGCATCAAGCTGCATTCCGACACCTCGGGGGTGACGGTCTCGCGCGGCAAGCCGCACGGGCCGGGGATGGTGTTCACCGCCATGGCCGGCTACCTCACCCCGCCGCTGCTGGGGCTGGTGTTCGCGGCGCTGCTGAGCTGGGGCCGGATCACGTTGATGCTGTGGGCCTCGCTGGCGCTGCTGGCGGCGATGCTGGTGATGATCCGCAACGCCTATGGGGTGCTGTCGGTGGTGGCCACCGGCGCGGTGATCTTCGTGGTGTCCTGGCTGGGCAGTGCGACGGTGCAGGCCGCCTTCGCCTACCTGGCGGCCTCGTTCCTGCTGCTGGCCGGGGCGCGGCCGGTGATCGAGCTGCAGCGGATGCGCGCCCGGCAGCTGGCGCCGTCCTCCGACGCCGACCAGCTGGCGCAGCTGACCGGGCTGCCGGGGCTGGTGTGGGTGGGCCTGTTCGCCGCCGTGGCGCTGGTGGCGCTGCTGGCCGGCGGCAAGCTGCTGCTGCCCGACACCTCCGAGCTGCTGCCGCAGTTCCTGCGGGATCGCCCGTGACCGGGCGGGCTTTCCCCGCCCCCATCGGATCGCCCTGATTTGTCAGAGGCCCCCGCTAGCTTCGGGGCCGTGAGCGATCGGTGGGGTCGGGAACAGGTGCTGGCGCTGGCGCCGGACGCGGCGTCGGTGAAGGCGGCCGGCGGGGTCGCCAAGCCCGCCAAGTGGCACGGCGCCGGCTGTGATCCCCACAGCGTGTGGGGCGAGTGCAAGGGCAGCGGCAAGAGCCTGTATCGGGCGTGCGTGGAGCTGGCCGAGCCGGCGTTCCGGTGCTCGTGTCCCAGCCGCAAGATCCCCTGCAAGCACGTGCTGGGCCTGCTGCTGCTGTGGAGCGAGGGCGCCGTCGACGCCGCCGAGCCTCCGGAGTGGGTGGCGGAGTGGCTGCGGCAGCGGCGGGAGCGCGCCGCCAAGCGCAAGGCCGCCTCCGCCGCCAAGACCCCCGATCCCAAGACCGCCGAACGCCGCGAGCGGCGGGTCGAAGACGGCGTGGCCGAGCTGGACCAGTGGCTGCGCGACCAGATCGACCAGGGCCTGGCCCAGGCCGAGCACGCCTCCTACCGGGTGTGGGACGAGGTCGCCCGCAGGCTGGTCGACGCCCAGGCGCCCGGCCTGGCCGCCCAGGTCAGGTCGCTGCCCGCGCTGCGGCACGGCGCCGGCTGGCCGGAGCGGATGCTGGAGGAGTACGCCCTGCTGGCGTTGCTGGTCCGCGCCTATCAGCGGCGCGCCGAGCTGCCCGGGCCGTTGCGCGCGACGGTCCGCTCGCGGGTGGGCTTCACCGCCCGGCAGGAGGAGGTGCTGGGCGGCAAGCGGGTCCGGGACCACTGGTATGTGCTGGGCTCCCGGGAGTCGGTGCAAGAGCAGCTCACCACCCGGCGGACCTGGCTGCGCGGCGTCCGCACCGGACGGCCCGCGCTGGTGCTGTCGTTCGCCGCGCCGGGCCGCCCGCCGGAGGTGCCCTTGGCCACGGGCGCCGTCTTCGACGCCGAGCTGGCCTTCTATCCGGGGGCTCAGCCGCTGCGCGCGCTGGTGGCCGAGGAGCACGGCCCGGTCTCCGCCGTGCCGCGCGGCACCGCCATCGGCGGTCTGCTCGCCGAGTACGCCCAAGCGCTGGCCCGTGACCCGTGGCTGGAGCGCTGGCCCGCCGTGCTGGAGGGCGTGCGCCTGGCGCTTCCGCAGGGGACGCCGCTGCGGCCCGACGCGCTGCACGTCGTCGACGACCACGGCGACGCCCTGCCGTTGCGCTTCTCCGCCGGCGAGGAGTCCCGGCACGGCCCCTGGCGGTTGCTGGCCCTCTCGGGCGGCGGCCGCTTCACCTTGGCGGGCGAGTGGTCCCCCCACGGCCTGCACCCCCTGTCGGCCTGGCACGAGCAGGAAGGTCTGGTGGTCCTGTGACACCGCACTCCCCTGAGGCACGCAAACCGGCAGCGCGCGGCACGACCTTCACCGCCGCTTTTCCGGGGGAAGGGCCGCTGGGATGAGCACCTGGGCCGAACACGTCAGCACGGCGCTGCTGGGCACCCGGCGGCGGCCCGTCCCGGCGCTTGCGGTCCGCCTCGCTCCAGAAGACGACGGGGAGAGCGCGCCGCGCTCTTCCCACGGCGGCGCGGGCGGGATCCCCGCGGGGGCGGATCCCGCCGGTGCGCTGCTGGAGCAGGCCGCCGTGCTGACGGTGCAGCGGCGGGCGGGGCGGCGCGCGGGGAGCGCCGCCGAGCACGCCGTGATCGCGCCCGCCCCGGCGGAAACGCTGCCGGTGGTGCCGCCGGCGGCGGCCCGGCGGCTGGCGCAGATCCTGGCCGGCGACCGCCTGCCGCTGCTGCCGCAATGGCTGCAGGCCGCCGCCGAACGCGGCTTCAGGGTGCCCCCGGCGCTCCTGCCCGACCTGCTGGAACGGGGCCGCGCCGACCGGTCCCTGCGCCCGGCGATCATGCGGGCGGCCGGGCGGCGCGGGGTGTGGCTGGCGCTGCACAACACCGACTGGGCGTATCTGGTGAACGAAGGGGGCGACCTGGGCGACGACGACCCCCGGGTGTGGCGGACCGGCACCCGCAGCCGGCGGATCGCCTACCTGACCCGGCTGCGCGGCCGCGACCCGGGGGCGGCGCGGCGGGCGCTGGCGGACAGCTGGCGGAGCGAACCGGCCCCCGACCGGGCCGCGTTCCTGGCCACTTTCGCCCGCGGCCTGTCCCCAGATGACGAGGAGTTCCTGGAGAAGGCCCTGGACGACCGGGCCAAGGACGTGCGGCAAGTGGCGGCCGACCTGCTGGCCGAGCTGCCCGGCTCGGCCTACGGACGGCGGATGGCCGAACGGGCCAAAAGCTGCGTGCGGGTCGAAGAGCACGTGGCAGAGGGACGGCGGCACGTCCGGATCGTCGTCGAGCTGCCGCACGCCCACGACGAGGGCATGGCCCGGGACGGCATCCCGTTCCACCCGGCGGGCTCGTTCGCCCCGGCCGGCGGGTCGGGCGCCCCGGTGGGGACCCGGGCCGGGTGGCTGCGCGAGATCCTGGCGCGCACCCCGCTGGAGACCTGGACCGACCTGCTGGGGATGCCCGCCTGCGAGGTGGTGCGCCTGCCGGTGACCGGGCCGGAGGCGAAAACCGGGCGGCGCCGGGGCAAGGCGGGGGCGAAGGACGACTCCTGGGCCCGGGATGTGCACATCGGCTGGGTTCGGGCCGCGCTCCGCCTGCGCGATGCGCAGTGGGCGCGGGCCCTGCTCGCCGACGGCGCGGTGCCGGCCGAGGAGGCCGCGGCGCTGGCCGATCTGGTGGGGCTGCTGCCCGCCGGTGAGCGCGAGCCGATGGCCGCCGCCTTGATCCGGCGGCTGGGGGACGCCTCCTGGGCGCTGACGGCGCTGGAACGCATCCCCGGCCCGTGGGCCGGGGAGCTGGCCGACCTGGTGATCGAGCTGCTGGTGGCCGCGGCGCAGGAGGAGGAGCGCCGCCGCGGCGGGCGGGCCGGTCACCGGCTGGCGCCGCTGTGCAAGCTGGCCGGCACCCACCTGGCCCCCGAGGTCGCTCCCCGGCTGGCGGCGCTGGGCCTCCCCGGCTCCTGGCCGGTCCAAGAACTGATCGACAGCCTGCGATTCCGCCACCAGATGCTGCGGGAGCTCGCCTGACCTCCCGCCCGGCGGACATGACCACCACACGACCGAGAGGATCGTCACCCATGGCCGAAGCCGAAGGTTTGCGCTTCTGCGGCCGGTCCGGTGCCGCGCCGGCCGCAGAAGCGGTGCTGCGTCCGCACGCCGAACAGCAGTTCGCCGACGAGCTGGCGCGGCTGGCCGAGCACGACGACCGTCCCCGCCCGCCGGGCTGGCGGCTGTCGCCGTGGGCGGTCACCACCTATCTGCTGGGCGGCACGCTGCCGGACGGCACTGTGATCACCCCCAAGTACGTGGGGCCGCGCCGGCTGATGGAGGTGGCGGTGGCGACGCTGGCCACCGACCGGGCGCTGCTGCTGATCGGGGTGCCCGGCACCGCCAAGACCTGGGTGTCGGAGCACCTGGCGGCGGCGGTGTGCGGGGACTCCACCCTGCTGATCCAGGGCACCGCGGGCACCACCGAGGAGGCCGTCCGCTACGGCTGGAACTACGCCCGGCTGCTGGCCGAAGGGCCTTCGGAGCGGGCGCTGGTGCCCAGCCCGCTGATGCGGGCGATGCGCGAGGGCATGGTGGCCCGCATCGAGGAGCTCACCCGCATGCCCAGCGACGTGCAGGACACGCTGATCACCATCCTGTCGGAGAAGACCCTGCCGATACCGGAGCTGAACACCGAGGTGCAGGCCCGCCGCGGGTTCACCGTGATCGCCACCGCCAACGACCGGGACCGGGGCGTCAACGAGCTGTCCTCGGCGCTGCGCCGCCGCTTCAACACGGTGGTGCTGCCGCTGCCGGCCAGCACCGACGAGGAGGTGGAGATCGTCTCCCGGCGGGTGGCGCAGATCGGCCGGTCGCTGCAGCTGCCGCAGGTCCCGGCCGGGCTGGAGGAGATCCGCCGGGTGGTGACGGTGTTCCGGGAGCTGCGCTCGGGGGTGACCGTCGACGGCCGCACCAAGCTGAAGTCGCCGTCGGGCACGCTGAGCACCGCCGAGGCCATCTCGGTGATCACCAACGGGCTGGCGCTGGCCGCGCATTTCGGCGACGGGGTGCTGCGCGCCGCGGACGTGGCCGGCGGCATCGTCGGGGCGGTCGTCCAGGACCCGGTCTCCGACCAGGTGGTCTGGCAGGAGTACCTGGAGACCGTGGTCCGCGAGCGCAGCGAGTGGAGCGACTTTTACCGGGCCTGCCGCGAGGTCTCCCCGTGACCCTCGGCCGGCACGCCCACGGCGTCCCGGGAAACGGCGCGTGCACCGCCCGGACGGGCGGCGCCGGCGGGGACGCCCTCGTGGGAGGGGTCGTTTCCGCCCGGGCGGTGGCGCCGCCACGGCCGGACGGCGCACGAGGTGGAAAGGGGCGCGGTGGCACGGACTGAGATCTATGGGATCCGCCACCACGGGCCGGGCTCGGCGCGTTCGCTGCGCCGGGCGCTGGAGGAGTTCCGGCCCGATGTGGTGCTGATCGAGGGGCCGCCCGAGGCCGATGCGACCGTCGAGCTGGCCGCCGACCCGGACATGAAGCCGCCGGTGGCGCTGCTGGCCTACACCACGGACACCGCCGCCAAGGCCGCCTCCGCCGATGCCGGCGACCGGCGGCACCGCGCGGCGTTCTGGCCGCTGGCGGAGTTCAGTCCCGAGTGGCAGGCGATCCGCCACGCCGTCGGCAACGGCGTGCCCGTCCGCTTCTGCGACCTGCCCGCCGCCTGCCAGCTGGCCGACCGGCCGGAGAGCACGGACGGCCCGCCCGGAGCCGACGGCCAGGCCGGTGAGGGCGATCCTCCCGCCTCGCAGGCCGCCGCGGAAGAGCCCGCAGCGCACGACGGCGCCGCGGGAAGCGGCGGCGGGGAGGCCGAGCTGATCCGGCTGGACCCGCTGGGGTGGCTGGCGCAGGCGGCCGGTTACGACGACGCCGAACGCTGGTGGGAGGACGTCGTCGAACACCGCGGCGAAGGACCGTCCCCGTTCCCGGCGATCGCCGAGGCGATGGACGTGCTCCGCCGGGAGGCGGAGGAAAGATCCGCCCGGGGCGAGCAGGTCGTCTCGGAGGCGTACGCCCGGCGGGAGCGGCGGCGCGAGGCGTACATGCGGCGGACGCTGCGGCGCACCCTCAAGGAGGGGTATCAGCGCGTCGCGGTGGTCTGCGGGGCCTGGCACGTGCCGGCGCTGCGGGCCGATGTCCCGGCGAGCCGGGACGAGCAGGTGCTGCGCGGGCTGCCCAAGGAGAAGGTGGCGGTCACGTGGGTGCCGTGGACGCACGGACGGCTGGCGCAGTGGTCGGGGTACGGCGCGGGCGTGCGCTCCCCCGGCTGGTATCACCACCTGTTCACCTCTCCGGACCGTCCGGTGGAGCGGTGGCTGACCGAGGCGGCCCGGCTGCTGCGGGCAGAGGACCTGCACGTCTCCTCCGCCCATGTGATCGAGGCCGTCCGGCTGGCCGAGGCCCTGGCCGTGCTGCGGGGACGCCCGCTGGCCGGGCTGGAGGAGGTCACTGAGGCCACCCGGGCGGTCCTGTGCGAGGGCGCCGAGGAGCCGCTGGCGCTGATCCAGCGGCGGATGGTGGTGGGCGAGCGGCTGGGGGCCGTTCCCGCCCGCACGCCCATGGTGCCGTTGCAGCAGGATCTGCGGGCCGCGCAGCGCCGCCTGCGGCTCAAGCCGTCGGCCCTGGTCAAGGAGCAGGATCTGGACCTGCGCAAGCCGCTGGACCTGGAACGCAGCCGCCTGCTGCACCGGCTGCGGCTGCTGCAGGTGCCCTGGGGCCGGCCGCAAAGCGCCGCTGGCCGTTCCAAAGGCACCTTCCGGGAGAGCTGGACGCTGCAGTGGCAGCCGGAGTTCGACGTCGCGCTGATCGAGGCCGGGGCGTGGGGCACCACGGTGCGCGGCGCGGCCGATGCCCGGGCGCGGGCGCTGGCGGCCGAGGCCACGGCGCTGGCCGAGCTCACCTCGCTCGTCGAGCAGCGCCTGCTGGCCGATCTGGGCGAGGCGCCGGCGGCGGTGATGCGGGCACTGGCCGATCTGGCCGCCACCGATCAGGACGTGGCCCATCTGATGGCGGCGCTGCCGCCGCTGGTGCGGGCGCTGCGTTACGGGGACGTGCGGGGCACCCCGACCGGCCCGCTGCAGGAGGTGGTCGACGGGCTGGTGGTGCGGATCTGCGTGGGGCTGCCGCCCGCCGCGCGCGGCCTGGACGACGATGCCGCCCGCGAGCTGCTGGAGCGCATCAACGCGGTGCACGAGGCCGTGTGCCTGCTGGCCTCCCCGGCGGACGGGCGGGCCCCCGCCGGACGGCCCGCGGCGAAGGAGCATCTGGACCGCTGGCAGGACACGTTGGCCGCGCTGGTGGACCGGCCCGGGCTGCACGGGCTGCTGGAGGGACGGCTGACCCGGCTGCTGCACGACGCCGGGCGCCTGGCAGACGTCCCCGACCGGATGGCCCGGGCGGTGTCGGTGGGGCAGGAGCCCGCCCGTGCCGCCGCCTGGATCGAGGGTTTCCTGTCCGGCGGCGGTTTGATCCTCGTCCACGACGAGGCGCTGCTGCGCCTGGTGGACGGCTGGCTCGCCGGCCTGCCGGCCGACTCGTTCACCGACGTGCTGCCGCTGCTGCGCCGCACGTTCGGCCGGTACGCCGCGCCCGAGCGGCGCGCCATCGGCGAACGCGCCCGCAGGCTCGGCGACCCGGCCGCCGGCCGCCCGGCCGCCGAAGACCTCGACCCGGCCCGGGCGCTGCCCGCGGTCCGCACGGTCGCTCAGATCCTGGGCCGGCCCGCATGAGGCACAGGACGCCCGCCCCGGGCGTCCACGTCCACGGGCCGGGAAAAGCCCGCTGAAAAGCACACGGCACCGGACGAGATGAAAAGACCGGCGAATCCCGGATCGCCGCAGGCCCGGCGGCGATCCGGGAGGCCGCCGCAACGGCTTGGAACGGAGATCGCATGCAGACCGACGAGCGGCTCAGGCGCTGGCGGATGGTGCTCGGCGGCCCGGACTGCGACGGCACCGGGGTGCGGCTGACCGGCGACGACGTTCGCATGGACGCCGCGCTGGAGGCCCTCTACGGGGGCGGCGACGGGCCGGACGGCGGCGGGCGGGGCCGCAGCCGCCAGGGTGGGCTGGGGGCGTCCGCGCCGAAGGTGGCGCGGTGGCTGGGCGACATCCGCGCCTACTTCCCCTCCACGGTCGTCCAGGTGATGCAAAAAGACGCCATCGAGCGGCTGAATCTGACCGAGCTGCTGCTGGAGCCGGAGATGCTCGAGGCGGTGGAGCCCGATGTGCACCTGGTCGGCACGCTGCTGTCGCTGAACCGGGTCATGCCCGACCGGGCCAAGGAGTCGGCGCGGGCCGTGGTGCGCAAGGTCGTCGGCGAGCTGGAAAAGCGGCTGGCCCAGCGCACCCGTTCGGCGGTGAGCGGGGCGCTGGACCGGTCGGCGCGCGTGCAGCGTCCGCGTCGCCCCTCCGATGTGGACTGGCACCGCACGATCCGCGCCAATCTGCGGCACTACCTGCCGGAGCGGGGCACCGTGGTGCCGGAGCGGCTGATCGGGTACGGCCGCAGGCAGCAGGCCGTCAAGCGGGATGTGGTGCTGGCCATCGACCAGAGCGGTTCGATGGCCGCCTCGGTGGTGTACGCCGGGGTGTTCGGGGCGGTGCTGGGGTCGATGCGGTCGCTGCGGACCTCGCTGGTGGTCTTCGACACCGCCGTGGTGGACCTCACCGATCATCTGCACGACCCGGTGGAGGTGTTGTTCGGCACCCAGCTGGGCGGCGGCACCGACATCAACCGGGCCATCGCCTACTGCCAGGGGCTGATCACCCGTCCCCGGAATTCGATCCTCGTCCTGATCAGTGACCTGTACGAGGGTGGGAACCGCAAGGAGATGCTCCGGCGGGTGGCCGAGCTGACCTCGGCGGGAGTTCAGGTGATCGCGCTGCTGGCGCTGTCGGACGAGGGCGCCCCGGCCTATGACCACGACAACGCCGCCGCTCTGGCCGCGATGGGGGTTCCGGCGTTCGCCTGCACTCCGGACGCCTTCCCCGACCTGATGGCCGCCGCGATCGAACGCCGCGACCTCAAGGAGTGGGCCGAACGGCACAAGTGACCTCCGGCGGCCGTCCCGTTCCCTCTTTAAGAGCGTTCTCCCTTTCCCGATGGGGTCGTCGTCCCTTAGAGTCTGAATATATGAGCAGCTCTTCATATGAACAGACATTGGCCCCGGAGCCGCCCGTCGCGCCCGCCCCACAGGCCGCCTCCTTCGGCGACGGATGCGCGGTGCGGATGGTCGACCGGCAGAAGGTGGCGGAGGTGGTCGCCGCCATGCCGGCAGAGGAGACGATCGCCGAGCTGGCGCAGGTGTTCGGGCTGCTGGCCGACCCGGGACGGGTCCGGGTGATCACCGCGCTGCTGGAGGGCGGGGAGATGTGCGTGTGCGACATCGCGGCGGCCTGCGGCAGCAGCGAGTCGGCGGTCTCGCACGCGCTGCGGCTGCTGCGCGCCCACCGGGTGGTGCGGGTGCGGCGGGCCGGCCGGCGGGCCTACTACCGGCTCGACGACTCCCACGTCCGGATGCTGCTGGACCTGGCGCTGGCGCACGTGGGGCACCGCGCGGAGGCCCCGGCGTGACCGCCGCTTTCCCGACCCCGCTCTGGAAAGGGACGATCCGGGACGAAAGAATGCTGGATCGTTCCGTCTCGGTCCGCTGCCGCCCGGCCGATGCGGGAGGGCGGGGGCATCACCACCGGGCCGAGCGGGAATGCGGCGTCGCAGGGGTCGGCGCGGTGCTGAGCGGGAGGCTCTGATGGGTGCAGGGCACGGTCACGGGCACGGCCATGGGCACGCCGTCTCGGCCACGGCCGACCGGCGCTACCTGGCCGGTGCGCTGGCGCTGATCGTCGCCTACATGTCGGCCGAGGTGGCCATCGGGCTGATCGCCCGGTCGCTGGCGCTGCTGTCGGACGCCGCGCACATGCTCACCGACGCGTTCGCCATCGCGTTCGCGCTGATCGCGATGCGGATCGCGGCGCATCCTCCCAAGGGCGGCTACACCTATGGGCTGCGCCGGGCCGAGATCCTGTCGGCGCAGCTGAACGGGCTGACGCTGATCCTGCTGGCGGCCTATTTCGTGTACGAGAGCGTGCACCGGCTGCTCGACCCGCCGCAGGTGGCCGGCGCGCTGGTGTTCTGGACGTCGCTGAGCGGCATCGCCGTCAACCTCGCCGCCACCTGGCTGATCGGCAGGGCCGACCGGGCCAGTCTGAACGTCGAAGGCGCCTTCCAGCACATCCTCAACGACCTGTACGCCTTCATCGCCACCGCGGTCGCCGGACTGGTGGTGTGGACGACCGGTTTCGCCCGCGCCGACGTGATCGCCTCGCTGGTGGTGGCCGCCCTGATGGTCAAGGCCGGCTACGGGCTGCTGCGGGACGCCGGGCGGGTGCTGATGGAGGCCGCCCCGGCGGGGATCGACCCGGCTGAGATCGGGGCGCGGATGGCCGGGCGGGCCTGTGTGCAGGAGGTCCACGATCTGCACGTGTGGGAGGTGACCTCCGGCTACCCGGCGCTGTCGGCGCACGTGCTGGTCGAGCCCGGCGGCGACTGCCACGCCGTCCGCCGCGACCTGCGGCAGATGCTCGCCGCCTTCTACGGCATCACGCACACCACCTTGGAGGTGGACCACATCGGCGAGCCCGGCACGCCGTGGGACGGGCAGGAGCACTGCACGGACGCCCACGGCCCCCGCCACCTCTCCGACGCGCCTCCCGGGCCGCCCCCGCAGCCCGGCGGGGCCGTGTGCGGGCATTGAGGTCCGTCCACGGGAGATGGGCCCTAACGCAAGTCCGCCAGCAGCAGGGGCAGCGCCGCGCGCAGTTCCCGCTCCCAGCGCCGCCACGAGGAGGGCCCCTCATACAAGTGGACGGTGGCGGGGATGCCCAGTTTCTTGAGCTTGTCGGCGAGGCGGGCGGTGCTGCGGCGGGCCAGCGCCTCGACCGGCCCGTCATCGCCCGCGCTCAGGTAAAGCCGCACTCCGGCCAGCCGTCCGGCCAGGTCGTAGGGGTTGTTGCGGCGCCAGATCGACCGCTGGGCGACCGGGTCGCCCCAGATGCGCCGCCAGTCCACGCCCCGGCGGGCGGTCTGGGCGGCCAGCCGCACCAGGTCGGCGCCGTCCAGCGCGGCGGGATCGGGGTGCAAAAGGTCCAGCGGCCCGCTGAAGGAGGCGGCGGCGCGGAACAGGCCCCGGTGCCGGGCCGCGTAGGCCAGCGCCGCTCTTCCCCCGGTGGAGACCCCGGCGACGGCGCGCGCCGGCCCGGCCCGGTAGCCGCGTTCCAGGATCTGCGGCAGCTCGACGGTGTGGAAGGTCTCCCAGCGCGGGGCTCCCCCGGCGCCGTGGTTCCACCAGTCGGCGTGGTCGCCGCACCGGCCGCCGTCCGGCATCACGACCAGCACGTCCAGCTCGCGCGTCAGGCGCTCGACGCCGGTGCGGGAGGTCCAGGCGGTGTGGCCGGCCGGTCCCCCGGCGGCGGGCGGGCCGCCGTGCAGCAGCCACAGCGCCGGCCAGGTCCGGGTGGCCGTCGGCGACCAGCCCTTGGGGAGCAGCAGCCGGACCCGTCCCATCTCCTCCAGGATGGGCGAGCTGATGGCCAGGTCGAGAATGCGGGGGGCGCGGAACCAGGAGCCGACGACGATCGCCCCGTCGTCGGCGCGGGCCCGGCAGTCGTCCCCTGGATCGGCGGGGAAGGGACGCATCCGATCGGGGGGTGGGCCGGTCGGTCCGGGCGGGCCGCCGGGCGGCGCGATGGAACAGGCGCTGGAACGTACCAACAGCGCCCCCAGCACTCCCCGTGCCACCAGCAGCCCGGCCGCGGCGCACCCGGCCAGTCCCATCGCTCCCGCCACGAACCAGTCCCGCCGCCGCACCGCTCTCACCCCCTCCTCCCGTCACCACGGAGTGTGCCCGAAGCCGCCTTGAAGTCAACGGAGGGTATGGCACTTATAAAATGCAAAAGCCCGATCCGGGCCGGTTGAGGCGACGCCCGAGCGGCGCGCCCCCGTCCCGGCGGGTCCGTTGCGGACGGTCGGGCACGACGGGGTTCCACAGCAGACGTCGCCCGAGGCGATGGGACGGGAGCGGATCCGGCCGCATGCGCAGCAAACAGGAACTGGAGGCGGCGATCCGCGCCCAAGGCCGGACGGCGCTGGTGGTCAACACCCGCTCACGGCGCGGTCGCAGGCTGTTCGCCAAGGCCAGGCGGCTGCTGGCGGAGGCGGGCCTGGAGTTCGCCGAGGTGCACCCGGTCTTTGACCCGGCCCGGCTGCCGCAGGTGCTGAAGGAGGTGCTCGGCCGCAAGCCCGATCTGGTCGTGGTGGGCGGCGGCGACGGCACGATCGCCGAGGCCGTGGGGCATCTGGCTCAGCAGGACGTGGCGCTGGGGGTGCTGCCGCTGGGCACCACCAACAACTTCGCGCGCAGCCTGGAGCTGCCGGTGAAGCTGGCCGGGGCGGTCGGCGTGCTGCGGGAGGGCAAGGTCGCCGACGTGGACCTGGGCTTCGTGGCCGGCAAGGTGTTCGCCAACATGGTCAGCGTGGGCCTGTCGGCCCAGGTGGCCGAGCAGGTGCCGCACGCGCTCAAACGCCGGCTCGGCCGGGCCGCCTACGGGCTGACCGCCGCCCGGCTGATGTGGCGGCACCGGCCCTTCACGGCCGTCGTGGAGGTGGAGGGCAGGACCCATGAGATGGTCACCCACCAGCTCAACATCGCCAACGGCAGCCATCACAGCGGGCGGCGCTTCGCCGGCGACGCCAGCCCCGATGACCGGCTGCTGAACGTCTACCGCCTCGGCGACCGCTCCCGGCTGGGCCTGGCCGCCGCCACCGTGGCCCACGTGGTGGCCGGCCCGCGGCGGCGGCTGGCCGACGAGATGTTCATCAACACCAGTCATGAGGTGCGGGTGACCACCGATCCGCCGCTGCCCGTGGACGTGGACGGGGAGATCCGCGGGCGCACCCCCGTCACCATCGGCCTGCTGCCCAACGCCCTGCGCGTGCTGGTCCCCCACACCTTCGACGACACCTGAGCACGGTCCGCCCGGCTCCCGCCGGTTTTTCCGCCTTTCGGTCAACGATCGTTGACAGCGCCCGCCGTAAATGACCTACTAGTCAGCTAGAGAGAAGACGACGGGGGCGCGGCGGGCACCCGGCGCGCCGCGCCGGAACGGGCGGGACGGCCGGATGGACTCTTCGCATGAGGTCGCGATCATCGGCAGCGGGTTCGGCGGGCTGGGCATGGCGATCCGGCTCAAGCAGGCCGGCATGCACGACCTGGTCGTACTGGAGAAGGCCGACGAGATCGGCGGGACCTGGCGCGACAACACCTACCCCGGGGCGGCCTGCGATGTGCCCTCGCACCTGTACTCCTTCTCTTTCGAGCCCAAGCCCGACTGGAGCCGCAAGTTCCCGCCGCAGCCGGAGATCCTGGAGTACCTGCGGCACTGCGCCCGCAAGTACGGGGTGATGCCGCACATCCGGTTCGGCACCGAGGTCACCGAGGCGCGCTTCGACGGCGAGGCCGGGCTGTGGCGGATCTCCACCACCACCGGGCAGCTATCGGCCAGGGTGCTGGTCGCCGCCTGCGGCCAGCTCAACCGCCCGGCGCTGCCGGACATCCCGGGCCGGGACTCCTTCGGCGGCATCGCCTTCCACTCGGCGCGCTGGGACCACTCGGCCGACCTGGACGGCAAGCGCGTGGCGGTCATCGGCACCGGGGCCAGCGCCATCCAGTTCGTCCCCGAGCTGGCCAAACGGGTGGGACGGCTGCACGTCTTCCAGCGTTCGGCCCAGTACATCATCGACAAGCCCGACCGGCCCTACACCGCCCTCGAGCAGGCGCTGGCAAGGCACGTCCCCGGCTGGCGGCAGCTGCAGCGGGCGCTGATCTACACGCTGCTGGAGGCCAGGGCGCTGGGGTTCATCAAGTACCCGTGGCTGCTGGCCCCGGCGGCGTGGCGCTTCAAGAAGAACCTGCACGCCCACATCAAGGATCCGGCGCTGCGCGAGGCGCTGACACCGGACTACCCGATGGGCTGCAAGCGCATCCTGCTGTCCAACGACTACTACCCCGCCCTGGCCGAGCCGCACGTCGAGCTGATCACCGACCCGATCGAGCGCATCACCGCCGACGGCATCCGCACCCGCGACGGCATCGAGCGCAAGGTCGATGCGATCGTCTACGGCACCGGTTTCCACGCCAACGACTTCCTGGCGCCCATGAAGATCGTCGGGCTGGACGACCGGGAGCTGAACGAGGCCTGGCAGGGCGGCGCCTCGGCCCACCTGGGCATCACCGTCAGCGGTTTCCCCAACCTGTTCCTGCTGTACGGCCCCTACACCAATCTGGGCCACAACTCGATCATCTACATGCTGGAATCGCAGATCCGGTACGTGATGGGCTGCCTGCGCGCGATGCGGCACGCCCGCCTGCGCTGGATCGACGTGCGGCCGGACGTGCAGAGCGCCTTCGAGCGGCGGATGCAGCAGGCGATGCGCGACACCGTCTGGTCACGGGGCTGCACCAGCTGGTACATGACCGCCGACGGCAAAGTCGTCAACAACTGGCCGGGTTTCACCTTCGCCTACCGCAACGCGACACGCCGTCCCGATCCGCGGCATTTCCGGGTGCGGCGCTAGGGGGCGCTAGGTTGGGGGCATGCCGACCGCTCTGATCACCGGTGCCACCGCGGGCATCGGCGCGGGATTCGCCCGTCGGCTCGCCTCCGACGGCTTCGACCTGGTGCTGGTCGCCCGCGACACCGCCCGGCTGGAGCGCACCGCCGCCGAACTGCACGACCGCTACGGCGTTGCGACCGAGACGCTGCGCGCCGACCTGTCCACCGACGAGGGCCTGGCCGCCGCCGAGGAACGCGCCGGCAAGGGCATCGACCTGCTGATCAACAACGCCGGGTTCGGGCAGCGCGGGGTCTACCTCGACGTTCCGGTCTCCGATGAGATACGGATGCTGCGGGTGCACTGCGAGGCGGTGCTGCGCCTGACCTCCGCGGCGCTGCCGGGCATGCTGGAGCGCGGCCGGGGCGGCGTCATCAACGTCGCCTCGGTGGCGGCGTTCTTCTCCCGCGGCACCTACGGCGCTTCCAAGGCGTGGGTGGTGTCCTTCAGCCAGGCCGTCATGCGCGACCTCGGCGGCCGGGGCGTGCACGTCATGGCGCTGTGCCCGGGGTTCGTGCACACCGAGTTCCACGAGCGGGCGGGCATGAACATGGACGGCATCCCCGGCTTCATGTGGATCGACCAGGACCTGGTGATCGACACCGCGCTGCGGGACCTGCGCCGCGGCGTGCAGGTGAGCATCCCGAGCGCCCGCTACAAGGCCATCGTCGCCTTGGGCAAGGTGGTGCCCCGCGCCCTGGCCGACCGGATCTCCTCGCGCGCCGGCCGCCGTTTCGATTGAAATCCCTCTCCCCGGCTCCCCGGGTGCGTGCTCTGCGGCGGTCTTCGGGTTATGGGCTGCTCGTGCCGCACCGCCCCGATCCGCGGCTTCGCCTTTACTGGCAAAGGGGTGTGCTCTACTAAGCTCTCAATGTGTCCGAGCCGAAGTTCGAAGTCCAGATGCTGCACGACCGGGTGATGATCAAGGTCGAGCAGGAGTCCGGAGAGCGCCGCAGCAGCGGGGGCATCGTCATTCCGGCCACGGTGCGGCAGTCCAATCGCCTGTGCTGGGGCGAGGTATGCGGTGTCGGGCATCACGTGCGGACCGTCAAGGTCGGTGACCGGGTGCTGTTCCACCCCGACGACCAGTACGAGGTGGAGATCCAGGGACAGCAGTACCTGGTGATGCGCGAACGGGACCTGCACGCGATCGCCAGCGAGCGGCCCGAGCACGGCACCGGCCTCTACTTGTAGGGGTGCTCGCAGGGGCCGTACCGCCCGGTGCGACCCGCCCCCGGGTCGCCCGGTGGCGCGTGCCCGCCGGGCCGGGCGACGCCGGGGAACGCCCCGGCGGGGAGCGGCCGCCGATGCGCCGCATGGCACAGGAGCGGGCGGGCCCTTTAAGGCTTCGGCCAGGCGATGACCGGACAGGACGCGTGGCGGTGATGGAGCGCCCCGCCTGCATGCGCCTCCCGTGGCCCGGGCGAGGACGGCCAGGAGCCCGGCCCCGCCCGGGCCTCGGGAAGGCGCGTACTTTCACGCGGCGCCCAAGGCAAGGGACGGGTGTCCGCCGCAGACGGTGACGCCCTCCGTCCGTGCCGAAGGCGCAGGGCGGCTGCGCCGGCCCCGGCGGACTGTGTCCGCTCCCCAACGGGCAGGCGCGGCCGGCGGCACCGCACCCGGTTGATCGGGTGTTATGAAATGGTTCGCATGTTCACCTTGTGACTTCTGTCACCTCAGAGCACACTTTCCTCCCACCGGGAGGAAGATTCCCACCGGTGCGCGCCTGTTTTCACAGCACCATGCCGATGCGGGGTCAAAGCGGCCCCGCCACCGACCGGTTTGGAGAAGTACGTGCGTCCGACCCCCGTGCGTCCCCCCCGCACGCGCACGTCCTGGCCGCGCCTGGGTTCGGCCGCGGCGGCGCTCGTCCTCGCCCTGGCGGCGTGCGGCGGCGGCCCGCAGGACAAGGGCGCGGCGGCCCCGGTGCCGGGGGTGACCGACGAGCCCTGCCCGAAGGCGGTCAACCCCGACAACGGCTGCATCTACCTGGGCATCATCTCCGACCTCAGCAGCGGGCCGTTCAGCTCCCTGGGCAAGCCGATCACCATGGCCCAGCAGGCGTTCTGGCGGCGGGTCAACCAGCAGGGCGGCATCGGCGGCTACGACATCGACGCCACCACCTACGTCCGCGACAACAAGTACGACGTGGCCACCCACAAGCGGGCCTACCAAGAGATCCGCACCAAGGTCCTGGCACTGGCGCAGACCCTGGGATCGCCGACCACCGCCGCGGTGCTGCCGCAGATGCGCGCCGACAAGATGGTGGCGGCGCCGGCCTCCTGGACCTCGCTGTGGGAGTTCGAGGACGTCCTCATCAAGTCCGGCACCAATTACTGCTTCGAGGCCATGAACGCCGTGGACCACGCGGTGGAGGCCTGGGGCATCGACAGCGTCATGGCCGTCCACTACCCCGGCGACTACGGCGGGGACGCCGCCGGCGGCGCCCGCATCGCCGCCGAACGCAACCGCCTGAAGTTCACCGACGTCCCCACCCCCACCGGAGCCGACAAACAACGCCCCGCCATCGACAAGATCGTCAAAGAATCCCCCGACCTGGTGCTGCTGAGCACCAGCCCCCGGGACACCGCCGTCCTGATCGGCCAGGCCGCGGCACGCGGCTACCGGGGCCGCTTCATCGGCAGCAGCCCCAGCTGGACCAAGGAACTTCTCGGCATCAAGACCCGGCCCGCCGCCGAGGCCATCCGCACCCGTTTCCTGCAGGCCGCGCCCTGGAAGCCGTTCGCCACCGACACCCCCGGCCATGCCGCCATGCGCGCCGCCCTAGGCAAGGTGGACCCCAACGACGCCTACACCACCGGGTGGATCTGGTCCTATCCGCTCAAGACCGTCCTGCAAAAGGCCATCGACCAAAACAGGCTCACCCGCGCCGGGCTCTACCAGACCCTGCGCAACCTCGGCGCCGTGGACTACGAAGGGATGCTGAGCACCGAGCGGGGCGCCTACCCCGGCGTGGCCGCCACGTCGTTCCGCGCCACGACGCTGAACGTTCCCGACGACAACGCCCACACCGGCGTCAGGACGGCCCGGGACTTCTTCACCGGTCCCACCGCCCGCCGCCATGTGATGACCGAGCCCTGCTTCAAAGCCTCCTGAGCCCGCGGATCCCGGCCCGGGAGCGCCCCATCAACGATCGTCTGGAGAGGTACGTGCGTCCATCCCCCAAGCATCCCGCCCCTGTACGTTCGTCCCTGCTGCGCCTGGGTTCGGCCGCGGCGGCGCTCGTCCTCGCCCTGGCGGCGTGCGGCGGCGGCCCGCAGGACAAGGGCGCGGCGGCCCCGGTGCCGGGGGTGACCGACGAGCCCTGCCCGAAAGCGGTCAACCCCGACAACGGCTGCATCTACCTGGGCATCATCTCCGACCTCAGCAGCGGGCCGTTCCGTCTCATCGGTTCTTCGACCACGGCCGCTCAGCAGGCGTTCTGGCGGCGGGTCAACCAGCAGGGCGGCATCGGCGGCTACGACATCGACGCCACCACCTACGTCCGCGACAACAAGTACGACGTGGCCACCCACAAGCGGGCCTACCAAGAGATCCGCACCAAGGTCCTGGCACTGGCGCAGACCCTGGGATCGCCGATGACCACGGAGATCCTGCCGCTGCTGAAGAAGGACAAGATGGTGGCGTCCACCGTTTCGTGGACGTCGCTGTGGGAGTTCGAAGACATTCTCATCAAGTCCGGCACCAATTACTGCTTCGAGGCCATGAACGCCGTCGACTACGCGGTGGAGGCCTGGGGCATCGACAGCGTCATGGCCGTCCACTACCCCGGCGACTACGGCGGGGACGCCGCCGGCGGCGCCCGCATCGCCGCCGAACGCAACCGCCTGAAGTTCACCGACGTCCCCACCCCCACCGGAGCCGACAAACAACGCCCCGCCATCGACAAGATCGTCAAAGAATCCCCCGACCTGGTGCTGCTGAGCACCGGCCCGCAAGAGGCCACCGTGCTGATCGGCCAGGCGACGGCGCGCGGCTACCGGGGCCGTTTCATCGGCAGCGCTCCGAGCTGGAGCAAGCTGATGCTCAAGGTGAAGGACCGCACCACCGCCGAGGCCATCCGCACGCGTTTCCTGCAGGCCGCGCCTTGGAAGCCGTTCGCCACCGACACCCCCGGCCATGCCGCCATGCGCGCCGCTCTCGGCAAGGTGGACCCCAACGACGCTTACATGGCCGGGTGGATCTGGTCTTATCCGCTCAAGACCGTCCTGCAGACGGCCATCGACCAGAACAAACTCACCCGCGCCGGGCTCTACCAGACCCTGCGCAACCTCGGCGCCGTGGACTACGAAGGGATGCTGCCCACCGAGCGGACCACGGGACCCGGCCGGGCTCCGGCGTCGATGCGCTCGACGGTCCTGAACACCCCCGCCGACGACGGCTACACCGGTGTCAAGACCGTCAAGGACTTCTTCACCGGCCCCACCGCCCGCGACCACACCCTGACCGAGCCCTGCTTCAAGGCCTCCTGAGCCCCGGCCGCGAGCGGATCCTCCATACCTGGTCAGAGCATGATCGTGGCAGCGCTATGGTCGGAGCGTGAGTGACCGTCCCTATGTGCTGCTGAGTTGCGCGATGTCCGTCGACGGCTACATCGACGACGCCAGACCCGAACGGCTGCGTCTGTCGAGCCCGGCCGATTTCGACCGGGTGGACGGGGTTCGCGCCACTTGTGACGCCATCTTGGTGGGGGCGGAGACGATCCGGCGGGACGACCCCAAGCTGCTGATCAAGTCTCCCGTCCGGCAGGAGCGGCGGGCCGCCCGGGGCCTGCCGCGCCAGCTCACCAAGGTCACCTTGACCCTGCGCGGCGACCTGGACCCCACCAGCCGTTTCTTCACCACCGGGGACTGCCCCAAGCTGGTCTACGCGGGCTCGCGGGCGGTTCCCGCGCTGGCCGAGCGGCTGGAGGGGGTGGCGGAGGTCATCGACGGCGGTGACCCGGTCGACGTGCGGCTGGTGCTGGCCGATCTGGCCCGGCGGGGCGTGCGGCGGCTGATGGTGGAGGGCGGGGGCGGCATGCACACCCTCTTCCTGACCGAGGGCCTGGCCGACGAGCTGCACCTGGTGGTGGCGCCGTTCTTCATCGGCGACCCGTCCGCGCCGCGCTTTGTGCACCCGGGCCTGTTCCCCCAGGACCCCGCCCACCCGATGCGGCTGGCCGAGGTCACCCGGATCGGCGATCTGGCCCTGCTGCGCTATCTGCTGAAGCGTTCGCGCACATGAAACGCCGGGACGCGGCGGGGAACGTCACCGGGGACGAGGGCGCGAAGGGGGCGGCGGTGAGCCGGAGGCAGGATCGGCACTGGCTGGAGGTGGCCTGTGACCTGGCGCGGCGCTGCCCGCCGTCGCAGACGGCCTTCTCCGTCGGGGCCGTGATCGTCGGCGCGGACGGGACGGAGCTGGCCCGGGGGTTCTCCCGCGAGACCGACCCGAAGGCCCACGCCGAGGAAGAGGCCCTCGCCAAACTCCGGGCCGCGGGCGCCGCGGCGGACCTGGGCGGGGCGACGATCTACAGCTCCCTGGAGCCGTGCGGGCGGCGCCTGTCGCGGCCCCGGCCGTGCGCGCGGCTGATCGCGGAGGCGGGGATCGGGCGGGTGGTGTACGCCTGGCGGGAGCCGGTCCTGTTCGTCGAGGGCGGGGGCGAGCAGGTGCTGCGCGCCGCGGGGATCGAGGTGGTGCGCATTGCGGACCTGGCGGCGCGGGCCCGGGAGCCGAACGCGCATCTGCTGGGCTGAGCCTCCGCCGGGGCCGCGGCAGGCGACCTTGGTGAGACTGGCGTCCATACGGAAGTCCAAATCAGTGCCCCGGGCTTATGGACAAGATCGATCCGGTGCGCAAGGCTGGAAAACCGAGCAAGCATTCGGTCAGCTCTGGTTGGGAGGCGGTATGCACGAGCACGACCGGCTGTTCATCGGCGGCCAGTGGACGGCTCCGGCCGGCACCGGCGTCATCGAGGTGATCTCCCCGCACACCGAGGAGGTCATCGGCCGGGTGCCCGAGGGCACGCAGGCCGACATCGACCGCGCGGTCGCCGCCGCCCGCCGGGCCTTCGACGAAGGCCCCTGGCCCAAGATGACCCCGGCCGAGCGGGCCGAGATCGTGGGACGGCTGGCGGCGATCTACGCCGAACGCCAGCAGCAGATGGCCGAGCTGGTCACCGCCCAGATGGGCTCGCCGATCCTGTTCTCGGTCTTCGGGCAGGCCGCGATCCCCCAGCAGGTGCTGCAGTACTACGTGGACCTGGCCGCCACCTACCCCTGGGAGGAAGAGCGGCAGGGCATGCTCGGGCCGGTGACCGTCACCCGGGAGCCGGTCGGAGTGGTGGCGGCGATCGTGCCGTGGAACGTCCCGCAGTTCACCCTGATGCTCAAGCTGGCCCCGGCGCTGATCGCCGGGTGCACGGTGGTGGCCAAGCCGTCCCCGGAGACCCCGCTGGACTCCTACCTGCTGGCCGAGTGGATCACCGAGGCGGGCATCCCCGAGGGCGTGGTCAGCTTCGTGCCCGCCGGGCGCGAGGTCGGCGCCTACCTGGTGGCGCACCCGGATGTGGACAAGGTCTCCTTCACCGGCTCCACGGCGGCCGGGCGGCAGATCGGGGAGGTCTGCGGCCGCCAGCTCAAGCGCGTCACCCTGGAGCTGGGCGGCAAGTCCGCGGCGATCCTGCTGGAGGACGCCGACCTGGCCGCCACCATGGAGGGCCTGAAGCTGGCCTCGCTGATGAACAACGGGGAGGCCTGCGCCGCGCAGACCCGCATCCTGGCCCCGCGCAGCCGCTATGACGAGGTGGCCGACGCGCTGGCGGAGATGGTCGGCTCACTGAAGGTCGGCGACCCGGCCGACTACTCCACCGAGATCGGCCCGCTGGTCAGCCGCCGCCAGCAGGAGCGGGTGGAGGGCTACATCCGGCTGGGCCAGGAGGAGGGCGCCAAGGTGATCACCGGCGGGCTCAACCGCCCCTACGACCGGGGCTGGTACGTGGCGCCCACCGTGTTCGCCGACGTGGACAACTCGATGCGCATCGCCCAGGAGGAGATCTTCGGCCCCGTGCTGGCCCTCATCCCCTATGAGGACGAGGCCGACGCCATCCGCATCGCCAACGACAGCTCCTACGGGCTGGGCGGCTCGGTGTGGACGGCCGATGTGGCGCACGGCATCGAGGTCGCCCGGCAGATCCGCACCGGAAGCTGCGGCGTCAACATGTACACCCTCGACCCCAACACCCCCTTCGGCGGCTTCAAGAACAGCGGCCTGGGCCGCGAGCTGGGGCCGGAGGGACTGGTCGCCTACCTGGAGCACAAGTCCATCCCCCACCCGGCCTGACGTCCGGTGAGGGATGCGCCGCGCGCTCCGGCGCACCTGTCGCCTCCCCTCCTTATCACGGCGACAGGTGCACGCTTTGCAGGAGCGCGCGGCGCATGACCCGGCCACTCGGCGAACGCGGGATCGCATCCACCGGGTGGACGGCCTGGATGCGCTGGTAGGACGGCACATGGCCGTTCACGTAAGGCAGCAGCCCGCCGGCCTGCTCCGGCTTGCCCAGCACCACGAAGGCGTGCGGGGCAAGGCCCAGGTGCGGGTCGGGGACCGGGACCACCGCCGCGTCCCGCACCGCCGGATGCGCGGCCAGCAGCCGGCCGGGGTCGGCGACGGGCTCGCCGGGCGTCTCCTCCATGCGGCCGAGGATGTAGGCCCGGTCGTGCTCGTCGGTGAACGCCGCGTCCCCGGTGGGCAGCCAGCCGCCGCCGGGCGCGGCGACCATGGGGCCGCGCAGCCACAGCTCCCCGGGCTGATAAGGCGGGCGGGCCCGGCCGGTGGCCGGGTCGGCGATCCGCCATGACACCCCGGGCAGGCCGCAGCCGGCCGAGTCCAAGGTGCCCTCTTCGGCGCCGCGCAGGTTGAGGTGGGTGAAGCCGGAGGCCGCGGGGTGCCCGTAGACCTGCCGGACCGGGCAGCCCAGCCGCCGGGAGCAGGCCCGCGCGAGGCGGCCCGGCAGCGGGCCGGCGACCAGGACCGAGCGCAGCGAGCCCAGGTCGTAGTGCCCGACCGCCGGCTCGGCCGCCAGCGCCGAGGCCGCCGCCGGCGGCAGCACCGCCACGGTCACCCGGTGGTCCTGCACGGCGCGCAGCAGGTCGTGCAGGCCGCCGCGGCAGGTGACCACGGTCGCGCCCAGCCACAGCGCCGGGCCGAGCACCCCGTTCAGGCCGAGCACATCGGTGAAGGGGATGCCCGACAGCACCACGTCCGAACCGCTCAGCGCCCCGGCGGTGGCGAACCGGACCAGGCCCTCGATCACCTGGCGGTGGGTCAGCCAGGTGCCGGGGCCGCTCCCGCCCGGCGCATCGGCCAGCAGTGCGGCGCCGGCGTCCCGCACGGGCGGGATCCGGTCGGCGGCGGGTTCCTCCGCCAGGCGGGCGAACGGCTCCAGGCCGGTTCCGCCGTCCGCTTCGCCCAGGCACCACATCCGTTGCAGGGCCGCTCCCCGGGCCACCGCCCAGGCCCGGGGAGCGGCCTGCGGGCAGGTGATCAGGGCGTGCGCACCGGATGCCCGCAGCCGCCGGACGGTCTCCTCGGCCCCGGCGGCGGCGCGGACGGGGACCAGGACCGCGCCCGCCGCCCAGACCGCGTAGGCGGCCACCACGAAATCGGGGCCGTCGGGGGCTTGCAGGCCGATCACCGTGCCCGGCCCCTGGCGGACCAGCCCCCAGGCGGCGGCGGTGACGGCGGCGGTCAGCTCGTCGTAGGACAGGACGCGGCCGCTGCCGGCGTCCACCAGCGCGGCGCGCGGCCCCCAGCAGCGTTCGCCGAGCACGGTCTCGGTCACCGTGGTCGCGGCGACCGCTGTTGGGGGGTCCGACGGGCTGGAGATCATGCTTCGACCCTACGCACCCAGATGCGCGTGCACATGCATTGAACTATGCAAGTCCATATGTAGAGACTCTTGCAGTGCAAGTTGCCCGCCCCGGGAGGGCGCGTCCGAAGTGATCGCGTTTTACCGTCCGGTGGTGCCGTTGCCGGCAGGGGCCCGGGTGTCGCCTTCGGGAAGGTTGCCGACGGCCCACACCGCGATCTGCGCACGGGAGCCGAAGCCCAGCTTGGCGAGGATGTTGGCGACGTGCCGGGCGACGGTGGCGGGGCTGATCACCAGTTCGTCGGCGATGCCCCGGTTGCTCAGCCCGCGTGCGATCAGCCGGGCGATCTCCCGTTCCCGGGGGGTCAGCAGCCCCGGCGGGCGGGCGAGCGCACCGCTCCCCGGTCCCGCGGCCGGCAGCTCCCCGCTGTCGTGGAGCCGGGAGCCGGCGTGCCTTTCCTCGCGCTTTTTCTCCGCCGCCGTCTCCTCCGCCGCGCCGTGGGCGCCCTGCGGGGCCGCGCCGCAGGCGTCCTCCCGCCCCCGGTCGGACGGCCCGTGCAGCGCGTAGGCCACCGCGTCCTCCACCGCCATCGCCCGGCCCTGCCCCCACAGCCAGGAGAGCCGGTGCTCGCCCAGCCTCCGCAAAGACCGTTCCAGCAGCTCCTCCCGCCGGCGGCAGGCATGCGTGCCGCGCCCCGGCCGGGCCCCGATCGCCTCCCGCAGCGCCGCGGCGGCACCGGCCAGCAGCACCGCCCCCTCCACGTCGCCCTCCTGCTCCAGCAGGTCGGCGAACGCCTCCAGGCCGCGGGCGACGGCGATGCGCAGCCCGATCGACGCCCCCAGCCGCAGTCCCTCCCCGAACGCGCGGCGGGCGCCGGCCAGGTCGCCCTGTTCCAGGGCGCACCGCCCCAGGCCGATCAGGCACCGCACCAGCAGCGGCCGGGCGTCGATGTCGCGCAGCGCCGGCAGCGCCTCGGTGAAGTGCGCGCGGGCCGCGGCCAGGTCGCCGCGGGCCCGGGCCACCGTGCCCAGCAGCGCCTGGCCCACCGCGGCCCCCCATCGCTGGTCCAGGCCGCGCATCAGCGCGATGCCCTCCCGCAGCGCGGCCTCGGCCTCGCGCAGCCTGTCCCGCCACAGCTGCGTCAGCCCTTTGCGGAACAGCGCCAGCGCCGCCTCCCAGCCGCCGTGGCCGGCGGGCAGCAGCCGCACCGCCTCATCGGACAGCTCCAGCGCCCGATCCCGGTCGCCTTCGAACAGGGCCAGACTCGCCAGCACCACCAGCCCGGCCGCCACCATGCGCTCATCGCCCGCGGCCCGGCAGTGCTCCAGCCCGGCCCGGGCGCAGCCTTCGGCCCGGGCGAAGTCCCGCTGGTCGAAGGCCAGCTGGGCGCGGCCCACCAAGGCGGGCCCCAGCACGCGCGAACCGGCCTGCGCGCCCCGTTCCAGGAACCAGTCGCTCCAGCCGGCGGCCTCGGTGTAGTGGCCCCGCGGCCCCCAGTAGACCCGGGCCGCCAGGCACAGCCGCAGCCCTTCCGCCACATCGCCCCGCTCCCGTGACCACGCCAAGGCGGCCCGCAGATTGTGCTGCTCGACCTCATAGGCGCGGTACAGCGCGACCCGCTCCCGCCAGGAGGCGGGCCGGTCGGCCAGGACGATCTCGGCCTCGCGTTCCAGCGCCTCCAGCACCGCGTCCCGGTGGCGGCGGCGCAGCCGCTCCTCCTCCCCCGCCTCGGCCAGGCGTTGCAGGGCGTACTCGCGGACGCTGTTGAGCATCCGGAAGCGGTTGCGGCCGGCCACCTCCCGTTCGAGCGTCACCAGCGACTTGTCCACCAGCGCGCTGAGCAGATCCAAGATCGTTCGCCGGGGCAGCAGGTCGTCGGCGCACACCTGCTCGGCCTGCTCCAGGGACCAGCCGTGGAACACCGACAGCCGGCGCAGCAGGATCCGCTCCGGCTCGGTCAGCAGCTCATAGCTCCAGTCGATGGCGCCGCGCAGCGTGCGCTGGCGGGGCGGGGCGGTGCGGTCTCCCGCGGTCAGCAGCCCGAACCGGTCGGTCAGCCGGTCGGCGAGCTGTTCCAGCGACAGCACCCGCACCCGGGCGGCGGCCAGCTCCAGCGCCAGCGGCACCCCGTCCAGCGCCCGGCACAGCTCGGCCAGCGCGGGCGCGTTGTCGGCGGTGACGGTGAAGCCGGGCCGGGCCGCCTTGGCCCGCGCCACGAACAGCCGGGCCGCCTCCGAACGCTCCGTCTCGGCGAGCGCGTCGGCGCCGGCGTCCGGCACCGGCAGCGGCGGCACCCGCCAGACGTTCTCCCCCGGCACCCGCAGCGGCTCCCGGCTGGTGGCCAGGATGCGCAGCCGGTCGCACCCGGTCAGCAGCGCCCGGCACACGGCGGCGCACTCTTCCACCAGGTGCTCGCAGTTGTCCAGCAGCACCAGCGCCCGGCGGTGCCGCAGCGCCCGGGTCAGCGCCTCCAGCGGGGCGCGGCCGAGCTCGTCGGCCAGCCCCAGCACCGCCGCCACCCGGCGGGCCACCGCGTCCGCCCCGGACGTTCCCGCCCGCACGTCGGCCAGTTCCACGAAGCAGACCCCGTCGGGGTGGTCGCCGGCCAGCTCCCGCGCCACCTGGATCGCCAGGCGGGTCTTGCCGATGCCCCCCGGGCCGCACAGCGTCACCGCCCTGGCCTGCGGCAGCAACCGGCACAGCTCGGCCAGGTCACGGCGGCGGCCGATGAAGGGGTTCGGCTCGGCGGGCAGGGCCGGAAGTCGCCCGCCGGCGCCGGGACGGGTGGTCTGCGATGTCATGTGCCCTGGCGATCTGGGGTGAAGGTCGGCTCGACATCTGCTGGGGTCACTGGCGAGTGTTGCATCTGCGGACACACCGCGTCCCGGTTTCGGGACGGAAAGTTTCCATCCGGTCACGATTGGGCGCCATTCGCGCACCGATGGCGCGTCCTTCGTGACGTTCCGGGCCGGGGCACTCGCCGCGGACGCGCCCGAGCGCCCCGGCCGTCCCGGTACGGTAATGCGCCGTGCCCTCACACCGCGAACCCCCGCAGACCCTCGAGGACGTCCTGGCCGGCGAGGCCGTGCTGGGCGTCTACCGGCAGATGTTCGCCGCCTTGGCCCGCGACGCCGGCGCGGTCGTCGACGACCCGGAGATGGTCGACATCGCCGAGACGCTGCTGTCGGCGTTCGCCGAGGCGGGCGAGGAGGGGCTGAGCCGCGAGCAGATGCGGCACGTGTGCCGGCACTACCCGGCCGAGGCGTTCGAGAACCGGCTGCGGGTCCTCAAGGGCCTGGGCGCGATCCGCGAGGTGTTCCCCAAGCCCAACCAGCTGCGCTACCGCGCCTCCTTCACCAGCGTCGTCGGGCTGATGTTCGTGCGCCGGATGATGCGGGACGGCGGCCAGTCGGAGATGCACCGGCTGCTGGCGCTGGAGCAGCTCAACGTGGCCGACCCGCGGATGACCGCCGAGCAGGCCCGCGACGGCGCCGAAGGGCTGGCCCGGGCCTTTCGGCTGTGGAGCGTGGAGCTGGTGACGCTGACCCACTCCACCATCGAGGAGCTGCGCGAGCAGGCGCCCAAACTGTGGGGCACCGCGGAGATCATCGAGCGGGCCGAGCGGCTGCACGAGGCGATCTTGCGCCGCTGGCCCGAGCTGGAGGGCGCCTGCACCGAGCTGCGCGCGGCCATCCACGCCTACGGGGACGCCTCCCGGCGGGCCGCCGCCCGGCTGGCCGACTCGGCCGGCACCACCCGTAACCTGACGCTGCTGCCGGCGGAGAGCTGGCGGACCTTCGCCCGCACCGCCTCGCGCGAGGAGCTGGCGGCGGTGCTGGAGGGGTTCGTGTTCGACGCGCCCGCGCCCTGGCACGACCCCGCCGCGATCGTCGCGGCGGTGCAGGAGGGTCCGCGCACCGTGCCGCCGCGTCCGGCGCCGCCCCGCCCGGCGGTGCCCGACGCGGGCCTGGTGGAGCGCGTGCCCGCCGGCCGTTCCGAGACCGACCGGCTGGCCGCCGTGGCCGAGCAGGTGCTGCGCGGCCGCGACCGGGTGCCCGTCGGCGAGGTGCTGGAGCGGGACTGGCCGGCCGCCCGCCGGCTGCTGGCCGACCTGTCGGCGGCGCATCTGCGGCCGGAGCTGCCGTACCGGCTGGTGTGGTCGGACGGGCTGCGGGTTCGGCCGGACGGCTCCCCCTCATGGCTGTCGGAGGGCGTCTTCGAACGCGTCGGGCGGGCCTCATGACCGAGGTGGATCCGCGGGTGCTGGCGCGGGCGCGGGCCCGCGTCACCGGCCCGGTGGCGGATGCGGCCGCGGCGCCGGTGCCCGCCGGGCTGGTCGGCGTCACCGACGGGGAGCGCCGGTGGGCGCTGCCGGCCTGGCCGGACGGGGCGACCCCGGCGCTGCTGGAGGAGTACCAGAGCGCTCCGATGCCGCTGGAGCGGCCCGGCCCGCTGCGCCGGGTGCTGGCCGCGGCGCTGCGCTGCTGCTGGCGGAACCTGGACGACGACCCCTGGCCGGGGCGGCCCGCACAGATCGCCGACGTGCTGGAGGTGCACGTGGCGAGCGTGCGCGGGGACGCCGAGCTGATGCGCCGCTGGGCGGTCGGCGACCTGCGCCGCCTGGCCGACACCGGCTGGCTGCTGCTGGATGAGGAGGCCGGCACGGTCCGGCTCGGCCCGCGCACGGCTCTTTGGCCGCCAGAGTCGCTGCCGCCGCTGCGCGCCCTGCTGCGCCGGATGCCCCCGCCGCCGGCGGAGGGCGCATGAGCGGGCCGGAGGGCCCGGCGGCGAACGCAAGCGAGCTGCTGGAACCGCTGCTGCGGCCCTATGACGAAAAACGCCGGGCCGAGCTGGTCGCGGCGTACATGGCGGTGGAGCATGCGGCCGACCCGGTGCCGGAGGTGCGTTTCGCCGCGCTGCGCGAGCCTGCGCTGCGCCGCACGCTGGCGCAGATGCTGGAGCTGTCGGGCCGGACGCTGATCCGCACCTCGCGGGGGCACTGGACGTCCGGTTACGACGATGCGGTGCGGGAGGCGCTGGCCGCCGACCCGGCGTGCACGCTGCCGGTGGCCGACCGGGCGGTGCTGGTGCTGGTGCTGATCCACTCGGTGGCGATCCCGCGGGCCGAGGGGCTGCTGACCGACGACACGTGGCTGTCGCCGTACCCGGCGCCGCTGGAGGAGCTGCGCCGCCGTTCCCAGCTGACCGTCTCCGAGCTGGAGGGGGCGCTGCGGCGGCTGCGGGCGGCCGGGCTGGTCACCCAGGTGAAGGCGGGGGCGGACGAGACGTCGGGAGGGTATGTGCCCGGCCCGCAGTTCCACCGGCTGACCGAGGCGGCGCGGCGGCGGCTGACCGAGGAGCTGATCTTGGCCGCGGGCCCGGACTCGCCGCTGGCGGCGGCCATCCGGGCCCGGCGGCGCGGCATGCGAAGGGGGCGGACGTGACGGCGATCGGCGAACCGGAGGAGCTGGGGGACCGGCCCGACGGCGTGGTGGGCGACCGTTCACTGATCGCGGTGCAGGCGATCAACATCTCCCGCCTGTCGACGCACCCGGTGCCGCTGGTGCCGGGAACGCTGATCGCGGTGGCCGGCCAGGGCCCCAAGGACTCCAACGGGGCGGGCAAGTCCTCGTTCATCGCGGCGATCACGGCGCTGCTGGGCGATGAGCAGTGGCGGTTCGCCTCGGGGGCGCGGGCGGTGGCCGAGCTGCTGTTCAACGCCGAGCTGGCGGCCCAGGGCGAGAACCGGTGGGCCAGCGCGGACCACGGCTACATCGTGGGGGTCTTCGCCCACACCGGGGACGCGGAGGGCACGGGGGAAGACGATGCGGTCACGGTGTGGCTGCGGGTGAACGTGGACGCCCCGCACCTGGAGATCCGCTGGTGCCGGGGCGTGCATCTGGCGGCGGCGCCGTCGGAGGCCGAGCGGGTGCGCCTGGCCGACCGGCGGTGGGCCGAGCTGCCCCGTTCGGCGGGACGGCGCGACCTGGTGGCCAAGGATCTCGGTCGCGTGCTGTACGGGGGCCGGGTGCGGTGCGTGTCGTTCCTGTCGACGTCGGTGCGCAGCAAGGTGGCCACCAATCTGCTGTCGCAGCCGCTGAACGAGATCCCGCCGGAGCGGATCTTCACCGCCATCGCCGCGCTGACCGGGCTGGACCGGGAGCTGGAGGCCGAGCGCCGCTCCCGGGCCGAAGAGCACCGCGAGCGGGCCCGGGCCGCCGAGGCCCGGCGGCGGCTGGCCGAGTGGGAGGCCGAGGCCGCCGAACTGCTGAGGACCTTCGACCGGCGGGACCGGGCCCGCCGGGAGGTGGCGGCGGCGCTGCGGCACTGGCGCACCCGGCAGGCCCTGCTGCTGGTGGAGGCCGCGGAGAGCGACGCCGCCTGGGCCGCCGAGCTGAGGCGGCTGCAGGATGAGGCCGCCGAGCTGGGCGAGGCGATCGCCGCCACCGCCAAAGAGATGGAGCAGCTGGCCGACGGGACGCTGGAGGAGCGCCTGGCCGAGGCGTCGGCGGTGCTGGCGGAGCTGAAGGGCCAGGCCGAGCGGATCGGCGAGGACAAGGCGGTGGCCCGCGACCGGCTGGAGGAGCTGCGCCGGCAGGCGGCGGCGCTGGAGGAGCGGCGGCGGGAGGCCGACGGCCGCACCGAGGAGACGGCGGCCAAGGAGCTGGCCGACGCCGAGGCCCGCCGGGACGAGGCCCAGCAGGCGCTGGGCATGGCCAAGGCCCGCCTGGCCCAGGCCGAGCGGGACCTGGCCGCCGCCGAGGCCGGCCGCAGCGGCGCCCCGGCGCAGATCGGGGCGCTGGCCGAGGCCGGGGTGCCGGCGGTGGGCCTGCTGGACGCCATCGAGCTGGCCGAGCCGGTGCGCGAGCGGTGGGAACGCGCGCTGTGGCCGTACCGGGACGCGGTGGTGGTGGCCGAGCGGGACCTGGCGGCCGCGGTGGCGGCGCTGCGGGAGCTGCCGGGGTCGATGCTCGTCCCCGCGCAAGGCCCGCTCACCGGGGAAGTGACCGGCGAGGGGCTGCCGGAGGGCGTGCGGTGCCGCGCGGCGCTCGGGCGGTTCTTTTCCGCGCTGTCCGGGACGGACCCCGCCGGGGTGGTGGTGGTCGGGGGTTTTCCCGAGCCGGTGACCGGACGGGCCGTCCGGGTGCAGGCCGCCCGCGCGGCGCTGGAGGAGGCCCGGGCGGCGCTGGAGGAGGCGCGGCGGCAGGTCGCCGACGCCTCCGCGGAGGTGACGCTGGCGATGCGGCGCCTGGCCGGGGCGCGGGCCGGCACCGAGCTGACCGGCGTCCAGGAGGCGATGGCCGGCCTGCGGGAGCGGCTGGAGTCGCTGGCCACCGGCGAGGCCATGCTGGGGCCGCGGCTGGGCGCCGCCGAGCAGACGGTGCGGCGGCTGCAGGCCAAGGCCGACACCCGGGCGCTGGAGATCGACCGGCTGCGCGGGCGGCGCGAGGCGCACGAGCGCACCCGCGACAGGCTCCGCGAGCAGGCCGCCGAGCTGGCCGAGCGGCGCCTGACGCTCGGCCTGGCCGAGCTGCAGGAGCAGTGGGGCGGCCCGGTGGAGTCGGCCCGCGAGCTGCTGGCCGGGCTGACGGGCGACCAGCGCACCTGGACGCCCGAGGAGTGGTGGCACACCGCCGAACGGCATCTGGGCGAGGCGCTGCGGCAGGCGTTCCCCGACGGCACGGCCGATGAGGACATGCCCGAGGAGATCCGTTTCCTGCTGCGTGAGCGCGCCGAGGGCGAGGGCCGCCGCACCGAACGCGAGCAGGCCACCTTCCCGCGGCTGGCCAGGGCGCTGGAGAGCCATCTGCGCGGCCTGGAGGACTATGAACGGCACCAGCGGCGGCAGATCGAGACGCAGCTTGCGGCCCGCCGCGTCGACCTGGAGAAGGCCGAGGCCGGGGAGCGGGAGGCGGCGGGCGCGGCGGCGGCCCACCGCGCCGCGCTGACGGCGGCGATCCGCACCCGGCTGCAGCGCGTCGCCGAGGAGTTCGAACGGCTCGACCTGGCCTACGGCGGCTATGGGGCCACGCTGGACTTTCCCACCCCCGAGCCGCCCGCCGACCCCGAGCAGGAGTGGCGCTGGCGGGTCGTCCCCAAGTGGCGGCGCGCCGAGGGGCAGCGGTATGTGCCCTACAACCGGCGGGCCAACACCGCCCTGATGGACGAAAAGGCGGTCAAGCTGGTGTGCGCGGCGGCGCTGGCCGGCTCCGGCGGCGGCCGGCTGGTGCTGGTGCTGGACGAGCTGGGCCGCAACCTGGGCCGCGAGCACCGCAGGGAGGCGGTGGCGCTGTTCCGGCGGATCGGTGAGACGCACGGCATCACGGTGATCGGTGCGCTGCAGGACGACATGGAGCCGTACGCCATCGACGCCTGCGGCCAGTACATCAAGCTGCGCCGTTCTTCCGACGCCATGCCCTACAACGAGCCGCCGATCGTGGTGGGCCACGACGAGCACCGGGAGCGGGTCCGCATGCTGGCCGCGCACATCGGGGCCACCCGCCCGGCGCCTTCTGGGGCGTAACGTCCACTTGTGGACATACCCCGCGACCCCCGGCAAGGCGGCACCGGCCGTCTTGTTCCCCCTGGGTTCCCCTGGCGGGTGAGGGCGGGCGTCAGCGGGCCGCTTCGGGCGGGTCGGGCACCAGGCGGAAGATGCGCAGCTGCCGTTCGACGCGTTCGGCATAGCGCGCATAGACCGGCCAGACCTGCAGCAGGCGGGGCCAGATGCGGTCCCGTTCGGCCTCGTCCAGCAGGTGCGCGGTGACCGGCACGGTCCGGCCCTGGAAGACGACGGTGGCCTTGGGCTCCTTGAGCAGGTTGGTGGTCCAGGCCGGGTGTTTTTCGCGGCCGAAGTTGCTGCCGACCACGATCCAGCCGCCGTCCGGCTCGGGCATGCAGGCCAGCGGCACCTGGCGGGGCCGGCCGCTGACGCTGCCGATGGTGGTCAGCACCAGGCTGGGCACCAGCAGCTGGCCGAGCATCAGCCGCCCGCCGCTGACCCGGTGCAGCGCCCGGTCCAGCGGCGGGACGATCTTCGGGCCGACCTTGGCGAACCAGGCCGCCCCGGAGATGCGCTGGAAGATCGGCCCGAGGGTCTTTTGGATCAGCGTCGCCACTCAGTGCTCCTCGGCAGGGGGCGCCAGCCGGCCCGCCTTGCGGGGGTCCAGATGCCCGGCCTCGGCGAGCCAGCGCAGCGCGTCGGACAGGGTCTGCTCCACCGGCCGCAGTTTCATGCCGAGCTCCTCGAGGGCGGGCCGGTCGTCGGTCGGCACGAGCCTGGTCATGAACTCGGCGGCGTCCCTGGTCAGCGGGTAGTCGAAGGGGCGGACGCGCCGGAGGGCGTCCAGCAGCGTCCCGGCCGCCCGCAGCGCACCGCCGGGCACCGGCAGCCGCCGGTGCCGCACCCCGGTCAGTTCCCGGCACAGATCCGAGCATTGGCGCCAGGTCAGGTAGTGGCCGCCCAGCAGCCAGCGGCGAGGGCCCCGACCGGGCACCAGCGCCCGCGCCAGGGCCTCGGCCAGGTCGCGCACGTCGATGACGCCCACCCCGCCGGGCGGCAGCGGCCACACCAGGCGCAGCGCACCGACCAGCCCCTCCATCAGGGAGTCGAGCACCGGCTGGTGCGGGCCGCACACCCCGCCGGGGTAGACGACGGTGACCGGGGCGCCCTGGTCCTGCAGCCGGCGCACGTACCGTTCGGCGGCCACCTTGGAGCGGCCGTAGGCGGTGCGGGGGCTGGCCAGCGGGCCGTCCACGGTGATCACCGGGTCGCGGGGCGGCACGAACACCGCGACGGTGGAGACGTGCACCACCGGGTCCAGCCCGCGCTCCACCGCGCCGCCGACCACGTTGCGGGTGCCGCCCAGGTTGACCTCCACCAGGTCGCCGCCCCGGCCGGTGACGCCCACCGCGGCCGCCGCGTGGATCGCCGCCCGGCAGCCCTCCAGGGCCCGGCCGACCGCGGTCTCATCCAGCATGTCGCCGGTCACCAGCTCCACCCGGGCGGGGTCGGCCCCGGCCGCCTCCAGCGCCCGGGTCGCCTTGGCGGGGTCGCGGACCAGCGCGCGGGGGGTGTGCCCGGCCTCCAGCAGGGCGGCGACGGTGTGGGAGCCCACGAAGCCGGAGGCTCCGGTGACGAGCACGCGCATGGCGAGTAAACCTAACGCTTGTTCGGCCCGCTGGCCAGATGCCGGGCGCCTGCAGCCCGAGGCCGGACGGCACGTGGTGCACACCACATCGATCCCCACCGATTGTCAGGAACCCGGAAGGCCCTTCGCGCGTCTCCTTCAGTGGGGTGGAACGGAAGCGGGCCCCTCATCTGGGGTGGGTGAGGGGCCCGCGTCCTTCCAGGATCCGACCATCGATCTCGGAGAGCGCCGGGCCAGGCGGCATTATCGGGGGCCGCCTGGCCCATCGCCGTCCGGTTCCTCCGTCAGGCGGCGACGACTCCGTCCGCGGCGGGCTCCAGCGCCAGCTCCAGCACCTCGCGCACGTCGGTGACGGTGAAGACCGTCAGCGACCGCAGCACCTCGGCCGGCACGTCGTCCAGGTCGGGCTCGTTGCGCTTGGGGATCAGCACGGTGGTGATCCCGGCCCGGTGCGCGGCCAGCAGCTTCTGCTTGACCCCGCCGATGGGCAGCACCCGCCCGGTCAGCGACACCTCCCCGGTCATCGCCACGTCCGCGCGGGCCGGCCGTCCCGACAGCAGCGAGGCCAGCGCGGTGACCATGGTGATGCCCGCGCTCGGCCCGTCCTTGGGCACCGCCCCGGCGGGCACGTGGATGTGCACGCCGCGGTCGGCCAGGTCGCCGACCGGCAGGCCCAGTTCGGCGCCGCGGGAGCGCAGGTAGCTGAGGGCGATGCGGGCCGATTCCTTCATCACGTCGCCGAGCTGGCCGGTGAGCGTCACCCCGACCTCGCCGGTCTGCCGGTCGGCCAGCGACGCCTCGACATACAGCACGTCCCCGCCGGCGCCGGTCACCGCCAGGCCGGTCGCCACGCCCGGCACCCCGGTGCGCCGCTCGGCCGGGCTGAGCAGGCTCTCGGGGGTGTGGCGGGGCCGGCCCAGGTAGTCCTTCAGGTCCGCGGCGTCCACTCGCGCCGGCAGCGCCGAGGGGTCCAGCGCCGCCTTGGCGGTGAGCTTGCGCAGGATCCGGGCGATCGACCGCTCCAGCGCGCGCACCCCGGCCTCGCGGGTGTACTCGGCGGCCAGCGCCCGCAGCGCCTGCTCGGTGAAGGTCACCTCCTGCGGCTCCAGGCCCGCCTTCTCCAGCTGGCGCGGCAGCAGGTGGTCGCGGGCGATGGTGACCTTCTCCTCCTCGGTGTAGCCGTCCAGGGTCACCACCTCCATGCGGTCCAGCAGCGGGCCGGGAATGGCCTCCAGGACGTTGGCGGTGGCCAGGAACAGCACGTCCGACAGGTCGAGCTCGACCTCCAGGTAGTGGTCGCGGAAGGTGTGGTTCTGCGCCGGGTCCAGCACCTCCAGCAGCGCGGCGGCCGGGTCGCCCCGGTAGTCGGAGCCGACCTTGTCGATCTCGTCCAGCAGCACCACCGGGTTCATCGAGCCGGCCTCGCGGATGGCCCGCACGATCCGGCCGGGCAGCGCGCCGACGTAGGTGCGGCGGTGGCCGCGGATCTCGGCCTCGTCGCGGACGCCGCCGAGCGCCACGCGCACGAACTTGCGGCCCATGGCGCGGGCCACCGACTCCCCCAGCGAGGTCTTGCCGACGCCGGGCGGGCCGACCAGGGCGAGCACCGCGCCCGAGCGGCGTCCGCCGACGACGCCCAATCCGCGGTCGGCGCGGCGCTTGCGGACCGCCAGGTACTCGATGATGCGGTCCTTGACCTCCTCCAGGCCCGCGTGGTCGGCGTCCAGCACCGCCCGTGCCCCGGCGATGTCGTAGGAGTCCTCGGTGCGCTCGTTCCAGGGCATGTCCAAGATCGTGTCCAGCCAGGTGCGGATCCAGCCGCTCTCGGGCGAGGAGTCGCCGGCCCGCTCCAGCCGGCCGACCTCCTTGAGGGCGGCCTGGCGCACCTTCTCGGGCAGGTTCGCCGCCTCGATGCGGGCGCGGTAGTCCTCCTCCTCGCCGGCCGGGTCGCCGTTCAGCTCGGCCAGTTCCTTGCGGACGGCCTCCAGCTGCCGGCGCAGCAGGAACTCCCGCTGCTGCTTTTCCATGCCCTCCTGGACGTCTTTTCGGATGGACTCGGCCACGTCCATCTCGGCCAGGTGCTCGCGGGCCCAGCCGATCACCATCTCCAGCCGTTCGGCCACGTCCGGGGTCTCCAGCAGCCGGACCTTCTGCTCGGCCGACAGGTAGGGGGCGTAGCCGGCGTTGTCGGCCAGGGCGGAGGGGTCCTCGATCCGCTGGACGATGTCCACGACCTGCCAGGCGCCGCGCTTTTGCAGGATGGCGCCGACCAGGCCCTTGTACTCCCTGGCCAGCTCCGGCACGCGCGGGCCGGCGGGGGGCACGGCGATCTCGGTGCCCTCCACCCACAGCGCGGCGCCGGGGCCGGTGGTTCCGGTGCCGATGCGGACGCGGGTCACCCCGCGCACCACGGCGCCGGGTCCGCCGCCGGGCAGCCGGCCCTCCTGTTCGATCACGCCGAGCGTGCCGACGGCGGCGTACTGGCCGTTCAGGCGGGGCACCAGCAGCACCCGGGGCTTGGCGGCGGACCGGATGCCGGGGCCGCGGGCGCGCTCGGCGGCGCGGGCGGCCTCGACGGCGGCGCGGATCTCGCCGTCCGACAGATCCAGCGGCACCACCATCCCGGGGAGCACGACCTCCCCGTCCAGGGGCAGCACCGGCAGCGTCAGGGTCTCGCTCATGCTCAGCTCTCCATCGTCCGAGGACTCAACCGAAAGTTGAGTCACTCACACTCAAGAAAACGGAGCCGAGTTTTGTTTCCGCGGCACCGTTCGCCCTCGGCGATCAAGGACGTGCGAAACACGAAACGTTCCGGACCTTCCCGGAAACTTTGCCGGCCGGTGTTTACGCGGCCATGACTCCCGGGTACCAACAGCAACGAGAAGATGACGCAACGTGATGAGCGAGTCCTTGCGCAGGCAAAGGACGGTTCATCACCCGACCGACGAGGAGGGCTGGATGCTATGGACGGCACGAGCTGAGGCCGGCCCTCCGGCGGCCGCCTCCCCGGTTCCTCCGTCCCGGGCGGCCGCCTCCGGACGGCCGAGGATGCTCCCGGCCGGGCGCTCCCCCGCACTCCGCACCCGTCGGCGCGCCGAGGCCCCCGGCGCGCGTTCGGCGCGGCATGCGCACCACCGGCGCCCACCGGCGACACACCTCGGATCCTCGGCCGTCCGTCCTCCATCCGCTCTTCCCCGGCGTTCCCGCCGGCGCCGCCGGTGCCGGGGGGCCGGACGCCGGCGCCGTACGCCCCCGCGGCACCGGCGTCCGGCCCCATCCGCACCGCACCCGGCGGGCAGATCCCGCGGTGCGCCGCAGACCTCGGGGTGGCGTCTTCGGCCCGGCACGCCACCCCGAGCCCCAAGCCCGGGTCATGCTCCACCGCACCGTCATGGGGGGGAGGTGATCGACTGACTCATCCGATGCGCCCTTGACCGGCGCGGTGGACCGGCCGCCGATCGGCCGGCCCGCCTAGCGATCACTTCGACCGTTGCGACCCCCGGCCCGCGGAGACCTCCGTCTCCGCGGGTCCGCGCATTTTCGGCGCCCGCCGCCGGGCCGCACCGGCACCGCAGCCCAGGCCTCCGCTCACCGCACGCGGCGCCAGTACCGGCCGACCAGGTCCCGGCCGAAGCCGTGGTGCGGCTCCCCGGACTCCAGCGTGAAACCGGCCCGCCGGCAGATCCGCCGGGCCACGGTGAGGCGGTCGTTGGCCCACAGCACGATCTCCCGGCAGCCCGCCCCGGCGACGAACCGCAGGCACTCGTCCACCAGGCGCCCCCTGATGCTCATCCCGCGGGCGGACGGCCCGACCAGCAGCCGCTGCCCCGTCGTCTCGTCCCGGCGGACGCAAAAGACGCAGCCCACCGGCTCGCCCTCCAGGCCGGCGATCCACGCCGCCTCGCGCCCGGGATCGTGATCTGCGGCGAAGCCGGCCACGATCCGGGCCACCAGTGCCTTGTAGGTGTGCTCCCAGCCGTATTCACGGTGGTAGAGGACGGCGTTACATTCCACCAGCCAGCCCAGTCCGCCGGGACGCAGCGGGCGCAGCACGACCTCGAGCCGCTCGACCGGATCCCCCGGCCGGGCCTGCACGGTCCGCATCGCGGCGATCAACCGGGAACAACGCTCGTCCGGCAACAGGGCCAGCAGCACCACAACATCCTGGTCGGACCGCCCACCGAGCATGGCGTGCACCTTGCGGCCTGCGGGGTGAGGCGGACGACCTGACGGCGGGGCGTCGGTCTCCGCGCGTTCCCGGGTATCAGCCCGTCGGTGTCGAAACGGGCCAGGATCCGGCCCAGGCAGCCGGGGTCCAGGCCCGGCTCCCGGCGCAACGCGGCCGTTTCGGTGGGCCTCCCGCTGCGCCGGCTCGAAGATCACCCGGGCCTCGGTGAGGGAGTAGGGGGTGCGCACCGGCTCTTTCGCCCAGCGCCCCCATGACAGCGGTGTAGAAGCGGTTGAAACGGCGGACGGCGGCGGGAACGACCATGACGCCCTTCGGAGCAATCTTCGACTGAGTCAACGATTGCTCCGGCAGGGCCGGCCGGTCGAGCGTCGCGGTCGCTTCGGCGGCGGGGAGGGCCGCCGGATCAGGTGCCGGGCAGCAGGGCGCGGGCCTCGCGGACGATCTTGCGTTCCACGAAGAAGGCCAGGAAGGGCACCAGCCCCCCGGAGACCATGATCAGGAACTGCTTGAGCGGCCAGCCCGCCCGCCGGTGCAGGTCGAAGGCGAAGGCCAGGTAGACGATGTAGAGCGCGCCGTGGATCGGCGAGATGATCCCCGAGGGGGTGGGGTTCCCGCCGATGTAGCGGATCGGCATGCCCACGAAGACGACCATCAGCAGCATCACGCCCACGGCGAAGGCCAGGATGCGGTACCGGTTGATCGCCGCTTCCACAGTTCACTCCTTGATCTCGAAAGGCCCGCGGCATGGCGATGCCATGGCCGGGGCCGATGTCCAGGCGGCCGGTGTCAGCCGCGCCGCTTTGACTGGGAGTTGAGGCGGGCCAGATAGCGGTTGTAGGCCGCCAGCTCCTCGTCCTCTTCCTCCTGCTGCCGGATGATCTCGCTTTTGGCCGGCGGCTCGGGGGGCTGCAGGGGCGGCTGGGGCTTGGGCTTGCCGTCGTCGTTGAGCTCGTCGCGGATCATCTTGACCCACATGACGACCACGAAGATCGCAAAGATCGGCCACTCGAAGACATAGGCCCAGCTACGGTCGTTGCCGGCCTGCGCCCGGCTCAGCTGCCACCACCCGAAGAACAGGAACGCGCTGAAGAGGGCTATGGCCAGCGCGTGCAGCCCGAGCCATCCGGGGGTGAAAAACCGTCGCACACCTTGAGAGTACCCCTCACCCGGCATGGTCCCGCCCCTCACCCGCGCCTATGGGCGGTTGACGCCGCTCCCGTCCCTTGCACGGGCACGGGCGCGGCCTGCGTTCGCCGGGCCTTTGCGGGCCGCGGCGCGGAAGGTCACCGGTGGGCGTGTTCCCGGACGGCCTGGACGTCCCGCTTCATCGACTCCATGGTGCGCACGGGCGTGGGCGGAGTGGCCTTGCGGGCCTGGGACCGCCCCAGCAGAGCCAAGATCGCGGCAACCGCCAGCAGCACCACCGCCACGATCAGCGCCGCGACCCAGGCGGGCATCGCCAGGGCCAGCAGCAGGACGATCGCGGCCAGCAGCACGCCGACGCCGTACAGCGCCACGAGCGCCGCGGCGGCGAGCATCCCGGCGCCGCGGCCGGCGCGCTTGCCCTTTTCCACCAGTTCGCTGCGGGCCATCCGCAACTCTTGCCTGACCAGCTCGCGGGTCTGCTCCGACAGCAGCCTGAGCAGCTCGGCGGTCGAACGCTCCTTGAGCGGCCCGGCGGCCGTTTCGTGCTCCACCAGTTTCGTCGCCACGGTCGCCACACCTCCTTGCGATCCCCGGCGGGATCCGCGCCGTGGCATACCCCGCAAGCCGGGATTATGCGCATTCACCGCCGGCAGGCCGCCGTTCGCGGGCCGGTAGGGCGCACCGCGCCGATGCTGAGCGCCCCGGGGATCGGCAGGGCCCGGCCTGAACGGTCAGCGGACTGGACGGCTCTGCCCGCCTTTCCGCGCGGGCCGTCCAGCCCGCCGCCGAAGGGCCAGGTTCGGCAGACCTTTTTCAACGCGACGTTCCCGCAAGTGGGGGCGGAAGCTTCGGGGCAGGGACGATGCCGCGACCGGCAAGTCACGGCCTCGGGCGCCGTCCGGGCTCCCGTCCCCGGTGCCCAAGACCACGTGCTGAAAGGTTCAGTAGGTCACACCGGTGAGCTTTTCGGAGACCTCCCACAGCCGCCGGGCGACGTCCTGGCGGTCGGCCGCCGGGGGCGTGCGCACCTGCGTGGGCAGTCCCCGCTGCTGCAGGAAGCGGGGGCCATAGCAGGCTCCGCCGCGCACATCCGGTGCGGTGGCGGCATACAGCGACGGCAGGGCGCCGTCGGCGTCGCTTTGGGCGAACAGGCCGTTGGCCGCCTTCATGAGGCGTTCGGTGAACCGTTCGCCGGCCATGCGCGGCCCCACCAGCTGCAGGTTGGTGGCCGCATAACCGGGGTGGGCGGCCACGCTGGTCACCTCGGCCACCCGCCGGTCCAGCTCCTTGGCGAACAGCAGATTGGCGAGCTTGGACTGGCCGTAGGCCCGCCAGCGCCCGTAGCGCCGCTCGCCCTGCAGGTCGTCGAAATCGATGCGGCCCGCCCAGGCCAGCATGCTGGTCACCGTGACCACCCGGGGCGCCGGCGCGGCCCGCAGCGCCGGCAGCAGCAGGCCGGTGAGCGCGAAGTGGCCCAGGTGGTTGGTGCCGAACTGCATCTCAAAGCCGTCGGCGGTCCGCCGCCGCGGGATCGCCATCACCCCGGCGTTGTTGACCAGGATGTCCAGCCGCTGCCCGCCCTGGTCGTCGGCGAAGGCCCGCACCGAGGCCAGATCCGCCAGATCCAGCGAGGCCAGCGCGACATCGGCGTCCGGCAAGGCGGTGCGGATGCGCTCCAGCGCGGCGCCGCCGCGTTCGGCGCTGCGGCAGGCCAGCACCACCGACGCGCCGTGGCGGGCCAGCTCCAGGGCGGTGTGGTAGCCGATCCCGCTGTTGGCGCCGGTGACGATGGCGCGCCGTCCGGTCAGGTCGGGGATGTCACAGGCCCGCCAGCCGCCCTTGAACATCGGTTCCCTCCCTCTGCGAGATCACCACGGCCGGGCGGTCCGTCCCGCGTCGGCCTGGGCGGACGGGCGCAGCCGTCCGCGCGGAGCGGTGATCAGCGGGGCAGGGCCCGTTCGATCGCCGCCACCAGCTGCTCATCGTCCGGCTCGGTCTGCGGGGCGAAGCGCGCCAGCACCGAGCCGTCCGGGCCGATCAGGAACTTCTCGAAGTTCCAGCGGATGTCGCCGGTGTAGCCGGTGGCGTCGGGGACATCCACCAGCTCCCGGTACAGTGGGTGCCTGCCCTCCCCGTTGACCTCGATCTTCTCGGTCAGGGGGAAGGTGACGCCGTAGTTGACCGAGCAGAACTCGGCGATCTCCTCATGGGTGCCGGGCTCCTGCTCCAGGAACTGGTTGCAGGGAACTCCCAGCACGGTGAAGCCGCGTTCGGCGTACCGCTCGTGCAGCTCCTGCAACCCCTTGTACTGCGGGGTCAGGCCGCATCTGGAGGCGACATTGACCACCAGCATGGCCTTGCCGCGGTACTGGGCGAGGTCGGCCGGGCCGCCCCGCAGGTCCTGGATCTCAACGTCGTAGACCGACATGGCCCCGATCCTAGAAGATCGCCGACCACGCGCACAGACCCGCGTCGGGCCCGACGCGGGTCGCGTGGCGGTCCCCTCGGTCAGGTGCCGATGCCGGTGATGAACTGCTTCAGCGCGTCGCCGGCGTCACCGAGGTTCTCGAAGGTGCTGTTGACCACATCGGCCGCACCTTGGGGGTCTGTCCACAGAAAGAAGATGACAAAGGCTATCGCCGCGTAGCGAAGGTGCTTCTTGTTCATCCCGTCGCCCGTCCCTCATGTAGCACAGTGGCACAACCGACTCATGCAGGTGTGCCCGTCTGCATGCGCTCGCAAAGAGACTGTAAGGCTTTCCTGTCCGGAGGGGTACGCGGTCGGGGGTCGAGTCGTGACTTACTTGCAGGTCAGTCCCGGACGATGAAATGGGCCACATCCAGCACAGAAGACAGATCCGGTCACAGCGGCCCGCTTGCGGCGACGAAACAGCCCCGTACCCGCCTGCCACGGGTACGGGGCCGACGTTTTCCGGAGGCGATCAGGGGAGCGCGCTGACGAAGACCGACAACGACTCGGCGGCATGCCCGAGTCCGCCCATCGCGTTCGACACCAGCTCGGCCGCCCCGTACGGGCTGGTGATCACGTACCAGAACACGAAGGCCAGCACTAACAGCTTGATCCACTTCTTGTTCATAGGACCCCCACTCTCGGTACGCATATAATTACGCACCGCTGTGAGCGTGGTGGGGCGACAGCCGCCAAGAAGCGGCAAAGATCGCCGATGCCGTCGGCTGCTCAACGTCGCTGTTTCGTCAGATAGTCCAGGTAGACGGGGCGCAGCGCCTCGGCCAGCGCACCTTCCCCGGCGTGCAGGAACTCGTTGATCAGCGCCGACACGTGCAGGATGTCCGCGGTGCCCTGCTCCGGGCGGCCGATCGCGGCCTCCGCGGCGGGGATGTCGTGCAGCAGCCGCCACAGAAAGCCCAGGTCGCCGCGCGCCAGCGCGAGGCGCATCGCCGCATCGTGCAGTTCCTTGGTCGGCAACCGGTCGAGTTCGGCGCGGTCCGGACGGTCAGCGGCCTGCTCCATGTCGCAGGTCTAACCGGCTGGGCGTCCGCCAACCGTCCCACCGCGGGAACGGCCGGCGGACGCGCCCTCACTTGTCCAGGACGCTGTCGGGAACCGGCTTGTCCTCCCGGAGGGCCGCAAAGAGCGCCTCGGACCTGGCGGTGTCCCACCTGACATACGAGCCGACTCCGGGGGCGGAGCCGAAGCCGCTGATGGGGACCGTGGCGGTGACCCCGTCGCCGCCGCTGACGCCGCGCATCGCCCACATCAGCCGGACCAGGTCCACCAGGTGGTCGCCTTCGTCCACGGTGAAGTTGGCCGCGGAGTTGAGCGCCAGGGGGACGCCGCGGAAGGGGTTGAGCATCACGCCGGGGCTGGTGGCCTTCTTCATCAGCGCGGCGAAGAACTTGCGCTGGTTCTCCACCCGTTCCAGGTCGCCGTTGGCGAAGTTGCGGGTGCGCACGAAGCCCAGCGCCTGGCCGCCGTCGAGGGTCTGGCAGCCGGCCTTCAGGTCCAGCCCGGCCTTGGGGTCCTTGAGGGGCTTTTCGACGCAGATGTCCACGCCGCCCACCGCGTCCACCACGCCCACGAACCCGCCGAAGCCGATCTCGGCGTAGTGGTCGATGCGCACCCCGGTGGCCTTCTCCACCGTCTGCACCAGCAGCTTGGGGCCGCCGAAGGCGAACGCGGCGTTCAGCTTGTTGCGGCCGTGCCCGGGGATCTCCACATAGGAGTCACGGGGCAGGCTGAGCAGGGTGGTGCCGCCGGAGCCGTAGTGCAGCAGCATCATCGAGTCGGTGCGCCGCCCGCTGGCGTTGCCGGTGGCGTACTCCTTGCGCTGCTCCTTGGTCAGCCCTTCCCGGCTGTCGGAGCCCACCACCAGCCAGTTGGTGCCGGGGGTGTCGGCGGGACGGCCCGGGTAGTCGGCCAAGACGGCCTCGCGCTGCAGCTTGGAGTCCAGGTAGAAGTAGCCGCCGACGAGCACCACCAGCAGCAGCGCCACCAGCGCGGCCAGCACCCGGGACCGGCGCCTGCGCCGCGGCCCGGCGCCGCGCAGACCGCGGGCGGCCCGGCGCGAGGGCCGTTCCGCATGGCCGTAGGGGTCGTTGTAGCCGCCGTAGGGATCGTGGCCCCCATACCCCGGGGACGCCGCATACGGGTCGGGAACCGGCTCCTGGTAGGCGCCCTGGGGAGCGCCGTAGGCGCCATAGGCGTCATAGGCCGCCGCCTGCTGCGGGGGCAACCGCTCGGTCGGCGGGTCCGTCCGCTGCTCCCGCCCCTGTCGTGTCCAGCCTTCCGGCCACCCGTCGGTCATGGCGTCAAGATATTCAAAACGGGAGGTTTCCGTGTCCTTCTCGCGCATGATGTCAAGCCGTCTCCTCCCGGTGCGATATGTGACACCCGCCACCATCTCTCCCTTGCAGAGCGGCAGACTGCTTGTGGGCGGCGTGGGTGAAGCGAGGGGGCCGGATGCGCGTGCGGTGGTTTCGATGGCCGGGACGGCTGCTGCGGGGGCGGCGCTCCCCCGATGAGTCCCCCGGCACGTCCCCCGGCAAAGACGCCTCGTCCGGCCCGGCCCTCCCCGAGCTCAAGGAGCTGAAGTGGTACGCGCGCACCGGTGAGCTCGCCGAGACCGGCCTGCGCACCATGGCCCGGCGGCTGCCGGTGCTGGTGGGACAGGCGCTGCGGCTGGCCTGGCGGGCCGGCCCTCTCGACACGGCGGTGACCATCGCCTGCAACCTGGCCGCCGGGTTCTTCACCGCGTTCGGGCTGCTGGCCACCACCGGGGTGCTCACCGCGCTGCTGGCGGCCGGGCCGACGCCGCAGCGGGTGCGGGCGGCGCTGCCCTCGCTGGCCCTGGTGGGCCTGGCGGTCATGCTGCGGGCGGGTTTCCAGGCGCTCGCCGGATGGTCGCAGGCCAGGCTGCAGCCCAAGGTCACCCGCATCGTGGAGATGCGGCTGTATGAGCTGACCTCGGCGGTGGAGCTGGCCGCCCTGGACGATGCGGATTTCCTGGACGAGCTGCAGCGGGCCGACTCCCGCGGCACGGCGGCGGCCTCCGGGGTGGTGGAGAGCACCGTGGACCTGCTGACCGGGGCGGTCGGGCTGCTGGCCGCCGCGAGCGCCCTGGGCGTGCTGCATCCGCTGCTGCTGCCGTTGCTGCTGCTGACCGCCGTCCCAGAAGGCTGGGCGTCGGTGCGGTCGGCCCGGATGCGGTACCTGACCGTGCTGCGGCTGGTGGGCGCGGCCCGCCGCAAGTGGATCCTGTCGGACCTGATGGTCGACCGCCGGCACGCCCCCGAGGTCCGCTCGTTCACCATGCGGGAGTTCCTGCTGCGGGAGTACGACCGGGTCGCCGCCTACCAGCGCGACACCGAGCTGGAGCTGGCCCGCCGGCAGATGCTCGCCCGCGTGCTCGGCGACGCCCTGGAAGGGCTGGCGGTCGCGGGCGTGTACGTGGTGCTGGGCGTGCTGCTATGGCAGGGGATGGTGCCGCTGGCGGTGGCCGGCGCCGCGGTGCTGGCCATCCGCACCGGGCAGGGCGCGCTGGGCAACTTGGTCTACGCGGTCAACCACTGCTACGAGGAAGGGCTGTACTTCAGCGACTACATCACCTTCTGCGAGAAGGCCGAACGCCGCATCCCGGCGCCGCCGCGCCCCGTCCGCGCGGTACCGGTGCCGTTCCAGAAGATCACCGTCGAGAACGTCGTCTTCACCTACCCCAAGGCCGAACGGCCCTCGCTGTGCGGCGTCTCGATCGAGCTGCGCCGGGGCGAGGTGGTGGCGCTGGTCGGGGAGAACGGCTCGGGCAAGTCCACCCTGGCCAAGCTGGTGGCCGGGCTCTATACGCCCGATGAGGGACGGGTGTGCTGGGACGGCGTTCCCCTGCAGGAGACAGACCCGGAGCAGGTGCGCGAGCACATCGCGGTCATCGCCCAGGACTACACGCACTGGCCGATGACCGCCCGGCAGAACATCGCCATGGGCCGGCTGCCCGACCGGGTGGACGGGGGTGAGCACCCGGCGCTGCTGGCGGCGGCCCGCGCCGCGGGCGCCGACGAGGTGATCGACGGCCTGGAGGACGGCTACGACACGCTGCTGGACCGCCGGTTCAAGGGCGGCGCGGAACTGTCGGGCGGCCAGTGGCAGCGCCTGGCGGTGGCGCGCGGTTTCTTCCGGGACGCACCGCTGCTGATCTGCGACGAGCCGACCGCCGCCATGGACGCCCGCGCCGAGCACGCGTTGTTCGAACGGATCCGCGCCCACGCCGACGGCCGCACCGTGCTGCTGATCACCCACCGGCTGGCCAGCGTGCGCCACGCCGACCGCATCTACGTGCTGGAGCACGGCAGGGTCATCGAGGAGGGCGACCATGAGTCCCTCATGGCCCTCGGCGGGCTGTACGCCGACCTGTACGCCCTGCAGGCGTCGGCCTACCGGGTCTCCCCCACCGGCTGACCTCGGGCACGGCCCGTCCCGCCCGATCGCCGGGCCGGGCGCCGTGCCGCACCGGCCGCGGGGCCTTCGGGGTGAATCGCGTCCCACGCTTTGCCGTCCGCACCCCGCAGGATGCGGACGGCAAAGCAGATCACCGGGCCCGTCGCGCCGGCGGATCAGGTCCAGCCGCCGTGAGCGGCGGCGACCGTGCCGCTGCCGGAGTGCACCGCCATGGCGTGCTGCACCAGCACGATCAGCGCCTGCTTGGTGGACTCCCGGCTGCGGGCGTCCACCTTCACGATCGGCACCTCCGGCCCGATCGTCAGCGCCTCGCGGATCTCCTCGGCGGTGTGCGGGAACTCCCCGTGGAAGCCGTTGACGCCCACGATGTAGGGCAGCCCCGACTCCTCGAAGTAGTCCAGCGCCGCAAAGCAGTCCGACAGCCGCCGGGTGTCGACCAGCACCACCGCGCCGATCGCCCCGCGCACCAGGTCGTCCCACATGAACCAGAACCGGTGCTGGCCGGGGGTGCCGAACAGGTAGAGGATCAGGTCGCTCTCCAGCGTGACCCGGCCGAAGTCCATCGCCACCGTGGTGGTGGTCTTGTCCGGCACCGCGGTCAGGTCGTCGACACCGGCGCTGGCGGCGGTCATCACCGCCTCGGTGGTCAGCGGCATGATCTCCGACACCGAGCCCACGAAGGTCGTCTTGCCGACCCCGAACCCTCCGCCGACCACAATCTTCACCGAGGTCATCGCAGGACCTTCGCCGTCGTGGGGGGGACGGCGAGGGTCAGAGCTTCCGTAGACCACTTAGGACCCTTTCCAGCAAGCGGAGATCGGGCTGCGCGTCGGCCGGACGCGACTGGTGCAGCCGCAGCAGCCCTTCGTGTGCCATGTCGGCGATGAGAACGCGGGTGACCCCCAGCGGCAGGCGGAGCAGGGCCGACACCTCCGCCACCGACCGCCAGGAGCGACACAGGTCGACGATCGCCCGGTACTCCGGTGTCAGCGTGCTCACATCGCGCGGCGGATAGGGCGCCGCCGACACCAAGGCCTCGATCGCCAGGTCATAGCGCGGCCGGGTACGTCCCCCGGTCACGGTGTACGGGCGGACGAGGGAGCGCCGGTCGCCGGGGGCCGGGTCCTCGGTTCCCCAGCCGGGGGCGCCGGGCTGCTCGGGCCCGCCCGGCCTGCCGCGACCGGGGCCTCCCGGTCCGGCACCGAAATGCTGCCTGCCGTGGTCCACCACGGTGCCTTCCGTCCAGAGCCTCGATGAGCTTCGGTCAGGGGGTCACTCGGTGTTTTCAGCGGGGCGGGCCGGCGCCCAGTTCGGTGCGCAGCGCCGGGGTCAGCACCCGGCCCACCCGTTCCACCAGCAAGGTCATCTCATAGGCGACCAGACCGAGGTCGCAGTCCGGCGCGGCGAGCACCGCGAAGACCGCCCCGTCGCGGATGGACATCACAAACAGCAGTCCCCGCTCCATCTCGACCACGGTCTGGCTCACGCCGCCGGCGTCGAAGATCTGGGCCGCCCCCTGGGTCAGGCTGGTCAGCCCGGAGGCGATCGCCGACAGCTGGTCGGCGCGCTCGGGCGGGAACCCCTCCGAGTACGCCAGCGGAAGCCCGTCGGAGGAGACCACGACGGCGTGCGCGGCCTTTGGAACGCGGTCCACGAAATTCGTGACCAGCCAGTTGAGATCCTGCCGGCTCACGCGGATTCTCCCCTTTCTGTGTCCCCTTGCGCCTGCCTGGCGCCGCCGGTGTCCGGCGGGACGATCTCATCCGAAGCACCGGCCTGGCCGAGCCCCGAGCGGGCCTCCGATCGGCCGCGGTGCACACCACGTTGCAGGCTAGCGAAGCGATCACGCATCCGGTCGGCGGACTGATTCGGCCCGATATGGGTCGGCCGGGAGACCGGCTGCTGGCTCACCGCTCCGGGCACCCGGTTGCGGCCGGGCACCCGCTTGGGCAGCCCCGCCTTGGTCACCCCGCCCGAGGCGGGCTGCCGGACGACCTGCGCGGCCTGCCAGCCGGCGTCGCCGGGAGACTTCCAGCTCTGGCCGCCGGACCCGCCGGAGCGACGCTGGAACCACTCCGACTCCATCGCATCGAAGATCGGCGAGCGTCCGCCCGTCTCCACCGGACGCGTCTCCTCGCCGTTCCCCCAGGAGACCGTGCGTTCGGAGCCGGAAGCGCCCGACGGCGATCCGGAGAGGACATCGTCGCCCGGGCCGGTCGCCGACGCGGGCGGTGAGCCGGCGGCGCCGTCCCGGCCGGGCGAGGGGAAGCCGGGCAGGCGGGCGGCGAGGGTGGGCTGTCCGAGAGGCTGAGGGGTATCCGACACGATGGGCTGTGGTCCCGTCTGGTCTGCCGGCGGCCGGCGCGGACCGCCCGAGCCGGTGACGGGCAGCGGGCCGGTCTCACGCTCGGGCACCGAGGGCTGGGCGCCGGTGTTTCCGGTGGAGGAGGGGGTGCGAGGCGGCGGCACGGCCCCATCGCCGACGGTCGGCAGCGGGCCGGAGTCGCGCAGGGTGGGCTGGGGTCCGGTGCCGCGTCCGTCGCGGCGGCCCAGCGGCGAGGACGGCCGCCCGCCCACGGCGGGCAGCGGGCCGGTGCCGGAGGAGGAGGAGGAGGCCACTCCGGCGGCCACCGGGGTCGGCGTCCAGGCCGTGCTGGTCACCGGCTGGTCGACGGCCGGGTCGGGGCTCAGCGGCGCGTCCTGGCCGGTGGACTCCTCGTCGTGGGCGATGGCCGAGGACGGCAGCAGCACGAACGCGGTGATCCCGCCCGACAGCGCGGGCCGCAGCTCGACCCGGATGTTGTGGCGCATCGCCAGCCGGCCGACCACGAACAGTCCCATGCGGCGGGCCGCGGAGAAGTCGATGACCGGCGGGTTGGCCAGCCGCCAGTTGGCCTGCTCCAGGTCCTCGGGGGAGATCCCGACGCCGTTGTCGGTGATCTGCAGCATCGCCCCGCCGCCGGACAGCAGGTGCCCGGAGACGGTGACCTTGGTGTGCTGCGGGGAGAAGACGGTGGCGTTCTCCACCAGCTCGGCCACCAGGTGGACCAGGTCGTTGACCACCTGGCCGGTGACCGACACATCGCTTTGCACCCGCAGGGTGACCCGCTCGTACTGCTCGACCTCCGACAGCGAGGCCCGCACGATGTCGATCAGCGGCACCGGCTGGTTCCACCGCCGCACCTGCTCCTGGCCGCCCAGAACCAGCAGGTTCTCGCAGTTGCGGCGCATGCGGGTGGCCAGGTGGTCCAGCTGGAACAGGTTGGCCAGCTGCTCGGAGTCCTGCTCGTTCTGCTCCAGTTCGTCGATCAGGCGCAGCTGGCGCTCGATGAGCGACTGCATGCGCCGGGAGAGGTTGACGAACATGGCGTTGATGTTGCCGCGCAGCACCGCCTCGTCGGCCGCCAGCCGCACCGCCTCGCGGTGGACCTCGTCGAAGGCGCGGGCCACCTGGCCGATCTCGTCGGTGCTGTCGATGTCGATCGGCTCGACCTCGATGCCGCCGGCCGCCGCCTGCGGGTCGCGCAGCCGCTCCACCAGGCCGGGCAGGCGGGTGCCGGCCACCTCCAGGGCGCTGTCGCGCAGCCGCCGCAGCGGGCGCACCAGGGAGCGGGCCATGATCGAGGTGATCAGCAGCACCAGCAGCACGATCACGGCGGTGATGGCCCCGTCGATGAGGGCCGAGGTCTGCGCGGAGCTCTTTTCGTCGCCGGCCCGCTTCAGCAGCTCCTCGCCGAGGTTGCGTTCGGCGGTGCGCATCTGGTCGACCATCGCGGTCATCGAGGCGGTCAGCGTCTCGATGGCCTCCGCGGTGCGCAGCGAGCGCGGCAGCCGGCCGCCGGTGGCGTTGGCCGAGGCGATGGCCTGCTGCCGGATGACCCGGGCCCGGTCGATCTGGGGGCCGACCACGGTGTCTTCGAACATCTGCCGCTGCGGCAGGGTGGCCGTCTGCAGGAAGGCGTTCAGCTCGCTGTTCTCCCGGTCGCGGGAGGCCTCCAGCGCGGCCAGCTCCTCGACGCTGAGCCGGCCCTGGACGGCGCCGATGGTCAGCAGGGCGCGCTGCCGGGAGACCTGCTCCTTGGCGCGGGAGAGGGCGGCCATCGCCCGGGTCGTCTCGGCCAGCTGCTCGTCGGCCACGCCCTGGGCGACGCCGTCCAGCACACCGATCAGCTCGTTGATGACCTCGGAGTACTTCTCCACCACGACCAGGGCGGGCGCCCTGCTCTGGGTGGCGGTGGAGCGCAGCGAGCCGATGGTGTCGAGGCGGTTGAGCACGCTGCGGGCGTCGCGCACCGCCTCGGCGGAGAAGGAGTCGTCGATGCCGAGGGCGACCTGGCGGACCTGGTCGGCGGCGGCGTCGGTCTTGCGGTACTGCGCCTGGAGTTCATCGGCCCCCCTTCCGGAGCGGCCGGCGCTGATGTATCCGGCGGCCATGTCACGCTCGGCGGCGAACTCCTGGGCGAACGCGGCGATGCCGTTGCCCAGCCGCGCCATCCGTTCCACCCGCCCGTAGGCGTCGGCGCTGACGGTGGACTCGGTGATGCGCAGCCCGCCGAGCACCGTGGCCGCGGCGGTCGGGATCAGGACCAGGACGACCAGCCGCTGCGCCACTCGCCAGTTGCGCAGGCGCAACCGGGCGCCGCGCCATGACGGTGACGATGGTTCCGACTGCGCCCCAGCACCCCCGAGCCGAGGAAGGTCGCGACCTGTCTCGCTTGGTTGCATCCGGTTTTTACACCCTCTCGGTCCATGCCGCATCGGCAGAAGAGGGACCACCCCGGGGTAGTGGGCGGGGTAGTAGGTGCAGCGTCATTCTGCCTCCGGCGCTGCACATTGGAGCACATTGCAGCGAGGGCCGCAAAGGTTGCTCGAAGCTTAGCGGGACACCCTTGCCGTAGAAAACTCTTCCTGCCCGAATGTCCGATTATTTGAATTCAATCGATCACGATCCGTGAGCGGTGTGCGCCACAGTGTCGACACGTTGCGTAGCAAAACAATCACGGAAGCATTACTTAAGAGGTGATACAACGGCAAAGACGGTGTTGCATTCCAAATGGACCGCGACAAACCGTGGTGTCAGAGCACAACGGGGCGGCTTGCCGCGCCCGGCCCCAAGGCGGCGGGCCGGGGCCGGGGACCGGGAATCGGCGACGCCTCGCCCAGGCGGTGCGGCATGGGTGAGACTTGCCACACCAACGGAAGCAGCCCGCCGCCGCGACATCCGCTTCAATGAACTAACGCTTACTTGGCAGCGGTATCGTCGGTCAAGCACCGAAGCGGCCGCCGTACCCTGCCTGATGATCACAGGATCGTCACCCGTCCGCAGAACGCCCCGCGCAAGGCGCCGAGTGCGCTACTCTCCACGCTGCCGACGATGCCCGCAGCCCGGCCGCCGCACCCGTCCGGCAGTCAAGGGTGCGCAGTCAAGGACGCCTGTGCACCGCAGTGCTCCGGCGAGCGGCCGCGGCCCGGATTACCCGGTGGAGATATGAGCGCGCAGAAATCCGCACACTGTTTCAATGCGCCTGACGCCGGGAGCGATTCCGGCGGTCCGGCGGGCGTCTCCCGCAGGTGATCGGGCTCCTCGGGAGGATGAAGACGGCGGTGGAGCGAAGAAGAGAAAAATCACAGCATCGACACCGCCCGCGGCCGGCGGCGTCCCGGCGCCGCCTGCAGCGCGCCGGCAGCGCTCTATTCACTCATCGTCAAGTGCGGAATACAGGCGCTCCCCGGCGCCGACCGACACGGCGGACATCGGTGTGCCATCCTCATAGGGCACTCCCGTGGCATGCCGCCCCTGACTCCGGGATGGTTTCCCTTGCTTGAGATCAAAGATCTGACGCACGCCTATGCCGACGGCCATGTGGCCATCAAGGACGTGAATCTGTCCGTGGCCGACGGTGAGCTGGTCAGCATCGTAGGCCCATCCGGCTGCGGCAAGTCCACCCTGCTGCGCTGCATCGCCGGGCTCATCCGCCCCACCCAGGGCCATGTGATCCTGGACGGCAAGCCGACCGAGGGGATCCCCGACAACCTGGCCGTGGTCTTCCAGGACTACAGCCGTTCGCTGTTCCCCTGGCTGACGGTGCGCGACAACGTGGCGCTGCCGCTGAAGCGGCGCGGCATGTCCCGGGCCGAGCGGCGGGAGGCGGCGATGGAGGCGCTGGAGGCGGTCGGGCTGGCCGCCGCCGCCGGCAAGTTCCCCTGGCAGCTGTCGGGCGGCATGCAGCAGCGGGTGTCCATCGCCCGCGCCCTGGCCTACCGGCCCTCCCTGCTGCTGATGGACGAGCCGTTCGGGTCGGTCGACGCGCAGACCCGCGAGGACCTGGAGGATCTGACGCTGCGGGTGCGCGGCAGCGACGGCATGACGATCCTGCTGGTCACCCACGACATCGACGAGAGCGTGTACGTGGGCGACCGGGTCGTGGTGCTGGGCTCCTCCCCCGGCCACATCAAGGCGGACCTGCGCATCGACCTGCCCGCGCCGCGCGAGCAGATCTCCACCCGCCAGCTGCCGGAATTCGTCCGCCTGCGCGCCGAGGTCGGCCGCCTGGTGCGCGGCACCGAGCAGCCGACGGCCGCCACCGCCTGACCGGCGTTCAGCGCAGCGGGATCGTCACCTCGTCCTCGCACGGCGGCCGGCTCTCCTGCTCGCCGCAGCCGCTCACCCCATAGCAGCGGATCGTCAGCGTGTCGGCGGTGACGTCCACCCGCAGGAAGTTCTTGAAGAACGGCGGGGTGTCCCAGTCGGCGAACTCCGAGCGGAAGCGCTGCGGCAGTTTGCGCACCGGCAGCCGCAGCGGCCCGCGCCGCGGCCGGTGCCCGCGCGGCACGCCCAGCAGCGCCGCCACCAGGCGGGCGCGCGCCGAGGGCCGCAGCGTCCCGCCGCTTTTGCGGACGGTGCCGGTGCCCAGCCGGTGGGCGACCGCCACGGCCGCCTCCTGGGGCTCCAACGCCAGCCATTTCATGCGCAGCCAGCGGGCGTACAGCCTGCTGTAGCGCGACAGGGAGTCGCCGCGCAGCGGGTAGCAGCGGAAGTCGTCCTCATCGACCACGGTGGTCTTGGGGATGGTGTGCGTGGCGTGCATGAACGCCCCGCCTCCCCCGGAGACCAGGTACTCGATGGTGCGGCCGTCCTCCAGCGTCCTGCTGTAGCGCTGATAGTTGTGAATGTCGCCGCCGATCACCGCGACGTAGCGGTGCGCGGGGTCGGTGACGATGTCGGCGACGGTGGCCTGCTCGCCCTCGATCGGGCCGGGTTCGATCCGGTCGTCGACGATCAGCGGCTTGCCGGTCAGCAGCAGCTTGGGTTTGGGGCCGGCGGAGACCTCGCGCAGCCAGGCCGCCTGGTCGCGGTCGATGCTTCCGGTGATGCCGGTGTCGATGCCGATGATGCGCAGGGACGGGGCGTCGATCGCCCAGTAGGGGCCGGGCTGGAGGGCGCGCTGGGAGCGGGTGCCCCGCCAGCGTTCCCGGGCCACCGCCAGCTCCCCGTCGTCGATCGGGGCGGGGTCGCGCCACAGCAGCCTGGCCAGCGGGCCGAGCGGCCCCCGCCAGCGCGGCTCATGCGCCCCCTCCAGGCCGCAGAAGACCCGCATGAACCCGCGCAGCCCGTCGTACCAGTCGTGGTTGCCGGGGATGGCGTAGATCGGCGCCGGATAGTCGGCATAGGGGCGGAAGAACTTGGCCTCGTAGTCGGCGGCCTCTCCGCCCGGGTAGATGACGTCGCTGCAGATCACCATGAAGTCGGTGTCGGCGCCCACCGCCAGCATGGGGGGCACGACGGCGTACTGCGAGCGGTCGCCTTCCCCGGTGTCGCCCAGCAGCAGGAAGGAGAACTCCTCGCTCGTCTTGCGCATGACGAACGAGGAGCCGGGGTCGCGTTCGCGCAGCGCCGCCACCCATGCGCGGCGCATGGCGTTGGACGGGTCGCCGAAGACCTTGGCCACCCAGTCGTTGCGCGAGCGCCACAGCACTCCCGGATGCCGCCAGGAGAATCGCCGCATCCGGTCGGCGGGCGGCATGCGTTCCAGGAAGCTGCCCGGACTGCCGCACTCCCAGCCCGCCCCGGCCTCCGAGACCCGCGAACTGTCCGGGGCCGGCGAGCCACCGGGGACGCTGGGGGACGGCGGAAGCTGGTCATCGGCAACCACGGTTCTCCTTCGGACGGCGGGCGGTCACCGTCACCTTCCCGGCAACCTCCCGCCGGGTCAACCGCTTCAGCGCAGACCGTACGCTTCGCCGCCGATGTCCGTTTCTTTCGGGCCGTCTTTCCGCTCGCGCCGGCCGGGCCGCCGCCGCGCGCACGGCTTCAGGCGCCGGTGGCGAAGGCCCTGCCGGTGGGCTTTTCCCCACGTGGGGGCCGAGACGGGGCCCGGGCGGCCTCCGAGGTCATGACGTTGCAGGTCACGGCGCCGTTCCCGGCCGCGGTGACTCGGTCTCGACCTGCGGGAGCGGCGTGTTGAAGAAAGCCCGGTGCCCGAACCGGCGCCGTTCCGGGACGCCGCATCGCCGCCGACCTGCGATGTGCTCGCCTCGGCCTGAGGGAACGGCGTGCGGAAAGAGTTCAGTACCCAGGGCCGAACGGCCGCGGCGGTTCTATGTGGGCGCCGCCGGGCCGCCGCTCGTACTCGCCGGTCGTGGGGAAGCGTCCGCCGGGCGGCTCCTGGGGCGGGGCGGGCTGCTCGGGGGGCAGGTGCCGTGGCGGCGCCGGGCGCTCGGGAGGCGCCTGGTGTCCCCGCGGCAGGTAACGGCCCTGGTCGTAGGGCTCGTGGTGGCCCCGCCGCCCGTGCGGGGCCTCGGGCTCGGGGCCGGGCTGGGGCCGGTGCTGGGCGGGGGGCTGCCGGTGCGTCCCCGGCCGGTAGGCCGGCGGGTCGTGATCGCCGCCGCGGTGCGCGCCGGGCCGCCGCTGGGGTCCGGTCGAGCGGCCCTGGTGACCGCCCCGGGCGGGGCCGGGGTGCGGGGGCGGCGGGACGGGCGGACGGGCGGGCTGCCGGTGGGGCCGCCCTTGCTGGGGCGGCGGGGCGGGAGCCCCCGGCGGGACCGGTGTGGACAGGCTTTTGAGGGCGTGCAGCGCCTGGGTGGTGGGCCCCGGCTCGCGATCGTCGCGGGAATCGCCGGGCTCGGGCGCATCGTGCGGGGGCGGCGCGGACCGTGCCTCGGCCGCCGGCGGCGGCAGGTACTGGGTCTCGGCGGCAGCAGGTTCGGGGCGCTCGGGCGGCTGCCGCCGCTGCGGGCCGCCGGAGGCGTCGGGACGGGCCTCGGCGGAGGCGTGGCGCCGTCCCCGGGGCTGGGGCGCGGGCATGCCCTGCGACAGCGACTCCATGAAGGCCGGGATGTCGCGGGCCGACAGCCGGAAGGTGCCGCTGCAGACGCCGCCGTTCCAGATGCTGATCACCATGACCTGGGCATCGGGATGCCAGCTCAGCCGCAGCGCACGGTCCTCGCCCCGGGCGTCGAAGAAGACCTCCCCGGCCCGGGGCAGCGGGTTCGCGCCAGACATGGCGCCCATAGTGTCCATGGCCCCGGGCTGTTGTCCAGGGCGGGAACCCCTGGCAGTGACCTTGTTCACCGCCGTTCACCGCCGCCGTTCACCCGGCGGCCTCCCGGCGCCGGTCCGCCGGCGGGGCCAGCACCCGCAGCGCCCCGGGCATGACCTCGGCGGTGACCGGAAGGGTTCCGGGCAATTCCCCATCGGCCCCATAGCGCAGCGGCCGGCCGTCCGGTGCGATCTGCTCGATGCGCACCCGGCGGCCGCGCAGCACCTCCACCTGGGGGCGGCGGACGTGCCGTCCCTCCGGCAGCTCCCGCATCACCTGGAAGAACAGCAGCCGGGACGAGCGATTGAGGATGACCACATCCAGCAGCCCGTCGTCGACCCGGGCGTGCGGGGCGATGCGGCGGCCGTGGCCGTAGTAGCCGGAGTTGGCCGCCACCACGGTGAAGCCGTGCCGTTCGTGCGTCACGCCGTCGACGGTGATGCGGTAGCCGACCGGCCGCCAGGCCGCCACCGCGCGCAGCGCGCCGACGTAGTAGGGGGCCGACCCGCCCAGGAGCCGCGAGCGGTTGGCGTAGTGGTTGGCCAGGGCGTCCACCCCGGTGTAGACGCTGCCGAGCACGGGCACGCCGTTGGCCGCGATGGCGTCCACCGCCTGCGGCCGTCCGGTCAGCAGCAGGCGGGCCAGCTCGGCCGGGTCGGTGGGCAGCCCCAGCTGGCGGGCGAAGTCGTTGCCGCGCCCGGCCGGGACGATGCCCAAGGTCGCCGAGGTGCCGGCGAGCGCGCCGCCCACGGCGCCGGCCATGCCGTCGCCGCCGACCGCCAGCGCCACCCGCCCCTGCTCGGCGGCCGCCCGCGCCAGCTCGGCGGCGTGCCGCAGGCCGTCGCTGTAGGCGATGTCGACCTCGGCGCCGCCCTCGCGCAGCAGCCTGGTCAGGCGCAGCAGCGCCGCGGACGGGCCCTTCCCGGGCCCGCCCGCCGAGGGGTTCACTATGGCGGTGAAGGAGCGGTCGCCGGTCACGGTCACCTCGCGGGGGGCAGCAGGACTCCGGGGTTGAGGATGCCGGCGGGGTCGAGGCGTTCCTTGACCGCGCGCAGCACGTCCACGGCCAGCGGCCCGACCTCGGCGGCGTACCAGTCCCTGTGGTCGGTGCCCACGCCGTGGTGGTGGCTGATCGTGCCGCCGGCCGCGATGATCGCGTCGCAGGCGGCGCGCTTGGCCCGCGTCCAGTGCGCCACCGCGTCGTCGCCCTGGGCGGAGACGACGGTGAAGTACAGCGAGGCGCCCGCCGGGTAGACGTGGGAGATGTGGCACATGACCACCGGTGGCGTGCCCGCGGCGGTGAGGGTGTCGGTCAGCGCCGTCCGGACGGCGGCATAAAGCTCGGGGATCTGCGACCAGAACGTGGCCGTCTCCAGCGTCTCGGCGAACGCGCCCACCTCTAGCAGCGCGTCCCGCAGGTAGGGGGCGTTGAAACGGCCGTGCTCCCAGCTTTCGCCCGGTTCCGGCCCCAGCTCCTGCCCGCCGGCATCGGCCAGGACGCCCGCGGCCGCCTCCCGCCGCCGGGCCACCTCGGCGGCCTCGCCTTCGAACCCGGCGATGACCAGGCAGCCGGAGTCGCCGCCGGTGCCTATCCGGTCGGGCCTGGCCAGGCCGATCATCGTCTCGGTCTCGTCCGACAGGCGCAGCACGGTGGGCAGCGGGCCGTCTTGGGCCAGGCGCCGCAGCGCCGCCGTGCCCGCCTCGAAGGTGGGGAAACGCCAGCCCTCGTAGACGGCGGTCTCGGGCGCCGGGTGCACCCGCACGGTGACGGAGGTGATCACGCCGAAGGTCCCCTCGGAGCCCAGCACGAGCTGGCGCAGGTCCGGTCCGGCCGCCGAGCGCGGGGCGCGGCCCAGCCGCAGGGTGCCCTGCGGGGTCGCCACGGTGAGGGCGAGCACCATCTCATCGAAGCGCCCGTACCCGGCCGACGCCTGCCCGCTGGAGCGGGCCGCGGCGAATCCGCCGATCGAGGCCCACTCATAGGACTGCGGGAAATGCCCCAAGGTGAAGCCTTTTTCGCGCAGCAGCGCCTCGGCGCGGGGGGCGCGCAGCCCGGGCTGGAGGGTGGCGGTGCGCGAGACGGGGTCCACTTCGACCAGGGCGTCCAGCCGGCGCAGGTCCAGGGCGATGACCCCGGTGAAGTCCGCCGCCCGGGGGGCCAGGCCGCCCACCACCGAGGTGCCGCCGCCGAAGGGGACGACCGCGATCCGCCGCTCGGTGCAGATCCGCAGCACCTGCAGCACCTCCTCGTGGGAGGCGGGCAGCACCACCGCGTCGGGGGCGTCGGCGGCGTCCCCGGCGCGGATGCGCAGCAGGTCGGGCGTGGACTTGCCGCGGGTGTGCCGGATGCGGCTTTCGGCGTCGGCGCGCACGTGCGCGTCGCCGACGGCGTGGGCCAGTTCGGTGAGCGCCTCCCCCGGCAGCCGCGGCGCTCCCAACCGGACCTTGCCCATCGGGATCGACGGCGTGTGCGGGGTGCGGACGCCGAGCAGATCGTGCAGCAGCGCGGCCACCGGCTGCGGCAGCGGCGCCGCCCGGGCCGGGTCGCCCCAGCCGTTCCAGGCCATCTCCTGAGGCTCCACCGTGCTCCTCCCCTCTAGGTGCTTACACTGTGACATATGACGTCCAAACGTCACAAGCAGACCGACGACGATGCGGTGCTGGACGCGGCCCGCGAATGCGTGCTGGCGGTCGGGGTGCGGCGGACCACGCTGACCGACATCGCCCGCCGCGCCGGGGTCTCCCGGATGACGCTCTACCGCCGCTGGCCCGACGTCCGCTCGATCGTCGCGGACCTGATGACCCGCGAGTGGACCGCGCTGGCCGCCGAGATCTCCGCCGCCGGCCGCGACGCGTCCGGCCCGGCCCGCCGCGCGCTGGTGGACAACCTGGTCGAGGGGGTCAGGGCGCTGCGCGACCACCCGCTGCTGCGCAAGATCGTGGACGTCGATCCCGAGCTGCTGCTCCCCTACGTGCTGCACCGGCAGGGCGCCAGCCAGCGGGCGTTCTGCCGGATCCTGGAGGAGGCCGTGCGGGCCGGGCACGCCGACGGCTCGATCCGGCGCGGCGACCCGGTCCGGCAGGCCCGCGCGCTGCTGCTGATCGCCCAGTCGTTCGCGCTGTCGGCGCCGATCGTGACCGACGCCGAGCACACCGCCGGCGACTTCGACGCCGAGCTGCGCGAAATCCTGGAAAGGGCGCTCAGGCCGTGAGCCCCGTCCCATCGAACGCCCGCCGGCGGGATGCGTCCCCTCCGGCGGAACCGCCCACGCAAGGGAGATCCCGGTCATGACCCCTGTGGCCTCGTCCTCGCTGAACGCCCGGCGCCGGGCGCGGGAACTGCAGGCGCTGCCCGATGAGGTGGTGGACGTGCTGGTCGTGGGGCTGGGCGCCACCGGGGCCGGTGCGGCGCTGGATGCGGCCTCCCGCGGGCTTTCGGTGGCCGCGATCGACGCCCACGACCTGGCCTTCGGCACCTCCCGGTGGAGCTCGAAGCTGATCCACGGCGGGCTGCGCTACCTGGCCTCCGGGCAGTTGGACGTGGCGCACGAGAGCGCGCGGGAGCGGGGGGCGCTGATGATGCGCATCGCCCCGCACCTGGTGCGCGCCGCGCCGTTCGTGCTGCCGCTGACGCCGGCCGTCTCCCGGCCCCAGGCGGCGCTGGTGCGCGCGGGACTGGCGGCCGGGGACGCGCTGCGGCTGGCGGCGGGCACGCCCCGCTCCCTGCTGCCCGGCCCCCGCCGGCTGCCGGCCCGGCGGACGCTGCGGCTGGCGCCGGTGCTGCGGGACGAGGGGCTGCGCGGCGGGCTGCTGTCGTGGGACGGGCGGCTGGCCGACGACGCCCGGCTGGTGGTCGCGCTGGCCCGGACCGCCGCGGCCTACGGCGCCCGCGTCCTGACCCGGGTCCGGGCGCTGCGGCTGAGCGCCGGCGGCGCCCTGGCGCGCGATGAGCTGACCGGGCGGGAACTGCAGATCCGCGCCCGCGCGGTGATCAACGCGACCGGGGTGTGGGCGGGCGAGCTGGCCGAGGGGGTGCGCCTGCGGCCCTCGCGCGGCACCCATCTGGTGCTGGGCGCGCACTCGCTGGGCGGGCTGCGCTGCGGGCTGCACATCCCGATCCCCGGTGAGCTCAACCGGTTCGTGCTGGTCATCCCGCAAGACGACGGGCGGGTCTACGTGGGGCTGACCGATGAGCCGGCCGACGGGCCGATCCCGGACGTGCCGCAGCCCACCGAGGTGGAGATCGGGTTCTTGCTGGACGTGCTGGGCGGGGTGCTGCGCGCACCGGTGCGCCGCGCCGATGTGCTGGGGGCGTTCGCCGGGCTGCGTCCGCTGCTGGACGACGGGCGGGGCCGCACCGCCGACATCTCCCGGCGGCACGCGGTGCTCACCGGCCCCGACAAGGTGATCACGGTGGTGGGGGGCAAGCTCACCACCTACCGGCGCATGGCGCAGGACGCGGTGGACGCGGCGGTGGCCGCCTGCGGCCTGCCCGCCGGCCCGTGCCGCACCGCGCATCTTCCGCTGGTGGGCGCCGCCCCGCGCTCCCGCCTGGAATCCCTCATCTCCCCGCGGGTGCCGGCCTGGCTGGTGCGGCGCTACGGCACCGAGGCCCCCGCGGTGGCGGCCCTGGCCCGCCGGGACCCCTCGCTGGCCGAGCCGGTGGTGCCCGGGCTGCCGGTGCTGGGGGCGGAACTGGCCTGGGCGGTGCGGCACGAGGGCGCGTTGGAGGCCGCCGACCTGCTGGACCGGCGCAGCCGGATCGGGCTGGTGCCCGAGGACCGTCAAGCCGCACTCCCGCTGGCGGAGCGTTTGATCGCGGCGGGCGGGGAACACGAGGGCTGAAACCGGCGACCCGCACCCCCGCGCCCCCGGCCCGCATGATCCCTGTTAGGTTAGGGATACCTAATACTGTCGGGGGCGTCAGCCGCCGGGACGAGCAGGAGAGACGGGGGCCGTGTCGCGCACCAGCCATTGCGACCACTGCGTGGGCAGTCACACCGGCGAGCGCTCCTGCCTGGCCACGGCGACCGCCACGGCGCGCAGCTGGCTGCTGATCGAGCATCCCGGCCCCTGGCCGGAGCGGATCGAGCAGCTGACCGGCCCCGCTCCCCTGGTGGCGGTGATCGAGCGGGCCGCCCGCGCGGGAGTGCGCCCCCAGCTCATCCGCAGGCCGGGCCGCGGCCGCCGGCCCACCCCGCCCTTGCAGGTCTACCTGGGCGGCTCCCTGGGCGGCCCGGTGTGGCTGGAGGGGCGCACCCTCGGCGACCACCGTGAGCTGGAGGAGCTGGACGAGGGCGTGCTGGCCGAGGTCGCCGCCGGGCGCCGGCCCCGCTTCGGGGAGCCGGTCGCCGGTCCGGCCGGCGCGCCCGGGAAGCCGCTGCTGCTGGTGTGCACGCACGGCAAGCGCAACGCCTGCTGCGCCCGGTACGGGGCTCCGCTGGCCAGGGAGCTGGCGGCGCGTTTCGGGGACCTGGTCTGGGAAACGACGCACGTCGGCGGTGACCGCTACGCGGCGAATCTGGTATGCCTTCCCCACGGTCTGTACTACGGCGACCTCGGCGCGGCCGAGGCGGCATCGGCCGTGGAGTCCTATCTGCGCGGCGAAGTCGCCTTGGAGAGACTGCGCGGGCGGGCCGGGCTGCCGGCGCCGGCGCAAGCCGCGGAACATCATGTGCGCGTTCTGACCGGCGTGCTCGGGGTGGACTCGGTTTCCGTGGAGTCCCTGACCGGGACATCTCCGTACGAAGCGGTCATCGATGTTGCCGGCGCGCGTTACCTGGTGACCGTCGAAGAGACAGAACCAGTACACGACTGCGAGCCCGGTTGTCAGGAGAACGTAAGATCTTACGTTGTTAGAGGGATCACCCTTCTCAACCGGGCAGCCCTCGTGTAATCTCCTACAGGCCCCATTTCACAGGGCTTCCCGCCGCGCGACTCCAGGACTCCTTCCGCAAACAGGACCCGGGGGAACAGAGCGGCACCTCTCAGACGTTGGACCTTTCGGCGCTTCCGCAAAAGCTGCACGTAGAGCGTCCATGTCCGAAATTTGCTCAGCAACCAACCAAGGTGGGTGTTCCATGGCTCAGGTACGTCGTCAGGCAAACCTCCCTCGTCCCAGCTGGGGCTGGCAGGACGCCGCGGCGTGCCGGGGGGAGGACCTCGTGCTCTTCTTCGGGCCTGACGGCGAGCGTCAGCCCGAGCGCGAGATCCGTGAGCGCAAGGCAAAGCAGATCTGCATGGGCTGTCCCGTTCGCACGGAGTGCCTCGACTACGCGGTCTCCCGGCCCGAGAAGTACGGCACGTGGGGCGGGCTGAACGAGGACGAGCGCGCCTCCGAGCGCCGTCGCCGGATGCGCCGCGCCAACGCCGCCTGAAAGCGGTATACGCGTCCGGCCAGACGCTCTAGGCGTGCGTTCAAAGCACATGCGCCACGCACCTCCGGTGCGCCACTCCCAACGTTACGGCCCCGCTCGCCGGGGCCGTTTGCGTTGCCCGCACGGGCTTGGCGGGGCGGGTGTTTTCACGCATCTTTCATACCGGCTCGACATCGCTTCGCGGGCACGCCTGCGGGAGTAAAGCATGCGCGCATAAGATCTCATACCCCGTTGCGGGCGAGATCATGCACGCTTCTGCTGTGCAAAACCCCAAACGCACCGTCGTTCACAGATGAGACCCCACACTCATGACTCTCATGCGACGAACGCGTGCGGCCGCATACTTAAGGCCCACATAAGCCCATGCGTCCGCCGTGCCCCGCGCTCTCGCGGGGCACGGCGGACGCTCACTCGGGAAGGCGCCCGGTTTCTCGGAAATAGAGCGCCATCGATTCGCACATAAAGGATTATTCCGACAAATGTTCGCGGAACCATTGGGCGGTCAGCCGGCCGACCTCCTCCAAAGCACCGGGTTCCTCGAACAGGTGGCCGGCGCCCGGCACCACGACCAGCCGGTGCCCGGCGGCCGGCCCGCCCATCGCCTCCAGCGCCTGCTCGTTGAGTGCCAGCACCTGCCGGTCCTGACCGCCGACCACGAACAAGGTGGGGCTGCGGACCTCGGCCAGGTCGGGCCCGGCCAGATCGGGCCTGCCGCCGCGGGAGACCACGGCCGCCACGTCCCCGGGCCGGCGGGCGGCGGCCACCAGCGCCGCGGCGGCTCCGGTGCTGGCGCCGAACAGGCCCACCGAGGGCGGGGCCGGGCCGGCCCGCAGCCAGGCCACCACCCGGCCCAGCCGGCCGGCCAGCAGGCCGATGTCGAAACGCAGCCGGGCGGTCCGCGCGTCCATCTCCCCCTCTTCGGGAGTGAGCAGATCGAACAGCAGCGTCCCAAAGCCCTGCTCGTTCAAGAACGCCGCCACCCGGCGGTTGCGCGGGCTGTGCCGGCTGCTGCCGCTGCCGTGCGCGAAGACCACCACGGCCCGCCCGCCGGGCGGCTCGACCAGATCGCCTTCCAAACTCGCGGTCCCGGCCGGTATCCGCAGCGTCGTCACGGTCGCCTCCCCTTCGCCAGCAGGGCGTTGACGTCCGCGTCGGTGAGCTGGTCGAAACGCCGGTACCACTGGCCCACCGCATGGAAGGCCGCCGGCGCGGCGCACACCACCACCTCGTCGGCCTCCTCCCGCAGCGCCCGGACGGTCTCGGGGGCGCCGACCGGGACCGCCAGCAGCAGCCGGGCCGGAGTGCGCGCCCGCACCGCCCGCAGCGCCGCCCGCGCGGTGCCGCCGGTGGCCAGCCCGTCGTCCACGACGACCACCGCACGCCCGGCGGGGTCGGGCAGCGGGCGCCCGCCCCGGTAGGCCCGCACCCGGCGGTCCAGTTCGGCGCGTTCGGCCGCCACCGTCGCCGCCAGGTCCTCCTCGGTCAGCCCGAGCCGTTCCAGCAGCCGGTGGTCGAACACCGGCTCGCCGCCCTCGGCGATGGCGCCGACCCCCAGCTCCGGCTGCAGCGGGTACCCGATCTTGCGGGTGACCAGCACCTCCAGCTCGGCCGGCCGGTCGGGCCGGCCCAGCCGCGCGGCCACTTCGACCGCCACCGGAACCCCGCCGCGCGGCAGCGCCAGCACCAGCGGGTCGGTCAGGTCGTAGGGCACCAGGAGCTCGCCGAGCATCCGCCCGGCCTCCGCCCGGTCCGCGAACGGCAGCCGGACGTGCACGGTGCCGGCGCCGCCGCTCGTCGTGAAGACCATCGCGATCACCTCTGCGGCCTCATCGCCCTTACCCGGATCGCCGCTCTTTGGGCCCCTACCCCGCCTGCCACCGCCAATCCGCCGGAAGCCGGCCGGCGGGGAAAAGACGCCGGGAAAAGACACGGCGTCATCTGCGCCGGTGGCGTCCGACCTCATGAGCGTCGCCGCCGTGGACCTTGGCGTGGGCCCCGGTGGCGCGCAGCAGGCCGCGGTGGGGTCTGGCGTGGTGGGCCACGGGCTTGCTCCCCGCCAGTTGCGCGCCCGCCAGGTGCGCGCCCGGCGGGGACCGGTCCGCCCGGCGCCACAGCCGGCTGGGCCACCAGGCCCGCCGTCCCAGATCACCGACCAGCGCGGGAACCAGCAGAGAGCGCACCACCAGCGTGTCGAGCAGCACGCCGAAGGCCACGATGAAGGCGATCTGGGCCATGAACGTCAGCGGGATGACGACCAGCGCGGTGAAGGTGGCCGCCAGCACCACCCCCGCGGAGGTGATCACCCCGCCGGTGGTGGTCAGCCCGCGCCGCACGCCCTGCCGGGTGCCGTGCGCGGCGGTCTCCTCGCGGACCCGCGACATCAGGAAGATGTTGTAGTCGACGCCCAGCGCGACCAGGAAGACGAACCCGTAGAGCACGAGCGCCGGCTCGGTGCCGTCCAGTCCCAGCAGGTGCGCAAAGACCAGCGCCGCCACGCCCAAGGTGGCCAGGAAGTTCAGCACCACGGTCGCCACGAGCAGCAGCGGGATCGGCAGCGAGCGCAGCAGGGCGATGAGGATCACCGTGACGATCGCCAGCACCACGGGGATGATGACCCGCCGGTCGCGGTCGGCGGTGACCTGGGTGTCGTAGCGCTGCGCGGTGTACCCGCCGACCAGCGCGTCGGCGCCGGGGACGGCGTGCAGCCGCTGCCGCAGCAGCCGGACGGTGCGCTCGGCGGCGGCGCTGTCGGCCTCATCGCGCAGCGTCACATCGATGCGCACCCGCCCGTCCACCACCAGCGGCTCGCCCGTGCCGGACGGGCCGGGCGGCCCGGGGCGCGTCAGCGGGGTCACCGCGGCGATCCCCGGGGTGCGCTGCGCGGCGGCGATGACCGCATCGGCCCGGTCGGCGTCGGCGATGACCACGGCGGGGTTGCCGAAACCGGCGGGAAAGTGCTCGGCGAGCGCCCGCTGGGCGGCCACCGCCGAGGTGTCGTCGACGAACGTCTCGGTGAGCGGGGTGCTGCGCACCACCAAGGTCGGGGCGAAGGCGGCCAGCGCGGCCAGCAGCAGCGCGGTGCCCAGCCACACCCGCCGGGGCGCCCGGTCCACCACGGCGGCGACCTTGCGCCAGAACGCGTTCCGCCCGCCCGGTTTGGGCTTGGAGGGCCAGTAGGCGGCCCGGCCCAGCAGCGCCAGCGCACCCGGCAGAAAGGTCAGCGCGCTCAGCAACGCGCAGCCGATGCCGATCGCCCCGACCGGGCCGAGGGCGCGGTTGTTGGTCAGGTCGCTCAGCAGCAGGGCCAGCAGGCCCAGCGCCACGGTGGCGGCGCTGGCGACGATCGGCGCCCAGGAACGGCGCAGCGCGGCCGCCGCCGCGGCCACCCGGTCGCGATGGGCGGTGCGGTCGGCCAGTTCCTCCCGGAAGCGGGCGCTCAGCAGCAGCGCGTAGTCGGTGGCCGCGCCGATCACGAGGATGAACAGGATGCCCTGCACCTGGCCGTCGACGCGCACCACGTCCCGGTCGGCCAGCGCGTAGGCGATCGCGCCGGCCAGGGCCAGCGCGGAGACCGCCCCGAGAATGATCACGAAGGGCAGCAGCAGGCTGCGGTAGACCAGCAGCAGGATCAGCAGGACCGCGCCGACCGCCACCCCCAGCAGCACCCCGTCGATGCCGGCGAACGCCTCCGCGAAGCCGGCCTGGATCGCGGCCGGTCCGCCGACCCGCGCCGTCATGCCCTCGACCCGTTCGGCGGCGCGGGTGATGCGCTCCACCGTGGGCGGCAGCTCATCCCCCAGCCCGGGTTCGAGCTGGACGACTCCGGCCAGCGCCCGCCCGTCCGAGGAGGTCAGCACCGATCCGTCCCCGGCCTCGCCCACCACCCCGGGTGTGCCGTTGAGGGAGGTGAGCGCCGCGACCGCCTGCTTGCGCTGCGCTTCGGTGGCGCGTCCGCGATCGGCGGTCCACACCACGATCGCCGGGAAGGTCTCGGTCTGCTGGAACTTCTTCTGCTCTTCCAGCGCCCGGGTGGATTCGGCGCTCTGCGGCAGGAACGCCGCCTGGTCGTTGGTGGAGACCTGCGAGAGCTTGCCGGCGTACGGTCCCAGCGCCCCGCCGACGGCCAGCCAGGCCAACACGATCAAGACGGGCGGCAGCCGGCGGACCGCTCGCGGTAGGCCCTGCATCGCCACCCCCGGGCAAGCCGTCGTGACCTGGCATCACCGAACCCTTTTCACCACGGGGTCCCCGGGCGCCGGCCCGCATGCGATGCCCCGTCCCGCAGGAACGACGTGGTGAAGAAGGCCCACTCACCCGAGGAGGGCGCCCGGGCGGCCCGGACGCGCCGTGCGGGCGTCCTGCCGCGGCAGGCGGCTCCGCGCCTCGGTCACCGGGCGGCCCGCACCCGATGCGCACCCGGCGCAGGCAGGTGTTCCCAGCGGACCGGCCGCCGAACATCCACGCCGGGTCAGGGCCGGGTCAACGGCCGGGCCCGGTCAGCCGGCCGTGCCGGTCAGCCAGCGCAGCGGGTTGTCGTGCAGGATCGTGCGCAGCGCGGCCTCATCGACCCCGGCGGCGCGCAGCGCGGGCACGAAAACATCCATCAGGTAGCCGTAGCCGCTGCCGCCATAGCGCTTGATCTGCGTCATCCGGGAGATTCCGGTGCTCAGCAGCACCCGGTCGCCGTGCCCGGCCTCCAGCAGCTCCAGCACGTGGCGGACGCGGGCGCCCAGGGCGGCGGCGTCCTGGCCGGCCAGGCCCAGCGAGCCGAAGGAGACGTAGGCGCCCATCTCGGCGATCTTGCGGTGGGCCCCGGCGTCGTCCACCAGGTCCAGCTGCCCGACCGCCACCCGCTCGGCCGGCAGCCCGGCCGAGGTGAGGATCTCCAGCAGCGTCAGCCCGGCCCGCCCATAGGTGGCCACCGACAGCCCCGATTCCAGGCCGGCGCGGGCCGCCGCGCGCAGGCAGCGCTCCTCGGCCGTGGTGGGGACGGCGCCCCAGGAGCCGATCTCGCCGATCACGCCGGGCAGCGAGCTGGTGCCGTCCATCCCGAACTCGATCTCGGTCATGATCCGCTCGGTGAGCAGGTCCTCGTCGGCCGTGCCCACGAACTGGGGGTGGAAGGGCTCGGTGAAGAACCCGGTGCCGGCCACCACCGCCACGCGGGTGCCGGCGCTGATCCGCGACAGCATCGCGGCGTTGCGGCCCATGCCCTGGCAGGTCAGATCGACGACCAGGGACAGCTCGTGCTCGGCGCGCAGCCCGCTCAGCTCGGCGGTGACCGCCTGCTCTTCGTCCAGCCAGCGGCGGGGGTCGGAGGGGACCGCGGCGAGCCCGCGCTGGGGCCAGCGCAGGTCGAGTTGCAGATGCTCGTGAGGAAGCACGGTTCCGGTGACGGCGTGCACCGGGACGCTTCCGGTCACGGTGCGCAGCAGACCGGGCTGCGAGCGAGACGTCATGTGCAACGAGATTACGTCATGTTTGCCCTAATCAGAGCGGTTATGGGAGTGGAATTTACCTATCCGTCACTCCGGGCGGCCCGGGCGGCGGCGGTGGCGGCGGACGGCCACATCCGGTCGATCTCGGCGTTGAGCATCGCCCCGATCAGCACCGCGAGGGCGGTCACATACAGCCAGGCCATGACGGCGATGGGGGCGCCCAGCGAGCCGTGGACCGACACTCCCGACAGCGATCCGGCCAAGTAGACCCGCAGGGCGACGCTGCCCAGGATCCAGATCGCCAGCGCCAGCACCGCCCCCGGCACCGTGCGCAGCCAGGAGGTCCGCACCGGCACGCTCATGTGGTACAGCGTGGCCAGGAACATGATCGACAAGGTGACGACGACCGGCCAGTACAGCAGCCGCACGAACGCCTCGCCCACCGGCAGCGCCTGGCGCACCAGGGCGGGCCCGGCCACCAGCAGCGGGATCACCACGACCGCCACGGCCAGCCCGATCAGGTACAGCGTGAACGCCCGCAGCCGGGTGCGGATCACCCCGCGCAGCCCGGACAGTCCGTAGGCGATGGTGATGGTGTCCACATAGACGTTGGTGGCCCGCGATCCCGCCCACAGCGACAGCAGGAAGCTGACGGAGATGAGGTCCACCCCGCCGCCCCGGATGACCTCGTCGATCAGCGGGGTGACCACGTCGTCCACCGCCGGTCCGGCGAGGATCTTGTGCGCCTGCCGGATCAGCCAGGCCCGGATGTCGGCGACCGTCTCCCCCGCCAGCGCGCCCCGCAGGTGCCCCATGGTGCTGATCAGCCCGATGACCAGCGGCGGCAGCGACAGCAGCGCAAAGAACGCCGCCTCGGCCGCCAGTCCCGTCACCCGGTGGCGGAATCCGGCCACGGCGGTGCCCTTGACCAGCCGCCAGGCGATCGTTCGCCGGGGCGTGCGCGTGGCATTCGTGTCCCCCACGGACGGGCCATCCCCCGCAGGAGGATCCTCTCCCCTGCGCCGGCCGCCCGGCGGGGAGGGAACATCCGGGACGGGTGCGGTGTCCGGGGGCCGGCTTCGGCGGCGGGGACCGGTCATGCCCGCCCGCCGCAGCGCATCCGCAACCCGCGAACGGGCGGGCCGGGGGTTTGCGACCTCCACGCCGGCACCTTCATCACTCTCCGTGTGACTGAATTCACACTCGCGGACCGGTGCCGGTGTCAGCCGTCCACCGGGTGAGAGATCCGTCATGCCGCCGCTCATGCCGGCTATGACGCTCCGCGGCGGCGAAACGACGGAGATCACCGGGGCCTGGGCGGCGCGTCCCGCCCGTCGGGGCCCGCGCCGGGGCCGAGACGGCGGGGCATGGTGCGAAGCACTCCCCGGAGTGGGTGAAAATGATGCCGTGATCTGCCATTCCTGTCGGGAGCGACGCCACGAGGAGTGCCGTGGCGGTTCGTGGTGCGACTGCCAGCACCAGACGCGCCCGGCCATCCGCGGTCGGCGCGAGATGGACCAGAACGCAGGTCAGGGCCGGTCTTCAGGGAGCGAACCGCCGGTGAACTGGGTCAGGCAGGGTTGACCGATGTCACTCGTCCACATGGTGGACGAAACTGGACAGCCCTTGAGACGGCATGTCAGAGTCGGAGTATGACTGCTGCGAACCCGACGCTGGTGAAGCGCCGGCACGTTGACTTTCTGCGGGTACGCAGCGCTATCTGTCGGTGACGCTCGACCACGCCCATGCAGTTCCCATCGCGTGGTGCGCCGGCGTCACCCTTGACTCGCACCGCTCACCGTCGAGCCGGCGGTTAAGCCTGCCGGTGTGCCGCGCGTCGCCCCTTCCCGATCTAGGAGCAGGACGCGACCGTGCCACCCAGTGTGAGGCGCAAGCGAGGCGAGGGCCAGTGGGCCCTGGGCTATCGCGAGCCGTTGAACAAGAACGAAGAGACCAAGAAGAACGATGACGGCCTGAACGTCCGCCGGCGGATCATCGACATCTACTCCAAGACCGGCTTCGACTCCATCGACCCGGCCGACCTGCGCGGCCGGTTCCGCTGGTACGGCCTGTACACCCAGCGCCGGCCCGGCATCGACGGCGGCAAGACCGGTGCGCTGCCGGACGAGGAGCTCGACGACCGCTACTTCATGCTGCGGATCCGCATCGACGGCGGCCAGCTCGACACCCGCCAGCTGCGCGTCATCGCCGACATCTCCAACCGGTACGGCCGCGGCACCGCCGACGTCACCGACCGGCAGAACATCCAGCTGCACTGGGTGGAGATCGAAAACGTCCCGGCGATCTGGGAGGCGCTGGAGGCGGTCGGGCTGACCACCACCGAGGCCTGCGGCGACACCCCCCGGGTGATCATCGGCTGCCCGCTGGCCGGGATCGCCGCCGATGAGGTGATCGACGCCACGCCGCAGATCCGCGACGTGCGCGACCGCTACATCGGCAGCCCGGAGTTCTCCAACCTGCCGCGCAAGTTCAAAAGCGCCATCTCCGGCTGCAGCTCCCAGTGCACCGTGCCGGAGATCAACGACGTGGCGTTCGTCGGCGTGGTCAACGACGCCGGGGAGGCCGGCTACCAGCTGCTGGTGGGCGGCGGGCTGTCCACCAACCCGATGTTCGCCCAGAGCCTGGGCGTGTTCGTGCGGCCCGAGCAGGTGCACGAGGTCTGGAAGGGCGTCACCTCGGTCTTCCGCGACTACGGCTACCGGCGGCTGCGCAGCCGCGCCCGGCTGAAGTTCCTGGTCAAGGACTGGGGCGCCGAGAAGTTCCGGCAGGTGCTGGAGCAGGAGTACCTGGGGTACGCCCTGCCGGACGGCCCCGAGCCGGCCGCGCCGCTCCCCCACCGCGACCACGTGGGGATCCACCGGCAAAAGGACGGCAACTACTACGTCGGGTTCGCGCCCAAGGTCGGCCGGCTCAACGGCGACCTGCTGAAGGTGATCGCCGACCTGGCCGACGAGTACGGCTCGGGCCGGGTGCGCACCACCGCCGAGCAGAAGATGGTCATCTTGGACGTGCCCGAGGCGCGCACCGAGGAGCTGGCCGCCGAGCTGGCCCGGCACGACCTGCAGGTCCGCCCGTCGGTGTTCCGGCGGCAGACGATGGCCTGCACCGGCATCGAGTACTGCAAGCTGGCGATCGTCGAGACCAAGCAGCGCGGCATGGACCTGATCGAGGAGCTGGAAAAGCGCCTCCCCGACTTCGACCAGCCGCTGTCGATCAACATCAACGGCTGCCCCAACGCCTGCGCCCGCATCCAGGTCGCCGACATCGGCCTCAAGGGCCAGCTGGTGGTGGACGAAAGCGGCGAGCAGGTGGAGGGCTTCCAGATCCACTTGGGCGGCCGGGTCGGCGCCTCCTTCGGGCGCAAGGTCCGCGGCCTGAAGACCACCGCCGACGGTCTGGCCGACTACGTCGAGCGGGTGGTGCGCAAATACGACGAGCAGCGCGCCGAGGGCGAGAGCTTCGCCGACTGGGTGCACCGGGCCGACGAGGCCGACCTGCAGTAGCGGCGCGTTCACCCACGAAGGCGGCAAAGCGATGCGAGCGATGAGACAGGGGAGGCGGCGATGAGCGAACGCGCGGCGCCGTTCTACTGCCCCTACTGCGGCGATGAGGACCTGGTCCCCTACGAGGGCGAGGGGACCTGGCACTGCCGTGCCTGCGCCCGCGCCTTCGGGTTGAAGTTCCTGGCGGTGGCGATGCCCGGCCCGGCCGCCCCGCCCACCGCAGACCGCGCCACCCGATGAGTTCCCACCGGCCTCACCGCCGTCAGGGCACGGCAGGCGGCACGGCCGCGAGAGGTCCGGCGGCTACGGCGCGGGCCGCCGGGCCTCTCGCGCACGACCCGATGACGAGCACCCTCGGGAGAGGAGTCCCCATGCCCCCCACGACCGTTGTGGCGACCTCGACCGACCGGCCGGCCCTCGACCTGCGCGACGTCGCCGACTCGGCGGCCCAGGCACTGGAGGGCGCCTCTGCACTGGAGATCGTCCGCTGGGCGGTGGCGACGTTCGGCGACCGCATCTGCCTGACCTCCTCCATGTCGGACGCGGCGCTGATCCACCTGGTCTCCAAGGTCAAGCCGGGCATCGACGTGTTGTTCGTCGACACCGGCTACCACTTCGCCGAGACCATAGGCACCCGCGACGCCGTCGAGGCGGTCTACCCGGTCAACGTCATCAACGTGACCCCCACCCGCACGGTCGCCGAGCAGGAGGCCGCGCTCGGGCCGCGGCTGTATGGGCGCAACCCGGACCTGTGCTGCCATCTGCGCAAGGTCGAGCCGCTGAGCCGGGCGCTGGAGGGCTACATGGCCTGGTTCAGCGGGATCCGCCGGGAGGAGACCCCCAGCCGCCGCGACCGCAAGGTCGTCGAATGGGACGGCCGGCGCGGCATGGTCAAGGTCAACCCGATTCTCAACTGGACGCAGCAGGAGATGGACGACTACATCGCCGACAACGGGGTGCTGGTCAACCCGCTGCACTACGACGGCTACCCGTCCATCGGCTGCGCCCCGTGCACCCGCCCGGTGGCGCCGGGCGAAGATCCGCGCAGCGGCCGGTGGGCCGGGTTGGGCAAGACCGAATGCGGCATTCACCTTTGATCCGCACCGGCCGGCCGGTGCCGCTGGTGGCGGTGGCGCACGGCAGCAGGGACCCGCGGAGTGCGCTGACCGTGGCGCGGCTGCTGGCGGCGGTCCGCCGCCGGCGGCCGGGCCTGCCGGTGCTGGCCTCCTATCTCGACCACGCCCCGCCCTCCCCCGACCGGGTGCTGCGGGGCCTGCAGGAGGACGCGGCGGTGGTGCTGCCGCTGCTGCTGACGGCGGCCTACCACAGCAAGATCGACATTCCCGGGGTGCTGGCGGGGGTGCGCACCGCCCGGCCCCGGCTGCACATGCGGCTGGCCGGCACGCTGGGACCGCATCCGCTGCTGATCGCCGCGCTGGAGCGGCGCCTGGCCGAGGCCGGGGTGCCGATCGGCGACCCGGACACCGCGGTGGTGCTGGTGGCGGCCGGCTCCAGCGACCCGGCGGCCAACGCCACCGTGGCGGGCCTGGCCCACGGCTGGCGGGCGGCCGGCTGGTGGAACGTGGTCCCGGCGTTCGCCTCGGCGGCCCGCCCCCTGCCGGCCGACGCGGTGGCCTCGCTGCTGGCCGCCGGTGCGCCCCGGGTGGCGGTGGCCTCCTACTTCCTGGCCCCCGGCCACTTCGCCGACAAGGTCCACGCCGAGTCGCTGGCCGCCGGCGCCGCCGTGGTCTCCGATGTGCTGGGCGATGCGCCCGAGCTGGCCGAGGTGGTGCTGCACCGCTACGACGAGTGCCTGGCCGGCGCCGGGGAGGCCGCGGCGGTCTGACCGCGGCGGCGGATTGCGCCGTGGCGATCGGGGTAGGCGATCTGGCGTGGCCGGCGCGAACGCGCACCCGACCCGGCAGGCGTGCCTTCGCCGCGGCCGGGGAAGGGTCCCCGCCGGGGAGGGCCGCCGGCCCGCGCGCATGCGGCCGGTGGGCAACGGAGCGTGGTCGCGGTGAAGGAGGTTCGTTGATCCCGTTGGTCGCCGGGAAGGGGCCCGGCCGGTGATCCGCTCGGCCGGCACCGATGCGGTGGAGGAGCTGCTGCGGCTGAGCCAGGCCACCGCCGATGAGGATCCGCTCAAGGCGCTGGCCGCGGCCAACGCGCTGCGCCGCCGGGCCGAGCGCCTGGAGGCCGTCCAGGTGCGGCGGGCCCGTGCCCACGGGCTGCCGTGGACCCGCATCGCCGAGGCGCTCGGGGTCTCCAAGCAAGCCGTCCACAAAAAGTACGGCGGCCGGCGCGGGGAACGGTGAGCGGCGCCCTCACCAGTCGCGCACGGAGCGGCCGGCCGCGGCGTCGTGCTCGCCGTCGACGATCTCGATGTCGCCCAGCACGCAGTGGGCGCACACCCGCACCACCGGGGCGGCCCGGCCGGCCGCGGGCCGGCGCAGGCTCACCCGGCGGTCGCCCAGCACCGCATAGCCGCTCATCTGCACCTGCACCCCGTCCGGCACGACGACCTTGATGTCGCCCAGCACCGCCACGGCCGCGATGGCGACCTCGCCGCGCGGCACCTGGGCGTCCCGCAGGTCGAGCACGATGTCGCCCAGCACCGACAGCAGGTTCAGCTCCTCTTCGATACGGCCGACGATGTGCTCGCGCACATCGCCCAGCACGGCGGTGAAGCGGCGGCTGACCAGGCTGGGGGCGGGTTCGGCGCCGGGGGCGCCCACCCCCGGCAGGTCCTCGACGACCTTCTCCAGCTCCCCGCGGGTGACGGCGGCGTAGGCGGCGGCGGTGCGCTCGGTCAGCTCGGCGAACGTCAGCCGTCCCTCCACCGAGGCGATCCGCAGCCGTTCCACGACGGCCTCCCGCTCGGCGTCCGAGGCGCGCACCGAACCCGGCGGGAGCGGACGCCGCGGATGCGGGGTGAGGTGTTCCATGCCTATGACGTTACGGCCCGCACCGGCGCCGGCCCTCCGACCCGCGGACGAGATCACCCCTCCATGAGGAGGACCCGCCGGGCCTTTTCCGGCACGTGGTCCACGGCACCGGGGACGGGAGCCCTTGCGTTCTCCATGCCGCGACGTTGCAGATCACGGCAGCGTCCCGGCCGCGCGGCCCTCGCATGCGACCTGCGGAGACGGCGTGGTGAAAAAGGTTCACCGGCCATGGGATTTTCGAATGTCGTTCTGTACAGTGGCGGGGCAGCGAGCAAGCCGTCCAGGGAGCAGCAGCCATGGCCACGACGCATGAAGTGTTCAACCAGGCCCCTCCGCTGGAGGACTACGACCTCGCCGACGACCCCGCGCTGCTGGAGGGGCTGGAGCGCGAGGGCGCCGGCTGGGCGTCCGCCGAAGTGCACGAGCTGGGCCGGCTGGCCGGCACCCGCCGGGCCCAGGAGTGGGGGCGGCTGGCCAACGAGTACCCGCCGGTCCTGCGCACGCACGACCGCTACGGCCACCGCATCGACGAGGTGGAGTACCACCCGGCCTGGCATGAGCTGATGACCGTGGCCGTCACCCACGGCCTGCACGCCGCCCCTTGGGCCGACTCACGCGAAGGCGCGCACGTGGCGCGGGCCGCCAAGTTCTACGTCTGGCGGGTGGACGCCGGTCACGGCTGCCCGATCTCCATGACCTACTCGGTCGTCCCCGCGCTGCGGCACAACCCCGAGCTGGCCGCCCAGTACGAGCCGCTGCTCGTCCAGCGCACCTACGACTTCGGGCTGCGTCCCCCGCTGACCAAGGCCGCGCTGCTGGCGGGCATGTCGATGACCGAAAAGCAGGGCGGCTCGGACGTGCGCGCCAACACCACCACCGCCACGCCCCAGCCGGACGGCTCCTACCGGCTGGTCGGGCACAAGTGGTTCACCAGCGCCCCGATGTGCGACATCTTCCTGGTGCTGGCCCAGGCGCCGGGCGGGCTGACCTGCTTTTTGCTGCCGCGGGTGCTGCCGGACGGCTCGCTCAACCCGATGCGGATCATGCGGCTGAAGGACAAGCTGGGCAACCGCTCCAACGCCTCTTCGGAGATCGAGTACGAGGACGCGGTGGCCTGGCGGGTCGGCGAGGAGGGCCGGGGCGTGCGGACCATCATCGAGATGGTCAACTCCACCCGGCTGGACTGCCTGATCGGCGCGGCGGCCGGCATGCGCCAGGGGGTGACCGTCGCCGCCCACCACGCCGCCCACCGCAAGGCGTTCGGCGCCTACCTGATCGACCAGCCGCTGATGCGCAACGTGCTGGCCGACCTGGCGGTGGAGTCGGAGGCCGCCACCACGCTGATGATGCGGCTGGCCGGGGCCGCCGACCGGGCCATCCGCGGGGACGCCGCCGAGGCGGCCTTCAAGCGGCTGGCGCTGGCGGTGGGCAAGTACTGGGTGACCAAGCGCTGGCCGGCGCACGCCGCCGAGGCGCTGGAGTGCCTGGGCGGCAACGGGTACGCCGAGGAGTCGGGCATGCCGCGGCTGTTCCGCGAGTCCCCGCTGAACTCCATCTGGGAGGGCTCGGGCAACGTCGCCGCGCTGGACGCGCTGCGGGCCATGGCCAAACAGCCGCAGTGCCTGGAGGCGTTCTTCGCCGAGGTCGAGCAGGCCGCAGGCGCCGACCGCCACCTGGATGCGGCGATCCGCCGGGCCAAGGACAGCCTCACCGACACCGCCACCCTGGAGCTGCGCACCCGGCGCGTCGCCGAGCTGCTGACGCTGGTGCTGCAGGCGTCCCTGCTGGTCAGGTACGGCCACCCGGCCGTCGCCGACGCCTTTTGCGTCTCCCGCCTGGGCGGCGACTGGGGCGGGGCCTTCGGCACGTTGCCGGCCGGGCTGGATCTGGGCCCGATCATCGAGCGGGCGACCCCGAAGGCGGGCTGACCGCCTGCAGATCGCGGCCGGCCCGCCTGCGCGGTGCGGCAAAGATTCCGAGCCAACCCCTCAGTTTCCGGTGGTGGTCATGGAGTACGGCGAATACCGCAAGTTCGACGCCGTGGGTCTGGCGGAGCTGGTGGCGCGCGGGGAGGTGACGCCCGGCGAGCTGCTGGAGACGGCGATCGCCCGCGCCGAGCAGGTGGACGGGCGGGTGAACGCCATCGTCCGCCCGATGCACGAGCAGGCCCGCGCCCGGGCGGCCACTCCGCTGTCCGGCCCGCTGGCCGGGGTGCCGTTCCTGGTCAAGGACCTCAACCAGGACTACGCCGGCGTGCCGACCGGCTGCGGCTCCCGCGCGCTGCGCGATGTGCCCGCGCCCCACCACAGCGAGGTCGTGCGACGCTGGCTGAACGCCGGGCTGGTCATCTTCGGCCGCACCAACACCCCCGAGTTCGGCACCACCGCGGTCACCGAGCCGGAGGTCAACGGCCCCACCCGCAACCCCTGGAACCTCGACCACACCCCCGGCGGCTCCTCCGGCGGCTCGGCGGCGGCGGTCGCGGCGGGCATCGTCCCGGTGGCGGGGGCCAGCGACGGCGGCGGCTCCATCCGCATCCCGGCGGCCTGCTGCGGGCTGGTCGGGCTCAAACCCGGCCGCGGCCTGGTGCCCGCCGGCCCCGACTACGCCGAGTACCTGCACGGCGCGGCCACCGACGGGGTCATCTCCCGCACGGTCCGCGACACCGCGGTGATGCTGGACGTGCTGACCGCCGAGGTCGACCCGGGCGGCCCCTATGCGGTGCGCCGCCCGGAGACCTCCTACCTGGAGCTGTCGCGCCGTCCGCCCAAGCCGCTGCGCATCGGCTACACCACCGAATCGCCGATCGGGACGCCGGTGGACCCGCAGGCGGTCGCCGCGGTCGAGACCGCCGTCACCATGCTCACCGAGCTGGGTCACCGCGTGGAGCCCGCCGCGCCGGCCGTGGACGGGCGCAAACTGGCCGAGGACTTCCTGACCATGTGGTGCGCGCAGGTCGCCGCCACCATCGATGAGATCCGCCGCCGGACGGGGGCGCCGGCCCGGCACTTCGAGCTGGACAACCGGCTGCTGGCCGCCGCGGCCCGTTCGGTGAAGGCCGCCGACTACCTGCTCGCCCACCACCGCTGGAACGAGCACACCCGCGCCCTGGCGGCCTTCCACGAAGAGTACGACCTGCTGCTCACCCCGACGCTGGCCGGCCCGCCGGTGCGCATCGGCGCCCTGGCCACCCCGCCGCTGCTGCGGCTGCTGGGCCGGGCGCTGCTCCTGCTCGGGCTGACCGGCACGCTGTCGAAGACCAAGCAGTGGAAGGACACCATCACCGCCAACCTGGCGCCGGTGCCCTTCACCCAGCTGGCCAACATCACCGGCCGCCCGGCGATCTCGCTGCCGCTGTACCGGACCCCCGACGGCCTGCCGCTGGGCGTGCAGTTCGTGGCGGGCCTGGGCGGGGAGGGGCTGCTGCTGTCGCTGGCCACTCAGCTCGAAGAGGCCCACCCGTGGGCCGACGCCGAGCCGCCGCTGTGACCGCCGCGGACGCCGATCGGCGCGCTTTTTAGACTCTGGCGAGTGACCTTCGCTGTGCGCATCGGCGTCCGCGGCTATGAGCTGGACGTCCAAGGACATCTCAACCAGGCCGTCTACCTGCAGTACGCCGAGCACGCCCGGTGGGAGTGCCTCAGGGCGGCCGGGATCCTGCCCGACACGCTGGTGGCCGCCGGGGTCGGGCCGGTGGTCCTGGAGACCGTCATCAAGTACCTGCGGGAGCTGCGCGGCGGGGATGAGGCCGAGGTGACCTGCGCGTTCGTGTGGGGCGAGGGCAAGACCTGGCGGGTGGAGCAGCAGGTGCGCAAGCTCGACGGCACGGTGGCGGCGACCGTGAGCAGCGTCTGCGGCCTGCTCGACCTGGCCGAGCGCCGCCTGGTGCCCTCCCCCGCCGAGCGGCTGCGCGCCCTGGCCGGCGCCCCCGCGCCGCTGGGTCTGTGATCCGTCTTCGAGGGCCGTCCCTGCGGTCTTTCCGGAAGTGACCGAACCGCTCCGGGAGAGGCTTCGCGCGCCCTATACATACAGACTGCATGTATGTATGGTGGAAACCCCCGCGACGAAGGGATCACCCGCGATGAACTCGAACGACCCGACCCCCGCCGACCTGGTTCAGGGACTGGCCGAGGAGTACGCGGCCTTCGCCGACCTGATCGAGCCGCTGAGCGAGGCCGAGTGGAGCGCCCCCACCCGCTGCACCGGCTGGGAGGTCCGCGACGTTGCCGGGCACGTGACGCTCGGCGCCGTCGAATCCCTGGACGGCACGATCGGCGAACGCAGCCCCGACGAGCAGGCCAAGGCGCTGCGCGGCTCCTCCCCCGCCGAGGTCGCCGGCCTGCTGCGCGGCGCGGCGCCCCGCCTGATCCGGTTCCTGAGCGGGCTGGACGAGCAGGCGTGGCGCTCCCCCAGCCCGGTCCCCGGCCGCACGATCTTCAACGGGGTGCTCACCCTGTGGTACGACGCCTTCGTCCACACCGACGACGTCCTGGTGGCGCTGGGCAGGCCCCGCAGGCGCGGCGCGGGACTGGCCGCCGCCGTCGCCTGGCTGCGGCAAGAGCTGCACCGACTGGGGCGCGGCCCGCTGCGGCTGGAGCTGGACGGCCTGCCGTCCCAGCAGATCGGCACCGGCGGCCCGGTGATCGCCGCCGACCCGATGGACTTCGTGATGGCCGCCTCCGGCCGCAGCGACCCGGCCGCCATCGGCGCGGACCGGACGCTGAACGTGCATCTCCTACCATGACCCCATGAACCGCAAGGTGGAACAGGGCGACGCGACACGGGCACAACTGATCGCCGCAGGGGTCGCCCTGTTCACCGAACGCGGCTTCGCCGGGACCTCCACCACCGAGATCGTCCGCCGCGCCGGCGTCACCCGCGGCGCCCTCTACCACCACTTCGCCGACAAAGAGGACCTCTTCGAAGCCGTCTACCAGGAGGTGGAAAAGGAGGTCTTCGCGCGCTGCGCCGCCGCCTCGGCCGGCGCCGCCGACACCGCCTCGGCGCTCATCACCGGCCTCCACGCCTTCCTGGACGCCTGCCTGGAACCGAAGGTGCGGCAGATCATGCTGCGCGACGGGCCGGCCGTGCTGGGCTGGGAGCGGTCGCTGAGCTTTGAGGACCCGCACTGCGCGCGCCGGCTGCTGCGCAGGGCGCTGCACGCCGCCGCGGCGGAGGGTCTGCTGCCGGCCGAGCACGCCGACCCGCTCACCCACGCCCTGTTCGGTGCGGTCTTCCAGGCCGGCTATGCCATCTGCGTCGCCGCCGACCCGGCGGCCGAGCGGGACCGCGCGGGCAAGGCGCTCGGCGACCTGGTCTCGGCCCTGCTGTCCCCGCTCCGCTGCAGGCGAACCGGCCCGCATGAGGACGATCACACCGCTTAAGCTCTGGCCATGGGGTCCGTCTGCCGGTGCATCATCTGCCACGACTACGGCGACCGCGACCGGCTGGGCAAGTTCGAACTGCGCACCATCGTCCACGTCAAGCAGTACGGCTGGAGCGTCATCCTCACCTCCCCCCGGGAAAACCGCCCGGGCTGGGCCTTCACCGCCGGCCTGTGGCACACGCTCCGCTCCCCCGAGCTGGTGGTCTTCGGGCTGGAGCCCTATGACATGCAGACCATCGTCAACAACCTCGGCGACCGCGCCGCCGCCGGTCACCCCCTGGTGGCCGGGCAGGAGCGCCGGGACGCCACCGATCGTCACCCGGTCGTGCTGCGCCCGGTGCACACCCACTGGTACGAGCGTCTGCTGAGCGAGGCCCTGCGCTTCTACCGCCACCCGCCGCTGCCCTTCCTGCAGGCGGTGTGGCCCGATGCGGCCGGCCGCTACCCCTGGCAGGCGGGCAGCGACCCCGCCCTCGGCCGATACCAGCCGTCCCTGTGGCTCTCCCCCGAATCCCATCCCCCCGGCATCTGGACGAGCTGAGCGCCCCCTCCCCCCATGCGCGTTCAGCGCCGCCAGCGCGGCTGCCCCGGTCCCTTGCAGGTGTAGATGCGCCCGTTGTAGATGCCGGTCGCTCCCGGTGGCGAGCAGAACGCCCCGGGCCGGACGGTGCGGAGGGCCGGACGGTTCTCCGGCCGGTTCTCCGGCCGGGGCGCCGGACGCCGGGTGGTCTTGGCGGGCGTGGGCCGCTCGGGCACCGGGGAGGCGGTGACGTCCGGCAGGTTCACCCTGCACCAGACCCCGGCCCGTCTGGCGAACGTGCCGTCCGTCCGGCCCGCCAGGACCGCGACCTCCGGGTGGCGGGACAGGGACGCGGCGTCCATCGCCTTGTCCAGCGCGGTCTCGGCCTTGCCGGTCCATCCGGCGCGGCGCAGCGCCCCGGCCCGGACGGTGTAGGCGCACATGAGGCGGGCGGCCCGATCCGCGCTGGGGGCGGGCACGGGAGTGGCGGCAGGGGTGACGGTGGGCGTGGCGGCGGAGGCGGTGGCCGCCGGGGTGGCGGCGGCCCGGTCGGTCGAGGTGGGCGAGGGCTGGGGATCGACCGCGTTGAGGACGGCTCCGCAGGCGACGAGCAGGACCAGCATGCCCAGGCAGCCCAGGCAGCCCAGGCCGGTGACCTTCTTGGGGTCGGGGGTGGGGCGTGGTCGGGACGGTGGATACATGGCCGTACTCCTGGGGTCGCTGATGTGATCTGCCACACATGGCACGCTGTGAAAGCACAGCCGGTTGCCCATTGCCGCACGCCCCATCCCGGCGCTTTTTCGAAGCGGACTTCATCGGCGACGGACGCCTTCCGCCCGAGAAGATCGAAAAACGCGAGTCACATGTGACCCAGGAGTTTCCCGGGGAGCCAGAGAGAGAAGAAAAGCAACTTAAGCGCGGTTTAGGCGGATTTCCCTACCGTGCGGTAAACAGGTGTGTTCCCGCACACCGGCCATGAGCGCCGGCCGGGTAGGGAACAATCGGGGGCTGTTGCCAGGTGAGCCGAGGAGAGGACAGCATGCCGGAGGTGTGGCCGGGCGAGGCTTATCCGCTGGGCGCCTCCTGGGACGGGACGGGCACCAACTTCGCGTTGTTCTCCGAAGTGGCCTCGCGGGTGGAGCTGTGCCTGTTCGACGAGGACGGCGTTGAGACGCGGGTGGACCTGCCCGAGACCGACGGGTTCGTCTGGCACGGCTACCTGCCGGGCATAGGACCGGGACAGCGGTACGGGTACCGGGTGCACGGCCCCTACGACCCGCGCAACGGGCACCGCTGCAACCCCTCCAAGCTGCTGCTGGACCCCTACGCCAAGGCGATCGAGGGGCAGGTGCGCTGGCACGAGTCGCTGTTCTCCTACCGGCTGGACGACCCGGACGCCCTCAACACCGACGACAGCGCGCCCTACATGCCCAAGAACGTGGTGATCAACCCGTTCTTCGACTGGGGGGACGACCGGCCGCCCAAGATCCCCTACCACGAGACGGTGATCTACGAGGCCCACGTCAAGGGCCTGACGATGCGGCACCCGGCGATCCCCAAGGAGCTGCGGGGCACGTACGCGGGGCTGGCCCACCCGGCGATGATCGACCATCTGCTGGACCTGGGCGTCACGGCCGTGGAGCTGATGCCCGTCCACCAGAACGTCCCCGAGCACGCGCTGGTGGCGCGGGGGCTGACCAACTACTGGGGCTACAACACCATCGGGTTTTTGGCCCCGCACAACGCCTACAGCTCCTCCGGGCAGCTCGGCGAGCAGGTGCTGGAGTTCAAGGCGATGGTGCGGTCCCTGCACAAGGCGGGGATCGAGGTCATCTTGGACGTGGTCTACAACCACACCGCCGAAGGCGACCACCTGGGGCCGACGCTGTGCTTCCGCGGCATCGACAACGCCGCCTACTACCGGCTGCGCGATGACGACAAGCGCTACCACCTGGACTACACCGGCTGCGGCAACTCCCTGAACGTGCGGCACCCGCACGCCCTGCAGCTCATCATGGACTCGCTGCGGTACTGGGTGCTGGAGATGCACGTGGACGGGTTCCGCTTCGACCTGGCCTCGGCGCTGGCCCGCGAGCTGCACGATGTGGACCGCCTGGCGGCCTTCTTCGACCTGGTGCAACAAGACCCGGTGGTCTCCCAGGTGAAGCTGATCGCCGAGCCGTGGGACGTGGGCGAGGGCGGCTACCAGGTCGGCAACTTCCCGCCGCTGTGGACCGAGTGGAACGGCAAGTACCGGGACACGGTGCGGGACTTTTGGCGCGGCGGGTATGCGGCGATGCCGGAGTTCGCCTCCCGGCTGACCGGCTCCTCGGACCTGTACGCCCACGGCAACCGCCGTCCCATCGCCTCGATCAACTTCGTGACCTGCCACGACGGGTTCACGCTGACCGACCTGGTGTCCTACAACCACAAGCACAACGAGGCCAACGGCGAGGACAACCGGGACGGCACCGACGACAACCGGTCCTGGAACTGCGGGTATGAGGGCCCCACCGACGACCCGGAGATCCTGCGGCTGCGCGCCCGGCAGCGGCGCAACTTCCTGGCCACGCTGTTCCTGTCGCAAGGGGTGCCGATGCTCTCCCACGGGGACGAGCTGGGCCGCACCCAACGCGGCAACAACAACGCCTACTGCCAGGACAACGAGGTCTCCTGGGTCGACTGGGACAACGCCGAAGAGGACCTGCTGGAGTTCGTCCGGACGCTGTCGCGGCTGCGGCGCGAGCACCCGGTGTTCCGGCGGCGGCGGTTCTTCCAGGGCCGCGGCGGCCACGGCGAGCTCGGCGACATCGCCTGGCTGACCCCGGCGGGCACCGAGATGACCGACTCCGACTGGCACGCCGGCTACGCCAAGTCGCTGGGGGTCTTCCTCAACGGCGATGCGATCACCGAGCCGGATCCGCGCGGCCGGCGGGTGCGCGACGACTCGTTCCTGCTGCTGATCAACGCCCACTCGCAAGGGGTGGAGTTCACCCTGCCCGGCCCGGAGTTCGGGGAGCGGTGGGAGCACCTGCTGGACACCGCCGACTTCCCGCCCGGCGGCGAGGAGGGCGTGCGCACGGCCAAGGCGGCCGATGTGATCGAGGTGGCGGGCCGTTCGATGATGGTGCTGCGCCGGCTGTGACCGGCCGGGACGCGCCCGGCCGGCCGCAAGGCGCCGGCCTCGTCCCCGCCGAGGGGACGGGGCCGCAGCCGGCGGATCAGCAGTCCTTCAGGCGTCCGCCGCTGTAGCCGTAGCTGATGCCCGTGTCGCCGTAGTAGTAGAAGCCGCCGCCGCTGCGTTCGAAGGTCAGGATGTACTTGGTGCCCACATAGTTGACCACGTGGTCGGCGATCATGCTGAACTTGTTGTCCATGCGGTCGCGGGTGTTGGGACCGACGATCCCGTCGGCCGCCAGGCCGCGGGCGGCCTGCCAGGAGGCCACCGCCGAGGCGGTCTGGCTGCCGAACATGCAGTCGATCGACGAGCGGCTCATCCTGTTGTCGGCGTACAGGAAGTACTGGATCATCCCGGCGTAGTTGCCGCTCCAGTAGGTGCAGCCGTTGCACAGCGTGGCCTCATCGCCCAGGTCGTTGGTGGCGATGCCCACGCCGTCCACCCACTTGTTGCCGGTCCCCTGGGCGCCGACCCCGCCCTTGCCGGGGCCGGTGGCGTCGGCGCCGTTGTCGACCGGCGGCTTGGCCTTGGCCACCAGCGAGCGGACCTTCTTGGAGACCTTGGTGTCGTCCCGGGGCAGCGCCTGCGCCAGCCGCACCAGGTCGGCCCGGCTCACCCGGCCGCTGACGGAGATCTGGTAGTTGACGCCGCGCCGTTCGCTCCACGACAGGATGGTCAGCCCCGGTCCCGCGGCGTCGGCGGTGGTGGTCAGCAGGGCCTTGCGGGCGCCGGCGCCGGGGCGGCGCACCGTCGGCTCGGCCAGGATCCGACTTCCGGGCTGCTGCTGGGCGCGGGTGACCTCCCGCGCCGCGCCGACGCTGCGGGCCAGCAGGATCACCCGGCCCTTGCCGCGGAACGCGGCGAGCTCGACCCGGACCTTCAGGGAACGCCGCAGCGAGGAGGTGACGTTGTAGGTGAAGCGCTCACTGAGCGCATGGCCGGGCAGCGCCTTGGCGACGGCCCGTTTGGCCGCGGTGGTGAAATCCGGGGCCTGCACCCGCGGCGCCTGAAGATGCACCTGCCGCGCACCGGGCTGGGCCGCGGTGCTCTGCCGGGCCTGGGCCGGCGGTGTCATCAGCCCCAGCAGTGCCAGCGGAGCCGCCACGACGACCGCCGCACGTCGCAAGAGAGGCCTTGGACGCATCGCTCTCCCCTCCCCTGGGCGGTGCCCCCTCCCGCCAGGTGATCCTTTGACATCAACCTTTCAAGATCTAGAAGAAATCTACGGACTCAGACGGCGAGGGGAAGCCCTTGGGGCAAAGTTGTGCATTTTGTCATGCAAGGTGCACAGGATGTGCAAAACACATTCCTTGCTTCAGTCCGGCCGCCGGAGCAGGGAAACGTCGGGAGCAGACCGAGAAGATCAGGCGATCACGCGCATACCGGAGATCACCTTGCGCAATTCGGCGGACGGCATCCGGAACGCCTGAACGATGACCAGCAGCCCCTCCTTGGGCTCCCAGTAGATCCGCGCCTCGTGCGCCCGCGAGCCCTTCACCGGCGCAACGGCCAGCGCCCGCCCCGTGGGAACCCGATAGGGCTTCAGCAGCGCGCCGTCGCGCTCCTCCGCACCGCCGTAGGTGCCGAGCCCGTCACGGACCAGCGCCGCTCGGATGATCAGCACCTGTTGCGTCCCGTGCAGCCGTTCGTAACGGACGGCCCAGAGCAGCTCCTCCCCCGGGCCGGCGAACAGCCTCGCCGGTATACGCCTCACCTCGTCCCCGCGCAGCGGAACCCGGCGCCATCCCCGCGGCACGTACCCCACGTCGACCATGCGGCTTGGGGCGGGTTCGGCGGACGCGCTCACCACGACGCTGGGCGCGGCGCTGAAGGGGCCGTCGTGGCGGGGGGCGCCGGACCCCTGGGACAGCAGGGCGGGCACGATGGCCGCGCCGCCCACCACTCCCGCGCACGAGACCACGGTCACTCCGATCAGCAGGGCCGCATGGGCGCGGCCCCAGGGACGGCGCGCCCGGCTCCCGTGGATCACCCGCTGGGCCATCGCGCCCGGGAACACCAGGCCTTTGAGCTCTTCGTCGATGGACCGGCGGATCAGCTCCGGCAGCTCATCGCCCGCACCGGGATCCCGCCGCCAGGCCGGACCGCCCTCCCACGGATCATCGGGCTCGCGGCGACGGTGCGGATCGTGCCAATTGCTCATCGTCTCGTCCCCCGCGCGCTCTCGGTCCTGGCCAGCCGGGCCCGCAACTCCCGCATCGCCCGGTGCGCCTGGCTTTTGACCGTGCCCACCGAGGTGCCCATCAGGCGGGCGGTCTCGACCTCGGTGTAGCCGCCCCAGTAGCGCAACGCGATCACCATCCGCTGCCGCGGCGGCAGCGCGGCCAGCGCCTTGCGCACCACGTCCCGGGTGAGCAGATCATCGATGGGCAGGTAGGCCGAGTCCGCGGGCTGCTCCTCGTTCTCCAGGCCGAGCAGCTCCGGGTGCCGACGGCGGCCCCGCCAGCCGTCGCGGACCGCGTTGATGATGCTGCGCCGCAGGTACCACTCGGGATCGCCGCGCCGCTTGACCCTGCCCCACCGCCCATACAGCCGTTCCAGCGCCCCTTGCAGCACGTCCTCGGCCTGGTCGCGGTCGCCGGTGAGGGCCACCGTGAAACGCAGCAGGTCCAGCCCACGCGTCTGAACGAACTGGGTGAATTCGGCATCGTCGTCCACGGTTCTCCTCTCCGGCACCATCTGGAACACGCTTCACGGGGCGAGATGGTTGCCTCGGTCGGCTAACCTGCGTTCGGTGCGCCCGCTGCCCACCGATCCGACCGAGCTTCAAAAGGCGTACGCCTATCCCCCCGAGGGGGTGTGGCTGCGCGCCAACATGATCGCCAGTCTCGACGGCGCCGCCTGGGTGGACGGCAGGTCCGGCGGGCTCGGCTCGCCCGGCGACCGGCGGCTGTTCGCCGCCCTGCGCGCCATGGCCGACGTGGTGATCGTCGGGGCCGGGACCGTCCGGGCCGAGGGGTACGGGCCGGTCAGGCCCGGGCCGCAGGGGCAGGCCCCGCCGCTGGCCATCGTCTCCCGCCGGCTCGACCTGGACCTGGACTCGCCGGTGTTCACCGAGCCGAAGGCACGAACCGTCCTGCTGACCGTACAGGCCGCCCCGCCCGAGCGGCTGCGGGCCGCCGAACGGGTCGCCGAGGTGATCATGGCCGGCGAGGACGGCATCGATTTCTCCCGGGCGGTCCGAGAGCTGGCGGCCCGCGGTCACCGCCGGCTGCTGTGCGAGGGCGGCCCGGCGGTCCTGGCCCGCGCCGCCGCCGATGGGGTGCTGGATGAGCTGTGCCTGACGCTCAGCCCGATGCTGGTCGCCGGGGATCCCTCCCGCATCCTGGCCGGGCCGCCGCTCCCCCGCCCCCTGCGGATGCGGCCGGCGAGCGTGTACGAGGAGGACGGTTTCCTTTTCTTGCGCTACCGGCGGGTGAGATAACGCAGGAACAACACGTCCTCTGCGGTGTAGACGGCGCTCAGGCGCAGCTCGACGCGGGCGTCCAGGTCGGCCAGCAGCCGGGTGTGGTGCCGCCCGCCGATCAAGGTGGGGGCCACGTTCAGGCACAGCTCGTCCACCAGCCCGGCCCGCAGCAGCGCGGCGGCCAGGTGCGGGCCGCCCTCGCACAACAGGTGCGCCAGCCCGTGCTCCTCGCGCAGCCGGTGCACCGCCTCGGCCAGATCCAGGCCCTCGCCGGTCTCGGCCACGGCGATCACCGGCACGTGCGCGGGCACCGCGGCGGCGGCGGAACGGGCGGTCACCACGAGCGTGGGGGTCTGGGCGGCGGTGAACAGCGGCAGCCGCCAGTCCAGCTCGGCCCGGCGGGTGACCACCACGATCGGCGCCGGCCCCCGCTTGCCGAGCGCGGCGCGCCGCGGGCGCAGGTCGTCGCGGAGCCGGGCGGGCCCCACCCGGCCGGTGCGGACGGTGGCGGCGCCGACCACGATGGCGTCGGCCAGCGCGCGCAGCGTCCGGAAGACCGCAAAGTCGGCGGCGCCGCCGAGGCCGTCGCTCCAGCCCTGCTCGTCGGTGACCGACCCGTCGGCGCTCAGCACCATCCCGACCCGCAGCCAGGGGCCGGTGACCCGCCCGTACTCCTCGAAGGGGTCGATGCGGGCGGCGGGCTCGGGCAGCAGGCGGCGCATGGCCGCCAGCGTATTGGCCGCTTCCGGCGCGCTCTGGGGCGGGTGCCCGAAGCCGCGGCCCGGCCCGCGGCTTCGGGCAGGGGGCGCAGATCAGGGCCGGACGGTCTCCTCGCGCACGGTCCGCCGCCCCAGATCCTGGGCCCGGGCGGCCGAGGCGCCCTCCACCGGGCGCAGGTAGGTCTGCTGCACGCCCGGCACCCGGTCCTCGATCACGAAGGTGGCCTTGGTGTGCACCGGGGCGCCCGGGGCGTGCACATAAGGCAGCACCTTGAAATGCGCCGTCAGCTTCTTCTTGGTGATCTTGGTCAGCACATAGCCGCGCTGGTTGTTGTAGAACCGCAGGTGCGGGTTGATCTGCAGGAACGGGTGGTCGGCGGGGTCGGAGTCGCCGCCGTCGCCGCCGCTGGTGATGGAGGTGCACACCAGCTCCGAGCCGACCGTCGGCGAGTCCGGGTCGTCGTAGTCGAGCTTGAGGTCACCGGCCCAGTGGGCGTGCACGTCGCCGGTCAGCACCACCGGGTTGCGGACGCCGGCCTCCACCCAGCCCTTGGTGATGCGCTCGCGGGAGGCCACATAGCCGTCCCAGGCGTCCATGCTGGTCACCTTGAGCGGGCCGGCGTCGCTGTCGCGCTGGGCGAAGAAGACCTGCTGGCCGATGACGTCCCAGCGGGCCTTGGAGACGCGGAACCCCTTCAGCAGCCACTTCTCCTGCTCCGGGCCGGTGATGCTGCGCTCGGGGTCCGAGGCGGCCGGGCAGGCGCGGTAGCCGTCCCCGCAGGCCTGGTCGTCGCGGTACTGGCGGGTGTCGAGCATGTGGAAGGTGGCCAGCCGCCCCCACCGGATCCGCCGGTAGAGCTGCATGTCGATGCCGCGGGGCACAGAGGTGCGGCGCAGCGGCATGTTCTCGTAGTAGGCCCGGAAGGCGGCGGCGCGGCGCTCTGGGAAGTTCGGCTGGGGGATTTCCGGACGTTCGGGAGTCTCACCGGCCCAGTTGTTGTCCAGCTCGTGGTCGTCCCAGACCACCAGCCAGGGAGCGGCGGCGTGCGCGGCCTGCAGGTCGGGGTCGGTCTTGTACTGGGCGTGGCGCCGCCGGTAATCGGCGAGCGTCTCGGTCTCGGGGCCCTCGTGGTCGCGGGGGTTGCCGCCGGGGGCGACGTAGGTGTCCTTGCGGTACTCGTACTGGTAGTCGCCGAGGTGCAGCACCAGGTCAGGGTCTTCTTCGGCCAGACGGCGGTAAGCCGTGAAATAACCGTGCTCGTAGTTGGAACACGAGGCGAACGCCATCGTCAGGGCCGGGCCGAAGGTTCCCGGGCGCGGCGCGGTGCGGGTGCGCCCCACCGGGGAGATGTAACGCTCCACCCGGAAGCGGTACCAATAGTCGCGCCCCGGCTGCAGGCCGTTCAGCTCCACGTGGACGCTGTGCGCCGCCTCCGGCCGGGCCACCGCGGAGCCGCGCCGCACGATGTGGCGGAAGCGCTCGTCGGTGGCCACCTCCCAGCGAACGGGCAGCGTCCGGGAGGGCATGCCGCCCAGCCCGTCCTCGGCCAGCGGCTGCAAAGCCAGCCGGGTCCACAGCACGAACCCGTCGTGGTCGGGATCCCCGGAGGCGACGCCGAGGGTGAACGGGTCGGCGGGAAGGCTGCGGCTGCGGGGGGCGGCGTGGGCGGCGGCGCGCGACGGCACGGTGACCGCGCCCGCCACCAGCCCGGCGGTGACGAGGAAGGTCCGGCGGCTGGGTACGAGACGACCGTCGGGCATAGGCGACCTTTCGGATAGCTCGGACATCGACCGCCCGACAGCCTCACCGGCCGCGATGACCATCCCGTTCCCCCAGGTGACGTCCGTTCCAACGGCGGTCGTCGCATCGCTTCCGGCAAGGCTCCCCGGGCACCGCGGTCAAGCTTGCCGACCGGCGTCCCAGGAGACCTCCAGCCTGGGCTCTAGGGCGGGTAAGGCGGGGTGCGCCGGCCGTTTTGGCTGATGGCGGCACATTTCGTACGGTGGAGGGAGGAGGTGCCGGGCTTTGGGGGGAGCGACCGGCACCTCCTCGTTTGCGGTCTTCTCTTCCTGCGGTCGGCGTTCCGTTCCCGCGCACCCGCCGGAGGCGCGCGTTCTTGGACGCCGCAAGGGCTGCCGAATGCGGCAGCGGGTACGGTCGAAGGCATGGAGAAGGTCCGAAGGAGCGAGGACGAGTGGCGTGCCCTGCTGACCCCCGAGGAGTACCACGTGCTCCGCGAGGGAGGCACCGAGCCGCCCTTCAGCGGTGAGTACAACGACACCAAGACGGTCGGTGTCTACCGCTGCCGGGCGTGCGGGGCGGAGCTGTTCCGCTCGGAGACCAAGTTCGAGTCCCACTGCGGTTGGCCGAGTTTTTACGCCCCGGCCGACTCCGACGCGGTGGTGCTGCTGGAGGACCGCTCGCACGGCATGGTGCGCACCGAGGTCCGCTGCGCCCGCTGCGACTCCCATCTCGGGCACGTCTTCCACGGCGAGGGCTACGGCACGCCGACCGATGACCGCTACTGCATCAACAGCGTCTCGCTGACCTTGGAGCCGGCCGAGCCGCAGTGACCCCGGCTCAGGGGGTCTTCCCGACCCGGCAGTCGTCGTCGGCGCTCTGCTTGTTGGCCAGCACGACGTGCCCGTTGTCGCTCTCCCCGGCGTGCACGAACACGACCGGTTCGAGCTCCCCGAGGTGCCGGCGCAGGTACTCGACCGTCCACTCGCACAGTGAGATCGCCGAGCGGGAGTTGGCGTCCCGTTCCTTCAGGTCGGTGTAGACCCGCAGGTAGGAGCCGCTGCGGCGGACGTCCTCCACATGCCGGGAGACCTTGCGCTCAGGGTCTTTGGCCTGCAGGAACGCCTTGGCGGCGGGCATTGGGCCAAGGTCGGGGGAGGAGGAGGGCGCGGGGGCGGGGGCGCGCTGGGCGGCGGCGTTCAGTCGCAGCCCGTCGGCCCGCTCCTGCCCGGCGCCCGCCGCCCATATCACCGTTCCCCCGGCCATCGCCATCACCAGCATCGAGGCCGTGGCGGCGCTGACCGCGACGACCTTGCGCCGGTTGCGTTCGCTGAGCACGGCCTCCAGCATGCGGTCGTACCGGGCGGCCAATGGAGAAGGTGGCTTTGCGTGTCTCCCACGTGTTCTTGCAGTCACGCAGCGTAACTCTACTGATCCGCGACCTCCCGCACAGCTCGACGTGACGTTTTCATTACTTAAAGAAGTAGATCGACTACGCCACGTCACTGCGATGGCCGGGGCCGGCTCGTCACGGCAGCGCCGCGACCAGTTCGGCGACCGGCTTGCGGCGCCCGGTGTAGAACGGGGTCTCCTCACGGACGTGCCGGCGGGCCTGCGAACCGCGCAGGTGCCGCATCAGGTCCACGATGCGGTGCAGCTCGTCGGCCTCGAAGGCCAGCATCCACTCGTAGTCGCCCAGCGCGAACGAGGCGACCGTGTTGGCCCGCACGTCCGGGAAGCCGCGCGCCATCTGCCCGTGCTCGGCGAGCATGGCGCGCCGCTCGGTGTCGGGCAGCAGGTACCACTCATAGGAGCGGACGAACGGGTAGACGCACACGTAGGCCCGCGGCTCCTCCCCGGCCAGGAACGCCGGGATGTGGCTCTTGTTGAACTCGGCGGGGCGGTGCAGCGCCACCTGCGACCAGACCGGCTCGCAGCACCGGCCCAGCGCGGTGCGGCGGAACCGGCTGTAGATCTCCTGCAGGTCGTCGGTGGTGGGCGCGTGCCACCAGAACATGAAGTCCGCATCGGCCCGAAAACCGCTGACGTCGTAGACGCCGCGGGTGGTCACGTCCTTCCCGGCGGCCTGGGCCAGCAGCTCCTCGACCTCCCCGGCCGCCTCCTCGGGGCGCTCCAGCGACCGGCGCACCCGGAAGACCGACCACATGGTGTAGCGGATGACCTGGTTGAGGTCGCGCGCCTTAGCGCCGCGCGTCTTCGGCGCTTCGGTGTTCTCGGTGGTCATGGTCCCTTCCTCCTCGGCTCTCCAGTTCCCGCAGCACCCGGCTCGCCGCCGCCCGCGCGGTGGCGATGCACGCCGGGATGCCCAGCCCGTCGTAGGCCGCGCCCGCCACCGCCAACCCGGGCACGGCGGCCACCGCGGCGCGGATGCGGGCCACCCGGTCGGCGTGGCCCACCGCGTACTGCGGCAGCGCCCCGCCCCAGCGGGTGACGCGGCTGTCCACCGGCAGCCCGCCGACCCCGCACACCTGGGCCAGCTCGGCGATCGCAGCGGCCTTCAGCTCCTCGTCGGAGCGCTGCAGCAGGTGCTCTTCGCCGAAACGCCCGATGGAACAGCGCACCACCATCAGGTCCGGGGCCTGCTCGGCCAGCTGCGGCCACTTCACCGAGCTGAACGTCACCGCCTTGACCTGACGTCCCTCGACGGCGGGCACCAGGTACCCGCTGACCGTGGGCCGGCGCGGGAAGGCGGCCGCCGGGTAGACCAGGGTGACGATGGCCATGCTGGCGTACTCGATCCCGGCCAGCTCCCGGGCGGCCGCCGGGACCTCCTCGGCCAGCAGCCGCGCCGCCGGCTGCGCCGGGACGGCCAGCACCACCGCATCGGCGTCCAGCCGTTCGGGCTGATGGGCCGACCCGAAGGTCAGCCGCCAGGTGCCGTCCGGCTGCCGGGCCAGGTGCCGCACCATCGCCCGGGTGCGGATCCGGCAGTCGGTTCCCATCGAGTCGGCCAGCAGGGCGGGCAGGGCTCCGATCCCCTCCGGCAGCGAGGCGAACACCGGGCCGGCGCCTTTGGGCGCCGCGCCGTTGAGGCTGCGCACGGCGGCGATCAGCGAACGGTGGGTGCGCGCCGCGGCGGCGATCGGCGCCAGCGTGGCCTCCAGCGACAGCTCCTCGGCCCGCCCGGCGTACACGCCGCCCAGCAGCGGCTCGACCAGCCGGTCGACCACTTCCGGGCCCAGGCGCGCGCCGATGTAGCCGGCCACCGACACGTCCGAGCCCAGCGGGGTCTTCGGCAGCACCAAATCCAGGGCGGCGCGGGCCAGGGCGGCCGGGGACAGGATCCGCGAGGCCGCCAGCGCCCGCAGGTCGGCGGGCACGCCCATCATCTGGCCGCTGGGCAGGGGGCGCAGCGCGCCGCGGCTGTAGATGGCCGAGCCGCTCACCGCCGGGTGCACCTGCCGCTGCGCCACGCCCAGCTCGCGCAGCAGCTCCATGCCCTCGGGGCGGCGCGTCAGCAGCGACTCGGCGCCCTCGTCCACCGGCAGCCCGGCGACCCGGCTGACCCGCAGCTTGCCGCCGATCTGCGGGCCGCCCTCCAGCACGGTGACGCGCGCCCCGCCGTGGACCAGGAAACGGGCCGCGCTCAGCCCCGCGATCCCGCCGCCGACGACCACGACATGAGGCCGCGACGGCCCTTGCGTCCAGCCGGGGCGCTCCATGGCACGGCCCTCCCTCATCGTCCGTTCCCTCGTTCCCGGCCCGCGCCCTTACGGCCGCGCGGGCTTTTCCGAGCGGCCTGCGGGTTCGGTATCTACCTTCCCAGACGACCGCCGACCCCCCTGCCCCACCCACCCCCGGCCGACCGGCGCTCGTGCACGGCCGTGATATGGCCGCACCCGCCCCGTGACCCGATCGCAACCGAAAGGGACGGTCCGTGACACGGCTCACCGCGTCGAATCCACCATGAGACACCAGATGCCACCCAAAACGGTCTGTGCCGCCCTGCTGGCCGCGTTCCTGGCGGGGGGCGTCCTCACCGGCTGCAGCCAGAACACCGGCCATGACGCCGGACCCGCCACGGCCGAGGGCGGCGGGGCGCCCGCGCAGGCGCAGCGCGAGGATTCCCGGGAGCCGGAGCAGGGGGCCGCCGGCGGCGCGGGCCGGCAGGACGGGCAGCAGGTCAAGATCGCCCCTGACGACCGTGCGGTGATCCACGAAGCCGCACTGCGGGTGCAGGTCGACGACGCCGCAGGTCTGGAGCGGGCCGCCGAGCGGGCCAAGCAGATGGTGACGGAGGCCGGCGGCCATGTGCACCGCGAGTCCACCTCGGGCGACGCCCGCCGCGCCGAGCTCACCTTCAAGATCCCCGTCGACCGCTACCCGGCCACGCTGCAGCGGCTGGCCGGCGAGCTGGGCAGGCGGCTGTCGCTGACCCAGCAGGCCGAGGACGTCACCGAAGAGGTCGCCGACGTCGACAGCCGGGTGCGTTCGGCGGAGGCGACGCTGGCGTCCCTGCGCAAGCTGATGCAGCGGGCGAACACCGTCGGCGAGGTGATCTCGGTCGAGCGGGAGATCGCCCAGCGGCAGGCCGATCTGGAGGCGCTGCAGGCCCGGCAAAAGGCGCTGCGGGGCCGCACCGCCCATGCCACCGTGACGCTCACGCTGGTCACCCCGTCTCCCGCGGAGACCGAGAAGAAGACAGGGCCCGGCGGTTTCCTCGGCGGCCTGCGGATGGGGTGGACGGGGCTGGTGACCCTCGCCACCGGGGTGGCGGTGCTGGCCGGTCTGCTGCTGCCGTTCGTACCGGTGATCGCGGTGATCGCCGTGGTGGCGCTGGGGGTGCGCCGCAGGCTGCGGGCCCGCCGCACCGGCGGCTGAGCGCTAGCGGGCGGACGCCTGGTGCACCAGGTCGGCCAGGCGGGCCAGCCGGTCGGGGTCGGTGGACGGCAGCACCCCGTGGCCGAGGTTGAAGATGTGCCCCTCGGCGGTGCGGCCCCGCTGCAGCACGTCCCTGGCCCGTTGTTCGATGACCTCCCAGGGGGCGAACAGGACGGCCGGGTCCAGGTTGCCCTGCAGCGCCTTGCCCGGCCCGACCCGCAGCACCGCCTCATCCAGCGGCACCCGCCAGTCGACGCCGACCACGTCCGCCCCGGCCTCGCCCATCAGGCCCAGCAGCTCGCCGGTGCCCACGCCGAAGTGGATGCGCGGCACGCCCAGCGGCTCGATCGCCTCGAAGATGCGGCGGGTGTAGGGCAGCACCGAGGCGCGGTAGTCCTCCGGGCCGACCGCGCCCACCCACGAGTCGAACAGCTGGATCGCGCTCGCCCCGGCGGCGATCTGCACCTTCAGGAAATCGGCGGTGATGTCGGCCAGGCGTCCCATCAGCTCCGCCCACAGCTCCGGGGCGCCGTACATCATCGCCTTGGTGCGGTCGTGGTTCTTGGACGGGCCGCCTTCGATGAGGTAGGAGGCCAAGGTGAACGGCCCGCCGGCGAACCCGATCAGCGGGGTGTCGCCCAGCTCGCCCACCAGCTCGCCCACCGCCTCGGTCACGTAGGGCACATCGTCGGGGGTCAGGCGGCGCAGCGCGGCGATGCCGGCGCGGTCGCGGATGGGGTCGGCGACCACCGGGCCGACGCCGGGCTTGATGTCCAGCTCGATGCCGATGGCCTTGAGCGGGACCACGATGTCGCTGAAGAAGATCGCCGCGTCCACCGCGTACCGGCGCAGCGGCTGCAGCGTGATCTCCACGATCAGCTCGGGGCGGGCGCAGGCCTCCAGCATCGGCACGCCCTCGCGCACCCGCAGGTACTCCGGCAGGGAACGCCCGGCCTGGCGCATGAACCACACCGGGGTGTAGGGCACCGCCTGGCGGCGGCACGCCTTCACGAAGACGCTCTGGGACGGCCCGGGGCCGGTTGGAAGATCAGCAGTGTCGGCAGCCACGCGTCGATGCTCCCACGTCCCCCGTGCGCTCCGGCACACCGGTGCCGCTTCCGCGGGCACATCTGAACGGAGTTTTGGACACGCCGCAGGAAGTCCCGCATTCCGGCGGCCGCCCGTGGCAGCGTGGGGGCTGGTCAGAAGCCGGAGGAGGTCTTCCTTGTCCAGCACCGCTCCGCCGTGTTTCCGCCACGGTGACGCCCGGCCCTGTGCAGGGTCTTTCCGCCCCGGTCCGGCCCGCGCCGGGCGCGGCGGCGCCGCGGTGCACCCCAAAGGAGCCGCCGCCGGCCTGCATCCCACCCCCACCCACCCCCGGGCCGCCTGACGGCCCCCGAGCCCCGAGACCGTGCGGTGCCTACTTCTCTCGCCCGTCCCGTCGTCCCCGCCGGCGCCGTGGCCGGCCCGGACATGACCCGGGAGACGCCCCCCGACCCGGCCGCCGAGCCGGCCCCCTTCCGGCGGGCCCGTGACACGCTGCGCCGGATCCTGGAGGGCGACCCGCTCCGGCCGGAACTGGAACTGGAGGACATGCCCGCCCCGCAGCGGCTGGCCCCTTATGCCGCGGCGCTGGCCGGCTCGGTCTGTCGGGACGCCGAGGACATCGCCGCCACCGGCCGGCTGATCGTGCTGTACGACCCGGCTGGACGCGACGGCTGGACCGGCGGTTTCCGCATGGTCGCCTATATCCAGGCCGACCTGGAGCCCGACATCGCCGCCGATGAGCTGATCGGCGGGGTGGCCTGGAGCTGGCTGACCGAGGCGCTGGAGCCGGTCGGGTACGCCGACGCCTCCGGAACGGTCACCCGGGCGGTCTCCGAGAGCTTCGGCACCAAGGGCGGCGACCCTTCGGCCACCGAACTGGAGATCCGTGCGTCCTGGTCGCCGACCGGCACGGATCTGACCGGGCATGTGCGGGCCTGGTGCGAGGTGATGTGCATGGCCGCCGGGCTGCCTCCGCTGGGGGTCAGCGCGCTGCCGGATCGGTCCCGTCGTCCAAGGCCGTGAACGACGTACGGTAGGGCTCGTGGGAGTGTCTGAAACCGAAGCCGCCGAACCCGCCGCCGAACCCGCCGCGGAAAACCCCCAGATCGCGGTGGAACGTGAGATCGCCCGACGCGAGGCCATCCGCGCCGACGCGGTGCCGCTGCTGGACCCCCGTGAGGGCATCCCCCCGGTGATCTGCGACGCCGCCGGCCTGGAACGTGTCATCCGGGCGTTTGCGGCCGGGCACGGCCCGGTGGCGGTGGACGCCGAACGGGCCTCCGGCTACCGGTACGGGCAGCGCGCCTATTTGATCCAGCTGCGCCGCCAGGGGGCCGGCACGGCGCTGATCGACCCGATCGCCTGCCCCGACCTGTCGGGACTGGATGCGGCGCTGGCGGATGCGGAGATGGTGCTGCACGCCGCCAACCAGGACCTGCCGTGCCTGGCCGAGGTGGGGCTGCGGCCGCGGCGATTGTTCGACACCGAGCTGGCCGGGCGGCTGCTGGGGCACCCCAAGGTGGGGCTGGGCTCCATGGTGGAGAACGTGCTCGGCTTCGTGCTGGAGAAGGGGCATTCGGCGGTCGACTGGTCGACCCGTCCGCTGCCGGAGGACTGGCTGCGGTATGCGGCGCTGGACGTGGAGCTGCTGATCGAGCTGCGCGACGCCCTCCATGCGGAGCTGGAGCGGGCCGGCAAGCTGCAGTGGGCGCTGGAGGAGTTCGCGGCGATCTTGGCCACTCCGCCCAAGCCGCCGCGGCCCGACCCCTGGCGCCGCACCTCCGGCATGCACCGGGTGCGCACCCGGCGGCAGCTGGCGATCGTCCGCGAGGTGTGGCTGGCCCGGGACCGGCTGGCCCGCGAGCGGGACCTGTCCCCGGGCCGGGTGCTGCCGGACGCGGCGATCGTGCAGCTGGCGCTGGAGGCCCCCCGCACCCCCGCCGAGCTGCTGGCGCTGCCCGCGATGCGCAACCGGGGGGCGCGCCGCCACCAGTCGGTGTGGCTGCGCGCGGTGACCAGGGCGCGCAACCTGCCGGAGGATCAGCTGCCCGTGCCCAGCCAGCCGGGCGAGGGGCCGCCCCCCACGCACCGCTGGGCCGAGCGCGATCCGCAGGCCGCCAAGCGGCTGGCGACCGCCCGCACGGTGGTCGCCGCGCTGGCCGACGAGCACACCATGCCCGCCGAGAACCTGCTGCAGCCCGATGTGGTCCGCCGTCTGGCCTGGTCGCCGCCGGCCGAGCTGTCCCCGGCCACCGTCGGCGGCGCGCTGCGCGCCCTGGGCGCCCGCGACTGGCAGGTCCGCCTGGTGGCCACTCCCCTGGCCAAGGCCTTGATCCGGCTGGAGACCAAGGGCGAGCTGTAAGACCGCCGCGCGGTTTCCCCGGCCCCGAAACGGCGATCTCCGTACGGCGCCCGGCCCGTGCCGGGCGCCGTCGCATTGCCGCCGTCCGATTCGTGCGGCTTCGTGCGGCGGAACGAAGAACGAGCTGGGCCTTTGACGGAACGTGACAGATTGATGACGGAATAACTAGTTACTGACGAGTAGCTTTTTGGGTTACTCGCTAGTAGCATCGCGGCCGTGGGCACTCGTGCCCGTCCCGCTCCTGCTCCGACAGACGCCTGGCTTGGCGGGCACGAGGCTCAACGTCACGCAGCCACCGCATCGAAAGAGGGACCACTCGTGCCGCGCACCGCACGTGACGTCGTGTTCATCGACGGCGTCCGCACGCCGTTCGGCAAGGCGGGCGGCCTGTACGCCGAGACCCGCGCCGACGACCTGGTCGTACGCGCCATCCGGGAGCTGCTGCGGCGCAACCCCCAGCTGCCGCCCGAGCGCGTGGACGAGGTCGCCATCGCCGCCACCACCCAGACCGGCGACCAGGGGCTGACCATCGGCCGGTCGGCCGCCGTGCTGGCCGGGCTGCCCAAGAGCGTCCCCGGCTACGCCATCGACCGGATGTGCGCCGGGGCCATGACCGCCGTCACCACCACCGCCTCCGGCATCGCCTTCGGCGCCTACGACGTGGCGATCGCCGGCGGCGTGGAGCACATGGGACGGCACCCGATGGGCGAGGGCGTCGATCCCAACCCGCGTTTTCTGGCCGAGAAGCTGGTGGACCCGTCCGCGCTGGTGATGGGGTGCACCGCGGAGAACCTGCACGACCGGTTCCCGCAGATCACCAAGGAGCGCGCCGACGCCTACGCGGTGCGCAGCCAGCAGAAGGTCGCCGCCGCGTACGCCGCCGGCAAGATCCAGCCGGACCTGGTGCCCACCGCGATCCGCTCCGCGGAAAAGGGCTGGGGGCTGGCCACCGAGGACGAGCCGCCCCGGCCCACCACCACGATGGCCGACCTGGCAAAGCTGAAGACCCCCTTCCGCCCGCACGGCAAGGTCACCGCCGGGAACGCCGCCGGCATCAACGACGGCGCCACCGCCTGCCTGCTGGCCGCCGAGGACGTCGCCGCCGAACTGGGCCTCACGGCCCGGATGCGGCTGGTGGACTACGCCTTCGCCGGGGTGGAGCCGGAGGTCATGGGCCTTGGGCCGGTGCCGGCCACCGAGAAGGTGCTCGCCCGCAACTCGTTGACCATGGACGACATCGGCCTGATCGAGATCAACGAGGCGTTCGCCGTCCAGGTGCTGGCCTTCCTGGAGCACTTCAAGATCGCCGATGACGATCCGCGGGTGAACCCCTGGGGCGGCGCGATCGCGTTCGGCCACCCGCTGGCCTCCTCGGGGGTGCGGCTGATGACGCAGCTGTCGCGGCTGTTCGCCGAGCGGACCGACGTGCGCTACGGGCTGACCACCATGTGCGTCGGCATGGGGATGGGCGGCACCGTGCTGTGGGAGAACCTCGCCTGGGAGGGGGCCAAGTGAGCGACATCAAGGACCTGTTCAAAGACGAGGTCGTCACCAAGGCCCTCGTGCGGGATGTGACGCTGCCGCACGGCGCCGGGACGATGGCGCTGATCACGCTGGACAACGGGCACGACCACACCAAGCCCAACACCTTCGGCCCGGGCGGGCTGAGCGCGCTCAGCGAGGCGCTGGATGCGATCGCGGCCCGCGACGACCTGGCGGCCGTGGGGATCACCGGCAAGCCGTTCATCTTCGCCGTCGGCGCCGACCTCAAGGGCGTCCCCCTGATCACCACGCGCGAGCAGGCCAAGGCCATCGCCGAGCTGGGGCACGCGGTGTTCCGCCGGCTGGGCGAGCTGCCGATCCCCTCGTTCGCGTTCGTCAACGGCGCGGCGCTGGGCGGCGGCCTGGAGGTGGCGCTGCACTGCACCTACCGGACGATCTCGGCGGGCGTGCCCGCGGTGGCGCTGCCGGAGTGCCTGCTGGGGCTGGTGCCCGGCTGGGGCGGCACCTACCTGCTGCCCAACTTGATCGGGCCGGAGAAGGCGCTGCGGCTGATCGTCGAGAACCCGCTGGCCAACAACAAGACGATCAACGGGCGGCAGGCCTTTGAGCTGGGCATCGCGGACGCGTTGTTCGAGCCGGCCGACTTCCTGGAGGAGTCGCTGAGCTGGGCCGCCCGGGTGATCAAGGGCGAGGTGCAGGTGCAGCGGCCCGAGATCGACCGGGGCCGGGCCTGGGAGGAGGCGGTGGAGCGGGCCCGCGCGGCGCTGGCCGGCAAGCCGCAGGCCGCCCCGCACCGGGCGCTGGAGCTGGTCGCCGCCGCCCGCACCGCAAGCCGGGACGAGGGCTTCGCCGCCGAGGACGAGGCCCTGGCCGACCTGATCATGAGCGATGAGCTGCGCGCCGGGCTGTACGCCTTCGAGCTGACCCAAAAGCGCGCCAAGCGGCCGGCGGGGGCGCCCGATAAGTCGCTGGCCCGCCCGGTCACCAAGGTCGGCGTGGTGGGCGCCGGGCTGATGGCCGGTCAGCTGGCGCTGCTGTTCGCCCGCCGCCTGCAGGTCCCGGTCGTGATGACCGACCTGGACCAGGAGCGGCTGGACAAGGGCGTGGCCTATGCCCACGGCGAGATCGACAAGCTGCTGGCCAAGGGCCGCATCTCCGCCGATGAGGCCTCCCGGTTCAAGGGGCTGATCACCGGGTCGCTGGACAAGGCCGCCTTCGCCGACGCCGACTTCGTCATCGAGGCGGTCTTCGAGGAGATGGCGGTCAAGCAGAAGGTGTTCGCCGAGGTCGAGGCGGTGGTGTCGGCCGAGTGCGTGCTGGCCACCAACACCTCCTCGCTGTCGGTCACCGAGATGGCCTCCGGGCTGCAGCACCCGGAGCGGGTGGTGGGCTTCCACTTCTTCAACCCGGTCGCGGTGCTGCCGCTGCTGGAGGTGGTGCGGGGCGGCGCCACCGATGAGGCGACGCTGGCCACCGCCTTCGCCGTGGGCAAGCAGTTGAAGAAGTCCTGCGTGCTGGTCAAGGACGCCCCGGCGTTCGTGGTCAACCGGCTGCTGGTGCGGCTGCTGGCGGAGATCATGGCGGCGGTGGACGAGGGCACCCCGATCGAGGTGGCCGAGCGGGCCACCGCGCCGCTGGGCCTGCCGATGACGCCGTTCACGCTGCTGGGGCTGGTCGGCCCGGCGATCGCGCTGCACGTCAACGAGACGCTGCACGCGGCCTTCCCCGACCGCTTCCCGCTGTCGGGCAAGCTGGCCAAGCTGGTGGCCGCCGGCAAGAAGGGGGTCTACCTGCCGGACCTGACGCTGGACCCGGAGGCCGTGGAGATCTTCTCCGGCGGCACCAGCCCCTCCACCGAGGAGCAGGTGCGCGAGCGCGCGCTGCGGGCGCTGGCCCAGGAGATCCGGATCATGCTGGACGAGGGCGTGGTGGCCGAGCCCGCCGACATCGACCTGTGCATGATCCTGGGCGCGGGCTGGCCGTTCCACCTGGGCGGCATCACCCCCTACCTGGACCGGATCGGGGTGTCGCAGCAGGTCACCGGGCGGCGTTTCCTGCCACCGGGAGTGGCCTCGCTGCCCGCCTGAGGGTCGCCCCCTCCCGGGAGCGACCGGCGGCCGCGCGGGCGGGGAAGCCGGAGCCCCCGCCCGCGCGGCGACCGGCCCGCACAGGGGTTTGGATCGGTCCACCGCGGGTGATCCCTAAGGGACGATTCCGCGTTCGCTTGGGGGATGACCGTGGGGCTGCTGCGCACCAAGCCCGTCGAGCGGTCGATCGCCGACACCGAGGAGCCCGGGCACCGGCTGCGCCGCGAGCTGTCGGCCACCGACCTGATCGTCTTCGGGGTGGGGGTCATCATCGGCACCGGCATCTTCGTGCTGACCGGCCGGGTGGCCCGCGACTACGCCGGACCGGCCGTGGCGTTCTCGTTCGTCATCGCCGCGGTGGCCTGCGCGCTGGCCGCCCTGTGCTACGCCGAGTTCGCCTCCACGGTGCCGGTCGCCGGCTCGGCCTACACCTTCTCCTATGCCACCTTCGGGGAGTTCCCGGCCTGGATCATCGGCTGGGACCTGCTGCTGGAGCTGGGACTGGCCGCCGCGGTGGTGGCGGTCGGCTGGTCCGGTTACGCCCAGTCGCTGCTGCAGACCCTGAGCATCGGGCTGCCCGAGGCGCTGGCCGGGGAGAACTCGGTCTTCAACATCCCGGCGGTGCTGGTGGTGCTGCTGGTGACCGGCGTGCTGGTGCTGGGCGTGCGGCTGTCGGCGCGGTTCAACCAGATCGTGGTCGCCATCAAGGTGGCCGTCATCCTGCTGGTCATCTTCCTCGGGCTGTTCTTCGTCAAGGCCGCCAACTACAGGCCGTTCATCCCGCCGCCGGAGAGCAACCCGGCGACCGAGGGGCTGCAGGCGCCGCTGATGCAGGTGCTGTTCGGCATCACCCCGGTCAGCTTCGGCTGGCTGGGGGTCTTCGCGGCGGTGGCGATCGTGTTCTTCGCCTACATCGGCTTCGACATCGTCGCCTCGGCTGCCGAGGAGTCCCGCCGTCCCCAGCGGGACCTGCCGATCGGCATCATCGGCTCGCTGCTGATCTGCACGCTGCTGTACGTGGCGGTCTCGCTGGTGGTGGTCGGCATGCAGAACTACACCCGGCTCAGCCAGGAGGCCCCGCTGGCCGACGCGTTCAAGGCCGTCGGGCAGCCGTGGGTGGCCACCGTCATCAGCGTGGGCGCCATCGCCGGGCTGACCACCGTGGTGCTGATCTTGATGCTGGGGCAGAGCCGGGTGCTGTTCGCCATGAGCCGCGATGGGCTGCTGCCGGACTGGCTGGCCGAGGTCCACCCCCGGTTCGGCACCCCCTACCGCACCACGATCCTGGTGGGGCTGGCCGCGGCGATCCTGGCGGGGTTGATCCCGCTGTCGACGCTGGCCGAGCTGGTCAACATCGGCACGCTGTTCGCCTTCCTGCTGGTGTCGATGGGGGTGCTGGTGCTGCGCCGCACCCGCCCGGACCTGCCGCGCGCCTTCCGCACCCCGCTGGTGCCCGTGGTGCCGATCCTGTCGGCGCTGACCTGCCTGTTCGTGATGCTGAACCTGCCGGTGGAGACCTGGCTGCGGTTCGGGGTGTGGATGGCGCTGGGCGCGATGCTCTACTTCGCCTACGGCTACCGGCACAGCCGGCTGGGCCGCCGCGAGCGAGCCGCCTCCGCTTCCACAAGGTGAGACGGCGCTTGTGCCGTCCGCCACGAAATCCCCGTCCCGCGCGGCGGGGACGCAAGGGTGCGCCCCTGGGTGCTGATCCACAAAACCGCTGCTGTGCGTACTGGGCGTTATCAGGACCCTCCCAACTCTCTCTAATAGAGAGAAGTCAAAGTGATACTGGACACGGTGTCCTTTCAGGTGCGAGGTAGGCACAATGACGCCCATGGCTGACATGCGGGTGGCGGTGATCGGATCCGGGCCGGCCGGTTTGTACGCGGCCGAGGCGCTGGTCAAGCAGAGCGACGGCGACGTTCAGGTCGACGTGCTGGACCGGCTGCCGACGCCCTATGGGCTCGTCCGGTACGGGGTGGCACCCGATCACAAGTCGATCAAGTCGATCGCCCGGTATCTGCAGCGGGTGCTGGAACACCCGGCGGTGCGGTTCCTCGGCTGCGTGGAACTGGGCCGGGACGTGACCCGCCGGGAACTGCTGGAGTGCTACGACGCGGTCATCTACTGCACCGGCGCGATGGTGGACCGGCAGCTGGGCGTACCGGGCGAGGACCTGCCGGGCAGCGTGGCCGCCACCGACTTCGTCAACTGGTACTGCGGCCACCCCGACGCCGCCGACCACGTCTTCGACCTGTCGGTGGAGGAGGTCGCGGTCATCGGCGTGGGCAACGTCGCGGTGGACGTGGTGCGCATCCTGGCCAAGACCGCCGATGAGCTGCGCGAGACCGACATCCCCCAGCACGTCATCGAGGCGCTGGCCACCAGCAAGGTGCGGCGCATCCACCTGATCGGACGGCGCGGGCCCGCGCAGGCCAAGTTCACCACCAAGGAGGCCCGCGAGCTCGGCGAGCTGGACAACGCCGAGATCCACGTCCGGCCCGAGGACCTGGAGCTGGACGCCGCCTCCGCCGAGCTGGCCGCCTCCGACCGGCGGGTGGGCGGCAACCTGAAGGTGCTGCGCGGCTGGACCCGGCCGCCGGAGGGGGTCAAGCCGCGGCTGATCGACGTGCGGTTCTGGCTCGCCCCCACCGAGATCCTGGGCACCGAGCGCGTGGAAGGGCTGCGGCTGGAGCGCACCGCGCTGGACGACAACGGGCGGGTGCGCGGCACCGGGACGTTCGAGACGCTGCCGGTCGGCATGGTGGTCCGCTCGGTCGGCTACAAGAGCGTCCCGCTGGAGGGCGTGCCGTTCGACGAGCGCGCCTACGTCATCCCCAACGAGGGCGGACGCGTCATCGACGCCTCCGGGGCGCACCTGCCGGGCGAGTACGTGGCCGGCTGGATCAAGCGGGGCCCCACCGGCGTGGTGGGCACCAACAAGTCCGACGCCGCCGAGACCGTCGCGAACCTGCTGGCCGACCTGGCCGGCGCCGGCGACCGGCCCCGCCCGCAGCGGCGGATCGAGGAGCTGCTGGAGGCCCGGGGCTGCCGGGCGGTCACCTACGACCAGTGGCTGAAGCTGGACGCCGCCGAGATCGAGCTGGCCCGTTCGCTGGGCCGCGGCGAGCGGGTCAAGCTGGGACGCTGGGAGGACATGCGGGCCGCCTGCCACGGGGGCTGATCCGGCGCCCAGCACGGCGCGCACCGCGCTGGAGACCACCACAGGGGTAGTGACAGAGCTCACAACTGGGCAGTAACGTGCGCTCTGTGATCGGTGGTCTTGAGCTTCACGGTTTTCCTCCGCCAGAGCTGCTGCCGGACCTGCGCTGGCTCGGCCCCGACTACGTGTCCTTGCTGGTCTCAGACCTGACGCGGGGCCTGCTGCGCCAAGATCCGGGCACGCGAGTGATGGGCGTGCGCTGCGAGGCCCGGCCCGAACTGTGGGACACCCGAGATTCCACAGGTGCGATCCGGGCCCGCAACGCCGCCTTCCCCCTGCAGGTGTTCGTCCAAGACGGCACCGGACGGCCGTGGATGCTGCGCGGCCGCTGGAGCTATGTCGGACGGGAGCTGGGCACCCGGGAGGCGTGCATCGACCATTACTGGCACCTGGAGACCTCCCAGGGCGTCTGAGCGCCGCATGAACAGGGCGGCGGGCCCTCCTGCGGTGCGGCACTCGCGCCTGCCGGTGAACGCCGCGCCGGGCGGGAGGCAGAGCCGCTCGGCCCTGCCTCCCGCCCGGCCTGGAAGATCACACGCGGACGGCGTGCCGGTCAGTCCCGGGAGGTGTGGACGTGCTCGGCCGTGGTGGGCTCGCCGGTCCCGGCCACGGCCTCGGTGATGTCGCGGGCCAGGGCCTGGGGGGTGAGCCCGAAGTCGGCCAGCAGCTCGGCCCGGGAGGCGTGCTCGGGGAACTCCTGCGGGATGCCGAAGGTGCGGACCGGCACGTCCACCCGGTTGTCGCGCAGCAGCCGGGCGACCGCATCGCCCACCGCGCCGACCCGGCCGTTGTCCTCCACGACCGCGACCATGGTGTGCCGGCCGGCCTCGGCCGGCAGCGCCGCGTCCAGCGGCTTGACCCAGCGGGGGTCCAGCACGGTGACGCCGATGCCCTGGGCGGCCAGCCGGTCGGCGACCTCCAGCGCGGTGGCGGCCATGGGCCCCACGGCCACCAGCAGCACCCGGGCGCCATTGCTGCCGGAGTGGCGGGCCAGCACGTCCATGGCGCCGACGCGGTCGATCGCCTCGACGTCTGGGGCGACCGCTCCCTTGGGGAAGCGCAGCGCGGTCGGGCCGTCGCAGACCGCCAGGCACTCGCGCAGCAGCTCGCGCAGCCGGGCGCCGTCGCGCGGCACCGCGATCCGCAGCCCCGGCACCAGCTGCAGGATCGACAGGTCCCACATGCCGTTGTGGCTGGGGCCGTCGTCGCCGGTCACCCCGGCACGGTCCAAAACGAACGTGACCGGCTGGCGGTGCAGCGCCACGTCCATCAGCACCTGGTCGAAGGCCCGGTTGAGGAAGGTGGCGTAGACGGCCACCACCGGGTGCAGCCCGCCCATCGCCAGCCCGGCCGCGGACGTCACCGCGTGCTGCTCGGCGATGCCCACATCGAAGATCCGGTCCGGGTAGGCCTCGGCGAAGGCGCCCAGCCCCACCGGGTGCAGCATGGCGGCGGTGATGGCGACCACGTCGGAGCGCTCGGCGCCGATCTGCACCATCTCCTGGCCGAACACCTTGGTCCAGCTGGGACCGCCGCCCTTGGCGACCGACCGGCCGGTGGCCGGGTCGAAGGCGCCGCCGCCGTGCATACAGTCCTCTTCGTTGTTCTCGGCGGGGGCGTAGCCGTAGCCCTTGCGGGTGATGCAGTGGACGATCACCGGGCCGCCGAAGCCGCGGGCGCGGCGCAGCGCGTGCTCGACCGCCTCGATGTCGTGGCCGTCGATGGGGCCGACGTACTTGAGGCCGAGGTCTTCGAACATCGCCTGCGGCTGCAGCACGTCTTTCAGGCCCTTCTTGACGCCGTGCAGGGCCTCGTAGGCGACCGGGCCGACCACCGGGGCGCGCGGCACCGTCTTTTTGATCATGTCGAGGGCGCGCTCGTAGCCGCGGGTGACGCGCAGGTCGGCCAGGTGGCGGGCCAGCCCGCCGATGGTCGGCGCATAGGAGCGGCCGTTGTCGTTGACCACGATGATCACCGGCAGGTCGGCGCCGGCGATGTTGTTCATCGCCTCCCAGCACATCCCGCCGGTCAGCGCCCCGTCGCCGACCACCGCGACCACGGCCCGGTCGTGCTCGCCGCGCAGCGCGAACGCCTTGGCCAGCCCGTCGGCGTACGACAGAGCGGTGGAGGCGTGCGAGTTCTCGATGATGTCGTGCTCGGACTCGGCCTGGCTGGGGTAGCCCGACAGCCCGCCGCGCTTGCGCAGCCGGGAGAAGTCCTTGCGGCCGGTCAGCAGCTTGTGCACATAAGCCTGGTGGCCGGTGTCGAACAGGATCTTGTCGCGGGGTGAGTCGAAGACCCGGTGCAGCGCGATGGTCAGCTCCACCGCGCCCAGGTTGGGCCCCAGGTGCCCGCCGGTCTTGGACACCGCGTCGACCAGGAAGTCCCGGATCTCCACGGCCAGGTGGGACAGCTCCGCCCGATCCAGCCGCTTGAGATCGTCGGGACCGTCGATCGACTCCAGAACGCTCACACCGTCCTCCTCGCCCTCATCCCCCCACAGGCCCCGAATCGCCTGACGCCCCGAGTTTAGTCACGGATCCGCCGATCCATCGGCCAAGCGGTCTGGAACGATCTTCTTCGGACAACGCGTCGCATCACCCGGACGAAGGGCACCGCGTTCATGGGCATTGAGGAGATCGTGCTGCTCAATCCGGCGGGCGAGGCGATCGGCACCGCGCCGAAAGCCGCCAGCCACCATCGGAACACCCCCTACCATCTCGCTTTTTCCTGCTATGTGACGGACGGGGAGGGACGGGTGCTCATCACCCGGCGGGCGCTGGACAAGGCGACCTTCCCCGGAGTGTGGACCAACACCTGCTGCGGGCACCCGGCTCCCGGCGAGAGCCTGCGGCAGGCGGTCGCGCGGCGGCTGGAGACCGAGCTGGGGCTGACGGCGGAGGACCTGACGCTGGTGCTGCCGGAGTTCGACTACCGCGCCACCGCACCCGACGGGACGGTGGAGCACGAGCGGTGCCCGGTGGTGCGCGCCCGCTGGAGCGGCCGCCGGCTCCGGCCCAACCCCGCGGAAGTGGCCGACGCCCGCTGGCAGACCTGGGCGGAGTGCCTGGAGCTGGCCGGGGCGCCCGAGGCGTCGCCGTGGTTTCGGATGCAGATGGCCCAGCTCGCCCCGCTCGGCTCGCCCGAGCAGTGGCCCGGCGCCGATCCCTCCCGGCTGCCGCCGGCGCTGAGCTGGTGAGGCCCCGGCCGCCGCGGGCGGGATTCCCGCCCGCGGCGGCGGCCATTACCCCGCGAACGGAACGGTCTTCACCCGTCCGGTCAAGTGACCGGGTGTTCATGGTTGTCTCACCGATGAAGATGTGAGAAATCACCTTCCACGGTCGGCGGCGGGGCCGATTCGCCATGGTCAGGGCGGGGTTCCGGCTTGCCCGGCGGCCATGTTCGCCTGGCGTCCGTCTGGCGGATACGGCCTTGAGATAGATAATTCACTACAAATCGGACGGCTGATCAGCGTCGTCCGGTAAGGGGCCATGAAGCGAGCACGGGAGGTACCCGCGTGCAGGCGATCAGCGTTCGGCAACCGTGGGCCTTCGCCATCGCACGAGGCGGCAAGACCGTCTACAACCACGCACTGCCGACCGCCTATCGCGGTCCGCTGCTCATCCACGCCTCCATGCGCGTGGACCTGGCCTCCTGTGACTCGCCGCTGATCCGCTCGGCGGGCTGGGACCCCAGCGACCCGCTGGCCACCCTCGGCGCGGTGATAGCGCTGGCCGAGCTGACGGACGTGTGCACGGCGGCGGTCCACGGGGAGCGCTGCGACTGCGGCCCGTGGGCCGAGCCGCAGCGCTACCACTGGCGGCTGGCCGACGTGCGGCCGCTGCCCCGCCCGATCGTGGCGCTGGGCCGGGTGGACCCGTGGATCCCGCCGCCCTCCCTGGTCAGCGAGGTCCACGCCATGCTCGCCACCGCGGCCAAGCCGGCCACCCTCGATGCGGGCCGCTAGCCCTCCACGCCGTCTTCGGCCGCCGCAGCCGGGCGGACTCTGCGGCCATGCGCTTTCAGCGTCCGGCCGATGTTCGGCCCGCCCGGTCGTCCTCGGCGTCCGCCGCCTCGCGCAGCCGGGTGAACTCGGCCACCATGCGCTCCAGGGTCCAGCCCGCGTTGAGGCCGCTGGGGTTGGGCAGCACCCACACCTTGGCCGGTCCCAGGGGCTCAGGCTGCGGCCCGATTCGGGCCTTGGGCCTGCCGAAGGCCGTCCGGTAGGCGGTCACCCCGGCCACCGCCAGGTAGCGCGGCCGGTACCGTTCGACCAGGGCGGTCAGGCGCCGGCCGCCCTCGCGCAGCTCCTGCGGGGTCAGCTCATCGGCCCGGGCCGTGGTGCGGGCCACCAGGTTGGTGATCCCCAGCCCATGCGACAGCAGCTCAGTCTGCTCGGCGGGGGTCAGCAGCCGGTCGGTGAACCCGGAGCGATGCAGCGCGGGCCAGAACCGGTTTCCGGGGCCCGCGAAGTGGTGCCCGCTCGCCCCTGAATACAGCCCGGGGTTGATCCCGCAGAACAGCACCCGCAGCCGCGTCCCGTCCGCCGGCAGCACGTCCTGGATCACCCGGCTGCGGGCCGCCTCCAGCTCGGCCCTCGTCGGCCTCTTCGCCACCGTCACGCTCCGTCGCACACGCCGACGCCCCGGCCGGACGGGCCGGGGCCACCGGAGGGGTCAGGGTAACGCGATGATCCGCCTTCCGCACCGGCGGCCGGTCACAGCAGGCTGCGCACGATCAGCGTCATCGCCGAGACGCCCACCACGATGAGGACGGCGCGGCGCATGCGGCCGGCGTCCAGGTAGCGGCGCAGCGGGCCGGACAGCCAGAACCCGGCCGCCACGAACGGGGTCAGCGCCAGCCCCGCGGTCACCTGCACCGGCGGCAGCTCCCCCATGGCGGCCAGGGTCAGCACCGACAGCAGGGCGCCGACGACGAAGAACGCCGCCAGCGTGGCCCGCACCCGCGGGCCGCTCTCCCGCTGGTACAGCAGTGCGATCGGCGGGCCGCCGATCGCGGTGGCGGTCCCGGTGGCGCCCGCCACCAGCCCCGCGGCGGTGAGCGTGAGGGGGTTGCGCGGCACCCGGGCCGACCAGGCGGTGGCCGCCAGCGCCGCCAGCACGACCAGGCCCACCACGGCGCCCAGCACCCGGGTGGAGAGCGCGGCCACCACCCACACGCCCAGGGGCGTTCCGGCCACCCGGCCGAAGAAGGCCCACCGCAGCCCGCTCAGGTCGGCGTGCCGCAGCTCCCGCCTCAAGGTCAGCAGCGGCAGCACGGTGGCGGCGACCAGCATCGAGCCCGGCATGAGGGACGGGAACAGCAGGGTCACGATCGGCGCGGCGACCAGGCCCAGCCCGAGCCCCACGCTGCCCTGGACGATCGCCCCGGCCAGCGCGGCCACCCCGCCGATCAGCAGAAATTCCGGATCCGGCAGCACGTGGTGGAACGTTACATCCCGCCGTTTCCAGGCACCGCCGCGGGCATGGGCCCGTCAGTGGACGGTGAGCGACGCACCCGGCGCCGGGTAGGGCAGGTAGCCGCTGGGCGCTTCGATCACGTACGAGAAACCCACCCACGGGGAGTAGCGCGGGCAGACCGCCGGGGGCTGAGCGCAGGGCCAGCCGGTGAAGCCCATCAGGAAACGGCCGCTCGCATCGAAGAAGAGCACGTCGGTGACGAAGCGGTAGCCGCTCAGCGAGTGGGCGCCGGCCTGCGGCGACGGGTAGCGGTAGAGCATCCCGGACCGGTCGCCGAGGTCGGCCGGGCTCCACTCCCGCATGCCGAGCGCCATCTGCTCGGGCCTGTCGACGAGCGCAAGGCGGTGGCGGCGGCCCATCAGCCCGACCTCGACGGTAGGCAGCGCGCTCGGATCCAGCCGCTGCCCGGCCTGCGGCCGCCGCGGTGCCCAGCCGGCGGGCGGAGGGCCGGGCCGAGCCCCCCGGCGGGCCACGACGGCGCCCCGGCACTCGCTGTGCGCTCGGGAGGGATCGACGACCCGCACCGTCGTGGCCTCCCGGGGCACCACCACCCGGATGACGCCGGAGGAGATGGAGGTGATCGAAGGGCCGTCCACGCACACCGTCATCGATCCACGGCGTTTGATCTTGAACCTGTCCTCCATCGCCTCGCCCTGCCGGGCGATGGTCACGATCGTCTCGTCCTTGTCCGGCTCTTTCAGGGCCGTCTCGACGCCCACCCTGCCGAAGGGGGTGGTGATGCCGCGGCCGAGCTGGACGCCGAACTCGCCGGTGGAGGAGAGGGTGAACACGATCGGCAGCAGCGGAGGCTGGTAGGCGACTCCCCCGGTGAGATCACACCCGCAGAGGGCGAAAAGCCCGGCCAGGACGGCCGCGGCGCGCACAGGTCTCACGTCACCGGCTCCCGTCGGGGGTGCTGCCGGCGCCTTTCCCAAGGCGCCGGGTTGCGCCCATCGTGGCCGGAAAACAGACGGGTCGTTCCCCTCAGGCGAGGGAAACGACCCGTTCAGCCGGCCGCTTTATGCGCGCACTACTTGCGCAGCAGGTTGCGCAGGACGTACTGCATGATGCCGCCGTTGCGGTAGTAGTCGGCCTCGCCCGGGGTGTCGATGCGGACGATGGCCTGGAACTCCTTGCCGTCGGCGCGGACGGTCACCTCGCGCGGGGTGACGCCCTCGTTGAGCTTCTCGATGCCGATGATGTCGAAGGTCTCGGTACCGGTCAGGCCCAGCGACTCGGCCGACTCGCCCTCCTTGAACTGCAGCGGCAGCACGCCCATGCCGATCAGGTTGGAGCGGTGGATGCGCTCGAAGGACTCGGCGATGACGGCGCGCACGCCCAGCAGCGCGGTGCCCTTGGCGGCCCAGTCGCGGGAGGAGCCGGAGCCGTACTCCTTGCCCGCGATGACCACCAGCGGGATGTTCTGGGCGGCGTAGTTCTGCGCGGCGTCGTAGATGAACGTCTGCGGCGCGCCCTCCTGGGTGAAGTCGCGGGTGTAGCCGCCCTCGACCCCGTCCAGCAGCTGGTTGCGCAGCCGGATGTTGGCGAAGGTGCCGCGGATCATCACCTCGTGGTTGCCGCGGCGGGAGCCGTAGGAGTTGAAGTCCTTGGGCTCGACCCCGTGCTCCTGCAGGTACTGGGCGGCCGGGGTGCCGACCTTGATGGCGCCGGCCGGGGAGATGTGGTCGGTGGTGACCGAGTCGCCCAGCTTGGCCAGGACCCGCGCGCCGCGGATGTCGCGCACCGGCTCCGGCTCCATGGTCATGCCGTCGAAGTACGGGGCCTTGCGGACGTAGGTGGAGTCCGGGTCCCAGGAGAAGGTGTCGCCGGTCGGGACCGGCAGCTCCTGCCAGCGCGGGCCGCCGTCGAAGACGTTGGCGTAGTCGCGCAGGAACATCTCCTGGCCGATGGAGCTTTCGACGATCTCGGCGACCTCCTCCTTGGAGGGCCAGATGTCGCGCAGGTAGACCGGCTGGCCGTCGGCGCCCTCGCCGATCGGCTCGTTGAACAGGTCGATGTCCATCGTCCCGGCCAGCGCGTAGGCCACCACCAGCGGCGGGGAGGCCAGGTAGTTCATCTTGACGTCCGGGTTGATCCGGCCCTCGAAGTTGCGGTTGCCCGACAGCACCGACACCACGGTCAGGTCGTTGTCGTTGATCGCCTTGGAGATCTCCTCCGGCAGCGGACCGGAGTTGCCGATGCAGGTGGTGCAGCCGTAGCCGACCAGGTTGAAGCCGAGCTTGTCCAGGTAGGGGGTGAGCCCGGCGCGCTCGTAGTAGCCGGTGACCACCTGGGAGCCGGGGGCCAGGGAGGTCTTCACCCACGGCTTGCGGCTCAGGCCCTTTTCCACCGCCTTCTTGGCCAGCAGCGCGGCGCCGACCATCACATACGGGTTGGAGGTGTTGGTGCAGGAGGTGATCGCGGCGATCACCACGGCGCCGTGGTCGAGCTCGAAGGTGGTGCCGTCGGCCAGCGTGACCGGGACCTTCTTGTGCGGCCGGGCGGGGACGCCGCCGTCCTGCTCGCGCGGCTTGTCGCCGTTGTCGCTGTGGGAGACGGCCGGGGAGTCGGAGGCGGGGAAGGACTCGGCGGTGGCCTCATCCAGCGTGCCCTCGACGGTGACGTAGTTGCGCACGTCGCGCCGCCAGGTCTGCTTGGCCGCGGTGAGGGCGATGCGGTCCTGGGGGCGCTTGGGGCCGGCGATGGACGGGACGACCGTGGACAGGTCCAGCTCCAGGTGCTCGGAGAAGTCCGGCTCGGCCTTGGGGTCCAGCCACAGGCCCTGCTCCTTGGCGTAGGCCTCGACCAGGGCGATCTGCTCCTCGGAGCGGCCGGTCAGCCGCAGGTAGGCGATGGTCTCCGCGTCGATGGGGAAGATGGCGCAGGTGGAGCCGAACTCCGGGCTCATGTTGCCGATGGTGGCCCGGTCGGCCACCGGCAGCGCGGCCACGCCCTCGCCGTAGAACTCCACGAACTTGCCGACCACGCCGTGCCGGCGCAGCATCTCGGTGATGGTGAGCACCAGGTCGGTGGCGGTGCTGCCGGAGGGCAGCTCGCCGGTCAGCTTGAAGCCGACCACCCGCGGGATGAGCATGGAGATCGGCTGGCCGAGCATGGCGGCCTCGGCCTCGATGCCGCCCACGCCCCAGCCCAGCACGCCGATGCCGTTCTCCATGGTGGTGTGGGAGTCGGTGCCCACGCAGGTGTCGGGGTAGGCGACCCCGTCGCGGGCGAACACCACGCGGGCCAGGTGCTCGATGTTGACCTGGTGGACGATGCCGGTGCCCGGCGGGACGACCTTGAACTGGTCGAAGGCGGTCTGGCCCCAGCGCAGGAACTGGTAGCGCTCGCGGTTGCGCTGGTACTCGCGCTCGACGTTGCGCTCGAAGGCGTCCGGGGTGCCGAAGTGGTCGACGATGACCGAGTGGTCGATGACCATCTCGGCCGGGGCCAGCGGGTTGATCCGGGACGGGTCGCCGCCCAGGTCGCGCACGGCCTCGCGCATGGTGGCCAGGTCCACCACGCAGGGCACGCCGGTGAAGTCCTGCATGATCACCCGGGCGGGGGTGAACTGGATCTCCTGGCTGGGCTGGGCGGAGGGGTCCCAGCCGGCCAGCGCGCGGATGTGGTCGGCGGTGACGTTGGCGCCGTCCTCGGTGCGCAGCAGGTTCTCCAGCAGCACCTTCAGGCTGTACGGAAGACGGGCCGCGCCTTCGACGGCGTCCAGCCGGTAGATCTCATACGACTTGTCGCCCACCCGCAACGTGCTGCGGGCGCCGAAGCTGTTGGCGGACACGACTCCTCCTCCATCACGCCGCGCGCACGCCCGCCCCGCATGCGCGGGTCCCGCGTGCGGCGGACCATTCCCTGTAGAGCCCTATAGGCGCGTTGACGTCTGCTGAACCGCTGCCGGCACGGTCCGGCGCGATCGGTATTCCCTCTGAATCCTGCCCTAGCCGAAGCCCGCGCCGCGCCCTGGGGGGACCTAACTTCCGCGGCTTTTCTCTCGACGTCAAGCTACCTGCCAATTTATCTCGACATCAAGCTATCTGCACCGGGAACCGGGATGACCGGCGACACGTTTCAGATATATCGTTGTCGTATCGCGATTGGTCTCAGAAAGATCAAAGAAGGGCGGTTAAGAACATGAGTTCGGCCACCTTCGCGCCCCACTGGGCACTGGCCGCCGCGGCGCTGGCCGCCAAAGCGGCCGGCCGGCACTGCGGGCCGGGCGTGCACGGCCCCGGCTTCGGATGGATGTTCGGCGCCGGCCCGTGGGGCGGCCACGGCCCGTGGGGCCGCGGCGGCGCACCCTGGGGCGGATGGGCGCCCGGGCAGGGGACGCGCGCCCGCAAGGGCAACATCCGGGCGGCGATCCTGACGCTGCTGGCCGAGGAACCGGCCAACGGCTACCAGCTCATCCAGCGGATCGGCGAGCGCAGCGGCGGCGCCTGGCGGCCCAGCCCCGGCGCGGTCTACCCGGCCCTGCAGCAGCTGGCCGACGAAGGGCTGATCCGCGCCGCCGAAAACGAGGGCCGCAAGACCTACTCCCTCACCGACGCCGGCCGCGCCTACGTCGCCGCGCACGCCGAGGAGCTGAACGAGCCCTGGGCGCAGATGACGCCCGAGTACGGCGAGGGCGTGCCCGACCTGCTCAAGCAGGCCGCCCGGACCGGAGCGGCGGTGATGCAGATCGTCCACGCCGGCTCCCCCGAGCAGGTCGCCCAGGCCGCCCAGGTGCTGGCCGACGCCCGCAGCAGGCTGTACCGCATCCTCGCCGAGGACGACCCCGAGGAGTGACCGCATGGACCTGCGCATCGGAGACGCCGAACGCGACGCGGTGACCGAGGCGCTGCACGAGCACTTCGCCATGGGCCGCCTCACCCGCGCCGAACTCGACGAGCGCCTGGAGGCGACGCTGGCCGCCAAGACCGAGGGCGACCTGCGCGAGATCGTCAAGGATCTGCCCGGCCCCCATGGGCTTCCCGAGCCCGCCTGGCAGGGGCCGCGGGCCGGTCACCCGCACTGGGCGCATTGGCACGGCCATCGGCACCACCCGCATGGCCATCACGGCCGTCACCTGATGCACCACCGGCACCACCACGGCCCGGCGCCGCTGGTGCCGATCCTGCTGGTGCTCTTCCTGATCGGGGCGTTCACCGCCGGGCCGGCCGCGGGGATCGTGCTGGCGCTGAAAGCCGCGCTGGTGCTCTGGCTGGCGGCGGGCCTGTTCACCGCCGTCCGCCTGCACCGCCGGCTGCGCGCCATCCGGCGCTGAACCCTCAGGCCCCGGGACCTCGCCACGGCCGGTCCGGGGCCTGAGGGCCGCTCCGGCGCCGCACGCCGGGACCGCCTCAGGCCCGCCGGGCCGGCCGGTCCCGGCCGCGGCGCCGGGGAGCGCGCCCTTCCATACGCGGTCCCGGAAGGCCGGAACGGGAGCCCCGGCGGTCTCCGAACGCATGACACTGCAGGTCACGGCGCTCCTCCCGGCCCAGGTCCCGTCTTTGCCGGCGGAAACGGCATGCCGCCGAAGGTTCAGCGAGTGCTCTCTGTGAAGACATGGGCGACACAGCGGAGCACTGGTACGGTGCCGGTCATCGGAAGGTGGTACCGGAACGCCCCCCTTGTGCGATGCGCGCCGTCCGAAACGGGCGCAGTCCCATGGCACCAAGCCGGTGCCGATCACGGTCCTCCCCACCGCAGGCGGATCGCGGGCGGCCGCGGGGGCACCGGCCGGGACGTCCGTCTGAGGAGGTGACCGCGTGGCCGATCCGCTGGAACCGGGCGATCCGGAACGGCTGGGCGAGTACTGGCTGGCCGGACGGCTGGGGGCCGGCAGCCAGGGAGTGGTCTACGAGGGCTACGGCGAGGACGGGACCCGAGTCGCGATCAAGGTGTTCCACGCCCCCGACGGGGCCGCGGCCGACCTGGAGCGCATGGCGCGGGAGGTGGAGGCGGCGCAGCGGGTCTCCTCGTTCTGCACCGCCAAGATCCTGTCGGTGCAGATGACCGGGCCCCGCCCCTACATCGTCAGCGAGTACGTCGAAGGGCGCAGCCTGGGCCGGGTGGTCAAGGAGGGGCGCCGCTTCACCGGGGACGACCTGCACCGGCTGGCGATCGGGATCGCCACCGCGCTGACCGCCATCCACGAGGCCGGGGTGATCCACCGCGACCTCAAGCCCGACAACGTGCTGCTGGGCCCGGACGGGCCGCGCGTGATCGACTTCGGCATCGCCCGCACCCTGGAGATGTCGCTGACCCCGCTGGGCAACCCGGCGGGGACCCCGGTGTACATGGCGCCGGAGGTCTACCAGGGCAAGCGCGCCGGGGCCGCGGCCGACGTGTTCGCCTGGGGCGCGATCCTCTACTTCGCCGCCACCGGCGAGCACGCCTTCCGCGCCGACAGCCTGCCGGCCGTGATGCACCGGGTGCTGACCACCCAGCCGGACCTGGAGCCGCTGCCGGAGAAGCTGCGCCCGCTGGTCAAGGCCGCCCTCGACAAGGACCCGCTGGCCCGCCCCACCGCCCGCTCGCTGCTGTCGGCGCTGGTCGGCGGCCCCTCCGCCGACACCGGCGGGCTGATGGCCGCGGGCACCGCGCAGGCCGAGCAGCTGGCCCAGACCGGGCCGCAGGATCCGGCGCTGGGCCAGATCGCCGAGCAGATCTACCAGTCCCTATCCGCCGAGGACCGCGAGCTGGTCCCCGAGCTGTTCCTGCGGCTGGTGCTGGCCACCGAGGACGGCGACATCGCCTCCCGCCGCCTGCCCGCCGACGAATTGTTCGACCGGCCCCAGATGGAGCAGACGGCTGCCCTGCAGCGGATCGTGGCCGCCTTCGGCCCGGTGCTCACCCACACCGAGGACGGGCAGATCGCCCTGTCGCGGCCGGCCCTGCTGCGCGCCTGGCCGCGCCTGCGCGACTGGATCGACCAGGACCGCCAGGGGCTGGTCGGGCACGGCCACATCCGCCAGGCGGCCCGCACCTGGAACACCCACGGGCGGCGCCGCACGGACGTGCTGACCGGCACCCGGCTGCAGGACGCCCTGCTGTGGGCCGCCCACCACCAGCGTCCGGCGCTCAACCGGCTGGAGCGGGCCTTCCTGGACGCCAGCACCCAGGCCCAGACCCGCGCCGCCCGGCTGCGGCAGATCGCCACCGTCACGCTGGCCGTGCTGCTGGTGCTGGCGCTGGCCTCGACCGGCGTCGCGGTGCAGGCCAGGCAGAGCGCCGTCAGCGCCCAAAAGGAGACCGCCCGCGCCCAGCGCGACACCGCCCGCCAGCGCGACGTCGCCGTGGCCCGCCTGGTGGCCTCCGAGGCCGAGAACCTGCGCTCCAGCCAGCCGGGCCTGGCCAAACAGCTCAGCATCATCGCCTACCGGACCGACCCGGCCTCCGGCACCGCGGCGCTGTTCTCCTCCCTGGAGCTGCCGGGGGTGTTCAACGCCGGGGTCCCCGCCTGGGACATCTCGCTCAACGCCGACGCCACGCGGCTGGCCGTCTCCACGGGCAGCGACGTGGCGCTGTGGGACACCGGCAAGGGCCGCAGCCTGGCCCGGCTGAGCGCCGGCGGCTCCAGGGGCGTGGCGCTGAGCCCGGACGGGCGGCTGGTGGCCGCCGCCGTCACCGACGCCGGGCCGGGCCGGACGCCGGTGCGGCTGTGGGATGTGAGCAACCCCTCCGCGCCCCGGGAGCTCACCGTCCCCGCCAATCAGCCGGCCAAGGTCGCCTCGCTGGCCTTCAGCCCGGACGGCCGCATGCTCGCCCTCGGGCTGGGCAACGGCCGCGTGCGGCTGTGGGAGATCCCCGCCACCGGCGCCCCGCGCACGCTGCGCACGCTGACCGGGCACAAGGGCGCGGTGGACTCGGTGGCGTTCGCGCCGTCGGGGAAGCTGCTGGCCAGCGCCGGCCTGGACGGCACGGTGCGGCTGTGGGACCCCCTCGACCCCGAGCGCACCTCCGCGCTGGCGAAGGTCGCCGGCGGGGAGCCGAACGCTCGGCTGTCGCAGGAGAAGATCCTGCGCCGGGTCTCCTTCAGCCCGGACGGCAAGACGCTGGCCGGCCCGGGAGACTCCAAGGACATCGTGTTCCGCCTGTGGGACGTGCAGAACCCGGGCAAGCCGCGGCGCCTGGCCGCGGCGAAGAAGGAGGGGGCGGCCTTCAACTGCCCGGGGGAGCTGCTCTCGACCGCCTTCAGCCCGGACGGCAAGACGCTGGCCACCGTCTGCAACCGGGACACGCTGCTGTGGAACCTCCCCTCCCCCACGCAGCCGAGGCTGGTCAACCGGCTGGCCGGGATGGGCGACTCGGCGGGGCGGACCGGCCCGGCGCTGTTCGCCTCGCGCGGCCACCGGCTGCTGCACGCCACCTATGGGGGCGTCTACTTGTGGTATGTCGAGAACACCCTGCGGCTGAGCTCGGTGGCCACCTACGGCACGGTCCCGTCCGGTTTCCAGGTCACCACGCGCTTCAGCGGCGGTCCCCGGCGGCTGCTGGTGATCCAGGGCGCGAACTTCGGCCTGCTGGTGGACTTGACCGGCGAAGGGGGCATGCGCCGGCTGGCCGAGCTGCCGGGCAGCGGTCAAGTCGGCGCCCAGGGCGCCGACTTCAGCCCGGACGGCCGGATCCTGGCCGTCAGCGAGATGGCGGGCAAGGGCGGCGACGCCAGGCCCGTGGTGCGGTTGCGCGACACCGGCCGGCCCGGCGCCCCGGTGGTGGGCACCGTCACCGGCCTCAGCAACGGCGTCGAGGACGTCTCCTTCAGCCCGGACGGCCGGATCCTGGCCGTGGCCGACAACAACGACTTCCTGCCGGCCAGGACGGGTCCGGCGTCGGTGAGGCTGTTCGACGTGTCCACCCCCGCCGCTCCCCGGCAGCTGACGTCGATGCGCGGCGAGGTCTACGACGTCACCTTCGCGCCCAAGGGGAACCTGCTGGTCGCCACCACCGCCGACACGCTGCTGTCGTGGAACACCGCCGACCCGAGCCGCCCGGTGCAGCACCCGACCCTGCGGCTCACCCCGGATGCGGGCGACTCCGGCTTCGCCACCTCGGCTTTCCGTCCCGACGGCGGGCTGCTGGCGGTCAGCGACAGCCGGGACACCACCCGCCTGTGGCGGGTCCAGGGCGACCGGATCGTCGGGGAACCGGTGCTGATGCGCACGGTGGGCTCCGGCAAGGGCCTGGCCTTCAGCCCCGACGGCCGCACCCTGGCCTGGACCGCCGGGTCCGCCGCCTCCCCCTCCTTCACCGGCGAGACCTCCCCGCACATCGAGCTGTGGGACGTCAGCAACCCGGACGCCCCGGTTCACCGGGCCTCTTTCGCCTACGACTCGCGGGAGAGCGAGGACCTGTCCTACAGCTCCCAGGGGCCGACGCCGTTGCTGGTGTCCACCAGCGACACGGTCGATGTGTGGAACACCGATCCGGAGTTCATGACCCGCATCCTGTGCCACAGCGTCGGCGATGTGATCACCCCGGCCCAGTGGGCCAAGTACGTGCCCGGACTCCCCTATGACCCGCCGTGCGGCCGGTGATCTCGCTCCGTCCGGGGCCGGAGGGACCGCGCCCGGCCCCGGCGGATCCGTCCCGGGGCGGTGGACCGGGCGGCAGAAAAGGTGAGAATCTTTCACACATGTCTCTGCGCTCGCCGCACCCGGTGCCGAACGTGCCCCGGCCCGCCGAGAGCGGGCTGCGCGCCACCGTCGAGGAACTGGCCGCGATCGAACGCCCGCCCTGCTCGCCGGGGGAACGCCGGGCCGCCCATCTGATCGCGCGCCGGCTGCGGGCGCTGGGCTGCCGGGCCGAGGTGGAGGAGGAACCGGCGTTCTCCTCCTACGCCCGCCCCGTGGGCGCGCTGGCCGTGCTGGGCGCGCTGGCCGGCCTGGCCGGGGGGCGCTCCCCGGTGCTGGGGACGCTGGGCGGCGCGGTGGCCGCGGCCGGGCTGGCCGATGAGATCTCCTACGGGCGGCAGCTGGCGCGGCGGGTGGTGGACCGGCGGCGCACCGCCTGCAACGTGGTGGCCGAGCTGGGCGACGCCCGGGCCCCGCGGACGCTGGTGGTGATGGCCCACCACGACGCGGCGCCGTCCGGGCTGATCTTCGACCAGCGGCTGGAGCGCCGGCTGGCGCGCCGTTTCCCGCACGTGGTGGAGCGGATGACGGAGAACCCGCCGCTGTGGTGGGCGGCGATGGCCGGGCCGGTGCTGGCGGCGCTGGGCAGCGCCACCGGCTCGGCAAGGGTGCGGCGAACGGGCGCGGTCTTGAGCGCGCTGACCGCGGCGGCGATGGCCGACATCGCCTCCCGCCGGGCGGTGCCGGGCGCCAACGACAACCTCAGCGGGGTGGCGGTGCTCATCGCGCTGGCCGAGGCGCTGCGGGAGCGGCCCGTCGAAGGGCTGCGGGTGGTGCTGCTGTCGGCGGGTGCGGAGGAGGCGCTGCAGGAGGGCATCCGCGGCTTCGCCCGCCGCCACTTCCCCGAGCTGCCCCGCGAGAGCACCTGGTTCCTCAACCTGGACACGGTGGGGTCGGGCAGGCTGGTCATGCTCGATGCCGAGGGCCCGCTGCGCATGGAGCGCTACGACGCCGCCTTCGGCGACCTGGTCGCCCGCTGCGCCCGGGAGCTGGGCGTGACCCTGCTGCGCGGCCTGCGCTCGCGCAACAGCACCGACGGCGTGGTGCCCAACCGGTACGGCTACCCCACGGTCTGCCTGGTGTCGGTGGACGAGGACAAGCTGCTGCCGCACTACCACCTGCCCTCCGATCTGCCCGAGCACGTGGACTACCGCTGCGTGGCCGACGCCGCGCAGCTCGCCGAGGCGGTCGTGCGCGTCCTGGCCGAGGGCTGATCAGCGCAGCGCCGCGGCCTGGCGCGCCAGTTGCCGGATGCGGTCCCAGGCGCCGGCGCGCATCGCCTCCTCGGGGGCCAGCCAGCTGCCGCCGACGCAGCCGACGTTGGGCAGGGCCAGGTAGTCGGGGGCGGTCTGGGGGGTGATGCCGCCGGTCGGGCAGAAGCGGACCTGCGGCAGCGGCCCGGCCAGCGCCTTGAGATAGGCGGGGCCCCCCGCGGCCTGGGCGGGGAAGAACTTCATGGCGGTGATGCCGTGCTCCAGCAGGGCCATGGCCTCCGAGGCCGAGGAGACCCCGGCCAGGAACGGCAGGCCGGTGTCGGTCATCGCCCGCCGCAGCGTGTCGGTGCAGCCGGGGCTGACCAGGAAACGGGCGCCCGCGCCGGCCGCCTGGGCGGCCTGGGCGGCGGTGACGACGGTGCCGGCGCCGACCACGGCCTCGGGGACCTCGGCGGCGATCCGCTTGATGGCCTCCAGCGCGGCGGGGGTGCGCAAGGTGACCTCGACGGCGGGCAGGCCCCCGGCCACCAGGGCGCGCGCCAGCGGCACCGCGTGATCGGCGTCCCGCAGCACCACCACGGGGATGACCGGGCACACATTCAGCAGGTCTTCGGCGTTCACACCGGCTCCAGGGAGGCCAGACGGGCGGCGGCCCCCGCCAGCGCGGGGGTCGGGGCGACGATGAGGGCGGTGGGGATGGCCCGCAGATAGCGTTCCATGGGCGGCTTGGACTCGAACCGGCGGCGGAAATCGCTGCGGCGCAGCACGTCCCAGATGCGCGGCAGGATGCCGCCGCCGAGGTAGACGCCGCCGCGGGCGCCGAAGGTCAGCGCCACGTTCCCGGCGAAGGAGCCCAGCAGGGCGCAGAAGGTCTCCAGCGTCTCCTGGCACAGCGGGTCGCTGCGGCGGGCGCAGATCTGGGCGGCCGACAGCGGCTGGACCGGCACCGCGTGCATCCGGGCGATCAGCTCATACAGCCGGGTCATCCCCTCCCCCGACAGCAGCCGCTCGGCCTCGGCGGTGCCGTGCTCCTCCCGCAGCATCGCCGCCAGTTCCAGCTCGCGGGGGGTGGTGGCGGGCAGGTCGACATGGCCGCCCTCGCTGGGGATCGCCACCAGCCGCTCCCCGGCCCGCACCAGGGCGGCCACCCCCAGCCCGGTGCCCGGCCCGAGCACCGCCGCGGGGGTCTGGCCGCCGGGCGCCCGCTCGCCCAGCACGCGCAGGTCGCCGGGCTGCAGGGTGGGCAGCGCCAGCGCCAGCGCCTCGAAGTCGTTGATCAGTTCCACATGGTCCAGCCCCAGATCGGCGCGGACCTCCTCGGCGCTGCCGGACCAGTGGGCGTTGGTCAGCTGGAAGCGGCCGTCGTCGGTGACCGGCCCGGCGACGGCCACGCAGGCGGCGCCGGGCCGCACGTCCCCGGCGTGCCGGGCCAGGTAGGTGGCGGTGGCCTCGGCCAGCCCGGCGTGGTCGCGCAGCGCCAGCACCTGCACCCGGCTGGGCGGCGCGCCGGGCGCCTGGATGAGCCCGAAGCGGGCGTTGGTGCCGCCGATGTCGGCCACCAGCCAGGGCCGCTCCGCCGAAGGCGCCATCGCCGTCATGAGGTGAACACCGCCGCTCCGCGCTCGGCCGGGCCCACCGCCCGGCGGAAGGCCGCAAACAGCTCACGGCCCGTTCCGACCTGCTCTCCGGGGGCCGCGGCGGGCTCCCGGGCGGCCAGCTCTTCCTCCGGCACCAGCACCTGCAGTACTCCTTCGTCCGCATCGAGCCGGATGAGGTCGCCGTCGCGCACCCGGGCCAGCGGCCCGCCGGCGGCGGCCTCCGGGGACAGATGGATGGCGGCCAGGACGCTCCCGGACGCCCCCGACATGCGCCCGTCGGTGACCAGCGCGACCTTGTGGCCGCGGTCCTGCAGCACCGACAGCGGCGGGGTGAGCTTGTGCAGCTCGGGCATTCCGTTGGCGCGCGGCCCCTGGTGGCGGACCACCACGACCACATCGCCGTCCAGCTCGCCGGCCCGGAAGGCCTCCTGCAGCTCCTGCTGGGAGGCGAAGACCCGGGCCGGGGCCTGCACCGCGCGGTGGGCGGGGTCCACCGCCGAGACCTTCACCACGGCGCGGCCGAGGTTGCCGCTGACCGTGCGCAGCCCGCCGTGGGTGTCGAACGGGTCGGCCACCGGCCGCAGCACCGAGGTGTCGGCCGAGTCGCGCGGCGCCGGCCGCCAGACCAGCTCGCCCTCCTCCCCCAGCTCGGGCGTCACCCGGTAGTCGTCCAGCGTCTTGCCGCCGACGGTGCGGGCGTCGGCGTGCAGCAGCCCGGCCTCCAGCAGCTCGCCGATGAGGAAGCCGGTGCCGCCGGCGGCGTGGAAGTGATTCACATCGGCGCCGCCGTTGGGGTACAGGCGGGTCAGCAGCGGGGTGACCGCCGACAGCTCATCGAAGTCGTCCCAGGTCAGCTCGATGCCCGCGGCGGCGGCCATGGCCACCAGGTGCAGGGTGTGGTTGGTGGAGCCGCCGGTGGCCAGCAGCGCCACCACCCCGTTGACGAAGGCCCGCTCATCCAGCAGCTCGCCGACGGGGGTGTAGGAGCCGCCGAGCGCGGTCAGCTCGGTGATGCGGCGGCCGGCTTCGAGGGTGAGGGCCTCGCGCAGCGCGGTGCCCGGCGGGACGAAGCTGGCGCCGGGCAGGTGCAGGCCCATCACCTCCATCAGCAGCTGGTTGGAGTTGGCGGTGCCGTAGAAGGTGCAGGTGCCCGGCGAGTGGTAGGAGGCGGCCTCGGCCTCCAGCAGCTCCTCCCGCGTCGCCTTGCCCTCGGCGAACAGCTTGCGGACCTTGGCTTTTTGCGCGTTGGGCAGCCCGGAGGCCATGGGGCCGGCGGGCACCAGGATCGCCGGCAGGTGCCCGAACGCCAGCGCGCCGATCACCAGGCCGGGGACGATCTTGTCGCACACCCCCAGCAGCAGCACGCCGTCGAACATGTCGTGGGCCAGCGCGACGGCGGTGGCCATGGCGACCACGTCCCGGCTGAACAGCGACAGCTCCATGCCGGCGCGCCCCTGGGTGACGCCGTCGCACATGGCGGGCACCCCGCCGGCGACCTGGGCGGTGCCGCCGGCCTGCCCGATCGCCCGTTTGAGCAGGTCGGGGTAGTCCTTCAGCGGCTGGTGCGCCGAGAGCATGTCGTTGTAGGCGGTGACGATCGCGATGTTGGGCGCATCGGCGCCGCGCAGGGCGAGTTTGTCGGCCGGGGCGCAGGCGGCGAAGCCGTGCGCCAGGTTGGCGCAGCCCAACGCGGTGCGCGCGGGTCTGACCCGCCCGTCGCGTTCGTTGCCGCGCCCGGCGTCGGCGATCCGCGCCAGGTAGTCGGCGCGGCGTGCGGCGCTGCGCCCGGCGATGCGCTCGGTCACCCGTGCGACCACGGGGTGGAGGGTTGGCGGCATTGAGAGGGCTCCATAGGTAAGGCGTCGGACCGCAAACTACCGACCCTTTGGAAACTTACACAAGCGTGCTTATGAAGGTTTTGTTACAAAAGATTGCGAACATGTGTAACTCGACACGCCGAACCTGGCGTGATTCACTGTCCCAGTGCCCAAACAGCCTTCGACCAGCGGAGACTTGCTCCGCCTGATCCGTGAGGGCGTCTGCACCCGCGCCGAGCTCGGCCGGCTGACCGGGCTGTCCCGGCCGGCGGTCGCGCTCCGCGTCTCCGAACTGATCGCCCGCGGCCTGGTCATCGAGCGCCCCGGCGGGCCGTCCTCCGGAGGGCGCCCGCCGGCCCGGCTGGAGTTCAACGCCGCCGGCGGCGCCGTGCTGGTGGCCAACCTCGGCCAGCGCCGCGGCCAGGTCGCCGTGTGCGACCTGGCCGGGCGGATCCTGGTGCAGTCCGACCCCGACCTGCCGGCGCACCCGGATCCGCAGGCGCTGCCGCAGTGGCTGACCGAGCACTGGGACGAGCTGCTCGGCAAGGCCGGGCTGACCCGTGCGGCGGTGCGCGGCGTGGGAGTGGGCAGTCCCGGCGCCGCCGGGATCGCCGGCGGCACGGCGCCCGTCCCGCTGCGCCGGCTGGTCCCGCCGGCCCCGGCGCCGCGGCCGGACGGCATCGACCTGCGCCCCGCGCTGGCCGAGCGTTTCCCCGTGCCCGCCTACTTCGACAACGACGTGAACGTGGCGGCGCTGGGCGAGTACCAGGCCCGCTACCGGGGCCAGATCGATGACCTGCTGTTCGTGAAACTGTCCACCGGCATCGGCGCGGGACTGATCGCCGGGGGCCGCATCCAGCGCGGCGCGCTGGGTGCCGCCGGGGAGATCGGGCACATTCCCGTCCGCGACGGCGAGGGCGTCCCCTGCCGTTGCGGCAACTTCGACTGCGTGGAGGCGGTCGCCGGCGGCGCGGCGCTGACGGCCGCCACCGGCGCCGCCGACCTGGCCGAGCTGGCGCTGCGGGTGCGCGGCGGCGACCCGGCGGCGGTGGCGCCGGTGCGGCGGGCCGGCCGGCGGATCGGCGAGGTGATCGCCGCGGCGGTCAACCTGCTCAACCCGGCCGTGGTGGTGCTGGGCGGCGATCTGGTCGAGACCGGCGAGCCGCTGATCGCCGGGGTGCGGGAGGCGGTGTACCAGCGGGCCACCGCCCTGGCCACCCGTCAGCTGCGGATCGAGCCCAGCACGCTGGGCGATGCGGCGGGCCTGACCGGCTGCGCGGCCATGGTGCTGGACCACATCCTCTCCCCCGCCGCCATCGACGAGTGCCTGGCCGCCGCCCGCTGAAACGATGCGGCGGACCCACCGCTCCCGGCGGGCCCGCCGGGAGCGTTCCAGTGGGCGATCAGGCGGAGAGGAGCAGGCCCAGCTGCCGGGACTGGGCCACCAGGTTGCCGGCCGAGTCCCATATCTCCATGTCCTCTTCGTGGAAGCCGTCCATCACGTACCGGGTGCTCACCCGGCAGGCCAGCCAGCCGGGGACGGGGCGGCGCCGCACGTGGACGGTCAGCTCCACGGTCAGCGAGGCCTCCCCGATGTCCAAGACGGCCGGGGCCATGGCGTCGACGAAGAACGGCAGCGACAGCGCGTCGGGCTCGCGGCCGTCCCGGAAACGCATCCAAAACTCCCACTGCGGCTTCCCGCCCGGTTCGCCGCGCATCCAGCCCGGCGGTTCCGCCAGGCGGTACTCGACCCGGCCGGCCAGGCTCAGCCCCGGCATCGACAGGCCGCCCAGGGCGTCGGAGAGGGTCTCCGGGTCGGGCAGCCGCGGCGCCCGGCCGAGCACCAGCGTCCGGCCCCGCGCCTTGTCGAGGTCGCCGAAGGAGGCCACCACCCGGAGCATCTCCTTGCCGTCCTGCCATAGGCTCGCCATCCCGGTGGCCAGCCGCCGCCCGGTCTTGACCGTCTCGGTGGTGATCCGGGCCTTGCCCACCCCGGCCGGACGCAGGTAGTGGGCGGACACCGCGATCGGGTCGGGCAGCGGCAGGCGGTGCCGCAGCGCCTGCAGGCACACCGCCAGCGTGTAACCCCCGTTGGGGGTTCCATTGGGGGTGTGCCAGCGGTCGGTGATGTCGGCCAGGTAGGCGTCCTCGCCGTCCGGCTCCACCCGGGTGTCCAGGTCGAATTCATATGTCATGCGGTAAATCTGCCGGACCGCGCTGAGCTGGGACGATGCCCCGGAGGGTAATGCTGATCACATCGGGCGCCCGGCGGCGGGCGCCTTCCCCGCCTCCGGACGCCCCGACCATCTGCGGAAGCGGCCGTCGTCACAGGCATGCCCGTCGCCGGCGGCGTCAAGGAAAACCGCACCCCGCCGGCATGTCATCGCGGCGGCCTCATCGGCCACCGTGGAGGAAGACCGACGAGCGGGCACGCGTGCCCACGTCCATCTACACGCAAAGGAATTCGATGACGCAACACATCGTCGACGTCTCCGGCACGGCCCCGCCCGTCCCCGCGCGGGCCGCCCGGTGGTGGCGGGACGCGGTGATCTACCAGGTGTACGTGCGCAGCTTCGCCGACTCCGACGGCGACGGGATCGGCGACCTGCCCGGCATCCGCAGCAGGCTGCCGTACCTGGCCGAGCTGGGCGTGGACGCCCTGTGGGTCACCCCCTTCTACCCCTCGCCGATGGCCGACTTCGGCTACGACGTGGCCGACTACCGGGACGTGGACCCGCTGTTCGGGACGCTGGCAGACGCCCGCGCCCTGATCGAGGAGACGCACCGGCTCGGCCTGCGCATCATCGTCGACCTGGTCCCCAACCACACCTCCGACCGGCACCCCTGGTTCACCGAGGCGCTGGCCTCCCCGCCCGGCAGCCCGGCCCGCGACCGCTACATCTTCCGGGACGGCCGCGGCCCGGACGGCTCGCAGCCGCCCAACGACTGGGAGTCGGTCTTCGGCGGATCGGCCTGGACCCGGGTGCCCGACGGGCAGTGGTACCTGCACCTGTTCGCCGTCGAGCAGCCCGACCTGAACTGGGACAACCCCGAGGTCCGCGCCGAGTTCGCAGACGTGCTGCGGTTCTGGCTGGAGCTGGGCGTCGACGGGTTCCGCATCGACGTGGCGCACGGCATGGTCAAGGCCCCCGGCCTGCCCGATGTGGGCTGGAGCGGGCAGGTCACCATGCTGGGCGACAACGTGCTGCCCTACTTCGACCAGGACGGGGTGCACGAGATCCACCGGTCCTGGCGGCGGCTGCTGGACTCCTACCCCGGGGAGCGGATCGGGGTGGCCGAGGCGTGGGCGCCCACCCCCGAGCGGCTGGCCGCCTACGTGCGCCCGGACGAGCTGCACCAGGCGTTCAACTTCCACTACCTGACCGCCGGCTGGGACGCCGACGCCAAACGCGAGGTGATCACCGAGTCGCTGCGCACCGCCGCCCTGGTCGGCGCCCCCACCACCTGGGTGCTGTCCAACCACGACGTCAAACGGCATGTCACCCGTTACGGCGGCGGCGAGCCGGGGTTGCGGCGGGCCCGCGCGGCGGCGCTGCTGACACTGGCGCTGCCCGGCTCGGCCTATATCTACCAGGGCGAGGAGCTGGGGCTGGCCGAGGTGGAGGACCTGCCGGAGGAGTACCTGAAGGACCCCCAGCGCGCCCGCGACCCCGACGCCGGCCGGGACGGCTGCCGGGTGCCGCTCCCCTGGTCGGGGGAGGAGCCGCCGTTCGGGTTCGGGCCGGGCGCCACCAGCTGGCTGCCCATGCCCGCGCACTGGCGGGAGCTGACCGTCGAGCGGCAGGCGTCCGACCCGGAGTCGATGCTGTCGCTGTACCGGCGGGCGCTGGCGATCCGGCGCGAGCACCCGGCGCTGGGCGACGGGACGCTGCGCTGGCTGCCCGCCCCACCGGAGACGCTGATGTTCTCCCGCGACTGCGCGCAGCGGTCGCTGGTGTGCGCGATCAACATGGGAGAACACGCGGTCCAGGTGCCCGCCCCGGGTCCGGTGCTGCTGTCCAGTGGTCCCGTCCAGACGGACGGAGATTGCCTCTCCCTTCCCCCCGATACCGCCGTGTGGTGGGACGGCGCGGGAACCGCCGGTTCAGGGGAAGAGTGACTTCACGGCCCTCTTGTGTCTGGCCGGCATCACCGCCCACGCCGGGGTCAGTGAGGCGGCCGTCGGCCGGGTGCCGGCCGGCAAGCCGGGGTGGCCCCGGCGGACCGTGCTCACCGCCCCGGCCGAGCCGTCGGCGGTGGCCGACGCCCGAACGCCGGCCGAAGCCCCCGCATCCGGCCGGCGGGGCGAAACGAGCCGCCGCCTCACGGGACGCCGGTGCCCGAAGACGTTCGGGGCGCGACCCGCGCCCCGAAAACCCCGGGTGACCGGCTCACTTGAGGGGTGGCACGGCCCGCCGGGCCAGGCCCAGGGCGTACTCGGGCCACCACTGGCCCGCGGGCGGGTCGACGATGCCGTACTCGGGGTCCTGCGGTCCGGCGGTGCCGCGGGTGCACTGGCCGTCGGACTCGCCGGGCCGTTTGACCCACAGGAAGGCGTCCACCAGGCGGTGGCCGGTGCGGGTGGTGGGGCGGACGCCCAGGCCGCGGCCGGGCGGGTTGCACCACTCCTGGGGGTCGGGGTACGCGCCCTCCGGCGCCGTCCACGGCCCCCGGCCGTTGCGGCTGGTGTCCAGGACGAAGGGGGTCAGGTCGCGCCGGCCGTCGGGCACGGCGGCCAGGTCGGCGTCGGTGCACTCGCGCGCGCCGGTGCTGCGGCGCAGCCACAGGCACTTGGAGACCCGGACGCCGTAGTCGATCAGCTCGGCGTCGGCCCGGTAGTTGGAGACGTTCAGCACGAACCCGTCGGCCTTGGCGACGCCGCCGCGCAGCAGGCGGCTGACGATGCCGAGCTGGGCGCGCGGCTCGCCGTAGCCGGCGTCGTAGTCGTTGAGCGGCTGCCAGGCCGAGTGGCCGGCGTCCACGTACACGCCGGTGTTGGGGAGCTTGGCGAAGGTGGTGATGGCGTGGTCGATCTCCCGGAAGCGCTGCTCGACCAGCGACATGTCCTCCGGCCGGCCGGTGGAGCCGCCGCCGCCTTCGTTGCACCACGGCTCGCTGGACAGCAGGGCCAGCCCGTCGGGTTCGACGATCACCACGGCCCGGCCGCCGCCGATGCCGCGGGCGAAGGCGTTGATCCACTCCCGGTAGGCCCGCTCGCTGGGGGCGCCGCCGGCCGAGTACTGCGAGCAGTCCCGTCCCGGCACGTAGTAGGCCACCAGCACGGGGACGGCGCCTTGGCGGCGGGCCTGGCGCATGGTCTCGCGGACCCGCCGCTGCACCTGCTGGGGAGTTCCCTCGGTGAACCAGACCGCCTGGGAGATCTTCGACAGCGCCCGCATGAGGGCGGCGTCGTGGAAGCGTCCCTGCGCGGCCCACACCCGGGCCTGCCGTCCGGCGTTGGTGTCGGGTTCGACGAAGAAGCGGACCTTCGCCGCCCTCGGGCCCTGCAGGGGGTTGCCGGCGGCATGCGCCTGGGCGGGCGGCGCCGCTGCGGCGGTGAGGGCCGCCGCGGTCGCGAGCGCGGCGCAGCGGGCCGACCAGGCGCGCAGCCGGGCGCGCACGGGGGCCGGGGCGCCGCGAGGGGGTGCCATGCTCACGCGGTGCTCCCTTCGAAGGGGTGGGTGGGAGCGCTCCCACTTCAGGAACCATCCCCGCGCCCCCAGCACTTGTCAAGACCTTGGGTCTGGACATTCTCCAAACCGGAAGATGTACTTGTGGTCTACATCACAAAATCAGCGTCGGGGGTCGCCGGGGAACACCAAGAGCCGGTCGTCAGAGGGGACGCCGCATGGCCGCAGTCGTGCTGGATTCGGTCAGCAAGGTCTATCCCGGAGGACAGCGCGCCGTGGCGGACCTGTCGCTGGAGATCGCCGATGGCGAGTTCCTCGTGCTGCTCGGCCCCTCCGGCTGCGGCAAGTCCACCACCTTGCGCCTGGTCGCGGGCCTGGAGGAGATCACCAGCGGCGGGCTGTGGCTGAACGGCCGGCTGGCCAACGAGCTGACCCCGCGCGAGCGCAACGTGGCCATGGTGTTCCAGAACGGGGCCCTGTACCCGCACCGCACGGTGCGCGACAACATCGCCTTCCCGCTGCAGGTCGCCAAGGCCGACCCGGCCGAGTCCGGCCGGCGGGTGGTGGACCTGGCCCGCGCGCTGGGCATCGAGCAGACCCTCGACCGGCTGCCGGCCACCTTGTCGGGCGGCCAGCGGCAGCGGGCGGCCATGGGCCGGGCCATCGTCCGCGAACCGGCGGTCTTCCTGATGGACGAGCCCCTGTCGGATCTGGACGCGGCGCTGCGCACCGAGCTGCGCGCCGAGATCGGCGGGCTGGTGCGCAGCCTGGGCGTGACCACCTTGTACGTCACCCACGACCAGGTGGAGGCGCTGACGCTGGCGGACCGGATCGCGGTGCTGCGCGAGGGCGCCCTGGAGGACGTGGGCACCCCCTCCCAGGTCTATGAGAACCCCGCGACCGCGTTCGTCGCCGCGTTCCTGGGCGTTCCCCAGATCAACCTGCTGGCCGCCGTCCCGGAGGCGGTGCCCGGCGAGGGCGTCGCGCTGCGCATGGGCGCCCAGCGCCTGGTGCTGCCCTGGGGCGATCCGCGCGCCGAGCACGTGGCCCGCCACCAGGCCTCCCAGGTCATCGTGGGCATCCGCGCCGATGCGCTGCGCCCCACCGGCGACCCGCACCTGGGGGCGGTGCTGTCGGGCACCGTCCGGTCGCTGGAGTACCACGGGCACGAGTGGCTGGCCCGCGTCGACGCCGACGTCACGGTGGTGGACGCGGCCGCGCTGGGGGCGCCCGCCCGTCCCCGGCCCCTCGTCCCGCCGCGCCCGGCGGGTCCGGTGGAGCGGGCGCTGTCGCTGCTGCGCGGGCGGCGGCGGGCGCCCCTTCCCGAGCCGCCGGCGCATGTGGGCGCGCACCGCCGGTCCGATGTGCTGGTGCGGCTGCACACGCGGGACGGCTGCGACCAGGGCTCACCGGTGCACCTGGCCGTGGACCTGGACCGGGTGCTGGTGTTCGACGGGCACGGCCGCCGGGTGGATCCGGTGACCCGCTGACCTGCACTGATTTCCGGCCATCGGATATGGTTCGCCGAACTTTGTCCGAGTCGTCCAGATAACGGTTGTGTTTCAACACATTGACAGTGAGCCAGGTCACCGTCTTTCCTTCGTGGGAGCGCTCCCACACATTGCGCCGGGCGGCCCCCGCCCGCGCCCCGTTCCACGACACAGCGAAGACCTGAGAGGGGTCCGCAATGGGTTCTCCGAGACGACGCGGACTGACCGCCATCGCGGCGGTGCTGGCCGGCGTCCTGGCGGCCACCGCCGCCTGCGGCGGCGGCGATGACGGTGACGGCGGCTCCGGCGGCACCATCACGCTCACCGTCGACACCTTCGGCGAGTTCGGCTACGAGGAGCTGTTCAAGCAGTACGAGGCGTCCCACCCCAACATCAAGATCAACTCGCGCAAGGTGGCGGACCTGGACACCTACAAGCCGCGCCTGCAGCAGTGGATCGGCACCGGCAAGGGCGCCGGCGACGTGGTCGCCCTGGAGGAGGGCCTGCTGCCCACCTACATGCAGCAGCGCGACAAGTTCCTCAACCTCTTCGACTACGGCGGCGCCGAGCTGGAGCAGAACTTCCTGCCCTGGAAGTGGCAGATGGGACTGAGCCCCGACGGCAAGCAGCTCATGGCGCTGGGCACCGACATCGGCCCGCTCGGCATGTGCTACCGCAAGGACCTGTTCGAGAAGGCCGGGCTGCCCACCGACCGCGACGAGGTCACCAAGCTGTGGCCGACCTGGGAGGAGTTCTTCAAGGTCGGCCAGGACTTCCAGCGCAAGGTCTCCGGCACCAAGTTCCTCGACGGCCCGCAGGCGCTGCTGCGCGTCACCGTGCTGCAGGAGGCCGGCAAGGGCCCGGGCTACAGCTACTTCGACAAGAGCGACAACTTCGTCTTCGACACCAACCCGGCGGTCAAGAACGCCTTCGACACCGTGCTGAAGTTCCAGGAGGCCGGGCTGACCGCCAACATGCAGATCTTCACCCCGCCGTGGCAGACCGCGCTCAAGCGGGACACCTTCGCCACCGTGCCGTGCCCGGCCTGGATGCTGGGCGGCCTGGAGGAGTTCTCCGGTGACTACGGCAAGGGCAAGTGGGACGTGGCCGGGGTGCCCGGCGGCGGCGGTTACTGGGGCGGCTCCTGGCTGGCGGTGCCCAAGCAGACCAAGCACCCCAAGGAGGCCGCCGAGCTGGCCAAGTTCCTGACCAGCCCGGAGGGCCAGCTGGCCGCCTTCAAGGACAAGAACACCTTCCCGTCCTCGCCCAAGCTCTACAGCGACCCGGCCGTCACCGAGGCCAAGAGCGAGTACTTCAACAACGCCCCGATCGGCAAGATCTTCAGTGAGGCCGCCTCCCAGGTGCGGCCGGTCTACCTCGGCCCCAAGAACGAGGACGTCCGGCAGAACGTGGAGAACGTCCTGGTGGCCGTCGCCGAAGGCAAGATCAAGCCCGATGAGGCCTGGAGCAAGGCGGTGGAGGAGGCCCGCAAGGCCGCCCGGTAAGGGCGCCCTCCGGTCCGCGCGGCCCTCGACCAGGCCGGCCGCGCGGACCCGCCTGCTGTCCCGACCGCTCCCCCGCCCGGTCCCCACGAAGGGCCGGGCCGGGGAGCCGGGGCGGCGCCGGGCCGGCCCCCATCCCCGGGCCCGGCGCCGTCCCCCGCCACACCCTCGAAAGGACGACCCATGGGTCTGGACGTGCGCCCGAAGCCCACCCGGCGCCGGGCGAAGGCCGAAACCAAGCCCTCGACGGATCCGCCGCCGCGGCGCGGCCTGCGCGCCCGGCTGTCGCGGCTGGACATCAAGGTCTCGCCCTACCTGCTCATCTCCCCCTTCTATGTGGTGTTCGCCGTCTTCGGCGTCTTCCCGCTGCTGTTCACGCTGTGGATGTCGCTGCGGGACCGGGAACTGGCCAGCGGCAAGGACGAGTACGTCGGGCTGCGCAACTACGCCGATCTGCTGGGCGATGCGGACTTTCTGAACGCGGTGGTCAACACCGTCGCCATGTTCTTCATCGCCACCGTGCCGCAGCTGCTGCTGGCGCTGCTGCTGGCCAACGCGCTCAACCGGCGGCTGCGGGCCAGCACGCTGTTCCGGGTGGGGGCGCTGGCCCCGCTCATCACCTCCACGGTCGCGGTCGCGGTGGTCTTCACCCAGCTGTTCGACACCGACTACGGGCTGGTCAACTGGCTGCTGGGGCTGGTGGGCATCGACCCGATCGCCTGGCAGTCGGACCGCTGGTGGTCGTGGGTGGCCATCTCCGCCATGGTCGACTGGCGGTGGACCGGCTACAACGCGCTGATCTACCTGGCGGCCATGCAGGCCATCCCCCGCGACCTGTATGAGGCCGCGGCCATCGACGGGGCCTCCCGGCGCCAGCAGTTCTGGCAGATCACCGTGCCGATGCTGCGGCCGACGATCCTGTTCACGGTGATCGTGTCCACCATCGGCGGGCTGCAGCTGTTCACCGAGCCGGTGCTGTTCGACAACGGGCGCATGGACGGCGGCTCCACCCACCAGTTCCAGACGGTGGCCATGTACATGTACGACTCGGCCTTCTACAGCGACGACTACGGCTACGGCGCCGCCGTGGCCTGGATGATCTTCCTGCTGATCATCGCCTTCTCGTTGCTGAACTTCATGTTCATCCGGCGCATGGGAGGCGTGAAATGACCCTGGTGGCAGGCCCGGACCTGGGCGGACGGCCGGGGGGCGCCACGCGGCGCGGCGGGCGGCTGCGCGGGCTGTGGGAGGCCAGCCCGCTGACCTACATCACGCTGATCGTGGCGCTGGTGCTGTCGGTCTTCCCGATCTACTGGATGATCATCGTGGCCACCCGGGGCAACGACATCGTCGGCGACGTGCCGCCGCCGATGCTGCCGGGCGGCGAGCTGGGCGACAACCTGCGGGACGTGTTCGCCGCCCAGGAGGCCAACTTCGCCAAGGGCCTGATCAACTCGGCCATCGTGGCCTCCTCGGTGACGTTCTCCACCGTCCTGTTCGCCTCCATGGCCGGCTTCGCCTTCGCCAAGCTGCGCTTTCGCGGCAAGAACGCGCTGCTGCTGACGGTGATCGCCACCATGATGATCCCGGTGCAGATGGGGATCATCCCCCTTTACATCATGATGGGCTGGTTCGGCTGGCAGGGGGAGATCCAGGCGGTCATCCTGCCGTTCCTGGTCACCGGGTTCGGCGTGTTCATGATGCGCCAGTACGCCCAGCAGGCGGTGCCCGACGAGCTGATCGAGGCCGCCCGGGTGGACGGCTGCTCCACCTTCCGCATCTACTGGAGCGTGGTGCTGCCGGCGCTGCGCCCGGCGGCCGGGGTGCTGGCGCTGCTGACGTTCATGCAGACCTGGAACGAGTTCATGTGGCCGCTGGCGGTGCTCAGCCCCGACAACCCCACCGTGCAGCTGTCGATCCGGCAGCTCAACGCCGCCTACTTCCAGGACTACACCCTGATCTTCACCGGGACCGCGGTGGCCACCGTCCCCCTGCTCATCGTTTTCGTCATCTTCAGCCGCCAGATCATCAGCGGAATCATGGAAGGCGCGGTCAAGGCGTGACAGCTTTCAGTGCAGACCAGCAGACCCACCAGCAGGCCGCCGACCATACGGCAGAGCCGTTCCCGCAGGACTTCCGGTGGGGCGTGGCGACCTCCGCCTACCAGATCGAAGGCGCCACCGCCGAGGACGGCCGCGGCCGCTCCATCTGGGACACCTTCTGCGACACCCCCGGCGCGGTGCTCGGCGGGGACACCGCGGCCGAGGCCGTCGACCACTACCACCGCTACCGCGAGGACGTGGCGCTGATGGCGGAGCTGGGCGTCAACGCCTACCGGTTCTCGCTGTCGTGGCCGCGCATCCAGCCCACCGGGACCGGCCCGGCCGAACAGCGCGGGCTGGACTTCTACCGGCGGCTGGTCGATGCGCTGCTGGAGGCCGGGATCGAACCGTGGGTCACCCTCTACCACTGGGACCTGCCCCAGGCCCTGGAGGACCGGGGCGGCTGGCCCGAGCGCGACACCGCGCTGCGGTTCGCCGAGTTCGCCGCGCTGGCGCACCAGGCGCTCGGCGACCGGGTGAAGAACTGGCTGACGATCAACGAGCCGTGGTGCGCGGCCTATCTGGGGTACGCCTCCGGCGAGCACGCCCCTGGCCGCCGGGAGCCCGCCGCCGCCCTGGAGGCCGCGCACCACCTGCTGCTCGGGCACGGCCTGGCCCTGGAGGCGATGCGGGGACAGCGCGGCGACACCCGCATCGGCCCGGCGGTCAACCTGTATGCGGTCTCCCCGGCCGGCGACGCCCCCGAGGACATCGACGCCGCACGCCGCATCGACGGCCTGCAGAACCGCTTCTTCCTGGACGCGCTGCTGCTGGGCCGCTACCCGGAGGACCTGCTGGCCGACCTGGCGCCCTTCGACTTCGAACGCTGCGTGCACGACGGCGACCTGAAGACCATCGCCGGGCGCAACGACCTGCTGGGGATCAACTACTACACCCGGCACACGGTGTCGGGCCGTCCCGGCGAGGCGTCCCAGGCGGCCTCCTCCCCGTTCTCGTCGGTGTCGCCGTGGGTGGGCTCAGAGCACGTGCGCTTCCTGGGCCGGGGCCGGCCGGTGACCGGCATGGGCTGGGAGATCGACCCCGAAGGGCTGCGCGAGGTGCTCGACCAGGTGCACCGCGGCTACCCGCCGGTGCCGATCTACATCACCGAGAACGGCGCCGGCTATGAGGACGCGCCCGGGCCGGATGGCACGGTACAAGACACCGAGCGGATCGCCTACCTGGAGGCCCACCTGCGGGTCTGCCGGCAGGCCATCGCCGACGGGATTCCGCTGAAGGGTTACTTCACCTGGTCCCTGATGGACAATTTCGAATGGGCGTGGGGGTACTCTCGGCGCTTCGGGCTGGTCTACGTCGACTACGCCACGCAACGCCGCCTGCCCAAGGCGAGCGCCGCCTGGTACTCCCGGGTGATCCGGCGCGGCGGACTGCCGGATCGGCACTGACCGTCGTCACATGGTGAAGGGGCCGAAAGACGGTGATGGGTCGATGGGAGTGAGGCGCCCCTCGGCGAAGGGGCGCCCCACCCTGGAGGAAGTGGCCGCGCTGGCCGGGGTCGGCCGCGGCACGGTGTCCCGGGTCATCAACGGCTCGCCCAAGGTCAGCCCGCAGGCCCGGCAGGCGGTGCTGGCCGCGATCGAGCAGCTGGGGTACGTGCCCAACCGGGCCGCCCGGACGCTGGTGACCCGGCGCACCGACACCGTGGCGCTGGTGCTGTCGGAAGGCGAGCAGCGATTGTTCGAAGAGCCGTACTTCGCCGACATCATCCGCGGCATCAGCTCCGCGCTGAACGAGACCGGCCTGCAGCTGATGTTCACCCTGGCGCAGACGCCCCGCGACCACCAGCGGCTGGAGCAGTACCTGACCGGCCACCACGTGGACGGGGTCATGCTGATCTCGCTGCACGGGGAGGACCCGCTGCCGGGCAAGCTGGAACGCCACGGCGTCCCCACGGTGCTGGGCGGCCGCCCGGTGGGCACCGGCGCCGGCCGGATCAGCTATGTGGACGCCGACAACGAGGGCGGGGCCCGCCGGGCGGTGGAGTACCTGGTCGGGCGGGGCCGCCGGCGGATCGCCACCATCGCCGGCCCCCAGGACATGGGGGTGGGCATCGACCGGCTCAACGGGTACCGGGCCGCGCTGGGCGGGCTGCCGGAGCTGGTCGCCGTCGCCGACTTCAGCGAGGCCGCCGGCCGGACGGCCATGCGCGAGCTGCTGGAACGCGACCCGCAGCTGGATGCGGTGTTCGTGGCCTCCGACAACATGGCGATCGGGGCGCTGCGCACGCTGCGGGAGGCCGGGCGGCGGGTTCCCGACGACGTGGCGGTGATCGGGTTCGAGGACTCGGTGGTGGCCCGGCGCGCCGACCCGCCGCTGACCTCCGTGCACCAGCCCACCGAGCGGATGGGCCGGGAGATGGTGCGGCTGCTGGTCGCCCAGATCAAAGGCGAGCGGCCCGAGCCCGCCGCCGTGGTCGTGGACACTCACCTGGTGGTCCGCGACTCGGCGTGAGCCCGGGCCGCCCGGGCCGCCGGGGCCGCCGTCAGCAGCGGCGGCCCCGGTTGATGCAGTTGACCGCAAAGCGCATCAGCCTGGCGGGCATCACGTTGGCGAAGTCGGCGTGGTCGGTGATCGGGGCGTGCAGCTGTTCGGGGAAGCTGTCGAGCGCGAACACCTTGCCGCGCCGGATCTGGGCGCGCCGCACGTTGCCGAAGTTGTAAGTCAACGTGATCCGCAGCTGGGGCACCGCCCGCGTGCCGGCCGGGCAGGCGCCCGAGGCGTCGGGGAAGACGATGTGGGTGCGGTGATTGGCGCTGTCGGTGTTGCGCCCGTCCCAGCAGCTGGGGAAGTCCAAGATCCGCACCAGGCGGCTGCCGCGCGGGCACAAGGGGTATTTGTCGGTCACGATCCGGTCGGTGAAACCGGTGCAGGTCCACTGGGCCCGGGCGTTGGCGGTGCCGTTGGTGGCGGCCTTGGCGTCCCCGGTGATGACGCGCAAGAACCTTGGCATCGCGGTGACCTTGCTGCGCGGGTTGCCGCGGAACTGCAGCGACACCGAAGAGGGCACCACGATCCGGCCGATGTTGCCATCGGCGGCGCTCTGGTCGTTCTGGTTGCGGTCGGCGTCGCTGCGCAGCCGCATCACCGGCCAAAAGTAGGTGGACTTGTCGCCGCGGGCGCAGGTGGTGCCGGCGGCCGCCAGGCTCTCATTGGTGGAGAACCCGTCGGTGGACAGGTTGCCCACATAGTCGTGGGTGTGGTGGGCGCCGTTGACCACCCCGGGCGCGACGATGAAATTGTCGGAGTTGTAGTGGCCGTTGCGGTTGCGTCCGCACCGGGAGGTGAACGTGCCGCGCGAGCCGCCGCGCCTGAAGCGCACCTTGCGGACGTTGCGCGGCACCTTGCGGATGTCGACGAAATCGGACTCCACCGGCCGCAGTTCGGGCCCGCCGGGTCCGGTCTGCGGAGGTGAGGTGCTCGCCTGCGGCGCGGGGGCGGTGGCCTGCGGGGAGGCGGTGCCGGCAAGGGTGCACTCGGCCAGGGCCTCCAGGCCGGCCGGGCGCTGGGCCACCCGGCCGATGGCGATGGCGATCCGCTCGATGGCGGCGGTCCGCTTGGCCTTCAGCGGGCCCAGGATGGCGTTCTGCACGAAGTTCGGGCCGCCCTGACCCTGCGAGGAGGCCAGCCGGGCGTTGGCCTCCCGGATCTGCTTGTCGAGCTGGGCGAGGTTCTGCTCGACCTCGGCCCGCGCCCGCGCGGGGATCTCCGGGAGCCGGTCCGCCACGGAGGGACAGACGATGGTCGGCGCGGCGGCGGCCGCCGCGCTTCCCGGTGGCACCGCCAGGGCCGCCACGAGCAGGCCGGTGCCCGCCACAACGCCGGCGCGCCGGATCCGGTGCATCCGCCGGGGATCTCGCATGCGATGCTCCTCTGTGGTTTTCCGCGGTCGTGAGGAACACCCGGCTCTCTCCCGCAGTACGCGGCGCCGGCGCGGCGGGGTTCAACGGCGCCGCGGAACCGGCCCGGTTTATCTGTCGCTCAGCAGAAGTTCAACGCCGTCTTAAGAGGACCTCCCCGGCCCTTTCCCCGGTCTTACCGTGGGCCGTGGTTGTGACAGGGAGCGCGGCCGGTCCGTGCGGGATACACCCGGCTCTCACTCTTGCCGTACGGACCGGCCCGCCCTCCCGTTCAACCCCGCCCCGGTCCGGACGCCGGCAACCGGTGCGACTTGCCGGACATGCACCGCGTGGCCTGTTACGCTCACGCCAGCAGGTGTAGATCGGTGGCGAAGGCGGTGGCGGTATTGCCGCAGCGAGGCGGAGAGCGCTCGTCTTGACCCCACAGGGTTCCCGGGACGAGACCGCCCGAGTGGAGTTCCATCACTTCTTCCAGCAGCACCACCGTGAGCTCGCCCGGCTGGCCTACCTGCTGCTCGGCGACCCGGACGCCGCCGACGACCTGGCCGCCGACGCGCTGGTGGCCGCCTGGCGCAGATGGGATCAGGTCCGTGACGCCGACCATCCGCTGGCCTATGTGCGACGGATCGTGGTGAACATGTGCAACAGCCGGCTGCGCGACCTGATCCGCGAGCGCGGCAGGCTGTCGGCGCTGGGCTCGGTCTCCTTCGACCGCGGCACCGAGGGGCCGGACGTCCCGGCGGTGCTGGACGTGCGGGACGCGCTGCGGCGGCTGCCCGCCCGCAAACGCGCCTGCCTGGTACTGCGGTACGCCTTCGACCTGTCGGAGCAGGAGACCGCGCGGGTGCTGGGGGTGTCGGTCGGCACGGTCAAAAGCCAGACCTCCAAGGCGGCGGCGGAGCTGGAGCGGCTGCTGCGGCGGGGGTCGGGGTCGGCGGCCAATGTCCTGTCCGGTTACCGTGCCGGTGTCATGCGAGCCCAGGACCGGCCCGGGAGGGGGGCGTGATGCTCGGGCGGCGTGAGCGGCGCACCGAGGAGTCCCTGGCCCGGCTGCGCCGGCGGCTGCGCGCCGAGGCGGAGCGGCACCAGCCCGACACCGAGCGCATCTGGGCCAAGGTGCAGGCCGCCATGGAACAGCCCGCCGACCCGGCCGCAGCGGAGCCGAGGACCGCCGATCCCCACCGGCGTCCCCTCCGGCCGCGCGGCCGCACCGCCCTGCGGGTGGCGGCCGCGGCGCTGTCCACGATCGCGGTGGTGGGGGCCGTCTCGCTGGCGGTCCTGGTGTTCCCCGGCCGAAGCGGCGGCCCGGCGGTGACGACCGGTGATCACCACAGCGGCGATTCCGCCGCTCCCACGCGCCCGCCGGCGTCGCCGAAGCCCGCCCCGGCCTCCCCCGCCCTGCCGCGGACCGGGGAAACGATGGGCGGTGCGGTCTCCGCCGTCCCGGCCTCCCCGCGCCGGCCCTCCCGCACCCCCGGCAAAAGGCAAGGCGGCGCACCGGTGACCGTGTCCGCCGCCCCCGCCCGCGGCAGCGGCCGGCACTGGGCGCGCAACGAACTGCGGCTGACGGTGCACCGCCCGCTCAGCGCCCTGGCCGTCACCATCCGCATCACCCGAGGTCGCCACACCTTCCCGGGGGACGCTTGGACCTCGCTGCCGGGCTCGGACGTGCACAAGGACATCGACTTCACCCGCGAGGCCCTGGTGTACCGCTTCGTCCTGCGGCCGGGACGGACGGTGGCGCCGGGCGGCTACCTCATCGCGGCCGACTACCGGCCCGGCGGCCGCCACGCCCCGGGCGGGGACGCCTTCACGGTGCAGGCCACGGCGGCGGGCGGCGGCCCGGCCGTCACCATCGACGGGCGTTTCTGACTTCTTCAGGATTTTTTCGGATCGGCGGCAACCTTTCGCGGCCCGGGAGCGACCAGAGGGCATGGGGTGAAAGCCGCACCGGGCAGACTCCGCCACCTTCCCGGTGTCCCCCCGGCCTGTCCGTCCGCGGCCCCTGGGCGGACAGGCCTTCTCCTCCCCCCTTGCCCGCCCCGCCCCCCGGGGGCGGGCAAGGCCCCCTTTTCTCTCCGCCGGGGCCGGCAGGCCAGGGCGTTCGCCCGGGATCGAACCGAGGACCTCCAGAGCCACAATCTGGCGTGCAGACCACCACACCACGAACGCCGCGTCTTCGGCAGGATTCGAACCTGCGATCTCCTGGTCCGCACCCAGGCGTGTTATCCCCTACACCACGAAGACTCGTCCATTCGGCCGCCGAAGTGACGGGTGCAGGAATCGAACCTGCCCCAGCGGCTCATGAGACCGCGCGGCACACCAGTGCCCACCCGTCTGAAAGTCCGGAACACCCGTCTGAAAGTCCGGAACACCCGTCTGAAAGTCCGGAAAATGCGCGGAGGGTGTGAGGATCGAACTCACGCAGGGGTATCCCTGACGACGGCTTAGCAAGCCGCTGCCTTACCACTCGGCCAACCCTCCAAAGCAGCGACCGCCCTGCCGGACCTGGTCCGCGGGCGGCTCACCTGGGAGGATGCGCGTCACCTCCGGCGGTGGCCCCCTCGGCCGGGCATGCTGCGGACGCTGTGCATTCGATGCCGATGAACGCGCATCATCGCACTTCTCCTTCCGTCCGCGCGCCGGTTCTTCACCGCCGACAACGCCCACTGTGCCGGATCCATTCCCCGGGAGGCAACGCATTTACCGCAAGAGCGGGGCATAGACTCCCCCGCATGGACGCCGCGCAGTTGTTGCTGTTCGCCGGGATCGTGCAGCTGGGGGTGATGTCCCCCGGGCCCGACTTTGCGATCACCGTCCGTAACACGGTGATATCCGGACGGCGGATGGGCATGGTGACCGCGCTGGGCATCGCGACCGGGATCGTGGTGTGGTCGCTGGGCGCGGCGCTGGGGGTGGCGGCGCTGCTGGCCGCCTCGGCGCGGGCCTACCTGGTGGTCAAGCTGATCGGCGCGGCCTACCTGCTGTTCCTGGGAGTGAAGGCGGTGCGGTCGGCGCTGCGCGGGGAGTACACCGCGGCTGTGGGCGGCGGCGGTGAGCGCACCGCGCCGAGGCTGGGGACCGGTTTCCGGCAGGGCCTGTTGTGCAACGTGCTCAACCCCAAGGTGGCGGCCTTCTACATGGCGTTGATCCCGCAGTTCCTGCCGCCCGCGCCGCAAGTGGTCGACGTCCTGGCATTGTCGGCGATCTCGGTGACGCTGACCGGGGTGTGGTTCGTGCTGGTGGCCGCCGTGGTGGGCGCGTTGCGACGGGTGCTGGAGCGCCCTGCGGTCCGCCGGCGCATCGACGCCGTCACCGGATTCGTGCTGATGGGGCTGGGGTTCAAACTGGCGTCCAGCTGAAAATGGGCGCGCCCGCGTCCCAGACCCGCAGCAGTCATCCGTCCGGGGCCGGAACGCCGTTATGGGTGAAGATTGCTCTATCGCCGCAGACGGTCGCAAACAGTGCCGCCGAGTGCTTGAATCTGCGACCATGTGGGATGCGTCACCATCTTCCCGGCCATGGCTGCGGGAGTACCCCTCCGGAATGCCGGCGGAGGTCGACGTTCCCCCCGTGCCCGTCCCCCATCTGCTCGATGAGACGGCGGCGCGGCTGCCCCGGCGCACCGCCTACATCTTCTACGGCCGGCGGCTCGCCTACCGGCAGGTCCGGAACCTGGTCGACCGGTTCGCCGCCGGGCTGCAGACGCTGGGGGTGCGGCCGGGCGACCGGGTGTCTTTGGTGCTGCCCAACTGCCCGCAGATGGCCATCGTGTTCTTTGCGGTGCTGCGGCTGGGGGCGGTGGCGGTGCCGCACAACCCGCTGTACACCGCCGAGGAGATGGGCCGTCAGCTCGCCGACTGCGGCTCCCGGGTGGCCGTGGTCCTGGACCGCTCCTACGCCACGGTGCGTTCGGTCCGCCACAGCGTGCCGCTGGAGCACGTGGTCGTCACCTCCCTGACGGAGTACCTGCCGTGGCCGCAGCGGCTGGCGCTGCGGCTGCCCCTGGCGAGCATGCGGCGCAAACGGGCCGCCCTCACCGCCGAGGTCCCGCCCGACCCGGGCGTGATCGGGTTCGGGGAGCTGTTGCGCCGCAGCCGGCAGCCGGCCCGGCAGACGTGGCTGGTCCCCGACCGGCACCCGGCCGCCATCCAGTACACCGGCGGCACCGAGGGCCGTCCCAAGGGAGTGACGCTCACCCACCGCAACCTGGTCGCCAACGCCTACCAGAAGCAGACCTGGGACTTGGAGAGCCGGGACGGGCGGGAGGTGACGCTGGCGGTCCTGCCGCTGTTCCACTCGTTCGGGATGACCGCCTGCCTGATCGCACCGGTGGTGCGGGCCGAGACGGTGGTGCTGCTGCCGCGCTACGACGCCGGCCAGGTGATCCGGGCGCTGCGCCGGTACCGGCCGACGATCTTCCCCGGGGTGCCCACGCTGTATGAACAGGTGCTCGACACCCCGGGGGTGGAGCGGCGGGATCTGGCGTCGGTGCGGCTGTGGCTGTCGGGGGCCAGTTCGCTGACCGCCCGGACCATCGAACGTTTCCACCGGATGGGGCTGAGAGGGCTGGTCCAGGCCTACGGGCTGACCGAGGCGTCCCCGGCGGTCTCCTCCAACCCCGGTGACGGGCGGGCCCGCAACGAGACGGTGGGGCTGCCGCTGCCGAGCACCGACGTGGTGATCGTGGACGTCGACGACCCCACCCGGGTGCTGCCGCCGGGGCGCCCCGGGGAGGTGGTGGTGCGCGGCCCGCAGGTGTTCGCCGGGTACTGGAACCGGCCGGAGGAGACCGCCCGGGTGCTGTCGAACGGCTGGCTGCGCACCGGCGACATCGGAGTGATGAGCCCCGATGGGTTCCTGACGATCCTGGACCGCAAACAGGACCTGATCAAGGTCAGCGGGTTCAGCGTGTACCCCTCGGAAGTGGAGGAGGTGCTGTACCGGCACCCGGCGGTGATCGAGTGCGCGGTGGTCGGGGTGCCCGATGAGCGGCGCGGCGAGAAGGTGGTGGCCTGCGTGGTGGAGCACCCGGCCTACCCGTTCTCGGCCGACGAGCTGCGGCGGCACTGCGAGAAGTACCTGTCGCACTACAAGGTGCCGGAGGAGTTCCTGCCGCGGTCCGCGCTGCCCCGGTCGGGCATCGGCAAGGTGATGCGCCGGGTGCTGCGCGAAGAATGCCTGCTGGAGGTCACGCATTAGCCGGCCGGCCGCGGCGCGTATGCTTCCGCGCGTGCTGGACTCCGCAACCCCCCTGCTGGCCGAGCTGGTCACGATCGGCCGGGCCGCGCCCGGCGGCTCGGCGGACGCCGAGCCGGTGACGCTGTATGACCGGCACGGCGTGCTGGTGGTCCGGGTGGGCGATGCGGTGGTCAAGGCCCACCAGGCCGACCGGGACGGCGGGCCGCGCCTGGCCGCGCGGATGGCCGCGGCCGAGCGCCTGCCCCACCTGCTGCTGCCGCCGGCCGGCCCGCCGCGCCGGGTGCACGGACGGGTGGTGACCGTGTGGCCGTACGGGGAGCCGGTGAGCCCGGACGACCCGCCCTGGGAGGAGAGCGGCCGGCTGCTGGCCCGGCTGCACCTGACGGAGCCGCCCGCCACCACCCCGCCGCTGCCGCGCTGGGAGCGGCCGGCCCGCCTGGCCCGGGCGGTGACCGGCCTGGACGGCGGCGGCGCGGCGGAGCGGGTGATCTTGCGGGCCCATGCGAGCCTGCCGGGCTGGGCGCGCGGCGAGGAGACGCCCCCGCCCCCGGAGCGAAGCGCGCTGATCCACGGCGACTGGCATCTGGGGCAGCTGGTGCGGGCCGCCGACGGGCGGTGGCGGCTGATCGACGTGGAGGATCTGAGCATCGGCGACCCGGTCTGGGACCTGGCGCGGCCGGCGGCGCTGGTGTCCGCCGGGGTGCTGCCGGGCGCGGACTGGGCGCGCCTGCTGGCCGGTTACACCGGCGCCGGAGGGCCGGCGATGCCCGCTGATGGGGACCTGTGGCGCGTGCTGGACGTTCCGGCGCGAATTTTGGCGATCCAAATCGCCGCCACCTGCGTCAAATCCGCGCGGGCCGAAGGACGCCCGCTCGACGGGTTCGAAACCGCGCTCGTCGACACCTGTAGCAGGATCTTCGCCACGGGGAGGTCCCCGGGACGGTGATTTGGCCCTATCGTGGTCGCGTTCCGGGCTTCCGGCGAGGGAAGGATGTAAGGCCATGCAGTGCCCCAAGTGCCGCGGCACGATGCGGACGTACGACCGCAACGGAGTGCAGATCGAGCAGTGTGACATGTGCCGGGGGATCTTCCTCGACTACGGCGAGCTGGAGGCTCTGATCCGCATGCAGCAGACCTACATGCAGGCTCCGCCGCCTCCGCCGGCCGCCGCTCCCGCCCCCGGCTGGGGCCAGCCGCAGGTGCATCACCACCACCACGGGACGCCGCACTACCGGCACCGCAGCCTCTTCCACATGCTGTTCTCCACCTGAGCAGGCAGGTGACAGGCGGCGCCCGGCGCGAGGGAACGCGCCGGGCGCCGCCCGCATTCGGGGCGTCCTCAGCCCGCCAGGGTGCGGTTCACCAGCTCGCGGGCCTCGTCCTGAACCAGGGCCAGGTGGTCGGGGCCGCGGAAGGACTCGGCGTAGATCTTGTAGACGTCCTCGGTGCCGGACGGCCGGGCGGCGAACCAGGCGTGCTCGGTGCAGACCTTGACGCCGCCGATCGGGGCGCCGTTGCCGGGCGCCTCGGTCAGCACGGCGGTGATCGGGTCCCCGGCCAGCGTGTCGGCGGTGATCTGCGCCGCCGACAGCTTCTTGAGCACCTCCTTCTGCTCACGGGTGGCGGGCGCGTCCAGGCGGGCGTAGGCGGGGTCGCCGTGCCGTTCGGTCAGCGCCGCATAGCGGCGGCTGGGCGACTGCCCGGTGACGGCGATGATCTCGGCGGCCAGCAGCGCCAGGATGATGCCGTCCTTGTCGGTGGTCCACACCGTCCCGTCGCGGCGCAGGAAGGAGGCCCCCGCACTCTCCTCGCCGCCGAAGCCCAGGCTGCCCTCCAGCAGGCCCGGCACGAACCATTTGAAGCCGACCGGCACCTCCAGCAGCGGCCGGCCCAGCGCCGCCGCCACCCGGTCGATCATGCCGCTGCTGACCAGCGTCTTGCCCACCCCGGCCGCCTCCGGCCAGTCCCGCCGGTGGGTGAACAGGTGCTCGATGGCCACGGCCAGGAAGTGGTTGGGGTTCATCAGCCCGCCGTCGGGGGTGACGATGCCGTGCCGGTCGGCGTCGGCGTCGTTGCCGGTGGCCACATCGAAGGCGGTGCGGTTCTCGATCAGCGAGGCCATCGCGTGCGGGGAGGAGCAGTCCATGCGGATCTTGCCGTCCCAGTCCAGCGTCATGAACCGCCAGGTGGGGTCGGTGTGGGGGTTGACGACGGTCAGCTCCAGCCCGTACCGGTCGGCGATCTCCCCCCAGTAGGCGACGGACGCACCGCCCAGCGGGTCGGCGCCGATGCGCACCCCGGCCGCGCGGATCGCCTCCAGCTCGATGACGTGCGGCAGTTCTTCCACATAGCGGCCCAGGAAGTCGTAGCGGCCGGTGGTCTCGGCCGCCAGCGCCCGCTCATACGGGATGCGCCGGACCTCCTTGAGCCCGCCGGCGATGATCGCGTTGGCCCGGTCCTGGATCCAGGAGGTGGCCTCGGTGCCGGCCGGGCCGCCGCTGGGCGGGTTGTACTTGAAGCCGCCGTCGGAGGGCGGGTTGTGGGAGGGGGTGACCACCACCCCGTCGGCCAGGCCGCTGCGGCGGCCGCGGTTGTGCGCCAGGATGGCGCGTGAGATCGCCGGGGTGGGGGTGTAGCCGCCGCGTTCGTCGATGAGCACCCGCACCCCGTTGGCGGCGAAGACCTCCAGCGCGGTGGCCTGGGCGGGCTGGGAGAGGGCGTGGGTGTCGGCGCCCAGGAACAGCGGCCCGTCCACGCCCTGGGCGGCGCGGTACTCGCAGATGGCCTGGCTGGTGGCCAGGATGTGGTCCTCGTTGAAGGAGGAGTTCAGCGCCGACCCGCGGTGCCCGGAGGTCCCGAAGGACACCCGCTGGGCGGGCTCGCCGGGGTCGGGGTGCAGCGTGTAGTAGGCGGTCACCAGGCGCGCCACGTCCACCAGGTCCTCCGGCCGGGCCGGTCGCCCCGCGCGCTCGTGCACCATGACGATCTCCCTCCCGCGGGACGGCCGATGCCGCCGGCCGGCCCGCAATGTTCCTCACCCCATTCGGGCCCGGCTCCAGGCTAGAGGCGAGGGTCCACCGGCTCTGATTCCAGGGCCAGCACCGCGAAAACCGCCTGGTGGACGCGCCACAGCGGCTCGCCGTCCACCAGGCGCCGCAGGGCCTCTGCGCCGAGGGCGTATTCCCGCATGGCCAGTGACCGCTTGCGGCCCAGGCGGCGGTCGCGCAGCCGTTCCAGATTTTCTTCCGCGGTGTAGTCGGGGCCGTAGATGATCCGCAGGTACTCCCGGCCCCGGCATTTGAGGCCGGGTTGCACCTTGCGGTCGCCGTCCGGTGCGCCGAGCGGCTTGACGACCATGCCCTCGCCGCCGGATTCGGTCAGCTCCCGCCACCAGGCGGTGGCCGCGGCGACCGACTCCGGCGAGTCCAGTTCGACGGTGCGGTGGGCGGTGGCGGTCAGCAGGCCGGTGGGGTCGGCGGCGGCCAGGCGCTCGGCGATCGCCAGGTGCCACAGGTGGTCGCGGGCGGTGGCGTGGACGGCGCCCTCCCCCGCCAGCACCTGGAAGGGCGCCAGTGTCACGCCGTTCAGCCCGTCCACCGGGCGGCAGTAGCGGGCGTAGGCGTCGCGGAACAACTCGGCGGCCTCGGCGCGGCGGCGGGTGCGTTCCCGCAGCCCGGCCACCTCCAGGCCGCGGGCGGCGGCCCGGTCGAGCACGGACAGCGCGGCCGGGAGCGCGGCGCGGGCGGCCGCCCCGGCGGCCGCGTACTGGGTGCGGATCAGTTCTGTGGCCTTGACCGACCAGGGCATCAGCTCGCAGTCCAGCACCAGCCAGGAGGTGTCCAGTTCCCGCCACAGGCCCGCCGCGCCGACCGCCTCGCGCAGCCGGGCCAGCAGTTCCTCGGTGCGGGCGGTCCGGCGGAAGAAGGCCCGGCCGGTGCGGGTGTAGACGGCGCCGCTGGTGCCGTCGGCGACGCCGAAGCGGGCGGCGGCCGTCTCGGCGTCCCGGCAGAGCACGACCACGGCCCGCGAGCCCATGTGCTTTTCTTCGCACACCACCCGTTCCAGTCCGGCCTTGCGGTACTCGGCGAACGCCTCCGCGGGGTGCTCCAGGTGATCCGGCAGCGCCGAGGTCGCCACCGGCGCCATGGTCGGCGGCAGGTACACCAGCCAGCGCGGGTCGATGGCGAACCGGCTCATCACCTCCAGGGCGGCCAGCGCGTTCTCCTCACGCACCGTCACCCGGCCCAGCAGGCGGGTCTGCACCCCGGACAGGTCGCACACGTCCTCGATCTTCAGCACGTCGCTTTCGCGGCGGGCGCCGGCCCGCGGCGCGGCGTCCCCGCCTTCCAGCGGGCGGGCCGGCTCGTACCAGACCCGCCGGGCGGGCGTGGACACCAGCTCCCGCTCCGGGTAGCGCAGCGCGGTGAGCCTGCCGCCGAACACGCAGCCGGTGTCCAGGCAGATGGTGTTGTTGATCCACTCCGGCTCCGGGACGGGGGTGTGGCCGTAGACGACCATGGCCTTGCCGCGGTAGTCGTTCGCCCACGGGTAGCGCACCGGCAGGCCGTACTCGTCGGTCTCGCCGGTGGTCTCCCCGTACAGCGCGAACGCGCGGACCCGGCCGGAGGCGCGGCCGTGGTAGGCCTCCTTGAGCCCGGCGTGGGCGACCACCAGCCGTCCGCCGTCCAGGACGTAGTGGCTGATCAGGCCGTCCATGAACGCCAGCGCCCGGTCGCGGAAGTCCTCCGGTTCGGCCTGCAGCTGCCGCAGGGATTCGGCCAGCCCGTGAGCGACCTTGACGCGGCGGCCCTTGAGCGCCCGCACCAGCTTGTCCTCGTGGTTGCCGGCCACGCACAGCGCGGTGCCGGCGGCGACCATGCCCATCACCAGCCGCAGCACCCCGGGGGTGTCGGGGCCGCGGTCGACCAGGTCGCCGACGAACACGGCGGTGCGCCCGGCCGGGTGGCGGGCGCCGCAGGCGCGGCCGGATGCATCCCGCTGGATCTCATATCCCAGCTCGGTGAGCAGGTCCTCCAGTTCGGCGCGGCAGCCGTGGACGTCGCCGACGATGTCGAAGGGGCCGGTCAGCTCGCGTTTGTCGCTCCAGGCCTTCTCGTAGGCGATGGTGACCGCGTCGATCTCCGCCACGCCCTTGAGCACATGGCAGTGGCGGAACTCCCGGCGCAGGCCGCCCATGCCTTCTTTGAGCTCCCGCATCTGGCGGGCCACCACGCGGTCGGGCAGGTCGCGGTCGGTGCGGGCGGCGTTGCGTTCCCGCGCCACCCGCTCGGGCACGTCCAGCACGATCGCCACCGGCAGCACGTCGTGCTCCTTGGCGATCTGGACGAGCCGCCGGCGGGCGTGCGGCTGGACGTTGGTGGCGTCCACCACGGTCAGCAGGCCCCGCCGCAGCCGTTTGTGCACGATGTAGTGCAGCAGGTCGAAGGCGTCGGCGGTGGCCGACTGGTCGTTTTCATCGTCACTGACCACCGCGCGGCAGTGGTCGGAGGAGACGATCTGGGTGGGTTTGAAGTGCCTGCGGGCGAAGTGCGACTTGCCCGAGCCGGACACCCCGACCAGCACCACCAGGGCCATCTCCGGGATCGTGATCCGGCGGGTCAACGGGTGAACACCCCCATCTGGGTCGGCGGGCCGAGCTCGGGGTCGTCCTCGCCCACCGGCAGGAAGCGGACGCGGTAGCCGTAGGCGTCGGCGACCCGGTGCGCCCAGGCGCGGAACTCCTTGCGGGTCCATTCGAAGCGGTGGTCCGGGTGGCGCATGGCGCCCGGCGCCAGGCCCTCGTAGCGGACGTTGTATTCGGCGTTGGGGGTGGTCACCACGATCAGCCGGGGCGCGGCGTCACCGAAGACCACCCGTTCCACGGCGGGCAGCCGGGGCGGGTCGATGTGCTCGATGACCTCCATCAGCACGGCCGCGTCGTGGCCGCCGAACCGCCCGTCGGCGTAGGTGAGGGCGCCTTGGAAGACCTCCCAGCGGCGCTCGCGGCCCACCGCCGCCCGCTCGGCGTTGCGGCGGGCCATGGCGAGTGCGCGGTGGGAGACGTCGACGCCGGTCACGCGGGTGAAGAACGGGTCGGCCAGCAGGCGGGTCAGCAGCCTGCCCGCCCCGCAGCCCAGGTCGATGACACGGGGCGCGTCGTGGTCGCGCAGCACCTGCAGCACGGCGCGGATGCGCTGTTCGGCCAGCGGCGCCGCGGCGGGGAGGCCGCCGTCCTCTTCGCAGGCGGCCGGCGGGGCCTGCGGTTCCTCGTCGATGGGGTCGCGGTCGAGGGCGTCTTCCGGGGCGTCATCGGCCTGGGCCAGCCGGCCCAGGGCGCTGCGCACCAGGCCGCGCCGGTTGGCCAGGTAGCGGCGGACGATGAGGGCCCGCTCCGGGTGGGAGGCCAGCCAGCCCTCCCCCGCCCGGATCAGTTTGTCCACCTCCTCGGGCGCCACCCAGTAGTGCTTGGCCTGGTCGAGCACCGGCAGCAGCACATACAGCTGGTTGAGGGCGTCGGCCAGGCGCAGTGTGCCGCGCAGGGTCAGCGTCAGGTACGGGGAGTCGCCCCATTCGGGGAAGGCCGGGTCCAGCGGCACCGGGGTCGCCTCGACCCGCCAGCCCAGCGGTTCGAGCAGCCGCCCGGCCAGGCCGGGGCCGCCGCGGCAGGGCAGCGCGGGCAGGGTGATCTCCAGCGGGATCGCCGTGGCGGCCAGCTGGGGGCGGGCGTCGCAGCGGCCGCGCAGCGCGGTGCGGAAGACCGCGGCCATGGCCGTGGCCAGCAGGGAGGAGGCCGCATACGGGCGGTCGTTGACGTACTGGCCGAGGGAGAAGTCGGGGGCGTCCTTGCCCTTGGTGCGTGCCAGCCTGATCGGATCGACCTCCAGCAGCAACGCGGCGGTGCAGCGTTCGCAGGTCGCCTCGGGGTAGAACACGTGGGCCGTGCCGAACGCCTGGTCGAAGGTCTGCACCTTGTCGGGATGCTTGTGCAGCAGGAATCCCAGATCGGTCGCCGGGGTGGCCGTGGTGGTGATCGTCAGCAGCACGGGTTTCAGTCTTCCGGACCGAAACCGCCCGCGACAGCCATTTTCACGGCCCCGTTCCGGCGGGTCCCGGCGGTGTCCGGAACCGGCCGGGGGCCTCGTGACAGCCTGGCCGCCCCGGAGGCGGGCGGCGCCGTAAATTCCGGTTGCCTGCGGGTAGCGGCGGCGATCACAATCGGTCCCGACATGAACAGACATTCACGCCGGGCGATCGCCGCCGAGACCGTCGAGATCCTCGAACGCGGCCGCTACACCGCCCCCTCCGGGCGGGTCGTGCCGATCGCCGATCACGTGGCGCAGGCCGTCCGGGGCACTCGGCTGTACCGGCCGGAGAAGCTGGCGGTGCTGCTGGAGGGGCTCGGCGCCGCTTCCGACGGCGCGCCGACCCGTATCGAGGTGACCGAGGAGACCACGCTCGCCGCCGCGCGCCGGCTGACCGGAGCGGCCGGCGACCAGGTGGCCTGCCTGAACTTCGCCTCGGCCGAGCACCCCGGCGGCGGTTTCCTCAGCGGCGCGCACGCCCAGGAGGAAGGGCTGGCCAGGTCGTCGGGCCTGTACGCCTCGCTGCGCGCCGTGCCGCAGTTCTACGCCTTCCACCACAGGCAGCGCGACCCGCTCTACAGCGACCACCTGATCTACTCGCCGGGGGTTCCGGTCTTCCGCGACGACGCCGGGCGTCTGCTGGAGGAGCCGTACCGGGTGGCGTTCCTCACCTCGCCCGCGCCCAACCGCCGCGCGATCGGCGACCTGCGGACGGTGGAGGAGATCGGGCGGGTGCTGCGCGGGCGGGCCGCCAAGGTGCTGGCCGCGGCCCGCCACCACGGCCACCGGCGGCTGGTGCTGGGCGCCTGGGGCTGCGGGGTGTTCGGCAACGACCCGGCCCAGGTCGCCGAGACGTTCGCCGGCCTGCTGCTGGACGGCGGCCCGTTCGCCGGCCGCTTCGCGCACGTGGTCTTCGCGGTCTGGGACACCGCCCCGGGCGCGCCCCGCCACGCGGCCTTCGCCCGCAGGTTCGGCTCCCTTTAGGGGAGTGGGCCGCAGGCCGTCGCTTCGCCCGCCGCGGGGACGGCCCCGGGACCGTCCCCGCGGCGCACCGCCGACCGTGCGGCTTACAGCTTGGCGAGCACCTCGCCGGCCAGCAGCTCCAGGTGGTCCAGGTCGGACAGGTCCAGCACCTGCAGGTAGACGCACTCGGTGCCGAACTCGGCGAAGCGGCCGAGCTTGTCGAGCACCTCGCCGGGGGTGCCGGCCAGGCCGTTCTCGCGCAGCTCATCGACCTCGCGGCCGATGGCCTGGGCGCGCCGGGCGACCTCGGCCTCGTTCCGGCCGCAGCAGATCACCTGGGCCGCCGAGTACACCATCGGCTCGGTGCGGCCGGCCTGCTCGCAGGCCGCGCGGACCCGCTCGAAGGCCTGCCGGGTCTCCTCCGGCCGGTTGAACGGCACGTTGTACTCGTGGGCGAAGCGCGCCGCCAGGCGGGGGGTGCGCTTGGCGCCGACCCCGCCGATGAGCACTGGCGGGCCGCCGGGCTGGACGGGCTTGGGCAGCGCCGGAGAGTCCACCAGCCGGTAGTGGGCGCCCTCGAAGGAGTAGGTCTGCCCAGGCGGGGTGCGCCACAGCCCGGTGATGATCTCCAGCTGCTCCTCCAGCCGTTCGAACCGCTCGCGCAGGCTGGGGAAGGGGATGCCGTAGGCGGTGTGCTCGGCGGTGTACCAGCCGGTGCCGATGCCGAACTCGACCCGGCCGCCGCTCATCTGGTCCACCTGCGCCACCGAGATCGCCAGCGGCCCGGGGTGGCGGAAGGTGGCGGCGGTCATCAGCGTGCCGAGCCGGATGCGGCTGGTCTCGCGGGCCAACGCGGCCAGGGTGATCCAGGCGTCGGTGGGTCCGGGCTCTCCGGACACATCGCCCATCTTCAGGTAGTGGTCGGAGCGGAAGAAGGCGTCGAAGCCCAGATCCTCGGCCGCCTTGGCGACCCGCAGCAGCGTGTCGTAGCTGGCCCCCTGCTGGGGCTCGGTGAAGATCCGCAGTCGCATCCGTCCATATTGCTGCGAAAGAGCGGCTGCTGAAAAACGCACCGGCGGACGCCGGTACGCCCTTCCCTTTACCGTGCCCAGACGGGCGCCGAGACCGGGCGGCGGGCGGGTTCCCGGGAGGCGGCGGGGCGGCGGGACGGTCCGTGGCCGCCGGCGCCGAGACCAAAGTTATTTACATGTGGTAGCCATTTGATTACCTAATGCGGTGCGAGGTGGGAGTGGGCCGGTCTTCACTTTGGCCTATGACGACTCGCAACCGCGCCCGCCTGTCCTACAAGCTCCGCTACGCCGCTTCCAACCCCCGGCTGGTCCTCCCCTATGCGCGCCGCCTGGCCCGTGACACGTGGCTGCGCCTGCGCACCAGGGATCATGTGAGCTACTACCGGGCGGTGATGCGTTCCGACACCGCCCGCAACCCCGACGGCGCGGTCGGCACCCCCACCCATGAGCGGTGGCTGGCGCTGGGGCAGATGCAGTTCGACTACCTGGCCGACCACGGGCTGCGCCCGCAGGACCGGATGCTGGAGATCGGCTGCGGCAATCTGCGGGCCGGCTGGCGCTTCATTCAGTACCTGGAGACCGGCAACTACTACGGGGTCGACATCTCCCCCGACATCCTGTTCTCCGCCCAGGACACCATCATCCGCTACGAGCTGCAGCACAAGCTTCCGCACCTGACCCCGGTGCAGGACCTGCGGCTGGACTTCCTGCCGTCGGGTCACTTCACGGTGATCCACGCCCACAGCGTGTTCTCCCACAGCCCGATCGAGGTGATCGACGAGTGCCTGGCCCATGTCGGCCGGCTGCTGGCGCCCGGCGGTTTCTTCGACTTCACCTACAACGAGACCGAGGGCGAAGAGCACCACGTGCTGCGGGAGGACTTCTACTACCGCAGGCAGACGCTGATCGACCTCGCCGAGTCCTACGGGCTGGTGGCCCGGCCGATGGACGACTGGCGCAAGACCGGCCACAAGCAGTCCAAGATCCGCATCACGCTTCCCGCGGGCGGCGAGGCCGAGCCGCGGGGGTAGGCGGCCGTCAGTCGGCTCCCGGCCGCTCCTCGGTCAGCCCGCCCGCCAGCCGGGCGGCGCGGTGCAGCAGCCTGGCCTGCGTCTCCAGCTGGTCGATGATCCGGCGCTGCTGGTCGCGGATGTCGTGCAGCACCAGCGCGACGCCCACCGCGAACGAAACGAGCGCGCCGGCCAGCGCGGCCGCCAGCGCGATGGGGACGGCATCGGCCCCGCCCGCCGCCGCGGCCGCCCCGCCCGCAACCGCGGCGACCAGGGAAACTCCCGCCAGGTGACGGCGCCGCGGCAACGATCCGGTGGAGCGCATGCGGGCACCTCCTTTGCGGACGAGGGCGTTGACGAGCGGCGATACTGAAAGTCCTCCTCCTTGTCAAAGACTGTAACTATCAGTCAGATCCGGCAACGTTCCGTTGTGCAAACTCTGACCTGCGGGTTAGCCGCGCATGACCCGGAGTGACGGCGGATCGTCAAGGCGGTCACTCGGAACGGCCCGGGGGAGGGTCGGAGGGGGGCCTGCCGGCCTCCCCGTAGAGAGCGCGCAGAAAGGCCAGCGCCATCCGGCGGCGCTCGCCGGAGTCGGCCCGCAGGTCGGCGAAGTAGGCCTCCAGCTCCCGCAACTCGCGCACGACGGTGTCCAGATCGGGCTCGGCCGCCTCCTCCGGGATCACCGAGGGCTCCTGTCCCTCGCCGATCCGCACCAGGTCGCCGGGACGCCAGCGCAGCGCGGCCTCGATCGCCCCCCGGGTGCGCGCCTGCGGCCAGCGGCCACCGGACTCCAGGTTGTAGATCGTCTTCACGGTCACTCCGGCGCGCTCGGCGAGCTGCTCTTGCGTCAGTCCGAGCGAGCCGCGCCGGGCGACCACGTACTTGGCGACGCGTTCCCGATCAACCTGCCCAGCCATGTGATCAGCATGCCGGAACAAGTCAGGAACATCTAGTAAATGAGCTTGAAAGCTTTTCTTCCCCTCCGGTGCGTTCCCACCGGTCTCCCCGTCCTCATCAACCCCAGAGGGATCGACGAAGATTTCTGGTTATTTCTGGTTCAGTTGGCAATACTTACCGGTAACCGACGGTCAAGCCCTCCTTCCCGGGACCGTCGGCATGCGGGACGACAGGGGGTCACCATGAACGGACAAGCCGTCGAACTGGCGATATCCGAACTGCGCCGCGGCCTCGAAGTGGGCATGGCCAACGTCGAGGGGCAGCTCGCACTGCTGCAGCACCTGCACGACCACCAGGCCCGCCGGGTGGACGAGCACGCCAGGCTGCTGGATGAGCTCAACGAACGGCTCAACGCGGCCGAACGCGACCAGGTCACCCGAGCCCAGCTGGACGCCCGGTTCCGCCATACGATCGCCCTGCTGAGCCTGCTGGTGACCGCCGCCTCGGTGGTGGTGACCGCCGCCATGGCCCTGGTGGACTGACCGGGCCTTCGGATCAAGCGGGAACCAAGGTCGCCAACAGCTCCACGTGGTGGGTCATGGGGAAGGCGTCGAAGGCGCGCAGCGACTGCAGCCGCCACCCGCGCTCCCCGAAGTAGGCCAGGTCGCGGGCCAGCGTGGCGGTGTCGCAGGAGACATAGGCGATCTTGCGTCCGGCCAGTTCGGCGATGCGCTCCACCACCCGGCGGCCGGCCCCGGTGCGCGGCGGGTCCAGCACCACCACATCGGCCCGCACCCCCTCCTCGCGGGCGCCGCCGGGGCGGGAGCGGCCGAACTCCAGCTCGGCGATGACCTCCTCGACCCGGCCCCGCTCGATCGAGACATGCGGCAGATCCCGCAGGTTGAACCGGGCGTCCCGGACCGCCTGGGGATCGGCCTCGACCCCGACCACCAGGCCCTCGGGCCCCACCCGCTCGCCCAGCACCCCGGCGAACAGCCCCACCCCGCAGTACAGATCCAGCGCGATCTCGCCCGGCCGGGGTTCCAGCGCGGCCAGCACCGCGTCGGCCAGCGTCTGGGCCGCCCCCGGGTGGACCTGCCAGAACCCGCTGCCGCTGACCTGCCACAGCCTTCCCGCCGCCACCTCCCGCACATACGGGACGCGCCCGCCCGGCGTCTGGCGGCCGCGCAGCAGCCGCACCGGGACGTCCAGCCGGGGCACCTTCGCCGAGTGCCGGCCGCCGCGGGAGCGGGCCGCCCGCTCGCGCAGCGCCACCACCCGGTCGCCGGTGCCGGCCGACACGACGCCCTCCACGCCCGCCGCGCCCGGCCAGCGTTTGCGCTCGATGCCGATCGCCTCCACCCCGGGGTGGGCGATCAGGCACTCGTCGATCGGCTCGATCTGGTGGGAGCGGTGCCGGCGCAGCCCCACCACCCCGTCGTCGCGGACGGCGAACTGCACGCGCGTCCGCCAGCCCAGGCCGTCTCCGCGCCCGGCCGCGCCGTCCCGGCCTGTGTGCGGGTCGGGGACCTCTTCGACCACCACGGCGCGCTCGATCCCGGCCAGGCGGGCCAGCTGCTCGGAGATCACCTCGGCCTTGAGCCGGCGCTGGGCGGGCAGCGCCACGTGCTGCCAGTCGCAGCCGCCGCAGCGGCCGGGACCGGCGAACGGGCAGGGCGGGTCCACCCGGTCCGGGGAGGCCCGCAGGATCTCCACCGCATCGGCGCGCAGGAACTTGCGGGTGCGCTCGGTCACCTTGGCCTTGACCCGCTCCCCGGGCAGGGTGTGCCGGACGAACACCACCCGTCCCTCGTGGCGGGCCACGCACCAGCCGCCGTTGGCCACCGCCTCGATGTCGAGTTCGAGAACGTCCGGGACCGCAGAGTCGAGGCGGAGATCAGTCACGTCCCGACACGATACCGCCACCGGCGCGGGTGCGATCCGCCTCCGGGGTTCCCGCGTACGGGCGGCGCACCCCGCCGGAGGCGGCCCGCTCGCGGCGTTTGCGCAGCCGGTCGGAGGAGGCCAGCTGCCAGGGCACGCTGGTGACCATCACCCCGGGCACGAACAGCAGCCGGGTCTTCATGCGCAGCGCGCTCTGGTTGTGCAGCAGGTTCTCCCACCAGTGGCCGACCACGTACTCGGGCACGAACACCGTCACCACATCGCGGGGGCTGCGCCGCCGCACCTTGCGCACGTAATCCAGCACCGGCCGGGTGACCTCCCGGTAGGGGGAGTCCAGGATCTTCAGCGGCACCGGCAGGTCCAGCGCCTCCCACTCCTCGCGCAGCCTGGCGACCTCGGCCGGATCGACCGCCACGGTGACCGCCTCCAGGGTGGAGGGGCGGGTGGCCCGCGCATAGGCCAGCGCCCGCAGCGTCGGCTTGTGCAGCTTGGACACCAGCACGATGGCGTGGTTGCGGGCCGGCAGCGCCACGTCCTCCCCGGTGGGCGCCAGCTCCCGGGCCACCGTGTCGTAGTGCCGCCGGATGCCCTTCATCAGCGCGAACAGCGCCGGTATGGCGATGCACACGATCCAGGCGCCGTGGGTGAACTTGGTGATCAGCACGATCACCAGCACGACGCCGGTGACCGTGCCGCCCACGGCGTTGATCATCCGGCTGCGGTGCATGCGGGCGCGCTCGCGCAGGTCGGTCTCGGTGCGCAGCAGCCGGTTCCAGTGCCGGACCATGCCGATCTGGCCGAGGGTGAAGGAGACGAACACCCCGACGATGTAAAGCTGGATCAGCTTGGTCACCTCGGCCCGGAAGGCGTAGACCAGCAGCGCGGCCATCGCGGCCAGGGTGAGGATGCCGTTGCTGAAGGCCAGCCGGTCGCCGCGGGTGTGCAGCTGGCGGGGCATGTAGCCGTCGCGGGCCAGGATCGACCCCAGCACGGGGAAGCCGTTGTAGGCGGTGTTGGCCGCCAGGAACAGGGTCAGCGCGGTGACGACGGCGATGTACAGGAACGGCACCGAGCCGTGGCCGAACACCGCCGCGGCGACCTGAGCGAGGACCGGCTCCTGGACGTAGTCCTCCCCCACCGGGCGGCCGTCGCGCAGCAGGTCCTCGGCGGGATGCTCGGCCACCCGCACCTGCGAGGCCAGCGCCAGCGCGATCACCCCGCCGAACATGGTGATCGCGATCAGCCCCATCATCAGCAGCGTGGTGGCGGCGTTGCGGCTCTTGGGCTTGCGGAAGGCCGGCACGCCGTTGCTGATGGCCTCCACCCCGGTCAGTGCCGCACAGCCGGAGGAGAAGGCCCGCAGCAGCAAAAACAGCATCGCAAGGCCGGCCAGCTCGGTCTGCTCGGCCCTGATCTCCAGATCGGCGGTGGGGGCGCGCAGCTCGTCCCCGGCGACCTGCAGCCGGAACAGCCCGACGGCGATCATCCCCAGCACGCCCGCCACGAAGGCGTAGGTGGGCAGGGCGAACAGGGTGCCGGCCTCGCGGACCCCGCGCAGGTTCATCACGGTGAGCAGGGCGATGATGATCAGCGCCGCGGCGACCTTGTGCTCGGTGATGAAGGGGAAGGCCGAGCCGGCGTTCTCCACCCCGGAGGAGACCGACACCGCCACCGTCAGCACGTAGTCCACCAGCAGCGCGCTGGCCACCGTCAGCCCCGCGGTGGAGCCCAGATTGGTCTTGGCGACCTCATAGTCGCCGCCGCCGCTGGGATAGGCGCGCACGTTCTGCCGGTAGGAGGCGACGACCACGGCCATCAGCGCCGCGATGGCCAGCGCGACCCAGGGGCCGTAGGCGTAAAAGGACGCGCCCGCCAGCGCCAGCATCATCAGCAGTTCCTGCGGCGCGTAGGCCACCGAGGACAGCGGGTCGCTGGCGAAGATCGGCAACGCGATGCGTTTGGGGAGCAGTTCCTCGCGCAGCTGCGCACTGCGCAGCGCCCGTCCCACCAGGACCCGCTTGACCAGGTCCGGAACCTTCGACACGAGTGCAGAGCCTAGTCCCTGGCGAGCGCCGCCCGGTCGGCCCGCCGGCGCGGCGCCGTTGGCTGCCGGGCGGCGGGGCGGGGTATGACTGTGTGCGCCTGATGTGTAGGTTTCAACCCGTCGGGATCGGCGAAGAAGTGTGATCTTGACGGTGCCGGGAGAGGACGGCCGTGCATATCGTGATCATGGGGTGCGGGCGGGTCGGCTCGACGCTCGCTCACATCCTGGAGGACAAGGGCCATTCGGTGGCGATCATCGACCAGAGCCCGGAGGCGTTCCGCCGGCTGCGCGGCGGGTTCCGGGGCCGCCGGGTGACCGGGGTCGGGTTCGACCGGGACGTCCTGCAGGAGGCCGGCATCGAGCACGCCTCCGCGTTCGTGGCCGTCAGCAGCGGCGACAACTCCAACATCATCTCCGCGCGGGTGGCCCGGGAGACCTTCGGCGTGGAGAACGTGGTGGCGCGCATCTACGACCCCCGGCGGGCCGAGGTCTACCAGCGGCTGGGCATCCCCACGGTGGCGACCGTGCGGTGGACCGCCGACCAGATCCTGCGGCGGCTGCTGCCGGACGGGGCGATGCCGCTGTGGCGCGACCCCAACGGCGAGGTCATCTTGGCCGAGCTGGGCATCGACCCCTCCTGGGTGGGCACCAAGGTGACCACTTTCGAGGAGGCGGTGCGCACCCGGGTGGCCTTCCTGTCCCGCATGGGGGAGTCGATCGTGCCGGACGCCGAGACGGTGATCCAGGACGGCGACATCGTGCACGTGATGGCACGGTCCGATGACCTCGAACGGCTCAGCAAGGCGGCGGCACGGCGTCCGGAAGGAGACTTCAGATGAGGGTGGCGATCGCCGGAGCGGGGGCGGTGGGCCGCTCGATCGCCCAGGAGCTGCTGGCCAACGGCCACGAGGTGCTGCTGATCGACAAGGACCCCAAGGCCATCAAGGTGGAGATGGTGCCGCGCGCCGAGTGGCTGCTGGCCGACGCCTGCGAGATCGCCTCGCTGGACGACGCGGCGCTGGAGCGCTGCCAGGTGGTGGTGGCCTCCTCCGGGGACGACAAGGTCAATCTGGTGGTGTCGCTGCTGGCCAAGACCGAGTACGGGGTGCCCCGGGTGGTGGCCCGCATCAACCACCCCAAGAACGAGTGGCTGTTCAACGAGTCGTGGGGGGTGGATGTGGCGGTGTCCACCCCGCGGCTGCTGTCGGCCCTGGTGGAGGAGGCGGTCAGCGTCGGGGACCTGGTCCGCCTGATGACCTTCCGGCAGGGGGAGGCCAACTTGGTGGAGCTGACGCTGCCGGAGGACGCCCCGCTGGGCGGCCGCCGGGTCGGCTCGGTGACCTGGCCGCGCGACACCGCGCTGGTGGCGATCCTGCGGGAGGGCCGGGTGCTGGTGCCGGCGCCCGACGACACCCTGGAGCCGGGCGATGAACTGCTGTTCGTGGCCGGGCAGGACGTGGAGGACGAGCTGGCCGAGCTGCTGTCGTCCCGCTGAGGGCCCCGGCCGCCGCAGGCGGGCGGCCGGGGCCGGCTCACACCAGTTCTGAAAAGCGCTCCACCTTGGCGATGGGCCCGGCGACGATGATCACATCGCCGTACTGCAGCACGGTGTCGGGCGTGGCGTAGGTGAACTCCTCCCCTTCGCTCTTGACCGACACCACGGTCACCCCGTACTTGCGGCGCAGCCCGGTCTCCCCCAGCGGCCGGCCCACCAGCTCCCGGGGCGGGCGGGTCTTGACCAGCGCGAAGTTCTCGTCCACCGCCACATAGTCGAGCATCCGGCCGCTGACCATGTGGGCCACGCGCTCGCCCATGTCGTGCTCGGGCAGCACCACATGGGTGGCGCCGATGCGCTCCAGGATCCGGCCGTGCTGGCGGCTGATGGCCTTGGCCCAGATGTCCTCGACCTCCAGCTCCACCAGCAGCGAGGTGGTCAGGATGCTGGCCTCGATGTCGCTGCCGATGGCCACCACGGCCCGGTAGAACTCCGGCACCCCCAGCTGCCGCAGCGCCTCGATGTCGGTGGAGTCGGCGGTGGCGATCTGGGTGATCTGCCCGGCCAGCGCCTGCACCACCTTGGGCCGGTTGTCGATGGCCAGCACCTCGGTGCCCAGCCGGACCAGTTCCAGCGCCAGCGAGCTGCCGAACCGGCCCAGCCCGATCACCACCACGGGATCGTTTCCTCTGTCAGCCAACGATGGGTCGCTCCTCTGGAAGTTCATAGCGCCGGGTGCGTTCGCGCAGCGCCAGCGCCGAGAAGACGGTCAGCGGGCCGACCCGGCCCACGAACATCAGCGCCACCAGCAGCAGCTGCCCGCCCGGCGGCAGGTGGGGGGTGATGCCGGTGCTCAGGCCCACCGTGCCGAACGCCGAGACCACCTCCAGCAGCACCCGGTCCAGCGCATAGGGCACCAGGGACAGCAGGACGAAGGTGCCCAGTGCGACCAGTCCCACGCTCAGCAGCGCGATGGTCAGCGCCTGCCGCTGCACCGGGCCGGCCAGCCGGCGGTGCCCGACGTTGACCCGGTCCTCCCCGCGCAGCTCGGCCCACATCACAAAGGCCAGCAGCCCGAAGGTGGTGACCTTGATGCCGCCGCCGGTGCCGGCGCTGCCGGCGCCGATGAACATCAGGATGTCGGTGGCCAGCCAGCTCTCCGGGCGCATCTGGGAGATGTCGATGGCGTTCAGCCCGCCGGAGCGGGGCATCACGGCGGTGAAGAAGCCCGCCAGGAACTTGGTCTGGTCGGGCAGCGGCCCCAGGGTGCGGGGGTTGTGCCATTCGACGATCGTGAACAGCAGCGTGCCGCCGGCCAGCAGCGCCGCGCTCACCCCGAGGGTGATGCGGGTCAGCACCGTCCAGGTCTTGGGCCGCCGCCAGGCGCGGACCAGCTCGAACACCACCGGAAAACCCAGCCCGCCCAGCACCACCGCCAGCGCCACCGGCAGCAGCACCCACGGGTCGGCGACGAAGCGCATCATGCTGTCCGGCCACAGCGCCAGCCCGCCGTTGTTGAACGCCGAGACGGCGTGGAAGATCCCGAGATAGGCGGCCCGGGCGGCCGGCTCGTCGTAGGCGAGAGCCAGCCGCAGCCCCAGCACCGCGGCCACCACGGCCTCCGAGCACAGGCTGAACAGCACGATGTTGCGCACCACCCGGCGCAGGCCGGTGCCCTGCAGGGCCTTGGTCTCCGCCTGCGCCAGCATCCGGGCGCGCAGTCCCAGCCGCCCGGAGACCAGCAGGGCGAACAACGTCGCCAGCGTCATGATGCCCAGCCCGCCGGCCTGCATCAGCACCAAGATCACCACCTGGCCGAACGGCGACCAGTGGGAGGCGGTGTCCACGGTGGCCAGCCCGGTGATGCACACCGCCGTGGTGGCGGTGAACAGGGCGGTCAGCGCGCCGGTGGACTCCCCCGGCGCGGTGGCCACCGGCAGGGCCAGCAGCGTGGTGCCCACCGCGATGGCGGCGGCGAAGGCCACCGCGACGATCTGCGCGGGGTGCTGGAAGCGGGCCAGCAGCCTGGCGGCAGGCGACATGCGTCGCCACGGGTGCGGTTTCATGGGTTGTGCGGGTCGGGGGCGGGCCGAGGGGTCAGGTGGCGGGAGAGCCCTGCAGGGGGGTGCGGCCCCGCGCCAGCACCCAGACCATGGCGGCCAGCGCGGCGACCTGCAGCGGCCAGCCCATGAAGATCTTGGTGGCGCCCAGCCAGCCGACCTGCCCGGCCAGGTACAGCGGGTACTGCACCGCCACCCGCACCAGGCACGGCACGACCAGGATCCAGGTCAGCCGCGAGCACAGTTTCACGATGCCCGGGTCGGACCGCCAGGCGGTGGGGTCCCCGGTGACCGAGCCGATGATGAAGCCCACCACCGGCCAGCGCACCAGCACCGAGAAGATCATGCCGACCGCGTAGGCGGCGTTGTAGAGGATGCCGGGCAGGAAGGCGTCCTCGGCCCGGCCCGAGCGCAGCGCGAAGAACGCCGCGATGCCGATGCCCACCAGGCTGTTGAGCACGAACTGGGGTGTGGAGCGCTGTGCCAGCCGCACCAGCAGCAGCAGCACCGCCGAGGCCACCCCGGCGATGACGGCGGTCCGCACCTGGTGGGTGAGCACGTAGGTGACGGTGAAGGCGATGGTGGGGACGGCGGCCTCGAGCATGCCCCGCACGCCGCCCAGCGCCTTGGCCAGCTGGGCGCGCACCGCGGCCTCGACCGTGTCGTAGGTGACCGGGCGCTCTCCGCCCGGCCCGGCGGGTTTGGCCTCGGTCTCGCTCACGCGTCCCCCCGCAGCTCATAGCGAGGGTTGAACATGGTCTTGCGGCCGTCCTGGGTGCTGACCAGTCCCTCGGCCCGCAGCCGGCGGCCGGGCTCGATTCCGGCGATCTTACGGCGGCCCAGCCAGACCAGGCTGATCACGTCGGTTCCGTCATACAGCTCGGCCTCCAGTGCCGGGGCTCCGCCTCGCGGTCGCAAAGTCACGGTCCGTAGCGTACCGGCCACACGGACCCGGGTGCGCTCGGCGCATTCGGCGATGGGGGTGGCGCCTTCCTGGCCGGTGCCGGCCCGCAGCTCCTCGGCCTCCAGTTCGTCCCGGTCCGCGGTCAGGCGGCGCAGGAACCTGCGCAGTCCCCGCCCCCGGGAAGGGGGTGGTGCACCGTCCGTTCCCACGGCCGTCCCTGCCTGCACCTTGTCCATGGATCACAGGCTAGAGCACCACAAGAGCGGGCGAACCGGTGCATCTGAGGGAATCCGAGGTGAGCCGGCGGCGGATCGGAGGTAGGTCAGGAATGAGCCGCCTGCGACCCGTCCGCCGGCCTCAAACGGCCGGGACGGATCGGGTCGCCGCATCGTCACGGCCCGAGCACAGGAAGTAGCGTCGAGGAATGCTCGCACGTGAACTGGCCAGACCCTATCCCCACATCGATCCCGACAGCGAGGCCCTGAGCGTGGCCCGGCTGGTGATCGAACAGCGGCTGCCGGGGCTGATCGTCCTGGACGACCTGCAGCACCCGCTGGCGATCCTGCCCACCTCCCAGATCCTGTGGTTCGCGATCCCGCCTTACGTCCGGGAGGACCCGGCGCTGGCACGGGTGTACTCCGAGCGGCAGGCCGACCGGATGTGCGAGCGGATGCGCGGCCGCAGCCTGCGGGACCTGCTGCCGCCGGAGCCGCGGCGGCCGCCGATGGTGACCGGCGACGCCAACGTCCTGGAGGTCGCGACGCTGATGGCCCAGGCGCACAGCCCGCTGGTGGCCGTGGTGGAGTCCAAGAACGGCCCCAGGCCGCCGATGATCGGCGTGATCTCGGTGGCCGACCTGCTGGGGCGGCTGCTGCCGGCGTGCTGAGCCCGCCCGGCCCCGCAAGGCGCCGCCTCCCCGCCATGGCCGGGGCCACGACGGGGACGCGGGCCTTTCAGCGGACCTCGGTGATCTCCGGGCCGCGCTCGAAGGGGTTGAAGGTGTCGTCGGCCTGCTCGGGCTGCTGGGACTGCTCGGCCGCGGCCTGGGCGGCCTCGGTGAACTCCTTGGGCAGCGTCAGCGGCAGCAGCTCGCGCGGCGGCATCGGCTGCTCGCCCCGGATCACCACGATGTTGCGGAAGACGTCCTCGAGGACCTGCCACTGCTCCTCGTCCTCGATGGCGGCGCCCTGCACCACGCCCCGCAGGAACCAGCGCGGGCCGTCCACCCCGATGAAGCGGATCGGCTGCCAGGCGTAGCCCTGCTCGATCACTTCCTGGGGGATCTGCTCGCGCACCTCCGGCGGCATCTCGTTGAGCATCTCCTCGGTGAGCTGGGCGGGGACCATCGCCCACAGCTCGGTGCCGAAGGGACCGTCGCGTTCCTCCACCTGCCCGCCGGCCTGCTCGGTGATCTCCGTGGCGGTCTCCCGGCGCAGGTCGTCCCAGATGCCGCTGCGCTTGGGCGCGGCGAACGCCTGAACCTGCAGGATGCTCTCGGCGTGCTGCACCAGCACCGACACCGGCCGCCCGTTGACGGGGTTGCCCTCGGCGTCCACCTCGGTGGCCTCGAAGTTCACCTGGAAGCCCAGGCCGGGGCCGACCGGGACCAGCAGGGAGCCGAAGTCCAGCCGCTCCAGCTCCGGGTAGGAGTCGCCGGCGTCCCAGGGGCCGGTGGCTTCGTCCGCCCCACCGGCGGGGGCATCGCCCGTCTCGACGGCGTCCGCCTGCTCGCCGGCCGATCCGAGGTTCCTGTCGGGTGCCTCGTTGCGGCGACGACGTCGAATAGGCACGACTCACGCTCCTTCTTCACTGTGCTCGATCTGACCGCTGCGTAGCGCGCTCAGCCTAGTTGTGCCCCGCCTCCGGTGACGCCGCCGGCAGTCCACCGGTGGAGCCGAAGCCGTTGTCGCCGCGTACCGATCCGGGGAGCGCGGAGACCTCGTGGAAGACCGCTCGCTCGACCCGTTGGACGACCAGCTGGGCGATCCGGTCACCGCGCCGCAGCCGGACCGGACGGCGGAGGTCGGTGTTCAGCAATGTCACCTTGATCTCGCCGCGGTATCCGGCATCGACCGTACCGGGCGCATTGACGATCGTGACCCCAAACTTAGCGCCCAAACCGGATCGCGGGTGAACAAAGGCGGCGTATCCGTCCGGCAGTGCGATGGCGATCCCGGTGGGCACCACCGCCCGCTCCCCGGGGGCCAGTTCCACATCGATCGCGGCGTACAGATCGGCCCCCGCATCGCCCGGGTGGGCGTAGGAGGGCAGCGGCAGCCCGTCGTCGAGCCGCCGGATCAGCACGGGGACGTCCCCGGGTCGGTGTTGGACTCTGTGGTCGGTCAAGGGCTCATCCATGGTCACGGGTCAGGGCGCCGCCCGGGACACATGGCCGCGGCGCGGCCACATGACCATACCGAGCACCGCGTCCGCCGGGGGTGCAAGCACACCGCGGAAGCGGCGGCGGGGCGACACGCTTCATAGAGGGCAACCCTATCCGGATGGGCAGGCCCACGGCCCCGTATGAAAACCGGTGTGAAAGAAGGCGGCGAGTGGGAACTCGCACACACCGCCGTGCGTCCATCCCGGCGGACCCCCTGGGAGCGGGGTTGCGGGGAGAGGGCATGTCCGTGATCGCCGTGCTGCTGCAGCTGCCGGCGCTGCTCGAGCCGTCCGCCGGGCAGGCGCCGCTGCTGGCGCTGGCCGCGCTGACGGTCGCCGCCCTGCTGGCCGTGGCGGTCACCGCCGGTGCCGGGCGCTTCGGCCCGCCGCCGGCCGCCCGGGCGCACACCGCGCTGCGCGCCCGCAGCGCCCGCACCGCCTTCCTGAGGCTGCGCGATCCGGCCGCGCCCGGCCGTCCCCTGCCCAGAGCACCGTCGGCGTGACCTTGAAAGACCGAGGTCCCGACGTCCCCGTTGCTCTGGAAGGTTTTCGATGCCGGTTTTCGATGCGGTTCTCTCTCATGCCCACGACCTGGTCTGGACGCTGACGCAGGCGCTGGCGCCGCTGGTGCCCGGCGGTGCCGCCGCGGCGGCGATCGTGGTGTTCACCATGGCGGTGCGGCTGTCGCTGCTGCCGCTGAGCATCCGGGCGGCGCGCGGTGCGCGTGCCAGGGCCCGGCTGGCGCCGCAGATCGCCGGGCTTCGGCGGCGGTATGCCCACGATCCGGTGCGGTTGCAGCGGGAGCTGGCGGCGCTGCACCGGGCCGAGGGGGTCTCCCCGGCCGCCGGCTGCCTGCCGTCGCTGGCGCAGGCGCCGTTCTTCTTCCTGATGTACCGGCTGTTCACCGCGGCGGTCGTGGGCGGGCGGGAGAACCTGCTGCTGGCCCAGAGCCTGCTGGGCGCGCCGCTCGGCCAGAACTTCGCCGGCGTGGTGGTGAGCGCGCCCTTCAGCGGGCCGGCGCTGGCCTTCTACGCCCTGCTGGCGCTGCTGGCACTGGTCGCCTGGGTGTCGTCCCGCCGGCTGGCCGCCGCGCTGCCGAAGGGGCAACCCGGCGGCGGCCTGCTGCGGCTGCTGCCCTTCGGCTCCGTGGCGGCGGCGCTGTTCCTCCCCCTGGCGGCCGGGATCTATCTGCTGGCGACGACGGCGTGGTCGGCCGCCGAGCGGGCCGTGCTGCACCGGCCGCTTCCGGCCGCCTCCTGAGGCGCCGGACGACGACCGCTCGGCGCCCTTGATGGGCCGTGGACGCTTTGGACCCGATGAAACCGAACTAGATTCGGTCATCGTGTCCGGCGCCGTAGCCCCCCGCCCTGCACCGACGCCCCCCGGGGGAGAACCCGCGACGGGCATCGACGAGTACGGACGCCGGGCGCCTGCCTGGCTGGAAGAGGCCACCCTGCCCGAACACCCGGGCTGGAGGACCCCACGGCGTTCACGGCCCGGCTCCACGACGCCGCTCACTCCGGCACCACCCGGCCCAAGGAGTACGGCGGACAGGGCCTATCGGCCGCCGAGGAACGGGACTCCCAGCAGGCCGCCAAGGACGGCCTGCCGCTGCACGGCGGCATCGGTTTCACCTGCGAGCACGACGCGTACCTGTGCTGCAAGCGGGCCAAGACCGACGGGCTGCCGCTGGGCTCGCCCCGGCACCACCGTGCCCGCCTGGCCGAACGCCTAGGCCTGCCGGTCTGCGAAGCCTTCGGCCCCGGCCTGAGCAGGCCGGGGCCGAAGGCCTATCGCGCATGCCGCAGCAGTCCGCTACGAGACCGCGGCGGCCAGCGTGACCGCCACGGTGAGCTCCTCGGCGGCGGCCGCCTCGTCCAGCTCCAGCTCTGCGACGTTGCCGGCGGCGCGCAGGTCCTCGGCGGCGGCGCGCACCGTCGCGGTGCCCGGCCCGCGCACCACGGCCCGCGCCACCTCGGCCCGCATGGAGACCTTGGCCTGCGACTTGGCCTTGCGGACCTGCCGCAGCGCCTCGGCCGTCACCTCCAGCAGCGCCGGGTCGCCGCCCGCGGGCAGCTCGGCGGCCTCGGGCCAGGACGCCAGGTGCACCGACCCGTCCCGCCACCAGGACCAGACCTCCTCGGTCACGAACGGCAGGATCGGCGCGAACAGCCGCAGCAGCACCGACAGCGCGGTGCGCAGCGCCGCCCGGGCCGAGTCGGCCCCGGCGCCCTCCCCGTAAGCGCGCTGCTTGACCAGCTCCAGGTAGTCGTCGCAGAAGTACCAGAAGAACCGCTCGGTGCGCTCCAGCGCCCGGGCGTGGTCATAGCCGTCGAACGCCTCGGTGGCCTCGGCGACCACCTCCCGCAGGGCGGCCAGCATGGACAGGTCCACCGGCTCGGTGATCGCCGCGTCCGGCGCCACCTCGCCCAGCCCGAGCACGAACCGGGAGGCGTTGAGGATCTTGGTGGCCAGCCGGCGGCCCACCTTGATCTGCTTGACCTCGAAAGCGGTGTCGGTGCCGGGCCGGGCGCTGGCCGCCCAGTAGCGGACCGCGTCGCTGCCGTGCTCGACCAGCAGCCCCATCGGGGTGATCACGTTCCCCTTGGACTTGGACATCTTCTTGCGGTCGGGGTCGAGGATCCACCCCGACAGCGCGGCGTTGCGCCACGGCAGCGAGTCGTGCTCCAGGTGGGAGCGCAGCACCGTGGAGAACAGCCAGGTGCGGATGATGTCGTGCCCCTGGGGCCGCAGGTCGTAGGGGAAGACCCGGGCGAACAGGTCCGGGTCGCTCTCCCAGCCGCCGGCGACCTGCGGCGTCAGCGAGGAGGTGGCCCAGGTGTCCATGACGTCCGGGTCGCCGATGAAGCCGTCGGGCTTGCCGCGCTGGTCCTCGCTGTAGCCGGGCGGCACATCGGAGGAGGGGTCGATGGGCAGCATCTCCTCCGGCGGCACGATCGGCCGGTCGTAGCGCGGCTCGCCGTCGGAGTCCAGCGGGTACCACACCGGGAAGGGCACGCCGAAGAACCGCTGGCGGGAGATCAGCCAGTCGCCGTTCAGGCCCTCCACCCAGTTCTCGTAGCGGGCCCGCATGTAGGGCGGGTGCCAGGACAGCTCGCGCCCGCGCGCCAGCAACTGCTCGCGCAGCGCCGCGTCCCGGCCGCCGTTGCGGATGTACCACTGGCGGGTGGTGACGATCTCCAGGGGCTTGGAGCCCTTCTCGTAGTACTTGACCGGGCGGACGATGGGGCGCGGCTCGCCGTCCAGGTCGCCGGACTCGCGCAGCAACTGCACCATCCGCTCGCGGGCCGAGTGCACGGTCTTGCCGGCCAGCTCGGCGTACGGCCCGGCGGGCACCCCGGGCGGCGCCTCGGCGACCAGCCGGCCGTCCCGGCCGATGACCGCCCGGGTGGGCAGGTTCAGCTCCCGCCACCAGGTCACGTCGGTGACATCACCGAAGGTGCAGATCATCGCGATGCCGGTGCCCTTGTCCGGCTCGGCCAGCCGGTGGGCGAGCACGGGGACCTCCACCCCGAACACCGGGGTGCGCACGGTGCGCCCGAACAGGTCCCGGTACCGCTCGTCGTCGGGGTGGGCCACCAGCGCCACGCACGCCGGCAGCAGTTCCGGGCGGGTGGTGTCGATGAGCACCACGCGGTCGTCGGCGTGGAAGCGCAGCCGGTGGAAGGCGCCGGGGGTGTCGCGGTCCTCCAGCTCGGCCTGGGCCACGGCGGTGTGGAAGGTGACGTCCCACAGCGTGGGCGCCTCGGCCAGGTAGGCCTCCCCGCGCGCCAGATTGCGCAGGAACGCCCGCTGCGCGACCGCCCGCGCCCGGTCGCCGATCGTGGTGTACAGCAGGTTCCAGTCGACCGACAGGCCGATCCGGCGCCACAGATCCTCGAAGGCTTTCTCGTCGATGGCGGTCAGCCGCTCGCACAGCTCGATGAAGTTGCGGCGGCTGATGGGGACCTGCTTTTTGGGGTCGGGCTCGGCGGGCGGTTCGAAGTCGGGGTCGTACGGCAGCGACGGGTCGCAGCGGACGCCGAAGTAGTTCTGCACCCGCCGCTCGGTGGGCAGGCCGTTGTCGTCCCAGCCCATCGGGTAGAACACCGCGCGGCCCCGCATCCGCTGGTAGCGGGCGATGGTGTCGGTGTGGGTGTAGGAGAACACGTGGCCGACGTGCAGGGAGCCGCTGACCGTGGGCGGCGGGGTGTCGATCGCGAAGATCTCCTCCCGTGGCCGGGTGCGGTCAAAGCGGTAGGTGCCGTCGTCCTCCCAGCGACGTACCCACTTGTCCTCCAAGCCGTCCAGAGTGGGCTTTTCGGGGACTGTCGGGGTACGTGGCTGTCGGTTCATGGGCCCAATGCTATTGGGGTGCCACGCCGTCCCGTGCCGAATTCAGGGGGCCGTGCTCGGATAGCCTCACTGCGTTCGGCCGCAGAGCGGAGGAGATGACGACGATGGCAGACAAGGGCGACCTCGGCTGGCGGGCCGTGGCCGGTGCCGCGGCCTTCGTGGGCGGGTTCGTGGCCCGCAAGGCGCTCACGTACGCCTGGAAGAAGGCCACCGGCAAGGAGCCGCCGACCAACCCCGAATCCCCTCAGGTGGCCCTGTCGGAGGCGCTGGGGTGGGCCGTGGTCACGGGCGTCGGCATGGAGGTGACCCGGCTGCTGGTCACCCGGGCGGCGGCGCGCCAGTACGCCAAGGCCAACGGCCGCCTGCCGGCGTCCTTCGGCATGAACGACGCCTGACGCGGTCCGCGCCGCAAGGCGCGGCGGGCCTAATTGGATGGACTGTCCAGCACTGCCGGTATCGTGGTCGGTCCCGCGATCAGGAAGGGACCGGCCACGATGCGTTTCGCCCTCGTCGACGAACTGCGCGCCGAGCGCTTCCGGTTCATCGAGACGTTGGAGGGGCTGTCGGACGAGGAGTTCGACTCCGGCACCACCTTGTGCGCCGGATGGGCGCCGCGGGACGTGCTCGGCCACGTCATCGGCTTCGACTACCTGCTGGGCTCGTACCTGCCGTACGGCACGCGCATCCACGCCGCCAACCAGGCGCAGGCCGAGCGAGCGCGGATGATGTCGCGCCGCCGGCTGATGGAGTGGGCGCGGCACTGGGCCGCCAACCCGAGCCTGACCGCCCGGCTCGCCCTGCCGCTGGCCCTGGGCGATCTGGGGGTCCACCACCAGGACGTGCTGCGCGGGCTGGGGCTGCGCAGGCAGGTGCCGGACGCGGTCGCCACCGCGATCTTCCGGGAGGGGATGCAGCTGAGTCTGTGGATGAACCGCCGGGTGCTCACCCACCGGCTGGTGCCCACCGACGGTCACCGCCCGGTGGGGCGGGGACGGCAGGTGCGGGGTACCCGGGAGGCCATAGGAATGTGGCTCGCCGGCCGGGACAGTGTGGCCAAGGAGCTGGAGTTCAGTTCATAGCCGCACGGCGAGAGGGACGCCCGTCTGCCGGCGCAGGTCCGCGCGGATCGTCTCGGCCAGGCGTTTGGTGGCGGCCCGGTTGAGCGCGGCGCCCGCGGCGGCGCCGGCCAGCAGCGGCCCCATGGTGGTCATGGTCCGGCCGAAGGTGCGCACCAGCCGTTTGCGCAGCGCGGCCTTGGCGGCCGTGCCGAGCGCGTCGGCCAGTGACCCGCCCTTCAGCGGGTCGATCCCGCGCCGCCGGGCCCAGGAGGTCAGGTAGGCGCCGGCCCGGGCGGTGGGCGATCCGTGCAGCTGCACCCCGTAGACGGCGTGCAGCTCGGCGATCAGCTTGACCTCGATCGCCGCGATCACCAGCGTCTCGGCGGCCAGCTGGACGGGCGCGGTCAGCAGCAGCGGCGGCGCGGTGAACTGCACGGCCGCCAGCGCCCCGCCGGCGGCCCCCACCGCGGTGGTGGCGGCCATCGCCGTCCGCACCAGGCTGTCGGCCAGGGGTTCGCCGGTGAGGTGGCCGTGGTGGGCGCTGAGCGTGGCGGCGTCGCGCACCGGCAGGTGCGGGGCGATCTCCGTCAGCAGCTCGGCCAGCCAGCGCCCGCCGCGCAGCCCGGCCGCCCCGGTGCGGCGGGCCCGTTCGGCCAGCAGTCCCACCAGCCGGGCCAGCAGCGAGCGACGGGACTCGGCGTCGAGATCGTCGGCGCCGGTCAGCCTGCCGACCAGTGCGGCGATCTCGGTGTCCCGCCCGCCGTCCTGCGACGCCGGGACACCGAGATCACCCCGGCGGTCCTGTGCTCGGTCGTCGACGCCGTCACCGGACACCGCGGCCCCCGATCAGGCCGCGCACTCGCGGCAGACCGGCTGGCCCTTGCGTTCCTCGGCGAGCTGGCTGCGGTGGTGCACCAGGAAGCAGCGCGAGCAGGTGAACTCGTCGGCCTGGCGCGGCACCACCCGGAAGGTCAGCTCCTCGTTGGACAGGTCGGCGCCGGGCAGCTCGGCCACCTCACCGGCGTCCAGGTCCTCGTCGATGATGCTGGCGGCCTTGTCGGCCCGCCGGGCCTGCAGCTCCTGCAGGCTGTCCTCGCCGAGGTCGTCGTCGGTCTTGCGTGGGCTGTCGTAGTCGGTTGCCATCTTCTATCTCCATCCCCCTCGGTCATTCTTTGCGCCCCGTCGCGCGGGTCTAACGCTCGGGAGGCCGCAGTTGTGCCCGATCCGGGCGGGAAATTCTGTCACGGGTGGTGACCTCCGGCACGCAAGGCGCGACGATCACCATTGGTGACACCGGTCACCGCCATCGCCCCACCCAGATGTGCCGTATGCCACATTCCGGCGCTCCCCGCGAGGCCGGGCCGTCCGGCGGAGCCGTCGTGGGAACGCCGGCGCCAGGCCCACCCGGACGGTTTCACCGAAGGACGCCACACCCGTGCGAGCCGCCGCCGGCGCCCTGCGGCGGCGGGATCATATCGGTACGGCGGGCGCCGTGCGTGCCAGCCCCGCCGGTTGCGGTGCGGGTCACCGGACCGCCCGGGTCGTTCCCCTCGTCACCGATGTCGAACCGGACGGTTCGGTGAAACGTCTGACCTAACGCGATATCGTGCCCGCCTGACGTGGGCTTGAACGGGGTCACTGGAGGGTCATATGCCGCAGGCCGCTCCCCTGGAGGCGGGGGATCCCCGCAGGCTGGGGAACTATGAAGTGATCGGGCGGCTCGGTGCCGGCGGCCAGGGGGCCGTCTATCTCGGCAAAGGACCCGACGGGGAGAAGGTCGCCATCAAGCTGCTGCACGCCCAGATGGCGGCCGACCCCTCCGCCCGCGCCCGCTTCGCCCGCGAGGTGGCGGCCGCGCAGAAGGTCGCGCCGTTCTGCACCGCCCGGGTGCTGCAGGCCGATGTGTCCGGCGACCAGCCGTTCATCGTCAGCGAGTTCATCGACGGCCCGTCGCTGCACGACGTGGTGGCCCACAACGGCCCGCTGGAGCCGGTGGAGCTGGAGCGGCTGGCGATCGGCACGGTCACCGCGCTGGCGGCCATCCACGAGGCCGGCATCGTCCACCGGGACTTCAAGCCCAACAACGTGCTGCTGGCCTCCGACGGCCCGCGCGTGGTCGACTTCGGCATCGCCCGCACCGTCAACTCCCAGGAAAGCGCGGTCACCGCCACCGGCATGGTGGTCGGCACCCCCGGCTATCTGGCCCCCGAGCAGCTGACCGGGGCGCCGCTGCAGCCGGCGGTGGACATCTTCGCCTGGGGCGCCACGATGGTGTTCGCCGCCACCGGGCAGTCGCCGTTCGAGGCCGAGACCCTGCCGGTGATCATCAACCGGATCCTCAACGAGGAGCCGGACCTGTCGGCGCTGGCCGAGCCGCTGCGCGGCCTGGTGGGCCGGTGCCTGTCGAAGGACCCGGCCGCCCGCCCGGCGGCCGCGCAGCTGCTGCTGCAGCTGCTGGGCCATGTGGGGGCGGCGCCGGCCACTCCCGCCCCGGCCAGCGAGGAGCTGCTGGACCAGGGCACCCGGATCGCCGCCCGGATGGCGCCGCCGCCCGAGGTGCCGCCGGCCCCGGTGCACACCCCGCCGCCGATGACACCGCCGGCGCCGCTGCAGCAGGGCCCCTTCCCGCAGAGCCCGACCACGCCCCCGCCGCAGCCGATCACCCCGCCGCCGATGCCGCTGCAGCAGGGGCCGGTCACGCCCCCGCCGCAGATCCCGGTGCACCAGGGCGGCTTCGGGCAGATCCCGATGACCCCGCCGCCGCAGCCGATGACGCCGGCGCCCATGCAGCAGCCGGTGGTCGCCGCCCCGCCGCCGGCCGCCCCGGTCTACCGGCCCCGGCAGTCCTCCTCCAACGGGCCGGTGATCGCCGGTGTCGGGTGCGCGGTGGTGCTGGTGCTGGCCCTGCTGATCTTCGCGATCGTGGTGGCGGCCAGTGAGGACGACGCAGACGGCGACCCGCCGGCCTACCCGACCGCCGCGCCGACCTTCTCCCGCTCCCCGTCCCCGACGACCGGCACCCGGCTGCCGCTGGCCTTCAACGGGGTGTGGGAGGGCAAGGGCTTCCAGCCGTCGGCCCCCGCGCAGGACCGGACCTGGAACGTGCGCTTCACCCTGCTGGGCGGCGGCACCACCGGGCTGGTCTACTACGAGTCGGCCACCTACACCTGCCGGGGGACGCTGACCCTGCAGCCGGGCGTCACCGAGCGGAGGGCGACCTACAAGATCAACATCTACACCGGTGAGTGCGTGTCCGGCTACGTCACCTTCATCTACCTCAACAGCAGCACTCTCCGTTTCGAGGAGCGGGAGAACATCACCGACGCGACCTATCTGGCCAGCGGCACGGTGACCAAGTAGCGCACGCAAGTCAGGACGCCAAGGGCATCCGGGCGGTCACCACCAGGCCCCCGCCGGGACGGGGGGTGGCGTAGACGTGGCCGCGGTGCGCCCGCACCACCGAGCGGACGATGGACAGGCCCAGCCCGGAGCCCTTGGCCGACTCCACCCGGTCCTGCTGCAGCCGCCGGAACGGTTCGAACAACTGGTCCACCTCGTAGGCGGGCACCACCGGGCCGGTGTTCTCGACCTGGACGGCGGCGCTGCCGTCCAGCACCCCGGCCCGCACCCACACCTGGCCGCCCTCGCCGGTGTTGTGCTTGATGGCGTTGTCGACCAGGTTGGAGACCAGGTGCTCCAGCAGCACCGGGTCGCCCAACGTGGTCCCGGAGGCCAGCTCGGTGTGCACGGTGATGCCCGCCTCCTCGGCGGCGTCGCCCAAGGTCTTCAGCACGGTCGTGACGACCTCGGCCAAATCCACCGGGACGCGGGTGGTCAGTTCGCGTTCGCTGCGGGCCAGCAGCAGCAGGCCCTCGATCAGCCGTTCGTGGCGGGCGTTGTTGGCCAGCAGGGTGCGGCCCACCGCCTTCAGGTCCGGCGAGGCCTCCGGGTCGCCCAGCGCGACCTCCAGCAGGGTGCGGTTGATGGCCAGCGGGGTGCGCAGCTCGTGGGAGGCGTTGGCGACGAACCGGCGCTGGGCGTCGAAGGCGTTGCCCAGCCGCTCCAGCATCGCGTCGAAGGTGTCGGCCAGCTCTTTGATCTCATCGGCCGGGCCCTCCAGCGCGATCCGCTCATGCAGGGTGCTCTCCGACAGCCGCCGGGCGGTGGCGGTGACCTTCTGCAGCGGCGACAGCGCCCGGTCGGCCACGAAGTAGCCCAGCACCAGGGCCATCACCCCGACCCCGGCCAGCACCAGCATGGAGCGGCCGAACAGCTCCTTCATGGCGCGGGACTTGAGCACCTCGGTCTCGATGATCAGCCCGCCGGGGGTGTGGACCTGCAGGCCCGGCGGGAACACCGAGTCCAGCACCTGCGCCAGCAGCACGTGCGTGATGAACAGCAGCAGCAACCCGGCCAGCAGGAACAGCACCCCGTACAGCAGGGTCAGCCGGAGCCGGACGCTGACCCGCCCGGGCAGCGCCCGCAGGTCGGCCATGAACGCGCCGCCCCGGCCCTCCGGCCGCGGCGCGGTCATCGGCTGGGTCGTCGATCCGGTGATGAACCCGGGCCGGCGGGCCTCCCCCTTGGCATCGCCCTTGCCGATGTCGCTCAAAGCCGGTACCCCACCCCTGGGACGGTCTCGATCACCTGCGGTTCACCGAGCTTCTTGCGCAGCGTCATCATCGTCACCCGCACCACGTTGGTGAACGGGTCGATGTGCTCATCCCACGCCTTCTCCAAAAGCCGCTCAGAGCTGACCACGGCGCCCTCGGCCCGCATGAGCACCTCCAGCACCGCGAATTCCTTGCGGGTCAGCTCGATCGGGCGGCCGTCGCGGTGCACCTCCCGCCGGGCGGGGTCGAGGGTGATCCCGGCGCGTTCCAGGACGGGCGGCAGCGGCGGGGCGGCCCGCCGGCCCAGCGCCTGCACCCGGGCCACCAGCTCGGCGAAGGCGAACGGCTTGGCCAGGTAGTCGTCGGCGCCCAGGTTCAGCCCCGCCACCCGGTCCTCCAGGTCGCCGGCGGCGGTCAGCATGAGGATCCGGGCCGGGTAGCGCCGGCCGGCCAGGTCGCGGCAGACGTCGTCGCCGTGGACCTTGGGCAGGTCGCGGTCCAAGACCACCACGTCGTACTCGTTGACGCTGGTCCGCTCCAGCGCACCGGCACCGTCGTAGGCGACGTCCACGGCGTGGGCCTGGCGGCGCAGTCCCGTGGCGATCGCGTCGGCGAGCACGCGCTCGTCCTCGACGACGAGAACACGCATCCGTCCCCCTTCAGATCCGGATCTCACATGCCGGTGCGCCGGACCGGCGTTCCCAGATATGCCATAGCGCCTGTAAGCCCCCTGTAAGCATGCCCCCTGTTCCGGGGTGGGCGGAGCGTCCTCTACGGTGCGTATCACCATTCAAACGAAAGGTTTACGGCGGAAGCCGGTTTGGGTAAGGAACAGCCGCTGTAGAGAGGAAAATCCCCATGGGTGAGTTGTCACGCACGATCCAGCAGCGGCTTTCCGACGCGTACGCGTCGCTGCGCAGGGCGCAGGCCGAGGGTGACACCTACCTGGCCGACATCCGGCAGGCCGAGATCGAAGAGCTCCGCCGGATTGCGGCCAACCACGACATCGGCATTCCCCCCGCCCCCGAAATGGAGTGAGTTTCGCAACACCCGCCGCTGCGCGCTCGGCGGCCGGCCCTCCGGAGTCCGGGCGGCCGCGTTCCCCGAGGGGGCGGACCGGTCAGTCCCGGGCGGGGTCGAGCGGCGCCAGCAGGTCGTGCAGCGCCTCGAACGTTCCCGGGCCCGCCGCCAGGACGAACTCCGGTCCCGGAGCCGCCCCGTGCAGCCCGCCGACCCGCCCGCCGGCCTCCTCCACGATGAGCGTCCCGGCGGCGATGTCCCACAGCTGGACGCCGCGCTCGTAGTAGCCGTCCACCCGTCCGGCCGCCAGCGTGCACAGGTCCACCGAGCAGGCCCCGCCGCGGCGGATGTCGCGCACGTGCGGCAGCACCCCGGTCAGCACCCGGGCCTGGTGGGCGCGGCGCCGTGACTCATAGCCGAACCCGGTGGCCACCAGCGCCCGGTTCAGCGGGACGTCGGCGGTGCAGCGCAGCGGGCGTTCCCCGGCGGCGTCGCGCAGCCGGGCGCCGCCGCCCCGGACCGCCAGGTAGGTCTCCCCGCGGCGGGGGACCTCCACCACGCCGACGGCGGTCCGCCCGTCGATCTCGGCGGCGATGCTGACGCTCCAGTCGGGCAGGTCGTACAGGTAGTTGACGGTGCCGTCGATGGGGTCGACCACCCAGCGGACTGCGCTGCCGCCGGCGCTGGCGCCGCTTTCCTCACCGAGGATCGCATCGGCGGGCCGGGCGGCGCGGATGCGTTCGACGATCAGCTGCTCGGCGGCCCGGTCCATCTGGGTGACCACGTCGGTGGGGCTGGACTTGGTCTGCACCACGGCCGGTCCCTCCACCGGCCGCTTGCCGACCAGCATCCGGCCGGTCTCGCCGGCGATCTCCAGCGCCAGCTCCAGCAGCTCCTCGTGCAGGCTCATGGGTCCTTTCCAGGGGTCGGCACCGCCCCGCCGGGGTTCAGCGGCGGGCGCGGCAGCACTCTTCCGGGCAGTCGTCGGGGCGCGCGCCCAGCGCGCCCAGCGCGGGCCGTTCCGCGCCGGGGCCGGCCATGCGTTCGGTCAGCAGCTGGCGGACCATCGCCACATAGGCGGGGTGGGTGCCGGGCGTGGCGGCGCGCTCGAAGGCCAGGCCCAGCTCGGCGGCCACGGCGGCGGCCTCCACGTCGAGGTCGTATTTGACCTCCATGTGGTCGCTGACGAACCCGATCGGCACGACCACCACCGCTTCGGTTCTGGCGGCGTGCAGCTTGCGCAGGTGGTCGCAGATGTCGGGCTCCAGCCACGGCTGGGTGGGCGGGCCGCTGCGGCTCTGGTAGACCAGCGCCCGCTCGTGCCCGGGGGCGGCCCGTTCGGCGACGACCTCGGTGATGTCGGCCAGCTCGGCGGCGTAGCGTTCGCGCCCGGGCTGGGCCAGCGGGACGCTGTGGGCGGTGAACGCCAGGTGCGCCGCCTGGCGCAGGCCGGCCGGCAGGCGGTCCAGCGCGGCGCGGGTGGCCTCGACGAACGGCTCCACGAAGCCGGGGTGGTTGTAGTAGACCCGCAGCTTGTCGATCTCCGGGGCGCCGGGGACCTGCTCGCGGGCCCGGGCGATGTCGTCCCGGTACTGCCCGCAGCTGGAGTAGCCGCTGTAGGCGGAGGTGACGAACGCCGCGGCCCGTCGCACGCCGTCGGCGGCCATCTGGCGGACCGTGTCGGTCAGGTAGGGCGTCCAGTTCCGGTTGCCCCAGTAGACCGGCAGGTCCAGGCCGTGGGCGGCGAAGTCGGCCTCGATGGCGGCCTTCAGGCGCCGGCAGTGGTCGTTGATCGGGCTCACTCCGCCGAAGTGGTAGTAGTGCTCGGCCACCTCTTCCAGCCGCCGCCGGGGGACGTTGCGGCCGCGCGTGACGTTCTCCAGGAACGGCATAACGTCCTGCGGCCCCTCCGGTCCGCCGAAGGATACGAGCAGCAGCGCGTCGTAGGACGTCATGCCCTCCATCCAACCAGCCGCCGGGAGTGCTTCAGATCACCGCCTTCACCGAACCCTTTTCAACACGCCGTCTCCGCAGGTCGAGACGGGGGCCTTGCGGTCAGGGGCGCAGCCATGACCGCAAGGCCGCGGCACCGGAGAGCATCGGGGCTCCCGTCCTCGGTGCTTTGGGCCGCGTGTGGAAAAGGGTTCACCGGTAGCGGGCGGCGTAGGCCTTGGCCAGGGCGAGGACTTTCTGCACGTACCAGTGGGCGTGGTTGTAGGCGTAGATCGCCTGGTACAGCGACCGGCCGCCGCGCCCGGCGCCGTGGGCGCACAGGTACTTGGCGGCGGCGGGAATGGCGTCGTAGGGGTTCATGATGTCGGCCTTGCCGTCCCCGTCGCCGTCCACCCCGTAGGCCTTCCAGGTGGACGGCAGGAACTGCATGGGGCCCAGAGCGCCGGCGCTGGAGGGGCCGTTGTTGCGGCCGTGGTTGCTTTCGACCTGGCCGATGGCGGCCAGCACCGTCCACGACAGCCCCGGGCAGGTGGTCGCGGCCCGCCGGTACAGCTCCAGGTAGCTGACGGCCTGCCGGTACTGGGGCTCGTTGAGGTTGACCACCTTGGCGCCGCCCCGGAAGATCCTGTCCATCGCCCGGGTGAGCGCGGCCGGGTCGGCGCCGGGGGCGTTGACCAGCAGCGCCAGGTTGGGGATGAGGCCCAGCTGCTCCCCCATCTTGCGGCTGACCAGCATGTCGATGCCGGGCAGCCCGAAATCCCCCGAGCCGCCCATCGTCATGGTGGGGATCGTCTTGGCCACGACCGGGTACCGCAGCCCCTGGTGAAGCTTCAGCTCGCGGACCGCCTTGTCGGAGGCGACGAACTTGTCGGCGGCCAGCGCCTCCCACAGCTCGGTCTTGCGGGCGGTGGCCGGCGGGGTCCAGGAGCGGAACGTCGAGGGGTCGACCGCGAAGGTGTTGACCAGGCGGTTTTGCAGCTGCACCGCGCCGCCGGCCACCAGCGCCACGTCCTGCACGCCGCGCAGCCGCGACACCTTGCGGACCTCGGCGGCGGTCAGCGAGGAGGCGCCCACCACCAGCACGTCGGGGGGCACCACCCGTTTGAGCGGGGCGAGCTGGGTGGTGTCGACGACGTTGGTGACGGTGCCGGAGCGCTGGGCGGGCGCGGTGGGATCGGCGGTGGCCCGGCCCGTGTCCCGGTCCCGGTCGAGGCCGAGCGCGGCGAGCACCCCGGCGGTGAGGGTCGCCGCGCTGGCCAGCGCCAGCAGCGCCACCACCGGGCGCCGCCGCTGCCGCCGGGGAGGGGCGGCCGGGCGGGGCCGCGTCACCGTCCGGGCCTTCTTTTCGGGCCGGGGGCGCCTTCTGCGCGGGGACTCGCCGGCGCCGTGCGCGGTGCCCGGTGCCGGGGACGGTTCGTCCGGACGCCAGGAGGCCGCCGGGCCGGCGGTCCGGGCCCCGAGGTCAGGCGGTGGAGAGGAGGCAGCCACAACCAATCCCAACGAGATCGCTGCCGCCGGGGTCACCGGCGGATCGGTAGTTTCGGACAGGGCGCGCTCGCCGCGCCGCGCATCGCCGGGCGGGCCGGGGTGGCCGCCGCGACGCAGGTCAGGGAGGACTGGAGGGGTCGTCGGTGTCCAATCCGTACCTGGCCCTGCTGAAGGTTCCCGGGGCGCGGGTGTTCGTCGCGGCGGGTTTCGTCGGCCGGATGTCGATGTCCATGGTGGGGATCGGCATTGTCCTTCTTGTCTCCGCGGTTACCGGATCGTACGGTATCGCCGGTTCGGTGTCGGCGGTCTTCGCCCTGGCGTTCGCCGTGGCCTCGCCCCTGGTGGGGCGGCTGGCGGACCGCCATGGGCAGCGCCGGGTGCTGCTGCCGCTGGGCCCGGCCAACGGGGTGGCCATGACGCTGCTGGTGGCGTGCGCCCTGCTGGACCTTCCCACCTGGACGCTCTTTCCCGCCGCGGTGCTGGGCGGCGTCACCTCGCCGGGGCTGGGCGCGATGGTGCGCGCCCGCTGGATCAACGTCCTGCACCGAAACGGCGACGGGCGGCTGCACACCGCGTTCTCGCTGGAGTCGGTGCTGGATGAGGTCATCTTCATCACCGGTCCGATGCTGGTGACGCTGCTGGCCACCGGGGTGCATCCGGCGGGCGGGGTGCTGGCCGCCGGGGCGCTGACGATGGGCGGCAGCCTGGCCATGGCGGCGCAGCGGGGCACCGAGCCGCCGCCGCGCACCGCCGGCGGCGGCGGTCTGGCCGGGGTTTTGGCGCTGCCCGGCGTGCTGCTGCTGGTGCTGGTCTTCCTGCTGGTGGGGACGGTGTTCGGCGGGGTGGAGGTGAGCGTGATCGCCTTCGCCGAGGCGGGCGGGCACCGGGGGCTGGCGGGCGTGCTGCTGGCCTCCTATGCGCTGGGCAGCTGCGCGGCGGGGCTGTGGTACGGGGCGCGCCCGTGGCGGTCGCCGCTGCATCGCCGTTTCCTGGCCGGGCTGGCGCTGCTGGTGGCCGGGCTGGTGCCGCTGCCGCCGCTGGGCGCCCATCCGGCGCTGTGGCCGGTGATGCTGGTGGTGATCTTCGTTTCCGGGCTGGCCATCTCCCCGACGCTCATCCCCGGCTACGGGCTGGTCGAGCGGCTGGTGCCGGCCCGGCGGCTGACCGAGGGGCTGGCGCTGGTGGGCACGGCGATCGGGGTGGGCGTGGCGGTGGGCGCCTCGGTGACGGGCCGGCTGGTGGACGCCCGCGGCCCGGGTGCGGCGCTGCTGCTGCCGGTGGGCGCGGGCGTGGTGGCGGTGGCGGCGGGCCTGGCGGGCAGGTCACGATTGCGTGAACCCCGGGAAACGTGAATTTCCTTCGCATTAATCGGGTCGATAGAGTCGGCCCATGTCCCCCGCACGCACTTTCGGCACCCAGGACCACATCTGGCGCAACTGGGCGGGCAACCAGCGCGCGGTGCCCGCCCGCACGCTCGCCCCGCGCAGCACCGAAGAGGTCGCCGAGGCCGTCCGCACCGCCGCCGCCGAGGGGCTGACCGTGCGGATGACCGGCACCGGCCACTCCTTCACCGCCGCCGCGGTCACCGACGGGCTGCTGCTGCGGCCCGACCGGCTGCGGGCGGTGCGCTCGGTCGACACCGCCACCGGCCTGGTCACCGTGGAGGCCGGCCTGCCGCTGCACGAGCTGAACCGGGTACTGGACGAGCACGGGCTGGCGCTGGCCAACATGGGCGACATCCAGCAGCAGACCGTGGCCGGGGCGCTGCAGACCGGCACCCACGGCACCGGCCGCGACCACGCCGGGCTGGCCTCCCAGGTGGCCGCGCTGGAACTGGTGCTGGCCGACGGCAGCATCGTCACCTGCTCGCGCACCGAGCGCCCGGAGCTGTTCGACGCCGCCCGGGTGTCGCTGGGCGCGCTCGGCGTGGTCACCGCCATCACCTGGCAGACCGTCCCGGCCTTCCGGCTGCACGCCCGGGAGGAGCCGATGCGCTGGGGCGAGGTGCTCGAGCGCCTCGATGAGCTGACCGAGGCCAACGAGCACTTCGAGTTCTACTGGTTCCCGCACACCGAAGGCTGCCTGACCAAGCGCAACAACCGCACCGACCGGCCCGCCGCCCCGCTGTCGCCGCTGCGCTACTGGCTGGACGACGAACTGCTGTCCAACACGGTGTTCGGCGGGCTGCAGCGCCTGACCCGCCGCGTGCCGGCCGCGATCGGCCCGGTCAACGCCGTCTCGGCCAAGGCGCTGGGCGCCCGGACCTACATCGACACCTCCTACAAGGTGTTCACCAGCCCGCGCCGGGTGCGCTTCAAGGAGCAGGAGTACGCCATCCCCCGCGAGCACCTGGCCGACACGCTGCGCGAGCTGAAGGCCCTGTTCGACCGGCGGGACTGGCGGATCAGCTTCCCCATCGAGGTGCGGGTGCTGCCGCCGGAGGACGCCTGGCTGTCGATGGCCTACGACCGGCCCAGCGCCTTCATCGCCGTCCACGTCTACCACCGCAACCCCCACGAGGACTACTTCGCCGGGGTCGAGGAGCTGATGACCGCGGTGGGCGGGCGGCCGCACTGGGGCAAGCTGCACACCCGCGACGCGGCCTACCTGGAGCAGGTCTATCCCAAGTTCGCCGACTTCCGGGCGTTGCGGGAGGAGCTGGATCCCGACCGCCGCTTTGCCAACCGCTACCTTTCCCGGGTCTTCGGCCCCTGAGAGGCCTTGCGGAGGCATCCGGCGGGCAAAGGAAAGACAAGGATCATGGCGGCCCGTCCCCATCGGGCCCCCGGAAACGGCAAGCTGGAGCGGACGGCGATCAGGGACGGGCGGCACCGGGCCGCGCTCGCTTCGCCGTCCGTTCCCGGGCCCGGGAGATGGGATCTTCGGCGCGCTGGGAGCGACGATGTGCGGACATGCCGGGTACGGTGCTAGCAGCAGGCGTGTCCGACCAGAGAAACTCGAGAACCGGGGGAAGGGCACGCATGCGCCCTTGGATGGGCGTCGTACCATACCGGCGCCCCGTGAAAGCGCCGGTGACGGCGTCCACGGTGGCACCGGGTCGTTCGGCGTCCTTCCAACGCCGTCGCCGGACTGGCAGGAAGGACACGCATGCAGGAACTGCGCCTCGTCGCGGTCAGCGAGGACGGTACCTACCTCGTGCTGGCCACCGCGGGCCGAGGCACCCGGTTCACCCTGCCCGTCGACGACCGGCTGCGCGCCGCGGTCCGTGGGCACTTCTCCCGACTCGGCCAGTTCGAGATCGAAGTGGAGAGTCCCTTGCGCCCCAAGGAGATCCAGGCACGCATCCGGGCCGGTGAGACGGCGGAGGAGATAGCCGAGTCCGCGGGCATCCCGGTCGAGCGCGTCCGCTGGTTCGAGGGCCCCGTCCTGCAAGAGCGCGAGTACATGGCCCAGCAGGCCCAGCGCGTGCCGGTGCGCCGGCCGGGCGAGTCGGCCCCCGGCCCGCCGCTGGGCGAGCTGGTCGAAGAGCGGCTCAACCGCGGCGGCGTCGACATCGAGGACGTGGAGTGGGACTCCTGGAAGTGCGAAAGCAGCAGCTGGCGGGTGCGGCTGTCGTTCTTTGAGGAGGGCCGCCCGCGGGCCGCCGAGTGGCTGTTCGACCCCCGTCGCCGCCACCTGTCCCCGATGGACGAGCTGGCCGCCCGGCTCAGCGACATGGAGTGGGAGGGCGACGGCGAGGACTCCTCCGACACGGTGACGCCGCTGGTGCCGCGCCGCCCCACCATGAAGGTCGTCTCCGACCCGCGGGAGGTCTCCCCCGCCCAGCCGCTGCGGCCCGGGCCCGCCCCCGTGCCGGATCCCGCCCGGCGGCCCGCCCCGCTGGCCCCGGCGCCGCCCGCGCCGCCGGCTCTCGGCCGGCCTCCGGCGCCGCCGCCGCACGTCGCCGAGCCGCCGTCCAGGCCGCCCGCGCCCGCGCCCGAGGGTGAGGAGCCGCGGGAGACGGCTTCGGCGTCCCAGACGGCGCAGAGCGAGCCTGAGGCCCCCAAGGCGGCGCCCGCCGGCTCGGCGGAGACCGCTCCGGAGGCGACGCCCGCCGCCGAACCGGCCTCCGCCAAGCCCGATCCCGCGCCCAAGGCGGCGCCCGCCGCCGCGGCGACCGAGGCCGAGCGGCCCGTCGCAGCGGCGGCGGTCAAGCCCGCCCCGCCCCGGGAGCGGTCCCGGCAGAAGCCGCCCGTGCCGCCCGCCGCGGCGGCCGAGACGCCGCCCGCGCAGCCGGCCGTGGCCGCCCGCGACGTTCCCGCGGTGCCCGCCGCCCAGCAGCGGCAGTCCGCCCCGCGGCGCCGCAGGCCCAAGGGCAAGCGCGCCTCGGTGCCGTCGTGGGACGAGATCATGTTCGGCGCTCGCCGTCCCGACTGACCGGTCCCGTCCCGCCGCGGGCCGCTTCGGCCGGGTCGCGCTCCAGGAACGGGGTCACCCAGTCGGGGGTGACGGCGTGGGCGAACGCGACGGCGTCGTGTTCGCCCATGTCGGCCGACGGGTAGCCGCCCTCTCCCGCGCCCACGCCCACCACCAGGGTGGCCAGGCCCGCCCGGCGCTGGAAAAGCGTCTGCCGCAGCCGCCAGGCCACCACGGCCCGGTGCTCGATGACCGCCTGGCGGCGGCGCAGCGATCCCGACCGCAGGGTCAGGCGCCGGCCGTCCGTGGCATGCCCCAGCTGCCGGTAGCGGTCCAGGCCGAGCGGCACCGCGGCCACCGCCAGCAGCAGCGCCACGCCCAGCTCCCAGGACCGCCCGGTGAGCAGGGCCAGTGCGGCCAGCGCCAGCGGCGCCGCCAGGGCCCTCGCCAGACGGCGCCGCAGGGCCGCCGGCGGATGCCCGCGCAGCGGCCCGGGCAGCGCGCCGCCCAGCACCCGGCGGGCCGTCCGCAGGGCCACCGGGCGCGGCGCGACCGGCAGCAGCGTCCCCCGGTGCGCGGCATCGTCCAGCCCGGTGACCAGCGCGCCGAGCCGGACGGCCCCGGCGGCGCGCTCCAGGGGGTTGTCGGTCAGCGTCACCCCCCGGATGCGGCGGCGCTCCAGCGTCACGCTGCGCCGGCTGATCAGCCCCCGTTCGGCGATCAGCGCCGCGCCGTCGCGGCCGCCGCCCGGCCCGCCCTCACCGGCCCGCAGCGTGAAGTCCCAGTTGAGCAGGGCGAAGGCGATGACGGAGCCGAGGGGCATCAGCAGCACCCCGCACACCGCCAGGGCGATGATCGCCGCCGGGGGCAGCCCGGCCACGCCGCCCCCGAGCCGGGCCGGCAGCCGCTCATCGATCAGGCCCAGGTCGTCCCCGAGGTTGTACAGCGCCCCCAGCAGGCTGCCCGCCAGGGCGAACGGGGTGAGCAGGTAGGCGCCGCTGAGCGGGGCGAGCAGGTACCAGCGGGGCCGGGCACGGGCCACCACCGCCGTCTCCTCCCGCGCCCCGCCGGGGGCGGCCGCGTTGCGCGCGGCGGGCTCGTCCCCGCGCATCAGCGCGGCGCGCAGCCGTTCGGCCTCCGCCTTGGAGACGGCCCGCAGCTCCCCCTCGCCGCCTTCGGAGCCGGCGTCGATGCGGACGATCGCCATGCCCAGCAGCCGGTGCGCCGGCGGGGCGCTGATGTCCACGCCCCGGATCCGCTCGCGCGGTATGGCCTTGACCGACCGTCTGACCAGCGCCCGCCGCAGCTCGATGCGGTCCTCATGGAGGGTGTAGGTGAAGGTCGCCCACTTGATCAGGTGGTATCCCAGGCCGAACACCAGGCCGGAGAGCGCGAAGTAGAAGGCCGTCGACAGCCCGCCGACCGCCAGCCCGGCGGCCCCGGCCATCACCAGCGCCGCCATCTCGCGGACCGCCCCCACCACGAAGGTCAGCGGATGCAGCCGCCTGGCCGCCGGGCCGGCCTGCGCCGGCGGCGGCACGGGGCGGGTTCCGGTCCCGCCGCCTCCCCCTTGCGCCCCGCCGGGGATCATGTGGCGTCGTCGCGCAGGTCGTGGGCCCGGCGGGCCAGCTCCCCGGCCAGGTGCGTGGCCACCTCCACCGGCAGGCCGGCCACCTCCGAGGAGCCGGCGTGCGAGGCCGTGTTGATCTTGATGGTGGCCAGGCCGAGCAGCCGTTCAACGGGTCCCTGGGCGGTGTCGACGGTCTGGATCCGGCTGACCGGCACCAGCAGCCACTGGCGGGAGAACCAGCCGGTGCGGGTGTAGACGACGTCGGCGCTGACCTCCCAGCGGTGCACCCGGTAGCGCCAGGCGGGCGCCACCGTCGCCGTCAGCAGCCCGGCGGCCCCCACCGCCAGGGGCGCCCACCAGATCCGCTCGGCCGCCCAGGCGGGCAGTTGCGCGGGACGGGCCGAGTCCGCCCAGGCGGCGGCCCCCAGCGCGATCGCGAACGCCAGCCCCCAGCCCAGCAGGTAGTCGATCGCCCAGTGCGCGATGGCGCGAGGCGAGACCCGGTGCGCGGGCGGACGCAGCCGCGGCGGCGCACCGCCGGCCGGCCCCGCTTCGGAGAAGTCACTGACCGCCGTCACAACTGGAGTCTAGGTCGGCGGCGGTACCGCTCCCGGGTCATCATCGCCTCACCCGTGTCCCCCACCTGGGGCAAGGCGCGGCTTTCCGGTTCCGTCAGAGCCGCGTGCGAGGCTGGCGGACGCGGCGAAAAAACCTGATGCGCCCCCACGCGAATCCCGCATAGCTTGACATGCCGCTGCGTCAAGGTCGTGCAATGTCCCGCATCGTCCCGCCCACCCGCTTTCAGGGAGTTTTTCGAACATGACTTTCGCCATCGAAGCCGAGGGCCTGGAGAAACGCTTCGGGGAGACCCGGGCGCTGGCCGGGGTCGACCTGACCGCCCGGGCCGGCAGCGTGCTGGGGGTGCTGGGGCCCAACGGCGCCGGCAAGACCACCACCGTGCGGGTGCTGGCCACCTTGCTGCGGCCGGACGCCGGGCGCGCCCGGGTCTGCGGGCACGACGTGGTCACCGACCCGCACCGGGTGCGCCGGCTGATCGGGCTGACCGGGCAGTACGCCGCGGTCGACGAGATGCTCACCGGCACCGAGAACCTGATCATGATCGGCCGGCTGCTGGGGCTGCGGCGCGGTGCGGCCCGCCGCCGCGCCGCCGAGCTGCTGGAGCGCTTCGCGCTGACCGAGGCCGCCGACCGGGCCGCCAAGACCTACTCCGGCGGCATGCGCCGCCGTCTGGACCTGGCCGCCAGCCTGGTCGGCCACCCGCAGGTGCTGTTCCTGGACGAGCCCACCACCGGGCTGGACCCGCGCAGCCGCAGCGGGCTGTGGGACATCGTGCGCCGGCTCACCGACGACGGGGTGACCGTGCTGCTGACCACGCAGTACCTGGAGGAGGCCGACCAGCTCGCCGACGACATCGCGGTCATCGACCACGGCCGGGTGATCGCTCGGGGCACGCCCGATGAGCTCAAGACCCGCATCGGCGGCCAGGTGCTGGAGGTCCGCCCGCTCACCGAGCCGGACCAGGTGACGGTCCGCCGGATCGTGGCCGAGCTGACCGGGGCCCGGCCCACGGTCGAAGGCGGCCTGGTCCGCGCGCCGCTGGCCGACCCGGCGGTGATGCCCGTGATCGTCCGCAGGCTGGATGAGGCCGGGGTGGCGGTGGCCGAGCTGTCGCTGCGCAAGTCCAGCCTCGATGAGGTGTTCCTCGCCCTCACCGGCCACCCCGCCGGCTCCGCGGAGGCCGGCCCGGACGCACCGGCCGGAACGCTCACCACCGCCGTATGACCCAGCCCCCGCACTGAAACGGAGCAGACCCCATGACCACCGCGGCCTCTTCCCTCCCGATGACCTCGGGCAGGCGGGTCTCCCCCGGCACCGCGGTCCGCAACGTGCTGACCCTGGCGTGGCGGAACCTGGTGCAGATCAAGCACAACCCGATGGAGCTGCTCGACCTGAGCATCCAGCCGATCATGTTCGTGCTGCTGTTCGCCTACGTCTTCGGGCCGTCCATCGGCGGCACCGTGGCGGACTATCTGCCGATCGTGATCCCCGGCATCATCGCCCAGAACGCGCTGTTCGCCACGATGACCACCGGGTTCGGGCTGAACGTGGACGTCACCAAGGGGGTGTTCGACCGGCTGCGCAGCCTGCCGATCTCCCGGCTGGCCCCGCTGGCGGGCCGGATGCTGGCCGACACCGTCAAGCAGGTGTGGTCGCTGGCGGTGCTGCTGACGGTCGGCATGGCGATCGGTTTCCGGATCGAGACCGGCGTGCCGCACCTGCTGGGGGCGCTGGCGCTGCTGCTGGCGTTCACCTCGCTGTTCGCCTGGGCGTCGGTCTACATCGGCCTGTCGGTCAACGAGCCGGAGAAGGTGCAGATCTTCGGGTTCACCATCATCTTCCCGGTCACCTTCCTCAGCTCGGCGTTCGTGCCGATCTCCCCCGGCGCCCCGCAGGCGCTGCAGTTCGTGATGCGCAACAACCCGATGACCCACCTGGTGGAGGCGGTGCGCGGGCTGCTGGTCGGCTCCCAAAGCGGCGGCACGGTGGCCGAGCACGCGGCCATCGCGCTGGGCTGGGGCGTGCTGATGGCGGCCATCTTCGTCCCGCTGTCGCTGCGGGCCTTCCGCCGGCGCGGCTGAGGGCAGCCGTCCGTCGAAGCGTCCCGGGGCGGGGCATGCCTCCGCCTCGCCCCGGGGGCGGACGGGGCGAGGCGGAGGCATGCCGGCGGGAAAACGGCATCCCCGGAGCGCATCCGGCGGTGGGCCGACGGGCGGCCCGGCGACGGAGGGCGGGCAAAGATCGGTCCCCCGGGAACGTTCCCGGGGGACCGATCGCGGAAATCAGGCCGGTCAGGCCGCGTGCGAACGGGGCTTGACCTCGTCCCGGCTGGCCAGCTCGAACTCGGCGCGGGGCTGCTCGATGCTGCCCAGCGACACGGTCTCGCGCTTGAAGATCAGCGCCAGCGTCCAGTCGGCCAGCACCCGGACCTTGCGGTTGAAGGTCGGCACCCGCGAGACGTGGTAGGTGCGGTGCAGGAACCAGGCGGGGAAGCCCTTGAGCTTGATCCCGTAGACGTGGGCGACGCCCTTGTACAGGCCGAGCCCGGCGACCGAGCCGACCGAGTCGTGCACGTACGGCTTGAGGGTCTTGCCGCGCAGCGACCGGACGATGTTGTCGGCCAGCACCTTGGCCTGGCGGACGGCGTGCTGGGCGTTGGGGGCGCAGGGGCGGCCCTCGTTGGTCAGGTCGGGCACCGCGGCGTTGTCGCCGGCGGCATAGGCCCGCACCAGGCCCTCGATGGTGAGGAACTCGGTGGCCTTGATGCGGCCGCGCTCATCCAGCGGCAGGTCCGAGTGGCGCACCACCGGGGCGGCCTTGACGCCGGCGGTCCACACCAGGGTGCCGGCGGGGAAGCGGCTGCCGTCCGACAGCTCGACCACGCCGTCGACGGCCGACTGCAGGAAGGTCTTCATCTTCACGTCGATGCCGCGCCCGCGCAGCTGCTCGGCGGTCCACTTGCCCATGTCGGGGCCGACCTCGGGGAGGATCCGGTCGGAGGCCTCCACCAGCACCCACCGCATGTCCTCGACGCTGACGTTGCGGTAGTACTTGACCGCGGTGCGGGCCATGTCCTCCAGCTCGGCCAGCGCCTCCACCCCGGCGAACCCGCCGCCGACGAACACGAAGGTCAGCGCCTTGCGGCGGATCTCCTCATCGCGGGTGGACTCGGCGATGTCGAGCTGGGCGAGCACGTGGTTGCGCAGGTGGATGGCCTCGCCGATGGTCTTGAAGCCGATGCCGTGCTCGGCCAGGCCCGGGATCGGCAGCGTCCGGGAGACCGAGCCGGCGGCCATCACCAGGTAGTCGTAGGAGATCCGCTCGGGCGGGCCGGCCACCGGCTGGACGATGGCCCACCGCTCGGCGTGGTTGATCTCGGTGACCCGGGCGCCCAGCACGGTGCAGTGGGGCAGCACCCGGCGCAGCGGGGTCACCACGTGCCGGGGGGAGAGGTTGCCGGCGGCGGCCTCGGGGAGGAAGGGCTGGTAGGTCATGTAGGACTGCGGGTCCACGACGGTGATCTTGACCTCGCCGCGTCTGAGCTCGCGCCGCAGCTTCTTTTCCAGGCGCAACGCGGTGTACATGCCCACGTAGCCGCCGCCCACGATGAGGATGTGGGGGGCGTCGGGGGCCTGGGGTCGCCTGGCCATCGGTCACGGCCTCCTGGGATGACGGTGGATGGATAGCTTGTGAAGGCGTTCACAAGCTATCGGAACAACACTCCCCGACACCAATCCATTCCCCGTTAAGAACGACACATTTTCTCATCAGGGCAAAGTGGACCGCGCCTTAACGAGTGAACTATGCCACTCCTTCACACAGATCCCGCCACAAAGGCGCATACCGGTCATGGCCGATGTCACAGTGCCGCAGGCGCGGCGATCCGGACACTCCGGACATCGATCCGGCCCCGGCGGCGGCCGGAGGGACCCCACCTGCCGATTCCACGCGGATACACCCGCCCGGAGGCTCTAGGGTGGACCCGCGAGGAAGGCACCCGCCCCGCATCCACGCCACGGGGCGGAACCCGCGATGATCGCCCGGGAGCATTGAAGGAATGAAGAGCACGAGCCGGCGTCCGCATGTGGCCGCCGCGGCAGCGGTCGCGCTGGCGGGCGCGGTGACCGGTTGCGGCCTCACCGGCCACGCCACCGGCACCGGCGTTGACATCGCCGAGTTCACCGTCACCAGCCCCGCCTTCCACGACGGTAAAGACCTGCCCGCGAGATTCGCCTGTCCGGCGTACCCTGGTGGCCAGGGCAGGACGCCACCGCTGCGGTGGTCGGGGGCGCCGAGCCAGACGACCAAGGCGTTCGCGATCGTGGTGGACAACCCCGACGGTTCGGACGGGGCCTTCGTCAACTGGGTCCTGGTGAACATCGACGGGACGACCAACGAGCTCGTCGAGGGGGCGCGTCCGGAAAAGGCGGTGGAGGCACTGAACACCAGCAAGAAGACCGCGTACGTGCCGCCGTGCCCGCCCAAGGGCGAGCGGCACCGGTACCGCTTCACGCTGTATGCGTTGGACGAGCGGCTGCCCCTGCAGCAGGGCGCGCCACTCAAGGAGGCGCTGCGCACCATCGCCGAGCACACGGTGGGCCGGGGACGGATCACCGGGAACTTCGGCACCCGGTGACGGCGTTCGACAAGGGTCCGCGAGCCTGGGGGTGCAGATGTCGACGAACGGTGTGACAGGCGTCATGGCGGTCGGCGAGAATCAGCACAGGCCCCTTTGCGCCCAAGCGCTAGCGGCAGTCAGCAAGGGCTTTCAGAGCCCGTCCCGACAGGCCACGCCGGCGATCCTCGCTGGGCCATGGCATTGGATGGTTACGCAATGATGATGTACATCGTCGTCCCCGGCCTCATCGTGGTCGTCATCCTCGTGGTGGTCCTGGTGGTCTTGGGCATGCGGGCCAACCGGACCGATTCCGACGACTGGATGGCCGACGATCAGGCGCCCCCCTCCCGAGGACGCCGGGCCGTCCCCCCACCCGGACAGGAAGGCGTCGAGGACGGCTACGACGACCACGGCACCGGCTATGACCGCCGGGTCGCCGGTGGCCCGCAGGCATCGCCCGCCGGCCCGCCGCCCCCGCGCCGCCGCCGGTCCCGGGCGGCCGACGACGACCTGCCCGAGGCCGGCGACGAGATGCCCGACGACGACTACTGGGCGACCATCACCTTCGACAAGCCCAAGTTCCCCTGGCAGCACGACCGCGACGACAAGCGCTCAGAGGCCGAGCTGGCCGCCGACCCGCTCGGCGCCCCGGTGAACGAGCGCGAGGAGGAGGCCGGGGAGCCGCAGGAGCAGCCGCACGCCCCCGCCGATCCCGCGGCCGCGACCCAGACGGTCGCGCTGGGCGGCTCCGACTCCGCCGGCTATGACAACGACGGCTACGGCGCCGACGGCGGGCAGTACGGCGGTGAGCCGGCCCCCTATGGCAACGAGCCCGGTTACGGCGGCGAATCCGGCTATGCCAATGAGCCCGGCTATGGCGGCGAGCCCGGTTACGGCGCCGAGCAGCCGGCCTACGGGGCAGAGCCCGGCCGTTACTCCGAGCCCGCGGCGGCGGGCTCCTATGGGACGACCGGGCCGCAGTCGATGCCCTCGCCCTCCTTCTCCGGCACGCCCGACTCCCACGACGTGCCGGTCGCCTCGCACTTCCGCGGCGACGGCGACCCGATGAGCCCTCCCGCGGCGAGCACTCCCCCCGCGGGCACCCCTTCGCCCGCCTCCCCGGCGGCGGGCGACCCGGCCGGGCCGACCCTGCGGGAGCCCTTCGACCTGCCGATGTCGCCGCCCCCGTCCGCCGACCCGCTCGGGCTGCCGGTCAACCGCTCCGACGACTACGGCAGCCCGCTGGAGACCCCCTCCTACGGCGGCGGCTCCACCGAGACCCCCTCCTACGGGAGCAAGCCGGCCGACAGCCCCTACGGCAGCACCCCCACCGAGACCCCTTCCTACAGCGCCTCCGCCGAGAAGCCCTCCTACAGCGGCGGGGAGAGCGCCCCCTCCTACGGGACGGATCTGCCGCCGGTCGGCTCGAACCCGCTGCACAGCGGGTTCGGCGAGCACAGCCGTCCCCGCACCGACCCCGGCGGCTTCCCCCACCTGGGCGCCACCCCGTCCGCGCCCGCTACCCCCGCTACCCCCGGCGCCTCCGCCGGCGCCTCGAGCGGGACCTCCAGGCGGCAGGGCGAATCCGGTGGGCACCGCCTGCCCACCGTCGATGAGCTGCTGCAGCGCATCCAGTCCGACCGGCAGCGCTCGGCGGCCGGCGGCGCCAAACCGGCCGCCACGGGGCCGCTGACCGACCCGCTGAACGACCCGCTCAGCACCACCCACGACCCCTCCTACGGGGCGAGCGGACCGTGGTCGCCTCCGGCGACGTCCGCGCCGGCCTCCTCCGGCGGCTACGACCAGCCCGGGCGCGGCCACACCGACGAGCTGGCCGGCGGGCAGCTGTCGGGCAGCTCGCTGCCGGGCGGCTTTTCGGGGCTGGGCGGCTCGTCCGGGTACGGCTCCACCACCTCCGGCGGGTCCGCCTCCTCGAGCTACTCCGGCGACTCCTACCCGACCGCTCCGGCCTACGACACCCCGCGCTACGACGACCCGCTGAGCGCTCCCCCGTCGGCGGGCCGCGACTCCTACGGGACGTTCGGCACGGGTGCCAGCGAGTCGTCCACCCTGTCGGGGCCCGCGGGTTCCGGCACCGCCGAGCCCGGCCGCTACGGCGACTTCAGCGGCAGCAGCTACACCGCCGCAGGCGGCGACCCGAACGCCACCCAGGCGCTGGGTGGCGGCTACCTGAGCGGCACGCAGCCGGGCGGCTACGGACCGCTCGGCGGCTCCGGCGAGAGCGGGGCGCCGCGCAGCGAGCCCGGCTCCCCCTACGGGCATCAGGACCCGCAGCGCACCATCGACGACTGGGAGAGTCACCGCGATCACCGCAGGTGAGTCATGGCCCGCACGGCATTCGCCCTAATCCGGGGTGAGGCCGCGCGGGCCGTGATTCCATACGTTAGGTGACCCTGAAACCACTCACTGCAACAGTCGTCCGGCGGGATCTGCCCGCCTCGTTCGTCGTCTTCCTGGTCACGGTCCCGCTGTCGCTGGGGATCGCCGTCGCCTCCGGCGCCCCCGTCGCCGCCGGGCTGATCGCCGCCATCGTCGGCGGGATCGCAGCAGGCGCGCTCGGCGGCTCGCCGCTGCAGGTCAGCGGCCCCGCCGCGGGACTGACACTGCTGGTGGCCTCGCTGGTGCAGACCTATGGGTGGCGGGCCACCTGCACCATCACCCTCCTGGCCGGGCTGGTGCAGCTGCTGCTGGGGGCCGGGCGGGTCGCCCGGGCGGCCCTGGCGGTCTCCCCGGCCGTGGTGTACGGCATGCTGGCCGGGATCGGAGTGGTGCTGATCCTGGCCCAGATCCACGTGGTGCTGGGCGGCAGCCCGCAGCACTCGGCCCTGCACAACGTGCTGGAACTGCCCGGCCAGCTGGTCGGCCACCACTCCCACGCGGTGCTGGTCGGGCTGTTGACCATCGCCGTGCTGGTGAGCTGGGGGCGGCTGCCGCTGCCGTGGCGGGGCACGGCCGGTGCGGTGGCGCGCTGGGTGCCCGCCCCGCTGCCCGCCGTCGTCGCGGCCACCGTCACCGCCTGGGCGCTGGGCTGGGACGTGCCCCGTGTGGAGCTGCCCGACGGTCTGTTCGACGACTGGCAGGCCCCGGCCATGCCGTCGGGATCACCGCTGGCGATCACCGGGGCGGTGGTGGCGGTGGCCGTGGTCGCCGGAGTGGAGACGCTGCTGTGCAGCCTGGGCGTGGACCGGATGCGCCCGCCGGGGACGCCGCGCAGCGACCTGGACCGGGAGCTGGCCGGGCAGGGCGCGGCCAATGTGCTCTCCGGCCTGCTGGGCGGGCTGCCGGTGGCGGGCGTGGCGGTGCGCAGCACGGCCAACATCAACGCCGGGGCGCGCACCCGGGCCGCCACCGTCATGCACGGGGCGTGGGTGCTGCTGCTGGCGCTGCTGTGCGGGCCGGTGATCGAGCTGGTTCCGCTGTCGGCGCTGGCCGCGCTGCTGGTGGCGATGGGTTACAAGCTGATCGACATCGCCCGCGTCCGGGACCTGCGCAACCACCGCGAGGCGCCGGTGTACTTCGTCACGCTGGGCGGGGTGGTGCTGCTGGGCCTGGGCGAGGGCGTGCTGCTGGGGATCGTGCTGACGGCCTGGATGGCGCTGCGGCGGCTGACCCGGCTGTCGGTGAGCGTGGAGGAGGCGGCCGGGCGCTGGCATGTGGCGGTGACCGGCTCGCTGACCTTCCTGGGGGTGCCCCAGCTGATGGGCGTGCTGCGCCAGGTCCCGGCCGGCGCGTCGGTCGATCTGGACCTGAACGTGGACTTCATGGACCACGCCGCCTTCGAGGCCGTGCACGACTGGCGGCTGTCGCACGAGCGGCAGGGTGGCGAAGTAGACATAGATGAAATCCACGAATGTTGGTACGAAAGGGCTGTGACCGGAGAAACGTCCCCAGCGCGTAAATCACCGCCACCCGGGCGCTGGTGGGCGCCTTGGGCGAATCGGTGGCGGCGGAACAACAGGAGCAGCCCCGACGCTTCGGAGATGTCTCCGCGTTCGCTGCTGCTGGCGGGGGTGCGCGAGTACCACGGTCAGATGGCGCCGCTGGTCCGTCCGATCCTGGCCGAGCTGGCCTTCCAGCAAACGCCCGAGCACCTGTTCATCACCTGCGTGGACTCCCGGGTGGTGCCCAACATCATCACCGCCAGCGGGCCGGGAGACCTGTTCATCCTCCGCAACGTGGGCAACCTGGTGCCCCGTCACGGCTCCCGGCTGGCCGACGACTCGGTGATGGCGGCGGTGGAATACGCCACCAATGTGCTGCGCATCAAAACGATCACGGTGTGCGGGCACTCCAACTGCGGCGCCATGGCCGGTGTGCTGGCCGGCGGCACCGAAGTGGAGCATCTGCCCGGCCTGTCGCGGTGGCTCAAGCACGCCAACCACAGCCTGGCCCGCTTCGTGGAGGCCGAGCCCAACGACGGGCAGTCCCCGCTCAGCCGGCTGTGCCAGATCAACGTCCAGCAGCAGCTGGACAACCTGCTGACCTACCCGTGGCTGCACCGGCTGGTGGAGGCCGGCGAGCTGGAGCTGGTCGGTCTCTATCTGGATCTGGAGACGGCCAAGGTGCACATCCTCGACCGGCAGGCATCGAAGTTCGTCCCGATTCCCGACGATGCCTCCGGTGACGTCGAGAACCTGTCCACCACCACCTGAGCGGGACCTCGCGGAGCCGAGGGCAAGGCGACGGCGTGTCCTCAGAGGCGTCCGGCCCGTCGGTGGTTCTTCTCAAGCCGATGGGCCGCCCCTCCCGGGACGGCCCGTGCGGTGCCCGGGCCGGGGCCGCCCCGTGCAGATCCCCGGCGTTGCGTTCGCTCGGCCCCGAGCCCTGCGGTGAGCCCTTGCGGCGCAGGGCTTCACGGCTTGGGGGACGGACGCCTCGGCGGCGCCCGTCCCCGCGGCGTCCCGGCTCATCGCGTCGCCCTTGACGCGTGCCCCTCGCCCGATCCGCCGGGACGGCGCCTGGAGAAGCTCAGCGGTGCAGCAGTTCCCGCTGCTCCGGCTCGTGGGCGCTGGGCGCGTACGTGCGGACGTACATCCCGGTGACCCAGCGCGCCCGGCGGACGGCGGCGCGGTCCGCCGGGGAGAACAGCGCGTCGTACCGGCTGACCCGTGCGAATTCGACCAGGTAAACGAGCGACAAAACGAACGCGATAAGCGCGACCGCTGCGATGATCATGAACAACATGGCCGCTTCCTCCCTTGCGGGCCCCGCGCTGCCCGCCCTGCCACCGGCCCCCCTTTCGACCGGCTCATGTCATGACCATAAGAGCCCCGTTTCTGACTGTTTGTGTCGCCTGACGTGAATCCCAGAAATTGTTCGGCCGGATTTTCAGTCCGGCCGCTCATGGGAGGAAGAGGCGGCCGAGGCCCGCAGTTCGGCCTCGACCGCGGCCACCGCCTCGGCAAGGGCGGCCAGCCGGGCGCCCTCGCGGCGGTAGACCTCCAGCAACGCCTCGATGCCGTGCGGGGGGACGTCGCCGCCCAGGTCGGCGCGGGCGGTGCGAAAGCCCTGGCGCGCCGCCGCGACGCACGCCTCGATGTGCTGGCGGGCCAGCCGGGCCAGGGCGAGGGGATGGCGGCGCAGTACTCCGTAGCGGCGGTATTCGGGGGGCACCAATTCCAGCAGCCAGGCCATCGCGGTCTCCTCGAACCGCTCGGTGCCCGGCGGGTGCACCTGGACGGGCCATCCCGGGGGCGGGTGAGCGCTCACAGGTCCACGATATCCAGCGCTCGAATGCCCGTTCGAGAACAAGTGGTTTCCAATGGAAGGTTTATGGCCTGTTTCACCCGGAAGGCAGGGTTCACCGGGCCTTTCAGCGTCCGTTCAGGACAAGTGGACGAACGCACTTGGCCATGCCTTGGGCGACCCCCGGCAGGCCGTCTGCGGCAATGCGGCGGGATGGGCGGCGGAAAACCTACTTCGCCGAATCGCCGCCCGTATCGTCCTCGGCGGAGCCGTCCTCGGCCGGCTGCGGCGCGGCGGGCGTGATGCGGCGGATGCGGATCTTGCCGGAGTCCAGATTGTCGCGGAGACTGCCCTTGCCCTCCAGGTGGTGGTCGTCCCCCCGGCGCAGCTTCTGCGCCTCCTGCTCCTGAAGCTGGATCTTCTTGGCCCCGGAGAAGGCGGCGTGCAGCTCCTCGAACATGCCGGCGCCGAACCCCGCACCGGTCTCCCCGTCACCGCGGATCGCGGCCATCATCGAGGTGCGTCCGGTGCCCTCCGACGGCCAGTCCACGACCTCCGGCTGCTGCGGGGGCTTCGGCTTGACCGCACGGCCCTTGGGCCGCTTGCGGCGGCGGCGAAAAGGTGACTTCACGCAGACTCCAACGTTCCGGAACGCCGTTTTGCTCCCGGCCCGGCCCAGCGGGCCGTCCGCCCAGGCGATCTTGCCCGGGATCGGGCCGAGGGACACCTCACGATAGCCCGAGCGGCGCCAAGCCACGATCCGCCGGGTGTCATCGGATCGCCTGCCCGGCGCCGGGGCGCCCGCGTCCCCTCGGCGGAGCGGTAACCTGCCGACTGTGCGTCTGTCCCAAGTGATCGCCGTCCTGGAAGAGCTCTACCCGCCCGCATGGGCCGAATCATGGGACGCCGTGGGTTTGGTGTGCGGCGATCCGGACGCCGAGATCGGCCGGGTGCTGCTGGCGGTGGACCCGGTGGCCGCCGTCGCCGACGAGGCCGCCGCATGGGGCGCCGACCTGATCATCACCCACCATCCGCTGCTGCTGCGCCCGGTGCACAGCGTCGCCGCCACCACCTTCAAGGGCCGGATGGTGCACCGGCTGATCTCCTCGGGCATCGCGCTGTACACCGCGCACACCAACGCCGACGTGGCCCGGCCCGGGGTCTCCGACGCCCTGGCCCGGGCGGTGGGGCTGACCGGCCCGCTGGTCCCGCTGGCGCCCGCCGCCGACGATCCGGAGCGCGGGCTGGGCCGGATCGGTGAGCTGGAGCGGCCGATGCCGCTGAAGGAGTTCGCCGCCCGCGCCGCCGCCGGGCTGCCGGCCACCGCCTGGGGACTGCGGGTGGCCGGCGACCCCGACCGCCCGGTGCGCCGGGTGGCGGTCTGCGGCGGCGCCGGCGACTCGCTGCTGGAGACCGCCCGCCGCGCCGGGGTGGACGTCTACCTGACCGCCGACCTGCGTCACCACCCGGCCTCGGAGTCGTGCGAGGCGGGCGGGCCGGCGCTGATCGACGCCGCGCACTGGGCCACCGAGTGGCCCTGGCTGGAGGACGCCCGGCGGCTGCTGAGCCACCTGGACCTGACCACCCGGGTCTCCACGCTCGTCACCGACGCCTGGACGCTGCACTTCGAAGGAGCCAAGTGAAAGCAGCACCGCAAGCCCAGCAGAGACTGCTCAAGTTGCAGGAGCTGGACACCGCGCTGGACCGGCTGGCGCACCGCCGCCGCACGCTGCCGGAGAAGGCGGAGATCGAACGCCTGCAGGCCCGGCTGGCCGAACTGCGCGATGCGATCGTGGCCGCCGAGACCGAGGTCGGCGATCTGGACCGGGAGCAGAAGAAGGCCGAGCAGGACGTCGAGCAGGTCCGCACCCGGGCCCGGCGCGACCAGGAGCGGCTGGACTCGGGAATGATCACCTCCGCCAAGGAGCTGTCCAGCCTGCAGGCGGAGATCGCCTCGCTGCAGCGCCGCCAGTCCGACCTGGAGGAGGTGGTGCTGGAGATCATGGAGCGCCGCGAGGAGGCCGAGGCCAAGGCCGCCGGCCTGCGGGCCGAGCGCGAGGCCGCCGAGCGGGAGCTGGCCGAGGTCACCAAGCGCCGCGACGAGGCCTGGCGGCAGATCGACGAAGAGAGCGGAACCACCAGCGCCGCCCGCACCGAGGTGGCCAAGGAGATCCCCGAGGACCTGCTGGCCCTGTATGAGAAGCTGCGCGGCCAGTTCGGCGGGGTGGGCGCCGCGGCGCTGCACCGCGGCCGCTGCCAGGGCTGCCACCTGGCGCTCAACACCGTGGACCTCAACCGGATCCGGGCCGCCGCCGAAGACGAGGTGGTGCGCTGCGAGGAGTGCCGCCGCATCCTCATCCGCACCCCCGAGTCGGGCCTGTGACCCGCCCGGAAAGCCCGCCGCAGCCCTGGCCATGCCGAGCCGCCCGGTCCGCAAGGCCGCGGCCGCAGGGGCCGCCGTGCCCGTCCCTGCGGCCCGCCCGCCGCGCCGCCGCCGGAGGCGAGGCGTGAGAGCCGCCGCCGGCAGCCCGTTCCGCAGACCCCGACCGAAGGAATCCGCCGTGACGTGCCGTCACCGTCCCGCCGGGGGCGCCGCGTGAGCGCCGCGCCCGCACGCCCGCCCCGCAAGCTGATCGTCGAGGCCGACGGGGGGTCACGGGGCAACCCGGGGCCCGCCGGGTACGGGGCGCTGGTCCGCGACGCCCTCACCGGCGAGGTGCTGGCCGAGGTCGCCGAGGCCATCGGGCACGCCACCAACAACGTCGCCGAGTACCGGGGGCTGATCGCCGGGCTGCGCGCCGCCGCCGAGGTGGACCCCGCCGCCCGGGTCGAGGTCCGCATGGACTCCAAGCTGGTGGTCGAGCAGATGTCCGGGCGCTGGAAGATCCGGCACCCGGACCTGATGCCGCTGGCCCTGCAGGCCAGGGACGCGGCGGCCGCGCTGGGCGCGGTCTCCTACACGTGGGTGCCGCGCGACCGCAACGCCCACGCCGACCGGCTGGCCAACGAGGCGATGGACGCCGCCGCCCGCGGCGAGCCGTGGACCCGCAAGGTCACCGGGAACGACTCCCCCAAGCCGGCCGCCTCCACCGCACCGGCCTGGTCGAAGGCCGCCTCCGCCCCCACCACGACGCTGCTGCTGCGGCACGGCCAGACCCCGCTGTCGATCGAGCGGCGCTTCGCCGGGACCGGGGACGTGCCGCTCACCGAGGTCGGCCGGGAGCAGGCCCGCGCCGCCGCGCGGGCCCTCAAGGACCGCGGCCTGGACGTCATCGTCACCTCGCCGCTGACGCGCTGCCGCGACACCGCCGCCGAGGTCGCCGCCGCCACCGGCGCCCCCGTCCGGATCGAGGAGGGCTTCCGGGAGACCGACTTCGGCGCCTGGGAGGGCCTGACCTTCGGCGAGGTCCGCGAGCGCTGGCCGCGGGAGATGGAGGCCTGGCTGGCCGATCCGGCGGCGGCGCCTCCGGGCGGGGAGAGCTTCGAGCAGGTGGCCCGCCGGGTCCGCACCGCCCTGGACAAGCTCACCGTCCGCCACCGCCACCAGAAGGTGCTGGTGGTCTCCCACGTCACCCCCATCAAGCTGCTGGTCCGCGAGGCCCTGCAGGCCCCCATGGACGCGCTGTACCGCATGCACCTGGACGTGTCGTCGCTGACGCAGATCGACTGGTACGCCGACGGCCCGGCGGTGCTGCGCGCCTTCAACGACACCCACCACCTGCCCGCGCGCTGACGACGGCCCGGGCGGCCGGGACGCCTCGCCCGCTCCCGATTCCGCACCGCGTCCGGGCAGGCCCGGCCGCGTCGTCCCACCGCCGAAGAAGCCCCGCTCATCGGGAAAGGAGGGCTCAGGCCACATCCGGCCGGGCGGCGGCCCGACGCGCGGTATCGGTGCGCCCGGCCGCACTGCAGGTTCTGTGGCCGCATCCGGTCCGCCGATCGCGGTGAACGCCCCGCATCCGCCCCTTCACCGTGATAGTCAGGAATCAGGCGAACACAGAGCGTGTCCAATCGGTCCGGGGAACGGGAAAGAGGGACCGATGGCCGAGCAGGTGCGCCCATGGTGGGCGGTCCGGTTGCGGAACGAACGCCGGGCCCGCGGCTGGACCCAGCGGGACCTGGCCGACAGGCTCGCCCAGCAGGTGACCGAGCAGTGTCCCGAGCTCGACTGCTTGATCACCTACATCAAGCGCTGGGAGTCGGGTAAGAGCACAGTCAGCAAGCGTTACCGGCTCGCCCTGGCCGCCGCGTTCGAGGTGCGGCATGACGAACTGTTCGCTCCCCCGGCGTCCGTCCGGGACGAGACCATGCGGCAGATTCCGGCCACGCCATGGGACGGCCCGGCGCGTAGCGTGGAGAACGCGGACTCCTCCAGCGATTGGGACGAGATGAAGCGTCGTCTGCTGCTGCAACTGGCCGCGGTGGGGGGCGCCGGCGCGCTCGCCGCCACCGGCGAACCAGTCCGGCTGCTCCTTGAGCAGATCCTGGCCCGTGCTCCCCGGTCGGTCGGCGACTGGGAGATCGCCTGCGCCGACCACCTGCATGCGATCCGCACCCGCCCCCCGGCCCAGATCCGCGACGATCTGCCGGCCGACCTGCTGGTCCTGCAGCGGCAGATCGCCGACCCCGGCGACCAGGACGTCACCGAGCTGCAGCGGATAGCCGCCGCGCTGTCCACCCTGTACGCCAACGTGCTGACCCGCCTGGGCGAGCACGGCGCGGCCCTGCGCTGGTGGCGCACCGCCCGCGACGCCGCCGACGCCTCCGGGGATCTGGAGCTGCGGGTGCAGGTCCGTTCCGAGGAGGCCGGGTTCGGTCTTTACGGTCAGCGGGATCCGGTGACCGTGCTGCGCCTCACCGAGGAGGCACGGCGGCTCGCCGCAGGCCGGCCGTTCGCCGGGGTCGCCTCCCTGGCCGGCACCCGGGCGAAGGCGTTCAGTCTGCTCGGCAGGCACGCGGAGGCGAAACGAGAGCTGCTGGTCCTCGCCGGCAGCACACCGCACACCTCCTCGTCCGGCCCGATCCCCAACCTGTGGCGGGAAGATCAGGTGCACTTCGCCGAAAGCTGGGTCCACGCCGCCGCCGGGAACGAGGCCGAGGCGGACGAGGCCCGGGAGCGGGTGCTGGCGTTCAAGGGCGACTACCAGTACGACGTCAACGTCCGGCTGCACGAGGCGCTGTGCACGGTCGCCCAGGGCGGCTTCGAGGCGGGCGCACGGCACGCGGCGACGATCTTCGACACCATGCCCGCCGCCCGCCACAGCCGAATGATCACCGAGACGGGCCGGATGATCCTGCGCGCCGTCCCGGCCGAGCACCGCGACCACCCGGCGGTCGCCGACTTCCGCGCCCTCCTGGCCGCCGCCTGACCCACTCCGGCTCACATCCCGACAGACCCGAAGAACCACCGGCGACGGCACGCCGGCACCAACCCCGTCGGGCACCGCGACCGTCCGGTGGTCGCCGGATTTCGCGCTCTCCCGGGTTGCCGCCCCACCCGCTTCGGTCTGTGTCCAAAGGCCCTGGAGAGTCGTCGGTGACGGTGCGCGACCTGGGCATTAAGGTGCGTTCGGACGCATGTCACGACGTTATGGAGGGCCCGTGGCCGACGAAACGGGGTCGACCAAGATCCTGCTGGACGAGTCGCGCATCCCGCGCCGGTGGTACAACGTGGTCGCCGACCTGCCGGCGCCGCCGCCCCCGCCGCTGCACCCGGGGACGCGGGAGCCGGTGGGGCCGGAGGACCTGGCGCCGCTGTTCCCCATCGACCTCATCGAGCAGGAGGTCAGCCTGGAGCGCTACCTGGACATCCCCGAGGAGGTCCGGGAGGTCTACCGGCTGTGGCGGCCGACCCCGCTGTACCGGGCCCGGCGGCTGGAGAAGGCGCTGGGCACCCCGGCGCGGATCTACTACAAGTACGAGGGCGTCTCCCCGTCCGGCTCGCACAAGCCCAACACCGCCGTCCCGCAGGCGTTCTACAACGCCAAGCACGGCATCCGGCGGCTGACCACCGAGACCGGGGCCGGGCAGTGGGGCAGCTCGCTGGCGTTCGCCTGCTCGATGTACGGGCTGGAGTGCGAGGTGTGGATGGTCCGCGCCTCCTATGACCAAAAGCCCTACCGGCGGCTGATGATGGAGACCTACGGCGCCCGGGTGCACGCCAGTCCCTCGCCGCTGACCACGGCGGGCGCCAAGATCCTGGCCGAGGACGCCGACTCCCCCGGCTCGCTGGGCATCGCCATCAGCGAGGCCGTGGAGGTCGCCGCCGGCGCCGACGACACCCGCTACGCCCTGGGCAGCGTGCTCAACCACGTGCTGCTGCACCAGACGGTGATCGGCGAGGAGGCGCTGGAGCAGCTGGCCTCGGTCGGCGAGACCCCGGATGTGATCGTCGGCTGCACCGGCGGCGGCTCCAACTTCGCCGGGCTGATCTTCCCGTTCCTGCGCGAGAAGCTGGCCGGGCGGATCGACCCGGTGCTGCGCGCGGTGGAGCCGGCGGCCTGCCCGTCGCTGACCCGGGGCCGCTATGAGTACGACTTCGGCGACACCGCCGGGCTCACCCCGCTGATGAAGATGCACACCCTCGGGCACGACTTCGTCCCCGACCCCATCCACGCCGGCGGGCTGCGCTACCACGGCATGGCGCCGCTGCTGTCGCACATCTACGAGCTGGGCCTGTTCGAGGCCGTGGCCAAGCGGCAGCGCGAGTGCTTCGAGGCGGGCATCCTGTTCGCCCGCGCAGAAGGCATCGTCCCGGCCCCCGAGGGCACCCACGCCCTGGCCGGGGCCATCGAGGAGGCCCGCCGCTGCGCCGAGACCGGCGAGGAGAAGGTCATCTTGACCGCCCTGTCCGGCCACGGCCACTTCGACATGAGCTCGTACGAGCGCTACCTGTCCGGCGAGATGGAGGACTTCGACCTGCCGCAGGAGCGCATCGAGCAGTCCCTGGCCCGCCTGCCGTGACACCTGACCGTCCGGGAAGGGGCCGCCGGTCCCTTCCCGGACGGGCGGGCCGGATGTCACCCGGGCCGACTAGTGTGCGCGGGCGTGAACAACCGCCCTCTGCCCGATGAGCACACCTTCGAGATCCCGGCGTCCTGGCGCTCCCAGTTGCATCCCAGGCGCGACGGCACGCCGGCGCCCCCCATTCACCCCGATCCGCAGGCGGCCGGCACCGTGCGTGCGCTCATCGAGGAGCACGCCGAACTGATCGACCTGCTGGTGACGGGGGGCGACTGCGATCCTGAGCTCGTCGCGGCCGTCGGGCGGCATCTGGACGGCGATCCCGACCCGCTGGGCGCGGCGGCGATCGCGGCCGTCATCACGCAGCGGTCCGTGATGCGGAAGATGGAGGAGAGCCAGGCCTTCTTCGACTCCTGGGTCGTCACGCACGGGCTCGGTTTCGCCGCCTGCGCGGTGGTGGAGCTGAGCGGGCTCTACGCCGTCCACTGGAGAGGCGGCTGGGATGAAAAGCCGCATGTCCTGGTCGAGCCGAAGGGGGACATCCACCAGCACTGTCCCGTCACCCTGCGCCGCGCCCGCAGCCTGCTGGCATCCGCCGCGGACGGCGTCTACCCGGAGGCCGAAGCGGCCCTGGCCGGCCACCGGCGCTCCGCGACGCAGCGAGGGCTGGTGTCCTACCTGGTGCCCACCCGGCAGGACTGGGTGGAGGAGTGCTGCGCCGACCGGTCCATGGGGCCGAACGTCTCCCACTTGCTGTATTACTCGCTGCGCACCAGGAAGCAATATCTCACCCTCCACAACAGGGTGGGTTTCGACGCCGGGCGCGTCTCCATTTACAGCGTGCTCCCCACGCTGCTTGAAGGCATGGGCCCGGCCGCCCTTCCCCTGCTCTTGGACGTGCTCGACCGGGGCGATCTGGGCGAAGAAAAGCGCCAGTACGTCCTCGGCCTGATCGCCGAGCTGCCCACGGACGAGGCGTTCAAGGGGCTGCTGGGCCGGCTCGACCGCCGGGGCGTCCGGCCGGTGCTGCAGGCGATGGCGCGGCGCTTCCCCGTCCGGGCGCTGCGGTTGCTGGCCGAGGCCGCCCCGGTCTCCTTCGACGCCGCCCTGCTGCTGGCCGATCACCTGTCGGCCGACGCCGAACTGGCCGCGGCCGCGCTCCGCAGGCTCCCGCCCGGGACGCGCACGGCGGCGGAGTCGGCGATGGCGTCCCTCGCCCGGGTCCCGGAGGCGCCGGCGGAGGCGGTGCCCGCGGTCCTGGCCGGGCCCGCCGGCCCGCGGTCCCGGCCCGTCCTGGAAGAGCTGCAGGCGCCCGCGCCGCGCGTCGCGTGGGGTGCGGGCGAGCGGCGGCAGTGGCTGGAGGACGTTCCGGGCCTGCTCCCCGTGCCGCCGGATGCGGACTGGAAGGCGCTCATCGGGGAGTTCCGGTCCGGCACCCCGTCGATCAGCATCGCCCAGCTCGTGGTGTACGGGCCCGAGGAACTGGCCTGGCCGCCGGACGAAGAGCGGGACCGCCGGGCGCGGGAGGAGGTCCCCTGGCTCAAACCGCTCGTCGCCCGCCACGGGCTGCGGGCGCTGCCGGTGGCGGTGGAGATGGCCGAGGCGGATCCCGCGCACTGCGGGACGGCGCTGCTGCCCTTCTGGCACGCCGATGTGGCGCTCATGGCCGCCGGCTGGCTGACCCGCGGCGGCGACCGCGCCGACACGGCCCGCCGGTGGCTGGACCGGCACGGCCCGGCGGCGGCGCCGCTGCTGGCTCCCGCGGCGCTCGGCAAAACCGCCGAACGGCGTCCGGCCGAATGGGCACTGCGGTACCTGCTGCTCCGGCACGACCTGGAGGAGATCGTCCGGGCCGCGCAGGCGGTTCACGGCCGGCGGGCCGCCGACGCGCTGGAGGCGTTGCTGAGCGCGCACCCGGTGGAGACCGGCCTGTGCCCGACGCCGAAGATTGGCGACTGGCTGGACCCGGCGTCCCTCCCCCAGGTGCTGCTGCGCGACCGGCGGCTGGCCCTGCCCGCAGCAGCGGCCGAGCGGCTGGTCGCCCTGCTGGCGCTGCCGTTCCCCCACGGGGTGCGGGAGATCAGGCGGGCCTGTGACCCGCGGTCGCTGGCGAGGTTCGGCTGGGCGCTGCTGCGGCAGTGGCGGGAAGGCGGCGCACCGGCCCAAGACGACTGGGCCCTGACGCAGCTGGCCTGGACCGGCAACGAGGAGACCGTGGAGCAGCTGGCGGCGCTCATCCCGCTGTGGGCCGAGGAGGGCAGGCACAAGGACGCGGCCAAAGCGCTGGGCGTGCTCGCCGACATCGGCTCCGATGCGGCCCTGAAGCACCTGCACGACGTTCCCCGCAAGGCCACGTCCAAGAAGCTGCGGCAGGAGGCGCAAAGGGGAATGCGCCGGATCGCCGGCCGCAGGGGGCTGTCCGCCGAGCAGCTGGCCGACCGGACCGTCCCCGACCTGGGGTTGGCGGTCGATGGCGGTCTGGTGCTGGACTATGGGCCGCGACGCTTCACGGTCGATCTCGACGAGCGTTTCAAGCCGGTCGTGACCGACCAGAAGGGAAGGACGCGCAAGACCCCTCCCAGCCCCGGCGCCAAGGACGACCTGCTGCTGGCGCCCGCCGCCCACCAGAGGTTCACCGCCTTCCGGAAAGAGGCGCGCGCGGCCGTCGCCGACCAGATCCGGCGGCTGGAGACGGCCATGGCGTCCGGGCGGCGGTGGACGGCCGACCAGTTCGGCGACTTCATCCTCGGTCATCCGCTGATGTGCCGGCTCGCCCGAAGCCTGGTGTGGGTGAGCGAGGACGGCGACGCGGTGACCGCGTTCCGCATCACCGAGGACCGCACGCTCGCCGACGTCGAGGGCGAGAAGTTCACCCTGTCCCCCTCGGCCCGCGTCGGCGTCGCCTCTCCGGAGCTGCTGGGGGACGCCGTGGCCGCCTGGTCGCAGACGTTCGCCGCCCACGGGATCCACCAGCCGTTCCCCCAGCTCGCCCGGCCGCTGCCCGCACCGGGCGAGCCGAAGGCGGCACTCGGCGGCTGAAGCGCCGCACGCCCTCGTCCGGCGCGACGTGGCTGCGGCCGCGCCGCCTCAAAGATCCCGGACGCCGGCGTGACGCTCACCGAAGCAGCCGCTCAAGGCGCGTCCGACTTGGGACACGGGCCGATGCCGGTGGAGGCGCGACCGGCTCCGTGCATCGATCTTCCGATATGCGGAGCCGGCCCCGCACGGCGTAACCTGGAGAGTACGGCGGACGAGCCGGCCGGGCGGTCGCGTCGGGGGCCTGCAGGTCCCCGCCGAGGAAGGTCCGGGCTCCACAGGGCAGGGTGGTCGGTAACACCGACCCGGGGTGACCCGCGGGAAAGTGCCACAGAAAACAGACCGCCATCGCCGCGCGCGGTGGTAAGGGTGAAACGGTGAGGTAAGAGCTCACCAGCGCCCAGGGTGACCTGGGCGGCTAGGTAAACCCCACCCGGAGCAAGGTCAAGAAGGGAAGCCCCGGCTTCCCGCGCAGGCGCCTGAGGGCGGCCCGTCCGAGCCTGCGGGTAGACCGCTAGAGGCTGTCGGCAACGGCAGTCCGAGATGGATGACCGCCGCCCGCCGACTCCGGCGGGTACAGAACCCGGCCTACAGGCCGACTCGTCCGCCGCCCCGCCTGTGACCTGGGGATCTTCCGCTTCGCCTATCCCGAGTTCCGCCCCAGTTCCGCCGCGGCGGTCCAGGTGACGACGTGCCCGTCCACCAGGCGGGACTGCACGGTCAGCACGGTGTCGCCGCAGGTCACCTGCAGCCGGTCGCCGTCGGCTGCGGTGACGGTCACCTCATCCGGGCCGGTGCCGAGGGCCTTGACGGCGGCCTGCTTGGCGGTCCACAGCCGGGTCGCGGCGGCGAGCCGGTCGGCCTGGTGCTCCAGCAGCGTCCGCTCGGAGGCGGTCAGCACCGTCGACTCCAGCGCCCCGGCCTCGGCGGTGAGCGCCTCCAGGTCGATCCCGGACGGCTGCGGGGCGGGGCGGACCAAGGCGACGCCCAGCTCGGCGGTGTGGGCGATCGACACCGACAGCGGCGCCTCGAAGGGGCCGGTGACCTGCGGGCGGCCGGTGGCGTCGTTGCGGACGGTCAGCTCGGCCGGGAACAGCGGGCCGTGCCCCTGCTCCCACAGCCAGTGCCGGACGGCGTCCTTGACGGCGATCCGGCCCAGCAGCCACGAGTCCCGGGCGCGTTCGGGGAGCCGCTCATAGTCGGCGCGTTCGGCGGCGCCCAGGTACTGCCGCATCAGCAGATCCCGCGAGGGCCGGGAGTCCCAGTGCCGGCGGGCCAGGCACCAGCCGCCGGGCTGCGGCTCGCCGACACCCGACAGCTCAGGGGTGAACCTCATCCGCCAGACCTGCTCGTCGGTGTAGAACCGGTGGGCCGTCCAGCCCGCGATGCGGGCCCACACCGTGCCGTCGGCGCGGACCAGCTCGGCGTCGCAGCGGACGGCGCTGTCGGTGACCGACCTCCTCCAGACGGTGACCTTCAGCTGCTCCCCTTCGGGCGGGTGCGGGCCGTACCAGGTGATCTGATCGAACCCGATGGGGAACACCGTCTGGTCCTTGTCCCCGTACACCTGGAACCAGTGGCCGCACAGCTGCCCGGCCGAGTCCAGCAGCGCCCCCGGGGCGGGCAGCGCGATCACCTGGCCGCGCAGCCCTTCGGCCGACAGCCCGCCGATCTCCCGGACGCCCCGGTAGCGGGGACCGTGGAAGGTCCACCGCTCGGCGTAGAACCGCTCGGCCGGCACCGGAGGCGGCCCCTGCACCTGCGGTGGGGCGCGGTCCGGCTCGGGCGCCGGCGGGTAGCCGTCGGACAGCAGAACGGTCCCCTCGGCATGCCCGTTGATGCGGACCTCGACCCGCCCCGGGGCGCTGTGCCGGGCGTGGACGAGCGCGGTGGTCGGCGGGGCGGCGACCACCCAGCGCGACACCCGCACACCGGTGACCCCGACGACGACCCGCCCGGGCAGCAGCCGGCGGGCGGCCTCGGCCATCACCTCCACCAAGGTGGCCGCCGGGACGACGGGGAACCGGTCGGCGGGCTCGGGCCAGTCGGCGCGCTGCGGGATCAGGCAGTGGTCGGCCAGATACGGCATCGTCTCCAGCGAGAAGACCAGCGACCGGCTCATCTCGGCCGCCGGTTCCCCGGCCGCGCTCCCGCGCTTCCCGGGCCGCCCCTCCGCGGCCGCACGGGCTCCGGCCGGCCCGTCCTCGCCGTCCATCACCTCGACCCGCCGGCCCTCCGCCTTCCCGGCCGCAGCCGTCTCCCGGACGGCGGGCTCTGCGCCTTCCCCTTGCCGGGGCACGGCCACCGGCCGCCGCTCACCGGCGACCGCTTCAGCGTCCCGGGCGGAGGCGGACAAGGGCCCCTCCTCCGCTCCCCGGGCGGCAGACTCTGAGTCCCCGCCCTCTCCAGGCACGGCCACCGGCCGCCGACCACCGACATCCTCGCCGACAACCGTTCCAGACTCTCGGGCGGAGGCGGACAAGGACCGCTCCCCCACCCCCTGGACGGCAGACTCTGAGTCCTCGTCCCCGCCAGGCACGGCCACCGGCCGCCGACCACCGACATCTCCACCGACGACCGTTCCAGGCTCTTGGACGGAGGCGGACAAGGACTCCTCCTCCGCTCCCCGGGCGGCAGACTCTGAGTCCTCGTCCCCGCCAGGCACGGCCACCGGCCGCCGACCACCGACATCTCCACCGACGACCGTTCCAGGCTCTTGGACGGAGGCGGACAAGGACTCCTCCTCCGCTCCCCGGGCGGCAGACTCTGAGTCCCCGCCCTCTCCAGGCACGGCCACCGGCCGCCGACCACCGACATCCTCGCCGACAACCGTTCCAGACTCTCGGATGGAGGCGGACAAAGACCGCTCCCCCACCCCCTGGACGACGGACTCTGACCTCTCGTCCCCTCCAGGCACGGTCACCGGCCGCTCATCGGCGGCCGCTTCAGCGTCCGAGACGTCGCCGGAGAAGGGTTGCTCCCCTGCCTCCTGGAGGGCGAGTTCGCGCTCCGCTCCCTGCCGAGATGCGGATTGCGGCGTCTCGGTCGTCACCGATCGCCGATCGGCACCACCCTCGGCAACGGGCATTCCCGCTTCCTGGGGCACGGGTCTTCCCCCGCCGGGCTCTTGGACGGCGGACTCGGTTCCCTCATCCCGTTGAATCGCCAAAGGGGCGGGGGCCTGGGAGGCCGGTTCCGCGGCCGGGCTCTCCTGGACGGCGTGTGCACCGGTCGCGGCGTCGCGTGTCGGTGCGTCGTGTCCGGCCGTCACCGGGATGCCGGCGGATGGCCGGGAGGCCGCGACGACCAGCGGGGGCACCGTGTCCTTCAGGCGGATCAGCGGGGTGCCCAGGTCCAGCCGCACACCCTGCGAGCCGGCGGGTCTGACCGGTTCGGTGAAGGCGGCGGCGGGGCGGTCGGCGCCGTGGCCCTCCACCCACAGGGCGGCGGCCACGCAGCGCAGCTGGGTCAGGCCGTCCCGGGAGGGGACGTCGGCGGCGATGGCCAGGTGCTCGCGCGCCCCCAGCGCATCGCCGACGAAAGCGGGCAGCCCGCCCGGACCCACCTGCACGAACACCCGGACCCCGGCCTCGGTGTAGAGGCGTTCGACCAGGTCCTTGAAGCGCACCGGTTCCAGCAGGTGCCGCACGAGCAGCCCGCGCACCTCATGGGGGCGGTGCGGGAACGGCGCCAACGTGGTGGCCGACCACAGCGGCACGGTGGGCCGCTCGACGGGCAGGGCGTCGAAGGATTCGCGGGCCGCCTCCACGCAGCCGGCCGCCATGGGCGTGTGGAAGCCGGGGCGCAGCGGCAGTTCCTGGCCGAGCACGCCTTCGGCGCCGAGTCTTCGCAGCACCTGCCGGACGGCGCCGGGAGGGCCGCAGATGACCGACTGGTGAGGGCAGTTGTCGTGGGTGACGGTCACGCCCTCCAGGTCGGCGATGGCCTCGGCGGCCCGGACCGCCCCGCAGCCCAGCGCCCCGTAGATCATGTCGGGGGCGTTCGAGGCCCGCTCCTGCAGGGCGGCGGCGAGGTCCTGGATCGGCTGCTGCGGGCACATCCCGGTGGCGACCAGGGCGGCCCACTCGCCGAGGCCGTGCCCGGCCGCCAGGTCCGGTTCGATCCCCAGCGCGTTCAGCGCCTCGGCCAGCAGCCGGCCGCAGGCGATCACGTCGGCGGCGCGGCCGGGCAGGTCCTCGCGGCCGGTCAGGGCCGGTGCCGGCAGCCCGAAGTGCTCGGCGACGCCGTCGAGGCGCGGGTGGAAGACCGGTTCGAAGCCCGGGAACAGGAAGGCCAGGCGGCCGCCGGAGGCCAGCAGCGGCCGGGGCGAAAAGCAGATGTCGTTGCGTCCCCGCCAGGGCTCCCCCCCGGCCCACCACGGCGCGGGCCAGCGACAGGCGCCGCGGCGTGGGGTCGGCGATCGCCAGCCGGCAGGGTCCTTCTCCGATGACTTCGCCCGCCGGCGCCCGGTCCAGGCCGGCCAGCAGCGCGGCCAGTTCCTCGGGCGAGGCGGCGGCCAGCCGCAGCAGGCGGCCGCCGTCGCCGTCTTCGCCGCTGCGGGCCCGGGAGGGTCTGCGGCCCCGGGCACGCACCGAACCGGGTGCCTCCTCCAGCACGACGTGGGCGTTGAAACCGCCGAAGCCGAAGGCGTTGACGGCGGCGCGGCGGGGCAGGTCCGATTCGGCGTCCCAGTCGGCGGCCTGGCCCGGGAGGCGGAAGCGGGTGCCCTCCAGCGCCGGGTGCGGGTCGGTGACGTGCAGGGTGGGCGGCAGCACCCCCTCGTGCAGCGCGAACGCCGCCTTGATCAATCCGGCGATGCCGGCGGCGGGCATGGCGTGACCGATCATCGACTTGACCGAGCCCAGGGCGATCGGCGGGCCGTCGGTGCCGAAGACGCGGCGCAGGGTCTGCACCTCGGCGCCGTCCGCCAGCGGGGTGCCGGCGCCGTGCGCCTCCACCAGTCCCAGGGCCGCCGGTTCGCGCGGGTCCAGCCCGGCGTCCCGCCAGGCCCGCCGCACCGCCAGTTCCCGGCCGTCGACCGGCGGGTTCAGCAGCGTGGCGGCCTGCCCGTCGCCGGCGCTGCCCACCCCGCAGATCACCGCGTAGATGCGGTCCCCGGCGCGCTGGGCGTCCTCCAGCCGTTTGAGCAGCACCATGCCGGTGCCCTCGGCCAGCAGGGTGCCGTCGGCCGACCGGTCGAAGGGGCGCACCCGTTCGCTGGGGCTCAGCGCCCGCAGCCGGCTGAACAGGTTCCAGACGGTGATGTGGTGGGCGTGGTGGACGGCGCCGGCCAGCACCGCGTCGCACTGCCCGCAGCGCAGCGCCCGCACCGCGTGCTCGACGGCCAGCAGGGCCGAGGCGCAGGCGGCGTCCACGGTGTAGGCGGGGCCGCGCAGATCGAAGTGGGCGGCGATGCCGGTGGCGACGGCGAAGCCGGGCAGCAGCCCGGTGGGGACGTCCGGCGGCTCCGGTCCCAGTTGCCGGCAGAACGCCCGCCGGATCTCCTCCAGCCGTTCCTCCCCCAGGTCGGGCACCAGGTCCGCCAGGACGGCCACCAGCTGGTGGGAGGTGTGCACCCGCTGGTCGAGGCGGGCCGTTCCGGTGGTGAGGTAGCCGCCGCGGCCGAGGATGACGCCCACCCTGGAGCGGTCGGGCAGCCTTTCGGGTCCGCCGGCGTCGGCGATGGCCTCGGCGGCGGTGCGCAGCGCCAGCAGCTGGTCGGGTTCGATGCCGTCCACGGCGGCGGGTGTGATCCCGAACCGGGTGGGGTCGAAGGCGGTCAGGTCGTCGACGAATCCGCCGCGGCGGCAGTAGACCCGGTCGCCGCACGAGGGCCGCCCGTAGCAGGCGGGGTCGTAGTAGATCCGCGGGTCCCACCGCTGCGGGGGGACCTCGGTGACGGCGTCCACGCCCGCCCGGATGTTGTCCCAGAACTGGCGGGCCGTGGCCGCTTTGGGGAACACCGCCCCCATTCCCACGATCGCGATCGGTGTCATGGCGCGGCTCCGGTGAAGACGACCTGCGAGTCGGCGCCGACGGCGATCTCGCGGAGCAGGGCGCCCACGGCGGCGTCGGGGTCGAGCGGCGCGCCGCGCCGCCGGGCCTGGTCGCGGGCCGCCTCGCCGGAGGCGGGGTCGTCGCAGGCCCACGGCCCCCAGCAGGCCGCCAGCACCCGGCCGCGCAGCCGTGTCCCCCACAGCGGGGCCAGGGTCTGGCAGGCGTCGCCGGCGGCGGCGTGGGCGGCCTGTCCCTCCTCGCCCAGCATTCCCGAGGCGCTGCCGAGGACGACGAAGAATCCCAGGTCCTCGCGGACGGCCTCGGCCAGGGTCGCGGCGGCGCCGGCGGTGGTCTGCCACAGCCGGGCGAACGAGCCGGCCTCGCGAGGCGGCCGGTGCTGCTGCGGCGTGCCGGTGCCGTGGATCACCCCGTCCAGCCGGCCGTACCGGGCGTAGACGTCGGCGACGGCGGCGCGCACGGCCTGCGGGTCGCCGAGGTCGAGCGCCTGGTAGCGGACGGAGGCGGCCGAGCCCTCCAGCCTGGCCAAGACGGCCCGCAGCCGCCGCCCGGCCGGGGCGGTGGCCGGGTCGGGTTCGTCGTCCTCGTCCGGCGGGGTGCGGCCGATGATCTCGATGTGGCAGCCGGCGGCGCCGGCGAGCGCCCGGGCCAGGCGGGCGGTGACGCCCCGGGCCTCCCCGGTGAGCAGGACGACCCCGTCCCGGTCCAGCGGCAGCGGGGCCTCGCCGGTCAGTTCCTGCGGGACGAGTTCGAGGGTGCGGCGGGTCCAGCCGTCGTGGCCGACCACGACGGGGGCGCCGGGCTCGCTCATCAGCTCGACGACCAGCTGCTCGGCGAGGGCGCGAGGGCCGCAGGCGGTGTTGACGTCCACGGCCCGCACCAGGGCGGCCGGGTGCTCCAGGGCGAGCGTGCGGGCCAGCCCGCGCAGCCCGGCCCCGGTGACGACGTCCGGACGCCCGTCCCGGCCGAACATGCCGCCGGTGCCGGTCACCAGCAGCAGCCGGCTCGTGCCGCCGTGCAGCGCGTTGCGGATCTTCTCATAGGACCTGGGCAGCACGGGCGGGCCGCCCGGGCGCAGCGCCGCCAGGTGGATCACCGCGTCGGCCGGCTCGTCGGCGTCGGCGGCGATGCCGGCGTGCACGCCGTGCGATTCCAGCAGCGTCACCAGCTCGGGCGCCACGCCGAGCCCGTCGTTGACGATCAGGCACCGCCGTCCGCTCAGCGGCCCGGGCACCGGCACCGGTCCCGCCGCGGGCAGTTCCACCGGCCGCACCACGTGCCGGCTGGGCGGCACGGGCATCGGCGCGACCGGCGGCACCACGGGGAACGCCCGGGTGGCGTCCGCGTCCAGCGTCCACCATGCCCCGTCCCCGTCGTCGGGGGGCGTTTCCGCGTCGCCGGCGAGCGTCGCGGTGCGGGCGACGGGGCCTCTGGCGAGCAGCCCGGAGCGAGGGGCGGATGCACCGCCTCCGGATGTTCCGGCCGTGGAAGCGGATGCCTCATCTCCGGGAACGTCCGCGGAGCCCGGTGCGTCACCTCCGGGTTTGGGCGTCCCCTCGGCAAAGGCGAGGGGGTCATCGGCGGCGGCCTCGGCGTCCTGGGAGACGGACATACCGTCCTCGGACGCGTCATCGCCTGGCGGGGGCAGAGCGCCGGAAACGGATGCGTCCTCCCCGGATGCCTCCTCTTCCGGAGGGGATGTACCGCCATGGGAGGCGGGCACGTCACCGTCGGGGGCGGTGGTCTCCCCGGCGGGTCCGGGCACCGTGCTTTCCAGGGCGGATACGCCGTCTTCCGAAACGGACACGTTCCCGTCGAACACGAAGACGGCCTTATGCGGGGAGGGCTCCTCCGCAAGAGCGGGCGCCTCACCATCGGAAACGGGAAGGCCACCACTGGGAAGGGGCACAGTGCTTTCAGCGGACGTCGCGTCCCCTCCGGGAATGGCGGCGGCCACCGGGGAGAAGAACACCTCTTCGCTGAGAGCCGATGTCTCGCTCAGGCCGTTGCCGGGAGCGGCCGTCCCACCGTCTGAGTCCGGCTTCTCTTCCTTCAGGTCAAAGGGGCCGTCCTCACCGACAGACGCGTTCTCACCGGTCTCCGGCGCAGCTTCCCCGACGTGGAACACGTCCTCTGCAACGGCAGTCCTCTGGTCGCCGGAAGCGGGCCGGCCGTCGCCGGGAGCCGATGCCTCACCGCCCGGGCCCGACGCCCCGTCCTCCGGGGCGGGCGTGCCGTCCCTCCAGGCGGGCACGTCCCCGGCAGGAGCGGACTCGGTCTCCCGGGAGGCGCGCATGTCCTCCTCGAGGGCAGGCGCCTCGCCGTCGCCAGCGGGCAGGCCGTCATCGGGGACGGCCGCCTCGCTGCCGGTGCCGGACGCCGTCTCCTCCACAGCGGACGCGCCGCCTGCCGGAACGACCGTCTCCTCTTCAACGGCGGACACGGCCTCCGGGGGAAGGAACACGCCTTCGAAGACGGACACCCCGCCACCGGCGGCAGGCTGATCCTCGCTGAGCGCAGCCGCCTCACCGGCAGGGCCGGGCGGCGTCGTCTCAAGAACGGCTACGCCGCCCGCCGTCTCCTCGGCGGCGGGGACGGCGTCCCGGGGAAGGAACACGTCCTCAAGGGCGGACGTCCCGCCACCGGAGACGCCTTGGGGAGCGGGCGCCTCACCGCCGGAAACGGTCAGGTCCTCGCCGGCAGGAGGCGCCTGGCCGCTAGAGGCGGATGCGGCGTCGGCGGAGACCGACGCATCGCTCTCCGGCGCCGCCGTGTCGTCCTCACCGCCGGGCGGGGCGTCTTCGAGGGCGGGTTCGAAAGCGGATACATCGTCCGCGACGCCGGGAGCGGACGGGGTTTCGGCGGAAACGGCCGCCACCTCATCGGGGGCGGACACGACATCTTCCGCGGCCGACACGCCGCCTGCGGAAAGCAGCGCCGCCTCCTTGAGGGCGGGCGCGTCGTCCTCCGAAGCGGGCGTGTCCTCGCCGGGCGAGGCCACCGCGCCCCGGGAAAAGTGCACGTCCTCCTCCGGGGCGGATGTCTCACCGCCGGGCGCGGGTGCCTCTTGACCGGGAACGGGACGGGGCGCGGGCACATGGGGCGCGGCAGAAGCGGCCGGTGCCCGGTCCTCGCGCGGCTGCGGGAGGGAGATCCCCAGGTAGCCGAGCAGCACGTCGCGCTGGGCGGCCAGCAGCTCCCGGCCGGTCCGCAGGTACTCCAGGACGGCGGCGTCGCGGTCGGCCCGGTCCGGCGCAGCGGCCGGGTGCGTCCCGGACGGCCGCGGCGCGTCCGCCGGGCGGGCGGGGCGGCCGATGGTCCAGGCGGGCCGGGCGGGCGGGGCGGACAGCACGACGGCGTCGCGGCCGGTGAACAGCGGCAGCGGGTCCACCTCCACCCCGAGGGCGGCCAGTTCGGCCAGGGCCGTCAGCAGGGCGTGCAGGCCGGGCAGGCCCCGCCCGGCGGGACGGTCGCAGGTGACCACCGTGTGCGGCAGGCCCTCCAGGATCCGGCCGACCAGGCGAGTCAGCGACCGTCCGGGGCCGGTCTCGACGAACACCCGGGCCCCGGCCTCGTACATGGCCTCGATCTGCTCGGCGAAGCGCACCGGCGCGGCGACCTGCTCGGCCAAGGTGGCGGCCAGCAGCTCCGGAGAATGCCGGTAGGGGGCGGCGGTGAGGTTGGACCACACCGGGAAGGCGGGCGGGCTCAGCCGCCGGCCGGCCAGCTCCACGCTCAGCCCCGTCGCCGCGCCGGCGGCCAGCGGGCTGTGCAGGGCGCAGGCGCCCGGGATCGGCTCGGCCGCCAGCCCGCAGGCGTTCAGCGCCCGCATCGCGTCGCAGACGGCGGCGGCGGGACCGGAGATCACCACCTGCCGGGGCGCCTCGTGGGCGGCCAGGACCACCCGGGGCACCGTCTCCAGCACCGCCTGCACCTCCTGCGGGGTTCCGGTGACGACGGCCATGGCGCCCGGGTCGCCGCTCTCGCCGCTTTCGACGGCGCGCAGGATCGCCTCGGCGCGGGCGGCGGCCAGCTCCAGCAGGTCGGTCTCGCCGAAGACCCCGGCGGCGCACAGGGCGGTCAGCTCGCCGCACCCGTGCCCGGCCGCCATGTCGGGGCGCACGCCCAGCTCGGTGAGCAGCCGGTGGACGGCGATGCCGGCGATGGCCAGGGCGGGCTGGGCGATGCGGATGTCGCCGAGGGCCTGCCGCTGCCGTGCCTCCTCCTCGGCGGTGAAGGCGGCGGGCGGGAACATCGCCTCGGCGTACCGGCCGCCGGACAGCCGCAGCAGCCGCTGCAGCCGGGGGAAGGCCACGAACAGGTCGGCGAGCATCCCGGGCCGCAGGCCGCCGTGGCCGGGGAACAGGAACGCCACCCGGCCGGGCCGCTCCCCGACGGCCGGGTACACGCCCGGCGCCGCCTCGAAGCGGCGGGCCGGCTCCAGCTTGGCGGCCAGGTCCTCAGGGCTGGTGGCCACCAGGGCCACCTGGACGGGTCCGCTGTGCTGTTCGGCGGCGGTGCGGGCCAGGTCCCGCAGCCTGGCGCCGGTGCCCAGGGCGGCGATCCGGTCCATGCGCTCGCGCGCCTCGGCGCGGTCGGCGCCCCGGAACAGGAACAGCTCGGCGGGCCATGCGGCGGTCCCCGACACCGGTTCGGGGGCGCCGCCGTATCCGGCCAGCACCGCGTGGAAGGCGGTGCCGCCCAGGCCGGAGGCGCTGAGGCCGGCGCAGCGTTCGCCGGGTTCGGCGGGCCAGGGCCGCGGGGTGTGGGAGAAGACGAACGGGCTGGTCTCCGGGTCCCAGGCGGCAGTGGGCTCGTTCAGGTGCAGGGTGCCGGGGCGGACGCCGGCGTGCAGGGCGCGGGCGGTTTTGATCAGCCCGGCCAGCCCGGCCGCCCGCCCGGTGTGGCCGATCTGCGAGGCGACCGAGCCGAGCGTGACGCCGCCCGGCGTGGTTCCGGTGAACGCCCGGGTCAGCGCGGTCAGCTCGGCGCGGTCGCCGGCGGCGCCGGTGCCGCGGGCCTCCACCAGCCCGATCCGGGACGGGGGGATGCCGGCGTCGCGGTGGGCCCGCTGCAGCGCCCGCCGCCGTCCCTCGGCGCGGGAGGCCGACCGCCCGTCGCCGGCCGCGGCGACCGCCTTGATGACGGCGTAGATGCGGTCGCCGTCGCGTTCGGCGTCGGCCAGCCGTTTGAGCGCCACGCACGCCGCGCCCTCCCCCGGCGCCACGCCGTCGTCCCCGGCGTCGAACGGGGCGCACCGTCCCGACGGCGGGCCGCCGGGGGCCTCGTCCCGCAGCTCGACGCCGCCGCACAGCACCAGGTCGGCGCCGCCGCAGACCAGTTCCTTGCAGGCGGCGTCCAACGCGGCCGGGGAGGCGTCGGCGATGGTGCACTCGGCGCCGCCCAGATCCAGCCGCTCGGCGATCCACCCGGTGATCGTGGCGGGGGATGCGCCGTCGGCCGCCTGCGGCGACGGCGCATCCCCCGTCCCGGCGGCGAAGATCACCGCGGCGCGGGAGCGGTCGAAGGGCCGGTCGGCATACCCGGCGTCGTCCAAGGCGCGCGCGGCGACTTCCAGCGCCAGCAGGTGCGCCGGTGCGATGTCGCCGAGCGAGCCGGGCGGGATGCCGCGGGACTCGGCGTCGAAGGGGATGGCGGGCAGGAAGCCGCCCTGTGCGGCGGGGGTGTCCTCCGCTTCGCCGCCGTCGCGGCGGCCGCCGGGGACCTCGGTGACCGCATCGGCGCCGCAGAGGACGTTGGCCCAGTACTCCTCGGCGTCGCGCGCCCCGGGGAAGGCGCAGCCGATCCCCACGATCGCGATGTCCAGCGGACGCGGTGCGGGCTCCTCCTCGGGGGCCGACCGCAGCCGCCGCGCCCGTTCGGCCAGGAAGGCCCCGGCTCCGGCGCTGACCTGCTCGTGCAGGTCGGCGATGGTGGTGACGGCCGAGCGCAGCACCGCCGCCTGGCCCATCATGAACATGCCCTCGCGGTACTGCTCGGTGCCTTCGATCTGCCGCAGTTCCTCCCCCTCGCGCCGCAGCCCGCGGGAGGCCAGGCGCAGCCGGCCCAGGTTGTGGCGCTCCAGCTTGGCCCACACCTCCTGGCGGGGCACCCCGGAGGCGGCCAGGTCCCGCCGGGCCCGCTGGAAGGCGTCGGCGTAGGGGGTGTGGGCGCAGCGAACGGCGTTGCCGGGGGCGGTCTCCAGCAGCACGGTGCGCTCGCACTCCACGGCGACCTGCTGGAAGCCCGGCACGATCGCCCCGGTCGCCACCGCCTCCTCGGTGAACAGGTAGGCGGTGCCCATCAGCACGCGGATCTGCACGCCGCGCTCGGCCAGCGGCCCGGCCAGCGCGGCGACCATCGCCGCCGAACGGGCGTCGTGCACGCCGCCGGCGAAGGCCACCGATGTGCGCGCGGCCTCCTGCGGGTGCTCGGCCAGGAACGCCAGCAGCACGTCCACCTGCGCCTCCCACAGCGGGAAGGCGGCGCGCGGGCCGATGTGGCCGCCGCATTCCATGCCTTCGAAGACGAAGCGGCGGGCGCCTTCGGCCAGGAAGCGTTCCAGCAGGGCCGGGGAGGGGACGTGCAGGTAGGTGGCGATCCCGGCCTCCTCCAGCGGCGCGGCCTGGGCGGGGCGTCCCCCGGCGATCAGCGCGTAGGGGGGCCGGGCCAGGCGGATGGCCTCCAGCTGGGCGGCGCGGATCTCGCGGGGGGCGAATCCCAGCACACCCGCCCCCCAGGGGCGGCCGCCCAGCCGCCGGGCGGTCTCGGCCAGCAGCCGCCCGGCCTCCTCCCCGGTCATCAGCGCCAGCGCCACAAACGGCACCCCGCCGGCGGCGGCGACGGCGGCGGCGAACTCGGGCCGGTCGCTGACCCTGGTCATCGGCCCCTGCAGCACGGGATAGGCGGCCCCGTCCGCTGCGGCGGCCGCGGCCAGCGGCTCGGCGCGGACGGCGGCGGCCAGGTGCTCGTCGATGTGCGCGGCGACGGCCTGCACGACGCCCCCGGCGGTCTTGTACCGCTCGGCCAGCGGGCGGGCGAGCGCCCCGTCCTGGCCGACCGGCAGCAGCTGCTCGTGCAGGTCGCCGACGCCCAGGCGGGCGGCCAGGTCGGAGGGGGCCGTGCCGTCGGGGACCGGCAGGTCCGGGTGGGCGTAGATGCGGTGCCCGGCGACCAGGCGGGTCTCGCCGCCGTCCATCGTCTCGATCGCCCGGGCGACCTCCGCGGGCAGGTCCAGTTCCCGCACCAATGCCAGCTGGGCGTCCAGCACCACTCCCGCGGCCCCGCCCGCGATGGCCGCCGCGGCGGTGTGCGGGCCGATGCCCCCGGCCGCCCACACCGGGCGGTCCAGCTCGGCGTCGCCGAGCAGGTGCTGCAGCAGCACGAACGTGGTCAGCTCGCCGACCCGGCCGCCGGCCTCGCAGCCGCGGGCGATCAGCCCGTCGGCGCCCAGCCGCGCCGCCGCGCGCGCCTCGCCGGGGTCGACGACCTCCACCAGCAGCCGGCGGCCCGGCAGGTAGGGCTGGGCCTCCTGCAGGGCGGGCAGGTCCACCAGCACGGTGTGGACGGTCTTGGGCACCTCTTCGGGCCGCACCGGGCAGGCACCGCCGATGCGGATCGCAAACGGCCCGCCCCACCAGCGTTCCACCAGCTCCAGCGCGGTCAGCGCCGCGTCCCGGTCGCGTCCCAGGTCCAGCGTCCCCAGACCGCCGGCCCGGGCCACGGCGACCGCCAGGCGGGCCTCGGCCAGCCCGAACGGCGTCACCCCGATGATCCGGTCAGCGCGCGTCCAGGCCAGGTCACCGGACTTGTCAGCCGTCATCTGCGTCCCCCGACGTCCCGTTGCAGCGTCAACGCCGCGGGCACGGCCCGCGACGCTGCGCAACATTACTGTCGGTCAATATTCACTCACTCAGGCGACACGCCTGGTGGCGGGGGGTGGTGGGGAGATGGCCATGGCCTTACCGAAAAACGACGCTTCACCGGCCCGCTCCTGGTCCCTGCGGGCTTGGACGCCGACGGCACGAAAACGGGCGCCCGCCCGGCGCGTGCCGGTGGGCGCCCGTGGTGAGCCGCATGGAGCCGGCCCGGCCCCGGCGGCCGGGTCACATGGCGGCGGCCTCCTCCTGGTGGTGGGGGCGCAGGCCGTGCCGCAGAATGCCCTCATCCAGCCAGCGGTCCAGGTACGTCCAGGTGGTGGTGCGCGCCTGGCCGCCGGTCAGCACCCCCAGATGGTCGCCGGAGGCGATCTCAAAGCGCACCCGCGGCGAGGAGACCATCGACAAAGTCAGATCGCGGACCGCCCTGGGCGGCGCGATCCGGTCGCCGTCACCGGCGATGGCCAGCACCGGGACGCCGATCCGCGCCAGGCTCACCTCGCGGCCGCCGATCGACAGCTCCTCCTCCCCGGCCAGCGCCGCGCCGAGGTAGGCCGCGTACGATTCGGTGAGCCCGCGGCCGGGGTGGGCGCGCAGTGCGGCGGCGAAGCGGTCGAGCGCCTCGCGCTGGGCCAGGTGGTCGCGGTCGTCGATGCGCGCCAGGACGTGGTAGGCGCGCAGCAGCCCATGGCCCGCCGCGATGATCTGGTCCACCGTGCCCGGCAGCCCGGCGCCGGTGGCGGGGGCGATCGCGGCGACCGAGGCGATCGGCAGCGAGGGGTCGGCGGCGGCGGTCAGCAGCGCCAGCGTGCCGCCCAGACTCCAGCCGACCAGCTGCACCGGCTGCCCGCCCGCATCGCTGCTCACCCGGCGGATCACCGACGGCAGGATCTCCCCGGCCCACTGGGCCGCTCCGGCCCGCGGGTCCGCCGGCCCGGCCGGCCCCTCCAGCAGGTAGGTCAGCCGCCCGGCGTCGACGACATGCTCGACCAGGCTGCCGCCTCGGCGCAGGTCATAGCAGCGTGCGGGGACGCCCGGCGACGGCACCAGCAGCACCGGCGGCCCGGCCGGGACCAGCCACTCGGGAAACCGGTAGCGCAGCACCGCGCGCCCGCTCCCCTCTCCGAGCCGGTCCGCCGGCATCGGGCTCAGATCGGCGAGCTGGCCGTTGAGCAGCATGGAAGCGACGTTCACCGCAGCCGAGCGCAGGCTTCTGGGCGAAAGGATCATTTCGCGATGATCAACTCCATTCGTGTGACATAACGGAATGTTTCCCCCAGTTATAGATACATGTATACGAGAGGTCACATATCACGCCCCAATGAAGGGCGTGTAAAACAGACCGAGTCGCCGTCAATGCTCGCGCCGGAAAGCGCCCGTCACACATAATGACCGCTACAGGCGGTAGCAACCGCGCTACCTGAAAGGGCACCGGATGGCGCGATGACGTCGCTGAATCCGCAGGAAGCCAAGCTCACCCCGCACGGCGGGCACCGCAGGCGCCTCCTTGCGCCCAAAGACCGCGCCGGCCGGCGCGCCGCGGTGCGGGCCGCCCTGGCGCCGCTGCTGCAGGCGCGCCGCCCCGCGTTCACCGACGAGGACGTCCGCCTCCTGGAGTGGGCCTACGACGTGGCCGAGCGCATGCACCGGGGCCAGCTGCGCAAGTCGGGCGCCCCCTACATCACCCACCCGCTGGCCGTGGCGATGATCCTGGCCGGAATGGGGCTGGACACCACCACCCTGGTGGCCGCCCTGCTGCACGACACCGTCGAGGACACCCCCTACACGCTGGGCGAGCTGCGCGCCGACTTCGGCGAGGAGGTCGCCGTGCTGGTCGATGGGGTGACCAAGCTGGACGGCGAGCGCTGGGGCGACCGGCGGGAGGCCGAGACCTTCCGCAAGATCGTGCTGGCCGCGGCGGCGGACCTGCGGGTGCTGGTGATCAAGCTGGCCGACCGCCTGCACAACCTGCGCACGCTGGGCTTCCAGCCGCCGCACAAACGGGCCCGCTACGCCACCGCGTCCCTGGAACTGCTGGTCCCCTTCGCCGAGCGGCTGGGCATCCACGTCCTCAAACGGGAGATGGACGACCTGGCCTTCGCCCACCGCGACCCGGATGCGCACGCCGCCACCGCCGCCGCGATGGCCCGGGCGCTGGCCGGGGCCGAGCAGGTGTTCGGCCCGGCGACGGAGCGGCTGCGCCGCTCCCTGGCCGGGCACGGGCTGTCGGCGCGGGTGTCGGTGCGCCCGCGGCACCTGTACGCGGTCCACCAGGACTTCGGCGAACGGGTGGTGGGGCTGCGGCCGTGCGAGGCGGCCCGGGTGCTGGTCGTGGTGGACGGCGACGAGCAGGACTGCTACATCGCGCTGGGGGCGGTGCACGCCGCGCTGCGCCCGTGCCCGGGCCGGGTCAGGGACTACATCGCGCTGCCGAAGTTCAACATGTACCAGGCCCTGCACACCCGGGTGATCGGCCCGGAGGGGGACCCGCTGGAGGTGATCATCCAGAGCCGGGCCATGCACCCGGTCGCCGAGTACGGGATCGTGGCGCACATCCGCGACGCCGGGACGGCCACCGCCGACGCCGTCTCCGGCCGCCGCGACCTGGTGTGGCTGAGCCGGCTGCTGGCCTGGCAGTCCGACGCCCTCTCGGCGGACTTCCTGGACGGGCTGCGCACCGACCTGGCCGGCGACTCCATGCCGGTCTTCACCCCGCGCGGGGAGATCGTGCTGCTGCCGGCCTCGGCCACCGCGCTGGACTTCGCCTACGCGCTGGGCTCGGAGACCGGCAACCACAGCATCGGCGCCCTGATCAACGGGCGGCTGGCGCCGCTGTCGGCCGAGCTGCGCAGCGGCTATGTGGTGGAGATCCTCACCGACCCGGAAGGCTGCCCGTCGGCCGACTGGCTCCAGATCGCCGCCACCGCGCCCGCCCGCGTCCACATCCAGCGCTGGCTGGCCCACCGGCAGGCCGAGGAGGTCTCCGCCCAGGGCCGCCGCCGCCTGGTGCAGGCCCTGGCCGACCGGCAGGTCGACCTGCTGGCGGCCGAGGCCCACGGCGAGTCGCTGGCCATCGCCCGCGACCTTGGGTATGCGGAGGTCGACCAGATGTACGCCGCCCTGGCCTCCGGTTCGCTCTCCCTGGAGGAGCTGGTCACCCGCTTCGCCGGCGCCTGAGGCGCGCGGCGCCCCGCGGTCACCGGCCCGGGTCGAGCCCCGGCGGCCCCGGCCAGCGGGCCGCCAGGGACGCGGTGACGGCCAGCACCGCGATCACCACGATCCCCGCCGTCAGGTGGATGGCCGCGGTGGCGAGCCTGGCCTGCGGGTCGGCCCGCACGACCAGCGGCAGCAGCGCGGCGACCCCGGTCCCCGCCCCGCAGATCCACACCAGGGCGCGCACCGGCCGGGCCGAGACCGTCATCAGCACCTGCAGCAGCCCGGTGGCCTGCAAGGTCAGCGCCACCGCGCACAGGGCGTAGACGAGCCCCACCACCGCACCATCGGCCTGCGGGCTCACGGGGGCGGGCACGGCCACCTCCAGCAGGCCCCGCGCCACCAGCCCGCCGAGCACCGTCACCATGGCCGCGCATACGGCGGCGACCGCGCCTCCCGCCCACAGCCGCCCGAGCCTGATCTCCGGGCCGGCCGCCAGCGCGCTGTGCAGCGCGGCGAACCCCCGGTAGCGTTCGGCGACCGGCTCCGGACGCGGCCGGGCCACCGTCGCCGGGCAGCGGTAGGAGCCGATCAGCGGCGGACGCGACCGCCCAAGGGGGTGGGCGCGCGGTCCCGGACCGCCGCCTGGATGCGACCCGAAAGGCACCTTGGGCATGCCGTCCCCCAAACAGCCACGTGATGCACCAAACGGCACATTCCGTCCCTGCACTCGTTGCCGCCGCGAAGACCCTCAAGACCAAGGACGGCCCAGGCGTAGGCAATGAACCTTTTTCAACACGTGGTCCCGGGCATCGGAGACGGGAGCCGGGGCGGCATCCGAGGCCATGGCATTGCAGGTCACGGCATCGCCCCCGGCCCCGCCTGCGGGAAGGTCGTGTTGAAAGGTTCAACGAACGAGTTGCCCGGACCTGCTTTCCCTGCCCGTTCCGCGTGTGCGGCGGCGCAGCCGCGATCCCGCTGCGCGAGCCGGCCGGTCAAAGGCCGGGAAGGGGATCGGCCGGTGAAGACGCCCGGCGTGGCAGGCTCTTGGGTGACCGGCGGCGAAGGGGCGGGGAAGTGAAGCTTGCACCGGGCGACCTGGTCGCGATCGTGGCGCCGAGCGGCCCCGTGGGGGCGGCGGCGCTGCGCCGCGGGGTGGCGATCCTCAAAGGCTGGGGACTGCGCGTGCGGGTGGCCCCGCACGTGGCGGCGGTCTCGGGGTATCTGGCCGGTCCGGACGCCGCGCGCGCCGCGGACTTCACCGAGGCGTGGACCGACCCGCGGGTGCGGGGCGTCCTGTGCGCCCGCGGCGGCTACGGCGCCCAGCGCATGCTCGACCTGATCGACTGGGAGCGCCTGCGGCAGGCGGGCCCGAAGGTCTTCGTGGGCTCCAGCGACATCACCGCCCTGCACGCGGCCCTGGCGCACCACCTGGGGCAGGTGACCTACTTCGGCCCGATGCCGGCCGGGACGGCTCTCAGCCGGGACCGGCTGACCGCCGACACCCTGCACCGGGCGCTCTTCACCGGGCTGGACGCGCTGCGCGCGCCGGCGGGCGAGGCCCTGGTCCCCGGCACCGCGCGCGGCGTGCTGCACGGCGGGACGATCACGCTGCTGGCCACCAGCCTGGGCGCGCCGGAGGGCGCTCCCCCCGCCGGGGACCGCATCGTCTTCCTGGAGGACGTCACCGAGGCCCCCTACCGGCTCGACCGCTCCCTCACCCAGCTGCTGCGCGCCGGCTGGTTCGAGGGCGTGACCGGCATCGTGCTGGGCTCGTTCGTCGACTGCGGCCCCGAAGAGGAGCTGCGCGCGATGCTGACGGACCGCCTCGGCCCGCTGGGCGTGCCGATCCTGTGGGGCTTTCCCGCAGGCCACGGCCCCACCCAGCTGACGCTGCCGTTCGGCGTGCGAGCCGAGCTGTCCACCGCCACGGCGACTTTGCGCTTCTTCGGCTGAAGCCCAGGTCGCCGGCGCGCCTTCCCCCGGCCCGCTCCCGCCAGGGGCCGCGCGGATTCGAGACCGGGACCGTGCAGATCACGGTTCTCCTGTTGTGTAACTCCGCCGATCGTTCAACAAGAAGCTCATTTCGGCAGTGCCAGAACCTGTCCGGCTTCGATGGCCTCCCTGAGGCTTTCGGTGAACTGCTTGGAGACGCCATCGGCGTGCGCGGCGAGTTCGGCGACGGATTCTTCGTCACTGGTCGCCGCCAGCAGGTCCATGTACTTGTGGTTGTCCCCCAGCATCTTCTGCGCGGTGTAGACGGATTCGACCTCAGCGACGCGTGCGGCATAGCCCTCAAGCTCCTCGACCTGCTTGAGGACTGCGGCCTCCGATTGTCTCAACGCCTCCCGCTGCGGCGCGGTGACCGCCTCCAGCTCCGCCGACCGCGCCTGTTTCCAGGCCGCCTCCTGCTCTGCGCGAAGCAGCGTCTGCCGGTGCAGGAGCCGGGCGATTTCCCAGAGCCGTTGGGGAAGCACCACGTCATTGCCGATCCGGTCAAGCAGCCCGTCGCGATGCACCGCCGAGCCGAGCACCCGGTCCACGGCGGCGGCCGCCCGTGTCAGCAGCTCGCATGCGGGCCCGTCCAGGTCGTCCGCGGTCAGATACCTGCCGTGGTATTTCTGCTGCGCCCTCTCTTTGCCGACGCCCCGCCAGGGTGTGACGGCCCCCCACAATGCCCCCGCCACCCCGGCGACGACGAACACCCATTGAAACCGATCCGCCCACTCGTCGACGACCTCGAAAACATCTTCGGAGGGCGTGCTTACGAGAGCCCCGCCCACGGCCATGCACACATAGACCAGTACGGGGGCGGCGAGCGCCCCGGCCAGACCTCTGAGGAGGGATCCCAGCAAAGGGACGACCCAATACACCTTTTTCGGAGGGGGATCTGATGCGAGGATCAGAGATCCTTCTTGCGAGCATTCACGCAAGGCCCGGCGAGCCCACTGCGGAACCGACGGCGCGAACAGCACACCTGATTCGAACTGCTTAGTGGCCATGCTGCTGACGCTCCTCATCTCCTATGGCACGCCCAGGCATATAAAACTCCGCCGCTGACTGTCACCACCACCGAAATGACTTCACGCGCGATCCCGCGCGACGGTCAGAGCCTCGTCATATTCGGCGACCCACTGGGCGGCCCGCTGCTCCGGGGACATGCCGGCCAGGCCGGTGGCGATCATGTCGGCGGCCTGGCGGTACTGGCGGGCCTCCAGGTGGGCCAGGCCGATCTGCACGTGGAAGAACGGCTCGTTGTACCAGTAGACCGACGGCGGGGGCTCCGCGGTGCGGGCCGCCAGCTCGGCGGCCCGGTCGAGGTGGCGGCGCATCTGCTCCAGGTCGCCGAGCGCGGCGTGGCCCTGGGCGAGCTGGATGCAGTCGTAGGCGCGCTGAGCGGGGTGGGAGCCGGGAGTCTCCAGGGCGGCGGCGGTCCAGCGGACCACGGCGCGGGGCCGGCCGCGGAGGCGCTCCAGGTAGCCGCGGAAGCTGACGGCGGTGGCGGCCAGGGTGCCGTCGGAGCCCTCGTCGGCCAGTTCCTCGGCGCGCCGGAACAGGAGCTTGGCCGTCTCGTCCCGTCCCGTGGCCAGGTGCAGCCAGCCGGCGAAAGTGGCCCATTCGGAGACCACCTCGGCCAGGGCGGCGCGGTGCGCCGAGGGGGCCTCCCGCAGCATCTGCGCGAGCAGGGGGAGCTGTGCGGTGGCCGGGGCGACCAGTGCCGCCGGGCCGATGCGGTCCTCCAGGCGGCGCTGGCCGGCCAGCATGGTGGACAAGGCCGCGATGGCGTGGGCGTCAAGGCGGGCCGGCCGCCGGGCGGCATGGGCGAGCCGCTCCCCCGCCTCCGGGTCGGCGCCGGGGACGAAGGGGCGGGCCGCGTCCGGTGCCGTCCGGTCGCCGGGCGCGGCCGCGAAGACGCCGAGCGAGTCCACAAGGCCGGAGGCGGGTTCGGCGGCGGAGGGGGCGTCCTGCGGCGCGGGCGGCTCGGTGGCAGGAGCGTGGGCCCGCGGGGCCAGCCCGAGGGCGAGCCGGGCGGAGTCGGGCATGCCCAGCCCGTCGGCGATGCGTTCGAACACCTCCAGGGTGTGGATCCGGCGCCCGCCGGCCTTCATGGTCTCGCTGACCCGCCCCTGGGTCATGCCGCAGGCGATGGCGATCTGGGTCTGGCTGGCCCCGGCGTACTGGCGCAGCAGATGGAACAGGCGGCCCATGTCCCGTTCCCGCAGCGCCCGGATGGTCTCCGGGTGTTCCCACAGGGCGTCGGGGACCACCAGTGGATCTTGGGCGCGTCCCGGCATGGCCCCTCCGGCGCTTCACCCGGCGGTCTTCGGCCGTCCCCGGAGGTCGGATATCCCACGGTGAGATATCACCATGTAATTGGCTGAAGCCGCCCTCTTAGCTGATCTTGGTCAATATGGCACGGAGTCGGGCGAATAGGAACCCCTTTTCAATGACAAAACAGGCCGAACCAGGCGGCCGGACCCGTGGCCCGTCCGGTTTCCCCGGCCGGCCACGGCCTGCCGCAAAGCTCACCGGCGGCCTGATGAGCTGCGGGAACGGCCCGGGCCCGCTCGGCCGGCCACCTGCGCAGGCCCGCCTCCGCGTCCGGTTGCGGACGATGTGATGAGCGACGCCCACGAGGCCGAGGCACGCGCGATGCGGGTGCTGTCGGCATTGCTCCGGGAGGCCGTCCGCGTCGCATGGCCCGAGGTGCGGCCCGCCCTGCGGGACGCGATCCCGCGCCTGGAGGTGGCCGGGCCCGGCGGCTCCGTGGTGGACGTACGAGTGGACGAGGACGGGGAGCGGCTGGTGTTCCGGCCGTCATTGCGGCGGCACTCCGCCGACGACATACCAGGGGCCGTGGCGGTGCTGCTGGCGCTGGCCCGCCAGCGCGGGAACGCGGCCGCTCCCCCGTCCGGACACGGAGATGGAACCGGTGGGCAAGGCGCCGGCGTCCCGCTGTGAGGCGGCGCTGTGCCGGCAGTTCCCGGGCCGGCGGATCCGTGAGGTGACCGGGCAGTGGGTCACCGCCCGCCAAGGCGCGCCGGTGGCGGTGCGGTCCACGGTGTTCGAACCGCGCGAAGCGATCCGGCCGGCCGGCCCGGCGGCCCCGCCGGATGCGGCGCGGCGGGACGGCCGGTGAGCGGCGGCGGGCCGCGCAGACCCCTCTTGGGACCGTCCCGGGCCCCGGCGACCCCGGGGAAGAGCAGGGCCGCCTCGGTCTCGTTTACTGCCATGGCCGGTTGAGGTTGTATGGTCTCTTGCAGCCGAGGGGCTGTGGCGCAGTTGGCAGCGCGGCGAGCTTACACCTCGTAGGTCGTCGGTTCGAATCCGGCCAGCCCCACCCTTCCCCGCCCTCCTCGGGTCGCCCGCCGGGCACGGCCCGAGGAGGGCGGGCCGTGAGCGGCCGGGCCTTCGCGCGGCGTGGGAATGTCACCCCCGGCTGTTACCGTCATCTCCCTGCAGGCCCCTCCCAGCCCTTTCGTCCGTGATGCGCGCCGTACTCATGCGCGTCATTTTTGGCCTATATCGGCCGTCCGGATCGGCTGGGAAACCGCCTGTTGCGACCGCACCGGCGAACAGAGACCAGGCACACTACTCCACGTCGCTCAGACAGAAGCGGACGAAATCCATAAAAACCATCCTCACCAGGGACGGAGACACAATGGGCCCGGCCACGAGAACGGACGCGCACATCGCCGACACCCACGACCTGATCCGCGTGCAGGGCGCGCGTGAGAACAACCTCAAGAACATCAGCGTGGAGATCCCCAAACGCCGGCTGACGGTCTTCACCGGAGTCTCCGGGTCGGGCAAGAGCTCGCTGGTGTTCGGCACCATCGCGGCGGAGTCGCAGCGGCTGATCAACGAGACCTACAGCGCGTTCGTGCAGGGCTTCATGCCGTCGCTGTCCCGGCCGGACGTGGACGTGCTGGAGGGGCTGACCACGGCGATCGTGATCGACCAGGAGCGGCTGGGGGCCAATCCCCGCTCCACGGTCGGCACCGTCACCGACGCCCATGCGATGCTGCGCATCCTGTTCAGCCGCCTGGGAGAGCCGCACATCGGGCCGCCCCAGGCGTTCTCGTTCAACGTCGCCTCGGTCCAGGCGTCCGGCGCGATCACCGTCGAACGCGGCGCCAAGGCGCAGAAGGCCGAGAAGGTGTCCTTCACCCGCACCGGCGGCATGTGCCCGCGCTGCGAGGGGATGGGCCAGATCAACGACTTCGACCTGTCCCAGTTGTATGACGACAGCAAATCCCTGCGCGAGGGCGCGATCACGGTCCCCGGCTACAGCATGTCGGGCTGGTACGGCCGTATCTTCCTGGGCTGCGGTTTCTTCGACCCCGACAAGCCGATCCGCAAGTTCACCGACCGGGAACTGCACGATCTGCTCTACAAGGAACCGACCAAGATCAAGATCGACGGCATCAACGTCACCTACGAGGGCCTGATCCCCAAAATCCGCAAATCGATGCTGTCGAAGGACCGGGAGGCGATGCAGCCGCACATCCGGGCCTTCGTGGACCGGGCCATCACCTTCATCACCTGCCCCGACTGCGACGGCACCCGGCTGAACGAGACCGCCCGGTCCTCCAAGATCAGGGGGATCAACATCGCCGACGCCTGCGCGATGGAGGTGCGGGACCTGGCCCGGTGGCTGCGCGAGCTGGACGAGCCGTCGGTGGCGCCGCTGCTGGCCAAGCTCACCCACACCCTGGACTCGTTCGTGGAGATCGGGCTGGGGTACCTGTCGCTGGACCGTCCCTCCGGCACGCTGTCGGGGGGCGAGGCCCAGCGGGTGAAGATGATCCGGCACCTGGGCTCCCCGCTGACCGATGTCACCTACGTCTTCGACGAGCCCACCATCGGGTTGCACCCCCATGACATCCAGCGGATGAACAAGCTGCTGCTGCAGCTGCGCGACAAGGGCAACACGGTGCTGGTCATCGAGCACAAGCCGGAGACGATCGCCATCGCCGACCACGTGGTCGACCTGGGCCCGGGCGCCGGCCACGACGGCGGCACCGTCTGCTTCGAAGGCAGCGTGGCGGAACTGCGGGCCAGCGGCACCCTCACCGGCCGCCACCTGGACGACCGGGCCTCGCTCAAGGACAAGGTCCGGGAGCCGAAGGGGTTCTTGGAGGTCCGCGGCGCCTCCACCCACAACCTCCAGAACGTGGACGTGGACATCCCGCTGGGGGTGCTGGTGGCCGTCACCGGGGTGGCCGGCTCGGGCAAAAGCTCCCTCATCCACGGCTCGGTGGCCTCCAGGGACGGGGTGGTGGTCGTGGACCAGTCCCCCATCAAGGGCTCGCGGCGCAGCAACCCGGCCACCTACACCGGGCTGCTGGACCCGATCCGCAAGGCCTTCGCCAAGGCCAACGGCGTCAAACCCGCCCTGTTCAGCGCCAACTCCGAGGGCGCCTGCCCGGCCTGCAACGGCGCCGGCGTCATCTACACCGACCTGGCGATGATGGCCGGCGTGGCCACCACCTGCGAAGAGTGCGAGGGCAAGCGTTTTCAGCCCGCGGTGCTGGACTACAAGCTGGGCGGCCGGGACATCAGCCAGGTGCTGGCGATGTCGGCGAGCGAGGCCGCGGAGTTCTTCGCCGGCGGGCCGGCCCGCACCCCCGCCGCCCACGCCATCCTCACCCGGCTCATCGACGTCGGGCTGGGCTACCTCACCCTCGGGCAGCCTTTGACCACCCTGTCGGGCGGGGAGCGGCAGCGTCTGAAGCTGGCCACCCACATGGGCACCGACGGCGGCATCTACGTGCTGGACGAGCCCACCACCGGCCTGCACCCGGCCGACGTGGCGCACCTGCTGGGCCTGCTGGACAAGCTGGTGGACACCGGCCGCTCCGTCATCGTCATCGAGCATCACCAGGCCGTCATGGCCCACGCCGACTGGATCATCGACCTGGGCCCCGGCGCCGGCCACGACGGCGGCCGGGTCGTCTTCCAGGGCACCCCCGCCGAGCTGGTCGCCGCCCGCAGCACCCTCACCGGCGAGCACCTGGCGGCCTACGTGGGCGCCTGAAACGCGCCTCCGCCCGGGCGCCGTGACCGGTGCCCGGGCGGAGGCGTCCGCTGGGAAAAGCGCGTGCGCGAGCGTGGAATCTCACCGCCGAACCTTTTTCACCACGCCGTCTCCGCAGGTGCCTTGCAGGGCCTCGCTGCCTGAGGCGAGGCCGTGACCTGCAAGTCGCGGCACCGGGACCATCGGGGCTCCCTTCCCCGGCGCCTTGGACCGCGTGTTGCCCAAGGTTCACTAGGTGTCGGAGCCGTCGGCGCGGCGCTGCTGGGCCAGGAAACGCTCGAACTGGGCGCCCAGCTCCTCGGCGGTGGGCATCTCGGCTTCCTCGGCCAGCAGGCTCTGGCGCCCGGTGGCGCCGGTGAAGGCGTCGTACTGCTGCTCCAGGGCGCGGACGACCTTTTCGACCTCGTCGTTGCCGGCGACCTGTTCGGCGATCTCGGTCTCGGTGCGGACGGACGCCTCCCGCAGCGCGTCCGAGGGCAGCACCAGGCCGGTGCAGCCGATGACGGCGTCCAGCGCGGCCACGGCGGCGGTCGGGTAGGCGGCCTGGGCCAGGTAGTGGGGGACGTGCACGGCGTAGCCGATGACGTCGTGGCCGGCCTGCCCCAGGCGGTACTCCAGCAGGGCCGCGGCGCTGCCGGGAACCTGGACGCGGTCGAAGAAGGACACGCGGTTGACCAGCTCCGGACGTGTGGCGTGCATGGTCAGGCCCACCGGGCGGGTGTGCGGGACGCCCATCGGGATGCCGTGGAAGGTGACCGAGAGCCTGACGCCCAGGCGTTCCACCAGGGAGCGGACGGCGGCGGCGAAGGCCTCCCACTGCCGGTCCGGCTCGGGGCCGGTCAGGAACAGAAACGGGGTGCCGGCCTCGTCGCGGAGCAGGTGAACGACCAGCTCGGGGGCCTGGTAGTCCAGCCAGCGGTCGCGGTCGAAGGTCATCGGCGGGCGGCGGGCCCGGTAGTCGATCAGGGAGTCGGCGTCGAACCGGGCGATCACCCGGTGTTCCAGCGAGTTCAGCAGGTGCTCGCGCACGAGCTGACCGACCGATCCGGCGTCCACGAAGCCGTCCAGGCAGTACAGCATGACGGGACCGGTCATTTCCGGCAGGTCTCCGGAAAGCTCGTACAGGTCCTCAGGGTTGCGCACCATCTTCCCCAACTCGTCCGTTATCACTGGTCCCCAACATAGGACATCGCGACTTCGACCTTTGCTCAAAGGCGGCGCGCCGCGGTCGAGGCGGCTCGCCGCCCTTGTGCGCCATGCCTTTTCGGTCCGCCGTTTCCGCAGGTGACGCATAGGGCGCGGAAGGGTGAAAGCGGCGTTGTCTCCCAAGGCGGCATGACGGGCGCGCGCTGGGGACCGCAAGGTTCAGAAAACCCGCCATCGCCGCGGCGGCCCACTGCTCAAGACGCAGCCGCCGATCCGGCGCGCCTCGCGCAGCGGGCCGCCGCGGGAGCGGCTCACCGGGCCGGCCGCAAGAGCCGCGGCCCGGCCGGCCGTGGGGAAGAGCATGCGCCGCGTCGCCGGACACCGGGGCGGGCGGCCGCCGGGGTTCCCGGAAACCGCCCGCCCTCGGCGCCGGTGAGCCGCTGCGGCTATCCCGCCTGGGCGGCGGGCTCGGCGAAGACCCGGCTGGCCAGGAAGTCGTCGGGGTGCAGCGTCATCAGCTCCTGCCGCCCGACCAGCCCGCCCCGGGCGACCAGCCGGCCGGCGTGCCGCAGCCGGGCCCGTTCGATGGCGTTGCGCACCGAACGGGCGTTGGCGAAACGCGGCTGGGTCCGGCGCCGCCTCAGGTATTCGCGGAAGACCGGTTCGGCCTCGGGTGCCAGCGCGTATCCCTGGCGTTCCAGCATCAGGCGCCCGATGGCCTCCAGTTCTTCGGCGGTGTAGTCGGGGAAGTGGATGTGGTGGGCGATGCGGGAGCTCATCCCGGGGTTGGAGGCGAAGAAGGAGTCCATGCGGTCCTTGTAACCGGCCAGCACCACCACCAGGTCGTCGCGCCGGTTCTCCATCACCTGCAGCAGGATCTCGATGGCCTCCTGCCCGTAGTCGCGCTCGTTCTCGGCCCGGTACAGGTAGTAGGCCTCGTCGATGAACAGCACCCCGCCCATCGCCCGTTTGAGGACCTCCTTGGTCTTGGGCGCGGTGTGCCCGACGTACTGGCCGACCAGGTCGTCGCGGGTGACCGACACCAGGTGGCCCTTGCGGACGTAGCCGAGGCGGTGCAGCAGCTCGGCCATCCGCATCGCCACGGTGGTCTTGCCGGTGCCGGGGCCGCCGGTGAAGCACATGTGCAGGTTGGGCCGTCCGGAGTCGATGCCGAAGCGGGCGCGGGCCCGGTCCACCAGCAGCAGCGCGGCGATCTCCCGGATGCGGGTCTTGACCGGGGCCAGCCCCACCAGATCGCTGTCCAGGGCGTCCAGGATCTCGTTCACCTGCGCGCCGTCCTCGGCCAGGTCGATGCGCGCATCCGGCGGCAGCGGCTCGAAGGCCGGCTCGGCGGGCTGCGGCGGCTCGGCGGGGCCGCCGGCCGGTGGCCGCATCCCGAACTCCATGCGCTCTGTCATGCCCCCTCGTTCCTCGGTGCCCGTGGACGGTCTTCCGCCCGCCGCAACCGGTGCGCGGCGGGCGGAAGACCGCGGCCGTTCCCTCAGGAGTCGCCGTAGCGCTCGCCTTCGGGACGGTCGGTGGCGTAGGGATGCAGCGAGACCCGGACGCGGCGGTCGCTGGTCTCCTGCCGGTCGATGCGGAAGCCCGGCTCGGCCGGCGGGCGGTGGACGATGAACGACAGCGCGATGGTCTGCCGCCCGTAGCTGGCGTCGTAAGCGTTGAGCCGGATGTAGTGGTTGGGGTAGGCCTTGCGGCACTCGTTGATCTCCTGGAGCACCCCCGCCGGGTCCTTGAGGTCGAACATCGGCAGCCCCCACATCTCCCAGTAGGAGTTGCGCGGGTGGGGGTCGTCGGTGAACTCCACCGAGCACGGCCAGCCCCGCTCCAGGGCGTAGGAGATCTGCGCGGCGATCTCCTCGTCGGTCAGGTCGGGCAGGTAGGAGAAGGTGCCTTGGGTGATCCGCATCAGACGCTCACGGGGGTCTCGACGACGTCGGGGGTGTCGGTGGACTGATAGGTGAAGGTGACATCGCCCCAGGTGGACAGGGCGACGTCCAGCTCGCGGCTGTGCTTGGCGGCGGCGCGCAGGATGTCGGGGCCTTCCTTGAGGAAGTCGCGGCCCTCGTTGCGCGCCTTGATCATCGCCTCCAGGGCGACCCGGTTGGCGGTGGCGCCGGCCGCGATGCCCATGGGGTGGCCGATGGTGCCGCCGCCGAACTGCAAGATCACGTCCTCGCCCAGGTAGTGCAGCAGCTGGTGCATCTGGCCGGCGTGGATGCCGCCGGAGGCCACCGGCATGACGCCGGGCAGGGAGGCCCAGTCCTGGTCGAAGTACAGGCCCTTGACCGGGTCGGCGGGGACCTTGCCCAGCCGCAGGGTGTCGTAGTAGCCGGCCACGGAGTTGGGGTCGCCCTCCAGCTTGCCGACCACGGTGCCGGCGTGGATGTGGTCGACGCCGGCCAGGCGCATCCACTTGGCGATGACGCGGAAGCTGACCCCGTGGGTCTTTTGCCGGGTGTAGGTGGAGTGCCCGGCGCGGTGCAGGTGCAGCAGCACGCCGTTGCGGCGCGCCCACTTGGCCATGGACTGGATGGCGGTGTAGCCGATGGTCAGGTCGATCATGACGATGACGCTGCCGAGCTCCTTGGCGAACTCGGCGCGCTCGTACATGTCCTCCATGGTGGCGGCGGTGACGTTGAGGTAGTGGCCCTTGATCTCGCCGGTGGCGGCCTGGGCCTTGTTGACCGCCTCCATGCAGAACAGGAAGCGGTCGCGCCAGCGCATGAAGGGCTGGGAGTTGATGTTCTCGTCGTCCTTGGTGAAGTCCAGCCCGCCGCGCAGCGCCTCATAGACCACCCGGCCGTAGTTGCGGGCCGACAGGCCCAGCTTGGGCTTGACGGTGGCGCCCAGCAGGGGACGGCCGTATTTGCCCAGGTACTCGCGCTCCATGACGATGCCGTGCGGCGGGCCCTGGAAGGTCTTGACGTAGTGCGGGGGGATGCGCATGTCCTCCAGCCGCAGCGCCTTGAGGGCCTTGAAGCCGAAGACGTTGCCGATGATGGAGGAGGTGAGGTTGGCGATCGAGCCTTCCTCAAAAAGGTCCAGGTCGTAGGCGATGTAGGCGATGAACTGCCCTTCCTGGCCCGGCACCGGTTCGACCCGGTAGCACTTGGCCTGGTAGTTCTCGTAGCTGGTGAGCCGGTCGGTCCACACCACGGTCCAGGTGGCGGTGGAGGACTCCCCCGCCACGGCGGCGCCCGCCTCCTCCGGCGGCACCCCCGGCTGGGGCGTGATCCGGAACGCCGCCAGGATGTCGCTGTCCTTGGGCTGGTAGTCCGGTCGCCAATAGCCCATTTCCGCGTACGGGATCACCCCCGCCGACCAGCGGCCGCCCGTACCTGCGTTGCCTGACATCACGTGCTCCCGTGCCGTACCGAATGCGGACGGCACCAAGAGTGCGGCAATGATAGTTTGCCTGTCCATCAAGTGTTCTGCGATCACTATTAAGTGAACGCTCAACTATTGAAAGGACGGGATGACCGAGTCACGTCTGCGGACCTTCGTGGCGCTGGCCGACACCGGCTCGGTGCGCGCCGCCGCCGAACGCCTGTACGTGACCGAGTCGGCGGTCTCGGCGGCGGTCTCCGCGCTGGCCCGGGACCTGGGGGTGGCGGTGGTCGAGCGGCAGGGCCGGGGGGTGCGGCTCACCCCGGCCGGCGAGGTGTACGCCTCGTATGCCCGCAAGGTGCTGGGGCTGCTGGAGCAGGGCCGGGCGGCGGCGCGCGGCGAGGCCGACCCCGGCCGCGGCTCGCTGCGGCTGGCGGCCGTGACCACCGCCGCCGACCAGATCCTGCCGCGCCTGCTGGCGGGCTTCCGCAAGCGCTGGCCGCAGGTGGAGCTGACCTTGGAGGTGGGGCCCAGCCGGGTGGTGTGGCAGCGCCTGGCCGACCACGAGGCCGACCTGGTGCTGGGCGGGCGGCCGCCGGCCGGCGTCCCCGCCACCGTGCTGGCCACCCGCCCCAACGAGCTGGTGGTGGTGACCGCGCCGGGGGTGCCCTTCGACCTGCACACCACCCCGTGGGTGATGCGGGAGCCGGGCTCGGGCACCCGCGCCACCGCCGAGGCCTACCTGGCCGAGCGGGAGGCCGACCCGCCGCAGCTGGTGCTGGGCTCCAACGGCGCGGTGATCGCCGGGGCGGCGGCCGGGCTGGGCGCGGCGCTGGTGTCGCGCGATGCGGTCGGCGCCGAGCTGAAGGCCGGACGGCTGGTGGTGATCGACGCCCCCGGCACTCCGCTGCACCGGCCCTGGCACGCGGTCTGCGGGGCGACGCCCACCGCCACCACCCGGCTGTTCATCGAGCACCTGCTGGAGGACCCGGCCTGGAGCCCGGCGCCGGGACGGCCCGCTGCGCGCACCGCCTGACGGCGGGCACGGGCCGGACTCCGCCGACGGTATTGGATGTGTTATCAATAGCTTTCGTGGATCGCCGTCTCAGGGACTCCACCGGGAACGAAAGAACCGGATTCGGCGCGGCGAGCCCGCTGCGGCGCCACCGCCGGGGTGGGACGGCGCCGAGGACTCACAGCGGTGCAGGGCCGGGTCCTCGCGGGCGGGGCCGCACCCCCCGCCGGATGAAAGCCGCCCAAGACGTCTGCAGGAGGACCCATGGCCGATGACCGCGCCTACGACATCGTCCTGTTCGGTGCCACCGGGTACACCGGCGGGCTGACCGCCGAGTACCTGGCCGAGCACGCCCCGCCGCACACCCGGTGGGCGCTGGCCGGGCGCAATCGGGCCAAGCTGGAGGCCGTCCGCGACCGCCTGGCGGCGATCTCCCCCGCCTGCGGCCAGCTGCCGCTGCTGCACGCCGACGCCGCCGACCCCGCCTCGCTGCGCAAGGTCGCCGAGTCCGCCCGCGTGGTCATCACCACCGTCGGCCCCTACCTGCGCTACGGCGAGCCGCTGGTGGCCGCCTGCGCCCGGGCCGGCACCGACTATGTGGACCTCACCGGCGAGCCGACGTTCGTGGACCTGATGTACGTCCGCCACCACGAGGAGGCGGTGCGCAGCGGGGCGCGGATCGTGCACGCCTGCGGGTTCGACTCCGTCCCCCACGACCTGGGCGTCTACTACACCGTCAAGCAGCTTCCCGAGGGCGCGCCGCTGCAGGTGGAGGGGTTCCTGCGGCTCGAGGCCGACTTCTCCGGCGGCACGCTGCACTCGTTCGTGGAGGTGCTGGCCGACCTGCCCGGCATGATGCGCGCCGAGCAGGCCCGCCGCCGCGTCGAGCCGCGCCCGGCGGGACGGCGGATCCGCATCTCCCGCCGTCCCGTCCCGCACACCCCCATCAAGGGCTGGGCGCTGCCGCTGCCGACGATCGACCCGCAGATCGTGGCCCGCTCGGCCGCCGCGCTGGACCGCTACGGCCCCGACTTCAGCTACGGCCACTACCTGGCGGTGCGGCGGGCGGCCACGGCGGCCGCGCTCACCGCGGGCGTGGGCGCGGCCACCGCGCTGGCCCAGCTGCCGCCCACCCGGTCGCTGCTGCTGCGGCTGCGCGGCTCCGGGGAGGGCCCCACGGCCGAGCAGATGGCCCGGCACTGGTTCCGCGTCACCTTCGCCGGACGGGTCACCGGCGGGGCGCACGCGGGGCGGGAGGTCGTCACCGAGGTCTCCGGCGGCGACCCCGGCTACGGGGAGACCGCCAAGATGCTGGCGGAGTCGGCGCTGTGCCTGGCGCACGACGACCTGCCGCCGACGCGCGGGCAGGTGACCACCGCCGTGGCCATGGGCGACGCCCTCATCGACCGGCTGACCAGGGCGGGGATCTCCTTCCGCGTGGTGCGCTCAAGCGCGGCGTAGCGGCACCAGGGCCTCCACGGTGGTGCCGCCGCCCGGACGGCTGGAGATGTGCACCCGCCCGCCCAGCAGCTCGGCGCGCTCGGACATGCCCCGCAGGCCGTAGGAGTCGGGGCGGCGGCCGGCGGCGAACACGTCCTGGATGGAAAAGCCGACGCCGTCGTCGGACACCCGCAGCCGCACCCGGTCGTCGTCGTGTTCCAGCAGCACGTGGACGACCGAGGCCTTGGCGTGCCGCAGGCAGTTGCCCACCGCCTCCTGGGCGATGCGGTACAGCGCCGTCTGGATGTGGTCGGGCAGCGCGTCCTCCAGCTCCCCGGAGACGGTGACGGTGACGTCCAGCGACGGCTGCCGGGAGCCGGCCTCGCGGGCCAGCGTGGCCAGCGCCGCCGTCAGCCCCAGGTCGTCCAGCACCGGGGGGCGCAGCCCGCCGATGGCCGCCCGGGTCTCGGCCGCCGCCAGGTCGCACAGCTCCCGCGCCAGCCCCAGCTGGGCCTGCGCCTCGGCGGTCGCGCCCTGGGCCAGCGCCTGCTCGCAGGCCGACAGGTGGAAGCCCAAGCTGGCCAGGCGCTGGGCGATGCCGTCGTGGATGTCGCGCACCAGGCGGGCCCGTTCGGCCTCCTGCACCTCCACGGCCCGTTCGGCGAACCGCTCGGCCGAGTGCTCGCGCTCTTGGGCGTTGCGCAGCCGGCGGCAGGAGTGCAGCACCGGGGCGAACAATGCGGCCAGCGCGGTGACCAGGTCCAGGTCCTCCTGCCGGCAGGGCCCGGCCGAGCGGACGTCGATCACCGCGATGGTGGCGCGCCGGTCGGCCAGCACCGGCAGCGCCGCGCCCCGCCCGTCGGCGTGCCGGCGCGGCCTGCCGTGCGCGGCGACCCAGCCGACGTCGCCCTCCCCGAGCGGGACGGGCTCGCGCCCGGGGCACTCCAGCGCCCGCTCCTCCTCGTCCAGCACGTACACGTCGCAAAAAGGCAGGTCGGCCGCTGAGCGCACCACCAGCCCGGCCAGCTCGACGGCCATGTCCGGCAGCACTCGGTCCGAGCAGGCCACGGTGACGATCCGCACCAGCAGGTCGCTGCCGCGCCCGGCCAGCAGCTCCAGCGGCGTCACCGCGGCCCCCTCCACCGGGCGCCCGCCGAGGGCCGTCCGGCCGCGCCGCCGCCCCGCCGGTGCACGGGTACGGCGGGCACCGCACGCAGGCGGGTGCCGCCCGGCCGCCGGGCAGGCGGCGTCTCAGGCGCCTTCGGGCCGGGCGCGCTCATCGGAACAGCCCTTCCCGCAGTGCCACGGCGATGGCTCCCGAGCGGTCGGTGACCTCCAGCTTGCGGTACAGCGCCCGCAGGTGGCTTTTGATCGTCTCCTCGCTGACCACCAACCGGGCCGCCATCGCCTTGTTGGACAGCCCGGCCACCAGCAGCGACAGCACCTCGCTCTCGCGCTGGGTGAGACCGCGGTGGGCGCCGGGCCAGAACTCGCCGCGGTTGAGCCGGGCCGCGCTGGCGGCCATCCGGCCCGCCAGCGTGGGGTCGACCACGGTCTCGCCCTGGGCGACCTCCTCCAGCCGCCGGACCAGTTCCAGCCCGTCGACACGCTTGAGCAGGTAGCCGCGGGCGCCCGCCCGCAGCGCCTCGAAAACGTACTGCTCATCGTCGTAGACCGACAAGAACACCACACGGGTGTCCGGTGAGCGGCCGGTCAGGTCGCGGCACAGATCCAGGCCGCTTTCCGCGCCGAGCCGCACATCCAGCAGCACCACGTCCGGCTGCAGCGCGGTGACCAGTCGGACGGCCTCCCGCGAGGTGCTCGCCTGGCCGATGACGCGCACCCGCCCGGAGAACCCGGCCAGCATCGCCTGCAGACCGGCGAGGATCATCTCGTGGTCGTCGACAAGGACTACTCGCACAGGGGGGACCATTCGAGCAACATAACAATTATGAATTACCGGTCAGTAGGCCCCCGCCCCGTTACGGGGAGACCGCATTCGAACGCCCGCCTCCCCCACCGCACCCCCCCACGGTTTCACCCCCCGATTCCCCTAGATGGGTGAGGACCGCCAGAAAACGGACGCCCTACCGTCATGCCCCGGCAGGCAAACGGCTCGGACGGAGGACTTCAGGTGCCCCATCGGATCGTCCACATGCTCAGGGCGCGCGGCCGGCGCCGCCCCGTCATGCTCGCCATCGCCGGGGACAGCGCGGCGGGCAAGACGACGCTGACCAGGGGGCTCGTCGAGTGCCTGGGGGCCGACCGGATGACCGCGGTGTGCGTGGACGACTACCACCGCTACGACCGCGTCGAACGCCGGGACAAGCCGTTCACGGCGCTGCATCCGGACTGCAACTACATCGAGATCATGGAGCAGCACCTGCAGCTGCTGTCGATGGGCGAGCCGATCCTCAAGCCGGTCTATGACCACTCCACCGGGCAGCTGGTGCGTCCGGAGCTGGTCGAGCCGCGGGACTTCGTGATCGTGGAGGGGCTGCTGCCGCTGCACACCCGTCTGGCGCGCGCCTGCTTCGACATCACCGTCTACCTGGACCCTCCGGAGACGCTGCGCCACCGGTGGAAGATCGAGCGGGACTGCGCCAAGCGCGGCTACACCCCCGACCAGGTGCGCGCCGAGCTGGAGCGCCGCGAGCCGGAGAGCGCCGCCTTCATCCGCCCGCAGCGCCGCTGGGCCGACATCGTGGTGCGCTTCGCCCCGGTCGCCGGCCGCACCGACCCGCCGGGCACGCCGCTGTCGGCCGAGCTGCTGCTGCGGCCCACCATCGACCATCCCGAGCTGCGCGGGGTGCTCGACGACGCCGAGCACCGGGCGATGCACCTGAAGCTGCACCGCGATACCGACGGCCGTCCCGTGGACGCCCTGCACATCCACGGTTACGTCTCTTCGGAAGAATGTCAGGTGGTCAAGAAGGCGATCTGGGAACGCCTGGGCACCGGGACCGAGATCCCCGAGGCCCTCGGCAAGCTCTCCGACGGCACCGACAGCGGTCCGCTGGCCATCACCCAGTTGCTGCTGCTGTACCACCTGCTGGAGGCCAACCGACGTCAGGCCGCCTAATCCCCCTGGGATGACGCCCCTCTGGGCGGCCTGCCGCCGTGGCCGACGCGGGGAGGCCCGGAGCGGTGTGCTCCGGCCGCGCGGCCGCGGCCCCGGGAGGGCGCCGACGATTTCGCTGGACCGTCGTCGGCGCCCTCCTGAACCCTTTCCGGCGCCCTCGCAGCGGGTTTTCCGCCGGCTCGGGTACGCGCGACCCGGCGGCGCTGCACGATCTCCTCGACTCCGACCGCATTCCGCCGAATATCGGGCCGGAGGATTCACCGGCGCCTACGAATTCTGAAAGACCGTCCCGACCGAAAAGACCTTTCGTCGGCCGCTGAAGACCACGGCGTTCGCCAAACGCGGGCGGAGCCGTTGCCGATTTCCCCGCCTCGACCGCCGCCGTTCCACACCAAGAGAGCACGCTCGCCCCTCTTCGGAGGGAACGAAGGCCATGACGAGGAAAGAATGCTTTCACAAGCCCTCGGAGTCCCCGCTGTGCAGCGGGGAAATCCGCGCTGGATTCTCTTCGCGGCGACCTATCCCACCGACCGTCTTCGAACCGGCCGGACGCCGCCCCGCCGGGCCGGAAGTCAGCCGATCGGGCCGCGTTTGAGGACGCGGCTGAGCGCGGCGGCGACCTCCTCCGACAGGCCGGGAGCCCCGGAGGTCACCAGATCGCCGGGGCGCTCTTGCGGCCTGGCCTCGCGCACATACCCGCAGGAGCGGCACTCCACTTCGCCCAGCCGGCAGATCAGCGCGGTCGAGCCGCACTCGGCGCACCGGTCCAGCTCCGCGGTCCAGTTCGGGGAGCTTTGGCAACCGGGACAGATCAGCACCTGCCGGTCCGCCCGCACCCCGCGTTTCCACGGGCTGGCGCCGCGGACGGGGTCGCTTTGCCGGGCCCCGCAACGGAAGCAGGGCATCACGCCTCCCACAGCCTCGGCCGGGGCGCGCCCCGGCCACCCATGATCACAGCGCGGCGAGCGCCTTGCGGTACTCGTCGATGTCGCGCGCCTCGGGCAACGGGTGCACGACCTTCCAGCGCACCACGCCCTCGCGGTCGATGATGAAGGTGCCGCGCAGGGCCACCCCGAGCTCGGCGTCGAAGACGCCGTACGTCCGGGCCACCTCGCCGTGCGGCCAGAAATCCGACAGCAGCGGGAAGGTGTACCCCTCCTTGTCGGCCCATGCCCGCAGGGCGAACTTGGAGTCCACCGACACCGCCAGCACCCGCGTGTCCCGCCCCAGGGACTCCAGCTCATCGCGGATGGCGCCCAGCTCGCCGGTGCACACCCCGCTGAAGGCCAGCGGGAAGAACACCACGACGACGTTGTGGCGGCCGCGATGCTCCGACAGCCGCACCGGCGTGCCGTGCTGGTCCGTCAGCTCGAAGTCCGGGGCGACATCGCCCACTTCTACCGCCATGGCGCTCCTGCCGATCGACCCCGCCGGACGGGACCCGCCCGCCGGCTCCCCGCGGCCGGGGGAAGGACGGGCGCGCCGGCCGTCACGGGCCGGCCCGCCACCGGCCCGGGGACGGGCCGGCCCGTCCAGTCTGCCACCGAGGCGGCGCGGTGCGGCGCACACCCCCGGCCGTCGTGCGCGCCCGGGTCTACTTGCGGACCTTGGGAGCCACCAGCCGGGTGCCCGACCAGTCCCGGGCCGCGCTCATGCTGCTGGTCTGCGCCAGACCCGCGGTCGGGGCGGCCTCCCCGATGTCGCTGGGCTCCACGTGACCGGCCCGGCCCGCCTTGGGCGTCAGCAGCCAGATGTGGCCGCCGTCGGCCAGCGGGGTGCGCGCGTCGACCAGCCCGTCGACCAGGTCGCCGTCGTCCTCGCGCCACCACAGCACCACGACGTCGACGGCGTCCTCGTAATCCTCGTCGACCAGCTCGCTGCCGATGACCGCCTCGATGGAGGCACGCAGCTCCTCGTCGCAATCATCGTCGTAGCCGATCTCCTGCACCACCTGGCCTGGCTTGAAGCCGAGCCGTTCGGCCAGGCTGCGCTCAGACTGCGCCTGACCCGCGGTCGCGCTCACGAACGTCCTCCCAATGTCGATAGGCCACTCGGTGTGGCGTTGCGGGACAGTTCACACAAGTGACGGCCCCAACGCAAGTGCCTTGGGCGCTTTGGCGGCTTCGTCTGCCTGATCGGAGCGTTTCATGTGGCAAGGTCCACACCGAGCGTAACAAACCGGTCCGATTCAGCCCGCCAGGAAAGACAGCCGGACCTGCCGTTCGGGGTTGTCCACGTTCAGGTCCACGATCGCCACGGATTGCCAGGTCCCCAACGCCATCCGGCCGTCGATCACCGGAATCGTGGCGTACGGCGGGATCAGCGCCGGCATCACATGGGAGCGGCCGTGGCCGGGCGAGCCGTGCCGGTGCCGCCAGCGGTCGTCGGCCGGCAGCAGCTCCCGCAGCGCCGCCAGCAGGTCGGCGTCGCTGCCGGCGCCCAGCTCGATCAGCGCCACCCCCGCGGTCGCGTGCGGCACGAACACGTGCAGCAACCCGTCGCCGCCGGCCTCGGCGGCGAACGCCGCGCACTCGGCGGTGATGTCGTGCACCGTCTCGCGCCCGCCGGTGGCGACCCGGATCACCGTGCTCTTCATGAAGATCTGTCTACCCGGACGGCGGCGCCGGAGCAAAGATCCCGTCCCACTATGGTCAGGGCCGCGTTCAGCGCCGGTGGGACCGGTTCTCGGCGGCCGGGCGAGCCGGGAGAGCCCACCGGCCCGCGCCCCGCCGGGCGGCCCGCCGGCCGTCCGGCGGGGGCTGCTCGGCCGGGCCGGGCGGCCGGCGGTCAGCTCCGCTGCGGCACCCGCCCGGTCTTGCGGGAGGCCTTGCGGGGCGACTCGACCACGGCGTCCGGGCCGGGGAAGACCAGGCCGGTGTGTCCGTCGTCGAACCGCACCACATAAGGCGGGCCGCCCTCGCCGCCGCGCACTTCGATGATCTCGCCGCTGCGGTCCGGCTGCCCCACGGCGTTGCCGCGCACGTGCAGCCGGTCGCCCACTGATGCCTGCATCGCACACCTTCCCGCAATCGGTCACTGAGCCTTGATGCGTTCCTCGCGGCCGCAGGGCCGCCTGCAGGAAGCCTTCCCCGCCGAGCGGGTTCGTCACCGGGCTGACCGGCGCAAATGGTTACCGGGCAGTAGAGATGCGTTAGCCGTCATAACAGACGACCATGGGGGTTGGGGCGGTGCACCAACCGACGACCGTCGAACGCCGCCCGACCCGAAACGGTGAGCACAGAGGGGACCCCGTGGCTTCCGGACGCCAACGCTTTTCGATCATCAGCGACGGGCTGCCGAGCCAGCTCCCGGACGTCAACCCTGACGAGACCCGGGAGTGGCTGGAATCGCTCGACACGGTCATCAAGACCGAGGGCCGCACTCGCGCGCGCTACCTGATGCTCCGCCTGCTGGAGCGGGCCCGCGAGCAGCAGGTGGGCGTGCCGGGGCTGCGCAGCACCGACTACATCAACACCATCCCGCCGGAGCGGGAGCCGTGGTTCCCCGGTGATGAGCACATTGAGCGCCGCATCCGCGCCTACATCCGCTGGAACGCGGCCGTCATGGTCTCCCGGGCCAACCGGCCCGAACTGAGCGTCGGCGGGCACATCGCCACCTACGCCTCGGCCGCCTCGCTGTATGAGGTCGGCTTCAACCACTTCTTCCGTGGCAAGGACCACGGCGAATCCGGCGACCAGGTGTTCATCCAGGGGCATGCCGCGCCGGGCATCTACGCCCGCGCCTTCCTGGAGGGACGGCTGACCGAGCAGCAGCTGGACGGGTTCCGCCAGGAGATCTCCCATCCCGGCGGGGGGCTCAGCTCCTACCCGCACCCGCGGCTGATGCCCGACTTTTGGGAGTTCCCCACCGTCTCCATGGGGCTGGCTCCCATCAACGCCATCTACCAGGCCCGTTTCAACCGCTACCTGTACAACCGCAAGATCAAGGACACCTCGCGCTCGCACGTGTGGGCGTTCCTGGGCGACGGCGAGATGGGCGAGCCGGAGTCGCTGGGCGCCATCGGGCTGGCCGCGCGCGAGGAGCTGGACAACCTCACCTTCGTCATCAACTGCAACCTGCAGCAGCTCGACGGCCCGGTCCGCGGCAACGGCAAGATCATCCAGGAGCTGGAGGCGTTCTTCCGCGGCGCCGGCTGGAACGTCATCAAGGTCATCTGGGGCCGCGACTGGGACCCGCTGCTGGCCAAGGACGTCGACGGCGTGCTGGTCAACAAGATGAACACCACGCCGGACGGGCAGTTCCAGACCTACAGCGTGGAGTCGGGCGCCTACATCCGCGAGCACTTCTTCGGCGACGACCCGCGGCTGCGCAAGATGGTCGAGCACCTGTCCGACGATGAGATCCGCAGGCTCTCGCGCGGCGGGCACGACTACCGCAAGCTGTATGCGGCCTTCAAGGCGGCGCGCGAGCACGTCGGGCAGCCCACGGTGATCCTCGCCCACACCATCAAGGGCTGGACGCTGGGGCCGGACTTCGAGGCCCGCAACGCCACCCACCAGATGAAGAAGCTCACCAAGGCCGAGCTGAAGGAGTTCCGGGACCGGCTGTACCTGGACATCCCCGACTCGGCCCTGGACGCCGACCTGCCGCCGTACTACCACCCCGGGGAGGACTCCGAGGAGATCGAGTACATGCGCGAGCGGCGCGCCGCGCTCGGCGGCTACCTGCCCAAGCGGGTGGTGCGCGCCAAGCCGCTCACGCTGCCCGGCGACTCGGTCTACGGCGAGCTGATGAAGGGGTCCGGCAAGCAGAAGGTGGCCACCACCATGGCCTTCGTCCGGCTGCTGAAGGACCTGATGAAGGACAAGAACATCGGGGCCCGCTTCGTGCCGATCGCCCCCGATGAGTTCCGCACCTTCGGCATGGACTCGCTGTTCCCCACCGCCAAGATCTACTCGCCGCACGGGCAGACCTACGACCCGGTGGACCGCAAGCTGCTGCTGAGCTACAAGGAGTCCACCGAGGGCCAGCTGCTGCACGAGGGCATCAGCGAGGCCGGCGCGATGGGCTCGATGACCGCCGCGGGCACCTGCTACGCCACCCACGGCGAGCACATGATCCCGGTCTACATCTTCTATTCGATGTTCGGCTTCCAGCGCACCGGCGACTTCATGTGGGCGCTGGCCGACCAGATGGGCCGCGGGTTCATGCTGGGCGCCACCGCCGGCCGCACCACGCTGACCGGCGAGGGCCTGCAGCACGCCGACGGGCACTCCCCGCTGCTGGCCTCCGCCAACCCCGCCTGCGTCTACTACGACCCGGCCTGGGCCTTCGAGCTGGCGGTGATCATCAAGGACGCGCTGCGCCGCATGTACGGCTCTTCTCCCGAGCACCCCAACGGCGAGGACATCTTCTACTACCTCACCGTCTACAACGAGCCGTACCAGCAGCCGCCCGCCCCGGAGAACCTGGACACCGAGGGCCTGCTCAAGGGCCTGTACCTGTACTCCAGGGCGCCCCAGGGCATCAACGGCACCTACCCGCGGGCCCAGATCCTGGCCTCGGGGGTGGCGGTGCGCTGGGCGCTGGAGGCCCAGAAGATGCTGGCCGAGGACTGGGGCGTGGGCGCGGACGTGTGGTCGGCCACCTCCTGGACCGAGCTGCGCCGCGACGGCCTGGCCTGCGACGAGTGGAACACCCTCCACCCCGACCAGCCGCAGCGGGTGCCGTATGTCACCCGTCGCCTGGAGAACGCCCCCGGCCCGGTGGTGGCGGTGTCGGACTTCATGCGCGCGGTGCCGGACCAGATCGCCCCGTGGGTGCCGCAGGACTTCACCTCGCTGGGCACCGACGGGTTCGGCTTCTCCGACACCCGGGCGGCCTCCCGCCGGTTCTTCCACGTGGACGCCGCCTCGATCACGCTGACCGTGCTGACCCGCCTGGCCCGCCGCGGCGACGTCAAGCCGGACGTGCTGCGCCAGGCCATCGAGCGCTACGACCTGGACCGGCCGATCTCGGAGGTGTTCGCCGTCTCCGCACAGCCCAACAGGGCCTGACCGGTTCTTCGGCCGTGCGGTCCACCGGCCGCACGGCCGAAGACCGGCGCACCGCCCCGTCCCGGACCGGCCGGGGACGGTGCTTCGACCGCACCGCCCGGTCCGCATCGGGCCGCACCCGCGGGGGCGCCGCGCGCCCGGCCGCGTCCGTCACAGACCGCGCAGGAAGGCCAGCAGGGCCTCGTTGACCTCCCGGGGGCGCTCCTGCTGGGTCCAGTGGCCGCAGCCGGGCAGCAGCACGATGTCGCGCAGGTCGGGGACGAACTCCCGCAGCCGGGACAGCCGCTCCTTGACGCCGGGGCCGGCCAGCACCATGTCCCGCTCCCCGGCGATGTACAGGGCGGGGGGCGTGATGGGGGCGCGGTGCCAGGCGGCCGTCAGCTCCCAGTTGCGGTCCAGGTTGCGGTACCAGTTGAGGGGGCCGGTGAAACCGGAGGCGGCGAACTCGGCGGCGTAGACGGCGATGTCGTCTTCGGTGAGCCAGCCGGGCAGCCGCTCGGGGGCCGGGCAGACGTCCAGGAAACTGCCGCCCTCCGGAACGACCGGCAGCATTCCGGGGGCGTCGCCGGACAGGGCGTACAGCGTGCGCCGGAACGTGTCGGCCACGTCCCGTTCGAAGGCCGCCTCGGGCCGCTTCGGCTCCTGGAAGGCCACCATGTAAAAGCCCTCGCCGAACTGCTCGCGCATCACCGCCACCGGCGGGCGGGACGTCCGCGGCCTGGGGTGCACCGACAGCCCGACGACCCCGCGGACCAGGTCGGGCCGGAACTGGGCGGTGTGCCAGGCGACCGGGGCGCCCCAGTCGTGGCCGACGACGACGGCCCGCTCTTCCCCCAGCGCGGCGATGAGCGCCACCACATCGCCGACCAGGTGCAGGATCGAGTACTCCGCGACGCGCTGCGGCCCGCCGGTGCGGGCGTATCCGCGCTGGTCGGGCGCGACCGCGTGAAAACCCGCCTCGGCCAGCGCCGTCAGCTGGTGCCGCCAGGAGTACCAGCACTCGGGGAAGCCGTGCAGCAGCACCACCAGCGGCCCGGAGCCGGCCTCGGCCACATGCATGTTCAGGCCGTTGACCTCGATGGTGCGATGTGTGATCTCCGCCATCGCACGGACACTACCGTCCCGCGGCAGGGACCGGATCACCGCCTCCTCCCCGGCGGGCGCCGCCACGGCCCCCGCCCCCGTGCCGGACACCGCATCCACCTGCCTTGATGACGGGACGCAACGGAACGGAGGCGGTGAGATGGCACCCTTGACTGCGTGAAGACCACGAGCGACGACACGATCCGGGCCGCCACCACCAAGCGACTGGAGCAGGCCATGGGCGCCTTCGGCACCCAGGCCCTGGCCAGCATGGAGCAGCGGCTGCCCTGGTTCCGCCGGATGCCGCCCGACCAGCGCTCCTGGATCGGGCTGGTCGCCCAGGCCGGCATCGCCGCATTCGTGGAGTGGTTCAAAAACGGGGAGGAGAACCGCCCCCTCATCTCCGCCGAGATCTTCAGCACCGCCCCCCGGGAGCTGATGCGCTCCATCAAGCTCAGGCACACCATCGACATGATCCGGGTGATCATCGACGTGGTGGAGGCCCGGCTGGAGGAGCTGGCCGCGCCCGGCGGCGAGACCCAGCTGCGCGAGGCGGTGCTGCGCTACACCCGGGACGTGGCCTTCAGCGCCGCCCAGGTGTACGCGCAGGCCGCCGAGACCCGCGCCGCCTGGGACGCCCGGCTGGAGGCGCTGGTGGTCAACGCGGTGCTGCGCGGCGAGGTCGACGACGGCATGCACTCGTGGGCGGCGGCGCTGGGGTGGACGGCCAAGCCGGTCACCGTCGTGGCCGGCTACACCCCGCCGGACGAAGAGCCCGAGGTGACCATCGACCAGATGCAGCTGGCCGCCCGGCGCGCCCGGGTCGACGTGCTGGCCGGGGTGCAGGGCCGGCGCGTCATCGTCATCGTCGGCGGCGCCGAGGACCCGATGGAGGCCGCCCGGCCGATCGCCGCCAAGTGCGGTCCCGGCCCGGTGGTGGTCGGGCCGCTGGTGGCCGACCTGTATGAGTCGACCCGCTCGGCGCAGGCCGCGCTGGCCGGGCTGCGCGCCGCCGTCGGCTGGCCGGACGCCCCGCGCCCGGTGTCGTCGATGGACCTGCTGCCCGAACGCGCCCTGGACGGCGATGAGTCGGCCCGCCGCTACCTGGTCGAGCAGGTCTATGAGCCGATGTGCACCGCCGGGGCCCCGCTGCTGGACACCCTCACCACCTACCTGGAGCAGGGCTCGTCGCTGGAGGCCACGGCGCGGCTGATGTTCGTCCACCCCAACACGGTGCGTTACCGGCTGCGCCGGGTGAGCGAGCTGACCGGCCTGTCGCCCACCGACGGGCGCAACGCCTTCACCCTGCGCCTGGCGCTGGTCCTGGGGCGTTTCGCGCAGCGGCCCGACGGCCGGTGACCTCAGGGCCGCTTGTAGGTCCCTCACAAAGCCCCGCGTGGAAACTTCGTGCCGATCGGCATCGGCGGCGGGGGGGCTGACCCGGCAGGGTGAAGTGCGTGATTGTCATCGCCTCGCCCGGTCAGGGCGCCCAGACCCCAGGCTTCCTGCAGCCATGGCTCGACGTGCCCGAGGTCGCCGACCGCCTGGCGTGGTGGTCCGCGGTCACCGGGCTGGACCTGGTGCGTTATGGCACCACCGCCGACGCCGAGGAGATCCGCGACACCGCCATCGCCCAGCCGCTGCTGGTCAGCGCGGCGCTGGCGGCGGCGCTGACGCTGGAGGTCACCCCGGACGTGGTGGCCGGTCACAGCGTCGGCGAGCTGGCCGCGGCGGCGATCGCCGGAGTGCTGACCCCCGAGGCCGCGCTGGTGTTCGTCCGCGAGCGCGGCCGGGCGATGGCCGAGGCGGCGGCGGTGACCGAGACCGGGATGACCGCCGTGCTGGGCGGCGACCCCGACGAGGTGCTGGCCGCCATCGAAAAGCACGACCTCACCCCCGCCAACATCAACGGCGCCGGCCAGGTGGTGGCCGCCGGGACGGTGGAGGCGCTGGCGGCGCTGGCCGACGATCCGCCGCCCGGGGCGCGGCTGCGTCCGCTGTCGGTGGCCGGCGCCTTCCACACCGAGCACATGGCCCCGGCCGTGGGGCACCTGGCCGCGCTGGCCCCGGGGATGCCGGTGGCCGACCCCAAGACCAGGCTGCTGTCCAACCGGGACGGCGCGGTGGTCTCCTCCGGCCGCGAGTACGTGGACCGGCTGGTCAGCCAGGTCAGCTCCCCGGTCCGCTGGGACGCGTGCATGGCGACCATGCGGGAGCTGGGCGTGACCGCCCTCATCGAGCTGCCGCCCGCCGGCACCCTGGTGGGGCTGGCCCGCCGCGAGCTGAAGGGCATCCAGACGCTGGCCTTGAAGACCCCCGCCGACCTGGACAAGGCGCGTGAGCTGATCGAGGCGCACGCGTCATGAGCGGCACCGACGACACCGGCACCGCCCGGCTCCGCCTGCCGGAGGCCGTGCCCGGCTCGCGCATCCTGGCGTTCGGCGACTACCAGCCCGCCCGGGTCGTCACCAACGACGACCTGGCGCAGCGCATGGACACCAGCGACGAGTGGATCCGCACCCGGGTCGGCATCGTCGAGCGCCGGATCGCCGCCGAGGACGAGACCGTCGCCGACATGGCGGTGCACGCCGGCGGCAAGGCGCTGGCGGGCAGCGGGCTGTCGCCCGACGACATCGACCTGGTGGTGGTGGCGACCTGCTCGGCGGAGACCACGGTGCCCAGCAACGCGGCCACGGTGGCGCACCGGCTCGGCATCCGCGCGCCCGGGGCCTTCGACCTGAACGCCGCCTGCGCCGGGTTCTGCTACGCGCTGGCCGCCGCCGACTCGGCGATCCGCGCCGGCAACGCCCGCAACGTGCTGGTGGTCGGCGCCGAGAAGATGTCGCAGTGGGTGGACTGGACCGACCGCTCCACCGCGATCATCTTCGCCGACGGGGCCGGCGCCGCGGTCGTCACCGGCTCCTCCACCCCCGGCATCGGCCCGGTGGTGTGGGGCAGCGCCGGCGACCAGGCCCACCGGATCCGCATCAAGGACCGTCACTCGTTCCTGGTCCAGGAGGGCCAGGCGGTCTTCCGCTGGGCCACCACCGCGATCGCCCCGGTCGCGGAGGCGGCCTGCCGGCGGGCCGGCATCTCCCCCCAGGAATTGGCGGCGTTCGTGCCGCATCAGGCCAACTTGCGCATCGTGGAGTCCATCGCCCGCCGTCTGAAGGCGACCAACGCGGTGGTGGCTGACGATATCGTGCGCTCGGGCAACACATCCGCCGCGTCGATCCCGTTGGCACTCGCCCGCATGATCGAACGGGGCGAGGTCGCCTCCGGGGCCCCGGCCTTGCTGATCGGGTTCGGCGCCGGTCTGACCTACGCTGCCCAAGTCATCCAGATCCCGTAGGGCGCCGCCGTCCGGCGATGACCTTGCGTCCACAACGAAGGAGAGACCACGACATGCCAGCTGTCACCGAGCAGGAGATCCTGGCCGGCCTCGGCGAGATCATCGAGGAGATCGTCGGCATCCCGGCCGCCGAGGTGACCCCGGAGAAGAGCTTCATCGACGACCTCGACATCGACTCGCTGTCGATGGTGGAGATCGCGGTGGCCGCCCAGGACAAGTTCGGCGTCGAGATCCCCGACGACGAGCTGCGTAACCTCAAGACCGTCAAGGACGTCATCAACTACGTCCAGAACCTGTCGGGCGCCACCAAGGCCTGAAGCTCGTGCGGCGCGCCGCCGCACGCCCGGCGCGGTCGGCGGCGCGCCTTCGACTCCCCCCAGGAACCAGGAGCACTGACATGAGCAAGAACCAGACCAAAGTCGTCGTTACCGGCCTTGGTGCCACGACGCCTCTCGGTGGCGACGTGCCGTCGACCTGGTCGGCGCTGCTCGCCGGCAAGTCCGGGGTGCGCCCGCTGGACTGGGAGGGGATCGAGGAACTGCCGGTCCGCTTCGCCGCGCAGCTGGCGGTGGAGCCGTCGCAGGTGCTGCCCAGGCACAAGCTGCGCCGGCTGGACCGCTGCCAGGCGATCGCGCTGATCGCCGCGCACGAGGCCTGGCAGGACGCCGGTTTCGCCTTCGGCGACCGGGAGGGCCACGCCGTGGACGGCGACCGGCTCGGCGTGGTGATCTCCAGCGGCATCGGCGGTCTGCACACCGCTTTGAACAGCTACGACGTCTTCCGTGAGAAGGGCTGGGCGCGGGTGTCGCCGTTCACGGTGCCGATGCTGATGCCCAACGGCTCCTCGGGGCTGGTGGGCATCGAGTTCGGCGCCATGGCCGGCTCGCACGCCCTGGTCAGCGCCTGCGCCTCCAGCGCCGAGGCGATCGGCTACGCCATCGACATGATCCGCTCGGGCCGGGCGGACGTGGTGATCGCCGGGGGCACCGAGGCGTGCATCCACCCGCTACAGGTGGCGGCGTTCGGGTCGATGCGGGCCATGTCCACCCGCAACGAGGAGCCCACCCGCGCCTCGCGCCCCTACGACAAGAACCGGGACGGGTTCGTGCTCGGCGAGGGCGCCGCGGTGATGATCCTGGAGTCGGAGGAGCACGCGCGGGCCCGCGGCGCGAAGATCCACGCGATCGCGGCCGGCTGCGGCTACTCCGGCGACGCCCACGACATCGTGCAGCCCGACCCCACCGGCAGTGGCGCCGCCAAGGCGATGCGCCGGGCACTGGAGGACGCCGGGCTGCGCCCTGAGGACGTGGTGCACATCAACGCCCACGGCACCTCCACCCCGCAGGGGGACGTGGCCGAGCTGGCCGCGATCAAGGCCGCGCTCGGCGAGGAGGTGGCCGCCAAGGTCTGCATCACCGCCACCAAGTCGATGACCGGGCACCTGCTCGGCGGGGCCGGGGCGCTGGAGGCCCTGATCACCGTGCTGACCCTGCGCGAGCGGCTGGTGCCGCCCACCATCAACGTCGACGACCTGGACGACGCCGTCGACCTGGACATCGTCCGCGGCGAGCCGCGGCAGCTGCCGGACGGGCCGATCGCCGCGCTCAACAACTCCTTCGGCTTCGGCGGTCACAACGTGGCCGTCGCCTTCCAGCGCGCCGTCTGACCGGTCGCCCGTGAAAAGGAGCCAGCCAGCATGACCGTGCTCGACAACCGGGTCGCCGGCCCGGCCCCGGCAGCTCAGCAGGAGGAACTGGACCCGCGGCACCCGCGGCTGCGGTTGCAGGCGCTGTTCGACGACGGCACCTTCCGTCCGCTGACCGACGAGAACGACCGCAGCGGCGTCCTGGCGGCCCTGGGCCGGATCGAGGGCCTGCCGGTGGTGGCCTTCGCCTCCGACCCCCGCATCCAGGGCGGGGCGATGGGCATGGCCGGCTGCCAGGCGATCGTGGCCGCCTACGACCATGCGCTCCGCGAGCGGCTGCCGATCGTGGGGGTGTGGCACTCGGGCGGGGCCCGGCTGGCCGAGGGCGTGGAGTCGCTGCACGCGGTCGGGCTGGTGTTCGCGGCGATGACCCGGGCCTCGGGGGTGATCCCGCAGATCTCGGTGGTGCTGGGCGCGGCGGCCGGGGGCGCCGCCTACGGCCCGGCGCTGACCGACATCGTGATCCTGTCCGAGAGCGGCAAGATCTTCGTGACCGGCCCGGATGTGGTCAAGTCGGTGACCGGCGAGGAGATCGATATGGCCGGGCTGGGCGGCCCTGAGCCGCACTCCCGCAAGTCCGGCGTGGTGCACGTGGTCGCCAAGGACGACACCGAGGCGCTGGCCCGGGCCCGCACCCTGGCCGTACTGCTGGGCCACCAGGGCCGGCTGCGGCTGGACGATGTGGAGGAGCGGGACTTCTCCGATGTGCTCCCTGAGAGCCCGCGTCGCGCCTACAGCGTGCTGCCGCTGGTCAAAGGCCTGGTGGACAGCGCCGACGACTCCGGCTACGTGGAGCTGCAGCCCAAGTGGGCGCCCAACATCGTCACCGCGCTGGGCCGGCTGGGCGGCCGGACCGTCGGGGTGATCGCCAACAATCCGCTGCGGCTGGGCGGCTGCCTGGATGCGGCGTCGGCGGAGAAGGCGGCCCGTTTCGTGCGGATGTGCGACGCGTTCGGGGTGCCGCTGGTGGTCGTGGTGGACGTGCCCGGTTACCTGCCGGGCGTCGGCCAGGAGCACGGCGGGGTGGTCCGCCGCGGCGCCAAACTGCTGCACGCCTTCGCCGAGGCCACCGTGCCGCGGGTGACGCTGGTGACCCGGAAGGCCTACGGCGGCGCCTACATCGCGATGAACTCCCGTTCCCTGGGCGCCACCAAGGTGTTCGCCTGGCCGACCGCCGAGGTGGCGGTGATGGGCGCGGTCGCCGCGGTGCGCATCCTGCACCGGCGCACCCTGGCCGCCGCCTCCGAGGAGGAGCGCCCGGCGCTGGAGGCCAAGCTGGCCGCCGAGCACGAGAAGATCGCCGGTGGTCTGGAGCGCGCCCGCAAGCTGGGGGTCGTCGACGAGGTCATCACCCCGACCACGACCCGCGTCGCCATCGCCCGCGCCGTCGCCGAGGCCATCCCGGCGCGCGGCGCTCACGGCAACATCCCGCTGTAGTCTGCTTCACCGTCAAGGGGCCCGTGCGCTCGCACGGGCCCCTTGTGCGTCTGCACCGCAAGGCCCGGCTTCCCGCGGAGACGCCCTGCGTGCCTTCCCGGCCTCTTCGCTGATGGACAACGGCTTGAGGGCTGTTCTTTTATGCGCATCCATTCCAGCGACGAGATAGAGGGGCGCCCTGTCGCAATCACGTAGTCGGCCGAACGGGCATCGCCCTCGAGGGCATGGGTCCCGCGCCGGGGCGGGCACGCCGAGGCCGGGCGGCGGGCGCGTCTTCGGTACGGTGTCCCGCGCTCACCGAGGGTGACCGGTGGCAGGCAGGCGGCACCGGCCGAGGGCGGTTGTGCCCTTGGCTCGGTCCAGGCGGTGGCCCCGGGGCCGGGAGCTTGTCAGACGGCGGCGTGGAGCCAGCGGACGGGCGCGCCGTCGCCTGCGCGGCGGAAGGGCTCCAGCTCGTTGTCCCAGGGGGTGCCGAGCAGGCGGTCCATCTCGTATTCCAGGGTGCTCTTGCCCATGGCGACGTTGGCCAGGGCGGCTCGCAACCGGTCCTCAGGCACCATGACGTCGCCGTTGGCCCCGATCACCCCGCTGAAGACGCCCAGTGAGGGGGTGACGCTGAAGCGCACCCCGTCACAGCCGGGTGAGGCGTCCTCAGTGGCCTCAAAGCGCAGCATCTTCCAGTTGCGCAGCGCGGAAGTGATCGCGGCTGCGGTGCCCGGCCTGCCCTCCCAGTGCAGTTCGGCACGCATGCTCCCGGGAGCAGCGGGCTGGTCAGTCCACGTCAAAGACGCGGGCACACCGAGAACACCTGCGACGGCCCACTCTATGTGCGGGCACAGCGCAGGTGGCGCGGAGTGGACGTAAAAAACGCCACGTGCGGTCACCGGACCTCCTGGATGCGTACCGAGGCTCGCCTTCCCCTACGGCCTCAGAAATCTCAGGACAGTGCCCGCGTTCAACATTGTGCATCATCAGCACGAGTCGCACCAGAGCACGACCGTTCTTTGGTCAACTCTTGCCGATTCCCACGATGTGACGGCCGGCCGCCTCCTTGCGATTCCCCCCGCCGCCCGGCGGCGGGCGGTGCCCCGGCCCGTCGCGGCAAAGACGGCATGGGGGCGGCGTCCCGAGCCGGAAGGGGCCGCCGCCCCGGGTGTCTTGCCGCACTCACGGGAACGGCCGTTCACCCGGCGGGCTCAGCGACCCCCGTCCTGGTAATCACATACTCCATCTAGTAGATCGAACCTCTCTTGCCCATTCCTTTCCCTTGGCTTTCCTCAACCGGCGCCGACCGGATGAGGGTCGCGCCGCTCCATTCATGGGCGAGTCCGCTGGCGCCCACACACACCCCAACACTAAAAGTAATCACATGATTTCAAAGAGTTAAGGAAGGGGTCGTGTTCGATCGAGAAGCGCGGCTGGAGCGGATGCTGGCACGGCACACCGACGCGGCCCTGGTGGAGCCGATGGCGGGGCGGCCCACGGTGGTGCGGCGCGATCAGCTCCTGGTGGCGGCCGAGGACGCGGCGGCCGTGGAGGAGCGGGTGCGGCGCTGGCACGACTTCAGCCGCATCGAGGGCGGGGTGTGCCTGATGCGGCTGCGGCCCCGGGCGCGGGTGGACGTCTGCGAGCTGTCGGACCGGCTCCGCGGGGACGGCCTGCGCCCCGGACCGGCCGTGGCGCCCAACACCCTGCTGTGCGGACAGCCGATGTGGTGGTCGGGTCCGGCCGGCCGGCCGCGTCCGGCCGCTCCGCCGCCCGTCCCGGCGGCCGCCGCACCGCCGCGCCGACAGGTCACCGTGGCGATCCCGGACACCGGGCTGTCACCGCACCCTTGGTATGAGGACACCGACTGGTACGCCGAACAGCGCGCGGAGGTCGCCGAGGTCCTCGACGCCGACCTGGACTCGGAACTGGACGCACAGGCCGGGCACGGCACCTTCGTGGCCGGGGTGGTGCTGCAGCACGCCCCGTCCGCCCGGATCCGGGCCATGCGGGTGCTCGGCAGCGACGGAGCGTGCGACGAATTGGCGATGCTGTGCGCGCTGCGATGGCTGGCCGACTGGGGACGGGCGGACGTGGTGAACCTGTCCGCGGGCTGCTGCACCTACGACGACCGGCCCTCCCCTCTCCTGGCGCGGGCGGTGGCGCGGCTGAGCCGCGCCGCGGTGGTGGTCGCCTGTGCGGGCAACGCGGCCACGGACCGGCCGTTTTGGCCGGCCGCGCTCGCGCAGGCGATCGCGGTGGCCGCCCTCGACGGCGGCGAACGCGCCCGGTTCTCCAACTACGGTCGGTGGGTGGACGCCTGCGCGCCGGGGGTGAACGTGGTCAGCTGCCATGTGCGCTTCGACGGCCCGCGTCCGCCGGTGGACGGCGTGGACCCGGACCTGTTCACCGGGTATGCGACCTGGAGCGGCACTTCGTTTGCGGCCCCGCGGGTGGCGGGGCTGATCGCCGCGACGGCGGCGGCCGAGGACCTGCCCGCCCCGGCGGCCGCCGCGCGGGTGCTGGATCCGGCCAGATCCCGCACCCTGCCCGGCCTCGGCGTGGTCGTGTGATCGGCAGGGGCCTGCACGTCCCCGCCAAGAAGGACGATGCCGATTTATCTGAACAAACCAGCAGTCATACGACATGTCCTGCAAAGGCCGGTGAAGTTCACTGCGTTCAGGGACGGTTACCCAACGTATGCGTGCTCCAATCATCAGATGTCGGAAACAAAGCAGTAGCGATGCAGTAACTCTCCGCGTCCAAATGATGGGGTCTTCCTAAGGTTTGCGGCGGCGGCCCTATGGAAGACGAGGTGTCCGGTGAGCCTTTCCCAGCAGGTGGTTCCAGGTGCCGAGAACGGGAGCCCCGATGGTTTCCGGGGCCGTGCCGCGGCCGGCGCACAGCGTCCCGTTCCCGCCGCGGCGGCAGGATCCCGCGATGCCGCCTGAGGGGCTGCGCCGGCTCCCGCCCGGTGAGCTGGTCCTCCGGGCGCGCGGCGGGGACGAGGCGGCGTGGGCCGCGCTGACCGAGCGTTACTCGCCGATGTTGTGGGCGATCGCGCGGGCGTACGGGCTGAGCCGGGTGGACGCCGCCGATGTCGTGCAGCTGACCTGGCTGCGTCTGGTGGAACACATCGGCGCGCTGCGGCGGCCGGCCCGGGTCGGCACCTGGCTGGCGGTGACGGCGCGGCGGGAGGCGGCCCGCTGCCTGCGCGAGCGGCGCGGCCGGTTCGACGACCAGCCACTGGAGGTACTGCCCGACCCGGCCGTCTTCGATGCGGTACTGGCCGGAAGGGAACGCCTGCGCGCCGTCATGGAGGCCATCGGCGCCCTGCCCGACCTGTGCCGGCAGATGCTGCGGCTGCTGGCGCTGTCCCCCACCTACGCGGAGATCTCGGCGGCCTTGGACATCCCCATCGGCAGCATCGGCCCCGCCCGCGCCCGCTGCCTGGCCTCCCTGCGCAAACGTCTGGAGGAAGCCGGGTGAGGGGCGATCGCCGCACAGGCGGCGCCGCGACGAGGGAAGGGAACCCCCGGTGACCGACGCCGAATTGCTCCAGCTCGTGCGGGCCGCGTTCGCGGCCTACGACCCGGTGCCGCAGCACGTGCTGGCCGATGCCCGGGCGGCGTTGCGGTGGCGGGAGGCGGACGCCGCGCCGGCGCGCCTGGTGGAGACCGGGCAGGACCGGCGGACGCCGGTCCTGCGGGAGACGGGCGCCCGGCTGCTGACCTTCACCGGGGGCGGGCTGACGGTCGAGCTGGAGGTGAGCGGGGCGGGGCCGGCGTACCAGCTCGCCGGGCAGCTGCTGCCGCCCGCGCAGGCCCTGGTACGCGTCAGGCACACCGGCGGCGAGCTGGCGGGACGCGCGGAGGCGGCGGGGCAGTTCGTGGTGGAGGGGGTGCCGGCCGGGCCGGTGAGCCTGCTGATCCTGCCGGACGGCGGCTCCCCGGTGGTCACCGACTGGATCCGGCTGTGAGCGCGAGACTGCTGCGCCTGGCGGCCGCCGATCCGCCGCGCGCCCACGCCGCCGCGGTCGCGGCGCTCGGCGACGCCGCCGAGCGGACGCCGCGCGAGGCGATCACGTTACGGCGGGTCGCCGCACTGGCCGCCAAGGAGCTCGGGCTGCTGGAGGAGGGCCTGGCGCACCTGGAAGAGGCGCTGCGGGCCGCCGAAGGCGCCGGCCTGGCCTACGAGCGGGCCCTGGTGCAGATGAACCTGGTCGGGCTGCTGACCGCCCAAGGCGCCCTGCCCCGGGCGCTGGCCTGCGCCGATGCCGCGGCGAAAGTGCTGCGCGGCGCCGACGCCGACCGGCTGGCCGCCAATGTGGCCTGCGCGCTGGCCCGGGCGGGGCGCCCGGCGCAGGCGCTGGAGGCCGTCCGGCAGGCGCTGCCCCGGCTGCGCCGCGGCGACGATCCGGTCACGCTGGCGGGGCTGCTGATCAACCTGGGACTGGCGCAGGCGCTCCGCGGCAGGCCGGGCGACCTGCAGGCGGGCCGGCGGGCGCTGGCCGAGGCCGTGACGGTCGCCGAGCGGGCCGGGCTGCGCGCCCAGGCGGCGATGGCCAAAGGCAACCTGGCGTTCGTGCTGTCGCGGTGCGGCGACCTGCCGCGGGCATTGCGGCTGTATGCCGAAGCCGAGGCCGATCTGACCGGCGAGCGGGTCGTGCAGTGCCGCCTCGACCAGGCCGAGACCCTGATCGCCGCCGGGCTGACCGGCGAGGCCCGGCCGCTGCTGGCCGGTGCGCTGGCCGAGGCGGCCGAACGCGGCTACCGCTGCGACGTCGCCGACGGATTGCTGCTGCTGGCCGGCGCCGAACTGGCCGACGGGGACGCCGAGCGGGCCGGCCGGACCGCCGAGCGGGCCCGCGCCGCCTTCGCCGCCCAGGAGCGGACCGGGTGGATGCTGCTGGCCGAGCATCTGCTGCTGCGCGCCCGCTGGGCGGCCGGGGACCGCTCCGCGGCGCTGTGGCACGCCGCCGTCGCCACCGCCGACCGGCTGGAGCGGGGCGGCTGGCATGAGCAGGCCGCCGGCATGCGCGTCATCGCGGCGCGGCTGGCGCTGCGGCTGGGCCGTCCCGCCCGCCCGCTGCTGGAGCAGGCGGGGCGGGCCCGCCGGCACGGCCCGGCCGCGCTGCGGGTGGCCGCCTGGCACGCCGTCGCGCTGGAGCGGTCGCTGTCGGGCGACCGCCGCGGAGCGCTGGCCGCCGTCCGGGCCGGGCTGCGCGTCGCCGACGAGTACGCCGAGGTGTTCGGCGCGGCCGAGCTGCGGGTGCGGGCGGCGCGGGTGGGTGAGGAGCTGGCCGCGCTGGGCCTGGAGCTGGCCCGTTCCGCCCGGCAGCTGCTGGCCGCCGAGGAGCGCCGCCGGGCCGTGGCCCGCCGCGTGACGGCCGTGCGCCCGCCGGCGGACCCGCAGCGGGCGCAGGCCCTGACGCGGCTGCGGGCGGCGGCCGCCGAGCACGCCGCCGCCGTCGCCCGCGGGGCCGATCCGCTGCCGACCGCCCGGCGGCTGGCCCGGCTGGAGGCGGCGGTGCGGGAGGCGTCGCGCCGGCACTCCCCCAGCGGCGCCCCGCCCCGTCCCCGCCTAGCCGGCGTCCCCGCCTTGACGGCCGCCCTGGGCGAGCGGGCGCTGGTGGAGCTGGTGCGCGTCGGTGACGCGCTGCACGCGGTGACGGTCGCCGCGGGCCGGTGCCGGCGCTGGCCGATCGGCCCCTACGGGGCGGTGGCCCACGACGCCGAGCGGCTGCGTTTCGCGGTGCGGCGCCTGGCCCGCCGCGCCGATGACTCCGCGGCCGCGGGGCTGCGGGAGGCGGCGTGGCGGATGGCGGCGTGGGCGCCCGCCGGGCTGCGCCGCGTCCTGTCCGGACGTGAGCTGGTCATCGCCCCGGTGGGTGCGCTGCACGCGGTGCCGTGGGCGGCGCTGACGCGCCGGCCGCTCACCGTCGTCCCCTCGGCGACCGCCTGGCTGCACGCCCGCGCCGCCGCGGCCGGCCGCGGATCGGGCCGGGTGGTGCTGGCCGCCGGGCCGTCGCTGCCGCATGCCGAGGCGGAGATCGCCGCGCTGGCCGAGCTGTATCCGCACGCCACGGTGCTGCGCGGCGCGGCCGCCGCCGCGCTGCCGGTGCGGCGCGCCCTGGACGGGGCCGAGCTGGCCCATCTGGCCGCCCACGGGGAGTTCCGCGAGGACAACCCGTTGTTCTCGCATCTGCGGCTGGCCGATGGGCCGCTGCTGGCCCACGATCTGGAGGACATCGCCGCCGCGCCGCGCCTGGTGGTGCTGTCGGCCTGCGACGCCGGACGGGCGGCCGGCGGCGAGGGGATGCTCGGCATCGTCGGTGCGCTGCTGGCCCTGGGCACCGCCACGGTGATCGCCAGTGTCGCTCCCGTCCGGGACGCCGGGGCGCATGCGTTCATGACGTCCCTGCACCGCCGACTCCGTGCGGGCATGTCCCCGGCCCGCGCCGTGGCCGCCGTTCCCCGCTCCCCCGGCACCCTCGGTTTCCAGTGCTTCGGCGCCGGCTGAGCGGGGCGGGACTCACCCCTCGCCGGTGGCGACGGGGTTGGCGGGGTCGGCGACCCAGTTGGACCAGGAGCCGACATACAGCGCGGCGGGAATGCCGGCGAGGGTGAGCGCGAGCACCTCGTGGGCGGCCGTCACCCCGGAACCGCAGTAGGCGCCCACCTCGGCGGCGCCGGTGACGCCCAGGGCGGCGAAGCGCTCCCGCAGCCGCCGGGCCGGCAGGAAGCGGCCGTCGGGGCCGACGTTGCCGAAGGTGGGCGCCGACACCGCGCCCGGGATGTGCCCGGCGACGGGGTCGATCGGCTCGACCTCGCCCCGGTAGCGTTCGGGCGCCCGGGCATCCAGCAGCACCCCGTTTTCGGCCAGGGCGGCGGCGCCCGCGGCGTCCAGCACCGGCATGCCGCCGGGCCGGGCGGTGAAGTCGCCCGGGGCGGGGGACGGGACGGCGGTGGTCACCTCGTGGCCCGCCGCGGTCCAGGCGCGATAGCCGCCGTCCAGCACGCGCACGTCCGGGTGCCCGAAGTAACGCAGCGTCCACCAGGCGCGGGCCGCGGCGGTGGAGTCGGCCTCGTCGTAGACCACCACCGGCCGGCCGCCGGACACGCCGGCGGCGCGCATGGCGGCCTGGAAGGCCTCCGGTGCCGGCAGCGGGTGGCGTCCCGCCGGCCCGGGCGGCCCGGCCAGGTCGCGGTCCAGGTCGATGAAGACGGCGCCGGGCAGATGGCCGCGGCGGTAGTCCGCCATGCCCGGCGGCCCGCCCAGGCGCCACCGCACGTCCAGCAGGGTCGGCGGGCCGGGCAGGCGCAGCAGTTCGGCCAGTTCGGGCACGCCGATGAGCGGGGAGCCCTCCCCGGCGCGGGCTTGCCTTCCAGGCGTCGGCGCGTCGGTCACGTCCGCCAGCCTAACCGCCGGCATCCGTGGCCGCCCGGCGCTTCGGCGTCACAGCCGGTGATCGGCGGTGATCAGCGGGACGAGCTGCTCGCGGGGGATCATCGAGCCGTGCATGCCGACCAGCATGGACGGTATCGGTTCCCGTTTGGTCGCCACGATGGCCAGGTCGCCGTGCGGCACCGCCAGCACATCGCCGATGCGGGGCAGCAGCTCCGGCGCCACCGGCCCGAACCAGCCCGCGGCCACGGCCTCCTCCCGGGTGCACACCCAGGCGCGGTCGCCGACCAGCTCCCGCCAGGCGGCCAGCACGTCGCCGGCCGCACCGGGCTCGGCGTACACGTGCCGGGCCCGCGGCTCGCCGCCGAGCTGGGCGACGCCCTCCTGGAGGGCGGGGACCTCATCGACGTCGATCCGCTCGGTGGGGTTGACCATGCCGTGGTCGGCGGTCACATACAGCACGCCGCCGGGCGGCAGGATCTCGGCGATGCGCTCGGCCAGCTGGTCCACGAAGCGCAGCTGGTAGCGCCAGGCCGGCGAGCCCGCGCCGTAAAGGTGGCCGGTGGAGTCCAGGTCGGCGTGGTAGACGGTCACATACGAGCGTTCGCCCTCCCGCAGCGCCTGCTCGGCCCGGGCCACCAGCTGTCCCAGGCTGTCGGCGGCCAGGTAGGCGGCGCCCCGGGCGGTCGCCCGGCTGAGCCCGCTGCCCCGGTAGGCCCCCGAGGCCACGTACCCCACGCTGATCCCGGCCTCCGCGGCCCGTTCATAGGCGGTGCGCGCCGGCTGGAAGGTCTGGGGGTCCACGCTGTCGTCCCAGTGCAGGCAGTTGAGCAGCCTGCCGGTGCCGGGCACCGCCACCTGGATGCCGAACAATCCGTGCCCGCCGGGGGGCAGCCCGGTCCCCAGCGAGGCCAGGCTGGTGGCGGTGGTCGCCGGGAACCCGGCGGTCAGCGCGCGTCCCGGCAGCGAGCTCAGGTAAGGCGCGTCCTGGGCGTGCTCGCGCAGCAGCTCCCAGCCGAGCCCGTCGATGATCAGCACGCAGACCCGGGGGGCCTGCGGCAGGGCCAGCACGTTCCGTCCGCCCGGCACTCCGAACGCGCCCAGCACCGACGCCGGCAGGTCGGCCAGCGCCGCGCTCCCGTACCGGGGCACCGGCGGCCCGGCGCTCACCTGGCTCCTCCCTGCGGGGACCTCACCGAAGCAGACCGCATACGCCCTCCATTCCTCGCGCCCTGCGGGCCGTTCCGGTGCCGCAGGGCATGATCCGCCGACCACGGTAGCCGTCTGCGGTCTCATTCCGGCCGGCCCGAGCGCGGCCGGGGGCATGCCCGGCCGTCGTTTCACGAGGGCGGAACGGCGGATCGCGGTGAGCGCGGCCGCCGGTGCGTTCCCGCGCCGCGGGCGCGCCGTCAGCCGGTGGCCGCGGACAGGGCCTGGGCGAAGGCCAGGACCTGGGCGACCGCGTCGGGGCCGTCGGCGGCTTCGCTGACGCGCAGCGACATGTCGTCGGCGGTCACGTTGCCGGTGTAGCCGTGGTCGGCCTCGCAGGACTCGTCCCCGCAGGTGGCCGGTTCCAGATCGATGTGGGCGATGGCTCCCCACCCGATGGTGAGCACCACCTCGGTGGGCGGGACGCCCGGCACATAGGAGGCCGGATCGGGCACCACGCGGGTCACCGCCACCGACTGGATCCGATCGAGCCGCACGACCTCGGTGGTGGTGGACGCATGCGCCTGCGGTACGCCCTCGCCCGGCGGGTGCTCGTCGGTGTGGCACACCAGCAGCCGGGTGGGCGACAGGACCAGCACGGTCACGTGCCGCCGCACCTCCATCGCCGGGTCGAAGGTGGCCTCATGGTGCACCACGTAGGCGAGCACCGGCTCGTCGCCCAACGCCGATTCGACCGCGTCCGCGACGAGTGCCGGATAGTAGCCGCTGCGCTCGATGGCGGCGCGCAACCCATGAGCCGTCGCTCGGGTGTCCCTCATGAAGTCCATCCTGCCCTGTCCGGGGTCGTGCGTGCACACGTCGGACCGGATGGGCGGTCGCCGGTCTCATCCCGGGTAGAGGACGGGCATGGACGCCACCGATCTCATGCGCCGGCCTCCGCCCGTTCCTCCGCCGCCGCCTCCCGGTCCGCACCCGCCCGTTCCGGAGCCGGAGCCTCCCATCCCGGCTCCCGAGCCGCCCATTCCCGCCCCGGAGCCGCCGATACCGCCGCCTCCGCAGCCGTCGCCTCCGCCCTCCCCGCCGCGGCCGCCCGGTCCGCTGCCGGAGCCGCCGCCGGACCCGGTCCCGCCCATCCCTCCGGAGCCGGGGCCGCCGCCGGAGCCCGGCCCTCCCCGCACGGACGGGGCCCGCGGAGATGTCAGCGGGCGACGGGCGGGGTGGGCAGGCGGCGGGGGCCGAGTTCGGGGCGGGGGCCCGGGGGCCGGGCCAGGCGCAGGGAGAGCTCGCCGACCGTGATGCCGGCGGGGCCGGCGTGCACCCGGTCCAGTTCCAGGCGGGCGACCTCGGGCAGGTCGTCGGCCAGCCGGGAGATCCGCAGCAGCAGCCGTTCCAGGGCCGCCACGTCGGCCGGCTCGGTGCCGCGGTGGCCGAACAGCAGCGGCGCGGCGCGGATGGCCCGTACCAGCTCGGCGGCCTCCACGTCGGTCAGCGGCGCCAGCCGGTAGGCGCGGTCGTCCAGCAGCGCGGCGGTGTCGTCCGACAGCCCGAAGGAGACCACGGCGCCGAAGGAGGGGTCCTCCATGGTGACGATCCTGGTCGGCGCTCCCCTGCCGGGCCTGTCGTCGATGGTGATGCCATAGCAGGCCAGCAGCCGGGCGGCCTGGTCGGCGGTGGCGGTCACCGGGCCGTCGGCGCCGTCCAGCAGCTCCTCCACCAGCGCCCGGGCGCGGTCGCGGTCGGCCTCCTCCAGGTGCGGCAACCGCCCCTGGGGGCGTCGCCGCCACAGCGCGTAGCGGGTGACGTACGCCAGGGCGCGCACGGCGTCCTCGGGGGCGGGATAGGACGGCACCGAGCCGGCCGCCGGCATCCCGTCGGGGCCGGGTGCGCGCAGCCGCTCGGGCATGCCGGCGGCGCCCAGGTAGGTCGCCACGATCGGTTTGGCGCCCGCGGCGGCCGCCCGGGTGATCGCCGTGGCCACGCCCGGGTCCACCTCGCCGATGGTCGGCGGGGTGAACAGGGCGACCACGGCGTCCACCGCCTCGTCGGCCAGCGCCTCGGTCAGCGCCCGGGCGTACTCGGCCGCGCCCGCCGCAGGCCCCAGGTCGACCGGCTCGCGCGGGGACAGTCCCAGCGCCACCGCCGCGTCCTGGGCGAGCAGGCCCAGGGAGTTGGAGTTGTCGATGATCGCCACCCGGTCGCCGGCCGGCAGCGGCTGGTAGGCCAGCAGCTGGGCGACGTCGAACAACTGGTCCAGGTCGTCCACCCGGATCACCCCGGCCTGGGCGAACAGGGCGCTGACGGCGTGGTCGGGCAGGGTGAGCGCGCGGGCGGCGTGCCCCAGCGGCACGCCCTGGGTGCTGCGGCCGGTCTTGACCGCCACGATCGGCTTGGCGCGCGAGATGCGCCGGGCCAGCCGGGTGAACTTGCGGGGGTTGCCGATCGATTCCAGGTAGAGCAGGACGACCCCGGTGGCCGGGTCCTCCTCCCAGTACTGCAGCAGGTCGTTGCCGGACACATCGGCCCGGTTGCCGGCCGACACGAACGTCGACAGGCCCAGTCCGCGTTCGGCGGCGCGCTGCAGGATGGCGATGCCCAGCGCGCCGGACTGGGAGAAGAAGCCGATCGGGCCGCGGCCGGGCATGGTGGGCGCCAGCGAGGCGTTCAGCCGCACGGCCGGGTCGGTGTTGGCGATGCCCAGGCAGTTGGGGCCGACCACGCGCATGCCGTTGGCGCGGGCCAGGCGGACCAGTTCCCGCTGGCGGGCCCGGCCTTCCTCACCGGTCTCCCCGAACCCCGCGGAGACCACCACCAGCCCGTGCACCCCTTTGCCGGCGCACTGCTCGACGACCTCGTGGACGGCCTCGGCGCGCACCGCCACCACCGCCAGGTCCACCGGGTCAGGGATGTCGAGCACCGTGCGGTAGGCCCGCACCCCGGCCACCGCGGTCGCGGTGGGGTGGACCGGGTAGACGGGGCCGGTGAAGTCGCCCGCCAGCAGGTGGCGCAGCACGGTCTGGCCGACGCTGTGGGCCTCCCGGCTGGCGCCGATCACCGCCACCGAGCCGGGGAACAGCAGCCGCTGGATGGAGCGCGACTCGGCGCGGTGCTCGCGGGCCGCCATCACCTCCAGGGACGTCTCGGTGGGCTCCAGGTCCAGCACCAGCTGCAGGATGCCGTCCTCAAAGCGCTGCCGGGCGCGGTAGCCGGCGTCCCGGAAGACCTTGGTCATCCGCCGGTTCTCCGGCAGCACGTGCGCCACGAACCGGCGCAGTCCCCGCTCGCGCGCCGCGGCCGCCACGTGTTCCAGCAGCACCGAGCCCAGCCCGCGGCCCTGGTGGGCGTCCTCCACCAGGAAGGCCACCTCGGCGGTGCCGGGCTCTTCGGGGAGGCGGTCGTAGCGGACGACCGCCACCATGGCGTCGCCGATGGTGGCGATCAGCGCGACCCGGTCGTGGTGGTCCACCGTGGTCAGGTGCTTGACCTCGCGGTCGCTCAGCCGCGGCCGGGGGGAGAAGAAGCGGTAGTAGATCGACTCGGGCGACAGCCGTTTGTGGAAGGCCCGCAGCAGGTCGGCGTCCTGTGGGCGGATGGGCCGCAGATGCGCCGTCCCGCCATCGGCCAAGACGACGTCGGCCTCCCAGTGATCGGGGTACGAGTCGCTCACCTACTCGAGAGTAGTCACCCGGTGGACGTCCCTCCCGGGGATACCGTGGCGGGCGTTCGAAGTTTTCGGTGCCAGTTCGAGACCTACTAGGGGGCCTGGAACTGTTACGGTCGATCACACGCCCCCGGAATAATCTGCTAGCGGGGCGCTATTGGTGTTGATCAAGGTGGTGACGTCATGACGCGCGTGGTCGTGGTCGGCGATCTCATGACCGATACCGTGGCACGGGCCGCTTACCCCCTGGCCAAGGGAAGCGACACCCCGGCCACGGTGACGACGCACGGGGGCGGCTCCGGGGCCAACATCGCGTCGTGGCTCGCCGTCGAGGGGTCCGAGGTCGTCTTCGTGTGCCGCCGCGGCTCGGACATCGCCGGCCGCAACCTGGACATGGAGCTCATGGGGTTCGGCGTGGACCCCCGCACGGTGATGGACAGCGAGCGCCCCACCGGCCGCTGCGTGGTGCTCGTCACCCACAAGGGCGACCGCACGATGCTGTCGGACCCGGGCGCCAACGCCGCCCTGCTGCCGGAGGACATTCCCCAGGACGTCTTCACCCAGGGCTCCCACCTGCACCTGTCGGGCTACTGCCTGCTGAGCGAGGGGGCCCGCAAGGCCGCCCGGCACGCGCTGGCGCTGGCCCGGGAGGCGCAGATGTCGATCTCGGTGGACGCCGGGTCCTCCTCGCCCCTCAAGCGGGTCGGCGCCGAGCCGTTCCTGGAGTGGACCCAGGGCGTCCGGCTGCTGATCGTCAACGCCGCCGAGGCCGAGGTGCTGACCGGCCGGGAGGAGCCGCAGGCCGCCGCCAAGGTGCTGACCGCCTGGTACCCGCAGGTGGTCATCAAGATGGGCGCCGACGGCGCGCTGTGGTACACCAACGGACGCGCCGAACCGGTGGTGGCCCCCGCCGAGCCCCTCGACAAGATCGTTGACGGCACCGGCGCCGGTGACGCCTTCATCGCCGGTTTCCTGGCCCCCTGGCTGGACGGCAAGCCGCCCACCGAGGCGCTGGCCTCCGGCTGCCGCCTGGCCGCCCGTGCCATGTCCAATGTCGGCGCCCGCCCCGTCCTGAAGGCCGTCGACAACGAGATCAAGAAGGCCAATAACTAAGCCCGTCCGCACCGGCTTCCCGGCCGGCCCCGCCTTCGGGGGCATACCGGGCGTTCCGGCACTCCCGCCGGTCGGTCTGTTCAGCGCGGCATCCCGGCCGGGGCTCACCCCGATGGGCCACCGCGCACCGCCGGTCGTCGCCTCGCCCGCACCACCTCACCGGCGACCGGTCAGGCGCCCGCAGTTCACCGGTCGTTCAGCACGCCCGCCGAACTTCTTCAACACGCCGTCTCCGCAGTTCGCGACGGGGACGATGGCGTGCTCGCGCATCGCCGCCGTCTGCGATGCGTTCCCAGATCGCTCCCGCACGGCCGGCGTTCCCGGCCGAGCCCCACCGATCACTTCGTCACCGCCAGGGCCAGGGGAAGAACGGCGGGGGCGCCGGCCCGGCGGAGGAGGCGGGCGGCGACGGTCATGGTCCAGCCGGTGTCGATGCGGTCGTCGACCAGCAGGACGGGGCCGGGGACGGCCGCCACCGCGGCGGCCATGCGGTCCGGGAGGGTCAGGGAGCGCCATACCGAGCGCAATCGCTGGGCGCTGTTGTGGCGGCGGGGGCCGGGGCCCCGGGAGGCGATCTCGCCCAGGTAGGGCAGGCGGCCGATGTGGGCGATGCGCTCCCCCAGGCTGGAGACCAGGCGGGGTCTGGTGCGGGAGGCGACGGCGGCCACGGCGGCGGGGCGCTCCGCCCAGTCCCAGGCGGCCAGGACCTGCACCACGGCGTTGAGGATCTCGCCGGGGACCTCGGTGTCGGGGGCGGTGTCGGCGAGCAGGGCGCGCAGCCGGTTGCCCCACCCGATGTCGGTGAGACGGCCCAGGGCACGGCCGGGCTCGGCGAGCTCGCCGGCGGGGATGCGGCCGCAGACGCCCAGGTCACCAAAGACCCCGGTGGGCCACATCCGGCGCGGGGGGACTTCGACGCCGGGGCGGCGCAGCCGCCGCCGGGCTTGTTCGGCGGTGGTCTCGGAGACCTCGGTGGGCCAGTGCCGGCCGGTGCAGTTGTCGCAGCGTCCGCAGGGGGCCGCCTGCGGGTCGTCGAGCAGACGGCGCAGGAACTCCTCCCGGCAGCCGGTGGTGTCCAGGTAGTCGAGCATCGCCTGCTGCTCGCGGGCGCGTTCGGCGGCCAGCCGGGCGTAACGGTCGGCGTCGTAGGTCCACGGGCGGCCGGTGGCCTCCCAGCCGCCTTTGACGCGGCGGACGGCGCCGTCCACGTCCAGGACCTTGAGCATCATCTCCAACCGGCTGCGGCCCAGGTCGACCAGTGGTTCCAGGGCGGCGGTGGACAGCGGGCGGCCGGCGGCGGCCAGCGCGTCCAGGGCGGCCCGCACCAGCGGCTCGGGCGGGAAGGCCAGGCTCGCGAAGTAGGACCAGATGTCCCGGTCCTCGGCGCCGGGCAGCAAGATGGCCTCGGCGCGTTCGATACCGCGCCCGGCCCGGCCGATCTGCTGGTAGTAGGCCACCGGTGACGGGGGCGCGCCCACGTGCACGATGAAGCCCAGGTCGGGTTTGTCGAAGCCCATTCCCAGGGCGCTGGTGGCGACCAGCGCTTTGAGTTCGTTGCCGAGCAGGTCCTGTTCGGCGCGCAGGCGGTCGTCGGGGTCGTCCTGCCCGGAGTAGGCGGCCACCCGGTGGCCGCGTTCGCGCAGGAAGGCGGCGATCTCGTGGGCGGCGGCGACGGTCAGGGCGTAGACGATCCCCGATCCGGGGAGTTCGCCGAGGCGCTCGGCCAGCCAGGCCAGGCGGTGCTCGGCGGTCGGCAGCCGCACGACCGCCAGATGCAGCGAGGCGCGTTCCAGGCTGCCGCGCAGCACCGGCACCTCCCCGGCGGGACCGGCCGCGGCGCCGGAAGCGAGCTGTTCACGCACGTCCTGGACGACGCGGGCGTTGGCGGTGGCGGTGGTGGCCAGCACGGGAACGCCCTCGGGCAGGTCGGCCAGCAGCGTGCGCAGCCGCCGGTAGTCGGGGCGGAAGTCGTGTCCCCAGTCGGAGATGCAGTGCGCCTCGTCCACCACGACCATCCCGGCCCCGGCCGCCAGCTTGGGCAGCACCGCGTCGCGGAAGGCGGGGTTGTTGAGCCGTTCCGGGCTGACCAGCAGCACGTCCACCACGCCCGCGTCGACTTCGGCGAACACCTGCTCCCACACCTCGGTGTTGGCCGAGTTGACGGTGCGGGCGCAGATGCCGGCCCGCTCGGCGGCGGCGATCTGGTTGCGCATCAGGGCCAGCAGCGGCGAGATGATCACCGTGGGGCCGGCGCCCCGGTCGCGCAGCAGCCGGGTGGCCACGAAGTAGACCGCCGACTTGCCCCAGCCGGTGCGCTGCACCACCAGCATCCGGCTGCGTTCGAGCACCAGTGTGCGGATCGCGTTCCACTGGTCCTCGCGCAACCGGGCCTGTTCACCGGCCAGCGCCCGCAGGCACGCCTCGGCCTCGTCCCGCAGCCCGTCGCTTGAGTCGCCCATAGTTCCTTGTTGCTTATCAGCCGCTGGGACGTCTCCGCACCGAAATGCGATTTTGTGGAAAACTCTCGATCAACGCCGAAGACCGCGGGCCCGGCGGCGGAAGACCCGCCGGAAGCGCGACACGCCGAGCCCGCCGTCGACGATCCGCTCCCGGCCCGTGGTGAAGGCGATCTCAAAGGCCGGGAAGGGCACGGCGGCGATCCCCTCCGGTACCGCCGCGCCGCCTCAGCGGAGCGGTTCGAGCCGCCCCGGCCGTTCCCCGACCCGCCCGCGGCCCAAAGGTCCTCCGGCCGGGCGGTCAGATCCAGCCGCGGTCGCGGGCGGCGCGGACGGCGGCGTGCCGGTTGTCGGCGCCCAGCTTGGTGACCGCGGCCGACAGGTAGTTGCGGACGGTGCCCTCCGACAGGCCCATGCTGCGGGCGATCTTGGAGATCGGGGAACCGTCGGCGGCGGCGCGCAGCGCGTCCAGCTCCCGCGGGGTCAGCGGGCACTCCTCGGCGGCCAGCGCGTCGGCGGCCAGCTGCGGGTCGATGTAGCGGGCCCCGCCGGCCACCTGGCGGATCACCTCGGCCAGCCGAGAGCCGGGGGCGTCCTTGCCGAGGAAGCCGCGCACCCCGGCGGCCATGGCGCGGCGCAGGTTGCCGGGCCGGCCGTGCGCGGTGACGATGATCAACCGGCAGGAGGGCACCTCGCGGGAGAGGCGTTCGGCGGCGGCCAGACCGTCCATGCCGGGCATGTCGATGTCGAGCACCGCCACGTCCGGGCGCAGCGCGCGGGCCTGCTCCACCGCCTCATCGCCGCGTCCCACATCGGCGACGACCTCGATGCCCTCCTCGGTCTCCAGCAGCAGGACCAGCGCCTCCCTGATCAGCAGGTGGTCGTCGGCCAGCAGCACCCGGATCATGCCGTTCCCTCCGCCCCGGTCCGCGCCGCCTCCGCCGGCGCCCGCACCGGCACCGCGGCCCGCACCGCGAACGTGCCGTCGCCGCGGTGGCCGGCGGAAAAGCTCCCGCCGACGGCGGCGATCCGCTCGGCCAGCCCGGTCAGGCCGCTGCCGTGCTCGGCGGCGGCGCGGCGGCCGGCCCCGTCGTTGACGATCTCCAGATGCACGCCGTGGCCGTCCACGCTCACCTCGATGCGGCACCAGGTGGCGGTGCTGTGGCGCAGCACGTTGGTGACCGCCTCGCGGGCCACCCAGCCCAGCGGCTCGTGGACGTGGGCGGGCAGGTCGGGCACCTGCGGGGGGCGGCAGCGGATGCCGGCGGCGCTGAGCACCGCCGAGGCGCCGTCCAGCTCGGTGCGCAGCGAGGTGGCGCGGTAGCCGCGGACGACCTCGCGGACGTCGTGCACGCAGTCGCGGGCCATGCGCTGGATCTCGGTCAGCTCCTTGCGCACCCGTGCCACGTCGCGGTCCAGGTACCGTTCGGCGACCTCGGCCCGCAGCGCCACCGCCTGCAGGCTGTGGCCGAGCACGTCGTGCAGGTCGCGGGCGAAGCGCTGCCGCTCCTCCCCCACCGCGGCGCGGGCCAGCTCGGCGCGGGCCTGGCGCAGCTCGGTGACCACGTGGAACAGCCAGAAAGAGATGTAGCCCGACAGCGCGGCGAACGGGAACCAGAAGAACTCATACACCATGGTCGGCACCGGCAGGCCCAGCGCCAGCCCGTAGCCGGTGATGCCCAGCGCCCCGATCGCGGTGACCGGCACCGCCACCCGCAGCGGCAGCACCAGCGGGATCAGCCCGGCCGGCATCACCAGCGCCGCCGCCCAGTCCGGGCCCAGCACCGCCGGCAGCAGGCAGGAGATGACCGCGATGACGGCCAGGCCCACCCGGTGGCGGGGGTGGGTGCGGCGCATCAGGTTGCCCCACAGCAGCCGCCCGTACAGCCCCAGCAGCCCGGCCACGCTGAGCAGGGCGTACAGGGAGCGGTCCAGGTCGTGGCGGAGGACGATCTCCCGCCACAGCGAGGGCAGCAGTGTTCCCCCCAGCGCCACCAGCGACATTCCCACGATCGCGGTGGCGAGCACGGGGGTTCGGGGAACGCGCAACTGCACCGGTTCTGCTCTCCGTCCGCGACAGAGGGGGCGGGACCCGCTCAGGGTATGCGAAACGGCGTCATCGGGCGTGCCGCACCGGGTCTTTCAGGACGGGCGCCAGTCGGCGTTGGCGCCGCACAGCACCAGGCACGGATGCTCTCCGGGGACCTTGCCGGCGAGCCAGGCGGCGAAGGGCACCGCCGCGGCCGGTTCGACGGCCAGGCGCAGCTCCTCCCACAGCCGGTCCCGGGCGGCCAGGATCTGCTCGTCACCGACCAGGACGCACGTGGTGGGCCGGGCCCGCAGCAGGGCGAACGGCAGCCGGCCCACGCGCGAGGCGCCCAGTGCGGAGGCGGCCACGGAGTCCACCGGCGCCTCGACCGGCTCGCCGGCGGCGAACGCCGCGTGCAGGGCGTTGCAGTGCTCGGGTTCCGCCGCCACCAGGGCGCGGCCGGGGCCGAGGGCCAGGCCGACGCCGGCCGCCAGGCCCGCGCCGCCCACCGCCACGGCGACGGTGTCGCAGTGGGGGGCCTGCTCGATGATCTCCAGCCCGACCGTGCCCTGCCCGGCGATCACCTCGGGGTGGTCGTAGGGGTGCAGGAAGGCCGCGCCCGTGGCGGCGGCCTCGGCGCGGGCGGCCTCCTCGGCCTCGGCGTAGCGGTCGCCGCAGCGGACGACCTGCGCGCCGGCGGCGGCGATGCGGCGCACCTTGACCTCGGGGGCGGAGCGCGGCACGTAGATCCGCGCGGGGACGCCGCACAGGCGGGCCGCCTCGGCCACCCCGAGCCCGTGGTTGCCGCCCGAGGCGGCCACCACCCGGTGGACGTCGCGGCCGCCGCGCAGGGCGTTGAGCGCGCCGCGGAACTTGAACGAGCCGGTCACCTGCAGGTGCTCCAGCTTGAAGGTGACGGGACGGCCGTCGATCCGGGTGGTCAGCACCGGGGTGCGGCGCGCATGGGGCGCGATCCGCTCCGCCGCCGCCCGGACGTCTTCTGTGGCCGGCAGGGCTTCGATGGTGTCGCTTGTCATGCCCAGGAGTCTCGTCCCCTTGCCCCTTAAGCACCAGTAAGGATCTATGGGAAGCCTTTAGAATCGCTTAATGGCGCTGAGCATCACCGGGTTGCGCGCTTTGGTGGCGGTGAGCCGGGCCGGGTCCATCACCGCTGCGGCCGAGCAGATGTCGTTCACCCCCTCGGCCCTGTCGCAGCAGCTGGCCAAACTGGAGCAGGAGGGGGGGTGCCCGCTGCTGGTGCGGACCGCCTCCGGGGCGCATCCGACCGAGGCCGGCCGGGTGCTGCTGCGGCACGCCGAACGCGTGCTGGGCGAGCTGCGGGACGCCGAAGAGGCGGTGCGCACGGCGGCCGGCAGGCAGCCGCAGCACCTGTCGGTCGGCACGTTCGCCAGCGCCGGCAAGACGCTGCTGCCGGAGGCGCTGGCCGCCTTCCGCCGGGTCAACCCCGGGGTGCGGCTGTCGCTGCTGGACCTGGAGCCGCCGCGCGGCTACGACCTGGTGACCTCCCGGGACCTGGACCTGCTGGTGACCCACCGCTACCCCGGCGGGTCCCTGCCCGCGGCGCCCGGGCTGCGGCGCGAGCTGCTTTTGACCGACCCGCTGCTGGTGGTGCTGCCGCCCGAGCACCCGCTCGCCGACCGGCCCGCCGTCTCCTTCGCCGACCTTGCCGACGAGGAGTGGATCTCCGGCGAGCCCGGGGTGCACAACCGGGTGTGCCTGGAGACGGTCGCCGCGCAGACCGGTGTGCCGGTCCGCACCGCCTACGAGACCCACGACTATGAGGTGACGCTGGCGCTCATCGCGGCGGGCATCGGCGTCGCCCTGGTGCCCAGCACCGCCCTGCGGCACACCGCCTCCCCCGCCTTCGCCGCCCGCCCGCTGCGCGGCCTTTCCCTGGCCCGCGAGATCTACATCGTGCATCGCCGCCGTCCGCCCCGCCTGGCCGCCGACCTGCTGGGGATCTTGCAGCGCTTCGCCGGGGAGCTGTCCCGGGAGCTGCCCGTCCGGGGGAAGGGAGATGAGGCGCCCCCTGACGGCCTGCCGGGAAGTCCCCTCGGGCCGGCCGTTTGAGACAAGGCCGCCACGTGAGCGCGGGTCAGGCGGCGCGCAGGGAGCCGGAGGCACGGCCGATGGTCAGGCGCCCCTCCTCCAGCACCCCGACCCGGTCGGCGGCGCACGCCTCGTCCAGGTCGCGGGTGGCCAGCAGGATCGTCACCCCCGCACCGGCCAGGTCCCGCAGCAGCCCGCGGATCGCGTGGGCGTCGGTGGCGGGCAGGCCCGCGGTGGGCTCGTCCAAAAGCAGCACCTCGGCGCGGCCCACCAGGGCCAGCGCCAGGTCCAGCCGCCGCAGGCCGGCCGGGCCCAGCCGCTCAAAGCGCGTGCCGGCGCGGCGGTCCAGCCCGACCAGTCCCAGCACCTCGTCCCGGTCGAGCGGGTTCACCGTCCAGCGGCGCCAGGCGTCGACCACCTCGGCGACGGTCAGGCCCGGGAACAGCCCGCCCTCCCGCCACACGGTGCCCACCGGCAGCCGCTCCGAAGGCGCATACGGGTCCGCTCCCATGACCCGCACCGTCCCGGACATGGGGCGCCGGCACCCGGCGACCGTCTCCAGCAGCGTCGTCTTCCCGGAGCGGTACCCGCCCAGCAGCGCGTAGACGGTGCCCCGCGCGACGGTGAACGAGACACCGCGCACGGTCTCGACCCCGCCGTGCCCGGCGGTCAGCTCGCGTACCTCGATCACATGGTCGCTCATGGCGTCCATGCTTCCCGCGCACGGCGGGAACGTGCAGTCACGAGCGTCAGGAACCGGCCGGGATATTCGCAGGCTCAGGCCATGACATATGTCAGGGTGCGGGGGCCAGGATCTCCGGGGTCAGCTCCTGCGGCCCAGTGAACCCGGAGAGCATCATGGTCAGCTCCAGCTCGGCCAGCAGGCAGCGCAGCACGTGCCGCACGCCCGCCTGCCCGGCCAGCCCCAGCCCGTAGGCGTACGGCCGGGCCACCAGCACCGCCCGGGCGCCCAGGGCCAGCGCCTTGACGATGTCGGCCCCGGTGCGGATACCGCTGTCGAACAGCACCTCGGCCCGCTCCCCGACCGCCTCCACCACGCCGGGCAGCGCGTCCAGCGCCGCCATCGCCCCGTCCACCTGGCGTCCGCCGTGGTTGGAGACGATGACGCCGTCCATCCCGGCGTCCACCGCGCGGCGGGCGTCGTCGGGGTGCAGGATGCCCTTGAGCGCGATGGGCCCGTCCCAGTGCTCCCGCAGGAACGGCAGGTCGTCCCAGGTGAGCGTGGGGTCCCCGAAGTCGGCCACCCACTGCAGGATCGCCGCGTCCCGGTTGGCGTCGGTGATCGGGCCGCCCACCGCCTTCTGGAAGGCCGGGTCGGTGAAGTAGTTGGCCACTCCGATGCCGCGCAGGAACGGCAGGTAGGCGGTGTCCAGGTCGCGGGGCCGCCAGCCCATCGCGTGGGTGTCGAGGGTGACCACCAGCGCCGTGTAGCCGGCGGCCTTGGCGCGCTCCAGGAAACTGGCCGCCACGTCCCGGTTCTTGGACCAATACAGCTGGAACCAGCGGGGCGAGCCCTCTCCGCTCGCCTCGGCCGCCTCCTCCATGGTGACCGACGACACCGAGCTGAGCACCATGGGCACGCCCAGCTCGGCCGCCGCGCGGGCCACCCCCGGCTCTGCGTCCGGGTGCAGGATCGACAGCACCCCGATCGGCCCCACCACCAGCGGGGCGGGCATCGCCGTGCCCAGCACCCGCACCGAAAGGTCCCGCCGGGAGGTGTCGCGCAGCATCCGGGGGACGATCCGCCACCGGTCGAAGGCCGCCCGGTTGGCCGCGGCCGTCGCCTCGGCGCCCGCCGAGCCGGCCACATACCCGAACGCCCCGGCCGGCAACCGCCGTTCGGCCAGCTTCTCCAGCTTGGTCAGGTCGGTGGGCAGCTCGGGGCGGACGTCGCCGAGCCCGTTCAGGTAGATCTCGTTCTGGAAGTTCGCATGCGAGCCCATCGCCACCTCCACCGGCCGTCATGTCGGGGACGTCTCAATGTGCCACGAAATGTGCCACGAGAGGTCCCCGGCCGGGAACGACCGGCGCGGGCACGCCCCGTGCGGCCGAAACCGTCCCCGGGACCGGCCACAATGTGGGCATGGCACGACGCGGATCCCCAGCACCCCCTCCCCCGCCGGACTTCGAGGAGAACATCATCGACGTCGATGTCTCCGAGGAGATGCGGGGCAGCTTCCTCGAGTACGCCTACTCGGTCATCTACAGCCGGGCCCTGCCGGACGCCCGGGACGGGCTCAAGCCCGTCCAGCGCCGGATCCTGTACTCGATGAACGAGATGGGGCTGCGGCCCGACCGCGGCCATGTCAAGTGCGCCCGGGTCGTCGGCGAGGTGATGGGCAAGCTGCACCCGCACGGCGACAGCGCCATCTACGACGCCATGGTGCGCATGGCCCAGCCGTGGGCGATGCGGATGCCGCTGGTGGACGGGCACGGCAACTTCGGCTCGCTGGGCGGCGACGACCTGCCGGCCGCCATGCGCTACACCGAGGCCCGCCTGTCCAACGAGGCCATGTTGATGGTGGACGCCATCGACGAGGAGACCGTCGACTTTCGGCCCAACTACGACGGGCAGGAGCGCGAGCCGGAGGTGCTGCCCGCGGCCTTCCCGAACCTGCTGGTCAACGGGGCCTCGGGGATCGCGGTCGGGATGGCCACCAACATGGCCCCGCACAACCTGGGGGAGGTGGTGGCCGCCGCCCGGCACCTGCTGGAGCACCCCGACGCCACGCTCGAGGAGCTGATGCAGTTCGTGCCCGGCCCCGACCTGCCCACCGGCGGGATCATCGTGGGGCTGGAGGGCATCCGCGACGCCTACGCCAAGGGCCGGGGCACCTTCCGCATGCGCGCCACCGCGCGGATCGAGAACGTCACCCCCCGCCGCAAGGGCATCGTGGTCACCGAGCTGCCCTACGGGGTCGGTCCCGAACGCGTCATCGCCAAGATCAAGGACCTGGTCCAGGCCAAGAAGCTGACCGGCATCTCCGACCTGAAGGACCTCACCGACCGCACCACCGGGCTGCGGCTGGTCATCGAGGTCAAAAACGGCTTCAACCCCGAGGCCGTGCTGGCCGAGCTGTACCGGCTCACCCCCATGGAGGAGACCTTCGGCATCAACAACGTGGCGCTGGTCGACGGCCAGCCGCGCACGCTGGGCCTGCGGGAGCTGCTGCAGGTCTATGTGGACCACCGCCTGGAGGTGGTGCGCCGCCGCAGCGAGTTCCGCCGCCGCAAGCGCCAGGAGCGGCTGCACCTGGTCGAAGGGCTGCTGGTCGCGCTGCTCAACATCGACGAGGTCATCGCGATCATCCGCGACAGCGACGACTCCGCCCAGGCCAAGCGGCGCCTGATGGAGACCTTCGAGCTGTCGGAGATCCAGGCCCAGTACATCCTGGACACCCCGCTGCGCCGGCTGACCCGCTTCGACCGGCTGGAGCTGGAAAAAGAGTCCGAGCAGCTCGGCAAGGAGATCGCCCGGCTGACCGCGATCTTGGAGTCCGACCGCAAGCTGCGCAAGCTGGTCGCCAAGGAGCTGGGCGAGGTGGCCAAGAAGTTCAGCACCCCGCGCCGCACCGTGCTGCTGGAGTCCTCCGGGCAGACGGCCGCCGCCGTCCCGCTGGAGGTCCCCGACGAGCCGTGCCTGGTGCTGCTGTCCTCCACCGGGCTGCTGGCCCGCACCGCCGGCCCCGGCCCGCTGCCCGCCGAGAGCGGCAGCGGCCCGCACGATGTGCTGGCCGCGGTGGTGCGCGCCACCACCCGCGGCGAGGTCGGCCTGGTCACCTCCGCCGGACGGATGATCAAGGTGGAGGTGCTGGACCTGCCGGCGCTGCCGCCCGGCGACGGCCCGCCGTCACTGGCCGGCGGCGCCCCGATCAGCGAGTACACCACGCTGGCCGACGGGGAGCGCGTGGTCGGGCTGGGCTCGCTGACCGGACACGGCCCCGGCCTGGCCCTGGGCACCGAACAGGGCGTGGTCAAACGGGTGGTGCCCGACTACCCGGCCAACCGGGAGGAGTTCGAGGTCATCTCCCTCAAGGACGGCGACCGCGTGGTCGGCGCCGTGGAGCTGGCCTCCGACGAGCACGACCTGGTCTTCATCACCAGCGACGCCCAGCTGCTGCGCTATGCCGCCGCCAACGTCCGCCCGCAGGGCCGCGCCGCCGCCGGCATGGCCGGCATCAAGCTGTCGGAGGGCGCCCGCGTCATCTGGTTCGGCACCGTCGACCCGGACCGGGAGTCCCGCGTGGTGACGATCGCCGGTTCCTCCGCCGCCCTGCCCGGCACCCAGAACGGGGCCGTCAAGGTCTCCGACTATGCGGTCTTCCCGCGCAAGGGCCGCGCCACCGGCGGCGTCCGCTCCCACCGCTTCCTCAAGGGCGAGGACGTCCTGCTGCGGGCGTGGGCCGGTCCGGCCCCGCTGCGCGCCGTCTCCGAGGCCGGCAAAACCGTGGAGCTGCCCGCCGAGCTGGGCCGCCGTGACGGCTCCGGGGACAAGCTCCCCACCGCCATCGCCGCCATCGGCGGCGCGATCGGCTCGCTCCTGCCTCCCCTGCCCGAGGAGCCGCCCGAGCCCTCCGCCGAATAGCCACCCGTTGCTCCCGTGGCCGCTCCCGGCCACGGGAGCAACGGTCATCGCCCCGGTTTCCGCTGGGCGTTCTCAGAACGCTCCGGACGCCTCGGCGTGGTCCCGGTGTCCAAGACGATCCCGAACGGCCCGGGCAGGTCGAGCTTGTCGCCGACCGGCACGGCCGCCATCGGCGAATAACCGCCCGGCTCCGGCCCCGAATACAGGGTGATCCCGGCGTCCCGAGGGTCGATGACCAGGTAAATCGGGATCTCGCTGCGCGCGCAGGCGCTCCGTTCGACCTCATGGTCGCCGTGCCCGCTGGACGGAAGAGGCGACCTCGACCGCCGGCAGCACGTCCTTGGCGAAGATCAGCCATTGATGATCGATGGATTCGTCCAGTGGGCAGAGAAGGGATCCGGCTGCACCTTGTCGGAGGTCTTCGCTAGTTCCACTGCGCCATGGGCCAGCAGATCCCAGTCCCGTTCCGCGCACAGGCCCAGTAGCTCCGCCGTCAGCCAGGTGACGACGCGGTTGTGCAGCTTGATCGGCATCGGGTTCACAATGAGCCGCTCATCGAGCAGTTCAGCCCGCAGCCCCGGCATGTCGAACGACTCGTAGATCTCCCCCAGGCGCAGGCGCGTGGACTGCTCGCCCATCTCGGGAGCCACCTCCTGCCGGACCATCGCAAGGAGCATGGCTCTGCCCTCTCCCGTTCTCCCTGTCACGTGCTCCGTGTCAATCTGGACACGAAGCGCACTATCCAAGGTCGACAGAAGACAGCAAATTTCTGCAGATCAGCACCAACTCACTATAAGCGCGCACGACAAACTCTCAGATCAGGAAAAGCACACTCCTGTTCACAGTTCCCTTTGAAGACGGCCCGCGAAATTCGTTCGGAGTTAGGCCGGCCAGTGAGGCTTTCTCGATGGGCCTTTTCGACACGCCGTTCCGGAGGTCGCCTGCTGGGGCGCTACATCCGGGAACTCCGCTGTGACCTGCGACATCATGGCGCTGGAAACCGCCCTAGCCCCGTCCTAGACCTCGAAGGCCACGTACCGAAAGGCGCCCTTGCGCCGGATCGCTCTCGACTGGGGCGACAGCACACCGGCGCCGTTCCGATGGGCGCCGTGCACCCGGATCACCCTCCTCATTTCGATGAGAAAACCTCAGTTCCGGTACACGCGGCTACAGCGGTCTGCCGTGACCCACCGGAAGTCGACATGGCGGCAGGTGAGCAAGGGCCGAGCACGCACATCTCGACACAAAAACCCTCACCATGATTTCAATACTGCCGTAGTTTTACCGGGAAATATGTCCTGGACCTCAGGAGCACCACGAGCAGCGCCCCTTTCCCGGTGAACACCGAAGGCCGGGAGCGGCGGGCCGGCGGCCCCCACCCCAAGGTCCGCCTCGGGCGGCCTGCCGCTCCCGGCGGCCGGAGGACGCCGAAGGCGACGGGCGCAGGCCCCGCGCCGCACTGACGGCGCCCTCCGGGCTCGGCCGGTGAGGACACAAGCACCGGGCCGAGCCGTCGGTGAGCCCTGTCGCCCCGCCGCCACAGCGGGTGCCCGCTTCCGGGGCGTCCCGCATGGCGGCGGGCAGGGCGAGTTCAACAGTCCGGTTCGATCGCCTCCCGTATCGGAGGGAAGGCTCCGGCTTGTCGGGCACGCACGGCCGGGAGGCGGCCTCGGCGGCCCGTTCCCGCGGCGTTTTCGGTCGCGTCCCCTCCGGGCAGACATGCAGGCGGACGCCACGGCACCCTTCGGCGCCGAAAAGGGGGGTGGAAAGTCCGGCTCCGGCAGGTCTTTTCACGCCGGCCGGCAGGGCGCGCACGTCGCCTCGGAGGGTTGTCGCCACGGGGGCGCGGTCAGCGCGGACACAGAGCGCTGGCCACGCGACAGAAGTCGATGTGGCCTCTGCTGGTCAGGCGCTTGTTCGACGGCACGCAACGAGCGTAGGCACACCCCGCACAAGAAATCAACTTTCTAGATAGGAAATATTTGAAAAGCTCAGTCGGGCGGCGGGCCGACTCTGTCAGGATGGTGTCATGGCCATCGCTTCGTTCATGGTTCCGCTCGGAACGCCGGCTCCCGACTTCACGCTCCCGGCGATCACGGGCGGCACGGTGTCGCTGAAGGACCTGTCGGGCGCCCCCGCGGTGCTGGTGATGTTCCTGTCCAACCACTGCCCGTACGTGCGGCGGATCGAGTCCGCCCTGGGCTCGGTCGTGGCCGGATACCGGGACAAGGGCCTGGCCGCCGTGGCCATCTGCAGCAACGACGTGACCAACTACCCCGACGACGGCCCCGACCACCTGCGCGAGCAGGCCGAGCGGGCCGGCTTCACCTTCCCCTACCTGGTGGACGAGACCCAGGAGGTGGCCAAGGCCTACCGGGCGGCCTGCACTCCCGACTTCTTCCTCTACGACCGGGACCTGCGCCTGGCCTACCGGGGCCAGTTCGACGGCGCCCGGCCCGGCAACGACGTCCCCGCCGACGGCAGCTCCCTGCGCGCCGCCATCGACCTGGTGCTGGCCGGCAAGACCGTGCCCGAGCCGCACGTCCCCAGCCTCGGCTGCGGCATCAAGTGGAAGCCGGGCAACGAACCGGCCTGACCTCGGCAGGGCGCTTTCCGCGGATGGCCGGGGTGAACCGGACCGGCAGGGCCTGCAGCCCGCACGTCCACGGTGAGGGCCGCCACTGCAGGTGATCGGACGGCCCCACCGGCCCGATGTCCGGTCCACCGGCACCGCCGCCGTCTTGGCGATGATCTCGGCCAGTCCGACCACCGGGCACGGGCAGCCATGCCCGCACGACGGATGGGCGGCTGCCCGTGGAGCGGGCGGAGCGCTGTGGACGCGCCCGCGGGTCCCGGGCCCGCCGCCGACCCAAAGATCACGCCGAACGCGGCGTCCGGACGGCTCACGATCGTGCACGGCCCCGCACCCGATGTGGTTCCGGTGCGCGTCCGGCGCCAGAGCACCTCGCTCAGCGCCTGGACGGTCCGCCGCAGCGGCGTGCGGCCGGGCGGGCCTGCTGCCCCAGAGGTTTTCCGAGTCCAACGAGCACCCGCCTCAAGGCTTCCCGGTCATACGGTCGGCGAAGGCCTGCCTACGGTGATGCGACCGCTGCCCAGCAGGTCCCGCGGCAGGATCTTCACCACGCCGACGGGCAAGCCTCAGCTCCACCACCGCGATTTCGTGTAGCCGGTGCGCCCGGACGGCGCCCTCACGGCTGGGCGGTGCGCGGACGCGGGGGGCGCGGCGCCGAGGCGACCGTGCGCTCCGCCGCCTCGGCCAGCAGTTCCAGCAGCTCGCCCGGGTGCTGCAGCCCGCCGTCATAGCACCAGTTCCGGACGATGCGCTCGCCCTCCCCGCCGGGGTCGAACCGGCCGCCGGAGAAACAGCCGGCGACCGCCAGGCGCACCACCACCTGGTCGTGCTCGTCCAGGGAGGCCGCGTACTCCGCCGCGTCGATCAGCGCGATCGCGGCGCGGGCGTTGCGCCCGCAGTCGCTCTCCTCCACCAGGTTGATCCGCCACCGGGCGCAGGTGTGCAGATAGTCCGCGATCAGCTGTGTCTTCGGCACCCTGCGCCCCTCCCCACCCGGCGACCGCCCGGCACGTCTACTGCATTACGTCACTGAACGAACACATTGTGTCCGCGTCTTCGGTCGCGGGCATCGGCCGCCCCGGCGGTTTGACGAGCCTTATGCCGTCCGGCGCCCCGATGTTGGGGTCTGTCACCCGGCGCCGGGCCCAGGCGTGCCGCCGCCTGCGCTCCTGCTCACGATCACCCGGTTGACCAGCCACAGCGCCACCCCGATGGCCACCAGCAGGGCCGCGCGCAGATACACCGCCGCGTCCCTGCCGGTGATCGGCAGGGCCAGCAGCACGCAGGCCACCGCGCCCAGCACCGGCATCCAGGTGGGCGCCCGGTAGTGCCGGTGCGCCACCCGGTCCCGGCGCAGCACCAGCACGCACACGTTCACCGTCGCGAACACGCACAACAGCAGCAGCACGGTGGTGTCGGCCAGCCCGCCGATATCGCCGGTGCTCACCAGGATCACCGCCAGCGCCACGGTGAACAGGATGGCCACCCAGGGCGTGGCCCGGGTGGGATGGACGATGCCGAACACCGCGGGCACGATGCGCTCGCGCGCCATCCCGTACACCAGACGAGAGGCCATGATCATGTTGATCAGCGCGGTGTTGCCCACCGCCAGCAGCGCGATCAGCGCGAACAGCTTGGGCGGGAAGCTCAGCCCGGCCACGTGCACGACCTCCAGCAGCGGCCCGCTGGAGGAGCTGAGGGTGTCGGTGTCCACCAGCACCGTCGCGGTGAACGCCACCGCCACATAGATCGCCACCGCGATCCCCAGCCCGCCGAACAGCGCCCGCGGGTAGTCCCGGGCCGGGTCGCGGGCCTCTTCGGCCAGATTGACCGAGTCCTCAAAGCCCAGCAGCGAGTAGAACGCCAGCGCGGTCCCGCCGAGCACGCCCAGCAGCACCCCGCCCTCGCGGAACTGCAGCGCCCGGCCCGGCTCTCCTTCCCCGGTGGCCAGCGCCCAGGCCCCGATCGCGATGATCACCAGCAGCCCGAACGCCTCGATCACCGTGAGCACCACGTTGACCTTGACCGACTCGGAGATCCCGGCGAAGTTGACCACCGTCACCAGCGCCAGGAACAGCAGCGCCCCCACCAGCGCCGGCAGCGAGACGAACTCGGCCAGGTAGTCGCCGCCGAAGGCGCGGGCCGCCGCGCTCGCCGAGGTGATCCCGCTCATCATCACCGCGAACGCCACGATGAACGTCACGAACGGCAGCCCGAACGCCTTGTTGACATACAGCGCGGCCCCCGCCGCCTGCGGGTACTTGCCGGCCAGCTCGGCATAGGAGGAGGCGGTCAGCGCCGCCAGCACGAAGGCGGTCACAAAAGGCACCCAGATGGCCCCGCCGACCTCTCCGGCGACCTTGCCGACCAGGGCGTAGATCCCCGCTCCGAGGATGTCGCCCACCACGAACAGCGCGAGCACCTTGCGCCCGATGACCCGCCGCAGCTCGCCGGTCTGCGCACCGGCTCCGGTGACCGCCTTCGCCATCACGCCCTCCCGATGCCCGCGCGGTCAGGCGCCCCCCGCGCTTTCATGATCGACATACCCCGGGCGGCGCGCCCGAACCGCTCTCCCCGCCCAGATCACACCCGGGCGAAGGGACGGTCCGGACGCGCCCCGGCAGAGCGTTTCGCCGTGATCGGCGGGCGCATCCGAACACCTCGCGGCGGCTCGCCGCGGCTTAGGCGTCGATGCGTTCGGCGTCCAGTTCGGCGGCGCCGGCGGTGATGAACTCCCGGCGGGGGGCCACCTCGCTGCCCATCAGCAGGTCGAAGATCCTGGCGGCCTCTTCGGCGTCGTGCAACCGGATGCGGCGCAGCATCCGGCGGCGCGGGTCCATGGTGGTCTCGGCCAGCTGGTCGGCGTCCATCTCGCCCAGGCCCTTGTAGCGCTGGATGGGCTCCTTCCAGCGGATGCCGCGGCGCTCGAACTCCACCAGCTTCCGGCGCAGCTCGGCGTCGGTGTAGCAGTAGACGTACTTGTCCTGCCCCTTCTTGGGGTTGGTGAGCTGGATGCGGTGCAGCGGGGGCACCGCGGCGAACACTCGCCCGGCCTCCAGCATGGGACGCATGTACCGGTAGAACAGCGTCAGCAGCAGGCAGCGGATGTGGGCGCCGTCGACGTCGGCGTCGGCCATCAAGATGACCCGGCCGTAGCGGGCCGCCTCCAGGTCGAAGGTGCGGCCGGAGCCGGCGCCGACCACCTGGATGATGGCGGCGCACTCGGCGTTTTTGAGCATGTCGGCCATGGAGGCCTTCTGCACGTTGAGGATCTTGCCGCGGATCGGCAGCAGGGCCTGGAACTCGGAGTTGCGGGCCAGCTTGGCGGTGCCCAGCGCCGAGTCGCCCTCGACGATGAACAGCTCGCTGCGGTCGTCGGTGGTGCGGCAGTCCACCAGCTTGGCCGGCAGGGCGGAGTTCTCCAGGGCGTTCTTGCGACGCTGGTTGTCGCGGTGGGTGCGGGCGGCGATGCGGGCCTTGGCGGCGGCGACGATCTTCTCCAGCACGGCGCGCATCTGCTGGCGGGCGCCTCGCTTGGGGTTGTCGAAGGCCTCCTTCAGCCCCTCGGAGACGACCCGGGCGACGATCCGGGTGGCCGCCGAGGTGCCCAGCACCTCCTTGGTCTGCCCCTCGAACTGCGGCTCGGGCAGCCGGACCGTGACCACGGCGGTCAGGCCCTCCAGGATGTCGTCCTTGGTGACCGGCTCATCGCCGTTCTTCAGCAGCTTGGTGGCGCGCAGCTGCTCGTTGATGGTGCGCACCAGGGCGCGGTCGAAGCCGGTGACGTGCGTGCCGTGCTTGGGCGTGGCGATGACGTTGACGAAGGACTTGCAGACGGTGTCATAGCCGGTGCCCCAGCGCAGCGCGACATCGACCTCCAGGTCGCGCTCGACGTCGGTGGGGGTCAGGTGGCCCTGCTCATCCAGCACCGGGACGGTCTCGGTGAAGTGGCCGCGGCCCCGAAAGCGCAGCGTGTCGCAGATCGGCTCGTCCTTGGCCAGGTAGTCGCAGAACTCGCTGATGCCGCCGTCGAACTTGAAGGTCTCGGCGACCGGCTCCTCGCCGCGCTCGTCACGGACGCTGATCTCCAGGCCCGGGACCAGGAAGGCGGTCTGCCGCATCCGGTCCATGACCGTCTCGGTGTCGATCCGCGCGTCCTTGAGGAAGATCTGCAGGTCGGGCCAGAACCGCACGCGGGTGCCGGTCACGCCGGGGGGCACCTCGGCGATCTTGCGCAGCCCGGACTTCTTCTTGAAGCGCCGCTCAGGGCCGGGGGCGGCGAACTCCCCGGGCAGGCCGCGCTTGAAGCTCATGGCGTGGGTGTGGCCGTCGCGGTCGACCTCCACGTCCAGCCGCGCCGACAGGGCGTTGACCACGGAGGCGCCCACGCCGTGCAGGCCGCCGGAGGCGGTGTAGGAGACGCCGCCGAACTTGCCGCCGGCGTGCAGCCGGGTCATCACCAGCTCCACACCGGGCAGGCCGGTCCTGGGCTCGATGTCCACCGGGATGCCGCGGCCGTTGTCGCACACCTCATAAGAGCCGTCGGCGTGCAGCACCACCGAGATCTTGGTGCAATGACCGGCCAGCGCCTCGTCCACGGAGTTGTCGACGATCTCCCACAGGCAGTGGGTCAGGCCCCTGCTGTCGGTGGACCCGATGTACATGCCCGGCCGCTTGCGCACGGCCTCAAGGCCCTCCAGCACCGACAGGTGCCGGGCGGAGTAACCGTGGGGGTCGTCATGTGCGGGTGCTTCGGCGGTCACTGCGGTCAACGTGCTTGCGCTCCTCGGGGGTCAGGGCATCGGGCAGAAGGCTACCCCCGCCCGCTGACATTTCACTCAAAGGCTCGCCGCTTCACCGCTCTGACCTGGCAGGAGGCGAAGCGGTGAGTTTCCCGGCACCGGACAACATGTGACGTCGGTCACCTATTGGCCCATTCCGCTCTGGGCGTAGTGAGAACCGGGTTGGGAAGCTCGGCGTCGGGTTAGATGTTGTCCTAAGTACCGACCCCGAGATTTGAGGAAGGTGCCGTGACCGGAGCCCTAGCCCCAACCAAGCCGCTGACGGCCGCCGACCGGTGCGACCGTTGCGGTGCTCAGGCCTATGTCCGTGCGGTCCTGGCGGGCGGCGGCGACCTTCTGTTCTGCGCCCACCACGGGCGTAAGTACAGCGCGTCGCTCCGCGCTTGTGGGGCGGACATCTACGACGAGACCGACCGGCTGATGAAGACCCCGGCCACCGCTCACCGGCAGGAGCGGTAGCCCTTCGATAAAAAGCCCCCGGACGCCCCCGGGGTCATAGACCACGAACGGCGGCTATCACAGCGGTGGCCGCCGTTCGCGCGTGCGTCCACCGCTGACCATGGATCGGGGAGAGCATGCTGATCGTGCTGCCGCCGTCGGAGGGCAAGGCCTCCGACGGGGACGGCCCGCCGCTGCGTCTGGAGGAGCTGAGCTTCCCTGAGCTGAGACCGGCCAGGGAACGGGCGCTGGCGGCACTGGAGCGGGTCTGCCGGCGCGAGGACGCCGCGCACGTGCTGGCGCTGCCGCGGACGCAGGCGCAGGAGGCCCTGCGCCGTAACCGGGAGCTGCGCCGGGCTCCCACCCTGCCGGCGTCCCGGCTCTACACCGGTGTGCTGCACGAGAACCTGGCGCTGGAATCGCTGAACGCCGACGCCAGGCGGGCGGCCGAAGAACAAATCGTGATCTTGTCTGGGCTGTGGGGCGCGCTGCGCCTGACGGACCGGGTCCCGCCCTACCGGCTGGCGATGGGGCTCGCCCTGCCTCCGCTGGGCGCGCTGGCCGCGTTCTGGCGGCCGGCCCTGGCGCGGGCGCTGCGCCCGGCGGGCCTGGTGGTGGACATGCGTTCGGCCCCCTATGCGGCCGCGTGGCGGCCCGCGGCGCCTTGCACGGCCGTACGGGTGCTCCGCCAAAGGTCCGGCCCGGACGGGACTCCCCGGCGCACGGTCGTCAGCCACGCGGCCAAGGCCACGCGCGGCAAGATCGCCCATGACCTGCTCAACGCCGGAGTGGATCCGGCCTCCCCCGAGGAGCTGCTCAAGGCCGTCCGCGATCTGGGCTACACGGCCGAACTGGCCGACGGCGGCGGGCGGCTGGACGTCGTCCTGCACGCCTGATCGCCCCGGCGCCTTCGGCCCGGATCAGGTGATGTCGAGGTTGAGGTTGCGGCAGGCCTTGATGTACTGGTCGGTCTCGTCGCCCAGGTAGCTCCAGGGACGGCCGCTCGGCCGCCCGTAGGTGCGGATCAGATGCTGGCGAGCGGGCCGCCGGGCGTCGGCCAGGTAGAAGGCGGCTCCAAAGAAGTTGTGCGCCTGGATCGTGCGGGGATGGGGGCGATGGCCCTCGAACCACCCTCGTGCGGCGTTCTGGACCTCGCGGATTTCGTCGGCGGAGAACCAGGAGGACGCCCCACGGATGATTCCGGAACGTTCCTGCACAAAATATTCAAAATAGGCCAGCGGGATCAGCGCGGCCCGCGGGTCCTCCTGGGAGGCGGTGCTCATCGCGACCCGGGCGAAGTCGAACATCTCCTCTTTCATACCGCCCCACTGCGGGGAGAGGGTGACGACCCGGGCCACATGCGCCCCGAACAGGGTGGGACAGCGCCGGTAGACCTGCTCCCACAGGGCGTCCTTGTTCTCCCGGTCCATGCCCAGGCCCAGGGCCATCCACATCATGGACTCCCAGGGGACGGGATCGGCGGGGAACAGCTCGGCGGCTCGCAGCAGCGGCTCGTGCGCCGAGCGCATCCGCTTGGTGTAGGCGGTGAAGCCGGAGGCCTGCACCGAACGAGCCCGGGCGTCGGGCCGGATCTTCCACGCCTCCTCGACGCGGGTGCGTCCCAGCCACAGCCACAGGTCGGGATTGCGGGGATCTTCGGCCAGCAACGCCTCGATCCCCTGGCTCAAGCCGACGGCGGCCTTGGACAGCGCCTCCACCCGCAGGGATCGCACCTCCGGGTCGGCACGGCTGTCGGCCAGCAGGGCCACGCCGGCTCTCAGGTAACGGTCGCGGACGGCCTCGACGGCCCGGTCCAGGATGGGGTCCCACCAGGGACGCCCACGTACCAGACGTGCAGTGCGGGATCGTGCTCCAGAAGACCGGTGGCGCACCCGGTCGAGCTCCATCACTCCCATATTGGGGAGCGTAGGAAGAAGCGGAACAGGCAGCGCTACTTACATGTAAATAGTATGTTACGCACCCGCGAAACACTTGACTTGACAATTTTCAACCGGTCAACCACGCGGGCGTCACCCGCCGACGGCGGGGAGACGGCGAGCCCGACGGGCCGTCCCGCAGGGGACGGCTCGCCGGGCGAAGCGCTCAGTCGAGGTAGTCGCGCAGCACCTGCGACCTGGAGGGGTGGCGCAGCTTCGACATGGTCTTGGACTCGATCTGCCGGATGCGCTCGCGGGTCACCCCGTAGACCTTGCCGATCTCATCCAGGGTCTTGGGCTGGCCGTCGGTCAGCCCGAACCGCATCGACACCACGCCCGCCTCACGCTCGCTCAAGGTGTCGAGCACCGAGTGCAGCTGCTCCTGCAGCAGCGTGAAGCTGACCGCGTCGGCCGGGACGATCGCCTCGGAGTCCTCGATCAGGTCGCCGAACTCGCTGTCGCCGTCCTCGCCCAGCGGCGTGTGCAGCGAGATCGGCTCGCGGCCGTACTTTTGGACCTCGATGACCTTCTCGGGGGTCATGTCGAGCTCCTTGGCCAGCTCCTCCGGGGTCGGCTCGCGGCCCAGGTCCTGCAGCATCTGCCGCTGGACGCGGGCCAGCTTGTTGATGACCTCGACCATGTGCACCGGGATGCGGATGGTGCGGGCCTGGTCGGCCATCGCCCGGGTGATCGCCTGCCGGATCCACCAGGTGGCGTAGGTGGAGAACTTGAAGCCCTTGGTGTAGTCGAACTTCTCCACCGCGCGGATCAGGCCCAGGTTGCCCTCCTGGATCAGGTCCAGGAACAGCATGCCGCGCCCGGTGTAGCGCTTGGCCAGCGAGACCACCAGCCGCAGGTTGGCCTCCAGCAGGTGGGCCTTGGCGCGGCGGCCGTCCTCGGCGATCCACTCCAGGTCCGCCTTGTCTTCTTCGGACAGCTGGTCGCCCATGGTGGCCAGCCGCTCCTCGGCGAACAGGCCCGCCTCGATGCGCTTGGCCAGCTCCACCTCCTGCTCGGCGTTGAGCAGGGGAACCTTGCCGATCTGCTTGAGGTAGTCCTTGACCGGGTCCGCGGTGGCGCCCGCCGAGGCGATCTGCTGGGCCGGGGCGTCATCGTCGTCGTCGGTGATGACCAGGACGTCGTCGTCGATGTCGTCCTTGCCGAAGGAGCTCTTGGAGGTCTCGGCGGCCTCGTCCTCCTCCTCGTCCAGCTCGTCCTCCTCGTCGATCACGTCATCGACGAGGTCGTCGGTCAGGTCGACGTCCAGGTCCAGGTCGTCGTCGAGGTCGGTGACCTCGACATCGTCCACCAGCTCCGGGTCGTCCTTGAGGAGGGACGACGCCTTGGCCGAGCCGGCCTTGGCGGCCGTCTTGCGGGTCGAGGTGGACTTCTTGGTGGAGCTCTTCTTGGCCGGCGCGGACTTCTTGGTCGTGCTGCCACGGCTCGTCGAGGCGGAGCTCTTCTTGGCCGAAGTGGACTTGGATGTGGCCTTGCCCGTGCTCTTGCTCTTGCCGGTCTCCTCGCCGACGACCGCGGTCACCGTGTCCGGCTGCTGCTCCTTGGCCGCGGCCGTCGTCTTGGTCTTAGTTCTGCGCCCCGCCGATGTCCGCTTGCGCGAACGCTTCGGCGCCGCGGAGTCGGCAGCGCTCACCATGACGGTCACACCCTCCTTGCTGAGGCTCCGCAAGATGCTGGAGGCCTTAGACACGGGGATGTCGGCCTCCTCGAACGTACGGCGTACGTCGTCGGCTTCGAGGTAACCCTGGGACCGTCCACGCTCGATCAGTTGCCCGATGACGTGCTCGTGCAGATCTGACGCTTTCGAGGTCGAGCTAGCAGGCGACACAAATACCTCTCGAACGAACGTGTGGCTATGACCCAAGTGCCCTGGCGGGCGTGACCCCGCTGGTGGCGGAGCCTGAGCAGCTCGCACTCGGCAGGGCCTGACTGATCGCGCGGCACTGCAGCGTACCCGCTCTCACCAAGGTCAAGCATTGTGGCACGGCCGCACATTCCGCTTCGAAGAGTCCTGCCCGGTACCCCAACCACCTTAGAGGGCATCGGGCGGTCCTCCGTACGCCTGTGCGGTCAGCACGCCCTACTTGGGCGGGACATGCAGGGCCAGCACGGTCACATCGTCCACTTGCTCGTATCCGGCAAGCATCCGATCGACCAGGAAGTCGACGAGTCTCTCCGGATCAGCCACCACCTCCGGTGGGGCGTCGGCCGCTACCGTGACCAGCTCGGCCAGGCCGGCGTCCACCCCCCGCCTACGGTTCTCCACAAGTCCATCGGAATAGAAGACCACAGTGTTGCCGGTTTCGATGGAAAAACTTGTTTGCTGCCGCTGGCTCGGCCAGCCCAGCGGGGTTCCGGGCTCGGCGGTGCTCAGCCGGGCGGGCCGCTCGCCGCCCAGCAGCAGCGGCGGCGGATGCCCGGCGTTGCTGAGCACTCCCTGCCCGGTCTCGGGGTCGATCACCGCGTAGGCGACCGTGGTGAACTGCTCTTCGTCCTCGGTGGCCGCGAACAACCGGTCCAGCCCGGCCAGCACCGCGGCCGGCCGGGGATCGTTGAGCGCCAGCGCCCGCAGCGCGTTGCGGACCCGGCCCATGCCCGCGGCGGCCAGCACGCCCTTGCCCATCACATCGCCCACCGCCACCGCCAGCCGGTCGTCCGGCAGCCGGAAGGCGTCGTACCAGTCGCCGCCGACCTGCACATGCCGGGTGGCCGGGTGGTAGCGGGCGGCCAGCCGCATGGTGGGCACCTGCGGCAGGTCGCTGGGCAGCAGGCTGCGCTGCAGCTCCTCGGCGGTCTTGTGCTCGCGTTCGAACAGCAGCGCCCGCTCCACCGCCAGGGCGCACTGGCCGGCCAGCGCCTCCAGGAAGACCCGCTCCTCCTCGGTGATCTCGCGCGGCCGGGTGAAGGAGAAACGCAGCGCGCCGATCGGGGCTCCGGCCGCCAGCAGCGGCAGCCCCACCCAGGCCCGCTCGTCGGCGTGCCAGGGGAAGGTGGCGGTCTCGTCCCGGCCCAGGTGCAGCCGCAGCTGGTCGGGAGAGCCGGCGGTGAAGGGACGGCCCTCGCGGATCGCCATCGACATCACGGTCGGCTCGTTGATGGAGATGGCGCCGCGCAGCGCCGTGCCGCCGTCGCCGTCCTCGGCCGGGGCGATGATGCTCAGCCGCAGCTTGTCGTCGTCCAGCAGCGCCACCGCCGAGTGGTCGGCGCCGATGGCCGAGCGCCCCACCTCGGTGATCACCTGCACCACCTGGCTGACCGTCAGCGCCTCGGCCAGCATCGAGGTGGCCTGCTGCAGCCGGGCGGTGCGCAGCGCGGCGGCCGACAGCTGCTCGGTCAGCCGCCCGCGCATCTCCTCGGCCTCGCGCTGCCCGGTGACGTCGGTGTTGGCGCCCACCCACTCGACCACCGCATCGCCCCGCCAGATCGGCACCGCCCGCACATCGAAGTACCGGTAGGTACCGCCGCGGGTGCGCACCCGGTAGGAGGCCTCGAAGGGGCTCTGGTCGGCCAGGCACTCCCGCCAGGCCGCCTCCACCCGCGGGCGCTCCTCGGGGTGCACCACGGCCAGCCAGCCGCCGGCCAGGTAGTCCTCGACGCTCTGGCCGGTGACCGCGCGCCACTCCGGCGCGTCCTCGACGACCCTCCCGTCGGCGGAGGTCACCCACACCACCTGGGAGCTGGTCTCCACCAGCGAGCGGTAGCGCTGCTCCCTGCGCCGGATCTGCTCTTCGGCCAGCCTCCGCTCGGTCACCTCCAGGGCGGTCAAGATCACTCCTGCGGACCGCTCGTCGTCCTGGCGGCAGGGAAAGCAGGAACAGGCGTAGTAGCGCGGGCGGCCGCCGGAGGCGTCCTGCTCGCCGTGCGGCACGGCCAGCTCGATGTCGGTGACCGCGCGTTCTTCGGCCAGCGCCTTGCGCAGCGCGGTCTCCACGGTGGTGGCCGGATCGCCCGGCAGCGCCTGCGAGAGCCGCCGGTCCAGCGCGTCCTCGGCCCGCGCTCCCAGGATCTCCAGCATGGCGTCGTTGGCCCGCCGCAGGCGCAGTTCCTCATCGAAGAGCGCGAGCCCCACCGGGGCGTCCTTCATGAGCGCCGCCAGCAACGCCGAGTCGACCGCGTCCAAGCCGGCGACCCGTGGATGCGGCACGGACGTATCGGCGCTCATCTTCGACACCTCCGAATCCTTCGGTCGCCGGTCGGCGGCGCTCATTTTCAAGAGCCTTCCGGATAGCACGGATAGCAGAAGAGCCCGTACCGTGAGGCAAGTCTTCATCACTATGAGTGAATGGGAGCAGGTTAGCGCTCCCACCTCCATCGCAACACCGGTCGGAATCAGGTCTTCATCATCTCGGGGGTTCAGCGCCGAAGGAAGTCCCGTTCGGCAACATGTTCGGACGGCCTTGCCGGCCGCCCATCCCCGGTCACCAGGTGACGGGCGTCCCCCATGCCGCCGGAGAGCTCGGCGGGGCGGCACTCCGACGACGGGCGGCCGTCAGAAGATCCTACGCCGTACGGCACCGGCGGGTGGGCGAGACGGCGTTACCCGGCTGCGCGCTTTCGATCACGGACAACATCGGTGACCGGTTCCGGTCACTTTGCCAGACAAGCACCCTATAACAGGTGATTTAGGAAGAACTTTGCTGCTTTTCCAACAGCGCCGGAAGGAGCACTGCTCCCACACGGCACAGCCAGTAGACTTGGGCGCAATGGACTTCGGAAATCTTCTTAGGGTGTACGTGTAGCGACGAGCCAGGCAAAGCGCAATGTCGCGCTCGTAATCCGACCATGGAGGTTGACCAGCGTGACAGCCTCCGCCGACCCGACGGGACCCGAAACCGAATGGCCGGCTCTGCTCGACGTTCAGGCACTGCTGGAGGAGGGGTGGCGCCCCACTCCCTTCCAGCAGTTCGTCTTGAAGATCCACAGCCGCTGCAACCTGGCTTGTGACTACTGCTACATGTACGAGATGGCCGACCAGGGCTGGCGGCGGCAGCCTCGGCGTATGAGCAGGCATGTCCTGGACCATGTCGCCTGGCGAATCGCCGAGCACGCCCGTGCCAACGAGCTGCCGGAGGTCACCGTCATCTTGCACGGCGGCGAACCACTACTGGCCGGTCCGGATCACATCCGGTACGCGGTGGACACCATACGCGCGGCAGCGGGGCCGGATATCTCCGTGCGGTTTCATGTGCAGACCAACGGCATCCGGCTCGATTCGAGCTTTTTGGCGCTGTTCGACGAACTGAACATCTCCGTCAGCGTCAGCCTGGACGGTGACGAGGAGGCCCACGATCGGCATCGGCGGTGGGCCAACGGCCAGGGCAGCCATGCCGCGGTGATGGAGGGCCTGCACAGGCTGACCGATCCGGCCTACCGGCATCTGTTCAGCGGCCTGCTCAGCACCATCGACCTGCGCAACGATCCGGTCTCTTGTTACGAGGCGCTGCTGAAATTCGAGCCGCCGGGCATCGATTTCCTGCTCCCCCACGGCAACTGGGACGCCCCACCCCCCGGACGTGTCCCCGGCGACCCGGCCACGCCCTACGCCGACTGGCTCATCGAGATTTTCGAGCACTGGTACCGGGCTCCGGTCCGCAAGACCCGGATCCGGCTGTTCAGTGAGATCTTCCGGCTGCTGGTGGGCCGGCCTTCGAGCAGCGAGTCGGTCGGACTTTCGCCGGTCGCCGTCGCCGTGGTGGAGACCAACGGCGCCATCGAGCAGGTCGATACGCTCAAGTCCGCCTACCACGGCGCCGCGGGAACCCCGCTGCACGTCGCCCGGGATTCCTTCGACTCTGCGCTGCTGCTGCCCCAGATCGCAGCCCGGCAGATCGGCCACCGCGCATTGGCCGCTCAGTGCCGTTCCTGCCCGCTGCAACGGGTCTGCGGCGGGGGGCATTACACGCACCGTTACCGCTCCGGTACGGGCTTCGCCAACCCTTCGGTTTATTGCCCGGACCTGTTCCGCCTGATCACCCACATCCACCAAGTGGTCGCCAAGGACATTGCGACGCTGATCCAGCCCTCCTCCTGACCATGCCCATCATGCGGAGGAAATATTCGATGGATTTCAGCAGACACCACGTCCCCAAAAAAGATTTCTTCGCCTTGGCCGCTGGAGGAGGTGGAGCACGCGCCCTGACCGCACTGCATGCGGCGCAACGCAGCAAACGCATGCTGCTGATCCATGGTGTGCAGAACGCTGCGACCAAGGTCGGCCACGCTGAGGCGGATCAGGCCCGGCACGCCTACCGCCTGCTGGCCGACATCGAGCAAACCCATCCCGCCCAGACTTGGTCTGTGCTGTCCTACCCCCTCGTGGGGGTGTGGGCACGGCGCACCCTGCTGGCACTGCTCGGCGAGCAGGGAGATCCGAAGACGGCCCGCCCAGGGGAGCTGGCGGCCCTGGCCGCCGCGGCGGCCGTCCGGGCACGACGTCCCTGTACGGTGGAGGTCCCGGTGCGCGAGGGTGCCGTCATTCTTCCCTCTCTGGGGCGCGCACTGCTCCCGGGCCAGGACACCGCATTGGTGCGATCAGGCCCCAACCGGTCCGAGGTGATCGCGGCAGGCGTCACCATTACGATCCCCAGCGACCCGCACGAAGACGGACCCGGCTGGCAGGCGCTACGCCGGCTGCGCGCCCAGTGGCAGGGATCCCGGGTGGAGTTCCTGCTGGACGACCATGACCCCGACCGCGCCCCTGGGAGCGCCCCTTTGGACCGACGGCTCACAGATGAGGAGCTGCGGTACTGGCGGGAGACGCTCCAGCAGGCCTGGCGGATTCTGTGCAGCGGGCACTGGACCACCGCCGAGGAGGTCGCCTCCTCCATCACCGTGCTGACTCCGCTCACCCCGCCCAAGCAGGGCCAATCCAGCGCCACGCCCCGGCACGCCTTCGGCAACGTGGGGTTGTCGACCCCGCCCGACCCCCACTTCTTCGCGGTGACGCTGGCCCACGAGGTGCAGCACACCAAGCTGTCGGCGCTGCTGGATGTGGTCCCGCTGACCCTGCCCGACGACGGCAGCCGCTACTACGCGCCCTGGCGGGAGGATCCCCGTCCGGCCGAAGGGCTGCTGCAGGGCACGTACGCCCACCTCGGGATCGCCGGCTTCTGGCGGCGCCAGCGCGAACGCGAGTCGGGCCCGCTCGCCCTGCGCGCCCACAGCGACTTCGCCCGCTGGCGGGAGGCGGCGGACCTGGGCGCCCGGACCCTGCTGGCCAGCGGCCGGCTCACCCCCGAAGGCGAGGCGTTCGTCGCACGGATGCGCCGCACCCTGCGCCCTTGGCTGGACGAGCCGGTGAGCCGTCCGGCCTTGGAGCGCGCCCACGAGGCTGCCCGCCGTCACCTGACCCGCTGGCGGCTCCGCAACGGGGAGCCCTCTTTGCTGCCCGCCTCCTGAAAGGAGATCCGCCCGGTGTCTCGCGGGGGGAGACGGACACCGGGCGGACCTGGCTTCGGATCAGATGGGCGGCGGGTCGAAGTCGGCGTCCAGGTACCGGCGTTCCTGGGCGACCACCGCGTCCGGGTGCTCCAGCCCCAGCGTTCTGGCGTAGGCGTCGATGGTCTCTTCGTACAGCCGCTCGGCCTGTTCCTCCTCGCCGGCCGCCCGCAGGGAGACCGACAGGTTCGCCGCGCACAGCAGCGTCATCGGGTGCGTCTCGCCCAGAAGCTTGCGCAGCCTGCGCAGCGTGCCCTGACCGAGCCGGCAGGCGTTCTCCAGATCGCCCAGCACCGCCAGGTCGCTGGCGAGGTTGGTGGCCACCGTCAGCGAGTAGTGGTGGTCCCGCCCGAGCTTGCTCTCCAGGCCCGCCAATGCCTTCTCGTTGGTCTCCCGGGCGCCTTGAGCGTCCCCGCACACCCGGCGCAGCAGCGCCAGGTTGCCGTAACAGCCGTGTTTGAAGGGATGGTCGCCGCCGTACGCCTTGGAGTAGCGCCGGGCCGTGTCGGCGGCCAGCTCCATGGCCTCATCCAGCCGCCCCACCGTCCGCTGGATGTTCGCCAGGGCGATCGCGGCGGCCAAGGTGTCGGGGTGGTCGATCCCGAACAGCCGGAAGTGCCGGGAGTGCATCTCCTCGGCCACTTCCAGGGACTTCTCATAGTCGCCCGCGCGTCGCCAGGCGATGGACAGGTCCTTGGCCGTCCGCAGGGTCCACGGATGATCGGCGCTCAACTGCTCGATGCCGTAGTAGTAGGCGTCCTCGCCGAGGTCGCAGGCCTCCGCGTAGTCACCGCACAGCCGTACCGCACGGGCCAGCCCGGTCCACGCGTTCAGGACGGTGGCCGCGCCGGCGTTCTGCTCTCCGGAGTGCAAAAGATCGAACACATCCTGATGCAGCTCCCTGGAGCGGGCGTAGTCGCTGTTGAGCCCGTAGTCCAGTGCGAGGCTGTTCATCGCTCGCAGGGTCGCGATGTTCTCCCTGCCGAAGACCTCCTCGTGCAGTCTGAGGGACTCGGCGTCATGTTTCAGCGCCTCAGCGAACTCGCCCCGGGCCCGCAGGTCGGCCCCCAGCGAGTTGGTGAGGTTGACCACCTCTGGATGGCTCTCCAAGCCCCGTTCCCGAGCGGCGTCGAGTGCGGCCCTGTTGATCTCGTAGGCGGCGCTGTACTCGCCGAGAGCCCGCAGGATGTTGCCGAGATGCCGCCTGGCCGCCAGAATGCGGAGGTCTTCTTGGCCGGCGTTGGCCGCCCACTGATCCAGCAGCTGATTGACCAGCCGGCGGGCCGAGGCATAGTCACCGGACATGTACAGGTATCGCACCATGTTAAGGGCGAAGTCACGGATCGCCGGGTCCTGGTTCTCCCGCACTCCCGACGGCTCGATGTGCCCGACCAGCTGCTGGTATCTGCCCCAGTTATTAGTGTCCTCGGGGTCTTCGGGCACGAACTGGGCAAGGAGCAGGTGCACCTCGTTGCGGATCCGCGCCCGCTCGGCCTCGGACAGCTGATCGCGCAGCAGGGCCTGAATCAGCCGGTGCACCTGGATCGTGCGGCTGGCCAAGTCGATGCGCACCAACGCATAGCGGCCCAGTTCCCCGATCGCGCGGGTGAGCCGGATGCGATCTTTGAGCAGTGCGGACAGTTTGGGGCCCAGCCCCGGGTGGGCCCGGAAGAAGACGTCCCGGGGAATGGGTTCGGGTCCGAAGAAGGCACAGCACCGCAGCAGTTCCACTGCTTCGGGCATCTTCTTGTTGAGGCTGTTCACCGACAGCGCCCATGCGGCCGTCATCGACACCGGGTATTCGCTGGGCTTGCCCTCCGACAGCAGCTGGCTGGTGCGCTCGCGCAGCAGCCGCAAGTACTCACTGGCCGACATGCCGGTCTCCGCCTGCAGCGCGCCCGCCTGTTCCAGGGCCAGCGGCAGATCTCCCAGCGCCTCCGCAAGGTCGTCGGCGTCCTGCGGGCTGATCGCCCGCGGCACTCGCTTGCTGAGAAACTGCACGCTTTCTTCCCGGGTGAACACGTCCACCGGGAGGGTTTCGGCCACTCCCTCCCAGCGCTGGTTACGAGAGGTGATCAGCACATGGCCGGGCCCGCGGGGAATGACATCGTTGATGTCCTCGGGCTCGTGAGCGTTATCGAAGATCAACAACCAGCGCGAGTAGGGATCTCCCCGGCGCAACGCCGCCAGCACCGCCTCGGCGGCCTCCTCCGTTCCCATGATCGAGGCCGAGGGAAGGCCCAGGTGCGGAGCCATCGCCGCCAGGGACGAACGGACCAGGATGGGCTGATCCGCCGGGATCCACCACACCAATTCGTACTCGGACCTGAACCGCCAGGCGTACTCGATCGCCAGCTGGGTCTTGCCCACACCGCCCAGGCCTTGCAGGGCGTGTGGAACCACCACGGTCACCTGCCCGCTGATGTTCCGCCGCAGGGTGGCCAGCAGCTCTTCCCGCCCGGTGAAGTTCTTGTTGCGGGGCGGGATCTTCCCCCAGACCTCAGGGACGGCAACCGACGGCCCGCCGGCCCCGGTGTATCCTCCCCGCGTCATGCCCTGCCTCCGCTCCCAGACCCCGCAACAGACCTCTGAACAAACATCCTAAGCTCTGTTAACGGAGCATCCCATAATAAAGATAGCGATCATGAAAAGGATCCCCTTGCGCCAAGTCTCATGCGCGCCCACCCCCAATTTAGGACAACACATTTTCCATTTTTGGCCATCCCATAATCCGGGCACGGTGTCGCTAATTTCAGGGCCCGGAGTGGCCATACCCGGCAACATGGGGCGCCATGAATGCCGCAGCAAGGCATAGGTGACCGCCACAGAGGAGCAAGGTCCCGCCATAGGAGGAAACCGCCTCCTATTCCCTGATCGATCTGCCAGCATTACCTCTGAGTCAACTCGAGCGACCGGCGGGCACGTCCGACCATCCATCGACGGTCCCGCAGTCCGCTCGGTGGCGTCTCATCTCTGCCCCGCCAGGGACTGTGCTCCGGCTCCGAGGCTGCCGCCACCCCAGGGCAGCAAATCAGCGAGAAGACCTCACTGATCGTTGAAAGAGTCCCTTTTCCATTTCTCAACGGCCGGGCGGAGCACCCCCACCTCGGCCGATGCGGCGACGCAGAGCGAGGGCCGTCCAGACGATGACGCTGATGCAGATCGAGGACGGCTCCAGCACGTCACCCCACAGCTCAGCAGCAGACGTCTCGCAGAGCCGGGCAGTGCTGTAGCTGCGGCGGCATGGCCCTCGGTCACCGTCGAAGACCCCCGCCGCATCCAAGGCCGCATACACAAAAGGCTTAGTATCGGCTTGCCTTAAAAGGATATTAGAGACGCCCATTAACGGCATAGACGACCGGCTCTCTCCATTTCCCAAGCTCAATCAGGGACCGTGCAACGCACCAACCCGGGTATGGCTTCTGAAGCACGTACGATATTGGCTCCCGGGGAGGGGATGCGACGGCTCTGCGTCCAGAGGGGGTAAGCCGGGTGACCTGGTCACTGGATCCTGAGGAGCAGTTGCAGCTAGCCCGTGCCCTTTTGGAAGTGGAGGGCATGCGGCGGCAGAGCGACCGGGATCTGTACATCCAGCTTCTGGAAGACGCCCTAGGGCACTACCTGCCCTTCGCACGCGATGACCGTCCTTTGCACGACGTGATGCATTTGGTGCGGGCATGCCTCGCCTACCCTGGGGCGATCCAGACTCTGGTAAAGATCGTTGAGCAGGTTTGTGGAGACAGCAGGGCCGTGCGGCGTGTCAAAGAACTGGTCGAGCAGCTGTTCCCTGAGCCGCTGCTGACCTTCCAGGAGCGCTCTGACCTGCACCGGATCGTGCGCGAGTCAACCGAAGGCGGGTTCAGGCCGATAGCCCCCGCCCTCGTCGCCGACTTGTACCGGAAGGCGGTGGAGCCGCTCGGGCCACCGCTGCACTGCGACCCCGGCAACCTGGGCGAAGTCCTCGCTCAGTTGGAAGAACTCACCAGTGGCCTGGATGGGGTTCCGCCACTGCTGGTGTTCGTCGAAAACCTGGCGGCCCAGATCGCCGAACCCACTGCAAGCGCGTTGCGTTCCTGGGCCGATCGGTTCGCCGACCGGCTCGAGCTGGCACCCGAGACCAGACGGGCGATCCGTGAGCGCGCCGTGCGCACTTTGGAAAACACCGCTCTCACTGCTGAGTCCGCAGGTCCCTACAGTTACCTGATCATCGAATTCCGGCCGGACGCCATCACCGCCGATCACTACCTCACTTCGGCCTGGCTGCAGTTCGATGGCGAACACGGCGTCATGCTCCGCTGCGACGATACGGATCCTCTCCCGCGGCACCGGCTGCAGGAGGTGATCGAGAAGCTGCTCGCTGATCCTCAGGTCGTCAACCGACCCCATGCCGACTTGATGGTCGAATTCGTCCTGCCCCGATCCCTGCTGGGGGTCCCCTTCGATCAGTTCAAGATCAATATCGAAGGACTGACCCGCCGGCTGGGCATCGAGTACCCGGTTGTAGTGCGCAGCTTCGATCGGATGCGCAGCAGGACGCTGCACCACAACTGGCGGCGCAAGTGGAACTGGCTGCGCGGCAACCCGACCCGGGCAAGCATGTGCCGGCTGCCGAAGCACGAACCTGCAGAACACGAGCTGCTGTACAGCAGCCTCTTGGAGAACTCCTCGGTCGGCGTCGCAATGCCTTTCCCACCACTAGCCGAGCATGGACAGATGCCGGACGAACTGTGGGTCGGCCTGCACGCAGGTATACCGATCGCCGTCTGGTGCCGCCAGGAACGCGAACCAAACCTTTTCTTCACCGAAGTCCAGCAGTTGTGGGACCAGGGCGTGCTGTCTCTTCCAGAAAGCGTGCTGCAGCTACGGCGCAAGGCCCTACGCGCGCTGGAGGAGGCCCCAACCAATGATCATCTCGGGTTCCAGCTCACGCTGATGTTCGACGATGCCGACCGGCTCCCCGAGCCCTATGTCCGGCTCAGTGCGCCGGCCTGACCACCGCTGGAGGATCCCCGTGGCGACGACCGAGCCCGCACCCGCCGCTTCACAGGAAGCCTGGTTCATTTACCGAGGAGACGGCCGGCCACACGACGGACTCGACCGGCTTCCGCCTCCGCCGCCATGGCGGCGTTTCGATCGTCCCGGCCCCGACAGGCGCAGGGATCGTGCGATCTCCTACCGGGCCGACAAGAACGTGGTCACGATGGTCAACGCCGCCATCTACCTGCGGCGCCCTCTGCTGGTGACCGGCAAGCCGGGAACCGGCAAATCGACACTGGCCTACAACGTGGCCTACGAGCTGGGGTTGGAACCCGTGCTGTACTGGCCCATCACCAGCAAGTCCACGCTGGCCCAAGGGTTGTACCACTACGACGCGATCGGTCGGTTGCACGAGACCAGCTTGCGTCAGGCCATGTCCTCCGCCGCCGACGGCGAGGCTCCGGACATCGGCCGCTTCATCCGGCTCGGCCCGCTGGGTACGGCGCTGCTGCCGCGGCAGCGCCCTCGGGTGCTGCTGATCGACGAGCTCGACAAAAGCGACATCGATCTGCCCAATGATCTGCTCAACGTGTTCGAGGAGGGCGGCTTCGCGATCCCGGAGCTGGAGCGGCTGCCCGAGGAGCAGTCGATCGTCCACGTGATGACCAATGACGGGCAGGACCGAGTGCCGGTGGAGCGCGGGCAGGTGCGCTGCTCGGCGTTCCCCATCGTGATCATCACCAGTAACGGGGAGCGTGAGTTCCCACCGGCGTTCCTGCGCCGCTGCATCCGGCTGATGATCGAACAGCCCGGTCCCGAGCAGCTCGCTGAGATCGTCGAGGCGCACCTGGGCAAGGAGGCACGCGAGCAGAGCGCCGACCTCATCGAGGAGTTCCTGCAGCGCCGCACTCGCGGTGAACTGGCCACCGACCAGCTGCTCAACGCCATCTATCTCGCCACCTCCGGGGCGCGTGCACCGCAGGCGACCATGGAGGAGCTGCGCGAAGCCGTCCTGCGCCCACTCGACGCCGCCGGTTCGTAATGCTCGACCGGTTCATCGAGGCCCTGCGCGGGCTCGACCCTCAGCCCACTGCCGAAGAGCTGGCCGACGCCCTCTGGCTGGCTCGTTATCTGTCCGCGCAGAGCAGTGCATCCGCGAGCGCTTCACACGCCAAGCCTTCGCTCCCACCCCCTGAACGGAAGGAAGGATCTCCCCCCACCGAGCCCGCGGCCCTGCGCCCGGACCCGCCGAGCCGCTCTGCGGTGACCAGGTCCGCGTCTCCACGGGCAGGCCTGCACCTGGCCTCACCCCAGGCCTCGGGCCCGCAGGTGATGCGTGTTCCCGCGCCACCCGCGCTCCCCCGGATATTGCGTTTGGCCCAGGCGCTGCGCCCGCTGCGGGTGGGAGCCGACTCCAGTACGCGCCAGTACCTGGACGAGGAGGCGACCGCCCAGCGAATCGCCGACACCGGCATCTGGCAGCCGGAGCTGCGTCCTGAGCAGGAACGCCGCCTGGACATCGCACTGGTGGTCGACGACAGTGCCTCCATGGCGGTCTGGCAGCGCACCGTCAGTGAGTTCCAGTCCGTCCTGGAACAGCTCGCCGCCTTCCGCGACGTGCGGGTGTGGCGGATCGACACCGACGATGACCGGCTGGCCCTGTATACCGGCGCTCCACGCACCGGGTCCGGCCGCAGCCCAGAGGAACTGATCGATCCGACTCACCGGCGGGTGGTCTTGGTCGTCAGCGACTGCATCGGCCGTGCCTGGAAGGACGGCCGGTTCGCAGCGCTGCTGGCGCGCTGGGGCCGGATGGGGCCGGTGGCGATCATCCAGCCGTTGCCGCAACGGCTGTGGTGGCGATGTGCGGCGAACGTGGTGCCGGTGTCGATCAGGGCGACGCAGCCGGGCCAGCCGAACGAACAGCTGGAGGTGCGGTCGCAGGAAAGCGGTGAGGCTCTTGCGGGCATCGCGATTCCGGTGCTGGAACTGGAGCCTCGCTGGCTGCGGCCATGGGCCGAGCTGGTCGGCGGCACGGCGAACCGGCTGACCGGCATGGCGCTGCCGACCGGCCGTCCGGTCGCCGAGGATTCTCCCGAGGACGAGCCGGACGGGCTCTCCCCCGCCGAGCGGGTGAAGCGGTTCCGCGCCACGGCCTCGCCCACGGCATTCCGCCTGGCCGCCTATCTGGCCGCCGCTCCGCTGCGACCGCCGGTGATGAGACTGGTCCAGCAGGCCATGCTGCCCGATTCCCGGCCCTCTCATCTGGCCGAGGTCTTCTTGAGCGGCCTGCTGCGCAAGACGGGGACGACCGCAGATCCCGAGGAGGCCGATTACGAGTTCCTCGACGGCGTCCGAGACATCCTGCTGAGCGCCCTCAAACGGAGTGAGGCGCTGCGTGTGGTGCAGGAGGTCTGGGAAGTCATGCGGAACCGGTGGGGAGCGGGGTCGGACTTTTCGGCATTGCTGCGCGCAGTGGAGCAGGGCGCCGAGACCCCACCGCTGGATCCGCCGTTCGCTCGAGTGACGGCACAGGTGCTGGCCCGTCTGGGCGGGCGCTATGCGGCGATCGCCGAGCGGCTGAGAGCCGAATTCGGATCCGCCGGCCCCACCGGGCAGCCAGATGAGTTCGAAGAGGACGACGCGCCGTTCAGCGGCCTGCCGCAAATCACCCGAGCCCGGCCGGCGGCGCCGGTATTGGGTGGCGGGCTGCCGCCGCGCAACCCGAACTTCATTGGACGCGACGAACTGCTGCTGCAGACCCGCCACCTGCTGAACAGCGGCGTCACAGCGCTGCTGCCACAGGCCCACCTCCTGGGAGGAGAAGGCAAGTCCCAGCTGGCGATCGAGTTCGCACATCGCCACATCGCCGACTACGACCTCATCTGGTGGATTCCCGCCGAGCAGATCACTTTGGCCAGGTCCTCTCTGACGTTGCTGGCGCGACGGCTGGGAACGCCGCTGAGCGACGACATCAACCGGACCGTCGAACGAGTACTCCAGGAACTGCGGAGAGGCGGGCGGTACCGGCGATGGCTGCTGATCTATGACAACGCCATAGACCCCGACGAGCTCATGCCGCTGATGCCGGCTGACCTGGTCGAAGGGCGGCTTGTCGTCCCACAGCAAAGAGGACTGGGACACGTCCTGGTCACTTCTGGTGACGAGCGGTGGCGCCAGCGGGCCACCGTGCTCCAGGTGGGCGTGTTCACCCGTGCGGAAAGCATCGCCTTCCTGCGCCACCAGGTACCGCGGCTGTCGGCGTCCGAGGCCCACCGGCTGGCCGCCCAGGTGGAAGACCTGCCGTTGGCACTGGAGCAGACCGCCGCGCTGCTGGGCGAGACCGGCCTGGAAACCGAGGAATACCTGCGGCAACTTGAGGCGCAGTTCACCCAGCAGTGGATTCGCACCCTGCCGCCGGAGTACCCAAGACCTCTGGCAGCGACGCTGGGACTGGCCTTCGAACGGCTGCGCCAGGACGCCCCGGCGACCGCACGGCTGCTGGAACTGTGGGCGTTCTTCGGGTCCGAACCAGTCCCCCGGGAGCTGCTGTCGAGCGGCGGCCATGCTCGGCTGCCGACCGTGCTTCAGGCGATCTTGGAGGATCCGCACCGGCTGACCCGGGCGATGAACGACATCAGCCGCTATGCGCTCGGCCGCTTCGACCGGCAGACGGCCAGTCTCCAAGTGCACCGGCTGGTGCGGGTGATGCTGCAGGCCAGGCTGCCGGGACGCAGGGGCGAGCAAGTCCGCAACCGCGTCCACCGGATCCTGGCCGCCGCGATCCCGGAGGCTCCCCCGGACAACGAGACCACCTGGGCGCGCAGGGAACAGATCGCCCCCCATGTGGTGCCCGCAGGCGCCATCGACGGCACGACCGAGCACGCCAGAGAAGTGGTGCTCGATCAGATGCGCTACCGGTACCTACTGGGGGACTTCGAAGGCGCCCGGGATCTCGGTGAAAAAGCCTTGGAACGGTGGAGCCCCCTGCTGGGCCCGGATGACGAGCAAGTGCTGGACGCCGGTCGCCAGATGGGGAACGTGCTGCGCTCCCTCGGAGAGGTCAGTGAGGCCAGACGGCTCAATGCGGAGGTCCACCGGCGCACCCTGGCCCGGTTCGGGCCGGACAATCTGAAGACCCTGCAAATCGCCAACAGCGTCGGGGCCGATCTGCGGTTGCAGGGTGACTTCGCCGGAGCGCTACGGCTCGACCGGCAAACCCTGCAACGCATGGTTCGCATACTCGGCAGGGATAGAGATGAAACGTTCAGGGTCGTCAACAACGTGGGCATCGACCTGCGATTGATGGGGCGTTTCCAGCAAGCTTATGAAATCGACTCAGACGCATTCGATCGGTTGCTCGGCCAGCATGGTCCGCGGCATCGCAGCACTTTGGTGGCGATGAACCAGGTCGCCCGTGATCTGCACGGGCTGGGCCGTTACCGAGAAGCCGAAACCCTGCACCGGCAGGCGCTGGAAATGATGCGGGAGACGCTCGGCCATGATCATGCCATCGTCCTGCAGGCGGAGATGAGCCGTGTCGGCACCCTGCGTCGGCTGGGGGCCTACCGGCAGGCCAGGAAGCTGGCCGAGGCGACGTTCGAACTCCACCGGCAGCGATTCGGCCGCGAGCACCCCGACACGCTGGCCGCGCAGCGCAGCCTGGCGGTGGCGTGCGCGGTCACCGGTGACGCCGAACGGGGACGGGAGCTGAGCGAGGAGGCATCGCGCGGATACCGCCGGCTTCTTGGCGCCGACCATCCGTTCACGCACGCCTGCGCCACCGACCTGGCCCTTAACCTGCGGGCACTGGGCGAGCACGAGGCCGCGCTCCTGGCCGACGACTCTGCCCTGCGTGCCCTGCAACGCACGCTCGGAGCCGACCACTACTACTCGCTCTGCTGCTCTGTGGGCCTGGTGCACGACCTGTTCCACACCGGCCGGCTGGAAGCCGCGCTGAGCAGATCAGAGGACACGCGCGCCCATTTCCGCGAGCAGTACGGCCCAGACCATGTCTACAGCCTCATCTGTGAACACAATCACCAGGTTCTGTTGAGAAGGCTGGGCCGTGAATCCTCAGGGCCTTCCCTTTCACAGAACCTCGCGAGCGTTCTTGGCGCAGATCATCCCGATGTACGTAGAGCCAACGCAGACGAGCTGATCGAATGCGACATCACCCCCATCCCCTTGTGAACATCACTCAGCCACACAGAATGGAATCCTCTGCTTGAGTGAAGTCTCCCACAAGGTGAATGCCGGGCATCAACTGCCGGAATCTTCCGGGAAGCGCTCGAGCCGCGCACCCCCCGAAAAGAGAACCTCTTTCAATACGTGGTCCCATGCGCCGGGAACGAGCCTCGGCGGGAACAGTTTTCAACCCGCCTTCTCCGCAGCTCAAAAAGGGCGGTCCGCAGCCCGGAGCGATGCCGTGACCTGGGACGTCACAGTACCGGGCGGCACCCGAACCCCATCCCAGACACCCAAGACCACGTACTGAAAAGGTTCAGCGCTCGGTGCTGTTCCGCCCCAGGGCATGACCTCGCCCCAACAGTGCCGTCCCATCCCTTACCTGCGGAAACGCATACTAAAAAAATTCTTGGAAGCGCGGTCGACAGGCGGAGGCGGCCAGCGGGGCACGACCGCAGTGGCCGGGGCAGCCGAAGCGATGGCGCCACGCCAGCCGGTCGGGCCAGCGGATGTCCCCGACGCGAAGCCGAGCGGGAAGAGCGGCACTCCCTCCACGCCGCCCGGGACGAGACAGCGGTCCGGAGCCGCCCCGGGAGCACCCGCCGGAAAAGGTTGATTGGTCAAGGACGTGGATCGTGGCCCGGAACGTTCCGTAAAGAGTGCCGGCTGCGGGCCGATCGGCCCTTGACACTTGCCGCGAAACGGTTGGAATGGGCGGTGAGCCCGCGCGCCGGACCTGGGGGAAGTTCGGCGTGCTCTCGCGGGGCCGGCGCAGATGAGGGGGTGCCCGGATGCGCGTGCTTGCCGACCGGAGAGGCGACACTCGTGAGCTGTTGTCCCGGCGCCTGGCGGCGGAGTTCGTCCCGCTGTCGGCCGAGACCGTGCGGCGGTGCGTCGCCGACGTGCTGGCATGCATGGCGCACCTGGGCGTGGAGCCGACGCCCTCGCTGGTCGAGCGCATGGCCCGCGAGCGGCTCACCGGGATGGTCAAGTCCGAGCCGCCGTCGGGGCGGGCCACGCCGTGGAGATCCCGATCACGGGAACGCTCCGGCGAGGCCCGCTGAGCAGATGCGCCGATACGCCCCGTCCCGGCCCCAGGCACCGGTTTTCGTGCCTTGTCGCGCGGTCCCGGTATGGACGCCACTGCCTGAAGGTAGAGTGGCGATGCGGGCATCGGCCGTCCCTCCCGGCGCCGCTTGAGCGGGCCCTGGCCGGGCGATCCTACGGCGGTCCGCGGCACCGCCCTGGTGATCTGGCACGTGACCGAGTCTGAGAAGGTGGAGGCGTGAACCCCCGCAGCCGTTCCTCCGGGGATCCCCAGCCGCCGCCGAACGAGATCGCCGGCATCTTCGACGACATGCTGCGGCACGCCCGTGAACTGCTGGCGGTGCGCAGCCCGCTGGACGCCGAACTGATCGTCAGCGAGATCCTGGGTACCTGGTGGGGGCACCGCACCCCCCAGGGCGACGCGGACCGCATCGTCGGAGAGGCGCTGATCGGGCACGCCGCGCGCGCCCGCGTGCCGGCGGCGCTGGCGCTGCTGACGGGGATGGCCTACCTGGGCACCGCCCGCCAGGCGGTCAAGGCCGAACGGGCCGCGCTGGACCTGATGGAGCACGGGGTGGCCCGGCCCGCCTGGTCGGACCGGGTCGGCATGGTCACCCCCGAGGAGTGCTTCACCTCCCGCGACGTCTACGGCGACCAGGACTCGGTGGTGTGCGTCTACAGCTACGCCGGCGAGGACCGGCACGCCCTGGTGGTGCAGGTCGATCACAACCGCTCCAGCATGGTGCGGGACGCCTGGGTGTCCTCGCGGGTCGGCAAGCTGCTGGAGCAGTGCCGCCATGAGCACCGCACCAACCCCCTGATGCGTTTCGTCGAGCTGGATCCGCGCGACGCCAGGGCCTTGCTGGAGCACGCCCTGGACCGCACCGACGCCGCCGAGCACCCGCCGGTCGCCGAGTCCTTCGCCCGCTACCACGCCTTCCTGCGGGCCCGGGTGCGGGCGCTGCCGCCGGGGGGCCGCCGGCCGACGGCGCCGGTGTACGGCAAGGACCGGCGGGCGACGCTGGCGGCCCGCTTCCTGGCCTCCGACGAGGCCGAGGAGCTGTCGGACCGGTCGGCCGCCGGCCGCTGCGTGGACCGCATCATCGAGTACGGCTGTGAGCACGACCAGGGCCGTCCGCTGCGGGTCAGCCCGGTCAAGTGCGAGATGTTCCTGCTGGACTGGCTGCCCCGCAAGGTGCTGCTGTCACCGGACGAGCAGGAGGCCATGCCGCACGTGCTGGCCGCCTGGGTGCGCTGGGCGGGCCGCCGCTCCGGGCTGCCGGATGAGGGGATCCGCGCGACGCTGGATGCGGTCTGGGACGCCACCGGCGCCTTCACCGAGGCCTACCGCGACCCGTCGGCGTTCGGGCTGGACCGCGACCTGGTGCGGCGGCTGCTGCCGGACGGGGAGCTGGACGCGCTGCCGCGCCGGGCGTTCGCGCTGCCCTTTTTGAACGGCGAGCATCACATTCCCGGGCATGGACGGGTCGATCTGGGCACGCTGAACCCGGCCGACCCGGGCGACCGGTGGATCATGCTGCGGTTCGAGCATCCCGATGACGCCGATGAGCACCTGATGGCGCATGAACGGCTGGCCGTGCGCCTGTGGCACGGGGACCCGCCCCAGCTGTGGGAGACCGCGCAGGCGCTGCTGGACAGGGGCTTTGAACGGCACGAGATCCTGCACCGGCTGATCGAGGTGCTGGAGCGGCACGGAGACGACCCGCAGGCGCTCCGCGCCCAGCTCGACACATTGCGTCACTCTCCTCCGCCGATGTGAGCAGGACCATGAAGATCAGCCGAGATCTCCGGTTTGCGGGAGACTTCTGAGAAGGCGATTATCAAATGCTCCGGGAATCCACCGAACCCGCCCGCGAGGCAAGCGCCACATCACTCGGAGCCCTGCCAAGCCCGCCGATGGCCAGTGAGGAGTGATCTTGTTGGAGTGGTCCGAGTTCGCCCAACGCCTCGGCCGTGAGCTGGCGGGTCTCGATCGCGACACGATCCTCATCATCCGCGAGCGCGCCGAAAGCAGGCACTACGTCCAGGCCATGCGGGAGGCGGACCGGCTGTACGCCGAGGCCGTCAGCAACTTCTTTCTGGAAGGGCCGCTGCTGCTGACGCCGGCTGATGAGGAGGTGCTCAGGGAGACCGGCTGGCGGCCGCCGAGCGACCCCGGCCCGCGCAACTGGTGGACCGAGCTGCCCTCGTTCGCCACCGTCGCCGACCACTTCCGGCTGGCCGACATGATGGTGCACGCGCTGCGGGACGTGCAGGGCGTGCGGCGGCCTTCCGACCTGGTGCACGAGTCGTTCCACCGGCTCGGCACCACGGGCCTGATCGAGCTGGTGGACCTGGGCATCCCCCCCGCCGACCCGGCCCGCGTCACCGAGCGGCGCTCCACCCCCGCCCCGGTGTCCCCCCAGCCGCCGGCGGCCCCGGCGGGCGATCCGGCCGCCGAAGGCCCGGCGGCCTCGGTCAACGGGGTCGCCCAGGGCGCCGCGTCCGCCCCGCCCGCGCAGGCCGGTTCCGACCCGCTTGCCCAGGCGGATCCCGACGGCGGCGAACTGGAGCGGCGGCTGGCCGAGGCCAAGCGGCAAGGAGACCACGTCACCTACTTCGACCTGCTGCTGCGTTCGGACCTGGTCCTGCCGCTGCCCGAGGAGCCCGGGGCGGCCGATCCGGTCACCACCACGATCGCCGGCACCACCTACGTGGTGGCCTTCTCCTCGGTCGGCGCGATGACCGCGGCGATGCGGCCGGGGTCGCCCACTCCGCCGCCGCACCGCCTGGTGTCGTTCGGCACGCTCGCCGCCACCTGGCCGAACCCGTCGTGGTCACTGGCCGTCAACGCGGGCCTGCCCAGCGAGATCCTGCTGGATGCGGCGGCCATCGCCCGCCTGGACCAAAGCCGCCGCACCGCCGGCCAGCCCGCCTCCCCGGCGTCCCTGCCCACCGAGCCGTTCTCTCCCGAGGCCGCCGGGCCGCAGCAGGCCCCCTCGCCCAACGGGGGCACTCCCCCTCAGGCCGCGCTCCCGCCGGACGCCTCCGTCCCGCCGTCCCGGCATGCCACCGGCTCATCGCCCCTCCCACCGGACGATCACGCGGCCTCCCCCCGGCACGCCGCCTCCATCCCGCAGGGGGCGGGCCCCCAACCCGGTGGCCCTGCCGCACCGTCTCAGCACACCACCCCCGGCGGCGGCATCCCGGTACCGGACGCACACACCGGCCCCCAGCCCACCGCCTCCGACGGCCAGCCCACACCGAACAGCCCCGCCCTCGTCCCGAACGCGGGCACCGGACCACAACCGACGCTCGGCGAACACACCACCCCCGGCGGCGTCCCGGCCCCTCACTCGGGGCCTGCCGCCCAGGACGACCGCACCGCCTCCCCCCGGCACACCGCGTCCGAGGGCGATGTCCCCCCACCGGAGGCGCACACCGGGCCGCAGCCCGCGATGCCCGGGGGCCATGCCGCACCGCATCACCGCGCTCCGCACGCGGGCACCGGGCCACAGCCGACGCTCGGGGAGCACGCCACTCCCGGCGGCGGCGTCCCCACGCCGGCCACGCACACCGGACCGCACCCTGCAGCGGACTCCGCCTCCCCTCAGGGCGTCTCTTCCGGCAGCGGCGTTCCCGCGGCAGAGGCTCCCTCGGGACCGCAACCGGCCGGCGTCGGCGTTCCCCGTCCGCAGGACAGCGGGCCGCAGCCCGTCCCCGGCGACGGCGGCTCCGCACCGGAGGCGGCCTCGGGACCGCAGCCGGCCGGTGCTCCGTTCGCGCAGGCCACCGGCCCGCAACCGGCCGGTCATGCCGTCCCCGGTGTCCCCGAGGGTCTCGGCGCACCGGGCCGGCGCACCGGGCCGGACACCGCCGGCGACCGTGCGACGTCCGCGCCGGACGATGCGGACGAGCGGCTCGCGGGCGGCCGGCACCGCCGCGGTCCCGCTGAGCGCTCCCACCCCCTACGAGGCGGCGGGGAGCGGCCCTGCCGCGCCGGGCGGACCACCGGCTGCGGCTCCCGCGCCCCCCGGCCGACACGCCGCCCCGGCGGGCCCCACCGGGGCACCGTCCGGCGACGTCAGGGCGATACGGCTCCCTCAGGGCGCCCAGATATGGGAGGACCTGGGGGACGGCACCCGGTCCCGGCCGCTTGCGGTCTACGACGCCGCCGGCGGCGGCTGGGTGCGCATGCGGGTGGATGCCATCGGGGAACCCGAATGAAATAAGCGATGGGGTAGCGTTCCACCCGCTACCGTCACATCGCGCCAATTGATCACCTGCCTGCCGGGGAGTTCAATCATTTGGACTGGACCGATTTCGCACAGCGGCTGACCCGTGAGCTGATGCACCTGCCGATCGACGCGTTCGTCATCGTGCAGGGCCCGGGCGGCCTTCCGTACGTGCAGGCCATGCGCTACCGGAACGGGCTGCACGCCGAGGCGGTCAGCAGCGACTACCTGCCCGAGCCGCTGACCGCCAAGCAGGAATCGCGCCTGTCCCAGATGGGCTGGCTGGCCCCTGACGGCCAGGCCCGCCGCAACTGGTGGTGCCGGGTCATGCTGCCGGCCGACATCGCCGACATCACCCCCGAGCAGGCCGCCGAGTGCGGTGAGCTGGCCGACCGCATGGTCGGTGCGTTCAGCGACGTGTACGGGATCTCCTCGGTGGCCGAGCTGACCTATGAGGCGAGCCGGGGCGGCGAGCAGCCGGCCTTCCTGCCGATGCCCGGCCTGGGCATCCCGGCGGCCGGAACTCCGGCCGAAGAGGAGCTGCTGAGCTGGACGGAGTTCACCGAGCAGCTGGCGGGCGAGCTGGCGTCGATGGAGCCGGAGATGGTGATCGTGATCTCGCACCGGCTCCAGGAGAGCTACTACGTGCAGGCGTTCCGGGACGCGCAGCGGGTGCGGGCGGAGGCGGTCAGCGGGCGGGCCCTGCCGCCGTCGGCGCCCGCCTTCGACGCCCGCACCGAGGAGCGGCTGGCCGCGGCGGGCTGGCGGCCGCCGGGCGAGCATCCCAACTGGACCTGCGAGCTGCCGGCCGGCGCCTCCCCGGAGGAGTACCGGCGGCTGGCGGCGATGATGGTCACCGCGCTGCGGGACGTCCAGCTGGCGGGCAACCCCGCCGATCTGGTGTACGAGGCGTTCATCGGCGCCTCCCACGTGGAGCTGACCGAGTTCGGCATTCCCCTCGCCGACCCCGCCCGGGTGGACGTGCGCCGGGCGAGCCGGCCGCTGCCGGGGCGGACGCCCCCCGAGCAGCCGCCGCCCGCCGCGGAGCAGGCCCCCGCCGCGGGTTTCGCCTCCCCCGCCGCGGCGGCCCCGCTTTCGCCGAGCGATGTGGAGGCGGAGCTGGTCGCCGCCAAGTCCCGCGGGGACCAGGCCGGGTACCTGGGAGTGCTGCTGCGGTGCGTGCTGTATGTGCCGGTCACCGAGGACGGGCAGCCGGTCACCGCCGACTACCGCGACGGGACGTACGTGCTGGCGTTCACCTCCCCGGAGGACATGGACTGGGCGCTCGGCGGCAAGCTGATGGACTACCGGCGCACCACGTTCACGGAGCTGGCGCTCAACTGGCAGCGCCCGGACTGGCAGCTGGCGATCAACACCAGGCTGCCGAGCGCCGCCTACATCGACACCAGCACCATCCTGCAGACCGCCGAGCGGGCCCGCGGGGGATCGCCGGTGCCGCCCGCCTCCCGGGCACCCGCCGCGGACTCCCCCGGCCCGGAACGCACCGGCCGGTCCGCCACCGAGAGCGGCACGGTGGCCTGGAGCGCCTTGGTCAAGCGGCCCGATGAGCCCGCCGCCGGGCAGGGCTCACCGGCCGAAGACGAAACGGCCGCCTCCTCCTCTGAAAGCCGGTCCGGGACGGCCGATGCCCTCCAGGGCGACCCTTTGGAGAAGGAGGCCGTGGCCGCGGGCACCGGCCGGTCCGCCACCGCCGCGGACTCCCCCAAAGACCGTTCCCCGGCCGCGGACGTTCTCCAGACCGGCGCGTCCCCGAACGTCGCGCCTAGCCCGCCGCCGGACCGGCCCGCCGAGCCCGCCCAGCCGGCAGGAGACGAGGCCGCCGGCCCGTCCGCCCCGCACGAGCCCTCCCCGGCCGGCGATCCGCCTCCGCGGGTCGCGGAAGGCCCGGCCGCCGGCCGGAGCGCCGCGCCCTCCGGCACCCGCGAGCAGGCCGGTGACAAGGCCGCCGACGATGTTCCGGAGGCGGGCGTGGTCATGCAGAAGGTCATCAGACCCGACCACGTCGTCCACTACCTGGAGGGCGGCTACGACTGGGTCGCCGGCCGCATCTACCGGCTGCAGGACGTCAGCGGCCTGCGGACGGCCGGGCAGCTGATCGGCGAGCTCGGGCTGGACCGGGAGGGCTCGGCGTTCTCGCCCGGCGACGCGCAGGTGTTCGTGATCCGCTGGCCGGTGCTCAAGCCGGCCCTGCTGCGGCCCGTTCCCCCGGCCGCCGGCTCGACGGTGCCGGCGTTCCGCACCGGCAGCCAGCGGCTGCCGCACGGGGCGGAGATGTTCGCCATCGATCAGCTGGGCAACGAGACGTTCCTGGCCGTCTACGACGCCGACGTCCGCGGCTGGATCCGGATCGAGGAGGCCGTGCAGTGACCGTCCGGGACGGGTTTTACGCGAGCTGGCGGGGCCTGGAGTACGAGGCCAGCCCGGACGGCGAGGTGGTCAGGCTCTACACCGGCGCGCCGGCCGAGGGGTTCTTGGAGGCGGCCCCCGGACGTCATGTGCGGGTGGTGGCCGCCGACGAGGTCGACCACCTGGTGTACGTGGTCACGCTGTGCACCTGGCGGGGCGAGCCGTTCCAGGTGCTCGGCGAGCACGAGGAATGGCTGCGGGTGGAGTACCTCGGGCAGGATCCGGCGGTCGCCGAGCGGCTCGGCCTGGAGGAGTTCGACCTGGGGGTCTACCACGCCTGGGCGCCCCGCGAGGAGGTCAGCGACCTGCGGGAAGAGCGGTTGTGACCGGCGCGGGGCCGGCGGTGGGGCCCTGCCCGGCCGGGCAGCCGGCGGACCCGGTCGCCTGGTGCGCCTTGAGCGCCAGCATCAGGCAGACGCCGGCGACGGTCACGCTGACGGTCACGACGGCTCGGTGCATGTCGGCCCCTTTTCAGAACTCGAACGACTCGTAGTGGATGTGCCGGCGCCGCACTCCGGCTCTCCGCAGGGCCCGTATGACGGCCTGCATCATGCCGGGAGGCCCGCACAGGTAGACGTCGCGGTCGGCCACATCCGGCACCAGCCGCCGCAGCGCGCAGGTGGTCAGCGGGCAGGAGTGGGCCGCCGGTTCGTCCACGAAGCAGTGGACGCGGCCCGGCCGCCTGCCGGCGATCTCCTCCAGCTCGGCGCGCAGCGCCAGGTCCTCGGGGCGGCGCGCAAAGTACAGCAGCACCGCATCGCCCGGCAGCGTCTCGAACAGCGTCCGCAGCGGGGTGATGCCGACGCCGCCGGCCACCAGCAGCGCCTTGCGCCGCGGGCGCCGTCCCGCGGTGAACCCGCCGTAGGGGCCCTCCGCCCACACCCGGGTGCCGGGGCGCAGCCGGGCCAGCGCGCCGCTGTGGCCTCCGACGTCCTTGACGGTGATGCGCAGCCGGTGCGGGGACGGCGGCGCCGACAGCGAGTAGGGGGAGGCGGTCCACCACAGGCCGGGGGCCCAAAAACGCCACCGGAAGAACTGGCCGGGTTCGGCGCGCAGCTCCTCCAGGTGCGCGCCGGTGAGGTACACCGAGACGACGCCGGGGGCCTCGGGGCGGACCCCCAGCACCCGCAGCCGGTGCCGCAGGCCGCGCCGCACCGGGGTGATGAGGCGGTACCACACCAGCAGCGCCGCCGTGACGAGGTAGAGCGCATACCAGGCCAGCCGGGCCGGGCGGTTCCCGACGAACTCATCGCCGTTGGACAGCACGTGGAAGAAGCCCAGGAAGATCGCCAGATAGGTGGCCAGGTGCAGCAGCTGCCAGGCCTCATACGGCAGGCGGCGGCGGACGGTGCGGGCGGAGATGCCGCCGACGCCGACCAGCAGCACCGTCGCGACGGTGGCCTTGAGCATGTCCGGCTGGTCCAGCACCACGGTCGCCGCCCCGCTCGCCAGGCCGGTGCGGGTGTTGACCGAATAACCCCAGATCGCCAGCAGGGTGTGGGCGACGGCCAGCCCGACGACATAGCGCCCGCCGAAGGCGTGCCAGCGGGCCAGCCGGTCGGTGCCCACGCCCCGGTCCAGCGCCGGCACCCGGGCCATCAGCAGCAGCAGGACGGCGCAGCCGTACCCGGCCAGCAGCCCGGTGATCCGCCCGGCCCCGGCGATCAGGGCGCCCGGCCCGGACGCCGGCGGGGTGTTGACCCACCACAGCGCCAGCACCCCGGCCGCCCCGCCGGCGATCAGGGCGAGCAGCGCGTGCGGGCCGATCCGCCGGGCGGGCGGCGCGCAGGCGGCTCGCCGGGCATCGCGCGTTCCGGCGGGGCTGGAGCGGACGGTCGTCACAGGAAACTCCTCCCGACGGCGTCAGCCGGACGGACCCGGGCGACCGCTGCCCGGTTCGGGGCCCGCGGGGCCGGGCGAAGCTCTGTGCCTCCTCTGCCAAATGGGCATTCCCGGGGAATGTGAGGTTTCTCGGAGCGAAAGGCAAAGGATCGGACGATTACCGACCAGTCCGCAGAGTCGTCCCATCGTCCCCGCCGCGGGTCATTTCACGGGAACCCGGAGGCACCGCCCGCGAGGGCCGCCGTCCCCACGTCAGCGGCGGCGGGGCTGCAGCTCGGTGTAGGCGGCGCGGACGTCCTCGGCGGTCAGCACGGTCAGGTCGGCGGGCGTGGCGGCGGCGCCGAGGCGGGCGGCGCGCAGCGCCCGGGAGGCGCAGGCCCGCTCGTACAGGGAACGGGCGAAGCGGCCGTTGCCGAGCTCGTCGATGCGGCCCAGCCCGCAGACCCGCTGGAAGATGCCGGCCAGGTCGTCCAGGGCGGCCTCGTCCCAGCGGTCCCCGCCCTGCTCGGCGATGACCTGGGCGATCTTCAGCAGTTCATCGGGCCCGTAGGAGGGGAACACCACCCGCACGTCGAACCGGGAGGCCAGGCCGGGGTTGGAGCGCAGGAAGCGGTCCATGTCGGCCTCGTAGCCGGCCAGCACGACCACCAGGCGGTCCCGGTCGTCCTCGGCGCGTTTGAGCAGGGTCTGCACGGCTTCGGCGCCGAAGGCGTCGCCGCCGCTGTAGCCGGGGTTGTCCAGGGCGTAGGCCTCGTCGATGAACAGCACCCCGCCGAGCGCCGAGTCGATCACCCGGTTGGTCTTGATGGCGGTGGCGCCCAGGTGCTCGCCGACCAGGTCGACCCGGTGGGCCTCCACCACCGTCGGGCGGGCCAGCAGCCCGAGCGCGGCGAACACCCGGCCCAGCACCCGCGCCACGGTGGTCTTGCCGGTGCCCGGCGGGCCGACGAACACGAAATGCCGCATGGGGGGCCGGGTGGGCAGGCCGCGCTCGGCGCGCATCTGGGCGACCTGCAGCTGCGCGGCGATCTCCCGGACCTGCCGCTTGACCGGCTCCAGCCCGATCATCGCATCCAGCGAGGCGAGCGCCTCCTGCAGGGTGGGGGTCTCGTCATAGCCCCGGTACTGCTCGGTGACCTCGGCGAAGGCGGCCTCCACGTCCTCGGCCCGCACCGTCACCAGTTCCTCGGCGGTGGGCCGGCGGCCCGACCAGGCGCCGGAGCCGACCACCCGCACGTCCCGGGCGCGGGCGGCCGCCTCGGTCAGCGACCGCACGAACCGGCCGTTGCCGAGCTCGTCGATGAGGCCGCGGCGGCACACCTCCTCGAAACGGGCGCGCAGCCGGCGGACGGCCTCCTCATCCAGCCGGTCCTCTCGCAGCCCGGTGTGGTATTCGGCGATCCGCAGCAGCTCCTCGGGGGTGTAGGAGGGAAACCGCACCCGGGTGCTGAACCGGGAGGCCAGTCCCGGGTTGGAGTCCAGGAACTCGGCCATCTGCGCCTCGTAGCCGGCCAGGATGATCACCAGGTTGTCCCGGTCGTCCTCGGCGCGTTTGAGCAGGGTCTGCACGGCCTCGTTGCCGAACCGGTCCACCTGGCCGTCGGCGGCGTTGACCAGCCCGTAGGCCTCGTCGATGAACAGCACCCCGCCGAGGGCCGAGTCGATCAGCCGGTTGGTCTTGATGGCGGTGGCGCCCAGGTGCTCGCCGACCAGGTCCGCCCGCTGGGCCTCCACCACCGTGGGGCGGGGCAGCAGCCCGAACGCATAGAAGATGCCGGCCAGCACCCGCGCCACGGTGGTCTTGCCGGTGCCCGGCGGGCCGACGAACACGAAATGCCGCAGCGGCTTTTCGGTGGGCACTCCGGCGGCGGCGCGCAGGTGGGCGGCCTCGATGGCGGCGGCGATCGAGCGGACCTGCCGTTTGACCGGCTCCAGCCCGATCATCGCCTCCAGCTCGGCCAGCGCGTCCCCCACCGAGATCTGCGGGGCCTCCTCGGCGGGCTCGCGCAGCTCGGCCGCGGCGAGCTGCTCGTAGGCGGCCTGAGTGGCCGGGGGGACCCCGGCGGTGACCGCCTCGCCCGCGCCGGGCTCCGCCTCGTCCCCGCGGCCGGTGGCGGCCTGCTGCTCTTGCACCCAGCCGGTGTCGTAGGCCTCGGCGGGCACGGCGCGGCGGGACTGCTCCCAGCGGTAGCCGAGGATCGCCAGCGCGGTGATCCAGGCGGGCGCCACGTGCAGCGCGTGCAGCGGGCGGGCCAGGGCGGCGGCCACCAGCCCCGCGGCCGTCAGCGCCAGCAGCACGGTGCGCCAGGGCGCATACCCCCGCAGCCGGACCGCGCCGAACGCCACGGGCACCCCCAGCAACGCCAGCAGGAGGCCGTGGTGGCCGGGCCGGGGATACTGCTGGCCCAGCGGGACGGACACCGCCGCCCAGCAGGCCACCACCGCCGCCACGGCCATGCCGGCCGGTGAGCGCATGGTCAGGTGGCAGACGGCCAGCACGGCCGCCAGCGCGCCCGCCGTCCCCGCCACGACGGCGGCGGGCAGGTGGGCCAGCACGGTGACGGCGACCGCCACGGCGATCAGCACCGCCCCGCCCAGCAGGCGCAGCCCCGGCTGGATCTGGAAGTAGCGCCAGCGGGCGCGCTCGAACAGATCCCGCAGCGCGCTCCCCGCCGCCGGGCGGGGAGGGGATCCGCCGACCTCGCATGGCATGGGTTCCGACTGGCCTCCTCGGTCGCCCGGGGATCTTCCGCCGCGCCATGGGCGGTCAGGTCCGATCATGCTCCACCTCGCGCCCCGCGCCTGTCCAGACTCGCACGCCACGGGCCCGGGAACCATCCTGCCGCCGGATGCCGGGCGGATCTGTGCCGGGGGACACCGGCCGGCCTCTCTTGCGGTGCCCGCTCCCCCGCTTCCGGACGTCTCGGACCCGCCCTGGGGAAGCGGCGCAGCCACACGAAGGTTCACTGGTAGATTCCCGCCCGTGACCGGCCCGCCCGGCAGGCTCACCGCAGCGGGCGGGCGCCGAAGTTCCGCCGTTCACGTTCGGAGAACCCCATGACCGATGCGCTGCCGGGGCTGGAGGAGCCGCAGGCGCCGGCGCGGGATCCGCGGCGGGCCGGCGACGAGATCGAACGAAGGCTGCGCGAGGCCGGGGCGGTGCGGATCGCCGGGGTGGACGAGGTGGGCCGCGGCGCCTGGGCCGGGCCGGTGGTGGTCTGCGCGGCGATCGCCGGGCCCGGCGCGCCCCCGTCCCTGCCCGGCCGGGGCGGCGGCACGGTCCACCTGACCGACTCCAAGCTGCTCACCCGGGCCCAGCGGGAGGCGTTCGCCGAGATCCTGCCCGCCTGGCTGGAGGCGCACGCCCTCGGCGCCGCCGAACCCGCCGAGATCGACCGGGTGGGGATGACCGAGGCGCTGCGCCGGGCGGCCGTGCGGGCGCTGCAGGCGCTGCCGCACCGGCCCGATGCGGTGATCCTGGACGGCAAGCACGATGTGCCGGGCGCCCCGTGGCGGGTGCACTGCCAGGTGGGGGCCGACCGGCGCTCGGTGTCGGTGGCGGCCGCGTCCGTCCTGGCCAAGGTGCACCGGGACCGGCTGATGGCCCGCCTGGAGGAGGAGTTCCCCGGCTACGGGTTCGCCGACAGCGCCGGCTACCCCTCCCCCGCCCACCGGCGGGCGCTGCAGGAGCACGGGCCGACCCCCCACCACCGGCTGTCCTGGTCGTACCTCGATGACCTGCCGCGATGGCGGCACCTACGTAAACGTCACGACCCGTTGACCGAAACGGGACAACTCTCGCTTCTTTAGACGGCTCATAAGCATCCGTCACACGGGTAAGCCTCGTGAACATACGGAGGTGCGTGTGATGGACGCCGTTGTCAAAAAGTTGCTGCGCGAGGCCGGGCGGACCTACGCCGAAGAGGCCGGGGTCGTGGTGAAGGACCAGCCGCCGGCCCTGTTCAAGCTGCTGGTCCTCAGCAGTCTGCTCAGCTCCCGCATCCCCGCCGACATCGCGGTGGCCTCCGCCCGGGAGCTGTTCGCCGCCGGAGGCGGCACGGCACGCGGCCTGGCGCGCATGTCCTGGCAGGACCTGGTGGACGCGCTGGGCCGGGACCGCTGCATGCGCCACGACGAAAGCGCCCCCACCCGGCTGAGCGACACCGCCGAGCTGGCGCAGCACAAATACGACGGAGACCTGCGGCGGCTGGCCCGCGACAGCGGACGCGACCGGGTCCGGGCCGCCGAGCTGCTGCAGGAGTTCCCCGGATTCGGCCCCGCCGGGGTGGACGCCTTCTGCCGGGAGGCCCAGGCCATCTGGCCATGGCTGCGCCCCTACTTCGATGAGCAGGCCCGCGCGGGCGCCGAGCGGCTCGGCCTGCCCACCGATCCCAAACGCCTGGCCGACCTGGTGCCCGACAAGGACCTGGCGCGTTTCGCGGTCGCGCTGGTGCGCGTCCGCCACGACGAGAAGCTCGCCGACGCCATCGTCAAGAACGGCAAATGACAACTACCCCGCAAACCGCCCGATGAACACTCCGCTTCGCAATCGATGACCGTCTTCTTCTGAGAAGCGCCCGGTCGCAGGCGAACCCGCCCGGTTCGCCTGCGGCCGGGCGGTTTCAGTCCTTACCGCGGGTCGCCACCCACCGCAGGCCCCAGCCGTAGGCGCGGTCGACCTCCACCTTGCCCCAGCGGGGACGGCCCGGCGGCGGCTGGATGAAACGGCCCTCCCGGCGAACCACCAGCTCCCCGCCCACGTTCTCGATCAACGCCAAGACGACGTCGCGGGAGCCGTCGCGGCAGCCGCTTATCTTCATCTCGATCGGCGGTGAACCGACCGGATACAAGGTCGCGGTGGCCTCCACCCCCCGGAAGTCCGGGGCACCGTCGTAGATCTCGGCGAAGACCAGGATCCGCCGGAACTCGGCGGCATGATCCAAATTGATCGTCAAATTCTCGCCGGTGTCGCTGCCGCCGATGCGGTCATCGCGGTCGAGCTGGATGTAGGGCGGGCGGTGCAGCGAGCCGAAATCACCGATGGCGTGGACGATGCCTTTTCTGCCGTCGGTCAACTCCCACAGGCAGCACAGGTCCAGATCCAGGTCGATGCCGCGGCGGAGTTTGCCCAGCGGCCCCCTGGCCGCCCCGGGACGGGCCTTCCAGACCAGATTGACCCGCATGTTGCCGGCGGTGGCGCCCTGCTTGGTCAGCGAGACCGCGGGAGCGTCCTTGGTCAGCGAGATCTTGCCGAGGCCGGCCGGCCGCACCGGGGGCTGCGCGGCGGGGGGCGGAGGCGGGCCGGGCGCATCGTCCACCGTGATGCCGAAATCCGTGGCCAGCCCCGCCAGGCCGGTGTCGTAGCCCTGCCCGACGGCCCGGAACTTCCAGACGCCCCGCCTGCGGTACAGCTCGCCCAGCACGAGCGCCGTCTCCGTGGTGGCGCCGGTGCAGTCGAAACGCGCCACCTCGGCGCCGTTGGAGGCATCCAGCACCCGCACATGCAGCCCGTGGAACCGGGCGAAGGCGCCGCCGTCGGCGGAGGCGGCGATCACGATGGTCTCGATCTGCGGTTCGACCCGCGTCAGATCCACCCACAGCACGTCCCGGCAGAGCGAACCCCGCCGCTTTCCCTCATGCCGTACCGCCCCGGACGGATGCCGCGGCTGGTTGTAGAACACGAAATCGTCGTCGCCGCGGACCCTGCCCGCCGCCAGCAGCAATGCCGAGATGTCCGCGTCGGGCACTCCCGGGCCCTGCGTCCATCCCATCTCGACCCGGACGACGGGAACCGGCACCGGGACGTTGGCGCCCTTGGGCATACTCATGAAACCCAACTTAAGCTCATGAAAAGCAACTTAAAACGGCAAGTCCGATAGCGTTATGTTTTCGCTTTCGGATGCATGGAGACGCCGGTCCGGGCGGCGTCGGATCACCCCCGGCAGGCACGAAGGGAACTGACGGCCATGCGCACTCGGCCGCTGCACGACCGGCTGTACGACGTCGCCGCGCTGACGGCCCGGGTCGGCGTCGGAATCGTCTTCCTGGCCCACGGCTGGCAGAAGATCCAGGTGGGCATCATCGCCACCAGCCGCTCTTTCGCGCAGATGGACGTGCCGGCGCCGACCGCCGCCGCCATCTACGCCACGTTCACCGAACTGCTGGGCGGCCTGGCCCTGATCGCCGGGCTCGGCCTGCCGATCGCCGGCGCGCTGCTGTTTGCGGACATGGCCGGGGCGCTGGTGTTCGTCCACGCCGGCAACGGGCTCTTCCTGGTCGACCAGGGCACGGGCACGGCCCGGGGCGGTTTCGAACTCGTGCTGGCGCTGGGCGCGGCGAGCCTGCTGTTCGCCGCGGGCGGCGGCGGGCGCATCTCCCTGGACCACCGCCTGTTCTCCCGGCGCCGCGCCGCCCCCGGCCCGGTGGACGCGCCACAGCCGCCCCCGCCCGAGCCGGAACCCGCCCCGCCGCCGCAGGACGAGCCGCAGCCGCCCGAAACCCGCGGCAAACGCCCGCCCGCCAAAGGCCGCTCAAAGAAGCAACCGGACGCACCGGACGCCGAGCCCGCCCCCGGCGGCGAACCGGCCGCCCGGCCCCGCCCGGCCTCCGAGATCATCGAGGGCACCGGCCCGGACGATGTGTTCGTGGCCGGGCGGCGCAAACCGCGCGACGACCCCGGCGCCTGACCCGCGCCCCGGCCCTCAGGTGATGTTCATCGTGGCCGGATCGAACCCCAGGCGCTCCCCCACGTCCATCGTGGCGATCTCGGCCATGTCCTCCTCGTCGAGCTCGAAGTCGAACACCTGGAAGTTCTCGGCGATCCGCGACGGCGTCACCGACTTGGGGATCACGATGTTGCCCAGCTGAAGATGCCAGCGCAGCACCACCTGGGCGGGAGTCCTGCCGTGCTTGGCGGCCAGCCGGGCCGGCACCGGGTCCTCCAGCAGCCCCTTGCCCTGGCCCAGCGGCCCCCACGCCTCGGTGGCGATGCCGTGCTCGGCGTGGAAGGCCCGCAGCTCCGCCTGCGCCAGGCGGGGGTGCAGCTCGATCTGGTTGACGGCCGGCACCACCCCGGAGTCCTCGATCACCCTGGTCAGCGCCTCGACGGTGAAGTTGGACACCCCGATGGCGCGCACCCGTCCCTCTTCCTGCAGCCGCCGCAGCGCCCGCCAGGCCTCCAGGTACTTGTTCTGCGCGGGCACCGGCCAGTGGATCAGGTACAGGTCCAGCACGTCCAGGCCGAGCCGCGCCATGCTCTTGTCGAAGGCCGCCAGCGCCGCGTCGTAGTCGTGCTGGGAGTTCCACAGCTTGGTGGTGATGAACACCTCCTCGCGCGGCACCCCCGACGCGCGCAGGGCGCGGCCGACGCCCCGTTCGTTGCGGTATATCGCCGCGGTGTCGATGCTGCGGTAGCCGACCCGCAGCGCCGTCGCCACCGCCTGCTCGGCCTCGTCGTCGGGGATCTGGAACACCCCGAAACCCAGCTGCGGCATCCGCACGCCGTTGTTGAGGGTGATGTCAGGAACGGTCATGTCGACCACTCCTACCCCGCCGTCCCACGCCCACGCCGCCGGTGGCCGGAACCGGCGACGCACCGGGGGCGGGATGCCGGGCATCCCGCCCCCGGTGCGTTCGCCACCGCGCAGAACCGCTCAGCTGCAGCCGCTGGTGGAGCCGCAGCCTTCGCACACGTAGCAGCTGCCGGCCGGACGCATCTTCGTCCCGCAGGTCATGCACAGCGGCGCGTCCTCGGCGGTGCGGCCCTGCCGGCTTTCGATCACGTTCGCCGACGGGCTCTGCGGCTCGGCGGGCCGTCCCGCCGGAGCGTGCGGCCGGTCGATCTCGGCGCTCTGCGCCAGCGTCTCCCGCGCCACCTGCTCGTCGGTGTGCAGCGTGGCCGGGTCCTCCCCGTTGGCCTGCATCGCCCGCTCCTCGGCGGTGAAGATGCCCAGCTCGGCCCGCTTCTCGTACGGCAGGTGGTCCAGCGCCAGCCGCCGGAAGATGTAGTCCATCACCGACGTGGCCATCCGGATGTCGGGGTCGTCGGTCATCCCGGCCGGCTCAAAGCGCATGTTGGTGAACTTCTCCACCCACGTCTCCAGCGGCACCCCGTACTGGAGGCTGATGGAGATCGCCATCGAGAAGGCGTCCATCACCCCGGCCAGCGTCGACCCCTGCTTGCCGAGCTTGAGGAACACCTCCCCCAACCCGTCGTCGGGGTAGGTGGAGGCCGTCATGTACCCCTCGGCCCCGGCCACCGAGAACCGCGTCACCGTCGCCGGCCGCTGCTTGGGCAGCCGCCGCCGCACCGGCCGCGTGGGCACCGGCGCCGCCTCGCCCTTGGCTTCCTCCTTTTCCTTCTTCTTTTTCCCGGCCGCCGACAGCGGCTGCCCGACCTTGCAGTTGTCCCGGTAAATCGCCAGGGCCTTCAGGCCCATCTTCCACCCCTCGAAGTACACCTTCTCGATGTCTTCGACGGTGGCGTGCTCGGGCATGTTCACGGTCTTGCTGATGGCCCCGCTCAGGAACGGCTGGACCGCGGCCATCATCCGGATGTGGCCCATGGGGCTGATCGCCCGCTCGCCCATCGCGCAGTCGAACACCTCATAGTGTTCGGGGCGCAGGCCGGGCGCGTCCACCACGTGCCCGTGCTCGGAGATGTATTCGACGATGGCCTCCACCTGCTCCTGCTGGTAGCCCAGCTTGCGCAGCGCCCGCGGGACGGTGTGGTTGACGATCTCCATCGACCCGCCGCCGACCAGCTTCTTGAATTTCTTCAAGGCCAGGTCGGGCTCGATCCCGGTGGTGTCACAGTCCATCATCAAGCCGATGGTGTTGTGACTCACCATGCCGTTGGCGACGTAAGTGACGTTGTCGGGAACCGACAGGTCGTAGGTCGGCTGGATTCCGCCGTCGGCATTTTCTGCGACCCGCTCGAACGCATAACCCAGAGCGTGCTGGAGCCGCTCGTCGAGCGTCTCCTGGAAGATTTCCTGGGCGAGCATCCGGGCGACCCCGCCGGTCTTCCTGAGCGACTGCAGCACCGCGTCGCGCGAGCGGTGCCCGGCCGGCACCAGCTCTTCCCAGACCGGGCGCGGCAGGACGACGTAGTCCTTCTTGGCCGACCGGGCCGGCTCCAGCTGAACCACGAGCCTGGCCTTGCGTTCGCCGATGAAGCCGACGATCTCCTCAAAGCGCAGCGCGTGATCGGTGTTGCGCAGCCGCACCTGGAAGACCGGGCCGCCGAAGCCGCTGGCGGTCCGGCGGGTGGTGGTGACCATGCCCAGCGCCAGCAGCAGCGTCCGGATCTCCCCGGCGAAGGACTCCGAAGAGGTCGACAGGCTCGGCACGCCTTCGGCCACGGTGCCGTCCGCCTCGAACAGGCCGCGCAGGAACGCGCTGTAGATCGCCGGGTCGTTGGTCTCCAGGATCGCCGAGGGCACCCGCGGCGTCCAGCCCTTGCCGGCGTGGTCGACGCCCGGCAGGTCCTTGGCGAAACCGGCCGCCCGCCACCAGCGGGCCAGCCGCACCGACTGCAGCGTCAGCTCCCGGTAGCCCTCGGCCTGCCGCACCACCGGCTGCAGGTTGAACAGCTCCTTGGCCAGGATGCCGAGGCGGTCGGCGACGTCGAGGTCGGTGTCGGGGACGCACAGCCGGATGCCCTTGGCGTGCAGGCTCCCGTCCCCCATGAAGTACCCGACCAGCTCGGCCAGCTCCTCGGTGACGGCATCCGGCACCGTGATCGTCCGGTCGTCGGTGTAGTAGGCCTGGTCGAGGACGGGCAGCGGCACCCGGCGGGACTCCCCGACCAGCGTGCCCAGCTGCATCGGCACCAGGTCCCCCGGCTCGATGTCCGCCAGGCGCTTCCACACCCACTCGCCGGAGCGCTCGTCCACGACCTTGACCCGGTGGGTGAGGGTGCCCTGGATGGTGTAGCCGCCCTCGGTGCGGATCAGCCGGGTCGGCTCCTCGCCGTTGACGAAGAACTTGGTCGCCCGCCGGGGACCGGCGTCGGTGGAAACCGTCATGTCCAGGTCCTGCCACCGGTCGCCGTAGACGTCGCCGATCTCCGACAGCCTGGTCAGTCCCCGGTCGGTGGTGACGAGGGTCTCCCCGGTCAGGCAGCCGGTGGGCGCGAGCAGGCTGGCCTGGGCGTTGCGGTAGCCGTTCTTCTCACCGAGGGCCAGGCACTGGGACCACTGCCTGGTGGCCTCGGCGTGAATGGCCTTGTCCATCTCCTCCAGGGGGCGGAGCTGGTCGTTGGCGGCGGCGTGCTTGCGCATCACCCGCTTGTGCGCCTCGGCGTTGCGGGCGTACCCGTCGTAGGCGCCGACGATGCCGGCCAGCTCGGCGGAGCGGCGGTAGGCGGTGGCGGTCATCAGCGAGGTGATCGCGGCCGCCAGCGACCGCCCGCCCTCGGAGTCGTAGGCGTGCCCGGTGGCCATCAGCAAGGCGCCCAGGTTGGCGTAGCCGATGCCCAGCTGCCGGTAGGCCCGGGTGGTCTCGGCGATCTTCTCGGTCGGGAAGTCGGCGAAGGTGATGGAGATATCCATCGCGGTGATGATCAGCTCGGTGAGCTTGACGAACCGCGTGATATCGAAGGTGTCGTCCTCGCGCAGGAATTTCAGCAGGTTGATGGATGCCAGGTTGCACGAGGAATTGTCAAGGCTCATGTACTCCGAGCAAGGGTTACTTGCCGTGATGCGCCCTGTTTCGGGGTTGGTGTGCCAGTCGTTGATGGTGTCGTCGTACTGGATTCCCGGGTCGGCGCATTCCCAGGCGGCCTGGGCCATGGCGCGGAACAGGTCGCGGGCCCTGACGGTCTCGATGACCTCGCCGGTGAGGCGGGCGCGCAAGCCGAATTCCTCGTCGTTTTCGACGGCGCGCATGAATTCGTCGGAGACGCGGACGGAGTTGTTGGCGTTCTGGTACTGGACGCTGGTGATGTCCTTGCCGCCCAGGTCCATGTCGAAGCCGGCGTCCCGCAGCGCGCGGATCTTGTCTTCTTCGCGGGCCTTGGTCCAGATGAATTCCTCGATGTCGGGGTGGTCGACGTCGAGGACGACCATCTTGGCGGCGCGGCGGGTGGCGCCGCCGGACTTGATGGTGCCGGCGGAGGCGTCGGCGCCGCGCATGAAGGAGACCGGGCCGCTGGCGGTGCCGCCGGAGGACAGCAGTTCCTTGCTGGAGCGGATGCGGGAGAGGTTCAGGCCGGCGCCGGAGCCGCCTTTGAAGATGATCCCCTCTTCCTTGTACCAGTCCAGGATCGACTCCATGGTGTCGTCCACGGACAGGATGAAGCAGGCGCTGACCTGCCAGGGGGATTTGGTGCCGACGTTGAACCAGACGGGCGAGTTGAAGCTGAAGATCTGGTGGATGAGGGCGTATTTGAGCTCGTGGTCGAAGATCTCGGCGTCTTCGTCGGAGGCGAAGTAGCCGTGGGCCTTGCCGGTGTCGACGTAGACCTTGACGACCCGGTCGACCAGCTGCTTGAGGCTCCACTCGCGCTCGGGCGTGCCGACGGCTCCGCGGAAGTACTTGGAGGTGACGATGTTGACGGCGTTGACCGACCAGAAGTCGGGGAATTCCACGCCGCGCTGTTCGAAGTTGATCGAGCCGTCGCGCCAGTTGGTCATGACGACGTCCCGGCGTTCCCAGGTGACCTCGTCGTACGGGTGCACGCCGGGAGTGGTGAAGATGCGCTCGATCTTGAGCCCTTTGCGCTTGCCGCGCCTGGGCGCCGAGCCGCTCACCGTTTCGGTCATGACTCTATCCCCCTCCAGGCCCATGGCGGAGCCCATAACAGGATGAACGTTGTCAGAAGGCCGGCTCATCCGCCGGCCGAGGCCGGTTCAGTCGTCGTGCTGCTCGCGCCGCTCCTTGGCGGCGGCGCGCAACGACTGGATTTCCCGCTCGAAGTCCTCCAGCGACTCAAACCCCCGGTAGACGGAGGCGAAGCGCAGGTAGGCGACCTCGTCGAGTTCCCGCAGCGGTCCCAAGATGGCCAGGCCGATCTCATGGGAGGGGATCTCGGCGAGCCCGGTGGCCCGGATCGCCTCCTCCACCTGGTGGCCCAGCCTGGCCAGGGCGTCCTCGCTCACGGGCCGGCCCTGGCAGGCCCTGCGCACCCCCGCGATGATCTTTTCCCGGGAGAAGGGTTCGGTGACCCCGCTGCGCTTGGCCACCATCTGGAGCACGGTCTCCTGGGTGGTGAAGCGCTTCCCGCACTGGGGGCAGGACCGGCGGCGCCGGATGGCCGTGCCGTCCTCGACGGACCTGCTGTCGATCACCCGGCTGTCGGGGTTGCGGCAGAACGGGCAGTGCACCCTGTGTCGACCTCCCCTGGCAGACCGCCGTGTGACCACAACCTGTGGATAATCACATCGGTGTAATTACTAGATGTTGTGGTCAACCGTAGGGGCTCGGCGGAGGGCTGCGCAACCTGAACCGGCCTGCGGGCGCCAGTAGCGCTGATCACAGGAGGCCATGTCCGCCGGCCTCGGCGTGTCGTGTCGGCGTGCGGGCCGGGTAGGCGGTAGCGGGAGGCCCGCTCTTGCGGGCGGGGCCGTCTCAGGGGGTTCGGCCGTGGTTCGCGGGGACGGCCTGGGAGTGCGGGGAGGGGTCTGTGACGTGGTCGGCTCGGGCGCCCTGCTCGGTGCCGAGCCAGAACGCCCCCAGGGTCAAGGCGGCCACGGCGAGGGTGACCGCGCCCTTGCCGCGCCGGGTCAGCCGCACCGGACCGGCGGCGGGGTCCCGGCGTCTTCTGTCCCGGGACGGCTGGCCGCCCGCCGGGGCGCCTCCCGCCCTGCCGTGGGCGGGCGAGCGCCTGCGGTACGGGCCGCCCGTGGGAGAGCCGCGATGCACCGTCCCGTCACGGGCGACGCGCCGCCTGAGCGGCTGCGGGCGCCTCAGGTCGGGGTCCGGGAGGCCCCGGGCCGGTTTCCCTTCGAACGGCTGCCGGCGTTCGGGGGCGTGTTCCGGCTCGCCGCGGGCGGTGTCTCGCCCGGACGGCCGCCGGCGCGCCAGGCCGGGGCTCGTCGCGCCGCGGCGGGATGGGCCGTGAGCCGGGTCCGCCCCGGGAGAGTTCCGGCGGGCCGGCTCGCCGCGGGCGATGCTCCGGCCGGGCGGCTCTCGGCGCGTCGGGACGTCGGGGCGAAAGGAGCCGCGGGTCAGGCCGCGGCCGGGAGGGCTCTGACGGCCCGGCGCCTGGAGGGCGTCGCCTCGTCGGCGCGGCTTTGGGGAGTCCGGACGGATGGAGGTCAAAAGCTCGGGTGGGAGCTCGTCGGTGCCGCAGGGAATGAGGGTGAGGTGCTTGCGGGTGAGGAGGGCTCGGCGGGGGCGGGGTGTCGGGGACGGGCTCGCCATCGGCTGGCCTCCGATCGAGTGATTCGAATGAAAGTTCGATCGAACGGATGTGCGATTTGTATCGCATGGGCCCGGCGCGGGGCGAGGAGGACACGCCGACTTTTTTCGAACAGTTGTTTGATCAGCAGCGGGATCCGCGCTAACGTGCCATAACAGCGAAGGAGTGAGGGTCCCGTACCAGTGGCGCGTCGGTCAGGCCGCCACGTCCAGCGCCAGGAGGCGGTCGAGCGATGAGCAAGGTCCGGCAGCTGCCCGACGGGCCGATGGACGACAGCGGTCTCACCCAGCGCCAACGCATGGTACTGGAGGTCATCCGGGATTCGGTGCAGCGGCGCGGCTATCCCCCCTCGATGCGGGAGATCGGTGAGGCGGTGGGGCTGACCAGCACCTCCAGCGTGTCCCACCAGTTGCGCACCCTGCAGCGCAAGGGCTACCTGCGGCGCGACCCGAACCGGCCGCGCGCGGTGGAGGTGCGGATGCCGGAGGGCGCCCCGGTGCGGGCGGCCGGCACGGCGGCGTCCGCCGAGGGGGCCGAGGCGGCGCCGAAGGCGGCCATGGTGCCGCTGGTCGGCCGGATCGCGGCCGGCGGCCCCATCCTGGCCGAAGAGAGCGTGGAGGATGTGTTCGCGCTGCCCCGGCAGCTGGTCGGCGAGGGCACCCACTTCCTGCTGCAGGTCTCCGGCGACTCGATGATCGAGGCGGCCATCGCCGACGGCGACTGGGTGGTGGTCCGCCAGCAGCCGGTGGCCGAAAACGGCGACATCGTCGCGGCGATGATCGACGGGGAGGCCACCGTCAAGACGTTCAAGCGCAAGGAAGGCCACATCTGGCTGATGCCGCAGAACAAGGCCTACGACCCCATCCCCGGCGACGAGGCGACCATCCTGGGCCGGGTGGTGGCCGTGCTGCGCAAGATCTGACCGCCGGGCCGCACCACCGGCGTAACACGCTCAGACGGCCTGGGCGCCGCCCGAAGGCGGCGCCCAGGCCGTCCGTCGTCAGGCCGGGACGATGTTGACGATCTTGGGGGCGCGGACGATGACCTTGCGGATGCCGGCGCCGCCCAGCGCCGCGGTGACCTTCTCGGAGGCCAGCGCCAGGCGCTCCAGTTCCTCCTCGGAGATGGACGGGGAGACCTGCAGCCGGTCGCGGACCTTGCCGGCGACCTGGACCACGCAGGTGACCTCCTCCTCCACCAGCAGGGCCGGGTCGGCGCTCGGCCAGCCGGCCTTGGCGACCGGGGCCTGGCGGCCCAGCAGCTCCCAGGCCTCCTCGGCGGTGTAGGGGGCGAACAGCGACAGCAGCACCGCGATGGTCTCGGCGGCCTCCCGGACGGCCGGGTCGGCGGCGCCGGGGCCGGAGTCGATGGCGCGGCGGGTGGCCGAGACCAGCTCCATGATCCGGGCGATGGCGACGTTGAAGCGGTAGGCCTCGACCAGGGTGGTGACCTCGTCGATGGTCCGGTGGGTGACCCGCCGCAGCGCGACGTCGCCGGTGGCGGGGTCGGCGCCGACGGGGGCGGCGGTCTCGGCGGCGATGCGGTGCACCCGGCCCAGGAACTTGGTCATGGCGCCCGGGGAGACGTCGGCCCAGTCGATGTCGTCCTCGGGCGGGCCGGAGAACAGCATGGCCAGCCGGACCACGTCCACGCCGTGCTCGGCGATCTGCTCGCCCAGGTCGACCAGGTTGCCGGTGGACTTGGACATCGCCTTGCCGTTCAGGATCACCTGGCCCTGGTTGAGCAGCCGGGTGAAGGGCTCGGTGAAGTCCACCATGCCCATGTCATGCAGCACCTTGGTGAAGAACCGGCTGTAGAGCAGGTGCAGGATGGCGTGCTCGACGCCGCCGGTGTACTGGTCGACCGGCATCCACTTGCGGACCTGCTCGACGTCGAAGGGGCCTTCGGTGTAGTCGGGCGAGCAGTACCGGAAGTAGTACCAGGAGGAGTCGACGAAGGTGTCCATGGTGTCGGAGTCGCGCTTGGCGGCGCCTCCGCACTTGGGGCAGGACACGTTGACCCAGTCGGTGGCGGCGGCCAGCGGGGAGGTGCCCTTGGGGGCCAGGTCCGCGCCGCGCAGGTTGTCGGGCAGCGTGACCGGCAGGTCCTCGTCCGGGACGGGCACCTCGCCGCAGGAGGGGCAGTGGATGATCGGGATGGGGCAGCCCCAGAACCGCTGGCGGGAGACCAGCCAGTCGCGCAGCCGGTAGTTCACCGCCGCCTTGCCCAGGCCCTTCTCTTCCAGGATCTGGATGATCTTCTTGATGGCCTCGGCTTTGTTCAGCCCGTTGAGCGGGCCGGAGTTGATCAGCCGGCCGTCGCCGGGGGTGGCCACGCCGGTGACGGCGGGGTCCTCTTCGCCGGTGTCGACCACCACGCGCACCGGCAGGCCGAACTTGCGGGCGAAGTCCAGGTCGCGCTGGTCGTGGGCGGGGACGGCCATGATCGCCCCGTGCCCGTACTCGGCCAGCACGTAGTCGGAGGCCCAGATCGGGATGCGTTCGCCGTTGACCGGGTTGATGGCGTAGCGGCCCAGGAAGACGCCGGTCTTCTCCCGTTCGGTCGACAGCCGGTCGATCTCGCTTTCGCGGGAGACCTGCTCGCGGTAGGCCTCGAACTCGGCCCGCTGCTCGGGGGCGCAGATCTCATCGGCCAGCGGGGCGTCGGCGGCGACCACGAAGAAGGTGGCCCCGTACAGGGTGTCGGGGCGGGTGGTGAAGACGGTGACGGGCTCCTTGCGGCCCTCGATGACGAAGTCGACGTCGGCGCCGGTGGAGCGGCCGATCCAGTTGCGCTGCATCACCAGCACCCGCTCGGGCCACTTGCCCTCCAGCTGCTTCATGTCCTCCAGCAGCCGGTCGGCGTACTCGGTGATGCGGAAGTACCACTGGGTCAGGGTGCGCCGCTCGACCAGGGCGCCGCAGCGCTCGCAGTGCCCGCCGACGACCTGCTCGTTGGCCAGCACGGTCTGGTCGTTGGGGCACCAGTTGACCTGGCCGCCCTTGCGGTAGGCCAGCCCCCGCTCATAGAAGCGCAGGAACAGCCACTGGGTCCACTTGTAGTACTCGGGGTCGGAGGTGTGCAGCCGACGGGACCAGTCGAAGGAGGGGGCGTAGCGGCGGAACGAGGCGGCCTGCGTCTCGATGTTGGCGTAGGTCCACTTGGCCGGGTGCTCGTTGCGCTTGATGGCGGCGTTCTCGGCGGGCAGCCCGAAGGAGTCCCAGCCGATGGGGTGCAGCACGTTGTAGCCGCGCTGGAACCAGTAGCGGGCGACCACGTCGCCGATGGCGAACGCCTCGGCGTGCCCCATGTGCAGGTCACCGGAGGGGTAGGGGAACATGTCGAGGGCATAGCGCCGCTCGCGGGGGTCGTCGTCGGACTCCTCGGCCCGGTAGGGGTCCATCTCCGCCCAGCGGGCCTGCCACTTCTCCTGCACCGCCCGCGGGTCGTAGGAGTCCGCGGGCTGCGCCCCGGCTGTGCTCCCCGACGCCTGGCGGGTGTTCTCGTCGGTGCTCACGGTCGTCGACTCCGGTCTTTCGGTAACGGGTGTACGAGGTGCCGTACGGGTTTGCCGGCGGCTTCGCATCTGCTTTGGCTCGGGGCCCCATACATGAAGAGACCCCTCACGCAGGAGGGGACGCCGCGCCGACGATCGGGTCAGCGCGACGGGCCGAGAAGCAGGCGCACTCGCATACATCAAGACTAGCGCAGCGGCAAGGTCTCGCGGCGAGAACGCTGTTCATCCGCCCATAAGTGGTTACTTGTGGCTAGCGGGGGCGGGGATCAGTGAGACAGGATGAGTAGCACACATCACAGATTGCCCCTACGTGGCCCCTGGTGGGTCATTTCGCGAGGAGTACCATGCTCAACCTGTCGGTTCTGCTCGAGGACGCCGCGCGGGAGACGCCGGACCGCCACGCCGTGGTCTTCGGGGACATGCGGCTGTCGTACTCGTTCATCGACCAGGTCGCCAACCAGGTGGCGAACCTGCTGGTCTCCCGGGGGATCAAGCCGGGCGACAAGATCGCCATCTCCTCGCCGAACCTGCCCTACTTCCCGATGATCTATTTCGGGGCGCTGAAGGCGGGGGCGGTGGTCGTCCCGCTGAACGTGCTGCTCAAGCAGCGCGAGATCGCCTACCACCTGACCGACTCGGAGGCCAAGGCCTACTTCTGCTTCCAGGGCACCCCCGAGCTGCCGCTGGGCGAGACGGGCTGGGCGGGCTTTGCCGAGGTCCCCACCTGCGAGCACTTCTTCCTGCTGCCGACCGGGCTGGACGTCACCGAGTCCCCCATCGAGGGGGCCGAGCTGTTCTGGGCAGCCATCGGCGACCAGCCCAAGACCTTCGAGACGGTGGTCACCAAGCCCGAGGACACCGCCGTGGTGCTCTACACCAGCGGCACCACCGGCCAGCCCAAGGGCGCCGAGCTCACCCACAGCAACCTGCTGACCAACACGATGGTGGCCGACACGCTCTTTGAGCGGTCCCCGGACGACGTCTTCTTGGTGACGCTGCCGCTGTTCCACATCTTCGGGCAGACCTGCGTGATGAACGTCGGCTTCTACCGGCGGGCCACGCTGGTGCTGATGCCGCGCTTTGAGCCCAAGGGCGCCATCCAGCTGATGGTCAAGGAGAAGGTCACCCAGTTCGCCGGGGTGCCGACCATGTGGTGGGCGCTGCTGACCGACGAGACCTCCCCGGAGGACGTGGCGGCCATCCGGGAGAACCTGCGGGTGGCGGTCTCCGGCGGCGCGGCGCTGCCGATGGAGGTCCTCAAGGGCATCAAGGACAAGTTCGGCGTCGACATCCTGGAGGGCTACGGCCTGTCGGAGACCTCCCCGGTGTGCTCGTTCAACCGTCCGGACCGGCCCACCAAGCCGGGCTCGATCGGGCTGCCGGTGTGGGGCGTGGAGATGAAGCTCATCGACCCCCACTCCGAGGACGAGTGGAAGACCATCGAGGGCGAGGGCCCCGGGGAGATCGCGGTGCGCGGCCCGAACGTGATGAAGGGCTACTACAAGCGGCCGGAGGCCACCGCCTGGGCGATCAAGGACGGCTGGTTCCGCACCGGTGACATCGCCCGCCGCGACGAGGACGGCTACTACTACATCATCGACCGCTCCAAGGACATGATCATCCGCGGCGGTTACAACGTCTACCCGCGCGAGATCGAAGAGGTCCTGATGACCCACCCGCAGGTCTCGCTGGCCGCGGTGGTGGGCGTGCCGCACGACTCCCACGGCGAGGAGATCAAGGCGTACGTGATCCGCACCCCCGGCGCCACGATCACCGAGGAGGAGCTGATCGCCTGGAGCAAGGAGCAGCTGGCCAACTACAAGTACCCGCGCATCGTGGAGTTCCGCGACGAGCTGCCGATGACCGCCACCGGCAAGATCCTCAAGCGCGAACTGCGCTGAGCGCGGCCTGACGAAGGCCACAGGGCCCGCCCGGTCGGCACCGGGCGGGCCCTGTCGGTCGTCGGCGCCCCTTCCGCGGGGCGGGGCGTCAGATCTCGTAGGGCAGGCGCTTGATGCCGTTGACGAAGTTCGACAGCAGCCACTCCGGCTCGCCGGCCGCGCGGATGGTCGGCACCTGGCGGAACAGCTCGCGGAACATCACGGTGACCTCGCGGCGGGCCAGGTGGGCGCCCAGGCAGAAGTGCGGGCCGGGGCCGCCGAAGCCCACGTGCGGGTTGGGCGAGCGCAGGATGTCGAAGCGGTCGGGGTCGTCGAAGACCGTCTCGTCGCGGTTGGCCGAGGCGTAGTACAGCAGCAGCTTGTCGCCGGCCTTGATCTCGTGCCCGTTGAGGGTGGTGTCGCAGGTGGCGGTGCGGCGCATCCAGATGACCGGGGAGGCGTAGCGGACGATCTCCTCCACCGCGCCGGCGATGCGGCCCTCGAAGTCCTCGGCCAGCAGGGCGCGCTGGTCGGGGTGGGTGGTGAACAGGTGCAGGCCGTGGGCGATGGCGTTGCGGGTGGTCTCGTTGCCGGCCACCGCCAGCAGGATGAAGAAGGAGCCCAGCTCCTGGTCGGTCAGCGACTCGCCGTCGATGTTGGCGTTGACCAGGGCGGAGGTCAGGTCGTCGGTGGGGTTGGCGCGGCGGTCGCGGGCCAGCTCCTCCATGATGTTGATGAGGGTCTGCCCGGCGTTCAGCAGCCCCGTGGCCATCTTCTCGTAGTCGGTGACGTCCTCGACGTACTCGGGGTCGGCGCCGGCCAGGATGGTGTTGCTGGCGTCCAGGACGGTCTGGTAGTGGGCGTCGGGGATGCCCATCAGCTCGCAGATGATCGTCAGCGGCAGCCGGGCGGCCACGTCGGAGACGAACTCGCCGGTGCCGCCGTCGCGGACTCGCGCCACGATCCGCGCGGCCACGTCCTCGACGTGGTCCTCAAAGCGCTGGATCATCCGGGGGGTGAAGGCCCGGGAGACGATCCGGCGCAGCCGGGCGTGCCGCGGGTCGTCCATGTTGATCATGGAGCCGAAGTACTCGTTGAGCTCGGTCGGCATGTCCGGGATGCTGATGGCGCCCTGCCCGGAGCAGAAGTCCTTGGGCCGGCGGGAGGCCTCGACCACGTCGGCGTGCCGGGTGACCGCGTAGTAGCCCGGCCCGGTGGGCAGGCCGGCGACCTGGGGCTCCGGGAAGCGCGGGAGGGTCTCCTGCCGGCGCAGGACGCGGAAGGCCTCATAGCGTTCCGGCCGGGGGCGCTTCCAGAAGTCCCAGTCGGTGAGGTTGATTTCGGCTGCCTCGATCATGGAGTGATCCCTAGAACTAGAACCTCATTCGGTTTACATTCATCCTGCCAAAGTAAACCGCCCCTGCACCAGTCCCTCGCCGAAACCTTCGGGGGCGACAACGATCACCATTCCGGCCGGGCGGATGCCCTCAGCGGCTCAGCCAGTCCAGGATCAGCGCGTTCACCTCATCCGGCCGTTCCAGGTGCAGGAAGTGGCCGGCGCCCTCGACGAAGTCCACCTGCGAGCCCGGCGGCAGGTGGGGCAGGACGCCCGCGGCGCCGCCGGTGATGTCGGCGCCCAGGCAGCCGTCGCCGGTGCCGTGCAGATAACGGATGGGCCGCTCCCCCCGCCGCTCGGCCGCCTCCTGGGCGGCGGCGTAGGCCGGCAGGTGGCGGGACGGGTCGAGCATGGCCCGGTAGTAGCCGATCGCGGCGGCGATGTTGTCGGGGGTGGCCAGGCACTCCATGACGTGCTCGACGTCCTCGGCGGCGTCGTAGCCGGGCGACCAGTCCCGCCACAGCCCTTCGACGAACGAGCGGTTCAGCGCCATCTCCGCCAGCGGCGTCTGGAACACGAAGATGTAGAACGAGCGCTTGAGCTGCTCGTAGGTCAGAAAGCCGGCCAGCAGGGCGGGCACGGGCGGCAGCGCCAGGGTGACCGCGCGCCGCCAGCGCTCGGGGGCCTGGGCGATCGCGGCATAGGTCGCCGCGGCGCCCCAGTCGTGCCCGATCAGCACCGCGTCCGGGCCGCCGCCCAGCGCCTCGTGCAGGGCGTTGGCGTCCGCCCCCAGCGCCCCGGTCTGGTAGGCGCCGTCCGCCGGCACCGATGTGGGGGCGTAACCGCGCATGAACGGGGCGACCGCGCGGTAGCCGGCGGCGGCCAGCGCCGGCAGCAGGTGCCGCCAGGTGTGCGCGGAGTCGGGGAAGCCGTGCAGGCACAGCGCCAGCGGCCCGTCGGCGGGGCCCTGCGCCAGGTAGCCGAACTCCAGCCCGTTCGCCTTGATCGTGTCCATGCCCGTCTCCGTTCGCGTGATCAGGGACCGACCGCGACGTTACCGCCGACCGAGCGCCATTCGGTAGACATCCGGACCTTCCGGACACTAGGCAAAGATTCCGACTTCGAATATCGTGGCTGAAAGCCCATAAGTCACGCGAATCAGTTGCCATCGACAAGCTGCACAACTGGATCAATCGCAGCGTGGCGATTGCCTGCTCTGCCCGCACCAGCCTGAGGAAGAGTGATGACGGACCCCACGCAGGACCCCCTGCAGAGCGCAGCCCGCGATCACCTGTGGATGCACTTCACGCGGCACTCCTCGCTCATCGACGGCGGCGAGGTCCCGGTGATCGTGCGCGGCGACGGCCCCTACGTCTATGACGACAAGGGCAAGCGCTACCTGGACGGCCTGGCCGGCCTGTTCACCACCCAGGTGGGGCACGGCCGCCAGGAACTGGCGCAGGCCGCCGCCAAGCAGGCCGCCGAACTGGCCTTCTTCCCCCTGTGGTCCTACGCCCACCCCAAGGCGATCGAGCTGGCCGAACGGCTGGCGGCGCTGGCCCCCGGCGAGCTGAACCGGGTCTTCTTCACCACCGGCGGCGGCGAGGCGGTGGAGAGCGCCTGGAAACTGGCCAAGCAGTACTTCAAGCTCACCGGCAAGCCCACCAAGCACAAGGTGATCAGCCGGGCCATCGCCTACCACGGCACCACGCAGGGCGCGCTGTCGCTGACCGGGCTGCCCGCCATCAAGGCGCCGTTCGAGCCGCTGGTGCCCAGCGCGTTCCGGGTGCCCAACACCAACATCTACCGCGCCCCCGTGCACGGCGACGACCCCGAGGCGTTCGGACGCTGGGCCGCCGACCGCATCGAAGAGGCGATTCTCTTCGAAGGCCCCGACACGGTCGCGGCGGTGTTCCTGGAGCCGGTGCAGAACGCCGGCGGCTGCTTCCCCCCGCCGCCCGGCTACTTCCAGCGGGTCCGCGAGATCTGCGACCGCTACGACGTGCTGCTGGTCTCCGACGAGGTGATCTGCGCCTACGGGCGGCTGGGCACCATGTTCGGGGCGCAGCGCTATGACTACCAGCCCGACATCATCACCTTCGCCAAGGGCATCACCTCCGGCTACGCCCCGCTCGGCGGCATGCTGGTGACCGACCGGCTGTTCGAGCCGTTCCGCAAGGGCACCACCACGTTCGCCCACGGCTACACCTTCGGCGGGCACCCGGTGTCGGCGGCAGTGGCCCTGGCCAACCTCGACCTGTTCGAACGCGAGGACCTGCTGGGCCACGTGCAGCGCAACGAGGCCCTCTTCCGCTCCACCCTGGAGAAGCTGCTGGACCTGCCGATCGTCGGGGACGTGCGCGGCGCCGGCTACTTCTACGGCATCGAGCTGGTCAAGGACAAGGCCACCAAGGAGAGCTTCACCGACGAAGAGTCCGAGCGGCTGCTGCGCGGCTTCGTGGACAAGGCGCTGTTCGAGGCCGGGCTGTACTGCCGGGCCGACGACCGCGGCGACCCGGTCGTCCAGCTCGCCCCGCCGCTGATCTGCGACCGCTCCCACTTCGAGGAGATGGAGCAGATCCTGCGCGCGGTCCTGTCGGAGGCCAGCAACCGGCTGTAGGCGGCGAAGGCGGTGGCCGTCCTGCGCGCGGACGGCCACCGCCTTCCCGGCGGCGGGCGACACCAGCAGGCTTGAATCCCCCCAAACCGGGCATCAGGACTGCCGCGACGAGAACGTCCAAGGCGCCGCAACCGCGGCCGCACTGTGACAAGGGGGATTCATATGACCAAGGCACGTGACGTCATGCACGCGGGTGTGCAGTGCATACCCGCGCACGAGACGCTGGACCGGGCCGCTCAGATGATGCGGGAGCTGGACGTGGGCGCCCTGCCGATCTGCGGCGACGACGACCGGCTGCAGGGCATCATCACCGACCGCGACATCGTGGTGAAGTGCATCGCCGCCGGCCACGACCCGTCCAAGGTCACCGCCAGTGAGCTGGCCCAGGGCACGCCGCAGTGGATCGACGCCGACGCCGACATCTCCGAGGCGGTGCGCCAGATGACCCGGCACCGCATCAAGCGCCTTCCGGTCATCGAGAACAAGCGGCTGGTCGGCATGATCAGTGAGGCCGACCTCGCCCAGAAACTCCCCGAAGACCAGCTCGCCGAGTTCGTCGAGAAGGTCTTCACCCCGCACTGAGCCGTCCGCGATGCCGCGAGCCCGCCGCCATCACGACGGCGGGCTCAGCTCTGCGGCGACCGCGCCTCCGAAGGCCCGCCCGGGGTGGGCGTTCCCGCCGTCCCGGCTCGCATTGACCCCTTTTCAACACGGCGTTCCCGCAAGGGGTACGGAGCCTTGGAGTCAGGGCGATGCCGTGACCTGCAATGTCATGACCGTCAGGGCTCCTGCCTCCGGCACCCAAGATCATGTGTTGAAAAAGTTCGTCCCGCGCTCCCGTCCGCGTTCACGGGCGCCCCGCCGCCGGCGGGGAACTCAAATCCCCCCGCCATTCCAGATGCCGGGGAAGGAAGCCCGCCGCTTGCCCCGTCCCGTTGCCGCACCCTTTCGGGCCTGCGGAAATGAAGTCCCGGAAAAGCCGTTTCCGCAGGATGCGATCGCAGGATCGCCGCGTTCGGAGGCCGCGGCCCGCCGAGCGCCATCGCAGGCGGAGCACACCCCACAAGATCACATAAACCGAAAATACTGCATCAATCACCATTAAAAGGACACATAATCCGGGTTGATCCGTTGAATCGTCACTTACAACACCCCCGTTCCCTGCATCATCTACGCATGGACGGCGCGCGGGAACGCTTTCCTGTGGCCGAGCCTTCCCAAGGGCGTCCGCTCCTGTCCGAAGAACCGGGGGGCCAGGCGGCGGGAGAGGCGGAGCTCGAGGAGGCCCTGCAGGCGGCGCTCGACGGAGATGAGACGGCGTTCCGGATGCTTTACCGGGACATCCAGCCCAGGCTGCTCCGCTACCTGCGCATCCTGGTCGGTCCCGACGCCGACGACGTCGCCTCCGACACCTGGCTGCAGATCGCCAGGGACCTGAAGGGCTTCCGCGGCGACTACGACCGGTTCCGCGGCTGGTGCACTCGTATCGCCCGCAACCGCGCCATCGATCACCTGCGCAGGATCGGCCGCCGCCCCGGCACGAGCCTGCCGGTGGAGGAGCTCCCCGAGACGGCCGGCGTGCGCGACGCCGAGACCGACGCGCTGGAGCGGCTGTCCACCGAGACGGCCATCACGCTCATCGCGCAACTGCCGCGCGACCAGGCCGAGGCGGTGCTGCTGCGGGTGGTCGTGGGCCTGGACGCCAAGGCGGCGGGCCGGGTGCTGGGCAAACGGGCGGGCACCGTCCGCACCTCCGCCCACCGGGGGCTGCGCAGGCTCGCGGAGATCCTCGGCCGGGAGCGCTCCGGGCGGCAAGCGGCGGGCGCGCCGCAGCCGTGATGCGCACCGGCCGTGGAGGCAGAGGGAATGAGATGAACGCAGACGACCGTCGGATCGACCACGAGAGCGCCGAGCGGATGCTCAAGGCCGCCTCGGCGTGTCCGCGGTCACCGGCCCCCGAGTCGGCGGACCCGCTGGTCCGGCTGCTGCAGGCCGCCGCGGCGCCCGGCACGGAGGCGGAACTGGCCGGCGAGGAGGCCGCCGTGGCGGCCTTCCGGGCACGGGCCCGCGGGCCGCGCCCCGCCCGCGCCGCGGCCCGCCACACCCCGCTGCTGCTCGCCTCGGCGGCGCTGGTGATCACGGTGCTGCCGGTCTTCCTGCCCGCGGTCCTCGGCATGCCGTCACCGGGCGGGCGGGGGGAGCCGCCCGCAGGCCCTCCCCGCATCCATGCCGCACCGTCCCAGAGCGCCACGGCCCCCTCCGTTTCGGCCGACCCTTCGGCCGCGCCGTCCGCCGCGGGGACGGCCGCGCCTGAGACGGTGCGGCTGTGCCGGGCCTACACCAGCGCCGCCAAGGTCAACCCGCAGGCCGCGCGCCGCTCCCCCGCCTTCGCCGCGCTGTCCGCGCGAACAGGCGGTGACGTGGACCGCTACTGCCGGCTCGCGCTGAAGCCCTCCGCCCCTTCCGGCCCCGCCGGAAAGAACAACGCCGGCAAGGACGACGGCGCGAACCGCAAAGGGCCTGAGAACAACCCCGGCCGGGGGAAGGGCAAGGCCGAGTCAGGAAAGGGCGCCCCGGGCAACGGCAACGCCGGCAATGGCAGTGCAAGAAGCGGGAAGCCGGGAAACGGCAACCCGGCCGGCGGAAATCCGGGCAAGCAGAATTAGCGCTCGCCGTCCGGCCGCGCTCCCCTTGCCGGGCCGCTCAGCAAAGCCGGCGTCCCGGGGATCTCGTCATTCCCTCCGGTCGCGGAGGCCGGTGCGCTCCGCCGAGATCCTCCGGGAGGACGAGCGCACCGGCTTTCTCTCCGGCGGTGGGCCCGTGCGTCCCGGGACGCACGGGCCCACCGAGGCCTTCAGCACCCGGCCGCCAAAGCCCCGAGACGGCGGCTCCGCCGACATCCGCAGGCCACGGCGCCGTCCCGTATGCAGGCGGCCGGGAGCGCGATTCCGTCACACGCCCCAGTCGGGCCGCAACGGCATGCGGGACTCGCCGCGCTCGCCGAGCTTGACGCCCAGGATCTGGTGCAGCTGGATCCAGTTGAGCTCGAAACCGAGCCGGCTGCCGGCCATGTACAGCCGCCACACCCGCGCGGTGCCCTCGCCGACCTCGGCCACCGCCTCGTCCCAGTGCTCATCGAGGTTGCGGCACCATCCGGCCAGGGTGCGGGCGTAGTGCTCGCGCAGGTTCTCCTGGTGGCGGATCTCAAAACCGGCGTCGTTCATCTGGGTCTGCAGGTAGCCGGGCCCCTCCAGCTCCCCGTCGGGGAAGACGTACCGGTTGATGAACCCGTCCTTCTTCATGGCCGGCTGGGTGTTGTCGGGCCGGGTGATGCAGTGGTTGAGCAGCCGCCCGCCCGGCTTGAGCTTGCCGTACAGGAAGCCGAAGTAGGACGGCAGGTTGGCCTTGCCGATGTGCTCGGTGAGGCCGATCGAGCTGATGGCGTCGAAGTCGCCCTCGGTGACGTCCCGGTAGTCCTGGTGGCGGACCTCGGCCAGGTCGCTCAGGCCCGCCTCGGCGATGGCCTTCTGCGCCCACTCGGCCTGCTGCTTGGACAGCGTGACGCCCAGCGCCCGCACCCCGTAGTGCTTGGCGGCGTGCATCACCATGCCGCCCCAGCCGCAGCCCACGTCCAGCAGCCGCATGCCCGGCCGCAGCCCGAGCTTCTTGGCGACCAGGTCGTGCTTGTGGAACTGCGCCTCCTCCAAGGTGGCGTCCTCGGTGGGGAAACAGGCGCAGGTGTAGGTCATCGACGGGCCCAGCACCCACTCATAGAAGGTGTTGGACACGTCGTAGTGGTGGGAGATGGCCTTGGCGTCCCGCCGCTTGGTGTGCCGGAACCAGGAGGTGCGGCCGGTCCGCACCTCCTGCGGCGGGGGCGGCAGACGGCGGCTGGCCGCCGCGCGCAGCAGCGGATCCTGCAGGACACCGGCCAGCAGCCGCAGCCGGGCCTTGGGCGTCAGCGCCTCGGTCAGCTGCGTCATCTCCCGCAGCAGCGTGTACATGTCGCCGTAGGCGTCCAGGTGCCCGGCCACGTACGCGCGGGCCAGCCCGAGCGCGCTCGGCGAGTGCACCAGGTAGGACACCGCGTACGGCGACTTCACGTGGACCCGCAGATCACTGCCCAGGCGTCCGGCTCTCGATCCGTCGTAGGCGGTGAGCTCCACAGGGGCGTCCGCCCCGACCAGCTCCTCGAAGACCTTGGCCAGCGTCATCGCTTCCCTCCTGTCCGTCCCGCCCCGCGGGTCTTCATCGCCGCCGCCCCGGTCAGCGTCCCCGCACGCACTTGTCGTAGAGGTCGAGCAGGCGCGCGTCGGGGTCGTAGGTGTCCTTCAGACGCCGGTAGGTTTCCCCGTCGTAGTGCCGCCAGAACTCCTCACGCGAGTAGAACGCCGTCGAGTACAGAGACTTGTGGCCGTCCAGTTGGGCGACCTTCCGTTCGATCAGCCGGTTGTGGTACTCGGGCATCTGCCCCGGCTGCAGCGGCACCGTCCCCCAGAAGCCGGCGTTGACGTAGGTGACGCCGGGCTTGAGCGGGTACAGCGGCCAGCGGTGGCGCGCCCGCAGCGGGCACAGCCACACCGGGCTCATCCCGATCTTGTCGTGGAAGAACTCCAGGAACTCCGGCAGGCGTTCTGCCGGCACCTCGATGTCCTGGATGACGTCCTCGCGCGGCGGCTTGCCCGTCCACCGGTCGATGCGCGCCTTGAACTGGTAGCGCTTTTCGTAGGCCACCAGCTTGCGGTACACATCCGACCGCTTGGCGCTCTTCGGCCACACCCGCCGGATCAGCGGGTTCTGCACGCCCAGGGCGCGCGAGCACCAGAACCAGTCGGTGTCCCAGCGCCACAGGTAGTCGCGGATGGTCAAAAAGTCGATCGACCGCTGCTGGATCGACCGGTAGTAGATGTGCTGCCCGGTGTAGTCCGACACATAGGGGGCGGTGTCGGTGAACGTGCCGAGCGTCAGGTACATCTCGCGCGGCCCGAAGAAGGTGCCGTCCAAAAAGTGCACCTCATCGCCCTCGTGCTCGCGGCTTTCGCTCAGCTCGGCGAGCTTGGCGGCGCACTCGCCGGCGTCGTCGAAGCGCAGGTGCCGCAGCCGGACGTACGGCTTGACCGGCTCCAGTTCGATCTTCAGCTTCAGGGCGTACCCCAGCGTCCCGTAGGAGTTGGGGAAGCCCCAGAACAGGTCGGAGTGCTCCCCGTCCGGGGTGGCGGTGACCACTTCGCCGGCGCCGGTGATGATCTGCATCTCCAGCACCGACTCGTGCGGCAGGCCGTTGCGGAAGGAGGTGGACTCGATGCCCAGGCCGGTCACCGCCCCGCCCAGCGTGATCGTCTTGAGCTGGGGCACCACCAGCGGCATCAGCCCGTGCGGCAGGGTGGCGTCGACCAGGTCCTCGTAGGTGGTCATGCCCTGCACGTCGGCGGTGCGCGCATCCGGGTCCACCGCCAGCACCCGGTTGAAGCCGGACACGTCCAGGCCGGGCGCGGCCGTCGGCTCGCGGAAGCGGAACAGGTTGGAGGTCTGCTTGGCCAAGCGGACCGGTGTGCCCGGCGGGATCGCCGCATACGACCTGCGCAGCGCCTCGACCGCTCGCTCGTGGTGGTCTGTGACCGCCAGCTGTGACATCGCGCCCCTTCCCGTGACCAGTAAACCGATCATCCCATGCCCGTTCCAGGCGCTCTCCCGTTATGGTCGTCACAGATTGCCCGTCAAGGGAGCATCATGGGGAAGCTTTACGACGGCCTCGATGACCGTCTGCGTGCCTTCATCGCCCGGCAGCCGTTGTTCTTCGTCGCCACCGCCCCGCTGGAGGGCGGTCACATCAATGTGTCCCCCAAGGGATACCGCGACACCTTCGCCGTCATCGACGACCGCACCGTCGCCTACCTGGACATGCACGGCTCCGGCGCGGAGACCATCGCGCACCTGCGGCAGAACGGCCGGATCACCGTGATGTTCTGCTCCTTTGAGCGCACCCCGAAGATCCTGCGCCTGTACGGCACCGGCCGTGTCGTCACCCCCGGCTCCGCCGAGTGGCCCGCGCTGGTGTCCTTCTTCCCCTCCGACATCCCGGGCGCGCGGTCGATCATCGTGGTGGACGTGCACCGCATCGCCGACTCCTGCGGCTACGGCGTCCCCTACATGGACTTCGCCGGCGACCGCGAGCATCTCAAAGACTGGTCACGGCGCAAGAGCCCGGAGGACTTCGCCGCCTACCGCCGCGAGAAGAACACCACCAGCATCGACGGCCTGCCCGCCCTGGACCCTCCCACCGGCTCTTGAGCCCCGCCCCGCGCGGGGGTCACGCCCGGAGCAGCCTCAAGATCCAGGGGTAGCGGAAGTCCAGGCCGCCGAGCGCGGCCACGGCGGCGACCAGGGCGACCACCCAGGAGACGGTGTAGACGATGCCGCCCAGCCCGAACGTCACGATCGTCACCAGCAGCAGCGTCAGCTGGAAGTTCACCGCCTCGGCCGCCTGGCGCCGCGCATACGGCGCGCCGGCTCCGGCGAGCAGCATGACCGCCAAAGGCGGGATGATCAGCGGTACCGCGCCCGACCCGTGCGCCAGGGCGGCCAGCAGCCGCTGCCGCCCGTCCGGCGGGCCGGGCGCCGTCTTGCCGGGGACGCCGCCGGAGGCGGGCTCCGGCACCGGCCGTTCCAGGCCCGCCATCACCGCCGCCAGGTCGGCGCGGGTCTTGGCGGTCATCGCCAGATGCATCCGCAGCTCGAATTCCGCGTGATCCAGCCGTCCTTCGGCATAGGCGTCTTTGAGCCGTTCGAGCACCGGTTCTCTCTCGGCGTCCGAAACCCTCAGCGCCGTCGTCGTGTATCCACCGCCGTTCATGCCTCCATGCTCGGTTCCGTCCCGCGTCGGCGAATATCGGGGAAGCCCCTGGCTTTACCCTGGTCTCCCGCTCCGCCGCGCTCAGGGGATCGCCGCGCCGGGCGTCCCGGGCCCAAAGGCGCTGTTTCCCATGCGGGGCTCTGCAGAGATGCCCAGGGCGAGGACGGCTGGTCCGGTCCGGATGCGACGCCGGGGCGGGCTTGGGGAACCGCTCGAACGCACCGGCCGTTGTCCTTTCAACCAGCATCGACCCAGCAGGCAAGGGGCACGCTCCGCGGGGGCCGGAGCGCCACGAACACCGAATGGCAGGGCAGGCGGATGAGGTTCCGGGACCGATTCGGAATCCGCAAGTGGCGCGGGAACAGGATCACCAGGCTGGACCGGGAGGCGACCAACGCCGACATCGAGGCGCTGATCGCCTTTGCCCGCAGCCGCCAGGGCGTGGAGTTCTACGTCGAGCCCCAGACCTTCGCCACCGACACCACCGCGGTCGCCGTCGCCTCCGACGGGGAGTGGATCCGCCGCCGGGTCGGCGCCCCCCAGGTGATCCACAAGGTGGCCCGTGATCTGGGCCTGCCCGTCTACGACGCCCAGCTGGTCGGCTACCCGCCGCGCATGCGCGCCTGGAACGAACGCAACCGCCACCGCCGTCTCGACCCTGGCTCTCCCGGCGAAGCCGTCTCCTCTTGACCGGCCGTCTCCCCGCCGAGAGACCTGCCAGAGCCCGGGAAGGACCCGGGATCGGACGGGCCGAAGCGAGCGGGGCAATAGCAGGTCCGAACAGGTGATCCGCCGTTCCGGCGGCCCGCGGCGCGTTTCGGCCCGGCACCGAGCACCACCGAAACCCGCCCCGGAGCCTCAGGTCACGTAGTGAAAGGCGCACCGCCGGCATGCCTTCGGTGGTCTTGCGGCCGGAAGACCGCAAGACCACCGAGGGCCTTTCAGGGCGGCGGGCCTGCGCCGCGCCCGGCAGTGCCGTCGCGTCCGGAGGGTTGAGGTTTCCCGCGCTCTCCGTTCAAGGCGGCGTTCTTCTCCTGTTCCGCGTAGGCGGCGGCGAGTTCCTCAGGGGTCATCTTCAGGCGGGCCTTCGATGGGGGGATGGCGGAGTCGATGACTTCGCGCAGGACGAGTGCCAGGGAATAGGCCGGGTCGGCCTCCATCGCGCGGTCGAGCGCGATGTTGGCCAGGCCGCCGTCGCCGGTGGTGTAGGCGGCGTAGGCCAGCAGGCACGCCGGGGCCGCGGCGTAGGGGGTCTCGACGCGGCGCAGCACGTCGCTCCAGAACGCGATGACCGAGGCGGGATCGTCCAGGTCCATGCGGACCCAGGCCTCATCGCGCACCCGCAAATTGGTGAGGAGGACGCCCAGCCAGGCGATCTCCTCGTCGGACGGCGGGCCGGCGCGGGAGGTCAGGTCGGCCAGCAGCGGGACGGCCTCCTCGACCATCCGGGCGCGGATCCGCTCCGGCGAATGGCCGGCGGCGGCCCACGACAGCAGGCGTTCTTCAGCCCGGTCGGTGGCCCGGCGCATGGCCTGCCGGGCGGGACCGGTGAGGGGGGCGATGGTGCGTTGCAGCTCGGACCGGTCGGCGTAGGCCACATGCCCGGCGAAGGTGGCCTCGGCCGCGATCACGCTGGCGGAGATGTCGTAGGCGGTGCCCTCCGGCGGGCAGCAGCCGGGGTCCCGGCACAGGTACGACCACCAGCGTCCATCGGCGACGCGCAAGGCCTCCTTGACGGTGATGCCGCGCTCGGCGAGGGCCCGCCGGGAGGCGTCGATGACGGGTGTGACGCGTTCGGCGGGGCCGTATCCGATCAGCAGGACCTGCCGGAAGCCGTTGCGGGACAGCAGCAGGCCGGCGCGTTCGGCCAGTCCCTCGCGCAGTTCGGCGGCACCGGACCGCGGTAAGTCGAACCGCATCGCGCACGTGCCGGCGGGGCCGTCGAAACCGATGGCGACCAGGCTGTCGGCGGGATGGAAGCCGAGCAGGTAGGGCACGACGGACACCGCATCGTGCGGTGACCGGATCTTCAACGCGGGCCGGTCGGTGCGGGCCATGGGCTCTTTCATGCCCTCGAGCCTGTCAGGCGGGCGGCCACGGCCGGGAGATCACTTGAAAATGTGGATAACCGTTCACGCCTTGGGCGCGGGGTGCCCGGCCGCTCGGGGAACGGCCGGGCGCCCCGCGCCGCGGCGAAGGCCCGTCCGCCGGTCAGGGAGTGAGAGTGAGGGTGTGCTCGGCGGCGCGGCGCACCGAGTCCGGGCGCGAGTACATGGGGATGGTCCGGCCGTCGGCCCACAGCCGGGCCTGGTCGTGGTAGTTGGCGTGGAAGGCGTGCCCGGAGGCGCCGGTCAGGTTGATCCAGCGGGAGCGGTCCAGGTCGCCCAGGTCGACGACCATCCGCATGGACGGCACCGAGGTGACCTCATAGCCCTCCTGGGCGTCCCACCCGGTGGAGTCGACGCTGCTCTCGGTGCCGGACGGCTTGAGCGGCCCGCGGTTGAACAGCCACTCGATGGGGGCGATCCCGGAGGTGCCGAAGGTGTCGTTGGTGAGCTTGAGCGTGTGCAGGTCGCCCCACCGCCAGCGGCGCGGGTCGTCGCCGAGCCTGCCGGTCAGCTCGGTGTGCGCGGCGCGGACGGCCCGGCGCAGGACGTCGTCGCGGGTCTCCTTGACGCCGGCGGTGCGCACATCGTCCCACCAGGGGTCGTCGGGGCGGTCCAGCAGCAGGCGGACGACCTCCGACCAGCGTTCCCCGCCGGAGGGGCGGGCCTGCTCGGGCAGCTCGTCGTTGAAGGTGCCGATGAGCAGGTGACGCCAGATGGCGTTGAAGTAGGCGGCGGGAGCCGAGTCGCGCGAGTGCTGGAAGTCCCAGCCGCGCAGCAGTTCCACATCGGGGCCGCCCACGCGCAGCAGGTGCGGCACCAGCACGGCCGCGAAGCCGTCGTAGCCGTCTTTTTGGATGCGGCTCATGGCGGCCTGGTCCACCTTCGGAGCGGCGGTGATCAGCTGCTGGATGCGGGCGGCGCGGTACCCGTAGGCCCAGTCCTTGGTGAGCAGGTGCCGGTACTGAGAGCCGATGACGGCGTTGTTGGCGGTGACGATGTACCCGGAGCGGGGGTTGTAGACGCTGGGCAGTTCATCGAAGTCGATGTAGCCGGTCCATTCGTACTCCCCGGTCCAGCCGGGCACCGGCCAGGTTCCATCGCCCTTGGCGCGGATCGGGATGCGGCCGGGCGCCTGGTAGCCGATGTTGCCGTCCACGTCGGCGTAGACGAGGTTCTGCGCGGGCACGTCGAAGAACCTGGCCGCCTCGCGGAACTCCTCCCAGTTGCGGGCGGAGTTCATCGCCACGATGGCGTCGGCGGTCGGGCGGGGCTCCAGCGCCACCCAGCGCAGCGCCACGGCCGTCCCCTCCCCGGCGATGGGTTCGATGTCCATGACGTCGGAGACGATCGGGCCGTGCCGGGTGGCGCGGACGGTGATCCGCACCGGGTCGGAGCCGGCGACCTTGATCTCCTCGACGCGGGTCTGCAGCGGCTCCCGGGAGCCCTTGTACTCGTAGGCGTCGCCGGTGATCTTCTCCAGGTACAGGTCGGCGACGTCCGGTCCCAAGTTGGTGAAGCCCCAGGCGATCCGGTCGTTGTGCCCGATGATCACGCCGGGGGTGCCGGAGAAGGTGAAGCCGGTGACGTCCAGGGGGCACTCTTCGGTGATCCGCCGGCAGTGCAGCCCCGCCTGGTACCAGATGGACGGCATGTGCGGTGCCAGGTGCGGGTCGTTGGCCAGCAGCGGCTTGCCGGTGGTGGTGCGGCTGCCGGCGACCACCCAGGAGTTGGAGCCGATGCCCGGCGCCCCGTTGCCCATCAGGGACGGCATCGCGCGCAGCGCCCTTGCCAGACGCTCCAGCGCCGGCGCCGCGTCCGCCCCGGGCGTCTCATCACCTGAAGCTTCCCGCGGAGCGTTCTCCAGGGCGGGGACGGTGGCGCGGGCGCGGGGGGAGGCGGCCGGCGCGGCGTCGCCCGAGGGGCGGAACTCGCCGTCTTCGACCTCGCCGCCTGCGACGATGACCGGGAAGCGGTCGTGGTCGTAGTCCGGGAAGAGCTGCTCGACCCGGGACTTGGGGACCTTGGTGGCGGCCAGGGCGCGTTCCAGTTCCTCTTCCAGGTTGGAGCGCAGGTCCCAGGCCATCGCCTTCAGCCAGGCCACCGAGTCGGCCGGGGTCCACGGCTCGGGGGTGTAGCCGGAGCGCTGAAAGCCCAAGACGGCGTATTCCAGGCTCTGCGTGGCGGTGTCGGGGTGCTCTCTCAGCCAGGCGTTGACGCCTTGGGCGTAGGCCTCCAGGTAGCGCCTGGTCCGGGGCGACAGCAGGGCGAGTTCCTGTTCGGCCACTCGCCGCCATCCCAGCGTCCGCACGAACTTGTCGGTGTCGACGGTGGTCTCGCCGAACAGTTCCGACAGGCGCCCGGAGGTGATGTGCCGGCGGAAATCCATCTCCCAGAAACGGTCTTGGGCGTGCACATAACCCTGGGCGCGCATCAGATCCTCACCGGTATCCGCATAGATGTGCGGAATACCCCATTTATCCCGATAGACGGTGACGGCGGCGCGCAGGCCCGGCAGCCTGATCTCCCCGTCCATCCGGGGGAATGAGCGCCGCACCGTCCACACCGTCCACGCGGTGAGCAGCAGCACGAGCACCAGCAGGACCGCCAGGACGCGCACGGCCCAGCGGGCGGGCCCCGGCAGCGGGGCGAGGGGGGCGAACCGGGCCACTCAAGCTCCTTCCATCCAGAGGGTTTTCGCAGCTTAAAGCAGCAATGGTCGCGATAGTGCGGATTTGGAGACCGGCCGTGCCCGCGCCTCACATCACAGACGTCCTCACTCGCCCATGGCTCATGTTGTGAGATTCTTGGTCTTACGGTGACTACGATGCGTGAACGGGAAAAGGTCCTCGATGGCGAGTGAACTGGATCCGCCGGCAGCCGAGCATTTGCGGTCGGTGGCGGCGGCCGTGTACCGGGAGGCTCCCTCCGGCTGGCTGTCCGCGACCCTGAGCTGCGTCGTGACGCCCATCTCGGTGAGCCGGCGGCTGGTTTACCACCGTCCGGAGGGCCCGGTGAACGACCGTCTGTTCGACCTGCCCCTCGACCCGTTCCACTCCCTCTGCCGGCGCGGCGGCGCCGGGCAGGCGCACGTGGACCTGACCGTGCAGTCCTCCGGCGACTACCAGGCGCTCGTCATCTGGCCCGGCGAGCACGGCCCGTTCTCCGGCTTTCGCAGCCACCTGTATCTCCTCGACCCCGGCGCCGATCCTTTGCAGCCCGGCGATGAGGAGGACGGTCCGGCCGACGCCTCCCCCGCCGGGGACCCGCAGGAGGCCGTCCATCTGCTGCGCGAGGTCATGCGGATCAAGTACGAGATCCTCGGCCGCACCGAGCCGCCGCGCCCGCCCGCCTCCACCGCCATGCTGGAGCTGCTGCAGCAACGGTCCCCGGTGCCCCTGCCGGCCGACCTGCTGGCGCTCTACCGGGTGAGCGACGGCGGTCCGCTGACATTCGACGACTATGAGTGGCTGTCTTTGAGCGAGCTGGTCGGTCCCGAAGGCTCCGGGGGCCGGCTGGAAGACGGCCGGTACAACCGGCCGGGCTGGGAGACGGGCTGGAACCACACCGTCTTGGAGACCGACCCGCTGCGAAGGGTGCGCCGGGTGACCGGGCACCTCGGCTGGATCCCGTTCGCGCACGACGGCGGCGGCAACTACCTGGCCGTCGACATGGCCCCGGGTCCGGGGGGCAGGCCGGGACAGGTCATCGAGATGGGCCGCGACTACGACGACGGCGCCCTGTACCGGGCCGACTCGGTCACCGGCCTGCTGCGCATGGAGCTGAAAACGCTCAAACGAGGTGACTATGAGGCCCCGGAGGAGGACTACGTAGAGCTGTTCGGGCCCGAATGGGAGCAGCCGGCCGACCGCTACGCCTGGCAACGCCGCATCGACGCCCGCCGAGCGACCCTGGCCTCGGTCGGCCCGGAGGTGCAGCGGCTCATCGTCCTGCACGGCACCGAGCTGGACCTGCGCCCGCTGCGCAACGCGCCCCGGCTCCGCGACATCACCCTGACCTGCCGGAACCCCGACCTGAGCGTGCTGCGGGAACTGCCGGTGGAGAACCTTGAGCTGAGGGTGGACACGGTGGACCTGACACCGCTGACCGGCCACCCCACCTTGCGCACCGTCGTCTTGACCACCGAACAGCCGGTGCGCATCGCCCCGCTGAGCACGCTGCCCAAGCTGTACGGCCTGGACCTGGCCGAAGCCGCCGTCGGCGATCTGGAGCACCTGGCCGGCGCGACGACGCCGCGTTTCCTCATGCTGGCCCTGGAGCAGTGGCAGGAGCTGCGCAAACGCACCGACCGGCCGCCTGCGCCGGCCGTCGCCGCCCTGGCCGGCGACACGGTGAGGCACCAGACGGCCCTGGAGTGGGCGGCCGGTTTCCCCCGCTTCCGGCCTCCCGCCGTGGCCCGGCTCACCGGCCGGCTGGAGCCGTGAGGCCGCATCGCCACCGCGGGCGGGGTAGCGTTGGCCGACATGCCGTCCGCTGATCCGCCCGGCGAGGTCCGCCTCCCGGACACCGCCGCCCTGCTGGCCGCCGCGGTCAAAGCGATCGGGGGAACCGAACGTCCCGGCCAGGTGCGAATGGCCGAAGCGGTCGCGCGGGCCATCGCCACCGGGGAGCACCTGGCCGCCCAGGCCGGGACCGGGACCGGCAAATCGCTGGCCTACCTGGTCCCGGCGATCCGGCACGCGGTGGCGGCCGACACCACGGTGGTGGTCTCCACCGCCACCATCGCGCTGCAGCGCCAGCTGGTGGACCGTGACCTGCCCCGCCTGGCCGAGGCGCTGCGGCCGCTGCTGGGGCAAGAGCCCCGGTTCGCCATCCTCAAGGGCCGCGGCAACTACCTGTGCCTGCACCGGGTGCACACCGGCGCCCCCGACGAGCCCGAGGACGCGGCGCTGTTCGACCCGCAGCAGCTGTCGGCGCTGGGCCGGCAGGTCAAGCGGCTGCACGAGTGGGCCGGGCAGACCGTCACCGGCGACCGCGACGAACTGGTGCCCGGGGTGAGCGAGCAGGCGTGGCGGCAGGTGTCGGTGAGCGCCCGCGAATGCCTGGGCGCCCAGCGCTGCCCGCACGGGGAGTCCTGCTTCGCCGAGCAGGCCCGGGCCGAGGCGGGCCAAGCGCACATCGTGGTCACCAACCACGCCCTGCTGGCGATCGACGCCCTGGAAGGACGCCAGGTGCTGCCCGAGCACGACGTGGTGATCGTGGACGAGGCGCACGAGCTGGTGGACCGGGTCACCGCGGCGGGCTCCGGGGCGCTCAGCGGCCCGGCCGCCGAGACCGCCGCCCGCCGCTGCGGCCGGCTCATCGAAGAGGGCGTGGCCGACCGGCTGAAGGAGGCGGCCGAGAAGCTGGCGGCGCTGCTGGAGGACCTGTCGGCCGGGCGGCTGGACGTGCTGCCGGAACCGCTGGGCCGGGCGCTGGCCGCGCTGCGGGACGCCGCGCACGCCTGCCTGACCGCGCTCGGCTCCGACCGCGCAGACGACCCGGCCGCCTTGGCGGCCCGCAGAGCCGTCCGCTCGACGGTGGAGGAGCTGCACGACACCGCGGTGCGGATGCTGGAGTCCTTCGAACCGCAGCTCGCCGCGCGCTCCGATGTGGTCTGGCTCGACAAGCCGCTCACCGGTCCCGCGGCACCGGACGGCCCCCGCCGCCCGCCGACCCTGCACATCGCCCCCATCAGCGTCGGCGGCCTGCTGCGCACGGCGCTCTTCGGCACCCGCACCACCATCTTGACCTCGGCCACCCTCACCCTGGGCGGCTCGTTCGAGCCCTTGGCCCGCCAGTGGGGCCTGCCTCCTTTGAGCTCCGCGCAGGCCCCGGCGGCGAACCGCGCCGGCGGCCGCGGGCCGGCGGACCTTGCACCGCCTGCGGGCCACCGCTCCGGGGACGTCCGCGCCGCGAACCCGAGTCTCACCGACCACGGCCCGGCGGGCGGCTCACCCCACCCCGCCGCCCAGGGGTCCGAGAACGGCCACCCGGCGGCAGGACACGCCGCCGCATCACCGGGGCCGGGTGTCTGCGACTCCGTGGACGGCCGCCCGTCGGCGCGAGGGGGCGGGAAGCCGAATTCCAACGGTCACAGCCCGCCGCATGCCGCCCGCGGTCCCTCCCACGGATCCAACGACGGTCAAGCCGCAGATCCACGTTCCGGCGGTCACGGCCCGGCGGGTGACCCGTCCCGCTCGGCCGGGGCCGACGGCTCTTCCACAGAGTCCGGTCCCGGGGATGACCGCTCGCGGGCCGGCCGGGAGCCTGCGGACGTCGCAGCACGCCAGGCACGGCCCCAAGGCCCGGGCGACCCGTCCGGGGAGGGCGGTGAGCTGCGCTGGTCGGCGCTGGACGCCGGGTCGCCGTTCGACCACGCCAAGGCGGGCATCCTCTACGTCGCGCGGCACCTGCCGCAACCGGGGCGGGACGGGCTGCCGGAGGCCTACCTGACCGAGATCGCCGAGCTGATCGAAGCGGCCGGCGGGCGGACGCTGGGATTGTTCTCCTCGATGCGGGCGGCCCGGCAGGCCGCCGAGGAGCTGCGGGGACGTCTGGGCCACCCGCTGCTGTGCCAGGGCGAGGACGCCACCTCCCTGCTGGTCAAAAGGTTCGCCGAGGAGGAGCGGACCTGCCTGTTCGGCACGTTGTCGCTGTGGCAGGGGGTGGACGTGCCCGGCCCGTCCCTGCAATTGGTGATCATGGATCGGATCCCGTTCCCCCGCCCGGACGACCCGATCGCCTCGGCCCGGCAGCGGGCGGTGGCGGCCCGGGGCGGCAACGGCTTCATGGCGGTGGCGGCCACCCAGGCGGCGCTGCTGCTGGCGCAGGGCGCCGGGCGGCTGCTGCGCTCGGCCACCGACCGGGGCGTCGTGGCGATCCTCGACCCCCGCCTGGCGACCGCCCGCTACGGCGGGTTCCTCAGATCGTCGCTGCCCCCGTTCTGGACGACGACCGACCCGGCCGTGGTCCGCGGCGCCCTGCGGCGCCTGGACGCCGCGGTCTCCGCCGCCTGACCGTCCCGATGCGCACCGGCCCGTCCGCTCCCGCTGCCGCGGCCCTCCCCACCGAGTTCGAGAAGACACAGCGGGAGAGCGACACGCCGAGTACTATGGGGCGTTTTAACGGAGGTCCGTAACCCCCGGAAAAGGCTTTGACGCCCGCCGTTAGTCTGTCTCCCATGCAGGTCACCCAGTCGGAGAAGCTCGCCAACGTCTGCTACGACATCCGCGGCCCGGTCCTGAAGCGGGCCAAGGAGCTGGAGGCCGAGGGGCACCAGATCCTCAAGCTGCACATCGGCAACCCGGCCCCGTTCGGGTTCGAGGCCCCGCCGGAGATCCTCCAGGACGTCATCCGCAACCTGCCCGAGGCACACGGCTACAGCGACTCCAAGGGCATCCTGTCGGCCCGCCGCGCCATCGTGCAGCACTACGAGGAGCGGGGCTTTGAGGGCCTGGACGTCGAGGACGTCTACCTGGGCAACGGGGTCTCGGAGCTGATCACGATGACCCTGCAGGCGCTGCTGAACAACGGCGACGAGGTGCTGATCCCCGCACCGGACTACCCGCTGTGGACCGCCTCGGTGTGCCTGGGCGGCGGCACCCCGGTGCACTACCTGTGCGACGAGCAGGCCGGGTGGGCCCCGGACCTGGACGATGTGGAAGCCAAGATCACCGAGCGGACCAAGGCGCTGGTGATCATCAACCCCAACAACCCCACCGGCGCGGTCTACTCCCGCCAGGTGCTGGAGCGGCTGGCCGAGCTGGCCCGCCGGCACGGGCTGATCATCTTCTCCGACGAGATCTACGACCGGGTGCTCTACGACGGCGCCGAGCACATCTCGATCGCCACGCTCGCCCCCGACCTGCTGTGCCTGACCTTCGGCGGGCTGTCGAAGAACTACCGGGTGGCCGGTTTCCGCTCCGGCTGGGTGGTGCTGTCGGGCCCCAAGGAGCACGCCGAGTCCTACATCGAGGGCCTGGACATCCTGGCCAACATGCGGCTGTGCCCGAACGTGCCGGCCCAGCACGCCATCCAGGCCGCGCTCGGCGGCCACCAGAGCATCAACGAGCTGGTGCTGCCCACCGGGCGGCTGGGCGAGCAGCGCGACCGCGCCTGGAAGCTGCTCAACGAGATCCCCGGGGTGAGCTGCGTCAAGCCGCAGGGCGCGCTGTATGTGTTCCCGCGCCTGGACCCGGAGGTCTACCCGATCAAGGACGACATGCAGTTCGTCCTGGAGCTGCTGGAAGACCAGAAGCTGCTCGTCGTGCAGGGCACCGGCTTCAACTGGCCCGCCCACGACCACTTCCGCGTGGTCACCCTCCAGTACGCCGCCGAGCTGGAGGAGGCCATCACCCGCATCGGTACGTTCCTGACCACCCGCTACCCGTCCTGACGGAACCCGACGCAGGACGCACCCGCCGGGGCGGCCCGGGCCGCCCCGGCGTCGCTGTGCGGCTCCCCGTTCCGTGCCGGCCGCCCTCGCAGGCCGTCCGGGAAGCTGAAACGGCCCGCCGTAAGCGCACGTCCCGCACCGCCCCGATTCCCGGGGCCTGCTTCCCTCTCGCGTCCGGCTCGGCCACCGCGTCATCCCCGAGGCGGACGCGCACCCGGTCCGCGCACCGCGCATCACCAGCGCGAACGCATGCACGAAATGTCCGATTGTGACCGGGGCAACATACAAGCAGGCTTGCTTGCTTGTATGTTGCACGCCTACCGTCGAAGGCGTGTCAGTCAACGGTCGCCGGCGATACCACCGCAGGCACACCAGCCGCAGAACCCAGGAAGAGCGCCGGTCCGCCACCCAGGCCCGGCTGCTGGACGCCACCGCGGAGGCGCTGGCGGACCTGGGGTGGGCGGGCCTGTCCACCACCGAGGTCTCCCGCCGGGCGGGAGTGTCCCGGGGCGCCCAGCAGCACCACTACCCCACCAAGATGTCGCTGGTCGCGGCGGCGCTGGAGCACCTGCTCAGCCGGCTGCGGGCCGAGTACGAACAGGCCTATGCGGAGCTGCCGGAGGAGCAGCGCAACATCGAAGGGGCGCTGGACCTGTTCTGGGAGATGCTGCGCCAGCCCCCGGCCATCGCGCTGCTGGAGCTGGCGCTGGCCGGCCGCACCGACGAATCCCTGCGTGACCTCAGCGCCGACCTCCACGAGCGCGTGATCGTGATCATCAAAGAGGTCTTCCACGAGCTGTTCCCCGAAAGCCTGCCCCCCGAGATCGTCGACACCACCATCCGCGGGCTGTTCGCCCTGCTGGTGGGGCTGTCGATCCAGAACTCCCTGGACAACGACGTCCACGGGCACCAGGCGGCCGTGCTGGCACTGGTCAAGGACATCGCCCACATGCTCATCCCCGACGACAAGGAAACCCGCTCATGACCAAGACCCCCACCCAGCTGGCCGAGGAGATCAAGGAACAGGTCACCGACCGCAAGTCGTACCTGGGCGTGATCGAACGCCTCAGCAAGGCCTCGGTGGAAAAACACTGGGAGGCCTACGCCGACATCCCCTGGGAGGACCCCGACTACCGGGTGGAGCGCCACGACCCGCGCTGGATCCTGGCCCCTGAGGTGGACCCGCTGGGCGGCACCGAGTGGTACAAGTCGCAGCCGGCGGAGATCCAGGCCGAGATCGGCCTGTGGCGGGTGGCCACCGCGATGAAGGTGGGGCTGCAGTTTGAGAACCTGCTCAAGCGCGGCCTGCTGAACTACGCCTACTGGCTGCCCAACGGGCGGGCGGAGTTCCGGTACGTCTACCACGAGACGACCGAGGAATGTCATCACGCGATGATGTTCCAGGAGTTCGTCAACCGCACCAAGCTGCCGATCCGCGGCATGCCGCGCTCCCTCAACCTGATCGCCCAGGCGACGCCGTGGATCCCGCTCATCAGCACCGAGCTGTTCTTCGTGTTCGTGCTCGGCGGTGAGGACCCGATCGACTACGTCCAGCGCAAGTCCCTCAAGGGCGGGCACGTCAAGCACCCGCTGCAAGAGACGATCATGAAGATCCACATCGCCGAGGAGGCCCGCCACATCTCCTTTGCGCGGCACTACCTCAAGCACCGGGTGCCGCAGCTGAGCCGCCTGCGCCGCCAGCTGCTCGGCCTCACCGCCCCGCTGATCCTGGCGCTGATGGCACGGATCATGCTGTGCCCGCCCGGCCCGATGGTCCGCTACTACGACATCCCCGAGGACGTGGTCAAGCAGGCCTACGGCAGCCCCGAGTTCAAAAAGCAGATCCGCGAGTGCGTGGGCAAGGTCCGTGACCTGCTGGCCGAGCTGGGCGTGATCAACCCGATCAACAAGCGGCTGTGGATCGCCCTGGGCATCTGGGACGAGCCGCGCGGACGCGCCGCCAAGGTGTGACAACCCTGCGGGCCCGCTGCAGCCGTTGCAGCGGGCCCGTCTCGTCTTCGCCTCCGGCCACAAGAGGTCATGAAGATGTCACGAAATTAGAAAAGCAACACGCTCGGCATCGAGCACATACCACCCCGTATACTCCCCATGAGTAGACCGGCTGTCCAATAAAAGCAGCCGGACGTGCGGCTTGGAGCGGGGAACCAGTTCATGAAGATCGCGATCGTGACCGGGGGCGCCTCAGGCATCGGCCGCGCCATCGCCACCTCTCTGGTGGCCCGCGGCGACACCGTCGTGGTGGCCGACATCAACGAGCCCGGCGCCAAGCACGTCGCCGACAAGCTCAACACCCTCGGCCGGGGCCGCGCCATCGCCGCCGCCTTGGACGTCACCGACGCCGAGGCCGTCGAAACCCTCTACAAGGACGTCCACGCCGAGCACGGCCGGCTCGACCTGGTCTTCAACAACGCCGGCATCGCGATCGGCGGACTGGCCGAGGAGCTGACCCTCGACCACTGGAACCGGGCCATCGACATCAACCTCAAGGGCGTCGTCCACGGCGTGCAGGCCGCCTACCCCCTCATGCTGCGCCAGCGCTCCGGGCACATCGTCAACACCGCCTCGCTGGCCGGGCTGCTCCCCATGCCGATGGGCATCCCCTATACCGCCACCAAGCACGCGGTGGTCGGATTGTCACTGGCGCTGCGCGCCGAGGCGGCCGGCGTCGGCGTCAAGGTCAGCGTGGTCTGCCCCGGTTTCGTGGACACCCCGCTGCTGGCCAACATCAACCCCGGCCTGCCGGAGACCCCGATGAGCGGGGACGGCCGAACCCAGATCAAAAAGCAGGCCGGCGGTTTCTACACCCCCGAGCGGCTCGCCCGCGACATCATGCGCGGGGTGGCCCGCAACCAGGCGCTCATCGTCGCCCCCGCCTCGGGCCGGGCCATCTGGCGCGGCATGCGCCTGAGCCCCAGGACGGTCCTGCGCGTCGCCCAGTTCGCCGCCGCCCGCTACCGCCGCGAGCACCACGGCCGCTGAGCCCTGCGTCACCGCAGCGGCCACCTCGGCTAGGAGGTTTCTTCGCCTCCGCTCTCGACCGCCCGGCCGCCCTCTCTCTCACCGCCGATCGCCGCGGTGCTCACCCGGATGCGGGGGTAGTGCAGGTCGAACGCCGGGCGTTCAGACCTGATCCGCGGGATCGCCAGGAAGTTGTGCCGCGGCGGCGGGCAGGACGTGGCCCACTCCATCGAGTTCCCATAGCCCCACGGGTCGTCGATCTGCACCCGCTTGCCGTGCCGCGCGGTGCGGTAGACGTTGTACAGGAAGAACAGCGTGGAGGTCCCCAGCAGGAGCGCGCCCGCGCTGGAAACCCTGTTCAAGGCCAGGAACTCGGTCGGATAGTCGGCGTAACGGCGCGGCATGCCCTCGGCGCCCAGCCAGTGGTGCACCAGGAACGTGGTGTGGAACCCGATGAACAGGGTCCAAAAATGCCACTTGCCGAGCGTCTCGTTGAGCATCTTGCCGGTGAACTTCGGCCACCAGAAGTAGAACCCGGCGAACATCGCGAACACCACCGTGCCGAACACCACGTAGTGGAAGTGACCCACCACGAAGTAGGAGTCGTGCACGTGGAAGTCCATCGGCGGGGAGGCCAGGATCACCCCGGTCAGCCCGCCGAACAGGAAGGTCACCAGGAACCCGATCGACCACAGCATCGGCGTCTGCAACGTGATGCTGCCCCGCCACATGGTGCCGACCCAGTTGAAGAACTTCACCCCGGTCGGGATCGCGATCAGGAACGTCATGAACGAGAAGAACGGCAGCAGCACCTGGCCGGTGGTGAACATGTGGTGCGCCCACACCACCATCGACAGCCCGGTGATCGCGATCGTCGCCCCGACCATGCCGACGTAGCCGAACAGCGGCTTGCGGCTGAACACCGGGATGATCTCGGTGATGATCCCGAAGAACGGCAGCGCGATGATGTAGACCTCCGGGTGGCCGAAGAACCAGAACAGGTGCTGCCACAGCAGCGCGCCCCCGGTCGAGGCGTCGTAGATGTGGGCGCCCAGCCTGCGGTCGGCCATCAGCGCCAGCAGCGCCGCCGCCAGCACCGGGAACACCAGCAGCACCAGGATGCTGGTCAGCAGGGTGTTCCAGGTGAAGATCGGCATCCGGAACATCGTCATGCCGGGCGCCCGCATCCCCAGGATGGTGGTGATGAAGTTGACCGCGCCCAAGATGGTGCCCAGGCCCGACAGCGCCAGCCCCATGATCCACAGGTCCCCGCCGACCTCCGGTGAGAAGGTCTCGTTGCTCAAGGGGGTGTAGGCGGTCCAGCCGAAACTGGCCGCACCGGAGGAGGTGAGGAACCCCAGCATCACGATCGTGCCGCCGAACAGGAAGAACCAGTAGCTCAGCATGTTCATCCTCGGGAACGCCACGTCCGGCGCCCCGATCTGCAACGGCATGATCGCGTTCGCGAACCCGAAGAACAGCGGGGTGGCGAACAGCAGCATCATCACCGTGCCGTGGATGGTGAACAGCCGGTTGTACTGCTCGTTGGTGACGACCTGCAGCCCGGGATCGGCCAGCTCGGCGCGTATCACCAGCGCCATGACTCCGCCGATCAGGAAGAACACGAACGAGGTGATCAAGTACAGGTGCCCGATCACCTTGTGATCGGTCGAGGTGATCCAGGAGACGAGCTGCGAGCCCCGGCTACGCCGCACCGGCGGCGCCTCCGGCAACTGACGGCCGAGCAGAACCATGCTGGGCTCCTCGAGACGGGACCTCCTTGTCACCGCTGTACCTGTCCACTAACGGCGGGGTCCATGCACCGCACGGGACGAACGCCCACGTCAGCGCCGGTCAGACCGCACCTTCCGGACACCCCGGCAACGTCGCAGGCCCCAACCGCGAGATCCAACGCACGAAAACGAGCCCTCCCACCGGCCGGGTAGCGTGAGGGTGTGGAGAAGATCCTGGTCAGCAGTTGCCTGCTGGGCCGGCCGGTGCGCTACGACGGCCGCGATAAGCGGCGCGACGATGCGATCCTCCACCGCTGGCAGGCCGAAGGGCGCCTGGTGCCCTACTGTCCCGAGGTCGGCGGCGGACTGCCCGTCCCCCGCCGCCCCGCGGAGATCACCGGCCCCGGCGGCGGCCCGGCGGTCCTGGACGGCACCGCCCGCGTCCTCACCGACACCGGCCAGGACGTGACCGCGGCCTTCCTGGCCGGCGCCCAGCGCGCCCTGGAGGCGGCCCGGCGAGCAGGCGCCCGCCTGGCCATCCTTAAAGAATCCAGCCCATCCTGCGGCATCACCCGGATCTACGACGGCTCCTTCACCGGCCGGCTGTCCCCCGGCATCGGCGTCACCACGGCCCTCCTGGAACGCCACGGCATCACCGTCTTCAGCGAAAACGACCTCAACGCCGCAGCCGCCCACCTGCAACGCCTGGAATCCTCCCCACCATCACCCGAATCAACGAGCTGAGGTGATGTCAGTCTCCGTGTGGCGCGGCGTCTCTTGTCGAGGGGCGAGCTTCCATAGCGGCCGGTTCCGCCTCGTCCCGAGCCTGGGTGTACCGTTTCTTGATCGCACGGCGCCCGTCCCACTCCCTGCTTGCAGAAGACGGCTCGGCGAGTCTGCGCCGTGTCCTGTTCGGAGAGGCGCTGTGGCCGTTCGAGCTGTTGCGGGTGTTGCGCCAGGTCGAGGAGCGGGCGGTGGAGACTGGTCACGGGCTTGTTGGAGAGCGGCCCGCGGGTGCAGGTGGCCGGCAGTTCCCTGGCGGCCGGCATCGAGTCCTTGGTGCGCTGGGCCATCAGCCGAAAAGAACCCCGCTCCCTCACCCTTGTGGGGAGGCGGTGACCATGCTGACCCCCCACCTCACCCGTCAGTCTGCCGAAGCGATGAGGGACCTCACCCCCACATGACACCGCCTCAAACCAAGCGGCAGAGCAAACAAAACCCAGCCTGAATCGGGGATCGGCACACCAACCCGCCCCCCCTCGCCCAACAACACAAAAAAAGGGGGGACCCCCGGTCCCCGTGCTTCCCGGAACCCGCCCCTCTCAACCCCGCTCAGGAGCAGAAACCCACCCCGCCCACCCAGTCGCAGACCCGCCCTCTGGGCTCTCCGAACACACCCCCGACCCTTTCAACCCCACCTGAAAACCGGGGACGGCACACCACCCCACACCCCAACAAAACAAAAAAGAGGGACCCCCGGTCCCCATGCTTCCCGGAACCCGTCCCTCTCACCCCCGCTCAGGAGCCGAAAACCCACCCCCACGGGCCCAACAAAAAGAAAAGAGGGAGCCCCGCCCCCAACCCGGGACGAGACCCCCTCCTTTTTCAACGTGTGTGTTCCGGCGGTGACCTACTCTCCCACACAGTCTCCCATGCAGTACCATCGGCGCTGGAGGGCTTAACTACCGGGTTCGGAATGGGACCGGGTGTTTCCCCTCCGCCATAACCACCGGAACGCCCAACCCCCACCCCAACCCACCCAGGGGGCCGGCCACACCCTCCCCGTCCTCCGGGGAAGGGGCCAGGCCCACCGGCGGGCCGGTGAGGAAACCCATCATGGACGCTCCCCCCACCCCCATCAAAAAGGGGCGGGAAACCACACGCTCACACACTGTTCACTTATCAAACCACCCCGAAACCACCCCTTGCGCGGGTGTGTGCGGGGTTGTTTCCTGTGAACCACACAGGGACACGAACACCTGTTGACTGCCCAACCACCCAACGGTGTAGGCAAGCCACTCGGCTTATTAGTACCGGTCCACTCCACCCCTCACAGGGCTTCCATGCCCGGCCTATCAACCCAGTCATCTCCTGGGAGCCTTACCCCCACCCCGAAGGGCGGGGAGGGAGACCTCATCTCGGGGCAGGCTTCCCGCTTAGATGCTTTCAGCGGTTATCCCTCCCGAACGTAGCCAACCAGCCATGCCCCTGGCGGGACAACTGGCACACCAGAGGTTCGTCCGTCCCGGTCCTCTCGTACTAGGGACAGCCCCCCATCAAGTCTCCTACGCGCGCAGCGGATAGGGACCGAACTGTCTCGCGACGTTCTAAACCCAGCTCGCGTGCCGCTTTAATGGGCGAACAGCCCAACCCTTGGGACCTACTCCAGCCCCAGGATGCGACGAGCCGACATCGAGGTGCCAAACCATCCCGTCGATATGGACTCTTGGGGAAGATCAGCCTGTTATCCCCGGGGTACCTTTTAGCCGTTGAGCGACACCCCTTCCACACGGAGATGCCGGATCACTAGGCCCTGCTTTCGCACCTGCTCGACACGTCCGTCTCACAGTCAAGCTCCCTTGTGCCCTTGCACTCACCACCTGATGACCAACCAGGCTGAGGGAACCTTTGGGCGCCTCCGTTACCCTTTAGGAGGCAACCGCCCCAGTTAAACTACCCACCAGGCACTGTCCCCCACCCGGATCCACGGGCGCGGGTTAGACGCTCGAAATGACCAGAGTGGTATTTCACCAACGACTCCACCCGAACTAGCGTCCAGGCTTCACAGTCTCCCACCTATCCTACACAAGCCACCTCAAACGCCAATACCAAGCTGTAGTGAAGGTCCCGGGGTCTTTCCGTCCTGCTGCGCGAAACGAGCATCTTTACTCGTACTGCAATTTCGCCGGGCCTGTGGTTGAGACAGCGGGGAAGTCGTTACGCCATTCGTGCAGGTCGGAACTTACCCGACAAGGAATTTCGCTACCTTAGGATGGTTATAGTTACCACCGCCGTTTACCGGCGCTTAGATTCTCACCTTCACCCCCGAAGGGGTTAAGCGGTCCTCTTAACGTTCCGGCACCGGGCAGGCGTCAGTCCGTATACAGCGTCTTACGACTTCGCACGGACCTGTGTTTTTAGTAAACAGTCGCTTCCCCCTGGCCACTGCGACCCCACCCAGCTCCCCCAGCACGTGGGTTCACCAGACAGGGCCCCCCTTCTCCCAAAGTTACGGGGGCAATTTGCCGAGTTCCTTAACCACAGTTCACCCGAACGCCTCGGTATTCTCTACCTGACCACCTGAGTCGGTTTAGGGTACGGGCCGCCGGCATGCTCGCTAGAGGCTTTTCTCGGCAGCATGGGATCACTCACTTCGCCTAAAACGGCTCGGCATCGCACCTCACCCTCAATGCGCGGCGGATTTGCCTACCGCGCGGGCCACATGCTTACCCCAGGACAACCACCGCCTGGGCTGAGCTACCCTCCTGCGTCACCCCATCGCTTACCTACTACCCCGTCGGGTCCCAGCCTCCCCGCAAACACCCACGACCCGAAGGTCGCAGGGGCGGTTCGGGTGGTTAGCATCCGGAGGTTCGATATGGGCGCATACCAGCGGGTACGGGAATATCAACCCGTTGCCCATCGACTACGCCTCACGGCCTCGCCTTAGGTCCCGACTTACCCTGGGCGGAACAGCCTGCCCCAGGAACCCTTAGTCATCCGGCGCACACGATTCTCACGTGTGACTCGCTACTCATGCCTGCATTCTCACTCCCGCAGCCTCCACCACTCGATCCCTCGGCGGCTTCACCGGCTACAGGACGCTCCCCTACCCACCCCGCGCCCTCCCAAGGAGAACACGAGATGCCACGGCTTCGGCGGTGTGCTTGAGCCCCGCTACATTGTCGGCGCGGAATCACTTGACCAGTGAGCTATTACGCACTCTTTCAAGGATGGCTGCTTCTAAGCCAACCTCCTGGTTGTCACGGCAACTCCACATCCTTTACCACTTAGCACACGCTTCGGGGCCTTAGCCGATGATCTGGGCTGTTTCCCTCTCGACCACGAAGCTTATCCCCCGCAGTCTCACTGCCGCGCTCAACTTACCGGCATTCGGAGTTTGGCTGACTTCGGTAACCCGGTAAGGCCCCTAGGCCATCCAGTAGCTCTACCTCCGGCAAGCACCACGCGACGCTGCACCTAAATGCATTTCGGGGAGAACCAGCTATCACGGAGTTTGATTGGCCTTTCACCCCTAGCCACAGGTCATCCCCCAGGTTTTCAACCCTGGTGGGTTCGGGCCTCCACACCGTCTTACCGGCGCTTCACCCTGCCCATGGCTAGATCACCCCGCTTCGGGTCCACAGCATGCGACTCAAACGCCCTCTTCAGACTCGCTTTCGCTACGGCTACCCCACACGGGTTAACCTCGCCACACACCATGACTCGCAGGCTCATTCTTCAAAAGGCACGCCATCACCAACCCCACCAAAGGCAGGGCCAACGGCTCTGACGGCTTGTAGGCATACGGTTTCAGGTACTCTTTCACCACCCCTCACCGGGGCACTTTTCACCATTCCCTCACGGTACTAGTCCGCTATCGGTCACCAGGAAGTATTTAGCCTTACCACGTGGTCGTGGCAGATTCACACGGGATTCCACGGGCCCCGTGCTACTCGGGACAACGCCCGGGAGCCGCATGCGTTTCGCCTACCGGACTCTCACCGTCTACGGTCGACCATCCCAGATCGTTCGGCTACACACACGGTTTCTCACTCCCCGCCAGGCCGGCGGACCCAGCTGGGCGCTCCCACAACCCCGCACACGCAACCCCCGCCGGGTATCACACGCGCACGGTTTAGGCTCCTCCGCTTTCGCTCACCACTACTCACGGAATCACAATTTGTTTTCTCTTCCAGCGGGTACTGAGATGTTTCACTTCCCCGCGTTCCCACCAACCGCCCTATACATTCAGACGGCGGCGACACCCCATGACAGGTGCCAGGTTACCCCATTCGGAAATCCCCGGATCACAGCCTGGTTGCCGGCTCCCCGAGGCATATCGCAGGCTCCCACGTCCTTCATCGGCTCCTGGTGCCAAGGCATCCACCGTATGCCCTTACCAACTTACCAACACCAACCCCTCCACAAAAAAGGGAGGAAACAGGTGGTCGGGCAATCAACAGATGCTCGCGTCCACTATGCAGTTCACAAAAAACAACCGGACAACCACACCCACACACCCCACCACCAGGCAGAGCGCCAGGCACGTGGCCCCGAACAGTCCGAGAAAACCAACCCCCAAAGAGGCCCGTTTCCTCAGGACCCAACAGTGTGCCCAACCCACCCAAGCCCCCGACACCGGAGGTTCCACACCCCGAACCCCACCCCCCGCACAGGGAGAAGCAAGGCTCCGACCCCTCAGTCAAGAGGAGCCATCCGACACCGTCGGATGCGGGTAGTACTGACCGGGCAGCAACCCAGGCAGGTTGACTAGCCAGTGTTCCACGATTTGCGAGCACCGGTCCGAGGCACCCACGGCCCCGTAGACCGAAACCCTGAACCACACCAACACCACACAAGTGCCGGCAGGTTGGACAAGTGCTCCTTAGAAAGGAGGTGATCCAGCCGCACCTTCCGGTACGGCTACCTTGTTACGACTTCGTCCCAATCGCCAGCCCCACCTTCGACCGCTCCCCCCCTTACGGGTTAGGCCACGGGCTTCGGGTGTTGCCGACTTTCGTGACGTGACGGGCGGTGTGTACAAGGCCCGGGAACGTATTCACCGCAGCGTTGCTGATCTGCGATTACTAGCGACTCCGACTTCACGAAGTCGAGTTGCAGACTTCGATCCGAACTGAGACCGGCTTTTAGGGATTCGCTCCACCTCACGGTATCGCAGCCCTCTGTACCGGCCATTGTAGCATGTTTGCAGCCCAAGACATAAGGGGCATGATGACTTGACGTCGTCCCCACCTTCCTCCGAGTTGACCCCGGCGGTCTTCCATGAGTCCCCGGCATAACCCGCTGGCAACATGGAACGAGGGTTGCGCTCGTTGCGGGACTTAACCCAACATCTCACGACACGAGCTGACGACAGCCATGCACCACCTGTCACCCGCCCCCGAAGGGACCCTGCATCTCTGCAGGTTTTCGGGTGATGTCAAGCCTTGGTAAGGTTCTTCGCGTTGCGTCGAATTAAGCAACATGCTCCGCCGCTTGTGCGGGCCCCCGTCAATTCCTTTGAGTTTTAGCCTTGCGGCCGTACTCCCCAGGCGGGGCGCTTAATGCGTTAGCTACGGCGCGGAATCCGTGGAAGAACCCCACACCTAGCGCCCAACGTTTACGGCGTGGACTACCAGGGTATCTAATCCTGTTCGCTCCCCACGCTTTCGCTCCTCAGCGTCAGAACAGGCCCAGAGCACCGCCTTCGCCACCGGTGTTCCTCCCGATATCTGCGCATTTCACCGCTACACCGGGAATTCCATGCTCCCCTACCTGCCTCTAGCCTGCCCGTATCCACCGCAAACCCACGGTTAAGCCGTGGGCTTTCACGACAGACGCGACAAGCCGCCTACGAGCTCTTTACGCCCAATAATTCCGGACAACGCTCGCGCCCTACGTATTACCGCGGCTGCTGGCACGTAGTTAGCCGGCGCTTCTTCTGCACCTACCGTCCAAACTTCGTCGGTGCTGAAAGGGGTTTACAACCCGAAGGCCTTCATCCCCCACGCGGCGTCGCTGCGTCAGGCTTTCGCCCATTGCGCAAGATTCCCCACTGCTGCCTCCCGTAGGAGTCTGGGCCGTGTCTCAGTCCCAGTGTGGCCGGTCGCCCTCTCAGGCCGGCTACCCGTCGTCGCCTTGGTAGGCCGTCACCCCACCAACAAGCTGATAGGCCGCGAGCCCATCCCCGACCGAACCCCCAAAAAGAGGGAACTTTCCACCCCCCACCATGCGACAGGAGGTGAATATCCGGTATTAGACCCAGTTTCCCAGGCTTATCCCAGAGTCGAGGGCAGGTTACTCACGTGTTACTCACCCGTTCGCCGCTCGAGTACCCCCGAAGGGGCCTTTCCGCTCGACTTGCATGTGTTAAGCACGCCGCCAGCGTTCGTCCTGAGCCAGGATCAAACTCTCCACCAAAGGCCACACACCCACCCGGCACAAACACCAGGTGAGCCAAACCTTCAGACGAGATCAAACGATCCCAACAACATCATCCTCTGACGAGGAACCACAACCCCCACCCACACCAGGCAGAGGCTGACACAAGGCACTGGCTTTTGACACACTGTTGAGTTCTCAAGAAACGGACACCCACCGGACCAGCGACCCGCAACCACGGGCCCCGACCCCGGGGCAACCCTTCAACACTACCGGGATCCTAGCCCCAGTCAAGAGACCGATCAAATCGACCTCACCGACCAGGAACCTCGCCCAGCCCCACACCCACACCCGCCGACACAGCCGACGAGCCGCAACGATCAAAGACCGAACCCGGTGTGGGAGTCCCGTCGGGCCGGCCACCTCACCCGGTGTCCCGCATCCCGTCTGGGCTCGCCTCTCCAGGATACCCCCGCCCGAACACCCCGTCGAACGAGATTCCCCAGAGAGAACCCCCGCCTCGAGCCGACCGCCTCACTACCGGCGGCCCCGCTCCCCGGAGGGCACGAGAACTCTAAGCAAGATCAACACAAACGTCAAACCGGCCCCGGTAGGCACCGCCGGCCACCCCTGCCGGTCGCATCCCACTGGTCACTGCTCCGAGCTCTTGCCAGCGCCGCAACATGCGCCTCACTACCTCACAGTCTCCAGACAGGCTCCCAGGAAAGACCTCTAAGCCGTCAGCGCCCACCGGCCCCTGATCTGGTGAACGCTCCGGTCGTGGTCCCAGGGAGCTCCAAGCCCCGATAGGCAGGCAGCCAGTAGATCGGCCTGGAAAGACACTCACTCGGGCGTTGTCGTCCCGGTGCCTCCGCTCGGCCGGCACGGGCGAGGCTGACTCACTGGCCCGGAGACTCGGCTTCTTCCATCACGAAGTCGCGGAGCAGCTCGAAAGCCCGGTCCGGAGCCTCGCGGAAGACGCCGTGCCCGACCTCCGCTAGGACATGCAGTCGCACCGGGCAGCCGGTGAGCGCACCGGCGAGGCGTCGGGCCGCCGGTGCCGTGGCCACCGGGTCGTCCTCGCCCGCCAGGATGAGCGTGGGGCACCTCACCGCATGGAGCCGGTCCCAGGGGTCGAAGTCGGCCGCCAGGTGATGCCGGAAGTGTTCGAGGACATCGTGGTTCCAGCGGATGCGGCGCAGCCGGTCGGCGGCTTCGGGGTCGCCGTCTGGGCGGCGGGAGTAGAGGGGTAGGCAGACGCTCTCCCATTCCCGGCGGATTTCGTCGCCGGTCTCCCCCTCCCAGTAGCGCCGGGCCACCTCGCGGGCGCGCGGGCCACCAAGGCGTTCAAAGACCGCCAGGCGTTCTGCGGTGGGTCCGGGCATGACGCTGTCCAGCACCAGTTTGGACAACCTGTCCGGGTGGCGTAGCGCCGCCGTCAGCGCGACCCAGCCCCCGCTTGAAGTGCCGAGCAGGACGGGATCTGCGATCTCCAGGACGTCGCAGAAGGCGATGACGTCATCGGCCCAGCGTTCCCACGTCCATGAGCGGGCGTCGCCGCGGTCGGAGCGTCCGCTGCCCCGCTGGTCGAGGTAGATCACCTGGGCGAAGGCCGTGGCAGCGGTGAAGATCGGTTTGAAGAGCGTGTGGTCGGCGCCCGGCCCGCCGTGCAGCACGACGATCGTCGGGCGCTCTCGCATCGCCGGCCCGTCCGGGACGAGGTGAGGGCCGTCGACATCGAAGTAGAGCTTCACATCTCCCACTCGGACGCGCATCGCCCCATTTTGCGCCGGTGTGTTCCAAGGGGTGAGACAACGGCGCAAGAGTGGGGTGTTGGGTGAGTCCCGTTCGGACGCGGAGGCGCGGCACCCGATCGCACTCGCGTTCAGCCAGGTCGCCGGCCCTAAGCCTGTTCAACATGTGGCTTTGGAGGTTCGGGACGGGAACCTCAGCGGGGAAAGCCGACGCTTGCGAGGCTCATCCCGGGTCGACAACGACGAAGGCCACTGTGGGGAGCGTCACTGCCGCTGACCACAGTGGCCTTCGATTCAGGTGGAGCTATGGGGATTCGAACCCCAGACCTCCTCCATGCCATGGAGGCGCGCTACCAACTGCGCCATAGCCCCGTGCTCGTCGGTGGCCGGAAGATCCGCCGACTGCTGGAAGAGAGCTTAGTGCACTCGGCGAGTGAATCTGCACAGCGACCCCGATTGCGGGATCATTGATCAGCCTTGACCTGTGCGGCGTCGCCTCCTCGATGGCGCCCTGTCGGTCCTCCGGAGGTTCTGCGCATGCGGCGGCTGATCATCGCGCTCCTGGTGCTGCCCAGCACGTTCGGGCTGTCGTTGTGGACCGGCTTCGGCCCCTTCGACGATTGGGTGCACAACTGCCAGGTCCGGCAGCAGTACCTGGACCGCCTCGAGGCCATGCGGGTGGAGGTCAACAAGCTCCGCGTGGAGGGACGCTCCGAGAAGGAGATCGCCGAGATCATGGTCCCGCGGCACAACGAGGCCAAGGCCCTGGTGCGCACCAAGATGAAGGCCAAGGAGGTGGCCAAGCTGGAGGAGCGCAACCGGGCCCGCTACGGCGACCCGATGGGCCCCACGGTGGAGTGGATGCACGCCCAGCACGGCGGCAACTGGCACGAGGTCGTCGAGGCCACCTTGGACTCCAACAGGCTCTACGACCTGTCCTGCCTGCCCTGGTTCGACCTGTGACCCCGCCAGCCCGTCAAGCGTCCGATCTGGACTTCACGCTGCCCCCGGGGCCGGGACGGCGCGCCAAGAAGTGGCTCCTCCCCGATGGCCCGGGGGCGGTCCGGTCGATCTCGGTGGCCGAGGACGGCACCTGCGCGATCGCCTACGAGGCTCCCCGGCACGCGCCGGACTCCGACTGCGAGGTGCACGTACGGTCCGGTCCCGATCTGCAGGCACAGGTCGCCCGGTACGAGGCGTTGCGAGCGCCGGTGGCGCTCACCCGGGACGGCAGGCGCCTGGCCGCGGCGGAGACGGTCCCGCCCGGGTCGGAGCGGACCTCACCGTCCCCGGGCGTCCGGGTGATCGAGGTGGGGGACGGAACCGAGGGCGTGCACTGGCCTCTTCAGGCGCTTTTCGGCTGGACGCCCAGCGGCGAGACGCTGGTGGCGCTCACCCGTCGCCCCGGCATGCGCCCGCCGGTCATGTCCCCGGCGATTCCGCCGGCGGCGGTCGTGGACGACCTGCTCGGCCTGGAGCGGGACGCAAAGGCCCGTCTGGTGGCCGCTGACGTCGTGCGGGCAGAAGTGACCGCCCTGGACCGGCACCGGGTGCTGGGCGGCACCCTGTATCAGGGGGCGCAACTGGCGGTCACGGGCGATGGGGCGGTGGCCATCGTCCATACGTCCGATTACGGGGTGTACAGCCGCCTGGTGGGGTTCTCGGTGGCCACGGGCGAACTGGTGTGGTCTCAGCCTGCGCTCACCGAGAAAAAGCGCCTGTTCCGGGAGCCTTGCCGGGCGGCCGCCACCAGCCCGTGCGGCCGTTTGGCGGCGTTCGCCTCCGCTCCCGGCCCGCGCGGCCGGCTGGTGGTGCGCATCGCGGACAACGCCCTGCCCGAAGACGTCAATCTCACAGTCCTCGACACCGCCACCGGCCGGGTGGTGCTCGCCCTGGACACCCGTGAACTCGGCTCGGACAAAGCACCCAACGCCCTGTGCTTCCACCCCAGCGGCTGGCTCGCGGTGGGATTCGGAGACGGCCGGGTGGCCCATGTGACCATGACCGGTTCGTCCACCGTCTACCGGGCCGTCTCCCGCGCGATCTCCGCTCTCGCCTTCACATCGGATGGCGCCCGGCTGCTGGTGGGCGGTTCCGACCCCAGGGGGCTGTGCGCGGTGGAGCTGACAGCGGCCGAACGAAACCCGCTGGAGCAGTCTGCAAGGTAATTCCGAGGCCGGTCCGAAGGAGCGGGTCAGAAAGCCTCACAAGCCCTATCGCTCGCCCGCGGCGAAGAGGTCCTGTCCTAAGAACGGGTCGGTGCCCTTCGAGAACAACCGGGTTCCCGCCGAGCCGAAACCTTCAAGGTCCTGCGCACTCAGGGCCTTGTACCGACGTGTGAAGGCAAAACCCGGAGACCCAGGGGTCGTTCCCCGGGCCGATACGACGAGGGCCGGTGAGGAAAGCGGCTGTACCGCTGACTTCACCGGCCCTGGATCCAGGTGGAGCTATGGGGATTCGAACCCCAGACCTCCTCCATGCCATGGAGGCGCGCTACCAACTGCGCCATAGCCCCGCGCAACTGCGTGGACTTTCATCCCGCAGCGCGCAGCCAGTGTATAGGACACCGGCCGTTGACTCGAATCGAATTGCCGTTCAGGTGGTGCCGTTGCCGTCGTCCTGCCCGGGACGGTCGTCGCTGAGGACCGGTTCGGGCAGGGTGCCGGCGTTGTGCTCGACCAGGCGCCAGCCGCCGTCGCGCATCTCCTCCAGCACCGACCAGCAGCAGTTGGACAGGCCGCCGAGCCGTTCCCACAGCTCCTCGGGCAGGCCCAGCAGCCCGCACATGCCCAGCCGGAGGGCGGCGCCGTGGGAGGCGGCGACCAGGAGCCCGTCGGGGGGCAGCGCGTCCACGGCGCGTTCCAGGGCGGCGCTGACCCGCTTGGCGACCTGGGTGCTGGTCTCGCCGCCGGGCGGCTGCCAGAGGGCGTGCTCGACCGGCCAGCGTTCGCGGATCTCCTTGCCGGTCAGGCCCTCCCACTTGCCGCCGTCGCGCTCGATGAGGTCACGGTCGTAGGTGACGGTCAGACCGGTGATCTCGGCGAGTGCGGCGGCGGTGTCGGCGGCGCGCTGCAGCGGGGAGGAGACGATCGCGGTGGGCCGCAGCCCGGCCAGCAGCCGGGCGGAGCGGGCCGCCTGGGCGCGACCGACCTCATTCAGCGGGATGTCGGTCTTGCCTTGGAAGCGGTTCTCGACGTTCCACGAGGTCTGGCCGTGCCGCCACAGCACCAGCCGGCGGCGGCCGGGCTCCCGGCGGGCGCCCGTGCCCATCTCGTCACTCACCCAGACCTCCGGAACCGGCCATGGAGGCACGCTGTGCGGCGTGCGCGGTGACTGCCTGCGGCAGCGGGATGACGGGGCAGTCCTTCCACAGCCGTTCCAGGGCGTAGAAGGCGCGTTCCTCCTGGTGCTGGACGTGGATGATCACATCGAGGTAGTCCAGCAGGATCCAGCGGCCCTCGCGTTCCCCTTCGCGACGCACGGGCTTGGCGTCGGCCTCCTCGCGCAGTCGCTTTTCGATCTCGTCGACGATGGCCCGGACCTGACGGTCGTTGGGCGCCGAGCAGAGCAGGAAGGCGTCGGTGATCACCAGCTGCTCGCTCACGTCGTAGGCGATGATGTCGTCGGCCAGCTTGTCGCCCGCCGCCTCGGCGGCGATCCGGACCAGCTCGGCGGCCCTGTCGGATGCGGTCACGTGCGGTCGTGATCCTCCCGGTTGGGGACGGTTCCCGGTCTACTCTCTCACGACCGTCGCCGCTGCCCGTGCTTTCGCGGCAAAGCGGGCGGCGGTCGCTTCCCTCCAGGTTATGCCGTGGCGGCGCCCGGCGGGTGCGGGTCGCTTCATCGCAGGTCAGCGCCGGTCGGGGGCGTCGCGGTACAGGCCGCGCTTGTTGATGTACTGGACGATGCCGTCGGGGACGAGGTACCAGATCGGTTCCCCGGCGCGGACCCGGTCGCGGCACTCGGTGGAGGAGATCGCCAGGGCGGGCACTTCCACCAGGCTGACCCGGCCCTTGGGCAGGCCGGGGTCGGCGAGGCGGTGGCCGGGCCGGGTGCAGCCGATGAAGTGCGCGAGGTTGAACATGTCGGCGGCGTTGCGCCAGGTCAGGATCTTGGCCAGGGCGTCGGCGCCGGTGATGAAGAACAGTTCGGTCTGCGGGCCGTAGATCTTGCGCATCTCCCGCAGCGTGTCGATGGTGTAGGTGGGTCCGGGCCGGTCGATGTCGACGCGGCTGACGGAGAAGCGGGGGTTGGAGGCGGTGGCGATCACCGTCATCAGGTAGCGGTCCTCGGCCGCGGTCACCTGGCGTTCGGACTTCTGCCAGGGTCTGCCGGTGGGGACGAAGACCACCTCGTCCAGCCGGAACAGGTGGGCGACCTCGCTGGCGGCCACCAGGTGGCCGTGGTGGATGGGGTCGAAGGTGCCGCCCATGATGCCGAGTCGCCTGGGACCATCGGCAGTGCTGCTGGTCATATCGGTGACCATAACGAGCGCCGATCTTCAGGTCGCAGGCCGCCCCGGGGTTGCGGCCCGGACGTTCGGGCCGCTGAAGGTGGCCGGAACGGGCCTTCGGGAACCTTGGGGCGGGGCCGCTCGTCGGACTTAGCATGCCGGATATGACGAAGAACACGCCGGACCGGGCACGTAAACGCTTCCCCGGGATCAGCTCCCGGGCCTATGAGCATCCGGCCGACCGGTCCGCCCTGGTGGCGTTGCGGTCGCTGACCGGGTTCGACACCGTCCTGCGCCGGCTGTCCGGCATGTTCAGCGAACGCGCCCTGCGGCTGATGTTCCTGGGCGGGGCCGTGCGGGTCGGCGACGACCAGTTCCGCAACATCCACGACATGGTCCGCGACGCGGCCTACATCCTGGACTTCGACGAGGTCCCCGAGCTGTACGTGGTGCAGGACCCGACGCCGAACGCGATGACGATCGGCAGCGGCAAGCCGTTCATCGTGCTCAGCACCGGGCTGATCGAGCTGCTCGACGACGAGGAGCTGCGGTATGTGGTGGGGCACGAGGTGGGGCACATCCTGTCCGGGCACGCGGTGTACCGGACGATGCTGCTGATCCTCACCTCGCTGGGGGCGCGGCTGGCGTGGCTGCCGCTGGGCAACCTGGCGATCGGGGCGATCGTGATCGGGTTGCAGGAGTGGCAGCGCAAGGCGGAGCTGTCGGCCGACCGGGCCGGGCTGCTGACCAGCCAGGACCCGGACGCGGTCAAGCGGGCGCTGATGAAGATCGCCGGCGGGCCGCGCCTGGCGGAGATGAACACCGACGCCTTCCACCGGCAGGCCCGCGAGTACGACGCGGCCGGGGACGTGCGCGACGGGCTGCTGAAGTTCCTCAACCTGCTGCAGCGGTCGCACCCGTACCCGGTGGTGCGGTTCGCCGAGATCGACAAGTGGGCCTCCGGCCCCGAGTACCGGCGGATCCTGGAGGGCGACTATCCGCGCCGGGACGGCGATGAGGAGGCGAAGGTCACCGACGAGATCCGCAACGCCGCCAAGGCCTACCGGGAGTCCTGGAACGAGACGGCCGACCCGTTCATCGGCAAGCTCCGCGACATCGCCGACGGCGCCGCGGGCCTGGCCGGTGATCTGCTGTCGCGGGTCACCGGCCAGACCCGCGGCCGCGGCTGAGCGGGCGCGCCGCCCGGCCGCCGCGGCGGCCGGGCGGCGGTGCGGGTTTTCTCAGCCCCGCAGCTGGCCTTCGCCGGTGACGACGTACTTGGTGGAGGTCAGCTCCGGCAGGCCCATGGGGCCGCGGGCGTGCAGCTTCTGGGTGGAGATGCCGATCTCGGCGCCGAAGCCGAACTCCTCCCCGTCGGTGAAGCGGGTGGAGGCGTTGACCATGATCGCGGCGGAGTCGACGGTGGCGATGAAGCGGCGGGCGGCCTGCTGGGAGTCGGTGACGATCGCCTCGGTGTGGCCGGAGCCGTACTTGCGGATGTGGGCGGCGGCCTCCTCCAGGGAGTCGACCACGCGGGCGGCGATGTCCAGCGACAGGTACTCGGCGTACCAGTCGTCCTCGGTGGCGGGCACCACGGCGTCGGAGTAGGCGCGGACGCGCTCATCGCCGTGCACGGTGACGCCCTTGTCCTGGAAGGCGGCGAGAATCCGGGGCAGGAAGGCGTCGGCGATGTCGCGGTGGACCAGCAGCGTCTCGGCGGCGTTGCACACCGACGGGCGCTGGGTCTTGGCGTTGATGACGATGTCGACGGCCATGTCCAGGTCGGCGGCGGCGTCCACGTAGACGGCGCAGTTGCCCACGCCGGTCTCGATGACCGGCACGGTGGACTCCTCCACCACCGAGTTGATCAGCGAGGCGCCGCCGCGGGGGATCAGCACGTCCACCAGGCCGCGGGCCCGCATCAGGTGCTTGGCGGACTCGCGGGTGGTTCCGGGCACCAGCTGCACGGCGTCGGCGGGCACCTGGGTGCCGGCCAGGGCGTCCTGCATGATGCGCACCAGCGCGGTGTTGGAGTTGTAGGCCGAGGACGAGCCGCGCAGCAGCACCGCGTTGCCGCTCTTGAGGCACAGCGCGGCGGCGTCCACGGTGACGTTGGGGCGGCCCTCGTAGATCATGCCGACCACGCCCATGGGGACCCGGATCTGCCGCAGCTCCAGGCCGTTGGGCAGCACGGTGCCGCGGACCACCTCGCCGACCGGGTCGGGCAGCGCGGCGACCTTGCGGACGGCCGCGGCGATCGCCTTGATGCGGCCCTCGTCCAGGCTGAGCCGGTCGATCATGTACTCGGAGATGCCGTTCTCGCGGGCGGCGGCGACATCGGCCCCGTTGGCCTTGACGATCTCGGGGACGTGCGCCAGCAGGGCATCGGCGATGGCGTGCAGGGCGGCGTCCTTGGCGGCCCGCGGCAGCGGCGCCAGCGTCGCCGACGCCTCCCGGGCCAGACCGGCCACCCGCAGGAAGTCTTCGCGCTCGCTCATCACCGTGCTCCTTCGTCTCCTCGCCGGTCCAAGATGACCAGATCATCGCGGTGGATGATCTCTCGCTGGTATTCGGGGCCCAGCTCGCGGGCCAGCCAGCGGGTGGAGCGGCCCATCAGGGCCGGGATCTCCCCCGCGTCATAGTTCACCAGACCGCGCGCCACCACGCGCCCTTCGCCATCGACCACGTCCACTGGGTCGCCGGCGGAGAAGTCGCCCTCCACGCCGGTGACCCCGGCCGGCAGCAGCGACTTGCGGCGCCGCACCACCGCGTCGACCGCCCCCGGGTCCAGGATCAGCCGGCCCTGGCCGGTGGTGGCGTGCGCCAGCCACAGCAGCCGGGTGGAGGGGCGCTGGGCCCGGGTGGGGTGGAAGTAGGTGCCGACCGGTTCGCCGGCCAGTGCGGCGGCGGCGGAGGCGGCGTTGGTGAGCACCACCGGGACGCTGGCACCGCCGGCGATGCGGGCCGCCTCGACCTTGGTGACCATGCCGCCGGTGCCGACCCGCCCGGAGCCGCCGAGCTTGACGTCGGCCAGGTCGTCGGGGCCGTGCACGTCGGTGATGCGGCGGGCGTCGCCGTGGCGGGGGTCGCCGGTGTAGAGGGCGTCCACGTCCGACAGCAGGATCAGGGCGTCGGCGCGGACCAGGTGCGCCACCAGCGCCGCCAGCCGGTCGTTGTCGCCGAAGCGGATCTCGTCGGTGGCGACGGTGTCGTTTTCGTTGACGATCGGGACGATGCCCATCGCCAGCAGCTGCTCCAGGGCGCGGCGGGCGTTGCGGTGGTGGGCGCGCCGCATCAGGTCGTCGGCGGTCAGCAGCACCTGCCCGACGCGCATGCCGTAGCGGGCGAAGGAGGAGGTGTAGCGGGCCACCAGCAGCCCCTGGCCGACGCTGGCGGCGGCCTGCTGGGTGGCCAGGTCGGTGGGGCGGCGGGTCAGGCCGAGCGGGCCCATGCCGGCGGCGATGGCGCCGGAGGAGACGAACACGATCTGCCGGCCGGCGTTCTTGGCCGCCGCCAGCACGTCCACCAGCGCGTCGATGCGGTCGGCGTCGATGGTGCCCTGCGGGGTGGTCAGCGAGGACGAGCCGGCCTTGACCACCACCCGCCGGGCGCAGGCGATGGCCTCACGGATCCTGGGAGTCGCCGTCTCCGCTTCGATGATCATGCGTTTCCCCCGTTCGCCTCCGGCATGCCCTCAGACGCCGCCTTTTCCCTTCGTCGGCTCATGTGCGTGTGCGGTCTTGCGGTGCTCGGCGGGCTGAAGCCTTGCGGACGCAACGGACTCCTTTGCGGTGTGCTCGTTCATCGGCCCTCCAGCCGGTGGTCGGTGCCGCGCGGGCCGAGGGCCTGGGTCTGGCCGGCGGCGATCTCCGGCTCCCAGTCGAAGACCACCGCGTCGTCCTCGGTGCCGATCATGACGGTGGCGCCGGGTTTGGCGCCGGCCTCGGCCAGGGCCTCCTCCACGCCCAGCCGGGCCAGCCGGTCGGCCAGGTAGCCGACCGCTTCGTCGTTGGTGAAGTCGGTCTGGCGCAGCCAGCGCAGCGGCTTGGTGCCGCCGATCAGGTAGGTGTTGTCGCCCATCGGCTTGATGGTGAAGTCGGCGCCGGCGACCGGCTCGGGGCGGATCACCAGCCGGGTCGGCTCGGGGGGCGGCAGGCTGGCCCGGTAGGAGCGCACCATCTCGGCCATGGCGAACGACAGTTCGCGCAGCCCTTCGCGGGTGGCGGCGGAGACCTCGAAGACCTTCAGGCCGCGTTCTTCGAACTCCGGGCGGACCAGCTCGGCCAGCTCCCGGCCGTCCGGGACGTCGATCTTGTTGAGGGCGATCAGGCGGGGGCGGTCCGACAGCGGGCGCACGTGCTCGCCCAGCGCCCGGTCGTAGGCCTGCAGCTCCTTTTCGATGACCTCATAGTCGGTGAGCGGGTCGCGTCCGGGCTCCAAGGTGGCGCAGTCCAGGACGTGCACGATGGTGGAGGAGCGCTCGATGTGGCGCAGGAACTCCAGGCCCAGCCCGCGGCCGCGGCTGGCGCCCTCGATCAGGCCGGGCACGTCGGCGACGGTGAAGGTGGTGTCCCCGGCCTCCACCACCCCCAGGTTGGGGGTGAGCGTGGTGAACGGGTAGTCGGCGATCTTGGGGCGGGCCGCCGACAGCGCCGCGATCAGGGAGGACTTGCCGGCGCTGGGGAAGCCCACCAGCGCCACGTCGGCGACGCTCTTGAGCTCCAGGACGATGTCGAGCTTCTCGCCCTCCTCGCCCAGCAGCGCGAAACCGGGGGCCTTGCGTTTGGGGGAGGCCAGCGCCGCGTTGCCGAGCCCGCCCCGGCCGCCGCGGGCGACGACGAACCGGGTGCCCTCCCCCACCAGGTCGGCCAGCACCTGGCCGTCGGTGGTCATCACGACCGTGCCGTCGGGGACGGGCAGCACCACGTCCTCGCCGTCGGCCCCGTTGCGGTGCGAGCCCTGGCCGGGTTTGCCGTTGCCGGCCCGGCGGTGCGGGCGGCGGTGGTACTCCAGCAGGCTGGCGGTGCCGGTGTCGACGACCAGGATGACATCGCCGCCGCGGCCGCCGTTGCCGCCGTCGGGGCCGCCCAGCGGCTTGAACTTCTCCCGGTGGACCGAGGCGCAGCCATGCCCGCCGTCGCCCGCCGCGACGTGCAGCACCACCCGGTCAATGAACTGCGCGCCAGCGGCCATGGTGTCTCCCTCGTGATGTGTCGCCTGTGCTCGGACCCTGTGCGGTGCGCTCGCCTGCTCTCAGCCGGCCCTTTGGCCGACATGGCAGAGGGCGGACCTGCCGGTCCGCCCTCTGTGCAACGCTTTCCGCAGGCGGACTACTCCGCCGCCGGGATGACGCTCACGGCCTTGCGGCCCCGGTAACGGCCGAACTGGACCGTCCCGGCGACCAGCGCGAACAGCGTGTCGTCGCCGCCGCGGCCCACGTTGCGGCCGGGGTGGAAACGGGTGCCGCGCTGGCGGACGAGGATCTCGCCGGCGTTGACCACCTGCCCGCCGAACCGCTTGACCCCCAGCCGCTTGGCGTTGGAGTCACGGCCGTTCCGGCTGGACGAGGCGCCCTTCTTGTGTGCCATCGGTCGACCTCCCTCTCACTCGCCGGACGTGATGCCGGTGACCTTGACCCGGGTGTAGGGCTGGCGGTGGCCCATCCGCCGCTTGTACCCGGTCTTGCTGCGGTAGTGCATGATGTTGATCTTCGGTCCCTTGACCGCGCCGAGCACCTCGGCGGTGACCTTGTACTTGGCCAGCTCGGCCGGGGAGGTCACGACATTGTCGCCGTCGACGACCAGCACGGCGGGGAAGGTCACGGTGGCGCCGACCTCCTGCTTGAGCTTGTCGACGGTGAGCACGTCGCCCGTGGTCACCTTCTCCTGCCTGCCGCCTGCGCGGACAATCGCGTACACCGCGGAAACCCTTCGTTACTCGCGCGCTTCCGGAATCAACCGGTCCCACACGTGGTCTTCACCAGCCCTCGGTTGAGGGCCTGCCTCCGGCTGCGACCGAAGGCGGCACGCACGAGGGAGGGGTTCCCTCGGCGCTCTTTGCTTTCGCCTCGCCGGCTGCGGCGAGGGCCGCCCCGAGCATCCGCGATCCGGTTCGCAGCCCTCACGGAGACCCGAGTGCACAAGTCAACGGCCGCGTCGTCGGACACGGCACTGTTCCCAAGATATCCAGGGAACGTCCCTAGGGTACATGGAGAACGACCCGGCCGCGCACACGCGGGCCCGATCGCCCTCGGCCCGGCGCGTGCCGGGGGCGTCCCGCTCGTGCCGCCGCCGGTCGTGGGCGGCGGCACGAGCGGGGGCGGTCAGCTCTCTGCGGAGCCTGCGACCTCGGCCTTGTCCTTGGTCTTGGCCCGGGAGCGGCGGACCCGGCGGCGTCCGTTGCCGGCGGCCGCGTCCGGCACCTCGACCGGCGGCTCGGCCGTCTCCGCCTCGGCCGTCTCCACGGCGGCGGGAGCGGCCTGCGGGACCTCCGCAACGGTCTGCGCGGGTTCCTGAGCCGGTTCCCCGGCCGGCTGGGCGGGCTCGGCGGAGGCGGCCTGCGTCTCCTGCTCGCGCTTGGCCGCGGCGCGCTTTTCGGCCTCGTGCTTGGCGAGCTTCTCCTCGACGGCCCGCTCCACGTCCCCCTTGCGCTTGCGGCGGCGGCCGCCCGACTTGTCGGAGCCGTGCTCGACCGGGGTGGTCTGAATGTGGATGCCGCGGCCGTTGCAGCACTCGCAGGGCTCGGAGAAGGCCTCCAGCAGGCCCTGGCCGACCCGCTTGCGGGTCATCTGCACCAGGCCCAGCGAGGTCACCTCGGCCACCTGGTGCTTGGTGCGGTCCCGCGACAGGCACTCCAGCAGCCGGCGCAGCACCAGCTCCCGGTTGCTCTCCAGCACCATGTCGATGAAGTCGATGACGATGATGCCGCCGATGTCGCGCAGCCGCAGCTGGCGGACGATCTCCTCGGCCGCCTCCAGGTTGTTGCGGGTGACGGTCTCCTCCAGGTTGCCGCCCTGGCCGGTGAACTTGCCGGTGTTGACGTCCACCACGGTCATCGCCTCGGTGCGGTCGATGACCAGGGAGCCGCCGCTGGGCAGCCAGACCTTGCGCTCCAGCGCCTTGGCGATCTGCTCGTCGATGCGGTAGGCGCTCAGCACGTCCTGGTCGGACTCCCAGCGTTCCAGCCGCTCGGCCAGGTGCGGGGCGACGTAGCCGACGTACTCGGAGACCATGTCCCAGGCGGTGTCGCCGGAGACCACCAGCTTGCTGAAGTCCTCGTTGAAGATGTCGCGGACGACCCGGATGGTCAGGTCCGGCTCGCCGTGCAGCAGCGCCGGGGCGCTGGCGGTCTTGGCCTGCTTGTGGATGTGCTCCCACTGGGCCGACAGCCGCGCGATGTCGCCGGCCAGCTCTTCTTCGGTGGCGCCCTCGGCGGCGGTGCGCACGATCACCCCGGCGTTGTCCGGCATGATCTTCTTGAGCACCTGCTTGAGCCGGCTGCGCTCCTTGTCGGGCAGCTTGCGGCTGATGCCGGTCATCGACCCGTCCGGCACGTACACCAAATAGCGGCCGGGCAGGGAGATCTGGCTGGTCAGCCGGGCGCCCTTGTGCCCCACCGGGTCCTTGGTGACCTGCACCAGCACCGACTGGCCGGACTTGAGGGCCTGCTCGATGCGGCGCGGCTGCCCCACCAGCCCGGCCACGTCCCAGTTGACCTCGCCGGCGTACAGGACGGCGTTGCGGCCCTTGCCGATGTCGACGAAGGCGGCCTCCATCGACGGCAGCACGTTCTGGACCTTGCCGAGGTAGACGTTGCCGACGTACGACTGGTGGCTGGCCCGGTCCACATAGTGCTCCACCAGCACGCCGTCCTCCAGGACGGCGATCTGGGTGCGCTCGCCGCGCTGGCAGATCACCATCACCCGCTCCACCGACTCGCGGCGGGCCAGAAACTCCGACTCGGTGATCACCGCGGGGCGGCGGCGGCCCTGCTCGCGGCCCTCCCGGCGGCGCTGCTTCTTGGCCTCCAGGCGGGTGGAGCCCTTGACGGCCTGCACCTCGTCGGTGACGTCGCGCAGCTCGCGGGGCGGGCGGACGTGCACCACGGTGTTCGGCGGGTCGTCGGGGGCCTGCTCCTCCACCTCGGCCGTGCCGGAGCGGCGGCGACGCCGGCGGCGCCGGCGGCTGGTGCCGGTGGTGGCGGGGGCGGCGCCCGCCGCTTCGGTGTCCTCGGCGCCCTCCGGCGCCGCCTCGGCCGTCTCACCCTCGGGCTGCTCGGCGCCGGCCGTCTCGCCACCGCCCTCCTCGGCGGTCTCCGGCTCGGCCTCGGGCTGCTCGCCGGGACGGGCCTGCCGGTCCTCCTCTGCGGCCTCGGCCTGCTGCTCTTCGGTCCCTTCCGCGGCCTCCGGCTCGCCGTCGGCGCTCTCTTCGGCCTTCTCACCGCCCTTGTCGGCGGACTTGCCGCGGCCCCGGCCGCCCCTGCGGCGGCGCCGGCGGCGGCGCAGGGCGGTCCCCTCGTCCTCCTCGTCGAGGTCGACCGGCTCGATGTCCTCGCTTTCGTCCTCGACGACGGCGGCGTGCTTGGGCGGCACCTCGGCCTTGGGGATGGGCTGCGGCGGCTGGAAGACCACCATGGGGGGCTGGAAGGTGACCGAGGGGACCGTCGGGGTCTCCGGCTGGGCCGGCACGTCGAGGGTGGGGACGGGGGGCACCAGCGGAACGGGCGGCGGCGGCCCGGCGGGCCGGTACGCCGCGCCCTCGTGGGAGGGCTCGGTGGTCTGCACGGCGCTCACCGCCCCGAAGGGGGAGCGCACCGGGTCGATCGTTTCCTTCGCCGCTTCCGCCGCCTCGGGCTCGTCGTGGTCCGGCTCTTGGGCGGTCTCCTCTTCGTCCCGGGCGGACTGCGGCCGGGGCACCGCCGCCGGCTCCTGCGGGGCGGGCTCGGCGTCCGGCCGCTCTACCGCGGCTTCGTCCCCCTCGGCGGCGGCTTCGGCCGGCTCCTCCGCTTCCTGGGCATGTTCTGCCTGCTCTGCGGCGGTCTCCGGCGGTACCGGCTCGGCGTCCTGCCGTTCTGCGGCGGCCTCGGCCTGCTCCTCGGTGGTCTCCGGCTGCTCTTCGGCGCCGTCGGTCTGCTCCGCCGACGCCCCGGCCGGCTCATCGCCCTCTTCCGGGGCGGGTTCCGCCTGGGCTTGGGCGGTCTCGGTCTGCTCGGTGGCCGGCTCCTGCCGGTCCCGGTCCGCTCCCGTCGCTTCGGTCCGCGGCGTGGCCGAAGCGGCCGGGCTGATCACCGCGGGGATGTCATCGATCTCCGGGGGCGGGCCGGCCGGCCGGCTGGCCGCGCGGCGCCGCCCGGAGCGGACCGTGGTGATCACGGGGCTACCGGTGGTCGTTTCGGCGGGACTCCCGGTGCCGGCCGAGTCGTTGTCGTTCTCGCGGTCGTTTTCGCGCATGCGGGCAATCTCCCGTCAGGCTCCCGGGCGCTACCGGACGGTCCGCCATGGGCGGTCCGGCACGGTGCGCCGCGCGGGAGCGCTCTCCGTCAGTCATCGTCGCCGCCGTCGCCTGGACCCCGGTCCGGTGACGACGGCACAAGTCGTCTTGGGCACGCCCGGCCGTCCCTGAAGGGGCGCGGCGCGTCTGTGCGCCCCCGCCCCGGTGAAGTGGCTCCGTGAACACCACGGGGCCGCTCCTATCGCCGGGCGCTGACGACGTCCACGCTCCCGGTGCCCGCCGGCCGCTGTGGCACGGCCCCGTCGGCCGCTTCGGCGTCGTCGCCGGGCGATGGCACGGCGGCGTCCCGGTCGGGATCCAGCGGGTCCGCCAGCTCACCGGTACCTTCGTCCAGGGGCCCCTGCGCCAGCCGGGTCACCAGCGGCGGTGACGGCGGCGCCAGGTCTGCGACCTGTCGCAGTCCGGCGAGGACGTCGTCAGGCCGAACGGCATGATCGACATGCCGAACAACCATTCGAAGTATCGCAGAAGGGCCGTCGGCCGTCTTCGACGCGCCGCGGTCCAGCTCGCAGACGGCTACTGCGGCTCGCGCATCGAAACGGCGGCGTCCCTTCTTGGTCAGGCGTTCGACCTCGACCCGCTCGGCGGCCAGGAAAGCGGCGACCGCCTGCTCGGCGGCATCGGGGTGCACCCCGTCCAGCCGGACCCGCCATGCCGATGCCTGCAGCCGGTCCGCCAGCGAGGTGCCCGCCGGGGCGACCACCGCGTCCAAGGCGTCCAGGCCCGCCGGCAACGCCGCATCGAGGTCGGCCCGCACCTGCTCAGGGTCACAGGCGCGGGTCAGCCCGAGTTCGAGGTACTCAGCCTCGCTGGCCACCCCTGTCGGAGCCGCTCCCAGGTACGAGATCTTCGGGTGCGGGGTGAATCCGGCGCTGAACGCCACAGGGATCCCGGCGCGCCGCACCGCGCGTTCCACGGCCCGGGATATATCGCGCTGGCTGGTGAAGCGCATCCTGCCGCGCTTGGCGTAGCGCACGCGCAGGCGCTGGATCACGGGAGCCGGCGCTGGACCGTCCGGCATGGGTGCCAGGGTCTTAGTCCTTCCTACTCGTGTCGAGTCGAAAACGTCTGCCTCCAGGGTAAGGCCCATCCGGCGCACTCGTACCCCGAGGCGACGCCCCGTGACGGATGCGGCCGGTGGTGCACCGCAACAACTGTGACGCCCGAGCACCGGCGTCAGTTGACGCTCCGGGTGATCACACCACGGTGAGCGGCAGCAGCTTGCGGCCGGTCGGGCCGATCTGGATCTCGGTGCCCATGGTGGGGCACACCCCGCAGTCATAGCAGGGCGTCCACCGGCAGTCCTCGACCTCGACCTCCTCCAGGGCGTCCTGCCAGTCCTGCCACAGCCACTCGCGGTCCAGCCCGGCGTCCAGGTGGTCCCAGGGCAGCACCTCGACCTCGTCCCGCTCGCGCAGGGTGTACCAGTCCAGGTCCACCGGCTCGTCGGCCAGGGCCTTCTCGGCGCAGGCCACCCAGCGGTCGTAGGAGAAGTGCTCGCTCCAGCCGTCGAAGCGGCCGCCGTCCTCCCACACCGCGCGGATGATCTTGCCGACCCGGCGGTCGCCGCGCGACAGCAGCCCTTCGATGATGGACGGCTTGCCCTCGTGGTAGCGCAGCCCGATGGCCCGGCCGTACTCGCGGTCGCGGCGCAGCTCATCGCGCAGGGCGCGCAGCCGGCGGTCGATGGTCTGGTGGTCGCACTGGGCGGCCCACTGGAAGGGGGTGTGCGGCTTGGGCACGAACCCGCCGATGGAGACCGTGCAGCGGATGTCGCGGCGGCCGGTGACCTCGCGGCCGGCGGCGATGACGCGGCGGGCCATGTCGGCGATGGCCAGCACGTCCTCGTCGGTCTCGGTGGGCAGGCCGCACATGAAGTACAGCTTGACCTGCCGCCAGCCGCTGGCGTAGGCGGCGGTGACGGTGCGGATCAGGTCCTCCTCCGACACCGTCTTGTTGATCACCCGGCGCAGCCGTTCCGAGCCGCCCTCCGGGGCGAAGGTCAGCCCCGAGCGCCGCCCGTTGCGGGAGAACTCGTTGGCCAGCTCGATGTTGAAGGCGTCCACGCGGGTCGACGGCAGCGACAGCGAGGTGTTGGTGCCCTCGTAGCGGTCGGCCAGGCCCTTGGCGATGTCGGCGATCTCGCTGTGGTCGGCGCTGGACAGGCTCAGCAGCCCGACCTCGGTGAAACCGGACTGCTTGAGTCCGTTGTCCACCATCTCGCCGATGGTGGTGATCGACCGTTCCCGCACCGGGCGGGTGATCATGCCGGCCTGGCAGAACCGGCAGCCGCGGGTGCAGCCGCGGAAGATCTCCACGCTGTAGCGCTCGTGGACGGTCTCGGCCAGCGGCACCAGCGGCTTTTTGGGGTACGGCCAGGCGTCCAGGTCCATCACGGTGTGCTTGGCCACCCGCCAGGGCACCCCCGGCCGGTTGGGCGCCACCCGCTGGATGCGCCCGTCCGGCAGGTAGGTCACGTCGTAGAACTTGGGCACGTACACGCCGCCGGAGGCGGCCAGCCGCATCAGCAGCTCATCGCGCCCGCCGGGCCGGCCCTCGGCCTTCCACTCGCGGACCACCTCGGTGATGGCCAGCACGACCTCCTCGCCGTCGCCGAGCACGGCCGCGTCCAGGAAGTCGGCGATGGGCTCGGGGTTGAAGGCGGCGTGCCCGCCGGCGATCACGATCGGGTGCTCGTCGGTGCGGTCGGCCGCCTCCAGCGGGATGCCCGCCAGGTCCAGGGCGGTCAGCAGATTGGTGTAGCCCAGCTCGGTGGCGAAGCTGACGCCCAGCAGGTCGAAGGCCCCCACCGGCCGGTGCGCGTCCACGGTGAACTGCGGGATGCCGTGCTCGCGCATCAGCTTCTCCATGTCGGGCCACACCGAGTAGGTGCGTTCGGCGAGCACGCCCTCCCGCTCGTTGAGGATTTCGTAAAGAATCTGGATGCCCTGGTTGGGCAGGCCCACCTCGTAAGCGTCCGGGTACATCAGCGCCCACCGGACCTCGGCCGCGTCCCAGTCCTTGACCTGGGAGTTCAGCTCCCCGCCGACGTACTGAATCGGCTTGCTGACGCGCGGGAGCAGCGGCTCCAGACGCGCGAAGAGCGATTCGACGGGCATGTGGAGGTCCTCCGGAATCAGAAATGGGATCAACTCCTCACCCTAACGCGCCCGCGGGCGTGACCTGGTTCGCCGCGGCGATGCGCCTTAAGCCGGGAAGGGACGGGCGCGCAGATGGACGGCCTGCAACAGGCCGAGGGCGATCATGTTGGCGAACGTGGCCGAGCCGCCGTAGGACACCAGCGGCAGCGGCAGCCCGGTGATCGGCATGATGCCCAGCGTCATCCCGATGTTCTCAAAGGTCTGAAAGCCCAGCCAGCACACCACCCCGGCGGCCACCAGGGCGCCGAACGGGTCGGCCGCGGCGGTGGCGATGCGCAGCCCCCGCCACAGCACCACTCCCAGCAGCCCGATGAGCAGGGCGCTGCCGATGAAGCCGAGCTCCTCGCCGGCCACGGTGAAGATGAAGTCGGTCTGCTGCTCGGGCACGAAATGGCCGCCGGTCTGCTCGCCCTCGAACAGGCCCTTGCCGGTCAGCCCGCCCGAGCCAACCGCGATGCGGGCCTGCTGGGCGTTGTAGCCGGCGCCGCGCGGGTCGGCCTCCGGGTCGATGAACGCGGTGAAGCGGGCGATCTGGTACGGCTTGAGCAGGCCGAAGAACCAGACGGCGAAGGCGGCCAGCACGGCGGCCCCCGCCAGCCCGGCCAGCCAGCGCTTGCGCACGCCCGCCACCGCCAGCATCCCCATCACCACGGCGCCGAACACCATCGTGGTGCCCAGGTCCGGCTGGGCCAGCACCAGCACCGCCGGCCCGCCGGCCAGCGCCAGCGCCAGCACGATGTCGCGGCCGCCGGGACCGGAGTCGGTGTCGCGGGGCTCGCCGTCGCGGGGCTCGGCCAGCAGCATCGCCAGCAGCACCACCAGGCCCACCTTGGCGAACTCCGAAGGCTGCACCTGGAAGCCGCCGCCCAGCACGATCCAGGAGTGGGAGCCGTTGATGGTCTCCCCCAGCGGGGACAGCACCGCCACCAGGCCGACGCAGGCCAGCCCGTAGACGATCGGCGCATAAGCGCGCAGCAGCCGGTAGTCCAGCATCGCCACCACGCCGCCCAGGATGAGGCCCAGCGCCAGGTTGAGCAGGTGCCGTTTGACGAAGCCGTTGGGGTCCCTGCCCTGTTCGGCCAGCTCGGCGAAGGTCGCCGAGCGCACCAGCAGGGCGCTGAGCACCGACAGCGCCACCACGGCCGTGATGAGCTTCCAGTCCAGCCGGCGCAGCGCGACCAGGCGGTGCCGCCAGGTCTGGCGGGCCCCGTAGCCTTCCACCACGTCGGCGGCGCCGATACCCCCGATCATGACGCCTCCCCTTTCGCCGGCCTCACGGGGCGGTCCCCTCGGGCGCGCCCACCGTGCCGTCCTCGCGGAGCTTGGGCAGCCTGTCGGGCAGCCGCCCGCCGGGCAGGGCCGCCTTCTTGCCGTTCAGCCCGTACATCGCCTCCCAGATCTCCCGGACCGCCGGGGCGGCGTAGGTGCCGCCGGTGCCGGACTGGGAGACCATCGCCACCACCACGAAGCGGGGCTTGTCGACCGGGCCGAAGGAGGCGAACCAGGCGGTGTCGCCCTTGCCGTAGACCTCGGCGGTGCCGGTCTTGCCGGCCACCTCGACCTTGTCGAACTCAAAGCCGTTGAAGGCGCCGGCCGCGGTGCCGGTCTTGGGGACGTCCGCCAGGGCCCGGCGGATGTAGGCCAGGACCTTGCCGTCGACCGGCAGTTCCTTGGGCTCGGGCGGGTCGATCCGGCGCACCAGCGTGCCGTCGGGGCGGATCACCGCCAGCCCCACCCGCGGCACCACCAGCTTGCCGCCGTTGGCCAGCGCCGCGTACGCCCTGGCCAGCTGCAGCGGGGTGACCAGCACATCGCCCTGGCCGATGGAGAAGTTGGCGGCGTCACCGGGCCGCCACACATACCCTTCGGCGCAGTGCTCGACGGCGATGGCCTTCAGGTAGGCCGCCCGCGCGGGGTCGGTGCGGGCCACCTCCGGGTAGCCGGTCTTGGCGGCCTTGCAGGTGTCGTCCTTGGTGGCCTCCCAGTACTCCCTCTTCCAGGTGCGGTCGGGGATGCGGCCGGCGGCCTCGCCGGGCAGGTCGATGCCGGTGCGCGAGCCGAACCCGAAGTTGCGCGCCATGGCCTGCATCGGGTCCTTGGGGTTCTTGACCGGGCGGGTGCCGCCGTCGCGCAGCCACGCCTCGTAGGCGAACTTGTAGAAGATCGTGTCGCAGGAGACCACCAGCGCCCGGTGCAGGTTCATGTTGCCGTGCGCCTGGCCTTCGAAGTTGCGGAAGGCGCGGTTGCCGACCTGGTAGGAGCCCGGGCACGGGTAGATGCCGTGCAGGTCGTAGCCGTCGTGGACGGCCGCCGCCACTGAGGAGATCTTGAAGGTGGAGGCGGGCGGGAACAGGCCCTGGATGGCGCGGGAGATCAGCGGCTGCCCCCGGGACTTGCCCAGCAGCGCGTCGTATTCGGCCTGGGAGATGCCGCCGATCCAGACGCTGGGGTCGTAGGTGGGGTAGCTGGCCAGCGCCACCACCCGGCCGGTGCGCGCGTCCATCACCACGGCGGCCGCCGAGTCGGCCTTGGAGCCGGCGGCGCGGGCCTTGCGGACGGCGCCTTCGATGGCCTTTTCGGCGGCGGCCTGCACCTTGGCGTCCAGGCTGGTCACCAGGGACGAGCCGGGAACGGGGGGCTGCTCCCCGGCGGTGCCGGTGACCCGGCCCTGGCTGTCGACCAGCACCTTGCGGACGCCCGGTTCACCGCGCAGGTCGGCGTCGTAGGTCGCCTCCAGCCCGTCCCGGCCGATCAGGTCCACCTGGCTGTAGCCGGTGACCTTCAGGTTGCGCCGCTTGTCCAGCTCTTCTTGGGTGATGGGCTGCAGGTAGCCCAGGGTCTGCGCGGCCGAGGAGCCCTCTGGGCGCGGGTACTCGCGGACGGCCTGGACCTGCGCGATCACCCCCGGGTAGTCCTCGGCGCGCTCCATGATCTGCAGCGCCTTCTTGGGGTCCACCCGGTCGTCCACCGGGATCGGCTGGTACGGCGAGCCGGGCCAGCAGGGACGTTTGACGGTCGGCGAGCACAGCCGGATGCGTTTTTCCAGGTTCTCCCGGGTGGTGCCGAGCGTTTCGGCCAGGCGGGTCAGCACCGCCCTGCCGCCGTCGTCCATGCGCGACAGCACGGTCTTGTCCACCGAGACGACCAGGGCGGTGCGGTTGCGCACCAGCGGCCGGCCGTGCACGTCGAGGATCATGCCGCGCACGGCCGGGACGACGATGTCGCGGATGCGGTTCTGGGCTGCGACCTGGCGATAGTGCTCGCCGTTGACCACCTGCAGGTTCCACAGCCGTCCCAGCAGCACCAGCAGCATCGCGACGACCACGATGTGCAAGATCACTAGCCGGGAATGCGTCTTGGGGTTCATCGCTCACATCCGAGACAGCGCACGGTAGCGGGCGGGCGGCAGGTCGAAGCGGTCGCGGGCGCGTTCGCGTTCATAGCGGCGCATCGCCCGCAGCACCGCCCACACCACGAACGGGCTGGCCAGCACGTCGTAGACGACCTGCAGCGGCACCACGCGGGCGACGATGTGCCAGTCGGCGCGCGGGTCGCCCAGCATCATGCCGACCCCGGCGTACAGCACCGTGCCGGCCAGCGCGCCGACCGCCACCGCAAAGAACGGCACCACCGCCGAGCGGTCCATCTCATCGCTGGCCAGCCCGCACAGGTAACCGATCACGCAGTAGACCAGGGCGTAGCGGCCGATGGTGTGGTCGGCGGGCGGGACGATGTCGGCGGCCAGCCCGGCGCCGAACCCGGCGACCACGCCCATCAGCGGGCCGCAGGTCAGCGCCAGCGCCACCACGCTCAGCAGCACCAGATCCGGGGTGACCGCGCCCGGCAGCGGCAGCCGGTTGGCCACCGACACCTGCAGCACCAGCGCCACCACGATCACCACCGCCGCGGTCAGGTTCCGTCCCGTCGGCGACACATCGCTGGCAGTCAGCACGTTCAGTCCCTCACGTTCGGTGTCCTGGCGGCCTTGGGCGACTTCGACGGCCTGGGGCTTTCGCTCGGTTCGGGGGTCTGAGCGGGCGTGGGCGTCACCACCGGTTTCGGCTTGGGCGGCAGCACGGCGTCACGGGGGTCGGACTTGGGCGGCGCGACCACCACGCCCACCACGTCCAAGGTGGTGAAACGCACGAACGGGCGGACGTAGGCGGTGCGGGTGAGAGAGCCCAGCGACTTCTCCACACGCTCGATCGTCCCGATCGGCACCCCCGGCACATAGGGGCGTTCGCCCTGAGAACCGAGGGTCACCAGGCGCTGGCCGGGTTGCAGCGGGGCGTTGGCGTTCAGCAGCTGGAAACGCAGCGGGGTGGCGTCGCCGCGGCCCAGCCCGCGGCGGCCCACGCCCTGCACCACGCCGATCTCCTTGGAGTCCTCCAGCCGGCTGCCCACCGTGGAGGAGGCGTCGGTGGCCAGCAGCACCGTGGCGGTGGCCGGGCCGACCCGGATCACCCGGCCGACCAGCCCTTCGGCGGTCATCACGGTCATGTCGGGCCGCACCCCGCTGCTGCTGCCGACGTCGATGGTGACGGTGTCCTCCAGTCCCTGCCCGGCGGAGATCACCTGGGCCGGGACGATCTTGTAGCCGCCCAGCCCGGCCGCCCCCAGCAGCCGCTCCAGCTGGGCCGCCCGGTCGGCGTCGATGCGCTGGGCGCGCAGCTGCTCGCGCAGCCGCTGGTTCTCCCGCTCCAGCCGCTCGGCGCGGCGGCGCTCGCCGGGCGCGTCGGTGATGGCGTCGAAGGCGTTGCCGACCGGGCGGACCACCGCCGCCGACACCCGCTCGATCGGCCCGAAGAACGCCTCGCCCGCACTGCGCAGCCCGCGCAACGGCGAGTTCTCCCCGCCGCGGTAGTCAACGGTGATCAGCACCAGCGCGATGATCAGCAGGGTGCCGAACACCACGCGAGTGCGCCGGGTGTCTCTCACCGCCGGGCCTCCCGTTCGTGTCCAAGGCCGCCGGCACGTTCCTCGCCGGCGGCCTTCGTCTTCGGTTGTGCGAACTGGGGGCGTGGGGTCAGTGAACCTTCGTCGACACCTGGCCCCAGGGACCGGGAACGGAGGGCTCGGCGGCGCCCGGCGCAATCGTCACCTTGGGTCACCACCTCACCCCTGACCGTGACCTACCCGTTCCGGCCCGTGAAAAAAGGTGTTCAGTGTCTAGGTTCGGGAACGAGGACGTCGCGCAGCGCCTCGAAGTCCTCCACGCACTTGCCGGTGCCGAGCACCACCGAGTCCAGCGGGTTGTCGACCAGGTGGATGGGCATCCCGGTCTCCTCCCGCAGCCGCTCGTCCAGGTTCTTCAGCAGCGCGCCGCCGCCGGTGAGCGCGATGCCGCGGTCCATGATGTCGCCGGACAGCTCCGGCGGGCACTTGTCGAGGGTGGTCTTGACCGCGTCCACGATGGCGTTGACCTGTTCCTCGATGGCGCGGCGGACCTCCTCGGCGGAGATCACCACGGTCTTGGGCAACCCGGTGACCAGGTCCCGGCCGCGGATCTCGGCGTTGGGCTCGTCATCGCCGCTGGGGTAGGCCGAGCCGATGGCGATCTTGATCTCCTCGGCGGTGCGCTCCCCCAGCATCAGGGAGTACTCCTTCTTGGAGAAGGCGATGATGGCCTGGTCGATCTCGTCCCCGCCGACCCGCACCGACTGGCTGGTGACGATGCCGCCCAGGGAGATGATGGCCACCTCGGTGGTGCCGCCGCCGATGTCGACGACCATGTTGCCGGTCGGCTCCCAGACCGGCAGCCCGGCGCCGATCGCGGCGGCCATGGGCTCCTCGATGATGTAGACCCGGCGGGCGCCGGCCTGGTAGCCGGCCTCCTTGACGGCGCGCTGCTCCACCCCGGTGATCCCGCTGGGCACCGCCACCACGATGCGCGGCTTGGCGAAGTGCCGTCGCTTGTGCACCTTCTGGATGAAGTAGCGCAGCATGCGCTCGGTGACGTCGAAGTCGGCGATCACGCCGTCCTTGAGGGGGCGGACCGCCACGATGTTGCCGGGAGTGCGGCCGATCATCCGCTTGGCCTCGATGCCCACCGCGTGGATCTTGCCGGTGTTGGTGTTGATCGCCACCACGGAGGGCTCGTTGAGCACGATGCCGCGTCCGCGCACATAAACCAATGTGTTCGCCGTGCCCAGGTCGACCGCCATGTCCCGGCCGAGAAACGACAGCTTGTTACCCATGAAGAAAGGGAGCCCTCTCATAACTGGCGGACGTGCAGAGCGGCATACCCATCGTAACGCGCCGCAACCCGGTGGGGCAGACGCGACGCTGCCCCACCATGCCCGAATAATCGCCGATGAGCAGGCGAATTTCACGCCGACACACGCGCCATGACGCGAACACGCGCGGACGGGCCGTTGCGGCCCCCGCGCGTGTCCGTCCTCGGCCTGCGCCCGCCGGCGCCCGACTGGTCTCAGGCCAGCTCGGGGAAGAACAGCTTGATCTCGCGGGCGGCGGACTCCGGCGAGTCGGAGCCGTGCACGATGTTCTCGCCGATCTCCAGGGCGTGGTCGCCGCGGATGGTGCCCGGGGCGGCCTTGACCGGGTCGGTGGCGCCGGCCAGGGCGCGGAACGCCTCGATCGCCCGGGGGCCCTCCACCACCATGGCCACCAGCGGGCCGCCGGTGATGAAGTCGACCAGCTCGCCGAAGAAGGGGCGCTCGCGGTGCTCGCCGTAGTGGTCCTCGGCGGTCTCCCGGGACAGCGTGCGCATCTCCATCGCGATGATCTTCAGGCCCTTGCGCTCGATGCGCGAGATGACATCGCCCACGACACCGCGCCGGACGCCGTCGGGCTTGACCAGGACCAGAGTGCGCTCGGACACGACAGATTCTCCTCAGATAGCCTTCTGGAACGCTCGATGCCGGCCCCGCCGGCGGGGTGCCGGCCCGCAACGACGGTTGCGCGCGAAGCCTACCCGGAACCGGGGCGGTGCCTCACGGTGAGCGCACGCCCGGCGCCGGTCCGGCGCGGCGGGCGGGGCGCCGCGGGCCGGCCGCGCCGGGGTGGGCACCCGGCGCCGCCGCGGTCCGTGCAAAGAACCCCACCGCTGCGGACCGTTACCGGACGAGAACACTCAACGCACTTCCACCGTTCCTCTACAAGGACTTTTCCAGAGATTTTCTCAGCATGTGAGAAGATGGAAGTGTGGCATTACCGAACGTGCCGGACGCTTCCTTATCAAGACGCCGGGAATCTCATTGTTCTGCTTTGCGGCTCACCGAACGGCCGAGCCATAGCGAGGTGACCCACAGCGCGCCGAAAAGAGCGCCGAGGAAGAACATGGTGGGAACCATGAATCCGGCCGCGATCATCAGGATCTGCAGCAGGCTGCCGGCCGCGACCGCCCACCGGCGGCGCACCAGCCCGGCCAGCAGCAGCGCGGCCACCGCCAGCGTGCCGCACACCAGCCCGGCGGTCCGGCCGCCGGTCCCCTGGACCACCACGGCCACCGGGATCGCCAGCCCGATCACCACCGCCTCGCAGGCCAGCACCGACGCCAGCAGCGAGGTCGGGCGCGGCGGCGCCTGCGGTGCCCGGTTGCTCATCGTCTCTCCTCCACGCGCAGCAGGGTGCGCGCCTCGCCCGCGGTGACCACCGACCCGGTGATCAGCACGCCCGCTCCCTGGTACTCGCCGGTCTCCTCGGCCAGGGCGACGGCCCGGTCGATGGCGTCGTCCAGCCGGTCTATCACGTGCACCCGCTCGGCGCCGAAGATGCCCTCGGCCAGCTCGCCCAGCTGCCGGGGCGGCATCGAACGGTGCGAGGTGTTGCGGGTGACGATCAGCTCGGTCAGCACCGGCTCGAGCTGCTCCAGCATGCCGGCCACGTCCTTGTCGCCGGCGGCGGCGACCACCCCGATCAGGCGGGTGAAGCCGAAGTCCTCGGTGATGGCGTTCACCGTGGCGGACATGCCGGCGGGGTTGTGCGCCGAGTCGATCAGCACGGTGGGCCCGGTGCGGGCGATCTCCAGCCGTCCGGGCGAGGTGACCTTGGCGAACGCCGAGCGCACCAGGGCCGGGTCCAGCTGGCCGTGGTCGCCTTCGAAGTCCTCGCCGGCGGCGATGCGGGTGGCGGCCGACAGGTCGCCGCCGGTCCGCGAGGGCGCCCCGCTGGCGAACGCCTCCACCGCCGCCAGCGCGCAGGCGGCGTTGCCGGCCTGGTGTGACCCGAACAGCGGCAGGAAGATCTCCTCATAGACCCCGTGCAGCCCCTGCAGCCGCAGCTGCTGGCCGCCCACCGCCAGATCGCGGCCGAGCACCCCGAACTCCATGCCCTCGCGGGCCGCGGTGGCGCCCACCTCCACGACCCGGCGCAGCAGCACCTGGGCGACGGGCAGCTGCTGCTGGGCCAGCACCGCGATCGCGCCGGGCTTGATGATCCCGGCCTTCTCGGCGGCGATGTCCTCGATGGTGGGGCCGAGGTGGCGCAGGTGGTCCAGGGAGATGGGGGTGACCACCGAGACGGTGCCGTCGGCCACGTTGGTGGCGTCCCAGACCCCGCCCATGCCGACCTCGATCACCGCCACGTCCACCGGGGCGTCGGCGAACACCGCGTACGCCATGGCGGTCAGCGTCTCGAAGTACGACAGGGGACGTTCGTGCTTGGCGTCCACCATCTCCAGGTAGGGCGCCACGTCCCGGTAGGCGGCGACGAACGCCTCCTCGCTGATGGGCTCCCCGTCGACCACGATCCGCTCGCGCATCGTGGTCAGGTGCGGACTGGTGGACAGCCCGGTGCGCAGCCCGCGTTCACGCAGCAGCGTCTCGATCATCCGGGCGGTGCTGGACTTGCCGTTGGTGCCGGTCACATGGATCACCGGGTAGGCGTCCTGCGGCCGGCCCAGCAGGTCCATCAGGTCCGCGATGCGGTCCAGGGTGGGGTCGAACTTCCACTCCACCCCCCGCGCCATGATCGCGGCCACGGTGGACCGGTAATCGTCGAGGTGGGGATCTGACACGCGCAAAGCCTACTCACCCACAGGACCTGCTCACTCACCCACGGGAGGACGCGGCCCCGGCGGCCGGCCGCCGGGGCCGTCACGGCCGCCGGGAGGCTAGGCGGTCGGCAACGCGGCCAGCTGGGCCTCCAGGCGGGCGATGTCGGATTCGGCCTGGGCCAGGCGGTCGCGGGTCTTGGCCACCACGGCCTCGGGCGCCTTGGCCAGGAAGTCGGCGTTGCCCAGCTTGCGGCGGGCCTGCTCGACCTCTTTGCGGGCGGCGGCCAGATCCTTTTCCAGCCGTTTGCGCTCGGCGGCCACATCGATGGCGCCGGCGGTGTCCAGGCGCACGGTGACGCCCTCCACCTGCAGGGAGGCGGTGGCCGCGAAGGACTCCCCGGGCGGGTTCAGCCGCAGCAGGGAGCGGACGGCCTGCTCGTGGGCCGCCAGCGGGGAGCCGGCGAACTCCAGCGCGGCGGCGACCCGCTGACCGGGCTTGAGCCCCTGGTCGGCGCGGAACCGGCGGACCTCGGTGACCAGGCGCTGCAGGGACTCCAGCAGCATCTCGGCGTCCTTGTTCACCAGCTCCTGGGCCGGGGCCGGCCAGGCGGCGGTGACCAGGGTCTGCTCGCCGGTCAGCGAGGTCCACAGCTCCTCGGTGACGAACGGGACGATCGGGTGCAGCAGCCGCAGCAGCTTGTCGAGGACCTCGCCGAGCACCCGGCGGGTGGCCTCGGCGCGCTCGTCCTGCAACTGGACCTTCGCCAGCTCCACGTACCAGTCGCAGACCTCGTCCCAGGCGAAGTGGTAGAGGGCCTCGCACGCCTTGGCGAACTCGAAGTCCTCCATGTGCCGGTCGACTTCGGCGATGACGTGCTGCAGGCGCGAGAGGATCCAGGCGTCGGCGTCCGACAGCTCCTGCGGCAGCTCCCCGCGCACGTGGGCGCCGTTCATCAGGGCGAAGCGGGTGGCGTTCCACAGCTTGTTGCAGAAGTTGCGCGACCCTTGCGCCCACTCTTCGGCGATCGGCACGTCCCCGCCGGGGTTGGCGCCGCGCAGCAGCGTGAAGCGGGTGGCGTCGGCGCCGTACCGCTCGATCCACTCCAGCGGGTCGACCACGTTCCCGAACGACTTGGACATCTTCTTGCCGTACTGGTCGCGCACCATGCCGTGCAGGGCGATGACCTTGAACGGCTCGACCCCGTCCATGGCGTACAGGCCGAACATCATCATCCGGGCGACCCAGAAGAACAGGATGTCGTACCCGGTGACCAGGACCGAGGTCGGGTAGAAGCGCTCCAGGTCGGCGGTGCGGTCCGGCCAGCCCAGCGTGGACAGCGGCCACAGCGCCGAGGAGAACCAGGTGTCCAGCACATCCGGGTCCTGCGTCCACCCGGCCGGGGGCTCCTCGTCGGGGCCGGGGCAGCAGACCTCGCCGTTGGGGCCGTACCAGACCGGGATGCGGTGGCCCCACCACAACTGGCGGCTGATGCACCAGTCGTGCATGTTGTCCACCCACTCGAAGTAGCGGGCGGCCATCTCCGGCGGGTGGATGCGCACCCGGCCGTCGCGGACGGCGTCGCCGGCGGCCTTGGCCAGCGGGGCGACCTTGACGAACCACTGCAGCGACACCCGCGGCTCCACCACGGTGGAGCAGCGCTGGCAGTGGCCGACCGCGTGCAGGTAGGGGCGGACCTCCTTGACGATGCGGCCCTGTTCGCGCAGCGCGGCCACGATCGCCGGGCGGGCCTCGAAGCGGTCCAGCCCCTGGAAGGGGCCGTGCGCGGTGATCACGCCGTGCTCGTCCATCACGGTGATGGACGGCAGCGAGTGCCGGCGCCCGATCTCGAAGTCGTTGGGGTCGTGGGCGGGGGTGACCTTGACCGCGCCGGTGCCGAAGTTCGGGTCCACGTGCTCGTCGGCGACGATCGGGATGGTCCGCCCGGTCAGCGGCAGCTCCACCTCCTTGCCGACCAGGTGGCGGTAGCGCTCGTCGTCGGGGTGGACGGCCACCGCGGTGTCGCCGAGCATCGTCTCGGCCCGGGTGGTGGCCACCACGATCTCGGTGTCGCCGGAGCCGTAGCGGATGGACACCAGCTCGCCCTCGCGCTCGGCGTGCTCGACCTCGATGTCCGACAGCGCGGTCAGGCAGCGCGGGCACCAGTTGATGATGCGCTCGGCGCGGTAGATCAGCCCGTCGTCGAACAGGCGCTTGAAGATGGTGCGCACCGCGCGGGCCCGCGGCTCGTCCATGGTGAACGCCTCGCGGGTCCAGTCCACGCTGTCGCCCAGCCGGCGCATCTGGCCCAGGATCTTGCCGCCGGACTCGGCCTTCCACTGCCAGACCCGCTCCACGAACGCCTCGCGGCCCAGGTCGTGACGCGACAGCCCCTCTTTGGCCAGCTCCCGCTCCACGACGTTCTGGGTGGCGATGCCGGCGTGGTCGGTGCCCGGCAGCCACAGCGTCTCATAGCCCTGCATGCGGCGCCGCCGGATGAGCGCGTCCTGGATGGAGTGGTCCAGTGCGTGCCCGACGTGCAGCGAACCGGTCACGTTGGGCGGCGGGATCACGATGGAGAACGCCGGGCGGGCCGGATCGCGGGCCGGGTCGGCGGTGAACAGGCCTGCCGACACCCAGCGCTCATACAGCTTGCCCTCGACCTCAGCCGGCCGGTACTGGGTGGGCAGGTCGACTTGTGCGGTCTGGCGATCCTTGGGCTGTGTCACGGGCCCAAAGTCTACGGTCGCCGCGGCAGTGCCGAATGCCACGTCCACCCGCCTTCGGCGCGACCTGTGAAGATGGAAAATTCCACACTCGAGGGGGCCGGAGTGCGAACCCGCCGCTGCCCGTATGCGTCACAATGTTCGCCTAACACGCGCTTTGCACGGATGATGGAAACGTCTCGCCGCGGCTCCCAGTACCGGCGGGGCTGAGGAGAAGTCATGAGCGCTTGGAACCCCCCGCCAGGCCAAGGCGGTCCCTACGGCGGCCCCCCCGGTCCCGTTCCGCAGCCGGGCTATGGAGGTCAGCCCGGCGGCCCGGTCCCCCCGTACGGGCAGCAGCCCGGCTACGGCCAGCCCGGCTATGGACAGCCGGGTTACGGGCAGCAGCCGCCTTATGGCCAGCAGCCCGGTTACGGCGGCCCCGGCACGCCCCCTCCGTTCCCGCAGCCTCCGGTGCCGCCGCCTCCGCCGCGCCGCTCCAACGCCGGCCTGATCATCGGGCTGGTGGTCGGCGGTGTGGTGCTGGTGGGCATTTTGGCCGGTGTGGTCACGCTGCTGGGCGACTCCGGCGGCAGCCACACCATCGACACCCCCGCCACGGCCGGTGGGCTGAGCCGCAACTACGAGGCCGAGCGGGAGATGAACGCCCAGATCGGCCAGCAGCGCGCGCAGATGGAGCGGTCGGCCGGCGCCCGGCTCAAGGACCTGAAGACCGCCGTCTACGGCAGCGGCGATGAGCGGTACCTGTTCGTGGGCGGCACCGGCGACATCGAAAGCCCCGATGAGTTCATCGAGAACTTCCGCCGGGCGGTCACCGCGGGCAACAACAGCACCATCAGCGCCACCGTCGACAAGCTGGACGACCCCGGCGGGGACGGGGTGGGGGTGTGCGCGGAGATCCGCACCACCCTCCCGACCGGCCCCCAGATGAGCAGCGCGCTGTGCACCTGGGCCACCGCCTCCTCCTTCGGGGCGATCTACCCGGCGCCCGAGCGGACCTCGCTGACCTCCCCGCCCAACTACACCGCCTCTGAGGTCGCCGAGGTGATGCGCCGTATCCGGGCCGACGTGGAGGACTGAAAGCCCTCGCCGGCGAGCCGGCGGAATCCCGCTCACCGAGAGGGGGACGACGGGGAACCGTCGTCCCCCTCTCGGCGTCCAAGGAAGTCGCGGTGATTTTCCCGGGACACAGGTGACACCTGTCCCGTGACGGAGGGACGCCCCTTCCCCGAAGGTCGATTCAAGCGACGACCGGACGGGAGGGTTCCATGTGGGTGGCGGTCGCTCTGGCGGGCCTCATCACCGCCGCCCTCGTGCCGGCCTGCCGCTCGCATGCGCCGCGGCCGGATCCTCCAGGCCCTCGGCGCGGCCTCGGCCTGCTCATCGCCGGGACGCTGGAATACGGGCTGCCGGCCGTGCTGCTCGGCGCGGTCTGTCTCGGCTCGGCCGCGCTGGCGGGCGGTCAGGGGCCGCCGGTCCGCGACGCGGCCGCGGCGGCCGGGGCGTTCACCGCCGGGGTGCTGTGCCACCCGCTGCGCGCCCGGCTGCGGCGGGCCGCGGACCGGATGCTGCGGGCGGAACGCAATCCCTACCGGCTGGCGGACCGGCTCAGCCGCACCGTCCAGCGGGCGCGCGGCCCGGTGGAGGCCCTGGACGGGGCGGTCGCCCTGATCCGCCGGACCCTGCACGTCCCGGGGGCCTCGGTGGAGATCATCGGGGCCACGGGCGAGCCGACGGTGCACCGGGACGGAGAACTCGGCGACCGGCCCTATGAGGTGCCGCTGACCTGGCAGGGCGAGCCGGTGGGGCGGATGCTGGTGGCCCGTCCCGCCGGCCGCCTGCGCCGCCTGGACGCCAGGCTGCTGGGCATCTTGGCGGTGCACATGGCCGATGTGGCGCACGGCGTGCGGCTGGCCGCCGACCTGCAGCGCTCCCGGGAGCGGATCGTGGCCGCCCGGGAGGAGGAGCGCCGGCGGCTGCGCCGGGAACTGCACGACGGGCTCGGCCCCACGCTGGCGTCGCTGGCGATGTCGGTGGACGTCGCCCGGCTCACCATCGCCCGCACCCCCGCCCGGGTCGAGCCGCTGCTGTGCGAGCTGCGCCGGCGGCTGGACGCCGCGATCGGCGACATCCGCGACCTGGTGGAGGGCCTGCGCCCGCCCGCGCTGGACGACCTGGGGCTGGAGGGCGCGCTCAGGGCGCTGGCCGACCGCTGCGGGCCCGTCGCGGTGCAGGTGGACCTGCGGGGCGAGGTGGCCGACCTGCCGGCGGCGGTGGAGGTGGCCGCCTACCGGATCGTCCAGGAGGCGCTGGCCAACGTCGTCCGTCACTCGCGGGCAGCCGCCGCGTGGGTGTGCCTCAGCCGGACGCCGGACGCCCTGCAGGTCACGGTGAGCGACTCGGGAAGCGGCCTGCCGGAGCCGCTTCAGGTGGGCGGCGGGCTGCGGTCCATGCGGGAGCGGGCCGCCGAGGTGGGCGGCGATCTCACCGTCGCCTCCCGCCGGGGCGGCGGCACCACCGTGCGGGCCCGCCTGCCGCTGGCCGTTGCCTCCGAGGATCCTCCGTCGTCCGGCCCGTTCCGGCACCGCGAAGAACGAAGGCGAGGCGAGGTGAGCATGGCATGACCGGCATCGATCACCGTCCCCTGCGCCGGCGGGACGCGTGCGGCCCGCCGGGAGCGGCGAGTGCAGCCGCAAGCGGCGGGAAAGCGCCGCGGCCGGCCGCAGGACCGGACGGTGGCTGTACTATCGGCCCGCGATGCGGCGGCGCCCGGGTCGCCGTGCGTCTTCTGTTTCTTTCGTCCACTTTTTCCCCGTCATCAGGAGTTCCCCGAACATGACCGCGCTGCCCGGCAACGAGGCGATCCGTGTCCTCATCACCGACGACCACCCGGTCTTCCGGCAAGGGCTGCGCGGGCTGCTGGAGGCCCTGGGCGTGGAGGTGGTGGGCGAGGCCGAAAGCGGCCCGCAGGCGGTGCAGCTGGCCGCCGAACTGCAGCCGGACGTGGTCGTCATGGACCTGCACATGCCCGGCGGCAACGGCATCGAGGCCACCCGCACCATCACCCGCACCAGCCCCCGCATCGGCGTGCTGGTGCTGACCATGTTCCGCGACGACGACTCGGTCTTCGCCGCCATGCGCGCCGGCGCCCGCGGGTACCTGCTGAAGGAATCCGGCGCCGAGGAGATCGCCCGCGCCGTGCGCGCGGTGGCCGCCGGGGAGGCCATCTACGGCCCGGAGATCGCCCGCCGGGTGCTGACCTACTTCGCCGACATGCCCGACCCCAAGCAGACGGCCTTCCCCGAGCTGACCGAACGCGAACGCGAGGTCCTTCAGCTCATCGCCCAGGGCCGCTCCAACGGCGAGATCGCCCAGACCCTGTTCCTGTCCCCCAAGACCGTCCGCAACCACGTCTCCAACATCTTCATGAAGCTGCACGTCGCCGACCGCGCCCAGGCGATCGTCCTGGCCCGCGAGGCCGGGCTGGGCACCACCTGACGGCGGGCATGCGAAAAGCCCCGGCCGGCGGGCCGGGGCTCGGCGTCCGCCAGGTCTCAGGCGGACTTTTCGCGCGGCTCCCGCTTGTTGGCGCGCTCGCGGGGCACCAACGTCGGGTTGACGTGCTCCAGCACGGCCTCGCGGGTGATGACGACGCGGGCCACGTCCTGGCGGCTGGGCACCTCGTACATCACCGACAGCAGCACCTCCTCCATGATCGCCCGCAGGCCGCGGGCGCCGGTGCCGCGCAAGATGGCCTGGTCGGCGATGGCCTCCAGGGCGTCAGGGGTGAACTCCAGCTCCACCCCGTCCAGCTCGAACAGCCGCTTGTACTGCTTGACCAGCGCGTTCTTCGGCTCGGTCAAGATCGCGATCAGCGCGTCCCGGTCCAGGTTGTGCACGTTGGTGATGACCGGCAGCCGCCCCACGAACTCCGGGATCATGCCGAATTTCAGCAGGTCCTCCGGCATGATCTGGGACAGGATGTCCGAGGAGGAGGACGCCTCGTCCTTGGAGCGGATCACCGCGCCGAAGCCCATGCCCTGCTTGCCGATCCGGGCCTCGATGATCTTCTCCAGGCCGGCGAAGGCACCGCCGCAGATGAAGAGCACATTGGTGGTGTCGATCTGGATGAACTCCTGGTGGGGGTGCTTGCGGCCGCCCTGCGGGGGCACGCTGGCGGTGGTGCCCTCCAGGATCTTCAGCAGCGCCTGCTGCACGCCCTCCCCGGAGACGTCCCGGGTGATCGACGGGTTCTCGCTCTTGCGGGCGATCTTGTCGACCTCGTCGATGTAGATGATCCCGGTCTCGGCCTTCTTGACGTCGTAGTCGGCCGCCTGGATCAGCTTCAGCAGGATGTTCTCCACGTCCTCGCCGACATAGCCGGCCTCGGTCAGCGCCGTGGCGTCGGCGATGGCGAACGGGACGTTGAGCAACTTGGCGAGAGTCTGCGCGAGCAGGGTCTTGCCGGATCCGGTGGGGCCCAGCAGCAGGATGTTGGACTTGGCCAGCTCCACCGAGTCGTCACGGCCGCTGTCGCCGGACTGGATCCGCTTGTAGTGGTTGTAGACGGCCACCGACAGCGCCTTCTTGGCCGCCTCCTGCCCGATCACGTAGCTGTCGAGAAATTCGTAGATCTCCCGAGGCTTGGGCAGGCTGTCCCACTTGAGTTCGGAGGTCTCCGAGAGCTCCTCCTCGATGATCTCGTTACAGAGATCGATGCACTCGTCGCAGATGTACACGCCCGGACCCGCGATGAGCTTCTTGACCTGCTTTTGGCTCTTTCCGCAGAACGAACACTTGAGCAGGTCACCACCGTCGCCGATGCGTGCCACCCAACCGTCTCCTTTTCGTGGGGCCGCCCGCCTGAGAGGATGCGGCGCGGTTGCTTGCCTCGCGTCAGGTGACGGAGCCGCCCGGTACCGGCCGGCGGCCGCGCCGGCCCGCGGCCGGGCCACCCGTCACCTCACGTTGATACCTATGATCGCGCGGGACGCCCACGTCGCAAGACGGGCGGCGCAGAGCCGGTCGCATCCGCATCGCCTCCATCCCGCTCGTTTCCATCCCGCCGGTCATCTGTGGTCTCGAAGGCTTTCGCCGTCGGCTTCGACGTTACCGCCTCCGGAGGACTTGGTGAGCCCCCCACCGGGAAGTCTCCCCTGCAGGATCGGGTCCGAGGGTCGCCCGGACCGCCCGCGGCACCGGGCCGGCCCGGCCCGGTGGGGCCGCGACCCGCCCGGTCACCCTCAAGGCGACACTACCGCCGGCCGGCGCTTCCTGCTGACGAAGACATCGTCCACCAAACCGTACGCCTTGGCGTCCTCGGCGGTGAGGATCTTGTCCCGCTCGATGTCCTTGCGGACCTTCTCGATCGGCTGGCCGCTGTGCCGGGAGATGATCTCCTCCAGCAGCTCGCGGATCCGCATGATCTCGCGGGCCTGGATCTCGATGTCGCTGGACTGCCCGTAGGTGCCCTCGGTGGCCGGCTGGTGGATGAGGATCCGCGAGTTCGGCAGCGCCGCCCGCTTGCCCGGGGTGCCCGCCGCCAGCAGCACCGCCGCCGCCGAGGCGGCCTGGCCGATGCAGACGGTCTGGATGTCGGGCCGGACGTACTGCATCGTGTCGTAGATCGCCATCATGGCGGTGAAGGAGCCGCCCGGCGAGTTGATGTACATGCTGATGTCCCGGTCCGGGTCGATGGACTCCAGCGTCAGCAGCTGGGCCATCACGTCGTTGGCCGAGGCATCGTCGATTTGCACCCCGAGGAAGATGATCCGCTCCTCGAAGAGCTTGTTGTACGGGTTCATCTCCTTGACCCCGTACGTGGTGCGCTCGACGAAGGAGGGGATGATGTACCGGTTGTCCACGGGCGCCGCGGTGCCGCCCACCCGCATGCCCGGCCTGATGAGATCGCTCACTTGTCTGCCTCCGCTAGTCCGCTTGGTTACCGAGGCTCGGCGCCGGGCGCCGGGCACGTCATGAGACAGGGCCCTCGGAGGGAACCTGGTTGGCGCTGCGCACCACGTGGTCGACGAAGCCGTAGGCCTTGGCCTCCTCGGCGGTGAACCAGCGGTCCCGGTCGGAGTCCCGCTCGATCTGCTCCACCGTCTGGCCGGTGTGCAGTGCGATCCGCTCGGCCAGCGTCCGCTTGACGTACAGCATCTGCTCGGCCTGGATCTTGATGTCCGAGGCGGTGCCGCCGATCCCGCCGGAGGGCTGGTGCATCATGATCCGGGCGTGCGGCAGCGCGTACCGCTTGCCCGGGGCGCCCGCGCACAGCAGGAACTGCCCCATCGAGGCGGCCAGCCCGATGCCCACCGTGGCGACGTCGTTGGGGACGTACTGCATGATGTCGTAGATCGCCATCCCGGCCGTCACCGAGCCGCCCGGCGAGTTGATGTACAGGTAGATGTCGCGCTCGCCGTCCTCAGCCGACAGCAGCAGCAGCTCGGCGCAGATCCGGTTGGCGATGTCGTCGTCGACCTGCTGGCCCAGGAAGACGATCCGCTTGCGCAGCAGCTGCTGGAACAGCTGGTCGCCCAGCGGCAGCAGCGGCGCCGCCTCGGTCACCCGTGAGGTGACCGGCTGCGGCTGTTCGAAAATCGGAGGCATGCTCACCGGGTTCCTCCGGTCATGTGTATCGGGTCAGTTGATTGGACATTAACGCGCCCCGTCATCCGCTTAAGCCGCGAGCCCGCCCTTTTCGCTTGCGGCGTATCCGCGGGCGCGTCGCCGGCGCGGCGGCCCGTGCAGACGCCCGCGGCACGGCGGGCCGCAGCCGGTTCCCGGGGCCGTGCCGCCGGTGCGGCGGCCTCCCCGGCGGGCCGGCGACGCACGCCCCTCCCCGCTCGTCCTCAAGATCGCCCGCTCCTCACGATCTTGAAAGCCTCCTCGGTCCAGAGGGCACGGACGGCCCGCCCGCGGCGGTCGTGAGGGTCGATACCCTGTGACGCTCCGGATACGCCAGGTGACCGGAACACAGGCGGGCCGGGACCGCGCGGATGCGCGCGACCCCGGCCCGCCGGAAGCGTCGCCCCGGGCCTTAGGACTCGGACTTGTCCTCGGCCTCGTTCTTGGCTTCCTCGTCCTTGGCTTCGGCCTTGGTCTCCTCGGCCTTGCCGGCGGACTCCTCGGCCGCCTCGGCCTCCGGCTGGGCGGCCTCGCCGCTCAGCTCGCGCCGCAGGGCCTCGATGTCGACCGCGTTGCCGGCCTCGTCGGTGATCTTGACGTGCTCCACCAGCAGGTTGAGGGCCTTGTTGCGCAGCACCTCCGAGACCAGGGCCGGGAGCTGGCCGCTTTGGGTGAGGTGGTCGGCCAGCTGCTGCGGCTGCACGCCCATCTGCATGGCCTGGCTCACCACGTACTCGCTGAGCTCCTCGTTCTCCACGCCCAGCTCCTCGTCGAGGGCGAGCTGGTCGAGGACGAAGCCGCCCTTGACCGCCCGGCGGGCGGCCTCGGCGATCTCGGCGTCGAACTCCTCGGCGGTCTTGCCCTGCTGCTTCAGGTAGGCCTCCTTCGACAGGCCGCTCCACTTGAGCTGCTGCTCCAGCTGCTCGTTGCGGCGCTCGATCTCGGCCTGAACCACCTTCTCCGGCAGCGGGATGTCGATCTGCTCCATCAGCGCCTCCAAGGCCCTGTCGCGGGCCTGGGAGAGCTGCTGCATGCGCTTGGTGCGGCCCAGGCGGGTGCGCAGGTCGGTGCGCAGCTCCTCGATGGTGTCGAACTCGCTGGCCAGCTGGGCGAACTCGTCGTCGGCCTCGGGGAGCTTCTTGACCTTGACGCTCTGCACGGTGACGGTGATCTCCGCCTCCTGCCCGGCGCGCTCACCGCCGACCAGCTTGGAGGTGAAGGTCTTGGACTCGCCCGCGCTCATGCCGGTCAGCGCCTCGTCCAGGCCCTCCACCGAGCTGTTGCTGCCGACCTCATACGAGTAGCCGGTGGCGGCGGCGTCCTCCACGGCCTCGCCGTCGACCTGGGCCGACAGGTCGATGGTGACGAAGTCGCCGGTCTCGGCCGCGCGCTCGACGGTGGTCAGCGAGGCGAACCGCTCGCGCAGGTTGCCGAGGGTCTCTTCGACCTCCTCGTCGGTGACCTTGGCCTCGTCCACGGTCACCTCGAGGTTGTCGTAGTCGGGCACCTGGAACTTGGGCCGCACGTCCACCTCGGCGGTGAACGTCATCTCCTTGCCGTCGTCCAGCTTGGTGATCTCCACCTCGGGCTGGCCGAGCACGAAGATCTCACTGGCCTCCACGGCGCGGCCGTACAGCTCCGGCAGGGCGTCGTTGACCGCCTCCTGCAGGACCGCGCCACGGCCGATGTACCTGTCGATCAGCGGGGCCGGCGCCTTGCCGGGGCGGAAGCCCTTGATACGGACCTGCTTGCTGATCTCCTTGTACGCCTTGTCGAGGTTCGGCTTGAGCTCCTCGAACGGAACCTCGACGGTGAGCTTGACCCGCGTGGGGGACAGCTCCTCGACATCGGTCTTCACTGGGGTCGGTCTCCTTGTCCGGCACGGTCACAGGCGCGGGTTCTCAACTGCCGGCCGCGGCGTTCAGACGCGTTGCCGCCGGTTGCGGTGCCCGGGCGCGGGCATGCCGACGAGCGGCTCCTCGCGCCTTCGCGGGCCAAGTCTATGGCGTTCGCGCGGCGCGCGCTGACACTCGGTTCCCCTCAAGGGGTGCGCCGCGTCCCCTGCGACGGTTGTGAACAGGTAATCAGAAGGGAGGGGCCGCAGGGGGCGCGGCGCGGTCAAGACCGCGTGCGGCCTTGGGAAACGGTCTCAGAAGTTGGAGATCACCTCGGTGAAGATGTCGCCGATGGTGTTGGGGTCGGAGGAATCGTAGGCGGCCCCGTCGGCGGCCTCGGCGATGCGGCGCAGCACGTTCTGGTCGGCGTCCTCGCCGTAGCCGATGGTGAACACCCGCACCGATTCCTCCCGCCGGGCGCCGAGCTTGGCGATGAGGCCGTCCAGGTCCAGGCCGCCGGGCCGTTCGTTCTTGCCGTCGGTCATGACGACCACGGCGTTGATGGCGTCGCCCCTGCGGGAGCCGGTCATCTTCTCGTAGGCCGCCGCGGTGGTGTTGTACAGGCCGGTGCCGCCGCTGAGCGTGAGGCCCAGCAGGCGTTCGCGCAGCAGGGAGCGGTGCGCCTCGGTCATCCGCCCCAGCGGGACCACCTCCTGCCAGTCCCGCTCGCCCTGCCTGCGGGCGGCGGAGAACACCCACAGTCCCACCTGGTCCTGGCCGCGGAACTCCGCCAGCGCCTCGGCCGCGGCCTCCTTGGCCAGGTCGCCCTTGCTCTTGCCGGTGCCGGGGACGGTCTGCTGCATGGAGCCGGAGCGGTCGATGACCAGCAGCACGTTGGCCGGCTTGCGCAGCTCCGCCCAGGTCTTGAGGATCAGGTCCAGGATCTGGTCCGACGGCAGCGACAGCGTGGTCTTCGGCTCGCCGGGCAGCAGCCCGTTGGCCTCGGTGACGTGCCTGCCGGGGCGGCGCTGGTGGTCGCGGAAGCCGTGGTCGGTGAAGCGCTTTTGCACCCGCTCGGTGTGCAGGAACTTCAGGAACTCGTCGGCGACCTTCCGCTTCTCGGCGTCCATCCAGTTCAGCGGGACGTAGGGATGGTCGGAGTAGATCGTGCCCTCTTTGGGGTAGATCGCCACCAGCGGAACCTTGGGCTTGGGGCGTTTACCGAGGTCCTTGGGGTCAAGAGCGGGATTGCCCTGGTTGTAGTTCCAGACGGAGTTCTCCTCGACCGTCACGGCCGAGATATAGGACATCGCCTGGCCGCGGTCGTCGGCCCGCAGCAGGTTGCTCAGGAACGTCAGCGTGGTGTGCCCGTAGTGGACGATCGCTTTTTCGATGTCGGAGACGAACTTGCGGTTGTCCGCGGCGGTGATGTCGCCCTCCGTGAGGTCGGAGGTGGTTCCGGTGGCCGCGAAGTAGGCGCCGACGGTGGCGTGCAGGCCCGAGGTGGACAGGTTGGGGTTGGTCTTGCCCAGCCGGAACTCGCCCCACTCGGGGTGGCCGTACTTCTTCCAGCCCTCGGGATCGGTGGCCAGCGCGGCCAGGTCGGACCAGCCGATCGCCTTCTTGGGCCAGCCCAGCGCCTCGGCCATGGGACGGGGCATCGCGATGGTCAGCGGGGAGGTCATGATCGGCGGGAACTCCCCGTCCGGCACCGGTGAGGGCTTGTCCTCGGCGCCGGTGCGCAGCCGCAGCATGGCGGGCCAGACATTGGCCGCCGGGCTCCACACGTCCGGGCGCTTGCCGTCGGTGCGCTCGTCCCAGCCGCGGGCCAGCGCCAGCATGGCGGTGCCGGAGTTCTTGGAGTCGACCTGGATCTCCACGCACTTGCCGTCGATCCGGCGGTCTTCGGCGAAGTCGTCGGCGGCCTGCTGCAGCAGGCCGACCTTGTCTTGAGAGGCCGCTATGCGCAGCCGCACGGTCTGGCCGCCACCACCGCCGTGGCCTGCGGCATCGGCGGCGGCTGCGGCCAGCGCGGTCGCCCGCCGCGCGCCGTGCCGCTGCGTCCGCCCGAGTCCTTCCGCTCCGGGCCCGTCGCCGCGGAACCTGCCGAAACCGCGCACCTGCAAACCTCCTTACCGGGGATCGGCTCATCCGAGCCGCGCCGCTGTGCGCCAACCCTACGGCTCAAGATCGCCTGTACAAGGGCATTCGCCACGTTCGGAGCGGCCTGCATCCGCCTCCGGTTTTCAGACTCCCGGAGCCGCCCGTCCGTTCCGCCACAGAAGCGACCGGATCGCCATTGTTTTGTCGGTTGATGCGCTTCTTCACCCGCGTCTACTCACTTGGGCACAGGTCGCCAATCCGAATGTTTTGTTACGGGGGTGTGACATGTGGGGGGTGTTGCCCCTACTTTGGCAGGATGGACGGGATGCTTGCGGCTTTCGCGGCCACCGGGCTGTACTACGTCGCGTTCGCCATCTTCAAGGTCGCCGCCGACCGCATGGAGCCGATGCGGGGCCACCGCATCCTGCACATGACCTGGGTGATCCTCAGCAGCTGGATCTTCCTGGGCGGGCTGGTGCTGCTGCTGGGCGGGCTGGTGCTGCAGATCCTGGCGCTGAGCGAGCTGGCGATCAGCGTGGCCGTCCCGATCTTCGTCTCCGGGCTGGTCCCGCTGCTGCTGATCGCGCTGACGGTGTTCGGGGAGCGGCTGCGCGCCCGCGAGTGGGCCAGCCTGGGGCTGATCGCCGCGGCGATGCTGCTGCTCGCGCTGTCCATCGGCAATCCCGCCCCCATCAACGCGGCGGAGGTGGAGCCCTGGAAGCTGGCGGTGGCGGTGATCCCGCCGCTGACGGTGCCGCTGATGCTGATGATCTTCGGCGACTACCGTCCCGACGGCCGGCATGCCCGTCCGGTGACCGGCATCGCCTACGGGATGAGCGCGGGCTTTCCGATCGGCACCGCCGAGCTGGCCATCAAGGGCTGGGGCGACACCATCGCGGACCTGCAGTTCCTGCGGACCCCCTACCCGTATCTGGCGGTGGTGGCCGCGGCGCTGGGGCTGGGCATCATCATGGTCGGCTACCAGCGCTGCCGGGTCTCGATCGTCACCACCGTGATGACGATCAGCGCCAAGACCTACCTGCTGGTGGTGGGCACCGTCCTGTACGGGGAGCCGTGGCCGGACGCCGGCCAGGCCGTGCTGCGGATCCTGGCGCTGGCGCTGGCGATCTACGCGCTTTTGCTGTTCCCCCGTCACGACGACCGGCAGCGCCCGGCGGCGGCCGCCGAACCGGCCGCCTCCCAGCGGAACGCCGACCGGGCGGGCGCCGCGCAGCCGCCCCGGCCGCGCGCGGTGGAGGACACCTGGCCGGACGCTCCGGCGGTCGCGCCGGTGCCGCAGGCCCGCAGCGCACGCCCGCAAGGGGACGGGACCGGAAAGTCCCGTGACGCGGCGGGTGAGGGTCCCCGGGCCGAGCGTTCCGCAGGCGCCGAGCCCGATCGGGAGCCCGGCCGGACTCGTCCGCCGGAGCCGGAGTGGCGGCGCGGCGCGGGCCGGGCGCGCCCCGCCGGCTCCTTCGACCAGGCCGCGCCGCCCGGCGGGCGGACGCGCGTCCCCGGCGCAGGGGTGCGCACCCCGGACGTGCGGCCACCCCACGCGGTGGAGGTCCCCCTGGCGGCCCCGGTGAACTCGCCCCAGGCGCCCGCCGTGGAAAGCACCGGGCCGCTGCCTCTCATCGGGGACGAGCAGGTGCAGGCGTATGCGGCGGGCGTCAAATGGTCCCCCATCGCGGGCTCGCCCGCGCAGGCTCCCACGTCGCAAAACGAGCCGTCCGCCGGACGTTCCGCCACCGGGGAAATGCCCGCGGTCGTCCCGGAACAGAGCCGGCGGGCGGATGCAATGCCCAATGGGCAGTCTCCGACCAGGGAAAATCCCATTGTGAATCCCGGTCCGGCCGCCGGAGGCCCAGGAGAAGCCCCTGCGGTGAATTCTCACCGGAACGGTCAGACGAATACACGGAATAGCGAACGGTCACATACCGGAGAAATTCCTGTGGTGGGCGCCCAGCCGTCGCGCATCCCGGAAGGCCGGCCGGGCGCCGGGCGCTTCCACACCGGGGAGATGCCGGTGGTGCGGAATGAGCCGCCGCAGGAGGAGCACAAGCGCCCCCGGCCGTCTGCGCGGATCGGCGCGCGCTCGCGTGCGCTGGACGAGGAGCAGCCCTACCGGCCCAAGTACCGGCGGCCCGAGTGAACGTTCGCCGGGGCGGGCGCGCACGAGCGCCCGGCGGGCCGGCGCGAGCATGAGAGGGGATCCCGGAAGCGCCCCGCTCCGGGATCCCCTCGTCCTGTGCGGACGGCGCGGTCCCGGTCGAGGGCGGGCCGCGCCGATCCCGGTCGGCGAAGACCTCCGCCCGGATCGCGGTGCCGCGGGCCCCGGGCCCCACCGGCGATCCGGCCGCAGCCGCCCTCGCGGGCCGGGCCGGGCCGCGCCCTCCCGGCGGCCGGCCGCATCGAGGGTCTCAGCTCCCAGAACGGTAGAAATGGGCTTTTTCGGACACATTGCCCTTGTGTGAACGCTGCGTTAACCACGTGATCGGCGGGCCTTCTTCAACGCGCCGCCTCCGCAGGTCGAGCCGGGGGTCTTGTCGTCAGGGGCGACGCCGTGACCCGCAACGCCCCGCGGTACCGGAGACCACCCGGGCTCCCGTCCCGGTGTCTTGAGCCATGCGCCGAAAAAGGTCCGGCGCGTCGCCCGCCCAGGGTGCGGGCGGTCCGGGCGCCTGCGGGCGGTCGGGGCACAGGCGCCCGGACGGCGTGGCGGTGCCCTGACGTCCGGGCAGGGCGTCGGTCGGTGGTACGGCTCCCCCCGGGACGGAGGTTCAACGTTCCGGCGAGACCATCGACGCCAAGACACCCCCGGATAGGGCATCCTTCCCCCTATGAAGCAGCTCCCGGCCTCCGGCCCGCTCCCCTACCCCCACGACTGGACGGTCGTCGACGTCGAGACCTCGGGCCTGCGGCCGGACCGCCACCGCGTGCTCTCGCTGGCGGTGCTCACCCTGCGGCCGGACGGCCATCTGGTGGAGGAGTTCTCCACGCTGCTGGACCCGGGCTGCGACCCCGGCCCGGTGCACATCCACGGGCTGACCCCGGAGCGGCTGCGGGGCGCGCCCACGTTCGACCGGGTCGCCGAGCGGGTGGCGGAGCTGCTCAGCGGCCGGGTGATGGTGGCGCACAACGCCGCCTTCGACTACGCCTTCCTGGCCCATGAGTTCGGCCGGGCCGGCCTGCACCTGCCGGTGGAGCAGCGCCTGTGCACGCTGGCGCTCGGCCGCAGGATCGGCCTGCCCACGCCCGACCTGCGGCTGAGCACCCTGGCCGCCCACTACGGCGTCCCGCAGCACCGGGCGCACGACGCCCTGGACGACGCCCGGGTGCTGGCCGGGGTGCTGCGCGCCTCACTGGCCGACGCCGCCGCGCTCGGAGTGCCGCTGCCGCTGGAGAGGTGCTCCTTCCACAGCGTCCTGCGCAACGGCGCCGCACGCAACGGATACCCCCCGCCGATCCGCAAGACGCCGTGCGCGTTCCGCTGCCCGGGGCGCATGAGGGCCGGCGGTCCCCTCGTGCAGGGCATGAAGGTGGTCTTCACCGGCGAGACCCTCACCCCCCGGCAGGAGCTGGCCGACCGGGCGGCCGGGGCGGGCCTGAACGTGATGAGCACGGTCAGCCGGTTCACCAGCGTGCTGGTGGCCGCCGACGTGCACGCCGCCTCCGCCAAGGCCCGCCGGGCCCGCGCGGAGGGCGTCCCGATCATCGATGAGCCCACGTTCCTGCGCCTGCTGCAGGACGTCCGCCCCGGGGTACGGCTCGATGAACCGGAGCCGGCCTCAGCAGCGGTGCCTTTCGGCCCGAAAGCGCAGCGCTGAGCCGCCTCCCAAAGCGTGGGAAGGACGGTGTGCCACGATGGCGGGCATGACGACACTGCCGCTGGCCCCTGACGAGCTGCTGACGACCACCCGCTCCGTCCGCAAGCGACTGGACCTGGACCGGCCCGTCCCCATGGAGCTGGTCAAGGAGTGCCTGCGGATCGCGCTCCAGGCGCCCAGCGGCGGCAACCAGCAGAACTGGCGGTGGGTCGTGGTGACCGATCCGCACCTGAAAGAGCGGATCGGCGAGTACTACCGGCGGTCTTTCACCGCCTACGCCGCCTCCAAGTCGTTCGCGGGCGCGCTGTTTCAGGACGATCCCGCCCGCGCCGAGGTGCAGCGGCGCGTGGGCGCCAGCGCGGCCTACCTGGCCGAGGTCATGGGCCGGGTTCCCGTGCTGCTCATCCCCTGCCTGGAGCTGCCGGACGGACGGCTCGGGGAGGGCAACCAGGCCGGGGTGTGGGGGTCGCTGCTGCCGGCGGTGTGGAGTTACATGCTGGCCGCCCGGGCCCGCGGCCTGGGCACCGCCTGGACGTCGCTGCACCTGAGGTATGAGCAGCAGATCGCCGAGCTGCTGGGGCTGCCGCCGCAGGTCCGCCAGGGCGCGTTGATCCCGACGGCCTACTACACCGGCGAGACCTTCCGGCCCGCTCCCCGCCGGCCGCTGGAGGAGGTGCTGCACGTCAACGGCTGGCAGGGCGAAAGCTGATCAGCAGGCCACCACCAGTGCGCTCAACGCGGCGCCCAGCGGGGCGTCCCACTTCACCAGCGCCAGGTCGTCCCCGCGGGTCGGCCCCCGGTTGATGATCGCCACGGGGATGGCGTGCCGGGCGGCGTGACGCACGAAGCGGTGACCGGACATCACGGTCAGCGAGGAGCCGAGCACCAGCAGGGTGGCGGCGCGCTCGGTCAGCGCATAGCACTCCTGGACGCGGGCGGGCGGCACGTTCTCGCCGAAGAAGATCACATCGGGTTTGAGCACCCCGCCGCAGCGCCGGCAGTCCACGATGCGAAAGCCGGCGATCTGCTCCTCAGACAACGCCGCGTCCCCGTCGGGGCCCACCGCGTCGGCGCGGGCGTCCCAGCCGGGGTTGGCCTGCTCCAGGCGTTCCTGCAGCAGCCGGCGCGGGGTGCGCTCCCCGCAGCCCAGGCACACCACCCGGTCCAGCGAGCCGTGCAGCTCGATCACATCCCGCGCCCCGGCGGCCTGGTGCAGCCCGTCGACGTTCTGGGTGATGATCCCGGTGACCAGCCCGCGCCGCTGCAGCTCGGCGACCGCGCGGTGACCGGCGTTGGGTTCGGCGCGGGCGATGTGCCGCCAGCCCAGGTGGCTGCGCGCCCAGTACCGCCGCCGAGCCGCCGCGCTGCCCACGAACGTCTGGTAGGTCATCGGCTCGGCCCGCCGCCGGCGTCCGCTCTCCCCCCGGTAGTCGGGGATGCCCGATTCGGTCGACAGCCCGGCCCCGCTCAAGACCACCACATCGCCGTCGGCGACGAGCGCGGCCAGCGTCTGCGGGCAGGCGCCGGCCGGAACGCCCGGCGCCCCGGCTCCGCCGAGACCCCTGCCAGCGACCAGACTCATCCCTCAATGGTGCCCGACGCCCGGTCATGCGCCGGCGCCCGTGCGGCGCGCTCGGCGGCGACGAGCTCGCGGACCACAGGGGCGGTCTCCCGTCCGAAGACCGTGATGGCCTGCGGATCGTCGCCGGCGAGGATGAAGCCGCTGACGCCGTGCTCCAGGGCCAGCTCGGCCAGGCGCGCGGGCTCCCGGTGCAGCGAGGGGTCGATGTTGAGCAGGCGGCGGACGGCCCACGGGTCGCGTCCGGCCGCCTCGGCGGCCTCGTCGATGATCGTGTTGCCGGCGGCCAGGTCGTCCAGGCCCTGCAGGTAGGACAGCGAGGGCAGCCAGCCATCGGCCTTGCGGCCGACCAGGCGCAGCATGCGGGGCTTGTAGGCGCCCAGCCAGATCCGGATGTCGTGGGCGGGGGCGGGGCCGCGTTTGGCGCCGTCCACGCGGTAGTGGGCGCCGTCCGTCCGCAGCAGCGCCCTGGCGTCGGCGTCCCAGATGCCGCGGATGATGTCGATGGCCTCCTCCAGGGCCTGGACCGCCTGGCCGGGGGCCAGCCGCCGTCCGCCCATGGCGGCGATGGCGTCCCAGAACCCGCCGGCGCCCAGGCCGAGCTCGAAACGGCCGCCCGACAGCAGGTCCAGGCTCGCCGCCGCGCGGGCCAGCACGGCCGGCGGGCGCAGCGGCAGGTTGACCACGTTTCCCGACAGATGGACGCGCTCGGTGCGGGCGGCGACGTAGGACAGCAGCGTCCAGGTGTCCAGGAAGCGCGGCTGGTAGGGGTGGTCCTGGAAGGTCACCAGGTCCAGCCCGGCGTCTTCGCTGTGCCGGGCCAGGGCCACGACCTCCTGGGGAGCCGCGGCGGTGGGCGTGATGAACGAACCGAAGATCAGGTCGTGGCCGTAGTCGGGCATGGGTCCCCCTCATCGGGCTCGGTGCCTGCGGCGCGGATGTCCTGCTGAACATCGCCGCCTCGAGGGGCATTCCCCGCAGGCGGGGCGATGCGCGCGTCCAGAGGTGGTGCCCCGTTTGAAGCCGGACGCCGGGAACCGAGAGAAAAGGACTTCACCGTCATCCCAACACCCGCCGTAACCGCTTTGTCCGAACGGGGGTCTATGGGAGACTCCGCCCATGCGCTCACGCCCCTGCGGCACCTCCCGGGAGCCGCGGAACACCACCCCACGTGCCCGGCAGCGGGCGCCTCACCGATCAGGTCCCGGGCGGTTTCGCCGGGCCGCCGTGCTGCTGGTTCTGGCGTCGGGGCTTGCGGCCGGCTGCGGGGAGGAGACCGCGGCGCCGCCGACCGCCGAGCACAGCGCCCGGGCGCAGCGGCTGGGCGTGCCCGTGGAACTCATCTACGTCATCGACCTCGAGGGCTACCGGCGCGCCACGGGGGCCATGGGCGCCTATGGCGATGCGGGTTTTCAAGACATCTACCTCTACGGCGAGAGCGATGTACGGCTGACCGTCGAGCGGCGCACGATCACCGCCGCCGACTGCCCGTCCCTGCCGGTCCCCGCCGCCTCGGGCGCCGCCGTCCGGTGCGGGCGAGACGGGGAGGGCTGGCGGCGCAGCAGCGGCAACCGGCTGGAGTACGCGCTGACCCGCGGGGAGCTCCTGGTCCGGGTGAGCGGGCAGGCGGGCGCCGTGGCGTTCGAGTCGCTCCGGGAGGCCGCGGTCAAGGCCCGCCCGGCGACCAGGGAGGAACTCGACGAGATGCTGGCTGCGGGCTCCTCTGGGGGCGCACCCCAGATGCCTCCGCGGGGAGATCTGCCCCCGCATGGCGACGGCGCTCCCGACAACCGGGTGGGCCCCGGCGGCTGAGCCCGGCGCGCGGCGCGCCGGCGCCGAGGGACCTTGGACCGTGTCGCGCCGTCGGGTTCCCGCCCATACTGGACGGGCAGAACCGTCTTGTCCCCGCATCGAGGAGGACGGCCGTGCGCGCGATCAGAGGGGCCGTGGCGAAACTGTCGGCCGGCGGGCGCCCGACGGCCCCGCTGTACCGGTTCCAGCGATGGCTCTACCGGGGCGGGCGGCCCAGCCGCCTGGCCCGGGTGATGAACCGGATCCAGGTGATCGTGCAGGAACCGGGGCTGATCATGCCCGAACGGCTGGTGACGATGCGGGTGCCCGGCCGCCGCACCGGCCGGATGCTGTCGTTCCCGCTGGTCGTGGCCGATTATGCGGGCGAGCGCTACCTGGTGGCGATGCTCGGGGAGCGGTCGGCCTGGCCGAAGAACGTCCGGGCGGCGGGCGGACGGGCCACGCTGCGCCACGGCCGCATCGAGCGGGTGCGGCTGGAGGAGGTCCCGCCCGCCGAGCGCGCTCCCATCATCCGCCGCTATCTGGATTGCGCGCCCGGAGCCCGGCCGCATATCCCGGTGGACCGGCGGGCGCCGCTGGAGGAGTTCGAGCGGATCGCGCCGCAGATCCCCGTCTTCCGGATTCTTCCGGACGTCTCCGGCTAGGGCGTGCGGCGTCTCGTCGAGAAGGGCTGAAGAGCCTCCGCGGGGAATGCCGAAGGCTCACCGGACCTTCGGCCTCGACCGCGGTCCACTGTCGCACATGGGGCCGCCTCCGATCCCCGAAGCCCTGTTTTTCAGTTTCAAGACTCTTTGGGTCTTCGAGTCGGAGGCTTCCGCGCGCAAAGGTCCGCCGGGGGCGTCCACGCCGTGCCGCCGGGGACGCTTTCCTCCTCGTTCTGCCTGCTCACCGGCGAGGTGGCGGGCTCCTTCCACGGAGGGACGAGACGTCTGCGCACCGCACATGCGTCGCGTTGGATTCATGATCCACATGACGAGAAATCCTCCTTTTCTCTGATCATAGAGGTGAAGGAAAACAATTCCACGCGCAGGCCGTTGTGCAGCGGCACATTTCACCTGGACTTCAGGCCCGTTTCCACTCTGGTGTTGCTTTTGTGCTTTTTGCGACTGTTGTATGGTTGCCGGGCAGTCGCCAGGAATTCCCTGCGGTAAGGCGCGCCTGAGCGTCCGCGGCCGTCCGCCTTTCGGTCCGCCGTTCAAGGCGCGCCCTTGCAACGGATCGCCCGGAAAGGGCGGTGACCGGCGCCCGCCCGTGCACCGCGGGGAGGGCGTCTGCCCGACGTCAGCCGAAGAGGTGAATCCATGCGTTCCCGTACGTCCACCCTCGCCCGTCTCGTCGCCACGGTGACCGCGCTCACGGGTGCGGCGACCGGCGGACTGGTCGCCCTGGGTGCCGCCCCCGCGTCCGCGGCGTGCTCACCGGTGGAGGTGGTGGCCGCCAGGGGCACCTTCGAGCCCGGGCGGCTGGGAGTGATCGTCGGCGACCCGGTCTTCAAGGCCCTGCAGGGCAGGTTCCCCAAGAAGAAGCTGAGCGCCCACCCGGTCGACTACCCGGCCGACGCCAGCCCCACCTCGCCCCGCAAAGGCGTGCAGGCCCTGGTCAAGCACGTCACCAAGCAGGCCCGGGCCTGCCCGAAGCAGAAGTTCGTCCTGGTCGGCTACTCCCAGGGCGCCATGGTCGTCACCGGCGCCCTCGGCGGAGCCGTCGGCGGCGGCACCAAGCTGCCCAAGAACACCCACGCCAAGATCGCGGCCATCCTGCTGTTCGGCAACCCGAACCGGATGGCGGGCAAGAGCGGCGTCGCCAAGAAGTTCGCCGGCCGCACCCTCGACATCTGCAAGAAGGGCGACCCGGTCTGCGGCGGCGGCACCAACATGGCGGCCCACCTGGCCTACCGCTCCGACGCCGACCGGGCGGCCCGGTTCGCCGCCGAGAAGATCCGCAAACGCTGACACCAGATCCGGGGCGGCGGAGCGCCCCTCCCCTCCGCCGCCCCGGCCTCATCAAGCGCATCCGGTGCCGAACTGAACGTCCCGGCCCGGGCCCGCCACCGGCTCCCGCCGGGCCCTCCGCCCGGTCACCCCGCAAAAGACGGACGGCCCTCGCACGCCCGGTGCCGGGAAATCCTCCGGGGCGGACGGTCAGGGCGCGCCGTAGCCGCCTCCGCCGGGGGTCTCCAGCACGAACACCTCGCCCGCGGCGACCTCGACGCTGTCGCAGCCGCGCAGCTCGGTGACCGTGCCGTCGGCGCGTTCCACCCACTGGCGGCCGAGGGCGCCCGGAGCGCCGCCCGCCATGCCGTAGGGCGGGACCCGCCGGTGGCCGCTCAGCACGGTCACCGTCATCGGCTCCAGGAAGCGGATCCGGCGCCGGCCGCCGTCGCCGCCCCGGTAGCGGCCCGCCCCGCCGCTGCCGCGGCGGATCTCATAGGACTCCAGCCGCACCGGGAAACGCCACTCCAGCACCTCCGGGTCGGTCAGCCGCGAGTTGGTCATGTGGGTCTGCACCACATCGGTGCCGTGGAAGCCGTCCCCGGCCCCCGAACCACTGGCGACCGTCTCGTAGTACTGGTGGCGTTCGTTGCCGAAGGTGACGTTGTTCATCGTGCCCGACCCCTCGGCCTGCACGCCCAGCGCCCCGTACAGCGCCCCGGTCACCGCCTGCGAGGTCTCCACGTTCCCAGCCACCACCGCCGCCGGATACCGCGGCGAGAGCATGGTGCCGGGCGGGATGATCACCTTGAGCGGGGCCAGGCAGCCGGAGTTGAGCGGGATGTCATCGTCCACCAGCGTCCGGAACACATACAGCACGGCGGCCATCGCCACCGAGGAGGGGGCGTTGAAGTTGCCCTCCAGCTGCGGCGAGGTCCCGGTGAAGTCGATCTCGGCGCTGCGGGTGCGGCGGTCCACGCGCACGGCCACGCGGATGTGGGCGCCGTTGTCCATCTCGTAGTCGAACGAGCCGTCGCGCAGCGCGGAGATGACGCGCCGCACCGCCTCTTCGGCGTTGGCGCGGACATGCCCCATGTAGGCGTGGACCACCTCCAGGCCGAAGTGCTCCACCATCGCGCGCAGCTCTTGCACGCCCTTTTCGTTGGCGGCGATCTGGGCGCGCAGGTCGGCGATGTTCTGGGCGGGGTTGCGCGACGGGTAGGGGGCGGAGGTCAGCGCCTGCAGGATCTCCCTTTCGCGGAAGCGGCCGTCCCGCACCAGCAGCAGGCTGCGCAGCAGGACGCCCTCTTCCTCCACGCGGGTGCTGAAGGCGGGCATCGACCCGGGGGTCATCCCGCCGATCTCGGCGTGGTGGCCGCGGGAGGCGACGTAGAACAAGACGGCGCCGTCCTCGCCGAAGACCGGGGTGACCACGGTGATGTCGGGCAGGTGCGTGCCGCCGTGGTAGGGGTCGTTGAGGGCGTAGACGTCCCCGGGACGCATGTCGGGGCGGTCTTTGATCAGCTCTTTGATGCTCTCGCCCATCGAGCCCAGGTGCACGGGGATGTGCGGGGCGTTGGCGATGAGGTTGCCGTGCTGGTCGAAGATCGCGCAGGAGAAGTCCAGGCGTTCTTTGATGTTCACCGAGTGGGCGGTGGACTGCAGCCGCACCCCCATCTGCTCGGCCACCGACATGAACAGGTTGTTGAAGATCTCCAGCATGACCGGGTCGGCGTCGGTGCCCACCGCCCGGCTCGCCGGACGGGCTTTGACGCGCCGCAGCACAAGGTGGCCCAGTTCGTTGACGGTGGCCTGCCAGCCGGGTTCCACCACCGTGGTGGCGTTGTCCTCCACGATGATCGCCGGGCCGTCGATCCTGTCGCCGCATTGCAGGTCGGCCCGGTGATAGAGGTCGACCTGCCGCCAGGCGCCGCCGGTGTAGAAGGGGACGCGGTCGCGGACGGGCACCGGCCCCTCCCGGCGGGGGCGGGCGGCCGGCGGCCGTTCGGTGACCCCGGAGGCGCCGGTGGCCTCCACCGACACCGCCTCCACCACGATCGGCCGGTCCGGCATCAAGAACGCGAAACGGCGCCGGTAGGCCGCCTCGAACCCGGCCGTCATGGCGGCCGCGCCCGCCTCGTCCAGCTCGGCCGGCGCCCGCACCGGCAGGGCGGTGTCGGTGCCCTCATAGCGCAGGTGGGCGCGGCGCACCACGGTGATCTGCTCGTCCGGCACGCCCTCGGACTTCAGCTCGGCGCGGGTCTCGGCCTCCAGGCGGGCGAACACCTCCGCCAGCGGCACGCCGTCCACCCGCACGTCCGCGCCGAGCGGGGCCTCCACCGCCGTCTCGCGCATGGCGGTGACGTCGGCCAGTCCCATCCCGTAGGCCGACAGCACGCCGGCCAGCGGGTGGATGAGGACGGTGGTCATGCCGAGGGCGTCGGCCACGGCGCAGGCGTGCTGCCCGCCGGCGCCGCCGAAGGTGGTCAGCGCGTACTCGGTGATGTCGTAGCCGCGCTGGACGGAGATCTTCTTGATCGCGTTGGCCATGCCGGCGACGGCGATCTCCAGGAACCCGGCGGCGACCTGCTCGGGGGTGCGTCCATCGCCGATCCGTTCGGCCAGCTCGGCGAAGCCCGCCCGGACCCGTTCGGCGTCCAGCGGCTGGTCGCCGCTCTCCCCGAAGACGTGCGGGAAGTGGGCCGGCTGGATGCGGCCGAGCATGACGTTGGCGTCGGTGACGGTCAGCGGGCCGCCGCGCCGGTAGCAGGCCGGTCCCGGGTCCGCGCCGGCCGAGTCCGGGCCCACCCGGTAACGGTCGCCGTCGAAGTGCAGGATCGACCCGCCGCCGGCGGCGACGGTGTGGATGCTCATCATCGGGGCCCGCATGCGGACCCCGGCCACCTGCGTCTCCAGTTCGCGTTCGAACTCGCCCGCAAAGTGCGACACGTCGGTGGACGTGCCGCCCATGTCGAAGCCGATGACCTTGTGGAATCCGGCCGCCGCCGAGGTGCGGGCCATGCCGACCACGCCGCCGGCCGGGCCGGACAAGATGGCGTCCTTGCCGCGGAAGTTGTGCGCCTCGGTGAGCCCGCCGTTGGACTGCATGAACATCAGCTGCACGCCCTCGCCGCCGCGGCCGGGGCGCCGCGCGCCCAGCTCGTCGGCGACCTGGTCGACGTAGCGGCGCAGGATGGGCGACAGGTAGGCGTCCACGACGGTGGTGTCGCCCCGGGACACCAGCTTCATCAGCGGGCTGACCTTGTGCGACTCCGACACCTGAGGAAAGCCGATGCGGCGGGCGATCTCCCCGATCCGCGCCTCGTGCCGGGGGTAGCGGTAGGCGTGCATGCACACCACCGCCACCGAGCGCAGCCCGTCGTCGTAGGCGCGCTGCAGCTGCCGGGTGACCTCTTCTTCGTCCAGCGGGACGATCACTTCGCCGTGCGCGCCGATCCGCTCATCGACCTCGATCACCCGGGTGTGCAGCAGCTCGGGCACGGTGATGGCGCGGTCGAAGATGCGCGGCCGGTTCTGGTAGCCGATGCGCAGCGCGTCCCGGAAACCCCGGGTGATCACCAGCACCGTGGGTTCGCCCTTGCGTTCCAGCAGCGCGTTGGTGGCCACCGTGGTCCCCATCTTGACCGCGGCGATGCGGTCGGCGGGGATCGGCTCGCCCTCCGGCACGCCCAGCAGCCGGCGGATGCCGGCCACCGCCGCGTCCCGGTAGCGGCCCGGGTTCTCCGACAGCAGCTTGCAGGCGACCAGCTCCCCGTCCGGTCGCCGTCCGACCACGTCGGTGAAGGTGCCTCCGCGGTCGATCCAGAACTCCCAGCGCCCTTCGTTCCCGCTCACCCGCCCATAGTGCACCACGGGCACCGGCGGCCGCTCCGGGCGTCCTGCAGGGCCGGGCTTTCCGTAATTGCGCGGTGATTGCGCAGCCTTACCGGAGAGATCGCGGCGAAGCCGGTTCCTGACAGCGGGACCGACCAAGCTTGACATGCAGGTCGTTCAAACGAACGAAGGCGGCGGGCCCGGAGGGCGCGCCGCCGGATCCGCCGCCCGTGGCCGAGCCGAACAGGAACCGACACGTCAATGGAACCCCTCCAGCCCACCGACCCGCGGCAGATCGGCCCGTACCGGCTCTCGGCGCGCCTGGGCAGCGGCGCCATGGGCCAGGTCTATCTGGGACGCTCGCCGGGAGGCCGCCCGGTCGCGGTGAAGGTCATCCACCCGGCCGTCGCCGCCAAGCCGAACTTCCGCGCCCGGTTCGCCCGCGAGGTGGAGGCCGCGCGGCGGGTCGGCGGGTTCTACACCGCCCAGGTCGTCGACGCCGATCCGGCCGCCGACCCGCCCTGGCTGGTCACCGCCTATGTGCCGGGCCTGTCGCTGCAGGAGATCGTGGCCGAGCACGGCGGGCTGCCGCTGAACGCGCTGACGCGGCTGGGGGCGGGCCTGGCCGAGGGGCTGGCCGCGGTGCACGCCTGCGGGCTGGTGCACCGCGATCTCAAGCCCAGCAACGTGATCGTGGCCCCCGACGGCCCCCGGATCATCGACTTCGGCATCGTGCGCGCCCTGGACGCCTCCACGGTGACCGCGACGGGCGCCTTCGTGGGGACCCCGGCCTATGCCTCGCCCGAGCAGACCCGCGGCGAGCCGCCCGGGCCGGCCAGTGACGTGTTCTCCTTCGGCTGCGTGCTGGCCTTCGCCGCCTGCGGGCACGGCCCGTTCGACGCCGGTTCCCTGGCGGCCGTGGTCCACAAGATCCTGCACCAGGAGCCCGATCTGAGGCGGGTGCCCGCGCCGCTGCGGAGCCTGATCGCCGACTGCCTGGCCAAGGACCCGGCCGCCCGGCCCGGCGTGCCGCAGCTGCTGCAGCGGCTCGGGGGACGGGCGACCATCACCGCCGGCTGGCTGCCGCCGGCGGTCGCCTCGATGATCGCCGACAGGTCGACGCTGCCGGAGGAGCCGCCCGCCGTCACGGCCGCGCCCCCCGGGCCTGCGCGGCCCGCTCACCCCGTGCGGCGCCGCAGGTGGCGGACGGTCGCCTTGGCGGGCGTCCCGGTGCTGCTGGTCGCCACCGGCGCGGCGGGCACGACGTGGTGGCGGGCGGCCTCCTCCGACTCCGGCTCGCGTTCGGTGGCCGTGGCCTCCGCGGTGCCGTCCGTCGCCGCGGCGCTCTCCCCGGCCGGGACGGCCGCGCCGCAACGATCGGCGGCGGCGGAGCCGGCAGGCGATCACCCCTCCTCCACCGCATCCCCGCCGGCCGGCGCTCCCTCGTCAGCGGCTCCGCGCGGGGAGCGTTCCCGGGCGCCGCGGCAGCGGCCCGGCCCGTCCCAGCAGCCCGTCCCGCCCGCCTGGGCGAACTGCCGCGTCTACGCGCCGGTCGAAAAGGACAAGGTCGCCATCAGCCCGTGCATCCGCGCCACCAAGAGCGGGCTGGACATGATCGTGAACGTCAAGGCGCTGGAACCGCAGGGCACCCCGGGACCGGTCACCGTCTGGGTGTGGATCGCCAACGACAAGAACACCAAATACCGGGCCAGCCTGCATAAATGCCGGATGAGGCTGAAATCGGAGGAGGACGAGGGAAGCTGCGGCCCCTACTCCTTCACCCCGCCCGGGCCGGGGATTTATCACTCGGCCGCCGCGACCTCCACGGTCGACCAGGAGCTTCCTCCGAGCTGGCCGCCGCAGTGGACCGGGACGTGCAGCGCTTCCCTGCGCTGGCCCGCCTGAGGAGGGGGAGGCGGGCCGGCGCGGGGGCCCGAAACAGTCCCCGCAATCACGGTTTACGGTACGCCCGTTACAGGGGCGCGGGCGTACCGCCCCCTTCTTGAACACATAAGACATAGCAGGCGGAAAAGACGCGCCCCCTCCTCTCAGAGAGGAACCGCTTAAGGCGCCGTTAAAATCAGTGCCCTGTTGCTGGGAACCCTCGGGACGGAGGCTGCATGGGGCGGGTGGCGCGTCCCGGGCGACGGCCTTCCCCCGTTCCCGACCCCGACAGCCCGCTGGGAAGGTTCGCCCAAGGGCTGCGCGAGCTGCGGGATCAGGCGGGGGATCCGAGCTATGAGGCGCTGGCCCGGGAGACCGAACAGCTGGGCTCTCCGTACTCGGCGACCTCGCTGCGCAACGCCGCCTCCGGACGCACCCGGCCGTCCTGGGACGTCACCGAGATGTTCGTGCGGGCCTGCGTCGCCTTCGCCCGCAAACACCCCCGCCGCGCCGACAGCGCCGCGGGGGAATGGAAGACCGACGACCTGCTGGCGATCTGGACGGCGCGCTGGCAGGCGATCTCACTGTCCGGCGAGCCGGCCGCCGCCCAGCCGGGCGCCCGCTCCCCCGACCGGTTCGCCGCAGGCGCGCCCGGCAGGCTGCCGGCGACGCTGACCAGGTTCGTGGGACGGGAAGCGGAACTGGCCACCGGGCTGCGGCTGCTGTCGGAAAGCCGCCTGGTGACCTTGACCGGGATCGGCGGGGTCGGCAAGACCCGGCTGGCGCTGCACCTGGCCGAGGCCGTCGCCGTGCGCTTTCCCGGCGGCGTCCACCTGGTGGAGCTGGCGGAGCTGACCGAACCGACGATGGTGGACCGCGCCGTGGCCACCGCGCTCGGCGTCCAGACCGAGGCCGAGCGGACCCCGCTGGAGGCCATGGCCGAGGCGCTGCGCGGGCGGCGGACGCTGCTGGTGCTCGACAACTGCGAGCACCTGCTGGAGGCGACCGCCGCGCTGACGCGCGCCCTGCTGCACGCCGTGCCGCAGCTGCGCGTGCTGGCCACCAGCCGGCAGCCGCTGAACGAGGCGGGCGAGCAGGTGCTGGCGGTCGATCCGCTGCCGCTGCCGCACCGGGACGGCTCGGCGGAGCAGTGCTGCTCGGCGGCGGTGGAACTGTTCGTCGACCGGGCCAAGGCGGCGGTGCCGGACTTCCGCCTCACCGACGCCAACCGGGAGGCGGTGGTGCGGGTGTGCCGCATGCTGGAGGGCCTGCCGCTGGCGCTGGAGCTGGCCGCGCGCCGGCTGCGCCTGCTGACCGTCCAGGAGCTGGCCGAACGGCTCGACCAGCGGTTCGCCCTGCTGGGCGCGGCGGGCGCCGACCGCACCGCGCCGCCGCGGCACCGGACGCTGCGGGCGGTGTTCGACTGGAGCCACGAACTGTGCTCGGCCGAGGAACGGGCGGCCTGGGAGCGGCTGTCGGTGTGCGCCGGCACCGTGTCGCTGGCCGACGCCGAGGCGCTGTGCGCCGACCAGCGGCCCGCCGCCCAGCCCGCCCTGGAGGCGATCGCCGGGCTGGTGGACAAGTCGCTGCTGACCCGGATCGAGGTGCGGGGACGGACCCGGCTGCGCATGCTGGAGACCGTCCGCATGTACGGGCGGGAGCACCTGGCCGCCTCCGGCCGGGACGAGCAGGCCCGGCGCCGGCACCTGGAGCACTACCTGGGCCTTGCCCGGCGGGCCGAGGACGAGTACGCCTCGCCCCGGCAGTGCCGGCGGCTGCTGCGGCTGCGGGAGGAGCACGCCAACCTGCGGCAGGCGTTCCGCTACGCGCTGGCCGACGAGCAGCCCTCCCCGCTGCTTTTCGAGGGCGCCCGCGCATTGTGGCTGTACTGGATCGCCTGCGGGAACGTGGGCGAGGGCGTGCACTGGATGCGCCGGCTGAGCGAACGGTTCCCCGAGCCGCCCCGTCCCGACCTGACCACCGCCTGGTGCTGGGCGATGTGGGCGGCGGCGTTCGCGTTGCTGCTGCAGGGCGACCACGGCGGCTGCGCCGCGTTCTTGGACCGCGTGGAGTCGGTCGCCTCCCGGGCCGGCGACGGCGGCGCCGAGTGGGCCGGGCTGCAGGCCGCCGTCCACCAGCAGCGCGGCCTGTCGGCGCTGTTCCGCGGCGACACCGAGCGGGCCGAGCGGCATTCGCACGAGGCCCTGCGCTTCGGCGGGCACCGTCCCGGGCTGCTCACCACCCAGCAGGCGCTGGCCCAGATCGGGCTGTCGGCGGCGGTGCGGGGAGCCGGGGAGGAGGCGGTGCACTTCATCCGGCGGGCGATCGAGCTGTCGGAAGAGTGCGGCGAGACCTGGCACCGCTCCTACCTGCTGTGGACGCTGGCCATCGCCTATACCGAAGAGGGCCGCGCCCGGGAGGCCGTCCCCCTGCTGCGGCAGAGCCTGGACTTCAAGATGCAGCTCGGCGACCTGCTGGGCATGGCCACGGTGAGCGAAACCCTCGCCTGGGTGCTGGCGCAAAGCGGCGACCCGCACACCGCGGCTTTGCTGCTGGGGGCGGCCCACACCACCTGGCGTCCGGCCGGAGCTCCCCAGCTGTGGGGGTTTTCGCACCTGGTGCGGTACCGCGACCGCGGCGTCCAGCAGATCCGGCGGATGCTCGGCGAGGCTTCCTTTGAGAAGTCCTACCGTGCCGGGGAACGGCTGGGCTTGGATCAGGCCCTGTCGCAAGCGCTCGGCAAACGGTTCCCCGGCTGACCGCCGCCGGGCGTGCCCGCCCGATGCGGGAACGGACGGGCACGCCTTGCGTCACATGAGCGGGACCGGGGCGAGCGGCGCTGACGGCCGAGGGGAAGTCGCCGTGCCCAGGGGTCGCCTGTCCGGCGTCCTGGGGAAGCCGTCGAAGAGCGTTCCGGGAGGACGCCGTTTCCGCAGGGCGACCCTTTTGACCAATGCGGGAGCCGGAGCGCCTTGAGGCCCCCGTCGCTCTGGGACGCACGCGGTGAGGAGGCCCGGTTCTCCTCAGGTCACCGGCCCAGGGCGGCCCGGACCTTCGACACGGCGAAGTCCGCGCCGTCACGGGGCATGCCGTTGACGAAGTACCGCAGGTGGGCGAGGGTGCTGCCGGGGTCCTGGCAGACGAAGTCGTTGGCGACGCAGTAGTTGCGGATCCGGTCGGCGTAGGCGTTCAGCGCGCCCCGGGGACGCGGCCGGATGGACTCTTTGTTCGGGTCGAAGTCGCCGACGTTGAACGGGTCGCTCGCGGTGAAGCGCATCTCGCCGAACATCACGATCGCGGCGATCCGTGAGGAGGCCGCCGAGGAGACCTGCGGGGCGTTCTTGCCCCAGATCCGCTGGCCGTTCGGCAGCAGGGCGTCGCCGACCACGCCGCCGCCCTGGGAGTAGCCCAGCAGGACGTAACGCTGGTCCGGACATTCCTGGGCGGAGGTGTTCAGCAGCCGCACCAGGTTGGTCACGCCCTCGGTGGCGCTGGTGTCGAAAGTGAGCCGGGCCGGGTACTGCAGCTCGGTGTAGGTGGTGTTCAACCCGGTGAGCCCGGTTCTGATCCGCTCCCCCATCGGCTGCAGCAGCCAGCTTCCCTCCTGGGGCTCACCGGTGCCGCGCGCGGAGATGATGCTCACATCCGCGCAGGCCGCCTGTGCGGGTGGGGCGACGGCGACGACGGCCCCGGCAGCGGCCAGCGCCGCGCAGGCCAGGCCGGCCGCCTTGGCACGGCTGGGGAAGATCCGCATGAGTTCCTCCTCGGGGACGGGTGCGGGCGTGACGTTTGTACGCCGCGTCCCGGTGAGGAAATGCCGGCCCATCTGACAAAAACAGCGGACGGTTTTGACGCCAGAGCCCATCCGGAACGAAAAACCCGACGTCAAAGGGCGCCTTGCCGGGTGCGGACCGCGGCGGGAAGGGCAATCGCGATGCCGCCTCCCATGAGTCGTTGTGCGCACGCACATCGCCCCTCGCGGTCCGGCTATGGCCGTCCGGCTCGGCAAGGCGAGCCGATCCGGGTGATACGTACAACACCCCCGTCATGGTTTCGCAGCCGGCCACATTGTTATCGGGATTTTTCCTCGGACGAACGTGTAGAGAGGCGCGCGGCGGCCCGCCCACCATCTCTTGCCAATGTGTTCTAAGGCGCATCCCCCGCGGCGATTCGTCCGCCGTGCGCTGCGGGGCGGCGCCCGTCCGATCCAGCCAAGAGGTGAATCGCATGCGTTCCTTCACGTCCGCCGCCTTCCGTCTCATCGCCAGGGTGACCGCGCTCGCGGGGGTGGCGGCCGGCGGCCTGGTCGCCCTGGCGACGACCTCCCCGGCCGCCGCGGCGTGCTCGGAGGTGGAGATGGTCGCCGCCCGGGGAACCTTCGAACCCGGGCGGCTGGGGGTGATCGTCGGCGACCCGGTCTTCCGGGCGTTGCAGGGCGAGCTGCGCGGCACGGACCTGACCTCCTACCCGGTGGACTACCCGGCCGACGCCAGCCCCACCTCGCCCCGGCAGGGCGTGCAGGACCTGGTGCGGCACGTCACCCAGCAGGCCCGTGAATGCCCGAACCAGAAGTTCGTCCTGGTCGGCTACTCCCAGGGCGCCAGCGTGGTGAACGGCGCCATCGGCACCGGCGTCGTGGGCGGCGCCACCGAGCTGCCCCGCGAGGTCCGTCCGCAGATCGCGGCCGTCCTGCTGTTCGGCAACCCGGCCCGGCTGGGCCCCGGCGAGCCGGACACCGGTGAGTTCGCCGACCGCACCCTCGACATCTGCAACCAGGGCGACCCGGTGTGCGGCGCGGGCGTCAACATCGCGGCCCACCTGGCCTACCGTTCCGAGGCCGGCCGGGCCGCCCAGTTCGCCGCGCAGAAGATCCGCGGCGCCGGCGCCGCCGAGGAGGGCGCCGACCGCCGGGCGGGCGGCATCTTCGGCCGCTGACCCGCCCCCTTGCCGCCGCGCCGTCCGGGCCCGGGGCCGCCCCCGGGGTCCGGACGGCGCGGCGGTGCGGGCCGTCCCACGCAATGACGTTCACGGCCGGGAAGGACGACCATGACACGTGACGGAATCCCACCGAGGCGGGCCCGGCTCGCCGGGATCGCATGCTGCGCCGCGCTCGCGCTGGGGACCGCGGGCTGCGGCGGGGACTCGCCGAAGGCGGCCGCCTCGCCTCCGCCGGCATCGGCGCCCACCGCCTCGCCGCCTGCCGGCGGGCAGGGCGGGTTGCTGGCCAAACAAGACGACCCCCAGGGCGGGACGCCGCTGTGCACCACCGCCTTCTACACCTCCACGGCCAAGGGCCTGGAGGTCAAGGTGCGCTTCCCCGGGCCCGCCATGCTCGTCATCAGCGTGCTGCAGGACGGACGCACCGAGCCGGTCAAACAGCTTCAAGAGCGGCTGCCGGACGAGACCAACTCGCGCACCTTCCTCATCCCCGGCATCACCACCGCGTCCCGCGTCGAGCTCAGCGTCCTGGCCCCTGGACCCACCACCGACACCTGCCGGGCTCCCGAACGCTGACCCCATCACCGGTGAGCGGCGGGCGCCGTGTTTCCGTCGCCTCCGTCCGAACGCCGTGTCGCCGTCTTCGCACGCCGCCCGCCGCCGGTGAGGTCGGAACGCCCGCGTCCGGGTGGGGACGGGGCTTCACCACCGGGAGATCAAAGCCAGGTCTTCATGGTCTCGGCCAGCGGCTCGGTGGGCCGGCCGATGAGGCGGGCCAGGTCGCCGGGCGTGTCGGCGATGGCGCCCGCGCGCAGGTCGGCGTTGAGGCCGACCACGAAGTCCGCGGTGCCCTCGTCGAGGCCGGCCGCGAGCAGCTGCTCGCGTTCGGCCTCGGGGGTGAGTTCCTGGTAGCGCACCGGGGTGCCGAGCAGCTCCTGGGCGGTGGCGGCGAACTCCGCGAAGTTCCATGCGACGTCGCCGGACAGCTCATACGCCTTGCCCTCGTGGCCGGGGGTGGTGAGGACGACGGCGGCGGCCTCGGCGTAGTCCTTGCGCGGGGCGGTGGCGATGCGGCCGGGGCCGACGCTGTTGGCGATGACGCCGCGTTCGCGGGCCGCGGAGAAGTCCGGCAGGTGGTTTTCGGTGTACCAGCCGTTGCGCAGGAAGGTCGCGGGGATGCCGGAGGCGGTGATGCGTTCCTCGGTGGCCTTGTGGTCGGCGGCGAGCCGAAGACGCGTGGTCGGGGCGTGCAGGACCGAGGTGTACACCAGGTGGTTCACGCCGGCCCGGCGGGCGGCCTCGATGGCGTTCGCGTGCTGGGCCACGCGGGCGCCCACGCTGTCGAAGGAGATCAGGAGCAGTTTGTCGGCCCCGGTGAGGGTGGCGGCGGTGCCGTCGATGTCGTCCACGTCGACGGTGGCGGTGCGCAGCCCGCGTTCGGCGAGCGCGGCGAGACGGTCGGTGTTGCGGCCGAGGGCCAGGATGTCGCCCGCGGGGACGCCGCGGGCGAGCAGGGCATCGACGGTGTGGCCGCCGAGCTGTCCGGTGGCGCCGATGATCGCGATGGTCATACGGGGTTTCCTCCTCGTTCGGTGACCGGCCGCCGGTGGCGGCCGGTGCGGGCGGCGGGGCTTGCCGGACGTCCCGCGGTTCACGATGCGAACGGCGGTTCCGGCGCCCGCCCCCGAAGTCTTCGAAAGTGCAGGGGCGGCTGAACCCTGGCGCTTGAGTCCGTGCCCGTCGGGCGATGTTCAGCCTGCCCGGCCGCGCGGCGGGCGGATCCGGTGCGGGTCTTTGACGGCACGGTCCCAAGAGCCGGGGGCTTCCCGAAGGTTGCGGTGCAGGGGCGGGCGCTACAGGGAGTAGGGACCGAAGCGGCCCCAGGCGACGACGGCCGCGAGGATGAGCAGGACGACGTTGAAGGCGATGGCCTGGGGTTCCTTGCGGCGAGCGTGGGTGATCATGGCGCCGATCATCACGATGACCAGGCCGGCCGCCGCCAGCGGGGTCAAGACGGGGGCGATGCCGGTGGCCGCCGGCAGGATCAGGCCGAGGGCCGCGGCCAGTTCGGCGACGCCGATGAACTTGACCATCCCGGAGGGGAAGTCCTCCACCCACGGCAGCTTGGGGGCGAGCCTGTCCTTGGGCCGGGTGGACTTCATCACCCCGGCCATGGCGAACATCACGGCCAGGAGCGCCTGCAGGATCCACAGGAAAACGTTCATCGCGCACGTCCTTCGTCCTCGGCGAGGTCTCTTGGGGCGGTCGCCGGCAGGCCCGTGCTCCGGCCTCTCGACCGCATCGCCTCGTCCTCACCAACCAGGGAAAACAGCGGCACGGCGGGGACCGTCCCGGCACAAGTGGAACGACCTTCCCGTTTGGGTGCCGTACAGCGTAACCAGACAAGTGGGAAGGTTGTTCCACTTAATTAGGATGAATTCATGGCCTCCGCGAAGGTCCCCCGGGACGACGTCCTCGAGCCGGACACCGGCAGGCGCTCCGGGTGCGGGCTGCGGGCCGACGCCGAACGCAACCGCGACCGGATCCTGGCCGCCGCCCGCCGCCTGTACGCCGCCGAAGGGCTCGACGTGCCGATGGCGGCGATCGCCCGCGAGGCCGGCGTGGGCAAGGCCACCCTGTCCCGGCGCTTCGCCACCCGCGAAGACCTCATCACCGCGGTCTTCGCCGACCGCATGGACGCCTACCTCACCGCCGTCACCGAGGCCCTGGCCGACCCCGACCCCTGGCACGGCTTCGTCCGCTACGTCTACGCCGTATGCGCCATGCAGGCCGCCGACCGCGGCTTCGCCGAGGTCCTCACCATGACCTTCCCCACCGCCAAGGCCCTGGAGTCCCGCCGCGACCGCGCCTACCGCGGCTTCCTCGAACTCATCGCCCGCGCCAAGGCCACCGGCCACCTGCGCGAGGACTTCACCGACCGCGACCTGCCCATCCTGTTGATGGCCAACGCCGGCGTCATCGCCGCCACCGCCGACGCCGCCCCCGACGCCTGGCGCCGCCTGGTAGGCCACATGCTCCGCTCCTACGCCACCCCCGGCGCCCCACTCCCCCCTCTCCCCGACGCCCCAGACCCCCAGGCCCTGTACCGCGCCATGATCCGCATCGCCCGCTCCTCCCCCTGCAACGCCCCCGACCGCTCCTGAACGGCCCCACGGAGAACACCTCCGGCCGTCCGAGACGGACGCCCCTTCTCGCAGGCGTCTCCCGCCATGTGCACCGGCCCCGAAGTTCCCAGGGAGACCAAGCCGGCGCCGACCAGGTGACACCGCCCCCGAAAACGCGCGAAGGCCTGACCACCGCTTCGGCGATCAGGCCTCTGCCCTGCGAGTTCGCGTCGGGGTGGCGGGATTCGAACCCACGGCCTCGTGCACCCAAAGCACGCGCGCTAGCCAAGCTGCGCCACACCCCGGCCCGCGGCCGCATGCCCCAACGGAGACGGCAACCGCAGCCTGTGAAAGTGTAGTGCGGATCCGCCCCCACGCCATCCCGATCCGCCGACCCCGAAGGCTCGCCCCATCCCGCGCGCGAAGACCCCCGGAAAACCGGTACGCTACGCAGTGACCGAGATCCGGATCCCCCGGGCTCTCTCGGCCGACCATGCGGGCGTAGCTCAATGGTAGAGCCCCAGTCTTCCAAACTGGTGACGCGGGTTCGATTCCCGTCGCCCGCTCTGCATTCACCCGGGTGTGCGGCCCGGCCACCTCGAGGATGGCCGGGCCGCGGGCCTTTTACCGGCCGCCCGTCCCTCGAAGTCCGACACCGTGCCCGGACACCGCCGATCTTCCAAAGTTCCTGTCCGTGTCTTTGCAAATCCGCTGGGACGGTCCTCAGTTCCTGCTCCTCCCGGCGATCAGCGACAGTGGGCAGGAGCCGGTCTCACCCGGCAAGACCGGCGCTCCTCACTCCAAGGCCGGAAAGGCCGCCGACACCATGTCCATCCCGCCCCCTTACCGCGCGCCGAGCCGTTCCATCCGCCGTGCCGACTCACCGGCCCACGGTCGGGAAGAAGTCATCCGGGCAGCGCAGAAGACGACGAGCGTCACACCACCGGCCCTGACGATCACTCGATCACTTCCAGTTCGACGGTGCGGCCCTCGGGGTCGCGCAGGACGTGCCGCCCCGGTCCCAGCGGCAACGACGTGGTCGAACGCCGCACAGTGAAGCCCAGTCTCAACCGGCCCGTAGGGGGCTTACCGGCCGCCGGATACAGCTCGATCACGGCTCCGTCTTCCAAGACCGCGGCATGATGGACCGGCCCGTCTTCATGCCGCTCCTTGCGAAAGCGAATGCCGAGCCCGGCGTAAAACACACGGCACTCCTCAAGAGCATCGGTGTAGATCACGATGTAGGCGACGCGCATTGAGACCTTCCAGTTGCCTGCCCCAGACCGCTCAACGGCATCCTCTCGTGTTACGAGGACGGACACGCCCTAGGCATGAGGACTGGTGCCGAACCTCCCGCAGGCAGGCCCTGACCTCTACGCCCAGGAAGACCGGCTGGGCTCACGCCCGGCCGCACAGCCGGGCGCGCCGCTGAGAAGAGTTCGCGCATGACCCGCCAGTGCGTCCCCAGCCGAGAGCAGAGGAAATCGGTGAATCCTCGATCGCCGTTCACAGAAATCACGCTGTTTTATTAGCACGAACGGCGTGGAGCCCCGCTGAACCCAGAGATCCAGCTTCTGGAAATGAAGGCCATGGGCCCCTTCTCATGGCCTGGCTCGAGGAGACCGAGCGGTTCGAACGAGGCTGGGTCGCCGTGGCGGCGGTGGACGGCCAAGAAATCAAGGTCCGTCATGGGATCGGCCGTAGGGATGTTTATGGTCGCCTGCGCGTGCGCTCAGTGACTTGAATTCGCGATGAACCCATGGTCGAGGGCGTCGAGTCCGACGATTTCGAACGGTCAGAGGCGCTGCTGAGCCTGATCAAGGTGACCAAGCGGCATCTGAGAGCGGGTGCCGACGTTCCACCGGATTATCTCCCGCTCCCCGTGGTGGTCATGGCCGACGAAATCCGAGCGCCGTACGTTCCGCAGAGCCCGGCGGTCAAGCTCCGGCAAGACGACGTCGCCGGGTGGGTGCGTCATGCGCTCCTTTGTGCCGCGGCCTGGGGTCGCCTGCGTTCTCACCCCATCGCGTGACGAGCGCTTCCGCCGATATCCGGCACCGGTCCCGCCCCGGCCGGCGTACGGTTCCATGATGAGGACGAACTCCGCGCCGCCGCGGCCGCCGCGCTGTTGGCGTACGGCGAGCGGCACAAGTCGGCTCGGCAGGGGACGACGGTGGAGTTCACAAGCGACCCCGAGGCGAACAGACTCCTTTTGGAGAACGACTTCGCCTTCCTGACCGGTGTCCTTTTCGACCAAGGAGTGCCGGCGGAGCGGGCATGGCGTGCGCCGTTCCTGCTGAGCCGGCGCCTTGGCCACTTCGATCCCGAACGGATTGCCCAAGACGAGGCGGGGGTGCGAGAAGCCATCGCGCAGCCGCCTAAGCTGCATCGACATATCGAAGAAATGCCCAGATGGCTGGTTCCGGTAGCCCAGCGGGTGATGACCGAGTACGGAGGTGACGCCGGAGCCATTTAGTCCGATCACCCCCGGCAAAGGAGCTGAAGAAACACTTCGAGGCGCTTGCCGGCATCGGCCAGAAGAAGGCCGCGATGGCGGTGGAGATCCTTGAGCGCGACTGTGGCGTACCCATCAGGGACCTGGATGGGGGCGAAATCGCCTACGACATCCACCTGCGCCGCGTCTTCCTCCGCACCCGTCTGGCGGACCGTGACGACCGCGACCATATGATCGCCAGAGCCTGGGAGCCGCACCCCGACCGTCCCGGCGCCCTCGATCTGCCCAGCCGGCTCCTCGGACGCCAATGGTGCCGCCCCGGTACACTCGACTGCGCCTCCTGCCCGCTCACCGAGGTATGTCCCAAAGACGTCGAGCGAGCAAGCCAGGCCGTCAGTGCCTGATACCTCAAAGGCGCTCGGCCGCTCCGGCAAGGCCGATCGGCTTCATCCTGCCCCGTCAGCACGTCGTTCCGCACGGCAGGACGGGGATGTCACAGCCGAGAGCGGTGCCGTGACCTGCACGGCCATGGCTTTGAACACCGCCGAGGCCGCCGTCCCGGTCTTCAAAGGCCGCGTGTTGAAAAACCCCGATGACTTCGTGTCCGCAAGGCCGCGACGGACTCGACCAGGCCGGCGCGTTCGAGAGCGTCCAGCACATCCTCGACCGTTTCAGGCGGGTTGTTCCGTGAGTCGACGATCTGCTGGACGCACGCCCACACGACCCGGTCGTCGAAGTCGATCTGATCGAGGACGAAGTCGTCGGGGCTTTTGGCCTCCACGTTCCAGGGTTCCAGCATGTCGGCCGGGAAATCTCGAAGGTTCGAGGTGACGATCACCTGGGCCTGAGCCTTGATCGCGGCGGCCAGGACATGCCGGTCTTCGAGATCGGGGAGTTTCAGCGCCTCGATGAGCGGTTCGTAACCCTCGACGAGGGCATCGGGGACCGCCCGGTTCATCAGGGTGCGCAACCTGATCAGTTTCTCCACAGGAATGTCCGGACGGCCGGCGGTCAGGTTCTTTTGCAGCTCATCGAGAATGGCGTTCGTCCACTTGGCCTGGACCAGCCCCGACTGGGCAATGCGGATCAGCAGGTCGCGTTGCGTGTTGCCGTACAGAACGCAGGCATCGTAGACCACCACGAACGCCATCGTCAGATGCCCAGCTCCTGACCGAGCCGGGCGAGTTCGTCGGCAGCCGTGCGGCTTTGCGCCTCGCTCTTCCGCTTATAGTCCATCAAGTCGTCCCATCTGATGCGACGGTGTCGGCCGACCCGTCTGAAGGGGATCTCTCCCCTCTCCAGCAACCCGATCAGATAAGGGCGGGAGACGTTCAACAGATCGGCCGCCTGCTGCGTGGTCAGTTCGGCATCTGAAGGAACGACCGACACCCCGCGCCCGGCGGCGATCTGGGACAGGATGTAGGCGAACAAGCTCACCGCCTGCCGTGGCAGGACCAAGGCCTCTTCTTCACCGATCTCAGCATGCACCCTGATGGCCTGCTCGTGAGGATTGCGCTGAAGGTACGCCTTGATCCTCTGCACGGCCCGCGCAGCCTGCCGGGTATCGACCGCTCCTGGCTCTATCCGCCTGACCTGCACGTCTGCCACACCCCTCACCGCCCCAAAGGCATCTATTCGCAGTATCCGAAACAAACGCAGCAGACGCAAGGAACAATGAGCCCCGGCGGTGAGCGCCCGGCAGCCGCGGTGATCACTAGTCTCCGCAGTGCGCTCGGGGTGCTCGAGGCGCGCGGCGAGCGCCCCGAGCGCCCTACGGCGGGTTGTGAGACGGCGCTCACCCAGAGGTGTCCGTTCTGTCGCGGCAGATGCCGGCGAAGTCGCAGGAGGTGCAGGTGGCGCACCAGCGGGGGAGGCGACGCAGGTCGTTGTCGCGCAGGGACCTGCCGACCTCGGTGACGCGGCGGGTCAGGTCGTTCAGCAAGCCTGTGTCGACCTCCTCGCGCAGTGAGCTGCCCTCCTCGTCGAGGTTGTGGACTTCCACCAGATCGGCGTCGGCGCCAGTGAGCTCCCGATAGCCCAGGGCGTACAGGTGGAGCTGGGCGAGGGAGACGTCTTCGGCCTGGGCGCGTTCGCTGGATTTGAAGTCCACGACCGAGACCTCTTCGGTGTCCAGCCGCTTGATGAGGTCGACCCGGCCGGTGACGGTGACGCCGGGAGCGGGGTGGATCTCGACCGGTTGCTCGGAGAACATGGTCTGGCGCAGGGTCGCCCCTTCTCCCGCAGGTAGCGGCGGACGGAGGCGATCGCGGCGGGCCGCAGCCGGGCCTTGGCGGCCGGGTTGGCGAACGGCAGGTTCAGGTGCCGGTCCACCAGTTCCTCGGTGGCGATCACCACCGCGTCGGGCTGGGCGTAGCCGTTGTCGCCGTCGAACTCCTCGTAGTAGCCGGGGGCCTGGTATTGCAGCCACTTGGCGAACTTCTCGAAGCGTTCCTTCGGGTGGACGGTCAGGTGGATGGCCTCGTAGTCGCCGATGGCGGTGGAGAAGCGGCCGAGGTTGCAGAAGACCGGTTCACCGCGGCGGCCGCCGTCCGTCTCCCCGTGGGAGGGGACGTTCTCCTCACACAGCCCGATGGCCTCCAGGAAGCCGAGGAACACCCCCTGCAGCGTGATGGAGTCCCAGGGCCGTGACTCGTCCCAGGCGATCGCCTCGTCCAGGACGGCGATGCCCTGGTCCAGGCGCTCGTCACAGCCGACGTCGGCGGCGCGCCAGGCGTCCTTGACCGCGTCGGCGTCGATGAGACCGGCGATGTAGCGGAAGCAGGCGACGGCGGCCTGCACCTCGGGGTCTCAAAGAGCCGCACCAGTCCTTTGATGATGCAGGGGATGCCGCGGCGGCGGAACTCTTCCACCAGTGGACCGGCGTCATGGCGCACCGACCGGAAGAGCACCGCGCAGTCGGCGTAGCTGAGACCGCGCTCGGGGGCGTCCGGCGCATCCTGGAACGGGACGCCCTGGAGCTGCTGGATGCGGTCGGCGATGGCACGGGCCTCCTGCGCCGGGTCGTCGTAGGTCAGGGCGAGCAGGTCGCCGCGTTCGAACCTTTGATGCCCGGCGGCCTTCATGGACTTGGCCAGCCGGGCGCTGGAGGCCGTCCGCCGCACCACCTTCACGACGCGTTTTCTCTATGACGACGACGGACGGCCCATGAGCCTGTCGGGCGTCCCGCCCAAGGACCGTCCCGCCGCCGCCCGGCAGATGGCCGCCCGGCTGGGCCGCCCGGGCCGGGGCGGCGGCGCGGGGCCGCTCGCCCAAGAGCTCAACCGCATCGAGGACGAGCGGCGCCGCCGGGCGCTGCTGCTGGTGGGCAGCTACCGGGAGGCGGACGTGGTCGCCGAGACGCTGCACGGCATCGAACGCCGGCACGGCAGGGTCCGGGTGCTGATCGCCGACGACGCCGAGCCCGGCCCGGGCTCCGAGGAGCGGGCGGAGACGGTGCGCCGCGGCGACCTGGCCATGTTCGCCGAGGACGAGGACGCCGAGGTGCTGGTGGCGCCGCTGATGGCGATCGAACGCGGCCACAACATCCTCAACGCCCAGCGCAACGCCGCCTTCGGCGTCGCCCTGTTCCTGGCCCGGCCCCACCCCAGGCCCGACGACCTGTCGCTGGCGGTGTTCGCCGTCAACGACTGGGTGAGCCGTTTCATCCGCGACCTGCGCCGCGTCGACGACCGCACCGGTCCGGCGACCTTCGGGGAACTGGTCGCCAAGGCCGGCGACCTGGATCAGGCCGGGCTGGAGTTCCGGCACCAGGCGCGCAAGGAATGGCGGCGGCTGCTGTCGCGCCGTTACATCTACTCGCACCTGGAGGACTGGGAGCGGCGCTCGTTCGCCTGGGACCAGCTCGTCACCATCTGGCAGGTCATCGGCCGGCTGGTGCGGGGCGGCGTGCCCGCCCGGGTCGTGTTCGTGGACGCCAAGTTCGCCCCCGGGACGGCCGCCGCGCTGCGTCCGGGCGAGACCGTCACGGCGCCGGCGCGGGACGGCCTGCTGGCCGACCTGCACAAGATCCTGGCCCCCTACTTCGACGACCACGCCGACCCGGCGTGGTTCGACGATCCCGCCGACCCGGCCCTGGTCCGGATGCTGTACGCGCCGATGTACCAGGCGCTGTCCGGACTCACCCACCGAACCTGAAACGCCTGTTTCTCGAACGGAGCCTTGCATGCCCGCCTACACGCGCATCCGGACGGCCTCCTGGCTGCCGGACTCACCGGACGCCTCGGTCACCGCCCGCTATCAGGCCCTGCCCTTCCCCGAACAGTGGCGGGAGGTGCTGCTGGAGCTGTGCAACGCGGGCCGTCCCACCGACGCCGAGCCCTACCGGACCGTGCCCACCCGCCGGATGGAACAGGTCCTGCAGACGTTCGCCCCCGACTACCTGGTGCTGCCGCGCCCGCGTGACGGGCGCGGACACTGGCTGCTGGTGCCCGAAGGCGTCGAACGCCTGCCGGATCAGGTTTTCCGGGCGCTGTACAACGCCTGGCTGAGCGACCTGCGACCCGACATGGCCAAAGACCCCCACTACCGGGAGCTGCTGGCCAAGGCCCGCGCGATGCTGGACGACGCCCCGCCCCGCTGGGAACCGGTGGAGCTGGAGCTGCTGCGCTGCCCGGTCACCGAAGGCGGCACCGCCGCGCCGCTCGCCCACCAGTACCCGCTCACCACCGACTGGTTCGCCCGGAAGATCCTCGCCCTGGAGCCCTATGACTATGGAAGCGGCACCCTGCGTTTTCACGCGGTGCCGCGCGGCCCCCGCGACCAGGGCGCCGAACTGGTGTCAGAGCCGCTGCGGTTCGACAAGGACGGGCAGAGGTGGTGGTACTCGATCACCCTCAACGTCACCTTGCACACCGTCCCCTTCGAGCCGCTGCCACGGATCCACCTGCACACCGGGATCCGCCGCTGGGCGACCCGGGTCGGCGCCGCTGGCCGTCTGTACCTGCCCCGCCGGCGGCGCACCACGGTGCTGCTGCGGCCGCGGGTGCCCTGGCTGCCAGGCGCGTCCCGCTCGGACCGGTTCGCCGTCGCCCGGTTGGAACGCCGCTGGGACCGGGAGGCGCGGGACTGGGTCACCGGCTGGGTCGAAGGCGGGCCGGCGGGGATGCTGCACCGGTTGTCGCTGTCGTCGTTCCCCGACGCCGAGGCCATCGTGACGGCGCCGGAGGAATGGCTCGCCGACGACATGAGCGCCGCCGTCGTGTACAGCACCGCCATGGGCTCCCACGGGGTTCTCCCGGGGTTGATGCCCCATCAGCGTTCAGAGCTCGTGGCCTGGGCCGAGCAGGCGTTCGCTCCGGAGCTGCGTCCCGAGCCGGAGCGGGTGCGCACCCGGCTGGGCCGTTCCACACCGCTCAACACCCCGCCCAAGACGAAGACGTCCGAGTACGACAGGCGCCGCGCCGCGAAGGTGCGGGCCGCCGCGGCGCACGCGATGCGGGCGCTAGGTGCCGTCGAGGACGACCGGGCCGTGCTGGAGGCGTGGCTGCTGTGGCAGACGCCGCAGATGCGAGATGAGGCCGTCGAGGCGTTCATCGGCCTTCTCGGTCTGGGCGGCGGGTCGAGAGCGGCCATCGATGCGCTGCTGAGCGCCGCTTCAGGTCCGCGCGGCCTGCTGGAGTGGCGCACGCCGGAGCTGCTCGTGCGGCTGCACTGCCGGCGTCTGACCGAAGGGCTCGGCGACGACCTGGCGCTGCCGGAGGGACGCCGGACCAAGGCGATGGTCACCGCCGCGGTCGCCGAGCGGCGCGACCGGGCCGCGCGCTGGATGGCGGCCGAGCGTCCGGGCACGGCGCCGTCGCTGGCGCTGGTGGAACTCGACCGCGCCGCCGACTTCACCACTTCTGATCACGATCCGAAGTTCGCGCTGCGGCTCGGCTTCGCCAAGGCCGGGCTCCTCACCCAGTTCGTGGCGGTGCCCAAGAAGACCGCGGGCTACGACTCGACCCGCAACATCGGGCACCGGGCCGAGAAGGCCTGGGACGACGGGCTGCGGCAGCTGGGGGTGCGGGTGCTCCCCGAGCACGGGCTGAGCGACGGGCTGCCCGAAGGACTGCGCTATGCGGCGATCTGGCTGGTGCGCAAGAACCGGACGAGCCGGACCCGCTGGGCCGGGCACGTCCCGGTCGCCGTGCTGGTGGCCCCCGGTCCTGAGGAGGGAATCGCCGAGGTGCGGGGCTGGGACGCCGAGGCGGACGGCGGAGCGGGCGCCTGGATCCCCTATCCGTCGCTGCTGCTGCGGCTGACCGAGCGGGTCGACGTCTCCTCCGTCCTGGCCGCCGACGACGAAGACGAGGAGGCCTTCAGACGACCGGACTACCACCGGGAGATGGAGCGGCAACGCCGGCAGGTCGAGGAATGGCTGCAGACGGTGCTGCGCACCCTGCGAGGCGTCCCGACCCTGCTGCTGGCCTGCGCGCAGAACGTCCGTTCGCACTGGACGTGGCTGCAGGACGGCCAGGTGCAGCGCGACCGGGTGCGCACCGGGGTGGCCCCGCACCGCAGGCTCGACCCCGACCTGCGGCTGCTGCGGGTCCGCAAGACCACGGGCCGGGAGACCCCCCAGTGGTGGGGCGTCCACCCCAAGGACGGGCTGAACGGCCTGGCCGCCCACCTGTGGGTGGCGCCCCGTCCTGACGGAGCCGGCGGCGGCCGGGTGTTCTGGAGCACCACGCCCAAACCCTCGCAGTTCAAGGACTCGGCCGTCAGCGGCGACAAACTCGGCGGCCGGCCGCTCACTCGCGGCTCCGGCAGGCCGACCATCGACGCCGACAAGGTCGGCTGGAACCCCGGTCTGGTGGAGCTCGCCGTGCTCGGCTGCCACGAGGACGACGGCGACGATCCGGAGGCGCTGGCGATGGCCGCCCACCACCTGCGCCAGCCCCCGGACTACCCCCAGGCCCTCGCCCTGCCGCTGCCCCTGCACCTGGCCGAACTGGCCCAGGAGTACGTCCTCCCGCTGCCGCCGGAGGACTCCGAAGAAACCGCACACGACGAGGATCCGCCGGGCGAGGGACCTTCAGAACCGGAAACCGCCCAGCCCTTCGCTCCCAACGGGGAGTGAGCCTCTCGCGGTGTCGGCCCCCCCGGTGGTGACCGACACCGCTTGATCGAAGACGATGATTCAGGCGTCGTTCGACACTAGGACATCCGACAGCACCGCCGGACGCCCACAGCGTCGATCGCTGAGAAGGAGCTCTACGAGTCCAGGTCGGGCAGGTATAACAGGGGTAAGTCGCATACGGCGAGAGAAGGTGCCGCTGGGGCTGGCAGGAGCCAACACCCCACTCAGGGTGGTTCACGTGGCCAGCGGGCAGGTGACAGCGCTGACAACCGGAGGCCCCGAACCGTTGCGGGGTACCGCATCCTCCGGCCCGTGGGGCCCGTCCCTAATGGCTCGCACGCTCGAAACCGGCCGTGCCATCAGGGGGAACGTCCCCCTTGCCCCACCCCGACGGGCTGGGCAGCCCTTCCCTGCACAAGGCGATAGCCGTCAACGCTCATGAGCCCCTGCAGACAGCATCCTCCCTGGTAACAGAACTATAAGAAAACTCCGCACACAAGCAGTTCATGTGACATCAAGGACAAGAGCTGCTAAAACAGTTCGACCTGGGGTGGCTCTGCACGGGATGGCCGGCAGAGCAGGTGGGGGAGTCTCATCATTGGGGAAGCATGACGTAGGCGAGGAGCTGCGGAAACTCGCTGAGAAGCCGGAGCTGGCGGAGAGAAAAGAGCAGCTTAGAGACCTCGCCGAGGCGATGAGTGATCGGAGCAAGGCCGAGCGCTGGTGCGAGGTCGACCTCTTCGCGGCGTTCTCGCCCGATGAGACGATCATCCAGCCGCTCCCTAAGAAGGCCAGCCGCAAGCACTGGGCGTCCCGTGCAGTCAAGGCCGCGCTGGCGGTCGGGCCGGTGCTGGTCTTTCTGCCCGTGTTCTTCACGTGGGTGGGGCTGCACGAGGCCACGTCCGCCTACGGCGAAGTACTAAACGACCAAGGGGTCGAGGCGGCGCGGCGGCCGTTCCTGGAGATGTGGCAGCAGGGCTTCGATGGCCGACTGCCCGGTTTCTTCCGTTTCAGCAACGTCGCCATGCTGACGGTACTGGCGATCCTCTTCCTCGTCGCCTGGACGGTGAGCGAGAACCTGCTGTACAACCGCTCCCTGGACCGTGCCGAACGCCGGCTGGTGATGCTGCGCGCCCGGCTCCGCAGGGCGCTGACCGAGGCGAGCCTGTACCTGGCACAGGTACGGCTGTCGACGCCCAGCCGTTTCAACGCTGAGCTCACCCAAGCGGCCATGCAGATCACCAAGATCGGGGAGACGGTCCGCAAGGCCCAGTCCGACCTGATGGACGCCGTGGTCTACGCCCTGGAAGCCGCGCAGAAGACCAGTGACGCCCTGGTCTCCAGCGCCAACGAGGTGCAGGGCACGACCAAGACCTTCAGCCGGCACTTCACCGAGGTGAAGTCCGCCGCCGAAACGATGACCTCCGCAGCCGACGCGATCACGCTCAAGACCGGGGAGTCCATCGAAGAGTTCAAAAAGAGCCTGCTGTCGGTGCTCGACCACGAGCTGAACCGGCTCACCTCGGCCATCCGCTCCTCCGTGGGCGAGCTACGGGACGAGGTCGGGGAACTGGTCACCGCCAGCAGCAGCATCACCCGGGCCGTCGACAGCTCCGCCGATTCGGTGCAGGCCGTGGGCGCCTCCACAGAGCGGACCGTGAAGGTGCTGACCAACCAGCTCACCGAAACCCTGGAACGCACCGCCACGGACTTCGAGCGGGCCTTCAGCCAGACCAGCTCCGAGATCCGCGCGGCCCTCGGGGATTGGGCGGACACCGCCGGGGCGCACGCCAGCCGCATCGAGCTCGTCACGGACGTCTCCGGCCGGACCGTGGACATGCTGGACCGCACCCGGGACTCCTTCGAACGGCTCGCCGCGCTGCCCGAGCAGATCTCGCAGGTCACCGGCATGGCCCTGGAAGAGACGCGGAGCACGGTGCGGGCCGAGCTCGACGAGCTCAAAGCGGCAATCGCCGAGTTCGGCAACGTCCTGCAGCAGGCCTCGCAGACGATCGCCGAGCTCGCTGACCGTCGGCAGGGCGACGCGGCATGAGACAGCGTCGGGCCTCCTTGACGATCCTGCTGGCCGGGTGGCTGTTTGCGGACATGCTCCTGGCGCTCACCATCGTCATGCTGGGCGCACAGGCGCCGCCGGAGGCCGAGGCCAAGCCCTCCGCCGGTCCCTCCCCTTCCAAAAGCCCCTGTGCCGAGCAGCTCAAGGGAGTGGAGTCCAAACCCATCAAGGCCAAGTTCACCGTCAGCCCCGCGGCCGGCGGACGAACGCTCATCGCCCAAGTCAAACGAGGGCTGCACAGGCAGGCCCCCGGCTTTTCCGGCAAGCGTGCCGGCATGGTGCTGACCTTCGGCGGAGACGGCGGCAGCGGTCAGGGGGTCGCCCTGGCGTCACGGGTGAACAGAGCCCTGAAAGAGGCGTACCCGAGCGTGTTCAGGTCCGCCGCCACCCGCAACTTCCACGACCTCGCGGCCCCCGCGGGATCGGTCTCCATGGAGATCTACTTCATCAGCTACGGCTGTGCCGAGGAAAGGCCCGTGTCATGAGCGAGCAGATACTCCCCTTCTACCTGGTGTGCGACGAGTCGTACTCGATGGCGGGCAATCCCCTTCAGGAGATCAACGACCAGCTCCCCCAGATCGTCACCGAAATCGCCAGCAACCCGACGGTCGCTGACAAGGCGAGGCTGTGCATCATCAGCTTCAGTGACACCGCTGAGGTGCTGCTGCCGCTGGCCGATCTCAACGACGTGCACCAGGTCCCCCAGCTCGCTCCCAAGGGCGCCACGTCCTACGGCGCGGCGTTCACCTTGCTGCGCGACACCATCGAGCGGGACATCCGGGATCTCAAGGCCGCCGGCCATGTCCCGTTCCGTCCCACGGTGTTCTTCCTCACCGACGGCCAGCCCACCGATTCGGACTGGGCCACCGCGCACCAGCGGCTCACCGCCAAGGACTTCGGCCCCCGCCCGACGATCCTGGCCTTCGGCTTCGGTGACGTGCGACCGGAGACGCTGCGGGCCGTCGCCACCTTCCGGGCGTTCATCGCCAACGGGGAGCTCGATCCACGTAACGCCCTGCGGGAGTTCGCCAAGCAGTTGCTGAACTCGGTGGTCTCCTCGGCGGTCGCCTCCTCGGCGGCCTTTTCTGCCAATCCCAACGCCGGGGCCCAGATGGTCTTCCCCGACCAGGTCAAGGGCTACACGGTGCTGGAGGCGGATCGCGTCTGATGGACTTCCCAGAGCCACTGGTCATAGGGCGTCCGTCACGTTTCAAGATCGAACCGGGCGAGTTGCCAAGCCTGGATGTGGCCTGTCCTGACACCGTCCTGGACGCCGCGGCAATGCCCGGTCTCGTCATTCGCGCGGTCTCGACCCGCGGCGATGCGCACCGCTACAACGCCCAGCCCCGGCAGGACGCCATGGGATTGTGGCGGATCAGCGAACGCATCGTCCTGGCCTGCGTGGCCGATGGGCTGGGCAACGCACAGCTGTCCCACATCGGTGCGATGACCGCCTGCCAGGCCGCGCGTGAGCACCTGCGCATCCGGCCCGATGAGCAGGCTGCCGACGCGGCCAGGCGTTACTTCTCCCGTATCGCCGACGCCATCGAAGCGGAGGCCGCCCGGCGCGGCGTCGCGGTCGAAGAACTGGCCACCACGTTCCTGACCGCCGTGATCCAGTTCGACGTCCACGGCTCGCCGCAGCAGGCCTGGCTGATGCGGGTCGGTGACTGCGCGGCGATGCGGCTGCACCGGGGCGTGTGGGTGTCGTGCTTCGCCAAGGAGCCGGATTATGAGGTCGCCACTTCGGCGACTCTGGCCCTGCCCGGTCACGCCGACCAAGTCGAGATCCAGCCTGTGTCACTGGACCCGGAGGACGTACTGCTGCTGTGCACCGACGGGCTCGCCAAACCCATGCGCGGCAGTGAGGTCCGCAACCAGCTGGCCGCCTGGTGGGGCTCCGGTCCCCCGTCCCTGACGGAATTCCTCTGGCAGGTCGGTTTCAAAGCCCGCACCCACGACGATGACCGGACGGCCATCTGCATCTGGAGGGTCTCCTGATGCTGGTACCGCATCCTTTGGACCGTCCGAGAAGCAGCCTGCGGCTAGAGGACGAACCGCTCGGGGAAGGCGGGCAGGGCGTCGTCACCCGAGTACTCGGCAACGAGAAGCTCGTTTACAAGGAGTACCTGCAAAACGCCGGAAGGCCCTTCGCCCCAGCTCTAGCCGAGCTCGTGGAATTCGGGCGAGGGCTGCCCAGCGCCGACAGCCGTTCCCTTTTCGAGCAAAGCGCCTGGCCACTGGCACGGGTCGTGCACAAGGGCGCGGTGACCGGTTTCCTCATGCGGGAAATCCCTCCGGAGTTCACCGGGCCGATCGGCGGCAAGAACCGACCAGTCGAGCTCCAGTACCTGCTGTACAAACCGAACCACACCTGGCAGTCCTTGCACTTGCCGGACGGGCCGGGCCGTGTTGAGATCGCCACCGCGGCAGTGCGGTTCATCGACTTCCTGCACTCTCACCGCTTCGTGCTGGGCGATATCTCCTTCCGGAATCTGCTGTGGTCCCAGACCCGTCCTTACCGGATCTTCATGCTCGACTGCGACGGTGTACGGCGGCACGGCGGCGAACCGGTCCTCCCCCAAGCGCAGACCCCCGAATGGGACGACCCCCATCTACCCAAGACCGGCCTCGACCTCGACACCGACAGATACAAAATCGCTTTGCTGGTGGGTCGGGTGCTGAGCCGCAACGCCTACGTCCGCCCGGGCCAAAAGCTGGAACTGGTAGAGGGCGTCGACTCTCACGTCGCTGACGCGGTGACCCGGCTTTTTGACCGTGCCGCGGCACCGCACGGCCTCCGCCCCACCGCGCGGGAGTGGCTCCAAGCCCTTTCCGGACGCAAGTGGATCGCGGTCAAGCCCCCACCCGTCCGGGTTCAGCAAGCCACCCCCACGAACTTGGCGCCACTAGTGACGACGAGTCAGCAGCGCATATGGCGGCCCATCAGCCTGCCCGGCCAAGCACAAGCGCCGTCCGCCTCTCCGAAGCGGGCAGTGCCCCCAGCCGCGCCAGCGCGGCCCAGGCCGAAAGTGAAATCAGTGCCGAAACCATCTTCGGCGTCCGCATCGGGTCCCCAGCCCGCATCCCTACGGAATCAGCCGGGGAAGAGCACCCAGCCCTCGCCTCCACAGGCACGGACGCCCCTGCCGGCCCGTAATACGGCGCCCGTGGCCAGGCCGAAGCTGGGGGCGCAGGTAGTGGCCTCCGCTGCTTTCGTCGAACAGCGAGCAACTCTCGGGGCGCGGGCCCGCTTCACCGACGAAGAGGTCGCCCGACTCATCGATCTCCTCATCGAGAAGGGAGGCCGCAGGTCGGTCGCCGAGTTGGCCCGGCTGCTCGGTAAGCTGCCGGATCGGATCGTCATGGAACTCGGCGGCGTGTGCCGGCTGCTCAACCTCGATGATGAACAGGTCCTCGAACTACGGGACGACGACCAGACCCTGCAGCTCAACATCCCGCTCCTCAAAGAGCAGTTCTTGGGGGTGACCTCATGAGCCGACCCAAGAAGATCAGCCCCGCCCGACGCCGCAAGGTCATCGACGCACTGGGCCGTGGCACCGTTCCGGAGCGGGACCTGGACCTTTTCGCCGTGGGCATGGAACGCTTCGCCCGACTCGACGAGGAGCTGGCCGCCGTCACCCGCGGCGGGTGGAAGTTCAAGGCGGTTCAGGGCGAGTACGGCTCGGGCAAGACGTTCTTTTCCCGCTGGCTGGCCCAGCGGGCCCGGGACAAGAACATGGCCTCCAGCGAGGTGCAGATCTCCCAGGACGTTCCGCTGCACAAGCTGAACGTCATCTACCAGCGGCTCATCAAGAACCTCACCATCGCCGAGACCTCTGAAGGTGCGTTCCGGGCCTTGGTCGAGGACTGGCTGCTGAACCTTGAGGACGAGGTGTGCGCCGCAGAAGGACTCGACCCGGCAGACCGCGACCGGGTTGAAGCAGCGGTGAACAAGCGCATCGACGTCCGGCTCAAGGAGGTCGCCGACTCGGCTCCGTCCCTGGCCACCGCGCTGCGGGCCTATCGGAAGGCACGCATGGCAGGGGACAGCGGCACCGCGATGCAACTACTGTCGTGGGTCAGCGGGGATGAGCATGTGGCCGCCTCCGTCAAGCGCCAGGCCGGCCTCAAAGGGGAGGTCAACGCCGACACCGCCTTCGGTTTCCTCCGCGGCCTGCTAATCATCCTGCGGGACTGCGGCCACACCGGACTGCTGCTGGTGTTGGACGAGCTGGAGACGATCCAGCGGCTCCGCGCCGACGTGCGCGACAAGAGCCTGGGAGCCCTCCGACACCTGATCGATGAGATCGACCGCGGTTCCTTTCCCGGGCTCTTCTTGCTCATCACCGGTACCCCCGCCTTCTTCACCGGCCCGACGGGCGTCCCCCAGCTCCCACCGCTGGCCCAACGGCTGGACGTGGACTTCGACACCGACCCCCGATTCGACTCCATGCAGAGCCACCGGCTGCGGCTCACCGGGTTCGACCTGGACAAGCTGGTGGAACTCGGCCGGCGGGTGCGCGACTTGTACGCCGAAGGCGAGCCGCAGGCCCGCGAGCGCATCAACCAACTGGTGGACGACGCCTACATTAAGGACCTGGCGACATCAGTGGCCGGGAAGCTCAGCGTCGGCACCTCGCCTCGGGTTTTCCTGCGAAGCCTGGTTTCGGACGTGCTGTTCAAGGTGGCCGAGCATCCGGACTTCAACCCCCGCGTCCACTACGCTCGGCACCGGCTCGACAATTTGACCATTGAAGAGCAGAATGCGCTGCAAGGTACCGCGTCCTCCGCGGGTGACATCGATATCGACCTGTGACGAAGCTGCATCCAACCCTCGCCTATCACCTGTCCGCTACTCTCGGCTGGCAGCAGCTGCGTCCTCTCCAGGAGGAGTTCCTAAAGAGCTTCTCTCCCGACTGCGACGCCCTACTAGTGGCCCCTACCGCTGGAGGGAAAACCGAGGCTGCCTTGTTTCCCTTGCTCACCGTCATGGCCGAGCAGGGCTGGCAGGGCTTGTCAGTGCTGTACATCTGTCCGCTGAAAGCGCTGCTCAACAACCTGGAGCCGCGGATCGCCCAGTATGCGGGCTGGCTCGGCAGGACAGTGCGGCTCTGGCACGGCGACACCTCCGTCACCAGGCGGCAGGCGATTCTACGTAATCCTCCAGATATCCTGCTCACCACTCCTGAGTCGCTAGAGTCGATGCTCATCAGCGCGAGTGTCGATCACCGGCGACTGCTATCGGGGGTGCGCAGCGTCGTCATAGACGAAGTTCACGCCTTTGCTAAAGACGACCGGGGTTGGCATCTGCTGTGCGTGCTGGAGCGCATCGCGCGCCTGACAGGCCGGCCATTGCAGCGCATCGGACTGTCAGCGACGGTGGGGGACCCCTCCGGCCTGCTGGCGTGGCTGCAAGGTGCGGGGAGGCGTCCTGCCCAGGTTGTAGAGCCAGCCATCGAGTCCGCCGTGGGTCCGCCTGAGATCGAGTTGGACCGGGTCGGCAACCTCGCCAACGCTGCAAAAATCATCTCCATGCTGCACCACGGCGAAAAGCGGCTGGTGTTTTGCGACTCCCGGCAGACCGTCGAAGAGCTCGGAGAGGCACTGCGCAAGCTCGGCGTCACCGTCTTCCTGTCGCACGCCTCACTATCGGCAAACGAACGCAGGCGCGCCGAGGAGGCGTTCAGCCAGGCCCGCGACTGCGTGATCGTCGCCACCTCCACCCTAGAGCTGGGCATCGACGTCGGTGACCTCGACCGGGTCATCCAGATCAACTCCCCATGGTCAGTGTCCTCCTTTCTACAACGGCTGGGGCGCACCGGCCGGCGGCCGGGCCAGGTGCGCAACTGCTTGTTGCTAACGCTCAGCGAAGAGGACACCCTCACCGCGGCCGGTCTGCTCCTGCTATGGAGCACCGGCTATGTGGAGCCCTCCCTGCCGCCTCCCAATCCGCGGCACATCGTTGCGCAGCAGGTCCTGGCCCTCGCACTGCAGGAGGGAGCGATCGGGGACGCTCTGTGGCGAGACTGGTGGAACGGACATTGGTTGTTCGACCCCGCTGCCACGCAGCCAATCATGCAGCATCTTCTAGCGAAGGGCTATCTGCGCCGGGACGGCCACAATCTCCTCATTGGCGAGAAGGCGGAACAGGACTTCGGGCGGCGTCATTTTATGGAGCTGATGGCTTCGTTCACAGCGCCCCCCGAATTCACCGTCCTCCAGGGTGGCAAGGAGATCGGTCGATGCGACCCCATGCTCCTCACCCGAGCGGTGCAAGGGCCGCGTCTACTGCTCCTGGCGGGGCGAACCTGGCAGGTCGACTGGATCGACTGGAAGCGCCGACGCTGCCACGTCCTCCCCATCGAGGGGACCGGTGGGATCGCCCGGTGGTCGACCACGTCGTCTTTCGCCATGTCCTTTGCATTGGCTCGGGCCATCCGTCAGGTCGTCCTGGGCGAGGATCCCCCCGTCCGGCTGACTCACCGTGCGGCCCGCGCTCTGGCAACGGCCCGCGCCGAGCTCGCCGATGTGGCGGCACCGGACCGCACGATCGTGGTGCGGTCCGGGCACGATGTGCTCTGGTGGACGTGGGCCGGCACCCGCGTCAACGCTACGCTCAAGGCGTCTCTCGGTTCTCTCGCCGACCCCTGTGCTCGTCCTGACGATCTTTACATTCGGCTTCGCAACGATTTGGACGCCGTGACCTGGCGCGAGGTCGGTCGCTCTTTGCACCGGCTAGCTGATCCCGAGGTGGACTCGCGAGCGGTGCACGGGCTGAAGTTCAGTGCAGCTCTTCCCTCCGATCTCGCCGCTTCCACGCTCGCCGCCCGGCTGGCTGACCGCGACAACGCGTGGAAAGTGCTCAACGAGCCGTGCATCTTTTCCCAGAGCGCATAACTCGGGAAGAGGAGTGCGCATTTCATTCACAAAGCTCACTCAACAGCCCGGAGCCAGCCGCTTTCGATAACCTGCGTACTGGTACTTAAACCGTACGTCACCGTTCCCACTCCTCTCTTCAACCAACCTGAGGCGCCATTAGTTCGGCTTTCTGCCGAATTTTTCAACGCGTCGTCTCCACAGGCCGCATGTGGGGACAGTCCGTCAGAAGGTCTGCTACAGCCTGTGGTGCCGCAGCTCTGGAGGCCGTCTGGACTTGCGCCCCAGTTCTCACGGAGCGGTATTACGCAAGGCGCCCGCAGGCCGAGGTGATGTTGCCGGGACCGTTTCGAGGAACGCCGCCACTCGGGCTCCCATGGCGCTTACGCTACGCACCGTCCGGGGGTCGGTCTCGTTCTCACCACATCGACGCTTTGTTTCGGCTCCTCAGTTGCAGCTGCATCGCGGTAGCACCGATCATCGTGCGCTTTTCCCGACGCGGAGACTCGAACGAGGAGGGCAACTGTAGCGATGTCCGACCGCGCGCCGCCCCAGGGCGCCAGGACGAGATTGAGCATCCCGTCCCACTCTGCGGAGACGACATGTTGAAAAGATTTCACACCTTATTATATCCAGCCTTCTTCGAAGGTTTTGTGAAGACCGAAAAGAGAGCCGGAGTGTCGCGACTTGGAGGTGAACACACAAAAACGGTGTTCAGGTCATGCCGCAGCGCCAATGGCGTCATACTTACCGTGACAGTGCCGGACCAAGGGGTGTGATGAAGGGGCAGGGGCCGCGGCCGTTTGCGCATCTGGACTCCCCGTCCGCTCCGCTCTACCGGCGGGTGATGCGAGCCTTCATGGACAACAAGCGCAGGTTCGTTGTGCATCTGCGACCTGAAGACGTCGTTGAAGCACTGCGCCAAGACGGCGGCCCTCCGGTGAGCGCGGAGGCCATTGGTGACGCGTTGGCACGGCTGGCGGAGTGGGGGAACCTGCGGGCAGATCCGGACACCGGGCGGGTGACCACGGTGGAGGACTTCTACCGGGCCCGGTATCTGTACCAGCTCAGCCGGGAAGGTGAGGCCGCGGAGCGGGCTCTGGAGGTCTACGAGAAAGAGATCGGCAGGCGTGGTGAGCTGCAGGCGGTGGCGCTGGAGGATCTGCGGGTGAGGCTGCGGTCGCTGCGTGAGCTGGCCGAGCGGTCCGATCCGGATCCGGCGATCGTGCACAGCCTGCTGTTGGAGATCTCCGGTCGGCTCGACAGTCTGGCGGCCAACGCGAGCGCGTTCATGGGGAGCCTGCAACGCACGATCGACCTGCAGGACATCGACGAAGAGGCCTTTCTGGCCTACAAGGACCGGCTGATCACCTACCTGGAACGGTTCGTCTCCGAGTTGGTGGTCAAGGCGCACGACATCGCCGCCACGCTGCGGGAGCTCACGGACGTGACGGCGTTGCTGCGGCTGGCCGCCGAGCGGGAGGCGGCCGACGTGGCGCCCGGCGCCGACGATGACCCATCCGCCGACCCCGCCGCCGACAAGCTGCGGCAGTGGCAGGAGCGCTGGACGGGGCTGCGTTCGTGGTTCCTCGGCGATCGCGCCCATCCCAGCCAGGCCGCGCTGCTGCGGCAGCGGACCCGGCAGGCGATCCTCGATCTGCTGGCCGCCGTTGGGGTGCTGGTCGAGCGGCGCGCCGGGCGCAGTGACCGTTCGGCCGACTTCCGGGAGCTGGCCCGGTGGTTCGCCCAGGCGCCCACCGAGGAGGACGCGCACCGGCTGTGGCGGGCGGCGTTCGGGCTGAGCCCGGCTCGCCACCACACCGCGCCAAGCGACGCCGAGTCGGTCCCGGCCGCCACCCGCTGGGCGGACGCCCCACCCGTGGAGATCGCGCCACGGCTGCGGGCCACCGGCCACTACCAGCGGCGCGGCCGGGCGGCCAGGGTTCGGGACCGGTCGATCGAGAAGGCATACCTGGCCCGGCAGCTGGCCGCCGAACGAGCCCAGGCCGAGGCGGCGCGCCGCCGCCTGGCGACCGGGCGTCCGGTGCTGCTCAGCGAGCTCGGCGCGCTGGACCGGGAGGAGTTCGGGCTGTTTTTGCGGTTGCTGGGAGAGGCGCTGTCGGCGGGTCCACCCGGCGCCGACGGCGTCATCCGCACCCAGACCGCCGACGGCGCCCTGGAGCTGGTGCTCCGCCCGGTCGGCGGCGGGCGCACCGCGGCCATCGCCACCGAGGACGGCACCATGTACGGGCCCGATCATGAGTTGACCATCATCAACCGGGCGGCCGCGTCATGACCGTGCTCGCCGATGTGCTGGACTCCCAGCAGGAGGAGGAGCGGCAGCGGGCGGCGCGGGCACTGCTGCGGCATCCACTGCTGACCCCGGCCCGCCCCGACCCGGCGCTCTTCGCGCTGGTCCGCAGGCATGCGGCGTGGCTGGCGGACTGGTTCGCCCGGGAGGCCGGCTGGTCGCTTCAGATGGACTCGGGTGTGGCGCGGCTCCGTAAGACCCCGGCCGGCCACGACGACGGGACCCGCGGCGCAGCCGTCAAAACCCGCTTCAGCCGCCGCCGCTATGTGCTCACCTGCCTGGCCTTGGCGGTGCTGGAACGCGCCGAGTCCCAGATCACCCTTGGCCGGCTCGCCGAACGCATCCTGCGCCTTGCCACCGACCCGCAGCTCACCGAGGCGGGCGTCACTTTCACCCTGGAGAGCGCGGAGGAACGGTCCGACCTGGTCACGGTCGCCCGGCTGCTGCTGGAGATCGGGGTGCTGGCCCAGGTGGCCGGGGATGAGCAGGCATTCGTCGCCGGCAGTGGCGACGCGCTCTATGACGTGGACCGGCGGGTGCTGTCGGCGCTGCTGATCGCGCGCCGCGGCCCGTCCACCGTGGCGGGCGCCGGCTTCGCCGACCGGCTGCGGGCCATCACCGAGGACGTGCAACCGGACACCGAAGACGGCCGTAACCGCGTCCTCCGGCACGCCGTCACCCGGCGGCTGCTGGACGACCCGGTGGTGTACTACGCGGACCTGACCGAGGAGGAGCGCACCTACCTGGACCGCCAGCGCGGCCCGCTGCTGCGGCGCATCCAGCAGGCGACCGGGCTGGTCCCCGAGGTGCGGGCCGAGGGCATCGCTTTGGTGGACCCCACGGGTGAGGCCACCGACCTGGCCATGCCCGAGGAGGGCACCGACGGCCATGCCACACTGCTGGTCGCCGAGTACCTGGCCGCCGCGCCGGCGGAGGGCCGTCCCGTCCCGCTGGATGAGCTGCACCGACACCTCGCCGCGATGGCGCAGCGCCATCGGACGCACTGGCGCAAGACCGCCGCCGAGCCGGGCGCCGAGCGGGAGTTGACCGCGCGGGCCCTGCACCGGCTCACCGCGCTCGGGCTGGTCCGGATGTCCGGTGAGCAGGTGACGGCGCTGCCGGCCATCGCCCGCTACCGCTACGCCGAGCCCACCATCGTCGGAAAGAAGGACGCATGACCTCCCCGTTGCCGGAGGCGGAACGTCGGCGCTGGCAGCCGCTGCGCTGCGGGCTGGTGGACCTGTTCTACTACGACTACCAGGAGTTCTGGTTCCGCGACGGGCGGATGCTGCTGCGCGGCAACAACGGCACCGGCAAGTCCAAGGTGCTGGCGCTCACCCTGCCGTTCCTGCTGGACGGTGAGCTGACCGCCAGCCGGGTCGAGCCCGACGGTGACCGCGGCAAGAAGATGGAGTGGAACCTGCTGCTGGGCGGTCGCTATGACGAACGGCTCGGGTACACCTGGCTGGAGTTCGGACGCCGCACCGAAGAGGGCCGGCGGGAGTACTTCACGATCGGCTGCGGGATGAAGGCCGTCACCGGACGCGGCATCGCCGACCGGTGGTTCTTCACCACCTCTCAGCGGATCGGCCGGGACCTGTTCCTGATCGGCCCGAACGACACCACGCTCCCCTTCGAACGCCTCGCCGAGGAGATCGGCACGCACGGGCAGGTCACCCGGAAGGCCGAGCAGTACCGGCGGACCATCGACGAGCGCCTCTTCCACCTGGGAGCGGACCGGTATCAGGCGCTCATCAGCCTGCTGCTGCAACTGCGCCAGCCGCAACTGTCGAAGAAACCGGACGAGGAGAAGCTGTCACAGGCCCTGTCACAGGCATTGCCTCCGGTGGACCAGGCGGTGATCAGCGATGTGGCCGCCGCCTTCCACGAGCTGGAGCAGCAGCGTGAGGAGCTGGCGGGACTGCGGGACGCCCGGACGCACCTCTCCCACTTCCTGAAGCCCTATCGCCGCTACGCCGCGGCGGCGGCCCGCCGCCAGGCGGGGAAAGTGCGCCGGGCGGCGTCCGAGCACGAGGAGGTCGGCCGCGGCCTGGCCGCCACCCGCACCGAGGCGGAGCAGGCCAGGCGGCGGGAAGAAGAGCTGCAGACTCAGGTGGAGGCCGCCAAACGTGAGCTGGAGGAGCAGAAGGCCGTCCGCGACGAGCTGACCGGCGACCCGAGGCTGAGGGACCTCAACGAGGCCGAACAGCGAGCCGAGCAGGCCGAGCAGGCCGCTGAGCGCGCCCGCAGGCACGCCGAGACGGCCGCCCGCCAGTACGGCAAACTCCAGCGCAGGCACCAGACCGCCACTCGGGCGGCTGCGCAGACCCGCGTCGAAGTGCAGGAAGCGGGCGAGCTGCTCACCGACGCCGCCCGGAGTGCCGGGCTGGAGGCCGACGACGCCCAGGTGCGAGCAGCGCTCGCGCTGCCGGACGGCCCACCGGAGGAGGAGATCGAGCCGCTGCTGCGCCGGGCCCGTCGGGCCGCCCAGACGGCGGCCGAACGGCGGGCTCGAGCCGTCGCTCACGTCACCGTGCTGGCCGAGCAGGCAGAAAAGCAGTACGAACGGCTGGTGGCGGCCCGCAGCGCCCTGGGCGAGCGGGAGCACGAACACGACATCGCCGCCGATGAGGTCGCCCAGGCCCATGCCGCGGTCTCCGAGGCGGCGTCCGCGCTGGTCGCCGCGTGGCGGTCGTATGCCGCCCGGGTCACCGAGCTGACCGTCCCCCACCCGGAGGATGTGGACCTGGCCTGGTGGGCCGAGACGTTGGAGGGAGACAACCCGGCCGAGGGCGCGCTGCGGCAGGCCGCCGCGGCGGCGGAGCGGGAGCTGGCCCGGCAGCGGGCGGAGGCCGGGGCCGCACTGCAAGCGAGCCGGGAGGAACTTGAGCGTCTCACCGCGGAACAGGACGTACTGCGCCGCGGGGAGGTGCAGCGGCCGCCGGTCCCGCTCACCCGCGGGGAGGGTGTGCGGGATGACCGGCCCGGTGCGCCGCTGTGGCGGGTCGTGGACTTCCACGACGACCTCGCCGAGGCCGAGCGCGCCGGGTTGGAGGCCGCGCTGCAGGCCTCTGGGTTGCTCGACGCCTGGATCACCCCTGAGGGACGGCTGCTCGACCCCGCCACTCACGACACCGTCCTGGTGGCGGGGAAACCCGTGGAGACCGGCGACCTCACCGGGGTGTTGCGCCCGGCCATCGACCCCGACGACCCCCAGGCCGCCGCCCTGTCGTCCGATGTTGTGGAGGCGGTGCTGCGCTCGATCGGCTTGGCCGGGCCGACGCACCCGGACGTGTGGGTGGCCGCCGACGGAAGGTGGCGGCTGGGGCCGCTGCACGGGGCCTGGTCCAAGCCCGCCGCCGAGTTCATCGGGTACGCCGCCCGGGAGGAGGCGCGGCGACGGCGCCTGGCCGAGCTGGACCTCCTCATCGATCGGGAGAAGCAGCGGATCACCGCGGCCACCACGGCGATCGAGGCCGTCAAGCAGCGGCAAGCCAGGCTCACCGCCGAGCTGCAGGACAGGCCGTCCGACCAAGAGCTGCGGAACGCCCACAGCGCATGGCGAGAGGCGCGCAGGGCTCTGCGGCGTGCCGCAGAGAAGGTGGAAAAGCAGCGGCAAGTGGTTCGGGCCGCCGAGCACGCGGCTGCGCAGGCCGCGCAGTCCCGTGACGAAGCCGCCGCCGACGTGCGCGTTCCCACCTCACTTGAGGAGCTGCGCAAGCTGGCCGAGGCGGTGAAGGCCTATACCCCGGCCGTGGAGCGGCTACTGGGCGCGCTATGGGTGCACGTCAAGCAGGTGGCGGAGCTGGCCAACTGGGCAGAGGATCTGGAGGAGGCCCGCCAAGCCCACACGACCGCCCTGGAGGAGGTCGCCAGAGCCGAACGTGAGGCCGCCGAGGCGGTCCTCCGCCGCGACACGCTGCGCAGCTCCCTGCAGGTCACCGTGGAGGAGCTGAACCGGCGGCTCACGCAGACCCGAACCCGCATCAAGGAGCTGGAATCCCACATCCCAAGGGCAGAGGAAGCGCTGCGCGAGGCCGCCAAGCAGCAGGCCCAAGCCGAGGCCCGCAAGGCGCTGCTCGAAGAAAACCTGAAAAAGGAGGCCGAGCGGCGGGACGAGGCGGTGACCGAGTTCCAGCGTTTCGCCCGTACCGGTCTGCTGGAAGTGGCTCTGTCCGACCTGAAACTGCCGGAGCAGCCGTGGGCGCCCACCACCGCCCTCCGCATCGCCCGGCAGACCGAGCAAGCACTGCAACGCGACGTCCCGATCGACGACGAGTCCTGGCGGAGCCTCCAAGACCGCACCGCCACAGGCCTTCAGAATCTCTCCGCCGCCCTCACCCGGCATGGCCACCGCGTCCAGGCCGAGCACGGGGACTGGCTCGTCGTCACCGTCCACTTCTCTGGACGCGACCGCTCCCCCGTTGAGCTGCTGAACCTCCTGGAGGGGGCGATCGCCTACCAGGAGCGGATACTGACCGCCCGGGAACGGGAGCTCCTGGAAGAGCACCTGGTCAACGAGGTGGCCAGTCATCTGCAGGAGCTGATCGGCGACGCCGAGGCCCAGGTCGAGCGGATGAACGCCGAGCTGGAGGAGCGTCCCACCAGCACCGGGATGCGGCTGCGACTGCGCTGGGAGCCGCGCCGGGACGGGCCGACCGGGCTGGCCGAGGCCCGCCGCCGGCTGCTGCGCCAGAGCGGCGACCTGTGGTCGGAGGAGGACCGCACGGCGGTCAGCGAATTCCTGCAGGCCCAGATCGAGGCGGTGCGCTCCCGCAACGAGCAGGGCACCTGGCACGACCATCTCCGGGAGGCGCTGGACTACCGGTCCTGGCACCGTTTCTTCATCGACCGCCGCTCCGATGACCGATGGCGTCCGGCGTCCGGGCCGGCCTCCGGCGGGGAACGGGTGCTGGCGGTGTCGCTGCCGCTGTTCGCCGCCGCCTCCGCCCACTACCGCTCCGCGCATCCGGACGCGCCCCGGCTGGTCATGTTGGACGAGGCGTTCGCGGGCGTGGACGATGACGCGCGCCGCAAATGCCTGGGCCTGCTGGCGGCCTTCGATCTGGACGTGGTGATGACCAGCGAACGGGAGTGGGGTTTTTACTCCACCGTCCCCGGCATCGCCACCCACCACCTGGTCCGCCGTGACGGCATCGACGCCGTGCACGTCACGACCTGGGAGTGGGACGGAAGCAGCCGCACCATGGTCGAACGCGACTATGCGGCCCGTCCCCCGGCCTCCGTTCCGTCCGACGAACAGGCGCTGTTTTGATGGATGGGCAAAGGCTGCGGCGGGTGCTGGGCGATCCCGCTCTGAAACGCCTGGTCGAACGGCTCGTCCAGCGGTTGGAGCACGGCCGTCCCCTCACCGGGCCGGTGCGGCTGGAGCGTCCCTCCGAGGCCGAGCGGACCGCCGTCGCCCGGCTGCTGGGACGCCGCCCCGGCCGGGGCTCTTCGCTGTCGGTGCCGTTGGAGGCGTTGGAGGAGGCGCTGCGCCGAGCCGGACTGGCCGACGACCTGCGCAGCGCTGTCGAAGCGGTCGCCGGCCCGGTCGTCCCCCGCGCCGAACGGCAGGCCGCCGAGAGCGCCCGCCGCCGGGCCGCGCTGACCCGGGCCCGGCGGAGCCGGCATGCAGGTGAGCCGTGGTTCCAGGAGTGGCTGGAGGGCATCGCCACCGACGGCACCCTCACCAGGCTGCTCGGCCGCGGCGAAGACGATCTGCTCGGCCGGGCCGCGGCCGTATTGGACCTGCTGCCGGCCGACACTCTGCCACTGCCGGTGCTGGCCGAACGCGCCACCGGCGACACCAAGGCCCTATCGCGGGGACCGCTGGCCGGGCTGGTGCTGCGTGCTCTGGCCCTGCGGACGGCGCTCCCCGTCCCCCGTACCCGCCTGGCGGAACGCGAGCTGTGGGAGACCGCCGGGGTGGTCGTGGACGACCTGGCCAGCCAGGTGCTGGTCCTCGGCCTGACCGCCACTGGTTCTCCCCTGGGCGAGTGGTTGACCGGGGCCGCCGCGGCCCGCGTCCCCTTCCGCATCACCCTCCACCAGCTCATCACCATGCCGATCACGGTGACGTCCCCCGCGGTATGGGTATGCGAGAACCCCTCCGTGCTCCGCGCCACGGTCACCGTTCCCACCGATGCGGCCCTCATCTGCACCGAGGGCATCCCGTCCGCCGCTTGTCACCGACTGCTGAGCCACTGCGCCGGGCGCCCCGTCCACTGGCGCGGCGACTTCGACTGGACCGGTCTGCGCACCACCGCCATGGCTCTCGACCGCTACGGCGCCGTCCCCTGGCGGATGAGCACCGCCGATTACAACTCCGCCCTGGCAGCCGGAGACTCCGAGCCGCTACGAGGTACCCCCTCCTCCAGCCCGTGGGACCCGTCCCTGGCGACCCGCATGCACGAAACCGGCCGTGCCGTCATGGAGGAACGCCTCATCCCCGCCCTCCTCACCGACTTGACGGCTTGAGCGGCTGCCCCAAGGCGCCCCTCAAGCCCCGTGGACGGGAGAGGGAAGCCTGTATCCCGGGCACCGCCGCAAAGCTCCCCGGCCCGGCAGGCTTCGCCCGCGAACACTCGCGTGGTTTCACTCACGGAGGCTTTCCATGAGGTGGATGAGGAACCGTGCCATACCGCCTCCCGCCAGGGCTGAAGCATTTTCAGAGCGCTTCCGCCACGTGGTCTTGGAGTCTGGGGCGGGAGCCTTGCGACATCCGCTGCGGCGCCCTTACCGGCCGCCGCCTCGTCCCCAAACGTCCCCTGCCCGACCTGCGGAAACGACGTGGTAGAAGCGACCGGTGCACGTTGGCCGGAGTGTCGCTCACCGGGACGTCATGTTGCCCGGATGACCCTGCATGCCCGGGCCGGGTCGCAGGTGCTTCAGGCCTAGGAGCCGAGTTCGGGGAGGTTCTTGGCCAGGGGGACGAACTCGGACACCGACAGCAGACCGTCGCCGTCGGTGTCGTACTCGGTGAACAGGGCCTTGACGATGCCGGACAGGTCGTTGACCTCGGAGGCCGAGAACATGCTCGCGATCGCGGCGGTCACCTCCTCCACGGTGAGCTGCCCGTCACCGTTGGTGTCGTAGCGGGCGAACACCGCTTCGTACTGGTCGGCCATGGTTTTCCCCCTCGCGCAGGCGATCGTGGCCCTGATCGTAGTCACTCTGGAAAGGCGGTTTGGTCCGCTCTGGATGGGAAGCGGTGTGGTTCAGGTCGCGTCCGGGTGTCCCGTTCTCCCGGCAAGAGGAGGCGAGAAAGGCCCGCTTGACGGGGCGGCCGACGCGTGCCGGCAGCGGAAGGCAGGGCCTTGATGGCTGGGTTTCCCGCTGGTTCCGGCGGCGGCCGGTCTCGATGTGGGGGCCGACCGCCGCCGGTGGGTCAGCTCTTGGTCAGGCGTTCGCGTAGGACGGGCTTGAGGACCTTGCCGGAGGCGTTGCGCGGCAGGACGTCGATGATCTCCAGGGAGGTGGGGAGCTTGTAGCGGGCCAGTTTGCCGGAGGCCCACTCGCGGAGTTCCTCGATGGTCAAGGTGGTCTGCGGGTCGCGCAGGACGACGAAGGCGACCGGGGTTTCGCCCCAGTGGGGGTGGGGGCGGCCGACCACGCTGACCTCGGCGATGGCCGGATGGCCGGCCAGGACGTTCTCCACCTCGGCGCAGTAGATGTTCTCCCCGCCCGAGATGATCATGTCTTTGACGCGGTCGACGACGTAGATGAAGCCTTCCTCGTCGGCCCGCACCAGGTCGCCGGAGTGGAACCAGCCGCCGCGGAAGGCTTCGGCGGTGGCCTCGGGGTTGCGCCAGTAGCCCTCCATCAGGGACGGCCCCCGGTAGACGATCTCGCCGACCTCGCCGACCGGGACGTCGTTCATGTCGGAGTCGACGATGCGGGCGGCGACGGTGGGGACCGGGCGGCCGACCGAGCCGAGCTTGCGCAGCGCGTCCTTGCCCTGCAGCACGCAGGTGACCGGGGACATCTCCGTTTGGCCGAACAAAGCGACGTTGGAGGCGTGCGGGAACACTTCGGCCATGCGCCGCAGCAGCGTGTCGCTGGCGGGGGCGGCGCCCCACGACATCACGCGCAGCGCGCTCAGGTCGCGCTTGGGGACGCTGGGGTCGTCGCACAACGCCTGCCACTGGGTGGGGACGAGGAAGACGGTGGTGACCTTCTCCCCCTCCAGCAGGTCGAGGATCTCCCCGGAGTCGAAGGGGCGGGTGGGGGCGATCACGATGGTCGCGCCGATCAGCAGGGCGGGCACCACCGAGCCGATCGCGCCGATGTGGAACAGCGGGGAGGCGACCAGGTTGACCTCGCCGTCGTCCACCCAGCCGAACGCCCGGATGATCGTCAGCGCCTGGGCGTGCAGGTTCTGGTGGGACAGCACCGCGCCCTTGGGCCGGCCGGTGGTCCCGGAGGTGTACATGATCAGGGCGGGGGACGATTCGGGGACGTCCACCGGGTCGTGGTCGGGGCCGGTCTCGGCGATCAGGTCCTCGTACGCCTCGGCCTGCGGCCAGGGCTCGGACGGGGATACCGTGACCACGGTGAGGTCGTGGCCGATCTGCTCCACGGCCTGGCGGGCGGGGCGGTCGGCCAGGCCGTCTGCGACCATGAGCTTGGCTTCGGAGTTCTCCAGGACGTAGGCGATCTCCGGGGCGGTCAGCCGGAAGTTGACCGGGACGGCGATCGCCCCGAGCCGGGTGGCCGCCAGCATCGCCTCGATGAATTCCGGGCGGTTGCCGGTCAGCAGCGCCACCCGGTCGCCGAAGCCCACTCCCCGGCGGGCCAGCGCGTTCGCCAGGCGGTGCACCCGGTCGCGCAGCTGCCGCCAGGTCGTCGTGCGGCCCTCGAAGCGCAGCGCCGCCTGGTCGGGGACGGCGAAGGCATGCCGTTCCAGGTGCGTGTTCCAGTGCTGCCGCCGCCAGGACAAGGGGGCCGATACCGGATCTGCCGCCACGTCTCCTCCCATCACCAGACCGACCAGGACAGTATCCAGCGCCCGCCAGTAAGGGATTACTGGACCCCCTGGGCGGCGCCGCGCCTCAAAGAGCGGTCTCGCGGACGCGCCGGACCTGCGGGAACACCCGGGCTCCCCGGCCGGAGGGCGGTACCATGAAGGGAAATTAGTTGACACTGACTATTTGGTGTCTGATAGTTGATCCTGACTATTGGAGGTGGAGGCATCGGTGGCAAAGCGACGCAAGGTGAGCAACCCGTTGGCGCTGGCCGTGCTCGCCTGGCTGACGTGGGAGCCGATGCACCCCTATGAGCTGGGCCGGCGGCTGCAGGAGAGCGACCAGGACCGCAGCATCCCCTACAACCGGGGGTCGCTCTACATGGTGGTCAAGCAGCTGGCCAAGGCGGGGTTCATCGTCGAGCAGCAGACCGTCCGCGACACCCAGCGGCCCGAGCGCACGATCTACGCCATCACCCCGCAGGGGCGGGCCGAGCTCCACGACTGGATGCGTGAGCTGGTGGCCCGGCCGCAGGAGGAGTACCCGCTGTTCGGGGTGGCGCTGTCGCTGCTGGTGGTGCTGCGTCCCGAGGAGACCGTGGAGCTGCTCGGCCAGCGGCTGGAGGCCTTGAGCGCCCAGGCCGAGGAGACCCGCGCCCGCATCCGGGGCGCCACCGAGCAGGGGGTCGCCTGGGTGTTCCTGGTGGAGGAGCAGTACCGGCTCGCCCTGCTGGAGGCCGAGATGCGCTTCGTCACCGAGCTTCGGCGGGACCTGGCCCGGCCCGACTACGTCCGGCAGTGGGAAGAGAGATTCGGGAGCCGACCATGACGGCAGCAAAGACCGCGCTGGTCATCGGAGGCGGCATCGCCGGCCCGGCCACGGCGATGGCGCTGCGGAAGGCGGGCATCGAGGCGACGGTGTACGAGGCGTACCCGAGCACCGCCGACGGGGTGGGCGTCACGCTGGCGGTCGCGCCGAACGGCATCGCCGCCCTGGAGGTCATCGGCGCGGCCGAGGCGGTGCGCGGCGTCGGCCAGCCGATGAACCGGTCGATCATGGCCGATGGGCGGGGCAGGAGGCTCGCCGAGCTGCCCGGCCTGGAGGGCCTGCCGCCGAGCCTGGGGCTGTGGCGGGACGACCTGTGCCGCGCCCTGCACGAGACGGCCGAACGGCAGGGCGTGCGGATCGAGTACGGCAAGCGCCTGGTGCGCGTCCACGAGGAGCCGGGCGGCGTCACCGCCGAGTTCGCCGACGGAACCACCGCCACCGCCGAGGTGCTGATCGGCGCCGACGGCATCCGTTCCACGGTGCGCCGCTTGATCGACCCGCACGCCCCCGAGCCCGAACGCGCCAAGCTGCTCAACTTCGGCGCGGCCGCCGACATCGCGGTGCCGGCCGAGCCCGATGCGATGTACTTCGTGTTCGGCAGGCGGGGCTTCTTCGGGTACTGGGTGCAGCCGGACGGCCGCACCGCCTGGTTCGCCAACGTGCCGCACGACCGGCCGATGCCGGGACGGCAGGCCCGGCAGACCGCCAAGGCCGAGTGGATGCGGCGGTTGAAGGAGGTCTACGCCGACGACACCCCCGCCCGCGACGTGCTCGACCACACCGACCCGGAAAAGCTCGTGGTGCTCGGCTCGCTGGAGAACATGCCGAAGGTGCCGTGCTGGCATCGCGGCCGCATGGTGCTGGTGGGCGACTCGGCCCACGCCCCGTCCTCCAGCTCCGGCCAGGGCGCCTCGATGGCGCTGGAGAGCGCGGTGGAACTGGCGCGCTGCCTGCGCGACCTGCCCGATCCCGCCGCCGCCTTCGCCGCCTACGAGCGCCTGCGCCGCCGCCGGGTGGAAAAGGTCATCGACCGCGGCGCCAAGACCAACGACAGCAAGGCGCTCGGACCGTTCGCCAAGACCGCGATGCGGCTCATGATGCCGATCCTGACCAGGACGTTCCTGACGCCGGAGCGGATGCTCGGCGCCGAGCAGCGCTACCGGATCGACTGGGACGCCCCGGTGACCGCCCCGGCCCTGCAACCGGCCGGCGGCCGGATCTAGGGCTCACCGGCGCAGTCTCCCCTCGCGCCGGCGGCGCACCCGGGGAATCCAGTGCGTTCATCCGGCGGCGCTTCGAACGCCGCCCAAGCGATGGTCTCGGCCGGGTTCGCCCGGAGCAGAAACGGAACTGGACGCCGATATTCCGGCATGTGACGATCCCAGGCGGATAACGGGAGGTTTCGGTCATGCCGCCTGGGGAGCCCGCGCTGCTGGAACGCGACGGCGCGCTGCGGTCGCTGGCGGCGGCGCTCGCCCGGCCGCCGGTCATCGTGGTGGTGGAGGGCGAGCCGGGCATCGGCAAGACCAGCCTGGTGCACCGGGCGCTGGCGCAGGCGGCACCGGACGCCCGCCGCCTGGTGGGGGCGGCGCACCCCACCCTGACCGGCTGCCCGCTGGGGCCGGTGATCGAGGCGGTCGCCGCCGCCCGCCCGGCGCCCGCGCGTCCGCTGAACGCGGTGACGGGGGCGCTGCGGCCGGTGCTCCCCGACCTGGCCGGGGTGCTGCCGCCGCCCCCGCCGCCGCTGCCCGACCCCCACCTGGCCCGCCACCGGCTGGTGCGGGCCATGGCCGCGCTGCTCGCCGGGCTGGGTCCGGCCGTCCTGGTGCTGGAAGACCTGCAGTGGGCCGACCGGGCCACGCTCGAACTGGTCCGGATGCTGGGGGCGCGGCCGCCGCCGGAACTGTCGGTCGTGGTCACCTGCGCGCCTCCGGCGGCCCTCACCGAGGCCGGGCCGGACGCCGTCCGCCTGCGCCTGCCGCCGCTGTCGCCGGACGGCACCCGGCGGCTGGCCGAGGCGGTGCTGGGCGAGCCGGAGACGACGCTGCCCCGCCACGTCGCCGACGTGCTGCACGCGCGCAGCGCAGGGGTGCCGCTGGCGGTGCGGGAGGACGTGCGGCTGCTGCGGCGCCGCGGGCTGCTGCGGCCGGTGGACGGCCGCTGGGTTTTGGGCGCGCAGGAACTGGCGGAGGCGGTCCCGCCGCGGATCGCCGCCCAGGTGCTGGCACGGATCGGGCGGCTGGAGGGGGCGGGAGCCGCCGCGCTGGAGGCCGCGGCGGTGCTGGCGGAGGCGGCCGAGCCCGAGCCGGTGGCCGCGGTCGCCGGGCTGGACGCCGACCGGGCCTGCGCCGCGCTCGCAGAGGCCGTCCGGCACGGGCTGCTGCGCGAGCAGGACACCGGCGGCACGGCGGTGCGCTTCCGCCACGAACTGGCCCGGCTGGCCGTCTACCGGGCGATCCCCGGGCCCCGGCGGCGCAGGCTGCACGCTCTCGCCGCGCGCGAGCTGGCCCGCAGCGGCCGCACCGGGCTGCTCGTCGCGGCGGCAGAGCACCACCGGCGGGCCGGTGACGTGCCGGGCTGGGCGGCGTGCGCGGCGGCCGCCGCGGAACGGGCCGCCGCCGAGGGGGCCTTCGAGACCGCCCACGCCCTGCTGCAGGAGGTGCTGCGGGCCGGTGCGGTCACCGGGGACCGGCGCACCGAGCTGGCGGTCAGGCTGGGCTGGGCCGCGCCGGGCTGCGCCGACCGCGCCGGCACGACCGCCGCGCTGCTGGCCGACGCCCGCCGCCGTGCCGCCGCACCGGAGCGGCGGGCCGAGCTGCTGGTGCTGTGGGCCTGGTCGCTGCTGGACGGCGGCGCCTCCCGGCGGGAGATGGAACGCGCCGCGGCCGAGCTGTACGTCCGGCTCGGTGCGTTGATGCCGTACCCGGAGCTGTATGCGATCGCCCTGACGGTGCTGGCCGCGCCCGACCGCCTGCCGGGGCACGCCCTGCCGGTGCAGCTGGGGTACCTGGACCGGGCCCGCGCGGCGCTCGCCCAGACCGCCGACCCGATGGCGCACGCGGCCGTGCTGACCGGCACCGCGCATTCGCTGCTGGCCTGCGGCGACCCCAAAGGCTGGGCGGCGGCCGAGGCGCTGCCGGATCGCACCGACCGGCCGGAGGTGAACCGGCAGCTGCTGCGCGGCCTGCTGGACCTGGCCGAGGCCGCCCTGCACCTGGGGCACTATGCGCGCGGCCTGGAGTTCCTCGAACGCGGGCGCCGCCTGGCCGCCGCCACCCGCATCACGGTCCACGGCCCGCGGCTGCGGGCCATCGCGCTGCGGATCCGCTGGACGATGGGCCAGGCCGACGCCGCCGAGGGGCCGCAGGAGCCGCCGAGCCGGCAGAGCCTGGCCCTGCGGCTGGTGTCGGCGCAGATCTGCGCGGGCCAGGGCCGGATGGAGGAGGCGCGGCGGGCGCTGCGCGCGGTCGCCGAGGAGGCCCACGAGATCGGGGAGCTGGCCGTCGCGGCCCATGCCGTCGCCGAGCTGAACAAGGCGGCGCTGAGCGCGGTGCACCGGCGGGCGGGGCGGGCGCTGGCCCGCCGGGTGCTGGCCGAGCTGGCGGGCAAGCAGATCTGGGTGTGGGCCGCGCCGCTGCTGCCGTTCGTCCCGCTGGACCTGGTGGAGGCGGTGCTGCCCCGCTACCGCGAGGCGCTGGCGGGACGGGACGCGCCGCTGGCCCGCGCCGCGCTCGAGCTGGCCGAGGCGCGGCTGAGCGAACGGCGGGGCGATGCGGAACGGGCGGCGGCCGGTTACCGCAGCGCCCGCCGCCGGTACGCCGCGCTGCCCGACCCGCGGATGGCGGCGCAGGCCTGCCTGGGCGAGGCGCGCTGCCGCCTGGCGGCCGGGCAGGCCGTGGACGCCGAGCTGCTGCGCCGCACCTGGCGCACCCTCACCGAGCTGGGCGAACTCCGCGACGCCGACCGGCTCAAGCAGCTGATGCGCACGGCGGGCCTGCCGGTGCCGCACCGGCGCGGCCGGCCCGGCTACGGGGACCGCCTGTCGCCGCGGGAGCAGGAGATCGCCGCCCTGGCGGCCTCGGGGCGCACCAACGGGGACATCGCCGCGGCCCTGTGCCTGGCCGAGCGCACGGTCAAGTACCACTTGGCCAACGCCATGCGCAAGCTCCAGGTCAGCAACCGCCGGCAGCTGCGCGACGCGCTGGAGGCCGGTGCCTCGCACATCTGCCGGTGCGCCCGGTGCGGCCGCGGACTAAACCCGTCCTGAAAGGACGGGTCATCAGGCTAGTCAAGCCGCCGATTATGAATTCGATTCACGTTCGTCGCGGGTCGCGCCCCACCCCCGACGCGGCCCCGGCCGGCGCACGCCCCGAGGAGGATCCTGTGAGAACCCCCGCTCTGCTGGCCGCGCTCTCCACCGCGGCCGCCGCCGTCGCCCTCACCGCCACTCCGGCCCACGCGGCCCCCGGCCACGTGGACGGCACCGTCACCGCCGCCGGTGTGACGTGCACCTGGTCCAACGCGGTCACCAGCGACACGCCGCCCAACACGCTGACGATCGACCACACAACGGTCAGCCCGTCCTGCAGCACCTCCGGCATCACCGTCACCCTGGGCGCCAGCCCCACCGTCACCTTCAACGACGCGGCCGGCACCGCCTTCTCCCCGCAGGTCGTCGTCAACGTCACCGCCCCGATCGTGGGCACCTGCCGCTACCAGGTGGTCAACCTCACCGTCTACCGGGTGGGCACGAGCCGGACCTACACCGGGTCGAACCTGACCGCCACCGAGCTGTCCCCCAGGCGCCTGCTGTGCCCGGACAGCCAGACCGTCGACTCGGTCCAGTTCACCTTCCACTGATCCTTCTCAAGCGCGTGGTCTCAGGTGCCGGAGACGGGCCTCGATGATGCCCGGTGCCGCAGCGCACCCGTCCCGGCCCGCGGAGACGGCGTGCTCGACAAGGGTCCACCGAGCCTTTTCAACATGTGGCCCTGGAAGGCGGGGACGGGAGCCCGAACGGTGTTCGAGGCCATGACGTTGCAGGTCACGGCACCGTCCCTGACTGCGACGTCCCCGTCTCGACCTGCGGGAACGGCGTGTTGAAAAGGCTCACCGATCGGCACCCGGTGCCGGGCGGCCGGGACGGAGCGGGAGCGCCCGGGGCGTGACATCCCGGGGCACGGTATCGCCGCCGAGTGCGCCCCGCCCGTCCCCGGCCCGCGGGGCCGCGTGTCGATCACGACTCACCGATGAGCCTCTTCCGGCACGCGCCCTCAAGGGCGGGAACGAAAAGCCCGGCGGCGCCCGGCTCGCATCGTCCCCGCCCCGCGGCAAGGGGCGCCCCGGAAAAGGCCCGCCGAGCGCCGTGCGGGGCCGTGCCCCCGCACGGCCCTTCCGGTACCCAGGCCGCGGCCTCAAGGGGACCCAAAGCCCGCGGCCGCACGCCCGCCCCGGCGTCTTGGACGTCCGTGCACCGGAAGGGAAAGCCGGCCGATGCGCCGGCTGTCCGGCGCGGCCCGGCGCGACGCCCGGGCTGCGCCGGGCCGCGCCTTGCAGGAGAGAGCCGAGCGATAAGACGCGTAGATCGAGCACCACAAGCGCCGGGTTCATGTCCGCCAAGAGCCGGGCGGCATCGCTGAACCTTTTCAACACGCCGTCTCCGCAGGCCGAGACGGGAACGTCGCAGTCAGGGGCGATGCCATGACCTGGAAGGCCGCGGCACCGGCCACTATCGAGGCTGCCGTCTCCGGCCTTTTGGGCACGTGTTGGGAAAGGCTCGCCGTCAAGGGCGACGTCGTGACCTTCGATGACACGGCACCGGACCGCATCGGGGCCGCCATTTCCGGCAGCCAGGGCCGCGTAGTGCGGAAAATTCCCTACTGGAGATCGCCCTGTCCTCTTTTGCTGGAGGAGCATCGGGCGAATTTCATGCGAGGGGTGTGCCATGACGTACCCCATCTCCCCCTCCCTGCCTCCGCTCCGCCTTCGGCTGGGCTGCCAGTTGCCGCATCGGCGTTCCTTCGTGCGGTGGATCCTGGCCGCAGCCGGGCTGGGCATACTCGTGGCGGCGCTCGCCGCCGCCGAGGACCCCTACCACCGGCTCCGGCAGTTCGGTCAGGTCATGGCGTGCGAGCAGAGCGTCGGCGGTTGCTTCGCCCGTGAGCAAGGCCTCATCGTCAGTCGTCGCACCGACACCACAACGGCAAGCGACACCGGCGAGCGGATCACTCTTTACAAGATCACCTTCCAGCGAGCCGACGGTTCCCGGCAGACCCACAATGTGGAATCAGATTTCTACCGCGAGGCCCGCCCCGGACAACCGATCACACTGCGGATCTGGGAGGGGGAGGTCGTCGCAGCGGAGGTGGCGGACGAACTAGAGGAGTTCCCGCCGACAGTCGGCGGCGAATTCCAAGGGTGGCTGATCCTCGCCCACCTCGGCCTCGGCGTCATGCTGTGGGGGCTGTTCTTCGGCTGGTGGGACGGGTTTCCCCTGTTCTCATACCGTGCGTTCGCCTGGACATTCATGAGCTTCTACCCGTCGTCCGTGGCCGTGGACGCTTTGAGCCATACCCTCCCTCCCGGCCCCGGTCTCCTCGTTGTCCTCGCGATAGGCGTCTTCTTCGTGGGGATTCCCTGCCTCATGCTGCTGCCCATGCTCGGTGGGCCCGGTGAGTGGCGAACAGCGCCGATCGTGGCCATGTCGCCGCCATCTGCCCCGGAAAGACGGTCCCATCGCGACGCCCCGGCGGCGCCCTTTCCGTGCTGCGCCTGCCCCTGCCGGCACGCCGGGCAGCCGTCCCGGGCTCCCTCACCCGGTGACGGCGGTCTTGTAGGGCTCCAGGTGGGCCAGGAGGGTGTGGTGGGCCTCCCAGCCGTCGGGGAACTTGACGGGGACGTTGAGGTGGACGGGGTCGTCGACGGGGTGGGCGTCCAGCAGGTCGGGGATGCCGGCGCGGGCGACGACCACGCAGGCGTGGCGGTGCCGGGAGGTCAGCACGCACAGCCGGCCCGCCTCCAGGTGGAAGGCGGTGGCGTCGCGGCGGCCCGACAGGGGGTGCACCACGACGACCACCTCGAACTCCCGGCCTTGGAGGCGGTTGGCGGTGTCGACGACGATCTCCTCGGCGCCCGCCACGCCGGTGCCGGCTAGGGCGCGGCGCACCTGGTCGGCCTGATCGCGATGGACGACGCCGACGGCGATGTCGGCGGGGGTCAGCGCCCGGCCGTCCGGATGGTGCTCGCATCGTTCCACGGTGCCGCGGGCCAGGAAGCGGGCGGCCAGTGCGGCGGCGGCACCGCAGACCTGCGGATCGGTGCGCTGGGTGTGGCGGGCGGGCAGCTCGTGCAGCGCCCAGCCGTGGCGGCGGGCCGTCTCCAAGGTCTCATCCAGCGCAGAGCCGATGCCGGCGACGGTGAACTCCAGGCGGCGCTCCTCTTCGGCGGTCCCGGCGGCGAACCCGGTGTAGGGGTAGAAGGCCGGGGACACCAGCGCGGCCGCCGAGGGCGGCAGCCGCCACGACACCGGCAGGCGGCGCTGGACGACCGTGTCGGCGTTGTGGTTGAGCAGCACGTCGACGGCGTTCAGGCGGGGGTCGTAGGCCAGCCCGGCCCACCGGTCGGTCTCCACCACCGCGAACGGGTCGAGCTGGCCGGGGTCGCCGACGAACAGGGCGCGGTCGAACTGGGGGGCCACCAGCAGCAGCGCGTCCGAGCGCATCTGGTAGGCCTCGTCCACGATCGCCCACCGGCGGTGGTGGCCCTCGACGGTGGCCCACTTGGCGGCGGTGCCCAGCGTGATGTGGCAGTCGTCCAGTTCGGCCGGTTTGGTGGCGACGCGGACCGCGGCCGAGCCGAGCAGCGGGCCGCGGTAGTCGGTGCTGCTGAGCCGGCCGATGCGCAGCGCGGGCGCCTCGGCGGCCAGCCGGGAGGCCAGGTCGTCGACCTGGTTGTTGGTCTGCGCGACGATCATGATCTGCTCGCCGGCCGCCACCAGGGCGCGAGCGGCGCGGCGGACCAGGGTGGACTTGCCGGCGCCGGGCGGGGAGTCCACGACCACACCGCGCCCGGCCCCCGGGGCGGTGAGGGCGGCCAGGTCGTCCAGGATGGCGCGGACCGCGGCCTCGGAGGCGGCGGAGGCGTCGGGAAGGTCGGTGGCTGTCATGGCTCCTCGGGCTGCGGGACGTCACCCGGCTGGGACGGCGGGCCGCCGTGGGTCCACGGCGTCTCCTCGGCGGCGGGGTACTTGGGGCTGCCCCGCCAGCTGGGCACGGGGGTGTAGCAGACCGTCTCCCCTATGTCGGGCACCACGTCCGGCGGCAGCTCCTTCCTGTTGCCCATGCCCGACACCAGTTCCAAAAGGATCAGGTGCGCCTGCGGCCCGTCCGGGGTGACCTGGCAGATGCGGACGGTCTTGCCCGGGTGCCGGGGGCTGGCCAGCGTGCGGGTGGTGTCATAGGGCGGCGGGTCCTCGGTGCGGACGGTGAAGCGGGGGCGGCGGACGGGTCTGCCGGTGGGGCTCTGCCCGAGGTGCTCCAGGTCCCGGTCGACCACCACGCCGCCGAACGCCTCCCCGGTGGTGCGGCGCTCGGCGAGGACGAACGGGTCGTCCAGCGCCCGCTGGTCGTCGAACAGCTGCTGGGCGCGTTCCAGGGAGGCCAGCCGGATGGCGGCGTCCACGGCCCGGTCGTGGATCGGCTGGGGCGGGCCGCCGTCGCGGATGTGCTGGGACATGGCGGTGAAGCGCAGCCGGTCGTCCTCCCAGCGGCGCAGGCAGCCGGCCGCCTCGGGGATGGCGCGCAGCAGCTCCAGCCCGTCCCAGATCCGCTGCCAGGTGGGGGCGAGCTGGCCCGCCACGGCCTGGCGCAGCCGGGCGGCGGCCTGGCGGGCGGCCTCCTCGTCCCCGGCGGCGACGGCCTCGTCGTAGGCCTGCATCGCCGGCTGCAGTTCCACCTCATCGAAGGTGGGGTCGGTGGCCGGGCCGGCGGGCGGGAAGTCCACCGGGTTCTCGGCGGCCAGCGCGGCCCGGGCGCCGTCCAGGCCGTCCGGCGGGTCGATCCAGGCCAGCAGTTTGGCGAGGTTGGCGTCCTCCAGCCGGCTCTGCCCGGTGGCCCAGTGGGCGGTCAGCTGCTCGGTGAGCGTCAGCAGCAGCGAAGAGCCGGGGTATTCGGCGCGTTCGGTGAAGAAGGTCAGCCACTGGCCCAGGTGCGCCACGGCCTGGTCGCCGCCGTCTTCGCCGGGGCGCTGGAAGCGGGTGGCGCGGCCCATCAGGCGCAGGTAGTCGGCGGTGGGCCGGTTGGCCACCACCAGCTGCGGGGCGTCGGTGCAGATCGGCTGGGCGGGCCTGGTGCGGGTCGCCGGCAGCTCCTGCCGGTCGTCTTCGCAGCGGGCGATGTGGGCCAGCACGACGGCGGCCAGCTCGCGGTAGAACTCCTGCCGCAGGTCGCGGTTGCGGGGCTGGGGGACGGTGAGCGTCACCGCCTCATCCCGGCGGGTGCCCGCCATGCACGCCAGGGGGGCGGTGGCCTCCCCCGACAGGTTCAGCACGACCAGGACCAGCGGCTCGTCCGTCAGGTGGTGGTGGCGGACCCGGCACAGCGGTTCGGCCCTGCCCTGCCGGGCGGCGCGCAGGCGGGCCAGGGCGGCCAGAGTGCTCATGCCGCTCCCCCGGCCGACCGGGCGGGAGGCCGCTCGGCGCGCTCCCCGGCGGGTTCGGTGCCGGGACGCGACGGCCTGGCCGGCTCTCCGGCCAGTTCGGCGCGCAGCCGTTCGGCGTGCCGCAGCGCCCGGGCGATGTCGGCCTGTTCCTCGGTGGGGGCGCGGGTGCCCTCGGCCAGCGCCAGGGCGGCCTCGACGGTGTCGATGCCGCCCAGCACGTCCGCCACGTCCGGGCCGAACACATCGAGGGAGCCGCGCTCGCGCGCCTCGCTGCGGCACAGCCCGGCCAGCTCGCAGCGGGCGATGCAGCCGGGCCGGTAGCGGGACGGGACCTGCCGCAGGTGGGCGGTCAGTTCTTCGGGCGGACGGGTGGGCCGGCCGCACTCGTCGGGGGCCAGGTCGAAGGTCAGCCCCGGCGGCAGCGGCTCCAGCAGCTCCTCCACCCGGCGCATGCGCCGCAGCTGCCGCCGGATCGTCGCGATCTGCTTGCGGGCGTCCACCTGCGTGGCGGTCGGCGTGTTGCCGAAGTTCTTCGGCGTCACCAGCACCACCGAGGTGGCGACGACGTCGGGGTCGACGCCGTGCTCGGCGAACATCTCCTGCAGCGCCACCACGTAGACGGCGGCCTGCTTGACGGCCGCGGCGGCGTGCTCGGGGTCGGCCCGGCCGTCGATGACCGGGAACGATTTGATCTCCACCACGTGGAAGCGGCCGGCGGCCTTGAGGGCCACCAGGTCCGGTTCCAGGTAGACGGGGACGCCGCCGATCTGCAGCCGCAACAGCGGGTGGTCGAACAATGTGCCCGGCTCCCTGCCGGCGGCGGCCGCCAGCAGCCGCCGGCAGGTGTTGCGGTGGCGCAGCTCGCGGCCGGTGTTGTCGCCGACCGTCTCCAGCGGGACGTAGGCGACTTCTTCCAGCGGCAGTTCCAGCTCCTGCCGCAGCAGGGCGAGCAGCAGCGCCGCGCCGTTGTCCTTGAGCCGCCGTTCGAAGTCGCGTCCGCGGGCCAGGGCGAACGGCGACATGCCGAACTGCCAGGGGTGGCCGGCCCGGCGGGCGATCTTGCCCTTGTCGGCGCCGCAGGCGTCCAGCAGCGCCCGGCGGGCGCAGCCGGGGTTGGCGCTGAGCCCGGCCAGGGTGCGGGCGTCGTGGTTCACCGGCGGTGCGGCGCCCCGGAGCGCGGCCAGGCGGGCGGCGGCAGAGTCCACAGCGAAAACCCTGTTCAGTACGCGATGACGGTCGTCAGGTTGCGGGCGGTCACCGGGCCGGCCTGCCGGAAGGCCCGGTCAGCGTCCCATGGTGGCGCGGCCCGGCACGGGAGCGAGCCGGATTCCGAAAAGCCGCTCCGTGTCGCCGAGGCGGCGGGCGCGTTCGGCGGCGGCCGCGCGTTCCCGCCGGTCGGTCTCGGCGTGGATCGCCAGCTCGGTCTCGGCGGCCCGGGCCACCTGCTCGGGGTCGGCGCGGGCGGCGCCGCGGGCGGGGGGCGGCAGGGCGTCGGGAATGCCGGCTGCGAGCTCCTGCAGCAGCCGCTCGGCCCGCGCCCTGGCCTGCGGCGGCCAGGGCCTGCCCGCCCTGCGGCGGGCGAGGACCTCGGTGGAGATCCGCACCGCGGCGGTCAGGAAGTCCACCCGGGGGCTGTGCGGGCCGATGATCCGCCGCTCCAGCGGCCAGGTGCTCACCGTCAGCAGCCCCCGCGCCGGGGCCAGCAGGTCGGCGGTCAGCGCCGGGCACAGGTAGTAGGGGCGGGCGCCGGGGGCCGACCGGTAGGAGCGCTCCTCGTCCCGCCGCAGGTTCCACAGCCGGGAGGCCGGCAGGTCGCCGGGGAAGAAGGCGTCGTGCACGGCGCTGATGAGCCTGGGCGCGGCGGCCACCCCCAGCAGCGTCAGCACCCGGTGCGCCTGCTCGCGGGCGGGCAGCCGCCTGGGGGCCTTGCGCTCGGCCGGGGCGGCGAGCTCCTCCCATTCCCGCTCGGTGCGGCGCAGCTCGGCCCGCAGCCTGCGGGCCCGTGCCGAGTCCCGCTGCACCAGCGCCGCCCGGAGCGCGCGCCGCAGGGAGGCCATGCGCTCTTCGAGCTCCTCCAGGGCCGCCTCGTCGTCGCGCACGGCCGCAGGCTACCAAGCCGTTGCGACATTCCCGCCGGGCCCGATTTTCTCTTCGCTTCGCCATCTGGGCCATTGCGCCAATTCCATTGCATCGCGTCTTCCATTGCATCGCGTCGGCACCGGTTTTTACGCTGTGCCGACGACAGCGTGTAGCTCAGTAGCCAGAGCGCCGGGCTTGGGACCCGGAGGGCGCGGGGGCGGAACCCGCCACGCTGGCTATGGGCGACTTCACCGGCGGCGCCCCGCGGGCGCAGGCGAACCCCGGCTACGCCGCCGGGCAGATGGCCAAGGCGTTCCTCACCGCGGCCGTTCACGAGGACGAGCAGACCCGGCGCCGGGCTGCCGAGCGGCCGGCGCGCTGGAGGTGCTGGAGGAGATCGGGCCGTTCGCCGACCGGCTGCGTTTCCTGCCCCGGCCCTCCGGGGCGCCGCAGAAGGCGTCCCTGACGCAGCGCTGGACGGTCGGGCAGGTGCGCGAGCGGCTGGCGGCGCGGCGGCCCAGCGCGGCGGTCGCGGCGATGAACGAGGCGCTGACGGTGTGGAACCCGTTCGCCGACGAGCTGCTGGCGCGCTACCGCCGGCTGGCCGCCGAGCACACCTTGTGCACCAAGCACCGCAACCCCAAGGAGAACCTGGCGATCTTGCGCACGGCGCTGCAGGACGTGCTGGAGGGCCGCCGGCCGTCCCGGCTGCTGCAGCACGCCGTGGACTCGATGGTCGCCGAGCGCGGCCGGCAGGCGGGCCTTGCGGTGCCGCTGGTGGAGGAATTGGCCGCCGACATTTTCATGGGCTCCTTCTCGGCCAAGTTCCGCGACGCCGCACTGCCGGCCGCCGACGTGATGGAGGGCGGCCTTTACGCGCGGTACTGCGGCATCGACTACGCCGCGGTCCGCGACCTGGCCGACGCTCCGCTCGGCGAGCGGTTCGGCACGCGCGTCTGCGAGGGCTTCACCGCGCTGTGCCGGCGGCGCGCCGGCATCCGGGAGAGGCGGTGGTCGGTGCCGTCCAACGGCATGCTGATCGAGCAGGCGCAGATCCTGACCACGCACAACCTGGCCGCGCTGGTCCGCCCGATCGGCCTCTCCCCCTCCCCCGGCCGGCCCGACCCGGCCCGCCGCGCCTTCGAAGGGGTCTGCCGCCAGGTCGGGCGCGTGTTCGGCAATCCGCGTCCGCTGCGGGCCGTCAAGGACGCCGCCTACGCCTGGCGGCAGACGCTGTTCTCCATGTCGCTGTGCACCCCGGCGGAACAGGACGCCCTGGCCGCCTGGATGCAGGAGGAGCTCCGGCGGCGCCCGGCGCAGACCATCATCCGCCTGAACCCGGTGCTCACCGGTTTGCGCCACGTCCTGGCCGGCGGCGACCTGGACGACGGCTCCGCCCCCGCCGCCCGCCGCTTCCTGGGCTGGCAGGAGGGCGGGCACTGGATGCGGACGGGCGGCTGAGGCGCCGCAAATCGTCTTCGCCGCAACTCGGGGCGGTTGTGCTCCGTCACAGGGAGGTTTGGCGGATCCGGAAGGCGGTGGCATGCTCGCTTGAGTGCGTCACAGGGAGGGGTCCGCCGGGGAGGCCGTGCGGCCGCCGCGGATCCCGCGGCTGGATCCGGAGACCGAACGCGCCATCGCCCGGGCGTTTTCGCTGCTGCTGCCGCAGGTGGACCGGATCGCCGAGGAGATCACCCGGGTGCTGCTGGAGACCGACCCCTACTGGCGCGAGCAGTCCCCCCAGTTGCAGGCCGACCAGCGCCGCACCACCCGGGAGCACGTGCGGCGCGGCATTCAGGCCATGGCGGGGCTGGCGCCGCCGGAGGAGCACCCGGTGGAGCTGTGGCGGGAGACCGGGCGGACCCGGGCCCGCCAGGGGGTGCCGCTGGACCGGGTGCTCAACGCCTACAACCTGGGCGCCCGCACCCTGTGGGAGGCGCTGCTGCGGCTGCGCTGGGACCACAAGGTCGACATCGACGAGCATCTGCTGCTGCTGGCCGGGCAGCGGCTGTGGACGGCGCTGGATGTGCAGAACGCCACGCTGGTGGAGGCCTACCGGCGGGAGAGCGCCCGGCTGCAGCGCCGCGACCTGCAGCGGCAGCAGAACTTCCTGGACGGGCTGGTGGACGGGCGCGGCACCGACCCGCAGTTCTCCAAGGAGGCGCGTGAGGCGCTGGGGGTGGCGCCGGGCGACCCGGTGGCGTGCGTGGTGGCGCTGCTGGAGGAGCCGCACGACGATCCGCTGCGCGCGCCCCAGGACGGGCTGGAGAGGCTGGGCGTCTCCTCGCACTGGCATGTGCGCGGCGGCACCTACTTCGGGCTGGTCTGCCACGGCGGGTTCACCGTGGACGAGCTGGTGGAGGCGCTGCGGCCGGGAGTGGCGGGCCGGGTCGGCGTGGCGGCGGCCCACGACGGCGTGGCCGGGTTCGCCACCGCCTACCGGCTGGCCGCCCGCGCCGCCGAGTCGCTGCCGCGCGGCTCCCAGCGGATCGTCACCGTCGCCGAGCGGCTTCCGGAGGTGCTGGTGGCCGGCAGCCCGGAGGTGGTGCCGGTGCTGGTGCGGGAGACGGTCGGGCCGCTGCTGGCCCTGCCGCCGGCGCAAAAGGACATGCTGCTGCGCACGCTGGCGGCGCTGCTGGCGCACAACGGGTCGGCGACCCAGGCCGCGCAGGTGCTGTTCTGCCACCGCAACACGGTGCTCTACCGGGCCAAGCAGATCGAGGCGCTCACCGGCCGCGACCTGCAGAACGCCCGCGACCGGCTGGAGCTGTCCCTGGGGATGATCGCCGCAGGTCACGACCCGGGCGAGCAGCCCCCGTCCTGACCGCCGGGGCGAAGTCGTCCGGTCCGAGCGCCCCTGCCCCAGAACGCGCCCGGCGCATTCCGGGGCAGGACGCAGCCGGGCGGCCCGCCGAGGCCGGCGGGCCGCCACGAGCAGGGTCTCAGGCTGCGGGCAGGTCGACCAGGTCCGCCAGGCGGGCGTGGTGGGCGCCCGGGGTGCCGAAGGCGAGCTGGTCGGCCTTGGCGCGCTTGAGGTACAGGTGCGCCGGGTGCTCCCAGGTCATGCCGATGCCGCCGTGCAGCTGGATGCACTCTTCGGCGGCCAGCACCGCCGCGTCGGCGCAGTAGGCCTGGGCCAGCGAGGCGGCGACCGGACGGTCGGGGTCGTCGGCGGCCAGTGCCGCGGCGGCGTACCGGGCGGCGGCGCGGGCCGACTCGACCATCACATACAGGTCGGCCAGGCGGTGCTTGAGGGCCTGGAAGCCGCCGACGATCCGGCCGAACTGGCGGCGGACCTTCAGGTAGGCCACGGTGGTGTCCAGGCACCACTGGGCCACGCCGAGCTGCTCGGAGGCCATCAGCGCGGCCCCGGTCTCCAGCGCGGCGCGCACCGCCCGCTCGGCGGCCTCCCCTTCGGCCACCGCGTCGGCCGGCGCCCCGGTCACGTCCACGTCGGCGATCTGCCGGGTCATGTCCAGGGAGGTCAGCGGTGTGATGCGGGCCGCCTCGGCGGGCACCCGGTGCAGCTGCAGGCCGCCTTCGGTGCGGACGGGCACCAGCAGCACGTCGGCCTCCAGGGCGCCGGCCACGCTGGTGGCCGTCCCCTGCAGCGCGCCGCCATCTGCGGTCACCGCCGGGATCGGCCCGTCAGGGGAGGTGGTCAGCGGCACCGCCAGCGCCGCGGTCTGCTCCCCGGCGGCCAGCGGCCCCAGCAGATTTCCGGCCCCGGCCTCCACCAGCGCGGTGGTGGCGACGACGGCGCTGGTCAAAAACGGCACGGGGGCGACGAAGCGGCCCAGTTCCTCCAGCACCACCGACGCCTCGCGGGCCGAGGCGCCGGCGCCGCCGTGCTCCTCGGGCACCAGCAGGGCGGCCAGCCCCAGTTCACCGGCCAGGGCCTGCCACAGCTCCCGCTGCCCGGCGTCCCCGCCGTCGTAGAGGGCGACCACCTTCTCGGGGGCGCACCGCTTGGCCAGCAGGGAGCGGACGCTGTCGCGCACCGACTCTTCGACGTCGGTGTACAACAGGTTGAGATCCTCGCTCATGCCTTCTCCTCACTTGCCTGCGGTGCGGTCACCGGGGCAGGTCCTTCCATGGGACGTTCTTGTCGACGCGCGGCTCGGGGGGCAGGCCCAGCACGCGTTCGGCGACGATGTTGCGCAGGATCTCCGAGGTGCCGCCCTCGATGGAGTTGCCCTTGGCGCGCAGGTACCGGTAGCCGGCGTCCTTGCCGGTGAAGACGACGATGTCGGGGCGCTTCATCGTCCAGTCGCCATAGCGCAGCCCTTCCTCGCCGAGCAGTTCGATCTCCAGGCCGGAGAGCTGCTGGGACAGCCGGGCGAAGGTGAGCTTGGACGCCGACCCCTCGGGGCCGGGCTGCCCGGCGGCCAGCTTCTGCCGCAGCCGCTTGCCGGTCAGGCGGGCCACCTCGGCCTCCACCCACAGCCGCATCAGCCGGGCGTGCAGGTCGGGGCGGCGCAGCTCGGGCCGGCGCCGCCAGGTGTCGGCGACGACCCCGATCATGCCGCCTTCGCGGGGGATGTCGCCGCCGCCGATGGCGACCCGCTCGTTCATCAGCGTGGCGGTGGCCACCTGCCAGCCCTGCCCGCGCTCGCCCAGCCGGTGCTCGTCGGGGATGCGCACGTCGGTCAGGAAGACCTCGTTGAACTCCGCCTCCCCGGTGATCTGCCGCAGCGGCCGGACCTCCACGCCCGGGTCGCGCATGTCGCACAGGAAGTACGTCATGCCGCGGTGCTTGGGCGCCTCGGGGTCGGTGCGGGCCACCAGGATCCCCCAGTGGGCCTTGTGGGCGCCGGAGGTCCACACCTTCTGCCCGTTGACCACCCAGTACTCGCCGTCCCACTCGGCCCGGGTGGCGAGCGCGGCCAGGTCCGAGCCGGCGCCCGGTTCGCTGAACAGCTGGCACCAGATCTCCTCGCCCGTCCACAGCGGGCGCAGGAAGCGTTTCTTCTGCTCCTCGGTGCCGTAGGCGAGGATGGTCGGGGCGGCCATGCCCAGCCCGATGCCGTTGCGGCGCGGGTCGTTGTCGGGGGCGCCGGCCTTGGCCAGCAGGCGGTCCACGTGGGCCTGCAGCTCCCGGGGCAGGCCCAGCCCGCCCAGCCCTTCGGGGAAGTGCACCCAGGCCAGCCCGGCGTCGAAGCGGGCGCGCAGGAACTCCAGCCGGTCGGTGCGGGCCGGGTCGTATTCGGCCAGCAGCTTCTCGACCCGCCGGGTGAGGTCTTTGATCATCTCTTCGGTACCGGTCATCTCAGGCCACCAGCAGCGACAGCGATTCGGCCACGCAGGCGGGCTTGTCGCCGCCTTCGCGTTCGACCGTGACCTTGACCTTGACGCGGGTGCCGGCGGGGGTGTGGGTCAGCTCCAGCAGCTCCACGCCCGCCCGCAGCCGGGAGCCGACCGGCACCGGGGAGGGGAAGCGGACCTTGTCGCAGCCGTAGTTGATGCCCATCTTCAGGCCGTCCACCCGGTAGACCTGCTGCACCAGCTTCGGCAGCAGGGACAGGGTCAGGTACCCGTGGGCGATGGTGGTGCCGAAGGGGCCCGCCTTGGCCTTTTCGGTGTCCACGTGGATCCACTGGTGGTCGCCGGTGGCCTCGGCGAACTTGTCGATCTGCTCTTGGGTGACGGTGTGCCAGTCGCTGTATCCCAGGTGCGTGCCGACTGCCTTTTCCAGTTCGGCGACGCCGTTGAAAACCTTCACGGTGTGTATCTCCTCCCCCTGCTCCGGTCAGCCGCGCGGTCCGCCCGCCACATAGAGGACCTGACCGGAGACGAACCCGGCTCCTTCGCTGACGAAGAAGGACACCGCGTGCGCGATGTCCTCAGGACGCCCGGTGCGCTGGACCGGGATCTGCTTGGCCGCGGCCGCTTTGAACTCCTCGAACGGCACGCCGACGCGGGCGGCGGTGGCGGCGGTCATCTCGGTCTCGATGAAGCCCGGGGCGATGGCGTTGGCGGTGATGCCGAACTTGCCCAGCTCGATCGCGAGGGTCTTGGTGAAGCCCTGCAGGCCGGCCTTGGCGGCCGAGTAGTTGGCCTGGCCGCGGTTGCCCAGGGCCGAGGTGGACGACAGGTTGACGATGCGGCCCCACTTGGCCTCGGTCATGTACTTCTGCGCCGCCCGGGTCATCAGGAACGCCCCGCGCAGGTGCACGGCCATCACCGCGTCCCAGTCGTCGGTGCTCATCTTGAACAGCAGGTTGTCGCGGATGATCCCGGCGTTGTTGACCAGGACGAGCGGCGGGCCGAGCTCGGCGGCCACGCGTTCGACGGCGGCGGTGACGGCCTGCTCGTCGGCCACGTCGCAGCCGACCGCCAGCGCCCGGCCCCCGGCCGCCTCGATCTCGGCGACGACCGGCTTGCAGGCGTCCTCGGCCAGGTCGAGCACGGCCACCGCCAGCCCGTCACCGGCCAGCCGTTTGGCCACCGCGGCGCCGATGCCCCGCGCCGCGCCGGTCACGATGGCGGTACGGGATGCCTGCTGGGTCATGAATGTCCTCCTCGTGGTCTGTTCAGCGGACGTTCCCGGGCCGTCACGACAGCCGTTCCAGCACCATCGCCATGCCCTGGCCGCCGCCGACGCACATGGTCTCCAGGCCGTACTGCTTGTCGTGGAACTGCAGCGAGTTGATGAGGGTGGTGGTGATGCGGGCGCCGGTCATGCCGAACGGGTGGCCGACGGCGATGGCGCCGCCGTTGACGTTCAGCTTGTCGATGTCGATGCCCAGCTCCCGGTAGCAGGGGATGACCTGGGCGGCGAACGCCTCGTTGATCTCCACCAGGTCGATGTCGTCGATGGTCATCCCGGCGCGGCGCAGCGCCTGCCGGGACGCCTCGACGGGGCCGAGCCCCATGATCTCCGGGGACAGGCCGGAGACGCCGGTGGAGACGATCCGGGCCAGCGGGGTGATGCCCAGCTCGCGGGCCTTGGTGTCGGACATGATCACCAGGGCGGCGGCGCCGTCGTTGAGCGGGCAGCAGTTGCCGGCGGTGACCGTGCCGTCGGGGCGGAAGGCCGGCTTGAGGGCGGCGACCTTCTCCAGCGTGGTGCCCGGGCGGGGTCCGTCGTCGGCGCTGACCACCGTGCCGTCCGGCAGCGTGACGGGGGTGATCTCGCGCGCCCAAAAGCCGTTGGCGATGGCCTTTTCGGCCAGGTTCTGGCTGCGCACGCCGAACTCGTCCTGCTCGCGCCGGCTGATGCCCATCAGCTGCGCCACGTTCTCGGCGGTCTGCCCCATGGCGATGTAGACGTCCGGCAACTCGCCGCGCTCCCGCGGATCGCTCCACTGGCCGCCGCGGCCCTCGGTGAACTCCGCGGTGCGGGCGCGGGCATCGGCGAAGACCGGGTTGTGAGTGTCGGGCATGCCGTCGGCGCGGCCCTTGCCGTAGCGGCTGACGGTCTCCACGCCCGCGGAGATGAACACATCCCCCTCCCCGGCCTTGATGGCGTGGAAGGCCATGCGGGTGGTCTGCAGGCTGGAGGAGCAGTACCGGTTGACGGTCGTGCCGGGCAGGTGGTCGTAGCCGAGCAGCACCGCCACCACCCGGGCGAGGTTGTAGCCGGACTCACCGGCCGGCTGGCCGCAGCCCAGCATCAGGTCGTCGATGTCGGCCGGGTCCAGTTGCGGGACCTTCTCCAGGGCGGCGCGCACCATCTGCGCCGCCAGATCGTCCGGCCTCATCTCCTTCAACGACCCTTTGCCGGCGCGTCCGATGGGCGAACGCACAGCCGAGACGATCACTGCTTCAGGCATGACGGTCCTTGTCCTCGTGACGGCCGGGTGGCCGGTACCCGCTTGCAAAGTGGTCACCGGCTGCCACCGCGCGCCCTGACCGCGGCGGGTTTTGTGCGAACGCCCCCGCGCCCGGCCGGAAAACCGGTGAATGACGCCGATGGCACACGCCGGAGGATCTCACTGTCTGCACAAATTAGCCAGATCTCACAAGTCGTTCGATGCGGTTCGCACCACGAACTTTGTGCAGAACGCCCATGTCAGAAGGGGTGCACCCGGCCAAGGGTGGGCACCGTCCCAATATGGGAGGGAATCTGCTGGGGAAAATTCCCAATTGCCGAATCAGCGGGACGCCCGCGCTCAATGACGCGAAGGCGTCATGTCATTCACCAAGAGTGAGCGCGCCGGGCCGGGCGGGTCAGGAGTTCAGGCGGAGGCCGCCGACCAGGCCGTCGGCGTACTCCTCGGGGGACGGCTGGTCCTCCCGGCCCATCAGGAGCCGGTTGAAGGCATATCCCAGGCAGCCGTTGAGCAGCGTCCGGGCGGCGGCCAGGACGTCCACCCGCGCGCCGAGGCGGCCCAGCTCCCGCTCCCGGTTCAGGTAGCAGGCGACCGCCTTTTCGGCCTGCTGCTGGCCGATGCCGCGCGAGCGCATCATCTCCCGGTACTGGACGAGCTGGGCGGGGTCGGCCAGCACCGACGCCTTGGACGGCAGGAGGGCCTCATAGAAGTCGATGGTCGCCTGGGCGATCAGGACCAGGTTCTTGTGGACGTCGGCCCGGCCGGCGTTGCCCAGGATCTCTTCCATCGTCCTGACGTAGACCGGCAGGCGGTCCTGCAGCAGCGACAGGTGGACGTCCAGATGGGAGCGGCCGGCCGAACGCATGGGGAACCGGGTGTCGCTAGCCGCCTCCACCACGCGGCGGCGCACATCGTCCGCCGGGCGACGGGACGGGTCGGCAGAGCACTCCCGATCGGAATACATGGCCCTCCACGACTGCGAGGAGACGTCACGTCGCACCCTGCGCGGAACGGCCCGGCACGCCTGCGAAACCGCATCCCGCTCCGCACGGGGAGTCCCCAAGCGTAAGCGGTCCGGCGGCGCCTCAGGCGAACAGTTCACGAAAAGTTCTCACTCTTCTTGGCGCCCCGGCCGGCCGGGCGTCCTGCGCGCGGTGCGCTTGGAGGGCGGATGCGGCCGGGGCAAGCCGGTTCCAAGTCACCGCCAAGACACCGGGAGCACCCTGGTCATCGCAGGGCCCGGCGCCTGGGTGAGGGATGCGGCGCCAGGGCCGGTGGAGGGGATCGTCATGACGGAAATCGACCGCGGCGGGCATGCCGTCGTCATCGGGGCGGGCATCGCCGGCCTGCTGGCCGCCCGGGTGCTGGCGGAGCGTTTCGCCCGCGTCAGCGTCATCGACCGCGGCGAGCCGGCCGGTGCGTCCGCGGCGCGGGACCGCCACGCCCACCTGCTGCCGTCGCGGGGCTGCGAGGCGCTGGAGGGGCTGTTTCCCGGGCTGATCGGCGAACTGGCCGCCCTGGGCGCCGCCCGTTGTGATCTGCAGGGCGACTGCGCCTGGTACCACGGCGGGCGGCGGCTGCACCCGGCGCCTTCGCGGCTGCGCGGGCTGGCCGTCAGCCGGCCGCGGCTGCGGGAGGCGATCTGCGCCCGGGTGGAGGCCCTGCCGGGCGTGCGGATCCGCTTCCGCTGCGAAGCGGTGGGGCTGCTGCCGGAGGCCGGCGGGGTGCGCGTGCAGACGGCCGGCGGCCGCGCGGAGATCCCGGCCGACCTGGTGGTGAACGCCTCCGGGCGGGACGACCCCGGCATCGCCTGGCTGCGGGAACTGGGCTGCGCGCCGCCCGTGCAGGAGCACGCGGGCCCCGGGCCGGTCTGCGTGTCCCGCGAGTACCGCGCCCATCCCGGCGACGCCGACGCCGATGTGATCGCGGTCATGCCGGGGGCGGAGCCCCGCGGCGGGCTTGCGACCCGGGCCGAGGGCGGACGCTGGCTGATCACCGTGCTGGGCGCGGGCGAGGACGCGCTCTGCGCCGACCCGGACGCCTACGAGGCGTTCGCCGCCCGGCTGCCGATTCCCGACATTCACCGGCTCATGCTCAAACTGGACCCGGTCGGCCCGCCCCAGCTGACGCGCCCGGCCGCCGGGGTCCGCCGCCGCTACGAGCGCCTGCGCCACCTTCCCGGCCGGTATGTGGCGGTCGGTGACGCACTGTGTCATTTCGGTCCTTGTTCCTGGTATGACGTGACCGTGGCGGCCTGCCAGGCGCTGGTGCTGCGGGAGGCGCTGCGGGAGGGGACCGCCGATGCGGCCCGCCGGTTCTTCGCCAAGGCCGCCGAGGTCATCGACGCCCCCTGGGCGCTCGTGACCAAAGGCTCGTGGCTGGGGTGCAGCACGCCGCCCCGCCTGCGCAACGCCTATTTCGACCGGCTGCACGCGGCGGCCGAGGCCGACCCGGTGGTCGGCGACGCCGTCTTGCGCGTGGCCGCCTTGGCCGCTCCCCCGCGGCGGCTGCTCGCCCCGGGCATGCTGGCCCGCGTGCTGCGCCGCCGTCCCGAATGGGCCCTGCCGGTCCACCCGTGCCCGGTGCCGGCCGAGGACATGCTGCCGCTGCTGCCCGGGCAGGAGGGCTGAGCCGATGCGCGCGGCGGACACCGGCATGCAGATCGCGGCGGCCGCTCGGGCCCAGCCGGCCACCGTTTACGCGGACGCGGTGCTGCGGGAGGCGGCGGCGCTGCTCGCCGACCTGTATGCGGCCGGGGACGGGCACGGCATCGCGCCGGGCGACTGGGACGGCCTGGGCGCGGACCTGCCCGGCCTCGCCCTGCGGGCCGTCGCCGGCCGGCACCGCCGGGCCCGCTCGGCGTCCCGGGTGCGGGCCGGGCGGGAGCGCATGGCGGAGGCGCTGGCCGCGGCCGGGATCGCACCGGTGGGCGTCTACCAGGGGCGCCTGGTGCTGCCCCGGCTGGCGGCCACCCCGCCGTGGGGGTGGTCGGGGGAGGCGGCGCTGACGGTGGGCTGCTACGCCGGCGACGGCGGCTGGACGCTGGAGCTGGCGCAGGAGCGCACCCCCGTGATCGACGTGGTGGCCCCTTCGGAGACGGCGGTCGCCGAGCTGGTGGCCGACGTCCTCACCGGGCGCCGGGCCGACCCGCCGCTGCGGTCGTTTCGGCGATGAGATCGGCCAGCAGGGCGGAGACCTCCCGGCGGGACATGCGGCGGCCGCGGGCCAGGTGCCGCCGGTACTCGTGGGCGGGCAGCGCCCGGCGGACGGCGGCGGAGGTGCGGGGGCCGTCCAGCGGGTCCATCTTCTCCGGGGAGAAGCCGACCTGCCGGCCGATGCCCTCCACCGCGCCCACCAGCACGGCGGCGGACTCGGGGCGTCCGGTCAGCACCAGCGCGTGGGCGGCGGTGTGCAGCAGCACCAGCCAGGAGGTCACATCCACGTCGCGTTCGGAGATGACGAGCAGGCCCTTGGCCAGCTCCAGGGTGCGGGGGCCGTCGCCGCGGTCCAGCGCGGCCTTCATGGCGGCCCACAGCGCCGAACCGACCGACCAGCCGTGACCGCAGGCCTGCGCGACCGCGATCGCCTCTTCCAGCACCTGCGGCGCGGACGGGTCCCCCGCCAGGCGCGCCATCATGCCCTGCACCATCAGCGCCTCGGCGACCAGCCATTCTTCGGTGGTGGCGCGGGCCCGTTCCACGGCGGTGCGGCTCAGTTCGGCGACATCCAGCGGCACTCCGGCCAGCGCGCCCATGTAGACGCGGTAGATGTCGGTGAGCGCCTCGGTGATGCGGTCCCCCGCCGCGCGGGCCTCCTGCCCGGCGGTCAGCGCGGCCTCGTAGGCGTCCCGCACCTGGCCGTTCAGGTACAGCAGCCCGCCCAGGCCCACGCGGGCGCGCGCCCGCAGCCCCGGGTCGGCGTCGGGCACGGCGGCCAGCGCCTCCGACAGCCAGGACAGGCCCTCGGCGATGTGCCCTTTGCGGTAGCAGAACCAGTACATCGCCGCGCCCAGCCGCAGCATGTACTCCCCGTCCCCGGCGGCGGCCGCCGAGGCGAACGTCGCCCGGATCTCCGCCAGGTCCCCGCTCAACTGGGCCAGCAGGTCGGCTCCCTGCGGGCCGCGCAGCCGGCGGTCGGCGGCCTCGGCGCGGGCCAGCACCCAGGCGCGGTGGCGTTCGCGGGCCGCCTCCAGTTCGGCGGGGTCCAGTTTCCGCAGCGCGTACTGGCGCAGCGTCTCCAGCATGCGGTAGCGGCGGGGGGCGCTGCCGGGCTCGACGGTCAGCAGCGACTTGCGGACCAGCGCCGACAGCGGCGGCAGCACCGGGGTGACGCCGGCGACCGCCCCGGCCGCCTCCAGGTCGAAGCCCCCGGCGAACACCCCCAGCCGGTGGAACAGCCGCCGCTCGGCCGGTTCCAGCAGCTGGTGGCTCCAGGCGACGGCCTCCTCCAGGGTGCGGTGCCGGGACGGGCCGCCGGCCGCGCCGCCGACCAGCACCGCGAAACGGTCGGCCAGCGCGTCGGCGACCTGGTCGATGGACAGCACCCGGCACTGGGCCGCGGCCAGCTCGATGGCCAGCGGAATGCCGTCCAGCTCGGCGCACAACCGCACGATGCGGGCCTGCTCGGCCTCGTCGGGACTCCAGCCGGGCAGCACGGCGGCGGCCCGGCGGCGGAACAGCTCGGCGGCGTCCCCGGCGGGCTCCAGCGGCGGCACCTCATAGACCGCCTCGCCCGCCACGCCCAGCGGCTCGCGGGAGGTGGCCAGCACCCGCAGCCCGCCGCAGCGCGCCAGCAGCGCACCGACCAGTTCGGCGGCGCCCCGCAGCAGGTGCTCGCAGTTGTCCAGCAGCAGCACCAGTTCCCGGCCGGCCAGCACCGCGGCCAGCTGGTCGGGGGTGCTCACCCCCGGGATGCCCAGCGCGGCGGCGACCGCGGCGGCCAGCAGCGTCTCCTCCTGCAGCCCGGCCAGCTCCACCAGCCAGGGGCCGTCGGGGTCGCTTCGCCGCCGGGCGGCCTCCAGCGCCAGCCGGGTCTTGCCCACCCCGCCCGTCCCGGTCAAGGTGACCAGGCGGTGCTCGGCCAGCAGGCGGCCGGTCATGGCCAGCTCTTCGGTCCGGCCGACGAAGGCCGACAGCGCGAACGGCAGGTTCCCGCCGGTTCGCGCCGGTTCCGGCCGCAGTGCCGGCGTCCATTGCGCGGGCGGCTCCGCGGGGGGCGGGACGGGCTCCGCCGCGGGCGGCCTGCCGGGCGGGACCGCGCCGTGCCGAGGGGCCGGGTCGAGGCCGGGGTCCTGGGTCAGCATCGCCGTCTCCAGGGCGCGCAGCGCCGGTCCCGGTTCGATGCCCAGTTCGTCGGCCAGGCGGCGGCGGACGGTCCGCAGGGCGGCCAGTGCGTCGGCCTGGCGGCCGGAGCGATACAGCGCCAGCGCCAGCAGTTCCCAGCCGCGTTCCCGCAGTGGATGCTCGGCGACCTGGGCCTCCAGCAGGCCCACGGCCGTCGCGTGCCGGCCCAGCTCGATCATGGCGGCCACGCGGTCGTCCTGGACGCCGGCCCGCAGGTCCTCCAGGCGTGCGATCTCGGGGATGGCGAACCCGGCGTCGGTGAACTCGGCGTAGGCGGGTCCCTGCCACAGGTCGAGGGCGCGGCCGAGCAGCTCTTCGGCCTGGGCCGCCGCGCCGGCCTCCAGTGCCCGCCGTCCCCGCGCGGCCAGGTCGGTGAAGCGTTCGGCGTCCAGCTGGTCGGGGGTGATCCGCAGCGCGTATCCCGGGCCTTCCCGCACCAGCAGCCGGGCGGGTGCGCGCGCCGGGCGGTCCGGTTCCAGGGCGCGGCGCAGCTCGGAGACATAGGCGTGCAGGGTGGTCGGCGAGGGCGGCGGGGACCCCTCCCAGACCGCGGAGACGATCTGTTCGGCCGACACGATCCTGCCCCGCGCGATCAGCAGCACCGCCAGCACCGCCCGCTGCCGGAGCCCGCCGAGCCTCACCGGCCGTCCGCCCAGGTCCGCTTTGAGCGGCCCGAGCACTTGAAAACGCACCACCGCAAACCCCACCCCTGGCCCGCGAAAGGGCCGATACGAGGGTAAAGCCAAGAGGATAAGAGGCGGCGCGTCGCGCAACAATCGGCGGGCCTAAAAGGGGTGCGGCATCGATGGGGGCGCGGCCCGCGCCGCCTGCGTCCCGGCGGCGCGGGCCACGCCCGCGGTGAACTTCTTCAAGCCGTCCCCGCAGGTCACGGCCTGCGGGGACGGCCCAGTGCCGGGCATCGCCGAGCCCTTTGGCTCCCGGCGCTCAAGGACGCGTGCTGAAAAGGTTCGGCGAAGGCGGTCAGCAGTACTTGTGGCCGCTGCCCTTCTTGCTCCAGGAGCAGGAGTCGGCCAGGGAGCCGCTCGGGCGGCGCAGGTAGGCGGTGTCGCCGGTGTTGTTCCACACGTACCAGCGGCGGCCCCAGTAACGGTTGGCGGAGGTGTTCTTGCCCCTGCCGGTGCGGACCTTCACGGTCTTCTTGGGGCCCAGCTTGAACGAGCCGAAGGTGTAGGTGTAGCCGGTCCTGTCGTGGATCCGCCAGCCCTTGAGCTGCCGGGTCTTGGTGCCCCGGTTGATGATCTGCACCCACTCGGCGTTGAGGGAGCTGTTGGAGCCGGTGTCCTTGCCGGGCGAGTCGTAGTAGACCCGGTAGATCTGCACGGGCCCGGCGGCCTCGCCTCGGGCGCTTCGGGCGCTTCCGCGGTGATGAGCCGCACCTGGGACAGGCCCTGAGCCGGCGGAGGATCGAGCGGCGTCCGGTAGGGCTCTTTGCAGCGGATGGCGCGGGCCATCGCGTCATAGGCGGCCAGGATCAGCTCCTTGGTCCGGTAGCGCCCGAACGCCGCCAGATCCTTGCGCCGCACGATCGGGAACGTGTCCATGATGTAGTCCACGTCGTCCCGCTTAATCCCATACAGGTGGAAGAACGCCGCGTCCAGCTCCGCCCGTAGCAGGCGCCGCCGTTCCTCCTCCCAGCGGAAGGGGGCGACGGGCAGCAGGCCGAGGTCGCCGGACGTGTGGCTGAGCTCCAGGAAGCGGGCGCCCAGCCAGTCCGCCAACGTCGCGGTGCCGTCCCAGGGGGCGGGCTCGGGCAGCCTCGACCGCTGGAGCACCGGCAGCTGCTCGACGATGAAGAAGTTCATGTTCGCGCCGCCGGCCTTGGCGCGGACCACGAAGTCCAGCACGAAGGACTGCAGGCAGGCCATCAGGGCCGGGGCGCAGGAGGCGTCGTCGGTGATGATCACGGGCATGCTGTTGCCCACCCCGGCCCGCGGCAGCAGGTGCCCGATGAAGGTGCGCTCGTCGGTGGCGCGGCAGGCGTTGCGGAACCCCAGCATCCAGCCGGCCGTCCAGCCGCGCGCGGCCAGGCGGGAGCGGACCCCGGGCGCCATGACGGGCCGTCCCCGCCGGTCGGTGCGGCCGGTGGGCACATCGTGCTCGGGCACCCAGTAGCGGGGCATGACGACGAAGCCGGGGTCGCGTTTCTCCTCCGCGGTGACGTCCCGGATGGAGCCGTCGGCCTCGTAGGTGGCCCACCGGTGGTCGTGGTGGTGCAGCATCTTCGCCTCATACAGCGGCAGGTAGCGCCGCCCGTCGCGGGTGAAGACGTTGCCCTCCAGCCGCCAGCCCTCGGCCTCCAGCCTTCGCCGGGTGCGGAACAGGTGGGAGTCGGCCGACATGTCGAACATCCGCAGGAACGAAACGCCCCACGGGTTGCCGTCGGGCTCGCCGCGGCGCAGCAGCACGGGCACGCGCCGGTAGATGCCCAGCGTGATCTCGGCGTCGCGGCGGCTGCGGAAGACCGGGCAGGTGCCGGTGTTGGGGTTGAGCAGGGCGATCTCCCGCGGGCTCAGCCTGAAGCGCCGGGCGGGCGCCCGCAGCTCGGCCGGGTCGTGCAGGTAGAAGGCGAAGTCGGCGCTCGCCTTGCGTTCGGCCCGCCCGGTGAGCGTGAGCAGCGCGAACTTGAAGGACCGGTGCACGCCGGAGAACAGCGGCGCGGTGTTCTCGAAGTCGTGCAGCGACGCCAGGCGGCCGGAGGCCACCACGTCCCGGAAGAAGTGCCGGGTGGTGGCGTCGGTGGCGATGCCGGTGGGGACGATCAGGCCGACCCGTCCGTGCGGGCCGACGATCGCCCGGCCGCTTTCGGCGAACACCGCGTAGGTGTTGATGTCGCCGCGCCCGGTGTGCGGGTAGCGGCCGGACCTGCGCAGGAAATGCCCGGTGGCCTCGGCCCGCCGGCGGGCGGCGGTGTACTCGGCGTGCAGCGCGGGGTTCTCCTCCGCGAGCGCCCGGATGAGGCGGTCGCGGGCGGCCTTGGTGGGGGCGGCGGCGATGCGCTCGTCCCGGGTGGCGAAGAACTCCCGGTCGTGGAGCTTGATGCGCTCCCACGGCGGATTGCCCAGGACGCACGAGAAGCCGCCGCTCCAGCCGGTGCGCTCATCGGGTGCGCCGCCCCGCCCGCCGAAGACGCCGGGGAACTCCAGGTGCCAGTGGAAGAAGCGGTACCGCTCCGCCAGGCGCGCGATCTCGGCCCGGGTCTCCGGGGCGACCGAGTCCGGGTCGCGTGCCAGGTCCAGCAGGGTGCGGGTGGTGACGGGGGGCGCGGCCCGGGGCGTTTTGACCCAGCAGAACGCCGCGCACCAGGCGTCGGCGAGCTCCTTGCCCGCCGGGCCGGTCTCCTCTCCGCGGTGGGACGGCCGGATGCTCTGGTGACCCTTCAGCGCCTCGCGTTCGGCTCTGTTGCGTTTTTTGAGGGTTTGCACCCAGTTCCTGTCGTCGCCTTCGATGGGGGTGAACGCCTCGTCGGGCAGTCCACCGGCCAGCAGGGCCGGGGTGGCGCCCAGCAGGGCGTTGCCGACCTTCAGATGGGCGTCCAGGAAGCTCAGCGGCCTGCCCGGCTCCCCGGCCTCCAGCCACAGCGACACCTTGGCCAGCTCGATCGCCATCGGGTTGAGGTCCACGCCGTAGACGCAGCCGGCGATGACCTCGCGCAGCGCCCGCCGCACCTGCCGGGCCGGGGGCCGGGGGTCGCCGGTGCGGACGAAGGCCAGCCGCCCGGCGATGCGGCGGGCCGCCGCCACCAGGAAACGCCCCGGGCCGCAGGCCGGGTCGCAGACGGTCAGCGACAGCAGCGCCCTTTCCCGTTCGGCGGCGGTCCGGCCGGATTCGAGGGCGTCGTCGATCACCGGGTCCAGCGCCGCGTCCAGCAGCGCCTCGACCAGCGAGGGGGGCGTGTAGTACGAGCCGCTGATCTTGCGTTCATTGCCGCCGAGCCTGCGCAGCACGAACGCACGCTCGGCCGGGTCATAGCCGGGCACATGCTCCAGCAGCGACTCATACAGCGAACCCAGCTCTTCGACGTCCATGCGCGCGAAGTCCACCCAAAGAGTGCGGTGGGTTTTGTGGTCGCGCACCTGTGACAGCGAGCGGATGGCCTCCAGCAAGTGCTCATCATCCAGGGAGCACTCGTGCAAGAGGGCGTCGATGCCGGTTTGTTCGAAAAGCCCGCCCAGGGCGGGCAGAGCCAGTTCGGGAACTCCGCCTTCACGCCCCAGGCCGTCCAGCACGGAAACGAGGGTCCGCCATTGGTTTCGGGAACGGCCGGGCGGGCCTCGTTCGGGAAGCCCGCCGGGGACGGACGCACGCCGCCGGCCGCGGCTTCGGTCTTCGGACGGGTCGGGCCCGGGAAGGGCGGCGATGCGGCGCAGCCGCGCGGTGGAGAAGAAGCGGGTGTAACGGTCGCGGGCCTGCTGGGAGGCGTGCGGGTCGAGCAGAATTCCGCGGTCTTCGGCGATGAACAAAAACAGCAGCCGATAGACGGTGCGCAGCAAAGCCCGGTGCAACCTCCGGGGGGTGACCTCGCCCTGGTCTTCCAGGGCCTTGCGGAGGGCGTCGTTATCGGGGTGCCGGAGGAAACCGGTGCCCAGGGTCGTGATGGCCTCCCTGACCGCGGCGCGGTCCAGCGTGCGGACACCGGCATCGGCGCTCTCCCGAAGGCCGGTGGCGGTCTCATCCCCGTGCAGGTCACAGCGGGCGGGCTCGGTGCCGGTGGGGGCAGGCCGCGGCGTCTTTCCCGGCGACCGGCCCTTTTCGGAGGCGACGCCCGCGGGCGGGGCATCGCGGCTCATGGGGCCGTCTCTCCGCCCGCGCCGGGAATGGACGTCCGGTGCCCGGCGGCGGGACGGCCGCACCTGCCGAAGACGTCCACTTCTTCCCCTCGGGAACCACGAATACCGAAATAACACACGAGCACCACTTGCCCGAATCATCCCTTATCGCGGCAGGTGCTTCAACGGAGTCCCCGAGCAACCGCTCTCCCAGGAAGCCGACCGGCGCCCTCCCCCACGCCCCGGCCTGCGGATTACGCACCACAAGGAACCGGGCACCCGGCCATGCGGACCGCACCGGTTCCTGCGCGTTGAGCTTTTTCACCACGCCGCCTTCACAGGCTGAAACGGGACGACGCCCCCAGGGACAAGGCCGTGACCTGGAACGCCGCAGCACCGGGCATCATCAAGGCCGCTGTCCACGGCCCCTTGGGCCACGGGTTGAAAAGGCCCATTGATCGGCAGCGGCGATAATCGTCCGGTCATGGACATTCGCACGAAGGCGTTCCTGTCGGTCTGGTCCGCCCTCATGGGCGCGCTGCTCGGCGGAGGGCTGGCGTGGGGGCTGTGGTCCTCCCCCGCGGAGGAGAACGAGCCGGTGCCCGTGGTGCCCTCCCCGTGCAACCTGGTCGACCGGGCACTGCTGCAGGAGATCGTGCCGGACGCCCAGATCCTCTCCGAACGCCCGCCGGACGAGGCGGGCTCCGAAGGGTGGATCAGCAGCGGGTGCACCTTCTCCTCCGGCGGCCGGCGGTACCTGTCGGTGGACGTGCACCGCTATGGCCACATGGAGATACGCCGCCGCCGCAGCCATGAGACCATCACCGTCACGGCCGTGAAGGCGGCCGAGGAGTCCTTCCGGTCCAAGGTCGAACACCCGGAGATCGCCTGCCGGCCGCAGCCGATCTCCGGGGTGGGCGAGCAGGCGGCGGCCTGCGCCGGCACACGCCGGGACGAGCCGTCCTACCTGGTGGTGGCCCGTGCCCGGCAGACCGTCGTGGTGGTGCGGGCCGACTCGCCCGTCCCCGGCCGGGAGAGGCGGCTGCACCGGCTGACCGCCACGGCACTGGAGAGAGCATGAGCGAACGTTCCGCGGCCGCGGCGGGCTCCCTCGGCGGTCTCCTCACCACGCTCGTCCTGACCTTCTTCGGCGGCGCCGCCGTCGCCGCCGCGGCGGTCGTCCTGGGATTCTCCTTCGGGGTCCTGCCGCCGGGACGGTCCGAGCTCGCCGACCCCTGCGCCGCGGCGGACGTGGCCGGCCTGGTCCCCGAGGCGTCCTGGCGGCGCGGCGGCGGCGGGCTGCGCAGCGCCTCCTGCACGGCCGGCGGCGACCTCGGCTCCGCCGAGTACATCCACTTCGACCTCAGGGTCGAGAAGGCCGGTCCCGAGGACAGGGCGGCGACCGAGCACGAGCGGGGCTGCGCCGCGCTGGCCGGGCTGGGAGCCGTCCACCGCCCGCCCGGAGTGGGGGATGCGGCCTGCGCGGCGACCGAGGACGGGCTGCTGCGCGTCTCCACCGTCCTGGCCCACGTGGGAGGGGTGCGGATCACCGTCCGCTACGCCACACAGGCCAAGGACGCCGCCGCCACGGAACGCGACGCCATCGAGGCCGCCCGCCGCGTCGCCGGCCGGCTGGAGTCCTGACCTCAAGGCCGGAGGCGGCGAACGGCTCACCAGACCTCCGGCCGTGCGCGGGCTTCCGCGCACCTCCCGGCTCGTCCCGGGGATCTTCCCGTCAGGAGCCGCCCCACCTCCCGAAGGGCCGCCCGGGCCGGGCGGGCCGCGGCGAGGGGAGCCCGGGCACCGCGGCCTCGTCGGCCTCGGCGACCCACCCGGCGACCAGGATCAGGCCGCTGGTGCGGTGGACGGCCAGGAAGGCGAAGGGACGGTCGAAACAGACCTGCACGTACTTGACCTTCACGGTGGCCACGGGGGGCGCCGATCCGACCGTGGCGGCGAAGGCGGTGACCGCGGCGGCCTCAAAGCCCCGGGCCTGGAAGGAGGCGCGGACGTTCTGGCGGGCCTGGTCGATGGCCAGCGGTTCGGCGCTGATGCCGGGGAAGTGGCCCCGCGCGGTGTCCATCACGCTCTGCAGGCCGAACACCTGGGGCGTGGCGAGCAGATCGTGGGAGGAGGTGACGGTGAAACGCGGCACCATCTGGTTCATCACATCGCCGAGGACGGCGCTCTCCATCGTCCGGACGACGACACCGGGGGCGGGTTCTCCCTCCGGCAGGGCGTCCCCGCCGGTGAGGGAGCAGCGGCCCGCCAGTGCGGCGACGCCTGCGGCGAGCACGTCCCCGGGCATGCGGGCGGGGCCGCCGAGCAGCAAGTGGACGTCGAGGTCCCCTGAGCCGGTCACGCGCAGCATGGTCAGCGGGCCGCCCGGGGTGTCGGCCACCTGAAGGTCGTGCATCGTCCTGACGGTGCGCGACAGCGCGACGATCCACCGCCCGCCCCAGGGGCCGTCCGTCAGCGGCGTGGGGAACTCGGAGAACGGCTCGTCCCAGGTGGTGCGGATGGCGAGGGCCCCGGCCAGCACCAGCCGGGTGGCCGCATCGACCTCCACCGGCATGGCGGGGATGAGCCCATCGGTCCGTTCCCTGGCCCAGGCGTTCAGCAGCTCCTGATCGCGGCCGGGGTCGCCGGTCAGCTCGCCACGGGTGCCCGCCGGCAGCCGCCCGGCCCATTGCGGGTTCAGCCGCAGCCGCCGTGCGGTCCACAGGCCCAGCGCGGACTGGACGGCCGGTGCGGAGGCCATCTCCTCCAGCAGGCTTTCGGCGGCGTCGATGGGGTCGCCGCTTGTCACCCCGATGGCCTGCCGCAGCTCCCGTTCCCCCGGGCCGGCGGCGCCCGCGGCCAGCAAGCCCAGCAGCGGCCACACCCCGGCCCCGGACAGGACCGTCGACTGCGCCGGCGAGCAGACCGCCGCGGCCCACCGCACGGTCAGCGCGTTGGCCGCATCGATCAGTGGTCCGCCGCGCGCCATGCGCCCTCCTCCACAGGCTCCCGTGCGCCCCGTTCCACCAGGCGGGGCGGTTGCGATCGGCCGCTCACCGGTCCCACGGCGCCGGGCCGGATCGTGTGCACGTCCGGCCCGGGCCGTTTTCAGTTCTTGCGGGCCACCCCGGCGTAACCCCAGGCGTTGCTCAAATCCGAGGGGACGGGGCCGTCGGGCCGCCACAGCGGCGGCAGCACCAGCCCGGGCTCGACCATCTCCAGCCCGGTGAAGAACTCGGCGATCTCCTCCCGGCTGCGGGCCCGCATGGCCACCCCGTCCCGGGCGGCCAGCTCCACCACCTGGTGCGCCCGGGGGCTCATGTCGGCGGAAAAATGCGACAGGATCAGGTAGCTGCCGGGTGCCGCCTCCTGCAGCAGCCGGGAGACGATGCGGCCGGGATCGTCCTCGTCGGTGACGTAGTGCAGCACCGCGACCAGCATGATGGCGACCGGGCGGCTGAAGTCGATCAGCTGGCGCAGCTTGGGCTCCTCCAGCAGCCGGTCGATGTCGCGGATGTCGGCCTGGACGAGCGCCGTGGTGGAGTCGGTGGCCAGCAGCGCCCGCCCGTGGACGGAGACGATCGGGTCGTTGTCGACGTAGACGACGTGGGCGCCGGGGATCACCGACTGGGCCACCTCGTGGGTGTTGGGGCTGGTGGGGATGCCGGTGCCCAGGTCGAGGAACTGGTCCACCCCGCATTCGGCCACGTATTTGACGGCCCGGACCATGAAGCTGCGGTTGATGTGGGCGGTGTCGCGCATCTCCGGGGTGACGGCGGCGATCAGGTCGCCGAGCTCCCGGTCGGCGGGGAAGTTGTCCTTGCCGCCCAGGAAGTAGTCGTACACCCGGGCCGGATGCGCGCGGTCCATCTGGAGGTCGAGCGAGGCCGGCCCCTTGCCGCCCGTCTCCTCCGCCTTCTCCGTCATCGAACCCATTCCTCCCTACCTGACGGCTGCTTCCTGGAGCCTAGAGGGACACCGCCGCGGCAATGGGGAAATCCGCGTTTCCCGCCATCAAATGGCGCGCCTTCGCCGGCGGGGCCGGGCCGCCTGGGTCCGTCCCGGGCGTGGGCGGCCCGGCGGAGCTCCGCTTAGAGTGGGCGCCGTGCCGAGACACCGCATCCTGGTCGTGGAGGACGAACCGGCCATCGCCGAGGCGGTGGCCGAGCGGCTGCGGGCCGAGGGCTTTACGGCCGTGATCGCCCGGGACGGCCTGGATGCCGTCGAGCGCTTCCGCCGCAGCGCACCGGACCTGGTGGTGCTGGACCTGATGCTGCCCGGCCTGGACGGGCTGGAGGTCTGCCGGCGGCTGCAGGCCGAACGGCCGGTGCCGGTGCTGATGCTCACCGCCCGCGGCGAGGAGACCGACCAGCTGATCGGGCTGGGCGTGGGCGCCGACGACTATCTGACCAAGCCGTTCAGCATGCGGGTGCTGGTGGCGCGGGTGCGGGCGCTGCTGCGCCGCATCGAACGGGCGCGCTCTGGGACGCACCCGGTGGTGCGGCTGGGCGGCCTGGAGGTGGACCGGGCGGCGCGCCGGGTCCGCCTGCGGGGCGCCCAGGTGCACCTGACGCCGACGGAGTTCGAGCTGCTGGCCTTCCTGGCCGGCGCCCCCGGCACCGTGTTCTCCCGGGCCGAGCTGCTGGAACGGGTCTGGGGCTGGACGGCGGGCGCCGGGACGCGCACGGTCGACAGCCACGTGCGGGCGCTGCGCCGCAAGCTCGGCGACGAGATCATCCGCACCGCGCACGGCGTGGGGTACGCGCTGGAGCCCCCGCGGTGATCCCCCGTCCGCTCGACCCGCTGCGTTCCATCAAGCTCAAGCTGGGCCTGCTGGTGGCGGCCAGCACCTGCGCCACCGCGCTGGTGCTGAAGGAGGCGCTGGAGGCGGGCGTGCGGGGCCGCTACGCCCTGCCGGTCGCCGTGCTGGTCTCGCTGGCGGTCACCCAGTTCCTGGCGCACGGCATGACGTCCCCGCTGCGGGAGATGACCGCGGTGGCCCGGGCGATGGCCAAGGGACGCTACGACCGGCGGGTGCGGGCCAGTTCCCGCGACGAGGTCGGCGAGCTGGCCCGCGCCTTCAACAGCATGGCCGACGACCTGGCCGAGGTGGACCGGCGGCGGCGCGAGTTCATCGCCAACGTCTCCCACGAGCTGCGGACGCCGATCAGCGCCCTGCACGCCCAGCTGGAGAACATCGCCGACGGCATCACCCCGGCCCGCCCGCAGACGCTGCGGGCGGCGCTGGAGCAGACCCAGCGGCTGGAGCGGCTGGTGGCGCAGCTGCTGGACCTGTCCCGCCTGGACGAGGGCGGGCGGTTCCTGGAGCGCACCCGTTTCGCCGTCCGCCCGTTCCTGGAGGAGGCCGTCGAGCAGGCCCGCATCGCGCACCCGCGGGTGCGTTTCACCGCCGAGGCGGACCCCGGCCTGATGGTGCGGGCCGACCGGGACCGCCTGCACCAGGTGGTGGCCAACCTGCTGGACAACGCCGCCCGCCACGGCGGGGACAACGTCACCGTCACCGCCCGTCCCCTGCGCACGGCCCTGGTGCTGGAGGTCGCCGACGACGGGCCGGGCATCCCGCCGCAGCAGCGCGAGCGGGTATTCGAACGTTTCTCCCGCGGCGCCCGCTACGGCTCCGACGGCGGCACCGGCCTCGGCCTGGCCATCGCCCGCTGGGCGGTGGAACTGCACGACGGCCGCATCGAGGTGGCCGACTCCTCCCGCGGCTGCCGCATCCGCGCCGTGATCCCGAACGCGATCTGACCCGCGGGCGGTCTTCACAATTTCTGCACAGAACCCGCACACGGCCCTCACCCGCGGTGATCGGCGGGGCGGTATCCAGGTCGGTGACCGACCCGAAGGAGCCCCCCGTGCGAGTGAAGATGATCCTGCCCGCGCTGACCGAGGCGACCTCGCCGCTGTTCCGCCCGATCAAGTACGCGCTGTTCCCGCCGCTGGGGCTGGCCACGCTGGCCGGTTACCTGGACCCCGACGATGAGGTGACCATCGTCGACGAGCACGTCCAGAAGATCGACACCTCCGATGAGCCGGACCTGGTGGTCATCCAGGTCTACATCACCTCCGCGCGCCGGGCCTATGAGCTGGCCGACCTGTACCGGGCCCGCGGCGCCCACGTCTGCCTGGGCGGCCTGCACGTGACGTCGCTGCCGCAGGAGGCCGCCCGGCACGCCGACACGATCTTCTGCGGGCCGGGCGAGGACACCTGGCCGCGTTTCCTGGCCGACCTGCGCGCCGGGCGTCCGGCCCGCCGCTATGACTCCACCGAGCGCACCCTGGCCGGCCTGCCGCCGGTCCGCCGCGACCTGATCGACCGCAGCCGGTACCTGGTGCCGAACTCGATCGTGGTCTCCCGCGGCTGCCCGCACGTGTGCGACTTCTGCTACAAAGAGGCGTTCTTCGCCGGCGGCAAGTCGTTCTACACCCAGGCCGTGGACGCGGCGCTCGCCGAGATCGACCGGCTGCCCGGACGGCACCTGTACTTCCTGGACGACCACCTGTTCGGCAACGCCCGGTTCGCCACCGCCCTGTTCGAGGGGATGCGCGGGATGGGACGGCTGTGGCAGGCGGCCGGGACGGTGCAGGCGGTGCTGCGCCCGGGGCTGCTGGAGAAGGCCGTGGAGGCGGGGCTGCGCAGCCTGTTCGTCGGCTTTGAGACCGTCAACGCCGCCAACCTGGCCGAGCAGCGCAAGTGGCAGAACATCGACCGGGACTACGGCGCGGCGATCCGGCGGCTGCACGAGCACGGGGTGATGGTCAACGGCAGTTTCGTCTTCGGCATGGACCACGACGACGCGTCCGTGTTCGACCGCACCGTCGAGTGGGCGATCGGCCAGGGCATCGAGACCGCCACCTTCCACATCCTCACGCCCTATCCCGGCACCCGCCTGTATGAGCGGATGGCCAAGGCCGGCCGGCTGCTGCACTCGGACTGGGATCTCTACGACACCCGCCATGTGGTCTTCGAACCGTCCCGGATGACCGCCCGGCAGTTGGAGGACGGCTATTGGCGGGCCTACCGCGACTTCTACCGCTGGGGGTCGATCCTGCGCGGCGCCGCCACCAAGCCCACCGTGGCGGGCAGGCTGCGCCATGCCGCCTACGCGGCCGGCTGGAAGAAGTTCGAACCGCTGTGGGACCTGGTCATCAGGGCCAAGCAGGTCGGCCGCGCCCTGCCCTTTTTGGAGACGGTGCTGGCCGGTGGCCTCCCGTCCCGTCCCGGCGGCGGGAACCGGTCCGGCGATGGGCGAGGAGTCACCCCGTCTCTTTCCGGCTCCCGTCTTTGAGCGCCGATGGACGCCGCCCGAGCCCTGTGAGAAGCCGCACACGTTCCTCCCCCGGCGAAGGCGCCGGGAAGGCGTGAGCGCTCCGAGGGGATGGAACGAGCCAGAGCGCCGATCGCCGTCCCCACCGGGGAGAATCACGAGGGAATGTGATGAAAGGCACTCGGATAAGCGGGCGTGTGACGATATGATGACCGGGTGATCATGCTGGTGAGCAGGCGTTACGTCGATTACCTGCGGGTGGCCAGCAGCCGCTGTCCGGCTGCGCGCTGACCCCCGCCCCGCTCACCGTCTTTCCGTCTCGCCCTCGCCCGCCACCCCGGTCGCGGGTCGGACTTCGCTGAATCCCCGTACCTCTCCGCGGCGCGGCGCCGCGTCATCGTCAGTTCGAGGAGCACGATGAGCCAGTCCCCCGACGCCTCCGAGGCCCCCGCCACCGACGGCTGGTCGTTCGAGACCAAGCAGGTGCACGCCGGCACCCAGCCCGACCCCGCCACCGGGGCGCGGGCGGTGCCGATCTACCAGACCACCTCGTATGTGTTCCGGGACACCCAGCACGCCGCCAACCTGTTCTCGCTGGCGGAGACCGGCAACATCTACACCCGGATCATGAACCCGACCCAGGACGCCTTCGAGCAGCGGATCGCCGCGCTGGAGGGCGGGGTCGGCGCGGTGGCGCTGGCGTCGGGGCAGGCCGCCGAGACCATGGCGATCTTGAACCTGGCCCGTTCGGGCGACCACGTGGTCTCCAGCGCCTCGCTGTACGGGGGGACCTACAACCTGTTCCGGCACACGCTGCCCAAGCTCGGCATCGAGGTGTCCTTCGTCGAGGACCCCGACGACCTGGACGCCTGGCGGGCGGCGGTGCGTCCCAACACCAAGGCGTTCTTCGGGGAGAGCATCGGCAACCCGCGCGGCAACGTGCTGGACATCGAGGGCGTGGCCGGCGTGGCCCACGAGGTGGGCGTGCCGCTGATCGTGGACAACACCGTCCCCACCCCCTACCTGCTGCGGCCCTTTGAGCACGGCGCCGACATCGTGGTGCACTCGGCCACCAAGTTCCTCGGCGGGCACGGCACCACGGTCGCGGGCGTGGTGGTGGACGGCGGGTCCTTCGACTTCGGGGCCCACGGCGACCGGTTCCCCGACTTCGTCGAGCCCGACCCCAGCTACCACGGCCTGCGCTACTGGGAGGCCCTGGGCAACCTGTCCTACGGCATCAAGCTGCGGGTGCAGCTTTTGCGCGACATCGGCCCGGCGATCGCGCCGTTCTCGGCGTTCCTGCTGCTGCAGGGCGTGGAGACGCTCAGCCTGCGGATGGAGCGGCACTCGGCGAACGCGCTGGAGCTGGCCAAGTGGCTGGAGCAGCGCGATGAGGTCGCCGCGGTGCACTACCCGGGCCTGGAGTCCAGCCGCTGGTACGGGGCGGCGCAAAAGTACCTGCCGCGCGGGGCGGGCGCGATCGTCTCCTTCGAGCTGCGCGGCGGCATCGAGGCCGGCCGCCGGTTCGTGGAGGGGGTGCAGCTGTTCAGCCACCTGGCCAACATCGGGGACGTGCGCAGCCTGATCATCCACCCGGCGTCCACCACCCACAGCCAGCTCTCCGAGGAGGAGCTGGCCTCCACCGGCGTCACCCCCGGCCTGGTGCGGCTGTCGGTCGGCATCGAGAACGTCGACGACCTCAAGGCCGACCTGGAGGCCGGGTTCCGCGCGGCGAAGGGCGCGTCCTGAGCGCCGCAGCCCAGACCGCACCGGTCCCCCTCCCGCCGGTCACCGGGGCCTGGCGGGAGGGGGATCCGCCTGGACGGCGGCAGTGGGTGACCCTGGAGCGCCCGCTGCCGCTGGAGACCGGGGGCACGCTGCCGGGGGTGCGGCTGGCCTATGAGACCTGGGGCACGCCGGCGCCGGACGGCTCGAACGCGGTGCTGGTGCTGCACGCGCTGACCGGTGACAGCCACGCCGCCGGCCCGGCCGAGCCCGGCCACCCGACCCCCGGCTGGTGGGACGGGCTGATCGGGCCGGGCCGTCCGCTGGACACCGACCGGTACTTCGTGGTGGTGCCGAACGTGCTGGGCGGCTGCCAGGGCAGCACCGGCCCGGCTTCGCTGCGTCCGGACGGGCGGCGGCCCTGGGGCGGGTCGTTCCCCTACATCACCCAGCGGGACCAGGTGGCCGCCGAGGTGCAGTTGGCCGATGCGCTGGGCATCGACCGCTGGGCGCTGGTGGTCGGCGGCTCCATGGGCGGGATGCGGGCGCTGGAGTGGGCGGTCTCCCAGCCCGACCGGGTTGCGGCGCTGCTGTTGCTGGCCACCACGGGGGCGGCCAGCGCCGAGCAGATCGCCTGGGCGAACGCGCAGATCCAGGCGATCCGCAGCGACCCGGGGTTCCGCGGCGGGGACTACTACGACGCCGCGCCGGGCCAGGGCCCGCACACCGGGCTGGGCATCGCCCGCAAGATCGCGCATGTGACGTACCGGAGCGAGCCGGAGCTGCGGGTGCGGTTCGGCCGCCGTCCGCAGGGCGATGAGGACCCTTTCCGCGGCGGGCGTTTCGCCGTGGAGTCCTACCTGGATCACCACGCCGACAAGCTGGTGCGGCGCTTTGACGCCAACAGCTACATCGTGCTGACCGAGACGATGAACGGGCACGACGTCGGGCGCGGCCGGGGCGGGATGGCCGCCGCGCTGCGCCGGGTGACGGCCCGCACCCTGGTGGCGGGCGTGGACTCCGACCGGCTGTACCCGCTGTACCAGCAGCAGGAGCTGGCGGCGGGCATCCCGGGCGCCGACCGGCTGCGGGTGATCGAGTCCCCCGCCGGCCATGACGGCTTCCTCATCGAGATCGAGCAGGTCGGCGCGCTCATCGAGGAACTGCTGAAGGGCTGAGCGGCCGGCCGCGGGGAATCCCCGCCGGCTCAAAAGCGCCGTTCAGAGAATTTTCAAAGGAAAAGCCACCGGCCGGGTTCCGCACCGGCCGGAATTTCCTTTTGTGAGCTCCGGCGGGCGGCCGCGGCCCGATGAGGCCCGGCCGCCCGCCGCTGAAAACGCCGTCCCCGAGCGCAAGCCGCCGGGACGGCCCGCCGTGGCGTCCTCACCGGAACGCCGGGCCGCGAGCACATCACCGAGGGGCGAAGGTCGCATTCGGTGCGGCTCACCGGGATCGACGCCAGGGAGACGCCCAAGATCACCAGCCCTCTCCCGCGTCGTTCCCAAGCTCGCCCAAGGGGCATCAACGCAGTTCGACCCCTTTCCGTCGGACACTGACAGAACCGAGATCAAACCGTCATATATACGTTCAATAACGACTTTGTTCGCCCCTATGGATCAAACGGGACAGACCGGTCAATCTTCTAACCGCAGGCCTTACAGGCATCAACAGTAAAGGAAAATTACGGGCTTGTTACGGACCTGCGACTGGAGCAATCCGCCGGCCGCGTGCGTCCCCGCGCACGCCTGACCCCCTGTCCCCTCTCGATCCCCGCAGGACTCCCGGAAAGGAAATCCGCGCATGCGCAGAAAGCGGCTCATGGCCGTCTTCGCATCCGCATCCCTCGCCCTGGTCCCCTTCCTGACCGCCGCCCCGTCCGCCTCGGCCGCCGCGCAGACCGGCGGCTACATCGTCGTGCTCAAGGACGGCGCCGAACCGTCGTCGGTGGCGGCCGAGCAGACCAAGGCCCGCGGCGGCACGCTGCGGCACGTCTACCGCAGCGCCCTCAAGGGCTACTCCGCCCGGCTGACCGCCGCCGCGGCGGCCCGGCTGGCCAAAGACCCGCGGGTGCAGTCGGTCGAGCCCGACCGGGAGGTGTCCATCACCGCCCAGACCCTGCCCACCGGCATCAACCGCATCGACGCCGAGCTGAGCCCCACCGCCAAGATCAACGGCATCGACGAGCGGGTCGACGTGGACGTGGCGGTCATCGACACCGGCATCCAGCTCAACCACCCGGACCTGAACGTCTACACCGCCGGCGCCCGCAACTGCAGCACCGGCAGCAGCGCCAACGACGGCAACGGCCACGGCACCCACGTGGCCGGCACCATCGGCGCACTCGACAACAACATCGGCGTGGTCGGCGTCGCCCCCGGCGCCCGGCTGTGGCCGGTGCGGGTGCTCAACAACTCCGGCAACGGCACCTGGTCTCAGATCATCTGCGGCGTGGACTACGTGACCGCCCACGCCAACGAGATCGAGGTGGCGAACATGAGCCTGGGCGGCACCGGCACCGAGGGCACCAGCTGCAGCTCCAGCAGCCTGCGCCAGGCCATCTGCAACTCCGTCAACGCCGGCGTCACCTACGTGGTCGCGGCCGGCAACTCCTACGCCAACGCCAACGGCTTCGTCCCGGCCACCTACCCGGAGGTCATCACCGTCAGCGCGCTGGCCGACTTCAACGGCGCGCCGGGCGGCGGGGCCTCGCCCACCTGCCGCAGCGACCAGGACGACACCTTCGCCGACTTCTCCAACTACGGCTCCGACGTGGACCTGATCGCCCCCGGCGTGTGCATCTACTCCACCTACATCGGCAGCTCGTATGCGACCCTGTCGGGCACCTCCATGGCCTCCCCGCACGTCGCCGGAGCCGCCGCCCTCTACAAGGCCACCCACCCGAGCGCCTCCCCCGCCGCCGTGAAGGCCGCCCTGCAGTCGGCCGGCAACTACGGCTGGATCTGGCCGAGCCAGGACCCCGACGGCATCCAGGAGAAGCTCCTCAACGTCTCCACCTTCTGACCGTCGTGACCTGACCCCGTGACCGGTGGCCCGGGCCCCGGCGCCCGGGCCACCGCCGTCGTTCCCGCCGACACGCCGATCTCCAGCGACCGTGATGGACGCCGCGATCCGGCGGCCCCGCCGAAACACCCGCCTCCAGCGAAGGTTCACCGGGACGCCAGCGCCCGGCGGGCCAGGGCGTCCAGGACGTAGCCCAGCGCGCCGATCACCAAGATGACCGCCATGAGCTGGTCGTAGGCGAGCTGGTCACGGGCGTTGAGGATCTGGTAGCCCAGCCCGGAGTCCACCCCCAGCATCTCCGCCGGCACCAGCACCACCCAGGCGATGCCGAGGGCCAGGCGCAGCCCGGTCAGCACATGGGCGCGCGCCGACGGCAGCACGACGCTGCCGAGGATCTCCCCGCGCCGCGCCCCCAGCGAACGCGCCACCAGGATGTGCCCGGGATCGACCGCGCGCACCCCGGCCGCGGTGTTCAGCACGATCGGCCACACCGCCGCCGCGGCGACCAGGAAGAAGACCGGCTCGCTGCCGATGCCGAACAGCCCCACCGCCACCGGCGCCCACGACAGCGGCGAGATCATCCGCAGGAACTGCAGCACCGGCCGGGTGGCGCGTTCGGCGGTCTGCGACAGCCCGATGCCCAGCCCCAGCGGGACGCCGACCACCGCCGCGATCAGCAGCCCCATCACCAGCCGCCACAGGCTGGTGAGGGTGTCTTCCACCAGCACCCCGCGTTCGGCCAGGTCGCCGATGGCCGGGACGGCGCGCTGGGGAGCGAACGACGACAGCAGCCGGTCATCGGCGCCGATCACCGAGGTCAGCAGCCACCACAGCGCCACCGCCAGCGCCAGGCAGGCCAGCGGCGGCCACGGCGCACGCCACCGCCGGGAGGCCCCGCCGGATCCGGCGGGGGGACGGGACCGGGCGGGCGCGATCGGGCGCAGGGAGACGCTCATGCGGGATTCACCTCTTCGGTACGGGTCAGCGAGGCGGGCAGGTCGAACGTCTGCGGGCCGCCGAGCCGGTCGAGCGCCCGCCGCACGAAGCGGTCGTCGACCAGGTCGCGGTGGACGGCGGCGGGGTCGAGCCCGTCCAGGAAGGCGGTGTCGCCATCGACCCGGGTCTGGCGCATCGCGGCGATGAGCCGTTCGGTGTAGCTGGGGAACGGGAAGGGCTGGAAGTCGATGCGCTGCCCCTGCCAGCCGGGGTGGTGCAGCGCGCCCTGCCACCGGTAGTGGTCCTCCCGGTGGGTCAGCGCCTTGGTGATGGCCTTCACCGGCTGCGGCAGGTAGCGGCCCTGCGACAGCAGCCGCGCGGTCTCGGGCCGGTGCGTCCGGGCGTGGAGCTGGGCCCGGGTGAGGGCGTTGAGCAGCCCTTGCGCCTGCTGCGGCCGCTTCTCCAGGAGCTCTTCGTGGAGCAGCACCGCGCAGCAGGCGTGCCGGCGCCACACGTCGCCGACGAACCGCTGGATGCGTCCGACCCCTTTGACCTCGGCGGCGGCGTTGAACGGGTCGGCCACGATGTAGCCGCCGATCGTGCCCACCTGCAGGGCCGGCAGCATGTCGGCCGGGCTGAGCACCACCAGCTCCACCGTCCCGGCCGACCGGGACGGGGCGCGGCGCACCACCGGGCGCAGCCCCGCCTGGCGCAGCATGGCCTGCAGCACCACGTTGTGCATGGACCACCAGTGCGGGATGGCCACCTGGGTGCCGGCGAGCTGCTCGATGCGGCGGGTGGTGGGGGCCACGGTCAGCGCCGAGCCGTTGGTGTGGTTCCAGGCCACGATGCGCACGGCGGCGCCGAGCTGGTAGCGCAGCTGCACCGCCAGCGGCATCAGCAGGTGCACCATGTCCACCGTGCCGGAGGAGAACGCCTCCGCCAGCAACGCCCAGCTGCGGAACAGCACCGGCCGTTCCACGGCCACGCCTTCGCGGGCGAACAGCCCTTGGGCGTGGGCGACCAGCAGCGGGGTGGCGTCGGTGATGGGCAGGTAACCGATCCGCAGCGCGCCGCCGCGTTCCGGACGGCGGTTGCCCAGCGCCCGCCCGGTCAGGTCGGCCAGGCCCGCCAGGCCGCCCGCCGAGACCAGCGCGGCGCCGCCCAGGGCCGCGCCGCCGCGCAGCAGCCCGCGCCTGGTGGGGTCCATGCCGAACCATCCGGCCATCAGCGCGCCCCCTGCGGAACGTCGGTGCGGTAGCGGGCCAGCAGCTCGGCCCGGGTCGGCAGGGCCTGCAGCTCGGACCGGTCCTGGGGCGGGGTGCCCGTCCACTCGGCCGCCACCGTGCCCGAGCCGTCCAGCAGGGCGATGCGGTGGCCCAGGTAGAGGGCCTCGTCCACGTCATGGGTGACCAGCACCACGGTCAGCTCCAGCTGGGCGACCAGCTCGCGCAGCCAGTCCTGCAGGGCGTGGCGGGTGGCCGGGTCCAGGGCGCTGAACGGCTCGTCCAGCAGCAGCAGGCGCGGCCGCACCGCCACCGCGCGGGCGACGGCGGCCCGCTGCGCCTGCCCGCCGGACAACCGGGCGGGGCGGGCGTCGGCCAGCTCGGCCAGGCCGAACCGTTCCAGCAGGTCATCGACGTCGGAGCGGGCGAAGCGCCCGTGGTTGGCCCGGTAGCGTCCGCCGAGGGCGACGTTCTCCCGGACCGTCAGCCAGGGCATCAGCAGCGGCTGCTGGAAGACCACGCCGATGGCGGGACGGTCCTCGTTCTCGCTCGCGGGCCAGGCGACCTCGCCGGCGTCCAGGTGCTCCAGCCCGGCCAGGACGCGCAGCAGGGTGGACTTGCCGCTGCCGCTGGGGCCGACGACGACGAGGAACTCGCCGCGCCCGACCTCCAGGTCCAGGCCGTCCAGGACCGGGGTGTTGCCGTAGCTTTTGCGGGCCGCGCTCACGCGTACTTCGACAGTTCCCACCGCAGCTGTCCTTCCGTGGGGGATTGGGCGGGGAAGAACGCGGCCTCGCGCAGCCGCCGGTTCGTCGGGGTGCCGACCGCATAGCCCGCGCCGCCGTGCAGCGCGGCCTCCAGGCGGGCGGCCTCGCCGGCGAGCCGGGCGCCCTCCAGCCGCATCCGCAGCAGGTCGGCGACGGCGGCCGCGGCCGGGTCGGCGGCGTGGGCGCCCAGCCGCCGCCGCAGCTCCTCAAGCCGGGCGCGCAAGGTCGCCGCCTCGTCGGCGAAGACGGCGTTCAGGCCGGTCAGGCGGGATTGCGCGGCCTCCAGCGAGGCGCCGGCGAGCCCGGTGCACAGCGCCGTCTGCAGCACCAGGAAGGTGGGCCGGAAGGCGGCGACGAAGCCGGGCAGGTCCTCGCTGAGGACGTTGCCGCGCGGCACCCGCACCCCGGTCAGGGTCACCGAGGAGGAGGCGGTGGCGCCCAGCGCCAGCAGGCGGGGCGGCTGGTGGATCCGCACCCCTTCGTCGGTGGCCCGCAGGCAGACCACGGCGCGGTCCCGGCCGCCCAGGTGGACGGGCAGCACGATCACCGCCTCGGGGAAGAGGTTGGAGGCCCAGCGGATCGGGCCGTCCAGCACCAGCTCCCCGCCGTCGCGGCGGGCCCGCACCGGCACCTCCTCGACGCCGGAGACGTCGCGCAGCGCCGGTGCCATCGCGGTGCAGCCGATCAGCCGTCCGGCCCGCAGCTCGGGCAGCAGCGCACCGGCCTGCGAGTGCGGGGCCAGCTGCAGGTACTCGATCGTCATGCGGTGCGCCCACAGCGAGAACGCCGAGCTCAGGCAGCACGCGGCGATCTGCTCGACCAGGTGCGCCGCCTCCGGCAGCCGCCCGTCGCGGTTGCCGGGGGCGCCCAGCGCCAGCAGGTCGTGCTCGCCGAGTCGCCGCAGGGCGGAACGGGTATCGCACTCGCCGCGATCGACCCGGGGGGCGGCTGCGGCGATCTCTTCGCGCAGCGTCTCCAGGGCCGGGGCGACGGCCTGGCCGGTGCTCATCCCTCGTGCCCTCCGTCCAGGGCGTGCAGCCGGTCCACCGGGGCCTGGACGGCTTTGCGGGCGCGCCGTACGGCCTCCTCGTCGGGGGCGTCGTACAGGCACAGGCACTTGGCCATGTCCTCGCGGACGTAGGTGCGCAGGAAGCTGACCTCGGGGACCTCGGCGTACTTGGGGGCGTTGGCCTTCTTGCGGGCCAGGTAGCTCTCCATGTCCAGCTCGGCGGGCAGGTCCCATTCGACCAGGTAGCCGGCCTCGGGGCGGGCCGCTTTGACCTCCTCCAGGTCCGCCCCGACCAGGCGGACCTCGTCCGGGCCGGTGACCGCGTAAGACCGCGGCGGCCGGCCTTCGGCGACGGCGGCGGTGACCGCGGTGGCCACCGACTCGGCCGAGGCGGCCTCCACGACCGTGAAGATGCGCTCGAAGGTGCCGGTGACCTGGGATTCCACCACTTCGCCGCCGGCGGAGCGGACGGCTTCGGCCACGTCGGCGATCAGGCGTTCCACGGCGGGGCGGTCGGTCGGCTCGATGCGGATCTCAAGCAGGTACAGCGACATGACGTTCCAATCGGGGGGTGGGATGCGCCCGGGCACGGCGGGCCGGCCGTGCGGGACGGCGGACGGGCTTGGGGGAAGAGGCGGTGAATGTCTCGTGCGCGGGCGGTCAGCGCGCGATCGGGGCCGGACAGCAGGCGCCCTGCACCCGTTCCAGGTCGATGTGCAGGCGGCGCACCAGCAGGGGTTGCCTCATGCGGCAGACCATAACAGATAGACCCACCGTTCTGGTAGGGAAAGTTCCCGTATGGGCGCCCTGCGACAGGAGGACGTATATTTCCCGCCATGCCCTCGACTGCATCCGCCCGCCCACCCACCGACGACGCCGGAGCGCGCGGCAAGGGGGGCTCTTCCCCGGCGGCCCGGCTGCTGGAGACCGCCCGGCGGCTGTTCTTCAAAGAGGGCATCCGCGCGGTCGGCGTCGAGCGGATCATCGCCGAGGCGAACGTGGCCCGCGCCAGCCTCTACCAGACCTTCGGCTCCAAGGACGGCCTGGTGGTCGCCTGCCTGGACGACCAGGACGCCGCCGACTGCGCCGCCTGGCAGGCCGCCGCCAAGGACGCCCCCGGCCCCCGCGAACGCATCCTCGCCCTGTTCGACCTGGCCATCGCCGCCGCCCCCGGCCGCGACTACCGCGGCTGCGTGTACCTCAACGCCGTCACCGAATTCCCCGACCCCACCCACCCGGTGGCCAAGGCCGTCGCCCGCCACCGCGCCTGGCTGCGCCGCATGCTGCTGACCCAGCTGCGCGAGGCCGGCTCCCCCGACCCCGAGGGCGACGCCGACGTCCTGCAGGTGCTGTACGACGGCGCCCTGGCCGGCTCGAAGTTCAGCCGCTCGGACGCCCCGATCAAGGTCGCACGCCGCCAGGCGGAACTGCTTTTGGCCGGACACTGACCGGCGTCCCGGGACACCCGCAGGGCACAGACCGCCCGCGTTTCAAGGCCGTCCCCGGCATCTGATCCACCCAAGCACCAACCCCTCGGGGATCGTCCGCAGAACGACCAGGCCGACGCTCCGGCCTCTGGATGGAGCGCCTGACCGAAGGCTGCGTGGACAGCCCGGGAACAGGCGATGCCGCTCCAGGCTCGGCAAGCAGCCGGCACCGTGACGACCGGCAGATCACGGCCGGCCCCTGCCAAATCATCCAAGCCAACGAGGGCACGACTTGGTGAGACCGCCCTTGACCAGCGACGACTTCCAGCCCGCCGAGAGCACGTCCCCAGGCCATCAGAGCTCGTCCGCAGATCACCCAAGCAGGTCGGCGCCTTGGCCTTCGCAAGGGACCGCTGGGCGAGGGCGACATGGACGGCCCGAGAGCAAGCGATGCCGATCCAGGTTCGGGAAGCAGCCAACGCCACAACGACCAGCAGGCCCCAATCGAACTCGACCAGAGCACCCGAGCCAATGAGGAGACAAAGACACGACTCGGTGAACCACCTCTGCCCAGTGACCGCCGAGAGCCCAAGCGATCAAGGCTCATCCACAGAGCACCCAGAGCCAAGCAGATCGCCACTTTGAGCAACAAAAGGAAGCCGCTGGGCGAAAGTGGCATGGACGGTCCGGGAACAAGGAGTGCCGCTCCAGGACCAGGACGTGGCCAACGCCGCGACGGTCAGCAGGCCGCGGCCGGACTCGGCCAGGTCGCCCGGGTCGGTGAGGGGGCCGAGGCGCGGCTCGGTGGGGCCGCCCTGGTCGGTGACGGAGACGGTCACGCCGGCGAGGTTGCAGCGGACCTCGACACCGAAACGGCCGCCGGGACGGCCGGAACGGGTGTGCCGCAACGCGTTGACGGCCAGCTCGTCCAACACCAACAGCACATCCTCCACGGCCGGGAAGTCGGCCAGCAGGCAGGCGGCGAAAGCCCTGACGGCGCGCACCTGGGCGGCCTGGCCGGGAAAGACGCGCCGCCAATACATGGACGGGGCGGGTTCGACGGGAAGGGGGGCGGGGGTGGGCAGCGGCATCTGCTTCCTTTCCGGACGGCGGACGAGCAGGGAAGGGCGCTCAAAACGGTGTACGAGTAAAAGCGGCAGGCAGGGTCACTGATGACCGGCAGGCGGCCGGGGTCGCCTCGATGAAAAGACGCAGGGAGCCAATGCCCCGCCGATGCGGGGTGAGTTCTCCCTCCGCCCGCTCCGGCCACGTTTCGGTGAGACAGCACGAACCGGCCTCCGACGGCTGCTCAGGGACGTTCCGCCAAGACGGGTCCGCGGAGACGGGCGAGCCGTCATCGCCGGTCGCGTCCATGGTTCGGAACGGCTCCAGGGCCGGTGAACCTGGCCAGGAGGTCCCGGGCCTTGGCGACGCGGTCGCGGGCGATGCGCAGTTCACGGCCGGTGATGACGTCGGAGTCGAGCCAAGGACCGTAGACGTTGATGACGGCCTGCAGGTAGCGGACGAAGACGGCGCGTTCAGCGGCCTGGTCGGTGCGGCGCTCCGGGACGGGATCATGCGGGGCGGTCACCGCAAAAGCCCAGGTTCACCGGGGCCGAGCGGACCGGCGGCACGGAGGAGACGGACGCCGGCCCTCCCCACACAGAGACAGGACCGCAACGGGGCCGTTCCTACCGGAAAGCGACCGGAGACCGGCTGATCGGATGGGCGGCATCGTTCACCTCGCCGGATGCGGGTCATCGGAATGGACGCCCCTCATCGTCACCCCAGGTGGCCGCACCGGTACGGAGAATCAACCGACGTTCCGGCGGCAAGAGGCAATGGCACGCCCACACAAGGGACGCACGCGGAGCGTGCGTTCGCGAGCCGAACGCACGCCGTTCAGACGCTCACTTCCGGAACGCTATTCCAGCGTTAGCCGGATGGCACATTTCGGCCAACGAATCCACCGATTCCAGCGGAAACTCTCTGACGCCACGTGGTAACACAGAGTGGAAATGTCGGCGTCTCCCCCTTGACGCCCCCGCCAATTCCAACCCGAACCCGGGAGGTCACCCACGACCAGTCCCTTCGTTCGGCGCCGCCGACTGGGCGCCGAACTGCGCGCATTGCGCGAACAGCGCGGCCTGACCGCAGACGACATGGCCCGCGTGCTGTGCTACTCCCGAATGAAGATCTCCCGAATCGAGAACGGCCACAACCGTCCCAACCTCGTGGAGATCATGAAGATCCTGGATCACCTGGGGGTCACCGGCGAGAAGTACCAGCAACTCGTCCAGATAGCCCGCGAGGGAGCCGAACGAGGCTGGTGGGACGAGTACGGCGACGCCATGGGCCGCCGCCAGCGCATGTATGCCGACATCGAGTCAGACGCAAAGACCATCCGCGAGTACAACCAGTTCACCATCCCAGGGCTTCTTCAGACCCCGGACTTCATCCGGTGCATGATCGAACTGGCCAAGGCAGAAGGGAAGATCAACTTCCACCCCGAGCACATGCTAAACGCCCGGCTTCATCGCCAGTCTCACGTGCTGGGCCCGAAAGGACCACGCTATGAGGTCATCATCGATGAAGTAGTCATCCGGCGCCCTTCCGTGCCGCCCCAGGTCATGTCCGACCAGCTCCAGAGCCTGATCGAGAAGGCTCTCAAGCACCCTCGCGTTACAATCCACATCCTTCCAGTGCAAGTGGACTTTGCCCCTCGGCAGCTACCGAAGTCAGCCTTCTCCCTCTACACATTCCCAGACCCGGACGATCCACCCATCGCAGTCGATGACACGATGATCTCTGATGTCGTGCATATTGATCAGAGAGAGGTCATGAGATATACCCAGGGATACGAACACCTCCTACAGGTCAGCCTTTCAGGGGCCGCCACGATCAGCCTGCTGACCGAGGCGGCCGAAGATCTCAAGAAAAAGATCGGACTCTCCGCATGACCACGCAGTACTCTCCTTGGCGCAAGTCTCGTCACAGCGCAGCCGGCGAAAACTGCATCGAAGTCGCCCGCTCCGCCCACGGCACCATCGCCATCCGCGACAGCAAGAACACCCCTGGGCCCGTCCTGGAGTTCACCCCTCACCAGTGGGCGGCTTTCCTCCACACCCTTCGCTCAACCAGCACAAACTAGAACCACAACCTCTCCAGCACGAGCACTGACGTAATCCTGTAACAGCACAATCAGCGAAGCCCGTGCTGAAGTTTCCCGCTCCGCCCATGACACCGTCGCCATCCGTGACAGCAAGAACACCCCGATGGCCCATCTCACCCCCACAGCCGGAGCGCACTCCCGCAGCCCTTCCGCTCGACCGACTTCAGCCAATGACCCGATCAACGCAACACGAACGCTGGCGCAAGTCCAGCCGTAGCGAGGCCAACGGAGCCTGTGTCGAGGTCGCTCGCTCTCCCCACGGCACCATCGCCGTCCGCGACAGCAAGAACACCGACGACGGCCCCATCCTCTACCTCACTCCCCATGCGTGGAGCACGTTTCTGCGCGCCGTCCGTTCGTCCCGTCCAGTGAGCGCAGACGAACGCTGACGAACAGCCAGGACTCCCGTGTGAGCGTCCTGCGGAACCGGTGTCCTCGTTCAGCGACCGGATCAAGTGCCCGACCAAGATCGCGACACCGGTTCCGCCTCCTGGGGTGGGCCATGTCATATGCCCGTCCAGTCGGCGTACCCGCCTCCCTCATCGATACGTCATTCCCCCGCCCTCTCCTCGGCCGGAGGACTAGGCTCGGCGATCATGACCGAGTGCGAAAAGTGCGGGCTCATCGTCGGGCTCGGCTGTGCCTGCGACCTCGTCTCCTCCTCGTCCCGCCGTCCCTACGAAAAGAGCGGCGGCTGGTCGAGCTTCGCCCCCGGCACCATCTTGATCTCCCGCCAGAACGTGGCCCACATCCCCGGCGCCTGCGGCCACATGACCGAAGAACACGTCCACGGCCCCGACAACGGCTGGGGCTGGATCACCAACCCCGCCCCGGCCTGTGGCACCACATCGGCCCCACCCACCCCGCGCAGGCCACCGGAGGCGACACTTCCCGGGCGGCCAAGGCCCACTGCTTGTCCTGCGCCACAACCCTGGGAACCTGACACTCCCGGACCCGCCGTCATCCCGGCGAGCCTGCGGTCTTCAAGCCGGCATCGCCTCCCCCACGCCCGCGCTCAGAGGAGCGCACTCCCCACCCCACCGCCGGCGGCTTTCCCGCCGTGCACCGTGACTTCACCCGCCATGGACCCCAACCGCTTCTCCCTCCCGGAATACCGCAACCACCTGCTGGAACGACGCCTGATCAGACGACGCGACCAGGCAGGGTGCACCGATGCGGAGATCGAGCAGGTCATGCGGGCCCAGCGGCTCACCCGCCTCCCCGCCCTGTACCGCGACTTCCTGAAGGTCATGGGCAAGAGCCCTTACCCGCTGATGACCGGAACCGACTGGTCGCTGCACGACCTCCTGGAAATCAAAGACGCCGCTCAAGAGCTGCTGCGCGAAGATGGAGCCGACCCGGCCATCCTCGAAGACGCCCTGGTGATGGCCATGCACCAGGGATACATCGTGCTCTACATCCCCCAGGCCGAACTGGCCCCCGACGATCCGGAAGTCTGGCTCTACGAGGAGCAAGGACAACCGCGACGTCAGTGGCCGTCCTTCCGCCGGTTCCTGCTGTCCATAGCCGAAGCCCGAGAAAAGGAGATCGCCGTCTATAAGAACCTGGCCGCCACCGGCCGGTCCCGCAACAGGTCCACGGCCGCCCACACCTCGCCGAAGCCGCCCCGGCCCAGTCGACGCTCCAGCCGATAGCGGCCCGCGATCTCTTCCCCAGGCTCCACCCGGCCTCCCGTCCTCGCCGGCGCAAAAGCCATGATCGCCGATCAGCCGGCCCCCTGTCCCGGCAACCGGCATACAGGCCGGATCACACCTCACACCAGCCAGAACATCGGCACGGCCGACCGGCTCCGCACCGCGCCACCGGCCTTTCTTCCGGCCCCACCCGCCGTTTCAGCGGCACTCCTCATCGACCCTTTCCCCAAAGGCCGTCTCCGCAGCTCGAGACGGGGAGGCCACAAGCAGAGAAAACGTCGTGACCTGCAACGACACCGCCGGGAACGCCGCCTCCGGCCCTCGAGGCGGCATGTTGGAAAAAGCGTCCGGCCCACTCCCAGCCGCCCTGTCGATGCGCCGTTCCCTCACACTTCCCACCGACGGCCGACCGGCGATCATGATCGGACGCGAAAAGCGCAGGCCCGGGGCACGGTCACGCATGCAACCGCGTCCCGCCCGACCCGCGGCAAGAGCAGCGGACCACTTTGCAGCAAAGACGACCGGCAAAGCCTCGGCGCCCTATGCGGGGTCACGCATCAAGAAGCATTTTGTTGAACTTTGTGACAAGAATCACGCTGCGAGACGGTTCAGAATCAGGGCATGCGCGTTCGTAGAGGAATCGCCATCGCCGCAACGCTCATCGCCCTCGGTGCGCTAACGCCGAGCATGGCCTCCGCTGAGACCACGACCGCCGCGCAGCCCTCCCCCACCGCGACGGTCGATGTATCCGGCGAGCTCCCCTTCGGCTGGGACAAGTACGGCCCCTACTTCCTGTGGGGCACCCTCAAGTGCCGGATCCACCTCTTCAAGCCCTGGGAGTGGCGCCACATGTGGGGCACCGGCCCCTGCTGGTTCTGAGCCGTCTCTTCAAGCGCGCGAACCGGCGGCCGACCGGTGCGGGAACCGGTCGGCCGCCGGATCCTCGGGCGCGGGGACGCTCAGCCGGACAGCAGAACGGCGATCCCCATTCCGAGGTGGAGGGCGGCGAACAGAGCCGGGATCCACCGTTCGATCCGGGTGAGCGGTCTGTAGCGGCGGCTCGGCAGCGCCGTCACCCATTCGGCCGAGGAGTACGCCAGGGCGGGCAGCCGACGTTCCAGCTCGGCGACGACCGCCCATTTGGCGGAGCTGAGCACACGGTACGAACGCGCCTGTATGCCCCATATCAGGCACTGGCAGAGCGCCGCCGCCAGGACGCACACGATGACCGCCACCGGGATCCGGTGCGTCTCCACCGTGGTGGCGGCTCCGAGCAAGGTGAGCAGGGCAGTATTGCCGGAGAGGAAGAAGGCGTTGGCGGTGTTCCTCCGGGCGCTCACCCGATCCGCCGACTCCACGTACACCCGGTACTGCTCCATCACGGCCATGTGGTAGCGGTAGACGGCCTCGTCGGTGAACGCGTCGGCGGTCACGGCGGAGTTCCACAGGGCCGTATCGAGGTCTTCCCCGCGGGGACGGGACGCCGGGAGGGCGTCCCGTCCCACGGTGTCGTCATGTACGGCGGTCATGCCGTCCTCTCTTCGGAGATGTGCTCGCCGCCCGTGGCCCTCTCCGGCTCGGCGCCCTCCTCGGCGGCCGGTTCCGCCTCGGCGGGAACCTCCCGCAGCCGGATCTCGGCCCGCTCCGGGTCACGGGCGGACGGCGCCGCCGAGACCACCTCGACGTGCAGCCGGTCCCCCTTGTCGAGTTCTCCGGCGCTGAACCGTTCCCGCGTCCGGGGGGTCATCTGGAAGATGTGCAAAATGGCGGGCTGCCCCAGTTCGGTCCAGCCGTCCAGGGTCACCAAGACGAACCCCCGCTCCCTGAACGGCCTGGTGACCGTTCCCGTGCACCGCTCGCCCTGCCGCGGGAGGACCGGACCGGGGCGTGCTCCGGGCGTCCCGGAGACAGGCGCCTGCCCGGGCCGCCGGTCGGCCGTCGGCGCGTGATCGGCGAGCACCACGTCGATGCGCTGCCGCACCGGGTCGACCCGCAGCACCCGCACCAGCACCTCAGAACCCTGTTCGAGGCCGGCCGCCTCGGCCATGTGGGTGGGGATCCTGGACTTCCCGCCGTCCTGCAGGGCCACGAAGTAGCCGCCCCGGTTGATCTGGACGACCTCGGCCCGCACCAGAGTGCCGCGCCGGTACTTCGCCTCCAGGGCCGGCCAGGGGTTGGTCTTCCCGTGCCGCTGCGAGAAACGGGTCCCGTTCTCGTCGGTGACGAAGACGCCGTTGAGCCTGGCGCCGATCCGGAACCGCTTGGACATGTCGTCCGGAAGGGTCTCCAGGTAGTCCATGTCGGTACGCCGCATGACCCCGGTGCGCAGCTCGTTCTGGATGTCCCGGACGAAGATGTGGTCGGTCGCCGTCAGCACCACCTCGGCGATGGCCTCCACGTCGCGGACGCCGGTACGGGGGCGCAGGTCCATCTCGGGCATGCCCCGCTTGCGGGCGTCCTCGATCGCCAGCCGCAGCGCCTCCTGCAGCTCGGGCAGCCCGCCCATGTCACAGCGGTACTTGATGGCCCGCACCTGGCCCACGATGTTCGTGGGCAGTTCGGCGCCCTCGTGGTGGATGACGACCGCCCGCTTGTGCAGGCACATCGCCCAGCCCAGCTCCATGGCGACCGAGGTGGAGGGCAGGGACAGGTCGATGACCACCGTGCCGGCCCGGTCGACGCCGTTCCAGGCGGCCGACAACGGGCTCTCCATCGTTCCCGGGATGCAGTCCGCGCGCTCGGGGCGCAGCCCCATCAGCCGCACCGTCACGGCGAAGTACTGCTGGTAGAGCACATCGAAGTCCACCTCCGCGCCGTTGGGCAGCGTGCGCTTTCCGTACGGCATGGCGAAGAAGACGAGTTCATCGTCCACCGAGGGGCTCCGGGTCAACATTTCGGTGAGTTCCACTCCGCTTCTCCTCCCTTGGGGTGATCTTGTTGTCGCGGCCGACACCACTCCGGCTCGGGGAGCATGAAGGCGAGTCTGAATTCCATACTCAGAAAAAGGTGGGCGGAACAACAAGAAACACATTGCCGGGTGCGCTGCAAAGTTTTGCAGCCGGACGTACGAACTTTTCTCCCGCCGCTCACCGGAACGCTCGGCGATAATCATGGCCATGCATACCGAGGCAGCGGAGCCGTCGATGCGCGACCGGCTGTTCGGCAAGGACTCTTTGGCCCCCGGTCACCACCCCGAACTCCACACCCCCCAGCATGCGGTCATGATCATGCGCGCCCTGCACGGTTTCTACCGGCGCATGGCGCTGTGCAGGCTCATCGCCGTTCAACTGTGGGAGGGCGCGTTGATCACCGATGCGCTCCTCGGCCCTCCCGGACGGTTCCAGACCGGTGTGCATTCCGTTGTCGCGCTGACTCTCGCGACCGGGGCGCTGGCCACCGTGGGCGCGGTCGCGGCGTGGAGTCACCACCATGAAGGCGTGCAGGATTGGATGAGCGGCAGGCGCGTCCTGAACCGCATCTCCGACTATCTGCGGAGAACGGCCAGGGAAAGGCGGGTCAGTGCGGACATACCCGGCCTGATAGAGGGGGCGAGCGTGCTGGCCATGGCCGCCTGCACCGCCTGGACCGCTCCTCCCGCCCAGCAGGGAGCGTCGGTTCTCTGGTCGGCCGCGTTCACGTTCCTTCTGCTGTACTTCCCGTTCTCCCAGTACGTCATCGATCCGGCCTGGTATCAGCCCGGCCTTGCCCGGCGAGCCGGTTACGCATGGTTCCGCTTCGCCATTCCCCTCGTCCTCGCCGTGACCGGGATCGCGGTGTACCGGGCATGTGCGCCCGCGTCGGCCTCCGGACCCGACGGCGCGATCGTGATCGCCGGCCTGATGTTCCGTCTCTACGTGGACGTGAGCCTGGTCAACGCCCTGCTGGGCGCGCTACCGGACGCCCTGCGCGACCAGCGCGAGGAGCTCGCCGAGGCCGTATCGACCGTTGTGCACAGCAAGATCAAAAATGAGCTGCGGGTGCTCGGCCCGAATCTGGAACTGGAGTCCCGGCCCTCGTGGGTGCAGGCGAGCTGGCACAGCCTGGTGCATCAGGTCGAGTCCTTGCGTCGCCATCCGTTCCGGGAAGGCGACGGCACCGACATCGGCGAGATCATCGAAGATGTCAGATCCACCGCCTACGCTCATGCGGCCGACAGTGCGGCCATCGACCTGTCTGTCGAGAGCACGGGCGTGGACGTGATGCCGTTGCGCGCCACCGATCTCAACCTGCTGCAGATCGTCCTCAGCGACCTGTGCGCCAATAGCGTGCGCGAAGCCAATCGTCTCAGGCGATCTTCCTTCCGGATCTGGATCTTCATCCGGGCCGTCGAAGAGGAGCGACGCCGCAGACTGATAGTGACGGTCGAGGACGAAGGGGACGGATTTGACGGCGATTCGATCATGAATCGCCCGGAATCCAGCCTCGCCATACTGAACCACAGGCTGAAAAGGCTCGGCGGTGGGATCACGATCGACCGCACGCCCGCCGGCACCCGGGTGCAGGCCACCTGGCTCGCCCTGTGAGCGCCGACCGCACGCCATCACAAATCTGATGACAACACATCCGACATTTGTCAGAATATTTTGTTCATTATCCTGACGCTTCTGACACCGCATCGCCGATTGGAGGCGGTTCCTTGGCCGAAGCCCTCCAGCGACCGACGGAAAACTCCCTCACTCGGTACCTGCTGATCGTCGACGACCTGGGCACGGTCCAGTACACCATCGAGGGCCTGCTCAGCAGGCATGCCGATGTGAAGTCGGGGCGCCTGGCCATCACGGCCGACCAGGTGACCGACCCCGACGACATCCCCGCCGCCGTCGAACGGGCCCGCGAAACGGGAACCACATACGATCTCGCGCTCGTCGACCTCGATTTCGGAGCGCGCCGGGTCGGCGGCTCGCAAAGCCACGGGCTGACCGCGCTGCGGCTGCTGTCCCAGCACACCCCGGATACCAAAATCGCTCTGTACACAGCGGACGTCGAAGGAAATCGTGAGCTGATGCTCCGGGCGGCCTTCGAACTCTTCCCGCTCCAGCAGCCGCAGACGTGGATCAGCAAGGCCTCACCGGCAGACGGCCAGGCCGAGATGATCTGCGCTCTCCTCGAGGGACGTGACGTGCCCATGGGGCACCTGCGCCCGTACCTGACCCGGCCGGAGCACCTGCGGCTGCGGTCGGTCTGCGGGACGCGGACGCAGTTGCGGATCTGGCAGGCCCTGGCCCTGGGGTTGGACAGCCGCACCCAGATCGCCCGGCAGGCCGGCGTGAGCCCCAGCACGTTGGACAAGTTCGTGGCCAATGTGCGGGAGTTCATCCTCGATTGCATGCCGCCGCTGGTGCCTCCGGAGGGCGCGCAGGCACCCGGTTCGAACGGCCGGTCGGCGAACCTGGCGCTGGCCGTGCGGTTCGCCTACGCCAACCGCGCGTTCTTCAGCGACCCGGAGCTGGAGAGGCTGGTCTCCCGCTGACTCCGCACCGGCCGTCTGGCGGCGCAGACCAGGCCCGCCGTTCGTACCGGTGCTCTCGGCCATGGCGCGCAAGGGCGGTACCGCAGGGCAGGCGCGTATCCCCTTGGAACCCGGCGAACGGCTCCGCGGCGCCTGCTTCCCAGGAGCCAATCCTGCGCCGCCGGAAGCGACCATGCCGCCGTCCGCACCGGCCTCGTCCTCAGAACACCGACTGCGGCGGCCCATGGACGCGCTAAGAGAGGGCCGCCCCGCCCGGCGCTACGGACAGGCCCCAGCACCGTATGGAACCGCCGCGGCGCTCATCGCCATCGGTGCGTTCACACCGAGCATGGCCTCCGCCGAGACCACGACCGCCGCACAGCCCTCCCCCACCGCGACGGTCGATGTGTCCGGCGAGCTCCCCTTCGGCTGGGACGGGTATGGCCCCTACTTCCTGTGGGGCAACCTCAGCTGCCGGGTCCATCTCTTCAAAGCCCAAGGAGTGGATCAACATGTGGAGAACCGGCACCTGCTGGTTCTGAGCCGAAACCCCAGGACGCCACCGCGCGCCGTGCGCACCGCAAACCGGACGCACGGCGCGCGGTCGCCCCCAAGTCGACCTCGGGTGAGGCCGCCGCAGGCCTCAAGGCATGACCATGACCGCAGGGTGAAGCGCGTCGAAGTTCTCACCCGCCTGCCCTGTCGCAGGAGCCGACGGTGCGCCGTCTGCGGCCTTTGCAGAGAGCGGTGGTCCCAGCCCGATCGGGCGGGAATCGGCCGACGTGGGCTCGCCGAGCCCTGGCTGGGCGGCTTTCCCGTCGCCCTGGACGCGATGGAGGCCAGTGGCTCGCCCCGTGGCCGGTCGTCTGTGCCCGATGCCTTTGGACCGCACCCGGCCATGGCGGCCGTCGCGGCGACCGTCCGGTCATCGTCTCGGTGGCGGTGCCGAACGCCTGCGATGCGAGCCCTGTGAGCAGCGCCGGCCTTGCCGGCGGGCCTTCCTCAGGGTGTGGTCCCGGAGGACTAGGGACCCCGACGCCAGCCGAGGTCATGGCGTTGCAGGTCACGGCATCGTCTCCAACTGCGCCGTCCCCCCACATGCGACCTGCGGGAACGGCTCGTCGAAAGGCTCAATGCGCAGTCTCGGGCCGCAGCGGGAGCCCCGGCAGTGTCCGGAGCCGCGTGCTCCCAGGCATACATGCGGAAATCTGGTGCGTGACAAGGACGTCAGACCGTTGACAGCACGTCGGCCGCCTGCTTCCGTCGCCCACCGGGCGGCTGGAGAGCCGTCCAGGTCACCGCTTCGCCCCTGATTGCAAGGCTCTCGTCCTGCCTGCGAACAGACCAGGCCGGCAAGGTTCACTGCATCGGCTCCGGTCGGCGGCGCTCTGGAGGCGAACGTCGCTCCGCCGCGATGGACGTCGGCCCGCCGCCCCGGTTCAGGACTGCGAGCCGCCTCACCTCCGTCGCCCTATGTGATTTCCCCCACAAACGGCTGGAGGGTGCTCTGCCGATCCCGCCAGATTCGCAAGCCGAGCCGGAAAGAGCTCCTCACGCTCAAGCCGATGGCCTACTCGCCCCCTCGTCGAGCAACGCAAAAGTAATCAAAAGTTAAATTTCTCTTTACCGGCATATCCGAACAAAACGCAGCCCCATAGCAGCTTCCCGCCCCGAACGCAATTCGGACGCCCGTATTTCCCGACCCAAAACGTCCGTAGAGCGGAACATGTGGCAGCACAGCCCCGGACGACCCTCCTCACGCCCGCTACGGCCGGCGGCACGGCCATCACCCACCCCGGCCCTCCTCACCTTCTCCACAAAGCCGCCTTGATCAGGGCTTTTACCGCTCGCCGGCGGCACCGGCCGCGCACCCGCAGGCCCCGCGGAGAGACTCCGCCGGCCACGGCGAAGCCCGCCCTCTAGCGCAAATCACCGCACTTTCGCAGGGATTGGCCGCAAGTGGCCATCGGCGGTGTTCTTGGGGCCGCAATGCACGGCAGCGACAAAGATTCGGAATAGGCAAGGATCGCCACACCGGGGACCTTTTGACCGCTCTTGTCCGCTTTCTGCGAGACCGGTGCAAGATATGCGGCGAGTCAAGGGCTCGAAGGTCACCGAAAATACGGCACGACGATTGCGGAAGGCTTTGATGTCACGCACGACGAGATCATCCGTTCCTCGTCGGTCCGGCATCCGGATCGACGCTTCCGCAACCGCCTCCCGTCACATCACGCAAGCACCGTCCCGCCGGGGCGGCCGGTGACGCCGCCCGCAGGTGCCCGCGGCGGCCGTTCCGCGCCGCCGCACGGCTCCGGGCGCACGGCGATCCGGCCGTCGCCCCACCGGGAACGCGGCACCGTGCGCACCCCAGTGGCCGACGCGGCGAGCCCGCAGACGGGACGCCGCCGTAATGGACCGTGCCAGAGCCATCCGTGAAGGCGACGATGACTTCTTCTTCTCCGGCTTCCTCCACGGCCGCCGCCCAGCCCGCGGCCGACACACCCGCCCCTCGGCCGATAGGCGCGGCGGCCGGCGGCGCGGTGGCCCTGCTGGTGCTGGCGGCGGCCCTGTACCGGGAGCCGGACCGGGTGATGACGGCGGCGGCGGTCGCGGTGACCGCCGCCGCCGCCCTGGCGTGGATCCGCTGGCTGACCCGGCGCCACCGGCGGGCCGTCGCCGCCCTGCAGGCCGCCAAGGACGCCGCGATCAGCGAGCAGGACGCCCGGTGGCGCTCCTTCCACGTGGAGCGCATGGAGGCGGTGGCCGCGGCGCTGCGGGAGCTGGCCGGGCCGCGCATGGAGGCCGTCGCGCAGGGACGTCCGGCGCCGCCGCCGCGCACCGAGCTCGAGCCGCAGATGGCCGAGCACATGGAACAGGTGCTGCAGGCGGCCGCCAAGATCGCCGAGCGGTGCCGCGTGGAACGGGACCGGGTGGACTCGGTGATCGGCGCGGTGGTGGCCACCGGGCAGGACTTCATGGCCGCGGCGCTGCGGGTGCAGCAGGAGGCCGCCGCCATGCTGCAGCGGCACTCGGCCGACCCGGACGTGCTGGAGGTCGGCAACCGCGTCGACCACGCCGCCGCGCAGCTGCAGCGCCGCGCCCAGAGCCTGGTGGTGCTGGCCGGGCAGCACCCCGGGCAGCAGTGGCCGGACCTGCCGCTGGTGGAGGTGGTGCGGGCCGCCCAGGGCCGCATCGTGGCGTTCGACCGGGTGCAGGTCGCCGGCGACGGCACGCTCGGGGTGGCCGCGGTGGCCGCCGAGCCGCTGATCCACCTGGTGGCCGAGCTGCTGGCCAACGCCACCCAAAGCTCCACCCCGGTCGACCCGGTGGAGGTGCGGGTGCGGCCGCTGCGCGACGGCGCGGTGATCGAGATCGACGACTGCGGGCTGGGGATGGACCCGCAGACGCTGGCCCGGCAGCGCGAGATCGCCTCCGGGCGCACCCCGGTCGGCCTGGCCGACCTGGGGCCGACGCCGCAGCTGGGCCTGGCCGTGGTGGGCGAGTACGCCCGCCGCTACGGCTTCGGGGTGGAGCTGCGCGAGTCGATGTACCGCGGGATCCAGGCGGTGGTGTGGGTGCCCGCCGAGCTGACCGTGATCGTCGATCCCATCGCCGATCCCGCCCTGGAACCCCCCGTCCCGGTGGCGGAGGCCGCCGCCCCGCCCCAGGCGGCACAGCAGTCCGCCGTTCCCCCTCCGGCCAAGCCCGAGGAACTGCCGCAGCGGCGCTCGCGGCGCGGCCAGGCCCCCGCCCGGCCCGCCGCCGCGCCCGACCCAGCCGACGGCGTGTCCCGGGAGACCCCCGAGGAGGCCGCCGCATGGGCCAAGGCCTACTTCGGAGCCGCCGACGGCAGTGACCGGCCGGACCCCGCCGACACATCCGACACCGAGGAGCGACGATGAGCGAACACAGCAGCCGGCGGCCGGGAGTCCTCGTCAGCGACGACCCCGCGGACAACGGCTGGATGCTGGAGGAGCTGGCGCTGCCGGGCATCCGGCACGCCGTGGTGTGCTCGCGCGACGGGCTGCCGCTGGCGCACCCGGCCTCCACACCCCGGGAGGACGCCGAGCGCCTGTCGGCGGCCTGCGCGGGGCTGGCGACGCTGGGCCAGGGGCTGGCCGACTCCATCGACGCCTCCTCCCCCGCCGACGCCCCGCCGATGGGCCTGCCCCAGGAGGTCATCATCAAATACGACGGCGGGATCCTGTTCGTGCGGGGCGCCGCCCGCAACACCGCGCTGGCGGTGCTGGCCGAACGCAGCATCGACCCGGCCCTGGTCGCCCGGCAGATGCAAAAGCAGGTCGACAAGATCGGCCGTGGGATGAACGCCGCGGCCCGCGTGCCGGGGTCATGACCGACCGTCACGGCCCGCTCGGGACGGGCGACCCGGCCGAGGAGGCCCGCCGCCGCCCGGTGCGCCCCTATGTGATCACCCGGGGGCGGTCGCAGCCCACCCGCAACACCTTCCGTCCCGAGACGTTGCTGATCGCCACCGACCCCGACCGGCGGCTGCCGCCGTCGGCCACCTTGGAGCAGCGCCGCTTCCTGGAGGTCTGCCGCGGGCTGCTGTCGCTCAGCGAGGCCGCCGAGGCGCTGGGCCTGCCGATCAGCGTGGCCGCGGTGGTGGCCAGCGACCTGGTCGACGCCGGGCATCTGACGATCCGTTCCAACCCGCCGTCCGCAGCATCGGACCCCACACTTCTGCGAGCGCTTCTCGATGGTCTCCGCCGCCTCTGACGCCCCCTCCCCCCGCCGGCCGGTCTACGTCGACGCCGCGGTCACCCAGTCGGCGAAGCTGCTGATCGCCGGCGCGTTCGGGGTGGGCAAGACGACGTTCATCTCCTCGGTGAGCGAGATCCGGCCGCTGTGCACCGAGGCCCCGATGACCACCCTCAGCATCGGCACCGACCGCCTGGACGGCCTGGAGGACAAGCGCACCACCACGGTGGCCATGGACTTCGGCCGCATCACACTGCTGCCGCAGGACTCCGCCCCGATCGTGCTGTACCTGTTCGGCACGCCGGGCCAGCAGCGTTTCTGGAACGTCTGGGAGGGACACGGCCTGGCCTCCGGGGCCGCGGGGGCGCTGGTGCTGGTGGACACCCGCCGCCTGGAGGACAGCTTCGAAGTGCTGGACCAGCTGGAGACCCGGGTGCCCGACCTGCCGATCGCCGTGGCGGTCAACGTCTTCCCCGACTCGCCGCACCACCCGCTGGAGATCGTGCACCGCAAGCTGGACCTGCTGCCGCAGACCCCCATCACCTCGTGCGTGGCCACCCGCCGCGAGTCGGCCCGCGACGCGCTGATCACGCTGGTGGAGCACGCGCTGGCCCGCAGCCTGGAAGGCAGGGCCTCATGACCGAGCGCCTGGCGGACATGACGGGGCTGACCCCGCTGACCGAGATCGCCGCCAGCCCCGACCTGCACGGCACTTATGCGCGGCTGCGGGAGCAGTGGGGCTATGTCGTCCCGGTGCTGCTGGAGCAGGGCCGCCGCCACCCGATCAACGGCTGGCTGCTGCTGGGGTACCGGGAGATCCTGGACGTCGTCCAGGACGAGCGGCGCTTTGCCCGCAACCCCGAGCTGCACTGGCGCGACTACGTCGAAGGCCGGGTCGACCCGGACTCCGGGCTGGCGCCGATGATGTTCCCCCGTCCCAACGCCTACTTCGCCGACGGGGAGACCCACCAGCGGCTGCGCGCCCCCCTCGACCAGGGCCTGCTGGAGCTGGACCAGCACGCGATGGCCCGGCGGATCCGCGCCATCTGCACCGAGCTGACCGGCGACTTCGTCGGACGCGGGCATGCGGACCTGGTCGCCGAGTACGCCGCGCACATCCCGATGGTCACCGTGGCCAACACCATGTTCGGCATCGACATGGAGCACAGCCGCCGGCTCCATGAGGGGCTGCTGGCCTTGTTCGGGTCCGGTGCCGACTCCCAGGACGGCTACCTGGACGTGCAGCGGATCCTCACCGACGTCATCGCCGCCCGCAAAAAAGCGCCCGCCGCCGACATGACCACCGCGTTCCTGCGGCACCCGAACCTGCGCGACGACACCGAGGTCATGCAGGAGATGCTGCTGATGATCTCGGCCGGCTATGAGACCACCACCATCTGGATCGCCCGGGCCCTGCTGCTGATGCTCAGCGATCCGCGTTTTTCCGGCCGGATCCGCGGCGGCACCCTCGGGGTGAACGAGGCGCTGGACGAGGTGCTGTGGCGGGACCCGCCGATGACCCACATGCCCGCCCGGTTCCCGGTCATGGACTGCCGGATCGGCGGGCGGCAGATCACCCGGGGGGACGCGCTGATCCTCGGCCTGGCCGCGGCCGGCTCCGACCCGCGCATCCACCCGGCCGATCGGGCCAACTGGTGGCAGGAGATCGACAACCGGGCGCACCTGGGGTGGAGCGCCGGGCCGCACACCTGCCCGGCCAAGGGCGCGGCGCGCACGATCGCCCGGATCGCCGTGGAGACCGCGCTGCATGAGCTGCCCGGCGTGACCCTGGCCGATCCGGACGCGCCGATCCCGCTGGTGCCCTCGCCGTGGACCCGCCTGCCCGCCTGCCTGCACGTGCGCTTCCCGACAGCCTCGTCCGCTCCTAAAACCGTTGGAGGAATTCGATGAGCGTTCAGTTCCGCCTGGACCCCTTCGGCAGTGACCACCATGGTGAGGCCGCGCGGCTCCGCGAGGCCGGTGCCGCCGTCCCCGTGGGGCTGCCCGGTCTGCCCGACGAGGTGACCGCCTGGGTGATCACCCGCTATGAGGCGCTGCACGGCGTGTTCCGCGACCCGGCGGTCAGCAAGAACTGGCGGAACTGGGCCGCCCACCAAAAGGGCCGGATTCCCGCGGACTGGCCGCTGCTGGGCATGTTCGCCGTGGACAACATGTTCACCGCCGACGGCGCCGAGCACCGGCGGCTGCGCGGGCTGATCAGCGGGGTGTTCACCCGTGGCCGGGTGGAGGCGTTGCGGCCGCGCATTCAGGAGATCATCGAGGAGGTGCTCGCGGCGCTGCCCGAGCGCGCCGACGCCGACGGGGTGGTGGATCTGCGGCAGCATTTCGCCTACCCGATCCCCATGCAGGTGGTCTGCGAGTTGCTGGGGGTGCCCGCGGATTGGCGGCCCGAGCTGCGGGAGCTGGTCGACAGCCTGTTCCGCACCGACACCACGCCCGAGGAGGCCGTCCGCACCCAGCAGCGGCGGCACCAGATGCTGGCCGAGCTGCTGGAGCTGCGCACCAAGGAGCCGGCCGAGGACCTGACCACGGCGCTGCTGGAGGCCCGCCGCAACACCCCCGACGCCCTCAGCCACGAGGAGCTCACCGACACGCTGTGGCTGCTGTGCACCGCCGGGCACGAGACCACGCTGGGCCTGCTCGCCAACGCCGTCCACGCCCTGCTCACCCACCCCGACCAAAAGGAGATCGCGGTGCGGGGCGACGCGGACACCTGGTCGGCGGTGGTCAACGAGACCCTGCGGTGGGACCCGCCCATCACCAACCTGTCCTGCGGCTACCCGACCCGCCCGCTGACCATCGGCGACGTCACCATCCCCACCGGGGACGCGCTGCTGGCCTCCTACACCGCCGCCGGACGCGACCCGGCCGAGTACGGCCCCACCGCCGACCGCTTCGACATCACCGCCGACCGCAGCCCGCACCTGTCCTTCGGCGGCGGCCCCCACTACTGCCTGGGTGCCCCGCTGGCCACGGTCGAGGCGCCCATGGCCCTGCAGGCCCTGTTCACCCGCTACCCCGAACTGCACCTGGCCGAGGACCGGAAGGTGGAGCCGGTGCCGTCGCTGTTCACCAACAGCGCCCGGGTGCTGCCGGTGCGCCTGGAACGCTGATGCGGCCTTCTTCCGGTCGTCCTGCGCGTGCCCGGCGCGCGCAGGACGACCGGCCGCACCTCCGCTGCGGCGGGAGGCGTCGCGGGTTCCGCGGCTGGGTTCCACCGGTGCGGGTCCTGTCCGGCAAGTGCGCAGGACGGACGAGGATCAGGTGCGTCCCGTTCACACTGGGAGGGGATCACCGTCCATCCAGCGGGCCAGTAGGTCGCGGTCGACCAGGAGCAGCCCGCCGGCGGCGGCCTCCTCGGCGGCCTGGGCCGTGAAGGTGTTGTTGGTGACGAGCACGCCGAGGCGGCCGGGGTAGGTGACGTTGAGTGCGCCGACCAGGTTGCGCACCCGGTCGGCGGTGACCTTGCCTTTTTGCCGTTTGCACTGGACGGCGATCCGGCGTCCGCCCGGGCTGGTGGCCAGGACGTCCACGCCGCGGTCCCCGGCCCGGCCGACGACCTGGACGCCGCGGAAACCGTCCCGGCGCAGCAGTTCGGCGGTCAATTCTTCGAACTCATCGCCGGTCATCACATCGACCCGATCCAGATGTGCGATCTCCCGGAGACGCCATTGCCGTTCTCGTTCGATCTGGCGCCGGCGGATCACGACCCCGCCTGCCGCGGCGGCTGCGAGCGCTCCCACCGCCAGGAGGGAGAGCAGCAACCGCCAGTGGTCGATCACGAGCCGGACGACTGAAAAGAGCAGGATCGGGACGACCACCCCGGCGGCCAACGAGAGAACGGCGACCACAGCCGGACGCAGCCTGCGGAACACGGCATCGTCCAGCGATGAGATGTCCATGGGATTCTCCAGGAAGCTCAGGGCACAACCCGAAGACTGACATGCACCCCCGACAATCCTGCGATCCCATCGCCCCGGTCACTCGCCATTCCCGGAAATCCTGTCCGGCCTCCTGAGGAAAGGCGCTGGATCAACAGGTGGACGCCTGCCGATTCATCCGTTCCTCACCCCGTTGGACCTGCTGAAATGGCCGCTCACGCGGGTCGCGAAAGCCGATTTTTCGAGCGGCACGACGGCCCCGTCGAGTGAGCTTTCCACCGAGCCACTAATTACTTACTTCAGTGTCGTTTGACGGCCGCTTCTCGCCCTGGTGCCAGGTGCCCAGACGACGAACGACCCCACGGCGCCGGTCCAGCGAATGCCCGTTCGAGGGGCGGTGGCTCCAAGGCCGCCCCGGCTGCTCCGCCGGTGCAAGGGCATGGCCGTCGCGGACGTGTCAAGATGCGCGTCCACCATGCCCCTCATCGGCGCGTTAGACCCACCGCTTTCCCTCGCCGAAGGACACATCCGAGGTCTCATACGATCACAGCAGCCCGGCAAGGCCCCATGCCCCATCGACAGCGGATACGGGGCGAGGCCGAAACACGGGCAAGGACGGATTGCAGTGCGGGAATTGGTCTTGGGGCTGACGCTCGGGCTGAGCGCAGGGGTGAGCCCGGGGCCGCTGCTGGCGCTGGTGATCTCCACGACAGTGCGCAGCGGCCCGGCCGGTGGAGTGCGGGTGGCGGCCTCACCGCTGGTCACCGACCTGCCGGTGATCGTGCTGGCGGTGACGGTGCTCAGCTTGGCGCCCGGGTGGGTACTGTCGGCGGCGGGCGTGGCCGGCGGGTTGTTCGTGTTGAAACTGGGGGCCTCCACTTTGCAGGAGGCCCGCAGCACCGACCTTCCCCAACCGTCCGGAAAAGACGAGCCGCCGCCCTCGGCAGCGTTGTGGCACGGGGTGATCGTCAACCTGCTCAGCCCGCACCCATGGCTGTTTTGGATGAGCATCGGCGGCCCGATCCTGACCACCGCCTGGCAGCGCGAGCCGGCAACCGGAGCGGTCTTCCTGGTCGGCTTCTACCTCATGCTGGTGGGCAGCAAGGTCGTGCTGGCGCTGCTACTGGGCTCGGTACGGCAACGGCTGAACCGCCGGTGGTACCGGCGCCTACTGGGGTTTTCAGGGGTGTTGCTCCTGGGCGCCGCCGCGGGCCTGCTGGCCGAGTTCCTCCCCTGGCCCGGCCGGTGAGCCCGGCGGAAATCACGACGGCAGGCCCGCGTAGGCGCGGCATCCGGTGCGACCGTCGGGCAGGTTCCAGGCGCGCAGGATCTGGACGAACGAGTACCAGCGCCAGCTCTCCGGGTCCCGATCGGCCAGGAACCGCACTAGGCGCTGCTGCTGCCCGGTCAGCTCCGGGAATGGAGGCAGCGGGCGGAGCGGGCCATCGGGGAAGACCAGGCGGCACGTCGCTTGAATCATCTCGTTGGTCAGCGGCAGGGAGGACCGCTCCATGGAGTCCAGCACGGCGTCCACGGCCTGCGGGGACAGCCGGCCGGACAGCCGGGCCAAGGTCAAAGCGGCATGAGAACGGGTGTCGCCGTCCAGGAAATGCACCTCCTTAGGCGCGTTGGGCGGCAGGTCCACGAGCGCGGCGGTGAGCACGGCGACCACTCGCGGGTCGTCCTGCCCCAGGCGGGCCAGGGCCACCGCGGCGCCCCAGCGCGACAGCGGATCAGGGTGGTCCAAGCCCTCCCGCAGCCGCGGGATCAAGGACGTGCCCGACAGCAGCCCCGCCGAGACGAACGCGTTGGCCAAGACGGCGGGCACGGTCTCGGAGGCCGCCATCTCCTCCAGCGCCGCCAGCGACGCGGCGGCCTCCTCCGGGAACCAGCCCAGCAAGTACGCGGTGGCGGCCCGCAGGCGGGGATCGTCCGCGGTCAGCAGGGGGCGCAGCCGGGGCAGCTCGGCCCGCACCGCGTCATAGGCGGCCAGTTCTGCCCGCATACAGCGGATCGTCTGCTCGTGGTCGTATATGGACCGCTGAAACTCCCGGACCCCGCGCTCGCCCCGGTCCTCGGCGGCCTCCACCCACCGGTCCAGCTCCCGCAGCGCCTCAGCCGGGCTGGTGGCGCAGGCCTTCTCGACCTCGGCCCGCCACGCGGCGACGTTCAAACCCTCCGGCAGCAGGGTGTCGTCGTATCCGATCGCCAGCCCGCACAGCAGCAGCACGATCTCGTCCCGCTGCGGCGTGCCCGGCTCACAGGCCAGCCGCGCCAGGAACGGGACGGCATACGCGCTGGCCTCATACCGGCTGCCCTGGTGGAAGATGTTGCCGTACAGCTCGTTGAGGGCCTGCCCCCGCTCGCCGGACGCCGGGGACCGCAACGCCCGCAACTGTCCCGGCACATCCTCCGCGGAACCGTAGGCGTGCTCCAGCTCCCCCCAAGGGACCTCATCCAGCCCGGCCAGCGCATCACGATCATCCATGGCGCGCAGTATGGCAACCGCCACCGGCATTTCTCGCGCCGAAGGGAGGAACCGGCCTCGAGCACTCGGCCTCAGCGGGAACGTCCCGGAACCGAGAGGCCACGCCCACGCTCCAGCCCGCTCCACGACCTGCGCGAAAGTTCTCCGGACGCCAACGGCCCCGACACCAGCCGAGACTTCGTACCCCCCGTCTCGGGCATTGAAAGCCGCAGAAGAGCCTGTCGCTCTCCGCGCCCCTGGCGCCGGGTGGTGGCTTCCGGCCCGATGCGAGAGCATCTTTCAAAGCGCGGTCTCAAGTGCCTGGGACGGGAACCAGGGCATGGAGCCGTGGAGGGCATGCTGATCCTTCGGAACTGCCCCATCGGCACCGGCGCAAGATGAACTCCACCGAAATTCTCGATGAAGTGACCAGGTCACCGCAATACCGCCGCTCCCCTGGGACGATGCGGGCCTTCCATCCTGACCCCGCAGGCCAAGCTTCAAGTCCTGCTCAGGCGCGGCTTGGGAAGCGGCTCATGACTGAGAGTCCGGAGCGGGGTTCTCGCGAAGGTATTCGTCGATCCAGGCGGGAGTCTTTCTTCGGTGATGCCATAAGCATCGGCCACGAACGACAGTGAGGCGCCGCCCTGAAGGGCCTCGCGCGCCGCCCGAGTCTTGTGCCTGTCGTCCCAATCACGGAGGATCCGCTCCACACGTTCCCGGAACTGTGGGAAACGATCGACGACCGCGCGCAGCTCGGCCTCCCACTCGTCCCTCGTCCGGAAGTAAGTCCCGCCATTGATGGTGAGGGCGGCCGACACCTCCTCGGCCGTTCCGTGCCGCAGCCAGTTCTTGCAGACGTCGCGCAGCTCCGCCCCGTTGTCCGGGGTTCTCCACATGAGCAGATCGCACACTTCGGCGAGGTCCTCCTCATCCAGACGCTCACGCAGACCCCGCAGAACCGTCTCAAAAGGAACTTGGTAGGCCATGGTGTACGCACTTTCGACAAGCAACAGACCCTACCGGTCGGCAAGCGGATCCGAAGGCGCTTCCACCGGTGCGGGCAGATGCCCTCCAGGACTCGGGCCGGCTGCACCAGCCTTCCGGGCAGCGGGCGCCATGATGGGACGCGCCCTCCTTTCGCTGAAGAATCCTCACCGTCATCGTTTGATCCGGTGCACTGGAGGATCAGATGGGCATCGACTACAGCAAGCTCCGTCTCCGTACCACCCTCACCGGGCACAAAGGCTGGGCCGGCCGTCAGGCGTCCGTCCCTTGGAGCAGTACTTCGGCGATGTCCGCCAGGCCCAGACCATCACCTCAAGGTGCTCGGTGATGCCGCAGGCGATCCGTTCGGCCTCGGCCAGCAGACGGACAGTCCAGCGCCTGGTCGCGTTCGAGCACCGTCTCGGCGATGGCGCGAAACGCCGAGGACCGATGGATGCCATCGCACAACATACGGGCCCGCCGTCCGGCCTTCGCCTGGTCATGTCGGGCCAGGACGAGAGCGACCCGCCACAGCCTTTGTTCCGGATCGTCATCCGGGACGCTCTGGCGACAGGCCCGGCCTCAGAGGCATCCCGCTTGGTCGGAACATCCAACACAAACCACAGCGCGTAGGCCTGTTCCTTCTGGACGGGAATGGTGCATGCGATGCGTCCGGATCCCAAGAAGCGGCCAGCCTGACGACCTACGCCGGCCCCGCGGCCTTTTCTCTTCATCCTCGATGGCGTTCGCAAGATGCGCTCCCTCGGACACATCATGCAGGTCAGCCATCGTTTCGGCGACCCGTTGCAACATCAGTCGCCGGTTCTCTTCATGGCCCCTTCGGTGAGGTCGTGCACGATACGTTCGGCCGCTGCCGGATCTGCTCCGTCACCGCCTCGGCGACGTCCCGCAGCGCCAAGCTCCGGTTGCCGGGACGGGTGATGCTCTTGGCGAGCTCGACGACGTCATCGGGGGTATACCGCACCAGCACCCTGGCGATCTCATACAGCGCATCCTTCCGTTCCCTGTCATCACGCAGAGAACGGGCAACGTGCCGGGCCTCCTCCAACAGACGCAACGCCCGCACAGGCTCTCCGGTACCGAGCTCATGAGCGACCGACCCACCATAAGGCCAGCACCTGTTGTTTGCCCACAGGCATGGCTCGGGCGAACCGTTCAGCCCCATCCAGGTCATGTCCAACTGCGCCCTCGATGCCCCTCAGCAACGCCCCTGCTCGACCCTTCTCAGGAACACTCCGAGCAATGCGCTCAGCCGCGGCGACTTCATGAAGCGCCATGCCCTTAACGACGCTCTCTAACGCACCCGCCCGCTCCTCTGCATCGCCAATAACCCACGCGACCTGCTCAGTCTCTTTCAGCAGGCCCAACTCTCTCGAGCGCAAGCGCCCCTTCCTGCTTTCTGAACACGTCATCATCCAGGACCTACCCGAAAGCAGCTCATGACGGTGCGTCCGATGCGGGATTCTCCCGAAGATATTCGTCGATCCAGGCACGAAGCCTTTCCTCGGTAATGCGGTATCTGTAGGCCACGCGCGATGGCGGGGAACCGTCCTGGAGGACCTCGCGTACCGCACGTGGCTTCTGCTTCTCGTCCCAGTCACGGAGGATTCGCTCAACACGTTCCCGGAACTGCGGAAAACGCTCGGCAACTGCTCGCATTTCTCGCTCCCGCTCGTCCCTTGTCTGGAAGTGGATCCCTCCGTTGACGGCAAGGGCGGCCGACACCTCCTCGGCCGTCCCATTCCGCAGCCACTTTTCGCAGACGTCGAGCAGCTCCGCCCCGTTGTCCGGGGTCCGCCAGATGAGCAGGTCACACACCTCGGCGAGGTCTTCCTCATCCAGGCGCTCGCGCAGCCCTTGCAGAATCGTCTCGAAAGGAACCCGGTAGGTCATGGCGTGCATGTCTTTCGATAAATACGGGTCTTGTGATTCTCCGTCGTGGGCAGTTCGAGACCGGCCACCTCATCACCACACTCACCGAACATGAGCACACAGTCGGATCTGTGGCATTCAGCCCGGACGGCACCACCCTCGCCACCGCAAGCGACGACGGCACCGCGAAGATATGGCGGGTAGGAGACTGAGGTTCTCCCAGTGGAAAGCAGCTCTCCTTCAGGCCACCCTGCTTCTCATCAAAGGAGGAGACGACCCCGGCGAATCCTGGCCGATATCCTTACGCCTGGTAAGGAGGGTGCTGGTCCTGTCTCTACCTTCATGCCAGGAAGTGAATCCCGGTCAATGCATGGGGCGGGCCCCAAGGCCGGCGGTGAGCGCAACAGTCACCGAAGGCCTCATAGGCTAGGGAAGACGCTTCCTGGTTCGGCTCGGCGGTGTCACCCTGCCGCCCGAAGGCGCCATGATAGGAACGCGTTCCCCTTTCGCCGGGGCAACTCACTACCATCGTCTGATCCGATGCATTGGGGAATCGGATGGGTATCGACTACGGCAAGCTCCGTCTCCACGCCACCCTCACCGGGCACGGGGGCTGGATCGACTCGGTGGTCTTCAGCCCGGACGGCACCATTCTCGCCACCGCGGGCGAGGACGGCACTGTGAAGTTGTGGCAGGTTGAGACCGGCCGGCTCATCACCACACTCACCGGACACAGAGACTACGTCTTCTCGGTGGCCTTCAGCCCAGACGGCACCACCCTCGCCACCGCCAGCCGCGACGAGACTGTGAAGCTGTGGGATGTCAAAACCGGCCAACTCATCACCACACTCACCGAGCACCAGGGGTGGGTTCGCTCGGTGGCCTTCAGCCCGGATGGTGCCGTTCTCGCCTCTGCCGGGGGTGGCGGCACTGCGAAGCTGTGGCAGGCCAAAACCGGCCGGCTCATCACCACACTCCGCGAACATGGCTGGGCGGTCTTCTGGGTGGTCTTCAGCCCGGACGGCACCACCCTCGCCACAGCGACCGCCGACGGCGTCCTGGAGCTGTGGCAGGCCAAGACCGGCCAGCTCATCACCACACTCGACGGGCACGAAGACCTCGTCACGGATGTGGCCTTCAGCCCGGACGGCTCCCTTCTCGCCACATCAAGTCACGACAAGACCGTCAAGCTGTGGCAGGTCAAAACCGGCCACCTCATCACCACACTCACCGGGGACGAAGATTTTAGCTTTGGCGCCTTGGCCTTCAGCCCAGACGGCACCACCCTCGCCACCGCAAATCACGACAAGACCGTGAAGCTGTGGGATGTCAAAACCGGCCACCTCATCACCACACTCACCGGACACAGACACATAATCGGATCCGTGGCATTCAGCCCGGACGGCACCACCCTCGCCACCACAAGCGACGATGCGACCGTGAAGCTGTGGCAGGTCGAGACCGGCCGGCTCATCACCACACTCACCGAACACAAGCACACAGTCGGATCCGTGGCCTTCAGCCCGGACGGCACCACCCTCGCCACCGCAAGCGACGACGGCACCGCGAAGATATGGCGGGTAGGAGACTGAGGTTCTCCCAGTGGAAAGCAGCTCTCCTTCAGGCCACCCTGCTTCTCATCAAAGGAGGAGACGACCCCGGCGAATCCTGGCCGATATCCTTACGCCTGGTAAGGAGGGTGCTGGTCCTGTCTCTACCTTCATGCCAGGAAGTGAATCCCGGTCAATGCATGGGGCGGGCCCCAAGGCCGGCGGTGAGCGCAACAGTCACCGAAGGCCTCATAGGCTAGGGAAGACGCTTCCTGGTTCGGCTCGGCGGTGTCACCCTGCCGCCCGAAGGCGCCATGATAGAAATGCGTTCCCCTTTCGCCGGGGCAACTCACTACCATCGTCTGATCCGATGCATTGGGGAATCGGATGGGTATCGACTACGGCAAGCTCCGTCTCCACGCCACCCTCACCGGGCACAGAGGCTGGGTCGGCCCGATAGCCTTCAGCCCAGACGGCACCATTCTCGCCACCGCGGGCGAGGACGAGACTGTGAAGTTGTGGCAGGTCGAGACCGGCCAGCTCATCACCACACTCACCGGACACAGGGGCTGTGTCTTCTCGGTGGCCTTCAGCCCAGATGGCACCACCCTCGCCACCGCAAGCCGCGACGAGACTGTGAAGCTATGGGATGTCAAAACCGGCCACCTCATCACCACACTCACCGAGCACCAGGGGTGGGTTCGCTCGGTGGCCTTCAGCCCGGATGGTGCCGTTCTCGCCTCTGCCGGGGGCGACGGCACTGCGAAGCTGTGGCAGGCCAAAACCGGCCACCTCATCACCACACTCCGCGAACATGACTGGGCGGTCTTCTGGGTGGTCTTCAGCCCGGACGGCACCATCCTCGCCACGGCGACCGCCGACGGCGTCGTAGAGCTGTGGGAAGCCAAGACCGGCCAGCTCATCACCACACTCGACGGGCACGAGGACCTCGTCGTAGAGGTGGCCTTCAGCCCGGACGGCTCCCTTCTCGCCACATCAAGTCACGACGAGACCGTCAAGCTGTGGCAGGTCGAGAGCGGCCGCCTCATCACCACACTCACCGGGGACGAAGATTTTAGCTTTGGCGCCTTGGCCTTCAGCCCAGACGGCACCACCCTCGCCACCGCAAGCGAGGATAAGACTGTGAAGCTGTGGGATGTCAAAACCGGCCACCTCATCACCACACTCACCGGACACAGACACATAATCGGATCCGTGGCATTCAGCCCGGACGGCACCGTCCTTGCCACCACAAGCTTCGACGCGACCGTGAAGCTGTGGGATGCCAAGACCGGCCACCTCATCACCACACTCACCGAACATGAGCACACAGTCGGATCTGTGGCATTCAGCCCGGACGGCACCACCCTCGCCACCGCAAGCGACGACAGCACCGCGAAGATATGGCAGGTAGGAGACTAAGATTCTCTCGCTGCTAAGGAGCACACTTCCACATCGCCCCACTTCTTACTAAGGGGCAGTGCACCCAGCAGGCCACAACTGATACCCTCACACCAGGTAAAGACGGCATCAGTCCTGTATGTCGTCCTACTGCTATCCCACCCACGTTCCTACTAGGATTTTTTCCTCTCTCAGGCCATTAACCATCTCGGTGAAATCGACTGACAGAGAAATCCTTAGCTGAAGTTAGACGATACCCGCTTCCTACTCATAAAAGCATCAGTTACCGCCTTGCGGATAATACTTGGCGCATACCCTTCCTCATAACGGTCGAAAGTCCAGTAAAGTTCGGCATTAGCATACTTCCTCACAAGTCCTGCACATTCATGGCCTGGGGTAGTACAAAAATTTCTCTCCGAGTAGATCGCCTTTACCCAACTAGGGTCTATACCATGCGCAGTAAGATATTCATCAGCAATTTTCTCGGAATGCTTCCCCCGCCGCTCATTCGCAAAAAAAGATCCCGCACAATCGTCTCACCCGGCCTCTCACCTGGCACCTCAACCCGATAGAGAGCAACATTTTGCTTCGGCAATACATTTGGGTTTTCAACACGGTAATCTATAACTTTTCGACTCAGCTCGTGTGAGCCATAACGAGGCTCCTTTCCTTGCCGGTGAGGATAGAGCCCGAAAGGATCCGCCCAGACAAACGGATTAATGACATAGATATAAGGGTTGGGCTGAGGGCTCAGCCCCAAGGGATCCGGGCTGAGATACCGGCCATCAAAGGGAGAATAGTAACGGAAATAGTTGAAGTAAAGGCCGGTCTCAGAATCATAGTACTGCCCTGGGAAACCAAGAGGACAGCTGATCTGATCCGCCCGGGAAACGTAAGGAGCCCCCCATACGGCGGCGTGGGATCGCCAGGAAATGCTCCCGTCGGGAGCGACCAGTTCGACGGGAGTTCCGACGAGATCTGCAATGATCGCATGGAAACGGCGAACCGCCCTTCCGTGCTGGGAAGCACCGGAGGTGATGTGCTCACTTTGAGTAAGAGGCTGGAAAGTCCCGGGCTCATAGTCCCAGGTGGTGACATGGTCTGCAGAGAGTTGCCCCGCCGACCATGCGTAATGGATCTGTTCGGCGATCGAGGGCCCCTCCCAGATGAAGTCGATCTGTTCCAGGAGGGTCTTCCCGTCGGGAGCGAGATGCTGTTTGGCGATACGCCGGCCGAGAGGGTCGTAAAGATAGCGCCACCAGTGCCCGTCGGGTGTCTGGACAGAGGTGAGCCGGTCCTCGGCGTTCCAGTAAAAGCGCCAGATCAGCGGCTTTGAAGACAGGCGGGCGTGGCGGCGCAGCACCACTCTGCCCTGGGCGTCGTATTCATAGTGAATGCGACCGGCACGGCGAATGCGGACCCCTGTATAGCTGCGTTCACCGGCGGCATCGGCTGAAAGAGCAGAAGGGTCGCCGTCGGTGGGCCAGAGGGCGTGGATGATGTTGCCCGCGCTGTCGTAGGTGTACCGCTCGTTCCCTCCCTGCCCCTGAACGGCGGTGATGCGTCCGACAGCGTCCAGTTCAAAAGCGCGATGTCCCGACAGTCGATCGGTGATGGCGATCGGGTAATCGTCGGGCCGGTAGGAGTAGGTGCGGTGCTGCAGCAGCCTGGGCTGAGCCGTTGGGGAGGCGGGGGCGCCCCAGAGGGCTTGGGAGGTCAGGCGGTGGACGGCGTCCCACTGTTGGTCGAGGATGACCCCGGTGCCGATCCGGCGGCGGACTTCGCGGCCTGCCGCGTCATGTTCGAAGGTGATGACCTGGCCGGCGGTGGTCAGGCTGAGCGGCAGGCCCGCCGGGTCGTAGGTCCAGACGCTCTCGGCTCCGGAGGGAGTGCGGCGGCGAACCCGGTTCCCCACCTCGTCATAAGTCCACCTCAGAACGCGGCCGTTGCAGATCTCGGCGGTGACCCGGCCCAGCAGATCGCGTTCCAGGCGCAGGTCGGCGTGGGTGTTAACGGCCCGTACCAGCCGTCCGGCACGGTCATAGGTGAAGGTAGTGATCTCGCCGCCGGCGTCCTTGCGGACGATGGCGCCCAGGACATCACGGGTGAAGGCGGTGACTTGCCCCGCACCGTTGGTATAGGTGGTGAGCTGGCCGGCTGCGTCGTAGGCGTAATGTACGACGCGGCCGTTGAAGTCGGTCTCGGAGATGAGGTTGCCGGCGACGTCGTAGGCGTAGCGCCACACCAACCCCTGGGGATTGGTGACGGAGGTCAGCCGGAGCTCGGTGTCGTACGCAAATTCCAGACGGCCCCCGTCCGGTCCGATCCAGGCGATCGGCTGATCAAAGGGGCCGATTTCCCACCGGGTGGTCTGCCCGGTGGGCCGGGTGTACTCGACCAGGTTTCCCTCATGGTCATAAGACCAGTGTTCGCTCGCCCCATCAGGGGTAGTGCGGGAAGTGAGCCTGCCGTCGGGTGTCCACGTGAAGGTGGAAACACCGCCGATGGGATCGACCAGCTCAGTGATCCGGCCGAGTGGGTTGTACCGGTAGCGGGTTACGCCACCGCGTGAGTTGGTGACGGCGATGGGCAGGCCAGCCGGATTGCACTCGATACGGGTGGTGCCACCGGCGGGATCGGTGACAGAGGTCAGCGCGCCCCGCTCATCGTAGGTGCAGCGAATGACGGCGCCAGTGGGATCGGTTTGGGTGAGGAGATTTCCTCGCTCGTCGTAGGTGGAGTTCCAGATGGCGCCGTCGAATTCGACGATCTGTGTCGGGCGGCACTGATCGTTGTAGGTGATGGTGGTGACGGCACCGTCAGGACGGGTGATGGAGGTGATGTTGCTGAATTCGTCGTAGGTGTAGCGGACGGTGCGTCCCAGCGGGTCGGTGACCGTCAGCAGCCGATCGTTGTCGTCCCATTCATAGCGGGTGACCGCCCCAAGGGGGTTGGTCTCGGCGACGAGCTGGCGCCGTTCGTTGAAGTGGTAGACGGTGCGGTGACCGAGGGAGTCGGTCAAAACCGTGCGGTCGTCGTGGTATTCGAGGGCGACGTTGAGGTAGCCGCCCGAGCCGGTGCCCCGTATGGCACGGCCCCGCTCGTCGTAGGTGTAGGCGTACCAGTTGCCGTTGGTGTCGGTCCAGCGGGTCAGGCGGCCGGCCTCGTCGTAGTCGAACCGGGTCGGCGCTCCCGTGGGACCGGCCACCTCGGTGAGGTTGGCCGCCTCGTCGTAGTCGAACGTCTTGAGGGCGGTCTCCCCCATCCGCAAAGCGGTGATGAGACCGTCGTCGGTATCGACGTCGATGACATAACCGCCGGAGTGGCGGATGCGCACCAAGGCGCCCTGGCCGTCGTAGTCGAAGTCGATGCGGTTGCCGTTGCGGTCGCTGATCGCCTTGATCGGCAGCACGGCGACCGCCTCGCCCGGGATGCCGGCGTTCGGCTGGGGGGCGAAGTGCAACGTGGTGCCGGTCTGCGGCTGGTGGACGGTGTAGGAGTCGCCGTCGATGATCAGCGGCCAGCGCTCGCCTTTCAGCGGCCAGACCGGCTGCCCGTACACCCCGATCGGATAGGTCAGGATCCGGCCCTCGGTGGTGACCAGGCAGACCCCGAGATTGTCCACCTCCAGCCGCTGATCGAGCGTGGAGGACCAGCCCGGCCCGAACCACCGGCCCGTCCGGAACGAGGAGACATGGGTGCGCTCCAGCACCAGCGGCAGCACACCCGGCAGTTCGAGATCGATCTGGTTGAGGAAGACCTCACCGCTGGCGACGTCGATCGGGTCCTTGGTCGCGTGGCGGCCGTCGAGGGGTTTGGTGGTGTCGCCACCCGCAGCGTTGCGGCGCCCGGTGAGGCGGTTGCGCAGGTTGCGGAGGCGGTTTCCGAGTCGGCTCGCCTGGCGGGCGCTCTGCCGGCCGCTCCGGCGGACACCGGCGCGGGTGGCTTTGCCGGCGATGCGGGACATGACCCGGGCGGCGGCCTTGCCGACGATGCCGGTGACCGCCCGGGCCGCCGCCCCGCCGCCCTTAGGAGCCAAGGATGGCCTCCATCGCCCGGCTGATGGCGAAGTTGATGGCCATGTCGGCCAGCTTCTTGGCCACCGGGATCCAGGCCAGGGAGGCGCCGAAGGTGGCCACCGAGGCGGCGATGGCCTGGATGATCTGGATCAGCAGGATCGTCAGCTGGATGATCACTGTGATCTTCAAGGCGATGACGATCGCTGCGCAGGCCAACAGCGCCGCGCCGATCACGCGGGCGCCGGTGACGCCGTCCTGGGCGACCTGGTGGGCGGAGTCTTCGGCGTTCCATTTGGCCTGGAACGCCTCCACGCCCTGGCCCCGGTTGGCCGACAGCGCGGTCTGCACGGCCTGGTCGGCCTGCTGGACGACGGTGGAGACCTTGCCGCCGTGCTCCATCCAGGCCTGGCCCATCTGGAACAGCTTGACCTCATCGGTGTTGGGCCACATGTAGCCGAGCTCCTCCAGCAGCCCGGCGAGCTGTGCGGGAAGTACCAGCCCCACTTGCCGTCGTCCTCTCAGAGCGCCTGGTTGCCGAGCCGATTGATGCCGGAGACGTTTTCGGCCTCGGTGTCGTCCAGGTGGCCGGCCATCTTCAGCAGTCCGGCGCCGAAGTCGGCATAGCCTTCGGCGGCTGAGGTGAAGCAGTCGGTGGCCACGTCCACGGCCGACTCATAGGAGGCTTTGATCAGGGCGCTGATCATGTCTTCGCCGAACACCCCGCCCAGCCCTTGCACTTGGGCGAGCAGCGCCTTGTAGTCGGCGTCGAGTTGTTGCCCGGCCTGGCGGAGCTGCTCGCCGGCGCTTCGCAGCGTGCCGGTGCGCGTCTGCAGTTCCCGCCCCACGGTCTCACCTCGGCTGAATCGAGTTGATCATGTCGCTGACCGAACGCATGAACTCGGCGCTCTGACGCATGGCCGACTCGCGCAGTTCATCCAGCCGCCGCTGGTCGATTTCCACGATTTCGGTTTCGCGTCGGGTTTTGGCCTGCAGGTCGTCCAGTGCGTTATTGACCGCGGTGACGATGTGTTCGGCCAATTCCTGGGACGGCGAGCGCATTGCCCGCGCCTGCACGGTCAGTGACCGGATTCGGCCGCCGGGTTCGGCCACCGCTCGCACCCGGCCTTGCGCGGCCTCTGCCGTCCCCTCCAGGTCGTCGGGGGCTTCTTGGGGAGGACGGGACACCGCCGCCAGCGTCTGCTGGACCTCCTCCACGATCCTGTGCAGGCCGTGGGGTGCAGGGGTGCCGTGTGCCGCGGCGGTCTGCCGGATCTGGGCCATGGCCTGCTCCAACGCCCCGGTCACCAGCTCCAGGGTCCGCAGGCCCTCCACTTGGACCTGGTTCAGGTACTCGAGCGCCGCGGCCGGATCCACCCCCGGGCCGGCATCCGAAGGCATCGCAGAGCGCAGGTCCGCCAACGCCTCGTTCACCGCCGTCCGGGCGCATTCGGCCAGCTCATCGGGAGGCAGCGCCATCGCCCGCGGCTGAATCCGCAGCGTCTTCACCCGGGCCTGCTCCGCCACCGCGCGCACCCTGCCCTCAGGATCAGCGCCGTGCCCCTGCCGGGGGGCTTCTCCAGCGGACGACGCATCCGCGACCACAACCCAATCCCCCTTTCCTGGCATATCCGCCTAAAAACCTTAGTGGGTGGCTCAGACAGGGTTATGACGGCGGAAATGAATTTCGGACGTCCATATCTCGGTGGAGTGCACCGTCCGCACATCCGCCCCTTATTCGTTGCGCATCGGCACTTTTCAGATCAGGTCATAGTCAGAAAAGGACGGCCCGGGACGAGTGCGTGGCCTGATCTGGGCGCTCGGTGATGCTGCGGGCCATCCGTTCGGCCGCGGCCAGGTGGTGGTGGGCGGCCTCGGCGGCGTCATAAAGCGCCATGACCTTGGCGACGTCCTCGAGTACCAAGTTCCTTTCCTTCGCGTCACCGGCCGCCCATGCCCGCTGCGCGGCCTCCCGCAGCAGACTCACTCCCTTGGCCCGCAAACCCTCCCCCTCCCCTCCGAACGCCTCGCCGCCCAGACCGCCCCCCTCCGAAAGCGGCTCAGGACGAAAAGACCGAAGCGGGGTTCTCCCGGAGGCGCTTCGCCCACCTCGTTGCCTGAGCTCGCCCCGCACGGGACGGGCGTCGTGACCGCGGTCGCCCTCAACCCCGTCGGCACCCCGCCTGCAGCACCAGCGCCACCTGCCGGCGGCAGGCTCGTCCCCCTCCGCGGATCTCACGCCGGTTCAGGCCCCAGGCCGCGAGTCCCACATCAGACGACCATCCAAGGCTTCCCCGCCCCGGTTCGCCGGCCTTCAGACTTCGATCTGCCATATCCGCACAATGCGGTTCTGGCTCGCGGTGGCCAGCAGCCGGCCGTCCGGGCTGAACACCACCGAGGTGCTCGGGAGGAAGAAGTCGTGGAAGCGTTTTCTGATCCATCTCCCCAGTCCGCCTCGGTGGGTGAGAGCGGCGACGGCCTGACGGGCCTCGATGTCCCACAGCCACACCATTCCCTCTTCGCTGGCAGTGGCGAGGATCCGGCGGGGCGGGGCGGAATTCGGTGCCGCAGGGACCGTGCCGGCAGCGGGCAGGGATCGTCCCAGGTCCCGCGGCGCCGCCGCATGTTCTCAGCAGCGGGCGTCCGGGGCGGCGAAGGCGGCGTGGACGGTGCGGGAGGCGCGGGTGCCGGTCCAGGACCAAGCGGTGGCCAAGGCCTCGACGGTGAGGAGGCCGCGGCCGGACTCGGCCAGGGAGGACGGGTCGGAGGCGTCGGTGACGCGGCGGACGCGCGGGTCGGTGGGGCCGCCTTGGTCGGTGACGGAGACGGTCACGCCGGTGCAGTCGCGGCGGACTTCCACGATGAAGCGGCCGCCGGGCAGGCCGGAGCGGGTGTGGCGCAACGCGTTGACGGCCAGTTCGTCCAGCACCAGCAGGACGTCGTCCAGGGGTGGGAAGTCGGCCAGCAGGCAGGCGGCGAAGGCTCTGGCGGCGCGGACCTGACCGGCCCGGCCGGGGAAGGAGCGCCGCCAGTACATGGACGGGATGGGCTCGACGGGGACGGGGAGGACGGCGGGCAGTGGCATGGGACTCCTTTCCGGATGGGCGGATCAGGCCGTGGGAGGCCGCGGCGGCACGGGCTTGTGATCAGCGGGGAGGCCGGGGGCCGTCGGATGGGTGCCGGTCGGGGAGACGGTTCAGGAGGTCTTGGGCCTTGGTGATGCGGGCGTGGGCGAAGCGGCGTTCCCGGTCGTTGACCACCGGAGAGGTGGTCCAGGGGGCGTAGACGTTGATGACGGCTTTCAAATAGCGGACGAAGACGGCGCGTTCGGCGGCGTGGTCGCCGGTGTCGGGTGGGGCCGGGGTCGGGTGAGCCGGGAGGAACGGCGGGCGAGACGGAGCGGGGGCCGGGCGGAGAGCAGGCAAAGCGTCTGGGCAAGGCGGGTTTTCCGGTGAAGGGGCGAGAGGCGCTGTCAGGGGCTGCGGCCGGTGGGGTGCAGGCCGGACAGCAGGGCCGAATGGGTGGGCGAGGTGCGCGGGATAGGCGGCCGGAATGGTCCGGTTCGGGCACCGGCGAGTGCAGTGAGAGCGCGTCGCATCGCCAGAAATGATCATTTCCTCTGACTTCTCGTCACGAGCTTTGAAATCCTGCTCCTCAAGAGTGGCGATGCGACCTATCCTTGGGGGCGCGAAACACCTGCACCCCGCAACGATGAGCCCCCCGATCGATGTGTACGAGGGAGTGCGTTCAATGGCAACGAGCCGCATGACGCCCCGGCTGTTCCTCGCCCGAGAGATAAGACGGGCACGCGAGGCAAAAGGGATAAGCAGGGTCGAACTTGCACAATCTGTATTCGTTTCTGAATCGCTGGTGCGCGCCTGGGAGTCGGGACGGCGCATTCCGCACCCCGACCACCTGACGAGGGTCGAGGGCATCCTGGGGACCGGCGGTCTCTTCACCCGGATGCGGGAAGATCTCGTTCAGAACGAGCCGCTCCCGGAGTACATGGGGCGCTGGCGGGAGATCGAAGAAGGAGCGACGTCAATGCTGTGGTACCAGCCGCTCCTCATCCCCGGCCTGCTCCAGACCGAGGAGTACGCCCGCGCCGTCTTCACCAACTCCGGCAGGCAGACCGGCGACGTGGAAGAGCAGGTGCAGGTGCGTCTGGATCGGCAGAAGGTCCTCACCCCTGAGCACTCCCTCATGTTCGTCGCCATCCTCGACGAGACGCTTCTGTACCGCCCGATAGGCGGCGCCAAGACGATGCACGATCAGCTCGTCAAGGTGCTGGAGCGCAGCGAGCAGCCCAATGTGAGGATCCAGATCGTCTCACAAGAGGTCGGAGCCTACCCCGGCCTGGCCGGAGGCTTCGCCATCGCCGCGATGAACGGCAACGAGTACGCCTACGTGGACGACGCATTCAGCGGCGACGTACTGGAACACCCAGAGGACGTGGCTACCATAAAGCGCATCTGGGAAACACTCCGCGCGGAAGCCCTCCCAGTGAAGCAATCGGTTGCGCTACTGGCAAAGGCGGTTGAGAGATGGGCAACGTGATGCACTGGCGTAAGTCCAGCCACAGTGGCAACGGCGGAGCGGACTGTGTCGAGCTGGCCCGCACCCCCCGCGAAGTGGCCGCCCGGGACTCCAAGAACCCTCACGGCGCGATCCTCAAGTTCTCCCCGGAGGCGTTCGGCGCTTTCCTGTCGGACATCAAGTCCGGCAAGTACGACCACCGCCACTGACTAAGAGAACAACCGCCGGCGGTACCCCCGAAAGGCTCCGAAGAACACTGAGCGTTTACCCGGTTCAGCGGAAACACAGCCACAGCGGAGAAACCCGCGTTGAACCGGCATACGCCCTACCCAAAGCAGCTCTTCGAGACTTCGCCCCCCGGGAGCAGAGAAGCACTACGGCTTACCTACGACGCCCCTGCGCGCTGTTGACGGATACCCAAGTCCAGCAAGTACAGCCACTGCGCCGAGCGAACGCCGATAACGTCCGCCTAGAGAACAGGAGGGCGATGGCCCATGGGCTGAAGTGGCGTAAGTCTGCTCACAGCGCTACTAACGGCGGAGTGTGCCTTGAGCCGGCACGCACCGCACACAAGGTGGCCGTGCGAGACTCCAGAACCCGGACGGCGGAATCCTGAAGATCTCGCTCGAGGCGTTCAGCACTCTGTCGGCCGGCATCAAGTCCGGCAAACAGAGTGCTGATCGCTGTGACGGAACGCCCCCCCGGCACCCCTGCCGGGGGGCGTTCGCGTCCCGAGCGCCCTCACCCGGAGCCGGCCAAGGCCGCGCCCCTCAGGCGCTCCCGGCCGCCTCGTCCCGATGGCGGTCACAGAGGCCTCAGAAGAGACGAACATCCCCAGCGCCGACCCATCGGCGAGCAGGCCCGCAAGCACATCGCGCTCACCGTCTTCGGCAGGACACCCCACCTCGGCCGGACCGCCGAAACGACCTGGCGTTGCCTTCGGGCCTGACCCGAAAGTTCCCCTGCCGCAGCGGACGGCCAGGATGAGAGCGCGAGGGTTTCACCAGTCCGGAGGCTCCTCCCCGCGCCTTCCGAACCTGCCGCCTCGACGGCAGGCGTTCGGCGGTGGGCGCCGCCTCTTTCCCAAGGGCCGACTCCTCCGGAAGCGACGCCGCTGCTTCGGCGGCCGGGTCCTCAGAAACGAATGGTGGCGATGCCCTCGACGGTGATGAAGCTCGGCTGAACCTCCTTCGGCAGGTCGAAGACGAGCACGACCTTGCCCTTACTGGAGGGGTTGATCTCCCAGTTGAAGTTGGAGGTGCCGCGGATGCTCTGGTCGCTCGCCACCTCCCGGGCCTGGTTGTAGGTCGCCCCGGAGACGTCCGTCAGCGTCGCCTCCATGAACTCCAGCATGGAGAAGGGCTCCTTGCCGAGGTTCTTCATCGTCACCGGGACGATCACGAACCTGCCCTGGGCGCGGTGCACGCCGCTGAACAGCTTCCGCGCCGTGGTCGCGGCCTTGGCCTCCTCTACTGAGAGTTCCAGGTCCCCTGCTCGTCCCGTCTCCCCGACCTGTACTTGCGGGAGCGTGGGGTTCGGGAAGGGGGCGGGGGTCGGGGAGGCGTCGTAGACTCCGCCGATCTCCTGGATCGGTCTGGCCGGAGCGGGGGCCGCCCGCCTCGCCTCCTCCTGTGACCCGCAGGCGGCGACCAGCACCACGGCCGCCCCGGCGACGACGCACTTCACCGCACGGCGGAGCAGGCGTTCACTCACTTCAGGCATGAACTGAATCCCCCCACTACATCAACCGGACTCGGCGACCAGATCGCGGACGTTCTCGACGCGGAGGCGGACGAGGCCGCACAGGTGGCCGGTGCCGCCTGGCAAGACACCGGCCGAACTCAGGTCCAGGCCCTCGGAAGACCAGAACCCGTCACCGTGCCCGCGGGCCGGCTCCCCGCTGGGGCGGGGCGGCGCTCATGGTCATCTCCTGTCTGTTCTCACCACCCGGTGACGGCTTCCGCCGCGTCGCGAAGGGCGGGACCACGGCCCTGCCCTCACCTCCCACCCGAGGGACCGGCGCCGGGAATCGTCCCGCCCGACAGGCTTCCAGCACTGGAAGCACAACAAGAGTGACATAGCAATGAAAGCACTGTCAAATCACTTCATAGCCTTTTCTTCTATTGACAAGGGAGATGGCTTGTCACTCGCGACCTCCCTGAGACGGCCGCCGGACAGGTCATGTCCGCCGCTCCGCCGGGCGGCGTCTCTCCCCTCCCGGTGGCAAGCGGGCAGCTCGTCACTCACGCCTTGCCCGTCTTCCTTGAAGCGGTCGCCGGACGAGCCGCCTTCGCCGGCATCTCCCCTCGTCCGGCAGGCAGGAAGGCCCTCGGCGCTGGTCGCCGTCAGCTCGACGCCTTGACCACGGTCAGCACGACCAGGGCCGTGGGGTCCACCTTCTTGCCCGCGGCGGGCTCCTGCTTGACGACCCGCCAGTTCACCGGCAGAAGCACCACGCTGGCGCCGTTCGGGTCGGCCGAGGAATAGTCGATGTTCTTGAACCCGGCCCGCTCGAGGATGTCGCGGGCGATGGCGCCGTTCTTGCCGACGACATCGGGCAGCTCGACCCTGTCATCCTCATCGCCGGCGGCGGGCCGGGCGGAGCCTGCGCCGTCCTTCTGGGGCGCGGCGGTGACGGTCTTCGTGACCGTGACGGTGACGCGGGGCTTCGGCTCGGCGCTCGCCCCGGACGCCGAACCTGCCTGCTGGGTGTCACCGGCAGTGACGGCACCGCCGATCCCGCAGGAGACGAAGGCGGTCAGGCCGAGAGCGAAGACGGCGACGCCGCGCCGCACCGTGATCGTCGCCGAGCGCTTGGGCGGCACCCCGAGCTGCGGGTATCCGGGCTGTCCCAGCGGCGGTCGGGGAGTGGACGAAGGAGGCTGCGCGTGCATGACGACACTCCGAAGTTCTGCTGGATCAGTGAACGGACCTGCGAGGACGTCGCGACCGGCGATGGGATGCCGCCCGAGATGCGCCGGTCCTAGTTGCCGAGGCTCAGATGCACTTCGCCGAGCAGCACCTGGGCCTGGGTGAACGTGACCTGGCCGCGGTGGGTGACCTCGACGCTGTAGAAGTCGTGCCAGGGAACCTCGGGAATCTCGAAGGGGAAGACGCAGCTCCAGGCGTACCGGACCGTGCCGCCGTTGTACTGCTTGTACTCAGTGACGTCCTGTGTCTTACCGGGGCCGAGAGCGCCGACGGCGATGGTCCTCCCCTCGGGATCGCGCACGACGACCTGGGCGCCCCTCGTGATGTCGGCATATCCCCCGATGCCCTCGCAGGAGGAAGAGAAGGAGTCCCGCGCCCCCGAGAAGGCTTTGCTTCCTCCCTTCAGAGTGAGCGTGCCGGTGAGGGGGATCGGCTGCGGGGTGGAGTTGCGCACCTCGTCAACCACCAGGACGCCGAACAGGATCAGACCCAGGCCCCCTGACACCAGGACCCGCCGGTAGCGCCACCACGGCTTGCGGGCCGGCTTTCCGCCGGGACGGGCGCGCCGCTCGGCGATGTCGGAGTTCATGGTCGGCTCTCCCACTCATGCTCGCCGTTCGGTGATGGCTTCTGCCTTGTCGAGGGCGGGTCTCGGCCCGTCAATCGCCTTTCACGTCCGAGGGACCGGCTCCGGGTGTCGTCCCGCCCCGGCAAGCCCCCGATGCTGGAAGCCCCATCAGGCTGACATTCTCATGAAAGCACTGTCAAATCAATTCATGATGCTCACTGTCGTTGACAGCGGTGTATAGTGCCCTCCAGGCAGCCCCACTCCCGAGGTCAGGAAGGTCATGTCGAAGCCACCCGCCCAGGTGACCGCCGCCGAGATCTCCCGGATCGCCGGGGTCACGCGCGCCACGGTCAGCAACTGGCGTCGCCGGCATGCCGACTTCCCGGCCCCGGTCGGCGGTACCGAGGCCAGCCCGCTGTACGACCTGGACGCCGTGCGGGCCTGGTTGAAGGCGCGCGGCCATGCGTCCGCGGCCAATCCCATCGAGGAGCTGCGCACCACGCTGCGCGCGCACGGCGGTGACACGGCACGGCTGCTGCCGCTGGTGCTCGCCGCCGCCCGGCTTGCGGACGGCGACCTCACAGAGCTGGGCGGGCTGCCCGATGCGGACATGGCCTCCCAGGTGACGGACGCGGTGCACCGGCTGGCGGGAGCGCTGCCCGGTGCGGAGGAGGTCGGCTACCGCACCGAAGAGGCAGACGTCCTGCGCGCGCTGCTGCAGTGCGTGCGGGACGAAGGCGCGCAGACGGCCTTGGACGTGCTGGCCGAACGGGAGCTGGAGGACAGCACCTCCGGCGGCACCTACGGCACTCCCCCAAAGCTGGCCGACCTGATGGCCCGCCTTCTCAAGCCGAGCGGCGGCCCCTACCCGGCGCGCGTGCTGGACCCGGCCTGCGGCGGCGGAACGCTGCTGGCCGCCGCGGCCCGGCACGGCGCCACGTTCCTGGCCGGTCAAGACAGCCTGCCGGTGCAGGCACGGCGCAGCACCGTACGGCTGCTATTGGCCGCACCCGAGGCGGAGGTGACGGTACGCGAAGGGGACAGCCTGCGCGCCGATGCCTTCTCCGGCGTCACGGTGGACGGCGTGCTGTGCAACCCGCCGTACGGGGACCGCGACTGGGGGCACGACGAGCTGGCCTACGACCCGCGCTGGGCCTACGGGCTGCCCGCGCGCGCCGAATCCGAACTGGCCTGGGTACAGCACGCCCTGGCGCATCTGGAGCCCGGCGGCCTGGCCGTGATGCTGCTGCCACCCGCCGTCGCCGCCCGCTCCTCCGGCCGCCGGGTGCGGGGGGCGCTGCTGCGCGGCGGCGCAGTGCGAGCGGTGATCGCGCTGCCGCCCGGGGCAGCCGTCCCGCTGCACATCGGCCTGCACGTGTGGGTGCTGCAGCGCCCCGACCCGAAGGCCGGGCCACCGGAGGCGGTGCTGTTCGTCGATACGGCCGCCGTGCCGGAGAGCGGCCGGGAACGGCGCGGCCCCATCGACTGGGAGGCGCTGAGCACTGCCGTGCTGTCCGCCTGGCGGGCGTTCTGCGAGAACCCGGCGGGTTTCCCGGCCGAGCCGGGCCGGGCGCGGGCCGTGGCCGCCATCGAGCTGCTGGACGAGTTCGTGGACCTCACCCCCGCCCGCCACGTCCGCACCGCGCCACAGGCTGACCCAGCCGCCACCGCCCGCCGGGCCGCCCGCGCAGTGGAACGCCTGGCCACGGCGACCGGGGCACTGGCCGAAGCGGGCGCGCCGGGCCAGTGGCCGGCGGCGGGCGAGCAAGCGCGCACCTGGCGCACCGCCACGGTCGCCGACCTCAGGCGCGGCGGCGCCCTCACCCTGCACCGCACCGTCCACACCTCCCCGGACGCCCGCGTCCCGGCCGAGCACGCCGGACGGGCCGTGCTCACCGGAGCGGACCTGATCGCCGGACGCCGGGCCGGCGGCGACCCCGCCGAGCTGCACTCGTCCGACCCGGTGGTGATCGAGGTCGGTGATGTGCTGCTGCCCGGGGTGCTCGGGTCCGGCCGGCCGGTCGCCCGGGTGGCCGACGAGAAGGACGCCGGGTGCCTGCTGGGCCTGCACGTGCGCCTGCTCCGCCCGGACCCCGCCCGGCTGGACCCGTGGTTCCTGGCCGGTTTCCTCACCGCCCCCGGCAACATCGGCCGTGTCGCCCCCGGCAGCTCGTCCCTGCAACTGGACGCCCGCCGGTTGCGGGTGCCGCTGCTGCCGCTGGAGGAGCAGCGCCGCTACGGCCGCGCCTTCCGGCGGCTGCACGAACTGCGAAGTGCGGCCCGGCAGGCCGGGGAGGCGGCCGAGGAGGCCGCGGAGCTGCTGGCGGAGGGCCTCACCTCTGGAGCGCTGCTGCCGCCGGGTGACGATCCCGCATGACCACCATCGCCTGCCCGGTGCGTTCACCAGACTGACAGTCATCGCCCCACCTGCCGAAGCCCTCAGCAAGGAACCCCTGAACACCAGCAAGCACACAGAGCTGACCAACCACGCCTGGCCCGTTGCAGATCTGCTGCGCGGCGACTACAGACAATCCGACTACGGCAAGGTGATCTTGCCGTTCACCGTGTTGCGGCTGCTGGGTCACACCCTCCCTGCGGCAACGGGGTCCACCTCCAGGCGTAGCACCCATCTATAGGGGCGTGCAGGAACCCGTCCCAGTCACCACCCGGAGTCGCCGGACAGGTCACTGAGGAGGTTGTGGACTCCCTCGGCCAAGGAGTGGCTGGGGCCGTGCAGGTGTTCGATGTCGGTCAGCAGGTCTGATAGGACGCGGTGGGCCTGGGCGGTGTCGCCCGCGCCCATGTGCAGCATGCCGATCTGGCGGCGCAGATCCAGGGTGCGTTCGTCGTCCTCGCCGAGGATACGGCGCTGGTCGGCCAGCAGTGCCTCCATCTCCCGCAGCGCCACTCCGGTCTCGCCGAGCACGGCATGGCAGGTGGCTTCCTGCAACCGGCAGCGCAGCACCGGCTCGGAATCCCGGCCGTGGCAGGCGGCCAGGTCGCCCACCAGACCTTGGTAGGCGGAGGCGGCCCGCTGGTACTCGCCGCCCTCGCACAACACGTCGGCCAGTTCCAGCCGCACATCCAGCGTCCGCGCGTGGTCGAAGCCAAGGGAGCATCCGGACTTTTCGACCTGGCGGGACAGCAGATCGGCGGCCTGCTGCGGCCTGTTCTTGTCCGGCGGCGGGGTCTCGGTGGGCGGAGCGGCGGTCGGGACGTTTTCCAGCAGGTCCAGCACCAGGCGTTCCAGGGCGGGGTCGGCGTCGGGCCGTAGCTCCCGCAGCAGGGTGGACTCGAGCTCCTCGTGCTGGCGGGCCAAGGCGAACACCGTGGCGCCGGAGAACGGCCGCCTGCCGGTGAGCAGTTCGTGCAGCACGCATCCCAGCGAGTACAGGTCGCTGTGCACGCTTCGGAGGGTCCTCCCCCGTGCCTCCCGAACCCGCCGCCTCGACGGCAGGCGTTCGGCGATGGTCGCCGCCTCTTTCCAAGGGACCGGCTCCTTGCGGAAGTACAGCAGATCCGCAGCGGTGCACGCCCCTCCTGGAGAGCAAGCCCTCGCCACCGTTTCTTCGAGGAAGAAGCCAACCATGATCAGTCGAGGCCTGCGAGCCCGGCCTCCGCGGAGTGCGCGCCGTCAGGGCAGCAGCGGGCTGGGGGTGCCGTGCCAGGAGACGTAAAGCTCTTCGCGGGCGCGGGTGCAGGCGACGAAGAGCAGAGAGCGTTCGGCGAGCATGTCGATCTCGTGCTGGACGCGGTCGATCTCGGCGGGGGTGACGGCGGCCTGCAAGGGCAGGGCTCGTTCGGTGACGCCGATGACGGCCACGCAGCGGAACTCCAGGCCTTTCATCGCGTGCATGGTGGCGATCCGCACGCCTTCCGCCGAGGGGTCGGGGCCGTCTTTGAGCAGCACCACCGGGATGCCGGCGTCCTTGAGGCGGTCGGCGGCGCGGCTGCCGAACTCGCGGAACCGGGCGGCCACCGCGATGTCGGACGGCTCAACCCCCGCCTCCAGCCACTGGCGAACCTTCTCGACCAGGGCGTCCAGCTCCTCCGGCTGGGTGCCGGCGGAGACCAGGACGGGCCGGCTGCCGCGCAGTCGGGAACGGTAGTCGGCCAACGTGTCGATGCCCTCGTCCAGGGCTTCGACGCGCTCTCCGGTCATGATGCCCGCCGCCCAGGTGAGGATCTCCTGGGTGCTGCGGTAGTTGAGGCGCAGCCGCGCCGACCGGCCGGAGACGTTGATGCCGAGGGAGCGCAGCGACACCCGGGTGTCGTAGATGCGCTGGTGGGGGTCACCGGCGATGAACAGGTCATCGCTTTGCTCGGCGACGGCGTTGCGCAGCACCCGCCACTGCGCCGGGTGCAGGTCCTGGGCCTCGTCCACCACCACATGCCGGTAGCGGGGGCCGTCGGCGGCCAGCAGCTCGGCCGCCCGCAGGCATAGCTGCAGGTGGGTGCAGCGGCCGTCGGCGGCCAGTTGCCGTTCGAACTCGGCGACGGCCCGCCACACCTGTTCCCGCTGGGCGGCGCGCAGCGCCACTCCCCGTCCGGCGCGGGAGGCCCGCAGGTACTCCTCCAGGGAGGTGATGCCCTGGGCGAGGATGACGTGGCGGTACTCCAGCATCAGGAAGTGCTCGTTCCACGGCAGGCCGAGCGACTTGGCGATCTTCTGCCAGCGTTTGCGGGAGTGGTAGTCGTTCTCGGACACCAGCTGGGGCACCGGCCCGTGCTCGGCCACCACCTGCATGGCCAGGGCGTTGACGGTGGTGACGTCCACCCGCTGCAGGGCCTGCTCGTCGTCCACCAGCAGCGCCAGGTTCTCCCGCAGCGAGTCGGCCAGGGCGTTGGTGAACGTGGTGAGCAGGATCCGACCGTCGCCGGGGAGGCTCAGCAGGTGCTTGACCCGGTGCAGCGCCACCACGGTCTTGCCGGTGCCGGGTCCGCCGGAGACCTGGGCGGGGCCGGCGTAACTGGGTTTGTAGGCGATGCGCCGCTGGGAGGGGTGCAGGAAGATCCGCCAGGCGCTGAACGGCTTGGTGAGGATGTCCTCCAGCTCCTCGGGGCCGGAGACGAGCGCGATCCGGCTGGGGGTGTTGGCGATCGCAGTGGCCAGGTCCTCGGTGCCGCTTTCGGCCGGCGCGTCGGCGGGACGGCGGACCGCCACGACCTGGTTCCACACCTCCTGGGGGGTGAAGCCCTGGGCCAGCCACCACAGCACCTCGTACTGGTCTTCGGGGAAGAGCTTGGAGAAGGCCTGGAGCTGGTCGAGGTCGATGATGGTGCGGACGGCCGGGAGCACGTCCTCGTCGATGCCCAGGTCGCGCAGCACGGCGTCCGAGTGGTCGGTGAACAGCAGCTTGGGGGCCCGGTCGGCGGCCTGCTGGAAGATCGGGGTGAGCTGCTCGATCGCCTCGACGTTGCGGATCTCCAGCCCACGGGTGACGGAGTTGACGGTGACGACCCGTTTGCGGGCCCATTCGATCGCCTTGTCGTGCGGCAGCACCTTCAGCAGCAGGTAGGTGCCGCTGCCGTCGTCGGGTGCCAGGACGACGCCGCGCCAGAAGTCGTTGATGCGGATGGTGCGGATCCGCCGGTCCCGGGCGTTCTGCAGCGCCTCCAGCCGCAGCCCTTTGTCGGCGGCGAGCTCGGCCTGGCTGAGCTTTTGGAACTTGGCCATCGCCTCCCGCACGCCCCGCCTGACCGGCTTCTCCAGACGCTCGTACTCCTCGAAGAACCCGTTGGCGAAGGCGAGTTGCGGCAAGGCGTCCTCCGGCGGAGCTGGAACGTGGACGATGCAGCGTCACTTTACTTCACAATGACAGTGTTCACGGTGGAAAGTTATGTTTTCATCTGTTCACACCACCTCTGCTGTCCACGGACGTGAGAGAGCCGATGCCCTCAGCACGTCCCGGTGGGACGCCGCCAGCCTCGTGCCGCCCTCGAACCGATCCGTGACTGCTTCTCCTGCTCCGGCTGATCGAGTTCCTATGGAGGCCCGAACGCTACCGATCCGCTCAGCGCGATCGGTGATCGAACGCCGAGACCGCCTGTGAATCGTCGTCCAGGCGGCATCCAGTGCCGACTGAAGGAGCTGCACGGCCACCGAGGTGTTTGAACCCCGACCGGCTCAAAAGCCTGGCCCTTCGTACTGCCCCTCGCCGAGTAGCGCCTTCATCCGCCGGCTTCGGCGCGCTGCATCGCACATTTCCTTATCCGGACCGATCCGGACGACCCGACCGGTCGTATCTCGGTTCGAGCCGCTGCCGGGCCGCCATGCGGCCGAGACAGTGCGCCCCCTGCTCGCGACCCTTATGGTGAGCTGCTATGAAGGGCTCGCGACCGTGCAGGTGACGATCAACGGTGTCCATCATCTGACTGCCAGGACCGAGGAGGGTTGGACGGTGGTCCCGGTCGATCCCGACAAAGCGGAATCAGGGTTCCGTCTCGACCGTTGCATCGCCGGCTCCTCCTACGAACCCACCGCTGGCGGCCCAGGCGCGACCGGGTGGGCCGGATCAGGCCCTGCCTGAACGCCGCCTGGCCCCACTGAACCTTCTTCAACACGCCGTTTCAGCAGCTCAGTACGGGTACGTCGCAGCCGGGGAGGAGGCCGTGCCCTGCGATGGCACGGCACCGTGTGCCACCGAGGCCTCCATCTCAGCCGCCCGAGACCGCGTGTTGAAAAGGTTCACTGGAACGAGGGCGAAGGTTGTCATGTCTGCTTCGGTACCGGCGATCTCATCGAGTTCGCCGTATCCGCCGTCTGCGACTGGCCGCTGCCGGCCTGCGCCATCGACGACCGGATCGGCACTGACACCGTCTCTCAGGTGCTTGGAGAGGCGCTGGAGCACTAGGCGATCAACCTCGGCCCCGCCGCTCCCGAAAGCCGCCGACTTCTGAAGACGCTCTCATCACACTTGAGCGAGGGCAGCCCGGTGAAGCAGGCCATCGACGCCTACCTCAATCGGGTCTGTCTCTCTACGAGGGTGAAGGGGAACCGGGTCCTGAAAGGCCGGAAGCGCGGGCGGGTTTCGGGCAGGAGAGGAGACATACACAGGCCTGCGGTCCACGCGGAGACTGCCCGGGCACGGCCCGCCGTAGAGAACCGTCCCTACGGCGGGCCGGCGCCGGAGATGCCCCCGGTCGTCATGAAGCTGAGGGCAGGCCGGAGGCAGGGGGCATGACATGGGCGCGGTAGGGAGCGAGTCGTTCGTTGAGCCAGGCGAACCCGGCCGGGTCGTCGAAGTCCGCTCCGGCGTCCGGGACGACGCGCAAGGCATCGGGCGGGCAGCGGCCCTCGTCACCGAATAGCACGAGGGCCGGTTGGGCGCCCTCGCGCTTGGACGGCCAGATCATGCCCTGGGCCTGCGGGGCGTGCTCTCGGATCCAGCTCGCCCACTGGCGGGTGAGGTGGTAGTGCTCGGGCAGGGCATGGATCAGCCAGGTGTCCTGGGCCACCGCCGCCAATGCCTCCCCTGACAGCAGATCCACCAGGCTCAGGTCCATGGTGGTCTCGACGGCGCTGATGCGGCGACCGCGGACCTTCTTCTGCACGATGAGTCGGTTCCCTTCGTGGGTGAAGGGAAGGTCGCGCAGAAAAGTCTCGACCAGCGCGACATCGGCGTCCAAGGCGGCGTAGTAGTAGGGGTAGGGGTCGGCGGTGGTGCCGTCGAACCGGCCGCCTTCTCTCTTGATGCGGGCCGGCCTGGGGTTGAAGTCGGTGGGTTTCCTTTCCTTCTTGTGCACCCGCCACAGCCGGCTGCCGGCGGGCAGCGTGTACAGGTACGGGGTGGGGCAGTAGTGCTCGGGAGGGGTGGCAGGAGGCATGGGCGTCACACCTCCGCCACATCGGCGCGGGCAGCGGCGATTAGCTCTTCAGCCTCGATGTCCCCCAGCAACCGGGCCGGTACGCCGCCGAGCCATCCGTTCTCCCCCAGCCACCAGTCGGCCACCCCGAAGGGGTCGTCGGCCGCGTCGAGGATCCGGTTGACCTCCCGTATCACGTCCAGGTGCGCACCGGCGTCGCTGAACTGGAAGGCGGGCCATTGGGGGGTGCCGTCGGCGCGGTTCAGCCGGATGAGGTCGGAGTCGGCGGGGTCGATGCCCTGTGCCCGCACCTGTTCGGCGTCCAGGGCGGGTGCCGCCAGCAGCCGCTCGATGATTTGGGCGGCGATCTGCTCCGGGGTCGGTTGGAGGTCGATCAGCCGCGCCCACAGCGTTTCGGACAGCTGGGGCCAAAAGTCCGTCTGCGCCGTGCTCGCCCACCGGTCGCCGCCCTCCCGCAGGGCCTGCCGGAAGGGATGGTCGACCGGCAGGTGGGAGCGGAGCAGGTCGGCGATCTCCTCGGCGATCTCGGCGGCGGTCTCGGGGTCGCTTTGCGCCGCCAGTTCGCGGGCCAGCCCGGTCAGCTCGGCGCGCTCATCGTCCGGCAGCCGGGAGACGATGTCCTCCCACTGCTGGGTGAGCACGGTCATGGCTTGTCGCAATCCCACCTCATCACCTCCGCTTCACAAGGTCGTCCGGTAGCGGCCACGGACGCGCGGGCGGCCTCCACGGCGTCGGCGTCCATGCCGCCGATCCGCAGCTCGAACCGCATCTCCCTGCCCGACATCGGTTCTTTGGCGTGCACGGTCAGCAGACCGGTCTCGTCCATGGAGATCTCGAGCTGGAGGGGAGTGCCCCTCGGCAGCCCCGGGGGCAAGCCGTGAAGCAGGCCGTAGCCCACCAGGGTGTTGTCGGCCGGTTCGATCGAGCTGTCCGGACTCTTCTGTTCCCAGATCTCGATCTCGACCGCGGGCTGGTTGTCCAGACCTGTGGCGATGGTGATCGGACCGGTGCTGGTCGGCAGCGGGGTGCCCGCCGGGAGCAGAGGGAGGATGTAGCTTCGCGCCCGCAGCGGATCGGTCATCGCCCGCGGATCCTTGGGGTCGACGGTCTTCGTCCCGATGCCCCGGGGGGAGGACGCCGGCGACCCGTCTGGCCACCAGCGCGTCGCCCTCGGCAGCGGTGATCCCCAACCGGTCGGCCACCTCTTCGGCGCCTCCGTCGCTCCGCCCGCCGGCGGTGCGGGCCTGCCGGGTCAGGGCGAACAACGCGGCGCCCCGGGCGACCGCCAGGTCGCGTTCGTGCCGGTGGGGCCGCAGGCCCAGCAGCTCCTCCAGGCGTTCGGCGATCACCGGCATCTTGGTCATCCCGCCCACCAGGAGGACCTCGTCGATCCGGTCGACCCCGGCGGCCCGGGCCTTCTCGACGGTCCGCGCGGTGATCTCCATGGTGCGGTCGAGCAGGTCCGCGGTCAGCTCCTCAAGGCGCTGCCGGCTGAGCTCCACCCGGGCGACCGCCCCGGCGAAGCGCAGATTCCGGTGCCGGCTCACGGTGCTGCTCAGTTCCTTCTTCAGTTGCTCGGCGGTGATCCGCACTTCCTGCATGAAGTGCTCGTCGGCGGTGGGGTCGAGCCCGGTCTGCTCGGTGAAGGCGGCGGTGAGGAAGGCGATGATCCGCTCGTCCCAGTCGGTGCCGCCGAGCCGCAGATCGCCGTCGGTGCAGACCACCCTGATGTCCTGGCCGGAGGCTTCGATCACCGTGGTGTCGAACGTCCCTCCGCCCAGGTCGTAGACCAGCAGATGCCGCACTCCCGGCACCGGCTGCCGCCTCAAGCGGGACAAAGCCGCGGCGACGGGTTCGTCGAGCAGGTCCACGACGTTCAGCCCGGCGATCCGTCCCGCTCTGCGGGTGGCCTCGCGCTCGGCCACACCGAAGTAGGCCGGGACGGTGATCACCACGTCCCGGACCGGCCCGGCGGTCTGCCGCTCGGCGTCCACCGCCAGCCGGCGAAGCAGCAGGGCGGAGATCTTCTCGGGGGTGAACCGCTCGCCGTGAAAGGTGTACTCCGCATCCGGCCGGCCCATCTGCCGCTTGATGGACTGGACCACCAGATGGGGGGCCAGCAGCGCGGAGTTCCTGGCCGCGCTGCCGATCACCGCATGGCCCGCCCGTTCGAAGTAGACGGCCGAAGGGGTGGTCTCCTCCCCGAGCGCGTTCTTCACCACCACGGGCCGTCCCGACTCGTCGACATAGGCGATGCAGCTGTTGGTGGTGCCCAGGTCGATTCCGAAAGGGGTCATCCGGCCCTGCCTTCCGCGCACGTCACCGGCCCTGGTAGGTGAACGCCGCCCAGTGCTCCACGGCGGTCAGGTCGACCCGGTCCATCTCCTCGGCCATGTCCGTCGCCACCGGCAGGGAGCGGCGGGGGTCGAGCATCCACAGCTGGGCGGCGCGCAGCGCGGCCGCCGGATCGGGGTATCCGGCGTTGAGGCAGTGGTGGAACATGGTCATGAACAGGGCCGTGGGCAGGTCGTCGACCGGCCAGCGGGTGCCGACCACACCGGTGGCGCCGGCGGCCAGGAACGCGGTCGCCAAGGTCAGCGCCTCATCGTGGTCCCGGCCGGTCAGGTCGCTGGCACAGGCCGCCAGCACCACCAGCCCGCCCGCGCCGTCGCGGGGCCGGTCACGGGCCTGCTCCAGGATGTCGGCCATGGCCAGCCGCCTGCCGCGCGCCAGCTGCAGATAGGAGTCCACCGGACGTTCGGCCGCCTTGGCGTGGCAGCCCAGATGCAGCAGGGACGCCCCGAGCGACCCCCGCCGGGGCAGGTGGGCGAGCACGTCGTCGGGGGTGGCCGGACGGTCGCGCCGGTCCCCCAGCAGCAGCCCGTCCGGGTAATGGCGGGCGTGCAGGTCGCGGACCTCCTTGGACGCCCACAGCAGACCGCCCGGCGTGCGGACCAGCACCGCCTCGCTGCGCAGATCGCGGGGGGGACGGCTGTGGGCCTCAAGGAACTGCCGGGCGGAGGCCGCATAGGACAAGACCGCGTCCTGGCAGGCGTAGCGCCACCGGCCGTCGGCGACCTTGCGCCGGGCGGCGTGCCAGGGGACGAGACTGAGCGCGCCGGCCGGGACCAGCACCAGCCGAGGCCGCTGCGCCGGGTCGGCTCCGATCGCAGTAAAAATCCTCTCCATCGCGGCCGGCCATGCCCACTCGCACAGCTCGGCGAGGGCGGACCGCCAGCGCCGGTGGGCCCGTTCCCACTCCGGAGTGTCCGGCTCGGCCTGCTGCCGGTCGCGCAGGGCCGCGGCGAAGTCGGCCACCGGGCTGCCCGGTGTGGTGCTCAACCAGAACAGCGGCAGTTTCCTCACCCGCCCGTCGGGTTCGACGATGACGGCGAATCCACTGCCGCTTTCGTCCTGGGGCACCAGGTACACCAGCGCCGCCGCGCCGCAGGCGCGCAGCGCCTCACCGATCTGCCGTACGCCGGGCGGGGTGAACAGCCGCTGCTCCGCCTCCGAGCCCGCGAGCGCATGCACCACTCGGTATCGCAGGTCTCCGAGCAGGGGCGTCTCGCGGGAGCCGACCGGCGATCCAGCGCCCCCTGGCATGGCATCGGTGCCGGCTCGGGTGTTCTCCCACTCCTCTGCCAGTTCAAAGTGCCCCGCCCGGCGCAGCAGGCTGGGGATGCCGGTGTCGGCGGTCGCCGCGTGCAGGACCATGGCACGGCCCCGCTCCAGCATTTCGACCGCCTTTTCCAGCCGCTCCGCGGCGACGCACCAGCGTGCGAAGAGGGTCGCCTCTCCGGCGGCGTCCCGGGCGGACTCAAAGGCGTGCCCCACATTGCTCTGCAGCAGGACGTCGACGGCGCGTTCATGCAACTCGGCGGTCGCGATCTCGATGGCTTTGTCCTGGTCGCCAAGATTCCGGTCGCCGCGCTCGTGGTAGGCGTGGGCCAAAGTGAGCAGGAGCGTCGCCCTGGAGTGGGCGCCATAGGGGTTCTCCTCCAGGTCCCGGCGGAGCTGTTCCAAGTCATGGATCGCGACATCGAGATCAGTGCGGTCACCGGTGATTCGGTAGCGCATGTATCGGAAGGACCCTTGAATCATCCGCCAGTCCATCCAGTGCCCGCTCATATCGACGTCTTTGTATTTTTTCTCCATTGCAGCCATTCCGGCATCAAACAGGGCAAGATTGCGGAGCCGAAGCCCGCTGAGTATCTGGGGAACCCCTGTCAAGGACTCTGTTTCAGAGTGTCCCCCTCCGGCTGCGAACGGATTGTTGAAATTCGAGTAAAGTGCTCGATGCTCCTGCAGCTCCGCAAGATGCTCCCGTATACGATCACGCTGCTGTTCGGTGCCGAACGAGCCCTGGGAGAGCACCTGCTCCTGGCGTTCGATTATCGTGTCTATCTGTCCTGTATCGATCTCTTTAGAGAACCTGCCCAGCGAAAGATCAACGCACAGGGCATCCATCACGCTCTGCAGTTTCTCGGCGTCCTCCCCGGCGCCCCGGGTCTCCTCCCGCGCCATGTCGGCATAGCGTTGCGCGGCCTCCAGGTACTCGATTCCGCCGCGCCGGTTGTGGTACCCCTGCAGCAGGGTGGACAAAGCCCACAGCATGTGGAGGCGCACCAAATGGCCCGGTGGGAGCGTGTCGGCCGCCTGCATGATCTGCGTGATCACCGAATTCAGAGTCCCGGCGTCCGGGTCGTGCAGGACTCTCAGGCCGTCCACCGCCCTAAGCAGGAAACGCTCGGCCGCCGCATCGGCCGCATCCGCGCAAGGACGCTCGATCTTTTCCAAAAGCAGTTCCCGGAGCCTTTCCAGCCGTTGGGCGGGATAGCTTTTGATGATCACCTTCAGGCCCATCGCACTCAGGAGAACGGCACGCGTTTCATGGCCGTCGGGAAGCTCGGTCAAAGCGCGTTCGAGCGACTCGATCAGGTCGGCGCCCTGGACGCTCAGAAAGGATCCGCCGGACAGTTCGAGCGCCACCGCCTCTGGCCCGGTCAACATGGTCGCCATTTCCCGCACCGAGGAGAGCAGCTCTCGCTTCGGATCCACCATGGCGGTCCCTGTCACCTGATTGAGGTGATCCAGCATCGCCCGGCCTATTTCGCCGGGAGAGTGCTCAAGCTTCGCGATCAGATGCTCAGGACGCTCCTGCATAAGGTCTGCGATACTGTTCCAATCAGACCGGATGAAGCGCTGGCGCAGCTCACCGGGGAGCGATTCGAAGAACAGCAGAAAAGCCAGGAAAATATGCGCGGTGTTCGCTGGATCCGTACCCTCTTCGGCGATTTCGAGAACCTCCTGGCAAGCCGCCTTCGCCGCTTCGTATTCGTCGTCCGAACCGCCATGGAGCAAAAATTTGATGGCCTGTGTGCAGGCCTTGCAATGGCGCACCATCACGCGGAACCCGTCATCGGGCCGCATGTCGCGCTCGGCTTCGGTCAGCATGCCGACGGCTTCATCCATCCGGTCGGCTACTTTCAATCTCGCCGCTTTGTCGGAGACGGCCAAGTCGTGCAACACCCAACAGGCGAACGCGACCGCCAGGCGGGATGCCGCCATGCCGCGCATGAGATCGTCATCGCCGGCTCCGGCGAGCGCCTGCCGCAGCGACTCGACCGCCTGCTGCAGCTCCTCCCCCTTGCGCTCCGGTCGATGCTCCGCCAACAGCAGATGAGCGATCCCTATATGGCAAAGCACCGCGGCACGGCTGGGATCTTCGTCTATCGCCTCCAGGCAGCGGGCGCCGTATCTGAGCACGGCCATCAGGTCGTCTGCGTCCCCGCGCGCCTCGCCACGGGTCAGGAGCGGCGTCAGCAGGCTCCAGGCCAGCGCCACATGGAGTTCGTCCGGAAGCTGTAGTTCCTCATCGGCTTTGCGGTAGCAGGCGATGGCTTCGTCACGGGCCGCCTCATCCCCGTGGGCCTCATAGCGTTCCAGCAGCTCCTGTCCACGCCGCACCAGTTCTTCGAACCGCTCCATCGCGTCCTGCGTCATCGGTGCGCCCCCCTTGCTTCGGCAGTGAGCCTTTTCCATCGCCGCCGTCGACGCACGGTGGTTCCCCGGCGGGTCCTGCCGAGCTCGTTGCAAATGGTTCAGTAGCGGACCCGCCGGGAAAGGGCATCCGCCCGTGCGTTGTGATTCTCGCATTGGCAGGCGGGGTGAAGAATGGTCGATTTTTGGGCGCGGTGGGTCATTATCCGGGCCATGGAAGGTCTCCGCATTACAGCGCTCCGGCTGAACGCGCATGGTGGAAAACATGATCGATACGTTCCGCCGGATCGGCGGTGATCTGAAGAAACGGCGGCATGTCGAGGCCTATGTCGTGTCCGCGGGGGCGTTGCTGCTGGCGGTCTTCTCGCTGATCGTCGATCAGATTCCCGAAGATCTGCGCTGGGCGGTGATATCCGCCGGCATCGCCCTGCTGGTGTACCAGATCACCGTTCCGGAGCGGACGTTGCGCAATGACCGGCTGCTGGCCGACCGGAGCGACTTCGAAGATCATCCGCTGCCGCGGCGTTTCCGCACGGCACGGCAGGTGTGGCTGTTCGCCCCGTCCGGATCGAACGTGCTGAGTTCGGCCAACTGCGATGTACTGCGCAGGCGTGTGCTCAGCCGGCCGGACGGCGTCGTCCGCGTAGTGGTGCTCGACCCGTTGCGGGACGACGCCGTGACGCTGGCCGCCCACCAGCTCACCGGGTCGGTGGACTTCACCCACCGGCGTTTCCCCCAGACGCTGCGGTGCGTGGTGGAACACCTGCAGACCATGGCGCAGTGGCCGGTCAACGGGGAGTTCGGCTATCGGCTGTTCGGTTTCAACCCCGGTTTCAGCCTGCTGGCCATCGATCCCCACCAGCGCGGCGGAATCCTCATCGTCGAATTCCACGGGGTGCGCAACGAATCGATCTCGTCGCGGATGCACATCGTCTTGACCCGGGCGCGCGACGGGCACTGGTACGACTACTGGCTCGAGCAGTTCGAGCACATCTGGCGCAACGCCCGGGTGCCCGCCGCGCTGTCTTCGGGTGTCCACCGGCCCGAGTGAGAGCGCCGCTCAAAGGCGCTACCCGCTCGTTCCGTCCGTTCCCATCGCCCCGACCAGCAGGACGAGGCCGACCACGATGAGGACCGCCAGAGCAGCGAAGTACAGGCCTGCGACACCGGCAAGCACCGAGAAGATGGCGCGTCGCCAAGGACGGTAAGGGTCGAAGGTCACCGTGAGCCTCCCTTCAGGCGGATCGAACCGCGGGCTCGACCCGGATTCCTTCCTGGGCCAGGATCCAGGCGGCGAGATCGATGATGCTGCCGGCGAGGACTCCCCCGTCGAGCCAGGCGCTGGTGCGGAAGAAATGAACCTGGCCGAAAGAACGCCGCATGAGCCGCACCAGGCCGCCCAGTCCCGCCTCGTCCTGCAGCCACGCTTCAATGGCGGCGCTGTCCTCGCCGAGACCGGACGCCGCAGGGCTGGAGCGCACCAGGTCGTCCTTGGTCAGCGCCACGGCCAGGCGGGCTCTGCGGATCGGCACGCCATGCCCCTCGATGTTCTGCACTACCTGACCGAAGGCGAAATAGGGGTCGTCGTCGGAACGCAGCGGAACGAGCCGGGCCTGTTGGGCGGGGGTCAGGGCGTCCCAGATCGCGTCGATCCGCAGCGGGTCGAGGGTGAACAAGAACGTGCGGGCCTCCCGCATGTACTGCAGCTTCCGCAGTGACTCCGAATCACGGACGAACTCACCGGGCGCATCGAACAGGTGCAGCAGCCGAGGAGAGCTCCTGGCCGGGCGGACGTGCAGCGAATAGGGGCGCGGCAAAGCGGCGGCGCCCGTCTTCGCGGTGGCCGTGCCGGCTACGAGCGCGTCCCTGAACCGCGCGTAGATCGCCTGGGACTCCTCATCGGCGATCGCCGCGGAGACTCCGTGGAGCCGGCCGCTCTCGCACAGCGCCATGACGAGCGCGGTCATCAAACGGGTCTTGCCCGCCGCGACGCCGCCCAGCACGGGAATGACGATCTCGCGCATCTCGCCCACGTTCCTGGCCAGTGATCCCTTGCAGTACGGGCAGTGCGCCTTCAGTTTCCCGCTGCCGGTGAGCAGCAGCGTCGGCATCGCGGTGCCGCACGCGCACACACGTTTGAACATGCCGTAGCGCCCCGGCCTCACGTCCTTGTGCAGCCGCCCGCAGCCGGGTGCCGGGCACTCATAGGAGGGATAGGGGACCCGCAGATGGCAAGACGGGCACTTGATCTTGATCTGCTTGATCCGCAGCAGCAGCGTATCGGCCCCGCGCAGCACGCCGATGCCGATGAAACAGGATGCGGCCAGCACCACCAGCGCCAGGAGCTGGATCACGAACAGCACCACGACGACGGCGAAGCCGAGGTAGGTCCCCATCTGCATGCCGGCCGTGACGAGCCACGCGAAGTACCTGTGCGCCACCCGAAAGAAGGAGAATCTAATTCTCGCACTGTACTCCCGCACCCTGTGGATGTGGGAGTCGATCACCTGCCACGGCTGGAAGAGCCCTTCCCGCGCCATGTACCGCACATCGATGAAGACCTGTTTGAACAGGTAGTGGAGGTAGGCGGGCTCCTCCGAGTCCGACCCCCGTCCAGGTGCGGCGACGGGAGCGGGATTCGAGGTCCCGCCCTCTCCCATCATCCCGATGAGCGTACGAAGGTAGGCCACGACGCAGATGCTCGGATAGACCAGAAAAGTCGTGGCCATGAAAATGAGGACTGAAATGCTGAACAGCAGCGCAAAGACTGCACCCGCGACCGGCAGCCAGACCGGAGCCGAGGCCAGGAGCAGCGCTCCCCCGTAAAAAGTCCCCAGGCAGCCGATGTCCCTCAGCCCTTTCTTCCAGGGCGGCTCAGGCGACTGCGGTGCGTGATACGACGTCATGTCGTCACTTCCTTTCCCTACGCCGCCACAGCAGGTGCGGCAGCCGGTTGCGTGCGGGGGGCCGGTGCCGTTCCAGCCAGCGCTGGAACTGTCCGGCCGTCAGGCCGGGGTGTTCGCCGACGGCGCGGGCCACGGCCCGTAGCCGACGCCCGCGCCAGTGCGGCAGGCGCTGTGCCAGCATCCGCTCGGCGACCTCGGCGACTTCTCCGAGCCCGTGCGCCGTCGCCTCGTGCAGCAGGACGAAGGCGTTCGCGGCGGCGGTGACGGCCGTTTTCTCCTCGCCGTCCAAGGCCCGGTCCATTCCTTCCAGGCAGGCGCGGCGGACCTCGTCCGAGGCGCCGCCCAGCTGCCGGGCCAGTTGCCGTCCGGGCAGCCGCGGCAACAGCTCCGAAAGCCGCAGCAGCAGGTAGTCCCGGGCCGGTGCGGCCGGCCCGTGGTAGCCGGCGACCAGCGCTGCGGCGGCCTTGATGCGCTCTTCGTCCCCGGACGCCCGGGTGAAGGCCTGTGCGGTCTGGCGGACCCACCGCACCGCCGCCGCCCGTCGTCTCAGGTCCGTCGACAGCGCCCTGCCCACCGGCTGCCTTTCCACCAGCTCGTGCAGGCGGGCGCGTTCTTCGGCGGCGGCTCCCCGGCCTCCGGTGAAGGGAGCGGCCAGCAGCGGCGTCACCCAGTCGGCGAGCACCGTGGAGGCGGCGTCCCGTTCCGGCAGGCGCGGCAGGATCTCGGCCGCGTCCGCCACCGACCAGCCCTCTGGCCAGAGCGCGGCCGGCAGGGTCGCATCCAGCGGCCGCCGCTCCAGGATCGACAGCAGGGTCTGTATCCGCAGCCGCGGCTCGCGCCGGGCCCGGGCGATCAGGGTCGCCTCGTGCAGCGCCGGGTGGGCCTTCAGCTCCGTCTCCGGCACCGCCCCGGTGAACGCCTCCAGGCCGTCCGCGAGCACCCCCGCCATGCGGGACAGGTCGGTGCGCGCCAGGGCGGCCAGGTGGGCCAGCGCCCCGGCCCGCAGCGCCGGCCAGCGTTCCAGCAGCTCGCACAGCTGCGGGTCGACCCGCTCGGCCAGGCGCGGCCCGAGCACGCGCAGGCCCTGGTCGCGGAGCAGCCCCGGGTCCAGCCGCAGGCCGTACCCGGCGGCGAGGCCGAGGGTGTCGGTGAGGACACCCAGGTCGGCGCCGGTCAGCCGCTGGGTGCACAAGGCGGTGGCGTGCTCGCGGGCGGCGGGTGAACGCAGTGTGACGAGGGGGGCCGGCCGTCCCCGCACCCGCGCGGTGATCAGCGCGGTCTCGGTGTCGGTGAGCAGCTCGGCGAGGCCGCGGGAGGCGGCCAGGGCGGCGATCGGCTGCAGCTGGGCCACCGGCAGGTCCCGGTGCCCCACCAGCGCGGCGCCCAGCCGTCCCACCGTCTCGGCGTCCAGGTCGCGGTCGCACAGCCAGGCGCAGACGGCCTCCAGGTCGCCCGCTTCCAGGGGCAGGCCCTCCAGCAGCGCCGCGGCCGCCGCCACCGGGTACCAGTCGGCGAGCCGCCGCTCGGTGCCGTCCGCGAGCGCCTCGGCGCGCCGCCACAGCGCCTCGGCCCGGACGGCCCCGGCGCCGGCCAGTAGCCGCGGCAGTGGCCCGGGCTCCAGGTCGCTGGCCCGCCCGCTGGTGCAGTCGAACAGGTAGAAGCTCTCAAACGCCTGCCGGTCGACGGTGAAGTCGGCTCCGGGAACGGTGCCGATCAGGTGCCGGCGGCTGTAGGCGGGCCGGAACTGGTAGGTGGCGAACGACATCGCCGCGGTCAGCGGCGGCGGGAGCAGGTGGGAGACGGCTGCGATCCAATGGACGATCTCGGTGGTGTCGGCGGCGTGGATCACCACGGAGCGGTCTTGGTCGAGCACGGCCCGTTCGACCGCGACCAGCAGGAGGGGCAGCCACTCGCTCCGCGAGTTCTCTTTCAGGAAGGCGTCGACGGCGGCGCGGTCCAGCGGTCCGGGCCGCAGCGGGCCCTCCAGGGCGGGCAGCTCGGTGCTCTCGGCGATCTGGTGCGTCCACCACGGCGCTCCCCACAGCTCGATGGGCGGCGGCCCTGGCCAGCGTGCGGCGTCGGCGGGGACCACGGCGTGCACGAAGTAATTGCCGAACCGCCCCGAATAGTCGGTGCCGGTGAAGACGGTGTGGGCCAGGACGGGAGTCGGGCCGGGCTCGAAACACAGATTGACCGGGCAGGAGGTGATCTGGTCGGGGTCGGGAGAATTTTCCAGCCAAGTCGGCGGCTCATAGGAGCCCATCTCCTCCACCTGGTGCATCACCTGCGCCGAGACCCCCGGAGTCACCGCGTTGAACTGGTAGCCGGCGAAACCGGACAGGCCGGTGCGGCAGGAGGTGTAGTAAAGCTGGTGGAATCGCATGTCGGCTCGTCCTTCTTTCAGCCCTTGGAGGTGGGCACCATGCCGAATCGGCTCAGCAGCCACAGGAACGGATCGGCCACCCGATAGGGGCGGATGCCCTTGGGATCCACCTCGTTGTTCTCCGTCGGGCTGTCGCCCAGCGCCGACAGGCCGAAATAGCGGAAGGCGGTGTAATTGCGGGTCAGGATGTGGTCGATCTGCCCGCCCTCCCACTCGTGCAGCAGCGCCCGCACGTATTCGTGCACCGCCAGGCTGTCGGCCTCGTCGAAGCACGGCTTATCCGACGGCGGCTCCCACAGCAGCGGGCTGTCGGCGGAGAAGGTGTGCCGCAGGGCGTCGATCTTGGAAAAGGCGACCGCGATGGGGGTGGGGACGCGGCTTTGCGGGCTGCGCTGCTGCGCCTGGTAGAGCAGGTCGGTGACCCGGGCCAGCACGTTGACGGGGCTGTCGGTGTGCTCGTCCAGCACCGGCAGCGGGGTTCCCGGCCGGGCCAGCTTCCGCGCCCCGCGCATCTGGAGCGGGTCCAGCAGCAGGATGATGCCGTCCGCGGCGGCCAGGTAGCGGACGTTGAGCTCCACGCTCTCGCGGGAGGTCAGGTCCTCGCCGGCGGTGTCGAAGAAAGAGGTGATGGTGTCCCGGTTGCGGGAGCGGCGCAGCCGGCGCTGTTCGTCCAGGGTGACCTTGAATACCAGCGGGCGGCGGGGTTCGGCCCGGGCAGTGCGTGTCGTGCCCGGCAGCATCCGCTCCCGGTAGAGCGTCTTTTCATAACGCCGGGAGAATTCAGCGCGGGTGTGGTCGTCGGAGCCGACCACGGCCGCGTTGAAACGCCGCCCCACTGAGTGCATGAGTTCGTGCAGCAGCACGGTCATGTACACCGTCTTGCCGGTGGCCTTGGCCCCGACCATCGCGATCATCTTGTTGTCGACGCGGTCGAAGTGCACCGGCAGCAGGCTGTGGCAGTGGGGGCAGATGCGCTGGGTGGTTTCGCCCCGGCAGTGGGGGCAGCGGGCGGCCATGCGCTCGCCTTTGGCGGAGAAGGCCGGCGGCAAAGGCTTGACCAGCCCGAAGTACTGTTCCTGCTTTTCGTCTCTTTTGCGCTCGCACCCTTCGCCCGCAGGGCCGCGCAGCCCGGTGCACCGGAATTTGATCTCGCGGGGTTGGAACGGCAGGTAGCAGTAAGGGCAGATCAGCCGACGCGATGCGGAGAACAGGGAAGGCATCTTCTCACCACGCTCCCGAGAGGCGTCGCAGCGTGATCGCATCCCCGGACTCGTCGGCCTGCGGGTCGGGGAAGCACACCAGCCAGGAGCGGCCGCCACGGGCGGGCGGGACCTCGATCGGCACCGTGACCGGGGTGGCCGGGTCCAGCTCACGGGCCGGCACCCGGCAGATCACCTCGCCCTGGTCGGGGCGGAGCGGGCGCACGCTCCCCACGTGGTGCACCACCACCAGCGGCGGCATGCGGCAGCGGCGCTCGGCGGTGAGCACCAGCGTGGCCCGTGAGCGGCGGCGCAGCCCGGACCGGCGGCGGAACTCGTAGCGGACCTCCGTGCCGGCGGCGGAGACCGTCACCGAACGCGGCCGGGACCGGGAGCGGCCGTGGACGTCCCGCACCACGGCTCGCACGGTGACCTCACCGGCGTCCTGCCCGACCGGAAGGCGGCAGCCGCCGTTGTCCTCATACGTTCGGCGCCCGCACTCGACGGTGGTGGGCGGAGCGGAGCCGTCTGCCGGCCTCCAGGTCACCTCGGCGAGCCCCACGCCCGGCGGCCACACCCAGCTCACCAGCAGCGTCTGCCCCATCCTGCGGGCGGTCAGCTCACTGACCGCCGCCACGGTCTGCAACGCGGTCGCGGCGCCTGCCACCGCAAGCCCCGCGCCTCGGCTCACCGCCAGGTAGTGCCGGCGTCCCGGTTCGGCGGGGACGGTCAGGTGCATGCGCCCGTCCAGGCCGCGGACGGGGGCGCCCGCCAGCTCCCGGCCGTAGCGGCCGAGCTCGGCGGGCTCCACGCGGGTGCCCGGCGGCCAGGGGGGCGGATCCTGCGCCACCCGGATCGTCACCTGGCCGGCCTCCGGAGGGGTCCAGGAGAGCTCGACCATGGGGGCGCCCTCCGTCTGCGACGGCTCGGCCGACAGGTCGGTCACCGGCTCTGGGCGCCGTTGGGGGGTGGCCTCTGCGACGAGCCCGCGGGAGTGGCAGCGGGTGCCGTCCGGGCCGGTGTAGACGGCCTGGATGCGGTAGCGGTAGCGGCGGCCGGGCACCACGTCGGTGTCGGTGAACCCGTCCCGGGCGGTCACGGGAAGGCGGTTCTGCTCCCGGTCGTCGGTGGTGCGGGTGACGATGACCTCGGTCATCTCCTCGGGGGGCCGCCAGGTCACCGCCACCGCGTCCTCTCCGGCCGTGATCGACAGGTCCTCGACCTCGGGCAGCAGCAACAGCGGCGGGGCCGCGGCGGGGGCCGACCACACGCCTTCGGCGCGGGTGGCGAACACGGTGTAGACCACCTCCACGCCGGGCGGCGGCGCCGAGTCGGTCACCTCGTTGGCGTCGGTCTGCCCGATGAGGACGCCTTGACCGGCGCCCTGGGCCGCGCTTCCCACAGTGCGGACCACGCGGTAGCGCACCTGTCCGGTCCGGGCGGGGGCGGGATCCCAGGCCACGGTGACGCGGCGGCCCTCGCAGCCGGTGCGCACCCGTTGCGGGGCGGGCGGCGGCAGGGCGCGCAGCCGCTCGGCGAGGTCCTCGTCGTCGGCTGCGATCCGCAACGCGGCGGCCAGGCGCTCGGCGGCCTCCTCGGTGCGACCCTCGGTGATGAGCCGGGCGGCCTGCTCGGCCAGTTCGTCGGCCTGGCGGGCGCGTTCGACAACCCGTTGGCGCAGCTGCGGCTCCTGGTCGGCGGGGAGCTGCTCCAGCAGCCGCTGGGCGGTGCGCAGCCGGTCGGCTCGCAGTGCCTGCTCGATCTCGCGGACCGGGTCGGGGGCGGCGCCGGCCGCCGAGCCGGCCCGGGACAGCGCGAACGCCAGTTCCTCGGCCTGGTCGCGGACCAGGCCGAGCTCGGCGGCGCGCTCGGCGACCTGCCTGGCCGGCAGGCCCGCCGCCGCATAGGGGCGCAGCGTCTCGGCGACCTCCCACACCAGCAGCTCATCCAGCCGGCCCGGGGCGGCGGCCGCCTTCTCCAGGGTCGCCAGCACGCTGTCGAGCAGGGGTTTGCTCTCGTCCTGGGCGCGGGTCCGCTGCCGGGCCTTGGCGGCGGCGATGGTCTCGGCGGTCAGCGTCCCGCCCGAACCGGCTTGGAGGGCGAAGCGGGGGCGGAGCCGGAAGCCGCCGCGGACCGCCTGGGCGCCGAAGACCACCTCCGCCGACAGCCGCAGGCCGAGCCGCTCGAGCTGCTCGTGCAGCCGCTGGTACTGGGAGGCCGGGATGGGGGGGTCGGACGGCAGCTCCCAGGGCCGGTCGACGAGGCGGATCTTGTGCTCGGCCAGCAGCCGCCGGAGCCGAGGGGCGCAGGCGGGGCCTCCGCCGAGGGCGATGAGCTCTTCTAGTGCCTGCGGGTCGAGGCAGGGGGTGGTCGCAGCCATCGCCGCGACCATCTCCTGGAGCTTTCTTTCGTTCTCCTCCCGCCGTCGCCGGCTCTCCTCCTGGAAGTACCGCAGGGTGAGGCGACCGGCTCGCTCCAGCTCCTGGTGGGCGGCGAGCAGGGCCTCGATCAGCTTGGCGTAGACGCGGCTGCGCTGCCGGAGCACCCGCCAGTAGGCGACGACCTCCTTGAGGTGGGCGGCGAACTCCGCTTCCGAGGAGAGCCGGACCTGGTCCAGGCCGTAGCGCTCGAACAGGTCGGCCGGAAGAGCGTTGCCCGCCTTCCTGGCCGGGTCGAGCACGGCCTTGCGGTAGGTGTCCTTGTCGAACGCCACGGCCGGCATCACCCACTGGTGCTGTAGCGCGCGATGGCGGCCTTGGCCTCGTTCACCTGGGCCTCGGAGAGCCCTTCGATGCGGATCTCGATGGTGAGATCCTTTTTGGTCTGCAGTTCCACCGCGTGGACGCTCAAGGTGCCGAGCTCGTCCATGGCGAAGGTGATGTCGACGGGCGAGCCCTGCGGCAGCGGCGGCAGATCGGTGATGGTCCCCTCGCCGATCTTGACGTTGTCGGCCAGGTTGGGGGATTCCACCGCCCCGGCCTGCTCCCAGATCTCCACTTCGATGGCGACCTGGTTGGGGTAGGCGGTGCAGAACCGCTGGGGGTCCGGCCGGGCCGGCAGCGGTGTGTTGGCCTTGAGGACGTGGCTGATGGAGAAGCGCTCTTCCCCCCCTGCGACGTCGTCGAGGACCTTGACGCCGAAGGCGCGGGGCACGACGGCGGCGACCCGCCGGCCGACCAGGCGGCGCACCTTCTCCGGCTCCATCCCGATGCGCTCGGCCACCTGGGCGACGGCCTCCTCGGAGGGGGCGGCCGTCCCCCCTTCCTCGCCGGGCAGCCGGATCTTGATCGACTCGATGAGGGCGAACTGGGCCGCCCCTTTGGCGACGGCCAGGTCGGGGTCGTGCAGCTTTGGTTCGAAGCCGAAGCGTTTGCGCAGCCCTTCGGCCACCGCGGGCATCCGCGTCGACCCGCCGACCAGCAGCACCTCGTCGAAGGAGGTGACGCCCTGGGCGCCGGCCTGCTCGATGGTGCGCTCGGTGATGTCGAAGGTCCTGGTCAGCAGGTCCTCGGTGAGTTCTTCGAACTTCTCGCGGGTCAGTTCGACCTGGGCGGTGGCGCCGCCGAAGCGCATGTTGTGACGCCGCGAGCGGGTGGTGCTGAGCGCCTTCTTCATGTCCTCGGCGGCGAGCGCCAGCTCCTGCAGGAAGTCCTCGTTGTCGGCGGCTTCCGAGCCGAGGTTGGCGTCCAGGAATCCCTGCAGCAGGTAGTCGGCGATCCGCTCGTCCCAGTCGGCACCGCCCAGCCGGTGGTCGCCGTCGGTGCACACCACCTGGACGTCGCCGCCCTGCATCCGGACGACCGTGGTGTCGAAAGTGCCGCCGCCCAAGTCGTACACCAGGATCGTGGCGTCGCCCTCGGCAGTCAGCGTCCCGTAGTGGAGGGCCGCCGCCACCGGCTCGGGGATCAGGTTGAGCACGTTCAAGCCGGCGATCTTGCCGGCGTTGCGGGTGGCCTCCCGTTCGGCCACGCCGAAATAGGCGGGCACGGTGATGACGACGTCGCGCACCTCCTGGTGGACGTACTCGGAGGCGGCGCGGGCCAGTTCCTTCAAGATGAGCGCCGAGATCGTCTCCGGGGTGTGCTTGACCCCGTGGAAGTCCATCTCGAACTGCTTGCCCATCTGCCGTTTGATCAGGGAGACCACCTGATCGGGGAAGAGCTTCGCCGAGGCCTTGGCGTCCTGGCCGACGACGACGTTGTCGGGGGTCTCGAAGTACACCACCGAGGGAGTGGTGTCCTGCCCGACCATGTTCTTGGCGACGACCGGGCGCCCGGTTTCATCGATGTAGGCGATGCACGAATAGGTGGTGCCGAGGTCGATGCCGAAAGTCGTCATTCTTCCCGCTCTTTCAAGTTTTGTCCGGAGTGTTCCAGTGTGGAGGGAACGGTGGAGGAGGCCGCCTTCTCAGAACCGCGGAACTGGTGAAAACGAGCCCGGACGGGACGGCGGACCCGGCCTGTCTCGCGCTCCAGGAAGCCCGACGCCACGACCTCGGCCACGGTGTTGTCCAGCGCCTCGTCCTCGACCGGCAGCACCGACACCGCGGCGTGCTTTCCCGGTTCGAAGGGGTCTCCGGGACGGGCGGTGAACTCCTCGAAACCGCAGCGGTCCAAGATCAGCAGCACATCGTCGGCAAAGCTGTCCAGCAGCCGGCCGAAGGCCTCATCGGCCGGCCGCGCAGCCTCCCGCCGCAGCGAGTCGTACAGCCTGATCAGGTCACTGACGACCGGCTCCAGGATGGCGCGGTGCAGACCATTGCGCAGCCGCTGGTTCTCCTCATGGAGCCGGTCGATCACCGCCTCCCGGTGCGCTGAGCGGCGGTGGAACTCCGTCACCGTTTTCTCGAGCGCCGCCAGCCGCTCGGCAAGCGTGTCCGGAAAGCTGTCTTTTGCAGGACCGGATTCCGCGGGCTCAGCGATCTGCGTGGTCTGTTCCTCGGTCGTCACAGGTTCGCTCGCCATGGAGGAACTCCTCGATTACGTCGAGTTTCAGCACGGTTATTTCGCTGCTTCCGCACCGCCACCGAAGCACCGATGGGGATGGCATCCTGGAGGCCATGGAGCCCCCCGCCTACGAGCTGCTGACTGCCGATCTGAAGAAATTGCGCGAACGAGGACTGGCGCGCCTGCGGCAAACCTCGTTGCCCGCCCTGGAGACGGCGGCGGCCTTGTGCGGAGACGGCGATCCGGCCTCTGGCAGCATGTACCGGACCGCCACACTTGAGGACATCTTGCGCAAAGCAGTCGCCGACCTGGGCGGAGACCTCTCCGAGGCGGCCGGCTACACCTTCGGACTGGTGTCCGGCACCCGCGACTGGCCCGTCGGAGAACGCCGGAAAAGAGCCGCCGCCATTTATGGGGTCAGCACCGAACGCTTCCGCAAGCACCACGAACAGCTCATCGTGGAGCAAGTTGCAGAATCCATCCTCAAACTCTGCAAAACGAACGAATCGGCACGCTCTGCACCGCCGTCTGCTCCCGCGTTGCCCGACGGCCCTCGAGAACTGCGGCTCGGCGGTCCCGAGCTGCCCGTGACGCTGCACTTCATGCCGGTGGAGATGGTCCGGGGAGTCGATGTGATCGTCTCCTCGGAGAACGTCTACCTGGAGATCTCCAAACTCTTCCGGAGCTCGTTGTCGGCCGCACTGCGCCGGGCCGCCGCCCGCATCAGCGAGACCGGCGAGATCCTCGACGATGTGATCCAGCGGGAGCTGACCCAGTGGATGCGCAAGCACGGCCGGTTCGGCCTGCCGGTGGCGGCGGGCACCGTCGCTCCGACCACCCCAGGGGAGATGGCCCGGGCGGGAGTGCGACGGCTCTACCACGCGGCGGTCGCCGTCCCCCGCATGGGCGGAGACGCATACGACATCACCCCCGAGGCCGTGGCCCGGGCCGTCCGCAACGTCTTTCATCTGGCCGAGCAGGAACGGGAGCGCTTCGATCCACCACTGCGGTCGATCGCCTTCCCGCTTTTCGGCGCCGGCCGGGGCGGGCTCGATCCAGCGGTGAGTTTCGGTTATCTGTGGGCTGCGCTGGAGCGAGAGATCGGCGGCCGCAGCGGGCACTGGGACCTGCACCTGATCACGCGTTCCAGGCGTGACGCCGAGGCGGTGGTGCGGCTGCTCGACCGGAATGGATGAGCCTCGCCTGGCGGTTTCAACGAATCCCATCCGGGCCGTGGCCGGAACCGCCTCGATCCGGCGTCCCGGGACCGCCGCGCCCCGGTGGCGGCGGTCCCGGGAAGGGCGCGGCGATGCGGTCTCCACCGGCCCCCCCATGCCATGCCGCGACCGCTGCCGGCAGTCCCGCACCCGCCGCATCGCTCCACCGTTCGGCTTCAGCCCCATGGTGGTAAGCAAACCTTCCCGACCGGGCGGCCATCGGGTTGCGCACTGGTTGCTTTCCGGGCGTTTCCGGGGTTCCGCCTTCACATGCCGGTCCATCGGGAGCGATGTCGCACACCGCTGCCGGTGTCCGAGTGCGGGTTTCAGGTTACAGGTGATGAGGCAGCGATCATCAGGGCTTTTGAGGGACCTGCTCAAGCTCCGGGAACGGGGCCGGCCGAAGGCTTTTGAACGCCATGACGGCGATGACGGCCTGAAACCATCCGATGACGATTCGGCCCCCTCCTTCGAAACACAGATCCTGGGGAACACACCTTCGACATGAGTGCCCGCAGGCGTGAAAAAGGAGGGCCGATGTCGGGCAGTGGGCGAGGCAAGGAGCCTGGCCGCCATCCTGGCGGCATGATCGAAAAGATCCTGATGATCGCCATCGACAAGCGGGGATGGAGTTCTCCGGCAGGTGCGCCAGGCTTCGTCGACCGGCTCTGATCTTCTGCGCGTCCTGAAACCGTACGACGACCGACCGGCAAGGACTCCTGCGGGTCGCCCGGCCGATCTCGTCCGTCACAGGCTTGAAGGCAGGTCGGCGGAGGGCGCCGCAGGGGAAGAGACCAATCCGGCCGAGTACTGCTTTTGATCGTTCACCCGGTTCGAGACCGGTTCTCCTGATTACGTGCGGTTGAGCCATATCCTGACGGCCGGTACCGGGCGGCGCGAGCCGGACGCGGTCGTCTACGACGCCTTCCCCTGCCCTGATCCCGCCCCTCAAGGAGGCAGCGCCCGTGGCCAAGCTAAACCGTCCCGCCGTGCCGGTCACCACGGTGCTCGATCAGCCGATCGAGATGCGCGACGGCACGATCCTGCGCGCCGATGTGCACCGGCCCGCCGAGGGTGGCCCGTACCGCACGGTGCTGGTGCGCAACCCCTACGGGGAGCCGTTGTTCCGGCGCGTGCCGGTCGTCCCGTACCTGCGGGCGGGGCTTGCGGTGGTGCTGCAGCACTGCCGGGGGCGGGGCAGCAGTGACGGGGAGTTCACCCCGTGGGTGGACGAGGGGCGCGACGGGGTGGACACCGTCGCGTGGATCGCCGCCCAGCCCTGGTCCAACGGCGAGGTGGTGGCCGCGGGCACCTCGTATCTGGCCGGGTGCGCGCTGCAGCTGGCCGCCCAGCGGCCCGCGGCGTTGAAGGCCGTGGTGGCCTCGATGACTCCGCACGATTTCTATGACGGGCTCAAGTACCACGGGGGTGCGTTCGCGCTGGGCTCGGCGTTCCACTGGGGCAGCCTGCAGGGGATGCTCGGGGCGCTGCACGCGATGGCGGGCGGGCAGGACGCCTCCGGCCGGCTCGGGGTGCTGCTGCCGGTGCTGGCCGATCCCGATGCCGCCTTGCGGACGCTGCCGATCCGGGACGTCCCCGGGGTGTCGCAGGCATTCCCCTTCTGGCGGGACTGGGTGGACCACCCCGAGCGGGACGCATACTGGACGGAGCCGGCCGAAACCCTGCGCCATGACCGGATCGAGGTGCCGGTGCTGCACATCGCCGGGTGGTTCGATGTGTTCCTGCGCGGCACCTTGGAGAACTTCCGGCGCATCCCCGGCGGACGGCTGATCGTCGGGCCGTGGACGCACCTGTCCCAAGAGAGCGGGGTCGGGGAGCTCAACTTCGGCTTCGGGGCCTCGGCGCAGGCAGTGATGCTGGAGGCCGAGCAGATCGCCTTTTTGACCGGGCGCACCGACGGGCCGAAGGTCAAGTACTTCACCATGGGCGCCAACACCTGGCGGGAGGCCGCATCGTGGCCGCCGCCCGGGGCCGGGTCCGTCCGCTACTACCTGCACCCCGGCGGGCTGCTGTCGCCGCGGGCGCCGGTGACCGGCGCCGAGCCGTACCGGTTCGTGCACGACCCGGACGACCCGGTGCCCACCTGCGGCGGGCCGCTGCTGCTGCCCGACCGGTCAACGTCGGCCCCCGCGACCAGCGGGCGGTGGAGGAACGCGCGGACGTGGTGCGCTTCACCACGCCGGTACTGGAACGGGACGTGGAGGTCACCGGGCCGATCACAGTGGTGCTGCACGCGGCGACCTCGGCGAGCGGCGGCGGCGACTGGACGGCCAAGCTGGTGGACGTGCACCCCGACGGCCGGGCGATGAGCGTGATCGACGGCATCGTGCGCTCCGGCGGCGGCAAGCTGCGGCACGAGATCGACCTGGCGGCCACCAGCCAGGTCTTCCGGGCCGGGCACCGGATCCGGCTGGAGGTCGCCTCCTCCGACTTCCCGTGTTTCGACCGCAACCCGGCGACCAAGCGGGCCGAGCAGACCGTCTTCTGCGACGCCGAGCGGCCCTCGTGGATCACGCTGCCGGTCATGGGCGGATGATCCCGGTGCCGGGCCGAACGATCCGAGGACGCCGGTCCGGTCCGGGCGAGCCGGTGCCTCGGCCGGGCGTGCTCAGCGCCGGTTGCGCTGCCGGGGGATGGTGGGCCGGGGGTCGGCGGCCAGTTCCCCGGCGCACTGCAGCGGGCGGGGGTCGGCCCAGGTGCCCAGGTCCACATGCCCGTCGATGAAGCCGTGCAGTTCCAAAAAGGCGCTCTGCTCGGCGAGCACGGCCAGCCGGTCGCCGTCCAGGCCGGGTTCCAGGGCGCGGCCCGTCTCTCCGCAGCGGCGGGTGGCGCGCAGCAGCACCGCCAGGTAGCGGATCACCAGGTCCGGTCGTTCCTCCAGCAGGTCGGCGTGCACGGTGATGAGGATCGGAGTGCCGTCACCGGCGCGCACGAACGGGTCGGGGTGGTCGCCGAGCGCGGCGACCTCGACCGCGCCCAGGGCGTCCCGCACCGCCTCGCCGGCCTGCCCTCGCACCCAGATGGCGTCGACGGTGCCGGTGGCCAGGGCGGCGGCGACGGAGCGGTGGTCTTCGGCGGTCAGGCCGGTCGCCGTGATCTCGTCGCTGCAGTCGGGGATCGTCAGCACGTGCACGTCCGCCAGGCCCAGCCCGGCCGTGTGCAGGGCGCGTTCGAAGCCGCGCAGCGCCGCCGCGGCCGGCACGTCCACCCGCCGGCCCGGGGAGCAGGGCACGCCGACGGTGCGTCCGGCCAGGTCCGCCGGGGCGGTGATGCCCGAGTCCGGACGGGCCAGCACCGCCTGGTACTGCCGTCCCCACGCCAAGGCCACCAGGCGGGTGGGGGCGCCCCGGGCGCGGGCCCACAGGGCGGAGACGTTGCCGCCTTCGCGGATCAGGCCCGCCAGCCCGTGCTCGAAGTGGTGGGTGAGCAGCCGGCGGCCGGCGGTGTCCTGCAGGCGGCGCAGCGGGGGCTCACCGTGACCGAACTCGGCCTCCAGCAGGCCCGCCCGCGCGGCCAGCGCCGTCGCGGTGGGCATCGGACAGCAGGTGTACCAGAGCCCGTCGATCATGGTGCACCCCTCCGCACGCCGATCGCGGCATCCCATGGCCCGCTCCCGCTACTGGGGACCGGCCTGCGGGACGAACACCATCAGCACTAAATCCACCCTGAAAAGTAGGTTATTGCCGGAGGCTCGGCTCGTCCATCCAGGGCCACCGTACGGCACACCGGGCTCCCCGACGAGTGATTCACCTATCAGGACGAGGTCACATCACGCAAAAGGGCCGGCACCGCTTCGGCGAACGGCATGCCGTCCACCGGAACACGGCACCGGCCTCGGGAAAGCCTTTGCGCGACAGGACTCACCCGGCCAGCGCCGCCGTGCCCGCGGCGATCAGCACGGTGTCGTCCTGGGGAGTGTGAATGCGGCTGCACAGCACGTTGCGGTAGTGCCGCTCGATGGGGTTGCGCCGCGACAGGCCCGGGTTGCCGATCAGCCCGATGCCCAGCTCGACGGCCTGCACGGCGTTGCCGGTCACCAGGTGCTTGACCAGCCCGACATCGGGAGCGCCGCCCGCGTCGGCCTGCCGCGCGGCGCTTTGCAGCAGCGTGTCGTTGGCCAGCAGCAGCGCCTCGATCCGGCCGACGGCGGTCTGGAAACGCGGCAGCGTGGCCAGCGGCCGGCCCAGATTGGCCGGGGTGCGCTCGTTGAGGTAACCCACCAGCCAGTCGCGCGCCGCGCGGGCCACCCCGTCGTAGATCGCGCTGATCAGCAGGGTGTTCCAGGCGGTGACCCGGGCGTCGGGCCGCGCCCGGGCCGCCGGCTGCACGTCCACCGCGTACTCGGCGGGGATGCGCACCCCCTCGAAGATCACATCGTCGCTGCGGGTGGCCCGCATGCCCAAATGGTCCCAGGTCGGCTCGATCCGGTAGCCGGGGACGCCGGCGGGCACCAGGAACGCCCCGACCAGCGGCTCGGGGTCGCCGGTGCGGGCCCACACCAGCATCCAGCGCAGGCCCGGGGCGCCGGTGGAGTAGATCTTGTGGCCGCGCAGCACCCAGCCGTCGTCGGTGCGCTCGGCGACCGTGGCCGGCAGCCCGCCCCGGGCGGGGGTGCCCAGCTCCGGCTCCACCCGCAGCGCGTTGATCAGCGCCACGCCCGCCAGCGAGCTGCGCTGCACCCTGCGGCGCACCTCCTTGGGCCAGGGGTTGTCCGGCCGGCCCAGCCCGGCGTGCGCGATCAGGTGCATGGCCAGCACCAGCGCCACCGACGGGTCGGCGGCGCCGACCGCCCTGATCACCTCGACCGTCTCGGCCAGCGTGGCGCCGCCCCCGCCCAGCTCGGCCGGGACGGTCAAATTGAGCACCCCGACGCGGTGCAGCTCGGTGAACGCCTCGTGCGGAAAGGACGCGTCGCGATCGTGCTCGGCGGCCCGCGCGGCGATCGCGGCCACCACGTCGGCGAAGTCCGCCCGCTCGGTGACGGGCCGGGCGGCGGTTTCGATGTCAGCGGTCACGGGGTGTCCTCCTGTGATCTCAAAGGGCGCAGCGGCGGCGGGGACGGGTGACGCAGCGGCGGCAGCGGGCCGGTGTGGCGTTCGACCTGGACCAGCGCGTGCTGGCCGGTGCATCCCTGCGCCAGGCGTGAGGTGGGGCGGTCGGCGGTGAGCACGTTGGGGTTGCCGTGGACGCACAGCACGCCGCCGGGCCGGTCCGGGTCGTCCACCGGGTCGAACCAGGCGCCGGTGGCCAGTTGAACGACGCCCGGCATGACCTCCTCGCTGAGGCGGGCCCCGGCCAGGCAGGCGCCGCGGTCGTTGAAGACCCGCACGATGTCGCCGTCGGCGATGCCGCGCTCGCGGGCGTCGTCGGGATGGATGCGCAGCGGCTCCCGTCCGGCGATCTTGGCGGCCCGGCTGACGGCGCCGATGTCGCCTTGGCCGTGCAGGCGGGTGCCGGGCTGGTTGGCGATCAGGTACAGCGGGTGCCGGCGGTCCGGCCGTTCCGCCGGGGGCAGCCAGGCCGGGTGGCCGGGGCAGTCCGGGTAGCCGAAACCGGCGATCACCGAGGAGAAGATCTCGATCCGGCCGCTGGGCGTGGGCAGCGGGTGCCTTTCGGGATCGGCGCGGAAGTCCGCCAGCAGCGTGACATGCTCCGGGCCGGGCGGCAGCCGGTACTGCCCGGCCGCCCAGAACTCCTCGAAAGCGGGCACGTCGTGGCCCTGGGCGCGCAGCTCCTCCCGCCAGGTCCGGTAAAGGTGCTCCAGCCACTGGCGGGGGGTGCGGCCCTCGGTGAACGCCTCGGCCACGCCGAGCCGGCCGGCCAGCGCCGCGAAGATCGCATAGTCGTCGCGGGCCTGCTCATGCGGCGGCAGGACCCGATGCATGGCGATCAGGTGGGTGTCGCGGCGCCCGCCGCCGATGTCCTCCCGCTCCAGCGGGGTGGTGACCGGCAGGACGATGTCGGCGTGCCGGGCGGTCGCCGTCCAGTACGGCTCGTGGACCACGATCGTGTCCGGGCGGCCGAAGGCACGGCGCAGCCTGGCCAGGTCCTGGTGGTGGTGGAAGGGGTTGCCGCCGGCCCAGTACACCAGGCGGATGTCGGGGTAGGTCAGGCGGCGGCCGTTGTAGTCGTAGGCGCGGCCGGGGTGCAGCAGCATGTCGGCGATGCGGGCGACCGGGATGAACGTGGCGACCGGGTTGCGCCCCTGCGGCAGCGTGGGCAGGCGCAGCAGCGGGCCGGGGTCGCCGACGTCCCCGATGGAGCCGTAGCCGTGGCCGAAGCCGCCGCCGGGCAGGCCGATCTGGCCGAGCATCGCCGCCAGCGCCAGGGCCGCCCACACCGGCTGCTCGCCGTGCTCGGTGCGCTGCAGCGACCAGGTGACGGTGATCAGCGTGCGGCCCTCGGTCATCCGCCGGGCCAGGGCGCGGATGTCGGTGGCGGGGATGCCGCAGATGCCGGCGGCCCAGCGGGCGTCCTTGGGAGTGCCGTCCCCCTCCCCCAGCAGATAGCGTTCGAAGACCTCGAAACCGGTGCAGTAGCGGTCCAGGAACGCCCGGTCGTGGCGGTCTTCGACCAGCAGGGTGTGCGCCAGGCCCAGCATGAGCGCCACGTCGGTGCCCGGGCGGATCGGCCACCAGCGTCCCCAGAACCGCGGCGGGGCGTCGTCGCGCAGCGGGCTGATGGAGACCACCTCCAGGCCGCTTTCGCCGAAGTTCCGCAGGGCGGCCGCCATGGCGTGGCGGGTCACTCCCCCGGGCGTGACCGACACGTTCTTGCCGGGCAGCCCGCCGAAGGCCACCAGCAGGTCGGTGTGCTCGGCGATCGTCGGCCAGGTGGAGGCGCGGCGCAGCACCGCGTCGGCGTCCCCCACCACGTGCGGCAGCAGGACGAGGGAGGCGCCGAGGCTGTAGGAGTTGCGGGAGGAGGTGTAGCCGCCGATCGTGTTCAGGAACCGGTGCAGCTGGCTTTGGGCGTGGTGGAAGCGGCCCGCGCCGGCCCAGCCGTAGGAGCCGCCGAAGATCGCCTCGTTGCCGTGCTCGCGCCGCACCCGGTCCAGCTCCCCGGCCACCAGGTCCAGCGCGTGGTCCCAGTCGAGCTCGATGAACTCTTCGCGTCCGCGCCGGCGCGCGGGGCCGGGGCCGTCTTCCAGCCAGCCCCGGCGCACCGCGGGCGCGCGGACCCGGGTGGGGTGGTGCACGCCGTCGGGGACGTTGCCCAGCAGCGGCGAGGGGGCGGGGTCTTCGGGGTGCGGCCGCACCTCCAGCGCGCCGGCGGCGGTCCGCCGGGCCAGGTAGGCGCCCCAGTGGGAGGTCGTGGGCGACCAGGTCACGGCCGTTCCTCGCCGAGGATGCGGTAGGCGGTGGCGAAGATCTCCCCCATCCGCCAGCTTTCGTTGCGGTGGGTGCGGCGGGCCCTGCCCCAGCCGGAGTCGCGCCGGTACTGCTCGGGCCAGTCGGTGGCGAGGATCCGCGCCTCGTCCACCGGGACGGGCCCGTGGCAGTCGGGGTCGACGTACAGGGCGTCCGCCGGGCAGTACAGCTCGCACATGAAGCAGGTCTGGCAGTCGCTCTGCCGGGCGATGACCGGGACGCCGCCGGGCACGGCGTCGAACACGTCCATCGGGCAGACCTGCACGCACTTGTCGCACTGGATGCAGCGCGAAGCGATCACCAGCTCGATCATGCGATCTCCTCCCGCGTCCGCGGGTGGTCCACCCACACCCGGTCCAGGCCGCCGACGGTGATGCGGCGGGTCTGGGCGGGGTCGGTGCGGGGGTGGTCGGTGCGCCAGTGCATGCCGCGCGATTCGGTGCGGTGCAGCGCGGCGGCCTTCACCCAGCGGCCCATGGCGACCAGCGCGGCGGTCTCCCGGGCGCGCAGCGCCTGCCGGCCGGAGCCGGTGAGGTGGTCGCTGATCTGCCGCCAGGCGTCCTCCAGCAGGTCCGCCGAGCGCAGCAGGCCCTGCCGGGTGCGGAACATGTTCTTGTCGTAGGCGTTCAGCTCCTCGCGCACCATGGCGGTCACGGCCTCTGCGTCGCAGGGGGCGGCGTGGCGGGCCGGGCGGATCCCGGCCTGTCCGGCGGGGCGGACCGGGCCGGTGCGGGCGCGCACCGTGCGGGCGTGCCGGACGGCGGCGCGGCCCGCCCAGGTGCCCGAGGAGACCGCCCAGGCGGAGTTGGGGGATCCACCGCCGGAGACGGCGCCGACGATGAGTTCGCGGCTGGCCACGTCCCCGGCGGCGAACAGCCCCGGCACGTGCGTCTGGCAGTCCTCATCGGCCAGCGCCAGGCCGCCGACGCCGCGGATGGTGCCCTCCCCCAGCAGCGTCACCGGGAACAGGTCGGTGTAGGGGTCGATGCCGCGGCGGGCAAAGGGCAGCAGGAAGTTGGGCTGCACCACGTTGATCTTGCGGCGGACCCAGTGGGGGGCCTTGTCGAGGCGGGCGTAGACCGGGCCGCGCAGCATCGCCCGGCCCAGGATGCGGATGCGGTCGGCGCCCGCGGGCAGCTCGATCTCCCGGCCGTCGGCGTCGAAGTAGGTGCCGAACAGGTATGACATCGAGCGGGCCATGGTCGAGTAGGCCGGGGCGAGCGTGTAGTAGTTGGAGAACTCCATGCCCGACAGCACCGCGCCGGCCTCGGCGGCCATCAGGTGCCCGTCGCCGGTGTTGCCGCGCGAGCCCAGCAGGTGGGAGCGGAAGGCGGTGCCGCCGGTGGCCAGCACCACCGCCCCGGCGCGCACCGTCCAGCGTCCGCCGGCCTGGCGGCGGACCCCGGCGGCGCCGGCGACCGACCCATCGGAGTGCAGCAGCAGCTCCAGCGCCGGGTGGTGGTCGAGGATGCGCACGCCCGCCCGGTGCACCAGGCCGCGCATGGCGCGCAGGTACTCAGGGCCCCGCACGTTCTGGGTGCGGTCCACGGCGCCGTCCGCGGTGGGGAACGGGTAGTGGCGGTCCAGCAGCGGCAGCCGTTCCCAGGTGGTGCGCAGCACCCGCAGCGCCCACTGCGGGTCGGCCAGCCCGGCCGCGTCGGCGTGGCGTTCGGCCACCGCGCGGTGGTGCCGCTCCGGCGGGACGAACCAGTGGGTGACGCCGGCGGTGGCGGTGACGCCGCTGGTGCCGCAGTAGCCCTTGTCCACGAGCACGACCCGCCCGCCGGCCTGGGCGGCGGCGAGCGCCGCCCAGGTGGCCGCCAGGCCGCCGCCGATGACCAGCACGTCGGCGGTCAGCTCCAGGTCCTGGCCGGTCATAGCTTGACGGCGTGGTCGGCGATGTTGATCTTGCCGGTGAGGATGCCGCGTTCGGTCAGCCAGTCGGCGCCGTACTGCAGCTGGCGGATCCCCTCATCGTCGATGAAGGACAGCTTCTCCTTGACCGCGTGGGAGACGATCTTGTCGATCACGGCCGGGGGGTATTTGGAGACGGCGTTGCCCAGCTCGATGGCCTTGCGGTAGTTGGCGTTCTGCCACTCGGTGTCGGCCTGGTAGGCCTTGATGACCTTGCGGATGAGGTCGGGGTGCTTTTCGGCGTACTCGCGCCGCACCAGGTAGGTGCGGAAGTCGATCTGGCGGTCCAGCTCCTCGCCCTCGATGAAGATGGGCTTGGCGCCGTAGTTGACCTCGGCGATCTCCCGGAAGCCCTGCCAGATCGACCAGGCGTCGATCTTGCCGGAGGCGAACGCGGCGGAGGCCTCCGGCGGGTTCATGTAGAGCACTTTGACCTGCTCGCGCGGCACCTTGTATTTCTCCAGCGCCGCGACCAGCAGGAACTCCCCCAGTCCGGCCTTGTTGACGGCGACCGTGCGGCCGGCCAGGTCGGCGACCTTCTCGATGCCGGAGCCGGGGCGGGCCAGGATCGCCGTGGTGCGGGGGTTGGAGACCGCCCAGGCCACGTACACCAGGTCGGCGCCGGACAAGATGGCCTGGTCGGCGGGGGTGCTGCTGCCGCCGAAGCTGAAGTCGGCGGTGCCGGTGGCCACGGCCTGCAGGGTGGGGGCGTGGTTGGGGAACGGGCCGATCCACTCCACCGTGACGCCCTGGGCCTTGAGGGTGCGGTCCAGCTCGCCGCGGATCTTGGGCACGGAGATGGGGCCGTGGGTCAGGCGGACCTTGGTGGGCGAGCCGGCGGAGGACGAGGAGCAGCCGGTCAGCGCGGCCAGCGCGCCCAGGCCGCCGGCGGCCAGCAGGGAGCGGCGGGTGATCCGTCCGTGGGTCGTCATGAGGTGTTCCTTGCGTTCGAGGGGCCGCGAAGGTGGTGCAGGGTCAGACGGTGAGGCGGGCGTATGAGGGGTGCCAGCTCAGCAGCCGGCGTTCCAGGAGCCGGGCGAGCAGGTCGCAGGCGATGCCGATGCCCGCATACAGCACCACCACCAGCACGATCACGTCCACTTGGAGGAATTCGCGGGCGTTGGTGGCCAGGAAGCCGATGCCGGCCATCGCGCCGACGGTCTCGGCGATCACCAGGGCCAGCCAGGCGTAGGTCAGCGACATGCGCAGCCCGCCGAGGATGGACGGCAGCGCCCCGGGCAGGATCAGCGTGCGGATGCGCGCGGCGCGGCTCAGGCCGACGGTCTGGCCCATCTCCAGGAGTTTGGTGTCGATCTGGCGGATGCCCAGCACGGTGTTCAGGTAGAGGGGGAAGGCGCTGCCCTTGGCGATCAGGAAGATCTTTCCGGCCTCCCCCACCCCGAACCAGACGATCACCAGCGGCAGGATCGCCAGGAACGGGATGGCGCGGATCATCTGGACGCTGCGGTCGATGAACGCCTCGGCGATGCGGGACAGCCCCACGGCCACGCCCAGGGTCAGCCCGATGGCGGCGCCGATGACGAAGCCCAGCGCGGCCCGGCGCAGGCTGGCCAGCAGGTGCTGGGGCAGCTCGCCGCTGGCGGTCAGGTGGACGGCGGTGGCCACCACGCTGCTGGGGGCCGGCAGCACCTGGGCCGACAGCAGCCCGGCCCGGGCGGCGGCCTCCCATAGGAGGATCAGGGCGAACGGGGTGGCCCAGGAGACCGTCCGGTAGGGGAAGCGGAATCTGCGGGGCGGTGCGGTGTCGGTGGTGATCGCCGGGGCCGGCCGGGCGGGGGCCGACGCGGCGGAGGTGGCGGGCGAGGTCATGATCCCTCCAGGTCGTGCACGTAGGAACCGAGGTCCAGCCGTCCCTGGAGCACCCCGGCCTCGACCCAGGTGTCGAAGGTCTGTTGGAGCTGGTCGGCGAGCCGGTCGTCCACGGCGACCCGCCGGTAGGCCGCCTCTTCCGGCTGGACCTGGGCGGCGATCTCCGTGCTCTGCTTGGTGAAGTCGGCGTACCAGGCGATGAAGTCGTCCGGTTTCCGTTCCGCCCAGGCAAAGCCCTGGTGGACGCGGTTGTTGAAGTCCACGATCGCCTCGCGTTTGCCGGCGTCGGCCAGCGCCCGTTCGGTCGCGCTCATCACATACAGGCCGGAGGTCAGTCCCCGGCCGGTGGTCAGCACGCGGGCGCCGAGCCGGCCGCGGGCCCGGGCCGCGTACACCCCCCAGGTGCCCCAGGCGTCGAGCTTGCCGGTGGAGAAGGCGCCGTAGGCCTCGGCGGGGGTCAGGAAGTTCAGCTCGGCGTCCGAGGCGCTCAGCCCGGCCCGGCGCAGCGCGCCGAGCACCAGGTAGTGGGCGATGCTGCCGCGGGTGGAGGGGGAGATCCGCTTGCCCGCCAGGTCGGCGAAGGTGCGGATGGGGCTGTCTTTGGGGACCAGGATGTAGCTTCCCGCGCCGCTGTTGCTCCAGGCCGCCACGACCTTGATCTTCGATCCGGCGGCGATCGCCGCGACCGTGGGCGAGTCGGCGGCTCCCCCGATGTCCACCGCGTTCGCGCGCAGCGCCTCGTGCAGGTCGGCGGCGGCCGCGAAGCGGAACCATTCGATCTTGTAGGGCAGGTTCTTCAGCAGCCCCGCCGCCTCCAGCCTCGAACGCGTCATGCCGGTCTGGTCGCCGACCCGCAGCACCACGTCGCCGGAGGAGCCGGCCGCACCGGACGCGCCGCAGCCGGCGGTGACGGCCGCCAGTGCGAGCGCGCCCAGCGCGGCGGCGCCCTGCCGCAGCGCGGACCGGCGGGAAAGCGGTCGGCTGAGCATCGGCATCCCTCCGCCGGTCACGCGGGCCGGCCGCCGGCCTGCGCGGGCACCTGGCGGCGCGCCAGCTCGGCGCGCACCAGCGGCAGCAGGTGCTTGCCGTAGTCGACGGCGTCCTCCAGCGGCTCATAGCCGCGGATGAGGATGGTGGTGACGCCGATGTCGATGTAGTCCAGCAGCGCCTGGGCCACGGTCTCGGGGCTGCCGACCAGCGCCGTGGAGTTGCCCGCCGCTCCGGTGGCCTTGGCGGTGGGCGTCCACAGCGCGCGGTCGTGCTTTTCGCCCTTTTCGGCGGCGGCCAGCAGCCGCTGGGAGCCGACGCCCCGTTCGTTCGGCGGGAAGTACAGCTGGGTGCCGTTGGTGGATTTGATGGTGTCCAGGATGCGGTGCGCCCGTTCCCAGGCCTCTTCGTCGGTGCGGCCGAGGATGGGACGGAAGGACACCGAGATGCCGATCTGGTCGGGGTCGCGGCCGTGGGCGGCGGCCTGGGCCTTGACCGAGGCGATCTGCTCGGCGGTCTCGGCCAGCGGCTCGCCCCACAGGGCGTAGGTGTCGGCGTGCTTGCCGCCCACCCGGTAGGCGTCCTGGGAGGAGCCGCCGAAGTAGATCGGCAGCCGTCCGTTCACCGGCTTGACCTCCGAGTAGGCGCCTTCGAAGCGGTAGAACTCGCCCTCGTGGTCGATCGGCTCCTCGGCGGCCCAGATGCGCTTGAGGATGTCGAGGTATTCGTCGGTGCGGCGGTAGCGGTCGCTTTTGTCCAGGTAGTCGCCGTCGCGGCGCTGTTCGGTCGCGCTGGCCCCGGTGATGATGTGCACCGCCAGCCGGCCGCCGATGAACTGGTCGAGCGTGGCGAACTTGCGCGCCGCCAGGGTGGGGGCGACGAAGCCGGGACGGTGGGCCAGCAGGATGCCCAGCCGTTCGGTGTGGGCCGCCGCGTGGGCCGCCACCGCGAAGCCGTCGGCGTCCCAGGAGTGGTAGCCGATCAGCACCCGGTCGAACCCGGCCTCTTCGTGGGCCTGGGCGAAGCGGCGCGTGTAGTCGGGGTCGACGGCCGGGCCGGTGCGGGGCCGGATCTCGGAGGTGTCGGCGGTCCGGATCATGCCGATGAACTCGACGGTCATCTGCCCTCCCTGGGCATTCCACATTGCAGGACCTGTGTCCCGCACTGTAATAATCCCTATAAGATTGGTCAAGATAGTCGAGAACGTGAGGGTTGAGACATGACCGACCGAGCACCCCAGGCCGACCGGACCGCCGCGGGCAACGCCGCCTGGCACCGCAAGCTGGAGCACATCCGCGCCGGCGAGCTGACCTCCGACACCGCGCAGACCTCGGGGATGCGGCGGTTCGAGGCGATCTCCGGCAAGACCGTCGGATCGCGGCGGCTGTGGATGGGACGCACCCATGTCGCCCCCGTCACCAGCTCCGGCGACCACCACCACGGCGAGGCCGAGACGGCGATCTACGTCGTCTCCGGCCACCCGGTGTTCGTGTTCGCCGAGGGCGAGGAGGAGGTGCGGATCGAGACCTCGCCCGGCGACTACATCTTCGTGCCGCCGTACGTGCCGCACCGGGAGGAGAATCCTTCTCCGGACGAGGAGGCGGTCGTCGTGATCGCCCGCAGCACGCAGGAGGGCATCGTGGTCAATTTGCCGAGCCTGTGGGCGCCCGTGGAGGTGCCGCCGCAGGCGCAGCAGGAGTGCGGCGACACCGGAAGATCATCCTCATGACGGACGCCGCTGGTCACGGCGAGCGGGCCGCGCTCCCCCGGCAGGGCACCCAGGCGGTCGACCGGGCGATCGCCGTGCTGCGCTCCTTTGAGAGCGCGGCCCAGCTCACCGTCACCGAGATCGCCCACCGGCTGGGCCTGACCGTCAGCACCGCGCACCGCATCGTCCGCGCCCTGCACGCGGCGGGCATGCTGGGCCAGGACCCGGTCACCGAGCGGTACTTCCTCGGGCCGTCGGTGGCGATCCTCGGCCGGCTCGCGCTGGAGCGCATGGGCAGCACGCTGATGCATCCGGAGCTGATCGCGCTGCGCGACAAGACCGGCGAGGCCGTCAGTTTGGGGGTGCGCGTCGGCGACGAGGTGGCGGTGCTGCTGCACGAGCAGTCCCCGCACCCGCTGCGCTACGACCAAGAGCCCGGGGCGCGCAACCCCATCCACGTGTGCGCGATGGGCAAGACGCTGCTGGCCTTCGGGGATCAGCGGGTCGCCATGAGCGAGCCGTTCCGGCGTTTCACGCCCACGACCATCACCACCCGCGCCGAGCTGGAGGCGGAGCTGGCGCGGATCCGGCGGCGCGGTTATGCCACGAACAACGAAGAGCGCATCGTCGGCGTGCGCGCCGTCGCCGCCCCGGTCCGCGACCACGCCGACCGCACGATCGCGGCCGTCGCGCTGCAGGGGCCGGCCGTGCGGTTCGGCGACGACCGGCTGCCGGAGCTGGCGGCGGCCGTGCGCGCCACCGCCGACCGGCTCACCGCGCTGCACCGCTCTCCCTGAAAGACGGTTCCCCGTCAAGCGGCCCGGCCGCGCGGCGTCGAGGGGGCCGCGCCGCGCGGCCGGACGAAACGGCTCTGGTGAACCTTCTCCATATTACCTATATTGAAGGTAGGTTTTATCTGCAATGGGAGGCGGGTATGTTCTTGCCCGACGTCCTGGTGATCGGTGCCCCCAAGGCCGGTACGACCGCCCTGCACAGCGGATTGGCCCGTCATCCCCAGCTGTTCATGTCCCCGGTCAAGGAGCCGAAGTTCTTCCTGACCGACGGGCCGCCGCCCAGTCGGGGCGGCCCCGGCGACGCGCAGACCTACCGGGAGCACATCTGGCGGCGCTCCGACTACGAGGCGCTCTTCGACGCCGCCCCCGCCGGTGCGCTGCGGGGTGAGAGCACCCCCTTTTACCTGCACGACCTGGACGCCCAGGTGCGGATCCGGCGGCTGATCCCCGACGTGCGGATGATCGCGGTGCTGCGGGACCCGGTGGAACGCGCCCACTCCAACTGGGCGCACCTGTGGGCGGCGGGACTGGAGCCGATCAGCGACGTGGTGGAGGCGTGCGCCGCCCAGGAGCGGCGGGTGCAGGCCGGCTGGGCGGCCTTTTGGCGCTATATCGACCTGGGCAGGTACGGCGAGCAACTGCAGCACCTGTTCAAGCTGTTTCCGCGCGAGCAGGTGCTCTTGCTGCGCTATGAGGAGCTGCGCGACGAGCCCGCCGCCACGCTGGACCGGATCTGCGCCTTCCTCGGCGTGCAGACGGGACTGCTGGATGCGCTCCCCAAGGAGAACGTGACCCGGCACGTGGCCGACTCCCCCGCCAACCGGGCGTTGCAGGCGCTGCTGCGCGGCGGGGCGCGGATCGGCGCCCACATGCCGCAGGCCGTCCGCAAGACGGCGCGCCGGCCCTTTTTGTCCCTGCTCCAGCGGGACCCGCGCACCCGCCGGCCGCCCACCCCGCAGCAGCGCGCGCAGTTGCTGCCCTACTTCGAAGACGACATCGCGCTCGTGTCGGAGATCACCGGCTGGGACTGCTCGGACTGGCTCAAGGTCTGAGGAGCCCGGCGCACCGCCCCGGCGCGGCCGGCGGAGTCAGTCCGGGTGCAGCTCGGTGCGCAGCTCGTGCGCGCCGTCGGCGCGGGTGACCTCGTAGTAGAGCCGCCAGCCCTGCCCGGGAATCCGCAGCACGTCCAGGTAGCGCAGGCCGCCCCCGGGGTGGGGGGAGGCCCCCACCGGCTCGTCGAACTGCGGCAGCAGCATCGAATACCCCTGCCCCGCGGCCAGGCCGGTGCGCTCTTCGTAGTTCTCGGCGGCGCTGGCCCGCCCGTCGTAGAAGGCGATGGTGCGCCCCCGGTGCTGCAGCACCGCCGAGACGCGGGCGCCGCGAGCGTCCCAGTGGCCGGGGCGGCCGGTCAGCACCGTGCCGTGCCAGACCCACTCCAGTCCGTTGGCGCTGGTGGCGTAGTCGGTGACCATCTGGTCGGCCTCGTCGGGGTCGGCCAGCGGGTGGCAGGAGGCCCACAGGTGCCACTTGCCCCCGTCGTGGCGGATCACCGGGTCCTTCACGCCGACCAGCCGGCTGCCGGGCAGCACCACGCGGCTGGCGACCGGGTCGAAGCGCGCCGGGTCGGCGGCCTCCAGCACCTCCACCCGCCAGTGCTTGGTGCCGGTGGTGGCGCAGCTCAGATACAGCCGGAAGGTCCCGTCCTCGGTGGTCACCAGGGCGGGGCGCTCCAGCGACTCGGCGTCCATCGGCTCCTTGCCGATGACCGTCAGCGTCTCAAAGCGCTCGCCGTCGTCGGAGCGGGCCACCACCACCGCATACCCGCGGCCCTCGCCGACCGGGCGGCGCAGCCGGTAGGCCAGGTAGATCACGCCGTCCACCAGGCAGGCGCTGGGCGCCCCCGCCCAGTGGCCCGGCGCGTCCCGCGGCGGAGCGATCACCAGGCGGGAGTTCTCCGGCCTGGGCGGGGGAAACGGCAGACCAAAATCTCTATCAAACACGTCGGAATACTATAGAGATTGGCCCGGCGGTGCGCAGCGCGCCACGCGGCGTCCCTTCAGCGTCCCGGGATCGGCAGCCCGAGATTGCCGCGCAACGTGGCCGACTCGTACTCGCGGCGGAACAGGCCCCGGCGCTGCAGCTCGGGGATCAGGTGCTCGACGGTCAGCTCCAGGCCGTCGGGGAAGAAGTCGGCGTTGAGGTTGAAACCGTCGGCGGCCCCGGCCGAGAACCACTCCTCGATGGTGTCGGCGACCTGTTCGGGCGTGCCGACCACGCTGCGGTGCCCGGAGGGGTTGCGCTTGAGCAACTGGCGGACGGTCAGCCGCTCACGGCGGGCCAGCTCCAAGACGGCGGCGCGGAACCCCTGGCTGCCGCCGAAGGAGGAGACCGCCTCCACCTTCTCCCAGGGCAGTTCGGCGTCCAGCTTCAAATCCGCCGGGTCGAGCCCGATCGTGGCGGCCAGACCGACCAGCTCCTCTTCCTCCCCGGCCAGCTCATCCAGCCAGTCCTTGCGCTCGCGCGCCTCTTTCTCGGTGCTGCCGAGCACCGGGAACAGGCCGGGCAGGATCAAGATCTCCTCCGGACGCCGGCCGTGCCGGGCCGCCAGCGACCGCACCCGGCCGGCGAAGTCCTTGGCCGCCTCCAGGGTGTGGTTGACGGTGAAGACCGCATCGGCGTGCCGGGCGGCCAGCGCCACCCCCTGCGGGGAGCCGCCCGCCTGCAAGATCACCGGCCGGCCCTGCGGGGAGCGGGGCACGTTGAGCACCCCCTCCACCGTCACATGCCGGCCCCGGTAGGAGACCGGGTGGATCTTGGAGGTGTCGGCGAAACGCCCGGTGCGCTGGTCGGCGACCAGGGCGTCCTCCTCCCAGCCCTCCCACAGCGCCTTGACCGCCTCGACCGTCTCCTCGGCCCGCTCGTAGCGGACATCGTGGTCGGGCAGCGCCTCCAGGCCGAACAGCGCGGCGGTGGAGGCGGCGCGGGAGGCCACCACGTTCCAGGCGGCGCGCCCACCGGAGATGTGGTCCAACGAGGCGACGCGGCGGGCGATGTTGACCGGGTGGTTGAAGGTGGTCGAGATGGTGGCCACCAGCCCCACGTGCTCGGTGACGCGGGCGATGGCGGTCAGCGGGACGATCGGGTCCAGCGACTGCCAGGGCCGCGACACCCGCGGCGCGCCGTAGTCGTAGCCGTCGGAGAGGAAGACCGCATCCAGCTTGCCCCGCTCGGCGAGCCGGCCGATCGTCTCGAAGTACTCGGGCTTGAGGAAGCCCAGCGGGTCGGGCTGGACCCGCCAGGAGGCGGGGTGCCGCCCGCTGCTGTTGACGTTGATGTTCAGGTGCAGTTGCCTGGGGCTCATGGGATGTCACTCCCGTTCGGTTCCGGCAGATCGACAAGATCGGTGAGGCGCCGCAGCGGGGCGCCCAGACTCCATGGATCGGCCACCAGTCCTTCGGCCAGCCACTTGCCGAGCGAGTGGGGCTTCCAGCGGACGGCGTCGTGCAGCGTGTGCGTGCGGGCGTCCCGCCAGTAGCGGTCCAGGCCGAGCCCGGCGCGGGTGGAGCCGGCCCCGCCCACGTCGAACAGCCCCTGCGCAACCTGCAGCGCCGCCCGAGTGGAGACGATCTTGGCTTGCATCACCGCGTAGAAGGCGGCCGGCACCTTCGGCAGGGGCGAGGTGTCCGTCAGGCCGGTCAGCTCGACCGCCGCCGCCTCCACCATGCGCCGCGCCGTGGTCGCGGCCAGGTGCAGCTCGCCCAGCTCGGCCATGCCGAGCGCGTCCTCGGTGAAGCGGGCGGCCCCGCTGCCGCGCGCCCCGTGAACGCGGCGGGCCAAGGCGACCGCCTCCCCCGCCGCGCCCTCGGCGATGCCGGCGTCGATCGCGGCGTGCATGAGCTGGGCGTGCGCGGAGATCCGGTAGGCCAGGCGGGGGTCGTCCGGCCAGGGCAGCACGTCGAGGTCGGCGACGCGCACGTCCTGGAAGACCGCCGAGCCGGAGGCGGTGGTGCGCTGTCCAAAGCCGTCCCAGTCGTCGTTGATGGTCACGCCCTCGGCGTCGCGCGGCACCAGCACGGTGACCTGCTCCCCGGCCGGGGTGCGGGCCAGCACCGCCACCACATCGGCCAGCAGCGCGCCGGTGGCATAGACCTTGCGGCCGCTCAGCGACCAGCCGTCGGCGGTGCGGGTGAGGGTGGTGGCGGCCTCGCCGGGCCGGCGGTCGCCGGGCTCGGCGGCGGCGTTGCCGTAAAAACCGCCGCGGACCAGCAGGGGCAGGTGCCGCCTCCGCTGCTCCTCGGTGCCGGTCAGCACCACGCGATCGACGGTGTTGAAGTGGTTTTGCGGGATCTGGCCGAGGCTGCCGTCCACCGCCGCCAACCGCATGATCGCCTCGGCGACCGCGTCCGGGCCCAGGCCCAACCCGCCGTACTCGCGGGGGACGGTCAGCGCCCAGAACCCGATCCGGCCCAGTTCGGCCAGGTGTTCGGTGGCGTAGCGGCGCCGCCGGTCGCGGTCGTGCGCGCCTTCGGCGATGGCGTCCAGGACGGGCCCCAGCCGCTCCCAGAACGCGTCGGCTCGGTCACTCATACAACGGCTGGGCCTTCTGTGCGGTGTTGTAGCGGGGGTCGTAGGAGAGGGTGACGTCCACCTTCCGCTTGATGGCGTTGCCGGCGAAGAGCACGTCGGCGACCTTCTGCTCCCGCTTGATCAGCTCCTCGTCCAGCAGCCGGTAGCGGGCGGCGCGGGTGCCGGCCTCGAACTCGGCGCGCCGATCCGACAGCTTCAGCACGTCCTTGAGGGTCTGCTTGACGGTGGGCAGGTTGGCCTGGTGCCAGTCCCAGTAGCCCGCCAGCCGGGTGAAGAAGTCGCGCAGGTTGCGGTCCTTGACCGGGTCGGCGAGCACGTCGGCGCGGGCGGTCCACACGTGCAGCCCCGGCACGCCGGTGTCCTTCTCAGTCAGCAGGATCTTGGCCTTGCCCGAGTCCAGCGACTCCAGGATCGGCCCCGGCAGGCCGGAGTAGACCTCGGTCTGACCGGAGTTGAAGCCGGCGGCGGAGGTGTTGCCGTCGGCGAACTGGACGGGCTTGATGTCCTTTTCGGTGAGCCCGGCCTTGATCAGCGACGCCAGGTAGTGGGCGTGGTTGTAACCGCCGAAGTTGTAGGCCCACTTGCGGCCGCGCAGGTCCTTGAGGGAGTTGATGCCGGCGTCGGTGCGCACCGCGGTGACGATCTGGGGGTAGTCGGTGTCCAGGCCGGGCCGCCAGCCGGCGACGATCTTCAGCGGGGCGTTGCCGGCGGTCCACTCCTGGCGGGCGTTGGCCTGCTCGATGGTCAGGGAGGTGTCCCCCATGTGCCCGATGTCGATCTTCTTGCTGTAGAGCGCCGACAAGTTGGCGGCCGGGCCGGTCAGCAGCGCCCACTCCACCTTGTAGGGGGCGCCCTTGAGCACCCCGGACTTTTCCACCAGGGTGGGGAAGCCGTTGTCCTGGAAGCCGACGACCAGGGTGCCGCCGTCGTCGGAATCGCCGCCTCCGCAAGCGGCCGGCGACACCGCCAGGACCGCCGATGCCAGTGCCGCGATGGTCTTCCGGAATTTCACGGTTGCTCGTTCTCCTCGCTATCGCCGGAGCGTTCCGGCAGGTGGGACAGCAGGCTCAGCACCTGCCGTTTGACGGTGTTGAAATCGGGCGCGGTGATATCGCGCGGCCGTTCCAGCCGGACGGGGATATCGCCGCGGATCCGGCCGCCGCCGAGCACCAGCACCCGGTCGGCCATGGCGACCGCTTCCTCGATGTCGTGGGTGACCAGCACCACCGCCGGGCGGTGCGTCCGCCACAGGCTGATCACCAGTTGCTGGGCGCGGGCCCGGGTGAAGGCGTCCAGCGCGCCGAAGGGCTCATCCAGCAGCAGCAGGTCCGGGGAGCGGAACAGGGCGCGGGCGAGCGCGACCCGCTGGGCCTCCCCGCCGGAGAGGGTCTTGGGCCAGTTGTCGGCCTTGGCCTCCAGCCCGACCTCGCGCAGCGACTCCAGCGCGCGGGCGCGGGCGCCCTTGGCGCGCCACTGGCCGAGCACCACGTTCTTCCAGACCCGCTGGGCGGCGATCAGCCGGGCGTCCTGGAAGACCACCGAGGTGCGCTCGGCCACTTGCAACGTTCCAGAGTCGGCGCGTTCCAGGCCACCCAGGATCCGCAGCAGCGTGGTCTTGCCGGTGCCGGAGCGGCCGACCAGCGCCAGGAACTCCCCGCGCCGCAGGTCCAGGTCGAAGTCACGCAGGATCTGCTGCTCGCCGAACCGTTTGTTCAGGCCGCGGATGCGCACCGCCAGGCGGGCGTCTTCGCGGAGCGGGCCGGGGGCGATGTCACTTACCGTCATGGGTGAGCCTCCACGGCAGCAGTGCCTTCTCCAGCAGCCGCATCAGCACGTCCACGACGATCCCCAGCGCCGCGTAGACGAGGATTCCGGCGATGATGATGTCGGTGCGCTGGTTCTGGTTGGCGTTGTTGAGGATGTAGCCGATGCCGCTGACGGTGTTGATCTGCTCGGCCGCCACCAGCGCCAGCAGCGCGGTGCCGGCCGCATAGCGCAGCCCGACCAGGATCTGCGGCATCGCCAGCGGGACGACGATCAGCCCGATCACCTGGCGGCGGCTCAGCTCGAAGGTCTGCGCCAGCTCGATCAGCCGCCGGTCGATGCCGCGGATGCCGTGGTAGGTGTTCAGGTAGACGGGGAAGATCGAGGCGCCGACGATCAGCGCGATCTTGGATTCCTCGCCGATGCCGAACCACACGATGAACAGCGGCACCATGGCGATGAACGGGATGGTGCGCAGCATCTGCAACGGCGCGTCGTACAGCCGTTCGGCGGCCGCCCACAGCCCGGCCGCCACGCCCAGCAGCAGCCCGGTGCCGCCGCCGATGGCCAGCCCGATCCCGGCCCGCTGCAGCGAGACCGGCAGCGCGGCCTGCAGCTCGCCGGTGCGCAGCAGCTCGGCGTAGGCATCGACGATGACCAGCGGGCCGGGCAGCACCTGGGGGTCCACCCAGCCCAGGGAGGCGACCAGTTGCCAGGCGGCCAGCAGCGCCACCGGCACCAGGGCGCGGACGGCCAGGTCGAGGGCGCGGCCGCGGCGCCGGGGGCGGGCGCTGCGCCGCTGGGCCGGATGCCACCGCAGGGTGCGGACCGGCAGCGGCCGGGCCTTAGCCGCGTCGTCCACCACCGTCATGACGTCCACCGCCGGAAGATGCCTTCGAAGTCGAACAGCGGGTCGCCGGCGGTCTGCTCCAGCAGCGACAGCTCCCAGGCGAAGTACTCGCGGTACCAGGCGTCGCGTTCGGGGCCGAAGTCCGGCGGGCCGACCTGGTCTTGGACGCCGGCGGCGAGCACCGGGTCGGCGGTGGTCAACGGTTCGGCCACCGCTTCCACGCCGCCGTGCAGCACCGCCGCGCGCACCCCGCGCCCGCTCAGGTCGGCGGCGATGTGGGAGGGGTCGAAGGTGGCGTCGCCGACCAGGAGGAACGTTCCATCGGGGGTCTCGGCGGCCAGCCGGTCCAGCGTCTCCCGGCGGGCGTGCACCGACCCGGCGATGTGCCCGGCCAGGTAGGCCGCGCTGGAGCGCAGGTCGTACACCCGGTGGGCACCGCGGTCGGCGGCGAAACGCGCCCAGGGGATCTGCTCGGCGTCCGCGGCCGGCAGCGGCGGCGCGGGGACGGCGGTGATCTCGGTGTCGGGCGTCGTCACCGAGATCGGGCCGTCGTGCAGGTAGCGGAGCCAGCGGGCGGTGCCGGCGGCCCGGATCCGGTCGGGGCCGTCGATCAGGACGACGTGGGCGCCGCGCACCACCAGGTGGTCGTCGGTGTTCTGGAGGAGTACGCCGCCGGGGACTGAGACGCTGCCCGGCAGGTGCCCGGCGGCGTACTCCTCGGCGGAACGCACATCCAGCAGGTAGACGGTCACCGACGCCTCGCCCAGCAGCGCGTTCAGCTCGGCGGAGCCCAATGACGGCACGGCCAGCTCGCGCAGGGTGCGCTCGGCCCACGCCCGGCCGGCGGCGGGCGCTTGGGCGGGGGCGGGCAGGTGCTCGCCCTCGCCCTTGGCCAGTTCGTAGCCGGCCTCCTGCCAGGCGGGGGTGCCGTTGCGCAGCGAGTAGACGGGGTTGTCCAGCCCGAGGTCGATCAGGGACTGGGCGCCCACGATGCCGCGCGTGCGGCCCTGGCAGTTGACCACGACGCGGGTGCTCGGGCTGCGGACGGCCGCGCTGATGCGGTAGACGGCCTCGACGCCGCCGCCGGTGTACAGGCCGCCGGGGATGTGGTGGTGGCGGTACTCGGCGAGGGTGCGGCTGTCCACGATCACCACGTCCTCGCCGGACTCCTGCCACTTGCGCACCGTGGTCGCATCGACGGTGGGGGTGCCGAAGCGGCGTTCGATCCACTCGCCGAGCGTCTTGCTGCGCACGTTGGTGCCGGTGTAGACGCGGCCGCCGGCCCGGCGCCAGGCGGCGATCCCACCGTCGAGCACCCGCACGTCGCGGTAGCCGAGCCGCTGCAGGATCTGCGCGCCCCGCGCGTCCAGCTCCGGCTCGGACGCCAGCACGATCGGGATGTCGCGGTGCGGCACGGCCCGCCCGATGCGGGGTTCGAGCTCCTGGTAGGGGATGTTGGACGTGGCGGCGATGTGGCCGTCCTTGTCGCGCCGCAGCGGGGAGCGCAGGTCGAGGAAGGCGATCTGGGTCGTCTCGTCCTCGATCAGGGCGCGCAGATCCGCCGCGGATATCCGCGTGGGCATGGTGATCCACCTCGTGGTTCGTGACCGCTCGGGGGCGAAGGCCCGTGCGGCGGGAGGTTCGTGTCGGGGCCGTAACGGGACCGCGCGCATGTCGCAGACGAATCACGGCGTCGAGGCGGGGTTTCACGATTGATTCGTGCGAAAACTCGGCCTGATCAGCCGTTACGGCATAACCCGAGAATATTGGTAGGAAAAATAGGATGCAAGGTGATGAAGATGACAGACGGGCACCCGGGCGCCGGTGGCGACCCGGGTGCCCGTCGTCCGGCGGGCGTACCGGTGCAACGCCCGCCGGGGTCCCCGCGGACTCAGGCGGCCTTGACGGGAGCGGTGTAGTCGGTCGCGTCGTCGCCTTCCACCACGTAGCTCTGCCGGCCGTCCAGCCCGGTCACCGGCCCGCCGGCGACGGTGATGCGGTGCAGCAGGCGGGGCCGGTCGTCATAGTCGTCGGGGGCGTAGTGCTGGGTGATCCGGTTGTCGAACACCACCAGGTCGCCGACGTTCCAGCGGACGCGCACGATGTTCTCCGGGCGGGTCACATACGACTGCAGGATGCGCAGGATGTCGCGGGACTCGGTGCCCGACAGCCCGACGATCCGCTGGGCGAAGCCGCCGATGAACAAGGTCCGCTCCCCCGTCTCCGGGTGCTCGCGGACGACCGGGTGCGCGGTCTGGTAGACCTTCGAGGTGAAGACCCGCCGGTACTCGGCGCTCTTGGCGGGCGTGGCGTAGTCGTAGGCGTTGCTGTGCACCGCCCACAGCCGGTCGGCCAGCTCCCGCAGCGGCTCGGGCAGGTCGCGGTAGGCCGCGGCGGCGTTGGCGATCAGGGTGTCGCCCCCGTACGGGGGGAGTTTGATGGCGCGCAGCGTGCTGATCTTGGGCGGGGTGCGCACGAAGGTCACGTCGGTGTGCCAGACGTTGGCGCGGTGCCCGGTGTCGGCGTCCACCGCCAGCACCTCCGGCAGCCCCTCGGCGGACGGCACCGTGGGGTGCGCCCGGGTCAGCGCGCCGAAGCGGGCGGCGAAGTCGCGGTGCCCGGCCTCGTCCAGCCCGGCGTCGCGGAAGATCAGCGCCTTGTGCTCCAGCAGCAGCCTGTTGATCTCCTCGGTGGGAAACGCGTCGGGGTCGGTGAGGTCGGCGCCGATGATCTCGGCGCCGATCCGGCCGCCGATCCGGACGACCTTCGGCATGGCGTTCCTCCTTTGTCGGGTGGGGTGTGGGGACGGTCAGGAGGTCTGGGGGCGGAAGCGGCCGAAGCGGCCGCGGTGGTAGAGCAGCGGCTGGTCGGGCTCGCGGATGTGGGCCTCGGTCACCAGCCCCACGACCAGGACGTGATCGCCGATGTCGGCGGTGGTGTAGGGGCTGCACAGCAGGTGGGCGCACACGCCCTCCAGCAGCGGGGTGCCGTCGGGGGCCGGGTGCCAGCGGGTGGGGGCGGCGAAGCGGTCGATGCCGCGGTGGGCGAAGCGGGCGGCCAGGTCGGCCTGGGCGTCGGAGAGGATGTTGATCGCAAAGCGGTCGGCGGCGCGCAGCGACGGCCAGGTGGTGGAGGTGCGGGCGATGCAGAAGGACACCAGCGGCGGGTCCAGGCTGACCGAGGTGAAGGAGGTGGCGGTCAGCCCGGCCGGCACGCCGCCGGGGGCCGCGGTGACCACCACGACCCCGGCGGCGTGCAGGGCCAGGGTCCGGCGGAACCGGTCGGCATCGATCGTCTGGTCGGGCAGCAGTTCGGTCATCGCCGCTTGTCCTTTCCGGGCTCTGCCGTCGTGGGGGGCCGGTGCCGGGCGCCTTCGCCGGCCTGCTCGCGGCCCGGTCGTCCCGGGCCGCGGGCCTGCGGCGGGCGCGCAGGCCGCGGCCCCGGCGCGCGGCCGGCAGGTCGCAGAAGGCTCGTCCACCATTATTCCTATAATTCCTACTTAATTACTATGAAATTCGCGGGCGACCTCGCCTGCCGATGCCGTCCCGCCTGCGCCGCCGGGACGGGAGCGCGCCGTCAGATGGCGCCGTGCCGCGGAGGCAGCGTGCCGTTGAGCGCGTAGCGGCCGATGTGCTGGATCTTCCAGCGGACCGGGTCGTGGAGGGTGTGGGTGCGCGCGTTGCGCCAGTGCCGGTGCAGGTTGTGCTCCTCCAGGCTGGAGCGGGTGCCCGACAGCTCGAACAGCGCGTTGGAGATCTCCACGCTGGCCCGGTCGGCGACCGCCTTGGCGGTGGCCACCGCGATCGAGGCGGCGGCGGCGCTCTCGTCGGTGAGATCATGCCTGGCACGTTCCACCGCCCGGCCGGCCTCGGCCAGCAGCGCCCGCGCCGACCGCTCGGCGATCACCAGCTCCCCGAACCGCTGGATGAGCAGCGGGTCTTCGGCGGCCTTGCCGCACCCGCTGTCCGGCCAGGGCCGGGCCTTGGTGCGGATGAACTCGGCCGCATCGCGCAGCGCGCCCCCGGCGATGCCCACGTCGATGGCCGCGTGCAGCAGCTGCGCGTAGGCACCGTGGACCTGCGGCCCGGTGAAGGTCAGGTGGTGGGGCACCACGCGCTCGGCCGGCACCCAGACGTTCCGCAGCCGCACCGTGCCGCTGGCGGTCAGCCGCTGCCCCATGCCCGTCCAGTCGTCGACGACCTCCAGCCCGGGGGCGCCGCGGGGCACGTAGGCCACGTGCAGCCGGTCGCCCTGGCCCGGCACCTCCAGCTGGGCCAGCACCGGGACCCAGTGCGCGAACAGCGCGCCGGTGCAGTAGTGCTTGTCCCCGTTCAGCAGGTAGCCGCCGTTGCCGTCGGGGACGAGCCGGGTGCGGTACTCCTGGGCGTGCCGGGTGCCGGCCTCGGACTGGGCGTTGCCGAAACGCTTGCCGGCCAGCGCCTCGCCGAAGAAGTAGCGCCGCTGCTCCTCGCTGCCCTGCTGGGTCAGCACGCGCAGGTAGACCACGTGGCTGTGGGGGATCTGGGCGATGTTGGGGTCGGCCTCGGCCAGCAGGCGGTAGACCTCGGCGAGGGTGTCGGCGCGCACGTCGGCTCCGCCGTAGCGGCGCGGCACGGTGATCGCCAGCAGCCCGCTCTCCGACAGCCGGTCCAGCTCGGCCCGCGGCAGCAGGCGCCGGGCGTCGCGCTCGGCGGCGCCGGGCGCGAACTCGGCGGCCAGCCGCGCGGCGATCTCGAGGGCTTCCTCATCGGTGCGGATCACATGGGCACGACCGGCGGAGGCCGCCGGGGCCTCCAGAGCCTGGTCGAAAGTGGTCATCTCGCCCCCTGGGAACGAAACCGGGATATACATGGCAACTCTACCTGTTTACTAGGAATTTGCCCAGGGGGTGCGCCCGGCGAAACCTGCGAAACCGGGATCTTTGATGCGGCGGTGACCGGTGTTGCGCCGCAATGGGACATAAGGAAGCGTCCGGCCCGGCCGCGCTGCGGCCGGGCCGGACGGTCGGGGGGTCGCGGCGGACGGTCAGGCCCGCTCGCCCGAGGCCGGGACCTTGACCTCGGCCTCGGCGACCGCGTCGGCGATCGCGCTCCAGAACTCCAGGTCGCCCTCCTCCTCCAGGCGGGAGATCTGGCTCCAGAACTCCCGGTCCTCGGCCTCGGCGGCCACCGCCGCGCTGACCAGGGGCATCGCCACGGTCTCGCGGTCGGCGGCGGCCAGGTCCGCGGGGGTGACGTCGGCGGGCAGCGCCACCGGGGTGCGGTGGTGGCGTCCGCGCTTGCGGACCCGGATCGGCGAGGAGGTCGGCAGCCGCAGCCCCTCCAGGCGCAGCGAGCCGGGGATCCGCAGTTCCGGCAGCTTGACGACGGCCGACTTGCCCACCGCCAGCGCCACGCTGCCGGCGAGGGCGATCGTCAGCAGGTCGGTGAGCCCCGGCAGGTGCTGCTCCTGCGGCGGGTTCTCCCGCTCGCGGGGGGCGACGCCCTGGGTGGCGGCGACGGCGGTCGCCCCGCCGCCGAGCGAGTCGACCTTGGGCGCGGGGGCGGCGTGCTTGGGCACGTACTTTTCCGGGGGGGCGCCGGAGGAGGTCACCGACTCGACCGACTTGCCCTTGACCTTGACCTTGGAGGGGTAGCCGTAGCCGACGATGGTGTCGGGGGTGCGCACCTTGCGCTTGAGGTGGACGCCGTCGGCGTTGCCCTCGATGGTGTGGATGCGCTTCCCCTCGACCTTCTCCACGATGCCCACGTGGTCGATGGCGTCCAGGCTCTTGGACCCGCCCCAGTCGAAGAAGACGATGGCGCCGGGCTGAGGGTCGGTGCCCCAGGCGCCCTGCTGCTTGAACCACGCGGCGTGGAAGGGGGTGTAGGCGAACTGGCCCGCCCACTCGGCGACGCCGGCCTTGTGGGCGGCCCAGGCCAGGAACATGTCGCACCAGGCCGCGGTGGCGAAGTAGGGGCTTTTGTCGACGTTCTTGCCGTACCAGTCGCCGTACTTGGTGTAGCCGCCCGATTCCTCTCGGTATCCCAGTTCGGCTTTGGCGACCTCAAGGATCTTTTCCCCGATGGGATCCATGCGTTATCTCCTCTGGGACCGCCTACCGGGTTAGCTGACGGGTTCGGGCCAGGAGCCGCCCTACCGCACGCGGCGGATTCACCCCAGAAGCAGTGGGTCCCCGGCTCCCGCGGCGCGGGGGCGCGCCGCCGGGACTCGGCGTCCGGCCCGCACTCCCCGGGCGGGGAGTTAGGTAACGGACCGATATCAGGGAAAAGTACTGACCCTTAAAGGATCGGGCAAGTCATCCCAGAGTGACGCAAAGTAAAAATCCCGAACGTAGTCAAACCGTCACAACCAGCCTTCAAGAGCCCCGCAAGCAGGCAAAACGCCCGGCGCTGCGAGCGTTCACCCCGCTTTGCCGTCCCGGCCGGACGGACGCTCCGCAACACCTCCGGCGGCCCCGGCCGCCCGTTCGGTACGCGCGTGCAGAGCGCGCTCCAGGGCCCGCAGCGCGGGGACGGCCCGCAGGATCGCCTCCACCTGGTGAGGGGCCAGGTCGCCGAGCGCCTCCTCCAGCATGCGCGCCCGCGCGTCTTCGATGCGGCGGGCGTTCTCCACGGCCCGGTCGGTGGGCAGGACGCGGCCGCTGCGCCGGTCCGCCGGGTCGACCTGGCGGCTGACCAGGCCCAATTCGGCCAAGTGCCGCAGGGCGGCGCTGATGTTGCTGGGCTTCATCTGCATCGCGGCGGCCAGCCGGCCGGGGCTCAGGCCGGGCTGGTGGACGATCAGCCGCAGCAGGTCGGCCTCCGAGGGCGGCAGCGGGGCGATCCCGGCCTGCCGGGGACCGGTGCGCAGCAGAAGGCGGTTGAGGTCGCGCAGGACCGGGGCCAGCTCACGGAGCTCGGAGGAGCGGTGCATTGCCCCATGATAATTTGTTTATGCATATATAAGTAAATTCCCGTCACCCGAGGAACGCATGCTCAAAAACCCCGCCGTCCCTTCCCGGCCCGGCGTGTCCGGGCTGCTGCTGGTGGTCCTGGCCCTGCTGAACACGGTGGCGCCGTTCGCCACCGACATGTACCTGCCGGCCTTCACCGACATGGCCGACGACCTGGGCGCCGGCGCCTCCAGCGTCCAGCTCACGCTCACCGCCTTCCTGATCGGGCTGGCCGTCGGGCAGCTGACCATCGGCCCGCTGTCGGACCGCTTCGGCCGCCGCGTCCCGCTGCTGATCGCCACCTGCGCGGCCACCGCCGCCGCCGTGGTGTGCGCGCTGTCCCCCAACGTGTGGGTGCTGGTGGCGGCGCGGTTCGTCCAGGGCTTCGCCGGGGCGGCGGGCATCGTCATCGGGCGCGCGGTGGCCGCCGACCGCACCGGAGGCCAGGCGGCGGCCAAGGTGTTCTCGCTGCTGACCAGCATCAGCGGCATCGCCCCCGTGGTCGCCCCGCTGGCCGGCGGCCTGCTGGTGCCCGCCGGCTGGCGCATGGAGTTCTGGGCGCTGACGGGCATCTCGGCGCTGATGCTGCTGGGCGCCCTGCTGGTGGTCCCCGAGTCGCTGCCACCGGAGCGGCGGCACCGGGGAGGCCTGGCCGCCACCGGCCGGACGATGCGGCACCTGCTGGCCGACCGCGGCTACCTCGGCTACATCCTCACCTTCGGGCTGGGCTTCACCGGGCTGATGGGCTACATCTCCGCCTCGCCCTTCGTGATCAAGAACGTGCTGGGGCTGTCCACCTCCGCCTACTCGGCGGACTTCGCCGTCAACGCGCTGGGCATGGTGACCGCCGGGCTGATCAACGCCCGGCTGATCGGGCGTTTCACCCCGCAAGGGCTGCTGGGCTTCGGCCAGGGCGCCGTGCTGACCGGCTCGGCCGTCCTGCTGGCGATGCTGGCCGCCGGAGCGCCCGCCGCCGCGGTGCTGCCGGTGCTGTTCCTGACGGTGAGCTGCGTTGCGTTCGTCATGGGCAACTCGGCGGCGCTGGCGCTGGGACGCGCCCGGCACGCCTCGGGCACCGGCGCCGCCATGATGGGCGCCCTGCAGTTCGCCTGCGGCGCCCTGGTCTCCCCCTTGGTGGGGCTGGGCGGGGAGGAGACCGGCGTCCCCATGGGCATCGCCCTGGTGACCGCCGCCGTCCTGGGCATCGGCGCCCACCTGCTGGCCCGCACCGTCCCGGCCTCCCGCTCCGCGGCCCCGGAACCGCGGGAAGGGGAAGGGCCGCGCGCCGAACCGGCGCAGCAGACGACGGGACGCTGAGGGGACCGTCGGCGTTCCGGCTCCGGGGGAGCACGGCGAGAAGCGGGGCGCCGCCCGCGCCTGCCGGGCGGCGCCCCGCTCGTTCACCGAGCCTGCCGCAGCACGCCGTTTCCGCAGGCCGGGACAGGGGCGCCGCCGCGACCTGCCAGGTCACGACCTCAGATCCCGCCGTGGCTCCCGTCCCGGACCGCCGCGATCACGTGCCGGAAGGGCTCAGCGGTCCGGCCGTCCGCTCCGCCCCGGTGCCCGGCCCGGCCGGTCCCCTCAGCGGGCCGGGCACCGGACGCACTGCGGAGGCTCACGACGCCGGGGTGGCGTAGAGGGTCTGGTCGAAGACGCCGGAGTTCGCGACCTTCTCGCCCTTGACGGTGCCGTAGCCGCTGGCCGTGCCGGTCGCCGGGCAGAGCGCATTGCTGCCCGACAGCCGGGCGAGGGTGGCGTTCTGCATCTTGGCCTGGGCCTCGTTGACCGAGGTGTCGGGGCGGTTGGGGTTGGTGGGGTTGTACAGGTCGAAGGTGAGGGAGGTGATGCTGGAGTTCAAGCCGTAGTAGCAGGTGAACGTGCCGAGGATGGGGAGGCTGATGGTGGCCTTGACCCGCAGGTCGGTGTCGGTGAAGGTGAGGGCGCCGTCCCGGCCGTTGGGGCCCGGGGAGTAGTTCACCACCGCGTCGTCGTAGGGCAGCTGCTCGAAGGAAACGCTGGCCGTGCCGATGCTGCTGGTACACCCGGAGACGGAGGCCGAGTTCAGGCTGACGTCGAGGCCGTCGTAGGTGAGCGTCCCGCTCAAGTTGGCGTTGCTGCACTCGGCCGTGATGGAGCCGAAGATGGAGAAGCTGGCGCTCACGGTCAGCGGGGAGAGGTTGGTGAACCGGAAGTTGCCGGAGTAGGGGTTCCCGTCGTCGCGGCGGATGGTGACGGTGGGCTCCACGGCGGAGGCGCTGGTGGCCATCAGCCCCAGCGCGGTGGCGGCGGCGAGGACGGGGGTGGCGATTCTCGCCAAGGTCTTCATGGGGGTGCTCCTGAATAGATCAGTGGGGTGGGAAGCACCGGCACACCTGTGAGCGACGGCGGGGTGATCACCGGTCCGGGCCGCCGTGTCGTGGCCGGGTGCGGACTACTCGCCCCGGCCTGGCGGGACGGGGCAAGTAACCCGTTGCTGATGGAGATAACTCCACCGCTCACCCCGAGTCAATCCGCCCTTTATGTCCCACTTAGGACACAAATGGGCGATTAAAGCGGGCGTCGGGGTGCCGCTCGTTGCCTCCCGCCCCACCGGCTCCCCCCGTCCGGCAGGCACCCCGCACCGCACCGTTCCACGTCGTCACAGACGACATGAGCCGGCACAGGAGAGTCGCCGCGCAATGCCCGTCCGTCGCGGAGATAAGGTCGCCGGTCGCCGCGCCGGGAAGCACCTGGCCCGCCCAAGGGCGGCATGGCCGGCCCAGAGACGCTCGGCGCCGCGGCCGGCCTCGGCGGCGGACCGGCCGCGGCCGGTCATCGAGCGGTGCGGAGCGGGTCAGGGAGTGAAGTAGAGGGTCTGGCCGAAGACGCCGGAGCCCCCGAGCCCTTTGAGGGTGCCGTAGCCGTCCAGCACAGCGGTCGATGAGCAGAACAGGGAGCTGCCCGGCTGCCGGGCAAGGGGAGCGTTGTCGATCTCGGCTTGAGCCTCGGGGACCGAGGGATCGGGACGGTTGGGGTTGTCGGGGTTGTACAGGTTGACGGTGAGTGAAGGGATGCTGCCGTTCAGGCCGTAGCCACAGGTGCCCACGCCGCTGAGGGAGAACCGGATCCGCAATCCGGGATCGGTGAGGATGAGAACGCCGTCTCTGCCTCCGGGGAGCGGGTCGTACCGCAGGGTCGCCTGGGTGTAGGGCAGGCCTTCGAAACCGATGGAGTGCACGTTGCCGATATCGCTGGTGCAGTTGCCGAAGGAGACAGCGCTCAGGACGAAGTTGGAGCCGTCGGACCCCACATTCCCGTTCAGGCCGATGGAATCGCACTGCACGACGGCATTCATGCCGAGGATCTGCAGATTCAGAGTCATCGGGACGAGACTGTCGAAGCGGAAGCCGCCGGAGTAGGGACTCCCGCCGGCGTCGTCCCGCCGGATGGTGATGGTGGAGGCGGCGGCACCGGTGGCCGACAGACTCAGCGCGGTGACGACGGCGAGGATGGCGGCGGCGATTCTCGCCAAGGTCTTCATGGGGCGCTCCTGTGGTTCCGGGGGCGGGAAGCACCGGCGCACCTGTGGGCAGCGGCGGGGTGATCACCGGTCCGGGCCGCCGTGCGGTGGCCGGGACGGGCCGCTCACCCCGGCCTGGCGGGACGGGGCTCGTAACCCGTTACCGATGAATAACTCCACCCTTTTCCCAAGGCAATAAGCCTTAAATGTCCTATTGAGGACACGAATAGGCGATTAACACGGGCGTCGGGGCTCATCACCTTCTGTCCTGCCGGTCCCCGGCGTTCGCCAGGTATCCCGTGCCGCATCGTGCTGTGTCGTTCCGGACGGCGCGTTCTGCCACGCGAGCGGCGCCGTCCTGGAAACGCCCGCCCATCAGAGGGCGCGGCGGGTTCACCGGTCAGCGCGCCGGAAAGTACCGGGCCGCCCAAGCGGTCAGTTCGGCGCGGGCGGCGGCCAACTGGGCGGCGGTGACGGGCGGGCCGGTCGCGGCGTTGACGACCAGCATCACGTGGACCGCACCGCCGCCGCCGTGGTCGACCAGCAGGCGGCGGGCGGAGGAGGAACCCGGCTCGGGAGCGATGCGGACCGGGCCGGAGGACGACAGGCCGCGGCGGGCGGTCAGATCGCCGACGACGACCGTGCGCCCGGGGGTGAACGAGCCGGGCAGGTGCAGTTCGGTCGGCGCCTGCGGCGCGGCGGCGGGGGCGCGCCAGACCAGCACGCCGAACTGGCGGCCGTGGACCAGGGCCGCCACGTTGGGCATCGCGGCCGGGGCCGCCAGCCATGCGGCCTGGCTCCCCCGCCCGGCGAAGCCGGAGCGGGCCAGGTCCTCGTAGGCGAACGCCAGGATGTCGCCGGCCACCGCGCTCGGATAGAGGCGGTCCAGGACGCGCCGGTCGAGCCGGAGCCTCACCCGGCCGGTCTCGTCGGTGCGCACCACCGAGAAGTCCTCATCGTTCCAGGCGTCGCCTTCGGTTCGGACCTTGCGGGGGTTGCCGTTCATCGGCTCGTGGTGGCGTCCGCTGTAGATGTCCCAGTGCCAGTGGGTGGCCGACAGCACGGTGCCGCCGGAGGCGGCCCGCCGCCACCAGTCGGCGCCGCGGACGCCGTGGTCCGCCCCCTGGTACATCGCGCGCACCATCCACGGGGTGCGGTCGCTGCCGAACCCGGACATGCGGTTGCCGAACTCAGAAAGGAACGGGGCGGTGGCCAGGGTGCGCGCCCGGTCGCGGATCTCGTTCATGGCCGCGGCATAAGCGCCGTCCCCGGCGGGGCGGGGGTCGATGGTCATGCGGGCGCCGTCGTAGAAGTGGCTGTTGAACACGTAGCGGGCGCCCAGTTTCCCGACCGCCGACAGGCCGCCCTGTTCGAAGAAGCCGACGTTCCAGAACGGCAGCGGCTCCACGAAGATGGGCTTGGCGTCCCAGCCGGCCGCGTCCATCGCGGCGCGCATCCGCCGGTAGAACGGCAGCAGGTACTCCCGTTCCCAGTCGGCGCCGCGGACGTCGTCCAGGCCGCCGTCGAAGGGCTCGTTGAAGGGGTCCAGGCCGAGGATCGATCGGAACTCCCCGGCGGTCAGCCTCCGCTTGAGGTGGGCCATGGCCGCGGTCGCCTGCTCGACGAAGGCGTCCTGGACGCGGACCGGCCCCACGGCGGTCGGCATCGCCCGGTTGTGCCAAAAGTCGCGGGCGGCCCGGCGCACCGCCTGGTTGGTCAGCATGTTCTGGCCCCAGACGATGCACAGGCCGCAGAACTCCTTGGGATAGCCGCCGCCCTCGACCGCCCACCTGGGGGCGCCGTCCCCGGTGTACCAGCTGCCGGCGTGGAACAGGTGCGCCGAGTACAGGTCCTGGTGATAGTCGAGCAGGACGTAAAAGCCGCGGGAGATGAAAGCGCGGATCTGCTCGGCCGCCCGGTCCAGGTAGGCGTGATCGATGCGGCCGGGGGCCGGCTGCACGCCCTCCCAGGTGATCAGGAAGCGGATCGCGTTGGCGCCGGTGAGGTCCCGCATGGCCTGCGCCGAGCGGGCCGCGTCCGCCGCGTCGCGGAACGGCAGCAGGCCGGTCTCCCGCAGCTTGGCGCTGCCGGAGACGTTGAAGCCCCGCAGCACCACCTCACGGCCCGTCCGGTCGCGGAACACCCACTCCCCCGCCTTGGGGGCGACCGACAGGGCCTGCCGCTGGGCGGCGGGCGGCGCGGCCGCGTTCGCCGGCGGCGGCGCGCCGAGCAGGGACGCGGCGAGCAGAAGCGGCATGGCGAGGGCCGCCGACGAGCGCACGGGCGATCTCATGAGCGTTTCGCCCCTTCCGGCCTGAGCGGGATGGGCCCTCACTGTGAGAAGAGAGGGCGCCCCCGGCAAGATCCCGTCCCGCCCTCCGGGACCGGCGGCGCGGCTACAGGGCGCGCCCGGAGCGGATCAGGGCCCACACCAGGCAGACCAGGGCGGCGGTGGACAGCACCGAGCGCACGACGTTCCAGCTCACCCACCTGCCTTCGAACTCGGCGCGCACCGCGGCCGGATCGGCCAGGCCCCCGGCGTCGCCGGCGGCGGCGAGGGCGTCGTTGAGCGGCACGTTGACGGTGAACGTGATCACCAGCACCGCCGCGTACAGCGCGAAGGCCGCGACCAGCCAGGGCAGCATGGCCCGGTGGTCCCCGCCCAGGTGGACGCCCACGGCCAGGCCGGTGAAGACGATCGCACCGGCGAACACCAGCGCGAACCAGCCGTTGAGGATGGCGGTGTTGATGCGCTGCATGGCGTCGATGAACACGCGGTCGCCGGTCCGGGCGAGGCCGGGCATGACGGCGTAGGAGAAGCTCGTGAACAGGCCCGCCGCAAGGCCCATCGTGGTCGCGGCCGCCACCAGCGAAAAGATCTGGAGCACTTTCATGCTCTCAGTGAAGTTCCGCATAGGTGAGACGATCCATAGGTGAAAAGCTCGATCTCATACGCGAGCGTCTAGGCTCGCGGCATGGATGCTCTGGCGAGCCTGCTGGACGGGCCGAGGGCACGGGGCGCCTTCCTGCTGAAGGCCGTCCTGGATCCCCCGTGGGCGATGCGGGTGCAGGACCGGGCGCCGCTGACCCTGGTGGCGATGCTGCGCGGGGAGGCCTGGGCGATCCCGCAGGCGGGGGAACCGGTCAAGGCCGGCGCCGGGGAGGTGATGATCATCCGCGGCCCGGACCCGTACGTGGTCGCCGACGACCCGGCCACACCGCCCGGCATCGTCATCCACCCCGGCGGGCGCTGCAGCGACCCCACCGGGCGCGACCTGCACGATGAGCTGACGCTGGGCGTGCGGACCTGGGGCAACGCCCCCGACGGCGCGCACCGGATGCTGGTGGGGACGTACCGGATGAGCGGCGAGATCGGTGCCCGGCTGCTGGCGGCGCTGCCGCCGCTGCTGACGGTGGAGCCGGAATCGCCGCTGGTGGCGCTGCTCGAGCAGGAGATGACCCGCGACGAGCCGGGCCAGGAGGTCATGCTGGACCGGCTGCTGGACCTGCTGCTGATCACGTCGCTGCGGACCTGGTTCACCCGCCGCCGCGACGCCGCCCCGGCCTGGTACCGGGCGCTCGCCGACCCGGTGGTGGGACGGGCGCTGCGGATGATGCACCAGGACCCGGCGCGGCCGTGGACGGTGGCCGCGCTGGCGGGCCGGACCGGGGTGTCCCGGGCCGCGCTGGCCCGCCGCTTCACCGAACTGGTCGGCGAGCCGCCGATGGCCTACCTGACCGGCTGGCGGCTGGCGCTGGCCGCCGACCTGCTGCGGGAGCCGGAGGCCACGGTGGCCTCGGTGGCGCGGCGGGTGGGCTACGGCAGCCCGTTCGCCTTCAGCGCCGCCTTCAAGCGGGTGCGCGGGGTCAGCCCGCGGCAGTACCGGGCGATGGTCACCGGATCCCGGGACGGGGAGCACTCCCCTGCGCCCGCCACAGATCGCGACACGGCGGCCGACTCACCTGAAGGGTGACACTGGGCCTTCCACCCGATCACTCTTCGTGACACCCTCGCATACATGCCCCCCGCTTCAGCCCCCAGCGCGGCGGCCCTGGCGATCGCCTTGACGATCGGCTCGGGCTCCGGCGCCGCCCCCGCCGACGACCCCGGGTGCAGCGCTCCGCCCACCCACCGGATCGCCCAGGTGCAGGGCCCCGGAGACGCCACCCCGCTGTCAGGGCGCATCGTGCGGGTCGAAGGCGTCGTCACCGGGGACTTCCAGCGCGGCGACCAGCTCGGCGGCTTCTTCCTGCAGGACCCCTCCCCCGACGATGACCCGGCCACCTCCGAAGGATTGTTCGCCTACGCCGGGCCCGGCGTGCGGGACGTGCGGGTCGGCGACCGGGTCCTGGTCACCGGACGGGCCGTGGAGTTCAACGGCCTGACCGAGCTGTCCCCGGTCACCGCCGTGGACGTGTGCGGCACCGGGACGGTGGAACCGGTCCGCTACCGCCTGCCCCGGCCGGAGGGCGTCACGTTCGAGCCGGTGGAGAACATGCTGGTGACCTTCCCCCAGGAGCTCACCGCCACCGAGCACTACCGGCTCGGCCGGTACGGGGAGCTGACGGTCTCGGCCGGGGGACGGCTGTTCCAGCCCACCGACCGCCCCGGCGTCTCCGCAGAACGCAACGACCGGCGGCGGCTGCTCATCGACGACGGCTCCACCGTGCAGAACCCCGCCACCATCCCGTTCACCGAGCCGCACGTGGTCCGGCCGGGCGACACGGTGCGCGGCCTGACCGGCGTGCTCGGTTATGGCTTCGGCGCCTACCGGCTGCACCCCACCGAACCGGCGGTCTTCCGGCGCGCCAATCCGCGCCCGGCCGCACCCGGGCCGGTGGGACCCGCCACCGTCAAGGTCGCCTCGTTCAACACCCTCAACTGGTTCACCACGGTGGGCGGCCGCGGCGCCACCACCCCGCTGGAGCGGGAGCGCCAGCTCGCCAAGCTGGTCGCCGCGCTCAAGGGCATGGACGCCGACGTGGTCGGCCTGATGGAGGTGGAGAACAACGGCGATGCCGCCGTCAAGGCGCTGGTCGACCGGCTGAACGCGGCCGTGGGCGCGGGCGCCTACTCCTGGATCCGCCATCCCGGTCCAGGCGGGGACGCCATCCACGTCGCACTGATCTACCGGCCGGGCCGGGTGCGGCCGGTGGGACCGGCCCGCACCGCGGCCGATGCGGTCTTCGAGCGGCCCCCGCTGGCGCAGACCTTCCGGCACGCGGGCGGCGGCACGCCGTTCACCGTGATCGTCGGCCACCTCAAGTCCAAGCGCTGCGACGGCGCCAGCGGGCCGGACGCCGACCAGGGCGACGGGCAGGGCTGCTACAACGCCCGGCGCGTCCGGCAGGCCCGGGCGCTGGCGGAGCTGGCCGCCGCGGTGCCGCACCCGCTGGTGATCGGCGACCTGAACTCCTACGGGCGGGAAGACCCGATCAAGACACTGGCGGCATCCGGGCTGGCCGGCCAGACCGAGCGGTTCGTCCCGGCCGGGCGCCGCTACAGCCACGTCTTCGACGGCCAGGCCGGCGAACTGGACCATGTGCTGGCCCCGCCGGCCCTGGCGCGGTGGATCACCGGCGTCACCATCTGGCACATCAACGCCGACGAGCCGCCCATCGTGGACTACAACACCGAGGACAACCCGCCGCGCCTGTACCGTCCGGACGCCTATCGCTCCTCCGACCACGACCCGGTGATCGTCGGGCTGCGGCCGCCCGGCGCGCCGCAACGCCGCTGAGCCGCCCGTCCGCCCGCAAGCAGGAGTAGCGTGGACGGTATGCCCGATGCGACCCAGGTGAGCTCTTTCTGGCTGGCGGGACGGCCGGCGACCGGGGACGGCCGGATCGTCGTGACCCACCCCTATGACGGCCGGGTGGTCGGCGCCGCGGCGGTGCCGACCCAGGCGCAGGTGGAGGAGGCGGTGGCGGCCGCGCACGCGGTGCGGGCGCAGGCCGCGGCGCTGCCGCTGCACGTGCGGGCCGAGGCGCTGGCGCACGTGGCGCGGCGGCTGGGCGAGCGGGCCGAGGAGCTGGCCCGCCTGATCACCGCCGAGAACGGCAAGCCGCTGATGTGGGCGCGGGCCGAGGTGGCGCGGGCGACCTCGACGTTCCGGTTCGCCGCCGAGGAGGCCCGCCGCTGGAGCGGGCACGTGCAGCGGCTGGACACCGACCCCGGCGCGGTGGGGCGGATGGCCTACATCTCCCGGGTGCCGCGCGGGCCGGTGCTGGCGATCACCCCGTTCAACTTCCCGCTCAACCTGGTGGCGCACAAGGTCGCCCCGGCGGTGGCGGTGGGCGCCCCGGTGGTGGTCAAACCGGCGCCCAAGACCCCGCTGTCGGCGCTGGCGCTGGGGGAGATCCTGGCCGAGACCGAGCTGCCGGAGGGCATGTTCTCGGTGCTGCCGGTGCCGAATGAGCGGGCCGCGGCGCTGGTGGACGACCCGCGGCTGCCGGTGGTGTCCTTCACCGGGTCCGGGCCGGTGGGCTGGGCGATCCGCGAGCAGGCGCCGCGCAAGCACGTGACGCTGGAGCTGGGCGGCAACGCCGCGGCCGTGGTGTGCGCCGACGCCGATCTGGACCACGCCGCCGCCCGCGTCGGGCTGTTCGCCAACTACCAGGCCGGGCAGAGCTGCATCGCGGTGCAGCGGGTGCTGGTGGAGCGCGCGGTGTACGAGGAGTTCGTCCCCCGCCTGATCGAGACGGTCGAGGGCCTGGTCACCGGCGACCCGTGGCAGGAGACCACCCAGGTCGGGCCGCTGATCAGCGAGGAGGCCGCGCAGCGGGTGCAGGACTGGGTGGAGCGGGCCGTCCGCGGCGGGGCCAAGGTGCTGGCCGGCGGCGTCCGCGACGGCGCCACGTTCGCGCCGACCGTGCTGGCCGAGGTGCCCGATGCGGCCGAGGTGTGGTGCGAGGAGGTCTTCGGCCCGGTGCTGGCGCTGCGGCCCTTCGACACCCTGGAGGAGGCGTTCGCGCTGGTCAACGCCTCCCGGTACGGGCTGCAGGCCGGGGTGTTCACCCGCTCGCTGCAGGTGGCCTTCCGGGCGAACCGGGAGCTGGAGGTGGGCGGTGTGATCATCGGGGACGTGCCGTCCTACCGGGCCGACCAGATGCCCTATGGCGGGGTCAAGGAGTCGGGGGTGGGCCGCGAAGGGCTGCGCTCGGCGATGGAGGACCTCACCTACGAGAAGGTTCTGGTGTTGACGGGGCTGGATCTCTGAGCGGCAGCCGCAGGATCAGCAGCGCCCCGCCCTGCTCGCTCTCGTCGGCGACCAGGCTGCCGCCGTGGGCGACCGCGATGTCCCGGGAGATCGCCAGCCCCAGCCCGCTGCCCTGGGTGTCGCGGCGGCGGCCCTCGGGCAGGCGCTGGAAGCGCTGGAAGACCCGCTCGCGGTCCTCCGGGGGGATGCCCTCGCCGTCGTCGGCGACCTCCAGCACGGCCTCGTCGCCGTCCCGGTAGACGTTGAGGCGGATCTCGGATTCGGCGTGACGTTCGGCGTTGTCGAGCAGGTTGGTCAGCACCCGCACCAGCTGGGTGCGGCTGCCGTTGATGATCAGCGGGCGGGCCACGTCGCGGACCTGGACGTGCACCGGCACCCGGCGGGGCCGGTCGGTGGCCTCGGCGCGGGCCAGCGCGCCCAGGTCCACCGGTTCCCGCTCGGCGCAGATCCCGGCCTCCAGCTTGGCGATGGTCAGCACGTCGGCGACCACCTTCTGCAGCCGGTCGGCGTCGTCCAGCGCCGCCCGCGCCACCGCCGGCCAGTCCTCGTCCTCGGGGTGCACCAGCGCCACCTCCAGCTGGGTGCGCAGCGCGGTCAGCGGGCTGCGCAGCTCGTGGGAGACGTCGGCGACGAAGCGGCGCTGGGCCTCGACGAACTTCTGCAGCCGGTCCAGGGTGACGTTGATGGCCTTGGCCAGTTCGGCGACCTCATCATCGGTGTCGGGGACGGTCACCCGCCGGTTCATCGCCCCGCCGGTGATCTGTGACAGCTCGCGGCGCATCAGCGCGAACGGGGCCAGCGCGTGGCCGACCGAGGCCCAGACGATCCACCACACCAGCACCAGCACCACCGGGATCATCACCGACACGAAGATCCCGAACGTCTGCGCGGCCTTCTCCATGTCCTGTATTGGGCCGGCGGCCAGCAGGTAGCGGACGCCGTCGGGGGCGTCGAGGCGCTGCGCGGCCAGGAAGACCGGGCTCTCCTGCCCCGGCACCTCGGTGATCCGGTATGCCACCTGCCCGCTGCGTTCAGGGCGCAGGTCGTCCATCGGCGGACGGCCCTCCAGGTCCCGGCCGGCGGCGATCACCCGGCCCTGGGCGTCGACCACCTGGAGCAGGTAGAAGGGGGGCACCTGGGTGCGCACCGCGCCGGCCATACCGGAGCGCTCGATGTCCTGGGCCATCCGCTGGACCGCCATGGCGCCGCGTTCTTCCAGGTCCCGCAGCGCCATGGAGTGCATCACCTGGAAGAGGGCCAGTACCCCCACGGTGATGATCAGACCTACGATCGCCGTGGCGATGAAGGTAAGCCGCCACTGGACCGACCGTCGAGAGGCCCGTCGCCGCCGCTCGCCTTTCGCCACCTGTCGTCCGTCCCCTCGCCGATGACCATGTCGCCTAGCGGGGGGTTCAGAAGGTTGGAGATTACAAAGGATCAGCGGGACTGGTTGTAACCGAGGCATTGCCCGGTGAAACCTGCGATCATGAATCAGGGACCGAAGATCTCCGCTCTTTAGGACAAAACACCCCAAATCCCTGGGTGTGCGGCTGCCGGGCCGGTCCCCCGACACACGTCTGTGCGGACGGAACCTCCCACCCCTGGGGCTCCGTCCGCACAGGCGGTGATCCACCGTGCCGCTGTCGGCCGTTCGCCCTCGCCCGTCGAGGAGGATCCCGTACGACGGCGAACCCGGCCGGTCCCTGCGGCACGGCCCCGTACCGTTCCCCTCCGGAGAGGAGGTCCGGCCCGGCGACCTGTCTTTACTGTGCCGTGCCCGGGTTCATTCGGTGCTACATCGAGGTGACGTTCACGTTTCTTATCGCCGGAGGGTTCGGGGCGAACTCAGCGGCGCCAGATGAGCACCAGGGCGCAGTCGTCGTCGCGGGTGGCGGCCATGGTCTCCACCAGCTCCTTGGCGCCCTCGCCGAAGCCCTGCGGCACCAGCCGCTCGGCCTCGGTCAGCAGCCGGCCGATCCCGGTGTCCAGGTCCTGGCCGGGCGCCTCGACCAGGCCGTCGGTGTACAGCAGCAGCGCGTCCCCCGAGCGCAGCGTCCCCCGCTCGGCCTCACAGCGCAGCTCGGGGACCACTCCCAGCACCATGCCGCGGGCCGAGCTGACCTGCCAGGTGCCCACGGTGGAGTCGAACTGGGCGGTCGGCGGATGCCCGGCGGACTCCACCGCGTACTCGCCGGTCGTCAGGTCCAGCACCAGGTGCACCGCGGTCACGAAGCCCTCGTCCCAGTGCTGGCGGTGCAGGTAGTCGTTGCAGGAGGACAGGAAACGGTCCGGCTGGACCGATCCAAGGAGCCCGCCGAAGGCCCCCGACAGCATCAGCGCCCGCGTCCCGGCGTCCACGCCCTTGCCGGAGACGTCCACCAGCGCGACCTCCAACGTCTTGCCGTCGCAGGCGGAGACCACGAAGTCGCCGCCGAAGGAGGACCCGCCGGCCTGCAGCAGCACCACCTGCGCGCCCCAGCCGGCCGGCAGCGGCGGCATCTCCCCCTGCTTGCGCAGCCGGTCGCGCAGCTCCAGCAGCATGTACTCGCCGCGCAGCCCCTGGACGCCCAGCTGCTGGCGGGTGCGGGCCAGGCTGAGGGCCAGCACCGCCGTGATGACCAAGGTGGCGACCATGCCCGGCCCGACCGTGGCCATGCCCAGCCGCCACATGTCGTAGCCGAGCATCACGGCGACCACGCCCAGCAGCACTCCCAGGCTGCGCACCTTCAGCAGCAGCCCGCCGGCCAGCACGGTCAGCACCAGCCCGCCGGCCGGCGCCCACGCCTCCGACCAGGTGGCGCTCAGGCCCAGGCAGACCGCCACCAGGGCCAGTGCGGCGAATATGTAACGATCGCGGGTCAGCCCGCCACGCCTGAGCCACTGGTACAGCCGCACCAGCACGGGGATGCGGCGCAGGAACGCGCGCACCCTCGGCGGCAGCAGGTGGACCAGACGTTGCAACATCTCAGGCACTGTACTGAGCGACCGCCGCTCACGCCTCCAATCCGCGCCAGGGTTGACCTTTTGTAGCGCTTTTGCAACCCCGAGTAAACATCCCTGTGGGGGCCGCCCGGCACTGTCGCACGGCCGCGGCGGCGGGCAGGATGGACGGCGGAGGTGAGGCGATGTCCCAGCCGGGAATGCGGATCACTTTGGATGCGGCGATGCGGGCCAGGGACGTCTCCCGTCCCCGCCCCGAGGACGCACGGCCCGCACCGCAGGCGCCCGAAGCGTCACGGCCCGCCGGATCCCGGGGGGAGCTTTCCAAGAACGAGCGGCGGCGGCTCGGCAAGCGCGGCGCCCACCGGCGCTAGCGCCCGCTAGGGCAGCGGGGGCAGCTCGCCGGTGGTCTCATAAGAGCCGATCATGCCGATCCGGCGGGTGTGCCGCTCCTCCTTGGAGTAGGGCGTGTTGAGGAACACCTCCACGAACCGGGTGGCGGTGGCCAGGTCGTGCTGGCGGGCGCCGATGCTGATCACATTGGCGTCGTTGTGCTCGCGGGCCAGCGCCGCGATCTCCTCGTTCCACACCAGGGCCGCGCGGATGCCCTTGACCTTGTTGGCGGCGATCGCCTCGCCGTTGCCCGAGCCGCCCAGCACGATCCCGAACGAGCCGGGGTCGGCGGCGGTGCGCTCGGCCGCCCGCAGCACGAACGGCGGGTAGTCGTCGGCGGCGTCGTAGACCTGGGGCCCGCAGTCGACCGGTTCATGGCCGTTGTCCGCCAGCCAGCCGATGAGGTGCTGCTTGAGTTCGAAGCCGGCGTGGTCGGATCCAAGGTAGACGCGCATGGCTGGAAAGTCTGCCAGGCCCGCGGCGCGGGCCTGGCAGGGGGTCCCCCCTGCCGCCGGCCCCTGCGCCGCGGGCGGGTCAGGCCGACCGCCGCCACTGCGGCGGGGGCATCTGGAAGCCGGGGTCGATCTGGGCCTCCAGGTCCTGGCCCACGGCGCGGTTGCCCCAGCTCCGGGCGTTCTTGATGTGGAACTCCACGGCCTGGCGGTGGAACTTCGCCCAGTCCTTCTCCTGGGCGTCCACCTCCTGCAGCATGCGTTCCAGGGCCGCCTCGTTGGACCTCTCCAGCGCGACCTGCGCGCGGCCCTGTTCCATGGCGCGCACCGCCTCCGACTGCCCCACCCAGGTCAGCAGCGCGTCGCCGACGTGTTCGCGCAGGTAGGCCACGTCCTGCTCGCCGTGGACCTTGTTGCCCACGACCCTGATCGTCACATCGTGGTCGGCGGCGTAGCGGACGTACTGGCGGTAGACGCCCACGCCCCGCCGGGTGGGCTCGGCGACCAGGAACAGCACGTCGAAGCGGGTGAACAGGCCGGAGGCGAAGGCGTCGGCGCCGGCGGTCATGTCGACCACCACGTACTCGCCCGGCCCGTCGACCAGGTGGTTGAGGTACAGCTCCACCGCCCCGGTCTTGGAGTGGTAGCAGGCCACCCCCAGGTCCTCGTCGTTGAAGGCCCCGGTCACCAGCAGCGTCGCCCCCGCCACCTCCTCGCCGAGGGCGTGCACCGGGTCCTGCCCGCCGATCCGCAGCAGCCGCGAGCCCCGGCCGGGCGGGGTGGTCTTGATCATGGCGGACGCCGAGCCGATGCGGGGGTTGTCGCCGCGCAGGTACTCCTTGATCTCGGTGAGGTGGTCGCCCAGCGCCGGGATCTTGGCGGCCTGCTCCTCCTCCAGTCCCAGCGCCACGCCCAGCTGCTGGTTGATGTCGGCGTCGATGGCCACCACCGGCAGTCCCCGTCCGGCCAGGTAGCGGACGAACAGCGACGACAGGGTGGTCTTGCCGCTGCCGCCCTTGCCGACGAACGCGACCTTCACGATCCGTCCTCCCATCGAGCCTTCCGCGCCCCCGCCCCGCTCCGGCGGCAGGGCGGAAGGGGCCATTTTGGACATGAAAACCGTTGTCGATTTCGACAGCGGCCCGAGCCTATCCGGTCGCCACCGGCTCACGGGGGAATTCGGCTACTTTCCGCAGGACGGATCTGACGGAGAGCGACGTCCCGGCGGGGTCAGCGGCGGGCGAAGAAGGCCGGGTCGAAGCCGTAGGGCAGCTCCAGCCGGTGGGCGCGCAGCAGGGCCTCGTCGCTCAGCAGCTCGGCGGTGGGGCCGTCGGCGACGATCACGCCGCCGGACAGGATCAGCGAGCGCGGGCACAGCTCGGCCGCGTACGGCAGGTCGTGGGTGACCATCAGCAAGGTCACCTCCAGGCCGCGCAGGATCTCGGCCAGCTCGCGGCGGCCGGCCGGGTCCAGGTTGGACGACGGCTCGTCCATGACCAGGATCTCCGGCTCCATGGCCAGCACGGTGGCCACCGCCACCCGCCGCCGCTGCCCGAAACTCAGGTGCTGGGGCGGCCGGTCGGCGGCCTCCAGCATGCCCACCTGGGCCAGCGCCCGCTCCACCCGATCCTGCAGCTCGGCGCCGCGCACCCCCAGGTTGGCCGGGCCGAAGGCGACGTCCTCGGCGACGGTGGGCATGAACAGCTGGTCGTCGGGGTCCTGGAAGACGATGCCGACGCGGCGGCGGATCTCCTGCAGCGTGCGGCGGTCGGCGGGGTCCACCGTCAGCCCGCCGACCCGGACGGTGCCCGCGCCGCCGTGCAGGATGCCGTTCAGGTGCAGCACCAAAGTGGTCTTGCCGGCGCCGTTGGGTCCCAGCAGGGCGACCCGCTCGCCGCGCCCGATGGTGACGTCGACGCCGTACAGGGCCTGGGTGCCGTCGGGGTAGGCGTAGGCCAGGCCGCGTATCTCAAGAGAGGGGGTCGTCACGTCACCATCCAAGCACTCAAGGCGACCAGGGCCGCGGCGGCGGGCAGGAGCGCGGCGCCCGCCCACTGGGCGGCGCCGGCCCGGCTGTCGTGCAGCACCGGCATCCGGCCGTCGTAGCCGCGGCTGAGCATCGCCAGGTAGACCCGTTCGCCCCGCTCATAGGAGCGCAGGAACAGCGCGCCCGCCGAGCGGGCCAGCACCCCGAAGGCGCGCACGTCGCGCGCCTGGAAGCCGCGGGCGGCCCGCGCCACCTTCATCCGCTGCATCTCGGCCACGATCACATCGGCGTAGCGGAACATGAACGTGGCGATCTGCACCAGCAGCGGCGGCACGCGCAGGTGCTGCAGGCCGATCAGCAGCCGGCGCGGCTCGGTGGTGGCGGCCAGCAGCAGGGACGAGACGGTGCCCAGCGTCGCCTTGGCCAGGATGTTCCAGGCCGACCACAGGCCGCTTTCGCTCAGCGTCAGCCCCAGCACCTGCACCTGGGGGCCGCGCGCCACAAGCGGCAGCAGCAGCGCGAACGCCACGAACGGCACCTCGATGACCATGCGCCGCAGCAGGAAGCCCGGCCGCACCCGGGCCAGCGCGGCGACGGCGGCCAGCATGAGCGCGTACACGCCGAACGCCCAGACCGCCTCGCGCGGGGTGCACACCACCGCCAGCACGAACGCCCCGGCCGCCGCCAGCTTGCACTGGGGCGGCAGCCGGTGCAGCGGGGTGTCTTCAGGCAGGTACAGCCGCCGGCCGAGTCCTGTCATCGCCGTATCAGACGGCCGGGGCCGTCCGGACTCCGCGGCGGCCTCCGGACGGCTCCAGCGGTGTGCTCCGTTTCTTCGCGACGGGGTTCATCAGGGCTTTCCGGCGCCGGATGCGGCCGGCGCGTCCGCGGCGGCCGAGCCGTCGCGGCGCCGCAGCACCCAAAACAGCCCGCCGCCGGCCGCGGCGGTCAGGGCGACGCCGATGACCCCGGCCAGCCCGACCGACAGCCGCTCGTTCTCCACGCCCTTGACGCCGTAGTCGCTCAGCGGGGAGCCCGACAGCGGGTGCTCCTTCTCCTGGGCGGCGAACCCCTTGTCCTCGGCGACCTTGGTCAGCCCGTCGGGGTCGCCGCTGGCGTAAAAGCTGACCACCCCGGCCACCACCAGGGCGACCAGCAGGAAGACCACGGCAAAGCGCCGGTTGCCGGTTTTCATCTGCCTCAGACCTCCACCGAGCGGGGCGTGCGGATCTCCAGCGGCGAGGCGGGCCGGCCGCGCAGCCCGTACACCAGGTCCGGGCGGACGGCGGCCACGGTGCCGACGGTGATCGCCGTGATCACGCCCTCGCCGATGCCGATCAGCAGGTGCACGCCGAGCATGGCGCCCAGCACCGCGCCCAGCGGCAGATCGGCGGTGCCGCCGAGGGCGAACAGGGCCACGAACACCAGGGCCGAGGCGGGCACGGACGCCAGCGCCCCCAGGAAGGAGGCCGCGGTCAGTCCCGCCCTGCTGTGGGCCAGGCCGCCCGGCAGCAGCGCGGTCACCGCTTTGAAGACCCCGTAGCCGACCAGCACCCCGGTCAGGGCCATGAGCGTGACGTTGATCCCATAGGCGGTGACCCCGCCGTCGGCGAACAGCATCTGCACTAGCAGCACGACCGAGATGCACAGCACCCCCGTGTAGGGGCCCACCAGGATCGCCGCCAGCGCGCCGCCCATCAGGTGCCCGCTGGTGCCGGCCGCCACCGGGAAGTTGATCATCTGGGCGGCGAACACGAACGCCGCGCTCAGCCCCGCCAGCGGAGCGGTCCGCTCGTCCAGCTCGCGGCGGGCGCCGCGCAGGCACAGCCCGATGCCCGCCGCCGCGACGACCCCGGCGCCGATCGACACCGGCGCGTTGAAGAACCCGTCGGGTACGTGCACTCCGTCTCACCCTTCCCATCCGGAGGGCCGATTCCGCACATGCGAAAACGAACCGTTCGTCCGATGGGTCCAGTTTGACGACACCTCTCTTGCAGTTGCAAGTGGCTCGCAATAACGATTTCCGTGCAGTACACGTACCCGACGGCGGGGCGATCAGGGACGCCGGCTCACTCGAAGCTCGGCTCCTCGGTGCGCGTCCGCTTCAGCTCGTAGAACCCCGGTGTGCGCGCCACGGCCAGCACCCCGTCCCAGAGCCGGACCGCGTCCTCGCCCTTCGGCGCCGGGGTGACCACCGGGCCGAAGAACGCCACGCCCTCCACCGCGATCACCGGGGTGCCGACCTCCTCGCCCACCAGGCCGATGCCCTCGGCGTGCGAGGCCCGCACCGCCTCGTCGTAGTCGGTGGACTCGGCGGCCTGCGCCAGCTCGGGGTCCAGCCCGGCGGCGCGCAGCGCGTCCTCGATGGTCGGCCGGTCGAACGGGAGCTTGCGCAGGTGCCGCCGCACCCCCAGCTCGGTGTACAGGTCGCCCAGCACCTGCGGCCCGTACTTCTGCTCGGCGGCGATGCATACCCGTACCGGCCCCCACCCTTCGGCGATCAGCCGCCGGTACTGTTCGGGGACGTCCTTGCCCTCGTTGAGGACCGACAGGCTCATCACATGCCAGCGGGGCTCGATCGGCCGCAGCGCGGCCACCTCGTGGATCCAGCGCGAGGTGATCCACGCCCACGGGCACAGCGGGTCGAACCAGAAGTCGACGGGGGTACGGGCCTGCGTCACTGCAGCCTCCTGCGATGTCAGGGATACGTCCGTTCCGGACAACCGAAATATTTATCGTTCAATTCCGGCTCGGGCCGTCTCCGGAGGACACCGCCGACGCCCGGTTGATAGACATGGACGAGCGGCAACCGACTTCAAGGAGTGGATGTGGCAGGCAACCTCACGCGCGAGGAGGCGCGGGAACGTGCCCGGCTGCTCACCGTCGAGTCGTACGCGGTGGACCTGGATCTGACGACCGGCGATGAGCGGTTCGGATCCACCACCGTGGTCCGGTTCGGCTGCGGCGAGCCGGGGGCGTCCACGTTCGTGGATCTGCACGGCGCGACGGTCCGCGAGGTGGTGCTCAACGGCCGGTCGCTGGACCCGGCCTCCTACGACGCGGACGCGGGCCGGATCCCGCTGCCGGACCTGGCCGCCGACAACGAGCTGCGCGTGGTGGCCGACTGCCGGTACTCGCGCTCCGGTGAGGGCCTGCACCGGTTCGTCGACCCGGTCGACCAGAAGGTGTACCTGTACACCCAGTTCGAGACCGCCGACGCGCACCGCATGTTCGCCTGCTTCGACCAGCCGGACCTGAAGGCGGCCTTCCAGCTGTCGGTCACCGCGCCCGAGGACTGGCAGGTGGTCACCAACGAGGCCGCCTCCTCCACCGAGCGGACCGGCGACGGCAAGGCCCGCTGGGTCTTCCCGCCCACCCCGCGGATCTCCACCTACATCACCGCGCTGGTGGCCGGCCCCTACCACGCGGTCCGCGACGAGTACCGCCGCGCCGACGGCTCGGTGATCCCGCTGGGGGTGTTCTGCCGCGCCTCGCTGGCCGAGCACCTGGACGCCGACGCCATCTTCGAGGTCACCCGGCAGGGCTTTGAGTTCTTCGAGCGGGTCTTCGCCCGCCGCTACCCCTTCGGCAAGTACGACCAGCTGTTCGTGCCGGAGTTCAACGCCGGGGCGATGGAGAACGCCGGGTGCGTGACGTTCCTGGAGGACTACGTCTTCCGCTCCCGCGTCACCGACGCCGCCTACGAGCGGCGCGCCGAGACCATCCTGCACGAGATGGCGCACATGTGGTTCGGCGACCTGGTGACCATGCGCTGGTGGGACGACCTGTGGCTGAACGAGTCGTTCGCCACCTACATGAGCGTGCTGTGCCAGGCCGAGGCCACCCGCTGGACCGGCTCGTGGACGACCTTCGCCAATTTGATGAAGGCCTGGGCCTACCGCCAGGACCAGCTGCCGTCCACCCACCCCATCTCCGCCGACATCCCCGACATCCGCGCCGTCGAGGTCAACTTCGACGGCATCACCTACGCCAAGGGCGCCAGCGTCCTCAAGCAGCTGGTCGCCTACGTGGGGCGGGAGAACTTCCTGGAGGGCGTGCGCCGCTACTTCGACCGGCACGCCTGGGGCAACACCGTGCTGGGCGACCTGCTGGAGGCCCTGGAGGAGACCTCCGGGCGCGACCTGACCTCCTGGTCCAAGGAGTGGCTGGAGACCGCCGAGGTCAACACGCTGCGCCCCGAGTACCAGGTGGACGCCGACGGCGTCTTCACCTCCTTCGCGGTGCTGCAGGAGGCCAAGCCCGACCACCCGACGCTGCGCTCCCACCGCATCGCCATCGGCCTGTACGACCGCACCGAGCGGGGCATCGTGCGCCGCAAGCGGGTGGAGCTGGACGTGGTGGGCGCCCGCACCGAGGTGCCCGAGCTGGTCGGCGAGCGCCGCCCGGACCTGGTGCTGGTCAACGACGACGACCTGACCTACGCCAAGATCCGGCTGGACGAGCACTCGCTGCGCACCCTCATCGAGGGCATCGGCGACATCGCCGACAGCCTGCCGCGGGCGCTGTGCTGGTCGGCGGCCTGGGACATGACCCGCGACGCGGAGATGGCCACCCGCGACTACGTGCGGCTGCTGCTGAGCGGCATCCGCGGCGTCACCGACATCTCGGTGGCGCAGACGCTGCTGCGCCAGGCCCGCACCGCCGTGCACCAGTACGCCGACCCGGCCTGGCGCACCACCGGCCTGCAGATGATGGCCGACGCCCTGTACGACCTGGCCCACCGGGCCGAGCCCGGCTCGGACTTCCAGCTGTGCTACGTGCAGGCCCTCGCCGCCTGCGCCGTCTCCGACGAGCACCTGGCGTTCCTGCACGGCCTGCTGGAGGGCACGCACACGCTGGAGGGCCTGACCGTCGACACCGAGCTGCGCTGGACGCTGCTGCGGCGCCTGGTGGTCACCGGCAGGGCCGGGCAGGCGGAGATCGACGCCGAGTACGGCCGCGACTCCACCGCCGCCGGGGAGCGGCACGCCGCCGGCTGCCGGGCGGCCATCCCCACGCCCGAGGCCAAGGCCGCCGCCTGGGAGCAGATCATCGGCGGCGAGCTGCCCAACGCGCTGTTCCGCGCCACGCTGGGCGGGTTCATCGACGCGGCCGAGCGGGTGGAGCTGCTGGAGCCGTACGCAGAGCGCTACTTCGCCGAGGTGGGACGCATCTGGGCGGAGTGGAGCAGCGACATGGCCCAGACGTTCGCCGAGGTCGCCTACCCGTTCCTGGTGATCGACCAGTCCACGGTGGACCGCACCGACGCCTACATCGCCTCGGCGAACCCGCAGCCGGCGCTGCGCCGCCTGCTGCTGGAGGGCCGCGACGGCGTGCTGCGCGCCCTGCGCGCCCGCGCCAAGGACGCCGCCGCCGGCTGACCCCGCCTCGCCGTGGGGCCTTGGCCTCCCCCGCTCAGCCGGAGGTCAAGGCCCCGAACGGCAGCGTGACCCGCACGGGATGCTCCAGCTCCAGCACCGAGCGGTGCACCGCGTGCAGCCGGTACTCCCGCGTCGCGGCGTCCAGGCGGAAGGTGAACTTGGGCACCCGCCAGAGCATCACGTCGTTGTCGGTCTCGACCGACAGGCACGGCCCTTCGGGAGAGCGAGCGGCCTCCAGCCCGCCGGCCGGCCTGCGGGCGATGCGGTTGTGCATCGGGACGGGCGATTCGCACCTGATGATGTGGCCGTGGACGATCTCGATCATCCGGGCGACGTCCTCGGGGAGCGCAAGATACTCCTCCTCGGTCATCACCTCGGGGAATTCCTCGAAGCACGCTGGAGTGGACATGCCATCGTCCTCACCGCATCGCCGTCTTCCGAAGGCCGGAGTCTAACGAGACGCCGAGTCCGGGGAACGTTGCAGAACGGGGGCGAGCAGGGCGCGGATGCGGGCGGTGGGCAGGTCGTCCAGGAGGACGGGGCGGCCCTGGGCGTCGGCCAGGGGGATGCGCCAGTTGGGGTGCTCGTCGCCGGTGCCGGGCTGGTTTTGAATGCGGCGTTCGCCCACGGCGTCGGTCAGGGCGATGCCGAGCAGGCGGGCGGGGGTGCGGGCCAGGAAGGCGTGCAGGGCGGTGACCACCTCCTCGTCGTGGGCGGTCGAGCCCCCGGCCAGGGCGCGCAGGATCTCCTCGGGGCGGGTGGTCAGCAGGCCCTGGTCGGCCAGCAGGGCCAGCCAGGCGGCCAGCGCGGCGCGGTGGTCGGCGGCCTCCTCGGGGGCGGGGCGGGTGAGCAGGCCCAGCCGGGCGCGCAGCACCACGTGGTCGCCGTGCAGGAAGCCGGTGATCGGGGGCATGTCGTGGGTGCCGACCGTGGCCAGGGCCGGCTCCCGCCAGGCGCCGGGCGGGCGGGGACGGCCGTGCTCGTCGCGTTCGAACCACAGCAGGTCGGTGCCGAGCACGCCGCGGGCGGCCAGGTCCGCGCGCACCTCCGGCTCGACGGTGCCCAGGTCCTCGCCGATCACCACCGCGCCGGTGCGGGCGGCCTCCAGCACCAGGCACGCCAGCATCGCCTCGCGGTCATAGCCCACATAGGTGCCCTCGGCCGGGGAGCGGCCCTCGGGCACCCACCACAGGCGGGAGATCTGCATGGCGTGGTCCAGCCGCAGGCCGCCGCCGTGGCGCAGCGCGGCGGCGAGCATGCCGCGGTAGGGCCGGTACTCGGCCTCGGCCAGGCGGCGGGGGTGCCAGGGCGGCTGGCCCCAGTCCTGGCCGCGCTGGTTGAACTCATCGGGCGGGGCGCCCACGCTCATGCCGGCGGCGAACACCGCGCGGTGGATCCAGGTGTCGGCGCCGCCGTGGGCCACTCCCACGGCCAGGTCGTGGACGATGCCGATCCGCATCCCGGCGCGGCGGGCGGCCGACTGGGCCTCGGCCAGCTGCTCGTCCAGCCGCCACTGCAGCCAGGTGTGGAAGTCGATGCGCCCGGCCAGGCGCCTGCGCTCGGCCGCCACGGCGGGGGCGGCCGGGTCCTGCAGCGCGGCGGGCCAGCACCGCCAGTCCGGGCCGTGTTCTTCGGCCAGGGCGCACCAGGTGGCGAACGCGGTGAGCGCCTCGCCCTCCCGTTTTTTGAAACGCTCGTAGTCGTCCTGCTGCCGGGTGCCGCGCCGCTGCCGGTGGCAGATCTCCAAGGCGGCCAGCTTGGCCCGCCAGATGCGGTCCCGGTCGATCTCCCGCAGGGTGCGCGCCTTGCGGCGCAGCGGGGCGGCCAGGGCTTCGACGCGTTCGCGGTCGGCCGGCCCCAGGGCCGCGTACTCGGGCAGGTCCTCGATGCGCAGGTAGAGGGGGGCGGCGAAGCGGCGGCTCATCGGCGAGTAGGGCGAGGGGTTGACCGGAGGGACGGGTTCGGCCGCGTGCAGCGGGTTGACCAGCACGAAGTCCGCGCCCAGCGCCTCGGCTCCCCAGGCCGCCAAATCCGCCAGGTCCCGCAGGTCGCCCATCCCCCAGGAAGCGCGGGAACGCACCGAATACAGCTGGGCCATCAGCCCCCAGGCGCGCGGCGCCTCTTTCAGCCTGGCCGGGGCCACCAGCAGGGCGGTCTCCTCTTCCCGGCCGTTCCGCCGCAGGCGCAGCCGGTGCAGGCCCGGCGGCGTCCCTTCGGGGAGAAGGTACAGGTCATGGTCCACGGGGTCGGGCCCGGACGTGCGGCGGCGCCCGGCGGGCGGCAGGCGGCTCGTCCCGCCGTCGGCCCGGATCAGCAGGGCCTCGGCGCCGGGTGCGGGGCGGGCCGGGACGGCGATCCGCCCCGCGCCGGAGCGTTCGTCCGCCCAGCAGACCACCACGGGAGGCAGCGGACGGGTGCGGCCGCGCTCCTCCAGCCGGGCCAGTTCCGCCCGCACCGCCGCAGGGGTGGCGGCGTCCACGCCGAGCGCGGCCAGGACCGCGACGATGGTGTCGCGGGGCACCTCCACGGTGCGCCCGCGCCAGTCGGTGTAGCCGGTGCCGACGCGGTACCCCCGGGCCAGTCTGACCAGTTGCTCGTCCGCCACGCCGGGGACCGTTCCCGCAAATGCCGCCGGGCAACGCGAGTCCTTCTCCGGCGGCGGGCGGCTCAGGCGTCCCAGATCGGCGGGCGGCGGCGACGCCAGGGGCGGGCGGCCTCCAGCTGGGCCGCCAGGGAGATCAGCGTGCCCTCCCCGCCGAGCCGGCCGGCGAGCATCACCCCGATCGGCAGGCCGGCGGCGTTCCAGTGCAGCGGGAGGGTCACCGCGGGCTGGCCGGAGAGGTTGTAGACGGCGCAGAAGGGGGTGAAGCGGTTCTGCCGCTCGAAGTTGACGGCGGGTTCGGCGTCGTGGAAGTAGCCGACCGGCGCGGGCGGGGCGGCCAGGGTGGGCGTCAAGATCGCATCGAAGCGGTCCAGCACCGGCAGGGCGGCGCGCACGGCGTTTTGCAGACGGGCGTGCGCGGCCAGCAGCTCAGGGCCGCCGACGGCGTTGCCGCGGTCGCGCAGCCAGCGGGTGAGCGGCTGCAGCAGGTGCTCGCGGGCCGGGTCCACGGGGGTGAGGGCGGCCGTGACGCTCCACAGCAGCGCGAAGTCCGGCGCCAGTTGCGGGCCGAACACCGGCGGCAGCTCCTCCACGTGGTGTCCCAGCTCCTCCAGCAGCGCCGAGGTCTTCTCGTAGGCGGTCACGCAGTCGGGGTGGACCGTCGTCTCCAGCATCGGCGGGACGAGGGTGCGGGCGATGCGCAGCCGCCCGGGGTCGATGTCGGCGTAGTCGAGGAACCTGCGGCCCGGCGGCAGCGGCGGCGCCGTATACAGGTCTCCCGGCTCAGGGCCGTGCATCACGTCCAGCAGCGCGGCGGCGTCGCGCACCGTGCGGGCGATGGGGCCGTCGGTGACCAGCCCGAACAGGTCGGGGGCGAGGGGGCCGCGGCTGATGCGGCCCCGGGTGGGCTTGAGGCCGACCAGCCCGCAGGCGCTGGCGGGGATGCGGATGGACCCGCCGCCGTCGCTGCCGTGGGCGACGGGCGCCAGCCCGGCGGCGACCGCGGCGGCCGCCCCGCCGCTGGAGCCGCCGGCCGAGCGGGCCGGGTCCCAGGGGGTGCGGGCGGGCGGCGCGACCGCCGACTCGGTGTAGCAGGGCAGGCCGAACTCCGGGGTGGCGGTCTTGCCGAGCAGCACGGTGCCGGCCCGCCGCAGCCGGGTGACCACGGCGTCGTCGACGGAGCCCACCAGGTCCGCGCAAGCGGCCGAACCGCGCGTCAGCCGCACCCCGCGCACCGAGCTGAGGTCCTTGACCGGCACCGCGACCCCGTGCAGCGGCGGCAGCAGCCGCCTCTCGGCGCACTCTTGCACCCGCCGGGCGGCCTCGCCGGCCTGTCGGCGGGCCCGGTCGGCGGTGACCGTGACGAACGCGCCGACCCGCTCGTTCAGCCGCTCGATGCGGTCGAGGTAGTGGTCGGTGAGCTCCAGCGGGGACAGCTCGCCGGACCGGATCGCGGCGGCCTGCTCCAGCGCGGTCAGATCGTGCAGCCGGGTCACGAGGACGAACGGTAGCCGACCTCGCTCAAGACGGCCTCGGCCCCGGCCGTCACCGAGCGTGAAGGATCAAACTCGGCCGTTAAGGATATACAAGCATGTGCAGGGGTGAACAATAATCTGACCAGCGATGCAAAGTGCGACATCCTAGCCGAGGCGACGAAACTATGAACGACGCATCACTAGGCGCCTCCCGGCGGGATGACTACTCTGCGCCAAGAGGACCACGCCTCCCCCTTAAAGGAACACGGAGCGTCACAATGGCGACCACGGATCGGGGCACTCCCCAGGGCCATCCCACCGACGCCTCCTTCGGCGACCCGCCGCCGCAGCCGCAGCCCAAGCCGCCCTCCGGGCCGCGGCTGCGTCTCCCCGACAACCCCCGTGACCTGCTGAAGGATCCGCGGGTGAAGCGGTGGGGGCCGCCGATCGGCGCCGGTCTCCTCGCCGGGGTGCTGGCGGCCTGGCTGGTCGGCTGGCGGCTTGGGCTGCTGGTGGCCGTGCTGGTGCCGGTCGCCTACGCCTACCGCCGCTCCCGCAACACCTCCAGTGTGGCGGCCTGGCAGAAGTCCTCGGCCGCCGAGCGGCGCACCGAGCGGCAGCTGCGCTCGCTGACCAAGAGCGGCTACCGCATCCTGCACGCCCGCGCCGTGCCGCGCGACGACGAAGGGGTCAGCGACGGCAAGATCGACCACCTGGTGGTGGGGCCCAGCGGGGTGTACGCCATCGACTCCGAAAAGTGGGACCGCCGCCTGCCGGTGCGCACCCTGTCGCACCTGAAGCTCTTCCACGGCCCGTTCAACAAGAAGGACCGGCTGGACGAGGCCCGCTGGGAGGCCCAGCAGGCCAGCAAGATGCTCTCCGCCAAGGTGGGCTTCGAGGTGCCGGTGCAGGCGTCGGTGGCCATCTACGGCCCGTCCATTCCCTGGAAGGTGATGCGGGTGCGCGATGTGGACGTCTACGCCGGCAACCGCGCCCGCGCCTACCTGCGCCGCCGCCCCAAGATCCTGACCGAGACGGACGTGGAGCGCATCTACGAGGCCGCGCTGGCCGTCCTGCCGCCCAAGTACCCCACCGACGAGTGACCGTTTTCCCCTCACCCCGTCCGGCAGCCGGCAACTGGACGGGGTTTTGTCGTTTCCGGCCCGTGGTCAGGTGCCCGTATCGCCCCGTCTGAGGCCGCGTGCGCGGTCCCGGCGGGTAGCATCGGGAGGACGTACGCACCGGCCGCACGCGACCTTCCGTGGGCCGACCGCCGGCACCGCGATCCGGATCCGCCGCTGCTCGTGACCTCCAGGCCCGCCGGATCCGGCCGTCCCCATGACGACCCTCACGCCGTGGCCTGGGACGTCCGGCCGGCGCCCGGGCCCGGCCGGCCGGCCGCGCGTCGCCGTGGACCGGGCCGTACGGGGGTCGACAAAAGATCAGACAGATGCGGGCCATACGATCCGTTGGCACCGCCGGATTGAAGGTTGGAGAGGTCCCCATGCCACCGCTCAGGTCACGTACCGTCACGCACGGCCGGAACATGGCGGGCGCCCGCGCCCTGCTGCGCGCCACCGGGGTGGCGCGCGAGGACTTCGGCAAGCCGATCGTCGCGGTGGCCAACAGCTTCACCCAGTTCGTGCCCGGCCACGTCCACCTGCGCGAGGTCGGCGAGGTGGTGGCCGAGGCGGTGCGCGAGGCCGGCGGGGTGCCGCGCGAGTTCAACACCATCGCCGTCGACGACGGCATCGCCATGGGCCATGACGGGATGCTGTACTCGCTGCCGTCCCGGGAGCTGATCGCCGACGCGGTGGAGTACATGGTGCAGGCGCACCGCGCCGACGCGCTGATCTGCCTGTCGAACTGCGACAAGATCACCCCGGGGATGCTGCTGGCGGCGCTGCGGCTGAACATCCCCACCGTGTTCGTCTCCGGCGGGCCGATGGAGGCCGGCAAGCCGGTCAGCGGGGTCTCCGGCGGGCACAAGCTGGACCTGATCGACTCGATGATCGCCTCGGCCGACACCGGCGTCTCCGATGAGGCGCTGGCCCAGGTGGAGGAGAACGCCTGCCCGACCTGCGGGTCCTGCTCGGGCATGTTCACCGCCAACTCGATGAACTGCCTGACCGAGGCGATCGGGCTGGCGCTGCCGGGCAACGGCACCATCCTGGCCACCCACGCCGCCCGCAAGAAGCTGTTCGCCGACGCCGGGCGGCGCGTGGTGGAGATCGCCAAGCGCTACTACGAGGACGACGACGAGTCGGTGCTGCCGCTGAGCATCGCCACGCGCGATGCGTTCGAAAACGCCATGGCGCTGGATGTGGCGATGGGCGGCTCCACCAACACCATCCTGCACCTGCTGGCCGCCGCCACCGAGGCCGGTGTGGACTTCGGCCTGAAGGACATCGACGAGCTGTCGCGCCGGGTGCCGTGCATCTGCAAGGTCGCCCCGGCCACCGGCAAGTACCACATCGAGGACGTGCACCGTGCCGGCGGCATCCCGGCCCTGCTGGGCGAGCTGGACCGGGCGGGACTGATCAACCGGGACGCCCGCACCGTCCACGCCGCCACGGTGGGCGAGTTCATCGCCAAGTGGGACGTCCGCTCCCCCGAGGTGCTGCCGCAGGCGCGGGAGCTGTGGCACGCCGCGCCCGGCGGGGTGCGCACCACCCAGGCCTACAGCCAGTCCAGCCGGTGGGACGAGCTGGACCTGGACCGGGAAAGCGGCTGCATCCGCGACATCGAGCACGCCTACACCGCCGACGGCGGCCTGGCCGTGCTGTACGGCAACATCGCCCCCGACGGCGCGATCGTCAAGACCGCCGGTGTGGAGGAGGAGCTGTGGACCTTCTCCGGCCCGGCGGTGGTGTTCGAAAGCCAGGAGGAGGCGGTCGAGGGCATCCTCGGCGGCAAGGTCAAGGAGGGCGACGTCGTCGTCATCCGCTACGAGGGTCCCAAGGGCGGGCCGGGCATGCAGGAGATGCTGTACCCGACCTCGTTCCTCAAGGGCCGCGGCCTGGGCAAGGCGTGCGCGCTGATCACCGACGGCCGGTTCTCCGGCGGCACCTCCGGCCTGTCCATCGGGCACGTCTCCCCCGAGGCCGCCGCCGGCGGGGCGATCGCGTTGGTGGAGAACGGCGACCGGATCGTCATCGACATCCCCCGCCGCTCGCTGGAGCTGGACGTGCCGGAGGAGGAGCTGGCCGCCCGCCGTGAAAAGCTCCTGGCCGACCTGGGCGGCTACCGGCCGCGCGACCGGCACCGCCCGATCAGCGCCGCCCTGCAGGCCTACGCCGCCATGGCCACTTCGGCGTCCACCGGCGCCGCCCGCGACATCGGCCAGCTGACCGGCCGCTGATCTTTCACGGCACCGTGCGGGGCGCGTCCGGTCCGGGCGCGCCCCGCATCGGGTGTCACGGACCGGTGACGGCGCAGCCGGGCGGGGCGTTGACGGGGTTGCAGCGGACGGGGACGAAGCCGGGCAGCGCGGCATAATAGCCGGTGCCGAAGCGGGCGGCCAGGCCGGGGACCGGGTAGTCGGTGCTGACCCACTGGGCGCCGCTGGCCAGGGCGGCGTCCCGCATCGCGGTGTCGCCGGTGCGGGCCTGGGCGGTGCCGACGTCGGCGCGGGTGCGCACCAGGTAGCCCTTGGCCACCAGGTCGCGGATGCCGCTGTCGGTGGGGTTGTTGCGTTTGACGAAGGCGGCGTCGGGCCGGCCGGGTTCGGAGTTGGTGAACAGGATCCGTCCCTCCAGGTTGGGGTTGCCCTGGATGTAGCGGTCCCGGTAGACCCCGGCGTTGTCCATCAAGAACATGACCTTGCCCCGCGCGGCGGAGAGGGTGGGCCAGCCGCCGTCGAGCACCGACTGTTCCAGGGTGCGGCCCGGTTTGCGCACGGTGTCCGGGGTGATCAGGTCATCGGGGCCGAAGACCGAGCGGATCTCCTGCTCCACGGCCAGCATGCGCTCCCGGGTCCAGGTGACCAGCGGGATCGACACCCCGCTCGGGGTGGGGATGCCCAGGGTGTCCTGGAACTCCAGCAGGATCGCCAGGGGAAGGTGTCCCGGGTTGCTTTGCGACCATTGGCGCACGGCGGTCAGGCAGTCGACCAGCGTCAGGCAGTTGCTGCGGTAGTCGAGCCCGGCGATGTGCAGCACCTTGGTGCCGGGCTTCTTCAGCCGCGGGTCGTACTCGGCCGGCTGCCCGGTGAGGCGGCGGATCACCGGGCGGGCGTAGCGGCCTCCGTCCGGGTCGGCGTACACGTCCAGTTCGATCTGCCGGACGTGCTGCCCGGCGAACTGCTGCTGCAGCGGGGGGTGGCTGTATTGCAGCCCGGACGCCTGAGATCCGGCCACGGCGGTCATCAACCCCAGCTCCGTGGAGCTGGGTTCGAGGTGGTAGCTGTTGTGGGTGCCGATGACCTGGATCTGATTCAGCCTGGGTTCGACGGCGTGGGCGGCGGCGGAACCGGCCGGCAGTACGGCGACGGCCGCCAGCATGGCGGAGGCCAGGGCGACGGCACGACCGGGGATGCTCCGCCGACCGCGTGCTGGGGGGTGCACGATCATAAAGGTGAGAAAAACTCACCTTTACTGACCCGTCAACGCCGAACCACGTTCTCAATCGGCGGTCGCCCGCGGGCTCATTCGTCCCGGTGCACGATGGCCGGTGAGAACGCGGGAACACAGACGGCGATGTACTCGGCGCCCTCGGGACCGGGAGTGCTATAGCGCACCCACTCCCCCGCTTTGGCGTGCACCGCCTGCCCCGCGGACACCTCCATGACGCCGCCCTCGTACTCGACGGTAAGGCTGCCGCGCAGCACCACGGTGTACTCGTCGAACTCCGGGCGCTGCCCCGGCTCGGCCCACCCGGACGGGCTGCGCATATGGGCGATGCTGATACCGGTGTTCCCGGTGTTGACCGCCCCCACATATTCATCGATCAGCTTGGGCGGCTCGCCCGCCGCGGCGATCCGCGACGGCTTGTCGATCAGTTCGGGCATGCCGACAAGCATGCCCGAACCGCGTCGGGAAGAGATAAGGCGTCAGCCGCAGCAACCGCCGCCGCAGCAGCCGCCGGACGGGGCGGGCGGCGGGGCGGAGCGGGCGGAGCCGGTGCTCCGGCCGATGAAGGCGACCGTGGACAGCAGCTTGACCGTGTCGTCGTGACCTGCGGGGCAGGAGGCCGGCTCGGAGGCCCGGCTCATCGGGCGGTCCACCTCGAAGGTGGACCCGCAGGTACGGCAGCGAAAGTCATAGCGTGGCACGGCACCAGGATAAACCGGCCGCCCCGCCTGTCACCCGGACGCAAGGCCCGGGTGACAGGCGGCCGGTCCGCAAAGATCAGGCGGCGTACTGGGTGACGTACGGCGCCCACTGCGGGTCGCTGTCGTCGGTGATGCCGATCAGCCGCCAGTGCGCGCCGCGCGGCACCTGCGGGGTCACCCGCAGCACCCAGCCGAGCTCCTCCAGCAGCCGGTCGGCCTTGCGGTGGTTGCAGGGGCCGCAGGAGGCGACGCAGTTCTCCCACACGTGCTTGCCGCCGCGGCTGCGCGGGATCACATGGTCGATGGTCTCGGCGCGATGGCCGCAGTAGGCGCACCGGAAGTTGTCGCGCCGCATCAAGGCGGCCCGGGTCAGCGGCACGCGGGTGCGGAAGGGAATGCGCACGTATCGGCGCAGCCGGATCACCGAGGGCACCTCCATCACCGTGGAGGCCGAGCGCAGCACCGCACCGGTGGAGTCATGGTGGACGACCTCGGCCTTGTCCCGCAGGACCAGGCACACGGCTCGCCGTAGCGGGAGCGTGGTGAGCGGCTCATAGGACGCATTCAGCAGCAGGACCTGGCGCATCAGACGCCCCCCGCCCGCTCGTGCATTCCGGCTGCCTCGGCGTATCCGCTCCCGCGTCTGCTACGCCGAGGCTCGAGTATGGATTCGAGCACCTGTGCACCCGTCATATGGGCCTCCCCAGGGCGATCGAGCTGAGATCAGTGTGACTGTTGGGCCGCCGTTCTCGCTACCCCATAAATTCCCCGTATCGGCGACGGTTCGAACGCGTAATGTCATTGCCGCATCGCCCCGCCCGCCGCCGCCTGAATCAGGCGGCAAGCCCCCGGAAACTCCCCGCCGAGCTGGTGCGGCTCCTGCCAGCGGCGCATGCGAAGGGCGCATAGGGTTCGGTTCATGAGCCGCCCGAGATACCCGAGCGCACCACGTCAGGACATCGTCGACGAACTGCACGGCCACCGGATCCCCGACCCCTACCGGTGGCTGGAAGATCCCGATTCCCCGGCCACCAAACAATGGCTGGCCGAACAAGACGAGCTGTTCCGCTCGGCGGCGGGCGCGCTGCCGGGCCGGCGACGGCTGCGCGACCGGATCGCCGAGCTGCTGCGGGCCGGCAGCGTGGGCCCGCCGGTCTGGCGCGGCGAGCGCCGCTTCTTCACCCGCCGCACCGCCGACCAGGAGCACGCCGTGCTGTACACGGCGGACCCGGACGGGCGGGAGCAGGTGCTGATCGACCCCATGCAGATCGACCCGTCCGGGGTCACCACCCTCGACGGCTGGTCCCCCGACCGGGAGGGGCGGCTGCTGGCGTACCTGCTCTCCCACGGCGGCGACGAGGAGTCCCGGCTGTATGTGATGGACGTCGTCACCGGCGAGGTGCTCGAAGGCCCGATCGAACGGACCCGTTACACCCCGATCGCCTGGCTGCCCTCCCGGCTCGGCGAACCGGCCGCCTTCTACTACGTGCGGCGGCTGCCGCCCGGCCAGGTCCCCGAGGGCGAGGAGCAGTACCACCGGCGGGTCTACCTGCACCGGGTCGGCACCGACCCCGACACCGAGGACGTGCTGATCTTCGGTGAGGGCATGGACAAGACCAACTACTACGGGGTGAGCGTGAGCCGGGACGGCCGCTGGCTGACGGTGTCGGCCTCCCAGGGCACCGCGCCCCGCACCGACGTGTGGCTGGCCGACCTGGCCGCCTCCTCCCCGCAGGCCCCGCGGCTGACCCCCGTCCAGGTGGGCGTGGACGCCCAGACCAGCCTGCACGTGGGCCGGGACGGGCGGGCCTACCTGTTCACCGACCGGGACGCCCCCCGCGGACGGCTGTGCGTGGCCGACCCCGCCGACCCCTCGCACGAGTCCTGGCGGGAGCTGATCCCCGAGGACCCGGAGGCGGTGCTGACCGACTATGCGATCTTGGACGGGCCGGCGCTGGCGCGCCCGCTGCTGCTGGCGGGCTGGACCCGGCACGCCGTCAGCGAGATCACCGTCCACGACCTGGCCACCGGGAAGCTGATCGAGCAGGTGCCGCTCCCGGGCCTGGGCTCGATCGGCGCGCTGGTGGAGCGTCCCGAAGGCGGGCATGAGGCGTGGTTCGTCTACACCGACAACACCACCCCGACCTCGGTGTACCGCTATGACGCGCTGACCGGCCGGACCGCGCTGTGGGCCGGTGCGCCCGGGAAGGTCGAGGTGCCCGAGGTGGAGACCCGGCAGATCACCTACGAGTCCTACGACGGCACCAAGGTGCGGATGCTGGTGATCGCCCGGCCCGGCGGCCACGGGCCGCGCCCGACCGTCCTGTACGGCTACGGCGGCTTCAACGTCTCGCTCACCCCGTCCTATTCGGCGGGGGTGCTGGCCTGGGCGGAGGCCGGCGGCGTCTACGCCATCGCCAACCTGCGGGGCGGCTCAGAGGAGGGCGAGGAGTGGCACCGCGCCGGCATGCGGGAGCACAAGCAGAACGTCTTCGACGACTTCCACGCCGCCGCCGAGAAACTGATCGCCGACGGCTGGACCACCCCGCAGATGCTGGGGATCTCCGGCGGCTCCAACGGCGGGCTGCTGGTCGGCGCGGCGATCACCCAGCGCCCGGACCTGTACGCGGCGGCCGTCTGCTCGGCGCCGCTGCTGGACATGGTGCGCTATGAGAAGTTCGGGCTCGGGCAGACCTGGAACGACGAGTACGGGTCCGCCGAGATCCCCGAGGAGCTGGAGTGGCTGCTGTCCTACTCGCCCTACCACCATGTGCGGGAAGGGGTGGCCTACCCGGCGGTCCTGTTCACGGTGTTCGACGGCGACACCCGGGTGGATCCGCTGCACGCCCGCAAGATGTGCGCCGCGCTGCAGCACGCCACCGCCTCCGACAGGCCGGTGCTGCTGCGCCACGAGGCCGAGGTCGGGCACGGGGGACGGGCGGTGAGCCGGTCGGTGGAGCTGTCGGCCGACACCCTGTCGTTCCTGGCCGCGCACACCGGGCTGCAACTCACCGACGAACCGGAGCAATGAGAAATGAGAGCTGCGCCACATTCATTGAAGAAAGCCGGTATCCGGTGTCGAATCCGATGATCAAATAGAGGAATGGGCACGACGGCCGCAGGACAGCACGCCGTACACGAGCGCATCGTGGAGCTGCTCGCCTCCCCTCCCGCCCGCGCCGAGGACGCCGCGGGCTATCTGGACCTGCTCGGTCCCGGTGATGAACCGGCGCCTTCGCCCGCCCAGCGGGCCATGCAATCGACCCTCCTGCCGCGCATCTACGAGCAGGTGTGGCGGCCCATCGGCTTCAACCTGGCCAAGGGCTGGCCCGCCGGGCCCGACACCGCCGAGGAGTACGCGCTGGCCCGTTCCTGGCTGGCCCTGGGACGCCCCACCGACCCCCGCAAACCGGACATGACCGTGCTGGACGTGGCGTGCGGGCCGGGGAATGTGACCCGGGCGCTGGCCGAAGGGGTCGGGCCGGGCGGCCTGGTGGTCGGGCTGGATGTGTCGGCGACCATGCTGGAGCGCGCCGTGGCCGAACCCGCCGGCGACACGATCGGGTATGTGCGCGGGAACGCGGCGAGGCTGCCGTTCCGGGACGGGGTGTTCGATGCGGTGTGCTGCTTCGGCGGCCTGCACCTGTTCGACGACCCGTGGGCGGCGCTGGACGACATGACCCGGGTTCTCAAACCCGGCGGTCGCCTGGCGCTACTGACCCTGCGCCGGCCGGCACTGCCGCTGGCCGGGCCGGCCGGCGAGCTGATCGGCCGCCTCACCGGGTTGACCATGTTCGGCGACCAGGAGCTGCGCCGGGCGCTCCAGGAGCGCGGCTACCGCCGCCTCCGGCACCACCGGTTGCCGCTGATGCAGTTCGCCGGCGGCACCCTGGGCTGACCTGGAAGGAGCGGATCCGTCCGGCGGCCCCTTACCGGACGGCTCCGCTCCCCGCGGGAGAAGCAGGCCGGGTCGTGGTGGGCCTCGCACCGGTCCGCGCCGCCGGTGCGAGGCCCACCACGACCCGTCCCTGCCGGTCAAGCCCCGTCAGAACAGGGCTTTTTCGAAGTAGACGTTGGTGATCCCGCCGATGACCTCCCGTCTGGTCTCCCGCCAGCCCGCTCGCCGGTACAGCTCCATCGCGGCGACCTGCAGGTCGGTGGTGTCGCAGTGCAGGAGGCGGTAGCCGAGTTCAACGGCGCGTTCCTCCAGGGCCGCGACGATCGCCGAGCCGTAGCCGCGGCGCCGCACCGTCTGGTGCACCCGCAGCCGCACCATCTCGGCGATCTCGGTGCGCGGCGGCAGCCCCACGGCGTACCCGCCGTGCGCCCGGGTCAGCCCGGTGGGGATGAGGTCGGCCCGGCGCAGCCCGCCCATCGCCACGACCACGCCGTCCCGCTCGCCGACCACGAACTCCCCGCAGCGGTCGAAGTAGACCTCCTCGATGCGGAACAGGTCGTGCTCGTAGTAGACCCCGTCGCCGGGGCGCAGCCCGACCTGGGCCAGCCCTTGGCGGTGCAGCTCCAGCACGGCGGCGTGGTCGGCCGGGACGTACCGGCGGATCAGCAGATCCCGGTACTGCCAGGCGGGCGGTTCCCGGCGGCGCCGCACCAGGGTGTGGGCGTTCCCCTCCACGGCCGGCATCTTCAGATCTGCTGGGCCGGGTTCGGCCGCCGGGCGGCCGGGCTGCTGACCGACGGTCCCGACAGCGCCTCATAGAAGCTCTTGAGCTCCTTGATCTCGCCGAAGCGCGCCGAGACCGTGGCGCCGAGCTGGCGGGCCCGGTGCACCAAGATGTCGGAGCGGTGGTCGGGGGGCAGCTCGGTGATGGCCTCCTGCGCCACCTCCAGCGCCGCCTCCGGGTGCCCGGCGTGCATCCGGCAGGCGGCCCGGTCCAGGCGCACCAGTGTCAGATCGACCCAGTCGGTGGGGGCGTACAGCCGCAGCGCGCGGCTGAGGGCCTCCTCCCCGGACTTGTGGTCGCCGAGGTTGGTGTAGGTGTCGCCCTCGTAGAAGGCCATCTGCCGTTCGGTGAACCCGAAGGCCAGGTCGCTGGTCTGGGACTTGGGCAGCTGTTCGAAGACCGAGCGGCCGCGGACCAGGGCCCGGCGGGCGCTGGGGGCGGCGTCGGTGCGGCCCCGCAGCGCCAGCAGCCCCAGCGCCCGCGCCTCCACCGCGGGCGCCATGGCCGCCGCCACGCTGGGGCTCCGGCCGGCCAGATCCTGGGCCTTGCGGGCCAGGTGCAGCGCCTCGCGCGGGTCGCCGTAGTACATCGGCACCAGCGCCTCGCGCACCGTCACCCAGGCGCGCAGCGCCCGGTCGCCGGTCTCGTCGGCGGCGGTGCTGGCGGTGCGGAAGAACGACCGGGCCAGCCGGTGATCGCCCAGATTGATCATGATCAGCCCGCACAGCCCGGCCAGCTGGGCGGCCAGCCGGCACAACCGTTCCTGGGTCTCCACCGGCTGCCGCCGCTCGCACATGCGGCGCACCTCGCTGAAGTCCAGCAGCACATCGCACAGCAGGCGCAGCGAAGGGGTGGCCTGGTAGAGCCGGCCGTAGCCGAGGGTGGTCTCCTCCCACTGGTCCAGCATGGTGGGCGACACCGTGGCGCTGACCAGGGTGTCGTCCATCTTGCGGCGCAGGTGATCCACGGCGCCCAGGAACTCGCCGTCGAGCGTGACGCCGGCCCCGGCCATCAGCTGCAGGAGCGTTCTGCGAAGCACCACGTCCTCCTCTCCCACATCCGCCGGCTGGGCGGCGCCCATGCGGCCGTCGCCGACGGTGATCCAATGACGGTCGGCCGGTATCGGCACGACCACGTTCCCGACCAGCGCGTCGGGCTCGCCCAGGGCGCGGGAGGCGACGACGCGGTGCCCGGCCGGCGGCGAGGGCGGCCGGGCGGTTCCCCGCTCCAGGGCGGACGTCGGCCGCCCGTGACCGCGGTCGCAGATGCAGGGGCCCGCAAAGCCGAGATCGGCGGGCTCCGCCTGGTAGACGGTGCACAGGTAGTGCAGATAGACCGGCCCGGGGCGCTTGTGTCCGCTCTCATAGGCCGACAGCAGCGTCTCGCCCAGCTTGGGCTGCGGCTTGCCGTCGAGTTCGTGCAGTGCGCGGATCTGGGCGACGATGTCCGACAGCGCGACGCCATGGGCCAGCCGGTGGGCTTTGATCCGGGTGGTGCCGAACAGCGGGCCGCACTGCTCGTAGATGTCCACGGCTATCTCCGCCGGGGTGCGGCCCCGGGCAAGACCGTAGGCGCGGACCCGGCGGGCGATGTCCGTCTCTTTCCTGGGGGCGTTCCCGGGGGATTCCGGCATTGCTTCCGGCCTTCCTGCCCTGGAGGCGGCGGGGGCGCCGCCTCCGGTGTGCGCGACCGGTATGAGGCCGGCCCGACCCTGTGAGCAGGCACACATACCGGACGAAAGCTAACCTTTTGGCCACGAGTGATTACCTCTCGCACACGCAGCGTAACTCTCGCGCCAGGGCAGGCCAAGCGATTCACCGAAAATGACGGCGAAGGGGATGGGCCATCGACCACCGGGGTGAAGATTTTTCCTCCGGAGTGGGATGAACCTAACCCCAAAACGGGAGAATCTCCCACTTTTTGGGGCACAACACCGCTTGACCAGTCGCCGCAGAACTTGCAATTCTCAGCCCCGAGCACGAACCGCATACAGTCGATCACGTAGCAGTGAACCCTTTTCGGCAGGCCGTCCTCGCAGGCCGGGACGCGCAGGTCGCAGCGGCGGGCACCGTCGAGGCCCCCGCCCCGCCCGAGGGCGTGCGCCGGGAAAGGTTCCGTCTCACCGCGCACGAGGGAGGGGTGCAAGGTGAACAACGACTACCGCGTCGGCTATCTGGAGGAGCTCGGGGAGGCCGTCGGCTCATGCGGCCTGGTGGCCAGGGTGGTGCGGACCCGTTCCGGACCGGCCTTCCTGCGAGTGGTCAACCCAGAGGCCGGCAGCCTGGCCGAAGACGTGACCTGTGCCCCGGCCCCGGACTCCTCCGGCCCCTACTACTGGTGGTCGTGGGGAGAGCGCATGCACCGAGCCGACGATCCGCAAGGCGCCGCATCGAAGCTGGCGCACGTCCTGCAGCCGCTGCCGCAATAGGCGTACGGCTCCCTTCGGTCCTTATCCCGCCGTCGTCACCGGCCGGGCCCAGGGGCGATGCCGTTGATCTGGGGGGAGGCGGCATCGGAGCCCGTCGCCTGAGAGCGCAGTCGGGAGAAGGTTCACCGGAGCCGCAAGCCGGTTGTGTCCCGCGCGGCCGCGGCGGGGAACGGCGCGGCAGCCGCGGCCCGCGGGGCACGGCCTTGCCGCTCGGGGTGGGCGCGGTGGGCGCCCACCCCGAGCAGTCGGCCGCCGGCCCGGCCCCCTCACGACGGCACAGGCCGGCGATCGCGGTACCGAATCTCCGCGATGCGCCGTCTTCGCAGATCGAGACGGGTGCCCGCGCCCAGGAACGCGCTGCGGATCCGGAACGTCACCGCACCGGCCGCCGCCGAGTCCCAAGACCGCGCAGCGAAAAGGTTCGCCGAACGCGATCGTTGCATCCCATCAAGAAAGGCTCGTTTCTACCAAAACGGACAATTTGCTTTAGCGGCGTCCCGCTTTCCACACCGCCGTTTCCATGAGCGATACGGAAGGCATTACGGCCGTGAACGGTGACGTACCTCCGGAGGGCGCGACGAGCCCTCAAGCGCGAACCGGAAAAGACACGACGGCATGACGCAATAGTGAATCCGATTCAGCTTTCTCGCCCCGTCCGCGTCCGGCTCAAACCGTCCCGCCCGGCCAGGCGTCCCGCCCGCGGTCCCGGCGACGCCCGCCTCCACCGCGTCGCACAGGCGTTGCCCGGGAGGGTTCTCTCACCCGGTGGGTCACATCACGGCGCATTCCGTTCGGGCAGCCGGCCGGCGTCGCCTAGCATCGGCTCGTGCCGCCGCGGGTCCCCGGCGGCACGGTCATGCCCCCAGACTCCGGAGGATTCCCGTTGTCCGACCTTGCGGCCCTCGGAGTGACCGCTCCCCTGTTCGACGCCGACGAACGCCCGGAGACGTACTGCGGTCCCAAACCCCTCATGCCGTGCCGGCTGTTCTGGAACATCACCCACAGCCCGGAGGCGACCAAGTTCGTCCACGACTACCACCTGGACCTGTGGACCAACCGGCTGTTCGCCATCGTCGTCACGCTGACGGTCGCGCTGATCCTGCGGCGGATCGTGCACCGGATGATCATAAAGATCACCACCCGGATGGCCGAGGGCACCGTGCCCGAGCGGCTGCGCAGCAGCGGCCGCACCCACGTGGAGGGCAGCCAGGTGCTGCTGAGCGAGCGGCGGCAGCAGCGCGCCAAGACACTGGGCTCGGTGCTGCGCAGCATCGCCTCCATCGTGATCATGGGGACGGCGGTGTTCAGCGCGCTGGGCGAGCTGGGGCTCAACCTCACCCCCGTGCTGGCCAGCGCCAGCGTGATCGGCGTGGCGGTGGGCTTCGGCGCCCAAAGCCTGGTCAAGGACTTCCTGGCCGGCCTGTTCATCCTGCTGGAGGACCAGTTCGGGGTCGGCGACGTGGTGGACGTGGGACAGGCCAAGGGCACCGTGGAGGCGATCACGCTGCGGGTCACGCGGCTGCGCGACGTCAACGGGGTGGTCTGGTACATCCGCAACGGAGAGATCCTGCGGGTGGGCAACGAGTCGCAGAACTGGGCCCGGGCGGTCCTGGACATCCCGGTCGGCTACGAGGAGGACACCACCAAGGTCAAGGAGATCCTCAAGACCACCGCCGACAAGCTGGCCGCCGACCCGGGCTGGGCGGACATCATCTTGGAAGAGCCGTCGGTGTGGGGCGTGCAGGGCCTCAGCGGCGAGGCCGTGGTGGTCCGCCTGGTGGTCAAGACCGCCCCCGGACGCCAGGGCGAGGTGGCCCGCGAGCTGCGCGAGCGCGTCAAGTACTCCCTCGACGCGGCGGGCGTCACCGTCGCCAATCCCCCGGCCGCCTGATCGGCCCGGATCCGGCCCCGCGCACACCCCGCTCGCATAGGGTGGGAGGCACCATGGCACAAGAAGTGACCTTCTATGAGGCCGTCGGCGGCGAGGAGACCTTCCGGCGGCTGGTCCACCGCTTCTACCAGGGCGTGGCGGAAGACCCCCTGCTGCGCCCCCTCTACCCCGAAGAAGACCTCGGCCCCGCCGAGGAGCGGCTGCGCCTCTTCCTCATCCAGTACTGGGGCGGCCCCAACACCTACAGCGCCCGGCGCGGCCACCCCCGGCTGCGCATGCGCCACGCCCCCTTCCGGATCGGCACGGCCGAGCGGGACGCCTGGCTGCGGCACATGCGGGACGCGGTGGACGAGCTGAAGCTCCCCCAGCACCTGGAGCAGATGCTGTGGAACTACCTGCAGATGGCGGCCCACAGCCTGGTCAACACCCCTGACTGACCCCCGCGGCGGGGGCGCCGCCCCCCGAGAACAAATCGGACACTTGTTGCATACCGTCTGATAGAACGCCCTTTGCTCTGCCCTTTGTAGCGTCGGGGATGACCCTGTGGGCCCGCGACGGCGCGGGCCGGCGTCTGCCAGCCATCAGGCCGGCCCCCTCGGCACGCAAGGAGGCAAGCGGTGTTCATCCAGGTCATCCAAGGCAGAACACGCGCCCCCGACAAGCTCAAGCAGGCGGCCGACCGCTGGTACCAGGAGGTCTCCCCCGGCGCCCGCGGATGGCTCGGCAGCCTGCTGGGGGTGACCGACAAAGGCACCTTCATCGCGCTGGTGCGCTTCGACTCCCGGCGGGCCGCCCGCCGCAACGGCGAACGCCGCGAGCAGCGGCAATGGTGGGAGGAGACCTGCCGGCTCCTGGACGGAGAGGTCACCGTCCACGACTGCACCGACGTGCAGACCCACCTGGGCGACTGGCCGGAGCAGACCGGCTGCGTCAAGATCTTCCAGTCGCGCATCCGGGACCGCCGGGCGCTGCGCGAGCTGTGGCGGCGGGAGGACCGGCGGCTCATCGCCGAGCTGCGGCCGGACATCCTGGGCTCGGTGACGGCCGTGCACCCCGACGGCGGCTGCACCACCGCCTTGTTCTTCCGCAGCGTGCAGGACGCCCGCGCCGGTGAGCACCGCCCCATGCCGGAGTGGCTGAAGGCCCGCTGGCAGGAGGAGCTGCAGTACTACGAGCCGGAGACGACCTGCTGCGAACTGCGCGACCCGTGGATGTATCTGCCCGTCTTCGTGCCGCCCTCGGAGCGTACGGGCACCAGCGGGACCGCGGCCAGGGAGAAGACGCCGGCGACGGCGAACGCCATGGCATAGCCGGGGCCGCCGATCACCGCCGCCGCCAGCGGCGGGGTGAGGGTCGCCAGCGCGTTCTGCGCGGTGTTCTGCACGCCCAGCGCACGCCCGGCCCACGCCCGTCCGGCGTACTCGGCGACGGCGGTGTAGGCCAGCCCGTTGGGGGTCACGGTGATCACCCCGGCGACCAGCAGCGCCGCGGCGGCCGCCGCCGAGCCGGCATGGGCCCCGGCCGCCAGCGCCGCCATCACCGCGGTGATGGCCAAGGCGACCAGCCGGTAGGGACGCAGCCTGCTGCCGGCCCGGTCCGACCAGACCCCCGCGCCGATCCGGCCCAGCGCCCCGGCCACCTGGACGACGGCCAGGACGCGCCCGGCCGCAGTGGCCTGCCAGCCATGCTCATCGACCAGGAAGACCAGGGCGAACGTGGCGACGGTGAACTGCGGAACGACCAGCAGGGCGCTGGCGGCGTGCAGCCGCCACAGCACGGGGGTGGCGTAGGGGGACCGGCTGCGCCCGGCCTGCTCGTCCTCGGCCCGCGGCGGGTCTTGCACCAGCAGCGCCACGGCGGCCGCCATCGCCAGGCAGCAGGCCGCCAGGACCAGCAGCGGGGCGCGCAGCCCGCCGGCCGCCAGCGGCGGCAGGATCAGCGCGGCCGCCCCGACACCCAGCGGCTGGGCGGTCTGCCGGATGCCCATCGCCAGCCCGCGCTCGCGCGGCCCGAACCAGCCGAGGATCAGCCGTCCGCTGGCCGCGTGCACCGCCGCCCCGCTCACGCCCGCCGCCACCAGGCAGGCCCCCATGGCCAGGAGCCGCCCGGCCGTCGCCGCCGCGCCCAGCAGGGCCAGCCCCGCGATGCCCAGTCCCAGGGAGAGGACCAGCCGCTCTCCCCAGCGGTCGGCGGCGGCGCCCCAGGCGACCAGGGCGACCATGAGCCCGGCCATCGGGCAGGCCACCAGCGTGCCCGCCTGGGCCAGGGACAGCCCGCCCGCCCGCAGCGCCGGCAGCAGGAAGGGCAGCCCGAACTGAAAGAGGCATCCGGCGGCCATCGCCCCCACGCCGACGCCCAGCACCACCCACCGGCGACCGTCCGGTCCACCCTCCGTCATGCCCATATGCTGATACTAGCCGTCCAAAATATGGACATTCCGGGCGGGTGGGGTCCAGCGCCGAACGGGGTCAGGACGGGGGCAGGTAACGCTTGAGGAACTCCAGCTCCGAGGGGGTGAAGCGGCGCGCGCGGCCCTTCTTGGGGTCGAAGGCCACCATCACGGAGGCGGCGGTGGCGAAGACCTGCTCGTCGTCGCGGATGTGGTAGGCCAGCCGGAACGAGGCGTTGCGGATCTCGGTCACCCAGGTCTCCACCCGGACGGGGCGGAAGGTCAGCGACATCGGCCGCCGGTAGTCGATCTCGTGCCGGGCGACCACCAGGCCGTGCAACGACTCCTCGCCCTTGCGGACCGGGTCGCCGTAGAACATCTGCACCCGGGCGTCCTCCAGGTAGCTGAGGAACTTGACGTTGTTCACATGGCCCATGGAGTCGATGTCGCCGAACTTCACCTCGAACTCATAGACATGCCGGTACTCGGCGGGGGGAATGTCGCTGTCCATGTCCTCGCCTGGGGGTCGGGCGGTCTGCGGAAACCGCCGGACGGGCGGCCGCTGATCAGGCAGATGCTATCGGCAGGCCGACGGCTCGCCGGCGCCGGGGATCACGAAACCTCTGCCCCGGGCATGGCTTGACGTCTTCGCCCGGGACGGGCGGCGCCTCCCCGCCCGGATGCGCCCGCTTCACACGAAAAGCCCGTGTCGCCGTGGCACGGGGGCGGGCCATGCCACGGCGACACGGGCGCTGCGTCAGTCCCGGGTCAGCTTGCGGTGGGTGACCCGGTGCGGACGGGCGGCCTCGGGGCCGAGCCGCTCGATCTTGTTCTTCTCGTAGTCGGCGAAGTTGCCCTCGAACCAGAACCAGTTCGCCCCGCCCTCCCAGGCCAGGATGTGGGTGGCGATGCGGTCCAGGAACCAGCGGTCGTGCGAGGTGATCACGGCGCAGCCGGGGAACTCCAGCAGCGCGCTCTCCAGCGAGCTGAGGGTCTCGGTGTCCAGGTCGTTGGTGGGCTCGTCCAGCAGCAGCACGTTGCCGCCCTGCTTGAGGGTGAGCGCCAGGTTCAGCCGGTTGCGCTCGCCGCCGGACAGCACGCCGGCCGGCTTCTGCTGGTCGGGGCCCTTGAAGCCGAAGGCCGCCACGTAGGCGCGCGAGGGCATCTCCACCTGGCCGACCTTGATGTGGTCCAGGCCGTCGGAGACCACCTCCCACACCGACTTGTTCGGGTCGATGCCGCTGCGGGTCTGGTCCACGTACGAGATCTGGACGGTCTCGCCGATCTTCAGCGCGCCCGAATCGGGGGTCTCCTGGCCCACGATCATGCGGAACAGGGTGGTCTTGCCGACGCCGTTGGGGCCGATCACACCGACGATGCCGTTCGGGGGCAGGTTGAACGACAGGTTCTCGATCAGCAGCCGGTCGCCGAAGCCCTTGGTGAGGTTCTCGGCGACGATCACCGTGTTGCCCAGCCGGGGGCCCGGCGGGATCTGGATCTCCTCGAAGTCCAGCTTGCGGGTCTTGGCGGCCTCGGCGGCCATCTCCTCATAGCGCTGCAGACGGGCCTTGCTCTTGGCCTGCCGGGCCTTGGGGTTGGAGCGGACCCACTCCAGCTCCTCCTGCAGGCGCTTTTTGCGCTTGGCGTCCTTGCGGCCCTCGACCTTGAGCCGCTCGGCCTTCTTCTCCAGGTAGGTGGAGTAGTTGCCCTCATACGGGTAGCAGCGGCCGCGGTCCAGCTCCAGGATCCACCCGGCCACGTTGTCCAGGAAGTACCGGTCGTGGGTGACCGCCAGCACGGTGCCCGGGTACTTCTCCAGGTACTGCTCCAGCCACTGCACGCTCTCGGCGTCCAGGTGGTTGGTGGGCTCGTCCAGCAGCAGCAGGTCGGGCGCCTCCAGCAGCAGCTTGCACAGCGCCACCCGGCGGCGCTCACCGCCGGACAGGTTGGTCACCGGCGTGTCCGGAGGGGGGCAGCGCAGCGCGTCCATCGCCTGCTCGAGCTGGCTGTCGAGGTCCCAGGCGTTGCGATGGTCCAGCTGCTCCTGCAGCTTGCCCATCTCCTCCATCAGCTCATCGGAGTAGTCGGTCGCCATCTTCTCGGCGATCTCGTTGTACCGATCGAGCAGCGCCTTGGTCTCGGCCACGCCCTCTTCGACGTTGCCGAGCACGGTCTTCTCCTCGTTCAGCGGCGGCTCCTGCTGCAGCAGGCCCACCGTGTAGCCCGGCATGAGGCGCGCCTCGCCGTTGGACGGCTGTTCCAGGCCGGCCATCATCCGCAGCAGCGTGGACTTTCCGGTGCCGTTGGGGCCAAGCACACCGATCTTGGCTCCCGGCAGGAAGTGCAAGGTGACGTCGTCAAGGATGACCTTGTCGCCGTGCGCCTTGCGCACGCGCTGCATGGTGTAGATGTACTCGGGCATGCCTAAAGCCTAGGGGGTTGCGGCCACCACTCGTTGCAGTTCTCGCCGCCCCCACGGTCACGTTCCCACCGTCCGTCCCGGGCGTTTCCCGAGCATCGGAACCGGGGCGGCCGGGGACGCCCGCGCAACGCCCTAAGACCGGTGATCAAGAGGCGGTCCGGCCGGAGGCCGGGTCGGGGGTGGGGGATCGTCCAGGGCGGGCAGGCAGACCCGGTCGCGGCCGGACTGCTTGGCCCGGTACAGCGCCAGGTCGGCGGCGGCCAGCAGTTCGATCAGGTCATGGCCGTGGGTGCGCAGCAGGGAGACGCCCACCGAGATGGTCACCCCGACCGTGCCCTCCTCGGCCGGGACGGTGAGCCGGCGCACCCGGCTGCGCAGCCGCTCGGCCACCCGGCACGCCTCCACGATGTCGGCGCCCGGCAGCAGGACCACGAACTCCTCTCCCCCGAACCGGCCGACCACGTCGTAGTCGCGCAGCTGGCCGCACAACGTGGTGGCGACCCCGGCCAGCACCTGGTCGCCGACCAGGTGACCGTGGGTGTCGTTGACCCGCTTGAAGTGGTCGATGTCGATCAGCAGCAGGGCCAGCGGCTCGTTGGTGCGCTCGGCCCGCGCCAGCTCGGTGCCGGCCTCGCGCTGCCAGGCGGCGGCGTTCAGCAGGCCGGTCTTGGCGTCGGTGCGGGCGGCGGCCTGCAGCTGCTGGTGCATCAGGCTGCGCTGCAGCAGCACCACCGGCGGCAGCGCCAGCGCCAGCAGCGTCAGCGACAGCGCGCTGATGATGGCCACGATGACGCCCACGCACAGGTCCACCACGTCCAGCAGCAGGGTCTCGCGCGTCCACAGCACATCCCGCCACCGGCCCTTGGGGTCGGCGGCGTGCGCCGCGACCGCCACCAGCGCGGTGTTGATCACGGTGAACAGCACCGCGCAGCCCACCGCGACGGGCACCCCGGGGTAGACCTCCACCACCCACGTCGGAGGGCTCTGCAGCGGGTCGGGCACCACCCGGTGAAAGAGCGTGGAGGCGCACACCCCGGCCAGCCCGAACGCCGAGGCCACCAGCACCCGCCGGTACAGCAGGGTGCGCCGCACCCTGATCTGCAGCAACGCCTGCATCGGGATCGGGATCAGCAGCGCGTACACCGGCGGCAGCAGCAGCGCCACCGGCAGCCACCAGGCCGACAGCAGGTCCCGGGCCACGCCGGCGGGCATGCCCAGCCGCCGGGAGACCTCGATGCACACCGCGCCGCAGGCCAGCAGCGCCCCGAACGTGCACAGGTCCACCGCCTGGAAATCCGTCCGGACGATGCCGTCGACGGTCAGCGTCAGATACAGCGCGACGACCGCGACCACGTAGACCGCCAGCAGCGAGGGCCGCACCAGCCGACTGCCGAACCCGCCCGCCAGATTTCCCCGGTCCTCGGCGGACGACTGCACTGCCGTCATCCTTCCCCCTAATGCATCACGTTGTGTAACACGATAGTTGCAACGTGTGCGCCATGGGAACGAATCCGCCACGTTCGTCAAGACAACCGCGGCCAGTGCCCCGCAAAACCCTGCCCAAGGGTAAGGAAGCTGCTACCAAGAGTTGACTTCTTGTATCACGCCAAGCCCTTCAATCAGCGAAACCACATGCGTTTTCCCGTGCGCGGCCCTACACCCCGGCCCGCACTCCCGCGGAGCCCGCCCGCCTCCCGGTCGCACGCCTCTGCGGGCCGGCGGCCGAACAGTCCCGGCCGACGGGGCGGAGAAACCGGCGCGGCCGCCCGGTGACGGCGCGTCCCCGGCCGAGGCCGGAGCGGCGGCGCCGGGAAGCCCTCGGCGCAGCGAGCGGAATGTTTCATCTGGCTGCAGCAACATTCACGCGGGCCTTTGGCTTTTCCCGGCGATTCGGCGTCCCGGAAGGCGGCAACAGGCCGGGGCCGGAACAAAGTCCCTGGTGAGGGCACAGGCGGGATGCCACCGAGCGCACAGGGGACCACACCTCGTACACGCTCGCCGGCCGCATCCTCAGGGGATGCCACCGAGTGCACAGGGGACCACAGGCTCACAGCCGGCCGCGGGGAAGAGATCTCCACCGGATCGGCCCGGGGCCGACCGTGAGCTTGGCAGCGGGCCCGCACGACAGCAGACACCGCCCGCCGGTCAAAGACCACGCGCCCCGTCCTACCGGCAGCATGCCCAGGGGCAGAAGGGCATCCGCGCCTCCCCGCCCGAGGCCCCGTCGTCCCGTTCGCGCCGCTCCCGATCGATCTGCGTGAACGGGGCGATGCGTCCGGCCCTGCCGGCATGCCGGGCGGGACGGCGGCTCCCCGAAAGCCGCGTGCCCTCTGGGATGCGGGTGCCTCAGTCTTCGGCCGGTCCCGCGGGAGGGCCGGGACGGGGTGGAGGGCTCTCGGGTCGGGGGCGTGGTGCGCGAGCTCAGGCGGCTGCGGTGCGCAGGTCGAACGGGTCACCGCCGGAGTCGGCGGGGGCGACGTCGCCGTAGTGGCCGGTCTCCTCATCTCGGCCGGGGAGAGGCGGTGCGGCGGGAACGGGGGCGGAGTGGTCGGCGGAGTCGGCGGGATCGTCGGTCATGGACCACTGGTCGGTGAGTTCGCGGGCCTCCTGGCGGTCCTGCTCGGTCATGAGGCCGCGTTGGATGCGGCGGAAGCTGGCGCTGCCGCGGCTGAGGTCGTGGCCGACGGTGGTGGCCTCGATCTCGGCGGAAAAGCGCAGCCGGCCGTCCTTGACGTACTCGCGGATGCGCAGCCGGCCGGTGACCACCACCGGTTCGCCGCGTTTCATGTCGCTGGCGTTGACGTTCTCGGCCAGCGCCCGCCAGCAGTTGACGGTCAGGAACATCGACTCCTGGTCCTGCCATTGGCCGGTCTGCCGGTCGAAGCGGCGCGGGGTGCAGCCGACCCGCATGGCCAGGAAGGGGGTGCCGTTGGCGGTCATGGTGAAGAAGGGGTCCTGGGCCAGCCAGCCGATGACGGTGACGTGCGCCTCGTTCACTGGGGTCCTCCACGTTCGCGTGCCGGGTGCGGCGTGAGGTGCCGCACACCGACCACGGTCACCGAGAGGCGCCCCCGGCCGGAACCCTCGGGGAGGAATGTGGATAACCGTCCGCGGCCGGTCACTTCCGGGAGGCGTTCAGCAGCCGCTCGGCCTCGGCGCGGAAGCCGGCGTAGGCCCTCAGCTCGTCGGCGATCGGATAGAGGACCTTCTCCTCCGCGACCTCGGCGATGCGCTCACGCATGTGCGCCTCCATCCGCTCCCCGTGTCTGGCCGACGACAGCGCCACCACGTTGCGGCAGGCCGAGGACGTGAGCGCCCCCATGCCCAGCACACAGGCCAGCAGGACGGTGACGTACGGGATCAGCCCGGCGTCGCCGATCAGGCCGGGCGGATCGTCGCTGACGCCCAGCACCCCGTACAGCAGCAACAGCAGGATCCACAGCAGGGTGGCCCCGGTGACCAGGACCAGGAAGTACTGCCAGGTCTTGACCAGCCACCACCAGCGCGGCACCTGGTTGAAGACCGGCAGCGCGCCCTTGAGGGCCTCCCCGAGGGCCTCGGGCAGCTCGGCGGCCCGGGATCGGGAGGCGGCCCGCACCGAGTGGGCCCACTCCGGCGGCAGCTCCCTGGTGACCTCGTCGGTGAGGCCGTGCAGGGCGTAGTCCACATCGCCCTGCTGGGCGCCGACCGGCCCGGTGAAGGCGCCGCGCAGCTCCTCGCGCAGCTCGGTCAGCCGCATCTTGCGCAGCGGGTCGCTGCGCAGCCGGGAGACCATGCGGGCGATCGGCCAGCCCACATAGTCCACCGCGCGCAGCTCATAGGCGCTCTCCATGGCCTCGGCGACGGCCGGGGCGCCGGCGGCGTCGGCGAGGGCGTCCACCAGCTCGGCGGCGCGGCGCTCGTCCAGCATGGTGGGCGGCTCGGCGGCCGAGTAGTGCTCGGCGAAGCGGGCGGCCAGCCGGTCGATGTCGGCCACCAGCCGCTGCGCGCGGGCGCGGCGGGCGGCGACGGTCTCCACCAGCACCCGGCGGAAGGCGTCCACGCCGCCCTCGGTCACCGTGGAGGTGGTGACGATGCGCGGGTCGGCCAGCCCTTCGGCCTCCAGCAGCCGGCGCAGGTCCGACACGCACTCGTCGACCTCCGACGGCTGCAGCCGGTCGATCTGGTTGAGCACCACCAAGGTGACGTCGGCGTGCCGGGCGAAGGGGACGATGTAGTTGCGGTGCAGCGCGGCGTCGGCGTACTTTTGCGGGTCCACCACCCACACCAGCAGGTCGGCGACGGTGACGAACCGGTCGACCTCGGCGCGGTGCACCTCGGCGATGGAGTCGTGGTCGGGCAGGTCGATCAGCACCAGCCCCTGCAGCGAACCGGACTCCTCCCCCTGCGGGTCGTCCGGCCCCAGCGCGCCGGCGCGGGCGTAACGGTGCCGCTTGTCCACCTGCAGCCAGTCCAGCAGCGGCCCGGCCCCGCTGAGGCCCCACACGCAGGCATGCGCCTTGGAGGTCATCGGGCGGCGCATGCCGGTGGGCGACAGGTTCAGCCCGCAGACGGCGTTGAACAGGGACGACTTGCCGCTGCCGGTACCGCCGGCCAAGGTGACGACGGTGTGCTCGCCCGACAGGCGCAGCCGCTCCCCGGCGCGGGTGAGCAGTGCGCTGGCGTCCGACAGCAGCACGGGGTCGATCCGGCCGGTGCCCAGGTCGACCAGCCGCTGCAGAGCGTCCAGCCTGGCCGTCAGGCTCAGTTCGGAGGGTTCGTCCGCCTGCCCGGCGGACTGCTCCACGGTGACCGCCGGGGTGGGGGTCGTGGTCATCTGGTTCAACTGCCGACCTCTGGGTAGTCCGGGGCCGCCGCGACGGGCGGGAGGGGGGCCGGGCGGCGACCGGGGGCGGCCGCGCGACCGGCCGGCACCGTCATCGGGCGACCTCTAGGTTATAGGTGGCCTGGTAGAGCTGGACGGCGGCGGACTCGTCGGGGATGCCGGCCGCATCCAGCACCTGGCCGTAACGGATGGCCTCCTCATCGAAGATCATTCCGATGCGGCTGCGCAGGTCGGCGCGGGCCTTGGCGCCCATGCCGCGCAGCGACTCGGCGCCGAACAGCGCCTTGAGCAGCCGCTGGGGCACCGCGCTGGTTCCGCCCTCCACCGCCACGTCGGTGGTGCCGTAGCCCAGCAGCCCGATCATCAAGACGATGGACAGCGCCTCCTCATCGAAGGTGACCCGCTTGGCCACGCTGCGCTTGGTGACGCCCTCGGTGCGGACCAGCTCCAGCACATGGTCCTGCCAGGAGCTGACCGCCCGGCTGACCCGCCGGGGCAGTTCCGGCGAGACGCCCGACAGGCCGGCCGCCGGCCCGGCCAGGATCTGCCGGCCGGCCGGATGGGCCCGCCAGCGGGCCAGCACCTCCTCCCCGGCCTGCTCGGCGGCGGAGATGATCAGCGACTCCAGCCCCGAGCGCAGCGCGGCTTTCAGCGCGCTCTGGCGGGCCGGGCTGCGGCGCCGCCGGTGGCTCTTGCGCACCATCAGCGGGCGGTTGCGCTGAACCTGCAGCGAGCGCAGCAGGTCGCCGGTGCCGGCGAAGTCCTGCCAGCGGGCCAGCACCTCCCCGCGCAGCAGCGAGCCGTTGCGGGTGGCCTCGTCCAGCTCGGCCATCGCGGCGGCGAAGGCGGCCTCGACCTCCTCGCGCAGCATGGTGCGCACCTCGACCTGGGCCTCGACCTGCTTGGCCAGCTCGGGCACGCGCACCCGGAAGCTGTCGAGGACGCCGCCGAAGGTGTCGCGGATGACCTTGGAGCGACGTTCGATGTTCTCGCTCAGCTCCACCAGCCAGGAGCGGATGTCCGCCACCGTCTCCTCGGGCAGCCGGCTGTCTTCGATGCGGGTCTCGGGGATGGTGAAGCGGGGGGCGTCACCGACCCCGTGCTCTTGCAGCATCTGCTCGAAGTGCTCGACGACCTCCGAGCCGGCGCCCTGGGGGACGCGCGAGAGCACCACCCCGATGGTGGTGCCCTGCTCGCGGGCGCGCTGCAGCATCTGCCAGACCTGGGCGTCGGCGTAGCGGGCGGCGGTGGTGACGCACAGCCACAGGTCGGCCACCGACATCAGTTTGGTGGCGAACTCGAAGTGGTCTTCGAAGACCGAGTCGAAGTCGGGGCTGTCCAGCAGCGCCAGCCCTTCGGGGAGCTTGTCGCTGCTGATGATGACCAACTGGTCACCTGCGATGGCGTCCGGGGCCGGGCCCGGCACCCGGCCCATGTCGGGCAGCAGCGGGCCCTTGAGGAACCACTCGGCGTGGTCGGGGTGGCACACCAGGATCGGGCTGCTGGTGGTGGGACGCAGCACGCCGGTGGCGCTGACCCTGGCCCCCACCAGGGTGTTGACCAACGTGGACTTGCCGGCCCCGGTGGAGCCGCCGAGCACCACCAGCATCGGCGCGCTCTTGCCCCTGATCCGCGGCAGCACATAGTCGTCCAGCTGGCTTTTGATCTCCAGCTGGGCGGCCCTGGCCTCCTCGACCCCCGGCATGTCCAGCACGAACCGGACCTCGCTGACCTGGTCGCGCAGCTGGGTCAGCACCCGCGCCAGGTCGACCTCCCGCGAGGGGTCGGCGGTGACGCCCACCAGCCGGCCGTCGGCGTCCAGCCCGGCCGGGCCGCCGGCGGCGCCCTCCTCCTTCTCCTGCGGCGCGGAAGGGGTGTTCTCAGGGGAGTCGGCGGCCTTGGGGACGACCGCCTCCTCGGAGTTCCGGCCGTCGTGAACCGCGCTCTGATCTGCTGGGGGTGTCACGGCGCCCGTCCCAAATCTCCATGCTGATCTGCCGGGGATGCCACGGAGCCCGCTTCGCCGGCCAGGTAGTCCGCTCGTATCATGTCGATCTCTCGCGCCACATCCACCACGTCGCCCACGACCACGATCGCCGGTGGCCGCACACCGGCGGCCGCCATCTCCTCCACCACCGTCCCGAGCGTGGCCGTAAGAGCCCGCTGATCCGGAAGCGTACCGTCCTGGACGACGGCGACGGGCGTATCAGGCGACCGACCATAGCGCATCAGGGCATTGGCGATACGTCCCATTCTTTCCACCGCCATCAGCAGCACCAAAGTACCCTGCGAACGGCCCAACGCCTCCCAATCCACGGTCGATGCCGGGTGCGCCGGGTCCACGTGCGCCGACACCACGTGGAACTCCTGACTGACGCCGCGGTGAGTGACCGGGATGCCCGCCGCCGCCGGCACCGCGACCGCGCTGGTGACGCCCGGGACCACGGTGACCGGGATGCCGTGCCTGGCGCAGTGCAGCACCTCCTCCGCCCCGCGGCCGAAGACGAACGGGTCGCCGCCCTTCAGCCGCACCACGAACTTGCCCGCCCTGGCGTGCTCGACCAGATAGTCGTTGATTTTCTCCTGGGTGACGGTACGACCGTAAGGGATCTTGGCCGCGTCGATCACCTCGACGTCAGAGGGCAGCTCATCCAGCAGCAGCCGGGGCGCCAGCCGATCGGTGATCACCACATCGGCCTGCGCCAGCAGCTGCCGGCCGCGCACGGTGATCAAACCGGGGTCGCCGGGCCCGCCGCCGACCAGGGCCACCCCCACCGGCTTGCGCCGCGAGTGCCGCGCCTCCAGCGTGGCGTCGCGCAGCCCGTCGACGATGGCGTCGCGGATGCCGGCGGCCCGGCGCGGGTCGCCGCCGGCCAGCACGCCGACGGTGGTCTCCCCCACCTGCCCGGAGGCCGGGGTCCAGGCCGCCGACGCCTGGGCGTCGTCGGCCCGCACGCACCAGATCCGCGCCCGCTCGGCCTCGGCGGCCACCGCCGCGTTCACCTTGGGGTCGTCGCTGACCGCCTGCACCAGCCAGGCCCCCTCCAGGTCACCGGTCCGGTAAGGGCGGCGCAGCCAGGTCAGCCGGCCGTCGGCGATCAGGCCGTCCAGGGAGGGGGTGACCTCCGGGGCCACCAGCACCACCTCGGCCCCGGCCGCCAGCAGCGCCGGGACGCGGCGCTGGGCGACCCGGCCGCCGCCGACGACGACGACACGTCGCCCGCTCAGTCTCAGGCCAAGCAGGTAGGGCGGCACGGTGCTCTCTCGATCGGGACGGTCTGGACGGGTGGGGTAAGAGGGGACGGTCATGTCTGTTTGTCGCCCAAAGGTACTCGGGTTGCAGGGGTCTTGGAGAGGGGTCGGCCTCAGTCGATAGCTGAGCGTGACACTCGCCCGGGAGGGCTGCCGCTCTTGTCGCTGACGCCCGCGGAGTCGAAGGTGGCGACCTCGTGCAGCACGCGCACCGCCCCCTGCACCAGCGGAAGCGCCAGCAGCGCGCCGGTGCCCTCGCCGAGCCGCAGGTGGAGATCGACCAGCGGACGCAACCCCAGGTGTTCCACCGTAGCGGTGTGCCCCGGCTCGGCCGATCGATGCCCGGCCACACAGGCGGCCATCGCCTGCGGGCACAGCGCCGCGGCCACCAGCGCCGCCGCCCCCGCGATCACCCCGTCCAGCACCACCGGCACCCGGGCGGCCGCACCGCCGAGGATGAACCCGGCCAGCGCCGCGTGCTCCAGCCCGCCGACCGCCGCCAGCACCCGCAGCGGGTCGCTGACCGGAGCGCCGTCCGGTGTGGACGCGGGCGAGCCCGCCGATGCCGCTGCGCCCTGCGGAGGCCCGGCCGCGGCCGGCGAGGTGCGGCCGTCTCCGGGTTCCCGCGCGCTCTGGGCGAGCAGGCCGTGGCGGGTCAGGGCGGTGCGGACCACGTCGATCTTGTGCCGGTGGGTGGCGTCGTCGATGCCGGTGCCGCGGCCGGTGACGCGCTCGGGGGGCAGGCCGGTGAAGGCGGCGATCAGGGCGGCCGAGGCGGTGGTGTTGGCGATGCCCATGTCGCCGGTGAGCAGGCAGCGGTGGCCCGCGGCGACCAGCTCCCCGGCCACCTCGATGCCGATCCGCAGGGCCCGCCGGGCCTGGTCGGCGGTCATGGCGGGGGCCCGGGTCATGTCGGCGGTGCCGGGGGCGACCTTGCGCACCAGCAGGCCCGGGGCGTCCTCCAGCGGGGCGGCCACCCCCACGTCCACGACGGTGACCTGCGCGCCGACCTGGGCGGCGAAGGCGTTGACCACGGCGCCGCCGGCCAGGAAGTTGGCCACCATCTGGGCGGTGACCTCCTGCGGCCAGGGGGACACGCCCTGGGCGTGCACGCCGTGGTCGGCGGCGAAGATCGCCACGGCGGCGGGCTCGGGAAGCGGGGGCGGGCAGCGTCCGGCCAGCCCGGCGAGGCGGACCGACAGCTCCTCCAGCACCCCCAGGGAGCCCGGCGGCTTGGTCAGCCGCGACTGCAGGTCGCGGGCCTGGGCCATGGCGGCCTCGTCCAGCGGGCCGATGGCGGCGATCGTCTGCTCGATCAGGTCCACGGCGTCCTCCTCGCGGGGTCGGGGGTCAGCTCAGCAGGTCGTCGAGCGCTTTCAGCAGGGCGTCGTCGGCGGCGCGGTCCCGGACGGCGATGCGCAGCCAGTCGGGGCCCAGGCCGGGGAAGGTGTCGCCGCGCCGCACGGCGAAACCGCGCCGGCGCAGCCGCTCGCGCAGCTCCATCGCGCCGGGGGTGTGGACGCACAGGAAGGACGCCCGCGCCCCGGGCACGGGGGTCAGGCCGCGCCGGGCCAGCTCCCCGGCCAGCCGGTCCCGTTCGACGGCCAGCCGCCGCGCCCACTCCTCCGCCTCGGCCAGGGCGTGCGGCCGGCAGCACGCCTCGATCGCCGCCAGGGCGGGGGTGGAGACCGCCCACAGCGGCTGGGCCCGCGCCAGGGCGTCGATCAGCGGCGGCTCGGCCAGCACGTAGCCGGCGCGCAGCCCGGCCAGGCCCCAGGTCTTGGTGAGGCTGCGCAGCACCACCACCCCGGGGACGGCGGCGCCGGCCAGGCTCTCGGGTTCGCCGGGCACGCAGTCCATGAACGCCTCGTCCACCACGACCGTGCGGCCGGGACGGGCCAGCGCGGTCAGTGCGGCGGCCGGGTGCAGCACCGAGGTGGGATTGGTGGGGTTGCCGATCACGACCAGGTCGGCGTCGGCGGGGACGCGGGCGGGGTCGAAGGTGAAGTCCCCCTCCAGCAGCAGGCGTTCGACGCGGTGCCCGGCCGCCCGCAGCGCCGCCTCCGGTTCGGTGAACTGGGGGTGGACCACGACCGCGCGGCGCGGCCTGACCGCCCGGGCCAGCAGCACGAACGCCTCGGCGGCCCCGGCGGTCAGCAGCACCTCTTCGGTGCGCCGGCCGTGCCGGCGCGCCACTGCGCGGCGGGCCCGCCCGGGGTCGGGGTAGGCGGCCAGGTTCGCCATCGCGGCGGCGATGTGCTCGGCCAGCCAGGCGGGCGGGGTGCCGGGGCGCACGTTGACCGCGAAGTCGGCCAGCCCGTCGCCGAGTTCGCGGTCGCCGTGGTGGCCGAGGTCGATGCCGTCGTCGAGGCGCCGGTCAGCGCGCATCGCCGCCCCCCGTTTCCGGGCACCGCACAGCGGGCCGGCCGCCCGTCTGCCCCGGCGCCTGATGCCAGTGCCCGTGCCCGTGGCCGTGGGCGGGGTCGTCGGGGTGATGGTGCGGGGTCTGGGGGGCGCCGACGCGGTCTTCGAAGCCGGGCAGGGCGATGCGGTAGACGCAGGTGTCGCAGTTCATCCGGATGTCGCCGGCCAGCGCCTCGGCGTAGCGCTCGGCCACCAGGTCGGCCAGCCCGTCGCAGTCGCCGATCACCTCGGCGCAGCGCACGTCCAGCTCCGGGTGGCCGGCGGCGTACCGGCGGGCCTGCGCGGCCACCCGGTCCGGCAGGACGCCGGGGAACAGGAAGTACGGCAGCACCACGATGCGGCGGGCGCCCAGCCGGCGGCAGCGTTCCAGCCCTTCGGGGACGCCGGGGGCGGCCAGCGAGACGAAGGCGGTCTCCACCGTGCTCAGCCCCGGGCCCTGGCCGGGGCCGCCGGCGCCGCGGCCCTCCCAGAACAGGCGGGCGACCTTGTGCACCTCGGCGTTGGCGTCCGGGTCGGTGGAGCCGCGCCCGACCAGCAGCACCGCGGTGCCGCCGCCGGGCGGGCAGACCGCGCGCAGCCGCTCCTCCAGCAGCTCCAGCAGGATCGGATGCGGCCCCAGCGGGCGGCCGTACACATAAGACAGGCCGGGGCGGCGCACCTGCTCGCGGGCCATCGCGGCGGGGATGTCGCCCTTGCCGTGCCCGGCGGCCGCCAGGACGAGCGGGACGGCGGCGATCCGGCGGTGCCCCCGCTCGTGCAGCTCGGCCACGGCCTCGGTCAGCGGCGGCGGGGACAGCTCGATGAACCCGCCGGCCACATCGACGGGCATCCGGCGGCGCATGCGCTCGACGAACGCGGTGAACTCGGCCACGCCCTGCGCGTCGCGCGTGCCGTGCCCGACCAGCAGCAGCGGCGGTTTCGAGGGGTTTTCCATGCTCTGCCTTACGCCTGGTAGTACAGCAGCGCGTTGAGAGCGGCGGCGGCCACGGCCGATCCGCCTTTTTCGGAGACGTTGGACAGCTGGGGCAGGCCGCTGTCGCGCAGCGCCTGCTTGGCCTCGGCGGCGCCCACGAACCCCACCGGCAGCCCGATCACCAGGGCGGGCCGCACGTTCAGCTTGATGATCTCCTCCAGCGCGGTGGGGGCGCAGCCGACCACCCACACCGCGCCCGGCCCGACCTCGGCATAGGCCAGGCGGATCGCGGCGGCGGCGCGGGTGATGCCGGCGGCCCGGGCCATCCGCGCCGCGGCCGGGTCGCCGATCATGCACAGGGTGCGGCGGGCGGTGATCCCGGCGGCGACCATCTCGGCGTCCACCACCACCGGCGCCCCGGCCCGCAGCGCCGCAAGGCCCCGCCGCAGGTGGGACTCGTCGGTGACCAGGTCGACGGCGTACTCCAGGTCGGCGCTGGCGTGGATGACCCGCTCGGCCACCGCCCGCCACAGCGGCGGCATCGGCGACAGGTCGACCCGGGACCGCAGGATCTCAAAGGACCGCTCCTCGATCGGGTGGGGGCGGCGTTCCTGCGACGGCGGCTCGGCCTCCGGATGCCCCACGGCACCGGTCTGTTCGGTCATGTGCTCGCTCGTGCTCATCGTTCTCCTCAACGGCCCGTGGCGACGTCGATGGCGTCCACGGGGCAGACTTCCACGCATTCCAGGCAGCCGGTGCACAGTTCGGCGCGTATCCGCAGCGCCAGGCCGTGCGGCCGGATGGCGTGGTGCGGGCAGGTCAGCAGGCAGGCGCCGCAGCCCTGGCAGCGCCCGGTGACCGTGACGGGGGCCGGCTCGGCGGGGGTCAGGCCCATCGGTACCCCCGGGGGGTGACGAAGCGTTCCGCGACGATCCGGCTGCGGGACGAGCCGACCACCACGACGGTGAACATGTCGGCTCCGGCCGGGTCCACCCGGTCGAGGGTGGTGACCGTCACGGTCTGGCCGGGGCGTCCGGCGTTGCGCACGATCCCCACCGGGGTGGTGGGGGGACGGTGCCCGGCCAGGATGTCCAGCGCCTTGGGCAGCTGCCAGTCGCGGTTGCGGCTGCGGGGGTTGTAGAAGCAGACGGTGAAGTCGCCTTCGGCGGCGGCGCGGACCCGGCGTTCGATCACCTCCCAGGGGGTGTGCAGGTCCGACAGGGAGATGTAGGCGTGGTCGTGGCCCAGCGGGGCGCCCAGCAGGGCGGCGGCGGCGATGGCGGCGGTGATGCCGGGCACCCCTTCGACGTCGATGTCGTCGCCGGCCATCTCCAGCGCCGGGGCGGCCATGGCGTAGATGCCGGCGTCGCCGGACCCGACCAGCGCCACCGCGTGGCCGAGCCGGGCCTGCGCCACGGCGGTGCGGGCGCGTTCGGCCTCCTGGCCCAGCCCGCTGGCCAGCACCCGGGTGCCCGGCCGCAGCAGGTCGCGGATCTGCTCCAGGTACTGGTCCAGGCCGACGACCACGCAGGCGCGGCGCAGCGCCGCCGCGGCCCGGGGGGCGAGCAGGTCGCGGGCGCCCGGTCCCAGCCCGACGAGCGTCAGCCGTCCCTTGGGGGTCAGGCGGGCGACGGCCACGGTGGCGGCGGCGCTCTTGCGTTTGGGGACGACCAGTTCGGCGTCCCTGCCGCAGCGGCGGGCGGCGTGCAGGGCGGCGGCCTCGGCCACGCTGGGGGTGCCGACCTCGGCCCGCACGACCTCGGCGGGGTTGGGCACCGCGACCTGCGCCAACGTGGCGGCCGGGTAGGTGCGCACCGGCCAGCCCCGCTCGCGGGCGGCCGCGATGATGCCCTCTTCGTCGGCCTTGAGGTCGATGGTCGCCACGCACCGCACCGAGGCCGGGGACAGCCCCGCCTCATCCAGCGCCCGGTCGATCAGCGCGCCGACCTCGGCCGCGGACACCCCGCGGACCGCGCCGACCCCGACCACCAGTGAGGGCGGACGATAGATCAGCTCTCCCGCCGCCCGGGGCGTGTCCGCGGTCCTCCCGCCGTCCCCCGGGGGGTGCGCCGGGCCGTCCCGTCGCGCGCCGTTTTCGGCGGCGGGCGCGGCGGGAGCCGCAGGGGCGGCCCGGTCGGTGATGCGGATGGTCAGGGGCGAGTCGGCGTCCGGGTGGACGTTGGGCGGCAACGGCGGCAGCGGCCAGGTCTGGTCGGCGGCCAGGCGGACCGGCTCGCCGGAGAGCACGGCGCCGCCGACGCGGGGCAGCAGCGCCGGGTTCTCCACGGTGAAGCCCAAGTCGGCGCCGTAGCCGTCCAGGGCCACCGCATGATCCCCGTCGCCGGCGGTGGTGATGACGGGCCGGCAGCCCAGGGTCTCGCCGAGGCGGCGGGCCAGGGCGTTGGCGCCGTGGTGGCCGCCCAGGACGGCGACGGCGTGGCGGCCGGACTCGTCCACGCACACCACGGCCGGGTCGGTGGTCTTGTGCTCCAGCAGCGGCGCCAGGATCCGCACGGTGGCGCCCACCGCCAGGAAGGCCACGATCGCCCGGCAGTCCCTCCAGGCGCGGCGCAGCCCGTCGGCGGCCTTGCCGTCGGTGAACAGGCGGACCTTTCCCGGCCAGCGTTCGGCCAGCGTCGCGGCGGCGGCGCGGCCCGCGGCGGTCACCGCGACGACCCCGATCGGGCCTGGAAGGTCGTGGTCGTCTCGTGCGAGGCTCACTGGTCGGTCTCCGGGAGCGGGGCGAGGGTCTGGGGGCGGCGGGAGGGACTGGCGGGCGGGGACGGCAACGGTGCGGGGTTCCGGTCGCCCCAGACCACGAAGACCGGGTTGGTGGCGGCCAGGCGGTGCACGTCCCCCGGCAGCGGCGCCAGCCGGGCGGCCTGGAGCTGGACGGCCTGGGCGGTCAGCCCTTCGGCGGTCAGCGCATCCAGGGTGGGGCGCACCCGTTCCAGCGAGGCCAGCGCCACCACCACGGTGCGCAGGGCGCGGGCGGCGCAGGCGCGCACGACCTGCGGGCCGCCGCCGCCGACGAACACCGCGTCCGGGTCGGGCAGGTGTTCCAGGACGGCGGGGGCCCGGCCGCGGGAGACCGCGACCCGCACGCCGTGGGCGCGGACGTTGCGGCGGATGCGCTCACAGGAGTCCGCGTCGCGTTCCACGGCGATGGCGGCGGCGCCGAAGCGGGCGCATTCGATGGCGACCGAGCCGGAGCCGGCGCCCACGTCCCAGATCAGGTCGCCGATCCGCGGTCCCAGCCGGGCCAGCGCGAACGCCCGCACCTCCGCCTTGGTCACCACCGAGCCGCGGTGCTCGAACGCCTCCTCCGGCAGCGCCCAGCGGTCCGGGCCGGGGCGGGCCCCGGCGATCCAGCCGCGGGGCGCGGCCGGGCGGGTCTCATCCAGCACCAGCACCACGTTGGGGTCGCGCCAGGGCCGGGTGGTGGCCTCGGCGGGACGGCAGCGGACGACGCGCTCATGCGGGCCGCCGAGGTCCTCGCACACCACGAACACCCGCGGGTGCTGGGGGAACAACGCCCGGCCCAGCTCGGCGGGCCCGGCGCCGGGGCCGGTGAGCACGGCGACCTTGGGGTGGGCGCGGCAGGCGTTGACGGCCCGGCGCAGCTCGCGGCCGTGCGCGGAGACCACCAGCGCATCGTCCCAGGGCAGCCCGGCGCGGGCGAACGCCGCCGCCACCGAGGAGATCGCCGGCAGCACCCGCACCCGGTGGCCGCGTTCGCGCAGCGCGCGGACGATCCCGAAGAACCCGGGGTCTCCGCTGGCCACCACGACCACCCCGCCGGTCTTTTCGGCCTGCTCGCCGATCTCCTCCAACGCGGCGGTGACGTCGCCCATCACGACGGTGCGGGCGGTTTCGGGGACCGGCAGCGCCGCCAGGTGGCGGGCGCCGCCGACCACCAGGGCGGCCTCGGCCAGGGCCTGCCGGGCCGGTTCGGGCAGCGGGGAGCCGTCGTGGCCGATCACCGTGATCATCGCACCGCCCGCCCGTGCTCGGCGACCACCCGTTCGCCGGTGAAGTCCACCATGACCACGCCGACGGCCGGCCGGGGCGTCTCTTCCCCGGCGGTCTCCCCGGCGAAGCGTTCCAGCACGGCGGCGACCCGGCGGCACAGCTCCCGCCCGCAGCGCTCCAGCAGCCCGGCGTTCTCCCACAGCTCGTAGGCGTGCCGGGCGGTGTTGGCCGCGGCGACCTCGGCGGCCAGTCCAGGGGCGCCGCCGGAGTCGGCGGTGATGGCGCCGAGCAGCTCGGTGGACACCCGGGAGCGGGTGTAGTGGGTCATCAGCACCCCACTGGCCAGCTTGGTGAGCTTGCCGATCATGCCGACGAACACCACCTCCGGCAGGCCGCAGGCGACGGCGCGGCGCAGCGCGGCGCCGGTGAAGTCGCCGACCTCCACAAAGCACACCTCCGGCAGGTGGGGCAGCAGCTTCATGGCGCCCTTCTCGGTGCGCCCGCCGGTGCACAGCACCAGCGTCCGCTCGCCTTGCGCGGCCATCACCGAGACGGCCTGCTCGACGCTGGCCCGCCAGGCGGCGGTGGAGAACGGGCGGACGATGCCGGTGGTGCCCAGGATCGAGATGCCGCCGAGGATGCCCAGCCGGCGGTTGGTGGTCTTGCGGGCCATCCGCTCCCCGCCCGGTACCGAGATGACCACCCGCACGCCGCGGCCGGTGGCCGGGTCGGCGGGCCGCGGCGGCGGGTCGTCCAGCACCGAGCCGGTCAGCGCCTCGGCCACCGCGAGGGTGATCATGCGGCGCGGCACCGGGTTGATGGCCGGCTCACCCGGCTCCAGCCCCAGGCCGGGTTTGGTGACCACGCCGACGCCTTCGCCGCCGTCCAGTTCGATGCCGGGCCCATCCAGCCAGGAGACCTCGGCGGTCAGGCGGGCGCCGTGGGTGACGTCGGGGTCGTCGCCGGCGTCCTTGACCACCACGGCGCGGGCCCGGCCGCGTGCGGCGTCCAGGCCGCTGTCGTCGACTTTGAAGGTGACGCGGTTGCCGGAGGGCAGCGCGACCTCCACGTGGTCGGCCGCCCGTCCGGTGCGCAGCAGGGCGGTGGCGGCCTTGGCGGCGGCCGAGGCGCAGGTGCCGGTGGTCCAGCCGGTGCGCAGCGCCCGCGGCCGGGTCTTCATGGTGCGCGGCAGGTCCGGTTCGCGCAGGTCGGGCTCGTGGGGGGTCATGTCCGGCGAGCCTTTCGCAACCGGCTTCGGGCCGCCGGGTCGGCGCGCCGGAAGCCGTGGAAATGGCCGGGGTGGTACAGGTGCGAGCGGGTGCCGCCGGCCTCCAGGGCGGGGCCGACCAGCACCAGGGTGTGCTTCCACAGCCTGTGGGCCTTCATGGTGTCGGCCAGCTCCTCCAGGCGGCAGCGGACGATCAGCTCGTCCGGCCAGGTGCAGCGGTAGGCGATCACGCAGGGGGTGTCGGGCGGGTAGCCGCCCTCGGTCAGCTCCTCCTGCAGCCGGCGGGAGCGGGCCGCCGACAGGAACAGCGCCATGGTGGTGCCGTGCCGGGCGAAGAGACGGACCTCCTCCCCCGGCGGCATCGGGGTCTTGCCGCCGCCCAGCCGGGTCAAGATCACCGATTGGGCGATCTCGGGGATGGTCAGTTCCCGCTGCACGGCGGCGGCGACCGCGCTGAAGCTGGACACGCCGGGGATGACCGCGGTGTCCAAGCCGAGTTCGCGGCACCGGTCGAGCTGTTCTTGCAGCGCCCCCCACAGCGCGGGGTCGCCGGAGTGGATGCGCGCCACGGTCAGCCCTTCCCGCCGCGCCCGCTCGTAGTAGGGCAGCACGCCCTCCATCGGCAACGCCGAGGAGTCCACGATCTCGGCGTCGGGGCGGGCGTGCTCCAGCACGTCGGGGTGGACGAGGCTGGCCGCCCAGATCACCACGTCCGCCGCGCCGATGGCCCGCGCCGCCCGCAGCGTCAGCAGGTCCGCCGCGCCCGGCCCGGCACCGACGAAGACGACCTTCCCTCCGCTCACAGCTTGCCTCCTTTGGCGGTGCGGCGGGCCGGGGCGATCAGCGTGGACAGGTAGGGGACCTCCCCGGTCAGCTCCCGGGCCGGCCGCACGTCCTGGCCGGGCAGGCCGAGCCGGGCGCCGCAGACGGCGCCGGCGAGCCGTCCGCTCTCTTCGAGCACCGCCACCACCTGGTCGGCGACGGCGCCGAACTTGTAGGCCACGACGGTGTCGCAGCAGGCCAGGGCAGTGCGCAGCCGGCCGGTGCCGCCGGTCAGCGAAACCAACGCCAGCGACTCGGTGCCCTCGGTGAGCACGGTGCCGGAGCGGGCCGCCAGGTCCTGCATGGCGGTGATGCCCGGGACGGTCTGGACGGCGACCTGCGGGCGCCGGTGGCGGACGGTCTGAGACAGGTAGGTGAAGGTGGAGTAGACGTTGGGGTCGCCGATGGTGGCGAAGGCGACCGCGGCGGCCCCCTCGTCGAAGGCGCGCACCACCCGGTCGGCCGCCGCCTCCCAGGCGGCGGCGCGGCGCGGGGTCACCCCGCCCCGGTCGTTGAGCGCGAACACCACCCGCTCGGCCCGGTCGGTGTAGGCGCGCACCACCGACTCGGCCCGTCCCGCCTCGTCCGGCGCCAGGACGGGGACGAGGACCAGGTCGGCCTCCCGCAGGATCCGCACGGCCTTGACCGTCACCAGTTCCGGGTCGCCGGGCCCGACCCCGACACCGATCAGCTTCATGCCAGGCCCTTTCGTGACTTCTTCCTCAAGGCCGCCCGCCCGCTGAGGGCGGACGCCGGCCGCGTCAGGCAATCGCGGCTCCCGGGGCGTCCGGCTGCGCGCTTTTCAGCAGGGCGAACATGACCAGGTCGGTGCGTGCGCCGCCGGGCAGCACGCCGGCCTCCCGCAGCACGCATTCGCGCTGGAAGCCGGCCCGTTCGGCGACCCGGCAGGAGGCGTCGTTGCCGACCGACACCAGCAGCTCGATGCGGTGCAGGCCCTTGCCGAAGCCGTAGGCGGTCACCGCGCGGACCGCCTCGGTGACCAGGCCCCGCCCGCGCGCCCAGGGCGCCAGCCAGTAGCCGATCTCGGCCCGGCCGAACGTCCAGTCGGCCCGCTGCAGCCCGATGGAGCCGCCGCACCGGTGCTCCGCCAGCGGCTCGATCGCGAAGGTGATCTTGTGTTCGGGGTCGTCGTGGGCGGTCTTGGTGCAGAACTCGCGGGCCCGCCGGACGTTCTCCTGCGGCGCCCACAGCATCCAGCGCAGCATCTGCGGGTCGCGGGCGGCCTCCACCAGGTCGGGCACGTCGCGTTCGGCGAACGGGCGCAGCAGCAGCCGCCTCGTGGTCAAGGTGATGCCGCGGTCGAACATCATCGCTGCTCCTCCATCGCCGCCACGAAGCGCCGGGCGGCCTTAGGAACGCCGGCCCAGTGCAGGTGCAGGTAGGACGCCAGGTGTTTGCCCCTTGCGAACCCGTCCTTGCGGGAGCCGCGCGGCCGCAGCGCCCACTGCCAGGCCGCCGTCTCCCCCGGGCCGCAGGCGGGCCGCACGGCGGTGCGGTGGAACTCGTGGCCGTTCACCCGTTCGCCGGTGCGGGCGATGACGGAGTCGGCGGTGGCCACGGCGGTGCGGTAGCCCAGCGTCAGGGTGGGTGTCATGGCGGCCGTCGCGTCCAGCAGCCCGCACATCGGGGCGCCCTCCAGCTCGCGCACCAGGTACAGCAGCCCGGCGCACTCGGCGTACACCGGGACCTCGGGCGTGACGAGGTGCTTGATCTGCCCCCGGAGCGGCTCGTTGGCCGACAGTTCGGCGGCGTACATCTCGGGGAAGCCCCCGCCGATGACCAGCCCTCGCGTCCCTTCCGGCAGCGCCGGGTCGCGCAGCGGGTCGAACCGGACGACCTCGGCCCCGGCCGCCGCCAGCAGCTCCTCGTTCTCGGCGTACCCGAAGGTGAAGGCCGGTCCTCCGGCCACCGCCGCCACCGGGCGGTCTCCCTTGGCGGGTTCTTCGCCGACGGCCTCCTGCGGGCTCCAGGGCGGGACGGTGAGCGGGGGCGCGCTGCGGGCCAGGGCCAGCAGCGCCTCCAGGTCGCAGCTTTCGGCGACGGCCTCGCCCAGCCGCCGCACCGTGGCGACCGCCTCCGCGCGGCGTTCGGCCGCCGGGATCAGGCCCAGGTGGCGGGAGGGGGCGGCCATGTCGTCGCGGCGCCGCAGCGCGCCCAGGACGGGGATCGACAGTTCCTCCACCGCGGTGCGGCACAGGTGCTCGTGGGCCTGTGAGCCGACCCGGTTGAGGATCACCCCGCCGATGTGCACATCCCCGTAGCTGCGGAAGCCGTGCACGGTGGCGGCCACCGAGCGGCCCGCGGCCGAGGCGTCCACCACCAGCACCACCGGGGCCCGCAGCAGCCGGGCGATGTGGGCGGTGGAGGCGAAGTCGTCGCGGTCGCCCGCCCCGTCGTACAGGCCCATCACACCCTCGATCACCGCCACGTCGGCGCCGCGCGCCCCGTGCCGCAGCAGCGGGACGATCAGTTCCTCGCCGACCAGGAAGGGGTCGAGGTTGCGGCCGGGCCGCCCGGTGGCCAGCGCGTGGTAGCCGGGGTCGATGTAGTCGGGGCCGACCTTGTGCGGGGAGACCTTCAGGCCGCGCGCGGCCAGCGCCGCCATGAGCCCGGTCGCCACCGTGGTCTTGCCCGCCCCGGAGGCCGGGGCGGCGATGATGATCCGCGCGGTCACCACTCGATGCCCTTCTGGCCTTTTTGGCCGCGGTCCATGGGGTGCTTGACCTTGCCCATCTCGGTGACCAGGTCGGCGAAGTCCACCAGGGCCGGGTGGGCGTCCCGGCCGGTGATCACCACGTGCTGGTTTCCGGGACGGGCGGCCAGCGTCTCGATCACCTCGGCGACGTCGATCCACCCCCAGTTGATGGGGTAGGTGAACTCGTCCAGCACATACAGCCGGTAGGTCTGGGCCTGCAGGTCGCGGCGGATCTGCGCCCAGCCCTCGCGGGCGTTGGCGGCGTGGTCGTCCTCTTGGCCGCGTTTGCGGATCCACGACCAGCCCTCGCCCATCTTGTGCCAGGCGACCGTGCCGCCCTTGCCGGACTCCCCCAGCACCCGCAGCGCGGTCTCCTCCCCGATCCGCCATTTGGCGGACTTGACGAACTGGAACACCCCGATCGGCCAGCCCTGGTTCCAGGCCCGCAGCGCCAGCCCGAACGCGGCGGTGGACTTGCCCTTGCCGTGGCCGGTGTGCACGATCACCAGCGGCCGGTGGCGCCGCTGCCGGGTGGTCAGCCCGTCGTCGGGAACGTGCTGCGGCCTGCCCTGTGGCATGTCGAGTTCCCTCCCCTCACGCCGCGCCGTGGTGCTTCGCGTCCCCGTACCCGGCCCGCCGGGCGGCGGCACCCATGACCCGCTGCACGCCGCCGTGCATCAGGCCGCGTCCCGCCGGGCGTCGCGGACGATGCGGGCCAGGCCGTCGGCGGCCAGTTCCTCCAGGCGCACCGCCCGGGCCTCCAGCAGCGCCGCCAGGCGGCGGGCCAGGCCGAGCCGGACGGGGCCGGACTCGCAGTCCACCACCACCGCGGCCACGCCGCGCAGCAGGGCGGCGGCCTGTGCCGGGTCGGGGCCGGTGGTGGCGCGGCCGTCGGTGACGATCACCAGCAGGGGACGGCGGGCCGGGTCGCGCAGCCGTTCGACGCGCAATACCTCGGCGGCGCGCAGCAGGCCGGCGGCCAGCGGGGTGCGGCCCCCGGTCGGCAGCCGTTCCAGCCGGCGGGCGCCGGCCTCCACCGAGGAGGTGGGGGGCAGCGCCAGCTCGGCCCCCCGGCCCCGGAAGGTGATCAGGCCGACCTTGTCGCGGCGCTGGTAGGCGTCCAGCAGCAGGCTCAGCACCGCGCCTTTGACCGCCCCCATCCGCCTGCGGGCGGCCATCGAGCCGCTGGCGTCCACCACGAACAGCACCAGGTTGCCCTCGCGGCCGTCCCGCAGCGCCGCGCGGAGGTCCTCGGGGGCGATGACCAGGCCGGGGCCGGTGCGTCCGCGGGCGTGCTGGTGGGGGGCCGCGGCGCGGAGGGTGGCCATCAGGTGCAGGTCGCGGCGGCCGGGGCGGGCGCCCGAGACCCGCCCGTGGGGGGTGCGGGCCTTGGAGCGGCGGCCGGGCGCCCCGGTGCCGACGCCGGGGACGGTGAACAGGCGCGGCCGGTAGAGGGCGCCGGTGGGCGCCGGGTCGGCCGGCTTCCCCTCGGCGGCCGGGGCGTCCCCCGGCGAAGGGGCCGCGGCCGGCGCCGCAGGAGAACCCTCCGGCGAGGCCGGCGGCCGGCCGGTGCTTTCTTCGGCGGGCCGCCCGCCGCCTGGGCCGCCCGGGCCGCCCGGGGGTTCGGGATCGGTGTGCTCGCCCAGCACCTGGTCGAGCCGGTCCCGGTCGAGGCCGGGGGCGTCGAACGGGTCGCGGCGGCGGCGGTGCGGCAGCGCCAGCCGGGCCGCCTGCCGGACGTCCTCGGTGGTCACCGCGTCCCGGCCGTGCCAGGCGGCCAGCGCGATGGCGGCGCGGGCGGTCACCAGGTCGGCGCGCAGCCCGTCCACCTCGAAGGCGGCGCAGACCGCGGTGATCTGGCGCAGCGCGGCCTCGCCCAGGCGGACGCCGGGCAGGCGCCGCCGGGCGGCGGCGATCCGCTCGGCCAGCTCGGCCTCGGCCTCGGCCCACCGGGCGGCGAAGCCTTCGGGGTCGGCTTCGAAGTGCAGCCGCCGCCGCACCACCTCGGCGCGTTCGTCCGGGTCGCGGGTGGCGGCGACCTCGACGGTCAGCCCGAAGCGGTCCAGCAGCTGGGGGCGCAGCTCCCCTTCTTCGGGGTTCATGGTGCCCACCAGCAGGAAACGGGCGGCGTGCTGCACCGACACGCCCTCGCGCTCGATGTGGCAGCGGCCCATGGCGGCGGCGTCCAGCAGCAGGTCGACCAGGTGGTCGTGGAGCAGGTTGACCTCATCGACGTACAGCACGCCCCGGTGCGCGGCGGCCAGCAGGCCGGGTTCGAACGCCTTGACGCCCTCGGTGAGCGCCCGCTCGATGTCCAGCGAGCCGGTCACCCGGTCCTCGGAGGCGCCCACGGGCAGCTCGACCAGGCGGGCCGGGCGGGTGGCGGCCGCGGCGCCGTCCGGCCGGTGCGGGCCGTCGGGGCAGGCCGGGTCGGGGTCGGCCGGGTCGCAGGAGAAACGGCAGCCGGCCACCACGCGGACCGGGGGCAGCAGCGCGGCCAGCGCCCGCACGATCGTCGATTTGGCGGTGCCCTTCTCGCCGCGGACCAGCACCCCGCCCACGCCGGGGGAGACCGCGTTGATCAGCAGGGCCAGCTTGAGGTCGTCCATGCCGACCACGGCCGAGAAGGGGTAGCGCGCGGCGCCGCTCATGCCGAAAGGGCGGCGCAGGGAGCGTGTGCAGGGGGGAGAGCGCAGGAGGGCATGTTCGGTCGTCCTTCCTCGGGTGTCCACGCCCGTAGGGGTCGGCTTCACGCGACGGCCGGCGTTCCTGGCTCCCGGCGGCCCCGCTGAGCGGGCGCCGACCGGTCACAGTTGCGGGACAGCCCCGGATTCGCACCGGTGTTCCACCGCGTCCGTCACCTGCCACAGGATGTCACACCGCCCGCACGGCCCCAAGTCGCGAGGGAGTGACAAGGAACGCAGCAGAACGAGCAAAAGACCCCGGACCGACTTTCCGTTCCCTTGTTGGCGTGGCGCCAACAAGGTGATTCACTGGGGACATGAGCGAAACAGGCACGGTCCCCCCCGCCGTCCGCCGCGCCCTGCCCTACCGTCCGGGCGATGTGTGCTGGCGCGTCCTGCGCGAACCGGTGCAGAACCTGGGCGCGGCCCCGCTGCTGCTGCTCCAGGTGACGCACCCGCTGGTGGCGGCCGGCGTCGAACAGTTCTCCGACTACGAGTCCGACCCGTTCGGGCGGCTGTGGCGCACCGCCGACATCATGCTGAAGATGGCCTTCGGCGACCCGGAGGTCTCCCGCAGGCAGTCGGAGAAGTTCCGCCGCATCCACCAGCGGGTGCAGGGCACCAGCGACGAGGGCGTGCCCTACCGGGCGCTCGACCCCGACCTGCTGATGTGGGTGTGGGCCACGGGCGTCAAGGGCGCCCTGGACCTGTATGAGCGCACCTTCGGCCGGCTCCCGGACGAAGACCGCGCCCGCTACTACGAAGAGCAGAAGCTCCTCGCCCACGCCTGCTGGGTGCCCGAGGGCCACTGCCCCGAGGACCTGGCGGCCTTCGAGGAGTACTTCGACCACGTGGTGCGCACCGAGCTGCGGCCGACCGTGGTGTCGGACAAGCTGCTGCGCCGCCACCCCGAGTCCCTGCAGACCCCGCTGCCCAAGCCGGTGGACGCCGCCTACCTGCGGCTGAACATCCTGGCCGCGGGCGCGCTGCTGCCAAAGCCGCTGCGCGAGCGGCTGGGCATCCCCTGGAGCCCGGCGCGGGCCCGCGCCTTCGCCGCGCTGCTGGCCGCCCACCGGGCCGGCGCCCGCGTGGTGCCGGAGAAGGTGCGGCACGGCCCGGTGGACTACCTGGTGGCCCGCAAGCGCCCGCTGCAGCTGCTGCGCACCCCTCCCGAGCGGCGCCGCCGAAAGCCCGGCGACCGTTCGGCGGCCTGACCCGCCTGCGCCCGGCCCCGCCGACCCGACGCGGGGCCGGACGGGCGCCCCAGGTCAGCGGGGTGCGCCGCGTCCGGGCGGCCGCGCCGACGGCTTAAGGTGTCGATATGGGAGGTGGCACGGCTACGTCGGCGTCCGGGCGGCCGGCGCCGCGTTTCCAGCGGCTGAGCCGGGACGAGCGACGCGATCAGATCCTGGCCGTGGCCAGGCGGATGTTCACCGAGCTTCCGTACGCCGAGGTGTCCACAGAGGCCATCGCCTCGGCGGCGGGAGTGCGCCGGGGTCTGATCCACTACTACTTCCGCACCAAGCGCGAGCTGTTCTTGGAGGTGGTGCGGGAGCTGACCACCCGCGTCGCCTACGCGGTCCAACCGCCGCCCAAGGGACTGAGCCTGGCGGAGACGGTCGAGTGGTGCGTGGAGCGGTTCCTGGACGCCGCCGAGGCCAACGCCACGACCTGGTTCGCGGCCGTGGACGCCGAAGGGTTCGGGCAGGACCCGGAGCTGATGCGGATCATCAACCGGACCCGGGACCTGACGGTCGAGCGGCTGCTGAAGCTGCTGGAGCTGCCCGACCCCTCCGACACGCTGCGGGCCGTGCTGCGCGCCTACTCGGGGCTGGCCGACGCCGCCACCCGCGAGTGGCTGCAGCAGAAGTCGATCGACCGCAAGCAGGTGCACACGCTGCTGGCGCGTTCGCTACTGGCCCTCATCACCGACATCGCCCCCGCCGTCGAGCGGAACTGAGGGGCGGGAGGTCACCGGCGGCAGGGCGAACCACACGACCTTGCCGGGCCGGCGGCCGCCGAGCCGGGAACGTTCCCGGCTCATCCCCCACCGCCCGCCGGACAGCTCGCCGACGATGCTCAGGCCCCGCCCGCAGTCGCCGGAGGTCCACGAGTAGCCGGGCAGGCGGGTGTCGGCCTTGCCGTCGAAGATCGCGCACCGCAGTTCCACGCCGCCCCGCCCCGGCTCCTGGGAGCGGTGCGGATACAGCCACAGCTCATACGGCCCCTGGGCGGCGGCGTGCTGGTAGGCGTTGGTGGCCAGTTCGCTGATCATCAACTGGGCATCGGCGATCAGGTCGGCGGGCAGGCCGAGCGCGCCCAGCGCCTGGCCGAGCACCGTCCTTGCCTCGCGGGCGCAGGACGGGCCCGCCGGCAGCGTCCACGCCCAGCCCGCCGGGCGCCGGGGATCCGCCTCCTCCCCCATGCCCGCCACGTCCGCCACATCGACGCGGCAGGCGGCGACCTCCTCGGCCGCGGCATGGCCGAGGACGGACTCAAGAAGCTCAGGTGAGGTCTTCAACAGGGTCGCCTCCAGCCGCTACGCCATGTAGACCCTTGTCACGCTCGGTTTTCAGCCGGTCACTGTGATACAGGGTCTCGTGAGATTCTCACCACCGCAACCGTGTCGGGCAGATTCCAATACCGGACTCGCCGTTCGCGTTGTGCGGTGCGCGCCGAAACACCACACTTGCGCCCATGACGTACCGGCCCACCGTCCGCGGTCGCCGCCTGGCGCGGGAATTGCGGCGGCTGCGCGAGGAACAGCGGCTCACTTTGCAGGACGTCGCCGACCGGCTCGGCTGGTCGCGGGCCACGGTCTCCCGGCTGGAGACCGGGCAGACCCGGCCCAAGCCCGGCGACGTCGCCGACATCCTGGACCTGTACGGCGTGCCCAGCCCGCAGCGGGACGCGCTGATCGCCCTGGCCAAGCAGGCCGGGCAGCGCGGCTGGTGGACGGCTTACGCCGATGTGTTCACCGGCAGCTATGTGGCGCTGGAGGACGAGGCGTCACGGATCCGTTCCTGGGACTCCCAGCTGATCCACGGCCTGCTGCAGACCGAGGACTATGCCCGCGCGGTGATCACCGCGGGGCGGATGCTGCCGTCGCAGGCCGACATCGACCGCCGGATCGCCGCCCGCAAGGCCCGCCAGGCGCTGCTGGACCGCCCCAACGCCCCGCAGCTGCACATCGCGCTCGACGAGGCGGTGCTGCACCGGCCCATCGGCGGCCCGCAGGTGATGCGGGCCCAGCTGCGCAAGCTGCTCGAGCTGGCCGAACGCCCCAACATCACGCTCCAGATCCTGCCGTTCACAGCAGGTGCTCACGCCGGCCTTGACGGCCGCTTTACGATCCTGTCGTTTCCCGACCCCGATGACCCTGATATTGCATACGTCGAGGGGACCATGGGTGACGTTTACCTTGAGAGCACAGTGGAAACAGAACAGCACGGGTCGAGATTCGACCAGATCATCAAAGCAAGCCTTTCACCGGAGGAATCCGCGCACCTCCTAGGCGAGGCAGCGAAGGAGTAATACGGGCCGTGAACGTCACCCACCCCGATAGCGAACTGTCCCGCGCCGCATGGCGCAAATCCTCTTACAGCGGCAGCGGCGATCAGTGTGTGGAGGTCGCCGCGCTCAGCGGCGGCCGGTGCGCGCTGCGCGACTCCAAGGACCCGCAGGGTCCGGCGCTGCTGCTGACCGCCGCCGGCTGGCGGAACCTGCTGACGGAGGTCGGCTCCCGCTAGTCCCCCGCAGCAAGCCCTGAAACACCGGTGAGCACCTCCGGGCGGCCCGCACACCCTCGTCTTCACGAGTAACTAGAACGTGTTCTAGTATCGCGGTGCGTCCCTACCGACCCGGAGGTGCTCGCCTGTGTCCACCCCCCTCAAGCTCGGCATCAACGTCGGCTACTGGCAGCGCGACCCCGACGACCAGACCGAGACGGTGCTGGCCGCCGAACGGCTGGGCTATGACTTCGTGTTCACCGCCGAGGCCTACGGCTCTGATGCGCTGACCACGCTGACCTGGTACGCCGCCCGCACCTCGCGGATCAAGCTGGGCACCGCGGTGGTGCAGATGTCGGCGCGCACCCCGGCCGCCACCGCCATGCACGCGCTCACCCTGGACGCGCTGTCGGGCGGGCGGCTCATCCTGGGCCTGGGCGCCTCCGGCCCGCAGGTGGTGGAGGGCTGGTACGGGGTGCCCTTCCCCAAGCCGCTGGCCCGCACCCGCGAGTACATCGACATCCTGCGCAAGATCTGGCGCCGCGAAGGGCCGGTGACCTCCCCCGGCCCCCACTACCCGCTGCCCTACCCCGGCGGTACCGGGCTGGGCAAGCCGCTGAAGTCGATCGTCCACCCCATCCGCTCCGACATCCCGATCTACCTGGGCGCCGAGGGCCCCAAGAACGTCGCCCTGGCCGCCGAGATCGCCCAGGGCTGGCTGCCGCTGTTCGTGGACCCCGCCCAGATCGACTCGGTGTTCGGAGAGTCCCTGGCCGGGCGGCCGGACGACTTCGAGATCGCCGCCACAGTGACCGTGATCGTCAACGACGATCTGCAGACCGCCCTGGAGGTCGCCAAGATCCCGCTGGCCTTCTACATCGGCGGCATGGGCGCCAAGGAGCGCAACTTCCACCTGGATCTGATCGGCCGCCTCGGGTACGCCGAGCAGGCGGCCAAGGTGCAGGAGCTGTTCTTGAGCGGCCGCCGCGACGAGGCGATCAAGGCCGTCCCCGACGAGCTGGCCGACTCCATCTCCCTGGTGGGCCCCATCGGCCGCATCCGCGAGCGGCTGCAGCTGTGGCGCGACAGCCCCGTCACCACCCTCCTGATCGCCGGGGTCCGCGACGAGCCCACCCTGCGCGCCATCCGGGACGCCGTCTACGACTGACCGCCTTCCGACGCCGTCGGCGGGACGCCCGCCGCGGGCATGCCCGCGGCGCTTGGGCCGATGTCATCGGTGGCAAGGGGGCAACGCACAACGCCCCCTTCGCCACCGGGGCCGCGTGTCTGAACGCAAAGCCGCGGCGGCGAAGGGGGCGCCGGCCGGCTCTCAGGCGGCCAGTGTCCCCGGATGCGAGGCCGGGACGGGCTGCGGGTCGAGAGCGGTGACGGTGGCGAGCGGAGCGGGCCCGTCGGGGTAGGCGTTGGTCATCAGCCCGGTGTGCTCGGTGAGCCAGGGCTCGATGAGGGTGCGTTCGGCGGGGCCGGTCAGCCGGGCGTGCGCGATGTGGGATGTGGGGTGGTGGGACTTGCCGTCGTGGTGGTGCATGGCCACTGCCCCTTTCGGTGTCGCCTGCCCGCAAGGCCGGTGCCCGAAGGCCCGGCCCGGCAGGCTCACTGAGTTCATCCCCCGGTTCACTGGAACCTATCCAGCCCCACTGACATTCCCTTCGAACAAAGGATCGACCAGATCGTCCATTCGGCCGATCCGGGCGGCGGGGTCGGGTCCTTACCCTCTGCTGCCATGAACACCGGTGCGGCGGAGCGGCGGGACGTGCTGGAGCGGTTCCACTTCCTCAGCGGGATGCTGATACGGGCCGCGGTGCGCGCGGGAAGCGCGCTGTTGCTGCTGATGTGCCTGCTGCTGCTCAGGCCGTCGGTGCCGCAGCTGGCGCTGCTGGGCGCGGCCGGGCTCGCCGCGTTCGGAGCGGTCGGGCGCCGCTCGCCGGCCGCCTGGGCGGTGGCGGCCGGCCTGGCCTCCATGGCGGCGACCTTGGTGGCCGCCCAGCCCGCGTCGGAAATACCACCGAACCCGAGCGCGGTCATCGAAGTGCCGGCGCTGCTGGTGCTGCTGGTGCGGATGGTGCGGCGGGCCCCGGCGCACCGCACACCGTTCCTGGCGGTACCGCCGGCCCTGGCGCTGGCGGTGATGCCGCTGCGGATCTCGGCGCCGGCGGCGATGGTGCTGTCGCTCCCGGTGTCGGTGCTGCTGCTGATCGCCACCGGCATCGGGCTCTACCTGCGGGCGCTGGACGCCCGCCGGGCGCGGGCCCTGGTCGAGGCCCGCCGCCAGGAGCGGCTGGCGCTGGCCCGGGACCTGCACGACTTCGTCGCCCACCACGTCACCGGGATCGTCGTGCAGGCCCAGGCCGCCCGCTTCACCGCCCGCTCGGGGGCGGCGCAAAGCCCCGAGCAGCTGGAGGCGATGCTGGAGAGCATCGAACGGGCGGGCACCGAGGCGCTGGCCTCGATGCGGCGCATGGTGGGGCTGCTGCGTGACGACGGGGACGGCTCCCCCCACGGGCAGGCCCGCTCGGCCCGGGAGCTGGACCGGCTGGCGGAACTGGTCGCCGCCTTCACCGACCCGCCCGCCTCCCTGGTGCTGGACCCCAGGGTGCGCGACCTGCCGCCCGAGGTGGCCGCGACGGTGCACCGGATCGTGCAGGAGGCGCTGACCAACGTCCGCAAGCACGCCGCCGACGCCACCGCCGTGCACGTCAGCGTCCGGCGGTTCCCCGAAGGGGTGGAGGTGGCGGTGCGCGACGACGGCCGCGGCGGCGAGCGGCACCTGCCCGGCGGCGGCTTCGGCCTGGTCGGGCTGGCCGAACGGGCCGAGGCGCTGGGCGGCCGGCTGCGCGCCGGCCCGGGCCCGGGCGGAGGCTGGGAGGTGGTGGCGTTCCTGCCCATCGCCTGACGGCCGGCCCCGGCGCGCCGCTGGGATGATGGCGGCATGACGATCAGCGTGCTGATCGCCGACGACCAGCAGATGGTGCGGGCCGGCTTCCGGATGATCATCGACTCGCAGCCCGACATGCGCGTGGTGGCCGAGGCGCGCGATGGGGTCGAGGCCGTGGCCCTGGCCCGCCGGCTGCGCCCCCAGGTGTGCCTGCTGGACATCCGGATGCCCCGGATGGACGGGCTGGAGGCCACCCGGCTGCTGGCCGGCCCGCAGGTGCCCGACCCGCTGCGGGTGGTGATCGTCACCACCTTCGACCTGGACGAGTACGTTTATGCGGCGCTGCGCGGCGGGGCGACGGGCTTTCTGCTCAAAGACAGCCGTCCGGCGCTGCTGGTGGAGGCGGTGCGCGCGGCGGTCAGGGGCGATGCCCTGGTGTCCCCCTCGGTGACGGTGCGGCTGCTGGCGCACCTGACCCGGCCGCAGCGCCCCGCCCGCCGTCCCGCCGAGCCGCTCACCGAGCGCGAGCTGCAGGTCGTGCGGCTGGTGGCGCGGGGCCGGACCAACGAGGAGATCGCCGGGGAGTTGTTCGTGTCACTGTCCACGGTCAAGACCCACCTGGGCAACGTGCAGCGCAAGCTGGCGGCCCGCAACCGGGTGGAGATCGCCGCCTGGGCCTGGGAGTCGGGGATCGTGCGGTGACGCTGACGACGCTGGGGGTCTTGGCGGTCTGCGGCTGGCTGCTGGCGGGCCTTGGGCTGCGGCGCGGCCTGGCGGAGGCGGCGCGCACGCCGGCGCTGACCGCGCACGCGCTCACCCCGTTCGGGGCGCTGCTGGTCAGCGCGGTGCTGGGGTTCGGGGCGCTGTTCACGCTGATCGCGATGACCGCCCAGTGGTGGGCGCTGTTGCTGGTGACGCTGGGACGCCCGCACCGCCTGGTGGATCCGTCCCGTCCCGGCCCGCTCCGGCCGGTGCTGTGGCTGATCACGACGGGGGTGCTGGCGCACGGGCTGGCGGCGGCGGTGGTCTGAACCCGGCGGGCCGAACAGGCCGGGAACGGACAAAACGGGATCCTCCACGACGGAAATCAGGTACTTTTACCCACGTCGCGACCGTTCAACCCGATTGTCGGGAGATCTTTCCCGGATCGCCGGCGCCCGGGTCGGCCGGTCCCCGCCCCGCCGGCAGGCCGCCGCGGCCCGGTGCCCCGGTGCCGGAGGGTGCCGCGCACCCGCCCGATCCGGCCGCGGCATTCGTCAACCGTACGTAGCATCTGCCTCAAAAGAGCTGCAAAGACCCACCCGGAGGTGGCTCATGCCGTGTGCGTTGTGCGGCGACATCATCCCCACCGAGGTGGCCCGCTGCCCGGCCTGCGGGGCCTGGGCCCGGCGGCGCGACTTCCGGGCGATCGGCGTGGCGGTGTTCATGCTGCTGGGGTTCAACGCGTTCATCGCACTCGGCTCCGGGATCAGCCTGCTGCGGCTGGAGCGCCCGCTCGAGCGGCTCACCCGGGACGGCTATGACGCCGCCTCCACCGGCCGGGCGCTGGCCCCCTACGCCGACGTCTTCACCGTCTCGGCGGTACTGGCCGGCATCACCGGGGTGCTGTACCTGGCCTGGCTGTGGCGGGCCTACCGGCAGGCGTCGGGCCCCCGCCCCTACCACCGCCGGTGGGTGATCCTCGGCTGGCTGGTGCCGGTGGTCAACCTGTGGCTGCCGCCCCGCATGGTGCACGACGTGTGGGTCAGCAGCGGCCGCTTCACCCCGGCCGGCCGGTACGCGGTGGGCGCGGTGGTGACGGCCTGGTGGGGCAGCGTGCTGGCGGCGATCGGGCTGGCCCAGGCGTTCCCCGGCGGGGTCGCCAGCCTGGCCGAGGCGCGCTTCAGCGTGCACCTGGGGGTCGCCGCGGCGGCCTGCCAGGCGCTGGCCGCCGCCTTGTGCATGCTGACCGTCTTCCAGATCACCCGGCTGCAGATCGACCGTCCTCTGGCCACCTGAGAGGCGCGCCCGCCCGGTCTTTCCCGCGGGGATCGGTCACCAGGCGCGCAGGAGCGTCCAGGATTCGTCGGCCGGCTCGTGGCACAGCTCATACAGCCCGCCCTGCTCGCCGCAGGCCGCTTCGACCTTCCAGAACTCCCGTTCCCCGGGGTCCTCCCAGAAGGGGTCGCCGGCGTGCCGCTCGGCCCACCACTGGCGGGTGGCGACCCAGTGCTCCAGCACCCGCCGCACCCGGTGGCGGCGCCCTCGCCACACGAACCCGGCCGGACGCCCGCCGGCCACCAGGACCTCGATCGGCTCCCCGTACACGCACGCCACCCGCCCGCCCCGGCTCCGGGGCCGGACGCCCAGGCGCCGCCCTTCATGGACGTCCACCGCACGACCTCACCGCTCCGGCGCCGCATGGGGGAAGACATGCGACCTGCTTCGAACAAATGTTCGCTCAGCAGTCTAGGAAGCCGGAGGGCGGCCCGCAATCACCCTCGCCGCCGGACGGTGCGGCCCGCGGGCCGTGCCGGGTCAGCCCAGCTGCCGAGCGATCTGGTCGGCCGCCCGGGCGGGCTGGGTGACCTCGGCCATGCCGCCGCCCGCCCACAGATAGAACCAGCCCTCCCCGGTCGGCATGGCGACCACCATCACCTGCCGCCGGGTCGCCGGGTTGGCCACGTGCAGCACCGACTCGCCCGGTCCCGCCAGCCGCCAGCTCAAGCCGCGGGCCTCGATCTCATATGCCAGCGCGGCGAGATGATGCCGACGCGCATCGGCCATCTCCCGCGCTCCGACCACCGCCACCCGATCAACCGCCTCGCCCGTGCGAGCGGCAGACGCCCGATGACACACCGCAGACAAACGGCGACATTCGGCAACCCCGCCTCAAGGATGACCCGCCCATGCCGAAGCCCCCTTTCCAGGGGTTCAACGGCCTCAACTGGACAATAGCGGGTCCGACCATATGTTTTCCCCGTATTGGGGACGCCTTTTTCCGCAGCGCGCCGCCGACCCCCGCCGCAGCGGGTCCCCCGGCGCCCGCCGGCCGCCGCCACGGGCCGCACCGGCGGCCGGCGCCGGCGCGGCTAGGCGTCGGAGGGGGCGGGCAGGTAGGCGCCGATCCACCGGTCGAGCTCGGTGAACACCTGCTCGCGGGCATGCTTGGCCGACAGCACCAGGTCGTGCATCCCGTCTTCGATCTGCACCAGCGTCACGTTCGGCCCCAGCTTGGGCGCCCACTTGGCCATGTGCTCCACGGCCAGCACCACGTCCGACCTGGTCGCCGCCTCCAGCCCGTCCTTCTTCCTTCCGGTGCGGGTGGAGGACATCACCAGCACCGGCACGTCGATGTTCAGGCCCGCGTGCACCCGGGCGTGCGCCCGGCGGATCGCCGCCAGCCACGCCGCCCGCACCGGGAAGCCGTCCAGCGGCTTCCACTCCACGTTGAAGTCCCACTCGCCGTAGTGGTCGCGGTGCAGGCTGCGGGCGTAGATCCCGGCGGGGGGAGCCGGCAGCTTGGCCTTGGGCCACCGCTTGCGCAGCGCCCTGGACAGCACATCCCCGGCCACCCTGACCGGCGCGGGCACGTTCATGTCCAGGAACGGGCTGTTGAGGAACAGCCCCTGCACCAGCCCGCGCCCCCTGACCCGGTCGGCCCACAGCGAGGTGGTCAGCCCGCCGGTGGAGTGCGCGTTGATCAGCAGCACATCGTGGCCGTCCTCTTCGCGGATGATGCGGACCGCCTCGTCGATCTCCTCGAAGTACTCGCTGATGCTGCGCACGAAGTTGGGGGTCTGGTGCGGCAGCAGCGACCGGCCGTACTTGCGCAGGTCCAGGGCGTAGAAGTCGAAATCGCGCTCGACGTAGAAGTCGGCCAGGTGCTTTTGGAAGAAGTAGTCGACGAACCCGTGCACATACAGCACGGCCCGCCGGGTCGGCTCGGCGGCCCGGCGCCGCACCAGCGTGGCGATGACCTCGCCCTCGTCGTCGTCCTTCAGCGGCAGCACCATCGCCTCGTACCCGGGACCGAGCACGTCCTCCGACACGTCCACAGCGGCTCCCTCCCGTCCCTTCGCATACGTCGGGGTCAGCGTAGATCACCCCGGTGGGCGGGAAACGCCCATGTGAGACGTCACAGGTTCGATAACGACTTGGAGACTGCTTGCAAAACCTTGATTGAGGGGAAGAACGTCATAGATCGCACTGTGATTGCATGAGCTCTGCCATCGACACGGGAGGATCCAGTGACACTGCTGCGCTTCAGGGTCGCCAATCACAGGTCGATCCGGGACGAGCAGACACTGTCCCTCGTGGCCACGCCCCGGCGTGGACAGCCCAAGCCGAAGTCCGGCGAGATCCCTCCCACCGTGCGGGTCGTGGGCATCTATGGGGCCAACGCCTCGGGCAAGTCGAACGTGCTGTCCGCACTGGCCTACATGCTCTGGTGCATCCGAGATTCTCAGACCAGATGGCGCCCTGACAGAGGCGTCCCCCGTCAACCCTTCCGCCTCGAGGAGGGCGGCACCAGCCGGTCATCCTTCTACGAGCTGGACTTCGTGCACCGGCAGACCCGCTACTCCTACGGCTTCGAGCTCGATGACGAGCAGGTGCTCGGCGAGTGGCTGTTCTCGTTCCCCGAGGGGCGGCCGCGGCGGCTGTTCGAGCGCTCCGGGCCGGACGAGTACAAGTTCGGCCGGTCGCTGAAGGGTGAGACCGCCCGGATCGCCAAACTCACGCGTGCTAACTCGCTGTACCTGTCCTCGGCCGCCAACAACGACCATCCGCTGCTGGGTGACCTGCACCGCTGGCTCACCGATCACATCAAGCTGGCCCGGCAGATCGACTTCGACCAGCAAGTCCGCACCCAGTACACCCAGCAGCTACTGCGGGACACCAAGCTGGCGGACCTGGTACGACGGCTCCTGCAAGCGGCTGATCTGGGCATCTCCGATGTCAAGCTGAGGCATCGGCCGCTGTCTGAGGACGCCTTGCGGCTGCTGTCCGCCGCAGGACGTGAGCTGTTGAGCAAAGAAGACATCCGGGAACTGGAGACCGTCATCCAGTTCGTGCACACGGGAACGCACGGTACCCGCACCTTCGACTTCGGGGAGGAAAGCGCCGGAACCCAAGTCTGGTTCTCCCTGGTGGGACCCCTCTTGAACGCGCTGTTGCACCGTTCGGTCCTGCTCGTCGATGAGGTCGACTCCAGCCTGCACCCCCACTTGAGCTCCACTATAATTCGGATATTCAAGGACGAAACAATCAACCCCCACCGCTCTCAGCTCATCTTCGCCTCACACGACACCACTCTGCTCGGCTCGCTGCTGGACGACGGCCTGCTCGACCGGGACGAGGTCTGGTTCACCGAGAAGGACGAAACCGGAGCGACTTCGCTGTATTCGCTCGCCGAATTCACACCGCGCCGGGACGAGAACATCGAGCGCGGCTATCTACAGGGCCGCTATGGTGCTGTTCCGTATCTCAGCTTCGACCGCATCCGGTCGATATTCCAGCAGTTGAGAGCGGAGTCGGATGAGTCCTCGACGCAGCCCTCGGAGTCTGCGCCGCAAGACGGCGACCCGCAGCCCGAGGGCCAGATTGCTGGTCGTCTGTGAGGGCACGGTCACCGAGAAGCAGTACCTCGACGGCCTCAAAGATCACCTACGGGCGATCCCCGTCGAAGTCGTCGACTATGAATGCGTGGGCAAGGGGCGTGACCCGCACAGCACCGTTGAGCTGGCAATCCGCCTCCGCGACAAGGCCCATCGCCGGGCCCGCGCCCAAAGGGACGCCTTCCTCGCCTACGACGCCGTCTGGTGCGTCGTCGACGTCGACGACCACGCCACTCTCGGCAGCGCCCTTTCGCTGGCTCGCCGAAAGGGCGTCAACCTCGTGGTATCCCACCCATGCTTTGAGGTGTGGCTGCTCCTCCACTTCCAGGAGCTTTCAGCCGGCACCACTCGCCCCGAGGTGGTACGCAAACTCCAAGATCACATCAAAGGCTGCAACAAGAACATTCCGGTCAATTTCCCTTTCGAGCGGCACGACCTGGCCAGGCAACGCGCCTTGCGTGCCGATCCCGAGCACTGCGAGGTGAACCGCATCGGCGGCAACCCGTCCACCAACGTATGGTTGCTGGTCGATGCCATGAAGCGGTCTGGGAAGGCCGGGGATCGGCGTTGACCGCGCCGGTCACTTCGCGCCGATGACGGCGAGGGAGAACTCCTCGTCGGAGGTGGTCTTACAGGACTCCTCGCAGACCACCGCGTAGCGGTCGCCGCGGGGGTGCAGCATCACCTTCGAGCCCAGGGGGCGGAAACCGGTCACTCCCAGGCGGCTCTTCTCTCCGTCCCGCATCGACAGGGTCAGCAGGTCGGGGGAGCGGAAACTTCCAACCAACAGCGACACACGTTCCGGCTCAACCGCGATGCCCTTGATGTCAGGCATCGCGGTCGACCACAGCAGTCTGCCGTCGTCCAGCCCATATGCCTGTACGTAGGTGCGCCTCTCTTCCTCGGCGATTGTGACGAGCCTGTCGCCCTGGACCATGAGCCCGTGCAGCGGAGCGGCGGCGAAAGCATAGATCTCAAGGGCGTCCAGCCGGCGTCGGCCGTCTTCGACTTCGATGGTGGCGCGAACGCGGCCGCGATCGTCGAAGGAGACCACCGTATCGATGCCGCGCCGTCCTTCTTCCCGGATGCGGACGACGGCAGGCACGGCCGACAGCAGGGTGATTTCGGCCGAAGCACTGCGGGTCGAAACAGGGATCTCCCAGCGGACTTTTCCAGTGACCGGGTCCACGGCCCGCAGCCTCGGGGGCTGGTCTGCGCAGCGCGCCACAGCCAGCAGGCCTCCCGCGCCACCGGAGATCTTCACAAAGCGGCAGCCCTTGGGCGACAGCTGCGCCCACCGCCCCCTGCCGTCGCGCAGTCCCACCCCCCACAGGGCGCGGCCGGCCCGCACGGCGGCCACGTCACCGGCGACCGCCGTCAGGTCAGGGGTTGTCCCGGTCGGCAGGTGCAGCAGCTCCTCCAGCGACAGGTCCGACGGGCCGGTTCGCCGCAGTTCCGCGGGCACGTCTTTCAGCAGGCCATTGTTGGCCGACCCAGCCGCCAGATTCCTGGTCCACAACACCCGCCCGGTGGACAGGTCCACCGCCGCGATGCGGGAGCACGCCTTCTCCTCCTCCCCGTACCCGACCAGGCCGACCCCGTCTCCGGTATCGCGGCTCATCGTGCACAGCACATGCGGATAGGGAATCCGGTAGATCCAGCGGACGTTCCCAGTGGCCAGGTCCTGGCCGACCACCTTGTCGAAGCGGGCGCGGACCACGGTGGAGCCGTGCAGCCAACTGCCCAAGGTCTCGGCATCGGCCGGCCGTTCCGCAGGCGCCGTCCACAGCGGGGACAGCGTTGGGCCGTGCACCCAGTGGAAGAACTCCCGGCCGGGCAGCACACCTAGTGCCGTGGCGACCACTAGTACTAGCGTGCCGACTTTCCCTCCCAGTACAGGAAGCAGCGAAAGCGCCATCGGCAGGACGATGAAGAGAGGGAAAAATGACACGCTGAGTAGCAGGCCGGAACGGTACGGGCAGGAGTCGTAGGAGAAGTCATCCCCGCCGCTGCCGCATCTGCCGCCGGACTCCACACCCAGCGCATGCCAATAGAGAACCTGAACCGTCACCAGGGCACCGAGCAGGACGGCGCCCAGCAGGCCGAGCACGGCATACTTCGCATCAAAATCCGGCTTCATCCCCCGTAGGCCCCTCGCTCATGGCGGCAGCCTTCCTCCACGTGATCGCGCTATGCGACCGTCAGGAAGTATGCCATGATCAACAGCACTTCACCCCAAAAACCTAAAACGCCAAGAAAATGGGTGAGCTCCCCGATATTTTGCCGCGCCGGCAAAGCATTTTCCTTCCCAGGCGCCTTAGCGGGCTTCGCCCGCTGGAGATCGGCGCAGGTCACCCCAGGCCTAGCAGACCGTCCCGGAACGGCGACGCCCGCCGACGCGCCACCGGCCGGCCCAGGGCATACCGGGCGAGTCCTGCCGGTCGACGGGTGACGTTCGTCACCGCTCCGGGACGGTTTCCCTAGGCCGGGAGACGCCGGAGGAAGCGTATTCGCCCCGCCCCGGAAAACGGGGGCCGAGTCAGTCCTCGTCCTCCAGGTCGCCTTCGAGGGCGAGGTAGACGGTGCGCAGGCGGTCCAGGACGTCCGGGTCCGGGTCGGTCCACAGGCCCCGATCGACGGCCTCCAGGAGGCGTTCGGTGATGCCGCGCAGCGCCCAGGGGTTGGAGCGGGTCATGAAGGCGCGGTTCTCCTCGTCGAAGACGTACTTTTCGGCGAGGGTCTGGTACATCCAGTCGTCCACCACGCCGGCGGTGGCGTCGTAGCCGAACAGGTAGTCCACGGTGGCGGCCAGTTCGAAGGCACCCTTGTAGCCGTGGCGGCGCATCGCGGCGATCCAGCGGGGGTTGACCACGCGGGCGCGGAACACCCGGCGGGTCTCCTCGGCCAGGGTGCGGGTCTTCACCTGGTCGGGGACGGCCGAGTCGCCGATGTAGGCGGCCGGGCTGCGGCCGGTCAGGGCGCGGACCATGGCGACCATGCCGCCGTGGTACTGGAAGTAGTCGTCGGAGTCGACGATGTCGTGTTCTCGGGTGTCGGCGTTCTTGGCGGCCACCGCGATCCGCCGGAACGCCGCCTCCATGTCGGCGCGAGCCTCCCGGCCGTCCAAGCCACGGCCGTAGGCGTAACCGCCCCACACCGCGTACACCTCGGCCAGGTCGCGGTCGTCCCGCCAGTTGCGGGCGTCGATCAGCGGCAGCAACCCCGCCCCGTAGGCGCCGGGCTTGGAGCCGAAGATGCGGGTGGTGGCGCGCCGCCAGTCGCCGTGGGCGGCCCGGTCCTCCAGGGCGTGGGCGCGCAGGTAGTTGCGGTCGGGGGGTTCTGCCAGCTCGGCCACGGTCCGGATCGCGTCATCCAGCAGGGCGATGACGTGGGGGAAGGCGTCGCGGAAGAAACCGGAGATGCGCAGGGTGACGTCGATGCGGGGGCGGCCCAGCTCCTCCAGGGGGATCACCTCGAAGCCGGTGACGCGGCGGGAGGCGTCGTCCCACACCGGGCGGCAGCCGATCAGCGCCAGCACCTCGGCGATGTCGTCGCCTTGGGTGCGCATGGCGCTGGTGCCCCACACGGTCAGCCCGACGCCGGCCGGGTAGGCGCCGGTCTCCTCCAGGTGGCGGCGGAGCAGCGAGTCCGCCAGCGCCATCCCGACCTCCCAGGCGTTGCGGGACGGGATGGCCTTGGGGTCGACGGAGTAGAAGTTGCGGCCGGTCGGCAGGACGTTCACCAGGCCGCGGGTGGGCGAGCCGGACGGCCCGGCGGGGACGTGCCCGCCGTCCAGGGCATGCAGCACCGCGTCCAGCTCTCCGGCGGTGGCGGCCAGGCGGGGGACGAGCTCGGTGGCGGCGAAGTGCAGCAGCTCTTCCAGCGGCCCGTCGTCCGGCGAGGGGGCCTCCCCCAGCACCTCGGCCAGGACCGTCCCGGAGGCGGCGGGGTCCCAGCCGCGGGACTCCATCCCCTCCACCAGATGGCGGGCCAGGTCCTCCAGGATGTCGACGACGTCGGAGGCGGTGTGCGGCGGTTCGGGCCACCGCTTCCAGCGGGCGGCGAGCGCATGCGGGACGGGGATCGCCCCTTCAGGCGCGGCGCCGTCCTCCTCGCCGCCCGGCGGGGCGTGCTGCCCGGGTTCTCCCGTCCCGGCCGGGGTCCTCTCGTCGTGCGGCGCGGAGTGGACGCGCACCCTCCGGCCGGGTTCGGCCAGCAGCTCTTTCTCCTCCACCCCATAGCGGCGGGCCAGCGCCGCCCGCAGGCCGGGCAGCGCCCCGGCCCGCCCGCCCCAGACCTGGGCGGCGCGCAGCACGGCCAGCACCAAATTGACGCGGGCCTCCCCTTCCGGGGCCTGGCCGAGGATGTGCAGGCCGTCGCGGATCTGCACGTCCTTGACCTCGCACAGGTAGCCGTCGACGTGCAGCAGGAAGTCGTCGAACTCCTCCTCCCCGGGCATCTCTTCTTGCTGCAGGTCGTGGTGGAGCTGCGCGGCCTTGATCAGCGTCCAGATCTGGGCGCGCACCGCCGGGAGCTTGGCCGGGTCCAGGGCCTGGACGGTGGCGTACTCGTCCAGCAGCTGCTCCAGCCGGGCCAGCTCGCCGTAGGTGTCGGCGCGGGCCATGGGCGGCACCAGGTGGTCGACGATCGTGGCGTGGCCGCGGCGTTTGGCCTGGGTGCCCTCGCCCGGGTCGTTGACGATGAACGGGTACACCAGCGGCAGGTCGCCGAGCACCGCATCGGGCGCGCACGAGGCCGACAGGCCCAGCCCCTTGCCCGGCAGCCACTCCAGCGTGCCGTGCTTGCCCAGGTGGACCACCGCGTCCGCGCCGAACGTCTCCGCCAGCCACCGGTAGGCGGCCAGGTAGTGGTGGGACGGCGGCAGGTCGGGGTCGTGGTAGATCGCCACCGGGTTCTCCCCGAAACCCCGGGGCGGCTGGATCATCAGCACCACGTTGCCGAACCGCAGCGCGGCCAGCACGATGTCGGTGCCGTCCACATACAGCTCACCCGGCGGCTCGCCCCAGTGTTCACGGATGCGTTCACGCAGGTCGCCGGGGAGCCCGGCGAACCAGGCGGTGTAGGTCCGCAGCGGGACGCGGGCGGCGGCGCGCCGCAGCTGCTCTTCGGTCAGCCACTCGGTGTCGTGGCCGCCGGCGGCGATCAGCGCGTGGATGAGGGCGTCGCCACCGGCCGGGTCCCGCCAGAGGGTGTGGTCGTCGCCGAGGTCGTAGCCGGCCTCGGCCAGGCGGCGCAGCAGCCGCACCGCCGAGGCGGGGGTGTCCAGCCCGACGGCGTTGCCGACGCGGGAGTGCTTGGTCGGGTAGGACGACAGCACGATCGCCACGCGGCGCCGCTGCGGCGGGATGTGCCGCAGCCGGGCGTGCTTGACGGCGATGGCGGCCACCCGGTCGGCGCGTTCGGGGTCGGCCCGGTAGACGGGGATGCCGTCGGGGCCCTCCTCCTTGAAGGAGAACGGCACCGAGATCAGCCGTCCGTCGAATTCGGGGATGGCCACCTGCATCGCCGCGTCCATCGGCGACAGGGCGGCGTCGGAGTCCTCCCAGGCCCGGCGGGAGGTGGTCAGGCACAGCCCTTGGATCACCGGCACGTCCAGTTCGGCCAGCGCACCGGCGTCCCAGGCGTCCTCGTCGCCTCCGGCGCAGGCCGGGGAGGCGACCGACCCGCCGGCCGCCAGCACGGTGGCGATCAGCGCGTCCGCCTGCCCCAGCAGGTCCAGCAGGCCGGGCTCGGCGCCGCGCAGCGAGGCGCAGAAGACCGGCAGCGCGTTGGCGCCGTGCCGTTCGATCGCCTCGCACAGGGTGTCGATGAACGCGGTGTTGCCCGACAGTTCGTGCGCCCGGTAGAAGACCACCCCCACGGTGGGCCTGCCGTCGCGGCGGGGGCGCTCGCCGCGCACCCCATAGGCGGGCATCCGGACCGGCGGGGCGAAGCCCTCGCCGGTCAGCAGCACCGCATCCGACAGGAACCGCGCCAGCTCCCGCAGGTTGGCGGCGCCGCCTTCGCGCAGGTAGTTCAGCGCCTCGGCGGCGACCCCCGCCGGGACGGTCGACAGTTCCATCAGCTCGGCGTCCGGGTCGGCCTCCCCGCCCAGCAGGACGAGCGGCAGCCCGCTCGCCCGCAGCGCCGCCACCCCCTCCGGCCAGGTCTTGCGCCCGCCCAGCAGCCGGACCACCACCGCGTCCACGCCCTCGGTGAGCGCGGGCAGCTCCGCCACGTCGATCCGGGTGGGGTTGGCGGTCACATACCCGGCCCCGGCCGCGCGGGCGGCCAGCAGGTCGGTGTCGGCCGTGGACAGCAGCAGCACGCGCATCGAACGCCTCCTTAGGGGGTTTCGCGCCCCGCATCGGATGGATCAGGCAGGCGACGGCGGCAGTCTCCTGGCTCCCGGATCCCCGGGTCTCCCCCGGCCTTCCAGCGTCACCGCCGTGGCCGCATGCGGGGGAGCCCTCCCCGGTCACAGTTGCGCGACAGCCCCGGATTCCCACCGGGTTCCTGCCCTGCCGTCGCCCGCAGTCTAGGCCGCTTTCTGCGGAGTGATCCGCCTCGGCCGTCCTTGACGCAGGTCGGCGAGGGTGCAAGCGTGAAAGTGACGGAGGGGGGACCGTCATGATCGAGGTCAAGCACATCGACAAGCCGGATGAGCGGCGCGACTTTCCCAATGGTCACCTGGAGGTGTTCACCATGACCGGGCTGACCGTGGGACGGGCCACGTTCGAGCCCGGGTGGCGCTGGTCGGAGTCGCTGCGGTCCATCGCCGGCACCGAGCTGTGCCAGTTCCACCACAACGGCTACATCGCTCAGGGCCGGCTGCGCATCCGCATGGAGGACGGCAGTGAGGCCGAGGTCGGTCCCGGCGACATGTTCGTGGCCACGCCCGGTCACGACGCATGGGTCGTCGGGGACGAGCCCTGCATCGCCTACGACTTCTCCAGCGGCATGGACGAGTACGCCAAGGCCAAGGACTGACAGGCGTGATCTGGTGAAGGGCCGGCGGGATCGCCGGCCCTTCACCGTTGCGGTCCGGTGGGCGCCCGGCGCTGTGGCCGCAGGCGTGCACGTACGAACGGTGGGCCGGGCGCCGCGCCCCTTGCTTCCGGGTGCCCCGCCGGGCCGTTGAAAAAGGACCGGCGTCTTAGGCGAGGATCTGCCAGGATCCGCCGCGCCGCACCAGCAGGTCCCTGGTCAGCAGCAGGTGGGGACGCTGGGGGGCGGCCAGGCCGCGGGGCGGGGCGCCGGCGGCCTCCTGCGGCGTCAGGTGCCGCTCATCGGTCCAGATCTGGTCGACCACCCAGCGCAGCTTGTCGATGCCGTCGACATGGCCGGTGCCGGTGGCCACGAACACGTCCCGGGCGGGCAGCGCCACCACCAGGTCGCCCTCGACGTCCTGGGCGAGCTTGTCGACGAACCCCTCATCGAGGATCAGGCCGGCCTCCAGGTCGCCGCCGGCCGTCACCGAGACCGCCCGCACGTCCGGGTACCAGTTGAACCGCACGTCCGGGCGGAGCACGCGCAGATTGGCCACGGCCAGCTCACGCAGCTCCGCCGGTGCCACCCCCAGTTCGGCGCAGTGCCGCGTCGCCAGCTGCCGCAGCAGGCGGGACCCGGCGCCGCCGGCCGCCTCCGCGGGAGGGTCGATCGCGTAACCGACCAGCAGGTTCCCCACGAACGGCTCCACCACCGGAAGCTCGCTGTCGGGCAGCGGGAACTCCAGCTGCATCGCCACGGGCACCCGCGCCCGCATCACCGGGACGACCCGGGCGAGCGGTCCGGGCTGCGGCGGGGCGACGGCGCTGTGCCGGGACTGCATCATGCACGTTCCTCCTGCGGCTTTGCTCAGAGTGGCTCACCCTACCGGCATCGGGCCGGTCCGGCGCGCAACCGGTCACGGGAGCGGGCCCGCACCACCGGGGGGCACCACCGGCAGGTCCGGCGGGGCGCCCCGTTCGATCAGCCGCCACAGCGCGGCGGTGTCCAGGTGCCGTTCCACCAGGTCGCCGAGCGCGTCCAGACGGGCCTCGCGCAGCGCGCCGAAGGATACGCCGGGAGCGGGGGTGAAGTCCCGCCCGGCCGCCTCGGCGACGCGCCGCAGGAACTCCCGGCGGAAGCCGTCGCTTTCCAGCGCGCCGTGCCAGGTGGTGCCCCACACCGCGCCGACCCGGCAGCCGTCCAGGAACGGCTCGGCCGGCCCGGTCACGGTGGCGGCGCCGTGATGGATCTCATAGGCCCGCACGGGGTGGCCGTAGGCGGTGCCGACGGGCCGGCGGAGCGTCTTGTGCCGGGCGAACTCCACGCGGACCGGCAGCAGCCCCAGCCCGGGGACGCTTCCGGCGCCGGACTCCACCTCGTCGACGATCTCCTCCGCCAGCATCTGGTAGCCGCCGCAGATGCCCAGCACGGGGCGTCCCCGCCGGGCGCGAGCGGCGATCTGGTCGGCCAGGCCGCGTTCACGCAGCCAGGCCAGGTCGGCGACGGTGGCGCGGGAGCCGGGCAGCACCACCAGGTCGGCGTCGGCCAGCTCGCCGGGGGCGGTGGCGTACCGCACCGTCACGCCGGGTTCGCAGGCCAGCGCGTCCACGTCGGTGAAGTTGGAGATCCGCGGCAGCCGGACGACCGCCACGCGCAGCGTCTCGGCCCCGTGCGGCGGCCCGGCCGCGGCGGGCGGGCCGTCCAGGCCCAGGCTGTCTTCGACGTCCAGGCGCAGGCCGTCCAGCCAGGGCAGCACACCGTAGACGGGGCGGCCGGTCAGGTCGCGCAGCATGCGCAGCCCCGGCTCCAGCAGCTCCGGTGCGCCGCGGAACTTGTTGATGACGAACCCGGCGATGAGGGCCTGGTCGGCCGGTTCCAGCAGGCCCACCGTGCCGTAGAGGGCGGCGAACACCCCGCCGCGGTCGATGTCGCCCACCACCAGCACCGGCAGCCCGGCGGCCCGCGCCAGCCCCATGTTGGCGATGTCCCCGGCCCGCAGGTTGATCTCCGCCGGGCTGCCGGCCCCCTCGCAGATCACCACGTCGTACTCGGCGCGCAGGTGCGCCAGGCTCTCCAGCGCCGCCCGCCGCAGCCGGTCCCGGTGGGCGCCGTACCCCAGGGCGTCCACCTCCGCCACCGGGCGGCCCAGCAGCACCACCTGGCTGCGGCGGTCGCCGCCGGGCTTGAGCAGGATGGGGTTCATGTGCGCGGTCGGCTCGATCCGCGCCGCCTGCGCCTGCATCGCCTGGGCCCGGCCGATCTCGGCGCCGTCGGCGGTGACCATCGAGTTCAGCGACATGTTCTGGGCCTTGAAGGGGGCGACCTTCACGCCCTGCCGCACCAGCCACCGGCACAGCCCGGCGGTCAGCACGCTCTTGCCGGCATCGGAGGTCGTCCCGGCGACCAGCAGCGCCCCGCTCACCGGACGGCGCTCCGTCCTCGTACCGCCTGCCGCAGGCCCGCCCAGGCCGCCGCGCCCGCCGCGCAGCAGACGGCGGCGGCCCAGCCGACGGCGGCCGACAGGCGGACGGCGCGGGGAATGTCGGCGATCTCCGGTGGCGGGCCGTCCCCCAGGTGGGGGCGCCGCTCGACCCGGCCGCCGTAGACGTTGGCGCCGCCGAGCCGCACGCCCAGCGCCCCGGCGAACGCCGCCTCGCAGCGGCCGGCGTTGGGGCTGGGGTGGGCGGCGCCGTCCCGCCGCAGCACCGCCCGGCTGCGCCGGCCGCTCCCGCCCGCCACGGGGGCGCAGGCCGCGGTGAGCAAGGCGGTCAGCCGGGCGGGCACCCAGTTGGCCGCATCGTCCAGCCGGGCGGACGCCCATCCGAAGCGGCCGTAGCGTTCGTTGCGGTGGCCCACCATCGCGTCCAGCGTGTTGACCGCCCGGTAGGCCAGCAGCCCCGGAACGCCCGCCACCGCGCCCCACACCAGCGGGGCGACCACGGCGTCGCCGGTGTTCTCGGCGACGGACTCGACCGTGGCCCGCGCCAGCTCCCGGACGTCCAGGTGCCGGGGGTCGCGGCCGCACAGGTGGGGCAGCCGGGCACGGGCGGCCGCCAGATCCCCGGCCCGCAGCGCCGCGGCCATGGCCCGGCCCTCCCGGCCCAGCGATGTCCCGCCGAGCACCGTCCAGGTCGCCACGGCGGTCAGCGCCACGCGGGCGGTGCGGCCCGGCGCCAGCCGCTGCGCCAGCGCGCCGACCGCCGCGGCCCCGGCGACCAGGGTTCCGGCGTAGACGGTGCCACGTCTTTTGGAGTCGGCGTAGATGCGCCGCTCCAGCGCCGCCGCCGCTCGCCCGAACATCGCCACCGGGTGGGCCCGCCGCGGGTCGCCCAGCGCCGCGTCCAGCGCCATCCCGGCCAGCAGTCCCAGCGCCCGTTCCACCGCCCGGTCAGTCACGCGGGGCGTCCAGCGCGTCACGGCCTTGTTCCACAGCCACGGTCAACAAAGATAGGGCCCGCCCGGATCCACCCAGCGCCGGATCTCCATGGCTTCACGCCCTCCGGTCCCCCTAAACTGTGGGACGCACCCGGCCATCAGCGCCGGATCCGCGCTCAGCCAAGGGTTCGCGACCATTCATCGCCGACGCCCACCGGCCGGGCGGGAGTGTGCGAGCGCCCGTAGCTCAGCTGGATAGAGCACCGGACTTCTAATCCGACGGTCGCAGGTTCGAATCCTGCCGGGCGCGCCGCAGGTCAGGGGGCGCATCGCGGGCTCGGCGGGGCTGCCTCGAAAGACACCCGTGCAGCGAGAGCAGGCCGCACGGCCGCATGTCCTGTTTCTGTTTCAACGGCCGGGCCGGCGTCAGAGCGGCATCGCGTCGGCCGTCCCGCGGTTCTTCCAGAAGGGATCGCCGGTGGCCGCCGGGCGGATACGTCGCAGTGCCCTTGAAGCGACTTTCAGGTCGGCGCCTTCGGCGCTCGAGAGCGAACCTTTTTCACCACGCGGTCCAAAGCACCGGGGACGAGAGCCCCGGTGGTCTCCGCCGCGATGTCGCAGCATCGTCCCCGTCCCGGCCTGCGGAGACGGCGTGTTGAAAAGGTTCGGCGTGCCGTTCCCGGCCTCCCTGCGGACGCGTCCTAGCGGTCCGGGCGAACGCGCCGGGTCCTCCATCCGTTCCAAGGAGGCGATTCCTCCCCGGCGGCGGCCCCGGGAGTCGGCGAATACGGGCCGCTGTCCCGGTCTACTCTCGCCTGCCCATTCTCAGGGCCAGCCGCGCGGCCGGGGTGTAGTCGATCCGGTAGCCGTCACGCTGCAACTTGGCGGCGACCAGGTTCCAGTGCAGCAAGCACAGATGCGAGCCGTCCTCGGTCACCACCACGGCGGCGATGTACCGCCCGTCGTGCTGCCAGCTCTCACACCCCCGGCCTTGCGGAGCGACATCGACCCGATAGCCCATCCGGGAGTCGCCGGTACCGGTCACCGCGGCCTCCAGGCGCCGTTGGGACGGTGGCCCACCTCGCGGCGGGAGTCGGCTTCACGCGCCTTGGCCGGCGGATCAGCCGGAGCGCGGCCTTCGACCGGCCCGGGCCACGGGCGGGGCGGCAGGGGCACACCCCACCGGCGGCGGCTGTAATGCCCATGCCGGATCGGCCGCTGTTCACCGGTCCGGCGCCGCAGGTCGCCCGGCGCCGCCGAGCCGGGCACGTCGACGGCGATGGGCTCGGCGATATCGGCCAGAGGCCTGAGCAAGGGTACGTTCATGCCAACCACGACCTTCGACCGGGCCGCGCCCCGACGCGCGCTGCGTTCACCGCTACTATCCCATTTTCTGTAGCTGAATAGTGACGGTGAGTATGAAATAGCGGCAGTGCTGCGTAGAGTGCACCCGTCAGATAGACGAGGCGAGCATCTCGGCGATCTACCGGGCGCGGTCATCGGGCCGCCGCCGGCTTCGGCAGGCCGGCCTCGTGCACGGCGCTCACGCTGCGGTCGGCCGCCACCGCACCAGTTCCGGTTCGGCCGCCTGCAGCGCCTCGTGCGGCACGGGCGCGTGCACGTCGGCCAGGATCGAGTTCGCCTTCTCGCGCCCTGCCCCTTCGGTCACCCGGGCCGCGATCCGCACGTCCCGCACCAGGGGGCGTGCTGGAAAAGGCTCACCGCTTGGGAGCGGTGCCGCCGGATCCGTGTGAAGGGCCCGGCTCCGGGTCGGAGGCCAAAGGCAGCAGTGTTCGGCTCTTTCCCGGACGGGGGTAGGCGCGTGCCGCGTCGGCCAGTTGACCGGCGAGCCGCTGCTGGCGTTCCCAGTGCCCGTACAGGGCCCCGCGGCCGGTCAGTTCGCCGATGGCGCGCAGGGTCTCCGGGTCGACGCGCCCCGGTGTGGCCTCCCGCCAGGGTGTGCCCGGCAGCGGCATGAACGTGTGCGCGTGGATCCGCGCCCCCAGGTCGGCCAGTTCCCTGGCCAGGGCGAGGGACGCCGCCGCGTCGGCGGGCGTCTCCCCGGGCATGCCGAAGATCATGTCCACGTTGATGCGGAAGCCCTCTTGCACGCCGATCCGCACGGCATCGCGCACCTCCTGGACGCCGTGTCCTCTCTTGGCGGCCTCCAGCACCCTGGCCGAACCGGACTGGGCGCCGATGATCAGGTTGTCGTTGGCGCAGTACCGCTTGATCAGCCGCAGCGCCCGGACGCTGACGTGCTCGGGACGCACCTCGCTGGGGAAGCTCCCGAAGAACACCCGGCCCTGCTTGCCCACGACCGACTTGCAGGCGGCCAGCAGCTCTTCCACGGCCTCCAGGTTGACGTTCTCGTCCCCGCTTCCATAGGAGAGGGAGGTCGGGGTGATGAAACGGACATCGCGGCGGCCGTGGGCGACCATCTGCTCGACATGCCTTTTGACGTTCTCGACGCTGCGATGCCGGAACTTCGCCGAGAACATGAACGGCGTCTGGCAGAAGCGGCAGGCATACACGCAGCCCCGCGTGATCTCGATGGGGTTGAAACGCCGCCAGCGGACTGAGAACGCCGGGTATGCGTCCAGTTCCCGGCGTTCGGCCCGGCCGGTGCGGACCAGGCCGCCCGCCTCGTCGCGGTAGACGAGACCGGGTATCCCGGCCGGCTCGCCGCCGGCGGCCACCAGCCGCAGGAAGGTGGTCTCCCCCTCCCCGACGGCGGCGATGTCCCAGCCGGCGTCCAGGACCTGCACCGGCTCGGCGGTGGCGTGCACCCCGCCGGCTATGTGGGTGACGGCCGGATCGTCGATCTCGGCCCGGATCCGCTGCAGCTCCGCCGCCATCTCCAGGGCGTCCGGCGAGTAGAAGGACCACAGCACCAGCACCCGGTGAGCGGTGGGCAGCGCCTTTTTGATCTCCTCCACCACCGCGGCGGCGCTCGTGGCGAAGCGGACCTCGTAGGAGACGTCCGCCGACAGCGTCTCCAGGGCGCCGAGAAGAACGTGATGGCCGTAGGAGACAGCCTTGCGGTAGCGGATGATGATCGATATGTCACGCAAAGTGAGATCTCCTGCCCGCCCTCGCCCCGGCGCGATGCCGGCTTCCCTCCGCCAAAGGCTAGCAATCACCGCGATGGGCATCGGGGCGTCCGCGGCCGGCGCGGGGAACACGTCCGCGGCAGGTCCTGAAAACCATGGCCACAGGACGGGCATGGGCTTGTTTCATGAGCATTTTCCAGCGTACGGCGCCAGGCTCCGGGAAGAGAGCACAGGGGTGTCCAGCCCGGCATCCTCCCAGCTCACCACGCCGCTTCCAGCAGCCATATACCGCCACGATCCCAGGAAAGGGCGTACCGAAAAATCCTGCTGCGGTGCCGGGCTTACCGTTCTCGAAAGAATATTCCTGCCTTGTTTCCTCTGATCGCTCAGCACACCCTGTTGCACACAAAATCAGCGAATCACCCGGCCACCCAAAGCTCTGCTCTGCGGTGTACGAGGTGACCGCGGCGGCCGACAGCGTGCCGCATACGGCTTCCCGATGGTGATTCGGTGACATGCGGCGGCCTCGAAAAGGATGACCGGTGATCGAGGCCGGGCTGAAAGCGCGTGTCAGCGATCCCGAAGTGCCGCGGGCGCACACAGACGAAGAGCCGGGCATCGGCGGGGACGATCCGGCCGCCGAGCAGTACAACCGGAGCCGCCCTGCGCGCCCGGTCCCGATCAGTCCGGCCACCGAAGGGACACCGCGGACCGTGTCTCCTCCTGCCGGGCCGCTCCGCCTGTCTGGTGGATGACGCTCCGGTGGCCCCGGACGCCGAAGGCGGGACCCGGCGGCATCCGAGGTCATGGCACCTTTCCCGGTTCCGGGGCTCCTTGAAAAAGTTCATTGAGGGCGTCAACGCCCTGGTGATGGGGCATCCCCCGGCAGAGTGTTTTCTTCGGGACGGTCCGGTCAGGCGGCCGGGTGGAAGACGACGCGGACGCAGCCGTCCTTGCGGTGTTTGAACAGCTCGTAGCCGCGCGGTGCGCGTTTCAAAGGCATCCGGTGGGTGGCCAGGTGGCGGGTGTCGAGTTCACCCCTGGCGATGCGTTGCAAGAGCATCGGGATGTAGCGCTGGCCGTGCGTTCGGGCGGCGCGCAAGGTCAGGCCCTTGTTCATCAGGGCGCCCAGGGGGAACTTGTCCGTCGTGCCGGTGAAGAAGCCCAGCACGAAAACCGATCCGCCCTTGCGGCAGGCGTAGACGGCCTCACGGACCGCCGAAGAGCGGTCGCTTCGCCGCCGCAGGCGGCGTTCGATCCCGTCGTAGAAGCGTTCCAGGCCGGAGGCTTGGGCCTGCATGCCGGCCGCTTCGATGCACACGTCCGGCCCTCGCCCGCCGGTGCGCTCGCGCAGCTCGGCGCACACGTCGGTGGCGGTGTAGTCGATGGTCTCCGCGCCGGCGTGCTCGGCGGCCATGGCCAGCCGCTCGGGGTGGCGGTCGATGGCGATCACCCGGTCGGCGCCCAGCAGCGCCGCCGCGCACGCCGCCATCTGGCCGACCGCGCCGCAGCCCCACACCGCCACCACATCGCCGGGTTTGACGCCGCCCAGGTGGGCGCCCATCCACCCGGTGGGCGCCGAGTCGGAGACGAACAGGGCGCTGATGTCGTCCACCTCGTCCGGGACGGGAAAGGCGCCGTAGTCGGCGAACGGCACCCGGACGTACTCGGCGTGGGCGCCGCGGAAGCCGCCCATGGCGCGGGAGTGGCCGTAGGCGGCGCCGGGCTCATACCCCCAGATCGCCCGGCCGAGATCGGGGTCGGGGTTGCCGTTGTCGCACAGCGACCACTGGTCGTCGGCGCAGTACCAGCAGCGTCCGCAGCCGATGACCGAGCACACCACCACCCGGTCGCCCACCTTGTGGCGGCGCACCGCCGGGCCGGTCTCGACGACCTCGCCGACGAACTCGTGGCCGAGGACCTCGCCACGGCGCATGGCCGGGACGTGGCCGTCGATCAGGTGCAGGTCCGAGCCGCAGGCGGTGGTGGCGGTGACCTTGACGATCATGTCCTGGTCGTTGCGGATCCGCGGCTCGGGGACGTCCCGGACCGCCAGCCGGCCGGCGCCCTCCCAGCACAGCGCCTTCACCACCGCCCCTCCCCCGCGGCATGCGCGGTCACCGTCTCCGGTCGAACCGGACGGGCGGCGGCCGGCTCGTCCGGGAGCAGTACCTCCCCCGTCTCGGCCAGGGCCTTGGCCTCCCGCAGCGCCGTGCGCACCGCCTGCCGTGCCTCCTGCGGCCCTCCGGCCGCGGAGAGCCCGTTGCGGGGACGGGCGGCCACCTCCGCGCCCCGGCCGCCGGGCGCCGTCTGGATCCGCAGCTCGATGCTGTTGCGCAACCTGGCCAGCGGCTCGGGAAGGTGCTTCGACAGCAGCTCGGGCGGACGGTTGACGGTGACCGTCAGCCACCGTCCCGCGTCGTCTCCGCAGGGCGCCCGCCCGGTGGCGCGGGCCTTCATCCGCCGGGCGACGCCCACCGCAAGACCCGCGGCCAGGGCGGCGAAGGCGACCGTAGGCTTCATGTCTTCTCCTCGTCGGCGACCGCCACAGTTGTCCCCGCCATGCCGCCGCGAAACCTCGCGGACGGGGTGGGTGCCGTCAGGCTTGCGGGCTTTTCTTGTGGCGGTGGGTGCTGCGGTGACGTGCGGAGGTGTGGCGGCCGGTGGGGAGGGAGGGGCGGCCGGCGACGATGTTGGCGATGCTGTCGAAGACCTCCTGGGCGGGGCGGTGCAGGCGGCGTTCGCGGATGCGGGAGCGGCGGTCCTTGCGGGAGCCGGGCGGGTAGCGGTAGCGGGCCCACGGGGAGCCGGGGCGGGCCAGGCGGATGGCGCCGACCAGGGCCAAGGCGGTGATGAACAGGCCGAGCAGGCCGGTCCAGATCTTGCCCTTGAGGAGGGTGATGACCGCCAGGGTCAGGTTGAACAGGACCAGCAGGACGACCTGCCAGAGGGCGTAGGGGTTTCCGTCGCCGTCGACGGCGTCGTCCACGCCCAGCGGGTGCAGGCCCAGCAGGACCAGGCCGCACAGGGCGATGGCGATGAAGACGACCTCGACCGACAGGCGGCCCTGTTCGCTCCAGTAGACGTCCTTCAGCAGCAGCACGAGCGCGAATTCGTCCAGGACCAGCGCCATACCCACGCCGAACAGTGACGCTGCGATCGCCGCCCATACCGAGTCGGTGTCGATGACGGTCAGGCCGCCGACGCCGCCGACGCACATGAGCACCAGTCCGAAGACCACATGGTGGATGTGGTGGCCGCCGGGGGTGATGTTGCCGGGCCACCAGCGCACCTGGCGGCGGATCATCCGGACGCTGCAGCGGATGAACAGGAAACCGCAGATGAACGCCACGAAAAAACACAGCAGGCGAAGCCGTCCGGTGTCGATGATCTCCCGCGTGAACCACTGGTCCATGCCGGGCTCCTTCCCCGGCCCGGTCAAGGCAGGGCAAGCCCGGCCCAAGGATGCCCCCGTACGGGGGCGTCTCGGCGGGTGCGGCCTGGTCGCAGGGGTCCGGCGGGCTCGTCTCAGCGCACAAGAAGCCAAAGACCCGCCCGGGAGCGTGTCCTGGACGGGTCCTCGACGGTGACGCCGGTGTGCGGGTCGCCTCTCGGCGAAAGGCACAACACGGCTCCAGCCAGACGGGCGAACCGCCGCGGTATTCCGTGAAGGCAATAGGTGAGGCCCGGGGACACCAGGCACACCGGCGACAAGAAGTAGAACTTACACCACTGCGGGATTGTTCCCGTCCCGTGAAAGCCGGTGCGTCGGCCCGGCGGGCCGCCTGTCTGTGCGTCCCGGCAGGTCCTGCGGGTGATGCCGGATGAGACGGCGGTTGTGGGCGTGTCGTCCCGGTTCATCGGGTCAGGGGACGCCCCGGCGGGCCGCCCGGTGCCGGGCGGGGCGGCCTTTGGACGGTGTGCAGCGTCACATGTGTGAGGCGGGCCACACCCACGGCGTGGCCCGCCTCCGAGTGAGCGCTAGACGCCCCGCGTTCCGTCCCGGACCGGGTGGGCGGCCCGGGACGGGGCGGCTCACGTGTGCGGGCAGGTGTCCCGGTAGTCGGAGATGTCCCCGATCGCCCGCGGCGGCGGGCACAGGAACTGGTCGTAGCGGGTGTCGTCGTCGATGAACCGCTTCATCCAACTGATCATGAACTTGGCCATGGTGTCGTTGGAGAACTGCGGGAAGAAGTGGCTGGCGTTGTTCAGCTCCAGGTACGCCTTCTCCCGGGCGTTGGTCAGGCTGTTGTAGAACGGGATGGAGTGCGTGGCGACCGGGGCGATGGAGTCGAGCTCACCGCCGATGATCAGGGTCGGGGTGCGCACTTCCGGCCAGGTCTTGTCCAGGTTCCAGGGCGCGATGGGGATGGCGGCCTTCAGCGAGGTGCGGCTCTTGGCGGCCTCCAGCGTGCCGCCGCCGCCCATCGAGTGGCCGGCCACCGCCAGGCGCGAGGCGTCCACCCGGTTGCGCACCGAGCTGCGCTGGGTCAGGTAGTCCAGGGCGGCCAGCAGCTGACGGCCCCGGCTGTCGGGCTGGTCCAGGCGGGTGTTGGTCTCGATGCCGATGACCACGAAGCCGTGCGAGGCCAGGCGCGGGCCGAGCCAGGCCAGGCTGGACCAGGAGGCGGTGAAGCCGGGCGAGATGGCGATGGCGCCGAAGGTGCCCTGGCTGGTGGTGGTCGGGTAGTAGATCCGGCCGCCGCCGAAGCCGGACACGCTCAGCCTGGAGACCGACTGCTCGGAGACGGCGAACGGACCGCGCGCGGCCCTCAGAAGGGATTCGGTGGGATCCGGGCCGCGCTGGTAGGGGTTCGCCGCGGCCTGCGCGGGGGGCGCGGCGACCAGGCCGGCCACCAGGGCGGCGGTCGCCGACAGCAGTCCGAACGACTTCCTCAGGGACATGAGCGTCCTTTCACCGGTGGTCCCGCACTGCGGGGGGTTGCGGGCTGTTTCCGCCGGCGAGGGGAATCGATTCGTCCCGCTCAGACTCCGACCTCGCCGACGCCACCGAGTGTGTGCACGTCCTCACAGGTCAGAAATCGGTGAAATTACCGGCCTTTTCAAGATTGTGCAGAGCACCAATGCACCGCCTGGAGCACCGGCACCGATGGGGCCGGTAATGGTGTTTTCAACATGCGGTCTGAGCCCCGGGGGCGGGCGGCGCCTTGATGCCACCGGCGCGCCTGACCGCACTGCGGCGCTCCCACCTGCGGAAACAGTACCCAGAAAAGGTTCAGCCGGCGGCTTCGGGAATGGTGGAGGCAGCGTTTCCAGACGGCTGCATGCGGTTTTCACCGCGCTCAGGAATTGCCGTGAGGGCAACACACAAGGAAGCCGCGGAAATTGTCCTCGCACACACCGCCGCACCGCGGGTTCGCAGCCCGTTCGCCCGCTCTCCGCCCCGCCCGCGGAACGGCACCGGCAGGCGGCCGTGCCCCGCGGCCCCGCATCAGCGAAGCTCCGTCCTTCGGCTCTGATGAGCGCAAGTCACGGCCGCGGGAACATTCCGTGCCGCCGTCGGACCGGCGCTAAGGAGGTCACCTCCCCCGGCGCCCCGGGGCCGGTCCGCGTCCCTTACCGGGACGGCGCGGACCGGCCGGGCCGGTGCGTCGCCGCGGGCGCGGCCGGCGCCCCGGCTCAGCCGCGGTACCACTCCAGCGCCTCGGTGAGGATCGCCTCGGTGCGGGCGGGCGGCTCCGCCTCGGTCACCAGGGTGTGGAAGGCCTGCCAGTAGTGGTCGATCTCGGCCTGCCGGTCCGGGTAGACCGCGCTGTCGAGCTGCTCGAGGTAGACCACGTCCTGCAGGTCCGGGTGGGGCAGCCGCACCAGGGTGACCGAGCTGAGGCCCGCCGCATGCCCGCCCGCCGCGAACGGCACGATCTGGATGGTGACGTTGGGCATCCGGTGGGCCTTCAGCAGGTGCTCCAGCTGGCCGCGCATCGTCTCCGTGCCGCCGATGGGCCGCCGCAGCACCGCCTCGTCCAGCACCGCCCACAGGTTGACCGGCCGGTGCGGCCGGGTCAGGATCCGCTGGCGCGCCATCCGCAGCTCCAGGCGGCGGGCCTGCTCGGCCGGGTCGGCGCCGCAGTCCAGGGCGATGACCTCGCGGGCGTAGTCCTCGGTCTGCAGCAGGCCGGGGACGAACTGCACCTCAAAGCACCGGATCTCGGACGCCTCCTGCTCGGCGCCCAGGTACGTCCGCAGCCAGGAGGGCACGATGTCGTGGTACTCCTGCCACCATCCGGGGGTGTTGGCCTGTTCGGCCAGGGCGAGCAGGGTGGGGCGTTCCTCCTCCGGCAGCCCGTACAGCTCCAGCAGGTCGGCCACGTCCCGCAGCTTGCAGCCGGTACGGCCGAGCTCCAGCCGGCTGATCTTGGAGGCGGAGGAACGGATCGCCCAGCCCGCCTCCTCGCGCGAGATGCCGCGGGCCTCCCGCAGCCGGCGCAGCCGGGCGCCGAGCACCATCCGGGCGACCAGTGGGCCGCCTGTTTCGGTTTCGACGGTATTGCCGGAATCGCTGTCGATGCTGGTGGCAGAGGACAAGGCGGGTCCCCTCACATCACTGCCGCGCCCAGGCGGGCGGATCGATCGGTACTCGATTTCATGACCATATGAAACTTGCAAGAAATTGACCAGACCCGGCCACGTCCTCTCGCCGGACGTCTTCGCGACGGGACCTCCCCACGGTCAGGGCTTGCGCCCCACTCCGGCCAGGCTCGGCTGGTCCTTGTGCTCCAGCGGTTCGACCTCCGGACGCCACAGCGGCACCTGCACCAGTCCCGGCTCCACCAGTTCCAGCCCTTCGAAGTACTGGCTGATGAACTCGGGGCTGCGCAGCCGGTAGGGGACGGCGCCGGTCTCGTCGTAGCCGCGCTGGGCCTCCTGGAACTTCTCGTCGGTGTTGGTGGCGTCGCAGCAGACCAGGTAGCCGCCCGAGGGCAGCGCCGCCACCAGGTGCCGGACGACCGACAGCGCCTCCTCGTCGGTGAGGTGGCCGAGCACCCCCATCAGCATGATGGCGACCGGCTTGGAGAAGTCCAGGGTCTTCCTGGCCTCCTGGAGGATCTTTTCCGGATCGCGCATGTCGGCGTCCAGGTAGGTGGTGACGCCTTCGGGGGTGCTGGTGAGCAGCGCGCGGGCGTGCGCCAGCACCAGCGGGTCGTTGTCGACGTAGACGATCCGGCACTCGGGCGCGATCCGCTGGGCGACCTCGTGGGTGTTGTCCACGGTCGGCAGGCCGGTGCCGATGTCCAGGAACTGCCGCACGCCCATCTCACCGGCCAGGTAGTGGATGGCACGGGCCAGGAAGTGCCGGCTGGACCTGGCCAACTCGACGATCTGCGGGAAGACCGCCTTGTACTGCTCGCCGGCGATGCGGTCGACCTCGTAGTTGTCCTTACCGCCCAGCCAGTAGTTCCAGATACGGGCGGAGTGCGGCACCGATGTGTCGATCTTCGGGTTCGCCTGACCGGGAGTGTTCTCGGTCACTTCCAGGCTTCCTTCCGTCCATAGGGCTGCGTCGGTACAAACCCTAAGGGCAAGGACACCTGGACTGCCGGAAATCGGCGATTTGAGCCGCCTTCGGACGTTGGACGTCCACCGCCCTGATAAGCGAGCATTATCTCCGCCCTCGAACGCGTTAGCGCATTACCCAAAGAAGTTCAACAGCGTGACCGAATCCGGCCACACCGTCGTCCCGCTGAGCGTCGCCGTCCGTACTCCCCCATGTCGGCCCCGTTCCCTGCGGTGGCGCCCCGCACGCCCGTGGGCCCGGCCGGGCGGACGGGACCGGGCCCACGGAGCCTGCGGGGTGACGGCGGGGCGGAGGTCCTCCGGCCGCCGTCCATTCGGTCCGGGAGGCGTCCCGGACCGGAGGGGTCAGGAGACGTAGTCGTTGAAGCAGACGGTGATGGTGTGGTTCGCCGAAGGCCAGTTCGGGATGGTCAGCCGGGTGGGACGGCCGCCGCCGCGCTGCGTGACGGACAGCGTGACGGTGCCGTTCGCCGTCGCCGAGGCGGGGACGTAAAGGTCGACGGCGCTCATGAAGGGCAGCACGTTGAACAGGCCGAAGGAGCGGCCGGGGTTGGAGCGGCGGTCGGAGAACCGGTCGAAGGCGAAGATCCCGATCGCCCGGCCATCGCGCGGCGCGGTGCCCTCGTTGACGATCGACACGCCGTTGACGGTCAGGGTGTCGCTATTGGATCCCTGGTCGCCCCACCACTCCTTGTTGCGGTAGGCCAGCAGGGCCACGTGGTTGCGGCCGCGCTGGATGAGCCGGTCGATGCCCTCGCCGGGGTTGGAGCTGAGCAGGCGGATGCCCAGGTCGGTGCGCCGGAACGGCTCGAAGTACAGGTGGTGCTGCTGGTCGGTGCCGGCGCGGGTGAGCAGGAACTCATAGTAGGCGTCGCCCCGGCCGGGGAACGGCCCGAAGGAGCCGTCGGCGGCCACCCGCATGGAACGGATCGGCTGGGCGGTGGTGCGCCGCCCGGTGGCCGGGTCGATCTCGAACACGTCCACCACCGCGTCGCCGGGAGAGGCGTTGCTGGGGAAGCGCACCGCGCGCCCGGCCAGCTGGATCTGCCCGGATTCGGGGACGACGTCGGTGGTCCGCGGCTTTTGGCCGGTGAAGAACTCGTACATCGCCGCGAAGGTCGCCGGGGAGGAGGCGTTCTCCACGTGCGACTCGTTCGGCAGGTACACGTTGGTGGCGCCGCGGATGGAGCTGCTGCCGCGGCCCTCCGCCCACACCGCCAACGTGGGCACGCCGCCCGGCGGGGAGCCGGCGGTCGCGCCGTCGATGTTGACGTAGTGCGCGACATTGGCGGCCCGGCTGGGCGAGCTGTTGAGGTACTCCTGCGAGATCGCGGTGCCCAGCGAGTGCCCGACCAGCTCGACCTTGTCGGCGCCGGTGGCCGCCTTCAGCCGGGCGATGCGCCGGTCGAGCGAGGCGAGCACGTCCTCACGGCTGTTTTCGGCGAACAGCGAGTCGTACTCTTCGAACTCGATGTAGGAGGCCGGGTAGCCGTTGGAGGCGAAGCGCTTGGCCTGCGTGGCGAACTGGCTGCCGGAGCCGAAGAAGCCGTGCACGAAGACGATCGGCCGCAGCGTCGCCCGCGCCGCCGCGCCGACTGCCGGCGCCAGCGCCGTCAGCAGCACCACCGCGGTCAGCAGGCCCAGCACCCGACGCAATGCGCCCGGGGGTGGAATTCGTTTGACATGGCGCATCTGGGTTCCTCCAGCACGCGGAGACAACTGGCCAGACATTTGTATGCGCCCGTCCCCCGGCGTCCCTCGCGGCCGAATGACAAACTCCTCCGCGGCGCTTATCAGACGGCCGTGTACCTCGCCAGAGCGCACAGGTCAAGTCGGCGGCATCGGTACGGTGAAAACCATGGGCCGGAAGTGACCCGGGTGTCGGAAACCAGATCCTCATGTGCGTTTGCACAAATCGCCCCTTCTGTAATTGAGCGGGTCGTGTCACGATGTTCGCTCCCGGTACACACCGGCGCGACGAAAAGCGGAGGTTCCTGTGACGGCGGCGACGGCCAGGCCCCCGGTATCGCACCGGGAACACGTGGTCATCCAGACGGCGGTGCGCGGGCTGTTCGACCGGCTTCCCGAGCTCACCGACCGTCTGGTCGAAGAAGTCCGGCGCAGGCAGGACCCGGCGCTGCGCGGCGAGCTCGACGACCGGGCGTTCTGGAAGTCCACCTACATGGGGCTGCGCGCCACGCTGGAGGCGGTGGCCACCCGCGGCGGGCGCCGTCCCGACCTGGGCTTTGCGCACCGGCTCGGCCGCCGCTACGCCGAGCGGCGGATCCCGCTGGACACCGCGCTGCGGATCTACCGGCTGGCCGGCTCGATCCTGTGGGACGCCATGGTGGAGGTCACCCGCGCCAAGCACCCCCAGGACCTGCCGGTGCTGGTGATCGGGGCCCGGCGCACCTGGCTGATGATCGACGAGCTGTCCACCGCGGTGGCCGAGTCCTACCGGGAGACCGAGCGGCGGCTGCGCCACACCGACGTCGGGCAGGGGTATGAGCTGCTGGACGGGCTGCTGGACGGGCACGGCGGCGCCGCCGAGGCCGCGCAGGCGGCCGGCGCCCTGGACCTGCCCGAACGCGGGCGGTACGCGGTGGTGGCGGTGCGCGTGGCCGCGCTGCGCGCCGCCGACGGGGCGGCGCTGCCGGAGGAGGCACGCGGCATCCGCTTGATCTGGCGCGGCCGCGGCGGGGTGCGCTACGGCATCGCCCACCTGGGCACGGCGGGCCTGGACGACCTGGAACGGGCGCTGCGGCCGTTTTTGACCCGGGACGTGGGCATCGGCCTGGTGGTGGACGGGCTGGCCGAGCTGGCGCAGGCCCGGCGCCTGGCGGAGATCGCGCTCAGCACCTGCGCCGGGGCCGAGCCGCGGATCACCCGGCTGGACCGGCATCTGCCGGAGGCGCTGGTGGCCACCCAGCCCGACCTGGCGGCCCACCTGCGCGAGATCGTGCTGGGCCCGGTGCTGGCGCTGGAGCCGGCCGAGCGGGACACGCTGCTGCGCACGCTGCGGGTGTGGCTGGACTGCGCGGGCTCGACGGCCGCCGCCGCAGAGCGGCTGTACTGCCACCGCAACACCGTGCTGAACCGGCTGCGCCGCCTCGAACACCTCACCGGCCGCAAGCTGGCCCACCCCCGCCAGGCCCTGGAGCTGGCCCTGGCGGTGGAGGCGGTGCGGCTGGAGGCGGGCTTCCCCGCCGGCGGCGACCCGCCGGGTGCAGGCGGCTCCCCCCAGCCTTCCCGCGCCTGAGAGCCGGGCGACCTTCGTCCCTGATCCTTTCCGGCTCTGCCGGGTAGGGCTGGAGGCGTGAACACCACGTCCATCCCCAAGACCGCGCACACCCGGCCGGCGGCCGAGGTGGTGCGGGAACTGGACGGCGACCCCGAAAAAGGGCTGACCTGGGCCGAGGCCGCGGCGCGGCGGGAGCGGACGGGCCCCAACGAGCTGCCCGCCACGCGGCGGCGCGGCCCGCTGGCGCGCTTTGCGCTGCAGTTCCACAGCCCGCTGATCTACGTGCTGCTGGCCGCGGCGCTGGTGACGGCGCTGCTGGGCGACCATGTGGACGCCATCGTGATCATGGCGGTGGTGCTGCTGAACGCCTTCGTCGGGTTCGTCCAGGAGTCGCGGGCCGAGCAGGCGCTGGCGGCGCTGGTGGCGATGACGCGCACCGTCGCCACGGTGATCCGCGACGGCCGGCGGCACCGGGTGCCCTCCACCGAGATCGTGACGGGCGACCTGGTGGCGCTGGAGGCCGGCGACAAGGTGCCCGCCGATCTGCGCCTGGTGGAGGCGGCCGACCTGCGGCTGGACGAGTCGGCGCTGACCGGCGAGTCCACCCCGGTGAGCAAGGACCCCGCCCCGGTCGGCGAGGTGGAGCTGGCCGACCGGCGCGACATGGCCTACTCGGGGACGTTCGTGACCGGCGGGCGGGGCACGGGGGTGGTGGTGGCCGTCGGCGGCGCCACCGAGCTGGGGCGGATCCACCGGATGGTGGGCCGCACGCCCGGCGTGCAGACCCCGCTGACCCGCAAGATCGCCCGGTTCAGCCGGCTGGTGACGGTGGCGATCCTGGCGCTGGCGGCGCTGACCTTCCTGATCGGGCTGGCGCGCGGGCAGCCGGTGGACGAGATGCTGATCGCGGCGGTGGCGCTGGCGGTGGGCGCCATCCCCGAGGGGCTGCCGGCGGTGGTGACGATCACCCTGGCGCTGGGGGTGTCCCGGATGGTGGGCCGCCATGTCATCATCCGGCGGCTGCCGGCGGTGGAGACGCTCGGCAGCACCACCGTGATCTGCACCGACAAGACCGGCACGCTCACCCGCAACCAGATGACGGTCACCGCGGTGGCCGCCGGCGGGCGGCTGTATGAGGTGACCGGCGGCGGGTACGCCCCGCACGGGCGGTTCCTGGTGGACGGGCGCGTGGTGCGTCCCGCCGACCACCCCGCTTTAACGGCGACGCTGACCGCCGGGCTGGCCTGCAACGACGCCCAGATCACCGAAAAGGACGGGCGCTGGGAGCTCAGCGGCGACCCCACCGAGGGCGCCCTGGTCGCCAGTGCCCGCAAAGCCGGCGTGGCGGACGCCGCCCGCCGCGTGGCCGTCATCCCGTTCTCGTCGGCCCGGCAGTACATGGCCACGCTGCACGCGGACGGCGCCGTCTATGTCAAGGGCTCGGTGGAGCGCGTCCTGCCGATGTGCGCCGACCGGATCGACCACGCCGGCGGGCGGGAGCCGCTGGACCGCGACGCCATCGCCGAACTGGCCGACGACCTGGGCCGTCAAGGGCTGCGGGTGATGGCCTTCGCCCGGGCCGAACTGGAGCCGGGCACCGCGCAGCTGAGCGAGGAGGAGCCGCCCCCGCTGACCTACCTGGGGTTGCAGGCCATGCAGGACCCGCCCCGCGAGGCCGCCGCCGGCGCGGTGCGCAACTGCCTGACCGCCGGGATCCAGGTGAAGATGATCACCGGTGATCACGCCGCCACCGCCCGGGCCGTCGGCGAGCGGGTCGGGCTGGGCGGCGGCCGGCCGATCCGGGTGATGACCGGCGCCGAGCTGGCCGCCACCCCGGATGCGGACCTGCCGGAGGCGGCCGAGCGCACCGACGTGTTCGCCCGCGTCTCCCCCGAGCAGAAGCTGCGCCTGGTCACGGCGCTGCAGCGGCGCCGGCACGTGGTGGCGATGACCGGGGACGGGGTCAACGACGCCCCGGCCCTCAAACAGGCCGACATCGGCGTGGCGATGGGACGCTCGGGCACCGAGGTGGCCAAGGAGTCGGCCGACATGGTCCTCACCGACGACGACTTCGCCTCCATCGAGGCGGCCGTCGAAGAGGGCCGCGGCGTGTTCGACAACCTGGTCAAGTTCATCGTCTGGGCGCTGCCGGCCAACGTCGGGCTGGGGCTGGTGCTGGTGGCGGCGATCGTGACCGGCGGGCAGCTGCCGATCCTGCCGGTGCAGGTGCTGTGGCTGAACATGACCGCGGTGCTGATCTTGGGCCTGCCGTTCGCGGTGGAGCCCCGCGACGCCGACATCATGCGCCGCCCGCCCCGCGACCCGTCCCTGCCGCTGCTCACCCGGGCGCATGTGGCGCAGATCCTGCTGGTGTCGGCGGTGCTGGTGGCCGGGGCGTTCGGGCTGTTCCACCACGAGCAGGGCATCGGCTCGACCGAGGAGGCCCGCACGGTGGTGGTGAACGTCTTCGCGCTGACCTTGCTGGCCTATGTGTTCAACTGCCTGTCGCTGCACCGGCCGCTGCTGATCGGCGGGATCCGCCGCAACCGGTGGATCGGGGTGGGCGCGCTGGGATTGATCGCGGTCCAGCTCCTGTACACCTACGCGCCCTTCATGAACGAGGTGTTCGGGTCGGCGCCGCTGGGCGCGGGGCCGTGGCTGCGGATGGTCGCGGTGGCCGTGGCCGCCTACGCGGTGGTCGAGGCGTTCAAGGCCGTGCTGCGGGTCCGCGAATCCCGCCGGGTCAAGACAGCAGGACCCGGCGGACACCGGCGGCGATCTCCAGATCCTCCCGCGAGGTGACCACCAGGGTGCGCACGGCGGCGCCCGGCCGGGTGATCTCGGCGTCGCCGTGGGCGGCCTCGTTGGCCCGCTCGTCCACCTCCAGCCCCAGGTAGCCCAGCCGTTCGGTCACCTGGCGCCGCACGTGGGCGTCGTGCTCGCCGACGCCGCCGGTGAACACCAGCACATCCAGCCCGCCCAGCGCGGCGGTCATGGCCGCGATCAGGGCGCACAACCGGTGCAGGTAGACCTCCAGCGCCAGGCGGGCGCGATCGTCGCCCTCGGCGGCGCGCTGCTCGATGCGGCGCATGTCGCCCGTTCCGGCCAGTGCCGTCAGCCCGGAGCGGTGGACGACCGCCTCGGCGAGCTCTTCGCCGGTGACGCCGTGCCGCAGCAGCCAGGTGAGCAGGCCGGGGTCCAGGGAGCCGGGGCGGGTGGCCATGACCAGCCCGTCGGCGGGCGTGAAGCCCATGGTGGTGTCCACCGACCGGCCCCCGGCCACGGCGGCCAGCGAGGCGCCCGCGCCCAGGTGGCACACCACCAGGCGCAGCGCGGCCGGGTCGGCCGACAGCAGCTGCCCGGCCCGGCGGACGGCATGGGCGTGGGAGAGGCCGTGGAAGCCGTAGCGCCGCAGCCCGAAGCGCTCGCGCCATTCGGCCGGCAGCGGGAAGGTGGCGGCGGCCTCGGGCAGCTCGGCGTGGAAGGCGGTGTCGAAGCACGCCACGGCGGGCACGTGCGGCAGCAGCCGCCGCACCTCTTTCAGCGCCCGCAGCGACAGCGGCTGGTGCAGCGGCGCCAGGTCCGCCAGCTCGTGCAGCCGCTCGGTCACCGCCTCGTCGATGAGGACCGGCCCCCGGTAGCCGGGGCCGCCGTGCACGAAGCGCAGCCCGACGGCGTCCGGGACGGGCATCCGCCGCAGCGTCTCGGCCAGCGCCCGCGCCTCCTCTTCGGCCGAGCCGGTCGGCACCTGTGCCCGCTCCAGCAGCTTCTCCTCCTCCAGCAGGCTGAGTTTGAGGCTGCTGGAGCCGGGGTTGACCGTCAGCACCCGCATGGGCGTCTCCTTCGCATGCCGGACGGGCTCAGTGCGGCCAGACCCATTCGGTGATGTCGGCGGGGTCCTCGCCGTGCTCGCGGGTGTAGGCGCGGTGGCGGATCCGCTCGTCCGCCATGAGCTGGCGGACGTGCCCGGCCCGCACGCCCAGCCCCGGCACCCGGTCGATGACGTCCATGACCAGGTGGAAGCGGTCCAGGTCGTTCATCATGACCATGTCGAAGGGCGTGGTGGTGGTGCCTTCCTCCTTGTAGCCGCGCACATGCAGGTTGCCGTGCCCGTGCCGGCGGTAGGTGAGCCGGTGGATCAGGTACGGGTAGCCGTGGAAGGCGAAGATGATCGGCTTGTCGGTGGTGAACAGCGCGTCGAACTCCGGGTCGGTCAGGCCGTGGGGGTGCTCGGTGGGCGGCTGCAGCCGCATCAGGTCCACCACGTTGACCACCCGCACCCGCAGCTGTGGCAGATGGCGCCGCAGCAGGTCGGCGGCGGCCAGCGTCTCCAGGGTCGGCACGTCCCCGGCGCAGGCCAGCACCACGTCGGGTTCGGCGCCGGCGTCGGTGCCGGCCCACTCCCAGATGCCGATGCCGCGGGCGCAGTGGACGACGGCGTCGTCCATCGGCAGCAGGTTCAGCACCGGCTGCTTGCCCGCCACGATCACGTTGATGCAGTCGCGGGAGCGCAGGCAGCCGTCGGTCACCGCCAGCAGGGTGTTGGCGTCCGGCGGCAGGTAGACCCGGATGATCTCGGGTTTCTTGTTCATCACCACGTCCAGGAAGCCGGGGTCCTGGTGGGTGAAGCCGTTGTGGTCCTGCCGCCACACGTGCGAGGACAGCAGGTAGTTCAGCGAGGCGATGGGCCGCCGCCACGGCAGGGCGCGGGTGACCTTCAGCCACTTGGCGTGCTGGTTGAACATCGAGTCGACGATGTGGATGAACGCCTCATAGCAGTTGAACAGGCCGTGCCGGCCGGTCAGCAGGTAGCCCTCCAGCCAGCCCTGGCACAGGTGCTCGCTGAGCACTTCCATCACCCGGCCGGAGGGGGCCAGGTGGTCGTCGGTGGGCAGCCGCTCGGCCTGCCAGGTCCGGTCGGTGACCTCGAAGACCGCGTTCAGCCGGTTGGAGGCGGTCTCGTCCGGGCCCATGATGCGGAAGTTGTCGGGGTTGGCGGCGATCACGTCCCGCAGCAGCGCGCCCAGCACCCGGGTCGGCTCGGCGAAGGTGGTGGCCGGCCGGTCCACCGGGACGGCGTAGTCGCGGAAGTCGGGCAGGCGCAGCGGGCGCAGCAGCAGCCCGCCGTTGGCGTGCGGGTTGGCGCTCATCCGCCGCTCCCCCCGCGGGGTCTGTGCCAGCACCTGCGGCACCGGGCGGCCGGTGCCGTCGAACAGCTCCCAGGGCCGGTAAGAGCGCAGCCACCGCTCCAGCAGGGCCAGATGCTCGGGGTTCTCGCGCACCCCCGGCAGCGGCACCTGGTGGGAGCGCCAGGTGCCCTCCACCGGCACGCCGTCGACCTCCTTGGGGCCGGTCCAGCCCTTGGGGGTGCGCAGGATGATCATCGGCCAGCGGGGGCGGCCTTTGTTCCCGCCCTCGCGGGCGTTGCGCTGGATGGCGGTGATCTCATCCATGACCCGGTCGAGGGTCTCGGCCATCTTCCGGTGCATGACGGCCGGGTCGTCTCCGGCGACCACGTAGGGGCGGTAGCCGTAGCCTTCGAACAGTGCCAGCAGTTCCCGTTCGGGGATGCGGGCCGGCACCGTGGGGTTGGCGATCTTGTAGCCGTTCAGGTGCAGGATCGGCAGCACCGCGCCGTCGCGCACCGGGTCGAGGAACTTGTTGGAGTGCCAGGCGGCCGCCAGCGGCCCGGTCTCGGCCTCGCCGTCGCCCACGATGCAGGCCACCACCAGGTCGGGGTTGTCGAAGGCGGCGCCGAAGGCGTGCACCAGCGCATAGCCCAGCTCGCCGCCCTCGTGGATGGAGCCGGGCGTCTCGGGGGCCACGTGGCTGGGCACGCCGCCGGGGAAGGAGAACTGCCGAAACAGCCGGGCCATGCCGGTCTCGTCCCAGGAGACCTCCGGGTAGACCTCGCTGTAGGTGCCCTCCAGCCAGGCGTTGGCCACCGCCGCCGGCCCGCCGTGGCCCGGCCCCATGATGTAGATCATGTTCTGGTCGCGGGTCCTGATGACCCGGTTGAGGTGGGTGTAGCAGAAGTTCAGGCCGGGCGTGGTGCCCCAGTGGCCCAGCAGGCGCGGCTTGATGTGGCCGGGCTGCAGCGGCTCCCGCAGCAGCGGGTTGTCCAGCAGGTAGATCTGCCCGGCCGACAGGTAGTTGGCGGCCCGCCAGTGAGCGTCCAGCAGGCGCACCTCCGCATCGGTCGGCGCGGTGGGATGAACGGGTACGGCGGTGTCAGTCATGGGGTCTGGCGTCCTTCGGCGTCGGCGATCCGGGCCGGGGCGGGATGCGGCCCGTCCCACGGGGAGTGCACGCAAGACGACCTGCCCCTGATCCGGCGGCCCGAACCTCGCCATTGGTCCCCTCTCCGCACCGAAACCGACCCCGGCCCGCAGGGCGGGCGAAGCCGGCATGCCACCATGAACGGCGGATCGAAAGAGGTTCAGCATGCCGGAGGAGACGACGGGCCCTGCTCCGTCCGCCATCGAGCAGATGTTCACCCTGCAGCCGCTGGAGGGGGACGCCTTCCTCGCCGAATCCCCCGCCGTGGGCAGGGAGCGGCTGTTCGGCGGGCAGGTCGCCGCCCAGAGCCTGCGCGCCGCCTGCCTGACCGTCGACCCCGCGCGGCCGCCGCACTCCCTGCACGTCTACTTCATCCGTCCCGGCGCCATCGGGGAGCCGCTGCGGCTGGAGGTGAACCGCACCCGGGACGGGCGTTCTTTCTCCACCCGGCATGTCACCGCCTGCCAGGGCGGCAAGCCGATCCTGGAGATGGTGGCCTCCTTCCACGACCCCGAGCCGGGGCACGACTGGCAGCCGTCCCCGCCCGAGGGGGTGCCCGACCCAGAGGAGCTGGAGCCGGTGACGACGGACCGGTTGCTTCGGCACCTGCTCCCCTTTGAGATCCGGATGGTCCGGCCCGGCCGTCCAAGGCGGCCGTTCCTGCTGCGCCATCCGTTCTGGATCCGGGTCAACGCGCCGGTCGGGGACGACCCCGCGCTGCACGCCTGCCTGATCACCTACCTGTCCGACATGGGAGTGGTCCCCAGCGCCGTCGCGCCCGGCACCCGCGGATCGGTGCAGATGGCGGTCAGCCTCGACCACGCCCTGTGGTTCCACCGGCCGGCCCGGGTCGACCAGTGGCTGCTGTACTGGACCCGCCCGGCCAGCAACTCCGGCTCGCGCGGCCTGGCCCACGGCACCTTGCACACCCGGGACGGGACCCTGGTGGCCTCCGTGGCCCAAGAGGCCCTGCTGCGCTTTGCCGATGAGGAGAACTGATCCGCCGCGCCCAGGATTGTGCCCTGTCATAACAGCGGCGGCCCCGGGTTCCGCCACGGCCGGCCGCAAGCCCGCTGAGCTGGGGATACCTCGCCGGTGAACGGGCCTTTCGGCGGGCGCGGCGACCTCGGCTCCGCCGGGACGGCCCACCGGGCACGGCTAGACTGCCTGCGTCGGTCCGCCAGCGGCCACAGGGCCGGCCCGGCGCGGTGGGCAGGCGCTCCCATCGGGTTCCAGCGACCGGTCCGGGCCGATACATTCGGTCCGGTCTTGTTCGCACGGTTTTCACGCCGCCCTTAGGCCGGTGCTGGCAAGGTGTGCTCTTTGAGGTGTCGTCTAGCCGGAATCAGTGAGGAAAATGCCCGAGGATGACAAGCCGAGCGGCGGTTCGTCGGCCCCGCCCCCGCGGCTGAAGGTCAACCTGCCCAGCGCGCAGGGCATCAAGCGTCCGGACTTCACGCCGCACGGGATCAGCTCGGCCTCCAGCCGCCGCACCCCGAACCGGCCGTCCCCGCTGACCGCGGCCCAGGCCAAGCGGCGCCGGCGGATGACGATCGCGGCGCTGGTGGCCGCCGCGCTGGCGGTGGCCGGCGGCACCGCCTGGTACCTCACCCGGCCGGGTCCCACCCTCCAGGTCAGCGGGGCGTTCGGCAAGGAGCCGAAGGTGGAGATCCCCAAGGGCCTGCACCCGGGCGGCAAGCTGAAGACCACCGTCCTCACCCAGGGCACCGGCCCCAAGCTGGCCGCCGACGACCTGGCCTACATCCACATGGCCTACTACAGGTGGCCGGCCAAGGACGCCGGCCCGAGCGCCGATCCGGGTGAAGAAGACGAGGAGAACAAGGACGGCAAGCTCGGCAGCACCTACGGCGAGGGCGGGCCCAGGGCGGTGCACATCGGCCGCAAGGACCTGCAGGGCATCGACAAGACCCTCGACAAGGCCCTCACCGGGCAGACCGTCGGCTCCCGGGTGATGATCGAGGTGCCGCCCGCCGACGGGTTCGGCAAGGACGGCCAGCCCGAGATGGGCATCTCCGGCACCGACACGATCCTGTTCGTGATGGACATCATCAAGTCCTTCCCCAAGAACTCCACGGTGCCGGGCGAGCAGAAGAAGTTCTCCGCAGAGGGCCTGCCCACCGTCACGCCCGCCAAGGACGGGCTGGCTCCCAAGGTGACGATCCCCGAGGGCGTGACCCCGCCCGACAAGCTGGTCGTCAAGACCCTGGTGGAAGGCGACGGCCCGGCGCTGGCCAAGGGCGACACCGCGGTCACCCACTACAAGGGCGTGCTGTGGCGCAACGGCAAGGAGTTCGACTCCAGCTGGAAGCGCGACACCGTGCAGCCTTTCGAGGTCGGCACCGGCGCCACCGTGCCCGGTTTCGACAAGGGCCTGCTCGGCAAGAAGGTCGGCAGCCGCGTGATGCTGATCCTGCCGCCCAAGGAGGGCTACGGCAAGGAAGGCCAGAAGCAGGCGGGCATCAAGGGCGACGACACCTTGGTGTTCATCGTCGACATCCTCGGCACCGCGCCCAAGTAAACCGCTTGCATCGGCACCCGAGACGGCGGGCCCCGGCCGGGGTCCGCCGTCTCGGCGTTCCGGCTGCTCGTAAGACCGCCGTAAGGAAAGTCCCCGGCGGCCGGTGACATCGACCACGACAACCTTCGGGAGGTGTTGATCGTCCTGTTTGTGGAAGTCAGGGCCCCAGGCATCGGCCGACCGACACAGCAGATTCCCTCAGGTATCGTCAGTCACAAGAACATCACGGGGGGCACGTGAGCAGCAGCGGCATGGGCTCGGATGGCACGACGCCCATCGAGCCGGACGACGGCGGTGCAGCGGCCTCGCCGGTCACCGGCACCCCACCCCCCTCCGCCGGCCTTCCGGCCGCCCCCCGTCCCGGCGGATCTTCCGGCACCCCTCCGGGAACCGACGCCGCCCCGGGCGCGTCCTCCGCCCCCGCCGCGGAAGCCGCCCCCGGCGACGCCACGGAAATCGACGCCGACCCCGACGACTTCTCTGACGACACCATGGAGACCCACGCCGACCGCGGCACCCCCTCCGACCAGACCGCGGCGACCCGCAGTGAACCCGACGAGCCCGCCGGCGGCATCGCCCCCGAAGCCGACGCCGGCCCCGACGGCTCTTCCGACGCCGCGGACAACGAATCCGGCTCCGGCACAGCGGCCAACGCCGAACCCACCGGCACCACCACCGCAGCCGAAGCCGGTTCCGGCGGCTCTTCCAACGCCGCGGACAACGAACCCGGCACCGGCACGGAGACCAACGCCGAACCCACCGGCACCACCGCCACAGCCGAGACCGGTTCCGGCGGCTCTTCCGGTGAGGCCGCAGGCGACGAACCCTGCACCGGCACACCCACCGGGGACGGCACGGAGGCTCACCCCGAGCACACCGCCCCCGACCCGGACAAGCCCTCCGAGGCGGCCGAGGAAGAGCACCCGGTCTCGAGCACGCCCACCGAGCACGACGCCGAATCCGGCGACCTCCCCGGCGACGCCGCGGACAACGAACCCGGCACCGGCACAGCGGCCAATGCCGAACCCACCGGCACCACCACCGCAGCCGAGGGCGGTTCCGGCGGCTCTTCCGGCGAGGTGGCAAGCGACGACCCCGGCTCCGGCACACCCACCGGGGACGGCACAGAGGCTCACCCCGAGCACACCGCCCCCGACCCGGACAAGCCCTCCGGCGCGGCCGAGGAAGAGCACCCGGCCTCGAGCACGCCCACCGAGCACGACGCCGAATCCGGCGACGCCGCAAGCGGCTCCCGCACGGCGGCCGATGTCTTGGACGGCCGCGACGGGACCGTTCCGAGCGCCGTCGCGGACACCGGCGATGCCGTGGAAAGCCGCGCCGTCTCCGCCGGGGCCGCCGGCGCCGCCGCGGAACCCGAGGCAGCCGCAGCAGACCCCGCCGGGGGCGGGCACGGGCGCACCGATGCGTCCGCCGGAGACGGCGCGGAAGGCCGCTCCGTCTCCGGCGGGGACGCCTCGCCGGGCGCCGCCGCGGAGAGCGAGGCCGACCCCGGCGGCGACTCCACCCGGACCCGGCTCGACCTGCCGCAGCTGCCCGACGACGCCGACAGCACGCGGGTGGACCTGCCGAAGCTCTCCGATGAGAGCGAGCAGACGCGGGTGGACCTGCCGGCCCTCTCCGACGCCCCGGCCGCGTCCGCTTCCCGGAAGGAGGGGGAAGCTGCGGCCGTCGGTGACGCCATGGCCGAGGCGGGACGGACGAGCACTTCTGAGACTGCAGGGGCCGATGCGGCCCTAGTGCAATCCTCCGGCGCAGCGGGTACTGCGATGGTGGCGGGAGCCGCCGCAGGCGGAGGCGGCACGGCGCAAGCCCCGGCGGGGGAGACCGGGGCGGCGTCCGCGGCGGCCTCCCTGGGAAGCGTCGCGGTGCCGGACAAGGGGGAGGACGCGGCTGTGGGGGCGGCTGCGGAGCGGGAGAAGGCCGGCCGGAGCGGCAGACGGGGCGGCCGCCGGCGCAAGCAGCGCAGCCGGCTGGTGCGCTACACGCGCCGGGCCGCCATCGCGATGCTGCTCTTCCTGGGCCTGGCCATCGCCGCGTTCGCCGTGGCCTACATGCTCACGCCCGTCCCCTCCCCGCAGGAGGACGCCACCGCGCAGGGCCCGGAGTTCTACTACGACGACGGCAAGACCCTCATCGCCAAGATCGGCGTGAACCGCCACAAGGTCGACCTGGAGGTCGTCCCCGAGCACGTGCGCAACGCGGTGATCGCGGCGGAGAACCGCAGCTTCTATGAGGACCCGGGGGTGTCGATCCGCGGCACGATCCGGGCGTTCTGGTCGACGGTCTCCGGTGAGCAGCTGCAGGGCGGCTCGACCATCACCCAGCAGATGGTGCGCAACTACTACCAGGGGCTGGGGCAGGAACGCACGATCAACCGCAAGTTCAAGGAGATCATGGTCTCCTTGAAGGTCGGCAGCCAGCGGGACAAGGACTGGATCCTCGAGCAGTACCTGAACACCATCTACTTCGGCCGCGACGCCTACGGCATCCAGGCCGCCGCCCAGGCCTACTACGACAAGGACGTCGGGCAGCTCACCAAGGCGGAGGCCGCCTACCTGGCCGCGGCGATCCAGCAGCCCACCCCGTTCGGCAACCCCAGCGGCGACAACCGCGCCATGGCCGAGAACCGGTGGCGCTCGGTGGTGAACGCGATGGTGGAGACCGGGGCGCTCACCCCCGCCGAGGCGGCGGCGATGAAGTTCCCCATGCCGGTCGAGCAGAAGGTCACCGACATCCTCAAAGGCCAGATCGGCTACATGGTCCGCATCGCGCAAAAGGAGCTGCGCGAGCGCCGCGGCTACACCGAGGACCAGATCAACCGCGGCGGGCTGAAGATCGTCACGACCTTCGACAAGGACCTGATGCGGGCCGCCGAGAAGGCGGTGAAGGCCAACCTGCCCCCCAACGTCGGGGAGCGGACCCTCACCGGGCTGGTGTCGGTGGATCCGGCCACCGGGCAGGTCGTCGCCTTCTACGGGGGGCGCGGCTACCTGGAGGAGCAGCTGAGCACCGCCTTCGGCCACTGGGCGCAGGCCGGATCGGGGTTCAAGCCGATCGTGCTGGCCACCGCGCTGGCCAACGGCAAGACGCTGGGCAGCGTGGTCAACGGCAGCTCCCCGCAGTACTACAACGGCACCCCGGTGCGCAACAGCGGCGGCGCCAGCTACGGGATGATCAACCTGGTCACCGCCACCCAGAACTCGGTGAACACCGGCTATGTCAACCTCGGCCTGGAGGTCGGGCTGGACAAGGTCACCGAGATGGCCGAGAAGATGGGCATCCCCCGCGAGCAGCTGACCGCCAACGGCGCCAACAAGGCCCCGACCTTCTCGCTGGGCGTGGTCTCGGTGCACCCGGTGCAGCAGGCGGGGGTGTACGCCACGTTCGCCGCCGAGGGGATCTTCCGCACCCCGTATGTGGTCAAGTCCGTCACCGAGCTGGACGGCGACAAGCACGTCTACACCGAAAAGGGCAGGCGGGTCTTCAGCCCGCAGGTCGCCCGGGACGCCACCTACGCGATGACCAAGGTGGTCGAAAGCGGAACGGGCACCAACGCCCGGCTGTACGACGGGCGGGACGTGGCCGGCAAGACGGGCACCACCGACAACGGCAACGCCCTGTGGTTCAACGGGTTCATCCCCCAGCTGGCCACCTCGGTGGCGATCTTCCGCGCCGACAGCCCCACCAAGCAGGTGGAGATCGGCGGCTACAGCGCGTTCGGCGGTGTGCTGCCCGCTCAGATCTGGCGGACGTACATGACCGATGTGATCGCCATCAAGGGCCTGGAGCCCAAGAGCTTCGGCCCGCCCTCCAGCTACGTCTCCGGGGGCGGCGGGTACAGCCGGTCGACCGGGCAGCCGAGCGCCCCGGCCCCGCAGGGGCCCGACAGCCCGCGGCCCAGGCCGACCAGGCCCGCGCCGCAGCCCTCCGTCCCCCGTCCGCCCGAGCCGGGCGGCCCGGAGGACCCCGGTCCCGAGCAGCCGAACCCGCCGCAGCCGCCGAACCCGCCCGACGGCGGCGGTGACGGCGGTGGCGGCGGCGACGGCGGTGGTGGCGGCGGTGAGGGCCGCCGGCAGAACCCCGCGCAGCAGCAGGGCATGGCGCCGCAGCAGGGCGAGGCGCCCCACGGCCCGGCCGGCCGCCGCGAGTGACATCGGCGGCGGCGTGGCGTCCCCGGCCCGGGGCGCCACGCCGCCGGCCGGTCAGCCGCAGGCCTCGCCGAGACGCGCCGGGGTCTCGGTCAGGGTCTGGTTGAGGGCCGCGACATCGCCGTTGCCCACCTGGGCGGCCGCGGCCCGCAGCCGGGCCGACTGGTCGCGGAGCGCCTTGCTGAGCGCCTTGTCGTCGGACTCCTTGGCCAAGGCGTCGAAGCGGCCGGCGTACTGGTCGGTGGTCTGCTTCCACTGGGCGGGGTCGTTGGCGGCGATCTCCTTGAGCCGCCCGATGTACTCCTGCACCGTCCTTTTGGCGTCGGCGCACACCTCGCCCTTGTTGCTGCCGAGCACGCCGCAGCCCCCGGTGGCCAGCACCAGCACCGCGCATACCGCGGCCACCGGCACCGCACCCCCGGATTTCACCCCGTTACGCATCCAACCTCCACGAACTGGACCCCGTCGGCGAGTGTCATCCTTGCGCACCCGACACGATGACCGCGCCTCGCCTCGCATACGGTGCCCCTATCGGCGGTGGGACGCTTACGCTGGGCAGAGGTTCGGACTGGATGTCGTCAACCGCCTGGCACGGCAGGCACTTGCTGTCCTTTCGCCCGTGTAGCGTAGGCAGGTCCGCATGTGTGCTCGACGGCAGGGGGCGCACGGAGCCTCAGGGGGTGGCGAACGTGGCCGACGCGTGGCGGCCCGCGAACGAGCTCGAACACCGGATGCGGGAGACGTTGCAGGCCGGTGATCAGGAGGCGTATTTCCGTCTGCTGGCGGAAGCCGAACTCGTCATTCCCGTCCCGCCCGACCGGCTCGAGGATGTGCTGGCCAACCGGGCCGAGCTGTCCTGGCCGACCCGCGAGGAGGACGGCCGGGTGCACGTGCCGGCGTTCACCTCGGCGGCGGCCATGCGGGAGGCCCTGGGGCCCGCTCAGCGGCACTTTCTGCGGCTGAAGTTCAGCGACGTCGCCGCCTCCTGGCCCGACGGCGGCTGGTGGCTGGCCGTCAACCCCGGCCTGCCGATCGAGGCCAGGCTGTCGTCGTGGTTCATCAGGCAGCTCACCGAGGGCGATCCCCGCCCGCCGCGCGCCGGGCGGCCCGCCGGCGACCGGCCGCAGCAGCCGGCCCGGCACGCGGCGCCGGCCGAGCAGGCGCCCACCGCCCCGCTCACCGGTGTGGCGGCGGCCGCTCCTTCCGGTCAGGTCCCGGCCGCGGCGCAGCAGGCCGCCGTCGCAGAGCCGCAGCCGCCCGCCGGGGCGAAGCCGGAACCGGGCGCCGCGCCGCAGTCCGCGGAGGAGACGGTGCCGCTGCCGGGTCCGCACGGCCCCGCCGCCGTCGCCGAGACGCCGGCCGAGCAGGCCCCCGAGCCGCCGGCGGAGGCGACGGCGCCCGCGGCCCCCTCCACGGCCGGGCAGGAGCCGCGGTTCCAGCCGGCCAACGACGTGGAGCGGGAGCTGCTGCGCGCCTTGGCCGGCGGCGATCAGGACGCCTATCTGAAGGTGCTGGCGGCGGCGGAGGTGCTGCTGCCGATCCCGCCGGAGGCGGACTACTCGCTGCGGCCCGGCCGGGCCGGTTTCCCCTGGCAGACCGGGGAGATCGAGGGACGCACCGTGGTCCCGGTCTTCACCTCCGTGGAGCGGATGCGCGACCTGATCGGGGAGGGCCCGGTGCCGGGGCGGGGCGACCACATCACGGTCCCGTTCACCGCGGTGGCGCGTTACTGGCCCGACCCGTCCTGGGACCTGGCGGTCAACAGCGGCTCCCCGGTGGGCGCCACACTGCCGGGCGAGCGGCTGCGGAACCTGTCGGAGTGGGCCGACCAGATCGCCGCCCAGCGCATGGTGGACGGCTTCGAACCGCAAAACGACATCGAGCGGCGGCTGTTCGAGGCGGCGGTGCGCCGGGACGGCGAGGCGTTCTTCAAGGTGCTGGCCGGCGCGCAGGCGCTGATCCCCGCCGACCCGCAGACCCCCTGGGGCATCCGGCCCGACGACCCGGAGTTCCCCTGGCGTCCGGTCCCGGTGCGGGGGATGGTCGCGATCCAGGCGTTCACGTCCCTGAAGTGGATGCACGAGACCATCGGCCCGTCCCGGTTCATCATGCCGAGCTTCCTGGAGCTGATGGAGGCATGGCCGCAGGAGGGCTGGACGCTGGTGGTCAACCCGGCCACGCCGATCAACGCGGTGATGCCCAGCGACCGGATCCGGGCGCTGGCCGAGGCGGCGCGCCCGGCCGCCCCGCGGCCCGAGGCTCCCCCCGCGGCCGCCGAACGGCCGCCCGCCCAGGCGGAACCCGCCGCCGCGGCACCGCAGCCGGTCCCCGCGCCGCAGGAGGCCGGTGAGCGTCCGGCCGAGGGCGCATCCGCCCCCGCCCAGGAGACCGACTGGGCGCCGCACCGGGCGGAGCCCGCCGAGCCCGAGCCGCCGTTCCAGCCCGGCAACCGGATCGACCAGGAGCTTTATGAGGCCGCACTGAGCGGGGACACCGACGCGTTCCTGCGCGTGCTGCTGGCGGCCAGCGTGCTGGTGCCCATCCCGGAGGACGCGCCGCTGGAGGTGACCCCCGTCCAGCCGGAGTTCCGCTGGGACGCGGCGCTGCGGGACGGCTCGGCGGTGCAGGTCTTCACCTCTTTGCTGCGGCTGCGGGAGGTGCTGCCGTCCTCCCGGTTCGTCTACGCCGACTTCCGCGAGCTGATCACCTCCTGGCCGCGGGCGGACTGGGCGATGGCGCTCAACCCGGGCACCCGGATCGGCGCCTCGCTGGAGGGCGATCAGGTGCAGGCGCTCAGCGAGTGGGCCGTCCGGGTGGGGCTGATCCGGCCCCGTCCCGCCGAGCCGGCGGATCCGGCGCAGACGGTGGCGGATCTCGCCCAGGCCGTGGCCGACCCGACGCAGACCACGGTCGATCCCGCGCAGACCGTGGCCGACCCCGCGCAGACCGTGGCCGACCCCGCGCAGACGGTCACGGACCTGGAGGCCGTGCCGGCCGGCCGCGACTCCCGCTACGCGCCGGAGCCCGATGAGGAAGACGCTGCGCTCATGCAGCCGGTCGTGATGCAGAAGGTGCTCCCGCACGGGCACGTCGGCTGGTACCTCGAACAGGGCTATGACCGGGTCAGCGGTTTCGTGCACCCGATCTCCGACGTCACCGACCTGCAGACGCCGGTGCAGCTTTACGAGGCGCTCGGCCTGCTGTATGAGGGGTCGCCGTTCTCCCCCTCCGACGAGGGCGTCTATGTGATCCGCTGGCCGGCCTACTGCCCGGGCCTGTACCGCATTCCCTTCGGCGGGCAGACCGAGCAGGAGGTGCGGGCGTGGGGCGAGGCCGGCTGGGTGCAGGAGCGCCCGCCGTTCCGCGGCGACGGATTCGCCCCCGGCAGCGCCGGATCGATCCGCGAGTACAAGGTCGACAGCGCCCGGCTGCCGTACGGGGCCGAGATGTACTACCTGGGCAAGGACCGCACCGAGCGGTTCATCGCCATGTACGACCCCGACCGGCTCGCCTGGGTGCGCCCCGACGAGGAGGAGGCCAAGTGATCCGGGACGGTTACCTGGTCCGCTGGCGGGGCCGGGAGTATGAGGCCAGCCCCGGCGCGGACGGGGAGGTCAGGCTTTACTCCGCCGAGCCCGCCGAGGGTTTCACCGAGATCCGGCCGGGTCGGCACCGCCGGGTGGTCCCGCTGGACGAGGTGGAGGGCATCCGTTACGTCCGTACCGCCTGCACCTGGCGCGGCGAGCCGTTCATCGTGGTCGGCGAGCACGAAAGCTGGCTGCGGGTGGAGTACGTCGGCGGCCGGGCGGAGGTCGCCGAGCGGCTGGAGCTGGACCGCATCGACCACGGGGTCTGGCAGGCGTGGGCCTCCCGCTCAGAAGTGGAGAATCTGCACGAACAATACGTCTAGCCGATACCCCCCGAAATCCGGCTATCACCCCCCGTCGCCAATTTGATCATTCGTCACAACTGTGATCGCATGATTTTTGCTCTTCTAACAAGGGTAAAGGGCAAGTTGTGGCGAGCCCGGGCGGAAAGGGCAGGGTCAAGGCGGTGCCACGGAGGTACGGTGGCGTGGTCAGGTCGGTGTGCGGTCCGATCTGTGCCGGGCTCGGCACGGCGGCGGTGCTGACGATGGGGGCCGCGGTTCCCCTGTGGGCCGACGCCTCCGCCTCCCCCACCCCCACGGGGAACGCCACGCCGACGGCGTCCCCCAAACCACCGGCGACGCCTTCGCCCACGCCCAGCCCTTCGGAGAGCGCCACACCGACGGCGCCCCCCAAGCCGTCGGCGACGCCTTCGCCGACTCCCTCCGCGCCGCAAAGCCCCGCCCCCGAGGAGCCCGGCGAGACGCCCTCCCCTTCCCCCACCTCCAGCGCCCCCGAGCTGGTGCCGATGGGGGTCCGCATCGATCTGCCCGCAGGCGGTGTCTTCGCGGGCGAGAAGGTGACCGTCACCGTCCGCGTCACCGCCGAAAAGAACGTCACCGAAGCGCTGCTGGCCCTCACCGCCTCCGGCCGGCCCGCCCCCGCCCTGTCCCGCTGCGCCGAGGAGGCCTGCGAGCTCGGCGGGGTCGGCAAGCGGGGCAAGCGGGTGGAGGTCGAGCTCACCGTTCCCGAGAAGATCAAGGGCACACGGGTGCGGCTGACCGCCGAGGTCACCGCCAAGGGCGGCGAAGGGGCCTCCGCCGCAAAGGTCATCACGGTGCGCCGCAAGCCGGCCCCCACGCCCTCGCCGTCTGAGAGCAAGGGCGGCTCCGGCGGGCAGAGCGGCTCCTCCGACGGCGGCACCGCCTACACCCCGCCCACGCCCAGCGGGGACTTCACCCCTCCGCCCCGGGTCGAGCTGCCGCAGGTCAGCCCGCCCCGGCCGGAACTGGCGCCGGGGTTCTCCCCCGCGCCGATCGTCCCGCCGACCGCGCTGCGCGGCAATGACCTGCAGGAGCGGCGCAACGGCGCGCTCGAACGGCTGGCCGGCGCCCAGGCGGCCTGGCTGTCGGCGCTGGGGGTGGCCTTTTCGCTGCTGCTCATCCGGCTGCGCCTGGGCGGCCGCCGCGCCGTGGCCGCCGGTGCCGTCCGGCGGGGCGCCCACCGGCGTCCCCGCCGCCCCGGCGCCTTGCGGCCGGCGGCCTTCAAGAGCGCATCAGCCCGTAGCAGGCGATGGACGCGGCGGCCACCACGTTGAGGGAGTCGACGCCGCGGTCCATGGCGTCCGGGCTCATCGGGATGCACACCGCCTCGTCGGCCTCTTTCAGCCAGCGCGAGGACAGCCCGTCGCCCTCGGAGCCGAGCAGCAGCGCCACCCGCTCCCCGGCCGCCGGCACCGCCTTGTCGATGGGGACGGCCGACTGGTCGGGGGTCAGCGCCAGCAGCCGGAAACCCGCCGCCCGCAGGTCGCCGAGGCCGTGGTACCAGTCGTCCATGCGGGCATAGGGGATCGCGAAGACCGCTCCCATGGAGACTTTGACCGCCCGCCGGTACAGCGGGTCGGCGCACCGGGGCGACAGCACGACCGCGTCCACCCCCAGCGCCGCCGCGCACCGGTAGATCGCCCCCACGTTGCCGTGGTCGACCAGGTCCTCCAGCACCAGCACCCGGCGGGCCGCGGCGATCAGCTCGGGCACCGACGGCAGCGGGGTGCGGGCCATGGCGGCCAGTGCGCCCCGGTGCACCGGGAAGCCGGCCACGCCCTCCAGCACCCGCTCGTCGGCCAGGTAGACGGGGGCCTGCACCCCTTCCAGCAGGTCCGACAGCGGCTCCAGCCAGCGCCGGGAGGTCAGCACCGAGCGCACCGGGTAGCCGGCCCGCACCGCCCGGCGGATGACCTTCTCCCCTTCGGCGATGAACAGCCCGTGCTCGGCTTCCAGGCTCTTGCGCAGCTGCACGTCGCGCAGCCGCGTGTAGTCGGTGAGCCTGGGGTCGGCGGGGTCCTCGACCGGGATCACAGTCGCCATCTGCGCGCTTCAACCCTTTCTGCGACCGGACGGCCCCGAGCCTACGGCAGGCGGACGTCGGCGAAGACGGCGCGATGGTCGCTGCCCGGCAGGTCGTGGACCCGCACCCGGTGGACGGCGCAGCGCCGGTCCACCAGCACGTGGTCGATGGTCAGCCGGATGCGTCCGCCGGGCGAACTCCAGGTGGGCGTCAGGCCCATGCCGGCCCGGTCGGCCGCGTCCGCGTAGCCGCGGGACAGCACCCGCCGGAAGTGGGCGTGGTCGAGCGTGGCGTTGTAGTCGCCCGCCAGGATCCGCACCGGCTGTCCCCGCCGGCCGGCCGCGGGCAGCGCCCGCAGGTCGCGCATCCAGTTGCCGACGGCCCGGCCGGAGATGGGCGGCGGCGGGTGCACGGCGGCCACCTCCACCTTGTGCCCGGCCGGCAGGGTGAGCTCCGCCCGCGGCATGGCGAACACCGAGCCGGGCAGCGCGGGCAGCTCGCGGAGGGGATGCCGCGCATACAGGCCGCTGCCTGCCGCCCCGCCCCGGGGGTGGAGCACCGCGTGCGGCAGCAGGCGGCCCAGCCCGGCGGCGTTGAGGCGTTCCACCGCCTTAGGGGTCAGTTCCTGAAGGCTCAGCACGTCCACCGCGTGGTGCCGCACCAGTTCCACGATCCGGTCCGGGTCGGCCAGCCCGAACCGCAGGTTGGCGGTCAGCACCCGCAGGCGGGGGCCGTGGGCCGGGGGCTGGGAGGCGGCGACGGCCCGCGGCAGCACCAGCGCCGCCAGCACGCCGGCGGTCAGCGCGCCGGCGATCAGCGCCCGGCGGTGCCGCAGCAGCGCGGCGCCCAGCACGGGCACCACGGCCGTGGCCGCCGCGTAGGGGGTGAACGAGATCAGCGGCGTGATCGGCATCTGCACGCCGGGCAGCCGGTCGGCGCCCGCCAGCCGGCCCAGCGCCCAGGCCGTCCAGCAGCCCACCGCCGTCCATGCCAGGGCCGAGCGCCAGCGGCCCGCCGTTCGTCCGGGCCGGCCGGGAACGGCGGTGCTCCCGGCCGTCTCGCAGATGCCGGGTTCCGGCTCAGACGGCCGGAAGGTGCCGCTCGCTCGTCCCACCTTCGCCCCCGTTCCCCGCTCGCACCTTACTTATCGGTCTTGCCGGCGGCTCGCCCGGCGGCGGCGGAAGGTTTCCCAAGATCGGTTACGGGGCCTGCAGAGCATACCCGGAAACAAGCCGGGACGAATATGGGCAAACTCCGGATATCCTCCCTCCCTGCGCGTACCATGCCGGAACGAGCCTCAGGAACCGGACGGGCGCAGACACACGACAACTGGCATGTGATCAGCGGCACACTCCCCGCAATCCGGCAGGGAGGTGAAGAATCCACGGCAGGTCACAAGCTGCCGTGAGCACCTTGGCGATCCGCTGACAAAGTGCAACATCCGCCACTTTTACCTCTTTGTAACCATTGTGGGGTGCCGCTACAGTGCCGGGCAGCATGGGACGGTTTTCGGTGAATCGAGGACAGCCGTGAGCGGACGTCATCGCAACGACCTGCCGGAGGAGCCTGGCAACGGCGGGCACGACGCCCACCCTTCGTCGGCGTTCGGCCCGGCCGGCGGCGGATCCTCCGACTGGTTCAGCCCGCGTGAAAGGCAGAGCCCGCCCCCCGCTTCGGGCGGCCCGGGCTCCTACGGCCCGCAGGACGATCCGCTCAGCGGTCCGACCGGCCGCTTCCAGGAGCCGGGCGGGGCCTCCCCCGCCGCAGGTTACGGCGGTTATGGCGACCGCGGTCCGGCGGGCGGTTCCGGGGAGTACGGCCCACCGGGCGAACGCAGCCCCGCCGGCGGTCACAGCGCCTGGGGAACCCCCGGCAGAACGGGTGAAAACGACATCCCCGACTGGTTCAGCGCTCCCCCCGAGCGAAGGTCCGCCCAAAGCAGCGGCGCCTTCAGCGCTCCCACCGGCCCCAGAGAGCCGAGCCCCGCGGAATGGTCACCGCACAGCACCGGCGGGCACAGCGTGCCGCCCGGGGCCGGCGCGTCCCGTGCATCGGACTCGTTCGGCGCCTCCCGTCCCGAAGGGCCGGGCGCGCGGGACAGCGGCGCGTTCGCCGGCGGCGGATTCGGCTCCTATGAGACCATCAGCCGCTCCGACGGCGGCCCCACCCGGGGCGGCGGCTCCGGCGGATCGGGCCGCTCCGGCGGCGGGTCCGGCAGCGGCGAGTACGACTACGGGGAGCGGCGCCGCAAGCGCAACCTGGCCGCGCTGATCGGCCCGATGGCCGGCGCCGTGGGCCTGGCGGTGCTGCTGGGGGTGGGCGTCTACGCCTTCGCCGGCGCCGGAGGCGGCTGCGGCGGGGACGACGCCCTCAAGCTGGACGTGGCGGTGGCCCCGGAGATCAAGGAGGCCGCCGACAAGATGGCCGGCCGCTTCAACGAGGCCAAGCACAAGGTCGACGACAAGTGCGTGCAGGTCGCGGTCCGCTCGGCCGATCCGTCGTCGCTGACCGCGCTGCTGTCCGGCCAGGCCGTGGAGAACGAGACCAACCGCCGGCCGGATGTGTGGATCCCCGACTCCTCGGCGTGGCTGTCGCTGGTCCGCCTGTCGGAGAAGGGCAAGAACAGCGTCCGTCCCACCAAGACCTCCCTGGCGCAGACCCCCATCGTGGTGGCCATGCCGCAGACCCTGGCGGCCAGCCTGCGCCGGCAGGGCGTCATCTCCAGCCCCTCCTGGGACAACCTGCTGGCCGCGGTCGGCGCCCTGCCGGGCGGGGCGCAGACCAAGAACCAGGTGATCCCGGCCGGCAGCGTCCGGTTGTTCGTGCCGGACCCCACCCGCAACGCCGTCGGCCTGACCTCGCTGCTGCTGGCCAACATCCTGCTGGCCAACGACCCCAACCGCGAGGCGATCTTCACCGGCATGACGCGGACCATGCGGGAGAACACCACCCCCTCGGTGGCCGCCCAGTTCGCCTCCTTCCGCAGGGACCGCAAGGGCCGCTACCCGATGGCGCTGACCCACGAGCAGAGCGTGTGGGCGCACAACCGCGGCAACCCCTCTGAGCCGGCGGTGGCGATCTATCCGTCCGAGGGCACCCTCAACCTGGACTACCCGATGGCCGTGGTCAGCACCGATGCGGCCAAGCAGCGGGCCGCCGGGCTGCTGGAGCAGGCGATCAACAGCGAGCCCACCCGCGAGGACGTGCGCGCGCTGGGCTTCCGGTCCGCCGACGGCAAGGCCCCCAGCACCTTCGGCACCCGCACCGGGGTGAGCCCGCAGCGGCTGCGGCTGCTGCCGACGCCGCAGCCGGCCACCGTGCAGGAGCTGGTCCAGGCCTGGTCGAAGCTGTCGCTGAGCATCCGGATGCTGTCGATCATCGACATCTCCGGTTCGATGCTGGCGCCGGTCGGCGGCGGCCTGACCCGGATGCAGGCCACCGCCCGGGTGGCCCAGGGCGGGCTGTCGCTGCTGCCCAACGACTCGGAGCTGGGGCAGTGGGTGTTCTCCACCAAGCTGGACGGCGACAAGGACTACAAGGAGATCGTCCCGATGGGCCCGCTGGGCGAGCGGGTCGGCTCGGTCACCCGCCGTCAGCTCCTGCTGTCCAGCCTGAGCCGCATCGAGCCCAAGCCGACCGGTGACACCGGCCTGTACGACACGATCCTGGCCGCCTACCGGTACATGTCCAAGACCTACAAGCCGGAGTTCGGCAACTCGATCCTGCTGTTCACCGACGGCAAGAACGAAGACGACGACGGCCCCACGCTGCGCCAGACCCTCCGGGAACTGGAGAGCATGATCGACCCCACCCGGCCGATCCAGGTGATCATGCTCGGCTTCGGCCCGGGCGTGGACGTCAACGAGCTCAAGCAGATCGCCAAAGTCACCCGGGGCGATGTGTACGTGACGCAGAACCCCAACGAGATCCAGAAGATCTTCCTGCAGGCGCTGTCGAAGCGGATGGCGAACTGAAAGAAAGGGACGATCTGAGCCGAAACAACGGTGCTGAGATTTCTTCACCGACGGTGTCAACCGGCGGGGCCGCTCGGACGTCCTGACAGGGGGAGGGGGCCCGACGGGAGCGGGGCGTCGGGCCCCCTCCCCCTGTCTCGCGTTGCGCAGTGGGCCGGTGGCACCTGACCTCACGTGACCGCGGGAGTGGGTAAGTGTCCGGATGGCCGAGTCTCGACCGAAGCGAGGACCGGCGGCTGGCCGAGGCGCTGGCCGCCGGTGAACTGGAGGCGCTGGCGCAGGTCTTCGACGCCTACGCCGCCCGCCTGTACGACTACTGCCACGCGCTGCTGCGAGACCAGGAGGCGGCATCCGCGGCACTGCACGACACCCTGCTGGCGGTCACCGTCTGCATCGGCGGCCTGGCCGAGCCGGAGCGGCTGCGCGCCTGGCTGTATGCGATGGTCCGCAACGAGTGCCTGCGCCGGCTGAACACTCCCGACGTGCACGGGCAGCTCCCCGGCCCCGGCATGGTCGTCGATCCCTACACCGGGGAGAGCAGGCCGGTGCAGCCGGCGCCGGAGGTCGAGGACGTCTTCGCGGACGAACGCGACCGCAACCGCCGGATGGAGCTGCGCCGCCTGGTGCACGGGTCGCTGACCGGCCTGGGCGGCCGCCGCCGGGAGATGCTGGACCTGCTGCTGCGGCACGGCCTGACCACCGACGAGATCGCCGCCGTGCTCGGCATGGACGAGGCCGAGACCGCGCAGCTGGCGGTGGAGGCCCGCAACCGGCTGGACCATGCGCTGCTGGTGTCGATCATCTCCCAGTCGGGCCGGTGCCCGGAGGTGAACGCGCTGATGGAGGGCCAGGAGTGGCCCCCACCGCCGGCGCTGGCCCGCCAGGTGGGCCGCCATATGGACGACGGCTGCCCGATCTGCGCCGAGCAGCGCGAGCGCCGGGTGGCCTCCGGGCGGCTGCTGCAGGCCCTGCCGGTGGCGCTGATGCCAGCGCAGCTGCGCGGCGCGGTGCTGGCCGCGGCCTTGGACCCCCAGTACGCCGAGACCCGGGCCGTGCTCGCCGAGCAGGCCGGGCCGTTCGACGAGTGGGGCTGGCCGGCGCCCCTGCAGCGCCCCTCCCGCCGGGCCGCCGCCGCGGGCGAGCGCAAAGGGCCGGGCAGGGGGCTGCTGCCGGCGCTGGCCGCCGCCGTCCTGGTCATCGTGGTGGTGGCCGGGGCGTTCCTGTGGCTGCCCCGCGGGGGCGGTTCCTCGGCCGCCGGCGGGTCCACGCCGCAGCCCACCGCCGCCCAGGAAGAGTCGCCGGAGCCGGAAGAGGAGGAGTCGCCGAGCCCGGACGACGGCCCGTCGCCGACTCTGCCGACACCGACGGTGACGCCGTCCTCGGCCACGCCGACCGCCTCGAGCACGCCCTCGCCGCAGCCGTCCACCCCGTCGCCGCGCACCACTGCGGGCACCTTGGTGGTCAGCGGGTGCCGGATCCCGAGGGGCGCCCAGTCGTGCACGATCACGGTGACCGCGCGGGGCGGCCCGGTCCGCTGGAGCGTCCGCTCGCTGTTTCCGGTGCGCGCCTTCGGCGGCGGCACGCTGGCCGCCGGCCGTTCCACCGGTGTCACCGCCACCCTGGCGATCTCTTGCGAGCGCAGCGGGTCGGCCACCGTGGCCTTCTCTCCCAACGGGGCCGCGACCGTCAGATGGGATTGCCTCCCCAGGAACCCGGACCCGGGAGACCCCGGTGATCCCGGCGATCCCGGCGACCCCGGAGAGCCCGACGATCCCGGTGATGAAGATCCGGGGACCCCGCCCGGCCCCGGACGGTTCCAGCCGTGACGGCCGCTTCCCGGGCTCCCGGCGGGGTGCGAAGGGCCAGAGCGCCCGTCCCGGCCGTGGTGCTCTCCCATGCCGGGCCGGGAAGCGTCACCGTGCGGACATCGGACCTCCACGGCCCGGTGTGAGCACGCGGCGGTGCCGCCCGGATGGGGCCGTTCCCGCCGCGTGCTCGCCGCGACCGCCGGGCGGCTACCAGGCCGAGCCGGTGTCCAGGATGTGGTGGGCGCGGTCCAGCAGCAGCGGCACCGCGTCGCCGATCTTGTCGAAGCCCTCGCCGACGGTGGCGTTCTGCAGGTAGCGGGCGTGGATGCCCTCCAAGATCACCGCCAGCTTGTAGCAGGCGAACGCCACATAAAAGTCGATGTCCGACAGGTCGAACTTGGTGAGCTCGGCATAGCGCTCGGCGAACTCCCGCCGGGTCAAAAAGCCGGGCGCGGCGGTGACGGTGGCGCCGACCGGCAGCCGGTGCTCGTCGTCGGCCTGCGCCCAGTACACCAGCGTCAGTCCCAGGTCCGACAGCGGGTCGCCGAGCGTGGACATCTCCCAGTCCACGACCGCGGCGATCTCGGGGCGGGGCTCCAGCCGGGTCAGCGCGTTGTCCAGCCGGTAGTCGCCGTGCACCAGGCCGACGGGGCCGCTTTCGGGCAGCCGCTCGCCCAGCCGCCGCACCAACCGCTCGTAGGCGGGCAGGTCGCGGGTGGCGCCGGTGGCCAAGATCGCCTCCCGGGACCGCTCCCACTGCTGGCCCCACCGCTTGAGCTGGCGGGCCATGTATCCGGCCGGCCGGCCGAAGTCGGCCAGCCCGGCGGCCTCCACGTCCACCGTGTGGATGGCGGCCAGCACCTCCGCCAGCCGCTCGCTCAATTGGCGGGCCTGCTCGGGGGTGACGTCGGCGGCGTCCTCCATGGTGCGCAGGACCCGGCCCTCGACGTGGTCCATCACATAGAAGCGGGCGCCGATCACATCCTCGTCGTCGCAGAACGCCAGCGGCGTCGGCACCGGCACCCCGCTGCCGCCCGACAGCGCCGACAGCACCCGGTACTCGCGGGCCATGTCGTGGGCCGTGGGCAGCACGTGCCCCAGCGGGGGCCGGCGCAGCACCACCCGCCGCCCGTCCGCCAGTGTGATCCCGTAGGTCAGGTTGGACCGGCCGCCGGCGATCAGCCGCACCCCGGTGATCTGGCCGCTGCCGGGCAGCGTCCGCTCCAGCCAGGCGGCCAGCCGGGGCACGTCCACACCGGGAACGCCGGCCGGAAGCTCACCGCTCATGACACGACTCCGTTCAGTGATCGTCCGGACGGCCGGCGGACCAAGCGCCCGGCCGGACGTCCGGCTGCTGTGGTCGCTTATGGCGCCCTATTAGAACGCAACTCGGTCGGCGGGCGTGAGGGCGGGGGGAGGAGAGCGGCGTTCTCCGGGGAACTCAGGTAATCTATTGGCCAGTTTCGGACGCCCAAGGAAAGTTTTCCACCGGCGGCGTCCCGGCCTCACCTGCACGGACGCCCGTGCCCCCGCTCCGGGCGCTCCGCATCACCCCGAAGACTCCCTACCATTTCCGACCATTTCAGGGTAGAAGCGAATACGCATGAGGGGCCGAACATGCTCACAGCGCCATAGGGCCGAGACCGCCCTTGACACCCGCAGAACCCGACGACACGGTCCTGCCCTGGACTTTGCGACCAGTCTCGGCTAACAACGAAGGATTGAACCATTCGGGGCCCATCGCCCGATTGGGGGGGACGCGCAGTGGCCGACGCATGGCTACCCGGTGCCGGACGCATGCCGGTCCAGCTGGACGGAGGACAGCTGAAAGGGGGTGCCCCCAGGGTCGTCTGGTTCACCAGTGAGAGCGACCCCCTGATGGTCTCCGCCCGCTCGACCGCCCAGGACCTGGCCAAGGAAGGGCGCCCGGCCCACCTGGTGTGGAATCCGTGCACCGGCGAGGCGATCCAGATGCTGCCCGCCACCCGCGCCGCCTGCCTGCTGGCCGACCCGGTGCGCGGAGAGGGCCGCACCTGCGTGCAGATCATGGTGGTGGGGCTGGTGCGCGAGCCGTTCACCAGCGGCCCGCTCAACGGCCTGGACGCGATCATGCGCTGGCTGGACGGCTGGGGGATCCCCCGCCGCTGGCCGGCCGGGCCGCCGCTGCCGGCGCCCCAGTCCTACCACGCCGACCGGCACCGCCGCCCCTGGGCCAAGGGCGGCCACTTCGGCGCCTCCCAGGTGCCCGGCTCCATGCTGCCCGACCCCGGGGACCTGGACATCCGCCGGATCACCGGCCAGGACACCCCGGTGGTGGAGATCCCGCGGCCCCGCACCCCGGCGATCTCGCCCGCCGGGCAGTCCCGGCTGCTCGCCCACGACCTGTCCAAGACGTCGCAGCCGCTGCTGACCCCGGGGGCGGTCTGATCCCTCGCGCCGGGCACGCTCAGCCCATCGCCTCCTCGATCAGGCGGCGGACGAGCAGGCAGCCGGCGCGCAGCCGGCCGGCCGGGGCGGCGCCGTAGCCGATCACCAGCCCGGTGAGCGCCGGCGGCCCGGCATAGTGCCCGGCGAGCGGATCCAGCAGCACGCCCGCCCGGTCGGCCCGGGCCGTCACCTGCTCGACCACGGCCCCGGGCAGCTCCACCACCAGGTGCAGCCCGGCGGTGGTGCCGCGCAGCGGCAGCCCGGCGAACGTCTGCACGACCATGGCGCGGCGGCGGGCGTACTCGGCGCGGACACGGCGGATGTGCCGGTCCAGCTCACCCCACTGCAGCAGCAGCCGGACGGCCTGCTGCGGCACCGCCGCCGTCCGGTCGCCCAGCTCCAGGCGGCGACCGGCGACCGCGGCGGCCAGCTCCGTGCGGGCGACCAGCCAGCCGACCCCGATGCCGGCGCTCAGCCGCTTGGACATGGTGCCCAGGTAGACCACGGTGTGCGGGTCCAGCTCATGCAGGGTGGGCAGCGGCGCCACGTCGTAGCGGAACTCCCCGTCGTAGTCGTCCTCGACGACGAGCGCGCCGCGGCGGCGCGCCCAGGCCAGCAGCGCCTGGCGCCGCTGCACCGGCAGCACGCCGCCCAGCGGGAACTGGTGCGCGGGCGTGGTGTAGATCAGCCGCAGATCGTCGGGGAGGCCGTCGACGATGAGCCCGTGCTCGTCCACCGGACACGGCACGATGCGGGCGCCGCGGGCGGCCAGCACCGCGCGCGCCCGCCGGTAGCCGGGCTCTTCCACGCCCACCCGGTCGCCGGGGCGCAGCACGGTGGCGGCGAGCATGTCCAGCGCGCCGGTCGCCCCGCGCGTCACGACCACCTGCCCGGGACGGCAGGTCACGCCGCGGCTGCGCCGCATGTGCTCGCACAACGCCTCCCGCAGCGCGGGCAGCCCCCAGGGGTCGGGACGGCCGCCCAGGGAGGCGGAGGCGGCCATCCGCCAGGCGCGCCGCCAGGCGGGCGTGTCCAGTCCTCCCTCCCAGGGCGCCCCGGGCCGCAGGTCGATGCATCCGTCCGGCTCCGCCCGCCGGTCCCGTTCCGGCTCGGGGCCGTCGCCGGCCGCGGCGGGCTCCTCGGGGCTCACATCGGCGACATAGGTGCCCGAACCGTGCCGCCCGTGCAGCCAGCCCTCGGCGTACAGCTGGGTGTAGGCGTCCATGACGACCGTTCGGCTGACTCCCAGCGCACCGGCCAGCGCCCGGCTGGAGGGCAGCCGTTCCCCGCGGGTCAGCCGTCCGGCCCGGATGGCGGCGCGCACCTGCGCGGCCAGTTGCGCGCTCAACGGCTCGGCCGCCGCGCGGTCCACGAACAGCGGCAGGTCCGGCTGGGCGCGCGGCGCTGTGGTGCCCGTGGCCGCCACCTCCCGAAGTGGTCTTGGGAAAACACCGGAAAGTGGCCCTGGGGAGATGGCCACTTCCCGCCTAGCGTAAGGCGCCATGACGAACCCTCTCCGGCCCGGGCCTTCGGGTCATGCGTCTTCTCCCGCCCTTCCGCGCCGCCCGCGGGGAGGTCCGCTGTCGGCCACCGAGCGCACCACGCTGCGCAGGGCGCGCGAGCGGGCCCGCACGGACCGGAGCGCGCTGCACGAGGTCCTCGACGCGGGCATGATCTGCCACCTGGGCGTCATCGTGGACGGCGCGCCGCGGGTGGTGCCCACCGCCTACGGACGCGACGGCGACACCCTCTACCTGCACGGTTCCACGGGGGCGCGCAGCCTGGCGGAGGCGGCCGGGCGGGAGGTCTGCGTGACCGTCACCCACCTGGACGGCATCGTGCTGGCCCGCTCGATCTTCCACCACTCGGTCAACTACCGCAGCGCCATGATCTACGGGACGCCCCGCCCGGTCACCGACCCCGGCGAGCGGCTGGCCGGCCTGCGCGCCATCTGCGAGCACCTCGCCCCCGGCCGCTGGGACATCGTCCGCCGGCCCAGCCGCAAGGAGCTGGCGGCCACCGCGGTGCTGGCGCTGTCGCTGGAGGAGGCGTCGGTCAAGGTGCGCCAGGGTCCGCCTCGCGACGAGGAGGCCGATTACGCGCTCGACGTGTGGGCCGGGGTCCTGCCGGTGCACCAGGTGTTCGGCGAGCCGATCCCCGACCCGCTGCTGCGCCCCGGCATCCCGCCTTCGGGCATACCGGGCCGATGAGGCGGATACCGCACCGTGATGTGGTTGGCATAATCTCGGCGCCATGAGCGGCCAGACACCGGAGGCGGGCTGGTACCACGACCCCTTCGGCACCCCCGGTCTGCTGCGCTACTGGAACGGCGCCCAGTGGACGCAGGCCACCCGGGCGGCCGAGGAGGCGGGCGTCGCCGCGCCCGCCCACGACGGCGCCGGACCGCAGGCTCCCGCGGCGTCTTCCGCCGGCGCGTCCCCCTCCGGCGAGGACTCCCGGCCGCCGGGCGGGAAGCAGCCCAACTGGAACCTGAGCCGCCCGTCCTTTGAGCCCCCGGCCGAGCCCTCGGCGCCGCAGCCCCGGCAGCCGGCCAAGGAACCGGCGCCCGCACCGCCCTCCGGCGGCAGCGGGCCGCTGTGGGCGCTGGGCGGGGGCGGCGCGCTGCTGGTCGTCCTGGTCGTGCTGGTCGCGGCGTTCGCCACCGGCATCGCCGGCGGGCGGGAGGAGCCCGAAGCGGCCCCCGCCGGTCCCACGGTCTCCCCCGCCGCTCCCTCGGCCGACCCCGCAGCCCGGTCCCCGGTGGTCGGGACGATCACCGACTCGGGGCTGTCCTATCCGCGGCTCGGCGGCCGGTGGCGGCCCCGGCCGCTCGATCCCGACGACAACCTCGCCCGCGCCTACGGGTTCAATCGCGTCCAAAGCGCCGTCGTCCAGGAGGACTACGACGGGACGGGAGGCCGGTACGTGGCCTCGATCGCCTCCGGCAGGCTGCCGGAGGCGATCGCCTACGACGGGCCCGAGGACCTGGAGGCGGCGATCACCGAACTCGCCCGGGCCATGGAGACCGAGCCGCCGCCCACCGGCAGCTACCCCGCCCACATCCGCGAGGACCTGCAGTCGCAGCCGCGCAGCATCGACGGGCACCGGGCCCACTACCTGAAGTTCCGGCTCTCCTTCCCGCAGGCCGCCGCCCGCGGCTGGAACTTCCGCACCGAGACCGTGGCCTTCGTGCTGGTCGATCAGGGCCCCGAGCAGCGTCCCAGCGTGCTGTGGGTGACCATGCCCGACAGCCATGTCAACGGAGGCGACCTGGAGCTGGTGGTGGAGTCGATCAAGGTCCCCTGAAGCGCTCCAAGCGTCGCCACCGCCCCGGCCGATTAGGGTGAAACCCATGAACGACCTGTTGGTATGGGCCGATTGCGAGATGACGGGACTGGACCTGCGCAAGGACGCGCTGGTCGAGATCGCCGTCCTCGTGACGGACAGTGAGCTCAACATCCTCGACAAGGGCGTGGACGTGGTGATCAAGCCTCCCGAGGAGGCGCTCGCCCAGATGTCCAAGGTCGTCCGGGAGATGCACACCGTCTCCGGGCTGCTGGACGCGCTGCCGGGCGGAGTGTCGGTCGGCGAGGCCGAGGAGATGGTGCTGTCCTACCTGCGCACCCACGTCCGCGACCCCAAGAAGGCGCCGCTGTGCGGCAACTCCATCGCCACCGACCGGTCGTTCATCGCCCGTGACATGCCCGCCCTGGACGCCCACCTGCACTACCGCATGGTGGACGTGTCCTCCATCAAGGAGCTCGCCCGGCGCTGGTACCCCCGCGCCTACTTCGCCAGCCCGCAGAAGACCGGCGGTCACCGCGCCCTGGCCGACATCACCGAGAGCATCCGGGAGCTGCGCTACTACCGTCAGGCGATCTTCGTCCCCCAGCCGGGACCGGACTCGGAGACCGCCCGCGCGGTGGCCGCCGAGGTGGTCGCCGCCACCGCCCGGGATTCGCAGTGACCCCTTTTCGGCATTCCGCTCCCGCAGCTCGGCACGGGTGCATCGCAGTCAGTGAGGAGACTGTGACCTGCGATGGCACGGCGCCGTGCACCCCCGGGGCCGTCGTCTCGGCCGCCCGAGACCACGTGCTGAAATCAGGTTCGGTGATGTCGATGCACGATCACCCCTCGAAAGCCGCTACACTTCTCTAGGCCGGTCATTCCGGCCCCGTGGTGGGTGTAGCTCAGTCGGCAGAGCACCAGGTTGTGGTCCTGGGTGTCGGGGGTTCAAGTCCCCTCACTCACCCTGATGGGCAGGCCCCGTCGCGATCGCACGCGACGGGGCCTGTGGCGTTTTCCGGCCCGTGCCCGCTCCCCGCTCGCACTTGCGTTTCGCTTTCGGCGGCCGGGGGCCGGCCGTTCGCACCGCGGATCCCGGCGGCGTTGTCAGTTGAACTTTTAACCGTCACTCGTCTCCTGACCACCGTTGTTGGATCTGGAAGATCGGCGGGTTATGCTCCGGCGTTATCAACTCCGGCGCTGGCCGAGCCGAACGACGGAGGGTGGATGAGCGTGCACGGAACGACCCCCCTGCGGGTCCTGGTGGCCGACGGCGACCCCGGCACCCGAGCCGAGGCGATCACCCTGCTGTCGGCCGGGGACCACTTCACGGTCGTCGCCGAGGCCCGGGACGGCTCTGAGGCCATGGAACTGGCCGAACGCCACCGGCCGGATGTGATCCTGCTGGGCTCGCAGCTCACCGGATCGGGCCGGCTGGCCGCCCTCAGCCGGCGCGCCCGCGTGTTCGTCCTGGCCGCGCCCGACGACCCGGCCGCCCGGCAGGCGCTGCACGCCGGCGCCTGCGGTCACCTGGTGCCCGGCTCCTTCACCCCGCTGGACCTCATCCGCGCCCTCCGCGACGCCAGCCGCGCCCGCCACGGCCTGTCCGCCCGCGAGGCCGAGGTCATGGACCTGATCGCCACCGGCCGCTCCAACGGCGAGATCGCCCGCCAGCTGTTCCTCAGCGAAAAGACCGTCAAGAACCACGTCAACCGCATCTACGCCAAGCTCGGCGTCACCTCCCGGGCCAGCGCCATCGCCCTATGGCGGGGCGCCCTGCACCCGGCCGGCACCGACGAGACCCGCCCCGACAGCGCCTCCAGCCCCGCATCCCGATAACCGATTCGCGCACTCCGCCTGCTCCTGATAAAGTTCCTGACGTCGCGAGGGGCAAGCCCCCAACACGACAAGCGCCGTTAGCTCAATTGGCAGAGCAGCGGACTCTTAATCCGCGGGTTCGGGGTTCGACTCCCTGACGGCGCACCCGCTTCGTAAGGGCGAGCGCGAAGATGTCGCGTTCGCCCTGCGTCGTCATAGGGCACCCTGTTCCCCGTCCGTCCACCTGCGCCGTTCACTCGGCGAAGGGCGGTCATTCGTCCGGCAGGGCGAGTCGCCCTATGCGGCGCCGGCCGTCCAACTGCCTGAGCGCGCGGACCAGGTCGTCGCTGAAGACCTCCTTCTCACCGCGCTGGAACATGGTCTCCAGCGCGTCGCGCAGCCCCTTGGCCTCGCCGACCAGGCCCTGAGCGGCGCGCAGGGCCGCGTAGGTGGACTCGGCGTTCGCCGGGTTGATCCGGCCGAGGAGGTCGATGACGCCGAGGTAGCGCTCGATGAACTCACGCTCGGAGGAGGTCAGGGGAGGCAGCGGCGACGGCGCGTCCCCCTCACCCGTCACACCGACCCCCTATCCCCGGCCGACTCGTGACGCATGCCAGGTTATCCGGCAAGATGCGCATGTCATCGAGCGGTTCGGCGCTCCCCGCCGGTCGTCCCGGAGTGCGCGTCCCACAAAACACCGTGCGCTCAGAGCTGAAGGATCTCTCTCGGCCGGCCGCATGCCGCCCGGATGCCGAGCCCTTTTGCTGATCACACGTCGGGCAACCGGCCCTCAACACGGCGAGGCCCCACCGGACGGACCGCTGGCCGCTGAACCTTTCTCAACACGCCGTTCTCACAGGTCACGACGGGGGCGTCGGGGGCGGGAACGCCGCGGCACCGGGGTCCTGTCCACGGTGCCTTGGCGCATGCGTTGAAAAGGCTCACTCCGCCCCCGGGAGGGGCAGCTTGCCGCGGCTTCCGGGCGGGGCGTCCTGGAGGCGGGCGTAGATGTCACCGGAGCGGCCCAGGGGGCGGATCTTCTCCAGGCCCCGGACCAAGGTGGCGGCGTCGACCCAGCGTTCGCCGGCGAAGCGCATCGTTTCGACGGGTGAGTAGTTGTAGCGGTAGCCGCCCGCCTTGGCGCCCAGGCGTTCCACCAGGTCCAGGGCGGCCAGGGCGGCGTCGTGGGCCGAGGGGATGTACTCGAACGACAGGGCGCGCAGCGGGCGGGTGAGCCCGGACAGCACCTCGGCCTCAAAACCCTCGACGTCGATCTTGCAGAAGGCCGGCTCGCCGTGGGCGGCGATGAGGTCGTCCAGGGTGGTCACCTCGACCTCGACGGAGCGGTCCCAGCGCACCCGGGCGAAGCTGCGGTCGGTGGTCACCGCCTCGATCCACTGGCGCGACATCGTGGAGACCGTGGGGGTGGCGGTGGACAGCTCCAGCGCGGCCCGTCCCGGCCGCGCCCCGGCGGCCAGCGGGACGATGGCCACGCCCGGGTCGCGCCCGAAGAACAGGCGCAGCACCCGCAGGCAGTCCGGCTGCGGCTCCACCGCGACCACGTGCGCCCCCAGGCGCCGCCAGGCGCGCACCCGGCTGCCCACGTGGGCGCCGATGTCGAAGGCGACGTCCCCGGGCCGCAGGAACTCCCCGTACAGGCGGAGCATGCGCCGGTGCCTGCCGGGCACACCGTGGTACATCACCAGGGATCGCGCGATACCCCAGGCTCGCAAGAACATTCGCCGACCTCATCGAGTGCTGGTCCGTTCCGGGCGGGCCGCACGGCCCCATCGAAGAACACGGACGGGCTCCGCGCGGGGTTCAAGCCCTCTAGGCGGCGCCCGCTTCCGGGATATCAAATTGAAACAGGTTCTACTATGCTCGGCGGCATGCGGTTCAGCTACGCCGAGGCCATGACCGACCCGTCCTACTACCTGCCGCTGGCCCAGGCCGCCGAGGCCGCCGGGTATGCGAGTTTCACCGTGGCCGACTCCCTGGTCTACCCCAGGGAATCGGACGCCACCTACCCTTACACCGCCGACGGCAGCCGGGAGTTCCTGGAGGACAAAAGCTTCATCGAGCCGTTCTCCCTGATCGCGGCCATGGGGGCGGTGACCTCGAAGATCCGCTTCACCCCGTTCGTGCTCAAACTGGCCGTCCGTCCCCCGGTGCTGGTGGCCAAGCAGGCCTCCTCGGTGGCCTTTTTGACCGGCAACCGGCTGGCGCTGGGCGTCGGGCTCAGCCCCTGGCCGGAGGACTTCGCGGTGATGGGGGTGCCCTGGGAGCGGCGCGGCAGGCGGATGGACGAGGCCATCGAGATCGTCCGCGGGCTGACCGCAGGCGGGTACTTCGAGTACCACGGGGAGTTCTTCGACCTGCCCCCGGTGAAGATGTCCCCGGTGCCCACCGAGCCGATCCCGATCCTGATCGGCGGGCACAGCGAGGCGGCGCTGCGCCGGGCCGCCCGGCTGGGCGACGGGTGGATGCACGGCGGCGGCGACCCGGCCGAGCTGGATGCGCTGCTGACCAGGCTCGCGGAGCTGCGCGCCGCCGAAGGCACCGCCGACCGGCCGTTTGAGATCCATGTGATCTCCCCCGAGGCCTATTCGGTGGACGGGGTCAAACGCCTGGCCGACAAGGGCGTCACCGACGTGATCGTCGGGTTCCGCAACCCCTATGTCAAAGGACCGGACACCCAGCCGCTGGCCAAGAAGATCGAGCACCTGGAGCGGTTCGCCGAATCGGTGATCGCCAAGGTGAACCCTTGACCCAAAACGAGAACACGTTACAGTTCAGTCATGATCGACTCCCCCGACGTGCTGTGGCAGGCACCGGAGGGCGACCATCCGGCGCGCCGGGCGGCCCGGCGCTCCATGGCCGCGGCCGCCGCCGGGCGCAAGGACGAGTGGCTGGCCCTGTTCGCCCCGGACGCCCTCGTGGAGGACCCCGTCGGCCCCTCGATGCTGGACCCCGAGGGCAAGGGGCACCGCGGCCACGAGGGAATCGGCCGGTTCTGGGACGAGCACATCGGTTCGGCGCGGGTGCGCTTCCGCGTCACCGACTCCTTCGCCAACGGCCCCTGCTGCGCCAACGTCACCACCATCACCACCACCCTGGACGGCGGCGCCACCATGACGATCGACTGCGTGATCGTCTACACGGTCGACGAGAACGGCCTGATCACCTCACTGCGCGCCCACTGGGAACCGGACCGCGCCCTGGCCACCCTCACCGCGCCCTGACGCCCACCACCGGGCATCAGTCCATGTGGTCGAGGACCTGACCGCGCTCGGCCGTGCCCATCAGTTTCAGCAGGCGCGCCGCCCGGTCGGGATGAACCAGCAGGATGCGGGCCACTCGCCGGGCGTCCATCCGGTCCAGGATCGCGCCGACCCGGTCGGCGGGGATCCGCTGGATGAGCGCGGCGGCCCGCTGCGCGTCCGCCGGCAGGCGGTCCAGGACGGCGGCGGCCCGGCGAGGGCTCATCCCGCTCAAGATCTCCGCCCTGCGCGCCGGTGACAGCGGTTTGAGCAGCTCACCGACTCGCTGCCAGGGCAGGTCGTTCAGTATGCGGGCGGCGGCCCGCGCCGGCAGTGCCCGCATCAGGTGCGCCGTGGCGGGATCACCGGTGGGGAAGGCCGCCAGTATCGGGGCGGTGGCCCCCGGCGGGACGGCGGCCAGCAGCCGGGCGGCCTGCTCGCCGGGGATCCGCCCCAGCACCGCCGCGGCGGTTTCGGGACGGGCGTGGGCGAGCATCGCGCCGGCGAATTCCTCGCCCACCCCGAGCACCACGGTGACGGCCTCATCCGACCCCGCCGCCAAGCGGTCCAGCCGCTGAGCGGCCGTCCGCGGCCCCTGCTCCCGCAGCAGCGCCACCGCCTCCTGCGGGCTGTGCGCCACGATCGCGGCGAACCCCCGCGGCGACTCGGGCTGCGACGGGGCCGGTTCTCGGGGCGGGGCGGGGCGCTGCGGCCCGGGCGCCGTGCCCTGCGGGTGAGGCGTGCTCCGCGGCTCGCCCCCGCCCTCCGGCCGCACGGGACGCGGCCGCCGCCGGGCGCGCTCCGTCTCGATGATCTCTACGAGCATGTCGCGGGCCTGCGCGGCCTCCAGCCGGCGGTCGGGGTCCTTGACCAGCAGCCCGGTGATCACGGGGGCCAGCAGCCGCCCCGGCGTCAGCGGAGCGGGCTCCTCGTTGATCAGAGCGTGGATGACCTGCTGCATCTGCTCCCCCGGGAACGGCAGCCGCCGTTCCACCGCCTGGTAGAGCGTCACCCCCAGCGACCACAGGTCGGACGGCGCGCCGGTCTGCCCGTTGAACCGCTCCGGAGCCATGTACCACAGGCTGCCGACCAGGATGCTCTTGGTCGTCACCCGGTAGTCCTCGATGGCGGCGTTGCCGAAGTCGATCAAGCGGACCCGCTGGGACAGCGTCTCCCTGTGCACGGTGGCCCGTTTGATCAGGATGTTGCCCGGTTTGACGTCGCGGTGCAGCACCTGCTGGGCGTGCGCGGCGGTGAGGGCGTCCAGCACGGCCAGCCCGATCTCGGCGGCCTGCAGCTCGGTCAGGGCGGGCCGGCGCTCGATGAGCTCCGACAGCGGCTCGCCGGCCACATACTCCATGATCAGCAGCGGTTCGCCGGGCGCCTCGATGAGGTCCAGGATCTGCACGATGTTGGGGTGCTGCAGCCGGGAGATCGCCCGTGCCTCCCGGAGCACCCGGGCGGGGGTGATCAGCGGCTTGCCCTGCGGGGTCAGCAGATCGGTGCGCAGCTGCTTGATGGCGACCTTGCGTTCCAGCTTGCGGTCCCAGGCCAACCAGACACTGCCCATGCCTCCTTCGCCGAGCTTGCGGATCCGGTCGAAGCGGCCGCCGCCGAACTGACCCGTCACCTGGACACTCCCACGTCGTTCCTCGCGCTCCCGAGCTGCCGTGACCTGCAATGTCATGGCCTCGGACACCGCCCGGGCCCGTCTTCGGCGCCCAAGACCACGTGTTGCAAGGGTTCACCGGGCCGGACGGCCACGGCGGGCGAGGGATTCAGTCGTCGAACTTCAGCAGACGGTCCCCCTCGTCGCCTCCGGACGAGTCCGGTCGCCTGGAGTCGGACGCGGCGGCCGCCCGCGGATCGGCGAAATCGTCGGTCACCGACCGCGGGGAACCGGCGGCGCCGTCCTCTCGCCCGCCCGAGAAGGGAACGGAGTCCCAGGCCCCCGAAGCGGGCTCCGCCCTCCGGCCCTCGTCGTCGCCGGGATCGTCGCTCCACCCGTCGGAGGCGGCGCCGGCCCTCCGGTCGGCGGCGGTTCCCTCCTCCCAGCCGCCCGGGGACGTCTCCTTCCAGTCGTCGAGGTCGTCCCGCCGGCCGTCCTCGAAAGCGCCGTCACCGAAGTCCAGCCGCTCACCGTCGTAGCCGCGCACGTTGGCGTCGGGCATCTCCATCAGCCGCCTGGAGTCCTCCGAGGGGTAGCCCTCCTCGGGAAGACGGCCGCCTGTCTGCGCCGGCGCCGGACCGTCGGGCATCGGGGTGGTCGGCTTGGGCGGCGCCTCTCCCCCTTCCGATCCCGGTGGGTCGGGGGGCATCCCCCACAGCTTGAGGATGTCATCGCTGAGGGCCTGCCCATCCGCGCCGGCGCGGCTCTTGACCTGGGCGCGCAGGAGCTCCTCGCGTTCCCTGTCCTTGAGGATCCGCTCGTAGTTGTTCTCCGGCGCGAACAGCATCAGCAGCTTGACCAGCACCGGCAGGATCTCGATGGCGGTGAACAGCAGGATCAGCAGCCGGTGGGCCCGCCCCATGGAGCTGTCGCGCTCCGACAGCCGGTCCAGCGCCTCGATCCTGGCCAGCAGGCCGTTTGCGTTGCGCTGACGCTCTTCGAACTGCCGGCGCAGGCTCTCCTGCTGGCGGATGCGATCCTCCAGCCTGCGCTGCACGCCGGGCAGCGCCGCCTTGGCGTCGGCGACCCGCTGGGCGCGGCTGGCCTCGTCGTTGGCGTTCAGCTCCCGCTTGCGCTTTTCGATCTGACCGTCGATCGTCTTGATCCGCGCCTCGGCGAGGTTCAGCTCCCGGCGGGCGGCGTCGGCGAGCGGCCCCGGCCCGGTGGGCTTGCACGGCCCATACAGCTGGCAGTCCAGCTTCTTGACGGCCTCGTCCCGGGCGGTCTCGGCCTCCTTGAGCTGCGCGCGCAGACCGCGGATCTCAGGGTCGGCCTCCGGGTCGCTGGGGGCGTCGCCGCCGCTGGCGATGATCCTCTGCAGCTCATCGCGCTGGGCGGTCAGCGCGGCGATGTCCCTGCCGACGTCCCCTTCCCGCTGCTGCCGCTGGAAGGCGTCGGCCTTCTCCTGCTGCATCCGGGAGATCTCCGCGACGATCTCCGGCTCGAAGATGCGGAGCACCAGGGGAGTGGAGATCACCAGGCCGAGCAGCACGGCCAGCAGCAGCCGGGGCACCGTGGTGAGGATGTTCTGCACCCAGGAGCCGCGCTGGATGGTGGCCACCAGCCAGCGGTCCAGCAGCATGATGCCCACCGCCCAGGCCACGCCGAAGGGCACGGCCACCCAAAGCGACGCCTTCACCGCGCTGGCCAGGGCATAGGTCATGGCGACACCGGCGATCGTGCCGGTGATCACGATGGCGCTGCCGATGCCGATGTACTTGGGCCTGTCGCCGGGGCTGTCTTCCAGGACGTCCTCACGAGCGCTGGAAAGCCACACCAGGATGTTCTTCAAGCAACTCCCCCCGTGTTGTCGGCCTTTGATCGTCCATCCGTCCGAATGCGGCCAGGGTGTCCGGGTGAACTCGGCGGCATCATGTCCTGAACGGAGACTACGCGAGGATTGACACAAAAAAGAGAGCCTTGGCGCGCAAAGTCCCGCACGGATCCGGGAGCGTCTCCGCCACGACCCCCGAAACGACCAGCGGCGGAACACGCCCGGTCACAACACCTGAACAAACCGACATCAGGTGCTCTATGTGTCAAAATACTCAAAACCGCCTGTCAGCCCGTTGTACCATCCCTACTCAGAGGCCTGTCGATACGAGCGGTGACCCATGGGGGCAATTACAATCACATGTCCGATTATGTATGGTCTCACGGGTCGTATATGGCGGGTCTCTTTTGACATGCCCTGACATGGGGACCGCCCATAACATCGGCGGTGATCTGCGGTCACCGCCCCAAGGCGCCCCTCGTCCCCAGCCCGCAGACCGGCCGAGGCCCGGGGCGCGGGCCTTCGGTGCCCGGGCCGCACCCGGCCGGGCGGAAGCCCGATGTCCCTGTGGATGCCGGCACCCCAGAGCCGTTCCCGTACGAGCCGCACTCCCCGGTGAGTGCCTCAGCGCATGAGGACGCCCTATGCCTCGTCATGAGCAGGTCCCCTGCCCGGTGTGCTTCGCGCCCACGGGAAAGGACGAACCGTGCGAGGAGTGCGGCTGGCAGCCCCCTCCCCCCGGCACCCCCACCCTGGTCCAAGAACAGCGCATAGAGGACGCCCAGCGGCTGTTCGACGCGATCGCCGCCGCCCGCATCTCCCCCGTAGAGGGCCAGGACCTGCCCTACATCCGCGGCAAGCGCCCCAGCGACACCGAGTGGGTGATGGCCCGCCGGCAGGCCCGCGTCGACACCGACTCCGCCGAGGAGTTCCGTGACCGCCTCAGCCGGACATTGGACGAGGCCCTCGATGACGGGCGGCTGAGCATCGTCGAGGCCGGCCGGGACGGGATCGCCGTGACCGTCGTCGGGGTGGACGGATTCGGCCTGCCGCAGGCGCGACGGCGCCGCACCGTGCCCTGGCAGGTCCTGGTGCCCATGCTGGCGAGCGGGGCCGCCGAAGAGCTGCAGTTCCGGCTCGCCGGGGGGTTGGGCGGGGTGGACCGGGTCAGGCTGTGGGCGGGGCTGGAACGCGCCCTGGCCCAGCGGCTGCCGCCGCTGGAGGGTTCCCGGATCCTGCCGGTGTGCACCGCACCGGGCTGGCCGGTGCCGGAGCGGGCGCTGACCATGCTGCTGCAGGGCCGCGCCCAGACCCCGGTCAGCAGGCTGAACGGGGCCGATGTCGATGCGCTCATCGCCGAGGCGATGGCCGCCCTGCCGCTGCGCGACCACCTGGAACTGGTGGTGGCCCGAAAGGACCGGCGCACCGGCCGGATGTTCCTGGACGGCATCCGGCTGTTCTCCCGGGGCGAGCGGGCCGGCGCCGAGCGCAGCCTGACCATCCGGTGCGTGCATCCCCATCCCGACGGCATCGTGCTGGCCGTGGTCGCCTGGCGGGACGACGGCCCCCGCGCACTGCAGGTCGGCTCCGTGCACCTGGGCGAAGGCGAGCACCGGCTGCGCGCGGTGCTCGCCGGAGAGGGCCGGATCCGTTTCCTCGAACCCGCCGGGGTCACCCCCGAGCACCGGCCCTGGTCGGCGCTGGTGGCCACGCTGCCCGACCGGCTCGCCCCCCAGATCACCGAACTGGACCTGATCTGCCTGCTGGACCTGTGCGAAGACGGCCTGACCGCCCGCCGCCGCCTGGCGGCCGACTTCATCAAGCTGGCCGCCCGCCGGCTGCCGGAGACCGACCGGCTGCGGGTGGCCGTGATCGGCTACGGCCGCCATGACTTCCGCATGGAGGCCGAGCAGGCCAAGGTGCTGCAGGGCAAGTGGCTGACCCGGCCCGCCACCGCGCTGGAGGCTCTGGAACGGCTGCGTCCGGCCCCTTCCGACCGCATCCCCGCCTCGCCGGTCGAGGACGCCCTGCACCTGGTCGCCAAACGGCTGGCCACGATCCCGCCCCGGCGCAAGGTCGTGCTGGTGACCTTCGGCCGGCGGCCGCCGCACCCTCCGCGCGAGGACCCCAGCGGGCTGCTGTCCTGCCCGCACGAACACGACTGGCAGGCCCAGCTGCGCCGCATCCGGCAGCGCCCCGGGCTGCTGAGCGTGGCCGTGCTGGATTCCGCCGAGCATCTGACACCCGCCTGGCGGCGGATCGGCGGCGACGCCCTGCTCCGGCTGGACATCACCGACGCGCACCGGCTCGCCGCCAAAACGCAGATCGTCGTCCCCGAATCCGGCCGGCTGGCCTTCCCGCTGCCGGTTTCCGAAGGTTGAGGTGACCATGAGCCTTGAAGCGATGAACCGCCCCGGCGCACCCGTGACGAAGATGGCCAAGATCGGGCTGTGGGGGGCCACCAGCAGCGGCAAGACCACCTTCCTGGCCGCCCTTTACGTGGCGGCCAACCAGAGCCAGGGCAAGTGGAACATCATCGGGGTGGACCAGCCCTCGGTGGACTTCCTGGTCGACAACACCCAGATCCTGACCAAGGAACGGCGCTTCCCCAGCAAGACCGAGGGCATCCAGGAGTACAGCTGGACGATCATGGGGGAGACCGAGCGGGTCGTCAAACACCGCTGGCGCAAACGCACCGAGTCCGTCCCGCTGCACTTCCAGCTGGATCTGATCGATGCCTCCGGACGGCTCTTCAGGGGAAAGGAGAAGGACCGGGCGGAGGAGATCAGCGAAGAGCTGGAAGACATCGAGCTGGACTTCGACGACCCCGCCGAGAGCGTGGGCGAGTCCGGCGACGCGTTCGACAGGCTGGTCAACCACCTCACCGAATGCGACGGCATCGTCTACCTGTTCGACCCGCTCCGGGAGAACAAGGACGGCGACGAGTTCCACTACTTCCAGCAGGCGTTGCAGAACGTCACCCACCGCTGCATGCAAAACGGCCGGCTCGCCGGCCGGCACCTGCCCCACTATCTGGCCGTCTGCATCACCAAACTGGACTCCCCCAAGGTCTTCCACACCGCCCACAGACGGGGGTACCTCACCTTCGACCCCGACGACCCGTACCTGTTCCCCCGGGTCCGCGAGGACAAGGCCGAGGACCTGTTCCGGGAGCTGTGCCACCTGTCGCCGACCCGCAGCGCCCTGCAGGTCCACGACGCGATCAAGACGTCCTTCGCCCCGGAACGGGTGCGTTACTTCGCCACCTCGGCGGTGGGTTTCTACCTGAGCCCGACGGCGACCCGTTTCCAGGCCTCCAGTTTCCAGAATGTGATCCCGCATCCGACGCAGCCGGGGGAGTACACGATCCGGGGCGACATCCACCCGATCAACGTCCTTGAGCCCTTGCTGTGGCTTGGTCAGGTGACCAGACGATAGGAGCGCGACGCCATGGCGACGATCACGGTCGAATGGGCACTGTGGAGCGAAAAACCGGGGGCCACCACCGACTATGGCCTCCTGTCCTGCAGCAACGGCCGGCTCCGTTCCAGCCATTTCAAAACGATCATCACCCGTTTTCACCCCGGCACCCCCGATGGGGACAAGGCGCTGCCCCGGGTCACCGTCGGCGCGTGGGACGTCGCCCAGCAGCCCTACCTTGGGATGGCCATCCAGAACATCTCAGAGAACTACGACGGCGCCGGCCGCAAGATCGCGCCGACCCGTTTCTTCGCCTTCCCTTATGCGTCGCTGGCCGAGCAGCCCGTCTCCTATTGCGACCTCTACCAGGAGCTGTCCGCGCTCCCCCTCCCCGAGACCGGGCACGGTCAGCCGTTCGAGGTCTCGGTCAGGCCCTTGGACCCGGCGGTCATAGCCAAGGACCTGAAAGAGCCGGACGCCGCCGATCCGGTGCTCACCGCCGTTCTCTCCTCGCTGCTCCAGGGCAGGCGCGTCTGCCTGACCCAGGCCGAACAGGCCTCGTTCAAGGACCGGCTGCGGTATCTCGACGTCACCGCCGCGCTGCTGCCGTACGGCTACCGCGCCAAGCTCACCGCGACCACCTGGGCCAACAGCGCCACCCAGCACAAGCTGCGGCTGTTTTTCTCCCGGCGTTCCGCCGACCCGCAGACCACCCATCTGCCCTGGCTGGGGCATCCGCACATCGACGTCCCCCAGGACGCCTACCTGCGGGATCTGCGGCGGCTGCTGCACGAGCACGGCCCGGCCGAGGTCATCGCGCATCTGGCCAAGGAGACCGAGGCACGCCGTTTCGACGAGGCCGGCGAAGCGGTCCGCGCCCTGCACAAGGTCAAGGCCCGGCTGGAGCGGCGGCGGATGCTCCCGCACGGCACCGCCTCCCCGCAGGAGCTGCGGAACTGGCTCGACGGCGACGACCTGGCCCCCCAGGAGGCGGAGGCGTGCCTGCGCGGGATCCTCCGCCTCCCGGAGCCGGACCGGCAGGACCTGCTCCGCGTCACCCGGTGGTTGCCGAAGGTCCTTGAGCGCACCGGATGGGAGCCGTGGCGGCAGCCCTTGATCGGGATGATCTCCCGGCTGCTGTGGCTGGAAGAGGACGGACCCGTGGTCGGCATGTCCGACCGGACGCTGGGGCTGGAGGAGGACCGCCCGCTGTACGACCTGCTGTCGCACCTGCGCCGGCACGAGGTGGACGACTTCTTGGCGCAGGTGCTCCGGGCCCGGCCGAGACCTCCCCAGCCGGAGCCGTCCGGCCGGCGGCTGGCCCGAGCGGCCCGCCTGCTCCTCACCGGTTCGGGGCATGACCTCGCCGGCCTGCCGCACACCCAGCAGATCCTGGACGGCGACGTCCCCCTCATGCTCGCGCTGATCGCCGAACTGCTCGCCGGAAGCGGAGGGGCGGAGTTTCAAAGCGCGTTCGTCTGGGTCCAAGACCGGCTCCCCGAAGAGCTCAGGACGCTCGTCACCCGGCTGGCCGACCCGCACGACTTCGAGGACATCTCCATTGACGAGGTGGCGCTCCTGGCCGGCTACGGCATCGGCTCCCTGCTGCTGATGCTGAACATCGCCGATCAGTGCCGCAAATTCCGTTATGTCGGCGAAGCCTTTCTCCAGTGGTTCATCCGCCAGCAGCACACCGGCCCCATCGACAATGTTCACTGGGGCAAGGAGCTGTGGCTGCTAGAGCCAAAGGATCCGGTGACTCAGGCGGCGGTCGACGTCATGCTGCTGGCGGCGGACCGTCAACCCCGCTGGATCACGGACGTTCCCCCCCAGGAATGGAGGGACTACCAGGGAACCTTCTCCTTTGCCTGGGAGCGTCCCTGGGCCGACAAGGAGCGGATGGTCGAAGGGCTTGCCGACTGCCTGCGCCACCAATCATGGCAGGACAGACCGAACCGGTTCGAGGACGTGCGCCGGTTGCTGGACGAACTCGGGCTGTTGAGCGTTCCGGCCATACGCTACGCCCTCGAGCATGGTCGCCTTCACGAGCCGTGGGACACCGAGTGGCGGCAAGAGGCGCCCTCGCGCTCCGCCCCGGACAAGACCCAGGTCCTCCCGCCTCAAGACGGCGCCCCTCCCGCCGTGCCCGGACAGTCGCCCGCCCTGGACAGGAAGCATGCTCAGCAGGCCCTCGACTTCATCGTGGAGATGTTCCAAAGAAGTGAGCACCCGGAGACCACCTACGCCCTGCTGTCCCAAAAGCACTTGCTCGTCAATTCCGATGTCGCGGTAGAGGTCGTCGAACGCCTGCCTCTTCGGATTCAGCAATGGCACGGCAGCGGCATCACCGGCCAGCAGTGGGCGGACGCTCTCATTGAATACCTCAGCACCGGACGGTTCGAACCGAACGTGCCGGCGGCGGACTTCCAGCGGGCCTACCTGCGAAGGATCATGGAACGGATGTCCGATGAGAACCGCCGCCTGCAGAAACTCAATGCCTTCACCAAGGGGCGGGTGTTCGACGATGATAAAAATCACCAGCAGGTCGCATCCCTGGTGAAGGCTCTCAATGAACTGCTCGGCAAGAAGCGCTCGCGGGGCCGCGGCCGCGGCGCCCACGCCAAGGAGAACCCAGATTCCGGAAAGCTGCTGCGGCGGCTGAAACGCGGCCAGGGTGAGACAGCTCAGGGGCCGGCGCAGTGAACCCTTTTCCACCCATGGCCCCAGACACCGGGAAATATTCCGCCTTTCTTTCCGTCCCGGGGCCTGCGGCGGGCCGGCTCCGGATTCGAGCCGGATGAGGACGCGGAGCGATGGCAGTGATCAAAGCCGAGTGGGCGGTGTGGGGGATCTCCCCGGAGACCGGCGGCGCGTACACGGTGCTCGCCCATAGCGAGGGACGGCTGCGTGCCTCCCACTTCGAGACGATCATCACCCGCTTCTCCCCCGGCACCCCGGACGGGGAGGCGGCGCTGCCCCGGCTGACCATCGGGACGGTGGAGGTCTCCAAAGTCCCTCACCTGGGTTTGGCCCTGCAGACTCAGGAGCCCGGCCATCTGTGGGAAGCGTCCACCACGCGGTTCTTCTTCTTTCCCTTCCAAGCCCTGGGCGAGGCCCGCTCCTCCTACTCGACCCTCTATGAGCACCTGTCCGGGGTCGAACTGCCCGAGGCCGGCACCGGCCCGCTGATCACCATCGATCCGCCCGCGTTCGACCCCGCCGCCGTTCCCGGGACGCCCTGGGAAGCCGAACCGGACCCCGCCCTGGCCGCCGCCTTGCTGGTGCGGGGACGGCGCCTGTGCATCACCCAGGCGGAGGAGGCCTCCCTGGAGGAACGGCTGCGCTTCCTGGACGAGGTGACGGCCTGGCTCCCCTACGGCTACCGCGCCAAGCTCACCGCCACCACTTGGGCCAACAGCGCCACCCCGCACCGGCTGCGGTTGTTCTTCGCCCGCCATGCCGCCGGCCACGGCGTCATGGAACTGCCGTGGTCGGGGCGGCTCACCCCCGATCCCCTCATCGTGCAGGAGCATCTCCTCCCGCTGCGCAGGGCGGTCGAGAGGCTCGGCGCCGCGGCGGTGATCGGCAGGCTGGCCGCCGACACCGCCCCCCGCTCCTGTGACGACCCCGGCCCCGCCGTCCGGACGCTGGAGGAGATGGCGCACTCCTTCCAGGTGCCGGGCGCGGAAGCGGACCTGGAGGAGCTGCGCGCCTCGTTCGACTGCGAGCCGATCCTGCTGGACGCCCAGCACCGGGCGGCCGCGTGCCGGGCCCTGGCCCGGCTGATCGAAAAGGCCGAGCCGCAGGACTGGCCCACCATCGAGCGGTGGTGGCGGGAACTGGCCGATGAGGACGTCACCACGCTGCTGACCGCGCTGCTCGGCAGATGCCGGCGGCTGCTGTGGTCGGGCGAGCGCACCGGGATCACCGAGGCCCTGCCGCTGGCCTACCAGTACGGCACCGGAGACGACTTCCTGGCCTCCCTGGTCACCCCGCCGGACGGGCCGGAGAGGGCCGCGGTGCCGGGGGCGCGGCACGCCGCTCGGCTGGTCCACGACAGCGTGCTCGTCTCCGGTGACACCAGAGGGCATCCCCGCACGCTGCGAGCCGTCCTGGAGAACCCCCTGCTATTGTGCGCGTTCATCGCCCGGCTCGGCGCCGGGGGCCGGAGCGCAGAAGGGCTGCGCTGGCTGTCGTCGGCTCCCCACGGGGACTCAGAAACGCTCTTGGCGCTGTGGAGGGTGCTGGCCGCAGAAGATCCTCAGCCTCCGGCGCCCGAGCTGCTTTGGCGGCTGAACGCCTCCGGACGCGACTGCCTGGCGGTGCTGCTGGAGGGGGCGGCCGAGTCCGGGCGGCTGCACCTGGTGCTGCGGCCTTTCGGGGAGATGCTGGCCACCGGGCGGATCCCCGCCGGCGACTTCCCCTACTGGGCCGAACGGCTGGGTTCCTTGAGCTCCGCCGACCCGTCCCTGGCGAGGTGGACCGACGCCCTGCTGTCGGGGTCCACCGCGCACCTCGGCGATGATCCGCTCCCCGGCTCCGCGCCCTCCCCCGGGCGGACGGCCGACCTGTCCAGGGGCACCGCGGCCATCGCAGAGGAGCTGCCTCCCCTTCAGGGGGCCGAAGCGGTCGTGTACCGGCTCTGCACGGGTTACCGGCGCGGCCTGTCCCTCGACACCTGCCTGCGGCGCCTGGGCGACGCCGCTTGGAAGCCCACCCCGGCGCTGGCCGTCGCGGTGGTGCGCGGGCTGGCACCGGCGCTGCTCGCGCACGGCGCGACGGCGGAGACCGCGCAGGCCTGGAGCACCGGCCTGGCCCAGCGGCTGGCCCGCGGCGACTTCGGCCGCAAACTGGCCCGCCGGTTCCGGCGGGAGCTGCTGACCGCCGCCATCGGCGACATCGGGGACCGGCTGGCCCTGGTGAGCGCGGTCGCCGGCGAAGGGCCGCCGCTGACGGGCGGGCACCGCCTGGAACTGCAAAGCATCCACGCCGAACTGGGGCGGCTGCTGGAGCAGCCGCCCGCCGGGCAGCGCCCGCAGCCCACCGGCCGGCAGCGCGATCCCGACCGGCCTTCGCACCGGCAGCGCGGGGGCGCGCGCCTGCCGTGAGCCGGAAGGCGGCCTATTTGATCAGGACGTTCTTGTAGAAGAGGTTGGCCCGGCGTTCGCCCAGGTCGCCGGAGGCGAAACCGAAGAACAGGCGCATCTGGCCGGAGGCGGTGCGGTAGACGGCCATGCCTTCCGGTTCGCGGTAGGGCAGGGAGGCGCCCGCCTTGGTGAGGGTGGGGCCGGCGATCCGTTTGCCGGTGTTGAGGTCGATGGTGGAGAGCCTGGCGTTGCCCGGCTTGGGGTTGCCGGGGCCGTAGGCGGTTCCGTAGTAGGTGTACAGGTACCTGCCGTAAAGCGCATAGCCCTGGAAGACTTCGCCTTTTTGAGGCGGGAGGGCGACGTCGACCAGCCGCTTGTGGTAGCGGCGCGCTTTGATGTCGGCCAGTTTGTAGACGGCGACTCGCCGTCTGCCGTTCTTGCGGTAGCGCATGGCCAGGCGGCGGTTGACCGGGTCGATGGCGGCCGTGACGCTCCTGATGCCCGGGATGGGCCGGTATTTGGCAAGGGCCGGAGAGTCGCCGGTCAGCGTCTTTCCGTGGACGAACTTGAACCGGGCCAGACGGGTGCCGCGGGCGCTCGCCCCGACGGGATCGACCTCGACCCACAGGTAGGTGTTCTTGCCGGAGGGCTCCACCCCGATGGATATGCCGTGCCCGAACCCCCTCAGGTACATGTGGCCGGTGCGTCGTCCGGAGAAATCCAGCCGATTGATCACCAGGTCGCCGCTTGCGTCGGCGGAGGGCTCATCGACGAGCTGGGCCACGAAGAGCCGCTTGTTGCGCGGGTCGAACCCGAAGCCCTGCATGACCCGCCCGGATTTCAGCCGTTTGTTCAAAAACAGGGCGCGGGAGGGGGCGGTCAGGTCGAAGCGTTTGGAGGAGGGCAGGCCGCCGGTGCGGGCCGCCCGCAGCCGCGGCTCGATCTCCGTACCGGCCGTCGCGCATCCGCTCAGCAGCACGGCGAACGCCACGACGGCCGCCTTCGCCCCGTTGTCCCCTCTGCCGCCGAATGCCCGTTGCGCCACGCAATATCCCCCGATCCAGCCCGGAATGAAAACACGAGCAGATGGCACGATACCGGCATGCCGTCCGCCGTCGGCCGATCGACGCGGCCTTTAAATCTTTTTCGGTTCCCCGACCCGGGGATCACACTTTTTCGACACACCTCGGCGGGATCCGAAAACGAGAGATCCCGCGTTATACACAAAGATCCGACATCGCCATAGAAGCCTCATTGAAACATGCACGCCATACAATCAGATAAATCCCTGATCCCGGGACTATATGAAAGAACAATGAAAGCTTCCCGCCCCCGGGGACATCACCTTGCAGAACCTGACAGTCGGGGACACCGGCGCCCATGTGCGGGAAGCGGCATCGCGCTGCGCGACATCACCCGGGTCCACTCCCCGCCGCACCGGTGCCGACCAGGGTCTACGGCAGGTGGAAGCCGAGTTCGCGCCCGGCCTCGCGCAGCCCGTCGCGCACCGACGGGTGCGCCACGTGGTCGATGATCTGCCGGGCCTGCTCACTGGCGTCGTGCCCCCAGATCGCGGCGGTGCCCTGCTCGCTGACGATGAAGCTGTGCTGGAAGGAGGTGACCGGCCCGGCCAGGCGCGGGATGACGGTGGACACCTCGGCCTTGGGGTGCCAGGACGGCAGCGCGATGATCGCCCGGCCGCCGGGCGAGTGCAGCGCCCCCACCACGAAGTCGGTCTGCCCGCCGAAACCGGAGTAGATCATTCCGCGCACCCGGGCGGCGTTGGCCTGCGCGTACAGATCCACCTGGAGCGCGGAGTTCACCGACACCAGGCGGGGCCGCCGGGCGATCAGGGCCGGGTCGTTGGTCTTTTCGGTGCGCAGCATCCGCACCCGGCGGTTGCGGTGCATCCACGCATACAGCTCCGGGGAGCCGAAGGCGAAGGACGCGGTGATCGGGGTGTCGGGGCGCAGGGCGCCGGCGCGTTCCAGGGCGAGCACCCCGTCGCTGAACATCTCCGACCACACCGCAAGGCCCGTGCGTCCGCGCAGGGAGTCCAGCACCGCGTCCGGGATCGCGCCGATGCCCAGCTGCAGCGTGGCCTCCGGCGGGATCAGCGAGGCGACCCGCTGGCCGATCCGCCGGGCGACCCCGGTGCGGGGCCGGGGCTCGGGGGCGGCCAGTGGCCGGTCGGCCTCGATGGCGTAGTCGATCTCGTCGGCGGGCAGCACCGCGTCCCCGTAGGTGAACGGCATCCGGGGGTTGAACTGGGCGATGACCAGCCCGCCGCGTTCGCGCACCGCCTCGATCGCGGCGGGCAGGATGTTGACCTCGATGCCGAGGGAGACCGCCCCGCTCGCCGGGACGGTGGTCTGGATCAGCACCACGTCCGGCGGCAGCGTCTCCTTCAGCAGGTTCGGCACCAGCGACAGCCGGCAGGGGAAGTAGCGCAGCCCTTCGCGGCCGCGCATCCCGGCCCCCACGAACGGCGTCTCCAGCACCACGCCGTCGCGGTCCGGCACGCCTTTTTGGGCGTTCAGCATGAACAGCCGGTACCGCGCCACCGTCTCGTCGAGGATCCGCAGCGCCCGGTCGGGGGTGGCGAAGTTGCCGCCGGCCACCACGCGGGGGTCGTCCGGCAAGCCGGCCAGCACGGCCGCCAGTTGCGATTCGGAGATCACCCGCACGTCCTCACCCCCGGTGATCTCGGCGAAATGCCCCCAGATCACAAATGATCGCGACAACCGGCAACCTACCCGCGCCCGTGCGGCCCGAACGGCGGCCTGCGGTCCGGCCCCGTGCGCAGGGCGCGGGCGGCGAGGTGTGAGCGTTCGGAAACGGGCGCTTATTGCCGATGCCGCCGTCCGGTAATGCACGGCCGCTGAAGTATGCGGTCAGGGCGTGAGGTGCGCAGCGGCAAGAGGCCCGGCGCGTGCGCGGGAGGGGCTTGCTGTCGGGAGGTGGGCATGCCGGAGATGTACTTCCAGGTCTGCTGGCCGGACGGTGTGGTGCAGCGCTGTTACTCGCCCTCGACCATCGTCGAGGACTTCTCCACCCCCGGCACCGCCTACCCCCTCAAAGAGTTCGTGGAGCGCAGCCGGATGGCGCTGGGCATCGCCTGCGAGCGGGTGCGCGCCGTCTACGGGGTGCCCTCCCGGGCCGCGACCGGCCAGCTGGCGGAGATCGAGTCGGCCGCCGCCCGCTATGCGGACATGGACGGCGCCAAGGTGACCGTGGAGGCCCTGCTCGACGCCTACGGGAACGTCCGCTGACCCCGGGCGCGCCCCGGCGTGCGCAAACCTCACCGAATGTAAAGCATTAATTACTTCTTTCAGTGACATATCTACAGGAGCCGCTCATATGTTGACCGGGTAGCGCTTGTTGGCTCGTCCGCCGGGCGTTCCGCCCGGCCGAACGGGAGGAGACGACGATGTCCGAAGCCCCCGCCATGCGCGAGCTCCTCGGTGAGGACGCCCCGTCCAACTGGGGCAAGTGGGGTCCCGACGACGAGTTGGGATGCCTGAATTACCTGGACGCGAGCGAGGTGCTGCGGGGCATCCGGCACGTCCGCAGCGGCGAGGTGTTCACCCTGCAGATCCAGATGGGGCGCACCGAGCCTCCCGGCGACCCGCTGTGGCCCGGCCGCTCCCCCATGGAACGCCGCAACGTGCTGGACGAGTCCTCCTGGGACAAGCCCGACGCGCCGCAATACCCCGGCGGGCTGCACTACTCCGACGACACCGCGCAGATCTTCCTGCAGGGCTCCACGCAATACGACGCGCTCGGCCACCTGTGGTACGACGGCAAGCTGTGGAACGGCTATGACGCCCGCACCACGGTCGGGCAGATGAAGAAGGCGTCGGTGCTGCCGATCGCCGAAAAGGGCGTGGTGGGCCGCGGGGTGCTCATCGACATGGCCCGCCACCGGGGCAAGCCGTGGCTGGAGAAGGGCGAGACGTTCGATCACACCGACCTGGAGGCCGCCGCGCAGGCCCAGGGGGTGACCATCGAGCCGCACGACATCTTGTGCATCCGCACCGGCTGGCTGAAGTACTGGTACCAGCTCACCGACCGGGAGGAGTTCTACAAGGACTTCAACGAGCCGGGCCTGACCTACTCGCGGGAACTGGTGGAGTGGTTCCAGCAGCGGGAGATCCCCAACCTGGTCACCGACACCATCGCCAACGAGGTCACCTACGAGCCCAACACCGGGGTGGCGCTGCCGCTGCACTGCGCGCTGATGCGCAACCTGGGCGTGGCGCTGACCGAGATCGCCTGGCTGGACGACCTGGCCGACGCCTGCGCCGCCGACGGCCGGTGGAGCTTCCTGTACGTGGCGGCGCCGCTGAAGATCGTGGGCGGCACCGGCGCTCCGGTCAACCCGGTGGCGATTCGATGAGCGTTTACGACCAGCGGCCCTGGCTGGCGCTGTACCCGCCGGGACAGCCCGCCGACATCGAGCCCGAGTACGCCAACACGGTGGCGATGTTCAAGGCCACCGTCGCGCGCAATCCCGATGGGGACGCGCTGCGCTACTTCGACGGCCGGATCACCTTCGCCGAGCTGGACGCGCTCAGCGACGCCTTCGCCGTGGCGCTGGCCGAGCACGGGTTCGCCCCCGGCGACCGGGCGGCGCTGTACCTGCAGAACGTCCCGCAGTTCGTGATCGCCCAGTTGGGGATCTGGAAGGCCGGCGGCATCGCGGTGTCGGTCAACCCGATGAACCGGGAGCGGGAGCTGCGGGAGCTGCTGAACGACTGCGGCGCCACGGTGCTGGTGTGCCTGCAGGGCCTGTACCGGGACGTGGCGGGCAAGGTCGTCGGTGACACCGCGGTGCGCACCGTGATCACCACGTCCGAGCTGGAGTACCAGACCCGCAACGACCCCCGGGTGCTGGGCGGGGTGGAGCCGGTCGCCTGCGAGGGCACCCTCGACATGGCCGGCCTGCTGGAGCGTTTCTCCGGCCGTACCCCGGCCCCGGTCGAGCTGAAGCCCGAGGACGTGGCGTTCCTGACCTACACCTCCGGCACCACCGGCCCGCCCAAGGGGGCGATGAACACCCACCGCAACGTGGTGTTCAACGCCCGCACCTACCGGGACTGGGTGGGCCTGGGGCCCGACGATGTGATCTTGGGTGTGGCTCCGCTGTTCCACATCACCGGCCTGATCGGGCACATCGCGGCAGGGCTGCTGACCGGGGCGCCGCTGGTGCTGATGTACCGGCTGGACCCGCAGGTGACGATCGAGACCGTCCGGGCCGAGCGGGCCACCTTCACCGTCGGTTCGATCACCGTGTTCATCGCCTTGATGAACGCCCCGAACGCCGACCGGGAGGCGCTGGCCAGCCTGACGAAGATCTATTCCGGTGGCGCGCCCATCCCGCCCAGCACCGTCAAGGCGTTCCAATCAGCCTTCGGCCACTACATCCACAACATCTACGGGCTGACCGAGACCACCTCCCCCTCTCATGCCGTCCCGCTCGGGGCGGACGCCCCGGTGGATCCGGCCTCCGGCGCCCTGTCGGTGGGCGTGCCGGTCTACAACACCGTGGTGCGGGTGGTCGATGACGACGGGCGGGATCTGCCGCCCGGTGAGATCGGGGAACTGGTGACCTCCGGCCCGCAGGTGGTGGCCGGTTACTGGAACAAGCCGGAGGAGACCGAGAACGCCCTGCCCGGGGGCGCCCTGCGCACCGGCGATGTGGGTTACATGGACTCCCGCGGCTGGTTCTACCTGGTCGACCGCAAGAAGGACCAGATCAACGCCGGCGGCTACAAGATCTGGCCCCGGGAGGTCGAGGACGTCCTGTATGAGCATCCCGCCGTCCGCGAGGCCGCCGTGGTGGGCGTCCCCGATCCCTATCGGGGGGAGACCGTCAAGGCTTACGTCAGTCTCCGTCCCGGCACCAGCGCCACGGCCGAGGAGCTCATCGCCTTCGCCAAGGAGCGCATGGCCGCCTACAAGTACCCGCGTCAGGTGGAGATCCTCAAGGAGCTGCCCAAGACCGTCACCGGCAAGCTGCTGCGCCGGGAGCTGCGCGAGCGCGCCTCCGGCTCGTCCTGACGCCGGCGGCCCGGCCCGTCACTTCCAGGCGTAGGGGCGCCGGTGGTTGATGGGCCGGACGCGGGGAGCCGGGCGCGGGACGGCGAAGGGCTGCCCGCGGCCGTGGCGGGAGGCGGCGTAGGCCAGCAGGCGCCAGCGCCGCAGCGGGCCGGCCGGGTGCAGGGCGGGCAGGTTGTTGATCTCGGGATCGAACGCGTCGGTGTCGGGGGAGCCGTCGGGCAGCGGGGTGTGGATCTCCAGCGTCCCGCAGGGCTCCCAGGGGCCGGTGAGCGAGGCCGTCGCCAAGGTGAACGGCAGCGGCCCGGTGGCGATCGCCGCGTCCAAAGTGGCCATGTCGCAGGAGATGCGGCGGGTGGTGGCCGGCAGCAGCGCCAGCATCCGGATCCGCCCGTGCACCGAGTACGGCAGCAGCGTGGTGTGGACCGCGTCGCCGAAGGAGCGGCGCACCTGCAGCAGGTGCCGCAGGCCGGGCCGGGAGCCGGTGGTGGCCAGCAGCAGGTCCACCGGCCCGGCGTCGGCGGGCACGCGGAAGGCGACGCCCAGCACGTCGGGGAATCCGCCCGGGGTCGCGGTGGCCTTGGAGAGGCGGACGACGACGTGCCGTTCCTCCCCCAGCAGGTCCGCCAGGCCGGTGTCGGTCACCCGCAGCGTCGCGGCGTAGGTGCGGCCCCGGGGGTGGACGGCGCGGGCGTGCCGCAGCCGGGCGGCCGCGCCGAAGGGGACGGCGAGGATCTTGGCGATCGTGGCGGTTCCCGCCGGCGGGCTGGAGCCGCCTGGAAGCGGGACATCGGACATGGTGCTTCCCTCCACTTCCAAGGCCCGCTCTTGCGCTCGCCGCGGATGATCGGACGGGCACGGGCCGCGGACTCCGCGTGCCCTACCCGCGAGCCGGGCGGGTATGCGGGGTGGTTTGCGGGGGCGGCCCGCCCGGCGCCCAAGGGGCGCCGCAGTGCCGCACTCCGCACCCGGAAGCTTCAAGGGTCGGTCAACTTCGCCGGTAATCCACCGGATCCCTAGAGAGGCGCGAGCAGCCGCCCACTGGCCGATGAACGGAAATTCAGCTCCCACCGGGCAGGAGCCGGCCGCACACGCCCATCACCACCAAATGCCCATCTACCAGGGAAAATAGTCTAAGAACATCTCATACCCCCAGTAACTCAACACCACGGAAGCGGTCAACACGGCACGATAACCCGACATCTTCACACAATAGGTTCCATTTTGTGATCTGCATGAGGGTCGTCAACAAAAAGGGGGAATGAGTAACGTCGCCCGGTCAGGTGCAAAGCAGGCATTTCCTCCCTCGGCTAGGAGGTGTGACAGTGCGGCGAGTCGTCCTCACCGCGACCGGCGTCGTCACCGCGATGTCGCTGGCGCTTCCCGCCCATGCGGGACCGACCAAACCACGGCAGGTCACCGAGCAGACCACCGAGTACGTGGTGCTCTACAAGGAAGGGGTTCCCGCCGAGCGGGCGCGCGCGGCCGTGCAGGCGGCGGGCGGCACGATCCTGCGGGAGAACACCGCGGTGGGGGTGGCGACGGTGCGGGCCGCCGCCGGCTTCGCCGCCGCGGCCCGGCGGCAGGCGGCGCTGGAGGGCGCCGCGGTCAACCGGGTCATCGGGCACGCCCCCAAGCCGGTGCGCGGCCTCCACGAGCGGTTCTCCGTCGAAAAGGAGGGCCGTCACATCCTGCGGCGCAAGGACCCGCGGGGCGGCGCCCGCGGCGAGGAGCCGCTGGCGAACCTGCAGTGGGACATGAAGCAGATCGGCGCCACCGGCTCCGGCGCCCACAAGGCGGAGGAGGGCGACCGGCGGGTGCTGGTGGGCGTCATCGACACCGGCATCGACGGCTCGCACCCCGACATCGCCCCGAACTTCAACCGCCGCCTCAGCCGCAACTTCACCACCGACATCCCGGTGGACGCCAACGGCAACGAGGTGGACGGGCCGTGCGAGGTGCCCAGCTGCGTGGACCCGGCGGACGTGGACGACAACGACCACGGCACGCACGTGGCCTCCACCATCGCCTCGCCGCGCAACGGGCTGGGCATCGCCGGGGTCGCCCCGCGGGTGTCCCTGGTCAACCTGCGCGCCGGGCAGGACTCGGGCTACTTCTTCCTGCAGGCGACCGTGGACGCGCTGACCTACGCCGGCGACGTGGGCATCGACGTGGTCAACATGTCCTTCTACGTGGACCCCTGGCTGTTCAACTGCGTCGACAACCCGGCCGACTCGGCCGCCGACCAGGCCGAGCAGCGGGTCGTCATCGAGGCGACGCAGCGGGCGCTCGACTACGCCCGCGCCCGGGGCGTGACGCTGATCGCCGCCGCCGGCAACCAGGCCGCCGACTACACCAAGCCCTACGTCGACACCTCCAGCCCCAACTACGCCTCCGAGCCCGGGGAGAGCCCGCGCGAGCGGCAGATCCCGCCGAGCTGCGTGTCGATGCCGTCCGAGGGCAAGGGGGTCGTCCCGGTGTCGGCGACCGGCCCCAGCAAGCGCAAGGCGTACTACTCCAGCTTCGGCAACGGCTACATCGCGGTGGCGGCGCCCGGCGGTGACAAGTACGACACCGCCGACGGCAAGCTCGACCACAACGCCGGCATCTGGGCGGCCTACCCGGAGCGGCTGGCCCGGCAGCGGGGCGAGCTGAACGCCGACGGCACGCCCAACGTCCCGTATGTGATCCGCAGCTGCAAGGGCGGCACGTGCGCCTACTACCAGTCGCTGCAGGGCACCTCGATGGCCGCGCCGCACGCGGCCGGGGTGGCGGCGCTGATCGTCAGCAGGTACGGCAAGCGCGACCGCAGCGGCCTGGGCCTCGACCCGCGCATCACCGAGTCGATCCTGCGCTCCAGCGCCACCGCGACGGCCTGCCCGAAGGGCGGCTCCTACACCTACCGGCGGCAGGTGCAGTCGCCCGACGGGTCCTTCACCGAGGTGGTCACCAGCCACACCTGTGAGGGTTCCAAGAAGCGCAACGGCTTCTACGGCAACGGCATCATCAACGCCTCGGCCGCGGTCGGCGGGCGCTGACGGCTCACCGACGCGCCGGTGACGCCGCGGTTTTCGAGGACGATCGCCGTCTTTCGGTGAAACGGCCCCGCGCCGGGCGGTGCGGGGCCGTTCCGCTGCGCCTTTTCAACATGCCGTTCCCACAGGTGGGGACGGGGGCGGTGCCGTGACCTGCAACGTGATGGCCTCGGATACCGTCAGGGCTTCCGTCTTCGGCGCCCAAGGCCATGCGCTGGAAAAGGTTCCTTACCCGATTGCCATGCGGCAGTTGACGATCAATGCGGGATTTTCCTGGCAACCTCTGATCATTCGCCGCACGTCACCGTGTCTTTAAAATGCGCGCGGCAGCCCCCGTCTTCGGGAGTTTCGATGATGTCGCATCTACGTCCACGCCATCTGACGGCGACGTGCATGGTCGCCGCCTTGGCACTGGCCGGTCCGCTCGCCTCCGGCGCGGCGGCCGTCCCCCACGGCAAGCCCGACAAACCAGACTTTACGCTGACAATTCTTCACAACAATGATGGGGAGTCCAAGCTGCTCGGCGTCCCCGGGCAGGAGGACTTCGGCGGAGTGGCGCGCTTTGCGACGCTGGTCGGCAAGCTGCGCAAACAGGCCACCTCCGGCAAACCCGGCCCCGGTCAGGCGGCCCGGCGCGGGGTGGTCCTGCTGTCGTCGGGGGACAACTTCCTGGCCGGCCCGGAGTTCACCGCCAGCCTGAGCAAGGGCGTGCCCTTCTATGACGCGCTGGCGCTCAAGGCCATCGGCTATGACGCGATAGCGATCGGCAACCACGAGTTCGACTTCGGCCCCGACGTCCTGGCCGACTTCATCGAAAGCTTCGGCAAGAACCCGCCGCCGTTCCTGTCGGCCAACCTCGACGTCGGCGACGAGCCCCGGCTGAACCAGCTGGCCCGCAAGGGCGCCATCGTGGCGTCGGCCACGGTCACCGAGCGCGGCGAGAAGATCGGCGTCGTCGGCGCCACCACGCCCGCGCTGGCCTCCATCTCCAGCCCCCGCCGCGTCAAGGTGCTGCAGAACGTGGCCGAGCTGATCCAGGCCGAGGTGGACCGGCTGACCCGGCGCGGCATCGACAAGATCATCCTGATCAGCCACCTGCAGGGGCTGGGCGAGGACCGCGAGCTGGTGCCGCTGCTGCGGAACGTGGACGTGGCGATCGCCGGCGGCGGGGACGAGCTGCTGGCCTCCGACACCACCCCGCTGGTGCCCGGGGACGCCGTCTCCACCGACCCGGCGACCGGCCAGAAGCTGCGCTACCCGCTGCACTTGAAGGACAAGGCCGGGGTGGACGTCCCGGTGGTGACCACCGCCGGCGACTACAAGTACGTCGGCCGGCTGGTGGTCAACTTCGATGCGCACGGCCGGGTGCTGTCGGTGGATCCGGCCAGCGGCCCGGTGCGGGTGTCGGGGGTGGCGCCGGATGCCGTCGCCCCCGACCCGAAGATCCAGCGGACCGTGGTGGAGCCGGTGTCGCGTTTCGTGGAGGGCATGGCGGCCAACGTCGTCGCCCAGTCGGAGGTGGCGCTGGAGGGCCGCCGCGAGCCCGGGGTGCGCACCCAGGAGACCAATTTGGGCAACCTGGTGGCCGACGCGCTGCTGGCCGCCGGGCGCAAGAACGCCGCCGCCTACGGGGTTCAGCCGCCCGATGTGGCCCTGCAGAACGGCGGCGGCATCCGCAACAACACCCTGATCCCCGCCGGTCCCATCACCGAGCTGGACACCTTCGCCATCGCCCCGTTCGGCAACTTCGTCTCGGTGGTCCCGAACGTGCCGCGCGCCCAGTTCAAGGAGATCCTGGAGAACGCCGTCTCCCGGCTCCCCGCCGCCGACGGGCGCTTCGCGCAGGTGGCGGGCTTCCGTTTCAGCTACGACCCCTCCGGCACCGCCCAGGTGGTCGATGACGACGGCACCGTGCTGACCCCCGGCAGCCGGATCCGGTCGGTGGTGCTGGACGACGGCACCGTGATCGTCGAGAACGGCCGGGTGGTGCCGGGGCCGGACCTGTCGGTGGCCACCAACGACTTCAGCGCCCGCGGCGGCGACCAGTGGCCCTTCCGCGGCCTGCCGTTCACCACGGTCGGGCTGACCTACCAGCAGGCGCTGGCCTCTTACCTCACCGATGACCTCGGCGGCCGGATCACCGCGGCGGACTATCCCGAGGGCGGTTCCGGCCGGATCACCGCCGTCCCGTGACGTCCCGCTCCGCCGCCCGGCGAAAACCGGGCGGCGGGGCCGGGCGGCTATCGTCCTCTCAACGCCTATAGCCCTTCAATAACGTCATTCCGGTCACAGATCGCCGTCTGGGGCGACGAAAGTCGGCGTGAAATGCCCGCCTGATCTAGCCTGACCGGCACTGGACCTTTTCAGCCGGGCCGTTTCGATGGGCTCGTGCCCGCGGCCGTCCGCGCCACGACGGCGTCCCGGCGGGGAAGGGACCATCGAAAGCCCCCACGTCGAAAGGTGCTGCCGTTGAACAGAACCGAGCTGATCGAGGCGGTGGCGGCCCTCGCCGGCAGCGATCCCGCGGTGGCCCGGCGCCATGTGGACGCCGTCTTCGAGACGATCATGGACAGGGTGACGGCCGGGGAACGGGTGCTGGTGACCGGGTTCGGCACCTTCGACAAGCTCTCCCGTCCGGCGCGCACCGCCCGCAACCCCCGGACCGGGGAGCCGGTGGAGGTCCCGCCCACCGAGACGCCCCGGTTCCGGGCGGGTCAGACTTTCAAGGACCGGGTCGCCGGGCACGCCGCCGTCATCTCGATCGAGCTTTCCGAGTCCGATCCCCTGCCGGAGCCCGAGCCTCTTCCCAAGCCGGCCAAGGGCAAGAAGTCCAAGAAGAAGAAGAAGGACGCCGCCTCCCTTTCGGCCGGGGAGCCCAAGAAGAGCAAGAAAAAGTCCGGCAAATCCGACAAGAAAGGCAAAGGCAAGAAGGCCGCCAAGGCTCACTGAGGTCTTCTCGGGCGCGTTCACCCGGACCTATCCAGGCGGCCTGACCGGCCGTATCCCGGCGTGGGCCACTGCCGGGTCGCCATGCGGCCGAGACGATGCGGCCCCTGTTCGCGACCTCTGCCGCTCACCGGGGCCGGACTCATGCAGTGCCCGGGTCGTCTCTCCGGGCTCGCCTTCGATGTCTTTCCCCTCCGTGGAACACCTCCGGGCGGTGCGGCCAGGGCACGGCCGCCGCTACGGGCTCAGGTCGCCTGCCGCATGCGCCACCGGGCCGGGCCGTGGTCTTGCCGCCGGTCGGCGGCCCCGGCCATCGCACTCCCCTCCTCAGGTGGCCGGGGCCGTGCCGTTTCCTCATCGCGGTGGCCTGTCTCAGCAGTGGGCCGCCGGGGCGGCGAAGGTGGCGTGAACGGTTCGGGAACACGGCGTGCCGGTCCAGGACCAGGCGGTGGCCAGCGCCTCCACGGTGAGCAGGCCGCGGCCGGATTCGGCCAAGGCGGACAGGTCACAGGCATCAGCGACGGGGCGGATGCGCGGGTCGGTGGGGCCGCCCTGGTCGGTGACGGAGACGGTCACGCCGATGAGGTTGTGGCGGACCTCCACGACGAAGCGGCCGCCGACACGGCCCGAGCGGGTGTGACGCAGGGCGTTGACGGCCAGCTCATCCAGCACCAGCAGCACATCGTCCAAGGCCGGGAAGCCCTCCAGCAGGCAGGCGGCGAAAGCTCTGGCGGCGCGGACCTGGGTGGTCTGGCCGGGGAAGACGCGCCGCCAGTACATGGACGGGACGGGCTCAACCGGCACGGAAGCGGCAACGGGCAGCGGCATGGGACTCCTTTCTGGATTGCGTGGATGAAGCACGGAAAGCCGCGGCGGCACGAGCGCCACGGGCTCGTGATCAGTGCGGAGGCCGATGGGTCTTAGGTGGTTCCTCGTCGGCGGGCGGGTGCCGGGCGCGTCCGGAAAAGCGGTCCAGGAGGTCTTGGGCCTTGGCGACGCGATCACGAGCGAAACGGCGTTCCCGGTCGCTGATCACCCGGGAGGTGGTCCAGGGGGCGTAGACGTTGATGACGGCCTGCAGGTAGCGGACGAAGACGGCGCGTTCGGCGGTGCAATCACCGAGGCTGGACGGCTCCGGCCGCCGGGGCGGAGGCGTGGACGGCCGGGCATGCCGGTGGGCGTCACCGGGATGGTGGGGTGCGGTCTGTGGTCGGGTGGCTGGAGCGGGGTTGCGGTGGTCTGAGGGCTGGGTGGGATGAGCGGCGCGGCCGGAGGCGTGACTCGGTGGGGGTTCCTGAGGCGGAGTCATGAGCGGCCGCCTGGGGTGGTCGTCTCGGTCGGGGTGATGGCGGGTGCCGCTGAGATGTGGTGGGGCGGTTTCTCCTGGCGGGATGGGCGGTGCGGCCAGGTGGAGAAGCGGCGGGGGCAGACAGGTCCCAAACAGGGCAGGGCGGGAGCTGGGGAAAGCAGGGCAGACGTTGAGCAGAAGAGAGCGGAGGCCGGGTGAAGGGCGGGTGAAGGGCCTGAGTGGGGCGGGTTTTCGGTTGAAGGGGTGAGAGCCGTCGTCAGCGGTCGTGGTCGGTGGGGCGAGGTTGGGCCACTGGGGCGGAATGGTTGTGTGGGATGTGCGGCCGGAATGGTGCGGTGCGGACGCCGGTAGGCGTGGCGGGGGCGCATCGCGTCACCGAGAATGATCATTTCTCTTGACCTCTTGTTACGAGCTGTGAATTCCTGCTCGTCAAGAGTGGCGATACGGCTTACGATTGAGGGCGGAAAACATAGGCGCGTCGGCCGGACAAGGCCGACCCCCCCACCTGTGCGGAGCTGTACCCCCCATGGCGACACTGTCACCGCGAATGTTCCTGGCGCAGGAAATCATGCGGCTGCGCCAGGCAAAAGGGATGAACCGGGAGCAGTTGGCCAAAATGGTCTTCGTCTCCGAAAGCCTGGTCCGCTCCTGGGAACGCGGCCGCCGCATCCCTCAGCCTGATCATCTAGAAGCCCTGGAAAAGATCTTCGACACCAAAGGAGTGCTGCTCCAGATCCGCAAGGAGCTGATCAACGCCGCTACCCCGATGGAGTGGATGGCGGCCTGGCGAGCAGTCGAGAGCCGGGCAACCTCCCTCTTGTCATTCGAAACGACCGTCATCCCAGGACTGCTCCAAACAAAGGAGTACGCAACCTCAGTTTTCCAGGCGGCCAGGCATCTCGGTGAGATCGACGAGATGCTGAAGGCGCGGCTGGAGCGCCAGAAGATCCTCACTAGAGAGGACGACCCTCCAACTTTGGTAGCCCTCCTCGCTGAGGCTGCTTTACTGAACAACGTAGGGGGGCCTAAGATCATGCACGACCAGTTGATGCACATAGCCAAGATGGCTGAGCGTGATCACATCGTCGTGCAGGTCATCCCGTTCAGCTCCTCAGTATGCGCTGGATTCCTGGCACCATTCGTCATCGCAAGTTTCGATGCAGGGGAGGCGGCCTATGTAGACAACCAGCTAAACGGTGACGTGATCACAGAAACAGAAAACGTTGCCATCCTACGCAGGATGTTCGAACAGTTCAGAGCAGAAGCTCTCTCGGGCTCGGAGTCTGTCAAACTAATCCAAAGATTGGCGGAAGAACGGTGGACAGAGAACTGAAGTGGCACAAGTCCTCGCGCAGCGGAGCCAACGGTGGTAACTGCGTAGAACTGGCGCGCACCAAGGGTGCGATGTTCGTGCGGGATTCTAAGAACCCCAATAGCGGAACACTGAAGTTCACGCCCGGCACGTTCAGCGCACTGCTGACGGACATCAAGTCCGGCAAGTACGACCGGTAGCTAGGCCGGACTCTGAGGTTTCTCAACGAAATAAAGCGGGGACTGCGCTGTATCGCCCTCACCAGAGCGGAGGCCCGCGCCGCTGCTCCCGATGGACGCTCTCGCCCCCGGCAGCGGCGGCACGGGCCTTCACAGACCGCCCCTATGCCACCCACCCCCGCCTTCACCGACGCTCATACACCGGCCAGCGATCCAATACCGATTCCCGACAACACCAATCGTCGAGAAAATCTCAATCAGTAGCGAGGCTACCGACCAGAGAAGACGTCATACATCTACACCACATCTTCGACATTCTCAGAACGGGAACACTCTCACACCGAGAACCAGTCAAGCTGATACTGAAGGTGGCAGAACAATGGAAATGAAGTGGCGCAAGTCTTCCCGTAGCAGCAGCAACGGCGGAGCATGCGTAGAACTGGCTCGTGCCCTGCGAGAGGTGGCAGCACGAGACTCCAAGAACCCGAACGGTGAGGTGCTGCGATTCACTCCTACTGCTTTCGCTGAACTGCTGACGGACATCAAGTCCGGCAAGTACGACCAGTAGCCAGACCAGGCTCTGAGACTTTCTCAACGAAATAAAGCGGGAACCGCACTGTATCGCCCCCTACCAGAGCGAAGGCCCGCGCCGCTGCTCCCAATGGATGTCTCGCCCCCGGCAGCGGCGGCACGGGCCTTCACAGACCGCCCCTATGCCGCCCGTCCCGCCTTCACCGGCGCTCATGCACCGGCCTGCGAGCCGATGCCGGTTCCCGGCGGCACCGACTCGTTGAGAAAACCTCGCTGAGCCGTCCAGCGGCCTCCCGCTGCGGCGAAAGCCGCCGGTGTTGCAGGACGGGCGGCTGGTCAGGCCACTTGCATCAGGCCGCAGGTCCCGGCACGGCGCAGCCGCCGCGCCGGGGCCTGCGGGAGTGCTACAGCGCCCAGCTCGGCGGGCGCTTTTCGAAGAAGGCGCGGCGTCCCTCGGCCGCCTGGGGGCTGGCGAAGAACTCCGCCGAGACCTGCTCGGCCAGCACGAACGCCTCATCGCGCGGCATGCCGTTCAGCTCGGCCAGCAGCCGTTTGGTGCGGGCCAGCGCGGCCGGTTCGGCGGCCCGGAAACCCGCCAGCAGCCCCTCGACCGTCTCCGCCAGCTCCTCCCGGGGGCAGCAGGCGGTGATCAGGCCGCTGCGCGCGGCCTCGGCGGCGTCGAAGGTCTCCCCGGTGAGCATGTAGCGCTGCATGGCGCGGGGGTCCATCCGCTCCCGGCACACCACCGCGATCATGGCGGGCACCACACCGATGCGGACCTCGGTGAAAGAGAAGGTGACATCGTCGGGGGCCACCGCCAGGTCGCAGGCGGCCACCAGGCCCAGCCCGCCGGCCCGGGCCGGGCCGTTGAGGCTGGCCACCACCGGCTTGGGCAGCTCCAAGATGGCCGTCAGCAGCTCGGGGATGGACGGGCCGCCGCTCACCCCGGATTCGATCTCCTTCAGGTCGGCGCCGGCGCAGAACACCGTGCCCGCGCCGGTCAGCACCACCGCCCGCACCCCGGCGTCGGCGCCCGCCTCGGCCAGGCGTTCGGCCAGCGCGGTGCGCACCGCCGCCGACAGGGCGTTGCGGCGGGCCGGGGCGTTCAGCGTGATCGTGGCGATCCCCCGGTCGATCTCCAGCAGGACCGGCTGCTCCTCGGCCGTGCTCATCGGTTCCCCTCCCTTGTGTGCTGACAAGGCTCTTTCGTCGCCGGTGACCGGCCCGTGCCCCCGCCGTCCGGACGGCAGGGGCCTTCCAGGCGGACGGACCGCTCAGAACCAGGAGGGGTCCATCTCCAGCGTGGTGCGGTCCAGGGAGCCCAGCAGGTCCAGCTGGGGGCCGGTCTTGGGCAGCTCGTAGCGGAAGAAGTACCGCGCCGCCTGCCGCTTGCCCGCATAGAAGGGGCCGTCCTTGCCGTGGGCGGCCAGCACCTGCTCCAGCCAGATCCAGGCCACCACGATGTGCCCGGCCGCCTCCAGGTAGATCGAGGAGTTGGCGAGCGTGACCGCCGGGTCCCCCGCGCTCCACAGCTGCGCCGTGACCAGGGTCAGGCGTTCGAAGGCGTCCTGAAGCGCCCGGCCCATCTCGGCCGTCTCGCCGCCCAGGTCAATGGCGCACTGGACGGTGGCCGAGATCGTCTCGCCCAGCACCCGCAGCCCCATGCCGTTCTTCATGACGACCTTGCGGCCCAGCAGGTCCAGCCCCTGGATGCCGTGGGTGCCCTCGTGGATGGGGTTGAGCCGGTTGTCCCGGTAGAACTGCTCCACGTTGTACTCGCGGGTGTAGCCGTACCCGCCGTGCACCTGAATGGCCAGGGAGTTGGCCTCCAGGCACCACTGCGACGGCCAGCTCTTGGCGATCGGGGTGAGCACGTCCAGCAGCAGCGCGGCCCGGTCGCGGGCCACCGCGTCCTCGGCGGTCTTGCTGTCGTCCACCAGCAGGCTGCAGTACAGGCCCAAGGCCAGGGCGCCCTCGACGTAGGCCTTCTGGGCCAGCAGCATCCGCCGCACGTCGGCGTGCTCGATCAGCGGCACCGGCGGGAGCGCGGGGTCCTTGGCGGCGGGCGGACGGCCCTGCAGGCGGACCTTGGCGTACTCCAGGGAGTGCAGGTAGCCGGTGTAGCCCAGCGCGGCGGCGCCCAGGCCGACCCCGATGCGCGCCTCGTTCATCATGTGGAACATGTACGACAGCCCCTTGTGGGGCTCGCCGACCAGGTACCCCACAGCGCCGGGCGCGCCGCCGGGGGTGTGGGCGCCCTCCCCGAAGTTCAGCACCGTGTTGACGGTGCCGCGATAACCCATCTTGTGGTTGAGGCCCACCAGGGCGATGTCGTTGCGCTCCCCCAGCGAGCCGTCGGCGTTCACCAGCACCTTGGGGACGATGAACAGCGAGATGCCCTTCACCCCGGGCGGCCCGCCGGGGATCTTGGCCAGCACCAGGTGGACGATGTTCTCGCTCAGCTCGTGCTCGCCGGCCGAGATCCACATCTTGGTGCCGTAGAGGCGGTAGGTGCCGTCCGGCTGCGGCTCGGCGCGGGTGGCGATGTCGGCCAGGGACGAGCCGGCCTGCGGCTCCGACAGGCACATGGTGCCCAGGAACCGCCCGGCCGCCATCGGCCGCACCCAGGTGTCCACCTGCTCGGGGGTGCCGTACTCGACCAGCAGGTTGGCGTTGGCGATGGTGAGGAAGGGGTAGGCGGCGGTGCCGACGTTGGCCGCCTGGAACCAGGCCAGCACCGCCTTGGACACCACGGTGGGCAGCTGCATCCCGCCCAGCGACTCGTCCAGCTCCCCGGCCAGCAGGCCCGCCTCGGCGAAGACCCGCAGCGCCCGCTTCACCTCCGGGATCATCACCACCCTGCCGTCGGCGTCCAGGTGCGGCTCGTGGGCGTCGGCGAGCTTGTTGTGCGGGGCGAAGTGGTCGGTGGCGATCCGCTCACCGAGCTCCAGCACCGCATCGAAGGTCTCCCGGGAGTGCTCGGCGAAACGCTTGCGGGCGGTCAGGCGGGTGACGTCGAGCCACTCGTGCAGCAGAAAGTCGAGGTCGCGACGGGACAACAGCAAGGAGGACATCGGCTCCCTCGGTTCGACGGGACGATAGGGGCGCGTCCAGGCCACCACCCCGCTCCGGACTTTTTGCCGGTGGGGCCTTCGGCGACTCGTCCGCAAGGCACACCGTACGCCGCTGCCTGCGGTGCCTCGCAGGAGCCCTCGCCCGGAACGCGTATCCGGCCGCCCGCCGCGGGTTTAAGGCGGTGTCGCGGGGAACGGCAATGCCGGGCCGTCGATGCGGCCGCAGGCGAGGTGAGTGACCGATGTACAAGGTGCTGTCGCTGATCACCAGCGTGCTGGGGAGCGTGCTGGCCGGGATGCTGTTCAAGCGGGTCTGGAAACTGGCCGCCGGTGAGGACCGGGCGCCCGACGCCGAGGACCTGAGCCGGGGCTGGATCGAGGTGCTGGCCGCGGCGGCGGTGCACGGGGCGATCACCGGGATGGTCAAGGGGGCCACCAAACGGGCCAGTGCCAAGAGCATGCGCCGGGCCGCCGAGCGCCGCCGGGAACCGGCGGAGGTGGGACCATGAGCGGCCGCGTCAAAACCTGGGCGGACAAGCACCTCAAGGGACGCAACGCCCGCGCTCCCTCGGAAGAGGACGTCCCCCGGCCCGAACAGGGCACCTCCCAGCCAGAGCGGGACGCTCCGCAACCAGAGCAAGGCGCCTCACAACCGAAGCGGGACGTCCTGCGGCCAGAACAGGGCACTTCACAACCGGAGCAGAACGCCCCACGAGCAGAGCAGGAAGCCTCACAGCCAAAGCGGGATGCCCTGCAGCCAGAACAGGGCGCTTCACAACCGGAACAAGACGCCCCACAACCAGAGCAGGGCACCCTGCAATCGCAGGGGGACTCCCCGCGGCCGGAGGGCGGCGAGCAGGCGTCCGGTGTCCGGCGCGAGGAGCATCCCTCGCCCGGAACGCTGGCGCGAACCTCCTGGAAGGACCTGCTCAAGCGGACGTTCCGGGAGTTCAAGGAGGACAATCTCACCGACTGGGCGGCGGCGCTGACCTACTACGCGGTGCTGTCGATCTTCCCGGCGATGCTGGTGATCATCTCGCTGATCGGGCTGGGCGGCGCCTCGCTGTCGGAGTCGATCATCCGGAACGTCGGGGACCTGGCGCCCGGCGCGGTGCGCGACGTGCTGGCCACCGCGCTGACCGAGCTGCAGCGCGGGGCGGGCGCCGCCGGGCTGGTGGCGGTGATCGGCCTGGTGGCGGCGGTGTGGTCGGCCTCGGGGTATGTGGCCGCCTTCATGCGGGCCTCCAACGCGATCTACGACCTGCCGGAGGGCCGGCCGATCTGGAAGACCCTGCCGATCCGGATCGCGGTGACGCTGGTGTCGCTGACGCTGCTGTCGGCCTCGGCCATCGCGGTGGTGATCTCCGGGCCGCTGGCCCGCAAGGCCGGAGACCTGCTGGGGCTGGGCGATGCGGCGGTGACGGTCTGGAACATCGCCAAGTGGCCGGTGCTGCTGGTGGCGATCGCCTTCCTGTTCGCGCTGCTGTACTGGGCCTCGCCCAACGCCAAGCGCGGCTTCACGTGGGTCACGCCCGGCGGGCTGCTGGCGCTGGCGGTGTGGCTGCTGGCCTCGGTGGGCTTTGCGTTCTACGTGGCCAACTTCGGCAGCTACAACAAGACCTACGGCAGCCTGGCCGGGGTGATCATCTTCCTGGTCTGGCTGTGGATCAGCAATATCGCGCTGCTGCTGGGAGTGGAGCTCAACGCCGAACTCCAGCGGGCGCGGGCCATCGCCCGGGGTCTTCCACCGGACCGGGAGCCGTACGTGCAGCCCCGCGACACCCGCAAGTTCCCCGAGGAGCTGCGCCGGGAGGTCGAGTCCCAGGAGCACCGGCTGGGCTGAGCCCCCTGCCGGGGCGGGTCAGGAGCCCGGCTGGGTCACCCGGCGGCCGACCTCCTCGGCGAGCCGTTCCAGGGAGTCCTCCAGCATCCGCTGCATGACGTCCCGGTTTGGCCCGGCGTCCTCGCCGGATGGGCGGTGGCCGCGGAAAGACAGGTGGACGACCACTTCGCTGGTCCCCGCCCCCTGGTCGGTGACCTGCAGCCACCCGGTGTAGTCCGGGCCGTCCCGGCTGCCCCACTCCAGCCGCAGCCGCTCGGGGGCGCCCAGCAGCATGCCGTCGCGTTCCTCGCGCACATCGACGAGGCTGCCTGCGGCCTCGGCCAGCCCCGGGGCGACCTCGTGCACCCGGACCTCCTCCGGCAGCCACTGATTCATCGCCGCGACGTCGGCGGCGATGTCGAAGACGATCCTGCTTTCAGCCGGCATCGTGCGGCTCGCCTCGTACTCCATGACGCCCTCCTGCGGTTCGCGGCCCGCTTTACCCGGCACGTCCGGGGACAAACCGGGCCCGGCGGGAACGGCCGCCCGCAGCGGCGATGAGCCTTCCGCCATGGGACCGCAAGGTCTGAGAACGGGGCTCCGGCGGCGCCCGCGTCGTCCCAGGTCGCGGCTTCCCTCGGCGGGGAAACGGAGACCCGACGCCGGCACCGACCCATATAGCCGTAAATTCCGCTATTGCCCGCCCCTGGCGCAGTGCCCTTAGATCTTGGTCGTGGACGCGACAACGGGCAGGGACGTGGCCCTGGTCACCGGGGCCTCCCGCGGGCTGGGCGCGGCGATCGCACGGCGGCTGGGCGCCGCCGGGTGGGCGGTGGCGGTCAACTACCGCTCCGACGCTGCAGGGGCCGAGCGGGTGGCCGGCGACATCCGCGCGGCGGGCGGCACCGCCGCGGCCTTCCGCGCCGACGTCACCGACGAAGAGCAGGTCACCGCCCTGGTGGCGGAGGTGACCGAACGGCTGGGGCGCATCGCGGTGCTGGTGGCCAACGCCACCGGGCCGCAGCCGGAGATCCCGTTGGAGAAGCTGACCTGGCGGGACCACCTGGACCAGCTGGAGTTCTTCGTCAAAAGCCCGACTCTGCTGGCCCAGGCGGTGCTGCCCGGCATGAAGGCCCGCGGCGGCGGGCGGATCATCCAGATCGGCTCGGACGTGTTCGAACGGGCCCTGCCGGAGTACTCGGCCTACACCGCCGCCAAGGCCGCCCAGATCGGGCTGACCCGGTGCTGGGCGCGGGAGCTGGGCCCGTTCGGGATCACCGTCAACATGGTGGCGCCCGGCTGGATCCCGGTGGAGCGGCACGCCGACGCCACCGCCGAGGAGCTGGCCGGCTACACCGCCGGCGTGCCGCTGGGCAGGATCGGCAGGCCCGAGGACGTGGCCGCCGCCGTGGCGTTCCTGGCCTCGGAGGAGGCCGCCTACATCACCGGGGAACGGATCGTCGTCAGCGGCGGCCACACCATCGGCTGAGCCGCGCCGCGACGGCGCCGGGGCGTTCGGCCGCATGACCGTCCGCCCCGGCCGGAGGGTGCGGGGAGCGTCCCCGCGCACGGGCCGGATGTCAGCCCTCGCTGCGGTCGGCGTTGGCGATGACCGCGTCGTGGACGTACTGCGCCAGGCCCTCGGCGACCTGCTCGTAGGTGGCGGTGAAGCGGGGGTCGCCGACGTAGAGCTCGGCCAGCCCGCGGTGCATCTGCGGGGTGCACTCGTAGAAGTTGTCGCTGATGCTGCGGCGGTGCCGCTCGGCCAGGTCCATCGCCCGCTCGCCGGTGGCCGGCGCGCCGTCGGCCATCGCCGCGGCGAACTCCCGCAAGATCGCCTCCTGCTCGTCCTTGATGCGCTGCCAGTCGGCCTTGGTGTAGGCGGCGGTGCGGCGCTGCGAGGCCTGGTAGGCGTCGTAGCCGCCCCAGCGCTCGGCGGCCTCCTCGGCGTGCGCCTCGGGGTCGAAGTCGCCGAAGACCTCGAACCGCTCCTCGGGGGTGAGCGAGATTCCCATTCTTCTCGCCTCCATGGCGTGTTCGATCGCCGTGACCATCGCGCGCAGCCGGTCGATCCGTCCCACCAGCAGGTCGCGCTGGCGGCGCAGGTGCGTCATCGGGTCGGCCCTCGGGTCGTCGAGGATCTCGGCGATCTCCTCCAACGGGAATCCGAGCTCCCGGTAGAACAAGATCTGCTGGAGCCGCTCCAGGTCGGCGTCGCTGTAGCGGCGGTAGCCGCCGGCGGTCCGCCCGCTCGGCCTCAGCAGCCCGATCCGGTCATAGTGGTGCAGCGTCCGCACGGTCACCTTGGCGGCCCTGGCCACATGCCCGACCGAGTATCCACCCATCGGATTCCCTCCTTCCGCGATCCAGGCTCGGGCCTGACGTTGCGTGAGGGTCAAGCCGGAGCGAGAAAAATCCGGCCGTCCCGCCGGGAGAGCGGAACGGCCGGAGGGAAGGCGATGCGGATCAGCGGACCCGCACCCGCAGCGAGATCTCGCCGCCCACGATCTTGTCCAGCAGCCTGCGGTTGCCCACCACGACCTTGGACTTGCCGGAGCCGAGCACCAGGCGGCCGACCAGGTGGTCGTTGCGCGGCTTGGCCTTCAGCTTCTTCAGCAGGTCGGCGAAGCTGCCGGCGGCGATCTGCTCGCCGCACTCCTCGGGGTTGAGGTAGCACTCAAAACCCTCTTCGGCGGGGGCCAGTCCGCCCTTGACCGACAGCCTGCCGGTGGTGCCCTTGGCCTTCTTGGGGACCTTGAAGGTCAGGGCCACCGTCTTGACGGGGCTCCGGGCGGCGGTCAGCCTGATGCGGACCTTCACCTGCCTGCCGGCGGTGGCCCGCAGCACCCCGCCGGGCTTGAGCGCCGTCCACTTGCCGTTGCGCTTCACCAGCAGCTTGGCGACGGTGTACCGGCCGTACTCGCCGCGGTCGGTGACGTTCAGCCGCAGGTCGGTCAGGCGCACCCCGGCGTAGGGGCTGTCGGCCAGGACACCGATCAGGGCGGCGCTTTCCAGCCCTGCCGCCTCGCTGACGTCCGTGCGGTCGCTGTAGCGGTTGGGCAGGGTGATCTCCCAGGGCTTGCCGGCCACGGTGCCGCGCACCGTCCAGGTGGCCGTCACGCTCCCGCCCGCGAACCGGTCACGGGCCAGGTCCAGGGCGCTCATGAGGTGAAGCCCGGCGATGGCGGGCGCTTCCTCCCCATTGGCGAAGTAAGTGGTATCGGTGCGGGTCCGGCCGCCGGCGGTGGTCCGCGACACCACCGGCGTCACCGCCGGTCCGGCGCCCAGCTCGGCGACGATCCCGGTGAGGCGGTCCTGGGTGAGCGTGCCGGCGACATCGCCGAAGTTGGCCAGCTTGAACGCCCCGAAGACCGGGTCGGGGACCACCGCCAGAGCGTGGCCGTCGGTCGCGATCAGCCGGGTCGCCCCCGTCCAGAAGGCCGAATGCCCGAAGGCCAGCGCCTTGCCGTGGCAGATCGCGGTGACGGTGCCCATTCCCCCGCCGGTGACCGCGCCGTAGGAGCCGAGCACGCCGAAGTTGCCGCCGGGCACGATCGCGCCGGGCCGGCCCTCGGCCCCGCCGGTGGCCCCGGCGCGGTAGAAGCGGACCTCGGCGCCTTGCCGTTCGGCCGCCTTGTTCAGCGCGTCGATCCGCCGCTGCGCGAGCCCGGAGATCCCCACCGGCATCGGCAGCCGCGACAGCCCGGCGGAGGCGGTCTCGGCGTCCACCAGGCCGCGCGAGGTGAGGGTGCGCTGCAGCGCGGCCGGCAGCTTCACCCGCTTCTTGGCGGCCTGCGCGGCGGCGACGGCGTCCGGCTTGCTCAGCAGGTCGTACATGGCCTTGGCGGGGGTGATCCCGGCGAGCTTGGAGGTTCCGCTGAAGCCGTAGCCGACCGCGCCCAGCAGCCGCCCGTCGGGGGCGTAGACCGGCGAGCCCGACATGCCCGCCCAGATGGCGCCCGCCTTGTCGAGGGCGGGCGAGTCGGCCTCGGCCAGGATCATGTCGACGCCCGGCGCGATGCCGTCCTTGAGCACGCCCTGCACCCGCACCCTGAAACGCTCGGGCGCAGTCCCCTTGCTGACCGTCAGCCCCCAGCCGGTCATCCCGTCGCGCACCTGGGCGATCGGGAAGGGCGCCGGGCAGTCCGCGGGCGCGGCCTGCGCGTGCGCCGTGACCGGAATCGACAACACCGGGGAGGCGGCCACCGCCAGTGCGGCGGCCGACACCGCGGCGCATCTCGACAACTTCCGCAATGGAGCCCCTTTCGATGACGGCGACCCGCATGTCGCCGGACGCTTGACCAGACGCGGGATCGAGAAGGATTGTTTACCGAGTGTCCAAGTGTGGTCACTGTGAGTTGTTTACTCATGTGGTCGGGCAGAATTGGCCTTTTGGCCGCCTGGTTCTGCGGAGGGAAGGGCTCTTCCTGCGCCGATACCGTGAGCGCCCACGACCACGAGGCCGTCTGGGGAGGGAGCCGGGAGGATGCGGATCGACCTGCACAGCCACAGCAACGCCTCGGACGGGACGCAGCCGCCGGCCGATGTGGTGCGGCGGGCCCGGCGGGCCGGGCTGGATGTGCTGGCGCTGACCGACCACGACACCGTGGCCGGGCTGCGGGAGGCCGCCGAGGCGCTGCCCGCGGGACTGACCTTGGTGCCCGGCATGGAACTGTCGTGCCGGCTGGGGCCGACGGGGGTGCATCTGCTGGCCTACCTGTTCGACCCGGCCCACCCGGACCTGGCGGCCGAGTGCGCCCGCATCCGCGACTCCCGCGCCCTGCGCGGGCGGCGGATGGTCGAGAAGCTGAACGAGCTGGGCGTCCCCGTCACCTGGGAGCAGGTGCGGTCGCTGGCCGGCAGGGCCGCGGTGGGACGGCCCCACATCGCGCGGGCCATGGTCGCCGCCGGGGTGATCGACCGGGTGGAGGAGGCGTTCACCCCCGAGTGGATCGCCCCGGGCGGGCGCGCCTACGCCGAGCGGTACGCCCTCGATGTGGTCACCGCCATCCGCCTGGTGCGCGCGGCGGGCGGCGTCCCCGTGCTGGCGCACCCCGGGGCGGGCCGCGGGGGCCTGCTCATCGACCGGGCGCGGCTGGCCGAACTGGCCGAGGCGGGGCTGTTCGGGCTGGAGGTCGACCATCCCGACCACGACGCCCCCACCCGCCGGCGGCTGCGCGCGCTGGCCGCCGAGCTGGGACTGGCCTGCACCGGCTCCAGCGACGACCACGGCGAGCTGACCGGGCACCGGCTGGGCCGGGAGACCACCTCCCCGCAGGTGTACGAGCGGCTGCTGGCGGAGGCGACCGGCGCCCGCCCGATCGGCTGAGGCCCCGGGCGCGCCCGGCGCCGCCTACGGCGTGACGAGCGCGGCCGGCCGAGTGGGCCGGGACCGATTCCCGCACCTCGGTCACGACTTCATCGAACCTTTTTCAACATGCCGCTTCCGGCGGCCGACAACGGCACGGCCGTGCCCGGCGGCGATACGGTGGGCCCGGACGGCATGGCACCGGGCTGGGCTTGCATTCCAGCACTTGAGAACACGTGCCGAAAAAGGTTCATCCCTGCACCAACCCCCTCCTTGTGGAGAGGTGATGCGATGATCTTTCTGGATCGATTCTCCGGTCCGGTGCTGTCGCTGTTCCGCATGGTGATCGGGTTCATGTTCCTGGTCCACGGGACGGCCTCGATGTTCGGGGTCTTCGGCGGCAACCGCGGCACCGGCCGGGCGGTGGAGTTCCTGGCCTGGCCGAGCTGGTGGGCGGCGCTCATCCAGGTCGTCTGCGGCGGCCTGGTGATGATCGGCCTGTTCAGCCGGGCCGGCGCCACACTGGCGTCGGGCTCCATGGCCTACGCCTACTTCGTGGTCCACCAGCCCGAGGCGCTGCTGCCGGTGCAAAACCACGGCGAGTCGGCGGCGCTGTTCTGCTGGGCCTTCTTCCTGGTCGCCGTGCTGGGCCCCGGCCCCTGGTCGCTGGACGCGCTCGTGAGCCGCGCCCCGCGCGGCGTCGCGCAATCCCAAAAACCCGTCGGCCCGGCCCCGGCCCGCACCGGTCCTTTGGCCCGCTGAATCCGTCTCTTCAGACGGCCTGGGAGTTCTCGCCACGCCGGGCTCCCGGGCCGTTTTCCTTATCCTGCAAAACGGCTCGGTATCGCGGATTTCACGCCGTCTGAGCGCGATATGAAAAAAACTCCGCCGGAGGCGGTGATGACTCCCCTATGCCGCCTGCCCCGGCTCGGGGTGCCCCGTCCCTTCAAAGGGGCCTCGACCGTCCTCACCCGCCAGATCGGCGGCTTCGTCCTGCCGGGCCTGCCGGACGAGGACGGTCGAGGCGCTATCGGCCCGGGCAGGCCGCCGTCGCCATGCCCCCTGGACGCCAGGCCGTCCCCGAAACCCCTCACCATCGAGCGGCTCCGACTCACCGGCGGCTGACCGTCCGCCGGCTTGCCTCCGGTCAGCCGGACTGTTTGCGGGCCAGGACGCGGTAGGTGTTGCTGTGGGAGCCCTGGAAGGGCAGGAACAGCAGGTCCGCGAGGATGGCGGCGCCCAGCAGGGGGATCGCCAGGAGTTGGGCGATAGCGGCGCGGGCGTACTGGGCCGGGCCCGGGGGGTGCGGGCTGCGCCAGGGGTCCTCGGTGTCCACGCCGAGCAGGTTGATCAGGCAGGCGGCGGCGGGCAGCACGTCCAGGCCGCGGCGGGCCTCGCGGCGCTGCTCGGCGACCACTTCCAGGCCGCGTTCCTCCAGCGCCCGCTTGAGGTTGGCCAGCGGGATCAGGTGCAGGTGCTGGGGCGGCAGGTACGGCATCCAGAAGGTGCGCAGCACGGCGGCCAGGCGGGCGTCGGGGTCGGGCATCTCCACCAGCAGGAAGCCGCCGGGCTCGAGGATCTTGGCGGCCAGGTCCAGCTCGGCCAGCGGGTCGGGGGTGTGCTCCAGGTAGTGGTTCATGCTGAGCACGTCGTAGTGGCCGATCATGTCGGTGCCCAGGTCCAGGAACTGGCCGTGGAAGGAGCGGGAGATCCAGCCGCGGCGGACGGCCTCCTGCACCCCCTCGCCCATGTCCAGGCCGTGGAAGTCGGTGCCGGGCAGCACGGTGCGGGCGACCCGGCAAAAGTGGCCCTTGCCGGTGCCGATGTCCAGCCAGGTGCGCGGGGTGGTGAAGCGTTTGACCAGGTGGGCGCGGGCCAGGTAGTCGCCGGTGGTGCCGCCGAGAATGCGCTCGGCGGCCAGGTCGCCCAGGCCGCTGTAGGCGTCGCGGTAGTAAAAGTCCAGCCCCTCGGGGGTGACCTGGGGGTTTTGGAAGATGTGCCGGCAGTCGCGGCAGCGCTCCAGCGGGAAACGGCCGGGCTTGACCTGGATGACGTCCCGGGTGACCAGGTGGGGGGCCAGGTTGCGGGAGCCGCACCAGGGGCAGTCGGGGCGGCGCTCGCCCAAAAAGCGCTCCACCCCGGCTTCGATCTCGGCGCGGTAGCGGGCCCGGGCCTCCTCCCGCAGCTGCAGCCGGTGCCGCTCCCAGCGGCTGCGGGGGGCGCGCAGCGTCCGCCAGATGGTCAGCGGGACGTGCACCACCCGCAGCCAGGCGGCCCGGTGCAGGTCGGCCGGGCGCAGCGCGGTCCCGGTGAAGATCAGGTACGGCGCCAGGCTGTACAGCAGCACCACGCCCAGGCCCTGCCACAGGTCGATCAGCGGGCAGCACAAGGCCAGCAGGCAGCCGGCGCCGCTTTGGTAGAGGGTCTGCGGCACCGCCACCGTCGGCGGCAGCGCCAGCGCCAGCGAACGCAGCCAGGCCCGCCGCTGCCCGATCCGGTCGGGGGCGTGGAACGGCGCGACGACCATGTCGGCGGTGTCGGCGTAGCAGCGCAGCCGGACCAGGGCCTCGCCCATCTCCCCGGCGTCCAGCCCGCTGCGCGGCTCGATCCGGGCGCGTTCCAGGGCGTCGCCGGCCATCAGCACGGCATAGCCGGCGCCCCGGCCCATGGCGAACCGGTCCTTGCGGTAGGCGCGCGGATCGACATGCCGCACCAGGTCGAGCGCCTGCTCCACCGGCAGGTCGGCCGGGACCAGGTCCAGCATGCCCAGCCCCTCCCGCCGGGCGTGGTCGGCGGCGGCGCGCAGCACCTGGTCGGGTACGGCGGCGTCCTCGGCGGTCAGCGCCGTGTAGCCGTCCAGCGGGCTGGTCGAGCGCTCCGGCCGCAGCCGGCGCAACCCGGTGACGCGACGGCGCAGCCACAGGGCGTTGCCGAGCACCCCGGCCGCCACGAGCCAGATGATCCAGTTCACGCCTGCGTCTCCTCACCCCTTGGCCGTTGGGGAGTTGTGCCGGGACTTTCGGCCGCGCTCGATCGCCGTGAGCAGGATTCTTGTCAGTTCCGGCACGATGCGGACACTCACGGTCCGGACAACGGTGAACGGTCTGGTGTCACCTGGCTGACAAGCCCGCCCCCGCTTATCAGCCCGATGACAAAGCGCCGCCGGGGTCGCTGCGCCCTCCGGCAAGAAAACCGGCCTCCGGTGCGGCAGACTGTCCGGCCATGGCGATCACCCGCAGACCGCCCGTGCCGCTGCTCGGCGAGCGCCGGCTGAGCTCCAGGTTGTATGAGCTGGACGTCGCCTCGGCGGCGGTTGGCCGGACCATGAAGGTTCATTTGCTGGTCCCCAAGGGTTGGTCCCGTGACGCCGACCGGACCTGGCCGCTGCTTTACCTGTTCCACGGCGGGGACGACGACTACCTGTCGTGGACCCGCGAAACCGACATCGAACAGCTGAGCGCCGACTGCCAGGTACTGGTGGCGATCCCGGACGGCGGACGGGCCGGAGGTTACACCAACTGGTGGAACTTCGGCAGGCCCGGCGCCCCCCAGTGGGAGACCTTCCACCTGGATGAGCTGGGCGGGCTGCTGCGCGAGGCGTACCGGGCCGGGGACGCCCAGGCCATGGCGGGGGTGTCCGGCGGCGGCTACGGCGCGCTGATCTACGCGGCGCGCCGTCCGGGGACCTTCCGCTACGCCGCCGCCTTCAGCTCCCCCTGCTCGATCCGCCGTCCGGCGCTGGCCGCCACGCTGCTGCTGGCCACCGCCTCCGTGGGCCGCACCAACCCGCTGGCCATGTGGGGGCTGCCGGTGATCCATGACCGGATCTGGCGGTCGTTCGACCCGATCTGCATGGCGGCCGGGCTGCGCGGCACCGGCCTGTACCTGTCGGCGGGCACCGGGCGGCGGGGGCCGCTGGACCCGCCGGACGCCCGGCGCACCGTGGCCGATCTCGCCGAGCCGCTGGTGCGCTCCACGGTCGGCCCGTTCCTGCGGAAACTGCGCAAGCTGGACATCCCCGTCACCACCCACCTGTACGACCGCGGCACCCATACCTGGCCGTACTGGCGGCGGGAGCTGCACCGCGCCTGGCCGCTGATCATGCAGGCGCTGGGCTGCGACTGAGCCGATGCACCGTCCCAGCGCATAAGGGGGCGATGAACCTTTCTCAGCACGTGGCCCAAGGAGCCCCGGGGCGGGGATCTGTTGGCGTCCGGTGCGGCGGCGTTCCGGGCCACGGCGTCGCCACCGCCTCGACCTGCGGAGACCGCGTGCCGGAAAAGGTTCAATCAGGCGGCCGACAAAAACCCGCCCGCGCTTGTCGGCCCGGCTTCGTTGTCCGCCCGCGCGGCGGCGGCTTAGCGTCGCGGCGACCGCGCTCTGCCGCGCGGTCCGCCGCAGTCCATTCCCGCCGGCCGAGGAGGACACATGGCGGAACGGAGCAGGCACCCGGGAATCGTCGGCGAGATGGCCGCCGAGTTCGCCGGGACGATGATCCTCATCCTGTTCGGCGTCGGGGTCGTGGCGCAGGTGGTGGCGGGCGGCCTCGGCGACCACGACAGCATCGCCTGGGCGTGGGGCCTGGGGGTCACGCTGGGCGTCTACGTCGCGGCCCGGGTCAGCGGCGCCCACCTCAACCCGGCCGTCAGCGTGGCGCTGGCGGTCTTCCGGGACTTCCCCTGGCGCAAGGTCGCCCCGTACGCGCTGGCGCAGACCGCCGGGGCCTTCGTCGCGGCGCTGCTGGTCCGCTGGAACTACGGCGAGGTGCTGGCCGCGGTCGATCCCGGCCACACCATCAAGACCCAGGGCGTCTTCTCCACCCTGCCCGGCAACGGCACCCTGCCGGTGGGCACCATGGGCGCCCTGCGCGACCAGATCATCGGCACGGCCATCCTGCTGTTTTTGATCCTGGCCCTGACCGACCTGCGCAACGGCCCGCCGGCGGCGAACCTGGCGCCGGTGGTGATCGGGCTGGTGGTGGTCGCCATCGGGTTCGCCTGGGGCACCGACGCCGGCTATGCCATCAACCCGGCCCGCGACTTCGGGCCGCGCCTGGCCTCGTTCCTGACCGGGTACGAAGGGGCCTGGCGGGACCAGCACGGCGAGCTGTACTTCTGGGTGCCCGTGGTCGGTCCGCTGGTCGGCGGGGTGCTGGGCGCGGGCCTGTACAAGACCATGGTCGGACGGTTCCTGCCCGGTGTGCGGGCACCGGTGCCGGGCCGTCCGGAGCATGAGGCGGCCTGAGCCGCGCGACCTGCAGAAAGGGATCTTCGATGGCGGATTTCGTGGGAGCGGTCGACCAGGGCACCACCAGCACCCGGTTCATGATCTTCGACCATGGCGGCAACGAGGTGGCCCGGCACCAGCTGGAGCACGAGCAGATCCTGCCGCGGGCCGGCTGGGTGGAGCACAACCCCGTGGAGATCTGGGAGCGCACCCGGACGGTCATCGAGACCGCGCTGAACAAGGCCGACCTGACCGCCCGGGACCTGGCCGCGCTCGGCATCACCAACCAGCGCGAGACCGCCGTGGTGTGGAACCGGCGCACCGGCCGCCCCTACTACAACGCGATCGTCTGGCAGGACACCCGCACCGACCGGATCGCCGCGGCGCTGGAGCGCGACGGGCGGGGCGAGGTGATCCGCCGCAAGGCGGGCCTGCCCCCGGCGACGTACTTCTCCGCCGGCAAGGTGCAGTGGATCTTGGAGAACGTCCCCGGGGTGCGCGAGGCGGCCGAGGCCGGCGAGGCATTGTTCGGCACCATCGACACCTGGCTGCTGTGGAACCTGACCGGCGGGGTCGACGGCGGCGTCCACGTCACCGACGTCACCAACGCCAGCCGCACCATGCTGATGGACCTGGAGACGCTGGAGTGGGACGAGGAGCTGCTGTCGTTCTTCGGCATCCCGCGCGCGATGCTGCCGCAGATCCGGCCGTCCAGTGACCCGGCCGGCTACGGGGTGACCCGGGCGGACGGCCCGCTGGGCGGGGAGGTGCCGCTGTCGGGGGCGCTGGGCGACCAGCAGGCCGCCACGGTCGGGCAGGTGTGCTTCGAACCCGGCCAGGCCAAGAACACCTACGGCACCGGCAACTTCCTGCTGCTGAACACCGGCACCGAGCCGGTGCGCTCCCGCCACGGCCTGCTCACCACCGTGTGCTACCGGTTCGGCGACGCCAAGCCGGTGTACGCGCTGGAGGGGTCCATCGCGGTGACCGGGTCGGCGGTGCAGTGGCTGCGCGACCAGCTTCGGATCATCTCCACCGCGGCGCAGAGCGAGATCCTGGCCCGTCAGGTCGACGACAACGGCGGCGTGTACTTCGTGCCGGCCTTCTCCGGCCTGTTCGCCCCGTACTGGCGGTCGGACGCCCGCGGCGTCATCGTCGGCCTGTCGCGCTACAACAACGCCGCCCACATCGCCCGCGCCACGCTGGAGTCGATCTGCTACCAGACCCGGGACGTGGTGGAGGCGATGCAGCAGGACTCCGGCGTGGTGCTGGACGTGCTGCGGGTCGACGGCGGCGTCACCGCCAACGACCTGTGCATGCAGATCCAGGCCGACGTGCTGGGCGTGCCGGTCTCCCGCCCGGTGGTGGCCGAGACCACCGCGCTGGGCGCCGCCTACGCCGCCGGGATGGCCACCGGTTTTTGGAAGTCCACCGAGGAGCTGGTCCGCAACTGGAACGAGGACCGCCGCTGGCTGCCGCAGTGGGACGACGAGCAGCGCGCCGCGGGCTATGCGGGCTGGAAGAAGGCCGTGGAGCGGACGCTGGACTGGGTCGACGTCGGCTGAGAGGGCCCCGGCTAGGCGGGCGGCGGTCCCTGCAGGCGGCGGTCGCGGGCGGCCATGCGGTCGGCGGGGTCGGCGGCGGTCAACTCGGCCAGGTGCGCGGCGATCGCGGCGGCGGTCCGGGTGCAGAACGCCCGCGGCTCTGCGGCGGCGTCGGGACACTCGGGCAGCAGGTGGTCGGCGATGCCGGCGGCCAGCAGGTCGGCCGAGCGCACGCCCTGGGCCTGCGCCATCTCGGCGGCGCGGGCGGTGGTGCGGTGGACGATCACCGAGGCGCCCTCCGGCGGCAGCGGGGACAGCCAGCCGTGGCGGGCGCACAGCACCCGGTCGGTGGGCAGCAGCGCCAGCGCCGCCCCGCCGGTGCCCTCGCCCAGCAGCACGCACAGCGTCGGCCCCGGCAGCGTGGTCAGCTCGGCCAGGCAGCGGGCGATCTCCCCGGCCAGCCCGCGTTCCTCGGCCTCGGCCGACAGCACCGCGCCGGGGGTGTCCACCACGGTCAGCAGCGGCAGGTGCAGCTCGCGGGCCAGCCGCATGCCGCGCCGGGCGACCCGCAGCCCGGCCGGGCCGATCGGGTGGCCGCTGCGCTGGCTGCGCCGGTCCTGCCCGACGACCACGCAGGCCGCCTCGCCGAACCTGGCCAAAGCCAGCAGCAGCCCCGGGTCGGCCTCCCCTTCGCCGGTGCCCGACAGCACGGTGACGTCGCGGGCGCCGTACCGCAGCAGCTCCCGCACCCCCGGCCGGTCGGCGCGGCGGGAGCGTTCGATCGACTCCCAGGCCGGGGTGTCGTCGGCGGCCGGCTCGGGCGCGGCCGGGCGGGGCCGGCCGCCGCGGGCGGGCGCCTGCCCGGCGCACAGCACCGACAGGGCGCGGGCGGCGACGTCGGGCAGCTCGTCGATGCCCACCACGGCGTCCACCACGCCCTTGGCGGCCAGGTTCTCGGCGACCTGCACGCCCGGCGGGAACGGCTCGCCGTGCAGCGCCTCATAGACGCGGGGCCCCAGAAAGCCGATCAGCGCCCCGGGTTCGGCGGCCGTGACATGCCCCAGCGACCCCCAGGAGGCCAGCACCCCGCCGGTGGTGGGGTGCCGCAGGTAGACCAGGTAGGGCAGCCCGGCGGCGCGGTGCCGCATCACGGCGGCGGTGATCCGCGCCATCTGGACGAACGCGGCGGTGCCCTCCTGCATGCGGGTGCCTCCGGAGGAGGGTGCCGCCAGCAGCGGCAGCCGCTCGGCGGTGGCCCGCTCCACGGCCGCCACGATCCGGTCGGCGGTGGCCAGCCCGATCGACCCGGCCAGGAAGCCGAACTCGGAGACCACGAAGGCCACCCGGCGGCCCCGCAGCAGCCCCTCCCCGGTGATCACGGCCTCGTCGCAGCCGGTGCGCTCCCGTGCCGCGGCCAATTCGGCCTCATACGCCGAGCCGGGGGCGGCGACCCGGCGGGGCGGGGTGTCCCAGGAGGTCCACCTGCCGGCGTCCAGGATCCGGCCGATCAGCTCCCGCGCGCCGATCCGCGTCATGACGCGGCCACCTCGCCCTCCCCTCCGCACAGGCCGCGTCGCGGCCCGCCGGCATGCCTCCCCCCGACGGTACCGGCCGTCCCATCCGTCACGCTGCTCGCCCCCCTCCGTCACGCAACAGACATACCCGCTTTGACGGACTTTTTGATCTTGACCGGAATGCCCATGGCGGCCGCCCGGGAAGGACCACCGGACCCGGCGGGAAGGAAGGAGCCCGGATGCGGCCGGACGTCAGCGTCATCGTCATCGCCTACAACGACGCCGCGCGCCTTCCCCGGGCGGTCGGCTCGGTGCTCGCCCAGTCGCTGGGCCCGGTCGAGACGATCATCGTCGACGACGGCAGCACCGACGGCACCGGCGAGGTCGCCGAGCAGCTGGCCGCCGCCCACCCGGGGCGGGTGCGCGCACTGCACCTGCCGCGCAACTCCGGCGGCTGCGGACGGCCCCGCAACACCGGGCTGGCGCAGGCGCGCGGCGCGCATGTGATGTTCCTCGACAGCGACGACGTGCTGGACCGGCACGCCTGCCTGAACCTGGTCGCCGCGGCCGAGGAGACCGGCGCCGACCTGGTGTCGGGACGGTGCGTGCGAACCCGCCCGGACCGCCCCGGCGACCGGGGGCACGCGTGGTACCCGTGGCTGTACGCCCGGCGGGCGGTCTATGAGTCGATCACCCAGAACCCCGACCTGCTGTACGACACGCTGTCGACCAACAAGTGCTACCGCCGGGACTTCCTGACCGCCTGCGGCCTGTCCTTCGCCGAGGACGTGCACTATGAGGACCTGCTGTTCAGCACGCAGGCCTACCTGGCGGCCCGGCGGATCGCGCTCATCCCGCACCGCGTCTACACCTGGCATTGGCAGCAGCCTCGGCCCGACGGCGGGTCCATCTCCAGCCGCCGCGCCGAGCTGCGCAATTTCGCCGACCGGCTGGAGGTCCACCGGCGGATCGACGCGGTGCTGCGCGCCCGCGGCGCCGCCGACCTGAAGCTGCACAAGGACGCCAAGTTCGTCAACCACGACCTGCTGCTGTACCTGCGCGAACTGCGCGGACGCGACGCCGACTACCAGCGGCGCTTCCTGGAGCTGGCCGCCGCCTACATGGCCGAGCTGGACGAGCGGGTCTGGCAGAAGGCCAACCCGATGCCCGCCATCGCCGCCTTCCTGCTGGGACGCGGGGATCTGGAGGGGGCGCTGGCCGCCGCCGAGTACGGCCGCGGCCGGGTTCCCGAGCTGCTGACGGAGCTGACCGAACGGCACGGCCGGGTGTACTGGGGGCGGCTGGAGGGGCATCCGGCGCATCCGGTGCTCGACGTGACCGACCTGGGCATCCACACCGCCCCGCCGAGCCGGGTCCGGCCCGTCTGCACGCTGACCCGGCTGCGGCGATGCGGCCCGCTGGTGCTGATGGCCGGGCGGGTGCACAACCCGCTGGAGCGGATCCCCCCGGACGCCGAGGTGCAGCTGACCGTGGAGTTCGCCGACCGGCGGCGCAAGGGCCGGGTGCTGTCGGTGCCCGCCGAGGTCACCCGGCGCAAGGGGTGGCTGCAGTGGCGGGCGTGCTTCCTGCCGTCCCGGGTGCTGCGGCCGTGGGGGTTCATCGACCCGGTGTGGGATCTGTGGCTGCGGCTGAGCGTCAACGGGGAACGCACCGCGCTGCGGCCGCGCCCGGCCGACGAGACGGTGCTGGAGACGGAGCTGCCGGCGCGTCCCAGACTGACCCGGCTCGCCGGGGACCGCCTGGTGCCGCTGCGCACCCGGCAGGACCGGGTGGCGTTCCGGCTCACCGGGCGCCGGCTGCGGCACCGCCTGGCCCGCCGGGCCGTGCGCTGGGCGGCCGCGACGCGGGCGGGCCGCCGGCTGTGGCGGCGGATCCGGGCGGCCGAGCAGGACGTGCGGCGCAGGCTCGGCAGCCAGAAGACCAAGCAGGCCGTCTACAACCGGCTGCTGGTGCGGCTGCCGATCCGCAAGGGCACCGCCGTTTTCGAAAGCCGGATGGGCGCCTGCTATGCGGGCAACCCCCGCTACATCTACGAGGAGCTGCGCCGGTCGGGCCGGCCCATCCGGGTCGTGTGGTCGTATGCCGGCTCTCCGCGCGGCTTCCCGCGCGATGCCCGCCTGGTCCGCCGGGGCTCGTGGGCCTACCACCTGGCGCTGGCCCGGGCCGAGTTCTGGGTGGACGACCACGGTTTCCCCGGCGGGCTGCGCAAGCGCCGCGGCACCACCTACCTGCAGACCTGGCACGGCTCGGCGTTCAAGCGCATGGGGCTGGACCATCCCGAGCTCAAGCGCGCCGGACGCGCCGAGCAGGCGCGCTTTGCCCGCATGACCGGCCGTTTCGACCGTTTCCTGGTGCGCTCGCGGCACGATGTCGACACCCTGGCCCGCGGGCTGGGCGTCGCGCCGGACCGGCTGCTGCCGGTGGGCTATCCGCGCAACGACCCGCTGGTGAACGGGGGCGACCCGGCCGAACTGGCGGCGCTGCGCCGCGCGCTGGGCCTGGCGGGACGGCAGGTGGTGCTGTACGCCCCCACGTTCCGTCCCGGACGCGGCGGCAAGGCCGCCCCGCTGCGGCTGCCGTTCGACCCGGTGCGTTTCGCCCGCGAGCTGGGCGACACCCACGTGATGCTGGTGCGCCCGCATTACCTGACGAGGGTCTCCCTGCCGCCGGAGGCCAAAGCGGCGGTGCGCGACGTCGGCCACATCCCCGACGTCACCCCGTTGCTGCTGCTGGCGGACGCGCTGGTGACCGACTACTCATCGATCATGTTCGACTACGCCCTGCTGGACCGGCCGATGATCTTCTATGTGCCGGACCTGGAGGAGTACACCGGCCGGGACCGCGGCTGCTACTTCGACCTGGCCGAGCACGCCCCCGGGCCGCTGCTGCGCGAGGAGGACGCCCTGCTGGCGGCGCTGGCGGACCTGCCGGCCCAGCGCGACGCCCACGCCGCCCGCCGCCGCGCGTTCGCCGCCCGCTTCGGCGAGTACGACCGGGGCGATGCCGCCGCGCGGGTCGTCGAGCTGATCTTCGGCGGGGGTGACCGTGACCGGACGTGACATCTTCATCGTCTGCAACACCGTGGACGACCTGGGCGGCGTCCAGCGGTGGGCGCACCGGACGGCCGAGCTGCTGACCGGCCGGGGGCACCGCGTCACGCTGGTGGGCATCGCCCGTTCCGCCGAGCCGCACCCGCGGCGGCCGCGCGCCCCCTACCGCGTGGTCACCCTGCACGGCCCGTGGCGGCCGCCGGCGCTGGCGTGGCGGCCCGCCTCGGCGTGGGCGCGCCTGAACGTGCGCGCCCGCCTGCGCGACCGGTGGCGGACGGCGGTGCAGCGGCGCGGCGCCGAGCGGCTGGCCGCCCTGCTGCGCGCCGCACGTCCCGGCGGGGTGGTCATCGTCGCCCAGGTGTGGGCGATGGAGTGGGTGCGCCTGGCCGGCACCGGCGGGCTGAAGGTGATCGCGATGAGCCACGAGTCCTACCAGGCGGCCCGCGCCTCCTCCCGGTACCGCCGGATCTGGGAGCTGTACCCGTCCGCCGACCGGATGCTGACGCTGACCGCCGAGGACGCCGACGCCTGGGCGCGGGCCGGGATGACCAACGTCGATCACATGCCCAACCCGCTGCCCTTCTCCCCCGCCGCCCGCGCCGATCTGGACGCCCCCGTGGTGGCCTGCCTGGGGCGGCTGTCGCATGAGAAGGGCGTGGACATGGCGCTGGAGGCGTGGGCGGAGGCGAGCGCGGCCCACCCCGGCTGGCGGCTGCGGATCCACGGCTCGGGCCCGGAGGAGGAGGCGCTGCGCGCGCAGGCCCGCGCGCTCGGGATCGCCGGGACGGTGGAGTTCTGCGGGCCGGCCCCCGATGCCGCGGCGGCCTTGGCGCAGGCGTCGGTCTTCCTGCTGCCCTCCCGCCAGGAGGGCCTGCCGATGTCGCTGATGGAGGCGATGGCGTGCGGGCTGCCGGCGGTGGCCTTCGACTGCGCCCCGGGCGTGCGCGAGCTGCTGACCGACGAGGTGGACGGGCTGCTGGTGCCGCCCGGGCACGTCCCGGCGCTGGCGGCGGCGCTGCGGCGGCTGATGGGCGACGGGGATCTGCGCCGCAAGCTCGGTGACAACGCGGTGGCCGGAGTGCGGCGGCTGCACCCCGACACGGTGCTGGATCGCTGGGAGCGGCTGCTTGAGCTGCTGCACCGAGACGAACATGATTTCTCTTCGTAATTACTTGGACACATTGAGTCATCTCACGGGGAGGCAGCCATGTCGCTGCTGAGACATACCGCGTTCATCACGGCCATGGCCGGCGCCATGACCGGTGCCGTCGCGGCGCCGGTGGCCCCGGCGCTGGCCGACCCGGGCGACCGGGTCGTCTCCAGGGTCCGCGCCATCGAGGTCACCGGGCCGACCAAGGTCTACCACCGCTCCTGGCGGGGGATCCGCACCACGGTCCAGACCGGGGAGCTCGCCGGCGGCACCTGGGTGGGCATCGCGGCCTCCGGGTTCCCCGCCAGCGCCGTGGGCAAGCGGTTCGGCGTCCACGTCCACGTCAACGCGTGCGGGCGCACTCCCGCCTCTTCCGGGCCGCACTACCAGAGCCCGCGGGTGCCCCGGCGGGCGCCGCTGATGGCGCGGGAGATCTGGCTGGACCTGACGGTCGGCCCGGACCGCACCGCCCGCGCCATGGCCCTGCGCTCCTGGCGGATCCCCAAGGGCGCGGCCAAGTCGGTGGTCATCCACTCCAAGGAGACCGACCCGCAGACCGGGGACGCCGGCGACCGCCTGGTGTGCACCACGGTGCCGTTCGGCGACCTGGGGCGCCGCTGACACCGCAGCCGGTCCCCGGGTCCGTCCCCGGACGGGCCCGGGGGCGGCGGGTCGGCCCGGTGCACCTTTTCACCACGCCGTCCCGCAGGTCGCATGCGGGGGCCTCACAGCCGGGGCGATGCCGTGGCCTGCAACGTCGCGGGCGCCGGAGACCAGCCGGGCTTTCGTCCCCGGCGTCTTGGGCCACGTGCCGGAAAAGGTTCAGGCCGTGCCGCCGCCTTCAGGGCCGGGCGGCTCCCGCTGTGCGGCGGCGCGGTTCCGCTTGGCGGCCTCGACGCTTTCGCGCAGCACCTCCAGCAGGTCGGCGGGGGGCGGCTGCGGCGGCGGCTGGGGCCGGACGACCTGAGCACCCGCGATCTTGGCCTCGATCACCTCCAGCAGCGCCCGCCGGTAGGAGTCGGTGTAGGCGGCCGGGTCGAAGTCCCCCGTCATCGTCTCGATCAGCGCCCCGGCCATGGCCAGCTCCTGAGGGCGCACCCGAACCTCCTCCTGCAGGAATTCGAAGTCGGGGGCGCGGACCTCATCCGGCCACAGCATCGTCTCCAGGACGAACACCCCTTGCCGCACCCGCAGCGCGCCCAGCGACTCGCGCTGCCGAAGCGTCACTTTGACCACGCCCACCAGGCCCGACCGCTCCAAGGCGTCGCGCAGCAGCACATAGGGTTTGGCACCGCCCTCGTCGGGCTCCAGATAGTAGGAACGGTCGAAGTAGATCGGGTCCACCTGATCGGCGGGGGTGAACTGAAGCACCTCGATGCGGCGTTTGGTCGGCAGCGGCAGATCCAGGAAGTCCTCTTCGGTGAGCACCACCATGTCGCCATTGGGCAATTCGTATCCCTTGGCGACGTCCACATAAGGCACTTCCCGCCCGTCCAGCGAGCACACCCGCCGGTACCGGATGCGCCCGCCGTCATCGCGGTGAACGTGGTGGAAGGTCACATCCCGTTCTTCGGTGGCCGCATACAGTTTGACCGGGATGGTGACCAGGCCGAAGGAGATCGCGCCATTCCAGATGCTGCGCATGAGGGCTCCTTACCCCGGGGCGCGCTTTCCCTAGCCTCGCAATATCATGCGTTTTGCGCTACATGTCCTGTGGGATCCTTTTCCATCTCCTGGGTTGCGGGGTAGAACCCACCTATGAGCATGTCGTGGCCGGTGGCCCCGATGCTGGCCGCCACCGGTGACCTGCCGGAGGACGCCGACCGCTGGTGCCTGGAGCTGAAGTGGGACGGCGTGCGCGTCGTCTGCCACGTCACCCCCCACGGCGTGCGGGCCGCCGGACGCCGCGGCGCGGACGTCACCGGCCGCTACCCGGAGCTGTCCGGGCTGGTGGACCTGGTGCCGGGCCGCGAGGCCGTCCTCGACGGCGAGGTGGTGGCCTTCCGGCACGGCCGGCCCAGCTTCGAACGGCTGCAGCGGCGCATGCACCTCGATCGCCCCGACCCCCGCCTGGTCCGCCAGGTGCCCGTCCGCTACGTGGTGTTCGACGTGCTCTACCTGGACGGCCGCCCCCTCTACGACCTGCCCTACCTGCAGCGGCGGCAGCTGCTGGAGGAACTGGACCTGGCCGGCGCCGGCCCCTTCGAGGCCCCGCCCCACCTGCACGCCGCCGACACCGACCAGGTCAAGGAACTGGTGGAGTACACCTGGGAGCAGCGCCTGGAGGGCGTGGTCGCCAAACGGGTGGACTCCCCCTACCGGCCCGGCCGGCGGGTGGACTTCTGGCGCAAGGTCAAGAACTTCCAGACCCGCGATGTGATCATCTGCGGCTGGAAGCCCGGCCGCGGCCGCCGCGAGGGCGGCTTCGGCTCACTGCTGCTGGGCGCCTACGACGACGGCGGGGCGCTGCGCTTCACCGGGCAGGTCGGCACCGGCTTCACCGACCGGGCGCTGGAGGACATCTACGAGCGGCTGTGGCCGCTGCGCTGTCTCACCAGCCCTTATGACGAGCTCCTCCCCCGCGAGCTCGCCCGCGACGCCCAGTGGGTTGAACCGGTCCTGGTGGGGGAAGTCGCCTACGGCGTGTGGACCAGGGAGGGGCACCTGCGCGCCCCGTCCTGGCGCGGCCTGCGCGACGACAAGGACCCCCGGGAGGTCACCTATGAACCCCGCTGAGGCGCCGCCGTGAGCGGCGGCGAGCGGGTCCGCGTCCGGGTGGAGGACCGGGAGCTCAGGTTGTCGAACCTGGACAAGGTGCTCTACCCCCGGCACGGGTTCACCAAGGGCGAGCTGATCGACTACTACACCCGGATCGCGCCCGTCCTGCTGCCGCACCTGCGGGACCGGCCGGTGACCCGCAAGCGCTACCCCGACGGGATGGCCGGGCAGTCCTTCTTCGAAAAGAACGCGCCCCCGGGCACCCCGCCGTGGGTGCGCACGGTGAACCTGCCGACCCCGGGCAGCGCCAAAGGGCGGGCCTCGGCCGACTACGTGATGGTCGACGACCTGCCCACCCTGGTGTGGCTGGCCAATCTGGCCGCGGTGGAACTGCACGTCCCGCAATGGCGGGTCGGCCCGCGCGGCGGGGTGCACCGCCCCGACCTGATGGTCTTCGACCTGGACCCCGGCCCGCACACCACCATCGTGGACGCCTGCCGGGTGGCCTGCGCGCTGCGCGCCCTGCTGGCCGACGACGGCCTGCGCGCCTACCCCAAGACCAGCGGCAAAAAGGGCCTGCACCTGTATGTGCCGGTGCGGGAGACCGGCCGGACCCGGCAGTACGCCGAGCAGGCGGCCAAGCGGCTGGAGGCCGACGCCCCCCGCCACGTCACCGCCCGGATGGACCGGCGGCTGCGCAAAGGCAAGATCTTCATCGACTGGAGCCAGAACGACCCGGGCAAGACCACCGTCGCCCCTTATTCCATGCGCGCCTCCGGCGGCCCGGCGGTGTCCACCCCCCTCGCCTGGGAAGAGGTCGAAAACTGCGAAGACCCCGCCGACCTGGTGTTCTTCTCCGACCAGGCGCTGGAGCGCGTACAACGGCACGGCGACCTGATGGCGCCGCTGCTGGAGGAGGGACCACCCCTGCCCTGAGCAAGGCATGACATCTCTCATATGCCGGTGCGTTATGTGTCCGATTGGGCACGCAGCGGCGCCGCGGTTCCGCCACCATTGCCCTACGGGGATGTCGAGCCCTGTGCGATCGGCCCGAGCGGGCGGTGAGGTCGCACGGGCTCACCAAGGTTGACGCGGAGGAACGACAAAGGTGGCGGTGATAAAGAACCCTCACTACGACGTCGTGGTGCTGGGCGGGGGAACGGCGGGCGTGCTGGTCGCCCGCGGGCTGGCACAGGCGGGACGCCGGGTGGCGCTGGTGGAGAACCGGCTGGTCGGCGGGGAGTCCCCGTATTTCGCCTGCGTGCCGTCCAAGTCGCTGCTGCACTCGGCCCGCCGGGGCGAAAGCTGGGAGACCGCCATCGCGTGCCGCGACGAGCTGACCGGGCACCTGGACGACGCCGCGACGGCGGCCCGGCTGGCCGAGGAGGGGATCGCGGTGCTGCGCGGCTACGGGCAGGTGACCGCCCCCGGCCGCATCGAGGTGGACGGCACCGGCTACGAGTACACCGACCTGGTGATCTGCACCGGCGGCGAGCCGGTGGTGCCGGGCGTGGAGGGGATGGCCGACGCCCCGCTGTGGACCAGCGACGAGGCGCTGGCCGTGCCCGACCTGCCGCGCCGGCTGGTGGTGCTGGGCGGCGGCCCGGTGGGCTGCGAGCTGGCCCAGATCTACGCCGCCTTCGGCTCCCAGGTCACCGTGGTGGAACCGGCCGAGAGCCTGCTGGCCGACGAGGCGGCCTTCCTGGGGGAGACGCTGGCCGGGGCGCTCCGCCGGATGGGCGCCGACCTGCGGCTGGGCACCGAGCCGGCCAAGGTGGAGCGCACCGGCTCGGGGCTGCGGCTGTGGCTGACCGACGGCGGCACCCTGGAAGCGGACCGGATCCTGGTGGCCGTCGGGCGGCGCCCGCGCACCGAGGGGCTGGGCCTGGAGACGCTGGGCGTGCGGCCCGCGCCGGGCGACCCGCTGCCGGTGGACGAGACCTGCCGGGTGAGCGGCGCCGAGCACCTGTGGGCGGCCGGTGAGGTGACCGGCGCCGACACCGCGCACGCCGCCGCCTACCAGGCCCGGATCGTGGTCGACAACGTGCTGGGCAAGCGCCGCGAGGCCGACCGGCGGGCGATTCCCCGGGTGGTGTTCACCAGCCCGTCGGTGTACGCCGTGGGGCTCTCTCCGCGACATGCCCGCAAATCCGGGCTGGAGCTGCTGAGCGCCGGGTACGATCTGGCCGCCACCGTCCGAGGCAGGATCGAAGACAGCGGATCGGGCAGACCGGGCGGCCGCATGGAGAGCCGGATGGAAGGCCGGGTGGAACTGTACGCCGACCGGTCCACCGGCCTGTTGGCGGGCGCCGCCGCCGTGGGCCCGTACGCTGAGGAGTGGATGGGTGAGGTCACGCTGGCGATCCGGGCACAGATCCCGTTGCGTGTGCTCGCCGACACCGTGCACGCCTTCCCGACCTACGGTGAGGCCGTGGAGACGCCGCTGCGCGAGCTGGCCGAACGGCTGTAGCGGTCCAACGAAGGGGGTTTCATGAGCGAGATGGACGACATGGACGTGCCGGACGTCGAGGCCCCGGACGCGGACGCGGCCGAGCAGCGCCTGCCGGTGGGTGAGGAGGAGGAGGACCGTCCGGTCTGGTCCGGCGAGCTTCCCCTGGACGTCGACGAGGCCGACTACACCGAGCAGGAACGGGTCGTGGAGTTCGACGAGGACGACTACCGTTGACCGGCGTCCGGCCATGGCGTCGGTGCACGGATGACCGGTGAGGTTACCGACGCGTAGGATGATGGAATCGACACCGGAGGCGGCGAGGCGCGCCGCCCGACGACGCGATCGGAGAGTGTGGTGACCGCGACCCCGGACGCCCGTCCACGTGGCACGAGGCTGCCTCGGCTGGCCCGCCGGCGGCAGCTGCTCGGCGCGGCGCAGGAGGTGTTCGTCGCGCAGGGCTACCATGCCGCCGCGATGGACGAGATCGCCGAGCGCGCGGGCGTCAGCAAACCGGTGCTCTACCAGCACTTCCCCGGCAAGCTGGAGCTGTATCTGGCGCTGCTGGACGAGCACGCCGAGTCGCTGGTGAAGATCGTCCGTGAGGCGCTGGAGTCCACCACCGACAACAAACGGCGCGTGCAGGCCAGCATCCAGGCCTTCTATGACTTCGTGGCCGGCGAGGGCGAGGCCTACCGGCTGGTCTTCGAGTCCGATCTGCGCAACGTGGCGCCGGTGCGGGCCCGGGTGGAGCGAGCCAACCACCAGTGCGCCGAGATGATCGCCAAGGTGATCGCCGAGGACACCCAGGCCCCCGCCGACGAGGCGTTCCTGCTCGGCATGGGCCTGGTGGGCATGGCCGAGGTCAGCGCCCGCTACTGGCTGTCGCAGAACCGCTCCATCCCCAAGGACACCGCCGAGAAGCTGATCGCCCGCCTGGCCTGGCGGGGCATCTCCGGCTTCCCCGTGGCCGGCTGACCGGCCGCGGCCCGTCGCGCTCGCGGGCCGGACGACCGCCGTGGTCGTCCGGCCCGCGAGCGTTTTCCCGGCCCGTACGCTCCTGGCGTAGCGGAGATCGGCCCTCTCCCCACCCGCGCGTGCGAACATCGGAAGCGGGGCAGTCCCGCCGAAGGGAGCATGGTGCAGGTACGTATCGGGGTGCAGTACACGCCCAAGGAACTGGTCATCGAGACGTCGCTGTCGGCCGACGAGGTGGAGCGGGCGCTGGCCGAGGCCCTGGCCGCCGAGCACGGCGTGCTGGCACTGCACGACCAGCGCGGCGGCCGGGTGCTGATCCCCGCCGACCGCATCGGCTACCTGGAGATCGGCGAGGAGAACAACCGCAAGGTCGGCTTCGGCAGCATGTGAGGCCGGCCGGCCGCGTCACGACCTGCTCGGCGTGGGAGCCCGGCCGGCCAGCATCGCGGCGAACTCCGGCCGCAGCAGGTCGCGCACCCGGTCGTGGGGGACGCTGAGGGTCACCGGTATGCAGCCCGCCGCCCCCTCATCGGTGGACACCGACAGCGTCATCGCCGCATCGGTGAAGCCGACGACCACGGGCGTGGCGAACCCGCCCGAAACCGGACGCAGGTCGGCCGGGCGCAGCCTGGCGGGCGGGCGGCACGGTTCCAGCAGCCCATCAGGGGTGGGCGTCGGCTTGGGGAAGCGCCGCCACAGCCCGTCCAGTCCCGCCTGGGTGAGCGTGGCCGGGGCGAACATGTCGGACAGGGCCAGCGCCTTGCCGGTGTCCAGCGCGACGGTGACCGTGCTCACCCAGTCGGTGATGTAGTCGGTGTTGCAGACCCAGCCGCCCTTCAGCTCATACCGGACGGACACCAGCCTGCCGTTGCGCAGCCCCGGCACCGCCTTGGCCGACAGGCTGGCCCCCTGGCAGTCCCCGCCCGGCCCCGGACGGCCCATCTCGGGGTTCTCCCGCACGAACCGCTGCGCGCCTTCGATCGCCGTATCCAGCGGGCTGCGCAGCGCCGCGTTCACCCGCTGCTGGACGGCGCTGTCCGAATGCCCGGAGATCTGCACGTACTGGGCGCCTTCCACGATCAGCCGCTGCCCTCCCCCCAGCTCGATCACGCGCTCGGGCAGCGTGGGGGTGCGCACGGCGACGTTCTGCGCGGCGGGCACGGCGGGCCCGTCGTCGCCGCCCGCCACCACGACCGCCGTGGTGCCCGCCCCGATCGCCAGCACGGTGCCCGCCACGGCCGCCGTCACCTTGGCGCCCGCCGTCGCCAGCAGGCCCGTCCCGGCGGTGGCCGCGATCGCCGAGCCGCCGGCGGCCGCACCACCGGCGGCCGAGGCGCCTGCGGCGGCCGCGGCACCGGCGCCCCCGGCCGAGCCGGCTCCCGCCGCCCCGGCCGCCGCCCCGGACATCCCGGCTCCGGCCGTCCCCGCCGACCCGGCGCCCGCCACGCCGGCCGCCCCGGCACCGGCGCCCGCCGTCCCGGCCCCCGCCGCCGTGGGGATCAGCCCGGCGGCCAGCGGGAACAGCGCCGCCAGCGCCGCCGCACCGGCCGCCAGGGCGCGGATGCCGCGCTGCTCCCAGTCCGCGCCGTAGGCGGCGGAGGCGGCCTCCTCCAGCTCGGTCACGAACGCCGCCGCGCCGGGCGGGCGGTGCGCGGCGTCCTTGGCCATGCCGCGCGCCAGCAGCGGCCGCAGCGGCTCGGGAACCGCCTCGACGGGGACGGGAGCCGTCAGGTGCCGGTGCATCAGCGCCGCCGCGTTGTCTGCGGAAAACGGCTTGGAACCGGTGATGCATTCAAAGAACACGCAGGTCGCCGCGTACACGTCGGTGGCCGGAGTGGCGGGGTGGCCCGCCCACTGCTCCGGGGCCATGTAAGCGGGGGTGCCGGAGCGGGATCCGGCGCCGGCCAGCGTGGCGACGCCGAAGTCGATCAGCTTGCTGAGCCCGTCGGCCCGCACCACCACGTTGGCGGGCTTGTAGTCGCGGTGGACCACCCCGACGGCGTGCGCGGCGGCCAGCCCCAGCAGCGAGCCCTTGAGCACCGTCAGCGCGGCCTCCGGGGAGAGCGCGCCGTGCCGGGCCAGGATCTCCTTGAGGGAGACCCCGTTGATGGCCTCCATCACCAGCGCGGCGCCCTGCTCGCCGACCACGAAGCTGTACAGGCGCACCACGTGGGGGTCGGAGACCTTGCCCAGCAGCATCGCCTCCTGGCGCAGCCGCTCGATGGCCTCCCGGTCGCCCTCCCCGCACTCCAGGTATTTGATCGCCACGGGAGTGCCCGCCCGGCGGTGCCGCGCCAGCACCACGCGCCCCTGCGCGCCCGTGCCCAGTTCGCGGATCTCCTCGAACTCCGCCAGCCGCCAAGCGTTCGTCACCTTCAAGGCCTCCTTGCAGCGCGGTTTTCACCAGACGATCGATGAGACGCACCCGAACGGGCATCCGGTCGTGGCCGGCGTGGAAAGGGCGCGCTTCAAAGAGCCGTCCGCACGCCGGCGCGGGGCGGGCGCCGCCGGGGAGCGTGCGCGGCGGCCGGTCCCGGCGGGGCTCTTGCGGATCACCGGGGCCGGCCCGGGGAACACCGGCTCATGGCGCCCCGGCGGATCGTCCACCCGCGCCGGCGTGCGGACCCGGCCGCGAAACCGTTCCGGCGGGCGTTCATCGACCGTCAGTTCCGGCGCAAGATACTTGATCGCGACGAGTTCGCCGCCATCGCGGGCGGGCATCACCCGGCCCCGGGCGCCGCGGCCGAGTTCGCGCAACCCGGTGAAACCCGGCAACCGCCAATCCGCCATCGCACCCCGCCCGGGCGGCTTATTCGGATGGTTTTGAAATACCACGCCAGGCCGGGTCATCAGGGCGGTCCCCCCTGACCTCGGCCGATCTCGGCCGTCCGGCGGTTAGCGCGCCGGGACGCGGCCGGCCCGCCGGGAAATAGATTGGGGGCGGCTGCGCGTTATCACATCGAACGGCTATTGGTGTCAGGAACCGACTACCGGTACTATGCGTCGCGAAGAGTGACCGCGCGCAGCCACACGGAGTGATTGCGCCATACCCCTGACAGCGGTCGCCGAGGTACTGATTGACGGCTGGTCCCTTCCGCGCGTCGGCGCGGCCACAGGAAGCGATCGGCAGGATCTCACCGGCCCTGCCGGCAACGTTCGACGGCTCCGTGGCCCCTGCGGCGAACGCGAGGGGGTGGCGCCCGTTCGGCGCGAACCCAAGCGCGGACCCGGAAGTGAGGACCCCGCACAACGGAGGCTGAAAGCCCTGACTACTTTCCGTGAACTCGGAGTGTGTTCCGAGATAGCCGACGCCCTGGAGTCCGAGGGCATCGTCGACGCGTTCCCCATCCAAGAGATGGCCCTGCCCATAGGGCTTCGCGGGTACGACATCATCGGCCAGGCACGTACCGGCACCGGCAAGACCCTCGCCTTCGGAATTCCGCTGCTGCAGCGCATCGAGCACGGCGGCAAGGCCCCGCGCGGGCTGGTGCTGGCCCCCACCCGCGAGCTGGCCTCCCAGGTCACCGACGACCTGCTGGTGGCCGGCGGCAAGCTGGGCACCCGGGTGGTGGCGGTGTACGGAGGCCGGGCCTACGAGCCGCAGATCCAGGCGCTGCGCGACGGCGTGGACGTGGTGGTCGGCACCCCGGGCCGGCTGCTGGACCTGGCCCGCCAGGGGCACCTGGACCTGTCGCAGATCCAGATGCTGGTGCTGGACGAGGCCGACCGCATGCTCGACCTGGGCTTCCTGCCCGACATCGAGCGGATCATCGAGCTGGTCCCCGCCGAGCGGCAGACCATGCTGTTCTCGGCCACCATGCCCGGCGAGATCGTGGCGCTGTCGCGGCGCTACCTGAACCGGCCCACCAACGTGCGGGCCGAGGTGCACACCGAGTCCGAGGCCACCCCGCAGGTCACCCAGCACGTCTTCCAGACCCACCCGATGGACAAGCCGGAGGTGCTGGCCCGGCTGCTGCAGGCCAATGGGCGCGGGCTGACCATGGTGTTCTGCCAGACCAAGCGGGCCTGCGACCGCATCGCGGCCGATCTGACCCGCCGCGGGTTCGCCGCCGCCGCGGTGCACGGCGACCTGGGCCAGGGCCAGCGGGAGCGGGCGCTGCGGGCCTTCCGCTCCGGCAAGGTCGATGTGCTGGTGGCCACCGACGTGGCCGCCCGCGGGCTGGACGTCGAGGACGTCACCCACGTGATCAACTACGAGTGCCCGGACTCGGCGGAGACCCATGTGCACCGCATCGGCCGCACCGGCCGGGCGGGCCGGGAGGGCACCGCGGTCACGCTGGTGGACTGGAGCGACCTGCCGCGCTGGAAGCTGATCAACAACGCGCTGCAGCTGCCGTTCGGCGAGCCCCCGGAGACCTACTCCACCTCCGACCACCTCTATGAGGCGCTGGACATCCCGCGGGAGGCGACCGGCACGCTGCCCAAGGAGCGGCGCGGCCGCGCGGGGCTGGAGGCCGAGGAGCTGGAGGACATCGGCGAGACCGGCAAGAGCCGCTCCCGCGAGCGGACCAGGACCCGCAAGCGCAGCCGCCGGCGGGTGCGCACCCGCGGCGGCAAGCCGATCGAGCCCGCCGACCAGCCGGACCGCCCCCTGCAGGAGGAGCGGGACGAGCAGGTCCCCGAGGCGGTGGACGAGCCCGCCGCCGGGCAGGCCGGCCACGAGCCCGAGCCGGAGCGGACCGCCTTCGTCCCGGCGCCCGAGCCGATCGTGCCGCCGACCGATGCGGTCACCGGGGTGCCGCTGGTGACCTTCCTGCCGCCGCCGAGCGGGAGCGGCTTCGACCCGGTCGTGGAGGCCCCGCAACGCCCCCGCAGCCGTTCCCGGCGGCGCACTCGGGGCGGGCGCCCCACCGGCGACCGGACCGGCTGACCCCCTCGGGCGGCCGGTCCCCGCGGCCCCGGCCCGCCGCGGGCGGCCGGTGACCGGCACGGCCGCCCAGGGGACGGCGGCGACGGCCGGTGCGTCCGCGCCCGATCGATGCCGGTCGGGCGGCATCGCCGGGCCGCGCGGTGCGCCGCGGGCGGGCCTTCGGTGCGCGCATGCCGCATCCGGGCCACCGGCCCGCGGTCTCGGTATGCTGGCGGCCTGTGAGCATGCCCCGGTTCCATGACGTGCCCAGCTACCCGGCAGAGGACGAGTCGGCTTGAGTACCCCCCGGTTTCTGACCCTGCCCCCCGGTGTCCGCCGGACCGAGATCTCCACCTCGCGCGGGACGTTCGCCGCGCTGGAGGCGCTGCCCGGCTCCGGTGTGCCCGAACGCCCGCCGGCGCTGCTGGTCCCCGGGTTCACCGGCAGCAAGGAGGACTTCATCGCCGTGCTGCCGACGCTGGCGCGGGCCGGCCGGCGGGTGGTGGCGATCGACATGCGCGGGCAGTACGAGACCGCGGGCCCCGATGATCCGGCCGCCTACACCTGTGCCGCGCTGGGCCTGGACGTGGCGGCTCTGCTGGAGGCGCTGGGTCCCGAGCCGGCCCACCTGGTGGGGCACTCCTTCGGCGGGCTGGTGACCCGGGAGGCCATTCTCGGCGCGGGCGCCCGTCCGCTGACCTACACGCTGATGAGCTCCGGGCCGGGCGCCATCACCGGGCCGCGGGCCAAGGACGCCGCCGCGCTGGTGGCGGAGCTGCCGCGCATCGGCCTGGAGCGGGTGTGGCATGACCACATGGAGCCGGACGCCCTGCGCAACGGCGTCCCGCCGCACATCGTGGACTTTCTGCGCACGCGGATGCTGCGCAACAACGTGACCGGCCTGCTGAGCATGGCCCAGGAGCTTTTGGTGTGCCCGGACCGGGTGGAGGAGCTGGCCAAGCTGTCCGCCGACATCGACCTGCCGGTGCTGGTGCTCTACGGCGAGGACGACAACGCCTGGTCGCCGCAGATCCAGGCGGCGATGGCCGAGCGGCTGAGCGCCGAGAAGGTGGTGATCCCGGGCGCGGCGCACTCCCCCGCCGTGGAGGCCCCGGAGACCACCGCCAGCACCTTGGCCGACTTCTGGCGCCAGGGTGAGTGCCGCCGCCTGACCCGCTGAGCCGCTCGTCCGGTCGCGGTACGGAGCGTCGCGGGCGGCGTCTTCACGGTTCGGTGTGAGCCTCCGCTGAAGCGGCCCGCTTGCAGTGGGCCTTCTTTCTGCACGTTGTCTTCATAGTCCGAAACGGGACGTCGCAGTACCGAGCGCCATCGGAGCCCCGTTCGCGGCGCCTTGGGCCATGTGCTGAAAAAGTCCGGTGCTCGATGGCCGCCGATGAGAGCGCATCGGGCTTCCATTGAGGGCGGGAACACAACCGGCGCCGGCTTGCCTGCGATCTGACCGCCTTGTTTCCCGATTTCAGTTCCTCGCCAATAGCGAGGAACCGGTTCGCGATGCGTTTGAACCGTCCTCCTCGTAACAGGGAACGTGTTTTCAGCCTCCGGAGATCTCTTCCTTTTCTCAGGATTTCCCGGTCAGATGGACGTTCCCATCAGGATGACGGCCCGCGGCATGGAGGCAGCGGTGAACGGGACGCAGGACCTGGGCGGGGCCGGTGATCCCCTCCGGCGCCTGTGACCCACGCGACATGAGACAAAAAATGCTTCATGTATACTTGCCGCACCTGTACCACCCGCGTCCCCCCCCCGGAGGTCCTCCATGGCGGTGACGGTTCAGCCCCCGGAGAGCGCGACCTGGCGCGTCCACCTCGACCGGTCCATGTGGGTCGGCGGCGTGCGCAGCCTCATGCTGCAGGCGTTGCACCCCAGGGCCATGTGGGGGGTGTGGCAGAACTCCGTCTTCCAGAACGACCCCATCGGGCGGCTCCAGCGCACCGCCCACTTCGTGGGCACCTCCACCTTCGGGTCGCCGGAGGAGATGGACCGGCTGGCCGCCCGGGTGCGCAAGATCCACGCCAAGCTGCGCTTCGTCAACCCCGACACCGGCGAGACCGAGCGGCTGGACGCGCCCGACCTGCTGCTGTGGGTGCACTGCGCCGAGGTGTACTCCTACCTGGTGGTCGCGCGCCGCGCCGGGCTCCCCCTCACCGACGCCATGGCCGACCAGTACCTGCGCGAGCAGCGCAAGAGCGCCGTCTACGTCGGGCTCAAGGCCGAGGACGTGCCCGGCAGCGTCGAGGAGATGGAGGACTACTTCGCCCGGGTGCGCCCGCAGCTGCGCGTCACCGACGAGGCCCGCGAGACGGTGAAGTTCCTGCTGTGGCCCAAGCTGCCGGGCAACATGCGCTTCCTGTCCCCCGGCAAGCCCGCCTACCTGCCGTTCGGCATGCTGTGCTACTACACCCTGCCGGACTGGGCGCGGGAGATGTACGGGCTGCTGCCGGAGGTCCCCCAGTCCACGGTGACCGCCGCGCTGCGCTCGTTCCGGCTGGCGATGAACACTCTGCCGGAGCGGCTGCACGACTTCTCGTTCCACAAGGACACCCGGCAGATGCTGGAGCGGGCCCGCCAGAGCCTGGCCGCCGAAGGCTACGACATGAGCAAGGGCCTGTTCGGTCTGCGCGATCCCCGCCGCTGGCCGTCCCGCCGGGGCGCCCCCGTGAGCGCCTGACCCCTCTCTCCTCCACGGCGGGCCGGCTTCCGCCGAACGGCCGGGCGGCAGTGCCTCCGGTGGCGTCCCCTCTCTCGCCGCCCGGCCGTTCGGAACGGGACGATCACGCCGAATCCGCCGGAGAAGCCGGACCCTCCTCGTCCTCTGCGGCGGTCACGGCGGCCCAGGGGTCCTTGGCCGGGGCCGTCCGGCGCCCCTCGGGGCAGACCCGGTTGAAGTCGCACCAGGCGCACAGCGGGCCGGTGCGCGGCGGGAAGACCTCATCGAAGGGCTCGTGGTAGGCGCGCTGGGCCTGCTCGTCGGCAAGGTCGAAGCGGACGGAGGCGGCGGGCGCCGGGCCGGTCCGGTAGGCCTCATCGGCCGCGGACGCCTCGGCGGCGATCTGCTCGGCGCGGTCGATGTGGCGCTGCAGCGACTCGGCGGTGTGCTCCCAGGCGGCGACCGTGCCGGAGGGCAGGTGGTGCAGCTCGACCCGGCGGCAGGGGCGGCGCAGCACATGGGCGGCGGCGACCGCGTAGCCGCCCAGGGCCAGGGAGGTGCGGGCGTCGTCGGCGGTGGGCTCGCGCCGCCCGGTCTTGTAGTCGACCACCACCAGCTGCCCGTCCCGATCGTCCAGCCGGTCGATGCGGCCCTGCAGCGCGATGCGAAGGGTCTTGACGGCCACCGTGCGTTCCACGCCCACCGGCTCGGCGACGGGGTCCAGGCCGCCGGTGTACCGCTCGACCCACCGGCGGGCGCGTTCCCGCCAGGCGGCCGACTGCGCGGCGTCCCGGAAGCCCTCGGCGATCCAGCCGCGCAGCAGCAGCGTCCCGGCCGCCTCGGGGGTGCGCTCCGGAAGCGGCAGCCGCCACCAGGAGGCCAGCGCGTTGTGCACGCTCAGGCCCAGGCTGTTGTGCGCCCACGGCGGCCCCTTGGGCGGTGCGGGACGGTCCAGATAGGTCATCCGGTAGCGCCGGGGGCATTCCAGCCAGGTGTTCAGCCGCGACGGCGTGCACGGGTACAGCCGCTGCGGCATGCCCTCCAGGCCGAGCTGCTCGGCCACTCAGCCGTCGCTCTCCTGGGCGAGGGCGCCCCAGCTCTCCCAGCGGATCTCCTCATCGCCCACGGTGGTCTCCTTGCCCTGGCCGGGCAGCACCCTGGTGTCCTTGGGCAGCGGGGTCAGCAGCGAGCCCAGCGAGTTGAGCTGGCGGCGCAGGTCGGTGAAGACCCCGCCGACCGAGCCGGGCCGGCCGCGGTGCAGCGTGTCGCCGGAGAACAGCACGCCCAGCTGCTCGCAGTAGATGACCACGCTGCCGGGGGTGTGCCCCGGGGTGTGGATCACATCCAGCTGGACCCCGGCGATCTCGAAGGTGCCGCCGTCCTCCAGCCAGATGTCCGGCTCCAGCGACCGCAGCGCCTTGGCGTCCTCTTCGTCTTCCTCGTCCTTGGCCAGCTGGGCGAAGTAGTCCCGCCACAGGATCCGGTCGCCGCGGTGCAGGGCGATGGGGGCCCAGTTGTCGGGGTCGTCATCGCCGGCCGCGGCCACCTCCAGCACGCAGTTCAGGTGCGCGTCCAGGCCATCGGTGCAGATGACCGCCATGACCTCGCGGTCGCCGACCTTCTTGAGGATGGCCTCGGCGTCGTGCGCCGGGTCGATGACGATGACCTCTTCGTCGTCGCCGACGATGTAGGTGTTGCTCTCGACCTTGTACTCGACGTCGTCGACGGTGCACTTGCCCTTCGACGTCACTCGTTCGATGCGCGCTTCCACGGGTCAGACCTTATCCCCTCACGCAAGACCCCCGGCCGCTCCGAAAACCCCTACTGCCGCAGCCGGGGGCAGAAGGCGCCATAGGGCAGGTCGAGGTCCATGCCGGGTTCGCGCAGGTCGAGCAGTTGCAGCTCCTCCAGGACCAGCACCCCGGTCTCGGCCGGCCACAGCACGATCCACAGCCAATTCCCCATGGCCTCACCGATGTAGACCGCCCGGTCGGGGGCGCCGTCGATGACCCACAGCGGCACCTGGTGGGGACGCTCGCCCGAGGTGCGGATCCCGATCTTGGCGTGCGGCGGGGTGTCGTCGCCGGCTCCCCCGCCGTCGAAGCCGTCCAGCCCGGCGAAGTGGGCGCCCAGGCCCACCCCGGGCTCCTCGGCGATCACCAGCATGTCCGCCGGGCCCTGCAGCAGGCCCGGCCCGGACAGGGCCGTCGCCAGGGCGCGCGCTCCGCTGCGCTCATCCCCCACGTCCAGGAAACCGGTGACCAGCCAGCCCACCGGCAGCGGCCAGGGCGTCCACAGCGGCACCCGGGCATCGCGCAGGGCGACGGTCAGTCCTTCGCGGGACGGCCGCCGAGCGGGCTGCCTGGGCAGCACGGCGCCGTGCGCGGCGCAGATCCAGTCGCTCGACCAGATCCCCGGCGGGCGCAACGACCCGCCGCACCGCGGACAGGTGGGGTCGGCCCTCACGACAACCCACGTTCGTCCGCCCGTGCAGGTCAGTCAAGGCTCTTGGCGTCGGCTATAACCGCCGCTGAGAGGACGATGAACCTCGCCGGGCGCGGAAAGCGGACGTCCCCGGCTGGGCACCCCGTCCCGAACAAGATTCAATAGCGGGGTGAGGACGGTGCGTTGCGTGGGGGCGATCGCCCGGGACGAGACCGGCCGGCTGCTGGCGATCCGCCGCGGCAAGCCGCCGGGTGAGGGGCTGTGGTCGCTGCCGGGCGGACGGGTGGAGCCCGGCGAGTCCGACGCCGCCGCGGTGGCGCGGGAGCTGCGGGAGGAGACCGGCCTGCAGGCCCGCGTCGGCCCGCCGGTCGGGACGGTGCTCCGGCCGGGGCCGGGCGAGGTGATCTACGAGATCCACGACTACCTGGTGGAGGTGGTGGGCGGGACGCTGCGCGCAGGCGACGACGCGGCCGACGCCCGCTGGGTCACCGCCGCGGAGCTGCGCGCCCTGCCCACCACGTCGGGGCTGGTGGAGCTCCTCACCGAGTGGGGCCTGCTGGAGCCCTGACCGGCCCTCAGCCGCTCGCGGCGGTGACGGTCTGCACGCGGCGCCGCCGGGCCAGCCTGTCGACACAGGCGGCGTACAGCAGCAGCGGCAGCAGGTCCGCCACCACATACGGCAGGGGCACCGCGCCCTGCTCCAGGCTGAGCCGCCCCACCGCCGCCGGGATCAGGAAGGCCCCCACGTTGTTGACGACGTGGACGGCGATGGCCGCCTCCAGCCCGCCGGTGCGCACCGTCACCCAGCCGGCGATGACCGCGAAGCCGAAGATGTCCACCACTCCCCAGCCGGTGTAGCCGTGCCCGGCCGCGAAGGCCAGCCCGCCGGCGCAGATCGCCGGCCAGGGCGTGCGGAACACCACGCTCAGTTTGCGGGCCAGAGGAGCGGTGCGGTCCTGCAGCGTGCAGCTTCCGATGGCCTGCAGCAGCCAGCCGCGGAAGAAGTACTCCTCGGCGGCCGACTGGAACGGCACCAGCAGCACCACGATCAGCAGCGTCGGCAGGAAGGACGACCAGCCGACCCAGGCGCCCCCCTCGGTGACGGGGTCGTCCACCATGACGCCCGCCGCCCAGGAGAAGACCACCCCCACCACGCCGGTCAGCACCGCCAGCCCGGCGCACACCGCCATCCACCGCAGGCGCAGCCGGCCGGCCACCGAGGACAGGGTGCCGGGGCGGCGGCGCTGGAACACCGGGGCGGCCAGCAGGATGAACGGCAGGAAGACCGCCACGCTGAGCAAGGTGAAGGCCAGTTCGGCGTTGAGGCTGCCCAGCATGGGGTCATCCGGGCCGCCGATCCGGCCGATGACCTCCATCAAGGGGGTGCCGGTGCCCGCCGCCACGGCGATCAGCCACGCGAACGTGACGGCCATCAGCGCGGCCATTCCCGTCAGCGCGATCGCCGCGGTGCCCGCCACCGGCCGCCACCAGCGCTGCACCGCGGTGCGGGCCATCTGGTGGTAGGGGGTCCCCTCGGGTGCCTCCACGATCCACGGCTGCGGGGCCGGCGGCCGCCCGTACGGCGCCGCATACGGGGCGGGGCCATACGGAACGGGCCCATATGGCGGCTGCTCGTCTGCAGCGGCGCCCTGGGCCGCAGGCCAGGCCCCGTGGGGCGGGACGGCGGCCCCCGGCGGCCGGGCCGGGTCGGGCCGGCCGTGCGCGGGCGAGGCTTCACCGGATGGCTCCCCCGGACCGCCCGTCAGCGCCGGGTCGGGCGGCGCCCAGCCGCCGGTGTCCACTTCGTCCACCACTCGCTCCCCCGTCTGCGGTCGTAACTCTTTGGAGGACGAACGGCGAGCGCGCCCCGTTCCGGTCAGTCCGCGGGAGGCTGGAAGAACTTGGTGCGCCTCAGCCCGGCCGCCCGTCCCTTGGCGGCGATCACCAGGGCCATCTTGCGGGACGCCTCGTCGATCATCTCGTCGCCGAGCATGGCCGCGCCGCGTCCCTCCACGGTGGTGTAGTACTCGTAGGCGTCCAGGATCAGCTCGGCGTGATCGTAGTCCTCCTGGGTGGGGGAGAACACCTCGTTGGCCGCCTCGATCTGGGACGGGTGCAGCACCCACTTGCCGTCGAAGCCCAGCGCCGCCGAACGCCGCGCCACCCGCTTGAAGGACTCCACGTCACGGACGTTGAAGTAAGGCCCGTCGATGGCCTGCAGGTCGTGGGCGCGGGCGGCCAGCAGGATGCGCATGAGGATGTAGTGGTAGGCGTCGCCCTCGGTGTAGCCGGGCGGCTGCTCCCCCACCACCAGGGTCTTCATGTTGATGGAGGCCATGAAGTCGCCGGGGCCGAAGATCAGCGTCTCCAGCCGGGGCGAGGAGGCGGCGATGGCGTCGATGTTGGTCATGCCGCGGGCGTCCTCGATCTGCGCCTCGATGCCGATCCGGCCGACCGGGTAGCCCATGGCGGTCTCGATCTGGGTGAGCAGCCGGTCCAGCCAGCGCACGTCGTCGGGTTCTTGGACCTTGGGCAGCATCAGGCAGTCCAGCTTTGCGCCGGCGCCCTCCACCACCTCGATCACGTCCCGGTAGGCCCAGTGCGTGCGCAGGTCGTTGATCCGCACCACCCGGATCTTGCCGTCCCAGTCGCCCTCGTTGAGCGCGGCGACCACGTTCTTGCGGGCCTCTTCCTTGGCGGACGGGGCGACCGCGTCCTCCAGGTCCAGGAAGATCTCGTCGGCGGGCAGGCCCTGGGCCTTTTCGATGAAACGGGGGTTGCTGCCGGGAACCGCAAGAGTGGATCGACGCGAACGCATGCCCGGATGCTATCCAGCGCCCACAAGAAGCCCTCCGACGGCTCTTCGAAACCCGGGGCCTCCCCCGATACCCGGGTAGGGTGCGGCGCATGGGCGATACGACGGCCGCGCTCATCGAAGAGGCGATGAAGAAGTCCGCGCTGGTGTGGCTGACGCTTCCCGGCCTGCCCCAGCCCCGCGCGGCCTGGCACGTCTGGCACGACGGCGCCGCCTACATCCTCACCGGCGGCGAGGGCGAGCAGCCCCTGCCCGGCCTGCCCGAGGCCGACCGGGTGCTGGTGACGGTGCGCAGCAAGGACTCCGGCGGACGGCTGCTGTCGTGGGTGGCGGCCTGCGAGCAGCTCGAGCCGGGCGGCGCCCGGTGGGAGGAGGTGGCGCCGCTGCTGGCCAAGGAGCGGCTCAACGCCCCCGCCCACGAAGGACTGCTGGAACGGTGGGCGGCCGAGTCCTACATCGTCCGGCTCACCCCCACCGGTGAGGTGCCGGAGGCACCCGGCCGCTACGACGACGGCTATGCCGCCGTGCGCCCGGTGCCCACCCCGGCCGCCACGGCGGGCCCGCCGCCCCGCCTGCGCGGCGCCAAGGGCCGGCCCGCCGACCGCTGAAGCCCCGTCCCCGGCGACGGGACGGGCCCTGCGGGCGTGACCTTGGCTACGGATTACCGGTGCGGCCCTGGGTAGTCTCTGTGCGGAAATCGGCGATCGCGTAGGGCAGGGTCTGCTCCCGGCAAGGGGAAGGAGGAGCCTTGAGCGCTCCGACGCGGGTGTTCATCGCCCGGCTCGCCGGGATCGCCGTGTTCGACCCGGCCGGTGACCAGGTGGGCCGGGTCCGGGACGTGGTGGTGGCGCTGCGGCTCGGGCGCCGGCCGCCGCGGGTGCTCGGGCTGGTGGTGGAGGTGCAGCCGCGCCGCCCGGTGTTCCTGCCGATCACCCGGGTGACCACCGTGGAGGCCGACCAGATCGTCTTCGACGGGCGGCTCAACATGCGCCGCTTCCAGCAGCGCGCCTCGGAGACCCTGGTGATCGCCGAGATGCTGGACCGCACCGTCCAGCTGGCCGACACCGGTGAGACGGTGTCGGTGGTGGACGTGGCGATGGAGCCGACCCGGGCCCGGGACTGGCTGCTGTCGAAGGTCGCGGTGCGGCGCGGCGGCGGCCGGGGGCTGCGGCGGCGCCGCGGCGAGCTGCTGGTGGTGGACTGGGAGGCGATCACCGGGCTGTCGGCGGTGGAGCACGGGCAGGGCGCCGCCGGGCTGCTCGCCGCGTTCGAGCAGCTCAAGCCCGCCGACCTGGCCAACCTGATCCACGAGCTGCCCACCAAGCGGCGCGATGAGGTGGCCGCGGCGCTGGACGATGAACGGCTGGCCGACGTGCTGGGGGAGCTGCCCGAGGACGAGCAGATCGAGATCCTCGGCAAGCTGGGGCTGGAGCGGGCCGCCGACGTGCTGGACGCCATGAACCCCGACGACGCCGCCGACCTGCTCGGGGAGATGCCGGCCGAACAGCGCGAACGGCTGCTGACCTTGATGGAGCCGGAGGAGGCGGCGCCAGTGCGGCGGCTGCTGACCTACCCTGAGCACACCGCCGGCGGGCTGATGACCACCGACCCGGTGATCCTGCCGCCGGACGCCACCGTGGCCGAGGCCCTGGCGCTCATCCGCAACCCCGAGCTGGACCCCGCGCTGGCCGCCCAGGTGTATGTGTGCCGGCCGCCCACCGCCACCCCCACCGGCCGTTACCTGGGCACCGTGCACTTTCAGCGGCTGCTGCGCGAACCCCCCTCCTTCCTGGTCAGCGGGCTGGTGGACACCGAGCTGGCGCCGCTGCGGCCGACGCTGTCGCTGGAGGCGGTGGCCGCCTTCCTGGCCACCTACAACCTGGTCGCCGCCCCCGTGGTGGACGAGGACGGGCATCTGCTCGGCACGGTCAGCGTCGACGACGTGCTGGACCACCTGCTGCCCGAGGACTGGCGGGAGAGGGTGCTGGAGACCGCCGCCGACGAGCCCACCGACCCCGAAGAGGAGGCCCTGCGCCGGCCCGCCCAGGACGGGATGCCGCACGAAGACAGGCAGGAGACCCGATGAGCAGGCAGCGCCTCGACCAGCCGCTGGAGCAGCGACGCACGCTGCTGCCCCGCCCGCACTATGACCCGGAGTCCTTCGGCCGGCTGTCGGAGCGGATCGCCCGGTTCTTGGGCACCGCCCGCTTCCTGGTCTACATGACGGCGTTCGTGAGCGTGTGGATCGGCTGGAACGTGCTGGCCCCGCCGTCGCTGCGGTTCGACGAGTACCCGTTCATCTTCTTGACGCTGATGCTGTCGCTGCAGGCCTCCTATGCCGCGCCGCTGATCCTGCTGGCGCAGAACCGCCAGGACGACCGCGACCGCGTCCAGTACGAGCAGGACCGGGCGCGGGGCGAGCGCGCCGCGGCCGACACCGAGTACCTCACCCGGGAGATCGCCGCGCTGCGCATGGCGATGGGCGAGGTCGCCACCCGCGACTTCCTGCGTTCAGAGCTGCACCAGATGCTCAAGGAGCTGGATCTGCGGCACAACGGGCACCGGGAGGGCCGCCGGGTGCCGCCGGAGAGCGGCTACGCCCCGCACGGCCTGTGAGCTCGAGGCCGGCCGTGCGGAGTGACCATGGTCATCGAGGCTGATTGGCGGACGACTCCGGGGAGTTCATACCATGGATGCCATGTCCTCCCCTGTGACGGTCGATCAGGTGACCAAGGCGCTGGCCACGGTGATCGACCCTGAGATCCGCAAGCCCATCACCGAACTCGACATGGTCAAGAGCGTCGACGTGGCGCCGGACGGAACGGTGCGCGTCGCGGTGTACCTGACCGTGGCGGGCTGTCCGATGCGCGAGCGGATCACCAAGGACACCACCGAGGCGGTCGCCAAGCTGCCCGGCGTGAAGTCCGTCCAGGTCGAGCTGGATGTGATGAGCGATGAGCAGCGCCGTGCGCTGCGCGAGAAGCTGCGCCCGGGCGAGACCGTCAAGGAGATCCCGTTCGCCAAGCCCCAGTCGCTGACCAAGGTGTACGCGGTGGCCAGCGGCAAGGGCGGGGTCGGCAAGTCCTCGGTGACGGTCAATCTGGCGGCGGCGCTGGCCTCGATGGGCCGCAAGGTGGGCGTGGTGGACGCCGACATCTACGGCCACTCGGTGCCGCGGATGCTGGGCGTCGACGGCCGCCCCACCAAGGTCGACGACATGATCATCCCGCCGTCGGCGCACGAGATAAAGGTCATCTCGGTCGGCATGTTCACCGCCGGCAACCAGCCGGTGGTCTGGCGCGGCCCGATGCTGCACCGGGCGCTGCAGCAGTTCCTGGCCGACGTCTACTGGGGCGACCTGGACATCCTGCTGATGGACCTGCCGCCGGGCACCGGCGACATCGCCATCTCGGTGGCCCAGCTGCTGCCGGCCGCGGAGATCCTGGTGGTGACCACGCCGCAGCAGGCCGCCGCCGAGGTGGCCGAGCGGGCCGGGGCGATCGCCGCGCAGACCCACCAGCGGGTCGCCGGGGTGATCGAGAACATGTCGTATCTGGAGTGCGCGCACTGCGGTGAGCGCAACGAGATCTTCGGTTCCGGCGGCGGCCAGCAGGTGGCCGACGCGCTGACCCGCACCCTGGGGGTCAAGGTGCCGCTGCTGGGTCAGGTGCCGCTGGACACCCGGCTGCGCGAAGGCGGCGACCAGGGCAAGCCGCTGGTGCTGTCGGACCCGGACGCCACTGCCGCCAAGGAGCTGCGCGCCATCGCCGAGACGCTGGCGGGCCGTTCCCGCGGCCTGGTGGGCCGTCCCCTGGGCCTCAGCCCGACCCGGCGCGGCTGAAAGTCCGTTCATCCGAAACGTCCCGCGCGCAGGGCCTCCCCCTGCGCGCGGTTTCATTTCCCGTCGTCTCTCCCCGCCCGCCGGCCTGCCGGATGCATCCCGGCCACCGAAGACCGGCCGGGTGGGGTTCACCCGGCCTTGAAGAGGCTCCCGGCTCAGGTGGCGTCGGGATCGTAGGGCGGCCGCTCCCCGTAGCCGAGTTCGCCGTCCGGGGTGCTGGAGCTGGTCGCGTGCGACGGCTCTGAGAACTTGTAGCGGCCGGTGGAGGGATCGTCGAGGTCCTCCAGCAGATGCTTGCGGACGAACGTCTTGGGGTTCAGGTCGGCCAGATCGAAGTCCTTGAACTCCGGTCCGAGTCCTTCCTGCAGGTCGCGCTTGGCATTGTCGGCCATGGTCCGCACCTGGCGCAGTGCCCGCCCGGCCTGGGCCGCCACCGACGGCAGCCGGTCGCCGAAGATGACCAGGGCCAGCACGACGAGCACCACCATCTCGCCGAGTCCGACGTCGAACACCCGACCTCCACCGAACGCCGAAGGGGGCGGGCCGAGCGGCCCGCCCCCTCAGGGTATCCACAGCTCGCCTCGGCGCGACCCCGCCTTCAGTCGGAGGCGGCGAGAGTCACTTCGACCGTCTGCTCCTTGCCGTCCCGCTGGAAGGTCACCTTGACCTTGGTGCCGGGCGCCTTGCTCTGGATGGCGGCCGACAGGTCGGCCCGGTCCTCCACCACCTGGCCGTCGATGGCGGTGATGATGTCGCCGGGCTTCAGACCCGCCTTGTCGGCCGGGCCGCCCTCGACGATCGGCGGCACGCCGTTCTGCTCCCGGTCGGCGATGCGCACCCCCGGACCGGGGAAGGTGGTGTCCATGCCGATGCCGATCATCGTCCGCCGGGCGCTGCCGGTGTTGATGATCTCCTCGGCGATCCGGCGGCCGTGGTTGATCGGGATGGCGAAGCCCAGCCCGATGTTGCCGCCCTGCTCGCCCAGGCCGCCGCCGAGGGTGACGATCGCGGTGTTGATGCCGACCACCTCGCCCTTGCCGTTCACCAGCGGGCCGCCGGAATTGCCGGGGTTGATGGCCGCATCGGTCTGGATGGCGGGGATCACCGCGGCGTCGGCGCCCTCGCCGCGGGTGGGCACCGCGCGGTTCAGCGCGCTGACGATCCCGGAGGTCACCGAGCCGTCCAGGCCGAGGGGGGAGCCGACGGCGATCACCGGGTCGCCCACCGCCAGGTCGTCGGAGTCGCCCAGGGTCAGCGCCGGCAGGTTGTGGGTGGTGCGCGGCTTGAGCACGGCGATGTCGGAGGCCGGGTCGCGGCCCTGGATCTCGGCCGGGGAGGTCTTCTTGTCGTGAAAGACGATCTCGATCTGGCCGCCGCCCCGGGCCGCCGACGACACCACGTGGTTGTTGGTGATGATGTAGCCGCCGTTGACGATGAAGCCGGTGCCGGAGCCGCCCTCGCCGCCGGCGCTCACCCGGATGGTGACCACGCTGGGCAGCACCTTCTGGGCGATGCCGGCGACCGAGTCGGGCGGGCGCGGCTTGACCGGCTCAGAGTCGCCTCCCCCGCCGCCGCCCAGGCTGATCGGGGGCGCCTCGGAGGAGTCGCCGCCGGTGGCCATCACCCCGATGCCCGCGCCGACGGCCCCGGCCACCAGCGCGACGATCAGCCCGATGGCGGCCAGCACCCCCAGCGACGGAGGGGTGCGGCGCTGCTGCGGAAGCGCCGGGACGGGAGCCCAGTTGGGCGGGCCGACCTGTCCCAGCGGCAGCGCGTCCGGAGGCGGCGGCGCGGTGGACACCGGCGGGCCGGAAGGGGGCGGCGGGTCCTGGCGGTAGGCCGCCCAGCCGTATCCGCCGTACCCGCCGGGCTCACCGACCGGCCGGCCGACCGGCTGGTCGTGCGGGACGAAGCCGGGCCGCGGACGGGAGTCCGGCTGCGGGTGACCGGAGCCCTGCCCCTGGGCGCCGGCCACCGGGGCGAAAGAGGGAGCCTCCCCGCAGGGAGGCTGCGGCTGCCCGTACGACCCGTATCCCCCCTGCACCGGCTCGTCCGCGACCGGCGGTGAGGCGGACACCAGCAGCTTGTCATCGTTCGACGTGCCGAGATCGTCGGGCGGGGCGAAACCGGCGCCCGCCGGGGCGTCGTCAGACCGGTGCGCGGAGTCGTCCCCGGAGCGGTCGTCTTCGGAGAGGTCTCGGGGAAGGTCGTCCCGCCGGCCGTCGACCGGCTCGGCACGCTCGTCGGAGTCGGTGGCGACCCGGGGGGCGTCCTGGGCGGAGCCGGACGCGGTGCCCGGTTCCTCATCATGCCGCCCGGCGGCGAGGCCGGGGGCGGGGTGGCCGTCCTCGTGCGGCGGAGCGTCGACAGACCTGCGGCTGTCTTCGGTCATGGTGCGCCATTCTCTCCTAGCGAGCGTTCTCTCATCGGGGTCATCGTGCCCGCCAGCGCATGTGGCGGGCATAAGAAGCGATCAGCTCCAGGGGATCGCCCACGTCCCGATGCGCCGTGCCCCGCGCCACAGCCGTTCCCACAGACCCGCGCCGCTTCGGGGGAGCGCCGCCACCACCGCGTCCGAGGTGGCCTGAGGGGCATCGGTCAACACTGTATAAACATAACCATCTCCGGCCCATACCACCCACCGCTGACGTGCCTCGCGGCGGAAGACCGTGCGGCCCGCGACGGTCGCGCGGCGCCAGCCCGCCAGCCGCCGCACGTTCAGCCGCCCCCGCTGGACGAACACCGAAACGGCCGCCAGGCCGTCGGAATAGCCCAGGTGCAGGGTACCGTCCTCGCCCGAGCCGGAGCGCCTTACCTGGTGCAACGCCAGCCCGCCGGGCAGGGTCTGCGGCACGCTCCAGCCCTGCTTGCGCAGCCGGTCGACTTCGGCCGCCGTCATCTCCCGCCAGGGGCGGGCCCGGGGAGCGGCCGCCTGCGGCAAGATGCGGGGCCGGGTGATGCGCAGCTCGGCGAAACCACCGGAGCTGACCACCCGGCCGGTCTCATCCAGCAGTTCGCGCTGCAGCAGGATGCCGGTCTGCGCGTCGATCCAAAACCTCCCGGCGGTGCCGCCGCCGGGGCGCCGGGCCTCCACGACGCGGGCCTTCCGCCCGCACACCACAGAGTCGGCCGCCCGCACCACCGTGTAGTTGCGGGCCAGCTGTTCCAGCGCCTCCGGGGTGAGGCCGGGCAGCCCGCCGGCGGTCACGACGAGCTCCTCGCGCCGCTCCGAGAGCGGGGAGGCGCTTTGCATGGAGGTGCCGGACGGCGGGCTTTCGACCCGGTGCGCCACCTTGGTCGTGCTCGTGTCGCGCCCGCCGGCGGCGAGCGTGGTGTGAGTCCAGGTCCCCTCATAGGGGGTGCGGCGCGCGGCGGCGGCGGTGCCGCGCAGCAGCTCCAGGGCCTGCGGGTCGCCCCCTGCGGCCCGGCGCCCCGGGGCGGCGTCCCCGGTCAGCGCCCAGGCGATCAGCAGGACGGCGGCGACCCCGCCCACCAGCCAGGGGCCCCGCCTGCACCGCGCCGGCGGCGAAGGCATCGGCGCAGGCGTCACGGGGCCGCCGGCAGGGACGAGGGCTCCGGAACCGGGATCATGCCGTTGGTCAGCGCATGCTCGACCTGCAGCCGGTCGAAGGCGGGGACCACGGCGGGCGGCTGCTCGGTGCGGCCGCCGGCCACATAGGAGGCCGAGCCCAGCCCCAGCATCATGGCGGCGGCCCCGACGGCCAGGTAGCGGCGGGGGACGCGGCGCCGGGCCGGCACCGGCGCAAGCGGACGGACGGCGGGCCGGCCGGGACGCACGGCGCCCTGCGACGGCCGGTTCCAGGCGATGTCGGCAGGCGGCCCGCCGGCCTGGCCCAGGGCGCGCAGCCTGCTCAGGAACTCCTCATCGGGCAGGTCGGGGGCGCCCGCGGAGGAACCGGCCGCGGGGACGGCCAGGGAACGCAGCCGGTCCTTGATCCGGCGCATCATGTCGGCCTCCTGACGGCAGGCCCGGCAGACGGCCAGATGCGCGAGCGCACGGTCGCGCTCGTCGTGATCCAGCTCGCCGTCGACCAGGGCGGTCAGGCGTTCCCCCAGACAACTCACACGTGCTCCCCGCTCGCCTCCGGCGCGCCCTTCCGTGGGCGGCGTCCTTCCTCCTCGCGTGCTCGCTCGCGTCTTTTACAGACTCACCCCGCCTCGGGCAGTTCCGTCAGACGGCGCGGTGCGCGGTGCTCCAGGGCGGCCCGCAGCTGGGCCCGTCCGCGGTGGATCCGGCTGCGCACCGTCCCGAGCTTCACATTCAGTGTGGCCGCGATCTCCTCATACGACAGCCCTTCGATGTCGCACAACACCACGGCGGCGCGGTACTCCGGCGGCAGGGAGTCCAGCGCCGCCTGCACGTCGGCGTCGAGGTTGCGGTCATCATAGGCCTGCGCGGGGGTGGGTTCCCGGCCCTGCAGCCGGTCGGCGGCGTCCTCGGCCAGCCCTTCGAACCTGATGCGCTGCTTGCGGCGCGCCATGTCGAGGAACAGGTTGGTGGTGATGCGGTGCAGCCATCCCTCGAACGTTCCCGGCGTGTAGTTCGACAGCGACCGGAACACCCGGACGAAGACCTCCTGGGTGAGGTCCTCGGCGTCGTGCGGGTTGCCGGTCAGCCGGTAGGCGAGGCGGTAGACGCGCGCGGAGTGCTCACGGACGACCTCCTCCCATGACGGAGGCTCCCAGACGGCCTCCGGCGCATGGTCGCGTTCGCGGGCCGCGACCGCCCCCTTCAGCGCAAGCGCCGCCACGTTCATGGTCGCACCTCCAGCGCACTGCCTCCCATGGCCGGTTCCTCTCCCGCGACGGACATGCCGCGTCGCGATATGACACGGCCACGCCTGGGCTGGGCGTTCGCGGACCGACTGTTGAGGGAACGTCGCGACGGGCGGTTTTAGTTCCCGGCCCGGCCGCGCAAGTACGACGATGAGCCCACAAGCCGGACGGGCGGCAACGATATGGTCTTTCTCAGCGGACCAGGGACCAAGGGAGGCGGCCATAGACGCGCTACAAGCCACCCTGGCTTTCGTGGAGGACTATCTCCCCGAGGATGAGGTGCTGCAGGAGGCCCGGCGGCTCGGCGAGGAGGCCGGCGCGGTGCCGATCGGCCCGGCCTGCGGGGCGGCGCTGCGGTTTCTGGCCGCCATGCTGAACGCCCGCACGGTGGTGGAGATCGGCTCCGGCTGCGGCGTCTCGGGGATCTGGCTGCTGCGCGGCATGCGCCCGGACGGGGTGCTGACCAGCGTGGACGTGGAGGTGGCCAACCAGCGCATGGCCAAGGACGCCTACGCGGCGGCCGGTTTCCCCTCCTCGCGCACCCGCATGATCGTCGGACGCGCCCTGGAGGTGCTGCCCCGGCTCACCGACGGCGCCTACGACATGGTCTTCTGCGACGCCGACAAAAAGGAGTACCCCGACTACCTGGCCGCCGCGCTGCGGCTGCTGCGCCCCGGCGGGGTGGTGGCCTTCGACAACGCGCTGTGGCACGGGCGGGTGGCCGACCCGCTCCGGCGCGACCCGGAGACGGTGGCGATCCGCGAGGTGGCGCGGATGATCCGCGACGACGAACGGCTGGTGCCGCTGCTGCTCCCGGTCGGCGACGGCCTGCTGTGCGCGCTCAAGCGCGCCTGAGCGAAAGACGAGCGGACATGACCGACGAGCACTCCCCCGCGGAGTCCCGGCGGCCGGCCGCGGCCGCCGCGCTGACGGTGCGGGTCCGGCCGTCGTGGCACTGGGCGGGCCGGGTGGTCTCCTCGCTGATCATCTGCCTGGCGGCGGGGGCGTTCGTGGTCGGCGGCGCCCGCGGGGACGGCCTGGTCGACTACGTCTTCCTGGCCGTGGGCGTGCTGGGGGCGGTCTTCTTCGGCGCCGGCGCGCTGCTGTCGGCGGGCCGGCTGCTGAGCCGCCGCCCGGTGCTGGAGCTGGACGCCGACGGGGTGCGCCGGCCGGCCGCCTGGCCGCGCCCGCGCAGCCGGGACCGGGTGCTGCCCTGGTCGCAGATCGCGGCGGTGTGCCTGGTCAGCCGCGGGGTGGCGGCGCGCAGCGGCCAGGCGCGCGACCACCTGCTGTTTTTGACCGACCCGCAGGACGCCGAACACGCCCGCACCGCCGACAAGCCCCAGCTGGTCGCCTTCACCCTCACCGACCTGCCCGCCGGGGAGCGGCATGCGCCCTGGCTGCTGGTGTGCGACCCCGACTGGGACGTGCCGCTCAAGCGGATCGTCGCCAAGGCGCGCGCCCACGGCGTCCCGGTCATCGACCGCCGCCGCAAGTGACCCGGCGGCCGGTCAGTTCCGGGCGGTGAGCCAGTTCAGCAGCAGGCGGGTGCCGAAGCCGGTGGCGCCTTTGGAGATCTCGGCGTCGTCGGAGGTCGCGCGGGCGGGACCGGCCACATCCAGGTGGGCCCACCGGCGCTCGCCGACGAATTCGCGCAGGAACAGGGCGGCCATGATGGCGCCGCCGCCGAAGCCGCGGCGCTCGATGTTGGCCACGTCGGCGACCTCGGAGGCGATGGCCTCGCGGTAGTCGTCCACCAGCGGCATCGGCCAGACCGGCTCACCGGCCGCCTCGCCGGCCGCCGCCAGCTCGGCGCTCAGCTCCCCGTCGGTGGCGAACAGGGCGCCGTGCCGCAGCCCGAGGGCCACCTTGGCCGCCCCGGTGAGGGTGGCCACGTCCACCACCACGTCCGGGTTCAGGGCACGGTCGGCGTAGGCGAGCGCGTCGGCCAGCACCAGCCGCCCCTCGGCGTCGGTGTTGAGCACCTCGCTGGTCTTGCCGCCGTAGTGGGTGATCACGTCGCTGGGCCGCATGGCGCTGCCGGAGAACATGTTCTCGGCCGCCGGGACCAGCGCGGTGACCTGCGCGTTCACCCCCAGTGCGCCCAACGCGCCCATGGCCGCCATGACCGCGCCGCCGGCGGCCATGTCGGTCTTCATGGTCTTCATGTTGTCGTTGGGCTTGAGCGACAGCCCGCCGCTGTCGAAGGTGATGCCCTTGCCGACCAGCACCACATGCCGGTCGGCGCCGCCTTCGGGCCGGTAGGTCAGCTCGATCAGCCGGGGCGGCCGCACCGACCCGGCGCCGACCGCCAGCAGCCCGCCGAAGCCCTCTTCCCGCAGGGCCTGCTCGTCGCGGACGCGCACCGCCAGGCCGCGCCGCTCGGCCAGCTCGACGGCGCGCTCGGCCAGCCAGGACGGGCCCTTCTCCGCCGACGGGGTGTTGGCCAGGTCGCGGGCCAGCGCGGCGGCCTCGGCCAGCACCGTGCCGCGCTCCACGGCGGCCGCCTCGGCCCCCAGCACCACGATGGTGGTGGCCGCGCGCTTGCGGGGCGGCTCGCCGATCCAGAACTCATACGAGCCCAGCAGCGCGCCCTCGACGAACGCCGCCACGTCCCCTTCGGGGGCGAGGGCGACCAGGCCGTTGCGTCCCTTGGCGCGGCGGGCCAGCGCGGCGCCGGCCTTGCGCAGTGCGCCCGGCGTCTGGTCGCCGACCCCGTACAGCAGCACTTCGCCGGGCCCGTCGCCGAGCCGCACCGGGCAGGAGACGATCTCGCCGGGCTCGCCCTTGGCGTCCTGGAAGGCCAGCAGCTCCGCCGGATCCAGCGGCAGGGTCAGGCCCAGGTCGGCGGCGTGCGCCCGGGGACCGGAGCGCACCGGCACGGCCACCAGCTCGGCTCCCGCCTCCAGTGCCACCCGGCCGGCCGGACGGACACTCGCCTCGCTGCGCACCCGGGTGTGGATCGGCATCGGTCCCCCTGCTCATCACCGCTCGCCGCCGGCGCCCCCCCGCGGCGATGCCATGGCAGCGACAGGCCCCGGCCAGGCCGGGACCTGCCGCCGTGGTCTTGTGTCGAATAGCGCCTGATTCGGCCCGCGGCTTTATCAGCTGACGACGCTCTTGAGGGCGTCGCCCAGCTCGCTGGCCTCTTCGGCGGAGAGCTCGACGACGAGGCGTCCGCCACCCTCCAGCGGGACACGCATCACGATGCCGCGCCCCTCCTTGGTCACCTCGAGCGGACCGTCACCCGTCCGCGGCTTCATCGCCGCCATGCGTGCATCCCCTTCCTGCCTAGGGCCGCGTGCCGGACATCCTTGGCCGCGTGGCCGCCGTTCGTATCCGCACTATCAGTAGTGGCCCATTATCTCGCCTTCCGGGCGCGAAGTGGTAACGATCAGCGTCGCAAAGGGCAGACAATGCCTTCCCGCCGCCCGCCGAGGTGCGTTTGCCCTGTTCAGGACGTAAGTCACCGCGGGATCACCATCCCGCGGGCCGCGCGGCGGGAATGTGCGGAATCTCACTGAGGAACCATCCCCAGGCATGCGGACGGCCATCTCTCCCCCATCGAGCCACCGTGGCGGTGGCATGCCCGTTCGGTGGCCCCTCGAAACGGACGCCGGTTGTGTCCCTTAGCGGAGCTTCGGGAGGACAGCCGCGTAGGCACCCCGGCGGTGGCAGCCGGCAAGGTGATCGTCCACCAGCCCGCACGCCTGCATGAGCGCATAGGCGGTGGTGGGCCCCACGAACCTGAACCCGTGCCGCTTGAGCTCCTTGGCCAACGCCGCGGAAGCCGGGGTCGAGGCGGGCACGTCGGCGGTGGTGCGGGGCGCCGGGGCGTCCGGGTCGGCGTACCGCCACACCAGCGCGGCCAGCCCGGTGGGCAGCTCGAGCGTGGCGCGGGCGTTGGCGATGGCCGCCTCGATCTTGGCGCGGTTGCGGACGATGGCGGGGTCGGCCAGCAGCCGCTCGACGTCCGCGGGGCCGAAGGCCGCCACCGCGGCCGGGTCGAAGCCCTTGAAGGCCGCCCTGAAGCCCTCCCGCTTGCGCAGGATCGTCAGCCACGACAGCCCCGACTGGAACGCCTCCAGGCACAGCCGCTCATACAGGCCCTGATCGTCGGTGACCGGGCGGCCCCACTCCCGGTCGTGGTAGGCCAGGTAGTCGGGGGGCGACAGGCCCCAGGGGCAGCGCGCCAGCCCGTCCGGCCCCGGCAGCGCCCCGCTCACCGCGCCCTCCCCGGCGGCGCGGCGCCCTCGTCCCGTTCGGCCAGGCGGGCCAGGCGGCGCAGGCCCAGCCGCATGAGGGCGCGCACCAGCGGGCCGATCAGCAGCCAGCCGGCCCGGCCCAGCGGCCCCAGCGGCAGCTCCAGCCGCTCGGCCCACACCACGGTGCCGCCGGCGGGCAGCGGGGCGGTCTCGAAGTAGGCCTCGCCGCGCACCAGCCGGCCGGTGTGCCGCACCGCCACCCGGCGGCCGGGCGTCCACTCGGTGATCACCATGGTGTCCAGGAAGCCGACCGGCCCGATGCCCGTCCATCCCCGAAGTTCGGCGCCGACCCCCTGGCCGCCCTCGGCGCGGGTGAAGGGCATCCACTCGCCGTGCCGGGGCCAGTCGGTGAGCACCGCGAACAGCCGCTCCGCCGAGGCGGTGGAGACGGCCTGGGCGCTTACTGCGACCCGGCTCACTGCTCCTCCTTGCGCAGTGTCTGCGGCGGGTCGTTGGGATGCCCGTGCGCCGGGCCGCCGTCTTCGGCCGTCCCATCGCGCCGCCGTGCGGGCGGCTCGCCCCACGGCGGCATCCGCGGGCCCGTCCAGGCCGGTCCCGCATCGCCCCAGGAGGCGGGTTCCTCGACGTGGCCGTGGCGGCGTTTCAGCTCGGCCAGCTCGGCCTCCAGCGCGGCCAGCCGCGCATCGCGCTCGTTCAGCGCGCAGGCGAGCCGGCGCAGGGCCTCGTCGGTGACGTCCACCTGGTAGCCCCACAGGCCGTGCGGCAGGTGCAGGGTCGCCACGTCGGCGCCGGTCAGGCGGCGCCCGGACGGCATGTGCAGCGGCGGGTGGTCCGGGTGCGTCCGGGCCAGCTCCCCGCCCCGGCCCGTGGCCAGGACGACGACCGCCACCAAGACGGCCAGCGCGGCCAGGGCGAGGACCACGAGCACGATCGGTAACTCCCCTCCTTCGGCTCCTCCCTTCGATCGTGCCACGATCGAAGGCATGGATTTGCGGCTTGGCGCCCGGGTCTTCGGGGCGGGGCAGCATGCGCTCTGGCTCGCCGAGGCGCCGTCAGGGACGGCCGGGGAGATTCCCGAGGGCGTGGACATCGTGACCGGCACCGGGTTCGGGCCGGCCGTGGTGTCGGCCTCCTTCGTCCCGGACGGCGCGGACCTGCTGGTGGGAGATGAGCTGGCGGAGGCGGCCGCGGCCCGCGGCGCGGGACTGGTGTGCCGGGACGCGCGGCGTGCGCTGGCGGCGGGGGTGCGTGCGGACGGGCTGGTCCTGGACGCCGGGAGCCGGCCGGCGGCCGACCGGGTGGCGCAGCCGGCCGCCGACGGGCTCGCCGTGCTGGTGGATCTGACCGGCGAGCCCGTCGGGGAGGACGCGGGCCTGCTGGCCGCGGTCTCCGTCTACGCCTGGCTGGGCGCGCGGGTGTTCAAGGTCGCCGCGCGGGACGTCGATCCGGTGCGGCAGGTGCTGGACATGGTCGCCTCGATCAGGGGAACGCGGCCCCCCGCCGAGGCCAGGCGCGGGCTGGCCTGAGAACCGGCCCGAGAGGCGGTCACGGCTCGGCCTCCGCGTAGTCCTCGCCGGTGGGGGTGAGGTGGACCTGGCGGACCTCCAGCAGGTCGAAGGCCTCGGGGACCGAACGGCTCCAGCTGATCGCATCGAAGGCCCTCGGGCGGACGAAACCGTGGTCGGCCAGCTTGACCACCAGGTCGCGCAGCGGCTCGTACATGCCGTGGGGGTCCAGGATCACCAACGGCTTGTCGTGCATGCCCAGCACCCGGGAGGTCCAGATCTCCAGCAGCTCCTCCAGGGTGCCGATCCCGCCGGGCAGCACCAGGAAGGCGTCCGAGCGGCGGTCCATCTCGGCCTTGCGGGAGCGCATGTCGGGGGTGACGATCAGCTCGTCGTTGTCCTGGTCGGCGATCTCCACGCTGACCAGGGCCTGCGGGATGACGCCCACGGTGCGCGCTCCCCCGGCGCGGGCGGCGCGGGCCACCGCGCCCATGCAGGAGACCTTGGCGCCGCCGCTGACCAGGCTGTGGCCGCGGCGGGCCAGCTCGGCGCCGACCTGCTCGGCCAGTTCCAGGTGGCGGCGGTCGATCCGGCTGCTGGAGGCGCAGAACACGCAGATCGCCAGCCCGCCCATCAGGTGCCCGCCTCTTCGGCGACGCCGCGCACGGCCGCCTCCTCGACCAGCCGGCGCACGTGCTCGGTGTGCGCGTCCACGATCACCTGGACGGCCTCGGCGGGGTCGTCGGTCAGGTGGATCAGCTCCAGATCGGTGTCGCGGATCTTGCCGGACGGCGCCATCACGTCGCGGATCCACTGCACCAGCCCGCCCCAGAAGGCGGTGCCCACCAGCACGATGGGGAAGCGGGTGACCTTGCCGGTCTGCACCAGCGTGACCGCCTCGAACAGCTCGTCCATGGTGCCGAAGCCGCCCGGCAGCACCACGAACGCCTGCGAGTATTTGACGAACATCGTCTTGCGGACGAAGAAGTAGCGGAATTCGACCCCGATGTCGACGTAGTCGTTCATCCGCTGCTCGAAGGGCAGCTCGATGCCCAGCCCGACCGACACCCCGCCGGCCTTGGCGGCGCCCAGGTTGGCGGCCTCCATGATGCCCGGGCCGCCGCCGGTGATCACCGCATAGCCCGCCTCGGCCAGCCGGGTGCCCAGCTCCACGCCCAGCCGGTACTCCTCGGAGTCGGGGGCGGTGCGGGCCGAGCCGAACACGCTGACCGCCTTGCCCAGCTCGGCCAGCAGCCCGAAGCCCTCGACGAACTCGGCCTGGATGCGCAGCACCCGCCACGGGTCGGAGTGCACCCACTCGGCCGGGCCCAGACTGTCCAGCAGCCGCTGGTCGGTGGTGGTGCGGGGGATGGCCTTGCCCCGCAGCATCGCAGGTCCCTGCCGGTGCAGGCGCTTGTGGTCTTGGGAGTCCATGCGCTCACGTTAGCCGCGGCGCACCGCCGTTTTCAGCGCATTAACGGCCGCTGTATCTGCGGGAAAGAGCAGACCGTGGCGCCGAGGTCACCCGGTGTGCCCGCTCAGCCGGCGGTGAGCCAGGCGCGCATGCGCCGCTCGCAGTCGCGGATGAGGGGGATCTCCACGTACTCGTCCTTGGTGTGCGACAGCGGCGGGTCGCCGGGGCCGTAGTTGACGGCCGGGACGCCCAGGGCCGAAAAGCGCGCCACGTCGGTCCAGCCGAGCTTGGCGCGAGGCGTGCCGCCGACCGCCGCGACGAAGGCGGCCGCCGCCGGGTGGGCCAGGCCGGGGCGTGCGGACTCGGCCGCGTCCACCACCGTCACCTCAAAGCCTTCGAATAGTTCACGCAGGTGGGCTTCGGCGTCGGCGAGCGTCCGGTCGGGTGCGAAGCGGTAGTTGACGGTGACCGTGCACTCGTCGGGGATCACGTTGCCGGCCACGCCGCCGCGGACGAACACCGCGTTGAGCCCCTCGTGGTACTCCAGCCCGTCCACCACGGGCTTGCGCGGCCGGTAGGAGCGCAGCACATCGAGGATCTCCCCGGCCTTGTGGATGGCGTTGACGCCCATCCACGCCCGGGCGCTGTGGGCGCGCGCCCCCCGCGCGGTGACCTCGACGCGGATGGTGCCCTGGCAGCCGCCCTCGATGACGGCGGCGGTGGGTTCCATCAGCACCGCGAAGTCGCCGGCCAGCAGTTCGGGCCGGGAGGCGGCCAGGCGGGCCAGCCCGTTGCGGACGGCCTCGACCTCTTCGCACTCGTAGAACAGGTAGGTCACATCCCGGGTGGGCTCGGGCACGGTGGCGGCGAGCTTGAGCATGACCGCCAGCCCGCTCTTCATGTCGCTGGTGCCGCACCCGTACAGCCGGTCGCCCACCACCCGGGACGGCAGGTTGCCGTTGACCGGGACCGTGTCCAGATGCCCGGCGATCACCACGCGTTCGGCCCGGCCCAGCGCGGTCCGGGCGATCACCGCATCGCCGTCCCGTTCGACCCGCAGGTGCGGCAGCGGCCGCAGCGCCTCCTCCACGGCGTCGGCCAGGGCCTTCTCGCGCCCGCTCACCGACTCGATGTCGACGATCGCCGCCGTCAGCTCCGCCACGTCCGCGCCCAGGTCCAGCCTCATGCCACCCGACCCTACCGATGCCGGCCGCCTGCGCGGGCACGCCGCGGAGGCCGGATCCGCCTCCTCACCGGGCGGTCCGGGACGCGCCGGTCTCCTCGCCGGCGGGTCGTCCTTCCCGCGGCCCGCCGGCGCCGGAAACGTAAAGAGCGGAGCGTTCGGGCTCGGACGCGCGGCCGCGGGCGGGCCGCGCGTCCGGGTGCGAGGTCAGGCGTTGGCGCCGTGCTCGCGGAGGATCTCGTTGAGGGCCAGCTTGTCGTGCTGCTGGCCTTCCTCCAGGCGCTTGAGGACCAGCAGGCAGGGCATGCCGAACTCGCCGCCGGGGAACTTCTTGGTGCGGGTGCCGCTGACGCACACCGACCAGGCCGGGGCCTCGCCGCGCGGCAGCTCCTCGCCGGTCTCCACGTCGAAGACGCGGGTGGTCTTGGTGAGGATGGCGCCGGCGCCGAGCTTGGCGCCGCGGCGGACGCGGGCGCCGTCGACGACCATGCAGCGCGAGCCGATGAAGGCGTCGTCCTCGACCACCACGGGGACGGCGTTGGGCGGCTCCAGCACGCCGCCGATGCCGACGCCGCCGGACAGGTGGACGTTCTTGCCGATCTGGGCGCAGGAGCCGACCGTGGCCCAGGTGTCGACCATGGTGCCGGAATCGACGTAGGCGCCGATGTTGGTGAAGGAGGGCATCAGCACGACGCCGGGGGCCAGGTAGGCGCCCCACCGGGCGATGGCGCCGGGCACCACGCGCACCCCCTCCAGCCGGGTCTTGAGCGGGATGCGGTCGTGGTAGTGGAAGTCGCCGACCTGGGCGCGCACCATGCCCAGGACCTTGAAGCTCAGCAGGATCGCCCGCTTGGCCCGCTCGTCCACGACCACCTGGTCGGTGGCCGGGTCCACGAAGGCCACCCGGGCCCGGCCGGTGTCGATCAGGTCCACTGCCGCGACGATGGCCGCGCGGGCGTCGCCGTCGTCGGGGCTGAGCTGGTCCCGCCGTTCCCACAGCTCGTCGATGACGCCGGGGATCGGGCTGGTGAACGTATCGGTCATGGACGTGAGCTTAGTGGGGGGCATGTGCCGGTACGGTCTTTGGTGTGCGGGGTTGGGAACGGTTGCGCCCGCGCTCGGGCGCGCTCCTGTTGGCGATCGCTTTGGTGGTAGGCGCCGGCGGATGGGCGGCCTGGTCGCATCTGCGGCCCTACCTGCACGGTTCCAACTGCGAGGTGGCGGCCGCGGGCGGCGTGGTGCCGCTGGACCTGGAGCAGGCGGCCAACGCGGCGACCATCGCCGGGGTGGCCTTCCGCAAGTCGCTGCCGGAACGGGCGGTGGTGATCGCCTACGCGACGGCGATTCAGGAGTCGCACATCCGCAACCTGCCCTATGGCGACCGCGACTCGGTGGGCATCTTCCAGCAGCGGCCCTCCCAGGGCTGGGGCCGGGTCGACCAGCTGCGCGACCCGGTGTATGCGACCAGCAAGTTCTACGACTCGCTGGTGAAGGTCAAGGACTACCTGGACCGGGACCTGCACGATGCGGCCCAGCAGGTGCAGCGCAGCGCCGACGGGACGGCCTATGCGCCGCACGAGGAGCGGGCCAAGCAGCTGGCCGAGGCCTACACCGGGCGGCGGCCGGCCGCGGTGCGCTGCTGGTTCTCCCCCCGCAAGCGGACCGAGCCGCGGCGGGCGGAGGCCATCCGGGCGCTGCACGAGACGTTCGGCACCAGCAAGATCCCGGTGACCGAGGAGGACGGCCGGCACACGGTGCGGGTGCCGACCCGGCGCACCGGCTGGGCGGTGGCCTCCTGGGCGGTCTCCCACGCCCAGGGCTATGGGCTGCAGGAGATCCGCTACGACGGCCGCCGCTGGCGGGCCGAGGCCGGCCATGACGGCTGGACCGAGGACGAGGAGGCCCCGTCCGACCGGGTCATCATCCGCTGAAGGTCCGGCGTTCACCTTTTGACGCCGATGCCGCCGTACATGGCGGCCTGGCGGTGTTCTTGCGGGACGGGCCCGTCGGGGCGCCATTGGCAGATGTGCACCAGGCCCGGCTCGACCAGGTCGAAACCCGAAAAAAGCCGCAGGATCTGCGAGTAGGTGCGGAAGAAGATGGGGTAGGGCGCCATCCGGGCCGAGCCGTAGAGGGCCTCGCTCTGGCCGGGCGGCAGCAGTTCGGCCGAGGGCAGGCTGATGAGCAGCCGGCTGCCGGGGACCAGCGCGTCGGCGAACCGTCCCACGATGGCCTCGATCTCCTGCCGGTCCTCCAGGACGTGCAGGATCGCGTTGAACAGCACGGCGACCGGCCGGTCGAAGTCCAGCAGTTCCGTCACCGCGGGGTGGCCCAGCACCATGGCGGGGTAGCGGATGTCCCCTTGGGCCATGCGGGTCCGTTCCGCGGCCGGGCCTTCCAGCAGCGCCGTGCCGTGGGCGCATACGTCCGGGTCGCTGTCGACGTAGACCACCCGGCACTCGGGGTCCAGGCGCTGGGCCACCTCGTGGACGTTCCCCTGGGCGGGCAGGCCGCTGCCCAGGTCGAGGAACTGCCGGATGCCCGCTTCCCGGACCAGGTGGCGCACGGCCCGTTTGAAGAAAGCGCGGACCGCCTGGACCGAGACGGAAATGTCCGGGCTGATCCTGGCCATCAGGTCGCCCAATTCCCGGTCGGCGGGGAAATTGTTCTCCCCGCCCAGCCAGTAGTCGTATACCCGGGCGGGGTGCGGCATCCGGGTGTTCAGCCCTTCGGGCACCCGACGTCCGCTCACTCCTGGGAACCCCCTCCCTCACCCTGGCCGGTGCGCCTTCCGGCCGCCCGCACCGCCCGTCCGCCGGCGCGGGCGGCCGGCTCCCCCCATGACATGGACGGTCCGGTGACCGGTTCCCACGGCTCGCACGCCGCCCGGGACTCACAGGTCACGTGCCGAAAAAGGCTCAGTGATCGAACACCATAGCGCAGGACTTGGACAAATCGGCGGGACATCTTGCGCAATATCGGCCGTCACCGAACTCTTTGTGCATTCCGGGAGATATCACCAGATCATGACTGTTCATCCCACTCGGCGGCCAGGGCGGGAACGGCCGCGTCCACCAGGCGGCGGAAGCGGTCCGGCCGCAGCCAGGGCGGCCCCAGGGCGGCCAGATCATCGAAGATCCGCAGCGAGCACACCACCAGCAGCGGCGCCCGCCGGGGGGCGACGCCGCGGGCCAGCGCCCGCACCGCCGTGATCGCAGGGCCGTCGAACTCCCCGTCCTCCAGCGACACCAGGCCCTCGTGCAGCGCCAGGCACAGCCTGACCGGAGAACCCGGGCGGCGCAGGTTCTCGCTCCGGACGGCCCGCTGGGCCGCCTCCAGCAGACCGGCCAGCGCCTCGGGCTCGTCGATCCCCGGCGCCAGCACGCCCACCCACGGCCGCCTCTCCCGGCTGTTCCACGACACGCGTTCCGGGACGGTCTCGCGCAGCAGGCGGTCCATGAGACGGGACGGCCCCGCGGCCGAGGCCGGCGGCCGCCCCTCCCCTGGAGGGGGCTGCTCGAAGAGGTTCACCGCAAGGCAAAGCCTGCGGATACCGGTTGGCTCGGCCATACCAGCCAACGATGCGGCAGAAGGAGCCCGCCGATTCCCTCCCTCTAAGGGGTCCCCCCGTCACGGATGTCCTTCAGCGCGTCCATGTCGCGCACGACGATCCGGCGGTAGCGGGTCAGCACCACACCGTCCTCGCGCAGCTTCCGCAGCACCCGCTCGACGGTGGACTCGCCGACGTCGACCATCCCGCCCAGGACGACCTGCGACACCGGCACGGCGATCATCACGCCCTCCGGCACGGGCTCGCCGTAGGCGGTGGCCAGGTCGTACAGCCCTCCCGCCACCTTGGCGTTGGCGTCCAGGGAGCGGTTTTCGATCCGGCGGCGGATGGAAAGGCGCGTCTTGGCCAGCACGCCGGCCTCGATCTGCGAACGGGCCTGCGGATGCCGGGCGAGATAGTCGTGGAAGCGGGAGCGGCCGATCCGTACCGCCACCACGGCGCCGACCGCGCTGACGGTGGCGGTCCGCTCCTGCCCGTCCAGCACCGCGAACTCGCCGATGAGGTCGCCGCGGCCGCGCACCATCAGCGGCAGCACGGTGCCGTTGTGGGTGTCGAAGGTGACCTTGACGAAGCCGTCCAGCAGCACATACAGCTCCAGTCCCGGCTCGCCCTGGCGGACCAGGACCTGCTCGTGGGCGAACTGCACGCGGGTGCCCAGCTCCAGCAGCGCGGCGCGGTCGGCGGGGCTGAGGCGGGCCATCAGGCTGCCGGTGGGCCAGGGGCCGTCGTGCACCGCCATCACACCAGCCCGCCTTCCTGCAGCCGCGGCGGGCCGTCCTGCGGAGAGCGGACCCCGCGCGGGGAAGAGGCGGCATCGGGGCGGGCGGGCGGCGGCGCGAGCGGTCCCGCCTCGCCGGTCTCGTCCGGGACGTGCAGCCAGCCGATGCCGGAGTACTCCTTCACCGACACCGGGATCTGCCGGAACTTCCAGCCGGTGCCGGTGAAGCCGGGCCTGATCATGTTCCGGTAGACGTAGTCGGAGGCCACCACCGCGTAGTGGCCGGCCGATGCGGCCAGCGCCGCCTTGACGGGCTCGGCGTTGCACAGCCGGAACGCCGCGATGGGGGGATCCCCGGCGTGACCGCCGGGGGCCGCGCCGAGGTGTCCTCCCTCCAGCCCGATCCGGACCCGGGCCCTCCTGTCGGGCAGCAGGGCGTCGTTGGCCCGGGCGAGCTGCAAGATCAGCTCGATCAGCAGGACGCGCAGCGTGGCGCCGTCGCTGCGGTGGGAGGGCAGCACCGTCAGCTCCCCGTCGCCCTGCGGCTGCCGCTTGCAGTCCTCCAGGTCCGGTCCGAGTGCGGCCCGCAGCGCCGCCTGCAGCGCGCCGAACAGCATCTCCTGCAGCCGCCGGTGGCCGTCGAGACCGACACCGCTGTAGGACTCCAGGTCGGTGGCCATGCACAGGTGGTAGGTATCGGTCATGGTGCTTCCGGAAGCGTGTCGAAGGCGCCGTCGGACAGGTTGAGCCGAAACGGCTGCGGGCCCGGCTGGTTCACCCGGACCGTCTCGCCGGGATCGGCGGCGTCCTGCAGCAGGGCCGAGACGCCTATCTCGCCGCGCAGCACCGTCAGGTCCGGCGGCAGTTGCAGCACCACCCGGACGACCCTGCTGCCCTCGGTCAGCGGCCGGTCGCCGTGGGGGCGCAGCCGCCAGCGGAAGACCCGCTGGCCGAGCCCGAAGGTGGTCAGCTCCTCGTCCGGGAGCGGCCCGGCGTCCGGCGCCAGGGGCGTCTTGCCCAGCTGCAGGGCCACCGCGTCCAGCTCGATCAGCGTGACCTCGTACTGGGCCTCGATGTAGCGCTGGCCGTAGCGGGCCTCCTCCAGGTCGAAGGGGAAGCGGATCTGGAAGTACCGCCATCGGTCGAAGTCGACCCGGGAGGCGGCGGATGGCGGAAAGTCCGAAGGGGACAGCGCCTCGACGACGGGACGCCCGATGATGACCCCCGCCTCTCGGGTGAACCTCGTTCCGGCGCGGCCCTGCAGCGGTTCTTCGGCGCCCAGCGGCAGGTGCGCGAGCACGTCGAATTCCAACCCCGGCATGTGAGCAAGGGTTTCACATAAGAGGCCTGTCAGTCAGGAGATCCAAAAAGGACATACGCCGCCCAGCGTCGCGGATCATCGTGGTAAACGGCGGCGAGCTCGGCCTGGGCGGCCCGCAGCGCCCGGGCGGGAGCGGCGCCGGCCAGGTAGTGGTCGTGGAAGCGGGTCAGCAGCGCCAGGGTGTCGCGTTCGGTGAGCGACCACAGCGTCATCAGCACCGCTCCGGCCCCGGCCAGCAGGAACGAGCGGCTCAGCCCGATCACGCCGTCGGCGCTGACCCGGCCGGCGCCGCTTTCGCAGGCCGCCAGGATCACCAGGTGGGCCGGCAGCTCCAGCTCGGCGACCCGGCGGGCCTCCAGACGCTCCCCGGCCAGCGCGAGGTAGGACTCCAGCGGCCGCTCGGGCAGGGCCTTGGCGTGGGTGGCCAGGCACAGCACGTCCGGCCGCAGCCGCGGCACGTGCGCCAGTTCCGCGACGGTGGCCCGGTCGCCGTAGCGCACCCGCACCGGGCCGGGGTAGCGGGCGGCGATGGCGGGGAAACGGCGGGCCAGGCGGTCCAGCGGCCGCAGGTCCGGTTCGGGCATCGGCTCCGGCGCCACCAGGGCGTGCAGGGCCGGGCCGCCCGGGCGGGCCGGATGCTCGGGCAGCCGGGCCGCCAGCGCGGCGGCCGGCAGCACGCTGGTGGGGTGACGGGCGGCGACCGGCCGCCCGTCCGGGGTGCGCAGCGCGGCGAAGGGCACCCGCAGCAGCTCCTCGTGCGGGACGACCAGCAGCGGCCGGTCGTCCTCCGGCAGCCACGGCAGCGGCTCCCACAGGGTCCGGCCGAGCTCCTCCAGCAGCCGGCCCAGCTCCGCCAGGCCCGCTGAGTCCAGGTCGTGGGCGGTCAGCAGGGCGTGCAGCCGGTCGACGGCGGCGGTCAGGGCGGCGCGGTCCACCGTCCGGTCGGCGGCGGCCAGCTCGCCTTCTGGGCTCAGGCAGAAGATCAGCAGCCGGTCCCCGGCCAGGAAGTACTCCACCACCGCCCGGCCGCGCAGCGCCCGGCGCAGCCGGTCGGGGGTGAGGACGCGGGCGGTGCGACGGCCGGGGGTCATCAGGTCGGCCAGGGCGCGGGCGCGGGCCATCTCGGCGGCGGCGAACGCCTCGGGGAGGGCGCCCAGGTCGTACAGGGCGGTGACGAAGGCGGCGTGAGCGGTGCGGGCGCCGTCCATCGCCTCGATCCGCGCCCAGTCGTCGGCCAGGCCGCCCCGCCACCCCTCCAGGAAGCGGTTCAGCTTCGCCAGCGCCTCGACGTTGCTGCGCCGGTGCCAGTCGGCGGCGGCGGGCAGGTCGAGCCGCTGCAGCCGCCACCGGTGCTGCCCGGCGCGCGCCGCCGCCCCGGTCAAGTAGATGGCGATGATGGTGACGGCCCTGACGAGCTCGACCTGTGCGGAGTCGTCGTCCAGGCTCGCCCACCACGCCGCTTCGCAGGCCGCCACCTCCTGAGAGCCGGCGGCCAGGTGGTCGAGCAGTTCTTCGCGCCGCCGCCGCCGGGCCTCGTCCAAAAGGTGCTCGTCGTGCCGCAGCGCCGCCCGTGCCGCCTCGCGCAGGGCCGTCTCGGCGCGGCCGAGGATCTCCTGGGCGCGTGAGGCGGCGTCGGGCGCGGCGCCCAGCGCCTCCAGTTCGCCGGCGGCCCGGACGGCCGTGCCGCTCGCCTCCGTCAGGAGGGCGGCCTGCGGGGAGTCCGCCGGCAGCTTCGGGACCATCTGGCTCAGCCAGCCTGCGTCCATGCGCAGCATCGCGGCGGCTTCGCCGCGGACACGCTGCCAGGACTCTGAAACGGTGGGCGCGTGCGCCAGGGCGTGCCGCAGCCGCGCCAGCTCGGTCAGCCGTTCGACGAACGCCGGGTAGTCCCCGGCCCGCAGCGCCGCCTGCAGCGCGTTCAAGGCGGCATGGAAGCGGTTCAGCAGCTCGTCGCCGGTCACCGGCGCCCCGTCCCGGCGACGGCGGTCACCTCGGCGGCGCAGTGGGTGGGCGTCCCGTCGAAGCGGGTGCCGCTCATCGTCAGCGAGCCGGTCAGCCCGGTCGCAGAGACCGTCAGCACCGCATGGGCCCGGTCGGCGCCCTGCGGCAGCGCCATGTTCCCAAGCGGCCCGCCGGCCGGGGCGAACCAGGTGGGAGGCGCCGCCGGGGCGTGCCGGTGATCGGTGTCGGCCGTCAGCCGCCCGCCGGCCGGGTCGAAGACCACGGTGGCGTCATCGTCGTCGGCGGCGATCCACAGCAGCTCACCGGGCCCGCTCCCGGTGGAGGCGATCATGAAGATCGGCCGTTCCCCGCCGAACTCGATCGTCACCGCAACGGTCGCCGCCGCCCGGCCGTCGATGCGCACCGCGGCACTGCCCCGGTAGACCCGTCTCATCGCTGCCTCCAAGCGACCTGCGACGGCACGGCCCAATGGCGATCATTTCACCCTTGCTCCCCGCGCGGCCTCAAGTGCCGGGGTTGTCAGGCCACGCGGTGAAGCAGGTCCGTGCCCTCGCAGGTCGCGGCTTTACGCCCGGCGGGCGGTGTGCTTTTCGCGCCGGGGAACGCCAAGGCCCCCATCCGGCCGCGGCGGCCGGCCCCTGACCGCCGCGGTTCTCCCAGAAAGGACGGCACGATGACCGGTGCGACGCCCAAGTCGCCGTGCCGTTTCCCCCGCACCGCCCAGCATTGGGTCTCGGGAGCGCTGAGAAACCCTCTCCATAAGGAATCCGGCCGGCGAGGACGACGGACGCCCAACGGGCGAGCATCCGACCTCTATCGGTCGAGCTCACCACGCTTCATCTGTGCCAGCAGGGCCGCGAACGCCTCCCGGGGCACCTCCAATCGGCATCCTTCAGGATGCTTGGAGTCCCTGATCACGATCCCGCCGGGGAACCTCGCCAGCTCCACACAGGCATCGTCGTTCAGCCCGCCGCTGTATGAGCTCTTGCGCCACTGGATCACTGGTACATCCTCGACGTCCTCTCGACCTCACCGCAGAACCCGGCGCACAGCCCGGAACGCAGCGCAGAGAAAAGCCCCCGACCAGCAAGGACGACGGACGCTCTCATGAGCGGGCATCCGACTGCTACCGGCAGAGCTCACCACACTTCACCCGCGCCAGCAAGGCCGCGAACGCCTCCCGAGAAACCTCCAACCGGCCGCCCTCGGGACGCTTGGAGTCCCTGATCCCAATCCCACCGGGAAACCTCGCCAGCTCCACACAGGCATCGTCGTTTCCTCCGCCGCTGTGCGAGCTCTTGCGCCACTGGATCACTGGTACATCCTCATCGTCTGCTCGATCAGAGCTTTCGACTCCGCCCGGGGCAGAGCCAGCGCCCTGATTTGATCGAAGCGCACTCCCAGAATGGCAGATTCGTCCCCGGTCTCGATCAGCCTTCCAGCGACCTGCGCCACGGCATATGCGACCTCCCTGATACCGGTCGTGAGTACTTGGAAGTGCCCGTCATGCCCCGGGTGCCACCCGGCCGATCTGGGGACGACCCGGATGCACACACGATCGGCCTCTGCAAGTTCGAGCAGATAGCGCAGTTGCTCGGCCATGACAGCGGCATCGCCGACCACGTTCTCAAGGACCTCCTGGTCGATGAGAATCCACAGATACGGCGGGTCCGCGCGTTTCAAGATCTCCTGCCGCTTGAGCCGGGCCTTGGCACCGCTCTTGATCTCGGAGGCGCGACCGGCGGCCTTGAGGATCGCCTGAGCGTATTCCTCTGCCTGCGCCAGAGCAGGGACTGTTTTCCCGTGATACACCTTGATGATTTTCGCGGCTCCCTCGTATTACAAGGTACTGCCTGTACCAATCGGGATCATGTCCGGCCGAGGCGAAGAGGTGAAGTCACTCGAAGTGGCCTCCGGTGTTCCAGGATTCGTCGAGGCGCTTCAGACACTTCTCAGCCGGCCGGAGACGGCCCGCCTCCCAGTTGGATACAGTCCCTCGCGTCACGTTGACGATCATGGCGGTCTGGGCCGGCGAAAGTCCTCTCTGAGTCCGGTAAAACCACAGGTCAAAAGCCAACCAGGCCCCCCAGCGAAGACTTCGGGTCGATGGTCTCCCTGACACTCATCGCTCATCCGTACGTGTATTGCATTGCATTCAATGCACCACACGTTAGCCAGAGAACACCGAGAGTGAGGGAGAATTCCCCGACCTCAGGACGGCTTCATGAACACCATCGCCCAGTCCTCATCGGCCTCCGACGCTCCGGACGTCCGCCTGACTCTGCTCGCCGAGCCCTCCTCGGTGGTCCTGGCCCGTGAGATGGTCCGCTACGCCCTTACCAGGTGGAATTACGACCGTGAGGTCATTTACGACTCCATGGTGGTGATGAGCGAGCTCGTCACCAACGCCGTGGCCGCCGCCCGAGGCCGCCACATCCGCATTCGCTGCGCCGTTGAAAACGGGGCCCCGCTCCTGGAGTGTTGGGACTCCTCCCCCGCCGGGCCTCCGAAACATCGGAGTCCGTCCGGGGCCTCGCCATCATCGCGGCCTACGCCAGGGACGCCGGCACCCGTCCCGCCGCCACCGGCCAAGGCAAGATCGTCTGGGCTCTCATGCCCGCTCGTCCCTCAGATTCGCCCCCGCTCGGCCGCGCGGCCCGGCCGAACACGCGATCGCCCGGTTGAAAAACCGGTGCGTCCTGTACGAGCTGCGCCGCCGCCCGCAGTGGGACGGGTACGCAGTGGGACGAGTATGTCGCCCAGACCGCCCTCGTCCTGCAAGTCCGCGAGACCCACGCTCACTGAAGAAGATTCAATGCCGCTTCGCTCATCTCACCGATGAGCGCGATCGCGCGAAGGCGCGAAATTCCAGCTCAACGGTCACAGACAAGCCGAAAAGCATATTTCGGCGTCCAGCGGCGCCTTAACGGCCGGGCGCACGGCACAGGTGCCGTGCGCCCGGTCACGAGTGCAGGTCAGACCCCCAGGGAGCGGCCGATGATCTCCTTCATGATCTCGGTGGTGCCGCCGAAGATGGTCTGGATGCGCACGTCCTGGTAGGCCTTGCCGATGGGGTACTCGAGCATGTACCCGTAGCCGCCGTGGAGCTGGACGCAGCGGTCGACGACCCGCTTGATCAGCTCGGTGTTCCAGTACTTGAGCATGGCCGCCTCCTCGGCGGTCAGCTCGCCGTTGACCTGCTTGAGGATGCACTGCTCGGTGAAGGCCCGGGCGACGGTCAGCTCGGTCTTCATCTCCGCCAGCACGAACCGGTTGTGCTGGAACTTGCCGATGGGACGGCCGAACGCCTCGCGGGTCTTGCAGTACTCCAGGGTCTGCTCGAAGGAGGCCTCGGCGCCGGCCAGCGCGGAGGTGCCGATGGACAGCCGCTCGCGGGCCAGGTTCTGCATCAGGTAGATGAAGCCCATGCCCTCCTCGCCGAGGAGGTTCTCCTTGGGCACCCGCACGTTGTCGAAGAACAGCTCGGCGGTGTCCTGGGCGTGCATGCCGACCTTCTCCAGGTTGCGGCCGCGGGTGAAGCCCTCCATGCCGCGCTCGACCACCAGCAGGCTCACCCCGCGCGCCCCGGCCGAGGGGTCGGTCTTGGCGGCCACGATGACCAGGTCGGCCAGGATGCCGTTGGAGATGAAGGTCTTGGAGCCGTTGAGGACGTAGTGGTCGCCGTCCTTGATCGCGGTGGTCTTGATGCCCTGCAGGTCCGAGCCGGCGGCCGGCTCGGTCATCGCGATCGCGGTGATGATCTCACCGGAGCAGTAGCCGGGCAGCCAGCGCCGCTTCTGCTCCTCGTTGCACAGCTTCAGCAGGTAGGAGCCGTTGATGTCGTTGTGGACGGCGAACCCGGGGCCGTGCGCACCGACCTTGGCCAGCTCCTCGTTGAGGATCACGTAGTAGCGGTAGTCGGGGTTGCCGCCACCGCCGTACTCCTCAGGGACCTCAATGCCGAGCAGCCCCTGGCGGCCCGCGGCCAGCCACACGTCGCGGGAGACGATGCCGTCCTTCTCCCACTGCTCGTGGTACGGGGCGACCTCCTTCTCAATGAAGGAGCGCACCATGTCGCGGAAGGCCTCGTGCTCCTCGGTAAAGATCTCCTGTCCCATCCGGCGGGTCTCCTCAACATGTAAGTGAATTCTGATGCAGAGTTAATGTAACACCAGGACTGTCGCATAAGGGAGGGGCGTATGGAGCTCACGGTGGACGAGCTGGCCTCCCGCGCCGGGGTGTCGGTCCGGACCGTGCGCTACTACGCCGGACGCGGCCTGCTGCCGCCGCCCCGCCTGCGCGGACGCACCGGGCTGTATGGGCCCGAGCACCTGGCCCGCCTGGAGCTGGTGCGCGAACTGCAGTCGCTGGGGCTGACGTTGGCCGCCATCGAACGGCACCTGGAACGCATCCCCGACGACGCCACCCCCGAGGACCTGGCGCTGCAGCGGGCCCTGCTGTCACCGTGGACGCCCGACCGCCCCGAGGAGATGGACCGCCACCAGCTGGACCGCCGCGCCGGCCGCCACCTGGACGACGAGACCATCAAACGGCTGGCCGCGCTGGGCGTGGTGGAGGAGCTGCCCGCCGGCCGCGTCCGCGTGATCAGCCCCGGCCTGCTGCGGGTCAGCGCCGAACTGGCCGAGCTGCCGCTGCCGCTGGAGACGCTGCGGGCCTCCCAAGAGGCCGTCCAGCGCCACACCTCCGCTCTGGCCGAAGAACTGCAGCGCAACTTCCAGGAGACCGTGGTCCGCCCCTACCGCGAACGGGGCCGCCAGCCCCAGGAACGGCAGATGCTCATCGAGGTCGCCGCCCGCCTCAAACCGCTGATGATCCAGTCCCTGGTCACCTCGTTCCAGCAGGCCGTCGACCGCGCCATCCGCCGCTCCGTCCCCGCCGACGACGACCGCCCGGCTAAAGGTCCTGCCACTCCTGACGGTGGTAGTCGATCAGCTTCGGGCGGACCAGCGTGTTGACCTCCACGTCGGTGCGGCGCAGGTCCTTGGCGAAGACCGCGGCGGCCCGCAGCACCTGCTCGTCCAGGAAACGCAGGCCTTGCACCGACGGGTCCAGCCGCAGCGCGGGGGCGGTGCGGCCGGGGGCGGCCAGCACATAGCCCCAGTCGCCGAAGCTGGGCACGTCCACGTGGTAGGGGACGGTGGCCATGCCGGAGGCGCGGATGGTCTTCTCGATGGACCAGAACGAGCGGGGGGCGAAGAACGGCGAACCGGACTGGACCACGACCCGGCCGCCGGGGGCCAGCGCCCGCTGGAGCAGGCCGTAGAACTCCAGCGAGTACAGCTTGGCGGTGGGCACGTCGTCGGGGTCGGGGAAGTCCACGACGACGGCGTCGAAGGCGCCTTGCCGGGAGGGCGGCAGGCGGCGCAGCCAGGTGAAGGCGTCGGCGTTGACCACCTGCACCCGCGGGTCGTCGAAGGCGCGGCCGTTCAGCTCGGCCAGCTCCCGGTAGGTGCGGGCCAGGCGGATCATCGCCGGGTCCAGCTCCACCAGCGTCACCCGGCGGACGTCGCGGTAGCGCAGCACCTCCCGCAGCGCCAGGCCGTCCCCGCCGCCGAGGATCAGCACCCGGCCGCGGGCGCCGGCCAACACCGGGTGCACCAGCGCCTCGTGGTAGCGGTACTCGTCGACCGAGGAGAACTGCAGGTCGCCGTTGAGGAACAGGCGCATATCGGAGCGGCCCGACAGCCGCAGCGCCCTCGTGATCACGATCTCCTGGTAGGGGGTGCGTTCGGCCAGCGCGATCGGGTCCCGGTACAGGGCCTGGCGGGCGGAGACCTCGAACCGGTCGGCCAGCGCGTAGGTGCCGGCGAGCACCGCCAGCACCACCGCCATGCCCGCCCACAGCGCCGCCCGGAGCGCCCGGCGCACCTGGCCGCGGAACAGCCACAGCACCACCGCCATGCCCGCCACCGCGTTGCAGGCCCCCACCAGCAGCGCGCCCTTGATCTGGCCGAAGAACGGCAGCAGCAGGAACGGGAACGCCAGCCCGCCGACCAGGGCGCCCACATAGTCGGCGGCGAACATGTCGGCCACCGCGCTGCCGGCGTCCTGGCGGCGGATCCGCTGCAGCAGCGTCATCAGCAGCGGGATCTCCGCGCCGATCAGCACGCCCACGGTGAACGCCACGACCACCAGGACGGGCACGTACACGCCCAGCCACGAGTAGGCGGCGTACAGCCCCAGCACCGACAGCCCGCCCAGCAGCGCCAGCGCGCCCTCCACCGCCGCGAACGCGATGACCGCATGGCGCTGCAGGGGTTTGGCGGCCAGCGAGCCGACGCCCATGGCGAAGACCATCACCGACAGCACGATCGACGCCTGGGTGACGGCGTTGCCGATCAGGTAGCTGCCCAGCGCCACCAGCGCCAGCTCGTACACCAGCCCGCAGGCGGCGCAGGCGAACACCGCCGCCAGCACCAGCAGCCGGGCCGCCCCCGCCCGGATCCCGACCGCCGGACGGTCCGCCTCCTGCGGCTCGGCCCGCTCGGACTCGGCCTGGTCAGTGGTCACGCCGCATCCCCTTCCTGCATCGGGGGAAGGCTATCCGTCCCGATCACCATGCGGTTTCCATCTCCGGGAGGCCGGCGGCCCGGAGTCCGCATCCGGCCTGGCGGCCGTGGCGGGACCGTCCGGACCGGCCGCCCGAGTCCACCGTCACATCCGCATCCGGCCCGGGCGGCGCCCAAAGAGCCGCGCACGCGGCCGCTCCCCCGCCGGGTTCACGGCGCAGCCGCGGCGGAGACGGGACGGGGGGCTAGGCGATGGCGGCGGAGACGATGGCGGCGATGGCCAAATCGGTGGCGGCCACCACCCAGCAGGCCGGGGCCATGCGGTCGGCGGGCGCCCGGCCCTCCCGGCCGACCACAATGGCGCCCAGCTTGCCCGGGGTCAGCAGGTCCAGCAGGTAGAAGGCCAGCGTCATGAGGATGATGCCGAGCACCCCGTAGGCGGCGGTGCTCACCAGGCCGTCGGCCAGGCCCTCTTCGCTGGTGGCGATGGCGGTGGTGACGATGGCGCCCAGCCCGATCAGCTTGGCGGCCAGGATCAGCGCGGCGCCGGCGTTGTGCTCGCTCCAGATCTGCCGGCCCAGCCTGCCGGGGGTGGTGACCTCGACCACCAGGAAGCCGAGGGCCAGCAGGGCGATGCCGACCGCGCCGTACGCCAGCGCGGCGCCGCCTTCCTCGACGATGGTGTTCAGCATCAGGCACTCCTCCGGCTTCGTAGGGCGGCGACGATGATCCAGGTCAGGCCGAGGGCGACCAGGAGACCCCCGATTCCCATCCAGATGTAGCGGCCGATGCCGGGCGGGGAGACGGTGTCCCCGGCCGAGGGGATCCGCGTCGGAGGGGCGGGCACCGGGTCGGCGGCGCCCTTCTCCGCCACGATCATGGGCAGCGCCCCGATGGCGTCGGCCAGCCGGGCATAGGGCCGCATGCCGAGCAGGTCGTCATCGGTGATCCCGGCGGCATGCAGGTCGGAGGCGTCCAGCGTGAGCGGCAGGTTGGTCTCGATGCGCGTGCTCACCGCTGTCCACTCCTCCTCGTAGGAGCTGTAGAAGTAGTCGGCGGTGAACACCACCCAGCGGGGGCAGCGCACCGGGTCCCGCCGGGCGTCGACGCCGGCGCCGAGGTTGGAGCCCACGTCCTCATCGGGCTCCAGGTCGAGGACCGCCTGCCGCTCCAGCTCCCGCAGCCGCTGTTCCAGCTCCGACGGCGCCGAGAGGGTCGGGGCGGGGGCGGGGGTGGTGACGGCGCCGGTGTCGGGGTAGGAGGACCGGAAGTCCGGCAGGTCGGTGTCGATCGCCCAGCCGTAGCAGATGCCCTGGGCGTCGGCGGCGGTGCGCAGCCGGTCCACCAGGTGAGCGGCCCCATCTCGGTCGAACAGCCCGCCGGTGTAGACGGTGGCGTCCCCGTCATCGCTGGTGGCGTTGAACGCCAGGTAGACGATCGGCACGAACACCGAGATCACGAACAGGCAGACGAAGAGACGGTTGCCGATCTTTTCCCACTTGGCGTCCTTGGCCGGACCGCTCATTTGCCGCCTCCCGGTCCGCCGCCGCGGAACATGGAGGCGCGCCCGCCGGGCCCGCCCCACCGTCCGCCGACCGAGCTGTGGTGCCGCCGGTAGCCGGTTTCGACATCGTCCACCAGCACCCGGCTGCCCTTGCCGTCGGGCAGCACCGCCACGATCATGTCCGGGTAGCGCAGGAACACCCCGGAGGGGTCGTAGACCCGGTCCGTCGGTCTGAACTTGCCGGACAGGGCGGCCGCCACCTTCGTCGGCGGCTCCGGGGCCCGGTAGGCGCCGTCTGCGATCTTGGCGTAGTGCGCGCCGATCCAGCCGCGCGGCGAGGTGTTCCCGCCGGCCAGCGCGCCGACCACGACGAGCGCTCCGAGCAGGACCAGCAGGCCGCCGCCCACGTAATGTTTCACAGCGCGACCTCCAGGAGGGTGCGGGTCACGACGATCTGACGGGTCTGCGGGTAGGCGTGCCAGGTGCGCCAGCCCAGCGTGCCGGCGTGCGGATCGCCGTCCAGGGCCAGGGCGGTCACCGCGTGCGGCGAGCCGGGGAACGTGCCGACCAGGGCGTCGTCCCGGTCGGCGAGAGCGGCGCACAGGTGCCGCACCGCCGCCGTGAACGCCGCATCGGTGCCGTGGGTGTGCACTTGTGCGCCGAAGTCGTAGGCCCAGCCGTCCACCTGAGTGCGCATCCGGCCGGGCAGCGGGCCGGCCCGACCGGGCAGGCAGGCGACGGTCTCGCTGACCGGCCCGGCGAAGACCTGGTGGGAGGCGCCCAGCAGGCGCATCTCCACGTCGATCCCGCCGCGCCGCACCGGCAGCACCGCCAGGGCGTCCAAGGGCTCCAGGCCGAGGGCGAAGGACAGCGCGTCGGCCCGGGTGTCCCGGTAGGGGGCGTCGAGGGTGGCTCGCATGGTCGGCGGTCAGCCTCCGGCGCGGTGCGCGGGTGCGGTCATGGCCCCGCCGGCCCGGGGTGCGTCGGTGTGCACGGCCGTTCAGCTCCCCGGGTAGATGGTCAAGGTCCCGGCGGGGACGCGTTCACCGGTGCCGGCCTCCCAGGCGCCGCCGCCGAACCTCTCGAACGACAGGTAGCGCCCGCCGGGGGCGGCGTAGTCGACGTACTCGACCCGTCCGGTGTCGCCGAGGCCGGTGGTGCCCTCGGTGCGGTACTCGGCGGTGCCGTGCTCCTCACGCCGGTACTCCACCCCTTGGAAGGTCAGGGTGGGCCTGCCGGGACGCAGGTCGCCGACGTCGGCCTCGGTCCACCAGATGACCTCAAGGTCGGGGTCCTCTTCCACCGACAGCCACACTTTGGTGCCTTCGATGGTGTCGGCGTCCAGCAGGTGCTCGCTCCAGGTGTAGCCGCCCTCGCGCAGCCGCACCGAGCCGCGCACGAAGTAACGGGTGCCCAGGTACTCGACCATGTCCCCGGCCTTGAGGGCGCGGGGGTCGCCGGCCGTCTCGCCCACCGAGGCGAACGGGTCGGCGGGGGCGGGCCGGGGCTGCGGGGACGGCTCGTGCGGGCTTTGGCGGCGCACCAGCACCACGATGAGCACGATCAGGGCGAGCAGGATCAATGCGAGCAGCACGACCACCGCGGCCAGCATGCTCCACACCTCCACGCGCCGGAAGTCGGTCCGCTGCTCCCCTCACCGACCGGCGCCGGCGGGACGCGGGTCCGTCCGGCGTTGCCGCGTTCCCATGGCGACGGTGCGGAAAGGGATCAACACCCAGCGCGCAGATCCTACTGAGCCTCCGCGGACCGGACGCAACACACATCCGATACCGGATGGGGAAATCCCGATTTCGATTCGGTCTCAGAGGCGCTGCGCCGCGGCCTCGATGCGTTCGTCGGTGGCGGTGAAGGCGACGCGGACGTGCCGGGATCCGGCCGCGCCGTAAAAGTCGCCGGGGGCGACGCTGATGCCCAGCTCGGCCAGGTGGGCGACGGTGTCCCAGCAGGGCTCGTCCCGGGTGGCCCACAGGTACAGCGACGCCTCGGAGTGGTCGATGCGGAAGCCGTGCCGCTCCAGCGCCTCCCGCAGCACGGCGCGGCGGCGGGCGTAGCGGGCCCGCTGCTCGTCCACGTGGGCGTCGTCGCCGTAGGCCACGGTCATCGCGGCCTGCACGGGGGCGGGCACCATCATGCCGGCGTGCTTGCGGACCTCCAGCAGCCGCTTGACCAGCGCGGGGTCACCGGTGACGAACCCGGCCCGGTAACCGGCCAGGTTGGAGCGCTTGGACAGCGAGTGCACCGCCAGCAGCCCCTCATGGCTGCCTTCGCACACCTCCGGGTGCAGGATCGACACCGGCTGTTTGGCCGGGTCGTCCTCCCAGGCCAGCTCGATGTAGCACTCGTCGCTGGCCACCAGCACGCCCCGCTCGCGGGCCCAGGCGACCACCTTGCGCAGGTGCTCGGCCGGCAGCACCTTGCCGGTGGGGTTGGACGGGGAGTTGATCCACAGCAGCTTGGGCCGCAGCGGTCCCAGCCGCAGCAGCCCGTCGGCGGCGACCGGCTCGGCCCCGGCCAGGCGGGCGCCCACGTCATAGGTGGGGTAGGCCAGCTCGGGGAAGACCACCCGGTCGCCGGGGCCGCAGCCCAGCAGCGTCGGCAGCCAGGCCACCAGCTCCTTGGTGCCGATCACCGGCAGCACGGCCGCCGGGTCGGCCCCCGCCACGCCCAGGCGGCGGCGCAGCCAGCCGGCCGCCGCCTCGCGCAGCGCCGCGGTGCCGTAGGTCTGCGGGTAGCCGGGGGCGTCGGCCGCCTCGGCGAGCGCCCGGCGGATCGGCTCGGGCGTCGGGTCGACGGGCGTGCCGACCGAAAGGTCCACCAGCCCGCCGGGGTGCCGGGCGGCGATCTGCTTGTACGGGGCCAGCCGGTCCCAAGGGAAGTCCGGGAGCGTGAACACGCAGCCCCTCTCTAGGTCTCGTCGTTCACCGGGCTCGTGCCGCCACGGGGCCGTGGCCCTCGCACAGGCCACGGCCCGATGGCCCGGTGAGCGTGCCGATCGCGGGGTGTCCCGCGATGCCCGTGAAGCTCGGCTTTTGCAGCGTTCCCGTCAGTGAATCCTTTTCAACGCCTGGTCCACGGCCCTGGGGACGGGAGCCCCGGTGACCTCCGGTGCCGCGACGTCGCCGGTCACGGCGCCGCCCTGGCTGCAAGGCCCCGTCTCGACCTGCGGAGACGGCGTGTTGAAAAAGGTTCAGTCGGCGTTCTGCGGGGGCAGCGCGGCCACGTACGGGTGATCCTTGTCGATCTTCCCGACCTTGGAGGCGCCGCCGGGTGAGCCGAGGTCGTCGAAGAACTCCGCGTTGACCTTGTAGAAGTCCTTCCACTGGTCGGGGATGTCGTCTTCGTAGTAAATCGCCTCAACCGGGCAGACGGGCTCGCACGCACCGCAGTCGACGCACTCGTCCGGGTGGATGTAGAGCTGGCGCTTGCCCTCATAGATGCAGTCGACCGGGCATTCCTCGATGCACGCCTTGTCGAGCACGTCCACACAGGGCTGCGCAATGACGTAGGTCACGTCGTGACTCCTCTCGGGTTCTTCCGGCCCCGCCGTGCGCCACGGCTCACCGCAAGCTCGCTCCACCTAGTATTGCGGCTGGGGGATCGTCGATTCGACTTGGGGGGCACCAGATGTCGGCCCGTTTCGCCGCACGATTCGTGGTCTCCCTGACGCAGGCGGACGTGGGCCGGCGGGTCTCGCTGCGCCGCCGCCTGCCGACGGGAGAGTACAGCGACATCGTGGGCGTTCTCGAATCGTGGAGCGGCGGGGTGCTCACCGTCCGCCGCCGCAGCGGCGAGCTGGTGGAGGTGCCCCGCGATGCGGTCGTGGCGGGCAAGGTGGTCCCGCCTCCTCCCCCGCCCCGCCGCAGGTCCTGAACGGGGCGTTCGTCCGGACGGCGTTTCAGGAACGAAGAGCCGGAACGTTCCCGGCCCGGGGCAGAGGGACGGTCCGGCGCGCGTCGCCTCGTTCAAGGCGTTTTCACAGGGAGCAGGCCGGGCGCCTGCCGGTAGGTACGGCCCGCCCGCAGCCGCGTCCCGCCGAAGAGCTCCGACACCGTCACGAACCGGTATCCCCGGCGTTCGAGCCGGGCCAGTATCTGCGGGACCGCCGCCACGGTCGGCGCATGGGTGTCGTGGAGCAGCACGATGGCGCCGGGGTGGACGTCCCGCAGCACCGCGCGCACCGTGCGCTCGGGGTCGGCCGCGCGCCAGTCCATCGGGTCGACGCTCCACATGATCTGCGGCAGCCCGGCCGCCCGCGCCACGCGGGCGTCGGTGACGGCGTACGGCGGGCGGAACAGCCTCGGGCGCACCCCCGTGCAGCGGTGCACGGCCTGCTGAGTCCGCTGCACCTCCCGGCGCACCCCTTCCGCCGGCAGTCCCGTCAGCCGGGCATGCGACCAGGTGTGGTTGCCCAGCTCGTGGCGTTCGGCGACGATCCGGCGCAGCAGCGCGGCGTTCGCCTCCGCCTGGGCGCCGACCACGAAGAACGTCGCCCGCGCCCGGGCGCGGGCCAGGTGGTCCAGCAGCCGGGCGGTGTGGGGGCCGGGACCGTCGTCGAAGGTCAGCGCCACGCACTTGGCCCGGGTGCAGTCGACGGTCTCCCCCTGGTACGGCTCGCGCGGCGCCCGCCGGGAAGGGAGCGCGGCCGTGCCCGGCGCCTGCGTCCACTCGGCCGCGGGCCGTGCCCGTTCGGCCTGTCCGCATCCCGGTAACAGCCAGGCTCCGCCTCCGGCGGCGACCAGGGCGACCAGCTGCCTGATTGATGCCATACCCCCATGAATGCCCCCATCGCCCGGCGGAATGCCCCGCCCGCCGGGGCCGCGGGTCAGGGCCGGGGCCAGTCGGGGACCTGGGGCGGCAGGTCGGTGCTGACGCGCATGGGGAAGGCGGCCGGGCGCTTTTCCAGGAAGGAGGTGACGCCCTCGGCGGCGTCCGGGGCCGCGCCCAGCTCCGCCATCAGGCGGGAGTCGGCGCGGTGGGCCTCCCACGGGGAGGACGCCGACAGGCCCGACCACATCAGGCGGCGGATCGCGGCGACCGACACCGCCGAGGTGTTGTCGGCGATCTCCCGGGCCAGCGCGTAGGCGGCCGGCAGCAGCTCCTCGGGCGGGCAGACGCGGGAGACCAGCCGTCCGGCCAGCGCCTCCCGGGCGTCGAACACCCGCCCGGTGGCCACCCATTCCATGGCCTGGGAGATGCCGACCACGCGGGGCAGGAACCAGCTGGAGGCGGCCTCGGCGACGATGCCGCGGCGGGCGAACACGAAGCCGAACTTGGCCTTCTCCGAGGCCAGGCGGATGTCCATGGGCAGCGTCATCGTCACGCCGACGCCCACGGCGGCGCCGTTGAAGGCGGCGATGACCGGCTTGAGGCAGCGGGCGATGCGCAGCGCCACGGTGCCGCCGCCGTCCCGGGGCGTGCCGTCCTCCAGCAGGTCGTCGCCGCCGAACATCTCCAGGCTCTTGTCCTTGTTGAAGGTGTCGCCGCCGGCCTGCAGGTCGGCGCCGGCGCAGAAGGCCCGGCCCGCCCCGGTGACCACGACCGCCCGCACCTCGTCGTCGGCGTCGATCCGGTCGAAGACGTCCAGCAGCTCGTTGCGCATGGTGAAGGTGAAGGCGTTCAGCCGGTCGGGACGGTTGAGCGTGATCGTCGCGATCCGGTCGGCGACCTTGTAGTCGATCTGGGTGTACGTCACGTCGCGGCCCTCTCCTTGCACCACCAGCAACAGAATGTGATTCTAGACACGCCCGTCACCCGGGCTCCTCGAGGAGGCCCGGCCCTCCATCCGTTCCCCCTCTCCGCTCGGCAATCGCCGGGGAGCGGCGCGCGGGGTTCCAGGCGCCATGCGCCCTTATTAATTACGTGTCCCCCGGTTCCGGGAGCGTTCGGTTCGGTGCCGTCTCAGGGGACGTGCTCCGCCTCAGCCGCGGAGGGTCGGGAAGACCCGGGTGACCGCGTCGGCGTACCAGCGTTCGGGTGGGCCGTCGTAGCCGGGCGGCGGCACGGGGGTCAGCCGGTCGCCGTCGCGGGCCAGCCCGACGGTAAGGCTCGACCAGCCGGGACGGGTCGCCGCGCCGATCGCCGACACATCATCGGGGGTCAGCGTGAGGTCGCCGGGCGGGTCGCCGCCGCAGGCGGCCAGGCGGACCGCCAGCGCGGCCAGCAGCCTGGCCCAGCCCCGGCCCAGCAGCAGCGGCAGGCCGGTGACGGCCAGCTCCGGCAGGCCCCGCTCGGCCAGGCCCCGGGTGACCAGCGTCAGCCCCTCGGGCGTCTGCCGGCCGGCGATCGTCACCTCGCCGTGAGTTCGGCCTTGCATGCCCATGGCAGGCACCGTACCGGCTCTTTCAGCGACCGAACGTCGTTCGGTGAACGCTGCGGGTAACGGGCTCGCCCGAGTCGGGCATACCCTTGGCCAACCCTCGTTCAACTGTTCGCATTGTCGGCTAAGTTACGAACGTGAACTGGGCCGTTGCGACACACGACTCCGCTTTCGGGTACGTCTCCGCGCACGGCGCCCCGCTGGTCGACTTGCTCGATCCGCAGCCCGACGAGCGCATCATCGACCTGGGCTGCGGCACCGGGGTGTTCTCGGCCGCCATCGCCGAGCGCGGCGCCCAGGTGCTGGGCATCGACGGATCGCCGGAGATGATCGCGCAGGCCGCTGCGACCTACCCGCAGCTGTCCTTCGTGGTCGCCGACGCCCACGACTTCACCACCAGCGAGCCCTACGACGCGGTGGCCTCCAACGCGGCGCTGCACTGGATGACCCGCGACCCCGACGCGGTCATCAAGGCGGTCTACAAGGCGCTGCGGCCGGGCGGGCGGTTCGTGGCCGAAATGGGCGGCGCCGGCAATTGCGCGGAGCTGATCGCCGCGATGCAGACGGCCTGGCGGATCTTCGGGCTGGCCGAGCCGGAGCTGCCGTGGTACTTCCCCACCCCGGCCGAGTACGCCTCCAAGCTCGAGGCCGCCGGGTTCACGGTGCGGCTGCTGGAGTACTTCGACCGTCCCACCCTGATGACCGAGGGACCCAACGGCGCCGCCGACTGGGTGCGGGTGTTCGCCGCCAGCGCGCTGAAAGAGGTCCCTCCGGAGATCGTCGAGCCGCTGCTGGCGCGCATCAACGAACTGGCCGCGCCCGCGCTGCGTCGCGAGTCGGGGTGGGTGGCCGACTACGTGCGGCTGCGTTTCGCGGCGGTGCGCAAACCGGACGGCAAGGCTCCCACCTTCAGCCCCCGCGGCGGGTCGGCGAGCCGCGTGGGGTCGGCCGGCACGCCACCGCCTCCGCAGCAGCCGCCGAGCGCGCCGCACGTCACTCCCATGCAGCCCGCCATGCAGCAAGGCCCCGCGCCCGGTACCGGCCCCCACATGCACACCGCCATGCCTCCGCACCCGCAGGCCGCGCCTTCTGCGGGTCCCCCCGCGGGCGGACCGCCGCCGGAGACGCCCGCCATGCACCGGAACGGCTGAAGGCGGGGACGGGACGGTGCGGATTCACGACTCCCGCCGAGGCCGGGCGGTGGACTTGCCGCCGGGCCCGCTCCACATCCATGTGCACGGGCCCGGGCTGCGCGCCTTCATCACGGCCGACGTGCTCTGCCGCACGGCCGCCCGGCGGCGCAGCCGCGCGCTCCTCACCCGTTCCGGGCCGCCCCCACGCCCCTGGCCGCTCACCGGATTCAACGTGCCGGACGTGCCCGCCGGTGACGCGGCGTCCGCGCAGGTGGTGGTGGCCGAGCAGGATCCGCCCGAAACGGCCTGTCCTAAAGCGGCGCACCTGATGCTCGTCCATCCCATCGAGCCGTCCTCCCTGTCGTCGCTCGCCGACGAGGATCCGGTGACGCTGCGCATGGCGATGCTGTCCGCGCCCTACCGCGAACCGCTCCGGCTGCCCGAGCAGGCCGCCGATGCCCGGGCGCGGCTCGGCCGCTGGCGGGCCCTGCTGGCGGAGTGGGCCCGCTCCCCCGGCAGGCCGATGAGCCGGCGGCACGCCGCGGACGCGGAGGCCGCCTTGGCGCAGGACCTGGACAGCCCGGCCGCGCTGGCCGTGCTGGAGGAGCTCGCCGCCGACCCCGCGGCCGCTCCGGGAGCCAAGCTGGAGACCTTCATCCACCTGGACCTGCTGCTGGCCCTGGACCTGGTGCGCGATATCGGCCGGTAGCAGATGATTCTTTACCGATCCGTCATCTGAGAACGATCGGTCGACCCCGGCCTCATATGGAAGGATCGCCCAACGGAGGCGATCCGGTCACCCGAATCCGCGGATCGGCCGGATCCGGTCGCACACACTTCAGTATTTCGGACAGAAAGCCACAAACTTCACAAAAGTGATATAGCCAACTTGGCTTCAGCTTGACTAGTTGGCCGAGAACCTGTTTGGTTTTCCGTCCGTACCCCGCTCCGAACAGTCTCAAACGGAAGGCAGCAGTTTGCGTCTTTCAGCCCCCCGCATCGCCATCTCGGCCGCCGTCATCGGTACGGCCGCCGCGACCGCGAGCGTGGCGTTCGCCGCCGCCGGGCCGGACAAGACCGCCACGGCGAGCAAGGCGAGCGCTCCTTCGTCCAGCGACGTCGTCGTCCACACCGTCAACGACGTCTCCGCGAGCTCGACGCTCCAGTACTGGACCGCCAAGCGGATGCGGGCCGCCAAGCCCGTTCCGGTGCCCAAGACCGTGAACAACGCCGCCACCGCGGCCGCCGCCGTCGACCCCGCCGACGCGGCGGTGGCCCCCGGCGGTGTGGCGCCCGCCCCCGTCGGCGCCACCGCGGCCGCCTCCGGCGGCATCTCCTCGGCGGCCGTCATCAAGGCCAAGCAGTGGCCGGCCAGCAAGCGCAACTCCGGCATCGCCAAGACGACCGGCCGGGTGTTCTTCAAGCGGAACGGCCAGGACTACGTCTGCAGCGCCTCGGTCGTCAACGCGCCCAACAAGCGCTCGGTGTGGACCGCCGGGCACTGCCTGCACAGCGGCGGCCCCAAGGGCAAGTGGCACACCAACGTCATGTTCGTGCCCGGCTACCGCGACGGCAAGGCGCCGCGCGGTAAGTACACCGCCCTCAAGCTGGTGGTCGCCAAGCAGTGGGTGAACAGCAAGAACGTCAACCGCCGCTACGGGTACGACCTGGCCGCCTTCACCGTCCGCAACTGGAAGGGCAAGCGGATCCAGGCGCGGACCGGTGCCCAGGGCATCAACTGGGGTTACAAGAAGCGCACCTACTCGATGCGCCTCTTCGGCTACCCGATGGTGTTCCTGCCGTCCGGGAAGCCGACCCAGCGGCACCGGATGTACTACTGCACCGGTAAGACCGTGGGTGTCCGCTTCCACAGCAACGCGCCGATCGGCCTGGGCATCAAGTGCACCATGGGCGGCGGCGCCAGCGGCGGCCCGTGGATCTACGGGATGAACAGCAAGGGTTGGGGCCGGATCGTGGGTGTCAACAGCACCCACTCCACGGTCAACACCTACATGTACTCCCCGTACCACGGGAAGGCGGCGGCCAGCGTCTACAAGACGGTCCGCAAGCTCTGAGGCTCGCGTTCACCGCGACCCGCTGAGCTGAAAAGACGGGCCGTCGCCGGGGACCACTCCGGCGACGGCCCGTCGCTTTGTCGCGTCTTCGTGCGAGGCGTTCTTCAGCGGGCTCCCGGCCGGCTACTTCACTTCCGGCATGGGAGCCGGCTTGGCGTTGCGCATCCGCTCCTCGGTCCAGTACTCCTCGACCTCTTGCGGATCCTGCTGCACCTCATGCGTCACCGGCTGTGCCGGTTCCTGCGCATCGGGAGCGCGGCCGGCCTGGCTCGCTGCCGCGAACCCCACGATCGTGATCGCGGCGATGGCCGCCGCCCCACCCCCCATGGCGATGATCCGCCGTCGGCTCATTACCGGGCCCTCCATGTCGTCATACCGATCCGGGGCCTTGCGGCCGCACGACCGCTCTCAAGCCCCGCGTCCGCCCATGCTACGGGGCGGTCCGGCCGATGAACCGGTTTCCACCCGGGTTTTCTCCCCCACGCCGGGAAACCACCGGCCCCGGCTTCCCCTATTCTTCGCATCACGCCCGTAACACCCCGGACGCCGCCGCGCCCGCCAAGACCCGGCAGATCACAACCACCTAACCCTTCACCGCCGGAAGGGCCTGGACGCAACGATCCTCTTTTCCCGTCACAGGCGTCTCTGTAAGCTTCTGTAAGCTTCCGCTGCGTACCCCGCGCTCCGCAGGCACGCACTCGACCAGGGATAGGCATGCTCGCCCGGCTCGTTCGGCCCCTCGGCCTCCTGACGCTGACCGGCCTGACCGCGGCCTGTGCCTCCGGCTCCTCCGGGAAGGGAACGTTCCGCCCCTCCGGCAGCCTCGCCCGCCCGGCCGCCTCCGACGCGGCCCAGGCGGCCCCGCACACCCTGCCCACCGAACAGGTCGACGCCCAGGTCCTGCAGAGCTACGCCGCTTACCAAAAGGCATACAAAAAGGCGTACGAGACCAACGATCCCTCCCCGCTGTCCGAGGTGGCCACCGACCCCCTGCTCACCACTCTCACCGAGGACATCGAACGCACCCGCGCCAAAGGCGTGATCTGGCGCTTCGTCAACATCTCCAACCCGCGCGTGTACGCCCGCTCCGACGACGGTTACACCGTCTACGTCGTCGACTGCATGCGCACCCTGGCCGCCTACCGTTTCTCCGCCAAAACCGGCAAGCGCCTCGGCGGCGGCCCCGGCGGCACCTACCAGTACCGCACGGCCGTCACATACGAATCCGGCGCCTGGAAGGTCTCCAACACAAAGCGAGACAAACCATGCTGATCAGCCCACTGCTCTCAAGAGCCCGCAACACCGTTGCGCGAGCCACAGACAAGGCGTCCCCCGCCGCACCATCCGGCCGCCGCACCACGAAACGCACGGCCTTCAGCGCAGCCGCCATCATCCTCGCAAGCTCCCTCACCGTCCTCGGCGAGGCCGCCCTGCAAGGATCACCGGCCCTGGCAGACCCCTGCAGCGGCGGCAGCGGCGGCTTCGGCTGCGGCTACAGAGACGGCGGCCGATCGGGCGGCGGAAGCGGAGGCGGAGGCGGCGGCTCCGGCGGCGGAGGCAGCGGCGAAATTCCCGAACTCGACGGGGACGGCAGTATCGGCCTGCCTGAAACTAGGGATGGAGAAGGCGGCTCAGCAGAGCCGCTGCCGACAATTTACTGGGCAGAGGTTGCTCGCTCCCGAGCCAATCTTCCAGTGCCCCTAGTACATACCGCACCGAGAGACAAAACCTACGTAGGTCTCCGCACTAGCCTTTGGGTAGAGAATTTTCACTCCGTCGAGACTCCTCGTATTGGGGACGGCGACCAGCAAGTATGGGCGGTTGCCACCCCGAAGTATGTAGTTTGGAATCTTGGCGATAAAAGCATCACCTGCAATGGAGCAGGCAGCGCAGGAAGCCTGAGTTGCAGTCACACTTATAACCGAGCATCCACAAGCGTTCCCGGTGGGACCTATAAGGTCACCGCAACAATCGTCTGGGGAGTCGAGTGGTACTGCGTAGGCAGTGACTGCGATGACAATTATGGAACTCTAGAAGACCTATCCATGATATCAGCCCCATACCCCTATGTGGTCAGCGAGATCCAGACCAACAGTCGACCATGAAGCATCTTTCGCTCACAAACATCCCAATCAAACCTCACGGCACCTTTGCCATTATTTGCGCTTCCTGCATTGCACTAGCTAGCTGCAGCAGTGACACAGATCCCCCCAAAGCAGCTACAGCTACTCCTACACCAGGAAGATCTACAACAACATCTCCCCCCGCCCCGAACTACTCTTTGAAACACATCAAAGAAAACCTAATCCCCCCAAAAGAAGTGACGGAGGGCCTGCGAGAGATTAAAGTTAAATTCTTGGGAGTGAAGGAAGGAAAGGTTGCTTCTTGTTCAATGTCGGAGGTTGAACTCCCAGGAGAGCCGGAAGTAATCACCCGTCAGTTCATCAAAAGTGGGCACCCCCCTACCGAAACCCACTACATCCAGCTAATCGCTCGATACAATGCCCCACAAGGAGCACATAAAGCCTTTCAAAAAATACAGATAAAGGCACGGTCCTGCCCTCCCAAGCAAGACGTTCCTCCTAGAAGGACCACCGAAGGGACCACCATACTTCCACACAAAGACACTTGGCAGACCAAAGAAGGCACAATTGAAGGCTGGCAGTACCTACGTGGTCACGAACGCCGCGAGGTTCCCCGCTCAATGACCCGATACAATGTCTACTTCATGATGTACGACTACGCAGTGCGCGGAAACGTTCTTGTTTGCACTTACTACTCAGAACGAAGAGAGCCCGGAAAGTCCGGAGACCCGATCGCCAAACGGGCCACTGAGATTCTCACCAAGCAGCTAAAAATGTTCAATTAATCCCCCGCAAACCAAACACTCCAAAGAGAACAGCGCCTGCCAGATTTCTAGAGCGAGAAACTCCTAGAGATGGCGATAGGAAAGCAGGTGACCAATTCTGGTTGGTCACCTGCTGGAATCCAAAAGTTTTCTTACTTCAGAGAGCAAGGAACAGAAGGGGCAGTGAGGTGCGAAGGACGAGACTCCCTCCGAGGTTCTTCGTCACCTTCAGCACGCTGACTCAACTCGCGCCCGCCTGCTCTCCTTATTAGCACAGATCGACATTCGTCCGCGCTCAAGCCTTCGCAACCCCAGAGCATTAACAAAGATCAAGCTACAGGATTAGTTTTGGCTCCAGCGGGAAGCTTTTCCGTAGCGTTTCCACAACTTTTGAGTGGATCAGATGAGGCGGCGGGAAGCCACTACGATGCCGTCCTCGTCGCTGTAGAGCCAGTGGCCGGGGCGGAACTCCACGCCGCCGAAGGTGACGGGGACGTCGACCTCGCCGACGCCTTCCTTGGCGCTCTTGCGGGGGTTGGAGCCCAGGGCTTTGATGCCCAGGTTCAGGGTGCGCAGGGTCGCCACGTCGCGGACCGCGCCGTTGATCACCACGCCGGACCAGCCCTGCTCGACCGCGGAGGCGGCGATCAGGTCGCCCATCAGGGCCGAGGCCAGGGAGCCGCCGCCGTCCACCACCAGCACCCGGCCCTCGCCGGGGGTGTTCAGCAGCTTCTTGACCAGTGCGTTGTCGCGGTGGCAGCGGATGGTGGCGATCGGGCCGGCGAAGGCGGTGCGCGCACCGTACTGCCGGAACTGGGTCTCGCAGCTGGCCAGCTCGGCGTCGAATTCGTCGATCAGGTCGGCGGTCGCGAACTCCATGCCAGGGAGCCTACCGTTTGGTAACCAAGCGCCCGGAACCCGCCCCCTGGCCTGTGCGGAGAACGATCCGCGGCGCAGTTCTCAACCCCGTATCGGTGTCCGGTTACAGGTCATCCTCGGTGGAGGCGGACGCCGGCTTTGCGTTTCAGACGACGGTGCCGGTGCGCATCCGCCCTTCGCCACATCCGGAGCACCAGCGCCGCGCGTCCCTAAGTACCCGGGCCGTCGGTGGGGCGGCCGATCAGGCGGGACAGCACGATCGAGGTCTTGGTCTGGGCGATGTTGGGTTCGCGGCGCAGGCGCTCCAGGGTCTCCTCCAGGTGACTGATGTCGCGGGCCCGCAGGTGGATCAGGGCGTCGGCCTCGCCGGTGATGGTGTAGGCGGCGATGACCTCCGGATACTTGCGGACGCTCTCGTAGGTCTCCTCAGGGGAGCGGGCGCCGTCGTAGAAGATCTCGATGAACGCCTCGGTGGTCCAGCCCAGCGCCGCCGGGTCGACCACCGCGGCGAAGCCGGTGATGACGCCCTCCTCGCGCAGCCGGTCGACGCGGCGTTTGACCGCGGGCGCCGACAGCCCGATGGCGTCGCCGATCTGGGCGTAGGAGGCCCGGGCGTTCTCCATCAGCTGCGCAACGATCCTGCGGTCAAGCTCGTCAAGACGCAACGAACGCACCCTCTGAAGTCGGTTTTGTGACTGTCTCCGCTGTCTGCTTCGAACATACGCTGGACGCAGGGGAGGCGGCCACCTCGCCTTCCCGGCCTGCGCCGGGCCGATCCCCGGTGCGGGCGACTCCGGCCACGGTCATCTAAAGGTCGGCGGACCGCCGAAGGAGCATCGTGACGACGCGAACCGAACAGCTGCGCGCACTGTCCGACGAGCACAGCGCCCACAACTACCATCCGCTCCCGGTCGTGATCGCCGAGGCCGAGGGCGCCTGGGTGACCGATGTCGAAGGACGGCGCCTGCTGGACATGCTGGCCGCCTACTCGGCGGTCAACTTCGGGCACCGCCACCCCCGGCTGATCGCCGCCGCGCGGCGGCAGCTGGAGCGGGTCACCCTGGTCAGCCGGGCCTTCGACCACGACCAGTTCGGGCCGTTCGTCGCCGAGCTGGCCGAGCTGGCCGGCAAGGAGATGGTGCTGCCGATGAACAGCGGCGCCGAGGCCGTCGAGACCGCCCTCAAGACCGCGCGCAAGTGGGGTTACGAGGTCAAGGGCGTGCCGGCCGACCGGGCCAACATCATCACCTTCGAGGGCAACTTCCACGGCCGGACCACCACGATCATCAGCTTCTCCACCGACCCGGACGCCCGTAACTCCTACGGTCCCTACACCCCCGGCTTCCGCATCGTCCCGTACGGGGATGCGCAGGCGCTGGCGGCGGCGATGGACGAGAACACCGTGGGGGTGCTGGTCGAGCCGATCCAGGGCGAGGCCGGGGTGATCGTGCCGCCCAGGGGGTTTTTGACGGCGGTGCGCCGGCTGTGCACCGAGCACGGCGCGTTGATGATCGCCGACGAGATCCAGTCCGGGCTGGGCCGCACCGGCGCCACGTTCGCCGTCGAGCACGAGGGTGTCGTCCCCGATGTGTACGTGCTGGGCAAGGCGCTGGGCGGCGGCATCCTGCCGGTGTCGGCGGTGGTCGCCGACGCCGATGTGCTGGGGGTGTTCAAGCCCGGCCAGCACGGCTCGACGTTCGGGGGCAACCCGCTGGCCTGCGCGGTGGGACGCGAGGTGATCGCGATGCTGCGCACCGGCGAGTACCAGGAGCGGTCGCGGACGCTGGGTGAGCACATGCACCGGCGGCTGAGCGCGCTGCCCGGCGACGTCGTCCGCGAGGTGCGCGGACGCGGGCTGTGGGCCGGGGTGGAGCTGAACGGCAAGGCCCGCCCGGTCAGTGAGCGGCTGCTGGAGCTGGGCGTGCTGGCCAAGGAGACTCACGAGACCACGCTGCGGCTGGCCCCGCCGCTGGTGATCAGCAGGGAGGACCTGGACTGGGCGCTGGACCGGCTGGAGATCGCACTGCGCGAGTTTTGATCGCTCCCCGCTCGGGCGCCCGGGGCACCTGGCCCCGGGCGCTCTTTTCCGAGGAACGGGGAGGCCCGCTCAACGCAGGGCCGGCACGCCCATCAAGGGCATCGGTGTCACAGGCCGCCGGGCGAAGGTGACCTGGGCCTGCCGGTCCCCGCAGAGGGCCAGCTGCAGGAACGGCCCGAACGCCTCGTCGATGGGGTGGGGTTGCAGGTTCCCCGAGGAGTCCGGCCGGTTGTACTTGGTGAGGTTCACCGCGTAGGAGACCTGCCGTCCGCCGTCGGCGCGGATCAGCGACTGCGCTCCCGCTCCCCAGACCACGCCGTCGTGCCCCCAGAAGACGCCGCAAGGCGTGTGGACCGCATACAGGCCGAGGCCGTAGTCCATGGTCCCGCCGCCGACGCCGACCGGCACCGTGCGCTGCATCTGCGCCAGCGACGCCCTGCTGATGATCTTGCCGTTCAGCAGGGCGGCGTAAAAGCGGTTGAGATCGTCCATGGTCGACACCACGGCGCCCGCCGTGCCCACCCAGGACATGTCGTAGACGCTGTAGTCGCGCGGCGGGTCGATCAGGCCGTACATCGCCTCGTACATCCGCGGATGCGGCCCTTTGATGCGGGGGCCGGCCGGGAACGCGGTGTGCTTGAGCCCGGCGCGTTCGATGACGTTGCGGGTGATGTGCTTTTCGGCCGGGGTGCCGGTCACCCGTTCCAGCAGCTGCCCGAGGATGACGTAGTTGGTGTTGGAGTAGGACCCGGGCAGTTCACCGGGCCGGCCGGTGGCGGGCGCGGCCAGCCCCATCCTGATCAGCTCGGCCGGGCGGAACCGGCGGAACCGGTTGTCCTCCAGGCTGCGGGGCGACCCCTGCAGCAGGGAGGGGAAGGCGTAGGGGATGTAGTCGGCGATTCCGCTGGTGTGGTTGAGCAGCATCCGGACGGTGATGCGCCGGCCGCGTTCACCGGGCACCAGGTGCGGCAGGTAGCGGCCGATGGGGTCGTCGAGCCGGATCCTGCCCCGTTCGGCCTGTTGCAGGACGGCGGCGGCGGTGAAGGTCTTGGTGATGCTGCCGACGCGCTGGCGCATGTGGGGCGTGACGGGACGGCCGGTCCGGACGTCGGCGACCCCGGAGGCCCCGCGCCACACCCGGCCGCCGTCGCGCACCTGGGCGTACAGGCCCGGCATGCCCGCCCGGTGCACCCCGTCCATGGCGGCCTGCAGTTTCGCCGGGTCGAGCCCGGCCGCGGTGCTCGCGGCGGAGGCCGGTGTCACGATCAGCACGCCCGCCCCGGCGGCCGCGATCCCGAACGCCGCCAGCCGCTTTTTCACCGAACCTTTTTCAGCACGCCGTTTCCGCAGGCCGGAACGGGTGCGCCGGGGACGCTGCCATGGCCCGGCCGCGGTATGGGACCGAGTGCCGCCGAGGTTTCCGTGCCCAGGGTGCCGGAAAAGGTTCACTGCTCCGTCCTCTCGTCGAACGCGAGGTCGGAAAGTGACTCTCCTGGAGACGGCAGGAAATGTCACCCTCCGTGCGGAGGGATATCCCCTCTTCGCGAGGAGGAGACCGTTTTCCCTCCCGCGAAGGACGACGGCATGCGAATCCGCAGGTCCCGCGGGAGGCTAGGCCAGGGTGCGGTAGCGGCCCTCGAAATACAGCAGGGGACGGTGCTGGGGGGCGGGGGTGGACGCCGCCAGGACCCGGCCGACCACGATGCTGTGGTCGCCGCCGTCGTGCACGGCGTGAGTGCGGCACTCCAGCGCCGCCAGCGCCTCGGTGAAGATCGCCGCCCCGGTGTGCTCGCCCCGGGTGAACGGGTGGCCGCCCAGCCTGCCGTCCAGCGGCCGGCCCCGGGTCGCGAACCACTCAGAAAGGTCCCGGGCGCTCTCGGGCAGCACCGACACCGCCCACCGGCCGGATTTCAGCACCGCCCCGTGCAGGCGGGCGTTCTTGTCCGCGCAGAACAGCACCAGCAGCGGGTCCAGGGAGACCGAGGTGAAGGCGTTGATGGTCATGGCGTAGTCCACGCCATCGGCCACCGTGGAGACGATCGCCACCCCGGTGGCGAACCGGCCGAGCACCCGGCGGAACTCGCGGGGGTCCAGCTGGACGGCGGACTGGTCGGACGGCTGCAAAAGACGCTCTTCGCTCACAATGCCCCAGACACTACCCAGGCGCCCGGAAGGTACCGCAGGTCAGGTCCGGTCACGGGTCACGCCGGGGCCCAGCAGCCAGGCTCCGGGCACTCCGGCGGACCGGGTGAGCGCCACGGCCAGGCCGCCGGTGACCATGCCGCCGATCATGAACAGGTAGCCGGGCAGGTCCCCGGTGATGAGCAGGTCGCCTTCAGCGCGCGGGCTGGAGGCGGCGATCACCACGGCCATCCAGGTCACCCAGGGGACCGCCGCGGCCGACTTGGCGCGCATCCCCCAGCCGACCAGCCAGGGCACCGCGAAGTTCAGCGCCACCAGCACGATCGCCGCCACCGGGACCGGCCCGGCGCTCCACCGGTAGTGCAGGGAGCCGATGCATCCCATGGCCAGACCCAGCAGCGCCAGCAGCCCATAGGCGCCGCCGACGACGAAGGCCCGCAGCGCCCCTTCATCGGGCGGCGGCGCGGCCGGCGGGTTCGCTTTCGCAACGGCCGGGAAGTCCTCGGGCGAAGGCCCACCGGGCAGGACCGGGGTGCCGCCGTCCCCGGTCAGCGGCACTCCGGTGTCCTGGTCGTTGTCCACAGCCACTGAGGTTATCCATTCGGTTCGGGCCGCCCGTTCCCCGTCGCCGGCCTACTCCAGGCCGGGCAGCCCCGAAAACAGCCCGCTTTCGCGTCCGTCGGCCACCGCCGGGCCGCGCGGCCCGTCCAGCAGGGTGTAGTACTCGGCGCCGAACGCCTGCTGCCCGATGTTGTTGGACAGCGCGAAGAACGGCCCTTCGGAGGCCACCACGACCTGGGTGCGGTGGGCGCGCAGCGCCGCCAGCTTGGCCGGCAGGTGGGCGCGGGCATCCACCACCGTGGTGACCTGGTCGTCGGGCACCCCGTAGCCGAGCTGGTCGATGCTGGAGACCCGTTCGAAGGGGTGGCGGGAGTCGCGCATCAGCGCGATCGACCGGGCCAGCACCGTGCGCGGCGTGGCGGTGGCGTAGAGCTTGGCGGCCGACCAGGGCTCGCCCTCGCCGTGGGCGGGGTCGGCGGCCAGCTCACGCGCCCGCACCGTCACCCGGTGGGCCTGGATGTGGTCGGGGTGCCCGTAGTGGCCGTGCTCGTCGTAGGTGACGATCACCTGCGGGCGCACCTCGCGGATGATCTCGGCGAGCAGCCTGGCGGCCTCCTCCACGTCCGCCCGCCAAAAGCAGCGGGGATGGTCGTTGGACGGGGCGCCCATCATGCCCGAGTCCCGCCAGCGGCCGGCGCCGCCCAGGAAGCGGTGGTCGGTGACGCCGAGCGCCGCGCAGGCCTCCTTCAGTTCGCCGATCCGGAACTCGCCGAGCCGGTCCTCCTTGTCGGAGGCGAGGTGACGCAGCTCCTCGGGGATGATCTCGCCTTCTTCGCCCAGCGTGCAGGTCACCAGGCAGACATGGGCGCCCTCGGCGGCGTACTTCGCCATGGTCGCGCCGGTGCTGATCGATTCGTCATCCGGATGGGCGTGGACGAACAGGATCCGCCGGTCCGTGTCACTCATAGGCCGACCATACTCAGGGCGCCGGAATGATCTGCTGGCCGGTGCCCATACCGGGGCCGCCGCCCCCGCCGGGACCTCCGCCCCCGGGGCCGCCGCCGGGGCCGCCACCGCCGCCGGAGTCACCGCCGCCGTCGCCGCCACCGCCGTCGGGGCCGCCGTCGCCACCGGGACCGCCGTCACCGCCGGGGCCCTCATCACCGCCGCCGGGACCGCCGTCACCGCCGTCGCCGCCGGGCGGCTGGGTGGGCGGGGGCTGGGTGGCCGGCGGCTGGGACGGCTCGGAGGGGGGCGGGGGCTGCTGCCGCTCGGTGCGCCGGGGACGCGGCTGGGGCTGGTAGGTCTCCTGCGGCGGCTCGGTCTGCTGCGAGTCGTCCTGCGGCCGCTCCTCGCCGGCGTCGTCGTCGACGGTCTGCTCGGCCGTGGGAGAGGGGTTCGGGTCGGCCGGGTCGTCCCCCCGGCTCGCCGCGTACGCCAGCGCGCCGATGAGTACCAGCACCCCGGCCACCGCCGCCACCGCCAGCAGCAGCGGGCTCTTGGAGCGGTCCTCACCCGGCGGCACCCCGCGCCGTCCCGGCGGGGGCGGGTAACCGGGCACGCCCGGCAGCGTGCCGCTCACCGGGCCGTGGGGCGGGGGGCCGGAGGGGCCCGCCGGGGGGATGCCCATCGGGCCGGCCACCCGGGTCCGCCCGGGGTCGGTGGACCTGGCCGCCATCTGCTGGCCCTCCGCCAGCACCGTGGTGGGGATCTCACCGCCGGGCGGCAGCGGGTTCATCGCCGCCGTCTGCGCCTCGGCGACGCGGGTGGCCTCGCCGGCCGCCGAGCCGTCCAGCACGGTCGCGCCGTCGGCCGGCCCCGGCAGCGGCAGCTGGGCGGCGCCGCCGCCACCGCCGCCGATCAGCCGCATCATCAGCGCCTGGGAGGTGGGACGGGCCTTGGGGTCCTTGGCCAGGCACTCGCGGAGCAGCTCGCGCAGGTCGTCGGGCACCCCCTCCAGGTTCGGGGGCTCGTTCAGCAGCCGGTTGATGACGGCGTGGATGCTGTCCTGGCCGAACGGGGGCCGCCCGGTGGCGGCGAACACCATCGTCGAGGCCCAGGAGAAGATGTCCACCGCCTCGGTCAGCTGGGCGCCCATCACCTGCTCGGGCGCCATGTAGGCGGGGGTGCCGATGGCCTTGGTGCTGTTGGTGGAGCCGGCGTCCAGGGCCCGGGCGATGCCGAAGTCGATCACGCGGGGGCCGTCGGGGGCCATCAGCACGTTGTGCGGCTTGAAGTCGCGGTGCACGATGCCGGCCTGGTGGATGGCCACCAGCGCGGTCATGGTGCCGATGGCCAGCCGGTCCAGCGCCGCCCCGGTGCGCGGCCCCTGCTCGGTGACCAGCTTCTGCAGGGAGGGGCCGGGCACGAACTCGCTGACGATGTAGGGCCGGTCGCCCTCCAGGTCGATCTCCAGCACCTGCGCGGTGCAGAACCGGGCGACCTGCTTGGCGGCCTGCGCCTCGCGCACGAACCGGCTGCGGGCCGAGGCGTCCTCGGTCAGGTCGCCGCGCAGCAGCTTGATGGCGACCTTGTTGCCTTCGGCGTCCTGCCCCAAGTAGACGACACCCTGGCCGCCCTCGCCGAGACGTTCCAGAATCTGGTAGGAACCCAGGCGCCGCGGATCACTCGACTGCAGCTCCGGCATCGACACTCCTGCTACACGGGGGCCAAGGGGCGGGAGTCTCCGAAACTACCGGAGAGGCCGCCCACCCGCCTGCCCGTCAAGGGGCGGGTGTGGATCGATTGCATAACGTTCACCCCGGGGGCGATCTCTCACGGTACCCGCCCACGCGGCGCTTTCCGATCGGCATGGCCGACGGCAAGGGAAAGGTGAACTTTCTCAACCTTGCCAGAGCGCACGGCGCCCGGCCACCGCATGAGGCGAACTCGGGCTGGCAGACTCGGGGGCATGACCACGAGCTACCCGCGGCAAAGCGCCCGCACCCGCCGGTTCACCCTGGGAGTTCCCCGCGATTTCCGCATCGCCCCGGACGGCTCCCGCCTGGCGTTCCTGCGCACCAAGTCGGGCACCGACCCGGTCACCTGCCTGTGGACGCTGGAGTTGGGCGGCGGTGAGGAACGCCTGGTGGCCGACCCGGCGGCGCTGGCCTCTTCCGGCCAGGAGGATCTTCCTCCCGAGGAGCGGGCCCGCCGCGAGCGCGTCCGCGAGCAGGCCGGCGGGATCGTCGGGTACGCCACCGACCGCGAGGTGCGCAGGGCGGCGTTCACGCTGGACGGCCGGTTGATGGTGGCCGATCTGCGGGAGGCCGCGGTGCGGACGCTGGAGACGGCCACGCCGGTGTTCGACCCGCGCCCGGACCCGACCGGGCGCCGGGTGGCGTATGTGTCCGGGCGGACGCTGCGCGTGGTGGAGATGGACGGCACCGGCGACCGGGCGCTGGTGCGCCCGGAAAGCGAGCAGGTCTCCTACGGGCTGGCCGAGTTCATCGCCGCCGAGGAGATGGGCCGCACCCGCGGCCACTGGTGGGCGCCGGACGGGGAGTCGCTGCTGGTGGCGCGGGTGGATGAGACCCCGGTGACGCGCTGGCACATCGCCGACCCCGCCAACCCGCAGCGCCCGGCCACCGAGATCGCCTACCCGGCGGCGGGCACCCCCAACGCCTATGTGTCGCTGTATGTGATCGGCGTGGACGGCGGCCGCACGCCCGTGGTGTGGGACCGCGCCGAGTTCCCCTACCTGGTCACCGCCGGCTGGGACCGGCACGGGCCGCTGATCGTCGTCCAGTCCCGCGACCAGCGGGTCATGCGGGTGCTTCAGGTCTCCCCCGCCGACGGCGCCACCTCGGTATTGCACGTGTCCCACGACCCGGTGTGGCTGGAGATCGTCCGCGGCCTGCCGGCCCGCACCAGTGGCGGCGCCCTGGTGTGGACGGTGGAGGATGCCGACACCGACACCCGGCGGCTGACCGTGGACGGCGTCCCGGTCACCCCGCCGGGCCTGCAGGTGCGGTCGGTGCTGGGGGTGGACGGCGATGCGGTGCTGTTCACCGCCTCCGAGGAGCCGACCGAGGTGCACGTGTGGTCGTATGCGCCGGGTGAGCTGACCCGGCTCAGCGAAGGGCAGGGGGTGTTCGGCGGCGCCCGGGCGGGGAAGGTGACCGTGCTGACCGCCTCCCGGCTGGACCGGGACGGGGTGGAGGTGCGCGTGATCACCCCGGGCGGCGAGCACCAGATCGCCTCCCGGGCGGAGACCCCGGTGATCACGCCGTCGGTGCGCCTGCTGCACGCCGGCGAACGGCGGATCCGCACCGCGGTGGTGCTGCCCACCGGCTGGAAGGCCGCCGACGGCAGGCTGCCGGTGCTGATGGACCCCTACGGCGGCCCGCACGCCCAGCGGGTGCTGGCGGTGCGGCGCGCCTACAACGAGGCCCAGTGGCTGGCCGACCAGGGGTTCGCGGTGGTCATCGCCGACGGCCGGGGCACTCCGGGCCGCGGCCCGGCCTGGGAGCGCGCGGTGCACGGCGACTTCGCCGGGCCGGTGCTGGAAGACCAGATCACCGCCCTGCAGGAGGCCGCCCGCAACTTCCCGGACGCCCTCGACCTGAGCCGGGTGGGCATCCGCGGCTGGTCGTTCGGCGGCTGGCTGGCGGCGCTGGCGGTGCTGCGCCGCCCGGACGTCTTCCACGCGGCGGTCGCCGGCGCCCCGGTGACCGACTGGCGGCTGTACGACACCCACTACACCGAGCGTTACCTGGGCCACCCCGATGAGGAGCCGGACAACTACCGGCGCAACAGCCTGATCGAGGACGCCGCCAAGCTGGAGCGTCCGCTGCTGCTCATCCACGGCCTGGCCGACGACAACGTGGTGGCCGCCCACACGCTGCGCCTGTCGTCGGCGCTGCTGGCGGCCGGCCGGCCGCACAGCGTGCTGCCGCTGTCGGGGGTGACCCACATGACCCCGCAGGAGGTCGTCGCCGAGAACCTGCTGAAGCTGCAGGTGGAGTTCCTCAAGACCCACCTGGGCTGAACCGGGCCGGCGGTCAGGTGCCGTGCCAGGAGCGCCACAGGGCGGCATACCGGCCGCCGGCCTTGATCAGCTCTTGGTGGGAGCCGAGTTCGCTGATGCGGCCGTCCTCCATCACCGCCACCCGGTCGGCGTCGTGGGCGGTGTGCAGGCGGTGCGCGATGGCCACCACCGTGCGGCCCTCCAGCACCGCCGCCAGTGACCGCTCCAGCCTGCGGGCCGCCCGCGGGTGCAGCAGCGAGGTGGCCTCGTCCAGCACCAGGGTGTGCGGGTCGGCCAGCACCAGCCGGGCCAGCGCGAGCTGCTGGACCTGCGCCGGGGACAGCGCCCGCCCGCCGGAGCCCACCACGGCGTCCAGGCCGGGGCCGTCCCATTCGACCGCCTCCAGCGCGGCACGCGCCTGCTCGTCGGTGGCGTCGGGACGGGCCAGCAGCAGGTTGTCGCGCACCGTGCCGTAGAAGACGTGGTGCTCCTGGGTGACCAGGGCGACCTGGCCGCGCAGCTCCTCCAACGGCAGCTCCACCAACGGCACCCGGAGGCCGTCCGTACCGACCGTCACCGTGCCGGTGCGAGGGGTGTGAACGCCGGCCAGCAGCAGCCCCAGAGTGGACTTGCCCGCCCCGCTCGGCCCGACCACCGCCAGCCGCTCTCCCGGGCGCAGCACCAGGTCCACCCCGTGCAGCACGTCCCGGTCCGCGCGGTAGGCGTAGCGGACGTCACAGGCGGCCAGGGAGGGCTCGCCGTCCAGCGGGGGACGCCCGGCGGTGGGGATCCGGTCGGGCGGGACGTGCGCCACGCCCAGCAGCCGGGCCAGGGAGGCGCCGCCGAGCTGGAGGCTGTCCAGCCGGCTGAGGATCTGGTCCACCGGGTCGGCGAGCTGCCGGACGTACAGGACGGCGGCGGTCACCTGGGCCGGCGACGCCCAGCCGTGGAGGTGGTAGAGCCCGCCGATCAGCAAGGCGGCGGCGGTCTGCACGGTGAAGCTCAGCTCGATCACCGGGTAGTACACCAGGCGCAGCCGGAGGGTGCGGCGCTCGCGTTCCCAGCTAGCGGCGATGTCGGCGTCGACACGCCGGTGCCGCTGCCGTTGCAGGCCCAGCGCCTCGACGGTGCGGGCGGCGGCGACGGTCTCGGCCAGACCACCGGCAAGGTGCGCCCACGCCTGGTTCTCCCGCACGTAGGCGGTGCGGGCGCGCGGCAGGTACCAGCGGGTGACCGCCCAGATCAGCGGGACGCCCAGCAGGCACGGCAGCATCAGCAGCGGCCCCACCAGGACCAGCGCGCCGACCGTGAACACCACGAGGACCAGTGAGGTCATCGTCTCCGGCAGGGCGAAGCGCACCACGTCCGACAGGCCGCCCACATCCCGGGAGGCGCGGCTGACCAGGTCGCCGGTGCCGGCGCGTTCCACCGTCGACAGCGGCAGCCGCAAGGCCCGGCCGACGAACTCCTCCCGCAGCTCGGCCAGGACCCGTTCGCCCAGCCGGGCGGCGGCGTAGTGGGCGTGGTACATCAGCACGCCCTGAGCGATCACGAATCCGGCGATGGCCAGGGCGACGCCGTCGACGTCGGCGTGTCCGTCGGCGATGCCTTGCACCAGGTCGCCCAGCAGCCAGGGCCCCACCAGCCCGGCCACCGCGGCCAGCGCGTGCAGCACCAGCACCCGGGCCAGCGCCCGCGGGTGCCGTAGCACCAGCCGCCACGCGTACGCCCGCACCTGGCCGGCCGTGGCCACCGGCAGGGTCTCGGCGCTCATCGCCCTTCGCCTTCCTGCTCGCCGATCCGCGCAGGGCCATCAGAGGCCTCCAAGGCGCTCCCCCTGGCCACGGCGGCGGCATAGCGCGGCTCGGCGGCCAGCAGCACGCGGTGGGGTCCTTCTGCGACGACCCTGCCGTCTGCGACGAAGACCACATGGTCGGCGCGGTCGAGGATGAGCGGGCTGGTGGTGCACACCACCGTGGTGCGGCCCGCCCGGGCCCGGCGCAGCCGCTCGGCGATGCGGGCCTCGGTGTGCGCGTCCACCGCGCTGGTCGGCTCCACCAGCACCAGCACCTCGGGGTCGGCGGCCAGCGCCCGGGCCAGCAGCAGCCGCTGCCGCTGGCCGCCGGAGAACTCCCGGCCGGCCTCCCCCACGCGGGCGTCCAGGCCCACCGCCATGACGATGTCCTCGGCGGCGGCCGCGTGGACGGCCTCGCGGACGGACGCGCCGGGCCGCCCGCAGGCCAGCACGTCCGCCAGGCGGCCCGACAGCAGGACGTCCTCGTTGACGGCGACGATGATCCGCTCGCGCAGGCCGGCCACTTCCCGCAGCGGCACCCCGTTGTAGGTGGCCTCGCTGTCGGTGTAGCGGCCCAGGCGGTCGGCGATGGCGCGGGCATCGGCCGGGTCGGCGGCGGCCAGCGCGGTCAGCCGTCCGGCCCGGGCGACGAACCCGCTGCCCGGATCGGCCGGCGTCCCCGGAAGCGGCGGGGGCGGAGTGACGGTGCCGCAGCCGGGCAGTTCCGGTTCCAGCGCGAGGAAGCGCGCCACCCGGGCGGCCGCCACCCGCCCCCGTGTGATCTTGTCGGCGACTTCGCCGAGCGTGGCCATCGGCAGGGTCAGAAAAATCACATACCCATAGCAGGTGACCAGCTCGCCGGGGGTGATCGAGCCCGCCGGCGCCGTCCGGGCCCCCAGCCAGACCACGGCCGCGACCAGCAGTCCCGGCAGCAGCGCCTCGGCACCGGCCAGCAGCGCCTCCGAGCGCGCCAGGCGCGTCCCGGCGCGCCGGACCCGCTGGGACTGGGCCCGGTAGCGCTCGGCGAACAGCTCCTCACCGCCGATGCCGCGCAGGACCCGCAGTCCCGCCACGATGTCGGTGGCGCGGGTGTTGAGGTCGCCGACCAACTCCCGCAGCCGCTCACTGTGGCGGTGGTGGGGACGCAGCAGCAGGGCGCCGGCCGCCAGCACCACCGGTATGCCGGCCAGCGTGACCAGGGCCGACGGCGGGGATGCGGCCGCCAGCAGCACCAGCACCGCCACGATGGCCGCCACCGCACCGGTGCCGCGGATCACACCGTCCATGACATCGCCGATGTGGGAGATGTCATAGATCCCGACACTGACGACCTCGCCCGCCCCGCTCCGCCGCGACAGCGTGGCGCCCAGCCGGGTGGCCTGCCGGGTGACCGCCTGGACAGTGCGGTAAGCGGCGGCCAGCCGGACGAGCGTCGCCAGCCGGTGCCGCCGTGCAGTGCTCACCGCCTGCAGCGCGCCCAGTCCAAGCAGCACGCCCGACCACAGCAGCAGGGCACCGGCGTCCTTGCCCCGCACGCCCTCGTCGATCGCCCGGCCCATCGCGGCGGGGGCCAGGGCCATGCAGGCCATCCAGGTGACGCCCCATCCGATGCCGCGCAGCAGCGGCCCGGCCTGCAACCGCGCCAGCCACCACAGGTACCGTCCCGGTGAGCGGTGGTCGGGAATACCCGGGTCGGGTGCCGGCAGCGCGGTTCGCACACGGCGACCCTAGGCGGCTCTCCCCTGGGATCTCGAACGGTTTTCCAGGGCCGGCCGGGCGTGGCGGCCCCCGAAAACCCTTCTCCGCAGCCGCCGGACGATCGGATCCGGCCCGGATGGATGCGCACGTTGGAAGGAAGACTGTAAGGTCAGGGCGTACGGAGCGAGCACGGGACATCCCCGGCGCAGCCCCGTGAGCCGGGCTCCGGTGCGGGACAGCATCGTCGTCCGGCCCATCACCGTGTGGTCGGTGACGCCTCCGCCGAGCCTTGTCACAACCCCCATCAGAGCCGCCCATGTCGAGCCTAAACCCGGGCCCTTGCCCCCGCCGACCAACCGGAAGCCATTGGTGAGCACGACCAGCGATCACACGACCTCGGCAGTGCCGGGGATCGACGGCAGGCTCCGCCTGCTGCTCATCGAGGACGACCCGGGCGATGCGTTCCTGGTGGAGGAGTTGCTCGCCGAGTCCGGCCTGGATGTGGAGATCCTGCACGCCCGCACGCTGGAGGAGGCCCGCCGCCGGATGACGGGCCGGATCCACTGCGTGCTGGCCGACATGACGCTGCCCGACGCCGGCGGGCTGGACCTGCTGCGCGAGGTGCTGAAGCTGACCGGCCGGGCGGCGGTGGTGGTGCTGACCGGGCTGGCCGACGCCCACCTGGGAGTGCGAGCGGTCGCCCTGGGCGCCGAGGACTACCTGGTCAAAGGGGAGGTGGACGGGCCGCTGCTGGCCCGCGCCATCCGGTATGCCATCGAGCGCAAGCGGGCCGAGGAGAGCGAGCGGCGCCTGGTGGAGGCCCGCATCGTCAGCCGGGAGAACGCCCGCCTGGAGCGGGGGCTGCTGCCGGTCCCGCTGATCGACGACGACTCGCTGGTGCACCACGCCCGCTACCGGCCCGGCCGGCGGCGGGCGCTGCTGGGCGGCGACTTCTACGACACGGTGCAGACCGCCGACGGGTCGGTGCACCTGATGATCGGGGACGTGTGCGGGCACGGCCCCGACGAGGCGGCGCTGGGGGTGTGCCTGCGCATGGCCTGGCGCACGTTGGTGCTGGCCGGGCACACCGGCGGGGAGCTGCTGTCGATCCTCAACACCGTGCTGGTGCACGAGCGGCGCAGCGACGAGCTGTTCACCACGGTGTGCATGGTGACCGTCGCCCCTTCGCGGCGCAGTGCCCGGCTGCACCTGGCCGGTCACCCGGCGCCGCTGCTGCTGAACGAGGCCGGGGTGAACGCGGCGCCCGAAGAGCCGGCCGGGCCCGCGCTGGGGCTGCCGGTCGACCTGGTGGACGGCACCCTGTGGCCCGGCATCGACATCGAGCTGGGCGCCTCCTGGGGCCTGATGCTCTACACCGACGGGCTGATCGAGGGCCGGATCGGGCAGGGCTCGGCCCGGCTGGGCACCGACGGCCTGGTCGGCCTGGCACGCACCGCCGTGCAGGAGGGCGCCTCCGGCGACGCACTGATCGACACGCTGGTGTCGCGGGTCGAGGCGCTCAACGGCGAGGCGCTGGCCGATGACGTGGCGGTGCTGCTGCTGGCCACCCGGGAGCGCACGTGACCGCCGCGCCCCGTCCCGCCGAGCTGCCCGAGCCGGTGGTCTCGGCCGGGTCGATGAGCGCCAGTTCGCCGCTGCCCCCGCAGCTGGCGCCGCTGCGGCCGCCCACTCAGCTGCGCGGGCTGAGCCGGATCAGGCTGGGCCAGTGGTTCTACACCACCGCGGCGGCGCTGACGGTGCTGATGGCGATCACGGTGACGCTGGCGGTGCTGGCGCTGCAGGGCTACAACCAGGCCCGGGCCATCCTCATCGACCAGATCGACCCGGCGGCGCTGCGGCAGTTCCAGCTCACCACCGCGATGGAGGAGCAGGACTCGGCCATCCGCGCCTACGCCCGCCACGGCAGGGACGCCGACCTGAAGGCCTACAAGGACGCGGTGACCGCCGAACGCCAGGCCGCCGCCGCCATGACCCGGCAGCTGGCCGCGGTGCCCGGGGCGGAGGAGACCCGCAGGCGGGTGGACGCGGCCGTGGCCGCCATCGCCGTCTGGCGGGAGCGGTTCGCCGGCCCGCTGGCCGAGGGCGCGCAGCTGACCCGGGACTCCAACGAGACCGGGCGGATGCTGTTCCGCCAGGTCAACGCCGCCAACTCCGCCACGCAGCGGGAGCTGACGAGGCTGCACGGCACCTATGACCAGCAGCTGCGCGACCGGGCCCGCACCCTGTACCTGTGGCTGGCGCTCACCGGCGTGGTGTTCGTGGTGGGCTCTACGGCCATCACGCTGCTGATCCGGTGGGCCGTGCTGCGCCCGGTGAACCGGCTGAGCGAGCAGGTGCGGGCGATCGCCCAGGGCGACTTCGCCCATCCGCTGCGGGGCTCGGGCCCGGCCGACTTCGTGGAGCTGGCCGACATCGTGGACTCGATGCGGCACCGCATCGTCCAGGAGTGGCGGGCCGCCTCCGAGGCCCGGCAGATGGTCGCCGCGCAGGCCGCCGAGCTGCGCCGCTCCAACGCCGAGCTGGAGCAGTTCGCCTATGTCGCCAGCCACGACCTGCAGGAGCCGCTGCGCAAGGTGGCCAGCTTCTGCCAGATGCTGGAGCGCCGCTACGGCGACCGGCTGGATGAGCGGGGCCGCCGCTACATCGATTTCGCGGTGGACGGCGCCAAGCGCATGCAGGCGCTGATCAGCGACCTGCTGATGCTGTCGCGGGTGGGCCGCTCGGAGCGCAAGGTGGAGCCGGTGGACATGGGCGCCCTGCTGGAGCGGACCAAGCACGACCTGGGGCATCCGATCGAGGAGAGCGGGGCCGAGGTCACCGCCGACCCGCTGCCGACGGTGACCGGCGACCGGACGCTGCTGGCGGTGCTGCTGCAGAACCTGGTGGGCAACGCCATCAAGTTCCGCGGCGAGGATCCGCCGCGGGTGCACCTGTCCGCCGAGCCGTCGGCCGACGATCCGGGCATGTGGGAGTTCGCCTGCCGGGACAACGGCATCGGCATCGACCCCAAGTACGCCGAGCGGATCTTCATGATCTTCCAGCGGCTGCATCCCCAGGACACCTACAGTGGCACCGGCATCGGGCTGGCCATGTGCCGCAAGATCGTGGAGTTCCACGGCGGCCGCATCTGGCTGGATCCCGGCCACGAAGGGCCCGGTACCACCTTCCGCTGGACGCTGCCCGTGCGGCAGGCGGACACCGAGGAGCGGGCCGACACCGAGAGTGAGGAAGGCGACGACGCTGCCGATGGGTGACAATCCTGGCGCGATCGAGGTGCTGCTGGTCGAGGACGATCCCGGGGACGTACTGCTGACCCGCGAGGCGTTCGAGGACAACAAGGTCCGCAACAACCTCAACGTGGTGGGCGACGGCGAGGAGGCCATGGCCTACCTGCGCCGCGAGGGCCGCTATGCCGACGCGCCCCGGCCGGATCTGATCCTGCTGGACCTCAACCTGCCCCGCAAGGACGGCAGGGAGGTGCTCAGCGAGGTCAAGGCCGACCCCGAGCTGCGTTCCATCCCGGTGGTGGTGCTCACCACCTCCGCGGCCGATGAGGACATCCTGCGCAGCTACGATCTGCATGCCAACGCCTACGTCACCAAGCCGGTGGACTTCGAGCGGTTCATCGAGGTGGTGCGGCAGATCGACGACTTCTTCGTGACCGTGGTGAAGCTGCCGGGGCACCGGTCCGGTTCGGGACCAAGGTCCCTGCCGCAAGAGGCGAAGTTCCCGAAAACCGTGTGAGCTCCCTCACCTGGAACGATGTGACGAAACGCACTCAATGCCCGAAATGCACCACTCATAGCCTATGGCTATCGAAACGAGTGCTTTCATGACTTGGACGCTCTGACCTGGGGCGACTTACCGTCGCCCCCGTGGTTCAAACGTCACCCCGCGCGCTTCCGGCGCTGTACCGTTCCACGATCGGCAAGAAGGCGATCATGGCGGTCACCGGCGCCCTGATGATCCTGTTCCTCGTCGTCCACATGGTGGGCAACCTGAAGGCCTTCTACGGCCCGGCGGAGATCGACGAGTACGCCGCCTGGTTGCGCAGGATCGGTGCGCCGGCCCTGCACTACGAGTGGTTCCTGTGGATCCAGCGGGTGGGCCTGCTGGTGGTGATCGGCCTGCACATGCTGATGGCCTTCCAGCTGACCCGCCGCGCCAAGCGGGCCCGTCCGACCCGCTACCGGCACCGTCCCAAGGTGCAGGGCTCGTACGCGGCCCGCACCATGCGCTGGGGCGGTGTGATCATCGTGCTGTTCGTGATCTACCACATCCTGGACCTGACGACCGGCACGGTGCACCCGGACTACCGGGACGGCGAGGTCTACAACAACCTGGTCAACGACTTCGCCCCCGAGCGCTGGTATGTGACCCTCTTTTACGCCCTGGCGGTCATCGCGGTGGGCTTCCACGTGCGGCACGGCCTGACCAGCGCGGTGCAGAGCCTGGGCATCAAGAGCCCGCAGCGGGCGCGCACCCTCAACCTGGCCGCCACCGCGTTCTCCGTTCTGCTCGTCGCCGGCTATCTGTCCGTGCCGTTCGCGGTCACCGTGGGATTGGTGGACTGACCATGACCGACAGCTTCTACACCCTCGGCGACCCGATCGCCGACACCAAGGCGCCCAAGGGGCCCATCGAGGAACGGTGGAGCCGGCGCAAGTTCGAGATGAAGTTGGTCAACCCGGCCAACAAGCGCAAGAAGACCATCATCGTGGTCGGCACCGGGCTGGCCGGCGGGTCGGCCGGGGCCACGCTGGGCGAGCTGGGCTACAAGGTCATCCAGTTCTGCTTCCAGGACAGCCCGCGCCGGGCCCACTCGATCGCCGCGCAGGGCGGCATCAACGCCGCCAAGAACTACCGCAACGACGGCGACAGCGTCTTCCGGCTGTTCTACGACACGGTCAAGGGCGGCGACTTCCGCGCCCGCGAGTCCAACGTGCACCGCCTGGCGGAGATCAGCACCCAGATCATCGACCAGTGCGTGGCGCAGGGCGTGCCGTTCGCCCGCGAGTACGGCGGCCTGCTGGACAACCGCTCCTTCGGCGGCGCCCAGGTCTCCCGCACCTTCTACGCCCGCGGCCAGACCGGCCAGCAGCTGCTGCTGGGCGCCTACCAGGCGCTGATGCGCCAGGTGGACGCCGGCAACGTGGAGCTGCACCCCCGCCACGAGATGCTGGACCTGGTGGTGGCCGACGGCCGGGCGCGCGGCGTGGTGGTCCGCAACCTCGTCACCGGCGAGATCAAGACCTACACCGCCGACGCGGTGGTGCTGGCCACCGGCGGCTACGGCAACGTCTTCTACCTGTCCACCAACGCGATGGGCTCCAACGCCACCGCGATCTGGCGGGCGCACAAGCGCGGGGCGCTGTTCGGCAACCCCTGCTTCACCCAGATCCACCCCACCTGCATCCCGGTCAGCGGCGACCACCAGTCCAAGCTGACGCTGATGTCGGAGTCGCTGCGCAACGACGGCCGGGTGTGGGTGCCGGTGAAGGCCGGCGACACCCGCAACCCCAACGACATCCCCGAGGACGAGCGCGACTACTACCTGGAGCGCATGTACCCGGCGTTCGGGAACCTGGTGCCGCGCGACATCGCCTCCCGGGCCGCCAAGAAGGTCTGCGACGAAGGGCGCGGGGTCGGCCCCGGCGGCCGCGGCGTCTACCTGGACTTCGCCGACGCCATCAAGCGGCTGGGGATCGATGCCGTCAAGGCCAAGTACGGCAACCTGTTCGACATGTACGAGCGGATCACCGGGGAGAACCCGTACGAGGTCCCGATGCGGATCTACCCGGCCGTTCACTACACCATGGGCGGGCTGTGGGTGGACTACGACCTGGAGTCCACCATCCCGGGCCTGTTCGTGATCGGGGAGGCCAACTTCTCCGACCACGGCGCCAACCGGCTGGGCGCCTCGGCGCTGATGCAGGGCCTGGCCGACGGGTACTTCGTGCTGCCCAACACCATCGGCAACTACCTGGCCAACAACAACAAGCTCGGCGAGGTCCCGGCGGAGGTGATCGCCGAGGCCGAGGCCGGGGTCAAGGCCCAGATCGAGCGGCTGCTGTCGATCGACGGGGACCGCACCGTCGACTCCTTCCACCGCGAGCTCGGCCACATCATGTGGGAGTACTGCGGCATGGAGCGCACCGACGAGGGGCTGCGCAAGGCGCTCACGCTCATCCCGGCGCTGCGCGAGGAGTTCTGGCAGCGGGTCAAGGTGCCCGGGTCGGCCGACGACCTCAACCAGTCGCTGGAGAAGGCCGGCCGGGTGGCCGACTTCCTGGAACTGGCCGAGCTGATGGTCATCGACGCGCTGCACCGCACCGAGTCGTGCGGCGGCCACTTCCGCGCCGAGTCCCAGGACGCCGACGGCGAGGCCAAGCGCGACGACGCCAACTTCTCCTATGTGGCCGCCTGGGAGTGGGCCGGCGAGGGCAAGCCGCCCATCCTCCACAAGGAGCACCTGGAGTTCGAATACGTCAAGCCGAGCCAGCGCTCGTACAAGTAGGAAAACGGACCTTTTCCATGAAAATCACCCTGCGCGTCTGGCGCCAGAAGGGTCCCGAGGACGCCGGGAAGATGGTCGAGTACCAGCTCGACGACGTCTCCCCCGACATGTCCTTCCTGGAGATGCTGGACGTCCTCAACGAGCGGCTGATCGCCGAGGGCGAGGAGCCGATCGCCTTCGACCACGACTGCCGCGAGGGCATCTGCGGCATGTGCTCGCTGGTGATCAACGGCGTCCCGCACGGCCCGGAGCGGGCCACCACCACCTGCCAGCTGCACATGCGCAAGTTCAAAGACGGCGACGTCATCGACGTGGAGCCGTGGCGCGCCCAGGCCTTCCCGGTGATCAAGGACCTGGTGGTGGACCGGTCGGCCTTCGACAAGATCATCCAGGCCGGCGGGTACATCTCCGCGCCCACCGGCTCGGCCCCCGACGCCCACTCCATCCCGGTGCCCAAGCCGGCCGCCGACGCCGCCTTCGAGGCGGCCGAGTGCATCGGCTGCGGCGCCTGCGTGGCGGCCTGCCCCAACGGGTCGGCGATGCTGTTCACCGCCGCCAAGGTCACCCACCTGGGGCTGCTGCCGCAGGGCCAGCCGGAGCGCTATGACCGGGTGGTGAAGATGGTCCAGGCCCACGACGAGGCCGGCTTCGGCGGCTGCACCGTCACCGGCGAGTGCACCGTGGCCTGCCCCAAGGGCATTCCGCTGGAGACCATCACCCGGCTCAACCGCGACTACCTGGCCGCCACCGCCGCCGGCAAGAAGAAGTCGTAAAGCGCGGCGGGCGCCTTCGAGCCAGGGGCGCCCCGGACCGGTCGACGGGGATTCACCGGCGGGGCGCCCCTATCAATGCGCCTTCTCCCCGGCGCGGGGGCCTGTCACAGGACACAGGCGGGGACAAGGTTCGCTCTCCCGGCGAGACCGGGCATATGTCGCCGAGTTCGCTACCCGTACGCTCTTAAGCTGTGCAGTTGCAGCAGCTTGCGTACTTCGTCGCCGTAGCCGAGATCCGGCACTTCACTCATGCGGCCGAGGCGTTGCGGGTGGCTCAGCCATCGCTGTCCAAGCAGATCCGCGCGCTGGAGACCGAGCTGGGCGCCTCGCTGTTCAGCCGGGCGCGTGGCAACATCACGCTGACCCCGGCGGGAGAGGCGCTGCTGCCGCTGGCCAAGCGGATCCTGGCCGATGTGGACACCGCCCGGCTGGAGGTGCAGGAGCTGGTCGGGCTGCGGCGGGGCCGGGTGCGGCTGGGCGCCACGCCGTCGCTGTGCGCGGGCCTGCTGGCCGACGTGCTGCGCCGCTTCCACGACACCTACCCCGGGATCCAGTTGCTGGTGGAGGAGGGCGGCTCGCGCGACCTGGTCCGGCAGCTGACCCGGGGCGCGCTCGACCTGGCGCTGGTGATCCTGCCGCTGGCGGGGGACGCCCCGCTGGAGACCACCGCGATCCTGCGCGAGCACCTGGTGGTGGCCTCTCCCGCGCCGCGCCGCAACGGCTCCCGGCCGCCGGCCGTCCGCGGCGCCCTGCTGCCGCGCCGCCCGTACGTGCGGATCGAGGATCTGCGGGACCGTCCGCTGGTGATGTTCCGGCCCGGCTACGACCTGCGCGAGGCGACCATCGGGGCGTGCCGGCAGGCGGGCTTTGAGCCCCGCTTCGCGGTCGAGGGCGGGGAGATGGACGCCGTGCTGCGCTTCGTCGAAGCGGGGCTGGGCGTGGCCGTCGTCCCCAGCATGGTGCTGGCGGGACGGCCGGGACTGCGCGGCACCCCGCTGGCCATCGGCGACCCGCCCGAGGAGTCCGGCGGGCGCGGCTCGGCGGGCGCACCGGGCGCCGGTTCGTCCCGGCGCACCGAACCGGTGCCGGGACTGCTGCGCACCATCGCGCTGGCGCACCGCAAGGACGTGACGCTCACCCACGCGGCCCGCGCCTTCCAGCGGGTGCTGGAGTCCTTCATCCGGGAGGCCGCCCGCGCCGGCACCCTGCCGCCCGGCGTCGAGGCCCTGGTGCCGCTGAAGTGAGAGACGAGGCGGGCGGGCGGTCTTTTCGGCCCGTCCGCCCGCATCCCGTGCGCGATCCACAAGCGCCCGTCATCACTTCCGCACAGTTTTGAAAGTGAAGCTTTTTCTCCATTCCGGCTAGCCGGGCGCTCGGGATGATCACTACGCTGCTCGCGGCATTCACTCTGTCTCGATCACCCCATCGGAGGTCCGATGAGACGTCCTCGGCTGCTCGCCGGACTGGCCGCCCTGGCCGTGTCCGCCGGGCTGCTGGCCGGGCCGGCGACCACCGCGCAGGCCGACACCTCCTACCAGCCCAGCAACGCCGACTTCGCCGACTGCCCGAAGCTCCCCTCCGGCACGCTGCCGCTGCTGTGGAACTGCATCTCCATCAACCTGGTGGAGGGGCAGATGAAGCTCGGCTCGCTGAAGCAGGACCTGACCAAGCCCGTCAAGATCACCGTCGCGATGGGCCTCAAGGGCGGCAAGCTCACCCTGGTCGAGGGCGGGATCAAGAGCGACCCGATCTCGATCAACCCGCTGCCGCTGCCGGTCGACCTGCTGGGCATCACCGTCCAGGTGCAGCAGGCCGGGCAGATCAAGCCCGCGCCGATCCTGCCCAAGACCATCCCGCTGAAGATCAAGCTCAACCACTGGCTGCTGGGCAACAACTGCTACATCGGCAGCGAGGCCAACCCCATCGCGATCACCCCCAACCTGTCGAACCTGGCGCTGACCAGCATCAACAACGTCCCGGTGATCACCACCACGATCTCCGACGACGCTTTTGCGGTCCCGGCGGTCTCCACCTGCGGACTGCTGGGCAACCCCGCCATCAACTCCGTCGTGGGCCTGCCCAGCCCCGCCGGCGCCAACTCCGCCACCATGAAGGCGGTCGTCCGCGTCAAGAACTACCGGCTCGGCCAGATCACCGGCCAGTACGCCGCAGACAACAACATCGCCTAAAAGGTGAATCCCGGCTGCGCCGTCGCGCCCCTCTCAACGGGCGTGGCGGCGCAGCGCCTGCAGGTCGTGGACGATCACCCGGCGGCGTCCCGTCTCGATCCAGCCGCGGCTGCGCAGGGTGCGCAGCGCCTTGCTGACCGCCTCACGGGACGCGCCGACCCAGCCGGCCAGCTCCTCCTGGGTGAGGTTCAACGTGATCTGGACGCTCCCGGCCGGCTGCGGTCCCCTCGCCCCGGCGCCTCGCGCCTGCGGACGGTGGGGCTCGTACGGCTCGCTGTAGCGCTCGGCCATCTCCACCAGCCGCTGGGCCACCCGGCCGGTGGTGTCGTACCTGCCGAACTCGACCCGCTTGCGGTCGGCGTCCCGCCAGCGCTGGCACAGCATCCGCATCAGCAGCACCGACACCCGGCTGTGGCCGTGCAGGAAGTCCATGAACTCCTCGGCCGACAGCGCCCGCACCCGCCCCGGCCGCAGTGCCGTCACCGTGGCCGAACGGGGCAGCCCGTCGATCGCCGACACCTCCCCCAGCAGCGCGCCGGGTCCCCGCACCGCCAGCACCACCTCCACGCCGTTGTCGGCGTGCGAGCAGGCCTTCACCATTCCCGACAGCAGCACCGCCACCCAGGTGGTCTGCTCCCCTTCGGTGAAGAGCACATCGCCGCGATCCATCCGGCGTTCCCTGCCCCGCCGCAGCAGATCGGCGCGCTCCTGGGCGGTCAGGACGGCAAGGAACGAACCAGGTTCATAGGCGTTCATACGGTTCACTACATCACGTCATGTGTGCACTTCTCCCTAGTTCATGCATCACAGATCGGGAGAGACTGCAACGTGCCGTGCGCGCTGCCGGAGCGCTATGGGACACGGCCGCCCGGGGACGGCGTCGCCGGGGCACGCCGCCCCCGGGAAGCCCGTCCTCACGCACACGCCCCGGAACCTGCGCGAGGTTCCGGGGCGTGGACGGACTCTCAGCTCAGGCCGAGGGCGTGTCCTGGCTCTTCTTGACGATGCCGAGCTTGGAGCCCAGCCACACCAGCGGGTCGTAGCGCCGGCCGACCACCCGCTCCTTCAGCGGGATCAGCGCGTTGTCGGTGATCTTGATGTGCTCCGGGCAGACCTCGGTGCAGCACTTGGTGATGTTGCAGAAGCCCAGCCCGTGGTCCTCCTGGGCGATGTGCCGCCGGTCGGACTGGTCGGCCGGGTGCATCTCCAGCTCGGCGATGCGCATCAAAAAGCGCGGCCCGGCGAAGGCCGGCTTGTTCTCCTCGTGGTCACGGATGACGTGGCAGACGTTGTTGCACAGGAAGCACTCGATGCACTTGCGGAACTCCTGCGAACGCTGCACGTCCTCCTGCATCATCCGCAGCTCGCCGGGCTTGGCGTCGCCGGGGTTGAACGCCGGGATCTGCCGGGCCTTCTCGTAGTTGAACGACACGTCGGTGACCAGGTCGCGGATCACCGGGAAGGTGCGGATCGGGGTGACCGTGATGGTCTCGTCCTGGGAGAAGGTGGACATGCGGGTCATGCACATCAGGCGCGGCATGCCGTTGATCTCCGCCGAGCACGACCCGCACTTGCCGGCCTTGCAGTTCCACCGCACCGCCAGGTCGGGCGCCTGGGTGGCCTGCAGCCGGTGGATGACGTCCAGGACGACCTCGCCCTCGTTGACCTCGACGGTGTAGTCGACCAGCTCGCCCTCGCCGGCGTCCCCGCGCCAGACCCGGAACTTCGCCTGGTAGCTCACTTGTCGTCCTCCTCGGCCCCGGCAGCGGCCCGCATCCCGGCCGGCAGTTCCTCCGGCGTCATGTACTTCTTCAGCTCTTCGACGTCGAACAGCGCGAGCAGGTCCTCGCGCATCGGCTCCATCTCCTGGCGCTTGATCTCCACCCGCGGGTCGTCGGCCTTGCCGACCAGCCGGCAGATCAAATTGACCTTGCGCCACTCGGGGGACATCTGCGGGTAGTCCTCACGGGTGTGCCCGCCGCGGCTCTCGGTGCGCTCCAGCGCCGCCTTGGCGATGCACTCCGACACCAGCAGCATGTTGCGCAGGTCCAGCGCCAGGTGCCAGGCGGGGTTGTAGCCCTTGCCGCCCTCGACCGACACCTTCGCCGCCCGGGCGCGCAGCTCCTCCAGCTTCTCCAGCGCCAGCTGCAGTTCCTTTTCGGTGCGGATGATGCCGACCAGGTCGTTCATCGTCTGCTGCAGGTCGGCGTGCACCGCATACGGGCTCTCCCCGCCCTTGCGCTCAAAGGGCGCCAGCGCCTCGGCGACGGCGTAGTCGATCTCCTCCTGGTCGGGGACGGGACGGTCATCGCCCAGGGAGTCGACGTACTCGGCGGCGCCCAGCCCGGCGCGGCGGCCGAACACCAGCAGGTCCGACAGGGAGTTGCCGCCCAGCCGGTTGGAGCCGTGCATGCCGCCGGAGCACTCGCCGGCCGCGAACAGGCCCGGCACGACGGCCGCGGCGGTGTCGGGGTCCACCTCCACCCCGCCCATCACGTAGTGGCAGGTGGGGCCGACCTCCATCGGCTCCTTGGTGATATCGACGTCGGCCAGCTCCTTGAACTGGTGGTGCATGGCCGGCAGACGCCGCTTGATCTCCTCGGCGCCGCCGGGCATCCGGCCCACCACGGTCAGGAACACCCCGCCGTGCGGGGAGCCGCGGCCGGCCTTGACCTCGGCGTTGATGGCCCGGGCCACCTCATCGCGGGGCAGCAGCTCCGGCGGGCGCCGGTTGTTGTCGGGGTCGTCGTACCAGCGGTCGGCCTCCTCCTCGGTGGTGGCGTACTTCTCCTTGAACACCTCGGGGATGTAGTCGAACATGAACCGCCGGCCCTCGGAGTTGAGGAGAATGCCGCGGTCGCCGCGCACCGACTCGGTGACCAAGATCCCCTTCACCGAGGGGGGCCAGACCATCCCGGTGGGGTGGAACTGGACGAACTCCATGTTCAGCAGCGTGGCACCGGCCAGCAGCGCCAGCGCGTGCCCATCCCCGGTGTACTCCCAGGAGTTGGAGGTGACCTTGAAGCTCTTGCCGATGCCGCCGGTGGCCAGCACCACCGCCGGGGCCTCGAACACCACGAACTTGCCGGTCTCGCGGACATAGCCGAACGCCCCGGCGATCTTGCCGCCCTTGACCAGCAGCCGGGTGATGGTGGTCTCCGGCCACACCTTCAGGTAGGCCTCATAGTCGCCGTGGTCGCGGTGGTCCTCCTGCTGGAGCGCGACCACCTTCTGCTGCAGGGTGCGGATCAGCTCCAGGCCGGTGCGGTCGCCCACGTGCGCCAGGCGCGGGTACTCGTGGCCGCCGAAGTTGCGCTGGCTGATCTTGCCGTCCTTGGTGCGGTCGAACAGCGCGCCCCAGTGCTCCAGCTCCCAGATGCGGTCCGGGGCCTCCTTGGCGTGCAGCTCGGCCATGCGCCAGTTGTTGAGGAACTTGCCGCCGCGCATGGTGTCCCGGAAGTGCACCTTCCAGTTGTCGTTGGGGTTGACGTTCCCCATCGCGGCGGCGGCGCCGCCCTCGGCCATCACGGTGTGGGCCTTGCCGAACAGCGACTTGGAGATGACCGCCGTCTTCTTGCCCTGCAGACGTGCCTCGATCGCCGCACGAAGCCCGGACCCGCCGGCGCCGATCACGACGACGTCGTAGGAATGCCTTTCGATCTCGGTCATGATCAGTCCTTGTCAGGAAGGATGCGCGGGGTCAGATGATGCGCGGGTCGGAGATGACCCCGCCGGACACCAGCGCCACGTACAGGTCCGCCACCACCAGCGAGCCCAGCGTGATCAGGGCGTACTGGCCGTGCCGCTCGTTGAGCTTGGACACCAGCGTCCAGGCGCGGTAGCGCAGCGGGTGCTTGGAGAAGTTCTTCAGCCGCCCGCCCACGATGTGCCGGCAGGAATGGCACGAGAGGGTGTAACCCCACAGCAGGATCACGTTGCCCAGCAGGATCAGCGAGCCCAGCCCCATCCGGAAGTCGCCGTTGGAGTCGGTGAAGGCCAGCAGCGCGTCATAGGTGTTGATGATGGAGATGATGACCGCCGCCGCCCAGAAGTAGCGGTGCAGGTTCTGCGCGACCAGCGGGAAGCGCCGCTCCCCGGTGTACTTCTTGTGCGGCTCGCGCACCGCGCAGGCCGCCGGGGACCGCCAGTAACTGCGGTAGTAGGCCTTGCGGTAGTAGTAGCAGGTCAGGCGGAACAGCAGCAGGAACGGCAGGGAGACCGCCGCGAACGGGATGAAGAACGGCAGCTCGGGAAGGAAGGTGCCGAAGTGCGCCGAGCCGGGTACGCACTCGGTGCTGACACAGGGTGAGTAGAAGGGGGTCAGATAGTTGTACTCATCGACCCAGTAGTACTTGCCCATCATCGCCCGGACGGTCGCATACGCCACCCAGGTGGTGAAGAGCACCACGATGAAGATCGGATAGCTACGCCAGTTGTCGGTCCGGAGCGTGCGCGCCGAGATCTGCGCACGCTTCTTGGCCGGCGCCTCCACAGTGCTCATCGATAGCACCCCAGTTTTCAGGTCTTCGCTCGTACGGGATCCGTCCGCACGTCCAAGGCCGTGTCGCACCACGGCTACATGCAGTGCACCCGCTGCTGGTTAGGCGACCATATGCCACCAGCCTGACCTTGTGATACATACAACAGCCAGACCAATCATGTGACCCTGGCCACAAGGTGTGGCATGGTACCCCCGGATACTGGCGTCATGCCAGACGCCTATGGACCCGATCACTTATCTCTATGTTCGAACGGCCCCGCGGGCCCTTCTCGCGGGGCGATGCGGACACGCGGATGTGGCGTCCCCGGGCGCGTCACGCCCCGCCGCGGGGGAACCGTTCTAGAGTCGGCCTTGCCGCCCTGCCGGCGCCCCCCGTAGGCACGTTCGTTCATGGAGAGCCAGGCGATGAGCAACCCCTCCGGCCCTTACGGTCCCGGCCCCGCCCCCGGCCCCGGGGCGAGCGGCGGCACCGGTCCCTTCCCCCCTCCGCAGCCGGGTGCCCGGCCGTCCCACGGACCGGGGCCGGCCGCTCCCCCGCCCGGCGCCTGGGAGAGACGACCGGCGCCCCCCGAAAAGGGCGTGATCGGGGCGCTGCTGGACACCCGCTTCAACCACCTGGTGACCCCGAAGCTGATCAGGCTGTGGTACATCGTCGCCCTGCTGCTGATCAGCCTGCAGTGCCTGGTCTTCTTCTTCCTGGGACTGTGGATGGCCACCTGGGACGACGGCTGGGCCTGGGGGGTCATAATGATCATCGCTTGCCCGCTGGTGTGGCTGTTTGAGGCGCTGCTGGTGCGGATCGCGATGGAGGCGATGGTGGTCCGTTTCAAGGGCGTGGAGCACCTTCGGGTCATCAGGGACAAGATCTGAACCGGCGCGTTAGGCTCACCTGAGTGAACCCCTCCCACCATCGCCGGCTCCCCGTTCCGGCGCGTGCGCCGGTACGGCGGGACGCCGTCCGCCCGCTCCGGGCCGGGCGCGGCGGGCCCGCGGAACGGGAGCCGGTCACGGCGGCACCAACGGAGCGGTAAGTGGCCGAGTTCGAGGACTTCCCGCACCGGACCCGGCGAGACCCGGCGGTGACCCACCGGGACCCGCACGTCCCCCAAGCGCGCTCCGATCCCTCGGCCACCCGCCGGGACGCCCCGCAGCCCGCCGCCGATCCGCTGATCCGGCTGCCGGGGCCGCTGGCCGGGCGCTTCACCGTGGTGGGAGAGCTGCCCGTCCAAGGCGCCGAATCGGACCTGCTGCTGGTGCGGGACGCAGCGGGCCGCCGGTACGTGGTCAAGGTGTTCCGGCGGGGATACTCCGCCGACCGCGAGGTGTGGGCCAAGCTGCCGGAGCTCACCTCCCCGCACGTGGTGCAGATCCTGGAGACCGGGCACGCCGACGGCCGCGACTACGAGCTGAGCGAGTACGCCCCCGGCGGCAACCTGCGCACCATGCTGGATGCGCGGCCGGGCGAGGCGCTGCCGCCGCAGACCGTCGCCGCGATCGTGGCGCAGCTGGCCGCCGGCCTGCAGGCGCTGCACCGGGCGGGCATCGTGCACCGCGACCTCAAGCCCGAGAACGTCCTGGTGACCGCCTCCGACCCGCTGCAGGTGGCGATCGCCGACTTCGGGCTCAGCAAGGTGCTGGACCAAAGCGTGGTGTTCGCCTCCTCGTCCCGGACGCTGGCCTACGCCGCCCCCGAGTCGCTGTCGGGGCAGGTCTCCCCGGCGCGGGACTGGTGGTCGCTGGGCATGATCGTGCGGGAGCTGGCCACCGGGCGGCCGCCGTTCGCCGGGCTGAGCGAGACCGTGGTGGTCGACCACCTGGCCACCCGGCCGATCGACAACTCCGACGTGGCCGACCCGCGGCTGCGGCTGCTGTGCCAGGGGCTGCTGACCCGCGACCCCCGCCACCGCTGGGGCGCCGAGCAGGTCACCGCGTGGCTGGCGGGGCAGTCCCCGCCGGTGGCCGCCGAGCCGCGCTCCTTCGCGCAGCCCGACGGCTCCGGCCTGCCGTTCGCCGGACGGCGCTTCACCGACCGGGCCGAGCTGGCCCGCGCCCTGGTGGAGCGGTGGGAGGACGCGGCCCGCTACTTCTTCGCCCGCGGCGAGCACGGAGAGGCCTGGCGGGCGCTGCGGGAGTGGCTGGGGCGCTTCCCCGACGACAGCCGCATCGAGCTGATCGACGCCTACCTGGCGACCGGGCTGCCGCCGAACGTCAAAGTGCTGCATCTGGTGCGCTGGCTGGACCCGACGCTGCCGCCGCACTACCTGGGCCGCCGGATGAGCGCCGCGGACCTGCCCCGCCTGGCCGCGCTGGCGGGCGATGCCCGCCATCCCGACCACCGCGCCGCCTGTCTGATCGGCCGGGCGCTGTGGGAGCACCGGCTGCTGCCCGAGCTGGCCAAGTTCCAGGGCGCCGCCGAGCTGCGGGCGATCGACGACCGGTGGCGGGCGCACGTCGCCGAGTGGAACCGGCTGGTCCGCCCGCAACGCCACGGCCAGGCCCCGGCGCAGCCCCGCCCTCCGATCGCACAGGTGCGCCTGCCACAGGCAGGTCTGGCCGGTCCCGAGGCGGACGCGCCGGCCGACGACCCTCCGGTGGTGCTGCTGACCCTGCTGGCGCTGGCCGCCGCCCCCGAGCAGACCACGGCGTCGCTGGCCGACGCCGCCGCCCGCGCCCGCGCCGCCGCCGGCGGTGCGGTCCCGTGGTTCGAGCGGCTGGCGGAGTGGGCCGGGGCGGCGGATCCCCGCGGCGGCGATCCGCTGCGGCTGCTGGCGGTGGTGCGGGCCGCCCCCGAGGCCGCCATGGCCGCCCAGGCCGCCGACCAGGAGCGCCGGCTGGCCGAACGCCGGCTGGCCGAACGCACCCGGCACTGGGAGGAGCTGGAACGGCGGCGGCTGGCCGGCCGTGGCTCGGCGGTGGCCCGCGCCGTGGGGTGGACCCTGCCGATCCTGGCCATGTGGTTGTTCGGCAGCTGGCTGGTGAGCGGGATCTCCAAACCCGATGACTCTCAAGAGGCCACCGGGACCTTCAGTTTCCACGGAGGAAGCGGGATGCCGTTCGGGCTGCTGGTGGCGGTGTCGGTGGTGGCCTGGGCCGTCCAATGCGGCGCGGAGGTACTGCTGGCCCGCGCCCAGGGCCGCGACTACCTGCCCTATGGCCCCTGGTCGTGGCTGTCGAAGGTGCTCGGCGCATCCGGCCGCGGGTTGTCGAGAGCCTCGCAGGTCATGTCGGCCTCGGCACGGCGCACCGGACGGCGGGGCTGCGGGCTGCTGCTGCTCGCCGGGACCATCCCGCTGCTGATCATCTTGTTGCTGCTGAGCATGGTGACGGCGATGGCCGGCCTGCTGTGGCTGCTGGTGCCGGTGGCGGCGGCGGCCGCGCACCTGGTCGCGGCCGGGTTGCGGCTGCACCGCTGGAAGGCCGAACACGAGCGCGCCCGGCAGGCGTCCCTGGGGACGCCCGCCGGCAGCCCTGGAGGAACGGTATGAGTAGCGGGGTCGAGGCCGATATCGCGCTGGACGCGGCGGTCGTCCTCAGCCTGGGGATGACCCGGGCGGCGGGCAAGGCCGCCGGGCTGACCGCGGCGGGGGCGCAGGCGCTGGCGGCGCTGGCCCAGGGCCGGGCCGAAGAGCGGGCCGCGGCGCTGGCCGAGGCCGAGCGGCAGGACCGCGCCATCCGGGAAGTGATCGACCGCAACGCCCGGATCGCGGTGCTGGCCGAGGCGCAGCGCGAGGCCGGGATCCAGGTGCCGCTGCCGGCACCGCTGCCGCCCGGCGACCGATCCGCCGAGGAGTTGACCGCCTGGTGCGCCGCCACCGACCGGGCGCTGGCCGAAGCGGAGCGCCGCATCAGCGAACGGCGCGCCGCCGATATGGCGGGGCGGGTCTTCAGCGTCCCCGCCGATGGGCTGCGCCCTGATCTGGACGCGCCCGCGCCGCGGCCCGGAAACGACCGGGAGGCCGAGGCGCGACGCCGGGCCCACACGTTGGCCCGGGTGCTGGCCCGGTTGGCCCCGGATGTCTCCGCCGAGGAGCGGCGCCCGGTGACCGAGGCCGCCGGAAGGCTGGCCGAGGCGGCCACCGACGGGGAGGCCGAGGCGTTGCTGGCCGAGGTGCGGCTGCGGGTGCAGCGGGCCAACGAGCAGGCCGCCGCGCGCCGCGCGGCCGAGCGGCGCCGCGCCGCCGAACGGGAGGCCGCCGAGCAGGCCGAGGCCGAGCGGCGGTATGTGCTGCAGGCCGTGACCGCCGCGTTCGAGGAGATGGGGTACCGGGTGGAGGCGGGCTTTGAGACGATGACCGCCCACGACGGCACCCTGATCCTCAGCCGCGGCGGCTGGAGCGACCACAGCGTGAAGATGCGGGTGGAGGACGCCCGCACGATCAGGGCCGCGATGGTCCGCACCCGGCCGCCCGAGAGCGAGGAGGACCGGCGCCGGGACGCCGAACGGGAGCGGGAGTGGTGCCAGGCGTTCGAGCAGGCCCGCGCCAGGCTGGCCGCCGCCGGGATCGGCTCCACCGTGACCTGGCGGACCGAGCCGGGAGAGCACGAACTGCCGGTGGTCTCCCGGGCACGGCAGACTAGAGCCCGGACGAGGCAACGAGCCCGAGAGCGCGGGCGGGAACGCGGAGGATCATGACGGAGTCGCCAACGCTGGGGGGACGGCTGCAGGGCTGGCCGGCGTTCATCCGGGAACTGGACGCCACACTGTCGGTGCACTCCCAGTACGTGCTGTCGGGGAACCTGTACGACAGCTTCCTGGCCCCGCCACCGCCCGAAGGTGGACCGGCCCGCCTGCTGCCGCTGCGCGATCTGCTGTGGGAGGCGCTGCGCTCCAGCGGCTACTCCTGCCTGGTGATCTACGACCCGGTGGACGGGCTGCTGGTGTACCCCGACACCGAGGACGAGATCGGGGCGGAGGCGGCCGCGGCGGCCGAGCGGCTGGTGGGCAAGCTCAAGCCGGACGAGCGGCCCTCGCTGGAGGCGCTGACCCGGCACCTGGCCGCGGTGGCCCGGCCGGTGGAGAAGATCCGCGCCGCGTTCGTGATCGACTCCGCGTCGCGGATCGCGCGCACCCCCACCGACCTGGAGCCGGCCGAGCGGGACTTCTTCCGTTACTGCGAGAAGCTCTCGCGCACCGCCCGCCCGGTGCGGGTGGCCGGGCCGCGGCCCAAGCCGCTGTACAACCCGGTGATCTGGCTGGTGGAGCGGCCCGGTGACCTGCCGCCGTGGCTGACGGCCGGCAACGACAACATCCGGGAGATCACCATTCCGCGGCCGCACCTGGGCGACCGGCAGGAGACCGCCCGGCTGCTGGCCCGGGCGTTCGGGGTGCGGGACGTGTCGGCGGACCCGGCGGCGGCCGAGGCCTGCGACGCCTTCGCCGAGCAGGCCGACGGGCTGACGCTGCAGTCGATGATCGAGGTCACCCGGCTGGCCCGCGAACGCAACGTGGACCTGGCGGACCTGCCGGACGCGGTGCGCACCTACAAGCTGGGGGTGCTGGACAACCCCTGGAGCCGGGGCCATTTGCGCAAGCGGGTGCTGGAGGGCGAGAGCAAGGTCCCCGAACGGGTGGTCGGCCAGCCGCAGGCGGTCACCAAGACACTGGACATCCTCAAACGGGCGGTGCTGGGGCTGTCGGGCGCTCAGGCCACCCGGTCCGGCAGCCGGCCGCGCGGGGTGCTGTTCTTCGCCGGGCCGACCGGGGTCGGCAAGACCGAGCTGGCCAAGGCGATCACCGAGCTGATCTTCGGGGACGAGTCGGCCTACCTGCGCTTCGACATGAGCGAGTTCTCCTCCGACCACGCCGGGGAGCGGCTGATCGGGGCGCCGCCCGGCTATGTGGGGCACGAGGCCGGCGGGGAGCTGACCAACGCCATCCGCGAGGACCCGTTCCGGGTGATCCTGTTCGATGAGATCGAAAAGGCCCACCCGCGGATCCTGGACAAGTTCCTGCAGATCCTGGAGGACGGCCGGCTGACCGACGGGCGCGGCAACACCGTGCACTTTTCCGAATCGATCCTGATCTTCACCTCGAACCTGGGGATGTACGTGGACTCCCCCGGGGCGGCCGGCGCCACCCGGGTGGACGGCGCCCTCACCCCCGGCCGGCGGGTGCAGAACATCCACCCGGGCATGTCCTATGACGAGATCGAGGCCAGGATCAAAGGGGCCATCTCCGACCACTTCACCACGGTGCTGAACCGCCCCGAACTGCTGAACCGGTTCGGCGACAACATCGTGGTGTTCAACTTCATCTCCCCCGAGGCCGCCGACCGGATCTTCGATCTGCAGCTGGCCAACATCTGCCGCCGGGTCACCGAGGAGCACCGGCTGGACCTGACCATCAAGGGCGAGGTCCGCAAGACGCTGCGCGAATGGTGCACCAGTGAGCTGGACAAGGGCGGCCGGGGCATCGGCATGGCGCTGGAGTCACACTTCGTCAACCCGCTGGCGCGCGCCCTGTTCGACCGGGACCTGACGCGGGAGGACCGGATCACCGTGACCGGCATCCGGCGCGTCGGCAGCATCGTCCAATTGGATCTGGCGTGAGCGGCCCTTCGCTGCTGCTGGCCAAGGCGCACTACCCGGTCACCACGCTGGGCCCGGGAACGCGGGCGGGCATCTGGACGCAGGGCTGCACGCTGCGCTGCCCCGGCTGCCTGTCGCGGGACACCTGGGAGCCCGACCCCCGCAAAGCGGTGCCGGTGGAGGCGGTGCTGGGGTGGCTGGAGTCGCTGCCCGCCCTGCCGGACGGGGTGACGATCTCCGGTGGCGAGCCGTTCCAGCAGCCGCGGGCGCTGGCGGCGCTGCTGCGCGGAATCCACGCCTGGCGGGGAAACCGGCCGGTGGACATACTCGTCTACAGCGGGTACGTCTACTCCCGGCTCTCCCGTTCGGCCACGACCCGCGACATTCTGGATTTGTGCGACGCTGTCATCACGGGGCCGTACATAGACCGACTCAATCCCGTGAGACCGGAAGGGGGACACCCCGGCCAGGGCTCTCTACTCTGGAAGGGGTCGGCGAATCAACGCATCGTGCCACTGACCGCCCTGGGTCGTGAGCGATACGGATCGCCGGCCCGCGGCCAGGGGTCCGAGGACGCCGCCTCCTGCGCGGAGGCACGGCCCCGGGTGCAGGTTTCCGTCGACGAAGGGCCGGAGGGAAGGCGGGTGTACTACATCGGGATCCCGCGACGAGGTGATCTTGATCACCTCACATCGATGTTGGAACAGGCCGGAATACGAGCGGGGGAGGTGTCCTGGCGGCCATGAGCGAACTCACCTGTCCCATCTGCGATGAGCCGTTCCAGCCCGGTGATGTGCTGTGCATGTCCTGCGGGGCGAACCTGGCCCGGGTGGGCGGGGTGCGCCGGCACTCGACGGCCGGCGAGCAGCAGCCCGCGCCGCAGCCCGGCTACGGCCCGCAGCCGTCCCACCAGGCCCCTCCCCAGCCGCAGTACGGTCAGCACCAGCAGCCGCCCGGCCTGCCCGGCCAGGAGATGTGGGGGCCTTCGCCCCAGCCCGGCCGGCCCGAGCCGCCCGCCGAGAACTGGCGCTCCCCCCAGCAGCCCGCCCACGACTGGGGTCAGGGGACGTCGGCGCAGGGCCAGGGGCCGGGCGGCGACTGGCCGCCGGCGCAGCACTCGCCGCAGCACCCGCCGCAGAGCCAGGATTGGGGCGCCCCGGCACTGGGCCAGGGCGGGCCGTCCGCCGGCCAGGACTGGGCGCCCGCCCAGGGCGGCAGGCCGGGGCACGGCGCCGACTGGCCGCCCGCCCAGGGCGGCGGCCCCGCCTGGCCGTCCGACCAGGGAGCCCAGGGCACGGCGGGAGGCGGCCAGAACTGGTCACCCGCCCAGCACCAGGCGCCCCCGCCGCACCAGCAGCCCCCCTACCCGGGCGTGCCGCACGGACCGGCCGACCACCAGACGCCGCCCCCTCAGCACGGCGGCCGGTCGTTCACCCCGCCGCCGCACGGCCGGGAGGCGACGCTGCTGCCGCCGGACGAGAGCGCCGGGCAGCGCGGTCCGGCCTCCGACAGCACGGCGTTCATGTGCCCGCACTGTGAGGCGGTGCTGAGCAACCCGGCGGCCGTCCAGTGCGACAACTGCCTGCGCCCGATCCGCCAGCGCACCCCGGTGCTGCGGGTGATCTTCCCCTCGGGTGAGGTGAAGGTGTCGGTGGGGCAGCATCTGGTGCTCGGCCGGGACGCCGGGCAGTCCCCGGTGGCCTCCACGTTCATCCAGTACGACAACGTCTCGCGCCGGCACTCGACGCTGTGGCTGGACCCCAGCGGCGCCGCCTGGGTCCGCGACGAGGGCTCCACCAACGGGACCTTCGTCAACGGCGAGCGGCTGCCGCGCGGGGTGGAGGCGCCGCTGCACGACGGCGACCAGCTCCGCCTGGCGGCCGACGTCACCGGAACCGTGCAGCTGACCTGACCGTCTGAACCGGCGATCGGTTTGTCACCGACGGCCAACATTCCGGTCAGCATTCGTCTTCACAACGGAATATCGAGGTGTGGATCCGGTATGGTCGTGCGTCGCCCGCCCCCGCACACATGATCTGGATCACACGGATCGACCAGGAGCAGTCAGGAGTTCACTGAATGGGTACCCCCTACGGACCGGGACAGCCCGGCGGCTGGCAGCCCCAGCAGCCCTACCCCCAGCCCGCCGGATACCAGCCGCCGGCAGGCCCTCGCTACGACAACGACAAGGGCTTCTTCGGATCGCTGTTCGACTTCAGCTTCGACAACTTCGTGGCGCCGAAGCTGATCAAGTTCCTTTACGTGCTGATCCTGGTCCTGACCTCGGTGGCCTCCGTCTTCTGGGTGGTCAGCGGCTTCGCCATGATGGCCGACGGCAGCAGCGGCGCCGCGGTCGGCGGGCTGTTCCTGATCATCCTCTCGCCGGTCATCTGGTTCTTCTCGGTCATGGTCGCCAGGGTCTACCTGGAGATGCTGATCGTCATGTTCAAGATCAGCGAGGATCTCAAGGACATCCGCGACAGCCGCACCCTGCAGTAGCCCTGCGGCGTCCCGCCGCAGGCGGCCGGTGACGGCGGAAGACTTCGCAGTCTCGGGCGGTGCGGCCCGGAGGAACGGAAAAACCCGCTCCACGCTCGGCGTGGAGCGGGTTTCGCCGTTCACCGGCCCCGCGGGTGGGGTCAGCCCGAGCGCTTGGCCCGGGCGCGGATGCGCTCGCGCTCCTTGGCGTCCAGCACCGCCTTGCGGATGCGGATCGCGCCGGGGGTCACCTCCACGCACTCGTCCTCGCGGATGAACTCCAGCGCCTCCTCCAGCGACAGCACCCGCGGCGGGGTCAGTCGCTCCAGCTCCTCCCCGGTGGAGGAGCGCATGTTGGTGAGCTTCTTCTCCTTGGTGATGTTGACGTCCATGTCGTCGGCGCGGGAGTTCTCCCCGACGACCATGCCCTCATACACCTCGGTGCCCGGGCCGACGAAGAAGGTGCCGCGGTCCTGCAGGTTCAGCAGGGCGAACGCGGTGGCGACCCCGGCCCGGTCGGCCACCAGCGAACCGGACGGCCGGGTGCGCAGCTCGCCGAACCACGGCTCATAGCCTTCGAACACGTGGTGGGCGATGCCGGTGCCGCGGGTCTCGGTCAGGAACTCGGTGCGGAACCCGATGAGGCCGCGGGCCGGGACCAGGAACTCCATCCGCACCCAGCCGGTGCCGTGGTTGGTCATCTGCTCCATGCGGCCCTTGCGGACCGCCAGCAGCTGGGTGACCGCGCCCAGGTACTCTTCGGGGACGTCCACGGTCAGCCGCTCGACCGGCTCGCACTTCCTGCCGTCGATCTCGCGGGTGACCACCTGGGGCTTGCCGACGGTCAGCTCATAGCCCTCCCGGCGCATGTTCTCCACCAGCACCGCCAGCGCCAGCTCGCCGCGGCCCTGCACCTCCCAGGCGTCCGGCCGCCCGGTGGGCAGCACCCGGATCGAGACGTTGCCCACCAGTTCGCGTTCCAGCCGCTCCTTGACCAGGCGGGCGGTGACCTTGGTGCCCTTCTCCCGGCCCACCATCGGGCTGGTGTTGGTGCCGATCACCATCGAGATGGCCGGCTCGTCCACGGTGATCAGCGGCAGCGGGCGGGGGTCGTCGGGGTCGGCCAGCGTCTCCCCGATCATGATGTCCGGGATGCCGGCGATGGCCACGATGTCGCCGGGGCCGGCCTCGTCGGCGGGCTTGCGCTCCAGCGCCTCGGTCATCAGCAGCTCGGTGATCTTGACCTTCTCGATGCCGCCGTCCCGGCGGCACCAGGCGACCTGCTGGCCCTTCTTCAGGGTGCCCGAGTGGATCCGGCACAGCGCGATCCGGCCCAGGTAGCTGGAGGCGTCCAGGTTGGTGACATGGGCCCGCAGCGGCATGTCGGGGTCGTAGGTGGGCGCCGGGATGGTCTCCAGGATCGTCTGGAACAGCGGCTCCAGGTCGGGGTTGTCGGGCAGCTCGCCGTTGCCGGGCTTGTTCAACGAGGCCCGCCCGGCCCGCCCGGAGGCGTACACGATCGGGAAGTCGATCTGCTCCTCGGTGGCCTCCAGGTCCATGAACAGCTCATAGACCTCATCGACCACCTCGTCGATCCGCGCGTCCGGCCGGTCGGTCTTGTTGATCACGCAGATCACCGGCAGGTCGGCGGCCAGCGCCTTGCGCAGCACGAAGCGGGTCTGCGGCAGCGGCCCCTCGCTGGCGTCCACCAGCAGCACCACCCCGTCCACCATGGACAGCCCGCGTTCCACCTCGCCGCCGAAGTCGGCGTGGCCGGGAGTGTCGATGATGTTGATCGTCATCCCGTTCCGGCGGATGGCGGTGTTCTTGGCCAGGATCGTGATGCCCTTCTCCCGCTCCAGGTCATCGGAGTCCAGGACGCGCTCGTCCACGTCCTGGTTGTCGCGGAAGGCCCCGGACTGCCAGAGCATCGCGTCGACCAAGGTGGTCTTGCCGTGATCGACATGAGCAACGATCGCGACGTTGCGAAGGTCGTCGCGGGTGGAAAGGGGCATGCGTTCTCGCCTCGGATCTGGGTGTCGGAGCCGCCGCAGACGGGCGCGGCAGGCTCGATTCTACGGGCCGCCACAGACGGCTCCCACCGCGGAAAGCACGAAGGGGATGAGTGCGGGACGACCCCGCCCCGTGCCCGCCTCTGTCCGCCAGAAGGCCAACACCCGGCCGTCCACCGCGTATTCCGGCGAGGATTCACAGCCGTGGCGCCATGGGGTGGCCTCCCCGGCGGTGCGCCGTCAGCGCAGGTGGTCGTGCAGAAGATCGATGACGGGCAGGTCCCCCGGCAGCCAGGAGACCTCGTAAAGCTCCGACGGGCCGAGCCAGCGCAGCGCCAGGTGCTCCAGGGCCCGCGGCTCCCCCTCGACGATCTCGGCGGTCCACACCCGCAGCACATCGTCCCCGCCGCCCAGCGGCCAGTCGCCGCCGATCCGCGCGCCCGGCCGGACTTTGACGCCCAGCTCCTCATAGCACTCGCGGATCAGCGCATCGGTCTCCGACTCTCCCGCGTCGACCTTGCCGCCCGGCAGTTCCCAGCCGCCCGCCAGGTGCGCCGGCTCGGCCCGCTGGGCGGCCAGCAGCCGGCCCGCCCGGATGATCGCTGCCCCGACCACGACGACGATGAGAACCACCCCGCTTCGCCCGGCCCGCGCCGATCGCGGACGCGTGCCCATCATCGCGCGACCGGACCGTCGCCGTCTCGCATGAATCGACGCCCCGCCCCGTCAGGGCTCCCTTCGATCTCGGCGAGGGGGTCATCGGAGCCGCGGCCGGAACGGTCAATGCCCGGGAAAGGCCAGCCGGGTCAGCGCCACCAGCAGCGCGGCGCGGTCCGGGACGCCGGCGAAATAGGCGTCGTCGGTGCCGCGGACGACCTCGATCGCGCGCTCGGCCAGCCCGCGTCCCTCGTCGGTGATGGTCAGCACCCGTTTGCGGGCGTCGCTGGGGTCCACCGCGCGCCGCAGCAGCCCTTTGCCCTCCAGCACCCGCACCACCTGGCTGGTCATCATCACGTCGGTGCCGGCCCGGTCGGCCAGTTCCCGCTGGCTGGGGCAGCGCCCCTGGGCGTCGAACCGCCACAGGCCCTCCAGCAGGACGAACTGCACATGGGTCAGGCCCAAGGGCCTGAGCGCCGAGGTGACCTCGCGCTGCCAGCGCAAGGCGGCCCGCCACAGCAGAAACCCCGGGCCGATCCCCGTGCCACCGTGAATCCGTGCACCCACTGTCGCCCTCCGCCTTCTGCCTTGCGGCCTGTTCAGGCAGCCTGCCCGCCCCGGTGCGCGGGAATCGGCCGACCGGCCCATCCCGGCGCGCGGCAGCCGCCGGCAAGGACTGCCCACCAGGAGGTACGGAGGGAAGGTCACGACGGTGAGGGCGAGGCGGAAGAACCCGTCACGGCGGCGAGGATCTCGGGCCTGAGCAGGTCCGCCGCATCGTGGTAGGGGATGCGCACCGGGCCTGCGATGGTGGAGCCGCCGCTGGTCCACCCCCAGACGATCTCCAGATGCCCGACGCCGAGGGTCAGCTGCCCCCCATCGTCGACCGACTGCTCGGGGACGCCGAACTTGGGCGGGCGGTAGGGGGAGAAGGTGATCGGCAGGGGTGGGTTCAGCGGATCCCGGTTCCGCCAGTAGCGGTCGATCCGCTGGTTGATCCGCCGCTGTCCGGCCGGGGTGTTCAGGATCTCCGGGCGCAGGATGTCGGCGGGTTGCAGCCTGCGCCCGGTCCGCAGGTCCACAGTGACGGTGACGGCCAGCTCACCGCCTTGGTAGCAATCGGTCCGGTGTTCGAAGCGGTACCGTCCCGACAGCAGCGCCGGGCCTCGCACCCCGAAGCTGAAGCGCGATGTCAGCTGCGAGTTCCGGGAGTTGCATCCCGGCGTGTTCCTCATGTTCGACTCGATGGCCTCGCGCATGAAGGCCAGCTGGTCTTCCACCGGGGCGCGCAGCAGCTCGTTGACACGGCGCTGCGTCTGCGCGTCCCGGTGCCCGCTGATCTGCGGGTACTGCCCGTTCCTGAGCTCCAGACGGCCCTCGCTCAAAGAGAGCGTCCGGTTCAGCGCGGCCGTGGTCGCCGTCACCTGGAGCCTTACCGGTGCATCGGCCCGGCGTTCGCTCGTCCCGGCATAGATCGCCGCCCCGGTGACCACGCCGCCGGCCACGACGGCGGCCACGGCGCCGGCGGCCGCCTTGGTCCCGACGGCGGCGAGCAGCCCCTGGCCCGCCGCGCTCGCCCCGGCGGACACAGAACCCGCCGCGCCGGCGCCCCCGGCGGCACCGACCGCGGCGCCCGCCGTCCCGGCCGCGCCCGAGGGGAGGGCCAGCGCGGCCAGCGGGAAGAGCGCGGCCAGCCCGGCGGCGGCCCCGGCCAGGCGTCGCACGCCCCGCTCCAGCCAGTCATCGCCGTAAGCGGCCCGTGCGGCCTCCTGGAGTTCGGCGGCGAAAGCGGCCGCACCGGCCGGGCGGTCGGCGGGGTCCTTGGCCATGCCGCGTTCGACCAGCGGCCGCAGCGGCTCGGGAAGGTCCGCCACCGGCACCGGCGCGTTCAGGTGCAGCGCGGCCAGCTCCGCCGAACTGCCCGCACTGAACGGGCGGCGACCGGTGACGCATTCGTAGAACACACAAGTCGCGGCGTACACGTCGGTGGCCGGGCTCGCCGGGCCGCCCCGCCACTGCTCCGGCGCCATGTACAGGGGCGTGCCGCCCCTGGTGCCCTCGCCGGCCAGGGCGGCGACGCCGAAGTCGACCAGCTTGCTGTTGCCGTCGGCCGGGACCACGACATTGGCGGGCTTGTAGTCGCGGTGCACCACTCCGACGGCGTGCGCGGCGGCCAGCCCGTGCAGCGACCCGCTCAGCACCGCCAGCGCGGCCTCCGGCTCCAGCCTCTGGTACTCCTGCAGGATCCGTTGCAGGGAGACGCCGTTGACCGCCTCCATCACCAGGGCCATGCCCTCGGCCTTCTCGACCAGCCGGTACAGCCGGGCCACATGCGGGTCATCGACCCGTCCCAGCAACCGGGCCTCCCGCCGGAAGGCCTCGCGGGCCGACCGGTCCGCACCCGCGCCCAAGTACTTGATGGCCACGGGAGTGCCCGACCGTTCGTGCCGGGCCAGCACCACCCGGCCCTGCGCGCCCCTGCCGAGCTCGCGTATCTCGGTGAAACCGTCGATTCGCCAATCGCCCATGGTCTCCGTTCAGGAGGCCTGCACCACGGCCGCCGTGGCGCCCGGTCACCTCGCCTGGAGCTTCTTCAGCTGCTCCTGTACCTGCGGATTGGCCAGCGGGCGGGTCACCCCCACCCAGTCGGAGCGCTTGTAGCTTTGCACCCCGATGTTGGGCACGCAGGTGGCGCAGCGGGCGGCGATCATCTTGCCGTTGCCGATGACCAGCCCCACATGGCCGGGCCGGTCCCAGGAGGTGCCGGGACCGGAGTTGAAGAACACCAGGTCGCCGGGACGTTCGGAGCCCTTGGGGATCCGCACCCCGAACGGCCACTGGGTCCAGGTGGAGGGCGGGATGGTCAGCCCGACCGACTTGTAGGCGCCCTCCACCAGGCTGGAGCAGTCCCAGGCGTCCGGGCCGTTGGCGCCGAAGACGTACCGCTTGCCGCGCTGGGCCAGGGCGAAGTCGATGATGCGCTGCACTATCTCATCGACGTCGTCGGGCAGGTTCTCGGTGTCGGAGCACTTGGGGCCGTTCGCCTGCACGATGGTGAAGTCGCCGCCGCCATAGCGCTTGGACCACGACAGCACCAGGTCCACGTAGTCCCAGGAGTGGTTGTACATGTACAGCGCGGTGCGCATCCGCTCGGGGGCGCCGTTGTGCTTGAGGTAGCGCGCCGCCGAGGGGATGGCGTCCGCGGGGTCATAGCGGCTCTTCTTGCCGTCCTTGTTGCCGTCCACGGCGAACGCCTTGAAGGTCGACTCCAGGAACTGCATCGGCCCGCCGGCCCCGGCGTAGTTCTCCCCGGAAGAGACACCGGGCAGCGTCGACCTTCCGTGGTCGGTCTCCACCTTCCCGATTCCCGCCAGGACGTTCCACGGCAGCCCGTAGTCCTTGCCCGCCTTCTTGTACAGCTTCAGGTAGTCGGCGGGGATCGCCTTGGCGTCGGAGGTCTCCTCCGGCTGCCGGCTCGCCTGGCTGGTGTCGACGCAAAACCCCCCTGACCCTCCGCCGTACAGCAGCTGCCCGGCTCCCATGAACACGGGCAAGACGATCAGGGCCGCAAAGAGCGCGCCGGCCGCGACGGCGGCCCCGAGGAACAGCAGACCCCGTCTCATCCGTTCCACTCACCTCCACCGGATCGCCCCAGGGCGCGCCCGGTCAATCGCCCTCGTCGTCCGGAGCGCCCGTGTCGCCGGCCTGGCCCTGGTCGGCACCGGCCGGTTCGAACGCATACACCCGCAGGGCCGAGCCGTCCCGGGCGATCGTCACGGCGAACTGCTTGCTCTCCCGGGTGGTCGAGCCGGACCTGGTGATCTCCTGGTTGCCGGTGACCAGGAAGATCAGGGAATTGGCCTGGATGTCGTAGACGCTGTCGAGCGTGGCGGTGCTGTGCGCGACGACCTGCTCGGCCCGGCGTTCTTCGATCAGCCCCGGCGCGGACGCGCTCCGGGCCAGCTGGATCCGCAGCTCCTCGGTCACCATGGGGGCGAGCCGGTCGATGTAGGCCTGCGGGTCCTCGTCATAGCGGTAGGTGCCGTAGGCGGCGGTGAACCGCTGGGCCAGCGCGGCCGCGGCGGCGAAGTCCCGCTTGGGGAAGGGCAGCAGCCGGTAGATGTCGAAGTTGTCGGCCGTGACGGCGTCGTCGATGCCCGGAGGCGGCACCGACGGCGCCGCCGGGCCGGCCGGGGCCGCCGGGCTGCCGGCGGCCCGCGGCTGCGCGGAGTCGGCCTCGTCGCCGGGGCCGGCCGCGGTCAGGTAGATCCCGATGGCGGCCAGCACCACCACGATCCCAGCGAACAGCAGCTTGCGCCGGCGATCGGTGAGCTCCATCAGTCCTCTCGTTCACTTGCGCCTTCGACCGGACGGAGCCAGAACGGCATCGGCGGGCCCTCGTCGCGGGGCCGGCCTCCCCACAGCGGCGGCGGGGGCTTGCGAGCGGTGCTCTGCCCGGCCCCGTCTCCTCCGCTCCGCGGCCGGGGCACTCCGGCCGCCGGGCTCTTGGGCCGCTCCCCGCCGGAGGAGGCGCCGCCGGAGGAGCCTCCGAACAGGCCCCCGCTGCGGCCCGCCCCGTTGCTCCCGCCTCCTGCAGCCGAGCCGCCACCGGACGAGCCGCCCCCGCCGGAGGAGGGCCGGGCGAGACGGATACCACCGCCCGAGGAGCCGCCGGACGAAGCACCGCCGCCGCTCGTCCCGCCGCCGGAGCCCCGGCCGCCTCGGCCGGCCGTCCAGGAGGTGGGCTTGACCGTCCCGCCGACGACCGCCTCATCCGAGCCGTTCCCGCCGGCCGTCAGGCCGCCGGAGCGCCCGTCACCGGCGGACTTGCTCCGGGAGGGCAGGTTGAGCGGCGGAGCCTCCGCACGGCCGCGTCCGGCCCCCGCCGCCACGCCGCTGCGGCCCCGGCCGGCGACCGCCCCGGCGGTCTCCCCGGCCTCGGCGGTGGCCAGGCCCGCCCGCCGCTCGGCGCCGGTCTCCCCGGCTGCGGCGGCCTCCAACGGTTCCCGCCGCGCCCAGCGCGCCAGGCGGTATCCGGCGGCCCCGGGCACCACCGCGGTGGCGGCGGCCACCGTGCTCTTGCGGGCTTCGGCGATCGACTTGTCCAGGTGGATCTCGCCCTTTTCACGGGCGCCCACCGCCGAGTAGCCGACCGCCGAGAACAGGTGCTGGAACGGCTTGCGGTAGATGAACGCCGCGAAGGTGACCAAGGAAATGAGCAGGATCTGCAGGCCCCAGGGCAGTCCCTCGCTCAGGATGAGGCCGTAGGTCCACAGCAGCAGCGCCAGCACCCCGATCAGCGCGGCCTGTTTGAGCAGCATGGACAGCAGCAGTTCCAGCCAGCGGATCGCGATCACTCGGCCGACCCCCGGATGAATGCCGATGCCCAGGAAGATCGGCCCGGCCACCAGCAGCAGCAAGAAGGCGATCTTCACCACGATCAGCGTGATCGCGATGACCATGACCAGCAGACCGGCGACCACGGCGGCGAACAGCGCGCCGAGCGCGATCGCGAACCGGGTCGTCCAGTTCTTGCCTTGGAAGACCGGGTAGACGCCGGGGTGCTCCTCCTTGATGTTCTTTGCGACCTCCTTGTAGGCGTCGGCCTTCTTGCTCATGTCGAGCTCTCGCTGGCCGTACGCCTCTGACAAGTCGACCGCCTGGGACCACAGCAGTTTGTCGGCGTTGTCCTTGACGATCTTGGCGTTGGGGTCCGTAGTGCCGAACTCGCCCATCAGCCAGGGCTTGCAGACCAGCGCGATCCACAACGCATTGGCGTTGCGAGTAGTGGCATCGACATCCGGCGAGTCCAGCGGATTCTTCCCGGTGGGCGAGGGGATGCAGGTCGTGCCCTTGTTGTCGGCCTGCGGCAGCGCCGCGTTGAAGGCGGCGCTGGTGGCCTCCGACACCTTGGTCCCCAGCGTGGTGAAGTCGGCGGGGCGGGCCACCAGCCAGATCAGCGCGACCATGGCGGCGACCATCCAGATGGTGCCCTCGGTGACCCTGCTGGCCCGTTTGCGCACCAGCCCCCACCAGGCCAGCCAGATGGCGCCCAGGATCACCACCCACGACCAGTAGCGGGCGTTGAAGGTCTTGCCCATCCCGCTGATCACGTCGTCGACGGTGTCCTTGAGCCAGCCCAGCAGCGACTCGGAGGCCGCCGCCTGGTAGACGGTGATGGTCGTGCGGTCTATCACCCGGGCCAGCGTGAAGGTGGTGTTGGCCAGGGCGTTGCCCATCATGTCCATGGCGTCGGAGCAGCCCATGTCCACCGCGTACCAGTGCTGGCCGGCACTCCCGTAGCGGTCGTAGTACGTCAGCTGCTCCGGAGGAGTCCGCTTGAGCTCCTCGCTCGGATAGCCCGGCGGCTTGATCATGCCGTCAAGGCCCGACCCGTACATCTCCGGCGCGGGATTGTCGGCCGGACGGCAGGGGTCGCTGCCGAAGGGGCCGGCCGCGGCCGGGACGATCGGGCCCAAGACGAGCAGCATCAGGACCGTCAACAGCACCGCGCCCCGGCGGCTCCGGCGGGCGGGGAGGAAGCGGCGCCCGCGTCCGGGCGGGTTGACGCCCTCGGCCGGCGACCGCTGCAGCCGAGCGCCTCGCGGCAGGCTCGTCCCGGCCGGCGGCCGCAGGCGGCCGAACGCGCCCGCCGGCCGAACGCGGCTCCGCCACGACCCGTTCATGGGCAGACCTCCTAGCTCTTCAGGGGGGACGTCGGGCGGACCCGGGTGGGGTTGGTGTCCAGCCAGGCCAGCAGCTCCTCCGAGACCAGGTCCACCCCGATCCGGCCGGCCCGGCCGTCCAGATCGCGGAAGATGCACTCGCCGTTGCCCAGGTTGCGCAGTACGGCCTTGTGCTCCTCGGAGGGCTCCACGCCCAGCAGCGACATCACGTTGCCGACCTCCTGCCGCTCGGAGGAGCGGAAGGAGAACACCGACGACAGGCAGTTGGTGACCTGTTCGTTCAGCAGGTCTCCGGCGTTCTGGGAGACCAGGATCAGCGCGGTGTTGCGGGACCGTCCCATCCGCGACACCTCCGGCACCAGCTTGGCGCCCTCGGGGGTGGAGGTGATGGCCCACGCCTCGTCCAGGAAGATCGCCTTGGGCAGCCGGCGGTCCAGGCCGTGCATCAGCCGCCGGGCGAACTGGGAGACCAGGTACATCAGCGCGACCGACAGCCGCTGCTCATAGGAGTAGTCGTCGCGGGAGATCGCCACGTCCGGCAGCGTCAGCCCGCCCAAGGTGAACACGGTCGTCCAGCCGGCGGTGTCGATGCGCTCGCCGCCGGAGGGGTCGAAGCACAGCCGGGCCAGCCGCATCTCCGACATCGACCGCAGCACCGCGCCCAGGTTCTTGGAGGCCGGGTCGTCGGCGTTCTCCAGGTACTCCACCACCTTGCCCAGGGAGGGCCGCTCGCCGTTGGCCACCGCGCCGACCGCCTGGATCATCGCCGACTCGCGCTCCTCCGACATGCGCGGCAGCAGCAGCCGCAGCGTCTCGGTGGCCATGGTCTTCTTGGCGGCCAGGTCGTCGTCGAAGGAGAACGGGTCCAGCAGGCCGGGCGCGGCCGAGCCCAGCGGCAGCACCCGGGCCTTGCGGCCGCGGGCCCGCAGCAGCTCCACCAGGGACTCGGCGTCGCCCTTGGGGTCGATGGCGGCGATGGTCACCCCCCGCAGCGCCATCTGGTAGATCAGCAGCAGCGCCAGTGTGGTCTTGCCGCCGCCGGGCTCGCCGGTGATGGCGACCGCGGTGGGACGGTTGCGGGCCGCCGCCACCAGCGGGTCGAAGTGCACGATGGAGCGGGCCCGGCCCAGGGTCTGCCCGATGTAGGGGCCGATCCAGCCGCCTCCGTTCTCGTCCCGCCGGTCGCCCAGGTCCACGGTGGCGGTGGGCATGCCGCCGGCGATGGTGCGCAGCGGCTGCCGCTGGGCGTAGGCGCCCACCCGGATCCGGTCGCCCGGCAGCGACTCCAAAAACAGCGAGAACTGGTCGCCGGTGGAGTTGACCACGTCGATGCCGATGTCGCGGTAGTGCTCGACCACCGCGTCCACCCGCTGGGCCAGCAGCTCCTCGGTCGGGGCGGTCACGATCAGCCGGTGCCAGCCGTAGACGAACGGCAGCCGCTCCTTGGTGATGCCGTGCTCCAGCATCCGGGCGGCGTCGATCTGCTCGGCCAGCGCCAGCGGCGCCTCCGCGCCGGCCTCCCGGATGTGCTGGTCCATGTCGCGGGCGTGGGCCAGCTTGCGGGAGACGTCCTTGGAGGCCTTGGCCGGGGAGATCAGTTTCATCCGGGAGCTGATCTCCACCGGGAACGGCAGTGCGTCGGCGTAGTGCATCCACGGCTCGCCGTCGGGGAAGGGCATCAGGTCGGGGAAGCGCGCGAAGCTGAGGTAGGCCACGTAGGAGGAGTTGACCGCCCCTCCGGCGCCGTTGGTGCCCGGCTGCTCCATGCGCAGGTAGGAGCGCCCGTTGTGGATCGCTCCCTCCACCAGCGCCTCGATCTCTCCGGCGCCCCAGGTGCGGCGCGGCACCGCCGACGGCGGCGGGTCCTGCAGCGACCCGGAAACCGCGTGCTGGAACAGCCACGCCACCTCCGTCGAGGTGGCGTGGCGGGCGTACAGGGCCGAGCTGCCCAGGGCCCGGCCTATCCGTTCGGCCTGCTCGGTCCAGCGGGCGATCTCCTTGGCGTCGATCGCGTCGTCCTCGATGCCCAGCACCTGTTCGCTGCGCTTGTAGAAGCCCAGCAGCTGGGACAGCACCCCGCCGGACAGCTGAGCGCCCATGCCGCGCGGCCCCAGCCGGACGCCGAGGTAGACCTCCTTGGTCCAGAACTCCTGGCTCCAGACGTGGGCGTACATCTCTTCCAGGTACTCGCGCCAGCCGGGGCCGCCGTCGGAGGTGCGGTCCAGGCTGCGCGCCCACTCGGCGGCCGGGTAGAGACGGTGCGCGATGCGCAGGTGCACTTCGGCGTCCTGCATCCGGATACCGGCCAGCGCGATGGTGATGTTGGTGGCCAGCGCCTCGCGCTCCTCGGCGGTGGTGAACTCATACGACACCGTCGGCAACCGGAAGTACGCCCAGGCCGCCTGGTCGGTCAGCAGGATGCGGTCGTCGAAGTACCGCACCGCCAGGCGGCTGGAACGCGCCCTGCTCCTGCTCATCTCATCCGCTCCGCTCGCCTGTCGCGTCCGTCCGTGCGCGCGTGCCCGCCGCCGGCGGGACGGCGGCGGTGCGGCGCCGCTCCTTCGGCGGCCGTCCCGTCCTCCTCACGGCGCACGACGGCACCCGCTCCTGCAGCGCCCTCGGCGTGTGGTCTGCTCACAGGGTCCCCCGCCTTCTTTCCGGCGCCATCTCCCCCAGAGGCCACATCCGCCCGGCCCTGCACGGAACTCACATCTTCCCTTGCGCCCGGCGCGGGCGCGGCGCGGCGGGCGGCGTCCTCGATCATCCCGGATCGGCGGCGCATCCGGTGCACGTTGCGTTCATATCGCAGCGACGCACCGCATCCCCGGCCTTGCGGCGGCCGTCCGCAGGCGGGGGTGCGGGGCCGGAGGGCGGCGGCGCTCATACGGTGCCCTCCTGCTGCCGCTCCGCGTCCTCGTGCCGCACGTAGCGCTCGGGCAGTTCGGAGAAGCCGCCCGCGATGACACCGGCCAGCGCCAGGTAGGCGCGGCGCGTGGGAGAGCGCAGCGACTTGAGTTCGTTGCGGGGGGCTCGGTCCATGCTGAGGTGATCGTCCCACGGAATGCGCACCAGGGCCCGGCAACGCCCCCGGGCGACCGCCTCGGCCTGCTCGACGTCGGCCATGCTGCGCCGGCTGACCCCGTTGATCACGGTCACCGCGCGGGAGCGCAGCTCGTCATAGCCGTGCCCGTCCAGCCACTCGAAGGTCATCGCCACCGCCCGCGGCGCGTCCGCGCTGGCCGGGGCGACCAGCACGATCTGGTCGGCGTGCGGCAGCACCCGCGCCACCACCGCCGCCGCCGCGTCCAGCAGCGTGATCGAGTAGAACTTGTCGATGGTCCGGATCGCCAGCGCATAGTCGCGGTCGTCCAGCGCCTGCAGCGGGTTCTTGCCCGCGGCGATGACGTCCAGGCCGGACTTGGCCTGCGAGGTGTAGCGGCGCATGGCGGTCAGCGTGGTGACCTGGTCGGCCCGGGTGATCAGGCTGGTGAGGGTCTCGTGGGTGTCGCTGCGGGTGCGCCGGGCCAGCGCCCCGGGACCGGGGTTGATGTCGATCGCCACCACCGGTTCGCCGCAGTACTGGGCGAAGGTGTGCCCCAGCATCAGGGCGGTGACGGTCTGCCCGGCCCCGCCGGTGCAGCCCAGCACCACGATGCGGCGGGTGCCCTGGAAGGGGCGCTGCAGCCGTTCCTGGTACTCCTCGTCGAGGTGGCTGTGCCCGCCGCTGACCGCCGCGATGAGCCGGCGCAGCCCGCCGCCGGAGGTGCTCTCCTGCTCGGGGCCGGGCGGGGTGATCGCCGGGCCGCTGGGCGGGGGCGGCGACGGGGGCGGCGGGAGCGGACGCGGCCGCACCGGCGAAGCCGGGCCCGAGCGCACCTGCCGGGCCGGGGCCGGCGGCGGAGACGGCTGTGCCGCGTGCTCTGCGCCCGCGACCCGCTGGTCCGGCGGCGGGGTGAACGGCGTCCCCTGGGCGGGTCGGCCCGCCGGCGGCGCGCCCGCGGGCCGGCCGGGGGCATGGCCCTGCGGCTGGGGGAACGGGCCGGGGGCGGGACGGCCCTGCGCGGGCTGTCCCCCGGCCGCGGCGGGCGGCCAGGGCGCCCGGATCGCCGGCTGCGGCCCCGTGGCACGCCGGTCGGCGGGCGGGTGTCCCACCGCGGGGCCGGGCGGCGGCTGATCGACGGTGCGCGGCGGACCGGCGGGGGTCTGGCCGTGGGGCGGCGGCGCGGCCGGCGGCAGTCCGCCGGGTGGCGCGGCGGGCACGCCGCCGGGTGGCGCGGCGGTTCCGGGAGCCTGCGAAGGAGGTCCGGCGGGCCCGGATTCCCGAGCCGGCCGTCCGCCGTCTGCGGGGGCGCCGGTGTTCCCCTTCGGGTGGGCTCCGGCGACCGGCACCGGCGGCCACACCAGCACGTCCGTTCTCGCCGGGCGCAGCGGCCGGGACAGCCCGTCCCGCCAGGGCCGGGTCGGCATCTGGGGACGGTCCTGCTCACCGGCCTGCGGCTCGGTGGGCGGCCGGTTCTGGGCGGAGGCGGCCTCGGCGGCGGGCTGCGGCTCGGCGGCCGTGGCCTGGCGGCCGTCTTCCCGATCGGTGCGGGCGGCGCCGAACGCCCGGGGCACCTGAGGGATGTCGGGCACGGTGGTGCCCGGGACCTGCTGGGGGATGTCCGGCCGCGTGCGAGGAGCGCCGTCCGCCGCGGCCGTCTCCCCTGCTTGGTCGTCTTCGGCGGGTTCGCGCGCCGCGATCTTCCGCTGCGGCTCGCCCGCGGCGGGAGCCGCCTGCGAGTCGCCTGCGGCGGCCTCGGCCGGTGTTTCGGCGGCGTCCGGGGCCTCCGTCGCCGCGGGTTCGTCCTGCGGGCCTGCGTCCGGTGTCGGTTCGGTGGCGGCCTCGGCCGCGGCAGGGTCTGTTGGAGCCCGGGAGGGCTCTGCCGGCGCCTCGTCGGCGGTCTCCGGAGCAGAAGGGGCGTCCTGCCGGTCTTCGGGACCGGAGGATTCGGCGGAGGCCTGCGGAGGAAGGGGCGCCTCCGCCGTCGCGCCGGTGGCGTCCGAGGCGGCGAGGGCGTCCTCCTGCTCGGAGGCGCTGCCGGGGTGCCGGTCGGAGGATGCCGGCGGACCGGCCGACGCATCATCCGCGGCGGCCGGGGGCTCGGGCCGGCGGGCGAGGGGGCCGCTCGCGGCGGGCTGCGCCGAAGGACGGGAGGTCTCAGCCGGTGCCGTGCCGGGGGCGGCAGAGGGCGCAGCGGCGGGTGCGGTCTCGCCGGCCGCGGTGGGCGGGCCGGCCGGAGCCGGAGGCGGGGCGGGCGGGGAAGGCCGCTCCTGCGGTGCCTCGGCGGGCACGGGGCGTGGCGGCGGGACCTGCGGTGCGGGCAGGCCCGCTCGTGCCGGCGCGGGGGCACCCGATGACGTGCCGGGACCGGAGGCGGGGGAGGCGGAAGGCGCCGGGCGGCCGGGAACGCCCTGGGGACGGGCGGGCTGCGGTCCGGCCGGGGGCACGGCGGGCCACAGTTCGGCGGCCTCGCCGGGCCGTTTGACCCCGGAGGCCAAGGCCCGCCTGCCGGAGGCCGGCGGGGGGACCTCCAGCCGGGGAGTGGCCGGCGGCCGTTCCAGGTCCGCGGAAGGGACCGGCCGGGTCCGGGACGGCGGGACGTCGGATTCGTGGGAGATGCTGCGCGGCGTGGTGGGGCGCCACGGTCTGGCGGCGCGGCGGGCGGGCGTCCCGGTGCCGACGGCGGGAGCGTGCCCGGAGGGCGCGGCGGGCGGGGCGGCCGCGGCCAGACCGGCCATCGGGACCACGGCGCTGTGCCGGCGGCGCGCCGGAGCGGGGGTCTGCTCCCGTTCCTTGTGTTCTTTGCTTTGCTGTTCCTTGTGAGCGCGGACGGCGGCGCGGGCGGGAGCCGCGGCCGGGACGGGCGGGTCGGTGCGGCGCCGCCAGATGCGGGCGACGACCACGACCTCACGGGGTTCGCGGATGGGGGTCAGGCGGCACCAGGTGCGGGGCTCGGTCAGGTAGCGCGCCTGCGACAGCAGCAGCTCGGTCAGCCGCTTGCCCTCGATGACGGGACGGGTGGCCAGCCAGGTGAGCACCCCGGGCGGCACCAGGTAGAGCACGTGCCAGGGCGTCTTGAGCGGGACGCCGATGAGCATGAGCAGCAGCACCCAGGGCACGAAGACGCCGACGAAGACGCCGATCTGCACGAGCGGCAGGGGCATCGGCAGGCGCAGGTCGTACAGCTTGTACAACCGCTTCTCGATGCGCCATATGTTCGTGTACGTGGGTAGATCCACGCCCTACTCCCCTAACTGTGACGAGCACAGCGCCGTGCCGACTCCGTCATGGATCCGCACCGGACGTCACCGCCGGACCGGCGGATGGGACCTTCCTCGCCCGCTGCTTCGGCACCCGGCCCACGGCTCCGCGCCGGGCTGAGACACCGCCCGGGACGGCCGCGAAGACGCCCGGGCCGCGCCGGCGGCGAACCGGCCTTCCGGCGGGCCGGTGGGACGGGTGTCGAAAAGGGCTCATTCGTCGCTCAGCTCAAATTCACTCCCAGGGCCGCCGCGATCGCTTTGGCCGTGACCTCGATGATGTTCGGCACATAGAAGATGATTCCGATTCCGATCGCCAGGACGATGAATTGCACAAAACGGGTGATCTCGCGGGTGAAGAGAAAGAAGATCGCCACGATCGACACGATGACGAGGAACAACGGCCCGAAGATCTGACGCAACCAGTCGGCCAGCTGGTCGGTCTTCAATTCGTCCGGCGAAGCCAGAATCAGGTCGGAGATCGACGCCATGGTGTGCAGCAGCATCGACTGACTACCTCTCTGCTTCGGCGGGCTTGCAACGCTTGCGGGGGTCGGGGTCGGCGTATGGGCTCATGTCACTTCCCTTATGGCCCGATGGGTCTGCCCACGCCCCGGATGTCTCTGACGTACCAGGTCCCGTCCTTCTTCACCACCGTGAGCTCATAGGCCGACTCCAACTCCGCAGCGGCGCCCTCGGCGTCCTGTCCGGGCATCCGCCAGGTGACGACGACCGTGACGGTGCGCCGGTCGGCCGGGCCGCGGGGGGCGACCACCTCGGCCAGCCGGACGAAGGTGACGGACTTGCCCAGCCCGGTGATGGGCGGGCCGTCGGTGAAGCGGGCCAGCGCGGCCTCCTCGCTGCTGGCGTAGGCCTCGAAGAAGGCCCCCAGCAGCACGGTCTGCAGCTCGCCCTCCAGTTCGCCGTCGCGCTCGCCGACGCCGCGCTGCGGCAGCGCGGCCTTGGCGGGCGGGGGCAGCAGGGCGGGGCGCGCGGAGACGACCATGGCGCCGTCCTTGGCGTAGACGGGCACGGCCAGCGACAGCCAGCGGTCCCCGGCGCGGGCCAGCAGCGTGACGACCGCGTTGTTGTCGTCGCGCACCTCGACCCCGGCGACCTGAACGGACTGCACCTGCTGGGTGCCGACCCCGTTCCAGCCGAACTGGCCCAGCGTGCCGTCGGGCAGGAAGGCCTGCAGCCGGCGCTCGCGCTCGGCGGGCTTCTCCTGGTCGTAGTTGAGGTAGACCTGCCCGAACTGCAGCGCGAACGCCGATGCGGCCGCGGTCGGGAAACGCGAGGCGGGCGAGTTGCCGGACGGGGCCTGCGTGGGGGCGGGGTCGGCGGTGAGCCGTTCGATGGGGACGCGCACGCCGTTGACCACGATGACGATGATCAACGCCCACAGCACCGCCCGGCCCAGCCAGACCCACCAGCGGCCGCCGGAGCCGGCCCAGCGGCCGCCGCGCCGCCTCCCTGCGCCCTCCTCCGGAAAGTCGGCAAGGCCGGAGGTCGTCTCCACGGCACCGGCGATGCCGGGGCCGCTCGTCGCCCCGTCCCGCTGGACGGCCGTCTCCCCGCTGTGTGCCACGGTCCGCTCCCGCGCCACCGCTCGGCGAGCCATCGCGCCTCCGCTCGCGCCTACCCCGTCGGCGCGGTCATCTGCCTGCTCTGGTCATCCTCTGGTCATGGATCGGCTTAGGCCGCATTAGGGCCCGTTCAGCCTAACCCGGCCCAGCCTAACCACGGATGTCAATTGTTCCAGCGACACGCTATGGCGCACACCCCGCCGCGCGGCTGTGGACAACTCGCTCCACCTGGCGCCGGAGCCGAGAAGATGACCCGACGGCCACAATCGACTATCTGCCGCCCAAGTCAGGTCATAGCCGTAAGAATGGCCTGTTGACCTGCTCAAACGTTGAAACGGAACTCCACGACGTCGCCGTCGCGCATCACATAGTCCTTGCCCTCGATGCGGACCTTGCCGGCGGTGCGGGCGGCGGCCATGGACCCGGCCTCCACCAGGTCCTCGAACGAGATGACCTCGGCCTTGATGAATCCGCGCTGGAAGTCGCTGTGGATGACGCCGGCCGCCTCCGGGGCGGTGGCGCCCTTGCGGATCGTCCAGGCGCGGGCCTCCTTGGGCCCGGCGGTCAGGAAGGTCTGCAACCCGAGCGTGTCGAACCCCACTCGCGCCAGCTGGGACAGGCCCGACTCCTGCTGGCCCATGCTCTGCAGCAGTTCCAGCGCCTCCTCATCGGGCAGCTCGATCAGCTCGGCCTCGATCTTGGCGTTCAGGAAGATCGCCTCGGCCGGGGCCACCAGCTCGCTCATCCGGGCCCGCAGCTCCTGGTCGGCCAGCTCGTCCTCGTCCAGGTTGAACACGTACAAAAACGGCTTGGCGGTCAGCAGCTGCAGCTCGCGCAGCAGTGTCAGGTCGATGCCGGCCGCACCGGCCCCGGCGAACAGGGTGGTGCCGCCGTCCAGCACCTTCTGGGCGGTCTTGACGGCGTCCACCAGGGCCAGCCCGTCGCGGTCCTTCTTGGTGCGCGCCTCCTTCTCCAGGCGCGGCAGGGCCTTCTCGATGGTCTGCAGGTCGGCCAGGATCAGCTCGGTGTTGATGGTCTCGATGTCGCGCAGCGGCTCCACCGAGCCGTCCACATGGGTCACATCCGGGTCGCGGAACACCCGGATGACCTGGCAGATGGCGTTGGTCTCGCGGATGTTGGCCAGGAACTTGTTGCCCAGCCCCTGCCCCTCGTAGGCGCCGCGCACGATGCCGGCGATGTCCACGAACTCCACGGTGGCCGGGACGATCTTGGCCGAGCCGAAGATCTCCGCCAGCTTCTCCAGGCGCGGGTCGGGCACGCCCACCACGCCCACGTTCGGCTCGATGGTGGCGAACGGGTAGTTGGCGGCCAGCACGTCGTTCTTGGTCAGCGCGTTGAACAGCGTGGACTTGCCGACGTTGGGCAGCCCGACGATTCCGATGGACAGGCTCACGCCAGGCGAGTCTATTGGCTGCCGGGCGTCCCCCCGTACTCCGCGGCCGGCCCCGCGGTCAGCCTTCGACGCGGCGGAGGAACTCGGCCATGTGCCGGAAGGCCGCCTTGCCCTCGGGGATGTAGTCGGCGAACACCGGGAACACGTGCGCCTGCCCGGCCCACTCCTGGTGGACGACCTCGACCCCGGCGGCGCGGGCCCGGCGGGCCACCTCGCGGGAGTCGTCGCGGAGGATCTCGGTGGTGCTGGCGATGAGCATCAACGGCGGCAGGCCCGTCAGGTCCCCGCGCACCGGCGAGAACAGCGGGTCGTCCTCCTTCTTGCCGGCGCAGAACCGCCTGCCCAGCCAGGCGAGCTTGTCCGCCGGGATGAGGACGTCGCTGTGGCGGTTGACCCGGTGGGAGTCGGCGGTGCACAGCAGGTCAGCCCACGGGGACAGGCAGATGGCGGCCCTGGGCAGGGGCCGGCCCTCTTTCTTCAGCGCCAGCAGCAGCGCCAGCGTCAGGTGCCCGCCGGCCGAATCGCCGCCCACGACGACGTCCTCGGCGCGATATCCGCGTTTGAGGAGGAAGTCGTAGGCGTCCAGGGCGTCCTGGAGGGCGTCGGCCGGGGTGTGCTCGGGGGCGAGCCGGTAATCGAGTGCGAATACCGGACGTCCCGTAGCGGCTGACAGGCGCCAGTTGAACGGCCGGTAAAGCCGCGGGCTGCCGAAGAAATAACCACCGCCGTGCAGGTACAGCAGCACCTTGCGTTCATCGGGCATGCCCGCCCGGACCCATTCGCTGCCGCTGGGCCGGCCGATGTCCTCCGGGGTGATCGTCACGCCCGGCGGGACGAACTGCAGCCGGCTCAGCAGGGCGGTGGCCCGCTGCAGGCGCACCAGGCCCGCGTCGCCGTCCGGCCCGTACTGCCAGGCCGATTTGCCGAACATGCGGATGAAGCGCCCGGCCATGCGGGCCTGCGGGGTGGGGCCGTCTTGGGGTTCCAGCGCGATCGCCGCGGCGAGGCGGCGCCTGGCCCCGGCCGCGAAGGGCCGGCTCGAAGCAGCCCGGGGGGTGGCGGGCATCGTGGCCTCCTACCTGCTTCCTGCCGTCCGTGGACGTCATCGCCCGGTGCAAGACGCCCGTCATATCCGACTGGTGAACGGTGAGTCTAATTGCCGGGGCGGGCCGTGTCTCGGCGCGTCGAGTCGGTTCGCCCCCACTGCGGTGCCACGATTCGGGCATGGATCTCGCGCTGCTGCTCGGCCTGGTCCTGGGGCTCGCCTTGGGCGCGGTGGCCGGGTACGCGCTGGCCACCACCCGCCAGGCCGTGCTGGTCGCCCGCGCCAAGGCCGCCGAAGAGCAGCTGAGCCGCCTGGAGCAGCGGCTGTCGGAGCACTTTGAAAGCCTGTCGGCCAAGGCCCTGGACGCCAGCAACCGGCGGTTCCTGGAGCTGGCCGACGCCCGGCTGCGGGCGGCCGGCGCCGAGGCGGCCGGTGAGCTGGAGCGGCGCAAGCAGGCCGTGGAGCACCTGGTGGCGCCGCTGCGGGAGACGCTGGAGAAGGTGGCCGAACAGCTGCGGGAGGTGGAGACCGGCCGCCGCGAGTCCCACGCCATGCTGGCCAAGCAGGTGGAGTTCGTGCGGCGCAGCTCCGAAGAGCTGCGGGCGGAGACCCAGGCGCTGGCGCGCGCCCTGCAGCGGCCCGAGGCCCGGGGCCGCTGGGGCGAGCTGCAGCTGCGGCGGGTGGTGGAGCTGGCCGGCATGATGCGCCACTGCGACTTCGACGAGCAGGTCACCGGCCACGGCGACGACGGCGCGCTGCGGCCGGACCTGGTGGTGCGCCTGGTCGGCGGCAAGACCATCGTGGTGGACGCCAAGGTGCCGCTGAGCGCCTACCTGGAGGCCGCCGCCACCGACGATCCGAAGCTGCGGACGGCGCGGCTGCAGGCGCACGCCCGGCAGCTGCGCGACCACGTGGACCACCTGGCCTCCAAGGCGTACTGGCGGGCCTTCAGCCCGGCGCCGGAGTTCGTGGTGCTGTTCATCCCGGGCGAGGCGTTCTTGGCGCCGGCCCTGGAGCACTCCCCCGAGCTGCTGGAGTACGCGCTCTCCCGCCGGGTGCACATCGCCACCCCCACCACCTTGGTGTCGATGCTGCGCACCGTGGCCTACGCCTGGCAGCAGGAGGCGCTGTCGCGCAACGCGCGGACGGTGTTCGAGCTGGGCCGGCAGCTGTATGAGCGGCTGGGCACGCTGGGCGGCCACATCGACGAGCTGGGACGGTCGCTGAGCGGGGCGGTCAGGTCCTACAACCGGGCGGTGGGGTCGCTGGAGAGCCGGGTGCTGGTGAGCGCCCGCCGGATGAACGAGCTGGGCCTGGTCGATGAGCCGCTTCGGGCGCCGCGGCCGGTGACCGACAGTCCCCGCGCCCCGTCGGCGGCCGAGCTTGCGGCGAAACCCGCTGCGGCAGGCTCCTCCCCCGCCGCCGGCCCGCCCGATGACCTCTGCGATGGCCGGCGTCCGGCCGCGCACTCGCCCTCCGGACCTGTAAGTTTCGGAAAACAGGTCGTCCCCGGTCCGGTCGGCCGGGAGGCGCCGCCCGGGGACGCCGACGGTCCCACCGCCGTGCCCGTCGACGAACGGCATGGCGCGACGGCCGCTGAGGCGGCGGTGCGGGCCCGGGCGAACACGCCGCCTGCGGACGGCGGGTACGGCCATGCCGATGGGGCGAGCGAGGAGGACAGATGACCGCTACGGCGTCGCGCGGCCCGTCCGGGGACGCAGCACCGGCGTCGGCGGGGCAGGCGCCGGCGCGCCGGGGCCGAGCCGGCCGGCCCGCCAGGGCGCGCCGGTCCGGCAGGCCGGGCCGGTCGGCGGGCGCGGTCACCGGCCGGGGCGGCATCGTCATCCTGTTCGGGCTGGGGCTGACCGGTGCGCTGGCCGCGCGCTGGCTGGACCTGGAGCTGCTGGCCGGGCTGGGGTTCGTGGCCGGCTGCGCGCTGGCCGCGCTGACCACCCGCCCGGCGGACCTGCTGACGTTGACGGTGAGCCCGCCGCTGGTGTTCTTCGTGCTCACCGTGGTCGCCGAGACGCTGACCACGCTCGGTCAGGAGTCCCTGCTGCGCGGGGTGCTGGTGGGCGTGCTCACCTCGCTGGCCACCGGCGCGCCCTGGCTGTATGGGGGCAGTGCGCTGGTGGTGCTCATCGCGATCCCGCGCGGGCTGCCGGAGCAAGTGCGCGACCTGCGCAGGCGCCTGGCGGGCAGCCGGATCCTGCAGGAGGACGAGAACGCCGACCCGGTCCGCTGGGAGGAGTCCCCGCGCCGCACCCCGCCGCCGCACCACGGCGAGGTCGACTGAAAGACCGCCCCGCTCAGGCGGGGGCGCGCAGGTCCTTGCGCAGTTCCTTGGGCAGGGCGAAGCGCATGCTCTCGGGCACCGACTCGATCTCCTCGACCCGGTCGTAGCCGCGCTCGGCCAGCCAGTCCAGCACGCCGCGGACCAGGATCTCCGGCACCGAGGCGCCGCTGGTCACCCCGACCGTGGAGACGCCCTCCAGCCAGGCCGGGTCGATCTGGTCGGCGTAGTCCACCAGATGGGCCGCCTTGGCGCCGTACTCCTTGGCCACCTCCACCAGCCGCACCGAGTTGGAGGAGTTCTGCGAGCCGACCACGATGACCAGCTCGGCCTGCGCGGCGATCTGCTTGACCGCGGTCTGCCGGTTCTGGGTGGCGTAGCAGATGTCGTCCGACGGCGGGTCGACCAGATTGGGGAAGCGTTCGCGCAGCGCCGCCACCGTGGCCATCGTCTCGTCCACCGACAGCGTGGTCTGCGACAGCCAGGCCACCTTGTCCGGGTCGCGAACCTGCACGTTGGCCACATCGTCCGGGCCGTCGACCAGGCGGATGTGGTCGGGGGCCTCGCCGGAGGTGCCGATGACCTCCTCATGCCCCTCGTGGCCGATCAGCAGGATGTCGTAGTCGTCGGCGGCGAACCGCACCGCCTCCTTGTGCACCTTGGTGACCAGCGGGCAGGTCGCGTCGATGGTGCGCAGGTTGCGGGCCCGCGCCTCCTCGTGCACCGCCGGGGCCACCCCGTGCGCCGAGAAGATCACGATGGCGCCCTCGGGGACCTCTTCGGTCTCGTCGACGAAGATCGCCCCGCGTTCTTCCAGCGTTTTGACCACGTGGACGTTGTGGACGATCTGCTTGCGGACGTAGATCGGCGCCCCGTACTTCTCCAAGGCGATCTCCACCGTCCGAACGGCGCGATCGACGCCCGCGCAATAACCACGCGGCTTGGCGAGTAGGACACGGCGGTCGGCGGTGGAGGTCATGGGCCAATTGTACGGGCGAGGGCGGATCCGCCCGCCCCACGGACGCCGCGGCCCGGTGAATAGGGTCGTCCGTCCCGTGTTCGGCGGAACCGCGGCGGGTACCGGCCAGGGAAAGGAGCCGAGCCCGCCGGGTGCCATGATGTGATCCGTTCCACGTTCCGGGCCGCCGGGAAGGGTCCGGCGCGGGGTGCCCGTGATCGCACCGGTGCGGCACAGTGATACAGGACGGCCGTGTTGTGTCGATTCAACGCCATTCGATTGTTCCAAACCGCTTCAGACCGATTTCCGGGGACAGCAGGGAGACGAGGACGATGACCAAGTCGCCGCGCCGCCTCAAACAGCAACTCCAGCACGCCGTGAGCGAACAGGTCCGCGACCTCCCGCTGCACGCGATCCGGCTGGCGATGTTCGGCGTGGGCCGGGCTCTGCTGCTGAGCGACCGGGTGACCAGGGACTACAAGGACCTGCGCGAGCACGGGGTGGGGCCGGTGCTCCACCGGCTCCGCGAGGACGCCCAGCACACCGCGGCGAAGGTCGCCGACCGGGTGGCGACGCTGGTGCGCGGCGGCGAGGAGGAGACCGCGGCCGCCCCCACCCCGGTCGCCGAGCCGCCCGCCGCCCGCTCCAGGCCGCGGCCCGCCCCGAAGGAGATCGCGGTCGGCAAGCCCGCGGCCAAGGCCGGCGCCGAGTCCTCCCCTGCCGCCCGTCCCGAGCCCGCCCCGCAGCCTGAGCCGAAGACCGAGCCGCAGCCTGAGCCGAAGTCCGAGAAGCCCGAGCCGCAGGCCGCCCGCGGCGAGCCGGGTCCGAAGAAGGCGGCCAAGACCGCGGCCGAGCTGCCGGTGCCCAACTACGACGAGGCCACGCTGCCGCAGCTGCGGGCCCGGCTGCGCGGGCTGAGCGCCGAGCAGGTCCGGCTGCTGCGCGAGTACGAGCGCAACCACGCCGCCCGCGCCGAGGTGCTGCGCATGTATGAGAACCGCCTCGCCAAGCTCAACGGCGACCGCTGACGACCCGTTTTCGAGCGGTTTCCGGCCGGACGCCGGGCCCGGTGCGCACCGGGCCCGGCGTCCGGCGTTCAGGGCCGCTCCCCGGCATCCCCGCGGTTAGGCTGCCGGGCATGGCGATGCAGACCTCGGCGGAGTCCCCGGTGCCGGTGCGGACCGTACTGAACGCGGTGGCCGGCTGGATCGGCAGGCTGGGCCGCATCTGGGTGGAGGGCCAGATCACCGAGCTCAACCGGCGGGCGGGCACCGTCTATCTGACGCTGCGCGACCCGGTGGCCAACATGTCGGTGCGGGTGGTCGGCCCCCGGGCGGTGTTCGAGGCGGCCGGCCCGGCGGTGACCGGCGGCGCCCGCGTGGTCATCTGCGCCAAGCCGGACTTTTGGGTCAACCGCGGGGCCTTCTCGCTGAGCGCGCTGGAGGTCCGCCCGGTCGGGGTCGGCGAGCTGCTGGCCCGGCTGGAACGGCTCAAGCAGGTGCTGGCCGCCGAGGGGCTGTTTCGGCCCGAGCGCAAGCGGCCGCTGCCGTTCCTGCCGGCGGTGGTCGGGCTGATCTGCGGCCGCGAGTCCGACGCCGAGCACGATGTGCTGCGCAACGCCCGGCGCCGCTGGCCGGCGGTGCGCTTTCGCATCGAGCACGCCGCGGTGCAGGGCGCCCAGGCCGTCCCCGAGGTGCTGGAGGCGCTGCGCAGGCTGGACGCCGACCCGCAGGTGGAGGTGATCGTCATCGCCCGGGGCGGCGGGTCGATGGAGGATCTGCTGCCGTTCTCCGACGAGGCGCTGGTGCGCGCGGTGGCCGCCGCCCGCACCCCGGTGGTCAGCGCGATCGGGCACGAGCAGGACAGCCCGCTGCTGGATCTGGTCGCCGACGTGCGGGCCTCCACGCCGACGGACGCCGCCAAGCACATCGTCCCGGACGTGCGCGAGCAGCTGCGGCTCATCCGGCAGCTGCGCGACCGGGGGCGGCGCTGCCTGGCCGGGCGGCTGGAGCGGGAGCTGGCCTGGCTGGAGGCGATGCGCTCGCGTCCGGCGCTGGCCGACCCGGTGCGCGAGGTGGAACGCAAGGCCGAGCAGGTGGAAGGGCTGCGCGAGCGGGCCCGCCGCGCCCTGGCGGCGTCCCTGGAGCGGGAGGCCGATCATCTGGCGCACACCCGGGCCCGGCTGCGGGCGCTGTCACCGGCCGCCACGCTGGAGCGCGGCTATGCGATCGTGCAGCGCCCGGACGGGACGGTGCTGCGGGCGGCGGCGCAGGCCGAGCCGGGCGAGGAGCTGCTGGTGCGGCTGGCCGGCGGCCGCCTGCGCGCCACCGCCGTCGGACCGGCGGATTAGGCTGGGCGCCGTGACGGACGACACCAGGCCCTCCTACGAGCAGGCCCGCGACGAACTGGCCGAGGTGGTGCGGCGGCTGGAGGCCGGCGGGCTCACCTTGGAGGAGTCGCTGAAGCTGTGGGAGCGCGGCGAAAAGCTCGCCGAGATCTGCCAGGAGTGGCTGGAGGGAGCCCGCGCCCGGCTGGCCGCCGCCACGGCCGCCGCCGAGGACGACGCCGAGCCCGACTCCGCCCCGCCGTTTTGAGGCGGCCGGCCCTGAAAGCAGCCGCCGGGCCCGGCTCTTCAGCGCATGCTTCCGCCCCCGGGAAGCGCGATGCCGTGTCCCCGGGCGAATCCGGCGGTCGTGCGGGCTTTGCGGCCGGAGCCGGGCTCAGGACCCGCTCGTGGGAGCGGCCGACGGGGAGGGGGCGGCCGTGTCCTTGGGCTGGGGCTTGAGGGAGGCGGCCAGCACGGCCAGTTCCTCATAGGAGGCGGTGCCGGTGACCACCAGGGTGAGGCCGGGCAGGGTGCGCACCAGCGAGCGCTGATTCTTGTCCCTGCGGTAGTAGCGCTGCCAGGTCTGGCCGGCGACCTGCTGGACGCCGACCGGCTCGCGGGAGTTGGTCATCCGCCACAGGTACTCACTGACCGGCTGCTCGTCGCTTTGCTCCAGTGCGGCGTACTCGTCCGAAGGGGTCACCATGCCCAGGTGCCAGGCCACCGGGTCCTCGGCGTCGTCGCCGTCCAGGCCGCTCAGCCGGGAGCTGGTGGCCCGCCAAGTGGACGGCAGCCCTTCGGGGGCGTAGGGGGTGTAGGGGGCGTCGGCGCGCAGCCGGGCCAGGTGGACGCCGTAGTCGACGGTGGGGAGGTTCTCGGTGTGCTCGCGGGGGCTGATCAGCACGACCAGGCCGACCAGCAGCAGGCAGGTCAGCATCGCCAGGGCGTAGCCGCCCAGGCCGGTGGTCAGCCGCTTGTAAACCCCCGGGCTCACCTCATACGGCCCTTCGGCCCGCCGGCCCTCCGGTGCCGTGTCGTGGGGGGCGTCCGGCGCCCCGGCCGGGGCGGAGGGCTGCGGCCGGGTGGCCGGCTGCGAGGTCTCGTCGGTCACGCTGCCAGGATCGCGCACGGTCAGGAGCGCTCCGTACGGGGGTTGCGGATGGTCTCGATGATGGCCATGATCTCCGAGGCCGTCTTGCGGGCGGCCTGCTCGTCCTCTTCGCCGGCGATCTCGGTGACGGCCGCGGCCATCGCGCCGGTGAGCACGGTGACCAGCGGTTCGTCCACGGTCCCGTCGGGCGCGTGGAAGAGGGCGGCGTTGCGGCGGGCCCACTTGCGCAGCCGCTTTTGCATCACCCGCTCAAAACCGGGCGGGCCGTCGCCGCGCACGAACAGTCGGGAGAGCCGCCGGTCGGCCAGGCAGCCGTCCAGGTAGGCGTTGGCCCCGGCGATGAACAGCCGCATCGGGTCGCTCTCCCCGGCCGCCCGGGCGGCGTGCACGGCCTGGCGGGTGCGCTCCTGCTGGCGGGCCTGGAACTCCTCCCACAGCGTCAGGTACAGGTCGGCCTTGCCGTTGAAGTGGTGGTAGAGGCTGCCGACGCTGGCTCCCGCCCGGGCGACGATGTCGGTCACCGCGGCCTGGGCGAACCCGCATTCGGCGAAGACGTCCCGCGCCGCGGCGAGCAGGGCGCTGCGGGTGGCCGCCCCGCGGTCGGAACCCCGCGCCGGAGTCTCCCCGCCCTGCGCGGGGACCCGGCCCGCGTTGTCGGCCCCTCCACCGGAGGTGGCGCTCGCCGAGGCCGTGCCGCCCGCTCCGGCCTCACCGGGCGGCACTTGGATGTCGCTGCTCATGACAGCAGAGATTACGCCCTATGGGACGGCGGGAACGATTCCTCGCTACAGGTGGTCACCCAATCGCAACAGCCGGGTCCCTTGCCGGGGACCCGGTGAAGGGCCGATCGGCGGGGCATGGGTACCGTCGGGTTGGTCTGGTCCAATTTTGTGGCTCGGGCCGGCCGAACGGAAAATCTCAGGCACCTGCGACCGAAAGGGCTGTAACGCGATGTCTGCCATGTCCGCTGGGTCCGATGGAAACTCCGTCTCCTCGCCGCTGGTCACCGAGCCCGCCGCGCCCGACCGCAACCTGGCCATGGAGCTGGTACGGGTGACCGAGGCGGCGGCCATGGCCGCCGCGCGCTGGGTCGGCCGGGGCGATAAGAACGGGGCCGACGGCGCGGCCGTCAACGCCATGCGCCAATTGATCAACACGGTGTCCATGCGGGGCGTGGTCGTCATCGGCGAGGGCGAAAAAGACAACGCCCCCATGCTCTACAACGGCGAGGAAGTGGGCGACGGCAGCGGCCCGGAGTGCGATGTGGCGGTGGACCCGATCGACGGCACCCGCCTGACCTCGATGGGCATGCCGAACGCCATCGCGGTGATCGCGGTGGCCGCCCGCGGCTCGATGTACGACCCCTCGGCGGTCTTCTACATGGAGAAGCTGGTCACCGGGCCGGAGGCGGCCGATGTGGTGGACATCGAGCGGCCGATCGCCGACAACATCAAGGCGGTGGCCCGGGCCAAGGGCTCGGCGGTGGAGGACGTCACCGTGGTGATCTTGGATCGGCCGCGGCACGAGGGGATCGTCAAGGAGGTCCGCGAGGCCGGCGCCCGGATCAAGTTCATCACCGACGGCGACGTGGCCGGGGCCATCATGGCGGCCCGCGAGGGCACCGGGGTGGACCTGCTGCTGGGCATCGGCGGCACCCCCGAGGGCATCATCGCCGCCTGCGCGGTCAAGGCGATGGGCGGGGTCATCCAGGGCAAGCTGTGGCCGCGCGATGAGGCCGAGCGGCGCAAGGCCACCGAGGCCGGGCACGACCTGTCGCGGGTGCTGACCACCGACGACCTGGTCACCTCCGACGATGTGTTCTTCGCCGCCACCGGCATCACCGACGGGGAGCTGCTGGGCGGGGTGCGTTTCGGCAAGGGCAAGGCGATCACGCACTCGCTGGTGATGCGCTCGCGCAGCGGCACCATCCGCAAGGTGGAGAGCGAGCACCAGCTGGGCAAGCTGCGCGCCTACAGCGCCATCAACTTCGACCAGGCGGTGTAGCGGCCCGCCCGCGGCGAGGGGCGGGCGGATGGTCAGGACGTCCGGCGCAGCCGCCCGCGCACCCGTTCGCGCAGCGTGCGCTTGGGGGCGCGGGCCTTGACCGAGCTCAGGATCATCCGCCCGCTGATCTCCACGGTGGGTCCCCCGTCGGCGGGCCTGACCCGCACCTCGCGGGTGCTGAGCATGGTGCGGCCGGTCACGTCCACCTGCACGCCCTCGGGGACCAGCAGCCGGATGCGGCCGCACAGCGACAGCGTGTCGAGCACGACGTGGCGGCGCTGCAGGATGGCCTCGCGCAGATCGAGCTCGACGGTGCCGAACAGGGCCAGCAGCGGCAGCCGCACCGGCATCACCCAGCGCCCTTCGCGGCGCAGCGAGCCGAAGGTGGCCTGCAGGGGGCGGTCGTCGACCAGGATGGGCTGCGCCTCCGGCGGGGTGAGGTCGCCGGTCAGGCCGGTCAGCTCGCCGAGGGTGCGGGCGGCATAGGCCCGGGCGGTGCGCTCGGCGTGCTCTTCGGGGGTGAGCCGTCCGTCGGCGAGCGCCTCGGTGAGCACCTGCACCACGCGCTCGCGATCGGCGTCGGAGGCGCGCAGGTCGTGCACGCGGGTCACCGGTTCCGCGGGGATCGGAGGCCTGGAGACGTCCACGCATTCGACGATAGCGTCCTGGGTGCCGGCGCTGGAGATCAGAAAGTGAATGCGCTCTTGTGCGGGCATTGACCGGGCGGTTTCCGGCTCTCTAGGCTGACGCGAACATTCTTCATGTTCTCCTTCTGAGCTTCGAGGACCGCTCATGAGCCCGCGGGACCGCCAGGCGCGCCTGTCGGCGTACGCCGCCTTCGCCGTCCAAGGGCTGTGCTTTGCCTCCCTGGTGACCCGGGTGCCGCGGGTGCAGGACGCCCATGGCATGAGCGACGGGACGCTGGCGGTGGTGCTGCTGCTCGTCCCGGTCATCGCCGGGGTGGGCAGCGTGGCCGCCGGCGCCCTGTTCGCCCGCTTCGGCAGCGCCCCGGTGCTGCGGTGGGCGCAGCCGGGGGTGTGCCTGGCCGTCACGATGATCGGGCTGACCGGCGGGCGGATGCCGCTGCTGTATGCGGCGGTGGCGCTGTTCGGGCTGTTCGTCGGCGCGGTGGACGCGGCCATGAACGCCCAGGCGGTGGCGGTCGAGCGCCGCTACGGCGTCAGTTTGCTGACCGGTTTTTACGCGGTGTGGAGCGTGGCCGGGATCGCCGGCGGGCTGTGGGTGGCGCTGGCCAACCGGCTGGAGCTGGGCCTGGCGGCGGGCTTTGCCATCCCGGCCGCGCTGGGCGCGGCCGTCTCGCTGCTCACCGGGCCGCGCCTGCTGCGCCGCGGCGAGGAGGGAACGGGCCCCGGCGCCGCGGAGCTGAAGGCCGCGGCCCGGCGGGTGCCCTGGCGTCCCGTCCTGGTCGTGGGCGCGGCCATGGGGATCTTCTACCTGGCCGACGCGGCGATCTCCAACTACAGCGCCAAGTACCTGGAGGACGAGCTGGGCGCCGCCGGGTATGCGGTCCCGCTGGGCTATGTGGCCTACCAGATCGCCATGGTCGCCAGCAGGGCCGCCGCCGACCTGGGGGTGCGCCGGTGGGGCGGGGTGCGGGTGGTCAGGCTCGGCGGGCTGGCCGGGCTGGCCGGGATGATCGGCGTGGTGGCCGCTCCGGGCGCCGCGGCCGCCATCGCCGCGTTCGCCGTGGCCGGGCTGGGGCTGGCGGTGGTGGCGCCGGTGGCGTTCTCGGCCGCCGGGCGGGTCGACCCGACCGGGCTGGGGGTGGCCGTGGCGCGGCTGAACGTCTTCAACTACGTGGGGTTCGTGCTGGGCGCGGCCCTGATGGGGGCGATCGCCCCGCTCAGCGCCACCGACGGGCTGCGAGTGGCCTTCGCGGCGCCCGCCGTGCTGGTCGCCCTCATAGTCGCGCTGGCCGGGGGATTCGCCCCGGAACCGGTGGGCGCGGCGCGTCCGGCCGCCGCGACCGCTTGAAACCGGCATGCAGATCCGGCGACGGCCGCCCCTGCGGCGCGGTCGCCGGCAGCGTGTCTCATCTCCCCGATTGTTTTCTCCCGCGGCTGCTCCGGCGGCCCCTCCCCTCCACCGGGCCGCCAGAGTCGCTGAACCTTTTTCAACACGCCGTCTCCGCAGGGCGAGACGGGGCCCGCGGTCAGGGGCGATGCCGTGACCTACAACGTCGCGGCATTGGAGACCATCGAGACTCCCGTCCTCGGTGCCTTGGGCCGCGTGTTGGAAAAGGTTCACTCACACCGGAGGCGTGTGCCGGTCCTCCAAGGCCGCCACCGCCCGCTCGCCCTCGCGGGCGGCCTCGTCAGGGGCCATGGTCCGCAACGCCTCCTGCAGCGCCAGCGCCGCGGCGTCCGCCGCCGTGCGCGCGATGATGGTGTGCTCCTGCGCCCGGTCCAGCTCTCCCAGCCCGACGCAGTCGAACGCCACCTGCGCGTCGTGCACGGCCAGCTTGAGTTGACGCGCTGCTTCCTCCAGGCTCATGGGTCCCCCTCTCCTCCCCTTGCCCTTCTACCCACCGCCCCCTGGGGCAATCACCTGCTTGAGGATGTCGACGGCAGACCTCAGGCGGGCCTCGTTTACCCGTCCATAGCCCAGTACGAGGGCGGGCTTTGCCGGCCGTGACCACATGGGCGCCGCGCCCTGCAGGAGCAGGCCACGATGCGAGGCCTCGGTGACCACCTTCTCCTCGTCGCAGGAGGCGGGCAGCTCGGCGTACACGTGCAGGCCCGCCGCCACGCCCCGGACGGCGACGCCCGGCAGCCCGGCCGGCGCCGCCACCACGACCCCGCGGGAGACGCCCAGGCGGCGGGCGAGGGCGCGGGTGGAGGCAGCCGGGCGCCGGCGGCCAGCCGCCCCTCCCGGACCGCCGCGCGCACGCCCGCGGCGATCTGCGCCGGCAGCTTTCCGGCGGCAGGGTCCAGCGGCAGATGCAGGTCCCGCACATCGGCCTCCAGGCCCTCGCGGGCGGGGTGAACTCGCTCACCATGGTCCGCTGCCTTGCGTCGGCGGGGCGGCCGCGGCCCCGGACCGATCCGATCGTGGCATGTGGTGATCTGCCTCACCGCGGCCGACCCCGCACAGTGCCTCGGAGGGCACGTCGTAACCTGAGGGACGCCCCTGCTCATGGCGATGCGAGGAACGTGAGATGGCTGAGTTCTCCTACACCGACCTGCTGCCGACCGGACCGGACGAGACCGAATACCGGTTGCTGACCACCGACGGGATTTCCACCCTCGAGGCGGGGGGCCGCACGTTCCTGCAGGTGGAGCCGGAGGTGCTGCGGATGCTCACCGAGACGGCGATGCGCGACATCGCGCATCTGCTGCGCCCTTCGCACCTGCAGCAGCTCCGCAACATCCTCGACGACCCCGAGGCCTCCCCCAACGACCGGTTCGTGGCGCTGGACCTGCTGAAGAACGCCAATATCGCCGCCGCCGGCGTGCTGCCCATGTGCCAGGACACCGGTACCGCCATCGTCATGGGCAAGCGCGGCCAGCACGTGCTCACCGACGGCCGCGATGAGGAGCACATTTCGCGCGGCGTGTACGACGCCTACACCAAGCTCAATTTGCGTTACTCCCAGATGGCCCCGCTGACCATGTGGGAGGAGAAGAACACCGGCAACAACCTGCCGGCGCAAATCGAGCTGTATGCCACCGCCGGGGACTCCTACAAGTTCCTGTTCATGGCCAAGGGCGGCGGCAGCGCCAACAAATCGTTCCTGTACCAGGAGACCAAGGCCGTCTTGAACCCCAAGCGGATGATGGCCTTCCTGGAGGAGAAGATCCGTTCCCTGGGCACCGCCGCCTGCCCGCCCTACCACCTGGCCATCGTGGTGGGCGGCACCAGCGCCGAGTACGCCCTCAAGGTCGCCAAGTACGCCTCGGCCCGCTACCTGGACGGGCTGCCCACCTCCGGGTCGATGTCCGGGCACGGTTTCCGCGACCTGGAGATGGAGCGGCAGGTGCTGGAGCTGACCCGGAACCTGGGCATCGGCGCCCAGTTCGGCGGCAAGTACTTCTGCCACGACGTGCGGGTGGTGCGCCTGCCCCGGCACGGCGCCTCCTGCCCGGTGGCCATCGCGGTCTCCTGCAGCGCCGACCGGCAGGCCCTGGCCAAGATCACGCCGGAGGGCGTCTTCTTGGAGCAGTTGGAGACCGACCCGGCGCGGTTCCTGCCCGACACCACCGCCGAGGAGCTGGGCGGCGAGGTCGTCCGCATCGACCTGAACCGGCCGATGGACGAGATCCGCGCCGAGCTGAGCAAGTACCCGGTCAAGACCCGGCTGTCGCTGACCGGCCCGCTGGTGGTGGCCCGCGACATCGCGCACGCCAAGATCAAGGAGCGGCTGGACGCCGGCGAGCCGATGCCGCAGTACATGCGCGACCACGCCGTCTACTACGCCGGCCCGGCCAAGACCCCCGAGGGGTACGCCAGCGGCTCCTTCGGCCCCACCACCGCGGGGCGGATGGACTCCTATGTCGAGCAGTTCCAGGCCGCCGGCGGCTCCTACGTCATGCTGGCCAAGGGCAACCGCTCCCGGCAGGTCACCGAGGCCTGCAAGAAGTACGGCGGGTTCTACCTGGGCTCGATCGGCGGCCCGGCGGCCCGCCTGGCCCAGGACTGCATCAAGAAGGTCGAGGTCCTGGAGTACCCCGAGCTGGGCATGGAGGCGGTCTGGAAGATCGAGGTGGAGGACTTCCCCGCCTTCATCGTGGTGGACGACAAGGGCAATGACTTCTTCGCCGACACCACCGGGCCGCTGCTGACCATCGGACGCCGCTAAAGGCCCGCGCGCCGATCCCGGCCGGGGCGGTGAGCCCGTCCCGGCCGGATTACCGCCGTCCTCATGTGCGCCCAGCAAAATGACCAGGCGGTCATAATCTCGGCGGAAATTCTTTGAAGTTTGAAGAACCCTTCGGCTTCCGAGCGGGAAACACGGCGCGCCACCGTAAGGGATTTCACAAAGCGGCGCGCAATCGGCGACGGCGGAGGGCGACCGGGCCGCGCCCCTTCGGGACCTCCCCGGCCCGTGGCGTCATGTGCGGCCAAGACACCCACGTCACGAGCGGTCTTCCCGGCCGGCGCCCCGGCAGGAGCAGAGAAGAGACGGCCCGCCGCGGCACCGCGGAAGGCCCGGCGGAGGGGAACTTCCCGCAGGCGACCGGCGGGGGAGGCGGGGGAAAGCCGGCCCGTGAGGGACCGCAATCCCCCGACTTCAGCCATGGGAAGGATGTCAATCCGGTATCTTTCTCGCCATGTCTCAGTCAGAGCGCCTCGTACTTGCGACGCGCTATCGGCTGGTTTCCGAAATCGGCCAAGGCGCCAACGGGACGGTCTGGCGTGGGCACGATGAGCTGCTGGATCGCGCGGTAGCGATCAAGGAGCTGCGGCTTCCCCCGGATCTGAGCGAAGAGGAGCGGGTGGTCTTCTACCGCCGCACCCTGCGGGAGGCCCGTGCCCCGGCGCAGCTGCGCACCCCCTCGATCGTCGAGGTCTACGACGTGGTGATCGAGCAGGGCCGGCCGTGGATCGTGATGGAGCTGATCGAGGCGCCCAACCTGGAGCAGCTCATCGAGACCAACGGGCCGCTGCCGCCGGAGCGGGTGGCGCACATCGGCCGGCAGCTGCTGGACGCGCTGGCGGTGGCGCACCGCTCGGGCATCATCCACCGCGACATCAAGCCGTCCAACGTGCTGCTGGACGGCGACCGGGTGGTGCTCACCGACTTCGGGCTGGCCTTCTCCTCCGGCGCGACGAACCTGACCAAGTCAGGGCACTTCATGGGCTCACCCGCCTATGTGGCGCCCGAGGTGGCCGCCGGTGAGCGCGCCACCCCCCAGTCGGACCTGTGGTCGCTGGGCGCCACCCTGTACGCCGCGGTGGAGGGCCGTCCCCCCTTCGACCGGGGCAATGTGATGGCCACGCTCAGCGCGCTGGCCAACGAGGAGCCGCCGCCCGCGCAGAACGCCGGCCCGCTGGCCCCGGTGCTGTCGGGGCTGCTGCAGAAGAACCCGCTGCGCCGGCTCAGCCACGCCCGCGCCGCCGACCGGCTGGAGCGGGCGATGTCGGCGCCCCGCAGCGCCCGCCGCCAGGCCACCCCGCGCTACCGGCTGGCGGTGGTGGTCGGGCTGATCGCGGCGACCGTGGCCGCCTGCGGGGTGGGCACCGGCGCGCTGGTCGTCGGGATGGTCACCCGCAACGACGACCCCGGCCCCGGGCAGGCCGCCGCCGGCGAGGGCCCCCCGCAGTCCCCCGGGCAGCCGGCGGCGATCCCGTCGGCCGCCGTCGACCACCCGCTGGTCATCCGGGCGATCGGCGACACCTGCCGGGCCTTTGTGACCGAGCCGGGATCGCTGGGCTATGAGTTCAACGGCGATCTGGCCAAGGGCGAGGAGCGGATCTTCGACAAACCCCGGCTGACGGCGGTCATCTACGACACCGCCGCCTGCGAGGTGTGGGTCAAGGGGGTCAAGCAGCCCCCCGGCAAACCCGGCGCCCGCAAGCAGCTGCAGATCAACAAGTGAGCCCGGTCACGGGCATGGCGGGAATGCGAGCGGGCATCTGTCGGCTGCCGTCTACAGCGGAGTAGATCGCAGCCGGAGGTGTCGCAGATGCCCGAACAAGATCATCGGATCGAGCGGGACTCCATGGGCGAGGTGCGCGTCCCCGCCGAGGCCAAGTGGGGCGCGCAGACCCAGCGGGCGGTGGAGAACTTCCCCATCTCCGGCCGTCCCATCGACGAGGCGCAGATCTGCGCGCTGGGCCGGATCAAGGCCGCCGCCGCCCGGGTGAACGCCGCACTGGGCGTGCTGGAGCCGCAGGTCGCCGCGGCGATCGAGGCCGCGGCGCGCGAGGTGGCCGACGGCAGGTGGCATGCCCACTTCCCGGTCGATGTGTTCCAGACCGGTTCGGGCACCTCCTCCAACATGAACGCCAACGAGGTGATCGCCGCGTTGGCGAGCGAGCGGCTGGGCCGCCCGGTGCACCCCAACGACGAGGTGAACGCCTCCCAGTCCTCCAACGACGTCTTCCCCTCCTCGATCCACATCGCCGCCACCGAGGGGGTGGTGCGCGACCTCATCCCCGCGCTGCGGCACCTGGCCGCCGCGCTGGAACGCAAGGCGGGGGAATTCGCCGACGTGGTCAAGGCCGGGCGCACCCACCTGATGGACGCCACCCCGGTCACGCTGGGGCAGGAGTTCGGCGGTTACGCGGCGCAGGCCCGCTACGGGGTGGAACGGCTGGAGGCGGTGCTGCCGCGGCTGGCGGAGCTGCCGCTGGGCGGCACGGCGGTCGGCACCGGTGTCAACACCCCGCCCGGCTTCGCCGCCCGAGTGATCGCCGAGCTGGCCGCCGACACCGGGCTGCCGCTGCGCGAGGCCCGCAACCACTTCGAGGCCCAGGGCGCCCGGGACGCCCTGGTGGAGACCAGCGGGGCGCTGCGCACCATCGCGGTCGGGCTGCACAAGATCGCCAACGATCTGCGCTGGATGGCCTCGGGGCCCACCGCCGGGCTGGCCGAGATCCGCCTGCCGGACCTGCAGCCGGGCTCATCGATCATGCCGGGCAAGGTCAACCCGGTGATCTGCGAGTCGGTCCTGCAGGTGGCCGCCCAGGTGATCGGCAACGACGCGGCGATCGCCTTCGCGGGGGCCTCCGGCAACTTCGAGCTCAACGTGATGCTGCCGCTGCTGGCCGGCAACCTGCTGGAGTCGATCCGGCTGCTGAGCAACGCCTGCCGGCTGCTGGCCGACCGCTGCGTGGCCGGCATCGAGGCCGACGTGGCGCGCTGCCGGATCTATGCGGAGTCCTCCCCGTCGATCGTCACGCCCCTCAACCGCTACCTGGGGTATGAGGAGGCCGCCGCCGTCGTCAAGCAGGCGCTGGCAGAGCGCAAGACGATCCGGCAGGTGGTGCTGGAACGCGGCCACGTCGACCGGGGCACGCTCACCCTGCGGCAGCTCGACGAGGCTTTGGACGTGCTCGCGATGACCGGGCGGAAATGACCGGCGGGAATCAGTACCAGCCGTTCCGCTGGAAGTGACCCCAGGCCCCGCACGGCGTGCCGTAGCGGCCCTTGATGTAGCCCAGGCCCCACTTGATCTGGGTGCGCGGGTTGGTCCGCCAGTCGGGACCGGCGCTGGCCATCTTGCTGCCGGGCAGCGCCTGCGGGATGCCGTAGGCACCGGACGGGCTTTGCGCGTTCACCCGCCAGCCGCTCTCCCGCTGCCACAGCTCGACCAGGCAGCCGAACTGGGTGTTGGGGTCGAAGCCGAACTCCGGCAGCATCGCCTTGGCGATGCGCTGCGCCTCCCCGGCCGGGACGGGGTTGCCCGCATACGGGGTGCCGCCGCCGCTTTCACCGGCGCCGGTGCTGGGGGTGGGCGTGGGAGTGGGGGTGTGGCCCTTGGCCTCCAGCACCATCTCCTTGCGGGCGTCCCTGGCGGCGGCGCGGTAGGCGCGCTCCAGGTTCAGCTGCCGCTGCTGGGCCGCCAGCACCTGGGGGTCGGGCGCCTTGGGGGCGTCGGCCAGCGGGATGGGCCGGACGGTGGTCTTCTCCTCGCCGCCTCCCACCAGGAGGCCGGCGATGGCGCCTCCGCCCGCCAGCACCACCGCCGCACCCGCCGCGGCGGCCAGTTTCACCGGCAGGCGCAGACCCTTGGGCGCGGGGCGCTCAGGGGAAGGCCGGGGGGATGCGGCGTCGGCGTCGCTGATGACGTCCGGGCCGTGCGGCGCGTCCGAAGACGGCCCGAGCGGCGCTCCGGCGACCCGGACGTCCCCGGGCGCCGGAGTGGACGAGGGCCGCGACGGCGGCCCGTACGGCCCCGGCTGCATCTGCCGTCCATCGCTGCGATCGTCCTGTTCGGGAAACCTCGGTCGGTCTCCGTACAAGGCGGCCCTTCCGACGGTCGCACGCGCATGGGCACGCGCGCGAAGGCGTCCACCACGGCCGCGGGCCCGCCGGCGGGCGGGCGCCGGGCTCACAGCGGCGATCGGCCCGGCGGGTTCCTCGGGGGTCGCCGCGGGCCACGCCGCTCCACGGTGCTTACGGCTGCACACAATGCCCGAGGTCAGGGGGTACTTCGCAACAAGAACGCAGGATTTGTGCCATTCGCCGCACACCGCAAGCCGGCGCGAGATCCGCAAAACCCGCCTGAGAGCTGCGATTCTGTGATCTTCCTGAGAGCTGTGTGACTTTTGCCACAACAGAGCCGAAACGGGCGGACCGGTAGCGGAAGGTGAACCCGGCCCGCCCGTCCGCGGGAACGAGGGCGACGCCCGCGGGCGTCGCCCTCGTCAGGCCCCGATGTCGCCGAGCATGTCGGTCACCAGCGCGGCGATCGGGGAACGTTCCGAGCGCGTCAGCGTCACATGCGCGAACAGCGGGTGTCCCTTGAGCTTCTCCACCACCGCGGCCACCCCGTCGTAGCGGCCCACCCGGAGGTTGTCGCGCTGCGCCACGTCGTGGGTGAGGACGACCCGCGAGCCGGTGCCGATCCGCGACAGCACGGTCAGCAGCACCCCGCGTTCCAGGGACTGGGCCTCATCGACGATGACGAAGGAGTCGTGCAGGGAGCGGCCCCGGATGTGGGTCAGCGGCAGCACCTCCAGCATGTCACGGTCCAGGACCTCCTCGATGACCTCCGGGGTGGTCACCGCCGAGAGGGTGTCGTAGACCGCCTGCGCCCACGGCGACATCTTCTCGTTCTCGGTGCCGGGCAGGTAGCCCAGGTCCTGGCCGCCGACCGCATACAGCGGGCGGAAGACCACCACCTTGCGGTGGCGGCGGCGCTCCAGCACCGCCTCCAGGCCCGCGCACAGCGCCAGGGCGGATTTGCCGGTGCCCGCCCGGCCGCCGAGCGAGACGATGCCGATCTCCTCGTCCATCAGCAGGTCCAGCGCGATGCGCTGCTCGGCGGAGCGGCCGCGCAGCCCGAACACCTCGCGGTCGCCGCGCACCAGCTTCACCGACTTGTCCGGCTGCACCCGCCCCAGCGCCGAGCCGCGCTCCGACAGCAGCCGCAGCCCGGTGTGGCAGGGCAGATCGCGGGCGCTCTCCAGCTCCAGCGTCCCGGTCTCATACAGCTCCTCCAGCTGCGCGGCGGTCGCCTCCAGCTCCCGCATGCCCGTCCAGCCGGACTCCACCACCATTTCGGCCCGGTACTCCTCGGCCGCCAGCCCCACCGCCGCGGCCTTGACCCGCAGCGGCAGGTCTTTGGAGACCAGCACGACCTCCTTGCCCTCCCGGGCCAGCCAGCCGGCCACGGACAGGATCCGGGTGTCGTTGTCACCGAGCCGGAAGCCGTCCGGCAGCACCCTGGGGTCGGCGTGGTTGAGCTCCACCCGCAGCGAACCGCCCTGGTCGCCGAGGGGGATGGGCTGGTCCAGCCGACCGTGCGCTATGCGCAGGTCGTCCAGCATGCGCAGGGCCTGCCGGGCGAAATAGCCCAGTTCCGGATGGTGGCGCTTGGCCTCGAGCTCGGTGATGACGACGATGGGCAGGACGACCTCGTGCTCGGCGAACCGGGTCATCGCTCCGGGGTCGGCGAGCAGGACGCTGGTGTCGAGGACGTAGGTGCGCCGCTGCGGCTCCTGGTCGCGGCGCCGGGAGGTAGTGGCCACTCGCTCTCCTTCGGGCCCCGCCACCGGATCGCCGGGGCGAACCGGCGGCCACATGCCCATTGGTGTGGTCCGGAGAACCTCCGGATCGGCGGAGCGCCCCGGCCCGGCCTCCTCTCCCGCACGGCGTGCGGGACCGGCGGACAGGGCGATCCGCCGGACGGCGAGTCAGGAGCCGAAGCGCCGGTGCCGCGCGGCGTACGAGCGCAGCGCCCGCAAGAAGTCGATCTTGCGGAAGTCCGGCCAGTGGACCTCGCAGAAGTGGAACTCCGAGTGGGCGCTTTGCCAGAGCAGGAAGCCGGAAAGCCGCTGCTCTCCCGAGGTGCGGATGACCAGGTCGGGGTCGGGCTGGCCGCGCGTGTAGAGATGCTTGGCGATGTGCTCGACGTCGAGGACCTCGGCGAGCTCCTCGATGCTGGTGCCCTTACCCGCCTGCTCCAGGAGCAGGGAGCGCACCGCATCAGCGATCTCACGCCTACCTCCATACCCAACGGCGACGTTCACAATCAGCCCAGGGCGGTCAGATGTGCTTTCCTCGGCGTGTTTGAGAACGCGTGCGGTGGAATCGGGCAGCAGGTCCATCGCGCCCACCGCCTTGATGTGCCAGCCCTCCCGGGCCAGTTTGGCGACGGTGTTCTCGATGATCTCCAGCAGCGGGTTCAGTTCCTTGGCGGGGCGGTTGAGGTTGTCGGTGGACAGCATCCACAGCGTGACCACCTCGACCCGGGCCTCGGTGCACCACTGCAGCAGCTCGCTGATCTTGTCGGCGCCGCGCTGGTGGCCGGTGCTGACGTCGCTGAGCCCCATCGCGCGGGCCCAGCGGCGGTTGCCGTCCAGGATCACCCCGACGTGCCGGGGGATCTTGTCGGTGGGCAGCGACGACTCCAGCCGGCGCTCATACAGCCGGTAGATGGAGTCGCGCAGCGCCTGGTACGCCTTGCTGCGCTTGATCGTCGCGGTCAGCCTCATGCGCCGCACCGTCATGGGCCCCTACCTCCCCGCAGCCCCCCGTCAGACGACGCCTAATTATGGCCCGAATCACCAGTTCCGCGGCCTGCTTGCAGCATTTCACCCGATATTGGACCGATCTGGCGTTCGGCCTCGGCCAGCAGCGCCGCCAGGAATTCGGCCAGCTGCCGTGAGGTCAGCACGGCCCGCACGCCGTGTCCACCGGCGCCCCACGCCTCGACGATCGCCCGGCGCGCCAGCCGCCAGCGCCCCCGCCGGCGCGAGCGCGCCGGCGACCAGGAGTCGCCGCCGGCCTCCGCGCCCGGCAGCCAGACCGATGAGGTGCGCACCGTGCAGCGCAGCTCCCCCGTGCTGACGACGTCCACCCGGTCGCGGTAGCGCAAGTCGAACAGCTCCGGATCGGGGGACGGCTGGAGGCGCCGGCGCCGGCAGCGCGTGCAGCTCTCCGGGGAACCGGCCGGCGGGTCGGGGAAGCGGTCGTCGGGATCGGGCCAGCGGGCGGCCTGCGGCGAGCCGTCGCGGCGGGCGGCCGCCAGCCGCCCGGCCAGCGCGGCCAGCAGGTAGCCGCAGCGCTGGCCGACCACGCCGAAGCGCCCGCCGTCCCGGTACAGCTCCAGCGTGATCTCATACGGCACCCCGCTGCGATCGCGCTCGGGCACCGGGACCACCGTCAGGCGTGAGCCGTCCGTACAGCGCAGGCACCCCACGTCGGCACACTAGGCCCGGCCGCACCCGCGGTGCCTCGGCTTTGCGTAATGGTTCGCGTATCGGATGGCTAAACCTGGGGGCCGGCGGCTCTGGCCCGCTCGACGTGCCGCAGCGCCTCGCGCAGCTCGGCCAGCCACTCTTCGGCGTTGCGGCCGACCAGGCGCACGCACCAGGCCAGCGCGTCGCTGCGGCTGCGCGCCACGCCCGCCTCCACCAGCGTGTCCAGCACGCGGCGTTCGGGCTGGCGCAGCCGGGTCATCACCGGCACCGACAGATTGGTGAACATCTCCCGCCGGTCCTCGCAGGCGGCGCCCCAGGAGACCTTGCGCCCGAAGCGGTGCTCGGCCTCGCGGGCGATGGCGATGCGCCGCTCCCGCGTCTCCTCGCGGAACCGCTGGATGTGCCCGTCCAGCAGCGCGGTGCGCTCGGCGCCGGAGACCTGCTCGGCGTGGGGCGGCGGGGCCAGCCGGCCCACCACGCTGACCTCTTCGCGGTCTACCACGACCTCGGGCGGGCCGACGAACCAATCCTGCGGCAGCCGGCCGGTGAACCAGCCCCGGACCTCCTCCGCCGTAGTCATGTAATCAGTATTACATAGAAAGATGAACTATCCGGCCCACAGCGGCACACCGCTGGGGAAACCGGAGGCGAACGGCTGCGGCACAGGGATCGGCACCGTCACAGGCCGGACGCCGCCAGGCGGGCGCCCATCTGCGGGTTGACGCGGACGGCGCCCTTCAAGTTGCGGGTGTAGACGTTCTGGATCTGCACCACGGTGCCGCGCCGGGGAGCGGCCACCATCTTGCCGTTGCCGATGTAGAGGGCGATGTGCGAGATGTAGCCGGGGGCGGTGGGGTCGTTGGCCCAGATCAGCAGGTCCCCCGGGCGGGCCTTGCTGTAGGGGATGATCCAGCCGGCGCGGGCCTGGTCGGCGGCGACCCGGGGCAGCCGGATCCCGGCCTGGGCGAAGGCGTACTGCATCAGGCCGGAGCAGTCATAGCCGCCCTCTTCCTCCGACTCCCCGCCCCACACGTACGGCCAGCCGATCCTGCTGTAGGCGGCCTTGATCACGGTCCGCACCTGCTCGGCGGTCATCACCTGGCCCTTGGCGGTGGGCAGCCGCCCGCCGGGCGCGGGGTAGTCGATCTGGGGGTCGACCTCGACGGTCTTGACGCCCTTGGGCAGCACCTTGCGCAGCGTCCGCGACAGCTTCTTCAGGTCGGTCTTGGGCGCGCTGATCAGCAGGGCGTTGCCGGACGGCACCCCCAGCTGCCGGGCGACGTGGCGGGAGACCACCGCGTCCACATCGCCGAGGCCCATGGTGGCGTAGGCGCCCACGCGCAGCTGCGTCTGGCGCTGCCGGCCGCCCACCGTCACATGGGAGCCGAGCTCAAAGCCGCCGTCGTTGCCCATGGTGAAGGAGATGGCCACATCGCCGCCGGCGATGTTGCGCCACAGATCGTCGGACTCGGCGGTGGGCTTGGGGGTGAAGGCGCGGAAGGTGGAGGGGTCCACGCCCAGCAGGCCGACCCGCTTGCCGCCGACCGTCGTCTGCGCCGCGTCCAGCACCTCGACGCGCTTGACGCCCTTGACGGCGCCCACCCGCCGCACCGCGTCGGCGGGCAGCGTCGCGGAGGAGGCCACCAGCAGGTGCGGGCTCACCCGGCCGCGCAGCGGCGCCACCGCGGTGGGCGAGACCCAGGTGTCGGACGAGGCCGCGACATAACGCTGCCACCGGCTCTGCGGCTGGGGAGAGCCGGCGTTCCGCCACGAAAGCAGCACCACTGCGTTGGACGCCAGAGTGGCCACCACGGCAACGCCGATGGCCGTCGGCAGAACACGGCGGCTCGGCCTTCGCACCGCACCACTCCCTCATCACCAGGCCCCTCGGACCGGCGGTCCGCCCCCGCCGGGCCGGTGCGCGCCCTCACGACTATCACCCATGCGCCCGGCGGCCGTCCAGACACCTGACCTGGTACCCGCACGTCCCGCCGGTCACGCCGTCCCCGCAAGTGACGAGCCGTCGCACGGACACGCGTTACCAAGAGGTAACACCAACCGAGAAGTAGATCAAGGCCGCTCTTGCGGCGAATCCCGCGAGCGGCACGATATCGTCACCCGGCGGGCGAGGCCGGGATCAGCCTCCGGCCAGTTCGGCCATCAGGTCGGCGGGGGTGGTGACCGGCAGCCGGCAGGTGAAGTTCCGGCACACATAGGCCGCCGGCGCGCCGTCCACCGGGGTCCGTCCCCGCAGCAGCGGGACGTCGCCCGCGGCCTCGCCGGTGCCCACCGTGATGACCGCGCCGGGGGCGGGCGAGGCCAGCGCGGCGCCGTGCAGCGCGCGGGTGCGCGCATCGGCCGGATCCCCCACGATCGCGATCTCCAGCGGGCCGCTGACCAGCGCCTCGGCCACCGCCAGGCCCCAGCCGGCGAAACGGGCGTGCCGGCCGGCCAGCAGCGTGGCCGCCGCCAGCGCGGAGGCGGCGGCCTGGCGGTGCCGGGACGAGCCGGTCAGCGCCGCATACGACAGCAGCGCCCCGGCGGCGGCGAACTGGCCGGAGGGCGTGGCGTTGTCGGTGGGGTCCTGCGGGCGGCGGAACAGCCGCTCGGCGTCGTCGGCGGTGTCGTAGAAGCCGCCGCGGTCGTCGGGGAAGTGCGTCAGCACCGTCTCCAGCAGCGTCCCGGCCAGCCGCACGTGCGCCGGGTCGCCGGTGACCGCGTGCAGGGCCAGCAGCCCCTCGGCGAAGTCGGCGTAGTCCTCCAGGACGCCGGCGTTCGCCCCGGGCACGCCGTCGCGGGAGGTGCGGGTCAGCCGCCCGTCGCGCAGGTGGACCTCGCGCAGCAGGCGGGCGATCTCCTCGGCGGCGCCGACCAGATCCGGCCGTCCCAGCAGCGCCCCGCACTCGGCCAGGGCCGCGATGGCCAGGCCGTTCCAGGCCGTGACCACCTTGTCGTCGCGGGCCGGGGGGACGCGCTCGGCGCGGGCGGCCAGCAGCCGGGCGCGGACCCGGCTCCACCACTCTTGATCGCCCGGGTCGCCGGGCAGCCGCAGCACCGACGTGCCGTGTTCGAACGTGCCGGACTCGGTGACCCCCAGCAGCTCGGCGGCGGCGTTCCCGTCGGCCTCCCCCAGCACCCGGCGCAGCTGCTCGGGCGTCCACACGTAATATTTGCCCTCCTGGCCTTCGCTGTCGGCGTCCAGGGCCGAGGCCAGCCCGCCCTGCGGGGTGCGCAGATCGCGCAGCATCCACTCGCAGGTCTCCAGCGCGATCCGCTTGGCCAGCGGGCTGCCGGTCAGCCGCCACCAGTGCGCGTAGACGCGGGCCAGCAGCGCGTTGTCGTACAGCATCTTCTCGAAGTGCGGCACCACCCACGCCTCGTCCACCGAGTAGCGGGCGAAGCCGCCGCCGAGCTGGTCGTAGATCCCGCCGCGGGCCATCGCCTCCAGCGTGCCTGTGGCCATCGCCAGCGCCTGGGCGTCCTGGGTGCGGGCGTAGTGGCGCAGCAGGAACTCCAACACCATCGACGGGGGGAACTTGGGGGCGCCGCCGAAGCCGCCGTAGGCGGTGTCGTAGGAGGCCGCCAGCGAGCGCACCGCCGCCGACAGCCGCTCCGGGGAGGGCGGCTCGGTCTCCCCCGGGGCGGGACCGCGGGCGGTGAGCGCCTCCACGACCTTGCGGCCCTGCTTGAGGACGTCCTCGCGTTCCTCGCGCCAGGCCCGCGCGACCGCCATCAGCAGCGCCCGGAACTGCTGGCGGGGAAAGTAGGTGCCGCAGTAGAACGGCTCGCCGTCGGGCGTGGCGAAGACCGTCATGGGCCAGCCGCCCTGGCCGGTCATGGCCTGGGTGGCCTCCATGTAGACCGCGTCGACGTCGGGGCGTTCCTCGCGGTCGACCTTGATGTTGACGAACAGGTCGTTCATCAGGCGGGCGGTGGCCTCGTCCTCGAACGACTCGTGCGCCATCACATGGCACCAGTGGCAGGCCGCGTATCCCACGCTCAGCAGGATCGGCACATCGCGCCGCCTGGCCTCGGCGAACGCGGCCTCGCCCCATTCCCACCAGTCCACCGGATTGTCCGCGTGCTGCAGCAGGTACGGGCTGGTCGCGTTTTTGAGGCGGTTCATGTCAATGATCCTGCCCCATCAGGGCCCGCCGACCCATGGCCCGGGCGGAACGCGCCGGCTCATCCGTCTTCGGCCCGGGGCTTTCGCCGGGCGGGGACGGAGATGCGGTCCAGGTCGCGGGCCAAGACGATGTCGCCGTCGTAGGCCTGGGCGGCCTGCTCGGCGTAGCGGGGGAAGTCCTCGGCCGGGTAACGCTCGGAGAAGTGGGTCAGCACCAGCCGCCGGACCCCTCCGGCGGCGGCGATGCGGCCGGCCTGCCGGGCGGTCAGATGCCCGTAGCGGCGGGCCAGGTCCGCGTCCTCTTCCAGGAAGGTCGACTCGATGATCAGCATGTCCACCCCGTCGGCCAGGGCGTAGGCCGCCTCGCACTCCCGGGTGTCCATCACGAACGCCAGCTTCTGCCCGGGCCGGGGGACGCTGCAGTCGGCCAGGGTGACGGTGCGGCCGTCGGGAGCGGTGACGCGGCCCTCCCGCTGCAGCCGGCCGATCATCGGGCCGGTGATGCCGCGTGCGGCCAGCCGGTCGGGCAGCATCGTGACGCCGTCGGGCTCCTCCAGCCGGTATCCGTAGGCCTCCACCGGGTGGTCCAGCCGCCGCGCCGACAGGGTGAAGGGTGCCTCGCCGGTCTCGATCACCGCGTGCCCGCCCTCGACCGGCCGCTCCCGGACGACGTCGGTGTCGCGGAAGACGGCCGCGTGCCGCAGCCGCCGCCAGTAGCGGTGCCCGCTCGCCGGGAACAGCGCCCGCACCGGGTGGGGCACCTCGTCGCGGGCGATGCGCTGGATCACCCCGGGCAGGCCCAGGCAGTGGTCGCCGTGGAAGTGGGTGATGCAGATCCAGTCGATGTCGTGCGCGGCCACCCCGGCGCGGATCATCTGCCGCTGGGTGCCCTCCCCCGGGTCGAACAGCAGCCCCTGCCCGTCCCAGCGCACCAGGTAGCCGTTGTGGTTGCGGGTCTTGGTGGGGACGGCGCTGGCGGTGCCGAGCACCAGGAGGTCACGGGTGGACATGCCTTCCATTCTGAGGACCGAACGTTATTCTGTTCCCGGTCCTTATCCCGGCGGCGAGGAGGAGAAGCCAGGTGGGCGGCAACAAGCGCGACCAGATCCGGATGACCCCCGAGGAGGTGGCCGCCTTCCTCGCCGACAACTTCAAGGTGCAGGTGGCCACGGTGGACCGCGACGGCGCCCCGCACCTGGTGACCATGTTCTACACGCTGCTGGACGGCAAGATCGCCTTCACCACCTACGCCCGCTCCCAGAAGGTGGTCAACCTGCGCCGCAACCCGGCCATGACCTGCCTGGTCGAAGACGGCCTGGAGTACAACGAGCTGCGCGGGGTCAAGCTCAAGGGCACCGGCCGCATCATCGAGGACCCCAAGATCCGCACCATGGTCGGCCAGGTGGTCGGCTCCCGGATGGCCGGCCTGCCGGTGCCCGAGCTGGGCGAGCCCATCGACCCGGTGGTCGCCGAGGGCATCGAGAAGGCCCTGGCCAAGCGCGTCGTGGTGGTCATGGAGCCGGAGCACATCACCAGCTGGGACCACCGCAAGCTGTAAGCCCCGCCTTCAGGGGCCGGAGACGGGCTGCGGCCGGGGGATGAAGGCGTCCCGGACGGCGAGGGCCACCAGAACCGCCAAGGCCGCGATCGCCAGGGCCAGCGGGGTGAACAGGTGGGTCGTCCACTCCAGCAGGGCCAGCGCGCCCAGCAGCGCCGAGGCGGCCGGCCGGGCGAGAGAGAGTCGTCCGAAGACGACCTTCTCGAACAGGGCGTGTCCCATGACGAACAGGGCCGGCCCGCCCAGGACGGTGGCGAGCGCGCCTCCCTCGACGTGCCCGCCTGGGTGGGCGATGACCAGCTCGTCGCCGACCGCGGCGACCACGATGCCGGCCACCATGACGATATGGATGAACGTGTAGGCCGACCGGCCCAGCCGCCCGGGGTCGGGCGAGGCGGCCACCCGCTCGGCGGCGGCCTCGGCGGTGCGGCCGAAGTAGATCCACCAGAAGGCGACGCTGCCGGCGAAGGCCACCGCGAAGGCCGCCACGGCGCCCGGTGAGGCCGGGGCCAGGCCGCTCAGCGTGGCCCCCATGACCAGCATCGACTCGCCCAACGCGATGATCACGAACAATTGGCAGCGCTCGGCCATGTGCCGGGCGTCGATCGTCCAGTCGGCGGTGCTGGAACGGCCCAGGCCCGGGGTGGCGTAGCCGATCCAGGGGGCGGTGTACTCCACCGCGACGGCCGCCGCCCACAGCGCCAGGCGGGCCTCGTCGTGGACCAGCCCGCCGGCGATCCACAGCACGGCGGCGGGCATCATCCAGGCCAGCACCCGCTGGAAGTTGGGACCCAGCTCGTGCCGCAGGGTGGTCAGCACCACGAAGACGGTCCGCCCCACTTGAACGGTCACATAGCCGCAGGCGAACCACAGGCCGCGCGCCTCGAACGCCTCCGGGATCGCCGCCGCCATGAACATCGCCGCCAGCATGACCGCCCCCAGCATCAGCCGGACGGCCGCATGGTCGGGGTCGAACCAGTTGGTGGTCCAGCAGGTGTACATCCACGCCCACCAGACCGCCAGCAACAGCAGCAGCGCCTCGGCCGCTCCCACCCAGGTCAGGTGCTCCAACATCCGGTGGGAGAGCCTGGTGCACGCGAAGACGAACACCAGGTCGAAGAAGAGTTCGAAGAAACCGACCCGGGTGCCGTTCCCGTCGCGGGTTCTCAGGACGCCGGTGCCCTCGCTCACGCGAGGGATCATGTCACGGGAACCCGGCGGATCCGGCGAATCAGGACCGATGCGACATGGCCGGAACCGGCACGGGCGAGGGCTCGGTGCCTGGGGGCCATCCGTCCTTGGAGCCGGTGGCCCCCGGGCACCGAGCCGTCCCAGAGGCTGGGACGCATCCGCTGCGAGCTGAGGGAACAGCGCGCCGAAAAGTTCAGTCCTTCGGCCGTTCCCCGTCCTTGCCCGCGGCCTTTTCGCCCTTGCTCTTGGCGGCGGAGGCGGCGGAGGACTGCTCCTCCTCCTGCTCCAGGTCGGCCTCCCGGGGGACCTGGATCTTGCCCATCTGCTTGTTCATCGAGCGCAGCAGCAGGAACACCGCCACGCACAGCAGGATGAAGACGGCGAACCCCAGCATGCCGGGGCTGACGGTCTCGTCAGTGAGCGGGAAGTCGTTCTTGGGCTGGGCGGCCAGCAGCGCTACAGACACACTTTCTCCCTGACTCCCGCGAACAGATCGTCCTCAGGAAGCTCGGTATCGACCAAAGACCTGGCCAAATGGTAATCCTCGGTCGGCCATGCCTGGCGCTGCACCTCCAGCGGGCAGCGGAACCAAAAGCCGTCGGGGTCGATCTGGGTGGCGTGCGCCAGCAGCGCCCGGTCGCGGGTTTCGAAGTAGTCCGCGCACGGCACGCGGGTGGTGACCGCCCACGGGGCAGGCCGTTCCTCGAAGCGCTTGAGCCAGTCGCCGTAGGGGGACTCCAGGCCGGCCTTCTCCATGGCCGCGTGCAGCGCCTCGATCCGCTCCTTGTTGAAGGTCATGTGGTAGTAGAGCTTGAGCGGCTGCCAGGGCTCGCCGGTCCCGGGGTAGCGGTCCGGGTCGCCGGCGGCCTCGAAGGCCTCCACCGACACCCGGTGGCACATGACGTGGTCGGGGTGGGGGTAGCCGCCCTTCTCGTCGTAGGTGAGCATCACGTGCGGGCGGAACTCGCGCACCGCGCGCACCAGCGGCTCGGCCGCAACCTGCAGGGGCTGCAGGGCGAAGCAGCCCTCCGGCAGCGGGGGCGGCGGGTCGCCCTCGGGGAAGCCGGAGTCCTCAAAGCCCAGCCAGATCTGCTGCACGCCCAGGATCTCGCGGGCGCGCGCCATCTCCTGCCGGCGGACGGCGGCGATGTCGGCCTTGATCTCCGGACGGTCCATGGCCGGGTTGAGGATGTCGCCGCGCTCACCGCCGGTACAGGTCACCACCAGCACCTCGACGCCCTCGGCGGCGTAGCGCGCCATGGTGGCGGCGCCCTTGCTGGACTCGTCGTCCGGGTGGGCGTGGACGGCCATCAGCCGCAACGGGCCGTCCTCACACGAGGTCATGCCGATCGGTGCTTCGGACCCCACAGTGTCTCCCTGTCCAACCGTAGATGGCGTCCGCGCCGCATCGCGGGGGGCGGACGCCGCAGCAGAGGACGATTGTTCCCGACAACGCCCCTCACCCGCAGGGGAATTCCCTGTCGCCGGTTCCCACCGCCCCCGGTACGGAGCATCGGCTCCCACCGATGACAATTGTCCCGGACGCATCACCGTGGCGCGGACATGCCCGCGGATGCGTTCTTGCACGGTATCGACGGCACCCCAACGGAGAATTCCCGCCATGAGCACCTCGGCCGGCCAGGCAGCCGGTGACCAGCGCCCCCGTCGCGGCGGCAGACTCGGCCTGGCGGTCATCGGGGTGGTGGTGGCGATCTGCTCGGTGGGCTGGGCCATCGTCATGGCCCACGTCGGGCAGGTCCCCGGCATCAGCACCCAGACGATCACCTACCGGATCGTGGACGACTCCACGGTCGAGATCCGCTGGCAGGTCGCCAAGCCGTCCGGCAAGCCGGTGCGGTGCGTGGTGGACGCGCTGGACGCCCGCTTCGCCCCGGTGGCCGAGCAGGAGGTCATCGTCCCGGCCGGGCGATCGCACGTGGAACGCACCGACATTCTGCGCACCACCCGGCGCGCCGCGGCGGCCAGGGTGAAAGAGTGCCGCACTATATGACGGTCTGACGGATTGCCGGTGAACACAGAGGGGAACCTTTACTCTCACATACGGGATAGGCTTGAGGTTTCGCCCGGCCCGGCCAGGCCGGTTCGCCGGCAGACACGCCGTGGACCGCTACGTGTGGACAGAGGAGCATCCGTGACCGAGACCCGTGCTGAGAACGTCAACTGGCTCACCCAGGAGGCGTACGACCGGCTCAAGGCTGAACTTGAGTACCTGTCGGGCCCGGGCCGCATCGAGATCGCGCAGAAGATCGAGGCGGCGCGGGAGGAGGGCGACCTGCGCGAGAACGGCGGTTACCACGCCGCCAAGGAGGAGCAGGGCAAGATCGAGGGGCGGATCCTCCAGCTTCAGCACATCCTGGAAAACTCCCGGGTCGGCGAGGCTCCTCGCACCGACGGGGTGGTCGGTCCGGGCATGACGGTCACGGTCGCCTTCGAAGACGACGATGAGGAGCTCACCTTCCTGCTGGCCTCCCGGGAGGAGAGCGGCGCCCCGATCGACGTCTACTCCCCCCAGTCCCCGCTGGGCTCGGCCATCAACGGCAAGAAGGTCGGCGAGAAGGCCACCTACACCCTGCCCAACGGCCGCAGCATGACCGTGGAGATCCTCGACGCCACGCCCTACGCGGGCGCCTGACCACCGGCACCACACCGAGCGATCCCCTTTCGGCCCGCCGGCCCGATGCCGCCGGCGGGCCTTTGCGCATGCCCGCCTCATCCCTTCCGGGCGGCCGCCGCCCGCACCAGCGGGAGGGTGCGCAGCGGGATCTGGGTCGCCAGCGAGATCACCGTGGAGGTCCGCTCCACCCCTTCGACCGCCACCACCTGGTCGATCACCCGCTGCAGGTCGGCGTTGCTGCGCGCCACGATGCGGCACAGCATGTCCCCGGTCCCGGTGATGGTGTGCGCCTCCATCACCTCGGGGATGGCGCTCAGCCGCTCGGCCACCGGGTCGTGCCCGCCGACCTGCCGGATCTGCAACGTGACGAAGGCGGTCACCGTATAGCCCAGCGCCACCGGGTCGATCTGGGGCCCGAATCCGCAGATCACCCCGTCCCTGGCCAGCCGGTCCAGCCGGGCCTGCACGGTGCCGCGGGCCACGCCCAGCCGCCGGGACGCCTCCAGCACCCCGATGCGGGGTTCGGCGGTGAACAGCTCGATCACCCGCCGGTCCAGTTCGTCGATCGCCACGAGCGGCCTCCAAACGGTGGTCAGACTGTACAGATCGTCTGATCATTTCCGTCTGACGCTATGCATATTGTCCAGCATTCCACGTAACTCTTGCGCAGCCTGTATTCCGAGCGGACATTTGGCGCCATGAGCGACGCATTTCCTGTCAAAGGCATGGACGCCGTGGTCTTCGCCGTCGGGAACGCCCGGCAGGCCGCGCATTACTACTCGACCGCGTTCGGGATGCGCCGGGTGGCCTACCGCGGCCCGGAGACCGGGTGCCCCGACGAGGCCGCCCACGTGCTGGAGTCCGGCAGCGTGCGGTTCGTGCTGCGCGGCCCGGTGCGGGCCGGCACCGACCTGGGCCGCCATGTCGCCGAGCACGGCGACGGGGTGGTGGACCTGGCGATCGAGGTGCCCGACGTCGAGGCCGCCTACGAGCACGCCGTCGCGGCCGGGGCCCGGGGCCTGGAAGAGCCCTACACGCTGGAGGACGAGCACGGCAAGGTGCACCTGGCCGCCATCGCCGCCTACGGCGAGACCCGCCACACCCTGGTCGACCGGTCCAACTACTCCGGCCCCTACCTGCCGGGCTACGTGGCCGCCGACCCGATCGTGGAGCCGCCGAAGCGGCGCTACTTCCAGGCCATCGACCACTGCGTCGGCAACGTCGAGCGGATGGACGAGTGGGTCGACTTCTACCACCGGGTGATGGGCTTCACCGACATGGCCGAGTTCATCGGCGACGACATCGCCACCGAGTACTCGGCGCTGATGTCCAAGGTGGTGGCCGACGGCACGCGCAAGGTCAAATTCCCCATCAACGAGCCGGCCGACGGGCCCCGCAAGTCCCAGATCCAGGAGTACCTGGAGTTCTACGGCGGGCCCGGCGTGCAGCACATCGCGCTGGCCACCAACGACATCCTGGCCGCGGTAGACCAGATGAAGGCCGCCGGGGTGGAGTTTTTGGACACCCCCGACTCCTACTACGACGACCCCGAGCTGCGCGCCCGGATCGGCGAGGTCCGCGTCCCGGTGGAGGAGCTGCGCAAGCGCCGCATCCTGGTGGACCGGGACGAGGACGGCTACCTGCTGCAGATCTTCACCCACCCGGTCCAGGACCGGCCCACCGTGTTCTTCGAGCTGATCGAGCGGCACGGCTCCATGGGGTTCGGCAAGGGCAACTTCAAGGCTTTGTTCGAGGCCATCGAGCGGGAGCAGGCGCGGCGCGGAAATTTGTGACCGGCCCGCGTTAAAGATCGGTCCTCATCGGGGCGGGGAGGGGTTTGCCCGGCGGGTGAATGTCCACTTTCACCCTATGACGCAGCCGCCACAGGGCCCCTCCCCCGGGGACCGCTTCTGGAAGCCGCCGCAGGACCAGCCGCCCGGCCCCTACGGCGGGGGCGGGTGGCCTCCGCCGTACGGCGGTCACTACCCGGGCCATCCGGGATCGCCATGGGAGTATCGGGACCCGGCCGCAGGGCTGGCCGGCCGGTGGGCGCGGCTGGGCGCGGCGCTCATCGACCTGATCCTGCTGGCCGCCGTCATCGGGCTGGTGACCTTCCCGTTCATCGACTACGGCCGGGTGTTCCGCACCCCCGGCGGGGAGACCGGGTACCTGCCGACCGGCCAGTGGGTCGCCAACTTCCTCAGCATCGTCATCGCCTTCCTGTACTACTGGCTGACGACGTACAAATGGGGCCGCACGCTCGGCAAGCAGGTGCTGGGCATCCAGGTCGTCCGGGCCGCCGACGGCGGTCCGGTCACCCAGGGGCAGGCGGCGGGCCGGGCGGCGTTCTTCACCGTGCTGGGCGGCCTGTGCGGCTGCATCGGTTTCCTGGACGTGGCGTGGATCCTGTGGGACGACCGCAGGCAGGCCCTGCACGACAAGGTCGCCCAAACCGTGGTGCGCAAGATCGAACCGGGCGCGCCCGATCCTTACGCCGGACGCTGAGCGGCGTGACGCGCCGCTTGGCCGCATGCCGCCACATGCCGCTCGGTCACCGAAGGCGCGGGCCCGGCCGTCTAGGCTGTGCTCGTGACGACGGCCGGAAACTCCCGCATTGCACCTCCGCAGGCCCCCCGCGCCGCCCTGCGCGGAGCCATGGCGCTCGCCCTGGCGGGCTCGCTGGCCGCCTGCCAGGTCACGCTGGACGGCGGCGAGAACGCCCAGCCGTCCCGGACCGTCCCGGCCCCCACGGCTCCTCCGGCGACCGGCCCGCACGGAGCCGACAGCGCCGGGGACGACTATGTGCCCGGGGACGGCAACGGCGGCTACGACGTCCAGCACTACAAGCTGGACCTGGACATCCGCCCCGGAGGCTCCCCGGAGCTGACCGCCACCGCCGACATCACCGCCAAGGCGACCCAGCGGCTGAGCCGGTTCAACCTCGACCTGGCCGGGCTGACCGTCTCCGAGGTCAAGGTCGACGGCGCACCGGCCCGCTACGAGCACGAGGGCGCCGAGCTGATCATCTCCCCGGCGCAGCCGCTGGCCAAGGGCGCCTCCTTCAGCGTGACGGTGCGGTATTCGGGGACGCCGCAGCCGGTGTCCAAGCCGCCGCTGGGCGTCTACGGGTGGGTGCGCACCTCTGACGGGGTGTTCGTGGCCTGCCAGCCCAGCGGGGCGCACACCTGGTTCCCGGCCAACGACCACCCCAGCGACAAGGCCACCTTCGAGTTCCGAGTGAAGGTGCCCGAGGGGCTGACCGCCATCGCCAACGGCGAGCCGGACGGCGGCCTGCCCGGCCTGCAGCGCGGCCCCGGCGGCAACCGGCGCACCGACGGATCGCTGCTCCCCGGCGACGGCGCGGGCGCGGGCGTTCAGCCGGTCCTGCTGCGGCGCCGGCAGGCGGCCGCCCCGGTGACCTGGCGGGTCAAGGAGCCCATGGCCCCCTACCTGGCCACGGTCACGGTGGGCCGGTTCGATGTGCGCACCGGCAAGACGGCCGGCGGCATCCCCGTCATCACCGCCGTCGACCCGACGGTGCGCACCACCGACCTGGAGGACTTCCACGCCAAGAACGCCGAGATCACCCACGAGTTCACCAAGCTGTTCGGGCCGTATCCGTTCTCCTCCACCGGCGGGCTGGTCGACAACGCCGATGTGGGCTTTGCGCTGGAGACCCAGACCCGCCCGGTGTACGGGTCCTTCGGCGCCAGCGAGGGGATCGTCGCCCACGAGCTGGCGCACATGTGGTTCGGCGACAGCGTCAGCGTCACCCGCTGGAAGGACATCTGGCTCAACGAGGGCTTCGCCACCTACGCCGAGTGGCTGTGGGCCGAGAAGGCCCACGGCGTGGACCCGCAGCAGGAGTTCGACGCGCTGTACCAGCAGGCCGACCGGGAGGAGCTGTGGGGCATCCCCACCGGCGACCCCGGCCGGGAGAACATGTTCAGCTCCGACGCCGTCTACAACCGGGGCGCGATGACGCTGCACGCGCTGCGCAAGAAGGTCGGCGACGAAACCTTCTTCAAGATCCTCAAGACCTGGACGGCCGAGTACCGGCACTCCAACGCCACCACCGAGCAGTTCATCGAGGTGGCCGAGCGGGTCTCCGGGCAGCAGCTGGACTCCTTCTTCCAGGCGTGGCTGTACGGGCGCACCCGCCCGCCCCGGTAAACCCCGCCCAGATCGGCGTCTGGCCCGGGTGAACGGGATGTCAGGGATCATCAAAGTCACGGAAGGCAACTTAACCGAGACGCTGAGTAATTGACACAGTGGGGCGCGTGAACGCCCACACTCCGCACGGCAAGATCCACTTCAAGATCACCGCCCTGGCGGCCGTCACCACGGCCCTGGCGCTGTCGGCCTCCAGCGGGGGCACCGCCACCGCGCAGTCGACCGGGAGCGGGCTCGCCCCTTCGGCGTCCGCCCACTACCCCAGGAACGGCGCGCGGGGGATCGGCGACCCGTACTTTCCCCATATGGGCAACGGCGGCTACGACGCCCTGCACTACCACGTCGTCCTCGACTACCGGCGCAACCGGTCCGCCTCCGCCGTGGTGACCATGACCGCCCGCGCCACCCAGGACCTGTCCGGCCTGTCCCTGGACTTCCGCGGCCCCAAGATCAAAGAGGTCGAGGTCGACGACCGCCGCGCCACCTTCCAGCGCCGGGGCCAGGACCTGCTGATCACCCCCGCGGTGGCGCTGCGCCGCGGCCAGGTGTTCACCGTGCGGGTCCGCTACGCCGGCGGCCCCGGCTCGCGCACCGACAAGTCGCTGGGCACCTACGGCTGGATCCGCACCCGGGACGGCGTCGTCACGCTCTCCCAGCCGGACGGCACGCCCGCGTGGATGCCGGTCAACGACCACCCGCTAGACAAGGCCACCTACACCTTCCGGGTGACCGTGCCCAAGGGGCTGACCGTCATCGCCAACGGCCGGCCGTCCAAGCCGGTGCACCGCGCCAAGACCAGCACCTACACCTGGTCCGAGCCGTCCCCGATGGCCAGTTACCTGGCCCTGGTGGCGATCGGCAAATTCAAGGTCACCCGCAGCGAGGCCGACGGCATCCCCGTCATCACCGCCGTGGACCCGCGCTACCGGCGCCACGCCGCCAGGCTCCACCGCTCCACCAAGAAGGCGCTGGCCTGGCTGTCGAAGACGTTCGGCCCCTACCCGTTCACCACCGCCGGCGGCGTCATCGACGACCCGAAGCTGAAGTACGCGCTGGAGACCCAGAGCCGCCCGGTGTACGCGGGGATCACGCCGCGGATGAACTTCATCGTCCACGAGATGGCCCACCAGTGGTTCGGCAACAGCGTCAGCCTCAAGCGGTGGCAGGACATCTGGCTCAACGAGGGGCTGGCCTCTTACGCCGAGTGGCTGTGGCGGGAGCAGCACCGGGGCAAGAGCGCCGAGCAGATCTTCCGCAGCTACTACAAGCAGCCCGCCTCGTCGGCGATCTTCAGCCCGCCGCCGGGGCGGCCCGGACGCAACAAGCTGTTCGGCGACTCGGTCTACATCCGCGGCGCGATGACCGTGCACGCGCTGCGCAAGAAGGTCGGCGACCGGACGTTCTTCCGCATCCTGCGGGCCTGGACCACCCAGTACCGGCACGGCAACGCGGGAACCGCCGACTTCATCGCGCTGGCCGAAAAGGAATCCGGCAAGCAGCTGGACCAGCTGTTCAAGGTCTGGCTCTACAGCAAGGGCAAGCCCAAGAAGTGGTGATCTCCGCCCGGCGGCGCACCGGCCGCCGGGCGTCCTTGTTCGATCGCCGCGAACGTCCTTGCTCAATCGCAACGAAATCGCGCTTGTCCGGCCGTCGCCGCGCTGCGAGCTTGTAGCTCATGGTGACGTCCAACCCGGTGAGGACACGCAAAGGCGCAGCGCTGGCGGCCGTGGCGGTGGCGACGGCCGCCGGGCTGGTGGCGTCGGCGACCCCGGCGAACGCGGCGCCGAAATTCACTCCGGGCGCCCCGGGGGTCGGCGACCCGTACTTCCCCGACATGGGGAACGGCGGCTATGACGTGGCCCACTACGACGTGAAGCTGCGTTATGAGCCCTCCGACAAGAGCATCAAGGCCACCACCCGCATCAAGGCGAAGGCCACCCAGCACCTGTCGCGGTTCAACCTCGACTTCCTCGGCCCGCTGAAGGTGCACTCGGTCACCGTCGACGGCAAGCGGGCCGCCTTCACGCGGACCGGCGCCCAGGAACTGGTGATCACCCCGAAGAAGGGCCTGCCCAAGGGCAAGCGCTTCACCGTCACGGTCGCCTACTCGGGGGTCCCCAAGCGGGTCGACGACCCGGCGCTGGGCACCTCCGGCTGGGTGGCCACCGACGACGGGGCGGTGGCGGTCAACCAGCCGACCGGCACCGCCACCTGGATGCCGGTCAACGACACCCCCGCCGACAAGGCGTCCTACAGCTTCGCGATCACCGTGCCGAGCGGGCTGCAGGCGCTGGCCAACGGCGACTTCGCCGGACGGCGGACCGCCGGCGGGCTGACCACCTGGCGCTGGCGGATGCCGCAGCCCATGGCCAGCGAGCTGGCCATGGTCGCGATCGGCGAGTACAACATCACCTGGGGCAGGACCCCCAAGGGCGTGCCCAACATCACCGCCATCGACAAGAACCTCGACACCGCCCCCGGGCAGGGCGCGGCCTTCCACAAGCTGACCGCCGACATCACCGACTGGGGCTCGAAGGTCTTCGGCCGCTACCCCTTCGGGTCCACCGGCGGCATCGTGGACGCCATCGGGGTGGGCTACGCGCTGGAGACCCAGGGCCGCCCGGTCTACGACCGCCGGGGCCGTCCCGGCGTCAACCCCAGCGCCGCCCTGGTCGCCCACGAGATCGGCCACCAGTGGTTCGGCAACAGCGTCACCCCCGGGAGCTGGCGGCACATCTGGCTCAACGAGGGCTTCGCCACCTACGCCGAGTGGCTGCAAAGCGAGCAGTCCGGCGGCCAGACCGCCCAGCAGATCTTCGATGAGGTCTACGCCACCCCCGCCGGCAACGAGCTGTGGCAGGTCAAGGTCGCCGACCCCGGCCGTGACGACCTGTACGCCCACGCCGTCTACGACCGCGGCGCCATGACCTTGCACGTGCTCCGCAGGACCGTCGGCGACAAGAAGTTCTTCCGGCTCCTGCGGGACTGGTACCGCAAGAACCGCAACGGCACCGTCACCACCGCCGACTTCGTCGCCCACGCCAAGCGGTACGGCAACGCCAAGCAGATCGACGCCTTGTTCACCAAGTGGATCTTCACCACCGGCAAGCCGTCCCTGTGACCGGCCGACCGGGCGCGCCCGGCGGGCACGCCCGGTCTCCTTTTCAGCCGAGCTTGAGGGCGTGGCCCTTGGCGCGCAGCCGGCCGAGGACCTCCTGGCAGTGGTCGGGCCCGCGGGTCTCCAGGTGGAGCAGGACCTCGGCCTCCTCCACGTGGAGCCGGGCGGCGACCCGCTCGTGCATGACGTCCAGCACGTTGGCGCCCAGCTCGGCCAGCTCGCTCAGCAAGGTGACCAGGGCGCCGGGCCGGTCGGGGAGCCGGACCCGCACGACCAGGTAGCGGCCGGCGCCGGCCAGCCCGTGGCGCAGCACCTTCGACAGCAGCAAAGGGTCGATGTTGCCGCCGGACAGGACGGCCACAACCGGGGGCTCGAAGGCGTAGGAGTGCTCCAGGATCGCGGCCACCCCGGCGGCGCCGGCGGGCTCCACCACCTGTTTGGCACGCTCCAGGCACAACAGCAGGGCCTGGGAGATGGACTCCTCGGTGACCGTCACCACGGCGTCGACCAGCTCGCGGACCAGGGCGAAGGTGAGCTCGCCGGGACTGCCCACGGCGATGCCGTCGGCCATGGTGGGGCCGGGCCGGATGCGCACGGGACGCCCGGCGGCCAGCGACGGGGGGAAGGCCGCGGCGCGCTTGGCCTGCACCCCGATGATCTTGATGTCGGGGCGCGCCGCCTTGGCGGCCACGGCCAGGCCGGAGATCAGCCCGCCGCCGCCGACCGCGGTGACGATGGTGCGCACGTCGGGACGCGCCCGCAGGATCTCCAGGGCGATGGTGCCCTGGCCGGCGATGACGTCCGGATGGTCGAACGGGTGGATCAGCACCGCGCCGTGCGCATCGGCGTGACGGCGGGCGGCGCTCAGGCACTCGTCCACGCCGGGCCCGGGAAAGAGCACCTCGGCGCCGTAGGACCGGGTGGCGGCGATCTTGGGCAGCGGGGCGCCCTGCGGCATGAAGACGGTGGCCTTGCAGCCCAGCAGCGACGCCGCCAGCGCCACCCCCTGGGCGTGGTTGCCGGCGCTGGCCGCGACCACGCCGCGGGATCGTTCGGCCTCGGTGAGCCGGGCGATGCGCACATAGGCGCCGCGTGCCTTGAACGAGCCGGTGCGCTGCAGGTTCTCGCACTTGAGCAGCACCGGGCCGCCCACGATCTGCGACAGCGCCCGCGAGTGCAGCAGCGGGGTCTCGGTGACCACCCCGCGCAGCAGCTCCCGGGCCTCCTCGACCCGCCGTGCACCGACCAGTGCCATTGGGGCAGTGTAAGCCCGGCGGTCAGGCCGCGCCGGGCCGGTGGGGCCGTTCAGTCGGCGTTCCAGTAGCGGTCGCCGGCCAGGATCAGGGCGGCGGCGCCGACCAGCCCGGCGGTCTGCCCCAGCGCGGCGGGCACCACCTGCACCCGGCGGGCGAACTCCATGCGGGCGTGCTCCCGCAGGGCCTCCTGCAGGGGGTCGAACAACAGCGGCCCGCACTGCGCCAGCCCGCCGCCGATCGCGACCACCTCCAGGTCGCACAGGTGCATCGCCGAGGCGATGGCGACCCCCAGCGCCCGCCCGGCCCGCTGCAGCGCGGCGCCGGCCACCGGGTGTCCCAGCCGGGCGTCCTCGGCCAGCTCGACCCCGCTCACCCCGGCCTGGCCGGGCCGCCAGCCCTGGCGCTGCGCCCAGGCGACCAGGCCGGGGCCGCGGGCGACCGCCTCCAGGCAGCCCCGGCCGCCGCACTCGCACGGCGGCCCCTGCGGGTCGACCACCACGTGCCCGATGTGCCCGGCGTTGCCGCTGGCGCCGTCGATCAGCCGGCCGCCCAGCACCAACCCGCCGCCGACGCCGGTGGAGACCACCATGCCCAGCACGTTGTCATAGCCGCGTCCGGCGCCCCGCCAGTGCTCGCCGACCGCCACGCAGATCGCGTCGTTGTGGACGCGCACCGGCAGATCCGGGTGGCGGGCGCGCAGCCGCCGCCGCAGCGGGAAGTCCCGCCAGGCGGGGATGTTGAGCGGGGAGACCTCCCCCGACGGCCAGCGCATCGGCCCGCCGCAGCCCACCCCGACCCCGGCCGGCTGCGGGCAGCCCGCCTCGGCCAGCAGTTTGTCCAGCAGGGACTCCAGGGTGCGCCACAGCACCCGCGGGTCCGGGTCGGCCGGGGTGGCGATCCGGTCGTAGTGGGTGATCCGCCCCTCCGGGTCCACCAGCGCGGCGGCCAGCTTGGTCCCGCCGATGTCCACCGCCAGCACCGGCGCGTCGTGCTCCTGGCCCATCAGGAGACCGCCGCCGGGCCGAAGGCGAGGATGGAGGCGGTGAAGCCGTGCACGTGGTTGCGGCCGGAGACCGGGCCGATCTCACCGGCGGCGAAGAACCCGCCGACCCCGGCCGGGCCGAAGGTGCGGCGCAGCAGCTTCACATCGTGGTCGGAGTCGGGGAACATCGCCCGGCCCCGTCCGTTGCAGGAGAACAGCAGCGCCCCCTCCACGGGCTTGAGGTCGAAGCGCTGCAGCAGCGCGGTCAGGTCCTCTTCGGCGGCCTCGGCGTCGCGGACCTGGAAACGGACGGTCCGGCCGACCTCCACCACGTCCCCGATGGCGATGGCCCCGGTGTCGGCGTCGGCGCCGACCACCCCGCGCACCAGGAAGTCGCCGTGCTCGTGCTGCTCGGCGTACTCGTCCATGGCCACGCCGATCAGCAGCCCCTGGGAGGCCATCTGCTGCTCCTCCTCCGGGAGGGCGAGCACGATCTGCTCCAGCTTCTCCAGCGCCGGGGTGCCGGCCAGCTCATACAGCACGTTCTCGTCGGCCTTGGTGACCACCATGTCCGGGCCGATGGGGCGGGCCCCCTGGCTGACCACGGTGGCCGCGCTGATCGGGCCGCCCAGCACCACGCCGACCGCCCCGTCGTCGTAGACCTCCCCGTCCAGCAGCAGCCGGGTGCGTCCGGCGCCCTGCCCGCCGGCCAGCGCGCCCACCATCGGCAGCCCGGGCAGCGCCTCCTCGGAACGCTCGACGAAGGCGTCCACCGGGAAGGAGTAGGGGTCGGCCAGCAGCACGGCGACCACGTCCTCGTCGCTGCCCTCCGGCATGCCGACCACCACCAGCCGGTCCTCGGCGCGCAGCGTCTCCAGCCGGAACGGCTCCAGGTGCGCACCCGGCAGCACCCCCGCCCACGCGCTCACCGCGCTGGTCTCCTCCACGCCGCGGTCGCCGCCGATCACCCCGCTGCCGTTGCAGCCGATCACCAGGCGGGCGCCGGCGGCGTCGGCCACCCGCATCGCCCGGCGGGCCGCCTCCCCCACCGCGCCGACGTCCTCGCAGGCGAGGAACACGCACACCAGGTCGGGGGGCGCGCTCAGCGGCTCCAGCGCCTGCTTGACGGCCGACTCCGCGGCGCCGATCAGATCGGGTCCGAGAGCCAGGCCATCACCGAAGCGTGCCATCGCCCTCCCCTCCCTTGCGCTGTCCCTGGATTTGAGGGCTCATTCCTCGATTCTCCCCGCTGCGATGCGGGGTACCCAAGGATCCGGCGCCCGGCGGCGCGTGGATTTCCCTCCCCGGGCAGGTGCGAGTGCTCGCATCGGCGACGTACTGTCGATCTCGTGTCCATGACGAAGAATGAAGCCGCGCCCGCCGACACCACCGTGGGCGCCCTGCGCGCCACCGGTCACCGGCACCGCTCGGTGAAGGAAGAGATCAGAAGCAACCTGCTGGAGCGCCTCAGATCCGGGCAGGAGCGCTTTCCGGGCATCGTCGGGTTCGACGAGACGGTGCTGCCGCACCTGGAGCGGGCGCTGCTGGCCGGGCACGACCTGGTGCTGCTGGGTGAACGCGGCCAGGGCAAGACCCGTCTGATCCGCACCCTGGTCACCCTGCTGGACGAGTGGACGCCGGTGGTGGCCGGCTGCGAGATCAACGACCACCCGTACGCGCCGGTGTGCGTGCGCTGCCGGCGGCTGGCCGCCGAGCTGGGCGATGAGCTGCCGGTGACCTGGAAGCACCGGGAGGAGCGGTTCGGGGAGAAGCTGGCCACCCCCGACACCAGCGTCGGCGACCTGATCGGCGACGTGGACCCGATCAAGGTGGCCGAGGGCCGCACCCTGGGCGACCCGGAGACGGTGCACTTCGGGCTGGTGCCGCGCACCAACCGCGGCATCTTCGCCGTCAACGAGCTGCCCGACCTGGCCGAGCGCATCCAGGTGGCGCTGCTGAACGTGCTGGAGGAGCGGGATGTGCAGATCCGCGGGTACGCGCTGCGGCTGCCGCTGGATGTGCTGCTGGTGGCCAGCGCCAACCCCGAGGACTACACCAACCGCGGCCGGATCATCACCCCGCTCAAGGACCGCTTCGGCGCCGAGATCCGCACCCACTACCCGCTGACGCTGGAGACGGAGCTGGAGCTGATCCGCCAGGAGGCGGCGGTCGCCGAGCTGAACGCCCAGGTGCCCGACCACCTGCTGGAGGTGATGGCCCGCTTCACCCGCCTGGTGCGCGAGTCGCCCGCGGTGGACTCCCGCTCGGGGGTGTCGGCGCGTTTCGCCATCGCCGGGGCGGAGACCATCGCCGCCGGCGCCCTGCGCCGGGCCGCGCTGGCCGGGGAGGACGAGGCGGTGGCGCGGGTGTGCGACGTGCCGGCGGTGGTGCCCGCGGTGATGGGCAAGGTGGAGTTCGAGGTCAGCGAGGAGGGCCGCGAGCAGGAGGTGCTGGAGCACCTGCTGCGCCGGGCCGTCGCCGAGACCTACCGCCGCACGCTGGGCGGCGCCGACCTGAGCGGGCTGCTGGAGAAGTTCGACTCCGGGCAGACCGTGGAGTCCGGTGAGCTGGTCCCGGCCACCGAGCTGCTGCGCCGCATCGGCCCGGTGCCCGGGCTGGCCAAGCTGGTGCAGCGGCTGGGCATGTCCGGGGAGTCGCCCGGCCAGGCCGCCGCCGCGCTGGAGTTCGCGCTGGAAGGGCTGTTTTTGACCCGCCGGCTGTCCAAGGACGTCTCCCCCGGCGGGGACGGGACGGCCACCTACCGCACCTGAGGCCGCAGCTCGTCCGAGCCGCGGCCGGAGAGCACCGCGAACGCCCGCACAAGACAGGGATGTGGCCATGAGCCGATACCGATACGGCGCCTACCAAGGCGGCCCGGACCCACTGGAGCCGCCCTATGACATCCGCTCGGCGCTGGACGCCATGGGCGATTCGGTGCTGGAGGGCTCCAGCCCCGGCGAGGCGCTGCGCGCGCTGCTGCGCCGCGGACTGCCGGGCGGCCGGGACCGGCGGGCCCGGCGCGGCCTGGATGAGCTGCTGCGGCAGGTGCGGCAGCGGCGGCGGGAGCTGCGCGAGCGGGGACGGCTGGACGGCGTCCTGGAGCAGGCGCGGGCGCTGCTGGACACCGCCATCGGGCAGGAACGGGCCGAGCTGTTCCCCGACCCCAGCGACGAGGCGCGCATGCGCGAGGCCGAACTGGACGCGCTGCCGTCCGACACCGCCCAGGCGATCCGGCGGCTGAGCGACTACGACTGGCGATCGCCGGCCGCCCGCGCCACCTTCGAGCAGCTGAAGGACCTGCTGCGGCGCGACGTGCTGGACGCCCAGTTCCAGGGCATGCGGCAGGCGCTGGCCAACCCCGACCCGCAGGCCATGCAGCGGGTCCGGGACATGATGGCCGCGCTGAACGACATGCTCGACGCCGACGCCCGCGGCGAGCACACCCAGGAGGACTTTGCGAACTTCATGCGCGAGTACGGGGACTTCTTCCCCGACAACCCGCGCAACCTGGAGGAGCTGGTCGACTCGCTGGCCCGGCGGGCGGCGGCGATGGACCGGCTGCTGGCCTCGCTGAGCCCCGAGCAGCGCCAGGAGCTGGCCGCGCTGATGGCGCAGGTGATGGAGGACGCCGGGCTGGCGATGGAGATGACCCGGCTGGGCGAGGCGCTGCGGGCCCGCCGCCCCGACCTGGGCTGGGGGACCCCGGAGCGGATGAGCGGCTCGGACCCGCTGAGCGTCAGCGACGCCACCGCCGCGCTGGCGGAGCTGGCGGACCTGGCCGAGCTGGAGGCTGCGCTGGCGCAGGACTATCCGGGCGCCAGCCTGGACGACATCGACGAGGAGGCGGTGCGCCGGGCGCTGGGCCGCCAGGCGGTCGACGACCTGGCCGAGCTGCGCCGCATCGAAAAAGAGCTGGAACGCCAGGGCTACCTGCAGCGCAGTGGCGGCCGGCTGGAGCTGACCCCCAAGGCGGTGCGCCGGCTGGGCGAGACCGCGCTGCGCCGGGTGTTCTCCCACCTGGAGGGGGGCCGGCGCGGCGACCACGACCAGCGCGACGCCGGGCAGGCCGGGGAGCTGACCGGCTCCTCACGTCCCTGGCGGTTCGGCGACGAGCAGCCGCTGGATGTGGTCCGCACGGTCGGCAACGCCATCCGGCGCAACGCCCAGAACCCCACCGGCGACCGGTCGGTCAAGCTCAGCGTGGACGATTTCGAGGTGCTGGAGACCGAGCGGCGCACCGCGGCGGCGGTGTGCCTGCTGGTGGACCTGTCGTACTCGATGGTGCTGCGCGGCGCGTGGGGGGCGGCCAAGCAGACGGCGCTGGCGCTGCACTCGCTGGTCACCGGCAAGTACCCGCAGGACGCCATCCAGATCATCGGGTTCTCCAATTACGCCCGGGTGCTGCGTCCCACCGAGATGGCCGCGCTGGACTGGGACATGGTGCAGGGCACCAATCTGCACCACGCGCTGATGCTGGCCGGACGGCACCTGGACCGGCACCCGGACTTCGAGCCGATCGTGCTGGTGGTCACCGACGGCGAGCCCACCGCCCACCTGCAGCCCAACGGCCGTTCGCTGTTCGACTACCCGCCCTCCCGCCAGACGCTGACGCTGACGCTGGCCGAGATCGACAAGATGACCCGGCGCGGCGCCACCTTGAACGTGTTCATGCTGGCCGACGACCCCCGGCTGGTGTCGTTCGTGGAGGAGGTCGCCCGGCGCAACGGAGGCCGGGTGTTCGCCCCCGAGGCCGGCCGGCTCGGCGAGTACGTGGTCAGCGACTACCTGCGGATGCGCCGGGGATGAGGGACCTGCCCGTGGGGGCGGCCGGCGGCTGGGTAAGGTCATCGCCATGTCGACCGCCGATCAACTGCTGCTGTTCCTCCACGTGGGTTTCGCGATATTCGCGCTGGGGCCGCTGACCGCCGCGATCATGTCCACGCCCCGCTACATCCGGCAGGGCAACGTGACGGTGCTGCGCTACCTGAACCGGATCACCCGCCTGTACGGGATGCTGGCGCTGGGCGTCTTCCTGTTCGGGCTGTTCCTGTCGCGGGGACGGTTCGCCGAGGCGTGGCTGTCGGCGTCCATGACGCTGTTCCTGGTGTCGCTGGTCCTGCTGCTGCTGGTGGAGCGCGACCAGCGCAAGGCCGCTCACCTGCTGGAGGCGGCCGCCGCCGGGGACGCCGCGGCCGGGGAGGCCCAGGCGGGCGCGCAGGAGAAGACCGCCGCTGCGCGGCAGGAGGTCGCCCAGGTGGAGCGGGGCCGGATCGCGGCCATCTCCGGGGTGATCGGCCTGCTGTGGGTGGTGACCTTGCTGCTGATGATCTGGTACGGCTGACCGGCCGGGCGGCTCACTCCTTGGCGACCGAGTCGATCCAGGAGAAGACCGCCTCCTGGGTCGACTCGTCGCGCAGCAGCTCCCCGCCGTGCGCCGGGCCGGCGACGGTGCGCACCGTCGCCGGCACCCCGCCGGCCTGCAGCGCCCCGGCCAGCTCCTCGGAGTGCTCGACCGGGACGAACTCCTCGGTGCCGTGCACCAGCAGCATGGGGGCGTCCCCGGGGCCGGCGTGGGTGACCGGCGTGGCGTCCTCCACCCGCTCCAGGCACTCGGGCTCGGCGTCCTCCTCCTGCGGGTCGCACCCCACCAGCAGCCGCACCGCCTGCCGGAGCTTGACCCGGGAGGCGTCGGCGCCCAGCTCGCCGCCGTCGTGGTAGGCCCGCTGCAGCGAGACCACCGGCGAGAGGGCCACCACGCCGCGCACGCTCTGGGCGCCCCGGCCGTGGGTGCCGAGCTGGGTGGCCAGGTGACCGCCCGCCGAGGACCCCAGCACCACGATGCGCGTGGGGTCCAGGTTCCACAGGTGGGCGTTGTTCTTGACGTACCGCAGCGCGGCCCGCACGTCCCGGCGCTGGGTGGGCCACTGCTCGTGGGGGACGAGGCTGTAGTTGGCGGCGAAGACCACATAGCCCCGGCTGGTCAGCTTGCGGGCGATGTACCGCCAGGACCGCTTGTCCCCGGCCATCCAGTAGCCGCCGTGCAGGACCAGCACGCCGGGCCGGGCCGCCTGGGCGTCCGGGCCGGCGGAGGCATCGGGGGTGCGCCAGTAGACGTCCAGCTGCCGGCGGGGCCCCTCCCCGTAGGAGTAGGTGGCGGTGTTCGGCGGCGGCGGGGTCACCATGACGGCGCGTGCGGTGATGCCGCCGCCGCTCGGCTCAACCGGTGCGCTGGAGCCGTCGGGCGTCGCCACGGGCTCCGACGGTGCGGGGGCGGCGGGGCTGCCGGATGTGGTGGGCGTGCCGCTCCCGGCGGGCTCGGGTTGCGCCCATGCACCGGCTGGAACGACCGCACCGGACAGCGAGGCCACGGCGAGCGCCGTCCCGCACACCAGCACCTTTCGCACCAATGCCACCTCCGGGGAGGAAACCTAGCGCAACCGCGCTGAGATTTTGGTCCACTTCGACCCAAGATCACACCTTCTGCGGCATCGGCTGGGCAGGACGGTGTGGCCTTGCGGTAGGAGACACCTCACCCTAGAGCCTGTCTCAGATCGGCCAGCAGATCCTCGACGCTCTCGATGCCCACCGACAGGCGCACCAGGTCGGCGGGGACCTCCAGCGGGGAACCGGCCGCCGAGGCGTGCGTCATCTTCGCCGGATGCTCGATGAGGGACTCCACGCCGCCCAGCGACTCGCCGAGGGTGAACACCTTGGTGCGCTCGCACACCCGCAGCGCCGCCTCCGGGGAGTCCATCCGGAACGAGACCATCCCGCCGAAGGCCCGCATCTGCTTGACGGCGATGTCGTGCCCGGGGTGGTCGGGCAGTCCCGGGTAGAGCACCTGCCGTACCGCCGGGTGCTCGGTGAGCAGCTTCACCACCGCCGCGGCGTTGGCGCAGTGCCGGTCCATCCGCACGCCCAGCGTCTTGATGCCGCGCAGCGTCAGCCACGAGTCGAACGGCCCGGCGATGGCGCCCATGGCGTTCTGGTGGAAGGCCAGCCGCTCCCCCAGTTCGGCGTCGGAGGTCACCAGCGCCCCGCCGACCACGTCGGAGTGCCCGCCCAGGTACTTGGTGGTGGAGTGCACCACCACGTGGGCGCCCAGCGTCAGCGGCTGCTGCAGGTAGGGGGAGGCGAAGGTGTTGTCGACCACCAGCAGCGCCCCGGCCTCGACCGCGATGGCCGCCAGCGCCGCGATATCGGCGATGCCCAGCAGCGGGTTGGTCGGGGTCTCCACCCAGATCGCCTTGGTGACCCCCTCGCGGACGGCCGCCCGCACCGCCTCCAGATCCCCCAGCGGCACCGGGTCGCAGGTCACGCCCCACCGCTCGTAGACCTTGGAGAACAGCCGGTAGGTGCCGCCGTAGGCGTCGTTGGGGGCGATGATGTGGTCCCCGGGCGCGCAGATGGTGCGCAGCAGGGTGTCCTCGGCGGCCAGGCCGGAGGCGAACGCCAGGGCGCGCACCCCGCCCTCCAGCGCCGCCAGGCACTCCTCCAGCGCCGTGCGGGTCGGGTTGGCCGAGCGGCTGTACTCGTAGCCGCCGCGCAGCCCGCCCACCCCGTCCTGTTTGTAGGTGGACACCTGATATATCGGCGGGACCACCGCGCCGGTCGTCGGGTCGGGCTCCTGCCCGGCATGGATGGCCAGCGTCTCAAAGCCCCGTTGAACGTCCTCGTCCATGAAAGACGAGGCTAACGGGTGTCCTGCCCTCCTGAAGGAGGAGGACGTCCACCCCAGGTATCAGACCGGATTTCCCCGCATCGACCGACTCAGGGCAAAAGTTCACGCCCGTACCGTACTGGGGTAGTTCACAATGCCCCCCACTCAAGGAAGGCGCGGATGTTCGCTGCACTGGCGCGCGTCGTCGTAAGACACCCGTGGTGGACGATCCTGGCGTGGCTGGTCGCGGCCGTCGCCATCATCGCGCTGTCCCCCGCGTTGAAGACCGAATCCGACCAGAGCGAGTTCCTGCCCTCAGAGTATGAGTCGGTGCAGGCAGCCGAGATCGCCGCGCGGGCGTTCCCGCAGCAGGCCGAGATGAGCGCGCTGATCGTGGTGCAGCGCTCCGACGGGCGGCCGCTCACGCCGGCCGACAGCGAGAAGATCGCGCAGGCCGCGCAGACCATGACGGCGAACGTCAAAAAGTACGCGACCGTCCAGGGGTTCGTCACCAATGAGCAGGCGGTGGCCCCCAACAGGTCGATCCAGCTGATCACCGTGCCGATGTCGCTGGTCGCCGGTCAGCAGGAGGGCAAGAAGCAGTCCCAGGCGATCAAGGACATCCGCGCCGACCTGCCCGGCGTGCTCGGCCCCACGCTGCAGGCCAAGGTCGGGGGGGAGATCGCCACGTTCGTCGACAACGAGGACTCCTTCACCCAGTCCTTCGCGATCGTCAGCATCGCCACCTTCGTGCTGATCATCGGGCTGATCCTGCTGATCTTCCGGGCGCCGCTGGCGGCGGTGCTGCCGATCATCGTGATCGCCGCCACCGAGCAGGTGTCGATGGGCCTGATCGGGACGGCCGCCAAGCTGCTGGACTTCTCCGGCGACGACAGCCTGCAGATCATCTTGACGGTGGTGCTGTTCGGCATCGGTGCCGACTACTACCTGTTCCTGCTGTTCCGCTACCGGGAGCGGCTGCGCGCCGGCGAGGACAGGAAGACCGCGCTGATCAGCGCGGTGGAACGGGTCGGCGAGGTGATCACCTCGGCCGCCGCGGCGATCGCGGTGACCTTCCTGGTGCTGATGCTGGCCTCCTTTGAGATCTTCGCCGCCTGGGGTCCGTCGCTGGCCATCGGCGTGGTGACGATGGGCATCACCTCGCTGACGCTGTTCCCGGCGATCCTGTCGCTGCTGGGCACCGCGGTGTTCTGGCCGTCGAAGTCGTGGCGCAGGCAGCCCAAGGGCACCGCCTCGGCCCGGCTGGGCGCGCTGGTCGGCCGCCGGCCCGCCGCGGTGGCCCTGGGCGCGGCCGTGCTGCTGGGCGCACTGGCGGTCGGCTCGCTGAACTTCAAGTCCGACTACGACTTCCAGGCCAGCTTCCCGCGGGACACCGAGTCCGCCCAGGCCGCCAAGGACATGCTCAAGGGCTTCCCGGCCGGGCAGACCACCCCGGTGGAGGTGATCGTGCGCTCCACCGACGGACGGCCGCTCACCGCCGAGCAGCTGAACGCCTTCGGGCAGCGGGCCGGGTCGCTGGAGGGCGTCGGCGCGGTGCAGCCCGCCGAGATCAGCCAGACCGACCCCACGGTCGGACGGGTCAACCTGATCTTGAAGGGCAACCCCAACAGCAACGACTCCATCAACCTGCTCAAGGACGAGCTGGGCCCGGCGGTGCACAAGATCGCCCCGCAGGGCACCGAGGTGAAGGTGGGCGGCGCCACCGCGATCTACCGCGACATCAACAAGGTGGTCAACCGCGACCTGTCGGTGATCCTGCCGGTCGCCGGGGTGCTGATCGCGCTGATCCTGCTGGCCCTGCTGCGCTCGGTGGTCGCCCCGCTGTACCTGGTCCCGGCGGTGCTGCTGGGCTTTGCGGCCACGCTGGGCTCGGCGGTGTACGTCTTCCAGGGCCTCAAGGACCAGCCCGGGGAGATCTTCCACCTGCCGATCATGCTGTACCTGTTCGTGCTGGCGATCGGCACCGACTACAACATCCTGATGACCGCCCGGCTGCGCGAGGAGGCCCGGGAGGGCAACGAGCCGCGCCGGGCCGCCGCCCTGGCCGTCGAGCACGGCGGCCCCACCGTGGCCGCCGCCGGGCTGATCCTGGCCGGCACCTTCTCGGTGATGCTGCTGGCCCCGGTGTCCATGCTGCAGCAGATGGGCTTTTCCATCGCGCTGGGCATCGCGCTGTCGGCGTTCGTCATGTCGATCTTCCTGGTCCCCGGCATCACCGCCCTGCTGGGGCACAAGGCCTGGTGGCCCGGTCACGGCGACGAGCCCAAGACGCCCAAGGCCGTGCCGGCCGCCGGGGAGGAACCGGCCCCCGAGGCGGCCGGGCGGGTGTGAAAGACCGCCGGGGCGCGGCCCGGCCGGCCCGGCACCAGCCGCCCAACCGGCCCCTGCGCCGCGTCCCGGCCCGCCGCCCGGCGGACCCGTCCCACAGCCTGCATCCGCAAGGCGGCCTGCGAAGGCCCGTCCGGCACGCCGGACGGGCCTTGGCCGTCCCGCCGGCGGCTCAGCTCGCCAGGAAGGCCAGCAGGTCCTGGCGGGTGATCAGGCCGGTGGGCTTGCCGTAGTCCAAGACGACGGCGGCGCCGGACTTCTCCAGCAGCCCCACGGCCTTGCTGACCGGGTCGCCGGCGCCGACCATGGGCAGCGGCTCGGCCATGTGCTCCTCCACCGGGTCGGCGGGGCTGGCGTTGCCGTGGACCAGCGACGCCAGCAGGTCCTTTTCCCGGATGGCGCCGACCACCTCGGCGGCCATCACCGGAGGCTCGGCCTTCATCACCGGAAGCTGGGAGACCCCGTACTCGCTCATGATCGAGATCGCGGTCTCCACCGTCTCGTGCGGGTGGACGTGGACGAACTGCGGCATCCCGGCGTCCTTGCGGGCCAGCACCTCGCGGACCTTGGCCTCCTCGGTGGGGGCCGACAGGAACCCGTAGCTGGCCATCCAGTCGTCGTTGAAGATCTTCGACAGGTACCCGCGTCCGCCGTCCGGCAGCAGCACCACGATGACGTCGTCGGGGCCGGCGCGCTCGGCCACCCGCAGCGCGGCGACCACCGCCATCCCGCACGAGCCGCCGACCAGCAGCGCCTCCTCGCGGGCCAGCCGCCGGGTCATGGTGAAGGACTCCCGGTCGGAGATCGCGATGACCTCATCGCAGATGTCGCGGTCGTAGGTGGCCGGCCAGATGTCCTCGCCGACGCCCTCGACCAGGTAGGGACGGCCGGTGCCGCCGGAGTAGACCGAGCCTTCGGGGTCGGCGCCGATGACCTTCACCCGTCCGCCGGAGACCTCCTTGAGATAGCGGCCGGTGCCGCTGATGGTGCCGCCGGTGCCGATGCCCGCCACGAAATGGGTGATGCGCCCTTCGGTCTGCTCCCAAATCTCCGGGCCGGTTGTCTCATAGTGGGAGCGGGGATTGTTGGGGTTGGAGTACTGGTCGGGTTTCCAGGCGCCGGGAATCTCGGCGGCCAATCGGTCGGAAACCGAGTAATAGGAGTCGGGGTGATCGGGAGGCACGGCGGTCGGGCAGACCACCACCTCGGCGCCGTAGGCGCGCAGCACGTCGATCTTGTCCTGGGCGACCTTGTCGGGGCAGACGAATACGCAGCGGTAGCCGCGTTCGGCCGCCACGATGGCCAGCCCGACCCCGGTGTTGCCGGAGGTCGGCTCGACAATGGTCCCGCCGGGGCGCAGCTGCCCGGAGGCCTCGGCGGCCTCGATCATCCGCAGGGCAATGCGGTCCTTGACGGAACCCCCGGGATTGAAGTATTCGACTTTGGCCAGCACTTGAGGTGCCAGTCCTTCGGTCACCTTGCGCAACCGAACCAGCGGGGTATTTCCCATCAGTTCGGTCAACGAATCATGAACACGCACGATCGACGTCCTTGTCAGGTCTACCGGCGGAAGTGTCGCGCTCGCGTTCCAACTCCGTAGGGGGAGGGTGCGCGACACGATCGGTCGTATAGATTCCTATACCTGACGGTAGCCGACCACAGTGAGCAGGAGGATCGACCTCCAAGGATTCGTTACACCGCGTGAGCGACGCGGCTGGCTGAAACAAGGCGGGTGAGCGATGCTGAGGGCTCTGACGGCGCGTCGGATAGCTACGGCGGCGGTCTACGGGGGCGGTGGCATCACCGCTCTGGGCGGGCTGGCCTTCGGTCTGCTGGTGGTGGAGGCCAAGCTGGCCCGGCGGATCATCCAGGCCACCCCGACCGGGGACCCGCCGGTGGCCGACGGGCTGTACGGGGCCCACCTGCCGGGCGAGCCGATCTCGTTCGCCGTGCTGGGCGACTCCACCGCGGCCGGGCTGGGCGTGCACCGGCCGGATGAGACGCCCGGCGCGCTGCTGGCCACCGGGCTGTCGGCGATCGCCGGCCGGCCGGTGCGGCTGACGAACGTGGCACGTTCCGGCTCCCGCAGCGAGGCGCTGGACGGCCAGGTCACCCAGGCGCTGACGGCCCGTCCCGACATCGCGGTCATCATGATCGGCGCCAATGACGTGACCGCCCGCATCTCCCCTGCGGTGTCGGTCCGGCACCTGGACCAGGCGGTGCGGCGGCTGCTGGCCACCGGCTGCCGGGTGGTGGTCGGCACCTGCCCGGACCTGGGCTCGGTCAAGCCGCTGATGCAGCCGCTGCGCTGGATCGCCCAGCGGGCCAGCCGGCAGCTGGCCGCGGCGCAGACCATCGTGGCGGTGGAGCGGGGCGCCCGCACGGTCTCCCTGGGCGACCTGCTGGGACGGGAGTTCGCCGCCGACCCGGTGGAGATGTTCTCCGCGGATCGTTACCATCCGTCTGCGCGAGGTTACGCAGCGGCGGCCATGGCACTGCTACCGTCGATAGCGGCCGCGCTGGGGCTGGAGCCCGAAGCCGAGGCGGAGCCCGAGCCCGGGCGCGGCGTGGGCGTCCTGCCCGTCTACCTCGCGGCGGCCGAGGCCGCCGAGGAGCCCGGCATGGAGGTGGCCGGCACCCGGGTCGCGGGCCGCGAGCGCGGTCCCCGGGGCCGCTGGGTCACCCTGCTGCGGCGCCGCGGCGCGGCGGCCGGCGAGGAGCCCGGCGGGCCGGCGGCCACGGTGGCGCCGGGGCCGGCGGGCGCCGCCTGACCGCCGTCCGCACCGCCCGACCGAACCACCCGACCAGGCAAACCACCCGACCAGGAAGGCCCCCGCCGACCACCAGGAGTCAGCCCCATGGTCCTGCACGCCCACCGCCGACTACCCTTCGCTTACAAATCCGTACTCTTGGCGACAGGAGCCATGCTGCTGGGCGTCACCGGCTGCACCGGCGGAACCGGCGGAACCGGCGGCCCGCCCGCCCCGTCCGTCCCCTCCTGGTCGGACACCACGGTCAACGCGGTCAGCCGTCCGGTGACCGCGAGCGGCGTCACGGCGGTCACCGCGTTGCGGGCCGATGGGCGGCTGGAGACCGCGGTGTATGAGCTGGCGACCGGTGAGCGCCGGTGGGCGCGGCCGGCGGCGATGGCCGGGCGGCTGCCGGGAATGGGCGTGCAGCCGCCGGCGGTGGCCGGGCCGGACCGCTCCCCCGTGGTGGCCGCCCTGGAACCGCGCGCCGCCAAAGACTCCGGTGAGCGGGGGAAGGCGACGCTGGTGGTGCGGGACGCGCGGACCGGTGAGCGCCGGTGGAGCAGGCCGGTGGACTCCACCTTCGGCCCGGTGCGCTGCGGCCCCCAGCTGTGCATGTCGGAGTCCACCGATCGAAGCGACGCCCGGTTCGTGGCGCTGGAGTGGTCCAGCGGCCGCGTCCTGTGGCAGCTCCCCGGGGTGGCCGAGGTGGAGTCCTCCGACGGCCGGCGCGTGGTGGTGTTCCGGATGACCGGCAGCCCGACGCTGGAGTACCGCGAGCTGCGCACGGGCCGGACGCTGTGGTCGTTCCCGGTGGAGCAGGCGGTGGGCCCGGGAGTGGACCTGGCCGGCGGCTGGACGTTCACCGCGACGGAGAACACGCTGGTCGGCTACCTGGCCCCCTACCAGAAGGCCAAGGGCCGCCCGCTGTCGGCGTTCGGGTTCTTCGGGCTGCGGATGACCGACGGCAAGCCGCTGTGGACGCGCAAGCGGCTGCTGCGGGTCTACCCCAGCGCCAGCCCGTCGGTGGCGCTGCTGACCAGGGAGGTGGACGCCCGCGGGGGCTATGGCGACTTCGCCCGGCTGGACCCGCGCACCGGCCGGACCATCGGACGGGTGGCCGCCGACCTGGCGCCCAAGGCCGCCTGGTGGCTGGCCTTCCCCGCCGACCTGTCCAAGCTGGGCTTTCTGTCGCAGGGCAGGCCGGGCAGCGCGGTGGACCTGCGGCAGGGGACCGCGGTGGCCGCGCGCGGGCTGCGCGCCTGGTCGTTCTGCACGGTCAACCCCGCCGAGCTGCGCATCGCCGGGCACCGCGGCTTCTACCCGATCGCCCCGTTGTGCGCCTACGACCTGGGCACCGGGCGCAAGGTGAGCGACCCCGGCCCGCCGCCCGCCTGGTACACCGGTGTCTTCGACGGCTGGCGGGTATGGCGGGACGAGCAGGGGGCGCTGCACGCCGTCCGCGACGCCGCCGGGACGCTTCCGGGAATGTACGGCTGACCGCCGCGCCGCCTGCGGCTGCTCACCCAACTGCGCAAGTGGGCGCTTATGAGATGACGGGAAGGGCGAACCTCCACCCGGGATGTGCCAGTGCCCGCGAGAGCGGCTAAGTTGCACATGTTGACCGGTGAGTAACCTCCGGTCGCCGACCATGAGGAGAGCCATAATGCCCGAGGCCGTCATCGTCTCGACCGCCCGTTCCCCGATCGGGCGTGCGTTCAAGGGTTCACTGAAGGATCTGCGCGCCGACCTGCTCACCGCGCAGATGATCACCGCCGCGATGGCCAAGGTGCCGCAGCTGAGCGCCGACGACATCGACGACCTGCTGCTGGGCTGCGGTCTGCCCGGCGGCGAGCAGGGCTACAACATGGCCCGCGTGGTCGCGGTGCTGCTGGGCTGGGACCAGGTGCCCGGCACCACGATCACCCGCTACTGCGCCTCCTCGCTGCAGACCACCCGGATGGCGCTGCACGCGATCAAGGCCGGGGAGGCCGACGTGATCATCTCGGCCGGGGTGGAGATGGTCAGCCGTTACGTCAAGGGCACCAGCGACGGCCCAGAGGGGACCAAGAACGAGCTGTTCGCCGCGGCCGAGGCGCGCACCGCCAAGGCCGCCCAGGGCGGGGCCGGCGTCTGGCACGACCCGCGTGAGGACGGCGACATTCCCGACGTCTACATCGCGATGGGCCAGACCGCCGAGAACGTGGCCTCGCTGCGCGGGATCTCCCGCCAGGCCCAGGACGAGTTCGGCCTGCGCAGCCAGCAGCTCACCGCCAAGGCGCTGGAGAACGGGTTCTGGGAGCAGGACATCACCCCGGCGATCCTGCCCGACGGCAGCACCGTGTCCAAGGACGACGGGCCCCGGCCCGGCACCACCCTGGAGAAGCTGGCCGAGCTGAAGCCGTCCTTCCGCCCCGACGGCACGGTGACCGCCGGCAACTGCTGCCCGCTCAACGACGGCGCCGCCGCCCTGGTCATCATGAGCGACACCAAGGCCGCCGAGCTGGGCATCACCCCGCTGGCCCGGATCGTGGCCACCGGGGTCTCGGCGCTGTCGCCGGAGATCATGGGGTTGGGCCCGGTGGAGGCCACCCGGCGGGCGCTGGCCAAGGCCGGGATGACCATCGACGACATCGACCTGGTGGAGATCAACGAGGCGTTCGCCGCCCAGGTGATCCCCTGCGTGGAGGACCTGGGCATCGACTACGACAAGCTGAACGTCAACGGCGGCGCCATCGCCATCGGCCACCCGTTCGGGATGACCGGCGCCCGCATCACCACCACGCTGATCAACAGCCTGCGCTTCCACGATAAGCAGTTCGGGCTGGAGACCATGTGCGTGGGCGGCGGCCAGGGCATGGCGATGATCCTGGAGCGCCTGAGCTGAGGCCGTTTCCGCCTCGCCCGTGACGGTGTTTTCTCAGGCGGCCCGCGTCACCTGCGCGGGCCGCCTGCGGCATTCCCAAAAAATGATCTACGTTACGAGGCGGATAGGTCCTCGTTGAGGGGTTGTCACTTTCCAGGTCGTGTTGCACAGTCGCAGGAAGAGCCCCCGCGACCTGGAGGTGCCGATGTCACTGAACCACTCGCCGGAAACGCACAGCAAGCTCCTCGCGCGCATCCCCGAGGTCACGGGACGTGACCTGCCCGAGTGGTTCGAGACGATCGAGAACGGGCCGGCGTTCCTGCGCTATGAGGAACGCTCGCACTGGCTGGCCGACGAGCACGGCATCTCGCACGGCTACGCTTCCGCCCTCGTCCGCGAACACGAGCGCACCCGCCGCATGCGCCACTGAACCCTTTTCAGCACGTGCTCGCGGGCACCGGAGACGGGAGCTCAGGCGGCATCCGAGGTCATGACATCGCAGGTCACGGCCTCTCTCCTGACTCCGAGGCCCCGTCCCCGCCTGCGGGGACGTCGCGTTGAAAAGGTTCACCGAACCCGCTCCGGCCGCCGTTCCCGTTTGCTGCGGACCGGCGCGGAGCCCATCCGACGACACTCACCGGCCCTGAAAACACCGATCGGCCCCCGCCGGTGCTCCGGTGAGGGCCGATCGTCATGTGCAGCACGCGGGTGCGGGCTACTCGCGGAAGTACGACAGCAGCCGCAGCAGCTCCAGGTAGATCCACACCAGGCTCAACACCAGCGCGAAGGCGCAGTACCAGGCGAACTTCTCCGGGGCGCCGGCCTGCACGCCCTGCTCGATGGTGTCGAAGTCCAGCAGCAGGAAGAAGCAGCCCAGCAGGATCGCCACCACGCTGAAGGCGATGCCCAGCGGACCGTCGCTGCGGATGCCGATCCCGGTGTCGTTGAACAGCGCGACCACCAGGTTGATCAGCATCAGGCCGAGCATGGCGAAACCGGCCGCCACGACGAACCGGGTGAGCTTGGGGGTCACCCGGATGATGCGCAGCGAGTGCACCGCCAGCATCCCCCCGAAGGCCAGGGCGGTGCCGATGACGGCCTGCAGGACGATCCCGTGGTAAAGCGTCTCAAAGAAGTGGCTGATCGCCCCGATGCCCACGCCGTACAGCGCGGAGAACGCCAGCACCAGCGGGGCGTTGGCCTTCTGGGTGAAGCTGATGAACAGCCCCAGCCCGAGCTGCAGCAGGAAGGCGACGACGGCCACCGCCATCGCGGTCGGCAGCGGCACCAGCGTCCAGGTCAACGCGCCGGTCAGCACCAGCGTACCCAGGGCCAGGAAACCCTTGACGACCACGTCGTCGTAGGTCATCGTGCGCTGCGCCGGCGGCGTGTAGGCCGGCCGGTTGTACATCTCGTGCAGCAGCTGTGGGCTGGGCGCATGCCCCTGACCCATGTGCTGTCCGAAGGAAACCCTCCGGAAGGCGGGGTTACGGCTGTCCATACGTTGGCCTCCGAACTACACAGTCCTCCGCCCAGTGTAGACGTCGGCGCGTCACCGATAGTTCCCCGGCGCATGACGGGTCGGTATCGATGCCTGGTGCCCCCGGTCGGATTCGAACCGACACCAATGGCCCTTTTAGGGGGCCCGCCTCTCCCGGTTGGGCTACGGGGGCGGCGACAGCCTACCGAAGTCACCGGGAAAGAAAAGCGCTCCGATATTGGACCGAGACCGGCTTTTGCCTATTCCAGGACCAGCTATTTCCAAAAGTCCGGCAAGTCCCCCCAATTCGCCCGGGTGCCGTTCACCGAGGCACTGACAAGACACAATGAGTTTTTATCGGCACCGGTTCCAATGCATGCCTTCGGCAACCGCGCCGCCGAAGGTCACGGGGTGGGCGCCGGGTGCGCGGCCCCGCCGTGATCACGGCGGACCGCATAGATCTCGTGCATCCCGATCCGGCCGCTCTCGCAGGCCAGCGCGGAAGCCGCCAGGTAAAGCAGCCACACCCGGGCCCGCCCCGGAGTGGCCAGCCTCCCGCACTCACTCCAGTGCCGGCGCAAGTTGTCGGCCCACGACCGCAGCGTCCGGGCGTAGTGCTCGCGCAGCGCGGTGACCGTGCGCACCTCCAGCCCGGCCTCCTCCAGCGCCGAGACCACCTCGCCCAGCGGGTGCAGCTCGCCGTCCTCGGGGAACATGTAGCTGGTGGTGAACGTGCGGCGCGCATGGTGCCGCCCCGGCCGCCGCAGGGTCTGCTGCACCAGCAGCCGCCCGCCGGGGGCCAGCAGCCGCTGCAGCCGGGCCGCCGGCAGCGCGGCCAAGCCGATCCCGCCGCCCAGCTCGGCGCCCCCCAGACCCACGATCACGTCATAGGGGCCCTCGCCGGCCACCGCCAGGTCGCCCACCCGCGGCTCCACCCGGTCCACCAGCCCCTCCTCCTCGGCCCGGCGCCGCACATGGTCGGCCTGGGCGCGGGAACGGGTGAGACCGACCACGCGCACCGATTCCTTGGCGGCGGCGTGGAAGGCGAACGAGCCCCAGCCGCAGTTCAGGTCCAGCACCCGCGCCCCGGGGAACAGGCCCAGCCGCTCGACGACGGACTCGCGCATCGCGCGCTGGGCGTCCTCCAGGTCCGCCGCGCCGTCCCAGTCGCCGCAGCAATAGGCCATGCTCTCCCCCAGCAGCAGCCGGAAGAAGTCCGCCGACTCCCCGAAAGGACCGGTGACCTCCCCGGCGTGCCGCCCAGTGGGGAACTCCTCGGCCGGCGGCTTGGGCTCGGGGCCGACCGCCCCGAGCATCACCGCGGTGCGCACGATCTCGCGCTTGTCGTCGCTGCTGAGCCGGATCGGCTCGTCCCCGCGGCGCATCACCTGCTGGACGGCGCCCAGCGCGGCGAAGATGTCGCCCTCGATGTCCAGCTCACCGGCCACGTAGGCGCGGACCAGGCCCATCTCGCCGGGCTTCCACAGCAGCCGGCGCAGCGCCCTGCGGTGCCGGATCACGAACGTGGGAGCCGTGGCGGGCCCGATCGCGCTGCCGTCCCAGGCCCGCACTCTGATCGGCAGCCTGGCGGCCGCGGCATGCACGTCGCCGGCGGCCTGCTCCGCACCCAGCATGATCTTGACCAGCAACGGAGCGAGTCGTACGGCGACACCTTCCTGCATGCCCAAGCCACCCTCCCGTCATCGTCGTAGCGACGCCTCGCGCCGCCCCGCCGCCGCCTGGAACTCCTGCCGCGGACGGTGCATCTCCCCGGTGGAGATGATCTCCCGGCGGAAGAACATCGCGAGCGTCCAGTCCGCGGTCACCCTGACCTTGCGGTTGACCGTCGGCATACGAGACAGATGGTATGTCCGATGCAGGAACCAGGCAGGGAACCCCCTGAGCTTGACGCCGTAGACGTTCGCCACACCCTTGCGCAGCCCCAGGCCGGCCACCGATCCGGCGTAGGCGTGCCGGTAGGGGATGCGCGGCCTGCCCCGCAGGTCGGCGATGAGGTTGTCGGCCAGGCGGCGGGCCTGCCGGAGCGCGTGCTGGGCGCTGGGCCCGCACAGCTCCCCCGGCCTGGTCAAGTCGGGCACCGCCGCCACATCCCCGGCCGCATAGGCGTCGCGGGTGCCCTCGACCACCAGGTCGGCGGTGACCTTGACGCGTCCCTTCTCGTCGGCCGGCAGGTCGGTGTCGGCCACCAGCGGGTTGGGTTTGACCCCGGCGGTCCACACCAGCGTGCCGGCGTCGAACTCCTGGCCGTCGCTGAGCACGATGTGACCGCCCTCGGCGGACTTCAGCAGGGTGTTCAGCTTGATCTCGATGCCGCGGCGCCGCAGCGTCTCCAGCGTCCACACCCCCATCTCCTCGCCGACCTCCGGCAGGATCCGCCCGGAGGCCTCGACCAGGACCCAGCGCATGTCGCCCGGTTCGATGTCGGGGTACCACTTGCAGGCGTCGCGGGCCATGTCCTCCAGTTCGGCCAGCGCCTCGATCCCGGCGTAGCCGCCGCCGACGAACACGAACGTCAGCGCCCGGCGCCGGGCGGCCGCATCCGCGGTGGAGGCGGCGATGTCCATCTGGGCCAGCACGTGGTTGCGCAGGTAGATGGCCTCTCCCAGGCTTTTGAAGCCGATGCCGCACTCGGCCAGCCCGGGGATCGGCAGCGTCCGGGAGACCGAGCCGGCCGCCACCACGAGCTTGTCGTAGGGCACCTGCCGTTCGCCGTCCGCCAGCAGCTCGGCGCCCACCACCCGGACCACGGCCCGCCGCGCGGCATGGTCGATCCGCACCACGTGGCCGTTGAGGATGGTGCAGCGGTGCAGCACCCGGCGCAGCGGGACGACCACATGCCGCGGCTCGAGGTTGCCGGCCGCCGCCTCGGGCAGGAACGGCTGGTAGGTCATGTAGGACTGGGGGTCGACGACGGTGATGTGCACGCGGCCGGCGGCGATCTGGCGGCGCAGCCGGCGCTGCAGGCGCAACGCCGTGAACATGCCGACATAGCCGCCGCCGACGATCAGCACCCGGATGGTCTTGTGCGCACTCGTAGCAGGCATGGGGGTGCGGTACCCCCGCATCGGCCGCCCTCACCCGGCCCGGCGGGACCGCTGCGACGCCGGTGACGGAAATTTCCTGAGAAAACTTGCGAGCGGCATGAACCACGGCGGCCGCCGGTGCATCTCATCTGACGACGGGGGAAGCCGGCGGGTCAGGGCCCGACGGGGGCCTCAGCGGTGTCCACCGCTGAGCACGGCCCTGACCCCGCCACCGGCTCCCTTCCGCCGCGCTGCGGCGGTCCCGCCAGATCGCGGGCGCGGGTGAACACCGCATCCAGCATCTCTTCGGTGACCCGCCCGGTGAAGGTGTTCTGCTGGCTGGGGTGGTAGCAGCCCAGCAGCGTCACCGGCTCGGGCCCCGCCGCCGCGGGCGGCCCCAGCTCCACTTCCACACCGTGGCCGAACGCCGGACGCGGCCGGGGAATCCGGTAGCCGACCTGCCGCAGCACCGGCCACAGGCCCTGCCAGGCGTATCCGCCCAGCGCCACGATCACGCGCACCCACGGCGCCACCAGCGCGACCTCGCGTTCCAGCCAGGGCAGGCAGGTGGTGCGCTCGGCCGGGGTGGGCTTGTTGGCGGGCGGGGCGCAGCGCACCGTGGCCACCATCCGCGCGTCCGGCAGGCGCTGGCCGTCTCCGGCGTGGACGCTGGTGGGCAGTTCCGCCAGCCCGGTGCGGTGCAGCGAGGCGAACAGCCAGTCGCCGCTGCGGTCCCCGGTGAAGATCCGCCCGGTGCGGTTGCCGCCGTGCGCGGCCGGGGCCAGCCCCACGATCAGCAGCCGCGGCCGCTCCTGCCCCCAGCCGGGGACGGGCCGTCCCCAGTACTGCTGGTCGGCGAACGCCCGCCGCCGCCGGAGCGCCACCTGCTCGCGCCAGTCCACCAGCCGGGGGCAGGCCCGGCACACCGACTGGCGGGCGCACAGCTCCTGCAGCGTCGGCGCCTGGTCGGCCAGTTCCCGCACCTGCTGCGGGGTGCCGGCGACGGGGGTGCGCGGCGTCGCCGGGTCGCCGGGCCAGCCGGTGCCCGGCGGCACGAAGGGGGCGTTGGAGGCGGTCACACCAGCGACCAGGCGATGCCGTCGAGGATGTCGTGTTCGCTGACCACGACCGCGCCGAAGCCGTACTCGCGCATGATGCGGTCCAGGATCAGCGCGCCCATGCCGATCACGTCCACCCGGCCGGGGTGCATGACGCCGATCGCCGCCCGCTCGTCGTGGGTCATGCGCAGCAGCCGGCGGGTGATGTCGTGGACCTGCGCGGCGGTGATGCGGGACAGGTGGATGCGCGCCGAGTCGTAGGTCTCCAACCCGAGCGCGATGCCGGCGACGGTGGTCACCGAGCCGGCCAGGCCCACCAGGGTGCGTGCCTCATCCACCGGCACGCTGTGGCGGACGGTCTCCAGCGCGGCGTCGATGTCGGCCACCGCGGCGGCGACCTGCTCGGGGCTGGGCGGGGCGCCGCCTTCGGTGCGCACGTGCCGTTCGGTCATCCGCACGCACCCGATGTCCACCGAGCGGGCCGCCTGGACGTTGGCGGAGCCCAGCACGAACTCGGTGGAGCCGCCGCCGATGTCCACCACCAGGTAGGGGCGGGGCGGGCGCAGCGCGGCCAGCTCGCGGGTGGCGCCCGTGAAGGACAGCTCGGCCTCCTCCCGGCCGGTGATGACCTCCGGTTCCACGCCGAAGATCTCCACCACCCCGGCGACGAAGTCGTCCCGGTTGGCGGCGTCCCGGGTGGCGCTGGTGGCCACCACCCGCACCGGCCCGGCGCCGTGCTGGTCGATGAGCTTGGCGTAGCTGCGCATGGCGGTGAAGGTGCGCTCCAGCGCCTCGGGCGCCAGCCGGCCGGTCCGGTCCACCCCCTGCCCCAGCCGGACGATCTCCATCCGGCGCTCCAGGTCGGTCAGGCGGTCGCCGTCGATGTCGGCGATCAGCAGGCGGACGGAGTTGGTGCCGCAGTCCACGGCGGCCACCCGGGTCATCGGCTCTCCTCGATCTGCACACACGGCCCGCCGCGCCACCATTCGGGCAGGGCGTCCAGGGCCCGCCGGCCGAAGGGGTTGACGCCCGGCACGGCCAGTTCATGGGCGACCAGGGCGTGCAGGCACTTGACCCGCTCGGGCATGCCGCCGGCGCTCTGGGTGCCCGGCGGGAGCGGCTGCAGGCCCTCGGCGCGCGCCGCCTCGTCCCGGCGGCGCAGGTAGTCCTCGTGGGCGGCGCGGTAGCGGGCGGCCAGTTCGCTGTCGCGGGACAGTTCCTCGGTCATCTGCCGCATCAGCCCGCTGCCCTCCAGCGTGCCGATGGCCGAGGCCGCCTTGGGACAGGTCAGATAGAACAAGGTGGGAAAGGGCGTGCCGTCGGGCAGCCGGGGGGCGGTTTCGATCACGTCGGGCAGGCCGCACGGGCAGCGGTGGGCCACCGCGCGCACCCCGCGCGGCCGCCGGCCCAGTTGCGCGGCGACGGCGGCCAGGTCGGCGGGCGCCACGGGCTTTCTCCCGCCTCGTTCGGTCACGTTCTCTTCACCCATCGGCCCCTCGGTCGGCCTTCGCTCAGGGGCTGTCGGCGGTCTGCACCGACCGCCACAGCGTCTCGTACCACGGCGGCCTGCGCGGCGGGCCGGCCTGCTGCGGCCGGTCGCCCTCGGTGCCGCCGTCGAGCACCACGAAGCATTTCTCTTCGGGCATGCAGTAGTGCAGCCGCCGCCGGGCCTCCTGCTTGATGTAGTTCTCATCGGCCAGGCGCCGCTTGTGCTCGGCCAGCTGCTGCACCTGCCGGCGGACCAGGCGTTCCTGGTTGCGCAGCTGGGCGATCTCCTGGCGCTGGGCGATGTACTCGCGGACGGGGTAGGCCAGCGTCAGCGCGATGGCGCACAGCACCAGCGCCAAGATGGCGGCCCGGCCGGTCAGGTGGCCGCCGGGCCGCCGGGGCCTGGGGCGCCCGGCGGCCCTGGGCGGAGCGGGTTTGCCCGGCACGGCGGGCCGGTCAGCCCTTCCAGGCAAAGCGCGGGAACGCCGCGGCGCCGGCGTAGCGGGCGGCGTCGCCGAGCAGTTCCTCGATGCGCAGCAACTGGTTGTACTTGGCCACCCGGTCGCTGCGGGCCGGGGCGCCGGTCTTGATCTGGCCGCAGTTGGTGGCCACCGCCAGGTCGGCGATGGTGGTGTCCTCGGTCTCGCCGGAGCGGTGGCTCATCATGCAGCGGTAGCCGTTGGTGTGGGCCAGCGCCACCGCGTCCAGCGTCTCGGTGAGGGTGCCGATCTGGTTGACCTTGACCAGCAGGGCGTTGGCGACGCCGGCCTTGATGCCGCGGCCCAGCCGCTCGGGGTTGGTGACGAACAGGTCGTCGCCGACGAGCTGGAGCTTGCCGCCCAGCGTGTCGGTCAGCGCCTTCCAGCCGTCCCAGTCCTCTTCGTCCAGGGGGTCCTCGATGGACAGCAGCGGGTAGGCGTCGGCCAGCTCGCTGTAGTAGGCGGTCATCTCCTCGGCGCTGCGCTTGCCGCCTTCGAAGGCGTAGACGCCGTCGGAGCAGAACTCGCTGGCGGCCACGTCCAGCGCCAGCGCCACATCCGAGCCGGGGGTGAAGCCGGCCTGCCGGATGGCCTCCATGATCAGGTCCAGCGCGTCGCGGTTGCTGGGCAGCTCGGGGGCGAAGCCGCCCTCGTCGCCCAGCCCGGTGGCCAGGCCCCGGCCCTTGAGCACCGACTTGAGCGCGTGGTAGACCTCCGCGCCCCAGCGCAGCGCCTCGCGGAAGGTGGGCGCCCCGATCGGGGCGATCATGAATTCCTGGATGTCGACGTTGGTGTCGGCGTGCGCCCCGCCGTTGAGGATGTTCATCATCGGCACCGGCAGCAGGTGCGCGTTGGGCCCGCCGACGTACTGGAACAGCGGCAGATCGGCCGATTCGGCCGCGGCCTTGGCCACCGCCAGGGAGACTCCCAGGATGGCGTTGGCGCCGAGCTTGGACTTGTCGGGCGTGCCGTCCAGTTCGATCAGCTTCTGGTCGATCACCCGCTGGTCGCTGGCCTGGTAGCCGATCAGCCCCTGCTCGACGTCGTCGATGATCTCGTTGACGGACCTGACGGCCTTCTCCACGCCCTTGCCGCCGTAGCGCTTGCCGCCGTCGCGCAGCTCAACGGCCTCGAACTGGCCGGTGGAGGCGCCGGACGGCACCGCGGCCCGGGCCTCGGTTCCGTCGTCGAGCAGCACCTCGACCTCGACGGTGGGGTTTCCGCGGGAGTCGAGGATCTCCCGAGCGAACACTGCCTCGATCGAGGACACGGATCACTCCCTGTGGTGACGGCTGAGCTGTTCTGCCACAGAGCCTATCGGGGGCGCATCCGGCGCACCCAACTGGCACGCCGCCTTGCGGCATGGCGGACTTCGGCCAGCGAATCGGTGTTATCGGCCCGTATCCGGCGAGCGACTTGACCAATCTCTATCGGCATTGTCTACTATCCGCCTGAGCAAACCAACATGATTAGTAGGGAATCTGGCCAATGCTACACAGTTTGAAACGGCGCGCCGTCGCCGCCGCCCTCATCTTGTTCGCCGGCACGGGGGCGCTGGCGGCCTGCGGCGGCGACTCCGAGGAGGGGGGCGCCGGAGGGGCCAAGGAGCTCAAGCTCGGCTTCTTCCCGAACGTCACCCACGCGCCGGCGCTGGTCGGCGTGGACAAGGGGATCTTCGCCAAGCACCTGGGCGTCGCTCCCAAGACCGCCACCTTCAACGCCGGTCCCTCGGCGGTGGAGGCGCTGTTCGCCAAGGGCATCGACGCCACCTTCATCGGACCCAACCCGGCCATCAACGCCTGGTCGCAGTCCAAGGGCCAGGGCATCAAGATCATCTCTGGGGCGGCCTCCGGCGGGGCCATGCTGGTGGTCAAGCCCGAGATCAAGTCCCTGGAGGACCTCAAGGGCAAGAAGGTCGCCACCCCGCAGCTGGGCAACACCCAGGACGTGGCGGCCCGCTCCTACTTCAAGTCCAAGGGCTTCACCGTCAACAAGGACGGCAGCGGCGACATCAGCATCGTCCCGCAGGACAACTCCCAGACCATCGAGACCTTCAAGCAGGGCGTCATCGACGGCGCCTGGGTGCCCGAGCCGCACGCCTCCCGCCTGGTGGTGGAGGCCGGCGCCAAGGTCCTGGTGGACGAGAAGGACCTGTGGCCGGACGGCAAGTTCGTGGTGACCCACCTGATCGTGCGGACCGACTTCCTCAAGGAGAACCCCGAGACGGTCCGCAAGCTGGTCGAGGCCACCGTCGAGTCCATCGACTTCATCAACGCCAACCCCGACGAGGCCAAGAAGTCGGTGAACAACCAGCTCACCAAGCTGGCCGGCAAGCCGCTGGCGGACGAGGTGCTCGACGCCTCCTTCAAGAACATCACCTTCACCACCGACCCGGTCGCCTCCTCGCTGATCACCGGCGCCAAGAACGCCGAGGCCGTGGGATTGCTGGAGCCGGTGGACCTGAACGGCATCTACGACCTCACCATCCTCAACGAAGTGCTCAAGGCGAGCGGAAAGGCTCAGGTCAACGCGCAATGAGCCAGGCCACTACGGCCGCCTCGAGCCGGGCCGCGGCGGACGCCGTCGCGGTCCGGCTCAGTGGCGTCTCCAAAGCATTCGGTTCCGGTAACGCGGCGCTGCTGGCGCTGGACAACGTCTCCCTGCAGGTGGCTCCCGGCGAGTTCGTCTGCCTGCTGGGGGCCTCGGGGTGCGGCAAGAGCACCCTGCTCAACCTGGTGGCCGACCTGGACAAGCCCACCGCCGGCACCATCGACACCGGTGGCGCCCGGGTGGCGCTGATGTTCCAGGAGCCGGCGCTGTTCCCGTGGCTGACCGTCAGCGGCAACCTGGAGCTGGCGTTGCGCCAGCGCGGCGTCCCCAAGGCCCAGCGCCGCAAGCGCGCCGCCGAGCTGCTGGCCTCGGTGCACCTGAGCGGCTTTGAGAAAAAGCGGCCGCACCAGCTGTCGGGCGGCATGCGCCAGCGCGTCGCCCTGGCCCGCGCGCTGGCGCTGACGGTGCCGGACGAAAACCACGACGACGGCAAGGGCACCGTGCTGCTGATGGACGAGCCGTTCGGCGCGCTGGACGCGATGACCCGCGACCTGCTGCACGACGAGATCGAGCGGATCTGGCGCGAGCGCGACCTGACGGTGCTGTTCGTCACCCACAACGTCCGCGAGGCGGTGCGGCTGGGCGACCGGGTGGTGCTGCTCAGCAGCCGTCCCGGCCGGGTGGTGGAGGAGTTCCCGGTGACCTTGGAGCGCCCCCGCCGCATCGACTCCCCCGAGGTCGCCGCGCTGGCCGCCACCATCACCGACCGGCTGCGCGAGGAGGTCAGCCGCCATGGCTCTTGAAACCCGCAAATCCCCCGACCTGGACCGGCAGCTGGCCGGGCTGGACGCGCTGGAGCTGGCGAGTGGGGCCCGGCGCAGCCCGCTGGCCAGGGCCTGGTCGGCGCTGTGGCCGATGCTGGCCGCGGTGGCGATCGCGCTCGGCGTCTGGGAGCTGGTGGTGCTCAGCGGCTGGAAGGAGCCCTGGGTGCTGCCCGGCCCGCGCGATGTGCTGCCGGAGTTCTGGAACGTGGTCAGCGAGGGCGGCTTCTGGGCGGCCGTCGGGCTGACCATGCGGCGGGCGCTGGTCGGGTTCGCGGTGGCCATCGTGATCGGCGTGGTGATCGGCTCGCTGGTGTCCCAGTCGCGGATCCTGCGCCGGGCCTTCGGGTCGCTGATCACCGGGCTGCAGACCATGCCGTCGATCGCCTGGTTCCCGCTGGCCATCCTGCTGTTCAAGCTCAGCGAGAGCGCGATCATGTTCGTGGTGGTGCTGGGCGCCGCCCCGTCCATCGCCAACGGGCTGATCGCGGGAGTGGACTACACCCCGCCGATCCTGCTGCGGGTCGGCAAGGTGATGGGGCTGCGCGGGCTGGCCCTGTACCGGCACCTGATCATCCCCGCCGCGCTGCCGTCCTTCGTGGCCGGGCTCAAGCAGGGGTGGGCGTTCGCCTGGCGCAGCCTGATGGCCGGCGAGCTGCTGGTGATCATCAATAACACCCAGTCGGTGGGCACCCTGCTGCACTACTCCCGCGAGCTGTCCGACACCCCCCGGATGATCTCGGTCATGATCGTGATCTTGATCATCGGCATCCTGATCGACCAGCTGTTCGGGCTGGCCGACCGGACGCTGCGCAACCGCTGGGGGCTGGACACCGAGACCGACTAGCCGGTCAAAAGACCAGCACCGGCTTGACGGCGTCGCCGCCGCGGGCGGCGAACACCTCCGCCAGGTCGGTGAAGGGGTAGGTGCGCACCAGCCGCTCCAGCGGCAGCTCGCCGGAGCGGTAGTGCTCGATGAGACGGGGGATGAAGCGCTGGGGGATGCCGTCGCCTTCGATGCAGCCGCGGATCCCCCGGCCCATCATCAGCAGCCGCTGATCCAGCTCGACGGGGTTGGCCGTCCCCTGGAAGCCGAGGGTGACGCACATGCCCGGGGCCGTCAGCGCACCGACCGCCGCCCGCACCGCCTCGGGGCGGCCCACGCACTCCACCGCGTGGTCCACCCCGCCGGTCAGGGCGACGATCGCCGCCGCCGGGTCGCCCTCGGCCGGGTCGATGACGGCGGTGGCGCCCAGCTCCCTCGCCAGGGCGCGGCGGCGCGGGTCGGGGTCGACCGCCACGATCGGGTCGCAACCGGCGATCCCGGCGGCCATCACCGCGCTCAGCCCCACCGCCCCGGCTCCGAAGATCGCGATGGACGAGCCCTCGCGGGGGGCGAGCACGTTGAGCACGGCCCCGGCGCCGGTCTGCACCCCGCAGCCCAGCGGGGCCAGGTGCTCCAGCGGCAGCTCCGGGTCGACGCGGACCACGTTGCGCTCGGTGGTCACCGAGTAGGTCGCCCACGACGACTGGCCGAAGAAGTGGGAGCGGACGGGGCGGCCGTCCTGGCTCAGGGCGGTGCTGCCGTCCGGCCGCGTCCCGAAGTAGTTCAGCTTCAGGAAGTCGGCGCAGTAGGCCATCGCGCCCCGGACGCAGTTGGCGCAGTCCCCGCACCAGCCGTAGCTGAGCACCACATGGTCGCCGACCTCCACCGCGCCGACGTCCTCGCCCACCGCCTCCACGACCCCGGCGCCCTCGTGGCCGGGCACCAGCGGCGGCGCGGCCGGGTCCTGCCCGGCGGCCACCACCAGGTCGGTGTGGCAGATCCCGGCGGCGACGATGCGCACCAGCACCTCGTCGGGGCGCAGGTCGGTCACTTCGGCCTCTTCCAGCCGCGGGGGCTCGCCCGGGGTGCGCACCAGGGCGGCGGTGATCTTCATGGCGTCTCCTCCAGCTGGGCGCCCAGCACCTGCGGCGCGCTCGCCAGCGACGGGCCGTACCAGGTCAGGTGACGCCCGCTGACCAGGGCGCAGGGGATGCCGGGGAAGCTCTCCGGGCCGTCGGCGGCATGGAAGCGGTAGGGCTCGTCCGGCAGCACCACCAGGTCGGGGCCGGAGGCCACCAGCTCCTCCAGGGCGACCTTGGGGTAGCGCTCGGGATGGCCGGCATAGAGGTTGTCCACGCCGAGGCGGGCCAGCACGTCCCCGGCGAAGGTGTCACGGCCCACCACCATCCACGGCCGCCGCCACACCGGGATGACCGCGCTGCGCCGCCGCGGCGGCTCCGGCAGCGCCGCCCAGACCCGCCGGGCCTCCTCCAGCCAGGACGGGACGGGCAGCCGGCAGGCCTCGGTGAGGAGGCGGCGCAGCGAGACCAGCGCCTGATCCACGGTGCGGACGACGGTGACCCACACCGGCAGCCCGGCCTCGCGCAGCGCCGCCAGGTCGGCGGGCCGGTTCTCCTCCTCGTTGGCCAGCACCAGGTCGGGGCGCAGCGCCTTGATGAGCTCGATGTCGGGGTTCTTGGTGCCGCGCACCCGGGTGACCTGCAGGTCCGGCGGGTGGTCGCACCAGTCGGTGGCGCCGATCAGCAGGGCCGGGTCGCTGGCGGCCACGGTCTCGGTGAGCGAGGGCACCAGCGACACCACGCGTCGCACCCGCTCGGGTACGGGCACCACGGCCCCGGTGTCGTCCCGCATGTCTCTCCCGGTTGACCTTAAACCGAATCTGATTCTAGTGTCGCCCCATGGATGCGGAACAGCGCCTTGCCAAGATCATCGCGTCCGGCGACGAGTGCGACCGGGCCACCGTGGAGGAACTGTACGACCGGCTGGCCCCCGTGCCGGTGGACTTCATGCTCGGCACCTGGCGGGGCGGCATCTTCGACCGGGGCGACGCGCTGGCGGGGATGCTGCTGGGGATGAACTGGTACGGCAAGCGGTTCATCGACCGCGACCACGTCGAGCCGCTGCTGTGCCGCTCCCCCGACGGCTCGATCTACTCCTACGAGAAGCTCGGGCTGGCCCGGCTGCGCGAGGTCGCCCTGCGCGGCACGGTCTCGGCGGCCATGATCTACGACAAGCAGCCCATCATCGACCACTTCCGGCGGGTCAACGACGACATGGTGGTCGGCGCCATGGACGCCAAGGGCCAGCCCGACATCCTCTACTTCCACCTCACCCGGGAACGCTGAGCGCACCGGACGCTCACCGATCTCGACCCGCGGGAGGGACGAGATCGGTGAGCTCATGGGCCTCGCCCGCCGGGCCTCAGATGTTGCGGCGGTACTGGCCGCCCGCCTCGAACAGCGCCTCGGTGATCTGCCCCAGCGAGCAGACCCGCACCACGTCCATCAGCACCGCGAAGACGTTCTCCCCCGAGGTGGCCGCCTCGCGCAGCCGGCGCAGCGCCGCCGGGGCCTCCTCGCGGTGGGCGGCGTGGAACTCCGCCAGCCGCCGCAGCTGGCTGCGCTTTTCCTCCTCGGTGGCGCGGGCCAGCTCCAGCGGGCCGTTGAGGTGGTCGTCCTTGTCGGAGGTGAAGGTGTTGACGCCGATGATCGGCAGCGACCCGTCGTGCTTGCGCTGCTCATACAGCATCGACTCGTCCTGGATGCGGCCGCGCTGGTAGCCGGTCTCCATGGCGCCGAGCACCCCGCCGCGCTCGCTGAGGCGCTCGAACTCCGCCAGCACCGCCTCCTCCACCAGGTCGGTGAGCTGCTCGATGATGAACGAGCCCTGGTTGGGGTTCTCGTTCTTGGCCAGCCCCCACTCCCGGTTGATGATCAGCTGGATCGCCATGGCGCGGCGCACCGACTCCTCGGTGGGGGTGGTGATCGCCTCGTCGTAGGCGTTGGTGTGCAGGCTGTTGCAGTTGTCGTAGATGGCGATCAGCGCCTGCAGCGTGGTGCGGATGTCGTTGAAGTCCATCTCCTGGGCGTGCAGCGACCGCCCGGAGGTCTGGATGTGGTACTTGAGCTTGCAGCCGCGCTCACTGGCCCCGTACCGCTCCCGCATCGCGATGGCCCAGATGCGGCGGGCCACCCGGCCCAGCACGCTGTACTCGGGGTCCATGCCGTTGGAGAAGAAGAACGACAGGTTGTGGGCGAAGTCGTCGATGTGCATGCCCCGCGCCAGGTAGGCCTCCACGTAGGTGAAGGCGTTGGCCAGCGTGAAGGCCAGCTGGGTGATGGGGTTGGCCCCGGCCTCGGCGATGTGGTAGCCGGAGATCGACACCGAGTAGAAGTTGCGCACCCCATTGGCGACGAACCACTCCTGGATGTCGGCCATCATGCGCAGCGCGAAGTCGGTGGAGAAGATGCAGGTGTTCTGGCCCTGATCCTCCTTGAGGATGTCGGCCTGGACGGTGCCGCGCACCGTGGCCAGCACCCGGGCGCGCAGCTCGGCGGCCTCCTGCTCGGTGGGCGGGCGGCCGTGCTCGGCGGTGAAGCGGTCGATCGCCTGGTCGATCACGGTGTTGAAGAAGAACGCCAGGATCACCGGGGCCGGCCCGTTGATCGTCATCGACACCGAGGTCTTCGGGTCGGTCAGGTCGAACCCCGCATACAGCGCCTTCATGTCGTCCAAGGTGGCGATCGACACCCCGGAGGTGCCCACCTTGCCGTAGATGTCGGGCCGCTCGGCCGGGTCGTGCCCGTACAGCGTCACCGAGTCGAAGGCGGTGGACAGCCGGGTGGCCGGCTGGCCCTCGGACAGCTTCTTGAAGCGCCGGTTGGTGCGGAAGGGGTCGCCCTCCCCGGCGAACATGCGGGTGGGGTCCTCATCGTCCCGCTTGAAGGGGAACACCCCCGCGGTGAACGGGAAGCGGCCCGGCAGGTTCTCCGAGCGCAAGAAGCGCAGCAGGTCGCCGTGGTCGCTGTAGCGGGGCAGCGCCACGCGGGGGATGCGGGTGCCGGCGAGGGTCTCCCGCCACAGCGGGGTGCGGATCTCCCGGTCCCGGACGCGGACGACCAGCTCCTCCCGCGAGTAGTCGGCCACGGTCTGCGGCCAGGACTCCAGCAGCTCGCGGGTCTCGTCCTTGATCTGCCGTTCGGTCTCGGCCAGCAGCTCATCCAGCGCGGCCACGTCCGCGCCGGCCTCGGCGGCCAGGTCGCGGGCGGTCCGCAGGTGCTGCCTGCGGCGCACGGCCTCGGCCTGGGCCTTGGTCTCGGCGTGGTAGGCCGCCACGGTGCGGGCGATCTCGGCCAGATAGCCGGAGCGCTCCGGCGGGATGACGGCCTGGATGCGGGAGGAGACCCGGCCGGGCACCCGCGGCAGCACACCGCCGCCGGCGGGCAGGCCGTGCTCGGCCAGCAGCTCGCGCAGGTGGTGGTAGAGGGCGGTGACGCCGTCGTCGTTGAAGCGGGCGGCGATGGTGCCGAACACCGGCATGTCCTCGGGCTTGGCGCCGAAGGCCTCGCGGTTGCGCACCAGCTGGCGGCGCACGTCGCGCAGCGCGTCCTCGGCGCCGCGCCGCTCGAACTTGTTGATGGCCACCGCGTCGGCGAAGTCCAGCATGTCGATCTTCTCCAGCTGGGAGGCCGCGCCGAACTCGGGGGTCATCACATACAGCTTGACGTCGGCGAACGGCACGATGGCCGCATCGCCCTGGCCGATGCCCGGGGTCTCCACGATCACCAGGTCGTAGCCGGCGGCCTTGCAGGCGGCGATGACGTCGCCCAGGTGCTCGGGCAGCTCCCGGGCGCCCCGGGTGGCCAGGGAGCGGAAGTAGGTGACGCCCTCGGCCAGGGAGTTCATCCGGATCCGGTCCCCCAGCAGCGCGCCGCCGCTGCGCCGCCGGGTGGGGTCCACGGCGATCACGGCGATGCGCAGCTTGTCTTCGGTGTCCACCCGGAAGCGGCGCACCAGCTCGTCGGTGAGGGAGGACTTGCCCGATCCCCCGGTGCCGGTGATGCCCAGCACCGGCACCGTCCGGCCCGCCGCGGCCTGGCGCACCGCCTGCAGCCCTTCCGGCCCGCCGCGGCCCGCCTCGATGATCGTGATGGCGCGGGCCAGCGCCCGCACGTCCCCGCCGGCCAGCTCCGCGGCCAGCTCCGCGAGGTTCCCCTGGGCGGCCAGGTCCACGTCGCACTCGCGGATCAGCTGGTTGATCATTCCGGGCAGGCCGAGCCGCTGGCCGTCGGCGGGCGAGAAGATCCGCGCCACCCCGTGGGCGTGCAGCAGCTCGATCTCCTCGGGGACGATGACGCCGCCGCCCCCGCCGTAGACGCGGATGTGCCCGGCGCCGCGCTCGGCCAGCAGGTCCACCAGGTAGCGGAAGAACTCCACATGCCCGCCCTGGTAGGAGCTGACCGCCACCCCCTGGACGTCCTCGGCGATGGCGGCCTCGACGATCTCGGCGACCGACCGGTTGTGCCCCAGGTGGATCACTTCGGCGCCCTGGGCCTGCAGGATGCGCCGCATGATGTTGATCGCCGCGTCGTGCCCGTCGAACAGCGCTGCCGCGGTGACGAACCGAACGGGGTGCACGGGATGGTGCAGGGCGGACGTAGTGGTCATACAAAAATACTAGGACGTCCAACTATCTGACGTCCATACACCAGAGGGCGGCAAAACCCCGGATTCGCAAAATTCCCGCAGGTCAGCCGGTGGCGCTCGCCCAGGGATCGGCCGCCTCCGGGCCGAAGTCCCCGGCCGCCTGCCGGATCCGGCGCAACAACCCGCTCAACGCCACCGCCTCCCGCTCGCTCAGCATGCCCAGCCCGAAGTCGATGCCGTTGAGCACCTCGGTGGCCGCCACCGCCACCTGACGGCCCCGCTCGCTGATCTCCGCCAGCACCCGCCGCCGGTCGGCCGGGTCGGGCACCCGCCGCACCAGCCCGGCCGCCTGCAGCCGGTCGATGGTGTTGGTGATGCTGGTCGGGTGCACCATCAGCCGCTCGCCCATCTTGCCCAGCGGCAGCCGTCCCGCCCGGCTGAAGTGCAGCAGCACCAGCGCCTCGTAGCTGGCGAAGGTCAGCCCGTACGGCTTGAGGGCGCGCTCGACCTCGCCGAGCAGGATCTGCTGCACCCGCATCACCGAGGTGATGGCCGCCATGTGCTCGGCGTGCTCGGGCCAGCGCCGCAGCCACTGCCGGCGGGCCTCGGCGATCGGGTCGAGGGGGGCTCCGGTCGTCATCACCGGCAACCGTACCGTCCCTTCGCGGCGACGACGGCAACGGAACACCGATCCCCGCCGGCCGAGCCGCGTCGCGGCACACGCCCCGCGGCCCGGAACGCCCACCGGAGGCGGTCTCACCGGACCCGCTTCAGGTCTCGCCGAGCGCGGCGCGCAGACGCTCGCGCCGCCGCTCCAGCGTCTCGATCAAAGCGGCCAGTTCCTCGCGCTGGGTGATCTCCTCGGCGGCGTCCCCGAAGTCCTGGGGCTCCTCGCTCGGCGGAGCGGCCTCCGCGCGCAGGACGGCCAGGTCGTTCTCCACCTCGCGCAGCTGCGCCCGCAGGTCCTCGGCGGTCTCCTCGGCAGGATCCATGCCCATCCGTCCCCTCGTGTCCTCTGCACCGTGCGGAGGATCTTCCCTGGGCGGGACGCTCCAACCGGGCCGATGGTCCCCGGCGGCGCAGGTCAGTCCGGCGGCATCCGGCGGTGCTCGGGAACGGGCGGCGGGAGATCCGGCGGCAGATCGTCCTCGTCGTCATCGTCGTCATCGGGACGGGGCTCCCGCTCCCGCGGCTCCCCGCTGCTGGGGTGGAGGGTGACGGTGATGCCGGGCTCGACCCTGCTGCCCGGGCCGGGGGACGTCTCGGCGACGGTGCCCGCGGGGTATTCGGAGTCGACCGCCGCGCCCACGACCACCCGGAACCCGGCCCGCCGCAGCCGTTCCATGGCGTCCGGCAGCTTCAGCCCCCGCACGTCCGGCAGCTCCACCAGGTCCTCGCCGGAGCCTCGGCTGAAGAAGTGCGCCGGGGGCCGCTGGAAGGAGGAGGCCGGACGCCCCGCCAGCGCGCCGATCATGGTGTCGCGCCAGATCGGGGCGGGAATGGTGGCGCCGAACACCGCCCCATAGCAGCGGCCGTCCATGCACAGGCTGGTCATCGGGTACTTGTAGCCGCCGCGCGGGTCGCCCACCCACACCGCCGCGGCCAGCTCGGGGGTGTAGCCGGCGAACCAGGCCGCCGAGTAGTTGTCGACGGTGCCGGTCTTGCCCGCCGCCGGGCGGCCGATGCCCATCCCGCGGGCGGTGCCCTTGGTGAGCACCCCGGCCAGGACGTGGTTGACGGCGTCGGCGGTGCCCTTCTTCATCACCTGCTTGCACTCGGGCTCGGGCACCTTGAGCTTGCGGCCGCTGGTGTGGGTGATGGAGGTGATGGCGATGGGCTTGCAGTACTTGCCGCGGGCGGCGAAGGCCGCGTACGCCGCCGCCATCCGCAGCGGGGAGACGGCGTTGAACCCCAGGGTGAAGGAGGGGAACTGCTCCAGCGGCTTGCCGTTGGCCTGCCGCATCCCGAGCTTTTCGGCCATCTTCACCGTGTCGCACAGCCCCACCTTCTTCTGCAGCGCCAAAAAGAAGGTGTTGACCGAGTGGTGGGTGCCGGTGACCAGGCTGAAGGAGCGTCCGCCCTCCCCGTCGGCGGAGTTGCGCAGCGGCTTGGTGTCGCCGACCGGCTGGCCCTTGCAGTTGCGGTAGCCGGTGGGGACGTAGCGGACCGGCGCCATCAGGCGGGTGCCGAACGGCATGCCCTCCTCCAGCGCCGCCGCCAGCGTGAACGCCTTGAACGTGGAGCCGGCCTGCATGCCGATGCTGGAGCCGTGGCTGGCGTCGGCGGCGAAATTGATCCAGGTCTTGCCGCGCTCGGAGTCCGGGCCCAGCTCCCGGTCCACCGCCATGCCCTTGATGTGGCCGGTGCCCGGCTCGATCAGCACCTCGGCGGCGGCCTTGCCGGCGGAGTTCTTGGGCGGCACGTGCCGGTCCACGGCGCGCTGGGCGGCCTGCTGGGTCTGCGGGTCCAGCGTGGTGCGGATGATCAGGCCGCCGCGTTTGAGCAGCCGCTCGCGTTCGGCGGCGCTCTTGCCGAAGACCGGGTTGGTCAGGATCTCCCGCTGCACGTAGTCGCAGAAGAACGGGGCCTTGCTGACCGTGCAGCCGTTGGGGGTCTCGGTGATCTTCAGCTTGATCGGCTCGGCGGCGGCCCGGCGGGCCTGCTCGGGGTCCGCCCAGCCCAGCTCCACCATCCGGTTCAGCACCACGTCGCGGCGCTCGCGGGCGGCCCCCGGGTGCAGCCGGGGGTTGTAGGCCTGGGGGTTGCGGATGATCCCGGCGAGGGTGGCCGCCTGCCCCAGCGTCAGCTTGGCGGCGGAGGTGGAGAAGTAGCGCCGGGCCGCGGCCTCGATGCCGTAGGCGCCGTCCCCGAAGTAGGCGATGTTGAGGTAGCGCTGGAAGATCTCGTCCTTGGAGAAGCGCTTTTCTATCGCCACCGCGTGCTTGAGCTCATACAGCTTGCGGGCGGGAGTGAGGGCCAGCGCCCGCTGCTGCTCCTCCTTGGAGTCGGCCTGGTACAGCAGCAGGTTCTTGACGTACTGCTGGGTGATGCCCGAGCCGCCCTGGGTGACCTGGCCGGAGTTCAGGTTCTTGAGCAGCGCCCGCAGCGTGCCCTGGGCGTCCAGCGCGCCGTGCTGGTAGAAGCGGCTGTCCTCGATCGCCAGCACCGCCTGCCGGGCCACCGGGGCGACCTGGTCCAGCTTCACCTCGACGCGGTTCTGGTAGTAGAAGGTGGCGATGGCAGAGCCGTCGGCGGCCAGGATCTTCGAGCGCTGCGCCAGCGGCCCCAGGTCCAGGTCCGCCGGCTCCTCCTGGAGCCAGTTGGCGCCGTCGCGCGCGCCGACCCCCACCGTGCAGGCCACGGGCAGCACGATCAGCGCGACCAGCACCCCGGCCAGCGAGCCCATGCCGGCCAGTCCGCGCAGCGCGCCGACGGCGTCGCGGCGCCGCGCGCGTTCGGTTGCTCCTGGAGGCACGCCCCTAATGTAGACCTGGCACCGGAGGCGGCCCCAGCGACTGTCCCCGACCTGGGCCCCCTTCTTGGGTCCCGGCACAGCCGGCGGCGGTCCGGGAAAGGGGTCACTCCTTGCGGGAGGACTCCCACTGGCGCACCCGGGCGGCATAGGCGCGGGCCACCGTGCGCAGCGCGGCCTCGGGGTCCCGTCCCGCCTCCCGTGCCCTGCGGACGAGCTCGAACAGCTCCACGCCCAGTTCCTCGCCGCTCTCCTCGGCCAGTTCGCGCCACACCTCCTGGGGAACCCCGGCGCGGGCGGCGCGCCGCTGCAGCTGGGCCGCCAGCGACAGCGCCGGCTGCCCCATCGCCACGCCGTCCAGGATGGAGGCCTTCTCCCCCTTGGCGGCGCGTTCGGCGGCCTTGATCTGCTCCCAGTTGGCGTTGACCTCGTCGGCGTCGGCCACCGTCACGTCGCCGAAGACGTGCGGGTGGCGGCGCACCAGCTTGTCGACGATGCCGGCGGCCACATCGTCGATGGTGAAGCGGGTGTCGTCGGTGCGCTCCTCGGCGACGCGGGCGTGGAAGACCACCTGCATCAGCACATCGCCCAGTTCCTCGCGCAGCGCCGCATAGTCGCCGTCCTCGACGGTGTCGGCCAGCTCGTAGGCCTCCTCCAGCAGGTACGGCACCAGCGTGGCGTGGGTCTGCTTGCGGTCCCAGGGGCACTGGCGGCGCAGCGTGTCCATCACCGACACCAGGTCCAGCAGCCGCGCCCCCGGCAGGTCGTAGGAGCCGTGCAGCACCTCGACCTCCACCGGCTCGGGCGCGGCGACCACCAGTTCGCCGACCCGGCGCATCAGCTCCTCGTCCCCGTCGGGGTCGGCCACCCACACCACGGCCCGGTCGGCGGCGGCCCGCACCAGCAGCTCGGCCAGCGGACCGGCCTCGGTCCGCTCGACGATCTCCACGGCGACGTCGGCCTCGCGCAGGTACGGCAGCTGCGGCTGCCCGTCGCGGGCCAGCACCCGGTCGGCCGAGCGCAGCGCCTGCCAGGCCCGCCAGCTCAGCAGCCCGGCCGGCACCCGGTGGGTGGTCGCCAGCACGGTCAGCCCCATGTCAGCCGGCGCTCCCCGGAGCCCGCCCGGTGCCGGTCTCGCCCTTCGACAGCCGGTGGACGACCGGGCCCACCGCCAGCTGGTCGATCCGGAACGTGCCGTACCGGGGGTTGATCTTGATGTTCATGCGCCGGGCGGTCTCGGTGTACAGCGCCACCGCCCGGCGGTTGGCCTGGACGTTGCGCTCGCTGCCCTGCACGCCGTCGTCGCCGTAGCGCCGCAGCAGCTCCTGCTGGATGTGCAGGTCGCGGAACAGGTCGCGGGTGTAGCCGACCGGCAGCCCCAAGGCCAGGGTGGTGGACTCGGCCTCGCGCTGCCCGCCGAACTGCTCGATCAGCCGGTCGACCCGGCTGTTGCCGGCGTCGATGCCCTGTTCGCGGGCCACCCGGTCGGAGATGCGGATGCGCACCAGGTGCGAGAGCGCAAGGCGCATCTCCGACTCGCTGACCGAGTCCAGCGGCAGCTGCTGGCCGGGGGCGGAGGTGCGGCTGCGCTTCATGTTGGCCTCGGGGTCGGCGCGGAACTGCTCGTTCCACTGCCGGACGGTGCGGTCCAGCGAGGCGGTGGTGATCCGCTCGTCGCCGATGATGACCGCCGAGCCCATCTTCATCGGCTGGCAGGAGGTCAGCAGCACGGCGGCGACCCCGGCCGTCAGCGCCGTCTTCACGGGGATACGGAACACGAGGCTCCCATCGTCACAAGTCGTCTTCACTAGGTGCGCGCGGGCTCGGCGAACATTGCCTCCACCAGGTCGGTGGCCCACTTCAGCAGGGCGACGTCCCGCAGCGGGCGGCCGCCCAGCGGCGCCGTCTTCGGCGCCGGCACCAGCAGGGTACGCGCAGCGGCCTTGTAGATGCTCTTGGGGTACAGCCGCTGCAGCCGCACCTGCTTGGAGTCCGGCAGCTCCACCGGGGCGAACTTGATGTGGTTGCCCTGGACGGTGACCTCGGTGAGCCCGGCGCGGCGGGCGCGGGCCCGGAACCGGGCGACCTCCAGCAGGTTGAGCACCGGCTCCGGCGGGGCGCCGAAGCGGTCGGTCAGCTCATCCCGCACCTCGGCGATCTCCTCGTCGGAGGTGATGGCGGCGATCCTGCGGTAGGCGTCCAGCCGCAGCCGCTCCCCCGGCACATAGTCGTGCGGCAGGTGCGCGTCGACCGGCAGCTCCACCTTGGTCTCCGGCAGCTGGGGCGGCTCGGGCTCGCCGCCGGCCTTGGCCTTCAGCTCGCGGACGGCCTCGCCGACCATCCGCACATACAGGTCGAAGCCGACGCCGGCGACGTGGCCGGACTGCTCCACGCCCAGGATGTTGCCGGCCCCGCGGATCTCCAGATCCTTCATCGCCACGTACATGCCGGCGCCCATCTCGGTGTGCTGGGCGATGGTGGCCAGCCGCTCGTGCGCGGTCTCGCTCAGCGGGCTCTCCGGCGGGTACAGGAAGTAGGCGTAGCCGCGTTCGCGGCCCCGGCCGACCCGGCCGCGCAGCTGGTGCAGCTGCGACAGGCCGTAGGTGTCGGCGCGGTCCACGATCAGCGTGTTGGCGTTGGGGATGTCCAGGCCGGACTCGACGATGGTGGTGGCCACCAGCACGTCGTAGTTCTTCTCCCAGAAGTCCACCATGACCTTCTCGAGCTGGTGCTCGTTCATCTGGCCATGGGCGGTGGCGATGCGCGCCTCGGGGACCAGCTCCTTGAGCTTGGCGGCCACCCGGTCGATGGAGCGGACCCGGTTGTGGACGAAGAACACCTGCCCTTCGCGCAGCAGCTCGCGGCGGATGGCGGCGGCGATCTGCTTGTCGTCGTACGGGCCGACGAAGGTCAGGATCGGGTGCCGCTCCTCCGGCGGGGTCAAGATGGTCGACATCTCCCGGATGCCGGTCAGGCCCATCTCCAGCGTCCGCGGGATGGGGGTGGCCGACATCGCCAGCACGTCCACCTGGGTGCGCAGCCGCTTGAGCTCTTCTTTGTGCTCGACCCCGAACCGCTGCTCCTCATCGATGATCACCAGGCCCAGGTCCTTGAAGCGGGCCTGCGCCGAAAACAGCCGGTGGGTGCCGATCACCAGATCCACGGTGCCGTCGGCCAGGCCGCGCAGGGTCTGCTCGACCTCGGCGTCGGTCTGGAAGCGGCTGAGCGGTTTGACCACCACCGGGAAGGGGGCGAAGCGCTCGGCGAAGGTGGACAGGTGCTGCTGCACCAGCAGCGTGGTGGGCACCAGCACCGCCACCTGCTTGCCGTCCTGGATGGCCTTGAACGCCGCGCGCACCGCGATCTCGGTCTTGCCGTAGCCGACGTCGCCGCAGATCAGCCGGTCCATCGGGACCGGTTTTTCCATGTCGGCCTTGACCTCTTCGATCGCCGCGAGCTGGTCGGCGGTCTCGGTGTAGGGGAAGGCGTCCTCCAGCTCCCGCTGCCAGGGGGTGTCGGGGCCGAAGGCGTGGCCGGGGGTGGCCATCCGCGCCGAGTACAGCCGGATCAGCTCCCCGGCGATCTGCCGGACGGCCTTGCGCGCCCTGGCCTTGGACTTGGCCCAGTCGGCGCCGCCGAGCCGGTGCAGGGTGGGGGACTCCCCGCCCACGTAGCGGGTGATCTCCTCCAGCTGGTCGGTGGGGACGAACAACCGGTCCCCGCGGGCGTACTCCAGCACCAGGTACTCGCGGGTGGCGCCCTGCACGGTGCGGCTGACCATCTCCACGTAGCGGCCGACGCCGTGCTGCTCGTGGACGACGTAGTCGCCGGGGCGCAGCTGCAGCGGGTCGATGCCGCCGCGCCGCCGCGAGGGCATGCGCCGCATGTCCCGGGTGGAGGCGCGCTGCCCGGACAGGTCGGTCTCGGTGAGCAGCGCCAGGCGGGCCGCCGGCCACACCAGGCCGCCGCCGAGCGTCCCGGTGGTCACGTGGACGACCCCCGGCTCGGGGGGCTCGGGCAGGTCGGCCAGGCGGGCGCCCAGGCCCTCCTCGCCCAGCATCTCCGCCAGCCGCGCGGCGGGCCCGTGCCCGGCCGTCACCAGCACCACCCGCCAGCGTTCGTCCACCCAGCGTTTGATGTCGCCGACCATCCGGGCGGTGTCGCCCCGGTACTGCTCGGCGGGGTGGACGTCCAGCTGGACGGCGTCCTCTTCCTCGGGGGTGAGCGCGGTCACCGTCCAGCGGGCCAGGCCGAGGGCGGCCGCCTGCTCGCGCACCTCCGCCAGGTCGCGGAAGGCGGCGGCGCCCAGGTCGATGGGGGCCTGGCCGCCGGCGGCGGCGTTGACCCAGCTGGCCTCCAGGAACTCCTGGCTGGTGCGCACCAGCTCGTGCGCCCGGGTGCGGATGCGCTCCGGCTCGCACACCAGCAGGGACGACCCTTCGGGCAGCAGCTCCACCAGCAGCTGCATCCGGTCGGCCAGCACCGGGGAGAAGGCCTCCATGCCCTCGACCGCCTCGCCGTCGGCGATCCGCAGCAGGACCTCCTCCAGCGCCGGGTGCCGTTCGGCCAGCTCGCGGGCCCGCTGCCGGACGGCGGCGTTCAGCGGCAGCTCCCGGCACGGCGGCGCCCACAGCCCGTCTTGGGCGACCTCCAGGGAGCGCTGGTCGGCGGCCTTGAAGTAGCGGATCTCCTCGACGGCATCGCCCCAGAACTCCACCCGCAGCGGGTGTTCCTCGGTGGGCGGGAAGACGTCCAGGATGCCACCGCGCACGGCCAGCTCGCCGCGTTTTTCGACCAGGTCGACCCGCTGGTAGCCGGCGTCCGCCAGGCGCCGCACGACCTCCTCCAGGTCGGCCTCGTCGCCGGTGCGCAGCCGCACCGGCTCCAGGTCGCCCAGCCCGGAGACGATCGGCTGCAGCACCGCCCGCACCGGGGTGACCACCACATCCAGCGGCCCGGCGGCCACATCGTCGGGGTCGGGGTGGGCCAGGCGGCGCAGCACCGCCAGGCGCCGGCCGACGGTGTCCGAGCGCGGCGACAGCCGCTCGTGCGGCAGCGTCTCCCAGGCCGGAAAGTGCGCCACCCGGTGGGGGTCCAGAAAGCAGCCCAGCGCCGCGGTCAGGTCCTCGGCCTCGCGGCCGGTGGCGGTCACCGCCAGCACCACGCCCGTCTCGCTCGCCCGGGCCAGCGAGGCGGCCACGATCGGCCACAGCGCCGCCGGGGCCACCAGGTCGTGGTCGGCGCGCGCCCGCCGCAGCGCCTGCGCCAGGGCCCGATCGCCGGCGGCGACGTCCAAAAGTCCAGTAAGAGTCATGATCACCCAGGGTCGGCAGGCCAGGCCGCGACAGCCCCGCCCGGGGGCGGCCCGAAGAACCCGGGGTCCCCGCGTGCGACCTTCCGGGCCGCCTCCAGTCTACGCACCGCCCGGGCGGCCGCCGGTGCGGCGAGCACGCCCCTCGTCCCGCCGGCGGTCATGTCAGGAACACGTCAAGGTACCGCAAATAACGGACGCCGCGGAGTCGGATGGCTACTCTGCGGAGCGTGACCGACCTGTGTACGCCGCCGGTCAGCGACGGCGATCTGTTCTCCGCACGCGCCCGCCAGTACGCCCACGCGCAGCGGGGCCGGCCCCTGCGCATCCTGGAGGCCGGCTGCGGCTGGGGAGGCGGTCTGGACCTCGGCGACGTGGAGCGCCATGTGACCGGGGTGGACCTGGACGTCCCCGCGCTGCGCGCGCACACCGAGGCCCGCACCGACCTGGACGCCTTCCACCTGGGCGACCTGCGCACGGTGCCGCTGCCGCCGCGGGCCTTCGACATCGTCCACGCCCCGTTCCTCATCGAGCGGCTGCCGCACGCCGAGCTGGTGCTGGACCGGATCGTGGCCGCGCTCAAGCCGGGCGGGCTGCTGCTGGTCACGCTGCGCGACCGGGGCACCGCCTTCGGCTTCGTGGACCGGCTGCTGCCGTCCCGCGGCCCGCTGCGGCGCCGCCGCCGCGGCGGCGACGAGCCGCCGCCGGCCGTCTACGAGCCGGTGACCTCCCGCGCGGGCATGCACTGGTACTGCATGATGCGGGGGCTGGCCATCGCCGAGGAGTACCTGTCCGACCGGCTGCTGGCCGGGGCCGGGCGCGGCACCGCGACGATGTGCCGGCTGGTGGCGGCCTGCAGCCGGGGCCGGCTGCCGGGCACCCACAGCGAGGTGACGCTGGTCATCCGCAAACCGGAGAACCGGTTCGCCCGGGTCATCTGACCGCCGCGGCCGCCGCGGCCGCCTCGGTCCGCACCGGTTCCCGCACGGCCGCCGCAGGAGGCCGGTCCTTGTCACCGGGAACCGGACTCGATGTGCACCGGCCGCCCGCTCGGCAGTATTTTTTGGCGCGTACCCCAACTGACCTGGCCGGCCCGGGATGTCGCCTGGGCCGGGAACGGAGAGAAGCGGTGACCGCCGAAGCCGGCCTTCCTGAGATGCTGCGCGACCTGCCGGCCTGGACGCCCGACCCGGTCGAGCTGGCCGATCTGGAGCTGCTGCTGGCCGGGGCCTACCGTCCGCTGGCGGGCTTTTTGGGTTCGTTCGATGCCGCGATGGTGATCGCCGGTGGGCGACTGGCGGACGGCACGCCCTGGCCGGTGCCGGTCACGTTGGCGGTCCCCAAGGAGATGACCGACTGCGAGCGGCTGGTGCTGCAGGACCCCGAGGGCGTGCCGCTGGCGGTGCTGCAGGTCACCGAGGCCTGGCAGGACCCCACCTCCTCGGGGTGGCGGCTGGCCGGTCCGCTGGAGCCGCTGCGGGCCCCGGCGCACGGACCGTTCCACCGGCTGCGGCGCCGTCCCGAGCAGGTCGCCGCCGAGCTGACGGGCGGCCCGGTGCTGGCGGTGACCACCCGCGAGCCGCTGCACCGCAAGCAGCTCGGCCAGCTCCGCCAGCTCACCGAGCAGCTCGGCGCCACGGTGCTGGTGCTGCCGCTGCTGGGCGGCGACCACGACGAGTCGCTGGTGCGGGCGCTGCTGGCGGTGCGCCGGGAGCTGCCCGAGGGCACGCAGGTGGTGCCGGTGCCGTTGCCGCCGCGCCCGGAGGCCCCGTCCGGCTCCGACCGCGACCTGCTGCTGCGCTCGCACGTGGCGGCGGCCTATGGGGCGACCCACCTGATGAGCGACCGGGAGGTCGAGGGCGGTGCGATCCCGGCGGTGGTGCCCGAGCCGTGGGCCTATGACGCCGACGTGGAGGTGTGGCGTCCCCTGGCCCGCATCGACCCCGAGCACGTGCGGGCCGAGCTGACCCAAGAGGAGCTCAACGAGCTGCTGGACAAGGGCGAGCCGATCCCCGAGTGGTTCACCCCGCCGGCGGTGGCCGCCGAGCTGGCCGCGGCGCGCCCGCCGAAGCTGCGCCGCGGGCTGACGGTGTTCTTCACCGGATTGTCGGGCTCGGGCAAGTCGACGGTGGCGCGCGGGCTGGCCGACGCGCTGATCGAGCGCGGCGGACGCACCGTGACGCTGCTGGATGGGGACGTGGTGCGGCGGCTGCTGTCGGCCGGGCTGACGTTCTCCAAGGCCGACCGGGACCTCAACATCCGGCGGATCGGCTATGTGGCCGCCGAGATCACCCGGCACGGCGGGGTGGCGATCTGCGCGCCCATCGCCCCGTACGCGGCCACCCGCGCCGAGGTGCGCAAGATGGTGTCGGCGGTCGGGGATTTCGTGCTGGTGTATGTGGCCACTCCGCTGGAGGAGTGCGAGCGGCGCGACCGCAAGGGCCTGTACGCCAAGGCGCGGGCGGGGCTGATCCAGGAGTTCACCGGCATCTCCGATCCTTATGAGGAGCCCGACGACGCCGACCTGGTGCTGGACACCTCCCAGATGACCCCTGAGGAGGCGGTGCAGCGGGTGCTGGACCTGCTGGTGGCCGGGGGCTGGGTGCGACCGGAGTGAATTCCTGAGACCTGCGTATTCTGGTGGGCGGTTTGCCGGAATTGTCCACTAAATAAGTAGGTCATGCCGATGCACTTCGACTACGCCATGGCGCTCGGCTCGTTCCTGGTGGCCATCGTCATCGGGCTCACCGGCATGGGCGGCGGCGCGCTGATGACGCCGATGCTGGTGACCTTCTTCGGGGTCTCCCCGCTGACGGCGGTCTCCAGCGACCTGGTGGCCGCCGCGGTGATGAAGCCGGTCGGCAGCGCCGTGCACTACCGCCGGGGCACCATCGACATGCGCCTGGTGGGCTGGCTGTGCGTCGGCTCGGTGCCGGCCGCCTTCTGCGGGGTGCTGGTCGCCCGCGCCCTGGGCGACGGCGAAGAGGTCCAGGACGTCATCCGCAACGCCATGGGGGTCGCGCTGCTGATCGCCGCCGCCGGGCTGGCGGTGCGGATCTACCAGGCGATGGTGGACCGGGCGGCCCGCCACCCCAAGGCGCGGCGGCGCACCGCCGAACCGGGCGAGCCGGCCGCCGTGGAACCCCCCGAGATCAAAGTGCGGCCCATCCCCACCGCGCTGGTCGGCGCGATCGGCGGGCTGGTGGTCGGCATCACCTCGGTGGGCTCCGGCTCACTGATCATCGTGGGGCTGCTGGCGCTGTACCCGACGCTGAAGGCCAACCAGCTGGTGGGCACCGACCTGCTGCAGGCGGTGCCGCTGGTCTTCTCCGCGGCGCTGGGGCATCTGCTGTTCGGCGACTTCCACCTGGAGGTCACCTTGGCGCTGCTGGCCGGCTCCATCCCGGGCGTCTACCTGGGCTCGCGGATCTCCTCGCGCGCCCCCGGCGGCCTGATCCGCCGGCTGCTGGCGCTGGTCCTGCTGGCCTCCGCGCTGAAGATGTTCGGTCTCGGCCCCACCGCCATGGCCTGGAGCCTGCTGGGCGCCATCGCCGCCGCCGTCGCGGTGTGGCTCTTCGTCCGCCACCGCCACGGCCTGCCGCTGCTGCGGCCGGCGCGGGACGAGCCGCAGCGGGCCGGCGCCGTGGCCGACCGGGACTCCTGAGCCGCCCCGCGCCCGCCCCAGACCCCTTGGCGGCGCTTTCCGGCGCTCTGCCCGCGTTTCCCGTAGACTCTCCCAGCCTGCGCCCTGGGCAGGAGGACCGAGCTGGGAGCATGGGAATGGACTGGGCACACGACACCGTGGACGTCCTGGGTGTCGAGGTGAGCCGGCTCGACGCCGAGCGCTTCAGCGAGCTCATGGCCAAGGCCATCGCCACGCGGCGCCGGCTGACCGTGACCTTCGCCAACCCGAACTATGTGATGGCGGCCCGCAAGGACGCGCGGCTGCGCCAGATGATCAACTCCTTCGACCTCGTCCTGGCCGACGGGTGGGGCGTGGTGATGGCGACGCGGATCTTCGGCCGCCCGGTGCCCTGCCGGATGGCCAACGACGACCTCACCGACGAGTTCTTCGGCCTGGCCGCCCGGCACAACTGGCGCACCTACCTGCTCGGCAGCGCGCCCGGCGTCGCCGAGACCGCCGCGGCCAACCTGCGCCAGTGGTACCCGGGGCTGCCCATCGTCGGCGTCCAGCACGGGCACTGGGCCGATGAGTCGGGCCGCATCCCGCCCGCCGATGCCGACCGGCTCGTCAAGGAGATCAACGCCGCCCGCCCGGACATCCTGCACGTGGGCCTGGGCACCCCGCTGCAGCAGATCTTCGTGACCGAGAACCGGGACCGGCTCGACGTCCCGGTGATCGTCACCTGCGGCGCCTACCTGGAGCATTTGAGCGAGCGCCGGGACTGGTACCCGGCATGGGTGCTGCGGCTGCGCCTGGGCTGGCTCTACCGCCTCAGCCGGGACCCGAAGCGGCTGTGGTACCGCTACACCATCGAGCTGGGCTCTTATGTGCTGCGGGTGTTCGCCCACCGGATCCGTCACGGCAAGCAGTACTGAACCCTTCCGGCACGCCTCCTCCGGCCGAGGGCGCTCTGCTCACCGGCACTTTTCAGCACGCCGTCCCGGCCCTGCAGCGTCGCAACGCCCTGAGGTTTCCGCCCCCGGCCCTCAAGATGCACGCCGGGAAGGGCTCACCCGGATGAGGCCGTTCTCTCCTCGGCGAGCCGGTCGAGCAGGTCCGGGATCTCCGGATGCGCCAAGCGGTCGATCTTGCGGGCGAAGAAGGCGTCGCTGGCGCGCAGATCGGGCAGGTGCTCGGCGGTGATGATCTGCGGGTGCAGCTGCCGCCTTCCCCACTTGATGTAGCGCTTGCTGTCGTGCGCCACGTTCGGGGCCGGGTGGACGTTGAGCGTCATCGAGGCGATGAACGTCTCGTCCGGGATCGGCGCAAAGCGCAGGTAGGACAACATCCGCTCGGACATCTGCCGTGCATCCAGCACCGCGGCGACGGTGGGCGCCGACAGGTTGAACCACATGTCCCCCACATACAGCTCAACGCCGTTCCGATACGGGTGACGGCGTTTGAACGGCAGCGTCACCGAACGGCGGGAAAACGGTACGCGCCGCTTGTAGAGGTAGCGACGGCGAGTCAGCGCCTGCCAGGGGATGACGTCCTCGGCCGGGTCGGGGCCCACCCGGAAATATCGAAGGTAGGCGTCGTAGGGCGAGCCGGCGAGTTCCTGCTCGATGGCGCTCATCTTCCGGATCGGATAATCCTGCCCGGACACCAGCAGCGCCCAGGAGAACTCCGGAACGTTCCGGGCGACCCACTGCAGCGTCTTCCACTGCGCCTGCACCAGCGACAGCCTGCCCCACTTGCAGGGGATCGGATCGGGGATCACCGCCACCTGCGACGAGGGCGGAATCGACAGCGGCTCCCCGGAGGGGTCGTGATGGATGACGGCGAAGCTATTGGTTCCCTCGGTGATCCGGTGGATCAGGCGTGTCACCTGCTCACTGTCGCGGTGCGAAAGCACGATCACCGCAATCGGCCCTTTGGACATCGCTCCCCCGTTTCGGTTCCCCAGCGTCGTCCCGCGAGCCTATGTGCCGCTTATCCACACGGCGTTCAGTTATCACGAACGTTACTTGCGGTAACTCGCAAGCCATTTTGTGCGACTCCCCGCGTCGCACCGATCACGCTCCGGCGGCGTTTTTCGCTCCGCGGCCCATGCTCCCGCGCCGCCGCCCACTGCGGGAGGGCCTCCTGCGACCGCAGTCGGCCATGACGGCAATGCACCGGCAGAAGCACACCGAAAAGATCAATAGGGGAACCGCCCACCGCGCCAGTGACAGTTTACTCACAGAAAGTGACGACAATGATTGACGGGGCGGCCACGGCGGTATGCTCCGGTCACCGCAACCGGTCGAAGGCCATACCGAAAACGGCACTGTGCTGCGATGTGCGGGCGCACCCGCTACTCTGAGCGGCAATTTACACAGCGGCCCCGCGCGCCGCATCCGTCAGAAAGGAACGGTCCGTGTCAGCTCATCGGCCACCAGATCGGTTCCCTTCCCGCCATCACCGGCCCGACGCGCGGCGTTCGCAACCGTTGCCTCCTCGACGGCGGCGCAGGCAGCGAAGGCGCGTCAGGACACGCGCCCTCGTGGCGTTGGGCGCGGCCGGAGCGACAGTGGCCGCAGGCGTCCTCGCCGCCGACGTGGCGCCCCTCCCGCGCCGCGCCCCGGCCACGATGACCGCCACGGACGGGGATCCGCTGGCCGTGCCCCCCGTGGCCGACACCTATGTGGTGCGGCAGATGGATTGGCTCAACAAAGGGTCCGCCGAAAAACTGACGGCCTCCCATTGGAGCGACTGGCACACCGAGGCTTATGTGTCCTTCGTCGTTCCGCCCGGGGTGAAGAACCTGCGCAGCGCCCGGCTGCGGTTCACCTTCAACCGCCTCGACCACCAGCCCGCCACCGTGGAGCTGCGCTCGCTGCCCACCACCGGCTGGTCCGAAAAGGACACCACGTGGGCCAACCGCCCCAAAGCCGGTGAGGTGCTGGCCACCGCCGAGATCACCGCCCAAGGCACCCGGGAGCTGTCCTTCGACGTCAGCTCGTGGGTCAACGGTCCGGGCACCTACGCCTTCGCCCTGACCAACCCCAACTACTGGTCGGCGGCCTCGCTCTACTCCCGGGAGGCCGGCGCGCGGGGGCCGCGGCTGATCCTGACCCCCGCCAAGGAGAACGGCGGGCGGCCCTCCCCCACCGTCCCGGCGGCCCCGTCGCCGACGCCGACCGCGACGGCCACGCCGAAGCCGACCCCGACCGCGAGCGCGACCTCCCAGCCGTCGCCCGACACCAGCGCTCAGCCGCGTCCGCCCGCGCAGCCGTCCCAGCCGCCGGTCAAGCCCGCCGACGCCCCGCTGTGCGGCGCCTCGTTCAACACCCTGCCCGGAGAGACCTTCCAGCAGGCCCTGGCGCGGGTCGACAAGTACTACGGCGGGCTCCAGATGGTCCGCATCTTCTACGCGGGCCTGCCCTCCAAGTGGCCGGGCAAGATGGACGTCGGCAAGCGGCCCATCGTGGTGTCGTTCAAGATGAACCCCCGGGACGTGCTGTCGGGCAAGCACGACGGCTACATGCGCGAGTGGTTCGCCACCGCCCCCAAGGACCAGGACATCTACTGGGTCTACTACCACGAGCCCGAGGACAACATCCGCAGCGGCGAGTTCACCGCCCCGGACTACCGGGCGGCCTGGAAGCGGCTGCGCTCCCTGGCCGACCAGGCCGGCAATCCCCGCCTGAGGGCCACGCTGGTCCTGATGAGCTGGACCCTGGACGCCCGGTCCGGGCGCAACTGGCGCGACTACTACCCGGGCCGCGACGTGATCCAGGTGCTCGGCTGGGACGTGTACAACCTGCTGGACAAGAAGGGCCTCTACGAGCCGCCCAAGCAGATGTACCAGAAGGTCATCGAGGTCAGCGAGCAGGAGAAACTGCCCTTCGGTATCGCCGAGACGGGCAGCTACCTGGTCGGCGGGGACACCGGCGAAAAGCGCGCCAAGTGGCTGCGGGAGATGGTCGCCCACCTCGGCAAGGCCGGTGCCCTGTGGGTCGCCTACTTCGACCTGGACTGGCCCTCGGGTGACTTCCGGCTGCTGGATGCGCCGAGCCGCAAGGCCTGGCAGGACTTCTGCCGCGACTGAGCCTGCCGGCTCTCCGCCCAGCAGCTGAACGGGTCGGCCCGCCCGGAGGGCTTCCGGGCGGGCCGACCCGTGTCACGGCGGCTCTTTCCCGCCGCCCCTCATGAGCCGAACCGGCGCCCCCGCGCCATGCCCTGGACGGCCCGGCGAATCATGGCGACCGCCATACGCGCCGAACCCGCCGTGCACGGCACGCGGCGAAGCCCCCGCCCGGTCCCGTCCCTTCACCGGGTTCAAGCCCTATGCCGGCCCTGCCGGGCCAGGAGAACGCGAGCCTGAAGCCGACCGTGGCGGCCCTGATGGGTGCCCCGGCCCTGCCGGGCCAGGAGAACGCCCCCAAGCAGACCCCGGCCGTAGCGGCCGGCGCTCCTGCGGGCCGGAGCCCTTCGCACTCCCTGGTCCGCACGCCGGGGCACAACAAGACGGCCGCCCGGGATTCCCGGGCGGCCGTCCCTTCTCCGGGCTCAGGCCCCTAGATCAGCTCTGACGGGCCAGGATGATGGTCCACATCAGGCCCCGGCTGGCCGCGTCGGTCGTGGCGACCAGGCCGCCGTAGGAGCCGGTCGGAACCGGGCCGTCGGTGTCGCCGACCAGGGTCATGATCCGCCCGCCGCCGGAGCCGACGCCGGTGCCGCGGATGGTCGGACCGCTGGGCGCCGTCCACTCGGTGGTGCTGGAGGACTTGTCCGCCCAGTAGGAGATCGCCCACGCACCGGCCGAGCTCACCGTGACGGTGGGCGTGGCGTGCTCGGTGACGGTGCTGGCGTCGACCCGTCCGCTGATGGCCGCGACCGGGTTGCCGGTGTCGGTGCCCTCGTAGGCCAGCAGCCGCAGGTCGACCTTGGCGTAGTCGCTGACCCCGACGCTCACCGTGGAGCCGGCGTCGCCGGCGGTGGCGACCCGCTTCCAGACCGTGGAGACCGCGCTGCCGGCCGTCTGGGTGCCGATCTGGGTCCACCCGGCCGGCGGCGTGATCGTGACGCTGGTGCTGTTGGCGGTCATGATGAGCACCATGCCGTCGCCCGGCTGGACGCTGCTGGGCACGGTCACCGTCGCCTCGCGGGTGTTGGCGTTGAAGCCGGCGCCGCCCCGGTAGCCGATCGCGGTGGCGTTCTGCGTCACCGACACCTGCTCGGTGACGGTGCCCTGGCCGCCGCGGTTGTCGGTCACGGTCAGCTTGACCGTGTAGGTGCCGGGCTCGTCGTAGGTGTGCTCGACGGTCTTGCCGGTGCCGGTCTTGCCGTCACCGAAGTCCCACGAGTAGGAGGCGATGGTGCCGTCCGGGTCCTCAGAGGCCGAGGCGTCGAAGCTGCACTCCAGCTGATCGCACTGGCTGGTGAAAGAAGCCTCGGGCAGCTCGTTGGGCACGCCGCTGTACAGGAACACCGCGCGGCCCCGCCAGTCGTTGCTGTCGACCAGCTGGGGCGTCCCGGAGGGCACGCCGTTGACGAAGTTCATCCGGTAGAGCCGGCCGCTGGAGCTGTTGTTGACGAAGTACAGCTTGTCGCCGTGGACGAACATCCCGCCGACCGAGCTCCAGTTCACCCCGGACATGTTGCCCACGGCGGTCAGCTCCTGGGCGCCGACCACGTTGCTCTCCGGGGTGAAGTAGCGGTAGTACAGCGCCGACTGGCCGCGGGTGTAGTAGATCCGGCCGTTGGCGAAGAACATGCCGGTGATGTTGGGCACCTGGTTGTGCCAGGTCGACATGTTGGTCAGCTGGTCGGCGGTGTTGATCTCGGTCACCGTCGTGCCCAGCGTCTCCCCGTCGAAGGAGCGCCGGTAGAACTTGCCGTTGGAGTGGCCGTAGAACAGCTCGCCGTTGATCATGAAGGCGCCGCGCATGGTGCGCCAGTCGAAGCCACCCGTGGAGTGGTTGACGGTGCTTCCGGCGGTGGAGCCGTCGAAGGAGCGGTGCCGCAGGAAGTTCTGCGCGGCGAGCCCGAGGCCGCCGGCGTAGTAGACGTTGCCCGGCAGCTCACCGGTGTGGTTGGGCTTGACCTTGGTCCCGCCGGCCAGCGGGAACATCGCCAGCTTGGGGTGCCACTCGCCGCCGGCCTCGTCGGTGTCGCTGCCCATCCACAGGCCCTCGGAGGTGGCCAGCAGGTCGAAGACGCCGACGCCGCGGGTGCGGCCGGGGTTCCAGGAGAAGGGCAGCCCGTTGGCCGGGTCGAGGGCGGCGATGCCCTCCCGGGAGACGGCGCCCTGGCCGGCCTTGTCGGAGCCGAAGGGGTTGTTGGCCCAGCGGAAGTGCCCGCCGACGTAGACGGCGGCGTCGGTGACCTCCACCGCGTAGCTGGTGTCGCCGCCGGTCCAGTTCACCCAGGTGGGCTGCTGGTCGGCGCCACCGGCGGTCTCCCAGCGGGCGTGGGTGTCGCACAGCTTCGGCGGGCCGCCGGAGTAGGCCCCGGTGGTGGTGATCACGAAGAAGGAGCCGTCGGGCGAGAAGTCCACGTCCCGCATGTAGGTGTGGAACGACGAGGAGCACAGCTCCGCGTAACGCGTGGTGCTCCAGGGGGCCAGCGTGGCCTGCTCGCCGCTCAGGTCGATCATGGCCACCTGGTTGCGGGTCTGCCCGGCCACCGAGTTGAAGTTGCCGATGATCACCAGCTTGGAGCCGTCGGGCGTGATGTCCATCTTGTAGACGAGGGTCACGCCCAGGCCCCGGTGCGTGCCGGAGATGTTGAGGTCCAGGAAGTTCAGCAGCGCGCCGGTGTTGGGGTTGACCGCCGCCAGGGCCGGACGGGAAACCCCGTTGACGTGGGTGAAGTCACCGGCGACGTACAGCCGCCCGTTCGCCAGGCGAAGGTCGCGCACCCGGCCGTTGGTCTGCACGGAGAAGCTGCTGATCACCTGGCCGGTGGTGGCGTTGATCCGCACCAGCCGGGAGGTGGAGGCCCCGCCCACGCTGGTGAAGGTGCCGCCGACGTACAGCGACTGGCCGTCGGAGGCGGGCAGCAGCACGCTGACCTCGCCGTTGCCGACGTTGGGGTTGAAGCCGGCGTCGATCTCGCCGGTGGTGGCGTTCATGGAGAACAGCCGGTTGCGGGTCAGCATCGGCTTGCCGCCGCCCGGCTCCTTGACCTGGGTGAAGTCACCCCCGATGAAGATCCGGTCGCCGATCTTGACGATGGACTTGACCGACCCGTCCTGGATCTGCGGGGTGTAGTCCACCGGGTCGTCGGAGACGATCCGGTTGTGCGGTTCTCCGGTGGCCGGACTGGCCTGCGCCACAGTGGGCACGCCCACCAGCGCACCCGTGGCCATGGCCAGCCCGGCCATGACCGACACAGCTTTTCGCAAGCGCATAGCGCTCCTCATGTCGTTCCTACCGGGCACATCCAGCCCGGCGCCCCATGTGTTCTCGGCCTGCACCCCCGATGGCCGATCCACTCATATAGCCGAGTACACCCACACCTACGTGGCGCATAAGGTATCGCTGGACACACGCGGCAGACCAGGGAACCGCTAACGTTCTTATCTCACCCCCCTGCCAGGGCACATCTGGAGCGAACGTGACATCCACGTTGACGCCGTCGCGGCCACTCCTGCCGTGGCGGTTGCCCACCGGATGGCCACTGAGTGTGATCTTCCTGGGGTATCCGCTGTGGTGGCTGCTGGGTTTGGGTCACATCGTCTTCATGGCGATGACCGTGCCCATGGCCATGTTTCTGTGGCGCCGCAGAAACACCCTTGTGGCCCCCGCGGGATTCGGCCTGTGGCTGTTCTTCATCGTCTGGGTTCTGCTGGGCGTCACCGTGCTGTGGGTGCACGCCCCCGGCGCCTCTCCCGAAGGCGGCATCACCCGGCTGCTGGTCTTCGGCTGGCGGATGGTCTGGTACCTGTCGTTCACGGTGGTGCTGCTCTACATCTGCAACAGCAGCGAAGAAGAGCTGCCCACCGGCAGGGTCGGCCGCCTGCTGGGCTTCATGTTCATCGTGACCACGGTCGGCGGGCTGGTCGGCACGTTCTGGCCAACCCTGCAGCTCACCTCCCTGATGGAGATGCTGCTGCCGCACGGCCTGGCCTCCAACGCCTTCCTGCGGGACGCCATCCATCCCAAGGTCGCCGACGTGTCGACGATCCTGGGCTTTGAGCAGTCCCGCCCCATGGCGCCCTTCGCCTACTCCAACACCTGGGGCGCCGCCTACGCCTTCTTCCTGCCGTTCTTCGTCCTCACCTGGATCGTGCGCGCCCGCGGCAGGCGGCGGATCGCCGGCTGTGTGATTTTGATCGCCTCGCTGTGGCCGGTCGTCTACTCGCTCAACCGGGGCCTGTGGGGGGCGCTGATCCTGATCGGGGTGTTCGGCCTCATCAGGCTGGTCGCCATCGGCGGCGCCCGGGTGCTGGGCTGGACCATCGCCGGGTTGTGCGCCGGCGCGCTGATCATCGCGGCCTCGCCGCTGCCCGGCATGGTGCAGTCCCGGCTGGACAACCCGCACAGCAACACCCGGCGGACGCTGCTGGCCGTCGAGACGGTCAAAAGCGCGTGGACCGGATCGCCGCTGCTGGGCTTCGGCTCCACCAGGGACGTGGAGGGCGACCTGGACTCCGTGGCCGGCGGGGAACGCCCCGGGTGCAAAGCGTGCGCCCCTCCTCCGCTGGGCACCCAGGGCCACCTGTGGTTGCTGATCTTCGCGCACGGCCTGGTCGGCACCGTGGCGTTCCTGGCGTTCTTCACGCTCCGGTTCGTCCGGCACTGGCGGGACCGGTCGGCCTATTCCCTGGCCGGCTGTTGCGTGCTGCTGTCGTGCGGTCTTTTCCTATTCACCTACGACCTGGTGGAGGTACCGCTGTACACGGTGATGGTGGCGGTGGCGCTCATGTGGCGCGCCAAACGGGACAACCCCGTCCTGCCGGTGCTGGAGAGGGTCCGGTGAGCGTCGATCAGGCCTGGGTGGACGCCGTGGCCGAGCTGTGGCCCGGCGCGTCGGTGCGGGTGACGACGAGCGCCGACCCGGTTGCGGCCGGCCGCCGGGAACTGGCCTTTTTGCCCAACGCCGCGCGGCCGCGGCTGCTGCTGCCGGTGGAGAGCGCGGCCGCCTCGGCGGCGGCGCTGCGGCGCTACAGCCACGATCTGGGCCTCCGGCAGCGGATCTCGCGCAGCGTGAGCGCGCTGGCGCTGCGCAGCGGGGGGCCGCAGCGGGCGCTGCGCGACCGGCTGCGCATCGACGGGGGCGGGGAGTCGGTGGAGGACCGGCTGAGCGAGCTGCTCGGCCGGCGGGTGCTGGTCAGCGTCGGCCTGGGCACCGCCCGCGCCAACCGCAAGCCCATCCTGCACGTCCTGACCCCGCAAGGCCGCGCGCTGGCCTTCGTCAAGGTCGGCGACACCTCCACCGCCCGCGCGCTCATCGCGCAGGAGGCCGCCGCGCTGCGCTACCTGAGCACCCGCAGCCTTCCCGGCGTCACCGTCCCCGAGGTGCTGCACCTGGGCGACTGGCAGGGCCGGGGGCTGCTGGTGCTGTCGGCGCTGCACACTTCCGCCCTCGGCTGGCGGCCGCGGCGCACGGTCCCGCTGGCGGCCATGCGCACGGTGTTCGGCGCGGTGGAGGTCCGCCGCGCCGCGCTGGCCGACAGCACGTTCTGGGCCGCGATGACCGAAGTGCCCGCCCAGGTGGCGGACGGGCGCCGGGCCGAGCGGCTGGCCGAGGTGATCAAGCGCGTCGAGAGCGCCTACGGCGATGTGGAGCTGGACTTCGGCGCCTGGCACGGCGACTGGACGCCGTGGAACATGGCCTGGCATCGGGGACGGGTGCAGCTGTGGGACTGGGAGCGGTTCTCCCGTGACGTGCCCAACGGTTTCGACCTGCTGCACTACCGGCTGCAGGAGGCGTCGCGGGCCAAGGGCGCCGACCCCTATGGCACCTGGCCGGCCGGCGCCGTGGCCTGCCTGGCCCCGCTGGGGCTGACCGGGCGGACCGCCCTGGCCACCTTGGAGCTGTACCTGCTGGAGCTGTGCCGTCGGTACCAGCTGGCCGCGCAGGAACCGATCGGGGACCCGCTGCGGCCGACGGCCGACCGGTTGCTGGATCTGCTGGCCGAGCGGGCCGGCGGAGCGCATGACGGGAGCGTGAGGTGATCTCGCGACGTGACGCCCCGCAGTGGGTCAAGGAAAGCGGCCGCGCCATCTCCAGAACGGGCGGGCGGCTGACCGCCAAGGGCCGGATGATCCCCGACTTCCTGCTGGTGGGCACCCAGCGCGGCGGCACCACGTCGCTGTTTCGCGCGCTGGCCGCCCATCCGGCCATCGTCCAGCCCAACTTCCACAAGGGCGTGCATTACTTCGACGTCAATTACCACCGCGGTTTCAACTGGTACCGCGGGCATTTCCCGTTGCGGGCGACGGCCTACCGGCGCGCGCCCGCCGGGACACGCCCGCTGGCCTTCGAATCCGCCGGCTATTACATGCACCACCCGCTGGCGCCCCATCGGATCGCCCAGGATCTGCCGGGTGTGAAATTGATCGCGATTCTGCGCGACCCGGTCGAGCGGGCCTACTCGGCCTACAAGCACGAACTGGCCCGGGGTTTTGAAACCGAGCAGTCCTTTGAACGCGCCCTGGAACTGGAGCCGCAGCGGCTGGCCGGGGAGGTCGAGCGGATCAAGGCCGACCCGACTTACCTGAGCCACAGCCACCGGCACCACTCTTACCTGGACCGCGGTCAATACTGCGAGCAGCTGGAGGTGTTGTTCGCCCTGTTCGGGCGGGAACGGGTGCTGGTGCTGTTCGCCGAGGACTTCTTCGCCGATCCGGCGTCCGTCTACGACCGGATCATCGACTACCTGGGGCTGCCGTCCTGGCGGCCCTCCTCCTTCGAACGGCACAACGCCCGTCCCGGCTCGGCCCTGCCGAAGGCGCTGCAGGAGCGGCTCAGGAAACACTTCGAGCCCTATGACGAGAAGCTGGCCGAGATGCTGGGGACCGTACCGCCTTGGCGGCGATGAAGAGCCGGGCCGGCCGCCGCGCGCAGGCGGGACCCGATGTGGTCCCGCTGACGTACTACACCTCGCTGCTGCGGCGGCAGGCCCTGGTGATCGTGGGGGCGGTGCTGCTGGGCACCGCCCTGGGGCTGCTGCGGACGATGACCACCGCCCCCGTCTACACCTCCACGGTCTCGGTGATGGCGCCGGCCGAGCCGCTGCACACCGGCAGCCGGCGGCTGACCGGCCAGGACGGCTCCTCCCGCAGGCCGCGCAACTCCACCATGGACACCGAGGCCCAGCTGGTGCTCTCCAACGAGGTGCTCACCCGGCTGAGCTCCTTTCAGGGCTTCCGGGTCGGCCATGACGAGCTGCGCCGGCGCATCAAGATCACTGCTCCGGCGAACACCCGGGTGCTCAACATCGCCGTCTCGGCGTCCCGGCCGGAGACCGCCCAGCAGGGCGCCGGGATCGTCGCGGAGGCCTATCTGAGTCTGCGCGAGCAGATCGTGGGAGGCGTCCAGCAGCGCAACCGGGAGGCCCTGCAGCGCAGGCGGGCGGTGCTGGAGAAGCGGCTGGCCGCGCTGCCCGGAGACGAGGCGGCGATGCCCCGCCTCACCGCGCGCAGCAGGCGCCAGGCCCTGGTGAACCAGCTCTCTTCGGTGGAAAAGGAGCTGCATGCGCTGGAGAGCCGCGCCATCCAGTCCGGCGAGGTGCTGCGCAGCCCCGCCCTGCCGACCGCTCCCGACGATGTCAACGGGGAGCTCGGCCCGGCCACGGGGGCGGGAGTGGGGCTGATCGTCGGGGTGGGGATCGCGCTGGTGCGCAACCGGCGGCCACGCCTGATCCGCACCGCCGTCGACATCCCGCCGCAGGTGCAGGTGCCGGTCCTGGCGGAACTCGGTCAGCATTCGGCCGCCCGCTCCAACACCTATCGCCGGCTGCGCAATCTCGCCTTCGACAAGCGGGCCTCCACGGTGCTGGTGGCCGGTCTGCCCCCCGAGGCGGGCGTCCGCGTCGCCCGCGGGCTGGCCTCCCTGTGCGTGGAGGGCGGGGCCCGGACCGCGCTGGTGCACGTGGACGCCACCGGCGATGGGAAGGCGCGGCGCGGACACGAGGGCACCGCCGATGAACATGCGTCCTTTCCCGTTTTCCGCACCCCCTCCGGTGAGGGGGACCGCGGATTCGCACGCGCCCTGGCCAAGGCCCGGGAAAAGGCTCAGCTCGTGGTGATCACCGGTGTGGCGCCGCACACGGCCGAGGCGCTGAGCATGGCCGCCATCAGCGACCTCACCTTCATCGTGGTGGAACGGGAACGGGCCTCAGACCGCGAACTGGTCAAGGGAATGCAGGCCTTCGAACAGGCCACCGTTCCCGCGCAAGGGTTGGTGCTCACCGGCCCGCAGAAAGCCTGACCGGCCCTCCATACCACACAACAGTCACCCGCCGGCGGCTGCAATCTCTCCACTAACGGGCCTTACATGAACGCAACCAGACAAGCTGCAGACCAAGATATGGTCAAAGCAGCCACAGGCGCCGCGACCGGACGGACTGAGGGGATTCACGTGCCCACTGACCATCCAGCCCCGGGCGAGGGCCAGCTGATCCGCACCGTGCGCCAGCATCTGCTCCTCCTGGGCATCGTGACGTTCATCACCACCGCGCTCGCGGTCACGGTCGGCTTCCTGCAGGGAACGTCCTACACCGCGACCACTTCGGTGCTGGTGACCCCTCTGGAAGGCAACCCCTACTCCCCGGAGGGCCGCGGTGACGATCTGATCAACCTGGAGACCGAGGCGCAGCTGGTCACCACCGACACCGTCGCCAAGCTGGCCGCCGGCCAGCTGCCCGGCAGCGATCCGGCCCGGCTGCGCGCCAAGGTGTCGGTCAGCGTGCCGCCCAACACCCAGGTGCTCAACATCTCCTACACCGACCAGTCGGCCAGGGGGGCGCGCGACGGCGCGCAGGCGTTCGCCAACGCCTATCTGCAGCACCGCGAGCAGCGCGCCAAGGCGGTCACCGACGGCCAGATGGCCAAGCTGCGCGAGCAGGCCCAGCGGGTGGAGCGGGCGCTGCAGCAGGCCACCCGCCAGCTCAGCGGGGCCAACGCCACCGAACGGGCGTTCCTCAACCAGCGGATCACCGCCTACACCAACCAGCTCGGCGTCATCGACGAGCAGATCAACACCATCGCCAGCACCCCGATCGACCCGGGGCAGATCATCACGCCGGCCGGGCTGCCCAAGAGTTCCGGCCACATGATGCTGCTGATCTACGGGGCGGCCGGCCTGGTGGCCGGGCTGGTGCTGGGAACGGGGCTGGCGCTGGTGCGCACGCGGCTGGACAAGCGGCTGCGGGACGCCGAGAGCGTCGAGGCGCTGGGGCTGCGCACGCTCAGCACGATCCCGGAGGCGCCCTCCTCGGGCGAGGAACTGGTGCTCGTCACCCAGCCGGACGGCCCTCAGGCGGAGGGGTACCGGCGGCTGCGCGCCGCCGTGGTCGCCGGGGCGCCCGGCAAGCAGTACGTGATCTTGGTGGCCAGCGCCACCCCGGGCGGGACCGTCACGCTCACCGCCGCCAACCTGGCGGTGGCGCTGGCCTTCGCCGGCTCGCCCACGATCATGATCGACGCGACCGCCTCGGCGGCCGACCCGCTGGAGCTGTTCGGCCTCAGCCCCGCCAAGGGACTGTCGGACACCCTGATCTCCGGGACCGACCCGGCGACGCTGCTCATTCACGCCGACTCCAACCTGCGGCTGCTGCCGCGGGGACGGGACGCCGCGCAGGCCACCCACCGCTTCAGCGGGCCGCTGATGCGCAGCACCATCAAGGCGATGCGCCGCCGGTCGGACTATGTGGTCATCAACGGCCCCAGCCTGCACGACGCCGACGCCCAGGCCCTGTGCACCCTCGCCGACGCCGTCCTGCTGGTCGTCTCACGCGGGGTGACCACCCGCCAGGACCTCATCCAGGCGCACATCGAAGCCCAGCGCGCCGGCGCGACCGTGATCGGGGCGGTGCTGGAGAGCAGCCCGCTGCCCATCGCCAAGCCCGGCAGGAAACCCGACAGGCGGCCCGGCACGACCGAGCGGCGCGCCGGCGAGTCGTCCACCGACACCGCGCCCATCCCCGCCCCGGTCCCCGACCCCGAGGACGAGCCCGTGGTGTGGGAGGAGCTGGTCACCGGCCGCAAGCCGGTCAAGGACGGCCACGACATCCGCCTGCCCGGCGACCGGGACAACGGGTCGGCGGCCGAGGAGTACCCCACTGACCGGCGCGTGGCCCCGACCCGCCGGTCGGAGCAGCAGGAAGAGTTCTCCATGAAACCCAGCGGCAAGACCGGCAGCGGCGATGGCGACATCTGAGGAGAAGACCGGCGGCAAGGACGGAGGAGGCGGCGATCTCACCCGGCTGGCGCGGGGCGGCTCCCTGAACCTGGTGGGCGCGGTCCTGGCCGGCGTGATGGGGTTCGCCCTGGTCGTCGTCGTCACCCACACCTACTCGCAGCAGACCGCCGGTGCGTTCTTCGCGGCGGTGTCGCTGTTTGTGATCCTGGCGGCGATCTGCGGGCTGGGCACCGACGCGGGCCTGGTGCGCTGGCTGCCCCGGCATCTGGCGCTGGGACGGGCCGCCGCGGCCCGCCGGACCGTCCCGATCGCCCTGCTGCCGGTCTTCGCGCTGGCCGCGACGGCGGCGCTGGCGCTGGCCGTGGCGGCGCCCGCACTGGCCGCCCTGCTGGGCGAGCAGCAGACGGCCGAAGTGACCACGATGCTGCGCGTGCTGGCCGGGTTCCTGCCGGTGGCCACCGCCCACGACCTGCTGCTGGCGGCCACCCGGGGACACGGCACCATGCGGCCGACGGTGCTGATCGAAAAGATCTTCCGGCAGACCGCCCAGGTGAGCGGCGCGGCGCTGGCCGGGCTGCTCACCGACCACCCGGTGGCGCTGGCCCTGGCCTGGGCGCTGCCCTACCTGCCGGGGCTGGCGGCGGCCGCGCTGTGGTACCGCGCCCTGGCCCGCCGCTCCGACGCGCGCATCGGCCCGGGGGAAATGGTGCAGCGGGCCGAGCTCATCTCCGGTTTTTGGCGTTACACCGCGCCGCGCGCCGGAGCGCAGATCTGCCAGACGGCGCTGCAGCGGGCCGACATCATGCTGCTGGCCGCGCTCAGCTCTCCCCGCAACGCGGCCATCTACACCGCGGCGACCCGCTTCATCGTGATCGGCCAGCTGGCCACCCAGGCGATCCAGCAGGTGATGCAGCCCATGGTGAGCCGGCAGCTGACGCTGGAGGACCGCGCCGGCGCCCAGCGGGTCTTCGCCACCAGCACCGCCTGGATCGTGATGGCGACCTGGCCGGTGCACCTGACCGTCGCCGTCGGTGCCCCGGTCTACCTGTCGCTGTTCGGCGAAGGGTACGCCGGCGCCGGGCAGACCACGACGGTGCTGCTGGCGCTGACCATGCTGCTGGCCACCGCGTGCGGCCCCGTCGATGTGATGCTGCTGATGGCCGGCCGTAGCGGGCTGAGCCTGGCCAACAACGTCGCGGCGCTGGCGGTCAACCTGGCGCTGAACCTGCTGCTGATCCCCGATCACGGCGCCACCGGAGCGGCGATCGCCTGGTCGGCGGCTTTGGTGACCCGCAACCTGCTGCCGCTCTTGCAGGTGCGGGCCATGCTCTCGATGACTCCCTTCAGTTCCGCCCTGCTGTGGGCCACGGCGTCGGTATCGTTGTGCTTCGGCGGCATTTCCCTGCTGGCGCGCCTTCTTTTCGGTTCGAACATCGGCGGGCTGGCAGCCGGCCTGGCGCTCGCCTGCCCGGCGTACCTCGCCCTGTTGTGGGCGGGCCGGGAGCGGCTGGCGCTCACCGCGTTCGCTTCGCTGGTCCCCGGGCGCCTGGCCGCCCGGACCGCCCCGACCCCCGACCACCCGACTGCGAGGAGAGCCCATGTCTCCGGCCCTTGATCAGATACGCCGCCGTTCCCGCACCGTGCTGCGCAAGGCGGGGCTGACCCCCAGCGGCCCGCTGTACGGCCGGCTGGTCGACGCCGGCCGCAGCCTGCCCATCCCGCCCAAGGCCCGGGTCGTGCTCTCCACCGCGGTGCTGCGCCGGCCCTGGCGCATCCGCGTCCCGCTGGACCGGCTGCTGCTGGGCGCGCAGAGCGGGTGGACCGCCCGTGAGTTCGCCGAGCGGACCGGTGACCTGCTGTGGCCGTCGACCCCGCTGCTGGAGGGGCCGCACGTGCGGCTGCTGGAACTGGCCGACAGCAAAGAGCACCTGACGGACGAGGAGATCCTCGACAGCGACTACGGCCGGCTGGCCCGGCGCTGCATCGCCGCCGGCGGCCGCTACTTCGGCGCCGCCGACGACGCCGGCATCATCGACTCGGCCCGCACCTTCATCGGCCGCTACAAGGGCACCATTCCCGCCCCGACCAGGCGGCGGCCCGAGCAGAGCGGCGCCTTGGACCCGATCCTGGTGGCCCCCATCCGCCACTCCAGCTACTACCAGGTCCTCGACGGCCACCACCGGCTGGCCGTGGCGGCGCGCAACGGCCACAAGTCGGTGTGGGCGGTCGCCAAATGGCTGCCCGTGACCACTCCCCTGCAGGACCTGCTGCTCAAGATGAGCTGGCTGGACGGCACCCGTGAGCTGTACCAGCCGATCGACGCACCCGAGCTGCGCGACAGCTGGACGACGGTGCGCCAGTGCACCGACCGGCTGGAGAAAATGATCTCTTTCCTGGCCGAACGCCGCATCCCCACCCAGGGGACCTACCTGGATGTGGCCAGCTGCTACGGCTGGTTCGTCAAGGAGATGGGCAAGCTGGGTTTCGCGGCCTCGGGGATGGAACGCGATCCCCTGGCGGTTCCGCTGGGCAAGGCGGTCTACGGACTGCCCGACGGCGCCATCGCCACCGGCGACTGCGTGGACCTGTTGCGCGCCGCCGACCGTACCTGGGATGTTGTGTCCTGCTTCAGTTTGCTCCATCATTTCGTACTCGGTCGCGGCTCTGTCAGTGCCGAGGAGCTTCTCCGGCTGCTGGATCGCGTGACAGGGCGTGTGCTGTTCTTCGATACCGGTCAGGAGAATGAGGAATGGTTCCGGACGTCGCTGAGGGGGTGGAACCCCAAGACGATCGCGGAATTCCTCTCCCGGCACACGTCCTTCGACGAAATCGTCGATCTGGGCCCGGACGCCGACTCCCGTCCCCCCTACCAGGACAACTACGGACGGCACCTGTTCGCCTGCGTCCGGCACGCCTGAACCTTTCTCAGCGCGCGGTCCGGGGTGCCAAAGACGGGGGCCGCGGCGATATCGGGGGTTACGACGTCGCCGGTCACGGCATCCTCCCCGACCGCAAGGATCCCGTCCCTACCTGCGGAAACGGCGTGTTGAAAAAGGTTCACCCAAGCGGCGTCCGGCGCCGTCTGCGGCCGTTGCTGGCGGCGGCGCTGGCGTTTTCCCTCACCGCATGCGCCGTCCAAAGGGGCTACGGTCCCGACGAGGCCCCACCCCCGGGTGACCGGGCCCACGGCCCCGGGGAGGTGTGGAGCTCCGGCCTCAACGAAAACGGCCAGCTGGGGCGGGAAAGCCGGGAAATGGACCTGTCGCTGGGGCCGGTTCTGGGCCTGGGCGGCAAGGGCCGGCTGCGAAACGTCGTGGCGGTGGCCGCGGGCGGCCGGCATTCCCTGGCGGTGCTGTCGGATGGACGGGTGGTCGCCTGGGGAGCCAACGACCATGGCCAGCTGGGCGACGGCACCCGGCGCGACAGCCGGCACCCGGTGCTGGTGCGGGCCCCCGGCTCCGGCAAGGGACATCTGAGGGGGGCCGTGGCGGTGGCGGCCGACTCGGACTTCTCCATGGCGCTGCTGAAGGACGGCAGGGTCGTGACCTGGGGCAAGGGCGATGCGGGCCAGCGGGGCATCGGCCGCAAGGAGGCCCCGCTGCTGCCCACCGTGGTGCTGCGCCCCGACGGCCGCAAACCGCTCACCGACGTGGTGCAGATCGCCGCCGACGGCCGTACCGAGCTGGTGCTGCGCAAGGACGGGTCGGTGCTGGCCTGGGGCGCCAACGACTACGGAATGGTGGGGGACGGTACCCGCAAGCAGCGATCCCTGCCGGTGCGGGTGCGCGGCCTGAACGGGCGGCGGTGGCTGAGCGGGGTGAGCAAGATCGCCATCGGCGGGCAGCACGGGCTGGCGCTGCTGAGGGACGGCAGGGTGGTCGCCTGGGGCCGCAACGAGCTGGGGCAGCTCGGCAACGGCACCCGCACCGACAGCACCGTCCCCAAACCGGTGTCGGGTGTGGGCGGCAAGGGCGAGCTGAGCGGCATCGTGGCGATCTCGGCGGCGGAAAAGCACAACTTCGCCCTCACCAAGAACGCCACGCTGGTGGCCTGGGGCAACAACACCGCCGGGCAGCTGGGCGACGGCACGCTGACGCTGCGGGACACTCCGGTCAACGTGGTCGGCACCCACGGTCCCCTGCTGCAGGGCGTGGCCCAGGTGCACGCCGGGGAGGCCCACGGGGTGGCGATCTTGTCCGATGGTTCGGCGCTGAGCTGGGGAGCCGGCCGCAAAGGGCAACTGGGCTGGGGCAAGCGGCTGCACCGCAGCAGACCCGGCCCGCTGATCACCGTGGACGGCCGGGCCCCCAGCGATGTGATGACCGCGGCGGCCGGAGAGCGGCACCTGCTGTTGCTGATGGCGCCGCAGGGTTGACAGCCGCTCCCCGGCGCGGCTCAGGCGCCCGGCGCGTCCGCGGGCCCGCCGCCTGCCGCCGGGCTCTGCGCCCCGGCCCCCGCCGCGGGCTTGGACTTGCCCTTACGGCGCAGCAACAGCACGAACCCGGCCGCGATGACGGCCAGCAGGCCCAGCCCGCCCAGCAGGTAGCCGAGCGGGAAGCCACCGTCGTCCTTCTTCTCAGCGGCCTCCTTGGCACCGGCCTCCATGGCGCGCTGGGCGTCCGCCAGCGTGGTCGGCTCGGGAGTCTTCAGCGGAGCCGCCTTGGCGGTGGGCAGCAGCCGCAGCAGCGCGATCAGCGCGCGGTCGGGACGGCCGGGGTTGCTCTTGACCGCCTGGACGTAGTGCTGCCTGAGCGTCGCCTCATCGATGGTGTTCGACTTGGCCCGCAGTCTCCGCCCGGCCAGCACCACGTAGGTGCCCTTCTGGTCGAGCTGCTTCATCAGCCCTTCCAGCGCGGCGTTGGGATCCACGGAGGCGGGGAAGACCGCCACATAGGCCGGCTCGCTCCGCTCCAGCGTAGAACGCAGCACGTCCAGCGCCGCGTCGGAGCGCAGCAGCTTGGACTTGGAGTCGACGTAGTAGCCATGCTCGATGATGGCGTCCGCGACCGTGATGTAGTCGACCTCGGCCCGCGCCGTTCCGGTGCCCCAGATCGGCAGCAGCATGACCGACGCGACGAGCGGCAGGACGATACGGCGCAGCCGTGCTTTCACGAGACGACCCCCTAGCGAATGGACCCCTGAGCAGACGGTATCGGCAATGCCTGCGAAAAGACGCCGATATCGGATATCCGCCCGGTGAGTCATCAGATACCGCGCCCGCGGGTGTGCAGTGCCAGCAGCACCCGCTCCCCGGAGACCAGGCCGGAGGCCACCAGCAGGGCGAAGGGAACGCGGCGTTCCTTCCAGTTGGCGCGCAGCGCCCGGCCGGCCCAGCGCAGCGCCTCCCTGCGGCGGCCGTTGCAGGCGTGCCCGAAGGCGATCTGCCCGTAGACCCGTCCGGCCGCGGCGCCGTCCCGCTCGATCTCCGGGTAGCGCCGCAGGAACCACTGCAGGGCGGCCACCTTGGTCTCCCAGGCGTGCGCGTAGTAGGAGGTCAGCCCCCACAGGACGCGCACGTACGGGCGGTCCACGTGCACGATGGGATGGCGGCGGGCGGCGCGCAGCGCCAGGTCCCAGTCCTCGCCCTGGCTGCCGGGGATCTCCTCGTCCACCATGCCGATCTCGATCAGCTCGGCGCGGCGGGCCAGGTAGGTCGACGAGTGCACCATCATCAGCCGGTCGCGCACCAGCTCCGCGTAGTGGACCCGGTCGCGCCCGGCCAGGCGGGGCAGCTGCCGGCCGTTGAAATCGATGACGATGCCCGCGCTGCACAGCACCGCCCGCGGCTCGGCCTGCAGCGCCGCGACCTGGGCGGTCAGCTTGCCCGGCAGCCACACGTCATCGTCGTCGCAGAAGGCCACCAGGTCGGTGTCCAGCGCCAGGATTCCGGTGTTGCGCGCCCCGGCCAGGCCGGGGGTGCGCCGGTTGGCCATCACCTGCACCCGCTCGCCGGCCAGGCTCTGGTCGGGTTCGGCCCGGTCGTAGACGACCACCGCGCGGACCTTGCCCGGGTAGTCCTGCGCCAGCACCGACTCCAGCGCCCGCCGCAGCATCTCGGGCCGGTTGTGGGTGGGCAGGACGACCCCCACGGACGGATGGGTGTCACTCATGCGACCGCCTTCATCTCCGCATGACCGGGACCGGACCATTCTTCCCTGGTCACAGCGCCACTGTCCGGGCAATTCCGGAATCTTGCCGGCGGCCCGCGCACCGGCGGCCGCCCCGCCGCACGCTCAGCCGGAGCTGATGATCATGCCGGCGCCGACGGTGCCGTTGGTGGCCTCGTCGATGAGGATGAAACCGCCGGTGAGCCGGTTGCGGGCATAGTCGTCGACGAACAGCGGCTGGGTGACGCGCAGGCTGACCCGGCCGATCTCGTTGAGGGCCAGGCCGTCGACCTGCTCGTCGCGGTGCAGGGTGTTGATGTCCAGCCGGTAGTGGACGTCCTTGACCATGGCGCGGGCGGTGCGGGTGGTGTGCTTGATCAGCAGCTTCATCCGCGGGGTCAGCTTGCGCACATCGGTCATCCAGCACACCATCGCCTCCAGGTCCTGGGTGACCCGTGGCTGGTTGTGCGGCCGGGCGATCATGTCGCCGCGGGAGATGTCGATGTCGTCGGCCAGCCGCAGCGTCACCGACATCGGCGGGAAGGCCTCCTGAACCGGCCCGTTGGGCCCGTCGATGTGGGTGATGGTGGTGGTCAGGCCGGAGGGCAGGTGCACCACCTCATCGCCCGGCTTGAGCACGCCCCCGGCGACCTGCCCGGCATAGCCGCGGTAGTCGTGCAGCTCCGGGTCGGTGGCCTTGTGCGGCCGGATCACGTACTGCACCGGGAAGCGCACGTCGATCAGGTTGCGGTCGGAGGCGATGTGCACGTGCTCCAGGTGGTGCAGCAGCGACGGCCCCTCGTACCAGGGCATGTTGACCGACCGCTCCACCACGTTGTCGCCGTGCAGCGCCGAGATCGGGATGAAGGTCAGGTCGCCGATGTCCAGCTTGGCGGCGAAGGCGGTGAACTCGTCCTGGATGGCCTGGAACACCGACTCCTCATAGCCGACCAGGTCCATCTTGTTGACCGCCACCACCAGGTGCGGCACCCGCAGCAGCGTGGCCAGGAAGGCGTGGCGGCGGGACTGCTCCAGGATGCCCTTGCGGGCGTCCACCAGGATGATCGCCAGGTCGGCGGTGGAGGCCCCGGTGACCATGTTGCGGGTGTACTGGATGTGGCCGGGGGTGTCGGCGATGATGAACTTGCGCCGCGGGGTGGCGAAGTACCGGTAGGCCACATCGATGGTGATGCCCTGCTCCCGCTCGGCCCGCAGGCCGTCGGTCAGCAGCGCCAGGTTGGTGTACTCCTCGCCGCGGTCGGCGCTGGTGCGTTCCACCGCCTCCAGCTGATCTTCGAAGATCGCCTTGGAGTCGTACAGCAGCCGGCCGATCAGCGTGGACTTGCCGTCGTCGACGCTGCCGGCGGTGGCGAACCGCAGGATGTCCATGGCCATGGCTAGAAGTAGCCCTCCTTCTTGCGGTCTTCCATCGCCGCCTCGCTGGTGCGGTCGTCGGCGCGGGTCTGGCCGCGCTCGGTGATGCGGGTCGCCGCGATCTCGGCGATCACCTCGTCCAGCGTGGTGGCCGTGGACTTGATCGCCCCGGTGCAGCTGGCGTCGCCGACGGTGCGGTAGCGCACCATCGCCTCGAAGACCGGCTCGTCCTCTTGGCGGTTGGCGTACGGGCTGTCGGCCAGCAGCATCCCGTCGCGTTCGAACACCCGGCGGGTGTGGGCGAAGTAGATGGACGGGATCTCCAGCTGCTCGCGCCGGATGTAATCCCACACATCCAGCTCGGTCCAGTTCGACAGCGGGAACACCCGCACGTGCTCGCCCTGCCGGATGCGGGTGTTGTACAGGTTCCACAGTTCCGGACGCTGGTTCTTGGGGTCCCACTGCCCGAAGTCGTCGCGGAAGGAGACCACCCGCTCCTTGGCGCGGGCCTTCTCCTCATCGCGCCGGGCGCCGCCGAAGGCCGCGTCGAAGCGGTGCTCTTCGATGGCGTCCAGCAGCGTGGTGGTCTGCAGCCGGTTGCGGCTGGCCCACTTGCCGGTCTCCTCCACCACCCGGCCCTTGTCGATCGACTCCTGCACCGAGGCCACGATGAGCCGCACGCCCAGTTCGGCGACCCTGCGGTCGCGGAACTCGATCACCTCGGGGAAGTTGTGACCGGTGTCGACGTGCATCACCGGGAACGGGATGGGCGCCGGCCAGAACGCCTTCTTGGCCAGGTGCAGCATCACGATGCTGTCCTTGCCCCCGGAAAAGAGCAGGACCGGCCGTTCGAACTCGGCGGCCACCTCGCGGATGATGTGGATCGACTCGGCCTCAAGGACATCGAGCTGAGACAGCAGATAGTCACTGCGCTGCATTATCAAAGGGCTTTCTGTGGGGCTTGATCAGCCTTGCGGCTCCTGCTTCACATCCCGGATGCCGGCCAGCAGCATCGGCGCCGACGCAGGGTGGCAGACAAGGATATCCGGCAGCATCGGGTCGGGGCGGTTGTAGGTCGGCTCCGAGCCGTCGATCCGGGTGGCGTGCGCCCCGGCGGCCTTGGCCACCGCGACCGGGGCGGCGTTGTCCCACTCGTACTGGCCGCCGGCGTGGACGTAGGCGTCGACGTCGCCGAGCAGCACGGCGGAGATCTTGGCTCCGGCCGAGCCGATCGGCACCAGTTCCACCTTCGTCTCCAAGCGTTCGGCCAGGCTCTGCACGAACTGCGGCGGACGGGTCCGGCTCACCGCGATCCGCAGCAGGTCGGGCTGAGGGGCCGGCACCGTCAGCGGCTGCCGGCCGGCCGCGCCACCGACCACTGCGCGCACTCCGCCGTCGGCCGCGGTGGTGTGCAGGGTACGGCCCTGGGCGGGCAGCGCCACCGCGCCGGCGACGAGCCTGCCGCGCTCCCACAGCGCGACGTGGACGGCCCAGTCGGTGCGCCCCTCCTCGGAGAACTCCCGGGTGCCGTCCAGCGGGTCGACGATCCACACCCGCTCGGCCCGCAGGCGAGCCGCATCGTCCTTGCCCTCCTCCGACAGCACCGCATCGCCGGGACAGCGCTCGGCCAGCGCGGCCATCAGGAACTCGTGCGAGCCCTGGTCACCGGCGTTCTTGAGCGCTTTGCCGTCGGCGTGCCCCACCCGGGCGCGGATGCCCAGCAGCACCTCGCCCGCGGCGGTGGCCAGCTCGGCCGCCAGCGCGTGGTCGTCGGATCGGGAGATGGACGCCATGAAGCCTACTTCCGAACTCGGTTTGGTGGGCTGCCGTCCATTGTTCCCCAAGATCGGAGTATTCCGGTCCCCGCTTCACCGATCCCGGCCCCAAAGCGCCGTCACGGCTCAGTAGGCTCCCGAGGCGCGGAACACGGCCGACCAGGTCTTCCACAGGATCTGCAGATCCAGGATCAGCGACCAGTTCTCCACATACCGTACATCGAGCCGGACCGACTCCTCCCACGACAGATCGGAACGGCCGCTGACCTGCCACAGCCCGGTCATGCCGGGCTTGACCGCCAGGCGGCGGCGCACGTCCTGCTCATAGCGGGCGACCTCGTCCGGCAGCGGTGGGCGCGGGCCGACCAGGGACATCTCCCCGCGCAGCACGTTCAGCAACTGGGGCAGCTCATCGAGGGAGTAGCGGCGCAGCACCCGCCCCACCCGGGTGACCCGCGGATCCTCCTTGATCTTGAACAGCACCCCGTCGTGCTCATTGAGCTCGACCAGCTCGGCCTTGCGGGCCTCGGCGTCGGTGACCATCGTGCGGAACTTGTAGATGGTGAACAGCCGGCCGTCACGGCCCACCCGGGTCTGCCGGAACAGCACCGGCCTGCCGTCCAATATCCTGATCGCCAGGGCCAGCCCCACCAGCAGCGGGGACAGCACCAGCAAGATCACCAGCGCCCCCACCCGGTCGAACAGGTTCTTGACCAGCCGCCAGCCCCCGCTCAGTTCCGGATGCTCCACGTGCAACAGCGGCAGCCCGGCCACCGGCCGGATGGAGATGCGCGGGCCGACCACGTCCATCAGGGCCGGCGCCACCACCAGCTCCACATCGTCGCGCTCGATCTGCCAGGCCAGCCGGCGCAGCGCCACCCCGTCCATCTCCGGACAGGCCAGCACCGCCACCGAGTCGGCGTCCAGCATCTTGACCACCTCGGCGGCCCGGCCGAAGTCGCCCAGCACCGGCACGCCCTCCACCTCGCGGACCGCGTCCTCGCCCCGGCTGAGGGCCGGCGGCAGGCAGACGGCGACGATGTCCATGCCGTGGTAGCGCTGCTTGCGCAGCAGCTTGATCAGATCGGCCAGCGCCCCCCGATGTCCCAGCGCCACCACCCGGCGCATGCACTCGCCCCTGCCGCGCCGCTTGTGCAGCCGCTTGCGCAGCCGGTAGCGCAGCACCCAGGTCAGCAGCGTGCCCAGCGGCAGCGCGATGACCACATAACCGCGGGCGATCTCGGTCTTGGTGGCATAGGCCGTGGTCGCCACGATGGCGGTCATCACGAATCCGGATCTGACGACCCGGTGGAATTCCTCCCAGCCCACCCCGATGAAACGGGCCTCATAGGCCCGTCCGATCGACAGCGTCGCCACCCACAACATCGGCAACGCCACCCCCAATCCCAGATAGGGAAGGTGGTATTCCTCCGGAACGGGGGTGAAGCGCACCGCGAACGCCACCATGCCCGCCACCAGCATGGCGATGAAGTCCAGCGCGAGAGCCCAGTAGAGGTAACGGGGAATCCAGTCGGTACGTTTGCTGCGCTCCTGCGCAGCCGCTTGTGATCTTCTAACCTTGACCTCGTCGACGACGGCCATGAAGCGTCCTCACAGGAGTGGGCGACGGATCGGCCCCTGCGTCACCTATTACCTCAGAGACGCGCAGACGCCACTTCTGGTTCACGCGCCGTTCGGATTTACCGCCGCATCCAGCATGTTAAGCCTTCCTTAAGGTGCGCAAGGTGAACCAGTGGCCACAATGTGACATCCCCCATCCTTGGTAGATTTTCTAGATCCCCCTCCCAAAGCATGTCAGGATGTCACAAAGCACCTCAGTGGGCGGGGCGAGCATGATACACGTTCTGGGCCGCCTGCAACCCCTGGGTCAGCAGCATCTCCACCGCGTCGGCCGCCACCTGCAGGTGCAGCTCCAGATCCCGGCGCTCGGCCGCAGAGAAGTCCCGCAGCACGAAGGCCGCCGCGTCCATCCGCCCCGGCGGCCTGCCCACCCCGAAACGGACGCGCAGATAATCCGGCGCCCCCAATGACTTGCTGATCGATCGCAATCCGTTGTGACCGCCCGCGCCACCGCCCTGCTTCAGCCGCACGGCGCCGTAAGGAATGTCCAATTCATCGTGGACGATCACAATCCGTTCCAGAGGAACTTTGAAAAAATCTCGCAACCGGGCCACCGGGCCGCCCGAGTCGTTCATGAACGACCGCGGCTTGGCCAGCACCACCCGCCGCCCCGCCAGGCGCCCCTCCAGCACCTCGGCACGGGCCTTGTGCGCCTTGAACCGGCCCCCCATCCGCCCGGCCAGCACATCCACCACCATGAACCCGGCGTTGTGCCGGTTGCCGGCATAGTCCGGCCCGGGGTTGCCCAACCCGACCACCAGCCACAGATCCGCTTCCATCACACCCGCCCGGATCCTCCCGCGCCACAGCCCCACCGAGCCCTCTGCACCACGTCCTCCCCGCAGGCCACAGCCGGGCACGAAGCCGCGACCCGCAACGTCCCGGGCTTCGGGCACCGCCAAGGCTCCCGTCCCGGCCTCCAAAACCACATGCCTGAAAAAGACCCGCCCATGAAGCGGCCCCCGTGCCGGATGAGACCGCACGGGGGCCGATGCACACCGACAGCCGGTGCCGTTACTCGGCGGACGCCTCCTCGCCGGACTCGGCCTCGGCCTCCTCGGTGACCGCCCCGGCCAGCACCGACGCGTCCGCGATCTGCAGGATCAGCGTCTCCTCGTCGGCGGCCAGCGCCACACCCGACGGCAGCTTCAGGTCCTTGGCCAGCACCGAGTCGCCGACCTGCAGGCCGGAGACGTCCACCTCCACCGTCTCGGGGATGTGGGTGGCCTCGGCCTCCACGGCGACCTGAATGACCGGCTGCTCCAGCCGTCCCCCCGCCACCACGTCACCGGTGGCCACCACCGGCACCTCCACGGTGACCTTCTCACCGCGCTTGACCAGCAGCAGGTCCACGTGCTCCAAGAAACCCTTGATCGGGTCCCGCTGCACGTCCTTGGGCAGGGCCAGCTCCTCACCGCCCGGCAGGCCCTCCAGCCGCAGCAGCACGTTGGGCGTCTTGAGAGCGAGCATCAGGTCGTGCCCCGGCAGGGTGATGTGCTGCGGAGGGGTGCCGTGGCCATAGAGGACGGCGGGAACCTTGCCGGCCCGGCGAGTGCGCCGCGCGGCGCCCTTACCGAACTCGGTGCGCGGCTCGGCGGCGATACGTACCTCGGACACGGCGGAAACTCCTCATGTTGCGATCCACGGCCGTCCCCATGGGACGTCCGTTACGGACAATGCGTATCAAGGCGAAGGCTTAATGCGGCAAGCGCCTCGTGAGATCCTCTGCGGTCCCCGGGGAGTGCGAGTCCAACACCGGAGCCGTACTACAACGACCCGGGGCACACACGGATCACCAAGTCTAGCCGATCGCCGCACGCCCCCACGCCACAAGGCCGTCCGGCACGGCCGCCCCGTCAGCTCTGCCCGCTGAACAGGCTGGTCACCGACCCGTCGCTGAACACCTCGTGAATCGCCTGGGCGATCAGCGGCGCGATCGACAGCACCGTCAGCTTGTCAAAGCGCTTCTCCTCCGGGATCGGCAGGGTGTTGGTCAAGATCACCTCAGAGATCCGGGAGTTCTTCAAACGGTCCACGGCCGGGCCCGACAGCACCCCGTGCGTGGCCGTCGCCACCACCTTCGCCGCGCCCTGCTCGAACAGCGCATCGGCCGCCTTCACGATCGTGCCGCCGGTGTCGATCATGTCGTCCACGATCACACACGTGCGGCCCTCGACCTCGCCGACCACCTCGAAGACCTTGACCTCGTTGGCCACCTCCGGGTCGCGGCGCTTGTGAATGATCGCCAGCGGGCAGCCCAGCCGGTCGGTCCACCGCTCGGCCACCCGCACCCGGCCGGCGTCCGGAGCCACCACCGTCACCTGCGAGGTGTCCAGCTTGGACTCCACGTGATCGGCCAGCAGCTCCAACGCGAACAGGTGGTCCACCGGGTGGTTGAAGAACCCCTGGATCTGCGCGGTGTGCAGGTCCACCGTGATCAGCCGGTCGGCCCCGGCGGTCTGGAACAGATCCGCCATCAGCCGCGCCGAGATCGGCTCCCGGCCCCGGTGCTTTTTGTCCTGCCGCGCGTACCCGAAGAACGGCGCCACCACCGTGATCCGAGCAGCCGAGGCGCGCTTGAGCGCATCGACCATGATCAGCTGCTCCATGATCCACTGGTTGATCGGCGCGGTGTGCGACTGGATCACAAAAGCGTCCGACCCGCGCACCGACTCCAAAAAGCGCACGAAGGTCTCGCCATTGGCGAAGTCATAGGCCGCGGTCGGCGTCAGCTCGACATGGAGATTGGCGGCGACCTCCTTGGCCAGCTCCGGGTGCGCCCGGCCGGAGAAGAGCATCAGCTTCTTCTCACCGCTCGCCCTGATCCCACTCACCTGAAGACAACTCCCCCTCGATGGAAAAATCACTCGCCGGACCCGGCCTCATCGGCCCGTTCCATGGCCCGGCGCGCCGCCTCCGCGGCGGGGGTCCCGGGTCGCTTGCGCTCGACCCACCCCTCGATGTTGCGCTGCCGGCTGCGCGCGACCGCCATCGCCCCCGGCGGGACGTCACTGACGATCACCGAACCGGCCGCCGTATAGGCCCCATCGCCTATGCGCACCGGCGCGACCAGCATGTTGTCGCTGCCGATCTTGACGTGATCGCCCACCACGCTGCGGTGCTTGTTCACCCCGTCGTAGTTGACGAACACACATCCGGCGCCGATGTTCGAGCCCTGCCCGATCTCGGCGTCACCGACATAGGTGAGGTGGGGCACCTTCGACCCTTCCCCCACGACGGCGTTCTTCATCTCCACATAAGTGCCCGCCTTGGCCTTGCGGGCCAGCCTGGTGCCCGGACGCAGATAGGCGAACGGGCCCACCGAGGCCTGCGGGCCTATCTCGGCGCCGACGGCCACCGCGTTGGTGACCACGGCTCCGGCGCCCACCGAGGTGTCGGTCAATGTGACGTTCGGGCCGACCTGTGCGTCCTCCGCCAGATGGGTGCGGCCGTGAAGCTGGGTGTTGGGATGGATCACCACGTCCGGCTCGATGGTGACCTGCACGTCGATCCAGGTGCTGGCCGGATCGACCACCGTCACCCCGGCCCGCATGTGCTCCTCCAGGATCCGCGCGTTCAGCAGCCGCCGGGCCTGCGCCAGCTGCACCCGGTCGTTGACGCCCTGGGTCTCCACCCAGTCGGGCGCGGTGAACGCCCCCACCCGGTGCCCCTGCTCGCGCAGGATCGCCGGCACGTCCGTCAGATACTCCTCACCACCGGCGTTGTCGGTGGTCACCTGCTTGAGCGCCGCCTCCAGCAGCGTCCCGTCGAAGGCGTACATGCCCACGTTGACCTCGCGGACCGCGCGCTGGGCCTCGTCGGCGTCCTTGTGCTCGACGATCGCGGTGACCGCGCCGTCCGGGCCGCGCAGGATCCGCCCATAGCCGGTGGGGTCGGGCATCTCGGTGGTGAGGACGGTGGCCGCGTTGCCCTCCCGCTCGTGGGCGTCCACCAGCTCCTGCAGCGTCCGGCCGCGCAGCAGCGGATGATCGCCGTTGGTGACGACCACCGTGCCGGCCAGTGCGCCCACCTGCTCCAAGGCGATGCGGACCGCATGGCCGGTGCCGCCCTGGCGCTCCTGCACGACCGTCTCGGCGTGCGGGGCGTGCTCGGCCAGGTGCTCGATCACCTGCTCGCGGCGGTGCCCGACCACCACGATCAGGCGCTGGGGCCGCAGCTGCTCGGCGGCGGCCAGCACATGCCCCAGCATGCTGCGTCCGCACAGCTCGTGCAGCACCTTGGACTTGCGGGACTTCATCCGGGTGCCCTCACCCGCGGCGAGGACGATCACGGCAGCCGGGCGGCGCGCACTCACAGGAGGCTCCTCGGCATCGCGGACTGTAGATGAAGGGGTCGGGCTCGGCAGCCGATGGAGCTGTCCAAGACGCCCTGGCCTGCACCCACGCTGGGCAGGGGGCATCTGCCACCCGACAGTTGCAGGATACCGCCCCGCCCGGCACTGTCGCCTGCCCGCCTCCGGCAGGCCCGCTCGTCCCGGCACGCCCGGCGGCCGCCGCTCCCGGTATAAACGGTGGAGAGAGAGGGCACAGTCGGTATGATGGGACAGGGTCCCGGTCTCTGCCGAGAGGGACGAGGGGCCGGATGCCGAACAATTGAATAACAGAGAATTCGACTTCACCGATCCGGGATCGTCTAATTGGCAGGACGACTGTTTTTGGTGCAGTTAAGTGGGGGTTCGAATCCTCCTCCCGGAGCTTCTTCACTCTCCCCGAGGCCGAAATGGCCTCGGGGAGTTCATTTATTTGCCGCCGGTTCTCCACCGAGGACCGCTCCCAGGAACCACCCCTCTATCTTCCAATAGAGCTCCCTGCTGCGCAGGACGTCCACCTGGAGACACCCTCGATACTCCCGGTCCCGGTATGAAGTTTTCGGTTCATGTCGCTTGATCACCGGGCTGCGGAAGAAGTCCCGTTCGACGCCCAGGGGCTTCGCCCAGAACTCATGAGCGGCCTCGACGTCCCCCGTCCGATGAATGTGAACGCGCATGGCCATGCGTGACCGCTCGACTCCGCAGGACTCGAGGAAAGCGACGAAGAATTTCACCAAGGCGGCATCGCTGTTGATGAAGCACACCCGCTCCCGCCTGCGGTAGGTCTTGTCCTTGCCCCCTTCGCACCAGTACATGACCGCGCCGAGCAGGAGCAGCTCCCGCTCGCTCAGCGGGTGGACCTCCCGCGCGGCCCGCTCGGCGATGAGCCGGTGGGCGACATGCGCGTACGCACGCCGCTGCCTCCAGTACTCCCGCAGGCCGGCCGTTCGAGGATCGCCGTCCCCCCGCGTCCTCATGCGCTCCCCCAGCAGCCATTCCCTGACTTCGGCGCGCGGATGGCGCAGGTGTGCGGCGATGCGCCGGTATCCCCACCCTTGAGCTCGCAGTTCCCTGGCCTGGTCTTTCAGCGATTCCGGCCGGCCCGCCCCGGCGGCCCATCGCGGGGCGGGCGCCTGGACGGCCAGCAGTCCGTCCACAAGTTCCTCATCGGGTATGCCCAGGAGGTTTTGAATGTCGGTCCGGGAGTGCCCGGCGCGCCGCATCGCCACCGCCCGCTCCCGAAGCCGCGTCATCGGTGCGGCGAAGAGCGCCCCGGAACCATCGTTCTCCGATTGCTGTAGCACTGCTTTCGCCAATCCCTCGATGCGCCGGTACAGCTCCGCGCCCCGCAGCACGCCGACCTGCAAGCAGCCGCGGTAGTCCTTCCCGAGGTTTCTACGGTTCGTCACCGGATTCGATCGTTTGATGGTCGGTTCGCCGAACTGCCGCGCCGAAACACCGACCGTCTCCTCCCAAAACCGGTGCGCCTCCTCAAGGTCGGCGGTGTCGTGTATCTGGAGCCGGAACCTCAGACGGCTCCGATCCACCCCCAGCGCATCGAGGAAGCGCAAGAACAGGACGACCAAAGCAGGATCGGAGTTGGTGAAGATCACTCGGCCGCCCGGGGCGCCGGGTCTGCTCTTGGCCCCTTCGCACCAGTAGGCGATCGCGCCGGCGAGAGTGAGGTCGCGGTCGGTGAGCTCGCCGATCTGACGGGCGGCCGCCAGCTTGGTCGCCAGGCGACGGGCGTGGGTCTTGCCGCCGGTCCGGCCGGACCGGCGGCGGGCCTCGACCGAGCGGCGGATCTGCTCTGCCTTGTCGATCGGGCGGGGCATGTCGCGCAGCCACAGCGAACAAGAGCTTTTGGAGACTCCGAGGGCGGCGGCTATCTCGCTGTAGGACTTGCCTTGTGCGCGCAGTCGGCGGGCACGGGCGCGCAGGTTGTCCTTGGCGTTGGGGCGTTTGGTCCACTCGGGCGGGGGTTCGCCCCGGACGAGCTCGGCGGTCAGCCTTTTGCCGATGCCGAGGGTTTCCCTGATCTGGCGGGTGGACTTGCCGGAGCGGCGGAGGGCGACGGCCCTGCGGCGGAGGGTTTCATACCGAGGGTCATTTGACATATGCGCACCGTAGCGCACACATCTGACACTTTGTGACCGATTTCACACTTAACGCGTTCACATCGGGGCGGCTCGGCGGGGAGGCCGCCGCAGCGTGGAGAGCCCTGCGCGCATGGCGTTGTCACGATGCGAGGCCGAGCCGGGAGGGGATGCGGCGCGACGATCTCCGAGGGCTGACGCACCCCCTGGCGAACCTTGACCGAGATCACCCGATCAATGCGGCCCGTCCCGGTTTAGCGGCTCGCTTACCGAGCAGACCTCTTTCATGCGGTCTGCTCGCCCCGCAGGCGGGCGGCGGGCCGGGTGCCAGGCAGGACGTTCCGTCGCGGAGGGAGAAGGACTGTTCTCCGGAGGCATCGCCGAGCGGCGGCCCGGTCAGGGAGACCTGGGCCGGTGGCGTGTGCCGGTCGCGCAGGCGGGCGGCCTCGGCCGTCCCCCCCGGCGGGTGCGGCCGGGCCGGCGCTATGTGACCTCGGAGACAGGCCACCCTGTTTTTGCCGAAGAGCACTGTCCAACCTACGGTTCCGTAGGTTACGGTGGCGTAGGTAAGGTTCCCGACCTGGAGCGTTTCGCATGGCTACAGCCCCCGTACTCGACCCACCTACCGGCCGCCGGCCTCTTCCCGACATCGAACCAGACCGCGCGGGCACCGGAGAACGGGTCCTCATCGGGCTGTTCACCGGTGTGCCCTTCCTGGCCCTGTTCGCGGCCGTCCCGATGGCCTGGGGGAACTTCCTGGGCTGGGTGGACATCGCGCTGATGGCGGTCTTCTACCTGGTGACGGCGGCCGGCATCACGGTGGGCTACCACCGGCACTTCACCCACAGCTCGTTCAAGGCCAAGCGGCCGCTGCGGATCGCGCTGGCCGTGGCCGGCAGCATGGCCATCGAGGGGCCGGTCATCAACTGGGTGGCCGACCACCGCCGGCACCACAAGTACTCCGACAAGGAGGGCGACCCGCACTCGCCGTGGCGGTTCGGCAACGACTGGAAGGCCCTGACCAAGGGCATGTTCTGGGCGCACTACGGCTGGCTGTTCGACGGGGCCCGCACCTCCAAGCGCCGCTTCGCGCCCGACCTGCTGGCCGACCGGGACATCGTGCGGGTGCAGCGGTGGTTCCCGGCCCTGGTGGCCGCCTCGTTCCTGCTGCCGGCGCTGCTGGGCGGGCTGCTGACCTGGTCCTGGCAGGGCGCGCTGACCGCGCTGTTTTGGGCCGGGCTGGTGCGGATCACGCTGGTGCACCACGTGACCTGGTCGGTCAACTCCATCTGCCACACCTTCGGCAAGGAGCACTTCGAGGCGCGCGACAAGTCCCGCAACGTGTGGTGGCTGGCCATCCCGTCGCTGGGCGAGTCCTGGCACAACCTGCACCACGCCGACCCCACTTGTGCGCGCCACGGCGTTCTCAAGGGGCAGGTGGACATCTCCGCCCGGATCATCTGGGCTTTTGAGAAGCTCGGCTGGGCGACGGCGGTGCGCTGGCCCAATCAGGAGCGGCTGGCCGCCAAACGGGTTGGTTGAGGCCCAGTTCACGGGACAATTGACCTGTGACTGAACCCGCCCCGCGCTCTCGCCGTAAGAGGATGACTGGCAAGGAACGACGCGAGCAGCTTCTTGGAATAGGCCGGACCCTCTTCGCCGAGCGAGGGCTCGAGGGGACTTCGGTGGAGGAGATCGCCGCTGCGGCGGGGGTCTCCAAACCCGTGGTTTACGAGCACTTCGGCGGCAAAGAGGGTCTGTATGCGGTGGTGGTGGACCGGGAGTTCGAAAGACTGCTCGGTCTGATCACCGAGGCGCTGATGGCGGGCAGCCACTACCGGCAGAAGCTGGAGAAGGCCGCGCTGGCGCTGTTGCAGTACATCGAGGAGAGCAGCGACGGTTTCCGCATCCTGGTGCGCGACTCCCACGGCGGGACGGGCACCGGGAGTTTCGCCAGCCTGTTGAGCGAGATCGCCAGCCACGTGGAGCACCTGCTGGCGCGGGAGTTCGACCGGCACGGCTATGACGACAAGCACGCTCCGATGTATGCGCAGATGCTCGTCGGCATGGTGGCGCTCACCGGGCAGTGGTGGCTGGACGCGCGCAAGCCCAAGCGCGAGGAGGTCGCCGCGCATGTGGTGAACCTGGCCTGGAACGGGTTGTCGGGCCTGGAGCAGCGTCCCACGTTGGATCCCAAGCGGCGCCGTAAGGAACGGGAGCGGCTGAAGCGGCTGCGGGAGAAGGAGGCCGCCAGGCAGGAGAAGGCGGCGGCCCGCGCGGAGAAGGCGCAGCGCAAGGCGCGCCGGGGCGACCTTGAGGAGCAGGCCGCCGAGCCGGCCCGGCCGCCGGAGGAGGATCCCCAGGACGTCGCCGAGGAGCGTTGAAGCCCTTCCACCTCACCGTCTCCGCAGGCCGGACGCCATGGTGCGGGCGGCGACGACGGTGAGGGGAACGAGGTGAGGCCGAGGTTCCCGTTCCCGGCTGCGCCGGAAAGGTGTGGAGCCCGCTGCGGTCGCCGCACTCCGACCTTGTGGGTGTGGCGGCCTTTTTCATTTCCGGGACGGAGAACGAGGGCGGGGTGCGGCCATGTCCGAAGACGGGTGGGCTGCATCGGTTTCGGTTCCGGGAGAGGGCCGGGGTCCGCCCGAGTGCTCCCTGCGGCCGGGTCGAACGCAGCGCCTTGGCCCAGCGAGGAAATGTCACACCTCACCCTTAGATTCGAACACACATTCGAATCTGGGAGGTCGTCATGGACTCGTTCACCGGTCACCGCTGGGAGGAATCGGGCGGTTTCCGCGCCGCTGCTCGCCGGAGCCCGCACGATGAGCGCGATACCCCGGCCGACGACTGCGCCACGGCGTTCTTGAGCGCCGTCGATGAGGCCCTGTGGGTGCTGCTGGACGCCCAGCGCGCACCGGCCTGTGCGTTCGCGGGCGCCGCGCGGCGGCATGAGCACATCCGGCAGTTGCGCCGGCTGCTCGACCGGTTGCACGAGCTGCTGTCGCAGTGGCAGAAGGCGCCGCCGTGAGAGGGTGTCATGCCGGCGGCCGTCCGAAGTTCGTCCAGGCGGCCGCCGGCCAGGGGTCGCCGGGCTCGGGTCGCGAGTCCGGGATCATCACGGGTGCCGCCCATCGCGCAACGGGCACACCGCAGGGGAAACGAAACACCTCGTCCGCGCGGATGGGCGGCACCCCGCTCGGGAAACCTCAGGGCGAGGGGCCCGCCCGGCTCGAGGCGGTGCCCGCCTCGTTCCCAAGGCGGCGGGCCACCACGAAGATGCGCCGGAACGGGAAGACCGTGCCGTTCGGCCGCGGCGGATACGCCCGGCGCAGCAGCTTTGCGTACTCGGCGAGGAATTCGCCGCTCTCCTCCTCGTCGAGCAGGGAGAGCACGGGACGCAGTGTGGTGCCCTTGACCCATTCCAGCACCGGGTCCGGGCCGCCGAGCACCTGCAGGTAGGTGGTCTCCCAGGCGTCCACGGCGCAGCCGAGTCCGCTGAGCAGGTCCAGGTAGCCGGCCGCGTCGCGCACCGGACGGTCGGGCAGCGCGTCGGCGAGCCGGTCCCGCCAGCGCGCGGACCGGCACAGCTCTCGCAGCAGAGTGTGGCTGGGCGCGTCATGGTTGCCCGGCACCTGGAAGGCCAGGCATCCCCCGGCCGTCAGGCAGTCCACCCAGCGGGCCAGCAGCTCCTCGTGGCCGGGCACCCAGTGCAGCACCGCGTTGGAGACGATCAAATCCACCGGCCGGGCGGGGCGCCAGTCGCGCACGTCCGCCACGGCGAAGCGCACCCGGCCGCCGAGTGCGGTGCCGGCTTGCCCGTCGGTGCGGACGTCCGCACCGGAGAGGGCGGCGGTGATCATCTGTGGGGAGATGTCGATGGCGTCGATCGTCGCCTCGGGCCACCGGCGCGCCAGCAGCAAGGTGAGCTCGCCCGTCCCGCAGCCCAGGTCGGCCACGCGGCGCGGCGCCGCCAGGGGGATGCGGGCGATCAGCTCGCCGAACGGGCGCGCGCGCTCGGCTCCGAAAAGGCCGTACTGCGCGGGGTCCCACAGGACGGGCCCGTGCTGCGGCGCGACGACTTCTCTCGACATCAAGACAGAGCATGGCCCGCAAATATCTTGATGTCAAGTATCTTTGCGCCGAGAAATCAAAAACCGCACGTCAGGGTTACCGAACGGGCTTTCCGGCACGCGGAAACGTTGATCACAGGACAATCCGGCGCAGATCCGCCGACCGGGCCGCGGAAACGGACCGGCAGTGCCGAGCGAACGGCGCCCCGCCCACTCCCGCCGGCGAACGGCGCGCGCCCTCCTCAAGGTGGTCGGCGACGCTTCCGGGAAGCGACGCAGGCGCGGCATCCCGGCGGATCGGCCGCCCCGGGCACCGTCCGCCGGGAGACCGTGACACGGCATCAGGGCAATCTTCTTGATGTCGAGACATGTAGGCTCCCTGCCATGGAGGATGAGGTCGACCGGCTGGTCGCGGCCTGGCGCGCCGAACGGCCGGACCTGGACGTCCAGCCGCTGCATGTCCTCAGCCGCATCTCCCGGCTCGCCCGGCACCTGGATCGCGCCCGGCGGGCGGTGTTCGCGGCGCACGACATGGAGCCCTGGGAGTTCGACGTGCTGACCGCGCTGCGCCGCGCCGGCCACCCCTACCAGCTGAGCCCGGGACAGCTGCTGCGGGCCACCTTGGTGACGTCCGGCACGATGACCAACCGGATCGACCGGCTGGAGGCGGCCGGTCTGGTGCGCCGCCACCCCGACCCGGCCGACAAGCGCGGCGTCCAGGTGCGGCTGACCGACCGGGGACGCACCCGGGTGGACGCGGCCTTCGCCGACCTGCTGGCCCGCGAACACGACCTCCTGAGCGGCCTCAGCCCATCGGACCGCGAGACGCTGGCGAACCTGCTGCGCACCTTGCTGGCCCCCTTCGACGCACCGCCGAACCCATGACCGCCCGGGGCGGTGCGCCTCCCACGGCCATGGCCGGGGGTGAGCCCCTGCGGCACTCGCGAGCGACGGTCACGCGGCGCGCCCCCGCCGGTCGCGGCGGGCGCGGTGGGGCGAGTTCGCGGCTTGCGGGACATGCCCATGCGGCGCCCGCCGACGATCTCCCCGGCCGTCAAGGCCCCGAAAACACCGTTCTCCCCCGGCCGAACCCCGAACGCATGCGCCCGCGACGAAACCGCCGCCGCCTGCCCGGCACCGCTGGGCGAACACGCCCGGGCCCCCGCGGCCGGAGTCCTGCCGCAGACCGGGCGCTCGCCGAGCAGGTCAGCCGGTCTCCTCGGCCAGCAGCAGCCACTGCTCCTCAAGCTCGGCGGTCTCGGCCTGAACGGCCTTGAGCAGCTCGTTGAGCTCGGTGAGCTTTTCGTAGTCGGTGGCGTGGGCGGCCAGTTGCTCGTGCAGCTCCGCCTCCCGGCGGGCGAGCTTGTCCAGGCGGCGTTCGATGCGGTCGAGCTCTTTTTTGATCTTCCAGCTCTGCGCGGCGGGCTTGGCCTTCGCCTTGGCCGGCGGCGCCGAGGAGGAGGAAGAGGCGCGGGCCCGCTCGCTTTGGGCCGCGCGGCGGCGGGCGAGGTATTCGTCCACCCCGCCGGGCAGCAGGCTCACCCGGCCGTCGCCGAGCAGGGCCACGACATGGTCGGTGACGCGTTCCAGGAAGTAGCGGTCGTGGCTGACCACCACCAGCGTGCCCGGCCAGCCGTCCAGCAGGTCCTCCAGCTCGGTCAGCGTCTCGATGTCCAGGTCGTTGGTGGGCTCGTCCAGCAGCAGCACGTTCGGCTCGCCCATCAGCAGCCGCAGCAGCTGCAGGCGGCGGCGCTCGCCGCCGGACAGGTCGCCGATGGGGGTCCACTGGGCCTCGCCGCGAAAACCCAGCCGCTCCAGCAGCTGGCTTGCGGTCCACTCGCGCTTGCCCACGGTGATGCGGCGGCGGATCTCCTCCACCGACTCCAGGACGCGCCGGGACGGGTCGAGCTCCTCCAGGTTCTGCGTCAGGTGGGCGAGGTTGACGGTGCGGCCGCGGACGATCCGGCCCGCCGTGGGGGCCAGCGCGCCGTCCAGCAGGCGCAGCAGGGTGCTCTTGCCGCTGCCGTTCACCCCCACCAGGCCGACCCGGTCGCCGGGGCCCAGCCGCCAGGTCAGGCGGTGGAACAGGGTGCGGCCGGCCAGCTCCAGCGAGACGTCCTCCAGGTCCAGGACGGTCTTGCCGAGCCGAGCGGTGGCGAAACGGGTCAGCTCCACGCTGTCGCGCGGGGGCGGCTCATCGGCGATCAGCGCCTGGGCGGCCTCCACCCGGAACTTGGGCTTGGAGGTGCGGGCCTGCGGGCCGCGGCGCAGCCAGGCCAGCTCCTTGCGCAGCAGGTTCTGCCGCTTGGCCTCGGCGGCCGCGGCCAGCCGGGCGCGTTCGGCCTTGGCCAGCACGTAGGCGGAGTAGCCGCCCTCGTAGCGCTCGACCCGGCCGTCCACGACCTCCCAGGTGCGCTCGGTGACCTCGTCCAGGAACCAGCGGTCGTGGGTGACGACCACCAGCGCGCCGCGCCGGGCCTTCAGGTGGCGGGCCAGCCAGTCGATGGCCTCGATGTCCAGGTGGTTGGTGGGCTCGTCCAGCACCAGCAGGTCGGTATCGGGCACCAGCAGGGCGGCCAGCGCGACCCGCCGCCGCTCGCCGCCGGACATGCCGGCCAGCGGTGCCTGCAGCGGCACGTCGGCCAGCAGCCCGGACAGGATGTCGCGGATGCGAGTGTCGCCGGCCCACTCGTGCTCGGGCCGGTCCCCCAGGACCACGGAGGCGACGGTGGCATCGCGGGCGAACTCGTCCCGCTGGGCCAGGTATCCCAGCCGCAGCCCGCGGGCGTGCGTCACCCGCCCGGCGTCGGGCTCGATGCGCTTGGTCAGCAGGGAGATCAGGGTGCTCTTGCCGCCGCCGTTGCGGCCGACCACGCCGATCCGGTCGTCGTCGTGGACGCCGAGGGACACCTCCTGCAGCAGCGGCCTGGGCCCGTAGGACTTGCTGACGGTCTCAAGACTGATCAAGTTCACGGCACCACCCAGGCTAGTGGGCCTTGTTTCCCCACGTGGCCTCAGCGGGCCCGGACGGGAGCCCCGGCGCTGCCCGAAAGCACGTCGTCACAGGCCACGGCGTCGTCTCCGACCTGCGACGTCCCGGATGCGGCCTGCGGGAACGGCGTGCTCGCAGAAGGCGCGGCGCCATCTCCCCGGCCGTCAGCACCCCACGGCGCCGCCCGCATCGCAGACCGTCACGCTGGAGCCGGTGTCGGAGACCACCGTGGTGGGGCCGGGGTCGCAGATCACCGGGACGACGGGGCGGATGTCCGATGCGCCCGATCCGTACGGCTCATCCCGCCGTTCGGTGGTGCGGGACGCGGTGCTTTCGGAGCAGGGCTCGGCCTGCAAGCGGCGCGCCCGCCGCCTGCGCCGCACGCCCAGCAGGACGACCGTGGCGAGCGACATCAGCGCGGCGAAAGTGAGGATCGACACGACGGCGATGCCCGGCATGGTTCCTCCAACTGGTCCGGTTGCGCTTTGGACGGGGCCGGAAAGTCATCGGTTCCGGCGCAGACGGCCGCAAGCGGGCTCAGTCGCAGGAGGACGATCCGCCGTCGGAGGAGCCGCTGTCGCACGAGAAGTCCTGGAAAGCGCTATCACCGCTGGAAAAGGAGGAGGAGAAGCCGCCGCCGACGTCAACGGGCCCCCACGGCCGGGCTCCGCCCCACCGTCCCCTGTGGCCGTAGCCGGCCGGCGAGTACGGGGAGACCGGAGGCACGGTCTTCCGGATCTTGCGGATCAGAAAGAACGCCAAAATCCCGGCCAGCGCCATCGGCAGCAGCATGAGGAAAATGACGGCGCCCGCCACGACGAAAGTCCACATCCGCATCCTCCCGGAAGCCGGTTCCGGCGCTGCTCGCCGGATACGCACCTTTCGATGGTGCACGACGCCCGGAAGTTCACGGGCGGAAAATCCGCGGGGCGGCTCGCCCGGGCCTCACCCGCCGGCCACGACGGTGGCGCCGGGCACCGGGCCATGGGCGCTGACGGCCGCGCGCACCAGGCCGGCCTCGGACAAGGCGGCGGCCAGCTCGGCGGCGTGCCCGGCCGAACGGGCCAAAAAGGCGCAGGTCGGGCCGGAGCCGGAGACCAGGGCGCCGAGCGCGCCGCCCTCCCGGCCCGCCTGCAGGGTGCGGCGCAACGACGGGCGCAGCGACAGCGCCGCCGGTTGCAGGTCGTTGGCGAGGGCGGCGCCGAGGGCTTCGGCGTCCCCGCGCTCCAGCGCATCGAGCAGGGCCTGGGAGCGGCGCGGCGGGCCGACCCGCTGCCCGGCCGCCTCGCGCAGCCGGTCGCACTCGGCGTAGACGGCGGGGGTGGACAGGCCGCCGTCGGCGAGGGCGAACACCCAGTGGAAGCGGCCGCCCACCGGGACGGGGGTGAGCACCTCGCCCCGCCCGGTGCCGATCGCGGTGCCGCCGAGCAGGGCGAACGGCACGTCGCTGCCCAGGTCCGCGGCCAGGTCCGCAAGGCGGACGCCGGATGCGTCCCACAGCCGGGCGCAGGCGACCAAAGCGGCGGCGGCGTCGGCGCTGCCGCCGGCCATGCCGCCGGCGACCGGGATCGTCTTGTGGATGGTCAACGCCACGTCCGGCCTCGCGCCGATCCGCTCGGCCAGCAGCCGGGCGGCGCGGGCGGCGAGGTTGTCCTCGCCCACCGGCACGCCTTCCACCGACTCCCCGCGCACCGTCACGGTCAGCTCGTCGGCGGGCTCGGCCGTCACCTCATCGAACAGGGAGACGGCGTGGAAGACGTTGACCAGGTCGTGGTAGCCGTCCGCGCGCAGCGGCCCCACGGCCAGCTGCAGGTTCACCTTGGCCGGCACCCGGACGGTCACAGCTGTCACGGCCATGATCGTATCGGGCGCGGCGGGCGCGCCGGTCACCGTCCCGTGGTGACCGGGAGGCTGCGGGGGTTGAAGAAGGGGGTGGTGGCCATCTCCCGCAGCGCCGAGGCGGCCGGGCGGTCGCCGGTCAGCGCATACATGTGGCGGCGGTCGCCGGCGTCTTCGGCATCGTCGTCGGAGTGGTAGTAGACGACCGCCTTGACCTGCGGGTCCTGCAGGTAGGTGGCGGTCTTGCGGAGCCACTCGGCGCGGCGCTTGCCGTAGGCGCGCGGCACCCCGAACTCCGGGATCATGATCGGCTTGGGGTGTTCGCGGGCCCACTCCATGAAGAAGCGGGCGGCCTCGGAGAAGTCCCGGTAGGCGTAGGTGCCGCCGGGGTAGATGTCCGCCGCGATCCAGTCGACCTGGTCGTCGCCGGGGTAGTAGGCGGTGGCGGCGCCGCTGCGGAAACCGGCGGCGGTCGGCGACCACACCCAGGCGACGTTGTCGGCCCGCTCCTGCCGGAAGATCTCCCGCAGACGCCGCCAGGCGGCCGTGAAGTCCTGCGGGGAGTGGATCCGCTCGCGGACCTTCTCGGCGTCCATGCCGGGCTGCCAGCGCAAGAAGACCGGCTTGTCCAGCTCCCGGATGGCCCGGGCCCGCTGCCGGATGTGGGCGTCGTGCTCACCGGATGCGATTTCGCGGGTGTCGGTTCCGGACCAGGTCAGCAGCAGGTGGCGGCCGCCGCTCACCAGCTCCCTGTCAGAGTCGCGGGGAAAGCGCTGCTTCCAGGAGCGGTAGGCGGCGACGATGTCCAGCCGCCGTCCCATGTCGCGTTCGAACTCGGTGACCGCCGCCACCTGCGCCCGGTCGGGGTCGGCGGCAGCGGGGGACGGTGAGGCCGACGGCGACGGCCGCGCGCCGTCCGGATCGACCCAGGCCCCGAAGTAGGCGCCCTTGGCCGGAGGGACGGGCGCGACCCCGGGACGGGCCGTGGTCTGGATCTTCGGTGCGGCTTTGGTGTCCCCACTACAGGCCGGCAGCGCCAGCACCGCCGCGAGCATCATCGCTCCGACGACCCGCGACCGCCCCTTCACCATGCTCCTCCGTAGGTTCGTCCACAGCGATGAGAGGACGATACTGGGCGATGCGGGCGAAGGCGGCCACATCCAGGGCCTCTCCCCTGGCCTTGGGGTCCACTCCGGCGGCGCGCAGCACCCGTTCGGCCGCCTCGGCCGAGCCCGCCCAGCCCGCCAGCGCCGCCCGCAGCGTCTTGCGGCGCTGGGCGAAGGCCGCGTCGATCACCGCGAAGACCTCTTCGCGGGAGACCTGCGCCACCGGTTCGGCGCGCCGGGTGAAGGCCACCAGGGCCGAATCGACGTTGGGCACCGGCCAGAACACCGCCCGTCCCACCGGCCCGGCCCGCCGGGCGTGGGCGTGCCAGGCCAGTTTCACCGACGGCACCCCGTAGACCTTGCCGCCGGGCCGGGCCACCAGGCGTTCGGCGACCTCGGCCTGCACCATCACCAGGCCGCGGCGCAGCGTCGGGAAGGCCGCCAGCAGGTGCAGCACCACCGGGACGGCGACGTTGTAGGGCAGGTTGGCCACCAGGGCGGTCGGCGGCGGGCCGGGCAGCTCGGTGACGCGCAGCGCGTCGGCGTGCACCACCTCCAGCCGGTCGGCCAGCCGCGGCGCCCGCCGGCGCACGGTGTGCGGCAGTTGCCCGGCCAGCACCGGGTCGATCTCGATGGCGACCACCCGCTGCACGCGTTCCAGCAGCGCCAGGGTGAGCGAGCCCAGCCCCGGCCCCACCTCGACCACCACGTCCGTCTCGTCCAGGTCGGCCTCGCGGACGATGCGGCGCACCGTGTTGGCGTCGATGACGAAGTTCTGCCCGAGCGTCTTGGTGGGCCGCACGCCCAACCGCGCGGCCAGCTCACGTACTTCGGCCGGGCCCAGCAACACCTGTGAGTCCCCCACCGGCCCAGTGTCCCAGCTCCGCGGCCCTGCCCGTGCCGCCCGCCGGGGGATCGTGCAACAGCTCGGGCCCCTGGCGCGTCCTGGAGGCGACAGAAAGGATGCCTGTGGACGATGACGGCGCGACCTACGAGTCGTTCGTGACCAGCCGTGCCCAGTCGCTGCTCCGCTACGGCTACGTGCTGACCGGTGACCCCCACGACGCCGCCGACCTGCTCCAAGAGAGCCTGGTGCGGTTGCGCGCCGCCTGGCCGAGGGTCGTCAACAAACGCGACCCCGAAAGCTATGTGCGGACGATCATGGCGCGTCAGCACATCGGCGTCTGGCGGCGGCGCAGGCGCGAGCGTCCGGTCGGCGAGCTGCCGGAGGCGGGGTACATCGAGCGGGGCCTGGAGCGGGCCGAGCACGACCCGCGGCTATGGGACCTGCTGACGGCGCTTCCCCGCCGCCAGCGGGCGGTGCTGGTGCTGCGTTACTACGAGGACATGTCGGATGAGGAGATCGCCGCGACGCTCGGCATCTCCCGGGGGACGGTGCGCAGCCAGGCCGCACGCGCCCTGGACAAGCTCCGCGCGCAGTGGCGGCCGTCCCCCGACCGTGCCGAGAGCGGGAGCCCACGATGACCGACGAACTGACCGAAGCTTTGAGGGCGACGTTGCAGGCCGCCGCGCAGGACGCGCCGGCCCCGCAGCCGGACCTGCTGCAGCGGGTGGAGCGGCGGCATCGGTCCCGGCGCCGTGGCCGGGCGGGGCTGGCCGCGGTGGCGGCGCTGGCGGTGATCGGCGGCTCCGGCGCCGTTGTCTCCGCGGTGGGTTCCAAGGACGCCCCGGACCCGGCGCAGCCCGCCATGCGCGCAACCCCCGGCCCGCTGACGCCCGCCGCGCCGCCCGAACCGGTCCCGCTGGAGCGGCTGTGGCCGCAGGCGGTGCGGACCGTCCCCGACCGGCTGCCGGGCGGCCGCCGCTACCGGCCGATCACGTTGCTGGACGACACCAGGCTGCTGGTGGCCACCGAGTCCGGTTTCGAAAAGACCGACCAGCTGCTGACCTATGACCTCGATGCCCGCCGGGTCACCGGGGCCATCCGGGTGCCCGTGCCTTCTGACGCCGTCGTCTTCCCTTCGGACTTCTCCGTGGGCGGCGGCCATGTGGCCTGGTGGATCAAGCGCAGGACCGCCGGGCGGAGCGTCATCGAGATCTGGGCGGCCCCGCTGGGCGGCGGTGAGGGCCGCCGGGTCGCCGCCATGGACCGCGGCCGCGGGCAGGAGGACGTGCGGCTGCTGACCATCGGCGGCGGCAAGATCTACTGGTCCATGGGCGAGTGGGGCGGGTCTCCCGAGGGCGTGTATGAGGTTCCCCTGAGCGGCGGCCCGGCCGGCAAGGTGCCCGGCAGCGCCGGGTTCCAGGTGCTGGCATGGCCCTGGATCGGCGCGCCGGGCCCGAGCGAGTTCGGCGAGGGCAAAGCCGGCGACCGCTACCACGGCACGCTGCGCGACCTGCGGACCGGGCGGACGCAGACCGCGGCGTTGGCCCGGATTCCCGGGCCGTGGAACTGCGGCATCACCTGGTGCGTGGGCTACCGGACCCCGCCGCAGAAGCGGACGGGGCCGGAGCTCGAGTCACCGGTCTATCTGCAGCGCCGGGACGGCACTCAGGGCCGCGTCCTGCGAGGCGTCACGCCCTTCCCGCCCGAGCCCGGTCTGCTGGCCTACGACCGTTTCCTGGCTTACACCCTGGAGTCCAGGAAGGACGGCCGGCCGGCCCCGAAGATAGCGCTCTATGACGTGCAGACCGGAAAGGTGGGCGCGATGGAGCTGCCGACCGCAAAGGACGGCAGCTACTCCGTGCCCGGCCCGGTCAAGGAGCCCTATGACCGGCTCTTCACGATCGACCGCAAGGACTCCTACGTCCTGGTGGATCTGGCGAAGATCCGCTGACCTCCACCGGGTGGCGCACCCGTCCGCGGGGGCCGGGCGCACCAGGGTGAACACCGGTCCCCGCCAATACGGGCGGCCATCCGGAAGCCATCCGGATGGCTGCCTGCGCCGCGGGACGAAGGACGGCCCGTTGCGGGCACCGAGCGCTAGCTGAACAGGTACTTGCCGCAGTGGGGCCATTGGCCCTGCCAGCGGCCGCCCACCTTGTTGTAAAGGAGCTGGGCGCGATAGGTCTGCTCTTCGGGGGATGCCTGGGAGGGCAGGCCGGTGCCGCCCACCGAGGCCCAGGTCTGCAGGGAGAACTGGTACAGGCCGTAGTAGCCGGCGGGGTTGACGGCGTTGGGACGGCCGCCGGACTCGCACTTGGCCAGGGCCGCCCAGTTGAGGCCGGCGACGGGGCCGCCGACGCTGGCCGGCTGCGGGCCGATCTCCAGGATCTGCGTGACGGGCTTGCGGAGGATCTTCTGGGCCACCACCGCCTTGACCTTCTTGCCCTTGCTGTTGCGGACGTAGGCGATCATGACGACCTTGATGCCGGGCCGGCCCTGCCGGACGGTCCTGGTGGTCCAGGCCGCCAGCTGCTGGTTCTTCCGGCGCCTGACCGGCGGGTCGATCTTGATCTTTCTGGTCACCGGCGCCGACAGCAGCCGCCGCACCTTGATCGCGTCCCCGGCCGGTTCGTCGATCTTCGGTTTGACCAGGTAGTACCTGCCGAGCTCCACCCCGGCCTGGGCCAGCACCTCGCGGACGGTGGTGCCGGTGGTCATGGCGGTGGTCGTCTCGCCGTCCACCGTGATGGTCACCTGGCGGGGGCTGGGGGCGGGCGTGGTGGCCCGGGGCGCGTCCGCCGCCAGGGCCTTGCGGGAGCCGCCGTCATCGCCGCCGCAGGCGGACGTGCCCGCCGCCAGCAGCGCGGCGGTGAGCGCGATCGCGGGGGTCCGGCGCACCAAAGGTCCCTCCAGGGCACGACAGCATCAACCGCGCCAGACGATAGGGGCATTCACCACCCCACCGCCACCGAAACCGGGACACTTCCCCGCCAACGTGGACGGTCTCAGCACCGCTTGCTATGGCGTCCTGCATGCCGCTCGCCGCCCGCCTGACCCTGCTCGCCACGGTGGTGGCCCTCATCGGGGCGTTCAACTGCTATCCCGCCCTGCTGATCTACAACCAGATCGCCGGAGAGCAGGTCACCGTCCACATCACCGAGTGCCGTTACGAACGCAAGAGCCGGCACTGCCGCGGCACCTGGCGCGATTCGCCGGGCGGGTGCACGAAGGGACCGTCAAGGAGGTCTGGCACGGCGAGGAAGGACGGCGGGTGAGCGCGCAGGCCGGGCCGGTGGGCGTCTACGCAGGCGGGCCGTCCCGGCAGTGGGTGTGGCTGACCGCACCGGTGATCACCGGCGTCGCCCTGCTGGTGGGCACGGTCATGCTGTCCTGGGCGATGGTGCGCGTCCGGGTCCATGGCCGCGCGCTGCTGTCCCGGCCGGGTGCGCTGCCGGCCGGGCGCCGCCGACGGGCGGACATTCGTGGTGCTGCGTCCGGTCCCGGCGCCGCCCGGTCACGTCCCGGTGTCTCTTCCGGGCTCAAAACCCGGGAAGAAGAGCGCCACGATCTTCGACGTGGCGTTCCACCTGGCCGCCAATCCCCGCCGCCGCGAGCGTTTCCTCGCCGCGCAGACCCCCTCCGGCGCGGTGCGGTTCATCATCGAGCGCCGCCCCGCAGGGGCGAACCATCCGGAGACCTGGCTGCTGACTGCCGAGGGTCAGGCCCGTGGCGTGGTGCGGCGCCTGGACGGGTCGCCTGCCCGCGTCCAGTTCCTGCGCGCCGACGGGCAGCGCGTCGGCTCACTGAAACACGACCCGCAGCCGCCCAAGCCGGCCGGTACCTCGTCCGCGACCGGTCCGGCCGTCACGTCGCCACGGTCGGCCCCGGCACGTTCCGGCGGTGGGCCTGCCACATCGAGCCCGGCACCGACCCGCTGCTGCGGGACCTGGTGCCGGCCTTGCTCGCCGACGCCGGCCGCTTCGCCCTCTCCTAGTGCGGCCTCCCGGTCACCAGGGGCCGAACAGGCGTTCCCCGTTGGCGGCGATGGCGCTGCACAGCTCGGCGACGTCCACGCCCTTCACCTCGGCCATGAAACGGACCGTCAGCGGGATCAGGTAGGAGGCGTTGGGCTTGCCCCGGTGCGGGACCGGCGTCAGGAACGGCGCGTCGGTCTCTACCAGGATCAGCTCCAGCGGGGCCACCCGCAGCGCCTCGCGCAGCGGCTCGGCGTTCTTGAAGGTGACGTTGCCGGCGAAGCTCATCACATAGCCGCGGTCGGCGCACTTTTTGGCCATCTCGGCGTCGCCGGAGAAGCAGTGGAAGACGACCCGCTCGGGGGCGCCCTCCTGCTCCAGCACGGCCAGGACGTCCTCGTGGGCCTCCCGGTCGTGGATCATCAGCGGCTTGCCGGTGCGCTTGGCGATGTCGATGTGCGCCCGGAAGGAGCGGTGCTGGTCCTCCTTGGGGGCCCAGTCGCGGTAGTAGTCCAGCCCGGTCTCCCCGACCGCCCGCACCTCCGGCCGCGCCGCCAGCTCGGCGATGTCGTCCAGGACGTCGTCGCTGACGCCGGTGGTGTCGTTGGGGTGGATGGCCACCCCGGCGTAGACGTCGGGGTTCTCCCGGGCGGTCTGGGCCGCCCAGGTGGAGGACTTCAGGTCGCAGCCGATGGTGAGGATGCGGCGGATGCCGACCGCGTGCGCGGCCGACACCGCCTGCGGCACCGGCACCTTCAGCAGATCGAGGTGACAGTGGCTGTCGAGGATGTCGACCGGCAGCGCCTCCGGCAGGGGAGGAAAGCTCGCGCTGATGAAGCCGTCGCCGGCCCGTTCGCTGGTCATGACCCACTCCGTGTGAGACCGTGGCCGCCGGGCGGCGGCCACCCGTCCACCATGTTCAACGAGGTGCCGGTCAGGACTGTTCCAGCCGGGCCAGCTCCTCCTCCACGATCGAGGCGTCCAGCTTGGCGAACAGCGGCTTGGGCTTGGCCAGCGGGGTGCCGGGGCGGATCGGCCGGTGCTCCCAGCGGGCCTGCTCGACGGTGTAATCCCCGGTGATCACCGCGTACGAGGGGCCGCCTTCTTCGTCCACCTCGCGGATCTCCGGCATGGCCGCCCAGACGCCTTCGCCGCCCAGCATCTTGTGGACCTTGTCGGAGGACTTGGGCAGGAACGGGGTGAGCAGCGTCTTGGCGTCGTCGACCACCTGCAGCGCCACGTGCAGGATGGTGCCCTTGCGCGCCTTGTCCTCCACCTTCCACGGCTGCTGGGTGGACAGGTAGCCGTTGGCCTCCCGGACGACCTCGAACGCCTCGGTGACGGCGTTCTTGAAGCGGGAGCGGCCCAGCTCGGCGCCGACCCGGTCGAAGGCGGCGCGGCTGCGTTCCAGCAGCGCCCGGTCGACGTCGGTCAGCTCCCCGGCCTCGGGGATGGCGCCGAACTCCTTGGCGGCCATGTTCAGCGACCGGTTGACCAGGTTGCCCCACTGGGCGACCAGCTCGTTGTTGTTGCGCTCGCGGAAGTGCTGCCAGGTGAAGTCGGTGTCCTGGGTCTCCGGCCCGGCCACCGCCACGTAGTAGCGCAGCGCGTCTACGTCATAGCGCTCCAGGAAGTCCTTGACGTAGATGACCACCTGGCGGGAGGAGGAGAACTTGCGGCCCTCCATCGTCAAGAACTCCGAGGCCACCACCTCGGTGGGCAGGTTCAGCGCGCCCAGGGAGCCGGGCTTGCCGCCCTTGTCGCCCTTGCCGCTGTAGCCCAGCAGCATCGCCGGCCAGATCTCGGAGTGGAAGACGATGTTGTCCTTGCCCATGAAGTAGTAGGACAGGGCGTCGGGGTCCTGCCACCAGGCCCGCCAGGCCTCCGGGTCGCCGGAGCGGCGCGCCCACTCCACCGAGGCGGAGAAGTAGCCGACCACCGCGTCGAACCACACATACAGCCGCTTGTCGGGGCGGTCCCGCCAGCCCTCCAGCGGCACCGGCACGCCCCAGTCCAGGTCGCGGCTGATGGCGCGGGGCTGCAGGTCCTCCAGCAGGTTGAGGGAGAACTTCAGCACGTTGGGCCGCCACTGGCCCTGCTTGCTGCGCAGGTAATCGCTGAGCGCGTCGGTGAAGGCCGGCAGGTCGAGCATGAAGTGCTCGGTCTCCACGAACTGTGGCTTTTCACCGTTGATGCGGCTGCGCGGGTTGATCAGGTCGACCGGGTCCAGCTGGTTGCCGCAGTTGTCGCACTGGTCGCCGCGCGCCCCGTCGTACGAGCAGATCGGGCAGGTGCCCTCGATGTAGCGGTCGGGCAGGGTGCGCCCGGTGGACGGGGAGATCGCGCCGAGGGTGGTCTTGGGGAAGATGTAGCCGTTGTCGTAGAGGCCCTTGAAGATCTCCTGGACCACCGCGTAGTGGTTGCGGGTGGTGGTCCGGGTGAACAGGTCATACGACATGCCGAGGGCCTGCAGGTCGCCGGCGATGACACGGCTGTAACGGTCGGCGACCTCGCGCGGCCCGACGCCCTCTTTATCGGCCTGCACCAGGATGGGGGTGCCGTGCTCGTCGGTGCCGCTGACCATCAGGACCTTGTTGCCCGCCATCCGCTGGTAGCGGCTGAACATGTCACAGGGCAGCGCGAAACCGGAGACGTGCCCGATGTGGCGGGGCCCGTTGGCATATGGCCAGGCGGGCGCGGCCAGGATGTGCCTGGACTGACTCGACGAGGACATGCAGCCAAGCCTAGTCGCCTTGGCATCTTCAGTCGTCTCGATATCGCCGCTCCATCCCGGCATGCGGCGTCGGCGCCGATACGCTAGGCCGACGATCCCGCGACTGTTTTCCCGCAACGGCCCAAGGCAGAGGTTCGGATTTCGGCATGGCCCCAACGACGGTGCGCGAGCCCGCCACGGAAGAAGACTCCCCCAAGGCCGTGAAACCGGCCCGCAGACCGCTGCTGCGGCGCCGGGTGGTGTGGCTGTCGGCGCTGGTCGCGGCGGCCGCCGTGGCCGTGCAGTGGGTCATCATGACGCCGCCGCTGTACTACGACCCCTACTACGTGTTCGAGGGGGCGCGGCGCTGGCCGGACATCCCGCTGGACCGCTGGCCGTTCAACGAGGTGCCCCACCAGGTCTCCCGGATCGGGCTGGTGCTGCCCACCCGGCTGCTGCAGGAGCTGCTGGGGGACGGGCAGGCCGCCTACTTCGCCATGGCCGCGCTCGGCGGGATCGTCTTCTTCGTCGGCTGCTACCTGGTGATCCGCTCGCTGTTCGGCGACAAGGTGGGGCTGCCGGCGGCGCTGCTGCTGATCGTGCACCCGTTCTTTCTGCTGACCAACCCCTTCAGCCGGGAGGTGACCTGGTCGGCGGGGGTGCTGCTGCCGGACATGCCGGGTGCGGGGCTGTTCGCGTTCGGGGTCGCCGGGATCATCGCGGCGAGCCGCCGCAGCGGCCGCAAGCAGACCCTGCTGCTGGTGGCGGCCGGGTTGTGCCTGGGGTCGGCGTTCCTGATCCGCGACTTCGTGGCGTTCATGTACGTGGCGATCCCGGTGTTCTTCCGGCTGCTGGACATCTCCTGGCGGAAGCTGCCGGTGATCGCCGCGCCGATGCTGGGCGTGCTGGCGGTGAGCATGCTGCACAACCAGCTGGTGTGGGGCAACGCCATGTCGGCGCTGCGGTCGGCGGCCGGGCACGGCGGGACGCCCGGCGAGCCGGTCACCCGGATGCTGGCGCTGCGGTCCTTTGAGCGGGCCATGACCGACTGGCACCCGCTGGGCTGGGTGTTCGTGGCGCTGCTGGCGTTGAACGTGATCGGCTGGGCGGTGACGCGGGACCGGCGGCTGGCGTTCACGCTGGTGTGGTTCGTGACGCTGGCGGTGCCGCTGACCCTGCTGTCGGGGCTGCTGAACCCGGACCACATCACGCTGCGGGGCTGGCTGGTGCGGTACTGGTTCGCGGTGTTCCCCGCGCTGCTGGCCGGCGGGCTGGGCGCGCTGGTGCTGCTGGCGGGCGGGATTCCCCGGGCGCGGGTGCGCGCCGGGGTGGCGGCGGCCGTCTGCGCGCTGGCCGCGCTCTACGTTCCGGTGTCCGTGGCGCAGGTGCCGGACCTGCCGCGCGACAAGGCGTGGCGGGAGCTGCGGGCCTGGCTGGCCGGGCGGGACGACCTGCCGGTGATCTGGTCGGACCACCGGCTGGCGCAGACGCTGACCTTCTACACCCGCTCGGTGTGGGGTGAGCGGCTGTGGGACGGGCGGATCCGGTCCTTCCCCCACGAGTACCGGGCGATCCCGGTGATCGCCGCGGACGGGCCGTTCCTGTACACCCGGTGGCGCGGCCAGGAGCCGCCCATGGTGGCCAACACCCGCCTGACGGAGGAGGAGGGCTACCGGCTGCTGTGGCGTTCCTCCGACGGGCTGCTGCAGATCTGGGCGCGCTGACCTGCGGCTAGGGGACGGACGGCCGCCGCGTCCAGGCGACCCAGTGGCCTTCGTGGCTGCGGCGGCTGCCGGCCACGCGCCAGCCGGGCGGGGCGTCCGGCCAGGTCCGCTCGGGCGGCGCGGTGCCGTCCCAGGCCAGCAGCACCACCTCGGCCCCGGCCGGGGGGCGCTGGGAGTCGCCGCGGAACCACTGCACCTCGGTCCAGGAGATCTGGTAGAGCTGCATCACCCAGATCTTCCAGTTGATCGTGCTGTCGATGGCCACCTGCGGCCTGCCTCGCGGGTCGGCGATCGCGCCCAGGTCGGAGGCGGCGCGCATGTCGCGGACGAACGGGCGCGACACCCGCCAGGCCGCCGCGGTGCTCGCCGCCGCGTTGACCACCACCAGCAGCCCCACCAGCGCGGCGGCCCCCCACCGGCGCCAGGAGGCGACCGCCAGCGCCGCCGCCAGCAGCCCCAGCCCCGCCAGCGTCGCCGCCCACAGGTGCAGCGACGTCCAGTCCCAGGTCAAAAAGCCGGTCTCGGGGAAGTCGAAGGGGAAGAACACATACTCGTCGAAGCGGGCGCCGGCCCGCAGTTCGATCACCACGGCGATGGCGACGGTCACCGCGGCGACCGCGGCGGCGGCCGCCGCGGCGGTGCGGCGGCGTGCGCGCAGCAGCACCGCCGTCCCCAGCGTGAACAGCAGCGGCGCCAGGCAGGCCAGGTAGCGGCCGTAGGCGTGGTTGCCGACGCGCTGCTCATCGGGGAGGGCGGCGGCGGTGGCGAAGGCGATCCCGGCGACGGTGGCCAGCACTCCCAGCGCCAGTGCCCGCAGCCGGGGCGGGGCGGTGCGGCCGAACGCGACGGCCGCCACGGCCGCCAGCCCGAGACCCGCCACCCCCCAAGTGCCGACGATCAGGTACCAGATCTGCCCGGCCCCCACCCCGAGCGTCCAGGCGTGGCCGTCCACCGTGGTGAGCCGCTCGACCAGCATCGCGCCCATGTCGTAGGAGCCGCGCGGGTACAGCCGCGGCCAGATCCAGCCGTTCAGCAGCATGCCGCCGCCGGCCACACAGCCGGCCGCCAGGGCGCTCGCGCCCGCCGACCACCAGGGCCGCCAGCGCAGCAGCACCGCCGCCGCCAGCACGCCGCCGTGGACGACCAGCACCACCACGCCGCGCGAGTGCAGGGCGTAGGCGTACCCCGCCAATAGACCGGCGGCCGCGCCCGGCAGCGCCGTTCTCGCCGGGGAGGCGTCCTGACACAGCCACGAGTGCAGCAACAGCAGCCAGCCCAGCAGGACGACCGGCAGCACCGCGTCCGTCAGGGCGTACTGGGTGAAGAAGACCGCGGCGGGCAGCAGCGCCGTCGCGTGCGCGACGGCCTGCGCCCGCCCTCGCGTCAGGCCCAACCGGCGGGCCAGCAGGTAGGCCAGGGGGAACAGCAGAGCGCCCACCAGCGCGTTGATGACCATGACGAGCCGGTAGACGGCCTGCGGGTCCTGGCCGCCCAGCCAGAAGGCGGGCAGGAGCAGCAGCGGGTAGCCGCCCCGGTAGGGGGTGCTGCTGGAGATGTCGGCCGCGGGGCCGCCGATGATCAGGCGCGCGGCGAACAGGTAGCCGGTCTCGTCGGGGTTGGCCACCGGCGCGCTCTGCCCGGACGCCAGCCAGATCCGCACCCCGGCCTGCGCCAGCCAGCCGGCCGCCAGCAACAGCCCCCACGGCAGGGGCCGTCGCGCGCCTGCCGCACCGTCCCCGAAGGACCGTGGGGCTTGCGGCGCGAGCAGCAGGGAGCCGGTGGTCCTGGTGGTCATGTCGCAGCAGCCTGGCACAGCATGGGCGGCGGGCTCCAACCGGCCCCCTGGGCGGGGAGGCGCCGGTTCAGCCGGCGGCCTGCGCCCCCTCCTCGTCGCGTCCGGCGGCGCGAGCGGCGGAGACCTTGCCGTCGCCGGTCTCCTCGGCGGCCACCCGGTCGGCGGCGGCGTCCACCACCACGGCGGCCTCCTCGGCCGCGTCCGGCAGGCGCGGGTGCTCGCGGCGGCGGATGTAGAGGATGCTGACGAACATCGAGGCGAAGATCGCCTGGAAGCTCATCACCAGCGCGGTCGCCGACGGGACGACCATGCGCAGCGACTGGCGCGGGTCCAGTTCACCGAAGTTGTTGACCCGCCAGTGCAGCAGCGAGGCCACCAGGCCGGCCAGCCCGGCCAGCGCCAGCAGCCCGCCCAGCACCAGGCCGCGTTCCATCGTCCACCAGGCCACCAGCCGGTCCACCCGGCGGTCGCGCGGCAAAAAGCCCTCTTCCATCGCATAGACCTTGGTGAACAGGGCGAACAGCACCGCCTGGAAGCCGATGACCATGGCCGCTCCGGCGCCTACCAGGGTGTCGACGTCGAAGGCGACATCGCCCACCCGCACCGGGCCGAACGACAGCGCTATCCCGGCCGCCAGGCCGATCAGCATGAACAGCAGGCCCGGGATGAGGAACAGCCAGCGCGGGCTGTACAGCAGCAGGAAGCGCAGGTGGCGCCAGCCGTCCCGCCAGGTGTTCAGGTGCGGCGGGCGGGAGCGGCCGTCCTTGGACAGCGTGGTGGGGACTTCGCGGATGTCGTAGCCGGCCAGGGTGGCGCGCACCACCATCTCGCTGGCGAACTCCATGCCGCCGGTCTGCAGCCCCAGCCGCAGGATGGAGTCGCGGCGGAAGGCGCGCAGCCCGCAGTGGAAGTCGCCGATCTTGCTGCCGAAGAACAGCCGACCGATGAAGCTCAGCACCGGATTGCCCAGGTAGCGGTGCAGCGGCGGCATCGCCCCCGGCTCGATCCCGCCCTTGAAGCGGTTGCCCATCACCAGGTCGGCGCCGTCGCGCAGTTCCTTCAGGAACGGCATCAGCGCGGTGAAGTCGTAGGAGTCGTCCGCATCGCCCATCACGACGTACCGGCCGCGGGCCGCGCGGATGCCGCCCATCAGCGCGTTGCCGTAGCCCCGGTCGGCCACCGGCACCACGCGGGCGCCGGCGGCACGGGCGATCTGCTGGCTTCCGTCGGTGCTGCCGTTGTCGGCGACGACGACCTCGCCGTCGATGCCGTGTTCTTCGAAGAACCCGAGCGCCTTGCGTATGCACGTCTCCAGCGTCTCGGCCTCATTGAGACACGGCATCACCACGGAGAGTTCCACGGAGATCTCCTTCGTTACCGATGGTGACCGTCTTTGGGTGCTGTCGATATACTTTCCTGCTTGCTCCGGCGAGCGGACGGCCGCACTCCATGATGCACGGCCCGCACCCTGCGACACGCTCTCTTCGCAATCCGAAACGCCCGTATCGTGTTGCGAAGCCGCAACGTGACGATCTCGGCCGGAGAACCCTGGGCGGCGGGGTTGGGGGACTAAGCATACGGGCACCACGGCCCAGAAAGGTTGGGGTCGGCCTTGACGGATGGGGCTGCCGGGACGAGGGGACGGACGGCCATGACGGCCGCGCCCCCCGCGACGACCGCCGGTGCGCCGGACGGGGGGCGCGCGGGTCGCCGGGGCGCCGCCCCGCTGCGGCGGCCGGCGGCGCTGATCGCCCGGCATCCGGCGTTCGCCGTGGTCCTGGGGCTGGGTGTGCTGCTGCGGCTGGTGGCGATGCTCGGCTACCGGCCGGTGATGTACTTCAACGACAGCTTCGACTACCTGCACGTGGCGGTCGAGCCCTATCCGCATCCGCTGCGGCCGGCCGGTTACTCGTTCCTGCTGCTGGTGCTCCGCCCGCTGCACAGCTTCACGCTGGTGGCCCTCGTCCAGCACCTGATGGGCCTGGCCATGGGCGTGATGATCTACGCGGTGCTGCGGCGGCGGTTCGGCCTGCCCGGCTGGGGCGCGGCGCTGGCGGCGGCCCCGGTGCTGCTGGACGCCTACCAGATCCAGCTGGAGCACCTGGTGCTGTCGGACACGCTGTTTTCGTTCCTGGTGGTCGCCGCGGTCACGCTGCTGCTGTGGCACGGGCGGCCGCCGCTGCGGATCGCCGCGGCGGTGGGGCTGCTGCTGGCGGCGGCCTGGCTGACCCGGACGGTGGGGCTGCCGGTGCTGGCCGGGGTGTGCGTGTTCATGCTGCTGCGGCGGGACGGCTGGCGGCCGCTGACGGTCATGCTGGCGGCCTGCGCGGTGCCGGCCGTGGCCTATATGAGCTGGTTCGCCTCCGCGCACGGCAAGTTCGCGATGACCGAAAGCGACGGGGTGTTCCTGTTCGCCCGCGCCTACAAGTTCGCCGACTGCCACAAGATCCCCAACCTGACCGTCGATGAGCAGCAGCTGTGCGTGCAGCCCGGCAACAAGCTGCCCAACTCCCAAGACGGCATCTGGGACCGCCGCTCCCCGCTCAAGCGGGTGGTGGACCTGCAGCGTTTCGGGCCCCGGCAGAACGAGATCGCCGGCGGTTTCTCCCGCAAGGCGATCATGGCCCAGCCGGGCGACTACCTGGCGGTGGTGGCCGGGGACTTCTTCCGGGCGTTCCGCTGGGAGCGCACGGTGTTCCCGGACCTGAAGACCTACCGGCTGTATGAGTTCGAAAAGTCGGCGGTGCCGCTGCCGGTGTGGCGGATGGACGCCGACTCCACCGCCGCCGACGTGGCGGTCGCCTATGAGGGGGGCCCGGCGCAGACTCAGGTGGTGGAGCCGTTCGCCGGAATGATCCGCTTCTACCAGGACCACTTCTATCTGCGGGGCACGATGGTGGGGGCGCTGCTGCTGGTCGGGCTGGCGGGCATGGTGCCGCTGTGGCGGCGACTGGGCGGTGCGGTGTTCTTGCCGTGGACGCTGGCGACCGGGTTGCTGCTGGCCCCGGCCGCCACCGCCGAGTTCGACTACCGGTACGTGCTGCCGGCCGTGCCGCTGGCGTCGCTGGCCGCCGCGCTGGCGTTCACCGGGCCGCTGGGGCGGGCCGGTCGGCCGCCCTCCGGCGGTCAGTAGGCGCCCATCCGGCGGAGCCGGGACACCAGCAGCTGGTCTGCGATGTCACGGCGGGCGTGGGCCGAGGCCGTCCTGCTCCAGGGGGCCGCGAACGCCTTGACGCTGTAGCCGTGGCAGCGGGGGCACATGTGGTCGCACCAGGGCGATATGCACGGCTGCCCGTCGTGCCGGTAGGCCACCGCCTCACCGCCGTGCCCGTCGGCGACGTGCCGGGCGTCATACTCTTCGGTCCAGGTCTCCAGGCATCGGGTGCATTGGTAGACCCAGCTTTCGTGGGTGGTCCACGTCTCGTGCGCCATCTTGTGCATCGCTCCCACCTCCCGGTGGTGAGCCGTCGCATCGCCGCCACTTCAATTGTGCCCCGCTCAGGGGCGCATCCGGCAGGGCCCGGTCAGTTCCGGCCGGCCACGACGGCGTCGTAGACGACCCGTTTGGGCAGGCCGTTGCGGCGGGCCACCTCGGCGATGGCGGCCTTGCGGGGGGTGCCGCCGCTTTCCAGCGCCGCGACGGCGGCGGCCAGCTCGGCCGGGTCGTCGGTGCCCTCCGGTTCGGCCGCCCCGCCGACCACCACGGTGATCTCGCCTTTGACGCCGTGGGCGGCCCAGTCGGCCAGCTCGCCCAGCGGCCCGCGCCGGACCTCCTCGTAGGTCTTGGTGAGCTCCCGGCAGACGGCGGCCGGACGGTCGGCGCCGAACGCCTCGGCCATCGCCGCCAAGGTGGCGGCCAGCCGGTGCGGGGCCTCGAAGAACACCATCGTGCGGGTCTCGCCGGCCAGGCGGTGCAGGGCGCGGCTGCGCTCGCCGGGCCGGCGCGGCAAAAAGCCCTCAAAGCAGAACCGGTCGGACGGCAGCCCGGAGACCACCAGCGCAGTGGTGACCGCCGACGGCCCCGGCAGCACGGTCACCGGCACGTCCTCGGCCACGGCGGCGGCGACCAGCCGGTACCCGGGGTCGGACACCCCGGGCATGCCCGCGTCCGTCACCACCAGCACATCGTGGCCGGCCAGCAGCTCGGCGATCAGCTCGCCGGTGCGGGCGCGCTCGTTGTGGTCGTAGTAGGACACCACCTTGGCCCGCAGCTCCACCTGCAACTCGGCGGCCAGGCGCCGCAGCCTGCGGGTGTCCTCGGCGGCGATGATCTCGGCGTCGGCCAGCGCCCGGCGCAGCCTCGCCGAGGCGTCCTCCACCCGCCCGATCGGCGCGGCGGCCAACGTCAGCGTTCCGGTTTCCTGCGACACTCATCGAGCCTATTGGCCCGGCCGTGCTCCGGCGGGCCGCATCTTTCCGGGATCGTTTCTCGGCGATGGACGGCGCCGGGGTAGGCAGGGGCCGGGAGCCGGCGCGGTGGCGCCTCCAGCGGCGCATTTCAGGGCCTGGCCGGAAGGCGGGGGTGACATGGATGCGCTTTGGCGTTCCAGGAACGCCATTCCCGGCGCGCCCGCCGGTGTTCCGGGCCGGCACGGGCGCATGGGACGCGCATGCGATCCCCAAGGGGCGCATGGTGCGTATTTCCAATGCCGGGACAGCCGGGGTTTCGGCCACTGCGACCGGCAATGACCACCATCGCCCCGGCTGGCCGGATCAGGCCGGTTGATGATCTCGCGTAGAGCTCAGGGAGGACCCCCATACGATGGCGGGATGGCGATGACGGAGATCAAGCCGGCGACGGACTCGGCGCAACACCGCCGCCCGCCGTCATTGCGGGACTGGCTGGCGCCACCGGTTCCCGGCGGCGCGCTGTGGGGATGGGCCGGTCCGCTGCTGGTCACGCTGCTGGCCGGGTTCTTGCGGTTCCACCGGCTGTCCACGCCCGACGCCGTGGTCTTCGACGAGACCTACTACGCCAAGGACTCGCTGGCGCTGCTGGAGTTCGGCTGGGAGCACAACTCCGTCAAAGACGCCGACAAACTCCTGATCGAGCAGGACAGCACCGACGGCATCTGGGCGGAAGGGGCGGCCTTCATCGCCCACCCCCCGGCCGGCAAATGGATGATCGCGATCGGCGAGTGGCTGTTCGGCGCCACCCCGTTCGGCTGGCGGTTCATGCCCGCGCTGATCGGGACGCTGTCGGTGCTGATCCTGTGCCGGGTGGGCCGCCGGATGACCGGTTCGACCCTGCTGGGCTGCGCGGCCGGGCTGCTGCTGGCGGTGGACGGGCTGGCGTTCGTCACCAGCCGCACCGCGCTGCTGGACATCTTCGTGATGTTCTGGATCCTGGCCGCCTTCGCCTGCCTGCTCATCGACCGGGACCTGGCCCGGCGGCGCCTGGCCGACAAGGTCGAGCAAAGCGGCGGCGCCGGGCTGGGGCCGTTCGTCATGCACTGGTGGCGGATCCCGGCCGGCATCTGCCTGGGCATGGCCTGCGCCACCAAATGGACCGGCCTGTACTACGCCGCCGCCTTCGGGATCATGGTGGTGCTGTGGGACGCGGGCGCCCGCAAGGCCGCTCGCGTCCAGCGCCCGCACGCCGGGGCGCTGCTGCTGGAGTCCGTGCCGGCGTTCGTGTCGCTGATCGTGGTGGGCGCGCTGACCTACCTGGCCACCTGGTGGGGGTGGATCTTCCGGCCGGGCGGCTGGGGCCGCGGCGAGGTCGCCGCCAACGTGCTGGCGCGTCCGTTCGAGGCGCTGCCGGACCTGCTCGCCTACCACAAGGCCATCTTGGACTTCCACAGCGGGCTGGAGACCCCGCACACCTACCAGTCGTGGCCGTGGGACTGGCCGATCCTGCGCCGTCCGGTGGCGTTCTACTACACCGAGCCCAAGACCGGCTGCGAGGCCGCCCGCTGCTCCCAGGAGATCTTGGGCATCGGCACGCCGGCGTTCTGGTGGGGGGCGCTGGTGGCGCTCATCGTGCTGGTGGGCGTGTGGCTGCTGCGGCGCGACTGGCGGGCCGGGGCGGTTTTGGCGGGCTTCCTGGCCGGGTGGCTGCCGTGGTTCATCCCGGCCTTCGGCAACCGCACGATGTTCCTGTTCTACGCCACCCCGCTGCTGCCGTTCATGGCGCTGGCCCTGGCGCTGGCGCTGGGCATGCTGATCGGCCCGGCCCGTCAGGAGACCCTGGATCCGGCCGGTGATCCCCTCGCGGCGCCGGGCAGCCGGCGGGTGCTGGGATCGGCGCTCGCGGGCGCCTACCTGCTGGTGGTGCTGGCCAACTTCGCCTACCTCTATCCGCTGCTGGCGGCCGAGACGATCCCGTATGAGGACTGGCACGCCCGGATCTGGTTCAACTCCTGGATTTAAAGGCCGTTCAGCTCTTCTTCCCGGCGCCTGGCCGGAGCGTCCCGGCCGCCGGACGCCGGGGCGGGCGGGACGGGACGCAAAGTGCGGCGGCCCGCCAGGCACACCGCCAGGGCCAGCAGGCCGCCCGCACCGGCTCCGGCGAAGGCGCCGGGGACGCCGGCCAGGTCCTGCCCGAACCCGGCGACCGCCGAGCCGGCGGCCGCGCCCACCCCGATCGCCGCCACGATCCAGGCGAACGCCTCGGTGACCGTGCCGCGCGGGGCCAGCCGGTCGACCAGGGTGAAACTGCAGGCCAGCGTGGGAGCCAGGAAGATGCCGCTGAGGAAGGCCAACGGCAGCATGACCGGCGGCGCCGGGGCCGAAGCGAGCGGCAGATAGCCCACGGCCAGGGCCCCGAGCAGGTAGGGCAGACGCCGGTGGTCCTCCCCCGGCCACGGCCGCGTCCCGTACACCAGGCCGCCGGTCAGCGCACCGGCCGACATCGCCGCCAGCAGCATCCCCGACAGCGCGTCGCGGCCGAACCGTTCGGCGTAGGCGACCACCGCCACGCTGTAGACGCCCAGCGCGATCCCCGCGCAGCCCAGCGCCGTCAGCAGGGTCCGCATGCCCGCCGAACGCAGCGGCCCGGCCCAGTCGGCGGCCCGCGGCTCGCCCCGCCACCGGCGCGAGGGCGGTGAGGAGGCCACGACCAGCGTCCCGGCGACGCCCAGCGCCCCGGTGAGCCACAGCGCCGCCTCGGTGGACAGCGCGGCGGCGGCCACCACGATCAGCGGCCCGGCGGTGAAGAGCACCTCCTGGGAGGCGGCGTCCAGCGCGTAGGCGGCCCGGACGTGGGCGGGCCCGGGCAGCACGGCCGGCCACAGCGCGCGCAGCCCGGCCTCCAGGGGCGGGGTGGCGAACCCGGCCAGCACGACCGCCGCCACCGCCGCGGCCGGCGGATCGGCGCCCACCGCCGCCAGCAGCACGAACCCGGCCGCCGCCGCCCAGGCGCTCCCCAGCAGCACCCACGGCTGGCCGAACCGGTCCATGGCACGGCCGAGGACGGGCTGACCGGCCGCCGTGGCCAGCCCGTAGACCGCCGCCAGCGCCCCGGCCAGCGGGTAGCTGCCGCCCTCGGCGCGCACATGCAGCACGATCGCCAGCGCGCCCATGCCGTTGGGCAGCCGTCCCAGCAGCGTCCCGCCCAGCAGCCGGGCGGCGTGCGGCAGCCGCAGCAGCGCCACGTAGGCACGCACCGTGCAGCCTCCTTGAGTCCGGTCGGTCATACGTATCACCGATGGGGACGGCCGCTCCACTCCGTTTCCGTCCGTCCCGGCGGCCGGCGGGAAAGAACCGACCATGACCCGGCGTCCTTGCGAGGTGGACCCCAGCGCCCACCCCCACAACCGGATCGGCACGCACCCGCCGCGCACCCGGGCCTGGCGGGACGGCCGGGTGGTGGCCGAGGGCTTCCCGGTCGCCGACCTCGCCGGCCGGCTGGCCGACGCCGACACCGTGGTGTGGGTGGACCTGTGCGGGCCCGGCCGGGAAGGGCTGCAGGTGCTCGGGGACGAGCTGGGCCTGCACGGCCTGGCCGTGGAGGACGCCGCCACCCGCCAGGAGCGGACCAAGCTGGACCGCTACGACGGCTACCTGTTCCTCAACGCCTACGCCGCCGGGCTGCGCGCGGGCAGGCTGGAGCTGCACGAGGTCTCGGCGTTCCTGACCGGCCGGGCGCTGATCACCGTCCGGCACGACACCGGGTTCGACGTCGATGCGCTGATCGCCCGCTGGGACGAGGCGGCGCCGCCGGACGGCCACGGGGTGACGTACCTGCTGTACGGGCTGCTGGACCTGCTGGTGGACGGGCATTTGGCGACCGTCATGGCGCTCGATGAGCAGACCGGCGACCTGGAGGAGCTGGTCTTCGACGAGTCCGCCTCGGTGCGCGACATCCAGCAGCGCAGTTTCCTGCTGCGCAAGAACCTGCTGCGGCTGCGCCGGGCGATGCTGCCCATGGAGGGGATCGTCGCCACGTTGATGCGCCGCGACCTGGAGCTGGTCCCACCTCAGCTGCGGCCCTACTTCCATGACGTCTACGACCATGCCGTGCACGCCGCCGAGCGGGCCGACAGCGTCCGGGAGCTGATCGCCGACCTGCTGGAGACCCGGCTGGCCCTGCAGAGCAACCGGCTCAACGAGGTGATGAAGAAGATCACTTCCTGGGCCGCCATCGTCGCGGTGCCCACCGCCGTGACCGGTTTCTACGGCCAGAACGTGCCCTACCCCGGTTACTTGGAGCTTTCCGGTTTCATCACCAGTTCCCTCATCATGATCGCCGTCAGTGTCGTGCTGTACGTCATGTTCAAGTGGCGGGACTGGCTATGAGGGGCGGACGCGGCCCCGCCCGTTCGGCGATGTACCTCCGCGCCGATTCGTCAGGCGAATGTCGGACGACTCGGGTAGAAAATTCACATGCCGCACGTGCCGCCGATCGTCCATTCCCGAACCGCCAACGGCCCCGCCTATCTGCTGGCCTGGATACGGTCCCCGGAGGGGGCGTGGGAGGCCGACATCGCCTGGCTGGAGGTCGAGGGGGAAAGCCGGCAGGGCCGCACCGCCCATGTTCCGGCCGAGGACATCACCAAGATCGACGGTCAGGATTACTCCCGGGTCCCCCGCCGCGCCGGCAAAGGCCGCGGCGGGGAGACCGTTCGGCCGGAAACCGCCGAGGATCAACGGCCCTGAAAAGCGCCCCGGGCAAAGGGCCGGTTGCGTTTTTGCGCGTTCCCAAAAGCCCGCCCCCTATAGGTAGGGCAGGGTGAGGCCGAAGAAGCGATCCAGTTGCCAGGCCAGCGACGCCAGGCAGCCGGTGGTCAGGCCGGCGCCGGTGAGGCTGAGGGGGCCGGTGATGGTGTTCCTGCCCGGTGCGGCCTCCAGCAGCGCCTGCACGCGTTCGACGACTCCGGACTCGGTGAAGGCGGGCATGCCGGGCGGGGCGGCGTCCGCCGCCGAGCGGGCCAGGGCGACGCGGGCGATGGTGCGGGCGACCAGGGCGCGGTCGCCGACGGCCTCGGCGGCGTCCTCATCGGCCCAGCGTTCCAGGGCGAAGCGCAGCCGGGAGTTCAAGCGCCGCAGCGGCGGCAGGATGGTCGCGGCCAGCTCCCCCAGGGCGAGGTAGCGGTGGTGATGGTGGCGCAGGTGGGAGGCCTCGTGCTGGAAGACCGCCGCCAGCTGGGCCCGGTCGAGGATGCGCAGCAGCCCCCGGGAGACCAGCACGCCGCCGCGGCGCCGGCCGGGAACCGCCAGCGCCAGCGGGGCGTCGCAGTCCAGCACCTGCCGGCAGGACCGCTGGGCCTGGCGGATCTGCCGGCTCCAGCCGACCGCCAGCCGGACGATGAGGAAGGCGACCAGGCAGGTCAAGACGACGGCGGGGACGCCGATGGCGTCCGGCACCGGCCGGTCGTCGCCGAACAGCGCCCACTCGGGCACCCGTTCGGCGGCGCGGGGGAAGATGCCGGCGGCGTAGTTGACGGTGATGAACACCAGGGTGCCGACGGCGGTGACGGTGGCGGCGGCCGCGATGGTGGCCAGCGTGCGCGCCGCCCAGTGCGGATGCAGCGGCAGCGGTGCCGCGCCGAACGCGACGCCCACCGCCAGCACCAAGGCCATGGGCAGGAGAGTCAGCCAGCTCACCGCACGTCTCCGGCCTCGGATCGGTTCGCCATCTCGCGCAAAGCCTCCCCCTCGTCCCATCTCCTCCGCAGGATGAGGAGATCCCCCGCCGTCAGGCGTGGGGAGGAAGTCAGGACCTCTGCCACAGGCCGCCGTGCACGGCCCCCATCATAGGACCGGCCCCGGGGCCCGGCCGGTTCCCAAGCGCGCCGTATCCGCCCTGTTCAACCGGTGGGTGTGACGGGCGGGGAGCGGCCGGTGGCGGGGCCGGGCCGCGGTTTCAGACGTCCAGGGCGCCTGCCGCTTTCGAAAGAGCGCTTCCGGACGCGCAGAAGCCTCGCTCCGTCGCCTCCCCGGTGAAGGTGACACGATCGGCAAGACCGTTAGGCTGATCAGTGAACCCTTTTCAACACCCGTCCTTCGCAAGCCGAGGAGGGGCTCCGGCGAGGCCCATCGCAGCCAGCGGCACCGTCCTGGACGGCGGTGCCCCGTCCCGGCCCACGGGGGACGGCATGTTGCGAAGGGTTCAGTGGATGGCGTTCACCATGTGAGCTCGTGAGGCCGGGAATCGTGGCGCGTAGACCCCTGGGACAGCTGGAGGCCGAGGTCTTGGCCGCGCTGGCGGCCCTGAAGCGTCCCGCCGGGGCCGCGGAGCTGCGGGCCCGGCTGGCCGGGCAGCCCGCCCACACCACGGTCAACACCATCTTGTCCCGGCTGCACGACAAGAAGCTCGTCACCCGGATCCGTGACGGGCGCCGCTATCTGTACCGGCTGGCGGTGGACGAGTCCCGCCTGGTGGCCGGCCGCATGTACGACCATCTGCGGTACGCCAACGATCCGCGCAGCGTGCTGAGCCAGTTCGTGCAGACCCTCAGCCCCGACGAGGAGCAGGCGCTGCGCCAGATCCTCGATTCCTTGGACCGGGACTCCTCGTAACGGCGGATCGGGACGTGTGCCTCCCGGCCGATCTGCTACAAGAGTCGTAGCAAATATCGCCCTTAAGTCCCGTTCCGATGTCGATTACCTGCGGGCGGCCCGAGGACCGGCGGATGCGGTGATCGGTGCACCGGCGGGCTGAAGGGACGAGCGCCGACCATGCCGGTGTTCGGTGGGGCCTTTCGGACACCGGCCGCATCGCCTCGAGCGGCCAGCGAGCGGGGGGAACCGACCAGATGCCGATCGCCAAACGCCACGGCGGCGTGCGCGGCGTGGTGGAGTCTCAGATCACCCAGCGGGTGATCATCGCGGTGATCCTCATCAACGCCGCGGCCCTGGGCCTGGAGACCGTCCCGCAGGTGGCGGCGCACCACGGCCCGCTGCTGCAGGCCATCGACCGGATCGCGCTGGCGATCTTCGTGATCGAGCTGGCGGCCAAGGCCTGCGCCTACCGCACCGGCTTCGTCCGCGACCCGTGGAACCTGTTCGACGCCGCGATCGTGGGGATCTCCCTGGTGCCGCACTCGGCCGGCCTGTCGGTGCTGCGGGCGCTGCGCATCCTGCGGGCGCTGCGGCTGATCTCGACGGTGCCGAGCATGCGCCGCGTGGTGTCGGCGCTGCTGTCGGCGATCCCCGGCATGGCCTCCATAGCCGCCCTGCTCATGCTGGTGCTGTACGTCGCCGCGGTCATGGCCGCCAAGCTCTACGGCGCCACCAACCCCGAGTACTTCGGCGACCTGGGCTCCTCCCTGTTCACGCTGTTCCAGGTCATGACCGGGGAGTCGTGGTCGAACGTGGCCCGCGCCGTGATGGACCACCACCCCTGGGCGTGGCTCTTCTTCGTCGGTTTCATCCTGGTGTGCACGTTCGTCGTGCTGAACCTGTTCATAGCGGTGGTCGTCCGGGCCATGGAGGAGGGCGAGGCCGCCGCCTCCCAACGGGCGGCCCACCCGGACAAGGCCTCCCAGGCGGACATCACCCTGCTGCTCGCCGAGATCTCCGCATTGCGCGCGGAGATCCAGGCCCTGCGCAAAACCCACGGCATCCCAGAAGAGGACCGCTCGGGGCAGTCGGTCTCATAGCTAATCCAGGATCGTGGTGGAAGCCGAGTGCTGGGTGGCGATGGGGGTTCCCGCCAAGTGCATCATTTCGCCGCCGACGATGCGGAATCCATGCGGGCCGCTGGGGCGCCACAGTTCGATGATGGCGCAGTTGGGGATGTCGCAGACCCCGTGGAAGTGGTGGAAGGCGCGCATGTCCGCCTCGCCGGGGTCGGTGACGCCGGTGAACAGCGACCAGACCACGGCCTTCATGAACAGGCCGTGCGTGAACACCGCGATCAGTCCGTCCTCGGGGCGGCCGGCGAGCCGGTCGAGGAAGGAGCGGACGCGGGTGATGAGCGCTTTGAAGGATTCACCTCCGCCGTTGACATAAGAAGGGTCGCAGCGCTTCCAATACGCTTCGGCGAAAGGCCGGCGTTGCTCCGTCGTGGTCTGCAGGGCATGGAACTGGCCCAGGTATGTGAATTCCTCGACGGGCCACTCCTCATAGGGCGCGTGCGGAAACCGCTCGATGGTCGCCTCGGCGGTCTGCCGTGCCCGGACGAACGATGAGCTGACCACCAGGGCGGGCGGTGCGCTGAAAGCCTCGGCCACCCGTGCCGCCTGCCGCCGTCCGAGCTCTGTGAGGGGGGAGGCGCCCGGCCCGTTCGTCGGCAGCCCGGCGTTCGATTCGCTTTGCCCATGCCGGATCAGCCACACCCGTCGCACCTTGGTCATGGCCACAGGCTGGCATGCGGGCACGGCCCGCCGAAAGGCCGGGCCGGCTCAGCCGGCGGGCCGGAAGGCCGGCGGCAGCCACAGCCAGCCGCGGGTCCGGGTCCGCTTGTGCCGCAGTTCCAGCGGCCGGTAGGCGTCCGGGTTGAACAGGCCGCCCCGGGCGCGGGTGTCGGCATAGAGCGGATCGGACACGATCATGCCCATGTCGGCGTCGCAGGCGTCCAGCGCCCGTTTGAACGCCGCCGCCTCCAGCATCCGGAACAGGTGGATGAGGTCGTGCCCCAGCAGGCCCCGGCCGTCGTGGCGGACCCGGCCGGTGTGCACGGCCACCCGCAGCCGCAGCCGGCCGGCCCGGCTGGCGAGCCGGTTGGACCGCCGCAGCAGGGCGGTCATGTGGTGGGCGAACGGGTCGAGCAGGTAGGCGGGGTCCACCTGGGCGGGCGCGACGATGACCGCGCCGTCGCCGCGGTCTTCCAGGTAGCACTCCTGCCAGGGCACCTGGGTCAGGGCGAAGGACTCGGCCAGGTGCTCATACAGCGTGCGCCGCAGGTGGGCTTGGGCGTCGCCGTCGCGCATGGGGTCGCCGAAGGCGGCGATGTCGACGGCCATGAGCGGAACGGCCACGGCCAGGGGCGAGGTGATCCAGGTGACGGGTTCCGCCGGGGCGGCCGTCCAGGCGGGCGCAGGGTCCGGCGGGCGCACGGTCTGCAGAACGGGCGGCTGGTCGTGCCGGGAGATGCTCATGGGCGGGCAACCTCTTCGAAGACGGGGTCGGACCAAAAGTCGATCAGCTCGCGTTCGTGCCACTGCCGCGGCGGCACGTCGGTTCGAAGGGCGCGGCCGGTGGTCAGGGCCCACAGCACCGCCAGGGTGTAGGCGATGAGGTCGTCATCGCTTCGGGGATGCCACGGCCAGGGGTCGTCGGGCATCGTCTCCCCGCCCGGGGAATCGGCCGAGGGGCTCGGCGGGTGGCATGGCGCAGATCCCGGCGACGGCCGGGTCAACGTCGTCATGGGGTGACTATGGCCCCCGCGGCCGGCCGCCGGGCCGGTTTTCGCCGGACCCGGATCCCTTGGGCGTGCCGCGGCCGCCGGCGGACGGTCCCGGATGCCGGCGGATGCGTCCGGATGGCATCGGAGGGGGCCGGCCGCGGCGTCCATCGGAGCTTTTTCAGCGGGCCGTTCTGCTCCCCGACCGATTCCGTGTGTGTGATATCTGGCAGAACGGCCGCGGCGGCGGTGGGAGCATGTGCCCACCGCATCGTGTGGACACCTACCGGAGAGCGATCGGGCTGGCCATGCCGGACGACCTTCGCGCCCTTGCCGCGCTGCACGACTTCATCGCCGACCTGCGCACCGCGTTCGAGCTGGCCGGGCCGCCCACGTATGAGCGGCTGGAGACGCTGTCGCGCCGCTACCAGAACGCCGATCGCGACGGCGGGCCCCGCATTCTGCCGCTGGCGCACTCGACCACCCACGACTATCTGAGCGGCAAGCGGCACAGGCTGCCGCCCTGGCCGTGGGTGATGTCGTTCGTGCTGGTGCTGCGGGACGCGGCGGTGGAGAACGCCCTCGATCCGGAGGCCATCGGAACGCCGGCCCAGTGGCACACCAAATACCGGGCCGTCCGCGCGGCCCTCGCCCAGAGCAGACCGCCCCGGCCGCCGCTGTCCGCCCCCGTCCCGGCGGACTGGCGGGCCGAGCCGGCGGATCCCCACGCGGGCGACCCGGATCCGGGACGACACACCTTGCAAGAAAGCCGGCCGGGCCCCAAGGTTCCCGCCTCTGTCACCGATGAGGTCGATCGTCCGTCCACCGGAACGCTCCCCCGAGCCTCCGGCCCCGATGAGTCCTCCGGTGCGGGGAGCGAGCCGCCGCCCGAGCCGACGATCATGCGGCGTCGCTACGCGGAGGCCTTCGGGCGCACCGGCATGCGGCTGCTGCGCCAGGCCGAAGGCGATGAGGGCGAACGACAGGGGGTTCCCGCCTACCGCCTGGCCGCGCTGCTGGCCTGCGCGGACCGTCCCGCCGAAGCGCTGTACTGGCTGCGCCGCGCCGCCCGTGCCGGCCACGGCCGGGCCGCCGAGCTGGCCGCCGCCTGGGATCCCGCCGCCGCGCCGGCCTTTCCCTACTGGCAGGGCGCCGAGATCGCCTACCAGATCGGCCTGGAGTACGACCGGGAGGGCCTGCCCTTTTCGGCGGCGGTGTTCTACCGGGGCGCCGCGGGTCTCGGGCATGCCGACGCGGCCTACCGGTATGGCCTGCACTGTCTGCGCATCGGCAGGCTTCGCGACGCCGCGGCCTGGCTGGACCGCGCCGACCGCAACGGCCATCCCCAAGCCGGGCAGCAGCTGCTCCTGCATGCCCTCGGCGGGTCATCGGACGGGTCGCCGAGCGGGGTCTGCGAGCACCTGCCCTCGACGGCACCGCAGTAGCCGCACCGCCCCGGGGGTCTTCTCCTTCAAAAAAGCGCCGTCCGTTCGGCGGGGCCCGGCGCAAGAGCCCGTCTCAGGCGGCGGCGTCGCCGGTGGGGAATCCACCGGCGTGAAGCACCATCGCCGGCAGCGGGCGGCCGATCTGCTCCTGCAGCCACCGGCCGGCCTCCCGCAGCGCGGCGGTGTCGAGGCCGTGGTCGATCCCCGACCGTTCCAGGGCGTAGGCGAGGTCCTCGGTGGCGATGTTGCCGGTGGCGCGGGGGGCGAACGGGCAGCCGCCGATCCCGCCGAGGCTGGCGTCCAGCACGCCCACCCCGGCGTCGATCGCGGCGAGCGCGTTGGCGATGCCGCAGTTGCGGGTGTTGTGGAAGTGGGCGCGCAGCGCCGTCCCCTCCGGCAGCAGGTCGCGGACGGCCTCGACCCTGGCCGCCACGTCCCGGGGCACGGCGACCCCGATGGTGTCGGCCAGGGACAGTTCCGCCGGCGGCCGCTCCTGCAGGACCTGCTCGGCGACGGAGCGCACCGCCTCCACCGGGACCTCGCCTTCGAAGGGGCAGCCGAACGCCACCGCGAGGGTGACGTTCGCCCTGATGCCGGCCGCCTCGGCATCGCGCGCGATCCGCCGCCAGATGCCGATCCCCCCGGCGATGTCGGTGCCCTGGTTGCGCCGGCTGAAGGTGTCGGTGCAGTGCACCACCACGTTCACCTCGGTGATCCCGGCCGCCAGCGCGCGGGACAGGCCGCGTTCGTTCAAGATGAGCGCGCTGTAGGTGACCCCGTCTGCGGGGGGCAGCATGGCGACGAGGTCTTCGGCGTCGGCCATCGCGGGCACCTTCGCCGGGTGCACGAAGCTGGTGACCTCGATATTGCGGGCCCCGAAACGCACCGCGTGTTCCACGAGCCGCCGTTTCTGCTCGGTGGTCAGCCGGGTCGGCTCGTTCTGCAGGCCGTCGCGCGGCGCCACCTCCACGATGCGGACCGGTGCCGTCATCGTTCACCTCCCTGATCGTCGCCGCCGAACCCCTCGTGCGGCGCCGGCGGCCGCATCTTCCCGGTCGCCGGGCTCCCGCCGCGGCCCGTGGGGACGGCGTACCGGCCGACCGGACCCGGCTCCTCCTCGATCTTGCATGACCGTCCCGGACGCGGCGCGGCCGAGAACGGTACGGGCCTTTTCCCTGCACGGACGCGCGCCCGGGTCAGGAGATGGGAGCGGTCAGCAGCTCCAGGCAGCCGGCTTCGACGGCGCGGTGCCGGAACTGCTCGGGGGTTCCCTCGGCGACCGCGGTGGCCCGGGCGCGCCGGAAATACAGGTGGGCGTCGTGCTCCCAGGTGAAGCCGACGCCGCCGGACACCTGGATCAGGCCGCCGGCGGCGGCCAGGAAGCACTCGGCGGCCTCGGCGCGGGCCAGCAGGGCGAGCCGGTGGGCGTTCTCCCGGTCGCCGCCGTCGCAGGCGTTCGCGCCGGCCGCGACCAGGGCGCGGGCGGCGGTGGCGTCGATCGCGGTGTCCGCGCAGCGGTGCTGGATCGCCTGGTAGCTGCCGATCGGCCGGCCGAACTGCTCGCGGACGGCGGCGTAGGAGACCATGGCGGCCAGGCAGCCTTCGGCGCCGCCGACCTGTTCGGCCGCCGCCAGCAGCCAGGCCACGGTGCGGTGCCGCTCCAGGTCGGCCCGGTCGCCGGGGGCGGTGACGGGCACGGCCGGTGCGCCGTCGACGGTGATGTCGGCCCGGGGCGTGGTCAGGTCCACGGTGGCCAGTGCGCTGCGCGCCGCCTGCGGCGGGATCGCGGCGAGCGCCATGGCCGGTCCCTGGTCGGTGCGGACCGGGCAGAGCACCAGGTCGGCGACCCGGCCGTGGGTCACCCGGGCGGCGGTGCCGTGCAGCCGTCCCGCGGTGAGGGTGGGCGCGGGGGCGTCCTCGCCGGCGGCGGCCAGGGCGGGCACGGCCCGGCCGGTCAGGAACCGTTCGATCCGCTCTTCCAGCTCCTGCGGCAGGCCGGAGGACGGCAGCGCCCGCAGCGACCAGCCGACCAGCAGCGCCGCCCGCGCCGGCCCCGGGTAGAGGGCGGCCCCGCACTCTTCGGCGGCGGCGACCAGGTGGGCGACGCCGAGCTCAAGGCCGCCGCGGTCTTCGGGGGCGGCCATCGCCGTCAGGCCGATCTGCTCGGCGATCGCCGCCCAGCGGCGCTCGTCGAAACCGGCCCGCGCCAGGTCGTCGTCTGCTCCGCCGCCGGCGTCGCGGAGGCGCCGCGCCTCCGCGATGCCGGGGTGGTCGCCGAAGAAGGCGCGCAGGGATGCCCGGACCTCATCGGGGCTGATGTCGTGGGTCATCGCGGCTCCTGTCGGGAGAGCAGGTCCACCAGCGCCGAGCGGGAGATCTTGCCGCTGGCCGTCTTGGGCAGCCCGTCGAGGAAGACGACCGTCCGCGGCACCTTGTAGCCGGCCAGCTCGGCCCGGCAGTGCGCGAGGACCGCCTCCTCGGTGAGGCGGTCCTCGCGCCGCACGATGGCGGCGCAGACCCGCTGCCCCCAGGTGCGGTCCGGCAGCCCCACCACCGCGGCCTCCGCGACGTCCGGCAGCTCGCAGAGCGCGGACTCCACCTCCAGCGGGTGGACGTTCTCCCCGCCGGTGATGATCATCTCGTCGGAGCGGCCCTCGACGTACACGTAGCCGTCCGCATCCAGGTGCCCCACGTCGCGGCTGTTCAGCCAGCCGTCCACGAAGACCTTGGCGGTCTCGGCGGGCCGCCCCAGGTAGCCCTTGGCCATGAACGGGGTGCGGAACCACAGCTCCCCGGAGGTCCCGGGCGGGACGACCTGGCCGGTCACCAGGTCGCGGACCTGCAGTTCGACGCCCACCGTGGGACGCCCGGCCGACGCCAGCCGTCCGGTGTGCGCACCGTCGGTGCGGTGGTCCTCGGGCGGCAGGTAGGTCACCACGCCGCCGGCCTCGGTCATCCCGTACACCTGGCACATCTCGCAGCCGAGCACCTCCAGGGCCTCCCGGAGCGTGGGCGGCGGGATGGGCGAGGCGCCGTAGGCCACATGACGCAGCTCCGGCAGCGGAGTGGGCTCGATCTTGAGCTGGTCGATCAGGGCGCGGATGAGGGTGGGCACGAGCACCGCGTGGGTGATGCGCTGCCCGGCCATGGCCGCCACGATGCTCTTGGGGGCCGCGTCGGCCAGGTAGACCTGCCGGGAGCCGTACAGCAGCCCGTACTGCACCCAGTAGGCCCCCGCCAGGTGGAAGACCGGCGGGACGATCAGCAGCCGGGAGTCCGGCTGAAAACCGTGGACCACCGGGGTGGTCGCCCCGATCTCCATGGCCAGCCGTTCCAGCGGGACCGCCTTGGGCGGGCCGGTGGAGCCGGAGGTGAAGAACACCATCGCCACATCGTCTGCGGCCGGTTCCAGCGGCGCGGCCGCCGCCCGGCCGGGCCACATGCCGGCGGTGGTCTGGTCGACGACCTCGATGTGGACCCCGGGACCGGCGATCGCCTCGGCGCGGCCGGCGAAGGCGGTGCTGGTGAAGATGTGCGTCACCGCCGTCTCGGCGCAGCAGGCGGCCAGATCGCGGTCCGGCAGCCGCCAGTTGAGGCCGACCAGGGCGGACCGCTGCCGCCAGGCGCCCAGCAGCGTGGCCGGGTAGCCGATGTCGTTGGCGCCCAGCCAGGCGACGCGGGATCCGGCCCCGCCGGTGGCGGCGATGACGGCGGCGGCCCGGTCCGCGGCGGCGTCCAGCTGCGCCCACGTCAGGGACGCGGCGGGCCCGACGACGGCCACCTCATCGGGGCGTTCGGCGGCGTGCCGCCGCACGGCCTGATCGACCGTGGGCCGGGGCCAGTCGGGGGTCACAGCGCCGTCCATGACCGCTCACCCAGCCACCGGGTGATGATGTCGACGGCCTGGTTGAGGTGCGGCACCTGGTCGGGGCCGGCGTAGTAGTGGGTCGCCCCTTTGATCATGTGCATTTCCTTGTCGGGGTGCCCGATCGCCTCAAACAGCCGGTGGGTGTGGCTTGGGGTGCAGGCGTCGTCGGCGGTGTTCCCGATGACCAGGGTCGGCACCTTGATGTCGGCCGCGCAGCGCGGCCCGTCGGCGTTGGCGTCGTCATAGCTCCACTGCGACAGCCAGCTGCGCAGCGTGCTGAACCGGGCCAGCCCCACCGGGCCCATGTTCACGATCCGCGGGTCGCCCAGGTAGCAGCGGCCCGGCGGGCGGTCGCTGGGGTCCAGCGTCGGGTCGAGCCAGCGCGGGTCGGCCATCGTCCCGTGCACCACGAACCCCCGCTCCATCAGCGGCTCGCCCTGAGCCTTGAGGTCGGCCAGGGTCTCCTTCACCCACGCGGTGATGCGGCGGTTGCGGGCGATCTGGGCGGCCCGGTAGCGCTCGATGAACTCCGGCGAGTACGGCGGCTGGTTGGGGTTGTCGGGGTTATAGATGTCCAGCTCGGGGTCGCGTTTGGTGGGGTCCTGCTCGTCCAGGATGGACGGGTCCAGCCACTCGGTGAGCGTGCCGTGCCGGCTGATGTGCGCGGCCAGCAGCATGATCCCGTCGGCCGGGGGCAGGTCCAGCCGGGTGAGGTCGGGCGGGTCGCCGGCGGGCGTGCAGGTGACCGTGGGGTGCTGGGCCTGCTGCTGGTAGAACAGCGACAGCGCGCCGCCGCCGCTCCACCCGCCCAAGATCACGTTCTGGTAGCCCAGGCGCTCGCGGGCGTCCTTGACGCAGGCGGCCAGGTCCTGGACGACCTTCTCCATGATCAGCGCGCTGTCGACGCCGCGGTAGCGGCTGTTGCAGTAGATCACGTGGTGGCCGGCGCGCGGCAGCGCGTTGGTCATCGGCAGGTAGGCCCCGCCGCCGATGGGGTGCATGAACACGATCACCGTGTCGGAGGGGACGCCCTTGGGGCGCAGCAGGTAGCTCTCCAGCACCACGTGCTCGCTGACCCCGCCGTAGGTGTCGCGGTAGGCCGAGGTGTCCTCGAAGACGATGAGGTACGGCTTGCGCTCGTATTCGAATCTCTTCCGCTCGCTCACGCCCGCACCTCTTTCTTGTCGGCTTCTTCCTTGGTCTGGGTGGGCTGGGCGCCCAGCATCACCGGCGTGGGGATGAGCCGGCGGCGCGTGTCGATCGCGATGACCTTCCACTCCACCCGTTTTTCCTGCTCGAACAGGCGCCGGGCGCGCCGGCGGGCCCGCTCGGGGACGCCGTGGTGGATGCCCTGGGGGGCGTGCGAGATCAGCCCGGCGGGCATGTCCACGCCGAAGACGCTGCCGCCGTGGTAGAAGGCGATCTCGTCGTAGTCGGTGTTGCGGTGGTACCAGGGGACCCGTTCCACCCCCGGCTTGCCCTCGGCCGGGCGGGGCAGGAAGTTCAGCACGTACACCCCGGTGGCCTGCATGAACAGGTGCACCGTGGGGGGCAGGTGGACGTCGTCGGAGGTGATGACGTCGTAGTCGGCGATGTTGAAGGTGAAGGGGAAGTTGTCGCCCCGCCACCCTTCCACGTCCAGCGGGTTGAACGGGTAGAACAGCGAGGAGCGGCCCTCGCGCTGGCGCAGGCGGATCTCGTACTCCTCCCGGCCGTCGTCGGGGAAGACCTCCGGCTCGGGGATGGTGATCAGGGAGGGGTCGAAGGGGAAGAACCGGCCGAGCGTGCCGGCCTCGGGCACCCGGAACTCCTCGGTCGCCTCGATGATCAGCAGGTGGGAGCGGTCCTGGGGGATCTGCCGGTAGGTGGTGCCCTTGGGCAGGTACACCCAGTCGCCGGGCCGGTACGGCAGCCGCCCGAACTCGGTCTCGAAATGCCCGGTCCCCTCGTGGACGAAGATCAGCTCATCGCCGTCGATGTTGCGGGTGTAGAACGGCGCGACCTGCCCGCGGCGGCTCAGCAGGATCCGGCAGTCGGGGTTGTGGAACATCACCAGCGGCTCGCCGTCGGCCTCCAGGTCGGTGGGCTTCAGCTCGCCGGTCTGCACGTTGACGGCGGCCAGGTCGCCCTCGATGCGGAACCGGGTGGGGTCGTTGCGGCGGTACAGGTGGGCGGTGCGGCCGGTGAAGCCGTAGCGGCCGAGCTCGTCGTCTTTGAGGTCCCCCACGTCCCGGTGGATCTGCCGCGGGGTCTTCCCCCGGCGGAGCTGGACGAACGATTCCATGGGCGCTGCTCCTCACTGGCTGGTGCCGTTCACGACGCGCGCGGTGCGGATCTGGGAAGGCCCAGCCCGCGCTGGGCGATGACGTTGCGCTGGATCTCGTCGGTGCCCCCGGCGATGTGCAGGGCGGGGACGCCGAGCACGAACTCCGACCAGGCGTAGGTGTCTTTCTCGCCGAGATCGACGAACGCCTTTTCGCCCAGTGCGTCCTGGGCGAGGCGGGCGATGTGGTCGGCGGCGCGGTTCATGAGCATCTTGCGGATCGACCCGGAGACCGGCTCCAGGCGGTGCGTGTAGGAGCCGGGGGTGAGGTTCGCGGCGGCCCGCATGGCGACCACGGCCGCCACGGTCCGCGCCAGCTGGGGGCGGAGCACCGGGTCGTCCTCGGCGCCGAGCCGGCGGATCAGCCGCGTCACCCGTTCCATCACCTGCGGGGTGAGGGGGCCGGCCGCGCCGCTCATCGTGCTGCGCTCGGAGCCGAGGCTGGTGAGGGCGACGCGCCAGCCTTCGCCGACTCCCCCGATGCGCCGGGCGTCCGGCACGCGCACCCCGTCCAGGAACACCTCGTTGAACGCCGCGCCGCCGGTCATCTGCCGGATCGGCCGGACCGTCACCCCGGGGGCGTGCATGTCCAGCAGGAACATCGTCAGCCCGGCGTGCTTGGGCGCGGCGGGGTCGGTGCGGACCAGGACCTCCCCCACGTCCGCCAGGTGGGCCATCGAGGTCCACACCTTCTGCCCGGTGAGGACCCAGTGGTCGCCGTCGCGGACGGCGCGGGTGGCGACACCGGCGAGGTCGGAGCCGGCGCCGGGTTCGGAGAACATCTGGCAGCCGATGAGCTCGGCGCGGTAGAGCGCGGGCACGATCTCTTCGCGCAGCGCCGGCGCGGCGTGGTGGAGCAGGGCCGGGGCGACGATGTTGAGCCCGACGAACAACGCCTCCCGCGACGGGAAGCCCATCTCCGCCAGCACGTCTTCGAGGACCTCGTCGTGGGCGTCGGTCAACCCGAGGCCGCCGAACTCGACCGGGCCGCTGGGCCAGGCCACGCCGGCCTCATACAGCGCCCGCTGGAAGCGGCGCGCCCGGGCGACTTCTTCCTCATGCCCTTCCCTGAGTTCCTCGACGGCCGCGATGCGGTCGTCGTCGGGGTCGGCCTCGGCCGGGCGGGCGTGCTCGGCGACGAGGGGGGCCAGCCGCTCGCGCAGGAAGCCGGCGAAGGCGGCCAGATCCCGCGGGGGGTCGAGGGGGGCGGCGCTCATGCCAGGCCCGCCAGCTTGCGCGCCAGGTCCTTCGCCCGCTCCATGTCGTAGTGCTTGCGGGCCACCAGCCGCTGGGCGTACAGGCCGCCGCCGGACTGGATCATGGTGACCAGCTGCCAGCCGCCGTAGGCGTCGGCGGTGAAGTCGCGGACGGCGTGGAACAGGCGGGTGCGGTACTCGCCGTCGATGTCCTCCTTGGTCGCCATGTACTTGCGGATGAAGGGGCCGACTTCTTCGTTTTCCAGGTCCCGCACCGAGGGGGCGGTGACGATCGCGCCGCCGCCGATGTCGTGCAGGTGGCGGACCATGCGGCTGTATTCGGCGGCGGCGTAGTGCTTGGCGGCGTTGGTGTACAGCTCGCTGGGGAAGTACCAGCCCTCTGGGCTGGGTTCGGCGTTGGCGATGGCGGCCTCCAGCCCGGCGCGCACCAGCGTCGCGTAGATGATCATCTCCGCGATCTTTTCCCGGATGTGGTGGATGCGGTCGGTGCCGTTGGCCTCGGCGACCAGTTGCGCCAGGCCGACGAGCTGGTCGCCGAACTCGGCCAGGTGGGCGGTGCCGCCCAGCCGCTCCCACAGCCCCAGGGCGTGGGCGAAGGTGGCCGAGTGCTCGATCTCCCCGGCCAGGAACACCCGCTCGTTGGGGACGAAGACGTCGTCGAGGATCACAAAGCCCTCGGGCATGTTGTGCTGGGAGCTGACGGGGAAGTCCTCGATGCGCTCGCGGGGCGCATAACTGGTGTTGACGATGCGGACGCCGGGGGCGTTCACCGGGATGGCGCAGGCGACGGCGTAGTCCTCCTCGCCCTCCTTCATGTTCTTGGTCGGCATGACGATCAGCTCGTGGCTGACCGCGGCCGAGGAGATGTGCAGTTTGGCGCCGCGGACGACGATGCCGTCTTGGCGGCGCTCGATGATGCGGGTGTAGACGTCCGGGTCGTGCTGCTTGCTCGGCGGCAGCCGGCGGTCCCCCTTGGCGTCGGTGATCGCCTGGACGCAGCGCAGGTCCTTGGCGCGGCAGTACTCGAAGTACTCCTCGATCCGGCGGGCGTACTCGGGCCGGGCGGGGCGGATCCGCGCCGCGGCGGTCAGCAGGGCCAGCAGCCCCTGGCTGGTGGTCACGGTGACCATGTCCCAGGTCAGCAGGTCCTCCAGGATCTCTTTCAGCTCCTGGCGGCTGCGGGGGATCTTGAAATACGGCCCGCTGGCGTCCTCTCCCGGCCGGTAGTGCGCCTCGTACCCGTCGCCCACCAGCTTGATCGCGGTGGCGAACTGCGGGTGGGAGGCGAGGTCCTTGACCTCCTGGCCCTCTGCGAAGATCCGCCGGCCGTCGTCGAGGGAGGCCAGGTACTGGGACCTGTTCATCATCGCCATCTGGGGGCTCTCCTGGGGGTCGCTCCGGGGGCATTTCTGAGGCTAGATTCAGATTCAGAAGTGTGCAAGGGCGGAATCCGAGGGGAGATGATGGTCCGAGCACAGGCGGCAAGGGCGCTTGCGGACGTGATCGCCGGGGCGCAACCCTCCCCACCCAGCGCTGCAGAAGACGAGACAGAGATCGATGAGCGACGGAGCGTCCACGACGAAGGCCCAGCCGGCCACGCCCAAGGGCCGGCGGACAGAGGCCGCGTTCCTGGAGGCGGCGCGGCGGACGTTCGCCGAGAAGGGCTACTTCAACACCAAGATCTCCGACATCGCGGCGGCGGCCGGCCGCTCGCCCGGGTCGTTCTACAACTACTACGACAACAAAGAACAGCTCCTGGAAGCGCTGCTGGAGGAGTTCGCCCAGGAGGTCATGACGGCCTCGACGCTGGAGTCCGGATCCGGCGACCCCTACGAGGGCGTCCGCGCCGCGGTCACCGCCTACTGGCACACCTACCGCAAGTACCTGCCGGAGATGATCGGCCTGTTCCAGATGTCCATGACGGACGAGCGTTTCCGGCAGCGGTGGCGGGAGCACCGGGCCGCCGGCATCCGGGGCGTGCTGCGCGGCCTGCACGCGGCCGAACGCTCCGGCCACACCATCGGACTGGACCTGCCGACACTGGCCTCGGCCCTGGTCAGCCTGCTGGAGTCGTTCTGCTGGACGTGGCTGGGGGCGGGCGGTGAGGCCGATGTCGCCCCTCCCGACGACGAGACCGCCATCACCACGCTCACCGAGATCTGGTACCGCACGGTCTACGGCGCGGCCCCTTCGGCGTGACCGGACGGCCGCAATCTCCCCCGGGGGTGTGACATGAGCACCGGGCCGCTGGAAGGAATCACGGTCATCGAGTTCGGCGGCTTCATCGCCGGCCCCTTCGCCGGACAGTTGCTCGGCGACTACGGCGCACGAGTGATCAAAGTCGAGCCCCCCGGCGGGGACCCGATGCGCCGCTGGGGCGTGCTGCATGAGGGCCGCAGCCTGTGGTGGCCGGCGATCGCCCGCAACAAGGAATCGGTCGTCCTGGACCTGAAGACCGAGAAGGACCGCGAGCTGGCGCGCTCGCTCATGGTCGGCGCCGACGTGGTGCTGGAGAACTTCGCCCCCGGCCGGATGGCCGAATGGGGCCTGGACTACGCCTCGGTCGCCCCCGACAACCCCGGCCTCATCATGGTGCACGTCTCCGGCTTCGGCCAGGACGGGCCGCGCGCCCACGACCGCGGCTTCGGCAGCGTCGCCGAGGCCATGGGCGGCCTGCGCGCCCTGATGGGCTACCCGGACCGCCCCCCGGTGCGCGCCGGCATCAGCCTGGGAGACGAGATCGCGGCGATGTTCGCGGTGATCGGCACCCTGGCCGCGCTTCATGAACGCAACCGCACCGGCCGCGGCCAAGAGGTCGATGTGGGCCTGTATGAGAGTGTGTTCGCGCTGACCGAATCCCTGCTGCCGGACTGGGAGATCGGCGGCGTGCAGCGAACCAGGACCGGCAGCACCCTGCCCGGCGTCGCCCCCTCCAACGTCTACAAGACGTGCGACGGGGTGGAGATCCTCATCGCCGCCAACGCCGACGCGATCTACCAGCGCCTGTGCCAGGCGATGGGCCGCCCCGAGCTGGCCACCGACGAACGCTTCGCCACCCACCAGGCCCGCGGCCGCCACGCCGAGGAACTCGACGAAATCATCCAGTCCTGGGTCGGCACCCTGGACGCCGCAACGGTCGAGGCCCTGCTCGACGACCACGGCGTCCCCCGCGGCCGGATCTACACCCCCGCCGACATCCTGGCCGACGAACAGTACGCCGCCCGCAAGATGATCACCCGCCTGGAGGCCCCCGGCTACCCCCGACCGATCCCGATGCCCAGCGTGGTCCCCAAGTTCACCCGCACCCCGGGCACCATCCGCCGCCCGGGCCCGGAACTCGGCGAACACACCGAAGCAGTACGCCGCGAGTTCGGCGGGGACGAGTAACCCGCCTGCGACGCCGCCGGGCCGGGACCGAGGTTTCCTGCGGCCTTCCGTCCCGCCCGGCGGTATCCGTCAGCAGGCAGCCTCCCACTCGGGTTCCCCGGGGTTTCTCAACGCAAGCGAACGGGACGCCCGGGGTGAAGCACACGCCGGGGACCTTGGGAGACGCCGCGCCACCACGTCCCGAAAGCCGCAGATCCCCCGGCAGGACGCTCTTTGTCACAAGAGCAGTCCACATGGCGGGCTCTGCACAGGCCCCTGTCGAACCATGCTCGGCGTCCCGTCCCGTGATCGAGTGCCTGACTCGGTTTCCTTGCCGCCCGCCACCGGATCGACGCCCCACGAGACCCCCGGGTCCCGCGCCGCCCCACTCCAGAACTCTGCCGGTGCACCTGCCCACGAGGCCGCTTCCGGTCACGTTCAGTAAAGGACAGGACACGCAATCTCCGGAAGGCTGACAATGTTGACACTTTGCAGACACTTTCGGGGGGTGTCAGGGCGGACATCAGGCGGACACGATGCGGACACTTTGCGGACACTTTTGTGCCCGCCTCACATCCGCCCGGAGCGAATGAGAGGCTGCGCTTATGACCGACAAGCGGCGCCCCGCATGGGCGGTCAGGCTCGAAGCCGAACGATCGGCCCGAGGTTGGGGTAAGCACGAGATGGCCCGGCGGCTACTGGCCGCATCCCACATCGAACGGGGTTCGATTCGAAACCTCGCCCGGCAGATCCACCGCTGGGAAGCCGGAGAGGTCTTTCCCCGCGACTGGGCCACCACCTACGCCACCGCTTTCAAACTGGACGAAAAAGATCTTTTCGGCTCCGCATGCCCCTATCCAGGGGGTCAAAGCACCACTCCCACGGGTACCGTTGAAAAGAAGACCCGTCCCGACAATGGGGATGACGACGTGAAACGCCGTGCGCTCTTGGAACTGATGGCCGCCCTCGGCGCCGGAGCGGCAGTGCCCGCGGGCACGGTCGCCGCCGTGCTCGCCGCCCTGGAAAGCTCCCTGGACGCCCCCGCCACCGAACTGGACGCCCCCGGCTGGCAGAACCTCGCCTGGGAGTACTCCCAAGAGATCTGGGTCCAACCGGTCGGCGCCCTGATGCGCGACCTGGCCGCCGACATCATGGATCTTGGCGTGGCCCTGCAACGCGAAAAGAACCCCTCCGCCCGCAAAGATCTGCTGCGGGTCAGCGCCCAGCTCACCACCTACATGTCCCAGGAACTCAGCGACCTGGGCCGCTACCGCGACGCCGGCCGAGCCCTCCAGGCCGCCACCCACGCCGCCGACGAGTCCGGCGACCGCGAACTGTCCGTCTGGGTCCGCTGGTATCGAGCGTCGAGAGCACTATGGGAAAACCGTCCCCCAGAGGTCATCAGCAACCTGCTCGCCGACGCCTTCAAACATGCCTCCGGCACACCATCCTCCGGACTGGCCAAAGCCTTCGGCACACGCGCCAAGTTCCTTGCCACCCAAGGGGACGCGACAGGAGCCAAGCAGGCGATCCGCGATCTACACGAGGTATTCGGCCGCCTCCCTGAGCACGTCCTCCAAGACCGGATATCACCACACGGCTTTCCCGAAAGCTCCCTGAGACAGGTTGAAGGCTTCACCCACGTGATGCTGGGCGACACGAAGCACGCCACGTCCGCGATCGACCAAGCCCTCTCCCTCATGCCCGAGGAGCGCTCGGGAAGCCGCACAAATCTCAATCTCATGCGTGCCCTCGCCCTCGTCCACGACCGCGACATCACCGAGGGCCTCAACCACGCCGCAACCACCCTGAACGGCATGCCCACCAGCTCAAGCCGCCGCCGCATCACCGAGGAGATCATCAAAGCCCTCCCCGACGAGAAGACCCGCGCCCTCCCCGCCGCCCGAGAACTCCGCGCCCTCGCCGCCGGCAAAACCTGACCCTCGCGACGGCACCTCAGCAAGGGTGAATCTCTTTCGGGCACGCGGCCCAAGACACCGGGAGCGCCTACGTTCCTCGGTGCCGCGCCGCTGCGGCTCACGGCATCGCCCCTGACCGCGGGACCTCGCGTGCCGTCTGTGAGAACGACGTGTCGAAAAGGCCCACCGCAGCATCCCCGGCCGCTGAAGCGCTCTCGCCGGCTCTGTACGCCGGGAAACAGCGAGCTTTCTCAGCGAACCGAGGTGGGGACCGCGCTGCGGCACCCTCAGGGCAAAGGCACACCCGGCCCCGGCCCTCAGACGGACGCCCCTCACCCCTAATGGCGACGGCATGTCCCTTCCACCGGTCGCTCCATGCCGTCCTCCCCCGCTTTCACCGGCCGCCGATCAGCACCCCGATACCACCTGCCGGCAGTGCCGAATCACTGAGAAAACCTCAGCGCGCCCCCTCCACGGAGATGCCGGAAGGGCGCACTGCCGGGCGGCCCGTCTCCAACGGTCGAGGTGGACAACGGCGCCGGACACGCCGCTCCGCCCTCATCGATGCCGGGGCCCACGCGTCTTGGGGTGCGTGCCGCTCGATGCGCTGACTGGTCTGCCGGGTCTCCGATCGATCTGCTACAAGTGTAGTAGTAATAAGTATTGCCGCCGTCCCGCTCCCGAAGGTTGATTCCCTGCAGCGGGAGCGGATCGGCGGGAGGACACCGGACCGGGCCGCCCGCCCGCGTCCAGGACCCGAAGCGTGGAGGGAGCCTCCATGGGCGTCGGCCCGGCCGAAGGAGCGGCGGCGCGTCGCCGGACGGAAAGCGGTGGTCGCAGCCGGACCGCTCGTGCCCGCGCAGACGCCACCGGGGGCTCCGGCGTCGCTGACGCCGACGGCAGGCACATCACCGATCGCAGACGAGTAGGGGAGCGATGATCTTCAGGCAGATGCTGGGCGCGTTCGGCGTGGGCGGCCCTTCGGTGGAGACGGTGCTGACGTCCGCGCAGTGCCGGCCGGGTGAGATCCTGACCGGTGAAGTGCGGCTGCAGGGCGGCGAGCAGGACGCCTACATCGACCGGATCGTGCTCAGCCTGGTCACCGAGGCGGAGTTCGAGCACGACGACCATGAGGGCACCGCGGGGCTGGAGTTCCACCAGGGCGCGATCACCGGCGGGTTCGTCGTGGGCGCCCACCAGTTCCACACCATCCCGTTCCAAGTGCCGCTGCCGTGGGAACTGCCGATCACCCAGGTGTACGGGCGGCACCTGGACGGCATGGTGCTGGGGGTGCGCACCGAGGTGGAGGTGGCCGGGCAGCTCGACAAGGGCGACCTGGACCCGATCGCGGTCACTCCCCTGCCGTCCCAGCAGCGGGTGCTGGACGCCTTCGCCGAGCTGGGCTTCGTCTTCAAAAACGCCGACCTCGAATACGGCCAGATCTCCGGGCTGAACCAGCAGCTGCCGTTCTACCAGGAGATCGAGTTCTACGCCCCGCCGCAGTACAGCGGCCACATCAACGAGGTCGAGCTGACGTTCGTGACCGACCCGCACCACCTGGTGGTGGTGCTGGAGGCCGACCGCCGCGGCGACCTGTTCTCCGAGGGCGAGGACGTCTACGGCCGCCTCCACGTCCCCCATGACCAGGCCCTGTACATGGCGTGGGAGCACGAGATCACCAACTGGCTGCAGGCGGTCATCGGCCGCCTGTCCGGCGGGCACGTCACCTACGGTCACCACGAGGTGCACGGCGGCCACGCCGCCTACGGTCACCACGAGGTGCACGGCGGCCACGGCTCTCACGGCCACTTCGAAGGCCACGGCGGGCATGGCGGGCATGGCGGTCCGGGCTGGGCGGGCGTGGCCGCCGGGGCCGCCGCCGGATTCGTCGCCGGCGCGGTGGTGAACGAACTGCTCGACGACGATTCCGAGGAGGAGGAAGAGCAAGAGACCGACGTGGTCGAGGCCGCCCAGGCCGCCGCCTACGAGGCCGCGTACCAGGTCGCCTACCAGGAGGCGATCGAAGAGGCCGTGGAAGACGCCTACGAAGATGCCTATGAGGCCGCCTACGAGGCGGCCTATGAAGAGGCCTACGAAGAGGCGTCCGAAATCTTCGAGGACGAGGACTGACTCTTCCCCGGGAACGCCGGGCCCAGGTGGCGCCCCGCGCCACCGCCTCCCCCGGCCGCGACGCACCCCTTCCGGCCCGCGGGGAACGGTTGCCCGTCGGAGCCGGTGACGGTGCCCTTGCCCCACCCCTTCCGGCCCGCGGGGAACGGGTCTTGACCGGGTTCACCGACCCGTCTTGGGAGGGCGGCGTCGAGCTCGCGCCGCCCTCCCGTACCGTGCGTGGAACCGGCTGAAGGGCCGGCTGCAAAACTCCCCTGCCGCCCGAGCCGGAGTGAAATATCGACAGAACGTCACCGGGGGCGTACGAAACCAGCGTCCTTTCACCGGCAGAGGACGCTCACCCGGAGCAGATTGAGCACACCACGACTCTGGTAAAAGCCGACACGGCGCGCGCCCCGCTCCGTCGAGAACCCCCAAGAACTCATTCCAAGCCCAGACTCTCTCCAACCTGATTGCGCCCCGAGAAGCCGGCGCCGGAGCAGAGCGACACTTCGGGCCTTCCGCGACAGCACTCCGGCCTACGGACACGGCCGTGCCCTAACGCGAGTCGCCGTCGGCCCGTCCGGGCGAAGAGCGGACCCGTCCACTCACCGACGCCACGATCTACTTCCTCCAGAATCCAGACGCCCCCGGCACCCCGCGCACAGGACTGTGCTCACACATTGAAAGGTCTAGGGATGGCGCGACGGCAGTGCGATAGTTCCGGCCAATAAGGCCATTCCCAAAACACCGGACTGACATGTCCGGTTCAAGGACCTCCCTCGAATGAGAGGGTGAACCACGTTATCGGACAGGTTTTCCTGGCCTGTCCCGGCTAGACACAGCGAATCCTCCCACACCATGATCAATTCGCTGTTACGGTTCGTCCTCAAAGCTCTGCTTTTTGTTTTTGATGTGTTCAGGAGTTTGTTGTGCATCGCGTGATACCCGCTGTCGTTCTTCCGTTCATGCTCGTCGGCTGTGGCGGTGAATCCGCCCCCTCGGCCGCCCCGCAAGAGCCGGCGCCCGCCGCCTCGGCGCCGGCGCAGCCGCAGACGGAGGAGGCCGTCCGGGAGGCCGCGCAGGAGCATGTGGACGCCTACGTCTCCGGCGATTACGCCGGAGCCTGGGAAAGCTGGTCGAACAACGCCAAAAAGGTGCTCGACCAGGCCGGATACGTGCGGTTGAACGAGCTGTGCCCGCAACTGGCCGAGGGCGTTCCGATGAAGGTCGATGCGGTCAGGCTGAACGCCGCCAAGACCGTCGCAGTGGTGCGGTTCGAACGGCTCGGTTTCAAGTTCAGCTACAAGTACCTGTACGAGGACGGCCAGTGGCGGTTCCAGCCGGACGCCGAGACCATCGCCGACTACCGGCTCGGGGCCGAGGCACTGGCCGCCAAGCGCAAGAGGGAAGGCTCCTGCGGCTGACCCGCCGCGCCACTTCCCCGAGAGCACTGGACGTGCCGGTGCGGATCAAGCGCTCCGCACCGGCACCCTCCACCTGCGGCGTCTTCGTGGCGGGCTCGGCGGGACCGGCCCGCAGGCCGCGTCGCTCTCGTCCGGCCCGCCGGGCGAAAGCGAGCTCCACCTCACAGGCATGCCCGAGAGGACACCCCGGTTCCGTACAGCCCGTCCTTCGACGCGAAGAGCAGATGTCAAGGGAGTGGCCGGACGATTCGACGCGCCTTCGCGACGACACCGTGGGCCTGGAAGCACGCACGCAGTGCAAGCTCAGTCCTGCTTCACCAGGTGGGCGCGTAGGAACTCGATGACCTCCCCCCACAGGGCGTGGGCGGCCTCCGGCCGATAGGTGGGCCGGTAGTCGGCGAGAAAGGCATGGCCCGCCCCGTCGAACACCCGGACCCTCCCCGGCTTGCCCGCCGCGCGCAGCCGCGTCTCCAACTCGGCAAGGTCGGCGGGCGAGGGGTTGGTGTCCTCCACGCCGCCCACCGCCAGCAGCGGGCACGACAGCCGCGGAACCAGATCGATCACCGGCACCGGACGGCTCGCCGTCACCTCCGCCTCGGGACGGGCCCGCCGTATGTACCCGCCCCAGCAGTCCACCGCGGCGTCCACCGCCCGGCTCGAACACGCATGAAGCAGCACCTGCCGGCCGCCGGCACAGAACCCGATCTCACCGACGGCGCCGGTGACGTCGGAACGCCCGCGCAGGTAGGCGGCCAGCGCGTCCAGATCGGCCACCACCTGCTCGTCGGGGAGCGCGAACATCGCCTCCAGCACCGCGGGCATGTCGGCGGGGTCGGGCGCCCCCGTACGGCTGTACAGGTCCGGCGCGAGCGCGACGAAACCGGCCCCCGCGAACCGGCGGGCCAGGTCACGGATGTGCTCGTTGAGCCCGAACGCCTCGTGCAGCACCAGCAGTCCCGGCGCGGGCGTCCCGCTCCGCGGGCGGGCGAGGTAGCCGCGGACCGGCATCCCGTCCCGCTCCACGGTGACCTCTTCGCTCAGCACCGCCGCCGGGTCCACGGCACCCGGCACGCTCCGGTGGGCGGTCACTGGGCTTCCCCCTGCATGCTCATCTCCTCCCGGTCACGCGGGCTGGGCAAGCCGGACGTCTATCATCCACTCGATGCGGACCTTGGTGCTGTGGGACATCGACCGTACCCTGCTCAGCGTCGACGGCCTCAGCGCCGAGGTCTACGCCACCGCGCACCGCCAGGTCACCGGCCGCCGGCCGGCGAGGCTGCCCGCGATGGCGGGCAAGACCGACCTTGCGATCATCACCGAGACGCTGCGGCTCAGCCATCTGACGCCCACCGCCGAACTGGTGAGCGCGTTCGCCGGCGCCGTGGCCGACCACTACTCCGCACGGACCGAAGAGATCCGGACCCGAGGGCGCGCACTCCCCGGAGCGCACGCCGCCGTCCAGGCACTGGCCGCCGAACCGCAGGTGATCCAGTCGGTGCTGACCGGGAACATGCGACCGATCGCAGAGGCGAAACTGGCCGCATTCGGTTTCGACGAGCACCTGGACCTGCGGATCGGCGCCTACGGCATGGACGCCGCCACCCGCCCACCCCTGGTCGCCCTGGCCCGGCAGCGCACCGCCGCCACCCACGGCGAACTGATCACAGCCGACCGCACCGTCCTGATCGGAGACACCCCCCTGGACGTCCAGGCCGCCCGCCTCACAGGCGCCCGCGTGATCGCCGTGGCCACCGGCCCCAGCGACGAGACGGCCCTGCGAGCCGCCGGCGCCGACCTCGTCCTGCCCGACCTCACCGACACCCCCACCATCCTCAAGGCGATCCTGACGCCCACCGCGAAATGACCTCTCCCAGCGGGCCTTGCCAACCTGCCGTCTCCGCCGACCGAAACAGGTGCGTCGCAGCCGGGAAGGACACCGCGCCCGAGGCCGTCACATCACCGGACGCCCCCCGAGACCCTCTCTTCGGCCCCCAAAGCCACGCCCTGAAAAGATCTGGCCCGCCCACTGATCGAGTCTTCCGCGAGCAACCTTGAGCACCGAAGAGCGAAAAACCTCCTCACCCCTCCCCGACCTGCGATGAAGCACCCCAAATCCAGGAATCCCCGATGCGACCAAGAACCCTCTTTGTTTTCCCACAAGACTAACTGGCCTTGTCCACCGCGAATTCTCAGTCCACAAGCATTACTAAGGACGATGCAACCAGGATGACCCAAGCTATCTACCCTCGCCCGCGCAGAGAGCACAACGCCTGCACCCAATTCTCGGACGTATTACTGGATCACCTCCGCCTACATAAGCAGCACCTGCCCCTGAGAGGGCCATAGCGCCCTCCACCTGACAACCCCGCCTGCGTGGGGAACACGTGATGTCAGCGGCCGTCACCCGCCGCCGAACCGGATCACCCCACTCGCGCGGGGAAGAGGCCACGGAGGGCCCGTTCTGATGACCGAGCAGCGGATCACCCCCACTCGCGTGGGGAAGAGCCGCCGTTGCCGCCCGCGCCGCGCCCTTGCCAAGGATCACCCCCACTCGCGTGGGGAAGAGGGTGAGCTTCTCCAGCTCGGTCTTGTTGGCGTCGGATCACCCCCACTCGCGTGGGAAAGAGACCGGCGAGGACCGGCCGCTGGTCAAGGAGTACGGATCACCCCCACTCGCGTGGGGAAGAGCGGCAGGTGCTCGAAGGCGTGCAGGGGGTTGTGGGATCACCCCCACTCGCGTGGGGAAGAGGTTGGTTGCCCGCGGTGATGTGCGGCAGTCGTCGGATCACCCCCACTCGCGTGGGGAAGAGGCCTCCTCCCTGTACCGGGCCAGCGAGTAGACCGGATCACCCCCACTCGCGTGGGGAAGAGGACGACCGGCAGTATGAGCTGCTGGCCGCCCGCTGGATCACCCCCACTCGCGTGGGGAAGAGTCGATCATGGTCTGGTCGATCAGCGCGGCGGCTGGATCACCCCCACTCGCGTGGGGAAGAGCCGACCTCGCGCTGGTCGGCCTGGCCGAGAGTCGGATCACCCCCACTCGCGTGGGGAAGAGCGACGCGTTCCTGCGCAGGGAGACCGTGGAGACGGATCACCCCCACTCGCGTGGGGAAGAGGACCCCGACACCGCCGTCAAGGCACTCGTGGACGGATCACCCCCACTCGCGTGGGGAAGAGCAGGGCGCTGACCGTGGTGGACCCCCAGGTCACGGATCACCCCCACTCGCGTGGGGAAGAGGACGACGGCACATGGACGTGCGGTCCGCTCGCCGGATCACCCCCACTCGCGTGGGGAAGAGGATGTAACGCGGCCCACGTCCTCATCCAGCACCGGATCACCCCCACTCGCGTGGGGAAGAGTTGCAATTTTGCCGACCGCCGACCCCACCACCCGGATCACCCCCACTCGCGTGGGGAAGAGCGGGCGGTGAAAGACCCGGTCGAGCGAAACGCCGGATCACCCCCACTCGCGTGGGGAAGAGCGTAGGGGCCGGACAGGTTGCTCGGGTCGAACCGGATCACCCCCACTCGCGTGGGGAAGAGCCCGGCAGATCGGCGTAATACGCCAACTTGCCCGGATCACCCCCACTCGCGTGGGGAAGAGGTCTACAACAAGGGCATCCGCGGCGTGTGGAACGGATCACCCCCACTCGCGTGGGGAAGAGGCTCGGGACCGTCTCTACCGGCAATGTTGTCACGGATCACCCCCACTCGCGTGGGGAAGAGGTGCCCGTCGTACGGCCCACCGATCAGCTCCACGGATCACCCCCACTCGCGTGGGGAAGAGGCCATGCCCAGCCGCAACGTCACCCCCCGCACCGGATCACCCCCACTCGCGTGGGGAAGAGGGCCCCGGGTCCGGGGCGGTGCCAGCCCTTGACGGATCACCCCCACTCGCGTGGGGAAGAGACTTGCTGACCTGGGGCAATGTCAGCACCTTACCAATTCGTTATCTTCCCGGGCGAAGTCGAAGGCGACGAAGGTGAAGTCCTGCTCGCTTGGCGTCGGGGTAGAGGAGAGCAGTGGTGCCGTCGCCGGCGGAAGCGGAGACGGCCACCCATGCCTTTCATCCCTGGGAGTGCACCCACGCATCGGGTCCGCGGTACGCCCGTCCAACACCGCAGGCAGCAAGCTGCGCCGGCCTCTCCTCCAGCTCACTGGATCTGAAAATCCTCACCAAGACCATGACGCCCTCCAGTCGACGCCACGTCCGGAAGCGGTACGGCTGCCCAGGGAGCAGCGCCCGCAGACGTTGATGGACGACACCCCCTCTTGACCGGAACCGCCCTGCCGCGCACCGATCTGAACGAGGACGGTTTCCTCGTCGCCCCAAGGCCGCGCCCTGCCTGGCGAACTGGGCGTCCGCCCCGCAACACCGCCTAGACGACCCGGCCGCCACCGAGGTCGATGGCCGACATCGCCTTGCTCGTCAGCGCATAGGGAGCTCAGTCGTGGATGGCCGAAGCGACGCGCTATGTCCAGGACCGCCAAGCGGCAGAGAGGCCCCGGCTTCTTCCTCCTCACAACAAGGCGTTCGGACTCTACTCCCAAGTCCGCTCCCAAAACGGACACCAGACAGTGCAAGAGGCCGGTTCCGGGAGTCGGAACCGGCCTCTGACCTGCGGTGGAGCTGAGGGGATTTGAACCCCTGACCCCCTCGATGCGAACATCGCACATCGCCCCCGAACCACTCGACCCCAGAAGAGTTTCCGCAGCTCAGAGCCCTTTTCACACCCGAGACCGCCACAGCTGCCCTCATCTGACCCAGACCTACCGCACCTCTCCGCTCCCAAATCCGCTCCCACCAACGCCAACCGCACAGGTGCCTCGACCACATGAGCGGGGTAGTCCGCATCCGGTACTCGCAAAAGGCCAATGATCCGGTTCTCCGCGCGAGGAAGTAGTCCGGAGCCACCGCCCTATCGCCGAGAACCGCTTCAAAAAGTGCGAGCGCCGTACAGAAAGTCATCCTGACCACCGCCGGGCAGTGGCCGACCGAGGGTACACCAGACAATCCACCCAGTTGAGTGGTGGCCGTGGCACCCACCGGCTCACCGACCAGATGTTCAGTGACCATGCACATCGCGCACGAAAGCAAGCGCCTGGAAACTCACAATCCACGAGCACCATTGAGGACAGCACAACCAGGACAACTGGGATGAGTCATCCTTGCCTGCTTAGGAAGCACAGCCGCGCCCGCACAGTCCAGGACGCCTGGTAAGGTTCACCCCCGCCTGCGCGGGGAGCACTTGGGTGGACAGGTCATCGACCTCCGTAGAGTCGGATCATCCCCGCCTGCGCGGGGAGCACGCCTTGTGAGGCGCGAACATCATCTCGTCCGCCGGATCACCCCCGCCTGCGCGGGGAGCACATGGCGACCACGTTTGCCACGGGCGCGGCGTACGGATCACCCCCGCCTGCGCGGGGAGCACATCTGCTCGGGGGTGCGCTGGGGGATCGGCCACGGATCACCCCCGCCTGCGCAGGGAGCACCCTCGCAGGCGGCGGGCCAGCTCTCACGCGTACGGATCACCCCCGCCTGCGCGGGGAGCACGGCCGGCCCAGGACCGCCAGATCACCCCGTACTGGATCACCCCCGCCTGCGCGGGGAGCACGGAGTAGACGGGCTGGGCCGCCCGACGATCACCGGATCACCCCCGCCTGCGCGGGGAGCACCTCACCCTCGCGCGGGTGGTTCTGGTTCCACTCGGATCACCCCCGCCTGCGCGGGGAGCACGCGAACCTGCAGCTCAAGCAGGGGTTCGCCGACGGATCACCCCCGCCTGCGCGGGGAGCACCGCCACCTACTGGACCACCCAGGCCTACGTGCCGGATCACCCCCGCCTGCGCGGGGAGCACGCGATCACATACGGGGCGTCCGGGCCGTGGTCCGGATCACCCCCGCCTGCGCGGGGAGCACTACTCCTGAATCAGCGATTCGAGGATCACGTGCGGATCACCCCCGCCTGCGCGGGGAGCACTCGGTGGCCGACCCGTCCCGGTGCGCTCTCACCGGATCACCCCCGCCTGCGCGGGGAGCACCGGTATGACGAGAGCGTCACGAGCAACGTCTGCGGATCACCCCCGCCTGCGCGGGGAGCACCCAAGCGCATCGATCAGGCGTTCTACGGTGACCGGATCACCCCCGCCTGCGCGGGGAGCACGAGGCCGGCACGCGGTTGCTCAATCCGGCGGCCGGATCACCCCCGCCTGCGCGGGGAGCACTGCCGCGCAAGTCCTCATGGCTCTCGGCGGCTCGGATCACCCCCGCCTGCGCGGGGAGCACGCCGACGCATTGTCGGCCAACTCATCAGCGCCCGGATCACCCCCGCCTGCGCGGGGAGCACGGCCCCGACCAGCCCAACGAGCTGGTGTACGCCGGATCACCCCCGCCTGCGCGGGGAGCACTCGCGGCCCTCCCGAAGGGGGGTCAGTGACCGCGGATCACCCCCGCCTGCGCGGGGAGCACTGCCCGACCGGCCGATTCCTTCGGAAACTCGGCGGATCACCCCCGCCTGCGCGGGGAGCACCGGCGGCGGCGGTGTGATCACCGCGGATCTGCGCGGATCACCCCCGCCTGCGCGGGGAGCACGGCTCGTGTACGCGGGATTGACCTTCACGACCCGGATCACCCCCGCCTGCGCGGGGAGCACCCACCGTGCCCAGATGCGCCACGGGGCACCCCCGGATCACCCCCGCCTGCGCGGGGAGCACCGTGGTGAATGAGTGCCTGCGCCGGTACAACGCGGATCACCCCCGCCTGCGCGGGGAGCACCGTGTGCGGTAGCGGGCGGCCTCCCGGTTGGCCGGATCACCCCCGCCTGCGCGGGGAGCACCGGAAGGCCATTCATCACCGCGGCCAGCTCGTCGGATCACCCCCGCCTGCGCGGGGAGCACGCCCGTGCGTGCGGGGACGGCAAGTCAGGCAACGGATCACCCCCGCCTGCGCGGGGAGCACACCAGCGCCCAGGTGCCCGCCGGTGACCGCTACGGATCACCCCCGCCTGCGCGGGGAGCACCCAGCCCCCCCTCTCTACGTCCCCGGCGCCTACGGATCACCCCCGCCTGCGCGGGGAGCACATTCGAGTTCCCGGACCCCTCCGACATGGAGGCGGATCACCCCCGCCTGCGCGGGGAGCACGGCCGGTCGGGCAGCAGCTCACCCGCCCTGATCGGATCACCCCCGCCTGCGCGGGGAGCACGGGCGGGGGCCGGGCCAGGGGCCGGCGGCCTCCGGATCACCCCCGCCTGCGCGGGGAGCACCTCGGCAAGGTCGGCCGCCGCGTCTACTACGACGGATCACCCCCGCCTGCGCGGGGAGCACAGCAAGCCGGAGACCGGCTATCCGTGCGCGACCGGATCACCCCCGCCTGCGCGGGGAGCACTTCGACGACGTGCCGGTGGCCTCGTAGACAGCCGGATCACCCCCGCCTGCGCGGGGAGCACCTTGGGGGGGTTGGGCATCCCCGGCCTCCTACCGGATCACCCCCGCCTGCGCGGGGAGCACAGAGCACCCCACCCAACCGTAAAGGAGAGCACCGGATCACCCCCGCCTGCGCGGGGAGCACCCCGACGGGTCCGGCTGGGCGACGGTGGACGACGGATCACCCCCGCCTGCGCGGGGAGCACGCCGACGCCGCCCCACACATATGGCTTGCCCGCGGATCACCCCCGCCTGCGCGGGGAGCACGACGTCTACGTCGGTCAGCGGCCCAAACCCTACGGATCACCCCCGCCTGCGCGGGGAGCACGAAGAAGACGAAGGGTGAGGGCTGATGCCCACCGGATCACCCCCGCCTGCGCGGGGAGCACGCGCGGGACCGTCTCTACCGGCAATGTTGTCACGGATCACCCCCGCCTGCGCGGGGAGCACGACACGTCCACCAGCACTGGGTCGTCGGCGAGCGGATCACCCCCGCCTGCGCGGGGAGCACGGCAGCGGCCTGCCGCTGGGCACGATCCCTCGCGGATCACCCCCGCCTGCGCGGGGAGCACGCCTGCTGCCGGTACAGACCGGTCAGGAATCCCGGATCACCCCCGCCTGCGCGGGGAGCACTCCGCCGCGGTGCGGAGCGGATCCTGCCCCCACGGATCACCCCCGCCTGCGCGGGGAGCACGGGCTCGAGTCCATTTCTCGATGGTGGTACTCCGGATCACCCCCGCCTGCGCGGGGAGCACTAGGCGGCCAACCGCAGCATCTGGTCGTGACCCGGATCACCCCCGCCTGCGCGGGGAGCACATCGTGCTCGTCGCCGCCGCCGCCGAGCTGCGCGGATCACCCCCGCCTGCGCGGGGAGCACCCCAACCGGCAGGCCTCGATACCCGCCTACACCGGATCACCCCCGCCTGCGCGGGGAGCACGACTCGGTGTGCACCCTGACCGCCACCGACGCCGGATCACCCCCGCCTGCGCGGGGAGCACGACCAGCGGTTGTACCGGGCCGAGTACGCCACCGGATCACCCCCGCCTGCGCGGGGAGCACGGCGCGACGTGGTCGAGGTAGTCGGTGATCGTCGGATCACCCCCGCCTGCGCGGGGAGCACGCTGAGCACGGGAGGACAGGTCGGCCAGGCGACGGATCACCCCCGCCTGCGCGGGGAGCACCTGAATTGAGCCTCGGTCGTTTCGTGCAGCGCCGGATCACCCCCGCCTGCGCGGGGAGCACGAGGACCGGCCTGCCCCGTGCGGGCTGCTGGTCGGATCACCCCCGCCTGCGCGGGGAGCACGATCCTGGGTGCGGACGCCGGTGCGGAGTGCGCGGATCACCCCCGCCTGCGCGGGGAGCACCGCCATCCTCACCACTCCGTGAAGGGGAGCAGCGGATCACCCCCGCCTGCGCGGGGAGCACCTGTTCGTCCAGCTCGGCCAGGTACAGCTCCTCGGATCACCCCCGCCTGCGCGGGGAGCACCCGGCCTCGTTCAGCCGGTCGGGGGCCAGGTCCGGATCACCCCCGCCTGCGCGGGGAGCACCGCCCAAAGAGATAGAGCCCCGCGGCGGCCGCCGGATCACCCCCGCCTGCGCGGGGAGCACGTTCCTCGGCGGCGCTCCCCATGTGCGGCAGCCGGATCACCCCCGCCTGCGCGGGGAGCACCGGCTCGCCGAGCACCTGTCCGACCCGGCCGTCGGATCACCCCCGCCTGCGCGGGGAGCACCTCGGCGACGGCGTCATCGTGATCTCCGGCGGCGGATCACCCCCGCCTGCGCGGGGAGCACGGCAGCCAGTCCAGCAGCGCCCGCCGCCACACCGGATCACCCCCGCCTGCGCGGGGAGCACCCGCGGGCATGGAAAAGCAGCCGCTGCCCCGTCGGATCACCCCCGCCTGCGCGGGGAGCACGCCCCGGCCGCCTGGGCGGCCTCGGCCAGCGCCGGATCACCCCCGCCTGCGCGGGGAGCACGTCCTGTGCGAGCTGCTGGACCTGCCGATCAACGGATCACCCCCGCCTGCGCGGGGAGCACGTCAACGAGAGCGACGACGTGGTGGAGGAGTACGGATCACCCCCGCCTGCGCGGGGAGCACAGGTGAGGGCGGGGTCAGAGGGTCTTGCGGGCCGGATCACCCCCGCCTGCGCGGGGAGCACCGTAGCGGGAGATCAAGCCAGCGAGGCGACGGCGGATCACCCCCGCCTGCGCGGGGAGCACAACGCCGGAGCCAGGACGTTGGTGATAAACGCCGGATCACCCCCGCCTGCGCGGGGAGCACGCACCAGGACGGGCGGCCGGCGACGTTGGTTGCGGATCACCCCCGCCTGCGCGGGGAGCACTCCTCGGCGAGACCAACCAGAGCGTTGAGGATCGGATCACCCCCGCCTGCGCGGGGAGCACGGTTGCCAAGAGTTTGGGAGGTGAGAGATGGCCGGATCACCCCCGCCTGCGCGGGGAGCACCGACTCGGTGTGCACCCTGACCGCCACCGACGCGGATCACCCCCGCCTGCGCGGGGAGCACGAGCTGGAGGACGAGGTCGGCTTCCGCCCAATCGGATCACCCCCGCCTGCGCGGGGAGCACCGGTCGGCGCAGGGGAGGGGGCGGCGGATGGCCGGATCACCCCCGCCTGCGCGGGGAGCACGCCTGCGGGATGCGCTTGATGGCGCGCAGCACCGGATCACCCCCGCCTGCGCGGGGAGCACCCCGCAGGCCCCGACCGGGTCCGGTGAAACCACGGATCACCCCCGCCTGCGCGGGGAGCACGTTACGTCTGCTCGGCGACAACCCCGCCCGGTCGGATCACCCCCGCCTGCGCGGGGAGCACTCATTCACCGTCACCGACACGCCCGTCAAGGTCGGATCACCCCCGCCTGCGCGGGGAGCACGAGCTGTACATCGACCCGGGTGGCCGGGTGTTCGGATCACCCCCGCCTGCGCGGGGAGCACGGGGGCCACGTTGGTCAGGGTGGTGGGGCCGCCGGATCACCCCCGCCTGCGCGGGGAGCACGGGCGCTACGTCCGGCTGGGCAGTACCGTGCACGGATCACCCCCGCCTGCGCGGGGAGCACCCGCGCACCGACCCGTACAGGCCCGCGCGCACCGGATCACCCCCGCCTGCGCGGGGAGCACTCCGCCTCGGTGCGGAGCGGATCCTGCCCCCACGGATCACCCCCGCCTGCGCGGGGAGCACGCCCGGGCGACCGCAGCAGCGACCGCGGTCGCCGGATCACCCCCGCCTGCGCGGGGAGCACCTGCTCCAGCGGTGGCGGGCCCTGGCGGACGCCGGATCACCCCCGCCTGCGCGGGGAGCACGAGCTGACCATCAGCACCGACCACGAACAGGTCGGATCACCCCCGCCTGCGCGGGGAGCACTGGCCAGCGTCTGCGCATCGGCACGCAGGATGCGGATCACCCCCGCCTGCGCGGGGAGCACCTGTTCGACTCCGGCAAGCAGGCCAGCAAAGGCGGATCACCCCCGCCTGCGCGGGGAGCACCTCCCCGTCGAGCCCGGTGCCGGTCTCCTCGCCGGATCACCCCCGCCTGCGCGGGGAGCACCGGATCGAGGGCTATGCCAAGGCGCCCATCCGCTGGATCACCCCCGCCTGCGCGGGGAGCACGACTGCGGGCCCAAAAGGCCGAGCTGGACAAACGGATCACCCCCGCCTGCGCGGGGAGCACCACGGCCCGGCCTTGGCCATGGCCCCCGAGAGCGGATCACCCCCGCCTGCGCGGGGAGCACGGCCGCGGCTCGGCGGGCAGCAGGGCCGGGCGCGGATCACCCCCGCCTGCGCGGGGAGCACGCGCAACCCCCGGCCGGTGTCGGGGGAGATCGCGGATCACCCCCGCCTGCGCGGGGAGCACGCCCAGGAGGCCCTGGACATCCTCACCCGCGGCGGATCACCCCCGCCTGCGCGGGGAGCACGGCGGTGAGCTGCAGCTCTGCGAGAGCGTCGCCGGATCACCCCCGCCTGCGCGGGGAGCACGCCACCACCGCGCCGCCCCGGGCGACGTACTCCGGATCACCCCCGCCTGCGCGGGGAGCACGCCGACGCCGGGCGGCCCGACGATCATCAGAGCGGATCACCCCCGCCTGCGCGGGGAGCACGGCGGTGAGCTGCAGCTCTGCGAGAGCGTCGCCGGATCACCCCCGCCTGCGCGGGGAGCACGCTGAACTCGTCGACCGACACCAGGCCGGCGACGGATCACCCCCGCCTGCGCGGGGAGCACCTCGTGGGCGGATTCGCTGCGGGCCAGGCGGGCGGATCACCCCCGCCTGCGCGGGGAGCACCGGCGCCAACGAGGCCGACGACCTGCTGGATACGGATCACCCCCGCCTGCGCGGGGAGCACTCACCCAGCCGGATCGCGCCCGCCGTGATCCGCGGATCACCCCCGCCTGCGCGGGGAGCACACCATCCACCGCGAATACGCACCCGGCGCCGACGGATCACCCCCGCCTGCGCGGGGAGCACGCTCGGGACCGTCTCTACCGGCAATGTTGTCACGGATCACCCCCGCCTGCGCGGGGAGCACCGCGCAGGTCGGCCACCGGGCCGAGCACTTTGCGGATCACCCCCGCCTGCGCGGGGAGCACCTGTTCGACTCCGGCAAGCAGGCCAGCAAAGGCGGATCACCCCCGCCTGCGCGGGGAGCACGCCCGGGCGACCGCAGCAGCGACCGCGGTCGCCGGATCACCCCCGCCTGCGCGGGGAGCACGGCTGAACAAGATCAAAGCCCGCGCGAGCGGGCGGATCACCCCCGCCTGCGCGGGGAGCACAGCACTCGCAAGCGAGACGACGAGCCGTACGACGGATCACCCCCGCCTGCGCGGGGAGCACCTGAAGACCACGACCGACGCCGGCCCGGGAGCCGGATCACCCCCGCCTGCGCGGGGAGCACTGCGCCGCCCGCAGCCGGGCCTCTTCCTCGGCCGGATCACCCCCGCCTGCGCGGGGAGCACGCCCAGTTCTCGTTCCAGCGCTTGCCGGTCAGCGGATCACCCCCGCCTGCGCGGGGAGCACGGAATACGCCAAAGGAGGCCATTCAAGAGGCGCGGATCACCCCCGCCTGCGCGGGGAGCACGGGCGGCTACCAGACCCGACCGCCCGGGGCCTCGGATCACCCCCGCCTGCGCGGGGAGCACTGGGCGATCAGGTCCTGGATGGCCTGCAGCACCGGATCACCCCCGCCTGCGCGGGGAGCACGATTGTGGACGTCAACATCAACGGTGTTTCGATGGATCACCCCCGCCTGCGCGGGGAGCACCTGCTCCAGCGGTGGCGGGCCCTGGCGGACGCCGGATCACCCCCGCCTGCGCGGGGAGCACATCGAAGCCGAGGGTGAGGTAGGCGGGGACCTCGGATCACCCCCGCCTGCGCGGGGAGCACGCGACCTTGCACCGCCCGATCACTCGGTACAGCGGATCACCCCCGCCTGCGCGGGGAGCACCTGCTCCAGCGGTGGCGGGCCCTGGCGGACGCCGGATCACCCCCGCCTGCGCGGGGAGCACCCTTGCTGACCTGGGGCGATACTAGGGGTTTACCGATTCGTTATCCGGCTCGGCGGGGTTGAGGGCGATGAGGGTCAGGCCGTCGAAGTCGATGGGGGTTCGGCGGCGTCGGCCGGCGGTGTGGAGGGTGAAGCCCTGTTCGTTGGCGTCGGGGTGGAGGAGGACGGCGGCGCCGTCGCCGATGGAGGCGGAGACGGCGGTCCATAGTTCGGTGCGGACGCGGGCGGAGAGGGTGCCCACGTAGAGGCCGGGGGCCGGTTCGATCATCCAGCGGGTGAGGGCGCCGCGTAGATGGTCGGGGATTGCGGTGGTGGCGATGACGGTCATGGTGGCCATGTCAGTCGTGTCCGTAGTTGGTGCCGCCGGCCAGGCGGCCGAAGTCGGGGTCCCAAAGGTCGACGAGTTCTTCGGTGGCTTCTTCTGCGTCCTCCCGGCGGGTGCCGTCGTCGGGGTCCAGGAGGGATTGGATGTCGGCGACGATGCGCGGGAGGAGGCGGAAGAGGCGCAGGCCGTCGCGGAAGGAGCGGCGGGCCTGGCCGTCGGGGTCCGGTGAGTTGTGGAGGGAGAAGGCCAGGGGGATGGTCAGTTCGGCCTTGTAAAGGTCGGCGATGTCGTAGACGAACGAGTGGGACGTCCCGGTGTGGATGAAGCCGAGGCCCGGTGAGCAGCCGATGGCGTTGATGGCGGCGTGGACGATGCCGTACAGGCAGGTGTTGGCCGCCGAGAGGGCCCGGTTGACGGGGTCCTGGTCGTCCCAGTCGGTGGGGTCGTAGGAGCGTTTGAAGGGCCGGAGCCCGTGCTGCTGGGCGTAGAGGCGGTAGAGCGCCTTCATCCGCTGCCCTTCCAGGCCGCGCAGCCGGGCGATGGTGGCGTCGGCGGGGGCCGTCTCGCCGAACCGTTGCAGATACATCCGGCGGGCCACGGCGGCGCGTTCGGCCTCGTCGGCCCAGGCTCGGGCCTGGAGTTCCAGCCAGCGGGCGGGCATGGAGTCGGGGACGCCGGCCGTGTAGCAACGCACCCCGCCGGCCCCGGTGCAGACGACGGTGGTGCCGTGCCGGGCGAGTGTGGACAGGGCGCGGCTGGTGATGGAGACGCCCGGTCCGAGCAGGAGGCAGCCCAGCGCGGCGGTGGGCAGGGCGACGCTGCGTTCCTCCTCACCGAGCTGGAAGAGCGCTTTGACGCCGGTGTCGTCTTGGACGATGCGGGCGATGTCGATGTAGAGGAACGACAGCGAGTCGCCGATGCGCGGCAGCATGGCCGCGGTGGGGGCGGCCAGGCGCTGACGGGCGTTGCGTGGCGTGGTGATGCTCATAGGGCGGGGGCGATGGTGAGCAGTCCGCAGCCGTAGGCCTTGCCGCGGCCGATGCCGGCGTGGATCCGGTCGATGAGGGCCTTGGGGTCGGTGACGGTGGCGGTGCCGTCGAACTGGGTGCGGGCGTGGGTGACGCGGTTGTTGTCGGACCGCCTGCCGGTACCGGTGTCGAGCTGCCTGCTGTGCAGGCTGCGCAGGACGAGCCCGGCGGCGTCGGCTTGGCGCCGCCACCATTCGTCGGCCTCGGCACCGTGCAGCGGGACGACCTGTTTGGGACGGCCGGCGGTGGTGTTCCTGCCGAGCTTGCGGGTGGCGTTGGCGACGATCCGGTAGTGGACGTTCACCCCCTCGCGCAGCCCGTTCAGCAGCGGGGCCAAAGACTTGCAGCGGGCCTTCCCGTAGGAGGCGGGGAGTTTCTCCAGGGCGGGCTCGATGGAGCTCTGCATCAGGATCGAGGTCCCGGTGGGCCGCTCCTCCAGGCGGAACAGGACGGCGGCCCGGCGGCGGGCCTCAGGGCCCAGGCCGTCGGGGAACAGGCTCATGATGCGCCGGTGCAGGCGGACGACGTCGCCCAGGTCGTCGCGGGCGGCGCGGTCGCGGAGGTCGGGAATGATCTGAGTGATCCACAGTTCGGTGCTCATGGCGTCACCGGGGTGTTCTCGCTGGGCTGCTCGGACTGAAGGTGCTCGATGACCGCGGAGAGGTACTTCACGCCCAGCCCCGCGCACCGATCCGCAGGCAGGCGCAGGTGCCGCCGGTAGATGGGGCGGGTCTGGAACCGCCGGTGGTGGGGCTGGAAGGAGACCGGCTCGTCCTGGGCCTCGGTGTAGACCTGCTCGTCCTCCGGGGCGGAGGGCCAGGCGCGGGACTCGAAGGGGGTGTCGCTGCGGAACTCGACCAGCACGTCACCCCGGTCGCGTGGGGCCGTCCGGGCCAGGGGGAGGTCGATCAGCGCGGTGACCGGGTCGGTGCGCAGCACGGTCAGCAGCAGGGGGGCGTTGGGCGGGCAGGACCGGCGGCCCAGGTAGAGCGGCCAGCGCGGGGCGCGGAGGGCCTGGGCGCAGCGGTCCAGCAGGGCCGGGTCGTCGGCGGTGACGGCGACGGTGAACGCGGCGTCCTGCAGGTAGTAGCGGTCGGAGGTGACCGTGGCGGTGTCCGCGGCGCGCCGCTTACCCTCGGCGGTGATCACCGTGAGGTCGCGGGGCATTCCGCCGCCGACGGTGTGGAAGTCCCGCAGCAGCGTCCCGGGACGGTCGATCCGCACGGTGAACCGCAAGGCCCGCAGGTCGGTGACGGGCTCCGTGCGCCGCCGCCCGAAGGCGGCGGCGATCATGCCGATGAGCCCGGAGCGGGTGGGGGCGGTGGCGGTGTCCCGCTGGTTGAAGCGGGAGCGTTCCCCCCACGACTGCAGCGGCCCGCTCAGGTGCAGCAGCAGGCCCGTGGTGGGAGGGGCGTTCACGCGGCCTCCCGCCCGTCCAGGGCCCCGGCCAGCGCCCCCTCGATCAGCTTGTCGAAGGACTCGACCCGCTCCCCCAGCGCGTCGATCTTCTCCTGGGAGAGGGTGGCGTGGGCCGCGTACCGGCATCCGCTCGTCCCCAGCAGCTTCTGGACGGCGGCGGCGTACTCGTTCAGGGCGGCGACCGACGGTTCGCTGTGCCCGCCGTGCCGGTCGGCGGGCACCGGCTTCTCGAAGGCGCCCGCGTAGGAGACCGGCCGGTCGGTGCGGACGGTCAGGTGCGCCAGGTGCGGGATGGTGTGGGGGGCGGTGGAGTTCTTCTTGGCCCGGGGCAGGGACAGCAGCGCCGCCTTGAGGAGACCGGCCGCCAGCTCCCGGGTGGCCTCAAGGTCGCCCCCGAGGTTGGCGTGCAGGTCGTTCAGGTCCAGGACGATGTAGCGGTAGAGCACCCCGGCGCTGTGCTCGGCCTGGCCCATGTGGGCGCTGCCGGTGGTGTCGCCCCAGATGTCGGTGACGTCGTCCACCGCGCTGAAGTAATCGATCTCGGTGGTGGTGGCGTGGGTGGTGAAGGCGTGGGCGACCTGGACGGCGCCGTCCACCTCGGCGTCATCGACCTGGGCGAGCATCCGGCCGAACAGGTTGATGACGCCGTTGCGGCGGCGGAGGATCTCATCGACCTTGCCGGTGGGGATGACGCTGTCCTTGCGGCCGAACTTGGCCGGGTCCTTGGGCTCCTTGGCGTTCTCCAGCGCCTCGCGGTACTGGATCGCCAGCTCGGCCAGCTCGGGGACGGCGGAGGAGGGGATGTAGACCATCGCGGCCGTGGACCAGTGCTCGCCGGTGCCGCCGGTCTCCTCGCCGTCGGTCTTCTTCTTGGGGGCCTCGCCGCCGACGCTGCTGGCGACCACGATGTGGCGGCCGGCGCGCTCGGCCAAGTCGGCGGGCCAGCCGTGGTGTTCCTCCAGGTGGCGGGCGAGGTACTCGGGCAGCCGGCGGGTGCGCAGCGCGGCCTCCTGGCCGAGGGAGGTCTGCAGGTACAGGCGCATGGCCCGCTTCCAGCACTGGCTGCTGACCCGGGTGCGTTCCTTGCCGCCCCAGGTGACGGTCTTGACGGCGTTGGTGTCGTCCCGGTTGAGGTTGGCGAACGGGATGGCCTGGATGATGTGCGCTTCGATGAAACGTCCGGGGATCGTGGTCATGGAAAGCTCCGATTCGTCGGGGGTTGGAAGACGAGTCGTTTTCGCCACGCGGCCTCAGGCGGTGTTCAGGACGTGCCGTCCCAGGACGCGGCCTCGCCCACGGGATAGCCGTCCCGACCTGCGGAGGCGGCGTGACGGGGAAAGAGTCATTGGGAACCGTGCTCGTCGTCGTCCGCCTCCTGGGCGGCTTTGAGTTCGTCTTTGAAGCGGGTGCGGTAGAAGTCCTGCAGCCAGCGGCGCGCGATCCGGTCGCGGTCGTCCTCCCACCAGACCAGGTCCAGCAGGAGTTGGGCCCAGTCAACGGCGGAGGACCGGTCCGCCAGGATCCGGACCGCCGCGGGCAGGCGGCGGTGCAGGTCGTCCACGCTCTGGCGGGTGAGCTGGTCCAGCCGGGCCTCGGCGGCGCTCTCGCGGAGGAGCCCGCGGCCCACGCCTTCGGCGAGGCACTGGCCGAAGCTGCGGCCGGTGAGGGCGTCGGAAGGCGGCGCCTCCCGGGCCTGCGGCGGCAGGGAAGCGATCATTGCGGCGATCGCGTAGTAGGCCTGCTGGACGGTCTCCCGTTCCTCGGGCACCCTCGCGGCGATCACCTTGTGCATGCGGTGGCACTCGTCCAGGGGGCGGCCCAGGCCGCTGCGCAGGGCGGCGCGTTTCCCGGGGTCCTCGCACAGGCGGAAGACCTCGGCGACGAAGCGGCGGGGTCTCTCCAAGGACGGATGGACGGCGGTTGTCTGCTGGGCGGTCATGGCTTCCTGCTGAGCGGTCGAAGACGATGAGGTGGAACGGCGGTCCTTCCGCTTGGCTTTGCGGGCGCCGCCGTAAAGCTCCAGCCGGGCTTCCTCGATGGCGCGGGCGGTGCGGGCGCCGCGGGCGTGATCCCGGGTGATCTGGTCGAACACGGAGATCGCCACGCGGCGGAACGACTGCCAGTGCCGGTCGTAGTCCTGGTTGCGCAGCCGCGTCCAGAAGATCTCTTCCGCCTTCGGCCAGTACGCGGCGGCGGCGTGCTCCGCCCAGGCGCAGTCCTTGGGCTTGTCATCGACGACGGCCGCCCAGGCGCGTTTGACGGCGTACTCGAGGCGGCCGCCGTACAGCTCCCCCGCCGTCCGCATGTCGCCGATGCGACGGGCGGTGGCGAGGTCCTCGTCGTTGATGCGGAAGAGCAGCGGCGGGGTGACGGCCGAGATGAACTGGATGTCCTTGGTCTTGCCGTCCTGCTCGAAGCCCAGGGCGCGGACCTTGAACGAGCCGAGATCATCCAGGCCGGTGCCGAACACGGCGGGGCGCCGGGGCTGGGTGCCGGTGGCGGTGGTGGGCAGATCCAGCAGGCCGTCCAGGTCGCGCCAGAGGGCGCGTCCCGCATCGGCGGGGCGCGCGTAGAGGTTGCCTTGCTTGCTGATCTGGAAGATCACATAGGCGTCGTTGGTGGAGGGCAGCTTCCCGCGGTGACCCCAGGTGATGTAGGCGTCGGTGACGTGCCGCCCGGTGTCGTCGGGGACCAGGAGCAACGCATGCTGCCAGCCGCCGGTCAGGCGAGTGCAGGGACCGGGGTAAGGGTTGGGGGTGCGCGGCGGGGCCAGCGGGTCGGGCAGGTCAGCGAGTTCCCAGGGGCAGGGGTCGTCTGCTCTGCGCAGGCCTTCGGGCGGCGGGGTCAGCCCGGCCAGCAGGGTCTCCAGCAGGGTGTCGCCCTCGGGGTGGTAGGACAGGCTCCCCCGCAACGGGCCGGCGGACACATCGGCGGCGGTGACGTCGGCGTGGGTGCGGGTGGAGCAGCGCCCGGACGGGCCGTAGTAAAGCCAGACCAGCAGGGACAGAAAGGCGTCGGGCGTGGGGACGGGGATGGGCGAGGCGTCCCAGTGGTGCCCGAACCACACCGAGTTGTTGCCGGCGGGGCGTCCCAGGACCAGCTTGTTCACGCCGGCGCTCTTCGGGCACACCGCGGGATCGGCCAGCCTGGGGTCCTGCAGGAACGGCCGCTGCGGGTGGAACAGGTCGAACCTGCCTTCATGCTCGGCGAAGTAGGCATCGACGGCGTCGGGGGCCAAGGGCTCGCCGAAGATCTCCGCGCGCCGGTCCAGCCAGTCCCCGTCCCCGTCGGGGTTCTCGTCCAGCCCGGTGACGCGGGCGGTGAGCGCATACAGCAGCCGGTACATCGCCGAGAGGGCGGGCGGAGGGGTGATGGCCAGCGCCTCGATCTCATGGGCGTGCACGAGCAGGTCCCGCAGGCCGAGCCTTGACGGGCGGTCGGGTCCGGCTTCTTTCCAGCGGACCTCCGCCCATGGCTCCAGTGCCAAGTCGAAACTGACGTCCGATGCCACGAACGCCCCTTTCCTAGGTCAGGAGACCGGTCGGCGAACCGTTTTCAGCACCTGCCGCCAAGGGATGGGAGGGCGCCGAGCCTTTACAGCGCACGGCTCACCTGAGGTCCCGGGCGCCACAGCGCCGCGGTTCCCAGTCCCTCGTCCGTGACCTCTAAAAACGGCAGACCGAAAAGGTTCAGTAAGCTGCTCTGGAACCTCCCGTAGTGGCGGGAGACGGCTCGTCCGGTGGACGTCGCCTGAGTTCTCCTGCGGAAAACTCAGGCCATCAGGGGTGAGGGCTCCCGCTCGGGTGCGGTGAGAGTGAGGAGGTAGCCACCGCCTCAGCCGGGCGAGAGCGGCCCTAGCCGAAGCTTTGAATTCCCTGCTCAGCGGGGGTGGCCCGGTTGTCACGGGCAGAGAATCCGCAGCTTCGGCACTTCCCCGCGAAGGCGGGGGTCCACCGAGGTGCCCCAGAGGCAGGTATTAGGGGCATCTCGGATGCCTCTAATCTAGCAAGGTTGTCACGGGTAGAGCATCTGAAGTCCCACATTCGCCTGATAAGTCACCTGACCTGGCCGCAGCCGCCCATACCAGCCGCCGTCGGAGGCGCGCCGCATCGGCAGCAGCTTCCAGTCACGCAGCACGGCGTTCTTATCCCAGGAAGGCGGCGGCTCCAGCAGCTCGGCCTCCTCGCCGCAGTACCGGCCAGGGACCGGGATCATGTACTCGGCGATCAGACGCGCCTGGTCACGGGTCACCCGTGACCGCCCCTCCATCCCCGGCACGGGAATCCGGCCGGTCTCGTCCAACGTCCACACGCCGGGGCTCTGTTCATAGACGCACACCAGGCGCTCAGAGTCGGCCCCCAGGCGGGTGGTCAGCCACGCCGAACTCACCTTGGCCTGAGCCTCGCTGAGATTGCGGAGGTCGCGGAGCTTCCCGTCGCGGGGCGAGCAGATCATGACCAGGTCGGCGGTCTGCCGCTGGGCGGCCTCACCGCCGAGGCGTTCACCGTCCGCTCGGACGATCCGGCGCGCATTGGCCTCGTCCAGCGCGACCACCGAGGTGAAGTCCTCGGCGTAGACCGCATCGACCAGGGCCTGCACATCGCCCGGGATCTGGACCGGCTCGGCGCCGCGTGCGTGCAGCAGCCTGCTGGTGCGGTGCAGGAGGGATTCGTCGTAGACCCCGCCCCACTCCTCGGGCACCGCGAACTCCCCCTGGTCGTCCACCGGATTCAGCACGATCACGCGGGGCGCGGCGCCGGCCCAGTCCGGGCGGCGCTCCCGGTGCAGGTCGATGCGCCCGTCGCGGTGCCGCTGGCATCTGCCCGAGCGCTGCAGCAGCAGCGCCATGGGCGCCAGGTCGGTGATGAGCAGGTCGAAGTCCAAATCCAGCGACTGCTCGACGATCTGCGTGGCGACCAGGACCGTGCGGGGACGCCCGCCCTCCTTGCCGAAGTCCCGTTCACAGGCCTCGGTGATCGCGGCCCGGTCGCGCGCCCGGTAGCGGGAGTGCAGCAGCCGCAGCTCGGGGGGCCGTCCGCCCTCTTCCGCCACGCGGCGGAACCAGTCGGCCAGGTACCGGTAGGTGTCCTGGGCCTCGGGGACCGTGGTGCAGCACACCAGGACGCATCCGCGGTCACCGTTGACCACCTGGGCCAGCAGGTCCTTGATGACCGCGAGCCGATGCCCCGGCCGGGACGGGTCCTTACCGCGCCGCACCGGAACCATCTCGAAGGCGACGGCGCGTTCCCGTTCGCTGGTCACCTCCCGGGGAGGGTGGACGGTACCGGTCACGGCGTCGGCGAACAGCCACCCCGGATAGCAGGGCCGCAGCTCCTGGGGGACCGTGTGCCCGGCGCCGCGCAGGTAGGCCTCGACCAGGGAGCGCGCCGCGGCGCCGGTGAGCGTGGCCGACAGCAGGATCACGGGGGCCCGCAGCGCGCCCAGCCACTCCAGCCACCGCAGCAGCAAGGCGTGCATCCAGGCGTCGTAGGAGTGGGCCTCGTCGATCACCACGACCTTGCCCGCCATCGCCATCAGGCGCAGCACGTTGTACTTCACCGGCAGCACCCCGGTCAGCCCCTGGTCGATGGTGAAGGTGGTCAGCGGAGCGAGCAGTCCCCGCCGGCCGGCGTGCAGCCACTGCGCCGCCTCCGTCGAGGCCTCCGCATCGGTGATCACCGCGTCGCCGCCGGCCGCACCGGCGGCCGCGTCCCCGGCGGCGTCCGACGACAGCCAGGCCATGCTGTGGACCTTGGTCAGCGCCGCGTCCTCCCGCAGCGCCCGCCGGGCGAACCGCGAGACCCGCTTGTGCATCGCGTCGGTCGTCGCCATCGTCGGCAGGCAGAACCCCAGCCCGTTGGCACCGCAGGCGCGGGCCAGCACCCCCGCCGCATACAGGGCCGCCTCCGTCTTGCCGTCGCCCGGCGGGGCCGTGCACAGCACCAGGCCGGGACCGTTGACCAGCTCGGGCAGTTCCTTCATCACCGAGGCCTGCAACGGGTTCGGCTCATCGAAGCCGAACAGCTCCCGGAAGGTCCGGTCCTCCAGCAGGCCGCGCCCCAGCCCCGCGTCCCGCACCACCTGCGGCGCATCGGCCACCGCCCGCTCCCAGTGAGCCCGCAGCTCCTCCGGGGACGCCTCCCACCCCTCCCCCGGCATCCGCGCGACGATGAACGACTCCTGGCTGGCCAGCCAGTCCGCCACGATCACGATGCCGAGCACCACGACCGCCACCGGCACCGGAAGACGCTCCCGCAACACCTCCCGGGCACCGGTCAGCTCTCGGAGCACAGCCGCATGCGCCCGGCACTGCTCCTCCCACACACCCCTGCCTACGCCGGGACGAGACCGGGGGGCCCGCAGCTCCGGACGCCTCATCGCGGCACAGAACCGCCCATGATGCCCGCCGAGCAACTGAGCGATCTGATGCCCGACGTCCCGGCGTGCACTGTCAGCGGCCGGATAACCCAGCGCCCGGAAGATCTCAACCAGCACCCATTGCGTCACCTCGTTATGACGCAAACCGGATATCGCTTCGTCTTGTTCGTACTCCGAAGCCTCTGTGACCAGTTTCTGATAAAGGTCACCGACCAGCACCTGAAACGACGGCGACACTTTACCGATATCGTGCAAACCGGCCCAAAAACAGACAAGGCTCCTCATATGCGCAGCGACGCGCTCACCAAGCACATCCGCACGCAAGACCCCCAGCCCAGCGGTCCACACATCCCAGAGCGCCCCGGCAATCGCCGCTGTATCGATGAGATGGCAGACCACCGGATAAGGCCCCGGCAGCCCATCTCGCTTCCCCCACAACCGCGCATCGACGGACCGCAGAGCCTCCCCACCAAGGCCGCCCATAGATACGACCCCCGTCTCGCAACTCACATCTTTGGCTTCGAGACAACTGCATCACACCCCACCGACAAAATCGCCAAGATGCATAGACTCCCTCTCGTGCCAGTCCAGCCTTCACTCCAATCCACAAGGTCACAAATCAGTAACGCCGCCCTATAATCCCAGGTCAGCAAGGGGTGCTCCCCGCGCAGGCGGGGGTGGTCCGTAGGGTTTGGGCCGCTGACCGACGTAGACATCGTGCTCCCCGCGCAGGCGGGGGTGGTCCGGGGACGGCCCTGGTCGGGCTGCTGGACGCCGGGTGCTCCCCGCGCAGGCGGGGGTGGTCCGGCCCAGGCCATGCTGGGCGAGGAGCAGTACGAGTGCTCCCCGCGCAGGCGGGGGTGGTCCGGTTCGACCCGAGCAACCTGTCCGGCCCCTACGGTGCTCCCCGCGCAGGCGGGGGTGGTCCGGCGGCGACAACCAGGCGCACTTCGAAAGGTTGGTGCTCCCCGCGCAGGCGGGGGTGGTCCGACGGAGGGGGCGGAGGCGTCCGACGGGTCGCCGTGCTCCCCGCGCAGGCGGGGGTGGTCCGGTGGGCATCAGCCCTCACCCTTCGTCTTCTTCGTGCTCCCCGCGCAGGCGGGGGTGGTCCAGGTGCGAGTGAACCGCTTGAATTGAGCCTCGGTGTGCTCCCCGCGCAGGCGGGGGTGGTCCGGCCGCCGAGGTGCACGCCCTGCGGCGAGCGTTGTGCTCCCCGCGCAGGCGGGGGTGGTCCGGGGTCTGCCTGGCCGTCGGTGTGGGGCGCGAGGTGCTCCCCGCGCAGGCGGGGGTGGTCCTCAGGCCACCCAGGCCGTCGCCCCGCCCGGTCAGTGCTCCCCGCGCAGGCGGGGGTGGTCCGGTGCGCCGTCTGGATGTGCAGGCGTGGGTGCGGTGCTCCCCGCGCAGGCGGGGGTGGTCCCTTCGCCCACATGTCCAGCCCCCTCTCTACGTCGTGCTCCCCGCGCAGGCGGGGGTGGTCCGGCGCTGCGGGCCGCCGAGGCCCGCGAGGAGGCGTGCTCCCCGCGCAGGCGGGGGTGGTCCGTGGCCGAGGAAGTCTTCGGCGTCGGCCAGACAGTGCTCCCCGCGCAGGCGGGGGTGGTCCGGAGCACCTTGATGAGTACCTCTCCCGCTTCCCGTGCTCCCCGCGCAGGCGGGGGTGGTCCGGCTTACGGCGACAGCATGGATGATGTGCGCTCGTGCTCCCCGCGCAGGCGGGGGTGGTCCGGGCTGGGGTGCGGACTGCTGCTGGTGGATGCAGTGCTCCCCGCGCAGGCGGGGGTGGTCCGCCGGTCACCCTGCGGCGGAGGGTCCTCTACAAGTGCTCCCCGCGCAGGCGGGGGTGGTCCGCCTGACGCTGCGCGAAAAGCGTGCTTGCCGCGGTGCTCCCCGCGCAGGCGGGGGTGGTCCGGCGTTCCCTGAGTGGCGGGACAGCCACACGGGGTGCTCCCCGCGCAGGCGGGGGTGGTCCGTACTTGCAACCTCGGGGCGGGCCCGCGCATGGGTGCTCCCCGCGCAGGCGGGGGTGGTCCGTACGCCGAGCTGTCGACGGCGAGCGTGGCGCCGTGCTCCCCGCGCAGGCGGGGGTGGTCCGCAGAACGCCCCGGGGACCAGCCGGGGCGCCCAGTGCTCCCCGCGCAGGCGGGGGTGGTCCGCTCACGGCCGTGATCGCCGCGTTCTGATCGGCGTGCTCCCCGCGCAGGCGGGGGTGGTCCGTATGGCTTCCTGATGCAGGTCACTCATGAGCTGTGCTCCCCGCGCAGGCGGGGGTGGTCCGGGCGCTAGGCGACCCACGCAGCCGCACCCGCGGTGCTCCCCGCGCAGGCGGGGGTGGTCCGTTCTTTAGGCCGCCGAGGAAATTCTTGACGATGTGCTCCCCGCGCAGGCGGGGGTGGTCCGCGGAGATCGGTGCAGCCTACCGCCTGACACTGGTGCTCCCCGCGCAGGCGGGGGTGGTCCGAGGCCCCGTATGGGATCGCGGAATTCGGCGAGGTGCTCCCCGCGCAGGCGGGGGTGGTCCTTCGGCGAGTTTGGTCCGGTGCGCATCTCTCGAGTGCTCCCCGCGCAGGCGGGGGTGGTCCGATCCTGCCACAGGTCGTCTTCGCCGGGGTCCTGTGCTCCCCGCGCAGGCGGGGGTGGTCCGCACTGGTCGGATCATCGCGAATGCTGCGGCGCGTGCTCCCCGCGCAGGCGGGGGTGGTCCAGTGGCTCAGGGGATCACGCTCCGCGGCGTGGCAGTGCTCCCCGCGCAGGCGGGGGTGGTCCACGAACGGCTGCCGGTCCCGTACATACACGGCCGTGCTCCCCGCGCAGGCGGGGGTGGTCCGATTTGCCAACAGCCCGCCGCTCATCACGTCGTGTGCTCCCCGCGCAGGCGGGGGTGGTCCGCAGTGGTGGGACCGGGCCCGGACCGCGTTGGAGTGCTCCCCGCGCAGGCGGGGGTGGTCCGGTGGAGCCGGACACCTTCGACTGCACCAAGATGTGCTCCCCGCGCAGGCGGGGGTGGTCCGGTGTTCTCGCTGACCATGTTCGTCACGGCCAGGTGCTCCCCGCGCAGGCGGGGGTGGTCCGCAGCGGGAGGAGCTACGGCAGCGGTTGCGGGAGTGCTCCCCGCGCAGGCGGGGGTGGTCCGCCGACGCGGGTGGAGTAGACGATGCGGGTCTGGTGCTCCCCGCGCAGGCGGGGGTGGTCCTCTGCGCCGATTTCAACGAGCGCGGCATCCCTAGTGCTCCCCGCGCAGGCGGGGGTGGTCCGGCGTGGGGATGGACGGTCAGGGGAGTTCGCGGGTGCTCCCCGCGCAGGCGGGGGTGGTCCGCCGACCTCGTCCTCCAGCTCCACATAGTCGTAGTGCTCCCCGCGCAGGCGGGGGTGGTCCGTCCTCGCCAACATCAAACGCATCCCGCAGGCCGTGCTCCCCGCGCAGGCGGGGGTGGTCCGCGGTTCACTCGCACCTTGCAGCAGGATGCGATGTGCTCCCCGCGCAGGCGGGGGTGGTCCGCGTGGCGACACGGTGTGCCGGTGGTGCTCTCTGTGCTCCCCGCGCAGGCGGGGGTGGTCCGACCTAGTCACCGCGTTCGGCTTCGAAGCCCGCGTGCTCCCCGCGCAGGCGGGAGTGGTCCGGACAACCCCCATGACCGACAAGGCTACGTGCCGTGCTCCCCGCGCAGGCGGGGGTGGTCCGCGGCCCCACTAGGCGATCCCACCGCCTAGCAGGTGCTCCCCGCGCAGGCGGGGGTGGTCCGGTGGTCTCAGGGGGGCCGAGGACGACGGCTCCGTGCTCCCCGCGCAGGCGGGGGTGGTCCGAGCTGGTGGCCCCGCCGGCGGTGGACAGCACCGTGCTCCCCGCGCAGGCGGGGGTGGTCCGTTCTCCGACGCCGCCAAGGGCTTCTTTGCTGGGTGCTCCCCGCGCAGGCGGGGGTGGTCCGTACCGGCGGCGCGTGCTGGGCGGCCGGATCGAGTGCTCCCCGCGCAGGCGGGGGTGGTCCGCGTCTGAGCTGGGAGAACCTGGAAACGCAACAGTGCTCCCCGCGCAGGCGGGGGTGGTCCGTGGTCGGGCACGGGAGTGGTCGGTTCGCCGCCGTGCTCCCCGCGCAGGCGGGGGTGGTCCGTCGGTACGCCGGGCGCGGATGCGGGCGTTCAGGTGCTCCCCGCGCAGGCGGGGGTGGTCCTCTACTGCACCCCTGAAGAATTCATCGAACTACGTGCTCCCCGCGCAGGCGGGGGTGGTCCGATGTCCAACTGTCCGGTCAGCCCGAGGGCGCGGTTCTCCCCGCGCAGGCGGGGGTGGTCCGCTGCGCCACGGGTCCTCCTTCGGGCTTCAGGGGTTCTCCCCGCGCAGGCGGGGGTGGTCCGCCTTCTGTAGCCAGGGGGTTAGCTTTTGCCCTGTTCTCCCTGCACAGGCGGGGGTGGTCTGGACAGAGCCAAGCTTGCTCGAATCGAGGGTGCGTGCTTCCCAGGTAAGCGGGGACAGTGCGTTATCTCGCTAACTTCCTGCCAGCCCCTCGCGGTTCTTCTTGTGCGGGCAGAGCGTCAGGAGTTTCTCCTGGGTAGGCACTGGCTTGCCCAGGTGGGCAGTCATGATTCCAAACATGACTTCACCCAGGTCAGAGGTCAGTACAAGGAGGCTGTCTCAACACGAACGCATCGTCCTTTGGACGGCAGGCATCCCGTGGCCGCGGCGGTCGGCGCGGAGTCACCTACAAAGTGTGTCTGCAAGTGGATCCGCACTCGGGGAAAGGCGGGTGGCCTAGTGCACTGGGCGTGCTGGAACATCGCCGGCCAGCGCAGGGGCAGGAGCTTTCGCAGCCGGTCTCTCCAGCCAAGAGGTTCCACAGCCAGGTCAAAGCGGCGGCGCTGGCCGGTCAGTCGTTCGACGTCAAAAGCGGCCTGCCGCTGTCGATGTCGCCCCAGGACCGTAAGGATCGGCAAGGTGTCGCCGGAAAACAGACGGCGGGCATGGTTGAGGCCTCTTTTGAGGAGATCCGGGATCTGCTGGACGAATGCAGCGACGGTGAGGCGCTGCCGGCGGGCGGGTTCGAGAATGCGCTGATCAGGCTGGCTGAGGGGGTGGTTCGGCCAGGTCCGCCGCGCCGTCGCCGTCTACGACCTGGCACTGTGCCTGCAGGTCCCCTGCGGTGGGCTTGGATGAAGATGAGGCGGCCGAATAGATCGAGCACAACCTTCTCGGCGCGCCTACGCAGGGCCTGCGACGCCGGTGTTCGCCACCATCAAACATTGGCCCCTGATCCTTCGAGACGAGTGAGACCTGCCTCATGTGAAGCCCGGCGTGCGATGTGCTACCGGGCTTCGCCATGCAGGGTCTCCCCTGCTGGTCGCGGTTTTCCCCGGTCATGATGCTGCTGCTCTGGCCTCGGCGCGCACAAGGATCCCCGCCCGGCCCGGTCAGGCTGCGCCGCCCTTGCCGTGCCCGCAACCGGCTCTCGCTGCGCTCGTTCCGGCCCTTGCCAGAGATCTTTCCTCCTTCGTCGGAAACATCTTGGCCGGGCCGGACCGCCGGTGTGCGTTCCCGGCCGCGTGCGGCGCGGGCGCCTTGAGCCGGGCGGGGACCTGCTCCCTTGTGTCCCCGGGGCACCGCATCCCCGCGGTGTTCAGGCCAACCCGGCGTGAGTCAGGGAGAGCACATGGCCGAAGTCACCGCCGCGCCCGATGCCGCCGGCCCAGACCGGCAGGTTCCCGCCGGTACCGGTTCTGGCGAGGGGAACGACCGGGAGCCGGAGTACACCGAGCGTCCGATGATCCCGGTGGAGTTGTTGACGGCCCACCCGGGCAACGTCCGCGAGGACAAGCAGGCCGATGAGGCGTTCTGCCGGTCGGTCGCCACGGCCGGGATCATCGTCCCGCTGGAGATCACCGTGGATCCCGATGGCGGGTACCGGGTGGTGGACGGCAACATCCGCCTGGACGCCGCGCGGAAGGTCGGGCTGGACGCGGTGCCGTATTTCTTCTCCGCCGACACCGCCGACGATGAGGCGCTGCAGTACCTGCACATGCTGATCTCCTCCCGCTTCCGCAGGGACCTGTCGGTGCAGGAGGAGGCCGCGGCGCTGTTCGCGGCGTCCAAGGTGATGACCAAGACCGAGATTCGCAAGGCCACCGGGCTGTCGGCCGCCGAGGTCAAGGCCGGAATCCGGGCGGGGAGCCTGAGCGCCCGCGCCAAGGAACTGGCCGCCGGGATGGATTACGAGTGGACGCTGGAGGAGCTGGCGCTGCTCAAGCCGTTCGAGGACGATCCCGAGGCGATGGAGGTGATCGCCCGCAACCGTTACAGCCCGCTGAAGTACACCGTGCAGCGGCTGCTGGACGAGCGGGAGGCCAAGGCCCACCGTGCCAAGGTGGTCGCCGAGCTGGAGGAGGCAGGGGTCACGGTCGTCGTCGATCGTCCCGCGGGTGCCGTGGAGCTGCACCAGTTGATGGACGGTGAGGAGGCGATGACCGCCGAGGGGCACGCCGGCTGTCCCGGTGCGATCGCGTGGGTTCCCCCATGGGGCGACGCCGTCCCGCGTTTTTACTGCACGGACCCGGCCAGGCACGGCCACATGGTCGCCGGAACCGATACCGCCGGCCCGTCCGGGCCTGCCGCCGCCGTCCCTGATGCGCTCCCCGGGCCTGCGTCCGGGACGGAACGCAAGATCGTCATCGAGGGGAACAAGGCGTGGGAGGCGGCCGGCAAGGTCCGCCAGGCGTGGCTGGAGGAGTTCCTGGCCCGGAAGACGGCGCCCAAGAACGTCGCGGGGACCATTGCCCGGTTCGTGACCGAGCAGCTCGTCACGATGCCCGAGCCGTTGCGCCGTGCGCTGGGCGGCGTCCGGCATTCGGGGATGTTCGCCGCCTTCGGCGGTCCCACGGCGGACACGGTGGCCAAGAGCACCCTGCCGGGTTTGTGGATGATCGCGCTGGCGCCGATCGCCGCGGCCTATGAGCGGGAGATCACCGGGGACGGGGAGCGTCGTCACACCTGGCGCGAGGACAAGTACAGCCCTTGTTCGCGTGAGGACGCCGGGGCGTGGCTGCGGTTCGTCGCCGAGATCGGGGCCAAGCACGGCTATGAGCCCAGCCCGATCGAAAGGGCCGTCGCCGATGGTGTCCCCTACCGGGGTGATGATCCGGCCGACGTTCTCATCGGCGGAAACGACACTGAACAGCCGGTGGACAGGGCCGCCCAGGAGTGCGACGAGCACCTAACCGAGGCCGGCAAGCAAGGGCTGCAGCACGCCGTTCCCGCTGCGGGCGCCCCTGCCGTCCCATCCTCGGCTCACGAGGCCGTACCGCCTCGGCAAGAGGCAGAGCCAGAGCCGCAGGCGGCTGACGAAACGGCCGGCGAGATCGCCGAGGTGGAAGACGGAGAGAGTCCCGATAAGGGAGCCCAGGCCAAGGGCCGCATCGAAGCCGCTTGATCAACTGTTCCCGGTGGAGGGCCGTCGAACGTGGGGGCACTCCACCGTTTGCAGAACGAGAGCTCAGCGGGGAGCGACCGGTTTCCCACTGCGCCCTCCCTCGATCGGCCGTACAGGGACCTCTCGCCGTCGCGGTGGCCTTTACCGGCGATCACGGCTACTTGCCCCGCAGGTCACCGCATGAGGCAAGGTCCTCATGGCGCTGCGGCCCCAGCTCATGGCCTCACCGGCAACCTCCACCAGCCCAAGCCCTGGCCGGGCTCACGCGGAGAACCGTCCTGCCAGGTGCCAGAGCACCGTGGGAGGACCTCCAGACCCCGGCACCAAAGCCACGAAGGCAAACCACGCCTGCCTGACCACTGCCGAGAAGCTGAGCTCTGCCACGACTGCTTGAGTGCGGGCGCTCAAACATCTGCGGCCGGCCTACCTGGCACGGCTTAGCGGCACGCGGTGAGGCCGGGCGCCTGGCTGCCAAGCCGCCCATAGCGCAGCGGCACCGACACACCCGGCCGCCAATCAATCGGTTTCTGCAACACCCGACCGGAAGGAACACCCATGCCCACTGTCACTACACACGCCATCGCGGTGATCGGTATCGAGGGCTTCCTCCTGGACATCGAAGCCTCAGCCGTCCAAGGACCCTCGAGCCTGCACCTGCACGGCCTCCCCGACGCCACCGCGCGCGAGACCCAGGACCGGATCCAAGCCGCCATCATCAACGCAGGCCTGCACCGGTCACATGGCCAGATCACCGTGAGCCTGCTGCCCGCCTCCCTGCCCAAACACGGCTCCTCGTTCGACCTGGCGATCGCCGTCGCCGCACTCGCCGCGAACGACGAGGCCATCCCCTCTGCGGCCCTGTCAAAAGTCGTCTTCGCCGCCGAACTCGGCCTGGACGGTTCGCTGCGTCCCGTGCGAGCGATGACCCCCACGGCCCTGGCCGCAGCCCAAGCAGGCTGCTCGGCCATCGTCGTCGCTCACGCCAACGCCGCCGAAGCCGGCCTCCCACCCGGACTGCAGGTGATCGCGGCCGACACCTTGACCGAGGTCATCACCTGGCTCACCACCGGAACACCACCCTCCGCACCCCGCACCCCCGCAGCGCCCCCTGCGCCAAAGCCCACCTTCCCCGACCTTGCAGACCTCCGCCTCCCCGAAGCCGCCGCGTTGGCCCTGCAAGTAGCCGCTGCAGGGGGTCACCACCTGCTGATCACCGGCCGCCAGAACCCGGCCCGATATGGACGAGCACTGCCGCCGCTCCTCCCCGATCTCACCCCTGCCGCCGCCCTGGAGGCCACAGCGATCCACTCCGCCGCCGGACTCGTGAACCCGCACGATCCACTGATCACCCGACCGCCCTACCGCTCCCCCGCCCCCACCAGCACCCCCGACTCCCTATGCGGAAACGCGAGCAGCCCCGCCCTACCCGGTGAGATCGCCCTCGCCCACCAAGGAATCCTCCATCCGGCAAACGCCGCGGACTTCCCCACCAGCGCCCTGGAGCTGCTCCGCCAACCCCTCAACGACCGTCAAATCACCGTCACCCGCAGCGGCTCGATCACCCGCTTCCCCGCCGACATCCAGCTCGTCCTGACCACCGCCCCCTGCCCCTGCAGCGCCCTTTGCCAAACGACCTGCGAATGCGACCCCCAGCACCGCACTCGCTACCTCGACCGCCTGCTCAGCCGCCTCGGCAACAACATCGACCTCACCCTCAACCTCGACGACCTGTCGTCCCAAACCCCACTACTCACACCCGCCCACATCACAACCGCTCAGGCCACAGCCCGCATCGCCGAGGCCCGCGCCCGCGCATCCAGCAGACTGGCCAACACCTCGTGGACCAAGAACGGCCACATCCCTCTCCACCAAATGCGCCGCTACTTCATGCCATCCACCGCCGCCCTACGCCCTCTCGAAGCAGCGATCCAGACAGGATCACTGTCAATACGAACAGCCATCCGGATCACCCGAATCGCCTGGACAATCAGCGACCTCGCAGGCCTCTCCGAACCCACCGCCGAACACATTGAAACCGCTCTGGAGCTATCACTCCCCACATCGAAGACCTGACCACTGCCGAGTAACCCAGCGGCGGAAACGACAAGCTGGAAGCGCTAACCCCACCCTGAATCAATATTCACAAGCAACCATCTAGTCGCCAGAAAAATTCAACACCCAAAGAACATCCAAATTGAACAAAAATCATTCATTCCAGCAAAATTCACAAACACCAGACCAATCCACCCGTGCCAATAAATTAGAGTAGTTAAATTACTGGAAAATCCAGTCTATTCAATAACATCAGCGACTCCGAGTCGCGGCTTCTCCAGGGAGGATGAGTAGCCGCTGAATCACCGATGTCTACAGGTCTTAGCGTGCTCCGATCCTTCCGGGGATGATGAGCGACGCCCGGCGCTGCGGCTGGTCCCGCTCGCTGATCTGATTGCGATCCCTCCAGGGGTGATGAGCGACGTGGCACCGGCGACATCCTGCGCATGTGGGGCACCTAGTTGCGATCCCTCCAGGGGTGATGAGCGACGCTGGGGGCGTTGCTGATCTCCCCGCCCGCTGTGGAGTTGCGATCCCTCCAGGGGTGATGAGCGACGCTGGGGGCGTTGCTGATCTCCCCGCCCGCTGTGGAGTTGCGATCCCTCCAGGGGTGATGAGCGACCCCGGAGACTGTGAAATCCTGCTCCAGGACTGGGACGGGTTGCGATCCCTCCAGGGGTGATGAGCGACGGGTGCTGCGGCGGGCGGCGTCCAGCATCACCATGTTGCGATCCCTCCAGGGGCGATGAGCGACGGGAGGTCGCCTACCGCAAGGGCACGCTGCCCGCGTTGCGATCCCTCCAGGGGTGATGAGCGACGCGAGCGGCGAGACGAGCGCCGCGCAGACGCCACCGAGGTTGCGATCCCTCCAGGGGTGATGAGCGACGTCGCGATCACCAGGGCGGCCGCCGGCCAGGCCGGTTGCGATCCCTCCAGGGGTGATGAGCGACGTGCTGACCGGCACCGCCCCGGCCCGCTCCGCCCGGTTGCGATCCCTCCAGGGGTGATGAGCGACCAGCAGGCGCAGCAGTGGCCGGAGCTGCACCCGTCGGCGTTGCGATCCCTCCAGGGGTGATGAGCGACCAGCGCCTCGGCGGCCTCGGCCGGAGCCTCGGTCCGGCGTTGCGATCCCTCCAGGGGTGATGAGCGACTCCCCGGCGTCGACGACCCCATGTACGCCTGGCAGTGGTTGCGATCCCTCCAGGGGTGATGAGCGACCAGACAACAGGGCGCCGGTCCGGACGTGGTCGACCCCAAGTTGCGATCCCTCCAGGGGTGATGAGCGACGTTGAAGTCGGCGCCGAATACGCCGAGCGTCTCGCCTGTTGCGATCCCTCCAGGGGTGATGAGCGACATCCTTGCCAACCCGCAGGACTCCGATATCCGGCCCACGTTGCGATCCCTCCAGGGGTGATGAGCGACCCGAGAGTAAAGTCGCAGCTCAGAGGCATCTCGCAGGGAGGTTGGTCGGGCGTTTTTGCAGCGGTCCGGCGGTAGTGCAGATGTGCAGGTCAGAAGGTTCTTCTTACAGGACGGGGTCGGTGTTGCCAAGGGTCTGGCCGAGGGTTTGGGTTTCGATGTGGTGGGGTGTCCTGGTCCGGTAGATCAGGACGCTGTCGTATCCGGGGTCGATGTGTTGCTTGATCTCGGAGATGAAGGTTCGGTGCTGGGCTGCGGAGAGTTCGCCTTGGAAGACGCTGCGCTGTACCCAGTGCAGGTAACGGCGGCAAGTGCGTAGGACGCGGGGGTTGCGTTCGGCGAGGGTGTCGTAGACGACGATGACGAACATCGGTCACCACCAGGGGCGGAACGGCTTGTAGGGAGTGCCTTCCAGGCAGAGTCGGACGATTTTGAGGGCCTCCAGGTGGAGGAGCTCTTCGTAGGAGACCTTTCGCTTGAGGGCTCGGTGGTGGACGGTGGTGGCGAGCTCGGTTCGGATGAGCTCTGCGACCTTCTTGCGGCCGGACTTGCTGAGGGATGCGTGGTTGACGTCGCTTTCGAAGTCCGCAGGGGTGAGTGTTTTCTGGGCGGCGGCACGGCGGAGGAGCCGTTCGGCGAACAAGGGCTTGAACGGTTCGGCCAGGTCGAGGGCGAGGGTGTTGCGGCGGCGGTCGGTGTCGGCGTGCATGAAGCCCAGGGCCGGGTGGAGAGGCGTGCAGCGCAAAGCGGTGAGGACGCGGGCGTAGGTGATGGAGTTGAGGTAGCTGATGAAGGCGTTGCCCGCGTTGGCCGGTGGGCGGCGGGTGCGGCCTTGCAGGCGGAGCCATGGGGGCAGGAAGGTGTCCAGGGTCTCCCAGGCGGTACGACGGAAGTTGCCTTCGATTCCCATGAGCTGCTCGGTGTCGCGGCAGCCGTCCAGTTGTTCGGGCAGCCGGGCCAGTGGCGCATCGAGCAGGTCGGTGTCCAAGGCCCAGGCGACGTTGGCCGCGGCCGCCGCCACCAGGGCGCGGCCGATGGACAGGCGGGTGGCGTCGTCAGCGGTGAGGGCGACCTGGCGTCGCAGGACGAGGGCGGAAGAAGAGTCCTCGGCCGGGGTGATGGCGCCGGCGTAGTTGCCGTAGTGGTCGAGGATGTGGACGATCACGCCGTGCCGACTCAGCAGGGAGACCGCTGAGGTGTTGATGTCGATGTGGTCGAAGGCGACCAGGTCCCGGATATCGGTGATGGGGATGCGGACGGGGCTGCGGTCGGAGCGTTCTATGCGGATGCTGCCTGCTTCGCGGCGGATCCGGCAGGGCTCGGTGAGCCAGTAGGTGCGGGCGGCGGAGCTCATGCCTCCGCCCAGCAGTAGTCGTTGTAGGCGCAGCCACGGCACCGGCTGCGGGGCAGGCGGGGCGGTATGTGCAAAGCCGCGATCACTTCTTGGGCCTGTTGTTCGGTGGTTTCGGCTTCGGTACGGGCGGTGGCGTCCCAGGGGACGTCGATCTTGCGGCGGATGAGGGGGTAGTGGATGACGCCGCCGCGGACGTTGACGCCGCGGCGTTCCAGCAGCAGGCAGTAGTGGCGGACCTGGGCGCGATGCTGGTCGGAGGGCCGGCGGGAGGATTTGGTCTCGTGGACGATCGCGCCGGTGGTGACCCAGTCGATCTTGGCTTCGCCGAGGTCGATGTCGCGGCGGCGGGTGTAGGTGGTCTCGTCCACGGCCTCCCCGAAGGCGACGGCGTCGCTGCGCTGCTCGGGACGGTAGCCGCGTGAGTACAGCCATAGCTGTCTGGGGCAGTGCAGCAGGTACTTGATGTGCACTCCGCCTATGGCGTCCGGGCGGGGAAGCGACTTCACAGGACGGTCTCCGGTTGCCGCGGGGACGTGGCCTCGGCGCTGAGGTCCAGGCCGGTTTCTTCGCTGTAGGGGGCGTTGATCAGCCACAGGGGCGGGCGTCGTTCGCGGCGTGCCCGCTCCCGGTCCAGGTGTGCCCGTCCGTTGCGGTGGAGGCGGTGGATTTGGGCCTTGCGCAGCGGGATGAGCAGCCCGGCGGCTTGAAGCGGGTCTCCATGGGGGCCGCTGGAGCGCAGGCTGTACTCTTCGGCGTCGCTTTCCAGCAGGACCTCGATGCTGTCGAACGCCTCGTCCAGGCCGGTCGCGTGTTCGGTGCGGTCGTGGAAGGGGTCGCAGAAGGTGAGGAAGGATTCGAAGAACTCCTTGCGGTAACGCTCGGCCTGGCTCGCCCACTGCCGTCCCCACTCGGTGTCGTAGGCGTGGCGGAGCCAGGTTTCCACGGTCTGTTCGGAGATCACCGGGCTGGGCGTGTTCCGCAGCGCCGACAGGGCCGCATCCAGCGCGCCCTCCTCGTAGGGCAGGGCGGATTCGGGCATGTGGACGCGGAACTCCACCACGCCGTCGGGATGGCGTCCGCGCCGGTTGACCCGGCCGGCGCGCTGGGCGACCGCCTCGATCGGCGCCAGTTCACTGACCCCGCGGTCGAAGTCCAGGCACAGCGACACCTCCAGCACCTGGGTGGCCACCACCAGCCCGCCGCGGCGGGTGTTTTCACCGACGGCGCGTTCGGGGTGGCGCGTGCTGATCCGCCGTTCGATGGCGGCGCGGTCCTCGGCCCGGAACCGCGAGTGCAGCAGGATCGCCGCGTCCGGGTCGTCGGGCAGGACGGCTCTGGCGTGACCTGCCAGTTCGCGGTACAGGCGCTGGGCGGTGGCGACGGTGTTGGCCACGACCAGCACGCTGTGGCCTTCGGTCAGCCAGCGGCGGATGCGGTCCAGGCTCTGCGGTGCGGTGATCGGCTGGTCGTCCAGCACCAGGCGGTGCCGGTCGGGGGCGGTGCCCGGCGGCGCCCGATGCACGGTCACCTGGTCGAGGGTGTCCTTGAGCAGGTCGATCATGGGTGGGGCGAGGGTGGCCGACAAGACGACCACCCGGCTGCCGAGCATCTGCCACAGCCGCATGGCCGCGCACAATCGTCCGAACGTGGCCGGGTCGTAGGCGTGCAGCTCATCCAGTGCGATGAGCGCGTTGGCCTGCTCCAGCAGCACGCTGGAGTGGCTCGGCCCGGCGATGGCGCCGCGCAGCAGCTGGTAGGGGGTGGCGACCCGGATGCGTTGCGCGAACAGCCGCATGGCGGCGGCCTGGTCGCGTGCCTTGCGCGCCTGGCGCGGGCCGGGCGGGCAATCGTCGGTGGTGGCCCGCGCCAGCAGGGTCCGGGCGGCGGTCGCGTGCAGGACGCCGATGTCGGGCTTCTTCTGGCCGGGAGCCGGCAGCAGGCTTTTGATGAACCGGTCGCGGGCGGCGTCGATGGAGGCCCGGTACGGCAGGACCCACAGCAGCCGGGGACGGCCGGGCATGTCGTCGAGCTGCCGGGAGGCCCAGGCCAGCCCGGCCTCGGTCTTGCCGCTGCCGGTGGGGGCGCACAGCACCAGGTGCCCGGTCGTCTCGGCGGCGGCCCGCTGGTGGGGGTAGGGGGCGGGGAGGGTGGTGATGTACCGGCGCGGCAACGGCATGTGGGTCTGCAGGGGCACGTGCGCGGAGCCGGACCGATCGGCCAGGGTGACCGCTCCTTGCAGCAGCACCGCGACCAGCCCGTCTTCGGGAGGGACCCGGCCGCGCCAGGCGGCGTGCAGACGGGCGAAGGCGTCGCGGGCCAGCTCCCATAGCCGCCGTCCGTCCGGTTCCGGGGGCGGGATGCCGAGCTGGGCGGCCAGCCAGCGCAGCAGCGCGGCGTGGCGGGCCGGGGTGACCTGGACGCGGGGGCGCGTGGGGGGAGCGTCCGGATCGCGGCCGAACTTGCGTTCCCAGGCCGCCTCGGGCGGATACATCTCCCGCAGGTCCCGTCCGCTCGCCGAGATCAGGGGCCTGTGGTGGAAGGCCACCCCGACTGCGATCATGGTGCGGTCGGATTCGGGCAGGTGCCGGGTCAGCAGGTCGGCGTAGGCCAGGGAGAGCACCTCGTGCCGCTCCCCCCAGGGCTCGCCGCCGGGGCGCAACTGGTTTTGGAAGCCTTCGGCTACTTTGCCCGCATCGTGCAGCAGGGCGGCGATCTCCACCTGGGTCCAAAATCCCGGGCGGTCGGCCAGGATTCCCGGTGAGCCGATGCGTTCGGCCACCGCCTGGGCGGCGCTTCGCACGGTGACACTGTGCTCGATCAGCAGCTCGGGACGTCCCAGCTTGGATGCGGCCTTGGACTTGCCGAAAACTCCGGCGAGCTCGCCGTCGTCGCCGGTCTCCGGCGCTGGCGGCGCCTGCAGCCAGACCGCTTGATCGCCGTCCCGGTAGGCGCCGGCCACCGGGCGGACATCGGTCGGCGGTTCGGCGCACCACAGGTAGTCGCCGTAGTCGGTGCGCAGCCGGTCGGTGCTGACGTGGTCGGCCAGCCGCAGCAGGTTCGCCTGCGGCGCCTGATGTCCGCCGCGGGGAGCCAGCGCGTGGCCGATGCGGGCCCGGTCGGTGGGCACCAGCTCGACCCGGGTGATCGAGCGGACGTGCACCAGGTCTTGGGAGCGTCCCAGCCGCAGGCCCCAGGTCGGTCGCCGCAGCGCCGTGGCGATCCGTTCCCCGTCGGGCATCGGCACCCACAAAGTGATGTGCACTCCGGTCAGGAATGGACGCTCCCGGATCGTCATGCCGCCCTTGCCCGGCCTGACGCGTCCGCCGATCGCGGGGTTGGAGCCGTCGGCCGCGATCGGGTGGTAGGTCTCGGTGTCCACGCCGCGTCCCTCGGCGTAGGCGCACACCCCCAGCACGACCGGTTCGGCGGGACGGCCGGTGGCCGCGGCCAGCATCCCCCGCAGCGTCGAAGGCGGAGGGACCGGCAGGCAGCGGGTCACCCCGGGGAACATCGGGTCGCGGAAAGAGGCCACGGGCGCATACAGCTGCACGCGGACGGCCTCGATCGGCCTGCGTTCATCCGGCATGGCGTCCTCCTCTTCCCGGCCCGCGCGCGGCGCGTCCGGTCATATGCCGGCAGGGTCTGAGAGCGCGATGGGGTGCGGTGATGTGGTCGATGTCCGCCGCCATGCGGGGCTCTTTCACCGCGCGGGGTCGTCGAACCAGGCGTCGTGCCGGCCGTCGCGGATCTCCGCGGCCAGTTCCCGCAGCATCACCCTGGGGTGGCCGATGGTGACCTTCTCCGCCTCGATCAGGTCGGCCGCGTCCGTTTCGAACTCCTTGCGGACCAGCTCCCGAAAGCCCGGCCGCCAGCCGAAGCGGACGGGGGCCTCCCACTCCCCCTGCCAGGCGTCCAGTTCCTGCTTGAGCACCTCGGCCCGCACTTGCAGCCCGCTGCCGTCCTCGGCGCCGTCCACTACGAATCCCAGCGGGTTCACCCCGCCGGCCATCGGGACCAGCGCCACCAGGGCGGGAGTGCGGTCACCGTAGTGGATCGCCTTCTTGGCGCCCCCGACCAGTTCGGCCAACGCCTCCAGCAGCAGCGCGACCCGCTCCCGGCGTATCTCCAGCGGCAGCCGCACCGCCTGCTGGCCGCGGAACTTCACCGGCACGGCGCCCATCTGGACCGCTCCGGCCACCGCCAGCGCTTCCTGCTCGCTCAGGTAGTTCGGACGTCCCACACCGTTCTTCTCCGGGAGGGTGAAGGTGCCCACCCGGGGCAGGTCCAGCAGGAACGGCGCGGCCAGGTCGGCGGTGTAGAACTCGTGGGAGTGCAGCACGGGCTCGTCGATGCCGCGGGACATCACCCCGAAGTCGGTGGTGGGCTTGGCCGGCTCGACCGACAGGAACGTGCCCACCATGAACGGGCTGTCGCGAAGCGTGGTGCCCTTGTCGTCCCCTTTGGGGCCGGCCTTCATGTAGCCGAAGAGGTCATCGTCGATATAGGTGATCGGGTCGCCCGCGGTGGTGGCCTTTTGCGCCTTTCCCTGCGCCTTGCCGACACGCTCGGTGGGAGAGGGGACCGATCCCAGCGCGGTCATCGTCTCGCGCAGCCAGCGCCGGAACGCCTGCGCCGAGATGTAGGGATACCACTCGCCGCGGATGCGGGCCTTCTTGACCGGCGCGGTCGTTGACTCGCCCTTGTCGTTGTTGGGCGCGCCCGCGGTGACCGCGAGCACGATCTTCCCGGCCAGGTAGCTCATCAGGCGTACTCCTCCCCTTCGTCACCGTCGTCGTATTCGCCGTCCTCACTGGCCGGGTCGTCCTCGTCGTCGCTCTTGCCGATCCGCACTCCGCGGCGGATCAGCTCGTCCAGGACGTCGAAGTACAGCTGCCCGCGCACCCGCCAGCCCTGGTTGCCCTCGGCCTGCAGGAGCGGGATCAGGTCGTTGATCCGCACCCTGTCGCTGCCGTCCAAAAACAGCCGCGCGCTGGCCTTCATCAGCAGCTTCTGCAGGTCATAGGCGCTGTTGACGGCGCGGCGGAACTCGTTGAAGCGGCCTCGCGTGCCGTCTTGGGTGATCCAGTCGGCCAGCATCACGGTGGCCCTGTCGAGCCGACCGGGGTCCATGTCGTACATCACCTCCTGGTAGAGCCGGCACAAGGCGCGCCAGCCGCGCAAGGTTCGCTGGTTGAGGGCATCGGGGTCGCGGGCGCGCCGCATCAGCTCCAGCGGCAGGCGGTCGCGCTCCTCGTCGTCGACGGGATCGAACAGCGTGCGGGCGGCGGCCGTGGCGCCGTCCACGGTCACCGCGCCGGACCGGTCCCGGCGGTGCATGGATCTCTGCAGGGCCGCCCAGCCGTGCCGGCAGTCCGCATCGGCCCGCATCGCCCGCAGGAAGCGGGCGATGCCCTGCCGGGTCTCGGTGACCCGAAGCCACGGCTCCTGGTTGTCGTTTTTGAACGTCCACAGCGTGCAGGCCCCGCCGGAGTCGGCGGCGTGCTCCCGCAACGCCCGCACCACGACCGCCTCGGGGCCCGCCCCCGCCTTCAGCCCGGCGAACCCGAGCTGACGGATCCGGCCGGCCCGCACCAGGTTGCGGGTTGCGAACTCCTGCTCCACGGCCGTGTCATCGCACGTCAGCACGGTCGCCGACCCTTGGGTCACCCACGCGCCATAAGGCATGGCCCACAGCGCCACCCGGCACGCCCGGCACACCGGCCAGCCCGGCACGCCGGGAGGCAGGGTGTTGAGCGCGCGTTCGGACTCGAACATCGGCAGGTTCGTCTTGGTCCACACCGTGCCGCTGGGACGCGCGCAGAACGTGCAGGGCAGCAGGGGCGCTCCCATCGGGTCGGGCGCGAACAGCTCCGCGACCTGCGGATACAGCACGGCCCGGTCCCGGGACCGTTTGGCATGGGTGGGTTTGGAGTTGGGATACAGCGCGAACAGCACCTTCCACCAGTCGTAGGAGACGCTGTCCTTGGGGGCGGTCGCCGCCGTGACGATGTCTTCGACCAGCCGCTCGACGACACGTTCCATGTCGTCTTCGGTGACCGTCTCAGGACGGTCACCTCCCGCCAGCAGCGTCACCGCCCACACGCCGCAGCGCTGCAGCGGATGGCCCGAGGGCGTCAGCACCGGTTCGGCGACCGTCGCGGAGGTCACCGGATCCACCCGAATCCCTGGATGGACACCAATCCCAGCCCCCAGTCGTAGATGGCGTCCAAGAGCCTGGGCGCGGCGGTGATGCTCAGCTTGACCGTCGCGCCGATCCGCATCGCGCCCTGGACGTCGAAGCGCCGCCGGGGCCCGGCTGCCAGCACCTCCACCCGCACGTCCGACGGCAGGCCCAGCACGTCGGCCTTGTGCCGGAGGTTGTGCACCAGGCGTTCCTCATAGGCCGCATCGCCGGGAAGCAGGTAGCGCCCCTCGTGCTTGAGGATCACCGGGGAGACGGTCTCGAACACGGCCTCGCCCGAGGAGTGGTCCGGTGTGTTCTCCACCTCCACTCCCTTGATCTGCAAGGTCGCCTCACCCCACCGCAGGTGCTGCCGGCCGGCCAGGGCGGCCAGCAGGCAGCCGGCGATCCGGGGAACCGGCGACCCGATCCACACCGAACCCTTCGAAGAGGTCGCATACGCGCCCTTGCGCTTTTTGGCCCCCGAAAAGATCGGCGGTGAGATCGCCAGCGGCCGAAGCGCATGCCCCTGCCATCCCACGTCGTGCAGTTGCTGAGACAGCTCCGGGTCTTGCGACTTCAACAGCCCGTACACCACTCCCCGAGCCGGCCCGTGAACATCGCGCCAGGCCAACTCGGGTCTGTCGGCCGCAACGTCCAACCGAAATCGCACCTTAGAGGCCCTCCTGACTAGCCCTTTGAGCTGCCTGGAGAAGTCTTAGCAGCCGCATCCGACAAAAACGGGAGCACTCCAAAGATCAACACCTTCGTGGCCCGTTACGGCCAATGCACAGATACTCGCCCGTAACACCACGATCGACTGGTATACACCCCAAGAGGGCCACAGGTGATCACGCTTCTGTCCGCCCACCGTCAGCATGCGGGCAGGCAGCCATTACCTTCGCCGAGATCTTCAGGGGATTCCCCTTTGAGGCGCCGCCGATCATCCATGGACGGCCAGCGGTCGCCTCCGGAGAGGGCGCTACGATGCCGATCCGCAAGACTTCATGCCCGCAGATGACATCTCGCCTCCTCAACCCTCTTGGAGGACTGACCCTTAAGGGAGTTTTGGAACACCGCTGATGCAGGTTTCCGGTTAGCCTGCTCTAAGAACCTCGCATCCCAGGAGAGGCACAAGCGCAATAACGGACAATACGGGATTTGCGCCACACACAGCCGCTCACTTCAAATAAAGGACTCAAGCGACAACCCAGACAAACTTGAACATAGTTGCATAGTCCTAGTTACTTGCAACAAACGTTAGGAGAGCTCCCGCATGGCCATGGCACCATGACTCGGCCCTGACCTCTTCTCTCGATACCACTCTCCACAGCGGAGGTCATGGAGCCAGAGGAATCTACGTTGCTCACAAACCGTGCGGCAATACCAACATGCCACCAGTGGACTGGCGCCCCAAGACCGTCCATCAGAGCGGTTGAGATGGCCCCCGTTTCACCGAACAAGATCACCCGAGTCAGCGCACCCCAGGGCTCCCCATGTCGGCGGCTTCGTAGCCGTACCGAGTCGTCCCCTGAACCAGTCCCCCAGTTGGCCCCATGCCACCGTCCGGGCTCTCTTCGGCCGTCAACCAAGCATGGACCCCACAGACCTCAAGGCTGTCCACATACCAGAAGACAACATGTCGGCATACATCCGCATGCCCACCATGTCACGACCCACAGCAGGCCGTAGCCTGACCAGGTGAAGAGCGACGACCGGAATGCCTGCGGAGACGAAGAACAGGTGTCACAGCAACACGATCACCATCGCACCCCTTCTGACCTGCGGCGCTGCACTACCGCCGGACCGCTGCAAAACCCCTCGCTCAACCCGCCTTCAGGACGCCTCTGAGCTGGGACTTTACTCTCGGGTCGCTCATCACCCCTGGAGGGATCGCAACCCGTGCCGGACACCTGACCTGTGCCGGGAGCGGTCTTGTCGCTCATCACCCCTGGAGGGATCGCAACACAGATGGCGGTCGTGCGGGGCCAGCGGGTCATGTCGCTCATCACCCCTGGAGGGATCGCAACGCGATCTCCTCTTGCCTTTTTGCGAGTTCGATCAGGTGTCGCTCATCACCCCTGGAGGGATCGCAACACGTGGAGCTGCCGGTACAGGTCGGCTTCCGAACCAGTCGCTCATCACCCCTGGAGGGATCGCAACGGGCACAGGCGCGGGTTGGCGATCGACCCGCCGATCGCTCATCACCCCTGGAGGGACTGTGACCGTGGCTCCTTAGCGTGATTGGCGACGGTCAGTTCTTCGCGCGGCGTTGTCTCTTCGGGATAGTGGGCCTTGCCCTCCCGGGGTTTTAGGGTTGCGACGGCCTGGCGGAGGGAAAGGCGGCTCTCGCTGTGCTCGTTCCGGCCTGGGGCAGAGATCTTTCCTCCTTCGTCGGAAAGATCTTGTCCGGCCGGACCGCCGCCTTGCCCTCCGCGGGCGGCCGTCGCAGGTGGTCTTTCCTCCGGGAGGGCAGGCCCTTGGCCCTCCCCCGAAGTGGAAGGACCACGTTCATGAACGCACCTGCGGTGGCCGGGGAGCTGGTGACTCGGCACGCTGAGCTGGGGGATCTGGTGGCGTTGCTGCGGGAGCAGCAGGGCCGCAAGGTCGACATCGTCGCCTCCGCTTCGGCGCTGCGGGCCGAGGGAGGGCGGCTGCTGATCTCGGGTACCGAACCGGTGCTGTCGCCCAGTGGGGTCACTCGCACCGATGGCGTCTACCGGCCGACGGCGACCTGTGAGAGGGGCATCGCCGAGAAGCTGAAGATCAACCTGCCGTATCTGCGCAGGTGCCGTCATGAGGCGATCGAGTTGTGGGACGCCAATGTCAACGGCTGGCTGAGGCGCGCGCCGGAGACCAAGTTCCTCATCCGGGGGTTCCGTGGAGCACGCGGGGAGGGGGTGGCGCGGGCGCTGCTGTCGGACTCCTACAAGCGGGTCGATCATCTGGACGTGCTGACCGCCGCCCTGGATGGGGTGGAGCGGGCCGGGGTTCCGATCACCATTCAGGGCTGTGATCTGACCGAGCAGCGCATGTACGTGCGCCTCTACTCGCCGGCGGTCGAGGTGCTGGCGCCTCGGCTGCTGGAGGGGTACCGGTCTCCGTTCACCGGGGCGGAGGGGACGGACAACCCGGTGGTGTGGGGCGGGTTCGTGATCACCAACAGCGAGACCGGGTGCGGGGCCGCCGCGATCACTCCGCGGATCGTGTTCCAGGTCTGCGACAACGGCTACACCATCACCGCCGATGCGCATCGGGCCGTGCATCTGGGCGGCAAGCTCGAGGAAGGGGTCATCGACTGGAGCGGCACGACGCACCGGAAGAACCTGGAGCTGATCACGGCCAAGACCACCGATGCGGTCCGGCGGTTCCTCACTCCGGCCTACGTGCAGAAGGTCGTGGCCGTGATGGAGGCCAAGGCCGGTGTGCCCGTCGAGCGTCCGGTGGAGACCATCCAGGTCATCTCTCAGCAGCTGCGGTTCTCCACCGAGCAGCAGGACGCGATCTTGGGGCATTTCATCAAGAGCGGGGATCTGACCGCGGGCGGGGTGATGCACGCGGTCACCTCCGTCGCCCGGACTTTGCCTGACGCCGACGCCGCGCACGAGATGGAATCGCGGGCCCTGCAGGTGCTGCAGTTGGCCGCGCAGGCCTGATTCCCTGCCTGTTTCTGGCTCCGCCCCGGGCGGCTGTTCGGGGCGGAGCCGTTTTATGACCGGCCTTTGGCCAGGAAGGAGCGGCCGATGCCGCGCCACCTCAAGATCGTTCCGGATTCTTCTTCGAGTCCCGGTGGGGCCGCTGCCGGGGATCGTTCTGCCGAGCCGGGGGACGAGGCGTTCGTCTGCCGGGTGCTGGCCCGTGCTCGGCCGGGGGATGAGCAGATCACGGTCGAACGGCTCGAACGCGCCGACGGCGCACCGATCATCTATCTCAACGCCGCCGATGTGGTGGCGTTCATCTATATCGGCCAGGCCGCCGGCGACAGCCCGCAGGCCGGCGGTGGCACCGGTGCGGGACCGGTGGTGATCGACGTCCATCGGCGCACCGACGCAGCCCAACGGCGTCTTCGGTTCCTGCTCGACAACGCACCGGCACGGTTGCTGGCGCTGGATCCCGCCCAGTTCCGGGTGGCCGCATCGGCGGGTTCGCCGCCCGACCATCTGGAGTTGATCTGCTTGCGCTGTCAGGGCCGTGTGCCTGCCGAACCCGCTGATCTGCTCCACGTCCTGGTAGAAGCCGCCACCGGGCACTCCTGCCCCATCGCGCCCGATCCCGCCCAGGGGAATGGGGGCGAGGCATGCTGACCGGCGAGAGCACCTACAAGGGGCACGCCATGCGCAGGACCCCAGATAGCGAGGCGACCAGCGGCTGGTGGTTCGTCCCAGAGCTGGGGATGCACCTTAAGTTCCACGAACGCTGGCGAGCAGAGGTCTGGTCGCTGTCGGACGGCCTGCACACAAGCCGCCTGCGGATTTATGACCATTCCAGCGGCGCCGAGTGGCTGGATGCCTTCTACCCTCTCGGCACCTGCGGTTCGGTGCCGTTTCAGCGGGCTGATCGGTTCATGCTGGACGGCCAGATGCCGGGCTGGGGCGAATGGCCGAGTGAGCCCACCAGCAGCGGACGCGTCCCGATGCCCGCCTGCGTGTACTGCCATGGCCCGGTCAGCCGAGCCGAAGTGGTGGTCATCGACCCCGGGCCATCGATCGGCCGCCTCTGCTCGGACCTGGGCGCGTGGGCTCCCCACGCCCACCGCTCCTGCCATCGAGATCACCAATCGAGGCGGCGGACGGCCGGCCGGGAGCGGCCGGAGACCGGCGAGGGGCGAGGCCAGTGATCGAAACCGCCTCACCGCATGCCTGCAGTCAACGCCGACGTCCGGCGGCGGCAGGGCGAGAGCGGTTTCCTTCTCACCAGGTCGCCTCAGTGCTGGGGCTGCCGTGCGGCACTTGTGCTCTGAACGGCCGCAACTAGGTGATCACCACCTGGTCTTGAGCCGACGGCAGGTCGGCGGCATGCCGCCGGGTCTTTCGGAGATATGCGAACGAGGCCGCCTTCCAGAACCACCGCGCTGTGGCTCGGGCCAGGCCGCTCCCCGCACGAGGTGATCTGCGCGCGACCTCCACGATGCACCTCAGCACGGACAGCGCCCAGCGCACCAGGTCTACGGCACCGAACGTCCAGCGACATCGCCCAGGTCGCTCGTGAACAGACGGTCGGGGTCCGTCACCGGCCGCACCACCAGGGAGCCTCGCCCCCTTCCAGGGATGTCCCTGGCCTTTCCGAGCCGCCGTCACCTCACCGGCAGCAGGCCACCTGCACCCCAAGGAACGGACATGAGCAACGACACCACCATCACCGTGGTCGGCAACCTCGTCGCCGACCCCATCTTGAAGTTCCTTCCTTCCGGACGCGCCGTCGCCAACGTCCGCGTGGCCTCGACCCCGCGGTATCGAGATGCGTCCACCGCCGAGTGGAAGGACGCCGCCCCCTTGTTCATCACCTGCAACGTCTGGGGCCGCCAAGCGGAGAACGTCACCGAAAGCCTCCAGCGCGGCCACAAGGTGATCGTCCGTGGGCGGCTCAAGCAGCGCTCCTACGAAACCGCAGACGGCCGGCGCCGCACGGTCATGGAGATCGACGTCGAGCACATCGGCCCCTCCCTGCAGAACGCCACGGCCAGGATCGCCAAGGCCCAGCGCCTTGCCGCCCCACCCGCCGTCCCGCGAAACGGCCCCCTCTCAGCACTCCAGGCAGAAGCAGCCTCACCTTCTGACCCGTGGTCGGATACCGCCGTGCCCACCACAGCCGGTGCAGGCACCACAGAACCACCCTTTTAACCATCTCCTTTTTCTTTGAAGGCCGCAGCCGAGGGAATCGGCTGCGGCCTTCGCTTTCCCCGTCCCTCACCAAGGGAAGGAACAGGCGTTGGACAAAGTCGTTTTGTCGCTGGGCATGGGAGTGGATTCGGTGGGAGTGCTCACCCGGTTCCTGCTCGAACCCGAAACCCGGGACTTCAAGCTGGACGACCTGATCGTGATGACGGCCATGACCGGAGATGAGTTCACCGAAACCGCCGAGCACATGGAGCGGTTCATACTCCCGCTGATGCGCAAGTTCTCCGTCCGCTACGTCCAGCTTTCCCGGGGCGGCCCGCTCGCCTCGTCCCGATACGCGGTTTTAGACGACTCCCGGCAGCCGAAGCGCATGCACATGGTCGGCCCTTGGCGGCTACGTGATGAACAGCTCGGCAACGGCACCGTCCCGCAATTCGCCCACGGCAAACGCATCTGCTCGGTCAAAAGCAAGGCCGACCCGCTGGAGTGGTGGAAAGAAGACCACCTGGCCGGCCTCACCTATCAGCACATCCTCGGCTTCTCCGCCGAAGAGGGTCACCGCATCCTCAAAGACTCCACCTACACCTCCGCCTCCCGCCGCGCCCGGTTCCCGCTGGCGGAATGGGGCTGGACGCGCGCCGACACCCTCGGCTACCTCCATGAGGTCTTCGGCACGACCTGGCCGAGGAGCTGCTGCGTCTACTGTCCCTTCGCCGCATCAGATGCCGAGCATCTGGCCGACCGGTGGCGCAGAGAACCAAAGGGCGCTGTCTTGGCCCTGCTCATGGAGAGACGAGCGATGGCGCTGAACCCCCGGGCCACGCTCTTCTCCCGGACCAGCGCCGTGCAGTTCGCCATCGACCACCGCCTATATCGGGTCCTGGCCCTGGCGGAGGAGGCCCTGCGGCGGGAGACCTGGGCCCTGTATGACGTGCGGCGCATCTACCATGCGGCGGTCGACAAGAAAACCGGACGGCGCATCCCGACGAAGAAGGGCACGGCGTGGCGGAGCGTAAAGACTCTTTCCGAAGGGTCCCGGCAGCAGATGATCGCCGAACTTCACCGCCGGGCACGCGCCCACGGAACCGAAGCGCAAGCCGATGGCTTCGCCATCATGCGCGCGCAACTGTGCACCCCCGACCCGGAGCGTTTCCCCACCAACGAGCGGTTCCTGAGCGTCGGGCCGGCCGGCGTCCATGACAAAGAGCGCAGAAGTTTCCACAGCCTGTGGACACGGCTTGCCGACCAGACCTCTCTGTTCATGGCCTGACCGGCCTCAAGGACGAAGGCATCATTGCTATCGCACCAGGGAGCGCCGGAGCAATCGCCGACCGGTTTCACTGGGCGTGTCCCAGTCGGCGCCGTCAGTTGAGGACCCAGCGCAGCCCTCTTACCTCCGCGGCGAGAGCAGGAGCCTCCGCCGACGGGCAGGTTGTTCGGGGATCGGTGTGTCGGCCAGGCGCAGACCGGTGGCCACCCAGGTGATCTCGTGACGGTTGTCGGTGATCTGCAGGAAATTACGGGCCGCCACGGCGGAGGAAGGCCGGTGCTGAGGGCCGGGGGAGTTCATCACCATGTGGGAGAGAGCGGCCACCAGCGCCTTGAACGCGGCATAGGGTTCGACCTCATCAGAGGTCCAGTTCAAAGGCCGGCCCTTCCTGATGGTCCGGCGGACGAATTTGAAGGCCTGCCGGACACTGCCGAGCATGTCGATCTCGGTCTCGGTCAGGACGCGTTCGGTGGCCAGCTTCGCCACCAGTGCTTCGACTTCGCCTTCGACCTCGATCATTCGCTGCAGGCAGTCCCAGCGGGCCTCTTCGGGAGCGGGGCAGGCGGCGGTGTGCTTGCCCTCCAGCGCGTTCCAGGTTTTCCAGACCACGATGAACTCGCCGTAGAGCCGCTGGAAATGCTCGGCCGCGGCCAGATCCATCTCGCGGTGCTTTTTGATCTGGTCCCAATGGTCGGTGATCCGGGTGGTGACGAACCAGCCACCAGCCAAGGTGGCCGCCACCGTCAGCAGCGGAACGCCTACCGTGGCGAAGGTCGACATGACGCACTCCCACCGGGGTCGGCGACCAGTCACAGAGTTTCCCGGCAAGGGTTGCATCACGGGCCACCCAGCGACAAGCTCCGCAGGACTCTGCGTTCCCGCGGTGGCAGGCGTCCTGGCCTTTTCATGGTTGGCACGGATGGCGGGGAGTGGGATCCCGGACTAGGGGCGGAGAGGTCCCTTCTGGATTTTCGTTACGATACGTAATGAGTTTGGCTTCTATCGATGGCTGTCCGGCCAGGTCATCTCATCGATGCCATGCTCAGGGAACGCTGTCACCGACGGCTGTCTTCACGCACCGTCAAGCCTTCTCCCTTCCGCAAGCAGGAATGACCGTTTCAGGGCTTCGTCCCTGACCGAGGCCTGCAAGGGAAGTCCTCGCCTTCGGGCGAGGGGTGGAGGTCAACCGGGGATGAAGGACACGACGAGGCGGCTGTGCCGCTTGTCCAGGACGGTCCCGTCCGGCAGATCGCCGTCTGGGGTGCAGGCGGGCAAGACCTCCAGGGCCGGGGTGGGACAGCCGGCCTCCACCCAGGCGCGCATGTTCTCGACCATCCGCTCGGCGGCCGCCTGTGCGTCGGGCCCATGCGCGTAGGCGCCGAGGTCGAAACGCCGGTCGGTCCAGCGAAGAGTCCGGTAGGCGAGCGTGCCGTTGTGCACGGTGGCGGAGGTGCCGTGCTGCCAGGACGGGGCGACGATCCCGGAAGCGATGGCCTCTTCCTGCGCGGTCAAGACCACGGCGTGCTCGCGCAGGCGGGTCGCGTGCCACAGGCTCAGGTCGTGCAACCGGGTGGCGGGCGGCAGGCTCAGCCCGGCCCACGCCTCCCGCCTCGGCTGCTCCAGGACGCCTTTGACGGCGTCGGCGTCGATCTGCTCGCCTTCGTCGAGGCGCAGGTGAACGCCCTCGGCGAGGTCGATGCAGCGGATCTGGTGGGCGCCGGCGCCCTGCACGGGAACGAACCCGCACTGGCGATGGCTGTGGCTGACCAGCCGGTCGCCCACCCGCCGCAGCGCCCATGACCTGGTCGTCCCGAACGTCCGCAACGGCACGACCAGCACGCCGCCCTCGGTGAGCTGCTCACGCCAGGCGGGTGGGATGTCCCAGGCCCCGGCCGTGACGATGATCAGGTCGTAGCCGCGGCCCGGTTCGATCGGGTGCTCGGCGTCCGCGCAGACCACGGTGACGTCGTGGTAGCCCGCCGTTTTCAGGCAGGCGGCGACCCGGTCGGCCACCTCGGGATCGATGTCGACGGTCGTGACCGATCCGGCCGTTCCGACGAGTTCGGCCAGCAGGGACGCGTTATAGCCGCCGCTGCCGATCTCCAGCACATGCCGGCCCTTCAGGCCGCCGAGCGCGCCCATCGCCTGGCCCAGCATCTCCGCGATCAGGAACGGCGCCGACACCGAGCTGACGTTCTCCCCGCTGGGGAGCCGCTTGGTGATGACCGCGGTGTTCTCGTAGGCCTCCTCCAGCGGAACGCCCGGCACATACAGCTCGCGGGGAACGGCCCGCATCGCCGCCTCCACCTCCGGGTGCAGCGTGAGCCCTTTCGCCGCGTGATCGGCGGCCAGCCGGTCGACCATCGCGTTCCGCAGGACCTCGCTGCTCGCGGGCTTGGCGCTCAAGACGTTGTCCTCTCTCGATACGTGCGGGCCGCCGCGGTTCGGGGCGGCCTTTGGTGTTCCTGCCGTGGCGGGTCAATGGCGAGCCGGACGGTTCGGCGTTCGCATCCTTCGCTGCGCCATGCCGCCCGGCCGACGACCTGCCTGCAAGCCGGACGGCCGGGACGCGCGGTGGCCGCCGAGCACGTCCTTTGGGCGCGCATCAACGTCCTTCCGAGCAAGGAAGGCAGTGACTCGGGAACAGTCGGCCCTCACGGCGCAGCACTGCCGTAATGGTCATCGGCTCCCCCTGGATCCTCCTGGGCACGGTCGGCCCACCGCAGTGAACGATCCGCTCCGCAAAAGAGCGATCGCTTTCAGTGAAGCCCTGCGCGCCCCGACCGATCCAGTCGGCAGCCACGGACATCCACCGACACGACCCGACATCCCGGCGCCGACCGGAAACGACGAGCGCCCCGCCTACAAGAGGCGGGGCGCCGATGCCGGTCAGGTGCTCTGCCTGGCTGCACGTCTTGGTCGCATGCCGGGCGGAGTTTCGTCCGCTGTCAGACAGTCATGCGGTTTTCAGGCCGGCTTGGCTCCGTGTCCGGCGGCGATGGCGTCGATGTGCCGGGCGAGTTCGAAGTCCTTGCGGGTGAGGCGGTTGCCGGCGTCGTGGGTGGTGATGGCGAAACGGATCCGCTGCCAGGTGATGTGGATGTCGGGATGGTGGCCGATCTCGCGAGCCTTGGCGGCCACGTACATCGCCAGGTGCACGCACTCGTGGTAGGTGTGCGCGAACGTGCGGGTGATCGTGTCGCCGTCGCGCTCCCAGCCGGGCAGTGCGGCCAGCTCGGCGGCGATCTCCTCGTCGGTGAGGGGGGTCGGGGCCATCGGCACCTCCAGGGTCAGTCGATGCCGGAGATGATCTCAACCAGTTCCTGACCCGGGGCGCTATCACGCCACCGTCCGGCCCGGTCCGGCAGCGCCTTCAGCGAGGCCTGCGGCGCCAGGGGTGGGGCGACGGCTTTGACGCGCCGGAGCTGTCGTGCAGTCACTTGCGAGTACTGCTGTTTTGCCGGGCGAGTTCCCGCTTGAGTAGGGCGTCGTACTCGGCGCGGACCTTCGCCGGTTCAATGCCGTAGTCACGGGGCGGCGCCGTCCACGACGTTTGCCGACCCTGCTGCAGTACGTTTGCCATCGGAACCGTTTCCTTTCTCTGGCGGGTTCCTTCGCCCCGCCTGGTGGTCGCGACACCGGGCGGGGCTTTGCCGTGTTGGCGCTACTTCTTCGGGGCGCTCTTCCTGGTGGTCATGCCGCGCCCTGACCAGCCCGCTCGAACCACTTGTCGGCGTACCGGTCGCGACGACATAGGGGCGATCCCGAAGGAGGTGGAAAGCCACCCGATCCAACTCGCTCCCCGAACCAGACTCGCCTGGTCGGTTGGCAGACCGCAGCGGGGTCGTATGGGACCATCGCCGCGATGCCGAGCAAGCACAAGTACACGACGCGGACGTTCCGGCCGAAGGACCTCGCGGCCTATGAGCGCGCCAAGGAAGCGCTGCAACAACTCGGCATCACCATGGACGAGTACCTGAACATGTGCATCGAGTACGCCGCGGGCAAGCGGGACTCCTTCCCACCGCGCCCTCCATTCACCGAGCCTGCTGCCGGGGCAACTGAAGACTGACCTCCGGGACAGTGGGCGGGCGGGCACCGGTCGGGCCGACCTCCACCTCGGACATTACGGTGCCCGCCCGCGCTGGATGGGGGCGGCCGGCGCGGGGCCGCGCCTCTCCATGCCGGCCGCCCCCGTCTCACCCGCCGGTCCTCCAGATGACTCCGGCCGATCCTGCTTGCCGCTCCCCTCGGCCGATCACTTTCCGGTAGTCGTACTCCAGGGGGTTGTAGGGGTCGAGGCGGGCCGACCAGACACGGGCCGTCCAGCCCGCCGGCCGGGTCTGCAGTGCCCGGGCCGCCGCCGCCCAGTCGTCCGACACTCCGCTTTCGTGGGTCTCCCCGTCCTCGCTACGGACTTCCCATGGGAACAGCTCAGGCCCGTCGAGGGAGTTGGCCGCGGTCATCGCGTCCCCCTGGGCCGGTGGCACGCCTGGACTTCGCGCACCCTGGCCAGCAGGTCGGCGGGGGTGCGGCCCTCGATAAGCCCGAACCAGGGGTAGGGCGGGCAGGGCATCGCCCACCAGTGGCGGGTGTGGTGCCCGTACCAGACCATCCACTGCCTGCCGATCTGACGCTGCAGATCAGCCAACACATCCGGGCCACATGCGTCAGTGGCGGTTGACTCGGGGGAATACACCGGTGACCGGGTGTGGGATACCTTCGTACTCAACCACGACCTCCGTTCGTGGCCAGGCCCCGGGACTCCCCGCTGTTCGCCCAGCGGGCCGGGGCCGTCTTTTTCTTTCTGCGTCGCAGTGCACGCTTCTGAGTACAGGCCAGCGCACGGAGAGCTACGGTGGAAAGTGTTGCCCTGTTGCCCATGCGACACGGGCAACACAGGCAACAAGTCAACCCGGGGCGAAACGGGTGAGGCGATGGCGTTCGGCGACAAGCTGCGGGCATTGATGGCCGAACGGCAGGTCGGCCTCCGCGAACTGGCAAAACTCGTCCCCTGCGACCCAGGACACCTGTCGAAGGTCTCCCGCGGCCGCAAACGACCATCCGCCAAGCTCGTGGAGCGACTCGATGAGCTGCTGGACGCGCGAGGAGAGCTGATCGCGTTGACCCCCCGCCCCACTGGACGCCCCACCGGCGATGACCCCGCAGACCCGGCCCTGTGGGCACCGGAGCGGGTCGTTGAAGACATCGCCCGCACCACCCTGGCCGACCTGTCGGTGACCCGCCGCGACGCCGGCAAGCAGGTCGGTGCACTGCTAGTGGGCGCGGCTCTGACCGAGCAGCTGGAGCCGTGGATCACCCAGGCCGGCCGGCCTCGCCCCGGCGGAAAAGCACCGTTGGGCTGGAGGAGGTCGAGCGGATCGAGGCGTGGACGCGGCTGCTGCGGCACTGGGACTCCCGGTTCCGGCTCGGCATCCGCCGCAAGGCCGTCATCGGCCAGCTGAACGAGGTCGCCGACCTGCTGAGCACCCCCCAGGGGGCGGAGGTGACCCGGCGGCTGTTCGCCGTACTGGCCGAACTGGCGAAGGTCGCCGCGTCGATGTCGTTCGACGCCGGCCAGCACCCGGTCGCGCAACGCTACTACCGGCTGTCGCTGCGGGCCTCCCACGCCGCCGGTGACAGGATGTTCGGCGCGAACATCCTGGGGGCGATGGCCCGGCAGATGCTCGACCTGCACCGGCCCGATGACGCACTCGACCTGGTGCGGCTCGCCCTGGACGGGGTCCGCGGGGATACGCCCGGCAGGGTGCGGGCGATGCTGCGGACCCGCGAGGGGTGGGCGTATGCCCAGATGGGCCGCGTCCAGGCGTTCCACCGGACGGTCGCGATAGCCGAGGAAGAATTCGGCGCCGACAGCGGCAGGCCGATGCCGTACTGGGTGACGAGGTTCGACCAGGCCGAGCTGGCCGGGGTGATCGGCGCCCGCTACCGGGACCTGGCCCTGGCGAGGGCCCGGGCCGGGGCCGATCATCGCGCCATCGCCCGCCGGTCGGTGGAGTACATCACCACGGCGCTGCAGCTGCGCCCGTCGCAGCGGCTGCGGAACCGGGCCTTCGACCTGGTGGGGCTGGGCCGGGCGTGCCTGCTGGTGGACGAGCGTGAACAAGCCGCTCAGGCAGTCCGGGAGGCCGCCCGGATCTGCGGCACCATCCGGTCCGGGAGGGTGCGCCGCCGGCTGGGAGACTTCTACGCAGAGTCCGCGCGGTACGCGGACGCTTCGGTGATCGCCGACGTCCGGGCAGAGCTGAAAGACCGGTTTCACAACGACATGAAGGAGCATGCGTGAGGGTCGGCGTCACCGGGCACTCGAACCTGACTGAGGCCACCGAGCAACTCGTCTACGACGCGCTGTGGGACCTGCTCGGTCGATACGACGGCGACCTGGTGGGCGTGACGTGCCTGGCGCGGGGCGCCGATCAGATCTTCGCCCGCGCCGTCCTGGACTCCGGTGGACGGGTCGAGGTGATCCTGCCCGCTCCCGACTACCGGGACGCAAAGGTCAAGCCCGATAACCTCGCCGAGTTCGACGACCTGCTGGGCCGGGCGTCGTCGGTGCGGTACACGGGGCACGCCACGTCCGGGCGGCAGGCGTACATGGCGGCCAGCAAGATGCTGCTGGAGAGCGTGGATCGTCTGGTCGCGGTGTGGGACGGGCTTCCGGCCGGCGGGTACGGCGGGACCGGCGACGTGGTGGAACACGCACGCAAGATCGGCGTCCCGGTCGATGTGGTGTGGCCGGACGGCGCTGAGCGTCAGTAGCCCGACCGGCCGGTGACCGGTGGGCTTTGTCTCACCTGGCCTGTAGCGTAGGCCCGTCGCGGCGGGACACGCGGCGCATGCAACGCCCTGGCCCCAGGTAGATGGGGCCAGGGCGCCCTAAAGTCGGCAGGGCAGGGCGTAATCCTCCGGAGGCCGGCCGGCGGCGCAGCGGATCGCATTTCCCGGCACCTGCCCCAGCGTCCCCACCCTCCCCGCAAAGAGTGGGGCTTCTTCGTTCCGGGGTTGAATCAGGCTCTTCGGGTCGATCACGAATACCTTCTCCGGCGGCGCGTGGTCGAGTACCTCCTCGACCAGCGGGCGCCGCGTCCACTCGCCGGGCGGCAGCGGCTGCACCGGCAGCTCCCGCCGCAGCCGCGCCGACCCGGTGCTCTCCACGATCGGCGCCGCCGCTGCCGCGATCTGGACCACCCGCTCCGGTTCCGGCACGGCGGCCAGCGCCCCGGCCCACCTCGTCCAGAACACCGCGTTATCGCGGCGTACCGACTGCGGCGCCTCCCCCAGGAGCCGGTCCCACAGGTCGGCGGCGGCCTGGTAGGCGCCCAGCCGCAGGTATGCGGTGGCGCGCTGGACGTCGATGTAGCCGCCGGTCCTTCGGCAGGCGTTGCCCCAGAGGTAGTCATCATCGACCTGGTCGACGAGATCGGCCGCCCGGTCCAGCAGCCGGTCCACGGTGTCCCGGTCTCCGCTGGGAAGCATGGTGCAGCCGTGTGCCTGGTGGACGAGCACCAAGACCCGCACCTTCGGGCACAGCCGGTGCTCATCGGCCAAAGCGGCGGTGGCGTAGTCGAAGACGGCCCGGCCGTCACCGAGGTCGATGGCCAGCATCGCCTTGTTCGTCAGCGCATAGGAGATCAGTTGCGGGTCGCCGGAGCGATGCGCCATGTCCAGGGCCGCCGCGCGCCAGTGGCCGGACCGTTCTACGTCACCGGCGTCCTGGTACAGCCGGCCCAGCAAGGAGGAATAGGCGACACCGGCGCCGAGGAGACCTTGCCGGGTGGGGGCATCGGCGGCGCGGCTCAGCTCCTCGATGAGTTGGGCCTGGGTGGCGACGGTGGGGATGAGGTGGCGGGGCCCAAGCCACATGTCCGCGCGGTAGTGGCCGGGCAACTGTTCCAGGAAGTACACAACCAGCTCCGGGGCGACAGGTCCCTGACGGCAGTAACGGCCGGCAGCCCCCACGGCACTGCTGTCCTCCAAGGTTTGGGGGGCCTGACTGAGGCGAGGGGGCGAACAGTTCAGCCTCTGGGATGCCGAACACCTCGGCGTACACCAGCCGGTACCGCTCGGTGGTCCGGGTGACCTGCCCCTTCTCCCACCGCTCGATACTGCGGGCCAGGCTCGCAACGGTCGGACGCTGAGTGTCGTCCATCACCGCCGGCATCTCCCGAGCCAGCCGAACCGCATCCCAACGCCGCTGCTTGCGCTCGGCCCGCAACCGCGCCCGCACCGCCGAGGTGGTCTCATAACCCACGAACTGCGCCTTCACTCTGGCGGCCACCGGCCCAAGCCGGAACCCCCGTCAAAAGCCGCCGGGGTCTGTCGTCCTCTGCCGCTCATTGTCGGCCAGCCCCAACGGTGCGGACGGGATTCGCTAACAGTGGCCGTGCGAATTCCTCGCTGTGCTGCCGAGACCGACGCGTCGGACATCCCGCGCGCCGTTCCCGCTTTTATTCCGAGCGATGGTGCCCGCCTGAAAGGGAGCCTATGCCCCTGAGGACCGCAGCCTGCACCGCGGCTGCAGCCTTTGCCCCTGGTTTAAGCGCCTATCTAGAAGTTCTGCACCTAACCCGGAACGAGGTCACCGCAGCCTAAGGACGCTGACAGCGCACCGATGGGGGTGCATCGAAGTTGCACCCCCAGCGTCCATCCCACCCGGTGAGGTCGTGGTCGGTATGCGTCCGCTCGGCGTGTTCGCCAACCGCTCTGACTCCCAGATCCGCCGGTCGCGCGGGCGATGCCGGGGCTGTCGTCGCTGCACGGGTCGCCGGCAGCGCAGATCGCCGTGCTTTTGAGGGGCGATCCGAGTACGGTGCGACGCTGGATCACCCGGTTCAACGCCAGCGAAGCGGGTGGCCTGTCCGGTCGGCCGCGCATTGGACGCCCACCGGGCGGATCGCAGATTGCCGGAGCGGCTCGGGCCATGGGCGGTACGGCGGATCTGACGAGTATCCAGGACGGCTGTCGGTGAGCGTGCACGGTGTACCGGTGGGTGCAGCAGGCCACCGAGCGGCTGGGAGGCCCCGGCCCCCGCACAGCAGGGCGGGCGGGCTCTGCTCCCAAATCCGCTCCCAAAACGGACACCAGACAGTGCAAGAGGCCGGTTCCGGGAGTCGGAACCGGCCTCTGACCTGCGGTGGAGCTGAGGGGATTTGAACCCCTGACCCCCTCGATGCGAACGAGGTGCGCTACCGGACTGCGCTACAGCCCCAAACAATGACTCCGCAAGATTAGCAAACTCCGGGAGTGCTTCGCGCACCGATATCGGGTCAGTCGCCGACGGCGCGGCGTTCGTCGGCGTGCTGGTCGAAGACCTCGCGGCCGGCGGGCAGGTCGATGACCTCGGCGTGGTGGGCGGGAGGGGCGGTGCGGCGGGCGTGGCGGGCCGCGGCGGCGCGGGCGCGGGCACGGGCCTCGGCCCGGCGGCGGGCGGCGTCCATGCCGGCGGCCACGCGCAGCAGGGCCAGGTGGCAGGCCAGGAGGACGGCGGCGGGCAGGGCGGTCCACCAGGGGGCGCGGGCGGTGGCGGTGACGGCGATGGCGGCGATCAGCAGGAGGGTGAGGCCGAACGTGCGGCGGCGGCGGCGAGCGATCACCGCGGCGCGGCCGGAGCGGCGGCGCACCGGGGGCGGGGGTGGCGGCGGGACCGGCGCGGGCTCGTCGTAGGGTGAGGAGTCGTCCTCCTCCACGGCGGGGTCCTCCAGGTCGGGCTCGTCCAGGTCGAGCTCGTCGATGGGCTCGGGACGCTTGTGGAGGATGCGGGAAAACCCGTCGTTGTCGCGGCGCAGCCACATGGGGACGAGGACCACGGCCCAGACCGCGACGATGGCGAGGTAGAGGAGGGTGCTGCTCAAGGGCCCTCCTCGACTGCACGCCAAGGACGCGGGCTGACCGTTGGCGCGCGCATGTTCACGTCCCGCACGGTAGGACTCACTGTCAGCGCTTGACGAGCATAAGAGGCGGTGTGTCGCGAGATCGCGAACGCCGTTGCCCGCCGTTTACCGGCGCTTTCTGTGTCGTAGGAAATCCACGGTCAGGAAGAAGATCGGGGGAAAGTCTGCTTCATGGTGGCCTGCCAGCGGGAACGCAGTCCGCCGGGCACGTCCTCGACGGTGAGGGCGTAACAGATGTGGTCACGCCAGGCTCCGTCGATGTGCAGCTGGCGGCGGCGAATTCCTTCTTCACGGAAACCCAGCTTTTCCACCACACGGCGACTGGCGGTGTTCTCGGGGCGGATATTGGCTTCCAGCCGGTGCAGCCCGACGGTGAAGAAGCAGTGGTCGACGGCCATGGCCACTGCGGTGGGGATCACCCCGCGCCCGGCGACCTGGCGGTCGATCCAGTAGCCGATCTGCGCCGACCTGGCCGAACCCCACACGATGGCGCCGATGGTGAGCTGTCCCACGAACTCGCCCTCGTAGGTGACCACCCAGGGCAGCGCGAGCCCCTGCCGGGCCTCCCGGCGCATGGTGTGCACCATGCTCAGGTACGGTCCCAACCCGGTCCGGAACAGCGGCGTCTCCGGGTTGGTCGGTTCCCACGGACGCAGCCAGTCGGCATTTCTGACGCGCAGATCCCGCCATCGGGCCGCGTCCCGCATCCGCAACGGCCGAAGGCCGACCGGCCCTTCGGTCAAGGTGACCGGCCAACCTCGCAAGTGTTCCACATCCTCAATAATCCCTCGCCGGATGTGCCGGCGCCATTGGCTGAGGTCATCAATTGGTGACGGGTGAATCATCGGTTCGCCGGTGGTCGCCGCCGGCGATCTGCTCGACGGCGTGCACCAGCACCGGTCCCAGCACCGCCATTCCGTCGCGGACCCCGCCGGTGGAGCCCGGCAGGTTGACGATCAGGGTGCGCCCGGCGATCCCGGCCAGCCCGCGCGACAGGATCGCGGTGGGCACTTTGTCGCGGCCCTGCAGCCGGATGGCCTCGGCGATTCCGGGGACCTCCCGTTCGATCACCCTCCGGGTCATCTCGGGGGTCCGGTCGGTGGGGGTCAGCCCGGTGCCGCCGGTGGTGACCACCACGTCGTAGCCGGCCGCCACCGCCTGCGACAGGACCTCGGCGACCGGTTCGCCGTCGGGGACGACCACCGGGCCGTCGACCCGGCAGCCCAGTTCGGCCAGCAGCTCGGCCAGCAGCGGCCCGGACCGGTCGGGGTAGACGCCCGCCGCGGCCCGGTTGGAGACCGTCACCGCCATCGCCCGGATCATGCCGGTCTCCGCCAGGTGCCGCTCTTGCCGCCGGTCTTCTCCTCGACGCGCACGTCGGTGATCGTGGCGGCCGGGTCGATGGCCTTGACCATGTCGATCAGCGTCAGGGCGGCCACGGTGACCGAGGTGAGCGCCTCCATCTCCACCCCGGTCCGGTCGGCGGTGCGGACGCGGGCCTCGATCGCCACGCCCTCGTCGCGGACGTCCAGGTCGACGCGGACGCCGTGGATGGCGATGGGGTGGCACAGCGGCACCAGGTCGGGGGTGCGTTTGGCGGCCTGGATGCCGGCGATGCGGGCCACCGCCAGCGCGTCCCCCTTGGGGACGTCCCCGGCGCGCAGGGTCGCCACGCATTCGGGTGACAGGCGGACGAAGCCACTGGCGGTGGCGGTGCGGGCGGTCACCTCCTTGGCCGAGACGTCGACCATGTGCGCCCGGCCGGACTCGTCCAGGTGCGAGAACCCCTGCGGGGATGCGGGCTCATTCACCTCGGCGTCCCCTGCCTTTCCGGGACGTCCCTGCGGGGACGGAGAAATGCTGACGCGCTCTCATCGTGGCTTTCGGAGTCGATGCGGATCTTGCGGAGTCTCATCGTGGCAGAGGCCAGACCTCCACCACTTCCCCCGCCCGCAGAACGTCGCGTTCCTCCGGGACCACGATCAGTGCGTCGGCCGAGGCCAGTGCGCTCATCTGGTGCGATCCTTGCGCCTGGGCGGGGACGGCCGACAGCCCTTGCGGGCCGTGCGTCAGGCGGGCGCGCAGGTAGTGGCGCAGCCCGGCCGGGGAGCGGACGTCCTCGGTGAGCGCGGCGGTGACGGTCGGCGGCGGCTGGGGCGGCAGTCCCTGCATGGCCTGCAGCGCCGGGCGCACGAACACCTGGAAGGAGACGTAGGCGCTGACGGGGTTGCCGGGCAGGGTGAAGACGGGGACGCCGTCCAGCAGCCCGAAGCCCTGGGGCTTGCCGGGGCGCATCGCCACCTTGGCGAAGGTCAGGGTGCCGCTCAGCGCCTCTTTGACCACGTCCCGGGCGCCCATCGACACCCCGCCGGTGGTGATGATCGCATCGGCGCGGGTCAGCTGTTCCCGCAGCGCCGTCAGCACCTCTTCCGGGGCGTCGGCCAGGGAGGTCTCCCGGAAGCCGACCCCGCCGGCCTCGTTCACGGCGGCGGTCAGCATGAAGCCGTTGGAGTCCCAGATCTGGCCGGGGGCCAGCGTGGTGCCCGGCTCGCGCAGCTCGTCCCCGGTGGACAGCACGACCACCCGCGGTTTGGGGCGGGCGCTGACCCGGGCGCGGCCGAGCGCGGCGAGCATGCCCAGCTGCGTGGCGCCCAGCCGCACGCCCGGCTGCAGCACCACCTGCCCGGCCCGGACGTCCTCCCCGGCCCGGCGGATGTGCCGGCCGGGAGGGACGGGGCGGGTGATGCGGACGGTGACGGTGCCGCCGTCGGTCCACTCCACGGGGACGACGGCGTCGGCTCCGGCGGGGATGGGCGCCCCGGTCATGATGCGGGTGCACAGACCGGGGCGGATCGCGCAGATGCCGGTGTCGCCGGCGGTCACGTCCCCGATCACCGACAGGGTGACCGGGGCGGCCGGTGAGGCGGCGGCCACGTCCGCCGCCACCACCGCGTACCCGTCCATGGCGGAGTTGTCGAACGGCGGCAGGGGGACCGGTGCGGACACCGGTTCGGCCAGCACGGCCCCCTGCGCCTCCGGCAGCGCCAGGTCGAGCGGTGCCAGCAGCGGCACCGTCTTGAGGATCTGGTCGAGGTGCTCGTCCACCGACCGCAGCTCCTGCGGCCGCGGCCGGTGGGCGTGGGAATCGAAGTGATCGTTCACGAGCCGTGCTTGTTGACGAACTCCCGAAGCCAGGGCATGAACTCCGGTGCCAGGTCTTCCCGTTCGGAGGCGAACTGCACCACGGTGCGCAGGTACTCCAGCTTGTTGCCGGTGTCGTAGCGCCGTCCCCGGAACAGTACGCCGTGCACCCCGCCGCCCTGGTCGGCGGGCATGTGGGCGAGGGTCAGCAGGGCGTCGGTCAGCTGGATCTCGCCGCCGCGGCCGGGCGGGGTCTTCTCCAGCACGTCGAAGACGGCCGGGTCGCAGACGTAGCGGCCGATGATGATCCACCGGCTGGGGGCCTGGTCGGCGGGGGGTTTTTCGACCAGGTCGGTGATGCGCACGGTGTCTTCCGAATCGGTCGGCTCGATGGCCGCGCACCCGTAGGCGGAGACCTGGTCGGGCTCGACCTCCATCAACGCCACCACGCTGCCGCCGTACCGCCGGCGGACTTCGATCATGCGGGTCAGCAGGGCGTCCCGCGCGTCGATCATGTCGTCGCCGAGCAGCACCGCGAACGGCTCGTCTCCCACGTGCTGGCGTGCGCAGTAGACCGCGTGGCCGAGCCCTTTGGGGTCGCCCTGCCGCACATAGTGGATGGTGGCCAGCTCGCTGGACTGCCGGACGGAGGCCAGCCGCTCCTCGTCGCCCTTGGCGCGCAGCGCCTCCTCAAGTTCGTAAGCCCTATCGAAATGGTCTTCAATAGAACGTTTGCTGCGCCCTGTGATCATCAGCACATCGGTCAACCCCGCGGCCACCGCTTCTTCGACCACGTACTGGATCGCCGGTTTGTCGACGATGGGCAGCATCTCCTTGGGGGTGGCCTTGGTGGCGGGCAAGAATCGGGTACCGAGGCCGGCCGCAGGGACGACGGCCTTCGTCACAGGTTTCATGTCAGGCATGAACAGACCCTAACCGCTTTGTGAGGACCCCAGCGTGCAGAATACCGAGTCGAAATCTAAGCTCCGCAGGCGGTTTCTGGCCGCCCGCGCCGCTTTGGACGAAAGTGAACGGGCCGCCGCCGGCCGGGCATTGCGCGACGAACTGCTCGGGCTGCCGGAGGTGGAGATGGCCGCCTCGGTGGCCGCCTACATGTCGTTCGGCAGTGAGCCGGAGACCCACCGCCTGATTTTCGCGTTGTGGAAGCGCGGAACGTATGTGCTGTTGCCGCGGCTGCTGCCGGACGGCGATCTGGATTGGGCCTCTTATGAGGGCCCGGACTCGATGGCCCCGGCGTCCCGGCCGGGGTCGGCGGGGATGCTGGAGCCGACCGAGCCGTCGCGCGGCCGCGAGGCGATCAAGGCGGCGGACGTGGTGCTGGTCCCGGCGCTGGCGGTGGACCGCACGGGGGTGCGGCTGGGCCGGGGCGCCGGTTCCTATGACCGGGCGCTGGCCCGGGTGGAGCCGGGGATCCTCACGGTGGGGCTGGTGTACGACCACGAGCTGGTCGATGAGCTTCCCGCCGAGCCGCACGACCAGCGGCTGAAGGCCGTCGTGACCCCTTCGCAGGGGCTGGTGCGCTTTTCCTGAGCCCTTCTGGAGGCCGGGGGCCGGTTCCTTCGCCGCCGGGACCTCGTCCCAGGTGAGCGCGGTGAGGCGGGGAAGCCCGCGATGGCCGGCGCGGCGGTGCCGTTGCGTGCCGCCGCGCCGCTTTGAGTTAACCGTATGTGCGCAGTTACCCGACTCTCTCTGTAGGATCCCTACACGAATCACTCGGACGAGACGCAAAGGGTGGAATGTGCGGCTCGACATATGGCTGCTGGTCGGGGCCGCGCTGGTGCTGATCCTGGTCGAGGGCGGCCTGACCACCAGCTGGCGCCACGTCAAACCCGCCGTCCCGGTGGCGCTGGCGCTGGCGACCGTGGGGATCGGCGTCAGCATCGCGGTGGTGGGGGTGGCCGCGCACTAGCTGCTGGGGCTGGACTGGCGGCTGGCGTTCCTGCTGGGCACGGTGCTGGCGCCCACGGACGCGGCGGCGGTGTTCTCGGTGCTGCGGCGGCTGCCGATCCCGCACCGGCTGGCCGGGATCCTGGAGGCCGAGTCCGGCTTCAACGACGCCCCCGTCATCCTCATCGTCGTGCTGCTGAGCACCACCGACGCGCACGGGCCCGGGCCGTGGCTGGTGGTCCCGCTGATGGCCTACGAGCTGGCGGCCGGGGCCGCGGTGGGGCTGGTGACGGCCTGGCTGGGGATCTTCGCGCTGCGGCGGGCCGCGCTGCCGGCCTCGGGCCTGTACCCGATCGCGGTGATGTCGCTGGCGGTCGGCTCCTATGGGGCGGCCACGCTGATCCACTCCAGCGGCTTCATGGCCTGCTACCTGTGCGCCCTGGCGCTGGGGAACGCCCGGCTGCCGCACCGGCCGGCCACCCGCGGTTTCGCCGAGGGCATCGCGTGGCTGGCGCAGATCGGGCTGTTCGTGATGCTGGGGCTGGTGGCCGAGCCGTCGGATCTGCCCGCCCAGGTGATCCCGGCGCTGGTGGCCGGGTCGGTGCTGGTGCTGGTGGCCCGGCCGCTGTCGGTGTGGGCCTCCACGCTGGGCTTCGGGGTCTCCCGCAAGGAGCGGATCTTCCTGTCCTGGGCCGGGCTGCGCGGGGCGGTGCCGGTGGTGTTCGCCACCGTGCCGCTGTCAGAGGGGGTGCCCGGCGCCGACCGGCTGTTCGCGCTGGTCTTCGTGATCGTGGTGGTCTTCACCCTGCTGCAGGCCCCCACCCTGCCGCCGGTGGCCCGCGCGCTGCGCATCTCCGCCGAGGGCGAGGCCCAGGACCTGGACGTCGAGGCCGCCCCCCTGGAGCAGTTGCAGGCCGATCTGCTGCAGGTCCGCATCCCGGAGGACTCGGCGCTCAGCGGGGTGGAGATCTTCGAGCTGCGGCTGCCCGCCAAGGCGTCCATCACCCTCATCGTGCGCGACGGCCGCAGTTTCGTCCCCGGGCCGACCACCGTGCTGCGCGGCGGGGACGTGCTGCTGGTCGTGGCCACCGCCGATGTGCGCGAGGCCACCGAACGGCGGCTGCGGGCCGTCAGCCGCCGCGGCAAGCTGGCCGGATGGTTCGGCGAAAAAGGTGACTGACATCACATTTCCGGTGGCGCGGGTGCGGCCGCCGCATGCCGGACGCAGGGAGCGGGCCGGATCTCAGCGTCCGGCCGGTTGCGGCCCGTCGCCCTTGCGGACGGGGGCACGCAGGTCCCCCTCCCCCCGCATCGGAGCGGGTTTCTCCTGGTCAGGCGGCCCTCATGGGCGCTGTGGCGGAAGCGCCCCTTCGGCGGAGGGCAGCCGGGCCGATGGGATGTGCGGGGTTGCGTGAGCAGTACTATTAGCAGTCGTGTCATGAGAGTGCCAGTCTGCGGATCTTCCGCGGGCTGTGGCGGCAAGGAGGAGACCCGTGCCGACGTATGAGTACGTGTGCACCGACTGCAGCGAGCGCCTCGAGGTCGTGCAGAAGTTCAGCGACGACCCGCTGACCGAGTGCCCGTCGTGCAAGGGCCGGCTGCGCAAGGTCTTCTCCGCGGCCGGGATCATCTTCAAGGGCAGCGGTTTCTACCGGACCGACAGCCGCAGCGGCGGCGGCAAGTCGAGTTCCTCGTCCGCCAAGTCCGACTCTTCGAGCAAGTCCGACTCCTCGAGCAGCTCCGGCACGTCGTCCTCCTCCGACTCCAGCTCCAAGGTCGCCTGATCTCGTCCGTCCAGGTCCCCTGCGGGCGGACGGACGATCACCTCTGCCCGGCCGCTCGGGCCTTCCGGAACGGCATCGGCGCCACGCGCCCGCGGGCTTTCGGGGTCCGGTGCCGGCCGGACCGGCGGTCTTGGAACGCGAGGCTTGGGGTGCTCCTCCACCGCCGCCCGCCTCATCCGTCTTGGACGGCGACCGGAGGTCCTGAGGGCACGGCCGCAGGACACCCGGCCGCGGACGCCGCGCCGTGCTTTTCCGTGCCCTCGTCTCACAGCCGAGACGAGCGCATCGCCATGGGCAACAATGCCGTGACATGAGGCGACGCCGAATTCATGGGTCCCGGCGTCCCAAGACCTGAAGCTACGCATGCGGAAAGGCCTGCTGCGGCCGTCCGGGCACGTTCATATAGGCCCCGGTGACGAAGAGGGTCACCGGGGCCTTGTGCATGCGCGTCCGCACGGGCTCAAGAGGCAAAGACCGCTGCATGCGGACGCTTCTTCTCCGTGCATCCCACTTCTTTCGAGGTGGGCTCTTGGAGGCCGAAAAATTCCTCAACAATGGGAGGCTCGCCTCATCCCGGCTCATGGGATTGATTCAGCATTTCGGCCTGCAGAAAAATCGGTAAGGCCTGGCGGTCGGAGCGAAGGCGGTCTCCTCCCCAGGGTGGACCGCCTCGCCGTCGTCTCCCTCCCGGGGCGCAGCCGCCATCCCCGTCTGCGGGACGATGCACACCCGTTCCCGCCGCCCGACCATCGACTCATGCGGCAGGTTCCCGGGCGGCGCGTTCCGCATGCCGGTGGAGTCCCCGGCACGGCCGAGGCGGACCGTGGGAGGGCGCCGGGTGAGGCGGCTCACCCCTCGCTTCTTCGAGATATTACTTGACATACCTCCGAAGCCGAGACAGTCTGCTGCCCATAGACACGACATATCTCAAATGGGGGACATCATGACCGCACCAGGTCAGACGCCGCCCCAGGGACGGTGGGCCCGGCTCGCCGCGCTGCCCGTCGACGGCAGGGCGAAGTGGGCCGTGCTGGCCCTGTGGATCGTGCTGCTGGCGCTGGTCGGCCCGCTGGCGGGCCGGCTGTCGGAGGTGGAAAAGAACGACGCCGCCGCATGGCTGCCGGGCGGCGCCGAGTCCACCCAGGTCGTCGAGCTGCAAAAACGCTTCCGCGACGAGGAGATCTCGCTGGCGGTGATCGTCTATGAGCGACCCTCGGGGATCACCGCCGCCGACCACGCCAAGGCGCAGGCCGACCTGGGGCCGCTGAGCCGGCTGCCGGGCGCGCGGCAGCCCCAAGGCCCCATCCCCGCCAAGAACGGCAAGGCGCTGCAGACCCTCCTCCCGCTGGAGGACGCCGACCAGGTCAAGGCCGTCGAAGAGGCCCGGGAACTGGTCAAGCGCGGCCCGCCGGGCCTGACCGCGCACGTGACCGGCCCGGCCGGCGCCGGCAGCGACATGATCAAGGTGTTCGAGACCATCGACGGCTTCCTGCTGCTGGCCGCCGGGTCCGTGGTGATCGTGCTGCTGCTGCTCATCTACCGCAGCCCGGTGCTGTGGCTGATCCCGGTGCTGAGCGCGCTGGCCGCCCTCGGCCTGGCGCAGGGCCTGGTCTACCTGCTGGCCAAGCACGCCGGGTTGACCGTCAACGGCCAAAGCGCCGGCATCTTGACCGTGCTGGTGTTCGGGGTGGCCACCGACTATGCGCTGCTGCTGGTCGCCCGCTACCGCGAGGAACTGCACCGCCACCGCGACCGGCACGAGGCCATGGCGTTCGCGCTGCACCGCGCCGGCCCGGCCATCGTGGCCTCCGCCGGGACCGTCAGCCTGGGGCTGCTGTGCCTGGTGGCCGCCGACCTGAACTCCACCGCCGGGCTGGGCCCGGTCGCCGCCGCCGGAGTGGTCACCGCGCTGCTGGCCATGACCACGCTGCTGCCCGCGCTGCTGGTCATCTTCGGCCGGTGGCTGTTTTGGCCGTTGATCCCCCGCTACGACGCCAAATACCTGGCGCCTGAGGCGTATGAGACCGAGCACGGCTTCTGGTCGGGCATCGCCCGCCTGGTGGGCCGGCGCCCCCGGATGCTGGCCGCGGGGATCTCGCTCGTCCTGGTGGGGGCGGCCTTCGGCCTCGGCTCGTTCAAGGCCGAGGGCGTCTCAGACGCCGGCCAGTTCGTCGGCAAGCCGGACTCGATCGCCGGTGCCGAAGCGCTCGCCCGGCACTACCCGGCGGGTGCGGGGAACCCGGCGATCGTCATCGGCGATGCCGCCGCCTCCGGGCTGCTGGACGCGGCGATCGCCGAGACGCGGGGCGTGGCCGAGGTCAGTGCGCCGGTCACCGCCGGCGGCCTGGTCCGCTACGAGGTGACCTTGGCCGACCCCGCCGACAGCAAGGCCGCTCAGCGCACCATCGACCGGCTGCGCGAAGCGGTGCACGCCGTCCCCGGGGCCGACGCCAAGGTCGGCGGCGTCACCGCCACCACCGTGGACATCAACCGGGCCGCCGTCCGCGACAACCTGGTGATCATCCCGATCGTGCTGGTGGTGGTGCTGGGCATCCTGGTGGCGCTGCTGCGGGCGCTGGTGGCGCCGCTGCTGATGATGGGCACCGTGCTGCTGTCGTTCCTGGCCACCCTGGGCGTCAGCGGGCTGGTCTTCACGCACCTCTTCGGCTTCGAGGGCACCGACCCGGGATTCCCGCTGCTGGCGTTCATCTTCCTGGTGGCGCTGGGCGTGGACTACAACATCTTCCTGATGCACCGGGTCCGCGAGGAGTCGCAGACCCTGGGCACCCGCCGCGGCGTGCTGCGCGGCCTGACCGTCACCGGCGGCGTGATCACCTCCGCCGGCCTGGTGCTGGCCGCCACGTTCGCCGCGCTGCTGACCCTGCCGCTGGTGATGATGGTCGAGATGGGCTTCGTGGTGGCGTTCGGGGTGCTGCTGGACACCTTCGTCGTCCGGTCCCTGCTGCTGCCGGCGCTGTGCCACGACCTGGACCGCCGCATCTGGTTCCCCAGCCGCCTGGGTCGTGCCGCTCCCCCCGCCGGGCCGGATGAGCCGGAGTCCCAGCGGGTCCTGCAGCGCGCCTGACCTGCGTCCCTGCCCCCGCGAGCGGTGCCGGCGCCGCTCGCGGGGGCCTTTTCGTCCGCCGCCGGCCGCAAGAGCGGCGCTCCGCACGGATCGTGCGGTTATCCACAATCGGCGGGGAAGCTCCCGTGTGGTCCGGCCGCTGGTTAAGGTCGGCGCCATGACTACCTCCACCGCCACGATCGGGGTCATCGGCGGATCCGGTTTCTATTCGTTCCTGGACGACATCGAGGAGGTCCGCCTCGACACCCCCTACGGTCCGCCGAGCGACCCGATAGCGGTCGGCACGGTCGCCGGCCGCACGGTCGCCTTCATCCCCCGGCATGGACGCGACCACCGCTATCCCCCGCACAAGATCCCCTACCGCGCCAACTTGTGGGCGCTGCGTTCCCTCGGCGTCCGCCAGGTGCTCGCCCCCAGCGCGGTCGGCTCGCTGGTGCCCCAGTACGGTCCGGGCACCCTCGCCGTCCCCGACCAGCTCGTCGACCGCACCTACGGGCGCGTCCAGACCTTCTACGAAGAGGGCGGCGCCATCCATGTCTCCTTCGCCGACCCGTACTGCCCGGTGGGCCGCCGGGTCGTCCTCGACACCGCGCGCAAGGCCGACTGGGAGCCCGTCGACGGAGGCACCCTCGTCGTCATCGAAGGTCCCCGTTTCTCCACCCGCGCCGAGTCGCAGTGGTACGCCGCCCAGGGCTGGACGCTGGTCGGCATGACCGGCCATCCCGAGGCCGTCCTGGCCCGTGAACTGGCCCTGTGCTACACCCCGATCTGCCTCGTCACCGACCTGGACGCGGGCATCGAGGAAGGCGAAGGGGTCACCATGGAGGAGGTCTTCCGTGTCTTCGCCAAGAACGTCAACCGGCTGCGCTCCCTGGTCACCGCCGTGGTCGAGGCCCTCCCCGCCGATCGCGACTGCCCCTGCCCTCACGCACTGGACGACATGAACCTCCCGCTGCAACTGCCCTGACCCCTCCCCGGGCGGAAGGCCGCTTCGCACCCACCGGGCAGGGCTTTCAGCACGCCGTTCCTGCGGGTCCAAGCGGGTTCCTCACAGTCAAGGGCGACTGTGACGCCCCCAGCGGGCGCCACCGAGGACTTCCGCTGCCCGCGCCCGAAACCGCGTGGTGATGGGTGGCCTGTGCGTCCCGGTTCGGAACATCCTGGCCTTCGGTCGGCTCCTTCTTCCCCGGGCCTGTCTTCCCCGGCCCGGTTACCGCTACAACGCCACCGAACCCTGCCAGCGCACCGTCCCTGAGCCGAGATGGGTGGATCGCAGTTGAGAACGATGCCGTGACCTGAGACGCCACGGCACCGGGCATCGTCGATGCCCTCGTCTCCGGCGCTTAAGGCCACGTGTTGAGAAAAGGTTCACCGGCGAACACTCACGGCCGAGCCCCACCAGAGCCGTATCGGCAGTGAGGTTGTCCCAACGCCCTGGTGTCCCGAAGAAGCGGCAACACGTCGGGGCCGCGGAAAGACCCTGGTGAGGGCGCGGACGGGGCGTCCCCGAGCGGGCTGTCACGGTCAGGACGGGATTTGGCCGACCGTGCCATGCCCCCGTCAGGGGCGTCACGAGATGGGCTCCGTCTTCGCTGAGAAAACCTCCGCGGACCTTTTCGCCAAGCGGTTCCGGGAGCCTCGACGGTTTCCGAGGCCATGACATCGCAGGTCACGGCCTCATCCCTGAGTGCGGCGCCCCATTCCGGCCTGCGGGAACGGCATGGCGAAAACGGTTCACCGAAAAATCTCGCCGAAAGGAGAACGCGATGAAGCACGCGAACACGGCCTCTCAACGCACCACTCGGGCCGTCGTCATGCGTTTAAAGCGTCACCGCCGTCTGGTCGCGGCCGTCCTCGCCGCCCTGTCGGTGGCGTTCGGCCTGGCCGCCGTCCACCCGCCCGCCCCGGCCGGCGTGCGGGTCCTCACCGCGGCCCGTGACCTTCCCGGCGGAACCGAGCTGCGCGAGCAGGACATACGGCCCGTCATGATGCCGTCCGCCGCCGTTCCCGACGGAGCGCTGCGGGACCGTGTCGTCGGCCGGGTCCTGGCCGGCCCGATGAGGCGAGGCGAGATCGTCACCGACACCCGCCTGGTCGGTGACGGGCTGCTCAAGGGGTACGGGCCCGGCACCGTCGCCGCCCCGATCCGTGTGGCCGACACCGCCGCGCTTCGCCTGCTGCGCCCAGGAGACCGCATCGATGTCTTCGCCACCGCGTTCTCAGGCGGCTCCGGCATCGCCGATCTGAACGTGGACGATCTGAATCCCCCTGCCCCCGGCACCGGCGACCTCTCCTCCCGGCCACCGGTCGGCTCCGCCTCATCTCCGGACGCTTCCGGCTCCCCCTCCTCCGAATCAAAGTCCTCCGGCTCGGACGCCTCCGACTCGGACCCGCCCACAGCAAACCCGAGCGGTTCACCCTCCCCCGGCTCCCCCTCCCGAACGGCGCCGTCCTTCGCACCCTCAGATGGGAGCGGACCAGCTCTATCCGGACCGCCGTCCACGCCGGGCTCACCTGTTCCGGTCCCGCTCGCCTCCGGCCAAGACGGATCTGCCATGAGGGCTCATCCGGCCGGGGGAGGCGCAGACGGTTCCAAGCCCGCCGGAGCGCTTCACCCAGCCGGGAGCCCTGCCCGGCAGGTCAGCCCGGTGGCCGCCCGAAGGTCCCCTGGCGGGAACCGGCCGGCCGGCCGCTCCGATGCCGGCGGATCGCATCCGATCCCGGTGGGGTTCCCGCCGGCACGGCTGGTGGCGGCGGCGTTGCCGGTGCTCGCGGTGCTCCGGGACGACGCCCGAACCGGCGAGGAGGGAGGCCTGGTCGTCGTGGCCGCCACGCGGGAGCAGGCCGCCGTGCTGGCCGGAGCCTCGGGCGCACGGCTCTCCGTAACGATCGTCACAAGCTGATCCGCCCTTCGGCTCGCCGGCGATAGAGGTTCACCCAAGATCAGCCAGGACGGCTCTTTCCAGCGCGCCCTGACGCCCCTTGTCAGATAGCTTCCGCGAGAATCCGAGGCCACTTCCCGTCTCCCTCGACCGGGCTGCCCCGGCTGCACCGCCATTGCGCCGGGCGGATGGGACGCGCGTCGCAAGAGGTCCGACAATCACGGAGACATCAATGAAAGGCTTCAAGAAGTTCCTGCTGCGGGGAAACCTGGTCGAGCTCGCGGTGGCGGTCGTCATCGGTTCCGCGTTCGGGGCACTGATCACCAGCTTCGTCACCGCCTTCATCACCCCGCTCATCGCCCTGCTGGGCGGCCAGCCCGACTACCAGTCCCTCTCTTTCACCGTCAACGGCACCAAGTTCCCCTACGGGGTGTTCCTCACCTCGGCGATCTCCTTCCTGATCATCGCCGCGGTGGTCTACTTCTTCGTCGTCCTGCCGATGGGCAGGCTGCTGCTCCTCATGCAGCGCCGGGAGGAGGCGACCGAGCGCGAGTGCCCGCATTGCCTGAGCGACATCCCGCTGCGCGCCACCCGCTGCCGGTTCTGCACTTCGGAGGTCGAACCGGCCACCGGCTGAGCTCGCGACCCGGGCGCATCCCATCCGCACACGAACGCCTGCGTCCTCTTTGAGGAGGGCCGTATGAGGCTGCCGAGCAGCCCGTTTCGCGAAAGCCGCAGAGCACCTGGCAGAGGGGCGTCCGCCGCAGTCTTCGCACCGAGACGGCGCAGCCCACGCCCTCACCGGGACGGCGGTGCGCCCGCCGTGGTGCCGGTGAACGCCCCCGCAGTCAACCGCCTTGGTCCCGCATACCGCCGGGTACCGCCCCTTGCCGGTGCTGCAAGCCGTCGTTCTCGGCGGTGCCCACGACCGAAGAGGCGTCATCCTGCCCTACGGCTTGACGGCTCTGCACCGCTTTCCGTGCGCAAAACGCACCTCGCGGCGAGCCTTCCGCGAAGGAACTCACCGAGGTTCTCTTAGGGGCTGCGCCGTATCGCCCTCCACCGGGGCGAAGGCACGCCCGACCGCTCCGGTGGCCCTTCATCCCCGGTGGCGACGGCGTGCGCGGGTCGCCTCGCTCTTCTCCTGGTCTTCATCGGCGCTCATGCGCCGCGGCCTGCGGGCCGATGTCTCCTTTCGGCGGCACCAGCTCGTTGAGAAAACCTCAGTGCTCGGAGCCGAACTCCCAGTGCCAGGGTTCGAAGGGATTGCTGTAGGCCCAGCTCGGGTGGAACCAGCCGTACTTGCGGGAGTTGGCCTCCATCCAGTTGAACTGGACCGAACCGGAGATCTGCACGCCGCCGCACAGGTCCACCGCCGTGCCCAGCCCGTGGTTGCTGCGTCCGGGAATCGCGGCGAACCCCGGGCGCCGGTAGTAGATCTGTTGTTGCTCGCTCAGGCTCCGGTAAGAGTCCGTGACGCAGATGTCCCGTCCGAACCGTTTCCTGTAGGCCGTGTTCAGCTGGTAGAAGGCCCTGGCGGCGTCGGCTCGCAAATACTCCCCCTTCTGCGGCAGGGGGCACAGGTACTTGGAGGGGATCAGCCCGTTCGGGTACCTGCGCGCGTCGGCGACCAGATCCTCCGGGCAGCTCAGCAGCAGCCGTCTTTCCCTGCTGACGTCAAGCTGGTCGAGCATGGCGGTGAGCTGCGCGGTCAGCTCGGCGGACCGCTGCTTGAGCGCTTGGATCTGCTGCTGCAGCCGGGTCTGCTCGACGGCGTTGCGCGACTGCAGCTCCTGGGCGGTGGAGGCCAGCTTCTCGTACCGCTCCTGCAGCTCGTCGGCCCGCTGGATCAGTTTCTGCTGCCCCATGGCGATGTGCGCCAAATCCGCCGTCATGCGCAGCGAGGCCATCGAGTCGCCGCCGTTCAAGAGCCCCAGCATCCCGGTAGAGCCCGGGTTCTGGTAGACGGTGTTCGCCAGCTGGGCGAGCGGGGCCCGGATCCGGTTCAGCTCCGCCTCGGCCTTGCCCAGCTCCTGCAGGGTCCTGCGCAGCTTCTCCTGGGACTTGGCCAGCTCCTTCTTGCCGCTCTCCCACTTCTTGGTGGCCTTCTCCAGGTCTTCGCGTGCCTTGTCGGCCTCACGGCGAAGCCGTTCGACGGGGTCGGTCGCGCTCCGGGCGGCCGCCGCCGGCACCCAACCCTGCGGAGCGCAGAGCACCGCGAGCAGCGTCACCACCAGAAAAGCCGCGCCCAGCGCCGCTGATCGCTGGATCAGCACCTGCGTGTCCTCCGGGAACCGGGAAGTGGAATCGCAGGAACGCTACTACAGGTTGCCTCCTCGACCAGGCACAACCGACGTCAATCCGCGTGATAACCCCGATGTTCGCACCAGCGACGCATGAAGGGGTTGTAACGCCAACTATCCGGACATTCAGGGCGATCCGGCTTGGCCGACCGCCGGGGCCGAGGCCGGGGACTTTCCTTCGGCCTCGACGGCTTCGCAGGGGGCATGGACGCCGACGCGGACGGCACGGGCGTCTTGGCCTTCGGCTTCGGTTCCGGCTGCGCCGCAGTCCCCACCGGCCGCGGCGGCACGTACTTGCCGAACGTCGGGTGCGCCTCCGGGGTCCCCGTCCACGGCTCGGCCGTTCTCCCCTGCACCCCCATGGCCGCGCCCTGCGGTCCACGCCGCGGCCGGTCGTCGGACCCCGACAGCGCCACGGCCCCCGCCAGCAGCCCGAGAACGGCCAGGGACCCGCCGAGCACCCCGGCTCCCCGTCTGCTTCGGAACCACCGGCTGCCGGCGCTCCGTCCACGATGCCGTCCCGCCACGGCAGACAGGGTATCGATCAGCCCATATTCGCAACACTCATCCCATCCGCATCCGCTTCCCCACTGTTGTCAGCGGACACACAACGACTGCTCATCCGCCGATCCCGCAGCCACGGGCTCCTCGTCTCCGCCGCCACCCGTTGTGTCCGCTCCCAGTTCTTTCCTCGTTCCGCACTCCCCCGTGGCCGGACGCTCACCCGCTCGCAACGGCCCGTCCAGCGCCTCACCGCACACTTGGACGAGCGTCCCAGCGCTCAGAGCCCTGTTGCTTCGGATGGAATCGAGCGACGACCATCCCATTGGCATCGGCTCCAGTAGATGAGCACCTGCGCCGACTCTTGCCGTTCACGGGAGAGAGCAGGGTTTTCCCAAGGCGCTCCTCTCCTCCTCGGAGTCCGCGTCGATCAGTCGCGTTCCTCATTGAGCGGCACGGACGCGGCCTGCTGTGCCGCATGCGTCCATGCACCGCCGAGCGCGACTCCCCACCAGCGGTCGTGCACCATCCACTGAACCTTTTTCAACACGTGGTCCTGGGTGCCGGAGACGGGAGCCCCGGCGGTATCCGAAGTCACGGCGCCGTTCCTGATTGCGAGGCCCCCGTCCCCACCTGCGGGAACGTCGTGTTGAAAAGGTTCACTGGTCGCTCTCGAGCCGGCGGGCCGGGCCAAGGGATTCAACGGCGTCGCCGAAGGAGCGCTCGGCAAATCCTCCTGCAGCACGTCCGGCGGCTCACCGAATGGCGGCTTGCTGCCGGAAGGGACCGACCTGCGAGCGTCCCTCCAGGGGCGCCCACGGCGATCCGGCCGCCCTCGAGCCGAAGATCTCCACGTTCCGGGCGCGGGGCGCCTCCCCCTTCGAGCTCATCTGGTCAGGCGCAGCGCCTCGAACGCGAACGCCGTCGCCGCCTGGCGCAAGGGCTCGGGCGGATCCCCGCAGAACACCACGACCCAGCGCAGGAACTTCGCCACGACGACCGCCGCCGTCTCCCCGTCCCCCTCTGTGATCAGTGCGAAGGCGACACCGGGCCGGTCCTCGCCGCCCGGGTGGGGGACGATCCGGCCGAGCGGGGTCCGATCAGGTGCCAAGATCTCCAGCCGGGGCGGGGAGACGCTGCTCCTGCGCACCACCAATGCCGGCCTGCCATCGGCATCGAACACCGCGAACCCCCCGGCCAGCCGCGCAATGAAGAACGCGACACCGCCCGAGGGAACACGGGCGGTGACAAAGGGACGCGAGGTCGCGAATCGTCGCCCTCCGCGCTGCGCGGACTCCACGCCGCTCAAGACGATCGGCGGGCGGGAGGAAGCGCGAAATCTCAGCAGCGTCCGGCCGTGTCCGTCGCGGAACCGGCGCCGCCCCATCAGGCCGTCCGCCTCGCCGACTTCGGCGAGCACTCGCCGTGCCCGGGCCCGTGCCCGGAAAAGGAAGTAAAGGGCGACCCCCGCCACCGGCAGACTCACCGCCCACATGAGCGCCCCGGGGATCAGCGCGTGCCGCGAACGGCCCAGGCCACCGGCGTACGGGCCGAGCGGCCCCACCCGCACCGGGACCTCCCGCCCGATGTCGTCCCCGCCGACCCCGGAGACATGACCGGAGCCCCGGGCGCCGTCGGCGAAACGCCAGCTGCCGCGGCAGTCCAGGTACGTGGTGTCGTGACGCACCTGGCGCCGCTCGCACGCCTCGATGGTGGCCACGGCCCGTTCTCCCCACACGACCGTGTAGACGACCGCTCCGGGGAGGATGAGCATGAAGAACGCCGACAGCAGCAAAGCGAGGACGAAGCAGGCCGGAGCGGCGGCGGCCGCGAAGAACCTCTTGGACGCCGCCCACCGGTCCGGCTTCGCCACAACGGTCATTCCGTCCCTCTTCCGTCAGAGCATGCCGCGCCGGGCGGGATTCGCCACCGGGCCATCATGCGGCAGAGGACGTCCCGTATGACCGAAGAGCCGCCGAACACTTGCTGAAGCTCGCTCGCCATGCGCGGGAACCGGCATTCCACGGCCTTCGGGTCGCGCAGCGGAACACAGGGCCGGTCAGACAGGGGCGTTCAGCGGCCACGAGGTCATGCCCAGCGAAGCAGCAGCCCGTGGCCGGCTCATTCGCCGCTGAAGAAGTCCTCGTCGATCTTCTTGATCGTGACGGTTTGGGCTTCCTGGACGCCACAGTCGTAGACGATCATGAGTTCACCCAGGCGCCGGCCGTCGATCAGGACGATCCGGGAAGGGACCTTCTCCGCAAAGTCGATGGCGTCCGGGGAGAAACCGGTGGTGGCGATGAAGATCCCCCGGGAAGCCTGAGCGCCCTGCAGCGCGCCGGCGAAGGCCTGGACGTCGGGACGCCGCACCATCCGGTCGGCGGCATAGCGTTTGGCCTGGATGTAGACGACGTCCAACCCGAGAGGGTCCTGGCGGATCAGGCCCTCCACACCCTCATCCTGGGCCGCCGAGACGGCGCACCTCGCCCTCAGGGCCGCCGTAACCCATCCGGGACAACAGCTTCACCACGCAGCGTCCCAGAAACTCCGGGGGCGCCCCGCGAAGCCGTTCGACCAGCTCATCGGCCAGTGCCGCGTGCGCCTCGGCGACCAAGTGGGGGATCAGCTCCAACGGAGAGGCGTCCGCCGGTGACAGATCCGCCTCACCGGCCGACTCGGCGGGCCTGCGACGGCGAGCGCGGAACTCGCGGTACTCGGCGAACCGGCTCAGCACCTTCATGTCCACGCGGTCCGGGTGCCCGGCCAGGGCTTTCCGTCCCCGGCCGGTGATCCGGGTGACGCCTCGACGAGGCCGCTCCAGCAGCCCGGCTTGGGCCATGTGCGTGATGGACCAGGTGATCCGGTTGTTGAACAGCTTCTGCCCGCCTGAGGGCAGCAGCCCCGCACAGCTCCTCCGCACTCAGCCCGAAATGGTCGGCCATCGCCGCGACAACCGCGGCAGACTCATGATCACCGCGCCACCAGCGTGAAGGACCGCATCAGGGTCTGGAAGTCGGGGATCGGCCCGACACTCCCCCGAACGGCACGAACTCGAACAGAAGCCGCCCTGACCGATGAGACGAGGCCTCCTCGATCAAGCAAACCGCCAGCCTTCGGGCAAGACAACGGACAGAGATCGCCGCAACCGTCACCCATGCCCCCTGCCCCGGGGGCCATACGACCGGCCCGAGACGCCGCTCCCAGCCCGCTGGGCCCCGGGCAGGTACGCCAATAACCCCGCGCGGGAGAGGCAGCGGACGGCGTACCCTGGACCCGGACGACGGTCAGCGGCCAGAGCGCCTACCCGGACACGGGGCAATATGCACGCAATGGCCGCCGCGTGCAGCGGATAGCCGGGCGGGTCCGCTAGGCTCTGACCTGCGTTGGGCCCCCGTAGCTCAGGGGATAGAGCAACGGTTTCCTAAACCGTGTGTCGCAGGTTCGAATCCTGCCGGGGGCGCTCAAACGATCAGGCGAAACAGCCTCTGGCCTGCGCTTTCTCACTTCTCCCCCATGATCGGCGTATGCAGCCGAGTGCCACCGTGAGCAGGCCCGGAGCACCGTTCGCGGGATATACGCGGGATGAGATTCAAGGCATCGCCGCAGGTCAGAGCCCCGAAAACACAAGGGCTCCGGGATGCCCCGGAGCCCGTGAAGCGCAGGCCCGCTCACGCCGCCAACGCCCGTTCGATCAGCCGGTTGATCCGCTCCTCATCCCCGTCCATGCAGCCCGCGTAGACCTTCCACAGCACATCGACGCTGTGGCCCAGCCGCCGAGCCGCCTCCTTGGGCGGGACACCGGAGTTCAGAAGCAGCGTCGCGCAAGCGTGCCGCAGATCGTAGGGACGGCCGGCCAGCGGCGAGAGCTGCTGTTCGGGCGACAGGCCGATCCTGCGCGCCTCCTCCCAGACCCGCGACAGCGTGGAAGCGGGAATCACACCACCGGTCGAGGTGGCGAACAGCCGGCCATCGGGAGCCGTGCCGAACTCCTTCAGGTGTGCCCGCAGGACGGTGACAGCGAAGACGAAAGTGCCACCGCCCGGTCATAAAGACCACCTGATCACTCAACAGCCCGAGTACCTCGCGCTCCCCCGACTCCGCCCCAAGCAACCGGCTCGCCTCAACACCACTAGAACACGCCCTCGGTGCTGGGCGGTCAGCCGTGGCTGTGAGGGGTCAGAACGAACCCTGCCGCGATCAGTGCCGTGGTGATCTCCCCGATCCGCCGCGGCCCCAGCCCACGAACGTGTTGGAGTTCGTTGTCTTCCCACAGCCGCAGCACCTGGCCCACCGTCACCCTGTCCCTCAGGTGGGACCGCAGCGGGTTGGCCGCATGCCGCGACAGGCCCAGGCAGGCCAGTGGGCAGTCCCGCGTCACCGGAACCATCCCACTGTGGTCATGCACCTCTGCCCGCCCGGTTCCCGACGCGGTACCCGGGAACCGGGCGTCCAGGTCGGCCAGGGCATCGGTGGCGTGGCGGACCCGCCGGATCGCCAGCGCCCGTTCCCGCGCGCTGATCGTCTGGGAGACCGTCCAAGGCCCATACACCCGGACCACTGCCTGCAGATACCACTTCTGCACCGCCACATCCCCCGCAACCGGCCTCACCCGGCCACCCGGGCCGATGGCAGCGGCAGGAGGGGACGGCTTGCTCGGGCTCGTGGCCGCCGCAGTCATCGGACCACCCGTCCGGTCAGGGCTGCGGTCACCCGGTCGGCCACCGCCTCCGGATCGCCGACCGGGCCGATTTCGCCTCCGGTGTCGGCCCAGGTGAACACCCAGCCGCCGGCTTCTTCCCGGCAGCTCACTTCGACCGCGTGTGACGCCGCTCCCTGCCTTATGACCCGCAGCACCCGCAGCCCGTCCCGTTCGACCAGCCCACACAGCAGACCGGGCCGCCGGCACAGCTCGGCATCCAACGCGGCCAGGTGCCCCCGGCGAGGCCCGAACGTCCCGGCCACGTTCGCAGCCTTGAATCGCTCTCGTTCAAAACCCAAGGTCCCGCTCCCGACTCGTCTTTGACGCGGGACCGACGACACGGCAAGGTGACCGTCTTTCCCTCCCCTGGACGATCCGGTCAGGAAGAGGCCCTGTGCCGCGCCCGGCCACCTGCCACGCCACCGGCCCCGCAGCCCATCACGCCGCTTCAGCTCGCTGAGAAGGCGAGCACCATGAACACGGCGTCCGCTTACGCTCCGGTCCCGGTCCACCGCCGCGCCCCCGCCACACCAGCAGCCCTCGGCTCGCCGACACCCACTTCCAGCCACGCCCCCGGCACGGCGAATCCTGCTTGGCCTGTCCGTTATTCACCGGTGATCGCCGCCGTTCCGTTGGCATAGCCGTTCTGCAAGCTCACGTACTTGGCGATCTCAGCCGCCGCGCCCATCACGTCCGTGGTGGGGTGCTTGCTGTCGCCCCGCCGCCAGGTGAAGACCCGCCCGGAGGCACTGACGAACACCCACACGTACACACCCGGAATGGCCGTCCCGATCGCCAGGCCCGCCACCCCTTCACTGATCTCAGCCCCGAGACCCAGCCGCGCGAGCGCATCCCGCAACGCGCCCAGGAGCCGCAGCTCCTGTTCTCTGCTGATCCCCTCGCTTGCCATGGCACGAGCATCCGCCCAGCTCGTGTCGCATCTCGATGCTGCGAATCAGTCGTCTTGGACGTCTGTATCCCGCGACTGTCTCATGTTTGTCTCATGTCGCAGCCTGATCCGGATCAGCCTGCTTTTCAGAGGCGAGAAAGGAACGTCCGGTGTCCCCCACGCCGATCCTGCTTCATGTGCTCCCACAAGAACGACAATTGCTCCGATATGGAATGTTTTGCGCCGAATACAACAAAGTCGCGCGCAGAGTTGATCCCCGTCTAGTAGACGCCCCACCCAGCCGCGCCCAGTTTCACCGCTGGATCACCGGTCGGCTCAAACGACCACCCAACACCGACTACTACCGGGTCCTGGGCGCCATGTTCCCCGACTGGACGGTTGAGCAACTGTTCGCCCCATGCCCGCCGGACGTCCTCAACCAGCGCAGCCAACCACCCGCCGTCGAGCGCACCGACCTGGACGGCCACGCCGACCGCATCAGCGCCGAAGGCTATGCGGACGTGACCGCCATCTTCCCCACCCGCGCAGAGTTCACCTTCGCCCGCCCCACGCACACTCTGTTCGACGGCGCCAAGAGCATCCGCGCCGCCGGCCTGTCCCTCAACCTGCTCTGCCAGCAGTACCCCGACCAGCGCCTATACCAGTTGATCGAGGGCGGCACGACCCTGCAATGCTTGTTCCTGGACCCCGATGGCCAGGCCATCCAGGCCCGCGAGCAGGAGGAGGGTTACACCGATCACCACCTGGTCACCCTCACCCGCCTCAACATCGAAGTCCTCACCCGACTCCGCAAACGGCTGCCGCCCGAGGCCGCCGAACGCCTGGAGATCGCCGTCTACGACGAGACCGTCCGCTTCAACATCACCCTCATCAACGACCAGACCTGCATCATGCAGCCCTACCTGCCGCAGGCCCGCGGAGTGGACTCCCCCACCTTCATCATCGAACGCCGGCCATCGGGTAACGGCCTGTACGCCACGTTCGAGCAGATCTTCACCTCTCTGTGGGAACGGAGCACACCCCTATGACCAGCACGCCCGCGCCGGCATCGCTGCTCCCCACCGCTTTGGAAGCCGTCGCCCTCGCCAGTGACCTGATGCGCACCCGCGTCCCGGGCCTGCTCACCGCCAAAGGCGACCGCGACATGGCCTCCGAAGTCGACTACGCCATAGAACGCGCCGTCCGCGACCACCTACGCACCCAAACCCCCGACATCGCCTTCCTCGGTGAAGAAGAAGGAAAACGCGGCACCGGCGACCTCATGTGGGTCCTCGACCCCGTGGACGGCACCGCCAACTACGTCCGCAACCTCCCCCTGTGCGGCATCTCCCTGGCCCTCCTGCACCAGGGCCGCCCCATCGTCGGCGTCATCGACCTGCCCTTCCTGGGCACCCGCTACCACGCCGCCCACGGCATCGGCGCCTACCAGGCAGACCGCCGCCTCCAGGTCAGCATGACCACCGACCTCAAAGACGCCATCGTCGCCCTAGGCGACTACGCCGTGGGCGAAGGCGCCGAAACCGAAAACCGCCTCCGCCTGGCCCTCACCGAACGCCTGGCCGCCCGCGTCCAACGCATCCGCATGCTCGGCTCCGCCGCCCTCGACCTGGCCTGGGTCGCCGACGGCAAACTGGACGCCGCCATCATGCTGTCCAACAAACCCTGGGACACCGCCGCCGGCGTCCTCATCGCCCGCGAAGCCGGAGCCGCCGTCATCGACACCGACGGCACTGACCACACCCTCACCTCCACCGCCACCATCGCCACCACCCCCAACCTCACCGATCAAGTGACCACCCTCATCCAAGAGAGCCGCGAGCACATCCTCCATGAGCTGAAGTAGGAGGACCTTCGTTCTCGACTAGAAGTTCTGCACAAGCTCAAGCCCGCCCACGTCAGTGGGTAGGGACGGTTCACCTGAGCCAGGCAGCAACCTCCACAGGTCGCCCCTGGCCTAGCCGGCTGTTTTTTCAGAAGGACTAGGAGCCCTCACGGAGAGCTTCAGCTTCCAACCAGACGTTAGTCGCCTCATCATGGCGCCCCAGCTTCGAGAAGGTAACACCGAGGTTGTGCAGGGAGAAGGCGAGATCAGAGCGATAGCGATCAGGATAGACCCCAGCCAACTCACGGTAATCAGAAAAGTGCGCATCCAGCACCGTGCCCAGTTCTAGACGTCTACTTGGCCTTTGGAGTTGCCGAATTCAGCTCATTGACATCAAGAGCGGCGGCGCTACGCGCCGCCGCTCCGGCCCGCCGACCTCGCCGGGCCGGACAACGCCCAAAGCCGATTAGAACTCCCGCCGCAACACAACCGCTCCTCATAAGAGCGATGTGGCTGCCCGCGACCACACCACCCACGCCGTCAAGGCCAGGTCGCGTCTCCCTGAGGGGTGATGAGGACGCTCCGGTCCGGGCTCTGCCAAGACTCCAGGAACCCGTTGCGATCCCTCCGAGGGGTGATGAGGACGTGGCACTGGCGGACACGGGCCGGGCCAAGAGGCGTTGCGATCCCTCCGAGGGGTGATGAGGACCAGGGCGCGCACCGCGGCTGCTTGGGTCCGCCAGGGTTGCGATCCCTCCGAGGGGTGATGAGGACGTGACGGACATGCCGGAGACGTGCTGCGGGTACTGGTTGCGATCCCTCCGAGGGGTGATGAGGACGCCCATCCCTGAGGACCTGTTGGCGCGGCTCGCCAGGTTGCGATCCCTCCGAGGGGTGATGAGGACCCCAGGGTAAAGCCGCAGGCCACAGGGACGGAAGCCCACCGGATACGGCCCGATTTTGCAGCGGACCGCCGGTTGTGCATCCGCCCTGGTAGAACGCGCAAACCAGCGCGACGGGAGCAGGAACCATCACGAGCACGGTAGCCCGCCGGCGGGCATCGTGCCGCCGACTTGAGCGAGCTCCCCTCTGGGGGACTGCGCCGTCCCCCAGACCCCCTGCGCCCCGGAGCGCCCGTCCGCGCGATGCCGTCTGTCCCACCTGCTGACCGTCCGCACGGACGAGCACTCCGGACCTATCCCCGCCGACAGCGGTGGCGGCAACGCTGACGGCGACAGCGACGCACCGGGACGGGGCCGTCAACGGCCGGCCAGCGGCACCACAGGTGTTGATGACCTTGGGGCGGGACGAACTGACAAGGATGAAGGCCGAGGACGCCGAGCGATTGCCGAAAGCTGAGGCCCTGAAGAGGCCTTCGGCCGTCGCGGGATATGCGCGGGATGGAAAGCGTCCAGGTTGCACCCGGCGAGGATGTTCGGGCAGGTGAGAGCGCCGACGAGGGTGGAACGACCGCTCGATTCCCAAACCGTGTGTCGCAGGTTCGAATCCTGCCGGGGGCGCCGCTTAGACATGAGGAAGCTCCTTCCGCTGGCGGAAACGCAGGTAGAGGGGGCTGTTTCGTGCATGCGGCTGTGCCTTGCGTGTAAGGGTCTATGGCCGCAGTGAAGGGGGCAGAACAGGTCGTTCGGCAGTGGCGCTTCGTGGTGGTGCGGACGCGAGGCGTGCTTCATGCTTCGGGAGTGGTGGGCCGGGGTGCCGGGCGTCGGTGGGGGTGCTGCCTGGTAGCGCGTTGGTAGCGTGGCCGCTATGCAGGTGGGAACGCGGGGGTGTGGGTGACCCGGCGGGTGGTCGTGCGGGCTCGTGGTCATCCCCTGATCCGGGCGACTCATGGCAAGACCTTGGAGTTCACCCGCGAGGCGGTCGTGACGGAGCGCGCCACTTGTGTGGTCGGAGTCGAGGCGCGGTTCGATCCGGACTCGCTCGGGTTGCTGCGCGGGCGGGTTCGGCTCACGGTGCGGGCGGGTGGGCAGGAGGTCTCTGGTGAGGCGGTGGTCAATCCGGCGCACCGGGTGAGTGAGCGGCTGGTGGTGCGGCGCAGCTTGTTCACCGACCCGGACACGCTGGCGGTGGGGGCGACGCTGACGGCGGCGGAGCTGCCGGCGGAGATGGTGGCGGTGCTCGCCGATGCGGAGGCGGAGGTGACGTTGAGCGTCGCCGAAGTCGAGCCCGCCGAGCCGCTGGTGTTGGTCGGCCGGGACGGTTCGCCGGTTCCGGCCGGGCGGGTGGGACTGTTGTGGAGGAACGCCGATCACGCTGTGCGCCTGGGTTCCGGGGCCGTTCCGGATGCCGGGGCGTTGCTCGAGGACGACGGTGTGGTGGTCGCCGTCACCGTTCCCGGGACGCTGGAGGTGATGCCGCCCCAGGTCGCCGCATGGCTTACGGGTGCGGCCGCCCATGGTGCGCGGATCGCGGTCGCCGGTTCCGGGCCGGTGGAGTCGTTGCTGGCCGCGGGGCTTCCTCCGGCGCCTGCGCTGTGGCTGGGGCGGGTGTCTCGTCGATCGGTGCGGCGTTCTGAGATCGGCGGTCTGCTGCAGGCGGCCTCCGTGCCCGCGGTGTTCACGGTGCCGCTGGAGGAGGCCGGTGCGGTGCTGGAGACGGTGGCCGCCGCCGCTCCCCGGCGGCAGGTCGCCGTCCCGGACGGACGGCTTGATGTGGGCACCAAGATGACCTGGGTGGAGGCCGCTCAAGCCGCGGACGCGGTGGGGCGGCTGCCGGGCGAGGAGGCCACCGTGGTGCTCGCCCCGTCCGGCGGTGGCGAGGTCGTGGCGCTGGAGGGCCTGGTGCGGGCGCTGGCCTCGGCGGGGGTGGCGCCGCGGACGGTGAGTCAGGCGCTGCGTCCGCTCGGCGTCTCCCGGCGCAGGATCTACGAGATCATGGACGCCGGTTCACCGGACGGGCGCTGACGGGGATTGGCGGGGGATGCGGGTTCTCAAGGGAAGTTCCCTGGGCACGATGGACGCCGGCGAGCTGCAGGCCATGCGGCAGGCGGCCGGCCGCGTGCTCATCGACGTGGGCACCGGGGACGCCCGCACCGCCTACCGGATCGCCAGGGAACGGCCGGACTGGCTGGTGATCGGGCTGGATCCGGCCTGGCGGCGGATGGTGCCCACCGCCGTGCGCAGCCGCCGCAAGCCCGCCAAGGGCGGGGTGTCCAATCTCGTCCTGGTGAGCGCCGTCATCGAAGAGCCCCCGCAGGAGCTGGTGGGCCTGGCCGATGAGCTGCTGGTGCTGATGCCGTGGGGGAAGCTGCTGCGCGGCGTCGTCCTCGGTGAGGCGGACGTGTGCGGGGGGCTGCGGGCGGTGGCCAAGGCCGGGGCCACTGTCGACGTCACGGTGGGCACCAGCATCTGGCGTGATCCCGTGCCGTTGGAGATCCGCGACCTGCCGGAGCTGACGCCCGAGTACGCACGCGATGTGCTGTCGGATCGGCTGGCCGCGCTGGGCTGGCGTATCACGGCCGCGGATCTGGTTTCGAGCACGGCGATGGAGCGCATCAATTCCTCTTGGGCGCGCCGGCTGGGGTCCGGGTCGGCCGAAGTGGTCATGCACCTGCGCGCGGTCGCCGTTCCTCCCGCCCGGGAGTGACCTCGCCGGGTTTCACACGCCTTCGGGTGCGAGGATGAGGGCATGGCTCAGATCACTGTCACCGCGGAGAAGACGATCGGCGCCGACGCGGAAAAGGTGTTCGCGGCGATCGGCGACTACCACGGGACGCGGCCGAGGATCCTGACCGATCACTTCAGTGAATACGAGGTGCGCGAAGGCGGCCGGGGCGAGGGGACGAAGGTGCACTGGAAGCTGGCGGCGACCAGCAAGCGCGTGCGCGACTGCCTGATGTCGGTCAGCGTCCCGGACGGCAGCACCCTGGTGGAGCGGGACGCCAACTCCTCCATGGTCACCACGTGGACGGTGTCCCCGGCGGCGGGAGGCGCCCGGGTGCGGATCGTGACGACGTGGAACGGGGCGGGCGGCATCGGAGGGTTCTTCGAGCGCGCTTTTGCGCCCAAAGGGCTCCAGCGGATCTACGACGAGCAGCTCGCCAAGCTGGAGGCCGAGCTCACCGGGTGAGCCCGCCGTGACATGACCCAAGCCGGTCAAAGGGATGCAGCGGGAGAGAGAACGGGCCTATCTATAAAGAGCACCGGACCACCGACCTTTTGGACGGCACCATGTACTTCACCCACGCCGACACGGTCTGGGCCGCGCATCCGAACCTGCGGGCGCTCGCCGTGGTGGTCGACGGCGTGCTCGGCGTCCGGCCCGACGAGCCGCGGCTGCGGGAACTGGCCGCCGCCGTCAACGGCGCCTGGCCTCCGGTCCCGAGTCCGGGATGCCGGAGATCGCCGCCTGGCGCGAGGCGTTCTCCCGGATGGGGCTGAAGCCGACGCAGTACCGGTGTGCTTCGGAAGCGCTGCTGCGGCGTTACCGCAAGGACGGGAGCCTGCCGGAACCGCGCCCTCTGGTCGACTACCTCAACTTCGCTTCGATGGCGTTCGGGATCCCGATCGCCGTGCTCGACCGGGCCGGGATCCCCGGCGGGATCACCGTCCGGCCGGCCGGCGGCTCGGAGCGCTGCCTGACCTTTCGGGGAGCGGTGGAGCATCCGGCGGCAGGAGAGATCATCTTCGCCGATCCCGACGGCAACGCGCACTCGCGGCGCTGGACGTTCCGGCAGAGCGCGCCGCCGGCGGTCTCCGCCCGGACCGAGCGCGCGCTGATCGTCGCCGAGGCGCACCATGCCTCGGCCGGGCGGGACCTGGCGGATCTGGAAGCCGAGCCGCAGGCCGGTCTGAAAGCGCTCGGGGCGCAGGTGGCCAGGTCGATGATGATCGGCCCCAGCGAGCGCCGCCTGGAGCGGTGACCTGCGACCGCCGCGAAGGACACCGAGCCACCGGAAAAAGCAGTATCCCGACAGCCCGGCGCCGGGACCTTGCTCCCCTCCGCCGCGCCGGAGAAAGAGCCCAGACCGTGAGCCCTGAATTCCTGATCACCTCGTTCATCGTCATCGCCTCCCCCGGGACCGGGGCCATCTACACGCTGGCCACCGGGCTGGGACGGGGGTTCCGCAGCAGCGTGGTGGCCGCCTTCGGCTGCACGCTGGGGATCGTCCCCCACCTGGCGGCCGCCGTCATGGGGCTGGCGGCCGTGCTGCACACCAGCGCCCTGGCCTTCCAGACCCTCAAGTACCTGGGCGTGGCCTACCTGCTGTATCTGGCCTGGCAGACGCTGCGCGAGCACGGGACGCTGCGGGTGGAGGCCGGGCGGCAGCAGCAGCGGCAGTCGGCCCGGCGGATCGTCGGCACCGCGATCTCGATCAACCTGCTCAACCCGAAGCTGTCGATCTTCTTCCTGGCGTTCCTGCCGCAGTTCGCGCCCGCCGGCTCGCCGCACTGGCTGACGCACATGCTGACGCTGTCGGCGGTGTTCATGGCGATGACGTTCGTGGTCTTCACCGGTTACGGTGCGTTCGCGGCCGCGGTGCGCGACCATGTCATCTCCCGGCCCAAGGTGATGGCGTGGATGCGCCGCACCTTCGCCGCCGCGTTCGTCGGGCTCGGGGTACAACTGGCCCTGACCGACCGTTGAAAACGAGGGGGACCAGTGTTCGTGAAGGTGTGCGGGCTGCGGACCGAACGGGACGTGGACACCGCCGTCGAGGCGGGGGCCGACGCCGTGGGGTTCGTCTTCGCCGAAAGCCCCCGCCGGGTCGATGCCGACACCGCGCGGCGGCTGGCGCGGCGGGTGCCGGAGCACGTGCTGACGGTCGGGGTGTTCCGCAACCAGCCCGTCTCCCAGGTGCGGGCACTGGCCGAGGCCACCGGCATCCGCGCGATCCAGCTGCACGGGGAGGAGGGCCCCGACCACTACGCCGCTCTCGCCCGGGAGGGGCGCACTTTGATCCGCGGCACCGCCTACCGTGAGCCCGTGCCGCGCTGCGGCGAGTTCGGCGAGGACATCCTGCTGCTGGACTCGGCCGTGCCGGGCTCGGGCACGACCTGGCGGTGGGACGGCGGCCGTCCCCTGCCGTCGGGGGAGCGCTGGCTGCTGGCCGGTGGCCTGACTCCGCACAACGTCCAAAGCGCCATCGAAGCCGCCCGGCCGTGGGGGGTGGACGTCTCCAGCGGTGTGGAGAAAAGCCGCGGCGTCAAGGACCCCGAACTGATCGTCTCCTTCCTCAAGGCCGTCCGCGCCGCGGGCTGAGGACCGGGCGTCCCTTCTGCGAAGCCCCGGCGGCGGTCCGGGCAAAGGAGAAAGGCTCCGCCCGCCTGCGTGTGGGGTCGTGCCGCAGAGGGTGGCGCACGCGGTGCCTTCGTGATGCCGGTGCGGCCGTGCGGGCGGAGCCTGGCCGGGGTCAGATGCCGAAGCCGGTGAACTTGATCAGGTCGGCCATGGTGAAGTCGTCCGGGACGGCCGAGGGCAGGAACGGCCGCCAGCCGGGGTCACAGGACAGATAAGAGGTGGGGTCGGCGGCCAGCAGGCCGCAGAACACCTCGGCGACGATGCGTCCGCCGACCGGGCCGAGGTGGCGGCCGTCGGCGCGCAGCTCGGCCTCGCGCAGCACGTAGTACCACAGCGGCGCCGGGCCCTTTTGCGGCAGGGCCAGTTCGGCGTCGGTCAGCGGGTCGGCGCCCATGGCGCGGGCGACGTCCTGGCCGGAGGGCAGGCCCAGCCGGGCGCCGCGGGTGAGGTTGCGGCGGATCAGCGAGGCCATTCCCGGTGCCTCTTCCGGCGGCAGCTCATTCAGCGGCGGTGCGACCTTGGTGTCGATCCGGCGGCTGAGCTGCGGCGGCTGGTCGGTCTCCTTGTCGATGTCGAAGAAGCGCCGCCACTCGACCTGCCAGCCGGCCGGCAGGGCGCGGAAGCCGCCGAAGTGCCCCAGCGGGTCGGTCTCCACCGGGTCGGAGGTGAAGATCGGCAGCGCGGGCACGGTGGAGTTGAGCCGGTAGCGGGCCCGGACCATGGAGTGGCCGAAGCGGTAGGCGGCGACGGAGAACTCCACCGGCATGAACGGCCGCTCCCGCCAGTGGAAGAACCGCAGGCGGACTTGTTCGACGGGCCGCCCGCCGGGCACCAGCGGTTCGCGCCGCAGCACCTCGCCGAGGGTCTCGCCGCCGACGATGCGGCGCAGGAAGTCGTGGACGACCATCCACTGGTAGTGCCAGCGCACGACGCGCTGGGCGGCGGTGAAGGCGTCCTCCCCGGCGCGCGGGGCGGCCTCGGGGAAGTCGGCCAGCCGCTCCAGGACCCGGTTGTGGAACAACATCATGGTCAGGTGCAGCTGGCTGACGAAGATGTTCTCGTCATTGCGCGGATCGCCGATGATGGCGGTCTGCTGCACATTGCGCGGCAGATCCAGCACATCGTCGTGCTCGCCGATCAGGAAACGCCCGGCGGGCCGGCGCTCGTCGTACAGATAGGGCTGGTCGATCGGGCCCCGGCCGTAGACGCTGTCGAGGTCGAAACCGGGCGAGCGGAAATTGGTCAGCGCATCGGGGTCGTTCTCCCGTTCCAGGCTGGATTGCGGGTCGAAGGTCAGGTCGTGGTCGATGAACTGTCCCAGGTAGGTGTAGCCGGCCGGGATCGCCTCGTTGTCGCGGGCGGGGTTCGCCGGGTCCTGTTCGACCATCGCCGCGGCTATGGCGGCGATCTGGTCGTCCCCCGGCACGAACGGCGGCAGGTTCCGGAACATCCGCCCGAACCGCCCCTCATACAGGGTGGACCTGGGGACGCCGGCCAGCCCGCGGACCAGATGGGCGTGACTGCGCCCGGCCCTGGCCGGCTGCTGCAGCGCATCGCCGTAGCCTGCGATGTCGGCCTCTCGCTGTTCCGGCTGACGCGTTATCGCCGTCGTCATGGCCACTCCGTCCCCCCGTTCCCGGGCCTGTGTGCGGACGCGTTCGCGCCGCCGGCGGCTCTGCCGCGGCGCTCGACCGGGTTCTACCGGACACGCAATCGGCTGAAACGGCGACAATGGCACGGGGGTGACGATTTTCCGCCGTCTTGGGGAACGGCCGATAAATCTTCTGCCCCGCGCCGGGGAATTTGACCGGCGCTTGCGGTGGATTGCACGTTATTCCAACGCCCGGCCTCGGGAGGGCCGGATCTTCCCCCTGGTCGTGAAAACGCCCCCGGCCCGGGCTTCCCGCTGCCGCCTGCGGAGGCGGCGTGCGGAAAGGCCCGTCGTCTTATCCGCCCGCAAGACGGCACGGAGATGGCAACCGGTTTTCCCCGTCAAGGCCACTGGAATGCAGTTGAATGAATCATCTGCCCGTCCCATGACCGGGGACGGGCAGGAACCCCTTTCCCGCCGGTCACCCGAGGAGGCGTTGTGCTCGTCCTGTCCCGCAAGCCGGGCGAGAGGATCATGTTGGGCGACGACATCGTCGTCCAGGTGCTCCAGATCTCCGGGAACTCCGTCCGGATCGGCGTGGAGGCGCCCAGATCGCTGCGGGTGTGGCGGGAGGAGGTCTGGGTCGAGCTCGACCGGAAGGCCGCCCGCCAGACCTCCTGACCCGCCCCGAGCGATCCGCCGAGCACTCTTCGGCACGTGCTCTCAAGCTTCTCGGCGCAGCCATGGGTGCGCGTCCCGGGCCGCCTGCGCCGATGGGCCGAGGAGCCGGTCAGTCGACGCGCAGGTCCTCCTCCCGGTATTCGCGGCCGGACGGCCCCTGCCCGGCCGCCCGGGCGCGCAGCTCGACGCGGCGGATCTTGCCCGAGACGGTCTTGGGCAGCTCGGCGAACTCCAGGCGGCGCACCCGCTTGTAGGGGGCCAGGTTCTCACGGGAGTGGCGGAAGATCTCGGCGGCGGTCTTCTCGTCGGCCGGCCACCCGGCGGCCAGCACCACATAGGCCTTGGGGACGGCCAGGCGCACCGGGTCGGGGGCGGGCACCACCGCCGCCTCGGCGACCGCCTCGTGCTCCAGCAGGACGCTCTCCAGCTCGAACGGGGAGATCCGGTAGTCGGAGGCCTTGAACACATCGTCGGCCCGGCCCACGTAGGTCAGGTAGCCGTCCTCATCGCGGGAGGCGATGTCGCCGGTGTGGTAGTAGCCGTCGCCCATCACATCGGCGGTGCGCTCGGGGTCGCCGTGGTAGCCGGCCATCAGGCCCAGCGGGCGGCGGGACAGGTCCAGGCAGATCTCGCCCTCCTGGGCGGGCTCGCCGGTGACCATGTCGATCAGCTCGACGGCGTATCCGGGCACGGGCCGCCCCATCGAGCCGGGCTTGAGGGGCTGGCCGGGGGTGTTGGCGACCTGCACGGTGGTCTCGGTCTGACCGAACCCGTCCCGGATGGTCACCCCCCAGGCCCGCCGCACCTGCTCGATGATCTCGGGGTTGAGCGGCTCGCCGGCGCCGACCACCTTGCGCGGCGGGTTCTTCAGCCGTCCCAGGTCGGTCTGGATCAGCATGCGCCACACCGTCGGCGGGGCGCACAGGCTGGTCACCTGGCAGCGGTCCAGCTCGGTCAGCAGCCGGTCGGCGTCGAAGCGGGTGTAGTTGAACACGAACACCGTCGCCTCGGCGTTCCAGGGGGCGAAGACGTTGCTCCAGGCGTGCTTGGCCCAGCCCGGCGAGGAGATGTTCAGGTGGACGTCGCCGGGTTCCAGGCCGATCCAGTACATGGTCGACAGGTGCCCGACCGGGTAGGAGACGTGGGTGTGCTCCACCAGCTTGGGGCGGGCCGTGGTGCCGGAGGTGAAGTACAGCAGCAGCGGGTCGGTGGCCTTGGTGGGGCGGTCGGGCCGGTAGTCGGCACTGGCGGTGTAGGCGTCGGCGAACTGGTGCCAGCCGGGCACCGCCTCGCCCACCGCGATGCGGGTGTAGTCGCCGGGGACGTCGTCGAACTTGCCGGTCTGCGCGGAGGAGACGATCACGTGGCGGGCGCCGCCGCGTTCCACCCGGTCGCGCAGGTCGGCGGGGGTGAGCAGGGTGGTGGCGGGGATCAGCACGGCGCCGAGCTTGATGGCCGCCAAGGTGGTCTCCCACAGCTCCCGCTGGTTGCCGAGCATCAGCACGATGCGGTCGCCGCGGCGGACGCCGCGTTCGCGCAGCCAGTTGGCCACCCGGGCGGAGCGGGCCGACAACTCGGCGAATGACAGGCGCTCTTCGGAGCCGTCCTCCTCCACGATCCACAGCGCGGTGCGGTCGTTGCCCTCGGCGATCACGTCGAACCAGTCCAGCGCCCAGTTGAACTCCTCCAGCTCGGGCCAGGAGAAGTCGCGGTAGGCGGTCTGGTAGTCCTCGCGGTGCTCCAGCAGGAAGTCACGGGCGGCGCGGAACGTCTCATGGGCGGGGTGGGACATCGTTGTTCTCCTCGTGCTCAGTTCTCGTCCGGGCCGAGCGGTTCCCCGGAGCGCTCGCGCATCTGCTTGTGGCGGGTCTTCCCCGTCAGGGGCGGGGGAACGACCCGGCGAGGGCTCCGGCCGCGGGCGGGGCCTGCGGCGGCCGGTTCGGGAGGGCCCGCGCAAGGCTCGGTCCAGACCGCCTGGCGGGGGTCGCGGGCATGCCGAAGGCGCGGTTGGACGTCGTGGCCATGCGAACGCCTCCCGGGGCAGGACCTGTGACGGCCATCACGGGGCTGGGGTCAGCGTGACCGATCCGGGAGGCGGCCACTACTCCCTTTGGTGGGTATTGAGCGTCCTCGCCTGCGCAAAAATGCGGGCCGGGGCCGCTTGAGCCCCGGGTCAGAGGGGGTAGCCGAGGGCGCGGGCGCGGTTGACGGCCTCCATGCGGTTGCGGCAGCCGAGTTTGCGCATCACGCTGCGCAGGTACGCCTTGACGGTGCCGGGGGTCAGGCCCATCCGGGCGGCGATCTCGGCGTTGGGGAGGCCTTGGGCGGCGTGGCTGAGCGCCTCGTGCTCGCGCCGGGACAGCCGCCCCGCCGCGGGCGGTGCGGCCGGCCGGGTCTCGGCGGCCAGCCGGCGGCGGACGGCCTCCAGTTCCGCTCGGACGGCGGGGTCGTGGACCCGTGCGATGACCCTCTCCAGGTCCCGGCAGGCTTCGCGGAGCCGCAGGTGGACGGCGGGCGGCTGCTGGGCGGCGGCCATGCGCTGCCGCACCTCGCCGGCCAGGCTCATCGCCAGGCGCTGCATCCGCTCGCCGAACTCCAGCCGCTGCCGCAGCCCCGCATACAGCACCCCGGTGACCTGCCCGGCGGTCAGCAGCGGGACCGCCAAGATGGCGTGCAGCCCTTCGCGGGCGACCGGCCGGTCGTAGTGGTGGCTGATCTCGCGGGCGTGCAGGTAGTCGGTGACCGTGACGGGCCGCCGCAGCGCCATCGCCTTGCCGCCCAGCCCGGTGCCGCTGCGCACCACCAGGTCCTGCAGCGCGGTGGTGCGCGCGCCGCGCAGCCGTGAGATCACCACGCACTGCTCGCCGGGCAGGGCGCGGGCGCCGAAGGCCACGTCCACCCCGGCCCTGTCCACCAACCGGACGAGCGCATCGTCGACGGCGCTCGCCCACACCTCGTCCGCAGCCGCGGCCATCACACCACCTCACCGTCCCTTGCGGTGACGCCCGTCACTGCCCCATGAAAAGGACGTTACTGCGCATGGCGGCCGCCCGCCGCCCCACCCGCTCTTATTGACAAAGAGTCGGATAGATCCGCTTCCGGGTTCCGCGCCCCTGCGGAAGAGCCCAGGGCGGACCGCCGAGATGACCGAAGACCGGCCGGTTCATCGAGCCGCCGGTGCTCCGGGCCGCCGCGCAGAGTTCACGAGAGGTTGAAGACCGCGATGCGGGTGCGGTGGTGGCGGGGCGTTTCGATCTCGTCGATCACCGCCACCGCGAGATCCGCATACGACAGGCGCGCCGACATCGGCGGGGCGGTCTCGCCGCCGGTCCGGTAACGGCCGGTTCGTGGGCCGTCCGCCTCCAGCAGCGCCGGCGGAGTGAGCATGAGCCAGTCGACCGGCCCGTCCTGCTCCCGCAGCCGGTGCAGGCCGGCGGTATGCGCGGCGGCGAACGGCCTGATGTGCGCGGGAAAAAGCGAAGGGTCATCCATTATCAGACGGCCGTCGGCGCCTTTGAGATTGGCGAAAAGACCGATCGTCACCAGCCTGGGGACGCCCGCTTCGGCCAGCCCGGCGAGCAAGGCGTCGACGGCCTTGACGAAGAATTCCGGGTCGAGCGCGGAAAAATCCTGTTGCGGGCCGCTGAAGGGGGTCACCGCGCAGACCGCGGCGTCGTGGCCGCGGACGATGGAGAAGGTGCGTTCCGCGTCGGTGACATCGCCTCGCACCAGCGAGACGCCCGTGGCCTCCAGGTCGCCGTATTTGCTCGGATCGCGCACCACCGCGGTGACGCGATGCCCGCGCCCGCGGGCTTCGGCGGTGACGGCCCGCCCGGCCCTGCCGCCCGCTCCGAAAATGACGATGCCGCTCATGTCGCTCCGTCCCGGCCGGGAATTTCCCCGCCGGAACGAGACGGTATCCACCGGGCGCCGGTTACCTCAAAGATACCGAGATAGCCTTCTTTGCCATGGCCGCTCCCTTGGACCCGCAGATGTTCGATCCCATGTGCCCTTCCAGCGCCCTGCCGTTTCAGATCGGCGACAAGTGGACCGGGATGATCGTGCTCTGCCTGGAAGGGGGGCCGCGGCGGTTCGGCGAGCTCAAAGTCCCGCTGCACGGCATCACCTCGAAGGTCCTCGCCCAGACCCTGCGGGCCATGGAACGCGACGGCCTGGTGACCCGCACCGTCTACGAGGAGAACCCGCCCCGCGTCGAGTACGAACTGACCCCGCTGGGACGCAGCCTGCTGACCCTCATCGCCGCCGCCCGCGCCTGGAGCAGGGAGCACCTGCCCGCGCTGCTGCAGGCCCGCCGGGCCCATGACGCGGCGGCGGACCCGTCCCGCTGAAGCGGTCTTCTGCTCTCACGTCTCCGGGAGGCCGACGTCCGGGCAGGCGCCGTGGACCTCCTCGACGTCGCCGCGGATGCCGGTGCCCTGCCCCACCGGGCAGTCGCCCGGGCCGAGCCGGTGGCGGACCCGGTCCCGGCCCGGGCCGCCGTAAAAGGTGACGAAAGAGGTCTCCTGGGGCCGGCGGGTGGCGCGGCGCTCGAAGGTGACGCGGTCCGCGCCCGGGCCGGAAGGTGATCACATCGTCGCCGTCCCCCAGGTCGGCGAAGACGGAGATCGGCCTGCCGTCGGCCGTGCGGCAGACGACCCGGGCCGCAGGGCCGGTCCGGCGGCAGCCCTCGCCGGTGGTGTGAACGTGCCACGGGCGAGGCCGGAAGTGGAGCTCGTCCTCGGCGGGCATGCCGATTCCACATGGTCGGCGACGCCGCTTTCGGAGGCCAGGACCGCCACGCCGCCGACGATGCGCAGTTCTCCGGCCAAGGCCGCGGCCCGCGCGGAGGAGGCGGGCATCGCCGTGAGGGCGAGCGCGGTGGCGGCGAGCGCCACGGCCCGGGCGGAGATCGCCGGCGCCTTCCGGTCACAACATCCGGGAGCCGGAGACGCGGGGTGTGAGAAGCAGGGCGGAGGCCCTGCCGTCACAGGTGTCCGCGGGGGTGCGGGGGCATCGTCATTCCGGGGCGCATGAGGGGCGTGTGAATGAGACGATGTGATCATGAAAGCCGGTCGCCGCGGTGAGGGCCGCCCGCGCCGCATGCCGGCCGGCCGGCGCGGGGAACTCCACGGCGGCCGGGGAGCGTCCACAGAATGCAGGGACGGTCACCGCAGGGTGCGCAGCGCCGCCGTTCGGGTGCCTTCGCGGCCGAACGTGAGACGCTGACCTCGGCGGAAATGGAGATCACACCAGGCGATCCGGGTTCGAGAGGAACCATGGAAACGGCGCAGCACCCAGCAGAACCGGAAGGGCCATCCGGCAGGCCGCCGTCTTCGCTCCAAGAACGGGTGAAGGCCGTCTTCGGCCCGGTGGCCGAGCTGCTGGAACGGCTGGAGACGCCGCGGGCGCCGGGATCGTCCGGTACGAGCGCGGCGCCGCGGCTGGAGGCCGTCCGGGCGCTGCTGGACGGGCAGGTGTGCGGAGAGTGGGAGGACCTGGCGAAGCTGCTGGTCGACCCGGCCGCGCTGGTGCGGCGCTCCGGCCCCACCGGCACGCTCGCCGCCCCCGTCCTCCCCGACGACCCGCGGGCCTTCTTCTATGAGGACTACCGGCTGGGGGTGGTCCCGCCCGCCCCCGAACCGCCGCCCGCAGAGCCCGAAGAGCAGATCACCGAGCCGATCCCGGCCTCTGCCGCGGAGATCGCGGAGGCGGCGCTCACCGGCCCGCCCGCCTGTTTGGTGCGGGCGGCGGACGGGCCGGAACGCACGGCGCTGCTGGCCGGGATCGTCCGGGAACTGGCCGAGGCCGGGCGGCGCGCGCTGCTGCTGGCGCCCTCCGGTGAGCAGGCGGCGGGGCTGCTGGCGGCGCTGCGCGACATGCCGCAGGTCGGCGTCCTTGCGGCCGAGCCGTCCGGCGATCCGGAGCGGCCCGATGCGCTCACCGAGCTGCGGCGGCTGCGCCGGGAGCTGCTGACGCTGGAGCAGTGGCCGCGCGACCGGGCCGCGCTGGAGGAGCTGCGGGCCCACGACGAGCGGCGCCGCGCCGAGCTGGCGGCGGCCGAGCAGCGACTGGCAGAGGAGATCGAGGCCGCCGGGCGGCGGATCGAGACCGCCGACCAGGAGAGCGCGCAGGCCCGCGAGCACCTGGCGGAGGCCGCGCAAGAGCATGACCGGCTCGCCGCGGAGGCCGAGCGGGCCCGGGCCTCCTGGCGCGACCTGCAGGACATCGCCGACCACGCGGCCCGGGAGGCCGACGCCCGCACCCGGGAGGCCGACGCCCTGGAGGCCCGGCACCGGGATCTCGCCGAGCAGGCGCTGCGCTGCGAGCAGGAGCTGGAGGCCGCCCGCGACCGCCGGGCGCAGCTGACCGACGAGCTGGAACGGGCCCGGGCGGCCCTGCCGGAGGCCACCCGGGAGACCGAGCAGCTGGCCGCGGCGGCCGCCAACGCCACCGCCGAGCAGCACGCCAGCTATTACCGGCTGGCCGCCGCCGAATCCGCCCACGCCGCCCAGCGCCGCCGGCTGAGCTGGGGGCAGCGGCTGCACGTGGTCCCGCTGCCGCCGGAGGTCGAGCAGGCCCGGCAGCTGATCAAACAGCGCCGCCGCGAGGCACAGGAGGCCGCCGAGCGCGCCCGCTCGGCCGTGGAGGCGCACCGGCGGGCCGAGGCGCTGCGGGGCGGGCTGACCAGGTTCATGGCCGAGGCCGAGCAGGAACTGGCCGCGCTCGGCCGGACCCAGGAGCAGCTCACCGAGCGCCTGGCCGCCCTGGTGGCCGAGCGGGATGCCGTCCACGCCGACATTCAGCGGCTGTCGCCCCAGGTCGCCGAGGCGGTCGAGCACGCCGCCCAGACCGCCGCCGCCGCCCGGCAGGCCGGCCGGCTGGCCGCCGAGGCCGAGCAGCGCGCCGCCGCCGCCCGGCAGACCCGCGACGAGGCCGCCGCCGCGGCCGAGCGCGCCGCGGCCGAGGCCGCCGAGGCCCGCTCCCGGCTGGCCGCCTTGGAGTCGGAGCTGGAAGGCCACCGCGCCGACGCCGCGGCGCAGATCGCCGACCTGGAGAGCGAACTGCGCGCCCTGACCGAGGCCGAGGAGCACTCCCGCGCCCGGGTGCGGCAGATCTGCGGCACCTTTGGGGAGGTCTCCCCCGAATCGCTGGAGGAGCAGCGCGCCCGCACCATGGCCCGCATCGAGGAGCTGGCCGCCGTGCTGGAGTCGGCCGACCTGCTGCACGCCACGCCGCTGGGCTTCGGCCGGGGCCCCTACTCCCGGGGCGCCTCCTTCGACACCTTGATCGCTTTGGAGGCCGACCGTATCGGGGACGCCGACCTGCTCATCGGCGCCGTCCGCGCCCGCCGCTGGATCCTGGTGGCCGACGGTGCGGGGCGGCCCCCGCTGCCGGACGAGGGTTCCCGGGCCGTGCCGGATCTCGATCCCGCCGTCCGCCGGGCCGCCGCCGATCATCTTGCGCGCAGCGCCTTCGAGCGCTGTCTGGACGCCGCTCCCGCGCTCTGCCGGGACCTCGTCACCGCCGACGCCACTCTTCCGCTGAGCGCGCTGGAGGAGCCGGACGAGGCCGCCCGGACAGATGCCGCGGCGGCTGAACGGCCCGTCTCGCAGGAGGCGCCCGGCGGTGAAGGGTTCTCCCCCGTCGATGACGAGCAGCCCTCTGTCCGTCCCGACGATCCCACCCGTGCGTTGCCCGCCTCGCCCGCCGGTGTTCCCTCAGAAGGCGCGTCCGCCGGGGAGGGAACGCCTGCGGACGAGACGCTTCCCCTCGAGGTTTTCTCTCCCTCGGCCGAGGAGGGCGCCGGTCACCGGCCCGGGGTGGACGGGCGCCCCGCTGCTGTGGAGGAGGACCCCGCCGCCGCTCCCCCACCGCCGGGTGAGCGGTCCATCGCCGGTTCGGGTGGCCTTCGCACGGACGCAGAGGGTGGGGAGCGGCCTTCGGGAGAAGAGCAAGTCCCCCCTGGTTTCGATGATTCCGGCTACAAGACCGGGGGTTCGACCACCGTTTCGGCGGCTGGAGTCCGGGTGGTGAGCGACGAATCGGCCGATGCGGCCGGTGCTCATCCTGTGGAGCAGGCCCGGGGAGAAGACACCGATGCGGCCCGTCCGGCGGTGGACGAGCAGGCGGAGCCCCGGGCCGGTGATTCTCTCAGCGCGCCGGGCGGTCCCGCCGGGGAGAAGGCGGACGAGCAGCGGTCCGCGGCGGATGAGGCGGAGAACGTGGGGCCTGAGGACGCCACCGTGCCGATCAGCGCTCTGGCGGAGGAGACTCCGGTGGAGGGCGCCGGTGCGGACGAGCAGCCCGCAGATCGGCCGGCTCCGCAGGCCGGCGACGCCCCGAAAACAACGGATGCGGAGACCGGCCGCGGCGAGCGGCAGGCGGGGTGAGCCCGGCCGGGAGCCGAGCGGTTCCGCCGGGCAGCCTCTCCTCGGATGCTGAATAAGTTTTATTGATTATCCAGTCAGACCGGGTTTCCGTCCCCATGTGCGAGGTATGCCCGCTGTGCCGGAATTCACCGTTCGAAGATCTCGTACAACGGAATAGAGCGGCGATCTTGCACGTTCCGACCACCCACCGACCGACCGTGTGACCTCAGGGAGGCACGAAAGTGACCAACAGCAGCATCCCTCGTCCCAAGCCGGGTCGCGAACGGCGTCCCATCAGGTCCACCTCGCTGCGGGCCCTGGCGGTGGCCGCGCACCTGGAACGCGGCCTCGCCACCGAGGGGCCGCCGGGCCGGGACGAAGAGGCCACCGAAAAGGCCGGGCGTCGGCGGAACTGAGCCGGAGCGCGCCGGCCGGGGGCGCGGCCGTCCCCGGCCGGCGTCCTCCCGCCCGCCGGCGCACAAAAGAGCCCCGCCACCGGTGCGGCGGGGCCGTGGGGTTTCGTGCGAAGGAGCCTGCCGAAGGCCGGCGCTAGTTGGCGGCGATCAGGGGATCGAAGTCGCCCTCCTTGGCACCGAGGATGAGCGCCCTGATCTCCGGCCGGGTGTAGATGAGCGCCGGTCCCTCGGGGTACCGGCTGTTGCGCATCGCCACGGCCCCTCCGGGGAGTTCGGCCATCTCAACGCAGTTGCCCTGGGAGTTGCTGCGCCGGGACTTGTGCCACCGGGCCCCGCGGAGCTCGGTGGCGGGCATTCCGTTGTAGGTCTTGAGCATCTAAGTCTTCCTGAGAAGTTCGTCGAGCATCTCGATGGTGCGCTCCGGGGTCTCGCTGTCGACGCACAGGCGCTCCATCGCCTGCAGATAGGTGTCGACATCGTCGCGTTTGTCCAGGTAGAGCGCGCCGACGAGATTCTCGACGTACACCACATCCGGCAGGTCTGGCTCGGGAAACCGCAGGATGGAGAACGCCCCGCCCTCGGCGGCGTGACCGCCGAAGCGGAACGGCATCACCTGGATGGTGACGTTGGGCAGCTTCGACATGGCGATGAGGTGCTCGAACTGGCTCCGCATCACGCTGGGGCCGCCGATCACCCGCTTGAGCACCGCCTCGTCGAGCACCGCCCACAGTCGGGGAGCGTTGGGGCCATGCAGCCGCTGGGCGCGCTGCATGCGCACCGTGACCCGATCTTCGATCTCCTGCTCGGGGGCACCGGCGTTGCCCAGGCGGATCACCGCCCGCGCGTACTCCTCGCACTGGAGGAGGCCCGGCACGAACTGGCACTCATAGGTGCGGATCATGGCCGCGGCCTCTTCCAGCCCGACGTAGGCCTGGAACCACTTGGGCAACACGTCGTTGTAACGGTGCCACCATCCTGGGGCCTTGGCGTCCCGCGCCAGTTGCAACAGCGCCTCCCGCTCCGCTTCGTCGGTGACCCCGTACAGCGTGAGCAGGTCGGCCACGTCTCGCTCTTTGAAACTGACCCGCCCCAGTTCAAGACGGCTGATCTTGGACTCCGACGCACGGATGACATACCCGGCTTCCTGCCGGCTGACGCCCTTGCTCTCGCGCAGGCGGCGCAGCTGGGAGCCGAGCAGGATGCGACGCACCGTGGATCCGGGCATCGCCCCAGGTGCCGGCGTCTGCGGAGTCACGCAACCCTCCCGCTAGATGGCGGACAGCGCACTAAGTGCGCCACTCCCATGTCGTTTTTTGGGGGCTACCTCCGATCTTGACCCCGGCCCGCATGCACAATGTGAATGCACGTGCATTGGGCCTTGCATTCGCACGCTACGATGCGCAGGATAACGCACGGGACTTCCGAGCCAGGGCTACACCACGAGATCACTCTGCGGGGTCTGGGGATGACGTCACACCACACACGCGAGGAGCCGCGGTGGGGGTGGGCCTCCGTCGTTTCGGCCGGATGCGGGCCCACCGGAACCGCGGTCCACAGCACCGCCTCGACCCCGGTGCCCGAGTCCCTCGAGCTGGCCCCTGCCGTCGAGCAGGGGCTTCGCATGATGATCGACGACGCGGCGGGAACGGCCTGCTTCACCGTCTGGCCCGATCCCGAGTCGGTCACCGCGGCGCGGCACTTCACCACCCGGCGGCTCAGCGACTGGAACATGGACGCCATCGCCGACGACGTCGCGCTGGTCGTCACCGAGCTGGTCACCAACGCCCTGCGGCACAGCGTCCCCTCCCACGATCACCTCATGCCGATGGACCGGCCGTACCGGCAGGCGCCCGGCCGGGGCGGCGCGATCCGGCTCCGGATGCGCCGCCGCCGCTCCGATCAGTCCCTGTGGCTGCTGTGCGGCGTCTTCGACGGCTGCCGGCAGGCCCCGCGGCGCAAGGAGCCCGACTACATCGCCGAGACCGGACGGGGCCTGCACCTGGTCGACTCCTTCACCCACTCCTGGGGCTGGCGCGGCCTGCCCGACGGCAAGGTCGTCTGGGCGCTGTTCCGCCACCCCTGAAAGCGGCGGCGGCACCGCCGCCCACCGGCGCTGTCGGTGGGCGGAGAAACAATCGAGGCATGTGCCGCAGCATCAAGACGCTCCGACCGCCCTTCCAGGACGAGGTCACCGACGCGGACATCCGCGCCGCCGCCCTGCAGTACGTCCGCAAAGTGTCCGGCTTCCGCACGCCGGCCGCCCACAACGCCGAGGCCTTCGACCGCGCGGTGGCCCAGATCGCGGCGGCCACCGCCGAACTGCTGGCGTCCCTTCGGATACGCGGCCGGGCCCAGGGCGGAGAGTGAACCTTTTCCGAACGCATCGCTTCCGCAGACCGGAACGGGTGGCCCCGGCAAGGGCGATGTGATGCCCTGGACGGAAAGCAGCCAGAACGCTCCCGCAGCGCCCGCTCCCGGCTCCCGAAGAAGTTCATCGGGCGACCAACGAGAAGGCGGCCCGGGTTCATCTCCGGATAACACCCGGCCGCCTGGGTATGGACTGCAACCGCACCGCCGGGCAGCCACCGGCGCAGACCCGGCCGCCCCGATCGATGGAGGACACAGGAGTGCCCGTGGAATTCGCGGTTGAGCAACGCGTCGACAACGGCGTCAACATCGTCAAGGTGTCCGGGGAGATCGACGTCTTCAGCAGCCCTCGGCTGCGCGAGATGTTGCTCGACGTCATCGACAAGGGACCGCTGCGCCTCGTGGTGGACCTCAGCGACGTCACCTTCCTGGACTCCACCGGCCTGGGCGTCCTGGTGGGCATCTACCACCGGCTGCGGGCCCGCAACGGCTCGATGTCGTTCGTGGGCGCCAACGACAGGGTGCGCCGGGTCTTCCACATCACCCAGCTGACCAAGATCTTCTCGCTGTACGACACCCTGGAGGAGGCGCTGGCCGCCGAGCGGGCCGACACCCGCACCGGTTCCTGACTTTCCCGGCCTTCCGTCCCGCGCCATGCGGCATCGGCCCCGTCCCGTGCCGTCTCATATGTCCCGCGGCGGCCTGCGACCCCCGTCCGGGCAGGTACCGTGAGCCTAGATCAAGGGGACGCCGTGCCCCGGCCGCATCCGGCCGCGGGCATCGACGGGACGGGAGCGTTTCGTGGCCGAACAGCCGCTGCATGAGCACACGCTCGCCAACGGGCTGCGCGTGGTGGTCTGCGAGGACCATGTCGTGCCGCTGGCCGCCGTGAACATCTGGTACAGGGTGGGCTCGCGGCACGAGCAGAACGGGGTGGACGGCAAGAGCCGCACCGGGCTTGCGCACCTTTTCGAGCATCTGATGTTCCAGGGCTCGGCCAACGTCGCCGAGGGCGAGCACGCCGCGCTGCTGGAGAGCGCCGGCGCCACGTTCAACGCCAGCACGTCGTTCGAACGCACCAACTACTACGAGACCGTCCCGGTGAGCCACCTGGAGCTGGCGCTGTGGCTGGAGGCCGACCGGATGGGCACGCTGCCGGCCGCGCTGACCCAGGAGAACCTGGACAACCAGCGCGATGTGGTCAAGAACGAACGCCGCCAGCGCTACGACAACCAGCCTTACGGCACCGCCTTCGAGCGGCTGTGCCGGCTGACGTTCCCGCCCGGCCACCCTTACGCCCACACCCCCATCGGCTCGATGGAGGACCTGGACGCCACCACCATCGAAGACTGCGTGGAGTTCTTCCGCACCTGGTACGCCCCCGGCAACGCGGTGCTGTCCATCGTGGGGGACGTGGACGCGCAAGAGGCGATCGCGATGGTCGAGCGCTACTTCGGCAACATTCCCCCCGGGCCGGCCGCGCCGCCGCCCCGCCCCGGCGACCTTGAGCCGCTGACCGGGATCCGGCTGGAGGAGGTGGACGAGGAGGTGCCCTCGGCCGCCTACTTCGCGATGATGACGCTGCCCAGCGACGGCGGCCCGGAGATCGAGGCCGCCGAGATGGCCGCCGAGATCCTCGGCGGCGGCTCCGGCTCGCGGCTGTATGACCGGATGGTGCGCCGCGACCAGATCGCCACCGAGGTGTGGACCGGGGTGACCCGGCTGGTGGACGGCCCGTCGCTGGCCATCGTGGAGGCGATCGGGCCGGACCCGGCCCGCATCTCCGATGTGCTGGATGAGGAACTGGCCCGCTTCGCCGAGGAGGGACCCACCGAGGACGAGGCGGCCCGGGCCGCCGCGCAGGCCGAGCGGGGGCTGCTGGAACGCATCGAGACGGTGGCCGGGCTGGCCGACGCGCTGTCGGCCAACGCCACCCAGTTCAACGACCCGGCGCGCACGTTCACCGCCGCCGAGCGGGCCGCCGCGGTCACCGCCGAGCAGATCAAGGACGCGGCGGCGCGCTGGCTGGCCCCCGGCGCCCGCACCGCTCTCAGCTACGGAGGCAGCAAGTGACCACGCTGATCCCGGACTTTCCGGCGCGCCCCGTCCCCGGCCCGATGCCGGCCTGGGCCTTCCCCACCGGCGTGGCCGGGCGCATCCCCGGCGGCCCGGCCACGCTGCGCTGCGACCTGCCGGGACGGCGCCTGGCGGCGGTCCGGCTGGTGCTGGACGCCGGGGCCGGCCGGGAGAGCACCGGGCAGGACGGGGTCGCCGCGCTGACCGCCCGGGTGCTGCTGGAGGGCACCGAGCCCGGCGGCGGCACCAAGCTGGCCGCGGCGTTCGAACGGCTCGGCGCCAGCCTGCACGCCTACACCGACCTGGCGGCGCTGCGGGTGCTGCTGGACGCGCCGGTGACCCGGCTGGAGAAGGCGCTGGAACTGCTGGGCGAGGTGCTGCGCGGCCCGGCGCTGGACGACGCCGATACCCGGCGCCTGGTGCGCGAGCGGCTGGAGGAGATCGCCCAGGAGGACGCCGCCCCGGCCTCCCGGGCCATCCGCGAGCTGCGCGCCCAGCTGTTCCCGGCGGGCAGCCGCCCGGCCAAGCACACCGACGGCTCCAAGGAGTCGGTCGAGCGGCTGACCGGTGAGCAGGTGCGGGCCTACTACTCGGCCATCGACCCGTCCGAGGGCACCGCCGTGATCACCGGCGACCTGACCGGGGTGGACGCCGAGGGCGCGCTGGCCGCGGCGCTGGAGGGCTGGCGGGCCACCGCCGCTCCCCTGCCGCCCCCCGACACCGCGCTGCCCACGCCCGGGCCGCGCCTGGTGATCGTCGACCGGCCGGGCTCGGTGCAAAGCTACCTGTGCGTCGGTCACGGCGTGCCCGGCCGCGACCACGCCGACTGGCCGGCGCTGACGGTGGCCTGCCATGTGCTGGGCGGCGGGCTGACCTCCCGGCTGAACGCGCTGCTGCGCGAGGAGAAGGGCTACACCTACGGCATGCGCGCCGGGCTGGTGCGGCTGCGGCACTGCGGGATCTTCGTCGCCCAGGGCGCGGTGCACACCGAGGTCACCGCCGACGCGCTGACCGACATGCTGGGCGCGCTGCGCAGCGTCCTGGAGGGCGTGGGCGAGGGCGAGTGCCGGACGGCGGTGAGCGCGCTGGCCGACTCGGCCCCTTCCGACTATGAGACCGCCCGTGCGGTGGCCTCCGAGCTGGCCGACGCCGCGTCCGCCGGGCTGGGCGCCGACTACCCGCGCCGCTACCTGGAGGATCTGCGCGCGGTGACGGCCGATGGGGTCACCCGCGCCTATGGGGAGCACATCGACCAGGACGCGCTGACGGTGGTGATCGTCGGCGACGCCGGCAAGATCCGCGGTCCGCTGGAGGACCGCGGGCACGCCCCCACCGTCGTGGAGGGCTGAAGCGGGCCGGGCCCGTGCGCCTCCACCCGGGGGCGTGCGGGCCCGGCCGCCGCATGGGCGCCTCCGGCCCGCGACACGCGGAACATACCGGGCCGACCACCGATCGGGGCGGCGGGCCGGTAGTGGATGGTTAGGGTCGTGTCGCAGCGCTGTCCCGAGGAGCGGTATGACCACCTGGATCGTGATCCTGCTCTGCCTGGCCGTCGCCGGGCGGGAACTGTATCTGGCCTTCGACCGCAGGCTTCCGCAAGCCCAGGCGGAGATCCGGGAGCTGCGCGGACGGGTGGAGGAGCTGACCCGACTGCTGGAGCAGGCGCCGCCGGAGACGGCGCAGGAGGACGAGCCCGCCGAATCTGCCGAGCCCGCCGCACCCGCCGACGAGGCGGAGCGGGCGCCCGAGCCCGGGCCGCTGACCCGGCAGGCGCCGCCGGCCCCGGCCGCGGCGAGCGCCGCGGCGGCCGTCTCCACCGCCCTCATCCGGCGGCTGGAGCGCGAGCTGGGAGAGGTCACGGCCCGCCTGGCCGCTCTGGAACAGCAGGTGGCCGCGGCCCGCTCCGCCGAGGCCGCCCGGGCGGACGCACTGGATGAGCTGGAGCAGGCGGTCGCCACCCTGTACCGGGAGATGATCGAGCGCCTGGAGCGGGAGGGCGGCCTGGTGCGGGGCCGGCTGTCGGCCGCGGAAGAGGCGCTGGAGCCGGTGCTCACCACCGCCTATGAGCGCTGCGTGCGCGAGATCGGGCTGCGGGTGCGCGCCAAGGAGTCCACCGGGACGAGCCCATGGCGGACCGGCTATCTGCTGACGGGGCGGGAGCCGGCCGGGGAGGTGGCCGCGCGCCTGGCGGCGCAGGCCCGGGCGCTGCCGGGTGATGAGACGAGCGCTCCGCTGCACGCGCTGCTGACCGAGCTGTCCCGGCTGCAGGGCACCGGGGCGGCGCAGATCGGGGCGTTCACCGCCGTGCGCGTCCACGACGCGCTGATCTGCGGGCTGCTGGAGGAGGAGCCCGACAGGGCCGACCCGGCGGAGCTGGCGGCCCGCCTGGAGGGGAGCGCCACGACGGTGCGCTGGGAGCCGGAACTGTTCCCCGCCCTCGACTAGGCCCCCCGCCTCTCGGCCGGGCCTGCGGCGGTCACGGCCACAGCATGCGGATCGACGCCCGTCCCGTGGTCGCGTCCTCCTCCACCAGGAAGCCCAGCGGGCACCAAGGCCGCCGGGCCGCGTCCACATACAGCACCAGCGCGAGCCCCAGCGCCGGGTCGATGTAGCCGACATGGCGCAGGGCGCGCAGCTCCGCCCGGGTCTGCGGCCACGACTCCGGCCGGGCCGGGTCATACAGCGCCCACGTCACGGTCCGGCAGGCGTGCCGCCACAGCGAACCGGCGGTGACCACCCGCCGGCCCGTCCGGCTCACATCGGCGACGATCACCACTCCGGCATCGGGCCCGCCGTCCGGCGCCGCCACCGCGGCATCGGTGCGGTCGGCGGGGTCGCGATCGGGTTGCGCCGGCCCGCCGAACGGCCGGTACAGCGACTGCGGGTTGAGCGTGTCGATCACCAGCACGCCGTGGTGACGCTGCCGGAACCCCGAGGGGGCCGCCCGGCCCGCTTCCACGCCCAGCGCCGTCCATCCGGGTTCACGGCGGTCCGCGGCGCCGTATGCGGGATCGCCGAGGAGGCGCCCGGCACCGGCGGAGCGCGTGCTCAGATCGAGCACCAGGCCCTGCTCGCCGGTCCAGACCGGGAAGGGCGCCCCGCCGTCGCCGCCGGAGGGCAGGAAGACCGCGCCGAGCAGCTCCCCGATCCGGCCGATCAGCGCCGCGGCCACGCCCAGCCCGGGGAAGGCCCCGTCGGCGACGACCAGCATGGCCTTCCAGGTGACGGTGGCGGCGAACGACCGGATGAACTCGCCCGGCAGCAGCGGGTCAAGCCCGCTCTCCGCCTCCGCCGGGGTCACCTGCTTCGGCGTCTGCGCGGTGGGCTCGGCCGACAGCCCGCGCAACGGCGCATACGGGCCGGGTTCTGACGGCTCGGCTTCCGGCGCCGTCCCGGCGGGCTCGGTGGACGGGCCCCCGGGCGATGCCGGATCGGAGACCTCGTCCGAAGGCCCGGCCTCCGACCCATGCGGCGGCGCATCCGAACGAGGTTCCGGGCTCGTCTCAACGGGCTCGGCGGACAGGCCCCGCGAAGGCACCGGCGAACCCGGCTCCGAGGTCCCCCTGGAGAGCCCGGCGGACAGGTTCCCAGGCGATGCCGGGCCGGAGGCCTCGCCCGAGGAGCCGGTCTCCGACCCATGCGGCGGCGTGTGGGAGTGGCGCCTTGGGGCCTCCTCCGGGGAGGTCGCAGCGGGCTCGGGGGACGATTCCAGCCAGTCCTGCAACGGCGAGGAGGCGTGGAGCTGCGACAAGTCCCGATCGTCCAGGGGGCCGGGCTCGGCGGGGCGCTCCGGCGGCGGTGAAGGCGGGGAGTCGCCGGTCACCGGTGCCCAGTCCTGTGCCGCCTCGGGAGGGGCGGAGGCGTCCGGCGCGGCGGACGCCCGCGGGGTTCCCTGAGCGGTCGTCTCGGAGGTCGGTTCGGGACGCTTGGGGCGCGGGGGGCCGTCCATGGTGTCGATCGTCGGGCCGATCGATCGTCTGTGGCAAGTCAGCCGGTCGAAGCGGGTCACGAAGTCGGCCGTGAGCGGGGCGGCCGGGCCGCATGAGCCCTTCTAAGACCGCCGGCATGCCGGTGGTCTCCGGCCTGCCGGTCCGGCGGGAACCCCGTCGCCGAGGGGGGTTTTACCTGGTGTGATGCACGGCACGGGATTCTCTTGTCCGCTGATGGAACCCTTTTACCCGTCTGCGGCGTCCTATTAGGCAGAACTGAAAGACACGAGCGACCGCGTCCCGACCGCAAGCGGCTCGCGGCTCCCGGCCCGCGGGACCGCCCTTCATCGGCCGCCGCGCGGCGCTCATCCGGCCTCCCGCCCCGGTGAGGCCGACGACCCTCCCGCGCCGGCTCCATCCCGCGTGCTCGAAAGCCGGTTTCGAACCCGTGGGCTGGGCAGGACGTACATCACGACGAAGGCGACGTACGTCAGGGAGCTCACCACTTCCCCGGCAGGCGCCCGGGGCGGAACCCCGCCCGGGTTCCCAGGACCACATCCAAGCAAGGGGGCGGAAGGGGACCGCCCAGTGATCAGCGATACAGGAGCGATGATGGCCGCAGTCGCCGAGCCGCGCGAGGATCGCCTTGCGCGTTATGAGCGCGACGTGCTTCCGTACACCGACCCGCTCTATGCCAGCGCCGTGCGCATGACCCGCAACACCGCGGACGCCGAGGACCTGGTGCAGGAGACCCTGGCCAAGGCGTACGTGAACTTCCACCAGTTCAAGGAAGGCACGAACCTCAAGGCCTGGCTGCATCGCATCCTCACCAACAACTTCATCAACTCCTACCGCAAGAAGCAGCGGGAGCCGCAGCGCGCCGGCCAGGACGAGATCGAAGAGTGGCAGCTGGCCCGCAGCGCCTCCCACTCGCCCGGGTTCCGCTCGGCCGAGGCCGAGGCGCTGGACCGCATGCCCGACTCCGCCGTGGTGGCCGCGCTGCGGGAGCTGCCGCGGGAGTTCCGGGACGCCGTGTACCTGGCCGATGTGGAGGGCTACTCCTACAAGGAGATCGCCGAGATGATGGGCACTCCGCTCGGCACCGTGATGTCGCGGCTGCACCGCGGCCGCAAGCAGCTGCGCGAATCCCTGGCCGACTACCGCCGTCCCGCGCTGGCCGCCTGAGCCGGCGCACCACCGACCCCCAACGACCTAAGGTGACGCTCTCGATACATTGGGTGACGACCATTGTTCGTCCACCCTCGGGGAGCGTCGATGTCCCACCTGATCGCCACTGTCGTCACCGGCGCGGCGCTGGCCGTGCTGCCGCCCGCGGGGAGCGCGCCGGAGGCCGATCCGGCGCAACACGGCCGCCCGGCCGCGGCCGGGACGGCGCTCCGGCTGACCGTCAGCCACCCGGAGGCCGCCGCCGCCACTCCCCGCTCCGTCACGCTGTCGTGCGACCCGCCCGGCGGCAGCCATCCGCGTGCCGCGCAGGCGTGCGCCGACCTGGACCGCTCGGGCGGCCGGATCGTCCGGGAGCGGGAGGAGGCGATCTGCACCACCGAGTACCGGCCGGTGACGGCCCGGGCCACCGGGATGTGGCGGGGACGCCCGGTCACGTTCGTCCGCACGTTCCCCAACCCGTGCGTGATGGCCGCCCGCACCGGCGCGATCTTCCGCTTCTGAGGCCCGCGGGCCGCCCGGCCCCGTCCGGACTGGGACGGCGGGTCACAAAACGATAACGTGGGTCACATGTCCACTTCGGACACCGTCATCACCGACGAACTGGCGATCGAGATCGCCCGGCTCGGCATGGTCCGCGAATCGTCCGATGTGGCGACCTTGCACCGGGTCACCCAGCTGGCCTCCCGGGCGGTGGCCGGCTGCGCGGGCGCCACCAGCCTGCGCTGGGCGCTGGACGAGTCGCCCGAGCCGCTGGTGGCCGCCAGCAGCCATCCCGACCTGGCGGAACTGGTGGACCTGCAACTGGCCCGCCGCGAAGGGCCGCTCTTTGACGCGGTGCGCGACCGCCGCCCGGTCGGCTGCGACGACACCCTCGCCGAGACCCGCTGGCCCGGCCACGTGGCCGCCATGCTGCGGCGGGGGGTGCGCTGCTTCATCACCACCGTGCTGGAGTACGAGCAGGTGCTGGTCACCTTGACCGTCTACGGGGTGGTGCCGGGGGCGCTCGACCCCAGCCGGCAGGCCCTGGCCTCGCTGCTGCTGGCCCAAGGCGGCGCTGCGGTCTCCAACACCCGCCAGTTCGGCGACGTGCACCGCACCGCCGTCCAGCTCCAGCAGGCGGTGGAGGCGCGGGCGGTGGTCGACCAGGCCAAGGGCATCTTGATGCACGCGCTGGGCTGCGACGCCGAGCGGGCCTTCGCCGAATTGCGCCGCATCTCACAGACCCGCCACGTCAAGCTGACCGCCATCGCCCAGCGCATCGTCTCCGGCCAGGGACTTTCCGAAGTCCCGCCACCCGGCCGCGACGACGGGCAAGGCGGCTGAAGGGCTTTCGGGCAAAAGGCGCCGACGTTCATCGCCGCGCAGCACCCCACCCCCCGGAATAAGCTGCGCTCATCAGCCCGTACAACGGGACTCGGGGTACGCGGCGCCGAACAGGTGAGCGGCGTAGGGAGCGATGCATGCCGGAACAGCTCGAACCGGGCGTCCTCATGCGTGAGATCAGCGACCTGGAGGAGCGGATCGGGGAGCTGCGGCAGGCCGCGGCCATGCCCGACCCGGACCTGCGGGCCACGCTGGAGGCCGCCCTGGTGGAGCTGGAACTGGCCCTGGCCGCGCTGCGCACGCTGGGCACCGGCCAGTCCGCCGGCGACGGCCGCATCAGCGCCGCCGAGTCCGAGCGGCGGGTGCTGCGCACCGTCTTCCAGGACGCCCCGGTGCCCTTGTTCCTGCTGGACCGCGACGGCAGCGTGCGGCGGGTCAACCGGCAGGCCGCCACACTGCTGGGCACCTCCCCCGGCTATGTCTCCGGCAAGCCCTTCAGCGTCTTTTGCGACCTGCCCGGCCGGGCGGCGCTGCGCTCCCAGCTGGCCGCGGTGGTGCGCACCGGCCGCCGCCGCCAGGCCCACGTCCGCTTCCTGAGCCGCGGCAAGCCCGTCGAGGCCGTGGTGACGCTGGCCAGGGTGTGGATCCGGGGAGAGCCCGAACCGATGGTGGTGGCCGCGGCCGGTCCCGTCCCCGGCCAGGCGCCCGTCCCCGACCGGCCGCCGCCGCAGCGGGCCGAGGACGAGGCCGTCGCCACCGTGGTGCACCGCATGGACGTGCTGGCCACCGCCAGCGAGATGCTGCTGAGCGAGCCGCTGTTCAACGAGCAGGTGGCGATCCGCCGCTGCGCCCGGCTGCTGGCCGCCGAACTGGCCGACTGGGTGCTCATCGACGTGGCCCCCGACACCGCCTCCGGGCACGCCCCCGAGGCCCCCGAGCTGCGCCGCCAGGTGGTGGTGGGACCGGGCGGGGAACGGGCCGCCGAGCTGACCCACGCGCTGGAGGAGCTGGACCCGCTGCCCGGCACCCTGCCGCACTCGGTGTTCACCGGCCGCCAGGGCGCCCTGCACCCGCACGTCGCCGAGCTGTCGATGCTGGGCGAGCTGCCCGACGGCAGCCCGGTGTGCGGGGCGATCAGCGCGGCCACCGTGGTGTGCGTGCCGATCGAGGACGGGCAGCGCTGCCTGGGCGCCATCACCGTCACCGGCAGCGGCGAGCACGGCCCGTTCGACCTGATGGACCTGGGGGTCCTGCAGCGGCTGGGCCGCTACCTGGGGCTGGTGGTGCGGGCCGCCCGGCTGTACCGGCACCGCTCGCAGGTCGCCGCGTCGCTGCAAAACAGCCTGCTGCCCAAGGCGCTGCCGGCCATCCCCGGGGTGGAGGTGGACGCCCGCTACCTGACCGCCACTCGCGGCGGGGAGATCGGCGGCGACTTCTACGACGTGTTCGAGACCGCCACCGGCTGGGGCTTCGTCCTCGGGGACGTGTGCGGCAAGGGCGAGGAGGCCGCCGCGGTCACCGCCGCCGCCCGGCACGGGGTGCGGCTGCTGTCGCGGTGGAAGACCGAGCCGGCCGAGGTGCTGAGCATGGTCAACGCGGCGCTGCTGAACGAGGACCGCTTCGTCACCGCGGTGCTGGCCGGGCTGGAGGTGCTCGACAGCGGCATCCGCCTGACCTTGAGCACCGCCGGCCACCCTCCGGCGATCGTGGTCCGCCAGGACGGCATGATCCGCACCACCAGCGGCGGCGGGGTCCCGATGGGGTTGTTCGAGGACTTCGAACCGGCCATCGAGTCCATCGAGCTGGCCGCCGGCGACACGGTGTTCCTGTACTCGGACGGCGTGGTGGACGCCTGCGACATGAAGCGCGAGCGCTTCGGCCACGAGCGGCTGATCGAAACCCTGGCCGCCGCCGCCGGCCAGCCGGTCCGCGAGATGCTGCTGGCCGTGGAACGCGCCCTGATGGACTTCTGCGACGGCGACCTGGGCGACGATGTGTCGATCCTGGCACTGCGCGTCCTGCCGCAGGCCCTCAACTGACGGCCGGGACCGCCGCGGGCGGCCCCGGCCGTGCGTGCGTCTTCGTCAGTACGCCTTGCCGAAGATCAGGCGCTTGCCGTAGGGGGAGGGACGGCCGCACTTGACGCAGTCGCCCTGCTCGGCCGGGCCGTCGGCGGGGATGCAGCGGGGCGTGGCGGCGGTGTCGGCCTTGATGTCGTCCTCGCACTCGGTGCGCCCGCAGTGGAAGGCCAGCGCCCAGCCGCCGGAGACCTGGGCGCCGAAGTCGTCCCAGCTGTCCACCGCCCGGGTGTGCTCGTTGCGGAACGCCTCGGCGCGGGCCAGCAGGAACGCCTGGAAGTCGGCCAGGATCTGCGGCAGCTCTTCCGGCAGCCGCGCCAGCGGGATGGTCTCCTTGCCCTGCCCCTCGGCGGTGGGCAGGCGGCGGGCCAGCGTGCCCACCCCGTCGGCCAGGTCGCGCGGCCCGATCTCGATGCGGATCGGCACCCCGCGCATCTCCCAGTCGTTGAACTTGAAGCCGGGCGACAGCTGCGGGCGGTTGTCGTCCACGTGCACCCGGATGCCCATCGACTTGATCGCCGCGCCCAGCCGGCGGGCCTCGGCGGCGGTGGCCTCGCCCTGCTCCTTGCGGCCGATCGGCACGATCACCACCTGGTAGGGCGCCAGCCGCGGCGGCAGCACCAGGCCCTTGTCGTCGCCGTGGGTCATGATCACCCCGCCGATCATGCGGGTGCTCATGCCCCAGGAGGTGGTGTGGGCGTACTGCAGGGCGCCTTCCTCGTCCTGGTACTGGATGTTGAACGCCTTGGCGAAGTTGGTGCCCAGGTAGTGGGAGGTGCCGGCCTGCAGGGCGCGGCCGTCGCGCATCATGCCCTCGATCGTGTAGGTGCGCACCGCCCCGGCGAACCGCTCACCGGCGGTCTTCTCCCCCGGCACCACCGGCATGGCCGCCAGCTCCCGCGCCACCGCGGCGTAGGTGTCCAGCGCCCACTCGGTCTCGCGCATGGCGTCGGCCTCGTCGATGTGGGCGGTGTGGCCCTCCTGCCACAGGAACTCGGTGGTGCGCAGGAACATCCGCGGCCGCAGCTCCCAGCGCACCACGTTGGCCCACTGGTTGAGCAGCAGCGGCAGGTCGCGGTGGGAGTCGATCCACTTGGCCATGTACTCGCCGATGACCGTCTCGGAGGTGGGCCGCACCACCAGCGGCTCCTCCAGCTCCTTGCCGCCGGCGACGGTGACCACGGCCAGCTCGGGAGAGAAGCCCTCGACGTGCTCGGCCTCGCGCCGCAGGTACGACTCGGGGATGAACATCGGGAAGCAGGCGTTGTCGTGCCCGGCCTCCTTGATCCGCCGGTCCAGGTCGGCCTGGAGCAGCTCCCAGATCCGGTACCCGTAGGGGCGGATGACCATCGTCCCGCGCACCGGTCCGCGGTCCACGAGCTGCGCCTTGACGACGACCTCGTTGTACCAGGCGGAGAAATCCTCGCTCTGCGGCGTCACACCTTCACGACTCACGCAGACGAGGGTACTCACTTCCCGCCCCGCCGCAGGCGCGGACGCCGCCACTGCGCCCTGATCCGGCCGTGCCCGGCCCTTCGCGGGCTCAGATGCGGCGCTGTTCGGTGTGGATGCCGATGGCTCGGGCGATCTCGCCGACGTTGTGGAACTGGCGGTCCTTGGGCAGGCCGGTCATCGCGACGATCATGTTGTCGGGGGCGTGGTTGCGCTCCAGGAACGTCAGGATCCGGCCGCGGTCGGTGGGGTACTGCAGGGGCGCCAGCACCTGGGCGATCTCCGAGCGCCACTCCACCTCACGGGCGGTCATGCCGGGAGCGCCGCCGCGGCGCTCAGGCGGCATCTGGGCCGACCCGCGGGGCGTGTCGGCCGGTTCCGGCTGCCTCCACTCCTCGGCGTGAGCGGGGCCGCCGCCGCGGATCATCCCCTCGGTCTCGCGCTTGAGTTCCTCGTCCGCGTGCGGGCCATGCTTGGCGCTGTCACGGGGCATGAGCCGTGTCCCCCTCAATTGACGGTCCGGCCCTGCGGGGGACGGGGCGGGACCTGGGCGTGGAAGTCGAAAAAGCCCGGCCGGGCCGCCTCATGAGGACAGGGTCCTGGCCCGCGCGCCGGAACGCAGCCGCTCGGGATGGATCTCGCGGCCGGGGTGGCGGCGGATGTACTCGGCCTCCAGCTCGGCCGTGCGCCGGGTGTGCTCGGCCAGCGCATGGTCGGAGCCGTGCCGCAGCGTGTCCATCCGCGTGATGTAGAGCCTGCCCAGCTCGCGCATCAGATCGGCTTCGCTGAGCGCCGCGGGTTCGACGCCTATCGCCATGGAGCCTCCCTCACCGGAACACCGACTGGATTGCAAAACACCCCTACCCACCTGCCGGTGGGCAAACGTCCCGGACGCACATGAAGGCGGCCGGCCGGCGGCCCGGGCGCGGTCACCGGGGCGGACGCCCAAAGGAGCGGCATCCCCGCGGAACCGGCACGAGCGGGGCGGAATCGTCAGAGATCACGAATCAGTGGTCACCTGGGGGTGAAAGTCCACTCCTCCTCGGCGTCTGCAATAGGCTTCGGCCCATGAGTCACCCGGATCGGGTCGGTCCCCCGGGTGGCGAGTCGGTAGACACGATCGCGGAGCCCCCTGCCTTGGCTGGAAAGAGCGCCGAGTCCCTGGCCGAATTCGCCGCCCGCCACGGACTGACGCAGAGCGCGGCGCGCCCCCCGCTGCGCACCTACGTGCGGGAGTTGTGGCAGCGGCGCACGTTCATCTGGACCTTCGCCTCCGCCAAGAGCATGTCGATGTACACCTCGTCCCGGCTGGGACAGGTGTGGCAGGTGCTGACGCCGCTGCTGAACGCGGCCGTCTACTACCTGGTCTTCGGCCTGCTGCTGGGCGTCAACAAGGGCGTCACCAACTACACGGCCTTCCTGATCACCGGGGTGTTCGTCTTCACCTTCACCCAGCGGTCGCTGACCGCCGGGGCCCGGTCGATCGGCAACAACCTGTCGCTGATCCGCGCGCTGCACTTCCCGCGCGCCTCGCTGCCGTTCGCGCACGTGCTGGTGGAGCTGCAGCAGCTGCTGATCTCCATGGCCGTGCTGGCGGTGATCGTGCTGGCCACCGGCGAGCCGATCACCTGGCGCTGGCTGCTGCTGGTGCCGGCGCTGGCGCTGCAGCTGATCTTCAACATGGGGATCAGCCTGGCGATCGCGCGGGTGGGCGCCTTCGTCCGCGACATTCAGCAGCTGCTGCCGTTCATCACGCGGGCGTGGCTGTACTTCTCGGGCATCTTCTTCATGACGGCGAGCCTGGCCGAGCGCGACACCCTGCGGGACTACCCGTGGGTGGGCGACCTGCTGCAGGCCAACCCGGCGTCGGTGTACATCGAGCTGGTGCGCATCGCCCTGATCGACAGCTACCGGGGGGACCTGGCCGCCTACGGCTGGGGATACGCCCATCTGTGGTGGTACGCACTGGCGTGGGCGCTGGTCGCCTTCATCGGGGGCTTTTGGTACTTCTACCGCGCGGAGGCGAGGTACGGCCGTGGCTAAGGTCAAGGAGATGACTCGGGTGACCGAATCCCCACCCCCGGTGGTCATCGACTACACCCGCGAGCCGATCGTGGTGGTGGACAACCTGCACGTCATCTACCGGGTCTACGGCGGTGGAGGCGGCAAGGGCACCGCCGCGACCGCGCTGATGCGGATTCTGCGGCGTCAGAACCGCCCGCAGATGAAGGAGGTCCACGCCGTCCGCGGGGTGTCCTTCGTGGCCTACCGGGGCGATGCGATCGGCGTGATCGGCACCAACGGCTCGGGCAAGTCCACCCTGCTGAAGGCGATCGCCGGGCTGCTGCCCCCGGCCCGCGGCGCCGTCTACACTCAGGGCCGGCCGTCCCTGCTGGGCGTCAACGCCGCCCTGATGCGGGATCTGTCGGGCGAGCGCAACATCATCCTGGGCTGCCTGGCGATGGGGCTGAGCCCGGAGGAGACGCGGGCCAAGTACGACGAGATCGTCAAGTTCGCCGATCTCAAGCCCGGCTTCATCCACTACCCGATGTCGGCCTACTCCTCGGGCATGGGCGCCCGGCTGCGCTTTGCCATCGCCGCCGCCCGCACCCACGATGTGCTCCTCATCGACGAGGCGCTGGCCACCGGGGACGCCAAGTTCCGCAAGCGCAGCAAGGCCAAGATCAACGAGCTGCGGCGGGACGCCGGCGCGGTGTTCCTGGTCGCCCACAACCTCGACCAGGTCGAGGAGACCTGCAACCGGGTGATCTGGCTGGACGAGGGCAAGATCCGCATGGACGGCGACCCCAAGGAAGTCATCGCCGCCTACAACGAGGCGATTGGTAAATAAGCAGTGGGCCTTTTCCGACACGCCGTCCCCGCGCGCCGGGACGGGCGGGTCGCGGTCGGGGACGATGCTGTGACCTGATGCGGCACAGGATCGGGCACCGCCCGCACCCCGGCGTGCAAGGCCCTGTGCCGGAGGAGGCCCGAGTACCGACGCGCCCAGCTACAGGAGGTCCGTATGCCCGGGAAGCCGCCGCTTCCGCACGAGTACTTGCCACAGGTGCCGTCGTTCACCGTGACCAGCGACGACATCGCCGACGGCGAGCGGCTGGACGACAAGCACGTCTTCAACGACTGGGGTTTCTCCGGGGGCAACGTCTCCCCGCACCTGCGCTGGGAGGGCTTCCCGGAGGAGACCAAGAGCTTCGCGGTGACCTGCTATGACCCCGACGCCCCGACCGGCAGCGGGTTCTGGCACTGGCTGATGTTCGACATCCCGGCGAACGTGACCGAGCTGCCTTCGGGCGCGGGGGCCGCCGACTCCAAGTTCGGCGTCCAGTCCCGCAACGACTACGGGATCAAGGCCTACGGCGGCGCGGCCCCGCCGCCCGGCACCCCGCACCGGTACGTGTTCACCGTGCACGCCCTGGACGTGGAGTCGCTGGGCATCGACTCGGACATGATGCCGGGGGCGGTGGGCTTCAACATCACCGCGCACACCCTGGCGCGGGCGTCCATCGTGCCGATCTACGAGTCGTCCTGAGCGGTCTGGAAGGCTCCCAGGGCGCGCCGTAAAGAGGCGCGCCCGTGCGGCCCCGCCGCGCTCGGCGCGGCGGGGCCGAGCCGTTTTCAGCGGCGGTCGGGCACGGCCATGTCCTCGAAGGGGAAGCGGTCGGCGAAGGCGGGCTTGAGGTCGTCCAGCCACACCGCCGCCGGGTCGTACTTGGCGAAGAACGGCCGGCCCACCAGGTCGGAGTCGCGGCACTGGATGAAGTGCAGCGCGAAGACCTTCTCCCCGGCGAGCTCCAGCACGCCGTCCACGCAGACCTTGCCGGGGGTGGCCGACATCGACGGCCCGCGCACGGTGCGCGCCAGGCCGGAGACGTGCCGGTAGGCGTCGCGGAAGATCTCATAGGCCCGGCCCAGCGGCACCGCGAAGTAGTCGCGGGGGCCGGTGTCGCGCTCGACGAACATGTAGTAGGGCACCATGCCCATCCGGGTCTGGGTGCGCCACATGGTCTCCCAGACCTTGGGGTCGTCGTTGATGGAGCGGATCAGCGGGGCCTGGGTGCGGATCACCGCGCCGGTGCCGCGGATGCGGCGCACCGCCTCGCGCACCATCGCCGGCTCCAGCTCGCGCGGGTGGGAGAAGTGCGCCATGAACGCCAGGCTCTTGCCGGCGTTGACGACCTGCTCGAACAGGCGCAGCATGGCGTCGGCGTCGGGGTCGGTGACGAACTTCTGCGGCCAGTAGGCCAGCGACTTGGTGCCGATCCGGATGGACTCGATCTGCTCCAGTTCCAGCAGCGGCTCCACGTAGCGGCGCAGCACCGGCTCGCCCATGATCATCGCGTCCCCGCCGGTGAACAGCACGTTGGTCACGCGGGGGTGGGCGACCAGGTAGTCGCGCAGCTGCAGGGCGTCGTCGCCGGCCAGCTTCAGGTCCGGCTCCCCGACGAACTGGGCCCAGCGGAAACAGTAGGTGCAGTAGGCGTGGCAGGTCTGGCCCTGTTTGGGGAAGTAGAGCACGGTCTCGTCGTACTTGTGCTGCATCCCCGGTACCACGCCGTCTCCGAAGCTAGGGACGTTGAGCTCCAGCTGACCGGCCGGGTGCGGGTTCAGCCGCATCCGCACCCGGTGCGCGGCGGCCTCGATCTCCTGGCGCGGGGCCTGGCGGCGCAGCAGGCCGGCGATGTGCGCGACATCGTCGGCCGGGAGCATGTCCTCCTGCGGGAAGACCAGGCGGTAGATCGGATCGTCGGGAGCGGCGGACCAGTCGATGAGCTCTTCGACCACGTAGCTGTTGGTCCGGAACGGCAGCACTGTGGCGACCGCCCGGATCGCCAGGCGCTGGTCCGCCGACAGCCCGGCACGCGCGGTGAGCTCGTCCAGGTGCTTGGCGGTGTAGGCGCGGAACTTGCGGCCGGTGGATCGCACAGCAGGTGGCGCCGCGTCATTGACCAAGGTCACGTGGCTGTACTCCTTGTGATCGTGGGGGAGAGAGCACGGGAATTTGCTCCCCCGTTATCGGGGTATAGATACCCTCCCCTTCACGCAAAGATACTGAACTTCCTGAACATACCGGTACTTATAGGTATAAACCGGTTAACAAGCTGTTCGTGACGCTCTGTGGTCACGCCGCCGAAACCCCACCGGAGCGCGAGCCGGCCTTCCTATCCTGAGCACCGGAAAGATCCGCACCATCGCCGAGTGGGGGGCCGATGGACCGGGACGCGCTGGAGGGCGGGACGTTCGTCGATCTGTCCGGCGAGCGGCTCCACCTGGTGCAGTCCGGCCCGCCCGGCGCCCCCGTGGTGCTGCTGACCTCCGGGCTGGGCGGCGCCTGGTTCGACTGGCAGCCGGTGATCGAGGAACTGGCCGGCTACCGGGTGGTGTGCTTCGACCGCCCCGGAACGGGGCTGAGCCCGCCCGCCCTCAGCCGTCCCAGCCTGCGCCGCGAGGTCCGGCTGCTGGCGGCGCTGGCCGACTGGGCCGGGCCGCCGGTGACGGTGGTGGCCCACTCCATGGCCGGGTTCCAGGCCGAGGCGCTGGCGCGCATCCACCCCGAGCTGGTGCGCGGGCTGGTGCTGGCCGACCCCAGCTACGAGGACTCCACCTGGTCGGACGTGCGGATCGCCGCGGCGGTGCAGCCGGCCCTCTACCTGGCCGGGCGGGCCTTCGGGCTCACCGGCATCCCCTGGCTGGCCGCCCCGCACGTCCGCCGCTCGCTGCTGCGGTTCACCAGCCGCCGCAAACCCCCGGTGCCGGACGGGACGGTGCGCGCGGTGTACGGGCGCGGCACGGTGCTGGGCACCCTGCTGGCCGAGAACGCCGCCTACCGCGAGATGGCCGCCGACGTGCTGGCGCTGCGCAAACGGCTGCCGTTCCCGCCGATCCCGCTGGTGGTGCTGACCGCGCTGGCCGACATCACCGACCCGCAGAAGGCGGCGAGCTGGAGCGCCGGCCACCGGGAACTGGCCGCGATGAGCCCCCACGGGCGGCAGCTGGACCTGCCGGACTCCCTGCACCTGGTGCAGCTCGACCGGCCCGACGCCATCGCCGAGGCCGTCACCGGCATCGTCACCGGCGCCCTGGAGCGGGCCGGGCAGCCGGCGTGAGCAAAGGCGGGCGCCGGCATGGCGACGGCCAATTCCCAGGAAAGCCCGCATGCCGCGGCGGATGATCGGAGATCCGGCGGGTGATCTTACCCAGTGTGAAAGTGCTCATAGGTGCGGTCACCGCCGCGATCGTCCTCGGCGCGGCGGGCGTGACCGCCTATTTCGCGTTCTTCGACGGCCCCAAGCCGCGCTATGAGACCCAGGCGGCGCTGCGCTCCGCCCTGCCCGTCATGGCCGCCGCCGAGCTGCAGGCCCGGGGACACCCCCTCAGCGGCCCGCTGACGTGCACCGACCTGCCCGGCTGGAACAAGCACAAGCTGCGGGTGCGCTGCTCGGGCACCACCGCCGCCCGCAAGCCGGTGCAGGTGATCGGGGCGGTCGAGCACGCCGCGGCCCGGGAGTACTTCACCATCCTGATCGACGGACGCCCGCTGGTGCAGAACGCGCCGTGCCTGGGCGCCGACTGCCGTGCCGGCGGCTGAGAACGGCGCGGGCCGGGCCGTCCCGGGCGCAACGGCCCGGCCCCACGTGCTCAGGCACCGCGCGCGGTGACCTAACATGCGGTGAGCCTCTTTCGGTGAGTCACCCCCACTCCCCCGCCGCCTTCCGCGGCGATCGACCTTGGAGCCCGTGTTGATGACCCGCGATGACACGGGCGGGCGCCCCCGTCCCGTGGTGATCGACACCATGGGCGGCGATCACGCGCCCGAAGAGATCGTCGCCGGTGCGGTGGCCGCGGTGCGCGAGCACGGCGTCCGGCTGGTGCTGGTCGGGCAGGCCCCCCGGGTGCGCGCCGAGCTGGAACGCCACGGCGTGACCGGCGAGATCCCCATCGTGCACGCCGAGGAGGCGCTGGCGATGGACGAGGGCGCGCTGGCCAGCTGGCGCAAGCCCCGCTCCTCGGTGGCGGTGGCCTGCCATCTGATCAAGACCGGGCGGGCCTCGGCGCTGGTGTCGGCCGGCACCACCGCCGGGGTGGTGGCCACCGCCCGGCTGCGGCTCAAGGCCCAGCAGGGGGTGCTGCGCCCGGCCATCGCGGTGCTGCTGCCGACCCGGCCCCGCCCCACCGTGCTGCTGGACTCCGGGGCCAGCGTGGACGTCAAACCCGAGGTGCTGGTGCAGTTCGCCGCGCTGGGCACCGCGTACGCCCAGGTCGCGCTCGGCGTGCCGCGGCCCCGGGTGGGGCTGCTGAACATCGGATCGGAGCCGGGCAAGGGCAACAAGGCCGTCCGGCGCGCCTATGAGCTGCTGTCCTCCGGCCACCACGGCATCGAGTTCGCCGGCAACATCGAAGGCGGCGACCTGCTGACCGGCGCGGTGGACGTGGTGGTGTGCGACGGCTTCACCGGCAACGTGGCGCTGAAGACCATGGAGGGCGCGGTCCGCATGGCCATGGCCGAGCTGCAGCAGACCATCCGCTCCTCCGCCACCGCCAAGCTGGGCGCCCTGCTGCAGCGCCGCCGCCTGCAGGCGCTCAAGGCCCGGCTGGACTCCGAAACCTACGGCGGCGGGGTGCTGCTGGGGCTGAACGGCACCGTGGTCATCGCCCACGGCGCCTCCCAGGCCCGCGCGATCACCTCGGCCTGCCTGCTGGCCCAGGACCTGGCCGCCGGGCGCATCGTGGAGCGGATCCGCGACCAGATCGCCGCCACGCGCACCTCCCGCTTCGGGTGGCGCCACGGCGACAAAAGCGACCGGGAGACCAAGCCGGAGCAGGAGCCGCCCGTCCCGCCGGAGCAGGAGGCCGGACGCGACCTGCCGCCCCCGCCCTGAGACGCCCCGCGTCCGAACAAGGCGGAACCGGAAACCTCCGGCACCCGGGCCGGGCTCACTGGATGTAGCCCTCGACCTGGCCGGCGGGCCGGATGCCGGCCTCGTCGGGGTTCTCCCCGGCCCTGGCCTTGGCCCGCCGCTGCCGCAGCAGGTCCCAGCACTGGTCGAGGGCGACCTCCAGTTGCCGCAGGCGCCGCTGCTCCTGGGCCTGGCTCAGCTCGCCCCGCTCGTACATCTCGCGCAGCCGGCGCTCCTCGTCCACGAAATCGCCGATCCGCGCCAGGATCTCCCGCTCGTCCATGTTCTTCCCCCACTGCCGGGGCCGCCGGCGGCGCCGGCCGCCCCACCGCGGCCGGCCGTCCCCGACGGCCGTGAGCCGCAGGGTTCCATTCCACGGCCGGCCGCGGCCTAACGGGACGCTCACATGCCGAGCGGGTGCCAGACCGTCTTGGTCTCCAGGAAGGCGGTCATCCGGGCCGTTCCCGGATCGGCGTGCCAGTCGGTCTCCCCGGCGTCCGGACGCAGCACGCGCTTGAGATTCCCGGCGGCGGCCTCCTCCAGCGGCCCCGCCTGCTCCGGCGGCGCCCCCGTCAGGTCGATGGCGTTGACGTCCATGTGCGCGGCCAGGCAGGGCGCCAGCTCGGCGCGCCGGCCGGTGAGCACGTTGACCACGCCGCCGGGCAGGTCACTGGTGGCCAGCACCTCGGCGAACGTGATCGCCGGCAGCGGGGCGGGCTCGGAGGCGACCACCACGCAGGTGTTGCCGGACACGATCACCGGGGCGATCACCGACACCAGCCCCAGCAGCGGCGAGTCCGGCGCCACGATCGCCACCACCCCGGTGGGGTCGGGGGCGGAGAAGCTGAAGAACGGCCCGGCGACGGGGTTGACCGACCCGGTGACGGCGGCGAGCTTGTCGGCCCAGCCCGCATACCAGACCCACCGGTCGATGGCGGCGTCCACCTCGGCGACGGCGGCGTCTTCCGCCAGCCCGGCCTGGCGCAGCTCGGCGATGAACTGGGCGCGCCGCCCCTCCAGCATCTCGGCGATCCGGTAGAGGATCTGCCCGCGGTTGTAGGGGGTGCGCGCCGACCAGCCGGGGAACGCCTTGCGCGCGGCGCTGACGGCGTCCCGGGCGTCCTTGCGGGAGGCCTGGCAGGCGTTGGCCAGGAACTCGCCGCCGGCATCGGTGACCACGTACGTCCTGCCCGACTCCGAACGGGGGAAGGCGCCCCCGATGAACAGCTTGTAGGTCTTGCGCACCGCCAGCCGCGCCGGTTCAGACATCGAGGTAGGCCTCCAGTCCGTGACGGCCGCCCTCGCGGCCGAAACCCGACTCCTTGTAGCCGCCGAACGGGGCGGCCGGGTCGAACTTGTTGAAGGTGTTGGCCCACACCACCCCGGCGCGCAGCCGCTGGGCCATCCACAGCACGCGTGAGCCCTTCTCGGTCCAGATCCCCGCCGACAGCCCATACGGGGTGTTGTTGGCCTTCTCCACGGCCTCGGCGGGGGTGCGGAAGGTCAGCACCGACAGCACCGGGCCGAAGATCTCCTCGCGGGCGATGCGGTGCGAGGCGGCCACGCCGGTGAAGACGGTCGGGGCGAACCAGTAGCCGCGCTCCGGCAGCTCGCACGGCGCCGACCAGCGGATGGCGCCCTCCTGTTCGCCGGCCTGCGCCAGGGTGCGGATCTTCTCCAGCTGCCCGGCGGAGTTGATCGCGCCGACGTCGGTGTTCTTGTCCAGCGGGTCCCCGACCCGCAGCGTGGCCATCCGGGCCTTGAGCCGCTCCAGCAGCTCCCCTGCGATCGACTCCTGCACCAGCAGCCGGGACCCGGCGCAGCACACCTGCCCCTGGTTGAAGAAGATCCCGTTGATCGCGCCCTCGACGGCCTGGTCCAGCGGGGCGTCCTCGAAGATCACGTTGGCGGCCTTGCCGCCCAGCTCCAGCGTGAGCCTTTTGCGGGTGCCGGCCACGGCGCGGGCGATCTGCCTGCCGACCTCGGTGGAGCCGGTGAAGGCGACCTTGTCCACGCCCGGGTGCCGCACCAGTGCCTGCCCGGTCCGGGCCGCCCCGGTGACGATGTTGACCACGCCCGGCGGCAGCTCGGCCTGCCGGCAGATCTCCGCGAACGTCAGGGCGGTCAGCGGGGTGGTCTCGGCCGGTTTGAGGACGACGGTGTTGCCGCAGGCCAGCGCGGGGGCGATCTTCCAGGCCAGCATCAGCAGCGGGAAGTTCCACGGGATCACCTGCGCGGCCACCCCCAGCGGCCGTGGGTCGGGCCCGAATCCGGCGTACGGCAGCTTGTCGGCCCAGCCGGCGTGGTAGAAGAAGTGCGCGGCCACCAGCGGCAGGTCCACATCCCGGGACTCGCGGATCGGCTTGCCGTTGTCGAGGGTCTCCAGCACGGCCAGCTCGCGGGAGCGCTCCTGCAGCAGCCGGGCGATGCGGAACAGGTACTTGGCCCGCTCGCGGCCGGGCATCGGGCCCCACACCCGCTCGTAGGCGTCCCGGGCGGCGCGCACCGCCCGGTCCACGTCCTCCTCGGTCGCCTCGGTGACCTCCGCCAGCACCTCCTCGGTGGCGGGGTTGACGGTCTTGAAGGTGCGCTCGGCGGCGCCGTCGGTCCACTCCCCGTCGATGAACAGGCCGTAGGAGGGCCTGATGCGGGCGATGGACGCCGACTCCGGCGCCGGCGCGTACGAAAAGATCTGGTCGCTCATCGCCGTCCTAGTCCAGGCTGAAGTAGTCGGGGCCCGCATAGGCGCCGGTGGTCAGCTTCTGCCGCTGCATCAGCAGGTCGTTGAGCAGGCTGGAGGCGCCGATGCGGAAGTGGCGGGGGGTGAGCCAGTCCGGCCCGGCGACCTCGTTGACCAGCACCAGGTACCTGATGGCGTCCTTGGTGGTGCGGATGCCGCCGGCGGGTTTGACGCCGACCCGCCGGCCGGTGGCGGCGTGGAAGTCGCGGACCGCCTCCAGCATCACCAGCGTCACCGCGGGTGTGGCCGCCGGGGAGACCTTGCCGGTGGAGGTCTTGATGAAGTCGGCACCGGCCCGCATCGCCAGCCAGGAGGCGCGGCGCACGTTGTCGTAGGTGGCCAGCTCCCCGGTCTCCAAGATCACCTTCAGGTGCGCCTCGCCGCAGGCCCGCTTGACCTCGGCGATCTCCTCGAACACCGCCAGGTAGTCACCGGCCAGGAAGGCGCCCCGGTCGATCACCATGTCGATCTCGGTGGCGCCCGCCGCCACCGCGGCCCGCGTGTCGGCCAGTTTGGCCTCCAGCGGCGCCCGGCCGGAGGGGAAGGCGGTCGCCACGCTGGCCACCGCCACCCCCGAGCCGGCCAGCGCCCCCGCCGCCACCCCGGCCAGGTCGGGGTACACGCACACGGCCGCGACCTTGGGCACCGACGGGTCGGCCGGGTCGGGCCGCACCGCCTTGGCGCACAGGGCGCGGACCTTGCCGGGGGTGTCGGCGCCCTCCAGGGTGGTCAGGTCGACCATGGAGATCGCCAGGTCGATGGCGCGGGCCTTGGCGGTGGTCTTGATCGAACGGGCGGCCAGCCGGGCGGCCCGTTCCTCGGCCCCCACCTGGTCGACCCCGGGCAGTCCGTGCAGGAAAGCGCGCAGCTCGGCGTTGCTGCCGGGCGCGTCCATCGCAGTCTCCGTCGACACCCGCCAAGGATCTCCCATGCCCTGCGGCGGCACAAAACGCGCACCCGTCCATGCCGTGGCGTTCTGCCCGGGACGTTCACCCCGGCAAGTACGATCAAGCGACAGACAACGGACGTCCGTAGGAGCGGTGGTGTCGTCGGCAGGCTCGGCCCCCTCATCTCCCCTGCACACCGCCAACGTGGCGCGGATGTACAACTACCTGCTGGGCGGGCGGGAGAACTACGCCGCCGACCGGCAGGCCGCCGAGCATCTGCTGGCCATGGCCCCGGGCACCCGGGAGCTGGCCGTGGCCAACCGCCGTTTTCTGGAACGTGCCGTTCGGCATGCGGTGGAGCAGGAGGGCGTCCGCCAGTTCCTCGACCACGGTTCGGGCCTGCCCACCGCCGACAACGTCCACCAGATCGCCCAGCGCCACGACCCGTCCGCCCACGTGGTCTACATCGACAACGACCCGGTGGTGCTGGCGCACGGCCGGGCGCTGCTGGCCGACGGCCCCCAGACCGCCATGATCACCGCCGATGTGCGGCGGATCGAGCAGGTGCTGGACCATCCGGACGTCAAGCGGCTGATCGACTTCTCTGAACCGGTCGCCGCCCTGTTCGTGTCGGTGCTGCACTGCGTGCCCGACTCCGGGGACCCGCCCGGGATCATCCGCCGGGTGGTCGACCGGCTGGCCCCGGGCAGCCTGGTGGTCCTCAGCCACCTGGTCTCCGAGGACGAGCGGGCGCGGCGGCGGCTGACGGACTTCCTGGACGGCGTCACCGGCGGCAACTGGGGACGGGTCCGCCGGCCCGAGGAGATCGCCTCCTGGCTGGAGGGGCTGGAGCTGGTGGAACCGGGCCTGGTGGAGGTCTCCGCCTGGCGTCCCGACCCCGGTGACGTCCCCGGGCCGCAGTCCAGCGAGTGGATCGAGCTGGGCGCCGTGGCCCGCGTGCCCTGAAGTCCCCGGCGAAAGCCCGCTCGGGGACGGCCCGGCAAGCCTCCGTCCCACCCCGCGGCAGGGCCGAAAAATCAGGCGAATCCGGCCGGGGCCGAGTGGCATGCTGGGGGTGTGAGCGCGTGTTCGGTCAGCCCCGTCCTCGTCGGCAGATCCACCGAGCTGGAACGGCTGCAGGAGGCGCTCGCCGAGGCCCCGGGGGCGATGCTGATCGGCGGGGAGGCCGGGGTCGGCAAGACCCGGCTGCTGCGGGAGTTCGCCGAGCGGGCGGGCGCCGGCGGGGCGCAGGTGCTGGTGGGCGGCTGCCTGGAGCTGGGCGCCGGGGGGTTGCCGTTCGCCCCGTTCACCGCGGTGCTGCGCGCCCTGGTGCGCCGGATCGGCATCGACGGGGTGGCGGGGCTGCTGCCGCGCTCGGCCACCGCCGGGCTGGCCCGGCTGCTGCCGGAGTTCGGCGAGCCGGAGAGCGACACCGCCTCCGGCGAGGAACGCGCCCGGCTGTTCGAACTGGTGCTCACCCTGCTGGAACGGCTGGCCGAGCGCGCCCCCACCGTGCTGGTGATCGAGGACGTGCACTGGGCCGACCGCTCCACCCGCGACCTGCTGGCGTTCCTGGCGCGCAACGTCAGTGCCGCCCCGCTGCTGGTGGTGGCGACCTACCGCACCGACGAGCTGCACCGCACCCATCCGCTGCGCCCGCTGCTGGCCGAGCTGACCCGGGTGGAGCGCGTGCGCCGCATGGAGCTGACCCGGCTGAGCCGCGGCGAGGTCGGCGAGCTGGTGCGCGGGCTGCTGGAGGGCGAGCCGCCGGCCGGGCTGGTGGAGCGGGTGTATGAGCGCAGCGAGGGCAACCCGTTGTTCGTGGAGGCGCTGCTGGCCGACGACGGCGAGCGCGCCCTGCCGGAGTCGCTGCGGGACCTGCTGCTGGCGGCCGTCCAGAAACTGCCCGAGGAGACCCGCGAGACGCTGCGGGTGGCCAGCGCCGGCGGCACCCGCATCGAGCACGCGCTGCTGGCGGCGGTCTCCGGGCTGGACGATGCCGCACTGGCCCGGGTGCTGCGGCCGGCGGTGGAGGCCAACGTCCTGGTGGTGGACGGCGACGGGTACGCCTTCCGGCATGCGCTGATCCGCGAGGCCGTGCACGACGACCTGCTGCCCGGCGAGCACACCCAGCTGCACGCCCGCTACGCCGAGGCCTTGGAACGCGATCCGGCGCTGGTGCCCTCGGGGCGGCTGTGGGTGCTGCTGTCGCACCACTGGTACTCGGCGCACGAGCCGACCTGGGCGCTGGTGAGCGCTTGGCGGGCGGCCAACGACGCCCGCAAGGCCGCCGCCTACGCCGAGCAGCTGGCGATGCTCTCACGCGTCCTGGAGCTGTGGTACAAGGTGCCCGACGCCGCCGCGCGGATCGGCGCCCGCCATGTCGAGGTGCTGGAGCAGGCCACGCTGGCGGCCGAGCTGGCCGGCGAGCACGAACGCGGCGTCAAGCTCGCCACCGCCGCGCTGCGCGAGGCCGAGGCGGCGGGCGACGACGCCCGCTGCGCCGCCCTGCTGGAGCAGCGCGGCCGCATGTCCTATGAGCTGGGACGGCCGGAATACATCGACGACCTGCGGGCGGCCGCCGCCCGGCTGCCCGCCGATCCGCCCAGCGCGGTGCGCGCCCGCGCACTGGCCTCCTTGGCCCACTACGCGCGGCCGCGCAACAACGACGGCGAGGCCCTCGCCGCGGCCCGCGAATCGCTGGCCCTGGCCCGCCGGATCGGCGACACCGCCGCCGAGATCAACGCGTTGCTCACGCTGTTTTGCGTGGGCATCGACTACAGCGGCGGCCTGGCGGAGCTGGAGGAGGTCGAGCGGATCGTCCAGCGGTCGGGCGAACGGCATCCGCTGCTGCGGGTGGCGGTGCTGCGCTCGCATTTCCTGGAGGGCGCCGGACGGCACGCCGAGGCCGCCGAGGTGGCCCGCCAGGGGGTGGAACTGGCCCGCGAGGTGGGCCTGTCGCGCACTCACGGCGCGTGGCTGTCGGTCAACCTGGCCGAGCCGTTGGTGTCGCTGGGCCGCTGGGATGAGGCGCTCAGCTGCCTCAAACAGGCCCTGGACCAGGACCCGATGGCCGTGGTCCGCACCTCGCTGCACGTGTTGGCCGGTGAGGTGGCGCTGGCGCGCGGCGATCTGGCCGAGGCCGAGGCGCACCTGGGTCCGGCCGGCGACATCAAGTGGCGCGAGGCCCAGGACTACTTCGCGATGCTGCGCCTGGAGTCGGCGCTGCGGCTGGCGCAGGGCCGCATCGGCGAGGCGCTGGCGGCGGTGGAGAACGTGCTGGAGTGCCCGGGCCTGTCGGACGACGCCCGGTACGCCTGGCCGGTGCTGGTGATCGGCGCCCGGGCCTGCGGCGAGTGGTCCGACCGCGCCGCCGCGGCGGCCATGCTGGAACGCATCGAGAAACGGGCGGCCGAGCTGGCCGTGCAGGGGCCCTTGCAGGAGGCGCACCGCCTGACCTTCGAGGCGCAGCTGGCCCGGGCCCACGGCCGGCGGGATCTCGCCGCCTGGGACGCCGCGGCCGCCGCCTGGGAGCGCATCGGCCAGCCGTTCGCGCGGGCCCGCGCGCTGGCCGAGGCCGCCGAGGCGGCCTTGGCCGGCGGCGAGCGCGACCTGGCCGCCCGCCGGCTGCAGGAGGCCGAGGCCCTGGCCGGACGGCTGCGGGCCGCCCCGCTGGCGCGGCGTCTGGAGGAGACGGCCCGCCGGGGCCGCCTGAACGGCACGGCGCCGTCCGCCGCACGGTCCCCTTACGGGCTGACCCCCCGCGAATTGGAGGTGCTGCGCCTGGTCGCCCAGGGCCGCACCAACCGCGAGATCGCCGAGGTCCTGTTCATTTCGGCCAAGACCGTCAGCGTCCACGTCTCCAACATCCTGGCCAAGCTCCAGGTCCCCACCCGGGGCGAGGCCGCCGCCACCGCCCACCGCCTGGGCCTGGCGGACTGATCCGGCCTTAAGGCCGGTGCGGGACGCGGGCGACGCAGAAGACGGTCTGCCCGAACGGCGGGCGGATCACCTTCTCGATCAGCCGGGTGGCCGGGACGACCGTGCGGTCGTAGATCTTGACCAGCCGCGGGTCGGGGTAGCCGGCGCCGCCCCGGCGCACCGCCACCCACCAGGCGATGCCGCCCAGGAAGTTGATCGGCTTGCACACCTCGGGGATGAGCCCGGCCGCGCGCACCGAGCGGGTCAAGGTGGCCGGGGTGTAGCGGGTGACGTGCCCGACCTTGCGGTCGAAGTCGCCGTACAGCTGCATGTAGCCGGGCACCCAGATGATGATGCGGCCGCCGGGCTCGGTCACCGCCGCCAGGTCCTTGAGGGCCTGCACGTCGTCTTTGATGTGCTCCAGGACGTTCATCATGACGACGGTGTCGACCCGCTGCCTGATCTTGATGGCGGCCGGCAGCGCCAGCTCGATGACCTCCACATCGGGGTTGCCGGCGTGGCGTTTGCGCAGCTGCTCCACGCAGTAGGGGTCGCTGTCGCTGACCACCAGGTAGTCCAGGCGGCCGACGAACTGCTCGGAGAAGTGGCCCAGGCCCGAGCCCACCTCCAGCATGGAGCGGCCCACGTGCGGGGCCACCATGTCGTACTCGTATTTGCGGTAGTTGCGGGCCTCGTCGCCGCCCAGGTGGTTCTCCAGAGCGCCCTCTCCGGCCGCGGGCTGGACGATCTCCCCTTCGCCCGGAACGGGCGGTGCCGGCCGGGGCCTGCTCCCCAGCAGCTTCACGAGAGTGCCGGCAATGGACTTTCGCTGCTTGGCTGACTGCATCGGTTTCCGCTCGCTGGTCGCACCACCCGGCCCGCCACCGATGTGCTGCTCGCATTCGTTTGTCGGTTCTCGCCGGATCGGCGGAAAGGGCCGCCGCACGGGCGGCTCCGAGGCGGGCCGATCTCGGGCTTTGAAGACCGGTTCAGTCTATCCACAGGCGCACCGGGAAACGGGCGCGGCACTGGATGAAACTTCTCGCACTTCCGGACGGCCGGGCACAAGGCGGGGTTTCACCCGGTGAGGGTGAAGGCCCGCTGGATGAGGGCGGCGGTGGCGCGCAGGCGGGGGACGGCGGTCTGCAGCCGGGGCAGGTCGCCGGCGCGGCAGGAGATCGCCAGGGCGCCCGCCACGGTGCCGCCGGCGTCGGTGACCGGCACGGCCAGGCAGTCGGTGCCCAGGGCGTACTCCTCGCGGTCGAAGGACAGCTCGCCGAGGGCGCGCAGAACGCGCAGCAATTCCCGGCGGTCGGTGATGGTGTTGGGGGTCAGCTCGGCGAGGGGGTGCCGTGCCAGGTAGTCCAGCCGGGCCTCCTCGTCCAGCTGCCGCAGCACGCACTTGCCGATCGCGGTGGCGTGCGCCGCGTCCTCGAACCCCACCCACAGGTTCACGCGGGGGGCCCGGGGACTGTCGGCGATGTCCATGACGCGGATTTCACCGTCGATGTGCATGCCGAAGTAGGAAGCGGCGCCGAGTTCGTCGCGCAGCGCCGCCAGGGCGGGCCGGATGCGGCTCAGCACCTGCTGGAGGCGGCTTTGGCCCTGCAGCGCCTGCACCCGGTCGCCCAGCACCCACACCCCGGGGGGCAGGCGCCTGGCGTAGCCCTCGTGGGCCAGCGTGCGCAGCAAGTGGTAGGTGGTCGCCAGGGGTAGCCGCGCCTCCCGGGCCAGCTGCTTGGCCGGCGCGCCGTTGGGGTGCACGGCCACCGCTTCCATGAGACGCAGTGCCCGCTGCACCGAGGCGATGAGCGTGGGCTTCCGTGTCTCGTCCATTACCGGCAGCGAACCCTTTCTGACCCGGCCAGTCAAGAACTTTGCCGCTGCCTCCGCGATTGCATCACCTTTCCGGCGGCCGGTATAACGATTCCGCTGAATTCTCTTTGGCATACAAGTGAAATGGAACGCTCCTTTTCTCGGGCGGCGGCGGCGCGGCCCGGTCTCCCGGCGGCCGGACCGGGTAGGAGGCAAAGGTCCCCATCCGGTCGCCGTCCGGCGGCCGGAGTGCAGACCGCGCGAAGGAGCCGAGATGAGCGAAGCGAACCGCGAGCCGACCTCCACCATGACCGCCCAGGCCCCCGTCGCGGTGGACGAGCGCACCGCCCGCAAGGTCGCCGAGGCCGCCCGCGAGACCGAGTGGCGGCTGCCCAGTTTCGGAAAGCAGCTGTTCATGGGGCGATTGCGGCTGGACCTGGTCCACCCGCATCCGCGTCCTTCCGCGCAGGACACCGAACGCGGCGAGGCGTTCTTGGCCAAGCTGCGCGAGTTCTGCGCCGAGCAGGTCGACCCGGTCCGCATCGAGCGCGAGGCCCGCATCCCCGATGAGGTGGTGGCCGGGCTGCGGGAAATCGGCGCGCTCGGCATGAAGATCCCCGAAAAGTACGGCGGATTGGGGCTGAGCCAGTTCTATTACGGCCGGGCGCTCATGCTGGTGGGGTCGGTCAGCCCGGCGCTGGGGGCGCTGCTATCGGCGCACCAGTCCATCGGCGTCCCGCAACCGGTCATGCTGTTCGGCACCGACGAGCAAAAGGAAACGTGGCTGCCGCGCTGCGTCAACGAAATCAGCGCGTTCCTGCTCACCGAGCCGGACGTGGGCTCCGACCCGGCCCGGCTGCGCGCCACGGCGGTGCCCACCCCGGACGGCGAGGAGTACGTGCTCAACGGGGTCAAGCTGTGGACGACCAACGGGGTGGTCGCCGACCTGCTGGTGGTGATGGCCCGGGTGCCGGAGTCCCCGGGGCACCGCGGCGGCATCTCGGCGTTCGTGGTGGAGGCGGACTCCCCCGGCATCACGGTGGAGAACCGCAACGCGTTCATGGGGCTGCGCGGCATCGAGAACGGCGTCACCCGCTTCCACGACGTGCGGGTGCCGGCGCGCAACCTGATCGGCCGGGAGGGCGCCGGGCTGAAGATCGCGCTGACCACGCTCAACACCGGCCGGCTGTCGCTGCCGGCATTGTGCGCGGGCGGCGGCAAGTGGGCCGCCAAGATCGCCCGCGAGTGGTGCCGCGAACGGGTGCAGTGGGGCCGGCCGATCGGCGAGCACGAGGCCATCGCCGGCAAGCTGGCCTTCATCACCGCGACCACCTACGCCCTGGAGGCGATGGTGGATCTGGCCGCCCTGCTGGCCGACGACGAGCGCAACGACATCCGCATCGAGGCGGCCCTGGCCAAGCTGTACGGCTCGGAGATGTCCTGGCGGATCGCCGACGAGCTGGTCCAGCTGCGCGGCGGCCGGGGCTATGAGACCGCCGAGTCGCTGGCCGCCCGGGGCGAACGGGGGGTGCCAGCCGAGCAGCTGCTGCGCGACCTGCGCATCAACCGGATCTTCGAGGGCTCCACCGAGATCATGCACCTGCTGATCGCCCGGGAGGCGGTGGACGCCCACCTGGCGGTCGCCGGGGACATCATCGACCCGGAGGCCACGCCGGCCGCCAAGGCCCGGGCCGCCGCCCGCGCCGGGGGCTTTTACGCCCGCTGGCTGCCGACGCTGGTCAGCGTGCCCGGCCGCTCCGACGGCTCCTACGGCGAGTTCGGCCCGCTGGCGCCGCACCTGCGCTATGTGGAACGCTGCTCGCGCAGGCTGGCCCGGTCGGTCTTCTACGCCGCCGCCCGCTGGCAGGGCGCGCTGGAGCGCAAGCAGGGCTTTTTGGGCCGGATGGTCGACATCGGCGCCGAGCTGTTCGCGATGACCGCGGTGTGCGTCCGCGCCAGGAGGGACGCCCGGGGTCCGGCCGGCGCCGGCGCCTACGAGCTGGCCGGTGCGTTCTGCGACCAGGCCCGGCTGCGGGTGGAGGCGCTCTTTGACGCCCTGTGGCGCAACACCGACGCCAGGGACTCCAGGCTCGCCCGGCGGATCATGGCCGGTGAGTTCACCTGGCTGGAGGAGGGCGTGCTGGACCCGTCCATCCCGGGCCCGTGGATCGCCGACACCACCCCCGGCCCCAGCAAGGCCGAGGACGTGCACCGCAAGATTCCCTGATCGGTTCGCGAAGACCGCTCTCGCCGATCCCGGCGGCGCCGGGATCGGCGAGAGCCTCGGGCCGTGTGCCGGTGCGTCCCCCCACGGGGAGTTATCGGTCTTTGCGGGACGGCCGCGGTTCCAGGCCGCCTCCATGAGCTCTGCGCGTTCCGGGCCTTGCGGGCGTCCCGCCGCGGGCAAGGGGTCCGGCGGGCTAACCGCGTCCGGACTCCAGGTCGCGGATGCGGCGGCGGGCGGCCTCCAGTTCCGCCTGCAGGTGCTGGACCTGCTGCTCCAGCTCCAGGATGCGGCGGATGGCGGTCAGCGTCATGCCCTCGCTGACCAGCTCCACCACGTACTGGACGCGGCGGATCTCGACCCGGGAGTAGCGGCGCTGGCCGCCGGGGGTGCGGCCGGGGCTGACGACCCCGAACTCGTCCAGGCGGCGCAGGAACGCCTGCTGGACGCGCAGCATGGAGGCGACCTGGCCGACCGAGTACAGGGGGGCGTGGGCGTCGTCCACCGGCAGCCTGGCATCGTCGGACGGCGAACTCATGGCTCAAGCCAATCATCATCCGGCCACTCTTCCGGCAGATCGCCGACCGCGTCGTCCACGGGGACGGCCCGGCGGCGCACACACCAGGGTGCGGCGAGGCCGTCGCTCGCCGCACCCTGGGTTCCGCGTTCGCCGGGCCGCAGGCCGGCGGGCGGTCAGGCGGTGAGGGACTTGCGTCCCTTGGGCCGCTGGACTTCGACCTTGCGCGGCCGGGCCCGCTCCAGCACCGGGATCCGCACGGCCAGGACGCCGTTGTCGTAGGCGGCCTGGATGCCGTCGGCGTCCAGGTGCTCCGACAGGTAGACGCGGCGGGTGAAGGCGCCCATCGGCCGTTCGCGCACGAACACCCGGTCGTCGTCGGCGTACTCCTCCTCGCGGCGGGCGCTGACGGTCAGCACGCCGCGGTCGACGGTGACCTCGATGGAGTCGGGGTCGATGCCCGGCAGGTCGAAGCGCAGCAGCACCTCATCGGGGCGGCGGATGCCGTCCATCGGCATCACGGCCTCGGCCTGGCCGGTGAACTGGCGGGTCAGCCGGTCGAACTGGCGCTCGAACTCCTGGACGAAGGGGTCGATGGACGTCAGCAGCATGGCCGGGAACCTCCCTCTCCGTGGACTACTTGCCTCTTCGCTTAGAGATAACTTCCAACTCGATTTGGAGATTCCCTGCATCCAGAGTTTTAAACATCCGGGGCGGAAAACGAACGAGGGCGGGACCCGCATACGGGTCCCGCCCTCGCCGGCGGTCGAGCTACCAGGTCACAGGCGCTCGATGATGGTGGCGTTGGCCTGGCCGCCGCCCTCGCACATGGTCTGCAGACCGTAGCGGCCGCCGGTGCGCTCCAGCTCGTGCAGCAGCTTGGTCATCAGGATGCCGCCGGTGGCGCCCAGCGGGTGGCCCAGCGCGATGGCGCCGCCGTTGGGGTTGGTCTTGGCCGGGTCGGCGCCGATCTCCTTCAGCCAGGCCAGCACGACCGGGGCGAACGCCTCGTTGATCTCGGTGACGTCGATGTCGTCGATGCTCAGGCCGCTCTTCTCCAGCGCCTTGCGGGTGGCCGGGATCGGGCCGTCCAGCATGATCACCGGGTCCGAGCCGACCACCGCCAGGGTGTGGATGCGGGCCCGCGGGGTGAGGTTGTGCCGCTTGACGGCCTCCTCGGAGGCGATCAGCAGGGCCGAGGCGCCCACCGAGATCTGCGAGGAGACCGCGGCGGTGAGCTCCCAGCCCTCGCGCAGCGGCTTGAGGGTGGCCATCTTCTCCAGCGTGGTGTCCGGGCGCACGCCCTCGTCCTGGGTCAGCCCGTTCAGCGGGGCGATCTCCCGCTCGAAGTAGCCCTTCTCCAGGGCGTTGGCCGCCCGGCGGTGGCTCTCCAGCGCGAACTGCTCCAGGTCACCGCGCTTGAAGCCCCACTTCTCGCACATCAGCTGCGCGCCGCGGAACTGCGAGATCTCCTGCTGGCCGTACCGCTCGCCCCAGGCCGGGCCCCACGGGAGGCCGGCGGTCGGGCCCTCGGGGCCCATCGGGACCGAGGAGCCCATCGGCACCATGGCCATGTTCTCCACGCCGGCCGCGACCACCAGGTCCTGGGTGCCCGACATCACGGCCTGGGCGGCGAAGTGCACGGCCTGCTGGGAGGAGCCGCACTGCCGGTCGATGGTGACGCCCGGCACGTGCTCGGGCAGGCCCGCCGACAGCCAGGCGGTACGGGCGATGTCCAGGGTCTGCGCGCCGACCTGCATGACGCAGCCCATGATCACGTCTTCCACGGCGGCCGGGTCGACCCCCGTGCGGTTCATCAGCTCCTTGAGCACATGGGCCCCGAGGTCGGCGGAGTGCACGTCCTTGAGGGCACCCTTCTTGGTGCCCACGGGGGTACGGACCGCGCCGACGATGTACGCCTCGGCCACGACGCCTCCAGATCTTTGCGTAGGGGTTCCGTCCCGGAACCGAAACCGAGCGGGATTCGGTACTCGTCAGTACGAGGTTACATGGTGCCGCCCGCCGCGTCGCGGGCGGTGGCCCCCCGGTTTGCAAAGGGCCGTCATTTCAGGGCATACCCATTGGTCATCGGATCACCGCCGAACCGGGTTCCACCGCCCGGCACGCCACCGCGACCGGGTCAGCCGGTCAGGTCCTTGACGACCTTGGCGGCGCCGAGGCCGGCGGCCGTGGCGGCGACGGAGGTGAACATGCTCGCCGCCCACAGCGGGACCCCGCGGACGCCGTCGCGCTTGACGCCGGCCTTCACCCCGGCCACCGCATCCAGCGTGTCCACCATCAGGCCCAGCCGAGCCCACATCGCCCGGCCCTTGGCGCCGCTCAGCAGGTAGCCGGCCCCCAGCGCGATCTCCCGGGAGGCGAAGATCCTGGTCACCAGGTCGCGTCCGGCGTCCCTGCCGCCGCCGGCGCCCATCAGGCGGGCGCCCACCGCCGGCGCCAGAAACGAGGTCACCCCCAGCGCCAGCCTGCCGTACGCCAAGCGCACCATCAGGTCGTCGAGGCGGTCTCGCCGCTGCTCTTCGTTCACATCTGTCACAAGCGGGAGCGTATCCCCCCGCCGACTTGTATTCGACACCAGGTCGAACAAAGATCCGCCGGGCGCCTGAGCGAACCGCCCCGCAAACGCTTAGGCTGCTGACAGCCCCTTGAATCACCGAGGTGACCGCATGACGGGATTCATCCTCCTGTTCTTCATCGCGGTGCTGTGCGCCTACCTGGTGCGCTTCGTCGCCGCGCGGCTGCGCTGGTCCGTCCCCAGCTACAGCGGGGTCATCATCGTCGTCATGATCGCGGTCCTGGCGGTGTGGGGAAGATCTCTGTGATCCCGCACCCCGCCGGACGCGCGCGGGGTGAAAAAGCTCCATAGGGGCAATGTCCGAACTTCTCCCCCGGCCGCGGCGTCTCAGCTGAGAAAGCTGCTTCCCCGCGCGGCAAGGGAGACGACGACGTGCCACCCACTCCGGCCAAGGCCCGCCCTCCAAGGAGCACGGTCTCCCCGCACGTGGGCCGGTTCGTGGACTTCGCCGAGCCCTCATCGGCCGACGACTGCCTCGGCCTCTGCCATGGGGACGGGCCGCTCCCGGCCGCGCTGGAACCGCTGGTCCGGCGCTTCACCCCCTTCGACCCGGCGCATCCGGCTTCCGGCGGCACCGGACCGCAACCGGCCGCCGCCCCCGCGGGACGCACCCCCACCGTGCTGTTCGACCGCCGGCGGCCGGGTGCCGCCCCAACGGCGGCCGGCGCCGGGGCGCTGCCCTACCAGGACGGCGCTTTCACACTGGTCATCTCGCATTTTTCGATCCAGCGGCTGGATGACCCGGCGCGGGTGCTGGGCGAGATGGTGCGGGTCTGCCGCGGCGGCGGCAAAGTGATCATCGCCGAGCAGGTGCGGCCCGCCCGGCACGCCTCCGAGCGCGACCGGCTGGAGCGGCTGCGCGACCCCGGACACCGGGGCCTGCCCTCGCTGGAGAAGCTCATCACGCTGCTGACGCAGGCGGGCGCCCGGGTGCGCCGCCTGGACCGGCTCAACGTGGAACGGCCCCTGGAGCCCTGGCTGGAGGCCGCCGCGGACCCCCAGTGCGCCGAGGCCATCCGGCAGGCGCTGCTGGAGGAGGTGGACGGCGGGCCGTGCACCGGGGCCCGGCCCCGCGTCATCGGCGGCGAGCTGTGGGTCACCCACACCTGGGCGCACCTGGCCGCCGAACCCCACGGCCGCTGAAGGCCACGGCCCCCTTTCCGGTCAGGCCCCCACCGGGCCTCCGGGCTCCAAAGGCAGCTCGAACCAGACGGCCTTGCCGTCGGCGGTCGGCCGGGCGCCCCACCGGGTGGCCAGCTGATCCACCAGGTACAGGCCGCGGCCGCCCTCGTCGGTCTCCCCGGCGCTGCGGATGCGCGGCAGCCGCAGGTCGGAGTCGAAGACCTCCACCCACAGCGAACGGGCGCCGCGGCGCAGCCGCAACCGGAACTCCTTGGTCGCCGGCTCCCGGCGGCCCAGCTCCACGCCCAGGTCCCACAGCTCCTCTTCCAGCGACGGCAGCGCATCGCTCCCCGAGCCCAACCCGCCCACCTGGGGCATCACCGGCTCCCGGCGCGGCGCCGGGGCGCTGGCGGCGTGCAGCACCACGTTGGTGACCACCTCGGAGACCAGCAGGCAGGCCAGCTCGGCCTGCTCGGGGTCCACGCCCCAGGCGGCGAAGGTGTCGGCGGCCATGCGCCGCGCCTCGGAGACCATGATCGGCTCGGCCGCGAAGACGCGCTGCTCGACCGCCAGCTCCTCATCGGAGGTGCGGATCACCACGATCGCCACATCGTCGTCGATGTCGCCCGGCACCGCCTCATAGGCGGCGTTGGCGATCGTCTCCACATCCTCGTGGGCGACCGCGGCCACCGCCTCGCGCAGCATCCGGCGGGACTCCTCACGGCTGTAGTACGTCCCGTCCTCGCGGGGCCGCCGGTCGATCAGGCCGTCGGTGTAGAGCACCAGCGTGGAGCCGGGCTTGAGCTCGCAGCTCTCCTCGTTGAACAGGATCTCCCCGCCCACCCCGGAGCCGCGCACCCCGAGCATGGCGCCCTTGCTGTCGAACTCCAGCTCACCGACCTTGCCGTCTTGGATCAGCAGCGGCGGATCGTGCCCGGCGTTGGCGAACGACAGCACCCGCGACCAGGCGTCGTAGACGAAGTAGGTGCACGACACCAGCGTCGGACGCGGCTGCTCCTCGCCGGGCCGGGGCCGCCGGGACTTGCTCATCGCCCGGGTCCACTCATCCAGCTTGCGCAGGATCTCCGCGGGCGGCTTGTCGTCTTGGGCGAAGGCCCGCAGCGCGGCGCGCAGCTGCCCCATGACCGCGGCCGAGCGGGCGCCCCGGCCCTCCACGTCCCCGATCACCAGGCCCACCCGGCCCGCCGACAGCGGGATCACGTCGTACCAGTCGCCGCCGACCTGGGTCTGGATGCCGTGCCCGTGGGATTCCAGCGGCCGGGCCGGCTCATAGCGCCAGGCGATCTGCAGCCCGTCCAGCCGGGGCGGGATGTCGCCGGGCAGCAGATCCTTTTGGAAGGCCAGCGCGGTCTCGCGCTCGGCCTCGAACAGCATCGCGTTGTCGACCGCCAGCGCCACCCGGCCGGCGATGGCGCCGACCAGGTCGCGGTCGAAGCCGTCGTAGTGCGGGTCGGGCCGGTTCCCCAGGCCCGACAACGCCAGGCTCATCACGCCCAGCAGCTCGCCGCGGGCCAGCAGCGGGGCGGCGATCACCGAGGTGACGCCCACCTCCCGGCTGAGGTTCATGCTGGCGGTGCTGGGGGCGGAGAACCGGTGCTGCATCAGGTCCTCCACCAGCACCGCCTCCCGGCGGGCCATGGCCTTGCTGCAGAAGTGGTCGGGAGGGTAGGACACCGGCTCGCCGACCTGGGCCCAGGTGCCCGGCGGCGGGGTCCAGCCCCCGGTGTGGCGGGAGACGCGGCGGATCAGCCGGTCGCCGCTGAACAGGTCGATGAAGCAGTGGTCGGCGAACTGCGGGACCAGCGTGTCGGCCATCTGCCGCAGCGTGGTGGCCAGCTCCAGCGACCCGGCCAGCCGCTCGCCGATGCGCTCCAGCAGCCCGAAGCGCTCCCGGTCGCGCTGGTTGCTGCGGAAGGCCTCGCGGGCGAAGATGACGGTCCCGTCCACCGAGCCGGAGGGATGGCGCAGCGGGACGGCCTGAGCGCGGGTGTAGAAGGTGGTCCCATCAGCCCGGATGTTGCAGAAGGTGCCCTCCCACACACCGCCCTTGAGAACGTGCCGGGCCAGCTCGGTGGCCTGGTCGCGGTCCTCCTCGGCGATGCCCAGATCCAGCACCGACCGCCCGATGGACTCCTCGCCCCGGAAGCCGAACAGCCGCTGGGCGTACTCGTTGCTGTAGATGATGTTGCTGAAGCGGTCGCAGACGATGACCGCCATCTCCATCTGGTCGAGGACGGTCTGCGGCGGCAGTTGCGCCTCGAAGGAGGACTCACCCCACCGCTTCATCGGACCTCTGCTTCCCCGGTTACAGCAGCGAGCACGACCTGCCCCCTCATGGACGCCGTACACGCCTCCTTGGTATTGAACGACAAAAACACGTTCCGGATACGCGGGTACAGCTTCTCACTGAGGAGATCTTCGGTACAGGGCGGGGAGGTCACCGGCAAGATATTCAGCGCTTGGTGACGAACACGTGCTCGGCCAGGCGGCGCGGCAGCTCGGCGGTGCCGTCCGGCTCGCCCTCACAGCTCACCCGAACGCCGTCCGGACTGCTCTCCAGCATCACCTCGCGTCCCGGTTGGATGCCCAGCCGCTTGAGGATGAGCATCAGGTCGCTGTCGTTTTGCACCTGCTCGCTGATCCGCCGGACCACCGCGGGGGTGCCCTCCGGGGTGGCGACCTCGGTCATCACGTTCAGCGGGCCGGTCTCCTCGCCCTCCTCGGTGACGCCGAGCTCCTCCAGACCGGGGATGGGGTTGCCGTGCGGGCAGTGGGTGGGGTACCCCAGCAGCACCACCAGGCGCCGCTCGACCTGCTCGCTCATCACGTGCTCCCAGCGGCACGCCTCGATGTGGACGTCCTCCCAGGGCAGCCCGATGATGTTCACCAGCAGGCACTCGGCGAGCCGGTGCTTGCGCATCACCCGGGTGGCCAGTCCCCGGCCGGACGGGGTGAGCTCAAGGTGCCGGTCTCCCTCGACCCGCAGCAGGCCGTCGCGCTCCATCCGGGCGACCGTCTGGCTCACCGTCGGGCCGCTTTGGGACAGGCGCTCGGCGATCCGCGCGCGCAGGGGAACGATCCCCTCCTCTTCGAGCTCGAACACCGTACGGAGATACATCTCCGTCGTGTCGATCAGGCCATGTGAGGTCAAGGCTCCCTCCGCTCTTGAAGCTCCAAGTCTACTTCGTCGGGGCCCGGCACAGGCGTGCGTTGACGTGACCGTGCGCATTCCCGAAGTAACGAATGCCGCACGGGATAACGACAACGCATGATGAGCCTCGGACCTTCCCATGACGGTGGCCCCCACCCGCGCGCCACGACGGCGGGCGGCCCGGCCCGCCGGATCACTCGTCCGTCTTGGGCTCCGGAACGTCCTGGGGCTTTGGCAGGTGCTCGGGCACCGGCCCCTGGCGGCGGGTGTCGTAGCGCAGGAAGGCCGGCACGCACAGCGACACAACCACCACCAAGACCGCGCAGGCCAGGCCCCCGCCCACCCAGGAGGCGGTGGCCCCGGTGACCGCCGCGGTGGCCCCGGCGCGCAGGTCGCCGAGGCGGGGCCCGCCGGCGACCACGACGACGAAGACGCCCTGCATGCGCCCGCGCATCTCGTCGGGGGCGTAGGTCTGCAGGATCGTCTGCCGGAACACCGCCGACACCAGGTCGGCGGCCCCGCCGACGGCCAGCAGCACCACCGCCAGCCACAGGCTGTGGGCCAGCCCGGCGGCGGCCACCGCCAGGCCCCACACCGCGATCGAGACCACCAGCGCCACGCCCTGGCGGTGGACGCGCTCCATCCACCCCGACAGCAGCCCGCCCAGCACCGCGCCGATGGAGATGGCGCCGAACAGCCAGCCCACCGCCTCCTCGCCGCCGAAGCGGGTCTCGGCCAGCTCGGGGAACAGCGCCCGGGGCATGGCGATGCTCATCGCGATGATGTCCACCACGAACGACATCAGCAGCACCGGCTGGGTGGCCAGGTACCGCAGGCCCTCGGCCACCGAGCGCAGGCCGGGGCTGCCGGTGCGCTCGCCCAGCGGCGGGATGGGCGGCAGCCGCAGCGCCGCATACAGCACGGCGGTGAACAGCACCGCGTCCAGGGCGTAGGCGACGGCGTAGTCCCAGCGGGCCAGCACGAACCCGGCCAGCAGCGGCCCGGCCATCATCCCCACCTGGCTGGCGGTGAAGTTGAGGGTGTTGGCGGCGGGCACCAGCCGTTTCTCCAGCAGGCGGGGGATGATCGCGCCGCGGGTGGGCGAGGCCACCGCGAATCCGGAGGCCTGCACCGCCACCAGGGCCATGATCAGCGCCAGGCTGTCCAGCTCCAGCAGCGCCTGCACCAGCAGCAGCAGGGTGGAGACCCACATCACGCAGGAGGCCAGGAACAGCAGCCTGCGCCGGTCCATGTGGTCGGCCACGGCGCCGCCCCACAGGCCGAAGGCGATCAGCGGCACCAGGTTGACCAGGCCGAGCACCCCCACCCACAGCGAGGCGCGGGTCATGTCGTAGACCTGCACCGGCACCGCCACGGCGGTCACCTGAAAGCCCAGGAAGGACACGCTCTGGCCGAGCCACAGCCGGCGGAAGGCCGGATGCGCCAGCGGCCGGGTGTCGATCGTCAGCCGCCGCCGGGAGGATGCGGCCGTCTCGGAGGGTTTGGAGTGCTGTTCCGTTGTCACGGGCACAGTCTCTCGATGACCCACTCGCGCGCTTCGGCGGTCCCCTCCGCATCGCCGGCCCCAAGGGGCGGCACGCGGCGGTAGCGGATGCGGTCGTGCATGCGGTTGGGCCGGCCCTGCCAGAACTCGATCTCCTGGGGGACCACCAGGTAGCCGCCCCAGAAGGGCGGCACCGGCACCTTTGGGGCGCCCGGCACCTCATCGGGGTCCGGCCAGCGCGCGGCCAGCTCGGCGTACCGGGCGTCCAGTTCCTCCCGCGAGCCGATCACCGAGGACTGGCGGCTGGCCCAGGCGCCGATCTGCGAGCCGTGGGGCCGGCTGCGGAAGTAGGCGGCCGACTCCTCCTCCGGCAGCCGCCGCACCGGCCCGCAGATCCGGACCTGGCGGTGGATGGCGTGCCAGGGGAACACCAGTGCGGCCACCGGGTTGGCCGCCAGCTCCCGCCCCTTTCGCGAAGTGTGGTTGGTGAAGAACCTGAATCCATCGGTTCCGTACCCTTTGAGGAGAACGGTCCGCGCGCTGGGCACCCCCTCGGGCGAGGCGGTGGCCAGCACCATCGCGTTGGGTTCGGGCAGTCCGGACGCCAGCGCGTCGGTGAACCAGGCGGCGAACAGGTCGACCGGGTCGCGGGGAAGGTCGTCCGGGAAGGAGGAGCGCACCGTCCCGTCGCTTTCGTACGCGCTGCGGAGCCGGGCCGGATCAGGGTGTTGTCGCACAGTGCCTGAGCCTCTCACCTGGGCGGAATGCGTCATGTGGGGACCTGGGTACTAAGCGGTAACAGCGACAGGGTTCAATGAACCTTCACCGCCTTATCACTCTTGGGGACGAAAGGCAGGACGAACATGTCCGACTTCAAACCCGGTCTTGAGGGGGTCGTGGCCTTCGAGACCGAGATCGCCGAACCGGACAAGGAGGGCGGCGCCCTGCGGTACCGGGGCGTCGACATCGAAGATCTCGTCGGCCGCGTCTCCTTCGGCGACGCCTGGGGCCTGCTGGTGGACAACAGCTTCGACCCGGGCCTGGCTCCGGCCGAGCCGCACGTCCTGCCGCACCGCTCCGGCGACGTCCGCGTGGACGTGCAGGGCGCGCTGCCGGCCCTGGCCACCGCCTACGGGATGCGTCCGCTGCTGGACATCAGCGACGAGGAGGCCCGTGCCGACCTGGCCCGAGTATCGGCGCTGGTGCTGTCGTTCGCGGCCCAGTCGGCCCGCGGCGCCGGCCTGCCCATGGTCCCACAGCGCCGCATCGACGAGGGACGCAACATCACCGAGCGTTTCATGATCCAGTGGCGCGGTGAGCCCGACCCCCGCCACGTCAAGGCCATCGACGCCTACTGGGTCTCGGCCGCCGAGCACGGCATGAACGCCTCCACCTTCACCGCCCGCGTCATCGCCTCCACCGGCGCCGACGTGGCGGCCAGCTTCGCCGGAGCGATCGGCGCCATGTCCGGTCCGCTGCACGGCGGCGCCCCCGCCCGGGTGCTGCCGATGATCCAGAAGGTGGAGCAGATCGGGGACGCCCGCAAGGTCGTCACCGACATCCTGGACGCCGGGGAGCGCCTGATGGGCTTCGGCCACCGGGTCTACCGGGCCGAGGACCCGCGCGCCCGGGTGCTCCGCCGCACCGCCAAGGAGCTGGGTGCCCCCCGCTACGAGGCGGCCAAGGCGTTGGAGGACGCAGCCCTGTCGATCCTGCGCGAGCGCCGTCCCGACCGCGCCATCGAGACCAACGTCGAGTTCTGGGCCGCGGTGATCTTGGACTTCGCCGAGGTTCCTCCCGCGATGATGCCCGCCATGTTCACCTGCGCCCGCACCGCCGGGTGGGCGGCGCACGTCCTGGAGCAAAAGCGCACCGGCCGCCTGGTCCGCCCCAGCGCCCGGTACGTTGGGGCCCGGCCCGCGTCCCATCACCGAGGTCGCCGGTGCCGACGCCGCTCTCAAGCGCAACGCCGAGTGACCTTCGGCCCAGCCCAGTGAGCTTCGGCTCATAGGAGCCCGCCGGAGCGCGCTCCGGCGGGCCGCTTCTTTCTCCACGTGTTTTTTATCACGTGATCCAGGCCACGGAGACGATTTCGGCCAGGTTGCCCCTCCCGTCCGGCCGGTCCCAAAGGACCTCACGGCCATCGGGCCGGGTTTGTCATCATGGGGCGTGTGACGCACTCCCGCCCCCACGACGCCGACGGCCTCGCCGCCCCCGGTGAACGCGCCGGGAGCCGGGAGCCGGCCCCGCGCTCCGCCGGCGACTTCGACGAGCTAGAGGAGTTCGACGAGCCGGAGGCAGCGCGCCCCCAGGCGGTGCTGGAGGAGCTGCGGCGGCAGGAGGCCGAACGCCGGGCCAGGCGGCGCCGCCGGGACGCGGTCTCGCGCAAGGTGGTCGGCTGGATCGTGGCGGCGGCGCTGGCGCTGCTGCTGCACGACTCGGTCCGGGCGCTGCGGCGGGCGGTCTCCGCCGGCGACCCGTGGGGCGAGCACGCCGCGGTGGCCGTCGCGGCGGCGCTCGGGCTGCTCTGGCTGCTGGCGGTGGGAATCCGCGCGCTGCGCCGCAGATGAGAGGTTCATCTCAGGATCTGGACGGCTGCGAGTTCGATCTCCCAGCTCATCTAAGGTGTTCACGTGACTGAAATCGTCATCCCCGCAGACCTCAAGCCAGCCGACGGCCGTTTCGGATGCGGCCCGTCCAAGGTCCGTCCCGAGCAGTTGCGCGCGCTCGCCGAGTCGGGTGCCGCCTACCTGGGCACCTCGCACCGGCAGGCGCCGGTCAAGTCGCTGGTGCGCCGGGTCCGCGAGGGACTGGCGGAGCTGTTCTCCCTGCCGGAGGGCTACCGGGTGCTGCTCAGCAACGGCGGCACCACCGCCTTCTGGGACGCCGCCGCCTTCGGGTTGATCCGCCGCAAGTCCCAGCACCTGACCTTCGGGGAGTTCTCCAGCAAGTTCGCCAAGGTCGCCAAGGCGGCCCCGTGGCTGGAGGAGCCGTCGCTGATCTCCGCCGAGCCCGGCTCCCACCCGCTGCCGCGGGCCGAGGACGGCGTGGACGTCTACGCGCTGACCCACAACGAGACCTCCACCGGCGTGGCGATGCCCATTCAGCGGGTGGGCGGGGAGGACTCGCTGGTGCTGGTGGACGCCACCTCCGGGGCCGGCGGCCTGCCGGTGGACATCACCCAGGCCGACGTCTACTACTTCGCGCCGCAAAAGTGCTTCGCCTCCGACGGCGGGCTGTGGGTGGCGCTGGTCTCCCCGGCCGCGCTGGAGCGGATCGAGCAGATCGCCTCCTCCGACCGCTACATCCCGGAGTTCTTCAACCTCAAGACGGTCATCGACAACTCCGCCAAGGACCAGACCTACAACACGCCCGCGGTGGCCACGCTGCTGCTGTTCGCCGAGCAGATCGAGTGGATGAACGCCCAGGGCGGCCTGGCCTGGACCACCGCGCGCACCGCCGACTCGGCGCAGCGGCTGTACACGTGGGCGGAGAAGTCCTCTTACGCCACCCCGTTCGTGGCCGACCCGGCGCAGCGCTCCCAGGTGGTGGGCACCATCGACTTCGTCGACTCCGTGGACGCCGCCGCGGTGGCCAAGACGCTGCGGGCCAACGGCATCGTCGACACCGAGCCCTACCGCAAGCTGGGCCGCAACCAGCTGCGCATCGGCATGTTCCCGGCCGTCGACCCGGCCGACGTCGAGGCGCTGACCGCCTGCATCGATTACGTGGTCGAGCGCCTGTAGGCGTCCTCAAGGCGCGCAAGACGCCCGGGTGAACCTGAGGGCCGCAGGGGCCGCATCCTGCGGCCCTCAGGCGTCCGTGGGGGCGGCCCGTCCGGTACCGCCCCCGGTCTACGGGGAGGTCATCTCAGGGCGGGAAAGCCTCCGGTGCCGCTTTTGCGCACGGCGTGCCGCAGCTCGGCGCGGTCCCGGTCGCGGTCGGCCGCGGTGAACCCCTCCCAGACCCCCTCCTCCAGGTCGCAGGGCCGCGCGGTGGGCACGAACTCGGCGCGGGCGCTGATGTGCGGGACGGGGGTGCACGAGATCTCCAGGTAGGTGCCCTCGCGCAGCATGACCGCGGAGGCGAACTCCACGCTGGTGCACCGCCGCACCTCGCGGAACCAGCGGGGGTTGGAGGCCCAGTACATGTTCTGCTCGGTGTCGATCGCCACCACCAGCGGGCTCAGCGCGGCGCGGGCCAGGTGCACCCGGTCGGGACGGGCCCGGTCCACCCACGCCAGCGCGGCCCGGCCGACCAGCGCCTGCAGCACCTCGACGACCGCGGCCACCTCCCGCCGGCCGACCAGCGCCTGCAAGATCGCCTCACTGTCGCTGCCGCCCCGTCCCCGCGGCAGGGCGAAGCGCTCGCGCAGCGCGGCGGCCTCGACGTCCCCGTTGTGGGCGCCCACGATCCCCGCGCCGGGGCCGGGCACCGCCAGCGGGCCGGCGTCGGCCAGCCGCTCCCGCCCGCCCTGGGTGGCCCGGCGGGTGTGGCCGATCGCCACGGGGGCGCAGTCCAGCAGCGGCAGCAGCAGGTCCGGGCGCCACACCCGGCTGAACCGGCCCCGTCCCTTGACGATCCGGCAGCCGTCGACGCTGATGTCACCGGCCTCCAGGGGCACGGGGGCGTCGCGGGTCACCGGCCGCCCGGTGAACAACGCCACTCCGGCGGAGTCGTCGCCCCGTTCCTCGGCCAGCATGCCGAGCACCACGAAGGCGTCGGAGGCCTTTTCAGGGTGCGCCGCGGCAGGGGAGCGCAGCAGCCCGAACAGTCCGCACATGCCAGTTGAGACGCCGCCGCGGCGCCCGCGGTTCATCGGAGGCGCCGATCCCCGGGGCGCGGCACCATCGGAGGGCAAATAGGCTTGCAAAAGTGAACCGTTCGCCCCGATGGCTGCTGCCGACCGTCCTGACCGTGCTGGTCCTCATCGTGATCATCGGTTCGCTGATCGGCTGACCCGCCCGGCCGGGCCGCCCGCCGCCTTTTCGTTCCCTTCCCGGCATGTCACCTCCTGGCGGGCCGGGACGGAGCCGACGGGGCGATGCGGTCCCCGGCCTCCGGACGCCGCGCTCCCGGGGAGGCGTGCCGGCCAGGGTCATCCGGCCTTGCGGCGGCGCCGGGCTCGTCCCCGCGGAGGATGCCCTCCCGCCGGCGATCGGCGATGATCGATGCCGAGGGAAACGGGAGGACGAGTTTGCGCATACGGGCCGCGGCGATTCCGCTCGCCTGCCTGCTGGCGTGCGCCTGGGCCGGAGCGGCCGAGGGAAGTGCCCGGGACGAGGAGGCCACCCGCCTGCTGACGATCCGCGACCCGCGGATCTCCGAATCCAGCGGGCTGGCGGCCAGCAGACGGCATCCGGGGGTGCTCTACACCCACAACGACTCCGGCGGCGCCCCCCAGATCTTCGCGATCGGCCCCGACGGGCGGACGCTGGCCACGCTCACGCTGGCGGGCGCCGGTGCCCGCGACTGGGAGGGCATGGCGATCGGGAAGGACGAGCAGGGCCGGCCGGCGCTGTTCGTCGCCGACATCGGCGACAACCACGGCGGGATCTGGCCGCACGTCACCGTCTACCGCATCCCCGAGCCGTCCGAGCTGCGCAGCCAGACGCTGCGGGCGACCGCGTTCCGCTTCCGGTACGCCGACGGGCCGCGCAACGCCGAGACCTTCATGATCAACCCGCGGACCAACCGGATCTACATCGCCAGCAAGCAGCTCTCCGGCGGGCTGTATGAGGCTCCGGCCCGGCTGCGCACCGACGGCTACAACATCCTGCGCAAGGTCGGCAGGGCGCCGCTGCTGGCCACCGACGGGGCGTTCGCGCCCGACGGGCGGTCACTGGTGATCCGCACCTACTCGTCCGCCCGTATCTACTCCTTCGATGAGAACGCCGAGGAGAAGATCAAACCGCTGCGCAGCATCCGGCTGCCGCGCCAGGAGCAGGGCGAGTCGATCACCTACACGCCCGACGGGCGGGCGCTGCTGGCCGGTTCGGAGGGCGTCGCCCAGCCGATATGGCGGGTGCCGCTGCCCGAGCGGGTCCGGCCCGACCCCACCCCCGCCCCCACCGAGTCCGGGCGGCGGGAGTCGCAGCGGCGGGAGCCGGACGACCGCAACGTGGGCGTGGTCCTGGCGGTCGGGATCGCGCTGGCGGTCGGCTACGGCATCCTGCGCCGGCGGTCCTGACCGGCGGGCCAGTGAGGTATTCGACCACCGAGTCAGCGGCGGGAGCGGCGTCACACATGTCAGGATCGGGGACTGTGCAACCAGAGCTCGTCGGCCAGTCCTGGACGGGGGCCGCGGGACGGCGGCGCCCGGTCGGCGGCGTGCCGTTCACACTGGCGGCCTTGGTGGTGGCGCTGCTGCCGATCCGCCCCGCCTGGCTGTGGGCGGCCCTGATCGCCGTCGCCGTGGCGATGCCCTGGCTGATCGGCGTGCTGCGGCCGCGCCGCCCCCACCCCTATTGGCGGCTGTCGGCGGACGGCCTGCAGCAGATCGGCCCGGACGGGCGGGTCATCACCGGGTATGCGCGCGAGCGCATCGAGGAGCTGGCGCTCACCGCCGAGGACGGCTACCTGACGGTCTTCCACAAGTTCGGCCGCGCCCCGGTGGGTGAGCTGTCGTGGATGGGCTTTGAGCCGCTGGCGTTCTATGTGACCGCGCGGCGGCTGGGGCTGCCGATGCGGGTGCTGGACGGCGACGTCGGGCGGCTGTCGGACGGCGGGCTGGCGCCTCCGGGACGGCCGGTGCCCGACCACACCGCCGAGGCGCGGCTGCTGGCGCAGGAGGCCGAGCTGCTGGCCGCCGCGCACGAGCCCCGCCCGCTGCCGGCCGAACGCCGCGAGCCGGCCCGGCTGAGCGCCCCGGCCGAAAACCCCGGGCGGCTGCGCGTCTTGGCGCTGGGGGCGCTGGTCGCCCTGCTCGGCGCGCTGATGGTGGCCCGGATGGCGGTGCAGTTCCCCGACCTCGTCCCGCTGCTGTCGCGGATGGCGGCCGCCGGGTGGGTGCTGGTCGGCCAGGCGGCCCTGCACGCGGTGCACCGCAGGCTGCTGCGCGAACGGCCGGTCCGCTGGACGATCACCACCGGGCGGCTGGTGGTGCGCCGCGGGCGCGGCCGGCGGCGCCGGTCCCGGGAGCTGCGGGTGCACGCCGGGGACACCGCCGCGCTGGTGGTCGGCCCCGGCGTGCGGGTGGACCCGATCAGCGGCCGGCCCGGCCCCTGCCGGCTGTCGGTGCTGGCCTTCGACCACCGGATGGGGCTGCTGGCCCGGCTGCCAGCCGATGGGCTGGATGAGTTCCAGCTGGTCCACGAGCTGCACGAACACGGCTGGCGGGTGATCACGCCGGGGGCGAACACCCCCCGCCCCTCCGTCTACGGGCTGGACGGGCTGCCGGAGGTCTTCGCCCAGGTGCCCGGGGGCCGGCTGGTGGTCACCGACGACGGGCTGGGCTGGGCGGATGCGGCCGGGGACGTGGTGCTGCGGATGCCGGCCGACCGCATCGGCGGGATCGAGCTGCTGACCATCGACGGGCGGGCCTGGCTGCGGCTGCACGGCTCCGACGGCGAGGAGTTCTTCGCCGCCCCGCTGGCGGTGCTCCGGATCTCCCGCACCGATCTGCGCGAGCAGGCCCGCAAAGCCGGCCTGCCGGTCTCCGACGCCGAGTACGACGCCTACCTGTCGGCCGCCTTTCACAGCGCCGTGGCGGCCCTGTCCGCCCCGTCCGAGCCGGAGGCCGACGCGGCGCCCCCGCCCGAGGACGGCCCGGTGGTGACGGTGGACGCCACCCGGCGCTCCCGGATCAGCACCTGCCTGGCGAGCATGGTGATGTGCGAGGCCGCCGCGGTGCTGGGCGCCCTGTGGCTGGGCGACGCCCTGGGCGGCGCCCGGCAGACCCTGCTGTGGGCGGTCCCCGCCGGGCTGCTGACCGGCCTGGTCGGCTACTGGCTGTATGACCGCAACCGCGACCAGCTGCACATCTCCCCCGCCGGCATCGCCGTGGTCAGCCGGCGCGGCAAGGTCGCCTGGAACCTGGCCCGCGGCACCGTGGGCGGCGTCGGCATCGACGACTCCACCGACCAGGCCCCCCGCCTGGTGGTCTGGAGTCCCGCCGGCCGCGTCCTGCGCCGCCTCTCCTTCCCGCCCGACCTGGCCGAGCTGCGCCGCGCCTGCGAACGCTACGGCCTGCCCTGGGGTCCCCCGGACGCCGACCGCCGGGCCCTGCCGCCCCCGGAGCTGTGACCGCCCCGTCACTACGGATCTCACAAATTGTGTACACAATGTGCACAATTGAGATAGGGGCTGCCCATGGAGTCCGTTCCACTCCGCGAAGCGCGCAACCACCTTGGCAAAATCTGCTTGGCCGCCTCCCATGCCGGTGTCGTCACCCGGATCACCCGCCATGGCGGTGATCCCGTTGTGGTCATGCCGTACAGCGCCTACGAAGAGCGGCAACGGCTGCGCCGCGCCGAGATCGAGCGGCGGATGCGTGAAGCCTCCGAGCACCTTGCCCGCGGTGAAATGCCACCCGGTGCCGAACGGGTCACTCGCGCGGACCTGCTGGCCGAACTCGCCGACGAGGAGGGCGCCTCCGAGACGGATGGGCAGGAGCGTGCCTGACCATCTGGTGTACGCCTATGGCACTCGGCGAGAGGCCGCCCGGTTTCCCGGCGGAGATTCACCGGGCCGCGCGCTTGGCGGGCCGAGACAGAAGCCGGGCGGTCTTCGAGGCCATGGCTTGCAGGGCACGGCACTGTCTCAACCGCGCCGTCCCCACATGTGACCTGTGGGAACGGCGTGTTGAAAAGGCTCGGTGGGGCGATGCCCAGGACCGGTACGGCGGCCCAAGGCGACGGGACACGCGGGGTTTGCTCGCGTCACTTGCGTTCGAAGCGGCGCAGGCCCTCGGCGGGGCGCCAGAGGTCGATCTCCAGGTGGTCGCCGTTGACGCGGGTGAGGACGACCTCGGTGATGTCGGCCTTGAAGAAGTGGGCGCCGCCGAAGTCGGATGCGTTCAGGCCCCGCTCCCGGAAGTAGGCGCGCAGTTCGCCGGGGTCGGTGACCTCGATGGCGCGGCCGGAGAACTTGGCGTCGCCGGGCCAGGAGGACGGGTCGTCCTCATTGGGGACGACCGAGGCGCTGTGCAGCGCGAATCTGGGGTCGCGTTGCAGGTCGCGGGCCTTGCGGGCGCCGGGCATGGAGCCGAACCACAGCTGGCCGCAGGCGAAGTCGGCCTCGATACCGCTGATGCGCGGCGCGCCGTCGCTGCGCAGCGTGGCGATGGTCTTGTGCTTGTGGGCGTCCATCAGTTCGCGCACCCGCCGGGCGAACTCGGGCGCCGATTCGGTGACCTCCTGCCAGGTGGCCATGTCATCCTCCCCCGGGCTGCGATGCCGACAGATCCACCAGCCTGGCAGGAGGGGGTGACAAAAGCGGCCCGCAGGCGGCGGCCGTGCGGCGTCCGGCTTCAGCGCAGGGGCCAGTCGCGGATGGTCTCATAGCGGAGGCCGGGCCGGCCCTTGCCCGGCAGGTGGCTGCGGACCAGGTGGACGGTGTCGGCCGTCCAGGTCGTCCCGGCATAGGCCGACAGCCCTTCGATCAGCGGGCGCATGTCGGTGGGGCGGCGGCTGCGGGCCAAGGTCAGGTGGGGGCGGAAGGCCCTGTGCTCGCCCACCGCGATCCCGGCGCGGCGTCCGGCGGCGTTCACCGAGGCGGCCAGCCGGGCCAGCACGCCGCGGTCGCCGTACACGCCCGTCCACAGGACGCGGGCGTGGGCGCCGCCGCCGGGGAACGCCCCGGCCCCGGCGAAGGACAGCTCGATCCTGGGGTGGCGGCCGGCGGCGCGCTCCAGGCGGGGCAGCAGGCGTTCCAGGGCGCGCTCGTCGATCTCCCCCAGGAAGGCCAGCGTGATGTGCATCTTGTCGCGGGCGACCCACTTCAGGTCCGGCCAGTCCGCCCGGTAGGGCACCAGCAGCCGGTCGAGCTCGTCCAGGACGGCCGACGGCGGGATCAGTGCCACGAACAGTCTCATGGGCGGATCTCCTGCCGGGTCGTCAGCCGTATGAGGCGATCGCCCGGGCGTGCGCGCCGAGCACGTGGGCGAACAGGCTGGGCGGGCGGGTGCCGTCCCCGGCGTCGGGCAGCACGTCCGGGGTCAGCGTCCAGTCGGCGCCCACCCACGAGTCGGCGATGGCGCCCTCCGCCGACGGCAGGTTGTTGCAGCTTTGGCGGACGCGCAGCGCCCGCACCGATTCGGCGGCGGGGGTGTCGGTCTCCACCAGCAGCACCGGCACGCCCACCAGGGGGCCGTCCTCGACCAGGCGCATCAGGCGGTGGGCGTCCTCGCCGTCCAGGGCGGCACCGGCGTCCATGACCACCACCAGCCGCACCGGGGGGCCGGGGGCCAGCCCAGGGGGCAGTTCGGCGTCGCCGCCGATCCCGCGCAGGTCGACCAGGTCCAGCAGGCGGCGCAGCCGCTCGCCGGCGGCCGGGCCGGTGGCCACCCCGCCGCCGAGCAGGGTCTGCACGGTGAGCGGGTCGAAGCCGCTCAGCCAGGACGCCCCCGACAGCCCGGAGGCGTCGATGACCTCCAGGCCCACCAGGCCGGGCGGGACCGCGGCCAGGAAACGGGTGATCAGCGACCAGGCGTAGGCGGCCGAGTCGCCGGGCAGCGCGCCGCGGGAGATCCACACCCCGCGCCGCCAGGGCATCCGCAGCACCAGCGGGATGCGCAGGCCGGGCAGCTCGGCGGCGGTCAGCGTGCCGAGCAGGATGCCCTCGGCGACGTCCGACCGGGGCTGCCAGGTCAGCCAGGTCGCCGCGGCGAAGCTCGCGACCTCGGCGCCGACGTGGGGTTCGACCCCGGCCAGCTCCCCGGCCAGCTGGGCGGCGTCGGCGCTCAGCCGGTCGGCCGCGGCGGCCATCAGCTCCTGATGGCGCCCGGCGGGCGCCCGTCCGGCGAGCTCGTCGTCGCGCAGCCGCAGGGCGTGCTCGGTGGCCGCCCGGTAGGCGGCCAGGGAGCGGCTGGCGTCCTCCCACACCAGCCAGCATCGTTCGACGTACCCCACCTCCGAGCGGGAGGGCCCCGCCGCCGGCTGCGGGCCGGGCTCGGCGGGGGGCGCCGGCTCGGCGGGCCGGGGAGGCGGGACGCCCATGGCCGGCTCGGGCGGCGGGGCGGCGGCCGGCTGGTCCTCGCCGGGGTCGTCGACCTCGATGCCGTGGGCGGTCAGCAGCTCGGCCAGGCCGCCGGTGTACCCCTGCCCGAGCGCCCGCACCTTCCAGCCGGTGCCGTGCCGGTACACCTCCAGGCCCAAGATGGCCCGCTCGGGGCCCAGGTCCGTGACGGTGAAGCCCGCCAGCGGGGTGCCGTCGGCGGCGGTGAGCTGCAGCCGCGGCGGCGGCACCGCGCCGAAGGAGGTCCGGCCGGTCAGGCTCACCACGATGACGACCGCCTGCGCGTCGGCCGGCACCGCCTCCAGGTCCAGCTCGATGCGCTGCCCGCCGCCGACCTGCGACCAGCGCACTCCGGCGCCCTCGGGGGCGTTGTAGAACACCAGGTCGGCGTCGGAGCGCGCCTGCAGGTCGGCGTCCACGGTCAGGGCGCTGACGTCGACCGGCACCGCGCAGGAGACGGTGGCGGTGACCCGGCGGGCGGGCAGGGGTGCGTTGGCCCCGCGCGGCAGTTCCGTCATGCGTCTTAAGCGTGGGCGGCGATGGCCGGGAGCATGTCCTGGAAGGTGCGGCCCTGGGCGGGCTCGCCGATGGCGTTCATCTTCCAGCCGCCCCCGTGCCGGTACAGCTTGGCCATCACCATGCCGGTGTGGGCGCCGCCGCCGGTGAGGGTGTAGCGGGCCAGCTCGGCGCCGGTGGTCTCGTCCACCAGCCGGCAGAAGGCGTTCTCCACCTCGTTGAAGGTCTGCCCGTTGAAGGAGCTGACGGTGAACACCAGCGAGGTCACGTGCACCGGCACCCTGGTCAGGTCCACGATCACCGACTCGTCGTCGCCGTCGCCGACGCCGGTGAGGTTGTCACCGGTGTGCCGCACCGACCCGTCGCTGCTGGTGAGCTTGCCGAAGTAGACCACGTCCGCCAGCTGGCCGTCGGCGAACAGCAGGCAGGAGGCGTCCAGGTCGATCTCCCGTTCGCGGGAGCCGAAGAAGCCCCGCTTTTTGACCGCGTCCCAGCCCAGGCCCATCCGGACCATGCTCAGTGTGCCCCCGGGCTTCTCCAGTGAGATCCGCTGGCCCTTCACCATCGAGACGGTCACGCCCGTCGCCTCCTCGCTTCTTGCTCCGCCGTCCGGTCCCACCCTCGCGGTCCCGACCGGCGCCCCGGACGGGGAGGGCAGTCCAAGCCTGTCAGCCTGCGCCGGTCGCTGTCACCCGGATTCGTCATCCGGATTTCGCCATCCGGATTCACCGTCCCGAACCGGTCGTCTCCGCTCGCCCGGACGCCGCGCCGCATGGGACCACCGCGGGCGGGCCGTGCTCGCGCGGAAGCCGAACGGCTCGGCCGCGTCTATTCCAGTCAACGGCAGGTCTGGGCTTTCGGTTCCCCTTCGAGCGAGGCACCGCCCGGCCGGATGCGGCCACCGGGCGGGGACCGGCGCCCGGGTTTCAGGCCGTGCTCCTGCGGAGGTTCCTCCACAGGGAGCGCTCGAGGCCGGCTTTGACCTCGTCCCGGAGCCTGCCGCGCGGGACGGCCAGGACGGTCACCGCCAGGGCGGCCAGGAGCGCCACGACGCCGCCGGCGACGATGCCCATGCGCGGGCCGAAGTGCTCGGCCAGCCACCCGATCAGCGGGGCGCCCAGCGGGTTGGTGCCCAGGAAGACGAACATGTACAGGCCCATCACCCGGCCGCGCATCTCCGGCGCCACGTTCAGCTGCATGGTGGCGTTGGCGGTGGTGGTGACCGTCATCAGGGCCAGGCCGGTGGGCACCAGCAGGATCAGGAACGACCAGTAGGTCGGCATCAGCCCGGTGGCGATCTCCAGCAGCCCGAACAGCAGCGCCGCCGACAGCAGCAGCCGCATCCGGGGCCGGGTGCGGCGGGCGGCCAGCAGCGCGCCGGTGACCGAGCCGACCGCCAGCATCGTCGAGGCCAGCCCGAAGGAGGAGGCGCCGACGCCGAACACCTCGCGGGTGACCAGGGCCATGGTGACCTGGAAGTTCATGCCGAAGGTGGCCACGAACCCGATCAGCACCAGCACCAGCAGCAGGTCCCGGCGCCCGCGCACATAGCGCAGGCCCTCGCGCAGCTGGCCCTTGGCGCGCGGCACCTGCTCGGCCGGGTGCAGCTCGGCGGTGCGCATCGCCAGCAGCCCGAAGATCACCGCCCCGAAGGACAGGGCGTTGAGCAAGAACACCGGGCCGGTGCCGATCCAGGCGATCAGCACCCCGGCCGCCGCGGGGCCCACCACGCGGGCGCCGTTGAAGGTGGCGCTGTTGAGGGCGATCGCGTTGGGCAGGTCCCGCCGTCCCACCATCTCGATCACGAACGACTGGCGGGCCGGGTTGTCGATCACGGTGGCCATGCCCAGCCCGAAGGCCAGCGCGTACACGTGCCACACCTGGGCGGTGCCGGTGAGCGCCAGCACCCCCAGCACCAGCGCCAGCAGGCCCATGGCGGCCTGGGTGGCCAGCAGGATGCGCCGCTTGGGGTAGCGGTCGGCCAGCACCCCGCCCCACAGCCCGAACAGCAGCAGCGGCAAGAACTGCAGGCCGGTGGTGATGCCCAGGGCGGTGCCGCTGCCGTGGGTGAGTTCCAGCACCAGCCAGTCCTGGGCGACCCGCTGCATCCAGGTGCCGGTGTTGGAGACGACCTGGCCGGAGGCGAACAGCCGGTAGTTGCGGACGCGCAGCGAGCGGAACATCCCGCCCCGCTCCCCGTCCTGTTCCGGTTCGTCCGGTTCAGGGGGGATCTTCTGGCGGGTGCGCCCGGCCGGGGGCGTCAGGACTTGCTGAGCCGGTCCAGGATCGGCGCCGCCTGGCGCAGGATCTCCCGCTCTCGGGGGGTCAGTTCGCTCAGGCGCCGCGACAGCCAGGCCTCCTTGCGGCGGCGTTCCTCCCGCAGCAGGTCCACTCCCCGCTGGGTCACGCGCAGCACCACCTGGCGGCCGTCGGTCGGGTGCGGGCTGCGTTCCACCAGCCCCTGCTCCTCCAGGGCGGCGATCACCCGGGTCATGGAAGGGGGCTGCACCTTCTCGTGGTCGGCGAGCTCGCGCGGGGTCATGGCCCGGTGCCGCTCCAGCGCCGCCAGCGCGGCGTGCTGGGAGATCGTGAGCCGGGGCTGCCGGGGCGAGCCGTGCGGGCCGGTCCCTTCGGTGGCGCTCACCGAGCGCAGTCTTCGCGACAGGCGCGCGATGGAGATGCGCAGCTCCTCGGCCAGTCCGGGAGGCGGCTCGACGGGCTGTGGGTCCTGGTGCGTGTTCATGTTCATTAGCAGAAGTCATTACCTCGGCTAACGACTATGGGCGGCCGGCTATTCCGCCCGCGCGCCGGCCGGGAATGTGACTTCGGCTTCCCTCCCCGCTCACCCGTGGTCTGCTGGGACGCAAACCATGCTCCCACTCGGGAAACGACCACCGCGCATCTCGTAGCCTGAGCTTCATGACACGTCCACGGCGTCCGGATCCCCCTCCGCTGCGGACCGACGACCGGCTGGTGGCGGCGGTGGGCACCGTGGCCTGGGCGATCGCCCTGGTGGTGCTGCTGATCGTGGACTTGCCGGAGGACGCCCGCTGGTGGCTTTGGGTGTGCGTGGTCGGCGTCGCCACGGGGATCTTCGGCTACTGGTACCTGCCCCGCCTGCACCGCGCCCGCGCCGCCGCCCTCGAACGCCGCGCACTCAGGGAGGGCCAGGGCCGGGCCGTGCCCGCCGCCCCTCCCGAGGCCACCGAGGCGTCCCGGACCGCCGCCCACCGGGCGCCCGAGGACCGGGCCTGAGCGTCCCCAGTCAGGGCTCCAGGTCCCGTTCGGCCAGGACGACGGGGAGGGCCGCGGGGTCGCGCAGCACCGCCTCCAGCAGCAGGCGGTCCCGCCAGCGTCCGGCGGCCCAGGCCAGTGCGCGGGCCAGCCCGGCGGGACCGGAGGCGTGCACGATGCCGGTGTCCTCCTCATACCACCACGGCACCGGACGGCCGGAGACGACCAGCGGGTCGTGGGCCAGGTACTCCTCGGGAAGGTCCGCCTCCCCCCAGATCTCCCAGACCTCCGGCGGGACCTTGCGCGGCGTGCCCGCCGACTCCACCGCGGCGGGCATCTCCTCACTGGCCAGGGCCAGCTCCAGCGCCTCGGCCAGCGCCACCGCCCGGTCGTAAGGGGCGATCACCAGGGGCTGGTCGGCGACCAGCGGGAGCAGCGCGGGGGTGTCCACGACCATGGCGTCCTCGGCCGGCACGACCTCCGGCACGCCCGCCACCAAGGCCCGGACCCGCTCGGGCGGCTCGGCGAGCGGGGCGTCCCCTCGGGCCGCCCACTCCGCCAGCGCCGCCCACAGCCGGCGCAGCAGGGGGCGAGGCACCGCGCGGGCCGGGTCGGCCAGCCGGTCCAGCAGGTCGGCGGCGCCGCCGGGCTCGGCCAGCAGCTCCTCCAGCGAGCCCCGCACGCCCAGCGCCCGCGCCAGCCGCGGGTCCAGCCCGGCGGGCGCCGGATCGTACAGCCCGGCCAGCTCGCCGGCCTCGCGGGCGCGCAGCTCGCCGGGGCGCCGCCCGCCCAGGACCGGCCGCCCCCGCAGCCACCAGGCCGTGTAGGAGGGCACCGCCACCCGGCGTCCGTCGCCGAGCACCACATGCGCGGGATCGACCACGGCCGCCCGCAGCGGGGGCTCGGCCAGCAGCCGCAGCGCCGCCGGCCAGTCCTCCACCAGTTCCAGGTCGCGGACGGCCACCAGTTCCGGCAGCTGCGGCGGCAGCTCCTGCGGGCCGAGCAGGTCCAGCACGTAGCGGGCCCACTCCTCCTCGCCGTCCAGCTCCAGCAGCGGTTCGTCGGCCAGGGCCGCCACATCGACGTCCTCGGCGCGGGCCACGGCGAAGCCGCGCAGCACCCCGGCCGCCTCCAAGGTCTGCTCCCCCCAGCGTTCGACCAGGTCGGGGGCGACGGTGCCGAACGGGGCGTCGGCGGCCATGATCTGGTGCAGCGGGCTGCCGGGCAGCAGCAGCTCCCCGGCCGGGTAGAACTCCCCGTCCGCGCCGGTCAGCGTCAGCTCCGCCAGCCAGGGCTCCTCCCCCGCCCGCAGCCCGGCCGCCGCCACCAGCCCCAAGACGGCCTCGGCGATCGGCTCGGGGTCGTCGGCGTCGAAGGAGCCGGCCACCGCCGCCCGCACCGCCGGCTCGGCGAGCACCCGGCGCGGCCCGGCCTCCACCGCTCCCAGCCGCACCAGCAGCGGGTGGACGGCCTCGGGGTGGACGAACCGCAGCCCCAGCACCTGCAGCGGCTCGGGGTCCAGGTCGGCGGAGGCGATCAGCAGGCCGCGGGGGCCGCGCACCGTGCGGCCGTCGGCCAGCGGCACCGGCAGCGCCCCCAGCGCGTCGGCGTCGCAGCGCGCCGCGGCCAGCTCCGCATACAGCCGCCGCCACCAGGCCGGTTCCCGCTCCAGGCCGGCCAGCAGGTCGACCACGTCGGCCAGGGGCAGGTGCCGCACGCCCAGCGTCTGCAGCGCCGGATGCCCGGCGGGCCAGCCGGCCGGCAGCAGGCCGGGCAGCACCTCGGCGAGCAGGTCCAGCAGCCCGGCGGTGCCGTCCACGGCCACCACGTCCCGGCCGCGGGCGCGCACCGGCTCTTCCGCCTCGCCGGCGGGGCCGGGCGCGGCCACGGGCAGCAGCGGGGCCTGCGGCAGCCGCTTTGCGATCTCCCGGCGCAGCCGCGCGTCCAGCTCCCCGGCCGGCAGCCCGCCGGGGACCAGCGACAGCAGGCGGGGGGTGGCGGGCAGCTCGCGCAGCAGCCGGACATAGGCCGCAGCGGCCTGTTCGATCAGGAAGTCGGTCAGCGGCCCGGAGGCCACGTGCCGCCGGTCGGGGGCCAGCGGGAATGTGGCGATCAGCAGCGCGGGAACGCTCAGCCGCTCGTCGCTGGGGGTTGGTGCGTGCAGCACCTGGGGCACGTCCTCGGGCAGCCGCGGCGACCCCGCCCCCCGGTGGGGGCCGAGGAGGTCCAGGGCCGGGGCGCCCGCCCCCTGCTGCGGCTCCGCCGGGTCGGGGACGGCCCAGCGGACCTGCCAGAAGGGCCGGGCGCGTTCCTCGGTGGGCCGGTCGGCCAGCAGGGCGGCATCGAGCGTCCCCTCCGCCAGGACCGTCCGCCACCGCACGCCGTCGATGTCCACGGTGCCGTCCGGCCGGTGCTCGGCGGTGATCGTCCGAGTGGCCCCCTCCAGGTCGATCTCCACCGCCCGCAGGCTGGGCAGCGCCAGCATCAGCGCCGGCCCCACCTCTTCCAGCTGCCGTCGCACCAGGGCCTCGGCCGCGGCGTCGCGCAGCGGCAGGCGCACCACGGTGTCGAAGCCGGCCTCGGGCTCGGGCAGGCGGGCCGGGAACGGCAGCCGCAGCAGCGGCACATGGCCGCCGCGGCGGTCCAGTTCGCCGGCCAGCGCCGGGACGCCCGCCACCAGTTCCCGGGTGCGCCGCGCCGACCAGGCCACCGCGGGCCCGCCGGCGGCGGGGCCGATGCACGGCTCGTCGCTGACCGCGGCCACGGCGGCGAACCCCACGCCGAACCGTCCCACCGCGCCGGGCTCGTCCCGTTTGGCCGAGGCCCGCAGCGTCGACAGCGCCTCGATCCCGGCGGCATCCAGCGGCGCCCCGGTGTTGGCGGCCGTCAGCACGCCTCCCGACAGGCGCAGCCGCAGCCGGCCGCCGACGCCGGCGCGCAGCGCGGCGTCGGCGGCGTTCTGCGCCAGCTCGACGATCACCCGGTCGCGGTAGCCGCCGAGGGCGTGGTCCTCCTCGGCGTTGGCGTCCTCCCGGAAGCGGGCCGGGGAGGACTCCCAGGCCTGCAGCACCCGCCGCCGGATCTCCGCCGTGCCGTAGGGATCATCGGCGGGGCCGGGGGCCGGCGCGCCGTTCAACGGCGCTCGGCGGCCCCTTCGCCGGCCGCCTCATCGCCCGCCTGCTCGTCCGTCTCCTCGGTCAGCGCGGACACCGGCATCAGGTCATAACCCATCTCGTCGACGATCGGCGGCGGCGCCTCGGAGGCGGGCGGCACCACCACCGCCTCCGAGTGGGCTCCGCAGCCGTGGTCGGCGGAGACCACCCGGCCGTCGTCGGGGGCGTACTCGTTGGCGCACACCCCGAACATCTGCCGCAGCTCCCCCGACAGCGGCACGTAGAACCCGCAGGTGGAGCACTGGGCGGGGGCGGAGGCGGCGATCGGGGTGCGCGGCCCGGCCGTCCCCTCATACCAGCGGGCGGCGGCCTGGGCGCGTCCCTCGGCCGACAGCACCCGGACCCGTCCCAGCCCCAGCTCCCACTGCACCTGCCGTTCGGCCTCATCGGAGGTCTCGGTGTAGCCGGGGGCCAGTCGGGGGTCGTCGGCGGGGGTGGGCAGCAGGTCGCCGGGGCCCAGGTCGCCGGGGCGCAGCCGTTCGATCCACGGCACCCACGGCGGCGGCATCAGCGCCCCCTCGCCGGGGACCAGCACGCACTCGTTGACCGTCACCACCTTGGCGCGGGCCGCGCGGACCACGGTGACCGCCCACCGCCATCCCTTGTAGGCGGGGTCCAGGCAGGCGAAGTAGTGGGTGAGCACTCGGTCGCCCTCGGCCTGCATCCCCAGGTGCTCGCCCACGGGAGTGGGGTGGGCGGTCTCCTCGGCGGCCCGGCGGGCGAGATCCACCGCCTCCGCGCACGCAGGGTCGACGGCGGGGGTACGGGTCCGGCGCGAACGCGTCGCACCGGTCGAGGTCGATCTGGGTTGACGCAGAGGGCTCACCCCTCGATTCTCTCCCATCAGCCGGTATGGCCCGGCATCCCGGATCGTCAAGGACGGCGGCGGCGCCGTCGATCCTCACCGGCGGCGCACCCGGCCCGCCCCCGCGGCGGGCAAGGTCCCGCAAACCCCGATGACCTGGGCGTTCAAGCGACCATCAGAGCCGGACGGCCCATGGCGTCATGCGTCCCGAAAAGCCGGAAGCGCCCGTCGGCCCCCACCCGGAGGACCGACGGGACCCGGTGTCAACGAACCTTCCCCGCCGCGCAGCCCCAAGGCCCGGGGACGGGCGGGTGCGGCGTGCGGGAGGGCTCAGGGATGCAGATCGTCGGCGAGGGCGCGCAGCACCGTGGCGATCTTCTTGGACTCGGCCGGGGAGGGGTGCTTGCCCCGCCGGTAGGTGTTGGAGATGCCGTCCAGCAGCTTGATCAGGTCCTCGATGATCGGCACCATCTCGTCGGGCTTCTTGCGCCGGGCCTTGGCCACCGACCGCTCCACCGAGGGCAGGGGATCGAGCGTCCGCACCGACAGCGCCTGCTGCCCCCGCCGGCCCTCGACCACTCCGAACTCCACGCGCTGGCCGGTTTTCAGCGAGGTGACGCCGCTCGGCAATGCGGAGGAATGCACGAAGACCTCACCGCCGTCGTCGCGGGTGAGGAAGCCGAATCCTTTACCGGCGTCGTACCACTTGACCTTGCCAGTGGGCACAGGTGACCTCATCCAGCTCTCGCTACGAATTGGGCTCAAGAGTAATGCCTCACCGCAAACGGGTGAACACATATACCGGTGGCCGCGATCGAGCGGCCCAGGTCACCGGGCGGCGGGGACCGTCCCGGCGAGCCAGGCGGGGAATGCGGCCAGATCCTCCAGCACCACGTCGGCGCCGTGGGCGCGCAGTGCCGCGGCGTCGAAGGGGCCGGTGGCGACCGCCACGCTGCGCGCCCCGGCGGCGCGGGCCGCGTCCACGTCCGCCAGGTGGTCGCCGACATAGACGCCTGCGCCGTGCTCACGCAGCGCCTCTCCCTTCTCGGTGCCGAACAGACCGCCGATGACCGCATCGACCGGCAGGCCCAGGGCCGCCACGGTCGCCTCGGCATGCCGCTGGCTCTTGGCGGTCACCACGATCGCACGCCCGGAGTGCTCCCGCACCGCCTGCACCGCCTGCAGCGCCCCGGGCATCGGGGTGCTGACGGGCACCGCGATGTCGCCGTACAGCTGCCGGTAGCGCGCCGCGGCGGCGGGGATCTGCGCGGGCGGGAACCAGTGCGCCAGCTCCCGCTCCAGCGGCGGGCCCAGGCGGGCGATCACGGTGGGGACGTCGATGAACACCCCCGTCTCGGCCGCCAGCGCCCGGTAGGTGGCGGCGATGCCCTCCCGGGTGTCGGCCAGGGTCAGGTCAAGGTCGAACCCGACGGTCAGCGGGGCGGTCACAGGCAGGTGGAGATCCGGCACATCCCCAGCGTATGCAAAGGGCGGGTCGATCCGCCGGGCGCCGGCGTCCGCAAGCCCGCGCCCTCCCGGTAGTGGCGATGCGACGGGATCCGAGCGGGAGGGCGCGGGAGCTGTGCGAAATGTCAACCGCCCGCAATCAGGTGTTCCGTACGTCCGAAACCAGCGTTCGGCATCGGCGTCCATACCCGCCGCCCCACCGCTCAACCATGCCCGTCCCGGCCCGGCCAAATGCGCTTTTTCAATCACATGGGCTTGAGCGGTGCAAACGAAGACCTTGGAGCGCCCGGTCAGTCGGCGCACCACTCCTCCCAGGAGATGTCCTGGCCGGGATACCGCACATTCTTGAACGGCCAGGTCACCGTGGCCCATTCATGGACGAACTCGGCCAGTTCCCGCTCCAGGCCGGTGCCGGCCTCATCCGAACGCACCCAGAACACCACGCCGGCGTCCACCTCCGGCAGCGAACGGGGCGGCGGGGCGATGTGCACCCGGCCCAGCAGCCGCTCCTCATCGGCGGTCAGCACCGCGAAGGTGAACGACCGCCGCAGCTGGCCCTCCTTCTGCAGCCAGCCCAGATCCACCAGGGCCTGCTCGAAGTCGTAGCCGGGGGCCGGCCAGCCGAAGTGGGCGCCGAAGCGCTCCCACAGCCGCTCCCGGCTGCTCATGACCGCGTCGTAGTCCTTGACCACATCGTGCACGCCGATCGGGCGGATCCGGAAGCGCTGCCCGGCGACCAGGGTGGGCACGACGAAGTCATCGGGCACGAAGGCCACCTCGACCCCTTCCATAGACGTTCCAGGCGCGATCACGGCCTCCTTGCCGCAGCGTGTTCCCGCAGCCTAGTGCGCCGGGCCGGGAAGGTGGGCGCCATCACTTTTTCGGACGTGCAGCGCCCGAGTGCGTGCACGCGCCCCGCCTCGATGCCCTACTGTTCTGGCGGAGGACTCACATGACGCTATCCACGCGCGAGCGGATCGTGGCCGAATCGCTTCGGCTTTTCGCCGACCGCGGTTACGCCGCGACATCTGTTGCCGAGATCGAGGCCGCGGCCGGGCTGTCTCCGGGCGCGGGCGGCCTGTACCGCCACTTCCGTTCCAAGGAAGAGGTGCTGGCCGCCGCGATCCGCGAGCACATCACCCGTACCCGCGAGCAGATCGCCACCGTCATGGAGATCGCCGCCGAGCACTCCGATCTGCCGCTGGAGACCCGGCTGAAGATGGCCTGCAAGACGGGGCTGGCCAAAATGCGCGAGGAACAGGACCTGATCCGGGTGCTGTTCCGCGACCTGGACCAGTTCCCCAACCTGATCGCCGAGATGCGCGAGGGCCTGGTCAAGCCGCTGTACGACAGCATCGCCACCTGGCTGTCGGCCCAGCCGGAGTACGCCGATGCGGACGCCGACTGGCCGGCGATCGCCACGGTGCTCGGCGGCGCGGTGGTCAACTACTGGCTGTCGACCGAGTCGCTGCACGAGTCGCCCACCCGCGTCGATGAGAGCCGCTTCGTCGAGGCCTGGGCCCGCCTGGCGCTCGGCCTGGTCACCAACGAGCGCAGCCCCGCCTGACCCGTCCGGCGGCGCCCGGCCCCCTCGGCGCCTCCCACTACGGTGGGAGAGATGGACAGCTACGCCGACTGGCTGCGCGCCCGCGACGACGCACAACTGCGCGCGCTGCTCGCCGCACGGCCTGAGCTGATCACCCCCGTACCGGCGGATCTGACCGCCCTCGGCGCACGGGCGGCCACGCCCGCGGCCATCGCCCGGGCGCTGGACCGCCTGGACCGCTTCGCCCTGGCGGTGCTGGAGACGCTGCTGGTCCTCCCCCAGCCGGCCCCGCGGGAGGCGGTCGTGCGGGAGCTGACCGCCTGCACCGACGCCACCGCCGACGACGTCACCGAAGTGCTGGAGCGGCTGCGCACCTGCGGCCTGGTCTGGGACGACGGCGACGCCGACGGCCCGCTGCGCACCGCCCCCGGCCTGCGCCGGGCACTGCCGCACCCGGCCGGGCTCGGCCCGCCCGCCGCCGAGCTGCTGGCCGCCTACCCCTTGGAACGGCTCTTGGAGCTGGTCGCCGACACCGGCGGCCACGGCCCGCGCGGCTTCCCCGACACCGCCGCCCTGATCGAGACGCTGGTCGCGCGGCTGACCGACCCGGGCGAGCTGCTCGAGCAGGCCGGGCCGCAGGCGCGCGCCGCGCTGGAGCAGCTGGCCTGGGGACCGCCGGTGGGACGGGTCGCCGAGGCCCGCCGCGCCGTGCGCGCCGCCACCGCCCAGACCCCCATCGAGCACCTGCTGGCCCGCGGGCTGCTGGCCGCCACCGACGACCACACCGTCACGCTGCCCCGCGAGGTCGCCTTGTACCTGCGCGGCGGCAGGCTGTTCCGGGACCTCACCGCACGCCCGCCGGCGACGCGGGCGGCGATGCCGCACCCGGCGGAGCTGGTGGCCCGCACCGCCGCCGGCCAGGCGCTGACCGTCGTGCGGCTGACCGAGGACCTGCTGGAGCGGTGGGGCCTGCGACCGCCGGCCGTGCTGCGCAGCGGCGGGCTGGGAGTCCGGGACCTGCGCGCCGCCGCCGAGGCGCTGGACGTGGCCGAATGGCAGGCCGCGCTGCTCATCGAGACCGCTCACAGTGCCGGGCTGCTGGCACGCTCCAGCGACCAGGGGGTGGACGGCGAGTGGCTGCCCACCCGCGCCTTCGACCTGTGGCGGCTGCGCGAGAACGCCGACCGCTGGAGCGAGCTGGCCGCCGCCTGGCTGCACAGCGACCGGGTGGCGGGCCTGGTCGGCGAGCGCGACGAACGCGACCGGGTGATCAACGCGCTGGGCGCAGAGCCGGTGCGCCCGGCCGCCCCGCAGCTCCGCCGGGCGGTGCTGGCGGTGCTGGTGCAGGCCGGCGGGGCGCTGCCGGCCGAGCAGATCCGTGACCGGCTGGCCTGGGAGCAGCCCCGCCGCCGCGGCGCGCTGCGCGACCGGCTGGTGGACTGGACGCTGCGGGAGGCCGAGCTGCTGGGCCTGACCGCCTTCGGCGCCCCGGCCCCCCATGCCCGCCCGCTGCTGGAGGGCGCCGGCCTTCCCGAGGTGGCCGCCGCGCTGGCCGAGCACCTGCCCACGCCGGTGGCGGAGATCCTCATCCAGGCCGATCTGACCGCCGTGGCGCCCGGGCCGCTGGTTCCGGAACTGGCCCGGGAGCTGGCGCTGACCGCCGACGTGGAGTCCACCGGCGGCGCCACCGTCTACCGCTTCACCGAGGCGTCGGTGCGCCGCGCCCTGGACGCCGGACGCTCGGCCGCCGAGCTGATCGAACTGCTGACCCGGCACTCGGCCACCCCGCTGCCGCAGCCGCTGACCTATCTGATCGAGGACGTGGCGCGGCGGCACGGCCGGCTGCGGGTGGGCGCCATGAGCTCTTATGTGCGCGCCGACGACCCGGCCCTGCTGGAGGAGGTGCTGGCCGACCGGCGGGCCCAGGCGCTGCCGCTGCACCGGCTGGCCCCGACCGTGCTGGCCTCTCCGCTGCCGCGGGCCGAGCTGCTGGAGGCGCTGCGCGGGCTGGGGCTGTCGCCGGTCGCCGAATCCCCCGAGGGCGGCGTGGTCATCACCCGGCCCGACTCCTACCGGGCCGACACCCCCGCCGACGCCGGCCCGGTCCGCACCTTTGCGGCGGACGAGTGCGACCCGGCGGTGATCGACGCCGCGGTGCGGGCGTTGCGCGCCGGCGACGCGGCGGCCCGCCTCAGCGCACCCGCGGGCGAGCCGCCGCGCTCCCCGTCCATGACCACGGTGGAGGAGCTGCGGCAGGCCGCCAAGCGGGGCGTTCGCGTGTGGATCGGCTACCTCGACCAGGAAGGCCGGGCCTCCAGCCGCATCGTGGAGCCGATCAGCGTCGACGGCGGTTTCCTGACCGGATACGACGCCACCAGGGCCGCGGTGCACCGTTTCGCGCTGCACCGCATCACCGGCGTCGCCGAGCTCGAAGACGGCGAATAAATAGCGTTGCGCCGTTTTCCCGGACACGGCACAGTGGAAGCCGTCCGCACGGCCCCGCTGACGGAAAGGAGGACACCATGCCGGCTCCACCGCGGCGAAATACCCGCCGCACGCACGGCGGCCGCTGTGTTCTCCGACCAGCGGAGCCGGGACGGCGCAGACTTTGAGCCTTTTTCCGCATCCGCCTCGCCTCCTCGCGGCGTCCCCTTCGGCAGGCGGCTCGCCGCGCAGGCCATGGGCCATGTGGTGAAAAAGGTGCACCGCCCCGCACGGCACGGCGGACGTCCCGCCGGCCGGAAAAGGGCCCCTGCGACGATCGTCCGGGCGCCGGTGCGCAGGCGAGGGTTACTTCCCCATCCTGACGGATTCGGTTCACCCCCGCCGCACCCGACCTCGGCGCCCGACGCACCAGAACACCATCTCCCCAGGTCAGGACCGGTGACCTGGACGGCCCGGCGACGGATGCCCGCCCCAGACCCCAAAAAGGCTCAACCCGATTCTCACCTCCCGACGCCCCCGCCACGGGCCCGGTCTTTCAGCTCACCTGAAAGAGCGGACCCCAAAGCTCGGGAGGAAGCATCCGAATGCGCGCCCGATGCGCAGGCAGCGGTTACTTCCGCTTATAACGGAGAGGTCATGGGTTCGATTCCCATCCGCCCGACTCCCCGGGCGGTAGCTCAGTGGTCAGAGCACTTTGCACCGCAGCCGATTTAATCTCGGGCGCCTCGAAAATCCCCTCCCGGTGCGCAGTCCGGAGTTACTTCGGTGGATATCGGGTTCGACTCCTGAAACGGTCCCGCACAGGGACTGAAAACACTTCGGACGGCTCGACCTCGGGAGGCCACCGCCCCAGGAGGGCAGCGACAGATGGCGAAGTTCAACCGCGTGCGCCGCAAGGGCGCCACCAGCCCGATCAAGACCGCCGACCGCGCGACCGGCCGCACCCACGAGGGCGCGCCGGGCCACCTGCGGGACACCAAGAGCGAGCTCTTCCTGCTCGCGGTGTCGAACATGGTCGGCGAGCAGACCTTCTACGAGGGCGCCTCGGCGCGGGACGCCCGCTTCCGCACCCTGGTCGGCGAGGTGGCGCTGCACGACCCGGGCTGGCTGACCCGCATGATCGGCTGGCTGCGCAACGAGGCCGGCATGCGCTCGGCGAGCGTGGTGGCCGCGGCCGAGGGCGTGATGTCCCGGCTGTGCGCGTCGGCCGCCGGCGGCAACCGGCGGCTCATCGACGCGGCGCTGCAGCGCGCCGACGAGCCCGGTGAGCTGATCGCCTACTGGCACGGCCGGTACGGGCGGGCGCTGCCGCAGCCGGTCAAGCGCGGCATCGCCGACGCGGTCCGCCGGCTTTACGACGAGCGGTCGCTGATCAAGTACGACAGCGGCGAGGTCCGTTTCGGCGACGTCCTGGAGCTGACCCACCCGGCGCCGGTGGCGCCCTGGCAGGGCGACCTGTTCAAGCACGCCATCGACCGGCGGCACGGCCGCGGCCGGGACATCCCCCGCTCGCTGACCGTGCTGCGGGCCCGCGCCGAGCTGCTGGCGCTGCCGGTGGGCGAGCGGCGCGCGCTGCTGGAGCGGCCGGACGCCCCGCAGGTGCTGGCGGCGGCCGGGATGACCTGGGAGTCGCTGGCCGGCTGGGTGCAGGGCCCGCTGACCGCGCGCTTCTGGGAGGCGATCATCCCGTCCATGGGCCTCTTCGCCCTGCTGCGCAACCTGCGCAACTTCGACCGGGCGGGCATCGGCGAGCAGGCCGCCGAGGCGGTCGCCGCCCGGCTGGCCGACCCCGCGCAGGTCCGCCGCTCCAAGCTGCTGCCGATCCGGTTCCTGGCCGCCTACCGGCAGGCGCCGTCGCCGCGCTGGGCGTGGCCGCTGCAGCGGGCGCTGGACGCCTCGCTGGCGAACGTGCCGCGCCTGCCGGGCCGCACGCTGGTGCTGGTGGACCGGTCGGGCTCGATGTTCACGCCGATGTCGGCACGCAGCAAGATCACCCAGGCCGACGCCGCCGCCGTCTTCGGCACCGCCCTGGCGCTGCGCGCCGAGCACGCCGACCTGGTGCAGTTCGGCACCACGCACCAGGCGGTGCCCTTCCGGCGCGGCGAGCCGGTGCTCAAGGTGGTCGAGCGGTTCGACTGGCTGGGCGGCACCGACACCGCCGAGGCGGTGCGCGCCCACTACCGCGGCCACGACCGGGTGGTCATCGTGACCGACGAGCAGGCCTGGGCGGGCCCGCACGGCGCCGAGCCCACCGCCGCGGTGCCCGAGCAGGTCCCGGTCTACACCTGGAACCTGGTGGGCTACCAGTACGGCCACGGCCCGTCCGGCACCGGCACCCGGCACACCTTCGGCGGCCTGTCGGACGCCGCGTTCGCGATGATCCCCCTCCTGGAGCGCGGCCAGAAGGCCGACTGGCCGTTTTGAAGCAGCCCGTCTCCGGCGGCGCCCCGCCGGAGACGGGCGCCCGCCGCGTCTTCCCCAACGGATGCCCCGAAGGCTCGGGGACGGAAGCCGCGACGGCGCTCCGTGCGTGGCGTCCCAGACCATGGGACCGTCCAGACTGCGACGTACCCGCATGCAGCGCCACTCCGGCCGCAACCGGACATTTCGCGCATGTGTTCGCGCCGGTGGCGTGCGGTGCGCGGGCGGGGCACGCTCTGGCCGGGGCGCTTGAGGGGACGATGCACCGAAAAGACCCGGTTGTGATCACGGCCCAACGCCGGGGACGCCGCATTGGGGGCGGCGATATTGACGCCCGCACCGGAAAACGGTCCTCTGAACCGGAGGGGATCTTGCCAACACGGCCCGCACCCGGCCCCGGCGCAGGTCACGCGGTGCGGGCGTGGCGCAGGTCCGGTGGTCACGCGGTGAAAGGGGCACCGGATGAAGCGGACTCTCGGCAGGCTGTCCGAGCGGGCCTGGGAGCGGTTCGACGACTATGACGCGCTGTTCTTCGAGGGCCGCTGGTACCGCAGCCGGGAACTGGCCGAGCGGACCCGCCGGGTGGCCGGGGGACTGACCGACCTGGGCGTGCGGCCCGGCGACCGGGTCGTGGTGATGATGGCCAACTGCCCGGAGGTGGGGATCACCTACCAGGCGCTGTGGCGGGCCGGAGCCGTGGTCACCCCGGTGGTGTTCCTGGTCTCGCCCGAGGAGCTGCGGCACATCCTCACCGACAGCGGCGCCCGGGTCGTCGTGACCACCGCCGAGGTGCTGCCCACCGTCCAAAAGGCCGCCCACGACCTGGACGTGCAGATCGTCCTGGTCGGCGAGGCGACGGCAGAGGGCACCGTCCCTTATGAGGAGCTGGCGCGGGCCGACGAGCTGCCGCTGATCGACCGGGACGAACAAGACCTGGCGGCGCTGATGTACACCGGCGGCACCACCGGCCGCGCCAAGGGCGTCATGCTCACCCACGCCGGCCTGTACGCCGCCTCCCTGGCCTCCTGGGAGGCCAGCACCGCCCAGCACGTGAACCGGGTGATCGTCCCGCTGCCGCTCTCACACGCCTACGGGATGATCGTGACGCTGATCGGGCTGCAGTCGCAGGTGCCCCGCAGCACCGTGCTGCTGCGCTGGTTCGACGCCAAGGAGTGGCTGCGCCTGGCCTCCGCGCACCGCGCCCAGCTCGCCCCGCTGGTCCCCGCCATGATCGGCATGCTGCTGGCCGAACCCGCCCTGGAGGCCACCCCGCTGCCGGACCTGCGCTACATCACCTGCGGTTCGGCCCCGCTGCCCCGCGAATCCCTGGAGGAGTTCGAACGGCGGGTGCCCGGCGTGCAGATCATGGAGGGCTACGGGATGACCGAGACCAGCGCGGTCTGCGCGGTCAACCGGCCCGGGGCCAGGAAGGCCGGCAGCGTGGGCCGCCCGCTGCCCGGCTATGAGATCACCATCCGCGACGAGGACGGCAACGCGCTGCCGCCCGGCCGCGACGGCGAGATCTGCGTGCGGGCCGGGTGCCTGATGAAGGGCTACTGGCGGGCGGCAGAGGCCACGGCCGGCGCCCTGATCGACGGCGAGCTGCGCACCGGCGACATCGGCCACCTGGACTCCGACGGCTTCCTGTTCATCGTGGACCGCAAGAAGGACCTGATCATCCGGGGCGGTTTCAACGTGTTCCCCCGCGATGTGGAGGACGCCCTGATGGAGCACCCGGCGGTCGCCAAGGCCGGCGTGGTCGGCCGTCCCGACCCCCGCCTCGGCGAGGAGGTCGTCGCCTTCGTCTCCCTGGTCCCCGGTGCGACGGCCACCCCGCAGGAGCTGATCGCCTGGACCCGCGACCGGATCGGCAAGATCAAGTACCCCCGGGAGGTCCACGTGATCGACGCGATCCCGATGACCAGCGTCTTCAAGACCGACCGCAAACGGCTGCGGCAGATGCTCGCCGAAGCACCGCCGGCCGGCTGACCCTCCTTCGGCACGCGCTCTTCAGCGCCCAAGGCGGGCGCATGGCCCGAGGTCTCAGGGCTCAGGCCCGCGCGATGCGCCCGCCTCGACCTGCGAAGACGGCGCGTTGAAAGAGGCGTGCCGAGCACGCCCGGGCCCTGCGGATCGTCCAGTGGCCGGCGACGGCGAAACTTCCGGATACGGTGGCGGACCAGAGACGGGAAACGGCTGGATCAGCCCCGTCGGCGCCGCCGCACAGGAGGACCCGCATGAGTGGCCACGGGAACGAGTCACCGGAGGGCCGGCCCGCCCCGCACCTCCCCCGAGGCGGCCAGGATCTCCCGACACAGCCGAAGCGGGACTGGGCTCCCCTGTCCCCCCGGCAGCCGCCCGCACACGAAACACCCGGCCACGACTACGGCTACGGCCCGCCGGGCGTGCCGCGGGTGCCCGTCGACCACTCCCTCCCCCTCACGGCGCTGGTCTGCAACGGCATCGCCACGCTGATCTGCTGCAACGTGCTGTGCATCGGCGGCATCGTCACCGCGGCCCTGGCGCTGGGCAGCGCGCACACCGACCCCGAGGAATCCCAGAACCTGGCGAAATGGAGCTGGGCGATCCTCATCGCGTCCGTCGCCCTGCAGGTCATCGCCCTCATCTTCCTGGTGGAGCAGGGCTTCTTCGAAAACGACGACGCTCCTTCCGGCAGTGTCTGACCGGAGGGAAGACACCGTCCGCTCAAGCTTGTTGCACACTGAACGCACTCCGCCCGACCAGCCGCTACGAGGTTGCCCGTGACCGACGGTCCGCTCATCGTCCAGTCCGACAAGACCCTGCTGCTGGAAGTCGGCCACGAGCAGGCCGACGACTGCCGCCGGGACATCGCCCCGTTCGCCGAACTGGAACGGGCGCCCGAGCACGTCCACACCTACCGGATCACCCCGCTGGCGCTGTGGAACGCCCGCGCCGCCGGCCACGACGCCGAGCAGGTCGTGGACATGCTGCTGCGCTACTCGCGCTACCCGGTGCCGCACGCGCTGCTGGTCGACGTCGCCGACACCATGTCCCGCTACGGGCGGCTGCGGCTGGAGAAGGACCCGGCGCACGGCCTGGTGCTGACCTCCACCGACCGGTCGGTCCTGGAGGAGGTGCTGCGCTCCAAGAAGGTCAAGCCGATGCTGGGGGCGCGCATCGACGAGGACACCGTCATCGTCCACCCCAGCCAGCGCGGCCACCTCAAGCAGGCGCTGCTGAAGCTGGGCTGGCCCGCCGAGGACCTGGCCGGGTACGTCGACGGCGAGGCCCACCCGGTGACGCTGGTCGAGGACGGCTGGGCGCTGCGCCCCTACCAGCGGGAGGCGGCCGACGCGTTCTGGCACGGCGGCTCGGGCGTGGTGGTGCTGCCCTGCGGGGCGGGCAAGACCATCGTCGGCGCCGCCGCCATGGCCCGCGCCCGGGCCACCACGCTGATCCTGGTGACCAACACCGTCTCCGCCCACCAGTGGAAGCAGGAGCTGCTGCGCCGCACGTCCCTGACCGAGGACGAGATCGGCGAATACAGCGGCGCCCGCAAGGAGATCCGCCCGGTCACCATCGCCACCTACCAGATCATGACCACCCGCCGCAAAGGCGCCTACCCGCATCTGGAGCTGCTGGACGCCCGCGACTGGGGCCTGGTGATCTACGACGAGGTGCACCTGCTGCCCGCGCCGATCTTCCGGATGACCGCCGAGCTGCAGGCCCGCCGCCGCCTCGGCCTGACCGCCACCCTGGTGCGCGAGGACGGCCGGGAGGACGATGTGTTCTCCCTCATCGGCCCCAAGCGCTACGACGCGCCGTGGAAGGAGATGGAGGCCCAGGGCTGGATCGCCCCCGCCGACTGCGTCGAGGTCCGGGTGACGCTGACCGAGTCCGAGCGGCTGGCGTACGCGACCGCCGAGCCGGAGGACCGCTACCGCCTGTGCGCCACCGCCCACACCAAGACCCGCGTCATCGAGTCCCTGGTGGCGCGGCACCGCGGCGAGCAGATCCTGGTCATCGGCCAGTACATCGACCAGCTGGACGAGCTGTCGGCGCTGCTGGACGCCCCCGTCGTCAAGGGCGACACCCGCATCCGGGAACGCGAGCGTCTCTTTGCGTCCTTCCGCTCCGGGGAGCTGCCGGTGCTGGTGGTCTCCAAGGTCGCCAACTTCTCCATCGACCTGCCCGAGGCGTCCGTGGCCATCCAGGTCTCCGGCGCCTACGGCTCCCGCCAGGAGGAGGCGCAGCGCCTGGGCCGGGTGCTGCGTCCCAAGTCCTCCGGCAAGGGCGCCCGATTCTACGCCGTCGTCGCCCGCGACACCCTCGACCAGGAGTACGCCGCCCACCGCCAGCGTTTCCTGGCCGAACAGGGCTACGCCTACCGCATCGTCGACGCCGAGGCCGTCCTGGCCGGCGAGGACATCTGATCCCGCCCCTTCCGGCCGCCGGCGACATCAAAGCCGGGCGCGGTGCACGAAGACCCGCTCCGGCCGAACATCGGTTCCCGGCGAAGCCGCCACGCCGGTTGAGAGCGGCGCCTTGCGCCAGGCTCGCTCCAGTGGACGCCGCTTCAAGCAGAGTCCCCAAAGGAGATTGCCGGTGACCTGAGCCGGGTGCGGAGCGCAACGGCTCGTTCCGGCCGAGCGCCGGCCTTTGAACGGAACCTCCGAGCCGGTTGCCACCGGTTGTCTTGAGCCGAGTGCGGCTCGCACCGCCCCACTCCCACCGGCCACCGGCTTCGAGCAGAGAGGCCGAACCGGCTGCCGGGGCAGGCCCGTGCTCCGCTAACCGGCTGTGCGCGGCCTGCGCGTCCGGGGCGAACGGCCGCCGCGCGCCTCAAGCAACGCCGGCGTGCCCTGCGTCATGTCACCTTGACCCGAGCCGGATCGGCGCCATCGTCCAAGCCGCACTGGTCTTGAACAACGTCTGGCGGTGACTTTCGTTGAGAAAGCCTTCACTGTGCCTGCAGGGGAGTGCCGGTAGTTCTTGGCGGTGTTGCGGCGCCAGTCACGACCAACCGTAGAGCACGGCTGCGCGTAGGGTTCGAGGCTGAAGCCTTGGCGGTGGTTTCCGGCTTCCGGACGCCGAGAATTCCAGTGCCATCGGCGGCCTTGCCCTTGGCCATAGCATGATCAAGGGAGTGGGCCGCCGCAAGCACTCGTCGGTCATCCATGTCCCGTGTCGCCACTGGCGGTGACGGCCTATCCGGCGGCCGTGCGCAGGGGACATACCCGGATCAGGGGCATCTTCTACGCAGAAGGCGGCGCGTCCCTCGTGCGCGAGGAGACGCCGTTGATCAAGTCTCAGGAGGCGGTGTGAGGGTGCTCAGGTTCCATGACTGAGTCGAAGCCCGCTGACGAGACCACCGACGACATTAGGGCGAGGGCCTCCCGAAGCTCTGCGAAGAAGGGTGAGTCACCTTGCCCGTCGTCCAGCTTCTGGAGGTGATTCAATGTCAGCCCCGACAGGTCGATCAAAGGAGACTGGTGGGCGCGTTCCTGGTCCTGCATGGCCTTCCCCCTCGCGGTGACCACCGGTGCTCGCCGCAACGACGGCGTCGATCTGCACGGAAACAACAAAACGCTCTCTCGTTCATAGTGCCATGCTCCAGGGGCCATGACCATTCCCGAAGCTCTGCCCGTGGCTTGGAGGAGCAGACGATCATCGAGCGCCCGGGCCCGTGCCGAAACAAACCCCGGAAGGGGAAACCCCACCGAAACCAGCAAGAAAAACCAACCCGCAAACACGACAACAACAAAAAAGAGGAGACCCCGCCCCACCACCCATAGGACCAGACCCCCTCCCACGAAAAACAAAAAAAGGACCCGCCCCCCTCGAGGGTTTTCACCCTCCAAAAAGGGGGACAGGCCCTTTTTCGACGTGTGTGTTCCGGCGGTGACCTACTCTCCCACACAGTCTCCCATGCAGTACCATCGGCGCTGGAGGGCTTAACTACCGGGTTCGGAATGGGACCGGGTGTTTCCCCTCCGCCATAACCACCGGAACGCCCAACCCCCACCCCAACCCCCCAAGAGGCCGACCACACCCTCCCCACTCCCCGGGGAAGGGGCCAGACCCACCGGCGGGCCGGTGAGGAAACCCATCATGGACGCTCCCCCCACCCCACACTACAAAACAGGGCGGGAACAGTGGGAACACTCGCTCACGCTGTTCACTTATCAACCAGGACCACACCCACCCCTTGCGGGTGCGGGGTTGTTTCCTGTGAACCACACAGGGACACGAACACCTGTTGACTGCCCAACCACCCAACGGTGTAGGCAAGCCACTCGGCTTATTAGTACCGGTCCACTCCACCCCTCACAGGGCTTCCATGCCCGGCCTATCAACCCAGTCATCTCCTGGGAGCCTTACCCCCACCCCGAAGGGCGGGGAGGGAGACCTCATCTCGGGGCAGGCTTCCCGCTTAGATGCTTTCAGCGGTTATCCCTCCCGAACGTAGCCAACCAGCCATGCCCCTGGCGGGACAACTGGCACACCAGAGGTTCGTCCGTCCCGGTCCTCTCGTACTAGGGACAGCCCCCCATCAAGTCTCCTACGCGCGCAGCGGATAGGGACCGAACTGTCTCGCGACGTTCTAAACCCAGCTCGCGTGCCGCTTTAATGGGCGAACAGCCCAACCCTTGGGACCTACTCCAGCCCCAGGATGCGACGAGCCGACATCGAGGTGCCAAACCATCCCGTCGATATGGACTCTTGGGGAAGATCAGCCTGTTATCCCCGGGGTACCTTTTAGCCGTTGAGCGACACCCCTTCCACACGGAGATGCCGGATCACTAGGCCCTGCTTTCGCACCTGCTCGACACGTCCGTCTCACAGTCAAGCTCCCTTGTGCCCTTGCACTCACCACCTGATGACCAACCAGGCTGAGGGAACCTTTGGGCGCCTCCGTTACCCTTTAGGAGGCAACCGCCCCAGTTAAACTACCCACCAGGCACTGTCCCCCACCCGGATCCACGGGCGCGGGTTAGACGCTCGAAATGACCAGAGTGGTATTTCACCAACGACTCCACCCGAACTAGCGTCCAGGCTTCACAGTCTCCCACCTATCCTACACAAGCCACCTCAAACGCCAATACCAAGCTGTAGTGAAGGTCCCGGGGTCTTTCCGTCCTGCTGCGCGAAACGAGCATCTTTACTCGTACTGCAATTTCGCCGGGCCTGTGGTTGAGACAGCGGGGAAGTCGTTACGCCATTCGTGCAGGTCGGAACTTACCCGACAAGGAATTTCGCTACCTTAGGATGGTTATAGTTACCACCGCCGTTTACCGGCGCTTAGATTCTCACCTTCACCCCCGAAGGGGTTAAGCGGTCCTCTTAACGTTCCGGCACCGGGCAGGCGTCAGTCCGTATACAGCGTCTTACGACTTCGCACGGACCTGTGTTTTTAGTAAACAGTCGCTTCCCCCTGGCCACTGCGACCCCACCCAGCTCCCCCAGCACGTGGGTTCACCAGACAGGGCCCCCCTTCTCCCAAAGTTACGGGGGCAATTTGCCGAGTTCCTTAACCACAGTTCACCCGAACGCCTCGGTATTCTCTACCTGACCACCTGAGTCGGTTTAGGGTACGGGCCGCCGGCATGCTCGCTAGAGGCTTTTCTCGGCAGCATGGGATCACTCACTTCGCCTAAAACGGCTCGGCATCGCACCTCACCCTCAATGCGCGGCGGATTTGCCTACCGCGCGGGCCACATGCTTACCCCAGGACAACCACCGCCTGGGCTGAGCTACCCTCCTGCGTCACCCCATCGCTTACCTACTACCCCGTCGGGTCCCAGCCTCCCCGCAAACACCCACGACCCGAAGGTCGCAGGGGCGGTTCGGGTGGTTAGCATCCGGAGGTTCGATATGGGCGCATACCAGCGGGTACGGGAATATCAACCCGTTGCCCATCGACTACGCCTCACGGCCTCGCCTTAGGTCCCGACTTACCCTGGGCGGAACAGCCTGCCCCAGGAACCCTTAGTCATCCGGCGCACACGATTCTCACGTGTGACTCGCTACTCATGCCTGCATTCTCACTCCCGCAGCCTCCACCACTCGATCCCTCGGCGGCTTCACCGGCTACAGGACGCTCCCCTACCCACCCCGCGCCCTCCCAAGGAGAACACGAGATGCCACGGCTTCGGCGGTGTGCTTGAGCCCCGCTACATTGTCGGCGCGGAATCACTTGACCAGTGAGCTATTACGCACTCTTTCAAGGATGGCTGCTTCTAAGCCAACCTCCTGGTTGTCACGGCAACTCCACATCCTTTACCACTTAGCACACGCTTCGGGGCCTTAGCCGATGATCTGGGCTGTTTCCCTCTCGACCACGAAGCTTATCCCCCGCAGTCTCACTGCCGCGCTCAACTTACCGGCATTCGGAGTTTGGCTGACTTCGGTAACCCGGTAAGGCCCCTAGGCCATCCAGTAGCTCTACCTCCGGCAAGCACCACGCGACGCTGCACCTAAATGCATTTCGGGGAGAACCAGCTATCACGGAGTTTGATTGGCCTTTCACCCCTAGCCACAGGTCATCCCCCAGGTTTTCAACCCTGGTGGGTTCGGGCCTCCACACCGTCTTACCGGCGCTTCACCCTGCCCATGGCTAGATCACCCCGCTTCGGGTCCACAGCATGCGACTCAAACGCCCTCTTCAGACTCGCTTTCGCTACGGCTACCCCACACGGGTTAACCTCGCCACACACCATGACTCGCAGGCTCATTCTTCAAAAGGCACGCCATCACCAACCCCACCAAAGGCAGGGCCAACGGCTCTGACGGCTTGTAGGCATACGGTTTCAGGTACTCTTTCACCACCCCTCACCGGGGCACTTTTCACCATTCCCTCACGGTACTAGTCCGCTATCGGTCACCAGGAAGTATTTAGCCTTACCACGTGGTCGTGGCAGATTCACACGGGATTCCACGGGCCCCGTGCTACTCGGGACAACGCCCGGGAGCCGCATGCGTTTCGCCTACCGGACTCTCACCGTCTACGGTCGACCATCCCAGATCGTTCGGCTACACACACGGTTTCTCACTCCCCGCCAGGCCGGCGGACCCAGCTGGGCGCTCCCACAACCCCGCACACGCAACCCCCGCCGGGTATCACACGCGCACGGTTTAGGCTCCTCCGCTTTCGCTCACCACTACTCACGGAATCACAATTTGTTTTCTCTTCCAGCGGGTACTGAGATGTTTCACTTCCCCGCGTTCCCACCAACCGCCCTATACATTCAGACGGCGGCGACACCCCATGACAGGTGCCAGGTTACCCCATTCGGAAATCCCCGGATCACAGCCTGGTTGCCGGCTCCCCGAGGCATATCGCAGGCTCCCACGTCCTTCATCGGCTCCTGGTGCCAAGGCATCCACCGTATGCCCTTACCAACTTACCAACACCAACCCCTCCACAAAAAAGGGAGGAAACAGGTGGTCGGGCAATCAACAGATGCTCGCGTCCACTATGCAGTTCACAAAAAACAACCGGACAACCACACCCACACACCCCACCACCAGGCAGAGCGCCAGGCACGTGGCCCCGAACAGTCCGAGAAAACCAACCCCCAAAGAGGCCCGTTTCCTCAGGACCCAACAGTGTGCCCAACCCACCCAAGCCCCCGACACCGGAGGTTCCACACCCCGAACCCCACCCCCCGCACAGGGAGAAGCAAGGCTCCGACCCCTCAGTCAAGAGGAGCCATCCGACACCGTCGGATGCGGGTAGTACTGACCGGGCAGCAACCCAGGCAGGTTGACTAGCCAGTGTTCCACGATTTGCGAGCACCGGTCCGAGGCACCCACGGCCCCGTAGACCGAAACCCTGAACCACACCAACACCACACAAGTGCCGGCAGGTTGGACAAGTGCTCCTTAGAAAGGAGGTGATCCAGCCGCACCTTCCGGTACGGCTACCTTGTTACGACTTCGTCCCAATCGCCAGCCCCACCTTCGACCGCTCCCCCCCTTACGGGTTAGGCCACGGGCTTCGGGTGTTGCCGACTTTCGTGACGTGACGGGCGGTGTGTACAAGGCCCGGGAACGTATTCACCGCAGCGTTGCTGATCTGCGATTACTAGCGACTCCGACTTCACGAAGTCGAGTTGCAGACTTCGATCCGAACTGAGACCGGCTTTTAGGGATTCGCTCCACCTCACGGTATCGCAGCCCTCTGTACCGGCCATTGTAGCATGTTTGCAGCCCAAGACATAAGGGGCATGATGACTTGACGTCGTCCCCACCTTCCTCCGAGTTGACCCCGGCGGTCTTCCATGAGTCCCCGGCATAACCCGCTGGCAACATGGAACGAGGGTTGCGCTCGTTGCGGGACTTAACCCAACATCTCACGACACGAGCTGACGACAGCCATGCACCACCTGTCACCCGCCCCCGAAGGGACCCTGCATCTCTGCAGGTTTTCGGGTGATGTCAAGCCTTGGTAAGGTTCTTCGCGTTGCGTCGAATTAAGCAACATGCTCCGCCGCTTGTGCGGGCCCCCGTCAATTCCTTTGAGTTTTAGCCTTGCGGCCGTACTCCCCAGGCGGGGCGCTTAATGCGTTAGCTACGGCGCGGAATCCGTGGAAGAACCCCACACCTAGCGCCCAACGTTTACGGCGTGGACTACCAGGGTATCTAATCCTGTTCGCTCCCCACGCTTTCGCTCCTCAGCGTCAGAACAGGCCCAGAGCACCGCCTTCGCCACCGGTGTTCCTCCCGATATCTGCGCATTTCACCGCTACACCGGGAATTCCATGCTCCCCTACCTGCCTCTAGCCTGCCCGTATCCACCGCAAACCCACGGTTAAGCCGTGGGCTTTCACGACAGACGCGACAAGCCGCCTACGAGCTCTTTACGCCCAATAATTCCGGACAACGCTCGCGCCCTACGTATTACCGCGGCTGCTGGCACGTAGTTAGCCGGCGCTTCTTCTGCACCTACCGTCCAAACTTCGTCGGTGCTGAAAGGGGTTTACAACCCGAAGGCCTTCATCCCCCACGCGGCGTCGCTGCGTCAGGCTTTCGCCCATTGCGCAAGATTCCCCACTGCTGCCTCCCGTAGGAGTCTGGGCCGTGTCTCAGTCCCAGTGTGGCCGGTCGCCCTCTCAGGCCGGCTACCCGTCGTCGCCTTGGTAGGCCGTCACCCCACCAACAAGCTGATAGGCCGCGAGCCCATCCCCGACCGAACCCCCAAAAAGAGGGAACTTTCCACCCCCCACCATGCGACAGAAGGTGAATATCCGGTATTAGACCCAGTTTCCCAGGCTTATCCCAGAGTCGAGGGCAGGTTACTCACGTGTTACTCACCCGTTCGCCGCTCGAGTACCCCCGAAGGGGCCTTTCCGCTCGACTTGCATGTGTTAAGCACGCCGCCAGCGTTCGTCCTGAGCCAGGATCAAACTCTCCACCAAAGGCCACACACCCACCCGGCACAAACACACCAGGTGAGCCAAACCTTCAGACGAGATCAAACGATCCCAACAACATCATCCTCTGACGAGGAACCACAACCCCCACCCACACCAGGCAGAGGCTGACACAAGGCACTGGCTTTTGACACACTGTTGAGTTCTCAAGAAACGGACACCCACCAGGCTCGGGATTCTTGCGAACCCCTTTTCCCGGGGCGACCAATTTCAGGTTATCAGATCCGTCCGGCGAGTCAAATTCGCCGACTTTTCTGATTCGCCTTTCCGGGCATGCCCGAAGACACGCTCTTCAAGGCGGTGGTCGCACATCGGATCGGCTTGGATCCAAGGACCCGGCCTCTCCGACCCACCATCGCTGCCCGGGCACGGCGAGCCATGCCCTGTCAGTCCGCTGGTGGTTCCCCTGGGCCGGCCGCCTGCTCGGCGTCCCGCTCCCCGTGGGGCGAAGAGAACGTTATGCCCCTGGCCGCCTTACGTCAAACCGACACACGCGGCCCGGGAGTCCCCCGTTGCCCTTCGTTCCCCCTGCGGGCTGTGGACTCCTCCTCCTTCCCAGGGCACCACCTGCGTAAACATCCCGACTGAGACCATCTGCGACGGGTCTTGCGGGAACCGGCCGGCCCGCTACGGCTGAGCCAGGGTTCCGCCGACGAAGACGACCCCCTCGGCGAGCGCCCACAGGGCGGCGGCGAAGGTCAGCGTCCCGACCAGCCGCCCGGGACGGCGCCGCACCGCGGGCAGCGCCCAGGCCAGCAGGACGGCGAGGGCCGCCGGGACGGCCACGAGCAGGGAGGCCAGCACGGCGGTGGCGAACCCGTCGGTGCAGCTCGGGTCGAGACGGCCGGAGATCTCACAGAACGCCTTCTCTCCCCAGCCGCCGACGGCGGTGAAGGCCCACAGCGCGGCGAGAGCGCAGTCAGCGATCATCGGGACGGCGGGCGAGACCCACCACCCGTCGATGTCTCCCGGCATGGCCCGCACATGAGGAACGTACCGCCGGCAGACGCTTCGGGAAAGGTTCTGAAGATCTTTCTGTTGCAAATCCGGTGGCGCGGCCCGATCCGGCGGGGGAGGCCACATCCCCCTCCAGCCTCTGCTCCCCGGAACCCAAGCGTGGGTACCTCACTGCCGAACCTTTTCCAACATGCCCTCCCCGCAGGTCGAGAGTAAGGATTTCCCACTCAGGGACGACGCTGTGACCTGGGACGTTGCAGCACCGGACACCAGCAGGGCTCCTGTCCCGGCTCCTTGGCCACGTTCTCGGAAAATCTCACCGTCCCGGCCCGGAGCACGACCTCATCATTGCCTGCAATGCCCCCTGCAGCCTGCGAAAATGAAATATCGCAAGGAACCATCGAGGTTTCCTCGTCGGGAAATCCCGTAGGGGCGGCAAAGAATCGACGAAACCTGGGCCAGAATTTCGGTGCTCCCGCCACCGTGGATGAGGATTCCCCGCTCCGGCCGCCGTTTCCGCTTCGTCCGAGAACACCGCGTCGCACAGCCGCTCAGCGCACGCGTTCGGAGGGCATGCGGTCCCAAGGGCCTCCCCGGTCCTGGCCGCCGAAATAGCGGCGCAGCACCGGGCGCCGGGGATTGGCCCGCGGGGATAGAGGACAGCCACGGCCAGGCGGTACTTGCCGATACTCACCGGATGAACCCCGAGGCTGCGGCAACAGCCGGTCCACCGGGGCGTCGGCGTGCCCGGTCTTCGACTCCACCGATACCCGGCGGGGTCCGCGGCCACCGACCGCCTCTTGCGGACGCAGGCGAGGCCGGCGTCGAAGATCACCCGGCTCGGCGTCGGGGTTGGCACGAACGTGGCGCGCAAACAGCCGGTGGTCGCCGTGGGGACCAGGACGTCCGGTGAGTTCATCCGGTACGCGGTGGGCAGGCCGTCCTCCAGGAAGCGCATGGCCTCGTCGGTGAGTCCCGCCCGATGAGCGGCGTCGTAGCGTATGCGCCGCTTGTCGGTGACTCCCCGGGCACCGGAAAGTTTCTGCTCCGGCATGCACCCCTCACTGTCCAGATACGTGCGGGTGCGGGTCCTGAAGCGACGTCTGCGGCCCTGCCGGTGCGGGAGGAAGCGAGACAAGCGCGGACCGGGGCTGGTCATCGTGGCGTCCATCGCCAAGGCGCACGGCGGGACGGCCTATGTGGACAACGTGTTGGAAGACGGCGCACGGTTCGTCCTGGACCCTGCCGTCGCGGCCGGCGTACGGAGGCGGCTGGCCGGAGGGGACCTTGGTTCTGCCGCCTGGTCCCTGGCCAGAGGGAACGAACGGGCGGACTGCCGAGGGCGCTGCTTCCTTTGGGCCGGATGCGGAGAGCGGCCGGGGCACCCCCGGGCAGGAGGACGATGCTCGAACCGGCGGGATCTGAGTTCGGATCCGCGGGCCCGGGTGGCCGCACGCACGGCCGATCCGACCGCCCGGGAGTTCGCCCTGGCCGAGATGTTCTGCCGGCATCCCGACCAGGTGCTGACCCGTGAGCAGCCGCTCAGTCACGTGCGGGGCTTCGACTTCGGCCCCGTCTCCGGCATCGTGGACGTCTGCATCCATTGCCCGCGGCGCAAGCTGGGCGCCTCCCCGCGTCGAGACCGTGCGCGGCGTGGGCTGCCGGCCGCGCCCACGGCCGGCGGCTTCTTAGAGGATGTCTTTGCTTTCGTGCAGGGTGAGGTCGAGGACGACCGGGAGGGTGAGGATGAGGGGGCGCAGCCTCTCGTCGATCCGGTTGGCCACGAAGTCGATCGTGTAGCGGTCGGCGTGGGTGAACAGCTCCGCCCGCAGCCCGGCCCACTTCTTGTCGACCTGGGCGACGTGCCGGTCGTCGGCGTCGGTCACGGCGAACTTCTTCAGCCCCAGGTCCCCGGTGGCCTTGCCGATCGTCTTCTCTTCGGCGTCGGTGAGGGTGTAGTGGCGGGTGGTCCGGGCGGCCTGGATGGTGCCGACCACCTCGCCTTCGAACATGGCGTCGCCTTGGGCGTCCAGGTTGGGGCGGCGGATGCGGGTGTAGCGGTTGGAGGCGTGTTTCTCGATGATGAGCAGGGGTTTTTCGGCGGCGTCGCGCAGCAGCAGCGTCCGGGCGCCGGCCAGGACGCTGCCGGGCAGGGCGGCCCGCACGGCCGTGAGCTTGGTCCGTTCGCTGGTCTCCAGCGCCGAGGCGACCTTGGTGCCCTGAGGGTCGAAGTAGTCGTACTGGTTGCGGGTGGCGATCACTTTGCGTGGCTGTTCCACCCGCAGCGAGGGGAGGTTGAACAGTTCCGTCACATTCCGCAGTATGGCCAATTCTCGCCGTCTTGTGTGCCCGCCCGTGGACTCGCCGGCCGGGCCCGGACGGCGAAGGGCGGCCCCGGGAGTCCGGGGCCGCCCTCGTGTGTCGCCGTGCTATGCGATGGGCGGGATCAGAAGTCCATGTCGCCGCCGCCCGGCGCGGCCGGGGCCTTCTCCTTCTCCGGCTTCTCGGCGATGACCGCCTCGGTGGTCAGGAACAGCGCCGCGATGGAGGCGGCGTTCTGCAGGGCCGAGCGGGTCACCTTGGCCGGGTCGATGATGCCCTTTTCGAACATGTCCACGTACTCGCCGGTGGCCGCGTCCAGACCCTGGCCCGGAGGCAGGTTGCGGACCTTCTCGACCACCACGCCGCCCTCCAGGCCGGCGTTCACGGCGATCTGCTTGATCGGCTCCTCCAGAGCGCGCTTGACGATCGCCGCACCGGTGGCCTCGTCGCCGGTCAGCTCCAGCTTGTCGAAGGCCTTGGCGCTGGCCTGCAGCAGGGCCACGCCACCGCCGGGGACGATGCCCTCCTCCACGGCGGCCTGGGCGTTGCGGACGGCGTCCTCGATGCGGTGCTTGCGCTCCTTCAGCTCCACCTCGGTGGCCGCACCGGCCCGGATCACCGCCACGCCACCGCGCAGCTTGGCCAGCCGCTCCTGCAGCTTCTCCCGGTCGTAGTCGGAGTCGGTGTTCTCGATCTCGGTGCGGATCTGGTTGATCCGGCCCTCGATCTCGGCGGCGTCACCGGCGCCGTCCACGATGGTGGTCTCGTCCTTGGTCACCACGACCTTGCGGGCCTTGCCCAGCATGTCGAGGGTGGTGTTCTCCACCTTCAGGCCGATCTCCTCGGAGATGACCTGGCCGCCGGTCAGGGTGGCGATGTCGCCCAGCATGGCCTTGCGGCGGTCACCGAAGCCGGGGGCCTTGACCGCGATGGACTTGAAGATGCCGCGGATCTTGTTGACCACCAGGGTGGCCAGGGCCTCGCCCTCGACGTCCTCGGCGATGATCAGCAGCGGCTTGCCGGCCTGCATCACGGCCTCCAGGACCGGCAGCAGGTCCTTGTTGGCCGAGACCTTGCCCTGGACGATCAGGATGTAGGGGTCGTCGAGGACGGCCTCCATCCGCTCGGGGTCGGTGACGAAGTAGGGCGAGATGTAGCCCTTGTCGAAGCGCATACCCTCGGTCAGCTCCAGCTCCAGACCGAAGGTGTTGCTCTCCTCAACGGTGATCACACCGTCCTTGGTCACCTTGTCCATCGCCTCGGCGATGATCTCCCCGATCCGGGTGTCACCGGCCGAGATCGAGGCGGTCGAAGCGATCTGCTCCTTGGTCTCCACATCCTTGGCCAGCTTGGACAGCTCCTCGCTGACCCGCTCCACCGCCGCCTCGATACCGCGCTTGAGCGCCATCGGGTTCGCCCCGGCGGCCACGTTCCGCAGACCCTCACGCACCAGCGCCTGCGCCAGCACGGTGGCCGTGGTGGTGCCGTCACCGGCCACATCGTCGGTCTTCTTGGCGACCTCCTTGACCAGCTCGGCGCCGATCTTCTCCCAGGGGTCCTCCAGCTCGATCTCCTTGGCGATCGACACGCCGTCGTTGGTGATCGTGGGAGCGCCCCACTTCTTCTCCAGCACCACGTTGCGGCCCTTGGGACCCAGCGTCACCTTGACCGCGTCGGCAAGCTGGTTCATCCCGCGCTCAAGACCCCGGCGGGCCTCCTCGTCGAACGCGATCATCTTTGCAGCCATAGGCTCCAGTCCTCCCGGAACGAGGTGGCTATCACGGATCGAGCCGACGCCCGCGACGGACGACCCACCCGACGGCACCCCTTCAGCCGCCGGAGTGAGGCCTCATCGCCCCGACCCCTAGACTGTGGGATTGTCACTCTCCACAGTAGAGTGCCAACCGTTTTTTAGCACTCTACCCTGCCGAGTGCAAGCGATGGACCCGCCTCCGACGAAGTGTTCACCAGCCCGTCGGCACCCGCTCTGACCTGCGAAAACATCGCCGATCCCGGACCTGGCCGAGCGCCGGGCCGCCGGGGCGGGCGGCGCGTCGCGGGCTCTCGTCCATGATCGTCGAGAGGGCGCCTGCGAGCCGAAGTCCGTGCTGCGAAGTTCTGCCCCGCTCGCGGCCTTTCAATCACCGGTCTTTTTCAGGCGCATGGTCCAAGGTGCCGGGGACGGGAGACCGGGGTGTCCGCCGCCGGCTGCGACGTCCCCGTCTGGGTCTGTGAAGCCGGCGTGTTGAACGCAGCCGCCCGGAGCATCCGGCGGGAGACCGGCGTCGATGCCTCGGCCGGCTCGCGGCCCGTCCGTCCGCATCGTCTGGACGGGCCTTGGGTCACGAAGGGAAGCCGAGGAGGGAGGCGGCCGGCGGCCGGGCGATGCCCGCGCTCACAGAGTGCGGACCGATTCGGCCTGCGGGCCGCGCTCGCTGTGGGCGATCTCGAATTCGACGCGTTGACCCTGCTCAAGGGTGCGGTAGCCGTCCATGAGGATCGCGGAGTAGTGGACGAAGACGTCCCTGCCGCCGTCGACCGCGATGAAGCCGTAGCCCTTTTCGGCGTTGAACCACTTGACGGTGCCTTGCGCCATGCCAACCCTGTCGCCGCGCCCGCGGCCGCTGCGGGACGCGGGGGTCTTTCTCCGGTCCCGCCCCTGTCACCGCGGAACCGGGGTGATGATTCGGGAGCGACCCTATCGACGTGACACCGGTTGTGGGAGGCTGTGGGACGGCCGGTTATGGTCACCGGGAATATTACGCAGTCGCAGGGGCGGCGGACGGGGAAACGAAAATCCCGCCGGAACAATCCCGAACATCCCCTGATCGGCCGTAGCGCCCGCCCCGTCCGATAAGAACCGAAAAGTCGGTCAAGAGGGGTGGGGAGAAACAAAAGAGCGGGATGCCCGAGCGGGCATCCCGCATGATGCCGGGTCAGCCTCCGGCGACGGCCGGGATGATGGAGACCAGGGTGCCGTCGGGGGTGGCGGTGTCCAGGCCGTCGGCGAATCGGACGTCCTCGTCGCCGACATAGACGTTGACGAAACGGCGGATCTTGCCGTTGTCGTCCAGGACGCGGGCGGCGATTCCGCTGTAGTTGGCGTCGAGGTCGGCGATGACCTCCCGCAGGGTGGCGCCGGTGGCCTTGACCTCGGCCTCGCCGCCGGTGTAGGTGCGCAGGATCGTCGGAATGCGTACGGAAACCGTGCTCATGGGCGTCTTTCCACTCGAAAGTTCGGGACTGCGGTGACCGGACCGGGGAGGGCTCAGGCCAGGCCGGAGGCGCGGAAGTCCTCCAGGGTGGGGGCGATCTCGGCGGACGGGCGGGCCACCGGCGCCACGGCGTCCAGGGTCTTCAGCCCGTCGCCGGAGTTGATGATGACGGTCTCGGCCTCGGGGTCCAGCGCCCCGGAGGCGATGAGTTTGCGCAGGCAGGCCACGGTGACGCCGCCGGCGGTCTCGGCGAAGATCCCCTCGGTGGCGGCCAGCAGCCGGATGCCTTCGACGACCTCGGGGTCGGAGACGTCCTCGACCGCGCCGCCGGTGCGGCGCACCACGTCCAGGACGTACGGGCCGTCGGCGGGGTTGCCGATGGCCAGCGACTTGGCGATGGTGTCGGGCTTGACCGGGCGGACCACGTCGTGGCCGGCCTTGAAGGCGGCGGCGACCGGGGAGCAGCCGGTGGCCTGGGCGCCGAAGACCTTGTACGGCTTGTCCTCCACCAGGCCCAGCTTGATGAACTCCTGGAAGGCCTTGTCGATCTTGGTGAGCTGGGAGCCGGAGGCCACCGGGATCACGATCTGGTCCGGCAGCCGCCAGCCGAGCTGCTCGGCGATCTCATACCCCAGCGTCTTGGAGCCCTCGGCGTAGTAGGGGCGGACGTTGACGTTGACGAACGCCCAGTCCTCCTGCTCGCCGGCGATCTCCGAGGCCAGGCGGTTGACGTCGTCGTAGTTGCCGCGGACGGTGACGAAGGTGCCGCCGTAGACCGCGGTGGTGATGATCTTCTGCTGCTCCAGGTCGGCGGGCACGAACACGGCGCTGCGGATGCCGGCGCGGGCCGCGGCGGCGGCCACCGCGTTGGCCAGGTTGCCGGTGGACGGGCAGGCCAGCACCTTGAAGCCCAGTTCACGGGCGGCGGCCAGGGCGACCGCCACCACCCGGTCCTTGAAGGAGTGGGTGGGGTTGCCGCTGTCGTCCTTGACCCACAGCTTCTGCATGCCCAGCGACTCGGCCAGGTGGTCGGCGCGCACCAGGCGGGTGAAGCCGGGCTCGGTGTTGGGGGTGCTCTCCACGTTCGCCGGGACGGGCAGCAGGCCGCGGTAGCGCCAGATGTTGCGCGGGCCGGATTCGATGGACTCCCGGGTGACGCCGGCGAAGTCGTAGGCGATCTCCAGCGGGCCGAAACACTGCTCGCAGGCGTAGCGGGGACCGAGTTCGTAGGATTGTCCGCACTCGCGGCAGGTCAAGGACGTGGCAGGTCCGAGATCGGCAGCATCAAGTGCCATGGAGCGAGGCCTTTCTCCTCATCTGTCCCGCGCCACCTTGGTCGCGGGCCGGAATTGGCACCCTGTCCCGGCCGGCCTCGCAGGTCGCGAGAGCGTCAGCACCGGGAGGGTTGCCGGGGCTTCACAGGGCCGGTCCCTCCACCCCTCTGGATGAGCGTTCTTCAGTTGCGTATTCAGTTATGTCTCCACTGAGTGGACACGCAGCGTGACTGCCACCCTACCGGAATCCCGAGATTCCTCTCGTTCCCCGAAGGTTCAGTGGAGTTCCGTGCGGGACTTTACCCGATTTGCCCACATCTGAGACACCAGCGTCTCAGTTAGTGAGATGTTCCCACCGGGACGCAGAGATGAGTCGGGACGGTTCGAAAACACCGCACCGGCCGCGCACACACCGCCCGAAAAGCCCTCTTGATGATCATTAACGCCCGAACCGGGCGGCCTTATGGCCCCGGTGTGACACTCGCCACGTCCCCCGTTGTGAGCCCCGCCGGAAGCAGGACATACAGGGGCCGTACAGAAGAGGTTTTACGCAGACATGTCAAACTGCCGAACATGAACGACTCACAGGGCGGGGTCACCGACGGTCAGGTCCTGGTGGCCTCGAACCGGGGCCCGGTGTCCTTTTCGCTGTCTGAGGACGGCGCGCTGACGATGCGCCGCGGCGGTGGCGGCCTGGTCTCCGGACTGGCCGCGGTGGCCGCCAAGAGCGGCCCCCACGGAGAAGGCGGACCGGAGATCGTCTGGGTGTGCGCCGCCCTGTCGGACGCCGACCGGCTGGCGGCCCGGCAGGCCCCCGACGGACGGCTCGACAAGGCCGGGCACGACACCGGCGGGGCCAGCGTGCGGATGCTCGGCATCCCGGCGGCCACCTTCCAGCGCGCCTACAACGGAGTGGCCAACTCCACGCTGTGGTTCGTCCACCACATGCTCTACGACACCCCCAACGCGCCGCACTTCGACGCCCGCGCCCGGCGCGACTGGCAGTCGTATGAGGCCTACAACGCGGCGTTCGCCGACGCGCTCGCCCGGGACGCCGCGCACGGGGCCAAGACCGCCATCCAGGACTACCACCTGGCGCTGGCGCCCCGGATGCTGCGCGAGCGCCGTCCCGACCTGAAGATCGCCCACTTCTCGCACACGCCCTGGGCGCCGCCGGAGTACTACCGGATGCTGCCCGACGACATCGGCGTGCAGGTGCTGGAGGGCATCCTGGGCGCCGACCACGCCGGTTTCCTGGCCGAGCGCTGGGCGGCGGCGTTCCTGGACTGCTGCGAGGCGCTGCTGCACGCCAAGGTCGACCGGGCCGCCCGCACCGTCTCCTACCGGGGGCACCTGACCCGGATCGGCGTGCACGGCCTGGGAGTGGACGGCGCCGAGCTGATCGAGCGCGCCCGCCGGGAGGACGTGCGGGCCCGCGAGCAGGCGCTGCGGGAGCAGGTGGGCGACCGGCAGCTGATCGTGCGGATCGACCGCACCGAGCTGTCGAAGAACATCGTGCGGGGCCTGGCGGCCTACCGCGAGCTGCTGACCAACCATCCGGAGTGGCGGGGGCGGGTGGTGCACCTGGCCTTCGCCTACCCGTCGCGGCACGACCTGCCGGAGTACCGGCGCTACACCGAGCAGGTGCGAAAGCTGGCCGACCAGATCGTGGAGGAGTTCGCCACCCCCACCTGGCAGCCGCTGATCCTGCAGGTCAACGACGACTATCCGCGGTCGCTGGCGGCCTACCGGATGGCCGATGTGCTTTTGGTCAACCCGATCCGGGACGGCATGAACCTGGTGGCCAAGGAAGGCCCGGTGCTGTCGCGCAACGGCTGCGCGCTGGTGCTGTCGCGGGAGGCCGGCGCCGCCGCCGATCTGGGCGAGGACGCGCTGCTGATCAACCCGTTCGATGTGTCGCAGACCGCCGAGACGCTGCACCGGGCGCTGCTGATGTCGCCGCGCGAGCGCGCCGAGCGCTGCCGCCGCCTGGCCGCCGCGGCGACGGCGCTGCCGCCCCAGCGCTGGTTCGCCGACCAGCTGGCCGCCCTGTAGCCGCCGCTCAGGCGGTGGCGCGTTCGCTGTCGCCGGAGCGGTTGAGGCGGCATTCGACCGGGCCGGGCTCGTTGCGGCGCGCCAGGCGGTCGCGCAGGGCGCGCCGGCGCTGGGTGGTCTTGCGGCGGACGGCCACGCGGGCCAGGCGCAGCATGTGGGTCATGGACGGGCGTTCACTGCCGCTCACCTCATAGCCGTAGGCGCGCAGCCGCGAGCCCAGGGCCTTTTCGGCCAGGGCGATCTCCCAGGGCTCCAGGCGGTGCGCCCAGGAGCCGACCCGGCCGGTGGTGATGTCGCTCTGGGTGCGTTCATGCCACCTTTTGTTGGGCGGCACGGTCAGCTTGGCGATCTCCTGGGGGCGGGTCATGCGGGGGTCGAAGTCCTCGCCGAGGAACTTGCACAGCTTGGCCAGCTCGCCGGCGGGGTCGGCGACCAGGTGCTCGTACTGCAGCTCGTAGTAGGTGTCGGGGCCGAGCTTGCGGGCGTAGCGGCGGCCGTAGTCGATCGCCTCCCGCCAGGCGCAGATGGCGTGGTAGGAGCCGAGGTTGTACCAGGGCATCTCCTTGAGGGAGGCCACGCAGTCCCGGCCGTCGCGGATCAGGTGGATGAACTGGGCGTCCGGCCACATGCGGCGCAGCACGTCCACGTGCTTGAAGTAGCTGGGCCGCTTGTCGCCCCAGCGGGGCTTGCCGAAGCGGCGGGCGTAGGCGCGGAACACGATGCCCAGCGCCGAGCCCAGGGTCGGGGGGCCGGCGACGATCTCCTCGATGACCTCATCGGGGTCCAGGCCCAGGTCGTGGAACTTGGTCTCCCGGCGCCTGACGATCCACTCCGCCAACGCGCGGCGATTGTCCGGCACGTGCAGGTCCCCGAAGCGGTGCCGGGAGGCGTAGGCCTGCAGCAGGAACCGGGTCTCGGCCGGGATGGCGATCCGCTCGTGGGAGTGCAGCATCAGCTGCAGCAGAGTCGTCCCCGACCGTGGGCATCCGATGACGAAGATGGGCCGATCAGATTGCGAAGCCATGCGCTTCATGCTGCGCCAGCTTGGGCATGAGCCGCCGCTGGCCTGCTGTCACGATGGCCGACCCATTACCGAGTCTTGACCCGGGGGCGAGGCGCCCGCCGCGGGTGCCGCGCGGTCAGGTGTAGGACTCCCCGAGGGTCTGGCGGACCTGCTTGCGGGCCTCGTGGATGCGGGATTTCACGGTGCCCAGGGGCAGGCCGAGCTGCTCGGCGATCTCGGAGTACTCCAGCTGGGAGATGTCCCGCAGCACCAGCGCCTGGATCAGGTCGGGCTTGCGGGCCTCCAGCTCCTCCATCGCGTCCAGGATGTCCACCCGGGAGCCGGCGATGACGCTGGTGCGGCGCGGGTCGGGACGCTGCTGCGGCAGCTCGCCGGCCTGTTCCAGGGAACGGCGCTTGAGCGAGCGGTAGGTGGAACGCGCCGAGTTGGCCACCACCACATGCAGCCAGGTGCTGAACTTCGAGCGCCCCTCGAAACGGTGGATGTTGCGCGCCACCTGCAGCAGCGCGTCCTGGCAGGCCTCCTCGGCGTCCTGGCGACAGGGCAGGAACCGGGCGCTTTGCCGCAGCACCTCCGGTTCGATCCTGCGCAGCAGTTCGTTGAGTGCGTTCTGGTCGCCACGGGCTGCCTGAGCGGCCAGTTCCTCGGTCCGTTCGTCAAAAGCCATGGCCGCCTCTGTCTTCGTGCCGGTCGGGTCCCGGGCCGCCGCCTGCGGCGCCTTCCCCGATGCGGACCATTTCTTTGCCTCCGGCCTGTGTCCCCGTGTCCCCCGTTTGTTGGGCATGATACGTGGGTGTCCATACCGTCTTCAGTCGGCCGTTACCGAATCGATCGCGTCCTGGGGTCCGGGGCGTTCGCCTCAGTGTGGCTGGGGCACGACGACGCGCTGGCCGTCCCTGTAGCGATCAAGGTACTGTCCGGAAGCCTGCTGGACGATCTGGACGTGCGCAACCGTTTCCTGGAGGAGGCCCGCATCCTGCGCAGGGCCGACTCCGAACGGCTGGTCAGGGTGCACGACATCGGGGAGCTGCCGGACGGCCGCCCCTATTTCGTGATGTCGTACGCCGACCGCGGCACGCTGGCCGATCGCATGCGCGGTGGGCTGCTGCCGGTCCCCACGGCCCTGGCGTTCGCCGAGGAGATCGCCCGCGGGGTGCAGGTCATCAACCAGCTGGGAGTGATCCACCGCGACCTCAAGCCGTCCAACGTGCTGTTTCAGTCCACTCCGGACGGCGGGGAGAAGCTGCTGATCGCCGATCTGGGGCTGGCCAAGGCCATCGCGCACGCCTCCGGGGCGTTCACGCTGCCGGTGGGAACGCCCGGTTACATGTCTCCTGAGCAGGCCCGTTTCGGCGGCGGGCTGGACGTGCGGGCCGATGTGTACGGGCTGGGCGCGCTCACCTACCACATGCTGACCGGCAAAGCGCCGGGTCCGGCGCCGGTAAAAACTCGGCCTAGCGAGCTGCGCGCGGAGCTTACCCCGGAGTTCGACCGTGTGATCCTGCGCGCTATGGAAGTCGACCGGGAGAAGAGATGGCCCACGGCGGAGGCGTTCGCGCAGGCGCTGGTGGCGCTGCGGTCCTCGGTGGAGGCCGAGTCCACGGGCGGAGGGCGTCCACCGGCGGAGGCGGCGCCCGCCGGGTCTGAGGCCGCCGCACCGCCCGCCGAGGGCGGACGGGCGCGGCCGGAACCGGCCACCGCGCCGGATGTGCCCTTCGCGGAGCCTGCGCAGGCGCGGCCGGAGCCGGCCGGCGGCGAAGACGCCGCGGGTTCCCCGGGCGAAAGGCCCATGCCGTCCGGCCTGGAGCAGACGGTGGTGGACAACCCGGGCCTGTTCGACGCGGCCGGGCAGGCTCGTCCGCCCGCCGGAGACATCGGCCAAGAGCGCACGGTGGCGATGTCCCGCGAGCAGTTCCCCGCCCGCCCGCACGGTGGAACGCCCGAGGTTCCCTTCGGGCCCGCCCGAACCTCCGGCGGGCCGGGCCGTCCCGGCGACGACGGCGCCACGGCGGTGCTGCCGCCGCCTCCGCAGGGAGGCGGCGCTCCGGGCGGGTTCCAAGGTCCTCCCCCGGCTCCGCCTCCCGGCCCCGGCGGGCCCTGGGGTCCCGGCGGTCCGGGCGGTTCGACGGCCGCCCCCCGCCCGTCGGCGGGCGAGGCGGAGCAAAAGCGGCGCAGGCAGCTGCTCGCGCTGTCGATCGGCGCCGGGCTGGTGGTCATCGTGATCGTCGGCGGGCTGCTGCTGAACGCCATCGGCTCCGGCGGCGGCGCCAAGCCCGCCCCCTCCCCCACGCCGCCGAAGGACTTCGTGGCGGTCAGCGACGCCTCCGGCAAGATCCGCGCCTTCGTGCCCAAGGCCTGGCCCAAGCTGGCCGAGCCGACGACCTGGCAGCCCTCGTCGGTGGGCCTGTCGGGCGACACCCAAAGCAGGCCGGTGCTGCGCGCCACCTCGGGGAGCTTCCAGCAGTTCCTGGACAGCACCGCCAAGACTCCCGGCGTCTTCATCGGGCTGACCACCGACGTCGGCGAGGGCAGGCTGCCGCCGCCCGGGGTCTCCGAGCACGACCAGTGCACCAAGGGGCAGCCGGAGAGGTACACCACCCCCGACCAGAGCCTCAGCGGGACGATCATCCGCTACACCGGCTGCAGCACCGGCACCCCGTCCATCACCGAGGTCGGCCTGGTCGACCGGACGGGCAAGTTCGGGGTCTGGATCCGGGTGAAGGAGATCGACGACCGCAAGGTCACCAACGACATCCTCAACAGCCTCAGGCTGGCCGCTCCTTAAAGCGGCTCGCCGACCGCGCCGCGGCCGTCCGCACGTTCCGCCGGACGGCCGCGGCGGCGTATTCGGGGCCCGAACCCTTCCCGGCCGCGAACGGTTGCCTCGTGACTCGTAAGCGATATATCGTCAATACATCGCGACAGTACGGACATGTGTGGAGAGGAGAACACGATGCACCGCATGTTCGCCGGCATGACCCCCGAGGAGGCGCGGATCCGCCTGCGCCGGGGCGCCTTCGGCCCCTGGGGAGCGCCGTTCGGCCCGCCGGGTCCCGATCTTTGGGGCGGCCCCCACGGCCGCCGGCACGGCCGCCGCATGAAACGCGGCAACGTCCGGGCCGCGCTGCTGGCGCTGCTGGCCGAGCGCCCCATGCACGGCTACGAGATGATCCAGGAGCTGGAGAACCGGACCTCGGGGGCCTGGCGGCCCAGCCCCGGCTCGGTCTACCCCAACCTGCAGATGCTGGAGGACGAGGGCCTGGTCACCAGCCGGGAGGAGGGCGGCAAGCGGCTGTTCTCACTGACCGACACCGGCCGGCGGGAGGCCGCCCGGCACGGCGACGCGCCCTGGCGGGAGTTCGCCGAGCAGCCCGACGAGGGCGTGCTGCACACCCGTGAGGAGGTCGGCCGGCTCCTGAACGCCCTGCAGCAGGTGATGGCCGCCGGCAGCACCGAGCAGCGGAGCCGGGCGCTGGAGCTCATCGCCGACACCCGCCGCAAGCTCTACGGCATCCTCGCCGACGACCCCGCGGCCGAATGAGCGCCCCCGCGGCGGGCGGCGTCAGCGGGGAAACGGCACCTCCTGGGCGAGGGCGCTGGTCATGTACATCTGCTTCCAGACATAAAGCCCCAGCTCCCCGGCTCCCGGGTCCCGCCGCAGCGGCACGTCCAAGGTCACCCTGACCACATAGGAGGCGCCGGGCGGCATGTACTGGCCCCCCTGCGCACCGCTCACCGGGGCGCCGCCCGCCAGCCGGAACATCACATGGGGCTTGGCCGGAGGAGTGCACATGTCCTCGGGCACGCCGTTGTGCCACATGCACAGCCCGCGCGACCGCTCCGGCAGCAGGTCGCGCTTGATGAACAGGTCCACGGCGTACAGGTCGAGCGGCACCGGCTTGTTCATCAGGTTGCTGATCAGGTACTCGGCGTAGACGTACGCCGCCCCCTCCTCGTCCTTTGACGGTCCCCCGGTCGGGGCGGCCCCCGGGCTCACGCCGCTGCCGATCGCCGCCAGCCGGTAGCGCTGCCCGTCGATGGTGGAGATCTCCACGGGCGGGCCGGTGTGCGGAGCCGCCTGGGCCTGCGTCGGCGCCTCCGCCGAGCCGCCCACCAGCCCGCTCTTCCAGGCCACGAGCGCCCCGCCGGCCAGCACGACGACGGCCACCAGCCCGGCCAGCAGGCCGTTGCGCCGGCCCGTCCGCCGCGGTGCGTCCCGCCGCCCGGAGGCCCGCCCCCGGATCGTGACCTGGATCCCGCTGGTCTCGTGCACCCGCATCCTCGCGCCGCCGCTGGTGGCGGCGGAGGCCACCAGCCGATCTTCAGGAACCGACAGCCGGGGGCCCGGTGCCGATCCCGCGGTTCGGGAAGCGGGTTCTGCCGCGCCCGCGGCGTTCGCCCGCGGGGCATATCCGGCGGGATCGGTCACGCGGTCAGCGGACGCGGGCTCCCCGGCCCCCGCCGCATGGCCGGGCGCCGAACCCGCAGGGTCCGCCTGAGAGGCATACCCCACGGGACCTCCCGCACGGTCAGCGGACGCGGGCTCCCCGGCCCCCGCCGCATGGCCGGGCGCCGGGCCCGCAGGGTCCGCCTGAGAGGCATACCCCACGGGACCTCCCGCACGGTCAGCGGAGGCGGGCTCCTCGGGCCCCGCCGGGCGGTCGGGCATCGCCGGGGCCGCGGACGCCGCATGATCGGTCCCGGAAGAACCCGCGGGGTTCGTCCGGTGGGCGGGCTGCGGGGGCGTCACCGGGTCCGTGTGCGGACGGCCGGGAGCGGCCGGCGGAGCAGCGGGCCGCCCGGGTCCCTCCGGCCCGCCGGCGGCGGGAGCGGGGGAGCGTCTCGAGACCGTGGAGTACTTGGGCGTCCGGGGTTTGGCGGAGGGCGCCGGGGCCACCGCGGGCATGGGGCCGCTGTCCCTCCGGTGCGGCTCGGGGGTGCCGGCAGGGTTCTCCGCAGGCGGCGCCGCGTCGGCCGGTGCGTCCCGGCCGGGGTGCTGCAGCCAGGCGGCCACTTCCGCCGCGGACGGCCGTCGCCGCGGGTCCTTGGCCAGACAGCGCAGGACGATCTTCTGCAGATATTCCGGGAGCGCCCGCAAGTCGGGCTGGTGGTGCAGGACGCGGGTCGCCGTGGCCGGATCGTCGTCCGGGCCGAAGGGGGGACGCCCGCCGGCGGCGAAGACCATGGTGGCCGCCCAGGCGAACACGTCCGAGGCGAAGGTCGCCTCCGCGCCGCCGAGCCGTTCGGGGGCCTGGAAGGCCGGCCCCCTCTCCCGGCCGCCCGCCACCGCGCCGAGGGCGAAGTCCACCAGGCGCGGGCCGTCCTGGCCGAGCACGACCAGGTCCGGGCCGAAGGCGCCGTGCACCAGCCCGGCGCGGTGCACGGCGGCCAGGCCCTGGATCGTCCCGTTCGCCAGGCGGTGCAGGGAGGAGCCGGTGCGCGGGCCGTGGCGCTCGACCACCTGCCGCAGGGTCGGCCCGGCGACGTGCTCGCTGACCACGTAGGGGGGCTCGGCTTCCAGGTCGGCGGCCAGGACCCGGGCCGTCCAGGGGGAGTCGACCCGCCGCGCGGCCGGAATCTGCCGAAGCGCCGCGGCCTGCCGCGCCACGGCCGGCGCCCGGGTGGCCGTGGCGCCGCCCGGGCGCCCGCCGAGGAGATCGGCGGAGAGCGTGCGGACCACCACCGGTTCGCCGGAGGGTCCCTCGCCGAGGTAGGAGACGCCCCGCTCGTCGGCTTCCCGGCGTCCGGTCAGGCGGAATCCCCCCAGAAACTCGGGGTCCTCCGGCCTCAGCGGTGCTGCCTCACGCATGATCGCTCTCCGCTCCGGTGCCCTTTCGTAATCCGCCCTAGTTTGTCGCAATTTGCCAGAGATGAAATAGGCGGCCGGAACAAAACAGCGATGGGGACGCCCTTCAGCCGGGCACACAAGATGAGATGTTCTCGCGTTTCTTTCGGTCGGTTCCCCCGCTCACGCCAGCGCGGCGGCCAGCCTGCCGAGCAGGTCCACCACGCCGGCGGGCCCGTCCACGACCAGGTCGGCGCGCTCGGCCAGCGCGGTGACCTCGGTGGAGCCGCTGCAGATCTTGACGCCGGGCACGCCGCGGGCGCGCAGCTCCTCCACCGCCGCGTAGGCCGCCAGGTCCCCCAGGTCGTCCCCGGCGTACAGGACGGCGGAGGGAAAGCCCGGCCGGGCGCGTTCGTCCAGGAAGTTGCGCAACGCCACGCCCTTGTCCACGCCGGGCGGGCGCAGCTCGAGCACGAACCGGCCCGGCTCCACCCGCAGCCCGGTACGCTCGGCCAGCGCGTGCAGCGGGTCGCGCAACCGGTCGAGGGCGGCCTGCGGCTCGGCACAGCGGCGGGTGTGCACGGCCAGCGCATGGCCCTTGTCCTCCACGTGGGTGCCCTCGGGCGCGCCCGCCTCGGCCAGCAGCCGGGGAAGCTCGGCGCGCACCTGCGCCACCCCCGGCGGCGGCTCGGGCGTGGTCAGCTTTCCGTCCTCCCAGCGCTCCAGCCCGTACTGGCCCAGCACCACCACGCCGTGCAGGTCGGCCAGCCCGCCGTAGTCGACCGCGACGGCGGCGGGCCGGCCGGTGATGATCACGATCGCGCCCACCAGGGGGGCCAGGCGGCTCAGCGCGGCGGCCGCGCCGGGATGGGCGCGGGCCTGCGCGGGGTCCTCGACGATGGGCGCCAGCGTTCCGTCGAAATCCAGGCCCAGGACGGCATCGCCGGGCGCTTTGCGCAATGCGGCCAGGCCGTCGTTGCCGGCGTCCGTCAGGGCGTTGAGTGAAGGTGCGCTCACTCCTCCAGTGTCGGACAGGTCAGGTTCGGATGCCCAGCCGGCGTGCGGCGCGCTGCCGCTGCCGCTGGGCGCGCATCCGGCGCAGGCGCTTGACCAGCATGGGGTCGTGCTCCAGCGCCTCGGGACGGTCGATCAGGATGTTGAGCAGCTGGTAGTAGCGGGTGGCCGAGATGCCGAGCTCTTCGCGGATGGCCTGCTCCTTGGCGCCGGCGTACCGCCACCACTGCCGTTCGAAGGCCAAGATTTTGCGGTCGCGTTCCGACAGCAGGCCGGCCGGGAACGCCACGTCGTCCACCAGGTCGTCGTTGCCGGGTCTTGGGGCTGAACCGTCGTCCATGGGAGCCCTCCTGAGCGAGAAGCCCGCGGGCGCGCGGCCGCGCGGATCGTTCCCCTCTGTGGTCGCTGATCCCCGGTCGTCCGGGTTCGGGCGGGGCCTCATGCTAGCGGCCCGAGCCGACGCGCACCGGCTGTTCCCGGCGAACCGGGCGACGTACGCTGTGGGCGTGTGGCGGGTTACCGGTATCTGACATTCCTCACCGACTACGGCCTGGAGGACGGGTTCGTCGCGGCGTGCCACGGCGTGGCGGCCCGCATCCGGCCCGGCGTCCGCATCATCGACATCACGCACCTGGTGCCGCCGGGCGACGTGCGGCGCGGGGCGATCGTGCTCGCCCAGACCATCCCCTACCTGCCGCCCGGGGTGCACGTGGCGGTGGTGGACCCGGGGGTGGGCACCGCGCGGCGGGGCGTGGCCGTGGCCGCCGGGGAGCACGTGTTCGTGGGCCCCGACAACGGACTGCTGTCCTGGGCGGTGCGGGAGGCGGCCGGCGACGGGCCGGTGCGCGCCCACGAGCTGACCAACGAGGAGCTGTGGCTGCACCCGGTCTCGGCCACCTTCCACGGGCGGGACATCTTCATGCCGGTGGCGGCGCACCTGGCGGGCGGGACCGCGCTGGAGGAGGTGGGCCGGCCCCTGCCGCCGGAAGACCTGATGCTGCTGCCGCCACCGGTGCGGCGCATCCGGGACGGCGCGGCCGAGGGCGAGGTGCTCACCGTGGACCGCTTCGGGAACGTCCAGCTGTCGGTGACCGCCGCCGACCTGGAACAGGTGGGCGTCCGGGCGGGTGAGCCGATGCTGCTGTCGCTGAGCAGGCGCCGCCTGACGGTGCCCTACCGGCGGACGTTCGGCTCGGTGACGCCCGGGGAGCTGGTCGCCTACGCGGACTCGGCGGGGTGCATAGCGCTGGCGGTCAACACCGGGAACGCCGCGCAGCGCCTGGGGCTGCCGCCGGGAGCACGGGTGCGCATCGCCCCGGCGCCCTGACCGCCGGCGGTCACCACCACGACGGCCGCCGCTCCCCGTCCTCTGACGAGCGCCAAGGGTCGTCGCCCTCGCCGGGGTCGGCGGCCCGTGGGGGCACCTTCGGCAACGTGCTGGTCGCCGCCTCCTCCAACGGGACCGGCGCGTCGGAGGCCGACGCGGAGACCACCGGCAGCGCACTGGTGGCCGCCTCCTCCAAGGGGACCGGCGCGTCGGCCTCCGTCAGGGAGACGGCCGGCAGCGCGCTGGTCGGCTCGTCCTCCAGCGGGACCGGCCGGCCGGCGGACAGCAGATCGGCGGCCGAGGGGGAGACGGTCGGCAGCGCGCCGGTGGGCTCCTCCTCCGGCGGGACCGGCCTGCCGGTGGAGTCGTCATCGTCCGGCGGCAGCCAGGACAGGTGCTGCGGGTCCACCTTGGGGATCGGGGCGGTGCGCGAGCCCGGATCTCCTTGGGGGAGGTCCGCCGGGGCGGCCGGCCGCTCTTCAGGGTCCGGGCTATCCGGCCGGACGGAACGAGCGGAGGGCTTCTCCTCCCACGGCGCCGACGCGGCGGAGTTCTCCCGGAAGGAGCCGGTGGTCTCCGCGCGGGGAGTGCGCGAGGCGGGTCCGGCGTCGGCGTCCGAAGCGGCGGGCTCTTCGGGCCGGTTGCGCCAGTCCTCCCAGGCGAACGAGGCGGACGGATCGCCGTTGCCGGACCTGGTGCCGAACCGGCCGCTGAAACCGGTGCTCAACGGGTCCTCGTCCAGGGCGGCGAAGGACGCGCCCCGACCGGGCGGCTCGGGCGGCAGGCCCGTGCCGAAGGGCGGGGAGTCGCCGGAGGCGGCCGGCTGCGTCCGCTCGCCGCTCGGAGAGAACGGATGAAGGTCGTCCAGGTCCGGGGAGTGCCGGCCGCCGTTGCCGGACGGCCCGGTCGCCGGGTGGGGGTCCTGCGCGGACGAGCGGGTGAGGGAGCCCGCAGCGGCGCCCGTCTCCTCCGCCGGGGACGACGCCGGCGCGGGGGTCGCCCACGGCGGCTCGGCGGGCGCGCCAAAGGTGCCGTGCCCGCCGTCCCGGCCCGGCCGCTCCGGCTCCAGGGCGAAACGACCGGGGCGAGGGGACCCGGCGGCCAAGGGCTCGGCCGGCCGCGCCGGGGCGTCCGGCGGGGCCGCGCCCGCGACGGCCATCGCCGGTTCCCGGGACGGCTCGGCGCCGCTCTCCTCCGGGCGGCGCCGCTGCCGCCAGCCGAGCACCACCCCGACCACGACCAGCAGCGCGCCGCCGCCGAGGATGCTCCACAGCACGACCCCGGGCTCCTCGGCCGATGCCGGCTCGGCGGCGGGAGCCGGGGTGGAGGTGGCGTCGCCCGTGGGGGCCGGGGTGGCGCCGTGCGCCGTCTTGTTGATCTGGTGGGCGGCGTAGACGGCGCGCACCGCGTCCAGCGACCTGGCGCACACGCCCGTGCCGGCGCGCGGGATGGAGCCGCGGATCAGCGCCTGGCGGACCTGTTCGGGGGTCAGCTGCGGGTAGCGGGAGCGGATCAGCGCGGCCACGCCCGCGACGATGGCCGACGACGGGCTGGTGCCGGTGCCCAGCACGTACCGGTTGCCGGGGGCGGTGCTGATGATGTCCACGCCGGGCGCGCACACCGACACATAGGAGTTGCGGTTGGTCTCCGGCCAGGTCTGCAGCCGCCGGTCCACCGCCCCGACCGCGATCACGCCGGGGTAGGCGGCGGGGAAGTTCTTGCGGTTGGCGCCGGTCCCATCGTTGCCGGCCGAGGCGATCAGCACGACGCCCTTGGAGAGGGCGTATTTGATCGCCGCCTCCTCGCTGGAGCTGCCGTTGTAGTAGGACCGGCCGCCGCCCAGCGACATGTTGATGATGTCGGCGCCCTGGTCCACCGCGTACCTGATGCCCCGGGCGACGGCGTCGCGGTTGCGGCCGTCCAGTGCGCCGCTGCGCCGCAGCGGATCGTCGTTCTCCCAGGTCACCCGGATGGACAGGATCTTGGCCTGGGGGGCGATGCCCATGATCCCGGCCGATGCGGCCGGGCCGTTGCCGTGCCCGGCGATGATGCCGGCCATCGCGGTGCCGTGCCCGCCCCAGTACCTGCCTCCGGGACGGCGGGTGCGGCCGGTGTAGTCGGGGCCGTTGGTGACCTGGCCGATCAGGTCCCGGTGCCGGCCGTCCACTCCGGTGTCGAGCACCGCGACGGTGACGCCCTCGCCCTTGCCCCAGCGCCAGGCCTTGGGGACGCGCAGCGCGTTCAGGTACCACTGCCGCCCGCGGACCTGGTCGGTGGCGGCGGCGGCCTGCATCGCGCCCACGGCGGGCGGCTCGCTGCGCCCGGGCCGGGCCGCGGGGGAGGCGTCGGATTCCCGCAGCATCACCACGGGGACGACCGCGGCCGCGATCAGCGTCACGAAGGCCAGCGTGGCGGTGACCCTGGTCAGCACGACCGTGAACCGCCCGCCCGGCCCGCCGAGGTCCTCCCGATGGGGAGGCTCGTCCGGCACGGGTCGGTGTCGGCCGTCGGCTGACACGGCACCACCCTCCTCCCGGCCCGCACTGCCGTGATCGACGTGCGGACGGCTCACTTCTGCGTCGCACGGACCGCGACGGTGGACATCGAGCCCCGGGCCGGCCGAGACCAGCGCGCCCCCGTGGCATCTCCTGGGGCGGCCAACATTGTGCCATGCGGCCCTTGATCGACTCGGGCGCTCAGGCACATCAGAGACGACCGTGGGACATCGAGCCACCAATGTGTTCTTGGGCACCTTACGACCGCAGGGGCCCGCTCCGACACCCCGAAGGCGCTTGTAACGCTACTTACACGTACTGTAAGGGCGGTCGCAGTAGATGATCCGTCCGGAAAGCTCGGGCCGCACGGCCTCGACGAAGGCGTCCGGACCGGTGACCAGCCACCCGTCTCCGACCAGGATCGCAAACGGCGCCCGGTCGCCGGTGGCCGCCTGGGCCGCGCCGGTCTTCCAGACGGCCAGCACCGAGCGCAAGGTCAGCCCCAGCTTCGGGTCGAGGATCTGGGCCGCCACATACCGGTCCCGGTAGCGGCATTCGACCCGGTTCCGCTCGTCCTTGCACTCGGTCGCGCCGTGCTTTCGCAGCACCGCGGCGATCTCCCCGACCGGCCCGGTGGCGCTGGCCTCCGGACGCACGGTGCCGCGGTCGCCGGTCCCCTCGCCGCCGTCCAGGAGCACGGCGACGATCCCCACGGTGGCGGCGACCGTGCCCACGGCCGCCCCTGACAAGGCGAGCAAAGACTTGACCTTCACCCGCCCCAGCATGCCCTACCGTCCAGTAAGCCCCGTCCGTATCACCACGTGACTCAGGCCACGTGAGCGATCATCCTCGGAATCCGGGCGGCCAACCGCCGGCCGGCAGCGGTATTGTGGCCACCGGCACATGCGCCCGCCCCTGTAGCTCAGCTGGCCAGAGCAGCCGCCTTGTAAGCGGCAGGTCGCCGGTTCGAACCCGGCCGGGGGCTCTCAGCCTCTGTGACGTGCAAGGAGCCGTCTTCGGCCATGTGACGGGCCGCCCGCTACTGAACCTTTTTCAGCATGTGGCCCAAGGCGCCGTGGACGAGGGCTCGAAGGTGTCCGGTACTGCGGCTTTCCAGGTCACGGCATTGCCCCTGACTGCGATGTCCCCGTCTCGGCCTGCGGAAACGGCGTGTTGAAAAGGTCCGGCGCCTCCTGCGCCATGGTCATCCCCGCTCATGGACGCCCCTGTCCGCAGAGATGGCCAGAACCCCGCCTCCCAAAGCCCCGGGAACCGGGCGATCAGTGGGACAGCGACGCCTTCAGCACGACGACGATCAGGACCGCCGGCAGATTGATCAGTCCCGACAGCATCACGGTCCCGGCTGTGCGCCCATCCGGCGCGCCGCTGCCATGCTCCAGCCCACTGGCCTGCGTCGCTTCGCCCTTCGCCGTCGACACGGCGGGCCGCCCGGTGTCCAGGGGCTGCCGCTCCGGCGAGCAAGGCGCATCCGCAGACGACGTTCTGTCGAGAAAGCAGCGGGGCAGCGGAAATTCCGGAGGACTCGCACGGCGAACAAAGTGCACGTGTTCGCCCGGAAAACCAGAAATACACCTCTAACCTACATGAACATCAGGGTGGCAGCCTAGTGCCACATCGAACAAAAAGCCCCATATGCCTTCAAAATGCACAAAGAGTCATAAAGTGCACTAAGCAATAGTATTGTCACACTTGTTCCTTATGGTCCGGCGCACCGGTCGCAGGGAGCGGCCGTTCAGCGCCGGCCCGGCGGAAAGGTGATGGCATTGGCAGAGTTCGCAAGCGCCGAGTTCGACCGCATGCTGGCTGAGGCCAGGTCGATGCTCGATGCGATGCGTTCCGGAAGGTCGGCGCCGTCCGATGAGGAGGAGGTCAAAGGCGTCGGGGAGGCTGCGGACGGTCGCGTGACGGTGACCGTGAACAGCAGCGGCCTGCTGGAGAGCGTCGAGCTGAACCCACGGCTGCTGCGCCTGCCCGCCGAGGAGATCGGCGAGCACATCGTGACGGCGGTGAACGCGGCTTTGCAGGACTTCCGCACCAAGGCGAATCAGGCGGTGGGCGCCGCGTCCGTGGACCTGAACGCCCTGGCCGCGAGCATGCAGGAGCTGCAGGACCAGAGCGTGCGGCAGATGGCGCAGATCGGCCAGGCGTTCAACGAGCTGCTGACCAAGCTGGACGGCATGCGATGAGCGACTACCGGATCCAGGCGCAGAGCATGCGCACCGCGGCCAGCGAACTGGAACGCGCCGGGGAGCGGCTGGCGGAACAGTGGAAGGCGATGCTGGCCGCCGTCCAGGGGATGGGCGAGCCCTGGGGCTCCGACGACATCGGAATGCTCATCGGGATGAGCTACAAGGCCATCGAAGCGCAGGCCGACGAGAGCCTGACCGGCGTCGCCGAGGAGCTGGGCGCCATGGCCGAGGGCCTGCGCCGGGCAGCCGACAACCACCAGAAGGCCGAAGAGAAGAACATCAAAGCCGTTTCCACGGTCTATCGGAACGGATGACGCACAGTGGGACTGCAACTCCCCGGTGAACTGGTCTCCCTGCTGGGCATGCTGGGTTATACCTGGCCGGAGGCCGACGAGAGCAAGCTGTTCCGGCTCGGCTCCCAGTGGATGGGGTTCAGCGGCGCCCTGAACGAGATCGCCGCCACCGCCGAGGGGGCCCGCCCAGAAGGTTCCGTCCGTCAACACCAGCGCCGACATCAAGGCGTTCCAGTCCGCCTGGTCGGCCGAGGACGCCCCGCTCCCGGTGCTGCGCAAGGCGGGCACCGGCGCGCTGGCCGTCGGCGGCTGCTTCATGTTCTGCGCGGCCGTCGTGCTGGCTTTGAAGATCAACATCATCATCCAGCTGACCATCCTGGCCATCCAGATCGCCCAGGCCATCGCCACCGCCCCAGCCACCTTCGGCGCGTCCCTGCTGGAGATCCCCGTCTTCAAGATGATCACCGGCATGATCATCGACTTCCTCATCGACCAGGCCATCGGGGTGCTCCTTGGGTAACGGCAGCAAAAAGGGCGCCGGCGAGGAGATCGCGGCGAAAGGCGCGGGAATCTTCGGCAAAGCGGCGGAAGAGCTGTTCGAGCTGCCGAACAAGGCAGGCAAGCGCATACACTTCCTGCGGCCCATCAAAAGCAATCATGTTCACGCCCGCGGCTACAGACTTCCTCGCCTGAGGAAAGGCGAAAAACGACCCGTCGCCAAATATGAGCCGGCCGGTGACGCGCAGCAGGACCTGCGGGACGCCGTCAACCTCGCCCGGCGCCACAACAAGGACACCGGCGGAAACTACGCCGCCTACCGGTACATCGACAAGGACGGGAATGAGAGAATCCTCGTCGCCCGCGACGGAAAAGAGGACGAAAAAATCCCGGGAAATACAGACAGTACGCCTATCACTCCGAGCAGCAGGGCGGAGCTTTCCTACTGGACCAATTGAAAGCAAAAAACATTCTCAAGATCATCGAGGTGTACACCGAACGATCGCCCTGCAACATCACCTCCCAGCAATGCGGCGCCTGACTTTATGAGTACTTCCAGAAGCACGAACCCAACTTCAAGATCACCTATGATGAGCTGTACGACACCGCAGAGAACAAGAAGAAGGCCAACGAAAGAATCAAGGCCAAAGCCAAAGCCCTGCTATCGGAAGAAGGGATATGATCCCGGAAAGGAGGTAGGATGACCGTACGGCTGACCCGTGAGCAGCTCGCCGAGGCGTACGGGGAAGAGAATCTGCTGACCATCCCCGCCGACCGGCTGCCGGACCTGCTCATCCACCAACCGACCCGCGATTTCCTCACCTCGGTGGGCCTTCCCAACTCCACGGCAGGTGGCCTGGTCGACGTGGACGAGGCGTTCGCGGCCGGGCTACCTCCCATGTCCGAGCACGAGTACTTCGGCAGCGGGGAGCACGGAGGGTGGGAGCTTCCTGCCATGTGCGCCGATTTCCTGCTGCTGGGCGACTGGAACTCTGCGGTACTCGGAGTGGTCGGGTTGAACCCGCGAACCGGCGCCGTCTACGTCGTCTCCGAGATGGAATACGAAGACGAGGCCGCACTGCTGAATTCTGACATCACCTGTCTGGCCTACTTCCTCTACATCCTGGACCGCGCTCACCAGCCGGACTTCGACCCTGCTCGCTTCCTTCCCCCCGGCGCCGTCCGAGCCGACCGCGAAGAGCTGCTCAGCGAACGCATCCGCCACGTGCTCCGGCAAGCGGACCCCGCCGCCCTGGAAGGGGGGGACGGCATCTGGGAGGGCGTCCTGGCGGACATGGACATGCTCTGACCGGCCGGCCCTTTCAAAGACGACTCCATGCCCGACATCATCAAACGTAAGCAATTGGTCGAGATATTCGGCGCCGAAAGCCTGTTGACCGTTCGGCCCGACCGTCTTTCCGCATCACCCACTCACGAACCGACCCGCCCTTCCTCACCGAAGTGGGATTCCCCGACGAAGAATCCCAGGGGATTCTGTGGGTGGATGAGCGCCTCACCACCGGGATGCGCCCCTTCCCGGAATCTGAATTCTTCGACGATGTCAAGTGCCCGCCCGACTGCCGGGACTACCTACTGCTGGGCGAACTGGAAGCGGCAGTGGTGGGCGCAGTCGGCATAGACGGAGCGTCCGGCACGGTCTACCTGGTCTCCGAAATAGACGAGACCACTCCGGTGGTACTGAACTCCAAAATCGCAAACCTGGCTCATTTCCTCTACGTATTCTCCCACTTCGAACCCATATACGACGTCAATAATTACCCGAAGAACGCGCCAACCGACTACCTGGGCCATCTCTTGGTCGATGTGGCGGACTTCATGCGCAAGAAACTCGTGAAGGCCGACCCCATCGTCTTTGAGAGTCCGGAGAACACCTGGGACAGCCGTCTGGGAGAGGTCTCCACCGGCGCCTGGCCCTGATCCGCCATACCGATGAACCTTCAACACGCCGTCTTAGCAGGTCGAGACAGGGACATCGCGGTACCGGACACCATCGGCGATCCCGTCCACAGCCGCCCTGAGCCACGCGTTGAAAAGGTTCAGTGACTCAACGCGGGCTGATGCCCCAGATCAGATGTGCGGCGTAATAGAGTCAGCAGTACCGGCGGCCCGATTCGGGGCTGAATGCACGGTGGCGGCGAGAAACACCGACGGTGAGGCGACCATGACGACAGCGCTCGCTCAACGGATACAGGCTCATTTCGGTGAGCAGGGGATACGCAGGTTCACGGCCGGGGAGATGGCCGGGGTGCATGTCCCGGACGCCGCCGTGGCGCAAGTCATCGAGCTCGGCATGCCCGTGCGGGTCGGGCCGTACTTCACCGCCGCCGAGGCCGACCCACCCCATCGCCTTGGGAGCGTACGCCTCCTCGATCGGCTTCGATGTGGCCGAAACCGAACCCGGCGAGCAGGCCGCCGGCCGGCTGCGACTGGGCACCGATGAGGGGGCGGAGATCTGCGTGGACGCCACCGGGCGGGTGCAGGCGGTGTTCGTTCAGGCAGACGCTCCCTCAATGCATGTCAGCAGCGGCGTGGAGGCGTTCGCGGCGAGCCTGCTGACACTGGATGAGTACCTGCCGGTGCTGGCCTCGCCGGGACGGCGCAACCCCGCCGAGGTGTTCCGGGAGATGCGCGGGCGGCTGCTGGAGATCGACGCGGCGGCGCACGAAGATGATGAGGCATGGTGGCCTCGGGTGCTAGAGCAGATCCGGCACGCGCTGAGCTTCCCGTTCTCGGCGGCGTTCGAAGTGGTTGAGCCGGACGGACGCAAGCACATCGAAACCGAGCAGGCGCAGGTGGGCCTCCCCCACCCCGAGCAGATGCTGTGGGCGAAGCTGGAGGCGCGGGGGTGCGGCCAGAGCAGATCAGCCGTATCTACATCGAACTGGAGCCGTGCTTCCTGCCCGGTAACTACTGCGCGATGTGGCTGACCATGTTCCCCAACGCCGAGATCTCCTACAGCTACCCCTACGGCGCCACAATGCAAGAGCGCGAAGAAGGCTTCCTGCAACTTATGCGCGAAGCCGCCGAGCAGGGCTGAACATGACGGTCCCCCCTGAGACGCTCCCGACCGTCGGCGCAGGCCGGGAACCGGCCGCCGCCGCCGTCATGGCATGGCTGATGGACCCGTCGTGCCCCCGGCTGTGTCTGGTAACCGGATCCCCGGCGACGGGCAAGAGCTCGCTGGTCGCCTGGGTGGCGCTGAACTCGCTGCGCACCGGCGGGGCGCATGCGATCTTCAGTGCACGCGGCATGACCCTGCAGGCGGCGACCTGGGCCGTCGCCGAGCAACTCGCCCTCCCCGGAGGCGGCCCGGAAAGCCTGGTGGAGCGGGTCGTATCCGACAGCCGCCCGGTCACGCTGATCGTCGGCGAGCTGGACGAGTGCGGAGTCCGGATGGACGGCACGGAGGCCGCCGTGATCATCGAACGGCTGCTGTCGCCATTGCTGGAGCTGCCGCACGTCCGGTTGCTGGTCGAAGGCCGGCCCCCGACCGTGGAGCCGCTGACCCTGTACCCGGCCGAGACGATCGACCTGGACGCGCCCTCCCTGACCACCCGGCAGGGCTTCACCGCCTGGCTGAGACAGGTCGCCGCCCGGCGAGGGGTGAGCGACCCGGCCGTGGTGGAGGCCGCTGCGACGCTGTACCCCAATGTGGGTCTGGCCGAGCCGGCGCTGCGCGCCGGGCCCGGTGAGGACGTCCCGCTGCGCTGGCTGCGCACCGTCCCCCCGCAGGCATGGCCCGCTTTGGAGGCTCTGGCGGGGGCGTACGCGCCGATCGGCCTGCACGTGTGGCGGGCGTGGACCGTCGCGCTCGCCGGGGACGCCGCCCGCGGGCAGGCGGCGCTGTCCCTCGCCGAGCCGCCGGCCACCAGGATCGGCGACCGGTACGTACTGGACTGCCGCATCTTGCGGGAACGAATCCGCGGTTTGCGGGACGCCGCGACGGCCGCTCAGGTGGCCGGGCTGCTCGGGCACGCGCTGTTCAACACATTGCCGGTGGCCGGCGGCGCTGTGGACTGGCCGAGCGCCGACCCGTACGCGGCCGCGCAGATACTCCGGCACGCCGCCGCCACCGGTGTCGCCGAGCGGCTGCTGGGTGATCCGGGCTGTGTGGTCCATGCCGACCCCATCGCTGTCACGGCGGCCCTGGAGGACCTGGGGGATCGTGCCCCCGCGGCGCTCACCCGCGCCTGGGAGTTCGCCGGGCCGGCCCTGCTGGAGACTTCCGAGCCCGCCGAACGGGCAGCGATGCTGCACCTGGCGGCACGATGCACCGGCGGGACCGACTTGGCCGGCCGGCTGGCCGGGTACGCAGCCGCGGCGCCCTGGACCACTCGATGGGCCGACGCCCGTCCCGGGGACTTTGGCACCGGGAAGTGGGCGGGACCGGTAGATGCGATGGCGTTCGCCCCCGCCGGTGACGGCAGCCGCCTGCAGGTGGCGGGCACCGGGACGCTGCGGCTGCTGTCCCCCGTCGATGGAAGGCCGGTGGGGCGTTCGCCGCGGCGCATTCCCGTGGTCCGGGCACTGCTCGCCTTCACCGATGGCTCGGCGCTGTGCCTGGACGGAGACGGTGGGCTGACGAGCGTGCAGGACGCCCAGGACCGGCCCGGCGCAGGCTCGGCCGCCGAGCAGGTCCGCGCGCTGGTGAGCGGGCATCGGACCGCCCCGCTGTCAGCGCTGGCCGCCGACGAGAGTGGACGCGGGCACGTCGTGGCCGGCGACCGTTCCGGGACTTTGCATCTGTGGCGTCCGGGCGCCGGCGATCCCGGACCGCTCACCTGGACCCCTCACCTCGGTCCCGTCACCGCGGTGACCTGCCTCAGGACGCGGCCGGGCGGGCATCTGGTGATCAGCGGGGGCGCCGATGGGGCAGTCCGGCTGTGGAGCCCGGGCGAGAAAGGGGTCGACGGCGACGCGCTGCTGCAGCGCGACTGCCCGGTCACGGCCGTCGCCGCCGCGCCCGGGGCGAACGGCGCGCTGATCGCCGCCGGGTGGGCGGACGGTTTTCTGGCGCTGTGGCGCCCGTCCACCGACCAGGTACTGATCGTCCGCCTCGGCTTTCCGGTGAACGCCCTGGCCCTGGCCGGTGACGGCACCCTGTTCGCCGGCGGCCCGCACGGGGTTTGCGCACTGGGCATCCGCTTCGACCGGCTGCCCCGGCTTCCTTCCTGAGCGCTTCTCAGCGGCGAAGGGTTCCCTGTTCGGCCGCCGCGCGCCCCTGACGAGCCGGCCCGCGCCCCCAGAGCCATGCCCTGAGGGCCGTTGCGCACCTGCCTCCCCGGGCGGGACGGGATGCCGCTCACCTGTGGGCGGACATCGCGGTCCCCAGCGTGGGACGACTGCGAGGAACCGCACCGGGCGTGTGGGACGTTGATCAGCGGCGAGCACGGGCAGGCCCGCCGGGGACCTCGGCGGGCTGCTGCGCTGCGCATGCTCGGTCAACTGCGCGCCGTGCGGGCTCCGATGCCCTGTGCAGCTCTCACCTGAGCTCCATGGCGGTGATCGGCGATATCGGCTCTCCCCCTTCGGCGGCCTCGGTTCCCCGACAATGGAAGCCAGTGTCTCCCGGGTCTTGGCCGGCTCCCCGCCCCCGCGGCCCGGCGGAGGCCGTCCGAGCCCGTGCCTTCCGCCCCGTGGTCGGACTGTCGGCCGTCCCCGTGCCCGCCCCCGATCTCGCCTGAGCACCGCCGGACGCGCTGTCAGGGATGGTCCCTTCACAGGCGGATGCCGGAAACACCCGGCCGCCCTTCTGCGGCGGTCTCCGCCCATGTACGGGCGGCAACGCCGCCTGTGCAGGACGCACCAGGCCTTCAACTTGACGGCCGTACTTCAGCGAACCTTTTTCGACACGCCGTTTCCGCAGGCCGCAGGCAGGGACGTCACAGTCGGGGCGATGCCGTGACCTGCAACGTCATGCCCCCAGACAGCGTGCGGGCTCCCGTCCCAGGCTTCCAAGGCCACGTGTTGAAAAAGGTTCAGTGCCCGTGGGTGGGAGGCGACGTGGTGGCGGCGCAGCACCCCGCTTCAGGATTGATCAAGTGTTGCCGGATATCCGCCTTCGCGGCCGGACGGGCTTTCGCTGCAAGAAGATCCACTCGCCTCCTGCGTTCGAGACTCCGAGCATACGACCGGGGGTGAGGAGCCACGGGAACTCGGACTGAAGCTCCTTGAAGCTGTCGTTGCTGACGATGATCGCGTTCTTTCGCTCTGCGAGCATCACCACCAGACGGTCGGCCTTTCCCTCGGTTCCGGCGGGAACTTGGGCCACGACTCCCGCACGGATGCTCTTTTCCAGCTCCCGGCGGTCGGACTGGCTGACCTGGTGGGCCAGTGCGGCATCCACGATCACATCGACCTGAGAACCGGGGTACTGCGCCTTGAGCGCCTCGACCGCGCTGAGAAGCCGGGCGAAACTCGGCATGTCGCCGGCTCTCGCATCCCTGCCGAGCCAGGCGATGTTAGAGCCGTCGACCACGAACCGCCGACCGCTGCCGACGGCTTTCGCCGGAGCAGCGGCAGGTGCCGGCGGCCTGCTTTTCGGGGGTTTGGGCACCGGGGGTTTGGGCTGGACGCCAGGTGAAGAGGCAGTGCGGGAAAGACCGTCCAGTATCGCCATTTCCCGCTTGATCTCTTTGATGCTCAGCGTCTGGCCGTGGGTGAAGTCGGAGATCTCCTGGTCGACCAGGACCCGTCCGTCCCGGTCGAGGGTCGCCTTCACGTGAAGCAAACCGTCGTCCTTGTAGGTGTACTCCAGGGTGAAGGACGCCTCATTGCGGGGGAGCAGCTCCGGGTAACGCACATGCAAGGTGGTCAGTTGGAAGTTCTCCGGATCGTGGAGCTCCTTGGCCGGGTCCGCTTCCCAGATCTCGATCTTCAGCTCGGGCTGGTAGTCCTTGAGAGGGGTGTAGTTCTTGTGTTCGCGGGTGGGCAGCGGGGAACGCGGCTTGATGATCTCGCTGAAGACCCTCCGCCCGTCTGAGTTCCGCTTGGCGGTCGTGCCCAGCGCGTACATGGAGGACACCTGCAGGATGCTGTCGAGCTCCCCGTCCATAATCGCAGCGGCGATGGCCGCGCCCCTGGCGACGGCGGTCATGGGGTGGCAGATCTCGGCAGGCACCGTCTCGGTGTCCATCATCCGCTCCACGGCGCGGCGCACGCACGGCATCTGGCTGGTGCCACCGATCATGAGGATGTCGGTGATTCCGGTCGGGTCCATGCCCAGGTCATTGAGGCACATGCGGGCCGGCTGCAGGGCGGCCTCGACCAGGTGCCTGATCTGTTCCTCCAGCTCGGGCCGCGTCACCTCGATCAATTTGCTGCTGCCGGGAATCCTGGTCAGGACGCTCTCCTCCGTGGAGAGCCGGATCTTGGTCCGCTCCACTGCGAGCTCGAACTGCCGGTTCTCCTCCGCCGACAGTTCCGGCTCTTTGCCGATCTTCCTGACGATGAGCTCACGGAGTTTCTTATCGATCTCCAGCCCGCCCAGCTGGGTGACGCCGCGTGAGGCCCGTTCTTCGAAAACGCCGTCCTTGTGCTCCAAGACGGTGACGTCGATGGTGCCGCCGCCCCAGTCGAACACCATGATGGTGCCCTCTTCCTGGATGTCGTGCATGTAGGAGAGCGCGGCGGCGGTGGGTTCATTGAGCAGTGTCTTGACCGCGATCCCGGCGGCCCGGGCCGCGGCCCGCGTGCGGTAGCGGGCGCCTCCCTTGGCGTTGGCCGGAACCGTGATGACGGCGCTGTCGATCGTGGTGAGGTTGCTTACGGCCCGCTCCCGCATGGCACGGAAGACACCGGCCGCGACCGTGGTCGCCGACACTCGCCTATCCCGCAACTGGACCCCGCCGTCACTGGCGAGCATCCGCTTGCACGCCTCGATCACCCGGTTCGACCGGAGCTTGGCCTCCCAGCCGAACAGAGTGCCCAGCCGAAGAGAACTCTCCCCGGCGATGGTGGGAAAGAGGTACTCAAAGGAGGGGTAGAACCACTCGTCCTCGAGATGCTCACTGTCGAGTGCCAGCACCTCGACATCGTCGCCGTTCCACTGCGCGACCACGGAGTTGGTGGTGCCGAAGTCGATTCCGGTGGTCACGATTCAGTGCTCCTCTCGCCCGCTTCACCACCACTTCCCACAAGGAACGGCGGCTCGGCCACGTGCTTCAGGCGTCCCGCTCGGATGATCTTCCCGGTGAACTCATCGACATAGGCCGGTTCTGTGACCTGTAGGTAGAGCTTGCCTTCGGGGCTGTTTTCCGCCTTGAAGAAGTGAGCGCCGTGCTTGGGGTCAGAGATTTTCTTCACACCCGCTTCGACAAAGAACTCGTCAAGCAACTGGGGAAGCCGATCCAAATCCCCTTCGCGAACCACGCGTTCAATCTTTGTCAGGTGAGACAGGTGCTGTTTGCGATTACGAAATGCCTCTAGGACGGCCTGGCGAAGTACACCGCTCACCTGCCCGCTCAGCCCTCTTGAAGCCGATGGATCGACCTCGGCCAGGAGTTCGGCAGCACGTTGGGCGAATCTCTGCAATACGAGATTAAGGTCGAGCTGAACCCGCTGCTCGGCAATGACTTGAAGGCGGGACTCCATTTCACTGCGCAGCCGTTTCTCGAGCTCGGCTCGCTCCCGGCGCAAATCCTCTCGCTCAACCGGCTCGTCTTCCTTCGGCTGCACGGCGAGGCGCTCGAGCCGGCTGCGCACTTCACTGCGTATGAACTTCTTCAGCTCCTTGCTCAATTCGAGGAGGCGGCGTTCCACCTCGCGATCCAGCTGTTCGGTGATCTCTATGGCCACCCGGTGGTCTTCGATTCCCCCTGGCTTCGCCCCATGCTTCCGCCGGGAACCCTGCTGTTTGCGGTCAGACTTTCCGGTTCCCTTGTCCTGGTGGTTCATTAGTTGCTTTCTTCGGCTATGGAGGGGTGAGAGGTGAATTCGTCCAGCAGCGCCCGGATCGCCCCGGCCCGCAGCCCGGCCAGCTCCTCTGGGCCGCTTTGTGGAGTGCGGCGCTGCAGGGGTTCGGCTTCCGGCAGCAGCACCGCCGAACGTTTCCGGGGAGTCAGCAGTACGCGCTCATCGAGTGGGAGGACATAGAACTGGCCGCCATTCCGCTTGGCATGGCTCAGCCTCCGCTTGGCGGAGTTGATCCGGGTCAGCCTGTCGATGTCGCCATTCAACTGCTTGCGCAGCGCACGCCATTGGTCCTCCCAGTCGGGGTCGCCGTGCGGGACCCCCAGCATGAGGTAGGGATTCTCCCAATGGTCACGATCGTTGATCAGGGTGGCGCGGCGACGGCGCAGGTACTTCAAATTCTCCGTAAGGGCGGGGCTCTGTTTCCGTATCCGCCTCAGCAACTTGACCGCCAGTTCCAGCTCCTCATTCTCCAGAGCCAGATAGGCGCCCATGTTGTAGGCCTCCGCACAGAGGTCGGCGGATATCTTGATCCCCTCTCCGGAGGCGGACTTGTCAGCGGCCTTCAGCAAGTGCTGGACCTGCACCCGGGCCTTGTCGAGCCAGCCCATCAGAATCCAGCGGTAGCTGTTATAGAGCGCTCGCCATACATGAAACTCGCTGTTTTCGGGGTTGACGATGCCGCCTGGTACCCAGAGCGCTGCCAGCAGCGCCCACAGTCCCCGGTCGGTGGTGATGTGCTCGGGCCACCTGCCGACCTGCGCCCCGACGATGATCTGGTCGTATATGACACGCGCCTCCACAGGCAGGCGAGTGCGCAGGGAGATGTCCGGTTCGCCGCGCCAGAAGGAGGCGAGGAGGGAGAACAAGTCGTCCCCGTCGTCCAGGTCCTCCCCTTCCAGGAAGCGGTGGCGGCGCTCCATCTCGTCCCAGCCGAGCGCAACCGCGTCCGCTCTCCCGATCTTCTTCGGGGCCAGGCGGGCCTTGAGGTAGGTGCGCTCGCTCTTGTCATCGCGGAGGCGCCAGGGCCGGTCGTCGCTGCCGAGCAGCCCCAGCTCAATGAAATCGTCCACGACCGACAGCGGCACATCCGGTACCACCTGCAGGATTTCGGCCGTGGAAACAGGTGTTGGATGCCCGAGGGCCGCCAGATAGATCCGCCAGTCGACGGAGCCGTCGAGCACGTCCTCACCGGGCAGGCGGATGCTGCCGGCCTTCGGATGCTCAAGAGAGAGCAGCTGGACCCGGCGGCGCCCCACATCGGTCATCCAGGGCATTCCGGCTTGGAGCAGCTCGTCGAGGTAGCGGACGATGTGCTCGGGGGCGAGAGCTGCGAGCACCGTCTTGACGGCTTCGGGGAGGGCCGGCTCAGGCGCACCGTCGAGAGACTGCTTGACCACGGTCTGCGCGTTGGGAGGAAGAGACTTGTGCTCGAGCACCTCCGAGAGCACCCGGCGCAGCTCTTTGATGGTGTCCTCACCCCGGACCCCCAGCGCGGCCCATCCCTGAGTGACGGGGTCACCACCCCCTTTGCCGGACTTGATCGCCGCAATCCTGGCGTTGCGTTTGTTACGCCATGCGGCGACAAGTTCCGCGCGGGAAGCAGGCGCGTCCAGGACGACCCCTCCATCTCACCATCCGCCACCCGTTCACCACCGATCTCCGGACAATCGGCGGTGACCAGGGATGATATCGGCGAGCAGGGACAGCGTGCGATGAGGAGCCGGCGCGATCTCACGGCCGGCCCTTCTGCTCGACGGTCTCCGGGGCCTTCCAGGTCCCAGCCTCGCCCCTGACTGCGGCTGCCGCCCACGACAGGGCCTGCTCACCTGTGGGACCTGTGGGACAGGCATCGCGGCCCATGGGCCTTGGGGCCTACTACGTGCCATTCACGTGAAGCCGGGCTCAAGCACGGTTGATATGTGACCAAAAGGTCTCATATTCTGGGGGTGTGACCGACGACGAGCCGACGTTCAAGGCGCTGGCCGATCCGACCCGGCGGTTCCTGCTCGACCTGCTGTTTCAGCGGGACGGGCGGACGCTCACGGAGCTGGAGTCGGAGGTGGACATGAGCCGGTTCGGCGTGGCCAAGCACCTGCGGGTGCTGGAGGAGGCGGGGCTGGTGGTCACCCGGCGGTCGGGCCGGGAGAAGCTCCACTTCCTCAACCCGGTGCCGATCCGGCTGATCCACGACCGGTGGATCGGCAAGTACACCGAGCGGAGGGCGTCCGCGCTCGCCGACCTCAAGCACGAACTGGAGGCCCAGCACATGACCGCGACCGACACCGCCGACAGGACCGTGCAGGTGTACCGGGTGTACATCCGGGCCACCGCGGAGGCCATCTGGGAGGCCATCACCAAGCCCGAGTGGGCCGTGCGGTTCGGCTACCGCGCGCCCGTGGAGTACGAGCTGCGGCCCGGCGGGGCGTTCCGCGGGCTGGCCAGCGAGGAGATGAAGGCCGGCGGCGCCCCCGAGGTGATCATCGACGGGGAGGTCATCGAGGCCGACCCGCCGCGCAAGCTGGTGCAGACCTGGCGGCCGCTGTTCCTCGGCGAGGACTACACGCGGCTGACCTACGAGATCGAAGACGACGGCAGCGGCGTCTGCCGGCTGACCGTCACCCACGACGTCACCGGCGCGCCGAAGACCGCCGCCCAGGTCTCCGGCGCGGCCCCGGACGCCGGCGGCGGCTGGAGCCAGGTCCTCAGCGACCTGAAGTCCCTGCTGGAGACCGGCAGGTCCCTCTACGCTTGAGCCGTCTCGCCCCGGCCCGGGTCCCCGCCCCTGACCCGGGCCGCTCGTTTTTCGGCCGCAGGGAGCGCCGCGCCCGTCAGAAGATGGAGTAGGCGCCGTCCACCACGATGGTGTCGCCGGTGTGGAAGCCGCCGACGCCGCCGGCCAGGTAGACCGCCAGGCGGGCGAAGTCGTCGGGACGGCCCCAGCGGCGCTGCGGCATCCGCTTCATGACGTTGCTTTCGAACTTGGGGTTGTGCAGGACGGGAGCGGCCATGGGGGTCTCGGTCCAGCCCGCGACGATCGCGTGGGCGTTGATGCCGTAGCGGGCCAGCTCCACCGCGCATCCCCTGATCAGCGCGGCCAGGCCGGCCTTGCTGGCGGCATAGGCCTGGTTGGCGGGGGCGCCGTGGATGGCGGAGACGCTGGAGGTGCCCACCAGCACGCCACCGCCGCCGCGTTCGACCATGTGGGCCGCGGCGGCGCGCAGGGTGAGGAAGGCGCCGTCCAGATTGACGCGCAAGACCCTGCGGAACTCCTCCAGCGAGGTCTTGATGAACGGGGTGCCGATGCCGCTCACGCCCGCGTTGGCGAAGCAGGAGTCGACCCGGCCGAAGCGTTCCAGCGTCTCGGCGAAGGCCGCGTTGACGGAGTCCTCATCGCCGACGTCGCAGCGGATCGCCGCCACCTGGGTGCCGTGCTTGGACAATTCCCGGACCGCGGCCTCGTTGCGTTCGACGTTGGTGCCCCAGATGCAGACGTTGGCGCCGCACTGGGCCAGGCCGTGGGCCATGCCCAGGCCGATCCCGGAGTTGCCCCCGGTGATCAGGGCGGTGTGGCCGGACAGGTCGAACAAAGACGTGCTCATCCATCTCCTCACAGTCGTCGGGCCCGGTGGCCGTACCCGGCGTGCTCATGGTCCCAACGGCCGCCGCCGGCCATGCGCCCGGGCGGACGTGGCCGGCCCGTCCGCAGCGGGGACGGGCCGGCCACGTGGAACGGCCGGCGCGGGCACGGCTTCCCGTTCCCGCGGGCCCGTTTTGCGACCTGTCGCCGAGGTCCCGCAAGCACCGGCCCGGCCCGGCCGTGTCCGACGGCGTCCCGCCGGGCTCCGTGCGGCTACTTCGGCGACACGCCCTAGTTCGCCTTCCCCGAGCGGACCTGTTCGGCCACCGGGCCGCGCAGGTCGCGTTTGAGGACCTTCCCGCTGGGGGTGCGCGGCAAGGGCTCGTCCCGGAAGACCACGTGCGCGGGCACCTTGAAGGCGGCGAGCCGGGCGGCGACATGGCGGCGCAGGTCCTCGGCGGCCTGCGGGCCCGGCTGGACGCCGGGGCGCAGCTGGACGACCGCCACCGCCTCCTCGCCGAGCGTCTCGTGCGGCACGCCCACCAGGGCCGCGTCGCTGACGTCGGGGTGCTCGAACAGCGCCGCCTCCACCTCGGCGCAGTAGATGTTCTCCCCGCCGCGGATGATCACGTCCTTGAGGCGGTCGACCACATACACCCAGCCGTCCTCGACCTTGCCCAGGTCGCCGCTGCGGAACCAGCCGTCGACGAACGCCTCGGCCGTGGCCTTGGGGTTGTTCCAGTAGCCGCGGACGATGTTGGGGCCGCGGAACCACAGCTCCCCGATCCGCCCGTCGGGCAGGTCCCGCCCGGTCTCCGGGTCGACCACCCGCACGTCGGTGCCGGGCATGCAGCGTCCGACGCTGTCGGGACGCGCCACGTAGTCGGCGCCGCTGTTGGACACCACGGTCGAGGTGGTCTCGGTGAGGCCGTAGCCGGCGCCCGGGGAGACCGCGGAGGCGAAGTTGGCGTCGATGCGGTTGATCAGGTCGGGCGGGATCGACGTGCCGCCCATGGTCACGCCCGACAGCGTGGTGTAGGGGGCGGGGTCGGCGGCGGCGTCCTCGACGATCTGGCGCATCACGGTGGGCACGCCCGCCACGGAGGTGAGCTGCTCGCGGCGGATCAGCTCCCGCGCCTCCGCCAGGTCCCACTTGTACTGGGAGGCCAGCTTGGCGCCGGTCAGGGACGCAAAGCCCAGCACGCTGATGCCGGCGATGTGGAAGAACGGGAAGGTGCACAGGGTGCCGGGCTGAGGGGCGTCAGGGTCGAGCGCCGGGGGCTGCCCGCCGTTGGCGACCATCGCGCCGACGGTGACCGCCAGCAGCATGTTGAACAGGTTGGTGCAGTGGTTGCGGTGGGTGCCCACCGCGCCCTTGGGCCATCCGGTGGTGCCGGAGGTGTAGAGGATGGTGGAGTCGTCCTCGGGCGCTATGTCCACCTCGGGCAGGGCGGCGTCCGGGTCGAGGGAGGCCAGCACGTCCTCCCAGCGCCGGGCTCCGGGCGCGGGTTCGGCCCCGCCGCGCACCTCGATCAGCGGGACGTCGCCGAGGCCGGCCAGGTAGGGGGCGATCAGTGCGGCGCGTTCGGCGTCGGCGACGATGAGCCGGGCGCCGCAGTCCTCCAGCGCGTGGTGCAGCTCGCCACCGGTCCACCAGGCGTTCAGCGGCACCGCCACCAGGCCCGCGGCCTGGACGGCGTAGAAGATCACCGACCATTCGGGGTAGTTGCGCATGGCGATCGCCACCCGGTCGCCCTTGCGCAGGCCGTATTCCTCCAGCAGGAGGCGGGACAGGCCGGCCACCTGCCGCAGGTGCTCGGCATAGGTCCAGCGCTGGTCGCCGTAGACCAGGCAGTCCCGGTCGGCGAAGCCCCGGCCGGCCAGCAGCACGTCCCGCCAGGTCTGCGGGCCGCCGGAGTAGACCCGCATGGGGACGCCTCTGATCTCCCGCTCGACGATCTCAAAGGGCGCGCCCGGGGCGGTGAGGCGGGCCATCAGTTCTGCGCGCAGCCCGCCGGCGGTCCGGTGCTCTGCGGTCGTCATGCCGACCGCTCCTTGCCGAGGTCGCGGGGGCACGCCGCCGGGGCGGTGGGGGTGGGAACGGCACTGACCATGGTTCAGCCCTTCCGGAGACTGGGAAAATCTCCCGGTTGAACGGTCGTTCGACACTAAGTCGCGCCGGGCGGCGCGGTCAATACTCGGCCGTGCCGTTTCTTTCGGCCCGCATTCTGCTCTCTATACCCACCCGTAATGCGGAAAAATCCTCCGGAGCGTTCACAACGGCCCGGACGGGCGAACCTCCCGTCCGGGCCGGGCGGCGCTCAGCGGGCCCTCTTGCGCGGGCCGGCGAAGCCGAACAGGTAGCCGGCGACCTTGCGCATCTGGATCTCCTCGGCGCCCTCGGTGATCCGGTAGCGGCGGTGGTGGCGGTAGATGTGCTCGAAGGGGGTGTGGCGGGTGTAGCCGAGCCCGCCGTGGATCTGCATGGCGCGGTCGGCCGCCTCGCAGACGAAGCGGTTGGCGCGGTAGTTGCACATCGAGACCTTGTCGCTGATCTCCAGGTGCGGCACCCGGTCCAGGTCCCAGGCGGTCTTGCGGATCAGCCAGCGCAGCATCTCCGCCTCGGTCTGCAGCTCCACCAGCGGCCACTGGATGGCCTGCCGGGTGGCCAGCGGCTGCCCGAAGGTCTTGCGCTGCAGGGCGTACTCGACGCTGCGGTCGATGCAGTACTGGCCGGCGCCCAGGCTGGAGGCGGCCTGGCGGATGCGGTTCTCGTGCACGAACGCCTGGGCCACCGCCAGGCCCTCGCCCTCTTCGCCGAGGATCGCCGAGTTCGGCACGCGCACGTCCCGCAAGGTCACCTCGGCGTGGTCGGTGGGCATGTTGAGCGTCCACCAGTGGAAGTCCACGGTCAGGCCGGGGGCGTCGGTGGGGACGATGAAGGCGGTGATGCCGCCGGCGTCGCCGGGCTTGCCGGAGGTCCTGGCGAAGACCACATCGTGGGTGGCCGAGTGCATGCCGGAGTTGAAGCGCTTGACCCCGTTGATGATCCAGTCGTCGCCGTCGCGGACCGCGGTGGTCTCCATCCAGGTGGCGTCGCTGCCGTGGTCGGGCTCGGTGAGGCCGAAGCCGATGCGCTTTTTGCGGGCCAGCATCGGCTCCAGGAATTCCTCGATCTGCTCGGGCGTGCCGAACTCCAGCAGCATGTGGGCGAACGGGAAGTTGCCCACCACCGAGGCCTCGTTCTGCAGGTCGTTGTGCAGGCCCAGGCCCTTGCGCGCCAGGTGCTCGCGGATCACCGCCATGTCCAGGTTGCTGCCGCCGGAGCCGCCGGCCTCCTTGGGCAGGCCGTAGCGCAGCCAGCCGGCCGCGTCGGCGCGCCGGAACATCTCCTCCAGCAGCTCCTCCCACTCCCGGCGCGGCACGCCGCCGTTGTCGAAGTCGGTGCGGGCGTACTCGCGGCGATGGTCGAAGAAGCGCTCGTTGTCGTCCTGTTCCTGCAGCGGTTTGATCTCCCGCTCAATGAAGTCGTCGAGATCGGCCAGCAGCCGGACCAGCCGCTCGGGAAGCTCGAAATCCACAATCCCTCCTGAACGATCGTTCAGTTAGCATGGCACCGCCGCCGACGCCGGGGAAGAGGGCGGGGGCCCTGGAGAGGGATCCGCCACGAGGCGGCCGACCGCATCGCCGCCGTGACCATCGACCGTCCGGACAAGCCCGGCGCCATGACGCATGCGATGCCGGAGGAGTTCTGCGGCCGCATCGCCCGCGCCGGCGCCGATCCCGAGGTCGCCGTCGTGCTGGTCACGGGTGTGCCGGGCGCTTTCTGCACCGGGATCGACCTGGCTTCCCGCTCTCACGCGGACCGGGGACGCATCGAGGCGCTCCGGGGTGCCGCTGCTGATGGGCTGCCCGAAGTCGGTGACCACCGCCGTGGACGGCATGGGCACCGAGTTCGCCGCTCAGGCCGATCTGCGCATCGCCTCGACCCGGGCGCGCTCCCGGTGGAACTTCGCCCACCGCGGCCCGGTGTCCGACACCGGGGCGGGCACCTGGCCGCCGCCCCGGCAGATCGGGTTCTGCGGCTGCTGGACACCGGCGCCGACCTGCAGGCGCGGGAGGCGCTGGAGCCCGGCTTCGTCGCCGGGGTCGTCGAGCCCGAGGAGCTGCCCCGGGCGGCCCGGGAACTGGCCGCCGCGATCACCGGATCCTCTGCGTTCGCGCTGAGGCGGATCGAGCGGCTGGTGCTGGAGGGGACGGCGACCGGCCTGCGCGAGCACCTGCAGGCCACACGGGCGGCGCTGGAGGAGCGCTTCGCCTCCGAAGAGCGCGCCGAGGGCGTCGCCGCGTTCTTGGAGCGCCGCAAGCCCCGCTTCACCGGACGCTGAACGCCGCTCCCGGTCCCAGGGGCGGCCGCGTGCCGGTCCAGCGGCCCCGCGCCAGCAGCCCAGAAAACTCCGGCCCCCTCCAGCCACCCACCTCGAAGGCCGCACACCGGCCCTAGGGCGTGTTTTCCCCGGCCCGCTTCGCCGGACGGTGAACGTTGCTCCCCGCTTGAACGGCAGCCGTTCAAAAGTCCCGTGTCGGCGGTTCAGGAGAGGGCGTGGGGCTCCCGGTAGCCGACCGTATCGAGGGCCATGCGCTGGTAGATGGCGGCGATCTCCTCCGGCGTCTGGGGGCCGGTCTCCCGGAACCAGGTCGCCACGGCCGTGCAGGCGGTGACGATCATGCGGGAGGCCTCCTTGGGGTGGGGCGTGGTGAACACGCCGCGCACGACGCCGTCGCGGACGACGCGGTCGAACATGCGCTGCTGGGTGTCGCGTTTGGCGACGATCAGGCGGCGGGCCTGGGGGGAGAGGCTGCGCAGCTCGGTGTTGCCCAGCAGGCTCTCGCGGCGGAAACGGGTGTGGGCCAGCACGTGCTGGCCGACGATGGCGCGCAGCCGGTCGGCGGGGTCGTCCCCGGCGTGGAACAGGGCCTCCTCGGTGCTCTCCACCAGGCGGTCCATGCAGCGGTCCAGGATGGTGACCAGCAGGTCGTGCTTGGAGCCGAAGTGGTGGTAGATCAGCCCCGGGCTGACCCCGGCGGCCTCGGCCAGGTCGCGCACCGAGGTGCCGTGGTAGCCGTGCCGGGCCATCACCTCCACGGCCGCCTGCAGGATCGCGGCCGCGGTGGGGTCGTCGCCGGGCAGCACCACGCTGCTGCCCGATGAGGCGGCCGCGGACCGCCGTCGTTTCCCGGTCGACTCCACCACCGCCTCCATGCTCGCGCCTCAGTCTATGGTCGCCTTGAACACCCGCTCAACATATACGGGGTCCACCGAAAGCCCGGCCGACATGCGCCTTGCGGTGAGCCTTTTCACTGAACCTTTTTCAACACGCCGTCTCCGCAGGTCGGGACGGGGGCATCGCAGTCTGGGACGATGCCGTGACCTGCAACGTCGCGGCAGTGGAGGCCATCGGGGCTCCCGTCCCCGGTGCCTTGGACCACGTGTTGAAAAAGGTTCACTGGCCCCTTTTAACGCATGGCCCAAGACGCCGCGGACGGGGTCTTGCAGGTGTCCGGCGCCGCGACGTCCCCGTCTCGACCTGCGGAGACGGTGCGGCGGAAAGGTTCGGTGGGATGCATCCCCTTCGCATGCGGCGGTCCCGGCCGCCCGGGCCAGATCTGCATCGCCGGATTCGGTACGAGACGTCCGAAGCAGTCCCAGGCCCTGCCGTCCCGGGGATGCGGCTGTGTCCGGCCCGGTGAGCGCACCACCGCCGGTGCTGAACGTCCGTTCAAACCGAAAAGGGGCCGGGTGGGTTTCCCGTCAGCCGGGCCGTGTCGATCGTCGTCGCGGCCGGGCGCTCTCGGCACCGGCCGCCGCTGACGTCCTCCCCACGGCGGGGGAGGACGTCAGCGGGTGCCCGTGATCCGCGCGTCAGGAAGAGAGGGCCGCCGGATCAGGAACGGGCGGTGAGATTCACCCTTCGGGCTTGGCGTCCGGGTGAGCAGCGATGAACTGCTCGTAGACCTCGTCGGGGATCTTGCCCCGCTCGCTGAGCTCGATGCCCTGGGCCTGGGCCCACTGGCGGACATCGGTGTTGGAGTAACCCCGGAGCCGAGGAGCGGCGTCGGCGCTCTTGCGGGCGCGGGTGGCGCGCTTGACGGTGGTCGCCTTCTCCAGGTAGGGGGCGAGCGCCTCAAGCACCTCGGTGAGCTTCTTGTAGTTGGCGTCCCCCAGGTCGATGGTGAACTGGGCGCCGGCTACCTCGAAATCCCGCTTGGCGACGTCCTCCCCTTCGTGCCCGTCGATGTCGTCGACCAGGACGACCTTGGTGGCCATGCACTCCCTCTCGTTGACTTGATCGGCGAGCCATCATCATAGGAGCCGACCAGGTCATGACGGGCGCGATGGAGGAAGCACGATGCTCAAAGGGCCCGACGAGTGGCTCTCAACGCACGCCGATCGCAGCCCGGACCGAAGGTTCCTGCTGCTGGAGGACGGCTCGGCCCTGACCTACGGCCACTTCGACGAGCTGGTGGCCGGCTACGGCGGGGCGCTGCGGCAGGCCGGCGTCAAGGCGGCCGACCGGGTGGTCGTGCAGGCCGGCAAGTCGCCCGAGGCGCTGGCGCTGTGCCTGGCGTGCCTGCGGATCGGCGCGATCTACACCCCGCTGAACACCGCCTACACCCCGGCCGAGCTGGAGTACTTCCTCCAGGACGCAGACCCCGCCCTGCTCGTCCTGGACCAGGAGGCCGACCGTCCCAAGGCCGTGGCGCCCGGGGTGCCGGTCGAGACGCTGGGGGACGGCGGCACGCTTTCGGCCGCCGCGCGCACGGCCCCGCCCCACCGCGAGCAGGCCCGGTTCGACCTGGACGCCCCCGCCGCGATGCTGTACACCTCCGGGACCACCGGACGGCCGAAGGGGGCCGTGCTCAGCCGCCGGGTGCTCGCCTCGAACGCGGCGGCCCTCGCCCGGATCTGGGAATTCGGCCCTGAGGACGTGCTGCTGCACGCTCTGCCGATCTTCCACGCCCACGGCCTGTTCATCTCGACCAACACGGTGCTCGCCGCGGGCGCCTCCATGGTCTTTTTGAAGAAGTTCGACGCGGCCCAGGTCATGGCCTGGCTGCCCCGCTGCACGGTGATGATGGGGGTGCCGACCTTCTACACGCGGCTTCTCGAACGGCGGGAGCTGGACCAGGCCGCGGTGAAGGGCGTGCGGCTGTTCGTGTCGGGTTCGGCGCCCTTGCTGCCCGAAACCCACCGGCGTTTCAAAGAGCGGACCGGTCACGCCATTCTGGAACGCTACGGCATGACCGAGACCCTGGTGATCTCTTCGCACCCTTACCACGGGGAGCGCCGTCCCGGTTCGGTCGGTTTCCCTCTGCCGGACGTCCAGGTGCGGATAGCCGACCCGGCGACGGGCGAGGTGCTACCGGCCGGCGAGATCGGCGTCATCGAGGTGCGCGGCCCCAACCTTTTCGACGGCTACTGGCGGGCCCCGGACAAGACCGCGCAGGACATGCGCCCGGACGGCTTCTTCATCACCGGCGACCTGGGCATGCTGGACGCCGAAGGCCAGATCCACATAGTCGGCCGGAGCAAGGACCTCATCATCTCCGGCGGCTACAACGTCTACCCCAAAGAGGTCGAAACAGAGATCGACTCCCTGCCGGGCGTCAAGGAGAGCGCCGTGGTCGGCGTCCCGCACCCCGACTTCGGCGAAGGGGTCATCGCGATCGTCACCCCCCTGCCGGGAGCCGAACTCGACCCGAACTCGATCATCGACGCCCTCAACGGGAGACTGGCCCGCTACAAGCAGCCCAAGCGCGTTTTCATCGAGGCGGAACTCCCCCGCAATGCGATGGGCAAAGTCCAAAAAGAACTCCTCCGCCAAAAACACCGCGGAACATTCACCACAGTGTGATGCCGGCGAGTTCGGCATCACGCACGGCACGTCGGCGTTTCCCGGCGATCGGCGCCGCTGGAAAACAGAAGCCCTGGTGGCGGCCCACCAGGGCCGAGAGGCCTCCGGAAGGCCGTGCGACATGGGTGCGTGCTCCGTCCCGTCGTGAAACCCTGTTGCGCACCGATCAAGATCCAGCGGTTCCAAGCGGATGGGCGTGTCGCTTCCCCAGGCCTGCTCCTCCCCTGGACAGCGTCCACTGTCGGTGTGCGCTGGTTTCCAACGCACCGTTCCCGCAGGACGCATACGGAGACATCGCAGTCAGGGACGATGCCGTGGCCTCGGACACCGCCGAAGCCCCGTCCCGGCCCTCCAGGGCCACCTGTTGAAAAGACTCCCCGACGCTCGGGGGCGAAGGCTGATCACCGCACTCGGAAAGAAGGTCCCGCTCTTCTTCAGAAGACCGTTTCCGCAGTTCACGGGCGTGCCCCGAAGCCGGTTCCCGACCTGGGCAGCGTGGGGTCGCCCGAGCAGGGCACGGGGCATTGAGTGAGCACACCGGCCCGCCTCTCCACGAGCTCTCCTGTGGACTTCCCTTCAGGTCTTTTGACGAGGAATGCCTCCCAAGCAAGAGCGGTAAAACCCGACAGAGGAACCAACCCCTCTGATGGGTTCCGCGCCTCTGATGGGAATGAGAGTTGATCATGGCGGACGCCCTGCCCAAGTACCTCCAGATCGCCAAAGACCTGCAACGGCAGATCGAGGAAGGCACGCTCAAGGCCGGTGACCGGCTGCCCACCGAAAGCGAACTGGCGGCCAGGTGGAAGGTCTCCACGAGCACGGTCAAAGACGCCCTCAGCGAGCTGCGCAAAAGCGGCCGGGTCCAGACCCGCCCCCGGGAGGGCACCTTCGTGCTGCCCCGCCGCAGACCGCTGACCATCACCCTCAACGACCGGGAACTGGACATGCCGCAGGTGCCGGCCGAATCCCGGATGGGCGGCGGGGAGGGCCGGGCGTTTCGGCAGGAGGCCGAACGCCAGGGCTTTCAGGCCACCTGGGACCTGCCGGAGGTCACCGTCGGCCCGGCCGAGCCCTGGCAGCTGGAGGCCTTCGGGCTCCCCCCGGACCAGCGGGTGCAGATCGTGCAGCGCAAGCAGCGGCGCTTCATCGACGGGGAGCCCAACTCCCTGCAGTACTCCTACTTCACCCTGGAACTGGCCCTCAAAGCTCCCCTGCTGCTGAACGGGGAGGACATCGAGCAAGGGCATGTGGCCTACCTGGCCGAGCTCGGTTTCGTGCAGGTCGGCTACCTGGATGAGTTCGACGCCCGGCCCCCGCACCGCGATGAGGCGGAGTTCTTCGGTCTCTCCCGCGACAGCCTGGCCGTGATCGAGCACTCCCGCACCGCCTACGACCAGGACGGCAAGCCCTTCCGGCTGACCGTCACGGTCTACCGGCCGCGCAGCAACAAGATCCGCTTTTACGCCGGCAAGGTGCCCCCATCCGTACTGGAAGGCTCATGAAGGCCGGAAGCCCGGACAGCCGGCCGAGGACGCCGCCCTCCGAACGAGGTGCTTCTCCCAGCCCATACGCTGGACGGCCCCTCCCCGAGAACGGGAGGGGCCGTCCAGCGAGCCTTGTCAACATGCGCTCTCAGCGGGCCGGGACGGAGGCCCAAGCGGTCCTCAAGGTCATGACATCGCAGGTCACGGCTCCGTCCTGACTGCGCTGTCCCCGCATGTGACCTGCGGGGACGGCATGCTGAAAAAGACTCATGGCCTTTGCGGGCGGTTCGTCAGGTGCGGTTGCGGGCCATGTGGCGGGCGGCGCGGAGGCCGAAGACGGTGGCGGGGCCGATGGTGGAGCCCGGGCCGGGGTAGGTGCGGCCCATGACCGAGGCGGAGGTGTTGCCCGCGGCGTACAGGCCCTCGATGACCGAGCCGTCTTCGCGCAGGGCGCGGGCGTCGGCGTCGGTGACCACGCCGCCCTTGGTGCCCAGGTCGCCGATGACGACCTTGAACGCGGTGAACGGGGGCTTCTCCAGCGGCCCCAGGCACGGGTTGGGGCGGACGGTGGGGTCGCCGTAGTAGCGGTCGTAGGCGGAGTTGCCGCGGCCGAAGTCGCCGTCGATGCCGCAGCGGGCGAAGCCGTTGAAGCGTTCGACGGTGGCCTGCAGGCGGGCCGGTTCCACGCCGATCCGGACGGCCAGCTCGCCCAGCGTGGCGGCCTTCACCATGATCCCGGCCTCGGCCATGGCCTTGTTGACCCGGGGGTCCATGGCGAAGCTGCGCATGTAGCGGCGGGCGTGCCGGGCGTCGGCGATGAGCCAGTAGGGGCCGTCCTTGTCGTGTTCGAGCATGTGGTGGCCCAAATCGACGTACGACTCGGACTCGTTGGCGAAGCGGTCGCCCTTGGCGTCCACCATGATCGAGTACGGCAGGGAGCGCTCGCCGACGATGAAGGCGGGGGTGCCGCCGGGGACGGGGGCCACCGAGGCGCCCCACCAGGCCTCGTCCATCAGTTCCAGGGCGGCGCCGACGGACTGGGCCAGCTCGATGGCGCGGCCGAGGTTGCCGGGGTTGCCGGAGGGGGAGCCGTCGATGCCCTGGTACTTGCGCCGCCACTTGGCGTTGTGCTCAAAACCGCCGGCGGCGAGCATGACGCCGCGCCGGGCGCCGACGGTGATCTGGCGGCCGTGCCGCCGGGTGCGGACGCCGACCACGCGGTCGCCGTCGACCAGCAGTTCCTCCAGCGGCGCGTTCAGCCACAGCGGCACGCTCTGGCGCAGCACCACCGCCTCCAGGAACGAGCAGGCCAGCCCGGCGCCGATGCCGACCAGGCGCCGGCCGCGCGCCACGCCGCCCAGCGCCCGGAACACGAAACGGGCGCCGCGTGCGAAGCCGCCCGGGGTGGACCAGGCCCGCGACAGCAGCCACACGTCATCGGTCTTGATCGGCACCGGGAGGGCCGCGCGGCAGCTGTCCCACCAGTGGCCGATCCGCTTGGAGTCGAACGGCTCGACCTCGATGGAACGGCCGATCTTGCCGCCGGGCAGCTCGGGGTAGTAGTCGGGGTAGTCGGTGGCGCGCACAAAGCGCATGCCGTACTTTTCGGCCGTGGTGACGAAGTCGTCCACCCCGTCGACGAAGGCCTCCTTGCGTTCCCGGGAGGTGGCGCGGCCCACGTCGCCGATCGTGGCCTCCATGTAGGCCAGGGCCTCTTCGCGGGAGTCGGCGACGCCGGCCCGCCGCATGAGGGGGTTGTTGGGCATCCACAGGCCGCCGCCGGACATCGCCGTGCTGCCGCCCCATTTGTCGGTGCCCTCCAGGATCACCACGCTCAGGCCCTCGTCGGCGGCGCCCAGGGCGGTGGCGAATCCGGCGCCGCCGCTGCCGACCACCACGACGTCATAGGTGTGATCAAAGGACTGGTTGCCGGGTTGGGACATCGGCCGCTCCTTCACCTAACCGGACACCTTTGTCCGGAAGAGTATGCTGCGGATGTGCCCGCCACGTCACGCAGGGGCAATCGAGGTCCGGCCGCCGCCGCCGGCAACCGCCGCGCGATCTTGGACGCCGCCCGCCGTCTGTTCACCGAACGCGGCTACCGGGTGCCGCTGAGCACGATCGCCCGGGAGGCCGGGGTCGGCCAGGGGGTGCTGTACCGGCACTTCCCCACCCGGCTGGACCTGGCGTTCGCGGTGTTCGAGGAGAACTTCGCCGAGCTGGAGGCCATCGCCGCCGACCCGGGCGAGGGGGCCTTCGGGCGGCTGTGGTCGCGGCTGCTGGAGATGACCATCGCCGAGTCGGCGTTCGTGGAGATGGTCGTGGACGCCCGGCGCGCCCTGCCCGACCGGGGGGACGACCGGCGGCTGCTGGCGCTGGTGGAGGCGACGCTGCCGCGCGCCCGGGCGGCCGGGCTGGTGGACCCCGCGCTCACCGCCGACGACGTGCTGCTGGCCCAGCGCATGGTCTACGGGGTGGTGGTCACCGAGACCGACCCGGTGCGGGTCCGGCAGGCCGTGGAGGGGGCGCTGGCCCTGCTGAAGGAGCGCGCCCTCGTCCCGGCGGTGCGCTGACCTGCGCCCTTCGTGGACGGCGCGAGGAGGGGCCGCCGGTCAACGCAGATTCCGGCATGCACAAAAATCGTCCCATGAGCGATCTGCCGGAAGCCTTCTATCTGCCCCTCGGGGACGGCTGCTACGAGCCCACCCGCGCCACCGAAAGCCCGTGGTCGCCCGACGCCCAGCACGGCGGGCCGCCCACGGCGCTGCTGGCGCACGAGCTGGACGCCACCGCCGCACCCGGCATGCGGCTGGCCCGGATCTCGGTGGACTTCCTCGGCCCCATCCCGCGCCGCCGGCTGCGCATCGAGGTGTCCACGCTGCGTCCGGGACGGCAGATCGCGCTGGCGGAGGCGACGATGATCGTCGACGACCGGCCGGCGGTGATCGCCCGCGCCTGGCACATCGCCACCGGCCCGACGCCCCCGGCCGCCGGCGCCCCGTTCGACCCGCCGCCGCCGCTGCCTGAGGCCCAGGAGGACTGGCACGACCCCGACCTGGACGGCTGGGGCTATGGCCAGGCCATCGAGTGGCGGCACACCCACGGCCTCGGCGAGACCTCCGGCCATGCGGAGGTGTGGACGCGGGTGCGCATCCCCCTGATCGCCGGGGAGAAGCCGACCGGCCTGGCGCGGGCGCTGATCGTCGCCGACTCGGCCAACGGGATATCCCTGGCGCTGCCGATGCGGCAGTGGCTGTCCATCCCGCCGACCATGACCGCCACGTTGGGGCGCCTTCCCGAGGGCGAGTGGGTGCACATGGCCGCCCGCACCCGCCTGTCCGACGACGGGCTGGGCGTCGCGCACGCCACCATGAGCGACCTCACCGGCTATCTCGGCGAGGTCACCCAGCCGCTGCTGGTCCGCGAGCGCTGACCGCCGCGCCCTGGGATCCTCACGCGGCGGCGGGGAGGCCGTCCAAGGCGAGCCGGTGCCGGTCGTCACCAAACCTCTTTCAACACGACGTTCCCGCAGATGGAGCCGGCGGCAATGCCGTGACCTGCAACGTCGTGACCTTGGATGCCGCAAGGGCTCCCGTCTGCGGCGCCCAAGACCACGTGTTGAAAAAGGTTCACTGATGCTGCAGCGCAGGTCCGGTCCGGCGGCGTCGCGTGCCGCGTCCTTCCCGTCGCGGCCCCTCCTTTCGGGCGCTCATGCCGCTTCTCCGCCGCCGAACTCGTTCACCACCCTGTTTCCTCAGGTCACCTACGGGTAGGACGTGCTTTCAAGACTTCTGCTCCCAGATTTTTGAGGACGGGTGTTGGACAGAATTCTCCATCCATCGGGTGAACGTCGGCGGAATTAATAGCGCCGGGGCCCGTCCCGATGCGCGAAGGGTTCTTTTTCCGTCTCCCTAAGGCCCCTCAGGAAACACCGCAGCCCTGGCCGTGAGGTGCTCGCGCGCCGCCACAAAGAAACGGTAGGTTGAAAATGATCATGCTGTCGGGTGCGTGGACCCCAGGGGGCGCCATGGCCGCTGAGAAGAACGACTGGACGGGAGTGGCCCGGTGGGACTGGGAGGATCCGGACACCATCCGCGCCCGGCTGGAGGCGGGGGCCGATCCCGACGCCCGGATCTGGGGCGGCCGGCCGGTGCTGCACGTGGCGGCCGAGCTGGGGTCCCCGGAGGCGGTCGCCGAGCTGGCCGCGCGGGCCCGTGACATCGACGCCGAGTACATGGGGCGCACGGCGCTGTGGGAGGCCGTCTTCGCCCGCTGCTTCGGCAACGCCCGCGTGCTGGCCGAAGCGGGCGCCGACCCGTGGCGGCCGATGATGGCCGGCTGGCCGCCCGGACGGCTCGCCCTGGCCGGCCCGAACCCCGACCTGTTCCCCCTGCCGGAAGGGCGAAGCGGCCTGTCGCCCGCCGAGTCCGCCGCGGTGGCCGAGGCCCGGCGCATGGTCGCCGTGCTGGGCGATGTCTCCGACTACATCGGCATGGGCGTGGCGTGCGTGGCCGGTATCGACGCGGCCGAGGCCGCGCGGCGGCTGCAGGCCACGCCGATCACCGACACCGGTCCCGGTTCCTTCCTGGCCGATCCGTGGTCCCACCGGCTGGACGGGGAGGACGGCCTGACCATCGTGGGCGCCACCGACGTGTCCGGCGGGTGCGTCATCACCCAGCCGTGGGGGTACGCCCCGCAGATGCCCGGGGTGCTGAAGGCGTTGTCGGCGGGCACCGTCTGCTACGGGATGTACGCCAATCCCAAGAGCGGCGATCAGGGCAGCATCTGCCGGGACGGCGTGCTGGAGGACTGGGATCTGATTCCCGGTGCTCCTCCCGGCCCTGACGCCTCCTCTCGGGAGGTCCTGCTGTCCTTCCTCTATCAGGACGATGCGGTGGGGTACGCGTGCGCCTACGCGGGGCTGCGGCTGACCGACGCCCGCGCGGTCACCGGCCCACCCGATGTGTGGCTGCGGCTCCCCCGCCGCGACTACTGGCAGTGAACCTTTTCAACACGTGCGGGCCGGGACGGAGACCCAGGCGGCGTCCGAAGTCATGACATACAGGTCACAGCGTCGCCCCTGACCTCACCGCCCCGCACGCAACCTGTGGGACGGCGTGTTGAAAAGGCTCACCGCCCCCGGCGCGGCCCAGAAGGCCGCCGTGTGGCTTCGGTCTTGCTCCCGGCGAGGCCGTCGTCGGCCTCGTGGACGTGCTCAAAAGCCGCAGCGGCTGCTACCCGCCCACTCCCCACTGGGAACGGAAGTGCTCCTCCAGCCACTGGGGGAAGAATTCCTCGGTCAGTCCCTCGTACTCGAACCGGTAGGGACCGTAGGGGCCGATGATCAGGTGGAATGAGTCGGCTCCGGTGAGGACGCCTATTTCCAGGTTCTGGTGGCTCCACCCGCCGTACCCCGCGGGGAAGAAGAATTCCAGCTGCTGGGAGCACGGCAGGGTGTGCATCCCTTTGGTGAGCTCGAACTCGGCGAACTCGGTGTCGGACTTCTCGAACCGGAATCCCAGGTCCAGCAGCGCCTGGATGAACAGGTCGTGGGCGGGCAGCCCGTGCACGGCGATCTCGTCGAAGTCGCCCCGGTCCACCGCCTTGTCGATCGCCGGGCAGGTGCGGACGGCGGCGCCCGGTGCGCAGGGGATCGCACCGCTGCACGAGCCGGTGCGCGGCGGGCCGCAGCCCCGCGAGCGGGAGTTCCCGACCGGGCGGCCGCGCCCCGCCGACGACCAGATGCTCGCCGAGGTGCCGCAGGCCCGGCCCGGAGGCCGGCCGCCTTTCACCGGGGCGCTGCGCCGGGCGGTCACCGCCGGGCCCGACTCGCCGCTGGTCACGCCGCTGCCGGCGCAGGAGGAGATCGCCGGGGCGCGGGGACGGGCCGCCGCGCGCAGCCGAGCCGAGATCACTTGCACGCCGTTTTCGCGTCTTCGGTGAGCCGTCCCCGAGACGGGGCAAAGGGACTTTGGTCCCTTGGTGTCGGGAAACCCGGCCCTGACCTGGAAGGTCCTTGCGGCCCTAGCGTCGGGGGGACGCCAAGGAGGGCGCGGGGACGCGGGGAGGAAGAGCATGAGGGCTTCCGGCGCGATCGAACGGCTGCACCGCCTGCGCAGGCGGCTGGGTTTCGATCGCAATGAGCTGCGGCGCGGCGTCGACCGGCTCCAGTGGTCGGCCGGGCTGCTGCTGACGGTGCTGTTCGTGGTGCTCGGCAGCACGGTGGCGGTGCTGGCCGCCGGGCCGGTCTACCAGGACGGCGTGCGGGCCGAGCGGCAGGAGCGGGCCGTGCGGCACCAGGTCGTGGCGACCGCGCTGAGCCGCCCGGAAGCCGGCGGTCCCGACGCCGTGGCCCGGTATGTGGTGCGGGTGCGCTGGACCGAGCCGGACGGCTCGGCCCGCACCGGGACGGCCGCGGCGTGGAGCCCGCAGATCCGCCCCGGTGAGACCAGGCGGGTGTGGGTGGACGACTCGGGCCGGCCCGCCGATCCGCCCCGCTCGCACCGGCGCACCGTCTTCGAAACCGCCGCCACGGCCGCCGGCGCCGTGCTGGCCTCCGGGCTGCTGCTGCTGATCGCCTACATGCTGGTCCGCCAGCACACCGACCGGCTGCGCGCCGCCGAGTGGGACGCCGCCTTGGCCAGGCTTAATCCCCGCCGGACCCGCTGACCCTCCTCCGGCGGCTCGCGCGCGGCTCCTCACTCTTGGTGGAGCAGTTCGCCGAGGGGACGGCGCACGGTCCGGTAGCGGGTGTCGGTCACTCCCAGCCGCAGCAGCATCTGCGGGTTCGCCCCGTCGCACAACCGGGTGCGGATGACCTCCCGCAGCTCCGGGAACTCCAGCGCCTGGGTGTGGAAGGCGGCCGACAGGCCCTCCTCGGCGTGGGCCCGCAGCAGGACGCGCTGCATCGCCTGGCCGGCGCGCAGCCAGTCCGCGGGAGTGTCCGCGGCCGTGGTGAGCAGGACGACCACGCCGGTGGCCGCTCCCCGGGCGGCGTCGCCGGAGGGCGCATCGCTCCCCCAGCCCTGTCCGCGGGCGAAGTCCCGGCCGGGGAAGTCCGGCCGGGCCCGTTCGGGCTCGCGGGGGTAGGCCTCGGCGTGGACGCCGTCCGGCCGGCTGCTGTGCGGCGGGGGCGCCCACCGGATGATCTCGGCGTTGCGGGCCGGGTCGGCCCGGCCCAGGTGCTCGGCCGCCCCGGTCAGCGCGGCCAGCGCCGCCCGGGCGTGCTCGTCGGTGATCACGTGCAGCGCAGCGCCCTCCCGCCGCGCCTCCTCCCGCAGCGTGGCCAGCAGCCCGGCGGGCACCTGGTGGGGGCGGAACGGGCCGCGGTGGGTGCGCCGCTCCCGCACCTGCTCATACAGCCGGACCACGTCGGGGCCGGCGGGGCCTTCGGCGGGCTCGGTCACGTCCACATCGGCCAGCAGGTGGGGCCGGTCGGGTTCGGGCAGCAGCCGCACGCGCGGCGCATACCCCCGGTAGCGCAGCGCCAAGACCAGGTTGAACAGCGCCGCGCCGCAGCTGATCAGCATCTCCCGGCCGTCGGGGTCGGCCACATCCAGCCTGCGGTCGGCGTCGGCGCGCAGGCTGATGCGCCCCTCCCCGATCCCGAACGTCCAGGGCTGGGTGTTGTAGACCGACGGGGCCCACCGGGCGGCCTCGACGGCGAAGCGGGCGTCCTCGGCGAACCGTCCGGTATCGCCGCGGGTGTCGTTCACCGGCTTAGGTTTCATCTCGCCCCCTGAGTGAGCCGTCCCGATTCCAGGTCATCACCGCCGACGCCGCCCCGGTAGGGCCGTAGGTCACGGGGCGGCGGGACTTTCGAGGCACCGGTTTCGAAAGTCCCGCCGCCGCTGTGCGGTCATGGACGCCGTTGACGGCTTGTTCCCTGCGGAGGGCCGGTTCGAACGGGGGCCGTGTCAGCCGGCCTCTCGTTCAGGGGTGGCGAGGATGTGGTAGGCGTCGAGGGCGAGGGTCAGTTCCATCACCTGGCGGGGGCGGTCCGGGGAGCGGCCGGTCAGCGTCTCGATGCGGCGGAGGCGGTTGAAGACCGTGTTGCGGTGGCAGTAGAGGGTCGCGGCGGTGCGGGCCACCGACCCTTCGCATTCCAGCCAGCACGACAGGGTGGCCAGCAGGGTGTCCCGGTCGTGGGGGTCGAGTTCCAAGATGGGCCGCAGCACCGCGTTCACCAGGCGTTCGGCCAGGTCGGGCTGGGTGACCGAGAGCACCGCCGGGAGCCGTTCGTCCAGGTGGACGACTTCGCCCTCCCGGCAGGTGCGCAGCGCCAGGACGGCGTAGCGGCGGGCCTCGCTCAGCTCCGGCAGGCCCTCCACCACGGGGCTGACCCCGGCCCGGCCGGGCAGCGCCGGCCGCAGCGCGGCCAGCGCCTTGTCGGGGTCCCGGTCGGCCAGGGCGACGACCACCAGCTCGCAGTCGGGGCGGGTGCGCCACAGCAGCCGCAGCCCGGCCGCCTCGGCGGGACGGCGGGACAGTTCGGGGCGGGCGCAGCCGTCGGCGCGGGTGGCCACCACCAGGTAGCGGCCGAACTGCGGCACCTGCAGGGCGGCCGCGGCGTCCCGCACCACCGCGGTGTCGGCGCGGCCCTCCAGCAGCGCGTCCAGCAGGGCCTGGGCGCGTTCGGCGCGGCGGCTGCGCAGCTCGCTCTCCCGGCGCCGGTAGGCGTCGGCGGCGACCACCGCCTGCCGGTCGACGCCGTGCCACAGCCGTCCCGCCCCGCGCAGCAGCGCGGCGGCGGCCTCGGGGTATTCGGCGGTCACCACGTCCACCATGGCCTCCCAGGTGATCTGGGTGGCCAGCCGGTAGCCGCGCAGCAGTGAGTCCAGCGGGACGCCCTGTTCGGCGCGGCGGGCGCCGACCTCCATGGCGTGGGACAGGTCGCGCCGCTCCGGCCAGGCCTGCATGACCGCGCCGATGCCGGCGCGGAACCCCTGCTCCAGGTCCCGGCGGTGCTCGGCCTCGGGGATCCGGCGGTAGGCGTTCTCGGTGGAGCGCAGCTCGGTCAGCAGCCGGTCGGCCAGTTGGGGAACCTGCTCCAGCAGCCGGGCGGCCACCGTCCGCATCACCGTGCGGATCTCTGCTCGGGTCAGTACCGGACTCGGCACGAGGCCCTCCCAAACCGAATGTCGTTCGGCCGAAAAAGTTATCCCAGCGTTGTGCATCCGCACAGTCCCCCGCAACCCCTCCCGACGTGCGGATGTGCATCGGTCTCCAGTTGCCGCCGGAGTCTGGACGCCCCTTTCGGCCGCGGGTTTGTGTGTCGTACCACACACCCCACGGAGGATCTTGGATGGACGCCGAGGAGCCCCTGCCCCCCGACGGCGCCGGCGGCCTGCGCATCAGCGGCCTGCACGTCGGCTACGGGCCGGTCCGGGCGCTGCGCGGAGTGTCGCTGCAGGCCCCGCCCGGCTCGGTGGTGGCCGTGCTGGGCGCCAACGGAGCGGGCAAATCGACGCTGCTGCGCGCGATCTCGGGAACCCTGCGCTTTCACCGCGGCACCATCAGCGCCGGCGAGATCGAATACGCCGGCCGCCGGCTGTCGGGGCTGAGCCCGGCGGCGGTGGTGGCCCGCGGCGTGACCCAGGTGCCCGAGGGCCGGCGAATCTTCACCCGGATGACCGTGGCGGAGAACCTGCGCGCCGGGGCGCTGGGCGTGCGCGGGCGCAAGGCGGCGGCCGCCGCCCGCAGGCGGGTGCTGGAGCTGTTCCCGGTGCTGGCCGAGCGGGCCGGGCAGCGCGCCGGGCTGCTGTCGGGCGGTGAGCAGCAGATGCTCGCCATCGGGCGGGCGCTGATGGCCCGGCCCTCCCTGCTGCTGCTGGACGAGCCCACCCTCGGGCTGGCCCCGCTGATGGCCGCCCGCATCGCCGACACCATCCGCGAGATCAACGCCCAGGGCACCACCGTGCTGCTGGTGGAGCAGAACGCCGCGCTGGCGCTGTCGCTGGCCTCCCACGCCTACGTGCTGGAGGTCGGCGAGGTGACCATGTCCGGCCCGGCCGCAAAGCTGGCCGCCAGCGACGAAGTGCGCCGCCGCTACCTGGGCGAGACGGGCCCCGGCGAGGAGGAGCGGGCCGAGGAGACCGCCCGTCCGGCGCTGAGCAGGTGGACGCCATGAGCGCGCCTGCCGAGCTGCAGGTCAGGGACGTCACCGTCCGGTTCTCCGGGCTGGTGGCCCTGGACTCGGTGAGCTTCACCGTGCGTCCGGGCAGCATCCACGCCCTCATCGGGCCCAACGGAGCGGGCAAGTCCACCTGCTTCAACGTGCTGTCGGGCGTCTACAAGGCCACCTTTGGCAGCGTGAAGTTCGGCGGCACCGAGCTGACCGGGCTGCCCCCGCACAAGATCGCCGCGCTCGGCGTGGCCCGCACCTTCCAGAACATCGCGCTGTCGCCGCTGCTGTCGGTGGCCGACAACCTGATGCTGGGCCGGCACCGGCTGACCCGCACCGGGTTCCTGTCGGCCGGGCTGCGCCTGCCGCGCGCCCGCCGCGAGGCCGCCGCCCACTCGGCCCGGGTCGCCGAGATCGCCGCCTTCGTCGGGCTGAGCGAATACCTGCCGATGCCGGTGGGGCTGCTGCCGTACGGGGTGCAAAAGCGGGTGGAGCTGGCCCGCGCCCTGTGCATGGAGCCCAAGCTGCTGCTGCTGGACGAGCCGGTGGCCGGGATGAACGGCGGCGAGCGGCGAAAGATGGCCGCGCTGATCTCCGCCGTCCGGCGCGACCTGGGCATCTCGGTGCTGCTGGTCGAGCACGACATGGGCATGGTCATGCGGCTGGCCGACGCGGTCACCGTGCTGGACTTCGGCCGCCGCATCGCCGACGGCACCCCCGCCGAGGTCCAGCGCGACCCCGAGGTCATCCGCGCCTACCTGGGCGCCGCCGGCGACGAGGGCGCCGCGCTCCGCAAGGAGGGGACGTGACAACCTTCGCCGAACTGCTGCTGAACGGCGTGTCCATCGGGGCGGTGTACGCGCTGATCGCCCTGGGGTTCGTGATCATCTTCAAGGCCAGTGAGGTGGTGAACTTCGCGCACGCCTCGCTGCTGCTGGCCGGCGGCTTCATCGTGGCCGAGCTGCACCCGCGGATCGGGTTCTGGGCGGCGCTGGCGGCGGGCATCGCCGCGGCGGCGCTGCTGGGCGCGCTGATCGAGTTCTGCGTGATCCGCCGTTCCAAGGCCGCCTCGCACAGCGTGCTGGCGATCGTCACCATCGGCGTCGACATCGTCCTGGTCACCGAGCTGACCCGGCGGATCGGCACCGACGTGCTGGCGATGGGCGACCCGTGGGGCAGCCGGGTGGTGCACCTGGGGCCGGTGTCCATCGCGCAGACCAGGGTGGTGGCCCTGGTGGTGGCGGCCGCGCTGATCACCACGTTCCTGCTGGCGTTCAAGTACACCGGCTGGGGCGTGGCCATGCGGGCCGCCGCCGAGGACGGGGAGACCGCCGCGCTGATGGGGGTGCGGCTGAGCCGGGTGTCGCTGAGCGCCTGGGCGGTCGCCGGGGCGCTGGCCGCGGTCGCCGCGCTGTTCCTGGCGGTCTTCCCCACCCCGGGACTGGACCGGACCACCGCCTCCGCCGCCATGAAGGCGTTCCCCGCGGCGATCCTGGGCGGGCTGGACTCCACCACCGGGGCCCTGGTGGGCGGGCTGATCGTGGGCGTCACCGAGTCGCTGGCCACCGGCTACCAGAGCGAGCTGTCCTTCCTGGGCCGCGGGATCGGGGACGTCGCGCCCTTCCTCGTCATGATCGTCATCCTGCTCGTCCGCCCGGCCGGGCTGCTGGGCACCCGGGAGCTGACCCGTGTCTGAGATGCCCGCGTTCAAAGCGATCGTCTGGGCGGCCGTGGCGGTGGCCGCGGTAGTGGCGCCCTTCTACCTGGAGAGCTTCTGGCTGACCGCCGGGGTGTTCGCCATGGCCGCCGCCATCGGCGCCATCGGCATCAACCTGCTGACCGGCGCGACCGGGCAGCTGTCGATGGGGCACGCCTTCTTCCTGGCGGTCGGCGCCTACGGCTACGTCTACCTGGCCGCCGAACCGGAGGGCGGGCTGGGCGGGCTGGGCCTGCCCACCCCGCTGGCGGCGGTGCTGGCGGTCGCGCTGGCCGGGGCGGCCGGCGGGCTGTTCAGCCCGATCGCCGGGCGGCTCAAAGGCGCCTACCTGGGCATCGCCACCCTGGCGCTGATCTTCCTGGGCCAGCACGTGCTGTTCAACGCCGGCCCGGTCACCGGCGGCTACAACGGACGGCCGGTGCCGCCGCTGGAGATCTTCGGGTTCGTCTTCGCCGACGACCCGCAGGTGGTGCTGCTGGGCGTGCCGTTCGGCGCCGCCGAGAAGCTGTGGCTGCTGGCCGCCGCGCTGCTGGCACTGGCCGCCTGGTTCGCCCGCGGCGTGCTGGCCGACCGGCCCGGCCGGGCCATGAACACCATCCGCGACCACGAGACCGCCGCCGGGGTGATGGGCGTGCCGGTGGCCCGCTACCGGGCCGGGGTGTTCGTGCTGTCGTCGATGTACGGCGGGCTGGCCGGGGTGCTGCTGGCGCTGACCTTCCAGCAGACCGTGCCGAGCTACTTCGACATGCTGCGCTCCCTGGACTACCTGGCGATGATCGTCATCGGCGGTCTGGGGTCGGTCGGCGGGGCCGTGATCGGCGCGGCCTTCGTCTCGCTGCTGCCGGAGGTGCTGGGCCGCTACAGCGAAGCGCTGCCGCTGGTGGCCGCGCCCGGCAGCGGCGGTTTCTCTCCCGCGGAGGCGTCCCGGGTGCTGTACGGCATCGCGGTCGTCGCCGTGGTCCTGTTCCTGCCGGGCGGCCTGCTGGGGCTCGCCGCGCGGGCACGGCGCGCGCTGTCCGGCAGGCTCCCCCACCCCTCCAAGTCAAGGAGTGCTCGATGAGCAGGTTCCGAACCCGGATCGGCGTGGCCGCGGCGGCGCTGCTGGCGCTGACCGCCACGTCCTGCGCCAGCGACAAAGCCGGCGGCGGGGACGCCAAGACCGGCCCCGACGGCGTCAAGTACGGCCCGGGCGTGACCGACGACAAGATCACCGTCGGGATGATCACCGACCTGACCGGCCCGTACGCGGCGCTCGGCAAGAGCATCTCCCAGGGCGCCCAGCTGCACTTCGAGCAGCTCAACGCCGCCGGCGGCATCTGCGGCCGCACGGTCGAGCCGCTGGTGCGCGACATGGGCTACGACGTGCAAAAGAGCGTGGCCGCCTACACCGAGCTGGAGTCGAAGGTCGCGGCGCTGCCGCACTTCATCGGGTCGGCCACGGTCAGCGCGGTGCGGCAGCGGCTGGACGCCGGCGGCCCGCTGACGCTGGTGCTGGCCTGGGCGCCGAACCTGCTGGGCAGCAAGGCCATCCAGATGACCGGCACCACCTACGCCGTGGACGTGATCAACGGGGTGGACTTCCTGGTCAAGGAGAAGGGCCTGAAGTCCGGCGCCAAGATCGGCCACGTCTATGTCGAGGGCGAGTACGGCGAGGACTCCCTGGCCGGCTCCAAGTTCGCCGCCGGGAAGCTGGGCCTGCAGGTCGTCGAGCAGAAGGTCAAGGCCACCGACGCCGACATGAGCTCCCAGGTCGCGGTGATGAAGGAGGCCGGCGTCAAGGCCGTGGTGCTGTCGGTCAGCCCCAAGCAGACCGCCTCGTTCGTGGGCGTCGCGCTCTCCCAGGGCCTGGACGTGCCGTTCATCGGCAGCAACTCCTCCTTCGCCCCGCAGCTGCTGGCCACCCCGGCCGCCCCGGCGCTGCTGAAGGACTTCTACGTCATGCAGGCCTCCAGCCCGCTGAGCGCCGACCTGCCGGTGATGAAGAAGCTGATCGCCGACTACAAGGCCAAGTACCCCAAGGACACCCTGGACAACGGGGTGATGGCCGGGTTCGTCACCGCGATGATCACCAGTGACGCGCTGAAGAAGGCGTGCGCGGCCAAGGACCTGACCCGCGAGGGCATCATCTCCGCCCACCGCTCCACCTCCGGCTGGGACGGCGGCTTCGGCACCAAGATGGACTTCACCGACGTCAACGAGCCCCCGTCCCGCGAGACCCACATCCTCAAGCCGGACAAGGAGACCGTCGGCGGGCTGAAGATCGTCCGCGAGCCCCAGGTCTCGGACCTGGCCAAGGAGTACCAGATCAAGGCCGGCTGAGCGGCCTGACCCCGGCCGGGGCCCGCACCGGGCCACGGCCGGGGTCACCCGGCGGCGCCCTGCTCCGTGAGCTTCTCGGCGATGCGGGCGGGGACCTCGGCGTAGTGGTCGAAGCGCATCGCGCCGCCGGCCGGTGCGGGGCGGCCGCCCATCTCCGCCAGCGGCACCAGGGCGTCCACGACCCGGGCGCCGGGGCGTTCCCGCACGGCGCGGACTTCGCCACGGCGGCCCTCGATGCCGGCGGTGACGCCGTCCAGGCGTCCGGCGGGGACGGTGAGCTCGACGGCCATCACCGGTTCGAGCAGCACGGGGGCCGCCTGCCGCACCGCCTTCCGGAACGCCAGGGCCCCGGCGACCCGGAAGGAGCCCTCCCAGGAGTCGATCTCATGCTCCCGGGCGTCCAGCAGCGCGACGCGCACCCCGATCATCGGATGGCCGGTCGGGGGGCTGAACCGCATGGCCTCCCGGCAGCCGGCGTCCACCGCGGAGACGTACTCGGCGGGGACGCATCCGGCGGGGAGGCGGTCGATGAACTCATAGACCGTCCCGTCCGTGATCGGCTCCACCGAGAGCCACACCCTGGCGTAATGGGCCGCGCCTCCGGTCTATTTGCTGTAGGTGACCTCCACCGGCCCGGCCTTGCGGCGGATGGTCTTCCGGTAGGCGACCTGAGGCCCGCTGATCGCCGCGTCGACCCGGTGTTCTCTCCTCATCCGGTCGATGAGGGCTTGCAGGCGCGGCGCGTCTTCGCCGCCGATGACGGCCCGGCCGGTCTCGCGGTCGATGCGCCCCTGGAGGGACGGGTCCTCCCGGGCCAGATGCCGGATCGCCGTGGCCGTCTTCTCCCGATCGTCCCAGGACGTGGGATCGACGGCGATCTCAAAGAGCGTGACCGGGGAGTCCTTCGGCGTCAAAACCACCGGGTTCCGTTCATCGCGCGGCGTCCCGCCGGCGTCGGCGCGGCCCAAACTCATGAACGCGACGATATCCCCGGCCCCTTCCAGGGGCGGACGCCTCAGTTCAGCAGCCGCGCGGCCAGGGCCATCGCCCGGTCGATGGGGATGGCGAAACCGATGCCGATCGAGCCGGCGCGGCCCTGGCCCAGCGTGGCGATGGCGGTGTTGACGCCGATGACCTGGCCGCGGGCGTTCACCAGCGGGCCGCCGGAGTTGCCGGGGTTGATGGAGGCGTCGGTCTGCAGCACCCGCAGCGTCCGCCCGCCGCCGATGCTCACCCGGCGGTCCAGGGCGCTGACGATGCCGGAGGTGACCGTCCCGGCCAGCCCCAGCGGCGAGCCGAACGCCAGCACCGGCTCGCCCACCCGCACCTGGTCGACGCGCCCCACCGGCAGCGGCGGCAGCCCCGCCGCGCCGATCGACAAGACGGCGATGTCGTTGGCGTCGTCCACGCCGACCACCCGGGCCCGCCGCTGCCGCCGGTCGGGCATCTCCACCACGACGCTCACGCCGCCGGCGACCACATGGGCGTTGGTGAGCACATGCCCTTGGCGGTCGAACACGAAGCCCGACCCGGTGGCGCGGGACCCGGCCCGGCGCACCTGCAGGGACACCACGCTGCGCTGCACCCGCGAGACGGTGGCGGCCAGATCGCCGGGCGCGTCGGCCGCCGCCGGGACGGCCCGCGGCGAGGGCCTCGCCGACCGCCCGTCCGCCAGATGCATCCCGGCCGCCCCCGCCCCGGCGGCCAGCGCGACCGCCAGCGTCCCCGCCATCACCCGCGGCCACCTGCGCCTCCTGCGCCGCCGGGACGCCCGCGACCGGCCCTGGGGGCCGTCCGCCCACGCCCCGCAGGTACGCGCGTCCACCACCTGCGACGTGCCGGTCCAAAAAGCGGCGGTACGGGCGTCATCGCCCCACGAGCCGCCGGCGACCCGCAAGGTGGCGGTGCGGCCGTCGTTGGCCCACGAACCGCCGCCCCAGGCGGCGCGGCCGTCGCCGGGCCTCATGCCCGCAGAACCCGCCCCGTCACGGGCGCCGGCCGTCCAGCCGGTCCCAAGCGCTTCATGGTCCCGGCCGCGGGCGTGACGTCCGGTGCAGGCGCCGGGAAACGGGTCCTGGTGCATCTCGGCTCCTTCACAGTGGCCGCAGGCGGTGGGTGATCCGCCAGGAGGTACGCAGCACACGGCCCGGAAGGGTCAAGCGTTCTCGGAAAAGCCCCCGGTGACCGGTCGGCGTTGAACTCGCACCGGGCCGGGCCGCGTACCACCCCCCGACGGGTCGGCACGACCGAGGGGCGATGGCGGCAGAGGTGAGGTCACGGATCCGATGACGATGCCGGACGGGCCGGCCGATCAGTGGTTCGGTTTCCTGGCCGCGCTGGAGACCACCTGCCCGGCCTGCTCGGGCACCGGGCAGGTGCGCAGCGAGGCCTGGCAGGCCTGGCACGAGCGCGCCGAGGAACTGGGCAGGGTGGCGCTGGCCGCCCAGCGGGCCTCCGGCATGCGGCTGGATGCGAGCGGCGCCGTGGTGCGGGCGCCGGACGACCTGCCGCGCCGCCGCCGCGCCTACGCAACGGGGCATTCGGGCGGCGACGCCCCCACCGTGATGGCGGCCATCGAACGCGCGATCGACGAGCACGAACGGGCCCGGCCGCTGGAGGCCGAGTACGTGACGTGCCGGACGTGCGCGGGCGGCGGCCTGGTGCTGACCCCGCTGGGGCAGCGCCTGGTGCAGTTCCTGCAGCGGCACGGGCTCGTGACCGGCCCGACCTCGACACCACCGCAGACTCCCGGGACGGGCGGGACGATCGGAGGACGGGCATGACCGCCGTGAGCATCGCGACCATCGGCAGCCCCCGGCTGACCATGGGCTTTGACAGGTTCGACCGGATCGATCTGGACCGGCACCGGGCGCTGCACGGCGCCTTGGCGGTGCCGACCCTGGAGGAGCTGCTGAAGATCACCGAAGCGGTGGACATCCGGGGCCGGGGCGGGGCGGCCTTCCCGTTCGCCCGCAAGCTGATGGCCGTGGCCAAGCAGGTCGGCCGTCCCGGCGACGTCGATGACTTCCTGCTGCCCGGCGAGGAGGACGACCACCGCGGCCGGCGCCAGAAGCGGGCGGTGGTCGTGGTCAACGGCTCCGAAGGCGAACCCGGCAGCAAAAAGGACAAGGTGCTGCTGACCCGCAACCCCCACCTGGTGCTGGACGGCGCGCAGATCGCCGCGACCGCGCTGGGCACCCGCGACATCGTGATCGCGATCGAGGACGAGACCGCCGCCCGCTCGATGCGCGCCGCCATCGTCGAACGCCGGATGCCCGCCGAGGTCGTCCGGCTGCCCGAACGCTTCATTTCCGGGGAGAGCGGCGCGGTGATCCGCGCCATCAACGGGGAGACCCCCATCCCCCCGGGCCGCAAGGTGCGGGCGGCCGAATCGGGCGTGGACGGCCGTCCCACCCTGCTGTCCAACACCGAGACCTTCGCCCAGCTTGCGGTGCTGGTCTCCCTCGGCCCCGACCTGTACGCCTCGGTCGGCACCGACTCCGAGCCGGGCACCACCTTGCTGACCGTCGGCGGCACCACCGTCGTGGAGTGCCCGCTGGGCACCCCGCTGGCGAGCGTCTTCGCCCAGTGCGGCGTCCAGCCGGGCCAGGGCGTCCTGGTCGGCGGCTACCACGGCGAGTGGATCACCCCCGAGGCCGCCCGCACCGCCATCGTCTCCCGCGCCGGTTTCCAGGCGGTCGGCGGGTCGCTGGGCGCCGGGATCATCCTGCCGCTGCCGGAGGGCACCTGCCCGCTGCGGGAGGTCGCCCGCATCGCCTCCTACATGGCCGGCCAGTCCGCCGGGCAGTGCGGCCCCTGCCGGCTGGGCCTGCCCGACCTGTACCGCTCCCTCGAGGCGCTGGTGGACGGCTCCGGCAGCCCCGAACTGGTGCGCCGCGCCGCCGGCATCGGCCGCGGCCGCGGCGCCTGCTCCCACCCCGACGGCACCGCCCGTTTCGCGCTGTCGGCGCTGAACACCTTCGCCCGCGACATCGAGATCCACCAGCTCAACGGCACCTGCGGCCAGCCGTGCTTCGGTGTGCTGCCGCTGCCGGTCCCCGGCGGCGGCGAGTCGAAGTTCGCCATCGACTGGAGCCGCTGCGAGGGCCACGGCCTGTGCGCCTACCTGGTCCCCGAACTCATCCAGCTCGACCGCTACGGCTTCCCCGTCGTCCTGGACGCCGAAATCCCCGGCTGGATGGAGACCGACGCCCAACGCGCCGTCGCCATGTGCCCCGCCCTGGCCCTGCGCATGGTCCCCGTCATGGCCAAACAACCCAAGGCCAAGCGCAAGTAGCCGTCACCGCACCGGGTGACGCCGCTGGAAGTCCCGGACGGCGGGCACGTCACGGTAGGGCGCCAGACGAGCGGTGCGGTCGACGGTGGGTTTCGGCCGTCACGTCTTTCGGCGTGGTCACAGGGGATGGCGCTGCCGGGCGTCGCCGAGGAGGTGCCGGATGTGCTCGGCGGCGTCGGTGACGGTGGACGGCGCGCCTGGGGAGCGGATGATCCTCGTGGCGGTCTCTTGCAGCAGGCTGGTGGTGCGGCAGGGGCTGAGGGCGGCCGCGAGGTCGGTGGCCTCGCCGATGATTTCCTCCGTCCGCGGCCAGTCGCGGACGTGGACCAGGGCCTCCAGCAGTTCGGCCAGGTCGAGCCTGGCGTAGGTGGGGCCTTCGCGCATTCGTGCGACGACCTCTTCGCGGAGGGGAAGCACCTGCCGCCACCGGCCCAACTGGGCCAGGGCCGCGCCCCGTTGCCGGAGGATCTCCATGTCGTCGACCCACCAGGTCCAGCGAGGATCGCGGGCGCCGATCCCGGCCGAGATCATCGTCTGGGCCTTGTCGAGGGCGGCCATCGCGCGGTGCTCCTGGCCCATCTGCGCCAGCGCCCGGCCGCGGCGGATCTCGAAAAGCGCCGCCACGCGAGGGGGCAGGCGGCCGTCATCAGCGAGGTCATCGGCGATTCTCAGCGCCTCGGCGGGGCGGCGTGCACGCAGCGACAGCATGCTCAGATGGCCCAGCTCGAACAGCTCCATGGCGCGGTCGCCGGCCTGGCGGGACAGCAGCAGCGCCTCGTTGATGAGCTGCCGTGAGGTCGTCTGCCGGCCGGCGTCGTAGGCGATCCACGCCGCGATCTCGCCGGTCTCCCCGGCGGCCGCCAGCAGGTCGCGCTCAATCCGGGAATCGCGGGCGCCGACGCCGACTTTGTGGTGCGCCTCTCGGAAGACACGGACGGCATGTGGGAGCAGGGTGCTGCCGCCGTGCAGCGTGTCGAGCCGTACCAGCGCCTGGTTGGCCTGCCGGAGCGACTCGACATAGCGGGCGTCGACCGGCCGTCTGCTCCCGGCGGGCAGGCAGATCACGCCGAATGGATCGACCGGAACGCCCGGCACGGCCGGTCGAGCACCCTGCCCGGGGCCGAACAGCTCGTCTAGGTCCATGTCGAAGGCGGTGGCGTAGGCGAAGCGGTAGCGCTCGCTGACGCTGACCTTGCCCGCCTCCCAGCGCTTGACGTAGGAGAGCACCGTGTCGAGGTCGGGCCGCTGCTGATCGGGGATGGCCTCGCGCAAACGGCGGGCCATCTCCGGTTTGGTCCACCGGCGGCGCTCCCGCTCCGCCCGCAGCCGGGCACCCAGCGTCCGATGACGGGCCTGGGGCATGGCACACCTCCGGGGGACCTGCTCCGGTCTGCTCCCATGTGCTTTTCATGATGCCCCTGGGGTGTGCCATACGGCATTGATTCACTGAAAGTGCCGGGGCGGTGACAGCAAGATTCCCCGCGATGGCCCCGGCAGATGGCATCTGTAGATGAAGCGGCCCCGGACGGTGGTGACGCACCGTGCTCCGAGGCCTGACCACGACCGGAGCGTGGCTGATGACGAACCTATCGGACCCTGCGCGGATTCCGGAGGCGGTGCGAGAACCGCTCCGGGCGCTGCAGGCCCGGTTCCCCGGGGTGACGATCTGGTACGGCAGCAGGACGGGGCACTGGTGGGCCATGCCGGGCGGTGCGCGAGCCGTCGAACTGCTCCAAAGCGCCTCGGCGGACGGGCTCGTCCGCCAAGGCGCCGACCGATGCCCGCAGATGATCTCCCACGCGGTGCCGCCGCCTCCCCTGCGCACTGTGCCGGATGAGGCCGGGGCCGGTGCAGCGGCCGAGTGGACGTCCCCACCCTGCGCCGTCGTCTCCCCTTCTCGAAGCCCTGGACGAGAGAGCGGCCCACCGGCTCCCCGGTATGCGACCGCCCGGTCCAACCGACGGGAGCACTCCACGCCATTCGCCCTCAGAGGTCCCGGCCGGCAAGAAGGCCTTCGACTCATGCCGCCCGGCTCCAGCCGGTGGGCGAGCCCTCCTCCCCGGCGAGCGGCGGCCCGGGACGGACGCGGCATCCGGCGGCGGATCGAAGTCCTGTTCTCGCTGGGGACGGCGTGATCGCACAGCGCATTGCCGCCGCCGAAGCAGAGCCCGTCCACTGGGACGTGCCGGTCGCGGAGCGGTCGCCCCGGCAAGTGCGCCGGTGGGCCGTGCTCGGCAGGACTCCGACCGAATACATCGAAGGGAGCACAGACGATGGGCAAGCATGAGGGCGGACCGAAGAAGGACAAGCCCTTCGAGCCGAAGCCTCCCACCAGAGAACAGGGGGACGCCCAGACCCAGGGCGGCGGGAAGCGGGAGAAATGATCGACTTCGCCGAACGGATCGACCGGCTGGCCGATCTGCTCGAGGCGACCGGGCAGCTCAGCGACCCGGTATGGCGGCAGGCTCTGCACGCGGTGCCGCGGCACCTGTTCGTCCCGCCGGTCGCATGGGCACAGGGTCCGGACGGGTCCGGCCGCCGCATCGACCTGGCCGCCGACCCGGACGGCTGGTGGGAGGCCGCCTATGCCGACCAGCCGATCATCACCCAGGCCGATGACGGGGCCACCGATCCGGGCACGGGCCGGGGCAGCGCGTCCTCGTCGTTGTCGGCGCCCGGCATCGTCACCACGTTCCTGGAGCTGCTGGACCCGTTCGACGGTGACCGCGTCCTGGAGATCGGCACCGGGACGGGGTGGACCGCGGCGCTGCTGGCCTCCCGTCCCGGTGTGCAGGTCACCACGATCGAGGTGGACGCCCAGATCGCCGAGCGGGCGGCGGCGAACCTGAAGGCCACCGGACGCGACGTGCGGGTGCTGGTCGGCGATGGCGCCGAGGGAGATCCGGACGGTGCTCCCTTCGACTGCGTCCACGTCACCTGCGGAGTGGTCACCGTCCCGCACGCATGGGTGCGGCAGACCCGTCCGGGCGGTGTCATCGTCTTCCCCTGGATGCCGTGGTACGAGGGCGGTCACCAGGTGCGGTTGACGGTGGGACGTGACGGCACCGCGATCGGCCGTTTCCACGGCGGGTGCGCCTACATGCGGCTGCGGTCACAGCGACCGCCCGACGACGGCGGTCCGCAGAGCGAGATCCAAGAGGGCACCGCGCAGGTCGACCCCCGCAGGATCTTCCACGCCTCCGCCGGCCTGGACATCGCCATCGCCGGGCTGCTTCCCGATCTTGGGGCGAGCAGGGTCACCACGGCCGAGGGCGACTTCAAGGCATGGCTGTGGACGACCGACTGCGGGGCGCAGATCACCCGTGAGCGCAGCGGAGAGACGACCGTCCTGCAGTACGGCCCCCGCGCCCTGTGGAGCGAGGTCGAGGACATCTTCTTCCGCTGGCTGGAGTGGGGACGCCCCGGCCGAGACCGCTTCGGCATCACCGTCACCCCCAAAGGCCAGGCGATCTGGCTGGACGCACCGGACAACACCCTCCGCCCCGCCGCCGAGGCGACCTGACAGAACCGCGTGCGGCATCGACTCGGGCCGGACGATCTCGTGGGTGTCGTCCGCTATCGGGGGACCGGTGCCCAGGCCCAGGAGCCGGTCGTTCCCGGGCAGCGCGCCGAATGAGCTTCTCGCCGCGCGGCCTTAAGCCTGGGAAGAGCCGGGTGCATCGCCCCGTACGGGGCATGGCGTCCTCAAACCCGGGACGGCGGCATCCGGCGGGCGGGCAGGGGCCGCTAGATCGCATCTAGCGGGAGGGCGGCCGGATCTCGCGCCTTCGGGGTGAGGGGCCCGAGCGGTGAGGAGGCGAGCCCGATGGTCCTGGACGAAGGCGGCGGTCCGCTGCGGGTCGCGGTCATCGTGGGCAGCACCCGGGAGGGCCGGATCGGGGACGGCATCCGGCGCTGGTTCACCGGCCTGGCCGAGCGACGCGCCGACATCGCGGTGCAGGTGGTCGATCTGGCCGAGCACGATCTGCCCGCCCGCCTGCCCGGGGCGGCCACCCCGCAGATGACCGGCTTCGCCGAGCTGATCGGACGGGCCGAGGGGTTCGTGGTGGTGACACCGGAGTACAACCGCAGTTTTCCCGCCTCCCTCAAACAGGCGATCGACTGCGTGTACGACGAGTGGCTGGCCAAACCGGTCGGCCTGGTCTCCTACGGCTACCGGTCCGCCGGGCTGCACGCCGCCGAACAGCTGCGTTCGGTCTTCACCGGGCTGCACATGGTGTCGATGTGCAGCGCCGTGCACATCGACCTGCGCGGCGGCGATCCCGCTCGAAACGGCCCGGAGCACGACGCCGCGGCCATGCTCGACCAGCTCGTGTGGTGGGGCCTGGCGCTGCGCGAGGCCCGGGCCGCGCGCCCCTATGTCTGCTGAACCCGAGACGAGGAAGACCCGATGACGACAAGCACCCATCAGGAGGGCGCCACGGCCGCGGGCGAGCGGTCCGCCGTGCCGGCGATCGAGACCTCACGCCTGGTCAAGACGTTCGGCGGCACCCGCGCGGTGGACGGCATCGACCTGGTGGTGCCCGCCGGCACCGTCTATGGCGTGCTGGGGCCCAACGGCGCGGGCAAGACCACCACGGTGCGGATGCTGGCCACGCTGCTGCGCCCGGACGGCGGAACGGCCCGGGTGTTCGGCCACGACGTGGTGCGCGAGGCCGACGCGGTGCGCTCCCGCGTCAGCCTGACCGGCCAGTACGCCTCGGTGGACGAGGATCTGACCGGCACCGAGAACCTGGTGCTGCTGGGCCGGCTGCTGGGGTACCGCAAGGCGGCGGCGCGGGAGCGGGCGGCATCGCTGCTGGAGGCGTTCGGGCTGACCGAGGCCGCCGACCGGCAGGTCAAGCACTACTCCGGCGGGATGCGCCGCCGCCTGGACATCGCCGCCAGCATCCTCAACACCCCCGACCTGCTGTTTTTGGACGAGCCCACCACCGGGCTGGACCCGCGCAGCCGCAACCAGGTCTGGGACATCGTGCGCGCGGTGGTGGCGCACGGCACCACCGTGCTGCTGACCACCCAGTACCTGGAGGAGGCCGACCGGCTGGCCGACCGGATCGCGGTGATCGACCGCGGCAAGGTGATCGCCGAGGGCACCCCGGGCGAGCTGAAGTCGTCGGTGGGCGCCGGCTCGGTGCACGTCCGGCTGCGCGACCGCCGGCAGCGCGAGCAGGCCCGCCGGGTGCTGGCGCGGGCGCTGGAGACCGAGGTGCAGCTGGAGGCCGACCCGGTGGCGCTGACCGCCCGGATCATGAACGGCGACGCCCGCGCCTCGGTGCAGGCGTCCCGCGCGCTGGCGGAACTGGACGCCGCCGGCGTCGTCGTGGACGACTTCTCCCTCGGCCAGCCCAGCCTGGACGAGGTGTTCCTGGCCCTCACCGGCCATCCCGCCGACACCGCCGAGCAGACCGACAAGGAGGTGGCCGAGTGACCGCCGGCACCGCCGTGACCCCGGATTACTCCCCCGCGCCGGAGACCATCGCCGCCGTGCTGTCGCGGGGCGCGCGCCCGCCCCGGCCCAGCGCGCTGTCGTCCTCGCTGACCTTCGGCTGGCGGGCCATGCTGAAGATCAAGCACGTGCCCGAGCAGCTGTTCGACGTCACCGCGTTCCCGATCATGATGACGCTGATGTTCACCTACCTGTTCGGGGGCGCGCTGGCCGGCTCCCCGCGGGAGTACCTGCAGTACCTGCTGCCGGGGATCATGGTGATGAGCGTGGTCATGACCTCCATGTACACCGGGACCTCGCTCAACCTCGACGTCTCCAAGGGCGTCTTCGACCGCTTCCGCAGCATCCCCATGTGGCGCCCGGCGCCCATGGTCGGCTACCTGCTGGGCGACATGTTCCGCTACTCCATGGGCGCGGCGGTGATCCTCGTGCTCGGGCTGATCCTGGGCTTCCGGCCCGGCGGCGGCCCCGCCGGGGTGCTGGCCGGGATGGCGCTGCTGGTGGCCTTCTCCTTCGCCCTGTCGTGGATGTGGACGATGTTCGGGCTGCTGCTGCGCACCGACAAGGCGGTGATGGGCGTCAGCATGCTGGTGCTGTTCCCGCTGACCTTTTTGTCCAACATCCTGGTCGACCCGCAGACCATGCCCGGCTGGCTGCAGGTCTTCGTGGACGTCAACCCCATCACCCACCTGGTCGCGGCGGTCCGCGGCCTGATGGCGGGCCGGGTGGACGGCGGTGAGATCGTCTGGACCCTGGCCGCCGGCGGGGTGCTGACCGCGGTCTTCGGGACGCTGACCATGCGGCTGTACAACCGCAGGTAGCCCGATCGGAGAACGCCCGGCGTCCGCGGGGACGCCGGGCGTTCTTTGCTGTGGCCGTCCACGGCTCCGCCGGTCAGTGGCGGACGGTGCGCATGTCGGGGTAGCGGTCGCCGGCCACCGCGTCGGCGGGGACGGCCTCCTCCAGGGCGGCCAGGTCCTCGCGGGTCAGTTCGATGTCGCGGGCGGCGGCGTTCTCCTCCAGGCGGCTGCGGCGCTTGGTGCCGGGGATCGGGACGATGTCCTCGCCCCGGGCCAGCACCCACGCCAGCGCCAGCTGGGCCGCCGTGACGCCCTTGGCCTCGGCCATCTGCCGGACCCGCTGGGCCAGCGCCAGGTTCCGTTCGAAGTTGCCCTCCTGGAAGCGCGGGTTGCCGGCGCGGAAGTCGCCGTCGGCCAGCTGGTCCCGGCTGGTGATCGCACCGGTCAGCAGGCCCCGTCCCAGCGGGCTGTAGGCCACCAGGCCGATGCCCAGCTCCCGCAGCGTCGGCAGGACGTCCTGTTCCAGATCCCGGGTGAACAGCGAGTACTCGTACTGGCCGGCGGTGATGGGGTGCACCGCGTGGGCGCGGCGCAGCGTCTGCGGGGTCGCCTCGGAGATCCCCAGGTGCCGCACCTTGCCCGCCTGCACCAGTTCGGCCAGCGCGCCCCAGGTCTCCTCGATGGGCACCGACGGGTCCACCCGGTGCTGGTAGTACAAGTCGATGTGGTCCACGCCCAGCCGCTGCAGTGAGGCGTCGCAGCATTTGCGCACGTATTCGGGGCGGCCGTTGACGCCGACCCGCGTGCCGTCCGGCAGGCGTTCGATGCCGAACTTGGTGGCCAGCAGCACCTCCTCCCGGCGTCCCTTGATGGCCTTGCCCACCAGTTGCTCGTTGGTGAACGGCCCGTACATGTCGGAGGTGTCCAGGTGGGTGATGCCCAGGTCCAGCGCCCGGTGGATGGTCGCCACCGCCTCGCTCTCGTCGCCGGGCCCATAGAAGTCGCTCATGCCCATGCAGCCCAGGCCCAGCGACGAACTGACCAGCCCCCGGCCCAGCGTGCGCGTGCTCGTCATCATGCCGTCCTCGCGTCGCTCGTACTTGGAGATCTTCTGATCGATGAGGGCGAGGTCCGCGTCCAGCTGCCTGATCTGTTCCACCACCCGAGCCCGGTGCTCCAGCAGCAGCCTCTTGCGCTCGGACACGGTGTGCGGGCCGATGTCCACCAGCGCGAAGTAGCGCCGCATGTCGGCGATCGGCATCCCGGTGGCGCGCAACCGGGTGATCAGGTGGATGCGTTCCAGGTCGCGTGCCTGGTAACGGCGATGCCCGTTGACCGAGCGGGCCGGCGCCTTCAGCAGCCCCACCCGCTCGTAGTAGCGCAGCGTGTGCGCGCTCAGACCGGTCCGCGCGGCGACCTCGGCGATGGTCAGCCCCTCGTCCATGCGTCCAGCCTTCCGCTTAGAGCGCACTCCAAGTCAAGCCGCCGAGAACAGGCCGGCAAAGTCCGCTGAAAACGTCCGGACGGCCAAGCTGAAACGGCCGGCCCGGCCGCATCCGGCGACGTCCTGCCGGGCGGTCCGCGCACTGCGAGCGTCACCGTGCCTCGGTGAACCCCGCGTGACCGCTTCCAGGACCGGCCCCCTACGGACCTCTCGAATCGGCGTGCCCCGAATGCCGCCGGACCGGTGGCTTGCGCCGCCCGCATCCGCTACAGGCGCCAGGTGACCTGCTGGTCGGGGCGGTAGGCGCAGGCGGTGCCGGTGGAGACGGAGCGGCGCAGGTGGGCGGCCAGTTCGGGGTGGTGCCGGTCCAGGCGGCGCAGGGTGTCGCGGATGCGGGCGGTGACGGTCTTGCGGGCGCGTTCGGCCTCATCGCCCAGACGGCGGGGACGGCCGGCCAGGGCGGTGGCGGCGTGCAGCTCGGCCAGCAGGGCGGCGCGTTCGCGGTCGTAGGCGGCGGCGCGGTCGTCGTCGCCGACGGCGGTGGCGTGTTCGATCTCCTCGTCCAGGTGGGCCAGGCGGCGTCTGTAGCGGGCCTTGGCCTCCTCGTCGAGGACGGGATCGCCGCCCAGGGCGCGGGCGGCCGCCACGGCCGGGCCGCCCTCGGGGTTGGCCAGGCGGGTGGCGGGGACGTCCGCGCCGGGGGACGACAGCAGCGTGTGCAGGTCGCGCAGGCCCTTGGCGTCGGGCATGTGGACGCGGCGGCCCGCGTAGGCCAGTGCCCAGACCCGTCCGTCGAAGCGGAACTCGCCGGTGGCGGTCTTCGCCGCGGGACGCCCGCGGGTCCGGCGGGCGCGGTGGATCCGGCGCAGCAGGTGCCGCATGCCCAGTTCGGCGGCCTCGCGTTCGGCCTGCTCCAGGAGTTTTTCGGCCTCCTCGTCCCGGTCGCCGGTGGCGTGGGCGCGGGCCAGCAGCGTCTCGGCCAGGCCGACGCGGGCCTGCAGCGACCAGGGGCGGGCGCCGAGGCGGTCGGCGGCGGAAACGGCGGCGGTGAAACCGGCGATCGCCTCCTCCCAGCGCCGCTGGGCGGCGTCCACCATCGCCAGCCACAGGTGGTAGGGGCCGCCGACGTCGCACCCGTACACGGCCACCGCCCACTGCCCGAGATGGGGGGTGATCGCGGCGCGGGTCCGCTCGCACAGGTCCGCATCGCCGGTGGCCGCCGCGACCTGTGCCTGCAGCCGCAGCAGCAGCGGCATGAACATGCCCTGGACCTGCCTGCCGGGGGCGGTGAGCTCCGCCAGGTGGCGCCGCGCGGTGGGCAGGTCCTCCCGCTGCACCGCCGTGAGGGCTTTCAGCAGCCGGGTGTACGTGCCGTCGTCCGGCAGGCACGAGGCGGCGGCCTCTTTCACCTCCTCCGGGCGGCCCCGCAGGTGGTGCAGCATCCACCGCAGGTGGCGGAGCGAACCGAAGTGGTCGCCGCCGTGGGCCTCGCTGAGCCGGGCGGCCTCGGCGATCAGTTCCTCGGCCTCGGCGAACCGGCCCTGCATGCCCGCGATGACGCTCCGGTCGATCAGGGAGCCGATCCGCAGGCCGGGCAGCCCTTCGCGCTCGCTCATGGCGAGCATTTCCGCGTGGGCGTCCAGGTAGCGGGGGTCGCCCTGCTCCAGCAGCGTCACCCAGCGCAGCGAGAGGGCGTAGTAGGTCATGTCGGGGTCGGACAGGCGGCGTCCCAGCTCCGAGAGTTCCTGGGCGAGGCGCTCCCGCTCGGCGGCGGTGCCGGGCCCCCAGATCAGGTCGTGCAGCGTCCACAGGAAGAACGCCAGCGCGTCGTCGTCGCGTTCGTCCCGGGCCCGGGCGGCCGCGAGCACGGTCACCTCCCTGGCCAGCCGGTCCAGCGGCACCGGGCCCGCGATGTCGCCGGCCAGCGCCCGGTGGGTCTCCCGCAGCAGCTCCTCCGCCGGATCGGACGGGCCGTCGCCGGTCCCCGCGTAGATGTGCAGGGTGAGCGCCACCCGTGCCGTCACCACCGGGTCGCCGGCCCGACGGGCGCATGCGGCGGCGTCCGTCAGCATCGCCCGCGCCTGGCCGATCTCGCCGTAGTGGTACAGGTCGCGGCCCAGGTCCAAGGCGATCAGAGCCCGCCGCCGCGGCTCCAGCGCGGCGGCCACGTCCAGGGCGCGGCGGCGGTGCTGGAGTTTTTCGTCGATGGCCATCCTGGCGCCGGCGTGACGGGCCGCCGCGATGAGGTGGTCGACCACCACGGCCGGGTCCAGCTCGCCGCGTCCGCGATGGGCGTGGGCGGCCAGCTCGGCGGGCAGCAGGTGTTCGGCCAGATCGGGGAAGCGCTCCAGGGCGCGCACGACCGCCGCATGTTTTTGCGCGGCCTGTGTTTCGGTGAGCGTGGCGTAGAGGGTCTCGCGGACCAGGTCGTGCACGAAGGCGAAACGGCCCCCGCCGAGCGTCACCGCCAGCCGGGCGGCCACCGCCTGCTCCAGCAGCCGGTCCACGGCGGCGGCCGGTTCGGCGGCGACGGCCGCCAGCAGCCGGCGGTGGAACTCCCGCCCCAGCACCGCCGCCACGGTCAGCAGCCGCACCGCCGCCTCCGGCAGCAACGACAGGCGCTGCTGCACGGCATCGCGCACCCCGGGGGCGATGGCCTCCACCGGGCCGCCGCTCTGCCACAGCCGGGCGGCCTGCTCCACAAAGAACGGATTGCCGCCGGTGCGCCGATGCACCTCGGCGACCAGGGCGTCATCGGGGCGGCGGCCGACCGTGCGGGCCATCAGCGCGCCGACCTCGGCGCGGCCGAGCCCGGTCAGCGTCACCGTGGTCGCCCGGATCGCCAGGGACGACATCAGCGGGCGCAGCGGATGGCCGGGCAGCTCGACCTCCACGTCCCGGTAGGTGCCCACCAGCAGCAGCCGCTCGAACCAGGTGTGCCGGGCGGCGAACTCCAGCAGCCGCACCGAGGCGGGGTCGGCCCAGTGCAGATCGTCCAGGACGATCATGAGCGGGCGGCGCTGGGCCGCGGTGACCAGCGCGGTGGTCACCCCGTCGTAGAGGACGAAATCCCCGATCTCCCCGGGTTCCTCCGGGCGTTCGCCGAGCAGTGCCGCCGGCACGCCCCCGGCGGCGTCCTCGACCTCGGCCCATTCCCCGGCGGTGCAGGACCTGCGCAGCCCGCGGACGACCTGAACCCACGGCCAGTAGCCCGGTGCGCCGCCGGACTGCCAGCACGACCCGCTCAGCACCAGCGCGCCGCGCCGGCGGGCCGCCACGGCCGCCTCGGTGACCAGGGCGGTCTTGCCGATGCCGGCCTCCCCGGTCACCAGCACCAGCCCGCCGTGGCCGTCGATGGCGCGGGAGAGCTCGGCGTGCAGCGTCTCGATGGCGTGTTCACGCCCGATCAGCGGGGAGGTCACCGTTGTCATGGCCGCCGTCTCCGTCGTCGAGCCCGCTGGTCCGTGGCGAGCGCGCCCGTGTGGGGGAAGGATGCGTTCCGCGATTAGAACAAGGTATCGAATGCCACCGACATCTCGACCGAGCTCTGCACGGCCGGTTTCCCGGGCAGGACTCCTATGGACGCGCCACGGGCGTGGGTAGGTCCCACTTTGCCAGGCAAGGCACCTTCACCTGCTCAATGCAGGACGAATAGGAGGTGTCATGTCCCATCTCTCCCCATCCGACTTGACACAGACCGCCCTTACCTGCGTCGACGGCTCTCCCCGCCCCGATGTGGAACCTTCCCGCTTCGATGCGAACGAGGAAGATCCACATCCCCGGACGGACCCGTCCAACGACGACAGCCCCCTCCCGGCCCCTCTCGACGGACGTTGAGAGAACCCGGAAAGGGGCGGGTGCGCTTCGAAGACTCCTGCCCCCACCCTCGGCAGGGAGCTCAGGGGATGGGGGCGATTCCGCACAGGAAGGTGGATTCGTTCAGGAGCTCGGGGGTCACGCGGACACCGGTGAGACGCTCGGCGAGAGCGAAAGCGGCCGCATTGTAGGGCCCTCGTTCTTCATCGTCCTTGCCCTGTGAGTTGAGGTCGAAGCCCACTTCCTCCATCTGAGCGACCAGGGCGTCCGGCGTCGTGCCCCAACGTTCGTAGGGCCGATAGGGATCGAACCCGAGCTGCTTCTGGCCGTCCTCCATCCACAGGAAGTCGCTGAGCCATTCGATGTTGCGATACCAGGAAACCGTCCTGGTGCCTTTCGACACCGAGGACATGACATCCTCCCTCACACCCAGGTAACCGTTGGGCTCCACGGCCAGCACCGCCGAACCGTCAGCTCCCTCGCAGTAGGTAGCGGCGACGAGCAGCCGAGTACTACTGAACTTTCCGTCCGTGTTGTCGTCTATATCGCCCTCCAGATTGAGGGCGAGATCGTAAAGGCCGGTGACGCCCCGGCGCCGTTCGGTGATCTCCGCACTCAACCGACGCAGATACTCCTCGGGAGTCAGCCTGAGGGCGACGGTGAAGCAATAAGCCTCGGCCAGGTCGCCCCTGAACTGCTCATCGAACCAGAGGTAGTCCGTTGCAGTAGTCCCCATGTGATCATTCATACCCCACACGATGGGTTGCCTGCTGCAGCAAAATCCAAGATCCTGATTGCATAGGAAGTCTGTGCGCCATCGGAAAGAAGGGGTGTTGTGGTCAATCTGACTGAGCTCGACCGGATGCTCACCGAAACCAGGGGCCTGCTCAGTCAGGTGAGGTCCGGGAAGGGCGGTGCTTCCCAGGAAGCGGTAGAGGGACAGGGCTCGGCGGCAGACGGCCGGATCAGGGTCGTGGCGGGCGCCGGAGGTGAGATCACCTCGATCGAACTGGACCCGCGTGTCATGCGGATGTCCTCCCAAGAGCTGGCCGAACACCTTGTCGAGGCGGTCAACCAAGCCTTGCGCGAGCTACGCGCTCAAGTGACCACAGCGGAGACGGCGATCGCTCCAGAGGTCTTGGCGCAGCGGCTCGCCGAAGTGCAGGACCAGGGACTCAGGCAGATGACCATGTTCGTCGAAGGACTGCGGGATGCCATGACGCAGCTGGGCCAGCGCGCCGACAGAAGCGGATAAGTCCATCTCTCCAGGATCTAGATCACGGACTTACGGAACGGATCCAGCACGTCAACCTGCTTCTCCTCGAAGAGGTCCTCCAACGCCGCCGTGCCATTGCCCATCGCATATATTGCCTCACGTCGAGTGATCGGCACCAGCCATAGGAATTGAACCGGCTCACCGTTGGGGAGTTCCATCCACTCCAGGTCAGGGCCGAAAGGATAAGGCAGGTTCAGCATGAACCCAGTGGCGGTAGCGCCATCTATCCATGGCCGGCCGAGGTTGACAGTGCGCCCCAAGTGGAAGGGGTGGTCTCCGACCGCATGATAGTGGGCGATCATCGCCAGCGACTCCACATGAATCGGACTTTTCGCCGGAGCCTCAAGGACGAACTCAACCCGCTGGAAGGAGTCCACCTCAAACGCCCCCACAGACACGTAAATCCAGGGCTGATTTACAGCTATCGGCGAGATTCGACGCACCCGGAAGTTCGGCAGCACATCCCGGATGGGGCCCAGATTCCAGGAGAACTCCTCAAATGGGCGGTCAGGCCAAAAATTGCGCAGATGCAGATCGATGGCATGGTAGTCGTGCTCGCCGCCAGGGTTGCTTTTAGAGGCCATATTTCTTCTTATACCGCTGTGACAGCTTGGCCATCTCGTGGCCCTGCTTTCTTTGACACTGCAGGCAAAATGCCCCGTTGAATGCTTCCTCGCTACGCGCGTAGGTGCGGCGCTCCTCGTCAGTCATGGCAAATCCGCCATGATCATAGTAGTGGACGACAAGCGGCGGATCATGTTCAGGAACCGGCCTATGATCACTGCCGGGCACCATCTTACTTCTACACGATGGGCACGGCTTATTCGCAAATTCACGGCGAATCCTATCGCCGACCGGATGGTCGGTCTGCGAACCGCCGTAGTGCTTGGTACGGTCGTATGGCTCAGTCGGCCTGGTCGGACGAGGTTTATTAGTGCCCGGATAGTTGGGGCTGAGCCCCCACCGTTTAAGGGACTCGTTAAATCTCTTGTCGGTTCGGGAGAGCCGATAGACGCCTTTAGCTCCTTGAGATCCCTTACGGCTCTTTGCCCTACGCCGTTCCGCCGACCGCCGGCGGCGATCTCCCTTACCCACCGAGCAGCACCTGTATGGCCTGGTCGATCAGGAAATCGATGATCATTTTTGTGATCTCTTTGAAGATGGGAATCTCCAGCAGAGAGGCTCCGAAGGTCGCCGGGGCAGTCGCGATGGCCTGAGCTATCTGGAAGGCGAGTATGGTCAACTGAATGATCACATTGATCTTGAGGGCGAGTACGACCGCCCCCATGACGAACAGCCCCGCCCCGATGAGGACTGCACCCTCTGACGCGGTGTGCAGGTTCGCCGAAGCGGAATCGCTGCCGGACCACGCGTTCTGAAAGGCCTCGATGCCCTGTCCCGAGTGACCGCTCCAGACTTGCTGGACAGCCGCATCAGCCGCAGAAATGTCCGACTCCAGCGTTCCCGAGAAGGACACCCAGCGCTGCCCCATCTCAAACAGCTTGGTCTCATCGGCCTCGGGCCAGGTGAAGCCGAGCATGCCCAGAAGGGAGATCAGCTCCCCAGGAAGCTGGAGCCCCATCAGAGAAATTCCCGGACCCGGTTGACCTCGACAACGGAATTCCGCTCAGCTGCTTCGTACTGAGCAGCCATGTTCTCCAGCCCTGCCAGGACGGACTCCAGCTCCTCGATATTGCTGTTGAAGCAGTTCATCGCAATATCGACGATGCTTTCGTAAGCATCCTGGATCAGCATGCCGATCTCATCACTGCCCCATGGCGCACCGAACCCCGCCAGCTCGTTCTCCAATGCGGTCAGATGCGCATCGAGCTGATCAACGGCCTGATCCAAGTCCCTGGCCGCGCGTCGAAGCGTGCCTGAATCGACTCTGAGCTCGCCGTTTCCCACTGTCCACCCCGGCGGTCACCCCGAAGATCGAGTGCATAGCTTAGTGACCATCTTGCCCGGCTTCAACTAAGTTGGCTGACTTAATCTATTTTGTTCTGTAAACAACAGAAACGGCTCCATCGCCGGGCGACGGAGCCGTGAAGTGTCTTTGCTGGTCAGACCACTGACCTGCGTTGCGGGTCGAGGACGTCGGCCTGGTTCTGCTCGAGCAGGTCTCCCAGGGCATCCGCACCGTGAGTGCGCGCGTATTCGGCTTCACTGGCGGTGATGGGGACCAGCCACAGGAAGCGCACCGGCTCTCCGTTGGGAAGCTCCGCCCACTCCAACTTCGGCCCGAAGGGGTACGGCAGGTCCACCATGAAGTGGTCTTGGGGCGAGCCGGTGATCCAGGGGCGGCCGATGGCAACGGTCTGGCCGAGGTCCAGTGGAGGTCCGGTCAGGTGGCGGTAGGTGACCATCGCCAGCGACTCCACATGGATGGGATCCTCCGCCGGCGCCTCGATGATGAACTCAAGACGCTGTCCGCCGTCGGCCTCGAACGCCCCCTTGGTCACATACACCCAGGCGTCTTGCGCGGAGGCAGGAGTGATCCGGCGCACTCGGAACCTCGGCAGAACCTGCTGGATAGGGCCCTTGGTCCAGGAGAAGTCATGGAAGTGGGCGCCGGGCCAGAAGCCTCGCAGATGGCGGTCGATGGCCTGGTAATCCTGCTCACCACCTGGGTTGCTCTTGTGCAAGGTCAATGGAACACCTGCTTTGAGGTTCGGGTCGGAGTGACTGCTCGCTTCAAGACCAGCGTAGGCACGCAGCCCTTTCCAGCGCGCATCGAGCAACAACAGCGATGAGGGCGGCGGTTCCACGATCGGCGTTGGTCCCTCCGATGGCGGCAGGAGATCTTCTCGCCTGCGGTGTCGTCGGCGTTTCCCCGCAGCAGGCTCCCTGGATCTCCGCACCCTCGACGGCACCGGCCGGCGAGAGACCCGGCAGGAAACTGCCACAGCTCCCTCACCTGCAGGCGGAAGCAGGGACGCGCGGATGTGGGATGGGTCGTCTGCCGCCGGGCAGAGCGCCCTCACCTACTCGATGCAGGGCAAGGAGTCGCGTTCGTTCCCGGCCGGGCGGCTGCGAGCACGGTCACTTCCCCGGCCGGCCGGTCCACGCCGGAGACCGGTTCGGCGGTGACGGCCGCCGGCAGTCGGCGGTGGAACCGTCGGCCCGGCACCGCCGCCTCCGGCAGCAACGACAGGCGCTGCTGCACGGCATCGCGCACCCCGGGGGCGATGGCCTCCACCGGGCCGCCGCTCTGCCACAGCCGGGCGGCCTGCTCCACAAAGAACGGATTGCCGCCGGTGCGCCGATGCACCTCGGCGACCAGGGCGTCATCGGGGCGGCGGCCGACCGTGCGGGCCATCAGCGCGCCGACCTCGGCCCATTCCGCGGGCGGTGCAGGACCTGCGCAGCCCGCGGACGGCCTGAGCTCACGGCCGATACCCGGTGCACCGCCGAACTGCCGGCACGATCCGCTCAGCACCAGCGCGCCGCGGCAGGCCGCCACGGCCGCCTCGGTGACCAGGGCGGTCTCGCCGATAGCCCGCCTCCCCGGTCACCAGCACCGGCTCGCCATGGCCGCCGACGGTACGGTCGATCTCGGCACGCGGCGGCATGCTCCCGCCCGATCGGCGGGGAGATCACCTGTCGTCATGGCCGCCGTCTCCGTAACCGAGTTCGCCGGGCCGTGGCGGGCGCGCCCGTGCAGGGAAGGATGCGTTCTGTGATTAGAACAAGGCATCGAATGCCACGGGCATCCGGACCGGGCTCTGCACGGCCGGCTCTCCGGGCGGGAGCCCTAGGGACGTGCCACGGGTGTGGATAGGTCTCACTTTGCTGGGTAAGGCGCCTTCACCTGCTCAATGCAGGACAAATAGGAGGTGTCATGTCCCACGTCTCCCCATCCGACTTGACACAGACCGTGAAGAAGTCCACGCCGGTGCAGATGGCGGCCTACATCCTCGGGGCTGTTTTCCTGCTGATAGCGATCTTGGGATTCATCCCGGGCATCACCACCAACTACGGCTCGATGGAGTTCGCCGGGCATGAGTCGGGGGCGAAACTGCTCGGCCTGTTCCAGGTCTCCGTCCTGCACAACCTGGTCCACGGGGCGTTCGGGATCATCGGGCTGGCGCTGGCGCGCACGGTCACCGGAGCCCGCGCCTTCCTGGTCGGCGGCGGTCTGATCTATCTGCTGCTGTGGCTGTACGGGCTGTTCATCGACCACGGCAGCGGCGCCAACTTCATCCCGGTCAACCACGCCGACAACTGGCTGCATCTGGGGCTCGGCGTCGGCATGGTCCTGCTCGGCCTGTTGCTGCCTCCGCGGCGCCAGCCCGCACCGGCCGGCCGGCACACCGCGCAGAGCCAGAACCGCCCCGACCGCTGACGGCCTCCTCGCGCCCGGGGCGCTCCGGTCCGCGGCCGGCGACCGGGCGCCCCTGCACCGAGGGGCGCCTCAGGGGGGCGTCGAGGACGCCTCCGCGGGCGCGCGCAGGGTGAACAACGACAGGCGCAGCCGGGGATACAGGTCCGCCGGCAGCGGGCCCTGGTCGCGCCAGCCCAGGGAGCGGTACAGGCGCGCGGCGGGTGATCGGGCATAGGTGATCAGCCAGGCGGCCGGGCGGTCGCGCACGACGGCCTGCACCAGCCGCCGGCCGATGCCCTGCCCCTGGGCGTCGGGGTGGACGAACAGTTCGGCGACGGCGAAGGCCCCGCCGATGAGCTCGGCGGCCCGGGCGGCTCCGAACGCCCGGGTCACGGCGTCATGGACGCGGTCGCCTTCGGAGAGAGCGGGCGTGGGCCAGCCGTAGCAGACGCCCAGCAGTCGTCGCCGGCCGTTCCCGGCGGCGGCGGTCAGGGCGGTGAAGCCGGGGCGGGCGGCGGCCTCGGCCAGTTTGCCGTCGTAGGAGGCCATCTGCTCCGGGGTCTCCGACCACGGCGGGCGGCGATAGCACGAGCGGTACAGGGCGGTGATCCGGTCGGCGATCGCCATGACGCGCCGTCCGTCCAGCCGGTCCACCTCGATCCGCACCTCTGCACCTCCACCGGGAGCGTCCAGCATGCAATCGCATTGTTGATGCAGTTGCGAGTTATTTGCAATAGTGACCGCATGACGACGTACTCACTGCCGGACCTGCCCTACGACTACGCCGCCCTGGAGCCCGCGATCACCGGGGAGATCCTGGAGCTGCACCACTCCAAGCACCACGCCGCCTACGTCAAGGGCGCCAACGAGACCCTGGAGAAGCTGGAGGAGGCCCGCGCCAAGGAACAGTACGAGGGCCTGGTCGGGCTGGAGAAGACGCTGGCGTTCAACCTCTCCGGCCACATCCTGCACTCGATCTTCTGGAAGAACCTCTCCCCCGACGGCGGAGACCGTCCCGACGGGGAGCTGGCCGCCGCCATCGACGAGCACTTCGGCTCCTTCGAAGCGTTCAAGAGGCAGCTCACCACCGCCACCACCACCGTGCAGGGCTCCGGCTGGGGCGTGCTGGCCTGGGAGCCGGTCGGCCGGAAGCTGATCGTGCAGCAGGTCTACGACCACCACGGCAACGTCGGCGTCGGCTCGGTTCCGCTGCTGGTCTTCGACGCCTGGGAGCACGCCTACTACCTGCAGTACCGCAACGTCCGCCCCGACTACGTCGCCAAGCTGTGGGACCTGGTCGACTGGGCCGACGTCGCGACCCGCTTCGCCGCCGCCGAGAGCGCCTGACCGCACGCGTCGGGCCCACGAGCCGCGGCGCCCACCAGGCCGGGATCATGCTCAGGACCCGTTCCTTCCACGGCCCGGTGGGCGCCGCCCGCATCCCCCTGCGGCCCGCCGCACGATCACGTCGGCGTGTTCGAAGCGGCCTCCGGGGCGGGTCCTTCGCCGGCGGCGAGGACCTCCAGGACCTGCCGGCCGTATCTGGCGAGCTTGCTCTCCCCCACCCCGGAGACGGCGCCGAGCTCCTGGAGGGTGGCGGGGAGGCGCAGGGCGATGTCGCGCAGCGTGGCGTCGTGGAAGACCACATAGGCGGGCACGCCCTGCTCCCTGGCGGTGGCGGCGCGCCAGGCGCGGAGGCGTTCGAAGACCGGCCGGGCGTGGTCGGGGAGCTCGGCGGGGGCGCGGCGTTCCTTGGCCGCCGTGGCCTTGGCGGTCTTGACGCGTTCGGGGTCGCGGCGCAGCCGGACCGTGCGGCCTTGGAACAGCACCTCGGCGCTGGCGGGGGTGAGGCCGAGGGTGCCGTAGTCGGACTCCACCGACAGCAGGCCCTGGGCGAGGAGCTGGCGGATGACGCCGCGCCACTCGCCCGCCTTGAGCTCGGTCCCCACCCCGAACGACTTGAGCGAGTCGTGCCGGTATTGGGCGACCTTGGGGGTGGTCCTGCCCAGCAGGATGTCGACGATGTGACCGGCGCCGAACCGCTGGCCGCGCTCTCTCCACAGCCTGTGGACGACCGAGAGCACCTTCTGCGCGGCGACGGTGCCGTCCACCGCCTGCGGGGGCGACAGGCAGGTGTCGCAGTTGCCGCAGGGGGCGGCCTGCTCGCCGAAGTAGTTCAGCAGCTGCACCCGGCGGCACTCGACCGTCTCGCACAGCGCCAGCATCGCGTCCAGGTGGATGCTCAGCCGGCGGCGGTGCGCCTCGTCGCCCTCGGAGGTGTCGATCAGCCGCCGCTGCTGGACGACGTCGGCCAGCCCGTAGGTCATCCAGGCGGTGGACGGCAGCCCGTCGCGGCCGGCGCGGCCGGTCTCCTGGTAGTAGCCCTCGATGGACTTGGGCAGGTCCAGGTGGGCCACGAAGCGCACGTCCGGTTTGTCGATGCCCATGCCGAAGGCGATGGTCGCCACCATGACCAGGCCGTCTTCGCGCAGGAAGCGGGCCTGGTGGGCGGCGCGGGTGGCGGCGTCCATCCCCGCGTGGTAGGGCAGCGCCTCGATGCCCTGCTCGACCAGCCAGGCGGCGGTCTCCTCCACCGCGGCCCGGGACAGGCGGTAGACGATGCCGGAGTCGCCCGGGTGCTCGGTGCGCAGGAACTGCAGCAGCTGGCGTTTGGGGTTGTCCTTGGGGACGATCCGGTACTGGATGTTGGGGCGGTCGAAACTGGCGACGAAATGGCGGGCGTCCTGCAGTTTCAGCCGCTCGGCGATCTCGGCGTGGGTGGCCTTGGTGGCGGTGGCCGTGAGCGCGATGCGCGGCACGTCGGGCCAGCGCTCGTGCAGCTGGGACAGCTCCAGGTAGTCGGGCCGGAAGTCGTGCCCCCACTGGGAGACGCAGTGCGCCTCGTCGATGGCGAACAACGCGATCTCGCCCCGGTCCAGCAGCCGCAGGGTGGACTCCACCCGCAGCCGCTCCGGCGCCAGGTACAGCAGGTCCAGCTCGCCGGCCAGGAAGGCGGCCTCGACGGTGCGGCGTTCGTCGTAGTCCTGGGTGGAGTTGAGGAACCCGGCCCGCACCCCGGTGGCGTTCAGGGCGTCCACCTGGTCCTGCATCAGCGCGATCAGCGGGGAGATCACCACGCCGACTCCCCGGCGCACCAGCGCGGGGATCTGGTAGCACAGCGACTTGCCGCCGCCGGTGGGCATCAGCACCAGCGCATCCCCACCGGCGATCACATGCTCGATGATCTCCTGCTGGCCGGGGCGGAAGGAGTCGTAGCCGAAGACGCGCGAGAGCACTCGCGACGCTTCGCTCACCGCGGAGTCGGTCTCGGGGACAGCCACCCGCCCACCTTATGAGGACGTGGGCGGTCTGCGCGTCCGAAGCGGTTTCTGGGGAAAACCGTTCACGACGAGCACAGCGCCAGACCCCGCCGGCCGGGCCGCGGAAAGCGTTCCGGCGGCGTTTCCCGGGTGTTCTCGCCCCTAGAGGCCCCGTGCGGCCGGCGGCTCGGCCCTTCGCGTCGGCGGCCGAACGCCTTGCCTTCTCCCAAGGCGGGCGTCCGCCGGCGTCAAAAGCGGCGCAGCACGGCCTGTTTGGCGAAGGCGAACTCCTCGTCGGTCAAGACCCCGCTGCGGTGCAGTTCACCCAGTTCCCGCAGGCGGCGCAGCAGCGCGTCCACATCCCGCCCGGCCGCCTCCCCACCGGCCTTTGAGCGCGTGCCGGCGTCGGCCGGAGCATGAGGGTGGGGCAGCCGGGCGGTCACCGCGGCCGCCACCAGCGGGGTGGTTCCGCCGTCGCCGAAGGGCCAGGCCAGGCAAGAGGGGTCTTTCTCCGGGGGCCTCCCCTGAGGCGCACCGCCGGTGATGAACCGCAGGTAGCCGTAGGTGGTGAAGGTGGAGCGCTCCCACTCCACGCCCGTCAGCTCCCAGATGTGGAACAGGCGCGGCCCGGCGCTCCGCTTGGCGCCGTCGGCCGTGGCGGCCCACTCCAGGTGCACCTGCTCGCCGTCGAAGCTCACCGTCCCGTCCCCCACCGAGGCGCTCAGCGGGACGGTCGGTCCGGGCATCAGGTAGCGGTCGGTGGGTCCGGCGGGGATCTGCTCCACCGCGCGGCTGCGGTGCACCTCCTCGACGAGCAGTTCGGCGAGGACGGACGCGTCGGGGTCCACGGTGAGCCGGTAGGGGTCGGCGTCGTCGGGCAGTCTCCCCCCGACCGCCTGGGTGAAGGGGTCGGCGCCGCTGCGCAGCCACAGCCGCAGCCGGCCGCGTTTGCGCCCGGCCTCGAAGGTGAGGGTGGAGATCGCCGCCAACGGAACCGTGATCTCCCCCAGCGCCTTGCGCACCCTGTGCACCTTGCGGTCCAGCGCCGGGAGGATCCGCAGCACTTCGCCGTCGAACGTCCACGTCCCGTCGCGCGTGCGGAGCTCCGTCATAGGCGGATTCTAGGTGGGTACACACCGAAGGGCCCTGATTTGCACGGGCAGGGCTCCCAGGTGCCCGCCACCGGAAACAGTTCGACGGCGACAGGACCGTGCTCCCGTCCCCGGCCGAGCCGTCCCGGCCGCGGACGACAATCGAGGAGGGCCGGAAAGTGCACACCCAACCCACCCACGCCGAGACGGTCTTCACCTACGGGTCGCCGGCGTTGAAGTTCGGCGCCGGAGCCGCCGAGGAGATCGGTTTCGACCTGTCCCGGCTCGGCGTCCGCCGCGTGCTGGTGATAACCGATCCCCAGATCGCCGCCACCGGGCACCCCCAGCGGATCGCCGACCGGATGGCCGCCTACGGCATCGAGGCCCACGTCTTCGACGGCGTCCACATCGAGCCCACCGACACCAGCATGACCAAGGCGATCGAGTACGCCCAAGGCAGCGGCCCCTGGGACGCCTTCGTGGCGGTCGGCGGCGGCTCCAGCATCGACACTGCCAAGGCCGTCAACCTGCTCACCACCAACCCCGGGGAGCTGATGGACTACATCAATGCCCCCGTGGGCGCCGCCAAACCGCCGTCCAAGCCGCTCAAACCGCTGGTCGCGGTGCCCACCACCACCGGCACCGGCGCCGAGAGCACCACCATCTGCGTGCTGGACGTGCTGTCGCTGAAGGTCAAGACCGGCATCAGCCACGCCTGGCTGCGCCCCACCATGGCGGTGGTGGACCCGCTGCTGACGGTCACCCAGCCGCCGGAGGTGACCGCCTCGGCCGGGATGGACATCCTCTGCCACGCACTGGAGAGCTACACCGCCCGCCACTACACCTCTTATGAGCGCAAGACGCCCGAGCAGCGGGTGCCTTACTGCGGGTCCAACCCGATCTCCGACATGTGGTCCGAGCAGGCGCTGCGGCTGCTGTCGCGGTCGTTCCGCACCGCCGTGCGCGACCCGGAGAACCTGCAGGCGCGCACCGAGATGGCGCTGGCGGCCACCATGGCCGGGCTGGGCTTCGGCAACGCCGGGGTGCACATCCCGCACGCCAACGCCTACCCGATCGCCGGGCGGGTGCGCGACTACCACGCCCCCGGCTACCCGGGCGACGAGCCGCTGGTGCCGCACGGCATGTCGGTGTCGCTGACCGCGCCGGAGGCGTTCCGCTTCACCTTCCCCGCCGCCCCCGACCGGCACGTGCGGGCCGCCGAGCTGCTCGACCCCGGCCTGGAGCGCCCGGACGACCCGGCCGAGTACCTGCCGGCGGCGCTGCTGCGCGTGATGCAGGACATCGGCATCCCCAACGGGGTCGGCGCGGTCGGTTTCGCCGCCTCGGACGTGCCGGACCTGGTGGACGGGGCGCTGAAGCAGCAACGGCTGCTGTCCACCGCCCCGCGCCCGGTGAGCGGGGAGGATCTGGAGCAGATCTTCACCCGCTCGCTGTCGCTGTGGTGATCTCCGCCACGGCGGACGGACGGGACGGGCGCTAAAGAAGGGCCCGACGAGGCCGTCTTCAGCGCGTGGCGGCCGGCCGATGCGAACGACGGGAACCGGATGCCGACTTCTGCCAGACCCGAACAGATCGCCGCGGCGCTGCGCCGGGCGGGCCTTGCCGAGGTGGACGTCTCCACCCGCCGCCGGGCCGAGTACTCCAGCGATGCCTCGCTGTACCGGGTGGTGCCGAGCGTGGTGGCCTTCCCCCGGGCCGCTGAGGAGGTGGCGGCGGCGCTGGAGGTGTGCCGGTCGCTGGGGGTGCCGCTGACGGCGCGCGGGGCGGGCACCTCGATCGCCGGGAACGCCGTGGGCGCGGGCGTGGTGCTGGACTTCTCCCGGCACCTGCGCCGCATCCGCGGCATCGACCCGGCCGCGCGCACCGCCGAGGTCGAGCCCGGGGTGGTGCTGGATGAGCTGCAGCGGGCGGCCGCCGGGCACGGGCTGCGGTTCGGGCCCGACCCGTCCACGCACAACCGCTGCACGATCGGCGGGATGATCGGCAACAACGCCTGCGGGTCGCGGGCCCTGGGGTTCGGCCGCACCAGCGACAACGTCGCCGCGCTGGAGGTGCTGACCGGCACCGGCGAGCATCTGGTGCTGCGGCGGGGGGCCGGTCCGGGCTCTTCGGCGACGCTGGCCGCGCTGGAGAAGGCGGTCGGCGCGCACCTGGCGGTGATCCGCACCGAGCTGGGCCGGTTCGGACGGCAGATCTCCGGTTACTCGCTGGAGCACCTGCTGCCGGAGCGGGGGTTCGATACGGCGCGGGCGTTCGTGGGCAGCGAGGGCACCTGGGGGGTGCTGCTGAGCGCCACCGTCGAGCTGGTCCCGGTGCCGGACCGTCCGGTGCTGGTGGTGCTGGGCTACCCCGACATGGCCGATGCGGCCGACGCGGTGACGGGCGTCCTGCCGCACCGCCCGATCGCCGCCGAGGGGCTGGACGCGCGGATCGTGGACGTGGTGCGGCGGCTGCGCGGCGAGGCGGCCGTGCCGCAGTTGCCTTCGGGCGGCGGCTGGCTGCTGGTGGAGCTGCCCGGCGAGAGCGACCCGGCCGGGGTGATCCGGGACGCCGGCGCACTGGACCACCGGGTCGTCACCGATCCGGCGGAGGCGGCGATGCTGTGGCGCATCCGCGAGGACGGGGCGGGGCTGGCGGCCCGGTCCGTCGGCGGGCACATGTCGCACGCCGGCTGGGAGGACGCCGCCGTGCCGCCCGAGCGGCTCGGCGCCTACCTGCGTGACTTCGAGGCGCTGCTGGCCGAGCGGGGCCTGTCGGGGGTGCCGTACGGGCATTTCGGCGACGGGTGCGTGCACGTGCGCATCGACTTCCCGCTGCACCGGCCGGGCGGGGTGAAGGTCTTCCGCGACTTCCTCACCGACGCGGCCCGCCTGGTGGCCTCCTACGGCGGGTCGATGTCGGGGGAGCACGGCGATGGACGGGCCAGGAGCGAGCTGCTGCCGCTGATGTACTCCCCCGCGGCGCTGCGGGCGTTCGAGGAGGTCAAAGGGGTCTTCGACCCCGATGACGTGCTCAACCCGGGGGTGGTGGTGCGGCCCCGGCCGCTGGACGCCGACCTGCGGGTGCCGGCCGCCGTCCCGCTGCGGCGCGGGCTGGGGTTCGCCTATGACGACGACGGCGGGGACTTCACCAACGCCGTGCACCGCTGCACCGGGGTGGGCAAGTGCCGCGCCGACCTGACCGGCTCCGGCGGCGTGATGTGCCCGTCCTATCTGGCCACCCGGGATGAGAAGGACTCCACGCGGGGCCGGGCCAGGGTGCTGCAGGAGATGGCCAACGGGTCGCTGGTGCGCGGCTGGCGGGCCCCCGAGGTGCACCAGGTGCTGGAGCTGTGCCTGGCCTGCAAGGGGTGCGCCTCCGACTGCCCGACCGGGGTGGACATGGCCACGTATAAGGCCGAGGTGCTCTACCAGTCGTACCGGCGGCGCCCGCGTCCCCTCTCGCACTATGTGCTGGGCGGCCTGCCCCGCCTGGCGCGGATGGCGTCCCTGGCCCCCGGCCTGGCCAACCGGCTGCTCGGCAGCCCGCTGGCGGGGCCGGGCAAGCGGCTGGCCGGGGTGGACGCCCGCCGTGACCTGCCGTCGTTCGCGCCCCGCACGTTCCGCAGCTGGTTCCGCAGGCATCCGGTCGCGCCCGGGGATCCGGTGCTGCTGTGGGTGGACACCTTCACCGACCACTTCACTCCACAGGTCGGGATCGCGGCGGTGCGGGTGCTGGAGGACGCCGGGTTCTCGGTGCGCATTCCCGACAAGCGGCTGTGCTGCGGCCTGACCTATATCTCCACCGGACGCTTGGATACGGCCCGCCGTCTACTGCGCCGCGCGGTGGACGTCCTGGCTCCCCATGCCGAGGCGGGTGTCCCGATCGTGGGCTTGGAGCCGTCCTGTGTCGCCGTCTTCCGCTCCGACGCCCGCGACCTGCTGGGCGGCGGGCGCGCTCCGGCCCGTCAGACGCCTCCCGAACCTTTGCGGCGGCTCCCATCGACGGCGGGTTCTGCTTCCGTGCCCGCCGGGCCGGACGCCCCGGAATCCTCCCGTGTGCCCGGTGATTCGTCCGGGGCGCCGGGCCAGGGCGCGTCCACCGGTTCGGGGCCGAAGGACCCGCGGTCCGTCGGCGCCGTCCGGCGGTCGCCGGTCGCCGTGCCGCATGTGCTGACCCTGGCCGAGCTGCTGATGGAGCGGGAAGGCTGGGAGCCGCCGTCGCTGGAGGGCGTGCGCGCGGTGGCGCAACCGCACTGCCACCACCATGCCGTGATGGGCTGGGACGCCGACCGGGCGCTGCTGGAACGGGCCGGGGCGGCGGTCGAGGCGGTCGGCGGCTGCTGCGGCCTGGCCGGCAACTTCGGCGTCGAACGCGGCCACTACGAGGTCAGCGTGGCCGTCGCCGAGACCGCGCTGCTGCCCGCCGTCCGCCGGGCCGGGGAGGAGGCCGTCGTGCTGGCCGACGGTTTCTCCTGCCGCACCCAGCTCGCCGCACTGGCCGATCGGCGCGGCGTCCACCTGGCCGAGCTGCTGGCGTCCCGGCGGTCTTGAACCCGCTCCCGGCGCCCTCCGGGTGAACCGTCTTCGGCCCGCCCTCCCGGCGGGGCCGGAGTGCGGGGCATGAATCCCAGGGCGTACTTCCGTGGGGTCAGTCGGGCAGGCGAGTGAGCTCGGGGAGGGGACGGCGGCAGATGTCGGCGGCCTCGGCGGGTGGGACGCCGAACATGCGGAGCAGGCCTTCGGTGACCTGATCGACGGCTTCGGCATCGTCCCGGTCGGGGTGGGCGTGCAGGTAGTGGCCGAGGGAGAGGGCGGCGCCGCCGACCACGGCGATGGCCAGATCCAGGTCGTGGACGGCGGGGAAGCGGCCGGCCCGCACCGCGGCCGCGATGTCGCGGCGGGCCCGGGGGGCCAGGCCGCGGGGGGAGGACACCAGGGCGAAGCCGCTGTTGAGCAGGACCTTGCTGAGCTCGGGGTCCAGGCGGTGCATGCGGCCGGTGAGGCGGAACGCCTGGGCGAAGACCTCGGCGGGATCGTCGGGGGAGGCGGTGAGCTCGTCGAGGACGGCTCCGAGCCGGTCCAGGACGTCCTCGACCGCGGCGGCGAAAAGCTGCTCGCGGCTTTCGAAGTGGTTGTAAAAGGAGCCGAGGCCGACGTCGGCCGCCTGGGTGATCTCCAGGATCGGGACGTTCGAGGTGCCTTGGGCCAGGAAGGACTGGGCGGCGCGGATGAGCGCGCCCCGGGTGCGCGCCTTGCGCCGGTCCATCCGGGTGGGGGCGCTTCGGCTGCGCTCGGCCATCCCCCGTCCTTCCCCTCGTGCTGCTCCCGCCCTACCCTAAGTGGACCTTCAGAACTGAACAAATCGTCAACTTCACCTAGAGCAAGGGGCTAGATTGATGATAACGTCACAATTGACGATTTCGTCATCTAGGTAAGGGGGACGCCGTGGGCGATCCGCACGCCGGCCTGCACAGCGAACAGGGCCCCCTGGCCGGGGAGCACCCGGGACGGGCCGCCTCGCCGGTCGTGAAGGTGCACGACCTGGCCTGGCTGGAGTTCGAAAAACCCGACCTGGCGCGGGCCGAGGCGTTCGCCCGGGCCTTCGGGTTCGCCGTCGCGCTGCGCACCGCCGACGAGCTGCACCTGCGGGGCACGAACCCGGGCGCCCCGTGCGTCCTGATCCGCCGGGGCAGGCGGTCCCGCTTCCTAGGCCCGGCGTTCCGGGCGGCCGACCGCGCCGACCTGGCGCGACTGGCGAAGGCGACCGGCGGCACGGTGACCGCCCTGCCGGACACCCTCGGCGGACGGGCCGTAGAACTGACCGACCCCGGCGGCCTGCCGGTCCGGGTCGTCGCCGACACCCTCGACCTGCCGGCCCTGCCCTCCCCCGCACCGCTGATCTGCAACTTCGGGGACGCCACACCGCGGATCAACGCGCCCCAACGCCCGCCCCGCGAACCCGCCGCGATCCAGCGGCTCGGCCACGTCGTGCTGCAGACCACCCGCTTCCGCCGGACGCTCGACTGGTACCTGGAGCACCTGGGGCTGATCGTCAGCGACTTCCTCTACTACGAAGGGCAGCGCGAACGCGGGCCCGTCATGGCGTTCATCCGCTGCGACCGCGGCCGCACCCCCACCGACCACCACACGCTCGCGATGGTGCTCGGGCCGTCCAACCGGTACGTGCACTCCGCCTACCAGGTCACCGACCTGGACAGCCTGGCGGCCGGCGGCGAGTACCTGCGCGAGCAGGGCTACCGCCGCTCCTGGGGGATCGGCCGGCACATCCAGGGCAGCCAGATCTTCGACTACTGGCGCGACCCGGACGGGTTCCTGGTCGAGCACTTCACCGACGGGGACCTGTTCGACTGCACCGTGGAGCCGGGCTGGGCGCCGATGACCGCCTCCGGGCTGGCCCAGTGGGGGCCGCGCGCCACCATGGACTTCCTGGGGATCAAACCGGGCCGCCAGTCGCTGGCCGAACTGCGCGCCATCCTCACCGCGCTGCGCGAGGACAACGAGTTCGACCTGCAGCGCCTGCGCGGCCTGCTGAAGGTGGCCGCGTCATGACCGCCCCCGAGCACCCGGTGGTGGTCGTCGGGGCGGGCCCGACCGGGCTGACCGCGGCGCTGCTGCTGGCCGACTACGGCGTGCCCACGCTGGTGCTGGACCGGTGGCCGACGGTCTACCCGCAGCCGCGCGCCGTGCACCTCGATGACGAGGTCGTCCGGATCCTCGCCCGGCTCGGCCTGGGCGAGGAGTTCACCGCGATCTCCCGTCCGGCGCTCGGCCTGCGGCTGGTGGACGCCCGGCTGCGGGTGCTGGCGGAGTTCCGGCGGAGCGCCGAGACCGGCCGGCACGGCTTCCCCGAGGCCAACATGTTCGACCAGCCGGAACTGGAGAAACTGCTGCGCGCCCGCATGGCCGACTGCCCGCACCTCACCTTCCGGGGCGGGGTCGAGGTCACCGCCGTGCACCAGGACGCCGACGGCGTGCGCATCGACTACACCGAGGCGGAGACCGCCGCTTCCCTGCGCGCCCGGTACGTGCTGGGCTGCGACGGCGCCAACAGCCTCGTCCGCCGCGCGATCGGCGCGACCATGCGGGATTTGAAGTTCGAGCAGCGGTGGCTGGTCATCGACGTGGCCACCGAGGCCGAACTGGGGCACTGGGAGGGCGTCCACCAAGTCTGCGACACCGACCGCGCCGCCACCTACATGCGGGTCGGCCCCACCCGCTACCGGTGGGAGTTCCGGCTGCTGCCCGGGGAGAGCGGCGCCGACTTCCGCGACCCGGCCGCTCTGCGGCCGCTTTTGTCCCCGTGGACGGCCGGTGTCCCGGACGAGGCGCTGCAAGTGCTGCGCGCCGCCGAGTACACCTTCCGGGCGCAGATCGCCGACCGCTGGCGGGACCGCCGCGTCTTCCTGCTCGGCGACGCCGCCCACCTCACCCCGCCGTTCATCGGCCAGGGCCTGTGCGCCGGGCTGCGCGACGCGGCGAATCTGGCCTGGAAGCTCGCGGCGGTGCTGCACGGGGCGCTTCCCGACCGCGCCCTGGACACCTACCAGGCCGAACGGGCGCCGCACGCCCGCGCCATGATCCAGCGCGCCAAGCTGGTCGGCGTCACCATGACCCGGGGCGGCCGGGCCGGCACCGTCCTGCGCCAAGTGCTCGCCCCGCGCCTGCACCACATCCCCGGCCTCTCCCGCCGGCTGTTGGACAGCCGCACCCCGCCGCTGCGCCGCTCCGCGCTGGTGCGCAAACCGTGGCACGGCCGGGGCCTGGCGGGAACCCTCTGCCCCAACGCCCTGCTGCCGGACGGCCGCCGCCTCGACCAGGTCACCGGCGGTCGCTTCGCGATCGTCAGCGCCGTGGTCCCGTCCGCTGAACAGCGCGCCGAGATCGAACGCCGCCGGGCGGCCCTGGTGGTCGCCGCCCCCGGCACCGACCTGCACCGCTGGCTCCGCACCGGCCGGGCCGCGGCGGCGCTCATCCGACCCGATGGGACCGTGCTCCAGGCCGGGCGGGACCCGGCGGTACTCTGCTCGGCCCTGCCGGTCTTCGACCGCGCCGACTCCTCCGCCCCGGCCCCTTGACCACACCACGACTTTGAGGAGAAACACCCATGCGCATCGCCAATCTCGCCGGACGCGCCGTCCTGCTCACCGAGGGCGGAGCCATCGACGTGCACAAGGCCAGCGGCGGCGCCCTGAGCTGCGACCCCCAGGAGCTGTTCGACCACTGGGAGGAGACCCGTCCGGCCCTGGCGGCGCTCAGCGGCGAACCCCTCATGTACGCCGCAGAAGAGCTGCGGGCGCCCGTGCCCCGGCCGCGGCAGATCTTCGCGATCGGCGTCAACTACCGCGACCACGCCGACGAAGCGGACCTGCAGGCGGCCTCCACGGACGCCCCGCCGCCCACCTTCACCAAGTTCGCCTCCAGCCTCACCGGCCCGGTCGCCCACGTGAAGCTGCCGGAAGGCTGGGTGGACTGGGAGGTGGAACTGGTCGTGGTGATCGGCCGCGGCGGCCACCGCATCGCCGCCGAGTCCGCCTGGGACCACGTGGCGGGACTGACCGTCGGCCAGGACCTGTCCGAACGGCTCACCCAGTGGTCCGGCCCGTCCCCCCAGCAGTTCTCCCTCGGCAAGTCCTACCCGGGGTTCGCCCCCACCGGCCCCGCCGTGGTCACCCTCGATGAGATCCCCGACCCCGCCGACCTGCGCATCAGTTGCACCCTCAACGGCGAGACCATGCAGGACTCCCGCACCTCGGAAATGATCTTCGACGTTCCCGCCCTGATCGCGCGGCTGTCGGCGATCACCACGCTGCTCCCCGGCGACCTCATCTTCACCGGCACCCCGGCCGGCATCGGCGCCACCCGCAACCCCCCGCGCTTCCTGACCGCCGGCGACGAGCTCGTCAGCACCATCGAGCACCTCGGCTCCCTGCGCACCACGTTCTCCTGAACCGTCCCTTCCGAGGAGAAAGCGATGCCTCCCGCCCCGCACACCCAAGGCGACCGGCCCCTCGTCCTGACCCCCGAGGACGTGCCCGCCATCGAAGCCGTCCCGCTGCACGCGCGGAACCTGCCCGCCAGCACCTATGAGCTGCTGCACCGCACGGCCACCGCCCACCCCGACCGGCCGGCCCTGTACCTGCTGGGCGAGGACGGTCGTCCCTGGCGGGAAGCGCCCTGCTGGAGCTATGGCACGCTGCTGCGGCGAGTGCACCAGGCCGCCAACGCCTACCTGTCGCTGGGCCTGCCCGCAGGCGGCGTCGTCGCGCTCATGCTGCCCAACCTCGGCGCCACCTACGCGGCCCTGCTCGGCGCCCAGGCGGTGGGGATCGCCAACCCGGTCAACCCGATGCTCGCCGAAGACCACCTGGTGGAGATCCTGACCCTGACCGGGGCGGAACTGCTGCTGGCCCCCGGCCCGGGATTGTCGGCGGAGCTGTGGGAGAAGGCCCGGCGGATCGCCTCCCGCCTGCCCGCCCTCCGCGCTCTGCTCGCCGTCGGCTCCCCGCCCGGCCCCCGGCCCGGCGCCGTCACGGAAGCGGACTTCGCCGCGCTGACCGCCGCCCAGCCCGGCGACCGGCTGCTCACCGACCGCCGTCCCGGGCCGCAGGACCTGGCCGCCTACTTCCACACCGGCGGCACCACCGGCGTGCCCAAGGTCGCCCCGCATACCCACGCCATGGAGACCTACATGGCCTGGGCGCTGGGCTGCTCGGGCGGCTACCTGGAGGGCGCGGTCATGCTGTCGGGCCTGCCGCTGTTCCACGTCAACGCCCTGCACGTCACCGGCCTGGGCCCCTTCATGCACGGCATTCCCGTGGTCTCCCTCGGCCCGCTGGGCTACCGGGATAAGACGCTGCTGGCCGACTTCTGGCACATCATCGAGCACTACCGGGTGACGAGCTTCTCCGGGGTGCCCACCGTCTACGCCAGCCTTCCCCCGATCCCCGACGGGGTGGACATCTCCAGCCTGCGCGCCGGGGCGGTCGGGGCCGCGCCCCTGCCCAAGAAGGTCCGCACCGCCTTCGAGTCGTCCGCCAAGGTCCCCATGCTGGAGGGCTACGGACTGACCGAGGCGACCTGCGCGACCTCCACCACCCCCGCCTTCGCCCCCCGCGCCGGCTCGGTCGGCCTGCGGCTGCCCTACCAGCGGGTCAAAGCCGTCACCGTGGACGCCGAAGGCCGCCCCGTCGCCGACTGCCCGCCCGGCCGGACCGGCGTGCTGGCCATCAAGGGCCCCAACGTCTTCCCCGGCTACCTGCGTCCCGGCCCCACCGGCCCCGCCCCCGACCCCACCGGCAAGATCTACGACGGCTGGCTCCTCACCGGCGACCTCGGCCGGGTGGACGAGGACGGCTACCTCTACCTCGCCGGCCGGGCCAAGGACCTCATCATCCGCGGCGGCCACAACATCGACCCCGTCCCGGTCGAGGAATCCCTGCTCGCCCACCCCGACGTGATCGCCGCGGCCGTCATCGGCGCCCCCGACCCGCACTCCGGCGAGGTCCCCGTCGCCTACCTCGTTCTCCGGGACGGAGCCCAGGTCACCGAGGAGGACCTGCACGCCTGGGCGCGCGCCCACGCCCCGGAGCCGGCCGCCGCCCCCAAGGCCGTCCACGTGGTGCCGAGCCTGCCCACCACCGCGGTCGGCAAGATCTTCAAACCCGCCCTGCTCCAGGACAGCGTGCACCGCATCGTCGCCCGCGTCCTCACCGAAGCCGACCTGACCGGGGAGGTGCACGTGGAGCTGCGCGACGGCCGTCCGCACGCGACCGTCCACCTGACCGGCGGCGACGCCGACCGGCTGGCGGCCGAACTCGACCGCTACTCCTTCACCTACGAGATCGCGGGGTGACCTCGTAACGTCCTCGGTGACCACGACGGCCGCCGCCTGGATGTCCCGCGTCCGCGGGCCGGACCGGTCGAGGGGTGGTGCGCCGACCTGTTGGAGCGCCTGCCCCATTGGGGCACCGGACGGCCGTGGCAAGGCGGCGGCCTGGTTCGACCGCGCCGCCGACCTCCTCGGCCGGGCCTCACGTTTTCCCAAGGTGCCCGCGCCCTCTTCGGGCAGGTGGGTTGCGGCCGTGCACCTGGCTAGAGCAAACGCGCCTAGGCCAAGCTCCTGGCCGCCTGACCGAACACCCGAAAACGGCCCAGCCCTCGGCAGACCAACGGACTTGGCCCGCTCACCGGGCCGCATCCCCCGGGCTGGAGGCATCACCCGGGTCCACGCCGCGCATCTCGGGGAACTCCGGCGTCACGTCCAGGACGGCCTTGCCCGCCACCCGGCGCTCCAGCAGGGCCCGGGCCGCCTCGTCGAAGCGCTCCCAGGAGCCCCGCCAGCCGATCTCCGGAGAAAGCCCGCCGTCTGCGACGAAGCCGAGCAGGACGGCCAGGTCGGGGCCGGGCTCGTCGGCGTCGCCGAACGTGCTGATCGTCTTGGCCGGACCGGGAGAGTACAGCGAGTACGGCTCGAACACCGCCGGCTCACCGGACGCCCAGCCGATGCTCTGGACGTCCCCGCCCGGGGCGAGGAGCCGCCAGGCGGCGGCCAGTTGCGGGCCGCCCACGGTGTCGAGGATGAGGTCGACCGGACGGTCGATGCCGTCCAGGCCGATCACCACCTGGCGGGCGCCCAGGTCGGCCAGGCCGGCGGTGCGGGCCGCCGAGCCCACCGAGGCGATGACGTGGGCGCCGCCCAGGGCCGCCAGCTGGACCGCATAGCGCCCCACCCCGCCGGCCGCGCCGGTGACCAGCACCCGCCGTCCCAGGATGGGGCGGGTGCGCAGCGCCCGCAGCGCGGTGACGCCGGCCACCGGCAGCGCGGCGGCGTCGGCGAGATCGACCCCATCGGGGACCTCGGCGACGGCGGTGGTGTCCACGGCCATCCGCTGGGCCCACGCTCCGGTGCCCAGCGCCGCGACCCTGGCGCCCACGGACGGCCCGGTGCCGTCCGCCGCGGCCCGCACGACGATTCCGGCGGCGTCGTAGCCGTGCACGGTTCCGGCCGGACGCTGCGCGGCGAAGGTCACCTCACCGCGGTTGAGCGAGATGTGCCGGACTTCGAGCACCAACTGGCCGGGGGCGGGGTCGGGTTCGGGAACCGTGCCGAAGCGCAGGGCGGTCGGGGCGTCGGGATCGACGATGAGCGCGCGCATGGTCATGCGAACTCCTCCGTACTCGGAGCAACTATCCGGACCGTCGGTCCGTATAGCGCACGGTAACATATCCGGACCAACAGTCCGCATTCTTGGAGGCGCTCATGACGGCCGTCCGGCGCACCGAACGCGCCGACGCCGCCCGCAACCGCCGCGCGGTGCTGCAGGCCACCGAACGGCTCCTGGCCGAAGGCGGCGGCGACCACATCTCACTGGACCGCGTCGCCGCCCTCGCCGGCGTCGGCAAGGGCACCGTGTTCCGCCGCTTCGGCAGCCGCGCCGGCCTGCTCCAGGCCCTGTTGGAGGAGAAATCCCGCGAGCTGCGCGAAGCGATCACCAGCGGCCCTCCCCCACTGGGCCCCGGCGCCCCCGCCCGGCAACGGCTGCTGGCCTTCCTGGACCGCCTCGGTGAAATCGCCGAACACAACGCCGTCCTGCTGTCCGCCCACGAACAGGCCTGCGCCGAGGACAAATACAACGACCCCAGCTACCGCTTCTGGCACCGCCACCTGAGCGCCCTGCTCGCCGAAGGCCGCCCCGGCTGCGACGCCGACTTCCTGGCCCACGCCCTCCTGGCCGCCTTCGACGGCAACCTGATCCGCCACATAACCCGCCCCGAGGACCCCCGCCGCTTCACCCGCTCCATCCAGCAGATGGCCACAGCCCTCCTCGACCACCCCTGACCGTCTGCCTCCCCGGGCGGTCTGATCGCCGTTCGGCGAGGACCTCTCGCCAGGGTCTCCCCTGGGAGGCTGAGGTTCCCTCGGCTGTGACCCGGCGGGCGCGGGCATGCATCTGCCGGCGTCCTTCGGGATCTCGCACCGAGTCGCAGGCGGAGATCCACCAGCGGTGCACGAAGCCGTCCAGCACCCCGAGGTCGAGGCCGACGCGGACCTCGCCGAGCACCGCCTTGAGTCCGGCGTCGAACGCTTCGCGGTCCTCGGGCACCGTCAAGGCGGCCCGGATGGCGCGCAGATTCTTCTCCGGCCCAGGTGCACGGCCGTGGCCGGAGATGAAGCCATCCGGTCGCACGGCCATCGCGGGCCTCCTCTCACTGCCTGTGAGCCACCAGCGACCTGCCGACACGTACCGGGTCGGTGGGGAGAAGAGTTCGCACCCGATCGCTGCCTCAACGGCCGCTCTTATGCCGCTGGAGGCGGAGGCGGGCACCGGCATCTGCACCCCGCGCGGCTCGCCCCGGACGTCCACAGCCCGAGATCCACAGGCAGCCCCACCTGCCCGTATCGCGTCCACGGTACTGGCGATGGACTGCCCGGACCGTCCGCCGCGCCACTCCCGTCCTCGCCCATCAACGGTTTAAAACTCGTCGAGGCCGCCGACCTGGCCGATGGTGAAGATGTGGCGGTTGGCCGAGCAGATCGTCTCAAGGGTGTGGATCGGCGTTCCCTCACTGGAGTAGGACGCACGGAGGATCTGGACGACCCACTCGCCGGGATCGAGTTGCAAAGTGTCGGCCTCAAAACGGGTGGCCGGACGGGCGGTCAGGGTCTCCTCTGCGTGCCCGAAGGTATAGCCGAGTGCCTGGATCGCCGACTGCAATGAGGGCTTGATGAAGTCCGGTTCGGCGATGCGAGTCCCTCCGAAGAGGTCGTTGCGGAAGAAGGACGTGGCGATGCGGACGGGCACGTCGTTGGCGGTCATCATCTTGCGGCGGGCGATGACCTCGTCCCCCGGCTGAATGCGCAGGCAGGCGGCGACGTGCTCGGTGGCCTCCTCAAGGCCGACATAAAGCATCTTGCGTCCGGCCGTGATGCCCTGCCTCTCGGCCTCCGTCAGGAACAACGAGGCCGAACCGCGGGTGGCCGGATCGGTGGGCAGCGCCCGCTGCACGATCACCGGCGGTCGCTGACCGACCGGCGGCGCCGGAGCCTTGGCCGCCGGCCCCTTGCGCATCTGGGAAACCCGGCCCGGCGTGACGCCGAGCGCCTTGGCGATCTCTTCGAGGGTGTAGCCGGCCTCCCTGGCCTCGGCGATGGCGCCGCGCCGGATCCGTGCGGCCTCTTCGGCGATTCCCTGCTGCTCGGTCATCGCCCGAGTGATCGCCCGCGCCCTCTCAATCGGGTCTGCGATGGCGGCCATGTCGCGAAGCGTCCTCAAGTCCATGGACGAAGTCTCTGCCGCTCCGGTGAAGAGCGGCAGCCCTTGACGTGTTCGAACCGCCTTACCCCGGCGCCTGGCGGCGGGCGGTCTCCCAACACCGGGTCACCGCCTCGAACTCTCCCTGATCATGCGCGGTGCTTCCGTTGCACGCCTGATGAACGGGATTGATTCGGGAGAGCGCAGCACGGCGGCAGCGACCTCTCCAAAGGCAACGCCGGAGAGGGACGCCGCCTGCCGACCCGTATCAGTGCAGGTCGTGCCGTCCCGTCTTGACTGAGGAGATGAACGCCCGCCACTCGTCCGGGCCGAACCCGAGGACCGGGCCGTCCGGGTTCCTGAAGTCCCGCGCCGGCACCACCGCCCGGCCCGAGGCGACCTCCACGCAGTTGCCTTCTTGGGTGCTGCGGCTGCTCTTGCGCCACTGAATGCGGGAGAAGTCCACTACGGACCCGCGCCCCTCACTCATACTGCACCCCTTTCCGTTAGTGATCGTCCCGGCGGCGGCCTGCTACAGGCGGGCCGTCGGGTCCATGGTCGGGGTGGGGCCACTTGGCCGACTCGTCGCGTTCCAGGCGGGAGACCTCTTCCATACGGTCGGACGGGATGATCACCTGGGTGACTTCCAGGGCGTTTCCGTCCTTGGCCGAATAGCCGATGCGGACGATCTCCCAGACCGGCAGGGAGACCGGGATCTGCAGCAAGGCGGCCTCCTGCTGGTCGGGCATCCGGGCGCGGCGGCGCTCCAGCCACTCGATCGGGCCGTGCCCGGCCTCTTCCAGGCGGTCGATCCAGGCGCCCGGGCCGGTGCCATAGGGGTCCTTCACCAGCGGGGCATCTGCAACCCCTCGGGGATGGATCCAGGTAGTGCTGATCTGGAAGGGCGGTTCGCCCGGCGGGCCGGTGACCCGGCGACGGCAGCAGATGGTGGCGCCGACCTCGACGTTGAGCATGTGGGCGAGCCGGGCGTCCGTCAGGGGCTCTTCGGTGACGGTGGGCTCGATGTGATGGATCCACAGCTCGTCGCCCTGCGCGGCCGGGAAGCTGTAGCCGCCGGCGGCGGGCTTGCCGTCCACGACATGCCGGGTGTTGCGGCGCACGATGTTGGTGCGCAGGATCACCCGGCGCTTGGCCGGCCGGACGACCGTTCCACGCCGCGGCACCGCCCACAGCCGTCCTTCGTCCTCCAGAACGCTGATGGCTCGCGCCATAGCGTTGCGGGAGACCCCGTACTCCCTGGCGAGGTCGGCGTGCCGGGGCAGCCTCTCGCCCGGTGCCCATTCGCCGTTCTGGATGCGTTTGCGCAAGTTGTCGGCGATTTCTCGATACCGAATCACCGCCACGAGCCCTCCCTGAATGAAGATGTGCAGCGCATCTGTCGCGTGCAGGACGGGCGATAGCGAGCCGGGAGGGTGCAGTGCGGCGGCGGGCGTCCTCCCCGAAGGCGATGTCAGTGAGGGGGATGCGCCCGCCGCCGACGTATCAGCGCAGGTCGTGTCGTCCGGACTTGATCGAGGACAGGAATGCCCGCCACTCATTCCGGCTGAAGGCGAGGACCGGGCCGTGGGGGTTCTTGGAATCGCGGGCCAGCACCATCGCCTCGCTTGGGGCGACCTCGACGCACGAACCGTTGTTGGCGCTGGCGCTCGCCTTGCGCCAGGGGAGGTTGAAGAGGTCCACGTGGCCACCTCCGCTTCTTACGAAGCATCCATTTCTTGAATTATGCGACCGATCAGGGCCCGTGACCCGTCAGGGCTGATGGCTCTTGCCCTCAGTTGATCAAAGAGCTGGGTGTAGTCATCGACCTCATCAAGGTTTTCCAAGTAGATACTGCCCCGCCGGTAATCGATGTACACGACGTCCGGGTCGTAGCGCTCCGGGAAGGACAGAATCTCGAAGGCGCCGTGCATCGACGGATGGGCGCCCGCCGAGAAGGGGAGCACCTGGATGGTGATGCCGGGTTGCCGGGACAGGTCGATCAGGTGTTTCAGTTGCTGTTGCATTGTGGCGACGCCGCCGACGTGGCGGCGCAGCGCGCCTTCGTTCTGGATGATCCACAGTTTGGGACGGTCCGGCTCCTCCAGGAGCTTTTGTCGCCGCATGCGGACCTCTAGGCGGCGTTCGCCTTCCGCGGGGCCGACCGTGTCGTCGGCCGTGAGGACGGCGCGGGCATAGTCTTCGGTCTGCAGCAAGCCGAAGATCACTTCTGGCTGGTAGCTGCGGATCTCGGCGACCTCTTCTTCAAGGCCGACGTAGGTTTCGAACCAGGCGGGGATGGCGTCCTCTCCGACTTTCTGCCACCAGCCGCGCTGGCGGCTCTGCCGGGCGAGGGTTACCAGCATCTCGGTGTGCGCCTCATCAAGTCCATAGAACCGGCATAGCGCCATGATGTCGGCGACCTTCGGGGCGTGAGCGGCCGCCTCGATTCGGCTGACGGTGGCCGGAGCGATATCGGCGTATCTTGCCGCCTCCTCGCGGGTCTTCCCGGCTTCCTTGCGCAGCTTGCGCATCTCTGCGGCAAGCCGCCTCCTGCGCACCGTGGGGCTGGTCCGTCTTGTCACTCCGACCTCCCGTCCGAACGAAATATCCGTTTCTGAACGGACAGTTTTTGAGCGAGTTCACTTCATGGCGTTTACAGAACGAGCTCGCTCATGCACACTGCGAACATAGCGCCAATCACGCAGTGTGTTCGAGTGATTGCAGAACCTCGTCGTGGGTTCGTCAGGTCGGGAAGGGGCCAAGCGATGCCGCAGGCGACATCACCGCAGGTCGTGCGGTTTCGGTTGCTGTGCGGGCTGTGTCATCGGCTGCGGGAGTGCGGGTGTGAGTCCGGGCTGCTGTGGCCGATCCCGGGGGAGGCCGTGTTGCGGGTGCTCTACCCGGGGCAGTCCGGCAGGTGGCTGAGCGTGGCGGCGGTCGAATGCCGGGGGGCGTGGATGTTCGCCTTCGGGCCGTGCGTCACCGGTGCCGATGACCTGCGTGCCGCCGCGGCCCGCATCGCCCGGCTGGTGGGCGTCAAATGAGCTGGATTCCGTTGGGGGCTCGTACCGTTCCGGCGGATCCCGCGTGTGTTCGTCCGGTTCGCCGCTGGCTGGCGGGTTTGCTGGCCGGGCGTTCCCCCTGCGTTCGTGAGATCACCGACGATGCGGTGCTGTTGCTGTCGGAGACGCTGACCAACGCCGTCCGCTACGGCAGCGGCCCCACCGTCACCTGCAGCGTGGCGCTGTTGCCGGACGCCCTTCACATCGAGGTCACCAACCGGGCCGGGGCCACCCTGCCGCATTTCGTCCACGACGCCGATGCCGAGCACGGTCGTGGCCTGCCGATCCTGGACGCCCTGGCCCGGGCCTGGGGATACCGCGTCCTGCTACAGGACCACCTGAGCGTGTGGTGTGAGATCGAGACCGGGCGCGGCCGTTGAGGACGGGCGGTCAGGCGGCGCGGCGGCGGGCGATCTCGTAGAGGGCGATGCCGGCGGCGACGCCGGCGTTGAGGGACTCGGCCCGGCCGGGCATGGGGATGGTGGCCAGCATGTCGCAGGTCTCGGCGACCAGGCGGCTGAGGCCCTTGCCCTCGGAGCCCACCACCAGCACCAGGGGGCCGTCGGCGATCTCCAGGTCGGCGACGGTGATGGCGCCGCGGGAGTCCAACCCGGCCACGAAGCAGCCGGCCTGCTGGTAGGCCTTCAGCTGGCGGGTCAGGTTGGTGGTCTGGGCGACCGGCAGATTGGCCAACGTGCCCGCCGAGGACTTCCAGGTGCCGGCCGTCACCCCGGCCGAGCGGCGCTCGGGGATCACCACGCCGTTGGCGCCGAACGCCGCGGCCGAGCGCACGATGGCGCCCAGGTTGCGCGGGTCGGTGATGCCGTCGCAGGCCACGATCAGCGGCGGGGTGCCGCGCTGAAGCAGCTCCTCGGGGTCGGCGTACCGGTAGGGGCGGACCTGCAGGGCGATGCCCTGGTGGACGGCGCCGTCGGTGAGGCGGTCCAGTTCGCTGCGCCCGGCCTGCAGCAGGGGAATGCCCCGGTCACCGGCGATCTTGACCGCCTCGCGGATCCGCTCGTCGGTGTCGGACACCACATACAGCGCCTTGCCGGGCACGCCCGCGCGCAGCGCCTCCACCACCGGGTTGCGGCCCACCACCAGTTCGGGGGCGTCGGGCCCGTTCGCCCGCCGGGTGCCCGCCGGACGGGCCGGGCTTTCGGCGCCCTGGGCCAGGGCGCGCGGCCCGAGGGTGCGGGTGCCGGTGCGGGCGGCGTTCTTGGCGGCCCGGGCGGCCTGCCGGCGGGCGTACCAGTGCCGGTCCTCGGCCTTGGGAGTGAAGCTGGGCCCCTTCTTACGGCGCTTGGCCATGCCGAAAATCCTCCGAAAATCCCCTGGAATCCCGGGGCGGCGACTGGCGGCCCGGCCCCCGCAACGAACTCCTCATTCTAGGCGGCCTCGGCGATCGCTCCGGCCGCGGCCGAGCGGCACGGCCTCCCGCCACACCACGGTGAACCGATGCGGCCCGCCCCGAACGTCGCCCTCCGGACGGCTTCCGCCCGTCCGGGCGACAAGACGTCAGTCGCGCTTGAGTTCCCAGCGCGGGCCGTGCGGGGTGTCCTCCACCACGATGCCGGCGGCGGCCAGGCTGTCGCGGATCTCGTCGGCGGCGGCGTAGTCCTTGCGGGCGCGGGCCGCCTGACGCTGCTCCAACGCCACCTTGACCAGGGCGTCCACCACCGGGCGCAGGTCGGAGCCGCGGTCGTCGGCCCACGGCTCGGCCAGCGGGTCCAGCCCCAGCACGCCCATCATCCCCCGCACCGACGCCAGGCGCCGGGCCACCTCGGCCCGGTCCCCGGAGGCCAGGGCGCTGTTGCCGTCCCGGACGGTCTCGTGCAGCACCGCCAGGGCCTGCGGCACGCCCAGGTCGTCGTTCATCGCGGCGGTGAACGCCTCCGGCAGCTCGGCGGCCGGCTCCCCGGCCCCCACCAGCTCGGCGGCGCGGGTGACGAAGCCCTCGATGCGCTGGTAGGCGGTGACGGCCTCGGCCAGGGAGCCGTCGGTGTAGTCCATCAGCGAGCGGTAGTGCGCCGAGGCCAGGTAGTAGCGCACCTCCACCGGACGGGCCTTCTCCAGCAGGTCGGTCAGCAGCACCACGTTGCCGATCGACTTGCTCATCTTCACCCCGTCCACGGTGAGCAGCCCGTTGTGCAGCCAGTAGCGGGCGAAACCGTCACCGGCCGCCTGGGACTGGGCCCGCTCGTTCTCGTGGTGCGGGAAGATCAGGTCCACTCCGCCGCCGTGGATGTCGAAGGTCGGCCCCAGGTACTTGGTGGACATCACCGAGCACTCCAGGTGCCAGCCGGGCCGGCCCTCCCCCCAGGGGGTCTCCCAGCTCGGCTCGCCGGGCTTGGCGCCCTTCCACAGCGCGAAGTCGCGGGGGTCGCGTTTGGCGTCCTCGTTGGGGGTGTCGCCGGCCGGGCGCATGTGCTCCAGCCGCTGGTGGGACAGCTCGCCGTAGTGCTCGGCCCAGGAGTTGACGTCGAAGTAGACGTCCCCGGCGGCGGTGTAGGCGTGCCCGGCCTCCAGCAGCCGGCGGATCAGCACGATCATCTCCGGCACGTGGCCGGTGGCGCGCGGCTCGACGGTGGGCGGCAGGCAGCCCAGCAGCTCATAGCCGCGGGTGAAGATCCGCTGGTTGGCCTCGGCCAGCGCGAACCAGGGCACGCCGCGTTCGGCCGCCGCTGCGATGATCTTGTCGTCCACGTCGGTGACGTTGCGGACGAACGTCACCTCATAGCCGCTGTGCCGCAGCCAGCGCAGCAGCACGTCGTAGATCACGCCCGAGCGCAAGTGCCCGATGTGCGGTTCGGCCTGCGGGGTCGCGCCGCACACGTACATCCCCACCCGGCCCTCGTGCAGGGGCTTGAACGGGCGGACGGTACGGGTGCCGGTGTCGTACAGGTGCAGGCTCACGCAGTCAAGGTTATTGGATGGCCGGGTGCTCCCGGCGCGTTTCACCGTCCCTGCGGGGCCTTGGGGGCGGTCTTGGCCCACCGGCACAGCTCCACGAACACCAGGGCGTTGGGGACGAGCCCGGTCTCGGCGGTCAGCCGCGTGCCGGTGTCCAGGCGCTGCACGTACACCATGCCGTGGCCGAGCCCGGCCTGCCCGATCGCCTCCCACGGCGCCGTCTTGCCGTTCTTGCTCACGCCGGTCCGGTCCACGGTGAACGGGCCGAACCGCACCGGGCGTCCCGCCTGGAACTCGGCCCGGGCCCGGGGCAGTTCCCGCTGGGCGATCTCGGCCATGATCACCTCGCCGAGCTCGCGCACTCCCGGCAGCACCTCGCTCAAGACGAACTCGCCGTCGCCGTCGACGACGGTGAAGCTCCAGCGGGGGCGCCCGTCCCGGCCCGGCCGCGCCGTCGCGGTCACGCTGCGCAGCTCGTCGAAGCGGTGGACGCAGGTGCGGCGCGGCGCCAGGCGCACCAGGCCGTCTTCGAACACGAAGACCGCCTGCCCGCGGCCGCGCAGCGCGCCGTCGCGCACGATCCACCACAGGCCGCTCAGGTAGGCGGCCGCCAGCAGCGCCCCGCCCACGCCCATCCAGCGCGGCCCTTCGACCAGGTAGAACAGGGCCGACAGCACCAGCAGCACGCCCGGCGGCGCCAGCAGCGCCAGCCAGATGACCGCCCTCCGGAACTCCGGGCGGGCGTCGAACGACCGGACCGGCTCGCCCAGCCGCCGCGATTCCGCCAGATCGAGCACAGGCCGGGGAAACTGCGCAGACGCCACGGGAAAACGCCTACCCCGCCCGTCTGGAACGAATCCCCCACCAGGCCCTTTTCGATCTGTGGTGACCGCAGTCACCGGGCGGCGGTTCGGGCACGGCCCGCCCGAGACCGCCGCCCGGCGGGGTTCAGCCGGTCACGACAGCCGCGCCCAGCTCCAGGCGTACTCGGGGTCCTCGCAGCGGGCCGCCGCCGGGCCCAGCAGCAGGGGGCGGAAGGTGTCGACCATGACGGCGGTCTCGCTGGTGGCGGTGTGCCCGGCCCGCATCGCCTCGATGACCGCCTCCACCGCGCCGGGCGCCGGACCGTGGGTGAAGCCGGCCGGGTGCAGGGAGATCGAGCCGATGCCGATGCCCGTGCCGCGGCGGGCCGAGTAGTCGCCGCCCACATAGAACATCAGCTCGTCGGAGTCGACGTTGTGGTGGTTGTAAGGGATCGGCACCGCCTGCTCGTGGAAGTCCAGGGGACGCGGGCAGAACGAGCAGATCACAAAGTTCGGCCCTTCGAAGGTCTGGTGCACCGGCGGCGGCGCGTGGATGCTCTTCACCACCGGTTCGAAGTCGGCGATGTTGAAGGCGTACGGGTACAGGTAGCCGTCCCAGCCCACCACGTCGAACGGGTGGTGCAGGTAGGTCAGGCGGCTGAGCCCGGCGCGGGTGCGCACGATCACCGGGACCTCCTCGCCGTCGGCCAGCAGCGGTTCGGTGGGGGCGCGCAGGTCCCGTTCGCTGTAGGGGGCGTGCTCCAGGAACTGCCCGTACTGCGACAGGTAGCGCCGGGGCGGCCGCACGTGCCCGCGCGCCTCGATCACCAGGGCGCGCAAGGTCTCCTCGCCGGTGGGGACCCAGCGGTGAATGGTGCCGGTGGGGATGACCACGTAGTCGCCGGAGGTGACCTCCAGCGCCCCGTAGGTGGACTCCAGCCGGGCCGCGCCGGTCTGCACGTAGACCACCTCGTCGCCCACCGAGTTGCGGTACAGCTCGCCGGGCCCGCTCGCCGGGTCCACCGCGGCGAAGGAGATCCGCACGTCCTCGTTGCCCGCCAGCAGCTGCCGCCCCAGCAGCAGATCGCCGCCGACCGGCAGGTCCTGGGTGCGGTAGGCGCGGGGACGCAGCGGATGGTTCGGCTCCAGCGGCCCCTCGCCGGCGCCCTCGGGCATCTCTTCGCTCTTGAGGATCGCCGTGGGAGCGTGCCGGTGGTACAGCAGGGAGGAGTGCGAGGAGAAGCCCTCCTCCCCCATCAGTTCCTCTGCGTACAGGCCGCCGTCCGGCCTGCGGAACTGCACGTGACGCTTGCGGGGGATCTCCCCCACGACCCGGTAATACGGCATCGTCGCCTCCTGGCCAGGAACGCCCTTTTGGGGTGTGTGACCCACGTTACGCCTGTCCACGGTTGTGTTCCCGGTGCGGCGCTCGCAGATCTCGTGCCCTCCGCCCGCTCTCCCGCCGCAGGCCCCGGGCCGGGGCGATCGCAGACGGCCTTCGCCGCCCGGAGTTCGCGTGTCGTGGAGGTAGGGGCGACGATCACCAGCAAGATAGGAATGACCTTCTCTAGAAGAGGTCATGATTGCCCAAAGTGACCGCCCGTTACCCCGACAGACCCTGAAAAGAGTTCCATGGCCCCCGATCACAGCAGCGCGGCTCCGTCCTCCGGCGCAGCCGGGTCCCCTCCAGCGAACGCCCCCGGCGGACGAACACCGCAACGGGTGCTGACCGCGCTGGCCGGGCTGGGAGTGATCGCCTCACTCGGCGGGGCGTTCGTGCTCACCTATGACGACCTGCGCGTGCTGGCGCTGGCCGGCGGGGCCGCCCCGCGCTGGGCCCCGCTGTACCCGGTGCTGGTGGACGTGCTGATCACGGTCACCGTGCTGGCGCTGGTGGTGGCGCGGCACGCCCGCTGGTGGACGCGCTGGATCCGGTGGGCGCTGCTGCTGGCGGTGGTGGCGGGCGCGGCGGCGGCCGCCGTGCAGCGAGCGGTCAAGGGGTATGAGCCGCTGCCGGACGATGCGCTCAAAGCGGGAGTGGCCGTCGCCCCCTACGTGATGCTCATCGTCGTGGTCTGGCTGTGGCTGGCCATGTTCCGGCAGATCCACCGGACGGCCCCGCCCGCCCCGGCCCCGCCGCCAGCCGAGCCGGTCACCGGGCCGGTGGAGGCCGCTCCCACGCAGACCGCCGAGGTGGAGACCGCCCCGGTGGAGGCGGCGGCTCCCCCGCTCGCGCTTGCGGCGGCCCGCTCCGACGAGGCCTGGCTGTTCGGCGGCGCCGACGACGACCGGCGGGCGGACGAGGAGCACACCGCCCCTCACCCCCTGCCGCAGGACACTCCGCAGAACTTCGAGGGCGATGCGGCGCCGGACTCCTTCCAGCCGGCCCGGCAGTCCGCCCCGCCGCTGAACCTGGACAAACCCGCCGCGTCGTTCCCCGCAGACGTCCCGCCCCTGTACTCGCCGCCGCCCTTCGACGACGAGCCGGACTGGCGGCCGCCGCTGCCCGAGCAGGGCGGGGAGGTGGACGTGGACGACGACCCGACTCCGCCCGGCGAGCAGCCCGCCCCCGCTCTGCTGCCCACGGACGTGGAGCTGGTCGGCTCCGGGAACCGGCCGAAGCCGGAGGTCAAGCCCGCCCCGACCACCCGTCCCGACATCGTCATGCCCTCGGCGGAGGAGCTGGCGGCCGCCGCCGCCGAGACCGGTGAGGAGGCCGGGTCCGCACCGGCCGACCGGGCCGAGGACCCCGACGGCGGCGATGCCGAACCGTCCCCGCCGTCCGGCAACCTCCGCAGCTCGCCGACCCCGCCGCGGGAGTGACCGGACGCGCGCTCGCGACGGCTCCTCCGGGAAGAGGCGTGAACGGCGGTGCGTGGGGGCGGTCCCGGAGCGGGTAGGCACCGGGGTGTGAGGCCCCTGCTTGAGCGGATCGTCGACGATGCGGCGTTGTTCCCACCCACCCGCAAACCGATGGAGCCGGCGCTTGCGGCCTACCGCGAGGCGGCCGGGCACCCGGTGGTGGGACGGTTCCTGTGCCCGGCGTCCCGGATAGCGGAGCTGCGCCGGCTGCTGATCCCCGAAGACCTGCTCGATCTGGGGCTCGTCGCCGACACCGCCCTGGAAGACCTGCCGGCGGCACTGGAGGCCGCCAGAAGGGAGCCGCGGGTGCGGTTGCGGTCGGTGCGGGTCGGCCTGGCCCCCGGCGCCGACCAGGCGCGGGCCGCGGCGGTGGCGGTCGCCCGGCTGCCCGCCGACCTGCCCTGCCTGATCGTGCGGATCAGGCAGACCCCCGGCTGGCGGGAGGCGCTGGACCGGCTGGCCGCCGCCCGCGGCAGCGGCGCCCGCCTGGCCGCCGAGTTCCGCGTCGGCGGCCCATGGGGCGATGACGTCCCGGGCGGCGGGGAGGCTGACGGAGAATACGTGCCGTCCCCGGCCCAGGTGGCGGCGTTCATGACGGCCTGCGCCGAACGGGGACTGCCGTTCACGTGCATGGCCGGGGAGTATCACACCGTCCGGCGGGTGGATCCCGCGACCGGGGCGGCCCGTCACGGGTTCCTCAACCTCCTGGTGGCGGCCTGCCGGGCCCGCAGTGACCCGTCCGATCCCACCGCGGTCGCCGAGGCGGTGGCCTCGGCCGATAGGGCCGCGCTGGCGGCGGAGGCGGCGGGCGCGGACGGGCGTGCCGTCCGGAGGCTGTTTGTCGCCTTCGGCTGCTGCGACATCGACACGCCCCGCGCAGAGCTGATCAAATTCGGGCCGGTGGGGGAAGATACCGTGGCATGACCGACGTTCCCTGGGTCTCGATCCCCGCCGGCAGCGGTTTCGGCATCGAGAACCTCCCCTACGGGGTGTTCTCCCTGCCGGGAGAGCTTCCCCGGGTGGGGGTCGCCATCGGCAACCACGTCCTGGACCTGGCCGGGCTCGCCGCGGAAGGGCTGGTGGACGACCGGCGCTGGTTCGCCTCCGGGTCGCTCAACGGGTTCATGGCCGCCGGCCGCGCCGCCTGGGAGGCCAACCGCGCCCGGATCATCGAGCTGCTCACCATCGAGACCTACCGGGAGCGGGTGGAGCCCCACCTGATCCCGCTCGACCAGGTCGAGCTGGCCCGGCCATTCGACGTGGCCGACTATGTGGACTTCTACTCCTCCATTCACCACGCGGCCAACGTCGGCCGGATCTTCCGGCCGCACGCCGACCCGCTGCCGCCCAACTGGCGGCACCTGCCGGTCGGCTACCACGGCCGCGCCGGGACGGTGCAGGTGTCGGGCACCCCGGTCTACCGGCCCTGGGGCCAGCGGCGGGAGACGCCCGAGCAGGAGCCCTCCTATGGTCCTTCGCGGCGGCTGGACTTCGAGGCCGAGATCGGTTTCGTGGCCGGGATGCCGTCCGCGCCCGGCCACCCGCTGCCCACCTCGGCCTTCCGGGACCACATCTTCGGGTTCGTCCTGGTGAACGACTGGAGCGCCCGCGACATCCAGGCCTGGGAGTCCCAGCCGCTGGGGCCGTTTTTGAGCAAGTCGTTCGCCACCTCGATCTCTCCCTGGGTGGTGCCGGTGGCCGCGCTGGAGGCCGCTCGCGTCGCCCCGCCCACCCAGGACCCGCCGGTGCTGCCCTACCTGCGCTGCGACGAGCCGTGGGGGCTGGATGTGACCGTGGAGATCCTGCTGAACGGGCAGGTGATCTCCCGTCCGCCGTTCGCGTCGATGTACTGGACCTCGCCCCAGCAGCTGGCGCACGCCACGGTGGGCGGGGCTCCGCTGCGCACCGGTGACCTGTTCGCCTCCGGCACGGTGTCCGGCCCCGAACGCGACCAGCGGGGCTGCCTGCTGGAGCTGACCTGGGGCGGCACCGAGCCGATCGAGCTGGCCGACGGCACCCGCCGCACCTTCCTGGAGGACGGGGACACCGTCACCATCCGCGCCTTCGCCCCCACCGCCGGCGGCGGCCGGCTGTCGCTGGGGGAGGTGACGGGGACGGTGCATCCCTCCCCGGCCTTCCCGTCCGAGGTCCCCGGGGCGATCCTGGGTTCCGCCGGGACGCCTGAGACGTGACATCCCTCCCAGGACGGAGCGAAGCGGAGTAGTTCCCCCTCGACCGGGGAGGATCCTCGGTGATCCGATCCGGTCGAGGGACAGGGGGAGGGCACATGCGCATCGGCAACATCTACCGCCCGACCGTCATCGGCTGCCGGCCGGGTGAGCGGCTGGCCGATGCGGCCCGGCGGATGGCCGAGGAGAAGGTCGGGGCGCTGCCGCTGCTCGACGGCGACCGGGTCATCGGGATCATCACCGAACGAGACCTGGTGACCGCGATGGCCGACGCCGTCGACCCGGACGCCACCGACGTCGCCTCGTACGCCACCGACACGGTGCAGACCGCCGACGTCAACGAGGACTCCCAGCAGGTGGCCCGGCGGATGCTGGAGGCGGGCATCCGTCACCTGCCGGTGCGGGAGGGCGGCCGCATGGTCGGCATGGTGTCGATGCGCGACCTGCTCGCCCTGGAGACGTGGATGAGCTGAGCCGCCCGCCTCAAGGGGAGCCGCCCTCTCCGGTGCCGGGCGTGACAATTCAGGCCCGGCACAGGCCGGTTCGCGTGCCCGAAGGGGTCAAAGGCCCGCCGGTGGGCACACCGGGCGGGCCTTATCGCGCCTCGTCTACTCGGGATTCCTGCTCAAAGGCACGACGAACCGCGGGCGGGACCGCCTTGTGCCGGGCAGGCGTCAGGCGGTGGTGGGCACGACAAGGGCCGTGGCGATGGCGGCCAGGCCCTCGCCGCGGCCGGTCAGGCCGAGGCCGTCGGTGGTGGTGGCCGACAGGCTGACCGGGGCGCCGCCCAGGGCCTCGCTGAGGACCTTCTCGGCCTCGGCGCGACGGCGGCCGATCTTCGGGCGGTTGCCGATCACCTGGATGGCCACGTTGCCGATGGCGTAGCCGTGTTCGGTGAGCAGGCGCGCCACCTCGGCGAGCAGCTCGGTGCCCGAGGCTCCGCGCCAGCGCGGGTCGGCGGTGCCGAAGACCGCGCCGAGGTCACCGAGCCCGGCGGCCGACAGCAGGGCGTCACAGGCCGCGTGCGCGGCCACGTCGCCGTCGGAGTGGCCGGTCAGCCCATCGCCCTCATCGGGCCAGAGCAGACCGGCCACCCACAGCGGACGTCCCGAACCGAACGGGTGGACGTCGGTCCCGACGCCCACCCGTGGTAGCCGTACGCCCAAAGTCAGCCGGCGAGAACCTCGTCGAGGAGGGCCTCGGCCTTGTCCTCGTTGGTCTTCTCGGCCAGGGCGAGCTCGCTGACCAGGATCTGCCGGGCCTTGGCCAGCATCCGCTTCTCACCCGCCGACAGACCGCGTTCCTTGTCGCGGCGCCACAGGTCGCGGACCACCTCGGCGACCTTGTTGACGTCGCCGGAGGCGAGCTTCTCAAGGTTGGCCTTGTACCGCCGCGACCAGTTGGTGGGCTCTTCGGTGTAGGGTGCACGCAGCACCTCGAACACCTTCTCAAGACCCTCCTGGCCCACGACGTCGCGGACGCCGACTTCCTCGACGTTCTCGACGGGCACCCGCACTGTCAGGTCGCCCTTGTCGACCTTCAAGACCAGGTAGGTCTTATCCTCACCTTTGATGGTGCGAGTCTCGATGGCTTCGATCCGAGCAGCCCCATGGTGGGGGTAGACGACGGTGTCGCCGACCGTGAAAGTCATGTGACAAGTACCCCTTCCGCTATCCCCAAGGATATCACGGTACCGGCGGTGGGCGCAGCGACCTTCCGGACAAATCCGCAGGTCAACCCACTAATTGGGGTCTTGACAAACGCCCCGAACAGCCTCTTGGAGCGCGTTTTCCCGGGTCGGAGGCGCTCTTTCGGCAGGTAGCGAAGCCGGGAACGAACCCTTCCAAGCCCATAGCAGATCCCCATCACGGGCGTGTCGCGCCATACCGGGGCAGGAGCTCATACTCCCGGACGCCCCGGGGACACTCGACTTCGAACGCACGGCGATGGGCGGATCCCTTTCCAGGACGTACAGGGTCATACTGGAAGGTGAGCCCGCCTGACCGCCGGGTGAACCCCCCGTCAACCCCTGACCCGGTGCTCGGCGGTGCGGAATGCGAGGTGCGGCGTGAGGCCAGACGGCGATCCCGAGCACGACGATTACGGCCTGCCCCGGATCGATGTGGTGATTCCCGACGACGCCCGGGAACTGGAACGCGACCTGATCGCCTACCGCCGGGAGATGCGCCGCAAACGCCGTCAGGAGAGGCTGCGCCGGCTGCTGGGGCCGCTGGGGCGTTTCGGGATCGCCGCGCCCCTGCTGGCCGGGGCGCTGGTCGTGGCGCTGCTCAGCGTGGTCCTGCTGACCACCCTGGGTCCCCGGCCCGTGCCGCGGGCGTCCGTGGGCCCGGTGGCCACCGCCCCCTCCGCCGCGCCCGGCCGGGTCGGCGGGGTGCTGCCGTCCGGCACGGTCACCGTGATCGCCGGGGCCGAGCGCCGGCAGATCCCGGTGCTGCAGCTGCGCTCGGGGGTGATCGGCATCGTCCCGCCCGGGTGCGACTGCGGCGCGGTGGTGGCCGGGCTGGCCAGGGCCGCCCGCGCCCACATGGTCCGGTTCTGGCTGGTCGCCGACCGGCGGCGGGCGACCGTCCCCGCCCCGCAGTCCCTCCGGCAGCTGCGGGAGCTGGCCGGCAAATCCCACGACGGCACGCCGGAGCTGATCGAAGATCCCCAGCAGGTGCTCGCCACCGCCTACGGCCCGCCCCCCGGCACCGACGGCGGACGCCTGACGGCGGTGCTGGTGCACACCGACGGGGTGGTGGGGGAGGTCATCCACGACCCGGTGCCCGACGCCGCGCTGATGGACCGGATCGGCCGGCTCACCTCCCCGGGCGGGCGCACGCCCACCGGCTGAGCCGGGCGCGTCCGGCTCCACCGCGACACCGCTGAGCGGTCCGCGCCAAGCCCCGGCCACGCCGCCGGAAGGGGTTCGGTGCACCCCCGTGGGCAGCCCTGGGCTCCCCCTCGCTACTCTTCCTCTGGCGAAAGACGCGCGCCTTGAGCGGCAAGGCCCGACCAGAGCCCGCGCATCGTTCCACTGTTCCTTTGGCAAGGAGATCGTTGCTGTGATCCGCAACAGCCGCCGCGTGTTCGCGCTCACCGTCGCGGGTGCCATCGCCCTTGCACCGGTGCTGTCCGGCTGCGCGGCCGGTCACACGCCGCAGACGGCCATGCCCACCCAGCTGACCGAGGGCGTGAACGTGTCGGTTCCCCAGGACGCCAAGGTGGCGCAGATCGATATCCGCAACATGTTCGTGCTCGGCCCGGCGCCGGGTTCGACCGCGGCCGCGGGCTCGGCGGTCCCGCTGTACGCCACCTTGATCAACCAGGTGCAGGGGAAGGCCGACCGGCTGGTGGAGGTGAGCTCGCCGGCCTTCCGCCAGGCCCAGATCGCCGGTGGCGGCATCGCGCTGCCGGCCGCCGGTCCCGAGGGCGGCACGGCCGTGCGGTTGATCGCCGAGGGCCAGCAGATGCCGCCGGTCGTGCTGCAGGGGCTGACCAGCCCGCTGATCGGCGGGGAGACCATCCGGCTGACGTTGCGCTTTGAGCAGGCCGGCTCGATCACGGTGCCGGTGCCGGTGGTGCCCTGGCAGCAGGAGTTCGCCACCTACTCCCCCGTGCCGACCGCGCCCGCTCCCTCCCCCACCGGGGCCGAGACCGCCACCGCGTCGCCGACGGCGGACACCGAGACTCCGGAGGCGACCCCGACCGTGCCGAGCGCCTCGCCGAGCTGACGGGCGAGCGCACGCCGCAAGCCTCGAAAAAGGCCGGTCACCTCGCCGGTGACCGGCCTTTTCGGTGAGCTGAGGCTTTTTCAGGGCTCGAACTTGTAGCCCAGGCCGCGCACGGTGACGATGTAGCGCGGCGAGGACGGAACCGGCTCGATCTTGGCGCGCAGGCGCTTGATGTGGACGTCCAGCGTCTTGGTGTCGCCCACGTAGTCGGCGCCCCATACCCGGTCGATCAGCTGCATCCGGGTCAGCACCCGCCCGGCGTTGCGCAGCAGGACCTCCAGCAGCTCGAACTCCTTCAACGGCAGCTGGACGGCCTCGCCGTCGACGGTGACCACGTGCCGCTCGACGTCCATGCGGACGGGGCCGGCCTCCAGGACGGACGGCGGGGGCTCTTCGGCGTCGCCGCGGCGGCGCAGCACGGCGCGCATGCGGGCGATCAGCTCGCGGGTGGAAAAGGGCTTGGTGACATAGTCGTCGGCGCCCAGCTCCAGGCCGACCACCTTGTCCACCTCGCTGTCCTTGGCGGTCAGCATGATCACCGGCACGTTGGAGCGGGCGCGCAGCTCCCGGCACACCTCGGTGCCCGGCAGGCCCGGCAGCATCAGGTCCAGCAGCACCAGGTCGGCGCCGTTGCGGTCGAAGATCTCCAGTGCGTCCGGGCCGGTGGAGGCGACCGCCACCTCAAAGCCCTCCTTGCGGAGGTTGTAGGACAGCGCGTCGCTGAACGACTCTTCGTCTTCCACGACGAGCACACGAGTCACGGTGCGGCCTCCCGGGCGTTGCTTCGCTGTGAATCGGCTGCGGGCTCCGCGGTATCGCGCGGGGCGATCGAGGACTGGTCGGGACGGCTGTCGCCGCGCAGCAGCGGCAGCCGCAGTGTGAAGGTCGATCCGGACCCCTCCTTGCTCCATACGGTGATCTCGCCGCCGTGCTTGGTGGTCACATGCTTGACGATGGCCAGCCCCAGTCCGGTTCCCCCGGTCTGCCGGGAGCGGGCCGGATCGACCCGGTAGAAGCGTTCGAAGATCCGCTCGATCTCGGCCTGCGGGATGCCGATGCCCTGGTCGGTCACGCTGATCTCGACATGGTCGGGGTCGGCCTGGCGGGTGGCGATCACCACCCGGGTGCGCTCGGGGCTGTAGGCCACCGCGTTGTCGATGAGGTTGCGCAGCGCGGTGATCAGCAGTTCCTCGTCGCCGCGGACCTTGAGCCCGCTGGGGCCGGCCACGGTCAGCTCGATGCCCTTGGCCTCGGCCTTGATCTGGCAGCGGTCCACGGCCTCGGCGACCACGTCGTCCACCGCCACCCGGTGCAGCTCGCTCAGCGGCTCATCGCCCTGCACCCGCGACAGCGTCATCAGGTCCTGCACCAGGTTGCTCAGCCGCATCGACTCGTGCTGCATGCGGATCGAGAAGCGGCGCACCGCCTCCGGGTCGTCGGCGGCGCTCTCCACGGTCTCGGCCAGCAGCGACAGCGCGCCGACGGGGGTCTTCAGCTCGTGGCTGACGTTGGCGACGAAGTCGCGGCGGATGGCCTCCACCCGGCGCACCTCGGTGAGGTCCTCGGCCAGCACCAGCACCAGCCCGTGGGTGCCCAGCGGGGCGACCCGGACGGCGAACCAGCGTCCCTCGGCGCGGGCCCGGCCGCGTGAGGGACGCACCTGGATCTCGGTCTCGCGGATCTCCCCGTCCCGGCGCACCAGGCGGGCCATCGTCAGCAGCTCCTCCACCTCCAGGCGGTCGCCGCTGACCAGGCCGAAGGCGCGGGCCGCGGAGCTGGCGCGCAGCACCCGGTCCTCGGCGTCGAGCACCACCGCCGACGAGCGCAGCACGCTGAGCACCGAGGCCACGCCCGCCGGCAGCGTCCGGCCCGGTGTGGCGGCCGGCGGCGCGGCCTGCCGGGCGCGTTCGCTCGCCCGCACGGCCAGCCCGGCGGCCAGGCCGACCGCAAGGCCGGCCAGGGCGGCCAGCGCCGCGGCGACGAATTCCAGCTCCACATTTGGGATCGTAGGTCCCGATCGGGGCGTTCTTGCACCAGGTGCCCGTCATGGGAGGGCACGTTCGCCCAAAGTTCACCTCTTCATCCGGGACCGTTCACCGCCGCCGCCCATCCTGTGCGCTGGACCTTTCCGCCTCTTGACAGCAAGCGGGGACCTTACTCAATTGCGCGATGTCTACCACGAAGAACTCGACGGCATCTCCGACAAGCTGGTGGAGATGACCCGGCTGGTCCGCTCGGCCATGACCCGGGCGACCACGGCGCTGCTGGACGCCGATCTGCCCCTGGCGGAACAGGTGATCAGCGGGGACGAGCAGATCAACCAGCTCGACGCCGAGATCGAGGAGACCGTCTTCGATCTGATGGCCCGCCAGCAGCCGGTGGCGGGCGATCTGCGGACGTTGATCACCTCGCTGCGGATGAGCGGCGACCTGGAGCGGATGGGCGATCTGGCGGTGCACCTCGCCAAGACCGCCCGCCGAAGGCACCCCGACCCGGCGGTGCCGCCGCAGGTGTCGGTGATCGTGCTGGAGATGGGGCATGTCGCCGAGCGCATGGCCGCCAAGGCCGGCAGCGTGATCGCCTCCCGGGACGTGGCGATGGCCCTGGAGCTGGACGGCGACGACGACGCCATGGACCGGCTGCACCGCAAGCTGTTCGACGTCCTGCTGTCGCCCAAGTGGCGGCACGGGGTCGAGCCGGCGGTGGACATCACGCTGGCGGGGCGTTACTTCGAGCGCTTCGCCGACCATGCGGTGCACGTCGCCGAGAACATGGTCTACCTGGTCACCGGGCAGCGCCCAGAAGAGATCGCCTAGGCGTGCGATGCAGCGCGAACGCCCGGCGGCCCTCCGGTGAAGGGCCGCCGGGCGTTCGATCGTCTCATGCCCGCCTGCGGGCGCCGTTACTTCTTGCCGCTGCGGCCGGCCTTCTTGTCGTCCTTCTTATCGGCCTTCTTGTCGTCCTTCTTGTCGGCCTTGGCGCCGTCGCCGGCGGGGGCGGCGCCCTGGTTCTTGACGGCCTCGATGGCGGCCTTGGCGGCGGCCGGGTCCAGGTACTCGCCGCCGCGCTTGAGCGGGGCGAAGTCGTCGTCGAGCTCGTAGACCAGCGGGATGCCGGTGGGGATGTTCAGCTCGGCGATGTCGGTGTCGGAGATGTCGTCCAGGTGCTTGACCAGGGCGCGCAGCGAGTTGCCGTGCGCGACGACCAGCACGGTCTTGCCGGCGGCCAGGTCCGGCACGATCGCGTCGTACCAGTAGGGCAGCAGCCGGTCCACCACGTCGGCCAGGCACTCGGTGCGCGGGATCAGCTCCGAGGGCAGGTGGGCGTACTTGAGGTCGTTGACCTGCGAGAGCGGGTCGTCGTCGGGGATCGGCGGGGGCGGGGTGTCATAGGAGCGCCGCCAGATCTTGAACTGCTCCTCGCCGTACTTCTCGCGGGTCTGGGCCTTGTTCTTGCCCTGCAGGGCGCCGTAGTGCCGCTCGTTGAGCCGCCAGGACCGGCGCACCGGGATCCACAGCAGGTCGGCGACGTCCAGGGCGATGTTGGCGGTGCGGATCGCCCGCTTGAGCACCGAGGTGTGTACCACGTCGGGGGTGATGTCGGCGTCCAGCAGCAGGTCGCCGCCGTTGGTCGCCTCGCTTTCGCCCTTGGCGGACAGGTCCACGTCCACCCACCCGGTGAACAGGCCCTCCGCGTTCCACACGCTTTCGCCATGCCGCAGCAAAACCAGCGTCGCCATGGGGGCCAGCCTACCGGGAGGGGTCTGCGAACTTCGCAAAGGCCCGCAGGTTGGCAAGGCTCTCGCCGCGCTTGACCCGCCAGGCCCATTCCCGCTGGATGGAGGTCTTGAATCCCAGTTCCAGGGCCTTGTTGAAATTCTCGTCCGAATAACTGAGCACGCAGCCCAGCAGCCGGTCGATCTCCTCGGCCGACACCGACGCCAGCGGCAGCCGGCCGACCAGGTAGACGTCGCCGATGGAGTCCAGGGCGAAGGAGACCCCGTACATGCGGCCGTTCTTCTCCAGCAGCCACCGGTAGAACTCGGCGTGGTTCTCATCGGGGCGGCGGCAGAAGAACGCCTCGACGTGCAGGCTGTGGTCGCCGACGATCAGCCAGGTCATGGTGGCGAGCTTGCGTTCGCCGGGCAGCTTGACGAAGAAGGCGTTCTGGCTGGGCCGCTCGTACTCCAGTTCGGCGTCCTTGAGGGCCTGTTCGATGATCTCGACAGGGGTCATCGGGGCAGCACTCCCGCAGCGGTGGCGTTCACGGTGTCCTTCGCCCCGGTATACACCTCCAGCAGCCGGTCCACGGTGGCGTCCCAGCCGAGTGTGCGGGCGTGTCGGACGGCGCCGGCGGCCAGGCGCTCGCGCCGGCGCGGCTCGTCCCTCAGCCGGGTCAGCACCGCGGCGTAGTCGGCCGGGTCGTGGCCGTCGATCAGCACGCCGGATTCGCCGTCGCGGACGGCGGTGCGCAGCCCGCCCACCGCGGCGGCCACCACCGGGGTGCCGCAGGCCTGGGACTCGGCGGCCACCAGGCCGAAGGACTCGTTGTGGGAGGGGACGACGGTGACGTCGGCGGCCCGGTACCACTCGGCCAGCAGCGGCTGGGGGCAGGGCGGCTCGAAGCGGACCAGGTCGGCGATGCCCAGTTCGGTGGCGAGTTTCTGCAGCCCTTCGGGGCGGGCCCGGCCGCTGCCGCTGGGGCCGCCCACCACGGCCACCACCAGGTGCTCGCGCAGCGCCGGGTCGGCCTCGACCATCAGCGCGGCGGCGCGCAGCAGCACGTCGGGGGCCTTCAGCGGCTGGATGCGCCCGACGAACAGCAGCAGGTAGGCGTCGCGGGGCAGGCCGAGGCGGCGGCGGGCCTGGTCGGCGCCGCCGCGCAGCAGCCCGTTGCGCGGCCGGAACAGCGACAGGTCCACCCCGGGAGTGACGACGCCGACCCGGTCCGGATCGGCGCCGTACAGCTCGACGAGCTGGCGGGCCTCTTCGGCGGTGTTGGCCACCAGCCGGTCGGCGCCCGCGGTGACCTGTTCCTCTCCCAGCACCCGGATGGCGGGTTCGGGGGTGTCGCCCTCGGCGAGCGCGGCGTTCTTGACCTTGGCCATGGTGTGCATGGAGTGCACCAGCGGGACGCCCCAGCGCTGCTTGGCGACCCAGCCGACCTGGCCGGACAGCCAGTAGTGGGTGTGCAGCAGGTCATAGTGGCCGGGGTCGTGGGCGGCCTCGGCGCGCAGCACCCCGGAGGTGAAGGCGCACAGCTCGCCGGCCAGCTCGGTCTTGTCCAGCTCCTCGAAGGGACCGGAGACCACGTGCCGCACCTGCACGCCCGAAACCAGCTCGGCCACCGGCGGCAGTTCCCGCGAGGTCGCCCGGGTGAAGATGTCGACCTCCACGCCCCGGGCGGCCAGCCGCTTGGCGATCTCGACGATGTAGACGTTCATGCCACCTGCGTCGCCCGTCCCCGGCTGGTCGAGCGGCGAGGTGTGCACACTGATCGTCGCAATCCGGGCTATTGGGAGCGACACGGGCACCACCTCCGTTAGCAGAACCTATCGACCGTCCGGTCTGTTCCCGCTTGTACCTCCCGTGAAGATCGGCGGGCCCGCCGAGGGGGCGCGACGGGCTCGGGGACAATGGGCGGCGTGCGTAAGACGGCGGTAGTGACCGGAGCGAGCAGCGGGATCGGCGCGGCCACGGCCCGTCGCCTGGCGGCCGAGGGTTTCAACGTGGTGCTGGCGGCGCGGCGGCGGGAGCGGCTGGATGCGCTGGTCGAGCAGATCGGCAAGGAGGTTCCCGGGGCCGGGCGGCTGGCCGCGGTGACGCTGGATGTGACCTCCCAGGATTCGGTGGACGCGCTGGCGGCGGGGCTGCCGGCCTGCCATGTGCTGGTCAACAACGCCGGCGGGGCGATCGGGATGGAGCCGGTCGCCGAGGCCGACCCCGAGGACTGGCGGGTGATGTACGACACCAACGTGCTGGGGCTGCTGCGGGTCACCAAGGCGTTGCTGCCGAAGCTGATCGACAGCGGGGACGGGCATGTGGTCAACATCACCTCGCTGGCCGGGCACGTGCCCTATGAGGGGGGCGCCGGCTACAACGCGGCCAAGCACGCGGCGGTGGCGGTCAACGAGGTGATGCGGCTGGAGCTGGTGGACAAGCCGGTGCGGGTCACCGAGATCGCCCCCGGCATGGTGCACACCGAGGAGTTCAGCCTGGTGCGCTTCCGGGGGGACGCCGAGCGGGCGGCCAAGGTCTACGAGGGGGTGCCCGAGCCGCTGGTGGCCGAGGACGTGGCCGACTGCGTGGCCTGGGCGGTGACCCGTCCCTCGCACGTCAACATCGACCGCATCGACGTCCAGCCCAGGGTGCAGGCCACCCCCTACAAGATCCACCGGGTGTGACCGGCCGTCCCGGGAAGGGGCGGAAAAAGGCCGATTTCAGCGATCCGGGTTCCGCGTTGGACACAGGATCCAATACGGTGGGGCCGGTCCGGGCCTGACCCGCCGTTCGGGCGCGTGCGTTTGGTGAGTCCTCCTTCGGCCCCGACGGCGGGCGGGCGCTCCGCACTGTGCCGGTGCCCGGTGGCGGGCACCTGCCATGGCAGACGGGAAGTGCGATGGTGAACCGGCGAACCGTGACCGCACTGCTCGCAGTGACCGCGTGCGGCGCCGCCTTGACCGGGGCGGTCGTGGTGACTCAGGACAGGCCCGTCTCGGCGGAGCGGACGTCCGCCGAGACCGCCGCCGCGGCGCGCTGGCGCAAGCTGGCCCCGCCCACGCCGACGGCCCCGGGCGCGCTGAGCCAGGTGGACGCGGCCAGTGCGAAGGCGGCCTGGGCGGTGGGCGCAGAGCGCAGGAACGGCAAGCAGGTTCCCGCGCTCTACCGGTGGAACGGCAGCCGCTGGCTGCGGCACCGCTCGCCGGTGGTCTTCGCGCCCACCGACGTGGCCGTCGCCGGGCCGAAGGCCGCCTGGACGGCGGGCGTGGCCAAGTCCGGCCCGGTGGCGCTGCACTGGAACGGCCGTGCCTGGCGCAAGGTGCCGATCCCCGCCGGGGCGGGGGCGATCAACGCGCTGGCCGCCGGCTCCGACGGCTCGGCCTGGGCGGTGGCCGCCGGCGGGTCCGCCACGGGCTCCACCGTGCTGCGCTGGCGGTCGGGGCGGTGGCGGAAGGTGAAGGTCCCGCTGCCGGCGGGCGCCGCGCTGGCGGCCGTCGGCGCCCGCACCAAGAAGGACGTGTGGGTGGCGGGCGCGGTCGGCGGCCGGTCGCTGGTCATGCGCTGGAACGGCAAGACCTGGAAGCAGGTCGCGCTGCCGCCGGCCATCGGCGGCCCCGGGCGGGACTCCTCGGGCGTGGTGCGCATCCGCCCGGTGTCGGCCACCAACGTGCTGGCGCTGCGCGGCCCGACGGCGCCGGCCCTGCTGCGCTGGAACGGCAAGCGCTGGATCCAGAAGGCGCTGCCGTCCGGGCACATCGCGCTGTCGCTGTCGGACGACGGCAAGGGCGGCGCGTGGGTGATCCCCTACAACAACGCCAGCCGGCGCATCCGCAAGTCCTACTACCTGCACTGGAACGGCCGCGCCTGGCGCAAGGTGTACGGCCCGGCCCGGTCCGGCAACGTCCAGCTCGGTGACCTGGACCGGCTGCCCAAGACCACCTCGCTGCTGAGCGTGGGCGCGCTGCAGGGCAAGAGCCGCAAGACCCCGCTCATCGAGCGCTACCGCTGACGGCCGACCAGTCCAAGGTGACCTCGCCCAGCCGCCAGCGGCCCCGTCCGCCCAGCGGCGGGCGGGTCACCACCGGGTGGTCGCGGGCCAGCAGCCGCACCGCCTCGATCCAGCGGGCGCGGGGCCCGAACACCGACTGCGGGGCGGCCACCGCCCAGCAGCGGTCGAAGTCGGCCAGCAGCCGGTGCACCGGTTCGCCGGGGACGTTGCGGTGGATGAGCGTCTTGGGCAGCCGCTCGGCCAGCTGTGAGGGGCGCGGCAGGGACGGCAGGTGCGCGGCGAAGGTGATGGTGCGGGGTCCTTCGGGACCCAGCGTCACCCATACCGCGCGTCGCCCGGTCTCGCTGCAGGTCCCCTCGACCAGGACGCCGTGGGGGTCCAGCCGGGGGCACAGGTCCTCCCAGGCCCGCCAGGCCGCCGCCTCGTCGTATTGGCGCAGCACGTTGAAGGCCCGCACCAGCACCGGCGGCCGGTCCACCGGAAGCTCGAATCCGCCGTGCCGGAACGACAGGTCCGCATAGTCGCCGGCGGGGCGCACCGCCTCCAGGAAGGCCTGTCCGGCCCGCACCCGTTCCGGGTCGATCTCGATGCCGACGACCTGGAGCCGGGGGGAGACCACGCGCAGCCGGTTGTACATCTCGACGGTGGTGACGGGTGAGGCGCCGTACCCCAGGTCCACGGCCAGCGGCCGGTCGGTGGCGCGCAGCGCCCGAGTTTGGGTGACGGCGATCCACAGGTCCACCCGGCGCAGCCGATTGGGGGCGGTGGTGCCCCGGGTCATCTCTCCCACCGGTTTGCCCGGCGCCTTGCGCACGGCCATGCCGTCGATTGTCCCGGTTTTCCGAGGGGGCCGGTGAAGCGGGTGAGCTGTGGTGACGATACTTGTCCAACTGATACCGAATGTGATTCGGTACAACTGGTCACGCGATCACCGCTTCCCGCATCCTCGAGGAGAGCCGATGAGCCCGCTCGACCTTGCGTCCCTGCACGAGGCCATCGCGGCGGCCATGCCCGACCGGGAGTGCCTGGTCTGGCGGGACCGCAGGTACACCTGGCAGCAGGTCACCGACCGCACCCGGCGCCTGGCCCGGGTGCTGCACGACCACGGGCTGGGACGCCGTGACGTGGCCACCGAGCCGTGGGAGTCCCCGCACGACCACCTGGCGCTGTACCTGTACAACGGCCCGGAGTACCTGGAGGGGCTGCTGGCGGCCCACAAGGCCCGCGTCGCGCCGTTCAACGTCAACTACCGCTACGTCGGCGACGAGCTGGCCTACCTGTTCGGCGACGCCAAGCCGGCCGCGATCATCTACCACGCCCGGTTCGCCGAAACGCTGGGACCGGTGGTCGAGCGCATGGGCCGCACCCCCCTGCTGCTGCAGGTGGACGACGGGTCCGGGGCCGAGCTGCTGCCGGGTGCGCTGGATTATGAGGCCGCGCTGGCCGCCGCCTCCCCCGACCCGCTGCCGGTGCAACCGGACCCGAGCGACCTGCACATCCTCTACACCGGCGGGACGACCGGCATGCCCAAGGGCGTGCTGTGGCGCATCGGCGACCTGATGACCGGCCCGCTGGGCGTGCTGCGCCGCGACGGCAGGCCCTTTGCGAGCATCGAGGAGGCCGTGGAGTCCGCCCGCACCCGGCCCCCGGTGCGGGCGCTGGTGGCGCCGCCGCTGATGCACGGCGGCGGCACCTGGACGTCGCTGAGCACCTGGTGCGGCGGCGGCGTGGTGGTCATCCCCGACCGGGTGGACCGGCTGGACCCGCCCAGCCTGCTGGCCTGCGCCGCCCGCGAGCGCGTCACCCGGATGCCGCTGGTCGGCGACGCCTTCGCCCGCCCCCTGGTGGAGGAGCTGGAGCGGGCCGAACCGGGGACCTACGACCTGTCGGCGCTGCGCACCATCATCAACTCCGCCGCCGCGATCAGCCCCGGGGTGCGGGAGCGGATGCTCCGGCAGCTGCCGCACACCCGGATCGTGGACCTGCTGGGCTCTTCGGAGTCCGGTTTCCAGGTCGCCCGGCAGGCCGCCGGCAGCGAGCCGTTCCTGCCCTCCCCGGGCACCGCCGTGGTCAGCGACGACCGCACCCGGATCCTGACGCCCGGCGAGGACGAGGTCGGCTGGCTGGCCAAGGGCGGCGCCATCCCGCTGGCCTACCTGGGCGACCCCGACAAGACCGCGCAGACCTTCGTGACCATCGACGGTCGCCGCCTGGTGGTGGCCGGGGACCGGGCCCGGCTGCTGGCCGACGGCCGCATCGAGGTCTACGGGCGGGAGGCCACCACCATCAACTCCGGCGGGGAGAAGGTCTACGCCGAGGAGGTGGAGGTGGTGCTGCGCGGCCTGCCCGGGGTGGCCGAGGCGCTGGTGCTGGGCCGGCCCAGCGAGCGCTGGGGCCAGGAGGTGGTCGCGGTCATCCGGATGGACCCGGCGGTCACCCCCGAGCCCACCGACGCCGAGCTGCGCGCCGGCTGCGCCGCCCACCTGGCCGGCTACAAGATCCCCAAGGCGTTCCTGCGCACCACCGAGAGCCTGCGCCTGCCCAACGGCAAGGCCGACTACGCCACCGCCCGCGCCATCGTGGCCGCCTCCGCGGGGCGGCCGGTCGCGGCCGAGCGCTGACGGTCCCCATCGTCGAGCAGGCGACCGCGGTCCCCTCGGGGCGGACGAGCCTCGCTTCGCGCGGGTCGTCCGCCCCGCTCAACGCCCCCGAGGCCGAGGGCGCCCCGCTCCGGTTTTCGGCGTCCGGGACCGCACAAAAAGGCGTACGAAAACCGAACGGCGAAAATTATTTTTTCGGGGGCATTCCGAACACCGGGCGGCATCACCGCAAAACGCGCCCAAAGGAGGACGCCCATGCCGGACCTGCACAGCCTGATCGCCGACCTCCAGGCCGAAGGGGCGGTGCTGGACGCCCTGGTGGCCCGGCTCGACCCGCCCGCCTGGGCGGCCCCGACGCCCGCCGAGGGGTGGACCATCGCCCACCAGATCTCCCACCTGGCCTGGACCGACCGGCAGGCGCTGCTGGCCGTCACCGACCCCGCCGCCTTCGTCGCGGCCCGCGAGGAGATGTCGCCGGACGCGGTGGACGCGGGCGCGGCCGAGGGAGCCGGCGAGGACCCCGCCGCGCTGCTGGAACGCTGGCGGACGGGCCGGCGCCGCCTGGCCGAGGCGCTGTCGGGCGTGCCCGCCGGGACGAAGATCCCCTGGTTCGGCCCGCCGATGGGCGCCGCGTCCATGGCCACCGCCCGGCTGATGGAGACCTGGGCGCACGGGCTGGACGTGGCCGACGCCCTCGGGGTGCCCGTCGAGCCCACCGCCAGGTTGCGGCATGTGGCGCACCTGGGCGTCCGGACCCGCGACTACGCCTTCAAGGTCAACGGGCTCGTCCCGCCCGCCGAGGAGTTCCGCGTCGAGCTGACCGGGCCGGACGGGCGGGAGTGGAGCTGGGGCCCGCCCGAGGCGCGGCAGTCGGTGTCCGGCCCGGCCCTGGACTTCTGCCTGCTGGCGGTGCGGCGACGGCACCGCGCGGACCTGGCGCTGGTCGCCGAGGGCCCCGACGCCGACCGCTGGCTGGACATCATGCAGGCGTTCGCGGGGCCGCCCGGCCCGGGCCGTCCGCCCGCGGCGAAGCGGGCGTGAGCCCGCCGCGGATCGCTCAGACCGCGGCCAGCGCCTGTTCGAAGGCCGCGTAGACCTCCTTGGTGAACAGCACGAACCGGGCCTCGGCCACCTGGGTGGGGGTGGACAGCACCGTGCCGATGGCGATCCGCGCCGCATCGTGCGCCGGCCAGCCGTAGATGCCGGCCGACACCGCCGGGAACGCCACCGTCTGCGCACCCAGCTCGTCGGCCACCCGCAGCGACTCGCGGTAGCAGGAGGCCAGCAGGCCCGAGCGCTCTTCGGTGGGGGAGTAGACCGGGCCCACGGTGTGGATCACCCAGCGGGCCGGCAGATTCCCGGCGGTGGTGGCGACCGCGTATCCTGTCGGGAGCCCGCCGCCGAAACGCGTGGCCCGCAGCTTGCGGCATTCGTCCAAAATGGCGGGGCCGCCGCGCCGGTGAATGGCGCCGTCCACACCCCCGCCGCCCATCAAAGAGGAGTTGGCCGCATTAACGATCGCGTCCACCTCTTGCTCGGTGATGTCACCGTGCACAAGTGTGATATCCATCACTTCAGCCTGCCTTTCCGCCTCCGCGGTCGGCAACCCGATGAGTACCCACATCGTGATAGGCGTTAAATCACCGCGCGTTGCACCAGCACACGGGGTGAACAGGCCCTAACGTGACAGAGGGATCCCCCGCTCTTCCTGGAGGTCCACTGTGAAGATCTTCGTCGCCGGAGCCGCCGGCGTCATCGGACGCCGCCTGGTCCCCCTGCTGGTGGCCGCCGGGCACGACGTCGCGGGCACCACCCGGCGCGCCGAACGAGCGCAGTTCCTGCGGGAGGCGGGGGCACGGCCGGTGCTGGTCGACGTCATGGACGCCGAGGCGCTGCACCGGGCGCTGGAGGCCGAGCGTCCCGACGTGGTCATCCACCAGCTCACCGACCTGGCCGAGGAGAACTTCGCCGCCAACAACCGGCTGCGCATCGAGGGCACCCGCAACCTGGTGGAGGCCGCCAAGGCCGCCGGGGTGGAGAAGATGATCGCCCAGAGCATCGCCTGGGTGTACGTGGCCGGCCAGACTCCCGCCGTGGAGAGCGACCCGCTCGACCCGAAGGCCCCGCCGTACCCGGGGGTGGCGGCGCTGGAGGAGGCCGTGGGCGGCATGCCGCACGGGGTGGTGCTGCGCTATGGCGCGTTCTACGGCCCGGGCACCTGGTACGCCCCCGACGGCGCCATCGCCATGCGGGTGCGCTCGGGCGACCTGAAGCCGACCCCGGCCTGGACGTCGTTCGTCCACATCGACGACGCGGCGGCGGCCGCGGTGGACGCCCTGGAGTGGGAGGCCGGGGCGGTCAACATCGTCGACGACGAGCCGGCCCAGGCCACCGAGTGGATGCCGGTGTACTGCGAGGCCATCGGCGTGCCGGTGCCGTCACTGCCCCGGCATGCCGCCGCCACGGGGCGTCCCATCTCCAACGCCAAGGCCCGGGCGCTGGGCTGGAAGCCCAAGTTCGCCAGCTGGCGCACCGGTTTTTCCCACCTGTAGGGCCGGTCAGCCGAACTGGAAGGAGCGCTTGGCCAGGCCGTACCAGTAGCCGTCGATCACAGCCTGGGTCTCCCCCGGCCGGTCCACGTCCGTGCCCAGCGCCACGAACAGCGGCGCGAAGTGCTCGGTGCGCGGGTGGGCGATCAGGGCGGCCGGCGCCTTGCGGCGGAAGTCCAGCAGGGCGTCGATGTCGCGGGCGGCCACCGTCTGGTCGGCCCACTGGTCGAACTCCGCCGACCAGCTCGGCGGCGGGCCGTCGGGGCCCCGGCTGGGGTCGAACGCGCTCAGGTTGTGCGTGGTGAAGCCGCTGCCGACGATGAGCACCCCCTGATCGCGCAGCGGTGCCAGCCGCCGGCCGATCTCCAGCAGCTCCGCCGGGTCCAGCGTGGGCAGGGAGATCTGCAGCACCGGGACGTCGGCCGCGGGGTACATCTCCGCCAGTGGCACGTACGCCCCGTGGTCCAGCCCCCGCGCCGGGTCGTGGCGGACGGGCCACTTGCCGCCGGCCAGCAGCGCGCGCACCTGCTCGGCGAGCCAGGGGGCCCCGGGCGCCTCGTAGGTGACCTGGTAGTAGCGCCGGGGAAACCCCCAGAAGTCGTACACCAGCGGCACCGTTTCGGTGGCCCCCACCGTCAGCGGGGCCTCCTCCCAGTGCGCAGAAATCATGAGGACCGCCCGTGGCCGGGGCAGCGCCGCCGCCCAGTCCGCCAGCTGGCGGCTCCACAGCGGGTCGTCGGCCAGCGGCGGGGCGCCGTGACTGAGGTAAAGCGCAGGCATCCGGTTCATACCGGGCATTCTAGGCACGTATAGTTTAACTTTCAAGTATTGAACATTCAATGATGACTAGACTGCCGTCATGACGCGCTGGCTGGACGAGGAAGAACAGCAGACCTGGCGGGCCTTCCTGTGGACCTCCCGCTTGCTGAACGAGGCACTGGACCGTCAGCTCCAGCGTGACTCGGGGATGCCGCACACCTACTACGTCATCTTGGCCATGCTCTCTGAGACCCCCGAGCGCCGCCTGACCATGAGCGAGCTGGCCCGCATCGTCCGCTCCTCCCCCAGCCGGCTCTCCCACGCCGTCACCAAGCTGGAGCGGCTCGGCCACGTCCGCCGCGTCCCGCACCCCACCGACCGCCGCACCACGCTGGCCGTGCTGACCGACAAGGGCTTCACCGTGCTGCGGGAGGCCGCCCCCGGCCACGTCGCGGCCGTGCGGCGTCACCTGTTCGACCGGCTCACCCGGGAACAGGTGCTGCAGCTGCGGGAGATCCTGCGCGCCGTGCTGCCCGCCCTCGACACCGCGGGCGAGGCCGCCGACATCTTCGGCCCGTCCTGAAAGTCCTGAAAAACGCCCGGCGGGCCGGCCCCGGAGCAGGAAGCGAGGGGCGTGCCTTTGCGCCCTCGCGCGTCCCGGACGGGCCCGGCCCGAAGGGAAAGCGCAGCAGAAGGTCAGACGGGCAGGTGGTAGAGCAGGAACGGGACCACCGCCAGCAGCGGGATGGCGATCAGGGTGGCGGCGCGGATGCCGCGGTGCGGCGGGGTGGGGCGCAGCAGGCGGTCCACCCGGGCCAGCACGGCGGGCTGGTCGCCGGCGACCGACAGGGCGCCGGAGGGGGCGGCCACCGGGCGGGCGGCGGCGAACCGCAGCAGGGCGGTGGCCAGCTCGCGGGGCGAGCGGTGGCGGCGGGCGCGGTCGTCGGCGGCCATCTCGATCAGCAGCTCCACCGCGTCCAGGCAGCGGTCCACCAGCCGGATCTGCGGGAACGCATGGCGCAGCGAGGCGAACGGCAGCAGCACCAAATCGTGGCGCTCGCGGGCGTGGGCGCGCTCGTGGGCCAGCACCGCGGCCAGCTCATCGGCGTCCAGCAGCTCCAGCGTCCCGGCGCTGACCACCACCTTGGACGAGCGCACGCCCGGCACGCAGTAGGCGGCGGCCGCGGGGTGGTCCAGCACCAGGGTGCCGGGCACCGCCGCGTTCTGCCCGGCCACCAGTTCCAGCAGGGCGCGGTGCCGGCGGCGGGCACGTTCCATGCGCACCAGCGCGTACACCAGCACGGCCAGCAGCACCACGGTCAGCCCCACCCCGGACAGCAGCGCGGCCAGGTGGTGGACCTCCATGCGGGCGGCGCCGTCGGCGAGGGCCGCCGGGATCCCGCCGGTGATGCCCTGGCCGTAGGGGAGCAGGGCGTAGCCGAGCAGCGCCCCGATGGTCGCCACTCCCCAGGCCAGGCCGAGCGCCTGCCACAGCGCGATGCCCGCCCGCGGCATCGTCCAGGTCCAGCGTGCCTTGGAAAGCAGGTGCGCGCCGCCGACCGTGCCCAGGGCGATCAGTGCGAGCAGCGCGGTGCCGGTCATCCGCCCGGCTCCACTCTGGCGTGCGCCTCCTGCGCGGTCAGCTCCTCCAGCGCCTGGCGGAGCACGGCGATCTCGTCCTGGGACACCGAGCGCACGAAGTGGGTCAGCGCCGCGTCCCGGTCGCCGGTCTGGTTGAGCGCGCCCAGCATCAGCTCGGCGACGTAGCTTTCCCGGCTGGCGGCGGGCTGGTAGCGCCAGGCGCGGCCGTCGCGCTCGCGCACCAGGAAGCCCTTCTTGGTCAGCCGGTCCAGGACCGTCATCACGGTGGTGTGGGCCAGGTCCCGGTCACCGGCCAGGGCCCGGCTGACGTCGCGGGCGGTGGCCGCCCCGTCACCGGCTTCCTGACGGGCCCACAGAACCTCCATGACCGTGCGTTCAAGCTCTCCCAGACCTTTCACGCATCCAGGGTAACCGGGGGGCCGGCAGGTCACCACTGTGGGTAGTACTACGCAACCCAGTGCTGCGCACCGCGGCCGCGCCGGGTGTGCTAGGCCTCCTCTCCGCGGCGGAGCAGGACGAACATGCCCTGCTGGCGGAAGAACTCGCGGGTGCGGGGCGGGCTGAAGGTCCAGATCAGGCGCATCAACGGGGGTTCGCGGCGCAGCCGGCGGCGTTCCACCCACGAAGAGCGCACGTCGCAAGGTTCCCAGCCCAGGGGACGGAAGAATTCCGCGCCCTCGGCGGGCACAAAGCGCAAGGTCGCATCGGCCCGCTCCATGCGGCGGCCGGCGATCTTCTTGGCGACCTGGACGAACAGCGGGCCGATCATGTCCAGCGCCCACCACCGCAGCTGCGGCCGTTCGGCCAGGTCGCGGGCCAGGCCGGTGACGTCCTCTTCGGTCAGGTAGGCGATCAGCCCTTCGCAGACCACCAGGGTGGGACGGTCCGGCTCGAGCTCATCCAGCAGCTTGCGGCGGGCGATGGGGTCGGACAGGTCCAGCCGGGTGCGCGTCAGCGCGCAGCGGGGCCGGGCGCCCGCCAGCACGCGCTCTTTGTGGTCCAGGATGCCGGGCAGGTCGGCCTCGACCCACCGCAGGTCGGGGGGCAGGTCCAGCCGGTAGGGGCGGGTGTCCAGGCCGGCGCCCAGGTTCAGCACGCAGCCGATCCCCTCGTCGCGGACCAGGCGGGTGATCAGCTCGTCGTAGACGGCGGTCCGGGCGATCACGCCGGAGGAGATGATCCGCAACTGCATCCCGGTGGCCAGGCGCTTGCCGCGTTCACCGGCCAGCGCCTCGGCGTACGGGTCGCGGAACAGCGGCCTGCGCCGCGCGGACTCACGGGCGCGCACCACCGCCGCCACCAGCGCGGTGTCCGAGACGTCCCGCAGCGACACCTCAGCGTTCATGCCTCCACCCTCCCCAAGGCTCCAGCGCCCGGACGAGAATCCGAATATCGTTCCAAAAATCTCCGGGCCGGGGCCTGTCGCAGGCTGACAAAGCCGGCCTGCAACTTTCTGCTGAATCTGACTTGACTCACCCGCCGATCAGGGACGCGACCGCCGGGCATCGCGGGGGGAAACACCGCTGCCGCCGTCCTCCCGGAGAGCGGCCGGACCTCCTCATCCCTTGCCGCCGGGGCGCTGCGGGACGCACCGGGAACAGATTGCCCGGAACTGACCAACTGCGTCACGAACTTTGAACGGCTCCGCCCGCCCGGAACGCCGATTTCGACTATTCTCGAACGAGATGTCCCGCACGTTTGCACTGTAGCGGCCGACAGGCGACATCACCCCGCGAACGTTCAACTTCATTCGCCGCCGGTCGTGCAAGCCGCGTAAAGCGCGCACTGTTCCCGATGCGCCGCGGCTTATGTAATCACGAGCGCTCCCCCACCCCGGAACAGGAGACTCTGATGAGGAAACGACTGTTCACGATCGGCGTCGCGTCCTTCGCCCTGACGGGCTCGCTGCTGGGGGCTCCGCCCGCCCTGGCGGAACCGGCCAGTCCCAGCACCGCCGTCTCGGTTATGGACGTCTCCGATCCTCCTCCTGGCAAGCACGGCAAGCACAAGAGGCACCACAAGAGGCACTACAAGGGCCACCACCACCGCAAGTACCACCACCGTAAGTACCATCACCGCAAGCATCACCAGAGGCACCACTACCGGCACTACTACAAGTGGCACAGGTGGTAGGGAGGCAGCCGCAAAAAGCGTGCGCAATGCGCTTTCAGTAACGTCCGTCGCGGAGAGTTTCCTGAATCCGGAAATTCTCGGCGTGCGAGACTGAGAGTCCGGCACGCTCAGGCCCGCACATCGGGCGGGCCGCGTCCGGCAAAGGACCGTCCTGCGAGGACGGTCCTTTGCCGTGGATCGCCGGGACGCTTTCAGTGCCGGGCAAGCCCTCTCCGTTCGCAGATTCTGTGAGAGCGCACTCTGCGGCCCGAACGGTTTTGTTGCCGCACTCAAAGTGTGCCGATTCCCAATCGGGACGCTCGATTCCCCATTGACAGGGCTCCTGAGATACCCACAACCTGTGGAGAACCCCGCTGCGAATCGCGTCTGCGTTGAAACGACCGCAGGCGCGGCGAACCCCGTCAACACCGGGTAGCAGGGCGGACCCTTCCCCGACGTCGGCGAACCTTCCCCGGCACGTTCCCCGGCACGCGGCCCCACGGCTTTGGGAGCGGACGGCCCCGGCCGTGACGGCCCCGCATGCGACCTGCGGAACCGGCGTGCCGGAGGAGGCTTGCGGCGCCGCCGGGCGACCGGGCATCCACGGCCTCCCTTCCCCCGCCAAAGGAGAAGCACGTGCTGCCACGCAACATCCTGCTCCTTGCCGCTTTCATCCTGCTCACGGCCGCCGCCGGCATCGTCGGCGCGTCCCACCTGGAAAGCGTCCGCTCCGGCCCGGCGGTGCCGCGCACGGCGACCGCGTTCGTCAAGACCGTCGCCGCGCGGTAGCAGCCGCCCGATCTCCTGCTCCTCCGCGGACGGCCCAAGAGGGCGCGACCGGGCGTCACCCGGCCCCTTCCGGGTCCGGTCACGGCACCCCGCACAGCCGCAGCAGCGCCGTGGTCGCCGCGGCGGCGATGACCACCACCGGAAACGGGGCGCGGCGGAGCGCCAGGGCCGCGCCCGCCAGCACCCCGGCGGGCCTGGCCCAGCCCGCCCAGCCCGTTCCCTCGGTCAGTGCGGCGACGGCCGCCAAGGCGACCAGCAGCACGGTGGCCGCGGCGGTCAGTGATCGCTGCAGCCCGTCGGCGAGGCGCACGCGGTTCCCCAGCACCGGGCCGGTCACGCGGAAGAGATAGGTTCCGGCGGCCAGCGCCGCGACGGCGAGCCAGGGCATCAGCGCGCCTCCTCGGCCGGGCCGCCGCGCCCGGTCCCGGGCAGGAGGAGACCGGTCAACGCCAGCAGCACCGGCAGGCCGGGGGGCAGGAACGGGGTGGTCGCCACCGCCACGGCGGCGCCGGAGAGCGCGGCGCCGCGCAGGCGGCGGTCGGTGAGCGAGGGCAGCACCAGGGCCAGCAGCACGGCGGGGAAGGCGGCGTCCAGGCCGATGGCGCCGGTGTCGCCGACGATTCGCCCGGCCAGCGCGCCGACCGCGACCGCGACGTTCCAGCAGGTGAACAGGGCCAGGCCGCAGGTCCAGAACACGGCGCGCCGCAGCCGCGGGTCGCGGTGCCGCATCGTGAAGGCCACCGTCTCGTCGGTGATCAGGTGGGCGCCCGGCAGCCGCGTCCGCCACGAGCGCCCCGCCGCGTCCGCCACCGCGAATCCGAACGGCAGCAGGCGGGCGTTGAGCACCAGGCCGGCGGCCACCGCGGCGAGCGCGCCGCCGCCGGCGAGCACCACGCCGACCGCGGCGAACTGCGCGCCGCCGCCGAAGATCAGCACGGACATGGCGACCGGCAGCCAGGGGTCCAGCCCGCCGGAGACCGCGAGCGCGCCGAAGGAGGCCCCGACGATCGCGTCGGCCAGGCAGACCAGGCCGATGGCGCGGAGAGTCCCCGGATCGATCGTTCACCAAAACGAACACATGTCTGTCATAATGAACATGAGGCTTTCTGTTCGTCAAGGCGAACAATTCGACCGTTGGAGTGAACAGATGGCAGAGGGCCGTCCCACCGCACCCCTGCTGGCGCAGATCGCCGCGTCGATCCGCCGGGAACGCGAGCGCGCCGGCCTGTCACTGAGCGAACTGGCCAAACGGGCGGGCATCGCCAAGTCCACGCTGTCGCAGCTGGAGTCGGGCTCCGGCAACCCGAGCGTGGAGACGCTGTGGGCGCTGGCCGTCGCGCTGGGCGTCCCCTTCAGCCGGCTGGTGGACCCGCCGCGCCCCCGGGTGCGCGTCATCCGCGCCGGCGAGGGCCCGGCCGTGCACTCGGAGAAGGCCGGGTACATCGCCACGCTGCTGGCGTCCTGCCCGCCCGGCGCCCGGCGGGACATCTACCGCATCGAGGCCCGCCCCGGCGAGCCCCGCCTGTCGGACCCGCACGTGCCCGGCACCACCGAGCACCTGGTGCTCAGCACCGGCCGGGCCCTGGCCGGGCCCACCACAGAACCCGTGGAGCTGGCCCCGGGCGACTACATCGCCTACCCGGGCGACATCCCGCACATCTTCCAGGCCCTGGAGCCGGACACCACCGCGGTGATCGTCTCCGAGCACATCTAGCCTCCCGCCGGAGGCCGGGCGGGCGGGTTTCACTCCGGGCGCAAGTGAGCAGGTTGATCTGGTCGAGGGACCTTCCCGACCGAGGAGCACGAGCGCGCCGCCCGCAGCGCCCGCGGCGCCCTGACCTGCGGGGACGTTCATGCCGATTCAGCTTCGCCGTATCGTCGTCTTCGCCCGGGACAGACGCGAGTCGGCCCGCTTCATCGCCGACCTGTTCGAGTTGGACGAGCCGGAGCCCGCCGGGGTCTTCACCGCCGTGCACCTGGGCGAGGTCACGCTGCACTACGCCCAGCCGGGCGGCGACTTCCCCCGGCAGCGCTACACCTTCTTGGTCGGCGAGGACGACTTCGATGCGATCTTCGCCCGGATCCGCCGGCAGGGCCTGACCTACTGGGCCGACCCGTATCGCCGCCGCGCCGGGGAGCTGGACACCCAGGGCGGCGGGCGGGGCCTGTACCTGGACGACCCCGCCGGCCACAGCCTACAGATCACCACCCGCCTGTGAGGCGACGCGGCCCTTAGCCCACGGGAGTGAGCGTGCCGGACTCCTCCCCGGTCGGAAGAGCGCTCACCGGGCTCGGGGCCGATCCGAAGGCGACGGGCCGCAAGCAGCCGAGCAGGGTGCTCGATCACGGGACGGGGGACGTCGAGCATGGCTCGACAGGGAGCCAACGCAAAGCCTCTGAGCAGTGGCTCGTTCCGGCGGTGAGGACCCCCGCCCCGGTGCCGAAGGACGGGGTCCACTCCAGTGAGAAAGAGAAAGGGCGGCAGGTCGTCTACAAGGCATCGACCTCTATAGCCTCTACCCCCTCTCTACCCGCGAGCTGAGGCCGATGGGGGAGCCGCGCCATCCCCGAGCCGAGACCCGAGAGGACACGGGCAGAGGGGCCGCCGACCGTGGCGTTGATGTTGACGTGGCTTCCGTGCCGCCCTGGAGCCTAGGACTCCGGCTCTGCGGCCAGGGAAGTCCGAAAAGCCATTTCGGCGTCCCTTTCGGCACGCCACTCCAAGTACTCGTTGATGAGCAGGGACCCAAGCAGGGTCAGAACGATACCGGCGAGGAGTCCAAAGCCGCAGCCGGACCACCACGCTTTCGCTATGGCGTCCCATGTGAACAAATCCAACGTATCCATTGGGGGAACTTCCTTCAGAACTGCGGTGATCTCGTCCCGTCAAAACCCCGCTCGCACGCCTCCGCCCTGGGGATGACCTTCCGCAGCGGTAGTCAGGCGGGGAGTCTGATCAGCGCGCAGACCCACTTGCCCGGACCTGGTGTCAGCCGCTCAACCCACATCTCGTTCGAAAGCATCCGGATCAGGCACAGGCCCCTGCCGGTCTCCCGCGACAGGCCGTCCTCGGTGAACATCCCGATGAGATCGTCTTTTAAGGGCAGCCGAGGAACTTCGGGGATGTAGTCCAACACCCCCAGGACCAGCCCCTTGGACCGGCGACCGCAGAACACCGTCATCCGGTCCAAGGTCAGGACCTTCTTCGGCCGGTGCACCACGGCGTTAGTCGCCGGCTCCGCAATGATCGTCTCGGCGTCGCCGACCAGGTGGTGCAGGCCCAAGGTCGTCAGCCTGCCCCGGACGAAGGTTCTTGCCAGGGGCACCGACGCCGGCCAAGCGGGGAGATCCCGCGAATCAACGCTTTGCGGTTTCACGCCCTGCGCAGCCATCCAAATCCCTCTCGCAGGTCTATGCTGTGCGACACAGAATGGAGTAAGTTTGTTACGCTGCCACCTGCACGCGAAACAACTGAAACAAACTGAAACAAAAGAAGGGTCACGGACGGCGACCAACCCACCACTCGACCCGCGCAGCTCTCTGTGGAACTGCATAGCCTTCTACCTGCGCAGTTTCCGAGAGCAGCACAGACAGTCAGTACGCAAGCTCGGTGAGTTGATGGGAGAGTCGGCCGCCACTGTTTCACGACTTGAAAACGGGCATACCAGACTCGACAGCGAACGAGCCCGTACCCTGGACCAGCTTTGGAACACCAACGGACTGTTGAAACACTGGTGTTCTACGCGAGCCTGGGGCATGACCCCCAATGGTTCCCTCAGTACCTGGACAAGGAGCGCCAGGCCGGCGTTATCCGAATCTTCAACAACAGCGTCGTGCCGGGCCTGCTCCAGACCAAGGAGTACGCCAAAGCGATGATCTCGGCCGGTGACGTCTCTGACGTGGCCCAAGAGCTACAACGCCGGATCGATCGGCAAGAGATCCTGCACCGCCCCAACCCACCGTTCCTCTCCGTGCTGCTCACCCAGGCAGCTCTAGAGTGGCCGGTAGGGTCCCCAGAGGTCATGAGGGAACAACTTGCCCGGCTCCTGGAGTTGTCCGAACGGCCTCGGATCATGATCCGGGTCGTCCCCCGGACCTGGCAATCCGGGGCACACGTGGGCCTGGACGGCAACTTTGTGCTCCTCACCGGCGAAGGCTTCGGCCAGATCGCATTCAGCGAGTCACCTGAGAGGGGACGATTGGTATCGTCCCCTCTGAAAATAGAGCCCTATTTCATCCGATATGACCGAATCGCCGCCAAAGCCCTGACGGAGGACGAGTCCAGGGACCTGATCCGCCGAATGTTGGAGGAGTGCAATGCAGGAAGCGACGGCAACCAAGTGGCGTAAGAGCAGCTACAGCATCAACGGCACCGGCCAGTGCGTCGAGCTGGCCCGGCTGGAAGCCGGCATCGGCCTCCGGGACTCCAAAAACCCCGACCAGGGCCACCTCACCCTCACCAGGGAAGCCCTCCGTGGGCTCCTGGAGGCCGCCCGCCGGCACTGAGCCGGCCGTACGGCAGGCCTCCCCCCGGCAGGCACAGGACCTCGGCGGGATCCCTCACTTTCCAGATAGCAGCCCCCAGACAAGGCCTAGAATGGTGGCCGACCCGCTGAACTCTGGGTGTCCTACCGTTCTATTGGGGGAACAAGCAGGCAGGCCCCCACCTTCGGGTGGGGGCTTCTTTTTTGCCAGGCAGAGCCGGTCACCGCCTGCCGGCCTCCTGCCAGTTCCAGCCGGACTGGCGGCAGCGGGCCGGCCTCGCCTCTTCTCCAGGTAGATCTGAAGACCAAAGCGATCACGCTTCGGTCCCAGACCTGTACGCGTCGAGGAGACAGCGCCCCCAGACGGGCCGAGGCGGGACGCCGGCAGGTGTCACCCCTGGGCGCGTGCAGCCCGCATGCCGAGCGAAGCGCCGACCCACCGCCTCTAGAGAAGCCCTCAAGCCTCCCAGCGGCTGAGGGGGCCTCAGGGCCGCTCAGCAACTCGGCATGAACTCAGCAAGAGGCGGCCAAAAGCCGGTCAAAGACGGGCACTCTCAACAAAGATCGACTAGTGCCCCGCGGACACCAAATCATGCCTCTGAACTGGGGAAACGTCCTCTTGCTCCGGCTCCTGAGGCTGCCTGTCCCGCTTCGGGCCTCCGAACCGACTTGGAAACCAGTAGCAGCCAAGGTCATGTCCTCGATCTTCAAGGAAGTGGTGCGGGACAAGAAGATCCCCAGGTCCCCGTATGTGGACATCGCGCTTCCGCCAGTCCTGGCGCAAGCCCAGTTCTACATGCCTGCCGCTCAGGAGATCATGAAGCTTGCGGACGCTATGCCGGGCGAGATGCGCCTAGTGGTGATCGTGATGGCCGGCTGTGGCCTGAAGGCTGGGCGAAGCTCTTGCGCTCAACAGGGCATGCCTGAGGGACGGCAACCGGATGCTACGGCTCAGTGAGCAGCTGCCGACCAACGAGGTACACCAGACCAAGCCCCGCAAGCATCGGAAGGCGGGCGAGTACCGGGACGTACCGCTCCCAACGTTCGTCTACAAGGAGATCAAGCGACACCTTGCCGAGCACGGCACCAGTGACGATGGCTACTTCTTCAGAGGCCCTACCCGCTTTCTGTGTCAGGACGTCTACCGTGATCACTTCCGCCGAGCACGGCAGGCAGCCGGACTGCCAGAAGGCTTCCGCTCCCACGACCTGAGGCACTACTTCGCCTCTATCGCCCTGCACAGGGGCATCCCGATCACAGAAGTCTCCATGTGGCTCGGTCACAGGGACATCCGGACCACACATGATCTATGGGCGCATGGTTCCCTCAGCCTTCGACCGCGCCAAGAGCGAACCTCAATGCTCTCTGCTACCTCCTTGAGCCACCTGGTTCTCATCTGCCCACAGCCCTCTCAGGCGTGAGCACGTAGGCGAGTCTCTCCGCTGCGCTGTCCAAGTGCCGTACGGGGACGATGGGTTGTCCCCAGGAGTACAAGTAGCAGAGTTCCCCGTTGTAGTACCCGACGCGGACATCCTCCGCCAGTTGGCCAACATCCATGTTGACCACTCGCACATACGGGTCTCCAGTCACCGGCTGCACCACACGAGTGGTGAAGCCACGCGCTGACATGGCTTGTCTAAGCGCCTCCAGGTGAGTGGCCGTCTCCTCTGGCCTGTCGTCGGGAGCAGTGAGAGTCGCTGACATGCCCTACAGGCTCTACCGGCCTGTGTGGGACTACCCGCAAAAATCTTGCGACCTACCCGAGCGCCTTGAGCGCTGCCTCCCAGGGGAAGTCTCGGACACGCCCAGGCCGGCCTATGCCCACAGGGAACAAAACCCCACAATCCTGCAAGAACTGAACATTTCGCACGTAAGCAGGGTTCGCTGCCTGAGCATCGCTAACAAACGGCAGAACCACTAGTGGGACGTTAAAAGCAAACGACTCCCCGAGAATCCCCGTAGCCAACGTGTCACAGATACCGTTGGCCCATTTTCCTATGGTGTTCATAGTCGCTGGCGCAACGACAACGGCATCAGCTCCAGGCATACCTACATCGGCTTCACCAGGCCTCTTATAGGAGTCTCGTACAGGATGGCCAGAAGCTTCCTGCAAGGCTTTAAAGTCAGCGAAATCCCGAGAGGCAGGAGTGCCGACAACCCAGACATCCCAGGACTGTTCTCGGGCTAGCTTAACCAGACGGTCAGCATAAGGTGCTGGGGCAGCGCCACACACAATCAGATATAGAACCTTGTTCATGAGGTATCTCTTACCCCTGTCCGCTGCGCTAGCATCCGGATTTTTGACCTGTAGGAAGGCTTTTCCCTCTCCAAGAGTTCCCCGATAAATCGTCTAACCCTGGGGTTTAGCCTGACTTCCTCATGTGCTATCTCGTCTGCCTCCAGCAGCCGGTCTACAGCTTCCTCGTCTTTGGCCAACTGGCTATGCCCATAGGCAAGATCGATCAGATGCCTTGCTCTCCTCTCCCCTGAATCGATAGCGGGAGGAGCAATAGAGATGCCGTCCGGGTCAACGCCGTCATGTAGTTCTACCGACACACTGACCTCAGTGATAGCAACATTCGTCGGCCCGAAGAACGTCTGATAGGCGTTGCCGTCTGGCACCCGCTTGCCGATTGCTCGGGCCTCCGCCAAGTGTTGGCGTGCTGATACTCGATCTTCTTTGAGGGCACAGGCGATAGCTGCATTCAAGTGCAGAGCTCCCCGCATAGCGAGCTGGGAGTCATCTCCCGCAAGGGCCGACTCTGCCATCATCACTACCGATACGGCGTTGTCATACAACCCTAGTGACTGGCAGGCGAATCCCAGACGCCATGCCCCAGCCGCTTTAAGTCCTTCGTCACCGGCAATAGTGGCCTGTGTGATAGCGCGCTCTGCCAGGAGGCGCGCTAGGTGCGCATCACCGGTCTTCTTAATGAATCCGGATGTCAATTGATAGTACTCGGCCAATAGGGCCGCATTGCCGCCTAGTCGCGAACGCAGCAGAGGCAAGATTGCCGCAAGCGTTCCATAATGGCAGGCGTGAAATAGATGCCAGGCATCATCCATATCCCGCCTGAGCCTAGCGGGATCATCCACTATCTCATCATCCCTGAGAGCATCAGGAATTTCTAGAGAGCGGCGTAGACGTTGCAATCCCTCAAGGTCGGGGCCGTTCCCCTGCTTCACAATGGGGATCTCATTGACCAGATCAGCAACCTCTACGTTGAGAGCACGTGCGAGCGTGACCAGAACAGACAGCCGGTCTACCTTATGAACACCGCGTTCGACTTGGGACACCCAGCTCTCAGAGCGGCCGATCAAACCCGCCAGAACACTCTGCGACATCCCCAGACGCATACGTCTTCTGACAATGTTCTCGCCGATGCGCCGGTAGACCTCTTCCATGCCTGCCCCAGCCGTGCGCGCGCCTGCCGAATTCCCCTCTCCAGAATAAACATGAAGTGCACTTGAAGTCTTTCCAATCCCCATTTTCATGCCGAGCCAGACAGACTGCCCTCGGCGGGGGATCCGGGCGGCACTCGAGGATATACCCCCAGGGGTATCTACAGAGGATCACGCAGCCGGCCCTGGCCCCAGACCCGTACCTCGACAGCAAGCGGTGCCCCAGACGGGGCCTAGGCGGGACGCCGGCAGGTGTCACCCCTGGGCGCGCCTGACAAGCCCACATGCCGAACGAAGCGCCGACCCGCCATAGAGAAGAGGGAAGCCCCCGCGCCTGCCAGCGGCTGAGGGGGCTCAGGGCCGCTCAGCAACTCGGCATGAACTCAGCAAGAGGCAGCCAAAAGCCGGTCAAAGACAGGCGCTCTCAACAAAGATCGACTAGTGCCCCGCGGACACCAAATCATGCCTCTGAACTGGGGAAACGTCCTCTTGCTCCAGCTCCTGAGGCTGCCTGTCCCGCTTCGGGCCTCCGAACCTGCTTGGAAACCACCAGTTGGCGTGGCCGAGCAGGCTCATCAGGGCGGGGACCAGGACCATGCGCACGATGGTGGCGTCCACGGCGACGGCCACCGCCAGGCCCAGCGCCATCATCTTGATGGTGGGGTCGGGCTGGGGCACGAAGCTCAGGAAGACGAAGATCATGATCAGCGCCGCCGAGGTGATCAGCCGGGCGGTGGCGCCGATGCCGATCACCACGCTCTCGTGCGGGTCGCCGCTGCGGTCGTACTCCTCCTTGATCCGCGACAGCAGGAAGACCTCATAGTCCATGGACAGCCCGAAGATCAGGGCGAACATGAACAGCGGGACGAAGGAGATGATCGGCACGGCCTGCTCCATGCCGAACAGCTTCACCCCCCAGCCCCACTGGAAGACCGCGGTGACCACGCCGTAGGAGGCGCCGATGGACAGCAGGTTCATCAGCGCGGCCTTGACCGGCACCACGATGGCGCGGAAGGCGATCACCAGCAGCAGCAGGGCGACGAGCACCACGGCGATCACCACGATCGGCATGCGCTCGCCGACCGTGTCGGCCAGATCGATGATCGCCGGATTCTCCCCGCCCAGGTAGATCTGGGAGCCGGGGTGGGCGGCGGCCACCTGGGGGATCTCCTGGGCGCGCAGCCGGTGCACCAGGTCGGTGGTGGCCTCCACGTGCGGGGCGGTGGTGGGGATCACCGACACCACCGCGGTGTCGCCGGCCACGATCGGGTCGGCCACGTGCGCCACGCCGGGGACCTCGCCGACGACCCGCTTGATCTCCTGGCCCAGCAGCACGGCCTGCGGGTTGGGCTCCTTGCTCAGGTCGGGGGCGCCGCGCACCACCGGGGCGACGGCCTGCTCCCGCCGGGGCTCGGCGGTGGCCTGCGGCGGGGCCTGCGGGACGGTCAGCCCGGTCAGCCCGGCCGGGCCGTCCACTTCGGGGGCCTGGTCACCGGTCCGGGAGTTCGCGTCGGCCTCCTCGCCGGAAGAACGGGCGGGCGCCTTGGCGACGATCACCCACGGGCTGTAGTGGCCCTCGCCGAACTCGCGGGCCACCACGTCGTAGGCCTGCCGGGAGGACATCGAGGAGGCGGCGGTGCTGTCGGCCATCACGCCGAACTTCAAATCCAGCGTGGGCACCGAGCACACCAGCAGCACCAGGGTGGCGATGATCGCATACGGCCAGGCGTGCCGGTCCACGTGCCGTCCCCACCGCATCCAGCGGTCGCTGGCCTTGTCGGGGCGGACCCGCGGCAGCCGGTAGCGGTCGATGCGGGGGCCGACCGCGCCGAGGACGGCCGGCAGCAGCGTCAGCGCCGCCACCACCATGACCATCACCGCCAGCGCCGAGGCGATGCCGATGCGGCCGACGAAGGCGATGCCCGACAAGAACAGCCCGCAGATGGCGAACACCACGGTGCCGCCGGCGAAGAGCACCGCGTGCCCGGAGTGGGCCATCGCCCGGCCCACCGCGGTCTCCACGTCGTCGCCTTGGGCGATCTGCTGCCGGTAGCGGGTGACGATGAACAGGGCGTAGTCGATTCCCGCTCCCAGCCCGAGCATGGCGGCGGCCATGGGCGCGGTGGGGTGGATCTCCAGGATCGAGGCCCCGTAGTGGATCAGGGAGTAGGAGACGGCCAGGGCGCACAGCGACACCACGATCGGTATGCAGGCGGCCAGGTAGGAGCCGAACGCCAGCAGCAGCACCAGCATGGCCATGACCAGCCCGACGGCCTCCTGGGGGCCGCCCTTGGGCTGGTTGAGCAGCATGGCGACGATGCCGCCGAACTTCACCTCCAGCCCGGCCATGCGGGCCGGTTCCACGGCGCGGTCGAGCTTGTCCAGGTCGGCGGTGCTGATGTCGCCCATCGTCCCCTTGAGGAAGACGCGCACGACCACGGCCCGGTCGTTCTTGAGCCCGCCCATGCCCTGGACGTAGGGGTTCTCGATGTAGCCGACCCGGTCCAGCTTGGCGATGTTGTCGATGGCCTCCCCGACCGCCAGGGACACCCGCCAGTCACCGGGGGAGGGCGCGCCGGGCTCCTGCCGCGCGGTGAACACCACCGTGGTGGCGGGCCCGGTCATGGCCGGGAAGTCCTCCCGCAGCAGGTCCAGGGCGCGCTGGGTCTCGGTGCCGGGCAGGCTGGACTGCTGGACGAACACCCCGCCCTGGGTGAGGCCCAGCACGCCGATGGCGAGGATCGCGACGATCCACACCTCGAAGACCGTCCGCCGGCGCCGCACGCACCAGCGCCCGAGCGCGTCCAGAAAAGCCGCCATGCCGGTCATGAAACATCGTGCGGGTGCAAAATTGCAACTAGTGCAAATTCGCAGTCATGTTAATCTCCGTGACATGCATCACGTCCAGTCCGCGGGACTGCGCGAACGCAAGAAACAGCGCACCCGGCAGGCGCTCGCCACCGCCGCCCTCCGGCTGTTCGCCGAACAGGGGTATGAGGAGACCACCATCGCCGACATCGCCGCCGCGGCCGAGGTGTCCCCCCGCACCTTCTTCGCCTACTTCCCCAGCAAGGAGGACGTGGTCTTCGCCGAGATCGACGACCGGCTGGCCGAGGTGCGCGAGCGGCTGGCCCGCCGCCCGCCCGGGGAGACCCCGCTGGAGACGATCCGCGACAGCGTGCTGAACGTGCTGGAGGCGCTGGTCACCGAGCACGGCGAGTACGGGGCGGTGCAGGTGCGGCTGGTGCTGGAGCGGCCCGCGCTGCAGGCCCGCGCCCTGCAGCGGCTGCACGAGGCGCAGCTGGAGGTGGCCGGCCGGCTGCGCGAGCTGTGCCCGGACATCGACGAGATCGACGCGATGGCCGTCTCCGGGCTGGCGATCGGCTGCATGCAGGCGGTGCTCACCCACTGCCGGCGGCACGGCATGGACCCCGGCACCACCCGCGCCGCCCTGGACCGCGCCCTGATGATCATGGAGCGCGGCCTGGGCTCCATTCCGGCCCTGCACAAGGCCGCCCCCTGAGCGCCCGGAACGGCCGGCGCTTTCCGCCGATCACCCGATCGGCGGTTTTCTGCGACATGACGCGATCGGGCGGACGTTCGCCGGCCCGTGGATAAAATGCCGACCTGTCGAGGATGATCCCTGCGGGCCCATCCCGAGGACACCGGAGGTCCGGTCGGATTGACGATCGGTCATCGAGTCCGAGTCGCCGGTACGCCCGCGGCGATGCGTGCTCATACTCGTCACCCCAAGGCCGGGTCACCGCCCGGCCCGATGACTCGCGGTCGACCTATGGAGGGCGTTCGGCGGTGCCCCGACTCGTCTGGTGTGCCCTCGTGGCGTTGCTCCTGTGCGGCTGCAGCACCTCGCAGGCGGCCGAGCCCGCCGGGGACCCGGCCTCCGCCGCGCCGCCCCGGCTGCACGTCCCGGTGGTGTTCATGCTGGGCGACAGCTACACCGCGGGGATCAAGAGCGTGCCGCCGGAGAAGACCTACGCGGCCGAGACCGCCCGCCGGCTGGGCTGGCAGGTGGTCATCGCCGGGTACGCCGGAACCGGCTTCATGGCCCGCGGCAAGATCGGCAAGAACTTCGCCGACCTGTACGACGCCCAGCTGGCCTGGCGGCCCGCCCCGGACATGATCGTGGTCTCCGGCGGGCACAACGACCGCCACCCCCCGGACCAGGTGGCGCTGGCGGCCAACCGGCTGCTCACCGAGATCACGGTGCGCTGGCCCAAGACCCACGTGGTGCTGGTGGGCCCGATGTGGGGCGGCGACCCCCCGCCGCGGGCGCTGCGGGTGCGCGACGCCCTGCGCACCACCGCGACGACGCTGAAGGTGCCGTTCATCGACCCGCTGGCCGAGCGCTGGATCACCGGGAACGTCCACAAGGGAACCGGCAACGCCAAGCGGTACATCCTGCCGGACGGCACGCACCCCACCGCGGCGGGCAACCGCTACATCGCCGACCGGCTCGTCACCGCCCTGCGCGCCCGCGGGCTGGACCACCCCATGCAGGGAGTGCCCGCCCGGCGGCCGACCCCGCAGCACGCCGAGGCCGGCGCGCCCGCCGGGCGGGACGATCCGAAACGGCCCTGATCACCAGGGGCCGTACGGCCCGCCGGAGGAGCCGCCGCGCTTGCCGCGGTAGGGCTGCACCGCCGGCCGCACGTCGGCCAGGTAGATCGCGGCGACCAGGAACGCGGCGATGGGCAGGATGGACAGCAGGTGCAGGAAGTTGACCGCACCGCCCAGTCCCACCACGTTGGCCACCACCAGGAGGATCACCCACAGGTTCTTGTTCTGCTTGTCGGCGGCGGCATAGGCGCCCGCCGGGGTCCGCAGCGCGTCGAACAGCGCCCACAGCTCGAACCCGAAGGCGACGATCGCCAGGAGCCAGAAGAAGTAGTTCAGTCCCTGCACCACCGCAGACCACCACTTTCGTTGAGCCGGTCGGCACCGTGCCCGACGCTCGAGAGGATCGTCCCCACCTTATTCAAGCCGCGGACCCCACGATAAAAGCGCGCAGGCCCGGCCGACGGTTCGGCCGGGCCTGCCGCTCGCGGTGCTGCGGAAGGCGCGGTCAGTCGCCCACCTTCTTGCTCGCCCCGCCGGTGGCGCGGGAGGCGGCGCGGGCGGTCTTCTTGGCCTCGGTCACGGTGGAGCGGGCGCGGCGCCGGGTGGTCTTGGCGGCGGCCTGCAGCTCCCGGGTGGAGTCCTGCTGCTCGATCCGGGCCACGACCTTCCTGCCCCGCTCGGCCAGCTCGTCGAGGACCTCGGCGGTGCGGCTGCTGAAGTGGGCCATGTACGCCCGTGCCGCCCCCGGCAGGTCCCTGACCTCGATCCGCTCCTGCAGCCGGGTGACGTTGCCGCGCACCTCCTCCTGCAGCCGCAGCACGTTCTCCCGGAAGTCCCCCTGCAGCTTGGTCAGGTTCTGGCGGACCTCCCCCTGGTAGCGGGTGACGTTCTCGCGGACCTCGTCCTGGTAGCGGGTCACGTTCTCGCGCAGCCGGCTGACCTGCTCGGGCACTTCGCGGAGCTTCTCCACGGCCAGGTCCCCGGCGCCGGCGACGGTGTAGAGGGCCTTGTTGTCCCGGAGATTGTCCCGGAGGTTGTCGCGGAGTCTGGCGGCGAGCGTCATGGCGTTTTCCTTCTTCCCTACGTCTCGTCCTGGTCGGCCTGTTTCGCCTGCTTCGTCTTCTTGGCGGCGCCCGAGGTCTTCGGGCGGGCACGGCCGCCCGCCGCCGTGGCGGCGGCCTCGTTCTCCCTGCGGAACGACTCGTAGATGTCCAGCAGGACCTGCTTTTGCCGTTCCGTCAGGTTGAGGTCGGCCCGGATGGCGGTCTGCACATCGGTGTCGGCCTCGCGGTCCTCGAGGATCCCCGCCTGCACGTACAGCGCCTCGGCGGAGATCCGCAGCCCCTTGGCGATCTGCTGGAGGATCTCCGCGCTCGGCTTGCGCAACCCGCGCTCGATCTGGCTGAGGTACGGGTTGGAGATGCCCGACACATCGGCCAGCTGCCGCAGCGAGATCTTCGCCCGCTGCCGCTGCTCCCGGATGTACTCGCCGATCGAGCCGACCTTCGAACCTGCCATACCCTCAGGGTGCGCCAGGGTGCTTGCAATTGCAAGCACTCTTGCTAGCACTTGACCGTGACTTCGGACACACCGCGCACCCGCTGCACGCCCATGGCGAAAAAGCGCGTTCTCCCTGATAGAAGGGGGTTTTGAACTCCCGGCGCGCGGGCTTTGACCCCCGGTTTCAATCCACGTCGGCAGAGGGGACGGTCCAGGTGTTGCAAGCACTCACCGAACCGCCGCGGTAGCCCTTGACGACCCAGCCGGCGTAGTTGCGGCCGGAGCCGTGGTCGCGCTGGCCGTCGCTTTGCCGGTCGTCGCCGCGTCCCCGCACATCGGCGATCATGGCCGCGTACTGGGCCCTCGTCATGGGCAGCGTGCGGCGCTCGGCCCCCAGGAACAGGCCGGCCAGGCATTGGGCCTGCAGCTCGATGCGGCGGCTGATCTCGGCGCGGTCGGCGTCGGAGGCGGCCTCCATCCGCTGGTGCCCGTAGGCCAGGATGCCCGCCTGCTCCTGCACGTGATGGCCGTACTCGTGGGCGATCACCCGGGCGTACACCGCATAGTGCGAGACCGGCTCGCCGCCGGCGGTCTCCACGATGTGCCGCAGCCCCACGTACATGGTGTTGTTCTCCGGGCAGTAGAACGCGGCGGTGCCGGGGCTGGGGTAGCTGCCGCAGGGGCCGCGGCCGGGCGAGTCCCAAAAGACCCGCTCGGGCCTGCGGAAGGGCATTCCGGCCGCGGCGAACTGCCGCTGCCAGGAACGATCCAGGCACTGGGTTAGCGTCTCCATGAAGTGCCGCATGGACTCGTCCACCCCCTCCTGGATGCGGGGCAGCCGGCAACCGGTGGGGGTCAGCGGCCCGGTCCGGTACAGGGGGTTGTCGGTCGCCGTCTGCCTGGGGACCTCCGGGGCCCGGCCGATCCGCACCGGCATCGTCCCCGGCTCGGCGAACGCCGCCATGCCCAGCGCCGCCAGCGTCAGCAGCGCGGCGATCCCGCCGAGGATCCCCGCCGCCGTGCCGCCCGCGCTCCGCCGCGGCCGCCGGTTGCGCGGCGGCAGCGCGTACCGCTGGGCGAAGGGCGGTCCTTGCGGGTATCCGGCCGCGTGCCGCCGCACCTCGGGGGCAGGGGTTCGGCGCACCATGGCCGGGATCATCTCATGCCGGACTCATGGCGAAAACGCCCCGGACATGCCGCAAAGGACCGGGCGACAGACACTTGGCGCCCCACCGTTAGCACAACGTCACGGCCGCTCGCAGCGGCAAGCGCTACGATTTGCGCCCATGTGGGGACGTTCGCGGCTGCTGGTCACGTCTGTGCTCGTCGCGGCGCTGACCGGTGCGCTGCCGGCCGCGACCGCGCACGCCGCTCCCGGGAGCGACGGACCGGCCTCCGGCCGGGTGATCAGCGACGAGGTCACCTTGACGATCGACCGCGACGGCGTGGCGCACGCCCGGGAGACGATCGTCTACGAGTTCGCCGGCGAGCGGGGCTTTGACCGCTACCTGGTCACCCGCACCCGCGACAGCGACACCCATGACCGCATCTACGAGGTCACCGGCGTGCGGGCCGGCAGCCCCGACGGCGGGCCGACCGCCGTGAGCGCCTCCACCAGCGGCGACCGGATGCACATCCGCGTCAGCGGGGACGCGCCGCTGAGCGGCCGGCGCACCGTGACGCTGGAATACGACGTGCGCGGCACGATCACCCCGCTGGGGCAGCTGGAGGAGCTGCGCTGGCCGGCGATCGGCGGCTGGCGGGTGCCGGTCGACTCGGCCAAGGTCACCGTGGCCGGCACGGCCCCGGTCCGCAACGTCAACTGCTTCGCCGGGCCGCTGCACAGCGCGATCGGCTGCAGCCGCTTCTACACCAGCCACACCCAGGACAGGGGCATGTTCGAGCAGCAGAACCTGCTGCCGGGCGAGCACCTGACCGTGGTGGTGGGCTACCCCGCGGGCGCCACCGGCGCCCAGCCGCTGTACGCCCAGCGCCGCACGCTGGTCACCGCGTTCTCGGTCAACACCGTCACCCTCAGCGCCCTGGGCGTGCTGCTGGCGCTGCTGCTGGGCGGGTTCGGCGTGCTGTACCTGCTGCGCGGCCGGGACGCGCGCGCCGTCGGCAAGCACGCCGCCGAGGGCGACCGGCCGGCCGTGGTCGGCACCGAGTTCGCCCCGCCGGACGGGGTGCGTCCCGGCCAGATCGGCACCCTGATCGACGAGCAGGCCGACGTCATCGACGTCACCGCCACCATCGTCGATCTGGCGGTGCGGTCCTACCTGCTGATCGAGGAGGAGGACCGGGCGGTCACCGGCCGCACCGACTGGACGCTGCGGCGGCTGCAGCGTCCCGTCGACGACCTGCTGCCGTATGAGCGGCTGCTCCTGGAGGCCCTGTTCAAGGACCGCGAGGAGATCAAGCTGTCGGAGCTGGGCGGCACCTTCGCCGCCGAGCTGGCCAAGGTCCGCTCGGCGATGTACGACGACGTGGTCCGCCAGGGCTGGTTCGCCCGCCGCCCCGACACCGTGCGCAGCCGCTGGACCACCGCGGGCATCGCGATCTCGGTGCTGGGCCTGCTCGGCACCGTGATCTTGGCGATCTACACCGATCTGGCGCTGGTCGGGCTGTCGGTGATCATCGGTGGGGCGGCGCTGGCGGTGGGCGGCCAGTACATGCCCGCCAAGACCGCCCGCGGCTCCACCGTGCTGGCGCACACCATCGGTTTCCGGGCGTTCCTGGAGCGCGGCCAGGCCCCCGAGGGCGTCGAGGGGCCGCAGCGCATCGCCCTGTTCTCCCGCTACCTGCCGTACGCGGTGGTGTTCGACGTGGTCGGCAAGTGGGCCAAGACCGTCGAGGACGCCGGCGTGCAGGCCAAGGGCGCCGACAACCTCTACTGGTATGAGGGCCCGGCCGAGTGGGACCTGTCGAAGTTCGCCGAGTCGATGCGCACCTTCACGCTGGCCGCCTCCGGCGCGATCTCCCAGACCAGGCAGTTCCGCAGCCTGTGAGCCCGCATCGGGCGATATGCAGGCAAACGCCGGAGTCGATCCGCTTTCACCGGGTAGGGGCCGGAGCGGAGGTGGATCGACATGACGACCATGACCGTCCAGCTCGGGGCGGGCTACTGGCTGCTGCTGGGCCCGGCGCTGATCGCCCTCGGGCTCATCATCTGGCTCATGCTGACCTTGCGCGCGGCGCGTCATCGGCCGCAGCATCCCGAGCAGCTGCAGGGGTCCACCCCGCATCGCGGTCCCATCCAAGGCGGGATCATGGAGGGCGACCCGGGCCAGCGCAACGCCAACGAAAAGAGCTTCGAACCCCGTTCGTGAGGGTCATCCGCACGGCAGCGCGGCCCAGAGCGCAGGGGCCGGGCGGACCTGGCCGACCGTCTCCTCACCGCCGTGCACCGGGGCGGTGGCCAGCTCCCGAAGCCGCGGCGAGTCCGCCACCCCCAGGGCGCGCAGCAACGCCACGGTGACCGGGGTGCGCGCCCGCGCCGCCCCATCGTCGATCTTGACCGCTCCGGCCCGGCCGTCCGGCAGCGCGAACGCGTCCACGCCCTCGGCCCCGCACTTGACCAGCAGGCCCGGCACCGCCTGCATCAGGCGGCGCTCCGGGCGGCGGATGCCGGAGGTCCACTCCGGGTGGGCCCGCATCGCGTCGGCCACCCGCCGCTCCGGGCTGCCGGGCGGGGCCAGCGTCAGCGCCCGCACCGCCCGCGCCAGCCCGCTCAGGGAGATCGCGAACGTCGGCACCCCGCAGCCGTCCACCCCGGCGGCGGCGGGAGTCTCACCGGCCAGCTCGGCCAGGGTGTCCCGCACGGCCCGCTGCAGCGGGTGGTCGAAGTCCCGGTAGGAGTCGAGCGGCCAGCCGTTGACCGCGCAGGTGGCCAGCATCGCCGCGTGCTTGCCCGAACAGTTCATCCGCAGCCGGGAGCGGGCGCCGCCGGACCTGGCCACCTCGACCATGACCGGCTGCTCCAGCGGCCAGGACGCCGGGCAGCGCAGCGCCCGCGCGCTCAGGCCGGCCCCGGCCAGGATCTTCTCGGTGCCCTCGACGTGGAAGTCCTCCCCGGAGTGGCTGGCGGCGGCCAGTGCCAGCAGCTCATCGGCCAGCTCCAGCCCGTGCCGCAGCATGGCCACCGCCTGGATGGGCTTGACGGCCGACCGGGGGAAGATCGGCTCTTCGACGGCGCCGAACCGCACCGCCGCACCGCCGTCGGCGCCCAGCCCCACCGCCGCCCCGCGGTGCCGTGACTCCACGAACCCCGACCGCACCACCTCGATCAGTACCGGATTGGCCTCCACGGACTCCCCCACCCGGTCTCGACGGATCCTCCCCCGCCCCCATACCCGGCGGGCGGGCCCGCCCATGCGGGGTTCAGGCGCGGGGGCGCACTCCCAGGAAGGCGCGGGCCTCCTCGGCGGTCATCGGCGGGCGCTGGGCGAAGCGGGCCAGCGCGGCGGCCCGTTCGACCAGGACGGTGTTGGAGGTGACCGGCACGCCTTTGGCGTAGCTGAGGGTGTCCTCCATGCCGACGCGCAGGTGCCCGCCGGCCGACAGCGCCGCGAACATCACCGGCAGCGCGCTGCGGCCGATGCCGGTGGCCGACCAGGTGGCCCCCTCCGGCAGGGCCTGCACCGCGGCGACCAGGGTGCGGGTGTCCCCGGGCATCCCGCCGGGCACCCCCATGACCAGGTCGCAGTGGACGCGGCCGCCGTAGGGCTCCCCGTAGGCGTCCAGCAGCCGGTGCAGCGCGGCGATGTGCCCCAGGTCGAACAGCTCGAACTCCGGGACGATCTGCAGCTCCTGGGTGCGCTGGTACAGGTCGGCCATGAACGGCCAGGGGTTGGCGAAGATCTCGTCGCCGAAGTTGACCGTGCCGCAGGTCAGCGAGCAGGCGTCCGGGCCGGCCTCCAGCACCCGCAGCCGGTCGTCGAAGGAGTCGGTGACGGCGCCGCCGGTGGACAGCTGGATCACCAGCCCGGTGCTCTCCCGCAGCGCCTGGACGGTGTCGCGCAGCCGGACCGGGTCCAAGGTGGGCCGGGCCTGCTCGTCGCGGATGTGGACGTGGATCACGCCCGCGCCGGCGGCCTCGCAGTCCTTGGCGGTCTGCACGAGTTCCTCGAGCGTGACCGGCAGTTGCGGCACCTTCGCCTTGTCGGCCTCGGCCCCGGTGGGGGCCACGGTGATGAGCGTCGTTGCTCCCATGAGGGCATCCTCGCCCGCGAGCCGGGGACGGCACAATAGGCGGGTCACAAGGTCCCCGGGGAAAGGCGATCATGCGGTCGGTGGTGCAGCGGGTGAGCCGGGCGAGCGTCACCGTGGACGGCGCGGTGGTGGGCGCGATCGAGGAGCCGGGGCTGCTGGCCCTGGTGGGGGTGACCCACGACGACACCGTCGAGCGGGCCCGCAAGCTGGCCGGCAAGCTGTGGGGGCTGCGGATCTTGGACGGGGAGAAGTCCTGCTCGGACGTGGCCGCCCCGCTGCTGGTGGTCAGTCAGTTCACGCTGTACGGGGACACCCGCAAAGGGCGCCGCCCGAGCTGGATCGCGGCCGCCCCCGGCCCGGTGGCCGAGCCGCTGGTGGAGGAGGTGGTGGCCGAGCTGCGCCGGCTGGGCGCCCGGGTGCAGACCGGGGTGTTCGGCGCGGACATGAAGGTGGAGCTGGTCAACGACGGCCCGGTCACCGTGATCGTGGAGGTGTGACCGGCCGCTTCAGCGGCCGAAGCCGTAGACCATGCCGACCACGGTGACCAGCGTGCCCGCGCAGGCCAGCAGGATGACCGCCCGGTCGGCCTGGGCCAGCCGGCCGCGGACCTTGGGGCTGAAGACCACCTTGCCGGTGGTGCGGTTGGGGTCGGGTGCGCGCTTTTTGCGGAACGGGTTGCTCAGCCCCACCAGGCGCCACAGGGCGTCGGTCTTGACCTCCTGGTGGGCGGGGGTGCAGGCGAACAGCCGGCCGCGCACCGGCTCCCGGCAGGAAAAGCCCTGCCGGGTGCTGACCCGGCAGATCGTCGGCACCAGCAGGAACTCATAGCCGCACCACAGCAGCAGGGTCAGCAGCGCCAGCCGCCAGGAGCGCAGCCACCAGGCCGCGCCCAGCAGCAGCGCGAAGGCCGCCCACCACACCAGCGCCGATTCCCGTCCCGGCCGCCGCCGGCGCCCGGGGCCGCTGCGGCGCGGGGCGGGCCGGCCGCCGTCCGGCCGCGGCATGTCCGGGACCGTCTGGTTCGGATCCAGGCGCGGTGCTGGGGGGAAGCCCGCCTCTTCTGGCTGACTGCCCGGATTCGCCACCATCCTCGCGACCACCTTTTCCCGCCGGGACCGACTGTGAGCTCATGGGTGGCCGGACGCGCGGCCACGACAGACGATTGTGCCCGCCCCGGCAAGGCTTCACGCGGTTTCCGAGGATGGGTGATCCTTTCCCGCTGCGCCCGCCTTCGGGTGGTTTCAGCGCCCGCTCAGCGGCCGGCGGCCGGGCGGCGGCGCAGCGCGATCTGCGCGTTGGCGCCGGTGTCCGGGGAGACCACCACCTCCTGGGCGGCGGCCACTCCCCCGGCCAGCAGCTCGGCGTCCACCGGGACGGTCCGTTTGACCATGGCCAGCGCGATCGGGCCGAGTTCGTGGTGGCGGGCGGCGGTGCCGACGAACCCGACGCGGCGGCCGCCCAGCTCCACCGGGTCGCCGTGGGCGGGCAGGTGGTCGACGCTGCCGTCCAGGTGCAGCATGACCAGCCGGCGGGGCGGGCGGCCCAGGTTGTGCACCCGGGCGACGGTCTCCTGGCCCCGGTAGCAGCCCTTGTTCAGGTGGACGGCCTCATCGATCCAGCCGGCCTCATGGGGGATGGTGCGCTCGTCGGTGTCCAATCCCAGCCTGGGCCGGTGGGCGGCGATGCGCAGCGCCTCATAGGCCCACAACCCGGCCGGACGCGCCGCCTCGGGCAACCGCGGCAGGGCGGAGCGTTCGATGATCCAGCTGGAGCCGGCCACGTCCGGGAACTCCAGGGCGCCGGGGACGTCCACCGCGCCGGTCACCACCGCGTACCGGTCGGTGAGGTCGGCGACCTCCACGCGCAGCAGAAAACGCATGCGGTCCAGGAACTCCACCAGCGCGGGCGCGGTGCCCACCTCCACGTGAGCCCATACCGCCTCCCCGTCGTCCACCAGGTGCAGGTGGTGTTCGACGCGGCCGTGCGGGCTCAGCAGCAGCGCCTGGGTGGGCCGGTGCGGCTCCAGGTGCTCCAGGTGCTGGCTGAGCAGGCTGTGCAGCCACTTGAGCCGGTCGGGCCCGGACACCCGGATCACGCCCCGGTTGCCGCGGTCCACGAAGGCGGTGCCGGCCTCCAGGGCGCGTTGCTCGTGGACGGGCTCACCGTAGTGGGCGGCGACATCCTGGTCGGGCCGGTCGGCGGCGACGGCGCCGGGCAGGCTCAGCAGCGGGCTCTTCATGGTCCCCAGCCTATGCGGCCCTGCCGGGGATGAGTTTTCAGCGGCAGTCCCGGCAGCGCCCGTAGACGGTCAGGTGGTGCACGTCCGTGGTGAAGCCGTAGTCGCGGGCCAGCGTCTCCACCAGCTCGTCGGCGACCTTGGGGCTGATGTCGCGGGCCGTGCCGCAGTGCCGGCACACCAGGTGCAGGTGCTCGGCCTCGGCGGCCAGGTGGTAGGTGGGCGGCCCGTGGCCGAGGTGGGTGTGCTTGACCAGCCCGAGTTCCTCCAGCAGTTCCAGCGTCCGGTAGACGGTGGAGATGTTGACGCCGCGTGCGGTGCGCTGCACCTGGGCGCAGATCTCCTCGGGGGTGCCGTGCTCAAGCTCGGTGACCGCCTCGAGCACGAGCTGGCGCTGGGGGGTGACCCGGTACCCGCGGGCCCGCAGCTCCTCCTGCCACGTGTCGGCCATGCCATGAGTCTATGTCCGCCGATCACCGCGGGACGGCCCGCGGGAACCGGACGAATATCCACTTGCCCGGTCCCGGACCGGTCGCATAGCGTGCGGGTACGCGGGAAAGGAGGTGGTCCGGAACATGCATGATTCTGGGACTCGCGAGGTGACTGTCCGCTAGTCGCCGTCCCGCCTTGGAACTCCCCGCACGCGCGGGGAACTCTCCAGCCGTGATGGCGGCTGGCGAATACCAGGCAATCACCCGATCCCCGGGCTGATGGATCAAGTCCCGTCCATCGCCGCCGTGCGCGGAAGGCCCGGGGATCGTTCTTTTTCCTAACGGACCCGCTTGAGCTGGGCGGAGACGTGGGACTGCAGCGACTGTCCCATGGCCGCCATGTCGTAGGCCCAGCCCAGGTCCTCCCCGATCAGCCCGTACAGCCGGTGGCCGGCGGCGACCTCCTTGGCGCTGGAGGTGCGGGCGACCACGTCGGTGCGCAGCTCGACCCGGTTGAAGGCGACGGTGCCGATGTAGATCTCCACGACCCCGGTGGGGTGCGCCAGCGTCACCTCCACCTCATTGTTGGGCTGCGGCCGCCAGTAGCCCGTCTCGACGGCCAGCGGCTGCCCCAGGTTTCCGTCCTCGTCCAGCAGCCAGGTGCGGCTGGAGTAGATCAAAAAGGGTTTGCCGTTGTGGGTGAAGGAGATCTCCTGTCCGAAACGGAAGCTGTCGATGGTGGGGTAACCGCCGACTCCGGCGCCCTCCCACTCGCCCAGCAGGAACTCCAGCGGCTTGAGGTCGGGATGCAGCTCGGGCTTCATGCTCGGTCAGCGTAGTGCCCGCCGCGCCCTGCCAAGGACGCTCAGCGCAGCCGGGCCAGGGCGACCACCAGCAGCAGTGACAGCACCGCCGTCACCGCCAGCGCGGCGACCAGGACCACCACGTTCACCATGGCCATGGGCCGAGCGTAGCGGGCCGGGGAGATCGACTTCACCGCGCACGCTCCGCGGCGCGCGGTAGTGTGCCGGTCATGGGAAGATCACTGGTGATCAAGGCGACCTCGGGCGCGGACGCCAAGGAGCGCTGCAACCAGGCGTTCACGGTGGCCGCGGCGGGGGTGGCGGCCGGCGCGAAGGTGTCGCTGTGGCTGACCGGTGAGGCCGCCTGGTACGCCCTGCCGGGCAGGGCCGAGGAGTTCGAGCTGCCGCACGCCACGCCGCTGCGGGACCTGCTGGAGGTCGTGCTGGCCGGGGGAACGGTGACGGTGTGCAGCCAGTGCGCGGCCCGCCGCGACATCGGCCCGGACGATGTGATCCCCGGGGTGCGGATCGCCGGCGCCCCCACGTTCGTCGAAGAGGTCATGGCAGAGGGCGCCCAGGCGCTGGTCTACTGACCCTTTTCAGCACCGTCTTCACAGGTCGAAACGCCTGAGGGCGGGTGCTGAAAGGTTCACCGGCCTCGCGCCGGACCGCCGGGTTGATCGCCTGCGGAGCGGAGATACCGATCCCATGCGGCAGAGGGAGTGCACGACGTGATCGAGATCCCCGGCTGGCTGTGGGCGGCGACGATCGTTTTCATCGTCGCGCTTTTCGTGTTCGACCTGCTGGTGGCGGTGCGCCGGCCGCACGCGGTGCACTTGCGGGAGGCGACCTTCTGGTCGGTCTTCTACGTGGCGCTCGCGGTCGGGTTCGGGTTCGTGCTGTGGGCGGTGTCCGGCCCGACGGCCGGCACCGAGTACTTCGCCGGCTGGGTGGTCGAAAAAAGCCTGTCGGTGGACAACCTGTTCGTCTTCGTGATCATTTTCGCGCGGTTCGCGGTGCCCGAGGAGTACCAGCAAAAGACGCTGCTGTTCGGGATCGGGGCGGCGCTGCTGCTGCGCAGCGTGCTGATCGCGGTCGGCGCGGCGGCCGTCAGCATGTTCTCCTGGACGTTCCTGCTCTTCGGGCTGATCCTGCTGTGGACGGCGGTGCAGCTGATCCGCAACCGCGACAAGGAACCCGACGTCGACGACAACTTCCTGGTCCGCCACTCCCGCAAGGTGCTGCCGGTCACCGACGACCTGCACGGCGGGCGGCTGGTGACCAAGGAGGCGGGCCGCACGGTGGTGACCCCGCTGCTGCTGGTGTTCATCGCCATCGGCAGCACCGACCTGATGTTCGCGCTGGACTCCATCCCCGCGGTCTTCGGGGTCACCAGCGAGCCGTTCATCGTCTTCACCGCCAACGCCTTCGCCCTGCTGGGCCTGCGGGCGCTGTACTTCCTGGTCGAAGGGCTGCTGGAGCGGCTGGTCTACCTGGCGATCGGGCTGTCGGCGATCTTGGCGTTCATCGGCGTCAAGCTGCTGCTGCACTTCGCCCACGAGGACGTCTCCCACGCGGTGCCGCAGGTGCCCACCCCGCTGTCGCTGCTGGTCATCCTGGGCGTCCTGGTCGTCACCACGGTGGCCAGCCTGCTGCGCGTCCGCGCCCACCCCGAGGAGCGGGCCCACGCCGTCGCCGTCACCGTCCGTCCCCGCAAGGAGCCGCGGGACGAGCAGAAGGAGGCCGCCCGCCGGAGCGACAGCACGTCCGGTCCGTGAGCGGCCGTCGGGGCGGCGCCCGGTGGGAGCGGTGCCGGACGAGCGGTGCGGGAGGGGCCATCTGCCGCGCTCCTTCGGCCGCCCGGCGGGGCAGACCCACACGCCGTCGTACCAGGGGACGTAGCCGAAACCAGCCCGGCCGGGCGCGGGCGGCGCTCCTGTCCAGGCGCTGAGAAGACCGCCACGCGCCCCTTGCCGTCCCAGGGCCACAAGGCGGTCGCGAACGACAGGATGCGCTGCGCGGCGTGGCCGACCGCGACCGGCCCGTCCCTGCAGGCGGGCCGCCCGATGGACGCCGAGGGGCGGAATCCCGCCCCTCGGCACGCGTTCCCGACCGGCCGGCCTTCAGCCGAGGACGGCCTTGAGGCGCTCCTCGCGCAGGCGGTCCGCCCAGGACTCCGGAAGCGGCGGCAGCTCGTCCTTGATCGCCCAGCGCAGCAGCAGGTCGGCCAGGCCGGGGTTGCGGACCAGGGCCGGGCCGTGCATGTAGGTGCCGATCACATGGTCGGCGTAGGCGCCCTCGGTCCCGTCGCCGTTGCCGACCCCGTGCACCACGCGCGCCAGCGGCTTGGCGCCCGGCCCCAGATAGGTGACGCCCTGGTGGTTTTCGAAACCGGTGATGCGGGGCACTCCCAGCGCCGGGTCCACGTCACCGACGATCTCGCCGACCGCCCGCCGCTCGCCCCGGCCGCTGCGGATGTCCAGCAGGCCCAGCCCCTGGACCGGCTGGCCCTCCTCACCGCCGAACTCGGTGCCCAGCAGCTGGTAGCCGGCGCAGACCGCGAAGATCACCGCCCCGAACTCGCGGGCCTTGTGCAGCCCGCCGTCGTTGCGCAGCCGCCGCGCGGCCAGGATCTGCGGCCGGTCCTCGCCGCCGCCCAGCAGGTAGATGTCGCCGTCCACCGGGACCGTCTCGTCCGAACGCACGTGCACGGTACGGGTGTGGATGCCGCGCAGCGCCGCCCGGCGCTCCAAAACGATGCAGTTGCCCTGGTCGCCGTAGGTGCTGAGCAGGTCGGGGTAGACCCAGACGATCTTGATGCTGGCGCTAGACGACACGTCCGTACCTCGCTCGGATCTGCTGGAAGGCGGTGTAGTTGGCGATCACGTCCAGGTGGCCCGGCGGCACCGCCATCACCGCCTGGTCGATGTCGTCCACGACGGTGAAGTCCAGCTCGGCGGCCTCCAGCCGGGCGGCCAGGTCCAGCCGGCGCTCCCCGGTCGCCCACACCGGGCGGCCGCGCAGGATGCGGTAGTCCACATCCCACAGCCAGGAGGTGTCCCGGCCGTCGGGGACCTGGGCGTTGATCGACAGCGCCACCGGCCCGGGAGCCGGCTGCAGCACATCGAAGGCCTCCAGCCAGCCGGCCGGGTTCTTGGCCAGCAGCAGCCGGATGGTGCGGCCCTCGTGCTCGACCGTGGTGTAGCGGCCGGCCACCGACTTGACCTGGGCCAGCAGCGGCAGCGCGGTCTCCGGCTCGATCCCGAAGCGGGAGACCACCGCCAGCGCGATCGCGGCGTTGGAGCGGTTGGCCCGGCCCGGCAGCTGCAGCCCGGTCAGCTCATAGGTCTGGCCGCTGGGCGTGGTCACCCGCTCCCCGTGCAGGATCCACTCGGGCTTGGGACGGGCGAAGGAGCACTCCCGGCAGCCCCAGTTGACGCCCTCGCGGTCCAGCGGGCCGCCGCATTCGGGACACGACCAGGAGTCCTCGCGCCAGTGCTGCCCGGCCGCCACCCAGGTCACGCTCTTGGCGGTGGAGGCGCCCCAGGTGACCAGCGGGTCGTCGCAGTTGGCGACCACATGGGTGTCGGGCGCCTCCTCCAGGGCGCGCCGCCACTTGCCGGCCAGCAGCCAGATCTCGGCGGCCCGGTCCATCTGGTCGCGGCTGAGGTTCATCAGGGCCACCACGCCGGCCCTGGTCTCCTTGAGCACCGCCGGCACGTACTTTTCGTCGCACTCCAGCACGCCGTACTTGGCGTTGGGGGCGGCGGCCAGCGCCGAGACGTGCCCGGTCGGCATGTTGGCGCCGAAGGCGTTGGTGGCGATCTCACCGAGCGGCGTCATCGCCGAGGCGATCAGCCGGGTGGTGGTGGTCTTGCCGTTGGTGGCACTGACCAGGACGATCTTGCGGTCCTTCGACAGCCTGGTCAGCAGCTCGGGGTCGAGCTTGAGCCCGATCCGGCCTCCGATCACCGAACCGTCGCCTCGGCCCGTCAGCCGCGACACCTTCGCGGCGGTGCGGCCGAGCGCTACGGCCATCTGCGCGCGCAGCGGAAGATCGCTCATGGACTCCTGCTCTTCCGGTTTGGCCTGGAACTTGGACGCGGCCAGCTGACAAGGGGCGTTGAAGCGAGCCTAGTGCCTCAGCAGGGGACTTGGCGTTTCATTCCGGGCAGGACACCCCGACGTGAGAGTCGGCGCGTCCCCTGCGAAGATCTTTTCGGCATCCGCAGGCACGGGGGATGCGATCAGCGTCACATTCGGAGGGAAACCGCGCATTCTGCCATCCTGGAGCGGCATGCCGGGCCGGGACGGACGGCTCATAACCGCCGATCCCGCCCACACCGACGGCGTTTCCCAGTACGTTGTCGGAAAACTGTGACAAGGCGAGGTCCGAGTAGCGATGCAGTGCCCACGGTGCGGCGAGTACACGCCTGGGACGCCGAGCGGATGCGCGCGCTGCGGCGCGCCGCTGGACCGGCGGCCAGACCCGCAGGTTCCGCCGGGTCGGCAGCACGGCGGCGCGGGCCAGGGCGTGCTTGACGCCACCATGCTCGACGCCTTTTCGCCGGTGCCCTCCTCCACCCCGACGGGTGGCGTTCCGCTGCCGGCGCCGCCCCCGGCGCCCTGGGCGACGCAGACGCCCTCGCCCGAGTCGCTGGGCGGGGCGGACTTCATGGGGCTGCCCGCATCGCAGGGCGGCGCCTTTGCATCGCCGCAGTCCGCCGAGGGTCCGCCGCCCTCCTCGTTCGCCGGTTCCTCGGACTCCTCGCCGCTCGCCGCGTCCGCCGCCACGGACGGCTCTTCCCCGCCGGGGCCTGCGACGCCGCCGTTCTCGGCGCCTTCGCCTGCGGACTCCTCACCGTCCGTGCTGCCGGCGCCGCCGCCGTTCTCACCGGCCGCCTCCTCCGGCCCGTCGACGCCCCCGCCGTTCTCGCCGGCCGTCTCCCCGCAGGCTGCGGCGCCCTCGGCCGCCGACCCCCAGTTCCCGGCGTCCGCGTCATCGGCTGATTCCCCGGCGCCGGCGGCACCGGCCTCCAGGGACGACGATCCCGAGGCCACGCAGGCGTGGACGATGCCGCCGGAAGACGAGGAGGAGCCTAAGGCCCCGGCCGCCGCGGCCGCCGAGCGGCCTCCCGCGCCCCCGGCCCGGGCGGAGAGCAAGCCGGAGCCGATCGTCCCGGACTCCTGGTTCGCCGAGCCGCGCTCGCCGTCCGGCGAGAGCGCCGCCGAGCAGACCCGGCAGCTGCCGCCTGAGCCGGGAGCGGTGCCGGGGGCCGAATGGGGCGCGCCGGCATACCCCGCGGCCCAGCCCGGCGGCTACGGCGACCAGGCGTGGCAGATGCAGCAAGGCCCGGGGATGATGCCCGGCGGATACCCCCCGAACGCCGGGTACCCGGGGCCGGTCGACCCGTATGCGGCCGATGGCGGCTACCCGGCGCCCGATGGGGCGTACGCGCCGGCGAGCCCCCGCTCCAGCGGGCGGTCCAACAAGTCGCTGGCCATCGCGGTCGGGGTGCTGGTCATGGTGGCGGTGGCGGCCGTCGTGGTGGTGCTGCGGCCGGACGGCGGCGAGCAGGCCGTGGCCGGTGCCACCGCCTCGGCCACCCCGCGCAACGCCTCGCAGCAAAAGCCGCCCGAGAAGGCCCCCGGCCCCGGCCCGGCGGCCCGGCGGCAGGCGCGGGCGATCGACAAGCTGCTGACCGCCAGCGCCGAGACGCGCGGCCAGCTCGGCCAGGCGCTGCACGCCGCGAGCAAGTGCCGGAACCTGCCGGTGGCCATCCAGGGGTTCCAGCGGGTGGCGCAGCGGCGCAACAACCAGATCAGGCGGACCAACGCCCTCAAGGTCGACAAGCTGAAGAACGGCGAGCAGCTGCGGGCCGCGCTGCTGCAGTCGTTCCAGCTGTCGCTGCAGACCGACCAGGCGTTCTTGGCCTGGGCGCAGGCGGCGCAGGGGTGCAAGGGGCGGCCCCGCCCGGACGACAACTACGCGCGGGGCAACGCCTTGTCGGCGCAGGCGACGGTGGCCAAGAGGCGCTTCACCGTGTTGTGGAACCCGATCGCCCAGAGCACGGGACTGCCCACCCGAACCGAGAGCCAGTTTTGACAAAGCGGTTCCCGCCCGCCTTTTCAGCGGGATCGTTTCCGCAGATCAAAGCCGCTGATATGACTCAGATCACACATCATCGGCGGCTTTTTCCAGGCCCTGAGGACACGCGCTGAAACAAAGTTCATTCCGACACGGTCACGACCTCGCGGCCCCGCCGAGCCTGTCTCTATCCTGGTAAAGGAATATTCACGGGATAAGGCGGGGGCCTATGCAGTGTCCGGTGTGTCTCGGTGAGACCTCTCCCGACCTGCCCCGCTGCTCGCACTGCAACGCGCAGCTCGATCAGGCCACCGCCGTGGACTCTGCGTCCACTCCCCAGGCCTCTCCTCCCGCAGCGCCGCCGCAGGAAGAGCAGACCCGGCAGGATCAGCCCCAAGGAGACCTGACCCGGCAGGACCTGACCCGGCAGGACCTGACCCGGCAGGACCTGACCCGGCAGGACCAGCCGTGGCAGGGGCGGTCCGCGCCGGAGGCGAGTCCCCCCGGTGACCCGGCCTCCTGGTCGCCGGGGCCGTGGACCGTGCAGCACGGCCGGGAGGCCGCCCCCGGCTCCTCTACCGAGGAGATCACCTCGCTGTCTCCCGAGCCCTGGAACGACCCGCAGGCCTGGAGCGGCTCCCCGCCCATGTGGCAGCCCCCGCCGCCCCGGAAGCGCAACAAGGTGCTGCCGTATGTGCTGGCGGGGGTGGCGGCCTGGGTCCTGGCCGCAGTCGCCCTGGCCATCATCTACTGGCCGCAGCCGGAGCAGGAGCCCGACACCCTCCCCCAGCAGAGCCAGCAGGCCCTCGAGCAGACGCAGGGCGGGCAGTCGGCGCCGCCCACCGGCGCCGAGGAGCAGAGCCCCACCCCCGACGCCGATGACGACGCCGGCCGGCGGCAGGCCGAGCAGATCGACGCGCTGCTGCGCGACATGGCCGGCACCCGCAGCGAGCTGGGCGCGGTGGTGTCGGCCGGGTGCGATGTCTCCGGCCTGGAACGCGTCCGGGACCAGCGGCGGGAGCAGCTGGCCACCGCCGAGACGCTGCAGGTCGACGCCCTCCCCGACGGGGATGCGCTCAAGAACGCCCTGACCGAGGCGCTGCGGGCCTCGATCGAGTCCAACGAGCTGTACCTGAGATACGCCCCCGGCTGCCCGAGCGATTCGGCCGCCGAGGAGGTCAACAACCGCGCCACGCGGGCCAAGTCCGAGGTGGTCGGCTACTGGAACGCGATCGCCTCCGAGTACGGCCTGCCCTCCCGCGACTCCGGCAGCATCTGACCCTTATTCCTGGGCGGGAAACGGCAGCACGGCGTCGGGGTCCTCAAAGGGCAGCACGAAGCGCTCGGGCCAGTTCAGCACCGCCTCCAGCCAGGAGGCCGTCCGCGTGACCTCGGCGACCTCGGCGAACTGGGCGTCGGCCTCCAGCCCGATGGCCACCAACGCCAGATCGTCGGCGAAGGCCGCATGGTCGTCCTCCCCGAACAGGGCGGTCAGCGCGATCGGCCGGTTGGCCGGCAGCTCCATCGACAGCGGGTGGCGGCGCAGCGCCCGCAGCCGGTGCCCGACCTTGGCGCCGGGTGCCTGGCGCAGCCCCGGCAGGTGGTACTCCAGCGGCGGGACCGGGGCGTGCTTGTCGGGCAGCGGCCGGCCGAAGGGGAAGATCCGCTCCATCTCGTGCAGCCAGCGCACCTGGCCGATCACCCAGTTCGGCCCCGGTCGCGTCCCGGCCAGGGCGTGCTCGCCGTCCAGCAGGCGCCGGGCGACCTCGGCGACGGTGGTGGTGAGGCTTTCGGGCGCGTACGCCGTCCGCAGCGCCCAGGCCCGCCGGGCCACGCAGCGTTCCACCACGGTGGCCAGCATGCACTCGCGCAGCCGCACGGGCAGGCGGGACCAGGCGCGGCCCAGCTCCGGCGGCACCGCCGGCAGCGGCCGGTCCACCACGTGGGCCAGCACCAGCACATCGGCCCACACCCGCAGCCAGGCCCAGTCGGCGTGCCCGGCCTGCAGGTCGGCCTCGCGCAGCTCATAGAGGGTGCAGGCGCGTCCGGAGCGGCACTGGGGGCCGCAGGCGACCGAGCGGCGGCCGTCGATGGGCGGGGGCGGGCTGGGCCGCACCCCCTCCTGCCCCTCCCCGTAGGGGATGCGCACCCGCAGCGGCCGGTCCATCCCGTCGGCGAACACCGCGGCCACCCCGGGCCGCAGCGACACCACCTCGCGGGACTGGTCCTCATCGAGGTTCATCGCCGCGCCCACCTGCTGGCGGTCGTCGAAGGCCGGCAGCCGGTGGACGACCTTGAGCGCGGTGTTCTTGACCACGTCCGGCACCAGCTTGGTGGGGATCTGCTCGGCCACGATGATGCCCTCGCCGTAGGCGCGGATCTCCGCCAGCATCCCGGCGAACAGCTCCACCGCGTGCGAGCTGGTGCGCTCGGGGCCGCGGTTGCGCAGCAGCCGGTGCGCCTCCTCGATGACGATCACATGCCGCAGCCCGCCGGGCCCATCGGTGGGGGTGCGGCTGCGGGCCCGCATCCGCAGATGCTCCACGATCCGGATGATCAGCGTTCCCATCAGGAACGCCTTGTCCTCGTCGTTGGCGACGTCCTCGATGGCCAGCACGACGTTCTCGCGCAGCATCCCGCCGATGTCGGCCGGGTGCCCGCCTTCGAAGAACCGGCCCGCCGAGCCGGTGCGCAGCGACCGCAGCCGCACGTCCACAAAGCCCTTGACGTCGGCCATCAGCTCCCGGCCGTAGCCGATCTCGCCGATCACCGCCAGCGCGGCCCGCTGCAGCTGCTCCAGGGTGGGCACCGACGGCTCCACCAGCGAGCCGGGCCGGCCGGCGCCGGTGACCACGTCCCAGCCGTTGTCCTCATAGACCCGCTGCAGCGCCTGCGACATGATCTGCGGGAACGGCTCTTCGGCGTCGAAGGCGGCCTGGAAAAGCGCCCGCACCATGTCGATGTGGGCCTGGACGGGGTAGCCGGGTTCGGGCGCCAGCGGGTTCACCGACAGCGGCACCGACTTGGGGTCGGAGGGGTTGATCACGGTGACCCGGGCGCCCAGGTCCTCGATGCGCCCGGCCATGGCGGCGTACTCGGACTTGGCCGGTTCGATCGCCAGCCATGGCACGCCCGCCCGGGTGAGCTGCTCCAGCAGGTGCCGGACGGTCTGCGACTTGCCCGCCCCGGTGGCGCCGGTGACGAACACGTGCCGGTTGATGGTCGAGCGCGGCACGGCCAGCGTGCCCACCCGGCGGTCCTGGCCGTCCAGGATCGCGCCGAGTTCGATGGCGGGTTCGGCGGCCGGTTCGGCGGCGGTCTCGGAGGTGACGTCGAAGTAGCCGGCCTCCAGCACCCGCAGCCCGGGCACCTCCCGGCGCGGCAGCCCGGCCAGCGCCGCCAGGGCGCCCGCGGTGGCCGGGAAGGGGAAGCTGGAGTCGTTCCCGCCGCTTTGCCGCAGCCGGGCCGGCGGGGCGATCGGGTGAAGCGCCTCGGCCAGGCTCTCTGCGCCGTACCCGGCGCGCAGCCGGTAGGGGTGGTGGTTCAGTTCCATGGAGCCCACCAGCACCGGTGCGATCCGGCTCAGCTCCTCGGGGGAGGCGGCCCCGGCCAGCACCCGCACCTGCCACAGTCCCGCCTGGTAGAAGGTGTCCAGTTCGGCCAGGCGCTGCTCGGCCCGGGCCACTTCCAGCCGGGACTGGGCGTCCTCGCCGCGGCGCAGCATCCGCAGCTCGTGGTGCAGGTTGCCGATCTCGGCGTCGATCAGCCGCTCGTCGGCCGGGTCGGCGATCACCAGCCAGCCGAACGGCCGGTCCATCAGCGTCACCAGGGTCGACTCGAACAGGCCGGCTCCGCCCGCCGGGCCGGCCCGGTGCACCGGCGGGGCCGGCCGGCCCGGGCAGCGCGTCCACACCATCTGCCCGGCCAGGCGCAGCCACTCGTCGCCGATGGGCACCCCGCGCGCCCCGTTGGGGAACAGCAGCGCCCCCTGGCCCGGCCCGATCGGCCCGGCGTTGGTGATCAGTTCCAGGGGCGCGCCGCCGCCCCGCGACAGCCACCCCACCACGAACGGCCGCTGCTGCTGCCGGGCCGACAGCACCGCCGGCAGCACGGTCACAAAGTCCCATTCGGCCGACGGTTCCCGGTCCGCGGCCGGGATCGCCGCGATCCGGTACCAGGGGCCGGCCAGCGGGTCGCCCACCGGCCTTTCGAGGGAGTGAACGGCGGGTCCTTCCGGGGGGTAGTTGGTCACCTGCCCATCCCTATCAACCGGGTCGGCGCCATGTCACCGCGTTCTGCGGCGCGGCCGGTGAGAACGGCGTCACGCGCACAGTCAGGGTCTTCCGGAGCGAAAGTCCGTGCGTCCGGGGGACGGCTCGCGCTCCGGGGAGGGGCTCTCGGTGCCGCCGGGCGGCAGGGCGTCCCGGCCGCCCTCCGCCGGCGGGTGGCACTGCTGGAGGACTTCCTCCAGTTGCTGGGAGTGGGTGGTGGGCAGGGTGATGATGCCCGGGTTGGCGTCCACCAGCAGCACCCGGCGGCCGGTGGCGGCCGAGTGGGTGAAGATCATCGCGGTGGGCGGCAGCTCCTGCAGCTCGTGCGGTTCGACCAGCAGTTCGCGGGAGCCGCCCGCCTTGCCGGTGGCCGGCAGGGTGCGTCCCCAGGCGGTGGCGGAGCTGATGCCGGCGACCAGGACGGAGTCGTCGGCGGCGGGGGCGGGCAGCGGGGCCCACACCGGGTCGGTGAGGGCGTCGCCGCGGACGCGGGCGTAGGCGATGGTGCTGGCGTAGCAGGCCTCGGCGGAGCCGGGCGGGCCGGTGGAGATCGCCGCTCCGGCGGTGTCGGTGAGCTCGGCGACCTGCAGGCGGCGGCCGGTGCCGATGTGCTCGGCGGCGATCTTGGCGTCCTCGGCGTTGCCCAGCCGCATGAAGCCGACGGCGGCGTGTCCGCGGCGGCCCAGGCGTTCGCGGACGTGCGGGGGGATGGAGCGGTAGAGCAGCACCAGGCCGGTGCCGGTGGCCTCGCAGGCGTCGATCAGCCGGTCCAGCACGTCTCCGCGCAGTTTCTCGGCGCCGCACAGGAACACGGTGTGCTCCCAGCGGGTGGCCGAGGGGGAGTTGCGGATCCGGTGGGTCAGCGCAGTGGCCACGTAGGTGCCCAGGATGCGGTTGGTCAGCACCCCGGCCCCGCGGTCCAGCGACACCACGCGCAGCCGGGACGGGGGCAGCAGCACCGGTTCGGTGCCCAGGCGTTCCAGCTTGCGCAGCTGGGCCTCCAGCGCCCAGGCGCGGCGGATGACGATCCGGTCGGTGGCGCCGCGGCCGTACATGGTGGTGACGCGCGCCAGCTGCTCTTCGGTGATCAGGCCCCGCCGCAGGTCGTCGCGGGGGTCGCCGACCTGGGCCAGGGCGCGCAGCGCGGCGGTGAGCTGGGGGATGGTGGCGCTGCCGCCGAACACCCCGGAGATGACGCGCTCCAGGATGGAGTTGTCCAGCGACAGGTCGCCGGTGGAGGTCTCCTCCTCGCCGGCCCCCACGACCAGGGACAGCACGTCGGCCAGCGCGTCGGCGCTCAGCCCGCTGGACAGGTCCAGCCGGGGCAGGTCGCCCGGCAGCACCCACACCAGCGGGTCGTCGCCCCGGGCGGTGGCCAGCCGCACCAGGTCGCCGGCGACCGCGCCCTCGGAGAAGTCCAGCACGGTCACCCGGGCGCCGGCCGCCAGGCGGGCCGCGCCCATCGTGGTGACGGCCGCCGACCAGCCGGCCAGCGTGCCGCCGACGATGTCCACCCGGTCGGCCTCGGGCGGCACCGCGACCGGGTACCACTCGCGTTGGTTCTCATAGGCGCGGCGGCGCCGCTCCCATTCCCGGTAGGCGGCGGCGTGCTCGGCCTGGGCGGCCAGCAGGCGGCGTTCGCGGGCCTGGCGCTCGCGGTCGATCCGCTCCCGCTCCTGGCGCAGCCGGGCGCGCAGCGCCCGTTCGCTCTGCCAGCTCTGGTAGCCGGTGATGCCCAGGACGACCAGGCAGGCCAGCAGCCCCACCCCGGCGAACTTCCACGGCAGCACGCCCAGCAGGCCGCAGGCGAGCACCAGGCCGCCGAACACTCCGGTGCCCGTGGCGATGATCTTGACCGGCCGGTCGAGCATCGGGCTGCGCACCCGCACGTGCACATCGCGCAGCGGGTCGTCGGGGGGATCGTCGATCGGCTCGGGACGTGGCGGCGGCGGCCCCGGGTCGGGGTGGACCTGGGCATAGCGCCAGCCCACGTACACGCGGTCCGGTTGTATTAACCGCGTCGTCGCAGACCCGCTGGTCACGTCCGTCACGTCACAGCCCCAGGGGGTTCAGCGGCGAACCCGCTCCGGCCCGTCCGGGGCGCCCGGCGGCGCGGCGGCCCGCGGGCCGAAGAAGGTTCGGTGCGTTGCTTCGGCGGGGTGGCATGAGCACTCGTCGGTCGGGGTTCTTACCCGTACAGACTAGGGATGAACGGCCCGATTCGCCCACCATTCAACCGAACACCACATCCAATGCGGCACCAAGAGCGACAATTCGGTCAGCTCACTTGTCAAACCCCAAGACCGGACATCCGTTATCGCCCGAAGTGACCGGTTCCGGTCACCGCCAGCCCGTCACCCGCCGGATCGCGCTCTCCATCATGGGGGCCAGCGTGCGCGCATAGGTCTCGGTGAAGTGCCCCCGGTCCCGGGTGACCAGGACGTTCCCAATGATCATCGGGCAGCTTCCGGGCGTGCACACATAGCGGGTGAAATCCACAAAGCGCACGTTGCGCGGCAGGTCCCGGCGGTTGCGGTACGGGGCGACCGGGGCCAGGCTCCGGTAGCGCGCCTCGGCGCACTGCTGCAGGCTCACCCGCGTGAAGCAGTCGGCCGGCGGGAAGGTCAGGCGAGGGGTGTCCCGGATCGCCATCACCCGTATCCCGTAGGCTCCCAGCTGCCGCCAGCGCGGAACGGCCAGACGCTCCAGCTCCTCCGGCCGCCCCTTGGGGTCGGTCCGGGTGCCGATCGTGATCACCAGATCCGGGCGCAGGGCGCGCAACTGCAGCATGACGCCGCGCCCCCAGGCGTCGCAGGCCGGGTACGGCGCCCCGGTGTCGGGGTAGCGGGCCCCGCCCGCCAGCAGCGGGCACCCGGACTTGACCATCGTGATCAGCCGCCAGCCCGTCTCGTCGACGACCTTGTGCAGGGCCGGGAACCAGTGGGCCGCGTGCGAGTTGCCCACCAGCGCGATGGTGCGGCGCCCGTTCGGATCGCCGAACTGACAGACCTTCACCTCGGTCGCCTTGTAGGGCGCCACGCACCCGTTGGTGTGAATCAGCGGAAGGTCCTCCTTGGCGTCCCGCAGGTCGGGCCGGTACGGCAGCTTCGGCGGCGGCGGCGCCCCGACCATCACGGCCGCGCCCGGATAGTTCGCCGGGTCGGCGGCCTGCGCCTGGCGGATGCGGGCCTGCTCGTCCAGGTGGGCCACCCCGCTCCAGGAGACGCCGACCACCGGGGTCAGGCAGACCACGCCCAGCACCAGCGACCAGGTGCGGGTGGCGCGCCGCGCCGTCACCCACTCCACCGAGCGGTCCGACACCCAGGTGGTGGCGGCCGCCAGCACGAACGAGACGGCCAGGATCGCGCATCCGGCGGCCAGGCTCGCGGTGGTGTTGCCGGTCTTGGCCAGGTAGAAGACGAACAGCGGCCAGTGCCACAGGTACAGCGCATAGGAGATGTCGCCGACGTAGGTCAGCGGCCTGGCCGACAGCAGCCGGTCGGCGCCCAGCCGGCTGCCCGTCGTCCCCGCCACGATGACCAAGATGGCCGCGCCGGTCGGCCACAGCGCGGCATAGCCGGGGAACACCGTGGAGACCTGCAGGACCAGGCCGCAGGCCACCAGGGCGGCCAGCCCGCCCCAGCCCAGCGCCACCCGCAGCGGCACCGGCAGCCGCGCGCTGTCCCAGCGGGCGAGCGCGAGCGCCAGCAGGCCGCCCAGCGCCAGCTCCCACAGCCGCGCCCCGGTGTCGAAGTAGGCCCAGCGCTGCTCGACGGCGGTGCGGATCACCGAGTAGGTCAGCGAGGCGGCGAAGACGGCCACCAGCACGCCGGTGAAGATCGCCCGCGGGCTCCGCCGGACCAGCGCCGCCGCCGCCACCGTGCCGGTCAGCAGCAGCGCCCAGATGAGGTAGAACTGCCCCTGGATCGCCAGCGACCAAAAGTGCTGGACGGGGCTGGCGCCCTCACCGCCGGCCAGGTAGTCGACGGCGGTGACCGCCAGCCGCCAGTTCTCGTAGTAGAGCGCCGAGGCGGCCACTTCGGCGAGGGTGTCGCGCCAGCGGTCCTGCGGCAGCCACAGCCATGTCCCGGCCAGCACCCCCGCCAGCGCGATCGCCGCGGGCGGGAAGAGCCGCCGCGCCAGCCGGGCGAAGAAGGCCCGGTACTCCACCCGTCCCCGCCGCTCCACCATGCGCAGCAGGGAGCCGGTGATGAGGAAACCGGTGAGCATCAAGAAGACGTCCACCCCGCCGGACACCCGGCCCAGCCAGATGTGGTAGATCGCCACCAGCAGCACGGCGACCGCGCGCAGCCCCTGGATCTCGGGCCGGTGGCCTTCCCGGGGCCGTCTGGGTGCGGCCTCCCCGGTGACCTGAGCGGGGGCCGGACGCCGGAGGGTCTCCTCGATGGATGGGGTCGACATCTTCCACTTTCAGTCGAGCAGCCTGGACGCGCGCGTCCCGATCCGATCGACCCGAGCCGCACCGTGTCCAATTTCGGAGCGAGGATATGAATAAGCCTCACTTGTCACAAGGCGCACAGGGGTGCGAGACGCTCTCGTGACACGGACGCACCTCGCCCGCCTCGCGGACGCAAATCACCTCCGGCTCGCGCCCGCCGCCGTTTCAAGGCCGAAGCCGCGGCACCGTCCGCCGACCGAGCCGAAGAGGCAGGTCATCACAGATGAGCCGAGTTCGGGCAACTCCTCTCGCAGGCCCCGGAGAATGCCCCTCAAGAGAACCCCGGCGGCCTTCTCCGGCAGTTTTCAAATAGTTGAATGCTCACATAAGCCGGTCTCGCCGCATGTGGGACGTCTGACGCCAGCCACCCGTTGTCAGGGTTCACCGAAGATCATCCGCTGAGCCGTGTCCGGTTCCGGCCAGCGACTCAAAGCCCGGCACGGCAGGCGCGCAACCACCGACTCCCCGAAACCACGAAACGAGAAAGCCCACCGCAGTCTTCTCCGGTGCGCGGCCTCGGGCTCTGGACGCGGCGACCTCGGCGAGCTCCAAGATCGTTCTCTCCGAGGTCGCCGCGTCCCCCAGGCGCTTTTAGATCCCCTGCGGAAACCTCACCAGGGGAAAGGGCTCACTGCTGCAGCAGCCAGTCCACGGCGCGGGCCGCCGCGCCGCCGTCGTCCCAGGGGCAGAACTTCTCCCGGAAAGCCTCATAGCGGTGCTCGTACTGGGCGGAGACGTTCCCGACGTCCCGCAGCGCATCGATCAGCTCATCGGAGGTCATGCACATGGGGCCGGGCGCCTCGGCCTCGAAATCGAAGTAGAAGCCGCGCAGCTCGTCGCGGTAGTGCTCCAGGTCGTAGGTGAAGAACAGGATCGGCCGGGCGGTGCAGGCGTAGTCGAACATCGCCGACGAGTAGTCGGTGACCAGCACGTCGGACACCAGGTAGAGCTCGGCGATGTCGGGGTAGGTGCTCACGTTGCGGACGAAGTCGTCATCGGGCGGGCAGAAGTTCCCCACCACGTTGATGTGGCCGCGGATCAGCAGCACGTGATCCTCGCCCAGCACCTCCCGGGCCCGCTCGACATCGAGCTGCAGCTCCATGCCGTACCCGTTGCTGACGATCCGGTCGTCCCGCCAGGTCGGGGCGTACAGCACCACGCGCTTGCCCGCCGGCAGCCCCAGCCGCCGGCGGATCCGCTCGGCCTGCTCGGGACGGAACAGGATGTCGTTGCGCGGGTAACCGATCTCCAGCAGCTCGCCTTCGTAGCGGAAGGCCCGCCGCCAGATGGGCGAGCTGAACGGGTTCGGCGAGACCAGCGCGTTCCACTGCGCCATGTCCCTGCCGAAGCGGCGCAGGTAGTCCTGGGGGTTGCGGTGGGCGGGCCGCTCGATGTCATAGCCGAGCTTCTTCAGCGGCGTGCCGTGCCAGGTCTGCAGGTAGATCTGCTCGGGCCGCTTCTCCATCCAGTACGGCATGGGGTCGTTGGAGACCAGGAAGCGGGCCTGCGCCATCGCCTTCAGGTGCTCGCGGGTGCCCCGCAGCAGGGTGCGGACGCCCTCCGGCGGCTGGAACCGGCCGTCGCTGGTGACCCACACGTATTCGAACTCGGGGTGGCGGCGGCGGAGCTCTTCGAAGATGGCGCGCGGGCTGTCGGAGAACTGCCTCCCCTGGAAGGACTCGAACAGCGCCATGTCGCGGATCGGCGACCGGCGGTAGACCGGGTAGTCCTCGGTGGACATCCGCTTGATGCCGTAGGCCCCCCGCTCGGTCGGGTCGTGGGCCGGACGCACCCACACCCACGGCTCCTCCATGCCCTCGACGACCAGGGTGAACTCGTGGATGCCCACCACGTGGGGCTCCGGCAGGTTCACGCAGGCGGAGCGGGCGACGTACACGCTCACCTCGTCGTCCTCACCGAGAGGGGCGACCAGGTCCCAGCGCCCGCTGCGCATCGGCAGCTCATCGCCGTACCAGGTGCGCTCCATGGGCTGCAGCTCGGCGGTGAACTCTTCGCCGTCCCAGCTCAGCGGCATCCGGCGCTCGCCTGCCCCGGCACGCCAGCGCGCCACCAGCTCCGCGGGCCGCCGATCGCCGGTCATCCGGCCGCGCAGCCGCAGCACGCCCCGGTCGGTCCAGCGAGCCTCGGTCAGCACCGGCCGGCAGCGCCGCTGGATCACCCGCAGGTACCCGCCGTCGATCCGGGTCAGGGCGGCCTCATGAGAACCCTTGGCCTGCCAGGTCTCCACATGGTCGGCGGCCACCGGCTGGATCGGCTCCTGGCGGCCGGCCACGGTGATCAGGACGTTCCAGGGCAGCCGGTCCTGCCCCGGGGTCTCCTCCCACTCCGGCAGCACGTCCATGGGGATGCGGCCCAGGAAGCGGCCCTTGCCGTGCGCCAGGATCGGCAGCCGGATCTCGCCGGTCCCGTTGGGGCGGGACAGCAGCAGCTCGGTGGCCTTGCCGCCGCCCACCACATGGCCTTCGATCTCGATGGCGCCCTCGACGGGACGCGCCGCGGTCACCCGCGCGCCCACGTCCACCACTTCCAGGCCGAAGCTCTGCCGGGAGGGCGACACCCGCATCGACACGCCGGGGGCGACGTCATGGCCGGACGGCCAGCGCTGGTCGGCGCGGGTCGAGCCGCGCAGCGGGCCGCTGCGCCGCACCCCGCCGGGCATGGTCACCTCCACCTCCAGCCGCCACAGGCCGGGACGGAACCTGCGCTGGAAGCCGAAGCGGCGCTGTCCCAGCGTCGCCGGGTCCAGCACGGCCGAGAAACCGGCCCAGTCGTAGCAGGCGGCGGCCCACTTGGCGTCCGCCGAGGTGCGCGGCCGGTAGATGCGTCCCACCGGCAGCTCGACGACGTTCTCCTCTTCGGGGTGCCGCAGCCACAGCCGGATGGAGCCCGTGTAGGGGTCGGGCACCGGGATGCGGGCGATGTAGGCGAATCCCTCGATGTAGAGCCGCCCTTCACGCCAGTAGGCCCGGTCCACACCGGCCTGCAGGGTGACCTCATCGGTGATGTCGTAGACGCTATCGGGAATGCCCCGCTCCGGGTCGTCGAAGTAGGGATAGCGGGCATACCAGCGGCCGCCTCGCAGCACCACGTCGGTGGTGATGATCTCCCTCTGCTGAAAGACCAGGACTTCGAGAAGCTCGTCGATCATGCCCCGCCGCAGCAAGTGGTACTTGAGCCGTTTGAGGGCCGGCAGCTCCTGGAAGATCTCCTCGTCGGCTTCGGCGGCGAACTCCTCGACGGCCTTCTGCAGCAGCTGCCGATAATGCTCGCTCCCCTCGTGCAGCACCTCGATGTACATCGGCAGCTTGTCGGCGAACACCCGCGACATGTATTCCCGCATCAGCTCCGGCGCGTGCTCGCGTAGGAACTTCGAGACCCGGCGGATGGCCGTCACCCGGTCCTCAAGGTTGCCCGGCTCGGTACGACGCTGGGTGATGGAGCGCTCACCGCCCTCACGCACCCGCCAGTGATAGACGGGGATGGACAACACGTCCACCTTTTCCGCCAGCACATGAGCGGGAATGGCCACTGTCGGGTCCTCATACAGCCCGCGGGGGAACTGGAAGTTGTGGGCGTCCCAGAACGACTTGCGGTACACCTTGTTCCAAGGCGTGCGGTCACCGACCAGTTCCGGGCGGCGGGAGATGTGGGTCTTCTTCGCCGGCCGGTCAAAAATGTCGGCGTGCATCTTCGAGGGGTAAATTCCCTTGGAACTGAATCGGCGTACCCCACCGCAGGCAAAGTCCGATCCGCTCTTCTCCAGCGAATTGATCATCCGCTGGTAGGCGTTCGGGGGCACCACGTCGTCACCGTCGACAAAGGCCAGATAGGTGCCTGTCGCATGGCGCACCCCGGTGTTACGAGCCGGCCCCGGCCCCTGGTTCTCCTGTTGGATCAGCCGGAACCGCCCGTCCCGGCTGGCAAATTCCTTGGCGATGGCCGCACTGCCGTCGGTTGAGCCGTCGTCGACCATGATGACCTCGAAGTCATCCATGGTCTGGTTCTGCAGGGACTCCAGGCACTCCTGCAGATAGGGCTCCACGTTGTAAACCGGTACAACGATGCTCAGCAGTGGGGGCATGTCCTTCTCGCAATCGTCCGAACATCGGGAAGGCGGCCGGTGGGACGTCCCGGTCACATGACCAGACCGGCGTCAGCGACGGTGGAAAACCCGTAAAGATCCGGCGGCGGTCATCTGAGCCGTCCTTTCAGGCGCCTGGTGACATCGGCGACCCGTTGCAGCGTCCCGACCGGTTCCGCAGGGGCGGGCGGGGGCGGCTGCGCCAATCCCAAAGTGATGAGCCGCTGCATTCTGAAATAGCGGCGCAGCGCCGGGCCGGGCGGGAGAGCGTCCACGTACTCGGCCGTGGCCGCGCGCATTTCCGGATAACGTCCCGGCTGCATGCAATAGGTGACGGCGGCCAGCAAAGGGACCAGCCGCGATTTGATCTCGTGCCGGGCGATCGGCGGCGGAATGGCGTCGCCCTCGTCGGTCAGGCGGGGGAAGGTGGCGTCCACCACGGTCGCCGGAATCCGGGCGGCGTTGTCGTAGGGGTTCAGCCGCTCCAGCACCCGGACCGTGCCCAGCGTCATCACGGGCACCTCCAGCAGGTGGGAGACCCGCACCAGCGCCGGGGGGAACACCCCTACGGCCACCTCCGGACGCAGCAGGGCGCACCAGACCTCGGCGGGCACCGGCTCGTCCAGGATCACCAGCTCGGCCCCCAGCCGCCCGGCCTCGGCGGCCAGTGCCGCCGCCAGGGCGGTCTGCCCATCGGGGGCGGGGACGAAGGCGACCGTCCGGTTCCCCCGGGCGACCAGGCCCCGCAGCATCTCCAGGTGGATGCGCTCCTCCTGCTCCCCGGTCGGCCCCAGGTCGGTCAGGCACTGGCCGACGATCAGCGCCGCCCGGTCGGCGCCGGCGGGCAGCCGGCCCGCCAGCAGGGTCTCGGCACCGGCCTTGACCTCCTCGAAGGCCTTGGCGAAGGCGTCCTGGGCCACGATCTGCGGCGCGACCCCGTAATCCGACAGCAGCCGGGGCGGCAGGCCGGGCACCAGATCCAGGTGCAGCAGCCGCTCGACCCGGCTGCCCACTCCCCTGGGCAGCAGCGCCCGGACGGGGCCGTAGACCTCCAGGGTGCCGCAGCAGACGGTCACCGGGGCGTCGTGGAAGACCTCCGCCAGGGTCTGGGCGGGGGCGGTCTCCAGGGTCTCCACGATCACTTCCACCGGTTCGTCGCCCAGCCCCCAGTGGCGGCGCAGCAGCCGTTCCAGCATCGGCTGCTCTTCCAGGGCCGGCCGCCAGTCCTGCGGATGCATCGGCGCCAGCAGCTCGTTCAGCGAGACGACCTCATCGAAGCGGTCGTACAGCGCAGCGTGGTCGGCCCGCTCCGGCAGCGGCGGGGCCAGCTCGGCGCCGGCGGTCTCGTCGCTGACCAGCAGTATCCGCCGACCGGGCCGCGCCCCCAGGCGTCCGGTGTCGATCGCGGCGGCGAACAGCGCGGTCGCGATGGGACCGGAGGAGACGAACAACTGGTTCACCGGGCACCTCCGGCCGCCATCAGCTCGGTCAGCAGGGCGGCCCGTGCCGGGCGCATGCCGGGCAGCACCGCTTTGAGCACCTCCTGGGGCAGGGCGCGCAGCGTCCGGCCGGCCCGCAGCCGCTGGCGCTGCTGCAGGGTGGGGCTCAGCCGCTCCTTCTTCTCCTCGTGGGTGGCGATGAGGACGCAGTAGGCGCGGACGAACTTGTACTTGATGCGGTCCCAGTCGGGGTCGGTGCGCAGCGCGGTCAGGATCTTGTCGAAGGCGTCGAAGAAGTGCAGCTGCCGCTCGTCGCCGATCTGGGTGAGCGAGGTGGGCACGCCGCGCCGGTAGTACACCCCGAACAGTGAGATCACCGCGTAGCTGGCGGCGCGCTGGTGCAGCCGCCAGATCCAGGGCCGGTCCTCGGCCGTCAGCAGTTCCTCGTCGAAGGTGAGCAGCCCGTCCTCGGCGAGGCTGCGGCGGTAGACGCCGGCCCAGGCGTACGGGTAGTCCACCATCGCCAGGTCGTGCACCGGCAGGAACCCGTCGCGCGGGTTGAGGACCTTGCCGCGCACCCCGTGGGGGGCGCGGTGGATCTCCCGTTTGCGTCCGTGGGCCTGGACGTGGTCGATCCTGATGAAGTCGCAGCCGAGCGAGTCGATGGCCTCGACCGCCTCCGGCAGGTAGCCGGGGGCGAGCCAGTCGTCGCCGTCCACGTAGGTGATGTAGCGGCCCGAGGCAACGGCCAGACCGGCGTTGCGGGCCGCGCTCAGCCCGCGCGCCCGCGGATGGCGGATGAGCTGAAAGCCCGGCAGCCTCGCCCGGTGGTCCTCCACGATCTCGGCCGACGTGTCGGTGGAGCCGTCGTCGACGAAGATGAACTCAAAGTCGGCGCGCGCGTTCCGGGTGAGACTCCGCAGCAGGTCCGGAAGGTACGGGGCCACATTGTGCACCGGCACGATGACCGAGAGGGTGGTCACGCGGTCTCCGTTCGGGACGTCGGGCGGCGGAGCCGATCGCGGCCCACCTCACCTGGGGGAACGCCCCCGCCGGCCGCCTCGCCGGCCACCGGGGACCGCCGCGGCGGAATCCCCGCACAGCCGCCCCGGACAGGGTCGACACGGGCCACACGCACAGGACTTCCTCATCGCTGAGGGAACTCCCCTGCGGGGTGGGGCGTTCCGTACGTTACGGGGGAATGTTCAGGAAGATTACCTGAACGCACACCCCGGCGTGTCACCTTGCGTTCGCCTTTGCCGGACTGCGACCGAATTGTCAGAGTCCGGAATCGGCCACCGCATGGCTGGCCGCCCCCAGGGAGCGACCCGGCTCACAGCGGCGGGCGGTGCCACAGGACGGGCTCGGCGCTCTGGCGTTCGGTGCTCTCACCGACGCCCAGCAGCTCGCCCCGGAAGGCGACCAGGCCGGTCAGGCGCTGATCGCCCGCGCCCGACAGGGCGGTGCCGCGCGGGTGCGCGGCCTGCCAGGAACGGCCGTCGCGGGAGGTCCAGACCGCCACGTCGGCGGAACCGGACTGCCGGATCTCGCCGAAGACGGCGAACGCGGCGCCGGCGGCGGTCACCCCGCGCACCGCATCCGCGCCGGTGATCTCCGGCAGCGGGCTCTCCTGCCAGGTCGCGCCGCCGTCGGTGGACAGGAAGGCGAAGGCCCGCCGGGTGCCGTCCGCGTCGCGGCGCTCCCCCACGGCGACCGCCGTGGCGCCCGAGACGGCCACGTGCCGCAGGTAGCCGGAGGAGTCCTCCGGCAGCCGCGGCGTTGCGCGCAGCGTCCATTCCTGACCGTCCGGGGAGGTCCAGACGGCGGGCGCGTGGACGCCGTTCTTCTTGCTCCCGCCCACCGCCACATAGCCGTCGGCGGTCGCGGCCACCGCCTGCATCCAGCGGTTGGTGCCCTTGCTCCCCTTCAGGGCGCCCTTGACGCCGGTCCCCCGCTGCCAGGTGCGCAGGTCGGAGGAGGCCCACACGACGGCCGAGGAGCCGTCCTCGCCGACCACGACGTGCCCGGAGCGGCCGGCCGCCACCCCGTAGACGCGCAGGCCGTCCTTGCCGTCGGCGAAGGTGCCGCCGCCGACCGCGCTCCACTCCGTGCCGTTCTGCGAGATGGCCACCAGCGGACGCGGCTGCTGCTGGGGACGGGTGTCGGAGCCGATCGCCACCCATCCGGTGCTCCCGCCGGCCACGCCGTGCAGCCGCTGCAGCCCCGGGCCGCCGAACCCGGCGCCGGTCAGCCTGCCGCGCCGCCAGGTCCGGCCGTCGGCCGAGCTCCAGATCGCCGCGTTGCCGTTGGTGCTGCCCACGGCCACGGCCTGGTTTCCCGCCGTGGTCAGCGCGGCGACGGTCCGGTCCACTGGGGCGGCCGGCAGTTCGGGGCGGGCCAGCCGGCCGGTGGCGTCCTGGGCCAGCAGCACCCCGTTGAGGTCGCCGCCGCTGCGGATCCAGCCGGCCATCACCAGCCGGTCCCCGGCCGCGGCGGTGCCCGGCAGCAGCCTGGCGGGACGGGTGAAGGGGTCCGTCGCCTGCCAGGAGCGGCCGTCGCCGCTGCGCACCACCTGCACCCGGTCGCCGGCTCCGGCCACCACGAAGGCGCCGCGTTCGGAGCCGGCCACCGCCTGCAGCCGCATGCCCTTGCCCAGCTCGACCTCGGCCGTCTCGGTCCAGTCCTTGCCGTCGGCGGAGGCGAAGATCGTGGCGTAGCTCTTCTTGGCGCGCCTCACGTCGCGCACGGCCAGCAGGCCCGAGGGGCCGGAGCCGATCCGCATGCCGCGGGTGCCCTTCGGGGAGGGCGGCTTGGTCTCCTCCCAGGTGCGGCCGCCGTCTCCGGACAGCCACACCCGGTTGCGCGGGGCGCCTTTCTCGCTCTTGGCCCACCGTCCCTTGACCATCACGGTGGAGCCGTGCGTCGTCGCCTCCAGCAGCGACAGGGTCTCCTTGCCCTTGGTCAGCTTCAGATCGCCGGCGTCCAGGCGCTCCCAGGAGCGCCCGTCCGAGGACACCCAGGCCAGCGGGGACCCGTCGCGCAGGTCGCCCTTGGCGGCGGTGGTGCCCACGGCCAGGAAGCCGGAGGGGTGGGCCGTCAGCGACAGCACCCGGTCGCCGTCTTTGAAGCTCTCCTCGCCCAGTGCATGCGCCGTCCACTGCCGGCCGTCGCGGCTCGTCCAGGCCAGCGCCGAGCCGTCGGGGGCCTCCCCGAGCGCCGCCCAGCCGGAGGCCGAACCGGCCACCTGGCGCGGCACCCCGCCGAGGCCGTCGTCGTGCACCGTGGCCCGCTGGAACGAGCGGCCGCCGTCGGTGGACACCAGGAAGTAGGGCCGGACCGCAGTGCCGTCGCCGTCGCCGTCGCCGCCGGCCGCCACCACCGTGTCGCCGGCCGCGTCCGCCGTGGTGAGCTGCTGGTCACGGCCGTCGGAGCGGACGGCCGGGTCGGTGGCGAAGGCGTCGGAGGCCAGATGCGCCGCCGCGGCCGGAGCGGCCGGCCGCTGCTCGCCCTCGGGCCACAGCACCACGGCGCCGGCCGCGATCACCGCGGCGGCGGCCAGGCCGGCCGCCCCGATCAGCACCGCCTTGCGGGGGAGGCGCGGACCCTGCCGCCGGGGCGCGGGCAGCCGCCACGGCTCGTCCGGCTGCTGCGGGGGGCGCGGCCTGAAACGTCCCGCCTCCGGTTCGGCGGCGGGCGGCGCGCCGGGGCCGCCCAGCGGAGGCGCGGGCGGGGCCGCCGCGAAAGGAGGAGGCGGCGGCACGGCACCGGGTGCGCCCGGCGGCGGCATGGGAGGAGTGCCCACCGGTGGCGGCGGCACCGGGAAACCCATCGGCGGCGGGGAGGTCGCCGGATCGCCCAGGGCGGCCGGCGGCCCGGCGGCGGGGTCGCCCGCAGGGCGTGGATCGACGGACGTGGCCTCCGGGTCGCCGGCCGCCGGCAGCGCCTCCCCGGGCAGCTCGGGCATCGGGGCCGCCCACGGGGCGGGCGGCAGCGCGGCGGCGGGATCGTCGGCGGGCCGTCCCCACTGCGGCGGCGGGGGCAGTCCCGGGCCCGGCGGGGCGAACGGGGGCGGTGGCGGCGGCGCCGGAAAGCCCGGCGGCTCCTGCGAAGCGGGGCCGGCCGGATCCTGCTGTCCGGCATCCTGCGCGCTCGAGCCCCACGGGGCGGGCGGCGGACCGTCGGGCACCCGGCCGTCGGCGTTGTCATCCCCCGTACCGGCTTGGGCCACCGTGTTCTCCCCACTCACCACTTCGCCACGGCCCGTCCGTGGCGGGTCGTCGCTCGTCCGGATGCGGTGGGGGGATTGTATCCGGACCCTCCGGACGTCCCGATATGCCGCAGGTCAGCCGCGCGGCGCCAGCGGACGGCCGGCCTGGCCGGCCACCGCCTTGCCCTGGCGGCGCGCCCGGCGGTCCTCCCGCCACATCTGACCGGCCACGTTCACATCGCCGTCGAAGACCACCCGGCCGCCGCGCATCATCACCCCGCGGTCGCACAGCTCGGTCAGCATCTTGATGTCGTGCGCCACGATCACCATGGTGCGGCCCTCGGCGCGCAGCGCGCGGATGCGGTCTTGGCACTTGCGGCGGAACGGCGGGTCGCCGACCGCCAGCACCTCGTCGATGAGGAACACATCCGGCTCGGTGTGCACGGCGATGGAGAACGCCAGCCGCATGAACATGCCGGAGGAGTAGAACTTGACCTGGCCGTCCAGGAAGCGTTCCACCCCGGAGAACTCGACGATCGAGTCGAACTTGCGGCGGATCTCCGCCTCGCTCATGCCGAGGATCGCCCCGTTGAGGAAGATGTTCTCCCGGCCGGTCAGCTCCGGGTGCAGTCCGGCGCCCACGTCGATCAGCCCGGCGATGCGGCCGCGCACCCGCACCGTGCCGCGGTCCGGCCGCATCACCCCGGAGATCATCTTCAGCAGGGTGCTCTTGCCCGAGCCGTTCAGCCCCATCAGCGCGACCGCCTCGCCCTGCTGCACGGTCAGGCTGACGTTGTCGAGCGCGAGGAAGCGCTCGGCCAGCGACTGCCGGCGCATCGTGCGCACCGCCAGGTCCTTGAGCGAGCGCGCGTGGCGGAGCCGGAACTCCTTGGTGACCGAGTCGACGACGATGGCTGTTGTCATGGCCCCTTACAACTCCTGCCCGAAACGCCGCTGGGCGACCGCGAACACCTGCTGGCCGATGGAGAAGACCACCAGCGCGAACGCCAGCGACCCCACCGTGCGCAGGGCCAGGTCGGGCGGGAAGGTGAACTGCCCCTCGATTCCCGGGGCCCAAAACGCCCGCTGGAACAGCGACACCGCGGTGACCAGCGGGTTGAGCAGGTACAGGTCCAGCACCCAGCCCGGGGCGACGTCCCGCACGAACGTCCACGGGTAGATCATCGGCGCCGACCACATGAACACCACGGCGGTGACGTCGACGGCCTGTTCCAGGTCCCGCAGGAACACGTTCCCGGCGGCCAGCAGCAGCCCGGCGCCCAGGCCGAGCAGCACGATGATGACGAAGCCGGCCAGCGCCCCGCCCAGCGCGGCCACATCCGGCCGCCAGCCCAGCGCGGTGGTGGCCGCCAGCAGGATCACCAGCCCCGGCACGAAGTGCACCAGCGACACCAGCACCGAGGCCACCGGGAACAGCTCCCGGGGCAGGAAGATCTTGCGGACCAGCGCCGCGTGCCCGGTCACCGAGCGGGTGGACGAGTGCAGGATCTCGTTGAACAAGTTGATCAGCACCATGCCGGAGAACAGGTAGACCCCGAAGTTCTCCAGCTTGCGCCCGGCGCCGAGCACGTACCCGACGACGAAGAAGTAGACGCAGAAGTACACCGCCGGCCGCACATACGACCAGCCCAGCCCGAGCACCGAGCTTTTGTAACGGGCCCGCAGCTCCCGCCGGACCAGCAGCCGCAGCAGGTAACGACGGCGGAAGACCTCCAGCAGCCCTCCGGAGGCGTCCGGCTCCAGCAGTGGGGGAAGCGAGGGGGCTTGCGTCATCGATCACCGGCCTTCGGGGCGGCTTGGAAGTTGTCCCACCAGCTCTCCGGGGCGACGAGCTGCGGCACCGCCTGGCGGTAGCGCCGCGACAGCTCCGGCCACTCCTTCAGCAGCCGGGCGTGCAGCGCGGAGGTCCGCTGCAGCAGGCTGCGGAACTCCTTGCGGTCCCGCTGGTACCAGAACACCCCGGTGCCGTCGGCGGCCGACACCAGCGCGCTGTCCAGGTCGGCCAGCCGCCACCAGGCCAGGTCGATGTGCGGGACGATGGCCTGCGGGTTGACGCGCGCCTTGGGGTCGACCGGGCGGAACTGCTTGAGCCCGCTGACGGCGGCCTTGCGGATCATGCCCAGCCGGCTGCCCGGCTTGGTGGGCATGCGGCCCTTGCGCGGCGGCTTGCTGCGCACCGGCGGCAGCTGCTCGATGCGCTCCACGCCCCGGGCGTCGCTGAAGCGCTTGCGGAACTCGCGGATCTCCGGGAGCTTGGTGGCCAGCTGCCGGTGCATGTGCTCCGGCCCGCTCAGCACGTCCTCGATCGCCATCAGCATCAGCTCGGCGGCCGAGTACTGCATGGCCAGGGCGTGCTTGATGGACACGAACAGGCTTTCCTTGAGCAGGTTGCCGCCGCGCTCGTACGGGGAGTGCAGCAGCGCCGAGACCAGCCGGTTGCGCTCGTGGTAGTAGGCCTGCCAGTCGATGGTGTCGTCCTTTTCGTGCCAGGGCACGTGCCAGACGGCCACCCCCGGCAGCGAGACGGTGGGGAAACCGGCCTTGCCGGCCCGGACGCCGTACTCGGCGTCGTCCCACTTGATGAACATCGGCATGGGCAGGCCGATCTTGTGAATCACCTCGGTGGGGATCAGGCACATCCACCAGCCGTTGTAGTCCACGTCGATGCGCCGGTGCAGCCAGGGGGTCTGGCGCAGGCCCCGGGCGGCGAAGTCGTGGCCGTGCTTGGTGTTGGGCGCTGGCCCCCAGAACCAGCGGTACTTCTCCAGCGTCTCGCCGTAGGCGTGCAGCACCGAACGGTCATAGAGGCTGAACATGTGGCCGCCGACGATGGTGGGGGTGCGGGCCAGGTCGGCGAACGTCACCGCGCGCAGGATGCCCTCCGGCTCGGTGATGACGTCGTCGTCCAGCAGCAGCACATAGTCGGCGCGATCGGCGCGGGCGGTCTCCTCCATGGCGCGGGCAAAACCGCCGGAGCCGCCCAGGTTGGGCTGCTCGATCATGCGCAGCTTGGCGCCCAGCGCCTGCGCCGCCTCCGCAAAGCCCGGGTGGTCGGCCACCCGCTGGGTGCCCTGGTCGATGATGAGGATCTCCTCGATCACCTCCAGCACCTCCTCGGCGCGGGCGAGCGCCGCCAGCTGGTCGACGCAGAAGGCGGGACGGTTGAAGGTGGTGATCCCGATGTTGATGCGGCCCTGGCGCCGCCCGCCGGCCTCGGCGGTCAGCCACTCGGCCTCCACCAGCTCGATCGACCGCTGCCCGGCGACCAGGTCGAACCAGTACCAGCCGCCGTCGATGAACGGCTTGAGCGGCAGCTTGAAGCGGTGCTCGGAGACCTCGGTGGAGTCCACGTGCGCGGAGGTGACGCGCTGCACGTGGCCCTTGGCGTTGGAGCGGTAGACGATCAGGGTGCCCTCGCCGCGCACCCGCACCCGCAGCCGGACCTCCTCCAGCACGCTCCAGCGCCGCCAGTAGCCGGCGGGGAAGGCGTTGAAGTAGGTGCACAGCGACAGCCGCCGGCCGATCGGGACGGTGACGCCGCGGCGGGTCATGGTGTCGACGTCGATGGACAGCAGCGGCTCGTGCGCGCCGCCCTCGTCCTCGACGACCTGTTGTTTGTTCTTGCCGGTCGGCTCGACCTCCGGGCGGCCCTTGCCGATCCGGTCGTCCAGGTAGAGCCGGACCACGTCCAGGTCGCGGTCGAGGGGCATCACGACCCGCTGCAGGACGCGCATCTGCTCGCTCATTCGTCCATTCCTCCGCTGACCAGCCGGGCACCTTCGGTGAAGTGCGGCTTCAGCCGGTTGTCGACCATGTTGAGGGCGCTGGCGATGGCCATGTGCATGTCGAGGTACTTGTAGGTGCCGAGCCGTCCGCCGAACAGCACCCCGTCCTCCTGCTTGGCCAGCTCGCGGTAGCGCAGCAGCCGGGCCCGGTCGTCGGGGGTGTTGATCGGGTAGTAGGGCTCGTCGTCCCGGCCGGCGAAGCGGGAGTACTCCCGCACGATCACCGTCTTGTCCGGCGGGTAGTGGTCGCGTTCGGGGTGGAAGTGCCGGAACTCGTGGATGCGGGTGTAGGGCACGTCCTCGTCGGCGTAGTTCATCACCGCGGTGCCCTGGAAGTCCCCGGTGGGCTTGACCTCCATCTCAAAGTCCAGCGTCCGCCAGCCCAGCTCGCCTTCGGCGTAGTCGAAGTAGCGGTCCAGCGGGCCGGTGTAGACGACCGGGACGTTGCCGACGATGTCGTCTTTGAGGTCGAAGAAGTCGGTGTTCAGCCGGATCTCGATCTTGGGGTGGTCGGCCATCCGCTCCAGCCAGGCGGTGTAGCCGTCCACCGGCAGCCCTTCGTACTTGTCGTTGAAGTAGCGGTTGTCGAAGGTGTACCGCACCGGCAGGCGGGTGATGATCTCCGCCGGCAGCTCCTTGGGGTCGGTCTGCCACTGCTTGGCGGTGTAGCCGCGGATGAACGCCTCATACAGCGGGCGTCCGATCAGGGAGATCGCCTTCTCCTCCAGGTTGCGCGGAGAGGAGACCTCGGCGGCCTGCTCGGCGATCAGCGCCCGGGCCTCATCGGGGGTGAAGGCGCGGCCGAAGTACTGGCAGATGGTGCCGAGGTTGATCGGCATCGGGTAGATCTGGCCCTTGAAGTTGGTGTAGACGCGGTGCCGGTAGTCGGTGAAGGAGGTGAACCGGTTGACGTACTCCCAGACCCGCTCGTTGGAGGTGTGGAACAGGTGGGCACCGTACCGGTGCACCTCGATACCGGTCTGCGGCTCGCTTTCGCTGTAGGCGTTGCCGCCGATGTGATCGCGTCGCTCCAGGACCAGTACGCGAGTCCCGAACAGGTTGGCACAGCGCTCGGCGACGGTGAGCCCGAAGAAGCCCGATCCGACGACCACGAGATCAGCGTCCACGTGCGTCCTTCTTGTCGGGCCGGCCGCTGGGCCGGCGACGGAGTTGCACGCCCCTGGGTGGGATGGCCGGGGCTGACGGTCTCCCGGCACGCCCGGCACCGTCACAACGTTCCGGAGGCGAGGCGCCGAATTCCCCCGAGCAGCGACAGCCGCCGTCATAAGGCGATATTGCGGATGTACCGGGCGCCTTTGCACCTTACCTTGAGATGCCCCCGCAGGCGGCCGGGTTCGGGCCAAGTGCCCGGCCCGGCATCCGCTTCCCGGACGGGCCGGCCGCGGCGAGCGGTGCCGCCCGCTCAGGCCCCTCGCTACAATGCACGCTCGACCATCATGTACCGAGCCAATCGCCCCATCTAGGGAGCGCCGCCCGCGAAACCGCCCTAGGAGCACGTTCCGTTGGCGTCTGCCAAGCCCCCCTCGCCCGCCCGTCCGCAGGTGTACCTGCACATAGGGACTCCCAAGAGCGGGACGACCTACCTGCAGAACGTGCTGTGGCGCAACCGGGGCCGGCTGCGCGAGCAGGGCGTCCTCTATCCCGGCGACACCCGCCACGCCCACGTGCAGGCCACCTTCGACCTGCGGGAGACCTCGTTCGGGGGCCGTCCCAACCCCGCCAACCGGGGCGCCTGGGACCGGATGGTCGGCGCCGTGCGCGCCTGGCGGCGCGGCCCGGCGATCATCTCCCAGGAGCTGCTGTCGCAGGCGCTGCCCCACCACGTCGAACGGGCGCTGGCGTCGCTGGACTTCGCCGACGTGCACATCGTGCTGACCGTGCGCGACCTGGCCCGCCAGCTGCCGGCGGCCTGGCAGGAGACGGTCAAGAACCGCTCCATGCAGCCGTATGAGGAGTTCCTGACCGCGCTGCAGGGGCCGCCGTCCAGCTGGAGCGGGCCGGTGAAGGCGTTCTGGCAGACCCAGGACGTGGCGCGGGTGCTGCGGCTGTGGGCCGCCGGCATCCCGCCCGAGCGGGTGCACCTGGTGACGGTGCCGCCGCCGGGGGCGCCGCGCGGGCTGCTGTGGGAGCGGTTCTGCTCGGTGGTGGGCATCGACGCGGCCCGCTGCGACACCGGCAAGGTGTTCGCCAACGCCTCGCTGGGCGCCGCCGAGGCCGAGCTGGTGCGGCGCATCAACGAGGCGGTCCGCTACAAGATCTCCTGGCAGCAGCACAACCTGCTGGTCAAGCGGCACATCGCCCAGGAGGTGCTGGCCCGGCGCAAGGGCACCAAGATCGAGCTGCCGGCCGACCGGCGCGCGTGGGTGGCCTCCCGCTCGCGGGAGCTGGTGGAGCCGCTGCGCGGCAAGGGCTACCACGTGGTCGGCGACCTGGAGGAGCTGCTGGTGCCGCCGCCCGACGCCGGCGGCTCGCCCGAGCCCGTCCCGCCCTCGCCGGCCGAGATGCTGGAGGGGGCCTGCGACGCGATCGGCTGGCTGCTGCAGCACCGCGCCCAGCTGGACGCCCGGATGGACGCGGCCCCCGCCGAGGCGGGGGTGCAGGCGCAACTGAAGGCCAAAGAGCTGCGTGAGGCGGCGAGCCTGCTGGTGGAGCGGGCCACTCCGCTGTCGCGCCGGGTGGTCCGCCGGCTGAGCGAGCGCTACCCGGCGGTGATGCGGCTGCGGCAGTCCTACTGGAGATACGTGTCCGCCGGGGACGACGCCCGCGCATGACGGATGTTTCCGCGCACGAGATCGGCGACGACGCCGGAAGGGAGAACCGGGTGACCGAAAGCGGCCGGGAAGGCAGGGTCTTCCTGCATGTCGGTGCCCTGCGAGCGGGAACCGGCATCATCCAGGGCGCGCTGTGGCACAACCGGCACACCCTGGCCGAGCGCGGCGTGCACTACCCGCTGGAAAGCCGCGACGAGCACTTCGCCGCGGCCATGGACCTGCGGGAGATGGCCTGGGACGGGCACCGCGACCCGGCCTGGAGCGGCGCCTGGGACGCGGTGGCCGAGCGGATCGGCCGCCGCCGCGGGCAGACGGCGATCTTCTCCGACGAGCGGCTGGCGGCGGCGACCCCCGAGCAGATCCGGCGGGCCCTGTCCACGCTGCCGGCCGAGCGGGTGCATGTGGTCTTCACCGCCGGCGACCCGGCGCGGCAGCTGGTGGCCGAGTGGCAGCAGCGCCTCATCCGGGGCCACGCCCTGGACTTCGCCGAGTTCGTGGAGCAGACGCTGGCGGACCGGGACGCCGTCGACGGCCCCGGCAAGGCGTTCTGGCTCATGCACGACCCGGTGCGGGTGCTGCGCCGGTGGCAGACGGCGGTGCCGCCGGAGCGGCTGCACCTGATCACCCTGCCGCACGGGGACGACCGCAACGAGCGGCTGTGGATCCGCTTCGCCGAGCTGACCGGCATCGACCTGTCCTGGTGCGACCTGACCGGGGTGGACGACACCGTCTGGCTGGGCGCCGTGGAGGCCGGGCTGCTGAGCATGCTCAACAAGCGGGTCGGCCCCGCCCTGGGCGACACCTACAAGCGGCTGATCGGCGAGCACGTGGTGCGGCCGGTGCTGGCGCGGCGCCGCGACCCGGTGCCCGTGGGCCTGCCCGAGCGCCACTACGGCCGGGTGCGCGAGCTGGCCCAGGAGATGATCACCACGATCTCCGAAGAGGGCTGGCAGGTGATCGGCGACCTGTCGGAGCTGGCCCCCCGCTTCGGGGAGGGCGGGCGGCCCGACCTGGCGCCGGCCGAGCAGATGCTGGACGCCGGCATCGAGGTGATCGAGTCCCTGCTGGTGGGCATCACGGGCATGGTCCAGCAGACCGAGATGGCCCACCTCAACCACGAGCTCAGCCAGGTCCGCGACCAGCTCAAGCGGCTGGCCGAGACCTCCGCGCAGCCTCACCCGGCCTGGCGGCTGACCGGCAGGCTGCTGGGCCGCCGCCGGGTGTAGCGGGGAGCGTCATGGGGCACGCCGAGGTCGAGCGGGTCTGGCCGCGCGACGGCCGCATCCGGATCGAGGGCCGGCTGCACGAGGTGACCGGGACGGCCGGCGACCGCTGGACGGCCGAGCTGCGGGGGCGCCGCGACCCCAACAGGGTGCTGCGCTTCCCGGTGCGCGTGACCGCCGGCGCCTTCGACTTCGCGTTCCCGATCACCGAGCTGATCACCCCACGGCTGCGGGCCGCCGCACCGGGCACCCGGCAGGTGTGGGACGTCTTCCTGGTGCGGGAACGGGACGGGCTGCGGGTGCGGGCCGGGCGGCACCTGGACGACATCGCCAACCGCGCCGAGGTCTTCGTCTACCCCGCCCAGCGGGCCGGGGAGAACGACGAATTCGTCGTCCGCCCCTTCTACACGCCCGATGATCATCTATCCGTCCGTTGTGGTAAACCACAATCGGCGTGAAGTCGTCCCAGTTACGTGAGAATTCGCTACCTGGTCCGGTTCGGTTACGGGATCAACGGCATCACCAGGTCGGTCATCACCCAGGCCAACGCCCTGGCGGCCGCCGGGCACCAGGTCGAGGTGGTCAGCCTGCGGCGCCACAGTGAGCGGCCACATTTCCGGCTCGACCCGCGGGTGCGGATGTTTCCGCTGATCGATGACTTCGACCGCGACCCCTCCTGGTGGGAGACGGCGGCGGCGCTGGATGAGCGCTCGGCGCCGCTGCTGGGCTCGGGACACGCCCGCCTCAAGCCTCCCCAGCGCTTCTCCGAGCTGGAAGAACGCGAATGCGCCCGCTATGTGGGCGAGCTGCGGGACGGGGTGCTCGTCACCACGCAGCCGCCGCTGTCGCTGTTCGCCATCCGCTACGGGTCTCCGCACTTCGTGCACATCGCCCAGGAGCACGTCAACTACGACTTCTATGGGCAGTCCATGCGGCAGCTGATGACCGAGCACTTCGGGAAGCTCGACGCCATCGTGACGCTGACCGCCGCCGACGCGGCCGCCTACCGCAGGGCCTTCCCCGCCGACCGGGGCGGACCGGTGATCCGGCAGATCCCCAACGCCCTGCACCGCTGGGGATTCCCCCCGGCGCCGCTGAACCGCCCGGTGATCTCGGCGGTGGGGCGGCTGCAGCACGAAAAGGGCTTCGACCTGCTGATCGAGGCGTTCGAGCAGGTCGCCGCCGCGCACCCGGACTGGCAGCTGCGCATCTACGGGGCGGGGCCGCTCAAGCCCGCGCTGCGCTCGATGATCGAACAGCGGCACCTGTACAACCACGTGCTGCTGATGGGGCCGAGCGACGACCTCGACGCCGAGTACCCCAAAAGCTCACTGCTGGTGCTCAGCTCCCGCTATGAGGGGTTCGGGCTGGTGCTGCTGGAGGCGATGGCGCACGGGCTGCCGGTGGTGGCCTTCGACTGCCCCCACGGCCCCGGCGAGATCATCGACCACGGCCGCACCGGGCTGCTGGTGCCGCCGCAGGACGTGGCCGCCCTCGCCGCGGCCGTCGGCAAGCTGATCGACTCGCCTGAACTGCGGGCCGAGCTGGGGGCGGCCGGGCGGCGCAAGGCCGAACGGTACCGCCCGGAGATCATCGCCCGGCAGTGGGAGGAGCTGTTCGCCGAGCTGCTGGCCGCGCGGGGAATCCCGCCCGGCTGAGCACCTGCCGGTTCGGCCTGGGCCCCGACCGCAGTCCCGCCACCAGCCCGGCGGCCAGCCCTTTGCGGAGGGTCGCCCGGTCCTGGGAGCGGATGAACGTCTTGGCCCAGCGCCGCACCGTCGAACCCGCATACAGCACCCGTTCGGCCGGGGCGAGGCCGGGGCTGCGGGTGAACAGCCAGACCTTGTTGCGCACCTCGTAGAAGAAGCGCTCCCCCGGGTCGGCGTCGGTGGAGCCGAAGGTGCGGGTCTTGTGGATCACCACGCTGGCCGGGCACAGCAGGCCCCGCCGGCCGCGCAGGATCCGGGTGGTGAACTCAAAGTCGTCGTTCCACAGGAAGTAGTCGGCGATCGGCAGCCCGCTCTCGCGGATCGCCCGGGCGTCCACCAGCACCGACACAAAGGACGCCGAGCGGATGGGCACGCAGCCCAGCGCGCGGGCGGCGGCGCGTTCGGCGGCCGAGGCGCCGGGCTTGGGCCGGGGGGTGTTCATCGGGTGCGGCCGGCCGTCGGTCCAGCGCACCGCGCTGGCGACCAGCGCCGCCGGGTCGGCGACCGCCGCCAGCTCGGCCAGCGCGGTGGGGGTGGGCACGGTGTCGTCGTCCAGCAGCCACACCCAGTCGGCGCCGCGCTGCAGCGCCCGGGCGATGCCGGCGGCGAACCCGCCGGCCCCGCCGGTGTTGTGCGTCAGCGCGACCAGGTCCACCTCGCCGGCGCGTTCGGCCAGCAGCTCGCCGGTGCCGTCGTCGGAGGCGTTGTCGACCACCACCACCAGGTCGGGCCGGCGGGTCTGCGCCATGACCGCATCCAGCGCCTCGCGCAGCAGCTCGCGGCGGTTGTAGGTGACGATGACCGCCGCGATGCGGCCGGTCGCGGTCACTTGGCCCCCCGCTGCCGCAGCTCGTCGCGGATCTCCACGATCTTCTCCATGGTCTTCATCACCAGCGGCTCGCGCTGCCCGATCCGGTGGGCCATGTGCCGCAGCACGGGCCGCTCATAGGCGGCCCGCATGGCCTGCCAGGCCTCGTCCCGCTCCCGCTGCGCCTCGGCCAGCTGCCGCTCCAGCTCCCGGACCCGCTGCTCCAGCTCCGGCACGCGGCCGGCGCTCTCGGCCAGGCCCCGGGCGGCGTCCAGCGCCACATCGACCAGCTCATCGGCGGTCACATCGTCGGGGTGCCGCTCCTTGGGCTCGGTGGAGTCGGGGGTCAGCTCCGACAGGTCGCCGACGATGTGGTAGCCGCGCCCGGCGATCTCGGCCAGCATGCGCTCGTTGCGTTCCACGGCCCACTGCAGTTGCGGCCCCGACAGGACGATGCGGCGTGCGGCCTTGCGCCCGCCCAGCACCTTGGGCACCAGGTGGTGCTTGATGAGCCGCTCGTAGGTCGGCCAGTCGATCCTGCCCTTGAGCCGCCGGTTGAGGCGGCGCAGGAACGCCGTCTCCGCGGCGCCGATGGAGGAGTTGGCCTCCACGGGGGGCGGCGGGATCTGCTCGGGGTCGACTCCGATCACTTCGGCGAAGCGCCGCCACAGCAGGTCCTGCGGGCCGCCGCCGGAGGGGACGGTCACGATGTGGACGCGCTCGGGAGGAACGCCGGGAATGCCGCCGGCCCACCGGTCGAGGATGCCGACCAGGTCCTGCATGCGCCAAAAGGCCCGGCCGTGGTCGCCTTCGCTGCCCTCGGGGTCCCGCAGCTGCTCGACGAAGACCGAAAACGGCACCCCGAAGCGGTTCTTGACGGTCTCCTGCCAGGCCGCGGGGATCTGGCGGACCAGGTCCCGGACGGTCAGCACCAGGTGGACCTCGGCGAAGGCGAGGTCGGACAGGGCCTGCTCGGCCTGCTCGGCGGTGGACCGGGTGAGCAGCTCGTGGCTGATGACGGTGGTGCCCCGCCACCTGCGCGCCTCGGCCACCAGCCGCTCCCAGGCGCCCGGCACCTCGGGGTAGTTGTGCCCCAGGTAGTCGGCCTCCTGCAGGTCGAGCGTGGCCCAATAGTGCGCCGGGTAGGCGTCGCCGGGGTACAGCACCCCCTGCTTGCGCAGCCGCTCCCGGTTGCGCCACATCACGTTCTGCAGGTAGGTGGTGCCGCTTTTGGGAGTGCCCAGATGCAGATAGACGACCTGGTCGCGGCCCCGGCCCCCGGCCGCCTGCGAGCCGGGTCCCAAGCTCACCATCGGTCGCACCCCTCTCCATGATCGATTCTGTGGAGATTGCTGCAGTCTACGGTCCCATAGGCCCGCAAGCGGGCCGTTCGCGCCCCGCCTGCCTGCTTCAGGACACTTCGAGGTGGTCGATGTCGATCGGGGCGCCCTGCTGGGTGAACGTCAGGGTGTTCCAGCCGCGGGCGAGCGCCACCTCCACGGTCACCGTCCGCCACCGGCTGGACTTGCGGTAGTCCAGGCGCAGCCCCAGCATCCCGGCCGCCCCGCTCTCCGGGCGCGCCACGAGCCGCCCCTCCCCGGTCTTCCCCCGGACGGTGCGGTAGGTCAGGCGGACGGTGTAGACGCCCGCCTCCGGGGCCGGCACCCGGATCTCCAGCCCGCCCGGCGCTCCGGGACGGATCCGCACGGCGCGCCCGCCGGAGGCGCCCTTGCCGGAGACCACCCGCCCGCCGGCGGCCGTGCCGGCTTCGGCCTCATAGCGCCGCCGGGACCCGCGCACCACCGGGTGGGCGCCGTCCCAGCCCAGGTCCGCCACGTACATCGCCCGCCGCACCCGCTCGCCGCCGAGGAAGTCGGTGATGCCGTGGAAGACGATGTGGTCACCGGCCGGGTCGGCGACGATGTCGGCGCCGCCGGGACCGACGATCTTGCGGCCGAACGACGTGCTGCTCATCAAGGGCTCGGGCGCCCGCCGGTAGGGGCCGGTGCGTTCGGCGGCGATCGCGTACCTGGTGCGGTAGCGGTCGCTGTAGAACACCCCCGCCGAATACAGCAGCACGTACTTGTCGCCGCGCCGCACCAGCGCGGGCGCCTCCACCAGCACCGGATCGGAGTCGTCCCAGGTCAGGATGCGGGTGGCGGGGCCGGTGAAGCTCAGCCAGCGCGGCCCGAGCGGGCGGATGAAGATGGCGGTCGGGCGCGGCCCGGCGATGTCCTTGCGGTACAGCAGGTGGGCGCTGCCGTCGCGGTCGCGGAAGAAGGCGGCGTCGATCGCATCGCCCTCTTCGGAGCACACCAGCGGCCGGTCGCCCACCGGCTGAAAAGGCCCGGTGGGCGACTGCGAGGTCGCCACGCCGATGCACTGGCCGCCGCTGGTGCGGGATTCGGCGGTGTAGTAGAGCACGAACACGCCGTCGGGGCGGCGCACCACCTCCGGCGCCCAGGTGTTCCCGCTCCTGGCCCACCGGCCGAGCTCGGGCAGCGCGTCCCCCGGCTGCACCCGCCACGGCCCGTCGATCGAGGGGGCGGTGGCCACGGGCACGTTGCGTCCCCGGGCGTTGGTGGCGTAGGCGTAGTAGGTCTCCCCCACCCGCAGGACGTCGGGGTCGGGGAAGTTGCCTTCGATGGCCGGTCCGGTGGCCTGGGGTTTGCGCGATTCGGCGACGGGCTCGCCGAGGCCGGGCGAGGCAGAGGGCTCGGGGGAGCCGGTGGGCTCGACGGGTTCGGGCGGGGAGGCCGTCGCCGGCGGCGCGGTGACGGCGGGCCGGACGGCCTGGGCGTGCCGGGCCTGCCCGTCCGCCCGGTCGGTGGTCGCCATGGCCACCGCCACCACGGCCGCCGACACCGCCGCGGCGCCGGCCAGGGCACGAAGCTCGGCGCCCCTCACGGACAGCTGGCCCCGGCGCACCGGCGCACCGCCTTCAGCCGCCTGGCCAGTTCCTTGCGCACCGAGGCCAGGGCCGGGTCGGCATGGCGGGAGTTGAGCTGGTAGGGGTCGGTGTACATGTCGTACAGCTCCTTTTCACCCCCCGAGTGCTCCACGTACAGGTAGCGGTCGGTGCGCAGCGCCGCGTACCAGCGCGCCCGGACGCGCGGACCGGTCTCCAGCAGGATGTCACGCTTCCGGTCGCCGTGGAGGAAGTTCTGCAGCGGGCGGCCGTCTTGGCGCCGTCCCGGCTTGGCCCCCGACGCCGCCAGGATCGTCGCCGGCAGGTCGACGTTGCTGACCGGCGTCCGCACCTGCCGCCCCTTGGGGAACCCTGGGCCCCGTACGATCAGCGGGATGCGCACCGACTCCTCATAGGGGTGGATCTTCTGGTGCGCGAAGCGGTGCTGGCCGAGCATGTAGCCGTTGTCGGAGGTGAAGACGAACAGGGTGCGGTCGAGCTGGCCGCGCCTTTTGACCGCCCGGTAGATCTTGGCGACCGCCTCGTCCACCGCCAGCAGCGACTCCAGCCGGTTGCGGTACTCGGCCTGGATGCTGGCGATCTTCTTCTTGCCGAACCGCTTGTTGCGGCGCACATGGCGCGGCTTGTCGCTGATGTCCTTTTCGTTGAAGGAGGGCGAACGCCACATGACGGCGTTGTCATAGGCGTTGCGGTGGCGCGGGGCGGGCCGGGGGCCGCCCCATTTGTCGCCCATCTTTTTGTTCCAGGGGGCCTCCAGATGCGGGGCCAGCGGCGCGAACCACATGAAGAACGGGCGCTTTCCGGTGGTCGGCCTGTTCAAATAGGCCACGGCCTTTCTGGCTAGCACATCGGTTTGGTAGTTGGCCGGCTTGCCGCCCTTCTTCTTGCCGTATTTGCGCAGCTTGCCGTTCTCGTTGAGGGTGTAACCCCACATGCTGTAGGTGGACGGCCCCATCAGGCCGTACCAGTCTTTCCAGCCCTGCGGGATCTCGCTGCCGTGCCGCCCATAACCGTTCAGGTACTTTCCGATGTGAACGGTGTCATAACCGCTTTGGGTCAGCCACATCGGCAGGGTCTGCTTGGGCAGCGCCTGATATCCCCCGTCGGGGGAGCTGTTGCTGAGCACCTTGTGGTTGTGGGCGTACTGCCCGGTCAGGAAGGTGGCGCGGGACGGGCAGCACCACGAATAGCTGACATAGGCGTTGCTGAACGTGGTCCCCTGATCGGCGAGCAGCCGCCGGACATTGCGCATGACCGACATCGACGCCAGATCCTGGTCGTCGGTCATGATGACGATGATATTCGGCCTGGCTTTCGCCTGCTGGGCCGTTTCCTGGGGCTTTTCCTGAGAACTCGTTGCGCATCCGGCGACCAAGGCCAGCGTCATGACAGACAGCATGACCTTGCGTGTACGCCGAACTGGAACCACGGCAGGAACTCCCAGCTTTCTACAACAGCCCACACCGGATCAAGTCCGGCAATACGCATGCCCAGGGTAGCGGATGTCCCCGGCATAATCGGAAGGTCTGGCCAAACCCGGGCGCCCTTCGCCCGCGAGGAGAGTAGCGTGCAGCTCACCGATACGAGTTTCATCGGCCTGCTTGCGGCACTGGCCGTGGCGGCGGTCGTGGCGACCGTGTGGCTGATGCCCAAGGTGGCCGGAGGCGGGCTGCGGCACTATGCCGCCCGCCTGGGACTGCTGGTGGCCTGCCAGCTGATGATCGTGCTCGCCCTCGCCGCCGGGGTCAACGCCTACTTCCTGTTCTATGCCAGCTGGGGGGACCTGCTGGCCGACGCCGACGGCGGCGCGCAGGTCCGCAAGGGGGAGACCCGCAAGATCCCCCGCACCGTGCTGCTGAAGCGCGACGCCTCGGAGCTGAGCGCGGACCTGGGCATCACGGACCGAAAGCGCGACGGGCTGCTGGAGCAGACCGTCATCGAAGGGCCGCGCACCGGCCTGCGCGCCGACGCGTTCGTCTACCTGCCGCCCGACTATTTCAAGCCGGAGGCCGCCCAGCGGCGCTTTCCGGTCGTGCTGGTGCTCACCGGCTACCCGGGCGACCCCAAGCTGCTGGTCGGCCGGCAGGAGATGCCCAAGCTGGCGCTGGAGGAGCTGCGCGCCGGGCGGGTCCAGCCGATGATCTACGTCTTCGTCCAGTCCACCGTGGCCCCGCCGCGCGACACCGAGTGCACCGACGTGCCGGGCGGCCCGCAGGTGGAGACGTTCTTCGCCCAGGACGTCCCGGAGGTGCTGCGCGCCTCCTACCGGGTCGCCCCCACCCGGGACGGCTGGGGGCTGATGGGCCCCTCCAGCGGCGGCTACTGCGCGGTCAAGCTGGCGATGCGGCACTCCGATGAGTTCGCCGCCGCCGGCTCGGTGTCGGGTTATTTCACCGCCATCAAGGACGCCACCACCGGCGACCTGTGGGACGGCAGCGAGGCCCTGCGCAACGAGAACGACCTGATCTGGCGGCTGGAGAACCGCCCGCCCCCGCCGATATCGGTGCTGGTGGCCTCGGCCCGCAAGGGCGAGAAGAAGTTCCCCGAGGCCGAGAAGTTCGTCTCGCTGGTCAAGCCGCCCATGCAGGTCGATACCGCCTACTTGCCGGAGGGCGGGCACAACTTCAAAACCTTCGCCCGGCTGTGGCCCCAGACGCTGCGCTGGATGAGCGGCAAGCTGCAGGTGAAGTAAGGGCTCAGCCCTTGCGGAGGCCGCCCCGGGAGCGTCCGCCGGACGCGGCGGCCTTCGCGGCCGAGGCGGCCATGCGCTCGCGGGACCGGTTGCGGCGGGCCCCGTAGGGGGCCACCAGCATGCGGTAGAAGGGCCGCCGGATCGAGGTCGGGACCAGCCGGTAGCCGCCGCGCAGGGCCACGTTGCGCAGGTACTGGGTGCGTGTGATGAAGCCGTGCTGCAGCATCTCCCGCTGCAGCCGCAGCTCGGAGTTCAGCAGCGCGCGGCCGCCCCGGCGCTCATAGGCCCCGGCGCTGACCCGGTAGTACACCAGCGGCTCGGCCACGTTGACCACCTTGGCGCCGTTGGCGATCATCCGCACGAACAGCCAGTAGTCCTCCATCAGCGGCAGGTCGCCGTAGCCGCCGGCGGCCAGCACCGCGCTGCGCCGGTAGACCACCGTGGGGTGGTTGAAGGGGTCGTGCAGGCGCGAGTAGCGGGCGATGTCCAGCGGGTCGCTGGGCGGGATCCGGCGGCCCACGATGTCGTTGAGGTCGGCGCCGAACTCCAGCAGCCCGGCCCCGACCAGGTCGGCGCCCGCGCGCACCAGCGGCACCTGCCGCTTGAACCGGTGCGGCATGGCGATGTCGTCGGCGTCCATGCGCGCCACGATGTCGTGGCTGCCGGCGGCCAGTCCCGCATCCAGCGCCGGGCCCAATCCCCGGTTGTGCTCCAGCTGCAGGAACTTGACCTCCACCGGGCTGGTGGCCACCAGCTCCTTCAGGCAGAGTGCGATCTCCGCGGACACCGGCCCGTCCTGGACCAGCACCACCTCGTCCGGCCGCAACTGCTGGTCGTGCACCGCGCTGCGAAACGCCGCCCGGATGTACTCCTCACGGTCACCGCCGTAGACGGTCAAAAGCAGTGAGAACGGTTCGGGGGCCATGAGTCCATCTCTGTGACCGGAGCGAACCGATGCCCGATCGGTTCACTTGCCTTTATCGGGTTTATCGACGCTGCGCGGCCAAGATACCGGCTCGTCCCATATGCCGATCGCGCCTGGCCGCTATCGGTCCGTGCCTGCTCGCTCCCTTCTGGTCGCGCCCGCCGCGGGCGGGTCAGGTGGTCTGGCTGCACACGTCCTGGTCGGCGCGCCGCTCCCCGGCGATCTTGGGCAGCGGGGTCCCGGTGCCCCGCAGCCGGACGCCGTCCTTGCCGATGATCAGGTAGACCAGTCCCGGCCGTCCGGAGGGGAACGCCGTGGGCTGGGGTGCGGCCTGCAGCTTGGCGGCCAGCGCGGCGGCCTGCCGCTCGGCGCCCGGCCCGTACAGGATCCGGGTCGGGATGTCGGCGGACTGCTGCTTGGTGCCCACCTTGACGATCTGGAAGCCCTGCTCGGCCAGCCCGTCGGCGGTGCGCTGGCCCAGCCCGTCGGTGGTGGTCCCGTTGTAGACGGCGACCTTGGTCTCCGCGGGCTTGGCCGGCGGCTGTCCCCCGTTCTGCCTGGCCGGCTGCTTGGGCTCCTCGGGGGGCAGCTCGTTGTCCTCGCGGATGGCGTCGAACAGCGGCTTGGCCCGGGCCATGTCGATCTGCACCCGGTTCTTGTCGGCGGGGTAGGCGGTCACCGGGACGGTGACGAAGGTGACCTTGCCCGCGCTCAGCCCGCGCAGGCTGGCGGCCAGCTTCTGCATCGTGCCGAGGGTCAGCCGGTCGTCCACCTTCACCGCCTTGGCCACCGCCTGCAGGAAGGCATAAGTCCTGGCGGGGTCCTTCAGCAGCCCGCTGCTGGTGGCCTTCTTGACCACCGAGCCCATGAACGCCTGCTGGCGCTTGATCCGCGACAGGTCCGAGCCGTCGCCCAGCCCGCCGGTGCGGGTGCGCACATAACCGATGGCTTGCTTGCCCATCACCACCTGCCGGCCCTTCTTGAGCACCAGGTCGGCCTTGGGGTCCCGGATGGGCTTGGGCACGCAGATCTCCACTCCGCCGAGGGCGTCCACCACCTCGATGAAGCCGGACATGTCGATCTCGGCGTAGTGGTCGATGCGGATGTCGGTCAGCGACTCGATCAGGTTCCAGGTGCAGGCCGGGCCGGCGAAGGAATAGGCCCAGTTGAGCTGGCCGAACTGGGAGGGGACGCGAGTGCCGTCCTTCTTCTTGCACTCGGGGATCTGCACCATCGAGTCGCGGGGGAAGCTGATGCCGATGGCCCGTTCTCCGCCCGGGGAGATGTGCATCAGGATGGTGGTGTCGGAACCACCGCCTTGGTCGCTGCCGAACCGCTTGTTGTCGCCCTCCCGGCTGTCAGAGCCCAGCAGCAGGATGTTCAGGGAGTTGTTGAGCTTCTCCGGCCGGTCGGCGGCGAGCTGGTCGTCGATGTTGTCCCGCTCGATCGCGCCGTTGACGCTCCGGTAGAACCCGTAGGCGGTCAGACTGGCCAGCACCATCAGCGCAGACAGCACGATGGACGCCCACCCCAGCAGGCGCCAGCGCCGGTCGTGGGCCGGCGACGGCGGCGGCGCGGCCCGGGTGGCTTCGCGCTCCGAAGTGACCAAACCTTCCATCCGTCGTATTCCATCACAGCCGGGACACCGGTCACGGCCGTCACGATCAACTCGGTATGACGACCTTTGTCCCACTGGTCTCGGCGTCGGGTTCGCACCAGTATGTCCTTTGCGTAGTGGACGTCCCGGCCGTGGGCGAGGATGACATCGTTTCGAAATTCCTCGCCGGTCCCATCGCTCTGTTGTGACTTTGTCGCAGCGCGCCCAGTTGCCCCGACAGGACTAGACTCGGGCCGCATCCAGGGTGTTCGTCCGATCAGTCATGCCGCTGAGAGGAGACCGGTGTCCGATCGGGACTGGCAGCATGCGGTGCTGCGCGAGCTCGGTGCCGCCGAAGCCGGCCTCGCCGATCCTCGGCCACCGGGTCCTGTGCCCTCGCCCGCCCCGGCGGCGACCGCCGCAGAGCCACAGCCGCAGCGGACCGGCGGCACCTCGCCTTCGGCCTGGTACCCCGAAGGAGTGGTGAGCGGGGAGGAACCCGCCGCCGGGACCGCTCCCCCGGTCCTGAGCGCGCCGCCTCCCCCGGGACGCGAGCCGACGGCGACCTTCAAACTGCCCCCTAAGAAATCGCAGCCGCCCCCCGCGGGACCGGAGCACGCCGCCCCGCAGCCGCCCGGCCCCGCCCCCTCCCACGAGACGGCGGCCGACCGCCACGTGGCCGGGGCCGTCCCCGCCCAGGCGGGGCCGAGCGAGCCGCCGTCCTGGGAAGAGGTCATGGCGGCGCACGCCCAGGCCACCGGCGCGGAACCCGCCGCGCCGTCCCCCCCGCCGCCCCCGCCGCCACTGTTCGGACGCCCGGCGGCATCCGGCGACGCCCAGCCCCCGGCGGCGGGCGAGAACGCGCCCGGCCCCGCATGGACGCCCACGCCGGCCGGCGGTGAGGCCCCCGCGGCACCCGTCACGGGCGTCCCCGACCGGCCCGGCGACGACGCGGCGGCCCACCCCCTTCCCGCGCCGCCGCAGGCTCCCCGTCCCGCCGCCCCGCAGCCGCCCGCTCCCGCCGGTGACGCCGAGGTGTCGGCCGAGGCGCTGGTGCGGCGCAAGGCGCACGGTGACTCGGCGCTGCGCCGGGTCGGCCGCGGGGTGCGCAAGATGGTGGGCGCCACGGCGGCCGGCGACATGCGCGAGATGACCGGCATGGTGCAGCGGCTGCAGTCGCCGGTGCCCTCCTGCCGGCGGATCGCCGTCACCTCCATCCGCGGCGGCGCCGGCAAGACCACCGTGGCGGCGCTGCTGGCCTCGGTGATCGCCGAGCACCGCGAGGACCGGGTGCTGGCCATGGACGCCGACTCCGGGCTGGGCTCGCTGGCGCTGCGGCTGAACGTGCGCCCCGAACGCTCCATCCACGACCTGGCCGCCGCCCGCCCCCGCTCCTGGGAGGAGACCGCCCCCTACCTGTCGCGCACCGAACAGGGACTGTGGGTGATGTCGGGCACCGCCCGCGGACGGGTCTCGGAACTGGATCTGGAGACCTTCCAGGCGGCCGCCTCCGGGGTGAGCCGCTACTTCTCCGCCGCGGTGATCGACTGCGGGGCCGGCATCGTGGAACGGCTGCAGCGGGGAGTGCTGGCCGCCGCGCACGCCCAGGTGTTCGTCGCCCCCGGCACGGTCGACGGGGCGCTCAGCGCCCGCCACACCCTCAGCTGGTTCGTCGGCAGCGGCTATGAGCAGCTGCTGTCCCGCACGGTGGTGACACTGGTCACCCACTCCCCCCACGCCGACGGCGACGCCGACCTGGAACGGGCCCGGCAGATCCTCAGCGACGGCGGGCTGCCGGTGGTGGTGGTTCCCTACGACCGGCACCTGGCCACCGGGACGGCCATCACCCCCGGCCGGGTGAGCGGCGGCGTCCGCACCGCGGTGTCGTGGATCGCCGCCGAGGTCTTCGCCCGTTCGCTCACCGGAGGCACGCAGTGAGCACCGACGTGGTCGCGCTGACCAAGGACCGTCCCGACGTGGGCGCCGTGCTGGAAGGGCTGGGGGCGCGGCTGCAGCTGCCGATGGCGGTCAGCGCCCACGGCGGGGCCTGCCGGGTCTACGACGGGGCGGGCCGGCTGGTGGTGCACATTCCCGAGCCGGTGCTGATCGGCGTGCCCGGCGAGATCGAACGACTGCTGGGAGGCGGGGTGCAGGCCGCCCCGCCGGTGTGGTGGGTGGACATCCGGGCCGCCGCCGACCTGGCCGATGCCGCGCGGATCGCCCGGGCCTGCGCCGAGGAACTGGTGGCCCGGCACGGCGGCGCGATGTGGACGGGAGCGGGCCGGTGAGCGCGGTACTGGATGTGATGACGGCGCAGGCCATGGTGGTGCTGCAGGACCGCCCCGTGGTGGCGCTGACCCCGTGGCTGGCCGCGGCGCTGGAGGAGTGCGCCGGGTCGGGCCGCGCCCTGCAGATCGTGACCTCGCCGTCCTCGCGGCTGTCGATGCCGCTGAAGCTGGCCGGGCCGGCCGCCCAGTGGGTGGTGCGCGACGGCGACGGCTACTACGAAGGGCTGACCGGGCGCCCGCTGCGCTGGGACGGCGGAGCCTTCAGCCCCGTCCCCGACGCCCGCGACTACGCGCCCGGCTACCTGACCCCGCCCAGCGGGCCGCTGGGCGCCCAGCTCACACTGACCTACCGGGCCCGGCACACCCGGCACAGCGTGCTGGGCGGGCAGCTGGAACGGCTGTTCACCATGCTGACCGGGCGTCCCCCCGCGGGCTGGGGGCCGGCCGAACCGGTCGCCCACCCCTGGCAGCGCTCCGAGCTGACCTCTCACGTCCGCGAACGGGGCAACGCCGCCGTCCGGCTGGTGGTGGTGGGCGCAGGCGGCGGGCGCAGCGCGCTGGCGGTGGCCGAGTTCTCCCAAGGCGGCACCCTGGAGGTCACCACGCTGACCGTGGGACACCCCCCGGCCGATCCGCCGCCGGTCGCGCACCTGCCGGCGCTGGTGGAGTCGCTGGTGGCCGAGCACCCGGTGGCCTCCCTGCTGGCCCAGCTGAGCCCCGGCCGGGCGGATGCGACCTACGAGCCCCGCTGGACGGGCGCCCCCGCCCCGCTGGGCATGGCGGTGGCCGGGGAGCGTCCCGGCCCGCCCGGCATCCCGGCCCGCCCGGCGGGGTCCGGGCAGACCCCGATGACCTGGTTCGAACTGGGCGACGGGCGTTCCCCGGAGGGCTGGCGGCGGCACCGCGAACTGCTGCGGCATCTGACCTCCTGACCCCCTCCGGCCGGCCGGGCCCGGCGCGGTGGCCCGCGGCCCGACCTGCCAGATCACCGAAGGCGTCCACCCCGGACGGTGATCCGCACCAAAGGCATAGTGATCGTTTCGTGATGTTTGAGATTGCTGTGCGATGGGGGAGGTCGGTAGTTTTCGGGGAATGCGTTTGGGACGTATGCAGCTGTGGCTGGCGATCGGATCGGGCCTGACGGTGGCCGCGACCACTGTCGGCGTAGTGGCATTCGTCAGGAACAACGACGAGCCGGCCGTCCGGGTACAGCAGGTCGCCTCCAGCGGCGCGGTCAGCGCCGGCGCGGCCCGCGGCGTCGAGGCCTACTGGACCGCCGAGCGCATGGCCAAGGCCCGTCCGGTCGGCGCGCCCGCCGACCCCGGAGAGGTCGCCGCGACCGGCGGCGCCGCCAGGACCGCCAAGGCCTACAGCGGCATCCCCTCGGTGGGGGCGCTGTTCTTCAACAACGGCGCCGGCGACCACTACTGCACCGCCGCGGTGGTCAACAGCCGGTCCAAGCGGCTGATCATCACCGCCGCGCACTGCATCCACGGCGGCAAGGGACGCGGCTACTTCAAGAACATCGCCTTCGTCCCCCGCTATGACCGGGGCAAGAAGCCGTACGGCATCTGGACGGCCCGCAAGATGTTCGTCCCCAAGGGCTGGGCCAAGCGCAGCGACCCCGACCTGGACTTCGGGTTCGTCTCGCTGCACACCAAGGACGGCCGCCGCATCCAGCCCGCGGTCGGCGGCGGCAACAAGATGGCCGTCAACAAGGGGTATGTCAACATCGTCAACGTGACCGGCTACCCCAGCGTCCGCCGCGACCCGCGCGACCGGCCCATCTGGTGCCGGACCAAGACCGCCAAGCACTCCAGGTTCCAGATCAAGATGGCCTGCAACGGCTTCTACGGCGGCGTCAGCGGCAGCCCCTGGCTGCTGAACTACAACACCAAGACCCACAAGGGGACGATCAACGGCGTGCTCGGCGGCTACCGGCGCGGCGGCAACGTCCACTGGATCTCCTATGCCGCCTACTTCGACAAGGACGTGCTGAAGCTGCGGGCGTACGCCAACGACCACGCCTGAGGGCGGGTCCCCCGGGTCCGCAGCCCCGCCGAGGCTCGAAGGAGGAGCGCTCCTGAGCACCCAAACCATGCAGCCACTGGCCCCCGGCGATCCCACCGTGGTGGGTCACTACCGGTTGCTGGGACGGCTCGGCCAGGGCGGGATGGGCGCCGTCTACTACGGCGCCGGGCCCGACGGGCGGCCGGTGGCGGTGAAGGTCATCCGCAAGGAGCTGGCCGCCGACCCCGGCTTCCGGGCCCGGTTCGCCGACGAGGTGAGCAACGCCCGCAAGGTGGCCTCGTTCTGCACCGCGCAGGTGCTCGACCACGGCGAGGCCGACGGCTCCCCCTACCTGGTCACCGAGTACATCGAAGGACCCTCGCTCAGCGAGTACGTCCAAGAGCACGGCCCGATGCCCCTGGAGCCGCTGCGGGCCCTGGCGGTGGGCATCGCCACCGCGCTGGTGGCCATCCACGGGGTGCGGCTGGTGCACCGCGACCTCAAACCGTCCAACGTGCTGCTGTCGGCGACCGGTCCCCGGGTCATCGACTTCGGCGTGGCCCGCGCCGTGGACTCCTCCTCCCACCACACCCAGACCGGCTTCATCGTGGGCAGCCCCGGCTGGATCGCGCCCGAGCAGGTCTTCGAAGGCAAGGTCGGCACCGCCGCCGACATCTTCACCTGGGGATCGCTGATCGCCTTCGCCGCCACCGGACGCCACCCCTACGGCACCGGCAACCTGATGGTGCTGGCCACCAAGGCCCACCAGGGCGCCCACGACCTGACCGGGGTGCCCGAGGAACTCCGCCCGCTGATCACCGCCGCGCTGGACCCGGACCCCTCCCGCCGCCCGACCGCCGAGGAACTGGTGGTGGCGCTGGTCGGGGACGAGACCGACCCGCAGACCGGGGCCCAGCGGCTGGTCACCTCCGCCTGGACGCCGAACTCGCTGTCCCCGGCGGTGTTCGCCCAGCCCGCGCCGCCGCCGGTGACCCCGCCGCCGTTCCCGATGCCGCCCGTGACGCCCCCGCCGGCGCCTGCGCCCGCCCCGGGCGCCCCGCCGGGACCGGTGGCCGCTACACCGCCCCCGTTCGCGGCCCCCGCGCCCCCGGCGGCCCCACCGCCGTCCCAGTCCAGGTCACCGGGTGCGATCATCGCGGTCGTCGTCGCCGCGACGTTGATGGCCGTCATGGTGCTGGGCACCGTGGTCTACGCGCTGAACCGCAAGGACGGCGACTCCGCCGAGCCGCCGCCGGCGGAGCCCATCTCGCCCGCCGGCTCCCCCAGCGCCCAGACGGTCAACGGTGAACGGATCACCCGGCTCCCTGAGCTGTGCACCCCGCTCGGCAGGGTGCTGCCCGCCAAGGCCCGCGGGGTGCCGCTGGACAAGGGCGACAACAACGACTCGAACATGCAGATCTGCAGCTGGGAGCGGCGGCGTTCCGACCACGCCCTGGACTTGACGGTCACCGTCACCCGCCACGAGACCATCGGCGACAAAAGCGGCGAGCAGCGGGCCCGCGAGGACGTGCAAAGCGACTGGGAGTACCTCGGCGAGTCGGAGTACCACTCCGGCAGGGAACGGCTGTCGGGGGTCGGCGACGAGGCCGTCTCCGCCAAGCTGGACAGCTCCACCATCGCCGGCCCCGATGAGAGCCGGCTGCGCAGCTACTGGATGAGCGGCGTGGACCTCACCGCCCGGTACGCCAACGTGGTGATCGAGGTCAACTGGGAGGCCGCCGACTACCCGCCCGCCGTCCGGGGCGACCGGGTCCTCAAGGGCACGGGACTGCCCTACCAGACGGCCAAGCAGGAGGCCATCCGCCTGGTCCGCGCCGTCATCGCCGAGCTCCGCTAGACCCGGCCGGAGGAACGGCCGCACGGGACCGGCTCGAGCACGCGGCGGGACGTCCCGGATGCCTGAGACGGGAATGGTGAGGCGTGCTGGAGTACCTGGAATCGGACGCGACCGGCATCGCGGAGGCGGTCGGCCGGGGAGAGGCGTCCGCGGTGCAGGTCGTGCGGGCGGCGCTGGAGCGGCTGGCGGCCGTCGAACCGGTGCTGCGCGCGTTCCGGCGGGTCCTGGCCGAACAGGCGATGGCGGACGCGCAGGCCGTGGACCGGGCGGTGGCCCGGGGCGAGCGGCTGCCGCTGGCGGGGGTGCCGATCGCGGTCAAGGCCTGGGACGGGCTGGAGGCGCCACAGACGGTGCTGCTGCGGCGGGCCGGGTGCGTCGTCATCGGGCTGACCTCCGTCCCGGGCCCGCACACCCCCTGGCAGACCTGGGGGCGCACCGAGCGCGGCCCCACCGTCAACCCCTGGCGCGCCGACCGGACGCCCGGCGGGTCCTCGGCCGGGTCGGCGGTCGCGGTGGCGGCCCGGGTGGTGCCGCTGGCCACCGGAAGCGACGGGGCCGGATCGATCCGCATTCCCGCGGCCTGGTGCGGGGTGCTCGGCCTCAAACCCACGAACGGCCGGGTGCGCGGCCACGACGCCGCCGGGCTGAACGTCCCCGGGGCGCTGGTGCGGACCTCGCGGGATGCGGCGCTGTACCTTTCGGTGCTGCTGGGGGAAGAGATCGCGCCCGCCGGGCCGGAGCCGCTGCGGGCCGTCTGGTCCGGTTCGCTGGGGTTCGCGCAGGTCGACCCGGAGCAGGCCGCGCTCGCCCGGGCCGCCGCCGAGCGATTGCACCGGGCCGGGCGGCTGGTGTGGCGGGACCATCCGGTGCGGCTGCTGGACCCCGGGCCCGCCTGGCACGCCCTGCGCGAGCTGGGCGGCGACCGGGAGAACGCCCGGCGCATCCGCCGGGCCAACGACGATCGGCTGCGCGCGGTGTTCGCGGAAGCGGACGTGCTGCTGACCCCCACGACCCCGCTGCCGCCGCACGGTCACGACGGGCCCGGGGAGGCGATGCCGGTCGACCTCACCTGGGGTTTCAACATCAGCGGCCACCCGGCCATCAGCATCCCGGCCGGCCGCGCCGCCGACGGCACACCGGTCGGGCTGCAGGCCGTCGCCCGGCACGGCCGGGAGGACGTGCTGCTGCGGCTCGCCGCCGACCTGGAACGGCTGAGCCCGTGGCCGGTACCGGTCATCGCAGATGCCTGATGAGGACGCACCGGGAGGTCCGGATGGCCCGCGGTCGTGACACCGGCGTTCCGGACGGTCCGTCCCCGTGGGCTTAGGGCCCGTTCGGGGCGTCCTGCCGGCATTCGGCCGGCCGCCCGCGTGACACGGCCCAGGGTCGGCCTGCTCGAATCCCGCTGTGCGGGCTCGTCCCTCAGCCCTGCGGCGGAGGCGGTGGCTGGGGAGGACCCTGCGGCGGCTGGGGTCCGCCTCCGCCCTGGGGCGGTGCCGGAGGAAGGAAGTGGGGGCCGCCGCCCGGAGGCGGCGCTCCCGGATACTGCTGCGGAGGCATCGGCGCCCCCATGGAAGGGGGCGGCCCCCCAGTGGGGTACTGCCCGGGGGGCGGGCCCATTCCCGGCGGACCGGGCGGTGGCCCGTAGCGGCCGTAAGGGACGGCCATGGCCGTGCGCCTGCGATTGACCCGTCCATAAATGACGGCGGAAACCGTCAAGGCACCGCCCACCAGCAAGGCGGCGGCGACGATGGCGGGCCAGGCGACCTCATCGTCGCCCGAGGAGGGCGCACCTGCCGGTGAGGGGCCCGATTCCTTGGAGTCCGTCTCCGGCTCCCGTGCCGACTTCGGCTGGGTCGCCAGCCACTTGTCGTACTCCTCGAAGACGGGGTTCGGCGGGTTCTTCGGAAGCAGCCCCTCGAAGATCCGGTAGGGCCGGAACAGGCCGTGGCCGCTGCGGTCGTCCTTGCCCGGCTCGCCGATGTCCCGCGCCGAGGCCACGACCCGCCGCACGACCTCACGGTTGCTCAGGTTCGGGTAGCGCGAACGCACCAGGGCGATGGCCCCGGACGTCAACGCCGCGGAGATGCTGGTTCCGCTGATGTACTCCTTGAGCCTGCCGTCTCGGAGCACAGCCGCTGCGGCGACGCCGGGAGCAGCGAGGTCGACATACGACTGCCGCTGGGTCTTCTCCCAGAGAACGCCTTGAGAATCCGCCGCCCCGACGGCGAGCACTCCCTTGCAGTTGGCCGGATACATGGACGAGTTGATGCCGTCTCCATCGTTTCCCGCTCCGGCGACGATGACGACATCCCGCTCTATCGCGTACCTCACCGCCTCCTGCAGATCCGCCGGGCATGGACCGGAGAGCGCCTGGGACAGGTTGATCACTTTCGCGCCCTGGTCGGCCGCGAACCGGATCCCCTTGGTGTAGGCGGGACCCGACTGCGTGACCACGGGAAGTATCTTCGCCTCTGGTGCTATCCCGAGGAAGCCGCTCGTCCCTCCCCGGGAAGCGATCAAAGTCGCGATACCGGTGCCGTGCCCGTTGGTTTCAAAGGTGTCCTGATCAGTACGTCCGTCTCCAGTGCCGTACTGAAAATCGGCACCGGGGAGCACCGCGCCGGACAGCTCCGGGATATCGGCTTGAACCCCCGAATCGAGAACCGCGACCGTGACGCCCTGACCTTTGCTGTACTTCCACAGCTTGGTGTCGATGAACCATGCGTCGAACCACCACTGTTGCGGCAGATGCCTGGCGGCTGTTGCAGCCGTTCCGGGCAAAGCCGCCCCGACCACCATCAGCACGGCCATAGAAGAGACGATCAACGACCGCAACGTGTGACGGTTCCGTGGTATTGCCATCATGCAACCGATCATTCAATGAGGGCGGGCAGGCCGAAGGCACACCTTCGGCCTGCCCATACCATAACCGCCCGCCCATCGGTCTCAGATCGGCTCGGTTCCGGATCAGCCGATCACCGAAGGGCCGGCCTCCTCACCGCCGGTCCACACATCCTCGTCTTCGGGAATCCAGGTGGTGCGCTCGCGTTCTTCCTGCCTGCCACCGTGACCGGCGCCGGCGCCCATGGGCATGCCCATGCCCATCCCGCCCATTCCGCCGATCCCGGCTCGGGCCTTACCGGTGCTGCCCAGTCCCCCGGGCATACCGCCAACGGCTCCGGGCATACCGCCAACGCCGCCCGCGCCGCCCGGCATGCCCCCCGGAAGGCCGCCACCGCCCCCCGGAAGGCCGCCCCCCGGAAGGCCAGCGCCGCCACCGCCCGGGGGACCGAAGTTGCCGCCGGGGCCGGTACCGTAAGGGCGAGGATGAGGATCGAAACCGGCCAAGTCCGATCCCAAGCCACCACCACCGGGGTAATTCGGTCCGCCGGGATAATTTGGTCCGCCGGGATAATTCGGCCCGCCCGGATAGCTCGGCCCACCCGGGGAGTTCGGTCCCCCTGGGTAATTCGGCCCACCAGGGCCGCCGCCGGGAGGGTTGATCCCGCCGGGACCATCGCCTCCAGGGTAATTCGGCCCACCAGGGCCGCCGGGACCGGGAAGGTCCGGGGTGTTCGGCCCGCCCGGGCCACCGGGCCCGGGATAACCCGGCCCATCAGGAAGCCCGGGCCCTCCAGGACCGTTCGGCATCCCGGGCATCTTGGGCGCCCCGCCCGGCCCGCCCGGATTACCTGGGCCGCCCGGCGGGTTCTGGAAGGCATTGGGGTTCACCGTAGGCATGTCGACACGAATGCCCTCGGGGAACTGCCGGTTGGAGGCCGCCGTCCCCTCGTTGATTTCCAGCATGCCCTGCCGGGCGTCCCAGTTGTTCTTCAGAAATCCCCCGACTATGGTGGCGGGGGCCGCAGGCAGGGTCGCCGGGTTGGCGGCGAAAATGGTGCCCGCCCACCGCTTGACTTCATGAACCCAGCTGTCGGTCTGCGAGCCGGGTCCATATGCCTGCTTCCATGCCTTCTGCTTGGCGGCATGGTTGCTGATCGCCTGGCCGACCTGCTGACTCGTCTGCTGGATCTCCCGGGCCTGCCGGTACGCCTTGTTCATCTGCTCCAAGGCGGCCTGGGCGTCCTTTCCGCCCCACTGCTTGACCATGTCCTGGGCGACCCGGTGGAGCAGAGTGACGGTGCCGTTCATGTCCTTGGCCAGATTCTGGTAGTGCTTGCTTCCGCTCTCCAGTTGATCTGGCTTCATGCTGTTGACCAGGGTCTTCAGCTTTTCGAAGTTGTCCTCCCAGACCTTGAAGATACCGAGATCTCTGATGCCGAGTCCCTCGGTGCTCTCCTGCCAAGCCTCATTCCTGATCGGGCTGTTCATGCCCGACCCGGGGTATGTGGGCCTGACCTGCGTCATGCACCACCGCCTCCCTTCAGAAGCTCATGTCACCGGTAGGCGCCGCCGCCGACGCCGCCCACATTCCTCTTGTTGGCATCCTCGGCGCGCTCATAGTTGTCGGCGCTTCGCCTCAGCGACTCGATCAGCTGCTCGTAGGCCTCTATGAAGGTCTGGAAGGTCTCACTGATGCGATCCCGGCCGTTTCGGACCGACACATAGAGCGACTGCCCCGCGTCGTAATCGCCGAAGGCGTAATCCTTGGGCGAGTACTCCTGGATGTTCTCGGCGTGATGACCCTTTTTCAGCTTGTCGAGATCCTTCTCGAGCTCTGTGGCCAGATCCCGGAGCTTTCCCGGAGCGATCTGGATCTCCTCGCTGCGCGCAGACGGCAGATAAGGCGGCGGCTTTTCACCCGGCGGCATTCCTGTCTCCTCTCCGTTCAGTCGCCGTCGCAGCGGTTCAAAACCCCAAAACGCTGCGGAATCCCTCTCTTACACCGCAGCCCTCGGCCCGGTTTCCTTTCATTGATCCGCCCGTCGCCACCATGGCGGCTCCGTACGGCCGAATCCTGAGCTCCGGGCGGTCCGCAGAGCTCTTCATCGGCCCCCTGCACAAGACCTGCCATCCGGTTGCGACGCATCCACTGCCTTGACGGTTCGGCATCGCTGCTCTTTTCCGCAGCCCTTCAACCCTGGGGCGGCGGGAACTGCTGCGGTCCCGTACCCCCGGGAGGCCGCCCCGGGGCGGACGGCCCTGGAGGCTGCCCATGCGCCCCGGAATACGGTCCACCGCTCTGGGGCGACGCACTTCGCCACTGTTGCTGCGGAGGCATCGGGGCGCCCATGGACGGAGGCGGTCCGCCAACGGTCTGCCCCGGGACAGGCCCCATCCCGGACTGCGGCCCATAAGGACCTGGCTGCGGATGAGAAGCGGCCACGGCCGCACGCCTGCCCCGAACACGGAAGTAGACGAAGGCGGCGATCAACAACCCACCGCCCACCAAGGCGGCGAGAGCGATCACCAAGGGGCCGTTGATTCCGCCCTCTGAGTCTCCGGCTCCGCCCGCCGACGATCCCGACTTCTCTTCCGCCCGCTCTTGTCCTTGCGATTTCGAATCAGGCTGACTTGCCAGCCACTTGTCGTACTCTTCGAAGACGGGGTTGGGAGTGTTCTTCGGAATCTCCCCGTTCAGCACCAGCCGCGGCCGGATGATGCCGGCACCGCTCTGGTCGTCCCAGCCGGGAGGGCCGATGTCAAGGGCCGAGGCGATAAGCTGCCGGACGACCTCCCGGTTCGTCATCTGCGGGAACTTGGATCTGATCAACGCGATGGCACCCGAAGTGAGCGCAGTAGCGCTACTTGTACCCCCCTCAGAAGTATGGAACTGCCCATCTTTGAGTACGCTCCCAACGCCTTCTGCGGGGGCTACGAAAGTCACATAGGGCTGACGCTGCGATTTATGCCATGGTGTGTTCTGCTTGGTCGAACCACCGACAGCCACCACACCTTTACAGTTCGCAGGGGAAAGAGAAAGATTGCTTCCCGCACCATCATTACCTGCCCCTGCAACCACGATCACATCGCGATCTATCGCGTACCTTATGGCTTGCTGAAGCCGAGGGTCGCACTCTCCCGGCCCTGCCTGGGAGATATTTATTACCTTAGCGCCGCGATCAACCGCGAATGGGATCGCCTTGGAGTAGGCTTCATCTGTATCAGCGATTATTGGAAGGATCTTGGCCTCTGGAGCCACACCATAGAAGCCGTTCCTGCCCCCCCTAGCGGCGATCAGCGAAGCCATCCCGGTGCCGTGCCCATGGTTCACAATATCCCAGTCGACGCGGGCGTTACCATTTTCGTGCTTAAAGTCGGCACCTGGCAGCACCGCTGAGGCCAGTTCCGGAATATTGGCTTGTACACCGGTATCTATAACGGCGACAGTTACTCCCTTGCCCTTACTATGCGGCCACAGCAGATCCTCGACCCCCCATGTGGTGAACCACCACTGCGCCGGATGCGGCTGAGTGTGAACAGCCGCGCCACCCGGTGCAGCCATCGCCGCAGCTAGGAGCATCGCCAGGACGAACGCGACGACACTTTGCTTTCGCCGCCGGAGCACTCGTCTGCGCATGAGGTAACCGATCAGTTGAAAGTCCAGGTGGAAACAGATACGGGCAGAACGGGCACTTGTGCCCGTTCTGCCCACGCCATGGCCGCTCATTGATGCGACTGGGTCACCCGATCACGGGCGGGGTGGCTTCCTGGTCGTTGTTCCAGAACTCCTCATCCTCAGGAAGCCAGAAGGCGCGTTCGCGTTCTTCCTCTCTGCCGCCGTGACCGGCACCGGCGCCCATGGGCATTCCCATGCCCATGCCACCCGGCCCGGCCCCGACTCCGGTTCTGCCCGCAGCGTTCGGCCCGCCGAGCACTCCGTTGAAGCCTCGAGGCGAGCCACCACCGATACCACCAGGTAGGCCACCCGGCTTTCCACCCGGAAGGCCGCCGCCTCTCCCACCGGGGAGACCTCCGCCCCTTCCGCCGGGAAGACCTCCGGGAAGGCCACCGGGCCCACCGGGCAGCAAACCACTGGGCCCCCCGGGCGGGCCTCCAGGCCCGTTGGGCCCACCAGGCAGGCCGTTGCCTCCGCCGAAGCCCCCGCCGGGGCCGGGAGTGCCGGGGTTGCCGGGCTGCAGTCCAGCTAGATCTGAGCCGGAGCCACCGCCACCGGAGTAACCAGAGCCGCCGCCACCCGGGCCGGGATAACCGGGACCGCCGAACCCCCCACCGGGCGGATCGCCAAGGGGGTAAGGTCCAGGAACTCCGCCATCCCGGAAGGGGTTGGGCGCGCCCCCGCCGGGACCAGCGTCTCCGCCGGGACCTGGCAGGCCGGGGGAACCCGGCGGATTCCCCGCACCGCCTCCTCCCGCACCACCGCCCGGCATGCTTGGCATAGGCGCGCCGCCTCCTGCCCCGGGGCTCGCCGGCGCAGCATCGAAGGGAGTGACCTGAGGGTCGGGCATATCCACCTTGATCTCTGGCGGATAGCTCTCGTTGGACTGCCGGGTTCCCTGGTTGATCTTGTTCAGGGCGTCCTCGGCGCCCATGTTGTTGGCCAGGAAGGATGTCACAGCGGCCGGCGAGGTGGGACCGCCCAGGGCTGCGGGCAGAGTCGCCCAGCGGGCGACCTTGCGGACCCAGCTGTCGGTGGGCGAACCCGTCCCGTAGGCCTGCTTCCACTCGGTCTGCTTGTCGGCGTGCTCCGCCGTGGCCTTGGCGACCTGCTGGCTCTTGTTCTGGATCTCCAGGGCCTGCTGGTAGGCCTTGTTCATCTGGGCGACGGCCGCCTGCGCGTCCTGGCCGCCCCAGTTCTTCGCCAGCTTGCCCGCAACGTCGCTGAGCAGATCCAGGGTGTCGTTCATCGCTTCAGCGAGGGTGCGGAAGGCCAGGCTGCTGGTCTGCAGCTCACACGGGTTCATCCCGTCGACGATGGCCTTCAGGTCGTTGAAGTGGTCTTCCCAGATCTGCAGCTTGTTGGTCCAGCCGCTGATGCCCTCGTCTCCGGTGGAGAACTGCTGGTTCCTGATCACACCCTGCTGAGGGGGAGCCATTGGGGTGCCACCTCCTTTCCACCGAGTCGGCCGTCAGATGAGGGTGCCGCCACCGGAACCACCGCGGTAGACGTTGCGGGCGCTGGCCACGTTGTTCCGTTCAGCGTCCTCGTAGTTCTTCGCGCACTGCCGAAGTGCGTCGATCACCTGCTGGTAGACGGTGGTGAACTGCTGGAAGGTGAAACCGATCGACTCGTGGCCGTTCTTGATCGTCGTGTAGAGCGAACGGCCGGCCTGGTAGTTCCCCAGAGAGCCGGCGTTGGGCAGAGCGTCCTGGAGTCGCTCCCGGTAGCGCCCCTTGACCAGTCTGTCGAGGTCGGCCTGCATCTGGTTGGCGAAGTTCCGCAGGTACCCCGGATCGACCTCGATCTCCTTGCTGCCGGGCTGCGGGATCTGGGACGGCCGTCCCGCGTGGTCAGTCATCTTCGTTCACCTCCTGTGGATCGCCGCCGCGCGATCTCACGGCCCCCGGGAACACACGAGTTCGGCTGCGACCCCACGACCCCGGGCCCGCGGGCCCTGGCGACTCGCGCTCTGCCAGGGCCCGCCTGCACTCGCTGGTGCGAGCCCTTCAGCGGCGATCGCCGGCGGTGCGGGATCAGCCCGCCCAGATGCTGGTGTTGGCGCGCTCGGCGGCCTGGTAGTTGTCGTGGGCCTCGCGGATCGCCACGCCGAGCTGGGCCACCACGTTCTGCATGTCCTTGGCCGCGGCGTCCCACTCCTTCTGGTAGTTCCAGTAGGCGGCCTGCGCGTCGCCGTCCCAGCGGTCCAGCTTGGCGCGGAGCTTGCCCTCCAGGTCGGTCAGCTCGTCCAGCAGCGCCCGGGCGGTCATGCTGAACTGGGCCTCGCCCTCGCTCAGGCCACCGAAATTAGCCCTGGTGTAGTCGCTCACCTTTCACTCCTCCGTCCGTTCGGGGTCACCTGCTGATGGGCGAGGCTCAGCCGTTCAGCAGCGCCTGCACCCTGTTGACGGACTGCTGAGCCGCCTCCTCCCGGGCCTCGTAGGTGATCCTGGTCTGGACGAGGCTCTCGTGCATGCCGTCCAGTGCCTTGAGCACGCGGCTGAAGTCCTCGTTGAAGCGGTTGAAGACCGCCTCGAAGGCCATCGAGGCGTCGCCCTCCCAGTGGCTGCGGAGCTGGTCCTTGGCGCTCGCGAGCTGGTTCTGCATTCCCCGGATGGCGTTCGCGGACTGCTCGATGTCCTGTGCCGCCTGGGCCATTGCAGCCCTGTCGACAGCTGACTGTGGCGCCATCTGCGACCTCCTCATCGTCTTCGTCGGCGTCGCCGGCCCACCGGTTTCCTCAGCCGGACCCCGAACTCGGCGCCCCTTCCGTCACCGTGAGCCGTATCTCGTGCACGGCGATCTCGCCAGCTGGAAGCCCAGAAAACATCGCCGCGGGTACATAACTGTAGAGAAGAAATTATGCTATGTCCACCGCCGACTAATCTTATAGAAGTCAGTCATGAAACCGCTTAGACGCATCCGCGGTGAAAGAAGTTCCGAACCACAGGTGGCCGACATCGGCCACCTTGGTTTTTCAACCGGTTGTTAACGCGGACCGCCGGTGAGCTGCTGTGACGCCGCGTCGGGATCCAACGTCGGGCCGGTGGGAATGAGATTCAGCACAGCGGACGGCACCGGCACCGCCTGGGAGATCTCGTAACCGAGTAGCTCAGCGACCTCAGGAGACTCCAGTTGATAGCGCCGTCCCTCTGCCACCAGGGAATACGAGTTCACCTCGCTTCCTTTTCCGGGGGCGGGCATCGAACCGACCAGGGCCGCCCCGCCGGGCGGGAACACCAGCTGGTCCACCCCGAACGGGGTGGTGCTTTGCGGCGGGTCCGGCAACCGGCCGTTCAGCGTCACATAACCGCGGCGCTCACCGGTGGGATCGTCGTAGATCACGCACAGCGGCGTGCTGTCCGCATAGGGAATGATCGTCGGTGGCGCGCCCTGCAGCTCCTGCTTGGAGATCCGCCGGGACGACCTCTGCATCGAGTTCAGCACGTACGGCGGGAGCGCGATCTCCTGGGCCGGGCGGCCGCTGTAGGCCTTCTGGGAGATGGCCGGATCGGCCCGCAGCAGCTCCTTTTCGATCTCGCTGATGGGGGCCAGGCCGTCGGCCAGCTGCACGTACCAGGTGGTGGTGGAGCCGGTCTCGACGGCGTAGAACTGGCCGACCCTGGCCTTGCCGCCTTCCGGCCCGGGCACCTCCTGGCCCAGGTTCGGGATCGAGGGCGCCTTGTAGTCGGGGCCGGGCGGCAGCGCGTTGAGCCACTTGGGGGTGACCCTGGCGGGGTTGGGGGCCAGGGCGGGCACCAGCTCTTCTGGGATGCGCAGGCGCTGGTTCTTCCAGATCAGCCAGGTCTGGCCGGCGGAGCGAATGACCAGCCCCTGGTCATCGCGCAGCGACTGCCCGCCGACCGGGGTGCCCACCACCATGGTGGCCAGCGAGGTGCGGCCGCGGGTGGGCAGCTCGACCGTGCGGACGCACGCCGACCACGGCGTTTTCACCAGGTGCTTGGCCTCAGGCAGGGTGTTGGGGGCTTCCGGGATGCCGATCAGGGGGCCGCGCTGGAAGTTCCGCAGCGAGTTGCGCGAGACCGTCCGCCGCTTCCCCGCGTCCTGGCCGGCCAGCAGCCGCGCGGAGACGTAGTTGGCGACCGGGCACAGCTTCGGCGGGTCCTGGCACCACACGTAGCGGGCGCCGGTCTCCTTCTCGATGATCAGCGTGCCGGGCTCCTGCAGCCGCTTGGCCCCGCCGGGGCGCAGGATGCCGACGATGCCGAAGATGGCCATCACCACCACGGTGATCATGACCCCGCTGAAGGCGGCGACGTTGAGCCGGCGCATCGGTGCCTCGGCGGTGTCGGGCTGGCCGAGGATCAGCGCCAGCGCCGCCCGCTGGGTCATCAGCCGGTGGGCCTGCAGCAGGTCCTTGCGGGTCTGCACGCTCGCTCACCCTCCGAGCCCGCGGACCCAGCCGTACAGGCCGGCCTCGCCGAGCGACAGCGGGATCAGCGCCAGCACCACGGTGAAGTCGCACACGTCGGCGGCCCGTCCCCAAAACGGGGAGAGCTTGCGGCCGGGCAGCCACAGCCCGGTGCCGACGACGATGCCCGCGCCCACCAGCAGCGGCGCCACCGCGCCCAGCAGCACGACCGGCTGGGAGGCGTCGGCGGCGATGGCGATCGCCAGCACGCCGAAGGCGGCCATGCCGGAGACCATCAGGTTCAGCCGCTGGTAGCGGCCGCGGAACAGCCGGGAGCGCAGCAGCAGCGCCAGCGCTATGCAACCGCCGGTGATGGGGCCCAGCCAGCCGTCGTCGAAGGCCAGCGGGACCACCGCCACCAGGCCGACCGCCCCGACCGCCAGGGTGATCCCGGTGATGATGCGGTCGGCGCGCACGGTGCGCTGCCGTACCGTGCGGCCGTCGACCGGGAGGGTGTCGCGCCGCAGTTCCTCGACGTTGGCCGGCGGGGGCGGCAGCGTCACCCGGGCCAGCCGGAAGGCCAGGGTGGGGGCCAGCGGGATCAGCGTCATGAACACCACCGTGGTGACGGCGGCGATGCCCGCGGCCGACACCCCCTCCAGCAGCATTCCCGCCCCCGCGCCGAGGGTTCCGGCCAGGCCGGCCGCTCCGGTTCCCACGAACAACGGCAGCCCGTCGGCGACGGCCACCGCGGCCACCGCCGAGACCAGGACCACCGCGGCGAAGCCGGACAGCAGGTGGAAGGCCTCCAGTTCGGTGAGCGGCGTGGAGCGGGCCGGGCCGAGCAGCCCGCCGAGGAAGGCGTGCGGCAGGGCGGAGAAGCCGAGCACGGCCCCGGCCACCGAGTCGCCGACCGCGCGGGAGACCGCGGCGCCCGCGGCCAGCAGCAGCAGGGCGATCACCGCGGCGGCCACGGACGGGACGATCCACGACGCGTCCGGCGGGCCCGCCAGCAGCAAGATCACGGCCGCGACCGCCGCCGCGCCGGCGCCCACGCCCAGGCCGAACACCCTGGTCCATTCGATGCGCCAGCGGTCGGGCTGTTCGTTGACGCCGGTGGCCACCACGTCGGCGACGTCGTCGAAGGACGGTTCGGGCAGCTGGGACATGCCCGGCCGCAAGTAAAGCTGCTCGCCGTCGCGCAGGCCGGCCTGCCCCGGCGTCATGTCTCCGCTGAAGGGGGCCTCATCCAGCCGTTGCAGCACCCAGCCGCCGTGGGCGAGCCCCTGTTCGGCCAGGTTCTCCCCCAGGTAGTGCAGGATCGCCGGGAACAGCTGGGCGAACGGCACGTCGGTGGGCAGGGAGATGTCCACTCTGCGCTGCGGGCCGACCACCGTGACCCGGCACAGGTCGGTTCCCGTAGTCGGACTCAACTCGCGTCCCTCACAAACGACGGGCTCAGCGATACCGCCGAGCCTGGATCAATCCCCGTGAATCGGTCGGCAGGCCCATAGCATGGCTGAAAGCGGGAGCGGTCGCCAGTCGATCTGATGTCCCCCCGTCGTATGCGGCGAGTGAATAGCGCAACCGGCCTGCAATCTGTGGCTCGTTGGCCGGGCTTTTGCGTACCAAGCAACGCAGACTAGCAACCCACACCGACACCCCTGCCGACGCCCCACCTCCGCTAGTGCCTCTCTAAACGGCTGACCTGGTGTGTTGTGACTGGACACAGGAGCGTATGTGTCAAGGTGTCCTGACGTCCCGGCATCCGGACGCAGCGGCGCCCCAAGCCCGCCGACCGTACCACTGTCCCGGCCGTGACCAGGGATTTTTCGGTGCACTTCAGTTCATCGGGTGGGAGGTGCGGGGCGGCGCTCCCTAAAATGACGGCACAAATTTCACCAGATCCGGCATGAGCGGCCGGACCGCCAGGGCGGTACCAAGGGGGAGATCGGGTGAGCACCGTACTCGTGCGGCGCAAAGAGCGCAGGCAGCCGCCCCAGATGCCACGGGGCGAGATCCTGCTGGAGTCCCCGCCGGAGCTGCCCGAGGTCGTCACCAACTCGTTCCAGAACGTCCTGATGTACCTGCCCATGGCGGCGGGCTCGGCCGCCATGGTGTTCACGTTCCTCAACCACCGGAACACCCTGCAGCTGGTGGCCGGGGGCATGTTCGCCCTGTCGATGTTCGGCATGATGTTCGGCCAGCTCAGCCAGCAGAGCGGCGAACGCAAGACCAAGCTGAACAGCGCCCGCCGCGACTACCTGCGCTACCTGGGGCAGGTGCGGCAGCGGGTGCGCAAGGCCGCCAAGCAGCAGCGCGAGGCCCTGGAGTGGAACAACCCCGCGCCCGGCCGGCTGTGGTCGATGGTGATGAGCCCGCGATTGTGGGAGCGGCGCAGCAGTGACGCCGACTTCGCCCAGGTCCGCATCGGCGCCGGTCCGCAGCGGCTGGCCGTCCAGCTCATCCCGCCGGAGACCAAGCCGGTGGAGGACCTGGAGCCGATGAGCGCCGGCGCGCTGCGCCGCTTCCTGCGCGCCCACTCGACCGTGCCGGACCTGCCGGTGGCGATCTCGCTGCGCTCGTTCGCGCGCATCCTGCCCGACGGGGACCCCAAGGCGGTCTACGGCATGGTCCGGGCGCTGATCATGCAGCTGGCGGCGTTCCACTCCCCCGACGATGTGCGCATCACCGTGTGCGCGTCCCGGGAGCGGATGCCGCAGTGGCAGTGGATGAAGTGGCTGCCGCACTCGCTGCACCCCACCGAGTACGACGCCGCCGGGCAGGTGCGGCTGCTGACCCACAGCCTGGTGGAGCTGGAGAGCATGCTGGGGCCGGAGATCAAGGACCGCGGGATGTTCGGCGCCTCCCGCGCCCCCGCCGAGCCCTTCCACCTGGTGATCGTGGACGGCGGGCAGGCCTCCTACGACTCGCAGATCGCCTCCGACGGCATCGACGGGGTGTGCGTCATCGACCTGACCGGCAGCGTGGCGGAGACCAACGAGGCCACCATGCTGCGGCTGCGGGTGACGCCCGAACGGGTCTATGTGGTCAAGCGGGACCGCGCCGGCAAAGAGGTGCTGTCGTCGGTGGGCCGGCCCGACCAGGCGTCCATCGCCGAGGCCGAGGCGCTGGCCCGGCAGCTGGCCCCCTTCCGCACCAGCGCCGCCGACGAGCCCGAAGAGGACGTGCTGTCGGCGAACATGACGCTGACCTCGCTGCTGCACATCGACAACCCCTACAACCTGGACCCGGCGGTGCTGTGGCGGCCCCGTCCCCAGCGCAACCGGCTGCGGGTGCCGATCGGGCTGGACGCCGACGGGCGCCCGCTGGAGCTGGACATCAAGGAGTCGGCGCAGGGCGGCATGGGGCCGCACGGCCTGTGCATCGGCGCCACCGGGTCCGGTAAGTCGGAGCTGCTGCGCACGCTGGTGCTGGCGCTGGCGATGACGCACTCCCCCGAGGTGCTCAACTTCGTGCTGGTCGACTTCAAGGGCGGCGCGACCTTCCTGGGCATGGAGGGGCTGCGGCACGTCTCGGCGATCATCACCAACCTGGAGGAAGAGCTCCCCCTGGTCGACCGGATGTACGACGCGCTGCACGGCGAGATGGTCCGGCGCCAGGAGCATCTGCGGCACTCGGGCAACTACGCCTCGCTGCGCGACTATGAGAAGGCCCGGATGGAGGGCGCCCCGCTGCCGCCGATGCCGACGCTGTTCATCGTCTTGGACGAGTTCTCCGAGCTGCTGTCGGCCAAGCCGGACTTCGCCGAGCTGTTCGTGATGATCGGGCGGCTGGGCCGGTCGCTGGGGGTGCACCTGCTGCTGGCGTCCCAGCGGCTGGAGGAGGGCAAGCTGCGCGGCCTGGACACCCACCTGTCGTACCGGATCGGTCTGCGGACGTTCTCGGCGATGGAGTCGCGGGTGGTGCTGGGCGTGCCGGACGCCTACGAGCTGCCGCCCTCGCCCGGTAACGGGTACCTGAAGTTCGCCACCGAGCCGCTGGTGCGGTTCAAGGCCGCCTACGTGTCCGGCCCGGTGGACGAGGAGCCGCAGACCCGCTCCGAGGGCCCGCAGATCGTCCGGCAGGTGCTGCCGTACCTGACCGACTACATCCGCCCGCAGGTGGTCGAGCAGCCGCAGCCCGAGCAGCGGGCCGAGGAGAACAAGAGCTCTGAGTCGCTGTTCGACGTGGTGGTGCGGCAGCTGGCCGGGCACGGGCCCGAGCCGCACCAGATCTGGCTGCCGCCGCTGGACGTCCCGCCCACGCTGGATGAGCTGCTGCCGCCGCTGTCGCCGTCGGCCGCGCACGGCTACACCGCCGACGGCTGGGAGTGGCGGGGCCGGCTGCACGCCGTGGTGGGGCTGGTGGACCGTCCCTTCGACCAGCGCCGCGACCCGTACTGGCTGGACCTGTCCGGCGGCGCCGGGCACGTGGGGGTGGCCGGCGGTCCGCAGACCGGCAAGTCCACCATGCTGCGCACCCTGATCACCTCGCTGGCGCTGCTGCACACCCCGCAGGAGGTGCAGTTCTACTGCCTGGACTTCGGCGGCGGCACGCTGGCCGGACTGGCGGAGCTGCCGCATGTGGGCTCGGTGGCGACCCGGCTGGACGCCGACCGGATCCGCCGCACGGTGGCCGAGGTCTCGGCGCTGCTGGAGCAGCGGGAGCAGGAGTTCACCGAGCGCGGCATCGACTCCATGGCCACCTACCGGCGCCTGCGCGCCACCGGCGAGTACGCCGGCGACGGGTTCGGCGATGTGTTCCTGGTCGTGGACAACTGGCTGACCCTGCGCCAGGACTATGAGGCGCTGGAGGACTCCATCACCCAGCTGGCCGCCCGCGGGCTGGGTTACGGCATCCACGTGGTGCTGTCCTCCAACAAGTGGTCGGAGTTCCGCACCAGCATCCGCGACCTGCTGGGCACCAAGCTGGAGCTGCGGCTGGGCGACCCGTACGAGTCGGAGGTGGACCGCAAGAAGGCCGCCAACGTGCCGGAGAACCGCCCCGGCCGCGGCCTGACGCGGGACGGCTACCACTTTTTGACCGCGCTGCCCCGCATCGACGGCGACACCTCCGCCGAGACGCTCACCGAGGGCATCGCGACCACGGTCAAGACCATCCGCGAGGCCTGGCACGGCCCGACCGCCCCGCCGGTGCGGATGCTGCCGAACGTGCTGCCGGCCGCCCAGCTGCCGAGCGCGGCCGAAAGCGGCACCCGCATCCCGATCGGCATCGACGAGGACTCGCTGTCGCCGGTCTACCTGGACTTCAACACCGACCCGCACTTCCTGGTGTTCGGGGACACCGAGTGCGGCAAGTCCAACCTGCTGCGCCTGATCACCGCGGGGATCATCGAGCGCTACACCCCCCAGCAGGCCCGGCTGATCTTCATCGACTACAGCCGGTCGCTGCTGGATGTGGCCACCACCGAGCACCAGATCGGCTATGCCGCGTCCTCCACCGCGGCCTCCTCCCTGGTCCGCGACATCAAGGGCGCCATGGAGGCCCGGCTGCCGCCCCCCGACCTGACCCCCGAGCAGCTGCGGTCGCGTTCCTGGTGGACCGGTGCCGAGCTGTTCCTGGTCGTCGACGACTACGAAATGGTCGCCACGTCCGACAACCCGCTGCGGCCGCTGGCGGAGCTGCTGCCCCAGGCCCGCGACATCGGCCTGCACTTGATCATCGCCCGTTCCATGGGCGGCGCCGGCCGGGCCCTTTATGAGCCCATCATCCAGCGGATCAAGGAAATGGCCTCCCCGGGCCTGGTCATGTCCGGCAACAAGGACGAGGGCATCCTGCTGGGCAACGTCAAGCCGCACAAACTCCCGCAGGGCCGCGGCTACTTCGTGGAACGCCGTTCCGGCACCCGCCTCATCCAGACCGCCTACCGGGAGAGCTGACAGAGGGGTGTCTCAGCTTGCCGTGAGGAGCGCACATGTCGTCCGCTATGCCTGTGCCGGGCCTGCATCTGATCAGGCGGGGGCTGGAGCTGCGTTCCGGTGCCGGTGAGCTGGTCGGGACGGTCAATCGCCGTCCCCTGTCACCGTTCGGCGAGATCCGCAGGTGGACCGATGGGAAAGGGGCGGGCTCGGTCAAAGACATGGTCGCCACACTGGACGTGCGCCATTCCGACGGCAGTGCCTGGTTCGTCTTCGACAAGCCGAAGAGGAGCAAGGAGGCGACCGTGGTCTTGGCCGACGGGACTCCGGTGGGCGTCATCCGGTCGCTGCTGCGCTGGTATCACCTCAACGCAAGTTTCACCCGAAGGTATGCGCTGATTCCCGCCACCGGGCCGGAGCTGCTGGCGGTTCGTCCGTTGTCCGAGCAGGAATACGCCATCACCGGGCCGGGCGGTGAACGGATGGGCGGCGTCACCGAACGGCTCGATACGGTCCTGGGGTGGGGCGGAACTCCTTTCGGCAGCACCGTCGAGATCTGGGACGAACTGAAACTGAACGACGTCGGGCTGCCTCAGACGGTGCAGGTTCTATGCATCGCTTTTCTGTGCGGCTACCACTGCTTCGACCCCCGCAAGAGCGGCTATCCCCCTAAGTGATCTGCAGTGGCCTGGGGGCGTTCCTTCCTGCTCCCGAGCGTGCAAGGGCCTCAAAGCCGCGCCGGGGCGGGCCGGCGTGTCTCAGCCGGTGGGGCCTTCTGTGGAGGGCTGACGGCGGGAGGGGCGCCAGTTGCGGCGACGGCCGGCGGGGATGATGATGCCGGCCGCGACGGCTGAGGCGGCCAGGGCCAGGGCGCCTCCGGTCAGGGACAGGGCCAGGGTGCGGCCGAAGCGGTCCTCCGGTTCGGGGCGGGGAATGTAGACCGGCAGGGCCTGGGGGGAGGGTGCCTCCTCGCCCTCCTCCTCGCCGTCCAGGACGGCGGTCACGGCCTGCAAGGGGTTGACCATGCCGCCGCCGGTGCCGTTGGCGCTGCCGCCGTCGGCGGTCACCTCCAGACGGCGTTTGACCTGCTTGTAGCTGAGCTTGGGGTGGTAGGAGCGGACCAGCGCGGCGACCCCGGACACAAAGGGCGTGGCGAAACTGGTGCCCTGATCGATGTTGTAACCGCCGCCCGGCCAGGTGGAGACGATCTTCTCCCCCGGTGCGACGACGGTGACGGGGGTTTCGGTGTTGGAGAAGGAGCTGAGAGTGGCGCTCTCGCCGACGGCGCCGACCGCGACCACCCCGGGATAGGCGGCCGGGTAGGCCGGGGTCTGGGTGCCGCGCTGCTCGTCTTGGATGTTGCCGGCCGCCGCCACGATCACGGCGTCCTTGCGCTGGGCGTACTTCACCGCCTCCCGCAGGCTGGGATAGTCGGGGCTTTGCGAGGAGACGTTGATGACCTTGGCGCCGCGGTCGGCGGCCTCGCGGATGGCCTTGGCGGTCCAGCCGGGGTCGTTGCCGCTCTGCTGCACCGCGGCCTTGATCGACAGCAGCCGGACGCCGGGGGCGACGCCGAGGAACGGCACCTGCCGGCGGCGCATGTCGCGGGCGGCGATGATGCCGGCCGCCTGGGTGCCGTGGCCCAGGCAGTCACGGGTGCCGGTGCCGGTGACGTCGATCGTGCGGACCCGGCCCTTCAGCTGGGGGTGCGAGGCGTCCACCCCGCTGTCGACCACGGCGACGGTGACGCCTTTGCCGGTGGTCAGCTCCCACACCGCGGTGAATCCGAGGCGTTTTTGCGCCCAGGGCTCCTCTTGGAGCTGACCGGCCGGAATCCCGGTTTTGATCTCGCATTCCTGCTTGGTCTCGCGCTGCGGCGGCGGCTGCGGAGAGGGGCTTTTCTTCTTGGACGGTTTCGGTTCGGGTGTCCCGCCGGGCTTGGGCGTACTGCGCTGGGAGGGGTCCGGAGAAGGGGCGGCCAGAGCCGCCGGGCAGGTCAGGAGCTGCACGGCCACGAGTGCAATCGCCCCCCAGGCCACTCGCCGAGCCTTCACGTCCCGTTCCTCCCCGTGTGCGGCCTTCCGTCAAGTCGCCGGACCAAACTTTAGAGCATTCCACTCCAGCCGGGCATATGCTGAAAAGCAGCAGGCCACCGGTATCCCGGGAAGTGACGGGCGACCTGCGGCAAAGACCTGTCGCCTTTTTTCACGTCCGTGACGGCCGCCGAACGCGCACCGTCCGGTTTCACGGTCATGGGGTTCCGATAACCTCATGCGCGCTCGCCGATCGCACCGCGGCCGCGCACAGGCCGCCGGCGTTGCGGGCCGCCGGCGAGTCACCGCCGCTCACAGACCGGCTCTCAAGGCCGCCGGCAATGCGCGTTACCAGGGAAGGTCCAGGTGAACAGCGGGCAGAACGCACCGGTGAATCCCCAGCAGTGGGCTCCGCTGCCGCCTCCGCCCGGCCCGGTGGGGTCGCGGCGGCGGCCGTGGCTGCTGCCGGCCCTGGCACTGGCCGCCGTGCTCGTGGTGGGGGCGGTGCTGGCGGTGGTCGTGCGCGGCGGGGGCGGCGGGAACGCGGCCGAGCCTCCGGCGCCCATGTCCACCGCTTCGGCGACTCCCACCGGTTCGGGAACGCCCGCCGCGCAGGCCCCCCGGTTCGTCACCATCACCGCGCCCTGCCGGCTGGTCCCGCGGCCGGTGCGCAGGTCCTTCATGCCGCCTCCGCTGAACGCGCGCCGGGCCGGTCCGTCCGGGCGGCCGGGCCAGGACGGGCATGCGGCGGGCTGCCGGTGGAGCACCGCGAACCCGCAGGCGCCCCGGCAGCGGGCGCTGACCGTCCGGGTGGTGCTGCGCGCCGATCAGGGCGGCCGGGCCGGCGTGGACAAGGCCACGACCTGGATGAACGCCGCCCGCCGGACCATGCGGCAGCGCGCGGGCACCTCCGTTCAGAACGCCGGCGGCTCAGTGCTGCGGTACGGGACCTTCCGGAGGGTGCCGGACGTCGGCGAAGACGCCTTCGCGATGTACGCCGAAGCCCAGTCCGCCGCCGGACGCACCGGATCGGTGACGGTGTGGGCGCGCTATGCCAACGCGATGTTCAAAGTGGTCTTCGCAGGCTCCGACGGCGGCGCCGTTCCGCTGGCGGAAACCGCCGCCTTCGAAGGCGCCACGGCCGCCGCCCGCGCCGTGGTGACCGCGCTGCAGGGCTGCACCGGCTGTCTGGGCTGACAATGCCGCATCCCGGGCCGGTGGGCGTGGGCATCGACTCGTACCGTCCCGGTCGCTCGGGCGCACAAAGCCGGGTGCGCCGGGCCGAGAGAAATGAGGAGACCGCCTATGCGGCATCCCAGCGAAGCGGATGTGCGTCTGCGGTGTTCATCGGGGTTCGGGCGGTCCATCGTCCGCCCGATCGTCGTGGTCGTCTGCCGGCCGCCTGGCGCAAAGGCGAGGACGTCGTCCCCATCTGGCTCGGTGCCCTTCCTCCGGGGGCGAAGCAGGGAATCCTGCAGAGAATCGACCGTTGGATTCAACGTTCCGGAAAGTGAGGCGCGCCCAAGGCGCTGCCCGCGCACGAAAAGGCCCCGCCACCGCATGAAGGCGACGGGGCCGCTTCCGAGCAGGGCAGGGTAGGTCAGATGGCGACCTCGACCTGGGCGACCTCACCGACCTTGGCGGTCACCTGGGTGTCGACGCTGACGCCACCGGCGGCCAGCACCCGCACCGTCCAGTCGCCGTCGGCGGCGAAGAAACGGAACACGCCCTCATCGCCGGTCACCACTTCGGCGGTGAACTCGCCGGTGGAGTCCAGCAGCCGGGCGTAGGCGCCGGGAACCGGCGTGCCGTTACGGGTCACCGTCCCCTGGATCACCGCCTCGTTGGACAGGTCGACGGTGGCGGGCAGGCGGGTGGTCTGGGCAGGTGCAGCGCAACCCTGGGTCATGTCTTACTCCAATCTCCGCTTGGCAGCGGGACCGTCGTCAGTGGGTGGGGAGGGACCCGGGGCCCCTTACTTGGCCTCGCCGAGCTCGATCGGGACGCCGACCAGCGAGCCGTACTCGGTCCAGGAGCCGTCGTAGTTCTTCACGTCCGACAGGCCCAGCAGCTCGCGCAGCGCGAACCAGGTGTGCGAGGAGCGCTCACCGATCCGGCAGTAGGCGATGATGGGCTTGCTGAAGTCCACGCCCGCCTCCTCGTAGAGGGCGCGCAGCTCCTCGTCGGACTTGAAGGTGCCGTCGTCGTTGGCCGCCTTCGACCACGGGATGTTGCGGGCGGTCGGCACGTGGCCGGGGCGCTGGGCCTGCTCCTGCGGCAGGTGGGCCGGCGCCAGCAGCTTGCCGGTGAACTCGTCCGGGGAGCGGACGTCGATCAGGTTCTTCTTGCCGATCGCGTCCACGACCTCGTCGCGGAAGGCGCGGATCGACAGGTCCTGGTCCTTGGCCTTGTACTGGGTGGCCGGGCGCTGCGGCACCTCGGTGACCAGCTCGCGGGAGTCCAGCTCCCACTTCTTGCGGCCGCCGTCCAGCAGCTTGACCTTCTCGTGGCCGTAGAGCTTGAAGTACCAGTAGGCATAGGCGGCGAACCAGTTGTTGTTGCCGCCGTACAGGATCACCAGGTCGTCGTTGGCGATGCCCTTGCGGGACAGCAGCTCCTCGAAACCGGTCTTGTCGACGAAGTCGCGCCGGACCGGGTCCTGCAGCTCGTTCTTCCAGTCGATCTTGATGGCGCCGCGGATGTGACCCTTGTCGTAGGCGGAGACGTCCTCGTCGACCTCGACGAGCACCACGCCCGGGTCGTCCAGGTGCTGCTGCACCCAGTCTGCGTCCACCAGGACGTCGGAGCGGCTCATGCTGGAACCTCCCTGTCGGAGCGGTTTTTTGGAATCACGCGACGGATCAGCAGGTACATCTCGCAGCCGAGGCAGAACCCGAACGCCGCGTTCAGGAACGCCGCCCCCAGCGCGAGAGCTGTGGCAACGATGCCGAGCCACTCGATTCCCACGACGTAACCGACTACTCCCACCAGGGCGAAGACCAGGCCGACCCCTTGGGCGAAACGGGGCGGCGCGGCGTCTTCCAGCTGCCGGGGCGGACCGATCCGGGGCCGGATGAGGGCCTGGTAGATCAGTCCGTACGGCGCATAGCGCAGGCCGATGAGGGCTCCGACGGCGAACACCACGGCCTGGGCGGCGAGCAGTTCCCAGCTTCCCGTTATCAGTACGACCACCAGGACAGCGGTCGTGATGCCCGCGGACACGCGCTGCCCACGCGGATCGACCTGCATTGGGGTGCTCCAGGTGCTGAGACTGGGATGCGAGCTGGGAGGGGAGTCGAGATGACTCTGCTAGCTACGGCTCGATGCCTCAGACCAGGCGACAGAGCGACGCGGACACGCGGCAGAAGTCGACCGCGCGACGCTTCGTGAGCAGCTGCTCTGTCCAGTAACGCACGCCACGATGGTAAGTGTTGTCTCGCAGAATGTCACTCCCGTATCGGCTTTCGAGACGGTGAGGTCCGTCTCTCCCCTGCGGGCCCGGGAGCGACGCGTTCAGTCGATCACCGCGCCGAGGGCGGCGATCACGTCGGCCTTGCGGGGCGCCCCGGTGGCGCGTCGCCGCACGTTCCCGGCGGCGTCCAGGACCAGGACGGTGGGGGTGCGCACCACCCCCAGCCGGCGGACCAGGTCCAGGTGCGATTCGGCGTCGATCTCGATGTGCGCCACGCCCTCCACCATGGCGGCGACCTCCGCCAGCACCCGGCGGGTGGCCCGGCAGGGGGCGCAGAAGGCGGTGGAGAACTGCACCAGCGTCGCCCGCTCCCCCAGGGCGGCGCCCAGCTCCGCGGGGCCCAGCCGGTCGGTGGCGGCCTCTGGCACGTCCCCTCCTCTCGCCGGGCGCAGCCGGCCGTCACGGTGGCGGCGCACAAGGCCGAACACCGTGGCGGCGAGCAGCACGAAGGCCGCGACGAACGCACCTGTCATCGTGATGGCACAACCTACCGGACCGCCCGGCTCTTCCCCGCGGGGCGGTCATTCCGCGGGAATGGTCACCAAGGGCCGCCCGTCGTCGGCGACGACCTGGAAGGAGGCCACCTCGGCGCGCCGGAACATCGTCGAGCCGACGAACGTGGCCTGGGGGTGGTCCAGCCGCCAGCTGCCCATGATGTCGTGCCGGCCCTGCCGGTTGATCGCCTCCAGCCGGCAGCGGCTGCCCGCCGAGACGCCGCTCAGGCGCAGCTCGGCCTGCGTGCCCGAGTTCTTGGCGAACAGCAGCAGCTCGGCCGACACCCCCGTATCGGCGTCGCGGGCCTGCAGCCGCTCACCGGTCGTGGACGGGGAGGGGCCCTCCCCGGTCTGGGACGGGCCGGGGGCGGTCACCGGGGGCGAGCCGTCGAACCGGTCGTCCAGCAGGCCGCCGAACAGCGCGCCCACCACCAGCATCACGGCGGCGGCGGCGACCAGCGGCGTCCAGCGGCTGCTCCACAGGGCCTTCCAGCGTGCGCTCCACCGCCGGCGCCAGGAGGGGCGGCGGTCGCTGGCGGCCCGGGCCAGCAGCGTCTCCAGCAGTTCGCCGGGAGGCTCGGCCAGCGCGGCGATCTGGGCCTCGCTGACCCGCCCCAGCAGCGCGGGCAGGGCGGCCATGCCGGCCAGCTCGTCCCGGCAGGACGGGCAGACGCTCAGGTGCGCGTCCACCGCGGCGCGCTCGGCCGGGTCGATGGCGCCGAGAACGTACACCCCCAAGGAGATGCGTACCTCTTCGCATTCGGTGCTCATGGCGCCAACCCCCGCTCCTCCAAGGCGAGCTTCAGCGCGCGCAGCGCGTAGTAGGTTCGCGATTTCACGGTGCCCGGGGGGATGCCCAGCACCTGGGCGGCCTCGGCCACCGAACGGCCCCGGTAGTAGGTCTCCAGGATCACTGCGCGGTGCTGCGGGCTCAGGTCGGCCAGTGCCTCGGCCACCGTCCAGGACTCCAGGGCCCGGTCGATGTCGTCGTTCCCGGCAGGCAGCGCGGCGTACTCGTGCAGCCCGGTCTCCGGCGGTCTGGACCGCCGGGCCCGGTGGGCGTCCACCGCGAGGTTGCGCGCCACGGTGAACAGCCAGGGGCGGACCGGCCGGCCGGTGAGGGCCTCCGGGTGCCGCCAGGCCCGCAGCAGGGTCTCCTGCACTATGTCCTCGGCCTGCTGGCGATCCCCGCCGGTCAGCCGCAGGGCGTATCCGAGCAGCGGACCGCCGTGCTCGGCGTACAGCGAGCGCAGCAACCGTTCGTCGGCGGTGGGTCCCACGCCGGTGACACGTACGCCCTCCCGGTCCGGTTCACCGGCGGTCAACGGTTTTCTTCCCGCTGCGGGACCGGCGGGGGCTCACCGGCCGGCGAGCTCTCCCACGGCCACGTCGTGGGCGGTGGCGCCGACGCGGATGCCGGCCTCGGTGATCTCGACGCGGCTGATGCGCGAGCCCAGCGGCAGCTCCGGCACCGGCACCGTCCATGACAGCGGTCCGCGCAGCGCGCCCAGCGGGACCCGCAGGCCCTGCGTGGCGACGGAGCGCGGGGTGATCCGGATGCCGTCGCGGGAGACCTCGGCCGACAGCACGGCGGTGCCGTTGAGGGTGAAGCCGAGCAGCGAGCCGGTCAGCTCCACCTCCAGGTCCGAGCCGCTGGCCCCGATCCGGGTGACGTTGGCGGGGGCGTGGCGCTTGATCAGGTCGTAGGGCAGGATCGCCGAGGCGGTCGCGGTGCCCGCCACCACCCCGCTGGTGTCGCCGTTGATCGCCTCCGACAGCGGCGCCCGCAGGTTCTCGATGCGCACCCGCACGTCCCGCAGCGTGACCTCCTGCCGGGTGAAGTCGCCGATCGCCACGTCGACCTGCCGGTACTCGCCCCCGATGGCCTGGGTGAGGAAGGGCAGCCCGTGGATGGTGACCTCCGGCCGCTGGGGCAGGGAGTACTGGACGGCCAGCCGCTCGGCCACTTCCCGCTGCACCAGCAGCACGCCGATGCGGTCCGCCGCGATCAGCCCGCCCGCCAGCAGGACGAGGAACACGACCAGAGCCTTGCGCATGCACTCTCCTCACGCCGCGGACCGGGTGCGCCCACATTACGGCGTCCCGGCCCCGCCATGTTCCCCAAGGCGCGCCTTCCCGGCGTTCGGCTCACGGGGAACGGGTCTGGAATATAAGCCGATATACGGACGGCGCCATCGGATCGTAGACCGAAGTTGAAAACTCGCAAACGAGATTCCAAAACCGTCCGGGAAATCACATCCGGCTCGGAGGGATGTGAGATCAGCCACCCGCGAACGGCGGCAGCACCTCGATCACGGCGCCCTCGGCCAGGGCGACGCCCTCGTGCGGGCGGGTGCCGACCGGGGCGCCGTCGATCAGGAATGAGCTGCGCTCGAGCACCCGGGCGAAGTCGCCGCTCCGGCCGCGCCGGGCGTTGTGCAGCGCCTCGGCCAGCGTCGCGGCCTCATAGGGCTCTTCCTCGACCCCCGCGGCGGCGCGCGCCGCCGCCCAGTACCTGATGGTGCCCCTCGCCATGATCTCAGGATCTCATTCTCGCAACAGCCGAAACCCGGCAGACACTTGCCATTGCCTCATTGGACACCTCGGATATCCTCATACCCGAGGGATCCGGGCGACGAGGCCACCCGGGTCCTTGACGTCTTTTTAGGGCGGGAGGCGGCCCTTGAGCAGTTTGCTCTTGCTCACCAACGCACTGGAACCTTCCGATGAGGTGCTCCCCGCGTTGGGGTTGCTGTTGCACTCAGTACGCGTCGCTCCTGCGGAGGCATCCGCACTGATCGACGCCCCACCGGCCGATGTGGTGCTGGTCGACGCCCGCCGCGACCTGGTGCAGGCCAAGAGCCTGTGCCGGCTGCTGCGGACCACCGGGCTGGACTGCCCACTGCTGGCCGTCGTCACCGAAGGAGGTCTGGCCGCGCTCAGCCCCGAGTGGGGGCTGGACGACGTGCTGCTGCAGACCGCGGGACCCGCCGAGGTCGAGGCCCGGTTGCGGCTGGCCATCGGCAGAGCGGCCGCGAGCGAGGCCGACGATGTGCCGGGCGAGATCCGCAACGGCGACCTGACCATCGACGAGGCGACCTACACCGCGCGGCTGCGCGGCCGGGTGCTGGACCTGACCTTCAAGGAATTCGAGCTGCTGAAGTACCTGGCGCAGCATCCGGGACGGGTGTTCACCCGCGCCCAGCTGCTGCAGGAGGTGTGGGGGTATGACTACTTCGGCGGCACCCGGACCGTGGACGTGCACGTGCGGCGGCTGCGGGCCAAGCTCGGCGCCGAGTACGAGTCGCTGATCGGCACGGTCCGCAACGTCGGCTACCGGTTCGTCCCGGACCACCGGCCGGGCGAATCGGAGACCCGGGAGCCCGTGCGTTCTTGATTTTGGAACGGTCCGCAAGACATCCCGGCAGGATGTCGGCGGATCGGGCGAGACTAGGGTGGCGCCCATGGACGAGCGTGCCCTGGTCTTCTCCGACGGCCTGACCGACCCGCAGATCAGCCAGGTGCTGGCGCTGGCGGAGGCCGCGACACGGCATGACGGCGTGGCTCCGCTGTCGGAGCAGGCGCTGTTGACCTTGCGGGCCGGCCGGTCCCGTTCCCTGCTGTCGCTGGAAGACGGCGTCATCGCCGGTTACGCCCATCTCGACCCCGCCCCCGACGGTGCGGGCGCCTCAGGCGAGGTGGTCGTCCACCCCGGCCGGCGACGGCGCGGTCACGGCCGGGCACTGCTGCGCGCGCTGCGCGAGCGCGCCCGCGGCCCGCTGCGGGTGTGGGCGCACGGCGACCTGGCCCCCGCCGCGGCGCTGGCCGCCGCCGAGGGCATGGCGCGGGTGCGGGTGCTGCTGCAGATGCGGCGGCCGCTGCAGGACTCCCCGCTGCCGGAGGTGACCGTCCCAGACGGGGTGACGATCCGCACCTTCGAACCCGGCCGCGACGAGACGGCCTGGCTGCGCGTGAACGGGCGCGCCTTCGCCGATCACCCCGAGCAGGGCGCCTGGACGCTCGAGGACCTGCGCGCCCGGCAGGCCGAGCCCTGGTTCGACCCCGCAGGGCTGTTCCTGGCCGAACGCGACGGCCGACTGATCGGTTTTCACTGGACGAAGGTCCACCCCGACCCCATCGGCGAGGTGTACGTGGTGGGCGTGGACCCCTCCGCCCAAGGACTGGGACTGGGCCGGGTGCTGACCCTGATCGGCCTGCACCATCTGCGGGACCGGGGGCTGCCGGCGGTGATGCTGTATGTGGACGAGTCCAACCGGCCGGCGCTGCGTTTGTACGAGTCCCTCGGCTTCACCCGGTATGCGGTGGACGTGATGTACCAGAGCCCGCCGCCGCACTGATCCCCGGACATCGCCGTGACCAGTGGCGTTTACCGCACGTCAACGCCCGGTCGACGCGACTTTCGCGGCGGTGTCCCTTTCACTTCACCGTTCGTTCACCTGGATCAGGGTGGCTGGACACCTGCCCTCCTTAGCGTCGCCTGCGACGGTGGACCCCATGCCTGCCATCTCCACGGGGGTCCGCCGCACGACGACCAAGAGGAGAATCCCCGGTGAAGAACGGCTCTCGACTCGCCGCCCTCGGTGGCGTGGTCGTTGCGGGCGCGCTGGCGCTGTCGGCCTGTGGTTCCGACGACAACGTCGGGGCCGGCGCGTCCAACGCGCCGACCGGCAAGATCGACTGCGTCAAGGGCACGGTGAACGCCGCCGGCGCCAGCTCGCAGAAGAACGCCATCGAGGAGTGGAAGAAGATCTACGCCCAGCAGTGCGCGGGCGCCACCCTCAACTACAACCCCGCCGGTTCGGGTGCCGGCATCCAGGCGTTCCTGGCCGGCCAGGTGGCCTTCGCGGGCTCGGACTCGGCACTGGATGAGCAGGAGGCCGCCCGGGCGCGGCAGCGCTGCCAGGGCAACCCGGCCTGGAACCTGCCCATGGTGGTCGGCCCGGTCGCGGTGATCTACAACCTGCCCGGCGTGGACGGCCTGCAGCTGAAGCCGAAGACGCTGGCGGCGATCTTCGCCGGCAAGCTCAAAAAGTGGAACGATCCGGCGATCGCCGCCGACAACCCCGGCACCGACCTGCCGGACACCGACATCAAGCCGATCCACCGCTCCGACGAGTCGGGCACCACCGAGAACTTCACCGACTACCTGAGCAACGTCGCAGGTGACGAGTGGAAGTGGGAGCCGGAGAAGAAGTGGCCGACCGAGGCCGGCGGCCAGGGGGCGCCCAAGTCCGACGGCGTGGTGACCGTCCTGAAGCAGACCGAGGGCGGCATCTCGTACGTGGAGATGTCCTTCGCCAAGAAGAACGGCCTGCAGACCGCCAAGATCGCCAACGGCTCGGGCGAGTACGTGGAGGTCTCCGAGCAGAGCGTGGGCAACGCCCTCGACAGCGCCGAGATCGTCGGCCAGGGCCATGACCTGGCGCTGAAGCTGGACTACAACACCAGTGCCGCCGGCGCCTACCCGATCTTCCTGGTCACCTACGAGGTGGTCTGCTCCAAGGGCCTGCCGGCCGACCAGGCCGCGTTCGTCAAGGCCTTCCTGAAGTACACCGCCGGCGAGGACGGCCAGAAGGTGCTCACCGACGCCGGTTACGCACCGCTGTCGCCCGCCCTGGCGGCCAAGGTCCGCGCAGCCGTCGAGGCCCTGTCCTGAGCAGCGTCCTGAACGGCAAGGCACGAGCCCCGCGCAGCCCCGCCACCACGCGCACCGGTGGCGGGGCCGTCGCGGGTTCGGCACCCGGCACCCCCAAGGAGGCAGTTTCGTGACCAGCGAGGCAGATATCGGCCGGGCGGCCGACATCGCCGCCGGCAGCCGGGCGGTCCGCCGGCCGATGAGCACCGGCCGCCGGGGCGACCAGATCTTCGCGCTGACGTCCCGGGCATCGGGCATCGCGCTGCTGGCCGTCATGGCGGCCATCGCGGTGTTCCTGATCTGGAAGGCCATCCCCGCGCTGCAGGCCAACACCGCCAACTTCCTGACCGAGCAGGAGTGGAACCCCAACGCCGATCCGCCGGTGTTCGGCATCGCGCAGCTGGCCTATGGGACGGTGATGACCTCGTTTCTGGCGCTGCTGATGGCCACCCCCGTGGCGTTCGGGATCGCGCTGTTCATCTCCTTTTACGCGCCCCGCCGCCTGGCCGCCGCCCTCGGCTACCTGGTCGATCTGCTGGCCGCGGTGCCCAGCATCGTCTACGGCCTGTGGGGCCTGCACTACTTCAGCACCAAGATGGACGACGTCGGCCGTTTCCTGAACACCTACTTCGGCTGGATCCCGCTGTTCGGTGGGGACAGCGTGGGCGGCCGGTCGCTGCTCACCGCCTCGGTGATCCTGGCGATCATGATCTTGCCGATCATCTCCTCGCTCACCCGCGAGGTGTTCCTGCAGGTCCCCACCGCCCATGTGGAGGCCGCCCTGGCGCTGGGCGCCACCCGCTGGGAGGTCATCAAGATGGCGGTGCTGCCGTTCGGCCGCTCCGGCATGATCAGCGCCGCGATGCTGGGGCTGGGCCGGGCGCTGGGGGAGACCATCGCGGTGGCCATGGTGCTGTCCACCGCCGGCGGCATCAGCATCCACATCCTCAAAGACGGCGGCAACACCATCGCCGCCAACATCGCCAACAGCTTCGCCGAGGCCGGCGAGACCGCCCGGGGCGCGCTGATCGCCTCCGGGCTGGTGCTGTTCGTGATCACGTTGATCGTCAACATGACCGCCCGCGCGATCGTGGCCCGGCACAGGGAGTTCGCATGAGCATCACGGCGACCGGTTCTCCGCCCGGCGGCCTGCCGAAGGTCTCGGCCCGGCGCCGGGCCGCGGACCTGACCGTGCGGGTGCTGGTCTGTGCGGCGTTCGTGCTGGCGGTCATCCCGCTGGCGTCGGTGCTGTGGATGGTCCTCACCCGCGGGCTGGCCCGGCTGGATCTGACCTTCCTGACGTACTCGATGAACGGGCTGTCCAGCGGGGACGAGGGCGGCGGCGCCAACCACGCGATCGTGGGCACGCTGCAGCAGGTCGGGCTGAGTACGGCCATGGCGGTGCCGCTGGGCGTCCTGACCGGCATCTACCTGGTCGAATACGGTGACGGCAAGCGATTGGCCCGTGTCATCACCTTCTTCGTGGACGTGATGACCGGCATCCCCTCCATCGTGGCGGGCCTGTTCGTCATGGCCTTCTGGCTGGTGGCGCTGGGCTTTGAGTACTCGGGGTTCGCCGGGTCGCTGGCGCTGGCCATCTTGATGCTGCCGACGGTGGTGCGGGCCACCGAGGAGATGCTCAAGCTCGTCCCGGGCGACCTGCGCGAAGCCTCGTACGCGCTGGGGGTGCCGCGGTGGCGGACGGTCTGCTTCGTGGTGCTGCCCACCGCGCTGACCGGGATCGTCACCGGGGTGATGCTGGCGGTGGCCCGGGTGATGGGCGAGACCGCCCCGCTGCTGCTGCTGATCTTCGTCACCGACGCCATCAACGCCAACCCCTTCGCCGGGCCGCAGGGCTCGCTGCCGACCTTCATCTGGTACCAGGCCGGCGACCCCAACCCGCAGGCGATCGAGCGGGCCTGGGCCGCCGCGCTCACGTTGATCCTGCTCATCATGCTGCTCAACCTGGGCGCGCGGCTGCTGGCCCGGCTGCGCAAGCCCGTCTCCCGTTAGGAGTTTCGCCCCATGGCCAAGCGCATCGAGGTCTCCGGGCTGCACGCCTACTACGGCTCGGTCTGCGCCATCGAGGACATCTCCATGACGATCGAGCCGCGTTCGGTGACCGCCTTCATCGGCCCGTCCGGCTGCGGCAAGTCCACCTTCCTGCGCACCCTCAACCGGATGCACGAGGTCATCCCCGGCGCCCGCGTCGAGGGCAAGGTGCTGCTGGATTCTGAGGACCTGTACGGACCCGGCGTCGACCCGGTGGCGGTACGGCGGGTGGTGGGCATGGTCTTCCAGCGTCCCAACCCCTTCCCCACCATGTCGATCTACGACAACGTGGCGGCCGGGCTGAAGCTGAACGGAGTGCGCCGCAAGTCCCAGCTGGATGAGGTCGTCGAGCGGTCGCTGCGCGGCGCCGGGCTGTGGAACGAGGTCAAGGACCGGCTGCACCGGCCGGGCGCCGGGCTGTCGGGCGGTCAGCAGCAGCGGCTGTGCATCGCCCGCGCCATCGCGGTCGAACCGCAGGTGCTGCTGATGGACGAGCCGTGCTCGGCGCTGGACCCGATCTCCACGCTGGCGATCGAGGATCTGATCTCTCAGCTGAAGAACCGGTACACCATCGTGATCGTGACCCACAACATGCAGCAGGCCGCCCGGGTCAGCGACCGCACCGCCTTCTTCAACATCTCCGGCCCCGGCAAGCCCGGCCGGCTGGTCGAGATCGGCGACACCAGCAAGATCTTCACCAATCCGTCCGAGAAGGCCACCGAGGACTACATCACCGGCCGGTTCGGCTGAGCGGAGGAAGCAGCCGCCCGGGACGGGCCGCCTCCGGGGGGCTCCAACGAGCAACGCGCCGGGCGCTTCAGCGAGCGCCCGGCGCGTTTTTCGCCGTTGCCGAGGGCGGCTATGCCCCGAACAGGTGGACGAACCAGTAGACGACGCCGGCCACCAGCGCCGCCATCGGCATGGTCAGCACCCAGGCCATCACGATGTTGCCCGCCACGCCCCAGCGGACGGCCGACAGCCGCTTGGTGGCGCCGACGCCCATGATGCAGGAGGTGATCGTGTGGGTGGTGGAGATTGGAGCGTGCCAGATGTAGGCGGTGGCGTACAGGATCGCCGAGGCCGTCGCTTCGGCGGCGAAACCCTTGGGCGGATCCAGTTCGATCACCCGGCGGCCCAGGGTGCGCATGATCCGCCACCCGCCCGCATAGGTGCCGGCGGCCAGCGCGCTCGCGCACGCCACGATCACCCACAGCGGCACGCTCTGGCCGTCGGCGTGCCCGGTGGTCACCAGCGCCAGCACGATGATGCCCATGGTCTTCTGGGCGTCCTGCAGGCCGTGCCCCAGCGCCATGGACGCCGCCGACAGCGACTGGGCGATGCGGAACCGGCGGCCGATCTTGCGCGGGTGCGCCCGGCGGAAGATCCACAAGATGGCCACCATCACCAGGTAGGCCAGGCAGAAGCCGACGACCGGGGAGACCACCATCGGGATGGCGACCTTGTCGACGACCGTCCCCCAGCTCACCGATGAGGCCGAGGCCAGTCCCGCGCCCACCACGCCGCCGATCAGGGCGTGCGAGGACGACGACGGCAGCCCGAAGTACCAGGTGATCATGTTCCAGGTGATGGCGCCGAGCACCCCGGCGGCCACCACGGTCAGCCCGTGCAGCCCTTCCGGCGGGGTGATCACCTCGCTGACGGTCTTGGCGACCTCCACCCCCAGCAGCGCGCCCAGCAGGTTCATCACCGCGGCCATCAGCAGCGCGGCGCGCGGGGTCAGCGCCCGGGTGGACACCGAGGTGGCGATGGCGTTGGCGGCGTCGTGGAAGCCGTTGGTGTAGTCGAAGCCCAGGGCGATCACGACGACCAGCACCAGCACCGCGGTCTGGGCGTCTGAGCGCAGCCCGAGCGCTCCGGCGCCGATCACCACCAGCACCAGCGCCAGCAGCCCCAGCCAGGCCTTGATCGATACCCGGGAGGCCTGCTCGCTGAGCGGGGGCGGCTCGTCCCCGGGCGGGGGCGGGGGGTTCAGGACGGTCTCACGCGCCTCGGTCATGACTCTTTGACCGCGATGGTCTCGACGGTGTTGGCCACGTGCTCGAAGGCGTCGGTGGCGCCCTCCAGCCGGTCGATGACCTCTTTGAGCTTCATCACCGTCAGCGTGTCGTAGGAGCCGTTGAACAGGTGGGCCAGCAACCGCCGGTAGATCTGGTCGCCCTGGTTCTCCAGCCGGTTGATCTCAATCCAGTACTCGTTGAGCTCCTTCATCGAGCGCAGCCGCGGCATCGCCTCGGCGGTCAGCTCGGCGGCCCGCTCCAGCACCTCGACCTGCTGCACGACCCCCTTGGGCAACTGATCGATCTTGTAGAGCACGACGAGGTCGGCGGCCTCTTCCATGTCGTCCATCACATCGTCGATCTGGGACGCCAGCCGGTAGATGTCCTCCCGATCGAACGGCGTGATGAAGGTTTCGTTCAGCCGGTGCATGATCGCGTGAGTCGCCTCGTCGCCTGCGTGTTCGCAGGCGCGCAGCTTCTCCGCGATGGCTTCTCGGTCGGCGCCGTCGCTGATGAGTTCCACGAGCAGCCTGGCTGCCGTGACCAGGTTGTTCGCCGAGGCGGCGAACATGTCGTAGAAGCTGTCCTCACGAGGCGTGAGACGCAGTCGCACGTCATACTCCTGAAGTGCCGGAACAATCCGGAAGGATCGTAGGCGTTACCAGCCGGAAAAAGAACCTTCCCCCGTTCTTCTCCCTTCGGTGCCCACCTCCTCACCTTGCAGATTGCCCCGAAGCACCCTGAGCACACTCCGGACGGGAGACTTAGGGCCAAGGCTCACATAGCGCCGCATCTGGCTGTGATGACCTCACAGCTCCCGCGTTTTCCCACGTCATCGGGGGTGCCGGGGAACGGGCGCCGGATCGGCGCCAAATACCCGTGAGGGGTATGAAGGAGGGGCCGGAGAGCGCACCCTGCGATGCCCCTGGAAGTGAGATTGATTACAAACCAGCCGCGATTTGCATCTGCGCCCAGCACCTCATCGGCCGGTGAACTCATCCCGACGGAAAAGTGAACAATGGATGAACATTGCGCATACGGAAGTTGAACGCCCTTGGTGAATCCCTTAAGGTGCGCCGAACACGAAGCGGCCGGTGCACCCCCGCGGGGGTGCACCGGCCGCTTCGGAAGAACTACCTACTGTGGCGTCGACTCACGACGACCGGTCCCGTCCTCACGCCGAACCCCGAGCACCGTGTCGATCTCGTCGATGGTCAGCGGCCGTTCGGCCGTGGCCACCGCGCTCAGGATCTCGGAGTAGAGTTCGATCTCGTCCAGCGCGACACGGTCGTGGACGCGCAGGTCGATCTGCTGTCGCACCGCGTCCACCTCCAGGATGATTCCCGCCTGCGGGGAAGCAGTCTTCCTCGGTTCCCCACACCCATAGCCGAGGCTACTCGCCGGTCGTCTTGTGGCGCATGACCCAAGAGTGTCATTCGGTAGCCATCCTTAAGAGGCATGGGCCGCACCGCCCACAGGGGGCACGTTGACCACCCGAGTATCATTTCCTCTTTTCAGCCCCGCGGGTCGCGCTGGAAGTTCCCCAGCATCCGCTCCAGTGGGGATTCGGGCAGGTCACGGACGGTGAGCCGGGCGACGGTGGCGGCGTTGACGTCCATGCCGGCCAGCCGGGCGGCCTGCCGGGCCACGGTCTGCTCGAACATCTGGCGGACCGTGCGGGCGTAGGCGAACGACGGGTCCTGGCGCATCCGCTCGAACCGGGTCAGCAGCTCCACCCGCAGCTCCTCGTCCAGCAGGTACAGGTCCCGCTCGGCGTAGCTCTGGAAGAGCTGGACCAGCTGCCGGTCGTCCAGGCCCTGGAACTCCAGCGTCCGCGCGAAGTGGGCGCGGAAGGAGGGGTGCCCGGCCAAGAAGCCCTCCATCTCGGCCGCCGGGCTGGTGCAGATCATCAGCAGCCTGTCGCCGCAGTCGGCCAGCTGCCGCTGCAGCTCCTCCACCACCTGCGGGACGCGGTCCAGCCGGTAGGCCTCCTGGATGAGCAGCACCCCGCCCATCGCCTGCTCGACCATGGCGGCCACCCGGTTGTCGGTGTCCACCGCGTCCCGGCCCGCCAGGTGGACCGGGCGGCAGGCCACCACGTGCCCGGAGCTCAGCAGCCCGAGCGCGGCGTAGATGCCGCCGACCAGCCCGGCCACGGTGGTCTTGCCGGTGCCGGGCGGGCCGAGGAACAGCAGGTGCCGCCCCTGCGTGCCGGGAGCGACCCCGTGGCGGATCCGCTCGGCGGCCATCTGCGCCTCGGCGACCAGTTCCTCCACCGCCGCCTTGACGTCCTCCAGCCCCAGCAGGGCGTCCAGCTGCCGCAGGTAGCCGTCGATGTCGCCGGGCGGGCGCAGCGCCGGCTCGATCGCCTCGGCCACCCCGGCGAAGTCCTGGGCCGACAGCACCAGCCGGCTCTGCGCGGCGCCGGCCCGCTCCATGCCCCGCTGGCACGCCTGGTCCAGGTAGGCCTCCACCAGGCGGGCGTTGACCAGGTCGCCGGGGCCGCGCAGCCGCCGCAGGTCGGCCTCGGCGGCCTCCAGGGCGTCGGCGTCGAGGGTGACCCGGCGCTCGTCGGCCAGCAGGTACAGCAGCCTCATCCGGGTCTCCGGGCGGGTCAGATCCGGCAGCCGGTAGACGCGGAAGAGCTCGATCAGCTCCGGATGGTCCTGGGAGAGCCGCTTGAAGTGCCGCGGCTCGCAGGTGGCGATCAGCGTGGTGGGGCCGGGCCGGGTGCGCACCGAGCGCACCGAGCGCACCATCGCCTCCGGGTCGGCGGCCTCCAGGATCGCCACGTCCAGCCGCTCGAACAGCAGCGTCGGGCCGCCCGGCTCCAGCACCGCGGCCAGCTGCTCGGGCGCGGCGCCGCGCACGTCGGCGGCGTCGGCGGTGCGGATCGCCCCGTCGCCGATCCCGATCTCGGCCAACGCCAGCGCGATCATGCGGGACAGCCGGCGCTGCCCGGTGTGCGGGCTGCCGACCAGCAGCACGCTGGGCGGGGGCCCCGACCCCGGACGGCCGTCGATGCGGGTGGCCTCCATGTCGGCGGCGCCCGCCGACCAGGCCGGGTGCGTGCGCAGCTCCTCCAGCAGGACGGTCACGTCCTCCCGGCCGGACAGGAAGCTGATGCCGTAGCGCTCGACCACCCGCCCGTCGTCGCCGCCGGGCCGCTCAGGCGGCGGGGCGATCTGCTCCACCTGCGGCATCGGAGCCTCGTCCAGGTAGTCGAAGTCCGCGATCATGGTCTCGGACATGATCCGGGTGCCCCCGCCCAGGGCCGGGTTCGGGGCGGGTGGCACCGGCGGCCCCTGCCGGGCGGCCTCGCCGTCGGGCCCATCACCGGGGGTCTCACCGGGGGCATCGCCGAGGATGTCGTCCTGGCCGAGGATGCGGGTGCGCGGCGGGCCGGCGGCGGGACGGGCCGAACCCGCGCCGTCGTCGAGGCGGGTGGCCGCCGGGTCGAAGGGCAGCTCCCGCCCGGCCGGCTCCGGCGCAGGGGAACGGTTCTCGGCCGCCGGCTGCTGCGGCGGCGGGCCGTCCGGGCGGACGAAACCGAGCCGGGTGTAGGGGACGACGAAACCGTCGCCGGCCTCCCCGTCCCCTTCCGGCGGCTGGAAGGACTGCGGCGGCTCGATGACGAACCCCTGCCCGCCGGCCGGGTTCGCCACCGGGGGCTCGGCGGGCGCCTGCATGAACGGCTGACCGGGCTCGGGCTGCCGGCCCGCGGGATGGACGCTGCCGGAGGCCGGGGCGCCGGGAAGCCCGCCGGGCTGGCCGACCGGGCCGGCCGGCGCCGCCGGCATCCCCCCGGGCGGCGTGCCCGGCTGCCCGGGGCGGCCGGCCTGCTGCAGCGGCTGGGAGACCCCCGGCGGCGGGGTGATCGGGGCGGCCGCCACCGCGGCCCGCGCCCGGCTCGCCCCGATGATCTCGCCCAGGATCGCGGTGGGCATCGGGAAGCCCCGCGGCCGGGCCGGGATGCCCACCAGGCGGCACCAGGCCAGATCCAGCGCGTAGGCGGAGGCCAGGAGCGATTCGGCCCGCTCGCCGCCCTCCAGCCCGGCGCGCAGCTGCTCGGGCAGCCGCGCGTCCTGCGGCCACAGCCGGCGCAGCGGGTGCCCGGTCTGCCCCTGCACCGCCTGGATGGTGTAGCGGATCTCCGGGTCCAGCCAGGGCACCACCTGGGCGGCCACGTCCTGGCGCACCTTGGCCAGGTCGGCGGCCAGCAGCGCGGCGGCCACCAGCCGCGGCTCGATGTAGGCGGGGTCGGCCGGGTCCCCGGCGATCGGGACGAGGGCCTCGGCGAACTCGTAGTAGGCGTGCCGGACGTTGTCGCCGGGTGAGCTTTCGTGCCGCAGCGCCGGCGCCAGGCTCGGCGGGCAGCGGGTCAGCCACTGCTGGACGAGCGCCTGGTCCCCGTACGGCAGCACGCCGTAGTCCATCTGGGGGTTGGCCAAAGTGGCGTTCAAGATCGCCAGCAGGGCGTCGGCGCGGGCCTGAAAGCGCGGGTCGTCGCGCAGCGCCCCGGCCATCGCCCACATGGTGCGCAGCACCGACACCGCCGCGTCCACCCGGCCGGCGCGCAGCCGTTCGGCATACAGCCCCACCAGCGCCTCCAGCGGCGGCGGGGTGAGCCAGCGGGGCCCGTCGACCTCCGGCAGCGGCCGGGCGCGGTACGGCTCCCACAGCCGCAGCATCTGCTCGTCCAGCCGGGAGTCGAACACCGGCGCGACGGCGCACCACAGCATCACGCCCCAGGTCGCCGCGACCGTGCTGGGGACGTCGGAGGAGAACAGCGCCCACCAGTGGGGGTAGTCGGCGGCCGGGAGCGCGGCCGCCTGTTCGATGGTGGCGCGCACCCGGTCGGTCACCTCGGGGGAGATGCCGTGCCCGACGAACGGCAGCGGGGCGGGCGCCTGGAAGGTGAAGTCGGGGCCGGCGGGCAGCACGTGCGGCGGCAGCATCGGCAGCCGGCCCGTCTGCGGGGCCGGCCGCGCCGCCATCCGGGTGGCCGGGGCCTGCGGCGGCGGGCACAGGTACCACTGGCCGTCGGAGGGGTGCAGGCGGTACCAGCGGGCCCAGGCGCCGAACAGCCACCAGGTGCCGTCGGGCAGCACCAGCATGCGCCCGGCGATCACGTGCTGGCGCTGCTGCGGCGGCGCCGACGGCCACCAGCCGGCGGACACCATGGCCCGCATGTCGTGCTCCGCCGCCGTGAACGGATCCCGGCCCATCGGGGGTTGAGGCGCCGGGCCCTGCCCTGCCATCGGGGGCGGAGCGCCGTATCCCGCTCCCCACACCACGAGGTCATGGTAGTTCCGCCCCGGCCCCCCGAACTCCCCCGCTCGGCTTCACGGAATCCCTTCGCCCAGGTCAGCGGGTTTTCAAGGGACGATGGAAATCAGGTGCCGGTCCGCCAGCGGGCGGCGGTGCGGTGATGCTCGGCCTTCTTGGTGTAGATCCGCCAGGTGTGCTCCAGCACCAGCCGGTCGTCGTCGGTGAGCTCGCGGACCACCCGGCCGGGGACCCCGGCCACCAGGACCCCGGAGGGGATCTTCTTGCCCGGCCCGACCAGCGCGCCGGCGGCCACCAGGGTGCCGGCGCCGATCCGCGCCCCGTTCAGCACGATCGCGCCGATGCCGATCAGCGCGCCGGTCTCCACGTGGGCGCCGTGGACCATGGCCTTGTGCCCCAGGCTCACCCGGTCCTCCAGGACGGCCGGGGTGCCGGGGTCGGCGTGCAGGCAGCAAAGGTCCTGGATGTTGCAGTCCTCGCCGACGATGATCTCCTCGTCGTCGCCGCGCAGCACCGACCCGTACCAGACGCTGGAGCCCCGGCCCAGCCGCACCTTGCCGATGACCACCGCGCCCGGCGCGACCCACGCCTGCGGGTGGATGTCCGGCTCGGCCTCCCCCAGGGATCCCACATAGCTCATGCTCATGGCGCGATGGTACGGAACCGGCACCGGCGCTCCTTGACCGGGCGGCGCCGCCCGGAGTGGCCGCAGAACCCCAGGTGACGAAGAAATCGCAGCGAGAACGGGCATTCCGGTTGCGCGGAGGCGCCTTGCAGGGCGAGAGTCGACTCTTGACATCTGTGTGCTAGGACAAGTCCCCGAGCGGGACTGCACCCCGCCCGACGTTGACTCCGAACCCCTTGACGGGCCCGGCCCGCCAACGACCCCGTTAGGCCCATGAGCAACGAAACTGAGATCGTGCCGAACCTCCTCCGCGAGGAGGAGGAGTTCGAGATCGTGATGCGCGGTTACAACCGCCGTCAGGTGGAGGACCGCCTGCGCGATCTGAAGACCCAGTACCAGAACCAGATCCGCGACCTGGAGGCCCGGCTGGCCCGCGCCCTCGACGACGTCGAGCGCACCCGCCGGGAGATGGCCGAGCTGCGCGAGTCGCGCAAGCCCACCGGCGACGACCTGAGCGAGCGGCTCCGCCAGATCATCAACCTGGCCGAGGACGAGGCGCGCGACAAGGTCGCCGAGGCCGAGGCCAAGGGCGCCCAGATCCGCAAGGAGGCCGAGGCCGAGTCCCAGCGGATCATCAACGAGGCCCGCGAGGCCGCCGCAAAGAACCTCGCCGAGGCCCAGGAGAAGGCCGACCACGTGCTGGGCATGGCCAAGAAGGAGTCCGAGGCCATCTTGACGGCCGCCAAGCAGGAGGCCGAGCAGACCGTCACCAGCGCCCGCCTGGAGGCCGAGCGCACGCTGACCGCGGCCGAGCGGCGGGCCGGTGTGATCAACGAGGACGCCACCCAGCGGCTCAACCAGCTGACCCGCAACCACACCCAGGCCCTGCAGCGGCTCACCGAGATCAGCGAGACCCTGGCGGCGCTGCTGCGCGCCGAGAACGAGGCCGGCCCGCTGGAGAAGATGGTCGACGACGCCGTCAAGCAGGTCGCCCCGGCAGCGCGCAAGCCCGCCGCCCCGGCCAAGCCCGCGGCCTCGGCCAAACCCGCCGCCCCGGCCAAGCCGGCGCCGGCGCCCAAGCACGCCGTCGCGCCCGCCCCGTCCGAGCCGGTCCGCCCGGCCGACCCGCCGGCCCCCGCGGTGCCGCTGCCGGCGCAGGCCGCCGACGAGGCGGCCGAGCCGGGCAAGCCCGCCGCGCCCCTGTCGCCGGTGCCTCCTCAGGCGCCGGCCCCCGGAGTGGGCGAGGGCTGATAAGGGGCCGGTCGTCGGACCGGGAGTCGGGGGCCCTGTCGCTGGGCGTCCGCCGCGGCGGTGACGCGGCGGACGCCCGCTCGCGCCGAGACGACCGGAAGACCGATACCGATCTTGATTAGGCTATGGCCGTGACCCGATCCCCAAAGGGCCGCGGCGAGGTGCGGCCGATCCGGCGGCTGGGCGACCCGGTGCTGCGGACCGAGTGCGACCCGGTGCGCACCTTCGACGCCGGGCTGCGCCGCCTGGTCGACGACATGTTCGCCACGATGTACGCGGCCAACGGCGCCGGTCTGGCCGCCAATCAGATCGGGGTGTCGCTGCAGGTCTTCGTCTACGACTGCGAGGACGATCTCGGCCGGCGCCACGTCGGGCATGTGATCAATCCGGTGCTGGTGGCCGAGGACGGCGACATCGTGGTCGAGGACGAGGGCTGCCTGTCGGTGCCCGGCCTGCGTTTTCCCACCCCCCGCTACCGGCACGCCGTGGTGGAGGGCGTGGATCTGGACAACAAGCCGCTGCGCATCGAGGGCACCGGCTACTTCGCCCGCTGTCTGCAGCACGAGACCTACCATCTGCGCGGCGGCGTCTACATCGACGTCCTCAAGGGCGAGACCCGCCGTGAGGCCATGCGCGCCATCCGCTCCGCCGGTCTGTCCTGATCCCCTCGCATCCGCCGCCCGCCGGGCCCGGCCGGGACGTGCGCGCCCTTTGCGGCGCAAGCGGCACCGGCTCACCGAGGCCTTCCGGCCGTGACCTCAGGTGCCGTGGCGTTCTGGGCCACCGCATCGTTCCTGACCCGATCCGCCCGTGTTGACCTGCGGGAACAACGCGCCGGGAAAGACCGGTCCGCATCCCGCACGCGGTCCCGGGCGATGTCCGGTGCCGTCTCATCACAGGTCACGGCATCGTCTTCGACTGCGACGTCCTCCGTCTCGGCCGCGGAGGCGGCGCGTTGGAAAGATCTGCTCAGTGCCAGTGCCAGCGGCTTGAGCGTTCGCGTTTGAGCGCGCCGCGGCGGCGTTTGTTCTCCAGCCGGCGCTTGTGGACGCGGCGGCTGGGCTTGGTGGGGCGGCGTTTCTTGGGCGGCGGGGCGGTCGCCTCGGTCAGCAGGGCGGCCAGGCGGGCGCGGGCGGCGTCCCGGTTGAGCTTTTGGGAGCGGTGCTCCTCGGCGCGGATGGTGAGCACCCCGCCGTTCAGCCGGCCGGCCAGGCGTTCCAGGGCGCGGCGCTTGTAGGGCTCGGGCAGCGAGGGCGAGCCGGCCACGTCGAAGGACAGTTCGGCGGCGGTGGCGCTGGTGTTGACGTGCTGCCCGCCGGGTCCCGACGACCGGGAGAAACGCCAGCGCAGCTCGGTCTCGGGGATGGTGACCGAGCCGCGGACACGGATCGCGGGGGGCATGGGCCTGATTATTCCCGGCGGGTTTGAGCATGTCGTCCGGTTTTTTCTCCGGTGGACGCCGTGCCCCATGCGCATCTGCATGTGCATGTTCGTGCGACACGTCACACTGGAACCTAAGCAAGTGGTTACTTACACTCGTGGGCATGAGTGACAGGTATTTCCAGGACGACGACATCATCTGCCGCGTCGCCCAGGAGGGCATCCTGATCGCCGGCGGCGGCGTGGCCTCGTTGTTGCAGACCTCCCACCCCAAGGTCGGGCAGGGCGTGCACGACCACAGCTACACCTTTGACGACCCGACGGCCCGGTTGCGCAACACCATGGGCTGGGTCTACACGGTCGTGTTCGGCACCAAGGAGGAGGCCGACCAGCTCAGCGCGATCGTCACCCGGATGCACGACAAGGTCACCGGGCCCGGCTACCAAGCCAACGACCCCGAGCTGCAGGTGTGGGTGGCCTCCACGCTGTTCGCCGTGGCGGCCCAGCTCTACCAGCGGCTGTTCGGCAAGTTCACGCCCGAGGAGCTGGAGGAGTACTACCAGCAGTCCAAGATCTACGCGACGATCCTCGGCTGCCCCGAGGACCGCATGCCGGCGACCTACCCGGAGTTCCGCGAGTACTACGCCCGCATGGTCAACACGCTGAAGATCAACGACGCCTCCCGGTACGTCGCCGACGGCGTGCTGCACCCCAAGAAGCTGCCGTGGTTCATGCGGCCGGGGCTCATCCCGATCCGGCTGATCACCTACGGGATGATGCCCCCGCCGATCCGCGAGCAGTACGGCTGGAAGTGGAACCTGTTCCGGGAGATCCAGTTCCACCTGCTGATGGAGTTTCTGGCCCTGGTCTACCCCAGGCTGCCCAAACGGGTGCGCACCCTGCCGCGCGACTTCTACCTGCACCAGATCCGCAAGATGCTGCGCAACCGGGCCTTCGACAAGCCCCGCCTGAAGGTGAGCTCCCGGGCCGCCTGAGGCGCGGCCGCGGTCGTCTCGGGCCGCCTCAGGACGCGGCGATGATCCTGTTCGCGGACTCCATCGCCGCGTTGATCGGGATGGCGAAGCCCACCCCGATGTTGCCGCCGTCCTGGTCGGTGGTGGCGATGGCGGTGTTGATGCCCACGACCCGCCCGGCCGCATCGACCAGCGCGCCCCCGGAGTTGCCCGGGTTGATGGCCGCGTCGGTCTGGATGGCGTTCTCGATGGTGGTCGTCTGCTCCTGCCGGGCCCGGCGGCCGAACCCGGGCGGCGGGCCGCCCGGCCCCGGCTGGGAGCCGCTTTGCAGGGTGCGGCCGAGCGCGCTGACGATGCCGGCGGTGACCGAGCCGTCCAGGCCCAGCGGACTGCCCACGGCCAGCACCGTGTCGCCGACCGCCAGCTCACCGCTGTCGCCGATACGGGCCGGCTGCAGCCCCGACACCCCCTGGGCCCTGATCACCGCGATGTCGTGCTCGGCGTCGGCGCCCACCACCTCGGCGGTGGCGGTCCTGCCGTCGCTGAACTTGACCTGGATGCGCGCGGCGCCAAAGACCACGTGGGCGTTGGTGATGATCGTCCCGTCCGCCCGCAGCACGACCCCCGACCCCTCGCTCTCGGCCGACCGCGAGACGGCCCGGATGGATACCACGCTCGGCTGCACGGCCGCCGCGACCTCGGCGACCGACCGCGGCGCGGCGCCCACCGCCGATGAGGACGCCGCGGACCGGCCGGCCGCCCCGCCGTCCCCGAGCAACGCCACCGCGGCCGCCGCCCCGGCCCCTCCGGCCCCGGCGGCGATCAGCACGGCGGCCCCGAAGGTCACCAGCCTGCGCCGCAACGTCCACCCCGGCGGCGCCTGCGGCGGCCCCCAGGGGCCGCTTTCACCGCTCACAACCCCCGGCGGCCCGGCGGCGGGCCGCACACCCGCCGCCCGCCCCTGCGCACCGTCCAGGCCGGCCCACGGCCGGTCCACGTGGCCGCCCGCCCACTGCACTCCCGTCCACGGAACGTGCGAACCGGCCCCGGACGCCTGCGGACCGGCCGGGTGAGCGCCCGGTGCCTGCACATGACCGACGCCCGAACCGGCGGGGGCCTCCTGGGAGCCGCTCATGTCGGCTCCTGTTCCCCGCGCCCCCGGCTGGAAAGCGTCCGCACCGGCCCCGGAGGTCTGCGGACCGCCCCGGGAGGCGTGCACGCCGGCCGGGCGGACGCCCGGTTCGGCTTCGGCCGGCCGCCGGCCGGGGCCGTGGGGGGCGACGTGCGGTGACCGGTGGCCGGTGTCGCGGTGTGGCTTGTCGGCGTTCATGTGGTCCCCCAGTCGTTCGCTCACCCTTTGAGCGTCGGCGCCGGGGCTGCGGCCTTACTGCAGAGAGGCTGAAAGCCCGCTGAACGTCTGAAGGCGCGCCCGCGCCGCCCGGGATGGAGGTCTGCCCGGATATCGGCGGGTCAGTCCGGGGCCTGCGGCAGCAGCACCCGGAAGGTCGCGCCCCGGCCGGGCGCGGTCTCCACCTGGGCCAGGCCGCCGTGCGCGGCGGCCAGGGCGGCCACGAGGGCCAGGCCCAGGCCGGTGCCGCCGTCCTCGCGGCTGCGGGACTCATCGGCCCGGTAGAAGCGTTCGAAGACCCGCTCGGCCTGCTCGCGGGTCAGGCCGGGGCCGCTGTCGGCGACCTCGCACACCACGGCGGACGTGCCCGCCGCTGCGCCCCGCTCGCGCAGCGCCCGCTCCTCGGCGGGAGTGCCGGGACGCAGCCGCACCCGCACCGGGGTGCCGGCGGGGGTGTGCCGGACGGCGTTGGTGAGCAGGTTGCTCAGCACCTGGTGCAGCCGCGGCTCGTCCCCCAGCACCTGGTAGGCCATGCCGCTTTCCACCGACAGCTCGATGTCGCGGTCGGGGGCCAGCACCCGGGCCTCCTGGACGGCCTCGGCGGCCACCGCCAGCAGGTCCACCGGGCGGCGCTCCAGCGGCCGCTGCCGGTCCAGCCGGGCCAGCAGCAGCAGGTCCTCCACCAGCAGGCCCATCCGGGAGGCGGCGTCCTCGATCCGGCCGATCAGGCGGTCGATCTCGGCCGCGTCGCGGGCGGCGCCCTGCCGGTACAGCTCGGCGAAGCCGCGGATGGCCGTCAGCGGGGTGCGCAGCTCATGCCCGGCGTCGGCGATGAACCGCCGCATCCGCCGCTCGGACTCCCGGGCGGTGTGCTCGGAGGCCGCGCGGGCCCGGAAGGCGGCCTCGATCTGGGCCAGCATCCCGTTCAGGGAGCCGGCCAGCCGGCCCACCTCGGTGCGCGGGTCGGCCTGCGGGACGCGGCGGGACAGGTCGCCGGCGGCGATGGCCCCGGCGATCTGCTCGATGCCGGTCAGCGGACGCAGGCTGACGCGCACCACCCACACGCCCAGGCCCGCCAGCACCACCAAGACCACCAGGCCCACCAGCAGGTCGATGGCGATCAGGCGGTCCACGGTGCGCTCGGTCTCCCCCAGGCTCATCCCGACGATCATGCTGGAGCCGTCCTTCAGCGGGACGGCCAGCACCCGCCAGGACGGGCCGGAGCGCACATCCGGCACGGTGAACGGCGTCCCGTAGCGCCCTGCCAGCTCGGCGGGGATGCGGGGGCCGCCGTCGGCGTCCTGCGCCTGGGTGTCGCTGCGGACGGTGCCGTCGGCGTCGCGGATCTGCAGGGACATGTCGCCGGGGACGCGCAGCACGATGGGGCCGCCGGCGGGGCCGGGCGGCGGGCGGGCGATCTGCCCGGCCAGGCGCCGGGCGCTTTGGCCCAGCTGCTCATCGACCCGGTCCACCAGGTATCCGCGCAGCACCGACACCCCGGCCACGCCGGTCACCGTCAGCCCCGCGGTGACCAGCAGCAGCACCGCCGCGATCAGCTTGACCCACAGCGGGGTGCGGTCCGGCAGCGAACGCAGCGTCCCGAGCGGGCCGCCCGCCCGGCGCGCCGCAGGCCCGGTCATGAGCGCCGCGGCTGACGCAGCACGTACCCGACCCCGCGCAGGGTGTGGATCAGCCTCGGCTCGGTGTTGTCGACCTTGCGCCGCAGCGCCGACACGTACGACTCGACGATGCCGGCGTCGCCGCGGAAGTCGTAGTTCCACACGTGGTCGAGGATCTGCGCCTTGGACAGCACTCGGCCGGCGTTGGCCATGAAGTAGCGCAGCAGCTTGAACTCGGTCGGCGACAGCGAGATCGGCTTGCCGGCCCGCCAGACCTCGTGGCTGTCTTCGTCCAGCTCGATGTCGGCGAACACCATGCGGGGGGACGGTTCGGCGGCGCCGCCCCGGGCCCGGCGCAAGATGGCGTGGATGCGGGCGATGACCTCCTCCAGGCTGAAGGGCTTGGTGACGTAGTCGTCGCCGCCGATGGTCAGCCCGGTGATGCGGTCGCCGACGGCGTCGCGGGCGGTCAGGAACAGCACGGGGGTGTGGGTGCCGCCCGAGCGCAGCCGCCGCACCACGGCGAAGCCGTCGAAGTCCGGCAGCATCACATCCAGCACGATCAGATCGGGCCGGTGCCGGTGGGCGGCCTCCACCGCCGTGGTGCCGCTGGTGGCGGTGACCACCTCGAACCCGGCGAAGCGCAGGCTGCCGGCCAGCAGCTCCCGGATGTTGGCGTCGTCCTCGACGACCAGCAGCCGGGCCCCGGCGGCCCGCTGGGGCCGCGGCCGGTGCGCGGTGCGATCGGTCAATGGCCTGCTCCCCCCACGTCTCATCGTAAGAGTGGGGGAGAAAGCTGAAGGAAAGCTGAAAGCGTGCTCACGGCCGCCTGGACACGGTAAAGGGCGCCCGGCGGGTGCCGGGCGCCCCGGTGTGCGTTCCCTCAGGTGAGGGTCACTCGCCCGTCCACTGCGGCTTGCGCTTCTCGGCGAAGGCCTTCGGGCCCTCCTGGGCGTCCTTGGAGGCGAAGACCGGGCCGGAGATCTCGTTCTGGCGCTGCCACATCTCCTCGGCCGACCAGTACGGCGACTCGACGATGATCCGCTTGGTGGCCGCCAGGGCCAGCGGGGCGTTCTCGCCGATCTTCAGCGCCAGCTCCTTGGCCGCGGCCAGCGCGCCGCCCGGCTCGGTGAGCCGGTTGACGAAGCCGAGCTCGGCCATGCGCTCGGCGCCGTAGAAGTCGCCGGTCAGGGCGATCTCCATGGCGATGTGGTAGGGGATGCGCCGCGGCAGCCGCATCAGGCCGCCGGCCGCCGCCACCAGGCCGCGCTTGGGCTCGGGCAGGCCGAACTTGGCCTCCCGGGAGGCGACGATCATGTCGCAGGACAGCGCGATCTCACAGCCGCCGGCCAGCGCGTAGCCCTCGACCGCGGCGATGATCGGCTTGACCGGGGGCTTTTCCACGATGCCGCCGAAGCCGCGGCCCGCGGCCCACGGGGCCTCGCCCTTGAGGAAGCCCTTGAGGTCCATGCCGGAGCAGAAGGTGCCGCCGGCGCCGGTGAGGACCGCGACCGACAGGTCCTTGCGGCCCTCGAACTCATCGATGGCGGCGGCGATGCCCTCCGCCACGGCGGCGTTCACCGCGTTCTTGGCCTCGGGCCGGTTGATGGTGATGACCAGGACCGCACCCTCGGTCTCGGTCAGAACTGCATCGGACATCTATGCGGTCTCCCGACTCACTTGGGCTGGAAGCGGATGCCGCCGTCGAAGCGGATGACCTCACCGTTCATGTAGTCGTTCTCGATGAGGGCCCGCACCAGGTGGGCGAACTCGGCGGCCTTGCCCATCCGCTTGGGGAACACCACCGGCGCGATCAGCTTGGCCTTGAACGCCTCGGCGGCCTCGCCCTCGCCGTAGATCGGGGTGTCGATGATGCCCGGGCAGATGGTGTTGACGCGGACGCCGATCGCCGACAGGTCACGGGCGGCCGGCAACGTCATGCCGACGATGCCGCCCTTGGAGGCCGAGTAGGCGACCTGACCGGTCTGGCCCTCCAGGGCCGCCACGGAGGCGGTGTTGATCACCACGCCGCGCAGGCCGTCGGCGTCGGCGGGCTCGGTCTTGGCGATGGCGGCGGCGCCGATCCGCATCAGGTTGAAGGTGCCGACCAGGTTGACCTGGATGACCTTCTGGAAGGAGGCCAGGTCGTGCGGGCTGCCGTCACGGTTGACGGTGCGGCTGGCCCAGCCGATGCCGGCGCTGTTGACGATGATCCGCAGCGGGGCGCCGGTGTCCACGGCGGCCTGGACGGCGGCCTGCACCTGTGCCTCGTCGGAGACGTCGGTCTTGACGAACACGCCGCCGATCTCGTCGGCCAGCGCCTTGCCCTTGGCCTCGTTCAGGTCGGCGATGACAACCTTGACGCCGTGGGCGGCCAGGTCGCGGGCGGTGGCCTCACCGAGGCCGCTGGCGCCCCCGGAGATGACGGCGGAGACTCCGTTCAGGTCCATAAGCAGCACCTTACGTCAGGGACCGAATGTGGTTCGGGTTGATGTTACCCAGAGGTCAAATTACCGGGAATGTTTGGGTCCCCACCCACCGGGCACGCGCCTGACGCACAACGTCTCGTTTCTTCGCACCCGGGTGAGAAGAAACACCACCGGGACTGTCTCGGATCTGAGCATCCCCAGGGGACCCCATGAGCGAACAACCGGCACAGACCCAGCCCTACCCCGGACGCACCCCGGATATGACACCTAAGCCCCGGGACGAGATGCGCGACTACCGCGGCCGCGGCCTGCTCGCCGGCAGGCGCGCCCTGATCACCGGCGGCGACTCCGGCATCGGCCGGGCCGTCTCGGTCGCCTTCGCCAAGGAGGGCGCCGACGTGGCGCTGGCCTACCTGTCGGAGGACGCCGACGCCCGCCGCACCGCCGAGCTGGTCGAGCGGGAGGGCCGCCGCTGCCTCACCCTGGGCGGCGACCTGGCCGCAGCAGGCCACTGCCGCCGCGTCGTCGCGCACGCCGCCCGCGAGCTGGGCGGGCTGGACGTCCTGGTGCTGCACCACGGCACCCAGCGCCCGGTGGAGGACGTCCGGCAGATCGATCAAGAGCACCTGCGGCGGACCTTCGAGGTCAACGTGTTCAGCCTGCTGTGGATCGTGCAGGCGGCGCTGGAGCACCTGGGCGAAGGCTCGTCCATCATCGTCACCGGCTCCATCAACGGGCTGCGCGGCAACAAGACGCTCATCGACTACGCCGCCTCCAAGGCCGCCGCGATGAACCTGGTGCAGTCCCTGGCCCAGACCCTCATGGACAAGGGCATCCGGGTCAACTGCGTCGCCCCCGGCCCGGTGTGGACCCCGCTCATCCCCGCGACCTTCCCGAAAGAGCGCGTGGAGGGCTTCGGCCGGCAGGCGCCCATGGGCCGTGCCGCCGACCCCGATGAGATCGCCCCGTCCTATGTCTTCTTCGCCAGCGACCGCATGTCGTCCTACTACACCGGCCAGACCCTGGTCCCGGCCGGCGGCGAGATCCACCCGGGGTAAGGACGCGCCCGGCGTCAGGGGATGCGGGTCTGCGGAGAGTACCCCTCCGCCTCGCCGCCCGGGGTTTCGGCCTCGGCGTTGGGCGGGTCGGTGGGGCCGGGCTCCCACTCGCCGGCCAGGTCGGGTTCGTCGCCGGAATCGACCGGGGCGCCGGCCTCGGCCCGGCGGTCGGCCAGGGACTTGGAACGATCGGGCTGCTGTTTATCGGTCATGTCCCCTACCTGACCGGTGGCGAGGTTTTAAACCCGTGCGCCGGGGGTCTCAGCGGGAAAGAGACGCGGACCGGACGGGCCGTCCCAGCGTGGTCTCATCCAGGGAGTACACCGCATAAGCGTGGCGGATCACCGGCAGCGCGACGTTGCGGACGCGCACGCCGCCCGCCGTCATGCCTTTTTCGGCGCCCCGGTGCGCGTGGCCGTGCACCGCCAGGTCGGCCTCCGCCCGGTCGATGGCCTCGGCCATCAGGTAGCTGCCCAAAAACGGGTAGATCTCCAGCGGCTCCCCGGCCAGGGTGTCCTTGACCGGCGAGTAGTGGGTGAGCGCGATCTTGACGTCCGCGCCGTGCTCGTCCAGCGCGGTCAGCGCCGCGTGCAGCCGCTCGCTGAACTCGCGGGTGTGGCGGACGAACTCCTTCATCTCCGGCTCGCCGAACTCCCCGGCGCTGCGCCCGGCGAAGCCGCCGCCGAAGCCCTTGCCCCCGGCCACGCCCAGCCGGACGCCCGCGCACTCGAGGACCGTCCAGTCCCCCTCCAGCACGGTGACGCCCGCCTCGCGCAGCAGCGCCGTGATCTCTTCCTGGGCGTCGGAGTGGTAGTCGTGGTTGCCCAGCACGGCGATCACCGGCACCGGGCAGGCGCTCAGCTCCTCCACCGCGATCCGGCCCTCTGCGACGGTGCCGTGCCGGGTGAGGTCCCCGGCCACCAGCAGCACGTCGGCGTGGCCGGCCAGGCCCGCCAGCTGCTCCCGGTACCGGCCCGCCACGTCCGGGCCGACATGGATGTCCCCCACCGCCGCCACGCGGATCATGACAGGCGCTCCTCTCCCTCCGGCGCCCCCGAGGAGACCACCGACAGCTCGTTGCGGACGGTGCGGTCCGGGGCGGCGGCCCGGGCGGCCTCCTCCACGTCCCGGCGGCGCTGCTCGGAGGCCACATCGCCGCGCAGGTAGATCACCTCCCCGCGGACGTCGACCTGGATGCCCAGCTCGTGCGCTCGTTCGGCGACCCGTTCGCGGATGCGGGCGGCCATGTAGTGCGGCTCGTCCTCGGCCTTGCTCACAGGAATCCCCCCTCGATCACGTCCAGCCGGTGCAGCAGCGTCAAGAAGGCGTAGGCGTACGGGGAGTGCGCGGTCTCCTTGGCCACTTTCGGCCAGTCCACCTGCTCGCGCAGCGCCCGGCACACGTGCAGGAAGTCGCTGAAGTCGCAGGCCGTCTCGGTGAACGCCAGCAGCCGCATGATCACCAGGTCGTCGGCGGGCAGCACCGGCATGCTCACCGCCGCCACCGGCAGCTCCTCGGCCCGCTGCAGCATCCCGCCGTCCACCGGGCGCCCGGACGGCCGGAAGATCAAGTCGATGGGCCGGTCGCCGTCGTAGACCTTGGTGAGCCACTCCTCCGGGCACTCCCGGTGACGCATCCCGGCGGCGGTCAGCGCGCTCACCGCGGCGTCCACGTCCTGCTCGCGCAGCACGAAGTCGACGTCGTGGGTGGAGATCGCCGCGCCCCGCACGTAGGCGGCGAACCCGCCGGCCAGTGCGAACTCCACTCCCGCGTCCCGCAGCACGCCCGCCGCCCGCTTCAGGGTGGAGATCAGGGCGCCGCCGTCGATCCCCGGATCCGCCTGAGACATGTGCACCCCTGGGGCTTGCAGTGAGCGATCGGACGCCATCGGCGGGCACCGTCGATGGACATTGCGACGCAGTACCCGCATGTCCGTCCCCCATGCGCGCCGGACGCGCCCGGCCGGGGCGGCACGCCCGGACGCCGGGGTGACAAGTCCATCTCCCGCGGGGGACAACGCCCGCTCACCGCTCTGCACGGGCGCCTCGGGGATTTACGGACGGCCGTTTCCCGGGGCGCCCCGGAAAACCCGCCCGCCGAGCCGTCCGCCCAGGCTGGTCGCCGCATTCGCGGAGGGACTTACTCATCTCCGAGTGGTAAGCGGAAAACATCCTGTCAGATCACAGATCGGTCAATGTCGGAAACATTCCGGCGAACACGATCACTCCGTGATCATCTCGTGATCAACATCACTTAACCCTCCCGAAATACCCTTGCCGGGTATCGGTTCCAGGCCCGGATCACACCGGTCTCACCCCCTGCAACACACTGAGACCCATATCACATTATGATCACATACCCCACGAAACCGCAGGTCAGAGCTTGATCAATTTCTTGATCACACCGTTCTGCACGCTGCGTGACAAGACGACATTTGCCGATTTCAGCGAAGTGTGGTTAGCGTTCTGCCCGTCCAGCGGCGCCCCCGATCGCCGCCCGACAAGTGAACACAGCCGGCCCGGCCGTCGGTGAGCGACCATTCCACCGCCTCGGCCGTCATCGCCGGACCGCCGCATCCGTGCAGACCGGAGGCACGGAGCCGGGAAAGCCCGCCGCAGCGACGCGGTTTCAGGGAAAGCCATTTCAGCCAAGCCACGGACGGCCATTTCCGTCCGGCGCTTTCGGCTGCCCGGTAGGCACCCACCCGCGAGGTCAGGAGTCGTCCTGTATACCCCCCGTATTGTTCGCTGCACGCTGGGCGGAATCGCCCTGAGCACCACCGCCGTCCTGGTGACGGCCGTCCCCGCTGAGGCCGCCGCCCTCCCCGCCGCTCCGGCGGCCGCACAGGCGCCCGCCGCCTCGGCCAAGGCGGCCGCCGCGAAGAAGGCGAGCAAGATCAAAAAGCAGCGCAAGCGCGCCGCCAAGGCGGTCAAGTTCGCCTACGCCCAGATCGGCGACCCCTACCGCTACGGCGCCACCGGTCCCAACGCCTGGGACTGCTCCGGCCTGGCCGGCGGCGCCTGGCGCAAGGCCGGCGTGAAGCTGCCGCGGACCACCTACCAGATCTACGCGCACGTCAAGCGCAAGGTCCGCTACAGCAAGCTGCGCAAGGGCGACCTGGTCTTCTTCTACAGCGGCCGCAGCCACATGGGCATTTACGTGGGCAAGGGCTACATGATCCACGCCCCCAGCTCCGGCAAGCGCGTCCAGAAGGTGAAGCTGAGCACCTACTACAAGCGGCACTTCAACGGCGCCGTCCGCCCGGGCCTGTAGTCCCCTCCTCCCGGCGACGGCGCCTCCCCCGGCGGTGCCGTGGGTGCGACCCCGCCCGCCCACGGCACCGCCGCCCGCCGAATACCCTGGTGCGAACCTCCGCGCAGTCTCGGTACCCTTGGCTGCGGGTCGCTAGCTCAATTGGCAGAGCTCCGGACTTTTAATCCGTAGGTTGTGGGTTCGAGTCCCACGCGACCCACCAACCCACCGGCCGCCTCTCGGGCCTCCCGCCGGGCCGCAGGCTTACCTCCCATCAGGTCGCCTGACAGCCCTCCCGCCGCGCAGGGCGGCTCGCCGGTTCCACGGCGCCTCATCGCGCTCGCCCGGCCGGCGGTTGAGCGCTCCCTGTTTCACCGCTGCGCACAGCAAGCGCCCGCCTCTGAGCGGTCACACGGAAGCACGGCTCATCCCGCGCCCCGCCACAGCCCGGAGACGGCAGCGACTCCCACGCGCTCACCGTTCCCCTTGGGCGGCTGCTTTCACACCGATCTTCGAGGCACGACCACTCCTCGTGCCACCGTGGCCGCGGCCTCCTGAGGCGTTCGCTTCGCACCACGTGCCGGTCCATCGCCGGGCCGAAGCGGCGAGTCACAGGGCCACTGGGGATGCTCATCTTCTGCGATGGGGCGCCGGTATCCGCATCCCGCGCCGCCGCACGCCTCGAACGACGCCGGCGCGCCCTGCAACAAGCGCCTGGAGTCCCGGCCGGATCGGCACCCTCGTCCAAGCCGTCCTGCTTGCCGGGCGACACCCGGCGGCGACTTTCGTTGAGAAAACCTCAGCTCAAGACGACGTCCACCCGCGTGGCCTCGGCCGGCCGGTCGATATAGACCGCCACATCGTGCGTACCGGCGCCCACGTCCGCCCGCACCGTCCGCTCGCCCACCGCGTCACCGAGAGTGAGCACCCCCGAGGGAACATCGATCTTTCCCCGGTAGGCCGGGATTCCCGGCACGTTCTGCTCATTCTGCCAGCAGTAGACGTGAACGCCGCCTTCATCGCCGTGCAGGACACGGCATACCAAAGAGTGCGCCGACCGTGCCGAGGATCCACTGAGTGCCACTCCGCCGTTGCAGATCAGCCAGGGCGTCCAGGCCGAACGCATCCACGGCAGTGGGGACGGCGGTATGGGCCGGAAGATGGGCTGGTGTTCTGAATTGGAATGCGTTCGTTGTGAAGGTTCGGACCCCCACGTCCGGGCCTAGGCCTGGACACGAGGGGCACGGCATCGTCCAGGGCCGCTCGTTCTGGGCGCGATAGGCGCCGATGGCGGGAGCGGTGTTTCCGCGCGGAAACCCACTTCAGATCAGGTTCATGCGCCACGTCAGTCCGCGCAGGTCGCACCTGAGCGCCTCGTCGAACAGGTCGGCCACCGGTTCCCGCACGAGGGCGTTTTGTGTGGGCGCGGGCCGCCTCGAGCCGCTCGGTCCGGCACAGGTTCCCCTGCTGCGCCGTTCTCATCGCCCAGCATGACCCACACGAGCCGGCTCGATCGCCGATGCGGCTCGGTGGCCTCGGCTGACGATCCGGGCCGGATCGGCCTTCGCGGCGCCCTGCAACGTCCGCTCCGGGTCACCGGCCTCGACCGCGAGCATCGCCCGCCACGTGCCCATTGCCGGGTCCGAACCGTTAAAAGGCGTCCGGACGTCCGCCTGATCGGCGGCGCGGGCATGGTCGCCGCGATCTGCGCTTTCAGCCTCGCCCAGCCACAGCATCCCCGGCATTTCGAAGCCGTACCGCTCTTCGGCTCTCAGTCACGATTCCAAGCAGTCCGCCGCTGCGGCCGCGCCTCGCAGCGTCCGCGGCAGCGCCGCGGACGGCCGGCAGTGGGCGCGAGCGAACGTCGCCGCGCCGCCCATCACCGGGTCATTGCGGGTACGGGCCGCTTGCATGGCCCGCTCCGCGGCGGTCCGCTCCAGGTGCCGCAGGGTGAACGTCGCCCAGGTCAGCAGACCGATCAGCAGCCGCAACGCCTTGGCTCGCTGTCTCCGGTGGCGGCGTGCACCTGGGGTTCGGCCAGCGCCCCGGCGACACCGTCGTCAGAGCCGCATGGTCAGCGGCCCGCCGACGTGCGCGATCGGTCCGGCCGCCGGGTCCGCCAAGGTGTCCAGCGGCCGAGCCGGGCACATCCGCCGGATCGCCCACCGGACTCCAGCAGAGCTTCCGCAGGTTGACCACATCGCCGAACTCCCGTTGCCGGGGCCGGCCCCCCGAGCAGATCGGCCGCCGAGACTTCCAGCGCTCAGGCCAGGGCGACGATGAATCTTTTCCAACACGCCATCTTCGCAGGTGGCATGCGGAGGCCTTGCAGTCGGGGCGATGCCCGAGGTCACGCGTAGATCTTCGGGATCGTCGGTTGTCCATGCCGCTCGGTTGTGAGCGCACCGCCTCGCACCGGGGGCCGGGGAAAGTGCCGGGAAAGGGGTCATGGCAGGGAGAGCCTGATACGCCGCGAATCAAGATCGACATCGGCTATTCTCACCTGGATCTCCTCCCCGATCTCGGGACGAGGAGGCGCTCCCGGGCCGGTGAACTCCGAATTCATGAGCAGACCAAGCTGCCCCTCTTCGATCTGCACAAAAATACCGAACGGAACTATCTTGACGACCTTTCCGGTCACCACGGAACCAACCTTTTCCTTGAGCGGTATCATGGGGTCGGGTTGCAGATCCTTCAAGGAGAGCGAGATTTGTCCTCGCTGGAGATCCACATCGAGGATCTTGACCGTCACCTCTTTCCCAACGGAAAGCACATCGGAGGGATATTCGATGGGACGCCAGGAAATATTGTGGGTTTTGAGCAGCCCCTCGACGCCTCCGAGATCCACGAAGGCACCGAAGCGCTCCAGGGATCTCACCCTGCCGGTGACGATCATGCCCGCCCTGTAAGACTTCAGACGCTCCAAATCGGCCATGAAATCTCTCCTTCCGAAAAACCTTGAACTCATGTCGGCGAGCGGAACATCGAAAACGGCGATCGCGAACAGCGCCCCTCCTTGAAGCCGAACAAGACAGCACGACATCAGAGTTCATTCCCCGTGACCGGAGCACACGGGGCAAATATTCCAGCGTGAACCCCAAATTTCTGAAAACAAAGGCACTGGCGATGTCATGCCTCGCACCACTCCGACTCACAACTCATCCGCAGAGCGCTAAGCATTCGCCCCACCACCAGGAACAAGTCACTGAAACATCACCACTCTTCTCTCGGAAGAGACCATTCCCCAACGCTGTCGTGCCACCTACTCCTATTGATATAGGAATTGAACTTCTCAATCTCATGCCATGGAATGAACCACTCGGTCTGCCCCTCCTTGCCATCATGCACGCGCATATATTTTCCTGGTGGAAACTCCTCCAAAAATCCCGGCTTCATCTCATATTCATAAAAGCCGTCCGCGCGCCCCCCGTTGCCGGCATATTGTCGCGCGACCTCTGGTTGTCCTCCGAAGTACGCATGCCCATCACCACCCATATGGTTGCGGGGATCGGGTCCGTACCTCTCTCTTTCTTGATTCGCTCTCTGCGGGGCCCGGTAGAGCCTGATGGGCTCATTCAAGCCGTAGTCGTGCGGAGTGAGCCCCAGCGGGTCGTACCAGGTCGTGGGATTGAGGACGTAAGCGTGCGGATTGGGCTGGGGAGTGAGTCCCAGGGGGTCGGGAGAGAGATAACCGGCTGTGACGGGGTCGTAGTAACGAAGGTAGTTGTAATGGAGGCCGGTCTCCGGGTCGTAGTACTGGCCGGGCAGGCGGAGCGAGCAGGGGTGCCGGGTCAGGGCCGTGCCCCACGGAGTGGCGGGGGTGGGGACCACGGTGCCGTCGGAGGCGACCAGCTCAGTGGGGGGTGCCGACGAGGTCGGTGACGATGGCGTAGAACTGGCGGTCGATCCACTCCTGGGAGGCGGTGGCCGCGGGAATGCGCTCCGTCTGGGTGACGGGCCTGTGGGAGTCGGGCTCGTAGGTCCAGGTGGTGGCCTGGACGGTGGGACGGCGGGGGTCGTGGACGCGGTGGGTCTGCTCGGCCAGGCGGGTGCCGTCCCAGACGTAGGTGTAGGACTGCAGGACGGTGGTGCCGTCGGCGGTGAGCTGTTGTTTGGCGACGCGGCGGCCGAGCGGGTCGTAGTGGTAGTACCAGCGGGAGCCGTCGGGGACGTCCACGGCGCTGAGACGGTCGTCGGCGTCCCAGTGAAAACGCCAGCGGCGGCGTTTGCCCGACAATGTGACCTGCTCGCGGAGCACGACGCGGCCCTGGGCGTCGTGCTCGTAGCGGGTGCGGCCGGCCGTACGGACGAGAGTGCCGGTGTACTCGCGCGCTCCCGTCTCCGGCTGTTGGTCGGGGACGGCGGCCGAGCCGGCGACATGGGTGAGATTGCCCATGTCGTCGTAGGCGTAGCGTTCGCTCCAGCCATGGGCGGTGACCGCGGCGATGCGACCTCTGGCGTCCAGGCTGTAGACGCGGTCGCCGACGAGGCGGTCGGTGACACCTGTCAAGTTGCCGTCAGGGCGGTAGGCATAGGTGCGGTGCTGCAGCAAGCGCGCCCGGTCGGTGCCGGGGGCGGGGGCGCCCCACAGTGTCTGGCCGGTCAGGCGACCGACGACGTCCCACTGCTGGGCGAGGACGACGGCGGCGTCGATGACGCGCTGGGTCTCCCGGCCGACGGCGTCGTAGGCGAACGTGAGGGTGTGATCGCCCGTCCGCAGCACAGCGGGCAGGCCGGTGGGGGTGTAGGACCAGGCCGTCTGGGCTCCCGAGGGAGTGCGCCGGGCGATGACGCGGCCCACGGCGTCGCGGGTGTAGGCGGTGGTGGCCCCGTTCCAGGTCTCGGCGAGGACCCGGCCCCGCAGGTCGCGGTGGATCTTCAGCTCGATGCCGGAGCCGAAGGCGCGGACCAACCGGCCCATCGCGTCGTAGGCGAACGTGGTGGTGCGGCCGTCGGCGGTCTTTTCCACGACATTCCCGAAGGGGTCGCGGACGTAGCCGACCGTTTGACCGGCGCCGTTGGTGCGGGCGATCAGCCGTCCGGCGGCGTCGGTGGTGTAGGCGATGCTGCGGCCGTTGAAGTCGGTCTCGCCGACCAGATGGCCGGCCGCGTTGTAGGTGTAGCGCCAGGTCAGCCCGGTGTCAGTGGTGACGGTGGTCAGGCGCAGCTCACCGTCGTACTCAAAAGTCAGGCGAGAGCCGTCCGGGCGGACCACCGCGGCGGGCAGGTCCAGTGGGCCGTACTCGGTGCGGGTGGTCTGGCCGAGCCGGTCGGTGTGCTCGACCAGGTTGCCCTCCCCGTCGTAGCGCCAGTGCTCGACGGTGCCGTCAGGCAGCGTCCGTGAGGTCAGGCGGCCTTCGACCGTCCAGGAGAGCGCGGTGACCGCTCCCGTGGGGTCGGTGTAGCGGACAAGGCGTCCCATCGCGTCATAGGACCGGTGGGAAATGCCGCCCTGGGCGTCGGTGATCGTCAGCGGCAGGCCAGCGGCGTTGAGCTCGGCCCGGCTGGTGTGGCCCAGGGGGTCGGTGACTGAGAGCAGCCCGCCGCGGTCGTCGTAGGTGAACGCGGTGACCGCCCCGGTGGGATCGGTCTGGCGGGTCAGATTGCCGCGGTCGTCGTATTCCATCCGCCAGACCGCACCGTCGGGCTGGACGATGCGCGTCGGCAAGTTCAGCTCGTTGTACTCGGCGGCCGACACCGTCCCGTCGGCGTAGCGCACCTGGAGGAGGTTGCCGCGGTCGTCGTAGCGGAAGCGGGTGGTGTGGCCGAGCGGGTCGGTGCGCGACAGCAGCCGGTCGTACTCGTCCCATTCGAAACGGGTCACCGCGCCCAGCGGGTCGGTCTCCTCGACGATCTGGTCGCGCTCGTTGTAGCGGTAGACGGTGCTGTGGCCGAGTGCGTCGGTGACCACGGTGCGGCGGTTGCCGACGTCGTAGGAGAAGACGGCGTTCAGCCTGCCTTGGGAGCCCTCACCGCGGACGGCCCGTCCCTGCTCGTCGTAGGTGTAGCGGTACCAGTGGCCGTTGCGGTCGATCCAGCCGGTCAGGCGGTGTTCGGCGTCGTAGGAGAAGCGCTGGGGGATGCCGGAGGAGTCGGTCACCTCGGTCAGGTCGCCGGAGTCCGGGTCGTACCCGAAGCGGACCAGGGTGGTGCCGTCGGCGGCGCGCAGCGCGGTGATGCGATGGCCGTGCCGCCCCACGGGGGCGGTGTCGATGAGGATCCGGTAACCGGCCGAGTGGCGGACTTCCGCGAGGAGACGGTCCCGGTAGATCAGGTCGATGCGGTTGCCGTTGCGGTCGGTGATGGCCGTCAGGGGGAGCCGCGACCAGCCGGTCTCCTCACTGGGCGGTGGGAAGTGCAGCGTACGGCCCGAGCGGGGATCGGTGAGGCGGTAGCCGCCGTCCGGGGTCAGGGTGAGCGGGTGCCGGGGGCCGGCGCTCGGCATGGCCGCCGCGTCTGGAGCCTGAATGTGCGGATAGCTGCAGACAGTCGCGCCGGCGCCGAGGAAGTGCACCCCTTGGCTGTCGATCTCCAGCGCCTGGTCCAGGGTGGACGCCCAGGAGAGGCCGAACCAGCGCCCCGCCCGGTAGGACGACACGTGTGCCCGTTCCAGGACCAGCGGCAGCACCGCCGGCCAGGCCACGTCCCGCTGCGCCAGCAGTACGTCGCCGGTGACGATGCTGATCGGGTCCCCGCCCTTGGGGGTCCGGTCGATGGGGCGCGCTTGCGACTGCGGGGAGCCTCCCCGGCGCGGGGTCCCCGGGGGGCGTCCGGTCGGCTTGGGCCGAGATCCGGGAGGCGGGAGGGAGGGCCCGCCGCCGTTTCCGCTGCGCCTGGGGGTCGAAAACAGCTCGCCTGCGGCCTTCTCAAAGAGGGTGCTTCCCGGGCCGCCTTCCCTGCCGCCTCTTCTGCCATCCCGCCTGCCGCTAAAGCGGGGTCCTCTCGGCTTACCCATGGTGAAGACTCACTCGAGTGCCCGGCATACAAGTACCAGCCGACACAAATAGTGGACATTTATTGACAGAGGGAAGAACTTACCGGAAAACGCTGTTCAGCGGGGACATTTCGACGCCTCGCTGGGACGTGCGCTCTAGCGCACCGACCGGCCCCTGGGTTCCACCTGCTCCCGATCCCCGGCCTCAGGGCCAAGCCAGCGGCCGGGGTGCAGTCAAGCGGGTAGCCGCGGCGCTGCAATTCGGCGGCGAGAAGGCCGGCACGGCAGGCACCGGGAGTGTCTTTTCGGTCACCACCAATGCGGCGATGTACCGTCCCTAATGGTGCGGGCTCCCGCACACCCGGCCGGGCGAAGCGGCGCCGCCCCGCGTCGCTCCCGGCAGCCGACCGAGTGCCTTTGGTGAGTCGGCGCGGATCTGCGGGACGAGTGGAACATGGTGCCGGTGAAGGCGTCCATGCCGGGCAGCTCGGGCACCGCGGGGTTGCTGAGCTGTCCGCAGGCGGCGACCAGTAGGCCGTACTCGCCGGTCTCGCCGTCCCCGGTGCGCAGCCGCAGGTGCGGCGTCAGCACGTACTTGGTGACGCAGTGCCGCAGGTAGTCCAGGATCTCGGGCTGCTCGGCGAAGCGGCGCGACCAGTCGGGGTTGGGTTCGAAGGAGAAGGAGTACAGGTGGGAGGGGGCGTCACAGGCGGCGCCCGGGTAGGTGTTGTCGCGCCAGACCCCGCCGGGGCCATTCCCCCGGTCGAAGATGACGAAGTCGGCGAAGCCCGCTTTCTTCAGGCCGATGGCCAGGCAGATGCCGCTGAACCCGGCTCCGACGATGGCGATCGACAAGTTCCTGCGCCTCATGTGCGGCTCCCTCGGCGTCCACGCACAACCCGGCGCCGGGTCGTGCCGCCCCCGGCGGGACGTGTCTTAACCGACAGATGTGTCGGTTAGGGTGGACTCAACGGAGAGAGGGAGTCAAGAGCATGGGGGAAACCGCGTCCAAGTCGCGGCTGCGCGCGCCGGCCCGCCGGGCGACGATCATCGAGGCGGCGCTGAAGGTCTTCGCCGGCAAGGGCTACCACGCCGCCTCGCTGGGGGAGATCGCCAAAGTGGCCGGGGTGGCGCGGACGGTGCTGTATGACCACTTCCCCTCCAAGCGGGTGCTGCTGCTGGCGGTCATGCAGGAGCAGAACGCGGCGCTGATGGAGTACGTGGGCGCCCGCATCACCGGCTCAGGCACCCCCGAAGAGCGGATGCGCTCGACGATCGATGCGTTCTTCAGCTTCGCGCAAAGCCGTCCAGAGGCTCGCAAGCTGCTGTTCGGCCAGGCGGACGAGGCCGATCCGGAGATCAGCACCGTCCGGCGCGGCATCCGCGAATCGCACGCACAGGTGGTCACGGCGCTGCTGGCCAACGACATGCGCGCAGTCGGCGTGGACCCCAAAGAGCCGATCGCCGAGGCGATGGTGGAACTCCTCATCGCCGGTCTGGACGGGGTGGCGCAGTGGTGGGAGCGCCACCCGGAGATGCCCAGATCGATGCTGGTGGAGGGCGCGATGCGACTGTTGTGGACCGGGCTGGGCAACGTCCGCTAGGTCCGCCTCTGCTCGGCTTCGGCGGCCGCCGCGGGGCTTGACGCGCCGCGGCGGCTTCTTCATAGTGGGGCGCACCCTTCCATAACCGACATCAGTGTCGGTTATCCGCCCCCTGTGAGGAGTGTGCTGTGGACGACCACACCCCGAACGGATCGACCGAAGGCACGGGCGAGATCGGCCGCCGCAAGTTCGTCACCGGCACGCTGGCCGCCGCCGGTGCCCTCACCGCGGCCGGTGCCCTGGGCATCGGGCAGGCCGCCCCGGCCCTGGCCCGCTCCCGGTGCAAGACCGCCGCAGGCCACCGCGTGGCGGTGTTCGGCGGTGGGATGACGGTCTGACCGTCGCCCACGAGCTGGCCGAGCGCGGCTTTGCGGTGACCATCTACGAACGCAAGGCCTGGGGCGGCAAATGCCGCAGCTTCCCCGCCCCCGGCACCGGCTCCGGCGGCCGCAAGGACCTGCCCGCCGAGCACGGTTTCCGCTTCTTCCCGGGCTTCTACCAGAACATCCCCGACACCATGAAGCGCATCCCGCTGCCCGGCGGCGGGACCGCCTACGACAACTTCGTGGCCGGCAAGGAGGTCGTGGCCTTCTACAACGGCATCAAGATCCCGATCCCGGCGCACGGCAGCATCATCGGCACCCTCAGCCCCGAATCCCTGCAGTTCCTGCGCTCGGCGGTCTCGGTCATCACCTTCATCCCGGCGCATGAGGCGGCGTTCTTCCTGCAGAAGATGATCGCCTTCGTCGCCGGCGGGCCGCAGCGCCGGCTCAAGCAGTGGGAGCACATGAGCTTCTACGACTTCGTCAAGACCGAGGGCAAGTCGAAGGGGTACAAGGAGTTCCTCGTCGACATGTTCACCACCGCCCTGGTGGCGGCCAAGGCCGACAAGGCCAACGCCCACACCATGGGGCTGATGGCCGAGGCATGGGTCTACAGCACCCTGGGCCTGGGCGGCTACGAGGCGCCCGACCGGCTGCTGAACGGCCCCACCAACGAGGCGCTCATCGACCCTTAGGTGGCCTACCTGCGCTCCCTGGGCGTCAAGTTCGAGATCAACGCCACGCTGACCCGTCTCAACGTCGCCGGCGGGAAGATCAGCGACGCCCAGATCACCCGGGCCGACGGCAGCACCGAGACCGTACAGGCCGACCACCACGTGCTGGCGGTGCCGCTGGAACGCGCCGTCCCGCTGCTCAACGACGACATCCTGGCCATCGACCCGAGCCTGCGCACCCTGCGGGAGCTGTCGGTGGACTGGATGAACGGGCTGATGATCTACCTGAAGAAGCCCATCGACCTGGCCAAGGGCCACGTCGCCTACGCGGCCCAGCCGTGGGCGCTGACCTCCACCAGCCAGGCCCAGTTCTGGAAGGAGAAGTTCGGCACCACCTACGGCGACGGCAACGTCAACGACTGCCTGTCCATCGACATCTCCGCCTGGGACGTGCCCGGCGTCATCTACCGCAAGCCCGCCCGCGACTGCACCACCGAGGAGATCTTCAACGAGGTGGTCGAGCAGCTGCGCCGGGCCATCCCGTTCGGCCGGCTCCGGCTGACCGACTCCAACATCCACTCCTATTTCCTCGACCCGGCCATCACCGGCAACGGCACCCCGCACGTCGCCAACGACGAGCCGCTGCTGATCAACAAGCCCGGCTCCTGGTACCTGCGGCCCGAGGCGGCCACCAAGGTGCCCAACCTGTTCCTGGCCTCCGACTACGTGAAGGCCGACATCAACTTGGCCACCATGGAGGGCGCCAACGAGGCCGGACGCAAGGCCGCCAACGCCGTCCTGGAGGCCTCCGGGGTCTCCGAGCCCCCGGCCAAGCTGTACAAGCCGTGGAAGCCCAATGTCTTCAAGCCCCTCCACGACGATGACGACGCCCGCTTCGCCGCGGGCAAGCCCAATGTCTTCGACATCTGGGACCCGCACGTCCCCCGCTGACCGCCCCTTCCTGTACGGGCAGCGCACCGCCCTGGCCGCCGCATGGTCCGCGAGCAGCGCGGTGACAGCACCCACAGCCGCCACGACGCCCTGCTGCGTTCAGCGGTTGCGGCTGAGCAGCCATAGGGCGCGGACGGTGAGGTAGCCGCGCCATTCGAGACCGGAGGCCGGGGAGAAGACCGTGTACTCGACCGGCCAGCCGCCGTCGCCTTGCTGGGCGGCGGCCAGCCGGCGCAGCTCCCCGGCCACGACCTCGGCGGGAAACAGTGCCCGGACGGGACGTCCGGGCAGGGGGGCGAAGTCCAGGGGCCGCAGCGCTTCGTTCTCGGTGCCGCCCTCGACGTGCAGGATTCCATCGGCGGGAAGGTAGGCGCCCAGGCGGGTCAGCAGGGGCGGGGCCTCGGGGCGGGTGTCGTGGACGGCGTCCAGGAACTGCAGGGCGTACATCAGCTCCAAGGCCGGCGGGGCGGTGTCGATGGCGTCGATGGCCCGCAGGCAGTAGTCCGTGGCGCGGGCGAGCCAGGGGTGCTCGGCCACGGCCGGGTCGGTGGCGGCCACCCGGTGGGCCATGCCCGCGACGGCGGCGGTGATGTGCAGCGAGGACGTCGCCGGGTCGGCCCGCACCCACCAGGGGGCGCAGCCTGCGGGGTCGGTGACCGGCAGGGCGAAGGGCAGGCCGCCGTCCGGCAGCGAGACCGCTTCCAGCCAGTCGCACAGGGCCGCCGAATGCGGGGACTTGGCGGGGGCCGCGTCGGCGTAGACCTCCAGGGCGTGCAGGGCGCCGGCGGGCTGGCTTTCGGGGGAGCGCAGATCGGGTTCCAGTCCCCAGCCGTAGCCGCCGTCGGGATTGCGGTAGCCGTCGAGGGCGGCCAGGACGGCGGACGGGTCGCCCTCCCCGGTGATCAACTGGAAGCGGCGGCGGTCCAGGATGCGCGCGTGCGCGGCCATGAAGGACGCGGCCGCGGACAAATCCACTTCGGTCATGATCTCTGCACATACCCACGGGCCTGCGGACGTCCCGTGGGCACCGGACCCCGCCCGGGTGAGAACCTCCCGGACGCGGGTGGTCAGTCGTCGGATATCTGGGCCACCCGCATGACGATCTCGGCGGTGCGGCGGGCGGTCTCCTCGGCTGAGCCGCCGGGCTGGACGATGTGGCTGAGGGTGATCCGGACGACCGCTTCGATGGCCAGGCTGCGGGAGGCGGGGTCCATCTCCGGCCAGACGTCGGCCACGTAGGCGTCGAGCATGGTCTGCGCCGCGTTCAGCAGCTGGTCGGAGCGGACCGTGAGCAGTGCCAGCAGGCCCTCGTTGCCGCTTCGGGCGTTGGTGAGGACGCTTTTGATCAGGGGGTTGTCCGCGGCCTGCTGGAGGGTGAAGCGCACTCCGGCGGTGATCGCGGCGCGCAGGTCGGCGGTGTTGGCGTCCAGTTGTTCCTGGATGCCCACCAGGAAGCGCTCCACCTCGCGCATGATCAGCGCCTCGCCGATCGCCTCCCGGCTGCCGAACTCGGTGTAGACGGTCTGCCGGCTCACCCCCGCGGCGATGGCCAGACGCGTCATCCGCATCTTGTCCCACCCGTCGGCGGCCACCAGTTCATAGGCGGCGTCCAGCAGGCGCTCGCGGAGCAGCGATCGGACCGATTCTCGGTAGCGCGTCATCTCACGGCCATCGTAGACGCCCGGCCGATCACGTCCCTGGTGACGAGCGAAGACCGCCTGCTTACAGCCCACCGTTGTGACCAGGGTCACAATTGACACTTTTTAGGCAGATGTCTAGTTTCTGGACAGAAATTTCAAACCTGTAAGGCAGGTGATGGTCATGACGGTGGCCGCCGACGTCGAGGTGCGCGGTTCCGGCGCTGCCGACGGCGAATGGAAGGACCCCAAGCGGTACCTGTGGCTGCTCGGCCTGCTGGTCCCGGCGATCCCCTTCGGGGCGTGGGGGCTGGTCAACCTCACCGGGCTGGATTTGTTCTGGTGGTTCGGGCTGATAGCGATCTTCGTGATCTTCCCGTTCTTCGACTGGTTCTTCGGTGAGGACCCCACCAACCCGCCCGAGAGCGCGATGAAGCGGCTGGAGAACGACCGCTTCTACATGTGGGCCAACCTCCTGTACATCCCGATCCAGTACGCCTCACTGATCGTCGGCTGCGCGATCCTGGTCCGCGACTCGATGTCGGTGATCGACCGGATCGGGTTCGCCACCACCATCGGCGCGGTGGGCGGCATCGCCATCGCCGCCGCCCACGAGATGGGGCACCGCAAGGAGAAGGTCGAGGTCTTCCTGGCCAAGGTCACCTTGGCGCAGACCGGCTACGGCCACTTCGTCGCCGAGCACAACCGCGGCCACCACGTCCGGGTGGCCACTCCCGAGGACCCGGCCAGCGCCCGGATGGGCGAGTCGTTCTACCGGTTCCTGCCCCGCACCGTCTTCGGCGGCCTGCGCTCCTGCTGGCAGCTGGAGAAGAAGCGGCTGGCCCGCCAGGGCAAGGGCCCGATCAGCCTGCGCAACGACATGATCCAGGGCTGGCTGGCGACGGCCGCGCTGTTCGGCGCCCTGTGCCTGGCCTTCGGCATCGAGCTGCTGCCCTACCTGATCCTGCAGGCGGTCCTCGGCTTCATGATGCTGGAGGTCGTCAACTACCTGGAGCACTACGGGCTGCTGCGGCAGAAGCTCCCCAGCGGGCGGTACGAGCGCACCACCCCCGCCCACAGCTGGAACAGCAACCGGGTGGCCTCCAACGTGCTGCTGTACAACCTGCAGCGGCACTCCGACCACCACGCCAACCCCGGCCGCCGCTACCAGATGCTGCGGCACTTCCCCGAGGCCCCGCAGCTGCCGGCCGGCTACGCCACGATGATCCTGCGGGCCCTGGTGCCGCCGTGGTGGTTCCGCGTCATGGACAAGCGGCTGCTGGAGCACTACGACGGCGACATCACCCGCTGCAACGTCCACCCGGCCAAGCGCGAGAAGCTCATGGCCCGCTACGGCGCCGCCGCCGCCCGCTGATCGAACGAAAGAGGTCCCCCTATGAGCGAGCAGCCCTACCGGACCTGGCAGTGCCTGGGGTGCGGTTGGATCTACGACGAGGCCGAAGGATGGCCGGAGGAGGGCATCCCGCCCGGCACCCGCTGGGAGGACATCCCCGACGACTGGTGCTGCCCGGACTGCCAGATGGCCAAGTCCGACTTTGAGATGGTCGAGATCACCCGCGCCTGATCCCGCGACGTTGCGGGGCGGCGGCCCGGCGAGTCGGGAACCGGGCCGCCGCCCCGGCCGGTCCTCCAGATGACCCCGGCCGAGCCTGCTTGCCGCTCCCCCGGCCGATCACTTTCCGGTAGTCGTACTCCAGGGGATTGAGGCGGGCCGACCAGACGCAAGCCGTCCAGCCCGCCGGCCGGGTCTCCAGTGCCCGGATCGCCGCCCGGGACGCCGCCGCCCAGTCGCCCGACACTCCGCTTTCGTGGATCTCCCCGTCCTCGCCGCGGACTTCCCACGGAAACAGCTCAAGCCCGTCGAGAGAAGCCGTCATCGCATCCCCCGGCTGGGCCCGTAGTAGGCCTGGACCTCGCGGACCCGGGCCGGCAGATCAGCCGGGGTGCGGCCTTCGACCAGCCCGAACCAGGGGTAGGGCGGGCGGGGCATCGCCCACCAATGGCGGGTGTGGTGCCCGTACCAGACCAGCCACTGCCTGCCGATCTGACGCTGCAGATCAGCCAACACATCCGGGCCACATGCGTCTGCGGCGGTGGGCTCAGGGGCATGGGCTGGTGATCTGGTGTGGGGTACCGTCGTACTCAACCACGACCTCCATTCGTGGCCAGGTCCGGGAGTTCCCCGCTGTTCGCCCAGCAGGCCGGGGTCGCTTGTGTCTCACAACACAATCCGCTTCCGATTGGCCACGGAGTGCCATGGTTCGTGGCACCTGAAGGTCACACCAGCAGTCCCACCCGTTCGGCCAGGTCCCGCGCCGGTGCCCGCAGCGGGCCGGGCTTGCCCGCGTACTCGGTGATCATCTGCCGGGCGTAGCCGTTGAACCGGATCGTCTCCGGCGCGGTCGCGTACCCGTCCGCCAGCGCATCGACCGCGGCGGCGTGGTCACCGGCCGTCTGCCAGGCACGCGCCACTTCGACCAGGTGACGGCCGCGGCGGGGCTGGGAGGGGATCGCGGCGGCGGCGTGCCGGGCCGCTTGGCGGCGGCTTTCTCCGCTCTGCCGCAGCTCCACCGCGAGCGTGACGGCGTGGGCGCCCATCACCACCCGGGAGAACGAGGTGAGCGGGTCGTAATGGTCGGCGGACAGGGACCGGGCGATCTCCTCTGCCCGGTCCCACCAGCCCCACGCCGTGCCCTTCTGCCCGGCCCGGGCCGCGGTGTACGCGGCGGCGGCGTGCAGCGCTCCCCACATGGCGCGAAGGTCATCGCCCCCTTGCTCCAGACGTGGCCGCAGCAGCTCCATGCCGTCACGGATGACCTGTTCGGCCGCATCCAGGTCGCCGGCGTCCCGGTGGGCTTCGGCCAGCAGCCACACCGCCCCGCCGATCGTCCGGGGTTCCTCGGCCTCTTGCGCGGTCAGCAGCGCCCGCTCGGCCACCCGCCACAGCAGGCCGCTGTCGGGCTGGTAGGCGACGAAGAACTGCGTGAGGTTGTACACCTCGGCCAGCAGTGCCAGAGCCCGTCTGCGGTCGTCTCCGCCGTAGGCGTAAGCGGCGTGCCGGGCGTCGCGGATCAGCTCCGGCAGCAGCCCGCCCAGCACGGTGCGATGGTCGGGGGCGGCGTGCCGGGCCCGCCATGCGGCGGCCACCCGTGCGGCCAGGTGGTCAAGGCGGGGCGGGGCGGTGTCCGGTACGCCGATGGCGTTGATCGCGTCCCGGACGGCCGGCAGCGCCGGATGACCGGGGCCGCGGAAGGTGCTGGTCGGCATGGGTTGCCCGCCGAGGAGCTGCCCGAGGTCGCGGATCTTGAGCGCTTCGGCGATCGCCAGCAGGACCGGCAGCTTGGGCGTCTGAAGCCGGCCGGATTCGACTGCCCGCACCCACCGGCCGGTCTTGCCGACCAGCCCGCCAAGCACTTCGCAGGACATGCCCCGCTTGGTCCGGTAGTACTGGATTCGTTTGCCGACCGGCAGGTTCGGATCGACCGGTTCGGTGCTACGGTCACGCATAGGTCCCGCCCTTTCGGTGAGAGTCGCGCATTTCCCACCGTAGGGCCGGGACCTCGCTTGTGTTAGAGCCTCGCGGGGAGGCGGCCTAAGGGGTTGGAGCACGGTCCTTACCGCCCGCCGCACCAGGCCTGTGCACAATCGCAGCTCAAGTGAGTCAGGCACCCAGGTGCCCAGCCGGGTGGGCGCCTGCCCTCCTTACGGTGCCCTGCATGCGGCACGTCGTCTTCACCCCGGTGTGAGCCCGTTATCAGGCTCACTGATGCGTTGCGCGAGGCCACCGAGGCGGGTGAGTGGGGCCGGGCGCCACGCTCTTGTCATGAATGCCCGAAAAATCCACAGGCTGTGGATAACTGGTTTCTTTCCATGCTTCGCCCGTACCGGTCACCGCACCCGGAACAACGCCGTGACCTGGGACGATGCAGAATCGGGCAGTGCCCTCCCGCGCCCAGAGCGCGGGAGGGCACATGTTGAAAAAGGTTCGGTCCGCCCGGTGGACGGCGCCGTCCACCGGGGGGCTGAGGAACGGGCGTCAGCGGACGTCGACGTAGTCGCTGCCGCTGGTGACGCCGAAGAACTTGGGGCCGCCGGCGAACTTGGCGCGCCAGTAGCCGCCCTTCCGGGCGATGAACTTCCGGCGGAACCGGCCCTTGCCGTTGGTCGTCACGACGGCCTTGCGGACCCACTTGGAGGTGCCGCGCGCCCGGAACCAGATGGAGACCTTCCGCTTGGCCAGGGGACGCCAGGCGGTGCCGTTGTGGTAGTGAAGCCGGCCCACGACGGTCAGCTTCTTGCCCTTCTTCCTGGGCTCGGGGCCGGCGTTCACCTTGGTGAAGCCGGTGCGGGCCTGGGCGGCGAGCTTGCGCAGGGCTTTCAGGGAGCCGTTGAAGACGCTCGGGTTGCCGGTGGCGCCGGTGCCGGCCGCGTACTGCCAGAAGGTGTAGGTCTTCCATCCGGCGGGCGGGGTGACGGGCCCAGAGCCGTAGTGCGCCTGCCAGAGGGGGTGGTTGCCGAAACTGGTGTTGTTGTTAGTGCATTTGTTCCACCAGTAGGCGTTGGTGTAGATGATGGGGTAACGGCCGGTGCGCTTGCGGTAACGATTGCTGAAGGCGCGGATCCAGCCGACCATCTGGGCGGGCTTGAGGCCGTAGCAGGTGTCCAGCCCGTTGTCGTAGGGGTTGAACTCGATGTCGAGCACGCCGGGGAGCGTCCCGCCTCCCGTGCTCCAGCCGCCGCCGTTGTTGATGAAGTAGTCCGCCTGCCGGGCGCCGCCCGACTTGTGCGGCAGGGCGAAATGGTAGGCGCCCCGGATCAGGCCGGCCTTGCGCGCCCCGTTGTACTGGTCCTTGAAGTAGGGGTTGACGTAGCCGCTGTCGGGGTCGCCCTTGACCTTGGCGCCTTCGGTGGCCTTGACGAAGGCGAAGCGCACGCCGTTTTGCTTGAGCGCCGCCCAGTCGACGTTCGGCCCCTGGTAGCTGGAGACGTCCACGCCCTTCAGCCCGGCCGGGACCTGCGCGGCCCCGACCCCGCCGGCCCGTCGCTCGGGGTTGCCGGCCCCGGCGTACGCCTCACCGGGACGCAGCCCGTGCCCCGGCGTCGGCGCGGCGGCCGCCGCACCGGCCGCCATGACGGCGGCGGAGACGCCCATGGCGACAACGGCTGTCAGACGCTTCATCCACTTTCCAATCGTCGGGGAACCATGAACCGCTCCGGGCCTGCGGGGCGACGGCCCGAATGGACGCAAGGTCCCGCCGGCCGCCGAAGACCGGCGCCCGCTGAGCGAGAGATGCCAGGAGCGATGAACCTGTGACGATTGAAGAGTAATGAAACTTATGCGAAAAGTGCGGCCGTACGGCGGCCGGATGCGGCCGTCCGGAATCCGGGCATCCGGGACGACCGCCTACAGACGACGTGCTACCGCCGCCCTGCCACGGGCGGCCCCGATGGCGCCGGCGAGGCGGCCGCATGAGATCCACCGGGAGCGCCGCAACGCGCAAACCAGCCGGTCGGACGCCACGGAGGTTTCCGCTCCCCGACGCTTCGGGACGGGGTGGGTCACTCCTTCAGTGCCCGCTGCTCGGCACGGCGTTCCTCCTCGCGGACGGCCCGGTCGCCGTTGGGGTGCGGGGCGACCGGCCTGTACAGGTCGCGCAGGAAGTGGCGGTTGAGGCTCAGCCTGAGCCTGCCGATGCGCCCGCGTTCGGCGGGCGGCCGGACGCCGGCACGAGCGGGGGCCTCCAGCGGGACCGCCGCCGGCGGGCGCTCGTCGGTGATCGGCGAGGCGGCCTCCTTCGACAGCGGCACCTCCAGCTCGCTGAAGCGGCCCTCGGGGGCCATGCGGATGACGCCGGTCTCCAGGCCGTGCTCGATGAGCTGCCGGTCGCGGCGCTGCAGGCCCAGGCAGACGCGGTAGGCGACGATGTAGGCCAGCACCGGGCCGATGAAGATCGCGAACCGGAAGAACCAGGTGGTGCCGTACAGGTTGAAGTTGAACCGGTCGGCGATGACGTCGTTGGCGCCGGCCAGCCACAGCAGTCCGTAGAAGGTGACCCCGGCCATGCCGATGCCGGTGCGGGCGGGCACGTCGCGGGGCCGGTCCAGCAGGTGGTGGGTCCCGTGGTCGCCGGTGATCCAGCGTTCGATCCACGGATACAGATACAGCCCCACAAACAGCACACCGGGCACGACCAGCGCGGGGATGAGGACGCTCAGCGGCACGGTGTGCCCCCACAATGTGATCTCCCAGGCCGGCATCAGCCGCAGCGAGCCCTCCAGGAACCCCATGTACCAGTCCGGCTGGGAACCGGCGCTGATGGCGCCCGGGTCATAGGGGCCGTACAGCCACACCGGGTTGATCTGGAAGAACGTCGCCATGAACGCGGCGACCGCGAACGTCCAGAACAGGTAGGCGGTGGTCTTGGCGATGAACACCGGCATGAAGGGGTAGCCCCGCTGCGTGGTGTTGGTGGCGCCCCGGCCGGGGAAGGTGGTGTGGGTCTGCCGCCAGGTCAAGATCACCGCGTGCAGCGGGATCAGCGCCAGCAGCAGGGCCGGGATCAGCAGGATGTGCACCACGTACAGGCGGGGGATGATCTCCTCGCCGGGGTACAGGCCGCCGAAGATGAACATCGCCAGGTAGGTGCCGACCAGCGGGATGCCCAGCACCACTCCGTGCAGGATGCGCAGGCCGGTGCCCGACAGCAGGTCGTCCGGCAGCGAGTAGCCGAACAATCCGTTGAGCATCACCAGCAGCAGCAGCGTCACCCCGATCACCCAGTTGAGCTCGCGGGGTTTGCGGAACGCCCCGGTGAAGAAGTTGCGCAGCAGGTGGGCCAGGATCGCGGCGATGAAGATGACGGTGGACCAGTGGTGGATCTGCCGCATCAGCAGCCCGCCGCGCACGTCGAAGGAGATGTGCAGGGTCGAGGCATAGGCCTCCGACATCTCCACCCCGCGCAGCTTGGTGTAGGAGCCCTCGTAGACGACCGGGGCCATGCTGGGTTTGAAGAACAGCGTCAGGAACACCCCGGTCAGCAGGACGATCACGAAGGAATAGAGCGCGATCTCCCCCAGCAGGAAGCTCCAGTGGTCGGGGAACGCCTTCTTGATCGCCTTGACGCCCCAGCGTCCACCGCCGAGCCGGTCATCGATCGCCCGGCCCATGCCCCTCAGCGCCGCGGGGGCCTGTCCGGGCTTTTGCGGATTCGTCACGCCAGCCCCTCCCGACCTGCGGATACGTGGCCGCGGCCTGCGGAGCACCGCGGTTTTCGCCTCCTACCCGGACCGGGAGGGGACCGAACACGCCACCGTCACCGAAAGTCGCCGCCGGAACACGCAGGCGCGGGAACGTCCCTTGCCGGCGCCCTTTCCGGAACGGCCGCGGCGGTGCCCGTTCGCAGATCCGGAAGGTCATCGTTTTCTCTGCGACCGGCAAAGAGTCGCCGGGACGGGGCCGGCGGGCCGCCCGTGAAAGCCCGCCGGCCCCGCGTCACCGCCTCCTTTCCGGCGTCCGGGTTCGTAGGCTCCGGCGATCCCGGGCCGGGCCGCGGGAACGGCGGGGAGCACTCACCGCCTTGCCGTTCCCGCGGGCAGGGGGCGGGACGTCCTGGTCGAGGCCCCCTCACCGGGGCAGCAGCCGCTTGAGGACCTTGCCCGTGGAGGTGCGGGGCAGCTCCTCGACGAACACCACGTCGCGGGGGACCTTGTAGCGGGCCAGGTTGGCCGAGACGTACCGGCGCACCTCCTCCTCGCCCAGCGCGGTGTCGGCGGCGACCACATAGGCGCGCAGGCGCTGCCCGAACTCCTCGTCGGGGACGCCGACGACGGCGGCCTCCCGGATGCCGGGGTGGCCGGCCAGCAGCTCCTCGACCTCGGCCGGGTACACGTTCTCCCCGCCCGAGACGATCATGTCGTCGGCGCGGCCGTCGATGAACAGCCGCCCGGCGGCGTCCAGATGTCCCAGGTCGCCGACCGCCATCAGCTTCCCGGCCGTGGGCTTGGTCCCGCCGCCGGTGTAGCCGGCAAAGCGCAGCGGGCTGTCGATGTGGATCTGCCCGGTGACGCCCGGCGGCACCTCCCGGCCGGATGCGTCCAGGATCTTCACGGTGGTGCCGAGGGTGGGACGGCCCACGCAGCCGGGGGCGGCGCGCAGGTCCTCGGGGGTGGCGATGCTGATGCTGGAGGCCTCGGTGGAGCCGTAGAAGTTGTAGAGCACCGGGCCGAAGCGGGCCATGACCCGTTCGGCCAGGGCGGGGGACAGCGCGGCGCCGCCGGTGGCGATGATCCGCAGCCGCAGCCTCGGCCGGTTCTCGCGGCGGGCGTCGGCGGCCAGCAGCCGCGACAGCATCACCGGCACCGCCACCAGCGCCCGGACCCGGTGGCGTTCCAGCAGGTCCAGCACGGCGTCGGCGTCGAAGCGGCGGCGCAGCAGCAGCACCGAGCCGGTGCCCAGGGTGACCAGCATGGCGGTCAGGCCCCAGCCGTGGAACATCGGCGGCCCGACGAAGACGCTCTCACCGGGGCGGAAGGGGATGCGGTGCACGATGCCGACGGGCAGCCACGCCGCGCTCGGCCCGGAGGAGCGCGGGGCGCCCTTGGGGGCGCCGGAGGTGCCGCTGGTGAGGATGACCAGGGAGCCGTGCCGGCCGGGGGCGGGGGGCGGGGCCGGGTCGCCTTCGGCGATGAGCCGTTCCAGATCGCCGCCGCCGGGCCGGTCGGTCCAGGCGACGAAACGGCCCTGCGGGGCGGGGGCGCCGGCGGCCACCGGCGTGAACTCCTCGTCGTGGACGAGGGCGGTGACGCCTTCGCGTTCGACGGTCTGCACCAGTTGCGGGCCGCCGAAGTCGGTGTTGAGGAACAGCACCCCGGCGCCGATCTTGGCGGCGGCGGTCATGGCGTCCAGCAGGCCGCGGTGGTTGCGGCACAGGATGCCGACGCGGCTGGCGGGGCCGAGCCCGCGCGCCCGCCAGGCGTTCGCCAGCGCGTTGGAGCGGCGTTCCAGGTCGGCGAAGGTGAGCGTGCCGTGCTCGTCCACCAGCGCGGTGCGGGAGCCGAAGCGCAGCGCGTTCATGGTGGCGGCCGCGCCCAGCGGCCCGTAGGCGCGCAGCGCGCGGATCGACGGCGCCACCGCCCGCGGCGGCAGGCCGATCAGCCCGGCTCGCCGTGCGGCGGTCAGCCCTTCGAGGACCTGGCGGATGCGGGACATGGACGGGCCTTTCCGGACGTTCAGCGGGCGGCGCGGGCGCGGGCGAAGGCCTTGCGGGCCTGCGGGAAGTAGCGCACCGCCTCCGGCAGCAGCGGCCAGTGGCGGCCCGCGCGCCGCACCCGGGCGGCAAAGCGCCGGTAGCGGCGTTCGTCCTCGGCGCTCCAGGGCAGCTCCAGCAGCTCGCGGGCCCGTGGCGGCAGGCCGCCGATGGTCAGGAAGGAGGCGGCCTTGTTCAGCGGCGGGCTGACGGCCCGCCACAGCTTTTTGGGGAAGCGGCGGGGGGCGGGCAGGCCCTTGGTGGTGTAGCCGACGCCGTAGCGGGCGGTCTTGTGGGCGATGAGGACCTCTTCGAGCATGTGCTTCCAGTACGCCTGGAAGCCCTCCCAGTCCTCGGGCATGGGCCGGTCGCTGACCCCGTACATGCGGTACCAGGTCTTGGACTCCTCGTAGATCCGCCGTTTCTCCGCCTCGTCGAGGGGGCGGATGAACGTCTCGACCCCGTAGATCATGTGGTCGACGAACGTGGCGTGCGCCCAGTAGTAGGTCTCCGGGTCCAGGGCGTGGTAGCGGCCGCCGTCGGGCAGCTCGCCCTTGACGTGGTGGTGGTAGTCGCGGACCTGCCGTCCTATGGCGGGGGCGTCCTCGCCGCCGTAGACGGTGTTGAGGATGGGGCCGGCCGAGCGCTTGAGCCGGGCGAAGGTCTCGGAGAAGAACACCGAGTGCTCCAGCACGCCCTGGCCGAGGGCGGGCAGCATGTTCTGCAGCACGGCGGCCCGGGGACCGACCAGCAGCAGCCGGGTGTCCCCGAAGAACCGCCAGGTCAGCGAGTCCGGGCCGAGCGGGGTCACTTCGGTCGAGGGCACCTTGCAGGCCTTTCCGGTACTGCCGCGGGCGGCGGGCTCATCCGACAGGAAGGTAAGTGGACATTTACTCAAAAATGTCTCACCGGTCTCGGCGCTGTCAACGTGACCTCCCCCATGCCGGACGGCCGCCGGATCGACACGCCGCGCCCGGTGTGCTTGCCTGACGGTGTTTCCGAAGAAAGGGAGGAGATGGACGGCACACGGCCCCAGGTCCTGCGGTATGCGGCCTTCACCCGCGACCCCGCCGGCGGCAACCCGGCCGGCGTGGTGCCGGACGCCGCCGGCCTGCGGGAGGAGGAGATGCTGTCCATCGCCGCCGAGGTGGGCTACTCCGAGACCGCCTTCCTGACCGCCCCGCCGGACGGCCCCGGGCGGTCCTTCACCGTCCGCTACTTCGCCCCCGAAACGGAAGTGCCGTTCTGCGGGCACGCCACCGTCGCCGCCGCGGTCGCCCTGGCCGAACGGATCGGACCGGGCCCGCTGGAGTTCGCCACACGGTCAGGCCCCGTCCCGGTCGAGGTGGAACAAGAGGCCGACGGGACGCTGCGGGCCACGCTGACCAGCGTCGAGCCCTACGTGGAGCAGGTGCCCGACCAGGACGTGTCCCAGGCGCTGGCCGCCCTGCACTGGAGACCGGACGAGCTCGACCCCGCCTTGCCGCCGCGCATCGCCTTCGCCGGAGCCCGGCACCTGGTGCTCGCGGCGGCCACCCGGGCGCGGCTGGCCGCGCTGGACTACGACTTCGACGCCCTGCGGGCGTTCATGACCGCCCGGGACCTCACCACGCTGCACCTGGTCTGGCGGGAGTCGAAGCACGTCTTCCACGTCCGCGACCCCTTCCCGGTCGGCGGCGTGCGGGAGGACCCGGCGACCGGCTCCGCCGCCGCGGCGTTCGGCGCCTACCTGCGCGAACTGGGACTGGTGGACGCAACGGCCACGGTGACGCTGCACCAGGGACAGGACATGGGACGTCCCGCCCTGCTGCGCGTGGACCTGCACGAAGGGGACCGGCGAGTACGCGTGTCGGGCACGGCCGTCCGCATCCCCCGCTGAAGCGCCCCTTCAAACATAGGGGCGGGCACCGCCCGAATTAGGGGGTTCTTTAGGGGTGCTCACCGCTACCGAACCGGCCCTGAGCTGCGGAATCGTCGTAGGTGCCGACCTTGTGACACCGCTTCCGGCAAGGAGACACCGCGATGACCACGACCGACCGCAGCGACGCCCTGGTCGAGCGCTTGTTCAGTGCTGCGCTCGGCGCCCTGGAGCTCTACTCCATCTACCTGGGCGGCGAACTGGGCCTGTACGCCGCCCTCGCCGAGCACGGCCCGCTCACCGCGGGCGAACTGGCCGACCGCACCGGCATCGCCCCCCGCTACGCCCGCGAATGGCTCGAGCAGCAGGCCGTCGCCGGGCTGCTCAACCTCGCCCCCGGCTCCGGCGAGCGCCGCTACCTGCTGGCCCCCGACCACGCCCGGGTGCTGCTGCACGCCGACGACCTGTCGCACGTGGCGCCGTTCGCCCACATGCTGGCCGGCATCGGCGGGGTGCTGCCCCAAGTCGTCCAGGCCTACCGCACCGGCGGCGGGGTGCCGTACGAGTCCTACGGGACCGCCTTCCGCCACGGGCAGGGCCGCATCAACCGGCCCGCCTTCACCCACGAGCTGCCCACCTCCTGGCTGGCCGCGCTGCCCGACGTGGCGGAGCGGATCAACGGCGCCGACCGTCCGCGCATCGCCGACGTGGGCTGCGGCCAGGGCTGGTCGAGCCTGGCGCTGGCGCGCGCCTTCCCCAACGCCTGGGTGGACGGCATCGACGCCGACGCCGCCTCCATCGAGGACGCCCGCCGCCACGCCGCCGAGGCCGGGCTGGACGGCCGGCTCCGCTTCCGCTGCGAGGACGCCGCCGAACTCGCCGACGGCCCCTACGACCTGATCGTCATCCTGGAGGCCCTGCACGACATGGCCCGTCCCGTGGACGCGCTGCGCGCCGCCCGCGCCGCGCTCGCCGACGGCGGCGCCGTGCTGGTGGTGGACGAGCGGGTCGCCGAGGAGTTCACCGCCCCCGGCGATGAGGTGGAACGCATGATGTACGGCTGGAGCGTCACCCACTGCCTGCCCAGCCAGCTCGCCGAGCCGGGCTCGGCCGCGCTGGGCACCGTCCTGCGCTCGAGCACCCTGCGCCGCCTCGCCGAGGAGGCCGGCTACTCCCGGGTGCAGATCCTGGACGTGGACAACGACTTCTTCCGCCTGTACCGGCTCAACCCCTAAAGCGGCCCGCAAGCCCCATCGGCGGCCGGGTGCGGGGCTCCCGGCCGCCGATGTTCCACGTCCGCGAGGGGGATGCCGGGCCGCGGCGATGCGGGACGTACGGTGGGGAGAGGGCATTCGCCGTGTGCAAAAGGAGATCGCCGGTGCGTCCAGATTCCACCGTCCCATCGCTGCGGCTCGGCGGGCGGCCGCTGCCCGCCATCGGGCACGCCAGGATGTACGTCTGCGGGATCACCCCGTACGACACCACCCACCTCGGCCACGCCAGGACGTTCGTGTGGGCCGACGTGGCCGCCCGGGTTCTCCGCCACGCCGGCAACACCGTGAAGGTCTGCCGCAACGTCACCGACGTGGACGACGTGCTGACCCGCGCCGCGCAGCGGGCCGGCAGCCCGTACGACAGCTTCGCGGCCGTCCAGCAGTACTACTTCGAGCAGGACATGGCCGCTCTCGGCGTGCACTCGGTCACCCACCAGCCGCGCGCCCACAACTACATCCGGGAGACGATCGCGCTCGCCCAGGCCCTGCTCGACCTCGGCCACGCCTACCTGCGGGAGGGCGCGGTCTACTTCCGGGGGGCGCACGTGCCCGGGCAGGCCGGCCTGGACCGGCAGACCGCCCTGGACCTGCTGGCCGAGTACGGCGACGACCCCGAGGACCCGCGCAAGGACGACCCCTTCGACATCGCGTTGTGGCGTCCCTCCGAAGCCGGCGAGCCCGCCTGGCCCAGCCCGTGGAGCGCGGGCCGCCCCGGCTGGCACGCCGAGTGCGCCTCCATGGCCCTGGCGATCTTCGGCCCCGCCCTGGACCTGCACGCCGGCGGCGCCGACCTGCGCTTCCCCCACCACGCCTACGAGAGCGCCCTGGCGGAGGCGATGACGGGCGTGCGGCCCTTCGCCCGCGCCTGGCTGCACGTCGGCATGGTCAGCAAGGACGGCGCCAAGATGGCCAAGTCCACCGGCAACCTGGTCTTCGTCGCCGACCTGCTGAAAGAGCACCCCGCCTCGGTGCTGCGGCTGGCGTTGCTGTCCACCCCGTGGGCGCAGGAGTGGCACTACACCCCGGGTGACCTGTCGGCCGCGGCCGCCCGCCTGGACCGCCTGCACACCGCGGCCGGCCGCCCAGGCTCCTCCCCCGCCGCCGACGAGGCCGTCACCGCCGCGCTGCTGGACGACCTGAACGTCGACGCCGCCTTGAACATCGCCGAACAGGAAGGCGGCCGCACCGCCCGCACCGCCTTGAGCGTCCTCGCCCTGGAGTGAGCCCGCCGGTGCCCGCGGACGGCCGCCGTCAGCCCGGCCGCTGGACCAGGCGCGCCCGCAACTCGGCGAGAACGTCCGGGGACACGCCCGCCTCCTGCAGCAGGTAGTTCTCGATCGTCCCGTGCCGTTCCTTCAGCGTCGCCAGCACGGCGGCCATGGCCTGGCGAGAGGTGTCGAGGGCGGCGCGGAAGCGTTCGACGTCGATGCCGGTGCCCGCCAGCGCCGTCCGCAGCTGCTCCAACTGGGGCGCGCTGTAGTAGACGGCGCTGAGCTCATAGTCGTCCAGCACCGTCCGCTCATCGACGCCCAGCGCCGACAGCAGCAGCGCCGCCCCGATCCCGGTGCGGTCCTTGCCCGCGGTGCAGTGGATCAGCGCGGGCAGCCCACCGGGCTCGGCCAGACCGGTCAGCAGCCGCCCGAACGCCGCCGCCTCGGTCTCGGCCATGGCGTGGTAGACCCGGACGAGAAAATCGCCGGGCAGCGCCGTCCTCTGCCCCGCGATGACCTCCTGAACGATCTGCTCGGTCTTCGCCGCCGCCCCGCTGATGGCGATCCACTCCCGGCGCACACCCTCCGGCAGCACCGAGGGAGCGTGCGCCCGCTCCTCGTCGGTGCGCAGATCGTAGGCCGTGCGCAGCCCGAGCCGGGCGATGACCTCCAGATCGGCCGGGGTCAGCAGGTGCGGGGCGTCCGACCGGTAGACCAGCCCCCAGCGGACGCGCCCACCGTCGGCCGTGCGATAACCCCCGAGGTCACGGAAATTGCTGAGCCCTTCCATTCTCAGCAACCGCTCAGCGGCCACGACCGCGGCACCCCCGACCGGCGCCACCGACACGTAATGACGCCCCGGCCCCAGCCCCTGCAGCGACACCCGCGTGGCCCCCTCGACACGGGCCACCGGCTCATCGCAGCGGATCGACTCCGGCGACGGCCCGACCGCGACCTCAACCGGCCCGTCCCAGGCGGGCTCCCAGGACACCTCAAGATCGCCCCGCCCGTTCCCGACGACCTCGACGTGCACCACCATCGCCCGCATCAGCCTCCCCAGGCCGCACTCGCCCACCGGTTCACCGCCTTGGCGAGCTCCGCGACCCTCCCGTTGAAAACACCTCAGATCGGGCCCGACCGCCCGACCGACTGCAGTCTCCTCTCTTCCGCCCCCTCACGGGAAATTCCGCCTGCAACGGCAAGCGCCAGACGCACCGGCGCTCGAGACGAACGATCCTTGCAGACAAACCGCGACATACGTCTCTGTTGAGCCGGCCATCTCAGCATCACCCGGCTCGTGCCACCCCCGTACGAGAGGGCTGCCGAGCCGGTCCACGGCGTCCTCGACAGACAGGCTGCCCGTACGGAAAATCCGCTCGGGCCCCTCGAACGGCACCGCATTCCCCAAAGGATCCTGGTCGAGCACTGGACCTCGGCGGATCACGGCGCACGCGCCATGGCCTTGGCCTTCGCCACCGAAGGCACCATCGCCGCGGTCGGTGACGCCGTCTACCGGCCCCTGTTCGACCTCATCATCGGCATCGTCGCCGAGGGCCAAGCCTCAGGCGAGCCCACCACTCCCCTGCCGCCCGGCTCATCATGACCGACCTCGCCGCGTCCACCGCCATATGGCTCTCCGGGAAATCCCCCGGCGACCGACACCCTCAACGCCCTGCTATTCGGCATGGTCTAGCACTGCAGGGCGCTTGCATCCAGGTAGGGCCGGATGACGAAACGGGCCGCCGGGCAGGGCGGGAGCGATCTCAAGCGCACCCGATCCGCGTCGCTCTTGAGGCCGAGTGAAGCCGGGCACCCCGGGAGAGCACGGCCACCGGTCGTGGCGCCAGATTTTCCGATACATGCATGGACGGGCGTCTCAGCCCAATATGACGCTTGGGCGAGCGACCGCGATCACTGATATGGGATTCCTCGCAGGACAAACGACCCCAACAGCACTCAGGGTGAACGCCGCACCGTTCCACACATTTCCTCTGGTTGCCCACAAAATGCCACCTCAGTGCCACCTTGTGAGAGCCGTCTACCCCGAGCTCAGAACCCGACAGATTCCCCTCACTCTAGGAATATCCCCCAAGCCAGGTCCGGACCATCTCGATCTCTTCTTCCGTCAAGATTTCCCCATCGACGCGAGTGAGAACATTGTTCACGAAAGCCTCTCCGATCTCCGCCGCAGTGGGCGGGGGCTGACGGTACAGCGGGCATCCGCCGAACGCGGCTCCCCGCACAACGAAGGAGACGCTGTTGCGATTGATGGCGAACCCCTGTTCCCGAAGCCGGTCTCGCGTCCAGCTCGTGCACTGCGTCAAATTGAACTGATGGGAACTGGCATAGTCGGCCAGCGTCTGATAGATCATCGGCCACCAGCCCTGTGGCAGCCGGGGCAGATTGATCAACGCCGTCAGGCGTTCCACGGGCTCCGGCAGGGTGACGCGCGGTACCGTGGCCACCGCGTCCGCGGGGGGAGAGTGCCGACTCTCATCCCATATCTCATGCTTCGACATTCGCAGATTGGGAAGTTTCAAACTTTCCACCGCCCGTGCGAAACCGCCGAAGCCGAACCAGCCGGTTTCGTCGATCACCGGTCCCAGCTCACTGCGCAGCTGGGCCGCCAAATTCGCCATGTTCAGGGGCTCGGAAGCATTATTGTATTTGTCGGCGACCACTGAGCGGAAGTATTCATACGCCCTGGCATGGTCGCTCGGCACAGCACCGGCGTATGTGTGATCACCGCCGATGCCATCGAGCTCGGCGGCCACGGCATCGTACTCATCGTCCTCGACGCCGACCGGTTCGCCTTGAACCAGCTCCAGTAGCTGCTGACCATTTATCGTGCGGTCGGCGATCGAAATGAACGCCTCGGCCGCGTCCACCGATGACATGACCACGGTCCGCCGGTCGGCCCTGCGCAGCCGCTGCAGCAATGGTGTCATGTCGGAATCGCCGGAGGCGATGACGAACTCATCGTACGTGACGTCGGCCGATAGCGCATCGACGACGTCCACGGCGATCCTGATGTCCGCACCGTTCTTCGTGGCGTTGTAGCGAGGGCAGTCAATGACTTCGAAACCGGCACTAATAAACGAGGATCTGAATCGAAAAAACTGCAGCCGTGACGGCTCTCCCAGCGGGGGATGGTAATCCACCCAGCCGGCCGGGTTGAGATAGCAGCGCAGCACCAGCCAACGCCGCGGAGCATCCACCGTCAGCGTGGTCGACAGACGTTGCAGCCATACTCCCGGGTTGCTTGCGAACTGGATCGCCACATCCGGATCCAGCTTAAAAAGCCCACCGAACACATTATCAAAGTCAAGATAAAATGCAGCCCGAGAGTATCGCACAAAAATAATCTACAACAGGATGACAGAAAAATCCATGCCCAGTTCTTCAAAACCCCCACCCACAAGAACCCGCCCCTTGGCGGCCCCACTCCGAGCTTCCATTGTTTTGGCCGTCCGTATACAGCAGAACGGGAATTCCCAAATCCGGCACCCCTGCCGGAGACTCGATGGCCGCCCAGAAAGGATCACGGAAGAAGAACAAGAGCCGGCCACGGGCATAGTGAACAGATCACTCACCTCATGCTTGCGTTGACTCCGGCCAGCCGTCCAGGTGATCAAGGAGGGTTCCACCGGCAATGGCGTACAAGAACGGTCCTGACAATGCGGATCATGGTCTGGGAGCCGGTACGAGATCACGTGGCCGCAGGCTGGACGGCGACTCTGAAGAGTGTGCGCCTCAGGCCCTGATTCCACTGGGCGAAGCAAGGCGTGGCCGAACGGTACCTGCTGGGATCTCAGAGAGATCTTGGGATGGCTTCAAGGCCGCACCGGCCAGGTTCGATCCCGGCGAACGCCCTTGCGGACACCTCGCGCATGGGATTCCGCACCCGGCCCCGTCCGCCAGGAGACAAGGAGCGTTCAGGCGAACTCTGCCACCGGAGCCGCTGCGCATCCCGATCGTGAGCAGATCATTCACCCGCCCCAACCGGTGAACCTTCGCCAATACGGGCCCAAGACACCGAGAAGGTCGCGACAGGGCCCTGTACTGCGACCTTCTCGGTCACGGCATCGCCCCTGACCGCGACGTCCTCGTCTCGACCTACCGAGACGGCGTGTTGAAAAGGTTCAGTGCGTTCAACCGGCAAGCCGCCGAGACCGCCAGTGGCAGTGCAATCCCCAAAGCAGGGACCTACTCCAGCCGTCCCGCCCAACACCCGCATACGAGCTGTGAACATGGCATGCCGAAGAATTCACTGGACGACGGGAGCTCCAAGCAGATCCAGCCGACCCTGCCCGTCTCCGGGCGCCCAGTCGCCGCTCAGGCAGCCGTCCCAAGCATTCCGACTGGAAATCCATCAATGGGAGAGGTGGCAGCCCGGCAAGCCAAGATGCTCCCCCGGCGACGAGTCACGCACGAACGAGTAGAGCCGCATCCGCTGCTCATATCCACAGCGACCACAGGGGTCCGGCCGCGATCGTGCAGTCACCCGGTGTGTGCCCCCAACGGGATTCGAACCCGTGCTACCGCCTTGAAAGGGCGGCGTCCTAGGCCGCTAGACGATGGGGGCCTGACGGCTGCGTCGTCTCCGTCAGCATAGGGGAGAACTTGTCCTCACGCCTAAACAAAAACTCTAGCGGGACGGGCCGGGGGTCGGTGACGCGGGTGGGGGCGTGGTGGTCGGGGTGGTCGCGGGGCGGGAGAAGGTCGGCCACTCGGTGGGGGCCAGGGAAGGCCACCGGGAGGGGGTGGCGGCGGGAGTGGGGTCGGGGGTGGGCTGGGTGACGGGACGGTCGGGCTGGGGTTCCAGGTGGCGTTCGATCTGGGCCGATGACAGGCCCAGGCCGCCCAGGCGCAGGTCGTCCCAGCCCTGCAGGCGCTTGGTGGTGCGGTTGAAGTACAGCACCGACAGTTCGATGGGGGTGGGTTCCTCCTTCTCCAGGCCGCGCAGGCCGGCGCCGCCGGTGGAGCCCTGGACGAACAGGCGGGTGCCGGTGGGCAGCAGCTCGGTGCGGCGGCTGTGGGTGTGGCCGGACAGCACCAGCGGGGTGACGCCGGAGAATCCGGCCCCCTGGTTGGGGTCGTGGACGACGACCAGGTCGGGGGCGTCGCCGGAGGCGCGCAGGGCCTGGGCCTGCCGGGTGCCGAGGGCGCGCAGCTGAGCGGCGGTGACGTCGTCGTCGCGGGTGGTCTTGTCGGGGGTGAAGCGCGGGTCGCCCACGCCGTGGATGCGCAGGCCCGCGACCTCCTTGGTCTCCCCGTCCAGGACGATGGCGTTCTTGTGTTCGGCGACGGCCTCCTGGGTGTCCTTGGAGTCGTGGTTGCCGCGGACGAAGACGTAGGGGATCTTCAGCTTCTTGATGTCGCCGATGAAGCGGTCCTCGGGGGCGCTGCCGTGGTCGGTCAGGTCGCCGCTGTCGATGATCAGCTCGATGCGGAACTGGTCGCTGACGGAGCGGATGACGTCCCAGGCGGCCGGGTTGAGGTGGATGTCGGAGACGTGCAGCACCCGCAGCGTCGAGGGGTCGGGCTCGTAGGTGGGCAGGGTGGAGGTCGCCGCATACAGCCGGGAGACGTTGCCGACCAGCCGGGCGAGCTGGCCGCGGTATTCGGAAAAGCGCGCGACGATGCTCTGCACGTCCCCGACCACCTGGGGGGCGTTGGCCAGCAGGCCGGTGTAGCGGGGCTCGTTGATGGACTGGGGGGTGAAGGTCGCGTACGCCAGCAGGCAGGTGGCCAGCAGCCCGCCCAGCGCCGAGCCCGTGGACAGCAGGGCGCGCCGCCAGTTGCGGAAGACCAGCAGCCCGGCCAGGAAGCCGAAGACGGTGGCGAAGACGGCGGCGCGGACGACCAGCACCACCACGCCGTGCCTGAGCTGGCCGGCGATCTGGTCGGTGAGGCGGTCCAGCGCCGCGTCGTCTTCGATGAGCTTGCGGGCCGGTTCGGCGTGCAGTTCGGCGACCTGGGCCTCCAGGCGCAGCGGGCCCCAGTGGCTGTCGAACTGCAGCGAGCCCAGCGGCGGGATCTGCACGGTGGTGCCGCCGTTGGAGGAGGGGCGGATGGACAGCGCCACGTCGGCGGGGCCGATGGGGGTCTCCACCCGTCCGCCCAGCAGCGTGCCGATCAGCCCGCCGGCCAGCCCGACCAGGATCACCAGCAGGACGCCGGTGCCGCGGCGGCGGGCCGCGCCGCTCAGCCGGGTGCGCAGAAAGCGGGCGACGGCTGCGGGGCGTCCGGACGGGCGGTCGCGGAACCGGCCGAAGACCACGGCGCTTCCCTTCCTCGTCGTCGACAATGATGGGCGTGATCGAGCTGTCGCGTGAGGAGTTCGAGGGGCTGGTCGCCGACGCTCTCGACACCATCCCGCCCGAGCTGACCCGGCACATGGACAACGTGGTCATCGTGGTGGAGGACGAGGCTCCCGAGCCGGGTCTGCTCGGTCTCTACCACGGCGTCCCGCTCACCGAGCGCGGCGACTGGTACGGCGGCGTGCTGCCCGATCACATCTCGATCTACCGCAAGGAGATCCTGGCGATCTGCGATTCGGTCGAGGACGTGGTGGATGAGGTGCGCCTCACCGTCGTCCACGAGATCGCTCACCACTTCGGCATCAGTGACGAGTGGCTGCACCGCCACGGTTATTAGGTCCCACATCAGCGTACAAACCCTCCCGTCCGCTTGTGCCGAACCCAGCGGGAGGGGTGTGAGAGGTCACCAATATCACCAATCGAGCACGGAAGGTCACATCGAGACGACGGAGCGTGAGTTAATAGGGGGAGGCCGCCCAGTGCCCGGGGCGGAGGGGCGAACTGGAGATGTCTTTTGGTGGACAGGCAGACGGGCAGGCACCGGCGTCCGCCGGAACGGCAGGCGACCTACCGCGAGGTCTTCGCCGTCGGGGAGTTCCGTGCGCTGTGGGCGGCCCAGACGTTCTCGTACATCGGAGACCAACTGGCCCAGGTGGCGTTGGCGGTGCTGGTCTACCACCGCACCGGGTCCCCTTTGCTGACCGCCGTCGCCTATGCGCTGACCTATCTGCCGCCCATCGTGGGCGGGCCGCTGCTGGCGGGGCTGGCGGACATGTTCCCCCGCCGCACGGTGATGGTGGTCTGCGACATCGTGCGGGCGGCGCTGGTGGCGCTGATGGCGCTGCAGGTCATGCCGTTCCCGCTGCTGTGCCTGCTGGTGTTCTCGACCGTGCTGCTGGGCGCGCCGTTCACCGCCGCCCGCGCGGCGCTGCTGCCGGACATCCTGGACGGCGACCGGTATGTGGCCGGTTCGGCGATCAACAACATCACCCATCAGACGACCCAGATGCTGGGCTTTCTGGGCGGGGGCGCGCTGGTGGCGCTGGTGGGGCCGCATGGGGCGCTGGCGCTGGACGCGGTGACGTTCGCGGTGTCGGGGCTGATCTTGATGGTGTGGCTGCAGCCCCGGCCGGCGCCCCGCGGCGGCCGCCGTGAGCCGCTGGCGCTGTGGCGCAACACCCGGGACGGGGCCCGCCTGGTGTTCGGCGACCCGGTGCTGCGTTCCCTGGTGCTGTTCGCCTGGCTGTGCGCCTTCTATGTGATCCCCGAGGGGCTGGCCGCCCCGTATGCGGCCACCTATCCGGGCAGCACGGCCGTGACCGTGGGGTTGCTGATGTCGGCCATGCCCACCGGCATGGTCGTCGGGGTGTTCGTCTTCAGCCGTTTCGTGCGGCCCTTCGACCGGCTGCGCGCGATGGGCTGGCTGTCGATGCTGGCCTGCGCCCCGCTGATCGGCTCGGTTCTGCATCCGCCGCTGTGGGCGGTGGTGGTGCTGTGGGCGCTGTCGGGGGTGGGCAGCGCCTACCAGCTGGCCGCCAACGCCGCGTTCGTGGCGGCGGTGCCGCCCGCCGACCGGGGGCAGGCGTTCGGCCTGGCCCAGTCGGGCATCCTGGCCGGGCAGGGGCTGGGCATCCTGGTCGGCGGTCTGGCCGCCGAGCTGGTGGGGCCGCAGACGGTGGTGGCGCTGGCCGGGGTCGCGGGGCTGTCGGCGGCGACCCTGCTCACCATGCTGTGGACGCCGGTGCGCGGCGACCTGCTCGATGAGCCGCCGGGCCTTGCCGGCGTCCCGGACGCGCCGGCGCCGCCCGAGGCGGCCGGGCGCGAAGGCGGCGACGGACGCGACACCGACGCCGTGCCCGTATAGGCGCCTTCGGGGCGGTGGCCGCACCGGGAACGGCCGGCTGTGCGCAGGCCCGGCCTCACCGCTTGGAGGTGACCTTGTGCAGGCCCTCCTTGGCCTTGCCGATCACGTCCTGGACCGCGGGGTTGTCGCGGTTGCGGTCGATGAAGTCCTGGAGGACCGAGGTGCCCTTGCCCTCTTCGGGGATCAGCACCCAGCCCAGGATGTACAGGGCGACGCCGGAGCCGCCGAGGAGGACGAACAGGGCCAGCAGCAGCCGCAGGACGTTGGCGTCCACGCCCAGGTAGTCGCCGAGGCCCGAGCACACGCCGGCGATCATCCGGCCTTCGCGGGTGCGGCACAGGCGGCGGGGCTGCGGGGGACCGGCCTGGCCGGTGTCCGCGTGGGAGCCGCCTGCGGTGGGTTCGGTCTGAGTACGAAGGTCTTTGTCCATGTCTCGATGGTGCCCCGCTTCGGGGCGTGTCCACCTCGGGGATGGGCCTGATCCATCCCTGATTCGTCCCTGGGGTCGCGGGCCCTTCGCCCCTGGCACGGGGCCTGAGGGCGCTTCCTGGGGCGGCGGGTACCCTGGCGAGCGCATCGGCCCCCCGGAGATGAAGGACTTCTTATGGACGTGCTGCGTCTGGACAACCGGTTGACCGACGAGGAACGGATGATCCGCGACACGGTGCGGGCCGTGGTCGCCGAGAAGGTCCTCCCCCATGTCGCCGACTGGTTCGAGGCCGGCACGTTCCCCGCCCGGGAGCTGGCGCCCGAGCTGGGCAAGCTGGGGCTGCTGGGGATGCACCTGAAGGGGTACGGGTGCGCGGGAATGAGCGCGGTGGCCTACGGGGTGGCCTGCCGGGAGCTGGAGGCCGGCGATTCGGGGCTGCGCAGCTTCGTGTCGGTGCAGGGGTCGCTGGCCATGGCGGCGATCCACAAGTACGGCTCACAGGAGCAAAAGCAGCAGTGGCTGCCGAAGATGGCGGCCGGGGAGGCGATCGGCTGTTTCGGGCTGACCGAGCCCGACCGCGGCTCCGACCCCGGTGACATGCGCACCCACGCCCGGCGGGACGGCGCGGACTGGGTGCTCAACGGCACCAAGATGTGGATCACCAACGGGTCGGTCGCCGATGTGGCGGTGGTGTGGGCGCGCACGGACGAGGGCATCCGGGGTTTCCTGGTGCCCGCCGGGACGCCCGGTTTCACCGCCCGGGACATTCACCGGAAGCTGTCGCTGCGGGCGTCGGTGACCTCCGAGCTGGTGCTGGAGGACGTGCGGCTGCCCGCCGACGCGGTGCTGCCCGGGGTGACCGGGCTGAAGGGCCCGCTGAGCTGCCTGTCGGAGGCGCGCTACGGGATCGTGTGGGGCGCGGTCGGGGCGGGCCGGGCCTGCTATGAGGCGGCCGTCGCCTACGCCAAGACCCGCGAGCAGTTCGGCCGTCCGATCGGGGCGTTCCAGCTCACCCAGGAGAAGCTGGCCTGGATGGAGATCGCCCTGGGCCAGGCCGGGCTGACCGCCCTGCACCTGGGCCGGCTCAAGGACGAGGGCTCCCTCACCCCTCAGCAGGTCTCCTTCGGCAAGATGGCGAACGTGCGCGCCGCGCTGGACGTGGCCCGCCAGGCGCGCACGATCCTGGGCGCCAACGGGATCACGCTGGAGTACCCGGTGATCCGGCACATGAACAACCTGGAGTCGGTGCTGACCTACGAGGGCACCCAGGAGGTCCACACGCTGGTGCTGGGCCAGGCCATCACGGGGATCTCCGCCTACCGCGGCTGAGCCCCCGCCGCGGCGCCCGGGGGCGTCACGGGGAGCGGTCCGCGCGGGCCAGCAGCGTGACGGTCCCGCGGGTGCCGTCCACCTCGACCTCGTCCCCGTCGCGCAGCGTCGCGGTGGCGGTGCGGACGTCGCACACGCAGGGGATGCCGTACTCGCGGCTGATGACCGCCGCGTGGGTGAGCATGCCGCCGGTGTCGCAGACGCACGCGGCCACCAGCCCGAACAGCGGTGTCCAGGTCGGGGTGGTCGCCTCGCAGACCAGCACCTCCCCCGGCCGCAGGTCGGGCAGTCCGTCAGGGGAGCGCACCAGGCGGACCCGGCCGCGGGCGACGCCCCCCGACACCCCCAGCCCGTGCAGCACCGCGGGCGGGCCCGCGGTGCGGTCGCGCAGCGGGTCGGCGCAGAACACGCCGCTGACCACCGGGTCGTGCAGCCCGGTGGACGTCCCCAGCAGCCGGGGCAGCCCGGCCCGCAGGGCGTGCCAGCGGTGGTAGTAGGCGCGGCGGGCGGCGGTGCGTTCGGCCAGGTCCGCCCAGTCCGCGCTACCGGCGGCCAGTTGATCGACCTCCTCGGGGAACAGGAACAGCACCTCGTCGGGGGCGGGCGCGCCGGTGGCGGCGGCCAGGGCCAGCGCCCCCGCCCGGACGGGCAGGTGCGCCCGCATCTCGATCACCAGGTTGTGGTCCTCGTTCCAGCAGACCACGTTGGCGCGCAGCGCCTCCCGGAGCAGCTCGCGCGCCCGCCCGGTGAGTCCCGGCGGGATCGCGGGTGCGCCGGGCGGGCGGGGCGGGGGGACGCGCCCGAGGATGATCCGGCGCAGCAGCGACAGCACCTGCTCGGGGTCCTCTTCCCAAGAGGGGACGGTCAGGTCGCTCATGGCGTCGGCCCGGTGCCCGTGCTCGGCCAGGAAGCCGGTGAAGGCGCCCAGCCAGTCCCGGGCGGCCGGCCGGGCCGCCAGGCGGGGCAGCAGCGGGCCGTCGTCCCGTTCGAACAGCGGGGCCAGGCCGTCGGCGCGGGCCCGGGCGGCCAGCGCGTGCAGCTTGCGGTCGACCTCCAGCACCCGGTTGTCGGCGCTCTGCAGCACCGCGATCAGGGTGTGCTCATCGACCCCGGCCTCGGCCAGTTCGGCGCGCAGCATCTCATGGCACGACAGCAGGCGGTACATGAACGCAAAATGCACCCGCCAGGCGGCGGCGTGGACGGCGCGGGCCCGCCGCAGGTAGGCGCCGATCTCGGCGGGGGGAAGCCCGGCCGGGTCGCTGCGCCGCAGGGCGTCCAGTTCCCGTTCCAGCGCGGCGCGGGCGGCCCGCCACCGGCCGGGGAAGACCGCCGGGTAGCGGCGGGTCAGGGCGCGGGCCTTGGCACGTTCCCGTTCCGGGACGGCGACGGCCGGGGCCGACCCGACGTAGACGTGCGGCCCGGCGAAGCGGACGGCCAGGCCGCCGCTTTCGGCCAGCCGCAGCCGCCGGGCGGCCCGCTGGGCGCCGGCCACCACGTCGCCGACCAGCGCGGTGCCCAGCGGGACGACTCCGCGCGGATAGTGGAAGTCCAGGTGCCAGGAGCGCTCCAGGTCCGCCGGGCGCAGCACCGCCGGGGGCTCCCCGCCGCGCCGTCCCGCACCGGTGGGCCGTGGCGCGTGCGGATACCACGGCTCACCGGCCGGGAAGACGGAGGCGCGATCGGCGGGGGGTGCTGCGGCCATACGGTCCTCTATCTGCTGCGGGATGACCGCACATTATCCGCCCGGCCCTGCGACCGGTACCCCGGCGAACGCCCTAGTCCCGCTTCACATCGATGATCACGGCCTTGGGCTCGGTGAAGAACTCGCGGCTGAAGGAGCCGCCCTCCCGGCCCACGCCCGAGTCGCCGACGCCGCCGAACGGGGCCCGCAGGTCCCGGATGAAGAAGCAGTTCACCCAGACCGTCCCGGCGCGCAGCCGGGCCGACACCCGGTGCGCCCGGTGCAGGTTCTCGGTGAACACCATGGCGTTGAGCCCGTAGCGGGTGTTGTTGGCCAGTTCGACGGCCTCCTGCTCGGTGTCGAACGGGCTGATCACCACCAGCGGACCGAAGATCTCCTCGGTGCAGTGCGGGGCGGTCTGCGGCATGTCCACCACGACGGTGGGACGCACCGTCCAGCCGTCGCCGAGGCCACCGGTGAGGATCTTGCCGCCGGCGGACTCGACCGTCTCCACATAGCCGCGCACCTTGCGGTAGTGCTGCTCGGAGGCCAGCGGGCCGATCTGGGTGGCCGCATCGCACGGGTCGCCGATCACCATCGCCTCGGCGGCGGCCACGAAGCGGGCCAGGAACTCCTCGTAGATGGGGCGCTGCACGTAGATCCGGCTGCCGGCCAGGCACACCTGGCCGGTGTTGGTGTACACCGCCTTGATCGACCACTCCACCGCGTTGGCCAGGTCGGCGTCGGCGAAGACCACATTGGCGCCCTTGCCGCCCAGTTCCAGGCTGACCGGGACGAGGTTGGCCGCGGCCGCCCGGGCGATCACCCGTCCGGTGCTGGAGGCGCCGGTGAAGGTGATGCGGTCGATGCCGGGGTGCTCGGTGAGGGCCTGGCCGGCCGAGTCGGGGCCGCGGCCGTGCACCACGTTGAGCACGCCGGGCGGCATCCCGGCCTCCAGCGCCAGCCGGGCCAGCTTGGTCGCCGAGACGGGGCTGTCTTCGGCGGGCTTGAGCACCACCGTGTTGCCCCAGGCCAGCGCCGGGGCGACCTTCCAGGTGGCCAGCATCAGCGGGTAGTTCCACGGGGCGATCGCGGCCACCACCCCGGCCGGTTCGAACCGGGTGTAGGCGTGGTGGCCGGAGTCCATCGGCAGCGTCTCGGCGGTGGACAGCCGGGCGTGGTCGGCGAAGAACCGCAGGTTGGCCGCCGAGCGGAACACGTCGTTGTCCCGGGACTGGGTGATGGGCTTGCCCATGTCGCGGGTGTCGCTCAGGCCCATCTCCTCGGCGTTGCGCTCCAGCAGGTCGGCCAGCCGGTGCAGCACGGCGCCCCGTTCGGCCAGGCCCATCCGCGGCCAGGGACCCTCGTCGAAGGCCCGCCGCGCCGCCCGGACCGCCCGGTCCACATCGGTGGCCGAACCCAGCGCCACCCGCGCCCACGGCTCCCGCCGGTAGGGGTCGATGGAGTCGAACTCGGCGCCATCGGCCGAGGGGACCTCCTCGCCGTCGATCACATGTCCGTAGAAGTCCATCGGTCATCCCTCGCTTTCCTGCGGAGCAGGCGGTGCATCGCCTTGTGCGGCGCGGCGCTCGGCGATGGTCACATCGCCCGCCGCCCAGTGCTCGGCCGGCAGTTCCCTCACCAGCACGCGGATGCTGGGCGAGGGGGCGTCCAGGCTGGTGCGGACCGCCTCGTGCACCCGGTGGATCAGCTCCCGGATGCGTTCGGGAGGGCGGCCTTCCACCAGCGTGATCTCCACCAGCGGCATCTCAGCCCCCCTGCACGGAGACCGAGCCGAGGTGGGTGAAGTGCCCGCTGACGCAGGTGCCCGGGCCGAGCGGGACGGCGTCGGTCATCCCGCCGGTGAGCACCAGCCAGCCGGCCTCCAGGGCCAGGCCGCGTTCGGCCAGCGAGTTGGCGGCCAGCGCCAGGGCCTCGGCCGGGTGCCCCTGCACGGCGGCGCCGGTGGCGCTGTCGACCACCTGGCCGTCCACCTCCAGCAGGCACGCCTCCAAGGCCAGGTCCAGCTCGCCGGGGGCCAGTGCGCGTCCGCCGACCACCAGCCGGGCCGAGGAGGCGTTGTCGGCGACCACGTCGGGCAGGGTGAAACGGAAGTCGGTGTAGCGGCTGTCGATGATCTCCAGCCCGGCGTGCACCGAACGCACCGCCGCCAGCGCCGAGGCCGCGGTCACCCCGGGGCCGGCCAGCCGCTCGCCCAGCACGAAGACGATCTCCGGTTCGACGCGGGGGTGGATCAGCTCTCCCAGCGGCACCGGCTCCCCGGCGGGCAGCACCATGGCGTCGGTGAGCCAGGCGGTGAGCGGGGAGTGCACGCCCATGCGGCGCTGCTTGGCGCGCGAGGTCAGCCCCAGTTTGACGCCCACGATGCGTTCGCCCGCGGCCACCTTGCGGTGCACCAGTTCGTCCTGCACCCGGTAGGCGGTGGCCAGATCCAGCTCGGGCCACTGCTCGGTGATCGGGCCGCGGTCGCGGCGCTGGCGTTCGGCCGCCAGCAGTTCCTCGGCGGCCCGGTACACGTCCCAGCCGCTCATCGCCGGCCTCCCGCCGGTGCCGGGCGGCCGTGGCGCTCCTCGGCCAACTGCACCGCGATGTCGATGATCATGTCTTCTTGGCCGCCGACATAGCCGGCCTCGCCGACCCGCTGCAGGATTTCGTGGGCGGGCACCCCGTAGCGCTCGGCGGCCCGTTCGGCGTGCAGCAGGAAGCTGGAGTAGACCCCGGCGTACCCCTGCACGATCGCGGCGCGGTCGGCCCACGGCAGCCGCGGCAGGTAGGGGCGGACGACCTCCTCGGCGGCGGCCAGCGCGGCCTGCACGTTCACCCCGGTCTCGATGTTCAGCCGTTCGAAGGTGGCGGCCAGGATCTCGGTGGGGCTGTTGCCCGCCCCGGCGCCCAGCGCGCACAGCGCGCCGTCGATCTGGCGGGCGCCGTTCTGGTAGGCCAGCACGGAGTTGGCGACGCCCAGCGACAGGTTCTGGTGGCCGTGGAAGCCGACCTGCGCCTCATGGCCGATCTCCCGCACCAGGGCCTGCACTCGGGCCTGGACGTCCGAGAGCACCAGCGCCCCGGCGGAGTCCACCACGTAGACGCACTGCGCTCCGGCGTCCACCATGATGCGCGCCTGCCGGGCCAGCTCCTCGGGGCCGATGCGGTGGGCCAGCATCAGGAACCCGACGGTCTCCATGCCCAGCTCCCGGGCGGCGGCGAAGTGCTGGCAGGACACGTCGGCCTCGGTGCAGTGGGTGGCGATCCGGGCCACCGAGGCGCCCGCGTCGTGGGCCCGCTTCAGGTCCCGCACGGTGCCCACGCCCGGCAGCAACAGCACCGCGATCTTGGCGTTGACGGCCTCGTCCACCGCCGCCGCGACCAGGTCGATCTCATCGACGGCGGAGAAGCCGTAGTTGAAGGACGAGCCGCCCAGCCCGTCGCCGTGGGAGACCTCGATCACCTCCACCCCGGCGGCGTCGAGGGCGTGCACGGTGGCGCGCACCTGTTCCTCGGTGAACTGGTGGGCCATCGCGTGCGAGCCGTCCCGCAGGGTGGAGTCGGTGATGCGCACTCGGGGGGCGGCGGTGGCGCCGTCCTGGTCTGTCATGTCGGTTTCCCTCCGGCCGGTCATCGCGCACCCGCCCGGGTCGGCCGCGGAGCCTGCGCGAGCAGTTCGCCCACCCGGGCGGCGGCGGCGGTCATGATGTCGAGGTTGCCTGCCCATGGCGGCAGGTAGTCGCCGTTGCCCCGCACCTCCAGGAACACCGCGACCCGGGCCATGCCCTTCCAGATGTCGCGGGGCTGGTCGTACTGGGGTTCGGTGCGCAGGGTGTAGCCGGGCACGTACCGGGCCACCTCGGCCACCATCTCCTCGATGGAGGCGGTGATCGCGTCGGTGTCGGCGTCGGGCGGGATGGCGCAGTACACCGTGTCCCGCATGATCATCGGTGGTTCCACCGGGTTGAGGATGATGATCGCCTTGCCGCGGGCGGCCCCGCCCACCTGCTCGATGGCGGCGGCGGTGGTCTCGGTGAACTCGTCGATGTTGGCGCGGGTGCCCGGCCCGGCCGACCGGGAGGCGATCGCCGCCACGATCTCGGCGTAGGCCACCGGGACCACCCGGGAGACCGCGTGCACGATCGGGATGGTGGCCTGCCCACCGCAGGTGATCATGTTGACGTTGGGGGCGTCCAGGTGCTCGGTGAGGTTCACCGGCGGGCACACCAGCGGGCCGACCGCCGCGGGGGTCAGGTCGATCGCGGTGATCCCGGCCTCGGCGTAGCGGGGGGCGTTGGCCAGGTGCGCCTTGGCCGAGGTCGCCTCGAACACCAGGTCGGGCAGTTCGTCCTGCTCAAGCAGCCAGTCCACGCCTTCGGCGGAGGCCTCCACGCCCAGTTTCCGGGCGCGGGCCAGGCCTTCTGAGGCCGGGTCCACCCCGACCATGTAGCGCACCTCGATGTGCTCGCTGCGCTGCAGCTTGATCAGCAGGTCGGTGCCGATGTTCCCGGGGCCGACGATCGCCGCCACGGCCTTGCCCATCACCGCTCCCCTTCCGCGTCCGCGAACACCGCCGTGACCTTGCCCAGCCCGCACCCGAAGGAGGCGGTGACGGTCTGCCCGGGACGCACCTCGATCGCCGGGGTCACCGAGCCGGGCAGCACCACATGGCCGGCCTCCAGCACCACTCCCAGCGGGCCGACCGTGTTGGCCAGCCACACCAGGGCGTTCAGCGGCGAGCCCAGCACCGCGCCGCCCGCCCCGGTGGCCGCCACTTCGCCGTTGCGCTGCAGCACGCAGCCCACCAGCCGCAGGTCCAGCTCCTCCAGCCGGACGGGACGCCCGCCGAGCACCACCCCGCCCGAGGAGGCGTTGTCGGCGATGGTGTCGGGCAGGGCGATCCGCCAGTCGCGGACGCGGGAGTCGATGATCTCCAGCGCGGGCAGCACGAAGTCCACCGCGGCGGCGGCCTCCGCGACGGTCACGCCGGGGCCGGCCAGCGGCGCCCGCAGCACGAACGCCACCTCCGGCTCCACCTTGGGCTGCAGGAACCGCCCGGCCGGGATCGGCGTGCCCTCCAGCAGGAACATCGAGTCCATCAGGTGGCCGTAGTCGGGCTGATCGACGCCCAGCTGACGCTGCATCGCCGCCGACGACAGCCCCACCTTGTGCCCCTTGACGCGGGCGCCGTCCGCCCGCCACCGCTCCACCTGAAGCAACTGGACGGCGTAGGCGTCCTGCACGGTCATGTCGGGGAACTTCTCCGTCGGCGGCTCGACCGGGACACCGGTCCGGTAGGCCGTCAGCAGTTCCTCGGCCACCAGCCGCCGCGTCGTCGCGTCCATCCCTCACCTCCCCTGCTCCCGGGGTCCGGACGGGCGTGTTCCCCGCCCTCCGCAGACGCTAGGAAGCGGGAGGGGGCTGCGGCGGATTCGTTCCGTACTCCGGAACGATCACAGGCACAGGATGCGGGAGAGCCGGTGCGCGGCGGCGCCGGCCAGGCGGGCGTGCCGCTCCACCGAGCCGAGCACCTCGGCGGTCGGCCCGACCAGCGAGATCGCCGCGCGGGCCCGCCCGGTGTGGTCGCGCACCGGGGCCGCCACCGAGGTCAGCCCGTGCTTGGCCTCATCGCTGTTGACCGCGTACCCGACCCGGCGCACCTTGGCCAGCTCCCGGTCGAAACGCGCCGCGTCCGGGATGGAGCGGCTGGTCAGGCGGGTGAATCCGGCGGCGGCGCGGGCGCGGGCCACCGCCGGGTCGAAGGCCGCGATCACCTTGCCGGAGCTGGTGCAGTGCGCCGGCAGCCGGCGGCTGACCCCGTGGAACAGCCGCATGCCCCGCAGGCTGTGCAGCCGTTCCAGGTAGATGATCTCCGGCCCGTCGGGCACGGCCAGGTGGATGGTGCAGCCGGTGCGCTCGCGCAGCTCCTCCAGCAGCGGCAGCGCGGCCTGGTGCAGATCGGTGCGGCTGACCGCCAGCTGGCCCAGCTCATAGAGGTGGAAGCCGAGCCGGTAGTGCCCGGTCTGCGGGTTCTGTTCGGCGAAGCCGCGGGCGCACAGGGTGGTCAGCAGCCGGTGCGCGGTGGATTTGGCCACCCCCAGCCGGCGCGCGATGTCGGCCACTCCCAGCTCGTCTTCGGTGAGGAAGCAGTCCAGCAGGTCCAGGGCCCGCAGCACCGATCGCAGCCCGCCGTCCACCCCGTCCCGGCCCGCCGGCCGTACCGACCCGCTGTGTGAAGCATCCGCCCTGATCATGGGCGCCACCTCTCGCTGTGCTGGGCTCTATCACCCATTTCACCCGGCCGTAACGCCATAGACATTCACCCGCAATCCGGCCACCATACAAGCCATGTGTGCCGCTCAGCGGAACGAAGCCGCGCCGACCGTCATCGCCCGGGCGGCCGCGCTGCTGTCGGCCTTCGGCCCGGGCGATGACGTGCTGGGCGTGTCGGAGTTGGCCCGCCGCACCGGGCTGGCCAAGTCCACCGTGTACCGGCTGACCCGGGAGCTGGTGCGCAGCGGCCTGCTGGAACGGTCGGGCACGGGCCTGCGGCTGGGCCTGCGGTTGTTCGAGCTGGGGCAGCGGGTGCCGCGGCAGCGGGATTTGCGCTCGGCGGCGCTGCCGTTCATGGAGGACCTGCGCGAGGCCACCCGCCAGATCGTGCACCTGGCCGTGCTGGACGGCACCGAGATGGTCTACCTGGAGATCCTGCGCAGCCCGGACGCCCCCGCACCGCCGTCCCGGGTGGGCGGGCGGCTGCCCGCCCACGCCACCGGGGTCGGCAAGGCGGCGCTGGCGTTCTCGCCGCCGGAGGTGACGGACGCGGTGATCGCCGCCGGGCTGCGCCGGCTGACCCGCCGCACCATCGTGCAGCCCGGCCTGCTGCGCCAGGAACTGGAGACCATCCGGCAGCAGGGCTGCGCCTTCGACCGCGAGGAGTCCGCCGACGGGGTGGTGTGCGCCGCCTGCCCCGTCTTCGGCCCGGACGGGACGGTGGCGGGCGCGCTGTCGATCTCGGGGTGGAGCGCCCGGATGAACCTGGACCGGGTGGCCCCGGCGGTGCGCACCGCCGCCCTGGCGCTGTCCCGCAAGCTGCGGGAGTCGCGCTGAGCCCCTCCCTACGGCCCTATCTCACCGAGCGAGCCGGTGACGGCCCGCCTCAGTCATCGGTCAAAAACTCCAGCACCAGCCGGTTGAACTCGGCGGCGTGCTCGATCTGCGTCCAGTGGCCGCAGCGTCCGAACACATGCAGCCGGGAGTCCTCGATCAGGTGCAGCAGCCGCAGCGAGGTCTCCAGCGGGATCACCCGGTCGTCGCGGCCGTGCACCAGCAGGGTGCGGTGCGGCAGCGCCTTCAACTCCTCTTCCGGGGTGACCAGAGCGTCCACCCAGCGCTGGCGGGGGGCCGGGAACATCGCGCGGAAGGACTCCTGGAACCCCGGCCGGATGCTGGCCCGGTAGCGGACCTCGGCCAGCTCGTCGGTGACCAGCTCACGCGAGTAGGCGAAGATGTCCAGCAGCCGGCGCATGGCCTCCAGCGAGGGCTCATACCCCCACACCGCGTCCAGTCCCGGCGTGATGGGGAAGGGCACCCCGGCGCTGCCCATCAACACCAGGCGGTGCACCCGGTCGGGGTGGCGGGCGGCCACGCGCAGCGCGATGGCCCCGCCGAAGCTGTTGCCCACCAGCGAGGCCCTCGGCAGGGACAGCGCGTCCATGAACCCGAGGATCTGGTCGGCCCACACCTCCACGCCGTAGCGCTGCCCGGGCGGGCGCTCGGTGTGGCCGAACCCGACCATGTCGGGGGCCAGCGCGCGCAGCCGGGCGCCGAGGGCGGGCAGGGTGAGACGCCAGTTGGCGTAGGCGGTGACGCCGGGACCGGAACCGTGGATGAGGATCACCGGTTCGCCCGAGCCGGCCTCCAGATAATTGGTGCGGATCCCGTTCGCCACGACCGTCCGGCCGATCTCCGGCTCCTCCACCGCCGTCACCTCCTCATCAGCGGGCTGCGCACCCCGCGTCCCGCCTTGTCCGCGGTGTCGTAGAAGTCCTCGCGGTAGATGTCGCGAGGGAACAGGCGCTTGGACATCAAGGTCTTGATCGCCGCCTCCACCATCGGCGGCGGCCCGCACACATAGGCCACATGCCCCCGGTAGGTGTCGGTGTCGGCCGCCATGACGTCGGTGACCAGGCCGTGCCGGTAGCCGGGGGCCGACTCCTCCGACAGGCACGGCACGTAGCGGAACCGGTCGGCGTGCTCGTCCTCCAAGGCCCGCAGATATTCCACGTCGTACATGTGGGCCTGGGTGCGGCCGCCGTGGAAGAGCACCATCCTCCGCTCGGCGCCGCTGTCGAGCACATGGCGGATCATCGACTTGAGCGGGGCGAGCCCGGTGCCGCCGGCGATCAGCACGGCCGGTTCGGTGCGCTCGGGCCGCCAGAAGAAACGCCCGTAGGGGCCCGACAGCGCGACCTGATCTCCGGCGCGCAGGGTTTTGAACACCCATCCGTCGGTGGCGGCGCCGCCGGGGGTGCGGCGGATGTTCAGCTCGATCCGGTCGGGCCGAGAGGGCGGGTTGGCCATCGAGTAGCTGCGGTCGCCCCGCCCGTCCGGCAGGCGCAGCGAGATGTACTGGCCGGGGTTGAAGGCGATGGGCCGATCCAGGTCGATCAGCACCCGGCGGGTGTCCAGCGCGCAGTCCTCCACGGCCGCGACGGTGCCGGTGAAGTCCTGCACCGGGTAGGTGGTGACGCCGGGTTCGAGGTCCACATCGCCCTCGATCACCACGTCCGAGCGCGGTCTGGCGCAGCACAGCAGGGTCCGGCCCTCGTCGCGTTCGAAGTCCATCAGCGCGAACGCCGACGCCTCGCCGTGATCGACCTCCCCTTCCAGGACCTCGGCCTTGCAGGTGCCGCAGGTGCCGTGGGTGCAGGCGTGCGGCAGCCAGATCCCGGCGCGCAGGCAGGCGTCCAGGATCGTCTGGTCCTCCCGGCACTCCAGCTCCTGGCCGACCGGTTCGACGGTGACGCGGTGCGTCTTCGGCATGGCTCTCCTCTCTGTGACCTGGCGCGGTGCAGGGCGGGACGGCCCCGTCCGGGCGGTCCCCTGGCGACCCGGACGGGGCCCGGCCGGGCGCCTGCGCAGGCGCCCGGCCCTGTTCCCCGCCTGGGAGGGGGGTCAGGTCACGACCGTGGTGAACCGGTCGTTGAGCTCGCGGTCGATGTAGAAGATGCCCTTGCCGAGCTGGTCGGCCGTCCAGGTGATGGTCGGGAAGTCCGGGTAGGTGATGTAGCCGCCGGAGAAGACCTCGTTGCGGTTACCGGCGGGGTCGAAGAAGTAGATGGTGGTGCCCCGGGTGATGCCGTGCCGGGTCGGGCCGATGTCCACCGACACGTCGTTCATCGAGAACAGGTCGCCGGCGTGCAGGATGTCGTTCCAGTCATTGAGGTAGTAGGCGAAGTGGTGCAGCTTGCCGTTGGCCCCCTCGATGAAGGCGATGTCGTGGGGGGTGTTGGTGCAGAACATCCAGGTGCCGATGGTCTTGCCGTTCTCGCCCAGCTCGGTGACGGCCCGCTCGGCGACGCCGAAGTCCAGGCACTCGGTGAAGAACCGCTCCAGCAGCCCCACGTCCTCGCAGGTCAGCAGGGCGTGGTCGATGCGGGGCACGCCGACGCCCACCAGGTGGGCGGGGAACGGGTCGGGGTTGACCGTGCCGGTCTCGGTGCCGGTGACCTCGATGTCGGCGTACAGCTCCAGCACGTGCTCCGACGGCAGGAAGATCCGTACGCCGTCGCCCACCGCCAGGTTGTCCCCTTTGCTCATCCGCTCGGTGGTGCAGCCGAACGCCTGGGCGCGGCGCTCGAAGTCCTCCAGGTCCTCAGAGCGGGCGACCTTGTAGCCGAGCTTGGTGAGGCCGACGCCGCCGGCCTCCAGCACCACCGAGTGGTGGTCGTACTCGTCCCACGCCTTGTAGTACACGCGGCCGTCCTCCTCGTGGACCAGCCGCATGCCCAGCGTCCCTCCGTAGTGGGCCTTGGCCTCCTCCAGGTCGGTGACCTTCGCGTGGACGTAGCCCAGTCGCATGACGCCCATCAGCGCTCTCCTTTGGTGGAAGGGGGGGTGGTGGAAACGCCGGCGATACCGGCGAGCAGGGGGGCGACGCAGCGCAGGCGCGCGTCGTCCGGCAGGTGGATGACCACGTCGCTGACCGGGACGGCCCGGCAGGTCAGGCATTCCGGCTCGGGCGGCAGGGCCTCGTCGGCGACGGCTCCCCGGTGGGTCACCTCGCCGTCGACGACCTCGGCCTTGCAGATTCCGCAGCCGCCGCGCCGGCAGCCGATCCGGTAGGTGTAGCCCGCCCGGTGCAGGCCGGCCAGGATGGTCTCTCCGGGTCGCAGGGCCAGCCGGATGCCGGCCGGCCGTACGGTGACCTCGGCCATCTCAGACCTCGAACTCGAGCAGGCTCTTATGTCCCACGCCGAGTTCGGCCAGCGTCCGGTCGGCCTCGGGGGTGAACTCGCGCCCGTCCAGCACCCACTTGCGCGGGGAGCCGGGGAGGTAGTCCGGGTCGGAGGACGCCCACGGGTCCACCATCTGGGTGAGGAAGTCTCCCCAGGTCATCGCCTTGGGGGCGCGGAAGCAGGCGGCGGAGCAGAACATCATGTTGCCGCGCCACAGCACGTGGACGAGCTGGTCGTCGCCGTACAGCTCGGCCCGGGAACGGGAGGGGAAGTCGTAGTCCTCGGTGATCGCGCGTACCGGCATCTGTCAGCCCTTCGCTCCGGCAGTGGCGTGCCACCGCAGCCAGTTGTCGTGGTCCCGGGAGCCGAGGTACTCGCCGTTGTCACCGTCGGTGATGCCGTACCACTCCAGCACCTCCGGCACGGTGGGGCCCCCGCAGTTGCCCTGGTGGATCTGGTGCACCGGCAGCCAGGCCTGCACGTACTTCTCCGGCTCCCGGTCGAAGATCCACTTGCAGCCGTCGGAGCAGAAGTCGAAGCGCTCCCCGCGGTAGATGCTGTGCCGCTGGCAGATGCGGGTCGGGTCGCCCGGCTCGGTGAAGGTCATCGGGATCTGGCACACCTGGCACAGTTGCGGCAGACCCTGGAAGAAGAACCGGCCGCCCTCCTGCTGGATCTTGCGGGCCCGCTCCCACAGCGGGGCGTAGTAGCGGTCGAAGGTCTTGGGGTACTGCTCCGACAGCCACCGCATCTCTTCCGGCTCGGGCACGGTGGTGGTGAAGGCGGCGGCGAAGGAGAACTGGTAGAGCACCCAGTAGACCTGGTGGGAGATGAGCTCCTTTTCCTCCACGGCCTGCCCGACGTGCCGGGGCGGCTGGATCCCGTAGTAGGCCAGGTCGGGGAAGAGCCCGCCGAGCATCTGCTCCTCGAAGTAGAGCTCGAAGGCCTCCTTCCAGCTCATCACCTTCCGGGGGAGCATGTAGTCCATCATCGCGGCGACCAGCGAGGCCAGCCGGTACCCCCGCCAGAACCACTTGTCGATCCAGTCCTGGATGATCGGCACGTTGCCCTCGTCCTGCTCCAGCAGGAACTTGATGGCCTCCAGGCCCAGCGTCATGTGCCGGCTCTCATCGCTTTGCGCCGAGAAGCCGAAGGTCATCGAGGGCAGGTCGCCGTTGAAGCTGGCGCCGCTCATGAACGGCACGAACAGCAGGTTGGTCAGCAGGTACTCGAAGCTGAAGGAGATCGCGATGAGGAATTCGAACGGGCCGGCCGACAGCGCGTCGTCAAAGAACGACTTGGGCACCGACAGGTACCAGACCCGGTCGTGCATCTTGGCGAAGCTGTGGAAACCGGAGTAGTACCGGTTGTAGCCCGACAGCGTGTGGATCTGGGTCTGCGCGTGCCGCAGCTCGTCGATGCTCTGGCACAGGGCGGCGAACCGGGGACCTGCCCCGTCCAGGTAGCGGGCCAGGAAGGCGAAGTGCCGGTGCGCCTGGTACTCCAGCGGGGTCACGCCCTGCAGGAAGAGCTTCATCGAGTTCAGGTAGCGGGCGTCCGACAGGCTCAGGTGGCCCTGGCTCTGGGCGAAGCCGTCCAGCACCGCATACAGCCGCCGGTCCTTTTCCGCCTGGTACTTGTGGTAGGCGTCCACGGTGAGGCGGAACGGGTCCTCCCACTGCGACCAGTCGTGGATCTTGATGCCCTCGAACCGGGTGTAGGGGAAGACCTCCTCGGCGGGGACGTAGGTGGGCTCCCAGTGCACGTCGCGGGTCAGCGCCGCATAGCGCTGCTTGAGCGGAAGTCGTTTCGCCATGGTCCTCAGTGGCTCCACTTGATGACGATCTGGTCGTCGTCCCACTCGTCCACATGGCCGTAGTAGGAGACGATCGACAGCTGGAACTCGTGGGTCTCCCAGGGCCGGCCGAGCAGCTCCTCGACCGTCTCTCTGCGGATCACCAGCGTCCCGGGGGTCTGGATCTTGATCAGGCCCGGCAGGTGCCGGATGGTGGCGTCGGGGTTGTCCTTTGCGATCGCCTCGACGACGTAGCGGGTCTCCTCGTTGTTTTGCTGCAGGTCGACCCCCACGGTGCGGGGCCGTCCGGTGGCGGGGGCGGTGCCGGTCATGCCTGCTCCTTGTGCTGGGTGGGGATGCCGGCGGCGGCCAGGTCCGCGCGCAGCCGCTCGGCCTGTTCCTCGGCGGCGGCCCGGGCGCCGGTGTCGACGGCCGCGTCGGCGGCGGCGGCCAGGTTCGCCACGGCCGACACCGCCTGCGGCAGGCGGCGACGGACGATGGCGGCCAGCGCCTCGGTGTTGGCGGCGCCGTGTTCGCTGTCGCCGGTCCAGGCGGCCACCAGGGCGTCCACCCACTTGCGGTGATCGGTGAACCAGGCGTGCAGGTGCTGGGCCACCAGGCTCAGCGCGCTCTGCCCGGCGGCCAGTGCGGCGTTGTCCAGGTGCCGGTACAGCAGCGGGTACAGCAGCCGGTCGGCCAGGTCCAGGGCGAACGCGCTGACCGCCCAGTCCCGCTCCACCAGCAGCTCTTCCACGTAGCGGCGCAGCGGCTGCAGCTCGGCCCGCTCCAGCCAGCTTTGGCGGGCCTCGGTCAGCGGGCCGGTGTCCCCCTCGCCGAGCGCCAGCCCGACGCGGCTGAGCATCTGGGCGTTGCCGATCCGGTCGAAGGCGGCGTACGACAGGCACTGCTCCACGCTGGTGCCGTAGGCGAAGCGGGCGCCCTCGGCGGAGATCAGCTGGGCCCCGCCCTCGTAGTGCCGTATCGGCAGCAGCGCCGCGATCATCAGGTCCCGCCACTCCTGCGCCATCCGGCCGAACAGCCCGTGGTCGTCGATGTAGTCGAGGGTGCGGCTGAAGGCGTCGAACATCTGGGCCCGGGCGGTGACGTAGGGCGCGTAGTAGTACTGCCGGGGGTCGGCGAAGGAGTAGGGGTCGGTGAGCTTGAGCACCGAGTAGCCCGGGTCGTACAGCTCGTGGGCGGGGTCCCACAGCGGCCGGTAGTGGAAGTGCTCGGTCGCCTGCAGATCGACCGTGCCCTCCTCGTAGCGGGAGGCGGGCCGGTCGCCGCGTCGCTCCACCAGAGGGGTGTAGGTCGCTCGGACCGGTTCGATCACCTGGGTCCGCAGTTCATACTGCACTCGATACCTCCTTAGGGGTGGCGCGCGTCCGGTCCGGCCACGCCCGCCAGCAGGCGCAGGATGAGGTCTGCGACGTCATCGGGCCCGGCCAGCTCGATGGCCGGGCCGGCCTGCTCGGCCTCTCCGGGGACGGACCAGTGCAGCCGGGCCCGTGCGACCCCGTCGGCATAAGTGGTGCGCACCTGCGCCCGGCGATCCCGGATGCTCAGCACGAACCCCAGGACTCCGGCGCCGGTGTCGTCCTCCAGGACGATGTGCTCGCCGAAGTCGGCCAGCACGGCGTTGGCCTCGCAGACCAGTTGCTCGGCCAGGGAGCGCACGGCGACCTGACGTTCGGTTCCCACGCTGACGGAGCGGGGCTCACTGGGTACGGTGCGGGGACGGCCGGCCTCGTCGGGGGCCTGGCACGTCTGCGCGACCGCGACCATGAACGGCGTCATGTGAACACGATCACGTCCAGGTTCGGCCGTGTCCGCAACCGTTCCTCACTGCGGAACACCGGCGGCGCGAAGGTATCGGAACGCCGCCGGGAGCATGGCCCCGCGGGCCGCCGGGCGGCCCGCGGGGAGAACCCCGCTACCGGGGCCTGCGCTGACCTGGGTTCTGCCGTTCGCGGCGGACGATGGTCTTGCGGCCCTTGATGGTGGTGCGGCGCAGCGCGTCGATGACCTCGTCGGCGGCGTGCTCGGGGACCTCCACCAGGGAGAAGCGGTCGGCGATCTCGATGGCGCCGATGTCGCGGCCGCGCAGGCTGGACTCGCCGGCGATCGCGCCGACCAGATCCTGCGGGCGGACCCCGGCGCGCCGGCCGACGCCCAGAAACAGCCGGGTCATGCCCTCCGGCGGCGGGCCCGCCGCGCGCCGCTCGCGGCGCGGGCCGCCGTCGCGGCCCTCCCGGGGCGGGCGGTGGGCGACCTCGGGGATCTCCTCCTCGTCACCGGCCGCGCCGCCGGCTTCCTGGGCCAGCTTGACGGCGGCCATGGCGACCTCCATGACGTCGAACTCGTCGCTGAGGGTCTCCACCACGACCCGGTAGGGCTCCAGGTCGTCGGTCAGCAGGCTCTCGCGCAGCGCGGCGCGGGTCAGTTCCAGGCGGCGGGCGCGCAGGTCGGCGACGGTGGGGATCTTCTCGATGGTGATCTTGTGGCCGGTGGCGCGTTCGATCGACTTGAGCATGCGGTGCTCGCGGGGCTCGGCCAGCGTGAAGGCCACGCCCTCGCGTCCGGCCCGGCCGACCCGGCCGATGCGGTGCACGTAGGAGTCCGGGTCGGAGGGGACGTGGTAGTTGACCACGTGGGTCAGGTGTTCGACGTCGATGCCGCGGGCGGCCACGTCGGTGGCGATGAGCAGTTCGGCGGTCCCGGCGCGCAGCCGGCCCATGACCCGGTCGCGCTGGTCCTGGCTCATCCCGCCGTGCAGGGCCTCGGCGCGGTAGCCGCGGCCGTTGAGCATCTCGGTCAGCTCATCGACCTGGTCGCGGGTGCGGCAGAAGACGATGGCGGCGGTGGGGGCCTCCACGTCCAGCAGCCGGCCGAGGGCGGCGGGCTTGTGGGCGCGGTCCACCACGTAGGCGCGCTGGCGCACCAGCGGGGGCCGGCCGACCTCGCGTTCGGGGCGCGCTATCTCGATGCGGACGGGCTCGCGCAGGTGGCGGCGGGCGATGCCGTCGATGCGGGGCGGGACGGTGGCCGAGAACAGCACCGTCTGCCGCTGGGGCGGGGTCTGGGCGAGGATGGCCTCGATGTCCTCGGCGAAGCCCATGTCGAGCATCTCGTCGGCCTCGTCCAGCACCACGGTGCGCAGCCGCGCCAGGCGCAGCACGTCGCGGTCGATGAGGTCCAGGGCCCGTCCGGGGGTGGCGACCACCACGTCCACGCCGCGCTTGAGCACCTGGATCTGCCGTCCGATGGGGGCGCCGCCGTAGACCGGCAGCACCCGCACGCCCATTTCGCGTCCGTAGCGGTGGAAGGCGTCGGCGACCTGCACGGCCAGCTCGCGGGTGGGGACGAGGACCAGCGCGCCGGGGTCGGGTTCGTCAGCGGGCCGGGGGGTGCGGTGCAGGATCGGCAGTGCGAAGGCGGCCGTCTTGCCGGTGCCGGTGGCGGCCTGGCCGAGCAGGTCGCGCCCGGCCAGCAGGTGCGGGATCGCCTCGCGCTGGATGGGGGTGGGCTCTTCGTATCCCAGGCCCGCCAGCGCCGTCAGCAGCTCGGGCCGCAACTGCAGATCGGCGAAACCGGTGGTCTCGCCGGTCGTCGTGATGGTCATTGAACTCCTCGTCCAGCCTCGCATCCGCCAAGGCGCCGCTTCCCACCTGCTCGGGGGAAAAGCCGCGAGGCAGGCCCGGCGTGCGGACCTGCCTCGCAGGCATGTCACATTTTCTCCGGCCTGCGCCGCTTCGGTGACCGCGAGCGCCGCAAAGGTGCCGGACTCGTCTCAGAGCGCGCGGACCACGTCGGCCTGCAGCCCCTTGGGGCCCTGCACGGCGGTGTACTCGACGCGCTGTTCCTCCACCAGGGTGCGGAAGCCGCGCATCTGGATGGCCGAGTGGTGGACGAAGATGTCGGCGGAGCCGTCATCGGGGGAGATGAAGCCGAACCCCTTGTCGGGGTTGAACCACTTCACGGTTCCCTGAGCCATTCGGGTGTCTCCTTCGTGGATGATCTTGTGGACCGGCACGGACGTGCCGGTTTGGCCTACGGCCGCACACCATCGAAGGACTTGATCGGCCCCCGAACGGCGAAGCGCCCGCTCGTCAAACCCTGCGGCGCTTACACGTTCGCAAACTTCGACTGCAACCACAGGCTACAGCGTCCGGGGAGCCGTGGATATTCCCACGGCCTCGATCGGGCGCGGTGAGCGTGTTGCGATCAACTCGTTGCACGCGCCCTCTCCCGGAGCTCCACCCGACGAAGTACCTTCTTACTTACCACGTGGAGAGCCCGGCCTTCCCCGCTTCGCTCTCTTCATCCCGTTCGTGCGCACCCTGGGCACCCGTAACCCTTTTGGCGATCTGTCGATAAGTATTGGCAGATCGCCAATAAGTCTCTAGGGTGATCCAGGACACGTGGGACGGGGGTGCCCGCACAGCGCCGTGGCCGTGATCACCCCCGCTGAACTCCGCGCCGGACGCCGCGGCGTCCCGAGGGCATGGAGGGGGTGAACGCGATGGTCATGGCACAGGTCCCGGTACGGATCCACGGGCTGCTCAACCAGGTCGGCGAGCTGTTCGTGGTCGCCCTGGAAGGGCTGCGGCGCACCTGGGACGTGCGGACCTGGTTCTGGGAATTCGTCGAGCAGTGCTGGTTCCTGGCCCGGGTCACCAGCATCCCGGTGATCTTGGTGGCGCTGCCGCTGGGCGCCACCGTGGCGCTGCAGGTCGGCCAGGTCGCCGCGCAGCTGGGCGCCCAGTCGGCCACCGGCGGCGCGGTGATCGTGGGCCTGGTCCGGGAGGTCGCCCCGATCGCGGCGGCGATGATCATCGCGGGGGCCGGCGGCTCGGCGATGACCGCCGACATGGGCACCCGCCGCATCCGCGACGAGCTGGACGCCATGGAGGTCATGGCGATCAACCCGATCCACCGGCTGGTCACCCCGCGGCTGTGGGCCGCCAGCCTGATCTCCACCCTGCTGGTGTCGCTGGTGGTGCTGTCGGGCGCGGCCGGCGGGTTCGTGTTCAACGTGCTGCTGCAGGACGTCACCCCCGGCGCCTACTTCGACGGCGCCACCTCGCTGCTGCAGACCTCCGACCTGGTGGTCACCCTGCTCAAGGCCTGGCTGTTCGGCATGATCGCCGGGATCGTGGCCTGCTACATGGGCATGAACTGCGCCTCCACCCCCGTGGGAGTGGGCCGGGCGGTCAACCAGGCCATCGTGGTGGCCTTCCTGCTGGTGTTCGCCCTCAACTACGTGATCACCACGGTCTACTTCATCGCCTACCCCCCGAAGATCGGATGAGCGGAATCATCACCCCCACCCGCGCCGTGCGCGGCGGTGCGCGGATGGCGAGCACCGCGGTGCACCGGACGGCGGACCTGGCCGGCTGGCCGGTGTTCATCCTCCGGGTGATCGTCCACATCGCCGTCGACCTGATCTGGCGCCGCAAATACGGCAAGGTCGTCGCCCGTCAGGTCAGCGACGTGGTGGTGGGCGCCGGGGCCACCGTGGTCGGCGGCGGCATGGTCTTCGTGATCTTCACCATGTCGTTCTTCGTCGGCACCGAGATCGGGCTGCAGGGCTACACCGGGCTGCGCTCCATCGGCGCCGAGTCGTTCATGGGGCTGGTCGGCTCGTTCGCCAACGTCCGCGAGATCACCCCGGTGATCGCCGCGGTGGCGCTGGCCGCCCAGTGCGGCTCGGCCTTCACCGCCGAGCTGGGCGCCATGCGCATCTCCGAGGAGATCGACGCCCTGGAGGTGATGGGCATCAGCTCCTTCACCTACCTGGTGTGCACCCGGGTGCTGGCGGCGCTGATCGCGCTGGTGCCGCTGTACCTGATCGCGCTGTTCGCCAGCTTCTTTTCCACCCGGCTGATCACCACCCAGTTCTTCGGCCTGGCGCCGGGCGTCTACGACTACTACTTCCAGCTGTACCTGCCGATGATCGACCTGGTCTACAGCTCCATCAAGGTGGCGGTGTTCGCCTTCGCGGTGATCGCCATCCACTGCTACTACGGCTACTACGCCACCGGCGGGCCGGCGGGCGTGGGCCGGGCCACGGGGCGGGCCATCCGGCTGTCGATCATCGTCATCGTCACCTTGAACCTGCTGCTGTCCTACCTGTTCTGGGGCAACGGCGAGACGGTGAGGTTGACCGGATGAACGGCGAGATGTCGCTGCGCCGCAAACTGGTGATCACCGCGATCACCCTCGCCACCGCCGCGGCGCTGCTGCACGTACTACTGGCCCGGCCCTTCGCCGACCCGGGGACGCGCCTGGTGGCCGAGTTCGGACGGGCCGGGCAGGGGCTCGGCGACAACGCCCCGGTGAAGATCCGCGGCATGGACGTCGGGAAGGTCACCAAGGTCGAGCTGACCGCCGCCGGCCGGGTCCGGGTCACCATGCACATCGACCGCAAGGTGCGGGTGCCCGACACGGTCACCGCCGCCATCGAGCCCACCTCGGTGTTCGGGCCCAAATTCGTCAACCTCAAGCCCGGACCGCACGAACACAGCGGGCCGTTCCTGGCCTCCGGCGCCACCATCACCCGCACCGCCGACCCGCGCGACCTGTCGGACCTGCTGGGGGACGCAGGCGCCACGCTGGCCGCCGTGGACCCCGACGAGGTCGCCACCATCATCAACACGCTGGCCCAGGGCCTGGACGGGCAGGGCCGCAAACTGCGCCAGACCATCGACTCCACCGGCGTGCTGCTGAACGTGGCCCACCGCAACCGCGGCAACGCCCGCCGCTTCCTGGCCGACGGCGCCGACCTGGCCGAGACCGCGGCCGCCTCCGGCGGCGACCTGCTGACCATCGTCTCCGACGCCAACACCCTGATCAGCGAGACCGCCGCCGGCGGGGAGGACCGGGTGGGCCGCTTCGCCGACGGGCTGTCGCAGGTATCGGCGCTGGCCGCGGGCGGGTTCGACCGGCGCAGCGGGCAGCTCGGCGAGGGGTTCCGCTCCGGCGAGCGGGCGGTGGCGATCCTGTACTCCCAGCTCGGCCTGCTCGGCGACGGGGTGCGCGCCGCCAACCAGATCCTGCCCGCCTACGGCGAGCTGACCAGCGTGCCCGGGGTGGGCGGCAAGAACTACCTGAACGCGCACGGCTGGCTGCCCGGCAGCCCGTGTGAGCTGATCATCGGGCTGTGCGGCCGGGGAGGACGGTGAGATGGCCGACGTTCCCTCCCAGATCCGCGGACGTTCCACGCTGCTGATCAAGCTGATCGTCTATGTGGCGGTGACCGGGCTGCTCACCGCGTTCATCGGCGCCCAGATCGCCAAGGTGAGCCTGTCGGGCGGCTGGTCGCTGAGCGCCACCTTCGACGACGCCAGCGGGCTGGCCCGGGGCGACCAGGTGAAGATCGCCGGCGCCCCGGTGGGCCGGGTCGACGAAGTGAAGGTCGTCGACGGCAAGGCCCGGGTGAAGATGACCGTGCGGGACTCGGTCAAGATCCCCGCCGACAGCACCGCGGCGATCCGCTGGCGGGACGCCATGGGCCAGCGGGTGGTGTACCTGATCCCCGGCAGCAGCACGACCATGATGCGGCCCGGGGCGCACATCAGCCGCACCAAGTCGGTGGTGGACGGCGGGGAGCTGGTCAACCAGCTCGTCCCGCTCACCGAAAGCCTGAGCGGCGAGCAGGTCAACCGACTGCTGGTCTCGCTGGCCCAGGCGGTGGACGGCAACGCCGCCGACATCGACCGGCTGATCGGCGACATCGAGCTGCTGTCGGCCACGCTGAGCCGGCGGCGCGAGTCGCTCAAGCAGATGATCGACGACTACGCCACCGTCAGCGAGATCATCGCCCGCCGCGACAAGCAGATCGCCTCCGTCGTGGACGACCTGGTCACCCTCAGCGAGGCGTTCACCGACAACCGCAAGCTGATCGACGACACGCTGGTGGAGCTGGCCGCCATGGCGCGCACCTCCGATGCGGTGCTGGCCCGCAACACCGCGCAGCTGGAGCAGGTCATCGCCAAGCTGGCGGTCTTCTCCTCGGGCGTGCGCCGCAACTACCGCAGCGTCCAGCAGGTCATGGAGCTGACCAAGCCGAAGCTGGAGCGCATCTTCGCGGCCGCCGACAACGGCGAGTACCTGGAGGTCGCCATTCCCTGCCTGACGCTGGTGGCGCCTCCCTGCCCCTACCCCACCCGGCTGCCCGGCCCGCGCGAGGGCGTGGGCAAGGTCGACACCTTGCCGAAGCTGCAGCGGCTGATGGTCGGAGGAGGCGACTGATGGCGCTGAAATCCTTCCGCGACCGCAACCGGATCGCCGTCGGGCTGGTGTCCGCCGGCACCCTCATCGCCCTGGTGGTGTCGGTGTACCTGATCGGCACCGAGGGCCTGCTGCTGCGCCGGTACACCATGTCGGGGGTGTTCGCCGACAGCGGCGGGCTGCGCGCCGGCGACCAGGTGCGGGTCGCCGGGGTGGACGTCGGCGAGGTCACCGAGGTCAAACCCGACTATGACAACGGCCGGGTGATCGTGACCTGGAAGGTCGACTCCGACGTGGACCTGGGGGTGGGCACCCGCGCCGAGATCAAGGTCTCCAACGTGCTGGGCGGCCGGTACCTGCGCCTGTCGGGCCCGGTGGGTCCCAGGCGCATGGCCGACCTGCCCGAGGAGCGGCGGCGCATCCCCATCGAGCGGACCTCGGTGCCCCACACCGTCAACGACATGCTCAAAAGCTCCACCGAGGCGATCAACAAGCTGGACACCAAGAGCATCCGCACCATCGTCGAGGAGCTGGGCGGCATCGGCGAACGCGACCGCGACCGGCTGTCACGGGCGCTGACCAACCTGACCGAGCTGGCCGAGACCGTCAACGAAAGCAGTCCCCGCATCCGCGAGCTGCTGGACAACGGCGAACGCCTGGTGCACCTGGCCCGCACCAAGGAGCAGCAGCTCATCGCGCTGATGAACAACGTGCGGGCGCTGCTGGAGGAGCTGCGGCTGCGCCGCGCCGAGCTGTCGGCCTTCCTGGGCGGCGGCAACGCCACCGTCAACGCCATGACCACGCTGATCGACCGGCAGCAGGCCAAGCTCACCCAGATCATGGAGGACCTGCAGGTCACGCTGGCGGGCCTGCGGCCCGCCAACGACGAGCTCAACGAGCTGCTGGCCTGGGCCGGGCCCACCCTCGGCGGGCTGGCCGCCGCCGGCAGCAAGGGCCCGTGGATCGAGCTGCTGGCCACCGGGCTCGGCCCGATCTCCCCCAAGGACCTGGGCGACCTGGCCCGCCGGCTGCCCCGGCAGCAGGGAGGCACCCGATGAGACGAGTGATCGCGGCGCTGGCCGCGCTGACCATGGCCGCCGCCACCGGCGGGTGCTCGGTGATCGACGGCGGCGGCACCTACCGGGTGACCGTCTACTTCAGCAAGGCCCCCTCGCTGTATGAGCGGTCGCAGGTCAAGGTGATGGGCATCCCCGCCGGCACCATCACCGACATCCGGCACGAAGGCGGCCGGGTGCGGGTCGAGCTGGACATCGACGAGGAGGTGCCGCTGCCCGCCGGCGTCCACGCCACCATCATGTCGGCCAACGCCCTGGGCGAACGCTTCATCCAGCTCCACCCGGCCTGGAAGAAGGGCGAGCCCAAGGCCCGGCCGGGCACGGTCATCCCCATCGAGCGCACCGAGCTGCCGGTGGAGATCGACGACGCGCTGGACGCCTTCGGCAAGCTGGGCGACTCCATCGACCCCAAGAGCCTGGGAGATTCCATCGCCAGTGGCGCCGACGGCCTGCGCGGCAAGGGCGGGGACATCAACCGGGCGCTGCAGGCGACCGCCACGCTCACCTCCGACCTGGCCGCCCAGGACGAGCGGCTGGTCAAGCTGGCCCGGGAGCTGCGGTCGCTGGCCACCACGTTGAACGAGCGGGAAAAGCGGCTCACCGAGCTGATCGACTCGTTCTCGGCCACCAGCCGCCAGCTCGCCGAGGAGCGGGCCGAACTGCAGCGTTTCATCGTGGGGCTGGCCCAGGCCATCCGCAAGAGCGACGTGCTGATCACGTCCTTGCGGGAGACGCTGCCCGGCACGGTCGCCGACATGTCCAACATCATCATGACCCTCAAGGCCAACGCCGGGACGCTCAACCAGACCATCGAGGCGCTCGCCGAGTTCACCGACGTGGCGGTCCAGGCCTGGGACAGGGAACGCCACGTGGCCACCGTCCGCGTCGTGGTGCACGGCACCGTCCGGGTCTGGCTGCAGCCCCTGTTCGACGCGCTGGGCTGGGGCACCGTCCCCTGCCTGCCGGACAAGCAGCTGGGCAACTGCACCGAGGGGGAAGGGCCATGAGACGTTCCGCCGCCGTCGCCACCGCCCTGGCCGTGACGCTGGCCGCAGGAGGCACCGGCTGCTCGGTGCAGACCGCCGGCGCCCCCAAGGGCGGCATGACGCTGAGTGCGACGTTCGAGGACGTGCAGACCCTGACCACCGGGCACAGCGTGCAGATCTCCGACGTGAAGGTCGGCACCGTCACCAAGATCGAGCTGAGCGGTTACCGGGCCCTGGTCACCATGTCGCTGGAGAAGGGCCGGCGCATCCCTACCGGCACCACCGCCACCATCTCCCGCACCTCCCTGCTGGGCGAGAACTACGTGCGGCTGGACCCGCCGCCCGGACGGGACCTGAGCACCGGCCCGTTCCTGCCGGACGGCGCCCACCTGTCGGCCACCTCGGTGCAGCCGGACCTGGAGCAGATCACCGAACGGGTGGGACCGCTGCTGGCCGCCATCAGCGGGCAGAACCTGCAGACCATCACCTCCGAGGGCGCCACCGCCGTCTCCGGCAAGGGCAAGCAGCTCAACACGCTGATCAAGAAGGCCGCCCAGGTCACCGACAGCTACGCCGCCGCCAACGCCGACCTGGCGCGGGCGCTGGACGCGCTGGCCGAGCTGGGCGGCACCCTGGAGGGCGGGCGCGACCGGCTCGACAAGCTGCCCGGCAACCTGCAGCTGGCCACCCAGCGGCTGAAGAACGAACGCGCCCAGCTCAAACGGTCGGTGCAGGAACTGCTCAAACTGGCCCGGTCGATCAATGACAACGTCCACCTGCGGCACGGCAAGCGCCTGGAAGCGGTGCTGCGGCGCGCCGAGGAACTGATCGACGCCGCCGTCCGCGGCCGCGAGCAGCTCAAGGCGCTGACCCTGTCGATATTGAAGCTGCTGAAGGGCCCCTCGGTCTCCTATAGCGGGCAGGCGCTGGTCATGGTCTGGCTGAAGGGCTTCCTGCCGCCGGCCGGCGGCGCCTCCGCCTCCCAAGGCCGCGCCGACTCCGGCGGCCCGCTGCGCGACCTGCTGGAGCCGCGGTCATGAACCACCAGCGCCGTATCGTCATCAACCTGGTCTTCTTCGCCGCGCTGGGCGTGGTGCTGGCGATCTGGGCGGTCACCAGCATCATCGACATCGACGCGCTGCGCCGTCCGGTGCCCGTCACCGCCGAGTTCGACTCCTCCCCCGGGCTGAGCCCCGACCTGGAGGTCACCCACCTGGGCGTGCGGGTCGGCAAGATCGGCGAGGTGCGTCTCAAGCCCGGCAGCGTGCACGTCCGCATCGATCTGGACCGGGACGCGCGGGTGCCGTCCACGGTGGGCGCGCGGGTGATGCGCAAGTCGGCCATCGGTGAGCCCCACATCGAGCTGACCGCGCCGCCGCCCTCGTCGGCCGAGCCCCGCCCGCTGCGGGCCGGGGACCACATCCCGCTGAGCCGCACCACGGGCACCGCCGATTACCAGAAGCTGTTCGGCACGCTCGGCGACACCCTCAAGGCGGTGGACCCGCGCGATGCGCAGACCCTGGTCCACGAGCTGGCCACCGGGCTGGAGGGCCGCCAGGACTCGCTGCGTGACGCCATCGCCGACACCCACCGCCTCACCGGCGCGCTGGCCGGTGAGGCCGGCACGCTGGACGCGCTGTCGGCGCAGGTCACCCGGCTCACCGGCACACTGGCCGGCCGCCGCTCCCAGATCGCCTCGGGAGTGCACGACCTGGCGCTGGTGTCCACCCAGATCCGCCGCTCCCGCCGGGACCTGGAGACGGTGCTGGATGAGGGACCCGACTTCCTGACGCAGGTCCACCGGCTGCTGGAAGAGGCCCGGCCGGGACTGGGCTGCCTGCTGACCGCGGCGGGCGCCCCCAGCGAGCCCTTGTTCACCCCGGCCAACGAGGCCAAGATCCACCACGTGCTGACGATGGTCCCGACCCTGCGGGCGCTGGTGTCGGACATCACCGTCGTCGAAAGCGGCGCCCGGTGGGCCAGGATCATGCCGGTGCTCACCATCGCCGGTCCCGACCAGGCCGCCGAGTTCGCCAAGCCCCGCCCCAAGCCCAAGGCCAAGCCGCTGAACGTCTGCCCGGCCACCCCCGGCGCCTCCTCCCGGCAGGCCGGGGCCTTCGCCGCCGGCGGCAAGGCGGGCACCGCCGGCGGCTCCTTGAGCGAGCAGGGCGCCACCGCGCTGCGCAAGACCGCCGGGGAGCAGGGCGCCGAGCCCTCCCCGCCGGCGCGCACCGCGCACCTGTTGCCTCCGCTGGTGGCGGCGCTCATCCTCATCATGGTCGCCGCCCGTTTCCTGCGTACCGTGATCCGCCGCCGGCCGGGTCGCTGAACCCTCGGGAGAGCTCATGACCACCAAGACCGACACGCCGCAGCAGGAGCCGAACCCGTCGATCTCCTGGCTCGGCGACGACACGGCGCCCGCCTCCGCGCGGCCCGCCGGGGACGCCGCGGAGCAGACCCCCGCCGAACCCGCCGCCGAGGAGAGCGCCGGGCAGAGCAAGCCGCCGTCCACCGGCAAGGACGGCTCCGCCGCCGCGGACGCCGCCTCGCCCGAGGCCACCGGGCCCGACGACGCCGAACCCGCCGTCAAGACCGTCCAGGCCAAGCGGGCCGCAGACGGTGGCGGGAAGCGGCGCAGGCCCACCGCCGGGATGCTGCTCAAGGCGGCGGTGGCGGTGGCGCTGGTGGCCTCCACCGTCACGGCGGGGCTGCAGTGGCACCGGGCGGAGACGCTGGCCGCCGAGCAGGAGGCCCGCCGGCAGGTCCGGGAGCGGGCCGGGCAGTTCGGGGTGGCGCTGCTCAGCTACCGCCACAACGACCTGAAGGCGGCCCGGGAGAAGGTGATGTCCATGGCCTCGGCGGACTTCGCCAAGACCTACGACGTGGCCTTCACCGGCGGCCTGGAGGGCGTCATCACCCAGCTGAAGGCCGACGCCACCGCCACGGTCAGCGACGTCTACGTCAGCGAGCTGTCCGACACCACCGCCAAGGCCATCGTGGTCCTGGACTCGGAGGTGCGCAGCTCGGCCGGCACCCGCCGGGTGGTGGGCTCGTACCTGGAGATGGACCTGGTGCTGCAGAAGGGCGAGTGGATGATCACCGACGTGTCGTCCATCGGGGCGCTGGACGAGCAGATGACCGACACCGGCGGCGGAAAGGACTCCGGCAAGGGCGACCGGTCCCGGGCAGCGGAACCGTCCGCCTCCCCCCGCCAGTGACCGGGGTATGGTCGGCGAGTCGACAGGTCACCGGGCGAAGCGCCGACAATGACGGGGACGCTTTGACTTTTTCCCACGACCGAAGCCGAGGGGTTCCGGTCCGCGCGGGCCGGAACCTCCCGTTTGACGGGACGAACCCAAGGACGGGTCTTGCACGGCCTCCACAGACCACGCCTCCCGGCGGCCCGGTCCCGGTCACCGAAGATCATCGCCGACACGGCCTTCCATGCGGCCTCATGCCGCGTCCTTTCCCTCACATGCCAGTGGAGGCCTCCACGTTCGGGGAGTTGTGATGAGCAAAGCCACCGCCGACGGCGGCCGGGCGCGCAGGGTGCGCAAGGAGCCGGACGAGCGGCGCGACCAGATTCTGCGGTGTGCCCGGGAACTGTTCAGCAAGCACCCCTATGAGGCGGTCTCCAGCGCCCAGATAGCCGACGCCGCCGGGGTCAGCCGCGGCCTGCTCAACCACTACTTCGGCACCAAGCGGGGGCTGTACCTGGCGGCCGTGCGGCAGATGCTGAGCGTGCCCCCGCCGCCGGTGCCGGCGTTCGTGGCGGGCGCCACCGTGCGCGACCGCGTCGCCCAGGCCCTGGACGCCTGGCTGGAGCTGCTGGAACGCAACCGGGGGACGTGGATCACCGCGCTGGACATGATGGCCTCCGGCGGTGACCGCGAGCTGGGCCGGATCCTGGACGAGGCCCGCGACCGGGCGGTCGCCCGCGTCACCGAGATCGTCGGGCTGACCCCGCTGGCCGCCGAGCACCCGGAGGTGCTGTCGGCGCTGCGGGGGTTCGCCGGGATGGCCATGGACACCAGCCGCGAGTGGCTCAAGTACGGCCGGCTGACCCGCGCCCAGGTGCACATGCTGCTGGAGCAGACCATCCTGCACCTCACCGAGCACCTCATCCCCCGCCTGGTGGCCGAGGCGGACCGGCCGGCCGCCGCCGAGGCCTCCCCGTCCTCGGTGTGACGGCGGGCCGGAAAAACCCGACGTCCTCCCCCGCCTGCGTACGAGGGAGGACGTCGAGGCCCCCGATTCGGTCAGCTCAACCGGTGACCGGCAGGTCCCGCGGCACCGGGGTGGGCTTGGGCGCCTCGGGCTTGGCCGGCTTGGGCTGCGGCTTGGCGGGCTTGGGCTCGCACGTCACCGAGGCGACGTTGAGCTGCTGCCCCTTGCCGTGCACGCCGGGCAGGTTGAGCTGCATGGCCGTGACGGTCACCCCGCCGTTGGCGGTGCGCTCCTGGCGGTTGAGGATGAGCGAGGCGTCCCCGACCCCCTTGATCGGCACTCGCAGGGTGCTGTTGGGCGGCGGGCTGACCGCCAGCGGCCGGCCGGCGATGCGGGCGTTGCCCAGGTAGGACGAGCCCTTGCCGGCGTGGCACCTGGCGCTGACCGTCTCGGCCCGCAGCAGGGCCTTGGCGACCTCCAGGTCGGAGACCCGGGCGTGCCCGTGCCGGCCCCGCGCCGAGGTCTCCAGCGCCGAGGCGTCCACCAAGGGGTTGTCGGGCAGCCGGGTGACGCTCTGGCGGGTGGGCCCGTTGCCGGACGAGGACACCGACGGGGTGGCCGGCAGGTTCACCAGACCGTCGGCGGTCAGGCCGTAAGCCGAGCCGTGGCCGCCCGGGTCGGCATACGAGATCGGTGCCGCCGCGACGATCAGCGGTGCCGCGAGTACCCCGGTGATGACGGCCGACCTGGCCGCAGATGACATACGCACTTTGCCTCCTTGAAAGATGGGCGGTCGTACCCGGAATCAGGTTGAGAGCGGGGTCTGTGGACGGGTCCTTCAGGTGACGAGGACGGGAGTGCCCAGCGGGACCTTCGACAGCCGGTCCAGCGCCTCGTCGGGCACCCGGATGCAGCCGTGGGTGACGGCCTTGCCGAAGACCGACGCATCGCGCCAGCCGTGGAAGGCGACCGTGCCGGGCCCTCCCCCGAAGGTCTCCAGGGTCTGCGAGTGCGCCCCGACCGGAATGACCAGCGGGCCGTAGGTGGCGTGGGACGGTTTGAGCAGGGCCAGCAGGAACGTGCGGCCGGCCGGGGTGGGCGTCTCGTCGGCGCCCACCGCCACCGTCCAGCTGCCGACCTGCCGGCCGGAGCGCAGCAGGGTCAGCCGGCGTTCCTGCCGGTCCACTGTGACCAGGTAGGGGGTGTGCGCGACGGTCAGCGCGCTCTCGTCCCGCCGGATCCATCCGGTCACCCCGTTGGGGCGGCTGGGCAGCAGCACCCGCAGCCACTCGCCCCTGGTCTCCACCACGGGAACCCAGGTGGGACCGTCCAGCTGCCGGTCGGGCAGCGCCGCCACCGGCGGCCCGCCCGGCTGTGCCGACACCGGAAGCGCGGCGTTCGGCCGCACCACCGTGCCGTCGGTCGCCGCGGACGGGGCCGGATCCTGCGGCAGCCCGCGCAACGTGGTGAACGTCGTGGCCCGCGGCAGCTTCGCAAGGTCCACGGCGACGCTCGGCTCGGCCTGCGGCCGCTGCTCGCCGCCGCTTCCACCGCCGCTTCCGCCGCCGCTCCCGCAGCCGCCGGTCGCGAGCACGGTGACGGCCGCCAGGGCGGCGGCCCCCGCCCGCACGGCACGCCATCGGCGGACGTGCCGCTTCGGCCGCACCGCAGCCGGGCGCGGCCGTCTGGAACGTTCGGTCACGAGAAACTCCAAGCCGGGACTTCCCGACGGCAGATTTGATCACCCAGTGCGATCGGTTAATCACACTGGAGTCAGATGTCTACCATGAGTGACCGCCGCATTGCACAGGGAAGCCGAATTACGAAAGGGAAAACTTTCCGCCGCCGCTCCCCGAGCACGCCGGCGACCTGCGCAATCGCCGTTTGCCGCAGATGACCGGCAGGAAACGGAAGCGAGGATTTGCCCGAAGTGGCAGCGGGCCTTGCAACCTGCCGCAACATCAGGTGCTTTCACCCCACCGCCGCCGAAGCCGGGACGGATTCTCCCCAGCCGGGATCGGCACCGTGACCTGGGACGATATGGCACTCGGCGGCTTTTGAGGCCACCGGTCAAAAAAGGCTTCAATTCTGGGCGAAAAATCAGTTGGCCCGCAGGCGGAGCAGGCTCTAGGGTCGGCAGACATGCACACCTGCGCTGCCCCTCCCGGCGGTGCGGCCGCACCGGCCGCCTGCGCGCCGGCGTTTCGCCGGCTGCGCACGAGGCCGGCCTCAGGCCCGCACGGCCGCTGAATCGCCGACCGCGACGGTTCTTCTCGCCACCTGAGTGAGGGACGGCTTCCCGGGCACCCGTGAAATATCCGGGAAAGTCGCCGTTTTCGCTGCGTTCTTTCGCGTGCCGTCGCTTCTGCGCGGGCCTGAGGGCTTCAGCCGCCCTTGACCGCCGTGGACGGACGGTTCGGACGTCTCCACCCCTGTGCGCCGTCCGTCCCCGTCGCCGGCCCGTGCCGGCAGCGAAGGACAGCGATCGTGTGCAACGCAGGAGAGGCAGCAGAACAAGCGCGCGCACCGGGCGGGACTGGACCCGCCGCAGCCTTTCGCAGAACTTCCTGGCCGACCCGGCCGCCATCGGCCGCTACGTCCGGGTCGTCACCCGTGATCTGCCCGGCGGGGCGCTGGTCGTGGAGGTGGGAGCGGGCGATGGACGCATCACCCGGGCGCTCGCCGCACACGCCGGGGCCGTCATCGCCTATGAGATCGATCCCGTCCTGGCCGGACGGCTGCACGCGGCCTGCCGTCCCCTCGGCAACGTGCGGTGCGTGCCGGGTGATTTCCTGAGCGCCCGGCCGCCCGCCCGGCCGTTCCACCTGACGGGCAGCATCCCCTATGCGGCGACCTCCCGCATCATGGACTGGGCGCTGGCCGCGCCGTCCCTGGCCTCGGCCACCTTGATCACCCAGCTGGAGTACGCGCTCAAACGCACCGGCGGGTACCGGCGCTGGAGCCGGCTGACCGTGCTGACCTGGCCGGTGTTCACCTGGCGGCTGGCCGGGCGCATCGACCGGCGCGCCTTCCGCCCCGTCCCGCGGGTGGACTCGGCGATCTTGCGCATCGAGCGGCGGGAGCGTCCGCTGCTGCCGCCCGGCCTGCCGGCGGGCTACCGGCGGTGCGTGGAGATCGGCTTCGGCGGCCGCGGCGGAACCCTGCACGCCTCGCTGCGCGGCGCCTACCCGCGTTCCCGGGTGGACGCCGCGTTCGAGGCGGCCGGGCTCGGCCGGGACACCGTGGTGGCCTACGTGCACCCCGACCAATGGGTGCGGCTGTTCAAGGCGCTGCGCGGGCCGGGCCGCAGGCCGTCCCCGGCGGCTCCCGGGGACGGCCTGCGGCAAGGGCTTACAGCAGGGAGGTCAGCAGCGCCCTGGTGCGCTCGCTGTCCTTGCCCTTGGAGAAGTCGCCGGCGACGAAGTCGGTGACGCCGTAGTCGGCCAGGGCCCGGATGCGGGCGCCGACGGTGTCCTCGTCGCCGATGATGGCCACGTCCTCGGGAGCGGCCACGCCCTCGCGCTCGAGCATGGCCCGATAGGACGGCAGGGTGCCGTACACCTGGTAGACCTTGGCGGCGCGCTGCCGGGCGGCGTCGACGTCGTCGGTGACGCACACCGGCAGGATGGCGACCACCCGGGGCGCGGGACGCCCGGCCTCCTGCGCGGCGGCGATGATGGTCGGCACGATGTGGTCCCGCAGGGTGACCGGGCCGGTCATCCAGGTCACGGTGCCGTCGGTGCGGCTGCCCGCCAGCTTGAGCATGCGGGGGCCGAGCGCGGCCACCACCACCGGGACCCGGCCGGTGCGGGGGGTGGACAGCGTGATGTTCCCCGCCAGGGTCTCCCCGGTGAACTGGGCCGGTTCGCCGTCCAGCAGCGGCAGCAGGACCGACAGGTACTCGCTCATGTGCTTGAGCGGGCGGGAGTAGTCCAGGCCGTACATGGCCTCGATCACGACCTGGTGGGACAGGCCGATGCCGAGGGTGAGCCGCCCGTCCAGGGCCAGCGCCGCGGTCAGCGCCTGCTGGGCGAGCACCGCCGGGTGACGCGGGTAGGTGGGCACCACCGAGGTGCCCACCTCGATCCCGGGGACCTGGCTGCCGGCCACCGCCAGCGCGGTCAGCGCGTCCACGCCGAAGATCTGCGTCACCCACGCCGAGGCGAAGCCGTCGTCGGCCGCCCGCCGCAGCTCGTCGCGGAGCCTGTGCAGGGCGTCCGGGCCGCTGGGTTCGTTCAACACGATTCCGATACGCAAAGCCGCCTCCCTGTGATCGCGGTCATGCTACGCCGCGCCCGGCGGCCGGGACGATCGCGGGGTGTTGCGGACGAGGCGTCTTCGGGCCGCCCGCCGGCCCTCCCTTCGGGGTGCCTCGCCGGAGGGAGGGCCGGGGCGCTCAGCGGGCGGGGACGGCCACGCGCATGGTCAAGACGCCGTCGCGTTCTTCGACCGGGGTGCCGAACTCGGCGGAGGCGGCCCGCAGCCGGTCGCGGATCCAGGCCCGTTCGTGCTCGACGGCCAGGCGGGTGCGGCAGTAGTCCAGCGCCAGCGGGACGGCGGTGATCTCCCGCGGCCCCGCGGCGTCCAGCGTGACCAGCCACAGCAGGCCCAGGTCGTTGTGCAGCTGGGCGTCCACGGCGTAGTCGTCGATGAAGTCGCCCAAGTCGTACAGGATCGGGCCGTCCACGCCGTGGAAGACGTGCGCCGAGTGCCCGGCGACCAGCGTCGCCCCCGCCTCCAGCAGCTGCCGGGCCGCCCGGCGCACATACGGCAGGGGCTCGGCGGTCATGTTGGGCCCCCAGTGCGGGGTGACCAGCACGGCGTCGCAGCGGGCGCGCAGGTCGGCGATCCGCTCGCGCACCCAGTCCGGGACGCCGCAGGAGAGGTCGGCGTAGGCCACCCCGGGGCGGTCCGGCCCGGCGGCCATGTCCGCGGGGTGATCGGTGAGCCCGAGCACCCCCAGCCGCATCCCGCGGGCCTGCAGGATCACGCCGGCCCTGGCGTGCTCGGCGTCCGGGCCCGCGCCGACCGTCTCGATCCCGGCGTTCTGCAGGTGCTCGCAGGTGTCCAGCAGGGCGTCGGGGCCGAAGTCCAGGGCGTGGTTGTTGGCCAGCGTGACGCAGTCGATCCCCAGCCAGGCCAGGGCCTGGGCCGCCTTGGCCGGGGCGCGGAAGTGGAACAGCTTGCCCGGCGACCGCCAGGGGGCGCCGCGTTCGGAGATGCAGCACTCCAAGTTGAGGACGGCCAGGTCCGCGGTGGCGAACCAGTCCCGCACCGCCGTGGAGAACAGGTCGTGGGAGGCGGCCACGCCGAGCCGCTTGGCCACGTCCCGGCCCAGCATCGCATCGCCCGCCAGCGCCAGCGTGATCGACATACCGTTCACCCCATTTCCGGGCACAACTCCCCATAAAGGGGTTTTCATGTCACTTACCCGGAATTTCACAATTCAGCCGGGGCGGTGTCAGCGCAGGCGGCGCAGGAAGGGATCCCAGGGGCGGTTCGGCACCAGCCGGATGCGGGCGTCCACCGCGACGACCCCGTCCGGACGGGCGATCAGCGGGTTGAGATCCAGCTCGGCGATCTCGGGGCGGTCGGCGGCCAGCCGGGACAGCCGCAGCAGCGCCTCGCGCAGCGCGGGCAGGTCGGCGGGCGGACGGCCGCGGTGCCCCCGCAGCAGCGGGGCGGCGCGCAGCCCGTCGATCAGCTCCTCGGCGTCCACGTCGGTCAGCGGCGCCATCCGGGCGCAGCGGTCGCCCAGCACCTCGGTGGCCACCCCGCCGAGCCCGAGCACCACCACCGGGCCGAAGATCTGCTCCTGGATCACCCCGGCCAGCACCTCGACGCCGTCATCGGCCCGTTCGCCCACCATGGCCTGCACCAGCACCCCTTCGAGGGCGTCGCCGAAACGCTCGGCCAGCTCCCGGTGGGCGCGGCGCACCTCCGCTTCCCCGGACAGGCCGAGGCGCAGCGCCCCGGCCTCGGTCTTGTGGACGACACCGGCGGCGTGCGCCTTCAGCGCCACCGAACCGCCCAGCTTGCGGGCGGCGGCGACGGCCTCCTCCTCGGTGCGCGCCCACCGCCACGGCGCCATCGGCAGCCGGTAGGCCTCCAGCAGCTCCATGGCCTGGTCGGGGGGCAGCCAGCCGCCGTCCGGGCACCGCTTGAGGAAGCCGCCGACGATCCGGTCCGCCCGCTCGCGGTCCAGGTCGGTGAACACCGGCTCCGTCCCCTGGGGGCGGCTGCGCCGGCGTCCATAGGAGGCGGCGTGGGCCAGCGCCGCCGCGGCGTTCTCCGGATAGGCGTAAGAGGGCACGCCGTCCCGGTTCACCGTCACCGTCTCGGCCTGCCCCAGCGTGACCGCCACCAGCGGCTTGCCGCCGCACCCGGCGACGGCGGCCGGCCTGCCGACCGCCGTGGGGACGGCCACCGCCATGACCGCGTCCACGCCCTCGTCGGCGGCGACCGCCGCCAGGGCGGCGCGGAAGGCGCGCGGCGGGACGGCGGCGGTGGCGTCCACCGGATTGTCCAGCGACGCCCCCTCCGGCAGCAGCTGCCGCAGCCGCCGCCGGGTGGACGCCGACAGCTCCGCGACGATCAGCCCCCGTTCGGTGCAGGCGTCGGCGGCCAGCACCCCGGCGCCGCCGGCGTTGGTGACGATGGCGACTTTGGAGCCGCGCGGGTAAGGCTGGTGCGCCAGCAGCGCCGCGGCGTCCACCAGCTCCCCCAGGTCGTCGGTGGCGACGATCCCGGCCTGGGCGAACAGCGCCCGGCGGGTCACCTCGGGGGTGGCGACGGCGGCGGTGTGGGAGGCGGCGGCCCGCCGTCCCGCCTGGGAGCGCCCGGCGATCACCGTCAGCAGCGGCATCTTGCGGCCCACCCGGCGGGCGGTGCGGGCGAACTTGCGCGGGTTGCCGAACGACTCCAGGTGCAGCACGCCCAGCCGGGTGACCCCGTCGGACTCCCACCACATGAGCATGTCGTTGGCGCTGACGTCGAGCTTGTCGCCGACCGAGGCGAAGGAGGAGATCCCGATGCCCAGCCGCGACAGGTGGTCCTGCAGCGCGATGCCCACCCCGCCGGACTGCACCACCACCCCGGCCGTCCCGGGCCGGGGGTCGCGCGGCGTGAACGTGGCGTCCAGCCCCGCCCCCGGGTCGGCGACGCCGATGCAGTTGGGGCCGACCAGCCGCATGCCGTAGCGGTGGCAGGCCTCCAGCAGGCGCCGCGCCTGCGGCTCGGTCAGGCCGGAGGAGATCACCACCAGCGCCCGCGCCCCGCGCCTGCCGCACTCCTCGGCGGCCTGCGGGACGATGTGGGCCGGGACGGTGAGGACGGCCAGGTCGGGCGGCTCGGGCAGCTCGGCGACCGACGGCACGCACCGCACCCCCTCCAGCTCCCGCCCGGCGCGGGGGTTGACCGCGTAGACGGGGAACGCGGCCGCCGCGTGCAGCCGCCGCAGCAGCGCGTTGCCGACCGAACGCCGCCGCCGGCTGGCGCCCACCACCACCGCGCTGGCCGGACGCAGCAGCGGCCACAGGCTCTCCACGGTGGCCAGCCGCTCCCGGCGTCCCACCGCCTCCAGGTACTCCTCGCTCTGCTCCAGCGGGATCTCCACCTCCACCAGGTCGGCGCGGTCGGTGCGGCGCACCGACATCCCGGTGTCGGCGAGCACCCGCAGCATCGCCTCGTTGCGGGCCAGGGTGTCGGCGCGAAAGCACCGCACGCCGCGGGAGCGGGCCAGTGAGCCGAGGTGTTCCAGCAGCAGCGTGCCCACGCCCCGGTGCCGCATCCAGTCGGCCACGACGACCGCCAGGTCGGCCACGCCGTCCTCTTCCGTGGGCTCATAGCCGGCCACCCCGATCAGCTCGCCGTGCAGCCACGCCCCCAGCGCCGCGTGGTCGGGTCCCGGCGGGCGGCACAGCTGCCACGCCGCCCGGTCGGCCATGCCCGGGTCGATGGTGAAGAACCGCAGATACCGACTCTCCGGTGACAGGCCCGCGTGCAGGGCGCGCACCTGCTCGCGGTCCGCACCGGTCAACGGGCGGATCTGGATCTGCACGCCGTCCTTCAGCAGTGCGCTGACCGGCTCGGCCGAAGTGACATCGAGGTGCACCTGGGTGGTCATACCGCCAGCGTGCGCCGCCTACCGCCCGGTCGAGCAGCGGCTAAAGCCCGCGGCCTGCCGGGACTTTCGCCCCCTCCCCGCCGGACGCCGCGCAAGGAGGCTGGAAATGGGAATGACGGGAAGGTGGGTGCGATGGAGCGGATGAACACGCTGGATGCGGGGTTCTACTTCGCCGACAGCGAGCAGGCGCCCTTGCACATCGCCTCGATCACGGTGCTGGAGGGGCCGCCGCCCTCCCGCGAGGAGATGCTCGGCGTCCTCACCGCCAAGCTGCCCAAGGTGCCGCGCTACCGGCAGCGGGTGCGCACCGTGCCGCTGAACCTGGACCTGCCGGTATGGGTGGACGATCCCCGCTTCCGGCTCTCCTACCACCTGCGGCACACCGCCCTGCCGTCCCCCGGGGGACGGCAGGAGCTGCAGAACCTGGTCGGGCGGATCATGAGCCAGCGGCTGGACCCCACCCGGCCGCTGTGGGAGATGTGGGTGGTCGAAGGGCTGGCCGGCGGGCAGTGGGCGCTGATCGCCAAGGTGCACCACTGCGTGGTGGACGGCGTCGGCGGCAGCGACCTGCTCACCGCTTTGTTCGACCTGGAGCCGCTCCCCGCCCCCGCCGCCGCCCGTCCCCCGGGTCCCGGAGAAGAGTCGGCCCCCTCCCGGCTGGCCCTGGCGATCAACGGGCTGGGGCAGAGCGTGGCGGTGCCGGCGGGCGCACTGGCCCGCAGGCTGACCCGGCTGCCGGCGCTGGGGCGGCCCGACCGGCTGCGCGAGGCCCGCGAGTTCACCGAGGGACTGCCGCAGACCGTCCAGCACATCACCCGACCCCCGGTGCCGTCGCTGCGCGGCCCCACCGGCCCGCACCGCCGCTGGATCGCCCTGCAGACCGAGCTGGACCGGGTCAAGGCCGTCCGCCGCGAGCTGGGCTGCACCGTCAACGACATCATCCTCGCGGCGGTCACCTGCGGTTTCCGGGAGCTGCTGGGCGCCCGGGGCGAACTGGAGGACGACACCACCGTCCGCTCCCTGGTGCCGGTCTCGGTGCGCACCGACGGGCAGGCCGGCGAACTCGGCAACCGGGTCTCGGCCCTGGTGGTCGAACTGCCCTGCGGCGAACGCGACCCGATCGTGCGGGTGGCCCAGCTGCACGGCCAGATGGCCCAGCTCAAGCAGACCCATCAGGCCGCCGGCGCCGACGCCCTGGTACGCCTGGCCGGCACCGCCCCCACCATGCTGTCCCTGGCCTCCCGGGCGGTGATCACGGTGATGCGCACCATGTTCCAGACGGTCACCACCAACGTTCCCGGCCCCCAGTTCCCGCTGTACATCGCCGGCCGCCGGGTGACCGCCCTCTACCCTTACGTCCCGATCGCCGCCGGCGCCGGCATCTCCACCGGCATCTTCTCCTACATGGGCCACCTGTGCTTCGGCGTGACCGGCGACTTCGACACCACCCCCGACCTGCAGACCTTCGTCAACGGCATCGCCACCGGCCTGGACGAACTCGCCGCCGCCATCCCCAACGGCCGCTGACCCCCACCGTTGGCCTGTGAGCGGTCAGTTCCGGTTCCGCCGCTCCGACCGCTTTGGATGACCGGCTGCAACGAGGGTGACCCAGATGGTCTTCCCGGCGCCGTCGATCAAGTACCAGACACGGCCCCGGCCTTGGCGTTCGCTGCGCGAACGGTCCATCCCGTGGGGCGTCGGATCTCCTCGCCCCGTCCGCTCATGCGCCGTTATCGAGGGGCCGGCCGCCGGTGCCGTCGAACGGGTCGGACAGGACGCGGGCGGTCTCCGGGTCGCTCCAGGCCAAGGCGGTGGACATCCAGGAGCGGCGGGCACGCGCATAGGGCAGCAGCTCTCCGGTGTCGGCGCCGGCGAGCAGGTGAGCGAGCAGTTCCCGCACGCACTGCCGACGCTCGCCCTCCGGCAGCCAGACGAGCCAGGGGAGGTCCTCGGCGAGGGCCTTCTCGGCGAGGACCCGGTTGGCGCGGGCGACGATCGTCATGGAACGGGCGAGGGTGACGAGCGCGTCACGTGCGGCCCGGTAACGCTCGTCACGGACCAGCCAGACGTTCTCGGCGTCCCGGCGTTCCAGCAGCACATCGGCGTCGTCCAGCTCAGCGAACACCTCGTTGCGGTCGCGGGCGAGGGTGCTGAACGGGAAGGCCTTCATGCACTCATGCTGACCGAGTGATGCATTAATGCAACACTAACGCATCACTCACTGCCCGGGGCGTTCGTCCAATCGACCTGCACAAAAGCCCTCTCCCTGCGGGGCAGGGAGGGGGTGGGGGGTGGAGGGTCGAAGAGGTCACCCTGGGCGGCTCACTTCAGGATCGGGAAGCGGCGGACCAGGGCGGTGCGCTCCCACATCGCGCCCAGGCCGAGGGTGTCTCCGGCCTTGACCAGGGCCAGGCCGATCAGGACGAGGGCGTAGATGATGTGGTCGTCCAGGATCGGGTTGTTTTCGGGGGGCAGCACGGCGGTCCACATCATCACCATCAGCAGCGTGCCGCTGGCGGCGGCGATCCGCATGCCGATGCCGAGGGCCAGCGCGGTGCCGATGCCGAGCAGGCCCAGCATGAACAGCCAGTCCACCCAGGCCATGCCGGCCAGGCCGTGGTAGAAGTCGGCGAACGGGCCGCTCGCGGCGTTCTTGAGGAATCCCTCGGTCGGGCTGCCGCCCTCCAACCACGCCTTGGCCGCCGGGGTGCCGTGGCCCAGGCCGAAGGTCTTGTCCAGGAACGCCCACAGGAAGATCCAGGCCAGTCCCAGCCGGGCCGCCGCCCACACGTACCGGGCGGCAGGGGGTTCGGTCAGCGGGGCGGCCAGGTGCGGACGGGGGAATCCGCGATGCTCACCGCGAGTTTTGTCGCCGGCTTTTCCTTCCAGGACGGCCATTGCAGTCACCTTCTCGGGGTCGGTGTCCGTCTGCTTTCGACGCCCTCAGTCAATCCCTCCGCACTAAAAGACAGGAGGGCACAACGGACCCCGCCGGAGGGCCTTTAGCCCTGATTTCTGCGGGCACATCGGCCCGTTTCACCGGCGACCCGATTCGGCCGGAAAACAGTATCCGCAGGTCAGGAATCGGCGGCCAGCGGCACGGTCCACACCAGCCGAGCGCCGCCTTCGGGACGGTTCTGGACGGTGAAGGTGCCGCCCAGGCGCTGGGCGCGTTCGGCCATGTTGCGCAGGCCGCTGCGGCGGCCGCCCTCGGGGATGCCGACGCCGTTGTCCTCCACCCGCAAGGTCAGGTCGCTGTCGCCGACGTCCACGCTCACCGACGCCTCGCTGGCGTGGGCGTGGCGGGCGACGTTGGACAGCGCCTCGTGGGTCACCGCCAGCAGGTGCTCGCCGATGCTCTCGTCCACCGCGGTGTCCAGCAGGCCGTCCAGGCGGACCGAGGGGGCGAAGCCCAGGTTCTCGGCGGCGGCGTCCACCACGTGGTGCAGCCGGCTGCGCAGGCTTTCCTCATCGGGCGGGGTCTGCAGGGCGAAGATGGTGGAGCGGATCTGCCGGATGGTGTCGTCCAGGTCGTCCACGGCGCGGCGCACCCGCGCCTGGGCGTCGGGGCGGTCGATCAGCTTGGCGGCGCTCATCAGCGTCATCGCGGTGGCGAACAGCCGCTGGATGACGGTGTCGTGCAGGTCCTTGGCGATCCGGTCGCGGTCTTCCAGCAGGGTGAGCCGTTCGGCGTCGCGGCGCCGCTCGGCCAGCTCCAGCGCCACGGTGACCGGGCCGGCGAACGCCTCCAGCAGCCGCCGGGCGTCCTCGCGGAACGGCAGCGACTGCGGCTTGTCGGCCACCCAGATCACGCCGCGGGCGGTGCTGCCGGTGCCCAGCGGGACGATCAGCACCGGGCCGACCCGCAGCTGCGGGTCCTCCACCAGCGGCTGCCCCTCCACCAGCGAGGACGGCTCCCCGGAGCGGTAGACCTGCAGCGCCTCCGCCGGCTGCTCCATGGGCACGCGCCGGCCGGTGAAGCGCTCGGCGTCCTCCCCGGCGGCGGCCTCGATCACGAACTCCCCGGCGTCCTCGTCGGCCAGCGCCACCATCGCCAGCTCCGCGTCGCAGATCTGCCGGGCCCGCTCGGCCACCAAAGCGATCACATCGGAACGTTCCCGGCCCGACAGCAGCGCGGTGGTGACCTCGCCGGAGGCCGCCAGCCACCGCTCGCGCTGCCGGCCGGCCTCATACAGCCGGGCGTTCTCGATCGCCACGCCGGCCGCGGTGGCCAGCGCGGTCAGCACGATCTCGTCTTCTTCCTCGAAGTCGCCGCCGCCGACCTTCTCGGTCAGGTACAGGTTGCCGAACACCTCGTCGCGGACCCGGATCGGCACGCCCAGGAACCGCTTCATCACCGGGTGCCCGGGCGGGAAGCCGTAGGCCTCGGGGTGCTTGGTCAGGTCGTGCAGCCGCAGCGGCCGGGGGTCTTTGATCAGCAGGCCCAGGATGCCGTGGCCGTGCGGCCAGTGGCCGATGGCGTCGATCTCCTCCTGGGTGACCCCGACGCTGACGAACTGCACCAGCCGTTCGCCTTCTTCGCCGATCACCCCCAGCGCGCCGTAGCGGGCGTCCACCAGCGTGGTGGCCGCCTCGGTGATCCGGCGCAGCACCGTCTCCAGGTCCAGGTCCCCGCCGATCGAGACCACGGCTTCCAGCAGCGCGTGCACGCGGTCACGGGTGGAGCGGACGGTCTCCAGACGCGCTTGCAGCTCCGTCAGAAGATCGTCCAGTTTCAGTTGTGGAAGTAGCAGTCTCGCCCGGTCCTCGCCTGCACCCTGTTCCGGAGCCACGGCTTCATTGTAGGTAGCACCCCCTCTACTGCCGGATTCGGGACCTTGGTCCCCCTATATTCGGGACGTTCGAGTTCTCCCCGCATCGGGTACGGCGATTAACGTCAGCATCGCGCCCCACAAGGGCCGGTCCGGATCGACGAGTGAGGAAGCATCATGAGCGCCGAGCAGTCGCAGGATCAACGGACCATCCGGGTGTTCCTGCTGGACGACCACGAGGTCGTGCGGCGGGGTGTGGCCGCGTTGCTGTCCGCCGAGGACGACATCGAGATCGTCGGCGAGGCCGGGACCGCCGAACAGGCGCTGGCCCGCATTCCGGCGGCCCGTCCCGACGTGGCCGTGCTGGATGTGCGGCTGCCCGACGGCGACGGGGTGAGCGTGTGCCGGGAGATCCGCTCCCGGATGCCCGAGGTCGCCTGCCTGATGCTGACCTCGTTCGAGGATGAGGAGGCTCTTTTCGACGCGGTCATGGCGGGCGCGGCCGGCTATGTGCTCAAGCAGATCCACGGCTCGGACCTGGTCGGCGCCATCCGCACGGTGGCCTCCGGCCAGTCGCTGCTGGACCCGCAGAGCACCGCCAAGATGCTGCAGCGGGTGCGCGAGCGCGCCGCCCGCAAGGACCCGCTGGCCTCGTTGACGGATCAGGAGCGGCAGATTCTGGAACTGATCGGCGAAGGGCTGACCAACCGGCAGATCGGCGAGCGCATGTTCTTGGCCGAAAAAACCGTCAAGAACTACGTTTCGAATCTCTTCACCAAGCTCGACATGCGCCGCCGCACCCAGGCCGCCGCGCTGGCCGCCCAGCTCAAGGCCAACCGGGGCAGCCTGTCCCGCTGAGCGCGCTCCGCGGCGTTGTCCCAGGCAGGCCCCAGGAAGGGACCTTCGTCCCTAACGGGCTGCGTATGCCCGGGGCGAGACTGGAGGCATGCCGTATGACTCCGGGGGCCTGGAAATTCTGGACGAGGACGAGTGCCGGGCCCTCCTCGCCAAGGCGCCGCTGGGCCGCATCGTGTTCACCCAACGCGCACTGCCGGCCATCCAGCCGGTCAACTTCACCGTCGACAACGGTGATGTGATCATCCGCGCCGCGCAGGGCACCAAGCTGGCCGCCGCCGCCCGCAACGCCATCGTGGCCTTCGAGGTGGACGATTTCGATGAGGCCTCGCGCACCGGCTGGTCGGTGGTCATCGTCGGGCCGGCCCGGGTGGTGTCGGACCCCAAGGAGGTGGCCAGGCTTCAGGAGCTGCCGTTGCGGCCCTGGGCGCCGGGCAGGCGGGAGCATTTCATCCGCATCCGGCCGACGTTGATCTCCGGACGGCGCATCCCGGAGCACTCCGCTCCTCCCCCCTCCTGAGGTCACGGCCCGTGTCCGTCGTCCGGCGGGCCGGGACCTTGAGCCGGGGACGTTCGCCCCTGATCGATCGGCCGCCGCGCACCGAACCTGGACACATGAACATCGACCAGCACTGGTTCCGGGACCGGCAGGAGGTCCTGGAGCATCCCGGGCCGCAGGACCCGCCGGCTCCGCTCCCGGCTCCGGGCACCCGGCATCCACCGGGGGACGGGGGGCAGGTCGCGTCGTTGTCTCCTCAAGAGTGCCTGGCCCTGCTGCGCACCGCGTCGATCGGCCGGATCGTCTTCACCGACCGCGCCCTGCCGGCGATCCAGCCGGTCAACTTCGCCCTGGACGGCGAGGACATCATCATCCGCACCCGCCCGGGGACCAAGCTGGCCGCCGCCACCCGCCGGGCCGTCGTCGCCTTCGAGGCCGACGACCTCGACCCTGAGACCGGGGCCGGGTGGACCGTCACGCTCGTCGGGCAGGCCGAGGCCGTCCGCGATCCCGGTCAGGTCGTCCGGCTGCTGCGGCTGCCGCTTTACCCGTGGTCGCCGGAGCCGCTGCACCACTTCATCCGCATCCGCACCCACCGCATCACCGGCCGCCGGGTGCGCAAAAACGCCACCCCTTGATCACGAGACGTCCGGGAAGACCTTCCGCAGGACGGGCGGGGTGCCGCGGTGGCGCCATTCGCGCGGGTAGCCCAGCGAGACCTCCTCAAAGCGCACGCCGTCCCGCCAGATCGTCCGCGGGATGTGCAGGTGCCCGTACACCACGACGGACGCCTCATAGCGCACATGCCAATCGTCGGTGCGTTCGGTGCCGCACCATTGGGCGAACTGGGGATAGCGCAGCACCCGGGTCGGTTCCCGGATCAGCGGGAAGTGGTTGACCAGCACCGTGGGCAGCCCTTGCGGGCGCTGGGCCAGCCGCCGCTCGGTCTCGGCGATCCTGGCGGCGCACCAGCTCTCCCGGTCGGGGTAGGGGTCGGGGTGCAGCAGCATCTCGTCGGTGCACACCACCCCGGTCTCATAGGCGATGGCCAGTCCTTCTTCCTTGGTGGACGCGCCGTCGGGGCGGAAGGTGTAGTCGTAGAGCAGGAACAGCGGGGCGATCGTGACCGGCCCGCCCGGCCCCTCCCAGACCGCATAAGGGTCCTCGGGGGTGAGGACGCCCAGGGTGCGGCACATCTCCACCAGGTACCGGTAGCGTTTCTCCCCGCGCAGCTCCTGGTCCTCGCCGGGCGCCGTCCACAGCTCGTGGTTGCCCGGCGTCCAGATCACTTTGGCGAACCGGCCGGCCAGGGTGCGCAGCGCCCACTCGATGTCGGCGATCTTCTCCCCCACGTCCCCGGCGACGATCAGCCAGTCGCCCGGCGAGGACGGCCGGACCGCCTCCACCAGCGCCCGGTTCTCCCGGTGCCCGACGTGCAGGTCGCTGGCGGCAAAGAGCACGGGCGCGGCGGAACTCATGTGATCACCTCGGCCGGACGCTGCGCGGATCCCTCGGGCGAAGCGTAACCCGTGGGCTTTCGCCGACGCGGAAGCGGTTTCGATGAGACTTTTTCAACACGCCGTTTCCGCAGGCCGGAACGGGAGCCTCGCGGTCAGGGGCAATGCTGTGACCTGCAACGTCGCGGCACCGGAGACCACCCGGGCTCCCGTCCCCGGTGCCCTGGAGCACGTGGTGGAAAAGGTTCAGTCTTCGGCGATGACGATGACGCGGTCGTCGGCCGAGAGGGTCAGCGGGGCGGTCTTGTCGGGGTTGAGGACGATGCCGTAGGTCGGCGGCTCGTGGAAGTCCTCCCACCGCCGGTAGCCGATGGCGGTCTGGCCGCGGCGCCGGGCCGCCTCGATCACCGTGGCGAAGTTCGCCTCCACGCCCGGCGTCAGGTAGTCCGCGGCGGGTTTGAGGTAGATCTCCGAGCCGGCCGGGTCCAAAAGGTCGAAGAAGACCTCGTGCAGGTGCCGGTTCTCGCTGAGCTGGGTGAGCATCAAGCTGATCAGCTTGTCGCTGACCACGAAGTCGTCGGCCTTGGTGACCTGGGCGACCTCCCGGTCGGCGTCGTCGTTGATCTCGCTGACGATGGAGTAGGGGTCGCCCAGCTCCTCTTCCATGTCGCGCAGGTGCAGCAAGGTGACCAGGGTGCGGGCATCGGCCAGGGGCGGTTCGAACGCCTCGTCCGACAGCACCACCACGTGCTGGTAGGAGCCGACGTCGAGGGAGTCCAGGAACGTGCGGGAGGTGTCGTCGCCGTAGACGAAGCCGATCCGCAGGTTGCGCAGGTCGGCCAAGTGCGCGCGGGGGTCGGCGCACAGCCCGGCGACGGTCAGTTCCGAACCGGCCTCCACGAACTCGTCCAGCAGCCGGATGATCTTGGGGGCGCGGTGGTTCCAGCCCAGCATCAGCGTGCGGCTGGGCGCGGCCGGGTGGGCGCGGGCGGTCTCGATCGCCTCCTCCACCACCGGCGGACGGGCGGCGGCCAGTTTGATCAGCAGGTCGTCCTCGGCCAGCACGATCACCTCGTCGCCGGGGGCGATCACGGTGTCCATCGGCGGGTTGAGCTGGGATTTGCCGTCGCGCCGCAGCCCCACGGGGATGCCCAGCTCATAGGCCAGCAGCGCCTCCCCGTAGGTGGTGCCCGCCAGGCTCGGCTCGGCCCGCATGTAGAACTCATGGCCCTTGAAGTCCAGCAGGTCGGTGCACACCTGCGACAGGCCGGACTGGCGGTGCGACTGCACGATGAGCCGGATGGCGATGTCGTCGGCGTCGATCACCTGGGCGGCCGGGCCGCCGGCCAGGCGGGCGGCGGGCAGGTTGGCCGAGTCCTGCACGGCGGCCACCACGTGCGGCCGCGGCTCGTCCCAGGACCGGGTGTTCAGCGACAGCAGCACCTTGATCACATAGGTGTCGGGGTCGCCGCCCGGCGGCGCCAGCACCATGATGGAACGGGCCGTGGACGGGCTGACCAGCTCCAGGTCGCCCACCTTCAGCGGGTTGCCGTGCCGGCACACCACGCGGATGCGGCCGGTGTCGCCGACGCGGGCGCGGATGGCGTCCTCCATCTCGACCTTGTCGCAGTCGGCCAGGATCGCCACGGTGGTGCGGCGGCGGCCCTGGTTGGCCTCGGCCAGCTCCGACAGCACCGTGAACACCTGGTCCGACCAGCCCAGGATCACCGTGTGGCCGCTTTCGACGATCCGGGAGCGGCCCTTGCGCAGCTCGGTGAGCTTGGCCTCCAGCCCGGTGGTGAGCACGCCGATGAAGGCGCTGACGATCAGCAGCCCGCCGAAGGTGGCCGTCAGCATCAGCGCCAGGTAGGGGGCGCTGCCGGTGTCGTCGCCCATCGTCCCGGCGTCCAGCGTCCGCAGCAGGCTGCGCCACAGCACCCCGGCCCAGTGGCCGTTGTCGTCGGCGTCGCGGGGGGTGATCCACACCGCCAGCGTCGCCACCGTGACGATCAGCACGGCGGAGGCCATGCCGAGCCACCCGATCAGCGCCGGGGTGCCTTTGGACATGGTGTTGTCGAACCAGTAGCGCACCCGGTCCCGCCACCTGATCCGCGCCACCCGCACCTCCGTTTTCCCCGGCCGCACGTTATCAGTGCACTTCAGAGCCCAACAGCGATTACCGCAAAGATCACCCCCAAACGGCCAGGTCCGGCAAATCGGATGCCGGGCGCCCGTGCGGTGCGGCAGGGTTTCCCTGTCCTTTCACCAGTTGTGCCGACGGAGGTGCCGGCCGGTGCGCCATTCCTTCAGCGTCGATGTGCGAGGCGTGGTCGATTTGCTCAGCCGCCACCTGTACCGCAGCCCACGCGCCTATCTGCGGGAATTGCTGCAGAACGCGGTGGACGCGCTGAGCGCGCACACCCCCGCCGACCCGCTGGTGCGCATCGAACCGCCCTCGGTGACCGGGGACGGCACGCTGCGGGTGCACGACAACGGCGTGGGCCTGACCGAAGAGCAGGTGCACGAACTGCTGGCCACCATCGGCCGTTCCGCCAAGCGGGACGAGCTGGGTTTCGCCCGGCAGGAGTTTTTGGGGCAGTTCGGCATCGGGCTGCTGTCGTGCTTCCTGGTCGCCGACGAGGTGGAGGTGGTCACCCGCAGCGCCGCCGTGCCGGACGCCGCCACGGTGCGCTGGCTGGGCCACTGCGACGGCCACTACACGGTCGAGCCCGCCGGGCCGCGCCCCGAGCCGGGCACCACGGTGACGCTGCGGGCCCGTCCCGGCGCGGCGCAGTGGCTGTCGGAGGAGACCGTCACCGAGCTGGCCTGCGAGTTCGGCCGGTTCCTGCCCTATCCGGTCCAGGTCGCCGGCCGGACGGTGACCGAGGGCGAGCCGCCCTGGCTGGTCTCCCATCCCGACCCGCGGGCGCGGCGGGAGGCGCTGCTGCGGTACGCCGACCGCGCGCTGGGCATGCAGCCGCTGGACGTGGTGGAGCTGTCGGTGCCGGCGGCCGGGCTGAGCGGGGTCGCCTTCGTGCTGCCGGAGGCCGTCAGCCCCAGCGCCCGCCCCGCCCACCGGGTCTACCTGAAGCGGATGCTGCTGGGCGACCGGGTGGAGCGGCTGCTGCCGGACTGGGCGTTCTTCGTGCGCTGCGTGGTGAACGCCACCGAGCTGCGCCCCACCGCCGACCGCGAGCAGCTGTATGAGGACGACCTGCTGGAGGAGACCCGGCAGGCGCTGGGCGAGCAGATCCGGGCCTGGCTGGTGCGGCTGGCGGCGACCTCCCCGGCCCGGCTGCGGCGGTTCCTGCAGGTGCACCACCTGGGCGTCAAGGCGATGGCCGTGCACGACATCGAGATGCTGCGCCTGGTGGACCGGTGGCTGGAGCTGGAGACCAGCGACGGGGACATGACGGCCGCGGAGTTCCGCCGCCGCCACGGCCGGATCCGCTACACCACCGACGCCGAGGAGTTCGCCCAGCTGGCGGCGGTGGCCGCGGCGCAGGGCGTGGGCCTGATCAACGGCGGTTACACCTACGAGGCCGAGATCTTGAACCGGCTGCCGCTGCTGGACCCCGACATCGACGTGGCCCCGCTGGACCCGGCCGAGCTGACCACTCGCATGGACGTCCTGGACCCGCAGACCGAACTGGTGGTGCGGGACTTCCTGGAGGTGGCCCGCACCGCTTTGGAGCGGCTGGGCTGCGAGCCGGTGATCCGGGCCTACCAGCCGGTGGGGCTGCCGGTGCTGCTGCTGGAGAGCCGGCAGGCCGAACGCCGGGCCGAGCACCGCTCGGCCCTCGAGTCGGCCGTGGGGGCGTGGGCGGACCTGCTGGACGACATCGCCGGCGAGGAGGACCGCCCGGCCCGGCAGGCCCGTCCCCAACTGGTGTTCAACTACAACAACCCGCTGGTGCGGCGGATGACCGGGGTCGGCGACCCGCTGCTGGTGCGGTTGACGGTGGAGGCGCTGTACGGGCACGCGCTGCTGCAAAGCCGCCGCCCGATGCGCCCGGCCGACACCGCGGTGCTCAACCGGTCGTTCCTCGGCCTCGTCGAATGGGCCATGCACAACACCTCGGAGGGCTGACAGTGCGAATGTCCCGCAGGCGGCTGACGGCGTTGCTGGCGGAGGCCGAGGAGCTGCCGCCCAGCCAGGCGCAGGTCACCGCCTTCCGCAAGGCGGTCGGGCACGCCGCGGCCGCCGGGATGACCGACCTGCTGATCGACGCCCGGCTCGGCCTGGTGGACGCGATGATCGCCGCCGACGCCCGGGACGTCTCCGAGGTCAACGACGCCCTGACCGCCTTCGCTCAGACGGTGGCGCTGCACGTGGCCGATCCCGGCGCCTTCGACGAGGATCAACAGGACCGGCTGTGGTGGCAGTTCGGGGTGCTGGGCCTGGTGATGACCGGGCTGCCGGACTACTCCCCCGCCACGGTGCGCAGGCTGCTGGACGACATGGAACGGCACTGCCGGCCGGACCGCGACGACCGGTACATGATCTGCTCCCTGCGGGTGATGCTGGCCGAGGCGACCGGCGACACCGAGCTGGGCGACCGGAGCCTGGCGGAACTGCGGCACCTGCAGGCCCCCGACTACACCTGCCCGGCCTGCATGCACATGATGCAGGTCCGCTACCTGGAGCGGACCGGCCGGGACGAGGAGGCCATCGCCGCCGCCGAGCCGCTGCTGGCCGGGCTGCTGCCCTGCCTGACCGACGACCAGCCGCACCGCACCCTCGCCCTGCTGACGCTGCCGTACCTGCGGACCGGCCGCCTGGAGGAGGCCCGGGACGCCTACCGGATGGCGGTGCGGCACAAGCTCCCGCAGGCCGACCTGGCGCGGCTGCTGCACTTCTGCGTGGTGACCGGCAACCTCGAACAGGCCCTCACCCTGTTCAAACGCAACCTGGAGATGCTGGAGAACGCGCCGCTCACCGAGCACGACATGGACCTGGCGGCGTCGGCGGCGCTGATGTGCCGGGCCATGGTCGAGGCCGGGCGCGGCGAGGAGGTCCTGGTCTGGCCGGCCAACCCCGAGCTGGGGGAGACCGAGGACGAGGAGTGGACCTACCGGGAGCTGCTGGAGGAGTTCCGCAAGGACGCCCTGGAGTTCGCCGAGCGTCTCGACCGGAGCACCGGCAGCACCCTCGCCGGTGACCGGGTCCGGGCCGTCATCGCCGCCGGGCCGTCGGTGGCGCATCTGCCGCTGTCCCCGCTGGCCGCCCACCGGCCGTCCGTCCCGCCGGCCGGGGCGCAGGGGCGGGCCGCGGCGCCCGCCGGCGGTTCCGGGCCGAGCGCACCGGACGAGCAGGCGCTGCGCCGGGCTTATGAGGAGGCCGTGGCGCACGCCCGGCGCGGCGCGGCCCTGTCGGAGGAGGGCCGGTTCGACGCGGCGATCCCGGAGTTCATCGAGGCCGTCGCCCGGTTCACCGCGCTGGGCAACCGGCGGCTGGCGACCTACGCCCGGGTGGACCTGGCCACCGCCTACCTGTCGGCGGGTCGCATGCTGGATGCCGCCGAGGTCGCCGAGGAGGCCCTGCCGGACGTCCCCGAGGACCGGCAGCGGGAGTACACCGGGCTGCAGTGCCGCTGGGTGCTGGTGCGCGCCTACCCGGCGCTGGGCCAGCACGAGGACGCCCTGAAGATGGTGGCGGAGATGCGCCGCCTGCAAAGCGAGGACGCTCCCGAGCCGGTGCGGCTGCCGCGGCTGGACCGGGAGGAGGCCCAGATCCTCAGCGACCTGGACCGCGACGAGGAGGCCTCGGCGCTGCTTGAGTCCGCCGCCGACGGTTACGCCGCCCTGGGCGATGTGCCGGCGCAGCTGTCCTGCCTGCGCCGGGCGGCCCTCACCGCGGTCTGGTCGGACCGGCCCGAACGGGCCGCCGACCTCATCGGCCGGGCCCGCGCCGTGGCCGGCGGCCTGCCCGCCGGCGATCCGCACGCCGCCGAGCAGCGGGCGTTCACGGATTTCGACACCGCCCGGGTGCTGTCCGCCGTCGGCCGCCTGGAGGAGGGCCTGCAAAGCGCCGAGCGGGCCTCGGCGGCGCTCCGCGAGCTGGGTCTTCCCGCCATGGCCACCCGCGCCGCGACGCTGACCGGGGAGCTGCTGGGCGCGCTGGGACGGCTGGAGGAGGCGGCGGGGGTGCTGCGCCGCGCGCTCGCCGAACCCGCCGCCGACGAAGAGCACCGGAACGAGCAGGAGAGCGCCGCCCGGTTGCTGGCCGAGGTGCTGCGCGACCTGGGCCGCCCGGAGGAGGCCGCCCGGGTCGAGAACGCCTTCGCGATGTCCGAGTGACCTTCTCTATAGGTGGTCGTTCAGGTAGTCGCGCAGCACGACGGCCTGGTTGTGCTCGGTGTCCCTGGCCGAGTACAGCAGGGTGAGCGGGCCGCGGCGGGCCGCCTCCAGCAGGGGCCGCACCGCGTCGGGGCGGGCGTCCAGTTCGCGCCGGTAGCGGTCGGCGAACTGCGCGAAGCGTTCGGGCCGGTGCCCGAACCAGCGGCGCAGCTCGGTGGAGGGGGCGGCCTCGCGCGCCCAGCCGTCCAGACGCAGTTCTTCTTTGCGCACCCCGCGCGGCCACACCCGGTCGACCAGGAACACCGCGCCATGGTCGGGCGGCCCGTCGTAGACCCGGCGGATCTCGATCACACCGGTAGGCATACCCGCACACCGCCCGGGCATCCACGGAACTCTCCGGTGCCCCGCCTGCGCATCGTCCTCGGTCTCTTCGACCTCCCCAGGCCGGGACGGGGATGCCGCGACCTGGGGCTTGGCACCATCGAGGCCCCCGTTCGCGGTGCCTTGGGCCGGGCGTTGAGAAAGTTCGGCGCACCGGCCCCGGCCGCGTCCCGCACCGCCGTGAAGAACGCACCGTAAATCACATCGAGGGTTCGATTCTGCGTCTGATGGCATATTCCCGGCCTTGTCCATGGCGTGAAATATCGAATGAACGGTTGAATCGGCGTCCAATGAAGCTGAGGGGAACCTAAGGGTCATGGGAAGCTTCGGCGGCCGGGACGGCTGGCGGCCGGCGGGCAACTGCAGCCTGTTCGCCTGCGACATCGTGGGTTTTTCCGACCCGCTCCGGTCCGACCGCGCCCGCGAGCACCTGCACCAGAAGCTGTATTCCATTCTGGAGAGCGCCTTCGCGGAGTCCGGGCTGCCCCCGGAGTCCTGCTACCAGGAGGACCGGGGGGACGGCGCCTTGGTGCTGCTGCCGCCGGAGCTGGATCCGTCCCTGCTGGTGCATCCGCTGATCGGCCTGCTGCGCGGCAAGGTGCTGGACCACAACGAGCTGTCGGCGGACGTCGCGCAGATCCGGCTGCGGGTGGCCCTGCACATCGGACGGGCCAAGGCCAACGCCAAGGGCATCGTCGGCAGCGACGTCAACCACCTGCGCCGCCTGCTGGACGCCCCGCCCTTCAAGGAGGAGATGGCCGAGTCCGGCGCGGTGCTGGGGGTGCTGGTCTCGCAGGAGATGTACGACGCGGTGATCCGGGACGCCCGCGGGCTGATCGACCCGGAGGAGTTCCGCCCGGTGGAGGTCCACGTCAAGACCACCCACGCCACGGGCTGGCTGCGCATCCCCGGCGACCGGCGCGGCCTGGGCGGCGTCCGCGCCGGCGGCGGGCCCTCGCCCCCGAGCCCCAACGGGTCCTCCCAGGAGCTGGTGCAGGCCGGGCGGCGTCCCTCCCAGGAGCCGCGGGCCGAGGTGCACATCCCCGGCCCGAACGGGGAACCGGCCCTGCGGCCGGAGGTGGCGGGGCAGTTCGAGCTGGTCAACCGGATCCTGGCGATCCCCCACATGCGCACCAGCGAGGGCCGGGACGACGTGGTGGACTCGCTGCGCCAGGACATCCGCATCCGGATCGCCCGGCGCTCCAGGCCGCAGACCGACTGGCTGTCGATCGTGCGCACCTGCGCCGAGTACCCCGACGGCCTGGAGGAGCTGATCGGCCTGATCCACGAGTACACCGGCGACACCGCGCAGATGATGGCGCTGCGGGAGCTGGTGGCCCGGATGGGCTGGACGAACTGAAGCGACAGGGCGTTTTGCCCCGTGGAATTTACTTCTGGGGGTTGTTGACCGAAGAAGGGTTCTTTCCTACTGCTTGACGATTATCGGCGAGCCGCCGGGTAGGTAACGGCCTGCCGGTGCCCGCCGCCGGGCTCCGGCTCCTCTCTCAGGACCGCGCGTCCCCCGCCCGGAAGGGAAGCCGAGCATGCCGCTCCGCGATTTCCCCTGCCGCGACACCGCCATCGATCCCGGCAGCCGGACCTCCCGGGTGCATGTGCGGGGACGCGGAGTGGTGGCGGTCGTCCCGTCACTGCTGGCCCTGTGCGAGCGGACCGGGCAATGCCTGGCGGCGGGCGGCCACGCGCTGGCCCTGCACGCCGAGGCCCCGCGCGGGGTGCGGTTCGTCCGCCCCTTCGAAGGCGGGGTGCCGGGCGACCTGGAGGCCACCCGGCTGATGCTGCGGCACCTGCTGCGCGTGGCCCACGGCCGCCGTTTTCTGACCACCCCGCGCCTGGCGATAGCCGTGCCCAGCCAGATCACCGACGTGCAGCAGCGCGCGCTGGCCGTGGCCGCCGCCGGCGCCGGGGCCCGCAAGCTGACCTTGGTGCCGACCCCGCTGGCCGCCGCCCTGGGCGCCGGGCTGCCGGTGGACGAGCCGCCCGCCGTGATGATCGTCGACCTGGGCGCAGTGATCACCGACATCGCCGTGATCTCGATGGGCACGCTGGTGACCGCCCGCACGGTACGGGTGGGCGGGGAGTCCTTGGACCAGGCGATCGTCTCCTATGTGCGCCGGAACCGCAGCGCCCTGGTGAGCATCGAGCACGCCGCCACGGCCAAAAGCCGCATGGGCGCCGACGGCCAGTGGGGCTATGGCCGCCCCCCTCTCATGCTGACCGGCCGCGACCCCGACAACGGCCTGCCCCGCCCGGTCATGCTGGCCCCCGCCGACATCGCCGCGGCCATCTCCGGCCCGATGGAGTCGGTGATCCGCGCGATCAGGGAGACGCTGGCCGGCTGCCCCCCGGAGATCGTCCGCGACCTGACCACCAACGGCATCACGTTGACCGGTAGCGGCGCCCGCCTGTCGGGCCTGACCACGCTGCTGTGGACCCGCACCGGCCTGCCCGCCCGCGTCGCCGACGCCCCGTCCGAGGCCACCGTCCTGGGCGCGGCCCGCCAACTGGAGCGCGCCCGCCCCGCCGGCCACCGCTGGCTCTCCCGCCGCGACCGCCGCCACGGCTTCCTGACCGCTCCCCGCTACCTGTGAGCCGGGTTTTCGCCGCCCACGTCACCGATCCGGCGACGCGACGTCCCGGCGCACGGACGAGGGCTGCCCGGCACCGTTCTGAGCTGCGGACTTTTCGACGAGCCTGATGCGGCGTTCCAGCTCATCGGGATCATCGGCGATGATCATGCCGCTGTCGCGGTACCGGTAGAACGCCCCGGGAATGGCGGTGAAGTGACCACTGTAGTAGCCGGGAATGACGACCCACCCCGGATGGGCGCGCTCCAGAGCCTGGGCGATCTGCTGGATGTTCACTTGCCGCTCCTGGCGAGCGCCGCCCACACCACTTTTCCGGGATGTTCGGCATCCAGGCTCAAGGGATGGTGCCCCCAGGCGACGGCCAGGGCCTCGACCATGAGCAGCCCCCGGCCGCGTTCGGAGCACGGGTCCGGTTCCTGCTTGCACGGCACGCCGGGCGCGTCGTCCCACACGCACACCTCGACCAGATCCGGCGCGGCGTCCGCCTCGACCAGGACGACCATGCGGGTGGCACCCGCCTGGCGGGCGTTGGTGACCAGCTCGGTCAGCACGGTGGCGGCGTCCCGGGCCACCTCCGCCATGCCCCAGCCGTCCAGCACGGCGACCGCCCGTCGGCGCACCAGGGCGGGGGCCTGGTCGGTGACGGGCACTTCCCATTTGACGAATTGGAAATTCTCCACCCGTCCTGGTGTCCCGTTCCAAGGGCTCACCTTCCCGCCCTCCGGAAAGATATGTAGGTTGTGAACTTCTCTCGCATCTTTCCCGGAGGACGACTGAGATTCTCTGATCGGTTCGGTGAGCAGTGTCCAGGGCGTCTTCTCTGGCGCCATAATCACCCCTAACCACGGGTGTACATTTGCATTCTCTGCGCCACAAGACTGCCCGTTTCCCCTTAGGCTGTCGCCGTTCCCTGAAACCCTCGCAACTACCCGCAACTCCAAGGAGATCAATGACCAGACCATCCCCCGACCCAAAGAACTCGCTATGGGACTTCATGGCCTACTACCTGCGGTTTCTTCGGACACAGCACAACATGACCGGCGAAACCGTGGGCAGGCTCATCCAGCGTTCCAAGAGCACGATCTCCCGGTACGAATCCGGCGAATACCGCCTAACCGACCACGACTGCGAGGCGCTGGACCAGGCCTGGAACACCGGCGGCCTCTTCTCGACCCTGCTCCACTACGCCCGTCTCGGCCACGACCCCGACTGGCTCCGCCAGTACATCGATCACGAAGCCCAGGCGACCGTGATCAAAAGCTGGCACAGCAACCTGGTCCCCGGCCTGCTCCAGACCCCGGACTACGCCAGAGCCGGTCTGATGGCCGGTGGCGTAAAGGACGTAGATGCCGCCGTCGCGGAACGTATGGGCCGCCAGGCGATCCTTGATCGGGAGAATCCCCCAACGTTGCTGGTCATGCTGGCCGAATCCCTACTGGAGCTGCCCTGCGGTGGCCCCGCGGTAATGAAGGCTCAGCTCGCACACATTCTCGATCTATCCGAACGACCCAACATCGGCGTGCGGGTGGTTCCCAAAGCCGCTGGCCATCATCCCGGCCTCGACGGCCCGTTCATGCTGCTGACCGTAGAGACTACGGACGTGGCCTACGTAGAAGCCCACGGAGGCGGCAGGCTAGTGACATCCGCTCCCCAAGTGAGAGCATTCGGGCTACGTTATGACTGGATCGGACAGTACGCACTGCCCGAGTGTCAGTCACGAGACGTGATAGCCCGCATCATGGGGGCCATGTGATGAACCACCTCATTTGGCGCAAGAGCAGCTACAGCATGAACCAAGGGGGAGAGTGCGTCGAGATCGCCCGCCTCCCTCACGCTGTTGGCATCCGCGACAGCAAGAACCCCCACCACGGCCACCTCACCATCACACCCAACGCCTTCCGCACCCTGACCCACCACATCAAGCAGGAGCAGCTCACCCGCTGAGGCCCGTACCCAACATCGCCCCGCCCGACAAAGGAAGTGGCAGACCGATGGACACCCTGAAGTGGCATAAGAGCTCCAGAAGTAACATCAACGGCGGTGAGTGCGTCGAGGTCGCCCGCCTCCCCTATGCCATCGGCATCCGCGACAGCAAAAACCCCCACCATGGCCACCTCACCATCACACCCAACGCCTTCCACACTCTGACCCGCCGCATCAAGCAGGACGCGCTCTGCGCCTAAGGCACGAGCCTCACAGCATCGCTCTGTCTAGCGAAGGAACAGCGGACCAGTGGACACCCCGAAGTGGCGTAAGAGCTCCAGAAGTAACATCAACGGCGGTGACTGTGTCGAGGTCGCCCGCCTCCCCTATGCCATCGGCATCCGCGACAGCAAAAACCCCCACCATGGCCACCTCACCATCACACCCAACGCCTTCCGCACCCTGACCCACCGCATCAAGCGTGATGAAGCACACGCCTGAAGGAGGGCGTTGAGCTCTCCACGACGGTGCCATCGTCCGGGCGCCGCCGGCGCCGGGCCGGCCTGAGCTCGCAAAGGACTTGACGCGCTCGTCGCGTCCGGAGCCAACGGCGGCTCCCGGCCCGGGAAGACACCGCCGCAGGGCTGCTCGGTGCCCGGACTGTCACCGAGCCGGTGGTCGCAAGGCACCGGGACCGGCGGCATCAGGGCCGGACGGCGGACAGGTCACCGGGAGAGACGAGCAGCGAGATCGTGAGACGAGAACTACCGGGCCTCCCTGAACTTGCGGTTCAGGTAATTGGTTCAGGTACTTGATCAAGCGGACTTCGCTGGCGAGCAGCCACTCTCGTTGGTAAGGCGGCAGACCGGCCGGCGCGTCGGGAAGGACTTCCTCGCGAGGGACACGAACCTTCGTTGCCGTGTAGACGTGGTAATCGGGGCACCAGAAGAGCCCGATGCGCCGTTCATACGGCGCGAAGTCGGCCGGTAGACGCGGTGGACGTACGGCCGTACCCCGGTTCGGCAGGCGGCGCTGACTCAGTGGTCCTGGTCTTGGACGATGTCCAAAGGTGCTGGCCTTGCAGCAGTCCTGCCAACGAGACAACTCCCTTCAGTTCGTCATGCACCTCATTGTTCCGCAGGCGTCTGCAATCCGACGTAGCTTCGCAGGCTCATGCCCGCGAAAGGCCGCAAGCCTTCGTCGTCCTGGTCATCAGCCGCCCGGGCAGGGGACCGTCACGAGTGTTCGCCGGTATCAGTAAGGCGACCAGCATCCATCTCATGGCCGTATCTGCGCGTCAACAAGGCGAACGTCCCCAGGCACGGGATATCAAGCGCCGCGTCCGTGGTTTGTCGGTGCCCGGATCTACTCTGTCTCGGCATCAGGGAAGCGCAGGTTGTCGAGGAATTCTCCAAGTGGCTGACGTTCGAGGGGTGGACGCTGGTAACGCCACTGACCGGTGCACCGACATCGAAGCCGTGCGCGGCTCGGAGCGCCTCATCTGCGAGGCCAAGGGGCACTACCTCCGACGCCGGCCTGGACTACGACATCGCCTACGGCCAACTGCTCCGGCGGATGACCGACGAGGCCCCGGGCGCCCGCTACGCCATCGCGGTGCCTTCCTCGGCTCTGAAGGCCGCACTGCGAGTCCCGCAACGCATCCGGGATCTGCTCCGAGTGACCGTCTACGAAGTACGGGACGACTTGACCGTCAAGGCGCACTGACACCGGACGCTCCCTGTGAATGCGCCTAGAATCCGCAATCCCGCTTCTCATGCACGTCTACTGAAAACCCATAGGCCTATAGGACCTTCTCCCGTAAGCGTCAAGCCGAGTAGGGCACGTCCGAAAGCGAGCTTCACTGGAATCTTGCCGAGATAATTTCATCGGACTATGCGCAGAACCGGCGCTCGATCTGTGATGGACATCGCGGGCGTCCTGACGCTCAGAATGCAGCCGAGTGCAGCTTTACCAGGATCAACCGACCTCATGAATTGGGTAAGACAAACCACCTAATCGACAAGCATGTAGCCATGGTTACCCCGATCGCCTACTTGCCAAGTCAACAACTTAAGCCCACTTAACAGTGCATCATCTATCTTTGCACGAAAACACGAAAGATCATCTAGTTTATGGAAGTTGATGTAGAATTCGCCCGTGGTCGATGCGCAAGGATCCGAACTGGAACGGCGACTACAGGATGCCCGGCGGCAACTTGACGCACTACGTGCGGACGCCGCTCGCACCGAACATCCCGGTGATGATGTCCAGGCCGAACCCGGGCATGGGCAGGACACCGAAGGACAGATCCACGTCACGGCGGCTCAGGGGCGGGTGACCCGTCTGGAACTCGACCCCCGAGTACTGCGACTAGAGCCCGAGCGGATCGGAGAGCGGATCACAGAGGCAGTTAACGCCGCTCTTGACGACATGCGGAGCAAGGCGACGGCCGAGCAGACACCGCCGGTCGATCTCACTGCCTTGCTGGCGAGCCTACGCGACGTGCAAGAACAAGGGCTGCGGCAGATGGCGCTCATCAGTCAAGGGATTGAAAACGCCGTGGCACGGATTCAGGCTGGCATCCGGAGGGCGCAGGCACGATGAGCCACGACTTCGCGCACACCGAGCTGGAAGAGCTGTTGACCCGCACCCGTGAGGCGATCGAGGCCTCCTTCGGCAACCGCAGTCCGCAGGTCGAAGTTCGCGGGGAGGGGACCGATCCCGACGGGCATGTCCGGGCGGTCGCCGTGTCCGGCGGACGGATCGAGACGGTGGAGATCGCCCCGCAGGCCGTTCGGCTGGGCTCCCATCGGCTGGCCGAATGCGCCCTCGCCGCCGTGAACGCGGCGTTGGCCGATCTGGAGGCCAAGGCCGCCGAGGCCGCCGGGCTCACCGGCCCGCAAGCCGACGCCTTGCGGGAACGACTGCGCGAGATGCAAGACCTCAGCCTGCAGCAGCTGCGTTCCTACAGCCGATCCCTGCAGGACTTGATGAACAGCTTCGAACGAAGCTGACCTGCGTCCCAGCGATCTGTGAGCCATCCATGGGAAACCAGTACGAGGTCAATCCGAATTCCATCAAAACCGCCGGCGGCAGAATCTACACATCGGCCCAGCAACTCAAGGCGGACTGGGAGGCGTTCCAAGCCGAGCTGGCCGCCTTCGGCGAGCCCTGGGGGACCGACGAAATCGGATCTTTGATCGGTGGCTGTTATCAGGCGATCTACGAACTCGCCGCCGAGTGCTACGCCGATAACATCGCAGCGCTCGAGGAACAGGCCGACAAGGTCAAAATAATGGCCGCCAACCATTTCGCCGCCGAAGACGCAAGTGTGATCGAAGTCAACCGCGTCCGCGACATACTCGGCTGATCATGGGACTTCAACTACCGGGCGAGCTGGTCTCGCTGCTGTCCATGCTCGGGTTCACCTGGCCCGAGGCCGACGAGACCGAACTGCTGAAAATGGGCAACGCCTGGCTGCGTTTCGCCGCCGCGCACGAAGGTCCGCTCGGTGAGCTCGACGGTCACGCGCACCAGGTCTGGCAGAACAATCGGGCCGACGACATCGACGCGTTCCGTAATGCCTGGAACAGGCCGGACGCTCCGAAGGCCAATCTGGAGGACTTCGGCACCGCGGCCAACATCATCGGCGCCGGACTGATGGTGTGCGCCGGCATTGTGCTCGCGCTGAAGATCAATGTGATCATCCAACTCACCATACTGGCGATCCAGATAGCCCAGGCCATCGCCACCGCGGCGGCCACTTTCGGGGCCTCGCTGCTGGAGATCCCGATCTTCAAGATGATCACGAAGTTCGCCATCGACATGCTGATCGACATGGCTCTGCAGGCCATCCTGAACGGCTGAACCAGCATGAAACAACTGATCGGGGCACTGGCTCTACTTCTGCTGCTGAGAATCAGATATCACCCCCCACGCGCTGCACGTGAGAACAGCGCGAGGGGAGTCTTCAAGGCAGCCGCCAGCTTCATTCGTTGGGCACGCCGCCACGGCCCGCAACAGCCGCACACCATCACCCTGCGGTGGGATCCCCGGATGCCGAAGGCGCAGTTCCGCCGCAAAGCCAGGGCGCTGCAGCGGCTGGGCGAAGAGAACATGCTGTTCAAGGCGATCAACCCCGTGCGCCCCCGCGATCAGAACCGCCGGAGAGCCCACCAGCAGGACCTCATCAGACGGATCCACAGACAGTACGGACAGCGCAACCCCGACTTCTCCCGACGACTGATCTCCCGCATCACCAACGCCAGGGACATGCAGCTCGACCACGTCCATGAGCTCCAACTCGGCGGAGCGGACCTGCGTAATAATCTCAGGTATCTGGACGCTTTCACCAACCGAGAAGTCGGCAACCAAATTCGACAACAGATCAGAAATCTCCCAGACGGCACTCCGATCAGGATTAGAATCATAGAATGAGACAACAGGTACAGCGAAAACTCGAAGCGGCGATGGCGACATTGGCCACCATTCCGGACTCATACATGTTCGCCAACTTTCAGCCCGGTTCACGCGATCCCATGCCGGATATTCCGGAAGGCCTGCGCGATCTGCTGGCGATCACAGACGGGTTCAATGCCGGAGATGTGGCGATCTTCTCTTACCGGGAGCTGGACCGCAACCAGTTCTATATAGACGATTCCGAGAGCATCGAACTCATGGGCGGGGATCGCGACCGATGGCTCTGTTTCGGTCTCAACAACGATTTCCCGCTGATCATCGAGCGGACGGCGGGCACAATCTGGTGGTTTCCCGAAACCTGGCTGGAATACAGCTTCATGGCCACCCGCTTCGAGCAGCTCGCCGACAGTATCGATGACTTCATCGACCGCTTCCTTCTCGGTGAGGGCTACCTGCAGCTGATCGGGGGCCAGGATCGCTGGTCGGATTTCCTGCACGAACACGGCTTCATCACAACGGAGTGAACAATGATTTCCCACCAGGAGATGTCCGACCTGTGGGGTGAGGACGGGCTGCTCTACATCCCGCCTGAGCACGTGGAGCGTTTCCGCTTCGATCTGCGGATGCTCTCCCCCGAAGCGGCGATCCCCGCTGAAGTGCCGCTGCTGTTCACCGCCTACATCGACGATGAGATCAAGCTCTTCAACGTGCTGGAGATCCAGGTCGGCGACAACGAGCCGATGGGCCTGCTGGCGCTCGGCGCCGTACCGGACGAGAAGATGTACTACTGCCTGGACGGCGACACCGGCAGGGTGCTGCTGCTCGATCTGGGCGACCAGGTCGGGTTGGAACCGGTGAACTCGTCCCTGGCGACTTTCGTTGAGTTCCTCTACCGGCTCGAACAGTTCATCCGCGCCGACCAAGGCCGGGCGACACGCGCACCCAGGGCCGCCGAACTACGGCGCGAGCTGGCGGCCTTGGACCCGTCGGCGTTCGCCGACCCGGAAAGCTGGTGGTCGATCGCCTTCAACCAACTCCAGTAAGCCTTTCCGCACGCCGTTCCCGCAGGCCGGGAGGGGTGCATCGCGGTCGAGGGCGAGGCTGCGGCCGGCAGCGACCCGGCGCCGGGGATCGTCAGGGCTCTTGCCTCTGGCTTCCGAGACCACGTGTTGAAATGAACGCCATTCCCCAATCAGGCCTCGGCTCCACGGCGTGCTCGGTCGCTTCGTACCCCCTGCTCTCCGTCCGGGATTTGGGTGGGTGTCGTGCCGACCTGCTTGGGCGATGACGTCATGAAGACCGGCTCGGCCGACCGTGGCCGGTGGAGGGCGTCTCGGGGCGGGGTTGTTCGGTGAGGTTGATGCCGCTGGCCGGGTCGAACAGGTGGATGGCGGACGGGTTGAACCAGACCTTCAGGGGGCGGCCCTCGGTGGCCGTGGAGCGGGGGTCCAGGCGGGTGGTGATCTGGACGGTGCCGGTCATGTCCTGGGTGCCGCGGTCGCGGGCCAGGGCCTCCAGGTGCTCGGAGCGGGCCATGCCCTCGGTGCCCAGGTCGAAGAAGGCGTACTTCTCCGCGCCCAGGGACTCGAGGATGTCCACAGTCCCGGTGAAGGTTGTGGACGGGTCGGCGTCGGGGACCAGTTCGGCGTCCTCGAACGCCTCGGGGCGGATGCCCAAGATCACCTCGTCGGGGGTGTTCGGGCCGCTCGTGGCGCGGCGCAGCCGGTCGGACGGCGGGATGGTGCCCAGCGGGGAGCGCAGGCCGTCCGGGGTGATCTTGGCGGGCAGGAAGTTCATGGGAGGTGAGCCGATGAAGCCGGCCACGAAGAGGTTGCGGGGGTGGTCATAAAGGTCCTGCGGGGGGCCGACCTGCTGCACCACGCCGTCCCGCATGATCACGATGCGGTCGCCGAGGGTCATCGCCTCGACCTGGTCGTGGGTGACGTAGACGGTGGTGGTGCCCAGTTCTTTTTGCAGGCGGGAGATGGTGGTGCGCATCTGCACCCGCAGTTTGGCGTCCAGGATCGCCTGGCGCATCGGGTAGGCCCGGGCCAGCTGAGGGTCGTCATAAAGCGAGCGCAGCGTCGGCGGCAGGCCGTCGCGGATCGCGGCGATCTCCTGGCTTTCGGCGTCGCGCAGGCACAGCGTGGTCGGGGTGGCGGGAGTAGGCGCTGACGGCGAAGTCGCCGCCGCCCAGCGGGGCCTTACCCGGGCCGGTGATGCCCGGGTAGGAGCCCATTTGAAGTGGGGCAGCATGTCGGGGCGGTTGGCGGCCATGGACGCATGCACGAACGGCCAGTTGATCTGGTAGGCGGCCCGGCCGCTCTCCATGGCCGGCCGCACATCGTCCTCCCACATGTTCGGCAGGGACGGGTCGGCCGCGGGGGAGCGGCCGAAGGCGCGCATGGTTCGCAGGGCTTGCAGGGCGGGTTCACCGAGGTAGCGGTGGCCGGTGGCCTGGGAGATCCCCGCCTCCCGGGCCAAGGTGGGCACATCGGTGCCGTGCCGGAAGCCGGCGGACCACCGGCAGGGCCTGCCGGAACGGGCACAGGGCCCGGGAACCTTTGGGGGTGCCGATCCGGCGGCGGTGGGTGGCCGGCAGCCGGGCCGGGTATTTGATCACGGGACGGGGAACGTCGAGCATGGCCACGATAGGGGACTAACGCAAAGCCCCTGGGTAGTGGACTGATCTGCTCGCAAAGGCCGTCCTGCCGGGGACTTTGCGGCTTTCAGGGAGAAACGAGGCAACGTCCCCCAACGCTCCCGGTGTCCCCGGTGCGCACTTCGTCCCGGTGCATCCCGTTCAATTTCGTTGAGAAAACCTCACTGGGGCCTTCGGCCGAGGATGAGGTTGGCGATCGCCTCTCTTCCAACGCCTATGCGCCGACAGTGGTCACCGAACAACATGAAGACGGTTTCCGCTTCATCGATGGCAAGGAGCGCGTGGCCTCCTGCGACGCTTCCGATCGGGTAAAGCTCTCCGACGGCGGCACGGCCGACCCTCTGGAAGTAAGGCCGCATCTTCTCCCCCTCGAGGGGATCCAGGTCGAATTCATCCGAAGCGACCTGCTGACCCGGCTCGTTGGGCCCCTCGGGCACCTTGAGCCCTCCGAACTCGGCCAGGAAACGAGCGGCGGCTGTGTGCATGCGGAACCCACTGGTCCGGCTGAGTTCTTCTTCCCAGGCACTCACGTCGACCCGCCGCTCTGGTGACCAGCCAGCCGCAGTCATATGAGCGGTGACCTCGGGTGGCCAATGGTACGCTTCAGCGCTCATATCGCCCTCCTAAGCTCAAGCTCGTCAAAAAGGGGCAGACAGCTCCTGCAGGGACCTACATATTCACCATGCCTGCGGCTGCCCTCTGGTGCAATGCGTGCGGCACCGACGGAGGCGCCGCGAAAGCGGTCGATGGTCCAGTCGGGGTTTTGGGTGAGAGCATCCTCGATGGCCCGGGGAAGAGCGCAGTGACCGTGCCACTCCTCTTGAGGGTTGGCCCGGTCGATGATGCGCTTCACCTGCGGATCGAACACCGGATAGGGAGTATCTGAACTGCTGGCTTCGAAAACGTGGCCGTCACGTGTCACGATCGCCTCGGCCACGCCTTGCTCTCGTCCTTCCCGTTGCCTCTTGTCAGCGAACCTCCTGGCTCGTTCGCGGGCCAGAGCGTCACGCTCTTGCGGCGTCATGTCGGGTCTGCCACCGCCGCCGGGCGGGGTACCGGGCGGCCCGCCGCCTCGGCCGCTCCCCAGGGGCATCCCGCCCTGAGAATTGACGAGGTCGACCATGGCGCCCCGGCCGGGAATCTGACCGCCACCGCGACCGCCCCGACGCCCCTGGCCTCCTCGGCCTTTGTTCTTACTGCCCAAGGAGGGCTCCAATGGCCTGGTCGATGAGCATGTCGATGATCATCTTCGTGATGATCCTGAAGATCGGTATCTGTGCGAGAGATGCGCCGAAGGTGACGGCCGCAGTGGCGATGGCCTGCGCGATCTGAATGGCCAGTATGATGAGCTGGATGATGACGCTGATCTTCAGTGCCAGCACCACACCGGCGGCCAGGAAGAGACCAAGACCTGCGGCCATGCAGCTCCGGCTCGCCGTCTTGAGATTCTGTGCAGCGGCGTCTTCGGCGGTCCAAGCCTGTTGAAAGGCGCTGAATTCCTCGCCCTGATGGTCCGTCCAGACACGGCGAGCGACGGCTTCGGCATCGCGCACCGTATCCTCCAAAACGGAATGCCTTTACTATCGCAATTAGCCCGCAGCATCCACGATGAAGAGTGCACGAAGGCGGCGATCTCCCCGGCAGGATCGACACCGTTCCTCAACAGGGATCCTGCTCAGCAAGCGGCCTGCTGCGCAATCCGGCCTGGTCGAGACCGCCTGGGGCCGGCCTTCCGGGGTATGAGGGACGATGGTCGCGAGGAGGCCGGCGGCGGGCAAGGCATGCAGCGAATGGAAATCCCGCTGTGGGTGAACTATGGGCAGGCCTACCTGATGGAGAAGGAAGCAAAGCCCCTCGTCATCCATCTGGATGACGAGACCGTCATCAAAGCCGGGTCGGCGTACGCCTATTTCCTCACCGGCCTCACACGGGGTTCGCCGGCCTGGACGTGGAGGTCGCCGCGGCGGCCCCGGGGCGAGAGTCGACGCCTATGGGGACGTCGTGGAAGTGAGTCATGACTTCCCGACAGGGGTGGTGCGGATTCTCGAGCGGGGCGGGGCGCTCATGACCTGCCCGCGCTTCCGCACGGACCGGAAGACGACCGCATCCGCTATCACGCCCGCGGTTGTGACGGGGCGTTCGACCTATGTTCTGAGGTACCGATCGACTTCTACCTGCTGCCGATACGACCAGCGCCGCCCGCGGAGATGGCGGTGCTCAAGCTGACCAGCCAGGTGTGCCGGCGCCGGATGGGACGCTGATCCTCGTCCACCACGCGCCCCGGAAGGCCCGCCTGCAGGGCGGCGGCGAGCGCCTTGGCCTTCCTGGTGCGGCAGGCAGCCCCTCGCATGAGCCGTTCCCCCGACCGTGCAGCTCACAGGTGGTGGGCTGGGCATACCCGCTGGGCGGCGGGCAATCCCGAACGAGATATACGACTTTTCCCATTGACTAACTAGGGAATATGTGGGATGGTGAGGACATGCGTTCCGGTGTCCTTCGATGGCTGCGCCGCCACGTCGACCTGTGCCGGCAGGCGAGCGCGCTGTGTCGACCGGCCGTCCCCCACGACCGCCGACACCACGCACCGACAGGAAACGCATGACCTTGAGCACTCCGATCGCACCCGCCCACCTGCGCCCGGCCGAGATCGCCCGCACCCTGGCCGCCGCCCCGCAGGAATGGATCCACCGGGTCCGGCTCAACATCCCCGAACGCTGGTACGAACGCCTGCACCACGACGAGCACCACGAGGTCTGGCTGCTGAGCTGGATGCCCGGCCAGTCCACCGGCCTGCACGACCACGGCGGCTCCCGCGGCGCCTTCGCGGTGGCCCTCGGCAGCCTGGACGAATACGACCTGCACACCCGGCGCACCCTCACCGTGGGCCAGTTCCGCGAGTTCGGCGCCGACCACATCCACGAGGTCGCCAACACCACCCAGGCCCCGGCGGTCAGCGTGCACGTCTACTCGCCGCCGCTGACCTCGATGAACCGCTACGACCTCACCCCCGCCGGCCGGCTGGTGCGCCTCGCCGTGGAACGGGCCGACCAATGGTGACCGTCCGTCCGCCGCAAGCGCGCTCCATCGAAGAGATCCTCCAGGCGGCGCGGCGGCGCCTGGACCGGCTGGAGCCCGCCGAGGCCCACCGGGAGTTCAGCCGGGGCCAGGCGCTGCTGGTGGACATCCGCCCGCAGGCCCACCGCGCCGCCGAAGGCGAGGTGCCCGGCTCGCTGATCATCGAGCGCAACGTGCTGGAGTGGCGGTTCGACCCGGCCAGCCCGGCCCGGTTGCCCCAGGCGACCGGCTACGACGTGCGCGTCATCGTGCTGTGCGCCGAGGGCTACACCTCCAGCCTGGCCGCCGCGTCCCTGCACGAGCTGGGCCTGACCCGCGCCACCGACGTGATCGGCGGCTACCGCGCCTGGCGGGCCGCCGGGCTGCCCACCACCGGCGCGCCCCATGCGGCCGCCCCCGACCCCACCTACCCGACCCTTCCCCCGGAGCCTGTGATGAACGCCCGTCCCGCACGGAGGTCGCGATGAGCAGTCTGGTCACGCTGGTCGGCAACCCCCGCGCGGCCTCCCGCACCCACCGGGCCGCCACCGCGGCCGCCGGCGCCATCGCCGACCGCATCGGCTGGGACGGCCCGCGGGAGGTCATCGACCTGTCCGCGCTCGCCGCCCAGCTGTACGCCTCCGACCCCACCGCCGACCTGGACGCCGCGCTCAAGACCGTCGCCGACGCCCACGTGCTGGTGGTCGCCAGCCCCACCTACAAGGGCACCTACACGGGCCTGCTCAAGTCGTTCCTGGACCTGCTGCCCTCCGGGGCGCTGGCGGGGACGACCGCGCTGCCGTTGCTGGTGATGGGCGCCCCGCAGCACGCCCTGGCGGTGGAGGTCCACCTGCGCCCGCTGCTGGTGGAGCTGGGCGCCCACGTGCCCACCCCCGGCCTGGCCCTGCTGGAATCCCAGCTGCCCGAGCTGGAGAAGGTGCTGGGCGAGTGGGCCGAGCGGACCGCCCCGCAGATCCCCCGGGAGGCGGCGTCATGACCAGGACGCTGACCCGCCACCCGCCGGTGAGCACCCGCCGGTTCCGCCGCACGATCGCCAAGCACGCCTCCGGGGTCGTCGTGGTCACCGCCCGGGACGCCCACGGGCACCCCATCGGGCAGACCGCGACCTCCTTCTCCTCCGTCAGCCTGGACCCGCCGCTGGTGTCCTTCTGCATCGAGCGCTCCTCGCCGGCCTGGCCCGGCCTGGCCGAGGCCGAGCTGCTCGCGGTCAACCTGCTGGCCGGCCACCAGGCACCGATCGCCACCCGCTTCACCCGCGACGACGTGGACCGCTTCGGCGTCCCCACGGCCTGGCGGCCCGGCCCCGGCGGCGTCCCCCTGCTGGAGGAGGTCACCGCCCACCTGCTGGCCGTCCCCCACAGCGTCACCGAGATCGGCGACCACTGCCTGATGGTCGGCCTGGTCATCGGCGCCCGCACCGGCCACGGCGGCACCCCGCTGCTGTACCACCACGGCCGCTTCGGACGCTTCATCCCGCACCCTTAAAGGCCCACCGCGGCGGGGGTGGACGCCGCGGTGTCTCCTGCTTCGGCCCGGTCATGGCTTGGGTGACCGGGCCGAAGCGCGTGCGGGCGGCTTTCAATGCGCCGCTCGTGCGGCTCGGGGCGGGTACATCGCGGTCGGCCCGGGACGCCTGCAGCGCCGAAGGCCGCTGTCATGGGCTTATGAGAGCATGCGCCCCAAAAGCGCAGCGGCGTCCTGCGCCGTCGCGGCCCGAGGGAGGACGCATGATCATCGTGGCCGGCTGGATACGCCTCCGGGCCGGGGCGCGGGAGGACTACCTGGCCGGGTGCCGCCCGGTGATCGAGGCGGCGCGCTCGGCGCCCGGCTGCCTGGATTTCACGCTGTCCGCGGACCCCATCGACCCCGAGCGGATCAACGTGTTCGAACGCTGGGAGTCCGACGCCGCCCTGGAGGCCTTCCGCGGCACGGGGCCGGACGAGGACCAGACCTCAGCCATCAGGGACGCCCAGGTCAGCAGGTACCGGATCGCCGCCGTGGAACCGGCGTGAGCGCCCCGCGGGCGGCCGCCCGTCCGTACCATCGAAGATCCACAAAGTGAGAGCCGACCTCGAGGAGCCCCCCATGCAGACCCGGACCGAATCGGTGGCCGTGGACGACGGCGCGTTCGACATGCACCTGTGGGTGCCCGAGCGGGGGCGCGGGCCGGGGCTGCTGCTCATCCAGGAGATCTACGGGGTGGGCAAGTACATCCGCGGGGTGGCCGAGAAGCTGGCCGCGCGCGGGTACGTGGTCGGCGCGCCCGACCTGTTCTGGCGGCTGCAGCCGGGGTGGGCCGCCGAGCACGACGAGGAAGGGCTGCAGCAGTCGCTGAAGCTCGCCTCCCGTTTCCAGCTCGAGGCAGGGGTGGCCGACCTGAGCGCCGCGTTCGACCGCCTGCGGGAGCTGCCGGAGGTGACCGGGGCCGCGGGCGTGCTCGGGTTCTGCCTGGGCGGGACGATGGCCTACCACCTGGCGGCGCGGCGGTCGGAGCTGGCCGCCGCGGTCTCCTTCTACGGCTCGGGCGTGCCCTCCGCCCTGGAGCTGGCCGGGCGGATCACCTGCCCGCTGCAGTTCCACTTCGGCGGCTCCGACCCCTACATCCCGCGCGAGCAGATCGCCGCGGTGGAGGAGGCGGTGGCGCCGATGCCGAACGTCGAGATCCACGTCCAGGAAGAGGCCGGGCACGCCTTCCACAACTGGGAGGCCCCCATGTTCCACCAGCCGGAGCACGCCGAACGGGCCTGGTCGCTCACCGAGCGCTTCCTGGAGCGCCACCTGCCCTGCTGAACGGGACGCGGAAAACGGGCGAGCGCCGCCCCCCCAGAAGCGGGGGCGGCGCTCAATCGTCGGGTCGGGCGATACTTCGGCGCCCGTGAGGAGGATCGCCCGACCCGGGCGTGGATCGTCCCGGTCAGGCGGTGGCCTTCAAGGGCTCGGAGGCCAGGAAGCCGCGACGCTGAAGCTCGGGCAGGACGCCCTCACCGAACCAGTAGGCCTCCTCCAGGTGCGGGTAGCCGGACATGATGAACTCGGTGATGCCCAGCTCGGCGTACTCCTCGATGCGGTCGGCGACCTCCGAGTGGCTGCCGACCAGGGCGGTGCCGGCGCCGCCGCGCACCAGGCCGATGCCCGCCCACAGGTTGGGGTAGATCTCCAGGTCGCGGGTGGAGCCGCCGAAGGCCCGGAAGTTCTCGTGCAGGGCGAGCATCCGCTGCTGGCCGACCGACTCGCTGGCGGCCAGGGCCTTTTGCGCCTTGGCGAAGGTGGCCGGGTCGATGGCCTTCAGCAGCCGGTCGGCCTCCTTCCAGGCCTCCTCGGAGGTGTCGCGGGTGATGGCGTGCAGCCGGATGCCGAAGCGCAGGATGCGGCCCTCCTGGGCGGCCAGCTTGCGGATCCAGGCGATCTTCTCGGCGACCTGCTCCGGCGGCTCGCCCCAGGTCAGGTAGACGTCCACATGCCGGGCGGCCACGGGGCCGGCGGGCTTGGAGGAGCCGCCGAAGTACAGCTCGGGGACCGGGTCGACGCCGCCGGCGACGGTGGCGCCCTCCACCTGGTAGTACTTGCCGCTGAAGTCGAACGGCTCGCCGCTCCAGGCGCCGCGCACCACGGTCAGGAACTCGTCGGTGCGGGCGTAGCGCTCGGCGTGGGAGAGGTGGTCGCCGAAGCGGGCCTGCTCGGTCTTCTCCCCGCCGGTGACCACGTTCATCAGCAGCCGCCCGCCCGACATCCGCTGGTAGGTGGCGGCCATCTGGGCGGCCAGGGTGGGCGAGGTGAGGCCGGGGCGGAAGGCCACCAGGAAACGCAGCCGGCGGGTCTCGGAGATCAGCGCCGAGGCGGTGATCCAGGCGTCCTCGCACCAGGTGCCGGTGGGGGTGAGGACGGCGTCGAAGCCGAGGTTCTCGGCCGCACGGGCGATCTGGGCCAGGTACTCCAGGGTGGGACGGCGCTCGCGGTCGGCGGTGCCGGGGCGCGCGGCGAGCCCCGATGCGTCGCGGGGGACGTTGTGCCCGCCGCCGCCGTTGAGGGTGCGGCCGTCGCCGAAGGTGGGCAGGAACCAGTGGAATTTCAGCGTCATGGGGTGTGTGTCCTTTACTTGGCCTCGACGATGTCGTTGAAGCGGCGATCGAAGAAGTCGGCGATCTCGACCTTGCCGGGGATCAGCTTCAGCTCACTGAACGCGTCGGCCACCCGCTGCTCCTCGGTGACCACCTCGTCGTCGATGCGCAGGATCGTGGCCAGCCGCCGGCGGTGGGCCTGCTCGGCGACGTCCACGGGCAGGCCGGTGTCGGCGGCCCACAGCTCGGCCCACTCCTTGGGGTGGTCGTTGGCCCACAGCACCGCCTTGTGGTAGCGGCCGAGGAAGTCCTTCAGGGCCGCGGTCTTGTCGGCGTCCTTGAGGGCCGCCTCGGAGGTGATCTGGAAGTTGTAGCCGTTGACGTAGCCGTTGCCGTCGGCGATGATCCGCACTCCCTCCTGGGTCTCGGCCTGGGCGGTGTAGGGCTCCCAGATGGCCCAGGCGTCCACCCGTCCGCCCGACAGCGCGGCCAGGGCGTCGGCGGGCTGCAGGTACTGCGGCTGGATGTCGCCGTAGGACAGGCCGTTCTTCTTCAGCACCTGCACCAGGTGGTAGTGGGCGGAGCTGCCCTTGGCCACGGCGACCTTCTTGCCGCGCAACTCGGCGGGGGTCTTGATGGCCGAGTCGCCGGGCACCACCACGGCCTGGCCCTCCAGGGAGATCTCGGTGGCGCCGATGATCACGATCTTGGAGCGGGCGGCCGCGGCGAACACCGGCGGGGCGTTGCCGACCAGGCCGAAGTCCACCGAGCCGGCGTTGATGGCCTCCAGGATCGGCGGCCCGGAGGTGAACAGCGACCAGTTCACCTTGTAGGGGGTGTCATCGAGCTGGCCGGCGGCCTTCAGCAGGGACTGCAGGCTGGCGCCCTTCTGGTCGCCGATGGTCAGCGTCACCTTGGAGGGGTCACCGGTGCCGGAGGCGGCCTCCTCGTCGGAGCCGCCGCAGGCCGAGACCGCCGTCACGGTGAGGGACAGTGCGGCCAGCAGGGCGATGATGCGCCTTTTCATGCGGTTCCTTCAGGGTTGACGCCGAGCCGCTCCAGCAGCACGGCGCGCAGTCTGATCAGTTCGGTGTTGTCGCGGTGGCGGGGGCGTTCCAGGCCGACGGTCGTCTCGTGGCCGATCCGCCCGTTTTCCAGCACCAGGACGCGGTCGGCCAGCAGCAGCGCCTCGTCCACGTCGTGGGTGACCAGCAGCACGCCCGGGCGGTGCCGCTCCCACAGGTCCAGCACCAGGCGGTGGACGTTGATGCGGGTCAGCGCGTCCAGGGCGCTGAACGGCTCGTCCAGCAGCAGCAGGCTGGGGTTGCGCACCAGGGCGCGGGCCAGCGAGACCCGCTGGGCCTCGCCGCCGGACAGCGTCAGCGGCCAGGCGTCGCGGTGGCCGCGCAGCCCGACCTCGGCGAGCGCCTCCTCGGCCGCCTTGCGCGGGTCGGGGACGTCCAGGCCGAGCGCGACGTTGGCGGCCACCCGCTTCCAGGGCACCAGGCGGGGCTCTTGGAAGGCCACCGAGACCGTGCCGGGGACCTCCAGCTCGCCGCCGGAGATCGGCTCCAGCCCGGCCAGGGCGCGCAGCAGGGTGGACTTGCCCGAGCCGCTGCGGCCCAGCAGGGCGACGAACTCCCCGCGTTCGATCCGCAGGTCCACCCCGTCCAGGACGGTGCGGTCGCCGAACCGCTTGACCAGCCCGGACACCCGGGCGGCCGGCTGCGTGGTCACCCCAGGAACTGACGTCGCCACGACAGCGCCCTCCTTTCCAGCAGCCGCACGAAGGCGTCGGTGAGCAGGCCGAGCGCCGCGTAGGTGAGCAGGCCGACCACGACGATGTCGGTGCGCAGGAACTCCCGGGCGTCGTTGATCATGAAGCCCAGGCCCTGGTTGGCGTTGATCTGCTCGGCGACGATCAGGGCCAGCCAGGCCACGCCCAGGCTCTGCCGCAGCCCCACCAGGGTCTGCGGCAGCGCGCCGGGCAGCACGATGTGCCGGATCAGGGCGGCGCGGCTCAGCCGCAGCACCTTGCCCAGCTCGGCGAGCTTGGCGTCCACCCCGCGGATGCCGGCGTAGGTGTTCAGGTACAGGGGGAAGGCGACGCCGAAGGCGACCAGGGCGATCTTGGGCGTCTCCCCGATGCCGAACCACAGGATGAACAGCGGGATCAGCCCGAACAGCGGCAGGGCGCGCAGCATCTGCATGGGCGGGTCGACGGCGTGTTCGCCGAGCCGGCTGAGCCCGGCGATCAGGGCCAGCCCGATGCCGGCGATGGCGCCGAGCGCGAAGCCGAGCGCGGCCCGCCGCAGCGAGACGCCGATCGCGCCGGTCAGCGTGCCGTCCTGCAGCAGGTCGAGGGCGGTGGCGGCGATGGTGGACGGGGCGGCCAGCAGCCGGTCCGACAGCAGGCCGGTGGAGCTGGCGAGCTGCCAGAGCACCAGCAGCGCCAGCGGGCTGGCCGCGCGCAGCAGGGCTCCGCGCGGCAGCCGGATCGGAACGTTCCGAACGCGGCCGGCCGGGCGGGCCAGGTCGATCGAGGGTGCGGACATGGTCGAGCAAGCCTTCCGATGAGCCGGTCAGGGGACGTCGGGACGGTTCAGCGCGGACACAGCGCGCTGGCCTGCCGCCGCAGGTCGACGTGCAGGCGCGCGACAAGCCGCAAGGCCGCGAAGGTCATGCCGGACCCGGCCGCCGCCGAGGGGCCGGACGGGGGGTGCTGGGTGGTACGCACTCCACCAGAATGCCCAACTTTTCCTACCAAATCAATAGAGATACTTTGAAAATCCCCCATCACGGGCTTCTCTGGGCGGAGAGCGGTTCAAAAGGCCGGCGACGCCGGCCCGCTACCCGTCACCCGGCCCGGTCCCGGCGTTCGAACCGGGCCGATGGGCTCCCGGGGAAGTCTCCGTCCCCACGGCGGGCACGTCCGGCACCCGTGCCGAGGGACGGAGCATCCACCCCCGGTGACGCCGGTACGGGGCGATGGCGTATCGTTTTCGTCCGGCAACGGCCAGGACGCCTCGATGCGCCGCAGTCGGTCCCGGCCGTCCGCTCTCCCCGGCGCCCCAGCCGGATGCTCTTGGGAACGCCGTGAGAGCGGTGCGGAAGGGATGCGTCCCCGGCAACTGGACGCATCCGCTCTCCGCAGCTGCGCGACCGGGCCATGGCGCCGGTTCGGGCCGGTCAGGCGGCGCCGGTCAGGTTGTAGGAGGCCAGCATGGCGCGCAGCTCGTCCAGGGAGATCAAGCCGTCGCGGTTGCTGTCGGCCCGCTCAAAGCGCTCCTGGGTCTCGGCCCTGGACCACGACAGGCCCAGCTCTTCCAGGACCAGCGTGAAGCCCATCAGGTCCAGCTTGCCGTCGCCGTCCACGTCAACCCGCCGGAACGCGTTGCTGAGGCCACCCTCGATCGATTCGGCGGTCATATCACTCCTCACTGTGTCCGGGTAATTCTCGGCATCATGACACATTGAGCGGGCGTACCAGCGGCAACACGTTCATATCCCCCCAACGGACTGCACACGGACGACGTTTACGGCTATGACGTGCGGGACCGCGATGACGTTCCGTGCTCGTTTCGAAGCCGAATCCGTCATACGGCAGCCGCCGGGGGCGGCAAGGCTGTGACGGCGCACAACGCCACGGCGCGGACCGGCGGGATGACGGCCGTGTCAGAGCGTCAACGCCGCCGCCCGCCGGTTCGGATCCGCGGGCGCCGGGCGCGGCGCCCGATGAGCCGACCCGTTCCTACCGGCGGCCCTGACGAAACACCGACGTGCCCCGACGCGGTGGCCCTTTTCAACACGCGGCCTCAAGCGGCTGGGCGGGAGCCCCAACCACGCACGGTGCCGGTCACCGCCTCCTCCCTGACCGCGACGCACCCGTACTGAGCTGCGGAAACGGCGTGCTGAAAAGGCCCGGTGCCGCACCGTGCCCCCAAGCGGCAAGGACACCGCCTCCTCGCACAGCCCCCACGGCCCTCGGGCGCCTGCCGCCCCGCCGGCCGGCTCGCAGGCGCCCCCGCCGCGACGTCCACCGATGACCCGGCGGGTAATCGCGGCCCTCACGGCGCGTCCATGGCGTCGCAGCGAACCCGCCGGAAGGAGAACGTCATGAGCACCCTCCGTCCCGCCGCCGGAGGCCTGTTCACCGACGGCCGCAGGCTGCTGCGGGCCGCCGCCCTGATCACCGGGGTCAACGGGCCGGCCTACCTGGCACTGGCCGGGCCGCTGGAGGACCTGCTGGGACCGGCCCCCGGGCCGTCGGGGCGTTCCTGCTGCTCTATGCGGTCGCCATGGGGGCGGTGTCCACGCCCGCCCGGATCAGGCGCGGCGCCGCCCCGGCCGTCGTGGAGATCAACCTGCTGTGGACGGTCCTCAGCGTCACGGCGGCCGGCGCTGAACCCGGCGGGCCGGGTGTGGGCGCCGCTCCAGGCCGCGGTGGTCGCGGGCTTCGCGGCGGTGCAATACGCCGCCCTGCGCCGCACCCGCTGACCCCTCCACCTCATGATCGCCTTGCGCCTCCCGCCGTGGCCCCGACGCCGAATTATTTGCCCGTTCATGGTCTTTGGGGGCGTTCCTCCGGTCACCCCAGCCGATAAGGGTGGACGTGAGCCATCCACGGGAGGCGCTGGTGATCACGACGAAGGGATGGCCGCTGCGAGCGCGGCTGCCGCTGATGGCCGGCGGCAGCATGGCGCTGATGTGCCTGCTGGCCGGCCTGCTGGTCATCATGGGCATCCGCGGCGAGGCCGCGGACCAGCAGCGCGCCCAGACCTTCGAGACGGCGCTGTCGGTGACCCGCCACCTCCAGCGCGAGGACCCGCCCCGCGTCCTGCCCGCCCAGCCGGACGGCACCGCCATCCAAGTGGTCGACCCCTCCGGCCGGGTGATCTCGGCCACCGGGCAACTGGCCGGCAAGCCGCCGATGGCCGACTTCCGGCCCACCGGCGCCAGCGCCGTCGCCCACCGGGAACTGTGCCCGCCGCGAGGCATGGACGCGTGCATGGACGTCGTCGGCTTCCAGGTCTACACGCCGAGCGGCGAACGGACGGTGTACGCGGCGAACCGGACCGTCCCCTGGTATGTGAGCGGGGCGCTGGTGGCCTTCCTGGTGGCGCTGTCCCTGCTGCTGATCCTGCTCGTCATGGCCGTCACCTCCCGCACGATCAACCGGACGCTGGCGCCGGTGGAGGCGATCCGGGCCGAGCTCGCCGAGATCACCGCCTCCGACGCCGGCCGCCGCGTCCCCGTCCCGGAAAGCCGCGACGAGATCAGGCTGCTCGCCCAGACCGTCAACGCCACCCTGCAACGCCTGGACGCCGCGCTCGTCCAGATGCGGCGCTTCACCGCCGACGCCTCCCACGACCTGCGCACCCCCATCGCCGCCGCCCGAGCCCGGGTCGAGGAGGCGCTGCTGTACCCGGACGAGACCGACTGGCCGGCGATGGCCACCGACGTCCTGGAAAGCCTGAACCGCCTGCAGGCCATCGTGACCGACCTGCTGGAGCTGGCCGCCCTGGACTCCAAACCCGAGCACGTCGGCGAGGAGGTGAACCTGACCGGCCTGATCGCCTCCGAGATCGCCCGCCAGCCCCGCCGGGTCCCCGTGCACACCGACCTGGCCCCCGAGGTGATGGTCCGCGGCGACCCGCTGCGCCTGACCCGCCTGCTGGTCAACCTGCTGGACAACGCCGAACGCCACGCCAACTCCGAGATCCGGGTCACCTTGCGCGCCGAAAACGGCACGGCCGTCATGGAGGTCCTGGACGACGGCGCGGGCATCCCCCCCGAACACCGCGAAACCGTCTTCCAGCGCTTCGCCCGCCTGGACGCCGCCCGCAACCGCGACGCCGGCGGCACCGGCCTGGGCCTGCCCATCGCCCGCCAGACCGCCGCCGCCCACGGCGGCACCCTGGCCGCCGAGGACAGCCCGCAGGGCGCCCGCCTGGTCCTGCGCCTGCCCCTGCTGGCAACCCACGACCGGCCGCGCTGATCTCCGCTCCCCTCACGCCCCGCAATATCGATTTGGCGCATGTCCCGGCCATCGCGTATGCTCTCGATCGTTGCCCGGCAGCACCACTCGTTCGGGGAACACCCCTCGAGACACAGCCTCGGCAAAACCCAAGGTCCTGTGGAGCAGTTAGGAGTGCTCGCCACCCTGTCAAGGTGGAGGTCGCGGGTTCAAATCCCGTCAGGACCGCCAAGGCGCAAGCCTTGGGCAGGTAGCTCAGTTGGTACGAGCGTCCGCCTGAAAAGCGGAAGGTCGGCGGTTCGACCCCGCCCCTGCCCACACCCATCCACCAGCACAAACGCCCCGAAGCCACCGGGCCCGGGGCGTTTTTGACGGCAACGTCTTCAGCTGAGAACACCCCCAGCTTCCCCAGCGCCGCCCGTTTCTCATCCAGGGACGTGTGAGTGTAGAGAGATCGCTGTGCCCGGCGATCTGGCGGACGACATCCGGCGCGACACCCAGGTGAAGCGCAGGGACACACACGTGTGCCTCATGTCGTGAAAACGCACCCCCTCCAGGCCAGCGGCGCGGCGGATTCGGTCCCAGCTCTGGCGAAGGTTGTCCGGCTCCATGGGAGTGCCGACGCGGGAGGGGAAAACCAGCCCGTGATCCTGCCAGTCCGGCCAGGCGTCCGCCCGTTCGGCCTGCTGGCGGATCCTGTGTTCGCATAGCGCCGTGATGCACAGAGCGGGCAGCGGAATGGTCCGCTCCGAGCCTTCGGTCTTCGGACGGACGAACCGCAGCGCTCCCCCGACCCGCTGCAGGGTCTGAACCACTTCAAGCGTGCCGCTTTCCACTCCGTTGCCGGCGCAGACCTCGCAGTCGGCACCGCCGATCTCGCCGTCCTCCCCATCGCAGGCCCGGCAGGGGACAAGGGTGATGTCCTGCCGGCGCAGGCCGAGCAGCTCCCCGCACCGCAGGCCCAGACACAGCGCCAGGACGTAGAGGACATACAGCCGTTCGCCTCTGGCCGCCTGGAGAACCGCGCGGGCCTGATCGACGGTGAGGCCGCGATTGACCTTGTACTTCGGTGCGCCGACCCGGACCAGCTTGGCGACGTTGCGCGGGATGATCTCCTCACGCACCGCGTTTTCCAGGGCGTTCCGCAGCACAGCATGAATGAACTGGACCATCCGCATGGACAGATGGGACCGGCAGCACTCCCCGCCCTTGCGAGCACAGCAACGCGGCACCGGACGGGCGGCGTCCACCCCGTGCTTGCAACACAAGCACAGCGAGCGAAAGCGGATGATCAAGGGCGGCCCGCTGACGCGGGCCGCCGGGTGAGCGGGTCGGTGCGGCGGACGTGCGGCCTGTTCCGGCCGGTCCCCCTACACTCGCCTGCTCATTTGCGACGAGTATCGGTTAATACATTTCTATCATTCACCGCTGCCCTTATCAGTGGTTTTTGAGGATGCGTGGTTTTGCCTTACCGCTGGAGCACCGCAGGTAATACTGTGGGTTTACTGTTCCGTGGCAGGGGGTGTTGGTGAATGCTGACTGAGGCGTTGGCCGCGTTGGCGGGGGCGGCGGGCACGGGACTGGTCACCGCGATGACCACCGATGTGTGGCAGCAGGTCCGCACCCGGGCGGCCAGAGTGCTGGGCCGCGGAGATGCCCGGGAGGAGGAGCGGCAGCAGGAGCGGCTGGAACGGGCTCGCCGAGAGGTGCTCCAGGCCCCAGAGAGGCAGGCCGAGGAGGTGCGGCGACGCCAGGGTGAGGCGTGGCGGACCCGGTTCGCCGACCTGTTGGAAGACACACCCCAGGCAGAAGCTCAGGTGCGGGAGTTGGTGGCGTTCTTGGCCAAGCATGCTGCTCCTGCTGCTGCAGCGGGGGCGGTGCAGGTCAACGCTCAGGCTTCCGATCACGCGCAGCAGGCGAACCTGGGCCAAGGGGTGCAGAACAACACCTTCGGCTCCCCGCAGGCACAGTGACCGATCAGGCTCCTTCCCCGCCCCCACCCGGCGGCAGGGTCAAGGCGCAGGCGTCTGACCAGGCTCAGCAGGCGAACCTTGGCCAAGGGATCCAGCACAATCACTTCTACGTCGGTGGCGAGTCCAGAGTCCGGGCTGTCAGGCCTGAGGTGGTGGCGGACACGCTGGTGCCGCCACCGGCCATTTGGGTGGGCCGGGAGGAGGAGCTGGACCGGTTGCGCCAAGCCCGCCGGCAGGCGCAAGCAGCCGGGCGGCCGGTGGTGCTCTCGGCCGTGCATGGGATGGGCGGGGCTGGTAAGACCGCGTTGGCTCGCGCGTTGGCGGCCGAGGTCGCCGCCGATTATCCCGATGGGCGGATCGAGGTCGATCTGTTCGGCTTCACCCCTGGGCACGAGCCGCGGGATCCGGGTGAGGTGCTGGGTGAGCTGCTGGCCCAGGTGGGGTTTGATCCGGCCGACATCCCCGCCCACCCTCAGGCCAAGGTGGGGTTGTGGCGGAGCTGGCTGGCCTCCCGCCGCGTGTTGCTGATCTTGGACAACGCCCGGGATGCCGCCCAGGTTCAGCCGCTGCTGCCGGGAGTGGGGGCGGCCGGGGGGTGTTTGGTGGTGGTGACCAGCCGCAACCAGCTCACCGAGCTGGATGCTGCCGCTCGTATCCGGGTGGACACCCTGCCCCCACAAGATGCGGCGGCGCTGCTGGTGGAAGCGGCTGGCCGGTCCCGAGCGGAGATACGCGCTACCGGTGAGGAGTTGGCTGAGCTGGCCCGGTTGTGCGGGTATCTGCCGCTGGCGTTGCGGCCGGTGGGAGCGCTGCTGGCCCGGCTGAGCGCTGCGGAGTTGATTGAGGTGATGCGCGCAGCCGACCACCCCCTGCACTATTTGGACGAGGCCGATCGGGCCGCCCGTACCGCCTTCACCGTCTCCTACCAAGCCCTCTCCCCCGCGCTGCGGGAGGTGCTTGGGGCTTGTGCCTGGCATCCAGGACCGGACTTTGACGCCGGCTCCCTGGCCGCGCTCACCGCCAAACCGCGCCCGCTAGCAGCGGTACGCCTGGCTGAGTTGCTGCAGCGCAATATGCTCATCGGTCTGCCTCATGGCCGCTACACCTTTCATGACTTGTTCCTTGGCTATGCCCGCCACCACACCGGTTACAGCGCTGATGACCCTGGGGTGCGGCAGGCTCGTCACCGGCTCTACCAGCACTTGACCGCCACAACCGACACCGCCATCAGCACTCTCACCACCAAGAGCACCAACCACACAGGCAACGCCTTCGCCACTCCCACCCAAGCCCGCACCTGGCTGAGTGCCGCCACCGGTGAACTCACCACCGCCGCTTATACCGCCCTCACCGACCACTGGTCCCAAGCCCCCACCCTCGCCCACCACGTCGCCCGCTGGCTGAGACTGGATGACAGGTACGAGCAAGCCGCCGGTCTCTACACCGCCCTGCACACCACAGCCCAAACCACCGGCGACCAGCGCGGCCAAGCCGACGCACTCCAAGGCCTAGGAATTACCGCCCGATTGCAGAACGAGTATGGGCGAGCGGCCGACTACCACCACCAAGCTCTACAGATCTACCAGGACATCGGCAACCGACGCGGCCAAGCCAACGCACTCCACAGCCTAGGAATTACCGCCCAATTGCAGGACGAGTATGGGCGAGCGGCCGACTACCACCACCAAGCTCTACAGATCTACCAGGACATCGACGACCGACTCGGCCAAGCCGACGCCCTCCACAGCCTAGGAATTACCGCCCGATTGCAGAACGAGTATGGGCGAGCGGCCGACTACCACCACCAAGCTCTACAGATCTACCAGGACATCGACGACCGACTCGGCCAAGCCAACGCACTCCACAGCCTAGGAATTACCGCCCAATTGCAGAACGAGTATGGGCGAGCGGCCGACTACCACCACCAAGCTCTACAGATCTACCAGGACATCGGCAACCGAGGCGGCCAAGCCGACGCCCTCCAGGGCTTGGGGGAAACCACCCGATTGCAGGACGAGTATGGGCGAGCGGCCAACTACTATGGCCGGGCTCTACAGATCTACCAGGACATCGGCGACCGAGGCGGCCAAGCCGACGCCCTCCAAGGCCTAGGGGATATCGCCCGATTGCAGGACGAGTATGGGCGAGCGGCCAACTACTATGGCCGGGCTCTACAGATCTACCAGGACATCGGCAACCGAGGCGGCCAAGCCGACGCCCTCCAGGGCTTGGGGGAAACCACCCGATTGCAGGACGAGTATGGGCGAGCGGCCAACTACTATGGCCGGGCTCTACAGATCTACCAGGACATCGGCAACCGAGGCGGCCAAGCCGACGCCCTCCAAGGCCTAGGGGATATCGCCCGATTGCAGGACGAGTATGGGCGAGCGGCCAACTACTATGGCCGGGCTCTACAGATCTACCAGGACATCGGCGACCGACGCGGCCAAGCCGACGCCCTCCAAGGCCTAGGGGATATCGCCCGATTGCAGGACGAGTATGGGCGAGCGGCCAACTACTATGGCCGGGCTCTACAGATCTACCAGGACATCGGCGACCGACGCGGCCAAGCCAACGCCCTCCACAGCCTAGGAATTACCGCCCGATTGCAGAACGAGTATGGGCGAGCGGCCGACTACCACCACCAAGCTCTACAGATCTACCAGGACATCGGCAACCGAGGCGGCCAAGCCAACGCCCTCCAAGGCCTAGGAATTACCGCCCAATCGCAGAACGAGTATGGGCGAGCGGCCGACTACCACCACCAAGCTCTACAGATCTACCAGGACATCGACGACCGACTCGGCCAAGCCAACGCCCATCTGGGACTTGCGCTACTGGCCGAAGGCCAGGGGCAGCCCCAGACCGCAGCCCAGGCCTACCAATCCGCCGCAACGCTCTACACAGAAATTGGCTTCACCGAGCAGGCCAACCAATGCTCCACGGCTTACCAACGCATCAAACGGAAAGCCTAGCTGTCGCGATGGCTGAGGCTCAAGGCGGATGCGCCGCTGCCGGTGCTCGCTTCGCTGCGCTCGCGGTCGGCTTGTCACCAAATTACGCGGATGCTGGTGACGGCAACGTACACAGCCATCGCCGACCTGCGGCACACCCCGGCAGTCCTGTGCGCACGGCTGATGTGGCTGGAGTGCGGGATCATCACTTTTGAAAAGCGGAAGATCGGCGGTTCGACCCCGCCACAGTGTTTCCGCTTTGGCGTCCTGCAAGCCGTTCGGCTGTCAAAGGCACGAGTGCCGGCCAATTCCCGAGGCCGATCAAGCGGTGCACGCAGCGCGTGAGGTAAAGCGCTCCTCAGCAAGCGCCGCCGGATCGCCGATACTCGGAAAACACGCTGCCGTCCGGCTGCTTCTCACTCAGGCACCAGCACTCGGCGAAGTGTCCCACACGTCATGAGAGTCGACGTGTTTTGAGGTTCTCTGCGAGGCTGAAACCGTCGCCGTTGATGGTCTCGCCCCTGCGCCGGGAGTGCAGGCTTTGGTCGAGGAGGGAGTTGCACCGGCTGGAAGAGCGGTTCCTTCGCCGCCCAAAACACCAAGCTGCGGCGCCCGCGGGCGGTGATGATCAGGTGCAGTCCGGGGCCGGCGCGTTCGAGCAGACCGGTCGCGAAGCCGGCCTGCTCCGCGCGCAGGCTGTCGATCACCACGGCCAGGGGAGCTGCAGCCGGGACACGAACGCGTCCGCGGCGGCCCGCCAGCGCCTTTGTGCAGACGTTCCAGCAGCCGGGGCGCGCAATGGCCCACCCGGGCAGCGGTGGGACCGCGCCGCCGGTGAAAGACCGGTGATCCGACATGAGCCCTCTGTGCGGGAACGCATCGCCGTCCGGACAGCGACTCAGCGCGTTCCGTCCCAGCCGTGCCACCGCGCGTCTCACCAGGGCTCCGGCCGTCAGCGTGATCGTCTGAGGAGCGGCACCCGTGGGACTTTTCGCCGTTGAGGGCGGCGGAGGCCGTCTTGAGGTGCGTTCCGGGCGCGGCCGGTGATGACGAGCAGGGCGCAGAGGATGAGGGCTGCGCCGATGATGATCCGGGCGTCCAGGCGTTCCTTGAAGAAAAGGACGCTGATGATGCCGGCCCATACCGGTTCGAGGACCAAAGTGATCGAGACCGTTGGGGCCGGCAGGTGGGCCTGGGCCCAGGTCTGGCCGAGCAGGGCGAGGCCGCCGGCCAGGAGTGCCAGGTAAAGGAAGACCGGGACGTCCCGGGTCGCCGGTAGTTGCAAGCCGTCGATGGAGGCGACGGCCAGGAAGGCCAGGCCCATGGTGCCCAGTTGGACCACGGTGAGGGTGTAGGCGATCTGGGCTCGTGACCAGCGTTCCAGGGCGAGGATGTGGGCGGCATACAGCGAGGCGGCGAAAAGGGTGAGCATCTCGCCCCAGCCGAAGGCCAAGCCCCGCAGGGACATGGCGGCGACGCCCGTGGTCGCGAGGAGCGTGGCGACGACGGTGCGCCGTGAGGGTGGTTTCCGGGTGAGCAGGGCGGCCAGCAGAGGCGTGAACACCACGTACATCGACACCACGAACGCCGACACCGTGGGGGCGGTGTGCTGCAGGCCGACGAACTGCAGGTACTGGCCGATGAAGTACAGCAGCCCCAGCGCGGCGCCCACGCCGATCACCCGCCATCCGGCGCGCGGCAGCGCCCGTGGGCGGACGAGACCGACGACCAGTGCGGCCGTTAGGAACCGCAGCGCCAGAAAGTCCGGGACCGGCAGGCGGGTGAGCAGGTCCTTGGAGATGGGGAAGGTGGAGCCCCATATCGCGGTGATGGCCACGAGCGCGCCGATGGCCAGCGCCCCGCGGAGGTCGTGTCGGGCGGGTATCGGCGTCACAGTTGCAGGGCCTTGGTCTCCAGGAACTCTTCGATCCCCCACCGTCCCAGTTCGCGGCCGTTTCCGGAACGCCGGTAGCCGCCGAAGGGGGCGGCCGGGTTGAAGGCGCCGCCGTTGATGTCGACCTGGCCGGTGCGCAGGCGGCGGGCGACCGCCACGGCCGCGTCCCGGTCTCCCCATACCGCGCCGGCCAGGCCGTAGGGGGTGCCGTTGGCGAGGGTGATCGCCTCGTCGACGTCCTCATAGGACTGGACGGTCAGGACGGGGCCGAACACCTCCTCTTGGACGATCTCGGCGTCGGGGGCGACGTCGGTGACGACGGTCGGCTGCACGTAGTGGCCGCGTACAAGGCCCGCGGGGCGCTGCGGGCCCCCGGTGACGATGCGGGCGCCGCCGGCGGCGGCCCGTTCGATGAACCCGGTGACGGTGCGGCGCTGGGCCGCGGAGACGAGAGGGCCGAGGTCCGTCTCGGGCCGGGTCGGGTCGCCGACCGTGAACTCTTCGGCGCGCGCCGCGGCGAGCCGGAGCGCCGCTTCGAAGGCGGCGCGCGGCACCAGGAGCCGGGTCCACGCCGTGCAGGTCTGGCCGGAGTTGAGCATGGCCGCCTCGACGGACGCCCGGACGGCCGGTTCGAGGTCGGCGCCGGGGAGGATGATGCTGGCGGACTTGCCGCCCAGCTCCAGGCTGACGCGTTTGACGGTGGCGGCGGCAAGGGCCGCGACGTGGGAGCCGACCCGGGTGGACCCGGTGAAGGACACCGCGTCGACGGCCGGGTGGGCCACCAGCGCCTCCCCCACGATCGGTCCCGTCCCGGGAACGAGATTGAACACCCCCGGGGGCAGGCCCGCCTCGTCGGCGGCATCGGCGATCAGGTACGCCGACAGCGGCGTCAGCTCGGCCGGTTTGAGCACCACCGCGGCACCGGCCGCCAGCGCCCCGCCGATCTTGGCGAGGACCTGGTAGAAGGGGTAGTTCCACGGGGTGATGCAGGCGGCGACGCCGATGCCCTCGCGCACCACCAGGGAGTTGCCGACCCGCTCCTCCCAGGCCACCTCCGCGGCGGCGTCCAGGTAGGCGCGCAGCACGGCCAGCCCGGTGTCCACGTGCGCCTCCCGCGCCACCCGCACCGGCGCGCCGACCTCGGCGACCGTGGTCTCCACCAGCAGGTGCCGGCGGCGTTCCAAGGCGGCGTGGAACCGCTCCAGCGCCTCCAGCCGCCCGGCCGGCGGCAGGCTCGACCAGGCGGGGAAGGCGGCCGCCGCCGCGGACACCGCGGTCTGGACGTCCGCGGCGTCGGCGTCCGCGGCGGTCCCGATCACCGTTTCGGTCGCCGGGTTCTCGACCGGCGTGATCCGCCCGGCGGCCGGTTCGCGCCACCGGCCGCCGATGTACACCTGCGAGCGCGCCCACTCGGGGCGAAGGCCGCCGGCTGTCTTCGGGTCGCTCATGAACGTGCCGAGGAGTCGGAGTAGATGACCTTGCCGAGCCACTGGCCGCCGTCCACCGAGAGCACGGCGCCGTTGATGTAGGCGGCGCGCTGCGGGTCGAGCAGGAACGCCGCCGATTCGGCCACCTCCTTAGGGGTGGTGAACCGGTTCGCCGGGACGCTGGCGAGCACGCGGCGCCGGTCTTCGTCGGTCGGCCACAGCGCGGCCCCGGCGCCCTCCGTCTCGGTGGGGCCCGGGGAGATGCAGTTGACGCGGATGCCGCGGCCGCCCCATTCGGAGGCGAGGGTGCGGGTCATGGCGAGGACGCCGCCCTTGGCCGCGGCGCTGTGGACGGTTCCGGGGTGCCCGTGCCAGGCGTAGCTCGCGATGACGTTGAGGATGGCGCCGCCCCCAGACGCGAGCATGTGGCGGGCGGCGGCGCGGGTGGCGTAGAAGGTGCCGTTGAGGACGATGTCGACCACGGCGCGCCAGCCGCCGGGCGAGAGGTTCTCGGCGGGGCAGACGAAGTTGCCGGCGGCGTTGTTCACCAGCGCGTCGATGCGGCCGTGCTCGGCCGCCACGCCGTCGATCGCCTCGGTGAGGGCGTCGGCGTCGCGCACGTCGCAGGGGATGACGGAGGCCCTCACGCCGAAGCGCTCGGCCATGCGGGCGGTCTCCTCCAGGGGTTCGGGCCGCCGTCCGATGACGACGATGTCGCCTCCCCCGGCGGCATAGCGCAGCGCGATGGCGCGGCCGATGCCCGATCCGCCGCCGGTGACGATGGCGAGCCGCCCGTCGAACTCCGCGAGCGGAGATTTCTCGGTCATGGGTTGATGTCTCCTTACCGTGCCGTTTCGGCACGCCTGTTCACGCGAGGTGGGGCCGGGGCCGGGGCCGCTGGACCGGCCCGGGGACGTGGCCGGCCCCGGCCCCGGGGTCTGACAAGGCCGCTTCCAGGAGGGCTCACCGGGCGGTCCCGGGGGCCGGCGGCGTTCGATGCCGTCGCGACGCGCCCGCCCCGGCCCCCGGGACCAGGTGATGGAAAGGGGTTCACCAATCGGGTTGGTCCCCTGCGGCGGCCACGACGAGGGCGTCGACGGCGATCGCCCCGTCGGGACCGACCCGCAGCGGGTTGACCTCACACTCCAGGACGCGACCGTCCTCGGCGATGAGGCGGGACACGGCCACCACGCTCTCGGCGACCGCGTCCACGTCGACGGCCGGGCGGCCGCGGAACCCGGTGAGCAGCGGCAGCCCGGCGAGCGATTCCAGCAGGCGGCGGGCCTCGGCCACGTCCACCGGGGCGAGGGCGAGCGCCACGTCCCGGTACAGCTCGGCCGTGACCCCGCCCAGGCCGACCAGGACGACCGGTCCGAAGGCCGGATCCCGCCGGGCGCCGACGATGAGCTCCACGGCGCCGGTGCGGGTGTCCATCTCCTCCAGGACGTAGTCGCCCTCCCCCAGCCGGGAGATCATGTCGGCGAGGGCGGCGCGGACGGCGTCGGCGTCGGGCAGCCCGACGGCCACGCCGCCGAGTTCGGTCTTGTGCTCCAGCCACCCGGCTTTGAGGACGAAGGGCCCGGTCATGGAGCGCGCCACGGTGCCGGCCTCCTCGGGGGTCCAGACCGCGATGGCGCGCGGGTAGCTCAGGCCCGCCTTGGCGAGCAGGTCCCGTCCCGCCAGGTAGGGCAGGGCCTTGCCGGTGTCGCCGAGCGGGGCGGCGGGGGCGGCCAGGCGGGCGGGGTCCGCCGGCGCCGAGCGCGCCAACTCGGCCGCGATCCCCAGTGACCTGGCCACCGCGTCGATGGTGAACAGGGTGGGGACGGCGCGGGAGCGGAGCCGCCGCACCGCCTGGGAGTCGTGGCTCATGCTGTGGACGATCACCGGGCGGCCGTGCCGGGCGGCGGAGGCGGCGATGGCGTCGGCCACCTGCAGTTCCCGGTCCACCAGGGACGGGGTGTCGGCGCCGTAGCAGCCGAAGTAGCCCGACAGCACCACCGTGTCGACCTCGCCGCTGCCCAGCAGCACGTCCACCAGGCGGGCGTAGGTGGCCAGGTCCTGTTCCCCGGCCCCGGCCAGGTCGATGGGGTTGGCCGTCCCGGCGCCCTCCGGCAGCAGGGCGGCGACGGCGGCCCGGGTGCCTTCGGAGAGGGCCGGCACGGTGAGGCGGTGGCGGCTGAGGGTGTCGGCGGCGATGGCGCCCTGGCCGCCGCTGTCGCTGACGATCGCGACCCGGTCGCCGGCCGGCAGCGGGCCGTCGATGAGCAGGTGCGCCAGGTCGATCGCCTGGGCGGGGGTCTCCACGAAGGCCGCGCCGGCGGCCCGGCAGGCCGCGGCGACCACGTCGGTGGCGGCGGTCATGGCGCCGGTGTGGGAGCGGGCCGCGGCCCGGCCGGCGTCGCTGGCGCCGACGGTGAGCACGATGACGTGCTTGCCCGCCTGCCGCAGCCGCGCCATGACCGCCGCCAGCTCCCGGCCGGCGCCGAAGTTCTCCAGGTAGAGCACGACCGTGCGGGTCGTCTCGTGGGAGATCAGGTCTTCCAGCAGCTCGGCCGCGGTGACGTCGACCTGGTTGCCGATGGAGACGAAGCGGGAGACCCCCAGCCCGGCGTGGGCGGCGAGCCCGGCGAGCTCCAGCCCGAGCTGGCCGGACTGGGAGACGATCGCGATGCTGCCGGGGACGAAGGTGCCCCAGGCCAGCTCCAGCTCGCTGCCGGCGTCGTACAGGCCCAGGCAGTTGGGGCCGACGATGCGGGCGCCGGCCCGCCGGATGCGTTCGGCCAGCCGCCGTTCCAGGCCCGCTTCGCCGTTGGCGGCGTCGATGTGGGCGGTGATCCCCAGAAAGCCCTTGACGCCGAGGGCCAGGGCCTCGTCGATCACGGCGGGGATCGTGCGGGCGGGGGCGGTCAGCACCACCAGTTCCGGCGCCGAGGGCAGTTCCGACAGCGACCGCGCCGACTGGACGCCCTCGATGACCGCGCCTTTGGCGTTGACCAGGTGCACTTCCCGGCGGTGGGCGCCGCGCAGGGCGCCGCGGGCGATCCAGTAGCCCCATTTGGCGGGATCGGCCGAGGCGCCGACGACGGCGACGGATGCCGGGTCGGAGAAGACCGACAGGGACACGGGGGCTCCGCTCACTTCGCCAGGGACCGGGAGATGATGAGGCGCTGGATGTCGGAGGTGCCTTCCTCGAGCTCTTCGAGCTTGGCGTCCCGCAGCCACTTTTCGACCATGAACTCCCGCGAGTAGCCCCAGCCGCCGTGGGTGAGCAGCCCGGCGTTGGCCACCCAGGTGGTGTTCTCCGAGGCGACGACCTTGGCGATGGCGGAGGCGGCGGTGACCGGCTTGCCGGCGTCGAACAGCCGGGCGGCCCGCATGGTGACCAGGTGGGAGATGTCGGTCTTGGCGGCCATGTCGGCCAGCCGGAAGGCCACCGCCTGGTGCTCGATGATCGGCTTGCCGAACTGGGTGCGTTCCTTGGCGTACTGGACGGCGTCCTCCAGGATCGCCCGGGACAGGCCGGTGGCGGCGGCGCCGATGAGGATGCGGGAGGCGTCGAAGGTGCGCATCAGGCCGTAGAAGCCCTTGCCTTCTTCGCCGAGCCGGTTTTCCACGGGGACGCGGACGTTCTCCAGGAAGACCTCGGCGTTGAGGGTGCCGCGCTGGCCGTACTTCTTCATGGGGGCGCCGACGGTGACGCCCTCGCGGTCGCGTTCGACGAGGAAGGCGGTGACCCCGCGGGCGCGCTTGCTGGGGTCGACGGTGGCGAACACCACGAAGTACTGCGACAGCGGGGCGTTGGAGATCCAGGTCTTCACCCCGTTGAGGACGTAGTGGTCGCCGTCGCGGACGGCGCGGGTCTGCAGGCCGGCCGCGTCCGAGCCCACGCCCGGCTCGGTGACGGCGACGCTGGTGACGGGGGGTTCAGAGCCGGTGAGCGGGGTGATCCACTTCTTCTTCTGCTCCTCGGTGCCCAGCTCCAGGATCGGGTCGGCGAAGAAGGAGCTGGAGGTGAGGAAGTTGGCGATGCCGATGTCGCCGTGGCACAGCTCTTCTTGGACCAGGCACTGGGTGACCAGGTCGGTCACGCCGCCGCCGCCGTACTCGGCGGGCAGCATGTAGGAGGTCAGCCCGACCTCGGCGGCCTTGTACCACAGGTCCATGGGCGCCTCGGTGTCGGCCTCGTCGACCTCGCGCGCGCGGGGGCGGATCTCGTTGCGGGCGAAGTCGCGGGCGAGGGCGACGAACTCGCGCTGCTCGTCGGTCAGTTCGATCCCGTCGGTGAGCTCGTAGAACACGGAAGGGGCTCCTGCTCCGAATATTTGACTGATCCGTCAGTTATGTTTTGATGATCGTGGGACAGCGCTCGGTGCGCTGTCAAGAGGGGAATCGCCGCAGGTCCGCGCGGGTGCCCCGGTCAGGGGGCGCGATCAGCCGAGGGCGGCCTGAACCGGCTCGGCGGACTGCACGGACATCGTCTTCACCAAGTGGTCGCAGACGCTTTGCATGCGGGCGATCGTCATGTGCTCCGAGCCGACCAGGGCCTGGATCGCCAGCCCGTCGATCGTGCTGACCAGCACGTTGGCCAGCAGCACCGGATCTCCCGGCACGATCAGCCCTTCTGCCTGGCCGAGGCGGATGATCTCGGTGATGATGCTCCGCCACTCGCCGTAGATCCGCTCGTTCAGCTTGCGCAGGTCGGGGTCGTGCAGGGCCTCCACCCACGTTTCGGCCCACACCCGCCAGGCGGCCTCGGTCTCCTCATCGCGCGGCAGATAGGAGTCGATGAAGGCGCGCAGCCGGTCCCGGGCGTTGGAGTGCCGGTCCAGTATCGACTTGCGCCGCTCCAGCGAGCGGGAGAAGTTCCACTCGAACGCGGCGTGCACCAGGTCGCGCTTGGTCTCGAAGTAGTAGTGGACCAGTGCGGCGCTGAGCTTGGCGTACCTGGCCACATCAGTCACACGCAGCGCCTTGTAGCCCTTTTCACTGATGACCCTGCACGCCGCTTTGAGAATCTGCTCGCGGCGCTCGGCTTCAACGCTCGGGCGTGGCATCCGTTCTCACCTCGTGTGGCTGTATGGGTCAGGTTGTCAGACGATCACGGCTCGGTCCAGCGCCGGCCGGCATTCGGCGCGAAGATCATCTCGGTGCCATCGGACGTCCCTCCACGACGACGGAGACGGGCCTGCCCCGGGCATGCCAAAGAACGACGTTCTCGGCCTGCTGGAGGACGTAATCGCGGCTGCTGGCCGCCGACAGGTAGGCGGCGTGCGGCGTGAGGAGCACCCGGGGATGGGCGAGGATCGGGTCGCCGGGCTCCGGGGGCTCCTGCGGCAGCACGTCGAGCGCCGCACCCGACAGGCGTCCCTCGTCCAGGCACCGCACAAGCGCACGGTGGTCGATGAGACCGGCGCGCGACACGTTCACCAGCGACGCGCCCTCGCGCATCAGACCGAGCCGCCGCGCATCCAGCAGCCCCCGGGTCTCCGCAGTGAGCGGCAGGTGCAGGCTCACGACGTCGCTGCAGGCCAGCAGCTCGTCCAGGGCCAGCCACTGGACGCCGTGCATGGCGGTGACGGCGGGGTCGTAGCCGACGATACGGCCGACGAGCGGGCGGACGTACTCCGCATAGCGCCGCCCGATGCGGCCGAGCCCGACGACGCCGACGGTCACCTCCGAAAGCCGCCGCAGATCGTGCCGGGTGCCGTCCCATATCCCGGCCCGGACGTCGCGATCCAGGTAGGGCAGTCCCCGCAGGAGCGCGAGCGTCATGGCCAGCGCGTGGGAGGCGACCTCCTCGGTCGCGGCGCCGGGAACGTTGGTGACCCAGATGCCGCGCTCCCGGCAGGCGTCCAGGTCGACCATGTCATAGCCCACCGACTGCGTGGCGACGATGCGCACCGCCGGCAGGGCCTCCAGGAGCGGCCGGTCGATCTCGGCGTAGCCGAGCAGGAGCGCGTCGGCGTCCGCGGCGGCGGCCACGATGTCGGCGGGCGCCGCGGAGGCGGCGAACCGCACCGTGAACCCGGCCTCCTCCAGCAGTTTCACCCCGGGGGCCGGGTCGGTGTCCACCACGTCGGTGTAGACCGCGACGGGTTTCCTCATGCCATGCCCCTGGCGGCGCGGCTTTCCTCACGGACGTGGATCAGCGTGGGCCGGTCCGCCTCCAGGGCGGCCTTGACCGCCCCGGTCAGCTCGGCGGGGTCGGCGGCCCGGACGCCATGGCAGCCCAGCGACCGGGCGAGCGCGGGGAAGTCGGGGCGGCCCAGCGCCACGGCGTGGACCGGTTCGCCCCGGTCCGCCATCTCGTTGCGGATCTCGCCGTAGCCGCCGTTGTCGACGACGACGACCGGCAGCGCGATGCCCAGCTCGGCCGCGGCGGCCAGCTCGGCGACGGTGAACATGGTGCCGCCGTCGCCCTGCAGGACGAGCACCGCGGCGTCCGGGTCGGCGATCTTGGCGCCGATGCCCGCCGGCAGGCCGAACCCGAGCGTGCCGGCCCCGGTCGGGTAGAGGAAGGCGCCCGGCCGGTGCAGCGGCAGGTTCGACAGCGCGCCGTAATAACAGGCCATGGCGCTGTCGGCGGCCACGATCGCGTCGCGGGGCAGCGCCTCGGCGATCGCGGAGACGATCGGCAGCCAGGGCTCGCCCTCGGCGCGGGCGGCCTGCCGGTGCCGGTCCCGCCACTGCGCGGCCCGCTGCGCCGCCCCGGCCGGGGCCGGGCGGTCCAGTTCCGCGCGCAGGGCGCGCAGCGCGACCGCGGCGTCCCCCACCACCGGCACCGCCGGGACGACGTTGGTGACGATCCCCGCGGGGTCGACGTCGATGCGCAGCACCTTGCCGGACAGGTCGGGCAGCCCGATCCACCAGTCGGAGGGGGCGAACTCGGTGCCCACCGCGATGACCAGGTCGCTGTCGTCCATCAGGTCCAGGACGCAGCGGTGCTGCAGCCCCGCGCCCACGAAGAGCGGGTGGTCCTCGGGGACGATCCCCTTGCCGTTGGAGGTGGCGAGGATCGGGGCGCCCACGGCCTCCGCCAGGGCGATCACCTCCGCGCCGGCCCGCCTGGCTCCCCCGCCGACCACGAGCACCGGGCGGCGGGCACCGGCGCAGGCCGCCGCGCCGGCGGTGACCGACTCCGGCGCGGGGGTGCACGTGGTGGCCGGGACGGGATCGACCACGGTCACCTCCGCCCGCTCCTCCAGCAGGTCGAGCGGGATCTCCAGGTGGACGGGGCGGGGCCGGCCGCCGGTCAGGTCGGTCCACGCCTGCGCCACCGCGAGCGGGATCTCCGCCACGCTGGTCACCCGGTGGCTTCGGCCGAGGATCGCGGCCATGGCTCCGCTTTGGTCCTTGACCTCATGGAGCAGGCCGTTGCCCCGGCCGGGGTGACGCAGCGGCATGCCCGGGGAGACGAACAGGACCGGCACCGAGTCCGAGTAGGCCTGCAGCGCGGCCGAGGCCGCGTTCAGGATCGCCGGGCCGGTGGTGGTCAGGCAGACGCCCGGCCGCCCGGAGGAGCGGGCGTACCCGTCGGCGGCGTACCCGGCGCCCTGCTCGTGCCGCGGGGAGATGTGCCGGATCCCGTGCCGCTTCATGGCCGCGTAGGCCGAGAGGTTGTGCGTGCCGGGAATCCCGAAGATCGTGTCCACGCCGTGGGCGGCCAGTGCCGCGATCAGCGCCTCGCCGCCCGTCATCGTCGCCATGCCGCTTTGAGTCCTTCCAGGTCAGTCGAGGACGCGGGAGTCGTGAACGTCCCAGTAGGCGTACACCCGGGCGCCGGGGACGACCCCGTCCGGGACGCGGGGGACGTCGGTGCGCGCCAGCAGCCGCCGGCCCGCGGGGGTGCGCAGCTGCACGGTGCGGCTGCTGCCGAGGTAGATGCAGTCCTCCACGATCGCCTCGACCCGGTTCATGCTCTCGGGGACGAAGGCGGTCTCGGTGGCGATGTGGAGGCGCTCGGGGCGGATCATGAGCGACCTGCCGTCGCGGTCGGCGCCTTCGGGAATCCGGTAGTGCTGACCGTCGGCGTCGTCGATGAAGCCGTTTGCCTGGATCGTTCCGGTGAAGATGTTCGAGGCGCCGACGAATTCCGCGCTGTAGCGGCAGTTCGGCTCGGCGTAAAGCTGCTCGGGCGTGCCGAGCTGGACGATGCGCCCGTTCCGCAGCAGGGCGATGCGGTCGGACATCATCAGCGCCTCGTCCTGGTCGTGCGTCACGAACACGAAGGTGATGCCCATTTCCTGGTGGAGCCGCCGGATCTCCAGCTGGAGCTGCTCGCGCAGCAGCTTGTCCAGGGCGCCCAGCGGCTCGTCCATGAGCAGCACGCGGGGGCGGAAGACGATGGCCCGGGCGAGCGCCACCCGCTGCTGCTGGCCGCCGGAAAGCTCCGCAGGCCGCCGGTTGCCGAGATGGCCGAGCTCGACCATTTCCAGGGCCTCGGCGACCCTGGTGCGGATCTCGTTTTTTGCGACCTTCTGCCGCTTGAGCGGGAAGGCGACATTGTCGGCGACCGACATGTGCGGGAAGAGCGCGTAGTGCTGGAACACCATCCCGAAACCGCGCTTGTGGGGCGGCAGCGAGGTGATGTCCCGGCCGTCCACCTTGACGGTTCCGGAGTTGGGCCGGATGAAGCCGGCGATGATGTTCAGCAGGGTGGACTTGCCCGAGCCGGAGGCGCCGAGCAGGGTGAGGAACTCCCCCGCCCGGATGTCGAGGTCGACCGCCTCGAGCACGGTGTTGTCGCCGTACTTCTTGCTCACCGCGTCGATGGAGATCGACGCTCCGGTCGACTTCCGGGGAGAGGCTGTCTGGAGCGTTGCGGTCATGTCATGCACCTGTGTTCGTTGCGGGACCCGTCACCCGGCGGCGGGCGAGGCGGCGGATCAGCCGGGTCAGGCCGAGGATGAGGAACGAGCCGAAGACGACCAGCAGCACCAGCGTGGAGATGGCCGCGACGGTGGGGTCGATCTGGACCCGGATGCCCGACCACATCTGCACCGGCAGCGTCGTCACCTCCGGGCCGGACAGGAAGATCGCGGTCACCACCTCGTCCCAGCTGGTGAAGAAGGCGAACAGCCCGCCGGCCAGCACGCTGGGCAGGATGAGCGGGAGGGTCACCTGGAAGAAGGTGGTGACCGGGCCCGCGCCCAGGCTCATCGCGGCCATCTCCAGCCTCCGGTCCACCGCGACCAGCCCCGCCACCACGTTGATGACGACATAGGGGACGGCCAGGCAGGTGTGGACCAGCACGAAGCCGAGCGTGGTCTGGGTGAGGCCGAGCTGGAGGAAGGCGATGTAGGCGGCCAGGCCGATGATGACGTAGGGCACGATGAGCGGGGCCAGCAGCACCGCGATGATCGTGTTGCGGAACGGGATGCGTCCGCGCACCAGGGCGAGAGCGGCCAGCACGCCCAGCACCACCGAGCACACCGACGACGCCAGCGCCACCTTCAGGCTCGCCCAGGCCGACTCCAGCCAGACCGGGTCGTCGACGAGGTTGCGGAACCACCGCAGCGACAGCTTCTCCGGCGGGAACGACAGGAAGGAGCTGTCGGAGAAGGACATCGGGACGACGATGAGGATCGGCAGGATGAGGTAGACGCCGATCAGGGCGGCGAGGACGGCCAGCCCGGTACGGGTGAGGATCTTGGTCATGTCTGCCGCATCAGGTGTTTTTGAAGGTCCACGAACCTGCTCGCCACCAAAAGCAGCAGGAGGGTGGTCACCAGGAGCAGGGTCGCCAGGGCGGCGGCGAAGCCGAAGCGGAGCACGCTGCTGACCTGCTGCACGATCAGCTCGCCGATCATCATGTTCTTCGGGCCGCCGAGCAGCGCCGGGGTGATGTAGTACCCGAGCGCCTGGATGAAGGTCAGCAGCAGTCCCGCCGCGACGCCGGGCGCGCTGAGCGGGACGAAGATCCGCCAGAAGGCGCCGGAGGGCCGGGCGCCCAACGACTCGGCCGCCAGCAGCAGCCGCCGGTCGATGTTCTGCATGGTCGCGAAGATGGGCAGCACCGCGAACGGCAGCGCGACCTGGACCATGCCGAACACCACGCCGGGGAGTGTGCGGATCAGCGGGATCGGCTCGTCGATGACGCCGAGCGACTGGAGGGTGGCGTTGAAGGCGCCGGTGTCCCGCAGGAACAGCACGAGGGCGAAGCTGCGCACCAGGATGCTGGTCCAAAACGGCACCAGCACCAGCCCCAGCATGATCATCCGCCAGGTGGGGCCGACGAGCGTCATCAGGTAGGCGTACGGGTAGGCCAGCGCCAGCGTCACCGCCGTGACGATCGTCGCGATGAGGAACGTGTTGCCCAGCACCCGCAGGTAGACGGAGTTGGCGAACAGGTCGCGGTAGTTCTGCAGCCCGAGGCTCGGGTCCGTCAGGCTGCGGGACAGCATGACGACCAGCGGCGCCACGAAGATCAGGATCAGGAACAGCAGCAGCGGCAGGACCAGGGCGCCCCACCCGTCGAAGCGCAGCCATTGGGGCAGCCGCAACGGGCGGGGCCGGCCCTGCATCGTGTCCATCGACGAATCGGTGGCCACAGTGGTCATTGGGCGATCCAGGCGTTCAGACGCTCGGTGACGCTGTCGTAGTGCTCGGCCCAGTAGTCGTAGTTCACCAGGCCGATGGCCTTCTCGGCGTTGGCCGGGTGGCCGGGCAGTTCCTTGCGGACGTCGGCGGAGACGTACTGGAGGGCGTTCTCACTGGCCGGGCCGTAGATCGAGGCGTCGGCATCGGCGGCCTGGGCCTTGGGGTTGTCCAGGAACCAGCGCATCCACTGGAAGGCCAGTTCCTTGTTCGGGTAGCCCTTGGGAACGGCGATCTGGTCGTAGGAGACCAGGTTCTCGTTCCACTCGTTGGCGACCTTCTCCCCTTCCTGCCGGGCCTGGTAGATCCGGCCGCTCCAGGCCTGCACCAGCGGGGCTTCGCCGCTGGCCAGCATCTGGGTCATCTGGTCGCCGGTGTCGTAGAAGACGATGTCCTTTTTGATCGTCTCCAGCTTCTTGAAGGCCCGGTCGATGTCGAGCGGGTAGAGCTCGTCGGGCTTGACGCCGTCGGCCAGCAGCGCGGCCTCGAACATGCCGCCGGTGGCGTACTTCCAAAAGCCCCGCTTGCCGGGGAAGCGCCGGGTGTCGAAGAACTCGGCCCAGGTCTTGGGGTGATCGCCGGAGAAGGTCTTGGTGTTGTAGGCGATCGTGAAGGAGTACTGCAGGATCGGGATGGCGCACTCGCCGATCTGCTCTTCGGCGACGCCCGAGGCCTTGGCCTTGTCGATGATGTCCTGCGGGAGCTTCTCCAGCAGGCCCGACTCGCAGGCGGTGTTGGCGAAGTTCGGCTCCACCTCGGTGAGGCCCCAGGTGACCTTGCCCGCCTCCACCTGCGCCTTGATCTTGGCGTAGTCGGTCGGCGAGTCCTGCTTGATGGTGACGCCGTTGGCCTCGGCCCACGGGGTGAAGTAGGAGTCGACGTGGGCCTTCTGTGCAGCGCCGCCCCACATGGTCACCGTGAGCGTCGAGTCGGACCCGCCCGAGTCACCGCCGCCGCAGCCGCTGAGTGCGACGGCCAGACCCGTCACCGAGGCGATGGCCAGCAACTTGGTCTTCATCGACCCTCCCGCCAGTTCTTTGACTGATGCGTCAGTTAAGTGCGTACACCGTGACGTATGACACGTCCGATGTCAAGGGGGTCACCAGCGACTTCTTTGCCGAAGTCCTCCCGCATCGCCCCAGCTCACAGCTCTCCAAGGCCGATCCCATCGGGGCTGGAGGGCTCTGGGAGGGCCGTCCGGGGCGGGCGGCTCCCCGGCCCGGACGGCCGGGCGGCGGCTCCGGACGTGGGGCCGCCGGCGGCCGGCCGACCGGGCAGGACCGGCGCCTGCGGATCTCGCCCCGGCGTCATGTGGAGACACCACGGTCCGGCGCGGGGCCGCCCGTCTTTCGAGGCCGAAAGGGCGTCGCCAGGAGCGATGCGGCGAGCCGGGACGGCGCGGAACCGGGCGCCGCCGGAACTCGTCCTCGGCGCCGAAGGCCGGGCACTGAAAAAGGTTCTATTCGTTGTCCAGGGCTCTTGCCCGAGGTTTCGGAGCAATGGATTGAAAAAGGTTCACATCATCTCTGCACGATGCGCGCTTCCACCGCTCATCCGGGAGGCCGGCATGTGCGGTGGGCACCGTCGCGATCCCGGTTCCGGAAAGTCGACCTCGACCATGGTTGAGGTCTGCGGCTCGAAAGCGCCCGCAGGAAGGCCACCCGGCTTCTTGAGAGCCGAGACGTAATGTGTCTCAGGTCTTGCAGACAGGTCCCCAGTCAAGGTCAGGGACCCGTCCTGGAACGAAAGGCCGTGGGCGCGGCGGAGACGGCGCTTCGCCTGAGCCGGCACGGCGGGGATCACGCCATGAAAACAGGAGGCCACCGGGCCCGTACCCGGTCGTCCTCGTGGACTGCCGGGAAGGGCCCGGTGGCCGTTTCACCGGGTCAGGTCATGAGCCACTGGCCCGGGACGGGGTTCACTTGGCGGCGCAGATGGCGTAGGCGGTGATGAAGTCCCAGTTCGCGTTGGTCGGGGTGTGCTCACCCGCGATCACCTGCGCGTAGCCCTCGTCGGGGTTGCTCGGGATGATCCGCTTGAGCGAGATGTGGGGCGGGGCGACGTTGGAGATCCCGCCGCCGGCGCCCAGCGGCCGCCGGCCGCTGCTGCAGTTCGCCGAAGCGACCTTGATGCTCTCAGAGTCCTTCTGCGGGGACGGGGCGACCTTCACCTCGTAGCCCTGGGGCTTGTCCACGCAGATCGCGTAAACGTCCAGCCGGTGAAGGCCGGTGTAGGCGGGGTCGACCTTCTGCGACTGGGCCCGGGCGATGTCGCCGTTCGCCGAGGGCCGCGCGATCTGCAGGGTGACCTTGTCCTCTTGCCCCCGGGCGGTCACGGCCACGGCGCCCGTGCCGACCACCCGCTGCTTGGCGGGATCCGCGCAGCCGACCTCCTTGCTGTGCTTGGGCCGGTCGGTCGTGTCGGTGTAGTCGAGCCTGAGGTCCCAGCCCTTCAGCGAGGAGATGTCGGCGCACACCGCGTATGCGTGGACCTTCCACTTGGCGCTGGGCACGACCGAGGTCTCCACGGCGGAGGCGTGGTACCCGCTCGACCCGACCTGAGAGCTGTAGAAGGGCCTCAGCTCGATCAGCGCGAGCTTCGCGACGTCCCCGCTCTGCTCCGCGCTCACCCAGCCGCCGCCGCTGATGACGCGCTTACCCGCCGGGCAGGTGGCCACGGCGGTCTTCTTGTCCGACTCCGGATCGGCCGACTCGGCCGGCACCCGCACCACCCCGGTGATCTTCGGTGCCGCCAGGGCACCGGCCCGGGCCGCCTCGGCGGTGCCGGCCAGTGCCGCCAGGCCCCCCAGGCCCAGCGCCGCCACCGCAAGAGAGCGGATCGTCTTCCCCCTCATGGTTCTTCCTTCGTCTTTTCCGGGGCGGAAAACCCCGTGCCGATCTGCTGTGTTCGCACCCCAGGGTGCAGATCGGTACATGGGGGGCACATCGGGAAACCACCCCGAACATGAGGGGATGTATCCCTTAACTTGAGGGGACGCGCGGCCGGGAACCCCTGAATCCGAACTTCCCGGCACATATCGGCATCTCATCGAGACCAGGTCTTCTTCAAGATATGGCTCCTGCTTCGGCACGCAGCGCCCTGGATGGCGTATCTCCAGCTCACGGCGTTTTCTCCGGCTGCGGTGAACCCGTTTTGACCTGCCAGAACGGCATGCCGGAACGGCGACGGCCCACGGCTTTGGGCAAACGGCCGTCACCGGCGGTCTTCCCAAGCGCACCGCGCTTTTCGACCATGGTGTTCATGCGTGACATCGACCCCGCCCTTACGCGGCGGCCCCCGGCCGGTTGATCGGGTCGGCCCTGCGCCGGAGGGGCATCCTCCTGGCCGTTCCCTTCCTGTGGGCGGGGACGGCGGTCCACACCCACCTCCTGGGCCAGGAGGTGCGCGTGACGATCGAAAGATGCTCGCACTCGCGTTCCGGCTGGACGTGCCATGGATCGTGGACCGACGCGCAGGGGAAGCGGCACTCGGCCGAGATCGCGCACACAGGCGGCGACCACCGGGGAAGGCCGTCGCGGCAAAGGCAGGGCCGTTCGGCGTGCACGCCGGAAGCCTGTGGCGGGATGCGCCGCTGCTGTTCTTCGCCGCCCTCTTCCCGTCCGGAGCGGTCGCGTTCTGGCTGATGAGCCGGGTGGTCGACGAAGAGGTGGCGAGCGCCGCGCGGGATCTGCTCACCGCGCCCGGCCCGGCGCTGACCCTGCTGGTCGGGCCCGCCGTGGCGCGGCGGCCCGGGGGCGAAGAGCACATCCGTCTGCGGTTCGGTGAGCCGAAGCCGCCTTTGCCGCCCGGTGTTCCCGCCGGACGCCGCGGGGTCGCACGGCACCCCGACGGCCGGGCCCGTTTCGTCCCGGCGCGGCGGGAAGGCCTCAGGCCCCCGCCGCCGGTGCGAGCTCCCCGGGCCGGTACTCCGGCAGGGTGTGGACGTGGACGCGGCCGGGCGGCAGGGCCTGGCGGGCGAGGGCGGCGAGGTGCTCGTGGTGGGTGAACACGATCACCTGGAAGCGGTCGGCCATGCCGTCCAGCACCCGCAGGGCGGCACGGGTGCGGGCGTCGTCGAAGGTCATGAAGATGTCGTCGACCGTGAACGGCAGGGCCCGGTCCTCTTGCGCGTAGCGTTCCAGGGAGGCCAGGCGCAGCGCCAGGTAGAGCTGGTCGGCGGTGGCCTCGCTGAGCTGGTGGACGCGCAGCAGCTCACCGCCGCTGCGGCGGGCCACGATGACCGGAGGGTCTTCGTCCGGGTCGAGTTCGACGCCGCTGAAACGGCCGCGGGTCAGCTCGCCGAACAGGTGCCCGGCCCGTTCCAGCACCGGGTCCTGCTGGGCGCTGCGGTAGGTTTCGGCGCACTCCAGCAGGATCGCGTGGGCGATCTCCAGCCGCAGGTACTCTTCGGCCTCCTCGACCAGGGCGGCGCCCAGCGTCTCGGCCTCGGCCGCGGCCTGGGCCGCCTCGGCGGAGCCGTCCAGCCGGTCCAGCTCGGCCTTGCTGCGGGTGAAGGTGTCCTGGAGCCGGGTGCGCAGGCTCTCCAGTTCCTCGATGCGTCCCGACAGCTCCTCCAGGTCGGCCCGGAGCCGGACGGGGTCGGTCTCCGCGGCCTCCGCCATGAGCTCCTCCAGGGAGTGGGGGCCGCAGACGATGGTCTCGGTGAGCTCCTTGAGCTTGCGCTCCTGCTCGGTGTGGCGGTCGCGGCGGCGGACGGCGGCGTCCAGTTCCTCCACCGAACAGGCCCCGGTGGCGCGCATCAGTTCTTCCAGCTCGGCCTGGAGCAGCGCCACGGCCTGGGCGGCCTGGTCGCGTTCTGCGCGGTGCTCCTCCCGGTCCCGCCGCAGCCGGTCGCGTTCTGCGGCGCGGTCCCGGTTGTCCTTGGCGTCCTGGTGGAGGGCGCGGACCAGCAGGCGGCGCTCGGCCGGGTCGGCGGGGACCTCCCTGCCGCACCGGTCGGCCAGGCGGGTCAGTTCTTCGTGGAAGCGCGCGACCTTCCGTTCGGCCTCCTGCGCCTCCCGGTCGATCCGGTCGGCGTCGGCCAGCGCCTCTTCGGCCCTGGCCAGCAGGTCCAGGTCGGCCAGCGCGCCGACGGGCTCGCGGCCGGCGGGCAGCCCGGCCTCGCCGAGCAGACGCTTCCAGCGTTCCCGCCACTCCTCCAGCCGCCGCTCGCAGTGGGCGCAGGCGGCCTCGGCCTCTTCCAGCTCGTGCTCTTCGGCGGCGACCTTCTCCTCGGCGGCGGCGCAGGCGGCGGCCGTCTCCTGCCACTCCTCCAGCCGCTGCCGGCCGAGCCGTTGCAGTTCCGGCAGCTCGGTCCAGGGGTCGTCGGAGCCGGCGGGATGGTCGAGCAGGTCCCGCAGCCGGGCCGCGTGGCGGGCGGCCCGGTCGGCGAGCGCCTCGAAGAGGGCTGCGGCGTCGTCCCCCTCCCGCTGCGTCTCCTGCAGCCGCCGCACCTCCTCCAAGGCGTCCGCGGCGGCCTCGGGCGGGGGGACGGGGCCGGCGTAGCCCTCCCACAGGCGCCGCCAGGCGGCCTCCAGCTCCGCTTCCCGGGAGGCCAGGGCGTCGTGGTCGGCCTGGAGGCGGGCCAGTCTCCGCTCGTCCCGTTCGATCGCCAGGCGCGTCTCGCGGAGCCGGTTGACCCGTTCGGCCTCCCGGAACATCCGGTCGGCGATCTCGTCGGCGTGGCGGACGGCCCGCAGGTACTCCGACTCGGTGCCGGGGAGGCCGTCCCAAAGCTCATCGCGCCGGGCGCGGGCCGCGGCCAGGTCCTCGGGGGTGGGCGGCGGGTCGTGGGCGCGCAGGCCCTCCAGTTCCAGCCGCTGTTCTTCCAGGCGTTCGGTCAGCTCGGCGATGCGGTCGGCGAGGTTGCGCCGGTCGTTTGCGATCCGGTCGGCCTCCTGCCGGTGGGCATCGACCTGCTCGCGGGAGGGGACGGCCACGGCCCCGTCCTCGGGCAGCCCCAGCCGCTCCCGGATCGCGGCCGCCCGGTTGCGGTGCCGGTTGACCTCTGCGGCGGTGGTGGTCAGGCGGTGGAGCAGGTCGTCGGGGACGGCGTCCAGGGCCGAGCGCAACGGCCGGTCGTCGGGGACGGGCGGCAGCCCGGCCAGGCGCCGCCGGGCCTGCTGCAGCTTGCGGTGCCGGTCGTCGCGGGCCTGCCGCCGCTCCCGCAGCTCCGCGTCGAGGGCCGTGCGCCTTTCGCCCAGTTCCCGGGCCTGCTCCCGGACGGCCTGGGGGATGCGGTAGCGCCGCTCGTCGGCGAGGGCGGCGTCCGGGTGCACCCGGGCCAGCAGGGCGGCGGCCTCCTCCCGCCGCTCGGCGGCCCTCCCGGCCAGGTGCTCCAGCCGTTCGGCGGCCTCCTGGGCGGCGCCCATGTCCTGCAAGAGGGCCTCGATGGCGTCGGCGTGCGCCGCCAGCGTCTCATCGACGTGCAGTTCCGCCAGCTGCCGGTCGATGTTCTCGATCCGGGTCCCGGCCTGTTCTTCGCTGCGGCGGGCCTGGCGCAGCTCCTCCATCAGGTGCGGGAAGCGTTCGGCCGCATCCGGCGGGGCCAGTGGGCCCTCGGCGCGGATCCGGTCGAGTTCTTCCAGCAAATGGCGGCGGCGATTCAGCTGGGGCAGGGCCTGGTCGAGCCGTTCCAGCCGCAGATGGTCGGCACGAAGATCCAGCAGTTCCTTCTTCAGCCGCTCCAGTTCCTGCCGGGCCCGTTCGACCTCCCGTTCCCGGGCGAGGTAGTCGTCGGGGCGCAGCGACGCCTTTCTTTTGCGGGCGTTGGTCTCCTTCAGCTCCCTGAGCTTGGTGTTGATGGCCGGTCTGGTGCCGCGCGGCTTGTACAGCTCCTCCATGCGGGCCTTGATGGCCTCCTGGACGCGGGTCAGGCGCAGCCCGGACCGGGAGGCGGCCAGCGCCTGGCTCAGCTCCCCTTTGCCGGCCACCAGGGCTTTGCCGCCTTCGCGCAACTCGGTGCTGCTGAGGGCGAACTCGGCGGTGAAGGTCTGCCGGTCGATCCCGCCGAGGACGGCCGAGAGCACGGACTGGTCGATCGGGTCGCCGTCCGGGGTGCGCAGCGGCGCCTTGCGGGATTTGACCCGGACGATCTCCAGCGTGCCGCCGTCGCGGCGGCCGATCAGCGCGCCCAGCCGCAGGTCCCGCTTGGCGTGCACGAAGTCATACGGGGTGCGCTCGTCGATGCCGTACAGCAGCTGGCCGAGCGCGTGCCGGGCGGTGGACTTGCCCGCCTCGTTGGGGCCGACCACCAGGTGCACCCCGGGCGCCGCCAGGTCCAGCGACAGCCCGGTGAAGGGCCCGAAGGCGGTCAGGTCGTAGCGCAGGATGCGCATCAGGTCTCCCGGGACTCGGCGACCATGGCGGCCAGCAGGTCCATGGCCTCCTCGGCGATGCGGGTCAGCCACTGCGGGTCGCCGGGGTCGATGCCGCCCCGCTCGGCGACGTCGGCGGGCAGTCCTTTGCGCAGCAGCTCGCTGCGGGCGACCAGGTCGTGCAGCCGGCCGTGGTCCAGGCGCAGCTCCCGCGCGGTGCGCTGCAGGTCGGCCAGCAGCCCGGCCGTCCCTTCGCCCGGGGTGTCCGGCGGCCGGGTCTCCACCCGCACTTTTTCCACCCAGAGCGCGCCCAGGTCGGTGGCGATGAGGCGGATCTGGTTGACCAGCCGTTCCCGTTCCCGGTTGAGCTCCAGATGGGCGGGGGTGCGGCCGGTGAGGCTGACGCGGACGGCGTGCAACCGCTCCGCCGGCAGGTCCCGCAGGCGCTTGGCCACCAGCGTGGCGGCCTCGTCCAGGTCCTCGGCGCCGGTGACGTCCACCCGCAGGTGCTCCCAGCGGGCCACGTCCAGGTCCCGGTGCTCCACCCCGGTCACCTGCAGGTCGTCGACCGTCACCAGGGTGCAGCCCTTGGGGCCGGTCTCGCGGGCGTGCCTGCCCTGGATGTTGCCGGGGAAGACGATCCAGGGGTCTTCGCAGACCACTTCACGGGTGTGGACGTGGCCCAGCGCCCAGTACTGGTAGCCCTTGGCCTGCAGCTCACCGACCTTGCACGGGGCGTATTCCTCGTGCCCTTCCCGTCCGGTCAGCGCGGTGTGCAGCAGGCCGACGTTGAACAGCCCGCTCAACGGGGCCGGATACCGCACCGCCAGGTTGTCTTTGACCTCGCGCCGGGCGAAGCCCTGCCCGTGCACGGCCAGGCCGAGCCGTTCGTCGCGGAAGGTCTGCGGCTGCGCGGTGTCGAAGACGCGGACGTTGCCGGGCAGCCGCAGCCGCCGGGTGATCGAGCTTTGCGCGTCGTGGTTGCCGGAGATCAAGTAGACGTCGATTCCGGCCTTGCCCAGCGCCGACATCTGCCGGGCGAAGAACAGCCCGGTCTGGTAATCCAGCCAGTCCCCGTCATAGATGTCGCCGGCCAGCAGCACCGCGTCCACATCCTCGGCGCGGGCCAGCTCGACCAGGTTCTCCAGTGCCCGCCGCGAAGCGGTGCGCAGCTCCTGCGCCGGCGCGCCCTCGTAAGAGGCCAGACCGCGCAGCGGGCTGTCGATGTGGAGGTCTGCGGCGTGCAGCAGTTTCACCGGCGGGTTCCTTCGCTCGGGGGAGCGGCTGCGACGGGTGTGACGGCCGGAGCCTGTGGACAGTTTGTGAGAGTAGAGGACTTCCGTGACGTCCACCGAGGATACGAGCCGGACGGCCGCAACAGGCCGGTCCACCGAGAACGCCGCCCATCACGCGCACGGCGGAGAGCGGTTCCCACCGCCTCGCCAAGCGACCGCATGGGCTGCCGGATGCCCGGTGACGCCCACAGGACACGGGCCACCCGTCCGACAGCGCCGGCTCGCGTCCGAACTGCGTAAGCTGCGTGAAGCCGCCGGGCTCACCGCTGAGGTGGCCGCCGGAAACCTGGGCCGGCCTCGCAGCAAACTCACCAAGATCGAAACTGCCCGGCAGATACCCACGGTTGCTGACGTTGAGGCGATCCTCGCCGCCTACGGCGGACGTAACAGCGCCCTCGGCCTGGCCCTGGTAGAGCTCGCACGCAACGTCCGCAAGCGCGGCTGGTGGGTCGCGTTCGGTGACGTGCTTGACGGCGGCTTCGCCGAGCTTGAGGACGCCGCCACAACCATCCGAATATGGCAACCGGAAACTGTGCCGGGACTTCTCCAAGCCCCTGCCTACACACGCGAGCTCATCACCGCTGAGATCGACGACCCCACTGAAATCGAACGAAGAGTGCAGGCGCGTGCAACGCGCCGCGCCCGGCTCGAACGCAGCGACGCGCCCATCCTCGACGTCATGCTCACCGAAGAGGTGCTGCGGAGGATGGTGGGTGGCCGGCCAGTGATGCGACAGCAGGTCACCGCGCTATTGCGTGACCTTGAACGGCCGAATGTGTCGATCCGGATCGTACCGCTCGAAGCCGGTGCTTTCCCTGATCAGGGCCGCGGTGGCCTGACCATGTTCCAAGTCTTTGAAGCCGGCCTCGACCTATCAGTCGCTTATTTCGAAGCAATGAATGGCGGCTGGTACGTCGAGGACGTCGCGAGTATACGAGAGTGCCGCAGACGTTTCGATCAGATTGCGCGTGTGGCACTATCCACGGAAGAGACGGCGAAGTTCCTCGCCCGCATCCGCAAGGAGCTGGAGTGACACACTTTTCACAACCACAGTGGCGCAAGAGCAGCCGATCGGCGGCGACCGGCAATGACTGCGTCGAACTCGCCGACCTCGGCACGGCCGTCGGCATCCGCGACAGCAAGAACCCCAACGGCCCCATCCTGCAGGTGAGCCGCCACGGCCTGGCCCGCATGCTCGAGGCCGCCCGCCGCAGCGCCTGACTCGATCGGCGGGCATCGACCCCTGGACGGCTCGTCCGGGGGTCCGCATATTCATGGGCCAGGAGACGATCAGACGGCCGCCGGGAGGTTCACTGAGGCGTTCCGCATGCGATGAAGGCGAAAGATCGGCACGCAACCGATCGTCCGGGGTTTCCGGGCGCTCGCTCATCTGCTCATACGTCTTCTCACCGCACCGCTTCAAGGGCCGGGGTCTCGGCAACGCCCGATGCCGCAGGTCTTCGGCAACGACTTCCTGATTCACGCCCGATCGCCCAGTGACGGTGCGGGCCGGCCGTCTCTCGAATCCGAGCAGCCCGGTTCAGCGGGCACAGAGGTGATTCAGCGTTGATCCACGGTTGGATTCTTCGTCCCGTCGATCAATGACCGCCTTGACCGTGCAGAAAAGGTTCGGCTTCGGCGGTCGGCGCCCACGGTGAACGCACCGTCTTCGGCGGTTTTGGGACACGCCGAACCCCAGGGCGGTTTCCAAGATCAGGGCTCTCGTCCTGCGCATCGTCCCGACCCGCCGTGCAGCTCGCCCGGTCTGCGTGCACGGCGCGTCGAGAAGAACCGGCACCTCTCGTCAGCGCAGGACCTGCGCGGCCGAGGGCACCGGTGCGGCAAAGAACCCTTCCGGCTCGCCGTCTTCGCAGGCGATGAGCAAGGCCGTCGCACAGCACACCTGCGGGGACGGCCACGGGAACCGCTTCCGGTGCTCCCTTCAGCGTCGCGCCGGTGCCGCCGCGACGGCACGGCCCGCAAAGCGCGGTGCCGAAGCCGCGTTCCGAAAAGATCTCACTGGCCCACCTGTGCCCGGCGTTCTCGCAGCTCAAAGCGGGCACCTCACAGCCGGGGACGGCACCGGCCCCAAGGTCCGCCCCGCTGAGCCCCACCCCTGCCTCCCGCAGCCGGGGCCCGAAAGGGGTCAGTTATCGTGACGTCCGAAAAGTCACCGATCGTGCGGGGCGTGACCGCAGGTGGGCGTCCCCGGGGGGAGGGGGCCGACTTGGCCGACAGTCCGCTGGCGGGCAGGGTCGTCATCGACCTGACCAGCGCGCTGGCCGGGCCGTATGCGACCCTCCTGCTGGCCGGGCTGGGGGCGCGGGTCATCAAGGTGGAGAACCCGCTGAACGGGGGCGATCAGGCGCGGGGGAACGCGCCGTATCTGAGCGAGGACGGGCTGACGCTGACGCGGCGCAGCCCGCGGGACATGTCGGTGTCCATGCTGGTGCGGGGGCGGGGCAAGCAGAGCGTGACGCTGAACCTCAAGCACCCCAGGGGGCGGGAGGTCTTCGGCGATCTGGTCCGGCGGGCCGATGTGGTGGTGGAGAACTTCAGCGCCGGGGTCGCCGACCGGCTCGGCATCGGCTACGACTTCGCCGCGCGGCTCAACCCGAAGATCGTCTACACCTCGATCAGCGGGTTCGGGGCGCAGGGCGGTCCGGGCTCCGGCAAGGCGATGGACACCATCGTGCAGGCGCTCAGCGGGCTGATGGCCACCTCCGGGGACCCGGGCGGGCCGCCGGTGCGGTCGGGGCTGCCGCTGGCCGACCTGACCGCCCCGCTTTTTGCGGTGGTCGGCACGCTCGCGGCGTTGATGCAGGCCGAGCGGACCGGACGCGGCCAGCATGTGGACGTGTCCATGCTGGGGGCGCTGACCTCGCTGGTGGCCTGCGAGCCGTTCGACGCCCTGGAGGCGGTCGGGCTGCCGGCGCGCACCGGGCCGGTGATGCCCCGGCTCGCCCCATTCGGGATCTTCCCGGCCGCCGACGGGTGGTTCGCGGTGTGCGCGCCGACCGACGGGTTCGCCCACGGCCTGCTGAAGGCGATGGGACGAGAGGACCTGATCGAGGAGTTCCGCACCCGGGACCGGCGGGTGGAGCGCGCCGACCGGCTGCACGAGCTGGTCGCCGAGTGGTCGTCGGCGCGTCCGCTGCGGGAGATCCTCGACCTGCTCACCGAGCACGGGGTGCCGGCGGCGCCGGTGCGCGACCCGGCGACGGCCGTGCGCGACCCGCTCGTCCTGGAACGGGAAGAGGTCGTGCCGCTGTCGCACCCCCGCTACGAGCACGCCGGGGAGCTGTACGGGACCGGTGTGCCGATCCGGTTCTCGGCGGCGCGGGCGCGGCTGGAGACCCCGGCGCCGGACCTGGGCGAGCACAACGCCGAGGTCTACGGCGGGTTGCTGGGCTACTCCGAAGAGCACATCCGCGAACTCGCCGAGGACGGCGTCATCTGAGCCCGGACCCGCCGGGCGCCGGGAACCGGCTCCCGGAGCCGGGCCGGTTCCGGCACGGGCTTTCATGATTCTTTCAGGAAGGGCTCAGGGAGCTCCCAGGATCACCGCCGACCGTGGTCGCCATGAGTCAGGCGACCACGCGGATGCCTCCGTCCCCGGCCGGGCACGCCGGGTGCCGGTTCCTGGTCGAGGTGGTCATCCCGGTCCACAACGAAGAGCACGTGCTGGCCGCCAGCGTGCGCCGGCTGCACGGCTACCTGACGGCGACCTTCCCCTACCGTTTCCGGATCACCATCGCCGACAACGCCAGCACCGACCGCACCTGGCGGGTCGCCAGGGCGCTGTGCGCGGAACTGCCGCACGTGACGGCGGTGCGCCTGGACCGGAAAGGGCGGGGACGGGCGCTGCGGCACGTGTGGAGCCGCAGCGACGCCGACGTCGTCGCCTACATGGACGTGGACCTGTCCACCGACCTGGACGCGTTCCTGCCGCTGGTGGCGCCGCTGATCTCCGGGCATTCGGACCTGGCGATCGGCAGCCGGCTGACCCGGGGGGCGGCGGTGGCCCGCGGCGTGAAGCGGGAGGTGATCTCCCGCTGTTACAACCTGCTGCTGCGCACCGCGCTGGCGGCGCGCTTCTCCGACGCCCAGTGCGGCTTCAAGGCGGTGCGGACCGAGATCGCCTGGGCGTTGCTGCCCGAGGTGGAGGACGAGGCGTGGTTCTTCGACACCGAACTGCTGCTGCTGGCCGAGCGCAACGGGCTGCGGATCCATGAGGTGCCGGTGGACTGGGTGGACGACCCCGACAGCCGGGTGGAGGTGTGGCGGACCGCCCTGGACGACCTGCGCGGCATGGCCCGGGTGGCGCGGCGGATGCTGACCGGCGGGTTCGCCGCCCCGGTGCCCGGCCGCGCCCGCAGCGGCCCGCCGCCGGGCATGGCCCGCCAGCTGCCGCGGTTCGCCCTGGTCGGCGGGGTGAGCACGGTCGTCCAGCTGGTGTTGTTCCTGCTGCTGCGCACGGTGATGGGGCCGCTGGCCGCCAACGCGGTCTCGCTGGTGGTGGCCACGGTGGGCAACACCGCCGCCAACCGGCGCTTCACCTTCGGGGTGCGCGGCCGGCAGGGGATGGCCCGCCACCACCTGGAGGGTTTCGCGGTGTTCCTGCTGGGGCTGGGGCTCAGCAGCGGCGGGCTGGCCCTGGTGCACGCGCTGGTGCCGGACGCCTCGCGCGCCCTGGAGGCGGCCGCGCTCATCGCCGCCAACAGCACGGCGACCGTGCTGCGTTTCGTGGCCATGCGGGCCTGGGTGTTCCACCCGCGGCGGCTGCGCGGCCCCGCCCGGTCCGGGACGAGCACCCCCGTCGATGCGGCGTCGATCGATGCGCAGGAGCAGACGCCGTGAGCGCGGCCACGATCCCCGCCCAGGCCGCCGGTGCGGCGAGGCGGCTGCTGTGGGGCGGACCCGAGGACCCGCGCTGGGTCCGGCCCGCCCTGTACGGGGTGCTGGTGCTGTCGCTGGCGCTGCACGTGTGGAAGCTGCCGGACAACGGCTACGCCAACGAGTACTACGCCGCGGCGGTGCAGGCGGGGACGCAGGACTGGAAGGCGTTCTTCTTCGGGTCGCTGGATGCGGGCTCGTTCATCACGGTGGACAAGCCGCCGATGGCGCTGTGGCTGATGGCGCTGTCGGGGCGGGTGCTCGGGTTCGGGACGTGGAGCATGCTGCTGCCGCAGGCCCTGGCGGGCACGGCGGCGGTGGGCGTGGTGCATGCGACGGCGCGCCGGGCGTTCGGGCCGGTGGCCGGGCTGCTGAGCGCGCTGGTGCTGGCGCTGACCCCCATCACGGTGGCGATCAACCGGGACAACAACCCCGACACGCTGCTGGTGCTGTGGATGGTGCTGGCCGGGTGGGCGACGCTGCGGGCGGTCCAGGCGCGCAGCGGGCGGGCCGGGCTGGGGTGGCTGTCGGCGGCGGCGTTCTTCGTCGGCTGCGGCTTCAACACCAAGATGCTGCAGGCGTGGGTGGTGGTGCCGGCGCTGGCGCTGGTGTACCTGGTGGCGGCCCGGCCGTCGTGGCCGCGGCGGGTGGCGCACCTGCTGGCGGCCGGGGCGGTGCTGGTGGCCTCCAGCCTGTGGTGGGTGCTGCTGGTCGATGCGATCCCCGAAGACCGCCGCCCCTACATCGGCGGCAGCACCGACAACACGGCCTGGGACCTGGTGATCGGCTACAACGGGCTGGGCCGCATCTTCGGCGGGGACGGGCCGGGCGGGTTCGGCCGCGGGGGCGGCGCCAACTTCGGCGGCGAGCCGGGCGGCGGCCGGATGTTCAACGACATCTTGGGCGGGCAGATCTCCTGGCTGCTTCCGCCGGCGGGGCTGCTGCTGGCGGCCGCGCTGGTGTGGTTGTGGCGGCGGCCCCGCACCGATGTGCGGCGGGCGGGGGTGCTGCTGTTCGGCGGCTGGGCGGCGGTGCACTTTGTGGTGTTCAGCTACTCCGCCGGTGGTTTCCACCCGTACTACACCACGGCGATGGCGCCGGGAATCGCCGGACTGGTCGGCGGCGGCGTGGTGCTCATGGCGGAGGCGCAGCGGCGGTCGGCGGCCTGGGCGTGGGTGCTGCCGGCGGGGGTCGCGGTGACCGGGGCGTGGTCGTTTCAGCTGCTGGAGCGCACCCCGCAGTGGCTTCCCTGGCTGCGCTGGGCGGTGGCCGCCGCGACGGTGGCCGCGGTGGCGGCGCTGGTGGCGCTGCGGCGGGGGACGCGGGGCGCCGCCGTGGTCGCGACGGCAGCGGGCCTGGTCGCCGGGCTGGCCGGTCCGGCGGCGTACGCGGTGGACGCGGCCGGCTCGCCGGTCAACGGCACCAATCCGCTGGCCGGTCCGGCGACGGGTTTCGGCGGCATGGGCCGTGGCCCGGGCGGTCCTCCGCCGAGTGTGCCGCGCGGCGGCCGGGGACCTGGGGGCGGCATGTTCGGCGGGCAGCCTCCCGGCGGAGGTTTCGGCGGGCGCATGTTCGGCGGGCCGGGCGGCGGCCGGGTCAGCGACGCGATGGCGGCCTACCTGGTGCAGAACCGGGGGAAGGCGACCTGGCTGGTGGCCGTGGGCAGCGCCCAGCAGGCCTCGTCCCTGATGCTGCGCACCGGGGCGCCGGTGATCGCGATGGGCGGGTTCACCGGGAGCGACCCGGCGATGACCGTCGCCAAGCTGCAGCGGTACGTCAAGGAAGGCAGGCTGCGCTTCATCCTCCTCGGCGGGCGCGGAGGCGGCGCCGAGGTGGCGGAGTGGGTGCGGCAGCACGCCACCCCGGTGGACGCCGGTGAGTACGGCGACCCCTTCGGCGGCTCGGGGCAGTTGTACCGGCTCGCCTGACGAACAAACACGCGCAACGACAAGGTCGGCGAACCGATGACGACGATCGACTCACCGTCCCGCCCGGTGCGGCGGCCGCTGCTGGGACGTCCTGAAGATCCGCGCTGGGCCGGGCCGGGGCTGCTGGTGCTGCTGGCGGCCACCGCCGTGCTCTACCTGTGGGGGCTGGGCGCATCGGGCTGGGCCAACGCCTATTACTCGGCGGCGGCGCAGGCCGGTTCGGTCAGCTGGAAGGCGTTCTTCTTCGGCGCCTCGGACGCGGCCGGGGCGATCACCGTGGACAAGACGCCGGGGGCGCTGTGGCCGATGGCGCTGTCGGCCCGGGTGTTCGGGGTGAACTCCTGGAGCATCCTGGTGCCGCAGGCGCTGATGGGGGTGGCCGCCGTCGGGGTGCTGCACGCGGCGGTGCGGCGGTCGCTGGCGGCGGAGGCCGGGCCGCAGGTGGCGGCGGCCTGCGGGCTGCTGGCGGGGCTGGTGCCGGCGACGACGCCGGTGGCGGCGCTGATGTTCCGGTTCAACAACCCCGATGCGCTGCTGGTGCTGCTGCTGACGCTCGGCGCGTACGCGATGGTGCGTTCCCTGGAGCCCGGGGGCCTGCGGTGGCTGCTGGTGGCGGGCGGCTGCGTGGGGCTGGGCTTTTTGGCCAAGATGCTGCAGGCGTTCCTGGTCGTCCCGGCCTTCGCCCTGGTGTACCTGGTGGCGGCGCCGGCGACGGTGCGGCGGCGGATCGGGCACCTGCTGGCGGCGGGCGCGGTGATGGCGGTCGCGGCGGGCTGGTGGGTCGCGATCGTCACGCTGATCCCGGCCGACTCGCGCCCCTATATCGGCGGTTCGCAGCACAACAGCGTGCTGGAGCTGACGCTGGGCTACAACGGGCTGGGCCGGCTGAACGGCGATGAGGTCGGCGGGCTGGGCAACACCGACCAGGACGCCGGCTGGGGCCGGATGTTCGGCCCGGTGATCGGCGGCCAGGTCTCCTGGCTGCTGCCGGCGGCGCTGATCCTGCCTGCGGCGGGGCTGTGGGCGACCCGCCGCAGGGCGCGGACCGACGCGGTGCGGGCGGCGCTGCTGCTGTGGGGCGGGTGGCTGGCCGTGCACGTGCTGGTCTTCAGCCACATGCGGGGGATCTTCCACGAGTACTACACGGTGGCGCTGGCCCCGGCGATCGGCGCGCTGGTGGGCCTTGGCACCGGGGTGCTGTGGCGGCGGCCCGCCGGGACGGCGGTACTGGCCGGCACGGTCGCGGTGACGGCCCTGTGGTCGTATGCGCTGCTGGAGCGGACACCGGATTTCGTGCCGTGGCTGCGGTGGGCGATCGTGGCGGCCGGGGTCGCGGCGGTGGCGCTGATGGCGCCGGGCCGCTCGGCGCCGCGGCTGCTGGGCGGCGGGGCGGCACTGGCCGTCCTGGCGTCGCTGGCGGGACCGGCGGCGTACGCGGTGGAGACGGCCTCCACCCCGCACCAGGGGGCGATCCCCATCGCAGGCCCGCAGGTGTCACGAGGCCCGGGCTTCCCCGGCGACCGGTTCCGGCGCCCGCCGTCCCTCCCCGACGGCATCCGGCCACCGCAAGCGCGCCGCCCGGCTCCAAACAGCGCCCCCGGCGGATTCGGCCCGGGCAACGGTTCGAGCAGCTCCGGCTCAGCCGGTCGAACCGGTGGCTCCGGTCCGGACGCTGGTCTCGGCGGCCCCGGTTCGAGCAGCCGTTCCGACAGGTCCGGTTCAGACAACGACTCCGGCAATTCCGGTTCGGATGGCCGATCCGATGGGCTCAGCCCGGGTGACGGCTCGGGCGGATGGCCCGGCGGATTCGGCCCGGGCGGCGGGTTCGGCTGGTTCGGGCCGGGCCGGCGGCCCGGCGGGTTCGGTCCACGTTTCGGTGGGTTCGGTCCCGGCGGCGGTATGGGCGGGGCCGGGGGTCTGCTGAACGCGTCCACGCCCAGTGCCGAGCTGACCGCCCTGCTCAAGGCCGATGCCTCCGCCTACACATGGGTGGCGGCGGCGGTGGGGTCCAACCGGGCGGCGGGCTACCAGCTGGCCACCGGGAAACCGGTGATGGCGGTCGGTGGTTTCAACGGCACCGATCCGGCGCCGACGTTGGAACAGTTCCAGCGGTACGTGCGCGAGAAGAAGATCCACTATTTCATCGGCGGCGGCATGCCGGGCCGGGCGGGCAGCGGCAGCGACGCCGCCCAGCGGATCGCCGAGTGGGTGCAGGAGAACTTCACCGCCCAGGTGATCGACGGAGTAACGCTCTACGATCTGACCGCCGCGCGATGATCGGCCGGCCCCGGTGGTCAGGCGGGTGCGCGGCGGACGGCCTGGGACTTTCTGGCCGGGGACGCCGGCAGGCCGTCGGAAGTGACGATGAGGGCGACCAGGAAGTCGATCAAGTGCTCGCGATCCACGGCCAGTTCGCCGCGCAGCCAGGTGGAGACCAGTTCCATCGCCCCGCCGACCAGGGTGAGGACGGTCATCTCCACGTCAGTGTCTGACAGCGGCATGTCCTCGGCCAGCTCGTGGGCCTGGGCGGTGAAGATACCGGCCAGGCGGCGGATCAGCGCGTTGCGGCGTCCCCGCAACGCCGGTTCGACCTGGATTTCGTGGGTCAGCAGCCGGGCGTGGCGGGGGTCGGCGATCAGGAAGCCGGGGCCGGCGTTCGCCACGGCGCGCACCCGCAGCGGCAGGTCGCGGGGGGCTGAGCGGACCGCGGCCAAGATGGCTTCTTCGCCCCGCCGGGCCACCTCGTCGAACACCGCCACCAGCAGGGCGTCCAGGTCGGGGAAGTTTTCATAGAAGTAGCGGTCGTTGAGGACGGCCAGTGTGCAGACGCCGCGCACAGTGGTGCCGGCACATCCTCGGGTGCCGAACAGTTCCAGCCCCGCCTCCAGCAGCGCGGCCCGGCGGCGGGCGCGTCGTCCTCCGCTGAGGCCCCGCGGCAGGGGCGCGCAGGTGACGTCACGCACCCGGTTCTTCCTGATCATCGGCATGCTGCCGCCGGCCGCCCGCGAAAAACTCGGTATCTCCTGGAGCGACACCGACGAGCGCCGGCTGCGGCTGCTGGGCCGCGGCCAAAGCGCCCTGCCCGAACGGCTGCGCTACATGCCGATCGCCTACCGCGCCCGTGTCGCCGCCCGTGCCGCCCAGCGCCTGGAGAAGGCCCTGGCCGAACGCCCGATGTGACATCCCGCCCGCCGCATGCGGCCACCGCCGGTCGCGCAGACCTGCTCCTTTGCCGACCAGTGGCCCTGTGCCCCGTGCTGACCCACCGCGCCCCCAGATCGGGGCGGGGCGCAGGGTTTGCCTGGGACAGTGCACGCTGCGCACCGCCTGCGTCCGCTGCGGTCCCTCTCAGCGCACCGCTCGCCGGACGCCCCGGCACCCGGCCACCACCGGGCATGTGTCGGTAAGCCGCAGATGCCGAGGTCCCCGTGGGCTCCGCTGCATCCGGGAGGTGCGGCGGGCCTGGTAGGCGGAAGGGGCGTAGCGGAGGCGTTCGGGCAGGTGGGGAAGGACGCGGGTAAAGAGCGTTCCAACAGCGCGCAGCCGGTGTTCGTCGTCTGCCGTCCAGGTCAGGCCGAGCTTGGTGCGGGCCGCCTGCGGAAGGGTGCCGACGGTGACCAGGTGGGTGAACCAGCCGCCCCTCAGGCCGAACGGGACGAGCAGCGGGCGCAGCGTCACCGGGACAGTCGAGGAGAAGCCGCCCAGCCGGTCCAGCACCCGATGCGCCACCGGGTGCGGTACCAGGGTGTGGGTCAGCATGTCCTCGAAGTAGGCCCAGTAGTCGGCCATCGTGGACGGCAGCATCCGCGCCGGCACTCCCCGAAGCCGTCCCAGCAGGAGGAACTCCTCGAAGATCCGCTGCTCCCGGTCCAAAGTCATCGGTTCGGCGGAAAAGTACCGCGCCGCGGTGACCGTGACGTAGAAGGTCGCAAGGTGCGCCCAGGCCAAAGGACCGGCGGGCAGGAGATGACGCGTCCCCTGCTCCCCGTACACCCAGGGCCGTATGGAGACGAAGTCGTGCACGGCCCGGCTCAGCCGGCGGGTGTCCAGGTCGGTCAGCCGCTCGGCGGCGGCGCCGATGGCCGGGTGCATGGCCTGCAGCACGAACGCGCTGATGTCGGTGATCGCCGCCAGGCGCAGGCCGCTGTAGTCCCACAGGAACGAGCCTGGCCCGAGCGGGGCCGGGGGCACGGGCTCTTCCGGCGCCGTCATGGCCTGTGCTCCGCCCGGCGCGCCGGCGGCTCCGGCGGTCCCGGGTCGGCGCCGTTGAGGATCCGGGCGCCGGTGGCAAGGTCCTGGTCCGACAGCGGCAGCAAGATTCTGGCCAGCGAGGGGCCGGCCGTCTCAGATGACGGCTCGCCCCAAGGCCGCGGGACGAAAGGTTCGTGGAGCACCGTGGTCTCCCTGCGACGGGTGGTGCGGCATCGGTCGTGCCCGCCGGAGGGGAGTACCCGGGCACGACCGATGCCGGTCGGGGGCGGGTCACTGGTCGAGGGCGCCTGCCTTGCGGCCAGGTGAACTTTTCTCAACACGCCGTTCCCCTGCGTCGAGACGGGGTCCGGCAAGGGCCGGCAGTCGGGTGCCGCCGAGGTTCCCGCTGCCGACACCCCAGGCCTTGCGTTGAAAAACGTTCAGTGCCCGGTGTCCGTGGACGGCTGTGCCGAAGCCGCGTCCGGCCAGTCGCGGTGCGGTCGCCGTCGTCCGTCCGGTGTCCCCCCGCCGGGCGGGAAGTGGCGCTGCGGCGGCCGCCGCTTTGCCCGGAGGGCGCCTGCAACTCTTCTGCTCGGTCATGCTCGTGCCTTCGGAGGTGGATCCCGGACGCCGCCCCCCGCTTCCTCGGCTACCCGAACCATAGAAGCTAATTAGCGATACGCCAAGAGCTATTGGCGAATCGCCAACAATCATTTACCGTTACTGGTGATTGATCATGAGGTGGCCTGGATCACCCCGTTCCTCCCCGTGGAGCAGCCAGGCCGCCAGAAGCGGAACCGGAGTCGCCATGGACCTGGGCGCACTCGCGGCGACCGTCGTCGCCATGCTCTCCAGCGGGGCCTACCTGCTCGGCGTCGCGTTGTTCAAGGTGGCGGCCAACCGCATGGAGCCGCTGCACGGGTCCCACCCCTTCAAGCTGGCCCGGCAGATGCTCATCACCCCCATCTGGTACGCCGGGGGCTTCCTCGCCGCAGCGGGCCTGGCCCTGCAGTGGATCGCCATGTCGTCGCTGTCCCTGCCTGCCGCTCAGCCGGCGTTCGTCTCGGGGCTGGTGCCGCTGCTGCTGTTTGCCACCGTCCTGCTCGGTGAGCGCCTCACCCCCCGTGAATGGGGCTGCGTCGCGCTGGCGGCTCTGGCCACCCTCCTGGTCGCCCTGTCCTCAACGGGCTTCGGTTCGGCCGGACAGCCGCCCTCGCCATGGGTGGTCGTCGCGCTGACGCTGCCCGCGCTCTCCCTGCCGGTGGCCATGTTCAACTTCGGTGAGCTCTCCCCCATCGGCGTGCACGCCCGCCGGCCCACCGGCGTGGCCTACGGCCTGAGCATCGGCATCCTGATCGGCACCGCCGAGCTGGCCTTGGCGGGCATCGCCCTCTTCCACGACGCCGGCACCCCGATCATGGCCACCCCCTACCCCTACCTGCTCGTCCTGGCCGGCGCCCTGGGGATCGCCCAGTTGCAGATCAGCCTGCAGCGCTGCCGGCTCGCCATGATCGGCGTCATCGCCACGGTGACCGCCAAGACCTACCTGCTGACCGTCTCCCTGATCCTGTACGGCTACGGCTGGCCCGGCTGCCGGTCCGTGCTCCTCCTGGTGACCGGCCTGGCCCTGTCGGCGGCGGCGCTGGCCGCCATCCCTCCCTACCACGACCCTCCCAGGCCCAAGCAGGAGCCTCCGCCCCCTCCCACCAACGGCCCCGTGCAGCGGGAGCCCCGGCGCATCGTCCCCAAGTACTCCCTGGCCAGGCAGGCGTCGGCTCCCTCCGCGGGCTCCTCGCACATCGGATACGAGAAATTCGCCTTCACCCCAAGAAGCCCGAAGCCGGACGGCGAGAACGTACGCTCACGAAACTGAGCGGACCTTTTCAGCACGTGGTCCAAGGCATCGCGGACGGGGCCTCGAAGGTGTCCCGAACTGGAAGGTCCCCGTCTCGACCTGCAGAGACGGCGTGCTGAAAAGGTTCGTCGCAGTCAGAGACGACGCTGTGCCCCGCGACGGCCCAACACCGGACAGCGCTGGAGCGCCCGCCCTCGGCCCTCGAGTCCGCATGCTGAAAAAGAACCGCTGCGGGAACGGCTTGAGAACACGCATCCCCGCGCGTCCGGCCTCGTGGGCGGGAGCAGCGAAAACCGCACCGACGAGGGGAGGAACCTCACGGTCGCGGCCGGCCCCCCAGCACCATTTCCCAGGGGATCACCTCGACCACGAAGTCGGCCCCGTGCTTGGCGAACAGCGCAGTGGCGGCCTGCAGGATCTCGAGCAGAGGCGGGCCTTGGGGATCCTCACCGCACACCAGGCGGACCTCCATGCGTTTCCCGGCCATCTGCGGGAACTGCTCGACCAGCTGCCCGGTCTGCAGGAACGCCAGATAGGTGTTGATCTTCTCCACGAGCTGCTGGTTCTGCTCGGGCGACCCGCTGAACGGACGGTCCTCGATCATCCGCAGAATGCAGACGGACTCGTCGGCGCTCAGCGATACGCCATCGACGACATCGGGGTTCTCAACGGTCATGGTGGCTTCCTTATCGCAGCTCGGCCGTACCCGTTCTCTCGAGGGCGCAGGATCGCCGTTTTCCATCTCCACAGTTCGCCGGTGCGAGCCTCGCTCATTTTCCGTCACGAAAGCAGGCCGCCCGCCGTCGTCGCCCCGGCGGCTCGAGCCGAACTCCAGAGAGTTCCAGCGATCCCGATGCGACCGCAGAACATTTCGGGCCGCTCGATCTTATCGATCACGCACTCAAGGAGACCGCTTTTCGATGCGTCCACAACGACCGAAAACGGCCACCCACCGAACGTGTCTTCCAGCTCAAGCGTCCGTGCCCGTCCCGGGCGAGGGCACGACGCGGGCGGCCAGGTGGGCGCGGTAGCGGCGGATGAGGGTCTGCAGGGGGAGGCTGGGCCAGCAGGACAGGCGCCCGGTGTGACGGTCGATGACCAGGAGGAAGTCGGGCTCGCCGGAGGCGGTGACGGGCCAGGCCACGAAGCCGTGCTCGAACTCCTGGACGCCGAGCGGGGAGGGGCGGTGGACGCGGCGCAGGTAGGCGTCGGCGCGGCGCCACGCCTCGGCCCGGTCGATGGCGGCGGGGCGGACGGCGTGGACGGACAGCAGCTCGGCCACGCGGCGCAGGGTGGGGCAGTGGTCGACGCCGCAGCCGCGGCAGAAGCGGCGGCCGGTGGAGGTGGTGACGGGGCGGTGGGCCTCCAGCACGGCGGTCAGGCCGGTGGCGCAGGCCAGCACCAGGCGGCGGGCGTTGCGCACGAAGTCGCGGGTGTGCGCATCGAGCCGGTCGAGGCCGGGGAGGGCGGCGATGGCCTCACCGTCGGCGCGCAAGGCGTCGGTGACGGCCGCATGAACCCGCCGCCGCACCCATTCGTGCAGGTCACCGTGGGTGTGGTTCATTGGGCCCGCTCCTTTGCGCCCGCGGTGAACACGGCGGTGACGGTGCGGCCGGAGTCGTTGCCGTGCCATCCCCAGCTGGTGGCGGTCAGCGAGACGGTGCGCAGGCCGCGGCCGTTTTCGTCGGTGTCGGCGGCGTCGCGGGCGGCGGGCTCGGTGGGGCCGCCCTGGTCGGCGACCGCGACGGCCACGCCGTCCGGCCCGGCCAGCACCTCCACGGTGAACGAGCCGCCGGCCTGGCCGGATTTGGTGTGGCGCAGGGCGTTGGCGACCAGTTCGTCCACGGTGAGGACCACCTCGTCCAGGCAGGGCAGGCCGTCCAGCAGGCAGGCCACGAAGCGGCGGGCGGCGCGGGCCTGGGCGGCCTCGCCGGGGAAGGTCCGCCGCCAGTACAGCGGGGCGGCCGTGCAGGTCCTGGGAATCATCGTCAGCATGTGCACCTCGCGGGGCCGGTCGGTGTCGGGACGCGGGTGGGCGTCGTTGTGTTCGGTGGCCTCATGCTCACACGCCGTGACGCCGAAAGGCGGCCAAGCGGCCGATATCAAGGGCCTGACCGGCGAATTTGTGCATTCCCACTTGCGAACGTTCACGAGTGGAAAGTCCGGGCCCCCGAATGCCCGAAACGGCGCAGCCCCGCCGGGGTGCCGGCGGGGCTGCGTTCGGTCAGCGCGGTGTCACCAGTTCTTGTACTGGACCCGGCCGAGGCTGCAGAAGGTGCAAGTGGGGCTCAGGAAGTCGCTCGTGCGGCGGAATTCCTCATCGCCCAGGTGCCAGCGCAGCCAGGCGGTGATGATGTGCTGGCCGTTGCGGGTGGCGTAGATGTGGTCGGTGTTGTTGAGGATGTTGAACCACACCGGGACGCGGGTGTTGCGGTAGTCCCGCTCCATGTTGGAGGTGGCGAAGTCACTGTCGCCGCCGATGTAGAGAGTCGGCTTGCGCAGCTTGTTGGGCCCGTTGCCGTCGAAGGACCCGCCGGCCACGTGGATGGTGGTGCTCAGCCGCGGCTCGTCGGCCACGTCGAACGTCCCCAGCGAGCCGCGGGAGTGGCCGCCGAAGGCCACCTCCGACAGGTCCAGGTTCTGGTGCAGCGGGCTGGCCGGGTTGGAGTTCTGGGCCTGCAGCCAGTTGAGCGCGTTGACCATGTAGGTGCCGTCGCTGGAGGAGACCTCGCTGTAGACCACGAACCCGTGCGAGGCCCACTGCCGCAGCATGTCCTCATAGTCGGCCGGGGTGGACCCGGCGCCCGGACCCCACACGAAGATCGGGTGGTCCACGCCGTACTGGCCGGCGTTCATCGGGTACACCAGCCACCCGTTGCGGCGAGGGCCGGCGGACCGGTCGATGGCGACCGCGTACGGGCCGGGCTTGGTGACGTCGCTGACCGGAGGCAGCGGCCCGCCCGGACCGGGCCCCGGGTCGCTGCCGCCGCCGTCGGCGGTGACGAGCACGTCATCGACGGTCAGCGACTCCAGGGGGCTGTTGGCGTCCAGCGAGAACCGCAGCCGCACGCTGCGCCCGTCCACCGAGGACGGCAACCGGAACGACACCGGGCCGCCGGCCTGCCGCGCCGACTCCAGCGTCACGAACGACCCGCCGTCCACCGAGTAGGCCGCGGTGAACGACTCGCCCAGGTCCAGCCCGGAGGTCGAACGGGTGTAGGACACCGTCACCCCGCTGTAGCCGCTCAGGCTGATGGTGGTGGAGGTGATGGACGGGTCCGACAGCAGCGACCCGCTCAGCCGGGCCCCATAGCTGCCGGTGGTGACCGACCCGCTGGAGGTGAAGCTGCCGAGCCCGTTGGAGAAGTCCTCGCGGAAAACCGCGGTCGCGGCGGAAGCCGGGGTGGTGACGGCGCCGGCGACGCCCATGGCCAGGACGCCTGCGGCCAGTGCGCCGAATAGTCGCAGGCGCCCGCTGATGCGAGACATGTCGAAGATCCCTTCTGGTCGCGCCGGTCGCGTCGGCGGTCGCGCGCCTTGAGCCTGCTCCCGACCGCCGAGGACCGATCCGGCATCGATTCAGGGGCCGATTGAAACCGGACCGCCAGGCGCGGAAATCCGGAAAATCACCGGTAGCGGGCTTGCCGAATGCCGTCCTGGTAACGGTCACAACGGACGTGCGCTTTTGGATGCCCGGTACACGAACGCCTGCCGCCCGGCCGAAGGCCATGGGTGGACTGTGCGTTCAGGGGCATCGGGATCGGCCGAGGCACGACAGGGTGCAGGGCCGTCCATGGTTCATCGACTGCCCGGATCGCAGGTCATGCGGCGTCCATTCGGTCCGGAACACATGGATGGCCGTACCGTTTCTGCCGCTTCCCCAAAAGCTGACTCCCCAAGCCGCCGCCGACTACCTAGAAGGCTGCGTGCCCCCACACCGCCTGCCGACATGGGAGCCGATCCTCGCTCACCTGCGCGCCGCTTCCCCGGCACGCCCTGAATCGGGCAGGCCGTTGGCCGAGGTGGTGGCCACCCCACTGGGATTGTGGTTGCTGCGCACCGTCTACATCGAGCGGAATTCCGACCCCGCCCCGCTGCTGCACAGAGAGCGTTTCCCCACCCCTGGGGCATTGCGCGACCACCTGTTCGACCGCCTCATCGACGCCCTCATCGACGCCCGCCCGCCCCTCGACGGCCCGGAAAAGAACGCCGACCGGTTCCGGCCCCGCCGCCACCGTGATCCCCGCCAGGTCCGCGCCTGGCTGGGATACCTGGCCCGCCTGCTGTCCGACCAGGACACCCGCGATCTGGCCTGGTGGCGCCTGCCCACCGCCGTCCCTGCACCCGCGTCTCTCTTCAAGTACGTGACCGGGTTCATGGGAGGGCTCGCAGCAGGTCTTGTGGGCGGGCTCGCGAGCGGGCTCACATTCGGCGGCCACCGGGCCTGGTCGATGTACCTGGTGGCCTCTTGGTGGTGGACGTGGAAAAACCTCTTGCCACGGCGACTGATGCCGTTCCTGGACGACTGCCATCGGCTCGGGCTGTTGCGGGCGATCGGCCCGATCTACCAGTTCCGTCATGCCGAGTTTCAGGATTATCTGGCAGCCGATCACCGGCGCGCCCACGGCACCACGGGCGGCAGTCGGGCCGGAGAAGAGACCGCTTCAGAAAACGCCGGGCGGTAGCGGAGTTTCGAGTCGCCCCGCCTTTTCCACCGGGCAATAGTGAAGCTTTGAGAGGCTTCACCGTGTAGCTCTGTAAGTCCCGAAATCCACCCCGGTCATCCCCATAAGTTTCGGCCGTCGGCTCAACGGTCGGCGCTCTCAAGGTGATTTGTGAGGGAATGGATCGCAACGCGCAGATGCCGGCCGGCTGAGGCCCAGGCCACCGGAACCGCCTTGTCCCGGTGGACGCCGACCATGACGATGCTCCCCTCTCTCCGGCCACCGCGTCCCGAAGGCGGACGGTCCGGTCGTCGGAGTCGGTGAAAGATCCGGGAGCCGCTCAGGGAGCGGGCCGCGGCCGCCACGGCCGGCCTGCAGTGTCGGGGGCCGTGGTCGCCTCATGACAGGCAGCCGCTGTGGGGATCGCCGCCACGTGCCAGAACGTGGACGGTCCCAGCCAGCCGCCCCAGCACACCGGCTGTCCTCTCCGCAGGTCATGCAACGCTCGTCCGAAACGGCTCGTCTCGTCGATCGCCGTGGCGTCCGGGCCCAGTTGGCCGCGTGCTTTTCGCCACTCGTTTCGCAGCCATTCGGCCATCTCCTCGGGGGTGGTGGCCGTTGTACGGACGGTGCGGGCCGGTTTGCGCAGCCAGTCGGCCAGGAGCTTTGGCGGCAGTTCGGTGCCGAGGTCGCGGCGGGCGGGTTCGTCGCCGTAGTCGGCCGCGCCGCCGCGCCACAGATACCCGTGCCAGTGCAGGCCCTGGTCGCGCCAGGCCGTGCTGTCGCGCACGCCGTCGCCGTCCCGCCAATAGGCGTCGTAGTCGAAAACCGGGATGTCCATCGTGTCCGTCTCCCAGGTCCGGGGCCCTGCCGGGAAAGGCAGGGCCCCGCGGGGATGCGCCGGCCGGTCAGATGTCGAACTGGCCGGCCTTGGCGCCGGCGATGAAGTCCCGCCACTCGGCGGCGGTGAAGGTGTTGACGATGCCGGTCTTGGAGTCGCGCAGTGCGACGAGGCCGCTGGTGGCCGCGAGGTTGGTGGCGACCTCGACGCAGCAGCCGCCGCAGCCTTCGCTGCACGCCCGGCTGGTCTGGAACTGGAACTGCTGAGACATGGCCTCCTCCTCGTCCCGGCGGGGCCGCCGCTCTCCGGGCCGTTTGCGTCCCTGCGCCGGGTGCGTCGTGGGGATGCGGGAACCATCGGTCACCACGATGCGGCGCAGGGTGATGAGAAGGCCAGGAACTTGCTTCAGTTTTCTCGAATCGCTCGGATCGCCCGGGAGATGAGCTCGCGGGCCCCGGCGCCGTACACCGCGGACGCGGCCAGCCACTCGAACTCCTTGGCGTACACCGCGATCTCGCGGGGCTGGGTGATGGTCAGTTCCGCCGCCACCGTCTCCACCAGCACCAGCCGGTCGTCGAAGATCCAAAAGCCGTGGTGCGGGGCCCGGCGGTGCCGGGTGCGGGCCGGGATGACGCCGAGCAGGAGCCTCGGCATGATCGCCAGCGTGAGCAGCCGGTCGAGCTGCCCGAGCAGCACGTCGTCATCGGCCACGCCCAGCGTCAGCGCGGCCTCGCCGATGAGGATGTGGAAGCGGCGGTCCCGGTCGCCCCTGCGGAGGATCTCCTGGCGCCGCATCCGCGCCTCGACCGCCGCGTCCAGGTCGTTGGGCGTCCGGTGGAACGCGATGTTCTCGGCGAACCGCGTCCGTGCGTACTCCGGGGTCTGCAGCAGGCCGGGGATGAGCAGCGGCTCATAGATGCGAAAGCGGGAGGTCTGTTCTTCCTGGGCGGCGATGGCCTGCTGGCGGCGGCGTCCGCCTGCCCGCCATGTCCGCCGCCACTCCAGGTACTGGGAGTCGATGTTGCGAACGGTCGCGATCAGATCCGCGATGTGGGCCTCGGCGCCGACCAGCCGGCACCACAGGCGGATGTCGTCCTCGCTCGGCGTCTGCCGCCCGTGCTCGATCTTGGAGACCTTGCTCTCCACCCATCCGGCGAGCTCGGCCAGGCGCCGCTGGGTCAGGCCGCCGTCCTTGCGCAGCTCCCGCAGCCGCAGCCCGAGCGCCTCCCTGGCCTGCTGGGACGGGGTGGACACGCGCTCAGGCTCCGCCCAGGCTCCGCAGGAACGCCTCCCGGGTGAGGGCGTGCTCCCAGGCCACCTGCCGCCAGGCGCGGTGCCGGGCGACGGTGGCCGGGTCGTCGGTCACCTCGGCGCCTGCGAACGCGTCATCGGCGTCGAAGTGCAGGATCACCACGGTGGCGTCGTCAAGCAGCCAGGCGTCGTGCGGCGGCTCCACCGGCAGGCCGAGTCGGGCCGCCTGTGACCGTTCCAGGTAGCGGATGTCCTCACCGGCCCGGATGTTGTCGCGCGCGCACCACAGCGCGTACCGGGAGTAGTCGCCGAGGGGGACGGTGACGACGCGGACCCGGGTGAAGGGCCGCCCCTCGGCGGCGGCCCGGCGGGTCCTGTCGTACCACGGCCGCCCCCTGGCGTAGTCCTCATCGGGGTCGCCCGCCAGGAAGCGGCGCAGGGACTCCCGCTCGGAGGGCACGTTGTAGCGGTCGCGCGTCTCCAAGCGGAACGCGCTGCGTTCGAACGCATCGAACAGCCCGTCCAGCTCGCCGCCGGACAGCAGGTGGGCCACCGGCTCAGCCTCCGTGGTGCTCCTGGTAGTGGGCGATCAGGTGGCGGACGAGCGACGGCTCGATCTCGACGATGGCCTCGTCGTCGGCCAGGTTGACGGCGTCGCCGAGCGCCTGCGGGTCAGTGACCAGTTTGCCCTGGACTCCATAGGTGCCGGCGTCGGTGACGTACATCGCCGGGCAGGTGCCCTCGTTGCTGTCCGTCCCCAGGAACCGTAGCCGCATGATCTCTCCTCTGCCCGGCGACTTGCTCGAACTTGCTCACTATGGAGTGTCCGCTGAAGCAGTGCCGTCCGACAAGGGCAGCCTTCCGAGGCGTCTCAGTCATGCCGGGGTGCCGTCGCGGTAACTGCGAATCCCGCTCCGGTCTTCGCGTACGGCAGGCCCTGACCCGCACCGGCTTCGCCGGTTATGTGCGGGGTTCTGCACTGAGCTTTCTTCACCGCACGGCCTTGGGTATTGAGGCCGGGAGTCTCGAGGATGCCCGGTTCCGCGGCGCCTCAGGTCATGGCGTCGCCCTGACTGCGACATACCGTCCTGGCCCGGGGAAGCGGTGCGACGAAAAAGGCGCATCGGCGAAGGATATTTCGGCGCTTTCAGCGCAATCGGGTGCACCGATAGTGATGATGACGGGTATGGCAGGGCGGAACAGGCCGGGTCGGGCGTGGCGGACGGTCGTGCTGGTGGTCGGCGTGGCCGGCGTGGCCGGTCTGCTGGGGTGGACGGTCCTGACCGTGGTGTTCGAGGACCGCGAGAAGGGCGGATGGGTGGCCGGCATCGCCGCCGCGCCGCTGACCGGAGTGCCCCTGATCGTCGCCCTGTGGAACTGGTACCGAAGAGGCACCGCTCCCCAGCGGGCCGGGGCCTCCAGCCGTATGCGATCACATGCCCGACGATCAGGACCACGATGCCGGGAGCCGCGGCCTTCTTCAGCGGGTCGAGGTGGAAAGGGGTCTCCTCGGCGCCGGTCGCGTAGTCGGTGACGATGCCCAGCAGGCCGGCCACCACGACGAGCAGAACCTGCAGCAGCAGTCCGAGATGGCGACGATGCCTCATGCCGTGCCGACGCCCCCGCTCCAGGGCATCTCGACCATCTCCCATCCTCGCCGGACGATTACGCACCCCGTATGCGGACGACCGCGTAGGGGAACCCGGGCACCGCAGCCCCAGCGTGACCGTCGGTCACCTCGCCGACAAGGCCGCAGGCCGGAAGAGTTCATGGGAAAAGCAGCCGTACGCCGGTGGGCCGGAGCCGTGGGAGGGGGCATGAGGCGGGCGGGTGGGGGTGCGGTGGTGTTAACATGCGGCGTTGTGAATTACAAGCTCAATCATTCGCGGTATATCGGTAGCCGGCGGGTTCGGCTCTCGGCCAACGAGAAGAAGCTCATCGCGCGGGCGGCCAAGCGCAGCAAGGCCAAAAGAAAGAGCGGCAAGGGGAAGGCGTTGTCGCTCGAGGAGAAGGCCGCGCAGCAGAGCAGGTTCTTCAAGGACGCACAGCGGATCGCCGCTCAGGTGGCCGAGGCTCGGGCCGGTGGAGATGCGGACCGGGTGCTGGAGCTCTACGGGCAGGCCAAAGGCAAGCTCTTTCTCGCCTTCGGAAAGAAGGTCGCCCAGGGCATGCAGATGTATGCGGTCCTGGAGGGGCATCGTGCGTGGGCTTGGGAACGCAAGGAGGAGATACGCCTCCGGGAGGAGGCGGGACGCCGTTAACGGCCTGGAGGGGTGAGAGGGCGGGCCTTCTGCGACGCGGTATCTCCGCAGGTCGGGATGGGGGCACCGCAGCAGGGGCGAGGGAGCGGCACGGGCCTGGGCGGCGTCGAGGGTTCCATGGTCGGGGCGTGAGGTCGCGCGCCGGGGAAGGTGCGGTGGGAGGGAGGCGGCGGCGCGGACGTGCGGTGGGACCCGCCCGGGGAGATGCGGGAACGCGCCGACGCGAGGGGTTTCTCAGCGGGTGTCACCGGTCTGCGGTCGCAGGCTCGTCGTGAGGGATCTTCGGCGGTTCGGCCGCCTTCGAACTCGCCTCGGCGTCAATCACCCACCCGCCACAATTTCGCTGTTCCGTCCCGGCTCGCGGTGGCGAGAAGGGCGCCGTCAGGACTGAACGCCACCGAGCCGATTCCTCCATGGTGCCCCTCGAGAGTGGTGATCAGCTCACCGTTCCTGGCGTTCCACAATCTCGCGATGCCCTTATTGTTCGCGGTGGCGAGAAGGGCACCGTCAGGGCTGAACGCCACCGACCAGACCTCCGGGTGGTTCGCGAGAATGGCGATGAACTCACCGTCCTTGACCCGCCACAGCCGCGCAGTGCCGTCCCAGCCCGCGGTGGCGAGGGCGGCGCCATCCGGGCTGAACGCCACCGAGGTGACCTGGTCCTGGTGGCCTTTGAGAACGGTGATGAGCTCGCCGTCCTTGGCCCGCCACAGCCGCGCAGTGCCGTCCCGGCTCGCGGTGGCGAGGGTGGCGCCGTCCGGGCTGAACACCACCGAGGCGACTGTGCTTCGGTGACCTTTGAGAGCGGTGATGAGCTCACCGCTTCTGACGCGCCACAATCTCGCGGTATCGTCCGAGCTCGCGGTGGCGAGAAGGGCACCGTCCGGGCTGAACGCCACCGACTGGACCACCTCCTTGTGGCCTTTGAGAGCGGTGATGAGCTCACTGCTTCTGGCGTTCCACAGCCTCACGGTGTTGTCCCAGCTCGCGGTGGCGAGGGTGGCGCCGTCCGGGCTGAACACCACCGACCCGATCGCCTTTTGGTGCCCTTTGAGAGTGATGATGAGCTCACCGTTCTTGGCGTTCCACAGCCGCGCAGTGCCATCCCCGCTTCCGGTGGCGAGGGTGGCGCCATCCGGGCTGAACGCCACCGAGATGACCTCTCCTCGATGGCCTTCGAGAGTGGCGACGGGCTTACCGTTCTTGGCGTTCCACAGCCGCGCAGTGCCGTCCCAGCTCGCGGTGGCGAGGGTGGCGCCATCCGGGCTGAACGCCACCGACTCAACCCATTTCTCGTGGCCTTTGAGGGTGAATCGGAGGGGCGAATCACCGTCATCGGTGCCGGCGGAGCCGGTGCCGCCGGCGCGGCCGTCACTGCCGGTGCGGGCGGTCAAGCGGCTGAGGGGAACGGCGGCCGCCGCGGCCAGGGAGAGGACCGCTCCGCCCAGCAGTGCGCGGCGGGCCACGCGGCGCGGGCCCCCGGGACGGCGGGTGCCGTTCGTGTCCCGGACTCCCGGCGCAGGCGGCGGGGAGGGAGGCCGGGCGGCACCGTCAAAGGCAGGGGATCTGCTCTCCGGAACAGACGGCCGGGTCGGGCCCGGGGCGGCGCTGCCGGCCGGGGATGTGCTCTGTGGCTCCGGTGGCGGGGACAGGCGCCGGGTGGCATCGTCAGGGGCTGCGGACGTGCTCTCCGATGCCGGTGGCGGAGAGGTGCGGGACTGCTGGATGTCGCGCAGGCGGTCCCGGACGTCGGCGGTGCGGGCGGGGCGCTGCCGGGGGTCTTTGGCCAGCAGTTCGACGATCAACGCATCCAGCGCCACGGGGATTTCGGGGCGTTCGGTGCGGGCTCGTGGGGGGTCGGCGTTCAGGTGCCGGCCCATCAGTTCTCTGGCGCCGTCGGCGGTGAAGGGCGGGTGGCCGGTCAGCAGGTGGAACAGGATCCCGCCCATGGCGTACAGGTCGGTGCGATGGTCGGTCGGCTCCCCCAGCCATTGTTCCGGGGCCATGTACAGCGGGGTGCCGACTTGGCCGGTGAAGGTGACCGCGACCGAGGCGTCCGCCATCCGGGCGATTCCGAAGTCGCAGACCTTGAGCCGGTCGCCGTCGATCACCATGAGGTTGACGGGTTTGAGGTCGCGGTGGACCACTCCCATCTCGTGGGCGGCCACCAGGGCGTCGGCCAGTTGCTCCCCCAACGCGACCACCCGCGGTACCGGCAGCCCCTGCGGGTGGTCGGCCAGCTCGGCGGCGAGGGTCCGGCCGTGCAGGAACTCCATGACCAAGAACCACTGGCCCTCGTGGAGGCCGAAGTCATCGACGCGGGTGATGCCCGGATGATCCAGCCGGGCTGCGATCTTGGCTTCCTGGCGGAATTTGGCCACCGCCACCGGGTTGGTCGCCGAGATCTGCGGATACAGGAATTTGATCGCCACCTGCCGGTCCCGCAGCATGTCCGCGGCCGCCCACACCTCGCCGAAGCCGCCCCGGCCCAGCGACCGTTCCAGCCGGTAACGACCTGCGATCTCCAGCCCAGGCTCCACTCTGGTCCCGCTGCCGTTCCCGGCTTGGACGATATGGCCGCCTCTCCACCGGCCCTCGTGCCGGCCTACGGCGCTTCGGAGAAATAGAAGATCACACCCAGGTCCACCAGAGCGCAAGAACAGGCAGCCAACCCGGCACAAATCCGCCGCTGCTTTCGGCCGGCAGGACGAACGCTGCCGCCGGCGGCCGGGCGCGCCCACCGCTGCGGACGGAAGCCGGAGGAGATCGGCCCGGGCGCCCGGAGGGAGCGGGGCGGACGCCAAAGGGCGGGGCGGAACTTTTCAATACGCGGCCTCAGGGAGCGGAACGGGAGCGGCGGCCGGTGCCGCACGTCCCAGAGTGCGCCGTGCTCGGGCCGGGCCGCGGAAGCGGTGGGCCGGAGGAGATTCGCGGCGGGAGCGGGGCGAAGCGGGCCGGCTTTCGGTCCGGGGTGGGCAGGAGGGGTGGGCGGGGTGATGGGTGGAGGGGTTCGCGGTCGAGAACGTTCGGGAGCGGAACGTTCGGAAGTGGTGCTTTACGAATTGTGGTCGAGTGGTGACCGGATTGTGTCATTCAGCAGGTGGGGCGGGGAATTTGTGCGTAGCGTTCTCGGTGTTGACGGAAAGTGAGCGGGCGGGGCCTGTGCGGCCGCGCCCGGACAGTCTCCGGGAGGTCGTCGATGACCAGTCCCTACGTTCGCCGGCTGCGGCTGGCGGCGGAACTGCGCAAGCTGCGGGAGGAACGCGATCTGACCACCGACGAGCTGGCCAAGCTCGTCTTCCAGTCCCGTCCCAAGATCTCCAAGTTGGAGAACGCCCAGATCCGGCCGGATGTGGGCGAGATTCTCAACATCCTCGAAGCCCTGGAGGTCACCGGGGCCAAGTACCGAAGGTTGCTGCGGCTGGCCCGGGACGCTTCCCGTAAGGGCTGGTGGGACCGGTACGGCAACGCCATGGGCGACCGGCAGCGGCTGTATGCCGACCTGGAGTCAGGGGCCAAGACGATCCGCAGCTACAACCAGACCGGCATCCCCGCCGTTCTACAGACGCCTGAACTCATCAGCACCCTGATCGAGATCGATCAAGCCCTTGGCCCCATCACCTACCGCCCTCATCGGCTGGCTGAAGCAAGAACCCGCCGCCAGCAGCATCTTCTAAGCCCGGACGGGCCGACTTACGACGCCGTACTCGACGAATGCACGATCTACCGGCTGGGAGTACCCCGATCGGTGATGAGCAAGCAGCTCTTCCACATGATCAAAGTGGTTCTTGCTGAACCACGCATCACGCTACGAGTACTGCGCTACAACACCCACATCCCGGGTGCTCTCATGCCGAAGTCATCGTTCTCGCTCTACACCTTCCCCGAGAAGGTCGATCCCACGATAGCTGTAGTCGATACGGTCACCACCGACCTCGTGATCACTGAGCGCCGTGGTGTAGCGCGGTATACCGCGCACTACGATCTGTTGAGGAAGGCTGCGCTATCCCCAGAAGAGAGCCTGGCCTTCCTTAGTCAGGTAGCAGAGGAACTAGACGACGGGACAGGACCTTCGGCATGACAACGAAGTACGGGCACTGGCGCAAGTCCCGCCACAGCGACCCCAACGGCGACTGCGTGGAGGTGGCCAAGGCCGCCGACGGCACGGTCGGCATCCGCGACTCCAAGGCCAACACCCCGGACGCCATCATCGAACTCACCCACTCAGAGTGGGCTCACCTACTCACCCGGCTCCGCAACATGCGGTGAGCCGCAAATATCGGCACTGGCACAAGCCCCGTTACAGCGACCCCACGGAGAGTGCCTAGAGTCGGCTAGAGTCGCCGATGGCATGATCGACACCCGCGACTCCGAGGCTAGGGCACCAGACGTCATCTTGAACTCATCCCGGCAGAGTGAGCCCGATTGCTCACCCGATTCCACAACACCTGACGCCTCGGTCTTGGGCTGAGTTACTGAGTCAAGGCACGCTCAGCCCAAGATCGACGGCATAGCCGTCAGAACAACGCACCCGGCGGAGCGAACAGCCCATCAAGGGCGCCATCTGCTGAGTCCACAGCATCGGTACCCCTCCCAGGCCCCACTTCTGTCTCCTTTGGCTGCCTCTCAGCCGCCTTGGCTCCCTTGCGTCCGCCCTTCCCGCTGTGCAGACCTTGCGAGACCTCCTGCTGATACCGGTAATGGTTCAGCGCAAGCAACTTGTCGAGCACATCATCCCGCGCCTGCGGCGAGATCGCGAATCGTATACCTTGCTGAGTCTCGTAGAAGCCGTGTCGAAGTTCGATGTCTCGCCACGCAGGCAATGGTTTTGAAGCTACCCTCGCCTCAAACTTTCGAATACCGGGATCTTGCTCCTCTTGAAGAGCATAAGCTTCACAGACAGCCTCATTAATCTCGACATGTATATCCCTCAAGGAAGATATTTCTTCTCCCGCAACGGAGGGATCATAGATACAGTTATAAAGCTGAGTGAGCCCCCACTTGCGAAGCTCCATGACCTCCCGTCTCACAGCGTGAAGCGCCTCTCCAGCAGACCTGACACGATCGGTCAGCAAGCACCTCGGGAAGGTCTCAAAGCCATCAGAGGGAGTATAACGAAGTCGCGTCTCCAGAGTAGAATTACCTTTTACCGTCCACCAAAAGTAGTGGATATCACTAGAAAGCAAGGCCAAGTCTTCTAGAGCATCAGTGGCTATCACAACAAGCTGCTCACTCATCACCTGGCCGGTTGCAACAAACTGCGGCAATCCAATCTTGCTGACGCGAGCAAACACCAAGACACGTTGCAGGTTCCTGATGGCCCGATGGAGCGCTGGACGCTTCTCAGCATATTGCCACCAGTACTCCCGATACACCTTACGATTATTTTGCGCACGAAACGGCTTTACCTTTTGCTCGACTATTTCATAGCAATCTGGGTAGGTGCGAGCCTTATCTTCATCCCAATCATGAAAGTTGATAACCCAGCGCGACGCCGACAGATCCCAGTGAGAGTTAAGATCATCGCCGTTCAGATAGGGAAACAAAACATCTCTGTTGCGCGGGTCTTTCTCAATAAGCTTATGGGCCTGCTCAGGGGTCAGCACGAACCCCATTCCAAGCACGTAGGACCCGATGAACGACTTGTCCGCGTTGGCTGCGAGCCGGTGAGGGTCACCAGCAATCCGAGACTGTGAGTCGAGCGTGGAAGTGATGCCTGGAACTTCACGATCATCCAGCACGAATCTCTCATGATCACCGCTGCGGCAGGACCATATAAGAGAGACCTCCAAAGAGGCGGTACCCTCCCACGGGCGAGATTTCTCCGCCCTATAAATTTGCCATCCCCTATTAAGGGCTTGAGCAAGTCCAACCTCTCTTGTGTCGCCCTGGCTGATGGTATTAGTCGCGATAATGCCGACTCGCCCGCCATTGGTGACTGCAAGGTCGCGCAGGTAGAAGTACGCGCACAGATCCGCGCTACCGCGCTGTCCCCCGCCAACGTGCTGGACCAGGTACTCCCGCATGTCCGTGCCGAGAGTGCCAGTAAGACGCTGCCCCCCGATGAACGGCGGATTCCCCACCACCGCATCGAACCCCCCGCGCCGCATGACCTCGGGGAATTCCAACGCCTTCGAATCCATCCTGCCCGATGACCGTGCAAAGCGCGTTGAGCTCGTGCCACAGCCGCTGGCAATCCAGGGCATCGTAGCCGTGTGCGGCGTCGAAGCTGACGCATCCGATGAAATTAGAACGCGCGTTCCTGATGGGGCTGGCGAAGACCGCTCCTCGATGCCGGTATCGGGTGAATTCCTGCCAGGAGAAGCCCATGACGGCCGCCGCCCCGTGCCGCTGCCGGTAGTCCTCGAAGCTCTGCTCGTCGGGCACCTGGGCGGCGAGCCGCTCGACGTTCTCGCCCACCTCCTGGTTGAGCTGCCAGCACAGCCCGACGACCCCCACTCCCCTGGTGGGACGGATCGTGCGGGTCACCGGGGTGGAACCGAGCCGGTAGGTGGCGACCCTGACCAGCTCACCGCGCAACGGATGCTGAAGAGTGCGCCGTTTGCGCCAAATGTGCAGTGCCGGATCGCTGATGGGCACGGGCGGATCGGCCGCCGCGCCCAGCTCCAGCAACTGGCCGAACGCCGTGAGAATCTGCCTGCGCAGGGCGACCCGTCTGCCGAGTGTGCTGTGCCGGGAGTAGGTCTCGAACGGGGACAGGGCGCCGAACATCCCCGCCACCACGATCAAAGTGATGAGCACAACCGGCTGGGCGTCCTCGAGCGATTCCCAAAACGATTTGGACGGGAAGTCGTACTGGTTGCTCACCAGAGCGACAGTGGCCAGCAGGATCACCGTGCGATCCACGCCTTTGGCCACACTCAAGCGCATCGCCTGTACTCCAGCCCCAGAACTTAACCAGTACACAAAGGTGTGCTTCAATGTAACCCATGCAAGCGACAACGGCAGCGCGTTCCAAGATCTAGATTTTCGGCTGCCTCTAAATAACTCGGTACACCGTCCAATAGGGACGGCCGATGCCCGCCGGCCGGATCAAGGCGCCCGCCGGCCTCTCCATGGCGGAGACGGCCGGGCACCGGCGGGGGAGCCGCCGGGGAGCATCCCCGGAACTCCAGGTCACGGCGGTGTCCCGGACCGCTACACCCCCTGTCGACCTGCGGGGACGGCATGTCGAAGAAAGTTCACTGCGTCGGCGCGGACTTCTGCCAGGAGCTGTCCGGAGCGGCCGACACCGACTTCTCGCGCACCTATCAGGGGAGCCCTGGAAGCAGGATCATCTGCCGCAGCGAGAACCTGGCTCTGCTGGCGGACATGTCACCGCTGACGACGGGCCACCTGCTGCTGGTCTCCAATGAGCACTACCTCAGCTTCGGAGAAGTGGTCCGCGACCATGCGACAGAGGTTGAGGACGCCCTAAAACTGATTTACGGCCAATATTCCATGACGTTCGGCGAACTGGTCGTCATGGAATATGGGTCATCGCAGGAAATGGACGGGTCAGCATGCATAACACACGCCCACATGCACTTCCTCCCCCTTCGGCTCGACGCAGTGCACAGGGCCATGACCGAGGACGGGCTGACCGCGCTTGAGCTGACTGACATCAAAGATCTCAAACGGCTGGGAGAGCGCGGTCTCCCCTACTTCTATTGCGGTGACAGCACCAGACACCGGGTGTATGGTGTGGCGCGCAAGATGCGTCGGCAGGCTGGCCACCATCATCGGCCCGATGTTCAGCGGTCAAACCGGCTGGTCGCACCGCCTCACCGGTGGGGAGACCATACGGCTGCTGGCCGGCGCCGATGCCCAGGACGATTGCGCGGTGTTCCGCCTCGACGGCGTTCAGGAGCTGGTCGTGGGCTCGGACTATGTCCGGGGCCCCAAGTTCGGCCTCTATGAACTCGGTTATCTCGACGATTACGACATCGGCTACTACCTGGCGATGGCCAATTTCAGCGACATCGCTGCCATGGGCGCCCAGCCGATCGCGCTGCTGTCGGTCGTCCGCTACCCCAAGACGATGCCCGATGAACGATTCGCCCAGGTATTGCAGGGCATCAACGACGCCTGCGCCCGGGTGGGCGCGCCCAACGTCGGCGGCGACATCGGCACGGCCGAACGCCTGATCCTGTCGGCATCGGCGGTGGGCGTCGTCGAGGCGGGGCGTTCGCTGCTGCGCGGCGGCGCCCGTCCCGGCGACCGGCTGTGCATCACGGGGCCGACCGGGGTCGCCGCCGCGGCACAAAAGTACTTCGGCAAGCTGGACGTCGCCGACACCAGGCTCTCCCCCCAGGCTGAGGAGCTTTTGCTGAACGCATGGAAGAGGCCCCAGGCGTTGGTCCCCGAAGGGCGGTCCCTGAGCACCAGCGGGCTGGTGACCAGCTGCCAGGATTCCTCGGACGGACTCAAGGCCGGGATCGAATCGATCGCGGCCCGCAGCGGCGTCGGCTTCACGGTGGAAGAAGACGCGCTGCCGGTCGTGGGCGCGGTGGAGGAGGTCGCCAAGCTCAGCGACACCGAGCTGACCCCCCTGCTCTTGGGCGACTCGGTCGACTTCCAGCTCATCTTCACCGTCCCCGAAGAGCATGTGGAGGAGCTGCAGGAGATCTTCGCCGCCCACGGGCACAGTGCCTTTCACGACATCGGGTTCGCCACCGAAGAGCCCGATCTCCTGCTGCGCGGCAGCGATGGAATCACCCGGCGGCTTCCGGGCAACCCCTGGCGGCACGCGACCTGAGCGAGCCTGCGGGGCACAGGCAGCGCGGGGGATTCGAAGCGGCGGGCGCGAACACGCGGGCCTCCGACGTGCAGGCGCCGGCCCGTCAACCCTGCGATGCGATCACCTGCGCACAGCGGGCGCCCGGCCACCAGAGCATCGGCCAGTTGCACCCCGAGCCCGCCACTCGCCTCACCGGCGCTCCCCGCGGCTGGTCGGCCGGTTCAGCGGCCAGAGTACGGCTGCGCAGGGACTTCACCGCCACCGGCCGTTCCCGCGGCAGACCCGCGGCCACTCGCACCCCGGCGAAACCGCCTCGGCCCAGTAGCCGCTCCAGTCGGTAGTGGCCCGCGATCTCCCCCCGGATTCTCCCTAGCCCCCTGCACGTCCCCGAATAGCGAGCCGAACGGCGCATCGCGCGGATCGCGCTCTCGCCTGTGAGCCGGCCCATCTGCAGTGGCGAACCGCAGGCGCACCGGCCTCGAGTGCTGTGAACAGGGTTGCATTTCCAGGGGTGTATCTGCATAATCCAAAGTTCGTTGGTCGACAGAGTTCACAAGAAGACGAGACGGCGTCAGCCGCCACACCAGCAATCTGAACCCGCAGGTCACAACCCCCTGTCCGCCGCCCTTCTCGGGCGCCGCCTGACACCTTCCGACGAGGAGTGCTTTGTCCGAACCCACCTGGGCGCTGACCGTCCCCCAGCCCGCCGCATGGGCGATCTCCGAGGGGTACCAGGACGTCTACAACCGCATGACGGACACCGCGTACCGCGGCTGGATCGCGATCTGCGCGGGCTCCGGTTTCGACCAAACGATCCTGTATGAGACCGCCCGGCTGACCGGGTGGAGGACCGAGCAGATCACCGCCGCCTGCACCGAACGGCAGATGGTGGTCGCCGTGGCCAGACTGGTGGAGGTCTGCAAAGGCGGCCCCTGCGAATGCGGGCCGTGGGCGAACAAACGGTTCTTCCACTGGAGGCTCGCCGACGCGGCCCCCCTGCCCGAGCCCTTGCCGGCCCCGCGCAACTTCGGGTTCTGGCAGATGTCCGACGAGCTGGCAGAACAGGTGGCCCGCCAGTGGCGGCAGATCCACCGGCCCGCCCCCGAGCCGGAACCGGCGCCGCCGCAGGCCAAGACCGCCCTGGCGCTGCGCGATGAGCTGCTGCCGCTGCCGGGCGCCGACCAGGGGTACCGGCACGTCCTGCTGCTGGGCACCACGGGGGCGGGCAAGACCACGGTGGTGCGGCAGCTGCTCGGCACCGACCCCAGAAGCGAGCGCTTCCCCTCCACGTCCACGGCCAAGACCACCGTCGCCGACACCGAGCTGATCCTCACCGAGCAGGGGCCCTTCCGGGCCGCCGTCACCTTCGCCGAACGCAAGGAGATCGCCGACCACCTGCGCGACAACGTCTGGGAGGCGGCCCGGGCGGTGTTCGAAGGACGGCCGCAGGAGGTGGTGTACACCCGGCTGCTGGACCACGTCAGCCAGCGCTACCGCTTCAGCTACCTGCTGGGCCGTCCCCCGTCCGCGCAGCCCGACGACGATGAACTGGACGACCTGGACGACTACGACGACGACCTGGACGAAGACACCGCCGAGGAGGCCGGCGCGCCCCAGGGCGTCAGCGACCCGGCCACGGCCGCGATGCTCCACGGCGCCGTCGAAGCCCTCCAGCACGTGGTGAACACCCAGGTCGGCAAGCTGCAAACGGAGATCACCGCCGATGAAGAGCGCAGCGTCGAGGAGGTCCTGGAAGACGAGCTGGAGAACCGGATCCGCCGCTCCCCGGTCTGCGCGCGGATCGTCGAGGCCATGCTCGATGCGATCGAGGAGCGTTTCGAATCACTGACCCCAGGCGAGCTGCACCGCGACGCCGACGGCTGGCCGGTGAGCTGGAGCTGGGACTGCCCGGACCGCGCCGAGTTCATCGGCGTCGTCAACCGCTTCTCCAGCAACCGGCACGAGGACTTCGGCTCCCTGCTGACCCCGCTGGTGAACGGGATCCGGGTGGCGGGCCCGTTCCGTCCGCTGTGGGCCGAGACCCACCCGCGGCTGGTGCTCATCGACGGAGAAGGCATGGGGCACGTCCACGACTCCGCCAGCGAGGTCTCCACCCGGCTGCGCAAACGGCTGGACGAGGTGGACGCGATCGTCCTGGTCGACAACGCCCAGCAGCCGATGCAGGCCGCCCCGGTGTCGGTGATGCGCACCGCCGCGGCCACCGGCAACGCCGACAAGCTGCACTTCCTGTTCACCCACTTCGACCTGGTCAAAGGCGACAACCTGCGCACGGTCTCCGAGCGGCGGCGGCATGTGCTGGACTCGGCGGAGAACGTGCTGAACGCGGTGCGGGAAGACCTGGGGGCGGCCGAGCGGGTGCTGCGCCGCAGGCTGGATGAGTCCTGCCACTTCGTCGGCGGCATCCACAAGCGGCTCGACCCGCGGCGCATCGACCCGGCCAAGCATAAGGCGGCAACGCGCACCATCCGGGAGTTCAACGCACTGGTGGAGGCCCTGACCGCCGATGCGGCCGAAGTGGAGGTCGGGCCGTCACGGCCGGTCTACAAAAGAGAAGAGGTGACCAGGGCCGTGTCCGAGGCCGCCCGGTCTTTCCACAGGCTGTGGAACGGCCTGCTGGGGCTGTCGTTCGAACCCGACATCCCCAAAAAGCACTGGGCCACCATCAAGGCGCTCACCCGCCGCCTGTCAGAAGGCCACGAGGACGAGTACCGGGACCTGCGGCCGGCGGCCAGCCTGCGCCACCACCTGGAGAAGGAGATCTACCGGACGCTGCAGCGGCCGGTGCGCTGGACCGGTTCCGAACCGGACGCCGAGGAACGGCAGGCCATCATCGATTCCATCTCCAACGCCGTCACCAGGCGGCTGATCGGGCTGGCCGACCTGCTCATCACCCAGGAGCCACGGGCGGACTGGCTGCGCGCCTACGAAGAGCACGGCAAGGGCTCGACCTACCGCAGAGCGCAGATCCTGGCCGAGGACATCTACGCGCGTGCCGTCCCCCGCCCCGACCAGCACGCCGCCTACGACAACCCGTTCGTCCACGAGGTGCACGCGGCCTTCACAGAGGCCGCCGCCGAACTTGATTTCCTTCTCGACTGATCAGATGAACTCGTCATCTTCCAGACGAAAGAAAGAAAGTCCCATCCGGTTCTCCTTCCTCGACGGCGAGGAGGAGAGCCGGTGGGGCGCCGACCCGGTGCTGGCGGCCGGGGCGGGCGAGGCGGCCTTCCGCCGCTGGGTCCAGGCGACCTGCGCGGCCGACCCGTCCAGTGTGCTGGTCGCGGTGCGTCCCGACCGTCCCGCCCCGGGCTGGGCCAAGGTCATGTTCCTGGAGGCCGATCCCGCGCACGAGAAATTCCTCGACGCCGCCTACCGGAGCACCTTGCAGCCTCGCCACAACGGCCCTGTGGGCACAGAAGACCTCGGCGGTCCGCCGTGGACACCGCCCGCCGAAGACGACCAGGCACCGGCGGCGCCCCCAGGAACGTCCGGCGGCACGGACGCCCCGGACCTCCGCGAACCCGCGCCCCCAGTGCGCGCAGCCGTCCCGCAGCCGGCGGCCACCGGCTGGTACAAGATCGAACGGCCCGGCCCGCTGCCGGAGGAGGCCATGTTCAGCGGGCTGCTGGGCCGGGTGGTGGGCGAGGTCCATCCCTACACCGAAGGCGACCCGGTCGGTGTGCTGGCGACCCTGCTGTCGGCGCTGTCGGCCGCCGTCGGGCACCGGCCGCACATCCGCCTCGGCTCTGCCCGTCACCCACTGCTGGTGTGGACGATGCTGATCGGGCGGACGGCGCTGGGCCGCAAGGGGACCGCCACCAACGCGGCCATGGAGATCTTCCAGCGGGTCTCGGCGGACTTCACCGAACGCCACCTGCTGTACGGCTCGCCCTCGTCCGGAGCCGGGCTGGTGGGCAAGCTGGAGGCCATGGCGCGCGAGGCCGGCTGGTACGACGAGGACGGCGCCCTCCACGATGCCGAGCCGGAACTCCGCCCCGGCTTCCCCGCCCTGATGATCGAAGAGGAGTGGGCGAAGGTCATGCGCCGCTCCCGCATCGACGACGCCCTCGGGCAGAACCTGCGCACCGCCTGGCAGGGCAACACGCTGTCGGTCATCGTCAAGAGGAAGTCCGACTGCGCCACCGTCAAGGACGCGCACCTGGCGATCGTCGGCCACATCACCCCCGATGAGTTCCGCGCCAACCTGTCGACGGCGGACGTGGCCGGCGGCACGTTCAACCGCTTCCTGCCGGTTTTCGTCCAGCGCTGCCAGTCGCTGCCACTGGCCGAGGAGATGCCCGAGGCGCTCGCCGACCGGCTCGCCGGAGAACTGCGCGAGGCCATCGCCCGGGGTCGCCGCCTCGGCTTGATCAGGTTCGACGAGGCGGCCCGCGACTACTGGCGCGACCAGCTCTATGACCGGCTCACCGCCCTGTCCACGGGGTCGGAGCTCATCGAGGCCTTCGCCGGGCGCGCACTCCCCTACGCCAAGCGCATCGCCGCTCTCTATGCCGTGGCCGCGCACCAGGAGATGATCTCGCTGGAGCACCTGCAAAGCGCCGAGGCGTTCATCACCTACGTGATCGCCTCCGTCGAGTACATCATGGCCACGGCCGCGCCGCCCCCCTCCGCCCGGGCTCGGCCCGGCGCCGCCAAACCGCACATCACGCGCAAGGTGATCGAGGCGCTGCTGGCCGCTCATCCCGCTCCGCTGTCCCGCTCGGACCTCTTGGCCAAGGTCAAGAACATCGGCTCGACCGCGGACCTGGAGAACTCGCTGGCGTCTTTGGGCGAGGACCTGCAGACCTCCACAGCGCGCGGCGGCGGCCGCCCGATGCGTCTCTACCGGCTCACCGAAGCGGCCGCCGACCGCCTCGGCCGCCGCGGCGGCCTCACCGGAGCCGGCGACGGCGGGGGACGCAGCTGAGCGTCTGGTGAACACTTTTCAGCACGTGGCCCAAGACACCGAGGACGGGAGCCTCGCCGGTGTCCGGCACCGCGGCACTCCAGATCGCCCCTGACAGCGACGTTCCCGCGTGCGCTCTGCGAAGACAGCGTGTTGAAAAGTCGCCCGGGCGGTGCTCTTCGCCTGCCGGCCCGTCCTTCGCGTCCGCCGGCTTCGGCGGCGCGGACGGCCACGGTTCGGGAAAGGCCGAAACGTCGGCAGGTCAGCATCGGGGCATGGGGACGAGATTCGGGGAGTTGCATCGGGCCGGTGATCCGCTGGTGTTGCCGAACGCCTGGGATGTGGCGTCGGCGGTGGCGCTGGCGGCGGCGGGTTTCGCGGCGGTCGGCACCACGAGTCTGGGGGTGGCGGCCCGGTACGGGATGGCCGATGCGTCGCGGGCGATCGCCGAGCCCGTCCGCCGGCTGGCGCATCGGCTTCGGAGGCTGCCGTGTCCGGTCTCGGTCGACATCGCGGACGGGTTCGCCGATGAGCCCGAGGCCGTCGCCGAGTACGCGGCCTCACTGGGGGTCGATGGGGTCAACATCGAAGACAGCACCGCAGGGCGGCTGGTTCCGGTCGAGGTGCACGCAGCCAAGATCGCCGCGGTCAAGGAGCGCTGCCCGGGGCTGTTCGTCAACGCCCGCGTCGACACCTTCTGGGTCGGGCAGGACGCCACCGTCACCGCGACCATCGACCGGGCGGTGCGCTATGTCGAGGCGGGGGCGGACGGGGTGTTCGTGCCCGGACGGCTGGACGGGGCGCAGATCCGGCAGATCACCTCGGCGGTGCCGGTGCCCGTCAATGTGCTGGCCTCTTCCGATTTTTCGGTGGCGGAGCTGGCGCGGCTGGGCGTGCGGCGGGTCAGTTGCGGGTCGCTGCTGTACCGGGCGGCACTGGATCGGGCGGTAGAGGTGGCGGTGGGCCTACGCGACGGGTCACCGGCGCCGCCCGCCACCTCTTACGGCGATGTCCAAGAGCTGGCCACCCGTTACCGGCCGGTCTGCGGGTGAGTCGCACGCGGCGTCGTTTGAGGCATGGCATCAGCCACCGCCGTGTTTTCGGGCCTTCCAGGCGGCCGCTGAGCCTTTCCCACTGCTGAGCTGAAAACCCGCGGCCGAAAGTGAAGCGCGTCCCGAGCCGGGAACCGGCCAGGCCCAGAGGGTGACGGAAGGGTTCGTCCAGGACCGCTCAGCCGGTCTCCAGGGAGGTGAGCGCGTCCTCCCCCGCCTCGGTGAGGCGCAGGGCGCGGCTGCCGAGGCGGGCGGTCACCCACTGGCGCTCCCGGAAGAGCGTCAGCAGGTGCGCGCCCAGCCGGCCCGCCACGTGCGGTTTGCGCGCCGTCCAGTCCAGGCAGCCCCGTGCCAGGGGGCGGCGTGGGGAGCCGCCGATGTCCCGCAGGGCGAACCGGGTGATGATCGGGTGTGCGGCGTCCAGGTGCAGGGCCGCCGTGGCGCCGGGGCGCAGTGGTTCCAGGACGCCCGTGTGCACCAGGAGGCCGGTCACCCGCAGTCCCAGGTCTCCGGCCATGTGGTCGTAGCAGCGGCGGCCGGCCCGCAGGTCGGCGGAGGCGCGGTGGGCGCGCAGGGAGTTCACCGGGCGGCTGGGGGCGATGGCCTGCAGGGCTTCGAGGGCGTGGGCGATGTCGGCGTTCGCCAGGGTGTAGTAGCGGTGGCGGCCGGAGCGGTGCACTGTGACGAAACCGCCGGCGACCAGGGCTTTGAGGGGTTCGCTGGCGGTCGAGGCCGACACCCCGGCCAGGCGGGCCAGCTCCCCGGCGGGCAGTGAAAGGCCGCCGATCAGGCCGGTGAGCATCCGGGCCCGGGCGGGCTCGGCGATGAGCCGCGCCGGAACCGAGATGTCCGCTTCTCCTCCCATGGTGGCCACGGTAGGGCGCCGATCCTTCGGCGTCGGCCGAACGGTCGTCGCCGTCCCCGGCGGCCCCAGGCGTCCTGCGCCCGGCGCGAAAGCAGGCCCCGCTCAGGTGCCCCGCTCATCTCCGGTGAGGCCGCGGCGCTGCCAGGGCCAGCGGCCCTCCAGTTCCACCTGCAGGGAAAAGCTCAAGAACGTCCGCACGCCGACGATCGCGGCGAGGATTCCGACGCTGGTGAAAGTGGGTGAGACGGCCACGGTGCGGATGATGTCCGCGGCCACCAGGAACTCCAGCCCCAGCAGGATGGCCCGGCCCAGGCTTTGGCGGTAAAGCCGGTAGGCGGCGGGGAGCCCGTCCCGTCCGCGCAGCAACCGGTGCGTGAAAACCCCGGTCGCGGCCACGGCGCCCACGACGATGACCGCCACCCCGGCGGCGTCGATCGCCTTGCCGGTCGTCTCGATCGCGCTCTCCAGCTCCATGGAAGACCTCCCTGCTGGTCCTCTTGCCCGCGTCCGGCCCCGGCAGTGTTCTCCTCGCACCGGCAGGAGGGGCGGCGCCGGCGGCGGATACGCTCAAGCGGTGGAGATGACCGATCCGCCGCTCACGGAGCTGCTGCCCCGGCTGCCGCTGTTTTCGGGGCTGACCCGGCAGCAGTTGGAGATCATCCGTGCCGGTTCCTTCCCGGTCTCCCTGGAACGCGGGGAGATCCTGTTCCACCAGGGGGATCCGGTCCGCGGGTTCTACTACGTGCTGCGCGGGCAGATGCAGCTGACGGTGTCGGCGGCCGACGGCACGCAGAAAGTGGTGGAGCTGGTCACCAGCGGGGAGAGTTTCGGCGAGGCCGTGGTCTTCGCCGGGCAGCGCTACCCGGTCACCGCCGGGGCGCTGGTCGCCACCCGGCTGCTGGGGATCTCCAGCGGCGCGGTGCTGGACCTGCTGGACCGGGACCCCTCGTTCGCCCGGCGCATGCTGGCGAACATGGCGGTGCGGCTGCGGCGGCTGATCCGGGACGTGGAGGCCTACTCGCTGCAATCCGGCATCCAGCGCGTCATCGGTTTCCTGCTGCACGAGGCCCGCGGGGAGAGCGGACCGGCGCACGAGTGCACGGTGACGCTGCCGACCCGCAAGCACGTGCTGGCCTCCCGGCTCAACATCGCGCCCGAGACGCTCTCGCGCATCCTGCGCGACCTGTCGGCCGCGGGGCTGATCAGCGTCCAGGGGCGGCGGATCACCCTGCACGACGTGCCCGCGCTGGAGGCCCGGCTGGAGATGACGGTGACCTCGGCCACAGTTCACCCGCTGGACGCCGCGAGTTGACCTGCGTCAAGGAAACGCCGTCCCGTCCTGTTTAGCGTCGCCGCCGAACGCGACGACAAGCGACAGGAGATGCGGCGTGTTTTGCTACCAGTGCGAGCAGACCGATCGTTCCGGCGCCGTTGTCGGCTGCGCGGGCCCGCTCGGCAACTGCGGCAAGGACGAGGTCACCGCCGACCTGCAGGACCTGCTCATCCACGCGGTCAAGGGCATCGCCCAGTACGCGGTCCAGGCTCGCGCCCTGGGAGCCGCCGACGACGAGGCGGCCGAGTTCATCCTTTACGCGGTCTTCACGACGCTGACCAACGTCAACTTCAACCCGACCCGGTTCAACGCGCTGCTGAAGGAGGCCGCGGACGTCCGCGACCGGGTCAAGGCCCGCTACGAGGAGGCGGCGCGCGCCCGCGGCCTGCAGCCGGTGACGCCGGCCGGGCCGGCCGCCTGGCAGCCGGCGTCCGACATGGACGGCCTGCTGAAGCAGGCGTCCGGCGTCGGTGTCAGGGCGGGGATCGACACGGCCGGGCCGGACGTGGTCGGGCTGCGTTCCCTGCACCTGTACGTGCTGAAGGGGATCTGCGCCTACGCCCACCACGCCGCCGCCCTCGGCCACCGCAGCGCCGAGGTGTTCTCCGGGGTGGAGGAGGCGCTGGCCTACCTGGCGGGCGAGCCCACCGACGTCGCCGAGCTGCTGGAGCGCGCCCTGGACCTGGGCCGGCTGAACCACAAGGTCATCGAGCTGCTGGACGCGGCCAACACCGGCACCTACGGCGCCCAGCAGCCGACCGCGGTGCGCGTCACCCCGGTGGTGGGCAAGGCGATCCTGGTCAGCGGGCACGACCTGCGGGACCTGGCCGCGCTGCTGGAGCAGACCGAAGGCACCGGCATCAACGTCTACACCCACGGCGAAATGCTGCCCGCCCACGCCTACCCGCGTCTGAAGGCCCATGGGCACCTGGTGGGCAACTTCGGCGGCGCCTGGCAGGACCAGCAGCAGGACTTCGCCGCCTTCCCCGGCCCGATCCTGATGACGTCCAACTGCATCATCGAGCCGCACGTCAGCTACCGCCGCCGGATCTTCACCGCCGGGCCGGTGGGCTGGCCGGGGGTGCGGCACATCGCCGACCGGAACTTCGCCCCGCTGATCCAGGCCGCCAAGGCGCTGCCGGGGTTCCCCGAGGACGGGCCCGAGCAGTTCATCACGGTCGGGTTCGGGCGCGATGCGGTGCTGTCGGTGGCCGACAAGGTGGTGGAGGCGGTCAAGCAGGGCGCCATCCGGCACTTCTTCCTGATCGGCGGGTGCGACGGGCCCACCCCGGGCCACGACTACTACACCGAGCTGGCGCTGAGCGCGCCGCCCGACACCGTGATCCTCACGCTGGGCTGCGCCAAGTACCGCTTCAACAAGCACGACTTCGGGGAGGTCGCCGGCATCCCCCGGCTGCTGGACGTCGGGCAGTGCAACGACTCCTACTCCGCCATCAAGATCGCCCTGGCGCTGGCCGACGCCTTCGAGTGCGACGTCAACGAGCTGCCGTTGACGCTGGCGCTGTCGTGGATGGAGCAGAAGGCCGCCGCGGTGCTGATGACGCTGCTGGCGCTGGGCGTCCGCAACATCCACCTCGGCCCGACGCTGCCGGGCTACCTGACCCCCGGCCTGATCGAGACGTTCGTGAAGCGGTTCGGGCTGCGCACCACCGGACGGGCCGAGGACGACCTGGCCGCGGCGCTGGGACGGGCCTCATGACCACCGCCGAGGCCACGGAAGTCCGGCCGGTGACGCTGGTGACCTCCGACGGGGAGCGGCTGGAGTTCGGCTGCGCGCCCGGCCGGAGCGTGCTGGAGGCCGCCGCCGAGGCCGGGGCCGCCCTGCCGGCCTCCTGCAAGCAGGGCACCTGCGGGTCCTGCCACGCCTCGGTCGCCGAGGGGGACTACGAGCTGGGCGCCCACAGCCCGGCGGCGCTGCCGCCGGAGCGGCGCGCCGCCGGGGAGGTGCTGCTGTGCCGCACCTTCCCCCGCGGCCCGCTGTCGGTGACGCTCCCCTACGACGGGTCCCGGATCCTGCGCGGCGGGATACCGCGGCGGCAGGCCGTCATCGTCGCGCTGGAGACCGTCGCCTGCGAAACGGTGCGGCTGGAGCTGCGGGCAGAGCCCACCGAGGACGGGGGGACCGACTGCCAGTTCGACCCGGGGCAGTTCGTGGAACTGCAAGTTCCCGGCCACGACGCCAAACGGGCCTACTCCCTGGCCAACACCGGCAACTGGGAGGGCCGCATGGAGTTCTACATCCGGCTGCGGCCGGGCGGGCTGTTCTCCACCTATCTGCGGGAGCGGGCCCGTCCCGGGCAGACGCTCACCGCGTTCGGCCCGCAGGGCGCCTTCGGCCTGCGGGAAACCGGGCTGCGGCCCCGCTGGTTCGTGGCCGGCGGGACCGGCCTGGCGCCGCTGCTGTCGATGGTGCGGCACATGGCCGAATGGCAGGAGCCCCAGCCGGCGCGGCTGCTGCTGGGCGTCAACACCGAAGAAGAGGTGTTCGGGACGGCCGAGCTGGACGCGGTGGCGGCCGAGCTGCCCGGCTTCAGCCACCGGGTCTGCGTGTGGCGGCCCGGCCCCTCCTGGCAGGGGCCGGTGGGCACCCCGGCGGACCTGCTGGCGGCGGACCTGGCCGAGGCGCCGGCCGCGCCCGACATCTACGTGTGCGGCCCGCCGCCCATGGTCGATGCCGTCGTCCAGGTGGCGGCACGGGCCGGGGTCCCCGCCGAGCACGTCTTTTACGAACGGTTCCTGCCGACCTGAGGACGTCAGCGGCGGCGCGCCCGGATGGGCCAGGTGTCGGTGAAGGACTCCCCGTCGTAGACGACGTACCGGCTGAACAGGTTGACCGTCGTGCAGGCGTGGTTGGGGATCACCGCCACCCGATCACCCGGCTTCAGGCCGTGCGGCCCCGCCGAGCGGACCAGGCCGTGCTCCTCGTAGAGCTTTTCGATCACCAGGCCGGGGCGGCCGGCCACCAGGCCGAAGCCCAAGGTCAGCTCGGTCATCCGCTCGGCGGGCAGGCTCTTGGAACCGGCGTCCAGCACCAGCCGGTCGGCGGCGGGCACGTCCACCACCGTGCTGATGACGGCCAGCGAGCAGGCGGAGGAGTCCGGGCCGCCGAGCGCGACCTGGGTGGCGTCGTAGAAGACGTAGTTGCCGTACCGGTACTCGTCGGCCAGGTCGGTGTCCAGCCGCGCCAGCGGGGTGACGCCGACGCTGAGCACCGGCGCCGCCAGGCCGCGCTCGGCCAGCGCCCGCCGGGTCTCCTCCAGGGCGCGGTCCTGCTGGTCGCGGACGGCGGCCAGGGCGGCCTCGCCGGTGGCGCCGTAGGCGTGACCGGCGAAGGTCATCAGCCCCCGCAGCCGGACCCGCGCATCGAAGGGCGCGGCGGCGACGGCCTGGGCGGTCTGCGGCCCCGGCGGGGTGCCGAGCCTGCGGGTACCGGAATCGACCTCCCAGTAGACGTCGAACGGCGCCCCGGTGGCGGCCAGGGCCGCGATGTGCTCGGGACGGCAGCAAGTGACGGTGACATGGCAGCGTCCGGCCAGGTCGGCCAGGGCCCGGGTGTGCTCGCCGGGCAGCGGCGGGTAGGCGACCAGGACGGACTCGAACCCCGCCGCCAAGGCCACCTCGGCCTCGGCGACGGTGGCCACGGTCGCCCTGGTGGCACCGGCCGCGCGCTGGGCGCGGGCCACCTCCAGGCACTTGTGGCTTTTGAGGTGGGGTGTGGAGCGCCCGCCGCGGGAGGCGACCCGGGCGGCCATGTCCTGGACGTTGGCCAGCAGCCGCGGCCCGTGCAGCGCCAGGAACGGGGTCTGCCGGGTGCGGTCGGCGCAGGCGGCCTCCCACCCGGTGAGGCCGCCTTCCGTGGCCTTCCCCTCGGTTTCCGTGCCGGCTCGATCGGTCATCGGACCATCATCGCCTCCCCCGTCCCGGGGTTGAACAAGGTCCGGCGTCCTCTGGCAACCGGTCACCGGAGCGCGTAGTAGACCGCCTCGAAGGACTCCCGGGCACGGCGGGCGCTGTGGGCGGTCAGCTGTCGCGCAGGTCGTCGGGGTGCAGGGGGATCTCCGGCAGGCGGCCCTCGGCGCGGGCCCGGGCCGCTGCGGCCGGGACGGCGGCCAGCTGGTCCTGGAAGTTCTTCAGGTAGGCCCGGTAGGCGGACGAGCTGATGATGCGGAGGTTGGCCTCGTCGTTGTGGTAGAGGCCGTTGATGGTGAAGTTGGCCGAACCGGTCAGCACGATCTTGCGGTTGCTCACCCCGTTGTAGCGGCCGTCGATCAGCACGTACTTGTTGTGCGTGTAGTGCTTGGCGTACCCGTCCGCACGCGTCTTGTAGGTGGAGTCACGGACGGTGACCTTGGAGTCGGCCAGGGTCTTGCGGACGGAGGAGGAGATCGCGCTGCGGGTGTAGAGCACGGTCACCTGGCAGCCCTTGTCGGCCATGCGGGCCAGGCGCCGGGCCAGGGCGATCCGGCCGTCGGTCCACTGGAACATCGCGACGCGGACCCGGCTGGGGTGCCGGCGGGAGCAGGACACCAGCTTGAGCATGTTCAAAATCGTGTCGCTGCCGCTGCGGGCCTTCGGCCAGAAATACGCCTTGGGGTTCTTTCCGTGGGTCCAGTAGTAGTTCTTCTTATGGGCTCCCTTGGACGCCTTGACCATGTCGTTGAAATTCTTCACGTAGGCGTTGTAGAGCCCTGGATTTCCCACCACGGTGTAGCTGTTGTTCCAGGCGGCCTCGGCCTGTCTTCTGGTGGGGTTGGCGCTGGAGACGGTCACGGTGCGCTTGCTCTTGCCGCCTCCGGAGAACAGGTAGTACTTGGAGTGCAGCGAGGAGGGATTTTCCCTGTGGTAGTGGGGGGCCATGCAGCCGGCGGGGCACAGCGCGGCGAAGCTGCCTTTGCTTTTGGTGGTGGCGGTGCCGCCCAGCGCCGAGCGCAGGCGCTTCCACAGCCCGTTGACGGCGTGCTCGTCCATCAGGACCTTCACGTGCACCCCGCGGCGGTGGGCGGCGATGAGCTTGGCGGCGAACCGGTCCAGCGTGATGCTGTAGATCGCGATGCGGATCACCGAGCCGCGCGGGGAGGCGTCGATGTTCCGCTCGATCTGCCGCATGATCGCGTACTGCTGGGCGGTGGTGCCGCCGGGGTTGTTGAAAACCGGCCCGGGACGCGGCGTGAATTTCGGTTTCGCGTTCGCCCGTCCGGAACCGAAATAACCGATCCCCGCAGTCAATACGATGACCGCCGATAGCAGAACGGCCAGACGCCGCTCGGCCCCATATACCACGAACGTTCTCCCCCTCCGGCGGCAGCCCGAGCCGTACTTTAACAGGAAAAACGGTAACCTTGAAGTTACGCCTCGGTTTTCCTGAAATCAGCTGAACGCAGCGGCCCGGTCAGTTGCGGTCGTCCGCACAGGCGGCCACCACCCACTCCTGGGGATCGACCGCGGCGCGCACCCGGTCCAGTTCCTCCAGCAGCTTGGAAAGCCGGCGGGGATCGTTCACATACTCCAGCACCGCCTGGTTGAAGGCGCTGCGCATCGTGGGCGGGAAGGCGTCCGAGGCGTCAAAGCACATCGCGTCGCCGGAGGCGTGCAGCAGCCGTGCGATCCGCCGGCGCACCTCGTCCCGCCCGTAGACGGTCTCCGGCACCTGGGTGTTGAGGGAGAAGGCGCTGCTGTGCGGGCGGGACGGCCAGATCCGCTGGGCCTCGGGGGAGGCCAGGAAGGCCATCAGCCGCCGGGCCTCGGGGGTGTCGCGGAACATGGCCGCCAGGTCGGCCGACACGTTGGCCGGTCTGTCGCCGGAGCCCGCACCGGAGTCCGCAAAGCTCGGGAACGGGAAGAAGTCGAAGTCCCGCCCCGGGGTCAGCGGCCGTCCCCCGGGATCGCCGCCCTCCCGGAAGGAGTCCACGGCGAAAGAGGGCGCGTGCACCATCATGCAGCCGGGCGGCCGGGCGAACATCGAGCGTCCGGCGTCGCGGAAGTCGGCCAGCAGCGCCCTGTTCACCCCGCCTTGGACCAGTCCCTCCCCGGTGACGATCTGCCCCCAGGTCTCCCAGGCCCTGGTGACCTGGGGGGACGCCCACTTCAGGTCACCGGTGGCCCAGCGGCGATAGTGGTCGGGGGACTGGTGCAGCAGGATGTTCTCGATCCAGTCGGTGCCCGGCCAGCCCGCCGCCGGGCTGTCGTTGAGGGCCAGGCACCAGGGGGCGCGCTCCCTGCTCCGCTCGCCGACCTCCATCAGCTCCGCCCAGGTGCCGGGCCGCCGGTCGAGGTCGTCGACGCGGTACCAGATCAGGTTCTTGAGGTTGGCCTTGATGGGGATCGCATAGATGTCGTCCCCCTGCGGGAGCAGCCAGTGCCGCCGGTACGCCTGCTGCTGCCGCCGGTCCACCACGTTCGTCAACGGCCGCAAGTGCCCGCTGCGGACGTAGCGGGACAGCTCGCTGGGACTCCAGGAGATCGCCACATCCGGCGGGTCGGCCTCGCGCACCTTGGAGCGCAGCACCTCGTTGACCGCGGAGGTGCCCTGGTAGGCGGCCGTGATCCCGGTCCGGGCGGTGAAGCGGTCCAGCACCTCCCGGAAGGCCTGTCCCTCCTCCCCGCTCCAGGGGCCCAGGACGGTCACGGAACGGTCGGCGGCCACGGAACACGCGCCGGCCGCCGAGACGGCCGTCACCAGCGCGGTCAGCAGCGCCAGCAGCCTGCGGGAACGGGGGAATGCCTTGTGCGCCATGGAGCCGTCACCTGGCCTCGAACCGGTATTCGCCGATGCGGGGGTGGAACCCCCAGACGATGAGCGCGAGCACCGCCAATGCCGCGGCGCTGACGCCGGGGGCGGTCAGCGTGCTCAGCTGTGCCTTCGCGATCGCCGCGTCGATGCGCCTGCTGTCGGCGATGGACCGGTCGGAGGAGTCCTGGTCCCGTTCCGGCGGCAGGCTCTGCCGATGGCGTTCGATGAACTCGTCCACGGTGGGGCCGCACCCGTCGGGGCACTCGTCCTCCAGCAGACCGGCCATCAGGTGCCGCCCCCGGGTGCCGGCGCGCTCCACCGCGGCGTCACCGGCCTCGGTGATCTGCACCAGCGACCGCCGGGCCGCGGCCAGCTCGCTTCTGGAGTCGGCGGCGTGCACCACCACCAGCGGCGCCCCGATCACCACGATGGCGGTGGCCAGGACCAGCGGCAGGTTCAGCACCCGCCGGAAGCGGCGCGCCAGGTAGACCTGGGAGGCCAGCAGCAACGGCAGCAGCACGGCCAGCGGCCCGGCCCACAGCAGCGCCGCCCAGCCCGTCCACCATTGGGCGGACGCCTCGGCCCGGAAGCGGGCGTGCTCTTTGGCCTGCAGGTCGGCGAGCTGGGCCAGGATGCCGTTCTCCGAGTGCATCAGGCGCGTGGCGTTCCACAGGTCGGAGGCGGCCAGCACGGTGTGGCCCTGCTGGAAGTGCGCTCCGGCCCGCCCGATCGCCCCGGTGTAGGAGACCAGCAGTCCCTCCACCATCTGCAGGATGCGCCCGCCCTCCTCGCCGACGGAGTTGTCCTCGGCGGCCTGTGCCAGGCTCTGGTTGGCGATGTCGAGCTGGTACTGGTACTCCTCGCCGGGGCGGAAGCCGGTGAGGCGGGACTCGCCCTCGGCGAAACCGGCCAGCGCGGCCCGGTCGGCCGCCGCCAGCGCCCGGCGGGCCTCGCCGATCTCCAGGGCGGCGGGGGCGGTGCGGGTGCGCATCTCCGCCACGCCGCGTTCCATCTCCCGCAGCGTCACCAGTGAGGTGACCAGCATGACCAGCGTGACGATCACCAGGCAGGCCCGCTGCACCAGCAGGGTGCGCAGCGTCGCGCTCGCCGGCGTCCGCCTGGGCGGCGCCGTGGAGGCCGGAGCGGCGGCATCGGTGGTCTGCGCCATCGGACTCTCCCTCACACGCTCTCAGGGTCGTCGTCCAGGCGGGTCTCGCAGCCGGTGCAACGGCGCGCATCGGCGGCCACGGGACGGCCGCACTCGGGGCAGCGGCGGGCGGGCGGCGGCGCCGGGCGGCCGGGGGTGGAGGCGGCCGAACTGCTGGGGATGAAGACGTTGGAGGCGACGTTCAGCAGCTTGCTGTCGATGAGCCGGACGTTCTCGCGCAGACGCGGCACGTCCCCGTCGAAGTAGAGCGCCTCCTGCAGTCGCCGCCGGAGTTCCGCGTTGCCCACCTCGGCCGCCAGTTTCAGGGCGCGAGCCCAGTACCGGGCCGCGTTCCCTTTGTCGCCGTCGCGGTAGGCGGCATACCCGATCTCCACCAGCGCGTTCAGCTCCAGCTGCGTGACATGGTGGCTCACCTGAGGGTTGATCACGGTGGATCGCCGCGGATCGTCGGTCCACTCCACCGCGATCGGCGCGGAGACGTCCGGCGACTCGCCCGCCGACCGGCCGGCCCACAGGTCCACCCGGGCCAGCCGCTGGCGGATGCCCGCCGACCGGCCCGGCATGCCGGTCTTGGGGAAGCGCAGGCTGATCAGGTACTCGCGGAGCTCCTCGCCCCAGGCGCCCAGGTTGTACTCCACGGTGCAGCCGTCCGGGGAGATCCGCTCAGGGGTCAGCTCCACCCGGGTGGGGAACATCTGCCGCAGGAAGCCGACCTCCACATGGGCCAGGGTCCGCACGACCAGCCGCACGGCGGGCACCCGTTTGGCCATCACCGCCCGGGTCACGGCGGTGAAGTCGGCCTCCAGCTCCGCCGCCCCGCCGTCGGCATGGGCCCGGGCCCGCCCGCCGAGCCGGCGCGCGATCATCAGCAGGTCCCGGGGTTCCCAGTCCTCCCCGATGCCCGTGGGGTCGCAGGAGAACACCCCGACGCACCGCTCGACCTCCTCCTCCAGCGCCGTCTGCGCCGCCCGGTTGTGGCCGTCGGTGAGCAAGATGACGTGCCGGATGTCGGCGGTGGAGCCGGCCAGCAGGCGGCGGGCCCGCGCCAGCCAGGTGTGCATGGCGGTCCCGCCGCTGGAGTCCAGGTGCTGCACCGCCGCGATCGCCTCCGCCCGGGTGCGCGGGGACGCCTCGGCCAGGCGCTTGTGGGCCGGGTAGACCATCCGCGCCCGCTCGGCCCCCTGCACCACGGCGAACAGGGTGCCGTCCGGCAGGTCCCGCAGCGCCGCGACGGTCGCCCGCCGGGCGGCGGAGATCTTGGTCGCCGGCACGCCCATCGAGCCGGAGCAGTCCACCACGATGACCTCGGCGTGCCGCGGCGGCCCGGCGGGCGGCGCCGTCCCCCGGGCGGTGACGGTCAGCACGGCCTGGATCTCGTCATCGTCCACCGGCAGGAACGGTTTGTGGCTCACCTGCACGGTGAAACCGTTCCGGGCCTCCATGCACCCACCCCCTGAGGTCGCTCAGTCCACCGTCCACGGCCGGATCGCGTTGGCGCGGTCGATGAGGGCGTCGTGCTCCCGGCGGTCGCGCGCCTGCCGGGCGATGGTGCGCAAAGACCGCTCCAGCAGCAGGCGCAGCCCACGCTCGGTCACCTGCGCCCCCAGCACCGCCCCGCCGTCCATCCCCTCCAGCTCGGACGCGTGGGCCAGCGCAGCCTCCCGGACGGCGGCCACCAGCCGATCCCGGGACTGGTCGTCCAGGTACAGGCCGGGCAGCCGGTCCAGCACCTTGCGGAAGTCATCGACCGTGGGCGGGGCCTTGCCGTCCGGAGGGGCCGGCAGGTGCCCCAGCAGGACACGGATCGCGGCGAGCCGGGCGGCGTCGTAGTGGCGGGAGGACTCGGGCACCTCGTCGAGGATCTGCACCGCCGCGCCGCGCCGTCCCGCGGCCAGGCGCAGCCGGGCCAGCCCGAAGGCGGCGCCCACCTGGGAGCGGTCCGGCAGCCACACCGCCCGGTAGAGCCGTTCGGCCTGGTCGAGGCGGCCCAGGTGCTCGGCGCACAGGGCCAGCGCCAGCTTGGGGGCGCCTTCGCCGGGCAGCGCGGCGTAGACCCGGGTGAAGCAGGCGTGGGCGGCGGCGACGTCCCTGCGGGCCAGTTCCAGCAGCCCGCGGTGCCAGGGCACGGTCCAGGCCATCCGGCCGCCCGGTTCCACCAGTTCCTCGGCCTTGGCCAGGTGGCGCTCGGCGGCCTGCAGGTCGCCCAGGTGCAGCCTGGCCCGGCAGGACAGCAGCTCGATCGCGGCGGAGTCGCGGTCGAACTGGGCGAGCTTGCTCAGCAGCATGCCCAGGTCGTCGGCGCCGACCGTCTCCAGGAAGCCGGCCGCCGGGTCGGCGGGGTCCACCCGGAGCGCCGGCAGGCCGGTGGCGATCGCGGGGGCGGACGGCGGGGTGTTCTTCGCCAGCTCGTCGAGCCGGGGGGCCGGCCCGGCCGTCCACCACCGCAGCGGCGGCGCGGTGCCCAGCCCGCCGTCCAGCGGCATCGGGGAGGTGGCGAAGAACGCCGAGGGTTCGGGACGTTCACGTCCGTCGTACAGCGACAGGATTTCCCGCAGCGCGCCGCCCAGCTGTTCGGCCATCTCGGCGGCGGAGCCGAAGCGGGCCTCGGGGTCGGAGTGGGCGGCGCGGGCGATCACCTGGCGCAGGGACTCGGTCTCCTCGGCGGAGCCGTTCTCGGCGACGTCCAGCAACGCCTGCAGGGTTTTGCCGAGCGCGTAAAGGTCTGAGCGCACGGTCAGGCCCTGCTCGGTGATCTCCTGGATGGGGACCTGGAACCCGGGGGTCCCGACGACGGGCGAGGAGCGGTCCTCGATCCTGCGGACGCCCCCCAGGTCGATGAGCTTGATCTGGTCGCCGCTGTGGATGACGTTGGCGGGCTTCATGTCGCAGTACAGCAGACCGCGCCCGTGCAGGTAGTCCAGCGCGTCGAGGATCTCCAGGCCGTAGGAGGCCACGTGCTCGGCCCGCAGCGGACCGCCGAGCGGATGGCCGCCTCTGCGCGCCTCCCCCTCGATCTCCTGCAGGGATTGCCCGACGACGTACTCCATCACGATGTAGTCGATGAGCTCGCCGCTGCGCGGGTCGGGGTGCCGCACGAAGTTCCTGATGCGGACGATGTTGGGGTGGTCGAGCTCGACCAGCGCTTTGCGTTCGGCGTCGACCAGCTCCCGGGCACGGTCGGTGTGCGGGTCGATCAGTCCCTTGACCGCGACGAGGTCGCCGACCCGCTCGTCCTTGGCGAGGTAGACCCAGCCCAGCCCGCCGCGGGCCAGGGTCCCGGTGATCCGGTACTGGTCGCCGACCAGTTCGTCCTCGCGCAGCGTCGGCTCCGAGGAGGACTCCTGGGAGGGGCGCGGCGGCCGGGTGAGCTCCAGCGGGTCGCGGGCCGACACGGTCGGCAGCACGGCCGCCTCGTCGATGTGCGCCCGGCCGGGACCGACGAGCACGCTCCGCCTGACGACGGTGCCGCCCAGGAGGGTGTCGCTGACGGGCCACCAGGGCCGGCCGGGCGGGGCGCAGCCGCACACGTTGCAGAAGCCGCCCTGGTCGATGTACCCCGAGCAGCCGGGCTGGGCGCACGCCGTCATGCCCGCCCCCCGGCGTTCAGGTCATGGTGCAGCTTGCGCCATATCTCCTGGATGTAGTCGTCGACCGCGGCTTTGGCCCGGGGCAGGTCGCAGGGGGCGTGCCACAGCAGGTCGCGGGCGCGGCGGTAGGCCGCCGACAGGTGGAGGTCCTCGGCCAGCCCGCTTTGGTTCTGTCTCGCCTGGAATGCCTCGATGGTCTTGCGCAGTTCGTCGCGCTCGGCCTTCATCTTCTCGACGCGCCGCCCCAGTTTCGTGATCCGCTTCCACCAGCGCTCGGTGGCCTGCTGGAAGACCTCGGCGTCCAGTTCGACCAGCTCCCAGAGCGGCAGCAGGTCCCGGCCGCGGCGCAGCTCGGGCGGCGGGTCGGGCATGTCGGGCACCGAGGTCAGTCGTTCGGCGATCTCATCGCGCCGGGTGCGGACCTGCTCTTCCAGGGCCAGCAGCTCCTCCCACCGTTTTTGGATCCGCCACAGCCGCACGGTGAGGTCTTCATGGCCCGGCAGGTGGATCCAGGCGGTGTCCGCCACCTCTTTGACGGCGATGCGTACCGGCCAGCCGGACTTCAGGTCCAGTCCCTCGATGTGCCGGTGCCGCACTTCTTCCCGCCACTGCCGGGAGAGGATCAACGCCATGAGGGGGCGTGCGCCCAGTTCCAGCACGCGGCGCAGCTCGTCGGCGTCCACCAGGCGGCAGGCGGTGTTCAGATCCGTTCCCACCCAGCCGTTGCTGTCTTTGCTCACTTTGCCGATGTGCAGCGCCACGCGGACGCGCATGGCGCCTTCGGGGTCGCTGTCGGCGTCCTGCTGCAGTTCCCGGTGCAGTTGCCGGACGAGCGGGCCGGTCAGTTCGGCCGGCGATACCCAGGTGGGCAGGATCCAGAACGCCCCGTCGCCTCGGTCCTGCGGGGGGTGGACGTCTTCCCGGACGATCCCGGCGGCGTCCAGCGCGTTCCACATGACCCGGTAGAGCCGTTTGCGCAGCTGTTTTTGGGCACCGTCGGGACGCCTGCCGAATTCCTTGATGTCCACGACGACTATGGGGTGGCGTCCCATCGGTCTCCCCCAATGCGGCGCACCTGTCGGTACAGGGCCGCCCCCTCCGGCTGCTGAGCGCCCGGCCGCTGGATATGACGCAGCTTACCAAGCTCATTATGAGCAACTGTGTCATGTGATACGAAATATTTTCAGTCTGTTGTTCTCCGAAGCCGGAGAGTCCGTCGCCGCACCAGCATGATCGCGCCTTTTCCGACGCGGGACGCCACTTTTCGGTCTTTAGATCACAGGATTTAGGGAAGACCGTTAATGGGTTCGCGGGGCGAGATGGGGAGGGGCTTTCGGGGAGGTCGGTGGGGCGAGCCGCAAGAACGGGGCTCCAAAAGCCCAGGTGGCCCGGCGGAGGAATCCGCCGGGCCACCTGCATTCGGCTGAGCGACCCCCTGCGGCGCCGGGCGCGGAAGCCGACGCGGCGACCGCCTTCGCCCGCCCGGGCCACCGCGCCGCCGAATCCGACACGTCCGCTTCGACCTGCGGGAACGCCGCGCTGAAAGGTTCGGCGCCCGCCGGCGGAACCCCGCCGGGCGCGCGGCGGGCGACGCCGCGGCCGATCCGGCGCGGGGTCAGTTCAGGACGGGCAGGTTCCCGCCGAGCAGGCCGCCCAGCAGGGCGGTGACGGGATTGCCGTCGGTGGTCCTGTCGGGAACCCGCTGCCGGTCGACCTTGACGTTGAACGCGTTGTCCCGGAACTCCGCCGAGGTGCCGAAGTCCGCGTGCGCCGCCGCCGCGCCGAACGCCAGGCAGCCGGCCGCGACGGTCCCGACGAGTGCCGCACGATACGAAGCTTTGACCATCGGTGCTCCTTTGTGTCCGACCGAATGGGCACCGAAAGTAGCAGCGCCGCCAAGGACGCCAAGAGACGGACGCGCAAAGAGGATTCCCGGAAACGGTATTCCCCCGGCAGCTCCCCCGCCCCACGAGCACCTTGAGGAAGTTTCACCGCAGTTGACCTGGGACGTTCGATATGAGCCCGCTTTTCTCCGCACTCGCGGGAATCCCGGGTCGGCCCCGGCGGATTCGTTCTTCCCCCTTCGGCCTTCCCGGCCGTTCTCCGCCGGAATGTCCTCCCGCGCCGCCGCCCGCTCGGCGGCTTTTTCAACACGCCGTCGCCGCGGCTTGAGAGGGGGCATCGCGGCAGCCGGCACCGCCCGGGCCCCCGCCCCCGGCTTCCTGGGCCACGCGCCTGAAAAGCGTTCACTTCTTTCCGCCGCGGTCTGTGCGGGCCCGTTCCGGGTAGGCAGCCTCAGGAGCTGCGGTGGGCGCCGGCAGCACGTCCGGCGGGGCACGGGACCACACCCCTGCCCGCCGGTACCGTCCATGCGGCCGTCCCACCGCCGCCCGCGCCGCCCGGACCCGCCAGAGCACCGGATCCTCCGCCTCTCCACTGGACGGCCCCGGGCGTCCCGGAAGTCGGGACCTGCCCCGATGACGGGCTGTGATCAGGCACAACTAGGCTGATGAGGAACTTGTTGGGAGGAAATACACGTGCACGAGAGGCTTGAGCCGATCTTTGAGGAGGTCGTCCGGCGCAACCCTGGTGAGCTGGAGTTCCACCAGGCCGTACGCGAGGTGTTCGAGAGCGTGGGGCCGGTGATCGCCAAGCACCCGGAGTTCACCGAGGCAAAGATCATCGAGCGGATCTGCGAACCGGAACGGCAGATCATCTTCCGGGTGCCGTGGACCGACGACAAGGGCGAGGTCCACGTCAACCGGGGGTTCCGGGTCGAGTTCAACAGCGCCCTGGGCCCCTACAAGGGGGGCCTGCGCTTCCACCCCTCGGTGAACCTGGGCATCGTGAAGTTCCTGGGCTTTGAGCAGATCTTCAAAAACAGCCTGACCGGCCTGCCCATCGGGGGCGGCAAGGGCGGCTCCGACTTCGACCCCAAGGGCCGCTCGGACGCGGAGATCATGCGCTTCTGCCAGAGCTTCATGACCGAGCTGTACCGGTACCTGGGCGAGCACACCGACGTCCCCGCCGGGGACATCGGGGTGGGCTCCCGCGAGGTCGGCTACCTGTTCGGCCAGTACAAGCGCATCACCAACCGCTACGAGTCCGGGGTGCTGACCGGCAAGCCGCTGCTGGTGGGCGGGGCGCAGGTGCGCCCGGAGGCCACCGGGTACGGGCTGGCCTTCTTCGTGGATGAGATGCTCAAGGCCCGCGGCGCCTCCTTCGACGGGCGGCGGGTGGTCGTCTCCGGGTCCGGCAACGTGGCCATCTACGCCATCGAGAAGGTCACCCAGCTCGGCGGCGTCGTGGTGGCCTGCTCGGACTCCTCCGGCTACGTGCTGGACGAAAAGGGCATCGACCTGCCGCTGCTGAAGGAGATCAAGGAGGTCCGCCGGCAGCGGATCTCCGAGTACGCCAAGGCGCGGGCCGGCAGCGGCGCGGTCTTCGTCCCCGGCCGCAGCGTCTGGGAGGTCCCCTGCGAGGTGGCGCTGCCGTCGGCCACCCAGAACGAGATCACCGGCGCCGACGCCCGCACCATGGTCGGCAACGGCTGCATCGCGGTGGGCGAGGGCGCCAACATGCCCACCATGCCCGAGGCGATCCGCATCTTCCGGGAGGCCGGGGTGGCCTTCGGGCCGGGCAAGGCGGCCAACGCCGGCGGGGTGGCCACCAGCGCCCTGGAGATGCAGCAGAACGCCAGCCGCGACTCCTGGTCGTTTGAGTACTCCGAGAACCGCCTGCGCCAGATCATGCAGGACATCCACACCCGCTGCCTGGAGACCGCCGACGCCTACGGCATGCCGGGCGACTACGTGGCCGGGGCCAACATCGACGGCTTCACCCGGGTGGCCGAGGCGATGCTGACCCTCGGTCTCATCTAGCGGGCCGATCGAGGTCGCCCCAGAGGACCTTCGTCCCTGCGAACACCTCGCTGACCTGGGGAAACCTGGTTGTGAACCGGTCAGATCGGCCCCATGAGGGAGGCGGGCGCATTGGACGAGATCACGGTCCTCCACCAGGAGGGCGACGAGTTCGCGATCCTGGTTCGCGACCATGTCATCCGCGTCGACCAGCCGTACCGGTCGGGGGGCCGGGACGCCGGCCCCACGCCCGTGGAGCTGTTCGTCGCGAGCCTGGCCGCCTGCGCGGCCCACTACGGCCGCCGCTACCTGGCCAGGCACGGGCTGCGCAGCGAGGGCCTGGAGGTCACCGCCGACTACACGATGTCCATGGCCCGCCCCGCCCGGATCCCCCGGGTGCGGCTGCAGGTCCGCTGCCCGACCGACCTGCCCGCCACCCACCTGGAGGGGCTGAAGCGGGCGATGGAGGGCTGCACCGTGCACAACACGCTGCACCGGCCCCCGGCCGTCCGGCTGGAGATCGAGCAGCCCGCCTCGAAGGCGGCCTGAAACCGCACGCGCCGGGAGGGGGCGAAGCCGGTCCCTTATGCGACCGGCCTTCGCCTCCCCGGCGCGCCGGGGCCGCGTCGTCTTGTGAAGGACGGGCGGTGCAGGGCGCCGTTCAGGTCGAACAGCGCTTTTTCGGCGACCTGCGGATCATCGGAGGCGAGCGCGCGCAGCCGGTCGGGCAAGTCGGCGGCGCTGCCATAGGCGTGGCTCAGGCGGCGCCATCTGTTCCGATCGAGCGGTTCTCTCAGCCGATCAAGAAATCGCCACATCGCGGTTCCCAGTGAACCTTATTCCAGCACGTGGTCTTGGGAACCGGAGACGGCCTCCAGAGCGATATCCGAGGTCATGACATTGCAGGTCACAGCATCGTTCTCGACTTCGAGGCCCCGTCCCCGCCTGCGGGAACGTCGTGTTGAAAAAGGCTCATCGCCGGATGCGTTCTGCGGCGGCCACGGCCATGTCCCGGTAGGCCAGATCGGTGGCGATCAGATCTTTTTCGATACGGGTGGCCAGCACGCGGGGACTGGTGGCGATCTCCTCGATGGCGGCGAGAGCAGGGGCGGCGGCAGGGCCGATGTCGCCCAGGCACTGCACCGCCAGCATTCCGACCGGTGTGGCCTCGACGCCCTCGATCAGGCGGGGAAGGGTCCGTTCGGCGTCGCCGGTGATGCGATACAGGGCGCAGGCCGCGCCCGTGCCGTACAACGAACTTTTCAGATGCCTTCTGATCAGCTTCACCACTGGAGCGGCCCGGTCACCGAGTCCGCACAACAGCTCGACTGCGTGGTCGGACAGTCCGCCTTTCAGGCCCTCGCCCAGCACTCGCAGCGGTTCCTCGGCGTCCCCGGTGATCTGCCACAGGGCCCAGGCCGCCGCGTCCCGGGCGATGGGGTCGGCGTCCGGCTCCAGGAGGCCGCGCAAATGCGGGACGGCCGCGGCGGCGGCGGAGCCGAGGGTTCCCAGGGTCCACGCACAGGCGGGGACCGCCGTTCCGCGTTCCAGCACTCCGATCAGCTCCGGCAGCAGCGGCAATGCCCGGGGGCCCCAGGACCTCAGCCCGATCAGCACGCCGATCAGCGTGTCGCCGGGGAGCTGGGGGTTCTGCCGCGGCGCCCGCAGATACGCGGCGACGTGCGGGATCAGCTCTTGGGCGGCGCCCCGCAGGCCTTCCAGCGCGCGGCCGATGGGGATCGGCAGCCGCGGCTCGGCCAGCTCGGCGGTCACCGTGGGGATCGCCCGGGCGTCGCCGACGAGGCTCAACGCCCAGGCGGCGTTCCCGCTGACCTCCGCTTCCGGATCGTCCAGCAGTTCGGCCAGCCGATCGGCCACATCGGCGATGCGCGGCCCGCCTTGCACGATCTGCCGGGTGGCGGCGATGCGCACGGACGCCTCGGGATCGGCGCACAGTTCCACCAGTGACGGCAGCAAGGTCTGCGGGCCGGCACGCCAGGTCAGCATCACCTCACCGGCCAGTGGGAGCGCCTTGAGGCGTTCGGCGGAGTCGGTGGTTCGCAGCGCCTGCACCGCGACGGCGAGATGAGTGTCTGCGTCGTCGCTGAGAGCCGACAGCAGGAACTCGGCGCGGCCCTGGGAGGACGTCCACGGTTGATCATCAAGTGCGGACCGCTCGGCTCTCAGCTCCGCGCCGATCGCCTCGCATGCGGCGTCGTCGAGCCCCGCCCCGCAACGCGCCAGGGCCACGCCCGCCGCCACGCGGACCTCCCGCGCCCGCGCCGCCCGGAGCCGTTCCCGCAGCCAGGCGACCGGCCGCTGCCGGCGCCGGCGGGCCAGCTCCCCCACCGAGAGGATCATGCTCGCGGCGGTGCCGACGTCCTCCTCGCGAGCCGCCCTGTCCTGCAGGGCCGGAAGCGGATCTGAGCCGTGGCCGGGAAAGCGGGCCAGGATGCGAGCGGCTTCGGCACGGACCTCCGGGTCCCCGTCCTCCAGCAGCCGCGCCAGCGTCGGCGCCTGAGCCTGGACCGCGGTCCGGGCGGCGCGCGCCCATTCCAGCTGGGCGGGAAAGTTGAGAAGGTCGCTGTCGCCGCCCAGAGCGGCGATCTCCTCCAGCTCCCACACCGCGTCGGCGATATCGAACATGAGGCGGAGCAGCCGCGGCCGATGGTGGGTTCGCGGCGCAGCCGCCAGCTCGGCCAGGAACGGGACGACGGTCGGGCTCGCCGAATAGACCATCGCCTCCTCGGTCTCCCACAGCACCGACTCCAGTCTCTCGACCGCCTCCCCGGCCTGGCCGGCGTCGTCTGAAGCCGCCTCGCGCAGCAGGCGGGGGATGGCCGTGGCCCTGCCGTAGGCGTGCTTGAGACGTCGCCAGTCGATGCCGTCAAGGTTCATCCGCCCAGTCCTTCGGGTCGTCTCCCAGAGGTTTGTGTTCGGCCGACAAGTCTTGCGGAGCGGGGCCGGGGGCGTCCCCACCTCTGGGGCCGGGCCATTGTCCGCCTTTCGCCATCACGCGACAGTTCATCTACCGAACGCTCCTCGATATGCACTGCTTTCGGGTGGTCGGCGCTTCGCGGAGCGTCGTGCGTCCGTGCTCGTCCCCGGCGCCGCGCGACGCGCCCGTGGTGGTGCTGTTCCACGGCGGCGGCGCGGCCACCAACGTCATGCCCGCCGCCTACCCGGACGTCTTCGCCGCCGGCGCGGTCTTCTTCGGCATGCCCTACGGCCGCGCCGACACCGAGGAGGACCACTTCACCACCGGCGCCTTCGGCCCGTGCTCCGGCTCCTACTTCACCGTCCCGCCCCGGCAGTGGGGCGGACCGCATCCGCCCGGCCCACCCCGGCCATAGCGGGCCGCGGCCCCGCGTCCAGATCTGGCACGGCGGCAACGGCGTCGGTGGGTTATGGCCTGATCTGCGGGCCGTACCACGCCGCCGGGTTCTTCGGCCTGGGCGCCTCCGGCCCGGGTGAGCCCGCAGAGCCCGGCGGGCGGCCGTGCTGCACCGCCACCAACGGCGAGCACGTCAGCGCGGGCCGGGCGCGCACCGTTCTGCCGGTCTACGCCAACGGCTCCAACGGCTACATGGGGACCCGCGGCAGCCCGGTCAGGCGCAGCCTGCTGCAGACCGGCCCCGGCCACTGCGAACTCGTCGGCTCCTGCCCGTGACCTTCGCGTGAGGGCCGTGGCCCCCGGCCGGGGACCACGGTCCTTCGCCTTGCCCGCCCGCCGGTGCAGATGCGCCGTCCGCCCAGGTCACCGGTGCATCCCGCAGGCCCTGCGGGCGACCGGGGCCGGTCGGCCGCCCCGACGCTCAGGAGTCCCGGTGGGTGTGGTGGCGGACGAGCGGCGCCAGTTCGGGGGCGGAACGCGCGACGGTCTGCCGGACGCGGATCTCCGCCGGCGGCCCGAAAGCGTCATACAGCTCGCCGAAGACCTCATGGGCGCGCCGGCGCGGCCAGTCGTCCGGCAGCAGCTCCTCGGGCGGCTTGGGGTCGAGGCCGGGAAAGTGCAGCCGGTCGTACATCAGCTCGGTGCGGGCCCGCAGCGCCTCCGCCGCGCCGACGACGCCCCGGCCGGCCCGGTGCAGCGCCGCGCGGGCGGCGGCCGGGGAGATGCCGAACTCGCCGAGCAGGGCGACCAGCGCGGCCGAGGGCAGGTGCTCGGGCCGTCCGCTCCAGTAGTCGCCGAGCAGGGTGACCAGCAGGTGCCGGGGCTTGGCCCCGCACCGCGGCCTGGGCAGGCCGACCTGCCGCTCCCCGGCCGGTGCGCTCGTCATGCCGCCCAGTCCATGGACGGCACTGTGTCTTCCGGCCGGGTGATGATCTGCATTCCGTCTGTGAAAAGGCCGGCGGCGGCCGCGAGGAGAACGGCCGCCGCCGGGGACGGGGGCGGCCCCGCCTTGTGCCGGCGGGGCCGCGGTGAACCTTTTCCGCACGCCGCCTCTCCCGGCGGGGACGGGCCTTGGGCGGTCAAGGGCGATGCGGTGACCTGGAAGGACGTGGTCGTGGACACCGCTGAGGCCCGTCCCCGGATCTCAGGTCGCGTGCCGGAGAAGGTTCAGTGATCACATGGGGCAGGTGAAGCGGGCGTCGGAGAAGTCCGACAGCAGGCCGGTGCTGGGCGGCGGGCACAGGAACTGGGTGTAGCGGGTGTCATCGTCGATGAACCGCTTCATCCAGGCGATCATGTACTTGGCCATCTGGGTGTTGGTGATGTTCGGGAAGAAGTGGCTGGCGTTGTCCAGCTCCAGGTAGGCCTTCTCCGGCGCGTTGGACAGGCTGTTGTAGAACGGGATGGAGTGCGTGGCGACCGGCGCGACGGCGTCGAGCTCACCGCCGATGATCAGGGTCGGGGTGCGCACTTCCGGCCAGGTCTTGTCCAGGTTCCAGGGGGCCAGCGGGATGGCGGCCTTCAGCGAGGTGCGGGCCTTGGCGGCCTCCAGCGAGCCGCCGCCGCCCATCGAGTGGCCGGCCACCGCCAGGCGCGAGGCGTCCACCCGGTCGCGGACCGCGCTGCGCTGGGTCAGGTAGTCCAGGGCGGCCAGCAGCTGCTGACCGCGCTGGTCGGGCTGGTCCAGGGTGGTGTTGGTCTCGATGCCGATGACCACGAAGCCCTGGGAGGCCAGCCGGTGGCCCAGCCACTCCAGGCTGGACCAGTAGGCGGTGAAGCCGGGCGAGATGGCGATGGCGCCGAAGGTGCCCTCGCTGGTGGTGGTCGGGTAGTAGATCTTGCCTCCGCCGAAGCCGGACACGCTCAGCCGCGAGACGGTGATCTCAGCGGTGTTGAACGGCCCGCGGGCGGCGGTGATGCTGGCCTCCGTGGGGTTGGGACCCCGCTGGTAGGGGTTGGCCGCCGCCTGTGCGGGGGAGGCGGCGACCAGGGCGCTGGCGGCCAGCGCTGCGGCGGGCAGCAGGCTGAGGGCCCTCTTGAGGGTGCGCTTCATCGGACCGGACTTCCTTTCCTGCGATGGCTCACGGGCCTTGAGTCCGCGAGCCGGTCCCCTTGGAGGGGCGGGAGGGACCACGCCGACCGCTCGGCCCTCCATGACCGGGTGGTCGGACTAGCGAGGAGTTTGAGCGCGAAAAGGGCATCTCGAAATCGGTGAAATCACCAGTCCTGTGCGAGACGACCGTTTGTTGTCGCCGCAAGACGGCACAGGGGGCGGGAGTTGTAGGGCCTCACAGCGTCTTTTCGTCACCGCACACGAGGAATCGCGGTCTCGCCGTTCCAACGGCCCCGTGACGCGGCGCGCAACGCTTCCGAAGCGGTGGCGCCGACCCGCGGCGGGCGTCCCGCTCCGGCGGCCCCGTGCGTTGCAGACCCGCCAAGACGGGTATCGGCCGGGCATGACGCACGCCACTGGTCCGTCCGGGCAACCCGATGACGCCACGATCGAGGCGGTCGGCAAACTGAGCGAGGCGCTGGAGACCGTCGAGCGCGCCCGCGGGCACCTGTACTCCTTCCACCAGCTCATCGGCGGCGCCGACTTCGCCGTCGAGGACGCGGCCGACCTGCTGGCCCGGGCCGGTCACCGGCAGCTGGCCGAGGAGCTGAGACGGCAGATCATGGGCCGCAACGTGCTGCCGGGCCGGTGGACCTTCCAGGTCGTGGAGGAGTTCGACGACACCTACTACGAGCCGTTCCGGGCGTTCGAACGCCGCGTCCGCGACGAGCTGACCGGCGGCCGGCGGCACCTGCATGAAGCCCGCATGAAGGAGGAGCGCCGCACCCACGGCCTCCCGGGCCACGAGGCCACACCCGAGGGGTGAGCCTTTTGCCCTGCGCCTCGGGCATCGCGGTCTCGGCGAGGCCGCCTCTGCGGTGCCGCACCGCCGATTTTTTCTTCACCCGACCCATAGGTCTATGCGATGGCCGGATGGCGGCCACTGAAGCGTTCATCTCTTGGAAGGGACGGCCGCCACGGCGATGAACGGTCACTGAAAAGCCGTCGGGTTTTTCAAATAGCCCCTCTCTTGGGGCGATGGCATGCTCGGCCCCGCTGCCCGTCCCATACTCGACGGCCCCGGGAGCGTCCCCTGGCAAGCGCCTGCCACCTACGGAAACGCTTCTCCCCGGGAGGGTTGGGCGAACCACGGCCGAAAGCCGCTCATCCAGAATCCGATTCTGGATTGTGAATCAGATGCTAAACGCGCATGGCAATGCATGAGACGGCTTCATACCACCCTTTTCCACCCTGAGTCACAGTCGTCAGTGCCCACTTTTCCCGCCGGACGGCGATCGCCCCCGCTCGCCCGTCCGGCGCGCCACCCCAGTGGAGTGACGATGCGACTTGCACGACTGCTGACCTGCATGCTCACCGGAGCGGCCGTGGCCGGCACCGCCCTGGTGGCGCCGCCGGCCGCCGCCGCGGCACCGTCGCTGTGCCAAAGCAGCGATGAGGACATCTACACCGCCCCGCAGACCATCACCGGCGACCCCGGGGACCTGCTCGCCTGCCGGCAGACCTCGCTGCCGCTGATCCCCGGCGTCAAGATGAAGGCCTGGAAGATCAAGTACGTCTCCACCGACGTACGCGGCGACAAGATCGCGGTATCGGGGTTCGTGGCGATCCCGGACAAGGCGTGGACGCGCGGCGGGTCCCGTCCCACGGTGGCCTTCAGCCCCGGCACGCTCGGCTCCGGGTCGCAGTGCGCGCTCTCCAAGCAGATGGCCGGCGCCCAGGTCGACTCCTATGAGGCCGGCAACCTGCGCAAGTTCCTGGAGGCCGGGTTCGCGATCGCCGCCTCCGACGGGGTCGGCTACATGAACGGCCAGGTCCACACCTACACGGTGGGCCTGAACGCCGGGCATGCGATCTTGGACGCGGTGCGCGCCGCGCGGCAGATCCCCGGCGGCTCGCTCACCGCCGACGGCAAGGTCGGCCTCGCCGGTTACTCCGAGGGCGGCTTCAACACCCTGTGGGCCGCGCAGCTGGCCTCCTCCTACGCCCCCGAGCTGAACGTGGTGGGCGCCGCCGCCGGCGGCGTGCCCGGCGACCTGAAGCTGGTCGCCGAACGGCTCAACGGCGGTCCCTTCGCCGGGTTCCTGGCCGACGCGGTGGTCGGGCTGAGCGCCGCCTACCCGCAGATGCCCTTCGACGAGCTGCTCAACGACCGGGGCCGGCGTGCGGTCCAGGAGGTCAAGAGCAACTGCCTGTTCGGGACGCTGGGCGCCTTCGCCTTCCGCAAGCTGGAGGACTTCACCACCGACCGGCTGACCCTGCCCCGGATCTACGCCCTGGCCGGCCCCGACGGCACCACCTGGGGTGAGATCATCGACGCCCAGAAGCTCGGCGTGGGCATCGGCACCCCCGCCTCCGGCGCCCCCTACAAGATCGGCTTCCCGGTGCTGCAGTACCGCGGACTGCTGGAGGAGATCATCCCGCACGAGGCCGAGGACGGCACCCGCCGGCGCTACTGCCAGGCCGGCATCACCACCCAATGGCGCCTCTACGTCGGTGAGCACCTGACCACCGACTGGCTGGCCGCCGGCGACGTCACCGACTGGCTCGGCGACCGCTTCGCCGGGAAACGCGCCACCGGCAACTGCTGAACAAGCCCTTCGGCCCGGACGGTGTCCCTCCACCGTCCGGGCCGAGGCATGTCAGGTGTTCTGCGGCGGCCGCTACGGGACGTTCTGCGCACGACCAGCCGCTCGGATCCCCCGGTATACGCATTCAGCCCGATCTTGACGGACGACGCCGCATCCTCGCCGTCCCGGAAGCTCTGACGGCCCGCGCTCAAGGACAGGCCGCCCCGCACACGACCGGCAGGGCCGCAGAAGACCCGGCCGGGCCTTCTGCCGCGCACAACCGGCCGGCCAAGCCGCCGGGCTCCCGGCATAAGCGCTCAGCCGACGCCCACGGACGCCACCCGATCTCTCAGGGCTTTGAGACGGCACGCGCCCAGGGACCCGATGCCCTCCCCGCGCACGGGAAGCCCCGGTCACTCCTGGGCGGCGCCGCGTTTCCAGTAGCCGGAGAAGTAGATGGCCTCCCGGTCGATGCCGCGGTCGTCGACCAGGTGGCGGCGGATCTGCTTGACGGCCGACGACTCGGCCGCCACCCAGGCATAAGGGCGTCCAGGCGGCAGGCCCGCCTCACGGACGGCGGCGAGCAGCGACTCCCCGTCGCTGCGGTGCACCCACCTCACCTCGGCCCCTTTGGGCGCATCGAGGTGCTGCCGCTCCTCGGGGGAGGCGACCTCCACGAACACCCGGGCGGTGGCGTCCCGCGGCAGCGACTCGAGGATGGCTCCGATGGCGGGCAGCGCGGTCTCGTCCCCGGCCAGCAGCACCCAGTCGGTGCCGGGCGGCGGAGCGTACTCGGCGCGCGGCCCCCACAGCCCCACGTGGTCGCCGGGCCGGGCGTTGCTCGCCCAGCGGGACCCGGGCCCCTCGTCCCCGTGCAGCACGAAGTCGATGTCGACCTCGCCCAGCTCGGGGCGGTGCCGGCGGATGGTGTAGGTGCGGAAGACCGCCCGCACCGGCTCCCTCTGCCAGCGCTCCCACCAGTCGTCGCCGGTGGGGTAGACGGGACGGTCCTCGCCCGGCAGCGGGAAGAAGACTTTGACGCGGTGGTCCAGTCCCGCGCCGGGGAAGTCCTCCAGCCCGCCCAAAGTGATGCGGGTCATGTGCGGGGTCAGCGGCGTGACCCGGGTGACCTGGGCGGAAAAGTGCCGGTAGCTCACTGATGCGCCTCGATCAGACTGCGCGGACGCAGGTCCGTCCAGTGGGTGCGGACATACTCCAGGCACGCCTCGCGGCGGTCGGGCCCGAACGCGGTGGACCATCCGGCGGGGACGGCGGCGAACACCGGCCACAGGGAGTGCCGGCCCTCGGCGTTGACGAGCACCAGGTAGTCGGCCTCGGGGTCCTCGAACGGGTTGGTCATCGGGGTGCCTCCTTGCGTCGTCACCACGGGCGTCCCGGCCCGGGACGGCGGGGCCGGTCCCCCGCCGTCCCGGCGCCGGGCGGGGTCAGTCGGCCTTGGCCGCGGCTTCGGCGATCTTGGGAACGACGTTGTCGACCACGTAGGGGGCCGACAGCGGGGTGGGAGTGCGCAGCGGCCAGAACGACTGCAGGTCCAGCGCCACGTACGAGCCGCGCTTGACCACATCCAGGCTGGAGAACAGCTTGTTCTGCTCGAACTTGCGCTGCAGGGCGGTGTCGTTGTTGTAGTGCGAGATCAGCACGTCCACATCCAGCACGCCGAGCTTTTCGGTGCTCAGCTCGACGGCGAAGCTGTCACCGGGCAGGTTCTTGATCTGCTCGGGCAGCACCATCCCGAACCCGTTGAGGGTCTTGACGGAGATGTCCTCGGTGGACTTCATCACCCCGAGGTTGCCGTTGGGGAAGGTGCTGGTGAAGGCGAACTCCTTGCCCTGCAGCTGCGGGTACTTGTCCTTGACCTCGTTGAGCTTGGCCTCGACCTCGGCGACCAGCTTCTCCCCGTCGGCGGGACGGCCGATGGCCTGGGCGACCTGGCGGGCGATCATCTGCCAGGAGTCCTCATACGGGCCGGTCTGGTAGGCCGTGGTGGGGGCCAGCTTGGAGAGCTTGTCATAGGCCTTGTCGATGTAGTAGTCGCCGCCGGCCAGGATCAGGTCGGGCTTGAGCGCGGCGATCTCATCCAGGTTGAACCCCGAGTCGGTGGCCCGCAGCATCTTGGGCTTGGGGTCCTTGACCTTGGGAGCGGTCCAGGGGGCCAGCCCGTCCTTTTGCACGCCGGTCAGTTCTGCCATGCCGACCGGCTGCACGCCCAGCGCCAGCAGAGTGTCCTGGTCGACCTCGCCGAGCGCGACGATGCGCTTGGGCGGTTCCTTGATCGTGGTGGTGCCGAGCTTGTGGGTGAGGGTGACCGGGAAGGCGCCCTGGCCCGTCCCGGAGGCGGCCGGTTCGTCCTCAGAGTCACCGCCGCAGGCCGCCACCAGGCCCAGGCTCAGCACGAGCGCACTGGTCGCGGCCAGCCGCCGCATCATCGTACGCATGGGGGATGCGTGTCCTTCCTTGTGTATGGCTGTCACCGCATAGGGCAGATTATTTAGGTAAGGCTTGCCTAAGCTAGCAAGATTCACTGATCTCCGGAAGCGTCCGGCATCCAACGATTCGGCAACGGCCCGCCCGCCCCGGCGACGACCTCCTGCTACGCACCCGCCCTCAGGACGCCGGATCGCCTGAAGTGTGAGAAACCACACCGGGACGCACGATCGCGACCGGGCAGCGGGCGTGGTGAACGATGCCGTGGCTGACCGACCCCAGCCGCAGGGCGCGCAGCCCGCGCCGGTCATGGGCGCCCACGGCGACCAGATCGGCCCGCTGCGAGGCCACGGTCAACGCGTGCACCGGGTGATCACGGACGACGTCGACCACCGTCTCCAGCTCCGGGTAGCGGTCCCGCAGCGGGGCGATGGCCTCCTCGATCGACCGCCGCAGGGACCGGGCGGTCTGCTCGGCGTCCACCCCGTCGGCGATGCGGGCCGGCAGCCGCCACCCGTGCACCGCCCGCAGCCTCGCCTTGCGCAGCGAGGCCGCCTCGAAGGCGTACTCCAAAACGCCCCGGCTCTCGACGGACGGGTCGATCCCGGCGACCACCTCGCCATGGGCCGGCCCGCCGGCCTCCCCGCGCACGATGACCACCGGGCCGGGCGTATGACCGGCCACATGCAGCCCCGTCGAGCCCAGCAGCAGACCGGCGAAGCCCCCCGTGCCGTGGGAGCCGACGACGATCTCAAAGGCGGTGTCCGCCTGCCCCTGCAGGGCCTGCTCGGGCGACCCCATGACCAGCTCGGTGCCGACCTCCAGCTCCGGGTGGCGCCGCCGGGCCAGCCGTTCGGCCTCCTCCAGGACGAGCCGTCCCGAACCCTCCAGCGAGACCATCAGATCCGCCGAGCCCACCACCACCGCGGTGCCCATCCCCCAGGGCTGCACCGCGTGGACGATGCGCAGCGGCCGTCCCCGGAGCATCGCCTCGTCGGCGGCCCATGCGACGGCGTGCTCGGCTCCGGCGGAGCCGTCGGTGCCGACGACCACGGGCGCCGTGGAGGTCTGCGAAGGATGCGCCATGACATGCCTCCCCGCTCAAGGACGGCCGGACCGGCCCAGTGCCGGCAGGGCCGTCCTACCCACTCCGGCGCCGAAGATGAGCGGCCCGGCTGTGCGCTTGCGGGCGTCCCTAAAGGCAGGACGAGCTTCGGCGGGCGGGCTCATTTGAACGGCTCGGCCGCGCGGGCGGCATCACCGGATGGACGATCCCCTCGCCTTCCAGGCCGTGCAGGGTGACGGTGAGCATCCGCCGGCTGCTGCCCTCGATCTTTCATTCGGGTCCGTTGAGGCGCCTGGCGCCGCAACCGATCTCGGCGATCATCTACAGCGGTCGCTTGTCCCCGATCCGGTCAGGACGCCGCGGGCCCGGCACGGGGACGGTGTCCAGTGTGGCTCCGTGACCTGCATGGTCGCCTCCAGGCGTCCGAGGAGGCGGAAAAAACGCCTTGGTGGGCTTCACCGTCCGCCGTCAGCGCCGGCCGGCGAGGACGGTGATGATGGCCCGTCCTCACGCAACCGCGTAATACGGGCGCAGGAGGAGCTGGACCAGGAGACACAGCGGTGGACTCTCCCATAGTGGGAGCGTCCACGATGAGGACGTGCACGCCGAGCCGGGGCAAGCGCCCCGAAAAGAACCGACGACCCAAGCGGCCATTCCCGCCCCGGAGGTCAGGCCATGACCACGCTGATAGACATCGACGCCCGCGGCATGCAGCACTGCGAGACGACCGCGCTGGGGGTGCTGCTGCGGCACCAAGGGCTCGACCTGTCCGAGCCCATGCTGTTCGGCCTCGGCTCTGGGTTGTCCTTCATCTACTGGGACGGCAAGAACCTGGACTTTCCCTTCCTCGGGGGACGGGTCAAGCCGTTCGAGCTCACCAAGAACCTGGCCGCCCGGCTGGGGCTGGAGCTTGCGGTCCACGAAACCTCCTCGCCCCGCAAGGCCTGGGAGAACGTGGCGTCCGCCATCGACGCCGGCCGTCCGGTCGGGTTGCAGCTCGACAGCCACCACCTGGACTACTTCACCCCGAAGGTGCACTTCGCCGGTCACATCGTGGCCATGTACGGCTACGACGACCGCACCGCCTACCTGGTGGACACCGACTCCCAAGGCGGGGCGGTGACCACCAGCCTGGACGGCCTCGCCCAGGCCAGGGCCGCGCGCGGGCCGATGGCCGCCAAGCACCGTTCCTTCACCCTCACCGTTCCCAAGGACGCGCCCTCCCCGCAGAGCCGGATCGTCCCCGCCATCACCGCCTGCGCCGACGCCTTCCTCAACCCGCCGATCGCCAACCTGGGGTACCGGGGCATCGAGAAGGCCGGGAAGCTGGTGCGCACCTGGCTCCAGCGCGCCGGCGACCCCCGGCGGGATCTGCCGCAGGCCGCCTTCCTGATGGAGAAGGGCGGCACCGGCGGCGCCCTGTTCCGCAACCTCTACCGCGACTTCCTCGCCGAATGCGCCCAATCGATCGACAGCGATCACCTGCGCACCGGGCACAGGCTGTACGCCGAGGCGGCCACCCTGTGGACGGAGACCGCGACGCTGATCGCCAAAGCCGGCGAATCGGGCGACGCGCAGTGCCTGGACCAGGCCGGTGACCTCCTCGGCGACCTTTCACGTCTGGAACGCGAGGCCATGCAGACACTGCGCCGCCTGGCGGAGTGAGCCTTCCTCAACACGCCGTCTCCGCAGGCCGAGACAGGGGCATCGCAATCAGGGACGACGCCGGGGCCTGGAACGAAACGACGTAGACACCCGGCCCGGCGTCCGCAAGGGAGCACTTCGGAGCACATCCCGCCGGCACCGGTGCTCCGGCGAGGCCGAACGCCCCGGCGGCAAATGCTCGTCTCATGACCCAGCCATGGGCTGATCCGTTGCTTGCCGGGGCGTCCACAGGGGTACCGGAGGTAACCGAGACCCACCACGATCATGAGCGAACAAGATCAGACGATGCGGCCGTCACACCACCCGAGACACTCGGTCAACGACGAAGTGGTGGCCGCATGAAACAGACCTGGAGCCTGACGGAGTTCACCGAGACCCGGGAACTGGGGCGCGGCGCCCAGGGACGCGTGGTGCTGGCCCGTCACCGCAAGTCCGGTGCCCTGGTGGCGATCAAATACCTGGAGCGGGCCGCCCCGGAGGCCCTGGCCGGGCTGCGCGCCGAGGCCCAGATGCTGGGACGGCTGCGCAGCCCCCACGTCGTGCGGCTCTACCAGTTCGTGGAAACCCCCCAGGGCGCGGCGATCGTCATGGAGGCGGTCAACGGGGTGTCGCTGCGCGCGATCCTCGACAAGCACGGCGCACTGGCCCCCGAGGCGGCGCTGACCGTGCTGAAAGGGTCGCTGCTCGGGCTGGCCGCCGCGCACTCGGTGGGCGTGGTGCACCGCGACTACAAACCGGCCAACGTCGTGGTGCGCGAGGACGGGCTGAGCAAGCTCGTCGACTTCGGCGTGGCGGCGCTGGCCGGGCAGGGCTCGTCCTCCGGCACCCCCGCCTACATGGCCCCCGAGCAGTGGCGCGGCGAACCGGCCTCACCGGCCACGGACGTGTACGCCGCCACCGGCGTCTTCCTCGAATGCGTGACCGGACGGCGGCCCTTCGCAGGCGTGGAGGCGGCCGCGCTGATGCACCACCACCTGAACGTCCCCGTCCCGCTGAACGACGTGCCCGAGCCGCTGCGGCCCCTGATCGCCCGGGGCATGGCCAAGGACCCCGGGCAGCGCCCGCCCGGGGCCGCCGCGTTCGTGGCCGAGCTGGAGGCCACCGCCCGCGCCGCCTACGGGCCGGACTGGGAGCGGCGCGGCATCGGGGCGCTGGCGGGCGCCGCCGTGGCGCTGGCCTCCCTGTTCCCGCTGACCGCGCTGGCCGTGACCCCGGCGGGGGCGGCCGTGGCGGGCGGCTCGGTGGCCTCCTCGGTGGGCCAGGGGCTGCTGGCCACCGCGGCGGGCAAGGTGACGATCGCGGTGGCCGGCACCGCCGTGGTCGCCGCCTCGGCCGGCACGGTGACCTACGCGACCCGGGATGCCTCCCCCGCCCCGCGGCCGTCCCCCGCCGCCGTCGTCACCACGGCCACCGAGAGCTGGACGAGCGCCAACCCGCGGGTGGTGCTCCAGAACGCCCAGTACGTGCGGGTCAGCGGCCTGCGCGACGCCGCGCTGCAGCAGCGGATCAACCGCGCGCTGCGGGCCCCGCTGGACCGGCTCATCAAGATGGGCCGCGAGCACGCCGTCCGAAGCAGGACGGCATGCGAGGGGCGTCCCACGCAGATCTACTCCACCGTCCGCCTGGGGGTGCGCGGCCCCGCGCTGGTCTCGGTGCGCTACCGGCTGTGGAGCGACTGGTGCCAGGCGGCCGACGGGATGCCCGCCGGGGAGGTCGTCACCATCGACCTGCGCACCGGACGCAGGCTCACCGCCACCGACGTGTTCCGCCCGCAGACCCTGACGCCCACGGGCCTGAGCAGGCTGCAGAGCCTGGTCGTCCAGCGCGAGCCGGACCCGCCGTGGTCGAACTGCGCACCCGAGGGCCGGTTCACCAGGAAGCACTTCGGCGACTGGACCGCCCCGGCCGGCGACCGGGAACCGCCGATGCTCAGCGCGTTCTTCACTCCCAGCGCCTTCGAACTGGCCTGGCACGTGAGCGGCAGCGACGGCTGCCAGACCCTGACCTTCACCGCCCCCTATGCCAAGGTCCGCGACCTGCTCCAGCCTTCGGTGCTGTCACTGCTGAACCCGTCGCCCACCCCGTCCTGATCCCGGCGCCCTGCCGCCGCCTTCCGCGGCGCTGCTCCTTGGTCCCGGACGAAAGGCCACGCCTCCGCACCGGGCCGGCGATGCAGCACCATGGGCCTGCCACACGCACCGATACGCCACGTCCTCGTGCCGGGCCAGGGCACGCAGCCCCCGAACCTGCCGCAAGCACCGACCCGCCACACCTCCGCACGGGAACGGTGATGCAGCACCATGGGCCTGCCACACACCGGTACACCACGTCCTCGTACCGGGGCGAGGCATGTGGCGCCATGGGGCTGCCGCACGTACCGGTACACCACGCCTTCGTGCCGGGACGGGGCATGCGAAAGCCCAGGGCGGGCACAGCGCGCTTGTTCGGCCGCGCGTTTCACCCTCCCTGGGCCGGGTCGCTGTTATCTGTTCCTGGCCAGGGCCTCCTGGCTGGGGCCGCTGCCGCCGCTACCGGGCCTGCTGCTCTTGCTGCACCTCCTGGTCGGCTCGCTGGATCTGCTGCGGCTGCTGGGCCTGCTGGCTCTGCTTGTTCTGCTGAGCCCGGGCCTGCTGAGCCTGCTGGTTCTGTTGTGCCTGGGCCTGCCGGTTCTGTTGTGCCTGTCGGTTCTGCTGAGCTTGCTGGTTCTGCTGGGCCTGTCGGTTCTGCTGGGCCTGCCGACCCCGCTGAGCCGATCGTCCTTCCTGAGCCTGCTGGGCCTCTTGGGCCTGCTGAATCTGTTGGGACTGCTGGGACTGTGGAGCTTGCTGGGCCTGCTGGGCTTGCAGCGCCTGCCATGCCTGCTGGGCCTGCTGGGACTGCTGGACGTGCGGCAGCTTGTAGGCCCACTGCTCATAGAAGGCCCGCCTGGCCTGGTCGGCCTGCTGCGGCGACATCACCATCCGAGGCCGCTGCGCCTGTTGCGCTAGCTGCGCCTGCTGCTCTTGTCGAGCTTGTCGCTCTTGTCGGGCCTGCTGTCCTTGCCGGGCCTGCTGGGGCTGCTGCATGTGCGCCAGCTCATGCGTCCCCTGCCGTTGGAAGATCTGTCCTGCCCGCTCCATCTGCTGCGGCAGCAGCACCGCCTGAGGCTGCTGCACCTGCAGAGGCTGCCGCATCTGCGCGGGCTGCTGGATCTCATGCCGCCCCTGCTGGGGCTGCTGCACCTGCCAGATCTGCCGGGACTGCTGGACGTGCGGCAGCTTGTAGGCCCACTGCTCATAGAAGGCCCGCCTGGCCTGGTCGGCCTGCTGCGGCGACAGCACCACCCGAGGCCGCTGCACCTGCTGCCCCTGCTGCGGCGACAGCACCCCTTGAGAGTGCTGCATCTGCGGCCTCTGTTTCGACGGCAGCAGTCTCACCCACTGTCCGTTCCTGCACACCCACCCGGTGCCGTTCTCCCTGGGGTAGAAGACCGCCCCTTCGGCGTAGTTCTGCCCGCGCAGGTGGCAGTCGGCCGGACGTCCGATCGATGCGGCGGAAGCCGTGGGCAGAGCGGACAGCACGGCGGTGACCGCCGCCACGGACGTTCCCATGGTGATCGCCTGTCGCGCTGAGATCATGTCCTTTTCCTCCTGGTGTCCCTGGTGTGCGGGCGGGTGCCCTCCCGGGGGCCTCGAGCCACCGATGGCGGCCCGCCCGATCTCTCCCTTCCCCCCTATGTCACTCAGAGTCACCATCTATCGACAAAGAGCAATATCAATGTCGATCGATACCGGCATGGCCGCTAGACAGGCCGAGCCCCGCCCCACCCTCGAACCGAGACCGGCGCGCGACAGCCAGACCACCACAGGCGAAAGCACAAACCGTCCCTGGCCGCGGCACCGCCCGAAAGCAGCACGCAAAACGACCCATTGGTCTCGAATCCACCCCACGGCCCGGGCAAAGCCACCGTTCCCCGCAGCTCAGCCGATCGTCGAGCGAGCCGGGCCACCGCTTACACGCAGCAACCGGCAAAGTCCCGAATCGCCCCGCAGGCCGGCGCCTCACCGGTGACGCGCTCGCACCCGGCCCGGAGACGGACTCAAAGACATGAGCGCCGGGCACCGCGGGGACGGCGCCGGCCGCGGTCGGGGAGCGAGAGCCGGAAGGAGAGATGACGCACATCGACGACTCCCCCGATCATCACCATAAGTGAGTGATCAAATACGGAGAGTGCCATACCCTCTTCGGGCCGTTTTCACCGGGGCGAGGACGAGGTCTCACCCCGGGACGAACGCGGGCCGCTCACCCGAGCCGGCCGAAACGCCGGCTCGCCCACACCAGCATGACGGCCCCGAGCACGGCGATACCGGCCAGCTCGAGGGCCACCGGCGGGCTCCACCCGCCCCAGCGCGGCCCGTCGAACAGCTGCGGCGGGACCGGGCCGGGCAGATACCCGGTGATCGTCCGGCGCAGCGCGTCCACCGCGTAGCTGACCGGGTTGATCAGCACCGCCCACGACAGCCAGCCGGGCAGCCCCTGCACCGGGAACATCGCCCCGGACAGGAAGATCAGCGGCATCGTCAGCACGCTCAGCACCGCGTAAAAGGACTCGGTACGGGTGATCGTCACCGCCAGCAGCACGCCCAGCGCGGTCATCGCCAAGGCGACGACGGCCAGCTCCCCCAGCAGCAGGGCCAGCAGGACGGGGTCATAAGGCAGGTGCGCGATCCCGGCCAGCGGCAGCAGCAGGGCGCCCTGGCAGGCGGCGATGGTCGCGCCGCCCAGGCACCGGCCGACCAGCAGCGTCTCCCGGCGCACCGGGGCGACGATCATCTCGCGCAAAAAGCCGGCCTGGCGGTCGGTGACCAGCGCGACCCCGGCCGAGATCGCCGGCGCCTGGACCGTCATCACCAGCATGCCGGGGAACAGGAACGTCCGGTAGTCGGCGCCGCCCGGGGAGGCCGGCAGCAGCGCGGCCAGCCCCGCCCCCAGCGCCAGCAGCATCAGCACCGGCTGGAGCACCGTGACCACGATCTTCAGGCGGTCGCGGACGTAGTGCAGCATGTCGCGCTGCCACACCACGCCGAGGGCGGCCAGCTCGTCGGCGTACCGGGACGCCCGGGGGGCCGTGGCCGGCGCCGTCATCGCCCGCCCTCCTCGCGGATGGTGCGGCCGGTGTAGTGGAAGAACACGTCATCGAGGCTGGGACGCACGACCGTGACCGACTCGATGGGGACCGTCAAAGCCGCGCACATCCGCGGGACGAAGGCGGCCCCGTCGGCGACCCGCACCGACAGCCCGCGCTCGGTCACCGTGGCCTCCAGGCCGAAAAGGTCGCGCAGTTGCGCCGCGGCCGCCCGGTCGTCGCTGGAGCGCAGTTCGATGCGGTCGGCGCCGACCACGGTCTTCAGCTCCGCGGGCGTGCCCTCGGCGATGATGCGCCCGTCGTCGATGATGGCTATGCGGTCGCAGTGCTCGGCCTCGTCCAGGTAGTGCGTGGTCAAGAACACGGTGATCCGTTCGCGTTCGCGCAGCAGGCGCAGGTGCTCCCAGATCTGGGCGCGGGTGTGGGGGTCGAGCCCGATGGTCGGCTCATCCAGAAACAGCACGCGCGGGCGGTGCATGAGGGCGCGCACCACTTCCAGGCGGCGTTTCATTCCGCCGGAGAAGGTGCCCACCAGGTCGTCGCGCCGCCCGCCCAGGCCCACCAGGTCCAGCAGCATCCGGGCGCGTTCGCGGGCGGCGGCGGCCGGGACGCCGTACAGGCGGGCGTGGAAGCGCAGGTTCTCCCAGGCGGTGAGGCCCAGGTCGAGGGTGGTGTCCTGGAAGACCAGGCCGATGTGCCGCCGCACCTGGTGGGCCTCGGTGACCACGTCGTGGCCGGCGATCTCGGCCCGTCCCCCCGAGGGGGCGGTCAGGGTGCACAGCATGGCGATGGTGGTGGTCTTCCCCGCCCCGTTGGGGCCGAGGAACCCGAAGGTCTCGCCCGCGGCGACCGACAGGTCGACTCCGCGCACGGCCGGCCCGCCCGGGTAGGACTTGGCCAGGGCGCGGGCATGGATGACCGGAGCGGCGGGCGTGTCGGACGCGGTGTCCCCGGCGGTCACGGCAGCGCTCCGCTCACCATGACCGGATCTGGTGACCATGTGGCCTTATCTCCTCTTTACCCGAGCCATTCACGGGCTTGTAAAAACCACCTGACGTTTCTCAGTGGACAATCGCCCCGACCATGTTACTCTTTGTAACTACAAGAACACCCCAAGCAACAGCAGGAGGTCTTCATGTCTGCTCTCCTCGAACCGCGCGACGCCGGCGCCACCAACCTGGACGCCCTGGCCGCGGTGCCCTCGGAGGCCCCCGCCCACCAGGCAGGAACCTGCACGGTCTGTCACTGGGGCTACACGATCCTGTGCGACGACTTCAGCACCAGGTCCTGACCTCCTGCCTGACGACCCGGTGAGCAGATCACCGGACGAAACCGAGGGGTCGCCGAGTTCGGCGGCCCCTCGGCCGCTGCACGGGCCACTGCCCCCGGCCGTGCCACCGGGAAGAGGTCACCGGCCCGCCGGGCGGTAACCGCGCACCCAACCGGCCGGCAGACGGCGAACCCCCGAAACGGCGCACGCTCCAGACGCATCGCCCGCAGCGGCCACCACGGCACTCTCCCGCCATCGCCCGACCTTGTGAACATGTGACCCCTTCTCCCCCGCTCGCACCCTTTGCGGATCCATAGGCGCCAACTGGCACGACCCGGATGGACATCCCACCCAGCGATGTTGCGTTCTGTAATCGTAAGGACACACAAAGCGACATCAGGAGGTCACTGTGTCCGCACTTCTCGAACCGCGCGACGCCGGCACCACCAACCTGGACGCCCTGGCCACCGTGCCGTCGGAGGCCCCGGCCTTCCAGGCGGGGAGCTGCACCGTCTGCCACTGGGGCCGGACGGTCCTGTGTGACGACTTCAGCACCCAGGCCTGACATCGCCTGACACCCGGCGACCACACCGCCGGGCGAAACCGAGGGGCTGCCGAACTCAGTGGCCCCTCGGCCGCTTGCCCGGGCCGCCACGCCACCGCACCACCAGGAAGAGGCCACCCAACGTGTCCCACGCACCCGCCACCCCGACCGAGCAGGAACTGCGCGCCGAACTCACCGGCCCGGTCACCGGCGCCGGCCGCCAGATACACGCCCGCGGCGTCTGGCTGGCCGTGGACGACCCCGCCTTCCACCTCCCCCGCCAGGGCTGGAAGATCCACCTGTCGGCCCGGCCCGCCACCCTGCAGGAGACGATCCGGCGCATGCTGCCCGCCGTCCTCGCCGTCCCCTGCCACTTCAAAGTCGTCCGCTCCGGACGGCACCTGCAAGACCTCAACTCCGCCAACAACCACCCCGGCTCCATCGGCAAGGCCGTGACGATCTACCCGTCCCCCGAGGACGTGGCACCCCTGGCCCGCCGGCTCGCCGAAGACCTGGCGGGCATGGCAGGCCCCCGCATCTGCAGCGACCGGCGGGTACGGCCCGACGCCCCCGTCTACTACCGCTACGGCCCCTTCCACCCCTGCTACGACATCAACGACGACGGCGACCTGGAACTCGTGGTCACCGACCCGCAGGGCAACACCCACCCGGGCGCCGCCGACGACTCCTTCTGGCAACCCCACTGGTCCCCCGACCCGCTCACCGGCGCCACCCCCCACCCCGCACCGTCCGACGGCCCGGCCGCCCCCGTCCTGCTGGGCGGACGCTACCGAGTGGTACGCGGCCTGACCCGCAACGGAAAAGGCTGCGTATACCGGGCGATCGACACCACCGACAACCGGCCGGTGATCATCAAAGAGGCACGGGCCCACGTCAACGAAGACACCCTGGGACGCGACTCCCGCCTGCGGCTGCGCAACGAACGGTACGTCCTGCACCTGCTGCGCGACCTGGACGACGTACCGAAAGTGATCGACCACTTCCGCCACGAAGACCGCGAATACCTGGCCATCACCGACCTGGGCGCCCTGGCCCTCGGCCAGGACGTCGCCGAGAACGGCCTGTACGTCGCCGACCCGGCACCGCCCGGACGAAGCCTGCGCGCCCTGGCCACGGCCCTGCTGGAACTGCTGGACCACGTGCACCGGCGCGGCGTGCTGGTCCGCGACCTGACCCCCACCAACGTCGTCCTCGACGACGCCACCGGCCGCCCCCGCCTGGTGGACTTCGAAATCAGCCACGCCGAAGACCCGCAACTGTACGGCTGGACCCCCGGCTACAGCCCACCCGAACAGGAACGCGACGAACCGGCCACCGTCGAAGCCGACTACTACTCCCTCGGCGCCACCCTGTTCTACGCCGCCACCGGCCTGCCGCCCACCTGGATGACCGGCGACCCCGGCAACCACGACCCCCGCCGCGCCGCCGAGGTACTGGCCGGCCGGGGCGGCATGAGCGGGACGATCCTCGGCCTGCTCGACCCCGACCCCGCCCGGCGCCGGGCCGCCGCCGACGACATCCGCGCCGGCCGCTTCACCGACGCCCCGCCCCCGCCGCCGCCTTCTGCCCGGCAGCGGGCCCGCCGCCTGGCGGCGGCCATCGCCCACAGCCTCACCGAACTGTCCCGCCACGCCGCCGACCTCATGAGCGGGAAAGACTTCACCGGCGGCCTGGTGGGCAGCCCCATCAACCTCTACCGGGGCGCCGCCGGAATGGGCATGGAACTGCTGCGGCACGACGAACCGTCCCGCGCCCTGGCACGCGGCCTGGCCTACTGGACCGGCGGCTTCCGGGCGCTGCGCAACGGCCGCCCGGGACTGTACACCGGCGACACCGGCATCGCCGTCTTCATCGCCGAAGCCGGAGCGACCCTCGGCGACGAGACCCTCCTGAAGATCGCCGAGCCGCTGGCCCGTCCCGTCCTCTCCCGGATCACCGCCACCGACCAGCACACCGGACTGGCCGGCATCGGCACCGGCCAGCTGCTGCTGTGGCGGCTCACCAAAGACGCCGGCCGCCTGGAACTGGCCGACGCCTGCGCCCGGCGGCTCCTGGCCCGCGACCTGACGGCCGAACTGCAGGAGAACCCGCCCGACTACGCCGACTGCGGGGCGGTCTCCCGCACCCTGGGCTTCGCGCACGGCCTGGCCGGCATCGTCCACTTCCTGCGCGACCACCACGCGGCCACCGGCGAGACGGCCACCGAGGCCGCCCTGCACAAAGGATGCGACACGCTCCTTGAGCACCTGCCGCCGCTGCTGGAGGCCGCCCGGGCGGTATCGGCCAAGCCGATGCACGCCTCGTTCTGCCAGGGACTGGCCGGGATCGGCGCCGCCCTCGCCCGGACCGGACGCGACCTGGGCGCCGACGACCACCTGCAGGCGGCCCGCGAGGCCGCCGCGGCCTGCCTGGAGCTGGCGCCGCGCATGTACGCCCTCACCCAGTGCTGCGGGCTGGCGGGCATCGGGGAACTCTTCCTCGACCTGTGCCAGATCACCGGTGACCGGACGTACGCCCAGTGGGCGGACCGGATCGCCGACCTCATCCTCGCCCGCGCCGGCGGCTCCCCCGAGGCCCCGGTGTTCCCCGACACCTCCCTGCACGGAAGCAGCGGCGGCTGGTCGATCGGGACTTCCGGGGTGGTGTCCTTCCTGCGGCGGCTCGGCGACCCGGCGGCCCCGCGCCTGTGGCTGGACCCGCCCGCAGGCACCGCCCGCTGACACCCGCAGCGCCCCGCAGCCCGGGGATCTCCTCCCGGGCGGCGGGGCGCTTCGCCGGTGATTTCACCGAAGCTGATCGGCGTACCGGTAGAGCGTCCACACGTCCCCGCCAAGCAGCGGGCTCCACAGCGTGGTGTTGGCCAGATCGGTGTTCGTGGTGACACCGCCGATGTAACCGAACCCGGTCGAACGGTCATAGGAGTCCAGCCAGGGACCGCCGCTGGCACCGGTGGTGAGCCGGCACGCCATCCGCATGCGCCGCCCTTCCGACCGGGTGACGCCTTCGCAGTAGTGCTGCCGGTCGCCCCGGTAGGGCGGCAGGAACGGGTAGCCGAGGACCGTCCGCCGCCTGCCCGTGGCGGCCCCCGGCCGGATGCCGTTGCCGCCGACCCTGTCGAGAATCCTGACGCCTCCGGACGAGGCCACCTTCACGAAGGCCACATCGTCCTCGGGCCGTCCATGGGTGATCCACCGGGAGGGGGTGACGAACCACTCCGCCCGCCACACCCCAAAGGGCCGCTTGCCCTGGTCATAGGAGGGGACGAAGATCCAGTCACGGTGCCAGCCGCGGCTGTACACGCAATGCCCCGCGGTGAGGAGCAGGTTCCCCGAGTCGCTGGCGACCACCGAGGCCGAGCAGGAGGAACGGCGCCCCGACGCCGCGTCGGTGAAGAACACCCTGCCCACCGCCCTGCTGGCCGGCACACCACCGGCCATCCCGGTCATCGTCCGCCTCGGGACGTCCGCGGGCACCGCCGGAAGCACCAGCCGCGCCGGCCCCGCCCGAAAGAGCGCGCCGCCGGCCTGATCGCGGCGCTCGACCTGCGAAAGACGCTCGGCCTGCGCACCGGCCGGAGCCCGCACGGCCACCGGAGCCCACCTTCCCTCCGGGAGGACGGTCTCTTGCCCGACCGCGGGCGTCCACAGAGCACCCGCCAGGACGGCGCTTCCCGCTAAGACTCCCGTCCAGTGCACCCTGGTGCCCACCATCGCCTTCTGCGCTCCTTTCGCATCTTCCGGCGATCCGCCCCTCGGTGACCTCCCGGCCGGATCTGTCACCGAGCGACAAACTTTAACTACCCGTCGTTACTTATAGATGACTCACAGTAGTTAAGATCTCCGGATGAGCAGTGACAGTCAGGAGTGAAAGCGACAGCGAGAAGGACCGTCCCGGCAGGGCACTCGCGTCTTTGACAAGCCCTCGGCTTCCCTAGACGGACCGGCGGCGCAGCGAACCCCTCAAGAAGCAGGCATCGAAGAAGAGGAGCCGTCCAGATGACGGATGATCCGCTCGGCGGTCTCCTGCAGATCGATGAGGGGATGGCGGATCAGCCGATCGGGACGAGGCTGCCAGGAAAAGCAGCCGGGCAGAACCCACACGTTGAGCCCGGGAAGCTCCAGCACCGACAGGGCACCGGTGCCACTGTGCCTGCCGTGCAGGCCGCGGCGGGCCAGCACCCGCATTAAGCAGCGCGCGGCGGCATCAGGGTGAACGGTGACCGTACGGCCGGGCCAATCGGGTGGCAGCGGCAGGGCGAACCAGACCGCCTTGCCCGGAACGGGAGGGTCGGCCAGCAGGGAACGGGACGGCCCATACCCCCAGTCGGCGGCGACCTCGGCGACCAGGGCCAGCCCTTTGCCGGACTCCTCCAGCAGGCCGCCCCGGCCGGGCCGGGGCGGCAGGGAGCGGGCACCGTCGAAGACGGAGACGACGAGCTGAGGGGCGGGCACGGTCCGCGCCCAGACCCACAGCTCCGGCGGGACGACCGGAGCGGCACCCGGTGCGGGCCGGGCATGCCGCAACGCGTTGGTGGCGATCTCGGACACGGCGAGCCTGCCGTCCTCGATCACCTCCTGGTCCAGGCCGAGAGCAGCCATGGCCTGTGCCAGCAGTGAGCGCGCCATCGCCGGCCCGCGTTCGTCGGGCGGCAGCCGCCAGGCGTGCGCACCGCCGGTGACCAGGGTGGGGGGTTGATCGTGTCCCATCAGGAGCTACCTCCAGGGGGCGATGAGGCAGAAGCCCACGAGCCATACCGATGATCACCGTGAGCCCCGAAAAGATCACGGTGAGTGCAGACAAGAGAGATCCTGAACGCCCCCAAGATCAAATGCAATCCCATTTGGGAAATCAGTTTGGGATTTCTTCCGCCAAAGACACACGCTCTGCACACATGGGAGTGCAGAATGACGCCAAAGGAGCGGAGGAGGTCGCCATGCCACGCCCCGAGAGCCCCACAGTCCGGCGGATCATGCTGGGCATCCGGCTCCGCGAGCTGCGCACCCGAGCCGGGATCTCGGCAGACGACGCAGCCCGCCACATCGCACGCACCGACTCGACCATCAGCCGCATGGAGACCGGCCAGAGCTCCGTGTCCACGCGGGTACTGGAACGGCTGATCGAGCTGTACCAGGCAACGCCCGAGGAGGCCCGGCAGCTGACCGAGCTGGCCAAAGCAGCCCGTCAGCGCGGGTGGTGGCAGCGCTACGGCGAGGTGCTACACCCCGGCTTTGAGCTCTACTTGGGCCTGGAGGCCGAGGCCACCGAGATCCACGTCTACGCCAGCGAGTGGGTACCCGGCCTGCTCCAGACCCCCGACTATGCCCGCGCCATCCTGTCGGCCGAGCCGCGTCCTCCCGCAGAGGAAGAGATCCAGCAGCGCGTCGAAGCCAGACTGGCCCGTCAGGTGATCCTCGGCGGAGAGGACCCCGTACAGTACTGGGCCGTCCTCAACGAGGCCGTGCTACGCCGAATCGTGGGCAGTCCCAAGATCATGCGAGCCCAACTCGAAGCCCTCGCGGCCAGGGCACGCCAGCGCAATATCAAGCTGCAGGTCTTGCCGTTCACCACCGGCGCGCATCCGGCGGTGGGCGGCCCTTTCACCCTCCTGTCGCTCGACCTCGGCAAAGCCGCTCTTGCCGAGTATGTCTACGTCGAGAATCGAGCTGGCTCACTTGTTATGGACAGAGAGGCAGAGATCGCGATACATAGATTGACATTCGACACATTCCGGGCAGATGCACTCAGCCCGGAGGAGTCAGTCGCCCTCATCGAGAAGACCGCCGCAGAACTGGCGTGAGAGACGGAGTCTGCGATGGCTCACTACAGCGTGCACGACGCTACGTGGCGTAGGAGCTCCCACAGCGGCAGCTCCGGGGGTGAGTGCGTAGAGGTCGCTCACCTGGACTCTACGACCGCCATCCGCGACTCCAAGAATCCCGGCGCTGGCTTCCTGGCCATGAAACGAGAAGCCTGGGGCAGGCTTCTAGCAGAGATCAAGCAAGGCACGTACGACTTCTGATCAGCATCCCAACTGCTTCTGCTGCCACCGGACACAGAGATGGCCAGGCATCCAAGCCGCCCCCGACGCACGGCTAACCCTGTACACAACCACTCATACGGACACCGGCAAAGAAGAGACCCCAACAGGACAGCGCCCGATATGTCCAGATCGAAAAAAGTAATGGATTCTGGCATCCTCCTGAGATAAACCCGCAGGTCAGCCAGTCTGCTCCCCGCGCACGCGGGGATGGTCCCTCCTGCTCCAGCTCGGTCTGCGATGGAATGCGCTGCTCCCCGCGCACGCGGGGATGGTCCCCGTTACACGACCGTGCGTGCATACCCGGGGGGCTGCTCCCCGCGCACGCGGGGATGGTCCCGTCGTCGTCGGGACCGTGGTGGTCCCAGAGGGCTGCTCCCCGCGCACGCGGGGATGGTCCCGGGCCGCCGAGATCCGCGCACGGCTCGCAAGGCTGCTCCCCGCGCACGCGGGGATGGTCCCGCTCGGGACGCGCTCGCCGACTTCGATCGCGGCTGCTCCCCGCGCACGCGGGGATGGTCCCGCCGGGCTGTCCCGGCGGGCACCGGTGTACGTCTGCTCCCCGCGCACGCGGGGATGGTCCCAGGTCGTAGGCGGGGATGGTGCGGCCGTGGTTCTGCTCCCCGCGCACGCGGGGATGGTCCCAATGTTTTGCAGTGCTGTGGGGCAAGGGGGCCCTGCTCCCCGCGCACGCGGGGATGGTCCCCATTCCTGCGCTCCGCGGACCGCCCACGCGGCCTGCTCCCCGCGCACGCGGGGATGGTCCCGCCTGACCCGCCGTTCCGATACGGAAGGAGCCCTGCTCCCCGCGCACGCGGGGATGGTCCCGGCCCGCCACCCGATGCGCCCGGGGCGGGCCGCTGCTCCCCGCGCACGCGGGGATGGTCCCGCATCATCCGCGTTGCGAGGTGACAGCCCCAGCTGCTCCCCGCGCACGCGGGGATGGTCCCGCCCCAGACGGCACCCCGGGCAAAGATGCTGCCTGCTCCCCGCGCACGCGGGGATGGTCCCCTGGATGCTGTCCAGGCCGAGGTCGACCTCACCTGCTCCCCGCGCACGCGGGGATGGTCCCCGGGTCGGAGACGCGCTGGAGCTGCTGGTGGCCTGCTCCCCGCGCACGCGGGGATGGTCCCTGGCCGACTATGAGCACCACATCGCCTATATTCTGCTCCCCGCGCACGCGGGGATGGTCCCCATTCCTGCGCTCCGCGGACCGCCCACGCGGCCTGCTCCCCGCGCACGCGGGGATGGTCCCTGGCCGCCTTCGCCGACCCCGCCGGGGCCGCCCTGCTCCCCGCGCACGCGGGGATGGTCCTGACGGACAGTGACATCCCCCGTGGGGGAGCGGCTGCTCCCCGCGCACGCGGGGATGGTCCCGACGCGACGATCATCAGCCCATCCACCGCCAGCTGCTCCCCGCGCATCGTGCCAGTCTGGGAGGGCGGCCCAGTAGGCGGCGAGCGCGGCTTGGCATGGCCGCCGCGTCTTGCGGTATGGGGCGTTACGGGGACGGGAGACGAGGAGTGGTTGTGCGCAATTGCCACTCTCCGCAGAGCTATATTGTCAGCGTATCCGGGTAATCGGGCGGGGTAGGTGTGTCACCATCGCCCCATGGGCCGTAATGACACCCCCAAGCCAGACCCGTGCGCCACCTGCAACGGCCAAGGCGGATGGTGGGAATACGGCAACGGCCAACCGGGCAAAGCCAAGCCCAAACGGTGGATCAAATGCTGGGACTGTAACGGAAGCGGGGAGCGGAAGTGAACGATCTCCACGAGGCTCCTTGCCCGGCCTGCCGGGGGCGCGGCGAGATCGTCATGACCGGCCGGAAGGGCAGTGCGTGGATCAGCATCCAGTGTGAGGACTGCCGTGGCACTGGCCTAGCCGACCCGCCCCCACCACAGCCGCGCTACCGGCCGGACGGCACCCGTATCCCCGAGGACGGTGAGGAGTACGACGAAGCGGTGCACGGGCCGCTGCCGGCGGCCACTCTCACCTCCGCAGCCGTATGCAGTGCCTGTTTCGGGGCGAGGAGGCTGCTGTCTCCGGACGGCTCGTCCAGGCCGTGCCCGCGCTGCGCCCGGCAGTAGCCCCAGGCCCCACCCGGCATGGCCTGACAGATGCAGCGAACGACACAGGCAATGCATGTCTTGTGAGCAAGAAGCAACCTTGGCCTCAGGCCAACCCGCGGGGATGATCGCGAGGAGGTCCGCATCACCTCCTCGCTGTGGGTGTGGCCTGTCCGGTGGCCGCCCAGCGCTGAGCTGCCACCGGGTGGGATCAGGACAACCGACTAAGCAGGGCGTTCACTGAGGGAGCGGTCATCAAGGTCGCCACCTTCAGGTGCTCGCAGCCCGGCTCTTGGCGGAGGCGGCGGACCAGCTTCATCGCCAAAAGGGAATGGCCGCCCAGGTCGAAGAAGTCATCGTCCGGGCCTACCGCGTCCACCCCCAGGACCTCGGCGAAGATGCGGCAGAAGGTCGCCTGGCGGTCGTCGTGGTGGTCGGTGGTGGTCTGCCGGTCGGGGCCGGTGACGGTGCGGGCCGTCAAGGGGGACGGGAGGGCGCTTAGGGGGATGGTCGAGTCGGTTGTCACCTTCTCCAGCAGATCTAGCAGGCCTGAAGCCATGGTGTCGGCGGTGGATTCGTCGAACAGGTCGGCCGAGTAGTCCAGGACCAGGCGGAGGCCGCCGTTGGGTTCTTCCCGGAAGATGAAGTCCAGGTCGAACTTGGCGGCGGATGGGCCTACCAGGGCGTTGCGCTGTTCCAGGTCGGGGAAGCGGACCTCGGAGCCTGCCTGGTTCTCATAACCGACCATCACCTGGAACAGGGGGTTGCGGCCGGGGACGCGGCGGGGGCGCAGGGCCTCCACCAGGGCTTCGAAGGGGAGGTCCTGGTTGGCCAGGCCGGCCAGGTCGGCCTCGCGGATGCGCGACAGCAGCTCCGCGAAGGTGGGGTTGCCGGAGCAGTCGGCGCGTAGCACCAGAGTGTTGACGAAGAAGCCGACCAGGTTGCCCAGGGCCTCGTCGGTGCGGCCTGCGACGGGGCTGCCCAGGGGGATGTCGTCGCCGGCGCCCATGCGGTGCAGCAGGGCGGCCACCGCGGCCTGGCCGACCATGAAGACGGTGGCTCCGCCTTCGCGGGCCAGGCGGCGGACGGCCTTGACCAGGGACGGGGGCAGGTCGCGGATGACGGTGCCGCCGCGTTGGCCGACCGTGCCGGGGCGGGGGCGGTCCACCGGCAGCGGGATCTCCTCGGGGATGCCGGAGAGGGCCTGGGCCCAGTAGGCGAGCTGGCGGGCGTGGAGGCTGCCGGGGTCCAGCGGGTCGCCGAGCAGTTCCCGCTGCCAGAGGGTGTAGTCGGCGTACTGGACGGCCGGGGGCTCCCAGTCGGGGGCCTTGCCTTGGCGGCGGGCGGTGTAGGCCTCGACGACCTCGCGGGAGAACGGGCCGAAGGAGCCCTCGTCGAAGGCGATGTGGTGGAAGACCGCCAGCAGGAGGTGTTCGCGGTCGCCGGTGCGGAACGCCGCCGCGCGCAGCGGGATGTCACGAGCCAGGTCGAAGGGGCGTTCGATGAATTCCTGCGGGGTGCAGGGGTCGATCTCCAGCGGCGGACGGGCCTGGTCGGGCGGGAGGATCCGCTGGTAGGGGGTGCCGTCGTGGTCGGCGAAGACCGTCCGCAGCGTTTCGTGGCGGGCGATGACGTCCCAGATCGCCGCCTCCAGCGCCTCCAGGTCCAGTTCGCCGCGCAGGTACACCCCCAGGGGCAGGTGGTAGGCCGAGCGGGGGCCGTCGTCCTCGCGCAAGAGCTGGTCCAGCAGCCACAGGCGGTGCTGGGCGAACGACAGCGGGATGTGCTCCGGCCTGGGCCGGGGGGTGAGGGCGGGGCGTTCCTCGGTGGCGTCGGCGCGGCTGTGGATGCGTTCGGCCAGTTCGGCGACGGTGGGGGCTTCGAACAGGTCGCGGATGGCCAGCTCGCCGCGCAGCACGGTGCGGGCCCGGCCGATGAGGCGGGTGGCCAGCAGGGAGTGGCCGCCCAGGTCGAAGAAGTTGTCGTCGATGCCGACCTCCTTGACCTGGAGGACCTCGGCGAACAGCGAGCACAGCAGGCGTTCGACCGGGGTGCGCGGGGGGCGGCCGGTGCCGCGGGGGCCGCTGCCGGCGTCGGGGGTGGGCAGGGCGCGGCGGTCGAGTTTGCCGTTGACGGTCAGGGGGAGTGCGTCCAGCGTCATGATCACGCTGGGGACCATGTAGCCGGGGAGTTTGGCCTTCAAGCCTTCGCGGACTCGTCCGGCCAGGGCGCCGTGGTCGCGGGCGGCGGCCGGGTTGTTGGCGTAGGTGCGGCCGGGGACGGCCGGGAGGCAGGCTTCTCCCCCACCGAACACCGCGTCGTAGTGGCCGATCTGCTCGGACGGGGTGATGATCACCTCGGGGTCCAGTTTGTAGAGCGTCTCGGGTTCGACGCCCTGTGGCGGGGCCTGCAGCAGGGTGCGGGCCTCGTCGGGGGGTGCTCCGTTCTCCAGGGCGCGCAGTGCCGCGATCTCGCCGGAGAGCCGGGGGTCGGGGATGCCGCGGACCCGCAGCCGGCCGGGCAGGCGTTTCTTCAGGTCCTCCAGGCCGTTCCATTCGATCACGGGTGTGTCGCCGGACGGCCCGTCGAACGGCGGCTTGTGGACGATGACGTCGTAGCGGTGGCGGGTCAGTTCGTTGTGGTGGACGCCGCGTTTGGTGCGGATCTCCACTCGGGCCGGCAGGTTCAGGGAGGTGAAGAACGCCGGGTCGAGCAGGAGTTCCTTTTCCATGCGGACGGCGCGGTCGATGGCGGGCAGGTCGCCGCCGCCGCGGCCGAGCTGGATGGCGGCGTGGAAGGCGCGCAGCGTCCGCAGGTCGCGGATGTCGCCGAGGAACAGGCGTCCGCCGGGGACGAGCAGGTCCAGGGACCGGGTGATGACGTCGGCCAGGTAGTCGGCGGTGGGGAAGTACTGGGCCACTGAGTTGATGACGATGGTGTCGAAGAAGTCCTTCGGCAGGCCGGTGAAGTCGTGGGCCGCCTGGCAGCGCAGCGTCACCGGCCAGGACGGGTCCACGTCCTTGTGCAGTTTGGCGATGACGGGGCCGGCGAAGTCGGTGGCCCAGTAGCTTTCGGCCTCGGGGGCGAGTTTGGACAGCAGCAGCCCGGTGCCGCAGCCGATCTCCAGGATGCGGCGCGGCTGCAGGGCGCGGATGCGGGCGACGGTGGCATCGCGCCATTCCCGCATGTGTTCCAGGGGGATGGGCCGGCCGTCGTAGCTGCTGGTCCAGCCGGCGAATTCCTCCACGTGGACGGCGGTGCCGACCTGGGTGTACTCGTCGTCGTAGATTTGGCGCCACTCGGTGAGCTGTTCCTCGGCGGCGCCGGGGCGGGCCTGGCCGTCGGGGACGATGTAGCCGATGAGGCGTTTGACGCCGGGCACGTCGGTGTCGGCGGTGACCACGGCGGCCTGGCCGACGCCGGGTTCGGCGGCCAGTGCCGCTTCGACCTCTTCCAGTTCGACCCGGTAGCCGCGGATCTTGACTTGGTCGTCGGTGCGGCCCAGGAAGTCGATGTTGCCGTCTTCGCGGACGCGGACCAGGTCGCCGGTGCGGTACATGCGTCCGCCGGGCGGGCCGAAGGGGTCGGCGACGAAGCGTTCGGCGGTCAGGTCGGGGCGGCCCAGGTAGCCGCGGGCCAGTCCGGCGCCGGCGATGTACAGCTCGCCGGGGGTGCCGGGCGGGACGGGGCGCAGCCAGGGGTCGAGGACGTAGCCGCGGGTGTTCCAGATGGGTTTGCCGACGGTGGGGGTGGCGCTGTCTTCGGTGCCGCCGCCGAGGGTGTTGATGGTGTACTCGGTGGGGCCGTAGAGGTTGTAGCCGAGGACGCCGTCGGCTTGGGCGAGGCGTTCCCACACCGCGACCGGGACGGCTTCGCCGCCGAGCAGCACCAGCGGGGGGCGGTGCGCGCCGTCCAGGAGTCCTTCCTCCAGGAGCTGCTGGGCGTAGGTGGGGGTGACGTTGATGACGTCGATCTTGTGTTCTTGCAGGTAGGCGGTGAGGGCTTCGGCGTCGCGGCGCAGGTCCTCATCGCAGACGTGCACCTCGTGGCCTTCGATCAGCCACAGCAGCTCCTCCCAGGACATGTCGAAGGAGAAGGAGACGGTGTGGGCGATCTTCAGGCGTCGGCCGGCCGCGCTGACCACCGGGTCGAAGATGTTGGCGCGGTGGTTGTACTGCATGTTGGTCAGGCCCCGGTAGGGGGTGATGACGCCTTTGGGGCGTCCGGTGGAGCCTGAGGTGTAGATGACGTAGGCGGGGTGTTCCAGCCGGCCGGGGGTGGTGCGGGTGAAGCCGGGCAGTTCCTCGTCGGTGAGGTCGGTGCCGGGCAGGGCGGCCAGGCGGTTTCGGGTGTGCGGGTCGTCCAGGAGGATCGCCGGGCCGTCGTAGTCCAGTCCGGCGGCGATGTCGCGGTGGGAGACCAGGCAGGACGGGCCCGCGTCCGCGATCATGTAGTTGAGCCGTTCGGCCGGGTAGTCCAGTTCCAGCGGCAGGTAGGCGGCGCCGGTCCGCAGCACGGCGAACAGGGCGATCACCATTTGGGCGGAGCGGGGCAGCGCCAGCGCCACCACTTTCTCCGGTCCGGCGCCGTGCTGTTTGAGGAGCCGGGCCAGCCGGTTGACCTCGCCGATCAGTTCGGCGTAGGTGAGGCGGACGTCCGGCTGGGAGACCAGGGCGATCTCGTCGGGGATCTGGCGGGCCCGTTCGGCCAGCAGCTCGGCGATGGTCAGGTCGGGCACCGGGTGTTCGGCCTCGGCCCAGGTGCGGCGGATCTGCTCGTGCTCGTCCGGCAGCAGCGCATCCAGGCGGTGGCAGGGGGTGTCGGGGTTCTCGGCGATGGCCTGCAGGATCTGCACGTAGCGGTCGGTGAGGCGGTGGACCTCCGGTTCTGTGAAGGCGTCGCCGCGGTACATCACCCGCAGGTGGGCGTCGGGCTCGGCGACCATGGTGATCGGGTAGTGGGTGGCGTCGCGGACCTGCCGTTCCACCAGGCGCACATCCCGGCCGGGGCCGAAGGCGCGGTCGGTGGGGATGCCGGGGAAGTTCTGGAAGACGAACAAGGTGTCGAACATCGTCCCCAGCCCGGTGGCCTGCTGGATGTCGGTCAACGTGACGTGGAAGTGGTCGAACAGGTCGGCGTGGGCGTTTTGCACCCGTTCCAGCACCGTGGCCAGTGGGTCGGCCGGGCCGGCCTGGACGCGCACCGGGACGGTGTTGAACAGCAGGCCGACGATGGATTCCACGCCGTCCACCTCCGGGTGCCGGCCGGACACCGACACGCCGAAGACCACGTCGTCGCGGCCGGTCAGCGCCATCAGCAGCAGGCCCCAGGCGGTCTGGTAGACGGTGCCGAGGGTGATGCCGCGGTCGCGGGCCAGCGCCTCCAGCCGGTCGATCAGGCCGGGCGGCAGGGGCCGGTGGATCTCCCCGGCGTCGGCCAGGTCGGCGGGGCGGTCCAGCAGTTCGGGTTTGAGCAGGGCGGGGGTGTCGAAGCCGGACAGGGCGTGCCGCCAGGCCTCCAGGGCGGCCTGCCGGTCGCGTCCGCCGACCCAGTCCAGGTAGGCGGTGAACGGGGTGACGGGGCGGGCGTGCTCGGCGGCCGGGTCGGTGTAGAACTCCATGAGCGAGCCGATCAGCAGGCCGCCGGACCACCCGTCCAGCAGGATCAGCTCTGAGGTCAGCACCAGCCGGTAGTCGCCTTCGCCGACCCGGGCCAGGCCGAAGCGGATCAGCGGGGGCCGGTCGGGGGTGAAGGGCCGGGCCCGCTGCTCTTCGATGAACGCTTCGAGTTCCTCAGGAGTGCGGACCTCGGCGTAGGTCCAGGGCACGTCGAAGTGTTCGGGGATGAACTGGACGGTGCGCGCCCCGTCGGTGCGGAAACCCGCCCGCAGGTTGGGGAACTTCTCCAGCACGCGCCGCGCCGCATCGGCCATCCGCTCCGGCTGCAGCGGCCCGGAGAGCGTCACCACGGCCTGCTGGACGTAGATGTCGCGGCCTTCCCCGGCCATCAGCAGGTGGAACAGCAGCCCTTCCTGCAGCGGCGACAGCGGCAGCTCCACCTCACCGACCGGGTCCGCAGACGCCCCGGCCGCCGCGCGGCCCATCCCGGCACCGAAGGCACCGGCCGCCGCAACGTCCCGGCCACCGGACGCGGCACCGGCACCATCACCCGTCCCAGCCGACAGGCCACCCGCCCCGGCACCCAAGACACCAGCCGACACGGCGCCCCGACCACCAGGCGCGGCACCGGCACCGCTGCCCGTTTCAGCCGGCCCGGCGGGCGGGCCGCCCGTTCCGGCGGCCGAGGCACCGGTTGGTGCGGCGGCTGCGCCATCGGCCCCGGCGGAGGTGGCGGCGGTCCCGGGCTCGGGCTGTGCACCGGTGGACGGGGCCGTCTCAACGGGCTGGGCGGCCTCTGCCAGGGCGGCGATGGTGCGCAGGCGGAAGACGTCGCGGACGGTGAAGGTCAGGCCGGTGCGGCGGGCGCGGGCGACCAGGAGGGCGGCGCTGATGCTGTCGCCGCCGATGCGGAAGAAGTCGTCGTCGGCGCCGATGCCGTCGCGGCCGAGGAGTTCGGTGACCAGGGCGGCCAGGGTGCGTTCGGCCTCGGTTCGGGGGGCGCGTCCGCGGCCGGTGCGGCCGGGTTCGGGGAGGGCGCGGCGGTCGATCTTGCCGTTGGGGTTGAGCGGCAGCTCGTCCAGGACGACCAGGTCGGAGGGGACCAGGTAGTCGGGCAGCAGCTCGCGCAGGCGGTCGTGCAGGGCCGAGGTGTCGGCGTCGCCGACGAGGTAGCCGACCAGGCGGCCGGAGTGGGCGGTCACGGCGGCGCGGCGGACGCCGGGCTGGGCGGCCAGTACCGCTTCGATCTCGCCGGGTTCGATGCGGAAGCCGCGGATTTTGATCTGGTCGTCGGCGCGGCCGAGGAACTCCAGGCCGCCGTCGCGGCGGCGGCGCACCCGGTCGCCGGTGCGGTACAGCCGGGAGCCGGGCGGGCCGAAGGGGTTGGCGACGAAGCGTTCGGCGGTGCGGGCCGGGTCGTTCAGGTAGCCGCGGGCCAGGCCGTCGCCGGCCAGGTACAGTTCGCCGACCTCCACTTCGCGCAGGGCGTCGTCCAGCACGTAGGCGGTGGTGTTGGCGATGGGGTGCAAGGTGGCGGTGCCTTCGGCGATCAGGCTGTCGCCGGCGGCCTCCGAGCAGCCGTACAGGTTGATCAGGCGGGCGCCGATGCGGTCGGCCAGGCCGGCGGGCAGGGCCTCGCCGCTGCTGATCCAGGTGGTGACCGAGCCGAGGTCGCCGGCTTCCAGCAGGGCGGCCAGCAGGCTCGGCACGACGGTGACGGTGCGGGCCCGGTAGCGGTCGATGAGTTCGGCCAGGGCCACGGGGTCGGTGGCGGTGGCGTCGTCGGCGATCAGCACCGGGTCGCCGGCGAGCAGGCCGCCGAGGAGTTCGGTGGTGCCGTCGATGAACGCCGGGGAGCTCTTGGCCACCCGCATGCCGGGTTCGACCAGGTCCAGGCCCCAGGCCAGGCGGTTGGCCAGGGCCCGCTGGGTGCCGACGACCGCCTTGGGCGTGCCGGTGGAGCCCGAGGTGAAGATCACGTAGGCGGGGTGGTCGGGCAGGATTTCGACGCGTTCGCGGGGCGGCGCGTCGGCCGGGGGTTCGTCCCGGCCGAGCACCAGCAACGGCCGGGCGGCCTGCAGCATGTGGTCGATGCGGGCCTGCGGGTAGGTCACGTCGATCGGCAGGTAGGCCGCGCCGGTTTTGATCACGGCCAGCAGTGCGGTGACGAACTCCGCCGAGCGCGGCAGGGCGATGGCCACCACCTGCTCGGGTCCGGCCCCGGCCGCGGCCAGCCGGTCGGCCAGTTCCTCGGCCCGGCGGTCCAGCTCGGCGTAGCTGATCACCACGTCCTGGGGCGACCGGCCGGCCGGGTCGTTTTCCGCGGTGGCCGCCGCCTGCCCGCTCCCGCCGGGCAGGATCAGGGCGGGGGCGTCCGGGGTGCGGGCGGCCTGTTCGGCGAACAGGTCGGCGACGGTGCGGCCGCCGAAGTCGCGGGCGGTGTCGGGGTGGTCGAAGGGCGGCAGGAGCTGCGACAGGCGCCGGCCGGGGTGGCGGACGGCCCGGGTGAGCAGGGCGGCGAGCCGGTCGAACAGGGCGGTGACGGTTTCCCGGTCGTACAGGTCGGTGGCGTAGGCGGCCACGCCCTCGATGCGGTCGTCGCCTTCGGCGAAGTAGACGTCCAGGTCGAACTTGACGCCGCCGGTCTTCGGCAGGAACGGCTCGGCCTCCACGCCGGGCAGCTTCAGGCGGGCGTCGGCCAGGCGCTGGTGGACGATCATCACCTGGAACAGCGGGCTGCGGGCCAGGGACCGTTCGGGGGCCAGCCGTTCGACGACCTGCTCGAAGGGGACGTCGGCGTGGGCGAAGGCGTCCAGGTCGGCGGTGCGGACCCGTTGCAGCAGCTCGGTGAAGGTCGGGTCGCCCGACAGGTCGGTGCGCAGCACCAGCAGGTTGACGAACACGCCGACCAGGTCGGCCAGGTCCTCGTCGGGGCGGGCGGCGATGGGGGTGCCCAAGGCGATGTCGTCGCCGGCGCCGGCCCGCTGCAGCACGGCCGCCATGGCCGCGTGCAGCACCATGAACACGCTGGTGCCGGTGCTGCGGGCCAGCTCGCGCACCCCGTCCAGCGGGAGCTGGAAGGTCACCTGGTCGCCGCGGTGGCCGGCCTCGGCCGGGCGGGGGCGGTCCGGTGGCAGGGTGGTCTCCTCCGGCAGCCCGGCCAGGGCCCGTTCCCAGTGGTCGAGCTGGTGGGTGTGGTCTTGGGCGGCGTCCCAGACGGTGTAGTCGGCGTATTGGACGGGCAGCGGCGCCCAGTCGGGTTCCCGTCCTTGTGCGCGGGCGGCGTAGGCGCGGGACAGGTCGGCCAGCAGGGGGGTGAAGGACCATTCGTCGGCGGCGGCGTGGTGCTGCAGCAGGATCAGCGTCCACGCCTCGTCGTCCACCCGCAGCAGCGTGGCCCGGATCGGCAGGTCGACGCCGAGGCGGAAGCGGTGCCGCGCCGCCTGCGCCTCCGCCTCGGCGACCTGGTCGGCGGGCAGTCCGCGCAGGTCACGGACCTCGAAAAGTTCCCCGCCGGGCGGCAGGACGCGCTGGATCGGCAGCCCGTCGGGGCCTTCGACCAGCAGGGTGCGCAGCGCCTCGTGCCGGGCGACCACGTCGCCGAACGCGGCGCGCAGGGCGGCGACGTCCAGCGGGCCGCGCAGCCGGGCGCCCAGCGGCACCGTGTAGGAGACGGACGGGCCGTGCATGCGTTCTTCCAGCCACAGTCCGCGCTGGGCGGCGGAGGCGGGGACGACCTCGGGCCGGGTCACGTCGCGCACCCGGGTGCGGGTGCCCTCCACCAGGCGGGGTGCCAGCTGGGCGACGGTGGGGGCTTCGAAGACGTCGGCGATGGTCAATTCGGCGCCGAGGGCGGCGCGGATGCGGCCGGCCAGGCGGGCGGCCAGCAGGGAGTGGCCGCCGAGGGCGAAGAAGTCGTCGTCGATGCCGACCTCGTCCACGCCGAGTGCTTCGGCGAACAGTTCGCACAGGGCCGTTTCGCGGGCGTCGCGGGGGCGGCGCCCGCCGGTTTCCAGGTGCGGGGCGGGCAGGGCGCGCCGGTCCAGTTTGCCGTTGACGGTGCGGGGCAGGGCGTCCAGGACGACCAGGGCAGAAGGCAGCATGTACTCGGGCAGGGCGCGGGCGGCGGCGGCGCGGACGGCCGTCTCGTCCAGCCCTTCGGGGCCGGGCACCAGGTAGCCGACCAGGCGTTTGTCGCCGGGCCGGTCCTCGCGGACGATCACGGCGGCCTGGGCGACGCCGGGCTGGGCGGCCAGCACCGCCTGCACTTCGCCCGGTTCGATGCGGAAGCCGCGGATCTTGACCTGGTCGTCGGTGCGGCCCAGGTATTCCAGCGTCCCGTCGCGTCTCCAGCGGGCCAGGTCGCCGGTGCGGTACATGCGGGTGCCGGGCGGGCCGAACGGGTCGGCGACGAACCGTTCGGCGGTCAGGTCGGGGCGGCCGATGTAGCCGTGGGCGAGCTGGGCGCCCGCCAGGTACAGCTCGCCGGGGACGCCGGGCGGGACGGGCCGCAGCGAGGCGTCCAGCACGTAGGCGCGGGTGTTCCAGAAGGGGCGGCCGATGCCGGTGGAGGGCAGTTCGGCGGAGGTCGCCCAGATGGTCGCCTCGGTGGGGCCGTAGACGTTGGTGGCGCGGGAGGCGACGCGGGTGAGGGTGTCGGCGAGGGCGGCCGGCAGGGCCTCGCCGCCGACCAGTACCCGCAGGCCTTGCAGGGCGGCCGGGTCCAGGGAGCCCAGCAGGGACGGGGTGGCCTGCACGATGGTGGCGTCGGCCAGCAGTTCCGCCAGCGCGGCCGGGTCGCGCACGGCGTTGCGGGAGGCCAGCACGACGGTGGCGCCGCTGATCAGCGGCACGTACAGCTCCAGGGCGGCGATGTCGAAGGCGATGGTGGTGACGGCGACCAGGCGGTCGCCGGGGCGCAGGGCGAGTTCTTCCCGCTGCATCAGCAGGAAGTTCGTCAGCGCCGCGTGCGGGACGGCCACGCCTTTGGGCCGTCCGGTGGAGCCGGAGGTGTAGATGACGTAGGCCAGGTCGTCGCCGGTGACGGGCCGGGAGGGGGCGGGGGCGGGCGTCCGGTCGCCGAGCACCAGCACCTCGGCGTCGTCGGGCAGGACGGCGCGGGTCTGCTCGGTCGCCAGCGTGCACAGCGGGGCGGCGTCCTGAAGCATGTAGGCCAGGCGGTCGGCCGGGTGGTCCAGGTCCAGCGGCAGGTAGGCGGCGCCGGACTTGAGCACGGCCAGCACCGCGGCGACCAGGTCGCCGGTGCGCGGCAGGGCCAGTGCCACGACCTTGCCGGGGCCGGCGCCGCGGGCGCGCAGCAGCGCGGCCAGGCCGGAGGCGCGGCGGTCCAGTTCGGCGTAGGTGAGGGTGCCGGTTTCGCTTTCGACGGCGATGGCGTCGGGGGTGCGGGCGGCCTGTTGTTCGAACAGCTCGACCACGGTGGTGGCGGGGACGGGCCGGTCGGTGGCGTTCCACTCCGCCAGTTGCCGCCGCTCACTCTCGCTGAGCAGTTCCAGGTCGGTGATGCGGCGGCCGGGGTCGGTGACGGCGCTGCGCAGCAGCGTCTCCAGGTGGGCCAGCAGCGCGTCGATGCGTTCGTCGTCGAACAGTTCGCGCCGGAAGGTGGCCTCCACTTCCAGGCCGTGGGAGCGGGCGAACGCCTCCAGTGACAGGTCGAAGTGGACGGCGCCGCTGGGGATGTGCGTCCACCAGGAGGTGATGCCGGGCAGGTCCAGTTCGCCGATCTCGTGGGCGAGGTACATGAACATGGTGTCGAAGTAGGGCGAGCGGCCGCGCGGGCGGGCCGGTCGCAGCTCTTCGACGATCTTGTCGTAGGGCAGGGCCTGGTGGGCGAAGTCCTCGGTGCAGTTCTGGCGGACCCGTGCCAGCAGCTCGCGGAAGGTGGGGTTGCCGGACAGGTCGGTGCGCAGCACCAGGGTGTTGCCGAAGTGGCCGATCAGCGGCTGGGTCTCGGCGTGTTCGCGGCTTTGCACCAGGGAGCCGACGGGGATGTCGGTGGCGCCGGTGTAGCGGTGCAGCAGGGCGGCGTAGCCGGCCAGCATCACCATGAAGGGGGTGGCGTTCTCCCGGGCGGCCAGGTCGCGGATGCCGGCGGTGACGGCGTCGTCGAAGCGGCGGACCCGATGTCCGCCGGTTTCGGAGACGGTGGCGGTGCGGGGCCGGTCGGTGGGCAGGTCCAGCGGCTCGGGGGCCGGGTCGAGGCGCCGCCGCCAGTACTCCAGGTCTTCTCGGGAGAGGGGACGCCGCTGTTCCCAGGCCGCGTAGTCGGCGTACTGGATGGGCAGCGGGGCCAGGCCGTCCGGTTCGCCGGTCAGCGCGGCGCGGTAGAGCGCCGCCAGTTCGCCGGACATCGTTCCCCACACGGTGCCGTCGCAGGCGATGTGGTGGATGACCACCACCAGCCCGTGCTCGCGGGGGGCGAGGCGCAGCAGTTCGACCCGGATGGGGCGTTCGGTGCGCAGGTCGAACGGCCGGGCCGCGATCCGGCCCGCCTGTGCCCGCGCCCATGCCTCGGCGTCCGCGCCGGTGCCGGGGTAGTCGCGGACGGGCAGGTCCAGGGAGTCGTCGTCGTGGATGTGCTGGACGGGGCCGTCGTCGTAGGTGGTGCGCAGGATGGCGTGGCGGCGGACCACGCCGCGCAGCGCCGCGTGCAGGGCGCTTATGTCCAGGTCGCCGGACATGCGCACCAGCAGGCAGACGTTGTAGGCGGGGCTGTCGGGGAAGGCCCGGTGGTGCAGCCACATGCTCTGCTGCGCGTAAGAAAGAGGTGCCGGGCCGTCCGATGTGCGAGGGGCGATCCGGGAGGTGTCCCGGCCGATGCCGCGCTCGGCCATCAGTCGCCGCATCAGTTCCCGTCGTCGTGCCGCCGTCTGCTCCTGCACGCTCAACTCTTTCGGTTGGGGCCCGCTTGAGGACCGGGTGGCAAACGCTGGTTAGGTTAGCCTTGCCTATCAAAATCACACAAGGTTAGCCTTACCTAAGTTGATCGGGAGCGGTCCGATCCTGCAGAGGATGGGTTTGCTGTGTCCTTCGGTGTGCGCACGGACGAGATCGGCCTGGAGGCGGCCGAACTGACGGTCGAGGTCACTTCCGACCCCCCGCAATTGATGGCCCAATTGGCGGAATCAGGGCTGTTCAGGGACTTCGTCGTTTACGAACGGCCGGGTGAGTGGACTTTCGCCGGGGGCGCACTGGGCGAGGTGGCCTTGGAATCGCAGACGGTGCGCACCCGCTGGGCGGGCCGCCCCGAAACCGTCCGCCCCTGGTCGGGACGCCCGGCGGCCGCGCTGCAGGAGGCGTTCGCCGAGGCCCCCTGGCCGGCCTGGAACGCCTACGGCTGGGTGGCCTTCGAGTTCTCCTGCCCGCAGGCGCTCCGGTCGCAGACCCGGCTGGCGCACCTCATCGTCCCCCGCCTCCAGGTGCGCGCAACGGCCGGCCGCGCCGTGGTGACCGGGGCGGACGCCGCCGAAGTCGAGCAGGTCGGCAGGCTGCTGGCCGACCCCGCGCCGCGTCCGGCGCCGGTGCCGTCCCCGGTGGACGTGCGCACCGGCGACGACTACCGCGAACGCGTCGCCAAGGCGCTGGAGGAGATCGGCGCCGGGCTCTACCAGAAGGTCATCGTCTCCCGGCGGCTGCCGATCGGCTTCCCGGTGGACGTGGTCGGCACCTTCCTGGCCGGGCGGGCCGCCAACACCCCGGCCCGCTCGTTCCTGCTCGACCTGGACGGCTTCCAGGCCACCGGCTTCAGCCCCGAAGTGGTGGCGCAGACCAGCGCCGACGGCACGGTGATGACCCAGCCGCTGGCCGGCACCCGCGCCTTCGGCCTGGACGCCGACACCGACGCGGCCCGGCGGCGCGAACTGGAAAACGACCCCAAGGAGATCTTCGAGCACGCGGTGTCGGTGCGCACCTCGCAGCAGGAGCTGTACCGGGTCTGCACGCCCGCAACGGTGCAGGTCACCGGGTTCATGACGGTCAAGGAGCGGGGCAGCGTGCAGCACCTGGGCTCCAGCGTGCACGGCCGGCTGGCCCCCGGCCGCACCTGCTGGGACGCCTTCGAAGCGCTCTTCCCCGCCGTCACCGCCTCCGGCATCCCCAAGCCCGAGGCGATCGAGGCCATCACCCGCCTCGACGAGCCGCGCGGCCTGTACTCGGGCGCGGTGCTGGCGGTCTCCCACGACGGGGCGCTGGATGCGGCCCTGGTGCTGCGCGCCCTCTACCAGCAGGGCGGGCGGGCGTGGCTGCGCGCCGGCGCCGGCATCGTCACCGGCTCCACGCCCGACCGCGAGTACGAGGAGACCTGCGAGAAGCTCTCCAGCGTCGCCCCCTACGTCGTCCCGCTGCGCTGAAGGACCTCTCCTCCTCCACCGCCCGCCCCGCGCGCCCCGCGCGGGGCGGGCTTCGCCGTCCCAGCAGCCGGACGCCCGGTTCACCCCAAAGGCGGCGGGACGCAGCGCCAGAACTGGCGTTTCTTGCCGTCCTCCCGGACGACCACGCCCAGCCGCCCCAGCTCCTCGCGAAGCTGCGCCGCCTCCTCCCCGTCCCCGCTGTCCAATGCTTTGGCCCGGGCGCGCAGCAGCGCGTTCGCTCCCGACGGCAGGCCGGGCATGTCGGGCACCCAGCGCCGGTACTCGTCCCGGTGCGGGTCCCCGCCGGGCGACCACGGGTAGCCGTGCGCCTTGAAGGCCCTGGCCAGACGCTCGGTGCCCGGCAGGTCGGCGCCCTCCCGGGCCGAGTACACCAGCAGCTCCCGGCCCCGGCGGTCCAGCAGCACCAGCCGTCCCTCGTCCACGAACACCGCCCCGACGGACGCCCGCGGCACCGACCGCTCGGCGCCATCGCGAACGCAGACCACCCGATCGTCGCCGACGGCCACGGTCACGTATTCGCGTTCGGCCACGAAGGCCAGCACCAGACCCGCCACCGCGCCCAGCCCCATGCAGCCCAGCGCGGCGGGCAGATCAGGCAGGGAGTCCACCAGCTCGAACGGCCCGCGCATCGGCACCCACCGCAGCGCGACCACCCACCCGGCCACCAGCCACACCAGCCCGCCCAGCACCGCCCCCGCGACCGGGAACCCACCCCAGATCAGCGCACGCTCCCACCGCGCACGCCCCACCACGGTCACCCCGGCACCGGAAACGCGCTCAGCAGCCATGGCCCATCCCGCGACTCATGCCCCCACCATGGCCGCCTCCCCGGAACCGGCGCAGCCGCCGATCGGCCACCCTTCTTCGACCAAAGTCGCCACCACCATCGCCTTCCGGCGATCCCCCAGAACCCGCCCCCGCCCAGCGAGACGTCTCGCCCCGCCACGGCCAACCCGGCCACCGCCATCGCCCCCTCGACAGCAGCTCCGGACCGGATACCGCTAGGGAAAGCCAGACGCCCCGGCACTCCCCCGCAACATGGGCAGCTCCCAGCCGCTTCGGCGGGCGGTGTCGGCCGCCGGCCGGAAGACCCATTCCCGCCAGGCGGGTTCTCGGTCTGCCAGGACGAGGGTGGTCCAGCCGCCGCCCATGCAGTACGGGCCGCCGCAGACGCCACCGACCAGTTCCCGCCACCTGTCGAAGCTCTCGTGCCGCAGCAGGGCGCAGGCGTCGGTCACCACCAGGCACTGCCGCTGCGAGACAGGGCGTTCGCCGAGCTCGCCGAGGAAGTCCTCCCAGCTTCGGCTCGCCCGGTAGGGAAGTTGCATGGCCGTGACGAACTGGGCGATGGCCTCGGTGGTCGTCGGGCATGCCGCGCCCAGCACCATCCGCGTCTGGACGCCGTCGGCGTCCAGGGCGCTGTCGAGGCGCGTGACCAGTTCCCAGGCGTCCTCGGCGGAAAGGTCCACCGCCACCGGCCGTCCCGGCATGCCGGTCAGCCGCCCGGCGAGGGCGTCCAGAAAGTCCTCGCCGGGGTCTGGTTCCTGCCGCATGGTCCCATCATGAACGGCGCCGGCGGCGCGGTCCGGCGATCGCAGCCGTTCCCCGGGCGGGACCGGGCCTTTGAGGGGCGGGCGGGTTCCGGCGCCGTCCGGCCGTCCACGCCGCGGCCGCCGCCAGGACGATCAGCAGCGACAGAGCCGGCACCCAGGCGCCGAACCGCACGAACGGCGTGTCCTCCTCCTGGGACGGCGGGACCTCGACCGAGGAAGAGGCGGGTCTGGTCGGCGGGTCCCCACGCCGGCGCCCGGCCTCTGGCGTCGAAGGCGGCGGCGGTGCCGCTCACGGCGACCGGCACCGCCGGCCGTCCGCTCTCCACCGCGCGCAGCGGCCCGCTGTCCTGCTCTGTCGCTACCTCCGCAGTTCGGGCGGACGATCGGACGTTCATGCGCACGCTCCGCCGTCGCAGCGCATCTGGTATCCGATCCACCGCTGTGGTTCCGTCCGCTGTCCTCGCCACGGCAGGGCCGCAGGCGGCCTACGGGAACGCGAAAAGCGGGGCTCCGACGGCTTCCGCGTCTCTCAGCGGCGAAAGCGACGGCACCGAGACCGGGGTCTGCTTCACATGGGGGTGAGGACGCAGAACTCGTTGCCCTCCGGGTCGGCCAGCACCGTCCACGGGACGTCGCCCTGGCCGATGTCGATGTCGACGGCGCCGAGCGCCCGCAGCCGGTCCACCTCCGCCGCCTGGTCGTCACCGGGGTAGGGGCGCAGGTCGAGATGAATGCGGTTCCTTGCGGTCTTGGCGTCGGGCGTGCGGAGGAACTCCAGGTACGGGCCGACGCCCTTGGCGGAACGCAGCACCGCGCACTCGTCGGTCACCACGTGCACGGTCCAGTCCATCGCCTCGCCCCAGAAGCGGGCCATGGCCCGCGGATCGGTGCAGTCGACCACCACCGCGGCGACCGGTCCGGTGTCCCGGTACACCGGGCGGGGTTCCAGCACGCAGAACTCGTTGCCCTCCGGGTCGGCCAGCACCGTCCACGGGACGTCACCCTGGCCGATGTCGACGGGTGTCGCGCCGAGGTTTTCCAGACGCGCGACCAGGTCCGCCTGGTGGGCCGCCGAGGTGGTGGCGAGGTCGAGGTGCACGCGGTTCTTCACCGTCTTGGGGCTCGGGTCGGCGACGATGCCGATGCAGACGGCGGTGGGATCGGGATAGGTGAAGCCCTCGGGCTCGAGGCTGGTCACGCCGGGCCCCTCGCTGGAGAGGCTCCAGCCGAGCGCCTGCGCCCAGAACCGGCCGAGCGCAGAGTCGTCATGGGCCTTCATGTGAATCTGCACGAGCCGCGTCGCCATTCACCGATGGTATGCCCGCGCGCCGATCTCCCACGTGGGCCATGCCATCGCGCCAAGTAGCGGACTGGAATGAAACGGCCCCCGGCGAGCGTGCCGGGGGCCGCTGCCCGTGCCGGTCCGTGCCCTTCGGCTAGGCCTTGTCCAGCATGGCGAGGAGCGCCTTCTTGCTGATCTTGCCGACGGGGGTGCGGGGGAAGGCGTCGACCACTTCGATGCGGTCGGGCCACTTGTAGTCGGCCACTCCGCGGTCGCGCAGGAACTCCTTCACCTCCCGCAGGGTGGGCGGGGTGCCGCGGGCGACGAGGAACGCGCAGGTGCGTTCGCCCATGACCGGGTCGGGCACGCCGACGACCGCCGCGTCGTGGACGGCCGGGTGGGCGATCAGGTGGCCTTCCAGCTCCTCGGCGGCGATCTTCTCGCCGCCCCGGTTGATCTGGTCCTTGTGGCGCCCCTCCACCACCAGGTGGCCGGACGGCAGCCGCCGCACCAGGTCGCCGGTGCGGTAGAAGCCGTCGGCGGTGAAGGAGCGGGCGTTGTGCTCGGGGGCCTTGTAGTAGCCGCGCAGGGTGTAGGGGCCGCGGGTGAGCAGCTCGCCGACCTCGCCTTCGGGGACGTCCTCGCCGGTGTCGGGGTCCACCACGCGGATCTCGTCGGCCGGGGACAGCGGGCGGCCCTGGGTGGTCTCGATCAGCTCGGGCGGGTCGTCCAGGCGGGTGTAGTTGAGCAGGCCCTCGGCCATGCCGAAGACCTGCTGCAGCTTGCAGCCGAGGACCCCGGGGATCTTGGAGGCCGGTTCCGTGGCCAGTTTGGCGCCGCCCACCTGCAGCAGCTGCAGGGACGACAGGTCCTCCTCCGACCAGGTGGCCGCGTCCAGCCACAGCAGCGCGATCGGGGGGACGACCGCGCAGACGGTGGCGCGTTCCCGTTCGATCAGCGGGAACGCCGCGTCCGGGGAGCCGGAGGGGGCCAGCACGACCGTGCCGCCGACCGACAGGGTGCCCAGCAGGCCGGGGCAGGCCAGGGCGAAGTTGTGGGCGGCCGGCAGCACCACCAGGTAGACGGTGCCGGAGGTGAAGCCGCAGACCTCGGCGCTGGCGGTCAGGTTGTAGACGTAGTCGCGGTGGGTCCGGGGGATCAGTTTGGGCAGGCCGGTGGTGCCGCCCGACAGCAGGAACAGGCCCACGTCGGCCGGGTCGGGCCGCTCCAACGGGATGGGGTCGGCGTCCAGCTCGGCCAGGGGGGTGAACTCGGCGGCCTCGCCGTCGACGATGACGTGCTCCACGCCGCCGAGGGAGCGGGCCAGCTCGCGGTAGTCGTAGCCGGCGTGCCGGTCGGGGATGATGTAGGCCTTGGCCTCGGCCAGCTCGCACAGGTAGCCGATCTCGCTGTGCCGGTGGGCGGGCAGGGCCAGCACCGGGGGCGCTCCCAGGCGCATCAGCGCCAGGAAGACGATGACGAAGGACGCGGTGTTGGGCAGCTGGAGCACCACCCGGTCGCCGCGCCGGATGCCCAGGCGGTGCAGGCCGGCGGCGGTGCGGTCGATGCGCCGCTCCAGCTCGGCGTAGGTCAGGCGCTCATCTCCGGCGACCAGTGCGACGCGGTCGGGGTCGCCTTGGGGTACCTCGCCCAGTACGTGGTCGCCCCAGTAGCCCTCGGCGATGTAGCGCGCGGCCAGCTCCTCCGGCCAGGGGGTGAAGCCTTCCATCGCTCAGCGCCCCGCAAGCTGGGCCGGCACGCCGGGCACGGGCTCGGCCGCATCGTCCCCGAGCGCGACGATGCGGTTGTGTTCGTCCACGTGGACGACCTTGGGGCGGTGCGAGCGGCGTTCCTCCTCGGTCAGCGCGACATAGGAAATGATGATCACCATGTCGCCCGGCTTGACCAGGTGGGCCGCGGCGCCGTTGATCCCGATGACCCCGCTGCCGGCCTCGCCGGTGATGGCGTAGGTGACCAGCCGGGCCCCGTTGGTGACGTCGACGACCTGGACCTGTTCTCCTTCGACGATGTCGGCGGCGGCCATCAGGTCCGCGTCGATCGTCAGGGAACCCACATAGTGCAGGTTCGCCTGTGTCACGGTGGCGCGGTGGATCTTTCCGTTCATCAGGGTGCGACGCACGGTCTGCCCTCTCCGCTGGAGATTCACTAAGGATAGGCTAACCTTAGCTACTCCCTTCCCGGAGGAGAACCCCGACGATGCTCCGCCGCCTGGCCTTGGACGTCAGCCCGCTGCGCACCAGCAGGCCGTTCCGCAACGTGTTCATCGCCCGGACGGTGTCGGTCTTCGGCATCGGGATGCTGATGGTGGCGCTGCCGGTGCAGGTCCACCAGATGACCGGCTCCACCCTGCACGTGGGCGCGGTGTCCGGCACCGGCGGCCTCGCCCTGCTGGCCGGGCTGCTGTGGGGCGGGGTGATGGCCGACCGCAACGACCGGCGCACCCTGATGCTGCGCGGCCGCATCGCCGCCGGGATCGGCTTTGCGCTGCTGGCGCTGAACGCCTTCCTGCCCTCCCCCTCGCTGGCCGCGCTGTACGTGCTGGCCGCCTGGGACGGGGTGACCACCGGGATCAGCCTGACCGCCCTGCTGGCCGCCACCCCCGCCCTGGTCGGCCCGGACAAGCTGGTGGCCGCCGGGGCACTGAACGCGCTGACCGTCCGGCTCGGCTCGATGCTCTCCCCGGCCCTGGGCGGGGTGGTGATCTCGGCGTTCGGGGTCGGCTGGAACTACACCGCCGCCGCGGCGGGCACGTTCGGCACCCTGGGGCTGCTGACGGCCCTGCCCCCGCTCAAGCCCGGCGGCCCGCCCGTCGTCGCCGGGGCGGGCGAGAGCGGCGCGCTCGGCAAGACCGCCGAGACCGCCGAAGCGGCCGCCGGCTCCGGCGGTGCCGTTCCGGCCGCCCAGAACACCGAAGCGGACGAGGAAACCGGCGGTGCAGAGGCGGCGCACCCGTTGCGGGCGATCGGCGCCGGGCTGCGCTTTGTGGCCGGGCACCGGGTCGTGGGCGGGCTCATGCTGCTGGGCCTGCTGTTCATGGTGGCCGGCGGCATCCCCGTGCTGATGCCGGCGTTCGCCACCGAGCAGCTCGGCGGCGGCCCCACCACGGTCGGCCTGCTGTACGCCGCCCCGGCCTGCGGAGCGGTGCTCGCCTCGGTCACCAGCGGCTGGACCAGCGCCCTGCGCGCCCCCGGCCGGGTCCTGCTGATCGCCTCCGTCGCCGGTTTCGTGATCCTGGCCTGCCTGGGCCTGGCCCGCCACCCGGCCCTGGCCGTGGCGGTCCTGTTCGGCTACGGCTTCGTCGCCTCCATCGAGGAGATCCTGCGCTACGGCCTGATCCAGACCCACACCCCCGACGGCTACCTGGGCCGGGTCAACGCCCTGTGGTCGGCCCAGGACACCGCCGGCGAGGCCGTGGGCTCGGTGAGCGCCGGCGCCCTCGGCCGCTATCTGGCGCCCGGCGACGCCATCGTCGTCTACGGCGCCGTCAGCGCCGTGCTGGCCCTGATCCTGGCCGTCTTCCTCACCGGATTGCGCACCGCCACCCTGCGCCCCGAAACCGCCTGAGCGGGACGACACGCCCGTCCCGGACATCCCTGTTCACCGGAGAAGGATCTTCGAACATACGTACGATCCCTTCGTGGGGTGACCCCTTATCCCGAAGGGAGACAGCCGGTGAACTGGACGCTCGAGGTGGTGCTCGTCCCGGTCTCCGACGTGGACAAGGCCAAGGACTTCTACGCCGACAAGGTCGGCTTCAACGTCGACCACGACATCAACGGCTTCGACGGCAAACGCATCGTTCAGCTCACCCCGCCCGGGTCCGGCTGCTCGATCGTCATCGGCGAGGGCCTCACGGAGATGGCCCCCGGCTCGCTGAAGGGCCTGCAACTGGTCGTCAACGACGTCCGGGCGGCCCGCGCCCGGCTGGCAGAGCGCGGCGTCGAGGTCAGCGAGGTCCAGGTGGTGAGCCCGACCGGCGCCCGCCCCGCCCGGGAGGACGACGACCTTGACAACGTCGGCTTCATCCACTTCACCGACCCCGACGGCAACGCCTGGGCCGTCCAGCAGATCACCTCACGCCCCTAGGACCTGTCGTCAAAGCCCCCGGGCCGACCCCGGCCCGGTCGCGTCCGCCGACGCACCGCGGGCATCGCGGCGCCCGGTAGGCCCTGCGCGATTCCTTTGACGACACGCTCTAGCACTTTCTCGCCGGCGTGTTCGGGGTCCTCGACCGGCCGGTGAAGCGCGGTCGGGGTCCAGGGGACGTCTTCGCACCTGACGATCGGCACCACTGACTTCGCATACCGCCGATTGCCGGCCGCCCGCCGAGTCCTGGCGGCCGTCGCCGAGGGGCGCCTGAAGACGCCGGAGTTCGTCACCAGGGACGTGACTGGACCTCTGAGATCGGCATCGACCCCGCCAGCCCTCTCTACCAGACCCTCAGCGCCCCTTCGGTCCCCACGTGGGCGGGCATCCTGGCCGCTCAGCTCGAACGTTCCCTTGCCCGCTTCTACCCGCAGACGATGCAGCACGACCCGCTGACCTTGACCGCGGCACTGCGACTGCCATTCGTCGATTTCGACGAAATCGCCGTGACGATCGACGACAACGGCATGCTGATCGAGCAGGACGGCGGAACCCGGCTGTCAGGAGCCGAGGGCAGACAAGCTGCGATATGGAAGGCTAACGCTTCGGACACAGCCGGGCGTACAGCCCGATGTGATCGGACAGGTAGGACGGTCCGCCGGCCAGTGGTTCCCGGTCGGTGAAGAGAGTCCCTGTGCTTTCGACCCCGATCGACTTGGCGACAAGGATGAAATCGATGCAATGCGGCCGCTGCCCGGGCTTCAGGTAAGCGGAATGGAAGGTCGGAGGGCAACTGCCGGCGAAGGCGTCGACCAATCCGGTGGTGGCGAGGAAATCCCGGTGCAGAGTGCTGTCCCTGGCCACGTTGAAGTCGCCGCATACGACCACCGGGTCCTCGATTTCCTGGACGAGGCGTGCCAGAGCGGTGAGCTGACCTTGCTGCAGCGGGCGGAATCGGTTGGCATCCGACCAGTCGCCGTCGCCGTTGGCCACGGGATGCGTGTTGATGACGCACACTCCCTGATCCCTCAAAGGAGTGATCAACGCCCCTTTCAGGGCCGCCTTGAAACGGACGGTGCGGGGAAGGCCGGGCGAGGACGGGAGGAGAGGGAAGCGCCGATACCCGGACTTGCCCGTAGGCAGCCGCGACAAGGTCACCAGGCCGCCGGCAGGCCCAACCAGTGCACGCCGGTAGGCCAGGTGCCGGAAAGAAGGCATCCCCGCCGACAGCAGCCTCAAATGGCGGTGGGTGAAGACTTCTTGAAAGTTGACCACGTCAATGTCAGAGGATTCGAAGAAAGCCGCGATCGCTCGGTAGCGTTCGGCCAGATTCGATCCAAAGAGCGGCAGCCCGCGCGTGTTGAAGGACGCGACGGTCACCCCTCGGCCGGCCTGTCGACTCATCGACACCCTGCCTCCTGAATCTCCTGGCTCCCAGGATCCCGGACCGCTGAGCCTCCTCCAACACGCCGTCCCCGTAGGCCGAGACGGGGCGTCGCGGTCAAAGAGGCTGCCATGACCTACAACGCTCCAGTGCCGGACATCATCGGGCTCCCGTCTCCGGCGCCTGAGGCCACGTGTTGAAAAGGGTTCAGTGGCTCCCGTAAGCCTCGGCAGCTTCCGCTCTTGCGGATTCAACTTGGTGGGCCGCGCGCCGAGCGCGGTCGGCTGCAACGGGGAGAGCCACAGCCGACCACGCGCACAGCCTGCGTTCAAGGGTCGTCCAAGCACAGGGTGGACGATCCCGTGTCCCTGCCGGATCGGACGCGCGGGTCGCAGTATCCGCGTCATCCGGCTGGTGCGGTTCCCGTCCGGGAAAGCACACCGGTGGCATGGGGATGGCGTTCAGAGGAAACCAGGCCGGATCAGCTGTCCGTGTCGCCGGTTCGGATGAAGTGGAACGGGCAGTGGGTTCCGCCCAGGCCGATGGTGGTGGTGCGTTCGAAGCGGAAGCCGTCTCGTGCAGGGTCGATCGCCTCGATCCAGTTGGCGTCGAACGCGCACAGCACCGGTGTCAGCTCTGGGGCGGAGTTGGCCACGAGCACCTCGTGGTAGAAGCAGCGGCGGACCTCCAACAGGTAGTGGCGGTCGTCGTCGGCGGCGCGATGGAAGGTGAAGCCCTTGCCGAAGGCGTGTTCCTCGCGGGTCTTGCACAGCGCCACCATGGCGGCGAACGGGTCCGGCGCGGCGTCCAGCATCGCTCTGGTGCCTTCGCGAATCGCCGCGCCCAGCGGCTCGGCCAGTGCCCGCCGCACCGCTTCGATGGCGGCCGGGCGGCCCAGGTGCGATCGCAGCGTCCGGTAGGCCGCCGTCACCGCGAGGGTGATGCGGAGGTTGTGGCGTGCGGGCTCGTCCACGATCAGATGCGCGTTCGTCTGCTGCAGCTCCTCGTGCCGTGCCCGCATGGCACCGATGAGCTCGGCGGAGATGCCGTGGGCGGCGAAAAAGCCGAAGAAGCCGTCGAGGAGGGCCGTGATCTCTCGTTCGGGGTCGGGAACGTAGTCGCCTGCGAGTTCGAACCGGTCGGTGGGCATTCGGTCGGTCCTTTCGAGCCGTCCCGGTCTCGAAGCACGGACGCGACACCGCGCGGAGCAGAGCCGACCGTGCTCGCGACCAGGCGAGCACGCCGGCGCGCTCCACCGACCTACCAGGCGCCGACGAACTCCTGTTGGGTTCTGACGCCCCTATTGTGACACGCCGCCCCGGCGTCGACCGCGCGAAGCCCACGCGAGCGTTTTGGGCGACAGACCTGCCGCTCAGGCCGTTCCCGTGAACGCAACGTCCCTAGAACCTGCCGGCGGCCGACCGGACGCCCGCGGGGAAGCGCCGACTCGACGCCTCCTCAGACGGGAGCGGACGGGGAATGATCCCCGGCTCATCGGCGGACCACGGCACCCCTGGGCGAGAGGCATCCCCTCGACGCCGGGGGTCCCGTTCCGGCGCCGAGGGGCGTTTTTTGTCAGGCGGAGCCGGACAGGTGGGCCTCCACCTCTTCGTCGGTCATGTCGGCGACGGTGAGCCAGATGTCGGCGACGGCCTCCAGGCGGCCGGGGGTCTCCTCCAGTTCGGTGAAGCGGCGGGCGATGCGGGAGACCGTGCGCTGGGCGAAGATCACGCGCACCGGCAGGGAGGTGGTGTCGAGGGCCTCGCGCAGGCGCGCGACGACGGTGGTGGCCAGGACGGAGTCGCCGCCCAGGGCGAAGAAGTCGTCCTCGGCGCCCACGCGCTCGATGCCCAGGACCTCGCCGATGGTGCGGGCGATGACCTTTTCCAGGGCGGTGGTGGGTTCGACGTAGGTCGCGGCGGCCTCGCCGGCCTCGGCGGCGGCCAGGGCGGTGAGGGCCTTGCGGTCGATCTTGCCGTTGGCGGTCAGCGGCAGCTCCTCCACCCGCACCAGCAGTTCGGGGACCATGTGCGGGGGCAGCAGGTCGCGGACGTGGTCTTGCAGCTCCTGGCGGTCCACCTCACCGGAGGCGGGCACGATCGCGGCGGCCAGGCGGGAGCCGGCCAGCAGCGCCACGGCGCGGCGGACCCGCGGGTGGCTCTCCAGGGCGGCCTCGATCTCGCCGAGTTCGATGCGGAAGCCGCGGACCTTGACCTGGTGGTCGCGGCGGCCGAGGAATTCCAACGTGCCGTCGGGGCGGTAGCGGGCCATGTCGCCGGTGCGGTACCAGCGCACGCCCTCGTGGGTGACGAAGCGGTCGGCGGTGCGTTCGGGGTCGCCGCAGTAGCCCTCGGCGACGCCTCCGCCGCCGATCCACAGCTCGCCGGGCACCCAGTCGGGGCGGTCGCGGCCCTGCTCGTCCACCACCCGGCAGGCCACCCCGCGCAGCGGCACCCCGTAGGGGACGGCGTGCCAGTCCTCGGGGACCGGGCCGGAGACCTCCTGGACGGTGGAGTGGATGGCGGTCTCGGTGGTGCCGCCCAGCGCCACGAACCGGCATCCGGGGGCGCGTTCGGCCAGCATCCCCGGCAGGTGGACGCCGACCCAGTCGCCGCCCAGCAGCACCACCCGCAGGCTGCGCACGTCCCCTCCGGTCTGCAGCAGCATCTCCAGCACCGAGGGGACGCAGTTGAGGACGGTCACCGACCGGCGCGCCACCAGTTCGGCCCAGCGGGCGGCGTCCTTGCGCTCCTCCTCGGCGGGGATGACCACCGCGCCGCCGGCCGTCCACAGCGCGAACAGGTCGAACACCGACAGGTCGAAGTCCAGGGCCGAGATGCCCAGCGAGACGTCCCGCGGCCCGAGCGAGAACCGTTCGATCAGGTCGCCGATGGTGTTCATGGCGGCCCGGTGGGAGACCTCCACGCCCTTGGGCTCGCCGGTCGAGCCGGAGGTGAACAGCACGTAGGCGACCTGGCCGGGAGTGATGGGCACCGGTTCGGCCAGCGGCTGGGCCTGGGCCAGCGCCCAGGTCAGCGCGGCGGGGGTGAGGGAGAGCGCGATCTGCGCGGTCTTGGTGATCTTCTCGCGGCGGGCGGGGGGCTGCTCCACGCCGATCGGCACGTAGGCGGCGCCGGCCGCCAGCACGCCGAGGACGGCCACGGCCTGGTCGGGGCCCTTGGGCAGTTCGATCGCGACCCGGTCGCCGGGGCGGACGCCCTGGGCCACCAGGTGCCCGGCGACGCGCAGCGCCCGGTCGGCCAGTTCGCCGTAGGTGAGGGTGCCGTCGTCGTCCCAGTGGACGGCGGGGGCCTGCGGGTTGTGCCGGGCGTTCGCGAAGAAGCCTTCGATGAGGGTGCGCGAGGGCGGGGCGGGCCGGGCGTTGAGCCGCTTGCGGATCTCCAGTTGCTCGGGGGGCGCCTGGATGCGCAGCGGCCGGCTCCAGTCGGCGTCGGGGGCGCCCAGGCGGGTGACGGCGTCGGTGTAGGCGGCGAACATGGCGTCGGCCACGCCCTCGGGGAAGGCCGGCTCGCGCACGTCCCAGTTCAGCAGCAGCCCGCCGGAGACCTCGGTGACCTGGGCGTCCAGCAGCACCTGGGGGCCTTGGGAGATGATCCAGACCGGTTCGCCGAAGAGGGCGCGGACGCGCTCGTCGAACAGCTCGCCCAGATTCAGCGCGCTGGTGTAGACGATGGGGGCCAGCACCTGCTCGCCGCGCTGCCGGGACAGGTCGCGCAGCACTTCCAGGCCGGAGTAGTCGCTGTGGGTGCCGGCGGTGTGCAGTTTGGCCTGCACGGCGCGGGCGCGTTCGACGAACGGCAGCTCCTCGGTCAGGTCGATCTCCAGCAGGATCGACCCGGTGAAGTCGCCGACCAGCTTGTCCACGTCCGGGTGGACGGGTTCGCGGTGGAACAGCGGCAGGTTGAGGATGAAGCGCGGGGTGGCCGACCAGGCGCCGATCACCTCGGCGAAGATCGTGGCCAGCGCCATGGCGGGGGTGACGCCCTCGCGGTGGGCGCGGGTGATGAGCTGCCGCTTGCCCTCCGGGGACAGCCAGTGGTGCTTGCGGACGACCCGGTGGCCGGGCTTGGGGACGACCGGCAGTTCGGGCGGGCCGGGCAGGTCGGCCAGGCGCTGGGCCCACCAGGCGCGATCGCGTTCGCGGGCCTGCGCGCGGGGGTCGGCGGCCAGGTAGCGGGCGTAGCTGTAGCGCAGCGGCGGCAGCGTCTCGCCCTCGTACAGGGCGGCCAGGTCGGCCAGCATGGTGCGGTAGCTCATCGCGTCGGCGGCGACCATGTCCACATCCAGGTGGAGCCGGGCGGTGCCGGACGGCAGCAGGCTCAGCCGCAGGTCGAAGACCTTGCCGGTGTCGATGGGCAGCCGCTGGGTGGACATCTCCCGGCGCACCCGCTCCAGCTCGGCCTGCGGGTCGGCGGCCCGCCGCAGGTCGAGGACGGTGATCGCCGGGCCGGGGCGTTCGGGGAGCACCCGCTGGGTGCCGTCGTCGCAGATCGCCACCCGCAGCATGGGGTGCCGCTCGACCAGGGTCCGCACCGCCTTCTCCAGCCGCCCCGGGTCGATGTCGCGGCCGTCCAGTTCCACGTACAGGTGGGCGGCGACCGAGCCGAGCTCTTGTTCGCTGTCGCGGCCGATCCAGTAGGCGTGCTGCATGAGCGCCAGCGGGAACGGCCCGTCGGGCTCTTGCGCGTCGGCCGCGGGCTCTTGGGGCGTCTCGGGCTCGGCGGCGGGGGCGAGCGCGCCGCGTTCGGCCAGCAGCTCCCACCACTGCGCCAGGGTGGGGCGTTCGGCCAGCTCGGCGAAGGTGATCTCGATGCCGCGTTTGCGCAGCCGGCCGGTCAGGCTCATCAGCCTGATGGAGTCCATGCCCAGCTCGATGAGGTTGTCATGCGGGTCGACCTGCTCACCGAGCACCTGGGTCAGCGACTGGTGCAGTTCTTCCCTGGTCAGCACAGAACGCCCCCTCTGAACTTAGGTAAGGCTAACCTAATTCAGAGGGTTTCGGGCGTCAACGCCCGGCGCCGGTCCATCGGCACCACCAGCGGGGCGCCGGTCTGCGGGCACTCGATGATCTGGCAGGGCAGCCCGAAGACCCGCTCCACCAGCTCGGCGGTGACGATCTCGGCGGGACGGCCCTGGGCCACGATCCGGCCGTCGCGCATGGCGATCAGATGGGTGGCGTACCGGCAGGCCTGGTTGAGGTCGTGCAGCACCGCCACCAGCGTGCGGCCCTCCTCGTGCAGCCGCGCGCACAGGTCCAGCACCTCGATCTGGTGGGCGATGTCCAGGAACGTGGTGGGCTCGTCCAGCAGCAGGATCGGGGTCTGCTGGGCCAGCACCAGCGCCAGCCACACCCGCTGGCGCTGCCCGCCCGACAGCTCGTCCACCACCCGGTCGGCCAGGTCGCTCACCCCGACCGCCGCCATCGCCTCGGCCACCGCGCGCTCGTCCTCCCGCGACCACTGGCGCAGCAGCCGCTGGTAGGGGTAGCGGCCGCGGGCCACCAGGTCGGCGACGGTGATGCCGTCGGGGGTGAGCGGCTGCTGGGGCAGCAGGCCGAGCCTGCGGGCCACCTGCTTGGCCGGCAGCGCGGTGATCTGCTCCCCGTCCAGGTACACCGCGCCCGCCCGGGGCCGCAGCAGCCGCGACAGCGCCCGCAGCAGTGTCGACTTGCCGCAGGCGTTCGGCCCGACGATCACGGTGAATGAGCCGTCCGGGATCTCCACCCCCAGGTGCTCGGCGATCACCCGCTGCTCGTAGGCCAGCGTCAGATCCTGCGCCCGCAACCGGCTCATACGCCGCTCCCCGCTTCCGTCCCCGGCGCTCCCGGGCGCCGGTGCCCGCCCATCGGGCCTTCGTCCCATGCTCAAATGGCCCCCCTCCGGCCCGTGCGGGCCAGCAGCCAGGCCAGATAAAGGCCGCCCAGCACCCCGGTGACCACGCCGACGGGCACCGGGACCGGCAGCTTCAGCGAGATCAGGTCGCCGACGGCCAGCAGCGCCGCGCCCATCAGCCCGGCCGACAGCAGGTGCGGGCCGGTGCACCGGGTCAGGGCGCGGGCCAGCGGGGCGGCCGCCAGCGCCACGAACGGGATCGGGCCCACCGCCGTGGTCGCCGCCGCGACCAGGCCCACCCCGGCCACCACCAGCACCGCCCGGGAACGCTGCACCGGCACGCCCAGCGCCCGGGCGGCGTCGTCGCCCAGCTCGCCCATGCGCAGCCGCCCCGACTGCGACAGCGCCAGCGGGACCAGCACGGCCAGCGCGCACCCCAGCGGCACCACGTGCTCCCAGCCGCGGCCGTTGAGGCTGCCGGTCAGCCAGAACGCCGCCTCGTACGCCTCGCGCAGCTCGGCCCGGGTGATCAGGTAGGAGTTCAGCGCCTGCAGCATCGCCGCCGCCCCCACGCCGACCAGCACCAGGCGCTGCCCGCTCACCCCGCCGCCCCGGTAAGACAGCAGGTACACCGCGGCGGCCGTGCCCACCGCGCCGGTCACCGACCCGGCCACGATCGCGGCGGTGCCGCCGCCCAGCACCAGGATCTGCAGCAGCGCGCCGGTGGAGGCGCCGGCGGTGAAACCGATCAGGTCGGGGCTGCCCAGCGGGTTGCGGGACATGCTCTGGAAGATCGCCCCGCTCATCCCCAGCGCCAGCCCGGCCAGCAGGGCGGTGACCGCCCGCGGCAGCCGCAGCTCGGTGATGATGAACTCACTGGCCCGATCGCCCCGGCCGAGCAGCGTCAGCACCACCTCCCCGGGTGCGATCTGAAACTCCCCGGTGCCGATCACCAGCACCGACGCCGCCAGCGCGACGGCCAGCACCCCGGCGCCGACCAGCGCCGAACGCGGCTGCCACCGCACCGACAGCGTCCCGGCGCGCACCACCCGGCTCACAGCTTGGGCATCCTTCCGCGGCGGACCAGCATGATGAAGATCGGCGCCCCCAGGAACGCGGTGACGATCCCGGTCTCCAGCTCGGCCGGCGGGGCCACCACCCGCCCGACGATGTCGGCGCCCAGCAGCAGCACCGGCGCCAGCAGCAGCGAGTACGGCAGCACCCACCGCTGGTCGGGGCCGACCAGGGCGCGCACGATGAACGGCACCGCCAGTCCCAGGAAGGCGATCGGCCCCACCGCCGCCGTCGCCGCGCCGCTGAGCAGCACCACCGCCAGCGCCCCCAGCGCCCGGGTGCGGCCCAGGGAGCCGCCGAGCGCCCGCCCGGCCTCCTCCCCCAGCGCCAGCACGTTCAGCGACCGGGCCAGCGACAGCGCCAGCAGCACCCCGGCGGCCATGAACGGCCCGACCTGGGCGAGCGTGGCCAGGTCCCGGCCGGCCAGCGAGCCGACCTGCCAGAACCGGAAGCTGTTGAAGCCGTGCGGGTCCAGCAGCATCACCCCGTTGGTCAGCGCGCTGAACACCGCGTTGAGCGCCGCCCCCGCCAGCACCAGCCGTCCCGGCGTGGCGCCGGCCCGCCCATAGGAGCCGATCATGTACACCAGCAGCACCGCACCGGCCGCCCCGGCGAACGCCGCCCACACATACACCAGCACCTGGTCGACGTCGGCCAGCCAGATGAGCAGCACCACCGCCAGCGCGGCGCCTCCGTTGACCCCCAGGACCCCCGGCTCGGCCAGCGGGTTGCGGGTCAGCGCCTGCATCAGCGCGCCCGCCAGCCCCAGCGAGGCCCCCACGGCCAGCCCCAGCAGGGTGCGCGGCAGCCGCATCTCCTGGATGATCAGCGCGCTCTGCGACCCGTCCGGCTCGAAGATCCCCGGCAGCACCCGGCTCAGGGGGACGCGTTCGGCCCCGATCGCGAAACTCGCCATCACGATCAGCACCAGCAGCCCGGCCAGCAGGAACAACCCGGCCACCCGGCCGCGCCGCAACGCCCCGGCCACGGCGGGTTGCGGGGGGTCGTCGCGCAGGGGGGCCTCGCGCACCGGAGTCAACACGATCTTAGGCTAGCCTAAGCTAACCCCACCCTTGAAGGGCATGCGGAATGTCGGTGGCGCCGGAGAGAATGCCCCCGCTCGGCGAGCCTTTTCAGCACGTTGTTTCCGCGGTTCGGGACGGGTGACGTCGCGTTCGGGGACGGCGCCGCGGGCCACGAGGGCACGGCTTGCGGCCCCCGGGGAGCGGCGTGGCGGAAAAGGCTCGGTTCCTCGGCGAGAAGGTGCCCCGATGGCGATTCATGTGGCGAACCGGCGCCGGGCGAGGGCGTCCATCGAGGCGGCCCATCCCGGTGCGCTGATCCTGGACGTCACCTCCCGCGCCGAACGACCGTGGGCGAGGTTCAGCCCGTTCTACCCGCACGGCGGCATTCCCGTGCCGTTCTCCCCCGGCGTCACCGCCCAGTCGGTCGAGGGCATCTGGCAGGCGCTGAAAGTGTTCGCCAACGCCGATGTCGACCCGGCCAAGCTGGAAATCACCACGATGAAAGGGCTCAAGCGCACCGTCCGCAAGCACGGCCCGGTGCGCGGGCACCGGGCGGGGCTGACGGGCGAGGTCCTGCTGCCGTACGAGCAGGCGCGCCGGCAGATCTACCTGCCGTCCTACCGCTGGGTGCTGGAGCACCGCGTCGCCGACCTGATGGACCGCCTGAAGGAGCTGAGCTCCCGCGGCGACATCGTACTGCTGGACTACACCACCAACGGGGACGTGACCGACCTGTCGGCCCCGCTGTCGCACGCCGCTCTCATCCGCTGCCACATCGAAGACCGCTGGCCCGCATCGCCGGCCGCCCCCTGAGGGACACGGGGAACGGCCGTCATCCGGCGGGCGGCGCACCGGGCGCCGACGCCGGCCGAGCCGCTGGACGGCCCGCTCCGGCCTGAGGGCCGGGGGCCTGCGCCGCGGATGTCCCGGGTCACGGCACGGCGCAGGCGTCCGGGGCGGAGCACCGCCACAGGGTGCGGTAGAGGCCGGGGCGGGCGAGCAGCTCGGCGTGGGTGCCGCGCTGGACGACGTGGCCGGCGTCCAGGACGACGATTTCGTCGATCTCCTCCAGGCCGGTCAGGTCGTGGGTGATGAGCAGGGTGGTGCGGCCCTGCGTGGCGCGCAGCAGGTCGGCGGTGAGCGCGGCGGCGGTGGGCCGGTCCAGGTGGGCGGTGGGCTCGTCCAGGATCATCAGGGCCGGGTCGGCCAGCAGGGCGCGGGCCAGCGCCAGGCGGCGGCGCTCGCCGCCGGACATGCGGGCGCCGCGGGCGCCGACATGGGTGTCCCAGCCGTCGGGCAGCGACTCGATCCACGGCAGCAGCCGGGCGCGGGCGGCGGCGTCGGCCAGTTCGGCGTCACTGGCCTGCGGGCGGGCCAGTTTCAGGTTGTCGCGGACGGTGGCGTCGAAGATGTGCGGGTCCTGGGGGCAGCCGCCGATCAGCCGGCGCACCTGGTCGGAGGCGAAAGCGGTCAGATCGGTGCCGTTGAGGGTGATGGTACCGCCCGCCGGGTCCAGAAAACGCAGCAGCAGGGCGGCCACGGTGCTCTTGCCCGCGCCGCTGGGACCCACCAGCGCGACCCGCTTGCCGGGGGTCAGGTCCAGGTCCAGCCCGTCCAGGACGAGCGGGCCGCCTGGGGTGTAGCGGGCGCGCACGCCGCGCATCCGGACCGTCAGCGGCGGCTCGGGCGGCGGCGCCGGCGACGGCGGCTCGGCGACCGGGTCGGGGGCGTCCAGGACGTCGAGGATGCGGGCGGCGCCCGCCCGGGTCTCGGCGAGCTGGGCGGCCGCGGCGGGCAGCGCGCTCGTGGCCTCGAAGGCGGCCAGCGCGGTCAGCGCCAGCACCGCCAGCGGGACCCGGCCCAGCGTCCCGTCCTCCACCGCGGCGACCCCCAGCAGCAGCACCGCCCACACGGTCAGGCCCGCCGCCAGCGAGGCCAGGGCCGCCCCGGCGGCCTGCACCAGCGCGCCGCGGCGGCTTTGGGCGGTCAGTTCGGCGTCGGCCTCGGCGACGGCGGCCAGCGCCCGGTCCTGGGCGCCGAAGGCGTGCAGCTCGGCCGCCCCGGCCAGGGCGTCCACCACCCGGGCGGAGACGGCGCCGCGGGCCCGGGCGGTGCGGCGCCCGGCGGCGCGGGCCCGGGCCGCCGACAGCGCCGGCAGCAGCGCCCCCGCCACCAGCAGCCCGACCGCCAGCATCCCGGCGGCCGGGGCCAGCAGGAACGCGCAGGCGGCGACCGCCCCGCCGCCGGCCAGCGCGGCGGCGGCCACCGGCACCACCCCGCGCACGAACAGGTCCTGGGTGGAGTCGACGTCGCTGACCAGCCGGGAGAGCAGGTCCCCTGAGCGCAGCGGGCGCAGCCCGGCCGGGGCCAGCCGCGCCAGCCGCCGGTAGATGCGCACCCGCACGTCCCCCAGCACCCGGAACGCCACGTCGTGGGCGGTCAGCCGCTCCAGGTAGCGGAAGACGCCCCGGCTGACGCCCAGCGCCCGCACCATCACCACGGCGATGGTCAGCGCGGTGACCCCGGGGTGCTCGGCGGCCCGCGCGATGAGGAACCCGGAGGCCCCCAGCAGCCCGATACCGGCGGCGGTGGTGGCCGCGCCCAGCACCGCCGCCAGTACCAGCCGCCCGCGCACCGGCCCGGCCGCCGCCAACAGCCACATCAGCGGCCGGCGCCGGCGCACGGAAGTCGAAGCAAGAGCGGTCATGACGTCATCTCCCAAGACGAGAACCCGTCCAGGCGCCCCTCCCGGAGGCGAACCCGGGCCGGCGGCCGCCCACCGGGCTGCGAGGTGCCGGTCGGATGGAGGCCCGGACGGCCGGGGTCACGGCACCGGCTCCCGGGCGGGCAGGCCGGATCCGGCGGCGGGCGCTGCCACGGGCCGCCTCAGCCCGCGGCCGTGCAGGACCAGGACGGGCACGGCGGCGATCGCGACGCCGACGCCGAAGGACGACAGGCCCGCCAGGCGGACCACGCCGGAAGTGGCGGCATGGCCGGTGGCCGACAGCAGCCGGCCGCCGCTTCGGACCAGATCGATCATGATGTCTTCTCCAGGGGTCGGTGCGGCCGCCGGCCGCAGTGGACGGGGTGGGAAACGCCCGGTGGGCGCCAGGACGCCCCGAGGAAAGGCAGCCCGCTCATCACGCCACCGCCAGCGAACGGGACTCCCTCAGCCGGCCCGCCTCGATGTGCACGACGCGGTCGGCGAAGTGCGTCCAGGTCGGGTCGTGGGTGACCAGCACGACGGTGCGCCCGGCGGCCAGGCGGTGCACCGCCTCCTGAACGCCGTGGGCGGTGAGCGGGTCCAGGTGGGCGGTGGGCTCGTCCAGCAGGACCAGCGGGGCGTCGCGCAGGAAGGCGCGGGCCAGGGCGACGCGCTGGCGCTGGCCCGACGACAGGCGGGCGCCGCGTTCGCCGACGTGGGTGTCGTAGCCGTCGGGCAGCGCTTCGATGAACTCGGCCAGCCCGGCCTGGGCGGCGGCGCGGCGGACGTCGGCGGGCGAGGCGCCGGGGCGGCCCAGCCGGATGTTGTCGGCGATGGTCCCGTCGAACAGGTGGGGGTGCTGCGGCACCCAGGAGATCTGCTCGCGCCAGGACTCCACCGGCACGTCGGCGAAGCTCACCGTGCCCGAGGCGGGTTCGGTGAAGCGCAGCAGCAGGCTCAGCAGGGTGCTCTTGCCCGCGCCGCTGGGGCCGACGACGACGATCCGCTCGCCCGGCTCGATGGTCAGCGACGCCTTCTCCAGGGCGGGACGGTCGCGGTCGGGGTAGCGCACGGTCACCTCGTCCAGGACGATCCGGTCGCGCCGCAGGTCCGCCGCGGCGCCGCCGCCGGCCGGGCGCCGCGGCAGCGGGGTGTCCAGCACCTCAAAGGCCCGCTCGGCCGCCGCCACGCCCTCCATGCCGGCGTGGAACTGGGCGCCGACGGCGCGCAGCGGCAGGTACGCCTCCGGCGCCAGGATCAGCACCAGCAGCGCCGTCTCATACGGCACGTCGCCGTTCAGCAGCCGCAGCCCGACCTGGACGGCCACCAGCGCCACCGCCAGCGTGGACAGCAGCTCCAGCACCAGCGCCGACAGGAACGCCACCCGCAGCACCCGCATGGTGATCCGCCGGTGCGCGCCGGTCACCTCGGCGATCACCTGCGCCTGCGCGTCGGCCCGGTTGAACAGCTTCAGCGTCGGCAGCCCTTCGACCACGTCCAGGAAGTGGCCGCCGAGCCGCTGCAGCAGCCGCCACTGGCGTTCGGTGCGGGCCTTGGTGTGCAGGCCCACCAGCACCATGAACACCGGGATCAGCGGCAGCGTCACCGCGATCACCATCGCCGACAGCAGGTCCGCGCCGGCGACCACGGCCAGCACCGCGACCGGGGTGATGCACGCCAGCGCCAGCTGCGGCAGGTAGCGGGCGAAGTAGACGTCCAGGGCGTCCAGGCCGCGGGTGGCGACGGTGGCCACCTCGCCGGCGCGTTTGCCGGCCGTCCACTGCGGCCCCAGGCCCAGCGCGTGCGCGATCAGGCGGCGCCGCAGCAGCGAGCGGACCGTGCCGGCGTAGTGCAGCGCGGCGGCCTCGCCCAGGCCGTGGACGGCGGCGCGGGCCACCACCACCGCCAGCAGCGCGCCGAGGGTCCACCGCAGCTCGCCCGGCCCCCGGCCGTGGAACGCGCCCGCCAGCGCGTGGGCCAGCAGCGCCGCCTGGGCCAGCACCAGGCCGGTGGTGACGGCGCCCAGCACCACGGTGAGGGCCAGGAAGATCCGGGCCGGGCGGGCGTGCCGCAGCAGCCGGGGGTCGAGCGGCTTCATGCGCGGCTCCGCTCCACGGCGTGCTCGGGCTCGTGCGCCTTCGCGGGACGGGCGGGCGCGCCGTCGCCGGAGGGCGCGGGCGGCACGATCGCCTCCCGGGTGAGCCGCTTGCGGAACACCCAGTACGTCCAGGCCTGGTAGGCCAGCACGATCGGGGTGAAGATCACCGCCACCCAGGTCATCACCTTGAGGGTGTAGGGGGTGGAGGCCGCGTTCTCCACGGTCAGGCTGTAGGCGGGGTCGATGGTGGACGGCAGCACCGCCGGCCACAGGTCGCCGAACATGGTCGCCACGGTGGCGACGATGGCGACCGCGGTGCCGGTGAAGGCCCAGCCGTCCCGGCCGCGCAGCGCGGCCGCCACGCCGCCGGCCAGCGCCAGCGCCGCCACCGCGGTGGTGGCCCAGGTCCACGGCACCCCGAACCGCACCCCGGTGATCACCAGGAAGGCCGCGGCGATCGCCACGGTGGGGGCGGCGAGGTACCGGACCGCCCGCCGGGCCTGGTCACGGACGTGGCCGCGGGTCTTCAGCGCCAGGAACACCGCGCCGTGCAGGGTGAACACCGTCAGCGTGGTCAGCCCGCCCAGCAGCGCGTACGGGTTGAGCAGGGTCAGCAGGGTGCCGGTGTAGTGGTGCTGGGCGTCCAGCGGCACGCCCTGCAGGATGTTGGCGAACGCCACGCCCCACAGCAGGGCGGGCACCGCCGACCCCCAGAAGATGGCCAGGTCCCAGTTGCGGCGCCAGCGGTCGCTGTCGACCTTGCCGCGGTACTCGAAGGCCACCCCGCGCACGATCAGCGCCGCGAGGATCAGCAGCAGCGCCAGGTAGAAGCCGCTGAAGAGGCTGGCGTACCACTCGGGGAAGGCGGCGAAGGTGGCGCCGCCGGCCACCAGCAGCCACACCTCGTTGCCGTCCCAGACCGGGCCGATCGTGTTGATCATGACCCGGCGGTCGGTGTCGGAGTGCGCCGCCTTGCGCGGGGCCAGCACCGGCATCAGCACCCCGACCCCGAAGTCGAAGCCCTCCAGCAGGAAGTAGCCGGCCCACAGCACCGCGATCAGCAGGAACCAGACTGTGGTGAGTTCCATCGCTCACTCTCCGCGTCGTCAGTAGGTGAAGGAGGGCATCGGTTCGTCTTCCTTCGGCAGCTCCTCTTCCTTGGGCGGCCCCTGCTTGGCGAAGCGCGTCATCAGCACGCCCGCCACCACGGCCAGCACTCCGTACAGGACGGTGAAGACCGCCAGCGAGACGATCACTTCGGCGCCGCCGACCGTCGGGGAGACGCCGTCGGCGGTGCGCAGCATCCCGTGCACCACCCACGGCTGCCGGCCCATCTCGGTGAAGATCCAGCCGGTGGTGTTGGCCAGGTAGGGCAGCGCGATCCCGATCAGCGCCGCGCGGGTGAACCAGCGGCTGCGCGGGGTGCGGCCGTCGCGGGTCAGCCACAGGCCCCACAGCGCGATCGCGGCGGCCAGCGCCCCGAAGCCGATCATCAGCCGGAAGTTCCAGTAGGTGATCGGGACGACGGGGATGTAGCTGCCGGGGCCGTAGAGGGCCTCGTAGGCGCGCTGCACGTCGTTGATGCCCTCGACCTGGCCGTTGGGGTCGCCGGTGGCCATGAACGACAGCAGGTGCGGGATCCGCAGGCTCCACAGCTCCTCGCGGCCGTCCAGGCTGCCGATGGTGAACAGCGAGAAGGACGCCGGCGCGGAGGTCTCATACAGCGCCTCGGCCGCGGCCATCTTCATCGGCTGCTGCTCGGTCATCACGCGGGCCTGGATGTCGCCGGAGATGAACACGCCGATCGACGCCACCAGCGAGACGATCAGGCCCAGCCGCAGCGCCGGGCGGAACACGTCGGTGTCGCGGTGCTTGTACAGGTACCAGGCGGCGACCCCGGCGATCAGCATGCCGGCGGTGATCAGCGACGCGAAGATGACGTGCGGGTAGGCCGCCAGCGTGGTGGGGTTGGTCAGCACCTCCCAGATGCTGGTCAGCTCGGCCCGCTTGGTGTCGGGGTTGATCCGGTAGCCGACCGGGTGCTGCATCCAGGAGTTGGCGGCGATGATGAAGTAGGCCGACAGCGCGGTGCCGATCGCGAACAGCCAGATGGTGGCCAGGTGCACCGCCGGCTTGAGCTTGTCCCACCCGAAGATCCACAACCCCAGGAAGGTGGACTCCAGGAAGAACGCCAGCAGCCCTTCCATGGCCAGCGGGGCGCCGAACACGTCACCGACGAACCGCGAGTAGTCCGACCAGTTCATGCCGAACTGGAATTCCTGGACGATCCCGGTGACCACGCCCACGGCGAAGTTGATCAGCAGCAGCTTGCCGAAGAACTTGGTCATCCGCAGGTACCGCGGGTCCTTGCGGCGGTACCAGATCGTCTGCATGACCGCCACCAGGGCGGCCAGGCCGATGCTCAGCGGTACGAAGATGAAGTGATAGACGGTTGTGATCCCGAACTGCCATCGGGCTAGGTCCAGGGCGTTCACGGGCTCTCCTCCGGTGGGGCGGGGCACGGATGCGGCCACGCGGTCGAAACCCGGCCCCCCGTTGACGAATCCAGCGATTCCAGACCATCACCGGGCCTGCGCCCACCTCAGGGCCGAAGGTCCATCGCCCGATGGGACCTTCGGCCCTGCCCAGGGGGTCATTCCTCCTGGTCAGAGCGCGTTTTCGCAGGTGGCCGCGCGTGTCGCCGTGACGGACAGTCCGCTTTCGCCACGCTGTGTTTTCAATCACGTTTTCCCAGCTCAACGGCCCTTTCGGGTGACGGAGCTCACCAGCGCATGCGAACCTCCTCGGCCCAGCCGAGCAGCCCGTCGATGGGAACGTCCCGTCCGTCGTCGGTGCGCACCCGCCCGTGGTAGCGGCCGAAGCACTGGTCGGTGCGGTTGGCCAGCAGGACCGCGTTGGTGCGGACGACCCGGTCGTGGAACGGGGTGAAGGTCAAATCGACCTGCTCGCCGTCGGGGGTGCGGATCGTCCAGGGGGCCAGGAAGTCGCCCGGGTCGTAGCGCCACTGCAGCTCCTGGCCGATCTTGGTGAGCCGGCCGTCCACGCACAGGGCGTTCTCGGTGGCGCCGGTGCCCTCGGTCCACTTGCCGCCCAGCTGCAGCCCGACGACGTGGCCGCCGCTACGGCCGGAGGCGGCGCCCCAGTTCCAGGTGATCGAGTGCGGCCAGCGGCCCCTGCCGTGGTCGAGCACGCCCCAGGCGTCCTCGCCGAACTCGTAGGTGGACGAGCCGATCCGCACGGTGCCGGTGGCGGGACGGGCGGTGTGCTTGGCGGTGTACTGAAAGCGCCGGTCGCTCCAGGGGACGACGACGCCCAGCGTCTCGTGCCCGGCGGGCAGCGCCACCTCCAGGTCGGCCTCCAGCGGCCGCCGGTCGGGGGTCAGGCAGCGCGCCCGCAGCCGGGTGCCGCCGGGCAGCGCCGTGATCTCCACGCGGACCTGCCCGCCGGTGGGGCGCTCGGGGCCGACCACCACGTCGGTCGACGGGTCGCCGGGGGTGCCGGCGATGACCGGCGGCAGCGACACCCCGCGCCCGAACGGGACCAGCGCGGTGCGCTCGAACTCAAACCCGCCGTACTCCAGGAAGTAGACGCTGTTGAGGGCCAGGAAGTCCAGGTCGCTGACGGTGACGGCGAGCAGGTGGGTGGGGGTGGTGACGCACCAGTACTCCCAGCGCTTGGTGCGGCCCCAGCCGCGCAGCCGGCAGGTGTGCAGGGGGCGGCGCGTCCAGCCCGCCGCCGCGGGGTTGAGCCGCCCGTCCGGCAGGCACAGCTCGACGGGCTCGGTGATCTCGCGTTCGGTGGTGGACATCGGCTCAGCATAGAAACGGCGATCGCCGGTTTGGCGACACCGTGCCCCCATCTTCTAGATTCGTGTCGGCATGTCGCCGATCCTTCGAGGTGGTCCGTGTTCCTGGCATTGCGCGACCTCCGGTTCGCCCGGGGGCGTTTTGCATTGATGGGCACCGTGGTCGGGTTGATCGCGGTGCTGGCCGTCCTGCTCACCGGCCTGGCCAACGGCCTGGTCAACGACAACGTGTCGGGGCTGCGCAGTCTCCCCGCCACCCACCTGGCCTTCCAGCCGGGCGTGGACGGCAACCTGTTCTCCCGCAGCACGGTCGATCCGGCGCTGGCGCAGCAGTGGGCGAAGGTCCCCGGCGTCCGCGCGGCGACCCCGTACGGCAACACGCTCACCCACGCCAAGGAAGAACGCAGCGGCAAGGATGTGGACGTCGCGGTGTTCGGCGTGGAGCCCGGTTCGTTCATGGCGCCCGAGCCGCTGACCGGCGATCCGCTGGGCAGCCGGGAGGACGGGGTGCTGATCTCCCGCAAGCTGGTGGACGAGGGGCTCAAGATCGGCGACACGCTGGTCGTGGAGCGCAGCGAGGTGCGGCTGCCGATCATCGGCACCATCGGCGATGTCTCCTACGGGCATGTGGCGGTGGCGTACGCGCCGCTGAAGACCTGGCAGCGCATCTACTACGGGCTGCCCGGCGAGCCGCCGCAGGAGGCGTTCAAGGTGGCCACCGCCATCGCCCTGGACGGTGAGCCCGGCGCCGGCGGCCCCAAGGCCGAGGTGCTCAGCCGGGAGGAGTCCTACGGCCAGTCGCCGGGGTACTCCGCCGAGCAGGCCACGATGCAGATGATCCAGTTCTTCCTGTACGTGATCTCGATGTTCGTGGTCGGCGCCTTCTTCGTGGTCTGGACGGTGCAGCGCAAGGACGAGATCGCGCTGGTGCGGGCGCTGGGCGGCTCGGCCGGTTACCTGGTCCGCGACGCCCTCGCCCAGGTGCTGGTGGTGCTGGTGGCCGCCACCGCGGTCGGCACCGCGGTCGGCGCGGGGATGATCGCGCTGCTGCGGCGGGTCGCCCCCGGCATGCCGATCGCCTGGGCGCCCGGCCCGATCGTCACCGCCATGGCGCTGCTGGTGGTGCTGGGCGTGCTGGGCGCGCTGGCGGCGCTGCGCCGCATCACCTCCGTCGATCCGCTGCTCGCCCTGGGAGGCAACCGATGACCGCCACCACCGCCACCACGACCGGGCTGGCCCTGGAGCAGGTCACCTTGGAGTACGGGACGGGCGACACGCTGGTGACCGCGCTGGATGAGGTCACCTTGACCGTGGAGCCCGGGGAGTTCGTCGCGGTCGTCGGCCCGTCGGGGTCGGGCAAGTCCAGCCTGCTGGCCGTGGCGGGCGCGCTGATCCACCCCACCCGGGGCCAGGTGCGCATCGCCGATGTGACCGTCTCCGGCGCCAAGGCCGCCGAGCTGGCGAGGCTGCGCCGCACCCGGATCGGCTACGTCTTCCAAAGCGGCAACCTGCTGGCCTCGCTGACCGCCCGCGACCAGCTGCTGCTGGTGCCGCACCTGTCGGGGCGGATCACCGCCGAGGACCGGGCCCGCGCCGACGAGCTGCTGGAGGCGGTCGGGCTGACCGCCAAGGCCGACCGCCGCCCGCACGAGCTGTCCGGCGGCGAGCGGCAGCGGGTCGGGCTGGCCCGCGCGCTGATGAACCGGCCGGCGGTGCTGCTGGCCGACGAGCCCACCGCGGCGCTGGACCGCCGCCGGGCCCGTGAGATCGTGGCGCTGCTGGCCGCCCAGGCGCACGAGCGCAAGGCCGCCACCGTGATGGTCACCCACGACACCGACCTGCTGGAGGCCGCCGACCGGGTCGTCCACATGCGGGACGGCAAGCTGTCCTGACCTGCGCGCAGAGGAAGTGCATTGCCGAGGATCACCGCCCCGACCGTCGCCGAGCACCGCGCCCGCCGGTACGCCGAGCTGCTGGAGGCGGCCCGGCGGATCGTGCTCGCCGATGGGCCGGAGGCGGTGACTCCGGGCGCGGTCGGCGCCCGCATCGGGCTGGCCCGCTCCAGCGTCTACAAGTACTTCCCCACCTCCCGCGACATCCTGGTGCACCTGCTGGAGGAGATCTTCCAGCGGTGGAACGCCCGGCTCGGCGAGGTGATGGCCGCCCAGGCCGGCCCCGCCGAGCGGGTGACCGCCTACATCCGGACGTTCTTGGAGTTCGCCGGGAGCGAGGAGCACCGCATCGCCGACGCCATCGGCTTTCCCAGCCTGCCGCCGCAGGACGCGGCGCGGATCCGCGTCCTGCACCGGCGGCTGACCGAGCCGCTCTGCCAGGCCCTGATCGAGCTGGGCGACCCGTCCCCGCAGATCACCATGGAGCTGATGGTCGGCACGCTGAACGCCGCCACCCGCCTGATCGCCCAGGGGCATTCCAAGGCGCAGATCACCGCCGCGACCTTGGCGTTCATCCGCCCTCCGGGGACGTGCGGCCGTCCGGAGCGGTGAACCTCATCCAACGCGTTCTTTCCGCAAGCCGCCTGTGGCGGCGCCGGGCTTTCGCCCGTCCGGCGCCCCCGTGCGCCTGCCAAGGCCCGGTGATCAGGCGGGCTTGCGCAGCAGGCCGCCGTACTCGCAGCCGGCCTTGTTGAGCTTGGAGGCGCCTTCGTAGGGCTTCAGCTCTTCGGGGACGGGGGGGCAGCGGCGGCTGGTCGGGGTCGGGGCGCCAGTCGTTGACGTCCACCAGGCCGGGCGCCACCGGCTCCAGTCCCGCCAGCAGGGCCTGGACCTCCTGCGGGCTGCGGGTCTGCCAGGTCAGGCCGTAGGCGCTGAGCTGAGAGTTCATCAAGGCGCGGTGCGCGGGGTCGTCCGAGGTGGCCTGGGTGAAGGCGATGTAGCCGCCCGGGGCGATGCGGTCGATCACGGTCTGCAGGATCCGGCGCGGGTCGTCCTTGTCGGGCAGCATGTGGCCGACCGACAGGAACAGCACCGCCACCGGCTCATCGAAGTCGATCAGCCGCTTGGTCTCCGGGTGGTCGAGGATCTCTTCCACCTGGCGGATGTCGGCTCTGATCACCGTGGTGGAGTCGTCGTCGGCCAGCAGCGCCCGGCCGTGCGCCAGCACGATCGGGTCGATGTCGACGTAAACGACGCGGGAGTCCGGGGCGAACCGCTGGGCGACCTGGTGGACGTTGTTGTCGGTGGGCAGCCCGCAGCCCATGTCGATGAACTGCCTGATTCCCGCCTCGGCCGCCAGGTGGCGCACCACCCGGTACAAAAACAGCCGGTTCTCCCGGGCGGCGTCCAGGGCTTCCGGCAGGTTCTTCAGCATCTGCCGGACGAACTGCCGGTCGGCCTCGTAGTTGTCCTTGCCGCCCAGCATCCAGCCATAACCCCGCGCCGGGGAGGGAATGTCAGTGCGCACTCCTGAGAAAGGCAGCTCCGCAGAGACCATGAAAAGCTCCGATTCTCGGAGGATGTGGAGGGGACTCGGCTCAGAATATCACCGAATCCACTTCCGGGAAGGGCGAATTACCCGCAACAAAAAGACCCTGTTAATCGGACCGAAAATGCAGTTCCGTCTCTTTATGCAACTCCTTGTGACGAACGCATGACCCCGTTCCGGGCGGCGCCCCCAGGGCTTGCGGGCCCGTGAGCCCTCACGAGCCCTGTGAAACGGCGGCGGACGCGCCCCGGCCCCATGCGACACCGGAACAGCCCATATGCGAAGATTGCACGCCGTAGGCGACGGCGGACGAGGAAGCCGGTGCGAGTCCGGCGCGGTCCCGCCACTGTGATCGGCGAGCGGACCCCGATGACGCCACTGCCCGCACGCGGGTGGGAAGGCCGGGGCGAGCGACGACCCGAGAGCCAGGAGACTCACGCAGTCGCCTCCTCAGTCAGATGGGGCGGATCTCCCCATGAGAGGACACGCCGGGCTCCGGCGTGCCGCGGGACTCTCTGGAACGGTCCGTCCCACCGCCTGCCGCGGACGCCGTCGAGGAACGGCCGCCGCGGCCAGTCTCGCAGGAGCGCCAGTGAACCTTGTGCACCGAGCCGGGCGCACCCCGGCCGAACGGCAGCCGGACCCGTCCCTGCCCCACCGCCCGGAGGCGGGGCGTCCCGCCGAGGGGGGCTCATCGCGCACCTTCCGCACCCGCCGGGCATGGCCGCTGGCCACGGCGCTGGTGGCCCTGTCGCTCGTGGCGAGCGCGTGCGGCGGGGACGGCCAGGGGTCGCAGGCGGCCCAAGACGACCGCTGCGTCAAGGAATTCGACGCCTCCAAGGACTACTTCCCGGTCAAGCAGACGATCCGGCACGCCACCAACTTCACCCTGACCTACGCCAAGAACTACCAGGTCGTCACCGTCAAGCAGCCCGCGCCGGGGGCCAAGCCGCAGACCTATGTGCTGGTGCGCTGCGGCACCCCCGCCCCCAAGGCCGAAGGCGAGCTCAAGGACGCGGTGGTGGTCGAAACCCCGGTGCGCACGCTGTTCGCCTCCTCGACCACGCACCTGCCGTTCATCACCGACCTGGGCGTGCTGGACCGGCTCAAGGGCGTGGCCTCCGCCGGGCTGATCACCTCCCCGCAGGTGCGCGAGCGGGTGGCGGCCAAGCAGATCATCGAGTACGCCGACATCACCGGGCAGGAGATCGACACCGAGAAGGTGATCGGCGCCCGTCCGGACGTGCTGATGACCGACGGCAACGACGTGCCCGCCCACCAGACGCTGCGCAACGCCGGCATCAAGATCGTCGCCAACGCCGAGTGGCAGGAGACCAGCGCGCTCGGCCGGGCCGAGTGGATCAAGTTCGTGGCCGCGCTCACCGGCACCGAGGCCAAGGCCACCGAGGTGTTCGACAAGGTCGCCGCCGCCTACCAGGAGCTGGCCGCCAAGGCCAAGCAGGCCGAGCCGGTCTCGGTGCTGCCCGGCCAGATGTTCCAGGGCCAGTGGGCCATCCCCAACGGGGAGAGCTTCATGGCCAAGCTGATCGCCGATGCGGGCGGCACCTACGCCTGGGCCGACACCAAGGGCACCGGCAGCACCAATTTGGACCTGGAGACCGTGCTGTCCAAGGCCCGCGACGCCGAGGTCTGGCTGCCCCAGATGAACGACTGGAAGTCCCTGGAGGACGTCCGCAAGGCCGACCCCCGCTACGCCGAGTTCGCCGCGTTCAAGTCCGGCAAGGTCTGGTCGATGAACAAGGTGCTCGGCCCCGGCGGCGGCAACGACTTCTACGAACGCGGCGTGGGCCGTCCCGACCTGATCCTGGCCGACCTGGTGGCCATCTTGCACCCGGAGTTGATGCCGGGCCACACGTTCACCTTCTACCAGCAGCTCGCCCGTTGACCGAGCCCGCATTCGCCCCGGCCGCCCGCCGCCGCACGGCCGTCATGGCCGTGCTGGCGGCGGCGGTCGCGGTCTCCTTCGTGCTGGCGGTGGCGCTGGGATCCACCACGATCCCGCTCGACCAGGCGGTGGCGGCGCTGCTGCGCCTGGAGAACGCCGACCCCGGCGCGCAGACCATCATCTGGACGGTGCGGCTGCCGCGGGCCATCACCGCGCTGCTGGCCGGGGCGGCGCTGTCGGTGGCCGGGGTGCAGATGCAGACGCTGTTTCGCAACCCGCTGGCCGAGCCCTACATCCTGGGGGTCAGCTCGGGCGCCAGTTTGGGCGTGGCGCTGGTGGTCACCGGGTGGGGCGGGCTGGCCTCCGCCTTCACCGGCGGCGTCGCCGGGCTGGGCCGCGCCGGGATCGTGGTGGCCGCCTCGGCCGGGGCGGCGGCCGTGCTGGGGCTGGTGCTGGCGCTGTCGCGGCGGGTGCGCTCGGTGGTCACGCTGCTGATCATCGGGGTGATGGTGGGCTCGACCACCGCCTCCCTCATCACCTTGCTGCTGGCCTACTCCGACGCCCAGCGCGCCCAGCAGTACCTGGGGTGGAGCCTGGGCAGCTACTCCGGAACCACCTGGGGGGACCTGGCCCTGTTCACACCCGTGTGCACCGCGGCCCTGGCGGCGGCCCTGATGGGCGTCAAGCCTTTGAACGCCATGCTGCTGGGGGAGAACTACGCCCGCACCATGGGCGTGCGGGTGCGCCGGGTCCGCACCGCCACGCTGCTGACGGCGTCGGTGCTGGCCGGTTCGGTCACCGCCTACTGCGGCCCGGTGGCCTTCCTGGGCCTGGCCGTGCCGCACATGGCCAAGCTGCTGCTGGGCACCGCCGACCACCGGGTGCTGATGCCGGCGTCGGTGCTGCTGGGCGGTGCGGTCTCGCTGGTCTGCTGCATCGCCACCCAGGCCCCCGGCAGCGGCGCCGTGCTGCCGCTGAACGCGGTCACCACCGTGCTGGGCGCCCCCGTGGTCATCGCCGTCCTGCTGCGCAGCCGCGCCGCCCAGACCGGATGGGCGGGGTGAGGCCATGCTGTCGCTGCGATCGCTGAGCGTCGGCTACCCCGGACGGCGCCGCCGCCCGGCCCGGCGCGTCCTGGAAGGGCTGGAGGCGGTGGCGCGGCCCGGCGACCTGACCGTGCTGATCGGCCCGAACGGCACCGGCAAGTCCACGCTGCTGCGCACCCTGGCCGGGCTGCAGCCGGCGCTGGAGGGGCAGGTCCTGCTGGACGGCTCCCCCATCACCGCCCTGGACGAGGTGGAACGGGCCCGCCGGATCGCCGTGGTGCTCACCGAACGGGACCTGCCCGCCCTGCTGACCGCCCGGGAGCTGACCGGCCTGGGCCGCCACCCCCACACCGGCTTCACCGGGCGGCTCACCGCCGCCGACCAAGCGGTCATCGACTGGGCCCTGCAGGTGACCGGTGCCGCGCACCTGGCGCACCGCCCGGTGACCGAACTGTCGGACGGGGAGCGGCAGCGGGTGCTCACCGCCCGCGCCCTGGCCCAGGAGCCGTCGGCGATCCTCCTGGACGAGCCCACCGCCTTCCTGGACGTGCCATCCCGGGTGGCGCTGATGGGGCTGCTGCGGCGCCTGGCCCGCGAACGCTCCCTGGTCGTCGTGGTCTCCACCCACGACCTGGAGCTGGCCCTGCGGATCGCCGACCGGATCTGGCTGATCGACCCGGCGGGCGCGCTGCACTGCGGCACCCCCGAGGAACTGACGCTGAACGGGACGATCGGCGCGTCCTTCGACGGCGAGGAACTGACCTTCGAGGCCGCCTCGGGCGTGTTCGTCCTGCACGGCAAGGGCCGCGGCACCGCCCGCGTCACCGCCGACGGCACCCGCCGCCCCCTGCTGGAACGCGCCCTGACCCGCGCCGGCTGGCACCCGTCCCCCGAAGGCCCCGCCGACCTCGCCGTGACCTGGACCGGCGAGGCCTACGAGGCCGTCCGCGACGGCACCGCCCACCGCTTCACCTCGCTGGCCGACCTGACCGACTGGGCCCGCCACGAGGCGAACCGGTGACCGGCACCGCACACCGGCAACCGGCCCGGCTCTCGGCGGGCGCGCAAGCCCGGTGCCGCCCCGGCGGGCCGGAACGCGCGGACGCCGCGCAGACCGGACGGCGGCGGAGGAGCGTCTAGCGGACGGGAAGAAGGGTGGTCTCCCGCCAAAGGTCCGGCAGGACCAGGCGGACGCCGTCGCGGCGGCTCTGCTCGACCAGGAAGCGCATCGAGACGGCGACGTCGTCGGCGAAGTAGGGGAACGGGCGCAGCGGGGCGGTCAGCAAGGGGGTGGTGAAGTCGTCCCAGTGGATCGGGATGACGACCTCGGCGCCGGTGGCGCGGACGATCTCCGCCCAGTAGCGGCGGCGGTAGTCGTCGTCCTGCTTGCCGAGCTGGCCGATGCCCAGGTAGACGATGTCGGCGCGGTGCCCGTCCAGCCGTCCCGGCACGAAACCGGCGCTGCCGTGGACCAGCACGGTCCCCAGCGGGTGGCGGAAGAACACCGAGTACGCCTCGCCCGTCCGGTACGCCCTGGCCCGGGCGGGCGGGGACAGCGGCGCGTCGATGGCGCCGGGGGCCAGGTCGCCGGGGCAGTGCACGCCGACGACGAACGTGACCTCGAAATCCCCGAAGCGCACCGTCTCCCCGTCCTCCACGGTGCGCAGCGCCTCCTCGGGCAGCCCGTGCCCGCGCCCGATGTTGGCGCTGGAGTGCGACCCCACCAGCTTCGCCCCCAGCCGCTCGGCGATCACCGGGGCGTCCATGGCGTGGTCGTAGTGGGAGTGGACGCAGATCACCGCCGCCAGCGACCCGGCATGCCCGATGCCCGCCCGCCGCAGGCAGGCGTCGATCACCTCCCGGTCGGGCGCGATCCGCCCCAGCCCCACCCGCAGCCAGCCCGGCCGGGTGAAGAACCCGTCGGTCAGCAGCGCGGTGTCCCCGTCCCGCAGCAGCACGCTGCTGGTCCCCAGGAACATCCCCGACACCCCGCCGTCCCCCTCGGCCACCGGAACGCCGACCAGCCCGGCGAACGCGTCCATCCGCGGACGTCCCAAAGGCCACCGCATGCGCACCTCCCAAAGCCGCCCGCGATCATCGCATACGCCCGCAGGGATGGGGATGGCCCCTTATACGCCGATCCCAAGGACGTCCCGGGCCGTCGCGCTGTAGACGACGCGGTGCCCGTCGGTCAGCAACGCCACGGCGATCGGCCACCAGCACAGCGCGCACCAGAACGACCCATCGGCGGTGGCCACCACCGCGGCCGGCGCCAGCACCGGCCCGTGGACGGCCCCCTCGCACACCTGCCCGGCCGGTGCCACGTCCACCCGGTAGACCTCACCGGTCACCGCACGTCCCGGCCGAACCCGCCGCCGCCGCCCCTGATCTTGTCGGCGGACCCCAGCGCGCGCCGTTCGACGGCGTTCATCGCCGCCCACAGCTCGCCGGCGTCACGGCCCTCGACGATCGCGACCGCGGCGCCCTGCCAGGTCGGCACCGCCCGTCGGGAGGCCACGCCCCACCACACCACCCAGCGGGGCGCGCGTTCCCGCTCGATGCTCGCGGCGATCCACCGCTGCCGGGGGTCATAGACCTGCGACCGGCTCGCGCCCCGGCGAGTACGCACGGACGCCCTCGTCTTCTCATGGCCAGACCCTGGGAAGCGGCGTGCCCTGCGGGGCACAGCGGCCACCGGCCGCTGCTGAGAGTCGCGCGAAGAAGTCGTGCTCATGACTCACAGAGTCACGGCCGTCGCGGTGCGTAATGCCCCCAGCAGGAACATTCATTCCGCGGTCACGTCGGACGGCATGAGCTACCCGGTTCGCCCGCAGTGCTCGACCTTCATGCCTGGGAGCACCTCAAAGGGCTCGGCCTTCTGATACCGGCACGTCAGCTTGGGAAGAAGTCACAGAACTCCCGGGGTGCCCAGAAGGCCCGATCGGTGTTCCGCCGACCTCCCGGCCTCGCCCCCAGCTCCACTCACCAAGCCCTATGCACGCGTTCACCACACGCCAGACCGACTCTCCGGTGGCCCCCAGTCGCATCCCCACCCGAACCGGTGGACGCCGAGGAACACTTCGCTATACGCCCATGCGGCTTTGGAGCCTGCGCAGCGGTTCGGGCAGCGTCCGGCGGACGTCCACCAGGTGCGCCACCACCGACCGGGCCGAGGGGTGGAAGTAAGTCATCTGGGAGGCGATCCGTTCAGCGTTCTCCACCCGTGCCAGCGCCTGGTCATAGTCGCCGAGTTCCAGCAGTGCCCGCGACATGTCGATTTCGTGATGAGCACGGCGTTCCGGCGCCATGCCCTCCAGTACCTGCCGCTGCCTGATGTCCCGGTCCCGCCGTACGGCCTCGTCCAAATCCCCCAGTTCGACCGCTATGGCGGCGCCGTGCACGGCGACGTTGGACATGCCGAACTCCATCCCGTGCCGGCCGTCGCCGACCCGCCCGGCCTCCGCCAGCTCGGCCGCGCGTCCGTGGTGCTCCCAGGCTTCACTGACGCCGTCACAAGTGCGGGCCGCCACGACCGCCGCGCGCAGCTCCAATGCCCCGGCGACCTCCCCGGCGTCCGGCCGGTCCGCCTCGACCCGGCTGAGGGCGTCATTCAGCAGCCGCAACGCGGTCCGGTTCTGATTCATGGACATCAGCAGCAGCGCCCGGGGCAGGCTCACCAGCAGCGGCAGATGCGGGTCCTGGGAACGCCGGGCGGCATCGGCCGCCCGCTCCAGGAGCGCCAACGCATCCCCGGTGTATCCGAGCCGCCGCGTGAGGCTGACCGCCTCGTAGTAGGCGCGGAACAACAGCCCCCACGCTTTGGGCGAGTCGGTCTCGTAGGCGTGCCAGGTCAGCTCCTCCAAGACGGCGGGCAGCATCATCCCGAGCCGGGTCAGGCGCACCTGCAGCAGCAGCCGCCGAGCCTGGCGGATCTGCCTTTCCAGCTCATCCAATCCGCGGGGCGGCCTGTCCGGTTCGGGTCCGGCCCCGACGCAGGCGAGGATGCGCCGAAGCTCAGGAATGGCCGCATGCGCTTTGTCGTCACTGCCGACTCCCCGGTACGGCTGCCCATAGATCAGCGCCGGATCCACTTCGAGCGCCTCGGCCACGGCCGCAACGAATGCCGGGGTGGCCGCCTTGTGCCTGGCCTCGACCTGGGCGATATGAGAACGGGAATAGTTCGCCCGCTGGGCCAAGCCGAGCTGCGTGAGACCACGCCGCTTGCGCTCGCGGGCTATGCGGATGCCGATTCGTTCGGGAGCGGCGTCAGCGACCATGGCCCTACTCCATGCTCAGTGATTCACATTCCCCAGGCTATGACGAAAGGATCCGGCCGTCCCGCCATCACCTGAAAAACCACCATCCAGTGGACCTTTTTCAACACGTGGTCCAAGGCACCGGGACGGGAGCCCCTATGGTCTCCGCTGCCGTGACGTTGCAGGTCACGGCAGCGGCCCGGACTGCGATGCCCCGTCCCGACCTGCAGAGACAGCGTGTCGAAAAAGGTTCAGTTCTCACTTCCAGGGCTGTGAATATCGAGGAACGCCCGCTATACGCCCATATGGCTTTGGAGCCTGCGCAGCGGTTCGGGCAGGGTTCGGCGGACGTCCACCAGGTGCGCCACCGCCGACCGGGCCGAGGGGTGGAAGTAAGTCAGTTGCGGGGCGATCTGTTCGGCCTTCTCCAAGCGTTGAAGCGCGCGGCCGTAGTCGCCGGTCTCCAGCAGCGCCCGTGACATGTCGATTTCGTGGTGCGCTCGTCGTTCAGGTGGCAGATCCGCCAGAAGGCGGGGGTGAATTCGGCGGTCCCGGCGGACCGCCTCGTCCATGTCGCCCAGTTCGACGGCGACCGCCGCGCCGTGGATCGCCACGTTTCCGGTGACGAAGCCGGTGGTGATTCCGTGCCGGTCACCGGGCGCCCGGCCGGCGCGTCTGCGGATTTCGACGGCCTGGCCGTGGTGGTCCCATGCGGTTGCGGCGTCTCCTGCGCGGGCCGCGGCGATCGCGGCTCGCAGGTGCGCGGTGCCCAGGACTTCGGCGGCGTCCTCACGGGAGTGGTCGACCGCCCGGACGGCCCGGTCCAGCAGGGTCAGGGCCGACCGCCACTGGGCGACGGCCAGCAACAGCAGCGATCGGCGGAAGACCACCAGCAGCGGCAGGTGCGGATCCTGGGCGCGGCGCGCCGACTCCGCGGCCCGGTCCAGGCAGGTGCCGGCCAGGTCGTGGTAGCCGAGCTTGCGGCACAGGTCCGCGGCGGCCTCCTGGGCGAGGAACAGCATGTGCCACACCCGCGCCTGCTCGGTGTGGTGGGCGTGCCAGGACAGCTCCTGCAGCAGTGCGGGCAGCCGCTCCCCGATCCGGGAATAGCGGGAGGCCACCTGCAGTCTGCGAATCATGGCCAGCTCGGCGTCCAGCTCGGTCAGGCGGCGCGGCGGCCCCTCCAGGTCGGGGGGAACATCGACGAGGGCCAGCACCCGGCGGATTTCCGGGATGTGCGTGTGCACGGCGCCCCGGACGGGGCTGTTCTCGTAGAAGGGCTGGCCGTACAGGCGGGCCGGGCTGACTCCCAGGGCCGCGGCCACGGCGGCAATGAACGCCGGGGTGGCCATTTTGTGCCCGGCCTCCACCTGGGCGATATGAGAACGGGAATAGTTCGCCCGCTGGGCCAAGCCGAGCTGCGTGAGACCACGCCGCTTGCGCTCACGGGCTATGCGGACGCCGATTCGTTCGGGAGTATCGCCAGCAGCCATGGCCCTGCTCCGTCCTGAGAGACTCGCATTTCCCAGGCTACGGCGCAGAACCCCGAACGTCTCGTAATCGGCCGAATACGCGGGATTTCCGTTCTGTTCGGGTGGAATTACTTGCGGCCGATGGCGCAGTATTCGTCCATGTCGGGCTGGTCGCCGATCTGGTGGGTGTCGGGGCGCCAGCGGGGGCAGGAGACCAGGCCGGGTTCGACCAGTTCCATGCCGTCGAAGAAAGAGGCGATGGTCTGCGGGCTGCGCAGGGTGTAGGGGGTGGGGGCCACTTCGTTCCAGCGGCGCACCGCCTCGATCACCCGTTCGCCGGTGACCTCGCTGGTGCTGTGGGTGATGGCCAGGTGGCTGCCGGGGGGCACGGCCTCCAGCAGGCGGCGCAGGATCGTCCGGACCTGGTCGTCGTCGCCGATGAAGGGCAGGACGCCCAGCATCATGATCGCGACGGGGCGGGTGAAGTCCAGGGTGCGGGCGGCCTCGCGCACGATGGTGTCGGGGTCGCGGGCGTCGGCGTCGATGTAGTCGGTGGCGCCTTCGGGGGTGCTGGTCAGCAGGGCCCGGGCGTGCACCAGGACCAAAGGGTCGTTGTCGACGTAGACCACCCGGCATTCGGGGGCGATCGACTGGGCCACCTGGTGGGTGTTGTCGGCGGTGGGCAGGCCGGTGCCGATGTCCAGGAACTGGCGGATGCCGGCCTCGGCGACCAGGTAGCGGACGGCGCGCCGCAGGAACGCCCGGGAGTGGCGGGCGATGTCCACGATCTCCGGCAGGACCTCCATGGTCTGCCGGGCGGCCTCCTGGTCGACCTCGTAGTTGTCCTTGCCGCCCAGCCAGTAGTTCCAGATCCGCGCCGAATGCGGCACCGTGGTGTCGATTGCAGGATTTTGAACGCCTTCGTCCATTGGTGGCGGCTCCACTGTCTCTCGCCATATGCCCGTAGCCGATCATGGACCTCGGCGCCGATGATCATCGCATACCGGAGCCGGATGTGCTCTGGCCGATATCGGCCACCCGGCGATGTGCAGCGGCCGTAAATTGCATGCAATTCCCATTCCCTGCCGCTACGGAGACATACCGGGAGCTCAGCAGCACCTGGTGCCGGGATTGCGGCCACGGGAGTCGAAGTGGCGGCGCCAGAACTCCCGTTCGGACATCACCGGCTCGCCGGGGTGGTGCCGGCGGCGGTGCTCCAGGTAGATCTCATAGGCCCGTTCGCCGGCGAACTCCCGGAGCAGACGCCAGGCTGAGCGCAGCCGCTCAGGCAGTGAACCTCTTGCAACACGCGGTCCAAGGAGCCGGGGACGGGAGCCCTCACGGTCTCCGCGCAGGCCACGACCTCGCCTCAGGCCGCGCCGTCTTCGCAGGCGACCTGCGGAGACGACGCGTTGGAAAAGGTGCGGCGGCCGGGTCATGCGGGCGCTCCGGCGTCGGTGTCCGCACCGGTTCCGGCCGTGGCGGCGGCCGGTGGGCGCCGCCGCATGAGGCGGCGTTCCTCGGCGGTGGCGATCAGGCCGGACGGGGCCCAAAGCTCGGACTTCACATACGGGTCCTCGTGGGTGGGCAGGGGGCGGCCGGCGCGCAGCGCCTTGATCCACACGCGGGAGGCGTCGATCAGGATGACGACGACCAGGACGGCGAACAGGGCCGCCAGGACGCCGTCGACGGTGGTGTTGACCACGACCTGTTCCATCTGCTCGCGGGTGGTGGCGGTGCCCAGGGAGGTCTGGCCGGCCTGCAGGGCCTGGGCGTACTGCTCCCGCTGGGCGAAGAAGCCGATCTTGGGATCGGCGGAGAAGACCTTCTGCCAGGACGCGGTGAGGGTGACCGCGGCGTCCCAGGCCAGCGGTATCAGCGTCACCCACGCCCACTTCGCCCGGCCGGTTTTGATCAGCAGCGTGGTGCAGACCGCCAGCGCGATGGCCGCCAGCAGCTGGTTGGCGATGCCGAACAGCGGGAAGAGCTGGTTGATGCCGCCGAGGGGGTCGCGCACCCCGGCCCACAGGAAGTAGCCCCAGGCGCCGACGATGACGGCGCTGGCGGCATAGACGCCGGGCCTCCAGCCGACGTCCCCGGCCTTCTTCCAGACGTTGCCGACGGTGTCCTGCAGCATGAAGCGGCCGACGCGGGTGCCGGCGTCCACCGTGGTCAGGATGAACAGCGCCTCGAACATGATCGCGAAGTGGTACCAGAACGCCTTGAGGGCGTCGCCGCCGAGGACGCCGGAGAAGATCTCGCTGATCCCGATGGCCAGCGTGGGGGCGCCGCCGCTGCGGCCGGCCAGCGTGGCCTCCTCCACCGAGCGGGCGGCGGCGGCCAGCTGGTCGGGGGTGATGACAAAGCCCAGGTTCGCCACGGCCGCCGAGGCGGTCTCCAGGGTGGGGCCGAGGGCGGGGGCGGGCATGTTCATGGCGAAGTACAGGCCGGGGTCGATGATGCAGGCCGCCACCAGCGCCATGATCGCCACGAACGACTCGGTCAGCATGCCGCCGTAGCCGATCAGCCGGACCTGGGACTCCTTCATGATCATCTTGGGGGTGGTGCCGGAGGAGACCAGGGCGTGGAACCCCGACAGCGCGCCGCAGGCGATGATGATGAACACGAAGGGGAACAGCGAGCCGGCGAACACCGGGCCCTGGCCGGTGAAGGCGAACTCGGTGAACGCCTCGGTGCGCAGTGCCGGCCGGGCCGCCAGGATCGCGCCCGCCAGCAGCACCACCACGCCGACCTTCATGAACGCGCTCAGGTAGTCGCGCGGGGCCAGCAGCATCCACACCGGCAGCACCGAGGCCACGAAGCCGTAGACCACCAGCGCGATCACCAGCGTCTCGCCGGAGAGGGTGAAGGCGCCGGCCAGGGAGGACTCGGCCACCCAGCCGCCGGCGCCGATCGCCGCCAGCAGCAGCGCCACCCCGATGGCGGAGGCCTCCACCACCCTGCCGGGCCGCAGATAGCGCAGGTAGCAGCCCATGAACAGGGCGATCGGGACGGTCATGGCGATCGAGAAGGCGCCCCAGGGGGAGTCCTTGAGCGCGTTGACCACCACCAGCGCCAGCACCGCCAGCAGGATGATCATGATGGCGAGCACGGCGACCAGCGCCGCCGCCCCGCCCACCGGGCCGATCTCCTGGCGGGCCATCTGGCCCAGGCTGCGTCCGCTGCGGCGCATGGAGAAGAACAGCACCACCATGTCCTGGACGGCGCCGGCGAAGATGACGCCGACGATGATCCAGATGGTGCCGGGCAGGTAGCCCATCTGCGCGGCCAGCACCGGCCCGACCAGCGGCCCGGCCCCGGCGATGGCGGCGAAGTGGTGGCCGAACAGCACCCGCCGGTCGGTGGGGTGGTAGTCGATGCCGTCGTCGAGCCGTTCGGCGGGGGTGGCGCGGGTGTCGTCGACCCGCAGCACTTTGCAGGCGATGAAGCGGGCGTAGAAGCGGTAGGCGATGGCGTAGGAGGCCAGGGCGGCGAACACCAGCCAGGCGGCGGAGACCTCCTCGCCTCTGACCAGGGCGATCATCGCCCAGGCGACGGCTCCGAGCAGGCTGACCGCGCTCCAGATGACGATCTTCCGCAGGGCGGTGCGGCGGGAGGCGGGGACGGTGGGAGGGGGAGTGACCGTTGGGGTGGACACGGCGCCCTCCAAATGTGGAGTGACCAGTGGGTAACGGGTGTTTCGTGATACGGGCGACAGATTTCCCGGGCGCCGATATCCCCAAACTCTTCCCTGACAAAAATTGAAAACTTAATACTTATGTACTTAATACCGGTTTTGCGCCTTTTGTATCGAACTACAAATCACGGCGAGTGATGTGAATCACAAAGTCCGCGCCCTGGAATGTTCTGTGCAGATCGGGCACATACCCCGTCTACGCAGCGACACGGATGAGGGCTCGGCCGATGGTGAGAATCATGCAAAGGGGCGTCCCCCGGACGGGCCGCAGACCGGGCGGCACCGCCGCCACGTGGGGCGGCCTGGCGGTGTTCGCGGGGGTGACCGCGCTGGCCGCCGGGGTGGGCGCGCTGGCGGTGAGCGGAGCCGGGCAGGAGTACGCCCGGCTGGACCGGCCGGACTGGGCGCCGCCGTCGTGGCTGTTCCCACCGGTCTGGACGGTGCTGTACGCGACGATCGCGGTGTCGGGCTGGCTGGTGTGGCGGCGGCACGGCGTGCACCCGGCGCTGGGCGTGTTCGGGCTGCAGCTGGTGCTGAACGCGATCTGGACGCCGATCTTCTTCGGCGCCGGCGCGTACGGCTGGGCGGTGGCGGACATCGTGGCGCTGTGGCTGGCGCTGGGCGCCACCATCGGCTGGTTCTGGCGGCTGTCGCGGCCCGCGGCGCTGCTGCTGGTGCCGTACTGGGCGTGGGTGAGCTACGCCACCGCCCTCACCGTCGCGATCTGGCGGGCCGCCTGAGCCGCCCGGGACCGCGCTCAGCGGCGGAGCATGCCCTCCACCGAACGGGCGAACGGCTTGGTCGTAAAGCAGGAGGGCTCGGCGTACTCCTCCATGGTCAGCGCCTGCTCCCAGGACGTGTCGGCGGCCTGGCGCAGCAGCGGCTTGGTCATCGACAGCGCGTGCTCGGGCAGCGCGATCATCCGCTCGCACCACAGGCGCGCCCGCTCCAGCAGCTCCTCGTGGGGGACCACCTCGTTGACCACGCCCAGCTCCAGCGCCCGCCGGGCCGGGATGTGCTCGCCGGAGACGTAGTACTCAAAGGCCCGCTGATAGCCCAGGCGGCGGGTGATGAACCAGCTGGTGCCGACCTCCGGCAGCAGCCCGAGCCTGCCGAAGGCCGGGACCAGCACCGCCCGCTCAGAGGCGATGATCAGGTCGCAGGCGAAGGCCAGGGCCAGCCCCACCCCGGCCGCCGGGCCGTTGACGGCGGCCACCACGGCGGTGTCGCCGCCGGCGATCAGCCGGACGATGCCGCCGAACTCGCGCCGGATGAACCGCCAGGGGGTGGTGGCGCCGTCCTCGTCGGCGGGGTCGGCCAGGCCCTGCGTGACCTGGCGCATCAGCCGCAGGTCGCCGCCGGCGCAAAAGCCGGGGTCGGTGCCGGTGAGGACGACCGCGCGGATCTGCGGGTCGGCCACCAGGCCGGCCAGGGCCTGCCGCAGCTGCAGGGTCATGGCCGCGCTGAGCACGTTGAGCTTGCCGGGGTCGGCGAGCGTGAGCACCGCGTACCCGCCGTGGCGCTCCACGTTCACCAGCGTGCGGGTCTCGCCGCGCGCCTCCTCCATGACCTTGGTGTAGGAGATGGCCGTCATGTTCGGCTTCCTTTCTGGGAGGGCCGGGAATCCGGCTGCCGCAGGGCCTGCCAGGCCGCCTCGCCCAGCAGTGCGATCTGGTCGGGGGACGGCTCCGGCGCCCGGCCGGTCAGCCACTGCCGGCACAGCTCCTGGGCCGGCCCCAGCCACAGCACGTACGCGGTGACGATGTCGAGGGGACGCAGCGCGCCGTGGTGCTCGTGCTGCCGCCACCAGGCCAGCACGTCGGTGTAGAAGGCCCGGTTGTAGTCCGCCAGTTCCCGTCCGCCCGGCTCCTGCCGGCCGGGCGGGCGTTCGGTGAACAGGAACCGGGCGTGGTCGGGGTGCCGCCGGCACCAGTCGATGTGGAACGCCACGCAGGCGGCGACCGCGGCCTGCGGGTCGGCGTGCCGCCGCAGCTCCCGCAGGAAGCCCTCCTGGTAGCCGCGGAGCGTCTCGGCGTAGAGGACGGCGGCGACCTCCTCCTTGCCGGTGAAGTGGTGGTAGAAGCTGCCGGCGCTCACCCCGCTCTCCGACAGCAGCCGGCCGAGCGGGGTGCCGGCCACCCCGTCCCGGCTGAAACAGCCGAGCGCCGCCCGCAGGATCTTCTCCCTGCCGCCCTCGGAGGTCCCTCGCCGCCTGTTCACAGAAGAAAATTCTAGAGGACTAGAAAAATATTCTGCAACGGGCGTGGTGTCCCCGCGGGCGGGTTCCCGCGGGGACACCGGCGGAAGGTCAGCTCCAGGCGAGCAGGCGCAGCGGGTTCTCCAGCATGGCGCCGATGTCGCGCAGCACGGCCGAGCCGAGCTCGCCGTCCACGATGCGGTGATCGAACGTCAGCGCCAGCGTGGTGACCTTGCGGACCGCCAGCTCGCCCTGATGCACCCAGGGCATGTCCCGGATCTGCCCGAACGCCAAGATGGCGGCCTCGCCCGGGGTCAGGATCGGAGTGCCGGCGTCCACCCCGAAGACCCCGATGTTGGTGATGGTGATCGTCCCGCCGGTCAGATCGGCCGGCCGGGCCCGCCCGGCGCGGGCCTCCTCGACCAGCCGGCCCAGCGCCGCCGCCAGCTCGGGCAGCGTCAGCCGGTCGGCGTCCTTGACGTTGGGGACGAGCAGGCCGCGCGAGGTGGCGGTGGCGATGCCGAGGTTGACGTAGTGCCTGACCACGATCTCATCGCCGGCCTCGCCGCCGTCCGCCCAAGAGGAGTTGATCATCGGGTGCCGCCGCACCGCCGTCAGCAGCGCCTTGGCGACCAGCAGCAGCGGGGTCACCTTCAGCTCGGCGAACTCCGGCAGCTCCCGCAGCCGCCGCACCGTCTCCATCGTCTCGGTGACGTCCACCTGCAGGAACTCGGTGACCTGCGGCGCGGTGAACGCCGAACCGACCATCGCCGCGGCGGTGCTCTTGCGCACCCCGCGAACCGGGACGCGCTCCTCCCGGCCGCCGGCCGAGGGGACGGCGGGTCCCGCCGCGCCTTCCTGGACGGCCCGTGCTTCTCCAGGCGCCGAAACTTCGGCGAGCCCGCCCGGCATTTCGGCAGGTCCCCGCCCTTGGCGTCCGGGCAGAACACCTCCGGGCATCTCAGTGAGACCGCGTACCGCTTCCCCGCCGGGAACGCCGCCGGCCTCCTGCGGCATCTCGGCAGGGCCTCGCCCCTCGTGCACCGGTGCCTGCGGGACTTCGGCGAAACCCGGGCGTTCGACGGCGGGCGGCGCCGGGGAGGTCGCGGCGCGTTCGGCGGCCTGGCGCACGTCCTCGCGGGTGATCGTGCCGTGGGGGCCGGTGCCGGTGACGGTGGACAGATCGACGCCCAGGTCCCTGGCCAGTTTGCGGACCGGCGGCTTGGCCAGGGCATGGGGCGCGGGGGCGGGCCGGGCGTGGCGGATGGCCGCGGGCCGCTTGCGGGGGCGGCGGCGGGTGGCGCCGGGCCGCACCCCGTACCCGACCAGCACCGGCTGCCGGGCCGGCTCGGACGGCCCGGTCTCGGGGTCCTGCCGGGGGCCGGGTTCGGCCGCACCGTCCGGGGCGGGCGGCGGAGCGCTCTCCCCGGCCTCCCCGGCGGGGACCGACACGGAGATGATGGGGGTGCCCACCTCGACCGTGCGGCCCTCCTCCACCAGCAGCTCGGCGACCGTGCCCTCATACGGGCAGGGCAGCTCCACCACGGCCTTGGCGGTCTCGATCTCCACGATGACCTGGTTGACCTCGACCCGGTCGCCCGGGTGCACATGCCAGCGGACGATCTCGGCCTCGGTCAGGCCCTCGCCCACGTCCGGCAGCTTGAACGTCTTGATCTCGGGCATGCCGCTCACCACTCCATGACCCGGTCGACCGCGTCCAGCACCCGATCCAGGTCGGGCAGGTAGTGCTCCTCCAGCCGGGACGGCGGATAGGGGGTGGAGAACCCGCCGACCCGCAGCACCGGGGCCTGCAGGTGGTAGAAGCAGCGTTCGGTCAGCCGGGCCGCCAGCTCGGCCCCGTACCCGGAGAACACCGGCGCCTCGTGCACCACCACGCACCGCCCGGTGCGCTGCACCGAGGCCGTCAGGGCGTCGATGTCCAGCGGGTTGAGCGACCGCAGGTCGATCACCTCCAGCGAGCGGCCCTCCTCCAGGGCCGCCGCGGCCGCCTCCAGGCAGGTCTTGACCATCGGGCCGTAGGCCAGCACGGTCACGTCATGGCCGGGCTGGACCACCCGGGCGGCGTGCAGGGGCGTCCAGGACTCGGCGGGGGCGGCCAGATCGACCGCGGCCTTGTCCCAGTAGCGCCGCTTGGGCTCGAAGAAGATCACCGGGTCGTCGCAGCGCACCGCCTGCTGGATCATCGTGAACGCGTCCAGCGGGTTGGAGCAGGCCACCACGCGCAGCCCGGCGGTGTGGGTGAAGTAGATCTCCGGGGACTCGCTGTGGTGCTCCACCGCCCCGATCCCGCCGCCGCAGGGGATGCGGATCACCACCGGCAGCCGCACCGCCCCCAGCGACCGCAGGTGCATCTTGGCCAGCTGGGTGATGATCTGATCGGCGGCCGGGAACACGAACCCGTCGAACTGGATCTCCACCACCGGCCGATAGCCGCGCAGCGCCAGCCCGATCGCCGTCCCCACGATCCCCGACTCGGCCAGAGGGGTGTCGATCACCCGGTCCTCGCCGAAGTCTTTTTGCAGCCCGTCGGTCACCCGGAACACCCCGCCGAGCCGGCCGACGTCCTCGCCCATCACCAGCACCTTGGGGTCGTCCTCCAAGGCCCGGCGCAGGCCCTCGTTCAGGGCCTTGACCATCGTCAACGTGGTCGTGGTCTGCTGCGTGACGGCCGTCATGACCGCTCCCCCTCGTCCTCGAACGACTCCAGATAGGCGGCGTACTCGCGCTGCTCCTCGGTGATCAGCGGGTGGGGCTCGGCGTAGACGTGCTCGAAGATCGCCCCGGGCTCGGGGTCGGGCAGCTGCAGGCAGCGGCGGCGCAGGTCGGCCGCGTACTGCTTGGCCTCCTCCTCGACCCCGGCGAGGAACTCGGCGTCGGCCTGCTCGTTTTTGATCAGGTACGCCTTGACGCGTTCGATGGGGTCTTTGAGCTTCCAGGCCTCCAGCTCGGCCTCCAGCCGGTAGCGGGTGGGGTCGTCGGTGGTGGTGTGCGCGCCCATCCGGTAGGTGTAGGCCTCGATCAGCGTGGGGCCCTGGCCGCTGCGGGCGGCCTCCAGGGCCCGGCGCGTGACCGCCAGGCAGGCGAACACGTCGTTGCCGTCCACCCGCAGGCCGGGGAAGCCGAAGCCCTGGGCCCGGCGGTACAGGGGGATGCGGGTCTGCTTCTCCAGCGGCTCGGAGATGGCCCACTGGTTGTTCTGGCAGAAGAACACGATCGGGGCGTTGAACACCGAGGCGAACACGAACGACTCGTTGACATCGCCCTGGGAGGTCGCCCCATCCCCGAAGTAGGCGATGGCGGCGGCGGCCTTGTCGGTGCCCAGCACGCCGTCCCGCTGGATGCCCATGGCGTAGCCCGTGGCGTGCAGGGTCTGGCTGCCGATGACGATCGTGTACAGGTGGAAGTTGTGCTCGGCCGGGTCCCAGCCGCCGTTGCTCAGCCCCCGGAACAGCGACAGCAGCCGGATCGGGTCCACGCCCCGGCACCAGGCCACGCCGTGCTCCCGGTAGGTCGGGAACACCATGTCGCGTTCGCCCAGCGCCCGTCCCGACCCGACCTGCGCCGCCTCCTGCCCCAGCAGGGACGCCCACAGGCCGAGCTCGCCCTGGCGGGTCAGCGCCACCGCCTCCATGTCGATGCGGCGGACCATCACCAGATCGCGGTAGAGGGCGCGGACTTCTTCGGGGGTCAGCTCCAGGGGGTAGTCGGGGTGCTCGACCCGGACGCCCTCGGGAGTCAGCAACTGGATGAGCTCGGGCGGCGGGGCCTGTTGCAGGCCGCTGGCCGGCGCACCGCGTGCGGAGTCGATGGTCACGTCTCACTCCTCGTCCAGGGCCGGGACACGGGGTCACCGCGACCGGCCGACGTCAGGACCCCGCCCCTGGGTGTGGCGCGGGGTTTTCCCTCCGCCATCGTGGCAGACATCACACCGGGGGCCGCAAGCCCCGATTCGCTCGGATCAATACCCGCCCAGGGGGCATAACCATCGCCCGATCCGGCCGCCCTCCCCGAAGGCCGGTCCCGATGAGCCAGGAAGACGAGGTCATGACAGTGAACGAGACCAAGCCGCACTTTGAGCCCCCGGGCATGCTCATCGCCGGAGAGTGGACGCCGGCCGGTGAGAACGGGCAGATGGAGGTCCGCGCGCCCTATGACGGCTCCCTGGTGGCGCGGGTGCCGGCGGGCGGGCCGCGCGATGTGGACCGGGCGGTGCGCGCCGCGGCCGAGGCGCTGCGGCGGGACGACTTCCCGCGCTTTGACCGGGTGCGGGTGCTGGAGCAGACCGCCGCCGCGCTCAGCGACCGCCGGGAGCTGTTCGCCAGGGCGATCGCGCTGGAGTGCGCCAAGCCGCTCAAGACCGCCCGGGTGGAGGCGTCGCGGGCGGTGGAGACGTTCGCCTTCGCCGCCGCCGAGGCCCGCCGCTACGCCGGCGAGGTGATCCCCATGGACGCCACCCCGCCGGGGTCCGGCAAGACCGGGTTCACCCTGCGCGTGCCGGTGGGGGTGGTGGCCGCGATCACCCCGTTCAACTTCCCGCTGAACCTGGTGGCGCACAAGGTCGCCCCGGCGATCGCGGCGGGCTGCCCGGTCGTCCTCAAGCCCGCCTCCCAGACGCCGGTGTCGGCGCTGCTGCTGGCCGAGCTGCTGGACGGGCTGGGCGTCCCGGCCGGCTGGCTCAACGTCGTCACCGGCGGGGGCGGCACCGTGGGCGACGCCCTGGCCACCCATGAGGAGGTCGCTTATGTGACCTTCACCGGGTCGGCGGAGGTGGGCTGGTCGATGGCGGCCAAGGCGCCGCGCAAGAAGGTGCGGCTGGAGCTGGGCTCCAACTCGCCGCTGATCGTCGATTCCCCCTCCGACTGGCAGACCGCCGCCTCCAAGGTCTCCACCGCCGGGTACGCCCACGCCGGGCAGTCGTGCATCTCCACCCAGCGCGTCTATGTGCACCACGACATCGCCGACGACTTCCTGGAGGAGCTGCTGCCGCGGGTGGAGGACCTGCGGCTGGGCGACCCGCTGGATGAGCACACCGACGTGTCGTCCCTGATCACCCGGGACGACACCGAGCGGATGAAGGAGTGGACCGACGAGGCCGTGGCCGCCGGGGCCAGGCTGCTGACCGGGGGCGAGGCCCTCGAGCACGGCATCTTCCGGCCCACGGTGCTCGAAGGGCCGCCGCCGCAGGCGCGCGTCCAGTGCCAGGAGGTCTTCGGTCCCATCGTCACCGTGACCCGCTATGCGGACTTCGAAGAGGCTCTGCGCCTGGCCGACGACTCCCGCTACGGGCTGCAGGCGGGGGTGTTCACCGACGAGCTGGGCAAGGCGCTGAAGGCCGCCAAGAGCCTGCACTTCGGCGGCGTCCTGATCAACGACGTGCCCACCAGCCGGGCCGACCAGCAGCCCTATGGGGGCGTCCGCGACTCCGGCAACACCCGTGAGGGTCCCGCCTACGCCATCGAGGAGATGACCGAGACCCGCCTGGTCACCCTCCAAACCTGACGGCCGGCACCGGCCGCCGCCCGCCCCAGGGGAACGGACCCGCCTGAGATCACCGCCGTTCCCCCGCCCCCTGACACCCTTAGAGGCCCTTGATGTGGCAGGACGTCCGAATCCGGCAGCCCTGGGGTGTGACCGCCAGCGTGAAGTCGGCTCCCGACCTGGCGCGTCTCAAACTGGCCGGCAACGTGACGGAAAAGACCCCCAGGGAGGCGTTCGAGGCGGGGCAGGCCGGTGTGGCGGGGCTGCGCCGGGTGCTGCGCGACCACGGCATCCCCGACGGCCGCGTCTCCTCCTCACGGCTCAAGCTCAGCAGCGCCTACCAGTACCAGGACGGCGTCCACAAGATGGTCGGCTGCACCTGTGAGGCCGCCTTCACCGTCGAGACCGGCGACCTGGACGGCCTGCAGCAGCTGCTCATCGACGTCGTGGACGCCGGGGTCAACCGGGTGGAGGGGGTCGAGTTCGACGTCACCGCCAAGGGCGAACTGCGCGCCGAGGCCCGCCGCGCGGCCGTGCGCGCGGCCCGCGCCAAGGCCGAACTGTACGCCGAGGCGGCGGGCGTCCGGCTGGGCGAGGTGGTGCACATCGAGGACGTCAACCCCGACGATCCCCTCCCCAACGAGCGCTACCGGAGCCACGGCGCGGTCAGCGGTCACAGCGACGAGGACCTGGCGCCCGGCCAGATCGTCGTCTCCGCCGCGGTCGTCCTCGGCTTCTCCCTGGCGGGCCCGCGCACCTGACCGCACCCCCGCCGCCTGCGCGGACGGCCCATGCCATCGGGGGCCGGTGCTCTGCGTTCGGGAGCGTCGCCCGCCCCCGCCGGGCCCGGTGTCTTCGGCGTCCGGTCAGACGGGTGTCAGGGGGCTCGGGGACACTGGCGGTCATGGTCCACGACGTCCGGCTGCGACCGGCCGAGCCCGCCGACTACGACGCCATCGTCGCCGTCATGGACGACTGGTGGGGGCGTCCGGTCCGGGCCGCCCTCCCCCGGTTGTTCCTCGACCACTTCCACCGCACGAGCATCGTGGCCGAGCACGACGGCGACCTGGTGGGGTTCCTGTCGCCCTCGGCTCCGGAGGTCGCCTACATCCACTTCGTCGGCGTCGATCCCCGCTTCCGGGGCCGGGGGCTGGCCCGCCGCATGTACCGGAGGTTCTTCGAACTCGCCCGCTCCGACGGCCGTTCCGTGGTGCAGGCGATCACCTCCCCGCACAACCACGGCTCGATCGCCTTCCACACCGCCCTGGGGTTCACCGTCACCGGTCCCGTCCCCGGCTACAACGGCCCGTCGGCCGACCGGGTCGTGTTCCGGCTCGACCTCGACGATCCCCGCCCGCCGGCGAACCGGGGGTGAGCAGGCCGCACCGCCCGGCCGTGGACGGAAAGCGGACGGGCGGACAAGGCCCTGTTCGCAGGCGAAGACGACGGCCACGCGGTCGCGCAGGCCGGCCCCCGGTGAGGATGCGGGACGAGCGGGTCTCGACGGCGGTCTCCGGCGGGTGCAGGGCCCGGGTGATCTCGGCGTTCAAGCGGCATCGGCCGCCTCGCCCCGCAAGAAGGTCGACGGGCGCTGCACGCGGCGGCATCACCGGAAGTCCCGGCGGCATGGCGATGAACGGCCGCTTTCGCCGTCCCGTCGATTGCGGACGGAAAGTGACCGTAGTCGTTCCTAGCGTCGTGGCATGGCGAAAGAAGCCCCCATGACCATCTTGGTGACCGGTGCGACCGGTAATGTCGGACGTCCCCTGGTGGAGCAACTGCTGGCCGCCGGGCACCGCGTGCGCGCCCTGACCCGCGACCCGGCCAAAGCGGACCTGCCCGCCGGAGCCGAAGCCGTGGCCGGCAACCTGGCCGACACCGACACCCTGGTCGCCGCCTTCGACGGCGTGACCGCCGCCCACCTGATCACCTTCGACGCCGCCACCTACGGGCCCCTCACCAACGGCGCGGAAATCGTGGAGCTGGCCTGTAAGGCCGGCGTCCGCCACGTCACCCTGCTGGCCGGCGATGTGGACAAAAGCCCCCTGGAGCAGGCGGTGCAAGCCTCCACTCTGCACTGGACCCGCCTGGCCCCGGTGGAGTTCATGTCCAACACCCTGGAGTGGGCCGAGTCCATCCGCACCGAAGGATTGGTCCGCGAAGGCTTCCCCACCGCCCGCAGCGCCCTGGTGCACGACGCCGACATCGCCGCCGTCGCCGCCGTCGCCCTCACCGAAGACGGCCACCACGGCAAGGAGTACTGGATCACCGGCCCCCAGGCCCTGACCATCCCCGAACGGGTGCAGATCATCGGCCAGGTCCTCGGCCGCGACATCCGCTATGTGGAACTGACCCAGGAGGAGGTCATCGCCCGCTGGCGGCAGGAGGGCTACTCCGATGACGACATCGGGTTCTTCCTGCAGATGCGCACCAACCCGCCCGAGGCCGGCCGCACCGTCCTGCCCACCGTGCAGGAGGTCACCGGCAAACCCGCCCGCACCTTCGCCCAGTGGGTGAAGGAGAACGCCGCCGCCTTCACCGCCTGACCTTCGGGTTCGCCCGGCGGCCGGGCCCGGTGTCCGGGACCGGCCGCCGGACGCGGCACCCTCCCTTTTGCGGAGGGCCTGCGCTGCCTGCAGGCGGTTTTCCGGGAAGGCCCGGGGACGATGACCGGCTCCGGCCCGCCGCGCCGACCGGCGGGATGCGGGATGTGCCAGTACACCGGCTGGGTCGTGCTCTGCGATTCCACTTACGAGCCGGAAAGCGACCGCCTCGCCGAAGCGGTCCGCCGGGTCCGGGAATTCATCGATGGAATCACCTGGGTCAACGGTTTCATCGACCTGCGTTACATGAACGGCGAGCCGTTCGTCACGGTCGCCGGGAACACCAACCGTCCGGGTTCGGCGGCAGACGATCTGCACCGGCTTTGGGAACTGATCTGCCGGGTGGGACCGGGCCCCTATGGGTTGGTGTACGAATGGGACGACGAAACACAGGAATGGCCGGGTCCCCGCGCCTTCAAAGTGCACGGTGATCCGGAGAGGCCGGATCACCGTGCACGGCGACCCGTTCCTTTCTCCCACGGTCCCGCTGATCGAGGACCCTTGACCGGGACGGGCCGCTTCACAAGTGAGCCTTCCGGTCGTGCGAGCCCGGCCTCAGCACAGGCCGGGCTCGCACGGCGACCGGCCTTCGGGAACGTCCCGTCCGAGCCGGGAGGCCTGCCATTGCACCTTTTTCTACCTGTGGCCCAAGACGCCGAGGCAACAGCCCGGTACCGTGACCTTCCAGGTCGCGGCATCGTCCCGGCTGCAACGTCCCCGTTTCGACCTGCGGAGACGGCGTGTTGAAAAATGTTCATCCCCAGGTGGCCGATAGCGGGTTCGACTCGTTCCGTCAGACGGCCGCCGCCTGTGAGGGCTATCTGATCGAACGTCTGCTGTTCTCCAGGATCGCAGACTCCGGCACCCTCGACATCGGGTTGCGCTGGGGACCGGAGAAACCCGATATCACGTTGTCGTTTCAGAACGTCCACCACTTCTCCGCGAGCGGTCTTCCCGACGTCTCCGCAGGCCCATTGGACCAGATCACGACGACCGTACTGGAACCGGGCGATGAGCCATGGCCGGACGGACTGGAGCCGGGATTCCACCGCTCGGCGGAACTTCCTCCGCTGCTGTGGTTCCACGTTTCAGGACCCGTTCGGATCAGCGTTCTCTCGTCCACCGCAGCGGCATATATCGAGGCACGTCCAAGCATCTGAACCGTGGTCCTTTCCCGGCACGGACGCGCCGGGAGGATCCCGGAAAGCAGACGTGCCAGGCGCCGTCCGGACGGGTCGCGAATCGAGGTTTCTCAACGGGAAAGATTGCGTTTCCCTGCCGTACCGTCTCTTACCGGGGCAGATGCGCCCGGCCCACTCTGGTGCCCGCTGAGGGCGGCATCGATCCCGCACGCCGTCCCGCCATGGCTTCACCGGTGCTCGTGCCCGCCCTTAGGCCGCCTCTCGGCGGCATCGACTCGTTGAGGAAACCTCACCCAGCCCTTCGACACGCCGATCCCGCAGGTTGAGACGGAGACGATGCAGTCGGGGGCCGGTGGCGTGGCCTTCCACGTCATGACCTCGGACACCGCCGCCGGCAGGCCGAGACCACGTGGTGAAAAAAGACCCGCCCTCGACTCCTTCGTCCCCGGCGGGTCAGCGGGCGGCGAACCAGGCCACCCAGCGGCGCTGCCAGGGGGTCTCGACCGCGCGGCGGTGATGGTGCTCGCGGGCCCAGGCGACGGCCTGCCGGGGAGGCAGACCCGCGCGGGTGGCCAGGCAGGCCAGGACGGTGCCGGTCCGGCCGACGCCCCCATGGCAGGCGACCTCTACGGCCTGGCCCGAGCGGGCTCGTTCGTGCAGGTCGGCGATGGCGCGGGCGGCCTCGTCCCAGTCGGTGGGCAGCAGGAAGTCCGGCCAGCGGATCCACTCGGCGGGCCACGGCAGGGCGGCGTCGCAGCGGCGTCGCAGGCGAGCGGAGCCCAGGTAGAGCCCGAAGTGGGGGTCCGGGCCGCCGGGGGCGGGACCGCGCAGGCCACGGCCGCGGACCCAGGCCCCGTCCGGGAGCCGGATCGCGCCGGCGAGCGGTGCCGTCATGGGGTGATTGTCTGTCGCCGCCGCAGGCGTCCGGGCCGGGTTCCGCTCCCAGCGGACGCCTCCCGGGGGCATGGCAACGGCCCCCGCCGGGGCGGGGGCCGTCACCAGGGGCGGTCAGCAGTTGCTCTGCGCGGGGAGACCGGCGAAGCGGTCCGACAGGAAGGACAGGGCGTCGGGGACCTGGCGGACGATGCCCGGCGCGTGGCCGGCCAGCGGGTAGACCTTCCAGGTCAGGTCGGCGCCCAGGGCGCACCAGTTCTTGCGCAGCGTCTCGGCCTGGGCGAAGGGGATGATCGCGTCGATGCGGCCGTGGACCTGCAGGACGGGGGCGGACGGGCGGGTGGAGCCGAGCTTGTTCTCGTTCAGGCGGCGCCGCCAGGTCTCGGTGGTCAGCGGGTTGACGGTGGCGTAGTCGGTGAACTTGGAGAAGGCGGTGCCGATGACGGTGGTGATGCCGTCCACGCTGGCCAGGCAGATGTCCTGGCTGGAGGCCAGCAGCTTGCGGCCGGCGTCGTTGAGGTAGCTCTCCAGCTTCAGCTCCGGGTAGGCGGCGTCGTAGCCCACCGCGGCCAGGAAGGCCAGCGCCACCGTGGCGCTGCCCTCCAGGTTCTCGGCCACCGCGATCAGGTCGGCGGGGACGCCGCCGGCGACCACGCCCTTGAGGTTGAGCTCGGGGGCGTAGGAGGCGGCCAGTTCGGCGGCCCAGCCGGCGGAGGTGCCGCCCTGGGAGTAGCCCCACACCCCGACCGGGGTCTGCTCGTTCAGGCCGGTGCCGGGCAGGCGCTGGGCGGCGCGGGCGATGTCGAGCACCGCCTTGCCCTGGGCGCGTCCGACCTCGTAGGTGTGCATGCCGGGGGTGCCCAGGCCCTGCATGTCGGTGACGGCCACGGCCCAGCCCTTGTCGAGGGCGGCGGAGATGATCAGGCCCTCGTAGTCGGTGCCCTGGGAGAGGGTGTAGGACGGGGCGCAGGAGTCGCCGATGCCGCGGGTGCCGACGGCGTACGACAGCAGCGGGCGGCCGCCGGTGCCGGTCCAGGGCTTGGTCGGGACGAGCACGGTGCCCGAGACCGCGATGTCCTCGCCGGTCGCCGACTGCGAGCGGTAGAGCACCTGCCAGGACTTCACGTCCGCGCGCGGGGTCTTGCGGATCGGCTGCAGGGTGAACGCCGAGGCCCGGGAGCGGATGATGTCGCCGGGACGGCCGTCGGGCAGCGGGGTCGGGGGCTTGTAGAACGGGTCGTCGGCCGGTGCCGGGACGGTGTCGGCGGCGGCCGGGCCGGCGGCCACGGGCGTGATCGTCAGCGCGACGCCCAGGCAGGTGGCCATCAGCGCGCGCAGGCCCCGCCGCGTCCGCGCCGACACGGGCGAGGAGCGGCCTTTGTTCACCGAACGGGCTCTGCGGGGGAGGCGGTTCCTGCGTGCCCCGGCGGTCCCCTCGCTGGATGCCATGGAGCGTCGTCCCTTCACTCGGTTCCCTGGCCATCGGGCGCGATGGCCTCCCAGAACCTAGGAAGGACGGACCGCCGCCGCTACGCAGGCAAGTGAGTACTTACAGAGCCGCGGTTGTAGCCGGGAACGAAAAACAGCTTTTCGCACCCGGGGTTCGTCACGCCCTGTGCAGCGGAGGGTGCGGGCGATGCCCGCGGGCTCGGCCGCCTGCGTCCCGTTCCGGTTGCACAGTGGATGCGCGGCCTCTTGCGGCGGCCGGCCGGTTCCCGACGGTCCGGTCCCGCCCCGGCCGGGGCCGGTCTGGCACGATGGCCGCAGCGGGTGCGCTCGGCGCCCGGCGCGTCCAGAAGAGGGTGATGCGGTGGTCTCCTCCCCGCCGCGGCGGCTGCCCCGGGGACGGCACGCGCTCGCCCCGGAGGAAGTCGCCCGAAGACAGCGCGAGCGGCTGATGCTGGCGATGGCCCAGGCGATGAGCGACAAGGGCTTCGCCGCCACCTCGGTCGAGGACGTCCTCAAACGCGCGGCGGTGTCCCGGCAGAGCTTCTACCGGCTGTTCTCCTCCAAGCTCGACTGTTTTCTGGCCGCCTTCGACGAGGCCGCCCGGCTGCTGGAGGAACGGCTCATCGCGGCGGTGGGAAAGACCGGCGACCCGTTGGAACGCTTCGAGCGCGGTATCACCGCCTACCTGGAGATGCTGGCCGCCGAGCCCGCCTACTCCCGGCTGTTCCTCATCGAGGGGTACGCCGCCGGGCCACAGGCGATCGAGCGGCGGCTGGCCTTCCAGCAGCGGCTGACCGACCTGCTGGCCGAGGTGCTCGACGTGCGCACCGAGGGCGGGCGTTTCGCCTGCCGGGCGGTCGTCGCGGCCACCGCCACACTGGTCACCGGCCCGCTGCTGACCGGTGATGCGGCGGCCCTGCGCGCCGTGGGCGAGGAGATCGTCGCCCATGTGCGCCGCCTGCGCGCCGGCGGCGTCCTGTGAGAGGGCCAGGCCCCAGGGCGTGAAAGCGGCCGCGTGGAGTCCACCGCCCGCAGATCACCCGGTGGAACGTCGCCGGACGCGATCGGACCGGTCTTCTGCCCGGTGTTTTCGGGGACTTCGACGATGGGCCCTAGCGGGGTGCGTCGGGCTGGATGCGCAGGGCCGCGATGACGGTGGCGAGCATCTCGTAGTGGGAGGCCAGCATGCACAGCTCGATGCACTCGGGCTCGGTGAGGTGCTCGCGCAGCAGCCGCCAGGTGTCGTCGTCGAGGTCCCGGTGGTGGTGCAGCCGGTCGGCGGCGGTCAGCAGGGCGCGCTCCCGAGGCGTCCAGCCCTCGGCGCCGGGCCCCTGGGTGACCCGGTCGATGTCGGCCGGGCCCAGGCCGGCGCGGTGGCCGAGCCGGACGTGGTGCTCCCACTCGTAGCGGCAGCCGCGCAGGTGGGCCACGCGCAAGATGACCAGTTCGCTCTCGCGGCGGGGCAGCCGGCCGCCGGGCATGAGCCGGCCGGCGAACCACAGCCAGGCGTGGAACAGCCGGCGGTGCCGTCCCAGGGTCAAAAACAGCGCGAGCGGGCCGGTGCCGGCGATCCGGCCGGAAATGCGCGCCAGCAGCCAGGTGAACGGGCCGACCTGGCGCAGCCCGCCGGGAGCGATCCGAGGGGAACGATCACGAGCTGCGGGGGCGGTCATGAGGCGCCGCCCGAGTCCGGCTGGGGGGTGGTCAGCGGGGCGTGCTCGTCCCGGGCGATCTCCAGCGCGCGGCGCAGGTGGCGCTGGGCGGCGCGGTCGATGACGGGCTGCAGGAACGTGCGGGCCGGCAGGGCGGCCGCCACCCACCAGGGCGCCACGATCCGGGCGGAGCGCCGGGCGATGCCCCGCTCCAGCGCGTCGATGCCCACCTGCAGCGGGGCCACCCGCGACAGCAGCGCCTTGGCCGGTCCGGAACCCATGAGCGCGGCCGCCGCCCGCGTGCCGAACCCCCGGTGGGTCATGTCGGTGTCGAGTTCGGCGAAGTAGGCGACCCCGGCGCGCGCCCCGTAGGGGCGCAGCTCGGCTCGCAAGGTGTTGCCCAGGGCCTCGACGGCCGCCTTGGAGGCGCTGTAGGCGCCCATCAAGGGCGGGTGCACCGCCGCCGCCAGCGACGCCACCGCCAGTGCGTAGCCGCGCGGATGGGAGATGTGCGGGCCTGCGGCGCGCAGCGTGTAGTAGGTGCCGAGCAGGTTGACCCGCACCGTCTGTTCCATCACCGCCGGGTCCCCGCCGACCAGCGGCAGTTGCGCGGCGACCCCCGCGCAGGCCACCACCACGTCCAGCCCGCCCAGGGCCTGCGCCGCGTGCTCGACGGCGGCCTCGACCTGCTCGCGGTCGGCCACGTCGCAGGCCCGCCAGGGGGCGTTCCCGCAGCGCGCCGCGACCTCGGCCAGCAGTTGCGGTTCCAGCCCGGCCAGCGCCACGCGGGCGCCGCGCGCATGCAGCCGGTCGGCCAGCGCCGCGCCGATCCCCCGGGCCGCCCCGGTGATCAGCACCCGCCGCCCGGCCAGGGAGGGCGTCCGGCCGGCTCGTCCCGGCCCGCCCGCGATCGGTGTGCGCATGCCCGGACGCTAACACAAAAAAACAGTTTTGTTCTTTTAAGCGGGGCACAGACTTCCGGCAGCGGAATCGGACCGCAACCACAGAGCACGGCACCGGCCCGCGTGATCACTGCACCTCTCGCAACACCCGGCCTCAGGCGCCCGTCGCAGGGACCCACGACGGCCCCGCCTCATCTCCGTGCGCACGTGGCCGCCGGACGCGGGAGACGGAAGCCCCGGCGCCCTGCCGACACAGGTCACCACACCGCCCCGGCAGCGATGCGATCCCTCTCGACCCGCAGAGACGAGGTGCCGAAACGTCCACCGGAGTGCCGTGAACCCGATCGGCCGCCGCAGACCGGTTCGTATCGCGTCCCCGCTCCTGAAGGACGACCCACATCCGCTCAGCGCCCGGCACCCCGGACAGCCGGTACGCGCCTCCGCCGTCCCTCGGTCCGCTACCGAGTCCGGCCCGTCCGGTAAAGCTGAAGAATCAGTCCCGGGACAGGGCGCGGGTCGCCCCCGCCGCCACCGTCAACCCCAGAATCAAACCGGCGATGACGATGAAATTGGCGATCCACTGGTAGATGCCGGTGGGGGCGAAGTAGGGCTCCTGGCCCAGATTGCCGATCGGCAGCAGCAGGTCGAGGGTGTAGAAGAAGGCGTTGAAAGCCGGCTGCTGCTCGGCTTCGATCTGCGGCGGCTCGTGCAGGGTGAACACCACGGTGCCGAACACCAGCAGCCCCGCCAGCCAGCTCGCCGCGCGGAACGGGCGGTAGCCGTAACCGACCAGGATGTCCTGCAGCCAGCCCACCACCTTGCGGGGCAGGCTCTGGGTCTTGCGGCGGTCCCGGGCCTTGGCCAGCAGCACGGTGCGGCCGTCGGCGTCCAGGCCCAGGGCGCGGTAGGCCTGGGCCAGCCGCTCATACGGCTGGGGCTGGTAGCCGTCGGTGTCCCGACGGAGCCAGCCCAGCCGCTCCCGGGCGCTCAGCGGCGGGTCGAGGGTCTCATACGACAGCCCGTCCAGCTGCAGGCGGGACGCCCAGGTCGCCGGGTCGTCGCGCAGCACGTTGATCCGGGCGTACGACAGGTCGGCGATGCCCTCGACCGGCTCGGCGGGACGGAGCACCACCTCCTCGGCCTGCATCCGCTGCAGGCTCAGCGCCACCCCCGACTCGTTGGTCAGATGCGCGCCGCGCAGGCTGAGCTGGCCGGTGATGCGGGCCCCGGCGAAGCTCACCATGCCGTTGGCGGCGAACCCGTCGGAGCAGTAGACGTCGGTCTCCACGGCCAGGTCGGCGGCGTTCAGCGCCGTCCGGCCGGGGTGGTTCAGCTTGGCGCCCACCAGCGACAGGTAGCCGCCGACCCGGGCGCCGCGCAGCCGCACCTCACCGGTGGCGGTGAAACCGGCGTCGCAGAAGACGTTGGCGGCCACGTTCAGGCGGCTGGCATACAGCGCGGCCCCCGAGGGGTTGTTCAGCGTGGCCTGCCGGAAGATCAGCTGGCCGCCCACGTGCGCGCCGGGCAGCCGGACCTCCCCGTGCGAGGTGAAGCCCTTGTCGCAGTAGACGTTGGCGTCCACGGTGAGCCGGTCGCCCAGCAGCGCGTCCCCCTGCGGGTTGATCAGCTGGACGCCGGACATGTTGAGGATGCCGCTGATGTGGGCGCCGTCCAGCCACAGGCCTCCGCTGACGGTGCTGCCCTCCAGCCACAGGTGCCCGTCGAAGCGGGCGCCGGAGGCGACCAGGCCGGGCAGCCGGCAGCCCATCAGGTGGACGCTGTTCATGCCGGCCCAGTACAGGTGCGGGGCCTCATCGAAGTAGCAGCCGGTCAGCGCCAGCGGGACCGACACCTGCGCATGGCCCAGGTTGAGGGTGCCGATGATCCGGGCGCCGGTCAGCCGGACCGCCGCGATCTGCCCGGGCTCGGGCTCCACCCCGCCGACCAGCAGGGCCCGCAGCACCTCGGCGCGCACCACCCGCTCCGGCCCCCACTGCTCCCCGTGGGCGGGGTCGTCCATGGCCGGGTTGCCGCTGCTCAGATCGACGGACTCGCCGGTCGCGAACGCCCGCCACACGGCGCGTTCGGACGGGGTGAGGTCCTCGATGTCCATCGGCGGCTCCAGCGTCGGGGGGTCCTGTGGCCGATCTTGCCAGTATGTATAGCGTTCTTCGGGGACGCCCGAGGTCATCACGGAAAACGGGGTCGCTCGGCGCCCGTCCCGGGCGGGTGCCGTACGCTTGGCGTCCCGTACGGACAGCACGACGATCAGCTAAGGGGGCGGCCGTGGCACGGGTCGTGGTCGACGTCATGCTCAAGCCGGAGATCCTGGATCCCCAGGGACGGGCCATCGCCCGCAAACTGCCCCAGATGAACTTCGACGGCGTCATCTCGGTGCGCCAGGGCAAGCGGTTCGAGCTGGAGCTGGCCGGGCCCGCCGACGAGGCCGCCCTGGAGAAGGTGCGCCAGATCGCCGCGACGCTGCTGGTCAACCCGGTCATCGAGGACTTCGAGGTACGGGTGCTGGGCGATTGACCGCCCCGGCGCGTCCGGCCGCACAAAATTCACAACTTCCGCGAGCGACACCGCCGACAGTTCACCAAAAGTCCCGGGGATATGGCGATTACCCCGGGTGGGTGAGGGAAGTGTTCAAACGGTCGAAGATTTCACAGGCGAGAGGTGGCCGGTGAACATGGGGTTCTCGCTCGCGCTGCCACGCGAGTCGCTGAGCATCCGGATACTGCGCCGGGTTCTCGGCGACGCGCTGCGCGGCTTGGGCGTCGCCGAGGACTGCATCGGCGACATCCTCGTCGCCGCCTCCGAGGCCTGTACCAATGTGGTCCAGCACTCGCGCACCCCGCTGGACTACGAGGTCATCGCCCGGGTGAACGACGGCGTGTGCGCACTGACCGTCACCGATCACGGCCGCGGGCTGACCAGCGGGCCCGCCGCAGGCGACCCCGAGCAGGCCGAGTCCGGCCGCGGCATCAAGATCATGCACGCCCTGATGGACGACGTGACTTTCGACACCCGCCCCGGGTACGGCACCGCGGTCCACATGTCCAAGCGGCTGACCTGGAAAGACGAGGCCCCGCTACGGCGACTCCAGGGCGATCTGGTGCACAGCGCCAGGTAGATTGGTCGCGCGCGGGGGCACGTATCACCGGTGGCCGCCGGTGCCTTCGCACCCACTACTCGGCTCCGGAGGGTCCTCAATGAACGCTGCCCGGGTGGGGGTCATCACCTTCCCTGGATCTCTCGACGATCGCGACGCCGCGCGGGCCGTCCGGCTGGCCGGCGCCGAACCCGTCGCGCTGTGGCACGCCGACCGCGACCTGCGGGGTGTGGACGCGGTCATCCTGCCCGGCGGTTTCTCCTACGGCGACTACCTGCGGGCCGGCGCCATCTCCCGGTTCGCGCCGGTGATGGACGCGCTGATCCCGGCCGTCCGGGACGGGCTGCCGGTGCTGGGCATCTGCAACGGTTTCCAGGTGCTGTGCGAGGCGCACCTGCTGCCCGGCGCGCTGCTGCCCAACGCTGGCCTGCATTTCGTCTGCCGCGACCAGCGGCTGCGCATCGAGAACACCGACACGGCCTGGACCGCGGACTACACCACGGGCCAAGAGGTGGTCATCCCGGTCAAGAACCGCGACGGCCGCTATTTCGCCGACCCGGAAACCCTCGCCGAACTGGAAGGCGAGGGCCGGGTGGTGGCCCGTTACCTCGACCTCAACCCCAACGGCTCGCTGAACGACATCGCCGGGATCTGCAACGAGGCGGGCAACATCGTCGGCCTCATGCCGCACCCCGAGCACGCCGTCGAGTCGCTGACCGGGCCGTCCACCGACGGGCTGGGCTTTTTCACCTCGATCGTGAAGGCCGGGCTCAAGCAGGTGGGCGTCGGCTGAGCGGCGCCCCCTCCCGCACGGGCCGCGCCCAAGACGGCCCGCAGTGAACGGCCCGCGCCGCCGTGCCCAGGGCCTCCACGGTCGATCATGACACGCCCCGCCGAGTGCCGGAGGCGAACGGAGAGAACGCATGACCGAGAACACATCCGACAACCGCGGCCCGTCCAACGATCCGTCCGAGGGCCCCACCGCCGAATGGTTCGCGGAACTGGCCAACGACGACCCGGAGACCGACCCGTTCGCCAGGCCCGCCGACGAGCCCGCACCGGCCGCGACGGAGCCCGGTCCCGGCGAGACCACGGCGACCGGTGAGCCGGCGACGCCCGGCCGCCCGGGGTCGACGCCTCCCACCGGCACGCCCGTCCCCCAGGAGACGGCCGCGGCGCCCGGCGAGCACCCGCAGACCCCGGACGTGACACCGCCCACCGGCCCGGCCGCGGGCGCCCCCGCCTTCCCCGGGCAGGGCACGCCCGTCCCACCGGCCACGGCGACCGGGCCTCAGCCGGTCCAGGGCACGCCTCCCGCAGGCACTCCCATCCCACCGGCCACGGCGACGGGGCCCCAGCAGGTCCCGGGGACGCCCCCAGCGGGCACACCCGTTCCTCCGGCAGCGGGTTCCCAGCCCACCGGCGAACCCGTCTCACCGGGAACGCCTCCCGCAGGCACACCCGCCCCACCGGCCACGGCGACGGGACCCCACCCGGTCCAGGGGACGCCCCCCGCAGGCACGCCCATCCCGCCGGCCACGGCGACGGGCCCCCAGCAGATCCCGGGCGCACCCACCACACCGGGAACACCTCCTGGAGGCACCCCCGTCCCGCCGGCCACGGCGACGGGGCCCCAGCAGGTCCCGGGGACGCCCCCCGCGGGCACGCCCATCCCACCGGCCGCGGGTTCCCAGCCCACCGGCGAACCCGCCTCACCGGGAACGCCTCCCGCAGGCACACCCGTCCCACCGGCCACGGCCACGGGACCCCAGCCGATCCAGGGGACACCTCCCACGGGCACTCCCATCCCACCGGCCGCGGGTTCCCAGCCCGTTCCGGACGCCGGTGAGCCCGTCTCCCAGGAGGCGGCCGGGCACGGTGGACGGTCCGGTGAGGAGCCGGGCGAGGGCGTCGCCTCCCCGGAGGCGGGGCTGGAGGCGTTGTCGGCCCTGGCCGCAGAGCAGACCGCGGCCGAGCCGCCGGTCGACTCGGTGGCGGTGGCGGAGCGGACGCCCGACCAGCGGCAGCCGTACGCCGAGCTGGGCATGACCGAGGAGGAGTACCGGCGGGTCCGCCAGATTCTGGGGCGCCGGCCCACCGCCGCCGAGCTGGCGATCTACTCGGTGATGTGGAGCGAGCACTGCTCCTACAAGAGTTCCAAGGTGCACCTGCGGCAGTTCGGCGAAAAAGCCCCCAAGAGCGATGCGCTGCTGGTCGGCATGGGCGAGAACGCCGGCGTGGTGGACGTCGGGCGCGGGCTCGCGGTCACCTTCAAGGTCGAATCCCACAATCACCCGTCCTATGTGGAGCCCTACCAGGGCGCGGCGACCGGGGTGGGCGGGATCGTCCGCGACATCCTGTCGATGGGCGCCCGGCCGATCGCGGTGATGGACTCGCTGCGGTTCGGGCCCGCCGACGCCCCCGACACCCAGCGGGTGCTGCCCGGCGTGGTCGCCGGCATCAGCGGCTACGGCAACTCCCTGGGGCTGCCCAACATCGGCGGGGAGACCGTCTTCGACCCCTGCTATGAGAAGAACCCGCTGGTGAACGCGCTGTGCGTGGGGGTGATGCGGCACGAGGACATCAAACGGGCCCACGCCCCCGGCCCCGGCAACAAGGTGATCCTGTTCGGCGCGGCCACCGGCCCGGACGGCATCGGCGGCGCCTCGGTGCTGGCCTCGGCGACCTTCGATGAGGAATCGCAGGCCAAGCGGCCCAGCGTGCAGGTCGGCGACCCGTTCATGGAAAAGCTCCTCATCGAGTGCTGCATGGAGCTGTACCGCGAGGACCTCGTGGTCGGCATCCAGGACCTGGGCGCGGCCGGCGTCTCCTGCGCCACCACCGAGCTGGCGGCGGCCGGCACCGGCGGGATGCACATCGTGCTGGACGCGGTGCCGCTGCGGGACGCCACGCTGCGTCCCGAGGAGATCCTGATGAGCGAATCGCAGGAACGCATGATGGCCGTGGTCGAACCCGGCAAGGTCGACCGGTTCCTGCAGATCTGCGCCAAGTGGGAGATCCCCGCCACCGTGATCGGCGAGGTCACCGACACCGGGCGGCTGGTGATGACCTGGCGCGGCGAGGTGATCGTGGACATCCCGCCGGGCACCGCCGCCGACGAGGGGCCGGTCTATGAGCGGCCGTACGAGCCGCCCGCGGACCTGGCCTCGCTGCAGGCCGACACCCCCGGCCGGCTGGCCCGTCCCGCCACCGCCGAGGACCTGCGCAACACCGTGCTGTGGCTGGCGGCCTCCCCCAACCTGTCGTCCAAGACCTGGATCACCTCCCAGTACGACCGGTACGTGCTGGGCAACACGGTGCTGGCCATGCCCGAGGACGCCGGGGTGATCCGCCTGGACGAGGAAAGCGGCCTGGGCGTGGCGATCTCGCTGGACGGCAACGGCCGCTACACCCGGCTGGACCCGTACGCGGGGGCCCAGCTGGCGCTGTCGGAGGCGTACCGGAACGTGGCGGCCACCGGGGCGCGCCCGCTGGCGGTGACCAACTGCCTGAACTTCGGCTCCCCCGAAGACCCGGGCGTGATGTGGCAGTTCGCCCGGGCCGTGGAAGGGCTGGCCGACGCCTGCCAGGCGCTGGGCGTGCCGGTCACCGGCGGCAACGTCAGCTTCTACAACCAGACCGACGACCAGCCGATCAACCCGACCCCGGTGGTGGGGGTGCTGGGCGTGCACGACGACGTGCGCCGCCGGGTCGGCATGGCCTTCCCCGGCGAGGGGCACCTGCTGGTACTGCTGGGCGAGACCCGCGAGGAGTTCGGCGGCTCCGAATGGGCGCACGTGGTCTACGGCCACCTGGGCGGCCTGCCGCCGCTGGTGGACCTGGCCGCCGAACGGGCCCTGGCCTCGGTGCTGATCGCCGCGGCCCGCGAGGGCCTGCTGTCGGGGGCGCACGACATCTCCGACGGCGGCCTGTCGCAGGCCCTGGTGGAGTCCTGCCTGCGCGGCGGCCTGGGCTGCCGGATCACGCTGCCGGGCGACCCGTTCGTCACCCTCTTCAGCGAGTCCGTGGCCCGCGCCGTGGTGGCCGTCCGCCCCGGCGGCGAGGCCCGCCTGGCCAAGCTGTGCGAGGCCGCCGGCGTCCCGGCGACCCAGCTGGGCCGCGTCGGCGGCGACTCCTTCATCGTCGAGGGCCTGTTCTCCATCCCGCTGCACGAGCTGCGCGAGGCCCACGAACGCCTCCTGCCCAGCTACGCCTGACCGCATCGAAAAGGCCCCGCTGGGCGAGCGGCCCGGCGGGGCTTTTCCATTCCGCCCACGTCCTGAAGAGGGCACGGACGCTTCCCGGCCAGAAAACCGAGTTCTATCAACCACCTGATCACGGCCTGCACTGGAACCGGCGCCCCCTCCGTGGCCTGATGTTCGAGGCATCGACGGTTCTCAACATCTTGCAGCGGATCATGACCTCATGCGCCCTCGTTGTGCCCTGCCGCCGGCAAGTCAGGAGCCTTGCCAGGTCCTTCCACCCCAAGGGCACCAACGCCCGCTGATGCCGTTGGCCTGCTGGTGACGGCCGTTCGGACGCACTGGCGCTCGCTGGTGTTGCCGTCAGGGTGGCCGTCACCGCTGTCGGTGGGGATGGTCCGGAGTGCTCGTCCGCGCGGACGGGCAGCAGGTGGGACAGACGGTATCGCGCGGACGGGCGCTCCGGGGCGCAGGGGTCTGGGGGACGGCGCAGCTCCCCCAGAGGGGAGCTCGCTCAAGTCGGCGACACGATGCCTGCCGTCGGGCTACCGTGCTCGTGATGGTTCTCGCTCCCGTCGCGCTGGTTTGTGCGTTCTACCTGGGCGGATGCACAACCGGCGGTCCGCTGCAGAATCGGCTCGTATCCGGTGGGCTTCCGCCTCTGTAGCCTGCGGTTTTACTCTGGAGCCCTCATCACCCCTCAGAGGGATCGCAACCGAAGAACTGAAGTGGCAGGCCAAAGGGGAATCCAGGCCCTCATCACCCCTCAGAGGGATCGCAACCCCAGGTCTTGACAAATCAACAGGGAGACACATGACCAGCCCTCATCACCCCTCAGAGGGATCGCAACCTGGACGGCCGGCCGCTCACCCACGCCGTCCACATGCCCTCATCACCCCTCAGAGGGATCGCAACCTCATGCCGGTAGCGATGGTCGCCAAGCTACGCATGCCCTCATCACCCCTCAGAGGGATCACAGCATGGCCTCGGCAGCGCGAGTGATGTAGTCGTGGATTGCCTTATCGGTCCAGTGAGGGCCGCCGTGTTGTGGTGGGGATCCTGGTCAGCTTTGGGTGCTGTCCGGCCCGGCGGTTCGCCACCCGGCGACCGGCACTCACGCCGCATGCGCCGGGCGGCGGCACGCAGCGCCGCCGCTCTTGATCTCAGTAGGATGAATTCGGCAGAGTTGCGGGGTTAATGGGCACGAGTCTTCGTCAGGCGTCTGCAAGACGCCAGAGCAGATCGCGGTAATAAATCACAAACTGATCAACTGCGTTATCTATATCGTAGAAGTCTCGACTTCCAATTTCATCAAGCCTCGGACATTGCCTAATTTTTAACCTCCGGGATGCCAACCATAAAATTTTCCCTAGGATACCCGGTTTTAACAGAAAACCCACCCCTTCTAATCTTTATATAATTTTGATTGGGTACATCAAAGGTGCACCCATGACTTTCTAGTATTGCTCGAAGTTTGCGGAACTCTAGTGGAACATCTCCCGATTGCTTTGACGCCATCCGGCTTCTAAACCAGCCAGAAAGCGCTTGAACTTCAGCATCATCTGTCCGTTCAACATTTCCCAGGAGGGGAAAATTGTGAGCCACGACGGAAGTTACCATATCAAATAGCTCGTCCTCGGAGGTATTTACTAGATCGTAATTATTTCTTTCTAGTAGAATAAGGCTACTTACTAGGGCCGTGCGCTTGTTCCCGTTATCAAATGGGTGATTCATGGCGAGCCCATAGAAGAGTGTTGCCACTTTTTCACGGGGGCGCTCATATTTTTCTCTGCCACTAAACCCGGTATTCGGTCACTCAACCGCAGATATCAACCTTCCCACATCAAGAGGGTTACTGGAACCGAAGTCTTCATTGCCAAGAGCGCTGTTTGCAAGTCGCTTTCTAATTTGGAGAACTTCCTGAACTGTTAGCGGATGGAAAGGTGGGCCAGAATACCTAGTTCTTGCCATATGCAACCCCCGAAGATCTAGATGACGCACGAAATCATTACGTTCTCTGACTAGATGACACCTAGCGTGATGCCTAAATAGATTCCAACTATTAAGATGTTAGACATGATCCAGGCTGTTGTCTTCGATGTGGGCGAGTGTCTGGTTAATGAGACTCGGGAGTATGGGACCTGGGCGGACTGGCTGGGGGTGCCTCGGCATACGTTCTCGGCAGTGTTCGGGGCGGTGATCGCCCGGGGGCTGGACTATCGGGAGACGTTCCAGGTGTTCGTCCCTGGGTTTGACCTGACTGAGCAGCGGGAGAAGCGGGCAGCGGTGGGGCAGGCCGAGTGGTTTGGCGAGGATGACCTGTATCCGGATGCACGGCCGACGCTGGCTGCGCTGCGGGAGGCCGGCTTGTGGGTGGGGATCGCAGGGAATCAGACGGTGCGGGCGGGAGGCATCCTGCGGGAACTGAAGCTGCCGTGTGACATGTTGGCCACCTCCGATGACTGGGGGGTGGCCAAGCCGGATCCGGCGTTCTTCAAAGCTGTGGTGCGGGAGGCGCCGTGTGAGGCGGGGGAGATCTTGTATGTGGGGGATCGGCTGGACAACGACATCCGGCCTGCGGTGGCAGTGGGGTTGAAGACGGCGCTGATCCGCCGGGGTCCGTGGGGAATCATCCAGCAGGACGATCCGGATGCGGACCGGTTGCCGACGATGCGGATTGATTCCCTCACGGAGTTGCCCAGCAGAATCGCGGAGTTCAACGCTTCAGCGCGCTGAGGGTGGTCTGCCACCCGTACAGGCGGTCGTCTAGGCGGCGTACGCATTCGCGGTCGGCCCATGGTTCCAGGTCTCGGCGGACGCTGAGGATGCGGTCCATGCCGGTGGCATACCAGGTGCGGGTCAGGAGATCGAGGGCCTCTTCGGCGCGGGCGCATGCGGCCTCGGGGTTGCCTGCGGCTGCCTCGACGGCGGCCAAGTCTCCGAGAATGACACTACGCTGCTTGATGTCTGCGGCGGGGAGGCCCTCCAAGACCTTGGTGAGAGTTTCGCGGGCTTGGGGGATGTGGCCGGCTTTGAGTTCGGTGCTGCCTTTGAAAGCGGCCAGCCGGATGGGTGAGAACCAGTTGAACCAATCCGGTGAGGCGTGTTCGTTGCCTTCGGCGATGACCTCTTCTCCATGGGCGATCAGGCGCAAGGCCTCACGGGTGCGTCCGCAGCGGGTCTCGCACTCGGCTTCTACGGCATCCAGCCATGCGAGGAACTCGACGGATGCGGGGGCTCGGCGGACGTAGGTGCGGGCGGCGCGCATGCGCTCGGCGGCCTCGTCGCGGCGGCCTGCCCAACCGGGGACGAATGCGGCATGGGCCAAGATGGCGGCTCCTAGAAGGGAGTCGTCGGCCTCGCCTGCGGCTTGCAGGGCGCGGACGAAGGTCTGATCGGCCTCCTCGGGCTGGCGGAGGTCGAAGAACTCGATGCGTCCGGCCAACAGTAGGGACTCAGCCAGCGCAGTGGCCAGGACTCGGCGGGCTACTCCGGTGGTTTCAGCCAGCAGCTGTGTGCCCAAGCGGGTGTGTTCGACCACGGCGGGGTGCATCTGGGCTGGTTGGACGCTCCAGTACAAGCGGCGGTGGGCCACGGTGATGGCGGCATAGTCGGCTCCGATGGTGTCGGGCTGAACGGCGGCTGTGGCCTTCGGCAAGGGCAAGGCGGCTCCGCTGCCATGCTGGGCCGGCTGAGAGCTACTCGTGGGGAGCGTGCCTTCGGCCTGAGTGCCCCATGGCGGGGTGAAGCCAAGCTGCTCAATCGGCATTTGCAGTACGTGAACGATGAGCCGCTGGTGGTCGGCGCGGGGCCACGGCGGGTTGGCCGACTCCCAGCGTCGAACCTGCCGGACACTGACCTCGATGTGGCCAAGCCCCAATGTGGCCGCTGCCCGGGTGAGGGCGTCGGCGAACGCTTGCTGTGAGGCGTATCCAGCGTGCTGCCGGGCAGCTTTAAGCCGCGTGTTCCCTGCTGATCGAGCCATTGGGACATAACCTCCAGACGGTAGCTAACGACCTCAGATTAGCCTCAGAAGCACCTTTTGAAGGACTTTCTAGGCCCTTAGATCAGCATTCTAAGCCATAAAAGTCCCATCTAAGTCCTATTAGAGTCCTTCACCTGGCCTTTGAGGAAGTCCAAGCTAGGTTGCGCCACCTCGGATGGGCGACAGCACCTAGCGAGGGCGGATGAACGGCAGGCGAGCCACCACGGACCGTCTCAGCTGCCGTGGGCGGGGTCGGGAGTTGGTCTCCTCCAGCCGGGGCCTGCTCGCGGCGTGCAAGGGGTGATGACCCGGATCCGAGCTCCTGCCGTGTGCCGTGTTCGTGGTGCCTGCCTACCCGGCAGGTGGCAGCGGCGTGATGGACTGCGGAGTCGGTGGCATGCAAGGTGGCCGGGCCGGCACATTGTCCCTTCTCTGATCGCACCGCCCAGGGAAGGGAGGGCGGTCACACTGCGCGTCACCGGTCCCGCTCAAAGACAAGTCAGGAGCAGGGGTCGTGGGCTTTGATCGCAAGCAATTCGAGGCGGCGAACGTGACCGGGGCGTTCGGGCCTCGCCGAGTGCACCTGGCCGCGCTGGATGCCGAGCTGTGCCGGCGGCCCGGCCTGTTGTGCGGTCTGGTCGAACGGGATGGACTGCGGGTGCTGCGAGTCATGCTGGAGGGTGCGGCGCTGCGGGCCGTTGAGGTGGACTGCCGGGGAAAGCCCGGCGGGTGGGTGTTCACCTGCGCTGACACCGGAAAGCCACTCGGGGCGGTGGACGATCCAGCGGCGGTAGCCGACCGAGTGATCGACGTCCTGGCTGATCGGGTGGCCCGATGACTGCGGCGGCCACAAGCGCGAGTGGGCCGGCCTCTCCCGTTGGCCCTGCCCGTTCTTCCGGCCTGGTGGAGCCGGCGGCGGAGGACGTGGCGGTGCAGAAGTGGTACTTGCAGGCAGTGACCCGGGTGTACGGGCCGTGGACAGTGTCCAAGACGATCAGCGCTCGGGAACGGGCGCTGGCGATCCGGCGGGTCCGCTACGCCACCGACGTCCTGGCCGACCTGGAGGCGCGGTTTCCACGCGCGGAATCGAGGCGCGGATGGGAGTGAGCAGGGGTGCATGATCACAGCGGGGTGGTTCCGGTGACGCGGGAGTGCCCGCTGGTCTGCCTGGGCCTATCCCGGCATGCGGCCAATCCGTTGCGGTTCCATCTGGGGAGCAGGGCGACGGTGGGCCAGGTGCTGCGGCTGTGGGAAAACGACGAACTCCAACGCGTCCGCGGCTTGGGGCCGCGGCGGATCGGGGAAATCACCACGGCATTGGTCGCAGCGGGGTTCGTGCTGACTCCCCACGGTCATCGCTGACTTCTCCGGCGCTGATCACCCTAGACCCGTGTGGGAGGTGCCGGCTGGGCGACACAGCGCGGATGGAGCTGGTTGCTCGAAGCGGAGGTGGAGCAGCGCAGGGGCGCGCGTATCGGCGAGTGATCAGGTGGTCCTGACGGCCGGACGCGGCGCTTTCCGCCCTCCATGCATCCGGGCGAGGCCTGCTGACCGAAGAAGTGGGCATCTGTGCCCTGGCCGGGCATGCCGATCCCGACTTCACCCTGTAGACCTGCGCGCACCTGATGCCCCCAGCCGTGACCGTATGCACCTGGCGACCGGACGAGGCCTGGAAGGCGATCGGGATGCCGCCCGTCCCGTGCTCTCTGCACAGAGCACATAAGCCGCGGCCCTGGTCAGGGCGGTCTCCGGTCAGAAGACCGAGATGTGCACGTGGTCGTAGTGGTTCTGGGTGATGCTGCCGCGGTCGGACATCATCTTCCAGCCGCCGCTGCTGCGGACGTCCCAGATGCGCTGCTTCCAGATGATGTACTTGATGCCCAGGCGAGTGGCGTTCCTGATGGCGTAGGCGGCCACCGCGTCGCCGTGGGCCAGGCGGGAGGGAGAGGGCATCTGCCCGGCGGTGCTCTCCATGAAGTCGCAGGCACGGCCGGAGCCGTGGTCCAGCGGGTCGCCGGGGCGGGTGCAGCCGATCACCGGGAACGGGCCGAACTTCTCTTCGATCTCGTCCCGGACCTTGATCATGCGGGGGGTCATGCCGCCGGTGCCGACCATCGGGGATTCCGGCTTGTAGCGGCGCAGCAGCTGGCGGACCCGCTCGCGTTCCTTGGCGATGTCGGCGATTTCCTTCTCGAGGATCTTGATCTTCTTCTCGGCGTCCCGGCGGGCCCGCTCCTGCTGGGCCAGCAGGGTGTTGATCTCGGTGACCTTGGCCGCCTGGGTCACCGACAGGTGGTGGGCCAAGGATGCGTTGCTGAGCACCCGGTTGGGGTCGTCGCTGGCCAGGACCTGCACGGTCGGGTCCAGGCCGTTGCTCATGTAGCGGGAGGCGGCCAGCTGGGCGACCACGTCGCGGGCGGTCTCCAGGTCTCTGCGCAGCAGTTTGACCTTCAGCAGCGCTTTCTTGGCCTGCAGCCGGGTGTCGCGCAGTTGCTCGAGATTGCCCCCGTACTCCTTCTCCAGGTTCTTGATCTGCTGAGTCAGCTCAGCGATCTTCTGCTCGTTGCCCGGTTCGGCCGCCGCCGGAGACGTCGCCGTCGCGGAGGTCAGCACCAGCGCCCCGGCGGCCGCGGCGAGAGCCAGAGCCGCGCGGCGCAGCCCGCCGCGCACCCCGCGAGCACCACGAGTGGAGTCAGGGGTCTCCACGTCCTCTCCTCTCCTCATCGCCTACCGGGTTAGCTGACGGGTTCGGACCGGGAGCTCGGCCCTGTCGCGGCCTGGATAGGGCCGTGAGTTCACCCCAGGTCTAGGTGGGTCCCCGGTTCCCGGGCGCAGGAGGGCGCCACGGGATTCGGCCGACGGCGCACGGGCCGCTCGCCGCACGCCGAAAGGCTCGCGGACCGCAATGCGCCGTCATGCGCTTCGCCAAGATTAAACCCCTTGTGCATCGGAGGTGGCTATGGTCCCTATACGGCGCTCCCGGAACATCCGTTCAATCACAAAAGCCGAACCGGTCCGCGTGCGAGGGCTCACAGACGGCCTTTGTACAGCAGGCGGTTGGGAGTGCCCTTGCCGGCGGGCAGGCCGGTGACCCGGCCCTTGCTGGCGTTGTTGATCAGCCACTTGTACACCGTGGCGGACTTGGCGCGGGGGTGGCGGGACAGGTAGAGCGCCGCGGTGCCGGCCGCGAACGGGGCCGCCATGGACGTGCCGTCCAGCACCTTGCTGGAGCCGTTGCGCCAGGTGGAGCGGATGCCCTGGCCGGGGGCGTGCAGGTCCACGCACTTGCCGAAGTTGGACCAGGGGGTCCGCTTGTCGCCGGGGGCGATCGCACCCACCGCGATGACGTTGGGGGCGCCGGACGGGGAGAAGCGGCAGGCGTCGTATCCGCGGCTGGCGCCGTCGCCGTTGCCCGCCGCGACGATCACGGGCACACCCGAGCGGGCCAGCGCGGCGACCGCGTCGTTGGCCGCCTTGGAGCGGCTGCCGACCAGCGACAGGTTCGCCACCGCGGGCTTTTGGGCGTTCTTGCGCAGCCACTTCACCGCGGCGATGACGTCCGACATCATGCCCTGGCCGTAGCGGTCCAGCACCCGCAGCGAACGCAGCTGCACGCCCTTGGCCACGCCGTAGTGCTTGGCGCCGATGATGCCCGCCACGTGGGTGCCGTGCCCGTTCTGGTCGCGGTGGTTGCCCTTGAAGCGGGGGGCGGCCCACACGCTGCGCGCCCGCTTGCCGAACTGCTTGTGCTTGATCTTGATGCCGGTGTCGATGACGTAGACGCGCACGCCCTTGCCGGTGGATTTGTAGGTGTAGCTCTTGGAGAGCTTGGGGACGCGCTGGTCGATGCGGTCCAGGCCCCACGGCAGCGGGGCGCGCTGCACCGCGCCGATCCTGACGATCTGGTCCTGCTCGATGGCGGCGACCTTGTCGCTGCGCCGCAGCTTGTCGAGCTGCTCGGCGGTGAGCTTGGCGGAAAAGCCGTTGAGCACCCCGTCGAAGCGCCGCACCCCGGTGGCGCGGATCCGGCCGGCCTCGGCGGCGGTGGAGGCGCCCGGCTTCAGCGTCACGATGTACTGGCCCGGGACGGGCGTGCCGTTCGCGGCGACCTGCACCAGCACCGGCTCCGGCTTGGCCAGCAGCGGCACCGCCGTCGCGACTGCGACACCGGTGGCAAGTGTGGTGATGAGCAGCACCTTCGGCCCGGTGACTCGCACAGAGAACTCCTTCGGGAGGGGGAGGCCGCCTATCGCGGCCCGAAGAGAGGCACGAGTGACAGAAGGTAACCGTAGTGGATGCAAGCGCATTTTCGGCGCCGAATCCTGACATGCCCAGTGGGCCGTGCGGTCACTGCCTGGTCAGGTCGGCCCGGTAGCTCAGCGACGTGCCGGGCTTGGCCCAGGCGTAGTCCAGCCCGCCGCCCGGCTTGCGCGTCACCACCACCTCCCCCGGCGTGACCGTCTTGCAGCCGGGGTTGGGCCGCAGCGACATCTCCAGGCGGACGCCGGTGCCGCGGGTCAGGGTCAGCGTGCAGACGCAGTTGCGCGGGTAGACCGCCCGCGCCGTGGTCTCCCCGCCGCGGAAGGTCACCCGGATGGGGAAAGTCGCGTTGCGCCGCTGGTTGATCGCCGTGCCCTGCCAGGTGCCCTCGAAGGCCTCCGGGACGCTGGTGACCGGGCGGTTGTCGGCGGCCGGGCGGCTAGCCCCCGCCGAGCCGCCGGTCTTGCCGGAGGAGTCGCGCAGCTGCGGCCACAGCACCAGCACGATGATCGCGGCCCCGGCCAGCACCCCCACCGCCAGCGACACCAGCACGCCCAGCGGCCGGTTGGCCCGGCTCGGCGACCTGGCCGGCGGCGGCTCGGGCCGGCTCATCTGCGCCGGGGCCGGGGTCTGCCAGGCCTCCTCCGGCCAGGGCGGGGCGGACTGCTGCGCGGTCGCCGTCCGCTCCCCGAAGGCGCCGAGCTGCGGGTAGACGGCGGTCTCCGCCTGCGCGGAACGCGGGGCGGGCGCTTCGCCGGACGGCGTCACGATCTGCGTGGGAGCCTCCACCGGATCATCGAAGCCCGGCACCGGGTTCTGCGGCCACGGCTCGGCGGCGGCCACCACCGGCCCCGGACGCGGCGGGCGTTCGGCGGCCAGCTCCCGGGCCTCGGCGATCATGGGCTGGGGCATGCCGGCCACCATGCTCTCCTGGCCCAGCAGCCAGTCGAGCACCTGCCGGGCGGTGGGACGGGCGGCGGGGTCCTTGGCCAGCGCCCCGGCCACGATGCCGCGCAGCGACGGCGGCAGCTCCTCCAGGGGCGGTTCCTCGTGCAGGATCCGCCGCATCACCTCCGGCGCCGGGCCCTCGCCGAACGGCGCCCGGCCGCAGGCGGCGAACAGCATGACCGCACCCCAGGCGAACACGTCCGCGGCCGGCCCGGCCTCCGCGCCGTCCAGCTGCTCGGGCGCCAGGTAGGCGGGGGTGCCGGGGGGCGGGGTCAGGCCGCCCGCCCGCAGCGCCCGCACGATGCCGTAGTCGGTCACCCGGGGGCCGTCGGCGCCCAGCAGCACGTCGGCGGGTTTGAAGGCCAGGTGCACCAGCCCGGCCCGGTGCACGGCGGCCAGCGCGGCGGCCGTGCCGACCGCCAGCCGTTCCAGCATGCCCCGGCCGCGCGGCCCCTCGGCGGCGACCAGTTCCTGCAGCGAAGGCCCGGCCACGTACTCGCCGACCAGGTAGGGCCTCTCGTCGGCGATGCCGACCTGCCGCACGGCCGCGGTGCAGCAGGTGTCGATCCGCGTGAGCGCCTCCAGCTCGCGCAGCAGCCGGGCATGCGCCAACGGGTCACCGCCGAGCCGGGCGTGCAGGAGTTTCACCGCCAGCCGCCCGCCGCCCGGCCCGCGGCCCAGGAAGACCACGCCCTGCGCGCCCTGCCCGATCCGGCCGAGGAGGCGGTGGCCGCCGATCCGTTCGGGATCGTTGGGGTCCAGCGGCCGGGCCTGAGGCATCGGTAGACCTCCGTGCATAACTCTCCGCCATGTGGGCGACTGCCCCGCATGCCCCTGCTTCGGCTGGCTCCCCCATGCCAGCGACCCGTCCCTTTTTACCGCCTGACCCGCGGCCGGGGACGCAGAGCATCGAACGTACTGCCGGTAACGTCGATGTCGATGTCCCGATCACCTCTCAGCCGCGCCGTGCTGAACGAACAGCTCGCCGCGCTCGGCCGCCCCCCATATGAGGGCCCGGACGATCCCGCGGCGCTGCGCCTGGCCTGCCCGGAGGCGGTGCTGGGCGCCTTGGACGCCGGCCTGGAGCCCGCCCGGCCCGTGCTGCGGGGCGCCGTGCGCGCCCTCCTGGACCGGCTGGCGGCGGCCGCCCCCGGCCGGTCGGTGGAGGTCCGGGTCCCACCGTACGCCGCCGTGCAGTGCGTGGCGGGCCCTCGGCACACTCGTGGGACGCCGCCCAACGTGGTGGAGATGGACGCCGTCACCTGGGTGTGCCTGGCCACAGGCCGGCTGGGCTGGCAGGAGGCGGTCGCGGCGGGGCGGGTGCACGCCAGCGGCCCCCGTTCGGACCTGTCGGCGCTGCTGCCGGTGCTCGCGCCGTGAGGCCGGCGGGCTCAGCGGCCCTCTAGGGACGACTGGGAGCGGGCGAAGGGGAACTCCTGCTCGATGCAGCGCTGCCGGTCCAGCTCGGTGGGGTAGCGGTCCACGTCGGCGCAGCGGGCGGCCTTGGTGAGCATCCAGTACAGCCCCAGCGCCCCCACCAGCAAGGTGACCAGGCACACGGCGATGCCCGCGACGGCGAGCCCGCGGGTGCCGCCGCGGTGGGCCGCCACGATGCCCAGCACCAGCCCGGCCATCGCCATCACCAGGCCGCTGCCGCACAGCAGCAGCGCCGGCAGCCCCACCAGGCCGAGGACGAGCGAGGTCATGGCCATGCCGTCGCGGCTCTGCCGGGCGGGGGCCTGGGAGCGCTGGTAGCCGGGGACGGTCATGGCGGGAACCTCCAGGAGCCGCGACGTGGGCGGACACACGTCGTATCCCAGCTTCCCGCCCCCCGGCCATGCGCGCCGCGCGCGCAGGTAAAGGTCACGCCCAGGGTGGGCAAACAACGGCCGCCGCGCGGCGGGGCCGCCGCCGCTTCGCCGGCCGCCTCGGCGACAGAGCAGCCGAATCGGGCATCTAGACTGGCCGCGTGACTCAAGGTGACGGACGACTGAGCCACGACCTGGACCCCCACGACCGCGGCCCGCAGGACGCCTGCGGGGTCTTCGGCGTGTGGGTCCCCGCGGACGAGGCGACCCGGGCGGAGGTGAGCAAGCTCACCTACTACGGCCTGTACGCCCTGCAGCATCGGGGGCAGGAGTCGGCCGGCATCGCGGTCAGCGACGGGGCCCGCATCGTGGTGTTCAAGGACATGGGCCTGGTGGCGCAGGTCTTCGACGAGTCGGTGCTGAACACCCTGCGCGGGCACGTTTCGGTCGGGCACTGCCGCTACTCCACGACCGGCTCGCCGACCTGGGAGAACGCCCAGCCGACGTTCCGGTCCTCCAGCGACGGCAGCCTGGCCCTCACCCACAACGGCAACCTGATCAACACTCCGGAGCTGGCCGCGAAGCTGGACCCGGGGGAGTTGGCCGGCACCTCCGACACCGAGGTCCTCACCGCACTGCTGGCCTCCCGGGGCGGGCCGGGCACCGGCACGTTCGAGGCGGCGCTGCAGGTGCTGCCGACGGTGCGCGGCGCCTACTCGCTGGTCTTCATGGACGAGCGCACTCTGTATGCGGCGCGCGACCCGCAGGGCATCCGGCCGCTGGTGCTGGGCCGGCTGCCGGTGGCCGGGCACGCCGGGCACGGCGGCCAGATCCGCCAGGGCTGGGCGGTGGCCTCGGAGACCGCGGCGCTGGACATCGTGGGCGCCCAGTTCGTCCGGGAGATCGAGCCCGGTGAGCTGCTGGCCATCGACGAAGGCGGGCTGCGCTCGCAGCGCTTCGCCGAGGCCGACCCCAAGGGCTGCCTGTTCGAGTACGTGTATCTGGCTCGTCCCGACACCACCATCGCCGGCCGCAACGTGCACTCCACCCGGGTGGAGGTGGGCCGGCTGCTGGCCCGCGAGCACCCGGCCGACGCCGACCTGGTGATCCCCACCCCCGAGTCGGGCACCCCGGCGGCGATCGGGTACGCCGAGGCCTCCGGCATCCCCTACGGCCAGGGGCTGGTGAAGAACTCCTATGTCGGCCGGACGTTCATCCAGCCGTCCCAGACCATCCGCCAGCGCGGCATCCGGTTGAAGCTGAACCCGCTGCGCGAGGCGATCGCCGGCAAGCGGTTGGTGGTGGTGGACGATTCGATCGTGCGCGGCAACACCCAGCGGGCGATCGTGTCCATGCTGCGCGAGGCCGGCGCCGCCGAGGTGCACGTGCGGATCTCCAGCCCGCCGGTGGCCTGGCCGTGCTTTTACGGCATCGACTTCGCCACCCGCGCCGAGCTGATCGCCGGGAGCCTGAACGTGGAGGAGATCCGCGCCTCGCTGGGCGCCGACTCCCTCGGCTTCATCTCGCTGGAGGCGTTGATCTCCGCCACCCGCCTGCCCGCGCGGCGGTTGTGCCGGGCCTGTTTCGACGGCGAGTACCCGATCCCGGTCGAGGAGGACGCCCGCGGCAAGTACCTCCTCGAGGGGGCGGGCAAATGACCGCGGCCCAGCGGCCGGTCAGCTACGAGGCCGCCGGGGTCGACATCGCGGCCGGCGAGCGCGCCGTGGAGCTGATGAAGGCGAGCCTGGCCAAGGCGCGCCGCCCGGAGGTCGTCGAGGACGCCAGCGGGTTCGCCGGGCTGTTCGACGCCTCGGCGCTGCTGCGGTACCGGCGTCCGCTGCTGGCGACCTCCACCGACGGGGTCGGCACCAAGGTGGACCTGGCCCGCCGGCTGGGCGTCTACGACACCATCGGACGCGACCTGGTCGCCATGGTGGTGGACGACCTGGCGGTGTGCGGGGCCGAGCCGCTGTTCATGACCGACTACATCGCCTGCGGCAAGGTGGTGCCGGAGCGGATCGCCACGATCGTCTCCGGGATCGCCGAGGGCTGCGCGCTGGCCGGGTGCGCCCTGGTGGGCGGGGAGACCGCCGAGCATCCCGGGCTGCTGGAGCCGGACGAGTTCGACCTGGCGGGGGCGGCCACCGGGGTGGTGGAGGCCGACGAGATGCTCGGCCCCGACCGGGTGCGGCCCGGGGACGCGGTGCTGGCGATGGCCTCCTCCGGCATCCACTCCAACGGGTATTCGCTGGTCCGTCACGTGCTGCGGATCAGCGGCCTGGAGCTGGACGGCGAAGTGGCCGAGCTGGGACGCCCGCTGGGCGAGGAGCTGCTGACGCCCACCCGCATCTACGCCCGGGACTGCCTGGCGCTGGCCCGCGCGGGCGGCGTCCGCGCGTTCGCCCACATCACCGGGGGCGGGCTGGCCGCCAATCTGGCCCGTTCGCTGCCGGGCGGGGTGGACGCCCATCTGCGGCGCTCGTCCTGGACGCCGCCGCCGATCTTCACGGTGCTGCAGGAGCACGGCAAGATCCCGCAGCCGGAGATGGACAAGACCTTCAACCTGGGCGTCGGCATGGTCGCCGTGGTCGCCCCGGACGCCGCCGACGCGGCGTTGCGCCTGCTGCAGGAGCGGGGCGTGCCCGCCTGGGTGCTGGGCGAGATCACCACCGGCACCGGCGCCGTTCACCTGGTCTGACCCGCCCGGCTCCGCGCCGCGTCCCGTCTTCCGGCATGTGAATCTTGGGCCGTCCCGAGGCCGGGACGGGGGGCGGGCGCCGGCGGCGGCCGCAAAAGGTCAGAACCCGCGCGGGCGGGGAGTCGTCCCAGTGATCGTGACCATCGTGCGACGGGTATGGGCGGCCGTGCGGGCACGGCGGCTGGCCGGTCCGGGTGCCGTGGCCCTGGCGCTGGCGGGTTATGCGGCGCTGCTGCCCACCGGGTGGTTCTATGCCGGCACGGCGCCGCACCGGGCGTCGGTGACGACGGTGGAGGCGGCGCCGGTGGCGCTGGTGCTGGGGGCGGCGGCCTGGGGGGACGCGCCGTCGCCCTTCCTGGCGGGCCGGCTGGATGCGGCGGCCGAGCTGTACCGGGCGGGCAAGGTCCGGGCGATCCTGGTGACCGGGGACAACAGCCGGGAAGGCTATGACGAGCCCACCGTGATGTGGAACTACCTCACGGCCAAGGGGATCCCCGGGCACAAGGTGGTCCGCGACTACGCGGGCTTCGACACCTGGGACTCCTGCGTCCGGGCCAAGCGGATCTTCGGGGTGGAGCGGGCGATCGTCGTCACCCAGACGTTCCACCTGCCGCGCGCCGTGGCGCTGTGCCGGGCGGCGGGCCTGGAGGCCACCGGGGTGGGCCACGACAGCATGGCCACCGCCGCGCTCCCGACCTGCTATGGCTACTTTCGCGAGACGCTGGCGTCCCTCAAGGCGGTCGTCGATATCGCCACCGGACGGCAGCCGCGGTTCCTGGGTCCTCAGGAGCCCGGTGTGCGGCGGGCATTGCAGAGCCCGTGACGGGCGTCCCCGGGAAGCCCCCGGGTCATGGCCGTCTGAAGGATGTGAGCCGGACCTCTATGTGACAAACGCCGCTGCCCCGCTCTGACGGCGGAGCAGCGGCGGGAAGTCATGCGACCGGCGGCTCAGCGCCCCGACTTGTCGTCCTCGCCGTCGTCATCGTCGTCGGCGTAGTCGGCGTATTTCTTGGCGAGGTCCTCGTAGGAGTCTTCATAGGGGTCGCGGCTCGGCGAAGAGACTCCCAGCTCCTCCTTCAGGCGGTCGAGATCCGTGCCGCCGGTGTTGTACTTCAACCGACGGGCAACCTTTACCTGCTTGGCCTTGGCTCGGCCGCGCCCCATGGCTCGACCCCCTCGATGGTCAGGACCTTATGTCCCATCTACGCTCGCGTACGCCACACGCGCTGACGCAACCTCACTCTTACGTCAGCTACTACGGATACAACCGTACCCGTTTTGCGCCCAGCTCGGTACGTGGTCTGTACGGTGGCACGCTCGCTCGGCGGCCTCCAGTGTAACCAGTGGTCGCAACCGCACCCACCGAGGTCCCGGCGCTTCGGCCGCCGCGGGCGCATGCGGAGCGCGCACAGGCCGCAGGCGAGCCGTGCACGACGCGCAATTGCGCCTTGTACACGGATCGCATACGGGCCTTGCCCGCAGGCGCCCGCGGCGGCCGTGCCTTCAGCCGCCCAGCCAGATGCCGCGCAAGCGGCCGACGGCGGTCATGCGGCGCTCGGCCAGCCGGTCGGCCGCCACCGCCGGGGGCACCCCCTCCTCGGCGGCCAGCGCGAAGATCCGCTTGGTGGTGTCGAAGATCTGCGCCGCCTTGGCCTTGGCGCGCTCGAAGTCGAAGCCGGTGATCTCGTCGGCGACCTGGATCACGCCCCCGGCGTTGACCACGTAGTCGGGGGCGTAGAGGATGCCGCGGTCGGCCAGGCGCTTTTCCACCCCCGGATGGGCGAGCTGGTTGTTGGCGGCGCCGCACACCACCTTGGCGCGCAGCAGGGGCACGGTCTCGTCGCTCAGCGCGCCGCCCAGCGCGCACGGCGAGTAGACGTCCAGGTCGGCCCGGATGAGGGCGTCGCGGTCGGCGACGACCTCGACCTCGGGCCAGCGGCCGCGCACCCGGTCGATCGCGGCCGGGTCGACGTCGCAGATGACCACTTCGGCGCCGTCCTCGCGCAGGTGCTCCACCAGGCGGCGGCCGACCTTGCCCACGCCCTCGATGCCGACCCGCCGGCCGCGCAGGGTAGGGCTGCCCCAGGTCGCCTCGGCCGCCGCCCGCATGCCCTGGAAGACCCCGAAGGCGGTCAGCACGGAAGAATCCCCGGCCCCGCCGTTGGCGACGGTGCGCCCGGTGACGTAGCGGCTCTCGCGGGCGACCACGTCCATGTCCTCGCTGTAGGTGCCGACGTCGCAGGCGGTGTAGTAGCGGCCGCCCAGCGACTGCACGAACCGGCCGTAGGCGCGCAGCAGCGCCTCGGACTTGTCGGTGGCCGGGTCGCCGATGATGACCGCCTTGCCGCCGCCGTGGTCCAGCCCGGCCAGGGCGTTCTTGTAGGCCATGGCCTTGGACAGGTTGAGCACGTCGGCGAGCGCCTCGTCCTCGGAGGCGTACGGGTAGAAGCGGGTGCCGCCCAGCGCGGGGCCGAGCGCGGTGGAGTAGATCGCGATGATGGCGCGCAGGCCGCTGGCCTCGTCCTGGCAGAAGACGACCTGCTCGTGGGGGGATCCGGTGCCCTTGTGGGGCGCCCCGAAGACATTGGTCACGGTAGTGACTCCTTTCTGCCTCGGGATCAGCCTAGGGCGGCGGAGGGCGGCTGGGGAGGGCCGCGCCCGAGCTCGCCGCACGGATGCCGGAGATGTTCCCAAGTGGGGTTTTCCGCGGCCGGCCGTCGGTGACATCACGCCGCCGTTGCTCCGCAACGCGGGGATTTCGGCGGGGACGGCGTGACACGATGCGGAAGTGTTGCCCTACGCCGCCTACCTCCGGGTCTATGAGCCCGTGACCGCCTTCCCCGAGCCGCTGCGGTCGCTGTGGGCCGCTTATGCCGAGTCGGGCCGGCGCCCCCGGCGGGCGCAGGCGCTGGCGGCCGAGCACGGTGAGGCCGTGCGGCGGTTGGTGTCCGTGCCGCCGGTGGTGGCGCCGGATTCCGAAAGCAGGCACGCCTACGTGCGCCGGGCCGGGGGGATCACCTACATCTGCCCCTGGGAGACCCGGCTGCGCTCCTGGCTGGCCTTCGCCCGCTTCCGCGCCGGGCTGCCGCCGGGGGTGTCGGCCGCGTTCGTCCCGGAGGGGCAGGCGGAGCGGATCACGGGGGAGTTCGAGCGGTGGAAGGCGAGCGGGCACTCGCTGCGGCCGCACATCCTGTCGAGCACCTGGCACGTGCCGCTGTCGTGGTTCGTGCCGTTCGACCCGGCGGAGCGCTGCCTGCTCCTCGGCGATCGGGATCCCGGCGGAGGCAACGGCGCCCCCAACGGGCTGAACGGGCGGCACAGCGGCGCCGAGGGGCATCCGGGAGAGGGAACCTTCCCGGCCCGCTTTGAGGATCCTGTGGGGCTGCGTGGACCCGCCGGGGCCTGGGCCGCCGACGCCGGGGGCGCCGGACGGGACCGCCCGGCCGCGGGCTCGTCGATGCGCACGCTGATCTACGTGACCTCCATGCGCGAGGCGCGGCGCCGGCTGGAGCGGGCGCAGCGGCTGATCGCCACCGGCCCCGAGGGCGGGCCGGAGCCGGCCGAGCTGGAGGCCGTCGCCCGGCATCTGGCCGCCTTCCATGCGGCCGCGCTGGTGGAGCTGGACTACGGCGGGCTGGTGCACCTGATCGACGACCGGCGGCTGCGGGCCGATGAGTCGGTGCACGAGATGGCGGTGGCGCTGGCCGCGCTGGAGCGGGGCGAGCCGGAGCTGGCGGTGGCGATGTACCAGCGGCTGGGGGCCCGCTGGCGGCCGGTGCGGGCGCTCGAATCCGCGAACTGACCAAAATTCCTAAATCCGCGGGCGATGCGACCATACGTGTCGCTAGAATCACGCAGCGTGATGCAGTCACCACGAACACACAGTTGTCGCCAGGGACTTGATTGTGGCGCTCTGTGGTGGCAGGGTTACACCTTGTGATGTCATAGTGGCTCTTTCGGGCCATAGAGGACATCGGTGACCGCGTGATCAGTATCGGATCGCAGGATCGTATCGGTCCACGGAGGAGAGGCCGCACAACATGTCAGCACGAACGCCAGAGGCCGAGCCCCTGCTGACGCCGGCAGAGGTGGCGACGATGTTCCGAGTCGACCCCAAGACCGTCACCCGCTGGGCGAAGGCGGGCAAGCTGACCTCCATCCGCACGCTGGGGGGTCACCGGCGGTATCGGGAGGCCGAGGTCCGCGCGCTGCTAGCGGGCATCCCGCAGCAGCGCTCGGAGTAGCGTCCCGCCCTCACCGGAGGGCGGAACGCACTGCCGAACACACCGGGTGCCCGCACGGGCACCGTGTTGGGGGGCGGCTAGGAGGCCGCTGAACACCGTCGTCTCAGATGGGCGCCCAGCAGCACCCGCCAGGGGGCTGCCGGGTGAACCCGGCGGGGAGTCGCTTTCCCGGCGGGCCCTCCGCCCGCAGCGGGCGGGGTCGTCCGTCGTCCGCCCCGGCCGGGGGAGTCCCCTCAGGGACGGGAGCCGTCAGCGGCCTCCCGGACGAAAAACCCAGGTCCCGGACGCATGGCCGGGGCTTGGCAGAACGCACGACCCTATGTGGTCGGCGAGTCCCCGCCCGTGCCCGTACGCATCGAGCCACGGGCACGGGCGGGAATTCTCGTATCAGGGCTTCCATCTCGCAAGAACGGGACGGTTCCGGGGCCTTGCCGAGGCGGGGTTCGCAGGCCCTCTTCAACGCGCTGATTTCCGCCGTCGGAACGGCTCCCCGCAGGCAAGGGCGACGCGCGGGCCGGTGGGAGCGGAGCCGGGCATCCCGCCGGCGCAATCACAGAGTGAGAAAAATCACTCTTCGGGCTTGCCCCGCTCCTCTTGGGTGAGACGGTCGAGCATGGCGGCGATCTGGGGGTCGTGGCGGCCCGCCACGTTCAGCAGCATCACGATCTGGTCGACCAGGAGCCGCTCCAGCTTCCGGCGATCCAGGTCGCGCTGTTCCAGCCAGTCCATGGCCGCCGTCTCCACGCACGCCATCCACGAGCGCAACGTGATGCGCAGCACCGGGTTCGGCCCGGATGCGCCCAAGGCGTGCAGGATGCGGTCCAGCAGCAGGCTGCGGATGCCGTTGACGATCTCCCCCACCTCGCCGGAACGGTCCGCCGGGCCGCCGCGCAGCAGCGCGCCGTAGCCGGAGGCGTGGCTTTCCACGAAGTCGAAGTAGCGGCTCAGCGACACCCGCAGCCGCTCCAGCGGCTTGCCCTCGGTGGGCGGCTCCAGCAGTACCGACAAGCGGTTGGCGGCGCTGCGCAACGCCGCCACATACAGCTCGTGCTTGCCGCCGAAGTAGTGGTAGACCAGCGCCCGCGAAGCGCCCGCCGCCACCGCCACGTCGTCGATGGAGACCTCATCGGGCGGCCGGGTGCTGAACAGCTGCAACGCCGCCTCGATCAGCTCATCGCGCCGCTCATCGACGCTGAGCCGGCGCCTGCCCTGCCCGCGCCGCCGCCGTGCCGGGGAGGCGAAGCGCTCGCCGCTCACCATCCCGCCCACCGGTCACCGCGCGGGAAGGACGGCGCGCCCGCCGGGCCCCCTCCGACACCCGCTTGCCGGGCCCGGCGCCGCCCGGCCGCCCGCCGTCCCAGGTCACGGCCCGCTCCCCAGCCATGACGCCCCCGCACGCGACCTGCGGGGGCGGTGTGTCGAAGAAGGTCTGCCGCCTCGCTCACCCTGGCGTCCACCGCCCCATCTGCACTCGGCCGCCGGAAGCGCACGGCGGAACCGGCCAGGTCCACCTCCGCGCCCCGGGGTCAATCGGCCGGGGACACCGGCTGGGACGGCCCTCCGCCGTCCGGCTCGCCCTCGCGTCCCGCCGATCGCTGGCAACCACCGGCGGCGCCCGGCGGGGGCGCCGCACGTCCCGTCACTGCGCAGCGTAGCCGAGGAACGCGGGAGCCGAGGGGGCGCCCACCCCACCCCGCGGGTGCGCTTTTGGTTGCTGTGATCCACAACACCACAGATCACAATCCCCATTGACGTATGACCGTTACTCCTTGTTGCGACCATTTGGAGCGCTCGCGCGGCATCATGGCTATCTCCTCCACTTGCGAGGGAGATGTCCCGGATCAGATCACCCCCGATCGACGCTGGGGCGTCAAGGCGGCAGGTCCTGCAAGGCCCCCCGACAGGAGTGCCATGTCTGCTCGTAAAGGTGTTCCCACCGCCGGAGGCGGCAAAGGCGGTGAGAAAGGCGGTGGGTCTGTGCCGGGCCCCACCACGCCCAAGCCGACCATCCGCAACGTCGCCGAACGCGCCGGGGTGTCCAAGTCCCTGGTGTCGCTGGTGATGCGCGGCTCCCCGCACGTCAGTGAACGCCGCCGCCAGGCGGTGCTCAAGGCCGCCCGCGAGCTGGGCTACCGGCCCAACGCGGTGGCGCGCAGCCTGGTGGAGGGCCGCACCCGGCTGATCGGCGCCATCGTCGCCGACCTGCACAACCCCTTCTTCGCCGAATTCCTGGACGGCCTGCAGGAAAGCCTGCACGGCGAAGGGCTGCGGATGCTGGTCGGCAGCGGCCGCTGGGACCCGTTGTTCGAGGCCGAGGCCGTCGAGGCGTTCCTGGAGATGCGGGTGGACGGGCTGGTGCTGCTCAGCGTCGTCCCCGACTCGCTGCAGGAGGCCGCCGCCAGCGTGCCGGTGGTGGTCGTGGGCGAACGGGACGTGGCCGGGGTCGACATCGTGGTGGACGACGACGAGCTGGGCGCCAGCCTGGCCGTGGACCACCTGGTGCGGCTCGGGCACCGGCGCATCGCGCACATCGAGGGAGCGCCCTCCACCACCGCGCGGTACCGGCGGGCCGGCTATGAGAGCGCGATGCGCAAGCACGGGCTGGCCGACCAGATCGTCGTCGAGCCCGGCGACTTCACCGAGGAGGGCGGCTACCGCGCGGCCCGCAGCCTGCTGAGCCGCCCCGACCGGCCGACCGCGATCTTCGCCCCGAACGACCTGGTGGCCACCGGGGCGCTGTCGGCGGCCGACGAGCTGGAGCTGCGGGTGCCGGCCGATGTGTCGATCGTGGGATATGACAACACCCACCTGGCCGCCATCCGGCACATCTCGCTGACCAGCGTCGATCAGCCCCGCCGGGACATGGGGCGGATCGCCGCCGAAATGCTGTGCGCCCGGATCGGGAATCCCCACCGCGAACCCAAGCAGAAGTTGGTGGTGCCGCATTTGGTGGTGCGCTCCACCACCGGCCCCGCCCCCACGTTGTGAACTTGCCCTCGCAAAGCCTTTCGCCAGAGATTCCCCTGGTCGTGAGAGTCCGGTAAGAGGCGGGTCAAGCCTGGCGCAATAAGCGGGACGCGGGCCTGCCATAAGGGGTTAATGGAGTCCGCCGTTTCCCGGCCGGCGACCCGCCGTCGTCCGGCCGTCCGGCGCATGTCGGGCAAGTCACGCTCATCAGGGGGTGGATCCGTGCGTGATCCAGAGTTGGCGCTGTGCGCACAGCGCGCGGCAAGCGAGCTGGAACGTGCCTGGTCACGGTGGCGGCGCGCGCACGGGCTGGCCGGGCGCCCGGCGGAATCGGTGGCCAGTTACGTGACGCACTCGCTGGATCATCCCTGGGGCCGTCCCCGGGTCGTCTTGGGCCTGGACGCCGAGGAGGCCCGTGCGCTGGCCGCGCTGCTCGGCCGTCTCGACCCGCCGCAAGGCCGCCCGCAGCCGCCGTCGACCCGTCCGGGCGCCCCCAGCCACCCGGAGGGCCGGGCGCAGGCCCCGTTCGCCCCGGTGGGCGCGCCGCTGACGCGCCTGGCTCCCCCGCCGAGCTGGGCGGCCGTCTCCGCCGCCCGCACCGGCGCGCCGGCCGGGCCCGCGGATGTCCCTTCCAGCCAGGTGGACACCCTGCCCAACCGCATCAAGGACTTGCTCAACGGCACGCACCCGCCCGCGGAACGGCCGCAGGAACCGGACTCGCAAAGCGGTACGACGCCCACGCCCAACGGCGCCGCCCGGCCCGCCTTCCCGCCGCAGAACTGCGTTGAAAACCCACCGAACGGCACGGGCGCACCCGCGGGACAACCGGATTCACCGGCCCCCGCAGAGCCGCCGCAAAACCACACCGGCAAACCGCTGAACGGCACGAACACGGCCGCAGAACAGACCCAGGAGCTGCGCCTTCCGGGCGCCTTGCCGAACTGCGCGGACCTGCCGCCGAACGGCACGGCGGCCCCGCTCAACGGCATCGTCCGGCCCGCCGGACGGCCCGCCCTGGCCGCTCTCCCGCCGGGCCGCGCGGATTTGATGCAAAACCGCGCCAAGAACCCGCCGAACGGCACGGGCGCACCCGCGGGACGGCCGGATTCACCGGGCCGCACAGAGCCGCCGCAAAACCACACCGGCAAACCGCTGAACGGCACGAACACGCCCGCAGAGCAGGCACCGGACTCGCCGGGCCGGGCGGCCCCGCCGCCGAGCGGTGCGACGGTCCTGTTCGGCGGCATCGTCCGGCCCGTGGAACGGCTCGCCTGCGTCGATGCGCCGCCGAGCGGCCCCGCCGAGCGATTCATCCCCGTCGATCTCCAGGTGGAGCCGCCGCAGGGCCCCGCCGTGAGCTCGCCGGGCAACGGCGCGGACGCCGCGCTCGGCAACACCGACAGGCCCACGGAATGGCTCATCCAAGTCGGCCCGCCGCCGGGCTGCGCGGGGTCACCGCAGTGAACCCTTTTCAACGCACCGTCTTCGCAGGTCGAGACGGGGCGTCGCAGTCGGGGACGATGCCGTCCGCGGCACCGGGCACCACTCGGGGTCCCGTCCCCGGCGGCTTGGTGAAAAAGGCTCAGTGCCCGGGAGGGCTTCGCTGAACGGTGCGGGCATGGCCGCGGAGCGGACGGAGGCGCCGTTCGCCTGTGCGGATGCCTCACCGTGCCGGGAGGAGGGCGTCACTCGGCCGTGAACGCGCGGACCGCTGGGTAATATCGGCCATAAGTGATATTTGCCACAGCGATATCTTTGTTCACGTCTGAGCGGTGACCCCGTTTGACGTATGCCGGTGCATGTGCAGACTGGCAGGGTCTATAACGAATCCGTAACGGGGGGTCATCGTGGGCATGGGTCGGTGCGGGTCGGCGATCGCGGCGCTGGCCATGAGCATCGGAGCGCTCACCGCGTGCGGTGGCGGCGGTGACGGCGGCGTCGGCGAGGGCGCCCGTCCCGCGCTTCCCCCGACGGTGACCGCCGATGCGCCGCACGGGGAGAGGACCCCGCTGCCCGAGGAGGACCGGCGCGGCGGCGACGATGTGCTGCGCGGCCGGACGATCGTGATCGACCCGGGGCACAACGGGGGCAACGCCCGCGCCCCGGAGCGGATCAACCGGCAGGTGGACATCGGCAACGGCCGCAAGGCCTGTGACACCACCGGCACCGCCACCAACGCCGGCTACAGCGAGCACGCCTTCACCTGGGACGTCTCCCAGCGGCTGCGCCGGCTGCTGCAGCAGCGGGGCGCCAAGGTGATCCTCACCCGCAGCGACGACAAGGGCGTGGGGCCGTGCATCGACGAGCGGGCCGCCATCGGCAATGAGAACGACGCCGACGCGGTGATCTCGGTGCATGCCGACGGCTCCTCGGCCACCGGGCACGGCTTCCACATCATCGAGCCGGCGCCGGTGCCGGGCGTCACCACCGAGGAGTACGTGGAGGAGTCTCACAAGCTGGCGCTGGCGATCCGGGACGCCTACCGCGCCGGCACCGGCATGCCTTATTCCAACTACCTGGGCAGGGAGGGCATCGACCGGCGCAACGACCTGGGCGGGCTGAACCTGTCGAAGGTGCCGAAGGTCTTCATCGAGACCGGCAACATGCGCCATGCGGGCGACGCCGCCAAGCTGTCGAACGCGCAGTTCCGGCAGCGCATCGCCGAGTCCCTGGCCGAGGGCCTGCAAAAGTACCTGCGCGGCTGAGCGCACCGGCCCGGAGGCGGTGCCGCCGTCCCCCGCGACGCGCGAGGATGGACCGGTGAACGACAGGGTGGATGCGCTGGAACGGGTCCGTGCCGCCTTCGAACGGGCCGGATACACCGTGGCGGGGGTCAGGGAGCTGCTCGGTCCGATGGCGGGCGGGGCGCTGGCGCGCGAGCAGATCGTGCCGGCGCTGCGGGCGACGTCGGGAAATTCGCCGCTGGAGGCGGCCGTGCGGCTGTTCTGGCTGCAGGTGCCGGTGCCGGAGTCGGCGTTTCCCGAGGCCGAGGCGCTGGTGGCCGCCGGGCTGGCCGAGCGGTCGGGCGGCGAGCTGCGCGCCCTGCTGCACATCGAGCCGTTGGAGGGGACGGACGGGAGCCATCTGGGCCATGTGGTCTCCGACCTGAAGGTGCGGCCGGGCGAGGGGAGGGCGCTGCGTCCCGATCACGTGGTCGGGGCGGGCGGCGCCTCGGCGAGCCTGGCGCAGCTGGTTATCCACAGGCCTGTGGACAACGCTCTCGATCTCGGCACGGGCTGTGGAGTGCAGGCGCTGCACCTGCGCGACCGGGCCGCCCGCATCACCGCGACCGACCTGAACCCCCGCGCCCTGGCCCTGGCGCGGCTGAGCTTCGCGCTGTCGGGGCTGAAGGACGTGGAGCTGCTGGAGGGCTCCCTGTATGAGCCGGTGAAAGACCGCCGGTTCGACTTGATCGTCTCCAACCCGCCGTTTGTGATCTCGCCGGGCGGGGGGCTGGTCTACCGGGAGTCCGGCCTGCCCGGCGATGAGGTCTGCCGCCGGCTGGTCGGCGGCGCGGCCGAGCGCCTGACGGCCGGCGGCTGGTGCCAGATGCTGGCGAATTGGCTGCACATCGACGGGGTGCCGTGGCAGGAGCGGCTCGCCGAATGGCTTCCCCAAGGGTGCGACGCCTGGGTGGTGCAGCGGGACGTCCAGGATCCCGCCGAGTACGCCGAGCTGTGGCTGCGCGACTCCTGCGAGGTGGGCTCCCCCGAGTACGCGGCCCGCTATGAGGCGTGGCTGGACTACTTCGAGCGGCAGCGGGCGACCGGGGTCGGCTTCGGCTGGATCACGCTCCGCAGAACCGAGACCGACCGGCCGGCGGTGCGGATCGAGGAGCTCCGGCACGCCGTCGAGCAGCCGGTCGGCGCCTACGTGGCGCGGATCCTCGACGGCCTGACCGCCGCCCGGCGGTTTTCCACAGGTTGTGCACAGCCGCTGCGGACGGCTGTGGATATCGTCCAGGAACAGATCGGCCTGCCCGGCGCCGAGGACCCCGAACGCATCGTGCTGCGGCAGCGCGGCGGGCTGCGCCGGGCCGCCGACGTGGGCACCGTGGCGGCGGCCCTGGCCGGGGTGTGCGACGGGACGATCCCCCTGCCGCCCCTGCTGGACGCCATCGCCGAGCTGACCGGCATGCCCGCCCGGCAGGTGCACGACCACGCCGAGGCCGTCCTGCCCGAGCTCATCGCCGACGGCTTCTTCGAGATGCCCTAGGCGTCCTTGGGGCCGATGGCGTCCTGGAGAGTACGGAAGGCGCTGCCGCGCAGGCGGCGGGACAGGTCGCGGTGGATCCGGTACGCCCACAGCGGCCCGCCGTAGATCATGCCCGTGTACGCCTGGACGAGGGTGGCGCCGGCGCGCAGCCGCTCCCAGACGTCGTCGGCGGTCTCCACGCCGCCCACCGAGATCAGCACCAGCCGGTCCCCGACCCGTTCCCGCAGCCGCCGCAGAACCTGCAGGGAGCGCTCCTTGAGCGGGGCGCCCGACAGGCCGCCGGCCTGGGCGACCAGTTCGGGGGCGCTGCGCAGGCCCCGGCGGGCGATGGTGGTGTTGGTGGCGATGATGCCGTCCAGCCCCAGCTCCAGCGCCAGCTCGGCGACCGCGTCGATGTCGGGATCGGCCAGGTCGGGGGCGATCTTCACCAGCAGCGGCACCCGCCGCCCGCCGGCGGCCTCGTCGGCCGCCCGGCGCACCGCCTGCAGCAGCGGGCGCAGCCGTTCGATGGCCTGCAGGTCCCGCAGCCCGGGGGTGTTGGGGGAGCTGACGTTGACGACCAGGTAGTCGGCGTGGGGGGCCAGGCGCCGGGCGCTGGTCACATAGTCCTCGACGGCCCGCTCCTCGGGCACCGCCTTGGTCTTGCCGATGTTGACGCCGACGATCGTGTCGCGCCGGCGGTCGCGCAGCCGGTCCGCCGCGGCCTGGGAGCCGTCGTTGTTGAAGCCCATCCGGTTGATGACCGCCCGGTCTTCAGGCAGCCGGAACAGCCGCGGGGCCGGGTTGCCGGGCTGGCCCCGCCCGGTGACGGTGCCGACCTCCACATGCCCGAACCCGAACGCGCCCAGCGCCCGGTAGACCTGGGCGTCCTTGTCGAAACCGGCGGCCAGGCCGAGCGGGCCGGGGAACTCCAGCCCCAGCGCCCGCACCGTCAGCGCGGGGTCGCGGGGGGCCAGCAGACGGCGCAGCAAGGGGACCGCCCCCGGCACCGCCTGGAGCCGGCGCAGCGCCCACAGGGTGATCCGGTGCACGGTCTCCGCCGGGAGCCGCACCAGGAGCAGGGAGAAGAGCAGACGGTACATCGGCTCGATTCTTCCAGGCGGGCGCGCCCCGGCCGGATCGCACCCGGCCCGTGGCCGGGGCGCCCGGTGCGCCGGCGGCCGCAAGGAGCCCGGCCATGGCCACGGCTAGTGAACGGCTCGTCCAAAAAGCCGCCCGACATGATCATAAAAGCCGCACGGCCTGGGCATCCCGGCCTTAGATTGGGATGAAAACAGGTCTAGGAGCGGCGATGACCACAAACCCGGCGGAGAGCGGCGGCGCGAGCGCCGACGCCACCCCCAAGATCGATACCTCTGTCCCGCACTCGGCGCGGATCTGGAACTACTGGCTGGGCGGCAAGGACAACTACGAGGTCGACCGGATCGCCGGCGACCAGTTCCTGAAGGTCTTCCCCGGCATGGCCGAGACCGCCCGGCAGTCGCGGGCGTTCCTGGTGCGCACCGTCCGTTACCTGGCCGCAGAGGCCGGCATCCGGCAGTTCCTGGACATCGGCACCGGGCTGCCCACCGCCGACAACACCCACGAGGTGGCCCAGCGGGTCGACCCCACCTGCCGCATCGTCTACGTCGACAACGACCCGCTGGTGCTGGTGCACGCCCGCGCCCTGCTGACCAGCACCCCGGAGGGGGCGACCGACTACATCGACGCCGACATCCGGGAGACCGACAAGATCCTCAAGGCCGCGGCCAAGACGCTGGACTTCACCAAGCCCATCGGGCTCACCCTCAACGGGATCATGGGGCACATCGTCGACTTCGACGAGGCCCTGTCGATCGTGCGCAAGCTGGTGGCGGCCCTGCCGTCCGGCAGCTACCTGGTGCTGCAGGACGGCACCAACGTGCACAGCGAGGCCAACAAGAAGGCCCACGACGAGTACAACCAAAGCGGCGCCGCCCCCTACATCCAGCGCAGCCCCGAGCAGATCGCCCAGTTCTTCGAGGGCCTGGAGCTGGTGGAACCCGGCCTGGTCAGCGTCACCCAGTGGCGGCCGACCCTGGTCGGCGACAAGGAGCCGCCCCCGGTGGACGGCTACGGCGGCGTCGGCCGCAAGCCCTGACCTTCCGCCCCGGCACCGCGCCCGGTGCCGGGGCCGGTTCTTTTCCGGCCGGCGATGCCCCGCCCGGTGGGCTCATCCGGATGGCAAGGGGACCAAGGTCCCCCGGATTCGGGACTGTCGTGTCTGGTGCAGGGCATGACGGGGGTGGAATCTGAGGGGAACCGACACCCAGAAGGGGGTCCCAGATGGCTGGACGGATTGCCCCGCCCGCTCAGGACCAGCTCCTGGCCTGTATCGAGGCGGCGGTCCGTGCCCCGTCGATCCACAACAGCCAGCCGTGGCAGTTCCTGCTGCTGCCCGACGGGGTGGAGGTGCACTCCGACCCGTCCCGGCGGCTGCCGGCGATCGACCCGGCCGGCCGCGCCCTGCACATCAGCCTGGGCGCCGCGGTGCTGAACCTGCGGCTGGCCCTGGAGCACTTCGGCCGGCGCACCCGCACCGAGCTGCTGCCCGATCCCCAGGACCGGCGGCACGTGGCCACGGTGTGGGCCGAGGAGCCGCAGGAGCCCGGCCGGGACGTGGACGAGCTGTACGGGGCGATAGCCCGCCGGCACACCAACCGGATGCCCTTCCAGGACGTCCCGCCGCCGCAGGAGGACCTGCAGGCCCTGACCCGGGCGGCCGAGGCGGAGGGGGCGGTGCTGCGCTTCCCCGAGCCGGGCGAGCGCGACTTCCTGCTCAGCCTGGCCCGCACCTCCGATGAGCGGCACCGCGGCGACCGGGCGTACCGGGCCGAGCTGCGGCTGTGGACCACCGACGACCCCTACCGCGAGGACGGCATCCCGCTGACGGCGGTCGGCCCCTACAGCGAGGGCGGCCTGACCACGCTGCGCGACCTGGCCCCCGAACGGGAGGTTCCCGGCCGCGCCGCGGTGCGTTTTGAGCCGGAGCCGACGGTGGGCGTGCTGGCGCTGCCCGGCGAGGACGGCCCGCTGCAGTGGCTGCGGGCCGGGCAGGCGATGCAGCGCGTCCTGCTGGAGGCCACCCGGCGCGGCCTGTCCACCTCGGTGTTCACCCAGGCGCTGGACGACCCGGAGCTGCGGCGGATGCTGCACCGGCCCGGCGACCACACCACCCCCTATGTGGGGTTGCGCGTCGGGTACGGCCCGCCCGCGCCGGTCACCCCGCGCCGCCCGGTGGACGAGGTGATCACCTTCACCCGGCCCGTCCCGATCAGGCCGCCGCGGCTGAGCTGACCGGGCCGCTCAGGCGGCGGTGGCGCCGTGGGGCGGGACGGTCAGGGCATAGATGACCAGGACGCTCAGGGCGATCGTCAGCACCGACCACCAGGGGAAGGCCGCCAAGAAGAGCATGTGGCCGATGATCGACAGCGCGGCCAGCGCGATGCCGGCCGCGCGCGCCCAGGTCATGCCGTTCATGATGCCGGCGGCCACGGCGATCTGGACGAAGCCGAGGATCAGCCACAGCCAGCCCCAGGCGGTGAAGTTGAACACCAGGACCTGGCCGGCGTCGACGACGTAGAAGTCGCTGCTGAAGATGCCGACCAGCCCGTTGATGACGTTGAACACGCCGGTGAGCAGGAAGACGACGGCGGCGAAGGTGAGCCATCCGGAGGTGATGGTGCGCCGGGTGGTCGCGCTCGTGGTCATGGTCGATCCCCCGATCGTCGTTGCCGGTCCATGCTCGGCCGGCCCGGATGAGGTGCTTTCACACCTGTGTGGTTGCCGGGGACGTCTCCACTGAAGGGCTGCGTTCGGCCAAACTCGTCCCATGTCCCCGGCTCGTCCCGGAAACGCCTGCTCAGGCCGGGGCCGCATACGGGGTGGGATCCACCGCGTCGATGGCCGCCAAAAGCCACTGCGCCCGGGGCTTGGCGATCTTGCCGTCCCGGCGCCGCTCGCCGACCTTGGTCCGCAGCAGGTCCACCCGCTCGGCCACCCGGACCGGGCGTCCGGCGGCCAGCTCGGTCTGGAAGTCGGTGACCAGGTGGTCCAGCTCCGCCGCGGTCTCCGGGGCGATCTCGCCGCGCGCCCGGCCCGCCACGATGACCTCCCGGACCCGGCTGAGCCGGTGCACCAGCTCCTCCCGCGATGGCCGCCGGGTCGGCGGCGCCTCCACCCGGTTGTGCGGCGGGCCGGGGGTCTGCGGCGGTTTGCCGGACGGTGACTTGCGCCGGGGCGGGGGCGAGGAGGGCTGCGGCGGGGTGGCGTAGGTGGGCGAGACGAAGAGCGGCGGTTCCAGGGTCGCCGCGGGCGAGGACGGCCCGGCCAGGGCCGGTGAGCGCCCGCTCGCCCCGTCCGCGCCCGGCAGGACCACCGAGGTGAGGGCGGCCGCGGCGGTCAGCCCCACCGTGGTGGCCAGGCCGAGCGTCCACGTGGCGCCGCCGGAGAAACGCCTGCGCCGCCCGGCGGGCAGGACCCCGGCGGGCGGAGCGGCCCGCCCGCCGGCCGCGGCGAGCACGGCGTGCGCCTCGGCGGCCGGGGGACGCCGCCGCGGGTCGCCGGCGCGGCACCGCGAGCACAGCTCGGCGATCTCGGGCGGGAGGTGGGCGGCGCGGAGGGCCCGCAGCGCCCGCTGCCCGGTCAGGAGCTCGGTGAGCAGCACCCCGAAGGCGTGCACGTCGGCGGCCGGGGCGGCCTCGTCCCCGCCCGGGCCGCGGGGAAGGCCGAAGCCGAGCACCTTGGCCCCGTCCGGGCCGCATATCACGTTCGCGGGCCGCAGATCGCCGTGCGCCACCCCCGCCGCGTGCGCGGCGGCCAGCGCCTCGGCGACCCGGGCGCCGATCCGCACCGCCTCCTCCAGGGGAAGCGGCCCGGCGGCCAGCCGGTCGGCGAGCGTCTCCCCCTCTGCCGGCTCCATCACCAGGTACGGGACGGGCCTGCCGTCGATGTCGGCGACCTCCCCGTGGTCGCAGACGGCGACGATGCCCGGGTGCGTCAAGGCGGCCGCCGCCCGCGCCCCCTGCTGGAACCGGTGGCGGTAGCGGAGGTCGCCCGCATGCTCGGGCGGCACCAGGGCGACCATGACCCGCCGGGCGAGCATCTCGTCGGTGGCCCGCCACACCTCCGGCGCCGAGCCGGCGCCGACGCGCCGGTCCAGCCGGTACCGGGCGGCGATGAGAACACCTGCGCGCACTGGGGCCGTCCCCCGTCCCACCTTGAGGTCATGGGGCTTCTCCCCACTGGTACGCAGCCGGGGCGGCGCAGGCTCGATCGAACCGGAACCGCCCGGCGATCCGTACTGCAGGCCGACCCGCCGGCCGTCCGAAGAGCCCTTGCGCGCGCCGTGCACTCGGCGTCCATGCCCGGCGCATCGGGCTGCGGGGAGGCGGCCGGGAAAAATTTCCGCGGAAAAATCCGGCCGTCGTGTCGATCGGGCGCGCCGTTGTTCGACGCGTCAGCGAGAAGGCCGGGGGATGACCCGCCGGCACCGCTCGTGACAAGGAGAACGGCATGCGGTTCCTGATGATGACCACCGACGACGGTTCGGACCAGAGCCCGCCCAGCGAGCGGCTGCAGGCCGAGATGGGCGCGTTCATCGCCGAGATGAGCAGGGCGGGCGTGCTGCTGGCCACCGGCGGGCTGGAGCCCGGCGGTGTCCACATCACCGCCCGGGACGGCGAGATCACCGTGACCGACGGGCCCTTCAGCGAGTCCAAGGAGGCGGTGGCCGGTTTCGCGCTGGTCGAGGTGCGCAGCCGGGAGGAGGCCATCGAGCTGTCCAGGCGGTTCTGGAAGATCGTCGGCAACGGCCGCGGGGTCATCAAGCAGGTCTTCGGCCCGGAGGACCTGCCCGGCCAGTGAGCCTTCCCGCCGCTGCGGGGCACCCGTTCCGCCCTGCGGAAACGGCGTGTGAAGAAGGTGCAGCGGGCTCTTTCGGCCCGCTCCGTCCGCCGCGTCCCCGCCCGGGACGCGGCGGACGGCCGGTTGCGGGGGATCTGCGGGGGTGCTGTGATCGGGGTCATGACACAGCCGCGGCAGGAGGCGTCCGGCGTTCACCGCGCCATCGACGCGGTGTGGCGGCTGGAGTCGCCGCGGATCATCGCGGGGGTGGCGCGGCTGGTCAACGATCTCGGGCTGGCCGAGGAGCTGGCGCAGGACGCGCTGGTCGCCGCGCTGGAACAGTGGCCCGGCTCGGGGGTGCCCGACAACCCGGGGGCCTGGCTGATGGCCGTCGCCAAGCGGCGGGCCATCGATGCGATCCGCCGGGAGCGGCGGCTGGAACGCAAGATCGCCGAGCTCGGCCACGGGCTGGAGACCGGGGCGCCTGGCACCGATCCGGAAGAGGCCCTCGATCCGGAGCGGATCGAAGACGACCTGCTGAGGCTGGTGTTCACCGCCTGTCATCCGGTGCTGCCGGCCCCGGCCCGGGTCGCGCTGACGCTGCGGATGCTCGGGGGGCTGACCACCGGCGAGATCGCGCGGGCCTTCTTGACCTCGGAGGCGACCGTGGCGCAGCGGATCGTCCGGGCCAAGCGGACCCTGGCGCGGGCGAACGTGCCGTTCGAGGTCCCCGCCGGCGCAGAGCGCGCCGCCCGGCTGGCGTCCGTGCTGGAGGTCATCTACCTGATCTTCAACGAGGGCTATGCCGCCACGGCCGGGGACGAGTGGGTCCGCGCCGACCTGTGCCGGGAGGCGCTGCGGCTGGGCCGGGTGCTGGCCGGGCTGATGCCCGGGGAGGCCGAGGTGCACGGCCTGGTGGCGCTGATGGAGATCCAGGCGTCCCGGGCCCGCGCCCGCATCGACCCGTCCGGTGAGCCGGTGCCGCTGGCGGAGCAGGACCGCGGCCGATGGGACCGGCTGCTGATCCACCGGGGGTTCGCCTCGCTGCTGCGCGCCCGCGCCCTCGGCGGCCCGCCCGGCCCGTACGTGCTGCAGGCCGCCATCGCCGCCTGCCACGCCCGGGCCGCCACCGCCGAGGACACCGACTGGAAGCAGATCGCCGGCCTGTATGAGCTGCTGGCCCGCACCGCCCCGTCCCCGGTGGTGGAGCTGAACCGGGCGGTCGCGGTGGGCATGGCCTTCGGTCCCGAACGCGGCCTGGCGATCATCGACGCCCTGGCCGGCGAGCCGGCTTTGCGGAACTACCACCTGTTGCCGAGCGTGCGCGGCGACCTGCTGGCCCGGCTGGGCCGCACCGCCGAGGCCGCCGCGGAGTTCGCCCGGGCCGCGGCGCTGACCCGCAACGCCCCCGAACGCCGTCTGCTGCGCAGGCGGGCCGACGAGCTGGCCGCACGCTCCGGCTAGGCCGCCTCGTCAAGGCCGGAGGGCGAAGACCCGGCGGGATGTGAGGGGCTTGACGTGCGGAATAGTTCGGATCTTCGTAGACGAAGATCCCGACCAAGCGGTAATTTCCCCTCACCACCCCCCGGCGAAAGCGGTGCATATGAAAGCGTCCCCTCGCATACTCACCCTTTCCCTGCTGAGTGCGACGACTCTGGCGTCCACGCTGCTCGTTCCGACGGCCGCCGCGGCGGCCGCCCCCCGCCCGGCCGCCAAGGCGCAGGCCACCACCAAGGCGGCGCGGCAGCAGGTGGAGGCGTTCTGGACCAAGGCCCGGATGCGTTCGGCGACCCCCATGGAGCGGCTGCTCACCCCCGGGACGGCGACCGCGCGGAAGCTCCTGGAGGTGGACGGGGCGGGGCTGCTCGCGCCCACCGCCTACCCCAGCGGTGGGGCCTCCTGGACCGGCGGCGGGCAGGTCGTCAAGACCACCGGGCGGGTGTTCTTCACCTACCAGGGCCGCACCGCCTCCTGCTCGGGCAGCGCGGTGGTCAGCCAGAACAAGAGCACGGTCATCACCGCCGGGCACTGCGTCAAGCTGAACGGGGCCTGGCACACCAACTGGGTCTTCGTCCCCGGCTACCACAACGGCAACGCGCCTTACGGCGTGTGGACGGCGCGCCGGACGCTGACCACCCCGCAGTGGGGGTCCAGCGAGAACTTCTCCTACGACGTGGGCGCGGCCGTGCTGAACCCGCAGGACGGCAAGCTGCTCACCGACGTGGTCGGCGGCCAGAGCATCGCCTTCAACCAGCCCCGGTGGCGGCGCATGTACGCCTTCGGGTACCCGGCCGAAGCGCCCTATGACGGGTCCAAGCTGACCTATTGCAGCGGTCCCACCATCGTCAGCCTGCTGTGGGGCACCCACGGCATGAACTGCAACATGACCGGCGGGTCCAGCGGCGGCCCGTGGTTTGTGAACTTCAACGAGGCGACCGGCACCGGGACGCTCGCCTCGGTCAACAGCTACCGGCTGAACCTGCCGATCCTGTGGCGCAACATGTACGGGCCCTACTTCGGCAACGACGCCAAGGCCCTGTACGAGGAGGCGCAGAAGTCCTGACGTCCGCGGCGTCCGCCCCGGGCCGGGGCGGACGTTCAGCCGATGGTGATCACGCTGCCCTGGGAGTCGATCGCGTCGGCGGTGTCGTCGTCGAACCACAGCCCGCCGGTGCCCAGGTAGCGGAAGCGGTAGGTGCCGGGCGCCAGCGTCACCGAGACGCTGCGGGTGCCGTTGCGGCGCTTGACCAGTTCGTGCCTGCCGGGCTCCCAGTCGTTGAAGTCCCCGACCACGCTGACGGTCCCCGGGGGCTCGTCGGCCGGGAGACTGAAGGTGACCCGGGTTTTGCGGCCGAACAGCCGCGAACGCCTCAGCATGCTGCACTCCCCTGGAGGCGAAGGGACATCCGGATAGGCCGACATTCTCCCGGTTCTCTTCGCCCCTGGGCCGGTCCCAATGCCGACCTTAACCCAGAATTCACATGCTGACCTGCGACGTTACGCGCGGGACGGTGCTTTTGGGGCTGTCATGGGAGTCCGGGACGTCAGACGGCGCAAAGCGGGGGTACCCCGGTCATGACGACCGGGCCCGGGATGCCCGGGCCGGGGTGTGCCGACCGATGCCGCCCGGAGGTGGCCCATGCCGTCCAAAGCGCCGCTGGCTCTCCTGCGGAGCCTGCTCGCCCTGGTGACGACGCTGAGTCCCGCCTCCGTCCCCGCCCTCGCCGTGGCGGCCGGCACGACCGTTGCCGTCACGGCGAGCTGCGCCTCGCCCGGGGACGAGGACGACGGGGACGACGGCGACGACGACCGCGATCGCGGTGACCACGACGGCGACGACCACCACGACCGCGATGACCGCGACGGGGACTGAGTCTCAGCCGTCCGGCTCGCCCCTGCCGGCAGGCGGCACGGGCAGGCGTCCCCGCCTCGCACCAGTCGCGTCACGCTGAGTTCTCCGCACGGTTTCCCCTGCGGTGCCCGATCCCACATTCCTGAGGGTTGTGTTTTCCAACTGACCATGCCACAGTGGCCGCCAACTGAGTTGGATTTTCCTACTTACTGGAGGGGCCGTGACCCGTCCCGACACCCGCACCGGCGCCCCGCCCGAGGCCAGGCCGTCCACGGGGCGGCTGGGCCCGGTCTTCGCGGTGGTGGCCGCCGGGGTGGCGATGTCCAACCTGGACATGTTCATCGTCAACGTGGCCCTGCCCGAGATCGGCGAGGAGATGTCCGGCTCCTCGCTGCCGGCGCTGTCGTGGGTGCTCAACGCCTACGCCGTGGTCTTCGCCGCCCTGCTGGTGCCGCTGGGCGACCTCGCCGACCGGGTGGGCGCCCGGCGCACCTACCTGGCGGGGGTCGCGATCTTCACCGCCGCCTCGGCGCTGTGCGCGCCGGCGCCGTCGGTGTGGGCGCTGGTCGCCGCCCGCATCGTGCAGGCGGCCGGGGCGGCCATGCTGACGCCCGCCTCGCTGAGCCTGCTGCTGGCCGCTGCGCCGCCCGAGCGGCGGACCGCCGCGGTCCGGGGCTGGACGGCCATCAGCGGGCTGGCCGCCGCGCTCGGCCCGGTCGCCGGGGGCCTGCTGTGCCAGGCCGGCTGGCGCTGGGTGTTCCTGGTCAACCTGCCCGTGGGCGCCGCCGCCCTGGTCGCCGGGCTTTACGTGCTGCCCCGTACCGCGGCGGTGCGCAACGCCCGGCGCCACGACACCGCGGGCGCGGGCGTCCTGACGGTCGCCGTCGCCGCGCTCGCCCTGGGACTGGTGCGCAGCGACGAGTGGGGCTGGGCCTCGGCGGAGGTGATCGGCTGCCTGGCCGCGGCGGCCCTGCTGGCCGCGGTGTTCGCCGTCCGGTCGGCCCGCCACCCCGATCCCATCGTGCCGCCGGCGCTGCTGCGGGTGCCGGCCTTCGGTTCGGCGACCCTGGCCAACGTGCTGTTCGCGGTGGCGTTCGCCGCGATGCTGCTGTCGGCGGTGCTGTGGTGCCAGGAGGTGTGGCGGTGGTCGCCGCTGCGCACCGGGCTGGCGATCACGCCCGGCCCGCTGATGGTGCCCGCCCTGGCGGTCGGCGCCGGGCCGATCGTGCGGCGGGTGGGCGCGGCCGCCGTCGCCGCCGCCGGCTGCGCGGTGTTCGCGGCCGGGATCGGCTGGTGGGCGGTGGTCCTGGAACCCGATGGCGGTTATCTCACCGGGATGCTGCCCGGCATGCTGCTGACCGGCGTCGGCGTCGGCCTCACCCTGCCCACGCTGATCAGCGCCGCGGTCGCCGCGCTGCCGCCGCACGGCTTCGCCACCGGCTCGGCGGTGGTCACCATGGCCCGCCAGGTCGGCATGGTGCTGGGCGTGGCGATGCTGGTCGCCGCCCTGGGCGGCACCGATGAAGCGGAAGCCGCCTTCGCCGGCGGCTGGCTGCTGACCTTGTCGGCGACGGCGGCGGCCGGGGCGGCCGCGGCGTTCATCCGGCGCGGCCGGCCGGCCTGACCGGGCCGCGGGAGGCCGCCCCGGTCACGCGGGGGCGGCCGGGGCGGCCTCCCGAGTTGGAAAACCCGACTAATCTGTCGGCATGCCCAAGGACGTCAGCCCTCGTCCCTGCTCCATCGCCGACACCCTGGAGCTGGTCGGCGAGCGCTGGAGCCTGCTGGCGATCCGGGAGATCTTCCACGGCGTGCGCCGCTTCGACGGCATCGTCCGCAACACCGGCGCCTCCCGTGACATCCTCACCGCCCGGCTGCGCAAGCTGGAGGCCGCCGGCATCCTGCGCCGCGAGCGCTACAGCGACCACCCGCCGCGCTTCGAGTACCACCTGACGCCCGCCGGCCGCGATCTGGGCGATGTGCTGCTGACCCTGATGAAGTGGGGCGACCGGTACCTCAACCCCGACGACCCGCCGGTGCGCTGGCAGCACTCCTGCGGCAACGTCCTCGACCCGGTGGTCACCTGCGCGCACTGCGGGCGTCCCGCCCGCCAGGGCGCCCACTCCCCCACCGGCCGGGGCGTCCGGGCCGACCGGTGACGCCGGCCCCCGCCCCGGTGCGAGGGTCGGGGCGGCTCAGCGGGCGTTCTCCAGCTCCTTGAAGACGCGGCGGGCCTGGGCGAAGAGCATGCCCACGTTGACCTGGCGGGTGCAGATCACCACCGCGACGATGTCGGGATTGGTGCGGCTGCGCAGGAACAGGTGGACCAGGTTTTCACTGTTGACGAGAATCTCGTTGAAGTAGTGCCCGGTGTCGGGAGTCCCCCGGTGCTGCTTCCACAACTCCTCGATATGGACGATGGTCCGCCCTTGGAAAAGGTCGGCGGTGGCCGCCGCGACCACGTCAAGGATTTCCCGCGGATGATGATCAACGGTGTCGATCGCCAGCAGCATTCCGGTGGACAGGTCGACGATCCCGGAAGCGACGTAGTCGGGGACGTCCTGCCGGAACGACTTGAGCGCGGTGTTGACGATATGCGTGAGGTTCATGAAGGATTTTCTGTTTCGGGCACGCTGAAACCCACGCAGGGGAAGCACGCGCCGAGGACCTGCTGTTGTGCGCCGCCCATGGCAGCGGCCGGGCACCCCGAAAACCCGCGCACGCACGGCCACACCCGGTGACGGGCGTGGAGTCCGGCCCCGGCGCGTCACATCCTGACACACAATCCTCCCTAGTCGCGAGGGTAACGGGCGCACTACTCTGTTTCGACCACAACGGGCGAACGGGGTGGCGGGGACATCGTGGGAGAGGTTCCAGGCGGCGACGGCGGCGCGCTCGTTCCGGCCGGGGCCGGTCACCGTGTCCGACCGGAGACGGCACCGGCCCATGGCGGAACGAAGATCGCCAAAGAGCTTTATGCGCTGGCGAACAACGGCGCCACCGGAGCGATGACGGTGGTTGGAAATTTCCGGGGAACGGTCTTCTTGGAAGACGGGCGCATCACCTTCGCAGAATCGCCCGGCATTCCCGATCCCGCCGCCCGGCTGGTCGGCTCCGGACGCCTTTCCGAGGACCAATGGCCGGTGCCGCGGGAAAACCCGGCGCGCGATACCGGCGCCCTTCTGCTGGAACGGGGCCTGCTCGGCGAAGAGGAGTTGCGGGCCGTTTTGCACTCGGTCGTCCTGGATGTGCTCATCGCGCTGCTGGCCGACCGGTCCCCGGCCGCCGACGTCCGCTTCGCGCCGCTGGAACGGCACTGGGCCGGCCGGCTGCTCGCCCTGAACCCCGGCGCGGCGCTGGCCGAGGCCGAACGACGGTCCGCGCTGCCCGCCGTCCGCCGCGTCTCCCCCCGGGCCCGCCCCAAAGCGTGCGAGCTGCTCCGCCCCTGGGCCGTGCTGCGCCGGGAGCACTGGCCGCTGCTGCAGCGGGCCGACGGCGTGCGCACCGTCCGGGACCTGGCCTGGCACAGCGGGCTGGCCCTGCACGACACCATCGAGTCCGTGGACGCCCTGGCCCACGCGGGCCTGTGCGTGCTGCTGCCGCCCGTTCCCCACCCGGACGTCCCCGAGCCCGCCGCACGGCCTCCCGGCCAGACGGCGCCCCCGCCGAGACCGGCCCTCCCGGCACCGCCGTCTTCGGCAGCACCGGCCGCCGACCCACCGCTGCCCCACCGCGTGCGGGGAGCGTCGGCACCGCCCGGAGCGGACGCGCTCCTCGCCGCGGCGCCCCGCGTCCACGACGACGAACAACCGGTCTTCACGGCGCACCCGGACGTGCTCCGGCGCGTCCTGGAAGGGCTCAAGCGCCTGGGCAGGTGACCTGCCGCCCGAGGCGGTTCACGATCGCCGGACGAGCGAACGCGCACCCCACCGCGCTTTCGGACGTGCCGTGGCGCGCGCCGAATCGGCAAACCGCCCCTCCCCGCAGGCAGCCGCCGGGGACGATGCCACGGCCCGCCGAGGCCCCGGCTTCGGGCGCCGCCCGGCCCGCCGCGACCAGGTGCTGTCAAAGCCCGCTGAACCGTGACGTCTATCGGTGGCCGAAGGAGCCATACGGCAGGTTGTGGCCGTAGCGGGACCAGGAGGAGCCGGCGAGCAGGACGGTCATCCGCTTGGCCGCGTCCCGGGTCTGGTAGTGGAGCATGCCGACGTTGAGGTCCTCGCCGCCGATGACCGCCAGGATCGCGGTCTCGCCCAGGGCGTAGACGGCCAGGTAGCCGTCCTCGCCCCGGACCACGGCCTCGCGGAAGCGGCCCCGGCCGGTCGCCTGCGTGGTCTGGCGGGCCAGCCCCAGCGTGGTGGCGACCAGCGCGGCCAGCTGGGACGGCTCTTCGGCGTCGGTGTCGTGGGCGACCAGGAAGCCGTCACTGGTGGCGATCAGGCTGCCGTGCACGCCGACGACCTGCTCGCGCAGCCGGCGCAGCTCCGCGCGCAGCCGCTCCTCCAAGGGCGCGGTCTCGGTGCCGGGACCGGTCATCGCTTCCCCCTCCCCGGTCATGCCGGTCTCATGGGACGTGCCGCGGGCGTCCGTCACAGCACGGCCCGCAGGAAGGACACGGTGCTGCGCCTGGGGTCGGGCCAGGCCGACCCGCCGGCGGGCACCGGCGGCGCGGGGACGCCGGCCACCGCCAGCAGGCGCAGCACCACCAGGCGGAACACCTCGATGGTCGTGCCGAAGACGCTGCACCCCAGCTCCAGAGCCAGCTCCCGCGGGGTGGCCCGGTCGCCCATGTGGCGCAGCAGCGTCCACTGGGCCGCCGACACCTGCAGGGCGGGCGGGTCGAAGCGCGGGTTGCGCACCACCACCGTGTCGGGCGTCAGCAGCGCCGACAGCTGCTCCAGCACCCGCCGGCGCCGTTCCACCTCGGCCAGCAGCGCCGGGACGGGAATGCCGTTGGTCCCCTCGATGCGCAGCGTCCCCGACTCGCGGAAACGGTGCTTGGGCGGGTTGCGGCCGGAGCCGGCTATCAGCTCCAGCGCGGCGTCCATGGTCGCCTCCCGGACGGAGTACTCCCACTCCAGGGAGCCCGGTGCGCCCGGCTCCGCCCAGGACGCCCCCCGTCCCGTCGAGTCGGGCGGGATCACCGGCCAGGCGGCCAGCGCGGGGGTGCGCTGGGATTCGGCGTACAGGACCTCGCCTTCGCTGAGGTAGATGACCCCGCCGCAGTCCCCGGACACGCGCAGCACGCCGCTGCGGCCGGAGTCGGCGAGCTTGCCCAGCCGGACGGCGATCGGTTCTCTATGAAAGTACGCCATCGCCCTCACCCGGACCCGGCGCCTCCCGATGCCGGCCGCCGACCGGTTCCGGGACGGGCGGCGGATCGACGTGGAGGTCGCGGAGCTGACGCAGGGCCATCGCCAAATTGGCCCTGGCCCGGTCCAGCACGACCAGCAGCAGGAACTGCAATCTGGGCGTGGGATCAAAGCGCCGGATCAGGTGGTAGTGGCCGGTCAGCGTGATGATCACGTCCTCCAGGCCCTCGTCGGCCGCCAGCGCCCCCGCCATCAGGGAGACCGCCCCGGCCACGTCGGCCGCGCCCGCCGCCGCCACCGGGATGCGCCCGTCCGCGCCGCCGCTCTCGCGGGCCTTGTCGGCCCGCACCGTCCCCAGGACCATGCCGGTGGCGGCGTCCAGGACGCATCCGAACTCCAGGCCATCGATCTCCTTTGCCCGCGCGAGCAGGGCGTCGAAGGAGGACTCGGGCACGCACATGTCCTTTCCTGCGGGGCTGTGCGGCCAAGAGATCGTGGCCAGATCCTACGGGCATGTCCGCTTCGCCGCCCACCATGACCCTCGTCCTACCTGGGATTTTTTCCGCGATCGGGGAGGGGCCCCCGATCGCGGAGGCCGTCTTCGAGACAGCGAACGGCCCCCGTCACCGGGGAGGAGGGTGACGGGGGCCGCCTGCTCACCCCTGCCGCGGGAGGCGGAGGGAGCTCAGGGAGGTCAGAACGCCTCTTCGGGCATCTCCATCAGGTCCAGCGTGGTGGCCTCGGTGGCCGCGCGGTCGGCGGCGATGCGGGGCAGCACGTTGGCGCAGAAGAACTGGGCGGCGACGACTTTGCCGGTGTAGAAGGCGCGGTCCTCCTCCGAGACCTCCCCGGCGAGCTTGTTCAGGGCGACCTCGGCCTGGCGGCACAGCAGCCAGGCGACGATCACATCGCCCAGCGCCATGAGCAGGCGGGTGGTGTTGAGGCCGACCTTGTAGATCTCCTTGGGGTTCTCGGTGGACGCCAGCGCCCAGCCGATCATCGGGTTGAGGATGCCCTCCACGTCCTCCAGGGCCTTGCCCAGCAGCGCCCGCTCGGTCTTGAGGCGGCCGTTGCCGGCGTCGCTGGCCACGAACGCCTTGATCTCACCGGCCAGGTGCCTGAGGGCCTCCCCGTTGTCCCGCAGGATCTTGCGGAAGAACAGGTCCATGCCCTGGATGGCGGTGGTGCCCTCGTAGAGGGTGTCGATCTTGGAGTCGCGGATGTACTGCTCGATCGGGTAGTCCTGCAGGAAGCCCGAGCCGCCCAGGGTCTGCAGCGACTCCGAGCCCAGCAGGGCGTAGGCCCGCTCAGAGCCGAAGCCCTTGACCACCGGCAGCAGCAGGTCGTTGAGCTTCTCGGCGAGCTTGTCCTCGCGGCCCTCGTGCTTGGCGACCTGGATGGCGTCCTGGTAGGTGGCGGTCAGCATCACCAGGGCGCGCATGCCCTCGGCGTAGGCCTTCTGGGTCATCAGGCTGCGCCGCACGTCCGGGTGGTGGGTGATGGTGACGCGCGGGGCGGTCTTGTCGGCCATCTGGGTCATGTCGCCGCCCTGGACGCGCTGCTTGGCGTACTCCAGCGCGTTCAGGTAGCCGGTGGACAGGGTGGCGATGGCCTTGGTGCCGACCATCATGCGGGCGTACTCGATGATGAGGAACATCTGCTTGATGCCCTCGTGCACGCCGCCGACCAGGTAACCGATGGCCGGGTGCTTCTCGCCGAAGGTCAACTCACAGGTGGTGGAGACCTTCAGGCCCATCTTCTTTTCGACGTTGGTGACGTAGACGCCGTTGCGCTCGCCCAGCTCGCCGGTCTCCAGGTTCACCAGGTACTTGGGCACCAGGAACATCGACAGGCCCTTGGTGCCGGGGCCGGCGCCCTCGGGGCGCGCCAGCACCAGGTGGAAGATGTTCTCGGCCATGTCGTGCTCGGCCGAGGTGATGAAGCGCTTGACGCCCTCGATGTGCCAGGTGCCGTCGGGCTGCTGGATGGCCTTGGTGCGGCCGGCGCCGACGTCGGAGCCGGCGTCCGGCTCGGTCAGCACCATGGTGGCGCCCCACTTGCGCTCCAGCGCCAGCTCGGCGAACCGCTTCTGCTCGGGGGTGCCGATCTGCCAGAGGATCTGGGCGAAGCCGGGGCCGGAGGCGAACATGAACACCGCCGGGTTGGAGCCCAGGATCTGCTCGGCGATGGCCCAGGTCAGGCTGCGCGGAGCGCCGGTGCCGCCGAACTCGGGAACCAGGTCGGCGCGGTACCACTCGGCGTCCATGTAGGCCTGGTAGGACTTCTTGAAGCTCTCCGGCATGGTGACCGTGCCGGACTCGGGGTCGAACACCGGCGGGTTGCGGTCGGCGTCCTCGAAGGAGTCGGCGATGACCCCGGTGGCCAGGCGGTTGACCTCCTCCAGGATGCTGCGCGCGGTCTCCTCGTCCAGGTCCGCGTACGGCCCCTTGCCGAGCAGTTCCTGTCGGTTGAACACCTCGAAGAGGTTGAACTCCAGGTCACGGAGGTTGCTCTTGTAGTGCCCCATGGATTACCTCGGCAGGTCCGGTGGGTTGGCGCCCGGCCAACATACTGGTCAGTAACTCTCCCTATGCTACCCGCTGGTAACCACCTGACAACCCGTTGACCGGCACAATCCGGCCCCCGGACGCCACGGCCCGGCGAGCATCCGGCGAGAGCCCCTGGGACGACGCACAGCGGCCCCGCCGGCAAAGGGTGAGCAAAGACAACCCCAACGGCGGCACAGAGGACAACAACGAAACGATCACGCCTGCGGCATGCCGCCCCGCCGGACGGCCCCGGCCCGCGAAGCGCCGTGACGAACGCCGCACCGAGCCGTCCGGATCGGGCCCCCGGACCTTCGCGCCGGCGCAAGCAGGGACGAGCCGCAAGGAGCCCACGGAACCTCCCTCGGCCCAAGCGCCGCAGAACGTCCCGTCTTCCCCTGTCTCACCAGGTACGACATGATGTGGTCTCCATTACGGCGCACCGGATTCAAGGGAACGAAACCGGCGCCGCCCGCGACTAAAAGGACGGTTGCCCCACAAACGGCGGCCCGCATCACAGGAGGAAACGTTGGTCTTCAAGAAGCTGCTGAAGGCGATGGGCGTCGGGGGACCGTCCGTCGAAACCGTTCTGCACAACCCCAACACCACGCCCGGCGGGACGATCAGCGGTGACGTGCACCTGATGGGCGGCGAGCACGACTCCGACATCAGGTACGTCTCGGTGGCGCTGCGGACTCGCGTGGAGGTCGAGTCCGGCGACAGCGAATACAACACCAACATGGAGTACGCCAAGGTCCAGCTCACCGGGCCGTTCCAGCTGCGGAAGGGGGCGCGGCACTCCCTGCCGTTCACCCTGCAGATCCCCTGGGAGGCGCCGCTGACCCACATGTACGGCCAGCCGCTGCACGGCACCACCGTGGGGGTCGCCACCGAGCTGGAGGTCGCGCGGGCGGTGGACGCCACCGACCTGGACCCGATCGCGGTGCACCCGCTGCCCGCCCAGGAGCGCATCCTGGCCGCCTTCGCCAACCTCGGCTTCCGTTTCCGCAGCGCCGACTGCGAGCGCGGCTACATCCGGGGCATCCGCCAGGAGCTGCCGTTCTACCAGGAGATCGAGTTCTACCCGCCGCCGCAGTACGCCTCGGGCATCAACGAGCTGGAAGTGACCTTCGTGGCCTCCCCGCACTCCATGGAAGTGGTCCTGGAGCTGGACAAGCGCGGCGGGCTCTTCACCGAGGGGCACGACTCCCTCACCCACTTCACCGTGGACTACGCCTCGGTCCACACCACCAACTGGGAGCACGAACTGCAGCAGTTCCTCAACCAGGCAGCCCGGCGCCGCGGCCTGTTCTTCTGAATCCGCGCTCCGTGCTCCGCCGCGTCTTGCGGATGCGGCGGAGTGCGGGGCAAGGCCGCGCGCCGACCGGGGCTTCCCTTCCCGGCGTCCGACTTGTAAAGGTCGACCTTGTCAAAGGTCAATCGATCACCGAATCGGTCGCGACAGTGGAAAGGCCTTGCCCGTGCCGGATCCCACCTCGGTGGAAACGCTGGAACTGACCGCTGCCGAAACCCGGGTATGGGAGGCCTACCCCACCGGGACCATGGTCGTTCTCGGCGAGAACCGTCCCGACGAACCCCTTCCCGAGCGCACGGTGCGCGCCGAGGTGATCTCCCGGCTGCTGCTGGGCGCCCGGGAGGGCAGGCCCGGTCACGTCCCGGCCGTCAAGCTGCGCGGCGCCTATATCAGGGGGCGGCTGCGGCTGTCCGGCGGCACCATCGAGTGCGAGCTGCGGCTGGAACGCTGCCACTTTGACGAGGTCCCCGACCTGTCGAACGCGCGGACCCGCCAGCTGCGCATGTCCGAGTGCCGCATGCCGGGCCTGGACGCCGGCGGGCTGCAGGCCGACGGCTATGTGAGCCTGTCGAGGTCGCGGATCGACGGGGAGGTCCGGCTGCAGCGCGCCCAGATCAGCGGCGGGCTGCGGATGAACGACGTGATCGTCACCCAGTCCGACCCCAACCGGTGGGCGCTCTTCGGCGGCGGCCTGGTGGTCGATGCCGGGGCCTTCCTCCGGGACGCCGAGTTCAACGGCGGGGTCCGCCTGGTGGGCGCCCGGATGAACGGCGGGCTGTTCATGGAGGGCGCCCTGCTGTGCAACCCCTCCGGGCCGGCGCTGGACGCCCAGAACATCGTGGTGGAGGACGCCGCCGAGTTCAGCGCCGGGTTCATCGCCGAGGGCATGGTGCGGCTGCGCGGCGCCAAAGTGCACGGCACCCTCTCCTTCGACCTGGCCACGCTGCGCGCCGGCGCCGACCCGCGGGCGCTGCAGGCCACCCTCATGCAGGTGGAGGAGATGCTGTTCCGCCCCACCGAGCCGGTGAACGGTCGGGTGGCGCTGTCGTACTCCCACATCGGCACCCTGCGGGACGGCGGCCCCATGGTCTGGCCCCGGGAGCTGTGGCTGCGCGGCCTGACCTACGACGCGCTGCGCGGCTGCCCGCCGGAGGAACGGCTGCGCTGGGTGGGCCGCGAGGAGTACCACCCCCAGCCGTATGAGCAGCTGGCGAGCTGGTACCGCCAGATCGGCCATGAGGACCTGGCCCGCAAGGCGATGCTGGCCAAGATGCGGGCCCGGCGGCGCACCCTCTCCCTGCCCGCCCGGATCTGGAGCCACCTGCTGGACTGGACCATCGGCCACGGCTACCGGCCGTGGATGGCGGCGGTATGGGTGGCGTTGCTGCTGATCGCCGGCACCGTGGTGTTCTCCGTGGAGCCGCCGCGGTCGATCCGCCCGCCCGAGGAACGCCCGCACTACAACGCCTTCATCTACACCCTCGACCTGCTGATCCCCATCGGCACCTTCGGGCGCCGCGAGCTGTTCGACCCGGTCGGCTGGACCGAGTGGGTGGCCTATGTGCTGATCGCCAGCGGCTGGATCCTGGTCACCGCCCTGATCGCCGGCGCCACCCGGGTGCTGCGCCCCAACGCCTGACGCGACGGGACCGGACACACCGCGGCATCGATACCGTGAACGCTTCGGGAAGGATTCAATAGCGGGATGGGGACCTATCTGATCACCGGTGCGACCGGCGGCATCGGCGCGGCGGTCGCGGAACTGCTGGCCGACCGGGGGCACGATCTGGTGCTGGTCGGCCGTTCGCCCGAGCGGCTGGCACAGGTGACCGCCCGGCTGGGCGGCGTGCAGGCCCGCACCCAGGTGCTCTACCGCGACGCGGCGGGGGCGCCGCGGGCCGCGGACGCCGGGCGGCGCGGCACGGTGCTGCCGGTGGTGCTGGACCTGACCGAGCCCCGCCGGATCGAGGCGGCGCTGGCGGCGGCCGGGCTGCCGGACCGGCTGGACGGCGTGGTGCACAGCGCGGGCGTGGTGGAGCTGGGCACGGTCGCCGAACTGGACGCCGACCGGTGGATCGAGCAGATCATGGTCAATCTGGTGGCCGCGGCGGAGCTGACCCGGCTGCTGCTGCCGGCGCTGCGCGCGGCCGAGGGGCAGGTGGTCTTCGTCAACTCCGGCGCGGGGCTGCGCGCCAACCCCGGCTGGTCGGCGTACGCGGCCGGCAAGCACGGGCTGAAGGCCCTGGCCGACGCGCTGCGCGCCGAGGAGCCGCGGCTGCGGGTGACCAGCGTCTACCCGGGCCGCACCGCCACCGAGATGCAGCGCAAGGTGCGCGCCCAGGAAGGGCGGCCGTACCGGCCGGAGGATTTCATCGACCCCATGACGGTGGCCCGGGTGATCGTGAACGCGCTGGAGACCCCTCGCGACGCCACTATCACCGACGTGTCCGTCCGGCCGTGAAAGGAGGCCGTCCCGCCTAGCTCCAGGCGTCGCGGCGGCGCAGTACCCAGGCGGCCAGGACGCCGCCGATCAGCCCGAACAGGTGGCCCTGCCAGGAGATCATCGGGTGGGTGGGCAGGATGCCGTAGATCATCGTGCCGTAGCTCAGCACCACCACGACGGCGATCGCCAGGTCCAGCAGGCTGCGTTCGAACAGGCCCCGGCTCAGCAGGTAGCCGAAGTAGCCGAAGATCAGGATGCTGCTGCCCAGGGTCTCCACCGAGGGCGAGCCGGTGAACCACACGCCCAGCCCGCCCACCACGATGATGATCAGGCTGGCCGCCAGGAACCGGCCGATCCCGCGCACCGCCGCCAGAAAGCCCAGCACCAGGAACGGCATCGTGTTGGCCATCAGATGCCCGAACCCGCCGTGCAGAAAGGGCGCGGTGAAGATGTCCGGCAGTTCACCGAGGTCATAGGACCGGATGCCATAGCGGTCGAGCGCACCGCCCAGCGCGTAGTCCAGCGCCTCCAGCACCCACATGACCGCGGTGACCGTTCCCACCAGCACGGCCGCCGAGACCGCGCGGGCGGCGTGCGTCGCCAGCCCTTCCGAACGGCTCCGCCGCGGGACGAGGGGGTCGTTCATCTGGCAGCCTCCATAGGGGTCGCGCTGTTGAGACAACGCTCCGGCCCTTATAAAGGTGCCCATAAATGCCCGTCCTGCGACGTCTTGCACAGGTCGCCGGGTTTTCAGGCGGTTTGCGGTCAGGCGGCGACGATGCGGCCGGTGCGCTCGCCGCGGCGCATTTCGCGGCGGATGTAGCGGCGTTCTTCGGGGGTGGTGCCGCCCCAGATGCCGTCGGGCTCGCCGGCGCGCAGCGCCCAGTCGAGGCACTCGGCCTTCACCGGGCAGTTGCCGCAGATGGCCTTGGCGGCCTCGACCTGCTCGGCCATTACCGGAACGGTGTAGTTGATGGGGTAGAAGAGCTCGGGGTCGGCACCGCGGCAGATCGCGTAATCGGTCCAGTGCTTGTCGGGGTTCAGCATGTCTTCTCCAGGTCGAACAGGGCCGCAGGCAGCGGCGACGCACGGTGGACGGCCCGTACCCGTTCCGGCGGCGGTGAGTCGGCCGGCCGATGCGGCATGCCGGTGATGGCCGCCGGTTCCTCGCTGCTGACGGAGGTCCGGCTGCTCGGTCGAGCGATCTCGGCGCCGATGACCGTCGCGTGGTGGTCCCGCGGCGTGCCTGCGCGGCCCTCGCCCGGCGCCGGCACATGGGCGGCGGCGCAGCGCGGCCTGGCGGCGGCACGCGGAAGATCTGCGAGGACGACCACGTCGGCGGCCTCCATAGAGAATCCGGGGTGGGTTCGCACCCAACGTAGTACTACAAAGCGTAGTACTACAAGCGAGGGTAACTTATGTCTCTAACTGGGCGGCTACCCTGAGCCACGTGGCTCGTGATCAAAAGGTGACCTTCCGCGAGGCGGTGCGCGACGACCTGCCCACGATCGTCCGGCTGCTGGCCGACGACCCATTGGGCAGCACCCGCGAGACGCCGGGCGAGGAACTGCCCGAGCCCTACTGGAGGGCGTTCGAGGCGATCGAAAAAGATCCCAACAACGCCATCATCGTCGCCGAGATCGACGGCGAGATCGCCGCTTCCCTCCAGCTCACCTACATCCCCAGCCTCACCTATACCGGGGGTGAGCGCGCTCAGATCGAAGGCGTGCGGGTGGCCTCCGAATACCGCGGCAAAGGCGTCGGCCAGGCCCTGATCAACTGGGTCATCGAACAGGCCCGCGCCCGCGGCTGCCGCGTCGTCCAGCTCACCACCGACCGCCAGCGCCCGAACGCCATACGCTTCTACCAGAAAATGGGCTTCCGCCCCAGCCACATGGGGATGAAGTACCCCTTGATCGAAAAGCCGGGCCAGATCGATCCCGATTCCTGACCACCGCCTCGCCCGCCCCGGCGCCCCCGCCCGGGGCCGCCGTGTGTCACGGAACGTCACATGACCGCACACAGCACGTCTCGATAGGCATCATGGGGAGCAGCCCCTCAAGCTCGGAGAACACCGGCCGGACGAAGGGTGCGCCCCCCATGAGCACCGCCGACGACCCCCGCGCCATCGCCGCACGCCTGCGAGCCGAACGCGAAAAGCGCGGCTGGGGGCAGCGGAAGACGGCCCGTTTCCTGCGAGACGCCACCGATGATCACCAAAAGCCCGACCTCTCTTCGTTTGTGACTTATGTCAAACGCTGGGAGAGCGGCGAAGTCCGGCCATGCGATCCCCGCTACCGGGCCGCTTACGCCAAAGTGTTCGGCGTCTCGGAAGACGAGTTGTTCGGCCCCCGCCCACAGCCCTCCTCATCGCGCCCGCCGGAACCGCATGACGATCCGGACGAACGTGAGCGGCTGGCCCTCGCCGCGCGCAATCCCGCCCGGCTGGATGAGGCCGTGGTGGACGGGCTGGCCGCCACCCTCGCCCATCAGCGGCGCCTGGAAGACTCGACCGGTTCCGGCCGCATGCTGGCGCCCGCGGCCGAGCACCTGAAATTGATCCTGCGGCTGCTGAAAGAGGCCCGTGCCGCTCCGGCCGCCCGGCTCGCCCAGACGGCCGCCGAGGCCTCCCAATTCGTCGGATGGCTGCACACCGCCGTCGGCGCCTACGAGGACGCGAGCACGCTATACGACCAGGCACTGAGACTCGGCATGCAAAGCCGCAACACCGACCTCGCCGCGACGGCATTGTCCATGCAAGGGCATCTGGCGTGGGTGACCGGCGACATCGGTGCCATGGCCGAGTTGTCGAAGGCCGCCGCCGAGATGGCCACCGCGACCGGCACCCGTGCCATGGCCGTCCAGCAGAGCGGACGGGCGCTGGCCGTTCTGGGGGATCGGCAGGGGGCGCTGAGGAGCATCGGCGAAGCCGAAGAGATCCTGGCCGGCGGCACCCGCGCAGACGACCCGGACGGCCTCTACTTCTACGGCCCGGCGTACCTGACCATGCAACGCGGACTGATCCTGTCCTACCTCGCCGAGGACCCGGCACAGCACGGCGCCGCCGCCGGTCTCATCGCCTCGGGCATCCAGGCGCTCGCCGCGGACGTGCGGAACTCAGAGTGGGTGGCCTGGTACCGCGTGCGGGCCGCGGCCGCTCACGCCCGCGGCGGCGACATCACCGAGGCGGTCACCGGCCTGCGCACCGCGCTCGGCATCGTGACCGGCACCGGCGGCGGCCGGACCCGCGCCGAGCTGGTCAAAACGCACCGGGCGCTAATCCGGCGCTGGCCGCGGCACCCCGGCCTCGCCGAACTCGGCGAGGCACTGCGCTGACGCCGCACCGGCGGTCCCGCAGAAAAGCGGGACGCCCGGCCGGGCCCGCCGGGAAGCCGCGGTCGCCCATGCCCGCGGCGGCGACCCCGTCACCGGCCCGCACGCCGCACCCGAGACCGTGACCAGGAGCGGCCCGCGAAGAGCCGCCCCGGCTCTCCGGCGCCCCGTCCGAGGACCAGACGCCCGGCCGGCTTCCCGAAAGGCCCTTCCCGAGACGAGAACGCCCTGTCGATCCGGCGAATCAGGCGTCCTGGAGGCGGTAGGCCAGCTCGATGGACCACTTGGTCATGTCGGGCTCGACGGCCGGGTCGGTCAGGTAGAACTCGAAGCGGCCGCCCCAGATCTCGGTGCCGCCCTCCCGGCGGATGTCCCAGGTGATGCCCTGGGCGGTGCCCCACTCCTGCAAGGCGGTGATGGCGTCGAACAGGCCGTCCGGATGGCCGTGGTGGGTCAAGGTGGCGTAGCGGCCGGGCGGGATGGAGCCGGGGATGATCCGGCCGTCCGGCTCGATGGGTTCGGGGACGGGGACGCCCACCTCCAGTTCGAACGGGACGTCCATGCCGCCGATCACGCGGTAGCGGTAGAACAGCGGGCCCGCGGGGACGATCCGCCGCCGGCCCAGCCGGCCGTAGACCTCCGGGACCAGGGCGTTGACCCGGCCCCACTCGCGCATCGGGGCCTTGACGGGGATGGCCGCGTACGGCTGGGCGGGGCGGGTTTCGATCTTCGGTTCGGTGGACATCGAGGGTGCCTCCCGTGGTCGGGGTCGTTCACCTCTCCTACGACCGGGGGGCGTGAAACTCATCGCTCGTCCGGGGAAACCGGCCGCCGCGGCGGGGTGGGAGGCAGGTCGAACAGCGGGAACAGGCGGGCGGTGTCCAGGAAGGAGGTCGTGCCGGCGATGAGGCCGCCGCGGACGTCCACCAGCACCAGCGCCCGGGGTTCGAACGTCCCGCCGGGGCCGGTGGGGACGTAGTGCGCGAAGGCCGGTGAGCCGTTGGCCGCGACCGGGACCAGGCGGGAGCCCCGGCAGCCGGCGTCCGGGGCCGACAGCGCCCGGCGGATGTGCTCGCGGCCCTGCAGCCACCAGGTGAACGGGGGCATCGACATGGCGGCGTCCTCGTGCAGCAGCGCCACCAGCGCATCGACGTCGTGGTTTTCGAACGCGGTGCAGTAGCGGTCCAGCAGGTCGCCTTCCGCCTCGCCCAGCGGGGCGGCGCCTTCGGTGCCGTCGGGGTGGACGGTGCGCAGGGTGGCGCGGGCGCGCTGCAGGGCGCTGTTGACGGCGGCGACGGTGACGCCGAGCAGCCCGGCCACCTCCGCGGCCCGCCAGCGCAGCACATCGCGCAGGATCAGCACGGCGCGCTGGCGGGGCGGCAGGTGCTGCAGGGCGGCCACGAACGCCAGCCGGATCGTCTCGCGCGCCACCGCCGCCTCGGCCGGGTCGGCGCCCGCCGGCGATACCCGCCGGTCCGGGATCGGCAGCACCCAGTGCTCCTCCGGCAGCGGACGGCCCAGGGGGGAGCCGGGCTCGGCGGCGGGGCCAAGGTCCATGGCCAGGGCGCGGCGGCGGGCGCCGCGCAGCATGTCGAGGCAGACGTTGGTGGCGATGGCATACAGCCACGAGCGCGCAGAGCCCCGGGAGGCCTCGAAACGGCCGCGGCCGCGCCAGGCGCGTTCCAGGGTCTCCTGGACGGCGTCGTCGGCGTCGAAGGCCGAGCCGAGCATCCGGTAGCAGTGGGCGGTCAGCTCCGCATGGTGCGCCTCCCACCAGCGCTCCAGCCTCACCGCGTCGTCTTTCCCCACCCTGACCTGGTCGTTTTCGTAGACCTGGGTCTCACTTTGTTTACCGGAACGTGTAATGCTGGTCATCGGAGCGTCATCTCCGGTCAACCCCGCTCGCCGGGAACGTCGATATCGAGGAGAACATGCGTGGCCGACCCGAAAAGCCAGCTTGAGGTAGAACGCAAATACGACGCCGACCGCGACTTCACACTGCCGGATCTATCCGGTCTGCCCGGGGTCGCGTCCGTGAGCGAACCCCGCACGCATGTGCTCATCGCGAACTACTTCGACACCTGTGACCACCGGCTGGCCGCCCGCGGCATCACCCTGCGCCGGCGGCGCGGCGGGGCGGACGCCGGCTGGCACCTGAAGATACCGGTGGCCCCCGACAGCAAGAACGAGCTGCGCGCCTCGCTCGGCCGCCCCCAGGTCGTCCCGGCGAAGCTGGCCCGGCTGGTGGCCGTCCATGTCCGGGGGGCACAGCTGCGGCCGGTGGCGGTGCTGGAGACCGAACGCACCGTGATCCTGCTGCGGGACGCAGGCGGGCGGCTGCTGGCGGAGGTCGCCGACGACACGGTGACCGGACGGCTCATCGACTCCGAAGGCGCCGAGCAGCCGGGCACCACCGTCTGGCGGGAGATCGAGATCGAGCTGGGCCCGGCCGGCACTCCCGAGCTGCTGCGGGCGGCCGGGGAGCGGCTGCAGCAGGCCGGGGCCCGCCCGGCGAGCGGCCCGGCCAAGCTGGGGAGGGTGCTGGAGCCGGTCATGGCGGTCCCGTTCGGCGGGCACCGCCGCGCGCTGCCGGACCTGCCGGCCGGTTCGGCCGGCGCCGCGGTGATCGGCTACCTGGCCAAGCAGGTGGACGCGGTGATCTCCTACGACCCCAAGGCCCGGCTGGCGGAGTTCGACGCGGTGCACAAGATGCGGGTGGCCGTCCGCCGGATCCGCAGCGCGCTGCGCAGCTACGCGCCGCTGCTGGACCCGGTGCGCATCGCCCCGCTGGAACCGGAGCTGCGGTGGCTGGCGGAGGTCCTCGGCGAGGTGCGCGACCTGGAAGTGCTGCGGATGCGCTTCACCGACCGGCTGGAGCGGCCCTACGGGCTGCACCCGGCCGCCTCCCAGTCGTGGCTGGAGGCGCTGAGCAAGCGGGAGAAGTCGGCCTACCGCAGGATGAACACCACCCTCACCCAGCCGCGCTACTTCGCCCTGCTGGACGCGCTGGACGCGCTGGTGGCCGACCCGCCGCTGAGCGAGCGGGCGTTCCGGCCGGCGGTCGCCGAGCTGCCCCGGCTGGTCACCCGCCAGTGGCGGCGGCTGACCCGCAAGTACGAGGCGATCGCCACCGCCAAGGACCCCGAAGAGGCCAGGCATGACGCCCGCAAGGCCGCCAAACGCGCCCGCTATGCGGCCGAGCTGGCCGCCGCCGCGCTGCGCGAGCTGAAGCCGCAGGCCGCCGACGGCGCCCGCCCGGCCAAGGGCAAGGGCAAAAAGCGCAAGGCGTCCCGCAGGGCCGCCGCCGAGCCGGCCCGGTCACCGGCGGAGCTGGCCGAGATCGCCGCGCAGACCGCCGCCCACGCCAAACGCCTCCAGGAGGTCCTGGGCGGCTACCAGGACGGCGTCATCGCGATGCAGCACCTGCGGGCCGCCGCGGCCGAACGCTCCACCACCCCGGCCGAGGCGTTCGTGCTGGGCGTCCTCTACGGCATCGAACGCTGCGAGGCCCTGGAATCCCTGTCCCGCGTGGAGGCCACCTGGGAGCAGACCGCCCCGCCGGCCTTCTGACCGGCTCAGGACGGGGGGGCCCAGTGGCGTTCCAAGGCGGCGACGCCGCTCGTCCCGTCGTCGTCCACCGCCAGGTGGGCCACCCAGAAACCGCCCTTGCGGAGGGAGGGATCGTCGGGAACCGGCTCGCCGAACTTGCGGCACAGTTCGGCGATCAGGTCCCCGACGATCTCGCCGTGGGTGCACACCACCAGCGGGTCCGCGCCGTCGCAGGCCAGCTCCACCAGCCGTGACCCGGCGCGTCCCGCGTCGGTGCGGCCCACCGTGAACGCCCGGTCGGTGGTCACCTCACCGCCCGAGGCCAGCGCGTACGGCAGCAGCGTCTCCACGCAGCGGGCGGTGGCCGAGGAGACCGGCCGCAGCCGCCCGAAGACGCCCAGCAGCGCGGCCAGCGCCCGCGCCTGGGCGCGTCCGCGATCGTCCAGGGGGCGCAGCGCGTCGTCATCGCGCCAGTCGCTCTTCCTGCCCGCCAGGGCGTGCCGCAAGATCACCACGGGGCGGGTGGTCAGCGGCCCGGCGGCGAACTCGCGCAGCACCTGCGCGTCCCGCTCATAGCTCAACCGCTCGACGGCCTCGGCCACCGGCAGCCACTCCAGGCGGTCGACCTCCTCGTTGGGGACGAAGACCGCCTCCGCGTCGATGGGCGTGGCGCTCCAGTAGTCCACCTGCTTGGGCCGGCCGTCCTTGAGGTAGGTGATGGAGGGCAGCCGCCGGCCCAGCCGCACGGCGATCCCGGTCTCCTCCACCACCTCGCGCAGCGCGGCGCCCAGCACGTGCTCGCCCGCATCGACCTTGCCCTTGGGGAACGACCAGTCGTCGTACCTGGGCCGGTGCACCAGCGCCACCCGAGGGCCGTCCGGAGCCCGGCGCCACAGCACCGCCCCGGCCGCCCGGATCCGACCTTCCTCGGACTTCACCTTCAGCCTTCCACCGTCCTCCAGCGCCGGGTCTTCATCAGATGCCGCTGGATGTCCAGCAGCGGTTCGCCGCGACCTCCCTCACCTCCTTGCGGAGGGTCGGCGTACTGGTGCCGCGTCCAGGTGCCGTCGCCGGACAGCCACCAGGAGGCGGTGCCGTCGTCCATGGCCATGTCCAGCAGCCGCACCAGGTCGGCGCGCTGGGCCCGGTCGGTGACCCGCACCAGCGCCTCCACCCGACGATCGAGGTTACGGTGCATCAGGTCGGCGCTGCCCAGCCAGACCTCCGCGTCGCCGCCGTTTTCGAACGCGAAGATCCGCGAATGCTCCAGGAAACGGCCCAGCACGCTGCGGACCCGGATGTTCTCCGACAGGCCGGGCACTCCCGGGCGCAGCGCGCAGATGCCGCGCACCCAGATGTCCACCGGCACGCCCGCCAGCGACGCACGGTACAGGGCGTCGATGATGGCCTCGTCGACCAGCCCGTTGCACTTGATGCGGATGTGGGCGGGACGGCCGGCCAGGTGGTGGTCCACCTCCCGTTCGAACCGCTGGATCAGCCCCGAGCGCAAGGTGCGCGGCGCCACCAGCAGCCGCTGGTAGGAGGTCTGCTTGGAGTAGCCGGTCAGGTGGTTGAACAGCTCGCTGACGTCCTCGCCGACGTCCGGGGCGGCGGTCAGCAGGCCCAGGTCCTCGTACTGGCGGGCGGTCTTGGGGTGGTAGTTGCCGGTGCCGATGTGGCAGTAGCGGCGCAGCGTCCCGTCGGCCTCCTGGCGCACCACCAGCGACAGCTTGCAGTGGGTCTTCAGGCCCACGAACCCGTAGACCACATGGCAGCCGGCCTGTTCCAGCTTGCGCGCCCACTCGATGTTGGCGCGCTCGTCGAAACGGGCCTTCAGCTCGACCACCACCACGACCTGCTTGCCGGCCTCGGCCGCGTCGATGAGGGCGTCCACGATCGGGGAGTCGCCGCTGGTGCGGTAGAGGGTCTGCTTGATCGCCAGCACCCGCGGGTCGGCGGCGGCCTCCTCGATCAGCCGCTGCACGGTGGTGGTGAAGGAGTCATACGGGTGGTGGACGAGGACGTCGCGTTCGCGGATCGCGGCGAAGATGTCGGTGTCCAGCGGCAGCGCGTCCTTGGACGGCACGAACGGCGGATACTTCAGCTCCGGGCGGTCCAGGTCGGCGATGGCGTGCAGGCCGGCCAGGTCCAGCGGGCCGGGCAGCCGGTAGATCTGGCGCTCCTCGATGCCCAGTTCCCCGGTGAGCAGCTCCAGCACTTCCGGGGAGATGGACTCTTCCACCTCCAGCCGCACCACCGGGCCGAAGCGGCGGCGCAGCAGCTCCCGCTCCAGGGCCTGCAGCAGCCCTTCGCTGATGTCCTCGTCGATCTCCAGGTCCTGGTTGCGGGTCACCCGGAAGACGTGGTGCTCCACCACCTCCATGCCGGCGAACAGCTGGTCGAGGTGGGCGGCGATCACGTCCTCCAGCGGGGTGAACCGGTCGGGGGAGGCGCTGATGAAGCGGGGCAGCACCGGCGGCACCTTGACCCGGGCGAACATGGTGGCCTCGGTGTCGGGGTCGCGGACGATCACGGCCAGGTTCAGCGACTGCCCGCTGATGTAGGGGAAGGGGTGCGCCGAATCGACCACCAAAGGGGTGAGCACCGGGTAGATCCGCTCCCGGAACAATCGGTGCAGCCGTTCCTGCTCGGTCTGCGACAGCTCGTCCCAGCGCAGGATCTCGATGCCCTCTTTGGACAGCTCCGGCAGGACCTCGTCGCGGAACACCGAGGCGTGCCGCAGCATCAGTTCGTGCGCCACCTCGGAGGTGCGCTCCAGCACCTCGCGCGGCAGCCGCCCGCTGGCCGACTGCACGGCCAGCCCGGTGGCCATGCGGCGGGTCAGCCCGGCCACGCGGACCATGAAAAACTCATCGAGGTTGCTGGCGAAGATGGCCAGGAAGCGCACGCGCTCCAGCAGCGGCAGGGCAGGGTCTTCGGCCAGCTCCAGGACACGCTGGTTGAACCGCAGCCAGCTTTCCTCCCGGTCGAGGTAGCGGTCCTCAGGGAGGGAGTCCCCTTTCACTGGAATGTGCCCTGGATTGACACTCATGGTCATATTCTTCCCCGACTTTTGTGAACATAAGTCCAGGCTGGATGAACGGCATGTGAACACACCGCCCATACCGCTTCAGATCCGACGATCACGCCCGCGGTTCCATGCCGCGCTCATGTTCCGCCCCGATGCCCGGCGAATCGGGTCCTCCCCGTGCGACTCCCCGCAACACGGCGCGATGGTCCTCGCGCCCCAGGCCCATGGCCCGTTCGTGGCGGGCGCGCCAGATGCGGCAGCCGTCGACATAGGCCGCCAGGTGGCGTTCGGCGAAACCCGCCAGGTCCCAGTCCCGCGGCTCGGTTCGACCCCGCCATATGTATGCCCAGCCGTGCCGGCCGTCCTCCAGCGCCAGCCGCCGCCGCTCATACAGGTCGCCTTCGAAGGCGTCCAGCAGCCGCTGTTCGGCCTCTGACAGGCCGAGGATGAGCGTTCCGTCCGCCGTGCAGGCCGGGTCGGGGACCAGCCCGGGATAGACCACCCCGGGCAGCGCCCGTACCCGCCAGCCGGGGGCCCTGGCCGGCTCCAGGCGGGGCACTCTGCCCAGCAGCACCGCCAGCACTTCGGGGAAACGCAGCGTCCCGTAGACGAACAGCCCCTCCCGCTCATCGCGGGCGCCATCGCCCGCGCCGGCCCCAGCGGCACGGGCCCTCCGGTCATCACCGTTGGAACTGGCCATCCCCCATCTTGACCCCGATTCGACCCATCGCGCCAGGTCAGCGATATCACGCTGAAGCCGGGGCGAAGGGGGAGGAGGCGTCAGGAACGCCGGTCGGAGCCGGTCTCGCCGGGGCGGTCGGAGTCGGCGCCGGTGAAGAAGGACAGCGTCTCGGGCACGTCGTGAAGCTCGATCCGGTGCGGCCCGTCACCCGGCAGCGCTCCCGCCGCGGCCACCAGGGCGGCCACGATCATCCAGCGCACCAGCCGTCTCCGCATCCCGACCTCGAACTTTCCCCGGTTGGACTTCCTTCTGCGGCATGCGCCGCGCAGACACGATGTCCCCGAAAGCCCTTTTCAGGTGATCAAACTCCGTAAAAGTGATCCAAGTCACACGCTGTCATGCGGTTTCGGTGGCCGTCCCGGCCCGAACGCCGCGACGGGGAGCACCGGCACACGGCGCCTCCCCGCCCTTTGCGGCCGGTGCGCGAAGGCCCGCTCTAGCAGGTCGGGCGCCCCTTCGGTAAGCAGGCCGGCGCGGTCCGCCCGGGTGCGGCGGAGGTCACCGGCGGCACGGCCCGCCCATGGGCCAAGGGCTCGGTAGCGGCGTGGCCGGGCGGCCGGACGCGGTGAACCCTTCGCCACACGCCGTCTCTGCGGACCCGGCGCGGCCCCGTGCTCCGGGTGTGCGGCGCTCCGCGGCGGGAAAGCCATGACCTCCAGCCCCATACCACTCCAGGGCGCGGTGCCGCTCCCGACCGCCATGCCCCGCCTTCGCCCATGGAACCGCCGGCCGCGCGACCCGCACCTTCCTTGCCTGCGGACACCGACCGCCCTTCTCAGGAGACGCCCACCATCGGCCGCCGACCGGCCCGGGCTGTGCCGGCCGAGGGCCCGCTGAAGGGCGCCGGTCACCGGCCGGTGCAGCAGCGGGCACTGCTGCGCGACGGGCCGCTGGGCCTGCCCGGCGGTGCGGGTCGTTCCTCTCCCCGCCCGGGTGCGGCCTCCCCCAGGACCCCGGCGAATTCGGACGCCGCAAAAATCATGCGCCTCCGCTTTTTCGAACGCTCATAGGAGAGCGAACACAATCTCGGCCCCCTTTTCTTGGGAGGCCGCATTCAAAGAGATTCACAAAGTCCCACGCATTCGGCAGACAACATCACCCGCTGTGCCCCTCACACAAAGAACCCGGCCGGGGAATGTTTCCCACACCAGTTCTGTGATCGCCCCGTTGCCTTTTCCGAACCCATATGTGACGTTTTTAAAACCGATCGAAACGCCATGTGTCGCCTGCCTGTGGACGCGCCGCCGAGCCACGGCGCGTCCCTCCGGCTCCGCACGAGCTCACCGGCCCTGCCGCGGCAGATCCACCCGACCGCCGTGCTCCCTCACGGAAAGGAAGCCCGCATGGTGCACCCATCCCCCGTCCCTCCCGGACCCGCCGCAGGGAGGAGACACGCATCTTCGCGACGGCCCGGGCGCCGCAGGACGTTCGCGGCGCTGGCCGCGTCCCTGACCGGCCTCGCACTGTCGGCCGCCCTCGGCGCCACGCCGGTCCAGGCCGCCGGGAACGCACCGGCCACGGCGCCCGTGGTGCGCATTCACGAAGGGCTGATCCGGGGTGTCTCCGGTGAGAACGGGACCTCCTACCTCGGCATCCCCTACGCCAAGCCGCCGGTCGGCCCGCTGCGCTGGAAGCCCCCCGCGCCGCCCGAGGGCTGGCGGGGCGTCCGGGACGCCACCAAGCCCGGCAACCCCTGCATGCAGAGCAAGGTGCAGACGCCCTGGGGCGACCTGGCCGGGCCCGGCACGCCCAGCGAGGACTGCCTCTACCTCAACGTCCATGTCCCCGCCAAGCGCTCGCTGCGGCCGCGGCCGGTCATGGTCTGGATCCACGGCGGCGGCTTCACCATCGGCTCGGGCGCGTTCTATGACGGCGGTGTGCTCGCCCAGCGCGGCGACGTGATCGTGGTGACCTTGAACTACCGGCTGGGCGCCTTCGGGTTCCTGGCGCACGCGGGCCTGTCGGCCGAGTCGCCCACCGGCTCCTCGGGCAACTACGGGCTGCTGGACCAGCAGGCCGCGCTGCGCTGGGTGCAGCGCAACATCGCCGCCTTCGGCGGCAACCCCCGCAACGTCACGATCTTCGGGGAGTCCGCCGGCGGCGGCAGCGTCTGCCAGAACCTGATCTCGCCCCTGGCCAAGGGCCTGTTCCACCGCGCCATCGCCCAGTCCGGCTGCGCCTTCCCCGCCGCGCCCAAGCAGACCGCCGAGGCCGCGGGCGAGAACTTCGCCGCCGCCGTGGGCTGCTTTGATGTGGCCTGCCTGCGCGCCAAGCCCGCCGAGCAGCTGCTGGCCGCCGCCGGCACCCCGGCCTTCGACCGCATCACCTGGGGTCCGTCGGTGGACGGGCACGTGGTCCGCGAGCAGGTCATGGAGGCGTTCCGCGCCGGGCGCCTGCCGCGCGTCCCGGTGATCCAGGGCACCACCCGCGATGAGGCCCGGCTGAACGTGGCGACCGCCTACGACCTGGCCGGGCGGGTGCTCACCGCCGAGGAGTACCCGCAGGCGGTGCGCCGGGCCTTCCCGTCCACCGCCGACCAGATCCTGGCCCGCTACCGGCTGTCGGACTACGGCACCCCGGCCGAGGCGCTCGCCGCGATCTACACCGACGCCCAGTTCGCGTGCCCCTCGTACGCCTCCACCGCCCTGCTGGCGCGGCACACCCGGGCCTATGCCTACGAGTTCAGCGACCCGCACGCCATGGACTACCTGAACCTGCCGGTGAGCTTCCCGCTCGGCGCCCCGCACGGCTCGGAGATCCGCTACATCTTCGGGGGCGTGACCGGCACGCCCGCCCAGCAGGCGCTGGCGGACCGGATGCTCACCTACTGGACCCGCTTCGCCCACACCGGCGTCCCGAACGGCAAGGGTTCCCCGGTCTGGAAGAAGTTCCCGCTGGTGCAGGACCTGGCGCCGGGCGCCATCAAGCCGACCCTCACCTTCGCCAAGGACCACAAGTGCGACCTGTGGGCGCAGATCACCGGCTGATCCGCCGCTGAACGCACCGCACGCCCAGGCCGGGGTCTCTTCCCGGCCTGGGCGTTCTTTCAAAAGAGCGCCGGCTCCGGCCCGCCGGGTTCCATCACCCGGATCACGCCGTACTCGCCGTCGTAGCCGGCCTCCCGGACCACCTCCTCGCGCCGCAGCCGCCCGATGGCCTCGGCCAGCAGCGGCGAGCGGGCCGCGATGTCCTCCAGCGGCACCTCCTCCAAGATCGCCAGTTCCGGTCCCAGGGCGGCGACCAGCCCGTCGATCTCCCGCTGCACCCGTTTGCTCTTGGGTCCCACCCCCAGGATCTCGCCGACGATCTCCGGCAGCGGGACGAGCCGCCGGAACCCCGCCTCCCCCTCCGGTGGAACGCCCTCGGGCCGGTCGGCCAGCTCCTCGACGCGGCTGAGCACCCCCACCGTCAGGCGCTTGCCGCACACCGGGCAGATCCCGCCGTGCTCGCGCCGCTCGCGCGGCGTCATCCGCACCCCGCAGGCCCGGTGCCCGTCCAGGTGGTACTTGCCCTCCTCGGGGAAGAACTCGACCGTCCCGGCATATCCCGCGCCGGTCCGCAGCGCCCGTTCGATCGCGAAGTAGTCCAGCTCGGTGTCGAACACCGTGGTCTCGCGGCAGAGCATGGGCGGGGAGTGCGCGTCGGAGTAGCTGACCATGCGGTAGCGGTCGAGCGCGGACACCCGCCGGTTCATCTCCGGGTCGCTGGACAGCCCGGTCTCCAGCGCGGCGATGTGACCGGTCAGGTCCAGGTAGCAGTCCTCGAGCGCGTCGAACCCGGACTTGGCGCCGAACACCCCGAACCACGGCGTCCAGACGTGGGCCGGCACCAGGTGACCGCCGCACGCCAGCACGTTCTCCAGCAGGTCGCGGGAGTCCAGGGCGAGCACGGGACGGCCGTCGGAGCTCAGGTCGCCGAACCGGCCGAGCCTGCGGCCCAGCTCCCGCGCCTCCGCCAGGCCGGGCACGTACAACAGGTGGTGGATCTTGCGGGTGCGTCCCGCCCGCCGGTAGACGGTGCAGACCTCCGCCGACAGCATGAACCGCACCGGGGCCTCGGCCAGATTCGGCGGCAGCCCGGCCGCAGCCGCCCGGTCCGGCTCCGGGCGCAGCCGAAACAGCCCGGGCTCCGCCGGCACCAGGCACTCTTGCAGCCGGGGCGAGCCAGGCCGGATGGGTGAAGTCCCCGGTGCCCACCACCGTGCAGCCCTTGCGCCGCGCCCACCAGGCCAGCGGCTCCAGGTCGCTGTTCTTGCTGCACGCCCTGGAGTACTTGGAGTGGACGTGCAGATCGGCGTGAAAACGCAACTGTCAGGCTCCTCCCCTCGCCGCCCGCCCGGATACGGGAGCGCCGGCGGGGCGTCCGAATCGGTCAGGAATCAAGAAGCGCCGGTCCCCGGGCCGCACCTACCGTGATCGTCGTGGGGGTTCCCCGCACCGGCCCCGTCGGCGCGGAACCCGCACCAGACCACGACGAACAAGACCGACCGGAGGCGACCATGGCACAGACTCAGCAGGCCGGCGGCCGGGAAAAGCGCAAGAAGGGCACTCCGGGGGCGTTCTCACGGTGGATGCAGCAGCGGATGAACGCCCGCATGATCCGCAAGATCCGGCGCGGCCGCGGCCACTTCATGGGCATGGACGTGCTGATCCTGCACACGGTGGGCCGCCGCAGCGGACTGCCGCGCCAGACTCCGGTGGCCTACTTCCCCGACGGCGAGGACGCCCGGCTGATCGTCGCCTCCGGCGGCGGGAGCCTGAACCCCGACTGGTTCGTCAACCTGATGGCGCACCCCGAGCGGGCGTCGGTCGAGCTGCCCGGCCGCGACGCCGTCCCGGTGCGGCCGCACGTCCTGGAGGGCGCCGAGCGCGAGCGGGCATGGGAGCGCATCGCCGCTGCCCAGCCCCGCATCGCCAAGTACCAGAGCAAGTCCGAGCGGCGGTACCCGGTGATCCGGCTCGTCCCGCAGTGATCCCGCCTCACAGCGGCTCGGCCACCCACCGCCATCCGCCCTCGTCGCACACCGTCCGCACCAGCTGGGCGCCGCTGGCGTCGGCCAGTTCGGCGACCAGCCGGACGAGCCGGCGGTGGAAGTCGGGCGGCGGGCGCACCCCGGTCGTCCCGTCGATCAGCGTCACCGCCTGCCTGGCCTCGTCCCGCAGCTGAGCCGTCACCCTCCCGCCGTCCAGGCGCACGACGACGATCGCGTCCGCCCGGACCACATCCCGGCCGTCCGCCGTCGCGATCCATACCTCGGGACCGGCAGCACGCATGTCTCCTCCGCCCTTTCGCAGGGCGCGGTCTCCCGCCGGACCGCCTGACGAAGGGCAGGCCCCGCCCTCACGCACACCGATGTCGGACCACGCGGCATGCCCGACTCTCCGGCGTCGAAACCTGGGCGGGGTCTCTTGCCTGCGTGCACCGCCGCAGGAGGTGACGCAAAGCCTTCCAGATCGAGACGCCCACCAGGGCGCAGACCGGTACCTCCGTCCCCAGGGGGCGTTTAAGGTCGGGATGCGCAGCTCCGCTCCCCGTGACAACGGGCAGAACTGCCCCGGTAGGACCGCCCCGTTTCGGGAACACCCCAGACAGTTACACTAAGTAATCGATCGGGTGTCATCCGTACCGGAAGGCGTTGTTGGAAGGCGGGGGTTCCATGACCACTCCGCGTGCGGCCGGCCGCTGGAACGTCCGGCGGTGGCTGGCGGGCACCGCGCGGTGGCTGACCACGCCGCTGACGCCCGACGACTACCTGGCGCTGGTGAACCCGCTGTGGTCCGCCAAGGAGACATGCGGCCGGGTCGAGGCCGTGCACCCGGAGACCGCGGACGCGGCGACGCTGGTGATCCGCCCGGGCCGCCACTGGGTCCCGCACAAGCCCGGCCAGTGGGTCAGGGTCGGCGTCGACATCGACGGGGTGCGGCACTGGCGCACCTACTCGCTGTCCTCCCCGCCCACACGGCCCGGCGGGTGCGTCACGATCACCGTCAAGGCGATTCCGGACGGCCTGGTCTCCGGACATCTGGTGCGGCGCACACCGCCCGGGACGATCCTGGGCTTAGGCCGCCCGGAAGGCGAGTTCGTCCTGCCCGAACCGCCGCCGCCGCGCGTGCTGTTCCTGACGGCCGGCAGCGGGATCACACCGGTGCGGCCGATGCTGCACGCCCTCCTGGCCCGCCCCGACAGTCCGGACGTGATGCTGGTGCACTCGGCGCCCACGCCGCAGGAGGTCATCTTCGGGCGGGAGCTGCGGGAACTGGCGGCGCGTTTGCCGAACTTGCGGCTGCATGAGCGGCATACCCGGATCGAAGGCCGCCTCAAGCTCGCGGAACTGCCCGAGCTGTGCCCGGACTGGACCGAACGCGCGGTGTGGGCGTGCGGACCGCCCGGGCTGCTCGAAGAGGTCACGACGCACTGGACCGGCCCCGCCGAGCGCCTGCACATCGAACGCTTCCGCCCCGAGCCGGTCGCAGAAGGCGGCGAGGGCGGACGGGTCCGCTTCACCAAAAGCGGCCGGGAGGCCCGCGCCGACGGCGGCACGCCGCTGCTGACGGTCGGGGAGAACGCCGGGGTGCTCATGCCCAGCGGCTGCCGGATGGGCATCTGCCGCAGCTGCCTGGTGCCGCTGGCCTCCGGCCGGGTGCGCGACCTGCGCACCGGCCGCGTCCACGGCGAAGCGGGCGATCTCATTCAAACCTGCGTGTCGGCCGCCGCCGGCCCCGTGGAGATCGAACTGTGAGAGCGAGGAGACGACCATGCCGACCGCGGCATCGCTCAGCCGCGCCGACCTCGAGGAGTTCGGCCGGGAGCTGGACAAGATCCGCCAGGAGGTCCTCGCCGACCTCGGGGAGGATGACGCCGCCTACATCCGCGGCGTCATCGCCCTGCAGCGTCGGCTGGAGGTGACCGGCCGGGCGCTGCTACTGGTCTCCTGGCTGCCCCCGGCCTGGCTCGCCGGGACCACGGCCCTGGCCGTCGCCAAGATCCTGGAGAACATGGAGATCGGGCACAACGTCCTGCACGGCCAGTGGGACTGGATGCGCGACCCGAAGATCCACTCGACGACCTGGGAGTGGGACAACGCCACCCCCGCCGCCCAGTGGAAGCACTCCCACAACGTCGTCCACCACACCTGGACGAACGTGCTCGGCAAGGACCGCGACATCGGTTATTCGGCCCTGCGGGTCCACCCGGCGCAGCAGTGGCACCCGATCTACCTGGCCCAGCCGTTCTACAACGCGCTGCTCGCCCTCTTCTTCGAGTACGGCATCGCGATCTACGACGCCGAGCTGGAACGCGTCGCAAAGGGAGAAAAGGACGCCCGCGAGGCCCTGCGGCAACTGCGCGCCGTCGCCGCCAAGGCCGGCCGCCAGATCCTCAAGGACTATGTGGCCTTCCCCCTGCTGGCGGGCCCGGGCATGCTGCCCACCCTGCTGGGCAACCTGACGGCGAACATGGCCCGCAACGTGTGGGCGCACATCGTCATCTTCTGCGGCCACTTCCCCGAGGGCGCCGAGGTCTTCACCGAAGAGGAGATCGAAAACGAGACCAGAGCCCAGTGGTACCTCCGCCAGCTGCTGGGCTCCTGCAACTTCGACGGCGGCCCCCTGCTGCACCTGATGAGCGGCAACCTGAGCCACCAGATCGAACACCACCTGTTCCCCGACCTGCCCAGCAACCGCTACGCCCAGATCGCCCCCCGCGTCCGCGCCCTGTGCGCCCGCTTCGGCCTCCCCTACAACTCCCGCCCCTTGATCAAGCAGACATGCTCGGTCTGGAAACGCATCCTCCGCCTGTCCCTTCCCGGCGGCTCCCAGGCCCCACGGCCGGAGGAGACCACGGCTTCGCCCGGCGAACTGCGCGCCACCGCACCGAAGGAGGCGCCCACCCAGGCCGAGCGGTCCCCGAACGGCGACGGCAAAGAAGCGGCGAGGAAGTCCCGTGGCCTGATCGCACGCTAATGGCGCGACGAATCGCAGGACACTGAAACGATCAAGGCCCAGGTTCGGGGATCACGCCCCTGACCTGGGCCTTCGTGCTAGAGCGAGTGACGGGAATCGAACCCGCGTTACCAGCTTGGGAATCCGACCGATCCGCCCTGCCACACCTGCCGACCTGACCGAACACCATCCCGCAAGTGACCGTGATTGCCCTCTGATCACCACCCCTAGTTGCACGGCGATCACCGCCCGACTTGCACCGACGCACGCAACACCAACCACCCGCCATCCGCGCTACGCCCTCGGGGAACAAGCGAACCCGGAGCGCAGAGCCGGCCACGGCCGTGAGCACCGGAAGCCCCGCAGCGGCACCTTGACCACAGTCACAACGGAGATCCGGCCTTCCGCTTTTCAGAAGTGAGAATCCTGCCCTACGACCACATCAGCCGTGCACATAGGGCTGCCGGGGCCTGCCGCAGGTCGGTGACGGCTGCGGACGTTGCCGTCACCGCCGTCAGCGGGACGGTCCGGAGTGCCCGTCCGCGCGGACGGTCAGCAGGTGGGACAGACGGCTTCGTGCGGACGGGCGCTCCGGGGCGCAAGGGATCTGGGGGACGGCGCAGTCCCCCACAGGCGCGCTCGTCCAACCTGGGGACACGACGCCCGCCGCCGGGCTAGCGTGATCGTGATGGCTCTTGCTCCCGTTGCGCTGGCTTGCACGTTTTACCTGGGCGGATGCACAACCGGCGGTCCGCTGCAAAATCGGGCCGTATCCGGTGGGCTTCCGCTCGTCTGGCCTGCGGCTTTACCCTGGGGTCCTCATCACCCCTCAGAGGGATCGCAACCTCGTGCTGGTGGGGGTCAGGCGCGGATGACGGTGTCCTCATCACCCCTCAGAGGGATCGCAACGCAAGCGCCTGCTCGGCGGCGGCACGAGCCCGCCGTCCTCATCACCCCTCAGAGGGATCGCAACACCCCGAACGCCGCCCACCAGCCCACCGTCCCGTGCTGTCCTCATCACCCCTCAGAGGGATCGCAACGCGATCTCGGCGTAACGCTCGCTGGTGCACAGCGTCGTCCTCATCACCCCTCAGAGGGATCGTGACTCGTTGGCCTGCACCCCCGTGTCCGGCCGAGCGGGCGGCGCGGCGGGACCGGCCCGGAGAGGCCGCATGCCCGCTGCGCTGGTCCGCTCGGTGGCGGCCGCGTCAGCGGGGCCCTTGAAGACGTAGAGAAAGTTCTCATCCGGTGCTCTGGCACCACTGGTCGCCTGGAGCTCTGGTGCCCCGGAGTCCCACGGCCGTGGCTAGGTGATGATCTTGCGTAGGGCCTCGTGGGTTTGTTCGGCGAGGCTGACGGCGGCGCCTAGGCGGTTGTCGATGGTGATCTGGGCGCCGGGTGGGCTGGTGTCGGTGTTGAGAGTGCTGGCGTACTGGTCCCAGTTGGCGAGTTTCCAGGCGTCACGGGGGGCGTCGCGGAGCTCGATGTACTCGTGCATGGAGTCCAGGTCGCAGTGGAGCCAGACGGTGACCACGTCCACGTTCTTGGCCTTGCAGCGGTGAGTGAGGCGGTCGAGCCAGGTGGGGTTGTTGAACTCCTCGACGAAGGGGGCGGCGAGGATGATGGAGACTCCGCAGTCGATGTTGGTGCGGGCGGCGTCCAGCAGGCAGCGATACTCCAGGGGTCTGACCTCGCGGCGGTAGGTGTCGGTGTGGCGGTCGTGGGGGTCGCCGGTCAAGGTCAGCAGCAGGCGTTCGGTCATACGGCGGGTGAGGGCGTCTTTGTCCAGGAACGCCCACCCGGAGATGCTGGACAGGAAGCGGGCGAACTCGGTCTTGCCTGATCCGGCGTATCCCCCTACCAGGACGAGGACGGGATTGCCCCCGGCGCCGGCTGCGGCCCGGCTGTGGAGGGCGTTGGTGATACGGCTCTTGAGGGTGTCGCCTGCCGGGAAGAAGGCGGACAGGTCCACCGGGGAGCCGTCTGGGGGTGTCTCGTCGTCTCGGGCCTGGGCTGCTGCGCGCTCCAGCACGGTGAGCGGGACCCCGAGCGCTTGAGCGAGGTAGGGCAGCCAGTCGGTAGGGACGCGCTTGCCCCGTTCCCATCGGGAGATCTCGTGGCGGGTGAGGGTGTCGGTTCCGGACAATTCGCACAGCAATTGCGCTAGGGCGCGCTGGCTTCTGCTGCCGCGAAGTCGAGCGAGGTAGGCGCCGAATTCTCGCCGTTTGCCGGTAGCCATGGCCAGCCCCCTTCCCGGTTTCAGTCTGGCCCCCCGCTGGCCCCCTGTCGGGCTCCTTTACGGAAAAGGGTCGGCCGGGACGCTTGAGACATGAGCGGCTCCCAGGACGGCCCGGTCTCCTAGGACGTGTTGCGTTCATGGTGCTTGGGCCTTCGGGGGCTGCCACGGCTCAACGAGCCCGGGGCCGGCGGCGCGGTGGGGGCGTGACGGTCGATTCACGGTGCGGTGCCTCATCGTCTGGCGAAAACACCTTGTCGCGCCGCCGGTTCCCCGCTTCGAGCGGACGGGAGTGGGGAGATGGCTTTTGACCAGTCGCGGTTTGAGTCGGCAAACGTCCAGGGAGCCTTCGGGCCTCGGCGGGAGCATCTGGCGGCGCTGGATGCGGCGTTGTGCAAACGGCGGAAGGTGCTGTGCGGCGTCGTGGTGCGCGATGGGATGCCGCTGCTGCGGGTGACGGCGCCGGGGGCGGCGCTGCGTGCACTCGAAGTGGACTGTGAGCAGGGCGCCGACGGCTGGGTGTTCACCCGAGCGGACACCAAAGAGCCTCTCGGACCGGTGAGTGATCTAGCGGCGGTGGCCGACCGGGTGGCCGAATCTCTGACCGGCGGAGCGATCCGGTGAGCGCGGTGGCGGGCTCGGTCCGTCCGGCCGTGGGGAGCTCGAACGTGCAGCAGTGGTACTTGCAGGCGGTCGTGCGGGTGTACGAGCCGTGGACGACGTCCAAGACGATCAGCTCGAAGGAACGCGCTTTGGCGGTGCAGCGGGTTCGCCACGCCAGTCACGTCCTGGCGGACCTGGAAGCCCAGATGCCGCGTGAGAACTCGGGGAGGTGGACGGCAGCGTCCGGGTGAACGCCCAAGACAGGTCAAGGCCCGATGAGACGTGGGCGCGCGCCCGGTGGGGCAACGGGAGGGGTGCCCTGATCCGGCATCGGGCGCGTGTCCGCCCGTCTCCGGCATGTGCCCGGCTCTGCCGGGGGCGGTCTGCGCGAGGGCGCCCGGTACACGTCAACCCCCGTCACGGCACCGGGTGCCCTCGTCGCGGGGCGTGGCGGCGTGGAGGCGGCACCCTTGCCGCCCTCGGGGCAAGGGTCCTTGCGCCGCCACGTCCCGGTTTCCCGGATGAGCCGAAGGGGTGCGGAGCATCGGGTGAACGAGAGTTCGCTTGTGGCCGGCGGCGAGGCCGGCAAAAGGCTGACCGCAGCCTATGCCCACGGTCCGGCGTCGCCGTCGCCTTTGGTGCGTGAGGTGCTGTGGGACTTCATGCACTCGGACGGCGGCCCGGAGTGGACGCCCGGGGCGGACGAGGGATATCACGGCCGGCACGTGAGAGAGCGGCGCCGGGACTGCGAGTCCATCCACTGGCAGCGCCGACGCCCGCCCTTGACGAGAACGCGGGTGCTTGCGCACACCTGCGAATGCCGCGCGACGATCTACGAACTGTGCGCCCGTGGCGGGGCGTACTTCATCCGGCGGACTACACGCGGCCCTCGTGGCATCGAGGTGGACGAATCACCTCACGTGATCGCTCGGGAAGCCGGGGAGCTGTGGTCCAAGCCGCTGAGCGGCAGAGCCCGGTGAGGGCCTTCGGCAACGGCGTCGATGATGCGGCGGGCGGCCCTGCCGGGTTCGGTCTCATCGGTGCGAATGAGCAGATGGAAGACGGCCTCATCCCGGTGGGCCGCCAGGTCGGCTCGGGTCTCCTCCCATGCCCGCAAGCGCGCGGGCCGGTCGGCGTCGCCTCGGCCACGGGAGCGCCGGGCGCAGACTTCACGCGGTGCCCACAGCAGGACGCACGTCCACTCCAACGGCACGGACAGCCGCAAGCGTTGCAGGTCGGCGACGTTGCCCATGTGGACGACAGGCACCCTGCCGGCCTTCGTCATGGCCTCGATGTCGTGCCGGTCAACGGCGTAGACGTTGCCGTACCGGCTGGTCTCGACGACCAGGCGCCCCATGCCGCGGAGGGTCTCCAGCTCGGCGGCCGTCACCATCCGGTAGCCGGTGCTGCGGCCCGTGCCCGCCTTCAACTTGGGCACGAGAGTGAACCGCTCGTCCAGCTCGGCCAGCTCCCCCGTGATCGTGTCCTTGCCGCTGGCCGGCGGGCCGTACAGGATCACCCCCTGATCGGTCACCCCAAGAGCCTACGCAACGTCTCACGCATCCGGTCGGCGACGCTGATGGCGGCGCCCATCCGGTTGTCCACCCTCAGGTGAACACCCGGCGGACTGTTCTCCGTGTCGAGCGTGCTGACGTACTCGTCCCAGTGGGCGAGCTTCCAGGCATCCCGGGGAGCGTCGCGGAACTCGATGTACTCACGCATGGACTCGGCGTCGCAGCGAACCCAGATCGCCACCACGTCCACACCCTTGGCCCTGCAGCGGTTCGTGAGCCCGGCCAGCCATGCTTCGTCCCGGAACTCGGCGATGAAGGGGGCGGACAGAATGGTCGATATGCCGCGTTCGATATTGTCGTTCGCGGCGTCCATCAGGCACTCGTACTCCAGTGGCCTGACCTCTTTCAGATAGGTCTCGCTGTGCCGGTCGTGCGGGTCTCCGCCGAGCGAGATCAACAGGCGTTCCGTCATGCGCCCGGTCAGCGAGTCCTTGTCGAGGATCGCCCACCCGGAGACATCCCCAAGGAAACGGGCGAACTCCGTCTTGCCCGATCCGGCGTATCCGCCCACCAGGACGAGCGTGGTCGTGCCCAGACTGCGCGCAAGCGCCCGGCCTCGCCAACCGTTCACGATGCGGGCCTTCAGAGTCTCGGCGACCGCAAGGCCGTCGCTTCGGACGTGCTCGGAGACCTGATCGAGTCCTTTGGCGATGGCGCTCGCGGCCTGCCCGGTGGTGGCGGGGTCGGCGAGGCTCCCGACCAGGGCCGACAGGTCTAGAGTCTGCTCGTCGGGCAGTGGGAGACGAAACCCCAGCTCAGGTTCGGTGGCCTCGTACATGAGGCAGTAGGCGCGCCGGTAGTGCGGCCCCGGGTAGACGACACCGGTCTCGTGTCCCCAGAGGGTATGGAAGTTCGCGGCCACTCTCAGGCCGCTTCGTCTGGCCACCTGCCGCAGCTTCTCACTTGCGGCCTCCAGGGTCAGCCCGTGAGCCTCACGGCGTTCGCGCAGCTTGGCGGGGTCCCAACCGGGGCGACGGTGCTTGGTCGGGGGCATCATCGGCCTTTCCGATCATGCGGACAACGGCACACACCGGGCGTTGGCCAGCCCGTCCGCAGAGGCGTAAAAGCGGACGTGACAAGCATCAATGAGCCGTGGGTGATGGGCCTGGACCGGCCCCTGAGATGAGGTCCCTGCATACCGAACGAGGGAACCGCCCAAAAGATAGGAGGCTTTTCCCAGCAGCGATGGCCTGCGGGACACAGGAGCACCCCGAAGAACTGCCAGCGCTGATTACCTCCGGCACTCGGCCTCTCTGTCCAAGCAAACCCGCTCAGTCTGGAAGCGTATCCTCCGCCTGATCCTCCCAAGCCCCATGCCCACAGGAGGCTCCGCCGCCCTCACCCCTGTGGCTGCGATTCACAGGGTGGCATCTCGCGCTCCGCTCGAGCCAGACACTCCTCCAGCGGTGCAGGGAAGAGACGAGCAGAGGCACCGGTCAGCGGCGCAACATCCGCGGAGCGCTGAAACGATCAAGGCCCAGGTCCGGGGATCACGCCCCTGACCTGGGCCTTCGTGCTAGAGCGAGTGACGGGAATCGAACCCGCGTTACCAGCTTGGGAAGCTGGAGTTCTACCATTGAACTACACTCGCCTGCCGCCACTGGTGAGAGTGGCTGCGATGACATGTTACCGAAAACGGCGGCGTTGGCGAGTCAGGTGGTGGGGGTGTCGGGTTCGGGGGCCGTGGGAAGAGCCGGTCGCTTTGCCGGTAGCTTTGCTGGCGTGCTGCTCTCTGACCGTGACATCAGGGCCGAGATCGAGGCGGGGCGGGTGAAGATCGACCCGTTCGATCCGGAGATGATCCAGCCGTCCAGTGTGGACGTGCGACTGGACCGGTACTTCCGGGTGTTCGAGAACCACAAGTATCCCCACATCGACCCGGCCGTGGAGCAGCCGGACCTGACCCGGCTGGTGGAGCCGGACGGGGACGAGCCGTTCGTGCTGCACCCGGGGGAGTTCGTGCTGGCCTCCACCTATGAGATGTTCTCGCTGCCGGACGACCTGGCGGCGCGGTTGGAGGGCAAGAGCTCGCTGGGGCGGCTGGGGCTGCTGACGCACTCGACGGCCGGGTGGATCGACCCGGGGTTCTGCGGGCATGTGACGCTGGAGCTGTCGAACGTGGCGACGCTGCCGATCAAGCTGTGGCCGGGCATGAAGATCGGGCAGATGTGCCTGTTCCGGACGAGCTCGCCGGTGGAGCACCCCTACGGGTCGAAGGAATACGGGTCGCGGTACCAGGGGCAGCGCGGGCCCACGCCGTCGCGGTCGTACCTGAACTTCCACCGGACGAAGATCTGAGGCCGCATCGAAGGCCGTCCCGCGGCTCTGCCGGCTTTGTGAGCGGCTTCCCCAGGCATCTGCGGGCCTGACGGCGTTCCAGTGCAGGCCCTACGAGAACTGCACGTCCGGCCCGATGCTCCCGCCGTCCGGTTCGGGTTTCCCGTAACCGGCCCCAGAACGGGACGAGGCCCCGGCGGTCACCCGCCGGGGCCTCGTTCATGCGGACTTTCTTACTCGGCCGCCACGGTCTCCTTCGGGGCGGCGTCCTCGCCCTTGATGGAGCGGATGAGCAGCTGGGAGACGTCCACGACTTCCAGGGACTCCTTGGCCTGGCCGGCGTTCTTCTTCTCGTTGATCGCGTCGCCCAGCATCACCAGGCAGAACGGGCAGGCGGTGGAGACGGTGTCGGGGTCGGTGCCCAGCGCCTCGTCCACGCGCTCGGTGTTGATGCGCTTGCCGATGCGCTCTTCCATCCACATCCGGGCGCCGCCGGCGCCGCAGCAGAAGCCGCGGTCCTTGTGGCGGTGCATCTCCTGGGTCTTGACGCCGGGGACGGTGGCCATGATGTCCCGCGGCTGCTTGTAGACCTTGTTGTGGCGGCCCAGGAAGCAGGGGTCGTGGTAGGTGATCTTCTCCTCGATCGGGGTGACCGGGGTGAGCTTGCCCTCCTCGACCAGCTTGGCCAGCAGCTGGGTGTGGTGGATGACCTCGTAGTTCCCGCCGATCTGCGGGTACTCGTTGGCCAGGGTGTTGAAGCAGTGCGGGCAGGTCGCCACGATCTTCTTGACCCCGGCCTCGTTGAGGGTCTCCACGTTCTGCTGGCCGAGCATCTGGAAGATGAACTCCATGCCCAGCCGGCGGGCCGGGTCACCGGTGCAGGCCTCCATGGGGCCGAGCACGGCGAACTTGACGCCGGCGATGTGCAGCAGCTCGGCGACGGCCTTGGTGGTCTTCTTGGCGCGGTCCTCCAGGGCGCCGGCGCAGCCGACCCAGAACAGGTACTCGGCGTCCTCGGGCATGGAGTCCTCGACGACCGGGACCTCGAAGTCCAGCTCCTCGATCCACTCCAGGCGCTTCATCTCGGACATGCCCCACGGGTTGCCCTTGTTCTCCAGGTTCTTGAGCATCACGCCCGCCTCGGACGGGAAGCTCGACTCGATCATGACCTGGAAGCGGCGCATGTCCAGGATGTGGTCGATGTGCTCGATGTCCACCGGGCACTGCTCGACGCAGGCACCGCAGTTGGTGCACGACCACAGCACGTCGGGGTGGATGACGCCGTCCTCGCCGACGAGCGGCTTGTCCACCTGCATGGCGGCCTTCTGCTCGTCGGTGAACTTCTCGCGCTGCTCTTCGGAGGCCAGGATGTAGGGGGCCTTGGCGAAGGCGTGGTCGCGCAGCTCGAGGATGACCATCTTCGGCGACAGCGGCTTGCCGGTGTTCCAGGCCGGGCACTGCGACTGGCACCGCCCGCACTCGGTGCAGGTGGCCATGTCGAGGAAGCCCTTCCAGGTGAAGTCCTCGATCTTGCCGCGGCCGAAGACGTCGGTGTCGGGGTCGGCCTCCTCGAAGTCCAGCACCTTGCCGTTGCTCATCATCGGCTGGGCGGCGCCCAGGCCGTCCGGGCGGCGCTTGAACATGACGTTCAGCGGCGCCAGGAAGATGTGCAGGTGCTTGGAGTTGACGACGATGATCAGGAAGACCAGGGCCACCCCGATGTGGGCGAGCAGGAAGAACGACTCCAGCCCGTTCATGAGGGTGGACTCCGGCTCGCCGATGCCCTCCATCAGCTTGCCGACGCCGTAGGAGGCGTAGGCGGCCTTGCCGTAGGAGAAGTTGCCGTTGGCGACCTCGGCGCCGCGGAAGGCGAACATCGTCCAGATCACGTTGAAGATCATGAACAGGATGAGCCACGCGCCGCCGGTGTGCGAGCCCTTGAAGCGGGACTTGCGGTCGATCCGCTTAGGGGACTGCTGGATGCGGATGACGGTGAAGACGATCAGGCCGCCCAGGCACAGCAGGGCGATGGTGTCCTGCACGAACCCGATCGGACCCCAGGTCTGCAGGAACGGGATGTGGGCCTCCAGCCCGAACAGAAGCTGGACGCCGGCCTCGCCGTAAACACTGGCCAGCAGCAGGAAGGCCCACATCACGAAGAAGTGCGCCATTCCCGGCACGGTCCACTTCAGCAGCTTGCGCTGGCCGAGGACCTCCTTGAGCTGGCCCTCAATATCCCCCTTGGGGTCGCGCTTGACACGCAGCACCCGGTCGGGGTCGGGCTGGCCGCTCTTGATGAGCTTGTACAGGAAGAGGACACGCCGGGCGGCGAGCGCCACGGCGACCGCTATCCCGGCAAGCCCGATGATCAACGTGAGCCAGTACACTTTCCGTCCTCCTGGGGTACGGGCGTTGGCTGTCAGCGTAGGGCTCGCGACAGAACGACCCACAACCGGGGCCGAATGTTACTCGACAGTAGCTTAGCTGTCACACCCCCGGCGGTCTCCGTGGCTGAGCCGTCCTCGTGGTATACCTCCCGGTTCATCCCTCCGCCAAGCGGATGTACCGGTCTCCGCCCCGAGGGTCTTTATCAATGTGATCGCGCACATTAGTGTTCCTCCGAGCCAGATTCACCGGCGGCTGGGGCGCGGACAGCCGCCGGTGACCGACGGTATCCACCCCTTTCCGGACCACGTGTCCGGCCGACCACCCCCCGGAGCCGCCGTGAAACGACCACTGCGCCGACTGACCGTCCTGGCGTCCGCCACCGCCGCCGCCCTGGCGGCCCTGATCTCCCCGCCCGCCGCCTCGGCCGCCCAGGCCGCCGACGAGTTCGCCGACTGCCCGTCGCTGCCCGCCGACGCCCGGCCGCTCACCTGGAAGTGCTACGTGCTGACCGCCGAGGACACCCTGATCGGCGTCAGCCTCGGCCGCATGCACGCCCACACCAAGGAGCCGATCCGGCTGACCGTCGCCCAGGGCAGCCTCACCAACGGCAAGACCGTCGCCAAGCTCGGCGCGCTGCGCGCCAACCCCATCCCGTTCGTCACCGGGGTCCCCGGCACCCCCTTCGAGGTCCCCCACCCCACGGGCTGGAAGCTGGAGATCACCCCGACCGGGATGATCGAGCCCGGCATCCTGGTCCCGCACAAGCTCGGGGTGACCGCCCGCATCATCGGCGACGGCCTGGGCGACTCCTGCCGGGTCGGCTCCTCCTCCCGCCCGATCGTCATCGACCCGGTGGTCAACTGGGCGCTGCCGTGGGTCAGCAACGGCAAGGTCGGCACCCGCATGAAGGTGGCCGACATCGTCTACTCGCTGCCCATCGCCACCGGCTGCAACGGCAAGGACTTCACCGTCAACCAGCTGCTGGGGCTGCCCGCCAACTCCGTCAGCAACCAGTTCCAGGTCACCTGGACGATGATCAGCAAGCGCTACTGACAAATAACGCGCACGCGGGGCGCCGTGCCGGGCACGGCGCCCCGTCGTCATTCACGGCTTCTCGGGTTGCCCGTCGGTCCCGCCCATGGAGCGGATCACGCTGTGGTCCGGCACGGTGCCCGGGGCCATCCCGCGCGCCCGGCCGCCCGCCCGAACCACCGTCCGCTGCCGGCCGAGCAGCCGGTAGGTGCCCGGCTCCAGGACGACCACCTGGCCGAAGACGGTGCCCTTGTTCCAGCACGAGCACCTCACGACGCCGCGCGCGGCCGGCCCGATCCCGCTGCGCCCGGCCCGGCGCCAGGCGGTCTGCCGTCCCGCCCGGGTGACCGCATACGCCCACACGTGCCGGCGGCAGGCGTCGTAGATCGCGGTGAAACGTTCAGCCTCTTCGTCCACCGCCCGCACCTTCGTCCGTCCCGGCGTCTCGTCACCGGGAAGTGGTCCGGAAGGCCCCATCGTTACCGGCCGGTTCCATAACAAATGCGCCGGGATCAGCGGGGTGCGGTGCCGGTCCGTCCCGCACCGGCCCGGCCGCCTTGACCGAGTCGAGCCCGGCGAGCATCCGGAAGGCCGCCGCCCGCACCTTGGGGGTGATCGGCATGTCGAGGATCAGGCCCTGGGTGACCGTGAACAGCCGCACGTCAGCGGACATGGGATCGCCGGCGGCCTCGGTGCCATGCCCCCGGTACCACTTCAGCAGTTCCGCCTTGAGCCGGGCGGGGTCGGCGGGCAGCGCACGCAGGTTCTTCATGGTGACGTTGCGGCCCAGCCAGAAGATCTTGTCGCCGTCGACCAGCGGGGCACGGGTGAGCCTGGGGGCTTGGGCCGTATCTCCAGCCGCATGGGCTTGGACGTTCCGCTCCCCGGAAGCGGCGTGGGGCCGATGGGCACGCGCACGGTGAAGGCCTGCGGGGACCCGGCCCGGCACCATGCGGCGGCGTCCGCCGGCGTCGCCGGTTCGGCGCCCGGGTCCTGGCTGCGGGCATAGGACATGCCGCCGGGGCGGCAGGCGTCCAGAGTTCGCGGCGCTGCCGCGAGACGACGGTGTAGGCGTCCGCTCCCCGCCCGACCCGGTGGTAGCCGCGGGTGACCGTCGCGACGTGCCGGTACGCGCCGGTGGTATCCGAGCCGCCGTCGGCGCGGGAGGCGGCGGCCGGCAGCACGGCCCGGGCCGGCGCCCGGTAGCGGCGGGGCGTTCGGCCGCCTCGGCCTCCGAGGTCATGCGCATATCTCCGTCATGAGGGGCAACCCTCCCAGAGTCGTGGTCGGGGCTTTGCCCGTACTCCGGCGATGCCCGCGTTCGCTTTCCCGGCTCGGCCGAAGGTCGTCCCGGATCCCCCCGAGAGGGAATAGGTGGCTCAACCCTCTTGTTAGAGTGGGCAGCAGCAAAGTTGAGTCGGGTCGACTCAATTGATTTGACAAGGCATCCGGCCCGGGGCAACCTTGCCGCTGAAAGAGACTGACAGCCCATGTGCCCGCGCGGCGGGCACCGAGACGGCCGCCCCGGGGGACGGCCGAGCTAGCGACGGAGGACGAAGACCATGGCACGTGCGGTCGGTATCGACCTCGGGACGACCAACTCGGTCGTCGCGATTCTGGAAGGCGGCGAGCCCACCGTCATCGCCAACGCGGAGGGGTCGCGGACCACGCCGTCCGTCGTCGCCTTCGCCAAGAACGGTGAGGTCCTCGTCGGCGAGGTGGCCAAGCGCCAGGCCGTGACCAACGTTGACCGCACCATCCGCTCGGTCAAGCGCCACATGGGCACGGACTGGAAGATCGACATCGACGGCAAGAAGTACACGCCGCAGGAGATCAGCGCCCGCGTCCTGCAGAAGCTCAAGCGCGACGCCGAGGCCTACCTGGGCGAGAAGATCACCGACGCGGTGATCACCGTCCCCGCCTACTTCTCCGACCACCAGCGCCAGGCCACCAAGGAGGCCGGCCAGATCGCCGGCCTGAACGTGCTGCGCATCATCAACGAGCCGACCTCCGCGGCGCTGGCCTACCACCTGGAGAAGGAGAAGGAGGCCACCATCCTGGTCTTCGACCTGGGCGGCGGCACCTTCGACGTGTCGCTGCTGGAGGTCGGCGACGGCGTGGTCGAGGTCAAGGCCACCAGCGGTGACAACCACCTGGGCGGCGACGACTGGGACAACGCCATCGTCAACTGGCTGGTGGAGCGCTTCAAGAACGCCCACGGCGTGGACCTGTCCAAGGACAAGATGGCCATGCAGCGGCTGCGCGAGGCCGCGGAGAAGGCCAAGATCGAGCTGTCCGGCGCCACCGAGACCCAGATCAACCTGCCCTACATCACCGCCTCGTCCGAGGGCCCGCTGCACCTGGACGAAAAGCTCACCCGCGCCGAGTTCCAGCGCATGACCGCGGACCTGCTGGAGCGCTGCAAGGGCCCGTTCAACCAGGTCATCAAGGACGCCGGCGTCAGCGTCAAGGACATCGACCACGTGGTGCTGGTCGGCGGCTCCACCCGGATGCCCGCGGTGAGCGACCTGGTGCGCGAGCTGACCGGCGGCAAGGAGCCCAACAAGGGCGTCAACCCCGACGAGGTGGTGGCGGTCGGCGCGGCCCTGCAGGCCGGTGTGCTCAAGGGCGAGGTCAAGGACGTCCTGCTGCTGGACGTCACCCCGCTGAGCCTGGGCATCGAGACCAAGGGCGGCATCTTCACCAAGATCATCGAGCGGAACACCACCATCCCCACCAAGCGGAGCGAGGTGTTCACCACCGCCGAGGACAACCAGCCCTCGGTGGAGATCCAGGTCTACCAGGGCGAGCGGGAGATCGCCGCCTACAACAAGAAGCTGGGCACCTTCCAGCTGACCGGGCTGCCCCCGGCGCCGCGCGGCGTGCCGCAGATCGAGGTCACCTTCGACATCGACGCCAACGGCATCGTCAACGTCTCCGCCAAGGACCTGGGCACCGGCAAGGAGCAGTCGATGGTCATCACCGGCGGCTCGGCCCTGCCCAAGGACGAGATCGAGCGGATGATGCGCGAGGCCGAGCAGCACGCCGAGGAGGACCGCAAGCGCAAGGAGGAGGCCGAGGTCCGCAACCAGGCCGACACCCTGGCGTACTCGACCGAGAAGTTCCTGCGGGAGAACTCCGAGAAGGTCCCCGAGGACGTCAAGAAGGAGGTCGAGGAGGCGGTCGCCGACGTCAAGAAGAAGCTGGAGGGCTCCGACGTCGACGCCATCCGCGCCAGCGCCGAGAAGCTGGCCCAGGTCAGCCAGAAGATGGGCGCCGCCATGTACGCCCAGAGCTCCGGCGAGGGCGCGCAGGCCGGCGGCGCGAACGCGCAGGCCGGCTCCGACCAGGGCGGTGACGACGAGGTCGTCGACGCCGAGATCGTCGATGATGACAAGAAGGGTGGTGCGGCGTGACCTCGCCTTCCCCCAAGAAGGACGAGGAGCGTGAGGGCCTGGTGATCCGCGACCGCCGACGGATCGACCCGGAGACCGGGGAGGCTCGGGAGCGGTCCGCCAAGGACACCGCTTCCAAGCCTTCTGGGGAGTCCGGCGCGCCCAAGCCCTCCGCCCCGTCCGCCGACGCGGAGGAAGTGGCCAAGCTCAAGGCCCAGCTGGAGGAACGCACCGCGGACCTGCAGCGGGTGCAGGCGGAGTACTCCAACTACCGCAAGCGGGTCGAACGCGACCGGGTGGCGGTGCGCGAGCAGGCGCTGGCCAACGTCCTGACCGAGCTGCTGCCGGTCCTGGACGACATCGGCCGCGCCCGCGAGCACGGCGAGCTGACCGGCGGGTTCAAGTCGGTCAGCGAGGCGCTGGAGGCCACGCTCGGCAAGCTCGGCCTGCAGCAGTACGGAGAGAAGGGCGAGCCGTTCGACCCGACCGTGCACGAGGCGCTGGTGCACTCCTACTCCACCGAGGTCACCGAGACGACCTGCGTGGAGATCCTGCAGCCGGGCTACCGGCTGGGCGAGCGGATCCTGCGGCCCGCGCGGGTGGCGGTGGCCGACCCGCAGCCGGAGGAGGACAAGCAGGAAAGCGCCGGCGAGGAGAACTCCGCCGAGGAGTGAGGCGCTGAGCAACGGAGGCGTCCCGGGCGGCCCGCGCCCCATGACCGGGCCGCCCGGGCCCCTCCCCGCACGTCCGGGCAGGAGGGACCCGGCGGGCAGAACCCGATCACGACATCGCAGACTTACAAGACAGGCAAGCTTCAATACGAAAGCGGGGCACAGTGAGCACCAAGGACTTCCTTGAGAAGGATTACTACAAGGCCCTTGGTGTCTCGAAGACGGCCACCCAGGACGAGATCAAGAAGGCCTACCGCAAGCTGGCCCGCAAGTACCACCCGGACGCCAACCGCGGCGACGCCGAGGCCGAAGAGCGCTTCAAGGAGATCTCCGAGGCCTACGACGTGCTCTCGGACGAAAAACGCCGCCGGGAGTACGACGAGGCCCGCAGGCTGTTCGGCGCCGGGGGCTTTCGCCGCGGCCAGGGCGGCGGCTTCGGTTTCGACCTCGGTGACCTGTTCGGGCAGGGGCCAGGGGCCGACCGTTTCGGCGACCTGTTCGGCGGGCTGTTCGGGCGGACCGGCACCCGGGCCGGCGCCCGGCGGGCCCGGCGCGGCGCCGACGTGGAGACCGAGGTGACGCTGACCTTCAGCGAGGCGCTGGAGGGCGTCACCGTGCCGCTCCGCCTCACCAGCGAGGCCGCCTGCGCCAGCTGCCAGGGCACCGGCGCCCGGGCCGGCACCATGCCGCGGGTCTGCCCCTCGTGTGAGGGCACCGGGCAGGAGACCCGCAACCTGGGCAGCTTCGGCTTCTCCGAGCCGTGCCGGGTGTGCCGGGGCCGCGGCATGGTGGTCGACGACCCGTGCCCGACCTGCCACGGCAGCGGACGGGCCACCGGCACCCGCACCATCCAGGCCCGCATCCCGGCCGGGGTGGCCGACGGGCAGAAGATCCGTCTCAAGGGCAAGGGCGCGCCCGGCGAGCACGGCGGGCCGGCCGGCGACCTGTACGTCACCATCAAGGTCACGCCGCACAAGGTGTTCGGCCGCAGCGGCGACAACCTCACCGTCACCGTCCCGGTGACGTTCGCCGAGGCGGCGCTGGGCGCCCAGATCAAGGTGCCCACCCACCGCGGCATGCCGGTCACGCTGAAGATCCCGCCGGGCACCCGCAACGGCCGCAAGTTCCGGGTGCGCGGGCGCGGCGCCCCCCGCCGCGACGGCACCAAGGGCGACCTGCTGGTGACCATCGAGGTGCAGGTCCCGCAGAAGATCGACGACACCATGCGCGAGGCGCTGGAGAAGCTGCGCGCCGCCGAGGACGGCGACGCGCTCCGTTCCGGCCTGCTGCTTCAGGCCAGGGAGTGACTTCCCCTCGGCGGGGGCCGAGGGCCGGTGACCCGGAGGTCGAGGTTGACCCTTCACAGGCCGCCCGACGGCGAAGTCTTCCGGGCCTGCGGCAACGGGCCCCGTCGCCGGGCCGACCGGCCGGCGCGGCGTGAGCAAGGTACGAAGCAAGGATTTCCCGCAGCGGGTCCAGGGGGAAGTCCTTGTCCGGAGATGAGGTGATCCCGTGGACCACTTCGGTGACGACACCCCGGTCTATGTGATCTCGGTGGCGGCGCAGCTTTCCGGGCTGCACCCGCAGACGCTGCGCGCCTATGACCGGATGGGGCTGGTGTCTCCGAACCGGACGGCGGGCCGCGGGCGCCGTTACTCGATGCGCGACATCGTGATGCTGCGCGAGATCCAGCGGCTGTCGCAGGAGGAGGGCATCAACCTCGCCGGGATCAAGCACATCCTGGAACTGCAGCGCGAGACCGAGCGGCTCCGCCAGGAGCTGGCTCAGCTGCGCGCCACGATCGAGGAACTGTCCAACGAACTGGAGTCCACCCGCGCCGTGGCCGCCCGGCTGGCCGCCCAGCTGCGGCACGGCCCGCCCGCCCAGGGCGCCGGCCCGTCCGGCGGCGACCTGGTCCCGATCCGTCGTACCAGCGTTGTGCTATGGCGCGAGCGCAACCAGGGCATCTGACTTCTTCGACACCATCGGGGAGAAATCGTGGACTACAAGCTGACACGAAAAAGCCAGGAGGCGGTGTCGATCGCGGTCCGCCGGGCCGCGGCCGAAGGCCACCCCCAGGTTGAACCGTTGCATTTGCTGGTGGCGCTGCTGGCGCTGCCGGAGGGCACCGCGGTCCCGCTGCTGGAGGCGGTCGGGGCCGACTGGCAGGCGGTGCGCAGCGCCGCCGAGGAACGGCTGGCCCGGCTGCCCAGGGCGGCCGGTTCGACGGTGAGCAGCCCGCAGATGTCGCGGCAGCTCATCATGGCGATGAACACCGCCGGCAACCGCGCCCGGCAGATGGAGGACGAGTACGTCTCCACCGAGCACCTGCTGGTGGGGCTGGCCGCCGACGGCGGTGAGGCCGCCCAGGTGCTGCGCGAGGCCGGGGCCACCCCGCAGGCGCTGCTGGAGGCGTTCGAGAAGGTGCGCGGGCACGCCCGGGTCACCAGCGAGGACCCCGAGGGCACCTACCAGGCGCTGGAGAAGTACGGCGTCGACCTGACCGCCCGGGCCCGCGAGGGCAAGCTGGACCCGGTGATCGGCCGGGACACCGAGATCCGGCGGGTGGTGCAGGTGCTGGCCCGCCGCACCAAGAACAACCCGGTGCTGATCGGCGAGCCCGGCGTCGGCAAGACCGCCGTGGTGGAGGGGCTGGCCCAGCGGATCGTGGCCGGGGACGTGCCCGAGTCGCTCAAGGGCAAGCGCCTGGTGGCGCTGGACCTGGGCGCCATGGTGGCCGGGGCCAAGTACCGCGGTGAGTTCGAAGAGCGGCTCAAGGCCGTCCTGAACGAGATCAAAAGCAGCGAGGGCCAGGTCATCACCTTCATCGACGAGCTGCACACCGTGGTCGGGGCCGGTGCCGCCGAGGGCGCCATGGACGCCGGCAACATGCTCAAGCCGATGCTGGCGCGCGGCGAACTGCGCATGATCGGCGCGACCACGCTGGATGAGTACCGCGAGCGGATCGAAAAGGACCCCGCCCTGGAGCGGCGCTTCCAGCAGGTGTTCGTGGGCGAGCCGTCGGTGGAGGACACCATCGCGATCCTGCGCGGGCTCAAGGGCCGCTACGAGGCGCACCACCAGGTGCAGATCTCGGACGCGGCGCTGGTGGCCGCCGCGGCGCTGTCGGACCGCTACATCACCGCCCGGTTCCTGCCGGACAAGGCCATCGACCTGGTGGACGAGGCCGCCTCCCGGCTGCGCATGGAGATCGACTCCCGTCCGGTGGAGATCGACGAGCTGCAGCGCACGGTGGACCGGATGCGCATGGAGGAGCTGGCGCTGGCCAAGGAGTCCGACGAGGCCTCCAAGCAGCGCCTGGAGCGGCTGCGCCGCGACCTGGCCGACAAGAACGAGCAGCTCAACGCGCTGATCGCGCGCTGGGAGCAGGAGAAGGCCGGGCTGAACCGGGTCGGTGAGCTCAAAAAGCGCATCGACCAGCTGCGCGGGGAGGCCGAGCGCGCCCAGCGCGACGGCGACCTGGAGACCAGCGCCCGCATCACCTACGGGGAGATCCCGGCGCTGGAGAAGGAGCTGAAGGCCGCCGCCGAGCAGGCCGAGAAGCGGGACGCGATGGTCAAGGAGGAGGTCGGCCCGGACGATGTGGCCGATGTGGTGGCCTCCTGGACCGGCATCCCGGCCGGGCGGCTGCTGGAGGGCGAGACCGCCAAGCTGCTGCGCATGGAGGAGGAGATCGGCCGCCGGCTGGTCGGGCAGACCCAGGCGGTCAAGGCGGTCTCCGACGCGGTGCGCCGGGCCCGGGCCGGGGTCTCCGACCCCGACCGTCCCACCGGGTCGTTCCTGTTCCTCGGCCCCACCGGGGTGGGCAAGACCGAGCTGGCCAAGGCGCTGGCGGAGTTCCTGTTCGACGACGAGCGCGCCATGGTGCGCATCGACATGTCGGAGTACTCCGAAAAGCACAGCGTGGCCCGGCTGGTGGGCGCCCCGCCCGGCTATGTGGGCTATGAGGAGGGCGGTCAGCTCACCGAGGCCGTGCGGCGCCGCCCCTACTGCGTGGTGCTGCTGGACGAGGTGGAAAAGGCCCACCCGGAGGTTTTCGACATCCTGCTGCAGGTCCTCGACGACGGCCGGCTGACCGACGGCCAGGGCCGCACCGTGGACTTCCGCAACACCATCCTGATCATGACCTCCAACCTGGGCTCGCAGTACCTGGTGGACCCCACCTTGAGCAGCGAGGCCAAGCGGGAGTCGGTGATGAACACGGTGCGGGCCTCGTTCAAGCCGGAGTTCCTCAACCGGCTGGACGACATCATCCTGTTCGAGGCGCTGTCCACCGAGGACCTGACCCGCATCGTGGACCTGCAGGTCGCCCGGCTGGCCAAGCGCCTGGCCGACCGGAGGCTGAAGCTGACGGTCACCGACGCGGCCCGCGAGTGGCTGGCGCTGACCGGCTACGACCCGCTGTACGGCGCCCGCCCGCTGCGCCGCCTGGTGCAGACCGCCATCGGCGACCAGCTGGCCCGCGAACTGCTGGCCGGCACGATCGGCGACGGCGATGAGGTCGTGGTGGATCTGGACGAGGCCGCCGACCGCCTCACCGTCAAGCCCGCCGCTTCGCTCACCAAGTAAGCCCGCCGCCGCCGGGCGGCCCGATGAAAAACCGCCCCCGATGCTTCGGGGGGCGGTTTTTCATTTCTGCCCGATATTCGGTTGACACCGGCCGCGGGCATGGTGCTAGTGTCGGGGACATGGAGAACTGATCACGGCGGGTTGAGCTCGAAGTCAGCGCCTCATCGGCCGGCTCCTCCGGCGCGCTGCACGCTCCCCATCTCATTCACCCGGTGTTCGTCGTCCCGTTCCACCTGCACGAATATCCGCATTCACGCAGGTGAGGACCGCTCGTCCAGGCATCCGGCTCACGCGGCGTCCCCTGAACGGCGCCTGACCCATGCCGGCCTGCGCACCGGAATCTGCAATCCGGCATCCGGACGACGTCGCCTTACCGGGTTTTCCATTTCGTTCATCACGGTCCACCAAGGCCGTTGTTCGGCATGCCCGGAGGTGCCATTTATGCGAAAGATCGACTCCATCAAAGGCAATGGCAAAAAGGGAAAGAAGGAAGCCGACCCGGCGTTCCGCTTCGGCGGCAGGCACGCCGCGCTGGCCCGGGGCGCCCGCCCCAACGCCCGCCGGCTGCCCACCCGCAACATGACCCGGGGCCGCTGAGCCCTCACCGACCGGGCCGTCCCGCCGGTGCGGGACGGCCCGGTCCGCTCAGCGGACGCCCATGAGAGAGCGTCTGTCCCCTTTCGGGTCAAGGGCCCGTGGGGCGAGGACGGAGCGCGAGCGCCATGCAGGCAGGCCCCGGCACCGGCGGTGCAGACCAAGGCGATCCCACGATCTGGGCCAGGGCCTGGGACAGCAGGACGAGAAGGCATCACCACGGCTGCCCCGCCGACACGGGCGACACCGCGACCATGCGAACCGCCCGACCTTCACCAAATGCCCTGCATCACCACACGTCCCACCAACAAGACCACCACGGAACACCGGGGCGGTCTTTTCGGTGAACACACCGTCCAGGCCGCCTGTGCAGCAAGTACATTGCCGCCCGGTCCGGTGAGCGCGAGACCGCCCACTGCGGTCGCTGGTGAAGGGGGATGCGTGCGCGAAGTCGAGGTCAAGTTCCGGGTGCGGGACGCAGAGTCGCTGCAGGCCGCGCTCAAGGCGCAGGGGATCGAGCCGGGAGAGCCGATCCACCAGGACGATCAGGCATACGCCCCGGTGGGCTGGCGGTTCGGCGACAGCAAACTGGGCGTCTCCTTCGTCCGGCTCCGCACCGTGAACGGACGGCACTTCTTCACGCTCAAGCAGCCTAGGGAGAACGCCCAGTCCTGCCTGGAATACGAGACCGAAGTAGCCGATCGCGAACAAATGCACCATGCGATCGTGCACATGGGCTTCTACCCCACAGTGCGGGTCGCCAAGACCCGGCGGACCGCCAAGGTCGGCGACATCACGCTCTGCGTGGACGACCTGGACGGCGTGGGCACCTTCCTGGAGCTGGAACGCATGATCCCCGCCGATGCCCCGGTCATCGAAGCACAGCGGCAACTCGCCGCATTCGTCGCCGGCCTGGGCATCGACGCCGAGCACACCGACGAGACCTACGACTCGCTGGTACGCGCAGCCCAAGGATGATCCGACGGCAGTCGTTCCAGGATGCCCCTCAGCACCTGCTCGGGTACGTCCCGCCCGGCATCGTGACGGAGCACCGGCCGACAGGCGGCGCAAAGGCCGCCGCGACGCCCACGTGCGCCTCATCGATCCGCCCGCCCGCGGCTCGATCGCCGTTGCCCGGGAGGGCGCCCGGCTCGGCAGGGGTACCGGTCACTTCGGCATCGCGTTCGATCCAGCCTCCAAGGCCGTCCTTCATCCGCCCTGACACGATGCGTGGCGACCACCCCGACTCACGGAGACACGCCGCCTGAGGAGGCTCACGGCTTCCGCCCTACCGTGCATCCGGGGAGAACCCGCCGACAGTGACGCGCAAGCACGTCGAGGCTAGTGGTCGGGTGGGCTGAGGCGGGCGTTGAGCTGGGGGAGTTCTTTGCGGATGCGGCGGTCCATGGCGCGGGCGAAGTGCTCGTCGGCGACGGTGCGGGCGACCGGGCGCAGGCGTTCCACGGTGCGGGCCAGGCGGGCCAGGTCGGCGGGGGTGGGGTTGTCGCCCAGGGGGTCCAGCAGGTGGCGGCGGGCCAGGCGGACGAAGGCGTAGGCCATGCGGTCGAAGGCGGCCTCCAGCTCCCAGCTGACGGCCAGGATCGCCGACAGGGGGATGCCTTCTTGCACCAGGGCGGCGGTGGCTTCCAGCAGGCGCGGGATGCGGTGGGTCACCCGGTCGCCGTCGACCTTGATGTAGCCCAGTTCCTCGGCCTCGGCGAGGACGTCGGGGGTGAGCTGGTCGCCGAACATCTCGGTCAGTTCGGCCATGGTCATCTCGATCTCGGGCTGCCGGCTCCAGGGGGCGGCCGCCGCCCACTCGAAGCCCAGCAGTTCGCCCACGTCGCGGCCCTGTTCCCAGGCGGCCAGCAGCTCTTCGATGCCGTCCAGGCGGTAGCCGCGCTCCAGCAGTTCGGCGATGAGGCGCAGCCGGTCCAGGTGCGCCTGGGAGTAGTAGGCGACCCGGCCCTGGCGCCGGGGCGGGGGCAGCAGCCTGCGCTCCTGGTAGTAGCGCAGGGTGCGGACGGGAATGCCCGCTTCTTTGGCCAGCTCCTCGATCCGGTATTCCCGCTCCGGCCGGCGTGGCTGTGCCATGCTCCCCTCGTTCAAGCCGCCCGCCGGCCGCTCCCGTGCGCTCATGCGCTCACGGTACTGGGCCGGTTTCAGACATTACCAACCGTCACTGGCATGGTCTGGTTCACCGGTCACTCCTCGAAGAAGGGGTCGGCCAGCCAGGCGTGCAGGGCCATCTCCATCTCCAGCCGGCGGTCGGCGGCGTGCAGGTCCTGGCCGAACAGTTCCTGGAGCCGGTGGATCCGGTAGCGGACGGTCTGCGGGTGCACATGCAGCGCCCGGGCGGCGTTTTTGACGTTGAACCCGTGCTGCAGGCAGGTCAGCAGGGTCAGGCCGAGGCGTTCGGCCTCGCGCGGGCGCAGCCGCAGCAGCGGCGCCAGCAGCCGGCGGGCCATCATCCGCGGCAGTTCCGGGCGCTGGAAGAGCACCAGGGTGGGCAGGTGGTCCGCCCAGGAGATCACCGGGCGCCGCCCGGGGCCGCGGGGAATGAGGCCGCGTTCCACCAGCGAGAGGGTCTGCTGGGCCCAGTACCGCGAGGTGCCGACCTCTCTGGCGGAGACGGTCGGGCCGAGCACCGCCACCCAGGGGGCCGGCAGGTCGGCCAGGAACGGCAGCCCGCCCGGCCGTTCGGGGTCGGGCACGATTCCCCAGGGCCGGGAGCCGCGCCCGTCCATCAGCACCTCGGCGGGCAGGTTCGGCGGGGCCGGTTCCTCCCGCTGCGCCCAGTCCTCCGGGGCGTCCCGGCCGCCCGCTTCGTCCAGCGGGGCCAGCAGCAGCACCGCCATGCTGCGCGGCACCGCCCAGCCCGCCTGGGCGGCGGCGTCGGCGATGACCTCGGGCGCCACCGGCGGCTCGGTGGCCAGCAGCGACAGCAGCCGGGTGCGGTGGCGGGCCCGGTCGCCGCCCTGGCGGGCCAGTTCCCGGCGGTGTCCCTCGGCGGCCGCGGCGGCCAGCTCGTCCAGCGTGGTGAACACCATCTCGGCGAACACCCGGTACACCTCGCCGGGCAGCCGCAGCCGCTCGGACTGGACGGCCAGCCAGCGCAGCGCCGCCCGCGCCCCGGCCCGCAGCGCGGCCTGCAGCAGTTCCAGGCCGCGGCCGGCGCGGGCCTCCTCGGCGCCGGCCTCCATGAAGTGCTCCAGCAGGTGGCGCGGCCAGGTGGGGGCCGGGCCGCCCATCAGGTTGGCGAACTCGGCCACGGTGCGGCGGGTGGCCTCGGCCATCTCGGCCCGCCGCTCCGGCGCCTCCCGCCAGGCGTACTCGGGCACCTGCGCCCGGACCTCGTCGAAGATCTCGGTGGCCAGGTCGGCCTGGTAGCGGCGCAGCAGGGCCGCCGCCTGCGGCGGCACCAGGCTCCAGGGCGGCACCTGGCGGTCGCTCGCCATCAGCGTCATGGCGGGCCGCCTATCGCCGCGGCAGACCGAACGCAGCGGCCCGCCGCCGCGTTCTTCCTCGGCGTCCCCCTGCCCTCGTCCCGCCCCACGTCGCCATTTCGCCCACCTCACCCTGTGGCCCGATACATGCCAGTCACAGCTGGCACAGTGCAGGCTACGTCACATTCCTACCGGCAGGTAACCCTCTTGACAGAAGTAGTCGCCCGGTTACCCGCCGCCTGCGGCACGGCCGTCCTCTCCGCACCGGCGATGCGAGGGGGATGGCCTATGCGGAGAGGACGGCCCCACCAAAGGAGCCGGGCGGTCATGGCGAGCTTCGGCGGAGCAAAGACACCGCCCGGCTCCGGCTCAAAGCACCGGGACGGTCACCCCGCTCCCGCGTGGTCGTCCCGGCGCGCGTCCGCAAGACGGCCGGTCACCGTCAGGTAGCCGTCGGGGCTGATGCGGCCGGTCTCACCGGTGCGCAGCCAGCCGTCGTGAAAGTCGCCGGGCGCCTCGTCCCGGTGGTAGGAGCCGGCGATCCACGGGCCGCGCAGCTGCAGCTCACCGACGCTGAAGTCGTCGTGCGGCAGCGCCGCGCCGTCCGGGCCGACCAGCCGGGCCTGCACCGAGGCCGGCAGCCGGCCTTGGGCGAGCCGGTAGTGGCGGGCGCCCGCACCGGTCGCGTCGGCGGGCGGACGGGCCGGCGCCGCCGCCGCTCCCCACACGTGCAGCAGCGTGACGCCGCGCCGCTCATAGCCCTCCAGCAGGTCGGGAGAGCAGGGCCGGCCGTCGGCGAACACCTCGGTGAGGGAAGAAAGATCGGCGTCGGGGTCGGCCTCGATGTGCGCCAGCAGGTCCCGCCAGACCCGCAGGGGAGCCGCGCCCTTGGTGGGACGGGACGCGGCGATGAAGCCCGCCAGCGCCTGCGGCGCCTGGAAACGGTCGGGCATCGCCAGCGACGCCCCGGTCAGGAAGGCCAGGTAGGGCAGCCCCCAGCCCAGCGCGCACGACGGCGGGACGACCGCCAGCACCTTGTCCCCCGACGACAGGCCGAAGGCGTCCGGCATGGCCGCGCTCAACGCGTGCAGGTAGATCGACCGGTGACTGTGCACGACGCCCTTGGGCGCCCTGCTCCCATCGCCGGCGTAGCAGATCGCGGCGGGCGCCCGTTCGTCCAGGTCGGGCCAGGGGTAGGCCGGCGGACGGCCGTCCAGCAGCGCGGCGTACTCGTGCACGGTCACCCCGGAGGGGACGGCCGGGCCCGCGCCGGTGCCGCCGGCCCGGTTGACGATCACGTGCTCGACGGTCTTCATCTGCGGCAGCAGCGGCCCCAGGTGCGGCAGCAGCGCCTCGTCGGCGATGAGCACCCGGTCCTCGGCGTGCTCGGCGAGGCGGACGATCTGCTCGCCGGGCAGGCGCGCATCCAGCGGGTGCAGCACCGCGCCCATGCTCGGCACGGCCAGGCAGGCCGTCAGGTGCTCGGCGTTGTTCCACATGAACGTGCCGACCCGGTCGCCCTCGCCGACCCCCAGCTCGCCCAGCGCGTGCGCCAGCGCGGCGGCGTCCGCCCCGATCCGGGCGTAAGGGACGCGGCGCAGGCCGCCCGGTGCGGCGGTGTCCACCGTCGCCGAGGCGTGCAGTGCGGCGCCGTGCTCCAGCAGCCGGCGGATCTGCAACCGGGCGTCCTGCATCGTGCTCAGCATCGGCGGCTCCTGCTCGGAGGAAGGCGGGCTCAGTCGGCGGAGGCGGCCCGCCGGTCCGGCTCGGACAGGGCGGCCGAGGCGGCGGCCCCGCCGGCGCCGACCAGGCCGGTATCGCCGCCGGCGGCCAGCCAGCGCGTCTCGAACTCGGCCATCACCCGCCGGGCGTGCCGGGTGACGACCGCCGGGATCAGGCCCCGCACCAGCTGCATGGCCGGCAGCCAGCGCTGCCCGTAGACGTGGGCGCGGCGCCGCACGATGCCGTCCACCAGCCGCTCGACGGTGGGCTCCAGCGGATAGGTGCGGTTGGCGGGGAACGGCAGCCCGGCGCGCATCTGTCGCAGCACCTCGTTCTGGTCGGCGCCGCGCACCATGTCGGTGTCGGTCCAGCTCAGGTAGCCGATGCCGACATCGACCCCGTGGGCGGCCAGCTCGGCCCGCAGGCTGTGGGCGAACGCCTCGACCCCGGACTTGCTGGCGCAGTAGGCGGCCATCATGGGCGCGGCGCACAGCGCGGCCAGCGAGGCGACCTGGAAGAAGTAGCCCTTGCTCTCGCGCAGCGCGGGGATGAAGGCGCGGGCGGTGGTGACGCTGCCCAGCAGGTTGACCTCGATGACGCGGGCGAAGGTGCGGGGGTCGGAGTGCTCCACCGGCCCGCCGGTGGCGATGCCGGCGTTGGCGATGACCACATCGACCCGCCCGTAGCGGGCCCTGATCTCGCTCGCCGCCTTGGCCATGGCGGCGTCGTCGGTGACGTCCACCTCCCACCAGCCGGCGTGCTCGCCGCAGGACTCGGCGACCTCGGCCAGGCGGGTGGGCTCCAGCCCGAGCAGGGCCAGCCGGGCGCCGCGGGCGGCCAGTTTCCGGGCCAGCAGCTCGCCCAGGCCCCGGGCCGCCCCGGTGACCACCACGACCCGGCCGTCCATCCGCGGCTGCCGGCCCGCTTTCGTCATAGTGCCGACCTTTCTGCTGCTCGAGGGCCACACTGCCAGCCTGAGCTGGCAATGACGGCAGAGTAGACCATTGTCGCTACTCGCGGGTAGCCCTCAGATAGCGCGAATTCTCCCAGCACCACCGGGCGCCGCCGCGGCCGGAAGATCCTCCGCGTCCGCCAGTCGGGGCTGGCAGCCGATTCCCCAAGGCGCCGGAATCCGCCGCTTCGCGCAGTGGACGCGCACCCCCCGGGTGCACTACAGATGCCAAGCATGACCGAACTGGTTCTGGGGCCGCTGCTCCGCCACGTCGACGACCGCACCGCGACCGTCTGGGTGGAGACCGACCGCCCCTGCACGGTCGAGGTGCTCGGCTCGTCCGCGCCGACCTTCACCGTCCACGGCCACCACTACGCCCTGGTGGAGGTGACGGACCTGGAACCAGGGTCGCGCACCCCCTACCGGGTGCTGCTGGACGGCCGTCCCGTCTGGCCCGAGCCGGGCGAGCGGCGCTTTCCGCCCAGCGTGATCCGCACCCGGCGGCCCGGCGAGGCGGTGCGGCTGGTCTTCGGCTCCTGCCGGCGCAGCCCCGACCCCGGCGGCGTGCACGGACCGGACGCCCTGTCGGCGTACGCGCACCGGCTGGCCGCCTCCGAAGACGCCGAGTGGCCGAGCGCGCTGCTGATGATCGGCGACCAGGTGTACGCCGACGAGCTGGGCCCGGAAATCGAGGAGTTCATCCACCGGCGGCGCGGCGCCGGCAGCGAGCCGGTGGGCGAGCTGGCCGACTTCGAAGAGTACGCCCACCTGTACCGGCTGGCCTGGCGGACCGACCCGGCCGTCCGCTGGCTGCTGTCCACCGTCCCCACCTACACGATCTTCGACGACCACGACGTGCGGGACGACTGGAACACCTCCCACGCCTGGCGCGAGCGGATGTGGGCGCTGCCGTGGTGGCGGCGGCGCATCGTCGGCGGGATCGGCTCGTACTGGATCTACCAGCACCTGGGCAACCTGTCGCCGCGGGAACGGGCCGCCGACTCGCTGTATGCGGCGGTGCGGCGGGCCGGCGGCGACGCCGGCGAGATCCTGGACGAGTTCGCCGAGCGGGCCGACAAGGACCCCGCCTGCGCGCGCTGGAGCTTCACCCGCGACTTCGGCGGCACCCGCCTGGTCATGGTGGACAGCCGCTGCGCCCGGCTGCTGACCCCCGGCCGGCGCGCCATGCTGGACGACTCCGAGCAGCGGTGGCTGACGCAGCAGCTGCGCGGCGGCTTCGACCACCTGCTGATCGCCAGTTCGCTGCCCTATCTGCTGCCCCGCTCCATCCACCACGCCGAGAACTGGAACGAGGCGGTGGCCGGCGGCGCCTGGGGACGGGCCCTGGCCGGCCTCGGCGAGAGGATGCGGCAGGCCGCCGACCTGGAGCACTGGGCGGCCTTCGAGGCGTCCTTCCGCACGATGGCCCGCGACGTGCTGGCGGTGGCGCGCGGGGAGCGCGGCCCGGCACCGGCCTCCGTGGCGTTCCTGTCCGGGGACGTGCACTACTCCTATCTGGCGAAGGTGACCGCCCCCGTCACCGGCGCCGCCCCGATCTCCCAGGTGGTCTGCTCCCCGCTGCGCAACCCGCTGGCCGGCCCGTTCCGCTGGGCCAACGTGCTGGCCTGCAAGCCGGGACTGGCCGCGCCGCTGCGCGCGCTGGCCGCCGCGGCCGGCGTCCCCCGGCCGCCGCTGAAGTGGCGCATCACCCGCGGGCCGTGGTTCGACAACATGATCGCCACGATCGAGATCTCCGGCCGCGACTGCCGGGTGCGCTGGGAGGCCGCCACCGGCGGCGGCCGTCTCGCCGAACGCGGCACGGCCGCGCTGTCGGCCTGATCCGGACCAAAACGATCATTCGGACGGCCGCCTGTCCATCGACTCGTTATGTGACCTCGTTGTAAAGATCATGGGGAGGCATTCCAGACTGCCGGAACTGCTGGTAGCGTCCCGGTCGCAGTGTTGGTGAGGGCTGTCGTTGTGAATCTGTGATCGAGAGGTCGTAACGGCTTACGTCGCAGCAGGGCTTCATTACGCTAGTGAGGCCCGGGCCCCTGCGCAGGCCCGCGTCCGTATAACCGGTATGCGAGCCACCGGCAGGAGCGACGACGGTCCTCCCGGCCCGTTCGCGGAGTCGGCCCTAAAAGGGGTCCCGTATCGATGAAGGGCGGTGCGGCATGGATCGCTGTGCGCTGTTCGTGGACGCCGGCTATCTGCTGGCAGACGGCGCGATGGCGGTGCATGGAACCCGCCATCGCGAGGCCGTCTCCTGGGACTTCGCCGGGCTCCTGCAGCTGCTGAGCAACCTGGGCCGCGAGCGCACCGGTCTGCCGCTGCTGCGCTGCTACTGGTATGAGGCCACCGTCGAGGGACGGCGCTCCCCCGAGCACGAGGCGCTGGCCGACCTGCCCGGGCTCAAACTGCGGCTGGGACGCATCCGGCCGGGCCGCCGCGAGGGCGTGGACGCCGAGATCCAGCGGGATCTGATGACGCTGGCCCGCAACCGGGCCATCGCGGATGCGGTGCTGGTGGGCGGGGACGAGGACATGGCCCCGGTCGTCGCCGAGGCCCAGGAGTTCGGCGTGCGGGTCACCGTGGTGCACGTGGCGGTGGACGGCAACTGGACCATCTCCCGGGTGCTGCGCCAAGAGTGCGACGACCTGATCGAGATCGGCGCCGGTCACCTGCGCCCCTACGTCAATCTGATCAGCGGGCTCGACCAGGGCAAGGGCGGCTCGGTGTCCCCGCTGTCCAACGGGCACGGCAGCACCGGCAGCGGCGGCCGCACCACGATCGCGCCGCTGCAGACCACCGGACCGCTCAGCAGCCCGCCCCCCGGCTCCCCGATCACCGGGCAGCCCGTCGGCGGCGGGTCCTCTTCGCCCACCGCCGGTGCGACGCCGGCCCCTTCGGGCAACGCGAACGGCGGGCAGGGATATGGCGGCGGCATGCGCGCTTTGGGCGGGTCCGCTCTGGAGCAGCCGTCCGGGCCGCCGCCCCCGAGCGCGGGTTTCAGCGGGGCGGGCGGCACGGGCGGGTCGTCGGCGGCCTCCACCGGGCCGCAGCTGCCCCCGCCGCCGGTCCAGCCGTCGACCGCGCCGGCTCCCGCCTCTCCTCCCGCCGCGCCCGGCGGCGGAACGGGCCCCTATAACGCCTCCCCGGCTCCGGCGGCGCCGCCGTCCCGCCCGTCCGGACCGCAGCCGGCCGTACCGCCCGCCCCCTACAACGGCCCCCAGCAGCTGTCTCCGGTGCCGGCGGCTCAGCAGAACACCCCCACGCTGGCGGACGCGGTGAAGGCCGCGCACAAGGAAGGCCAGGACTTCGGCGAGTCGGTCGCCCGGGACGCGCCCGCGCTGTGGCTGGAGGCGGTGCTGGCCCGCAAGCCGCGGATGCCCTCTGACCTGGAGGCCCGGCTGCTGCAGGGGTCCTCGCTGCCGATCGACTTCCTGCTGCACGACGAGGTGCGGCACGCGCTGCGCCGCGGCTTCTGGGACGCCCTGGAGCGCTCGCGCCGCTGAAGGATCGCCGCCGGGCGGCGTCTCCCCCTTGCGCAGCGGTGCTCTTCGCCCACGCTCCGGCTTCAGGAACTGCCGGAGCCTGAGGCCAGGCGGCGGATAAGGCTCACCGCTCGGCGGACTCGCTGCTCTCCGGGGTTTTCTCCGCGACCTCCTCGGTGCCGCCGGCCAGGTCCTGCGCCGCCCACTCGGCCCATTCACGGATGGCCGTCATCTGCCGGATGCCCAGTTCCAGGGCGTGCCGCCCGAACCGGTGGGGAGCCGAGTCGGCCAGGCCGCGCAGGTTCTGCAGCTCCCTGACGCGCTCGGCGTAGAAGGCCGCCTCCCGCTGCAGCACCTTGACCGCCTCGGCGGGGTCGAGCAGCGGGAGCAGGAAGGCGCGCAGCGCGCCCTCGTTGCGGCGGGTGGGGGCCGGTTCGGCGTGCTGCAGCCAGCGCGTCACGGCCTCCCGGCCGGCCGGGGTGATCGCGTAGGTCTTGCGTCCCCGGGGTCCTTCCTGGGCGACCTCGATCAGCCCTTCGGCGGCCAGCCGGTTGAGCTCGGGATAGATCTGGCTGTGCTGGGCGTACCACACGAACGCGAGCGAGGCGTCGAAGCGCTGGGTCAGGTCGTATCCGCTGGCGGGACCGAGCCCTGCCAACAAGCCGAGCACGGCCATGCGCAGCGACATAGATCACCTCCTTCGGCCATGCTACCACTCAGTGCTTACATGAACCCTTTGACATGTATCGCCTTACATGTCATCTTATGGGCATCGTCTCCGGCAGGAGGGGAGCCAGTCATGTCCGCAACGCAGGCCCCCGCGACCGAGGGCCGGGAGTTGGAGTCCGGTCCCTCGCGCTGGCTGATGGTCGCAGTGCTGGGCGGGATGTTCCTGTCCATGCTGGACCAGACGATCGTGGGCCCGGCGCTGCCGGACATCACCGCCGACATCGGCGGCGAGAACCTCTACTCCTGGTTCGTCTCCGCCTACCTGCTCACCACCACGGTCAGCGTCCCGCTGTATGGACGGCTGTCGGATGTGTACGGGCGCAAGCCGCTGCTGCTCACCGGACTGGGGATCTTCATCGCCGGTTCGGCGCTGTGCGCCCTGGCGCAGACCTCCTGGCAGCTCATCGCCGCGCGCGCGCTGCAGGGACTGGGCGCCGGCGCGCTGATCCCGCTGTCGCTGGCCCTGCTGTTCGACCTGTTCCCGGGCAGGGCGATGGGCAAGGTGCAGGGCTGGATCGGCGCCGTCATGGGGGTGAGCTACGTGACCGGCCCCATGCTGGGCGGCCTGCTCAACGACCATGCCGGCTGGCCCTGGATCTTCCTGGTCAACGTGCCCATCGGGGTGGTGCTGGCCGCCGTGGTGGTGATCCGGCTGCCCCACCGCCCGGGCACGGCCGAGCGGGCCCGGCCCGACTACCTGGGGATCGCGGTCTTCTCCGCGGCGGTCAGCCTGCTGATGGTGGGGCTCACCCAAAAGGGGCTCACCGGAGCCGACGGCCGCCTGCACCACTGGACCGACTGGCCGGTGCTGGGGTACCTGCTGGCCGCCCTCGCGCTGCTGGCGGTCTTCCTGCTCATCGAGCTTCGGGTCAGCGAGCCGCTGATCCCCCTGGGCCTGTTCCGCAACCCCGTCTACACCGCGACCAACGTGGCATCCTTCGCCACCGCCTTCGCGATGTACTCGGCCATCATCTTCCTGCCCCGCTACCTGCGGGACGCCCGTGACTACAGCGCCGTGGCCTCCGGGGTGCTCATCTACCCGCTGCTGATCGGCATCGTGGTGGGCAGCTTCGCCGCCGGTGCGATCATCGGGGCCACCCGGCGCTACAAACTCCTGCTGGCCTCCGTGCAACTGCTGACGGGCATCGGCGCGGTGTGCTTCCTGTGGCTGGAGGCGGACACCCCCCTGCCGGTGCTGTCGGTGTGGATGGCGACCCTGGGCCTGGGGATCGGGCCGATGCTGTCCGGACTGACCATCACCGTGCAAAACAGCGTCCCGATCGAGCACATCGGGACCGCCACCGGCAAGGTCACCTTCTTCCGGCAGATCGGGGGAGCGGTCGCGCTCACCTTCGCCGGGTCGATCTACATGGAGACCATGACCGACCACGCCCCGGCGGTCGGTCCGCAGCAGGCCGCGGCCGAGGCGGCCGCCCAGGTGCTCCCGTTGCTGGGGGCGCTGGGAGCGGGCACGGCGTTCCTGGCCATGCTGCTGGTCCCCCGGCGGCCGCTATGGCTGCTGGGCGATGGCGGCGATTAGCGCTTCTTAAGCTCACGCCGCCCTGCGACCACATTTCCCAGACCGTTATGCCTAGGAGCGTGGTCACCATCTCGCCGCATCCAGGCCGCCCCGAAAACCGCCGCTCCTCACCGGCCCGCCGGCGGCCCGTTCCAGGCGCCGGACATTTGAATGAGCCGAACCGGCGGCACGGGCCGGCGACACCGCCACCAACCCTCGATACGGCATTTCTGCCACCACATTTTGGGACACCCGATAAATCTGCTCCGGCATGCCGCCCCAAACCTCCGCCGCAGATTTGAAACAGTGATTCACCTCACATTGACGCCCCTCACTCCGCATTTTAACGTCATATCAACACAACACATCACACAAATTTGACTGGGGCCGAACTCGTGGATTCACATACATCTGCTGAAAGCAGTTCAAGAATCCCCGAAACACGCCTTGAAGAGATTCCGCAAGGCTGGAAGTCGCAGGTCGGAGCAAACGGCGGGTACCTGGCCGCCACCGCGTTGCAGGCGCTGGCCGGCGCATTCGGCGACGGGTGGCGGGCCCGCTCGCTCAGCGTCCACTTCGCCTCCCCCGTCACCCCGGGACCCGTTCTGATCAGCACGAATGTCGAGCACACCGGGAGACGGACGGGCATCGCGCAGGCACGGGTGAGCCAGGGAGAGCGCCTTGCGCTGACCGCGACGGCGACCTTCACCCCCGGCCTGTCCGGCCCGGAGTTCACCGAGGCGGCCATGCCGAACGTCCCCGAAGCCGACCTTTGCCAAGTACTTCCCGAAATCCCCGACCTGCTTCCAGAATTCTTTACTCAATTCGAACATAGACCCTGTCTGGGCGCACTTCCGTTCAGCGGGGCGACCGACTCGCAAACCGCCTCCTGGGTCCGCCCCAGGGACCTGTTCTGCAAAAACGAAGAAGCACTGCTCACCGTGCTGAGCGACTGCTGGATGCCGGCCATGTTCACCCGGCTTCCGGAGCCGAAAACCATGGCCACGCTCAGCATGAACATCCACTTTCGGAACGCTCCCGGCGACCTGCGGGAACCAGGCCGGGAACATCTGCTGGTCGTCGCGCATTCCCGGCTGGCGCATTCCGGACTGTGCGACCAGCACATCGACATATGGAGCGCTCCCGGAACGCTGCTGGCCCAGGCGCATCAGCTGTGCATGCTGCTGGAGCCGCGCGGCGGAACCCAAGACCACCACCGATCCGACGATCGAGAAATGAGCACGATATGAACACCTCGCACGGCCACTGGAGGATCACTCCCGCCGGGCCGGCGACCGGCCTCGGCGGATGCGGGGGATGGTCGTTGTCCGCCGCGGACGGCGCCCGCTTCACCGACTCGGGAGGGGTCGACCTGGCCGACGCGCTGCGGCTGGGCCGCGCCGCGGAACGCACCGGGCCCGCGGTGCTGGCGCGCGCCCTGACCGAGCGGGAGCTTTGCGAGTGCCGGCTGGCGGGCGACCGGTTCATCACCGAGGCGGCCATCCGGTTCTCCATCAAAGAAAGCGTCGTCAAGGCGCTCGGCGGGCTGCCGCCGGGAGGACGGCTGCGCGACATCGAGGTGGGCCCGGCCGCCGGGGACGCGCTGCACCGCCGGGTCCGCCTGCACGGCCCCGTCCGGGAGCGCGCGGCGGCCCGGTCCGGGGAGGAGCTGCGCGCGGGCGCCGCCGAGTGGGCTCCGGGACTGGTCCTGGGCTGGGCGATCGGAACCACGGGACGGTCATGATGGAGACGACCGCGTCACCGGCCGCGCCGGTCTTCGTCTTCCCCGGCCAGGGCAGCCAGTACCCAGGAATGGGACGCGACCTGGCCGCCTGCGGACCGGTGGCCAGGGAACTGGCCGCCCGGGCCGAGACCGCCACCGGGCTGGCGGTCTGGGAGCTGATGCACCGCGCCGACGCCGCCGCCCTCGCCGACCCGGAGGTCGCGCAAGTCCTGGTGTTCGTGGCCGGCGCGGCCCACTGGCGGGCGTTCACCGAGCGGGGGTGCCGTCCCGCCGCCGTGGCCGGGCACAGCCTGGGCGAGTACACCGCGCTGCTGGCCGCCGGCTGCCTGGACTGGGAACAGGCGCTCTCCCTCGTCCACACCAGGGGCAAGGCGATGGCCCGGGCCGCGCGCCGCACACCGGGCGCCATGGCGGCGATCGTCGGGATCCCCGCCGAACGACTCGAGCAGATGTGCCGGCAGGTGGCCGACCGCTCCGGGCAGACGGTGGTCATCGCCAATCACAACACCCACCGGCAACTGGTGGTGTCCGGGCACGCCGAGGCGGTCGAGCTGCTGATCGCCCAGGCCCGCGACGCCGGGGCGCTGCGCGCCCGCCGGCTCCCCGTCGGCGGCGCCTACCACAGCCCGCTGATGGAGCCCGCCGAACGGGAGATGGCCTCCGCCCTGGACCGGGTGAGACTGCGACCGCCGCGCCTGCCGCTGGTGTCCAGCGTGACCGGACGTCAGGTCACCGACATCGACGCCTACCGGGACGTCCTGCGCGGCCAGATCACCGCCCCGGTGCGCTGGGACCGGTGCGTGGCCGCCCTGCTGGAGCACGGCGCGCGGACCTTCATCGAGACCGGGCCGGGCCGGGTGCTCACCGGGCTGGGCCGGGAGCTGGCCCGCCAGGCCAAGCACCACAGCGCACAGCAGGCCCTCCGGATGCCGGACCTGTGGCGGCCCGCACGGCAGGGCACCGCGCCGCCCCTTGGCGGCGGCCGCCCCGAAACCACCCCCTTTTCGACCATGGAGGCCCGGCGATGAACGTTGAGGGCAAGGTGGCCCTGGTGACGGGCGCGTCCAAGGGCATCGGGCTGGCGATCGCCCGCAGCCTCGCCGAGGGCGGCGCGCGGGTCCTGCTGAACTACCGCAGGGACGAGGAGGCCGCGCAGCGGGCGCTGGCCGAGATACGGGCCCTGTCGCCGGACTCGGCGCTGATCCGGGCCGACGTCGGCGACCCGGAGGCGATCAGCCGGATGTTCCGCACCGTCAAGGCCGACTACGGCGGGCTGGACCTGTTCGTCAGCAACGCCGGCATCACCGACGACGGATACGCGCTGATGATGAGCCGGCGCAAGTGGCAGTCGGTGATCGACACCAACCTCACCGGCGCCTTCCTGTGCTGCCAGGCGGCCGGGCGGATGATGCTGGCCCGGCGCCGCGGGGCGATCGTGGCGGTCGGCTCCACCAGCGGGCTCGTCCCGCCGGCCGGGCAGGTCAACTACGCCGCCTCCAAGGCAGGGCTCTTCAGCCTCGTCCGGGTCCTGGCCAACGAACTGGGCCAGTACGGCGTGCGGGTCAACGCCGTCGCCCCCGGCTTCATCGACACCGCGATGACCCGGGCGATGCCCCCCGGCCGGCTCAAGGAGCACCTGCAGCACGTCCCGCTCGGCCGGGTGGGACGCCCCGAGGAGGTCGCCCCGCTGGTCCGCTTCCTGCTGTCGGAGGAGGCCTCCTACGTGACCGGCGCGGTGATGGTCGTCGACGGCGGGCTGACCAGCTGATCGCCGGCCGCCGCCCCATCCCCCATCCCGTCCAGAAAGGAGACAGCTCATGCCCATGACCCTCGCCGAGGCCCGCAGCCGGGCGGCCCGCCGCCAGGAGCTGTGCAGCGCCGTCAAGAAACTGATCGTCGACCGGCTCGACCTGGACGTGGACCCGGCGCTGATCGGCGACGACCAGCCCCTGTTCGGCCGGGGGCTGGAACTGGACTCCATCGACACCCTGGAGCTGGCCGTCTCCATCCAGGAGGAGTTCGACGTCGTGATCGACGACGACGACCGGGAGAGCCTGATGTCCATCAACCGCCTGGTGGACCACCTGGAGGCGAACCTGCCGTGACCGTCGCGCCTGCGTTCGCCGCGCTCGACGCCGACGACATCGCCCGGATGCTCCCGCACCGTCACCCCTTCCTGCTGCTGGACCGGGTGATCGAGCTGGAGCCGGGGGTGGCGGGCACGGCCATCAAGAACATCTCCGTCAGCGATCCGGTGCTGGCCGGTCACTTCCCCGGCCGGATGATCTACCCGGGCGTGCTGCTGGTGGAGTGCATCGCCCAGCTCGCCGCCGTCGTCTACGGCTCGGGCGCGCTCAGCGCGGCCGGCTCGGCGGACCTGTCGGCGGCGGCCGGCCGGGTCGGCTACCTCGCGGAGATCAGCCGGGTGAAGTTCCTGCAGCCGGTGCGCCCGGGCGACCAGCTGCTGATCAAAGCGAAGACCACCACCCGCGTCGGCTCCCTGATGTCCGTCCAAGGCCAGATCTCGGTGGGCCGTGACCTGGTCATGACCGCCCGGCTGGGCGTCACCGAACGCACCGACCACTGAGCCTTTTCACGCACGTGCCCGAGGTCGTGACGCCGCAGGTCACGGCATCGGCTGCGGCCCGCGGCAGCGGCGCGTTGGAAACGGCTCACCGAAGCCCCCTTTCCGTTCCGGCCGGCGTTCGGCGACGGGCGGCGGTGCCCGTCCACCCCCGCCCGCACGCCGCGGCCGCACAACTCCCTCCGTCCGACCGCGAAGAGGAGACAGGCGTCCGACATGAACGAAGTGCACACCTCGATCGAGGACGAGTACACGGCGCTGCGCAACGGCTGCGGCCTCATCGACTACCAGGGGATCGGGCTGTTCCAGGTTCAGGGACCGGGCGCGATCAGGTTCCTGAACGAGGTCACCACCCGCAACATCGAGTTCCTGCTGGAGGAGCAGTCCTCCACCGCCCTGGTGCTCGACGACGCCGGGCATGTCATCTCCGACGTGCTCGTCCACTGCCAGGGGACGGAGTTCCTGGTCGAGGTCGAGCCCGCGCGGCGCGCCCGCACCTGGGAGCACCTGCGGGCGGTGGCCGAGTCGCTGGACTACGTGGAGCTCACCGACGTCAGCCCGGCCCGGCGGGTGTTCGGGGTCGAGGGGCCGGCCTCCTTCCGCATCGCCCAGCACTTCCTGTCCTTCCCGGTCAGCTCGCTGGCCTACCGGGGCTTCACCACGGTGCGCTGGCGCGACCATGAGCTGCTCCTCAGCCGGACCGGCGTGACCGGCGAGTACGGCTACAAGTTCCACATCGATGCGGCCGGCGCCGAGGAACTGCGGCAGGAGCTGCGCTCGCTGGGAGCGCTGCCCGTGGGGTCGGCCGCACTGGACATCTGCCGCACCGAGATGCGCTTCGTCGACCTGGACGCCGAAGGCGGCCGGGAGTGCTTCCCCTTCGAGGTCGGCCTGCAGTGGATGGTGGACATGCACCACGACTTCCGCGGCAAGGAGGCCCTGGCCCGCCGGATCGACGAGGGCTTCCCGCGCCGCCCGGTGTGCTGGACGGCCGATCCGGAGCTGGCCGCCCCGCCCGCCCCCGGCACCGCGCTGTCCATCGAGGGCCAGCCGGTCGGCGAGGTCACGCACGCCGTGCGCTCCCCCGGCCTGGGCCGGGTGATCGGCACGGCACGGCTGGATGAGACGGTGGCCGCCGTCGACGTGGAGCTCACCTTGGCGGGCGCCGCCTCGCCCGCGGTGCGGACGGTGTCGGCCCCGTTCCTGATCCCGGCGAGCTTCAACGTCAAGCCGGAGTGATCCCGATGGCATCGGCGAACACTCGGGAACACGCCCCCGAAGGCGTCGTCATCACGGGCCTGGCGGTGGTGTGCGCGCTGGGTTCCCAGACCGAGCAGGTGTGGCGCGCGGTCCGCGACGGAGAGTGCGGCGTGCGCCCCACCCGGCACATCGACGTGTCCACCCTGACCTGCCGCTACTCGGCCGAGATGGTGCAACTGCCAAGATCGGGGCCGCAGCGGCGGGACCGGGCCACCACGATGACGCTGCAGGTCGGGCAGGCCGCGATCGAGTCGGCCGGACTGCACCCCCGGCAGCTGGACCCCTACCGCTTCGGCGTGGCCATCGGCACCTCGGTCGGCGGGCTGGAGTCCGGCGAGCGGTTCCACGCCGAGCTCATCCACCGCGGCCTGGAGGAGACCGACCGCACCCACCTGCTGTCCTATCCGCTGTACACCTCGGCGGACGAGCTGAGCACCGCCTTCGGCGCCAAAGGACCGAAGGTCGTCATCTCCAACGCCTGCGCGGCGGGCGCGAACGCCATCGGTTACGCGGCCGACGCGCTGCGGCTGGGCCGGGCCGACGTCATGCTCGCCGGCGGCGTGGACCCCATCGACATCCTGTCGCTGGCCGGGTTCGACAGCCTCAAGGCCCTGGACTCCCAGCCGTGCGCCCCCTACTCCCGCAGCGGCGGGCTCAGCCTGGGAGAGGGCGCGGCGATCCTGGTGCTGGAGACCGAGTCGCACGCCGCGGCGCGCGGCGCCACCGTGCTCGGGCACGTGCTGTCGTACGCGCTGACCAGCGACGCCCACCACGCCACCGCCCCCGACCCGGGCGGCGAGGGGGCCCGCCGCGCCATGGCGGGGGCGCTGGCCGAGGCGGCGTGCGGGCCGGAGGAGGTGGACTACGTCAGCGGGCACGGCACCGGAACCCCCGCCAACGACAGCGCGGAGCTGCGGGCCTTCGGCAACCTGTTCCCCGACCCGCAGCGTCCCCCGGTCAGCAGCACCAAGTCGCAGGTGGGGCACACGCTCGGCGCGGCCGGGGCGATCGAGGCGGCGATGTGCGTGCTGGCGCTGCGCGACCAGGTGCTGCCCCCGACGGTCAACGTCGCGCCCGACCGCACCCCCGCCCGCGACATCGTCCCCGGCCGGGGCCGCCCGCACCGCATCGAGACGGTGCTGTCGAACTCCTTCGCCTTCGGCGGCAACAACTGCTCGATCCTGCTCGGCCGCCGCCCCGGCCCCCGACGCCGCCCGGCCCCGCGCCGGGTCGTGGTGACCGGTGCCGGCGTGGTCTCCCCGCTGGGCACCGGCAGGGCCGAGTTCCTGCGCGCGCTCCGGGAGGGGGCGGTGGCCGTCCGTCCCGCGGAACGGCTGGACATCGGCGGGGCCCGCAGCCGGCTGGCGGCCGAGCTGCCCGACGAGCGGCACCGGCGGCTGGTGGACCGTTCTTATGCCCGCCGGCTCGACCAGCTCGGCCTGCTGACGCTGGCCGCCACCCGGCTGGCGCTGCAGGACGCCGGCTACCAGGTCTCCCGGGCCGAAAGCGAACGCGTCGGCATGATCTTCGGCACCGGGACCGGGCCGATGGAGACGGTGGCCGCGCTCAGCGAGACGATCATCAAGGAGGGGCCGCACCGGGTCAACCCGCGGCTGTTCCCCAACTCGGTGATGAACGCCGCCGCCGGGCACGCCTGCCTGGCCTTCCAGATCAAGGGCCCGCTGTCGACCGTGGCGACCGGCTGCGCGGCGGGGCTGACGGCCGTCGGGTACGCCGCCGACCTCATCCGCCAGGGCCGGGCGGACGTGATGATCGCCGTCGCCGCCGACGAGCTGACCCCGCTGCTGCACCTGGGCTTCGACCGGCTCGGCCTGCTCACCGAGACCCAGGTGCGGCCGTATGACCGGCGGCGCTCGGGGATGGCGCTGGGCGCCGGCGCGGTCGCCGTGGTGCTGGAGTCCGCCGAGCACGCGGAGCGGCGCAAGGCGGCGATCGCGGCCGAGTTCGGCGGACACGCCATCACCGCCGACGCCCACCGGGTGGCCGGCAACGATCCCACCGGGGCGGCGCTGGCGGAATGCATGACGCGGGCGCTGGCCGACGCCGGCATTCCCCCCGAGCGGGTCGGCGGCGTGTACGGCGACGCCCGCGGCGTCCGCTCCATCGATCTGCTGGAGGCCAGGGCCATCGGCCGGGTGCTGCCCTGGGCGCAGGTGGCCTGCCTGAGCGGGCAGAGCGGGCACATCAACGCCACCACTCCGCTGCTGTCGCTGGTCAGCGCGCTGGAGAGCTGCCGTTCGGGCTGGCTGCCGCCGATCCGGGGGCTCTGTGAACCGCTGCCCGTGCCGGCCCTGCGCACGTCCGTCCCCGCCGGCGCGGCACGGCGGGACGCCTATCTGGTCAACGCCATCGGCTGGGGCGGGACCTACGCCTCGGCGGTGCTCACCGCCTGGGACGGGTGAGATGCCGCACGGTTCGATCCAGCTGGAGGTCGTCTCCCTCGGCGCGCAGTTGCGCGCCGAGGCCGACGACCTGCTGTCCGCCGCCGAGCTGGCCTACTGCCTGGGCTTCCTGCGGGCCGAGGAGCACATGGGCGCGCGGGTGGCGGCCAAGCGGGCGGTGAGCCGGCTGCTGGGCGGCGACCTCCGGCACTGCCGGCACCAGATCGAGCTGATCCGCGAGGACACCGGGCCGGTCCGCGTCCGGCTCCACGGCGAGCTGCTGGAACGGGCGCAGCGGGCCGGGCTCGGTGTCCCCCGCGTGTCACTGACCCATGCGGCGGGCCGGGCCGCCGCCATCGCCTGGCTGGGGAGCCGGTGATGGGGCGTCCCGGGCTGAGCGGCAGGGTCGCCGTGGTGACGGGAGCCGCCGGCGGCATCGGCGCGGCGGTGGCGCGGACGCTGGTCGCCGACGGCGCCGGCGTGGTGCTCGCCGACGTGGACGTGGCCGGGGCCGAGAAGGTGGCACGGCGGCTGCGGGAGGAGGGTCATCCCGGCCGGGCGCTGGCGGCGCGGCTGGACGTCACCTCGCCGGCGGACTGGCAGGCGGTCTGCCGGACCGCCTGCCGGGCGTTCGGGCGTCCGCAACTGCTGGTCAACAACGCCGGCGTGCACGGCCTGCACGGGGTGGAGTCCCTCGGCGAGGAGGAGTGGTCCACCGTCGTGGACGTGTGCCAGCGCGGGACATGGCTGGGCATGCGCGCGCTGGCACCGCTGATGCGGCTGGCGGGGGGCGGCTCCATCGTGAACCTCTCCTCGGTGTTCGCGTTGATCGGGACGGGCGCCGCGGTGGCCTACCACGCGGCCAAGGGCGCGATCGTGTCGATGACGCGGACCGCGGCGCTGGAGTTCGCCCCGCAGCGCATCAGGGTCAACGCCGTCTCGCCCGGGATCGTGCGGACCCCGCTCACCGACGGCCTGCCCGCCGGGTTCGTCGACCGCATCGCGGCGGACACCCCGCTGGGCCGGCCGGGCGCCCCGGCCGAGATCGCCGCCGCGGTGCACTTTCTGCTCTCTGACGCCGCCTCGTACATCACCGGGACGAACCTCGTCGTGGACGGCGGGCTCACCGCCCGGTGACCAGCCCAGTTGTCCGTACCGAATCCGCTAGGAGCGCGCATGAGCCACTGGATCCAGACCCCGGTCAAGGTCGGCTGGAACGACTGCGACATGCAGGGGCACGTGTACTTCGTCAGCTACCTGAACTTCCTGGAGGCCGGCCGGGAGGACCTGGCCGATCAGATAGGCATCGACCGCCGGGACTGGCCCCTGGTGGTCACCGAGATGAACGTGCGCTACCACTCGCCCGCCTTGTACCGCGACGAGCTGATCGTCTGCACCCGCATAGAGGTGCAGAGCGTGCGCTGCCGGTTCTACCAGCGCATCTTGCGCAAGCACGGGCGCGAGCTGCTGGTGGAGTCCACTTTGACGGTCGCCTTCCACGGCGAGCGGGGGATCCGGCTCAGCCGCGTCCACGAGCTGCACGACCTGTATGAGAACTTCCTGAAACAACGGCAGGGAGCCCTCAACTAGCCCCATCCGGCGTTGCGAGGAAAGGCCACCCTTCCGCAACAGGACGCTCTCGATGAGGACGGGGGCCGTCCGGGTCGCGGCGGGCTCCGGACGCCGGGCGAGCCGAATCCGATTCGCTCACATCCGCAAATACTCCGCTTCGAGCCCCGGCCGGCGGGTAGCGTTGAAGTGTGACGCACGTGACGGAAGACGACCTCGACGATCTGGAGTTCGACACCCTGCGCACTGGCGATCACGCGTCGGCGGCGCGGCGCCTGTCGGAGCTGGCCGCGTCGGTGTCCGGAGGGGTCTCCCGCGCCAAGGTGCTGCTGCGCGCCGGCGAGCAGTGGCAGCACGCGGGCGACCACGCCAAGGCGGCCGAGCTGTACCGCCAGGCCATCGAGGACGGCGGCGAGACCTACGGCGACCCGCGCGCCTACCTCGCCGACGCCCTGTTCGAGCTGGACCGCGCCGACGAGGCCCGGGACCTGATCGAGCAGATCCGCGCGGACGAGCCCCGCGACCCCGAGGTCTACCGGACCGTCGCGGAGGTGCTGTACGCGCACGGCGACCCCGAGGGCGCCCACGACTGGGCGACGGCGGGCGTCGAGCTGGTGCTGGCGTTGCGCGAGCGCGGCGAGGAGGACGTGGAGATCGCCGAAGACAGCCTGGAAGGGCTGCTGAGGCTGCGTTACCGGACCCGGGTCGACCTCGGCCGTCCCGAGGACGACTACGACGCCATGCTGGACGACCTGCTCAAGACCTCCTGATCTCGCTTCCCGTCCGGCCGGTGGCCCGCCGCCCCGGCCGGACGGGCGCGCCCAGGGGGCGTCTTAGAGCGCGCGCACCAGGTCGCTCAGCGCCCGGGCCAGGTCCCCGCCAGCGGGCAGGGCGGCGACCTGCCAGCCGCGCAGCCGGGCCAGGCGCACCGGCGGCGTCCGCTCCCCGCGCGTGCTCAGGTACCCGCACGGGGCGTCCGGCCAGTCCGCCGGGACGGGAGGTGCGCCGTGGCCGTGGTGATCATGGTCGGTGAACCGGCGGGGGACGGGCAGTTCGGCGTCCAGGAACACATAACCGCCCACCGTGCGGTGGGCGGCGCGCTGGGCGGCGGCCACGGCCGGCAGCAGCGGCCCCGCATCACCGCCGCCCACCAGCACCAGCGGCGGGTTCGGGGCGGCCGCGGAGATCACCAGCGAGGCCCGCGCCACGTACCGCATCCCCTCCTCCTCCCGGATATCGGGGGCGATCACATCCAGCCCGTGGGAGCGCAGCGCCTCCGGAAGCTCCCCCCACAGGCCGGCGGTGGTGCGGGGAGGGTGCAACAGGATCATCGAACCGGGCGTCAAGGCGCTACCCCATGCTGTGGAAACGGCGCGGCATCAGGCGGAAGGCGCACCGCCTGCGCTTCGCCACGATACGCCGCGACTAGGGTTCTTGGCGTGAACGACCGCGAAGAGCTGCTGCAAGAGATCAAGAAAAAGGCCGTGGTGCACGGCGATTTCGTGCTTTCCTCCGGGCAGCGCGCCACCTGGTATGTGGACCTGCGCCGGGTGACGCTGGACGGGACGGCCGCCCCCCTGGTGGGGCGGGTGATGCTCGACCTGACCGCCGACCTGGACTACGAGGCGGTGGGCGGGCTGACGTTGGGCGCCGACCCGGTGGCCACGGCCATGTTGCACGCCGCCCACGCCCGGGGCCGCAGGCTCGACGCGTTCGTCGTTCGCAAGGCGGGCAAGACGCACGGCCTGCAGCGCCGCATCGAGGGCCCGGACGTGGCGGGCCGGCGTGTGCTGGCGGTGGAGGACACCTCGACCACCGGTGGTTCGGTGCTGACCGCCGTGCAGGCGCTGCGCGAGGCGGGGGCCGAAGTGGTGGCGGTGGCGACCATCGTGGAGCGGGGAGCCGCCGACCGCATCCGCGCCGAAGGGCTGGAGTACCGCTCCGCCTACCGGGTCGCCGATCTGGGCGTCGGCTGACGGCCGCCGGGAACGCATCGTGCCCGCCGCCGGTTCCGGCGATCCGGTCTCCCGGCCGCGGAACCGGCGGGGGCGCCTGTCAATCCTCCGGAGCCTCCACGATCCACTCGCCACGGCCGCGGCCGTTTCCGTCCTCGACGACCTTGCCGTAGATCCGCACCACGACCGCGCTGGAGTCCTCCACGACGACGTTCAGCGGCGTCTGGGTGTACATGCGGGTCTCGCCGGTGGCGAGTATCCCCTTCTGCAGGACCTCGCCGCCGCCGGCCACCTGGACGAAGACGTTGGTGGGCGGGCCGGTGACGGTGATCTGCAACGGGATCTGCGAAGAGCCGGCCGACTGGCCGGAGTCACCGGCGTCCAGCTCCCTGGAGACCGTGTCGCTCGGGGCGGGGCCCGGTGCCGGTGAGGTGAGCGCATTGATCAGCGCGTAACCGCCGATCACGACCAGAGCCACTGCTGCCAGCACCGCCAGGGCCGCAACGAATATGCGCGCTAGACCTCTAGGGTCCGACCGATGACGTCCCACATGGGGAGATTAGCGAGAACTTTCACCGCTCAGCGACGGTCGGGGCTCTTCGGGGCCGCCGTTGCGCGCCTCGCGGCGTCCTTTCATCACCTCACGGACGATCGGAATCACCGAAAGCAGGACAATCACGATGATTCCGGGCAGGATGTAGGTCTCGATGTTCGGGATCTTCGAACCGAGGAAGTGCCCGGCGATGAAGAGCCCGTCGGTCCAGATGATCCCGCCGATCACGTTCCAGACGAAGAACTTGCGGGCGTCCATGCCCAAGATCCCGGCCAGGGGGTTGAGGAAGGTCCGCACGATCGGGATGAACCGGGCCAGCACCACGGCCTTGGCCGGGCCGAACTTGTCGAAGTAGTACTCGGCGCGCTCCACCCACTCCTGGCGGAAGATCCTGGAGTCGGGACGGTCGAACAGCTTGCGCCCGTACTTGGCGCCGAGCCAGTGCCCCAGCTGGGCTCCCGCGATGGCGCAGATCGGCCCCCCGACCAGCAGCACCGGCAGCGACAGCGGCTGGTCCAGTCCGATGCCGGCGGCCGCCGACCCCACGGTGAAGATGCCGGCCGCGAACAGCAGCGAGTCACCGGGCAGGATGCAGCCGAACAGCAGCCCCGTCTCGGCGAAGATGATGGCCAGCACGCCGACCACGCCGAAGGCGACGATCAGGGACTGCGGGTCAAGGAAGTTCAACGCGAGATCCACACGGCGAGCTTAACCGGCTGGAGCTCGCCTTTCCCCCCGAAGCGGCAGACCGCCCACTCTCATTCGCCCCAGCCTGCTCCGCCGTCCCGGCGGTCCCCTCCCGCGGCCTTGGGACCGCTCCAGCGCGCCCCGGCTGTGTTTCACCTGCGACACTCCGGGATACTTGGCCCTAGGCTGGCCGGTGGCGTAGCCCCGAGGGGCGGGCCCCAGTCACAGGGCTGGTCATGGCACCTCGCTGCGGACAGGCGTGAAGAGAGAGGACTTGCGCAATGCCCATCGCGACCCCTGAGGTCTACGCGGAGATGCTCGACCGCGCCAAGGCGGAGGGTTTCGCCTACCCCGCGATCAACGTGACCTCGAGCCAGACCCTGAACGCCGCCCTGCGCGGTTTCGCCGAGGCCGAGAGCGACGGCATCATCCAGATCTCCACCGGCGGCGCCGAGTACCTGTCCGGCACCGCCGTCAAGGACATGGTGACGGGCGCGGTCGCCTTCGCCGAGTACGCCCGGGTGGTGGCCGCCAAGTACCCGGTCAACATCGCCCTGCACACCGACCACTGCCCCAAGGAGAAGCTGGACGGCTTCATGCGTCCGCTGGTGAAGATCTCCCAGGAGCGGGTGGCCAAGGGCCAGGAGCCGCTGTTCCAGTCCCACATGTGGGACGGCTCGGCGGTGGAGCTGCGGGAGAACCTGCAGATCGCCGCGGAGCTGCTGGAGGAGTGCGTCAAGGCCCGCACCATCATGGAGATGGAGATCGGCGTCGTCGGCGGTGAGGAGGACGGCATCGTCGGCGAGATCAACGAGAAGCTCTACACCACCACCGAGGACGCCCTGGCCACCGCCGAGGCCGTGGGCGTGGGCGAGAAGGGCCGCTACATCCTGGCCGCCACCTTCGGCAACGTGCACGGCGTCTACAAGCCGGGCCACGTGAAGCTGCGCCCGCAGGTGCTCAAGGAGATCCAGGAGGCCGTCGGCGCCAAGTACGGCAAGGACAAGCCGTTCGACCTGGTCTTCCACGGCGGCTCGGGGTCCACGCTGGAGGAGATCCGCGAGGCGGTGTCCTACGGCGTGATCAAGATGAACATCGACACCGACACCCAGTACGCCTTCACCCGCCCGATCGCCGACCACATGTTCCGCAACTACGACGGCGTGCTGAAGGTGGACGGCGAGGTCGGCAACAAGAAGACCTACGACCCGCGCTCCTACGGCAAGGCCGCCGAGGCCGGCATGGCCGCCCGCGTGGTGCAGGCCTGCCAGGACCTGATGTCGGCGGGCAAGAAGCTGAAGTAACACCCCTTTCCCCGTACACCTTTCCCTGTTCGCCGGCCGTGGCCGCCCCCGCCCTCGGGGGCGCCGCGGCCGGCGCGCCTTTCGGAGCCGGTTGCGCACGGCCACGTTGTGTGACGCAACGCGGGTAGTCTGAAAGGCGTGGCGCTGCCCCGTACCTACGAGAACCAGAACTGCTCGATCGCCCGGTCGCTGGAGGTGGTGGGCGACCGGTGGACGCTGCTGGTGATCCGCGCCGCGTTCGAGGGGGTGCGGCGCTTCGACGATTTCGCCGAGCATCTGGGCGTGGCGCGCAACGTGCTGGCCGACCGGCTGAACCGGTTGTGCGCCGAGGGCATCATGCGCAAGCAGCGCTACCAGGAGCGCCCCGACCGCTATGAGTACCGGCTGACCCGCAAGGGCGTGGGGCTGTGGCCGGCGATGATGATGCTGCTGAAGTGGGGCGACCGCTACTACGCCACCGACGGCCCGCCGGTGCTGGTGGTGCACCGCGGCTGCGGCGGCACCCTGACCGACCGCCTGACCTGCGACTCCTGCGGCGCGCCGCTGGGCCCCACCGACGTGGAGGCCAGGCCCGGCCCGGGCGCCCGGACATCCGCTTAACGGCAACGCCGCGGCGCTGTGTGACGCATCTTGAGTTGCTTCATGAAACTCAACGAGGTCCAATGGGTTTCATGACACAACTCATCAGTGAGAGCCGGACCCTGGAGCTGAGCGACCTCCGCGTGCGCCCCTACGGCATCACCGACGCGCCCCGGCTGCGCCGCATGTCCGACCGCCTGTCCGAGCGCAGCCTGTACTTCCGGTTCTTCATCGGCACCCCGCGCATCCCCGAGATCTACGTGCGGCACCTGGACCGGCTCGACCACTGGGACCACGAGGCCCTGGTGGCGCTGGCCGACTACGACATGGTGGGCGTCGCCGAGTACATCCGCGACCCCGCCGACCGCACCCGCGCCGAGCTGGCCGTGCTGGTCGCCGACCCCTGGCAGCACCGCGGGGTGGGACGGCTGCTGATCGGCGCGCTGGCCCACACCGCCGTCCGGCGCGGGATCACCGCCTTCGACGCCGGGGTGCTGCCCGGCAACGACCCGGCGCTGGCGGCCATCAGATCCCTGTGGCCGCAGGCCCGCCCCCGCTACGAGGACGGCTCGGCGCGCTTCCGGCTGCCCCTGGCCGCCTGACCCCTCCGGGCGTCCCGTGCGCCCCAACTACCATGGCGGCCATGAGCCAGAACCTGCTCGGCGGACCGCCGCCCACCGAACTGCCAGAGAACGCCGAAGCCGAAGCCGCGCTGGAGAAGGGCATGGATCCGGCCGAGGTGGCCGCCAAATACCCCGCGTTCTCGGCCGCATGGGCCGCCCTGGCCGACCGGGCGTTCGAAGCGGGCAAGGTGATCGAGTCCTACGCCTACGCCCGCACCGGCTACCACCGCGGGCTCGACCAGCTGCGGCGGGCCGGCTGGAAGGGCCACGGCCCCATCCCCTGGGAGCACGCGCCCAACCGGGGCTTCCTGCGCTCCCTGCACGCGCTGGGCCGCGCCGCCGCCGCCATCGGCGAGGACGAGGAGGCCGAGCGCTGCCGCACCTTCCTGCGCGACAGCAGCGCCACCGCCGCCGAGGTGCTGGGCGGCTGAACGCGCCGAACGGCCTGATCACAACACCTTCGTAACCCCGCCGCTGTTTCCCGGCGACCCGCGGGCGGGTACGATTTGCACGCAAGAGGCCCCTTCGCGCTTGCGCCCAAGGGGCCTTCGTCATGAGAGGGGATGTGGCCGACGCCGCGCCGGCCGGTGCGCCGCGGAAGGGGATGACCTGATGCCCGCCATCGTGCTCGTCGGACCCCCCGGCCGTGACGGCGGCCGGAGCCGAGGGCGGCTCCCCCACCGATTGCCGTAGAAGGAGATAGCTGATGCCTGCCATCGTGCTTGTCGGAGCCCAGTGGGGGGACGAGGGCAAGGGCAAGGCCACCGACCTGCTCGGCGGACAGGTCGACTACGTCGTCCGCTACCAGGGCGGCAACAACGCCGGGCACACCGTCGTCATCGGAGACAACAGCTACGCCCTGCACCTGCTGCCCTCGGGGGTGCTGTCCCCGGGCGTGGTGCCGGTGATCGGCAACGGCGTGGTGATCGACCCGGGCGTGCTGCTCAGCGAGATCGACGGGCTGGCCGAGCGGGGCGTCTCCTGCGAGCGGCTGCTGATCTCGGCGGACGCGCACCTGATCATGCCCCACCACCGGGCGCTGGACAAGGTCACCGAGCGGTACCTGGGGCGGGCGCGGATCGGCACCACCGGCCGCGGCATCGGCCCGGCCTACGCCGACAAGATCACCCGGACCGGCATCCGGGTGCAGGACCTGTTCGACCCCAACATCCTGACCCAAAAGCTCGACCTGGCGCTGCGCGAGAAGAACCAGGTCCTCACCAAGGTCTACAACCGGCGGCGGATCGAGACCGCCCCGATCGTGGAGGAGTACCTGGCCTACGGCGAGCGGCTGCGCCCCTACGTCGCCGACACCACCTTGGTGCTCAACCGGGCCTTGGACGAGGGCAAGGTCGTGCTGCTGGAGGGCGCCCAGGGCACGTTGCTGGACATCGACCACGGCACCTACCCGTTCGTGACCTCCTCCAGCCCCACCGCCGGCGGCGCCTGCGCCGGGTCCGGCATCGGCCCCACCAAGATCAGCCGGGTGATCGGGATCCTCAAGGCCTACACCACCCGGGTCGGCTCCGGGCCGTTCCCCACCGAGCTGCGCGACGAGATGGGCGAGTACCTGCGCAAGACCGGCGGCGAGTACGGGGTGACCACCGGGCGCGACCGCCGCTGCGGCTGGTTCGACGCGGTGATCGCCCGCTACGCCACCCGGGTCAACGGCATCACCGACTACTTCCTGACCAAGCTGGACGTCCTGTCGGGGCTGGAGCGGATCCCGGTGTGCGTCGCCTACGACGTGGACGGGGTGCGGCATGAGGAGATGCCGATGTCGCAGACCGAGTTCCACCACGCCAAGCCGATCCTGGAGTACTTCGACGGCTGGCAGGAGGACATCTCCGACGCCAAGACCTTCGATGACCTGCCGCCGAACGCCCAGGCCTACGTCCGCGCCATCGAGGAGATGTCCGGCGCCCCGATCTCGGCGATCGGCGTCGGCCCGGGCCGCGACCAGACCCTTTCCATCCGCCCGCTGGTCTGACCGCGCCGGTCACCGGGCACCGCGGATTGCGAACGGCAGCGCCGCCAGGGCCATCGCGCCGCCCGCCCACAGCACGGCGGTCAGCGCGAGGGTGTCGACGACCAGCCCGCCCGCCAGCGCGCCGAGCGCGATGGACAGGTTGAACATCGAGGTGTACAGCGAGGTCGAAGCCTCGGTGGCGGTGGGCGAGGATCTCATGATCCAGGTCTGCAGGGTCACCGGGACGGCCCCGTAGCCCAGGCCCCACAGCACCAGCGGCCCAGCGACGGCGGCGACGCCGTCGCCGCTCAGCGCGACCAGCGCCGTCGCCGCCGCCAGGGTCAGGCAGATGGCGACGACGGTGGCCGCCAGGCGCCGGCCGATGAGCGCGCCCGCCAGGAAGTTGCCGCACAGCCCGGCGACCCCGAACACCAGCAGCAGCACGCCGACCGTCTCGTCGGGCACGTCGTGGCCGGAGAGCACCGGCCGCACGAACGTGTAGGCGAGGAAGTGCCCGGTGACGATCAGGAAGGTCAGCGCCAGCCCGACGCGCAGCCCGGCGTTCGCCCGGAAGGCCCGGGGCAGGTCGGCGAAGGTGATGGAACGTTGCGGCGGCAGCGGGGGCAGGAGCAGGACCAGCCCGGCCAGCGCCGCCAGGCCCAGCGCGCCCACGGCGGCGAACGCCGTGCGCCAGCCGCCCAGGTCGCCCAGCAGCGTCCCGGCGGGGACGCCGAGCACGGAGGCGGCCTCCACCCCGCCGAAGATCACGGCGGTGGCGCGCGGCACGTCCTCGGGCCGCACCAGGCGGGTCGCGATGCCGCCGGCCAGCGCCCAAAAGCCGCCGACCGCCACGCCGATCAGCACCCGGGCGAGGAGGATCAAGGCGAATGCCTCGGCCAGGGCCGAGAGCAGGTTGGCGGTGCCGACCGTGCCGACCAGGGCCGCCAGCACGATCCGCCGATCCAGCCGGCCGGCGGCCACGGTCAGCAGCGGAGCGGAGACGACGGCGACCAGGCCGGGCACCGTCACCATCAGCCCGGCGGTCCCCTCGGACACGCCCAGCTCGCGCCCGATGGGGCTGAGCAGGCCCACGGGCAGCAGTTCCGAGGTCATCAGGGCGAAGATGCCCAGCGCGACGGCCGAAGCGGCGCACCAGCCGCGGAGCGGGGAGGGCGGCGCGTCGGCGAGCGGTGCCGTGGTCATCGAGGCGGGTCCTCTCCACGTGTCGGGACACGCCACGGGCGGCGGCCCTCGGGCGCGGGCCGCCGCCCGTGCGGCGAAGGATCGTGCGGCGGGGGATCAGGCGGTTCCGGGGGTCTTGCGGGTGGTGACGTTCAGCCGGTTCCAGGCGTTGATCGTGGCGATCAGGGCGATGAGCTGGGCCAGCTCGGCCTCCGCAAAGTGCCGGGCGGCCTCGTCGTAGACCTCGTCGGGCACGCCGCCCGGCAGCAGGGTCATCGCCTCGGTGAGCGCGAGGGCGGCGCGCTCCCGCGCGGTGTACAGGCCGGCGTCCTCCCAGGCGCTGAGCTGGTAGATCCGGTCCTCGGTCTCGCCGGCCTTGCGGGCGTCGGCGATGTGGTAGTCGAGGCAGTAGGCGCACTTGTTGATCTGGGAGGCGCGGATCTGCACCAGGTCGATCAGGGTCTGGTCCAGCCCCTGCCGGGCGGCGGCGTCCAGGGCGAGCATCGCCGAGAAGACCTTGGGGGCGACCTTGGGGAGGTTCATCCGCTGGGGGATCTGCACTGCTTGCATGCCGATGACGCTATCCCCTGATTGACCCCCGGCTATGGTGCATTTTCATGCAAGATCATTGGGTCAATTCCGGGAGCGACCTCCACCTGGAGCTGACCGGGGACGGCACCGTGCGGGAACGGCTGATGCGGGCGCTGCGCGAGGCGATCCGCTCCGGCCGGCTCGCCCCCGGCACCCGGCTGCCGCCGTACCGGAGCCTGGCCGGCGACCTGGGCGTCGCGCCCAACACCGTCGGCGCGGCCTATGCCGAGCTGGTCGCCGAGGGCTGGCTGGTCGCCCGGCAGGGCTCGGGCACCCGGGTCGCCCCGCGCGCCCTGCCGCCGCCGGCCCGGCGCCCGCGCCGCACCGTGCCCGCCCGGCGGCGCCCCGTCCACGACCTGCGGCCGAGCTCCCCGGACGCCTCGGCGTTCCCCCGCACCGAGTGGCTGCGCTCGGCGCGCCGGGCGCTGAACGCCGCACCCGCCGAGGCGTTCGGGGTCGGGGACCCGCGCGGGCGGATCGAGCTGCGGACCGCCCTCGCCGAATACCTGGCCCGGGCCCGCGGGGTCCGCACCACGCCGGACCGGATCATCGTCTGCGCCGGGTTCGCGCACGCGCTGCGCCTGCTGGGCGAGGTGCTGGAGGGCCCGGTGGCGGTGGAGGCCTACGGGCTGGGCTTTCACCGCTCGCTGCTGACCGGGGCGGGACTGGACACGCCGCCGCTGCGGATCGACGAGGGCGGCGCCCGGATCGACGAGCTGCCCGGCACGGGGGCGCGGGCCGTGCTGCTCACCCCGGCGCACCAGTACCCGACCGGCGGGCCGCTGCATCCCGAGCGCCGCGCCGCCGTCATCGACTGGGCGTCCGCCACCGGGGGGCTGGTGCTGGAGGACGACTACGACGGCGAGTTCCGCTACGACCGCCAGCCGGTCGGTGCCGTGCAGGGCCTGGATCCGGACCGGGTGGTCTATCTGGGCTCGGTCAGCAAGAGCCTGTCGCCCTCGCTGCGTCTGGGCTGGATGGTCGTGCCCGCCCATCTGACGGACGAGCTGCTGCGGGTCAAGGGGGAGCGCGAGCTGTGGTCGGGGGTGGTGGACCAGCTCACCCTGGCGGACTTCATCGCCTGCGGCGGCTACGACCGGCACGTGCGCCGGATGCGGCAGGTCTACCGGCGCCGCCGCGACCGGCTGGTGGCCGCCCTCGCCGAACGCGCCCCGCACATCACCGTCAGCGGTATCGCCGCGGGCCTGCACGCCGTGCTCGCCCTGCCGCCCGGCACCGAGGAGGACACCGTGCGGGCCGCCCGGCGGCACGGCGTGGCCGTCGACGGGCTCGGCGACTACCGGCATCCGGCGGGCGTCATGCCGCCCCGGGACGGGCTGGTGGTGGGGTACGGCACGCCGCCCGAGCACGGGTTCGCGGCGGCGGTGGACGCTCTGGTGCGGGCGCTGCCGCCCGCCAGAACCGGCTACGGAAAGTAATCAACGATCGAGGTGTGGTGTGCACCACTTTATCACCTTATGACGCGAATCACCCGTGGTCACCCCAGCGATGCCGCTACGCTGACGCCAGCGACCGTTGGTGGGGCCGTAACCGTTGGATCGGGGGACGTTTGGTCACTCCTCGTAACGTTCCCGGCGTGACCTTGCCGAACGGACGTATCGAGGTCCATGGGCATCGAGGCGCACGCGGGTTGCGGCCGGAGAACACGCTTCCGGGTTTCGCACACGCTCTCGAGCTCGGCGTGGACGTCATCGAGCTGGACGTGGGGCTGACCGCCGACGGGGTGGTGGTCGTCAACCACGATCAGTCGCTGTCTCCGGTCACCACCGCCGACACCGCGCCGGTCGTCCCCGGCGACCCGCTGTTCCCCTATGTGGGCCGCGAGCTGCGCGACCTGACACTCGCCCAGATCAAGACGGTGGACGCGGGCGTGCGCCGGCTGGGTCCGGGGCAGGACTGCGACCCGTTCCTCCTCACCCAGCTGCCCCTGCCGGGCACCCGGCTGCCCACCCTGGCCGAGGTGTGCGACCTGCTGCAGGGGCTGGAGGAGGTGGACCCGGCCGTCGAGCTGAAGACCGACCCCGGCTGGCCCGACGACGAGGTCCGCCGGTTCGTGCTCGCCGTCGCCGAGGTCCTGGATTCTTTCGGCCTGCTGTCACGGGCCCGGCTGCTGGCCTTCGACTGGCGGGTGCTGGCCGAGGCCCGCATTCACGTGCCGCAGGCCGCCCGGGTCGCCCTGGTGGAGCGCAAGACACTGGCCGACGGCACCGCCTGGCTGGCCGGCCTGTCCGCCGCCGACCCCGCCGCGGCCGCCGCGGACGCCGGCGCCAACGTGCTGTCGCCCGAACACGACCTGGTGACCTCCCGGCTGGTGCACGACGCCCACGGCAGGGGGCTGCGGGTGTCGGTCTGGACGGTCAACGACCCGGTCGATATGGCACGTTTCATCGAATACGGCGTCGACGCCATCGTCACCGACTACCCCGACCGGCTCCACCAGGTGCTGGCCACCTACGACATCCCCCGGCCGCAGCCGCGCACGCCCGTCCGGCTGCCCTGACGCGCCCGGCCCGCCGCGGACGCACCGCTCCCCGGGAGGGGATGCGCCGGGCCGGGGCCCTACAGCCAGCCGTTGCGGCGGAAGCCGCGGTAGAGGGTCAGGCACATGACGGCGATGACGGCCAGCACCGCCATATAGCCCCACTCGGTGTGCAGGGCGGGCATGTTGTCGAAGTTCATGCCGTAGATGCCGGTGACGGCGGTGGGGAGCATGAGGATGGCGCCCCAGGCGGAGATGCGGCGCATGTCCCGGTTGTCGGCGACCGTCACCTGCGTCATGTGCGCGTGCAGGATCGGGTTGAGCAGCTCGTCGTAGGACTCCACCTGCTCGCGGACGCGGGTGAGGTGGTCTTCGACGTCGCGCAGGTACTCCTTGATCTCCGGCGGGACGAAACGCCGCCCGGCCAGCGAGCGCAGCGGCCCGGCCAGCGGGCCGACCGCCCGCTTGAGCTGGATGACCTCGCGCTTGAGCCGGTAGATGCGGCGGGCCTCGTCGCTGCGCTCGGGGGAGAAGACCGCCTCCTCCACCCGGTCGATGTCGTCGGCGACGGCCTCGGCCACCGACATGTAGGCGTCCACCACATGGTCGGCGATGGCGTGCAGCACGGCGGTGGGGCCCAGCGCCAGCCGGGCCGGGTCGGCCTCCAGGCGCCTGCGGACCGCGTCCAGATCGCCGTGCGGGCCGTGCCGGACGGTGACCACGAAGTCGTGGCCACAGAAGATCATGATCTCCCCGGTCTCGACCAGGTCGCCGTCGTCGCCGCCGCGCTCGGCGTACCCGACCGTCTTCATGACCAGGAACTGGACGTCGTCGTAGCGTTCGAGCTTGGGCCGCTGGTGGGCGTGCACGGCGTCCTCCACCGCCAGCGGGTGCAGCCCGAAGACCGGTGCCAGCCGCTCCAGCTCGGCGGCGTCCGGCTCGTGCAGCCCCACCCACACAAAGCCCATGCCGCCGTCGTTGTCGGTCAGCTCCCCGTCGCGGACCAGCCGTACCGCATCGGCGACGGTCTCGGTGTCGACGCGCTGCCCGTCGATGTAGGCGGCCCAGTCGGTGACGGCCGAGCTGCGGGGCGGGGGAACGGCAGGGGCCGCCGAGCCGCGCAGCGGGCGGGCCAGCGGCCGGAAAAGCGCCATGGTCGCCCTGCGTGGACGAACGCGGGTCATTGCCATCGGGGTTCCCTTCCCGCCGGCCGCGAGCACGCAATGGCGCGCTCGACCAACGCCGTGTCAGCGAAGGGAGCGCACGCGTGCCACGACCGGACGCCGGATAGAGGCGGACGGATGAACAGTCACGTTCGGACTGTGCGGGACCTCTGCTGCCGTACTGCAAGGATCACCAGAACTCATCACGACCACCCCCCTTCGTTCCTCGGCGTCAGGGCACAACCTGCAAAAGGGTACCAACCGACAATGAAGACGCCCCAGCCGCGCGGCAAGGTTCACCCACGGGGCTGTGGCGTCCCTCTCAACCCCAGTCATACACGATCAAGTGCCGCGGGACCGGCGCTTTCGGTGCTTTTGTCGCCGCGGTCACCGTCACCGCCCGCCCGTGCGGCCCGATAGGGTCAGGTGACGTGCGTATCCTCGTCCTCGGCTCCGGCGGCCGCGAGCACGCCATCACTCGCGCCCTGCACCGTGACCCCGCCGTCACCGACCTGCACGCGGCCCCCGGCAACCCCGGAACCCTGCAGATCGCCGAAAACCACGCCCTCGACCCCACCGACGTGGCCGCGGTGACCGAACTGGCCGGCCGGCTGCGCCCGGACCTGGTGGTGGTCGGCCCGGAGGCCCCGCTGATCGCCGGGGTGGGCGACGCGCTGCGCCGGGCGGGCATCGCGGTGTTCGGCCCCGATGCGGCCGCCGCCCGCATCGAGGGCTCCAAGGCGTTCGCCAAGGAGGTGATGCGCGCCGCCGGCGTGCCCACCGCCGACTCCCGGGTGTGTCAAACCCCCGAGGAGGTCGCCGCGGCGCTGGAGCTGTTCGGCCCCCCATACGTGGTCAAGGACGACGGCCTGGCCGCCGGCAAGGGCGTCGTGGTCACCGAGGACCGCGAGCAGGCCGCCCGGCACGCCGCCGCCTGTGGCCGGGTGGTCATCGAGGAGTTCCTGGACGGCCCGGAGGTCTCGCTGTTCGCCCTCAGCGACGGCACCAACGCCGTGCCGCTGCTGCCCGCCCAGGACTTCAAACGCGCCCACGACGGCGACCAGGGCCCCAACACCGGCGGCATGGGCGCCTACGCCCCGCTGCCCTGGGCGCCGCCCGGCCTGGTGGACGAGGTGATGACCACCATCGTCCAGCCCACCGTCGACGAGCTGCGCCGCCGCGGCACCCCCTACGCGGGCCTGCTGTACGCCGGGCTGGCCCTGACCTCCAAGGGCGTGCGCGTGGTGGAGTTCAACGCCCGCTTCGGCGACCCGGAGACCCAGGTGGTGCTGGACCGCCTGGAAACCCCGCCAGCCGGGCTGCTGCACGCCTGCGCCACCGGCGCGTTGGACCCCAAGACCGCCCTGCAGTGGCGCCCCGGCGCCGCGGTCACCGTGGTGATCGCCGCCGAGAACTACCCGGCCTCCCCCGTCAAGGGCGACGTGATCACCGGCCTGGAGGAGGCCGCCGCCGTCCCCGGCGCGTACGTGCTGCACGCCGGCACCCGCCTGACCGACGAGGGCACCCTGGTCACCGCCGGCGGCCGGGTCCTCAACGTGGTCGGCACCGGCCCCGACCTGACCGCCGCCCGCACCACCGCCTACCAGGCCGTCTCCAAGATCACCATCCGCGGCTCCCACCACCGCACCGACATCGCCCTCAAGGCCTCCCAGGCCTGACCCGGCTCGCAGGCCGCCGTGACCGCGCGGCCGCAAAGCCATGACCAGGTCGGCCATAGACTCAAGTCGTGATCGAGCGGTACACCCTTCCGGAGATGGGGCGCGTCTGGAGCGACGCGCACAAGTACGAGCTGTGGTGCCGGGTGGAGACCCTGGTGGTGGAGGCGCACGCCCAGGCGGGGACGATCCCGGCCGAGGTGGTGGAGCCGATCCGCAAGGCGCCGCCGCCCACCCCGGAGCGGGTGCGTGAGATCGAGGCGGTCACCCAGCACGATGTGATCGCGTTCTTGACGGCGTGGGCGGACAACACCGAGCCGCGGGAGGCCGCCGCCTACGTCCACTTCGGCATGACCTCCTCGGACCTGCTGGACACCGCGCTGGCGGTGCAGCTGGTGGAGGCCACCGACATCCTGCTGGAGAAGGCGGACCGGCTGGTGGCGGTGCTGCGCGACCACGCCCTGGAGCACCGCAACACCCTGCGGGTGGGCCGCACCCACGGCATTCACGGCGAGCCGGACGTGTGGGGGCACCGGGTGGCCGACTTCGCGTTCGCGATGGCCCGCTCCCGGGACCGGCTGCGGCGGGCCCGCGAGGCGGTGGGCGTGATGGCGATCTCCGGCGCGGTCGGCACCTACTCCAACATCGACCCGGCCGTGGAGCGCTATGTGGCCGAGCGGCTGGGCCTCAAGCCCGCCGACGTGTCCACCCAGGTGGTGATGCGGGACGGCATCAGCGAGTGGATCTCGGCGCTGGCGATCATGGCGACGGTGTGCGAGGCGATCGCGCTGGAGGTGCGGCACGGGCAGCGCACCGAGGTCCGCGAGCTGTGGGAGCCGTTCGGCAAGGGCCAAAAGGGCTCCTCGGCGATGCCGCACAAGAAGAACCCGATCATGTCCGAGCGGCTGGCGGGCCTGGCGCGGATCGTGCGGGCGCAGATCGTGCCGGTGCTGGAGGGCATCCCGCTGTGGCACGAGCGGGACATCTCCCACTCCTCCACCGAGCGGATCGCGCTGCCGGACGCCTCGATCGCGCTGGACTACATGCTGAACCTGACCATCAAGCTGATGTCGGGCCTGGTGGTGGACGCCGAGCGGATGCGGGCCAACCTGGAGTCCACCGGCGGGCTGATCTACACCTCCACGGTGCTGCTGGAGCTGGTGGAGATGGGCATGTCCCGCGACGACGAGGCCTACCCGCTGGTCCAGAAGGCCGCGATGGAGACCTGGGAGACCGGCACCCCGTTCCGCGAGACGCTGCGCAAGCACGCCGCCGCGGCGGGGCTGACGCTGGATGAGGCGCGGCTGGACGAGGTGTGCCGGCCGGAGCGGTTCGTCGAGCGGCTCGGCCCGGTCTTCGACCGCCTGGCCGCCCTCTCCTGACCCCCAGCGCGCAGAAAGCAGGCCAGATGCCCGTGCCGACGCCCCCTCGTGACCGTCCGGCTTGACGCCGTCCGCAGCCAGGAGCCCGTATGACCGCCGTGTTGACCGGCCTGACCGTGTACCCGCTCAAGGGAGGTGGCGGGACGCCCCTGACCACCGCCGAGCTGGTGCCCACGGGGTTGCGGCACGACCGCGAGTTCATGCTCGTCACCCCCGAGGGACGGTTCCTGTCGCAGCGGGACCTGGCCCGCATGGCGCTGCTGCGGCCGTCCTACGACGGGGAGGTCCTGACGGTGAAGGTCGCCGACCCGTCCCTGGCCGACGCCCCGCTGGTCCACAAGGCGACCGACGCGGGGCCGGTGCGCGAGGTGTACGTGCACCGCTCCCAGTGCCTGGGCATCGACCAGGGCGATGAGGCGGCCGGCTGGTTCTCGGCGCTGCTGGGGACCGACTGCCGGCTGGTCCGCTTCACCGGCCACCGGGCGACGCGCCGGGCCGACGGCCGGGTGGCGTTCGCCGACGCCTACCCGCTGCTGCTGATCTCGCAGGAGTCGCTGGAGGACCTGAACGGGCGGCTGGAGCGGCCGGTGCCGATGAACCGGTTCCGGCCCAATCTGGTGGTGCGCGGGCTCGGGGCGTTCGGCGAGGACCGGGTGCGGCTGCTGCGCATCGGCGAGACGGTGATCGAGCTGGTCAAGGCGTGCGCGCGGTGCGTGGTCATCACCACCGACCAGGAGACCGGGGAGCGGGGCCGCGAGCCGCTGCGCACGCTGGGCTCCTACCGGGCCATCGGCCGCGGCATCCGGTTCGGGCAGAACGGGGTGCCCCGCACCGTGGGCACCCTCCGGGTCGGTGACGCGGTGGAGGTCCTGGAACGGCGGCCGGCTTGAGGGCGCACCCGGCCGACGGCATCCGGCGCCCACCATGGCGAGCTTTGAGGACACGGTGAAGGCGGCATGAAGCATCTGCACAGCGGCAAGGTCCGCGACCTGTATGAGCTGCCGGGCGGGGAACTGCTCATGGTGGCCCGGGACACCATCTCCGCCTACGACTTCGTCCTGGAGCCCGTCATCCCGGACAAGGGGAAGATCCTCACTCAGCTGTCGCTGTGGTGGTTCGAGCAGCTGGCGGACGTGGTGCCCAACCATGTGATCTCCACCGAGCTGCCGGACGGCGCCCCGGCCGAGTGGGCGGGCCGGGCGGTGGTGGTGCGCCGGCTGGAGATGGTGCCGGTGGAGTGCGTGGCCCGCGGCTATCTGACCGGCTCGGGGCTGAAGGAATATCGGCGCAGCGGCTCGGTGTGCGGGGTGCCGCTGCCGGAGGGGCTGGTGGACGGTTCCAAACTGCCCGAGCCGATCTTCACCCCGACCACCAAGGCGGCGCTGGGGGCGCACGATGAGCCCATGACGTTCGCCGAGGTGGTGAGCGCGGTCGGGGCCGAGGTGGCCGAGCGGCTGCGCGAGGTGACCGTGGAGATCTACCGGCGGGGCGCGCGGCTGGCCGCCGAGCGCGGGATCATCGTGGCCGACACCAAGATCGAGCTGGGCTGGTCGCCGGAGGGCGAGCTGGTGCTGGCCGACGAGGTGCTGACCCCCGACTCCTCCCGGTTCTGGCCGGCCGACCGGTGGGCGCCGGGAGGCCCGCAGCCGTCGTTCGACAAGCAGTTCGTGCGCGACTGGCTGACCTCGGCGGAGGCCGGCTGGGACCGGGCCTCGGGGGATCCGCCCCCGCCGCTGCCGCCGCACATCGTCGAACGCACCCGGGCCAAGTACATCGAGGCCTACGAACGGCTGACCGGGCGGGCCTTCGGCTGAGCCCGCGGCGGCGGCCCGGCGTGTCTTGACGGGAACCGCCTCTTGGCAGGAACTTCGCAGGGAACGGAGCTTTCGGCGGTGAGAAGCCCTCCGACGCCGGTCTCGGTACCGGTCCCATCCGCGCATCCGGGCCACGGCCGCCCGCCGCGTGGCCGCACGGGCCACGGGAGGGTGACGGATTCACTGAATCCCACCGGCCGAACAGCGGTAGCTTGGGTGGATCGGTTTACCTGAGACCTGGTTTGCACACCTGCGACATGGGTCACATTCGGAACGCCGGAGGGTACGAACCTTCCGAAACGTTCCGCGATCTAAACAGCTGAAGGACGGCCCTCCAAAAGGGGGGCGCAACGGGCATCCGGACCGTCCGCACGGTGGTTTACTACAAGAGCGCACAGGCGGCGGCGTGCCTGGCACTCGTGACCCGCCGTGGACGAGCGGGTGGCCGGTAACCCAACACCCGCATCCCATAAGGAGCTAGGCGCAATGAGCATGGGCCACGAGGTTCGGTACCGTGTGCGAGGCGGCCGCAAGCTGCAGGGCACCGTCTTCATCCAGGGCGCGAAGAACGCCGTGCTGCCGATGATCGGCGCGGCCCTGATGGCCACCAAGGGCCGCACGGTGCTGCGGAACGTTCCGATCATCGAGGACGTGCGCCGCGCGGTGGAACTGGCCCAGGCCGTGGGCGCCAAGGCAGAGCTGCACGAGGCCGAGCGCACCCTGGTGATCGACGCCTCCACGCTGAGCAGCCCGGTGCTGCCCGCCGAGATCGCCTCTCGGTTCCGCGGCTCGTTCCTGTTCGTCCCGGCGCTGCTGCACCGGCTGGGCGAGGCCGTGATCGAGGGCGTCGGCGGCTGCAACCTGGGCAGCCGGAACCTGGACTTCCACTACAACGGCTTCAAGCGGATGGGGGCCACCGTCACCGAGCAGGTGGACGGCGACGGCAACGGCGTGATCTACATCAAGGCCGGTGACCTGCGCGGCGCCACCCTGTACTGCGACACCCCCTCCCACACCGGCACCGAGAACCTGGTGATGGCCGGGGCGCTGGCCAAGGGCACCACGCTGATCAAAAACTGCGCCCTGGAGCCGGAGGTGCTGGACAACATCGAGTTCCTGCAGCGGATGGGGGCGCGGATCTCCGGCGGCGGCACCGGGTTCATCACCGTGGAGGGCGTGGAGGAGCTGGCCGCCGTCGAGCACACGGTGATGCCCGACCGCATCGACGCCGGGGTGTTCATCATGGCCGCGGCCATCACCGGCAGCGAGCTCAGCCTGGTCGGGGCGTCCCTGGAGCATTTGGGGGTGGCCGCCGACAAGCTGGAGCAGATGGGGGTGGAGTTCCACCAGGAGGGCGCGGTGCTGCAGGTGCGCCGGGAGCGGCCGCTGCGCCCGATCAACGTGATCACCGACGAGTACCCCGGTTTCGCCACCGACCTGCAGTCGCCGATCATGGCGGTGTCCTGCCTGGCCGACGGCCCCAGCTACATCTATGAGCGGATCTTCGACGGCCGTTTCAAGCTGGCCGGGGAGCTGACCAAGATGGGCGCCAACATCGAGGTGAACGGCAACCGCGCCAAGGTGTTCGGTCCCACCCCGCTGCACGGCGCCGAGGTGGTGGCGCACGACCTGCGCACCGGCAGCGCGCTGGTGCTGGCCGGGCTGAGCGCCGAGGGCGAGACCGTCATCACCCAGGCCTACTACCTGGACCGCGGTCACGCCCATGTGGCCGAGCGGCTGTCGCAGGTCGGCGCCGACATCGTCCGCGAAGTGCTCTGAAGGCGTCCGGGGCCGCCGGCCCCGGACGCCGCCGGCGGGGCATGATGGTCCCGCAGTCTCGGCGCCCGGCCGGGCCGGGCGCCGCTTCGGACGGGCGGCTGTGCCGTCCCGGTCCGGCTTCCGAAGGTTTCCCGCTCAAGCGGTGGTTTCGGGCGACCGCAAAAAGTGACCCCTCGGTCATCAACAGGCGCCGAGCGCGGTCACCGCCTCAACGGTTCCGACATTTCGGGCACTCGACAACAATCTAGACAGCCTTCCCGAAACCTGACCAGAACGTTGACAAAGCCCTGACAGCCCCTCTCCGGACCTCCCGTCGCGATCAGCCCTCAGGGCAGGGATCTTTCCGGACAGCGAAACTTGACCGCCGAACTTCGGACATCCGAAGATACCGGATTGTGTCTGTCCGTATGGTAACAAGTTACTGACCAAGGGGTCCCATAGGTTACTTTTTCGCCGCACTCTTGATTCGATTTCGCGTCTGGGCGTCACACTTCGTCGCCCTGACCCGATCTGCCCAATGAGGAATGAATCGCGGGAACTGCGGTGCTGGGTCAGAAGGCAGGGGCGGCAAGCCATGAGTCAACGGTTGGGCGGAGCATGCGCGAACGCGCACGACCGCAAGGGGCCACCACCCCACGGGGGAGGTCGCCTATGAGCGCGTCGAGATCGACCGGTTCGACACCGGACTTGACCATCGGTGTGGTCGGCCCGCATGACTTGGTGGAACGCGTCATGCTCATGGGCAACCACAGCTCCACGCCGATCCCCAGCAGGCTGGTCGCCGCGGCCTACCGGGACGAGCAGGAGGCCGCCGACAAGGTCCTGCGGCTGGGGTCGGCCGTGGACGTGTGCCTGTTCGCCAGTCCGGTGCCCTACGACTTCGCGCGCAAGGCCGGGGTGCTGACCATGCCGGCCACCTACGTGCCGCTGAACGGGGCGGCGCTGCAGGGCGCGCTGCTGCAGGCGGCCCTGGACGACCGCTACGACCCCGCCAAGGTCAGCATCGACGTGCTCACCCGTTCCGACGTCGAGGAGGCCTATAGCGAGATCAACCTGGGCATAGAGAACGTCCACCTGCGCGAGGAGGCCGCCGGCCCCGGCACGCTGGCCGCCTTCCACGAGCGGCTGTGGCGGCGCGGCATCACCACCGTGGCGATGACCTGCGTGCACGCCACCGCCGAGCGGATGGAGATGGCGGGCGTGCCGACGATCCGGGTGCGCCCCACGGGCGCGGCGATCCGCAGCTCCCTGCAGACCGCCGCGCTGCTGGGCGCCCACCACCGGCTGGAGGAGTCCCAGCTGGTGGTGATCGTGGTGGACGTCCCCACGCTGCGCGAGACGCCGCGGCGGGTCACCCCGCGCTACTGGCGGGAGGAGCTGAAGCTGGCGTTGCACCGCACCCTGGTGCAGGAGGCGCACCGGATGAACGCCTCGGTCTGGCCGGTGGACGACCACAGCTACCTGGTCACCGCCACCCGGGGCTCGGTCTCCGCCGTCACCGAGGGCTTCCGCACTCCCCCGTTCGTGGACCGGGTCCGCGAGGAGCTCGGGGTGGCCATCGAGGTCGGCATCGGCATGGGCCGCACCGCGCACGAGGCCGAGACCCACGCCCGTGCGGCACTGGCCCGCTCGCAGACCTCCCAGCGGGCCCAGGGCTTCGCCCTCGACCGCGACGGCCGGGCCCTGGTCCCCGCGCCGCGCACCCCGCCGCGCACGCAGCCGCAGCCCAAGCCGAAGGGGCTGGAGATCCTCGCCCGCCTGGCCGACAAGATCGACGCCGAGAACGGCGGGCGCAACGGCGACAGCCAGCCCCTCATCGTGGACGCCGAGAACGCCGGCCGGATGCTGGGGGTCACCCCCCGCACCGCCCGCCGGCTGCTGCGCACCCTGGTGGAGGAGGGCCTGGCCTGGCCGCTGCCTCCCAACCGGACCCCGCAGCCGGGCCGTCCCCGCCAGCTCTACCGGCTGATCGTGGAGAAACTCGGCCCCAAGGCCACCACCTGACGGCCCGTCCACCGGCCGATCGCCGTCCGGGGACCCCGCCCCCGGTCGGCTTCGTCCTTTCTAGGGCCGTTCAAACGGTTTCCGCCTCCTGCGGCAGGCAGAGCCCGCCGATAGAGCGAGTTCGTTCGCTTCACCCCCGGCTCGCCGAATACGCAGGCGATCGCACCAGACGTCCCGCCTGCAACCCGCACCCCAAGCTTCGCCTCCGCGACCATCAGCCCGATCGGCTACGTTGATGGCGGTCCGCCTGCTTCATGCGGGCACGGGCCGCGGATCGCACAGGAAGCCGATCATGTCGTGACAACCAGAGAGACGGGCGGAACGTCTGACCTATAGCGGTCGCCTCCGAAAAACGGACGCAAAGTAGCGGCGATACGGTCAAGCGCACCGTACCGTCTCTGTCGTGCCACTGCCCGACGCGACGGTGGCCCCGAGGAACGGGACGGTCGAAGCTGCTCGGAGCGAAGGGTGTGATGTGAGCGGAGAATGGGCGGTTGCGGGGTATCGCCATATCCGTGAGCTCGGAGAGGGCAGCGTCGGACGGGTGATGCTCGCCGTCCGCAAGTCCACCGGCACCCCCGTCGCGATCAGGTACCTGCCGCCGCAGCCGCCCGGCCGGCAGGCGTTCCACGACGAGGCACGGCTGATCGCCGGGCTGGATGATCCGGGGCTGGTCCGGCTGCACGAGTACGTCACGTCCCCGCACGGCACCGCGCTGATCAGCGAGCTGGTCGACGGGATCAGCCTGGAGCGGATCATCAAGGCCGAGGGGCGCCTGGCGCCGGAGGCGTCCCTGCTGGTGTGCAAGGCGGTCCTGCTGGCGCTGGCCGCCGCGCACCGCAGCGGGCTGACCCACGGGTCCGTCAGCCCCGGGAACGTCCTGGTGGACGACGAAGGCACCTGCAAACTGGCCGGGCTGGGCGTCATCGCCGGCGGCGGCACGGCGGCCTCGGCGGGGGCGGAGCGCTACCGGGCGCCCGAGCTGGCCGCCGGCGGCCCGGTGACGACCGCCGCCGACCTGTACTCGGCCACCGCGATCCTCTATGAGTGTCTGACCGGGGAGCCGCCGGTCTTCACCGGCGGACGGTGCGCCGGCCCGATCGGGCCGCAGCTCCCCCAGCCCCTCGTCTCCCTGGTCACCACCGGACTGGCCGCCGACCCCAACGAGCGTCCCGTCACCGCACCGGTCTTCGTGAGCCGCCTGGAATCCGTCGCGCTGGCCGCCTACGGGCCCGCCTGGGAGCAACGCGGACGGGAGCAGCTCAGTGAGCGGGCGTCGGTGCTGAAGCTGCTGTTCCCGCTGTCGCGCAAACTGGTCAGCGACGAGCAGGCCCGGGCCATGCTCAACGGGCGCCGCCGGCGCTCCCGCGGCAGGTTGCTGATCGCACTGGCCGCCGCCCTGCTGCTGGTGGTCGGCACGGGCGCGGTGGTCTACGCCTCCGGCAAGAACGCCCGGGGCACCGGTGAGGCGCTGCCCGGCGTCTCCGAGACGGGACCGGCGCCTCCCGTGGAGTCTTCTGCACTGCCCGGCTTCGACGCCGGCGAAAGCCCGGCCGTCAAGGGCGGCCGCTCCGCCACCGGCGGGGCGGCGAGCATCGGCATCGACCGGCCGAGCGCCGGCGCCCCCACCGGCAGCAGCCCATCCAGCGGCCCGGCCGTTCCGCCCGGCAGGCCGTCGAGCCCGCCGAGCCCCCCGCCCACGCCGAGCCCGTCCCCGTCCGCTTCCTTCGAGGCCACCGCCGTGGAGATCGTCGGGCTCTCCTTGGACGAGACGGGCACCACCGCCACCGCGCAGGTGAAGGTCACCGCCTCCGGTGCTGGCACGGTCACCCTCACCGTCCAGTTCTACGCCGATGACGTCGCCCATGGCGCTCCCGAGACCGTGACCGTGACGGTGCCGGCCACTGGGAGCACCACTGTGGAGGTCACGCACTCCTACGACGCGTGCCCCGCTGTTTACGCGGGCCAGGCCAGTGCGTCCCCCGGCAGTGCCCCCTCCCACCGCCTGGCGGCCGAAGGGGAGTGCGCCTAACGGGCGCAAGCTCAGCGGTTGCGGTGCGGGTAGGCGGCGGCCACGGCCAGGAACGCGTCGTTCTCCTCGGGCAAGCCGATGGAGACCCGCGCGCCCTCCCCGGCGAAGGGACGCACGCTGACGCCCTGGGCCTCGCAGGCGGCCGCGAAGTCCAAGGTCCGCTCGCCCAGGCGGAGCCAGACGAAGTTGGCCTCGGTGGGGGGCACCGACCAGCCCTGGTCGCGCAGGGCGCTGACGACCCGGTGGCGTTCCTTGACGGTGCCCTCCACCCGTTCCAGCAGCTCGTCCTCGGCGGCCAGGGAGGCGATGGCGGCGGCCTGGGCCAGGGAGTTGACGCTGAAGGGCAGCATGGTCTTGCGGACCGCGCCGGCCACCACCGGGTGCGCCACCAGGAAGCCCACGCGCAGCCCGGCCAGCCCGTAGGCCTTGGAGAAGGTGCGCAGCACGGCCAGGTTGGGGCGGTCGCCGTACAGGGTGAGGCCGTCGGGGACCTGCTCGTCGCGGATGTACTCGCGGTAGGCCTCATCCAGGACGACCAGGCAGTCGGCGGGCACCCGGTCCAGGAAGGACTCCAGCTCGGCGCGGCGCACCGCCGTGCCGGTGGGGTTGTTGGGGTTGCACACGAAGATCAGGCGGGTCCGCTCGGTGATCGCCTCGGCCATCGCGGCCAGGTCGTGGGTCTCCTCCCGCAGCGGCACCTGCACCGCCTGCGCCCCCGACAGCGCCACCAGCACCGGGTAGGCCTCGAACGACCGCCAGGCGTACAGCACTTCGGCGCCGGGCTCGGCCACCGCCTCCAGCAGCATCTGGGTGACGCCCACCGAGCCGCAGCCCACCGCGATGTGGTCGGCGGGCACCGCAAAGCGCTCGGAGATCGCCTCGATCAGCGCGGTGGCGTTGTTGTCGGGGTAGCGGTTCACCCGCCGCGCCGCCTCACCGATCGCCTCCAGCACCGACGGCAGCGGCCCGAACGGGGACTCGTTCGACGACAGCTTGTAGGACCGGCCGTCCGGGGAGACCGCGGTCTTGCCGGGCTTGTAGGCGGCGAACCGGTCCAGCACGGAGCGGAAACGAGGAGTGGCGACCTCAGGCACCGTTGCCCTCCAAAGGTGACGGGTGACGTCCCAAGACTACGCCGCCGGCGGCGTCATGGACGCGGGCGCAGCATGGGCGGGCGCAGCTGCTCGGCGTCGCCCCGCCGGTACAGCTGGGCGGGACGGCCGCCGTCGCGGGTGGTGGTGCGGCCGGTGGGGATGAGGAACCGGTCGGCGCCGGTGACCTTGCGGTGGAAGTTGCGCGGGTCCAGATGGGTGCCCCAGACGATCTCATAGACCCGGCGCAGCTCGGCCACGGTGAACTCCGGCGGGCAGAACGCGGCGGCCAGCGAGGTGTACTCCAGCTTGGCGCGGGCCCGTTCCACCCCGTCCCGCAGGATCCTGCGGTGGTCGAAGGCGGCGCGCTCGTTGTCGAGCTCGTCCACGCTCCGCCACAGCACCTGGGCGCGGGAGGAGGCCGGCAGGTCGGGCGCCAGTCCCAGGTAGGCGACGCTGACCACCCGCTGGCGGGGGTCGCGGTCGGGGTAGCCGTAGGTCGCCAGTTGTTCCAGGTGGATGCGGACGTCGGCCAGCCCCGCCCGTTCGGCCATCAGCCGGGCGGCGGCCACCGGCAGGTCCTCATCCAGCTGGATGAACCCGCCCGGCAGCGACCAGCATCCCTCATAAGGCGGCCGGTCACGCCGCCAGGTCAGTGCGCACAGCCGCTGTTCACGGACGGTCAGCACCACGAGGTCCACGGAGACTGCCAGCCGGGGGACGGTCATGCTTGAACGTTATCGGCCCCGGCGGGTCCCCTGGTCCCATCGCTCCTTTTCACCGAACCTTTTCCGGCCGCAGCCGGGGAGAACGGCGTGGCGCCGGGGCGTCCTCCCGGCGCCACGCCGGCGGGCCGGTGCGCGGTGAGCGCTTGTCAGGGCAGGATGCGTTCGGCGTGGTCGTAGGTCTGGCGGGCCAGCTGCTCGGCCTCGGCGCGGGTGGCCGTCGGCCCGTACAGGGCGATCGTGGCCAGGTAGCCCCGGCCGCGCAGCACCACGTACCAGGTCTTGACCGCGGTCTCGTTGAGGGTGCTGGCCACCCCGACGATGCGCGAGCCCAGCCCGGTGTCGCCGGAGCCGGCCTCCACCACCTCGTGCTCGGCCCACTTGCCGTTGATCTTGGTGCGGAACTGCTTGCACTGCTCGGGCATCCGCACCTGCACATGCCGTTCGGCGGTGGAGTTGGGCACCGCCATCAAGGTGGTGGACACCGAGTGGCCGCCGCCCTTGGAGAAGATGGCGACGGCGGCCGGCACCGTGCGCAGCTCCTCGTCGAGGGCGACGGAGGCGCCGGTGACCTTGGCGCAGCGGGGTTTGTCGTAGGTGACCTGGCGCTGCAGTTGCAGGAAGTTGGCGATGCTCTTCAGCGAGGCGTACTCGCCGGCCTCCGGCTCGCCGGTGCGCCGGTATCCGGACAGTTCGGTGGGCAGCGCCTGGCGAAGCTGGTCGGAGGTGTAGCCGGTTCCCGCGGGGGCGGCGCGTTCGCTTTCCTGATCGGCGCCGGCCTTGCCGTCGCCGCTCTGGCCGCCGCACGCGGTGGCCAGGGCGGCGCAGGTGAGCACACTGAGGAAGAGGGCATTGACGCTACGTGACGAAGCCATGCCCGCGACCTTACTGATACCTCTGGCGAGACACGCCGGTGACGACGTTTTGGTGGCGGTCAGGAGACGTCGGCGTTCTCGTTGTAGACCCCGGCGTAGTCCTGGCCGGACAGCTTCTGGATGGTCTCGACGATCTCGTCGGTGATCACGCGCCGGGCCTTGGCCGGGGGCAGGTCGCGGTAGTGGGAGAAGTCCATCACCGGGCCGATCCGCACGATCGGGCGGGGGCGGCCGGGCCAGCAGATGCGCGGCAGGCGGCGCCCGATGGGCTGCAGGATCTCGGTGTTCTGCAGCCCGATCGGCAGCACCCGGGCGCCGGAGGCCAACACCAGCCAGCCGGTGCCGGTGCGGCCCCGGTACAGCCGGCCGTCCCGGGAGCGGGTGCCCTCGGGGTAGATCGCGAAGGCGCCGCCGTTCTCCAGCACCTTCAGGGCCTGCTCCAGCGCCCCCATGGCGGCCCGCCGGGCGCCCCGCTGGATCGGCATGTGCCCCAGCGTGGTCAGGAACCAGCGGATGAAGCGGCCTTTGAGCCCGGGCTGCTCGAAGTATTCGGCCTTGGCGATGTAGGTCACCGGCCTGGGGATCGACAGCGGGATGATGAAGCTGTCGATGAACGACAGGTGGTTGCTGGCGATGATCAGTGGCCCGTAGGCGGGGACGTTCTCCAGTCCTTCGACCTTTGGGCGAAATAGCAGGCGAAGGATCGGAGCCACTACGCGCGACATGAACGTGTAAAACACCCAGCCTCCCGAATTCCGCACCGCCACTGTAACGTGCCCGGCCAACCGGCCCCGAACCGCATCGCCGTTGTCGGCTCTGCACAGGTCAAAGGCCCGATGGGGGTGATTTCACACACATTGGCGGGCGCTCCGGGAACGCCGGGGGAAATCCTCTTCGGTACTGGACGGTAAGTCCAGTCCTCACCAATTCCTACTGGCCAGTAATCCCTACTGGCCGGTAAGAATTCCGCGCGCTCAGCCGCACCCTTCGAACTGCGGCACATACGGGTTGGTCCGCAGGCTGGTGCGGCCGAACCACTTGTCCAGCAACCTCCGGGCGGTGCCGTCCTGGTACATCTGGGTCAACGCGGTGTTGATCGCCTCACACCCGTCGATATCGCTCTTATGCAGCCCGATCCCGTACTTTTCGTCCGAGATCGGGGCATTGATGATCTTGACCCTGTCCCCGTACCGGGCGGCGAACCCGGCCAGGATCAGATCGTCGGTCGAGACCGCGTCCAGCTCGCCCGACAGCAGCCGGTTCACGCAGTCGCTGTAGGAGGAGGTCTCCACCAGCCGTGCCGGGACCTTGCGCTCCTCGGTCACCCGCCGCCAGGAGTTGGAGCCGGTGACCTTGCACAGCCTGCGGCCGCTCAGGTCGCGCACGTTCCTGACGGCGCCGTCGCCGGCCCGCACCAAGGTGTCCTGGTGGGCGACGTAGTACGGCCCGGCGAAGGTCACCTTGGTCTTGCGGCCGGCGGTGATCGAGTAGGTCGCCACGATCATGTCCACCCGCCGCTCCTGCAGGGCCTGCTCCCGGACGCTGGAGGGCGTCTCGACGAAGGTGATGTCCTCTTCGGCGAACCCCAGCCTGCCGGCCACGTACCTGGCCACGTCCACATCGAAGCCCTCGAACGTGCCGTCCGGCCGTTTGAGGCCCAGCCCGGGCTGGTCGGCCTTCACCCCGATCCGCAAGGTGGACTTGTCCAGGATCGAGCCGGCCCCGCCGGCGTCGCAGCCGGCGAGCGCGACGGCCGCCAGGACGGCCGATGCCGCGGCGGCCGCCCTACGGCCGGCGATGCGGGACGAACGCATGATCGCAAACCTCCGATGCGGCTTCAGCGGTACTCGGCCAGGCGGGGCCGGACGCCGAGGAGAACCAAGACGGCGATGACGGCGCACGCACCGGGCAGCGCCACATGCCAGCCCCGCAGCCTGCGGTCGCCGTCGGCGATGGCGCCGGTGAACGCGGTGCGGTGCTGCTCGGCCAGCCGCACCAGCGCCGCGTCGTAGCGTTCGAACGCGTCGGCCTGCAGATGCTGGGCGAGCGCCTCCGCCGGCCGGCCGGCGGCCACCAGCTCCCGCAGGCGCCGGTCGCCCTCCTGAAACGCGCGGTACCCGGTGAGCACCTCGGCCAAGGCCCGCGCCCGGGAGGTGCCGGGCTCGGCCCGCCGGGCCTGGTCGCCGAAAAAGCCCAGGAAGTCCACCTGCGCCCGGCCACCGGTCACAAAGCGCTCCACGGCCGGGCCCACCCCGGCGTGATAGTCGGTCAGGCTCTTGGTGCGCTCGGCGTCCAAGTACAAGATCGCCTGCGATTTGTCGAAGTAGACCTGCTCGTAGGTGTCGGCACGAGCGGGATCCAGCAGGTAGCGGCTCTCATCGGCGTAGGCGCTGTTGCTGATGGCCCGGGCCCGCGACAGCGCCAGCACCGAGTCGAACCCGTCCCGTTTGGCGCTCTGCAGCCGGCCGGCCAGCGAGTCCAGCAGCCCGGCCGCCGGCAGCGTCACCGCCAGCACCCCCAGCGTGGCCAGCACCAGCGCCGGGTTGAGCAGCCGCCGGAACCGCCGCGCCAGATACCACTGGAGGACCAGCAGCGCGGCCACCACCGCCAGCCCGGCCGCCAGCACCCCCACCCGGCCGGCCCGCACCGACCAGTGCTTGCTCTCGTAGGTTTTGCGGACGATCGAGCCGCTCTCCAACGTCAGGTTGTAGGCCTGCGGCAGCAGCTCCAGCTTCATCAGCTCGCCGGCCTGCCGGTACAGCTCCAGCACCCGCGGGGACGGCCGGCCCGCCGGGTGCGCGTACTGCGGCTCCTGGTCCAGTTGCATGGCCTGGCCGGCCAGCCGCTCATAGCGGCCCAGGCCGTCCAGCACGGCCTGCACCGTGCGCCGCTCGATGGGGTCGTCCCCGGCGAGCTGGGCGGCCTGCAGCAGCGCCCGGTTGGCCTCGCTGCGGCGCTGCTCATAGCGCTCCAGCGCGGCCGCCCGGCCGCGGCCGAGCCGGTGATCGCGGCCCAGCAGCAGCACGGTGGCGACCTGGGCGTCCATGTCGCTGAGCGCAAAGAACAGGTCGCCGGTGACCATCACCTGCGGCCCGGCGTCGTGCCCGATGACCTCCAGCCCGGTGCGGGCGTTGCCGATCGCCCAGCTCGCCGTGCCGAACAGCGCCGCCACCGCCACCAGCACCACCGCGGTCAGCGCGCGGATGCGGGCCGGGACGGTCCGCAGATGCAGCCGGCGCCGCGGCCGCGCCGGCGCCCCCGGGCGGCGGGTCGCGGCGGACGGATGGGGCGATGCCGGCCGCCGCACCGTGCTACTCACGCCTTCGTCATTCCTTCCGCAGGGTGATGGTGGTCCATGCGCCGACGTGGATGCGGTCGCCGTTCTTCAGCGGCACCTCGACGTTGCAGGCGATCGGCTCGGTCGATCCGTTGATGGTGGTGCCGTTGGTGGAGCCCGGGTCCACCAGCGCCCAGCCGCCGTCCGGGCGGGCCAGCAGCACCGCGTGGATGTGCGAGACCCCCGGGTCCGCCGGCGGGATGCTCAAATCGATCTCGGGGACGAAGCCGCGCGAGAGGCTGCGGCGGCCGATCCGCACCTGCGGGCCGACCAGCAGGTACCGCCGGTCCGGCGCATAGGGCGGAAAGGTCAGCGCGGCGGCGTCCGGTCCCATCTCGGCCACCACGGTCGCAAAGTACTCCCGGTCGGCCGACACCACCGCCGACCAGCCTCCGGAAACCGCCGGCCGGGCCGGCTGGGGCGGCGGGCCGCCGCCCCGGTTGCCGGTCTCGAAGTCGTATCCGCAGGTCTCGCAGAACCGCCCGCTGCGCGGCGTGCCGTCGACCGGGCACGGCTCCGGCGGCGGCTCGGCCGGCCCGGAGGCGGTGGACGCCGCACCGGCCATCAGCTCACCGCAGACGTCGCAGTAGTCCTCGGCGGCGGAGGAATGGCCGTTCGGGCAGTGCGGCATGGCCTCAGCCTCCGTCCTTGCGGGTGCGCACCGTCTTGGTGGAGCGGGTCTCCAGCGACATCTCGTCGGCCTTTTCGACCTTCTTCTTCAGCCGGACGGTTCCGGTGACCGGGTCGATGACGTCCACCACGTTGCCCAGCAGCTCCTCCATCTGCCGGTTGCCGGCCCGCCGGGCCAGCTGCACCGCACGGCCCAGCCGCGCGGTCGCCGTGTCCAGATCGCCCTCCCGCCGCGCGTCCAGGCCCTCCTGAATGGCCTCGGCCAGCTCCTCCTGCCCGGTGTAGTGGGCCACGCGGGGGTTGATCCGAGTGGATCTGGCCTCATCATCGGTCCACTCGGCCAGCACATTACCGGTGGCCGCCACCCGTTCGCCGCCGGCGCCGTCGGGGACGACCAGCTTCACCCAGGCCGCCCGCATCTGCCGGCCCACCTCGCCCGGCGGGACCTGCACGCACAGGTGGTAGTCGCGGATCTCCTCGCCCCACGCCCCGGTCGGGTAGTCCCCGGTCTGCGGGCCCGAGTCGGTGCGTTTGCCGGTCAGGTCCTCCAGGGCGGGCGAGACCTGCTTGATGAACTTCAGCGTCCCGTGCAGGGGCGTCCAGATCCGCAGCGTCACATCCGCCACCGTCTTGCCCATGGCGTTTTCGGTCATGGCCCGGAAGTCGGCCGCCAGGTCGCGCGGGTCGGCCACGATGTCCACGCTGCCCAGCAGCGCAGAAGCGATCTTGCGGAGCTCGGCCACCCTCCAGTCGGTGCCGACTCCCCGGCAGTCGCACACGAAACTCCCGGACACCGCCCGCAGCGCGGCGTCCAGCTCCTCGGCGGTCTCGTGCTGGTTCTGGCCGTCGGTCAGCAAGATCGCATGCCGCACCCCGCCGGCGCCCTGCCGGGACATCAGTCCGTGGGCCATCCGCAGCCATGAGCCGATGGCGGTGCCGCCGCCGGACGTCAGCCGGCCGATCGCCTTCTTGGCCTCCTTCTTGGTGCTCGCGGAGGCCACCGCCAGCCTCTCCCCACCGGGGTAAACCGGCTCGGCGCGGTGGAAACCGGCGATCACGGCGAAGTGCACGCCGTCGCGCAGCGTGTCCACCGCCGTGCGGGCCGCCCGCTTGGCCTCGGCCAGCTTGCCATCGGACGCCATGGAGCCGGAGGTGTCGATGATGATCACCTCGGCGGCTTCGGCGGCGCCCCCGCCGGGCGGTGCGGACGAGCCGGTGGCCTCGACGGTCACGATGGCGTGCACCTCGCCGCCGCTCACCGGCAGGTAGCGGTTCTGGTCGACTTTGATGGTGAACTCCGGCATCCCGGTCACCTCCCGGTCTCGCCCCGCACCAGAGCCTCCGCCCTTGCGGGAGGGGTTTCGGCGTCCCCCGGCGGGAAGGGGATCAGCACCACCGTCACGTTGTCATGGCCGCCCGCCTCCAGCGCCGTCCGCACCAGCGACCTGGCGATCTCCAGCGGCGACCCGCTCGCGCAGCGGCTGCGCGCGCCGTGCACGGCCTCGGCCAGCTCGGCGGCCTCCGGCAGGTAGTTCCACAGGCCGTCGCTGCACACCACCACCACGCCGGACCCACCGGGCCGGAAGGTCTCGGCGCGCGGCGTCACCTCCCCGGCGTCGGCGCCCAGCCAGGCGGTGACGGTGTGGGCGCGGTGGTCGGCGTACGCCTGGGCCCGGGTCATCAGGCCCCGCTGTACCATCTGCGCCGCCCAGGAGTCGTCGACGGTCAGCGCGGTGGACGGGCGGGCGCCGCCGCCGCCGGAGATCCAGTAGGCGCGGCTGTCACCGGCCCAGCCCACGGTGACGGTGCCGTCGCCCACCACGACCGACACGTACGTGCAGGCGGGCGCGTCGTAGGGGGAGTCGGCCAGCGCGGTGACCGCCCTGGCCGCCCGCGCCAGCGCCGCCCGGGTGGCGGTCTGCGGGTCGGCTCCCGCGGTGAGCTGGGCGACGAGCATGGCCGCGCCGGTGTCGGCGGCGACCTTGGAGGCCTCCTCGGGGCGCGGCGCGGAGGAGACCCCGTCGCACACCACCGCGATCACCTTGCCGGCGGCCGTGGCCACCGCCATGGCGTCCTCATTGCGGCGGTAGCGCAACCCCCGGTCGCTGACCCCGGCGGCACCGGCGATCTCGATCTCCAGATGCTCGCGTCCGCTGGGCTGGCGCACCCCGCACCGCTCGCAGTAGCCGTCCTCGCTGATCTCGGCCGCACCGCACTCCACGCACGGCGCTCCGGCCCGCTTCGGCTCGGGCTCCGGCACGGCGCCCCCCGCCGCGGACGGAGGGCCGTATGCGACCGTCGACGGAAGGTCCCATTCCCACGCCGTGGAGTCGGCCGGAGGAGGCGGCGCGGACGCGGCCTTCTCCTCTTTTTCCGGGCCCGGTGACGCCGCGGCAGACCCGCCGCCGTCCCCGGGCCCGGGATGGGGCGCCGAAGGGCGGGCAGTGGAGCTCGCTCCGTGCAGGAACCGGCCGCACGCTTCGCAGAACTGGTCGTCCGCCGAGACGGCCTCGGTGCAGCCGGGGCAGCGGGTGGCCGCCGTGGGTTCCATGATCCCTGCCTCGATCCGGTCGCCTGAGCACTCGTTCACAGCAGCGTCCGCGGCCGCACGCGATTGGCCCGGTTCACCAGCCGGTGCCTGGTCTCCACATCGTCGGACAGGCGGGCCAGGCCGCGGTAGAGCTTCTCCAGCCGGCGCCGCAGCGGGCCCTCCTGCAACGGGACGCCCAGCACCTGCGGCGCGCCCTGCCCGGCGGAGGAGCGGTGGGCCAGCGTCCAGCTCAACGCGGCCTCCAGCACCTCGGCGGCGGCCCGCTGGTAGCGTTCGGCGTCCAGCTGCAGCGCCTCCAGCCGCCGCCCGACCGCCACCAGCTCGGCCGGGTTGAGCTCGGCGGGCGGGCGGCCGCGCACGACGGCGGCCACCGCGGCCAGCTGGGCGGCCGCATGGTGGCTGGACACCCGCGGCACCGAGTCCAGCACGGCGACGGCCCCGGCCCGGTCCCCCAGCGCCAGCCGCACCCGCGCCGCCCCGAACGCGGCGCTGACATAGCCGGGGTCGGTGCGTGCCACCAGGTCGTAGTAGAGCACCGCCGCCGGCAGGTTGCCGTTGCGCTCGTGGGCGAACGCCAGCGCCAGCTTGGGCGGCTTCTCCCCCGGCATCAGGTTGCACAGGTCGTCGAAGATCGCCACGGCCGTGGCGCGGTCGTCGGCCGCCAGCGCCGCCAGCCCCCGGTACCAGTCCAGCCGCCAGTCCTCGGGCCGCTCGGCCGCCAGCCGGTCCAGCAGCTCCACGGCCTCGCCCAGCTTGCCCTGCCCGATGCGGGCCCGCACCAGCATCAAGGACACCTCGGGCGAGGAGACCGGCGAGTAGGCCAGCGCCGCCTCCAGGTCGGCCGGGTCGCGGGCGGTCAGGCCGGACAGGAACCCGGCGGCCGGGTCGGCGGGGCTGACCTGCGGCACCGGCAGCGCCGCGGTGGCGGCGCGCACATCCAGCGCGGGCAGCACCGCGCTCTGCCCGCTGCCCGCTTCGTCCGCCGGCTCGAGCAGGGTGGCGCCCGCGGCCTGCTGCTCGGTGCCGAACAGGGTGGAGGGGGCCGGGCGCGGCCGGCCGTCCTCGGCGGCCAGCACCTCCCGCAGCACCCCGGTGAGCTGCTCGGCCATCTCGGCGGCGTCCTGGAAACGGGCCCGCGGATCGGGGTGGGTGGCCCGGCACAGGAACCGGTAGAACGACTCGTGCCGCATCAGCAGCGGCACCTCTTCGCGCGGCGGCAGGCTGTGGGCGTAGCGGCCGGTGTAGCCGCGGAACGGGAAGCTCAGCACCGCCAGCGTCCGGCCCACCGTGTACAGGTCGGAGGAGATCGACGGGCCGTCGGTGGGGACCTCGGGGGCCTGGTAGCCGATGGTGCCGAAGATCGGGCTGTCCTCGTCGTCGATCCGCCGCACCCCGCCCAGGTCGATCAGCTTGAGCTGCTCTTCGGACTGGATGGCGTTGTCGGGTTTGAAGTCGCAGTACAGCAGGCCGCGGCTGTGCAGGTAGCCCATGGCGCGCAGCACTTCCAGCCCGTAGGCGATCACCTGGGGCAGCGGCAGCGACGCCTCCTCGCCGTGCTCGCGGCGCAGCTGCGTCACGATCTCCTTGAGCGACTTGCCGCCGACGTACTCCATGACGATGTAGCCGACGGGCTGCTTGGTGTGCGGGTCCGGGTGCTGCACGAAGTTGTAGATCTTGACGATGTTGGGGTGGTCCACCTGCGCCAGGAAGGCGCGCTCGGCCGTGGCGGCCCGCATGGCGTCGGCGTCGCCGGAGTCCAGCAGGCCCTTGAGCACCCGCCAGCTGTCGCTGACGTTCTTGTCGCGGGCCAGGTAGATCCAGCCCATCCCGCCGAAGGCCAGGCAGCCGAGCACCTCGTACTGGCCGCCGACCAGGTCGCCGGGCCGCAGCTTGGGGGTGAAGGAGAACGGGTGCCCGCATTTGCGGCAGTAACCCTCGGTGCGTCCTGGGCGGCCGTCCCGGCTGCGGCCCACCGGCTCGCCGTCCACGCTGCAAAAGCGCCGGTTCTCGGGCACCTCCGGGTTGCGCATGATGGCGGTGGCCGGGTCCCGGTAGGGCACCGGCGGCACCTCCACCAGGCCGGCGCCGAGCATGCCCCGGCGGGAGGAGCCGGTGGAGGCGGTGCCGCCGGTGCGCGCGCTGCGCCCGGAGGCGGTGCGGCCCGAGCCGGTCGCCCCGGATGCGCCGGACGGCTGGGAGGGGGCGGGAACGCTGGGGCGAGTGGGCGGGGCGGGTTGCCCCCCGGGCGCCCCGCTGACGGCCGTGGGCTGGGCGGGAACGGGTTCGGGGGCCAGGCCATCGACGTTGCAGAAGCCGTCCTCGATGTAGCCGGGGCAACCCGGCCGGGTGCACTTTTCCATCAGTCCGTCCCCGTTTCGAGGGATCTGAGCACACGCTGGTACTCAGCCAGCACGACGGTGGATCGTTGCAGATCGCAAGGGGCCGTCCACAGCAGCGAGCGGGCCCGTTCCTGCAGGCGCACCAGCTCGCCGTGCTCGGCCAGGCCCAGCCGGGCCGCCTTGACCTGGTAGGCCTCCAGGCGTCCCCGCAGCTCGTCGCGGCGCTCCAGCAGCCCGACGATCAGGTGGCGGCTGCGTTCGGCCTGGCGCAGCGCACCGGCGACGGCCTCTTCCAGCTCGGCGACCTCGCCCGCCAGTTCCGCCCAGCGGCCGGCCCGCCGCAGCCCGTCCAAGGAGGCCAGCCGCTCGCGCAGCCGCGGGGCGGGGTCGGCGGGCTCGCTCACCCCCGGGGAGGCGATCTTGACCTGGACGGTGCGGTAGTCCCGCCGCGCCCGGCGCACCACCTCCTCCAGCTTTTCCAGGGACGAGGTGAGCTCGCCGATTCGCCGGTCGTAGTCCTCCCGCAGCCGGACGGCCTCGGCCAGGGCGCGGCGCGCCGCCGCCAGGTCCGAGCGCAACGCCTCCAGGCGGGCGGTGTCGGCCTTGCCGTCGCGGGCGAGCGCCAGCGGGTCGGTCCGCACGGTCTGCCCGACGGCGGCCAGCTCCCGGCCGATGCGGTCCAGTTCGGCGTCCCGGCCGCGTCCCAGCGACCGGGCCAGCCGGGTCGCCTGCCGCCACTGCTCCTCGAGTTCGCCCAGCGGGCCCAGCAGCGCCTCCCAGGCCGCGTCGACCGTGGCGACCAGTTCGGTGACCTCGCGGTAGGCCTCGCTCATCCGGCGGACGCTCTCTGCCAGCGTGCAGCGTTCGCCGGTGGGGTCGAGGAGAGAGCGCCGCCGCAGCGAGACCTCCTGCGGCAGGAGCTTCACCGACGGCCCGGACAGCAGGCCGGTCAGCTCCCGCAGCACCGCCGCAGCGGGCCGCGGGTGCCGTTCGCGCAGCGCCTCGGCCTCCTCCAGGACCCGCTGGTAGGCGTCGAACAGCCGCCACAGCGTGGTCAGCCGGTCGGTGGCCTCCTGCCAGCGGCGACGGGTCAGCCCGGTCAGCCGGCTGCCTTCGAGCAGCCGGTAGCCGGGGTGGTTCTCCAGGTCGTACAGGGCGGTGGAGATGCGGTCGCGTTCGTCGCGCAGCGACGCCAGAGCGCGGTCGATCTCGTCCCGGCCCAGGGGCGCCGCGCCGTTGTCGCTCACTGCCGCTCCGCGTGGTCCCGCCGACTCCGTTACGCCTCCCACTTGGGGCGCCCTTGACGTAAGTATCGTCCAGCCTGGCAGGGGTACCGCCGATCTTCTGTGGCGGGTGACACGAATCGGCCGAATCACCGGGGCGAGGTATTCGGACGGCGATGACCGGCTCCCCGATCATTCGGGTTTCATCGACAAAACGGGCAGGACACGTCGCATCGTCCACCGAGGCGCGGCCTGCTCAACCTCGGGGGACGTCTCTCCTGATGACGACATCGGCTCCTCTCCGGCGCGGTGGGCTGCTGAACCTGCGCCGGCGGGATATCGACCTCGACGGTGCGACCATCCACATCACCGGCTCGGCGGCCTTCATGGGTGGCCGACGTGTCGAGGGGACGACCGAGAGCAGCCGATCCCGCGTCGTCGGCATCACTGCCGGATACGGTCAAGGTTCCAAAGGCTCACCGCGGGCGTCAGACCGCCGAGAAACCCGAAACCGGGGGAGTCTTGGCACTCCACCGATGATCACGTGTTCCGCCCCGCCCAGGGTGGCCCCGCTCACCCCGACACGGTCTCCTCGCTGGTGGCCAACCTGATGAAAGCCCACAACGCCCCGAAGGACGGGGCCTCCCCCGGCCGAACCGCCGCCGCATACCCGGCTGCATGACCTTCGCCACATCCACGCACGCTGCTCCTGGCGGGCGTCCCCGTCGGGTGACCGCCCGGGCCGGCCACGCCGATCCGGCGATCACGCTGCGGGTCTACGCACACGTGACCAACGAGCAGCTCATGGAAGCCGCTGGGATCTTCGCCGCGGCGGTCGGGGAATCCGTGGCCCGAGCGGAGTCCGCTGTTAGCAAACCTGTTAGCAAAAGGCCCCTCGCGGTGATCGCGAGGGGCCTTTGACCTGCTGCGCAGCCGAGAGGATTCGAACCCCTAACCTTCTGATCCGTAGTCAGATGCTCTATCCATTGAGCTACGGCTGCTTGGCTCCTGGTCTGTCTGCCAGGTGCGTGGTGCTGGTGAAGAGTCTAGCAGGTCTCTGCCCTTGCCTAGACCCGTTGCTCCTGTGCACCACGGTGCTCTCAAGTCTAAGACAGCCGGCGTCGTGGTCCAATCGATTCGAAGCTCTCGTTCGGTGGCTTCAAGGCGCTCGCGCCACGGGAGAGGGCCCTGTCCGGATGCCCGGGGCGGTCGTGGGACGTGACGAGGCGGCAGGTGGCCCAGGCCTGTGCTCCAGCCGATGAGGCCGGGGTGAGGACAGGCCCGGTGACTCATCACCGGGCCTGCGGCTTCCCGGCTGAACCGCTCTCGTGGGCTTGCGTCAGCGGCGGCTTCCGCCCTCGAGGTCGAACCTCAGCTCGGGGTAGTCGGTGATGTCCATGCCATATCGGCGGTAGACCTCGACCGTGTTGATGCCCGTCAGCCTGCCGTGTTCGATGCCCAGCCTGTCGGCCGCCGCGAGGACGGCTTCCTTGGACGGGCCTTCGAGCTCCAGGTAGGGCGGGATGAGCGGCCATTCGTCCACCTCCAGGTGCACCTCGCCGAGCTGGAAGCTCGTGCGGCGGTTCTCCTGGTAGGACTTCGGCTTGTATCCCAGCTCCTGCAGAAGCAGGAGCGTCTGGTCGAAGTCGTCCACGGAGACCTCGACCTCTTTGGTGCCGTCGATTCCGTCATGGACGATGTGCTTGACGGCGAGGGTCGCCCTGACGCCGTCGTCTCGCAGCCGCATCCACCGCGCCGGGTCGGGCGGAGTGTCGATGTCGAACACGTACCGCCGCTGCAGGCGGTCTTCGGACGTGCGGCGCCCGCCGGCGGACTCGATTCGGCAGGCCATCTCTTCGGGATCGATATCGAGGAGCTTGGCCTCGAACTCGACGAGCGTCATGCCATACCTCCCAGTGAACCGCCAGAAGGCGGTGCCTGCGCGCCGCCGACCGGGGCCGACATCAACCGGTGGTCAGCCGCTGCTCGCAAGTTCCTCTCCGTGAACCTTCTCAGCACGTTGTCTCTGCCGACCAGGCAAGAACACAACAAGGAGCCGACGACCCTTATTCGTAGATCCACAACCGACAGTGTCCCGACAATTTCGGCTGAACCAACCGCCCACGCAAGCTTCTCCTTGAAGCGGCGGATTAGTCACCCGCCGGCAGAGGCACACGAAAGCGGTGAGGCGAACCTCGAATACAGGGCTTGAGCAAGGCCCCCGGAGGTCCGTCCACCGCTTCCTCTGGTCGTCGTGTTTCCAGTTCAGAGCCCGATCTGGTCGCTCCAACAGGCGAACGCGGGGAAGTCTTCCGCCGATACGTTCATTGCCTTCGCGGCCCAGCCGAAACAATCAACTCCCCTAGAGGAGTCAAGTGATATCCCCTGCAATCCGATGGCTGAATTCAGCCATCGGCCCACTGTGGAGATGAGCTCCTTCCGCCGCCATTCGCCGTCACACCAGAATCCGGACATCCATGACCCACCTGGTTCCCGCCCCGGTAGCAAGCTTCAAACGGCATCCAGCCGACTCCACTGATAAAGCGACCATCACACCGACCATACGCAATCCACTCAAACCCGTCCTGTCAAGCAAAACAACCGAGGGCTCCCCGACGGTCAGGCGGTGTTTCTCCGCACGTCGCCTCAGTGTCCGGCAGCGGCAAGATTCCAGCCCTACGTTTCGGACGCACCAGAACGGAGGTGCGTCATGTCTCGGATCACACGGATACTCGCCGGAGGGCTGGTCGCAGCGGCCGTCGCCGGGTTCTGCACAGTGGTGCTGGACGAGCCCGCGCCCGCCGCGGCCGAGCGGGCCGGCCGTCCCATCGTCATCGGCCACCGGGGAGCCAGCGGGCTGCGGCCGGAGCACACCCTGGCCGCCTACCGGATGGCCATCGCGCAGGGCGCCGACTACATCGAGCCGGACCTGGTGATGACCAAGGACCGCCGGCTGGTGGCCCGTCATGACAACTGGCTGGCCGACTCCACCGACGTCGAGGAGCACCCGGAGTTCGCCGACCGCAAACGGACCAAGACCGTGGACGGCGTCACCCGCACCGACTGGTTCACCGAGGACTTCACCCTGGCCGAGCTGCGGACGCTGCGCGCCGAGGAGCGGATACCGGGGCTGCGTCCCGGCAACACGGTCTTCAACGGCCTGGAGCCGATCCCCACCCTGGAGGAGGTGCTCGATCTGGCCCGCAAGCACGGCGTCGGGGTGTACCCGGAGACCAAGCACCCCAGCTATTTCGACAGTCTCGGGCTGTCGATGGAGGAGCCGCTGGTGGCCGCCCTGCACAAGTACGGGTTCGACAGCCGCCGCGACAAGGTCTTCATCCAGTCGTTCGAGACCTCCAACCTGCGGGACCTGCGCAAGCTCACCAAGGTCCGGCTCATCCAGTTGATCGACGGCTCAGGCGCGCCGTACGACCTGGTCCGCAAGGGCGACCGGCGCACCTACGCCGACCTGGTCAAACCCGCGGGCCTGAAGTGGATCTCCTCCTACGCCGACGGGATCGGCCCGGCGACCGGCTGGATCGTCCCGGTGGACTCCTCCGGCCGGCTCGGCAAGCCCACCACCTTGGTGCGGGACGCGCACCGGCACGGCCTGGCCGTCCACACCTGGACGGTGCGCAACGAGAACGAGTTCCTGCCCGCCGACTTCCGCCAGGGCAACGCCGCCGCTCCCGGCTACCGGGCGGCCACCGGCGATGTCGGGGGATGGCTGTCCAAGCTCTACAGGCTGGGCGTGGACGGGGTCTTCTGCGACGACCCGTCGGCCGGGGTCGGCGCGCGCACGGCCGTGTTCGGCTCATGAGCGATCGATCCCAACCAATTGCCTTTCCCTGACGACAAAAGGAGGTAGAGCGACGGGAACGCGGCACACCCGCGTTCCCGTCAACAGCCCCCCACAGAAAGCGAGTACATCTCCATGCGTACGCAGACCACCAGGCTCCTTGGCGTCCTCGCCATCGGTGGCGCGATGCTGGCGGCGACGGCCTGCCTCCCCGGCAGCGACTCGGAGAAGACCGCGGCCTGCCAGGCCATGGTGGAAGAGATCGGCGCCGTGCCGTCCAAGGCCAGCCAGCACCTGAGCAACCCCGGCGCCGCGGCCCAGGTCTACTCCGACGCCGCCGCCAAGGTCCGCGCCGAGGGCCGCAAGGCCGGCGGCGACGTCCAGGAGGCCGCCGAGCAGGTCGCAGACGACCTGGAGGAGCTGGCCCAGGTGCTGCGGGACGCCGGTTCCGGCAACCTGCGCATGCCCGACACCAGCAAGCTGATCAGCAGCGGCGCCAAGCTCCGCGACGCCTGCAACGCCTGACCTGCGGTCTTCGGTCACGTCCCGCCCGGCGGGGGCGGGACGTGACCGTATTCGGACGACCTTGTCCGGGCCCAACTGCCGTGCCGCACTTTGCCGCTCGGACCTTTGCCGGGTAGCCTGTTTCCGACCCACATGGTCCAAGGAGGCCATGGTCCAAGGAGGCCATGGTCCAAGGAGGATTCGCCTAGTCAGGTCTATGGCGCCGCACTGCTAATGCGGTTGAGGCTTACCGCCTCTCCGGGGTTCAAATCCCCGATCCTCCGCTCTACCAGCGCCCCCGTCGGGGTCCGGCCCCCGGCGGGGGCGTTCGTTCTTGCGGCACGCCATGGCTTCTACGGCCACTCGGGGCATCCCGCCTCACCGGCACGAGCATCGGGCACCGCCGCCCTCTGCTGCAGCCACCACAGCAGAGGTGCACCGAGCCGGGGCGCACGGCGAGCCCGCCGACCGGAATCTTTGGAGAGGCTCTGCGCCCGACTGTCCGGCCACGAGGCAGAGCTCACCTCCAGGGGAGTCCGGCATCCCCACCGGGCCGCAGGAACCATGGCCGCCTCGGCAGGCGACGCATGACAGAGATCGACAAGGCTCCTCGAGCAAGAGGCCTGGGCTGGTTGAGGAGTTCCTCCCCGCGACAGTGGCTCCATGTCCACATCGAGAGGCACCAGCCTGCGACTCCGGAAAGCCCTCGCTTCCTTACAGAGCGCCTGGCCGAGGGTTTCGGTGCCCCAAGCGGACGTTCAGGGCGCGCGATTCGCAGGAGTTTTTAGAAAACCCCGACCCGATAGTGATCGTCTCATTACCCGCGCAGCCAGGCGAAGCGTGGGGTGAAGACGGTGGAACGCGAGCGGGTCCCGGATCTGGTCGTCGTGCTGCCGGGGATCATGGGCAGCGCGCTGGCCAACGACGGCGCCGATGTATGGACCTGCCCCGACAGGCCACCTGGCAGGCGCTGAAGAGCCGACTGGGGCAGCCTGCACCGGCTGGCACTGCCCACCGGTAGTCTCGGTGACGAGCATCCGGGAGACGGGGTCGAGCCGGTGGACGTGATGCGCACCCTGCACGGGGTGCCGGGATCGACCCCGCTGATCGTCGGCTATGACGGGCTGCTGCGCTGGCTCCGGACCAGGTTCACCCTGGACCCTCCGGACGATGACTGTCCCGGCAACCTGTGGGCGTTCCCCTACGGCTGGCGGCTGTCGATCCGCTACAACGCCCGGTGACTCGCCCGAGAGCTGCCACCGGTACTGGAGGTTGGCGTAAGGCCTCCAAAGACAACGAGGACGCCCGAGGGGTATTCCTGTGCCACTCGATGGGCGGCCTGGTCGCCCGCTACTACCTGGAGGCATGCGGCGGCGCGGAACTGTGCCGGGCGCCGATCACCTTGGGAACGCCGTACCGGGGCTCCCTGGACGCGCTGTCCAGGCTGGTGAACGGGGTCAGCTTCAAGCTCGGCGGGCTCGGCCCCGACCTGACCCGGCTGGCCCGCACCCTGCCGTCACTGCACCAGTTCGTCCCCCACTGCGCCTGCCTGGAAGTCGGCGGCGAACTGAAGTACCCCCGAGAGCTGAACGGCGGCCTGCCAAGGGTGGACGACGAGTTGCTGACCGACGCGGCCCGGCTGCACCAGGAGATCGCCAAGCCCGAGGAACGTCCCCGTCCTACCAGATCCTCCCCTCCCGGGGACTGCAACAGCCCATCCTCACCACCGCGGTCCTCAACGAGCGCGGCGAACTGGTGGGCTCGTTCCTGATCGACGGGGAGGACGAGGGCGGCGACGACCGAGTACCCCGACTGCCGACCTTCTCCCCGGAAATGCGCGACACCGACCTGGTGATCCGAGGCGTGGTGGAAGGACACGGGGCACTGCCCGAGCACCGCCCAATCCGCGCGGAGCTGTTCCAGTTCCTCACCGGCTGAGAGAAGGTGCACCGCGTTCCCACGGCCACGGCCGACCAACTGCGCGTACAACTACCCGAAGCGGTGACCGCCGGCGCCCCGGTGCCCCTGAAGGTCACCGCCACCGGCGCGGGCCTCATCGACCGCTCAGCCATCATCGCCACCTTCACTCCGTCCCTGAGCGGCGGCCGAACGGTGCCCGGTCCCCTGGCCAACCGAGGCGAAGGACGCTATACAGCCGCGGTCACTGGCCTGTACTCGGTCTCAGGCAAGCCCCCTACGGAAGTGAGCCGTTCACCCACCGCCGTACGGTTTGGGACACCGATGAATGAGCAGCAGGGACGGTTCCGGGGCTGCACCTCGGAGTGAGCGTCAAGGACTACCAGAACTCGGACTTTCCGATGCTGCCCGGCACGATTGAACAGATCGCGGCGATGCCGAACAGGCACTGGAGCGGGGGCAGGTAGGCCAAGGCGACGGTGAAAGAAGTTCAAAGGCGATGCCGACCAGCAGCCAGCAGCCTGTGCTACCTGCTGCGGGAGCGCGGCTGCGAGTCGGTGCTGTTGTGGCTGATCCCCAGTGAGGCCGTGCTGCGGATGCGTTATCCGAACTGGCCCTGCGTGGACTGAGCGTCGCAGCAGTCGAGTACCAGGGTGCCTGTGTGTTCGCCTTCGCCCCCGCATCACCGGGGCCGACGACCTAGGCACTACCGCTACCTGCATCTCTCAGCTGGTGGGTGCCAAATGAGCCGGATCCCTCTGGACGGTCACACCCTGCCCGCTGCCCCCAGCCTGTGTCCGCCAGGCCCACCACTGGCTCACCCGCCTGCTCCTAAAGACCGCCCTACCCGCATCCCTCAGGGCACCGACGACACCGCATTGCTGCTGTCAGAGACCGTCACCAACGCTCTCCGCTACGGCGAAGGCCCCACCGCCTCCTAGCGCGGCCTTCACCCCGCCGCTCTGCACCATCGAGGTCACCAACCGCGCCGGCCTCTGCCTCCCCATCATCTCAACGGTCCCGACGCCGAAAGCGGCCGTGGTCCGCCCAATCCTCGACGCCCTTACCCACGCTCGGGACTAGCACCCCCTCCTGACCGATCACCTCAGCGTCTGGTTCGAACCCAGGACCAAACTCCCTGCTCCCGGCCGCCAGCAACGTCCCCGTCCCCCAGTAACCCTCGACACCCCAACGTCCCGTAACAGGTGACATGGCAGGCAAATCCGGAAGTCCAAATACTCGCCACCTAGGCCAGGCACCTGGTTTTAAAGCTCCGATCACCAAAACCGAGCGCCTTACCCCTGGCCTCGGAGGCCCGTCGTTCGTCCGCCTGAGCGAGCCGGCGAGCAGCAGCGGAATAAGCACCTACCTGAAGAGGTCGGGAAGCAGCCTGCCACTGTGAACAGGACCGCCGAGCCCTAACAGGAGCGTTGGAGGAGCGCACGGCTTGCTCTCGGTTATGACTTGTTTCGTGACAGACTGGGTGTCTAGAGAACGCTGTGCTCTCCGCTGGGGGAGACAGTGCCGACTTGGTAAGATCCCGGCCCCGGTGGCAGCGAAGTCACAGCCCCGTCCCCGCACGACCCCTGTGACCGCGGAGCACTCGACCAGAAGAGCTGGGCGGACACCAACGACACAGCGGTAGCCGGAGCGCTTCTGACCTTCCTCACCACTGCTGTATCACTTGTAGGGCACGACGTACGCCCTCATCCAAGGGAGGATGGGTGTTCACTGCGGGGGACGAGCACAAAGTCCACCCGAATTCCTACCAGTGCGATCCCCACCCATCGGAACAGCGATGAATGGGCCCAAAGCTACCGAGGCCACACTTTTACCGCCAGTTCAGCCAAACGCTTCTGCCGCTCTGTGAGGGCCTCCTGAGTCCAGTCTGCCAATTCCCCGACTTCCCTGGTCAGGAGAAAGTCGGACTCTGCGAGAGTCTCTCGCTTCACTTCGAAGGGGCGATTTCCGATCTCGCTGTTCTTGCTCTTACGCAAGAGCACCATGTTTCCCAGCATGTACGCGTGAGTATCGATGTCCTCGAAACCAGGCCACTCGCCAGGGTTGGCATTTCTGGGAAGCACATGCTCAAGAGTGATCTGGGATCCGTTAGGATTTGGAACCAGCTCGGGTTCGGGATCACCACTGTACCCGCGCTCCAAAGCGCGGAGATAGTAACGCGCTATTTTGTTCCGCTTGACCTGAGCGATCTCAAAGGCCAGCTTGAACTCTCGATCAGAAGGAATGACTTTATCCAACTCCTCTCTGATTTGCTGCACAGTTGAAACTTCTCCATCTCTGATTTTGACAGCTACTCGACAGTATTCCTTCTCGACCGATCCCGAGTTCATCGTATTCATGATCATGCCGCGCACCGACCAGCTGACCAGGGCTCGCAGCAGCTCGCGGAGCTCCTCCGGGTTGAAGTGCTTCAACGCCGCGAGCATCAGCGGCTTGTTCGGAGACAAGTCAAAACTCGCCAGGATAGCGACGTCGTCCCGGGAACCGTCCAGTTGCGCTCTCCAGAGATCATGCGCTGGATTCTCTAGCGCCGCGTAATAGGACGCAGTTTCAGCGATTTCTTGGCTGATCTCCACGGCCCTGGACGAGCTGGTCACCTCATCGCGTATGGCTTTGTAAAGATCCCTCTCACGAGTAAGCTCGTGATACGAGCTCCAGTAGCTACGGAGAAACGCTGTGAACTTTCGATCGGCAGCAGTCAGATCAAGAGTGTTGAGCGCCTGCTGCCAATTCCGCTGTACCACGCCGAGCTTCTTGTCCGCACGACCATACAGGTAGTTCTTCAGCAGGTCCGCCGTAGTGAGGTCGGCTCCTCTGTCATTGAGAGTCTCAAAGATCACGTAAGCGTCTGCCTCAGATGAGACCTCGATGACTCCAATTCGCGCCCTGTTGTGCAGAAATATGATCCACTTTTTCAGGCGCTCTATGGCTGCACTGTCACAGCCGGCACTATCGACATCTTTTGAGATTTTATCGGCAAGATAATCGTAGGCGTCGTAGAGCAGCTTGTGAGAAGTACGCTTGAACTGTTGCCTACCGCCCACCACAGGCGGCTTGAACCCCTCACCAGTGACAAACTTGTTGAAGTACTCGTTGTCGTCCGGATTTAGCTCAAGGCGAGGCTCTGGACCATCGGACATCAGCGTCCTTTTGGCCAAGTAGTCGTTCTGGACCACCTCGCGCTTCTCGCTACCGCGCTTACCGAATTCATCGCGGATCGCCGCGAGAAGGAGTGAGACCGTGGCCAAACGCTGCTGGCCATCGATGACGGTTCTCTTTCCCTCTTCGCTGTCCTTAGCCAAGACTACAGTGCCGAGGAAGTACTCCCCCTTGGAGTCGAAAGCACGCTCCAGATCCGACCAGAAGTCCTCCACCTGTTCATCTCGCCGCCAGGAATACGACCGCTGGTAAGCCGGAACCCTGAGTTCGTAGTCGGCGAGAAGCTTGATGATCCCTGGGAGGCTGAAGGAAATTGACGACGCCCCCGTGACCGGCGCTGAAGACATAGGCGGCAGTCTAGTGCTACATGCAGGCACCCGCTGCCACCTTGAGAGAACAGGCCAGGACAGCTCTTCTTCCCCGATTCGCCGTCTAATTTCGGACGACTAATTCCCGCAATTCGGACGACTGAAATCAGTCACTTCACGGTCGGGGAGCCTGTCTCAGGACACTCGACCGGTGGTCAGGCTACAGCGAGAGAGATCAGATCGCCGATGTTCTTGAGGTCTTTCCTGCCGGCCAGGTGACCGATGCCTCGATGCAGGTGGACAGTCAAGGTGTGGGAGACGTTCTCCTCAGTGGGCTCCTGCCCATCGGCGACGCAGCGCTGCTTCAGCAGCGCCAAATAGATATCGCCATAAGCACCGGCGAAGGTCTTCCAGTTCATCTCGATATTGGAGTCCGTAACGATCTCCCGGACGAGCGGCGGCGAAGGGTCCTGAAGCGACAGAGCGAGGGCCCAGCGGCACAGGACGTTCCAGTTTTTGATGCCGGTGATGCGCTTGAGCTTGATCAGCTGATCTTTAGCTGGCTGGGAGAGCCGGATGTTATCAAGCGACATGGATGGCCCCCGTGCCCCACCAGTAGCCGGGTTCGACGGTCGTCGTGAAGTTCTTGTCGTCGTGAACCAGAGTGTAGGAATGGGAGATCGACGGCTTCAGCTTCCCGAGGAGGTATTCGTCGATCTCCTCGTCCGTGGACAGCAGCAGGACCTGGTGGCTGGCATGCGGGAAGTAGCGTTCCACAAGGTGTTCGCGGTGCCGGCTGTCGAGACGCCCCAGCGGAGTGTCGATCACACTGGGAAGACGGTTTCCGGCGACCCGTGCAAGCCCCCAGAGAAGAGAAACGGCGAGGAGCTGGCGTTCACCGGCGCTGAGTCGCGACGGAGCCAGCTTCTCGTCATCGGGTCCGATCAAGGTGAGGGTGAACTTCTCCGTGTCAATGCGAAGATCGCGGACCAGCTCGCTCTTGCGCATGAGACGGTTGAAGCTGTCCAAGACCGCGACCTCGAGCCGGTTGATGTGCCGCCGCAGCAAGGCCGTCTTGAACTTCTCCAAGGTGTCGCGGACGCGGTCGGCGTAGGAAATGATGCGGGCGGCGGCCTCAGCCTTGGCAAGCTTCTGGGCACGTCCCTTATAGGCACGCTCCCGCTCCGACAGAAGCTGCTCACGGCGCCGTCGGGCCGCAGACAGTTCCTCTTCCGCTGCGGCCAGTGCGAGACGGTGCCGGGTCACCTGATCCCGGGCTGCGTCCCGCTCCTCGATCAGAGCGGCGATGACGGTCTTGTCCGGCACGCCGGCCAGTTGGCGTTCAAGAATGTCAAGACGCTCTCGCAGCTCCTGTGCTTGATCGACGAGCTCCCGGGCCCGTTTCGCCTCTTGGCGGAGGACCTCGTCCAAAGAAACGAGCTGTGGGAAGGAGTCGGCCGGGAAGTTCAGTACCTGCCGGGTCTCCGCCGTCTCCTTGGCGCGCCTCTGACGGTCTTCGGCAAGGTACTTCTCAGCGGCTGCGAGCCCTTCGGCGGGCACAAGGTCCTTGAGAGTTTCAAGGAGCAAGTGGTCCCGCTCGTTCAGGATCTCAATGACCTGGGCATTCTTGGCCGCGGTCCGCTCCTTTTGCACCTGTTTCTGCAAAGCGACCACCTGAGGGCCGAGCAGCAGGAGAGGAAGAGGACCGGGGGCCAGTGTGTTGGCGAGCGTTTCGTTGATGCTGCGGAGGTGGGCTTCTGCTTGTTCTTTCTCCGCCTCCAGCTCTGCACGCCGGCTATAGAGGTCGCCCCCCTCTTTGGAGAAGGCCTCATCCACGGCGGAGAAGTGAGCCTCGGCTCGCTGAAGAGCGTCCCGGGCCGCTGCCGCCTTCTGATTTGTATCGGCGCACAGTTGATCGACCTCACGGATCTCACGTTCTAGTTGCTGAATTCGTTCAAGCGCCTGCTTGTCCTCGTCCGGGACCTTCTGCCGACGTTGCAGGGCCAGCAGGTCAGTGCGAAGCTGCTCTACAGTGTTGACACCCAGGAGCGAGTAGACCGCCGATTCGATCACCGGGGCCGCCCGCTCGGGGTCGGCGAGCGACTCGATCTTCTCGCCGTCAAAAAAGAACAGCGAGGCGGCTTCCAGAGGCAGAATGTCCTCGATGTGGTCGGCCCAGTTGTCACTGACCACAAGGTCGAGCTCACCATCGACCAGAACGTTGAGGAACTCACGGACGTTCTTGCCGTTGGCCTCCCAGCTGCGACGCACTTTGTAACGTCGCTCCCGCCCCTCGATGGCCAGGGAGAACTCGACGGTCACATGAGCATGCTTAGGGTTCGCCTGCCGGTTGATGCTGTCACGCAGGTAGCTCTCATAGGAGCGGTTGCCGCGGCCACTGGTACGCGCCCGGGCACCATAGAGGGCCAGCTGGATCGCGTCCAGCAAAGTGGTCTTACCGCACCCGTTGAGCCCTCCGATCAAGATGATCGGACGTCCCGGTTCGGTGGTGAGCTCAAGAGACTGCTCGCCCTTGTAGGCGCCGAAGTTCTTAAGGGTGACGTTATGCAGGAGCATCTGCGGCCTTTTCCTCGAAGAGCGGCAGCTCTGGAACCTCCTGAGCCTTGCGGATGCGGAGCGCGTACGCTTCGGCGTCGTCCTTGTCCTGGTAGTAACCTCGGCGGATCGTCTTCTCCAGCTCTTCGAAGAGCCCGGCCCGGCGCGTCATGGTGCGGAACCTGCGCTCCACGGCCAGCAGCTCCCGCACGGTAGTGAAGTGAAGCTCATCATCCCCGCACACCTCACGGAGGATCTCCACTTCGTCGCCGGCCAGGGTGAGGTGCTCATCGAGCGGCTCACCAGGGAACTTCTCGCCGGTCTCCTCTTCGTAGATGCGAGGAAGGCTGTCTTCGATCTCGTGCTTCTCAAAGACCCAGATGCGGCGGATCTCGTGGAGCTCATCCATGGTGATGAGCTCGATGTCGCGAACGTTCTCGGGGGCGTTCTTGCGGATCCAGGCCTGAGCGTTGAGAAGCTTGCGGAGCCACTGCTCCCGCGCCTGCTGAGTGTAAGGCCCGTGGACGATGCGGTCGTTGAACAGCTGGATGGTGCCGTTCATCTTCCGCCAGTCCCGCAGGTGCTTGTCGTCGCGATAGCCCTCCTCGTTGCGGACGTCCAGCTCGTTGCGGAGCTCGAGGAGCGGAAGCATCCACTCCTTCTCCTCGTCGTTCTGGATCATCGCCGCCATGGACTTGTCCTTATCGACGAGGGTGCACGTCCAGCAGCCGAACCGGCTGTCACCGCACGAGGGAGTGGTGTCATCGACGACCAGCGGGCACTCGCCGTCGCTGGACGCTCCTTGATACATGGTGAGCAGGTCTTTGTTCTCATGCCCCCAGGGGTTGGGGTACTGCATGAGGAACGTCCAGACCTCGTCGTTGGACCAGTCCTCGATCGGGCTGTAGACGAGCGAGTTGGGCAGATTGGCGTTCGGGGAGAGCCTGTCTCGCACCCGGCGCTTCTCGTGCTTGGCCATGGCCTTGGCACGAGCCTGGCTCTCGGCCTTGCGGATGCCCAGGACCAGGATGGTCTCGCCGTGCTCGCGGACGACGTTGCGAATGAAGGAGTTGGACGGCCGGATCTTCAGCCGTTCGGTGCACCAGCGGAACTTGGGCCGCGGCGCGGGATACCCCCGACCTATCAGCCCTACCCAAAAGGTGTCCTTGACCTCGGGGGTCAGCCGGTGCGGCTGTATCGGCAACTGCTGCTCTTCGGCGGCCTTGGCCATGGTGACCAGCGACTGGGTCACCCACCTGGCGACGATCGGGTTCTCGACCAGGGTGTCGGTGGAGATGACGTGAACCGGCTTGGTTCTCTTGTCCACCGGTAGGTCTTGGAGGGCGAGCCACACGAGCTGGAGAGCGGCGGTGGAGTCCTTGCCGCCGCTGTAGCCGACCACCCAGGGGACGGTGTCCGCCTGGTAGAGCTCGCGGATCTCTTCTGTCAGCTCCTTGACGACCGCCGCAAGTCCACCACGGTCTTTGAAGGGGATGGCCCGGCGGGTGGGGGTGCCCAGAGGGACCTTCATCGCTCTCCCCCAAGGTAGGTCGCCTCTATATGCGCCCCCTCAGGGCTCAACTCGAGCCCGAGCCGCTGTCGCAGGTAATTCACTGTAAGCACAACATTCGAGTGATTCTTCGACACCCGTCCTCCGACGACTGCTCGCCCCTCCCAGTCCGGGTTCGCACGCGACCAGTCGATCTTGCCCAGTGGTTCCAGGCGAGGCCGCCAGAACGCCAGCTCGATGGACTCACGCAGCAGAGCGTTGCCGAGTCGCCCCAGAGCGTGAAGAGCGATCCCATGGCTGTGGAGATACTGCCGCCGCACCTCGGCCGCGGTCATCTTGCGTTGCCGAACGAGCTCCCACTCGGGGATCAGCTCGTCGATGGCCGACCAGAACGCCCCCGCCACCTTAGTGGCCTGGTCCTCACCGGTGAGCTCGACTCCCTGGAGGAGAGAACGCGTAGCGTAGTAGAGAGCGCTGAGCGTGAAGAGCTTGTTGGAGCGGGCCGAGAGCGTGCTCCTCTCCATCTCCACGAAGCCGCGAAAGACCGGGGACTTCAGAGCCAGCAGGCGGGCCACCCTGGCACGCTCGTCCCGATGGTCGTACAGCACGCCGATGGATCGAGCCGGTCGCACTGCATGGCGGTTGAGGTCCGCGAACATCTGCTGGCTGCGGGCCAGGCCGGCGTCCTGGAAGAAGACGACAGCGATCGTCTCATCGCCCAGCTCGGGGTTCTCGTTGAGCGCGGCCTCGATCGCGGCCCGGCGGTGCTGGCCGTCGTTGATGAGGAACCGGGCCGCCATGGAGATGTGAAGCTGGCCGATCCGCATGCCCGGCCCCTCGTCCGAGATCCCGACGAACCGCATCTCACCGTCGACCGAGGCCGTGAGCGCGGAGAAGACATAGCTGTCCGGGTTGTCCAGAATGTAGGAGGTCAAGGCGGGGATGCGCGCCTTGTTGAGTACTCGTTGCGCACGCAGCTCGGGAGCGAGTTCGTCCTCGTCGAACAGGAAGAGCCTGGGAATCAGCCGCAGGGGGCACATGGAGACGAAGAACTCACGACGTGCCTGTACGCCCCGGATAGCAGGGAAGACGTACTCAAACCCCGCTGTCGTATCGGCAATGGACGATTTTGGCACGTGTGATCCCACTGGCTCACGGTAGCGTAAGCACGTCACTCGTTTCACGTACTTACGGGATGCTACTGGGCTCAGAGGAGCACTTCCGACCCCATGGCTGTCTACCTGGATGCAGCGGCGACGACTCGCGTCGACCCCCGCGTCGCCGAGGTGGTCCTCCACTGGATGACCGAGGAGTTCGGCAACGCCGGCAGCCGGACCCACGAGTGGGGCGCCCGGTCCAAGCGAGCCGTCCAACAAGCGCGGGAGCAGCTCGCCAGCCAGGTGGGCGCCACCCCCTCCGAGTTGATCTTCACCTCTGGGGCGACGGAGAGCAACAACCTCGCGTTGCTGGGGCTGGCCCCCTACGGAGAGCGGGAGGGGCGACGCCACATCGTCACCTCGGCCATCGAGCACAAGGCCGTCCTCGAGCCGCTGGAGCACCTCGCCTCTCGCGGCTTCGAGGTCGATCTCATCTCCCCAGGTCCCTCTGGACGGGTCACCATCGAGGCCGTCCTCGAGCGCCTCCGCGACGACACGCTGCTCGTCTCCTTGATGCACGTCAACAACGAGACCGGGGTGATCCAGCCCGTCGCGGAGCTGGCCGAGCATCTCCGGGGCACGGCCACCTACTTGCACGTGGACGCGGCACAGGGCTTCGGCAAGCTGACCGAGGACCTGCGAGCCCCGATCGACCTGATCAGCATCAGCGGCCACAAGATCGGGGCTCCCAAGGGCATCGGCGCGCTGGTGATCCGCCGACGTGGCCGGGACGGCATCCCCCTCACTCCCCTGATGTACGGGGGAGGCCAGGAGCGCAAGCTTCGTCCCGGCACTCTGCCCGTACCGCTGATCATCGGTCTGGCCAAAGCCGCCGAGATCTTCGAGAAAGAGCGCGATCAATGGTGGGCTCAGGCCGCGGCTTTCCGCAACCGGCTCGTCGAGGCGCTGTCCAAGACCAAGGTCCACTTCAACGGCGACCAGGAGCACGTCGTCCCGCACATCCTCAACGTGTCCTTCGAAGGGGTGGACGCCGAGGCGCTCATCGTCCACCTCAAGGAACTCGTTGCGATCTCCACGGGCTCGGCCTGCACCAGCGCCTCCTACACCCCCAGCCACGTGCTTCGGGGGATGGGCCTGCCGGATGAGATCGCCGCCAACGGTCTGCGCCTGTCGTGGTTCCCCGACCAGGCCAGAGAGGTGGACGTGGACGAGCTGGCCGCCGAGATCGCCGAGTTCCAAGCCAGCATGGCTCAGCTGGGCTGAGCCGTGTCCTTGCGCCGCACCAGCCGGTGGCCATGCAGTTCACGTCCGCAACGCCGCAGCTCGGCCTCCCAGCCCTCCTCGGTCCCGATGAGGTGCGGGTTCTGGTAGAGGCCGGCCCGCATCTCCGCCCAGGTCAGCCGGCGGTACTTGGGGGCGTCCGGGTCGTCGGGGGCCAGGAACTCATGCTTGCGGTGCAGCAGGGGCCGGTTCTTCGAGCCCTCATAGGACTTGAAGGAGGTCTTCAGCGTGGTCAAGTCCACCATGTAGGACGAGCTGAGCTTCGGGTGGGGATCGGTGTCGAACTCCGGGTAGTCCAGCCAGCTCACCGCCCGCCCTTGGTGCCGTAGCTTGACGATCGTCCAGGACGCGGGACGCCCCGCGGCGATCGACGCGCAGTGCTCATACAACCGCAGCACCGCGGGCATCTGCGGCACCGCCCGGCGGTGCACATACAGCGCGGTCGGGGTCAGCTTCCCGACGCGGGAAGCCTGCATCGCCCCGCGGACATAGGAGTCGTCGCGCAGTTTCAGCAGCAGCCGATCGGCCCGCCGGCACGCCTCTTTATAGGAGGAGAAGAAGGCCCGAATGTCCAGTTGGATCGAGAGCGGCAGACTGCTGTAGGGCCCTCGGCCGTTGAACAGCTCCACCGCCAGGAACAGGAGTGTCGAGAGAGTTGACCGCTTGACGCCCTCGCTCACCTTCTCCGGGTCGGCGGACTTCTTCACAATCCGCTGGAGCTCGTTCGGCCGCAGGTGGGACAGCAGCTTCGCCATCTCCTCCGGCATCTCCTCCAACCGAGGCAACCGGCCGCGCCGCTCGGTGTAGTCCACGACGGCCGCGATGGCCGAGCCGGTGTCGTCGGAGGCCAGCCACTCGGCATGCGGGACGATCTTCCGCGCCAGGTAGCGCAGCCGATCTTCCTCGTTCCGGTAGGCATAGACGATCCCCGGCGCGGCGGACACGCAGCGGACCCCGGTCGTCTCCTCCACATAGGAGCGCAGCTCCGCCGGGCTGAAGAGGTACTGAAAGGTCCGCCTCCTGGTCAGGATCCCGTCCTCGTACTCCTCGCCGCGGATCTTCGATCGCTCCCACGTCAAACGGGTCGTGACCACGAGAAGGCGGTTGGCGAGCTCCCAGGCCCGCTTCAGCGTCTGGCTACGCTCCTCCCGGTCCTCGATGACGTTGAGAACGTAAGTCAGCAGCACGACATCGGCGGGCCGGGGCGGTTCGTCGGGAGCGTAGAAGGGATCCCAGCCTTGGACCTGGAACCGCATCTCGCGGAGCCCTCGAACGTCACCACCCCGCCCGCTCCCATAGTCGAGCACACTCACCGAGGAGTTGATCTCGCCATCGATGACTGCCTGCTTCGCAGCGACCGACAACGAGGTACGGCTGACGGCGGTCAGCCGACGGTCGCTGTTCCACGTGACGGTGTTCACGGAGTGACGCTCCGGACAATGCTGCTTCGGTGACACAGAGACGTCGTCAACAAGCGGGACCTAACAAACTTATGAACAACCAGAACTTACACCAAGTTTTAGACTAACATGTGAACAGTCACATCGGGGTCCACAAATGACTACCATGACTACACAGCTCCGGAGACATTGAGGCAGCACACATTCACAAAGCCCCCAAGAAGAAGCAACAGAGCTGTCCATAGCGACGGAGCACCCCAGAGCGCAGGTTGCCGATTTCATCGACAAAGACATGTAAATTACACAAAGTACACAATAGGCCCCACGCAGGCCATACCCCTCAATTATGGACAGGATGGCAGCAGAAATGGTATTCGGATCAGGGAAAAAGCTGACTTTCAGGGACTACGTGCAGGGCACTTGGGGAAGCTTCACGACCCCTGCCGGCAAGGTCGACTACATTATGACCAAAGCACGTCTGGGGGAAGACTCTGAGGACCCCGAACGCCAGCTCACCAAGAGCCTCGCTCCAGTTCGCGAGGTCATGGAGGTGAGCGACATGGATTTCAACCAACTCTTGCAGCGCGACCTCGACGATCATCGAGTGGCCGTCAAGCTGATTCCCTACCTGCTCAAGGCGCAACAGACCGGTCCCGCTTTCTTCCCTCCGATCGTGGCTGTGCTCCTGCCCTTCCGGAACAGGCGCCCCTCTTCCTTCCCCAAACTTGGGGAGCCCATTGTGGTCGAGGACGACGAAGCGCGGTGGCTGCAGGAACGTGCCGGCGACTCCTTCCAGGTTCAGCGGCTGCTGAGGTCGGACAACCAGTTGCACCCGGCCAGCGTCGGCAAATTGTGGTGGAACTCCACTCAGGCTCGTCTCGTCGTGCTCGACGGACAACATCGCGCCATGGCCCTCATCGCCATAGAGCGGACGATGACCAACGGCTGGCAATCCTCCAGCGGTGCGCGTTTCCGCTCCTTCTACGAGCATCAGGTCAAGCAGGTGCTCCTTGAAGCCAAGCAAGAGGGAATCGATCTCAACAAGGTCGAGATCCCCGTCACCGTCTGCTGGTTCCCGGAGTTGACCGGAGAGGATGCCAAACCGCACGACGCCGCCCGCAAGCTGTTCGTCGACGTCAACAACGAAGCGCGGCAGCCTTCCCAGTCACGGATCATCCTGCTGTCAGACGCCGAGCTGAGCAACGTGCTGACCCGTCGGCTGCTCAACGAGCTGCGCGGCGAAACGGACGGGTCCTACATTCCACTGTACGCCGTCGAGTACGACAACCCCGACGCCAACTCCACACGACCGGCCCGGTGGTCGGTCATGACCAATATCCACTTGCTGAAGTCCGCTGTTGACACGTGCATCTTTGGCCCTCGAGACTATCTCAAGGATGTCACCAAGAAGTCGAAAGGACGCACAAAACCGGGAGATCGCGATCGCTTCATGCGAGAGCAGCTCAACATTCCCGATCTCTTTCCAAGCGAATTCGAGGATGGAGGATTCACCTACCATCCAGACAGAATCGGAAATACCGAGTTCCCTCTCGGCAAAGTCGACCGCATAAGTGATCGTTTCGCTGAGACCTGGGGCCGGGCAATTCTGACTCTCCTGTCCAAGACCGCCCCTTACGCCGCGCACTCCAGAGCACTCCGGAAGCTCAACGAAAGCTGGCACATCGACGATACAGCCATGACGCTGGCCCACGATGCACTGTTCAACGGAGTAGGCGTCTTCTGGACCCTCAAAGACAGTTACGACCACTACGAGGAAAGAAAATCTCGCGGCCACAGCGTCACCAAGTCCGATGTGATCAGAGCTTGGGAGGCACTCGACCGGCGAGAGAGTGAATTCGAGGCCTATCGCGCTCAAGAATACCTCGACAACGATAAGAGCATCAAGCAATCCAATTCGGCATACTCTGTCTTCAATACTCACGCCTGCCAGCTCGGACTTGTCATGACCTTGGGCTCACTGTGGGAACTTCGCAAGTCACAGTTGGGCTGGGTCAACATCTACGATCTCCCGGCTTTCGCCGAAGACATGACCAAAGGAATTAATGCCTACTTTGACCAAAAACACGGCAGGGCACGCGACCGCCGACTCGCATTCATCAAAGACGTGTCGGTCATCACGAATCCTCTCAACCGGATCGACAGCATGGAAACCTCCCAAGCGGTCCACTTCCGCTACTTCTGGATGCAAGTCCTCGACACGCCGATGGCCTGGCAGCACGTATCTCCATGGATCAAAAACCAACAAGACTTCAAGCTGCTCCTCAGTGCCGCTCGCGAAAACTACCTGAAGCTACGCGAGAATCAGATGATCAGAGCACTGAAAAACGATCCCAATATTCCCGAAAAGGAACTCCAGAAAGAGGCTCGCAAGAAAGCAAGTCTCTTGCTCAAGCGAGCCCTGCGAGACTGGTTCTACCTACCCGAAGAGTACTACGACGAGTGGTTCCGTAGCATTGGAACCTCCCAGAACGCCCTAGACGCTTCCCCCTCCACGAGCAACGCCCCTTAAAAGAGGAAGTAAGTAGACGCCTCACCTGCAGCCTACGAGATCTTCCAGATAGAGACCTCTCTCAGCGCCGCAGCGCCTGGCCGTAAGACGTATTTGTCTCCCCGGCCAGGCGCTCTCTCAATCATGCTCAGAACCAGCGAGTTACTGCTTGTCTCCGCCTGTCACTGCCGTCCCCCGGCGCCGACGGACGAAGCGGCGGAGTTCGTCGGTGCCCCAGACGATGGCGGGGAAGGTGGCGATGAGGAGGAGGACGTCGGCGGGCAGTGCGGTGGTGCCGAACAGGCGCTGGAACGGGGGCAGGTAGACCAGGGCGGCGGCGAAGAGGAGTTCGAAGGTGATGCCGGCCAGCAACAGGGGGTTGGTGGTGAGGCCGATCTCGCGGAGGGAGGCGTGGTCGGTGCGGGCGGCCATCGCGGTGCTGATCTGGCAGGCGACCAGGGCGGCGAAGGTGGCGGTGGTAGCGGTCAGGTAGGCCTCATGAAGCGGGCTGCCCGGGCCGGTGGGGGCGCCGGGGTGCCAGCCTGCTCGCCACAGCACATAGAAGAACGCGGCCAGGACCAGGACGGCGGAGACCATGCCCAGGTAGCCCCAGGCGCGGATCAGCATGTCGCGGGTGATGACGCCTTGGGAGGAGGGGCGGGGTGGGCGGGTCATGAGGCCGGCTTCGGGGGGTTCGCGACCCAGGGCCAGGGCGGGAAGGGTCTCGGTGCCCAGGTCGATGGCGAGGATTTGGAGGACGGTCAGCGGGAGGGGGATCAGGCCGCCGCTGAGGGCGAAGACCAGGAAGGGGACAATCTCGGGGACGGCGTGGGCGAAGATGTAGACGATGAATTTGCGGACGTTGTCGTAGACGCGGCGGCCGGATTCGATCGCGGTGACGATGGTGGCGAAGTCGTCGTTGGTGAGGATCATGGCGGCGGCCTCGCGGGCCACGTCGGTGCCGGAGCGGCCCATGGCCACGCCGATGTGAGCGTGGTGGATGGCGGGGGCGTCGTTGACGCCGTCTCCGGTCATCGCCACGATCCGGCCCTGGGCGCGCAGGGCGTCGGCGATTTTCAGTTTGGTCTCCGGGGAGGAGCGGGCGAAGACGATTTCGGCGTCCTGGGCGAGCAGCTCGTCGAGTTCGCGGTCGGTGATGGTCTCGGCGCGTTCCACCACGTGCAGGCGGGGCACGCCGATGCCGACCTCGGCGGCCACGGCGGCGGCGGTGGCGTCGTTGTCGCCGGTCACGATGTGCACCCGCAGTCCGGTCCGATGGCAGCGGCGGACCGCCTCGGCCGCCTCCCGCTCCGGCGGCTCTCTGCGCAGCAACACCAGCGGCTCGTTGGATCGATCACCGGATCGGCTCTGTCGTCTGCCGCGCATACCCGCCTGTGTCCTGGCCCTTTGCGCAGGCCAGGACACGGCCCGCGCAGCCCGGACGCGTTCTTTCTCGGGAGCCTCTGCCGGGCCGGGCGTCTGGACCCGCCATGACACGTCCAGCGGTGGCCGCCCTGCTGCGGGGTCTATTCGCCGGTCATCCGGCTGTGGCCGAGTCGCCTCGCGGCGGCCGGAGACCTGTTCCTTCGCTCCAGGTCCGGCGTCTGCGCCCGCTGAGCCTTTCAACGCGTCGTTCCCGCAGGCTCGGGCGGGTGCGCGCAGCCGGGGACGAGGCGGTCGCGGTACCGGGCGTCCGTCCTCCGGCGGCCAAGATCACGTTCACCGGCCGCGACCGCACGGCACCGGTTTCGGAAGACGGCCATCTGCAGGCCCGGAGGTCCCCGTGCGGCTGCGGCCCCGAGCTGGGAACGGGGGGAGCCTTGGGGGCAGGCGGTTTCAGCTCAGGGCCGCAGCCATGGCACCGGCTCCGGGGGGACGAGAGCCGGTGGTGATCGGCGGGAGCCGGGCCCGCCGGGCCGCGGCCCCGGGGTGGGCGTCTCGGGGTTCGGGAAGACGCCCGGCCGGGGCCGCGGGGCCATGGAGCGGAAAAGGGGGGTGGGACCGCGACGGGCCGGGGACTTCAGGCGGCTTTTGTCATGTCGGCCCGGCCCGTCGCGGGGCTCATGAAGGGGGCGGGTCGGGGGCGGGGGTGTTCGTTCGGGTTTGCGGCGGTCGGGGCGATTCCGTGGGGTGGCGGGGTTCTCCTCGGTCAGGCTCGCGGCGGCCTTGGCGCAGGCGCCGAGGCGCAGCAGCAGGGAGGCCGTCTCGGTGGCGTCCCCTTGGGCGTTCTGTGCCTGCCGGGCCAGGTCGCGCAGCCACTCGGCGAACGTCCGGCGGAGTTCCGCGATGGCCTCGGTCAGGTCGTCTGCGGGCGCGGGGGCGGCGTGCGGCGGTCCGGGGCGGCGCCAGGTGGGCTCCTTCAGGCGCGGGGCGTCGAAGTCGCGGAACGGGCGGCGGGTCATCGGGCCGTCCCTTCGGGGCCGGCCGCCGGCAGGTTCCACCAGGCGTAGACGACCTTCCCGCCGGCGGGGCTGGTGTAGGCGCTCCAGCCGGCGGCGTAGGCCGCGACCAGGTGCAGGCCCCGGCCGCCTTCGGACAGGGGGGACGCGGCGGCGGGGACCGGGGGGCGCGGGCTGGCGTCCCACACCTCGCACAGCAGGCGGTACCAGGTCAGCCGCAGTTGCACGACGATCGTGGGCGGGGTCCGGTCGTGCAGCCGGGCGTAGCCGGCGGGGACCGTGCGGTCGCCGGTGGCGATGACGGCGTTGGTGACCAGTTCGGAGACGACGAGCTCGCAGTCGCCGGCCAACTGGTCCAGGCCCCACCCGCGCAGCTGCGCCGTCACGAAGCGGCGGGCCGTGCCGACGGCGTTCGGAAGGGCCGCCAGGCGCAATTTCTCACGCCGCAGGTCGGGATCATGTTGATTTGTACGGAAATGGGCAGGCGGCATCGGGACATGCCGTTCGACGGGGAGCACGGACATCGCTGGCTCCAGGCGATTGCGAAATGTCGAAGGCCGGAGACACCTCCCGCCCTCGGGGGTTGACGTGCTTGCTGTCACCGGCAAGTCAATCCGTCCCGACAAGCCCTTGTCACGAGGTGTTGCGACATGCTTTCCATGCCCCCCAAAACCCCGCTGACCTGGGCTTTTTAAATACCCAGCCATCGCCATATGTCACCCGGACAGGCGTTGCCCGATTTGCACTGTTGCCGAATTCGTCAGCTTCCGGCGATTCTGGGCGGGTAAGCCGAAGGCAAGGAGATCGGCATGAGCGGATGGAGCAAGCGGGACGTCAACCGGCTGCGCAGTCAAATGATCCAGCAAGGCCGCTCCACCGAGGAAATAGCGGCTGAAATACGGCAAATGACCGGATGTTCACCGCTGGCGGCTTTCCGGATGGCCTTGGGGTGGTCCCAGCCGGAGGTGGTGGAGCGCTACATCGCCTCGGCCCCGGGCTCGGTCATGGACCAGCCGCTGCTGTCGCGGCTGGAGGGCTTTCCCGCGGCCGGCTCCCGGCAGCCGCAGGCCACCCAGATCATCGTGCTGGCCTCGCTGTACGGCACCAGCCCGCTGCGGTTGCTGAGCCCGTGCGCCCTGGACCGGATGGACGAGCACGAACGGGCCGTCCTCATCAGGTGCAACGCCGCCTTCACCGCCGCTTCCGCCGCCCCGGCCCCGGCGTCCCGCGAGATCGCCGCCGAGCCGGCCCTCGCCCCCGCTAAGGCGACGCCGCCGCAGGCGGCGTCCACCGCCGGAACCGACCAGTTGGAAAGGCAGGTAGAGATGGCCGCACGACGCGCTGTGCGCTTCACCGTCACCGCCGAGGGCAGCAACATCGGCCCCGAAACCCTCGACCAGCTCCGCGAGGAGGTGGGCCGGCTGGCCGCCGCCTACCCCAAGCAGCCCCTCCCGTCCCTGCTCGGCGACCTCGTCGACCTGCAGGACGTGGCGTTCCGCCTGCTGGAGGGGCGGCAGCGCCCCGCCGAGACCACCGACCTGTACGTCCTGGCCGGGGCCGTCAGCGGGATGCTCGCCAAGGCGTCCCACGACGTCGGCAACCCGCACGCCGCCATGGCCCAGGCCCGCACCGCCTACGTGTGCGCCGACAACGCCGGGCACGACGGGTTGCGCACCTGGACGCGCTGCCTGCAGTCGCTGATCGCCTACTGGGCGGGCTGGCTGAACGAGTCGGTCCGCTACGCCCAGCTCGGCGCCGAGTCCGCCGCCCGCACCACCGGCACCGCCTCCGTCTGGCTGCCCGCCCAGGAGGCCCGGGCCCGGGCCGCCCTCGGGGACGCCGAGAGGGCCGAGGAGGCCATCGCCCGGGCGCTGCGGGCGCGTGAGGCCGTGCAGGGCGATGACCTGGATGAGCTGGGGGGCATCATGTCCTTCCCGCTGCCGCGCCAGCTCTACTACGCCGCCGACGCCCGCATCTGGCTGCCGGGGGCCGACGCGGAGGCCGAGCGCGCGGCCGGTGAGGCCATCGCGGCCTACGAAAGCGCCCCTCCGGCCGAACGCTCCTTCAGCGACGAGGCCGGCGCCCGCACCGATCAGGCCCTCGCCCGGGTCAACACCGGCGATCTGGACGGGGCGGCGGCGGCGCTGCGTCCCGTCCTGGAGCTACCGCCCGACCGGCGCATCGGCGGCATCGTCGCCAGCGTCATGCGGGTCCACTCCGCGCTGGGCGCCCCCGCCTACCGCGCCGCCAAGATCGCCCGCGACACCCAGCAGGCCATCGAGGCGTACACGCAGGTTCCGGCCGCCGCCCTGTCCCGGATCCGATGAGCGCCCGCACCGCGCAGGCGGCCGTTCCGGCTCGCCCCGGTCGGTGGGCGTTCCCGCAAGGCCCGCGGGCCCGGCCGGCCGGGGGAGCCCGCTGAACCTTTTCGGCACGCCGCCTCCGCAACGGGCATGAGGGGGTCGGGGACGATGCCCCGACGGCATCGCCGCCCCCGCCCCTGGCCCGCTGCGGCCACGGGTTGAAAAAGGCTCACCGGCGGAGGCGAGAAGAACGGAATTCGGCGGTGCGCGGAAGCAGCCGTCATCGGGCCTGGAGGCGCCCGCCTGGGACCGCGCGCACCGCCACCTCGGAAGGAGGCGACACGCCCCGGGTACGTTCCCTATTTCGTTGCGAAAACCCCGGCGCGCGGCACCGGACCGCGTCATGGCCGGGGCGGGTGCCGCCGCTCTGATGGGGAGCGGTGAGGTACGGGCATTCGCTCGATTCCGTTGAAAAATTCTACCAAGATTTTCTTGCCGGTCGGTTGTTTTTGAGATGAGACGACGGTGCGGAAGCCAGTGCGCAAGCGGCCACGGCTTACAGACGGGAGGACGTCAGGTGGCTCATGCGGCCGATGCCGCCGACAGAAGGCCCAGACACCGCGTCTCACCAGGAACGATACAGCGCGGACACATGCCACATTTCGCACGGAAAACCGCGATGAGCGGGCTTTTCGACTGCCGCTCCTGGGGCCGTCAGCGGCCTGCGCTCCTCCGCTCCGCTCTCAGTGCACGCTGCCGCTTCCGGCCGCATCGCTCCGCGTGTGGCCTGCAGAAACACACGGGCTTGAAAATTCAACGTTCGATTCCGAGAAACCCCGTCACGGCCTTCGGTCGGCAGTGCGGATCGCCGGCTGAGCCGTGCCGTTCATAACGGCTTATGGAGGTTACCCTTCAGAGATATGTACCCGGTCATGGTTCATGGCGAACGCCTCGTCCTGCGTGAGTTCACCGAAGCCGACATCGATGCCGTACTGGCCATCTACGGCGACCCTGTGGTCACCGAACATCTCAGCTTCGAACCTCGCACCCGCGACCAGGTGGCCGCCACCATCCGGACCGTCACCCAAGCCGCCCGCGCCGTTCCGCGGACCGAGTATTCCCTGGCCGCCGCGCTGATCTCCACCGGCGAGGCCATCGGTTTCGCCCGGCTGGCCGTCGACACCGGTCACCCCGGCCAGTCCAGCGCCCAGCTCGGTTTCGCCCTTCGCAAAGACCACTGGGGGCAAGGGCTGGGCTCGGAGATGCTCGGTCTTCTCCTCACCCTCGGTTTCGACCATTTGGGGCTGCACCGGCTCTGGGGCGCGCGTTCCCCGGCCAACACCACCTCGGCCCGCCTCATGCTCAAACACGGCATGGTCGAAGAAGGCCGGATCCGTCACCACCTGCGCATCGGGGGCCAGTGGCGCGACTCCATCGTCCACTCCATTCTCGAACACGAACGCCGCCCCAGCCCTTGATGGGAGCACCACCCGCCCGTTTCCGCGGCCGCGAAGGTTCACCCGCGGCACCCGGCCCCCGCAGAGCCGGCCGCGCTTTTCCGTTCTCGTCTAAGTAAGCGGCGCTCTGACCGGGTAGGCCCAGGGATGTGGAATACGCGGCTGATGTGCTGGTGGTGGGTGCGGGCCCCACCGGGCTGCTGCTGGCCGGTGACCTGGCGGCGGCCGGGGCCGGGTGCGTGGTGGTGGAACGGCGGCAAGGGGAGTCGAACCTGTCGCGGGCGTTCGCCGTGCACGCCCGGACGCTGGAACAGCTTGACGCCCGCGGCCTGGCCGACGAGCTGGCCGCCACCGGGCACCGGCTGCGCGCGCTGCGGGCGTTCGGCGATGTGACGGTGGACATGTCCCGCCTGCCGAGCCGGTTCAACTACGTCCTCATCACCCCCCAGTACGAGACGGAACGGCTGCTGGAGCGGCGGGCCCGCGCATGCGGCGCCGAGATCTGGGAGGGCACCGAGGCGGTCGGGCTGCGCCAGGATGCGAGCGGCGTCGAGGTGACGCTGCGGCGGCGGAACGGCACCGCCCGGACGGTCCGGGCGAGGTACGTGGTGGGGGCGGACGGGGCGCGCAGCACGGTCCGCCGGGCGCTGGGGCTGGCCTTCCCGGGACGGTCGGTGGTGCGGTCGATGATGCTGGCCGACGTCCGCCTGGCCGAAGACCCGCCGGATGCGCTGACCGTCAACGCCACCGGGGACGCCTTCGCCCTGCTGGCCCCGTTCGGGGACGGCTGGTACCGGGTGGTCGCCTGGGACCGCCACCATCAGGTCCCCGACTCCGCCCCGGTCGGCCTGCCGGAGATCCGCCGGACCATGCGGCTGGCCCTGGGCTCCGACTACGGGGCGCGCGACCCGCGGTGGATGTCGCGTTTCCACAGCGATGAACGGCAGGTGCCCCGCTACCGCGTCGGCCGGGTGTTCCTGGCCGGGGACGCCGCGCACATCCACTCCCCGGCCGGCGGGCTGGGCATGAACACCGGCATACAGGACGCGGCCAATTTGAGCTGGAAGCTCGCCGCCGCCCTGCAGGGCTGGGCCCCGCCCGGCCTGCTGGACTCCTACCAGGCCGAGCGGCACCCGGTCGGCCGGGCGGTGCTGCTGGCCAGCGGCGCCATCGTGCGCGTGGTCGTCACCGGCCCGCCGCCCCTGCGCGCCGTCCGCAACCTGCTGGGCCGCGCCGTCACGGGCGTCGCGCCGCTGCGGCGGCGGGCGACGGGCCTGGCCTCCGGGCTGAGCATCGCCTACCCGGCGCCCAAGGGGGCCCACCGGCTGACCGGCAGGCGGGCGCCCGACATCCCCCTGGCTGATGGGCGGCGGCTTTACCAGGCGTTGCGCGACGGCTGCTTCCTGCTGGTCGCCCCGAGGGCGGACGACCCGGCGGCGGCAGCAGCCGGGGCGGCGTGGGCGGATCGCGTCCGCACGCTGGGGGCGGGCGGGCCGACCGCCAGCACCGTGCTGGTCCGTCCCGACGGGTACATCGCCTGGGCCGCCGACCGGCCGTCCGCCGCCGCGGTCCGGGACGCCCTGGCCGCGCATTGCGGGCCTCCCCGGTTCCGGGCGCCGGTGCCGGGCTGAGGCGGCCGGCGTCAGAACCAGTGCTCCGCCAGGAGCTGGAAGGACTTCATCCGGTCGGCGGGATCGTAGGTGTAGGTGACGGCGATGAGCTCATCGACGCCCGTCCGCGCCACGAACTCCTCCAGCGCCCGCACCGCCGTCTTGGGGCTGCCGACGGCCTTGAAGCGCAGCGCGGACTCGGCGAACGCCAGCTCAAAGGCCGGGGCGACCTGATCGGGATCGACCGGGGGCGGGATCTTGCCCCGCCGGCCGCGGCGGATGTTGAGGAACATCTGCTGGACGGTGGTCCACTGCCGCCGCGCCTCCTCGTCGGTGGGCATCACCAGGACGTTGATGCCGGCCATGACGTAGGGCCGGTCGATCTGCGCGGTGGGGGCCTTCGGGTCGAAGGCGTCGCGGTAGACCTCGATCGCCTGCATCACCTGCTCGGGGGCGAAGTGCGAGGCCACCGAGAACGGCAGCCCGAGCCGCCCGGCGATGGAGGCGCCGTTGACCGTGGAGCCCAGCACCCAGATGGGCACGTCGGTGCCGGCCGAGACCGCCGAGAAGATGGGCGCGCTGCGGGCCGTGCCCGCCGCGCCGAACCAGCCCTGCAGGTCGGCGATGTTGCGGGCGAACGACTGGGCGTCGGCGGCGGAGCGGGCCAGCGCCCGGGCGGTCATCGGGTCGGTGCCCGGTGCGCGTCCCAGCCCCAGGTCGATGCGGCCGCCGAACATGTTGGCCAGCGTGCCGTACTGCTCGGCGACCATGAGCGGGGAGTGGTTGGGCAGCATGACCCCGCCCGCACCGACCCGGATGCGCTCGGTCAGCGACGCCGCGCGGGCGATCAGCAGCGCGGAGGCGCTGGCCGCCAGGCCCGGGGTGTTGTGGTGCTCGGCGAACCACAGCCTGCGGTAGCCGAGCTCGTCGGCCTGCCGCGCCGCCTCCATCGAGGCGGCGATGCCCTCGGCGGCGGTCCGGCCCTCCGGGATCGGCACCAGATCGAGAATGCTCACCGGAACGCGATGCGACACCGTTGGGGGCTGCCCTTCACTGCGTGGACCCTGTGGACCGAACCTCTTCGTCCTGCCCGTCCCCGGGGACGGCCTGAACCGGCGCGCGCCGTCCAAGGTCCCCGCGGCCGCAGGCCGGAAGGGTTCATCGGTGTGGCAACCGGTGTCTTCCGGGAGTTATTCCAGACCGCATGCCGCCCGGTGCGGGGCTCAGCTCTTGTAGGAGTTGAGGAACTCCAGCAGGTCCTCGTTGAGCCGGTCCTTGTGGGTGTCGGTGAGGCCGTGCGGGGCGCCGGGGTAGACCTTCAGCTCGGCCTCCTTGATCAGCCCCGCCGACGCCCTGCCGCCGACCTCCAGCGGCACTATCTGGTCGTCCTCCCCGTGGATGACCAGGGTGGGGACGTCGAAGGCGGCCAGGTCGTCGCGGAAGTCGGTGGCCGAATAGGCGGCGATGCTGTCGTAGGCGTTCTTGTGCCCGCTTTGCATGCCCTGGAGCCAGAAGAAGTCCCGCACCCCCTGGGACACCGAGGCGCCCGGCCGGTTGTTGCCGTAGAACGGCCCGTCGGCCAGGTCCCGGTAGAACTGGGCGCGGTCGGCCAGGGAGTTGGCGCGCGCCTCGTCGAACTGCTCGATCGGGACTCCCCCGGGGTTGTCGTCGGTGCGGAGCATGAACGGCGGGACGGCGCTGACCAGCGCGGCCTGCACGACCCGCCCGGTGCCGTGCCGTCCGATGTAGCGGGCGACCTCGCCGCCGCCGGTGGAGAACCCGACCAAGGTGGCCTCCCTCAGGTCGAGGGCGTCGATGACGGCGGCCAGGTCGTCGGCGTAGTGGTCCATGTCGTTGCCGTCCCAGACCTGGGCCGAGCGGCCGTGGCCGCGGCGGTCGTGGGCGACGCACCGGTAGCCGTGCTCGGCCAGGAAGAGCATCTGCCCCTCCCAGCTGTCGGAGTTGAGCGGCCAGCCGTGGCTGAAGACGACCGGGCGCCCGCTCCCCCAGTCCTTGTAGAAGATCTCCGTGCCATCGGAAGTGGTGACGAACGGCATGACGCCTCCTTCGCTGCAGTCGGCAACGACTCGCCCCTGCCCGGAAGTCGGCGGCTGAAGAGAGCGGCCGGGTCAACAATTGGTGAAAACAGCCGCGGCGTGCCGGGGTGCGGATCGCGCCACAGCCGGTAGCCTGGGCGCTTCGCCCGGTATCCCGTCCCGGCGCGTACCGGCCGTTCATGACCGCGACCCCCCGTTTTCACCCATGGACCTCACCGGCACGTCCCGGACCGGCCCAGGCCGGCTCGACCCGCTCCACCGCCGCAGGCTCACCAGGGCCGTCGAACGGGCCCTGCGGGGCACCGGCCGCGCCAGGCTGTCGGTGTCGGCCTGCGACCTGACGACCGGAGCGGGCTACTCCTACGGCACCGCCCGGCGGTTCGTCACCGCCAGCATCGTCAAGGTCGACATCCTGGCGGCTTTGCTGCTGCGGCTCGGCCGGCAGGGCCGCAGCCTGGACGGGCCGCAGCGCGAGCAGGCCGCCCGCATGATCATCGACAGCGACAACGACGCGGCCAGTGCGCTGTGGGCGCAGATCGGCGGGGCGGCCGGGCTGAGCGAGGCCAATGAGGCGCTGGGGCTGCGGGAGACCACGGCGACCGGCGCGGGCTGGGGGCTGACCGGCACCAGCGCCCGCGACCAGATCCGGCTGCTGCGCGCGCTGGCCGGCCCCGGCGGCCCGCTGGCCGCCTCCGACCGCGAGCTGATCTGGGAGTTCATGGGCGCGGTGAACGCCGGCCAGCGGTGGGGCGTCGGCGCGGCGGCCGGCTCCGCCGGCCGGGTGGCGCTCAAGAACGGCTGGCTGCCCCGCTCCGCCGACGGCGGGCTGTGGGTGATCAACAGCATCGGGCGGATCCGCGACGGCCACGACTACCTGATCGCGGTGCTGTCCGACCGCAACGCCACCAAGGAGGCGGGCATCGCCCTGGTGGAGCGGGTCGCCGTGACCGTCATGGACGCCCTGCGCCAGACCACGTCCCGGTGAGGGCGCGGGCATTCCTCCCGTCCAGGGGGTAGGGACCGGGCCACAGGCACCTACCGATCGGGGGAGGCATGCGTTTTCTCACACGTTCTCATCATCTGCCGGTCCGGCTGGCGGTCGGCGCCTACGTCCTGAACTCCGGGCTGTCCAAAAAGAACGCGGACGAGGAGACGGCCGCGGGGGTGCACGGCATGGCCGCGGGCGCCTACCCCTTCTTCAAGAACATGGACCCGGCGGTCTTCACCAGGCTGCTGTCGCGGGCCGAGATCGCGCTGGGCACGGCGCTGCTGCTGCCATTCGTGCCGTCCGCGCTGGCGGGCGCGGCGCTCACGGCGTTCTCGGCGGGACTGGTGGGCCTATATCTGCGGACGCCGGGGATGCGGCAGGAGGGCGGCCTGCGGCCCACCGTGGAGGGGACCGGTCTGGCCAAGGACGTCTGGCTGCTGGGCATCGGCATCGGCCTGCTCATCGAGGAGCTCGCCGGCAAAGACCGGTCCCGTAAAGACGGGTGAGGCGCGGCGGGCGGACGGTCCGGTGCCGGGCCGTTTCGCTCCGGCGCCGGGCCGCCACGCGGTCGTTCGAACACGCGGTCATTCGAAATCGTCGGGGCTGAACTCTTCGGAACGGTGGGCGGTGTTCCCCCGCATGCCGTAGTCCTTGCCCCGGCTCCTGGACGACCGTCCGGTGGGCTGCGCGGTCGTGCGCGGGGTGCTTCCCGCGGCCGACGCGGCCGGGGCGGCGGGCCGGCCCCTGCCGCTCACCGGGTGCGGAGTCCCACCGGGTTCGGGCTTGGCGCTCATGGTCCCCCTCCAGTGCGCTCATACCGCCCCTGAGAGATCACGGCCCCTGGGACGGTCCGGCTTCCAAGCCCTGTCCCTACCACCTACCTACGCAAATAACCCCATTACGGATATCTGCCCGTCCTATGCAGGCCCGTACACGAGAGGTGAGAAACAGCACCCAACGGCGCGATGGGCTATAGAGCGGGCGTGATCGGGTAGGTCTCGCGATGAGAGTCCTTCCTCAAGGAGAGTCATGAACGAGTCGGTTCGGCTCGGGCGCATCGCCGGGATACCCGTCGGGCTGAACGTCAGCGTCCTGGTCATCGTCGTGATCTTGGTGGTGGGGCTGGCGTTCGGGCTGTTCCCCGAGTCGTTCGCGGGTTACTCCACGGCGGCCTACCTGCTGGCGGCGCTGCTGGCGGCACTGGCGTTCCTGGCCTCGCTGCTGGCGCACGAGCTGGCGCACGCGGTGGTGGCGAAACGCCACGGCGTGGAGGTCGAGGGCATCACGCTGTGGCTGCTGGGCGGGGTGGCCCGGCTGCACGGCGAGCCCCGCACCCCGCGCGCCGACTTCCTGATCGCCGTGGTCGGGCCGCTCACCAGCGTGGCGCTGGGCGCAGTGTTCTGGCTGCTGGCCCTGGCGGTGGGCTGGGCCACCGGGTCGCCGCTGGCGGTGGGCACGCTGGTGTACCTGGCGCTGCTGAACGTGGTGCTGGCGGTGTTCAACCTGATCCCGGCGGCGCCGCTGGACGGCGGGCGGGTGCTGCGGGCCGCGCTGTGGCGGTGGCGGGGCGACCGGCACGCGGCGGCGATCAGCGCGGCCCGCGCCGGGCGGGCCTTCGGGTTCGTCCTGATCACGCTGGGGCTGCTGCAGGTGGTCACCGGGATGGGGGTCAACGGGCTGTGGCTGGCGCTGATCGGCTGGTTCCTGGTCAACGCCGCCGCGGCGGAAGAGCAGCAGACCCGCGTCCAGACGGTGCTGGGCGGGGTCCGCGTCGGCGATGTGATGACGCCCCATCCGCTCACCGCCCATCCGGACGAGACGGTGGCGGACTTCATCCACCAGGTCGTGCTGGCCCGCCGGTTCTCCACCTACCCGCTGGTGGACGAGCTGGGCCGGCTGGACGGGCTGGTCACCTTGAACCGGATCCGCGACGTCCCCGCCGCGCTGCGGGCCACCACCACGCTGCGGGAGATCGCCTGCCCCCTGGAGGGCATCCCCCTGGGACGGCCCGAGCAGCCGCTCACCGAGCTGCTGGCGAACATGTCCGGCTGCACCGACGGGCGCGCCGTGGTGCTGTCGCCGGACCGGCGGGTCATCGGGCTCGTCACCCCCAGCGACATCAGCCGGGCCATCCAGGTCGGCGAGCTGACCGGGCCCTATGCGCATCGCGGCGCCGATGTGGTGACGCTCCCGCCGCGCCGGCCCTGACGGTCACGGCTCGATCAGGCCGGTGCGGATGGCGTAGCGGGTCAGCTCCAGGCGGTCCTTCATGCCGAGCTTGGCCAGGATGTTGGCGCGGTGCCGCTCGACGGTCTTGACGCTGATGAACAGCGTGTCGGCGATCTCCCGGGAGGAGTGGCCCTCGGCGACCAGCTTGAGGATCTCCTCCTCGCGCGGGGTGAGCGGCGTCTCCGGCTCCTCCCCCTGGCGGGCCTGCTCCAGGTAGCTGCGGATCAGCACGCTGATCGCGCCGGGGTACAAAAAAGGCTCGCCGCGCACCGCCGCCCGGCAAGCCTGCACCAGATCGCGGTCGGCCAGCGACTTGAGCACATACCCGGCCGCCCCGGCCTTGAGCGCCTCGAACAGGTACTGCTCGTTGTCGTGCATGGTGAGGATGAGGATCCGCAGCCGCGGATACATCCGCGACAGCTCCCGGGCGGCCTGCAGGCCGGTCATCCGCGGCATCGCCACATCCAGCACGGCCAGATCGACCTCCTGCGGCGTGCCCGCCCGACGCCGCACCTGTTCGATCGCCTCGGCGCCGTCCCCGGCCTCGCCGACCACCCACAGGTCCGGCTCGCCGTCCAGGATGAGCCGCACGCCCCGCCGCACCAGCGCGTGGTCGTCGGCGAGCAGGATGCGCGTCTTGGCCGGGCCGTCCGGGCGGCCCTGGGCCGGCTCGGAGACGACCCGCCCCTGCGGGTGGGCCGCCGTCTCGTCGGTCATGGTCGTGGTCCTCGTCCTTCCTGGGGTCCTTTCGGAGGAGTGGGCACATGCAGGGAGACCCGGGTGCCGCCCTCGGGGCCGGACTCGAGGGTGAGCCGCCCGCCCACCAGCAGGGCCCGCTCCCGCATGCCCCGGATCCCGGCGCCCTCGGGCGCCCCGTTCAGCCCGCGGCCGTCATCGGTGATGTCCAGCCGCACCCCGCCGTCCGCCGGGGCCAGCTTCAGCTCGACCGCACCGGCGCCGGAGTGCCGGGCGGCGTTGGTGAGGCTCTCCTGGGCGATCCGGTACAGCACCAGCTCCACCTGCGGGGTGAGCGGGGGCAGGTCCGGATGCAGCGACCGGCGCACCCTGATCCCGGTGTGTTCGGAGAACTGGCTGGTCAGCGCGGTCAGCGCACTGGCCAGCCCGAGGTCTTCCAGCACCCCGGGCCGCAGCCGGCGGGCGATCCGGCGGACCTCATCCAGGCTGTCGCGGATGGTCTCCTGCGCATACCGCACGTCCTCGCGCAGCGGCTCGGGGACCCGGTCGGTGAGGCGTTTGAGCTCCAGCAGCACGGCGGTCAGGCTCTGGCCTATCTCGTCGTGCAGTTCCTGGGCGATGCGGCGGCGCTCCTCCTCCTGGGCCGACAGGGCGCGGGCGCTGCTGGTGCTGCGTTCGGTCTCCAGCCGCTGCAGCATCTGGTTGAAGGTGTCGATCAGCGCGGCGACCTCGCCGCTGCCGGTGACCGGCAGCCGCTGGCCGGGCTGCAGCAGGTCCACGGTGGCCATGGTGCGGGTGAGCCGGTCCAGCGGCGCCAGCCCCCAGCGCAGCAGCGCGGCGTTGATGGCCAGCAGCGCCGCCGCCCCGGTGAGCAGCACCGCCAGCTCCACCAGGCGGATGGGGGCCGACACCGTCCACGGGCCGATCGCCAGCAGCACGGTGGCCACCGCGAACACCAGGGTGTTCAGCCAGAACACTCGCCAGAACAGCCGCACTGACCGCAGTCCCCCATCTCTGCTCGTCGGCCCGGGCGTCATCTCCACTGTGCCGCGCCCGCCCCGGCCGGTCGATCGGGCACGGCGTCCATTGCCGCTGATGAAAGCCGCCTGGAGCGGTCCCGCTTCTACATGGTGGCCCGGCCGCCAGATGGGTGTTGCCACCGATTGCGCCGCCCGGGCAATTCACTCATGGTGAGGACGGATCCAATAAATCCTGCCCGATCTCGTCGCCGATGTCCGGAAAACCACCGCTGTGAACCCCGGCGGCCGGACATCGGCGTCGTGGCATGCCCTCCACGAAACCGTGGGGGGCATTGGATTATCCGGGGCGCCTGCGGGCGCCCGAAAGGAGGTCATCGATGACCCTGGACACCGCCCACAGCGTCACCGGCGGCTACGACCCCGACAGCCCCCGGGGCCGGGAGGTCCGGCAGCGGCTGGAGGAGGAGCGCCGCAGCCGGGAGGCCCAGCTGGCCGCCCTGACGCGGTCCGACGACGGGCAGCCCGATGACACGGCGCTGGTGCAGGCCGACGCGCTGCGGCAGACGCTGGAGGACATCGAGGAGGCGCTGCTGCGGCTGCGGCAGGGCCGGTACGGACTGTGCGAAAAGTGCGGCAAGCCCATCCCCGAGGGGCGGCTGGAGATCTTGCCGTACGCCCGTTGCTGTGTCTCCTGCCAGCAGCGCCGACGGGGACGAGCATGAGCGCGGCCGGATCGATCGCCTTCCTCACCACCGTCTGCCGCTGCGGCGATGGACGGTACGGACGAGTACCCGAGGCACGCTCCGGCGTGGTGCCCTGAGCCGAGGCCCGGCTGCGGCGCGCGGTGCCGGTCACCGCGCGCCGCGGCGGGGCGCCTTTGCCACGGTTCGATCATCGGCGGGCATGTTCGGCACGAGGTCCTGAAGGAACTCCGGCCGCGGCACGGGCATGCCCCCGGCGGGGAGTCGTGCCCGGAACTCCTCCCGCCCCGGCGTCGCCGAAGCGGCGCGGCGGGAACAGCGGGCACCGCCGCCCGGTTGCCACAAGAGCCGGATGATCGACAACGGAGGCGTGGATGGAACTCGGACGGATCGGCATTTGGACTCCCGCGCTGCGGACCCGGCGGCCCAAGGCCCCCGAGCCGATCGCGGAGGCGGTCGCCGAGCTGGAGGAGCTCGGCTATGGGGCGATCTGGCTGGGCGGCAGCCCGGGGGTGCAGTCGGCCCGGGTGCTCATCGAGGCCTCCTCCCGCATCGTGGTGGCCACCGGGATCCTCAGCGTCTGGGACCATCCGGCCTCGGAGGTGGCCGCCCAGCACCGGGCGCTCGCCCACGACCATCCCGGGCGCTTCCTGCTGGGGCTGGGCATCAGCCACGGGCCGGCGGTCGGCGACCGCTACCGCCGTCCGTACGCGACGATGATGAGCTACCTGGATGAGCTGGACGCCGCCGGGGTGCCGGCCGCCGAGCGGGTGCTGGCCGCGCTCGGCCCGAAGATGCTGGCGGCGGCCCGGGACCGCGCCGCCGGCGCCCACCCGTACCTGGTCACCCCCGAGCACACCCACCGGGCCCGGCAGGTGCTGGGGGACGGGCCGCTGCTGGCCCCCGAGGTGAAGGTGGTGCTCGACACCGACCTGGAGCGGGGCCGCCGCAGCGCCCGCGACCATCTGTCCTTCTACCTGCAGCTGCCCAACTACACCAACAACCTGCTGCGCCTGGGCTTCACCGAGGAGGACTTCGCGGGCGGCGGCAGCGACCGGCTGATCGACGCGGTCTTCGCGATCGGCGATGTGGAGGCGGCCGAACGGCGCATCGCCGAGCACTTCCAGGCCGGCGCCGACCACGCCGCCGTCCAGGTCATCACCGCCGACTACCGGACCCTGCCGCTGGAGCAGTGGCGCGCCCTGGCCCCGCTGGCCAAGCAGTGACCCCGCCGGCCCCGCGGGGCGCCGCCGGCCGGGGCGCCCCGCGGGGTCAGGACGTGCGGCGGCGCAGCAGGCGGGGGCGGACCCGGCCCAGGCCCTGCAACGGGCGGGGGCGCAGCGAGGAGAAGTCGTAGCGGTCGTCGTCGGCCAGGGCGGCGGCCAGTTCGCCGTCCACCAGCACCGCGCCGGGGTAGGCGATGGAGGTGAGGCGGGCGGCGAGGTTGACGGGGGTGCCGAAGAAGTCGCCCAGCCGCAAGATCACCTCGCCGTAGGCCAGCCCGGCCCGCACCCGCGGGAAGCCGGGGTCGACGCCGTGGCGTCCGGCCAGCGACAGCGCGATCTCGGCGGCGACGGCGGCGTCGGCGGCGACGAAGAAGACCTCATCGCCCAGCGTCTTGACCAGCCGGCCGCCCAGGTCGGCGATGATCCCGGCGGCGGTGGCCTCAAAGCGCTCGACGAACTCGGCCAGCTCCCGTTCGTCCATGCGGCGGCTGAGGCGGGTGAAGGAGACCACGTCGGCGAAACCGGCCGCCATCAGCGCCACCCCGCTGGCCGGGTCGGCGGTCGCGGCGGCGGTGGTGGTCAGCGAGTGCAGCGCGGAGGCGGCCAGCTGGCGGCGCCAGCCGTGCAGCAGCAGCCGTTCGAAGCGGGGGCGCAGCTCCTCGGTGGCCGCCAGCGCGGTGAACACCAGCTCCTCGGTGACCGGCTGGTCGTCGGGGATCTCCTGGCCGAGCCGGCGCAGCCACACCCCGCCCAGCCAGCCGGCCAGCCGGCCCATGGTCTGGCCGACCGCGCGGGCCAGGTGCAGCACCATCTCCTCGTCCACCAGCTCGGTGTCCAGCAGCTCGCGGATCTCCTGCAGCGCGGCCACGTCCTCGTCGGTGAAGGCGGCCTCGTCCTCGGGAGGGGTGGGAAAGCCCAGCGCCCGCCAGATCCGCAGCCCGTAGTCGGCCGGGACGCCCGACAGCTTCTCGACCTGCGCGCGGGTGTAGCGGGCCGGCCCGCCCAGCAGGGTCTCCTCGATCAGCTGGTCGCTCGATGGCGCCTCGGTCATCAACCGCCCCCAAACCTTGACATCGATCAATGTGACAATGATCGGTCGTAAGATCAGGGCGGTCAACGGGAGGTGAGTCACCGCGATGGCCGACTACCGGATCGACGACCTGGCCCGCGCGGCCGGGACGACCGTCCGCAACGTCCGCGCCTACCAGGACCGCGGGCTGCTGCCGCCGCCCCGCCTGCGCGGCCGGGTCGGCTACTACGACGACTCCCACCTGGCCCGGCTGCGGCTGATCGGCCAGCTGCTGGCGCGCGGCTACACCCTGGCGGTCATCAAGGAACTGCTGCTGGCCTGGGAGCACGGCAGGGACGTCAGCGAGGTCCTCGGCCTGGAGAAGGTGCTCACCGACCCCTGGTCGGAGGAGCTGCCCGGCCAGGTGACGGTCGAGGAGCTGGTGGCCTCCTTCGGCAAGGGGCTGGCGGAGGAGGAGATCGGCCCGCTGCTGGAGCGGGCCACCGCGCTGGGCCTGATCGAGCCCGAAGGCGACCGCTACCGGGTGCCCAGCCCCCGGCTGCTGCACGTGGGCGCCGAGCTGGTCGCCGCCGGGATCCCCGTGGCCGCGGTGCTGGATGTCGCCGAGCGGATCCGCGACGACTGCGAGGTGATCGCCGACCGGTTCGTCTCCTTGGTCGGCGAGCACGTCTTCGCCCGGATGGACGGGCCGGGCGGCGACTTGGCGCCGGCCGAGCTGGCCGCGCTGGTGCGGCGGATGCGCCCGCTGGTGAAGACGGTGGTGGAACCGTTCATCGCCCGGGCCATGGAGGCCCGCGTCCAGCAGGCGCTGGGCGAGCGGATGGAAGTGATCCGCGAGCACCTCGGGCCCTGAGGCCTCAAAACAGCGACAGCCGCCACTTCACCTGGACCTCGTGCCGGTTGCCCGCCGCGTCGGTCACCGTGATCGCGGCATTGCCGGGCAGATTGATCAGCGAACGCCGGGCCAGCACCACCTGCAGCTCGACCGAGGCGCCCGCCTGCAGCGTCCCCGACCCCAGTGACAGGCTCAGCTTGTCGCTGGTGGTGACCGCGGTCCAGACGACCGGGCCGTCCTGGGCGGTGAGCGTGATGGTGGCGCCCTGCCGGCCCACGACCACCGAGGCCGGGCCGACGACCAGCCGCCCTTCCGCGGGCGGCGGAGACGGCGACGGCAGGGGCGGCTGGGACGGGTAGGGAGGTTGAGGGGGCTGCGAGGGATCCGGCGGCTGGGTCGGGTTCGGCGACGGGGACGGGCCGGGCGGCCCGGACGGATCCGGCCCCGGCGGTTGCGGAGTGCGGTCCTCCGGCGGCTCGTCGGGCGGGACCTCACCGAAGGGCGGACCCGGCGAGGGCGTCCGGCCGTACCCGCCGCCGGGCCCCGGCATACCGCCGGCGCCCGGCGCCGCCAACGCCGGGTGGTCGCCGCTCTCCGCCCCTTTCTCCCGCGCCTCCTCGGTGGACGGCTGGGGGCGCGGGTCGAACGGAAAGCGCAGATTCGCGGTGACCGGCCCCATCATCAAGATCGCCACCATCGCGGCCAGCAGCGCGCCGGCCGCGCCGCCCCCCAGGAACAGCCAGCGCCGGGCGTACGGGGAGGGCATGTCGGGCTGGCGGGGCAGCCCGGCGGGGGTCAGCGGACCGCCGCGCGCGGCGATGTCGGTGCGGTGGGGGGCCAGCTCCGGGTCGGTGGCGGTGTGCAGCACCCGGCGCCGGAGCGCGGCCGGCGGCACCGGGGCCGGCGCCGCTTTCAGCAAACTCCCGGCGGCCACCCGGCCGCGCCGCCAGCACTCGGTGCAGTCGGCCAGATGCCGGGCCAGCTGGGGTTCCAGGTCCGCCCGGCCGGTGCCGGAGCGTCTGAGGCGCCGCCTGCGGAACGTTCCGCCGGAGGCGAGAAGGCGCACGGCGGAGCGGTGCCGCAGCGCGGTGACCGGCGAACCGCCTCCGGCGGCACCGGCCGGCACCGGCTGCTCCTCGGGAGCCTCCTGCGGCTCGGCGGCGGGATCGGACTGGGACCGTTCCCGGGAGTCCCGCCGGGCATGGCAGTGCCGCACCATCGCGCGCAGCTCGGCCGTGATCGCCGCCTCGGCGCGCGCTTCGGCCTGGGCCACCAGGGCGGCGACGCGGCGTGCCGACACCCCCAGGACGGCGGAGATGTCGGCGGGGCTCATGCCGTGCCGCAGCGTCAGCACCAGGGTCTCCCGGTGCAGGAAGTCCAGCCGTCCCAGCATCGCCTCCACCAGGCGGCGGGCCTCTTCGGGCGTCACCTCCGCCTCGGCGGCGCCCGGCTCCTGCGCCCAGGCCGACGCCGCCGCCCACCGCCAGGACATGCCGGCGGCCCGGCCTCCCCGCAGGCAGCGCCGCCGGACGGCGGCGTAAAGCCAGGCGCGCAACTGCATCCGGTTGCGCATGCGCGGAGCGCGGCGCTGGGCGTCGATGAAGGCGTCGTGGACGATGTCGGCCGCCCGCCTCTCCTCCGCGACCATGGCGACGCAGTAGTCGAAGAGCTGCTCGGCATAGGTGTCGTAGAGGACGCCCAGCGTCTCTTCGTCTCCCTGGTGCAACCCCTGGACGAGCCGACGATCGGCGTCCGGGGTTCCGGAAGACCACCTAGGCATTTGGCTCACTCCCGCCACAGCGGTGGAAGGCCCTCATCACACAGGCCATATGACATCGGTACGGGCCTTTGCTTACACCACTTCTGACCCGCACACCACAAGATCACCAATATGGTTACCTGTGCGGGCAGAGCGTGCCGCTTCCGATATGGCGGGTCTGGCCGGTTCGATCCCGGCAAGCAGCGGCCGGATCGCCTGCTGCGCGGCGTTCCCGAACGTCTTGTCGGAGAACTTTGCGGCCCGGGTCGCAGGATCTGGACGGCGAATGCCCGCATTCCGGTGATCGCCGCCCCAACCAGGGGCTTCGCCCGTTCGGCGGCGGCTTCACAAGGCCATTGCCGCCCTGTCAGGGGGCGTGTGCGGCAGGGTGCGCCATGCTCCATGGAGGGCGTCTTCGTCGGGCGCGGGCGGCCCATCAGTTCCACCGGGAAGATCCATTCACCGTGCGTTTGATCATGGTCTTGGCCCGATCAGTCAGCACCATGTAGCCCTCCGGTGAGATGCGCCGGCCGCGGCCCTGCCCGCCGGCCTGGGCCGATCCGGCGGCGGACTTTTTCAGCACACCGTTTCCGCAGCTCAGGACAGGCGGGAGGGGGTGGTGGCCCGCGATGGCGGGGCACCGTGCGCCGCCGGGGCTCCCGTATCTCGGCCGCTCGAGACCACGTGTTGCAAAGGTTCGGTGGCCCACCCCTCCGCAGCGTGGGTCATGATCGAAGAGATGATCAGCGAGAGGCCTTGCGGCGTGCGTTCACCGGTCGCGCTCGGAGGTGTCCGGGGCGTGGCGGGCGTCCGGGAGCGCGCCGCGCTCGGACGGGGGGTCCGGCTCCTTGGCGGCCTTGGGGGCGGTGAAGTCGTGCTCCAGATCGACGTCCTCGCGGAGCTTGGCCATCGCCCGGGAGACGGTGCTTTTGACCGTTCCCACGCTCACGCCGAGAACCTTGGCGATCTCCGGTTCCGGCAGGTCCTCGTAATAGCGCAAGATGACCGCCAGGCGCTGCCGCTCGGGCAGCCTGGCCAGGGCGCGGGAGAGGGCGTCGTGCATCTCGCTGCGCCGGGTGTGGTCGTCCACCGGCCGATCGGGCAGCACATCGGTGGGGTAGATCTCCAGCTTGCGGCGCCGCCACCAGGAGATGTGCGTGTTGACCATGGCCCGCCGCACATAGCCGTCCACCGCCGCGCGGTCGTTGATGCGGTCCCAGGCCAGGTAGGTCTTGGCCAGCGCCACCTGCAGCAGGTCCTCGGCCTCGGTGCGGTCGCCGGTGAGCTGCCGGGCGGCGCGCAGCAGCACGGGCCCCCGGTCTGCGACGTACCGGTGGAACTCCTCCTGCTGGGCCCTGTTCACCTGGTCACCGATCCCAGGGGGCTGCCTCGTCCCAACCCGCGACCTCCCGGTCCCCGGGGCGGTGCGCACCGGCGCCCCGGTCACGTTGCCAAGGGGTGCACCGCATGCGGCCGCGACCCCCGTCCGCCCGGCGCTCCGTGCCGGCCGTCCGAAGCGCCCGTCTGCCGTCGTGTTTCGACCCTCGCACGGGGACCGTAATTTCGGATCAACAAAAACAACATATTCGGGTCAACCTGAAGGTGATTCCTCCATCCGGGTGTTGAGAGGCTCATCCCGCTGACCGATTTGAACCGACATATCCGTCGACAGGAAGGCCACCGCCCGTCAATCTTGACTGACCGCCCTGACAGCCGTGCCGACAAAAGACCGCCTTCCGGAGCGCCGATGCCCCAGCCCGACGGAGCCCTGAGACGGCTGCGCAGCCGGGCCGTATTCGACCTGCCCGCCCCGCCCGCCGGAGCCGTGCCCGACGCGCCGCCCCGCGCCGTCCGGGGGACGATCGTGGACGCCAGCCCGCACCTGCTCGTCCTGGACACCGCGGCGGGCGAACCGGTGCGGCTGCCGATGGCCCCCACCACGTCGGTCTGGCACGGGGGACGCTCGGGGCCGCAGGCGTTGACGCCCGGGCGGGAGGCGATCGTACGGCTGGACGCCGACGGCTCCGTGGCCGAGCGCGTGTGGGTCGACATCACGCGCGTCACCGGGACGATCCTGTCCTGCGACCGCGACGGCCGGCAGGTGGAGGTGGACGGCGGGCCGCACCGCGGCCGCACCCTGCTCACCATTCCCGAAGACGCCCTGCGCAGGGTGCTGGTACGGCACCCCATGCTGGAGCCCGGCTACCTGATGGACGTGATCTGCGTGCGCTCCCCGGACGGGCCGCGCGCCGTCCGTCCCGGCACCTCCCAGCCCGGCCACCCGGCCGACCGCATCGTGCCGGCCTCCGCCGACGCTCCCTCCCCGCAGACCGTGCAGGGCAGCGCGACCTGGTTCGACGGCCCGGCGGCGGGCCGGGCAGCGGGCGCCGCCTACCCGGCGGTCGATCCGGAGGGGGACGCCGGCGGCTGCGCCGACGCCCCGCAAGGGTGCGCTCCGCTGCCCTGCCTGTCTCGCGGCAGCGTGCTGATCGTCCGCAACGAGTGCAGCGGACGCGCCCTCAAGGTGCCGATCGTCGAGTGCGGCTGCGTCGCCGCCCGCTACTGCGACCGGTGCGTGGAGTGCGGAACGTCCCCCCGCGGCAGGATCGTGGAGCTGACCCCGGTCGGCTTCGCCGCTCTCGGCGGGGACCTGGACGCCGGCTGCTTCAACGTCACGCTCGACTTCACCGCCACCGCCGCGGCTTTTCACCCCGCTCCGGAAGGATCGCCATGATGACCATGGTCAGTGACGCCCAGGTGCTCCTGCTGGCCGCGGTGCTGACCGGCGCCGGGCTCGCCAAGCTGCTGATCGGCGAGCCCGCGCCGCAGCGCCCGGAGCAGATCCACGGCATCCAGGTGCCCTCCGCCGAACCCGGCTGGGCGGTGCTGCTGCGGCGCAGCCGCCCGGTGGCCGTGGTGCACGGGCTGGTGGAGGTGGCGCTGGGCGTCGCCTTGATGCTGTCGGCGCACCCGGCGGTGCGGGTGGCGACCGTGCTGCTGCTGGGGGCGGCCACCTGGGTGGTCGGTGAGCTGCGGCAGCGCACCCCCGACGCCGGCTGCGGCTGCTTCGGCGCGCTGAGCGATGAGCGCATCGGGCGGCGCGAGATCGCCCGGGCCGCGCTGCTCACCGTGGCCGCCCTGGCCACCCTGGGCGGGACGGCCGACGGCATGCAGGTCCTCACCGGCGGGCCGTGGCAGACCTGGGCGCTGTGCGCACTCGAACTGGCGGCGCTGACCGCCCTGTCCCGCGAGCCGGCCGCGCTGCTGCGGCGCCGGCGCCGCCCCGCGGTGCCGTGCGAACGCCGCCGCAGCCCTTTGCGGGAATCCCAGAAGATCCTGCGACGCAGCCGCCCGTGGCGGCGGTACCGCGCCCTGCTCGACAGTGATGAGCCGTTGGACGTGTGGCGCGAGGGCTGCTGGCGTTTCCTGGCCTACCCCGCCCACCGGGACGGACGCCCCGTGGAGGTCGTGTTCGCGGTGTCCACCGCGCATCGCGACCGTACCGTCCGGGCCGCCGTGCTCGACCCCGCCCCCCGCGAGGACGCACCGTCAGCGCCCGCCCCCGCCACGCCCACCTCCCAGGCCACCGGCCCTTCCACAGCCGCGCCCGGGGCGGCCGTCCTTCCCGTCCCTCCGTCGCGGGAGCACCGCAGCACCGAACCTCCATCCCCGGGAAACGGCGCCGAGACCGCGCTTTCGGCGGCCGGCTCCCCTGCCGCTGCTTCCCACGAGCACCACGACGGCGAACCCGCGCCCCCGGGCACCGACGTCGCCCAGGCCGCACCACCGTCGAGCGGGTCCTCTGCGGCGGCGTCTCAGGGGCATCACGGCGGTGAACTCACGGCTTCGGCGGCGGGATCCGCCGCGGTCAAGGCTTCGGGGGGATGCCGATGCGCGGCCTCGGCCGTCGGGGCGGGCGGTTCAAAGGCCGGCGACGCGGCGGCCGGTGCTCCCGCCGGCGGGGAATGCCGGGAGTGCGCGAGGCAGTACGTCATGTCCCGCTGACCGTCCGGTCGAAGGGACGGGCGGTCTTGCCCGGGCTCCCGCATGCGTGCCTTGGGCTTTCTACGGTGATCTAGCGGCAGAACTAGATCGCCGTAGAAAACGCGACACCCGGGGCAAGGGAAATCTAGTGCTCTCTAGGGTTGCCCCTAGGAACACCTAGATTTCTTGAGTCACATGAGGTTCGTGTGGCTCTCCAGTCGCAGCGGTGGGCAGCCGCCCACGGTCCCAGCAGCGCGGAGGTCAGTTCGGCTGGGATCGCAGGAATTTGCCGAAGTGGGGCACGGTGAAGGCGACCAGGCCGCGTTCGGCGCTGTAGATCAGTCCTTTCTTGATCAGGCCGTCCCGGGCGGGCGAGAGGCTGGAGGGCTTGCGGCCCAGCGCCTCGGCGACCGCGGCGGTCGGCACCGGGTCGTCGCCCAGCATGGCCATCGTGCGCATGTAGTCGCGTTCGGCGGGGGTGGCGCGCTCATAGCGGCTGCCGAAGAAACCCACCGCCAGTTCGCTCTCGGCCTCGGGGGCGGCCACCTTGACGTCCTCGGCGGTGATCGGGCTGGCCGGGGCCAGATCCCAGGTCACCTTGGCGTACGCCTGGACGAAGTAGGGGTAGCCGTCGGCCGCCTCATACAGCGCCTCCAGCGCCTCGGGGGTGTAGGTGACGTTCTCGCGTTCGGCGGGGGCCAGCAGCGCCCGGTCGGCGGAGGCCCGGTCGAGGCGGTCGATGCGGGCGTAGCGGAACAGCCGCTCAGAGTAGGACTTGCCGGCCGACAGCACCGCCGGCAGGTGCGGCAGGCCCGCCCCCACCACGATCAGCGGGCCGCCGACCTGCGACAGCTCATGGCAGGCGGCGCACAGCGCCGAGATGTCCTCGGCGGGCACGTCCTGCATCTCATCCACGAACAGCCCGATGCCGACCCCGAGGTCGGTGGCGACCGAGGCGGCGTCCACGAACAGCTCGGTCAGGTCGATCTCCAGGTCGCCGGAGTCGGCCCGGCCCCGCACCGCCGGCACGTCGATGCCCGGCTGCCAGCGGTGCGCCCGCGCCCGGCCCTTGCCGGCGGGTTCCTCACCGGCCTGGGCGAACGCCTTGAGCACGCCGAGGAAGTACTCGATGCGCTCAGGGGCCCGGTGGCGGGGCGCCAGCTCCCGGACCGCCATGTGCAGCGCGGAGGCCACCGGGCGGCGGATGGACTGCTCGGGACGGGCCTCGATCTTGCCGGTGCCCCACAGCCGCTGGATCGCCATCGAGCGGAAGGTGTTGAGCAGCACCGTCTTGCCGACCCCGCGCAGCCCGGTGATGATCATGCTGCGTTCGGGGCGTCCCCGGGCCACCCGCTCCAGCACCACCTCGAACTGCTGCAGCTCGCGGTCGCGCCCGGCCAGCTCGGGCGGGCGCTGCCCGGCGCCGGGAGCATAGGGGTTGCGCACGGGGTCCACGGTCTCGGAGCGTATGAGCTCATATAGCTGCGGCCGTAGATTCCCATAGAAAACGCCACGGCGTGTCGTCCGCCGCGCGCCACGGCACCGGGCCCTGTCCGCAACGCCCGCAGGTGTCGCCCCCATGCCGCCTCCCGGCGTGTGACCGCATGCCTCCCCACGAGTCGAACCTGTGTTCGACTGTTCGAACACAGTAGCGCATGCCGGCCCGTCCCGTCAGCAACCCCGGCGCGCCTAGACGGTCCGGCCCCGCTTGAACGCCTGGGCGACCTCCACCACCCTCCTGGCCTGGAACTCGATCGCCGCCAGCTGCGTCTCGCCGGGCGGAATCTCCCCGTTCTGCGAGGTGTGGCTCGTCCCATAGGGGTTGCCGGAGCGGAACTGCACCGGGTCGGCGTAGCCGGGCGGGACGATGATCGCGCCCCAGTGGTAGAAGGTGTTGTTCAGCGCCAGGATGGTGGCCTCCTGCCCGCCGTGCTCGGTGGCCGCCGCGGTGAACGACGAGGCGATCTTGTTGATCAGCCGCCCGCCGCCCCACAGCGGGCCGGTGCTGTCAATGAACTGCTTGAGCTGGGCCGCCGGCATGCCGTACCGGGTGGGCGCCCCGAGCATGATCGCGTCCGCCCAGTCCAGGTCGTCCAAGGTGGCTTCGGCGATGTGCCGGGTGGCCTGGACGTGCTCGCTCCACATCCGGTTGGCGGCGATCACATCCGGCGGGGCCATCTCCCTGACCTTGCGCAGCCGCACCTCGGCCCCGGCCTTCTCCGCCGCCAGCCCGGCCGCCTTGGCCAGCTCGTACACCGTCCCGGTCGCCGAGTAGTAGATGACGGCAAGGCGCACCGGCCCGCTCAGGTCGTAAGACATGCGCACTCCCTTGGTCGCATCTGTGCCGCTTCGCACTCGGGGACCGTCCGCTCCCCGCCCTGGGACGATCCCGCCGCGGTCGTTCACCAGGGACGGTATCGGTCGATCGGCTCTCATACCGCCCGTCCGCGAGAGTTCTCGATCATCGGACGCGTGGGATTGCGCATACGCCGCACCGCCGGGGCGGACGTCGGCCGGGACCGCCTCAAAGCCCGCTCGGACGGCTCATGGAAGGACGCGCGGCCCGCAGGCTCCGGACTCAAGGATCGGCCGGGCGGCCCCGCCCGCGTCCCCGATGAAGATCAAGAACCGGGGCGGCGCAGCCCCGTCAGCGTGGCGTAGACGACGGTGTTGTCGCGGTAGGCCCCTTTGGACTTGTCGAAGGCGCCGCCACAGGTGATCAGCCGCAGTTCCGCGCGGTTGCCGGTGGGGCCGTAGACCCGGCGGGTGGGGAACTCCTCCTTGCGGTACCGCTCCACGCGGTGGACGGTGAACACCGCGTCCGGCCCCGCGGCCCGGCCGATCGTGATCACATCGCCGGGGCGCAGCGCGCCCAGCCGGTGGAAGATCGCCGGGCCGGTCCCGGAGTCCACATGCCCGACGAGCACCGCCGCCCCGGCCTGTCCCGGCCACGGCCCGGCCGCATGCCAGCCGATCGCATCATGGCGGCGGGGCGCCGGGAGCCGCCGGTCGGCGTCCACCTGCAGCGGTTCCAGCCTCCCGGCGTCCACCCCGATGGCGGGGATCGTCACCCTGACCGGCTCGGAGCGGGCGTGGAGCGGGGCGGCGGCCTCCACGGGGCGCGCCAACGGCCGTCCTTTGGCGGGGGCGGGCGGCTCTCCGTCCAGACCGGTGACGATCAGCGCCGCGCCCGCCGTTCCCAGCGCCACGGCGGCCAAGGCCGCCAGGCCGAGACCGGGCCAGGGCGACTTCTTCGCCGAATGCTTGCCCATCGGGGTTCACCGGCCGCGCCGCAGCCGCCGTCCCCATGCCAGGGCGCCGCCCGCGGCGGCGATGAGGAGCGCGCCCAGCCCGAGCAGGCGCGGGTCGGCCCCGGCGGCGCCGCCCTCGCCGGCCGACGTGCCGCCCTGGGGGACGGGCTTGACCTGGCCGCAGGTCGCCGGGAAGGTGGCCTCGGCGTACAGGGAGGGGTCCAGGTCGCTGAGGCCGGCGTCGGAGTCGTAGCGGCCGTTGCCGTTGACGTCGACGCCGTACTGGACGATGGTGACCCGGCCCGCTTCGAGCGCCACCGCGACCCGGTCGGGCACCCGGAAGGCGCGGCGGTAGGAGAGGGTGCCGCCGGCGTCGGCGGCGGGCATGCGCGTCACCGCCAGCGCGCTTTGCGGCCCGGTGTCGCCCTCGGTGGTCAGGGAGACCTGGATGTCCCCGGTGTAGGGCACCAGCTCGGCGGTGCTGAGGGCGCCGTCGCCGGCCGCCTGCGGGGGCGGGCACGTGTCGCGCCCGCCGAAGCGCAGGTGCTGCAGGTGCGGCTGGTCGGCGGTCATCCCGCCGGTGGTGATCTCGACGGTGAGCAGGTCGCCGTCCAGCGCCATGGTCGCACTGCCGCGGGCGCCGGAGCCGCTCAGCGGCCCGAGATCGGCCTGGAAGACCCTGGCCTGCTCGGCGTGCCCGGGCGGGGCCGCCGCCGCGAGCGCCAGCGGCACCGCGAGCGCGGCCAGGGCCAGCCTGGTGCTGTCCACGCATCCCCCCTCGGGACGGCCCGGCGCCGCCCTGGGCACCGGGACGGCCGGCGGTTTCCCTCGGCCTTCCCCTTATCCCCGAGCCGGGTGACGACACCGGAGCCCTTCTCATCCGGGGTGGACTTTTACCGGTCGGCAGATGCGGCGCATGAATTTCTCAACGTGCACCTGTATTCACTTTTGCTTCTCTTGAGGAGCATTTCGCCGGTGGCGCGCGCTGTGCCCGTGGGATGGACATGGTTTGAGACGCGGCGCCGGCCTGGGAACTCGTTCGTGAGCATGATCCGCGCCCTCAGGCCGGCGCCGCGGCGCCGCTCGGCCGCGGGACGGGCCGGAGACCGAGCGGGGGAACGCGGGACCACTATTGCAACTAGTTTGCAACTACGGCAAGGCCGCAAGTAAGGCAGGAAACCTTCACGGCATCGCCCCCGCCGCCTTGACCATGGAGACGGCATGGTGCAGAAGGTTCCACGAAGAGCGGGGGGAGGCCGGTGGTGCAGGCTCCTGAACTGATACGTGATCACTGGTGGTGGCGGCCGGGAATGCGGCCCGGACGGCGGATGCTGCTGTGGCACCTGCTGGTGGACGACCAGCCGCAGGTGCGCGAGCTGGCCGGGCGCTTCCGGGAGCGCCTGGCCGGATTGAGCGGGCTGGACCCCGTCCCGGACGAGTGGCTGCACATCACCACCCAGATCGTGGGGTTCGCCGACGAGATCCCCCGGCACGAGGTCACCGCGATGCTCACGGCGGTGACCCAGTCGCTGGGGAAACTGCCGCCGATCACCGTCCGGATCGGGCGGGTGTACGTCTACCTGGAGGGCGTGGCCATGGGCATCACGCCCGAGCGGGCGCTCGACCCGGTGCGCGAGGCCATCCGCGAGGGCATCGCCCAGACCATCACCACCCACCACATGGACGACCTGGACGACCGTCCGGTGTGGACGCCGCATGTGTCGGTCGCCTACAGCAACGCCGACGGCCCCACGGCCCCGATCCTCAAGGCGCTGGCCGATCCCCCCGAGCCCTGCGAGTTCACGGTGCGCCGGGCCCACCTGGTGGAACAGGTGCGGGACGGCCACCTGTACCGGTGGGAACCGGTCGCCGCCGTTCCCCTGGCCGGCGCCTGACGTCCCGGGAGAGAAAATCAGTCGTTCCCGCCCGTCCCGGGTGGCCAGACTGGCGTCCATGAGCGTGCGCATCGACGATCCGGCCAGGCTCGGCCGGACCCTGCTGCCGGGCCGCCGGGTGCTCGGCTGGGCCGAGTGGGGGCCGCCCGACGGGATCCCCGTGCTGCTGTCACCGGGGGCGGCCACCGGACGGTGGCTGGGGGTCGGCGGCGGCGTGCCCGATGCGCTGGGCGTGCGCCTGATCTCCGTCGAACGGCCCGGAACGGGCGTCTCCACCCCACTTCCCGGCCGGACGTTCGCCGATCACGCCGCCGACATCGGCGCGTTCGCCGCGCTGCGCGGCCTCGGCCGGCCGCTCATGGTCGCCAACTCCCAAGGCGCACCGTTCGCGCTGGCCTGCGCCGCCGCGGGGGTCGTGGCGGGGCTGGCCGTGGTGTCGGGCGCGGACGAGATCGCCGCGCCCGCCTTCGCCGCCGCCCTGCCACAGGAGCTGCGCGGCCTGGTCGAGCTGGTGGCCCGCGACCCGGCCCGCGCCGAGCGCACCTTCGCGGGCTTTGGTCCCGAGGCGATGTGGGACCTGGTCATGAAGGGCAGCCCGGCCTGTGACCTGGAGGTCTACCAGGACGCCGCGTTCGCGTCCGCCTACCGCCGGGCCCTTGCGGAAGGGTTCGCCCAAGGCCCGGCGGGTTATGCGCGGGACACGGTGCTGGCGATGGGCCGCTGGCCGTTCGACCTGGCGTCCATCACCGTGCCGGTCGACCTGTGGTACGGGGAGGAGGACACCTCCCACTCCCCGGACAACGGGGCCGCTTTGGCCGGCCGCATCCCCGGCGCCGAACGTCATCTCGTCCCCGGGATCGGAGGGGCGGTGCTGTGGACCCACACCGAGCCGATCCTGCGCACCCTCCTGGACCGGGCGGGATGAGGAGAACCCGCCGGGCGGGGCGGCGAACGCCGGGGAACGCCCTAAGGCGGTCAGCCGATGCCCTGCTCGTCGGCGGTGGAACGGTGGGACACCCGCTGAGCGGGGATCTGCCCCATGCGTCCGGCCTGGTAGTCCTCGAACGCCTGGATGATCTCCTCGCGGGTGTTCATCACGAACGGGCCGTAGCGGGCGATGGGCTCGCGGATCGGCAGCCCGCCCAGCAGCAGCACCTCCCAGCCGTCCTTGCTGGCCTGCGGCTGGGTGTCGGCGGCCCGCAGCGTCAGCGCATCGCCGTGCTCGGTGCGGGGCGAGCCGCCGAAGACCGCCAGCTGCCCCTCCTCCACCGGGCGGTCCTCCGGCCCGGCGACGCCGCGGCCGGACAGCACGTACAGCAGGGCGTTGAAGTCGGCGGGCCACGGCAGGGTGAGGCGGGCGCCGGGGGCGACGGTGGCGTGCAGGTAGGTGATCGGGGTGTAGGTGATGCCCGGCCCTTCGTGCCCGGCCAGGGAACCGGCGATCACGCGCACCAGCGAGGCGCCGTCGGCGCTGGACAGCAGCTTGATGTCGGTGGCGCGGATGTCCTGGTAGCGAGGCGGCGCCCACTTCTGGGCCCGCGGCAGGTTCACCCACAGCTGCACGCCGTGGAACAGCCCGCCCTTGGCGACCAGTTCCGGCGGGGGCTGCTCGATGTGCTGGATGCCCGCGCCGGCCGTCATCCACTGGGTGTCGCCGTCGGAGATGAGCCCTCCGCCGCCGGTGGTGTCCTGGTGCTGGAAGGCCCCGTCGATGATGTAGGTGACGGTCTCGAAGCCGCGGTGCGGGTGCCAGGGGGTTCCCTTCGCCTCGCCGGGGGCGTACTCGACGGCGCCCATGTGGTCGAGCAGCAGGAACGGGTCGGCCAGCGCCAGGTCCATGCCGGGGAAGGGGCGGCGCACCACGAAGCCCTCCCCTTCCAGCTGGCGGCGGGCGCGGACGACCTTGGCGACGCGGCGGCCGGCCCGCTCCGCCTCGGGCATGCGCGGCAGGCGCGGCAGGGTGAGCGGGTCGGCGGTGATGGCGGGCATCGTGACCTCCAGCGGTCGGAAGACGTACCGGGAACGTACCGGGGAAGGGGACACCTGAGCAGAACGTAGTTGAAATCTAAATTATTCCGGCGCGATACGGGAGGCCCGATCCGCCCGGAAAGCCGGACAGCAGGCCACAAAATAGTTGAAACTTCAACTTAAAGACTATACTGGACGACATGAGCGAACCCCGATGGCTCGACGCCGGCCAGCAGCGGGACTGGCGCGCCTACATCGACGGCAGCACGCGCCTGCACGAGCTGCTGGACCGCGACCTGAAGGCCAAGCACGGGCTCTCGACCTCCGAGTACGAGATCCTGGTGCGGCTGTCGGAGGCGCCGGGCCGCGCGCTGCGCATGGCCGAGCTCGCTGAGCACGCCAGCCAGTCCCGCAGCCGGCTGTCGCACACCTGCACCCGGCTGGAGAGCAAGGGCCTGGTGCGCCGCGAAGCCTGCCCCAACGACAAGCGCGGCGTCTACGCCATCCTCACCGACGAAGGCTTCGCCGCCCTGGAACGCGCCGCCCGCGACCACGTGGAGACCGTGCGGCGCTTCTTCGTCGACGTCATCTCCCCCGAAGACCTCAAGGCCATCGGCCGGGCCTTCGGCGCGGTCGACGAGCACATCCGCGGCGTCCGCTGAAACCCTCCGGCCGCACTCACCCCATGAGGCCGGTGAGGAAACCCGCCGACAACAGCGTCAAGGCCACCCAGCCCCCCATCATCCCCAGGCCGTAGGGCCGCCAGGCGCCCCGCACATGCCAGGCGAACATGCCGCCCAGGCCGAACGCCAGCACCAGCAGCGCCACGAACTGCGGCATGCCCGAATCGCCCCGGCCCATCAGCGGCCCGTACATCATCACCAGGTCGATGAAGGCGAACGTGGCGAACCCCGCGGCGAACCGGACCAGATCTCCCCGGTCGACCTTGGCCAGGCGCTCCCAGGGCGGGACGGCGGGAGTCCGGATGATCGGCTCGGCCCGCCCGCGATCGGCGCCCTCCGATCCCAGCGCGAACAGCTCGTCCTCGAGAGTGGGGACGTCCTTGTCGTCCTGCCGGTCGGTCATCGCAATCCCTGCCGGTGCGTGGACAGACCATCTACCGGCACCGTAACGGATATCTTCCGTCCCGGCCCGGGAACACACCCGCGCCCCCTGCGATCGGTCCGGAGTGCCCGGGCACCTCCGCCGCCGTGCGATCCTGGAGACGTGGCTAAGAAACGCCTGATCAGCGTGGTTTTGGCGGCCATGGCGCTGGGCGGGGCGCCGGCCGGATGCGGCGGCGGCGAAGACCCCGACCGCACCGGTGCCGGAGAGAGCGTCTCCCCGCCCACGGCGAGCGGCCCGGCCGTCCCCCCGTCACCGGATCAGGACGACCGCCAAGAGGCCCGCTTCACCGCCGACATCAAGAAGGTGACCGCCGCGGACCTGCGGCATTCGTGGCGCGAGGGCTGCCCGGTGCCGCCCTCCCGGCTGCGGGCCATCGACATGACCCACTGGGGCATGGACGGCAAGGTCCACCACGGCCGCCTGATCGTCAACGCCTCCGCCGCCGAGGACCTGGTCGGCGTCTTCCGCAAGCTGTTCGACCAGAAGTACCCGATCGAACGCATGGAGCCGGTCGACAAGTACCGCGGCAGCGACTTCGACTCCATCGAGGCCAACAACACCTCGGCGTTCAACTGCCGCCAGGCCACCGGCTCGGGAAACTGGTCCCAGCACGCCTACGGCCTGGCGATCGACATCAACCCCTGCCAGAACCCCTATGTCTCGGCCTCCGGCCACGTCGCCCACAAGGACTGCGTGAAATTCAAAGACCGCTCCCGCAAGGACCCGGGCGTGATCCACAAGGGCGACGCCGTGGTCAAGGCGTTCGCCGCCATCGGCTGGGGCTGGGGCGGCGACTGGACCGGCACCAAGGACTACCAGCACTTCTCCAGCACCGGCCGCTGAGCCCCACCACACCGAAGGGGCAGGCGGTCGACGCTCCAAGCCCTGCCGCCGGACGGGGCGATGCCCCGAAACCCCGGGTCACCGCCCCCTTCGCTGAGCTTTCCAGCACGTAGTCCCGGTGGCTCGGGACGAGGACCTCGGCGATCTTCGAGGCCATGACGCCGCAGGCCACGGCACCGTCCCAGCCGCGCCATCCCCGCACAAGACCTGTGGGAACAGCGTGTTGAAAAGACTCACTGATCGCGTCGCAACGGGACAGCCCCGCCGGCAGGCCGCCGGTAGACCTTCGCCAGAGCCTCATCCAGCCCGCCCGGAGTGTCGGCGTGGATGAACTCGCCTGAACGCAGGCAGCCCACCGCCCGGACGCCGGCGCATACACCCGAGCCTCCGGGTAGTGCCTGGTCAGACCAAGCCAGGCAGCACCGACCTCCGCACGCTTCACCTCGCCCCCCAAGCGCGATCCCGGCTCGGAAAAGAGCGAGGACCGTAGGGCGTCACGAGCACCGTCCGGGGCCGCTTTCAATTCCGAAGCGCGGAGCCGCAGAGCAGCACTACGGATGGCCACGAAGCAGTGACGCGCCGCAACTCCGCCGTGACGATGACGGTAGGAGAGCGACGCGTCACACAAAGCACACTCTGTACCCCTATGGCAGGAGGTACAGACCGTACCCCTTAAGCGGCCAAGCCGAGGGTTCCGGCCAGATCCCGGACCTCATCGGCCACCGTCGCCGGGGGATCCGGCAGCATCGACGCCACCATGGACCGCGCGAACAGGCTGAACGCGAACGTGTCGTAGCTGGCCTCACGGGCCTTCAGCATCAGATGCACGGCCGCGACGGGATCACGTTGCCGGTGGTGAGCGCGGGCCACCTCCACCAGGTACCGGGACTGACGGGTACGGCTCGGAACCGCGGCTGGATCGATCCGTCCGGCCGCCTGCAAAGCCCGCCCGGGCTTCTGCAGGTCGAGGTGGATGGTCACGGCGTAGTGCTCGACCATCCCCGTCCCGATCATCAGCCACGGGTGAATGTATCCGGGCAGGCGCCGAACGGCCTCATACGCCGTGTCGTGGTGCTGCCACGCCTCCCCTTCACGGCCCAGCTTGGCGTGAGACAGCGCAACAGCCAGATGCATGAGCGCATACAGCGCCTGCTCCTCCGTCGACCGCTCCGGCCGCAACATTCGCGCGATGTCCAAGGCCAGCTCGACACGGGCTTCAGCCGCCTCACCGACATCCCGCCATACGTGGTTGAGGTACCAGGCGGCACCGGCCATGGCGATGGGGTCATCTGCATCCTGGGCTGTGATCATCGCCCGGTCGCTGACCATGTAGACCAGTTCGGGGGCTGGTTGGAATGCGCAGTACAACTGCGTCAGATGGTGAATCTGCGCGAGCTGCCGAGCGGCCCGGCGCCGCTCGTCGCCCTGCAAAGAGCGGACGGCCGCACCGGCGTCAGCCAACAGCCCCGGTAGCAAAGGAGCAATGGCGTCCCGCTCGCGCCGTTGGCCGTGCCAGCGCTGCCATGCCTGCTGGACCCTGCCGGCCAGGACATCAGCCGCCACCGGGTTCGTCGTCTTGGCCGGGTAGGCGGTCAGAGCACGCTTGATGGTGTCCAGCGAGGGATGAGAGTGCTTGGTGTAGGCGGCCTGCGACAGACGCGCTTCGCCGGTCAGGTCGAACAGGTCGACTTCCAGGATGTCGGCCAGCCGGAGAAGCATCGGCAGCCTGGGCATGTCCAGGCGTCCGGTCTCCAGCCCTTTGACCCATTCGGCGGACCGGCCGACCAGGCCGCCGAGAACCGCACGGGTCTTTCCGCTGCGCTTGCGGTGGTAAGCGAGCCGCTTAGAGAAAGGTGCTCCTGGGTCAAGCACACTGATAATCTCGGGCATAGGCCCCACACCTCCGCCTGGGTGATGTCGCGTTTCCCAGGCTACGGCGTGGGGCCTCGGCGCGTCCGAGATCGTTACGGGCCCGTTCCGGGGTCGGCTGGGCTATGACCCTCGTGAATGGGTGGCCCGGCGCTGTATCGGTGAACTTTGCCCTTGGCCGGATCCGGCATTTTGTAATCGTCTCACCACTGTGAGTATTGACCCGTGCGGTTGGCCTCCACCACCATGAAGGCGCCATTCCACTCCGACGTCGGAGGGAGCCGACATGGGAAAGCACTCCACGTCTCCACCGGAGGACAACCCCAAGCCAGAAGGTCCTCCCACCCAGGACGAACAGGGGCCTCCTCTCAAGGGGACGCACCGCAAGTGACCCCCGCGACCACCACGACACCTGAGTGGCTGGCCGAGGCGGTCGCCTCCGGGCGGTTGGACGCCGGATGGGTACAGGTGTTCGCCGCGCTGCCCCGGTCGCTGTTCCTTCCCGACGTGATCTGGCCGAAGGATCCGGACAGCGGTCAGAACGTGCGCGTCGACCGCCGCCGGGATCCCAGCGGCTGGGCGGCCTGGGCTGAGCAGGATGTCCCGATCGTCACCCAGTGGGACGACCAGCCTGACCCGGCCGCGGCCGGGCAGACGGCGACTTCCTCGTCATCGCAACCGTCGTTGGTCGCTGGGATGCTCGCCGACTTGGACGTCCGCCCCGGGCACCGGGTCTTGGATCTCGGTGTCGGGACCGGTTGGACCACCGCTCTGCTGGCCGCCCGGGTCGCAGCGGGCACGGTGGTCGGCATCGAGTACGACCCGGCCGTTGCGGAGGCGGCCCGGGCCCGCATCACGGCCGTGGGCCTGGTCGCTGATGTGATCGTGGGGGACGGTGCCGCCGGCTGGCCGGACGGCGCTCCTTATGACCGCGTCCAGTGCACCTACGCGGTCCGGCGCATCCCTACCGCGTGGGTGGAGCAGACCCGCCCCGGCGGGGTGATCCTCGCACCGTGGGAAACCACCCTCACCCACCAAGGCGCCCTGGTCCGCCTCACCGTTCAAGAAGACGGCATCGCCTCCGGCCCCTTTCTATGGCCGGTGCGGTTCATGGGCTCCCGCCCGGAACGCACACCACAGATCGACCGGAACGACTACCTCCCGCCCGGCGGGGGCTGGCCGCCCGGCACCGTCGAATCGGCCACTCGGCTGCGTCCGGCCGACCTATGGGCCACTCCCTATGGCCCGGCGTGGTGGATGATCGGCCTGCTGGTCCCCGACATGGTGTACGCCACCAGCAGCCGCAAGGACGGCACGGTTTTGGGCTGGCTGTTCAGCCTGCGATGCCGGTCCTGGGCCATCGCGTTCTTCGACGACGCCCCCGAGGCCGAGGTCTACCAGGGCGGCCCCCGCCGCCTGTGGGATGAGGTCGAGGCGGCCCACCGGTGGTGGACCGAACAGGGACGGCCCGGCCACGAGGACTTCGGGCTGACCGTCGGCCCGGACGGCGAACGGGTGTGGCTGCGCTCCCCGGACCGGCCGCTGCCTGCGACCTTGGCGGGGTAAGCGTCCACCGGCTGGGGCGAATCCCGGGGCGTGGAGGCGGACCTCTCCGATCACCCGCCCTTCTGCAACGCCGCCGCGGCGCGGAAGGTCATCTGCTCGGCCCGGAAGTCCACTGACGAGCCATCAGGCGGACACAAGGTGGGGAACAATCGTCGATCCGCCGGTGTGCCCCAGGCGGCGCCTCGAACGGGCGTTCTGGGGCACCACCGCAGATCGCACCATCCGCCGGGGCGTCGCGTTCCCCGGCGGGTTCAGGCGTGACGCTGGGCGGACGGGGCGAGGGCGGCGAACAGGCCGAGGCCGATGAAGGTGCCGCCGACGGCGTAGCGTTCGCCGCGCAGCAGGCGGACGTTCCGGCGCAGCCAGGGGCCGATGACGCCGGCCAGGAGCGCATAGGCGCCGTCCGTGCACAGGCCCAGCAGGACGAACAGCAGCCCGAAGACGGTGATCTGCAGGGCGGGGGCGCCCTTGGCGGGGTCCACGAACTGGGGCAGGAAGGCCAGGAAGAACAGGGCGAGCTTGGGGTTGAGCAGGTTGATCAGGAAGCCCTCGCCGAGCAGGCGGCGCCGTCCCTTCGGGGCGGGTGCGGGCAGGTCTTGCCCGGCCTCCGGCGATCGGCGGCTCAGCAGCGTCCGCACGCCCAGGTAGATCAGATACGCGGCGCCGGCGTACTTGACCACCATGAAGGCCGTCGCGGAGTTCACCAGCAGCCACGACAGGCCCGCCACGGCCGCGGCCACCTGCACGAGCGTGCCGATGTGGACGCCGAGCACCGCGGTGACGGCCGCGCGGGAGCCGTGCCGCAGGCCCTGGGACACCACGTACAGGACGGCGGGACCGGGTGCGATCAGAACGAGAGTGGCCGCGATCACATACACGGCCATGGTCGACATACTCGGCATTGGCACACGCTAATCGGCCCGGCCGCGGCGAGTCATCGGATTTTCCCGCCCATCGGCCGGGCCTCACCGTCTCGGTGACCCCTTTTTCAACACGCCCTCTCCGCCGGTCGAGCCGGGGACGATGCCGTGATCTGGAACGTCACAGTGCCGAACGCCCTCGATGCTCCCACCCGCGGCGCCCGGGGCCAGGTGCTGAAAAAGGTCCGGTCTGGATCGTTTCAAGCGGCGACCAGGGTGGCCTGGATCCTGGCCAGGTGGCCCTGCAGCAGCTCGGCGTCGAAGGGGACCACGGCCGACTCGTACTCCTGGCCCAGGGAGTTGAGCGTCTGCATCCACTCCCAGCTGGCGGCGATCTCCGCGTCGATGCGCTGCAGCTTGTCGCGGACGGCCTCGCCGACCCGGTGCCGCATCACCAGGATGCGCCACTGGCCGAGGAAGCGGCGGAAGTCCCCCAGCAGCCCGGCCGCCTCCCGCACCAGCGCGGCGATGTCGTGCAGCGCGTCGTTGACCTGCTGCACCTGGGCGGACATCTCCAGCACGCCGGTGCGGCTGGCGTCGCACAGCAGCGGCACCGCGCTCAGCGCGTCGGCGGGCGCGGCGCCGTCGACGACCTCGGCGGCGAACGCGGCGGCCATGTGGTTGTACAGGCCGGCCAGCGAGATCTTGAAACGCAGCTCCGCCACGTCCGAGCGCAGCCGGCCCAGGGAGGCCTGCAGCCGCTCCAGCGCGTTCACCGCATCGTGCATGGGCAGGGCCATCACGCGGGCCACGTTCGCCAGCACCGGGGCGGAGTCGGCGACCACGTCCGAGGCGTGCTGGGCGTCCTGCACGGAACGATCCAACCGATGGGCGATCTCAAGCGCGTGCGCCGAGGTGCGGGCGAACTCCTCGCTGAGGTTCTGGTACTGGGCCAGCCGGCCGATGAGGTCGCCCAGCAGCCGGTCCAGCGCCCTGCTGCCCTCCAGGACCTCGGCGACCGGGCCGTGCGCGCCGGGCCGGGCGTGGGCCAGCGACAGCAGGTGGCTCTTGGAGGAGAGTTCGGCCGGCAGCGTGTCGAGCATGAACTCGTCGTAGGAGCCGAAGCCGTGCTGCTGCAGCAGGGTTTCGATGGTCCTCATCCCGACCAGGGCGGCCTCGCGGCGGCCGGCCCCATGCGTGCGCATCGCCTCGCGCTCGACCTCGACCGCCTGCGCGTAGATCTGCTTGGCCAGCGCGAACATCGGCCCGTCCGGGACCATCCGGACGGAGATGTAGCCGTCGTGGAGCGGGCTGATCGTCGCGTACACCCAGTAGGAGCCGCCGGTCTTGGTCTGGTTGCGCACGTAGGCGCCGACCGCGCGGCCGGCCTGCAGCCGGTCCCAGATCAGGCGGAAGGCCCCGCCGGGCATGTCGGGGTGGCGGACGATGTTGTGCGGCGCCCCGACGAGTTCCTCCAGCGAGTATCCGGAGACCCGGGCGAACACGGAGTTGCCCTGCCGGATCACACCGCGCCGGTCGGTGGTCGAGAAGAACAGCTCCTGTAGCCCTAGTACGCCCGAGCGGATGTCACTTTCCGTCAATGTGGGGGCACTCACCGACCATCTCCATTCACGACGCGCACAGCAGGACGCCGGCGGGCAGGAAAAATTCACGAAAAACAAGTAGCTGCTTGTAAAATCTAGGTCAAAAATAATGCGGGCGGCCACCTCGGCGAGTGTGAGATATGCCAAGGGTGTGAGATATGCCAAATCACCGGACCGCCCCGGGGACGGCCACCGGCCCCTGCCGCCCGCCGCCCCCACAGGAGAGTGAGCCGGTTCGGTCAAACGAACTCACGAGTAACATTTTGGATTTCAATTAAAATATATGGTCGCGGTATGACCGAGCTCCCGGGTGCGCTGATCGCCGGGCGGTACCGCCTCATCGCCGAGATCGGCCGCGGCGGCTGCGGCGTGGTCTGGCGGGCCCACGACGAACGGCTGCGCCGCGACGTGGCCGCCAAGGAGCCCCTCCCGCCCGTCCGGGCCGACCCGGCCCGCCTGGCCGAACGGCGCCGGCGCACCCTGCGCGAGGCCAGGTCGGCGGCGCGGGTCGCGCACCCGGCCGCCATCACCGTCTACGACGTGGCCGAGCACGACGGCCGTCCCTGGCTCATCATGGAGCTGATCAACGGCCGGGCGCTCAGTTCCCTGGTCAAACGAGACGGGCCGCTGCCCCCGCACCGGGCCGCCCGCATCGGCCTGCAGATCCTGGGGGCGTTGCAGGCCGCGCACGCCGCCGGGATCCTCCACCGGGACGTCAAACCCGCCAACGTCCTGATCGGCACGCTGGGCGGCCGGGACCGGGCCGTCCTCACCGACTTCGGGATCGCCGCCCGCGCGGACGAGCCGGTCCCCGCCGGTTCCGTCCCCGTCCTGGGGGCGCCCTCCTACACCGCCCCGGAGCGGGCGCGCGGCGAACCCGCCGTCCCCGCCTCCGACCTGTGGTCACTGGGCGCCACGCTGTTTTACGCGGTGGAGGGGCACCGGCCCTACCCGGCGGCCGGCGCCGGCGCCGCCCGCCACGCCGTCTTGACCTGCGAGCCGCCCTACCCGGTCCACGCCGGCCCGCTGGCCCCGGTCATCACCGGGCTGATGCGCCGGGACGCCGCCGACCGGCTCACCGCGGCCCAGACCGCCGCGCTGCTCCACCAGGCCATCGCCCCGGCCCGGCACGCCCGCCGTCCCGGCCCCGCCCGCGCCGGACGCGGGGCCCCCGCACACACCGGACGGCAGGCCCTCGCCAAGGCCGCGGCCTTGATCGCGGGAAGGTCGGATGCGGGACGGGAGCATCCGCGTGCGGCGTCCGGACCGGTTCCCCGTCAGGCGCTCCAGCCGCCGGCGCGGAGGCGGCGAAGAACCGACGGGACCACCTGAGCGGTCACCCCGGCGCACCGCGGGCGGCATCCCGGAAGCGGTGAGACCGGGACGCTCGGAAAACACGACTAAGGGGCAGCGGCCCGGACGCCACTGCCCCTGGTACCGAGCGGAGAGTGTGGGATTCGAACCCACGAGGACTGTCCCCAGCCCTGGGCGCTTTCAAGGCGCCTGCACTAGTCCACTATGCGAACTCTCCATGCCATCGGTAGGCACCACGATAGCGGGACGCGCGGCGTGCTCGCGCGGCCCTTTTTCCGCGGGCGTGCGGCGCGCGCTCAGCGGGGCCAGGCGAAGCCGTCCGCCACGATGGCGGCGAGCTGCAGATACGCGTCCTGGCAGGCGGGGGAGAGCTGATCGAGGTCCACCTCGGCGCCCTCCTCCAGGTGGTCGTCGTAGGGGACGCGCACCACCGCCCGGCAGCGGCTTTCGAAGTGCTCTTGGAGCTTGTCCAGGTCGACGCTGCTCTTGGAGCGGGCGCGCACCATCGACAGCACCACCACGCCGCTGCGCACCAGGTCGCCGTGGCCGTGGGCGTCCAGCCAGTCCAAGGTGGCGCTGGCCGAGCGGGCGCCGTCCACCGACGGGGAGCTGACCAGCACCAGCTGGTCGGCCAGGCTCAGCACCCCGGCCATCGCCGAGTGCAGCAGGCCGGTGCCGCAGTCGGTGATGCAGATCGAATAGAACTGCTCCAGCACCTCGGCGACCGCCCGGTAGTCCTCGGCGCTGAACGCCTCGCTGACCGCCGGGTCGCGGTCGGAGGCCAGCACCTCCAGCCGGGAGGGGGCCTGGGAGGTGAAGGCGCGCACGTCGGCGTACCGCTGGATCTGGTCGCGCTCGTTGAGCAGGTCCCGCACGGTCGCGTCGGTCTCCAGGCGGACCTTGTCCGACAGCGTGCCGCGGTCGGGGTTGGCGTCCACCGCGATCACCCGGTCGCCGCGGAGCGAGGCCAGCGTGGCGCCGAGCCCCACCGTGGTGGTGGTCTTGCCGACGCCGCCCTTGAGGGACATCACCGCGACCCGGTGGTGGCCGCCGACCACGGGGGTGCGGGCCCGGGCGATGAGCTCCCGGCGGCGCCGCTCGGCGGCCGACTCGCCGGGGCGGATCGCGCCGCCGGTCGCCTTGAAGATCATCCTGCGCCAGCCGCCGGACGGCGCGGTCTTGCGCTCGCGCAGCAGGGTCTCGGCGCTCAGGCTCTCTGAGGTCGGCGGGGCCGTGGGCGGACGCTGCGGCACCTCCTGAAGCGGCGGCAGCGGTGCCAGCGGCGGCCCCTGCTGCGGTGCGGACGAACCGTAGTGCGCCGGCGGATAGGGCTGCGGCGGCCCCGGGTAGGGCCGGCCCTGGTAAGCGGGAGGAGCGCCGGGCGCCGCCGATCCGTCGGGGAACGCCTGGCCCTGCGGAGCCCCTGCCGGCGAAGCGGCGTCCTGCTGCGGCTGGCCCTGGTAAGCGGACGGGTCGCCGGAGAACGATTGATCCTGCGCGGCGGGAGTCCCCATGGGGGAGACGGCGTCCTGCTGCGGCTGGCCCTGGTAAGCGGATGGATCGCCGGAGAACGACTGGTCCTGCGCGGCGGGCGCCCCCGATGAAGCCGCGGCGTCCTGATACGCCTGTCCCTGATAGGCGGACGGGTCGCCCGGGAACGGCTGGTTCTGCGAGGGCGCGCCCGGCGAAGCGGCGTCCGGAAGCGGCAGCCCCGGGTAAAAGGGCGGTGCAGGCGGTCCGTCCGGCGACGGCGGGCTCTGGTAGGCGTGCGGCGGGAGCTGGCCGTCTTGAATCGGCTGCCCCGGATAGCCCTGCGGGTGGGCGGGAGCGGCCTCGGCTTGCGGGGAGTCCGCCGGGGCCTGCTCGCCTTGGGGCGACGGGTCCGCATAGGCGGGCGGGGCCGCATAGGGCGGTGCGCCCTGGTGCTGCCCGTCCCCAGCGGAGTGCGGCCCGGAGCCGTACTCCGGCGGCATGTCGCCCGGCTGCTGGGCGGCGGGCTCGCCGCCGTAGGGGGCGAACGCGGTCAGGGGAGGAGGCGGCGGGGGCGGGGCGAACGACGGCGGCCCGTTGTCCGGGGGCAGGGGCGGCGCATACCCCATCGGCCCGGGCTGGGCCGGAAGCGGCGGCGGGGACGCCGGCCAGGGGTTGGCGGGGAACTCGGAGGCCTGCTCGGCCGGCGCGGCGGACGGGGCCCCCTGCTCGGAGGAAGGGGAACCGCCCTGTTCTCTGCTCATGGCATCCAGGGAGGCCAGCTGTTCTTCGAGGGAACGACGGTCAGGATCGTTCTTCGCCACCGCTTCTCCCCTCCGGACATGTCCCCGCGCGATCGGTCAAGAACAGGTCGTCAGCAGCCTAAGGCACGTGATACTCCTCCAATGCCGTGAACGCACCCCGAAAGCGCTGATCCGTGGGGATGCATCCGGCCTGTCCGCTTCTCATGCGCCTCTGGTTCTTCTGCCGTCACCGAAATCCCGAAACGGCACCCGGCGGACGCCCTTTCCGGTGTGGTCGGCGACACCGATCGAGCCGGGCGTCCGGCACGTAGGGTGGAGATGTTGGAGGACGAGCGGCTCATGACGGCCGGCCCGCAAAGCGGCAGGCGGGCCGGATCGCACCTGCCCGGATCGGCGCCGCGGGGCCCCACGGTCCCGTCCCGCCGCACGGGACGGGCGGCGGTGCGCACGCCGCCTTGCCGCCGGCCGGACCCCACCGACGGACGAACACTCCGAAACCACCAAATTCTGGCGGACGGCGGCCGTACCGGCAAGACCACCCCTACCGTAGGGGGTCGGGCCGGTGACCCGGCATGTGAAACTGGAGACACTATGAACGAGCCCCGAAGCAACGCATCAGAGCAGAATCCCCAGGTTCTCGTGGTCGGGCCGAACGGCATCGCGGTGGAGGGGGGTTCCAACGACTCCGGGGAGGAAGAGCGCCCCGTCACCGAGATGGTCGAGCAGCCCGCCAAGGTGATGCGGATCGGCGGGATGATCCGGCAGCTCCTGGAGGAGGTCAAGTCGGCGCCGCTGGATGAGGCCAGCCGGGCCAGGCTCAAGGAGATCCACGCCTCCTCGATCAAGGAGATCAAGGAAGGGCTCGCCCCCGAGCTGGTGGAGGAGCTGGAGCGGCTGTCGCTGCCGTTCGCCGAGGAGGAGGTCCCCAGCGAGGCCGAGCTGCGCATCGCCCAGGCCCAGCTGGTGGGCTGGCTGGAGGGCCTGTTCCACGGGATCCAGACCACCTTGTTCGCCCAGCAGATGGCCGCCCGCGCCCAGCTGGAGCAGATGCGGCGCGCGCTGCCGGCCGGCGCCCTGTCCTCCGGCGCGGCCCAGTCCCGCGGCGACGAGGAGCACAAGCACCGCTCCGGTCACGCCTCCGGCCCCTACCTGTGAGCGCTCCCGCCCGGCGGCGTCCCCGCTGAAACCCTCTGCAGCCGGCCGCTCCCGCGCCGCCGAGCACGCGGGAGCGCCGCAGCCGGGAGCAGCGGTGCGGCTCGGGGCGGCAGGGGCTCCCCGTCGTCGGGGCTCCCGCCTGAGGCTCCCGGGAGTGCGGGCCGAGAGGGTTTCATCGAACGTCGGCGCCGGTGGCGGGGAAGAGCTGCTCCAGGACCTTGGCGACGCCGTCGTCGTCGTTGCGCCCGATGGTGTGGGTGACCGCCGACAGCACGTCGGGGTGGCCGTTGGCGACGCCGTAGGAAGTGCCGGCCCAGGTGAGCATCGGCAGGTCGTTGGGCATGTCACCGAAGGCGACCACGTCGGCGGCGGCCACCCCCCGCTCGGCGCACAGCTCCGCCAGGGCGCTGGCCTTGGTGACGCCGTGGGCGCTCATCTCCATCAGCCCCCGGCCGGAGGAGTGGGTCACGGTGACCAGGTCCCCCACGGCCTTGCGGGTCTCCTCGGCCAGCCGGTCGGGGTCGGCGCCGGGGTGGAAGGCCAGCAGTTTGATGCCGCCCCGGCTGACCAGTTCCCGTTCGCCCACCGGACGGCCGCCCAGCGCCTCGAGGTCCCAGCGGCCGAGGTCGTAGCTGGCCTCATAGACGAACCCGTCGGTGTACTCGACGGCGAAGCGGAACTCCGGGGCGGCCTCGCGCAGCCGCCGCACCACCTCGTCGACCACCTCGGCCTCGATCAGGCGGGTGCGCAGCACGGTCTCGGTGTGCAGGTCGTACAGCACCGCCCCGTTGGCGCAGATGGCGATGCCGCGGTGGTCGACGGCGGCGGCGGCGTCCCGCATCCACCGCGGCGGCCGTCCGGTGACCATGACCAGCGTGGAGCCGGCGCGTTCCACCCGGGCCAGCGCCTGGACGGTGCGCGCGGAGATGGTGCCGTCGGAGCGCACGAGGGTGCCGTCCAGATCGGTGGCGACCAGCCGGGGCGGTGCCTTCCGCTCAGCCAAGCCGTCCTCCCCCGCTCCTGCGTACACGTCCCGCTCCCCTCACGCCCGGCCTTCCGGGCAGCGGACCCACCATGATGCCGCGATCAGTCACTTTCTGCCATATCTGCCGCCACTTCGCCGCATACCGGTACAAACCGCACCGATATACCGCGCATAAACCGTAAGCCGGTCCATCACTGAAACGAACAACGTCACCGTCTCACACAGGTCCGACACCGCGAATACCGGCCGGCGGGCCCCGGAGAGCCGCAGGCCGATTCACCGCCGAGGGGAAGAACCGCCAAGGCGGGCGCGGACGCGGCAGGTCACCGGCCCGCGCGGGCGGGCCATCGCCGCATTTCTCCGGGACGCCCCCTTCCTTAGGGACCGTCCCACGCATCGGGGAGGCCGCCGGAGACGAGCACCGGCATGGGCCTCGGCCGCGATCCCACGGAGGCGCGCGCGGCGGGACGGCCCTCCCTCCGCGCGCGGCCTCAGGCGTCCAGCTCGCCGCTGACGATGGCCTGGAGGGCCGCGACATGGGCCTTGTAGGCGGCGCGGCCCTCCTTCGTCAGGGACAGCCACACCCGCTGGCGGGTGTCGCGGACGGCCCTGGTCTGCTTGACGTACCCGGCGTCCATCAGCACGCTGACGTGCTTGCTGAGCACGGAGGCGCTGACGCCCAGCTTGTCTTGGACGAAGGCGAACTCGGCCTGGTCGGCGGCGCTGAGCAGGGCGCAGATGCGCAGCCGGTTGGGGGCGTGGATCACCGGGTTGAAGCCCTCGATGGACTTTTCCGCAGTGGTCATGCCGACCGAGCGCTCCGGTGCCGCACCCACAGGGCGTACAGGACGATCATGGCTCCCTCCAGCGCGCTGAAGGACGGCAGCGCCCAGTCCGTCCCGGCCTTCCAGCCGATCAGCGCGGCGATGACGGCGACCGGCACCAGGATCGCGGCGATGTGCACCACCTGCTCGCGGGAGAAGGAGGGCACCACACCGGTCTTCCTGGCGCCGAGCGCGACGATGGCGCTGAACAGCCCCATCCACGCCATCAGCGCCACCAGCGCCACCAGCACCCGGGGGAAGTCGGTCGGCATCCGCGACAGCAGCCCGAGCGGGGCCACCCACACCCCGAGGGCGACGAAGTACCACATCGGCCACTGGGTGGTCTTCACCGACTCCCGAGCCTGCTCCACCGCCTCCAGCGCGGCCCGGGCCTCCTGCGGAGAGGGCAGCGCCCCCTGCGTGAACTCTTGCCTTTCCATGGTGGAAAGTAAAGCAGTGACTTTCCAAGTCGTCAAGTCACGACTTGCCATCACGGAAAGAGCCGGGGTGGCCCGCGAACGGCCGGGAACGCCGAACGCCGGGTCCCGCGGTTGCGGGACCCGGCGTTCGGGTGGCTGAGGGACGAGCGCGGTCAGCGCACCGGCTCGAGGACCTCCAGGCCCAGGTGGCGCTGCAGGGCCTTGGGGACGCGGACCGAGCCGTCGGCCTGCTGGTGGTTCTCCAAAATGGCGACGATCCAGCGGGTGGTGGCCAGCGTGCCGTTCAAAGTGGCCACCGGGCGGGGCTTGCCGTCCTCCCCGCGGTGCCGCACCGCCAGGCGGCGGGCCTGGAAGTCGGTGCAGTTGGAGGTCGAGGTGACCTCCCGGTAGGTGTTCTGGGAGGGCAGCCACGCCTCGCAGTCGTACTTGCGGGCCGCGCTGGCGCCCAGGTCGCCGGCCGCCACATCGATCACCCGGTACGGCAGCTCGACCTTGGCCAGCATCTGCTTCTCCCACTCCAGCAGCCGCAGGTGCTCGGCGTGAGAGTCCTCCAGCGTGCAGTAGGAGAACATCTCGACCTTGTCGAACTGGTGGACGCGGATGATGCCGCGGGTGTCCTTGCCGTAGGAGCCGGCCTCCCGGCGGAAGCAGGACGACCAGGCCACATAACGCCGGGGCAGATCGTCGATGATCTCGTTCATGTGGTAGGCGGCCAGCGGCACCTCCGAGGTGCCCACCAGGTACAGGTCGTCGGCCTCCAGCCGGTAGACCTCCGAGGCGTGGGCGCCCAGGAACCCGGTGCCCTCCATCGCCTCCGGCTTGACCAGCACCGGCGGGTACATCGGGAAGAACCCGGCCTCGATCGCCTGCTCCATGGCCAGATTCAGCAGGGCCAGCTGCAGCCGCGCCCCCACCCCGGTCAGGTAGTAGAAGCGGGCCCCGGAAACCTTGGCGCCGCGCTCGGTGTCGATGGCGCCCAGCAGCTCGCCCAGCTCCAGGTGGTCGCGGGGCTCAAAGTCGAAGGTCGGCGGCTCGCCGACGTGCTCGAGCACCACGAAGTCCTGCTCGCCGCCGGGCGGGGCGCCCTCTTCGATGATGTTGGGGACGCCGCGCAGAACCTCGTTCAGCTCCTCTTGCAGCCGGTCGGCTTCGGCCTCGGCTTCCTTGACCTGGCGGGCCAGTTCCTTGGCCCGCTCCAGCAGGGCCTGCCGCTCCTCCCCCTTGGCCTTGGAGACCGACTTGCCGAAACTCTTCTGCTCGGCCCGCAGCTTCTCGAACTGCGACAACGCGGCCCGGCGCCGCTCGTCCAGATCGATCAGCCGGTCGACGACGGCCTCGTCCTCACCGCGGGCGCGCTGCGAGGCGCGCAGCCGCTCGGGGTCCTCTCGAAGAGCTCGCAGGTCAATCACAAACCCGAGGCTACCGGTCCGCCGCCGCCCCCCGCCCCCGATATCGGCCCTGCGGGCGGCCGGAGGCCACGGACCGGCAAAGCCCGTGCCCGCGCCGTCTCCCCGCCCGGCCGGGTGCCACGGCCCTGACCTCGGCGATCAGGACACGGACGCCGGCCCGTGCCTGCCGGACCGGCGTCCGCCGCTCGCCTCTTCGCGTATCCGGCGCACGGTCGTCTTGTGGTTCACGCTCGCGAGCGCCGGGGCGCGCCCGTCACGCCTCCGCCGCAGGAGCCTTACCGGACGTCGACGTAGTCCGCGGCGCTCCTGCTGCCGAAGAAGAGCGGCGCCTCCGCAAACGACAGCCGCCAGTAGCCGTCCCGGACGGCCTTGAACCTGGTCAGCACGCGGCCCTTGGCGTTCGTCTTCACCGTGCGCAGCCGGCGCCAGGTGCCAGAGCCCTTGGGCCGGAACTCGATCGTCACCGCGCGTTTGCCGAACGCCTTCCAGACGCCCGCCGGAGTCCGGCGCTGAAGCGTGCCCTTGACGGTGATGGCCGCGCCTTTGCGGACCGGCTCGGGAGAGGCGTTGAACCCGGTGAACCGGGTGCGGTCCTTGACCGGTATGAGGGCGCTCCGGAGGACTCCCGGAGAGGTGCAGTAGGAGGGCACCTGGAGGGTGCGAATCCGCCAGTAGCCCTTGCCGGGGGCGAGGGCGGACAGCTCGAAATGCGACTCCTCGCTGACCGGCGAATCACCGGCGTGCTTCCACCGCCGCCCGTCGGGAGAGAACTCCAGCCTCACCCGCGCGCCGCGGACGGGGCTGAATCCGGCATCCTCGTTCCCGTAGAGGTAACCGGTGACCAGGATTCTCTTGCCGCGCTCCACCGCACGGGGCCATTCGACGTCCGCAAAGCGGGTGCGGACATGTACCTCCGGCGTGGGCCGTGCAGAAGCCGTCGACGACAGCAGCGTCTGCGGCTCGTGGGACGGGTAGTGGACGTAGAAGTTGCACCGCCGGCGGACCGTGAAGGGGATCGCGTAAGTCCCATCGAGCGCGGTGCGCACGCTCTGTCCGTCAGTCCCGCACATCACCCGGACGGTGTGCCCCTTCAGCGGGAGCCACTGGCCGGTCACGCGCCGCCATTCCGCCTTCCCGCTGACCTGGGCGGTGTCCTGGGCGAAGATCTTGTCGCCGGGAGTCACCCGAATGGAGAGCCGGGTTTCGGCACTGCCCGTCACGGTGACCGGCACCGAAGGGCTCACCGCGTTGCGATAGGGGCTGTCGGCCGTCCGCTGATACCGGACGTGGAGGGAGACGCTGGAGTGATGCACATAGACGCTTCCCGCGAAGCGGCCGTCGGAGTCGGTGACCAGCTCCTCTTCGGGAACCCCGTAGCTGAGCAGCAGCGGAACCCCCGCCACGGGGCGTTCCGCGCCGTCGGCGTCCAGATGGACCAGCCTGCCCGAGAACCTCACCAGCCCGTCCGCGGCGTCGACCTCCGTGGGGGTGACCTGGAACTCGGTGAACTTCGTGACGGCCGGCTTCACCTCGTCGGCTGCGGCCATCGCGATCCCGGGAAGGGGCCCCGGCACCGACGGCGATCCGGCGACCAGGGCGGCCGCGGCCACCGGCGCGATCAGCAGTCTGCGCATGCGAACTCCGTACCGACCGGACCGGGATGCGCCGGCGACTCAAAGGGACGGGAAACCGCGGCGATCACGGTGCGGACACGCCCGCAAAGACGGCATCCGGCGAATCCACAAAGATGATCAAGGACCGCCAGTATGACCCAATGATCATTCGGCGTGCACCCGGCGGCGCCCCGGCCGGGGCCGCGCGGCTCAGAGGCGACCGGAGCGGATGCCGGCCAACCAGGCCGCCGCCTCGATGAAGTCGGCGTCGTGGGTGCCGCGGCGAATCTCTGGCCGGATCCGGTCAGCCCGCATGTAGGAGCCCAGGAAACGCACATCGGCGCAGATCCGGCGCAACCCCATCAGCGCCTCACCGACCCGCTTTTCGGCCACGTGGCCTTCGAAGTCCATCCAGAACCGGTACGAGCCCAGCCCGGTGCCGGTGGGACGGGACTGGATCAAGGTCAGGTTGATGCCCCGCACCGCGAACTCGGTCAGGATCTCCAGCAGGGCGCCCGGGTGGTCCTCGCCGATGAAGGCGACCACGCTGGTGCGGTCCATGCCGGTGGGCTCCGGCGGCGGGCAGGGGCGGCGCAGCACCACGAAACGGGTCACCGCATCCGGCACGTCGTGGATGTCCTCGGCCAGCACCGACAACCCGTAGCGGGCGGCGGCGAACGCCCCGGCCAGTGCGGCGTCGTAGTGCCCGTCGGCCACCATCTGGGCGGCCTCGGCGTTGGAGGTGGCCGCCCGCCACTCGGCGTCCGGGATGTGCGCGGCCAGCCAGCGGCGGCACTGCGGCTGGGCGTGCGGGTGCGAGGCGACGGTCTTGATGTCGGCGAAGTCGGTGCCCGGCCGCACCAGCAGCGCGAACGAGACCGGCAGCTGCACCTCGCCGACGATCTGCAGCGGCTGGCCGGTGGCCAGCTCGTCCAAGGTGGTGGGGACCGAGCCCTCCACCGAGTTCTCCAGCGCGACCACCGCGGCGTCCACCTCGCCGCGCCGCAGCGCGTCCAGCGCGGCCGGGACGGTGCTGTAGGGGACGTGCTCGGCGTCCTTGGCCTCCGGGACGGCGTGCAGCGCGGCCTCGGTGAACGTGCCCTGGGGACCGAGATAGGCGTAACGCATCCGTGAACCTTTCAGCGAGCCCGGCGGCCTTCGCCGGGAGCGTCCGAACCCGTCCCGGTCTCGCCGCCCGGGACCGCCCCGTCGCGGCGGCGACGACCTTCACCGATGAACCCTTCTCAGGCCCGTCCCTCCCGAAGACGGCGCGCAAGGGCCCCGCGGCCGGCGGCGCGAGGCGACGCCGAGCCGCCTCCCCGGGCGGCCGCCTGAGGTTCTCGGGAGTGCGGGCCGCAAAAAGGCCCACTGGTCCGGCGGGCTCCTTCCGCCGAGGCGGAGAGTGCACGCGACGACCGTGAGACGACAGTGGATTCAGCAGACCCGAGTTTACGTCGTCGCCCGCACGTCCCGGCGCGGGCTCGGCGACATCGCCGGCGGGCGAAAGATCAGGTACGGGCCGAGGTGGTGTTGCCGCCGAAGTCCGGCAGCGGGTCGTCCATGCTCACCACCGGGCCCTTGCCGAGCCGGGCGCCGCGCAGCGCCTGGTCCTCCTCCGGCGACAGCACCTCCAGGCTGCGCCCGCCGCGGACCACCTTGGCGTAGGTGCGGGTCTCGGTGCGGCCGTTGATGGAGCTGAGGACCACCCCATCGCCGAGCGAGTTGATCAGCGCCAGCGAGAACGAGCGGCGGCCGGACATCTCCTTGAGCGCGTCGTAGTGCACGACCGCCAGGTCGCGCAGCGCCTGGCCGTCCACTGGCCCATTGACGGACTGCAGGTGTCTGCGGAGCATGTCCGCGCACTCCTGAACGACCTGGTTGGCCCGGTTGTGGGCGACCACCGCGATCGTCAGGCCGGCCACCCCCGACACCATGCCCGCTATGGCCAGTGCGACAAGAATCACGGTGTGAGGGTACCGACCTCCGGCTGGTCAGGAGAAGGAACCCTCCGGTCAGATTGTCCTTGAACGCGGTTGACCAACCAGTGACCCAAGAGCACCACCAACGCGATGGCGGCCAGGCCGAAGGCGTCCTGCACGACGCGTCCGGTGAAGCGCTCCAGGGCGCTGTGGCCCTCGCCGATGAGCCGCGTCCCCCACCAGGGGATGCGGAAGGCGAAGAAGACGGCCACACCCGCGGCCACCAGGCACCGCCGCAGGTCCCGCCCGTCGCCCACCAGGGCGCCGAGGACCGGGACGATCCACACCAGGTGGTGCACCCACCCCACCGGCGACAGCAGCACCGAAAGCAGCCCGGTGATGGCGATCCCGGCCAGCTCCAGGCCGTATGCGGACGCCCCGTCCAGCCGCGCGGCGGCCTGGGAGGCGCGGCGGGCCAGCCGGAAACCGATCCAGGCCATCAGCGCCAGGCAGACTAGCCACAGCGCCTTGGTCACCGCGTCCGGCCAGTACAGCCGCAGCAGCATGCCGTTGATCGACTGGTTGGTGGTGGCGTTGTTGGCGCCGACCCGGTCGTTGTTGAGCACCGCGTCGAACCAAAAGTCGATGGAGTCGGCCGGCAGCAGCGCAAAAGCGGCCAGCGTGGCGGCGGCGGCGGTGAGCACCGCGTTCCAGGCGGCCTCCCGCCGCCCGGTCAGCAGCAGGTAGATCAGGAAGACCCCGGGCACCAGCTTGATCGCGGTGGCCAGGCCGACCAGCATCCCGCGCGGCCAGCGGGGGGCCGGCGACAGGCAGTCGGCCACGCACATGACCAGCAGGAACACCCCCACCTGGCCGAAGCGGGTCTGGTCGTGCACCGGCTGCAGGTGGGCCAGCGCCCCCACCAGCGCCCCGGCCGCCAGCGGAGCGTACCGTCCGGCCCGCACCAGCAGCGGGCGGAAGGAGTACCAGACCGCCACACCCAGCGCCAGGTAGATGGCGGTCACCCACACCACCTGCGCCACCGGCCAGGGCAGCAGCGCCAGCGGCGCCGCCAGCAGCGCCGCGAACGGCGGGTAGGTGAACGGCAGCAGCTGCGGCGGCGGAGTGAGCATGTCGTACACCGACGCCCCCCGCAGCACGGCCTCCCCGCCGGCCCGGTAGACCTCCAGGTCCACCAGCCGCTGGTCGGGGGGGTTGGTCAGCCAGTGCACCGCGATCGGGGCGATCGCCGCCGCGGCGAGCGCCACCCCGGCCAGCAGGATCGCCAGATCGGCCGCTGATCCGCCCGTCCTGCCGCTTCGTCCGCCCATGCCCACGCGCCCGTCTCGTCGCCGCCGTGATGAACCTTGCCGGAAAAGGCTCATTGTCCTCCCGACGGCACAGCAGGGTACGGCGACCGGCATGGGCGGGCCGCACGCTGACTAGCCTGGGACGGATTCCGACGATGGAGGTGCCCGGGTTGGCGCAGCGCGGGAGGAGACTTTCCGGCGGCAGGGGCGGCGCGGTGTCCCTGTGCGCCCTGCTGACGCTCGTCATGGCGGTCGCCTTGGCGTTCCCGGCCGCCGCGCACGCCCAGGTGAACGGGCGCGTGGCGGTGATCGGGATCCCCGGGCTGCGCTGGAGCGACGTCAGCGAGCACGGCACCCCCACGCTGTGGCGGCTGACCCGGGAGGGGGCCGCCGGGGCGCTGAGCGTCCGCACCACCCGGGGGAACACCTGCCCCGCCGACGGGTGGCTGACCGTGTCGGCGGGACAGCGCGCCCGCTTCCCCCACAGCGAGTGCGCGCTGGCGCCCACCCCGCTGGTCTCCGGCTCCTCGGCGAGCGTCCGCGACTGGTCCCGGCTCGTCGCCGACAACGCGGCCACCTCCTACAAGGCTCAGCTCGGCCTGCTGGGGGACGCCGTGCACCGGGCCGGCGGATGCACGATGGCGGTCGGCCCGGGCGCGGTGCTCGGGGCGGCCGACGCAAGCGGCCGGGTGGACCGGTACGCGCCGTCCCCCGCGCGGGTGCCCGCCGCGGACTGGTCGGGCTGCGCGCTGACGATGGTGGAGATCGACGCCGTGCACCGCGCCCACATCAGGGCCGGGGTGGACGCCGACGGCGTGCCGATCCCGGTGAGCCGGCGCAGCCGGGCGGCGGCGGCCACGGCGGCCGACCGGCAGCTGGCGGCGGTGCTGAAGGCGCTGCCCGACGATGCGACCGTGCTGGTGGCGGGCCTGTCGGACAGCGGCACCACGCCCCACCTGCACGTCGCGCTGGCCACCGGTCCCGGTTTCGGCCCCGCCCTGCTGACCTCCGCCGCCACCCGGCAGGACGGCCTGGTCACGCTGACCGACCTGACGGCGACCGCGCTGGGGGCGCTGGGCCTGCCGCAGCCCAAGCAGGCGATCGGGTCGCGCTGGCGGGCCGAGCCGACCGACGCCCCGGCCGCCGCCAAGGTCCACGACCTCGACGATGAGGACGTCGCCGCCCAGGCGATCCGCCGGGTGCAGCCGGCGTTCTTCATCGTGCTGTTCGGCGGGCAGCTGCTGCTGTACGGGCTGGCGACGGTGGCGCTGCGCCGCCGCTGGGCGGGAGCGCCCGCATCGGCCCCGGCGCTGACGCGACGGCGGATCCTGGCGGGGACCCGGGTGGTCGCGCTGGCGGGGGCGGCGGCGCCGGTGGCCTCGTTCCTGGCCAACCTGCTGCCGTGGTGGCGCTCGGAGCATCCGCTGCCGCTGCTGATCTGCAGCGTGACGGCGTGGATGGCGGCGCTCACCGCGCTGGCGCTGGCCGGGCCGTGGCGGCGCTCGCCGGTGGGCGGCGGGCTGGTCATCGCCGCCGTCACCGCGCTGGTGCTGGGCGTGGACGTGCTGACCGGCTCGCACCTGCAGCTCAACGCGCTGATGGGTTACACGGCGCTGGTGGCGGGCCGCTTCTACGGGTTCGGCAACCAGGCGTTCGCATTGTTCGCGGTGGCGGCGCTGCTGTCGGCGGCCTGGCTGGCCGAGCGTCCGCTGCGCAAGGGGCGGCGCACGGCCGCGCTCGCCGTGGTGGCGGCACTGGCCGTGGTGGCGGTGGCGATCGACGGCTGGCCGGGGTGGGGCAGTGACTTCGGCGGCGTGATCGCGATGGTCCCGGCGTTCGCGGTGCTGGGGCTGCTGGTGGCCGGACGGCGGGTCTCGCCGCTGTGGCTGGCGGTGTACTGCCTGGCCGGGGCCGCGCTGGTGCTGGCGATCTCGTTCCTCGACGCCCGCCGCGCCGCCCCCTCCCACCTGGGACGGTTCTGGGACGACCTGGTGAGCGGGCAGGCCGGGGAGGTCATCGCGCGCAAGGCGGAGGCGATGCTGCGCAGCCTGGGCTACTGGCCGTTCACGGTGGCGGCGCTGGGGGCGCTGTGCTTTCTGTACTTCGTGCTGGCCAGGCCGCTGCGGTGGCGGGCGGCGCTGCTGCAGCGGGCCTACCGGCGCGGCCCGGCGCTGCGCCCGGCGCTGATGGCGGCGCTGACGCTGGCCATCGTCGGGATGCTGGTCAACGACTCGGGGGTGGTGGTCCCGGCGGTGGCCTTCAGCCTGGCGGTCCCGCTGACGCTGGCGGCGAGTGTGCGGGCGCTGGAGCTGGATGAGCCGGACGGCGGAGCGCCGTCACCGCCACCCACAGCAGCAGCCCCGTCAGCAGCCAGGGAACCACGTCCGAACGCAGCACCGTGACCAGCCAGCCCAGCTCGTCCGGCAGGCCGATCAGGGCGGGGTCGCGGGCCGGCAGGTAGGCCAGGCTGAGCGCGGTGGTGTGCGCCAGCAGCGCCCAGTCGAACCGCGACCAGGGCAGCAGCGCCAGCACCGCCCAGCCGAGCCCGTCGTACCAGGGCAGCACGTAGGTGGCGGTCAGCAGCCAGGCCAGCGCCAGCGCCGCCGCCACCACCAGGCCCTCGGCCACGTCCGGGTCGCGCTCTGCGTCGCGGGGCAGGGCGCGCACCAGCAGCCAGATCAAGGCGGCCAGCAGCGCCAGCGAGCCGATCCGGATGAGCATCCGGTGCCGGCCCACTCCCAGCGCCACGTCCACCAGATGCCAGGGGCTGGCCAGCGACACCGCGTTGGCGGCCCGCCTGACCTGGTCGAAGGCCTGGTCTCCGGCCGCCGCATAAGCCAGCAGGGCGACCGCGGCGGCGCCCGCGCCCAGCAGGAGGAGCCGGCCGGCGGCGCGGCGGCGCAGCATCGCCCAGGCCGGTCCGCCGCCCACCACCGCCGCGGGGAACTTGATCGCGGCGGCCAGGCCCGCCAGCGCCCCGGCCGCCACCGCCCGCCGCGCCGGATGCGACGTCCCGGCGAAGACCGCCAGCGCCCCGGCCGCCGCCGCGATCGCCAGCGCGTCGTTGTGGGCGCCGCCGACCAGGTGGTACAGCAGCAGCGGGTTGCACGTCCACAGCAGGGCGGCGCGCAGCCGCCCCAGCGGGGTGCGGCAGGCCCGGTGCAGGATCCAGCCGGTGAGCGCGAACGCCAGCGCGTTGGTGACCGACAGCGCGAACACCGTCAGCCGGACCGACTCGCCGCCGATCCAGGACGCCAGCGCCTCCTGCGCGGTGGCGACCGGCCCGTACACCGAGGGGACGTGGCGCCATTCCTGCACGGCGTCGGCGATCGGGTCGCCGGGCAGATCGGCCGCCCGGGTGCCGTAGGGGTCGTGGCCGGTGACGGCCATCCGTCCGTAGGCGGCGTAGTTGAGATGGTCGGCCGAGCCGATCGGCGGCATCAGCGCCAGCGCCGCCGCCGCCAGCAGCCCGGCGGCCAGCAGCGGGCGCGGCGAGCACCGCCAGCCCCGGCGCACGGCGTGCAGGCACAGTCCCAGCCCGGCCGCGCCGGCCAGCACTCCGGCGGCGACCAGCCCGATCACCAGGTGCGGGGGGGCTGCCGCATCCAGCGAGTACGGCGGCTGCCCACGCTCGCCGGGCAGCGCCGGCTGCATGGCGGACGGGCCGAGCAGCGCCGTCAGCAGAAAGCAGGCCAGGGAGATCCCGATCCCGGCCAGCCCGGCCGTTCCCATCTTGTGCGTCCCATCCGCCGGGCGGGTGCCCGTGGCGTGTCCGTCCCGCCTGGTGTCACCGGTGTTCATGGCCGCACTGGCGTCCCGGCCGTCCCGCGCGGTCCCGCCGGGACGTGCGGGCGGGGCTCCGGGGGAGCCCGATGGCTGAGGAGGGGGCGGGGTCACCTGCGGCGGTGGGCCAGACGGGTGAGCACGGGCTGGCGGGCGACCAGGGCGCGGGCCACGTCGCGGAACTGGCGGGCGCGGTGCAGCTGGGAGCGCCAGTCGGTGCCGGTGGCGCGGTGCGCGAGCGGCACCTTGACCTCCTGGACGCGAAAGCCGGCGCGCAGCAGGTCGATGGTCAGCGCGGTCTCCACGCCGAAGCCGGGGGCCAGCGGCAACGCGGCCGCGAAGGCGGCCCGGGTCAGGCAGCGCTGGCCGTTGAGCGGCTGGGTGGCCTGCCAGCCGGTGGCCCGGCGGATGCCCTCCCGCGACAGCCGCACCACGAAGCCGTGCCCGCCGAGCTTGACCGTGGTGGTGAAGGTGGCGATGGTCATGTCGGCCTCGCCGCGCCGCACCGGCTCGATCAGCGGGGCCGCCTCGCGGGCGGTCTCGGCCAGGTCGGCGTCCAGAAACAGCAGGTGGCGGGGGGCGGCGCGGCCCTCGTCCAGCAGCTTGACCGCCTCGGCGCCGCTTTCCATGGCGGCGGCCTTGCCCCGGTTGCGGCTGTGCCGCACGACGCGGGCGCCGGCCTCGGCCGCCAGGCGCCCGGTGGCATCGCAGGAGCCGTCGTCCACGACGACCACCAGATCCACGCCGGGCAGGTCGAGGGCGGCCTTGACGGTCGCGGCGATCCGCTCGCTCTCGTCCTTGGCGGGGATGATGACCGCCACGTCCCCGGCCTGCGGTGGGCCGTCCGATCCCTGTTGTGGCTCCATGCAGCCGATCGTAGTGCGCGCCTGCCGGGCGTCCCCGGTCATCGGGGCCGGGAGGGCGGCGTCAGACGCCGCGGGTGGGCACTGCCTCGGCGATGGTGAAGACCGAGTCCAGCCCGGTGACCTGGAGGATGCGCCGCACCGGCGGGCGCAGCCCGGCCAGTTCGAGGGTGCCGCCCTGTTCCTGGAGCCGTTTCATCGCCGCCAGAAGGACGTTCACTCCGGTGGAGTCGCAGAACTCCACCCCGCTCAGGTCGACCACCACCCGGTCGGCGCGGTCGCGTATCAGGGAGGCCAGCGCGGTCTGCAGGCGCGGCGCGGTGTACAGGTCCAGTTCGCCGGTCGCGGTGACGACGGCGTAATCCCCCTGAGACGAAGTTGTGACGTTTAGCTCCACGAGCCGCACACTATCTGCCGCCGCCCGCCGGGGCCAGACGCTCGGCGACTCCCGTGTGGCGGGGAGTGTCCGGCCGATCTCCGGCGCTGATCGCATGGCCGACTTGTCGTGTAAGTGCATGTTTGCGCACTTCTCGGGGTGATGAACTGTGGGATTTGCCCCTCACCCGCGCCGCGAGTACGGAATGCTGTGCACGTGCATCAGCGGCTTGGTCATACCGGGGGCGACCCGCACCTGGTGCGCCTTCGGGAACGTTTGGAGGCGATCCGAACCCGCTCGGAGAAGTCCACCTCGTGGCACTCGGCGGGCCGTTACCTGTCACGCCTGGTCAACCGGGAGGGCTACGTCCCGGTCAATACCCATATCAGCCGAGAGGACCTGGAGTTTCTGACCGGTGCGCGCGACGAGGTGATCGCCCTCACCGACCTGGCGCTGCGGCTGCTGGAGCTTCACCAGCCCCGGGACGCCGGCGGCATCTCCAGCGACCCCACCCACCTCAGCCGGCGCTGCCGGGCCTGCATGTGGCGCTGGCCCTGCCCGACCTTCCGCATCATCGACGAGTCCGCTCCCCGCTGAAATCCGGCGTTCAGCGGGGCGTGTTCACCCGGCCGGCCTCGTAGGCGCGGTGGACGGTCTGGGTTTGGCCACCAGCCGCGCCGCGGCCGACGCCCCGTGCCGTCCCCGTTCGGCCTGATCAACCGGCCACCGGCGGTCCACGCGCCCGCATCCGGTCACCTCACCACCGACACGGGCACAGGCCCGCCCCTACCGGGCGGGCCTGTGCGGATCCGTTTCCGATGCCGTCGCCGGGCGTCCTAGAGCGCGCCGCCGCGGCCTAAGGCGGTCAGGCGCCGTCCGGACGCTCCAGAGCCAGGTGGGGCAGGCGGCGGGCCAGCGGGGACGGCAGCCACCAGGCGCGGCGGCCGAGCAGCTGCATGGCGGCCGGGACGATCAGGCAGCGGATCACCACCGCGTCCAGCAGGATCGCCACCGCCAGGCCCAGGCCGAACTGCTGGAGCATGCGGCTGGGGCTGAGGATGAAGGCGGCGAACACCACGATCATGATGGCCGCCGCCGCGGTGATCACCCGGCCGGTGGCGGTCAGGCCCTCCCGGACGGCGTGGGAGTGATCCTGAGTGCGCCGCCACTCCTCGTGGATGCGCGACAGCAGGAACACCTCATAGTCCATGGACAGCCCGAACACGATCGCGAAGATCATCACCGGGATGAACGCCTCGATCGGACCCGGCTGCGCCCCCAGCCGCCCGTCCTGGAAGACGAAGGTGATCACCCCCAGCGAGGCGGCGATCGACAGCAGGTTCAGCAGCGCGGCCTTGAGGGGGATCAGCAGCGAGCGGAACACCGCCATCAGCAGCAGCGCCGACAGTCCCACCACGATCGCCACGAACAGCGGCATCCGCGCCGCGACCGACTCGGCGAAGTCCTGCGCGGCGGCGGTGGACCCGCCGACCAGGTAGCGCGCGCCGGTGCGCTCGGCCAGCGGCGGCAGCACGTCCTGGCGCAGCGTGCGGACGAGCTCGGCGGTGCCCTCGTCCTGCGGCGCGGTCTTGGGGAAGACGATGACGGTGGAGAGCGCGCCGTCGCGGGCCGGCAGCGGCGGGGTGGTGGCGGCGACACCGGGCGTGCCGGCCAGCGCGGCCCGCAGCTCCTGGGCCGCGGCCGGCTCGCCGGCGCTCACCACGATCAGCGGCCCGTTGAACCCCGGCCCGAACCCCTCGGCCAGCAGGTCGTAGGCCCGGCGGCTGGTGGACTCCGGCGAGTCGGTGCCCGCGTCGGCGAAGCCCAGCCGCATGTCCAGCGCCGGGGCCGCCAGCGCCAGCAGCGCCACCACGGCGACCAGCAGGGCGGCCAGCGGACGCCGCTGCACGGCCGTGGCGATCGCCCGCCAGCCTCGCCCCTCGACCCGGCCCTTGGCGTGGGCCTTGGCGGCGCGCTTGAGCACCAGGCGCTGGATGCGCCCGCCGAAGACCGCCAGCAGCGCCGGCAGCAGGGTCAGCGAGGCCGCCATGGTGACCAGCACGGTCAGCGCCACGGCCAGCGCCACGCCCTGCAGCGACCCCAGGCCCAGCGCCACCAGCCCCAGCAGCGCGACGATCACGGTGCAGCCGGCGAAGAAGACCGTCCGCCCGGCCGCCTCCAGCGCGATGCGGGTGGCCTCGTCCCGGTCCGCGCCACCGATCAGCTCGTGCCGGTAGCGGTGGAAGATCAGCAGCGCGTAGTCCACGCCGACGCCCAGCCCGACCAGCATCATGATCGGCGGGGTGAAGTCGGCGACGGTGAACACGTGCGAGGCCAGCGCGATCAGCCCGACCGCCCCGCCGACCGCGAGCGCCGCGGTCAGCAGCGGCAGCGCCGCCGCCAGCAGCGAGCCGAACAGCAGCACCAGCACCACCAGCGCCGCCATCATGCCCGCGCCCTCGGCGCCTCCGCCGCCCTCCTCCTCGGCCAGCTCGCGCACCGCGTCCCCGCCGACCTCGACCTGCAGGCCGTCTCGTGCGGCGGAGCGGGCGGTGTCCACGATCTTCGCGACGTGCTCTTTGGGCACGCTTTCGGGCCTGCCGGCAAGGGTGACGGTGGCGTACCCGATGGTGCCGTCGGCGGACAGCGCGGCGCGGTCCTGGAACGGGCTGCGCACCTCGGCGACACCGGGCAGGGCGCGCACCCGCTCGAGCGTCCGCTCGATGCCGGCGCGGTCGGCGGCCAGGCCGCCTGCGCCCTTGAAGACGATCTGGAGAGCGCCGCCCGCCTGCGCGGACCCGTGCTCGTTCAGCAGGTCGGCGGCCGCCTGGGAGTCGGTGCCCGGCAGCGAGAAGTCGTTGCGGTAGCCGCCGCCGGCGGCCTGCGCCGCCACGGTGATCGCGGCCACCAGCAGCACCCACAGCAGCAGGGCGCTCCAGCGGTGCCGCTGTGACCAGGCGGCCAGCTCGCCGAAACGGCCCGGGGCGGCGCGGACGGCGGCCGGGCCGCTCGCCACGGTCGGTTGGGGGGTCGAAGACATGCTCGTTCACCTCTGGTCGCGTGGTCGGGAACCTCGGCCGGCCCGGCGGGCCCCGATGAGGGCACCGGCCAGGGCGCACAGCACCGGAACGGCGATGAAGGCGGCCGGCGGCGCGCCGCCGCCGCCCGCACCGGGCGTGCGGCCGAGGACGAAGGTGACGACGGCGCCCACCGTCTCGATCAGCAGGAACCCCGCGGCCCCGCCGACCAGCAGGCCGACGAGGGCGGATGCGGCCCTGCCGGACGTGAAAGGCGTGTTCATGGCCGTCAGGCTCGGCGCACGGCTCACCCCCGGTCATCGGCCCTGCGTCGACACCCGCCGTACCGCCCAAGTTGCGGCCGCGCCGCGCGGCGTACACCCGTGGTTGCGTCCTCGCCCCGCGGGACGGCCGGGGCCGCGGAACCGACCTACTCTGGCCCCATGGCGTTCGGTAGGGCTGCGGGGGTGCGGCTGCCGCAGGGGCGCGCGGCGGACGCGGCGATCGCCGGTGGGATGTTCGCGCTGATGGCCGTCGCCGGGCTCAGGGCGTTCATCGGCGAGCGCCTGGAGCCGTGGCCGGTCACCGTCGCGGGCTGGGCGCTGACGGCCGCCGCCTGCGGGGCGCTGTACCTGCGGCGCCGGCGTCCGGTGGCCGTCGCCGTCTTCGTGCTGGCCGTCACCATCGCCTACTACCTCGGCAGCGCCTACGACGGGCCGCTGCTGGTGGTGTTCATCGTCGCGCTGTACACCGTCGCGGCCGAGGGACGCCTGCAGGCGGCCGTCGCGCTGGCCGCGCTGGCGCTGATCTGCGTGGGCGCCGGGACGCTGGCCGGCAACGACGAGGTCAACGGCATCGCCCTGTTCATGCTGGCCGGCTGGCTGGTGGCGGTGGTGGCGCTCGGGCAGGTCCGCCACGGCCGCCTGGCCTACCTGCAGGAGGTGCAGCGGCGGGCCGCCGGGGAGGAGCGGCTGCGCATCGCCCGGGAACTGCACGACGTGGTCGGCCACCACCTGTCGCTCATCAACGTCCAGTCGGCGGCGGCGCTGCACCGCATCGGCAAGGACCCGGCACAGGCCAAGGCCGCCCTCGGCGCGATCAAGGAGTCCAGCCGGACGGCGCTGCGGGACCTGCGCGCCACCTTGGGGGTGCTGCGGGAAAGCGGCGAACAGGCGCCCACCGCGCCCGCCCCGGGGCTGGCGCGGCTGGAGGAGCTGATCGAGTCGGCGCGGCTGGCCGGGCTGCAGGTGCACGCCGAGACCGGCGGCGAGCAGCGCCCGCTGCCCACCGAGGTGGATCTGGCCGCCTACCGCATCGTCCAGGAGGCGCTGACCAACGTGACCCGGCACGCCCGCGCCGGCGCGGTCACCGTCCGGCTCGACCACGGGCCGGGGGAGCTGACGGTGGAGGTCACCGACGACGGCCGCGGACCCGTCCCGCCGGCCGGCCCGCCCGGCAGCGGCATCAGCGGCATGCGGGAACGCGCCCGGGCGCTGGGCGGGGAGCTGGTCGCCGGGCCCCGTCCGGGCGGCGGGTTCACCGTCCGGGCCCGCCTGCCCTACCGGAACGGGGCGTCTGCGCGGTGAACCGTCCCCGCTCTTCGCAGGCCGCAGAGGAGTCAGCCATGATCAGGGTCTTGCTCGCCGACGACCAGCGGCTGGTGCGCGCCGGTTTCCGCTCCATCCTCGCCGACGAGGACGACATCGCGGTGGTGGGTGAGGCGGGCGACGGCGAGCAGACCGTCGAGGCCTGCCGCCGGCTGCGCCCCGACGTGGTGCTGATGGACATCCGCATGCCCGGGATGGACGGCCTGGAGGCGACCCGCCGGATCACCGCCGACCCGCGCCTGGAGAACGTCCGGGTGGTCATCTTGACCACCTTCGACCTGGACGACTACGTCTACGCCGCGCTGCGCGGCGGGGCCTGCGGCTTTCTGGTCAAGGACACCGAGCCGCAGGAGCTGATCCGCGCGGTGCGGGTGGCGGCCCGCGGCGACGCGCTGATCAGCCCGTCCGTGACCAGGCGGCTGATCGCCGAGTTCACCGGGCGGGTGAAGGCCCCCGCCCCCGACCCGCGGCTGAACGCGCTCACCGAGCGCGAACGCGAGGTCATGCGGCTGGTGGCCGCCGGGCTCAGCAACGACGAGATCGCCGGCCGCCTGGTCCTCAGCCCGGCCACCGCCAAGACCCATGTCAGCCGCATCATGAGCAAGCTGGGCGTGCGGGACCGCTCCCAGCTGGTGGTGCTGGCCTATGAGTCCGGCATGGTCAGCCCCGGCTGGCTGTCGTCATAGCCCCGCGGCCGCCCCGGCGGCAGGCAACGCACTCATCTCGCCGACCATTCTCAAATGGCCATATCCCGCCTTTTTTGAACATCTCACGGGGACATGTCCTCGCAGAATTGCAATAGTCTCGCCAAGCTCATAAATTCCAGCTCCACCACCCTTGGAAGCCGCCGGTGAACGTGTTATTCCTGGTGCGTCTCATCAGGTAGAAAAACATTCTCTGCAATGAGCTGGGAGGCTCAGATGAGGAAAAGTCTGGCGGCAGCGGCACTCGCGGCGTTCGCACTGGGCGGCGCCTTGTCGGCGGCGTCGGCGGCCGCGGCGGCCGAGCACGGCGCCGCCGCCGTGGAGCAGGCCGGGCAGCAGGCCTGCCGGGGCGAGTGCGGCCGCAACTACGGCCCCTGGGACGATTTCGGCTACTGGTACGGCCCTCAGTACAACGACTCCTACCACGACAACTGGTACGGACACGAGGACGCTCACAGTCCCCAGTACGGGTTCCAGCGCTAACGGGCCCGGCACCGCGGCCCTGAGCAGCAGCACACCAAGGGCAAGCACCGAAGCCCAAGGAGCACCGATATAAGAAAAAGCACCACGGCATCCACTGAAAAACCTCGGTGATCCCGAAGAATTTCAGCGGACATCGCCGCTTCACGGCCGCCGGCGACCCGACGAACCCTTTCAGCCGGCTGCCGCAGGCACCGGGAAGAGAAACAGCGGCCGTATGCCGCATGGCCCCACGCCGCCGCTTTCGACCGTTGCGCACACCGTCTGCAGTCCATGGCGGAGGCGGGCGGAAAGGGTTCGCCGTCGATGTGATGCAAGCACCTGCCGGCCGGTGAGGCGGGCCCGGGCGAAGCGCCCGCCCGCGTCACCGGCCGTCCGCCGTATCCCCCGAGAGCGGCCGCCGCCGCAGCGGCTCTCCCCTGAAGCCGGACGACCGCGCGGCCTCCCGGGCCTCGCGCAAGACGACCGCCCGCACGCACCGGCGAAGGCCGTCCACGAGCAGGCCGAGGCGGGGCCTTCCGCCCTACCGGAAAGTGCCGTAAGTCTCATATGGTGCCTTCGCCGGCCTTCTGTACCGAGTCGGACGGGCCAGGCCCGGCGGGCGCGAAAACGGCGGAGGAGGGGTTGCCTTGGCGGATGTCGGATCGGCGCTGGCCGACGTCGTCGGAGCCGAGCATGTGCTGTCGGGTGAGGAGATCTCGGCCGACTACGGCGGGGACGAGGCGCTGGGCGTCGCCCCGCAGCCGCCCGCCTTCGTGGTGCGCCCGGAGACGACCGAGCAGGTCGCCGGGGTGCTGCGGGTGGCCGGTGAGCACGGGCTCGCGGTGACCCCCCGGGGCTCGGGCACCGGGCTGTCGGGCGGGGCGGTGCCGGTCCCGGGCGGCCTGGTGCTCTCCCTTGAGCGGATGAACCGGGTGCTGGAGATCGACACCGCCAACCATGTGGCGGTGGTGCAGGCCGGGGTGACGCTGGGCGAGCTGGACCGGCTGACCGCCGAGGCGGGCCTGATCTACCCGGTGTTCCCCGGCGAGAGCAGCGCCAGCATCGGCGGGACCGTCTCCACCAACGCCGGCGGCATGCACGCGGTCAAGTACGGCGTCACCCGGCACCAGGTGCTGGGGCTGGAGGCGGTGCTGGCCGGCGGCGAGGTGATCCGCACCGGCGGCCGGTACGTCAAGACCTCCACCGGCTATGACCTGACCCAGCTCATCGTCGGCTCCGAAGGCACCCTCGCGGTGGTCACCGAGGCCACCTTGCGGCTGCGGCCGCGGGCCGCCCACCAGGCCAGTGTGCTGGCGCCGTTCTCGTCCCTGCGCGAGGTCACCGCCGCGGTGCCCAAGCTGGTGGGCAGCGGGCTGGACCCGCTGATCCTCGAGTACGTGGACATGCTGGCCATGGCGGCGATCACCGCGAACGCCGACGTGGACCTGGGGGTGCCGGAGCAGGTCCGGCAGACCACTCAGGCGTACCTGATCGTCACGTTGGAGAACCGTTCGGCCGAGCGGCTGGAGGCCGACATCGAGGCCCTGGGCGGGCTGCTGACCGAGCTCGGCGCCGCCGATGTGTACGTGCTGGAGAGCAACGCCGCCCGGGAGCTGATCACGGCCCGGGAGAAGGCGTTCTGGGCGGCCAAGAGCGCCGGGGCCGACGCCATCGTCGACGCCGTCATCCCCCGCGCCGACCTGGCCGACTTCTTCGAGGCGGTCGGCGGCATCGGCGAGCGGCGCGGCACGCTGATCGTCGGGTGCGGCCACGCCGGGGACGGCAACGTGCACCTGTCGGTCTTCCAGCCCGATCCCGAGAAGCTGACCGCGGTGCTGCGGGAGATCTTCACCGAGGCCATGGGGCGCGGCGGGGCGATCAGCGGCGAGCACGGCATCGGCCGGGAGAAGCGCCCCTACTTCCTGGACCTGGAGGACCCGGTCAAGCTGCGGCTGATGCGGCAGATCAAGCAGGTCTTCGACCCACAGGGCATCCTGAACCCCGGTGTCCTGTTCGACTGAAACGTTCGGAGAGTGACGTGAACGGTGCACAGGCGCTGCTGCACACCCTGGTGAACGCAGACGTCCAGGTGTGCTTCAGCAATCCGGGAACCTCGGAGATGCACCTGGTGGCCGCCTTGGACACGGTCCCGCGGATGCGCGGTGTGCTGTGCCTGTTCGAGGGGGTGGCGACCGGCGCGGCCGACGGCTACGGCAGGATGGCCTCCGCCCCCGCCGCGGTGCTGCTCCACCTGGGCCCGGGCCTGGCGAACGGGCTGGCCAACCTGCACAACGCACGGCGGGCCGGCACTCCGATCCTCAACATCGTCGGCGACCACGCCACCTACCACCAGCGCTACGACGCCCCGCTGGAGTCCGACATCCACGCGCTGGCCGGTTCCGTCTCCGGCTGGATCCGGCGTTCGGCCCGCAGCCGGGACGTTCCCGCCGACGCCGCCGAGGCCGTGGCGGCGGCGCTGACGCCTCCCGGACAGGTCGCCACGCTCATCCTGCCCGCGGACGTGTGCTGGTCGGAGGGCGCGCAGCCGGCGACGCCGGTGCGCTCCCGCCCGGCCTCGCCGGTGCACGATTCGGTGGTGGAGTCGGCCGCGGCCGTGCTCAAGAGCGGTGAGCCGTGCGCGCTGCTCCTCGGCGGGGGCGCCACCCGCCGTCACGGGCTGGAGGCCGCCGGCCGGATCGCCGCCGCCACCGGGGCCAAGCTGCTGTGCGAGACCTTCCCGGCCCGGCTGGAGCGCGGCGCCGGGCTGCCGGCCGTCGAGCGCCTGGCCTACCTGGGGGAGATGGCCGCCGCGCAGATGACCGGGCTGCGGCACCTGATCCTGGCCGGCGCCAAGCGCCCGGTGTCGTTCTTCGCCTACCCGAACCAGCCCAGCGACCTGGTCCCCGAGGGCTGCCAGGTGCATGTGCTCGCCGGGGACGGCGACGATGCGGCCGGTGCGCTCGCCCACCTGGCCGACCTGGTCGCCGGGGGCGTCGCCCCGCCCGTGCAGCAACCGTCCCGGCCCGAGCCGCCGTCCGGCCCGCTGACCGCGGAGAAGGCCGCCGCCGTGATCGGCGCGCTGCTGCCGGAGGACGCCATCGTCTCCGATGAGTCCAACACCTCGGGGCTGTGGCTGGCGGGCGCCACCGCCGGGGCTCCCCCGCACGACTGGCTCACCTTGACCGGCGGTGCGATCGGCCAGGGGATGCCGCTGGCGACCGGCGCGGCGATCGCCTGCCCGTCCCGTCCGGTGGTCTGCCTGGAGGCCGACGGAAGCGCGATGTACACCCTCTCGGCCCTGTGGACGCAGGCCCGGGAGGGGCTGGACGTGACCACCGTGATCTTCAACAACGGCTCCTACGCCGTTTTGAACATGGAGCTGGCCCGCGTCGGCGCCGACCCCAACTCCGCCGGCGAGGCGGCGCGCAGCATGTTCGACCTGTCCCGCCCCGATCTGGACTTCGTCTCGCTGGCCCAGGGCATGGGCGTGCCGGCCGGCCGCGCCCGCACGGCCGAGGAGCTGGCGGCGCAGTTCGGCAAGGCGCTCAGCGAGCCGGGGCCGCACCTGATCGAGGCGGTCGTCCCCTCGGTGTTTTGAGCCTGCGGCCCTCCGCTCAGCTCTCGCGGGGGGCCGGCGGCTGCAGCATCGGCACCAGGAACCGCCGGGCGATGTCGGCCAGCTGCTCTTCGTCGTCCAGGTCGACGATGAAGCTGGGGATGCCCAGGAACGAGGCGGAGATGCGGACCATCATCTCGGCCACCAGGTCGGTGTCCAGGTCCGGTGAGACGTTGCCGGCCTGCTGTTCGCGGCGCAGCTGGCCGGCGACGAACTGCCGCACCACGGCCAGCGTCCGCCCGCCGTCGCTGATCATGGAGGGCACCACCAGGTCCGGCTCGGTCTCGATCAGCCCGCCGATCAGCGGGTTGCGCCGGATGGCGCGCAGCGAGCTGACAAAGCCCAGCACCACCCGGTCGGCGGCGGTCTCGGCCTGCTGGATGTCGATGAGGAACTGGTCGAAGTAGCGGCGGAACTCCCGGCGCACCACCTGTTCGACCAGCGCGTCCTTGGTGGCGAAACGCCGGTAGACGGTGATCCGCGAGACCCCGGCCCGCCGGGCCACGTCCTCCATGGTGGACCGCTGGATGCCCATCCGGCAGAACTGCTCGTAGGCGGCGTCGAGAATGCGCGCGCTGGTCTCGTCCATGTCGTCGTTCTGTTCGACGGCATCGGTGTAGGCGCGCTCGATCAGCGACTCGTCCCCCGAGGTCGTCATGAGGAAGGACAACGTAGGCTCCACGATTTCCTCCTGAGACGACCCGACCCCACCCCTGAGACGACTGATTTTGCCCCAACCGAGGGCTTCCGGGGGCCCGGTGGATCCCTCACGCGGTGGGTCTTGTGAGCACCGACACAGTGTGCTGTTATTAGACATACCGTCGATGATACGCAGAAGCAGATCACGTTTCACCGTATCAAGACGTTGCTCTCGCCCCGAGGAGGAACGCAGGCATGAAGACACCCAGCAGGCGCAACGTGCTGGCGGCGGGCGGCGCGCTGGGCGCGGCCGGCGCGCTCGGCATCGCCACCCCCGCGCAGGCCCGGCCCGTGTGGACGTGGTCTCCCGAAGGCTCGGTCTTGGGCACCGGGACGGGTGCCGACCCGAGGGGAGTGTGGGACGAAGAGGCCGACCAGCTGGTGGCCGACATCATCCAGCGCGGCGATGTGCAGAAGGTCAACAAGGAGCTGCGCAAATGGCTCAAGAACGGCCAGCCGCTGCCCTCAGGGCTGCCCAAGGACCTGAAGGACTTCATTGAGAAGGCCAAGCAGCTGCCGCCGTGGGCCGACAAGAACAAGCTGGCCACCGCCTTCCACTTCAACGAAAAGCGCGGGCTCTACCTCGGTGTCACCTACGGCTTCGTCAGCGGGATGATGAGCACCGTCATCCCCCGGGAGGCGCGGGCGGTCTACTACTCCTGGGGCGGCGCGAACCTGCGGGACCGCATCACCAAGACCGCCAAGCTGGGGTACGACATCGGCACCGCCAACGCCTACGAGCCGGACGGCGAGCTGATCGTGACCTGCATCAAGACCCGGCTGGCCCACGCGGGCGTGCGGCACCTGCTGCCCAAGTCCCCCTACTGGAACAAGGTCGCCGAAGAAGAGATCCCGATCAGCCAGGCCGACATGATGGTCACCTGGCACAGCCTGCCCACCAGCGTCATGCGGCAGCTGAAGACCTGGAAGGTGCCGATCCCGGACAACGAGGCCGAGGCGTTCCTCCACTCCTGGCAGCTGTGCGCCTACATGCTCGGCATCAAGGAGGAGTACATCCCCAACTCCTGGGACCAGGCCGAGTCCCAGGCCCGGCAAGTGCTGGACCCGATCCTGGGCCCCACGCCCGAGGGCATCAAGCTGGCCGACATGCTGCTCAACATCGGCACGCTGGTGCCGGGCGGGCCGCTGAAGTACGTCACCCGGCCCATCCTGGGCTCGCTGACCCGCTACACGCTCGGCGACCAGATCGCCGACTGGCTGAAGATCCGGCGGGATCCGTTCTGGGACAACGTCTTCAACACCCTGTGGGAGCCCTTCATCGCCGTCCGCGAGGGCCTGCTGTCGTTGGAGAAGGCTCCGGGCGCCCTGTCGAAGTTCTACTGGACCTTCGATGAGATCCTGCGCCTGGGCGTGCTGACCGTGCTGTCCGGCGCGCAGTTCCCGATCAGCATCGAGATCCCCTACTCCAACAACCCGAACTACCCCTCCTGATCCCGGCCGTCCCGCGGCCGGGCGGCGCCTCCCGTCCCGGGCTCGGAACCCGCCGGGTTCCGGGCCCGCGGCGTCCTGCGGCCCGGGACGGATCCCCCGTCCTCGTGCGACCATGAAGGCTCCGCTGCGACAGGGGGTCCCATGCGCAAGCCGCTCAGCATCGCCGTGGCCCAGCCGCCGTGCGTCTCCTACGACGTCGCGGCGAACGCGGCGACGCATGCGGACGTGGTGCGTTCCGCGGGCGCGCGGGTGGTGGTCTTCCCCGAGATGTCCCTGACGGGGTACGAGCTGGACGCCCCGGCGATCACGGCCGGCGATCCGCGGCTGGCGCCGCTGGTGCGGGCGTGCGCCCGGACCGGGACGGTGGCGCTGGCGGGCGCCCCGGTGCGCGGCGAGTCGGGCGCGGCGCACATCGCGATCCTGGCCTTCGAGGGCACCGGCGCGCGCGTGGCCTACCGCAAGATGTGGCTGGGCGCCGCCGAGGCCGAGCGGTTCGCCCCGGGCGGCGAGCCGGCCGTGCTGGAGGTCGATGGACGCCGGCTGGGCCTGGCGATCTGCAAGGACACCGGCATCGTCCGGCACTCCGCCGACACCGCGGCGCTGGGCATGGACGTGTATGTCGCCGGGGTGCTGGAGCACGCTAAGGACGCCGCCGTCCGGGACGAGCGCGCCCGCCGCATCGCCGCCGATCACCGGGTCTGGGTCGCGGTGGCCAGTTTCGCCGGCTCCACCGGCGGCGGCTTCACCCGTGCCGCCGGGGGCTCGGGCATCTGGGCGCCCGGCGGAGCCGTGCTCGCCCAGGCGGGCACCGAGGCCGGCGCCGTCGTCCGCGCCGTGCTCGAGTGAACGCGCAGACCGGCTGGATTTCCACGCGCGGGGCGTCATCGCCGCTTTCTTCCCGGCGGCCTCGCGGCCGGCGGCGAAGCCGCCCTTGATACCGCGGGTTCGCGCCGCATGGGAAACAGCCGGAATGGCCACCCATTCCGAACGTCGTTCACCCTCCGCCCCTCACAGGGGCGGCTCTGTTCCCGCGAACCCACAGAGGAAAACCCGCATAACACTACTTTCCCGACAAATCAGAACCACTCCAAAAGTGACCGGAAGTGGCCCGGTCATCACTCCGCGTCCTCTCGCGCATCGCCGCGAACCATGGAACTCCCCCGGCCGCGGCCGAACGCCGCAAGGAAGCCCTGGCGGCGGGGCCGAGTCGCATGCTCAAGCCCGCGTCCTCCCCCTGGAGGAGGAGAGAAGGCCGGGCCATGGGCGGATGCCACCGGCCGGACCGGGGCATAGCGTGGAGGACATGAGCAAAACGGTTTTGAAGATCGCGGGAATCCTGCTGGCCGCCTGGCTGATCTTTTCGGTGCTCGGCGCGATCTTGTCGACGGTGAAGTTCTTCCTGCTGGTGGGCCTGATCGCGGCCGTCGTGATGCTGGTCGTCACATTGATCACCAAGCGCTGAACAAAGCCCCCGATCAAGGCCTTGTCGGCAAGTATCCGGTTATCGCAGGATGGGGCGCACCATAAGCCGGAACGGCCGAAGGGGGCCCCACCCATGCAGCCTCTGACCGATGTGCTCCGCGAACGCGCACAGGCCACCCCCGACAAGATCGCGTTCTATTACGGCGACCGCGAGATCACCTACCGGGAATTCGACGAACGGGTGGACCGGGCGGCCACCGCCCTGCACGCGGCCGGGGTCGGTCCCGGCGACCGCGTCGCCATCTTGGACAAGAACTCCATCGAATACGTCGAGCAGCTGTTCGCCGCGGCCCGGCTGGGCGCCGTCCAGGTCCCGGTCAACTACCGGCTGGCCCCGCCGGAGGTCGCCTACATCGTCAACGACGCCCGCGCCAAGGTCTTCATCGTCGGACCGGAGTTCACCGAGCTGCTGGACGCCGTGGCCGGCGACCTGGAGCACACCACCCACCTGGTGGTGATCGGCGGCGAGCACACCGCCGCCCCCCGGCTCGACTACGCCGAGTGGGTCGCCTCGCACGAACCGGCCCCGCCCGCCCACCAGGCGGCCACCTCGGACGTGTTCGTGCAGCTGTACTCCTCGGGCACCACCGGGCGGCCCAAGGGGGTGATGCTCACCCACGACAACTTCCTGTCGATCCTGCCCAGCACCGCCGAGCTGTGGGAGCTGGACGAGCACACCCGGATGATGATCGCGATGCCCATGTACCACATCGCGGGCAACGCGCTCAGCGTCGCCGTGGTGTTCGACGGCATCACCGGGGTGATCTGCCGCGAGCCCGACCCGGTCGGCATCGCCCGCGAGATCGAGCGCCGCCAGGTCACCCACCTGTTCCTGGTGCCGGTGCTGCTGCTGTTCTGGCAGAGCATCCCGGAGGTCGCCGAGTGCGACCTGTCCAGCCTGCGGGTGCTGCTGTACGGGGCGTCCCCGATCAGCCAGGAGGTGCTGCGCGGCGCCATGAAGCTGCTGCCGGGCACCAAGTTCTTCCAGGTGTACGGGCTGACCGAGACCACCGGCGCGGTCACCGCGCTGCCCCCGGAGGACCACGACCCCGACGGCCCCAACGCGCACCGGCTGGCCAGCGCGGGCGTCCCCAACGAGGGCACCGAGATCAAGATCGTGGACCCGTCCACCCTGGAGGAGCTGCCCACCGGCCAGGTCGGCGAGATCTGGGTGCGCTCCCCGCAGAACATGCTGGGCTACTGGAACATGCCCGAGGCCACCGCATCCGCGCTGCCCGGGGACGGCTGGTTCCGCACCGGCGACGCCGGCTACCTGGACGCCGACGGCTACCTCTACATCCACGACCGGGTCAAGGACATGATCATCTCCGGTGGGGAGAACATCTACCCCGCCGAGGTGGAGAACGTCCTGATGAGCCACCCCAAGGTCGCCGACTGCGCGGTCATCGGGGTGCCCAGCGACAAGTGGGGCGAGACCCCCAAGGCGATCGTGGTCAAGGCCGGCGAGGTCACCGAGCAGGAGATCATCGACTACTGCCGCGAGCGGCTGGCCCACTTCAAGTGCCCCACCTCGGTGGACTTCATCGACGTCATCCCCCGCAACCCCACCGGCAAGGTCCTCAAGCGCGAGCTGCGCAAGCCCTACTGGGAGGGCCACGAACGCGCCGTCCACTGAGCCCGCGCGGCGGATGACGCCGCGCCGGTGAGCGGACGCCGCAGGAGCTCTCACGGTGGCGCCCGGTCCTCTGCGGGCCGGGCGCCACCGCGCGTTTTCGCGGTCGCCGGTAGCGGTCCGCCCGATAAGAAAGGACTTGCTTGCCGACACCGTCCGAAACCCGAAGGAAAGCCACCGATGTCGGTGATCATGCCGTTAGTCTGATCTTGCCGAGATCCGGTGCAGGATCCTCGTGGAGCATGGGAGCAGACCTTGGACGCTGACGGCCCCGTCCCGACCGACATCCCCACCGACGTGCCGACCTCCGCCCGGATCTACAACTGGGCGCTGGGCGGCAAGGACAACTTCGAAATCGACCGGCAGTTCGCGCTGCAGAACATCCACTACAGCCCCGAGATCGTCGACGCCGCCCGGGAGAACCGGCTGTTTTTGTACCGGGTGGTGCGCTACCTGGCGGCCGAGGCCGGCATCCGCCAGTTCATCGACCTGGGCTGCGGCCTGCCCACCGAGAACAACGTCCACCAGGTGGCCCAGCAGTTCGTCTCCGACGCGCGGGTGCTGTACGTCGACATCGACCCGATCGTGCTCGCCCATGCCCGCGCCCTGCTGGCCGGGGACGGCTCCACCGTGGTCATCACCGCCGACATGCGCGACCCCGAGGCCATCTTGGAGCACCCCGACGCCAAGCGCCTGATCGACTTCAGCGAGCCGCTGGCGGTGCTGTACCTGTCGGTCGGTCACCACATCAAGGACGAGGACGATCCGCACCGGGTCCTCTACACCATCATCGACCGCGCCGTCCCCGGCAGCTACCTGGCCTTTACCCAGGTGGTGAGCACCGATCCCCCCGAGCGGCGCGCCGAGCTGGACGCGATCGCCAACGCCGGCGGCGTCCCCTGGCAGACCCGCAGCCCCGAAGAGGTCGACGCGCTGCTGCTGGGGCACGGTCTGGAGCCGGTCGAGCCGGGCCTGGTCGACATCAACAACTGGCGCCCCGACCCCGACCAGCCGCCGCTGGCGCCCGTCCCCCCGGAGCTGAAGCCGTACGAGGGCGCCTCCAAGCTCCGCAAGGAGCGGTTCGAGTACGGCGGCCTGCTCAAGAAGCCGTAAGCGGTTCCCGCCCGGACGGACGCCTCAGCCCACGGGGCGCCGTCCGGGCATCCGGACCACCGGCCCGGGCGCGCCGGTGGTCCGGCGGCGATGACGATCTCGGTGCCGCCGCCCGCGCCGGCCGGCGGGTCGCCGCCACCGAGCACGCACCGGTTCAGCGGGTCGCCGGCCGGGAACCGGTCCGGCCCGCAGAGGGTGAGCGATCAGAACGCCTCGACCGGCGGGGAAGCGCACCCGGCAGGTGTCGCGCCCGTTCAGGGGGCCGAATCTGGGGTCGAACCAGCAGATCGGGTACGGCGCGTCCGCGGCGAGGTCGGCGCCGAGGCCGTTCAGGCTGATGCAGGCGCGGGTGAAGCAGCCGGTGCCGAAGGTTCTCCGGCCTTTGCCCCCACTTGTTAGTCAGCTTGGCGACGCGCAAGGCGCCGATGTCCAAGCGGTGGAAGGCGAGCCGCGCTCCGTGCCGCACCGCCGCCGCAGCCGCTCACCGGGGACGACGCCCCATGCGGCCAGCCAGGCGATCTGCGGCATGTCGGTCCGCCGTCATCACCAGCGGCCGCCCGCGGATCGTCGCCTCGTAGGCCGGTCGCACGGTCCGGAGAGGGCCGGATGCGGGGCGAGCGGGCAGGGGAGCGTGGCCGCAGCCGCGGTGACCAGGGCTTTGCGGCGAGTCCACCGGATCCTCTTCATCACGCCGTCTCTGCGGTGCGTCACGATCAGGGAGGATGCCGCGTCCCGGAACGTCACGGGTGCCGCCAAAACTCCAGCCCCCTGTACCAGGGCCGGGCGCCGAATGGTTTCGCCGGAGCTTGGCGTTCCCGGATGCTGCGGGCTCCCGGTTCTTTCAGCAGAACAACGGCCTTGCAGCACGTCAAGACCGAGGCGATCGGTCGCCCGGCCGAACCCTGCGAGCAGATGGACGCCGGCTGCCAGGGGGCATATCCACGCGCGCCTGCTATAACCGAACGAATTTCTAGTAGCCGTCCTATAAATTCAGAGAATATCCATGGAAGAGCAGGCCGTCCCGCCAGTGTGACCTTTAACCAAGCCGCTCGAAAGTACGCCCCCGACGCCCGGGACGTCCGTCTCGATACCCATGCTCCCGCCGTGCTGCGCAGCGTCATCCACCGCGCCGCCTCCAAGGAGCTGAAACCCTTTGAAGGGGCGTCCAAGCGCCGCCAGGACCCGTTCGAGCGGGGGCCGCCGAAGAAGGTCGCCGCTGCGTGAGCACAGAAACAGCAGCAGCGGTGGCCTCGTCCGTGCCGCCTCGGCCATGGGGCGCGGCAGACCGGAGCCGCTCGCGTCACCCGAAATAAGGATGATCGAATTTCATCTTTTCGGATCGAGTGTTATTGGGACGGCGAACCGGCCCGCCGCAGGACGCCACCGAAGATCACCAAAAAAGACGGAATCGTCCCCATTCGCCCAGTAGTCTGCTGCCACCGACCGGCCGTGAGCAGACGGGAGTGCATGGTGGCCGCTGACGAATCGATCCCGCAAATCCGCACGGACGTCCCGGCATCCGCCCGCATGTACGGCTGGGCCCTGGGCGGGAAGGACAATTACGAGATCGACCGGCAGTTCGTGCTGGAAGGCGCGAAGCTGTTCCCCGAAGGCATCAACATGGCCCGGGAGAACCGGCTGTTTCTGTACCGGGTGGTGCGCTACCTGGCGGCCGAGGCCGGCATCCGCCAGTTCATCGACCTGGGCTGCGGCCTGCCCACCGACAACAACACCCACCAAGTCGCCCAAAAGCACGCACCCGACGCCCGGGTCGTCTACGTGGACATCGACCCGATCGTGCTCGCCCATGCCCGCGCCCTGCTGGCCGGGGACGGCTCCACCGTGGTCATCACCGCCGACATGCGCGACCCCGAGGCCATCCTGGAGCACCCCGACACCAAGCGCCTGATCGACTTCAGCGAGCCGCTGGCCGTGCTGTACCTGTCGGTCGGCCACCACCTGCTGGACGCCGATAACCCCCGCACCGTGCTGCACGGCGTCATCGACCGCGCCGTCCCCGGCAGCCACCTGGCCTTCACCCAGGTCGTCAGCGACGACCCGGACGCCCGCGCCAAGTCCAACGAGCAGATGAAAAAGAGCGGCGTGCCCTGGCAGACCCGCAGCCCCGAAGAGGTCGACGCGCTGCTGCTCGGGGGCGGGCTGGAGCCGGTCGAACCGGGCCTGCTCGACATCAACGACTGGCGCCCCGACCCCAACCAGCCGCCGCTGCCGCCCGTGCCCAAGGAGCTGGAGCCGTTCGTCAAGACGGCCACGCTCCGCCGCACCGTGTACGAGTACGGCGGTCTGCTGATCAAGACCGGCTGAGCCTGAGCGGCGCCGGTGCCGCGCATGCGGCTCGCGGCACCGGCGCACCAGGCGTCAGGCGCGCTTGGTCATGCTGTAGCGCAGCCGGCGCATCGGGTTTTCGATCTCGGGCTTGATCCCGGAGGTCTCGAACAGCTCCCCGACCCGGTCGGCGAAGTCAGCCGGGTCCCAGCGCGCCCCGCCGTTTTCGATGACGGCGGCGGACTCATACGGCCGGTAGAGCTCCACCGCATCGCCCTGCACGCCGAAGACCTTGCCGCTGATGGAACCGGCCTGGTCGCTGCACAGGAACGCCACGAACGGCGCCACGTTGTCGGGGTGCCAGAAGTCGAAGCCCCCGCCGTCCCCGCCTTCGATCTTGCCGTAGGCGCCCTCGGTCATCCGGGTGCGGGCGGCCGGGGCGATGGCGTTGCAGGTCACCCCGTAGCGGGCCATCTCCAGCGCGACGATCGTGGAGAACGCGGCGATGCCGGCCTTGGCCGCCCCGTAGTTGGACTGGCCGAAGTTGCCCAGCAGCCCGGAGGAGGACGCGGTGCACACGATCCGTCCGGGCCGCCCGTTGTTCTTCCAGTACTCGCAGGCGAAGTGGGTGGGCGCATAATGGCCGCGCAGATGCACCTTGATGACGGCGTCCCACTCCTCGGGGGTCATCTTCACCAGGGTGCGGTCGCGCAGGATGCCGGCGTTGTTGACCAGCGCGTCCAGCCCGCCGAACGTCTCCACGGCGGTGTCGATGAGAGCCTTGGCGTCGTCGATCTCGCTGACGTCGCCCACGTGCAACGCAGCCTGCCCGCCCATCGCGGTGATCTCGTCGACGACCGCCTTGCCCGCCTCGGCGTCGAATTCGTTGACCACCACGGCGGCCCCCTGCCGGGCCAGTTCCAGGGCCTCGCCCCGGCCGATGCCCCGCCCGGCACCGGTGACGATCGCGACCTTGCCGTCCAGAAGCGCACTCATAGCGCCGAACCATAATCGGCCGCCTCGGCCCGCCCCGACGGCCGCCCTCCGGAAAGTGACGCTCTCACACCCCCCGCCGTCACCTGCTGTGCTCACTCCCCGCGGCGACGGGCGAGCAACAGCAGCAGGACGCCGCAGGCGGCGCCGGTGAACTGGAAGGCGGCCATGCCGAGCAGCAGGCCGGGGCCGCCGAGCGAGCCGGCCAGGGCACCGGCCAGGGCGGCGCCCACCGCCGCCGAGCCGATCTTGAGGCTGCCGCCGGTGGTGTTGACCTGGCCGAGCCGGTCGGCGGGGGCCTCGCGCTGGCGGACGGTCAGCGTGGCGGCGAACACCGGGCCGTCGCAGATCCCGGCGAGGAGGAAACCGGCCAGCGCCCACGGCAGGGAGGGCGCCCAGACGGTCACGGCCAGTGCCGTCCCGAAGGCCGCCATGCCGGCCATCAGCACCCATTCGGCCCGCCGCGCCGACAGCCAGCGCGCCGACCCCAGCGACCCGATCAGCGACCCGGCGGCGAAGGCGGCGATCAGCTGGCCGCCCACCCCGGCGCTGCGCCCGATGTGCTCGGCGAACAGGACGGCGGTGACCGCGACCGCCCCCATGCCCAGGAACGCCAGGGTGGTCGCCACGGTCACCGCGCGCAGCACCGGGTTGCCCAGCAGCACCACGATCCCCCCGGCGATCACATCCAGCGCCGGGGCCCGTCCCTTGAGTGCCGGGACGTCCTTCTTCATCTCGGGGGCGGGTTCTTTGGAGAGGGCCGCTCCAACCCGCTCATCGCGCGGCGTCTCCGCCTCGCCGGGACCGGCGTTCCCCGCAGAGGGGCCGCCGCTGCCCTGCGCCTCAGCGGTGACAGCGTGGCAGGCCGCTCCGCCGGGCCCGGCGCTCCCCGCCGGACGCCCTTCCTCCCGCGCCTCGGCGGGCTCTGGACGGGCCGTGGCGCCGCCGCGGCCGATCGCCGCGGCGGGCTGCTCGGAATGTTCCCCGGCCGCCCGGCGCCCGGCGTCCTGCGAGCGGGTTCCGGCGGTGTCGGGGCCGACCGCCGGAGCGAGTTCCGCGGCCGGTCGCTCCCCGGTCTCCTCCGGCCGCCGGGCGGGGGCGGGACGATGGCCGGGGGGAGGGACGGACAGCAGCGGCAGCAGCGTCATGCCGAGGGTGGCGCAGCCGACGACCGCGGCACCGGCATAGCCCGCCCCGAGCGCCGCGGTCAGCCCGGCCGCCAGTCCCGGGCCGGCGATGGCGGCGATGTTGTAGGTCGCCGCCTCCAGCCCGTAGGCCCAGGTCAGCCGGTGGGCCGGGACGAAGCGGGGCAGCAGGCCGGTGAAGGCCACCACGACCGGCTCGGTACAGCCGATCGCGACGGCGAAGGCCAGCGCCAGCAGCAGCGGCACCCGCCCGGCCGTCAGCAGCAGGAAGGCGGCGGCCAGCAGGTAGCAGGCCGTCATCGTCAGCGCGAAGGCGCGCGGCCGGGCGGTGCGGTCGAGGGTGTGGCCGGTGATCGGGCCGGCCAGCACATAGGGGAGCATGATCGCCGCTTGGAGGAAGCCGGCGGTCGCGGCCTGTCCCGTTCGGGCCTGGACGACCAGCACCAGCGCGGTGCCCAGCCCTTCGGCGGAGATCCTCAGCAGCGTGGCGGCCCCGAGATGCACCGTGTGCGCGGAGGGACGCCGGACCACCCGGAGCATCAGCACCACAGCGGCGGATCGAAGTAACGCATGGCGTAAGTGAGCATAAATCGCCCGCCTCCGGCGAAACCCTGCTCACCGGCGAGCCCTGAGGCCGCTCGGGGCATCCGTTGGCCGATCCATTGATCACATATGGTGCATACCGACATAGACTGCACAGGGTGACCCCTTCGTACCGGGTTGACAGTGAGGTCGGCCGGCTCCGCACGGTGCTGCTGCACCGGCCCGGGGCCGAGCTCAAGCGGCTCACCCCCCGCAACAACGACAAGCTGCTGTTCGACGGGATCCCGTGGGTGGGCAGGGCCCAGGAGGAGCACGACGCCTTCGCCGAGGCGCTGCGCGAGCGCGGCGTCGAGGTGCTGTACCTGACCGAGCTGCTGCAGGACGTCCTGGAGTACGCCGACGCCCGGGAGCAGGCCATCACCGCCGCCGTCGCAGACCCCCGGCTGGGCGACCGGCTGCGCGAGAACGTCCGGGAGTACCTGAGCGACCTGGACCCCGAGCAACTGGCGCACACGCTGATCGCGGGGCTGGCGCACGAGGAGCTCAAGTCCGCGCACGGCCTGGTCTACCGGCTGATGGACCCGCAGGACTTCATCATCGACCCGCTGCCCAATCTGCTGTTCACCCGGGACTCCAGCACCTGGATCGGCCCGCGGGTGGCGGTGACCAGCCTGGCGATGCCCGCCCGCCGCCGGGAGACCTCGCTGACCGGGCTGATCTACGACTTCCACCCCCGTTTCCGCGGGATCGAGACGATCTACGACCCGCGTCTGGAGCCGCTGGAGGGCGGCGATGTGCTGCTGCCGGCCCCCGGGGTGATCGCGGTCGGCACCGGGGAGCGCACCACGCCGGCGGGAGTGGAGCGGCTGGCCCGGCGGGTGCTGTCCACCGGCGCCGCGCACACCGTGCTGGCCGTGCCGATCGCCCAGGAGCGGGCCACCATGCACCTGGACACCGTCTGCACGATGGTCGACGTCGACACGGTGGTCATGTACCCGCCGGTGGCCCATTCGCTGACCGCCTACACCATCACCTGGGACGACGGTGAGCTGCTCATCTCCGAGGAGCGTCCGTTCCTGGAGGCCGCCGCGGCGGCGATGGGGGTGGAGCGGCTGCGTGTGATCGACACCGGGCTGGATCCGGTGACGGCCGAACGCGAGCAGTGGGACGACGGCAACAACACCCTGGCCGTGGCGCCGCGCGTGGCGGTGGCCTACGAACGCAACGTCGAGACCAACGCCCGTCTGGAGGCGGCGGGCATCGAGGTGATCCGGATCAGCGGAAGCGAGCTGGGCAGCGGCCGGGGCGGCCCGCGGTGCATGTCCTGCCCTCTGCTGCGCGACCCGCTCTAACGTGCGGCGCGCGCAAGTCTTGGATGCTCGGGCGGTGTCGACGGGGGCACGACAGCGCCCGAGCTGTGCAAGACATTACAGCTCATCGAGGATTTTCGGCGAAAATGTGCGCCACGCCACATTCACCGGAGGGACGGTGCCCACCGGTGGACCTTTCCGGCACCTCGTGTCCTCGGGTCGTGACGGGGAGGTCGCAGTCAGGGACGATGCCGTGAGCCGAACGCGGTGCCGGACGCCTTCACGGCCCCGCCTTGGGCCACCTGCCGAAAAGGCTCAGTGCAGGCCGTGGCGGGAGCCGTCCACCCCCGAGGAGGTGCGCTGCAGTTCCGCGATGTCCTCGGCGAACTCTTCGGCGAACGCCGCGGCGTGGGCCATGCCGGGGGCCGAGTCGCCGTCCTCCGTCTTCTGCGGGACGTGCACCACCGCCCAGACCGTGGTGCAGTCGCCATCGTGGTGGACGCCCCAGCACTCGGCGAGCGCCTCCACGATGCCCAGGCCTCGTCCGCCCAGGGAGGACAGCGTGGGCCGGCCGCGCCGGGGTTCGGTCATCGCCCCGCCGTCGCTCACCGAGACCTCTATGTCGTCCCCGTTGCACTCCCAGCGCACCCGGATCTGCCCGGACTCCAGGGGCCGCGCATGCCGGAGGGCGTTGCTGAGCAGCTCACTGAGGATGACGACGGCGTCGTCCACCGCTCCGGGACGCACGCCGAGGGCGCGAAGCTCGGAGCTGAGGCGCCGGCGGGCGATCGCGACGCTGGACGGCGCGTGCGGTAGCAGTACGACGCTCGACGCCCTCACCTCCCCGTACCCTCCGGAACTAGCCGGTTACTCTCGTGCTACGACCGAAATGCCCCGATGCGGACGACCGGAAACCTGAGGGAAATGCCATTTCCCCACAATGGGCGAGTGATCCTCCGATCACGGCCGATCACCCCCCAGAAGCAGACACAGGTACCAATGATCCCTCATGTGGACCTATCCACTCACAGCGGGGGTTACTCCTGTCGGAGACGTTTCGTCTGTCACATCCTGGACACAACACTCGGCTCGTCGCCTCACACCCCAAACCGCCCCGATCGGAAATATCGGATCAGTCGCCGGAGGCGTGAGCGGCGGGCAGGGTCAGCCGCATGACGGTGCCGCCGCCCGGCCGGGAGTGAGCGGCCACATCGCCGCGCTGGGCCTGCGCGAGGCGTTTGACGATGTAGAGCCCCAGGCCGATGCCGCCGAAGCGGCGGCGGTCGCCGGAGTCCCCCTGGAAGAAGCGTTCGAAGATCCGCTCATGGTCGCCGGGAGCGATGCCGACCCCGCGGTCCGCCACGGTGACCACCAGCTCGTCCCCCTCGGCCCAGGCGCGCACCGTCACCGTGCCCCCGTCCGGGGAGTACTTGAAGGCGTTCTCCAGCAGCTGGCCGAGGATGATGTCGGTGGCCATCCAGTCCCCCGCCACCTTCGGCAGGTCGGGGGCCACCTCCAGCTCCACCCGGTGCAGGTCCGACAGCGACCGGAAACCGGCCACCGACGCCTCCAGCAACCGGCCCAGATCGAAGTGCTCGATGGTCACCTTCAGCTCGCCGGTGCCCGCCCGCGACCCCAGCAGCAGGTGCTCCACCAGCCGGGCCAGCGCCCGCGCCCGCTCGGCGATGGTCTCCACCGCGGCCCGCCGCTCGGCGTCGCCCAGCTTGTCCCAGCGGCTGACCAGGGTGCTGGCGAAGCCCTGCACCACGGTGATCGGGGTGCGCAGCTCATGGCCGGCGGTGGCCAGGAACAGGTCCTTGGCCTCCTCCAGGGCCTTGGCCTCGGTGACGTCCCGCAGGTCGACCACCAGCTCCCCGGTCTCCTCGACCTGCGAGCACAGCATGTTCACCCACGTCCCCGACTCCAGCCGCACGGTGAGCGTGCAGCCGGGCTCGGGGATCTGCAGCGGCGGCGGCCGGCCGATCACCTGCTCGGCGGGCAGGCCGGTGAGCCGGGCGGCGGCCGGGTTCCACTGCCGGACGATGCCGGCGGCGTCCAGCACCACGATGCCGTCCGCGCTGGAGTCGATCACCGCCCGCTCGTGCGCCTGCTGCCGGACCGCATCGGCGTAGGCCACGGCGTTGCCGACGGCGACCCCGGCGTGCCCGGCCAGCAGTTCCAGCAGTTCCAGCTCGGTGTCCCCGGCCTTGCGCCCGGAAAAGAGCGCATACAGCGCCCCGTACGGCCGGTTCTGCAGGTACGACAGGCCGAGGGCGACCGTGTGCAGCCCCGGCAGGTGGGCGCGGATCGCCTCGTCCACCCGCCGGGCGCCGGCCAGCAGCACCGGCTTGCCCGAGCGCAGCAGCTCATCGACCAGGCTGGAGTCCAGTTCGGTGACGGTGCCGCGCAGCCGCTCCGGCAGGCCCTGCACGCTGACCAGCTCCAGGCTCCGGCCCTTGATCTGGACGAAACCGCCGGCGTCGGCCCCGGTCAGCTCCACCAGCGCGGTGGTGATCCGGTCCAGCACCGCCGGCAGGTCCCGTTCGGCGTTGAGGTCGGCCACCACGTCGTTGAGCCGGCGCACCAGGCGGGCCCGCTCGGCCAGCTGGTGCTGGGCGGCGTCCGTCTCGGCCACCGGGTGGTAGACGCCCATCCAGCCCAGCAGCCTGCCGTCGGCGTCGTGCAGGGGGCTGGTGTCGATGCGCACGTCGATCAGCTGCCCGTCGCGGCGCAGCCGCCGGGTCGCCACGGAGAGCTGCCCGCCCTCGCGGACGCGCTCCAGCACCGCGTTCTGCTCGGCCCGCAGCTCATCGGGGATGATCGGGGGCAATTGGCCGAGCACTTCGGCGGCGCTCCAGCCGAACAGCCGCTCGGCCGCCGGGTTCCACAGCGTCACCCGGAAGCGGGGGTCAATGGCGACGATCGCGTCGGCCGCGCATTCGATGACCGCACGGACGATCGCATCCTGACCGCCTGGAGCCTGCCCCACGTCTGTCATCGTGCCATCGCTTCCCGCACCGCGCCGGTGAAGTCGGTTGGAAAGCGTTCCACCCGATCTGCCCGGTGTTTGTGAAAAGGCCACCGCGGCTTTGCCGGGCCCTCTCCGGTTCGGCCGCGACCACCCCGGTGACCTGGGCTTCTGCGAGCCGGACGAGCCGCCGGCGAGCGAGTCGGAGCCCTGGTGAAGGAAATGATGCGCACCTTGGAGGACGACCGCCGTAACGCACACCACACCCGCGCGACGGCCGCGGAATCGGAACGCTCCGGCGGGTGCGGTCAGATGACGCGGGGCGCGGCGCCGGACTCGGCGACCATCGCAAGCCCCGCGCCGGCCCATTCCTTCATCCCGCCGTCGATATTGCGGGCCCGCCAGCCGGCGTTGTTGAGGGCCACGGTCACCTGGGCCGAACGCACCCCGGACCGGCAGATGACATACACGTCCCGGTCGCGCGGGATCTCCGCGGCCCGGTCGCTCAGCTCTCCCATCGGGATGTGCACCGCGGTCGGGATGTGGCCGGCCTCCCACTCGTCCTGCTCGCGGACGTCGAGAAGGTAGGCGTCCTGCGGTACGTCCGTGACAGCGACGGCCGGAACGTCTTCCCCGAAAAACATCACGTTGCCGCGACTCCTCCGCTTCCTTGCCGGGAGCGGCCCCTCACCGGGCCGATTTCCACGGGCCGGCGAAGACGGGCCCCGCCCTGAGAATGTCGGCCGCTGCGCCGATGCCGCCGTGCGCGGCCATACCCTTCCGCCGCGCACCGGAACCCGGCACCGGCGGCATGGTTCTCTTCAGCCATATGCCCGCCGTCACCAGCGGCGTCCCGCACACGCTACCCGTCCGGCGGCGGCGGGCCGAAGCGGGCGATGCTTTTCACAGAATTCGGCGGAACCCGATCGGGCCTCGGTGCGTCCAATGCGCATGCGGTACCGTATGCCCCTCGCCACAGCGGCCTGCCTGAGCGCTCTGGCCGCCGCCACACTGGCCGGATGCGGCGCTGCGGACGACGGCGGAGGCTCTGCCAAGGTGTCGCCGTCCTCGGCCGCCCAGACCCGGCTGACCATCGAAGTACGCTCCACGCCTCAGGGTTCCGCCACCACCTGGACCCTGACCTGCGATCCCGCCGGCGGCACCCACCCGAAGGCCGACGCCGCCTGCCAGGCCCTGGAGAAGGCCACAGATCCGTTCAAGCCCGTCCCCAAGGACGCCCTGTGCACGCAGATCCACGGCGGTGACCAGGTGGCCACCGTCACCGGCACCTGGCGGGGCGCCTCGGTGAACGCCCGGTTCAACCGTCTCAACGGCTGTGAGATTCAGCGCTGGGAAGAGGTGGCGGCGCTGTTCGCCGGCTGACCGCTCCGGAGCCGCCGGTCGCCGATGCGCGGTGCGGGCGGCTCCGGAGCCGGTCCCGGGCCCGCCGGCTCCCGGACGAGACTTTCGGCCTGCGCGGTGTGGCCGCGAATGTCCCCATCCATGCCCTGATCCGGCGGGAAAGCCGCTCTCCGCTGTGTCTCGTCCCGGCAGCGTCCCCCTCGAACCCTCCGGGCATGGGGCGGCGCATCGAGCAGGTCAAAGAAGTTTGAGCTTGCCTTGACCCAGAAGGGGTAGCCGGTACGCAAGGCTGTGTCCACATGCCTGTGGACAGCTGTGGACGAAGCTGTGGATAACGTGGAGTGAGCCCGGATTCCCGGTGCCTACACGCTGCATACCTGTACAAACAGGGGCATAACTCTGCCCTCATACGGATCATGGCGCTCCACAGGCTGTGGATAACTTCTTCGCAACAGCCCTGCCAAAAAGGCTGCGAAGTCCATCCGCTCCCTTGACGCAGACGGCGCGCAGCAGCCGCCCGAGCGCGGGCCGCAAGGCGGGGAGCGCACCCTCACCCACCTCCTATGACGCATGTCTCATAAACGGGTAGGGGGTAGGGGTTGCAGCCCCGCCAGAGGGAGTGGCAGCATCGATGACAAGATACCCCCCAGGGGTAACCGAGGAGGACGAGGATGATCACCAGCACCTATACGGTCACCGGAATGACCTGCGGCCACTGCGTGGCATCGGTCAAGGAAGAGGTCGGCCAGGTCCCCGGCGTCACCGGCGTCGAAGTCGACCTGGACAGCGGCCGCATGACGGTCACCTCCGACGGCCCGCTGGAGGCCGCCCGCATCCGAGAGGCCGTCGCAGAGGCCGGATACCAGCTGAAGGACTGACGGGCCGTCCCGCCCCCGAGAAAACAGCCCGCCCCCACGATCCACCGACGGCGGAGGACCCGCGGGCCCCAAGGAGACTGCGATGACCACCGGTGCGGCGAGCGAGCGCATCGAACTGGAGATCGGCGGCATGACCTGCGCGTCGTGCGCCAACCGGATCGAACGCAAGCTGAACAAACTCCCCGGGGTCAGCGCGACGGTCAACTACGCGACCGAGAAGGCCACGATCAGCGCGCCCGGCGACATCACCGTCGAGGAGCTGATCGCCGTCGTCGAAAAGGCCGGCTACACCGCCGCGCTCCCCGAACCCCCGGCCGAACCCGAACGCCCCGCCGAGCCCGACGAGCTGCGCCCCCTGCGGCAGCGGCTGATCACCGCGATCGCGCTGTCGGTCCCGGTGATCGCGATGGCGATGATCCCGGCGCTGCAGTTCCGGTACTGGCAGTGGCTGTCGCTCACACTGGCCGCGCCCGTGGTGGTCTACGCCGGCTGGCCCTTCCACCGCGCCGCCCTGATCAACCTGCGGCACGGCACGGCCACCATGGACACCCTGATCTCGATGGGCACCCTGGCGGCGTTCGGCTGGTCGCTGTGGGCGCTGTTCTTCGGCGAGGCGGGCATGCCCGGCCTGCGGCACGACTTCACGCTCGCCCTCACCCGCGGCGACGGCGCGATGGCCATCTACCTGGAGACCGCCGCCGGGGTGACCATGTTCATCCTGGCCGGCCGCTACTTCGAGGCCCGCGCCAAGCGCCGGGCCGGCGCCGCCCTGCGCGCCCTGCTGGAACTGGGCGCCAAGGACGTGACCGTGCTGCGCGGCGAGCGAACCGAACGCATCCCCGTCGAGCGGCTCAAGGTGGGCGATGCGTTCCTGGTGCGTCCCGGCGAGAAGATCGCCACCGACGGGGAGGTGATCGAAGGCTCCTCGGCGGTGGACGTCTCCATGCTGACCGGCGAGTCCGTCCCGGTGGAGGTCGGTCCCGGCGACGCGGTCACCGGCGCCACCGTCAACGTCGGCGGGCGGCTGGTGGTGCGGGCCACCCGCGTGGGCGCCGACACCCGGCTCGCCCAGATCGCCCGCCTGGTGCAGCAGGCCCAAAGCGGCAAGGCCCGGGTGCAGCGGCTGGCCGACCGGATCTCCGGCGTCTTCGTGCCCGTCGTGATCGCCCTGGCGCTGGCCACCCTGATCTACTGGCTGGCCGCCGGGGCCGGTGCCACCGCCGCGTTCACCGCCGCGGTGGCCGTGCTGATCATCGCCTGCCCGTGCGCGCTGGGCCTGGCCACCCCCACCGCGCTGATGGTCGGGACGGGCCGGGGCGCCCAGCTCGGCATCCTGATCAAGGGCCCGGAGGTGCTGGAGTCCACCCGCGCGATCGACACCGTCGTGCTGGACAAGACCGGCACCGTCACCACCGGCAAGATGGCCCTGGTCGAGGTGATCCCCGCCGACGGGGTGGACGCCGGGCAGGCGCTGCGCCTGGCCGGGGCGCTGGAGAGCGCCTCCGAGCACCCCATCGCCCGGGCCATCGCCGCCGGGGCCGCCGAACGCACCGGAGCGCTGCCGAAGGTCACCGAGTTCGGCAACGTCGCGGGCCTGGGCGTGCAGGGCGTGGTGGACGGCCACGCCGTGGTGGTGGGCCGGCCCCGCCTGCTGGCCGAGTGGTCCCTCGCCCTGCCCGCCGAGCTGGAGCAGGCCATGGCCGAGGCGCAGGCCCGGGGCCGCACCGCCGTCGCGGTCGGCTGGGACGGCGCCGCCCGCGCGGTGCTGACCGTGGCCGACCAGATCAAGCCCACCTCGGCCGAGGCCGTCGCCCGCCTGCGCGAGCTGGGGCTGCGTCCGGTCCTGCTGACCGGCGACAACGAGCCGGCGGCCCGGGCGGTCGCCGAGGCGGTCGGCATCGACGAGGTCATCGCCGAGGTGCTGCCCGCCGGCAAGGTGGAGGTCGTCAAGCGCCTGCAGGCCCAGGGCCGCACGGTGGCGATGGTCGGCGACGGGGTCAACGACGCCGCCGCCCTGGCCCAGGCCGACCTGGGGCTGGCGATGGGCACCGGCACCGATGCGGCGATCGAGGCCGGCGACCTGACGCTGGTGCGCGGCGACCTGCGGGCCGCCGCCGACGCCATCCGCCTGTCGCGGCGCACCCTGGCCACCATCAAGGGCAACCTGTTCTGGGCCTTCGCCTACAACGTGGCCGCCCTGCCGCTGGCCGCCGCCGGCCTGCTCAGCCCGATGATCGCCGGTGCCGCCATGGCGTTCTCGTCGGTCTTCGTGGTCGGCAACAGCCTGCGGCTGCGCCGCTTCCGGCCGCTGTCCGGCACGGCGGGGCACGCCGCCGCGCCGGCCCCGGCCGCGCGGAAGACCCCCGTGGCCCCCTGACCGTCCCTCAGGGCAGCGGCACGTCCCAGAAGGCCAGCTCGTGCCGCATGCCCTCGAGGAACTTCCGTTCGGCCCGCTCGGGGTCGGGGGCCGCCTCATCGATCATCTCGGCGATCCGGCGGCCCAGTGCGGCAAAGCCCGGGTCCGCGTAGGTGTCCACCCAGCGCTTGTAGCGAGGTTCTGCCGGAGGGTCGGCGGCGAGGATGCCGCCCAGCGTCGCATACCCCCACATGCAGGGGTACAGGGCGGCCAGGCCCTCGCCGTAGGAGGCGGCCGACTCCAGCAGGAAGGACGTGTACGCCGCGCAGGCCGGTCCCTTGCGGGCCCCCTCCAGGTCGGCTCCGAACTCGGCGGCCAGCGTGCGGTGCAGCGAAAGTTCCTCGTGAAACGTCGCGTGGGCCAGATCGACCAGGTCGCCCAGGTGCCCGTCCGGGGCCTGCCAGGCCAGCCTGGCGAACACCCGCACGTAGTCCAGCAGGAACAGGTAGTCCTGCTCCAGCCACGACCGGAACACCCGCTCGTCCAGGTCCCCTTTGGCGATCCCCTGGACGGTCGGATGCTTCAACTGCTCCTCGACCAGCGGACGGCCGATCTCCTCCAGATGCGCGGCCAGGCTCATATCCGAAGTCTCACACGAAGCAGGGGACAAATCGAAAATCGCCCGCAAGGTCCGCTGACACACGGTAACGTCGCCGTCACAGCCCGGACCGCTGCCTACCATGGAACGGCCATGGCAATCGGCCGGTCCGGGAGGGCGGAGATGACACGGATGAACATCGACATCGACGAAGAGGCCCTCGCGGAGCTGATGGAGCTCCTTGAGACCGATGACCGCGACAAGGCGGTGAACCTGGCAGTGCAGGCGACGGCGGTGCGCGTCCGGCTGGCCAAGCCCGCGCAGCGGGAGTTGGCCGAACTCTTCGCCTCGGGAGCACTTGACCTGGAGGCATTGGAGCAGCCATGGCGGCAGAGGCATTCCTCGCGGACACCAGCGCATTCCACCGACTCGACGGAATCCCTGCCATAGCGCGGAACTGGGAAGACCAACTCAGAGCGGGCCTGGTCTCCGTCTGCCCGGTGACGGAGATCGAGATCTTCTATAGCGCCCGATCCAGTCGCGACTACGAACGCGTCAGCGCCCGACTGCGCGAGGTCTTCGGGTGGGTTCCCGTTCCTGAACGCGCTTTTCAGCGTGCCCTGGAAGTGCAGGAGGCAATGCTCGCACAAGGGACGCACCGCTCCGCAGGCCTGGCCGACCTGCTGCTGGCCGCCACGGCCGAGGAGTACCGGCTGACCGTGCTGCACGACGATAAGGACTTCGACTGCATCGCGGCGGTCACCGGGCAGCCGGTGCGGCGGGTGCTGGACTGACCTCTTTGCACCGTCTTTGCGCACCGTTTCCGCAGGTCGCCTATGGTGCCCGGCAGTCGGGGAAGATGCCGTGCCCCGGGGCGGTCACCGGCCGTCCCAGGGCACAGGCCCCTCCCGGATGACGGCTCGGCGAGATCTTTCCGCCTCGGGCGGGCGTGCGGCTCTCATGCATCGGCAGTCGTCAGGGCATGGGTGTCCGCATGCTGTTCAAGTACATGATCAACGCCCTGCCAAATGGGGGCCCGCCCCCATCCCGAATCGCCTCCCACCTGGTCAGACTGGGGATCGAGCCGACGAACGCGGCGGACGGAGCACCGGGAGGCACGCCTGAAAAAGCACGATCACAAGCGCGCGACCCCGCCCTCGTTCCCCCTGTGCCAGTGGTAGCCGCACGGGCGTGACTCTGCAGCAGCTCTACCAAGTGTTGCTGGCCGGCGGGGTGGTGCTGCTGGTCAGCTTGGCCGCGGCGCGCGCCGCCGCGCGCATCGGGCTGCCGAGCCTGCTGCTGTTCCTGGCGCTGGGCGTGCTGTTGGGGGAGGACGTGCTGGGCGTCCAGTTCGACGACGTCCAGCTGGCGCAGACGCTGTGCACGCTGGCGCTCGCGGTGATCCTGGTCGAGGGCGGTCTGACCACCCGCTGGTCGGATCTGCGCGGACTGCTCACCCCCTCGGGGGTGCTGGCCACCGTGGGAGTGGCGGTGAGCGTCCTGGTCACCGCCGCCGGAGCGCACCTGCTGCTGGGCATGGAGTGGCGGCTGGCGCTGCTGCTGGGCGCGGTCGTCTCCTCCACGGACGCGGCCGCGGTGTTCGCGGTGCTGCGGTCGCTGCCGCTGCCCCGGCGGCTGTCGGGAATCGTGGAGGCCGAGTCCGGCTTCAACGACGCCCCCACGGTGATCCTGGTGACGGTCTTCAGCACCACCGGTGCGCTGCCGTCCCCGCCCGGCGTCCTCGCCCAGGTGACCTACCAGCTCGTCGCCGGAATGGTCATCGGGCTGCTGGCCGGCTGGGCGGGCACCACCGCGCTGCGGCAGGTGGCGCTGCCGGCCTCCGGCCTGTACCCGCTGGCCACCGCGGGGGTGGGCATCGTGGCGTTCGCCGCCGCCGGTGTCGCGGGCGCCAGCGGCTTCATGGCCGCCTACCTGTGCGGGATCGTGCTGGGCAACGCGGTGCTGCCGCACCGGGCGGCGATCCGCTCCTTCGCCGAGGGGGCCGCCTGGCTCGCCCAGATCGGCCTGTTCATCTTGCTGGGCCTGCTGGTCGATCCCAGCGAGCTGCCCGGAGCGCTGCTGCCGGCGCTGGTGGTCGGGTCGGTGCTGCTGCTTGTGGCCCGCCCGATCTCGGTGGCGGTCTGCCTGATCCCGCTCAAGGTGCCCTGGCGCGAGCAGGCGTTCATCTCCTGGGCGGGGCTGCGCGGGGCGGTCCCCATCGTGCTGACGATCTTCCCGATCGTGGCGGACGTGCCGGGCAGCCGCGAGCTGCTGAACATCGTGTTCGTGCTGGTCGTGGTGTTCACCCTGGTCCAGGGGCCGACCCTGCCGGCGATGGCCCGGCACCTGGGGGTGACCCGCGCCGATCAGGCCCGCGAGCTGCAGGTGGAGGCGGCCCCGCTGGACCTGCTGGGCGCCGAGCTGCTGACCGTGACCGTCCCGAAGGGGTCCCGGCTGCACGGCGTGGAGATCGCCGAGCTGCGGCTGCCCGCCCCCTCGGCGATCACTTTGATCGTCCGGGACGGCGGCACCCTCGTGCCCACCGACACCACCCCGCTACTGGAAGGAGATGAGCTGCTCATCGTGACCACAAGCGCCACTCGTGAAGCCACCGAACGGCGGTTGCGCGCCGTCGGCCGCAAGGGCCGGCTCGCCCACTGGTACGGCGAGTACGGCGATCCCGACCCCGCCCCTACCTCTCCCACTTGATCGGAGCCGAGACCATGCACACGATTCCCGGCACCGGCACGGTGCACCACTACGAGACCCGCCGTGGGCACCGGCTCGGTGTGCTCATCGACCATGAGGGCCACCGCACGCTCATGATCTACAACGGGGAGGACCCGGACTCCCCGCGGCACACCATCGAGCTGGACCGCGACGAGGCCGACCAGCTCGCCCAGCTCCTGCAGGACCCTCCGATCGTCGACCGGGTCACCGAGCTGGAGCGCCGCCTGGCGGCCTTGGAGAAACGGCTCACCTCCCAAAGGCGCTGACCCGCGCCGCCCGGAGCATCCTGGTGAGCGATGCTCCCCACAACGGGAACGCCCAAAGAAACCGCCCTCCGCAGGGCGCGAACGCATGCGGCCTCCCTTCGCCGGAGGCCGCCCGGACCTCAACCGGCATCGGCCCGCACCCCCGGCCTCCCGGAAAGGGGGTGCGGGCCGATGCCCGGCAACCTCGGAAGGGTCACTTGGACGACGTCGGACGGCTGGTTCTCCGCCGGGGCGGCGGGGCCTCAGGTGACCTCTTTGGCCTCCTTGACGTCGTCCCGGGGTTCCTCGTCGCCGCTTTCGGTGCCGGAGGCGGCCTTCCCGGCCGCATCGTCGAGGGCGGGGGCCGGGACGGGGATCTCCGGCGGGAGGTCCTCGTCGATCTGCGCCTGCGGCTTGCCGCGGCCTTCGATCTTGCGGGCCAGCGGCTCGGCCAACCGGGCCAGCAGCGGGCTGGCGATGGCCAGGATCAGCACGTAGGCCGCGGCCAGCGCGCCCAGCCGCGGATCGACCCCGCCGGAGACGGCCAGGCCGGCGATGACGATGTTGAACTCGCCGCGCGGAGCCAGCGAGACGCCGGCGCGCAGCCGGCCCTTCAGGCCGACCCCGGCGCGGCGGGCCGCCAGCCAGCCCGTCCCGAGCTTGGTGGCGATGCCCAGCACGGCCAGCAGTGCCGCGACGCCCAGCACGGGGGGCAGGGTGGCCGGGTCGGTGTGCAGGCCGAAGAAGACGAAGAACACCGCCGCGAACAGGTCCTTGAGCGGGGTGATGATCTCGCGGGCGGTGTGCGCCAGCGGCCCCGACAGGGCGATGCCCACCAGGAAGGCGCCGACCGCGGCCGACACCTGCAGCTGCTGGGCCAGCCCGGCGACCAGCACGGTCAGCCCCAGCACCTTCAGCAGCAGCACCTCGTCGTTGGGGCTGGCGACGAAGCGTTCCACCGCCGTCCCGTACCGCAGGGCGATGAACAGGATCACCGCCACCGTCACCGCCGCGATGGCCAGGCTCTGGGCCCCGGCGGCCAGCCCGGCCCCGACCAGCACGGTGGTCAGGATGGGCAGGTAGACCGCCATCGTCAGGTCTTCGAAGACCAGCACCGACAGCACCGCGGGGGTTTCGCGGTTACCGAGCCAGCCCAGGTCTCCCATGACCTTGGCGGTGATGCCCGAGGAGGTCACGTAGGTGACGCCGCCGAGCGCGAGCGCCGCCACCGGGCCCCAGCCCATCAGCAGCGCCACGATCACGCCGGGGGCGGCGTTGAGCACCAGGTCCGCCAGGCCCACCGGGGCGGAGGTGCGCAGTGTGCCGACCAGTTCGTCGGCCGAGTACTCCAGCCCCAGGGTGAACAGCAGCAGGATGACTCCGACCTCGGCGCCCAGCGAGACGAACTCTTCGCTGTCGGTCAGCGGCAGGATCCCGCCGGACCCGAACGCCAGGCCCGCGATCAGGTACAGCGGGATGGCCGAGATGGAGAAACGCACGGCGATGGAGCCGAGCAGCCCCAGCGCCAGGATGATCGCACCGAGTTCTATGAGTTGGACGGCGACCGAATGCATCGATCACCCGTCCGAGAAGATACGGGCCACCGCAGCCGTACCCTCTCCGGTGCCGACGACGACGACCTTGTCACCGGCGGCGAACACGAAGTCGGGGCGTGGGCTGACGATCACCTGGGCGTCCCGGACCACCGCCACGATGGAGGCGCCGGTCCGGCTGCGGGCCTGAGTGGAGCCGAGGGTGCGGCCGTCGTAGGGGGAGCCCGCTGTTATCGGTATCTGCTCTGTGACCAGCCCTTCCACTTGCCGGTGCAGCTCGGCCAGCCGCTCCACCACCCGCTCGGTCCCCAGCAGTTCCGCCAGCACGTTCGCCTCCTCTGGAGTCAGTTTCACCATCACCACGCAGGTGTCGGGGTCTTCTTTGTCGTAGACGGCCAGGTCCCGCTGTCCATTGCGGTGTGAGACCACCCCGATCTGCCGCCCCCGGCGGGTGGTGAACACATGCTGCAGCCCGATGCCGGGCAGCGCCGTCCGTTCTACGTCCACTGTCTCTCCTTCCGAGCCGGGCCGATCATGTCTCGCCCGAGCGCCGGCCATGATTCCAGAGCCCGGTTCCGCCATGCCAACCAGCCCAAACCGGCTTCCGGCCGCCGTCGCACCAGGGCTCTGTGCAGCGGCCCCCGCATGAACCCCGACCGGTCCCCCGCCTGTGGCCGGGTGGACCCGCCCGGCCATTGGGCTGCTGCTTGAGAGTAATGACCTGGTCAAACAATTCAGCGAATGCAGTGGCGGCGCCGGGCGTGACATTGCACGGAAAGTACTTGCCACTTTGGAAAGTACTTTCTTAGAATCACATAGTCGCCGAAGAGCAAGGGGATGGTCATGCCGAACATCGACGCCGAGGCCGCCGGCGCCGCGCTCACCCGGGCCGAGACACTGCAGCGCCGGGTGCGCCGCCGCTCCCGCTGGTACGTCCGCTACCTGCAGATCTACGGCGCCGGGGCCTTCGTGGCGACCCTTCTGCTCGGGCTGGGCCCGCGCGGGGTCGCCGCGTCGGTCGCGGTGTGGGGCGCGGTCGTCGCCGCACTGTCGGCCTACGCCGTCCGCCAGCCGGTGAGCCGGCACGGGTTCGCCCGCCGGCACGCGATGATCATCGCCAGCTGGGCGGTTCTCTACGCCGCCGTGCTGATGCCCGGCGTCCTCTGGTTCGAGGGCGAGCTCCTGTGGTGGCTGCCCGGTGCGGTGGTGGTCTCCCTGCCCGCCTTCCTCGGCGCCCGTCTGGAGGGACGGCGATGAACCACCCCCGGCACCGGCTCGACGAGGTCATCCACGCGCCCGTGCGCTTTGCGGTCATGGCGACGCTGGCCGCCGCGGACCGGGCCGAGTTCGCCTTCGTCCGCGACACCGTCGAGATCACCGACTCGGCGCTGTCCAAGCAGGTCTCCACCCTGGAGAAGGCCGGCTACGTCAAGGTCACCAAGGGATATGTGGGCAAGCGCCCCCGCACCTGGCTCTCCCTCACCCCCGCCGGACGCTCCGCCTTCGCCTCCCACTGCGCCGCCTTGCGCGAGATCGTCGACAGCGCCTTGAGCCCACCGGCATAGCGGCCGGTCCTTTTCGGGAGGCGTGCCGTCATTTGATCGGAACGACTTTGGACGCGGGCAAGGGCTGTGGCGCCGGAGTCGTGAGGACCGACTGGTAGACCTTCAGCACGCGCCGGGCCAGGCGGTCCCAGGTGTGGCCGCGGACCCGACGGCGGGCGCGGCCGGCCATGGCGGCGGCCAGCCCGGGATCGCCCAGCAGCCGGCGCAGCGCGTCCGCCAGGCGGGCCGGGGAGCCGGGCGGCACCAGCAGCCCGCTGCGGCCGTGCTCGATCAGCTCGGGGATGCCGCCGACCTGGGTGGCCACCACGGGGACGCCGCAGTGCATGGCCTCCGGCAGGATCGAGCCGAACTCTTCACAGCGGGACGGCAGCACCACCGCATCCAGCGTGCGCAGGACGGCCGGGATCTGGTCGTGGGACAGGGCGCCCAGGAAGGTGACGCGTTCGGCGATCCCCAGCCGGCCGGCCAGCCGCCGCAGCCGGGGCCGCTGCGGCCCGTCCCCGACGATGAGCAGGCGCCCGCCGTCGCCGCCCAGCAGCGCGAAGGCCCGCAGCAGGACGTCGACGCTCTTGTGGGCCTGCAGCCTGCCCACATAGCCGAGCCTGGGACGCACCGCATCGCCGTCCGGCATCCGCCATGTCCGCGCCGGCGATCGCGCGGTGAACTCGGGACCGAGCCCGGAGGGGATGACGTGAACGGCGTCGCCGGGCAGCAGGTCGTGCAGCCGCTCGGTCAGCGTGATCACCGCGTCCGCGTGTTCCAGCAGGCGCCGCTCCAGCGCTCCGCCGACGGTTTTCAGCAGCAGCGACCGGGGCCCGCTCACCCGCAGCGTGTGCTGCAGGCTGTGGTGAACGGTCACCACCAGCGGCGCCCCGGCGCACGCCGCGGTGCGCAGGGCCAGCGGCATGACGACCGGGTCCTCGCCCAGGTGCGCGTGGACCAGGTCCACGCCCCGTACCAGGGTCGGGGCCCGCCGCCAGGCCGCCGGGCCGTAGCAGTGGCGGGACAGCGGTCCCGACGCCCCCAGCCGCACCACCCGGCAGTGCCGTCCCAGCCTGGCGACCGCCGGCGCGGTCGGGGGACGGGTGGTGACCACGGTCTGCCGGACGCCCAGTTCGTCCAGGGCCCGGGTGAGCTGCGCGGTGTGGCTGTGCATGCCGCCGATCGGAGCAAAGCGCGCGCCGCGCCCCAGCAGGGCGGTGGCCGGGGGCTCGAACACCGGACACAGACGGAGCACATGCATGACGGCCTCACTCGGCAACCGTGGGCGCCCGCACGTGAGGCGATCGGTCAGGCACCCAGCGTGAAATCTCGGCCCGATGAGGTGCTGTTTTCCATGCCCCGTCTTCGTTGAAACCCGCCGGTGGGCCCGCCCCTCCTCAGGCGGCGGGGTCGATGCGCAGGTCGTGGGCGAGGCGGGCGGTCAGCTCGGCGTTCAGCCGGTAGGCGACCTTGACCTCCTCGATGATCCGCGCCCGCTCGGGCTCGTCCCAGGGCGCCTCGTCCAGGAGCTGCCGGTAGCGGTCCTTGAGGTGCTTGGGCTTTTCCGCGAAACGGTAGAAGCGCACGCCGTCGTCGTCGCTGAGGCCGTAGGTCCGCGTCACGAGAGTGGCGATGGCCTGCCCGCCGGACAGGTCGCCCAGGTAGCGGGTGTAGTGGTGGGCCACGAACCCGCCGGGCCAGTCGAAGCACACCTCGCGCAGCCGGTCGCAGTAGCGGCGGGTGGCGTCGTTGGCCTGCACGCGCTCGGCCCAGTCCGGCCCGTAGTAGAACTCCAGGTCGGCTTTCAGGGCCTCACGGCGGCGCAGCCCGGGAAGGTCGAACGAGGCGGCCACCGCGTCCCGTCGCATCCGGTCGGCGGCCTGCTCCAGCAGGTCGTAGACGAAGTAGAGCTGCCCGACCAGGGCGGCGTACTGCTCGCGGGCCAGCCGGCCGTCCAGCAGAGCGCTCATGTAGGCCGAGTGCTCGTTGTCACTGTGATCGGTGCGGGTGGCCGCCCGCAACCGGATCGAGAAACGTTCCAAAGTGCTCTCCGGGCGCGCTTCGCCCACTGGCCCCTCCCTTAGAAACCGCAGATCAAGCGAGTTTAGGTTAGCCTTGCCTAAGGATCTACGGAAGAGGTCTGATCATTTTTATCGGAACTTTCTGTCCGAATCGCCCGCCGATCCGGCGATGCGGACCGGCCGGACGCTGAAGAAACGACGACCGCGACCGGGTTACGGCGCCCCCGGCAACGGTAGAGGGGCCGTTCCCGGCGGGAAGACCCGGCCCCCTCCTCCGGAAGATCTCCAGCCGGCCGGGACGAGGACCCTGGCGGGCGCCCCCGTCCCGGCTCGCCGGCGACGGACGCTGTGCCCCCTCAAACGCGCGGTCTCCGACGCCGGGAGCGGGCCCTGCCGGGGCCCGCACGCGACCTGCGGAGACGGCGCACCGAAAAGGTCTCAGTGCGAACGGTTCTGCTCCCGCGGGGGCAGCCCCAGCGCCTTGCGCGCCTCGTCGTACATCCGCACCACCTCGACCCGCACCTGGGAGCGTTCGGTCAGCCGCCTGCTCCAGGGGATGCGCACCGGGACGGTCCGCCCCTCCACCTCCACCGAGAAGTCCACGCCGTCGGCGTCCAGACCGGTCAGCACCGCGGCGGTGGCCTCGGGCTGCCCGCCCAGCGCCCGCACGATCAGCACCGAGTCCTCGGCGTGGTCGTCGTTCATGTGCCGGGCGATCGCCTCGACCACGTCCGGGGTGAACGGTTCCTGCTCCACGTCCTCATTCCTTCCTGGGGTTTCATCCGGCGGCCCGCTCGTCATCGCTCGGGGAGGATGACCGGACGGGCCGTGCGGGGATGCGGCAGCACCTCGATGCGGTGCCGGTAGACCTCGCTGAGCAGCGGCGCGGTGAGGACCTGTGCCGGCGGCCCGCAGGCCACCACGGCGCCGCCCGACAGCACCGCGACCCGGTCGGCGTAGGTGGCGGCCAGGTCCAGGTCGTGCACCACCGCCACGACCGCCCGGCCGGCGGCGGCCTGGGCGGTCAGCACCGTGAACACCAGCTCCTGGTGCCTGATGTCCAAGGCGGCGGTCGGCTCGTCCAGCAGCAGCGTCGCGGTGCGCTGGGCGAGCACCCGCGCCAGCGCCGCCCTCGCCTGCTCGCCGCCCGACAGCGCGGTGAAGGGCCGGTCGGCGAAGGCGTCGATGTCGGCCTCGCGCATGGCCTGCTGCACGGCCTCTTCGTCCTCCTCCTCCAGCGGGGTGCCGACCCACGGCGAGCGGCCCATCCGGACGATGTCGGCCACCGTGAAGGAGAACGCCACCGCATGGTGCTGGGGCAGCATGGCCCGGCGCATGGCCAGCTCGCGCGCCGTCCACGACTCCAGCGGACGGCCCGCGATCGTCACCCGGCCCTCGGCGGGCCGGATGTCCCCGCACAATGCTCCCAGCAGGGTGGACTTGCCCGCCCCGTTGGGGCCCACCAGCAGCAGCATCTCGCCGTGGCGGACCTCCAGGTCGATCCCCGACAGCACGGTGCGGCCCTCCCTGCGGACGGCCAGGCCGCGAGCGGACAGCGCCACCGTGCCCGGTGCGGCGGGCTCGGGCAGCCGCGGCCGACGGCGCAGCGCGATCATCCCCAGCCTCCCGACTTGCTGCGGGTGCGGCGGAGCAGCCAGAAGAAGAACGGGCCGCCCACCAGCGAGGTCAGCACCCCCAGCGGCAGCTCCTGGTAGGGGATGGAGGTGCGGGCGACCAGGTCGGCGGTGACCACCAGCACCGCCCCGCCCAGCGCGCTGGCCGGGATCAGCGTGCGGTGCCCCGGGCCGATCGCCATCCGGATCAGGTGCGGCACCACCAGCCCGACGAAGGCGATGATCCCGCTGAAGGCCACCGCCGCCGAGGTGGTCAACGCGATGATCACGATGCCGGTGAAGCGCAGCCGCTCCACGTCCACGCCCAGCTGCCGGGCCACCCGCTCGCCGAGCGCCAGCACATCCAGGCTGCGGGCGCAGGCGCAGGAGACGGCGATCCCGGCCAGCGCGCACGGCGCCACGGTCGCCACCGCCGGCCAGGTCGCCGAGGCCAGGCTGCCCAGCTGCCAGGAGGTGATGGAGCGCAGCGCGTCGCTGCTGGAGATGAACATCAGCAGGCCCAGCGCCGCGGTGGCGATGGCGTTCACCGCGATGCCGGTGAGCAGCAAGGTGACCACCTCGGTCCGTCCCCCCTGCCGGGACATCGCATAGACCAGCAGCGTGGTGAGCATCCCGGCCGCGAAGGCGGCCAGCACGACCGTCCAGTTGCCCAACGCGTTCAGGCCGAACACGATCACCGTGGCCGCGCCCACCGCCGCGCCCCAGGAGACCCCGATGACGCCGGGCTCGGCCAGCGGGTTGCCGAACACCCCCTGCATCACCGCGCCCGAGCAGGCCAGTGCCGCCCCGGTGACCGCGGCCAGCGCAACGCGCGGAAAGCGCACCACCCACAGCGCGTTCTCGGCCTGCGGCCCGGACGGCAGCGGCCCGATGTCCAGCCCGAGCCGGTGCGCGATGGACCCCAGCACCTCTGCCGGCGGAATGTTGACCTGCCCCAGGCTCGCCGCCACGACGATCATCGCGCCGAGCGCGACCGCCAGCACGGCGATCAGCAGCCCGCCGCGCAGCACGCCCCCCTTGGCCGCGGCGACCTGCGCCTGCTGCGCCCGCCCGCCCTTTTCCGTCGCCGGCCCGGCCGCGGGCGCGACCGTTCCCTTCGAAAGACGTCCCGGCTCCACGCCGTTCACGACCTCACCCCCCACGGCCCGGCCGGACGCGTCCGCGACCGGGCCGCCTGAAACCCCGCTCATGGCCCGTTCGGGCGTTCTCGGCCCCGAGTTCTGCAAGGCACCCGCCGGCCCCGCGCCGTCCACCGCCCGGACGGACGGCTTGGCGGCCGGCTCTCCGGTGGCGTCCGCGCCCTCCGCGGGCCCGGGCATCGTCGATGGACGCGACATCACGACTCACAGGGCCGGTAGACGGCGTCGGCCAGGGCCTTGATGGTCTTGCCGGTGCGGGTGCCGAAGGTCAGCAGCGTGCCGTCGTCGGCGTCCACGATCCGGCGGTTGCGGCCGGCCGGGGTCTGCGCGATGCCGGGCAGCTTGACCAGGCCGTCCACGCCGCCGACCGACTTCAGCCCGGCGGTCAGCACCAAGATCACATCGGGTGCGGCGTTGATCATGCCTTCGCTGGTCAGCGGCCGGAACTCGGTCAGCCCGGCGGCCGACCCGGCGTCGACGGCGCCGATCGCCTCGATCAGCGCGTCCGAGCCGGCGCCCCGCCCGCCGATCAGGTAGACCCCGGCGGTGCCGCGCAGGTACAAGAACGCCACCCGCAGCGGCTCACCGCCGGACGGGGCCTGCTTTCTGGCCGACTCGATCTCCTCATCGACCCGCTTTTTGAGCTTCTGGCCGGCCTCCGGGACGCCCAGCGCGGCGGCGACCTCGGTGATGTGCTCGCCGACGGCCGGCAGGGTCTGCTCGTCGCCGATCAGGACGACCGGGATGCCCGAGGCGCGCAGCTGGTCCAGGACCTCGGCCGGCCCGATCCCGGCGTCGGTGAGCACCACGGTGGGGTTCAGCCGCAAGATGGCCTCGGCCGACAGGTCGTGCCCGTTGACGGTCACCAGCGGCAGGTCACGGGCGGCGGCGAAGGTGGTGGAGGCGTCCCGGCCGACCAGCCGGTCCCCCAGGCCCAGGCTGAAGACGATCTCGGCGATCGAGCCGTACATGTTGACCGCCAGGATGCGGTCGGCGCTGCGCACGGTGACCTTGCGGCCGTCGGCGGACTTCACCGTGACCGGCAGCTTGGGAGTGGGCGCAGGCTCGATCGGGTCCGGCTCGTAGGAGACCTTCATCGACGACGGCCCGCACCCGGCCGCCGGGTCCTGGCCGCCGCCGGCGGCGGGCGCGGTGCCCGCCGCGCATCCGCTCAGCCCCAGCCCGGCCAGCAGGGCGAGTGCCACGACGGCGCGCGCTCTCCTTCGGCCGCCGCTCCCGCGCAGCGGCCCACGGCTCACCGGTCGCCCCCGGCGCCGCCGTCCGCCGGAGCGGCCGCCGCGGCGCGAGAGCGACGACGGATCAGCAGCGCCCCGCCCGCGACCGCGATGACGGCGACGGCCGCCGCGCCGCCCGCGATCAGCGGCACCGGCAGGCCGCCCTCGTCGAAGGCGATGGGGATGCGCACGTCCTGGGTGCGGTCGCCGCTGCGGGTGTGGTCGGCGCGGGTGGCCACCACGCACTTGGTCTTGGTGCAGTCCACCTCGTCGGAGATCTTGGGCGATACGTTGATGGTGACCTCGAACGAGCCGCCCGGCCCGTACGGGACGACCAGGCTCTTGCCGTAGGGCGGCGGGTTGGACGACACCCACACCGAGCCGCCGGTGCTGCCGGAGGTGTCGGCGCCGCCGCCGCACGGCGAGGGGGCCTTGTCGGGGCCGTTGTCCTTGCAGAAGGCCACGTAGATGCCCTTGTTCGGGTCATACCCCCGGCCGGTCACGGTGATCTTCTCGCCGTCGGGGGACAGGCCGGCGGCCTTGGAGACCGTGAGGGTCTGCCCCTGGGGCCCGGTGACCGAGGAGCCGTCGGCGTTGGCGAGTGGCGCTGTCCATACACTCAGGCCCAAGACGCCTACTGTGATGGAGGTCGCGAACGTTTTCATTGTCCATCCAGCCGTCGTAGCGTTTGATGTCGCGTGTCCTCTTTACGTTGGATGGACCAATACCTTAGCTTAGGCATGCCTAATCTGATTTAGGTGAGGCTTACCTAAGGAGGATCGTCATGGGCCGGCTCCAGCGTGCCCTCGCCGCGGCCACGATGGTGGCCGTCACGGGCACGGGCCTGCTCGCCCTGGCCGAGCCCGCCGCCGCAGCCTCCCTGCGCGTTTCCCCATCAACGGGGCTCGACCCCAACGGACAGACCATATCGGTCTCAGGTTCGGGGTTCGATCCCAACCGCAACAACAAGTTCGGCGTGTACGTGGTGTTCGGCCCCCGCCGGGCCGACTACTACACCAACTCCGGCAACTACGGGGCCGCGCTGTGGGTGCACCCGGGCGGTGCGGGCAGCGGCCAGGCCCGCATGAGCCCGTCTGGAACGTTCTCAGTCAGCCTGACGGTGAAGGCCCGCTACACCGACAGCAGCGGCCGTGCCGTGGACTGCACCCGCACCCGCTGCTACGTGATGACCTTCGCCGCCCACGGGGTGCCCGACCGCAGCCAGGACACCCTCATCCCGGTGTCCTTCAAGGGCTCGGACTCCCCGAACCCGGGAGGCTCCGACCCGGACAACCCCGGCTCCGGCGGCTCGGGTTCCGGCGGCTCCACCGGGCCGGGCGGCGGGTCGAGCGCCTCTCCTTCCACCGGCGCCCTGACCGGTTCCAGCGCCTCCCCCCTGCCGTCCCCGGGCATGGCGGCGCCGGCGGCGGGGGCCGCCGGAGCGGCCACGCCGCTGGCCGTCCAGCCGTTCCGGCAGACCGCCTCCGGACCGCCCGCCCAATCCCCCTGGCCGTTCTGGCTGACGACCGCCGTGCTGGTGGCAGCCGGGCTCACCGCCCGGCGGCTCATCATCCGGCGCAGGCTCCGCCGGACCTGACCCTCCGGCCGACCCCGGCGGACCGGTGAGCCCACCGCGGGCGGCACGGCCCCGCCGCTCCCGCTCTCCCGGCCCGCCGACGCCACGACCGGCCGTCCGCCCGGCAGCGGCCCCGCATACCCCCGACTCCGGCATGACCGCATGCCGGTACCCCCCGTTAAGGAGAACCACATGAAGTTCAACCTCCGGCGGCTCACCCGCGCCACCGCCGTCGTGGCCGGCGCCGGGTTGCTCGGGCTCAGCCTGGCGGCCACCCCCGCCGCCGCGGCCGGCCCCTCGATCACCGTCACCCCGACCAGCGAGCTGAACCCCGACGGCCAGGACATCCGCGTCGTCGGCTCGGGCTTCGACCCCAACGCCAACAACGGCTTCGGCATCTACGTGTCCTTCGGCCCCAAGAACGGCGACCAGTGGTACCTGAACGCCAACGCCTTCCAGGCCACCAAGTGGGTGCACAAGAACGCCTCCGGCAGCCCCAGCCAGGCCAAGATGAACGCCGACGGCACCTTCGACATCACCCTCACGGGCATCAAGGCCCGCTACACCGACGGTGACGGCAACCAGGTCGACTGCCTGGTCACCCAGTGCTACATCCTCACCTTCGCCGCGCACGGCCTGCCCGACCGCAGCCAGGACACCGCCATCCCGGTGACGTTCGTCGGCGGCGACAACCCCGGTGGCGGCGACGACAACGGCGGCGGGCAGCCCCCGGCCGGCGACAGCAAGGACCAGGTGATCATCGCCAACGTCACCCGGACCGGCGCGCTGACCCTGTCGGTGGCCGGCACCGAGGTGACCCTCAGCGACGCCGCCCCCGGCGGCAACGCCACCGGCCGGCTCAACAAGGCCACCGTCACCGACGCCCGCGGCACCGACGCCGGCTGGAGCCTGGTCGGCCAGATGAGCGACCTGGCCTCCGCCGAGGGGGACATCATTCCCGCCGCCAACATGGGCTGGACCCCCACCGCCTCGGTGGTGAACGACGGCTCCAACGCCACGGTCACCCCGGGGCCGGCCGTCCGGGGCCTGGACGTGGCCCGTACCCTGGCCTCCTCGGAGGGCGGCAGCAGCGGCGGTGTCTTCGAGGCCGGCGCGGCGCTCGACCTGCTCATCCCGGCCGGTGTGGCCACCGGCACCTACACCGGCACCCTCACCCTGACCCTGTCCTGAAACCCCCGGCCGTGGCGCCGTCCCGGACGCCCGGGACGGCGCCACCCGGCATCTTCGGCGGAGCCCGCACATGACCAAAACGGCCGCCCTGACAGCCGGCCTCGCCTTGACGGCGTTCCTCGCCGCCGCCTCCCCGGCCGCATCGGCCGCCGCCCCCGCCGAGGTCTCCGCCGCCGTCCCGACGGCGGGCCGTCCGGGCACGGCCCCCGACCCCCGGGCCGGTGGGATGACCTGGGCGGTGCGTCCCGTCGGTCCCAAAGGCCCCAGCGGACGCGACTACTTCGTCTACAACGCCTCGCCCGGACAGACGATCAAGGACGAGGTGGCCATCTCCAATCTCAGCGACCGGACGCTGACGTTCCGGGTCTACGCCACCGACGCCTTCAACACCGCCGACGGCTCCTTCGCCCTGCTGACCGCCGACCGGCAGCCGACCGACGTGGGCACGTGGGTCAAGTTCGACCGGGGCGTCCAGCGCGTCAAGGCCGGCAGGACCGTCCGGGTGCCGTTCACGCTCACCGTGCCCCACCAGGCCACCCCCGGCGACCACGGCGGAGGCGTCATCGCCTCGATCACCCAGCAGGAGACCGACGCCAAAGGCCGGCTCGTCAACGTCGACCGGCGCGTGGCGGCCCGCATCTACCTGCGCGTCAAAGGCCCCATCACGCCTTCGCTGCAGATCTCCGACCTGCGCGCCGAGTACTCCGCCCCGCCCGTGGGCAGCGGCCGGATGAAGGTCACCTACACGGTCCGCAACACCGGCAACATCCGGGTGACCGCCCTGGCCAGGATCCGCGCCCAGGGTCCCTTCGGGCTGCCGCTGGGCGAGCAGGCCGCGCGCAAAGTTCCCGAGCTGCTGCCCGGCAACAGCTACACCTTCAGCGAGGAGCTCGACGGCATCCTCCCCGCCGGACGGCTGACCTCCTCGATCCGGCTGTCGCCCACCGACGCCCAAAGCGGCGCCCCGCTGGCCGCCCGACCCATCATCCGCAAGTCCTCGATCTGGAACATCCCATGGCTCCCGCTCACCGCCGTCCTGCTGCTCCTCGCCGCCGTCCTGTACGCCCGGCGCCGCCGCTCCGGGTACGCCCGGTGAAGTCCCTCCTGCGCAGGGCCCGGCGCGCCGGAGCGCTGGCCGCCGTGGCGCTGCTGGCCCTGCCGGCCGCCCCGGCCCACGCCGAGCCGGCCATCCGCCTGGACCGCACCACGGTCAAGGTGGGCCAGACGCTGACCGTCCGCCTCGTCGGCTGGCCGGCCGGCAACGTGCTGGTCGAGCTGTGCGGCAACGAGGGCCTGCGCGGCACGGTGGACTGCGCCGTGGCCTCCTCGGCCAGCACCTACGTCCAGGAGGGCAGGACCGCCACGGTCATGCTCAGCGTCGGCAAGCCCCCGATCGGCTGCCCGTGCGTGGTCTCCGTCCGCCCGGTCTCCGGCGGCACCGCCCGCACCGTCCCCATCAAGGTGAGCGGGGTGCCGACCCTGTCGGAGGCGGAACGCCGCACCGCCACCGCCGCCGGCTCCTCCCGCAAGCTCACCGCCACCAAGGTCACCGTCACCGGCGGCGGCCCGGGCGAGGCGTGGTTCGGCGGCACCGCCCACCGCACCCTGCGCGTCACCCTCCGCAACGAGGGCACCGCCACCCTCACCGACCCGCCGCTGTCGCTGACCGTGGGACGCGGCCCCGAGCCCACCGAGCCCATCACCGCCCCGGCCCTGGGCACGCTGGCCCCCGGCCAGGAGCGCACCTACGCCATTCCCTTCTCGGTGGGCGCCCCGGCCTTCGGCCGCTACACCGTCCGCGGCGAGATCACCGGCCTGGACGAGCCCATCTCCTTCACCGCGCACACCTCCTCCTACCCGTGGGCGCTGCCCGTCCTGGCTGCCCTCGTCCTCCCGCTGACCGGCCTGACCGCCCGCCGCGGCAAGCACGCGCTCCGCCGTCCACCGGCCGCCCTCACCGCCACCGGCCTGCCGCCCCGCACGATGAACCAGGCCGTGGCCGCCAACGTCGCCTGGTGGAGCCAGACCCGCAACCTGTCCCCCGAGCAGGTGGCCTCCTCCCTCGGCTCCCTGACCGGCCGCCCCCGCACCCCGGCCGACCTGGACCCGGCCAACCCCTCCTGCTCCCTGGACGCCGACGACCTGCTGGCCTTGAGCCGCATCCTCGACGTCCCCCTCCCGGCCCTGCTGTTCACCACCTCGGCCCCCGGCCTGCCCGGCGATGCGTCCGCGCCGGCGGCCGCTTCCGAGCAGACGCAGCGACTCCCGAAAGTTCAAAAGGACCAACCCGTACAGCAGCCGGAAAAGACCTCCCCGTGACCGCGCACCCCACCCGTGAACGGTCACTCGACCCTGAGCAGGCCCCGCCACCTCACCGAGCCCTCAGCCCGTAAACCGACAGGCTCTCAGGGAGACCACATAACCCTCGAACCCAAAAACATCCGCACGCCGGCCCACACGCTGCACCAGCACAGCCCGGGCCGGCGTTCCATTCGGTCATCGCCCCCGAACCGTGAATCACCAACCGGCGGCACCAACCCAACACACAAAAACCAGCTTCAGAAAATACCTGCCGACGTAAGGCGTCCACCTTCGCCGAATCTTCACCGACCCACCCAACACCACAAGCTCAGGGCAGCGCACCGTTTTCCCGCCGAACGACGCATCCCCACCCCGGCGGGAAATCCGGCGAGCGCATCACCGAGACGGCCCGAACATCCCACCCCAAACCGCCGGAAGCCGCTTCGCTCCCCGCCCCCCTGACGCGGCAAGCAGAACGCGCCTTCCCCCAGCCGGCCACAGGCAACGTGATCAGCCCCGACCCACGCCCCGGCCGCCCCGCACCACCGCTCCCGCCCCCGCACAACGACTCCCACACCCGCACGCCCCTACCGGCCACCCGCTCCCCCAGAGGTCAGCCCTCTCCATGAAGGGTTATCCACATCCCCCAGACCCCTGGTCACGGCTTTCTTCTCGCGAGACAGTGGGAAGAGCTTCCAAACCTTCGAGCCACCCACCACGACCAGGCGCGACGCATAACCTGAGACCGCCACCCCCATCTTCAAAAGGAGGCACAACGAGACCCACCGTCAAGCCCCATCCCAACCAGCACTAACGAGCAGCCCGCAAACAACCGCCCCCGCCAAAGCGAATCACCCCACCAGCCGCACAAGACAACAGGGATCTCCACAGCCCACCAGGCAACAGAGATCCCCAACGCTCCAAGCCCCGGCTCTTCACAACGACAAGGGAGACCCAAACCCGGCGACAGCAGCCCCCCGAAGATCACCAACAAAGATCAGAAAGGAGCCCGCATCAAACAGCTCTTCATCCGGCACAAAACCCCCGCCCGCGGCACCTTCCACATCAAGGGGGGAGAACAGAACCCCGACGGACCGGGGGCGTGGGGGCGAAGCCCCCACACGCGGGGGGTCCGGGGGGTCGTCCCCCCGGGCCAACACGACGAAGAGCCAGCGGGGAAGGCGGTACCACCGCCGACCACACTGGCCCTACGCTCGAAGTGGGCGAGGAGGGATTTGAACCCTCACGTCCTCGCGGACACACGGACCTGAACCGTGCGCGTCTGCCGTTCCGCCACCCGCCCGGGGTTGCTCGAAAAGATTAGCACGGTCCGGGCACTGGTTCGCCACACGGATACTTCCTGCGAACCAGAGCACGGATACGATCGTCTACCAGTGGAGAAAGGAGGTGCCCGTGGGTGTCCTACAGCGCTTCGAGCGACGTCTTGAGGGCATGGTGGAGGGTGCCTTCGCTCGTGCGTTCAAGTCGGAGCTGCAGCCGGTCGAGGTGGCCAGCGCCGTACAGCGGGAGATGGACGAGCGCGCCGCCATCGTGGCGGCCGGGCGCACACTGGTGCCCAACGACTTCGTCGTCGAGATTTCGCAGGCCGACAGCCAGCGGCTGGCGGTCTACGCCGACAGCCTGAGCCAGGAGCTGGCCAACCTGGCCCGGGAGTACGCCAAGGAGCAGGGCTACTCCTTCGTAGGACCGGTGCAGGTGCGGTTCGAAAGCGCCGGCGATCTGGCCACCGGGCTGTTCCGGATCCGCTCGGGGGTGGTTCGGGGGGCCATCGTCGAGGGCGGCGAGATCCGCAAGCCGGCCAGCGACATCCCGCAGGGGCGCACTGGCGGGTTCCCCGGCCGGCCGCGGCTGCTGGTCACCACCGCGCAGGACGTCGGGCCCAGCACCCAGCAGACCTATGAGATCACCACGCCGGTGACGTTGCTCGGCCGCGGCACCGACTGCGATCTTCGCCTGGTCGACCCGGGGGTCTCACGTCATCACGCCGAGATTCGCGTAGAGGGTCCCGAAGTCGTCCTGGTGGATCTAGGGTCGACGAACGGCTCTTTCGTGAACGGCAATCCCATCCGGCGGGTGACTCTCGTCGACGGGGCACGGGTCACGATGGGCCGGACCACTCTCGTGTTCCGCCGCGATAGGGAGTAGCCCCCACTCCGATGTCCGAATTCACCCTCACGTTGATCAAGCTGGCGTTCCTCGCGGTGCTGTGGCTGTTCGTCATCGCGGCCGTCGGCGTGATCCGGGCCGACATGTTCGGCTCCTCCAAGGCCGCGGCCCGGGCGGCGGGTCGTGCCCGGGCTCCCCGGCGCACGGCCCGTCCGCGGCAGCGCCCGGAGGGATCCCGGCGGCCCCCCCAGCCGGCCGGGCCGCGCCGGCTTGTGGTGACCCAGGGCGACCGGGCCGGCCTGACCATGGAGCTGTCGCCCGGTGTGCCCATCACCATCGGTCGCGCCAATGACGCCACGATCGTGGTCGCCGACGACTACGCTTCGAGCCGGCACGCCCGGCTTTACGCGCAGAACGGTCAGTGGATCGTGGAAGATCTCGGCTCGACCAACGGGACCTACCTCGGTCGTAACAGGGTGAATCAGCCCACGCCCGTCCCCCCCGGAGTTCCGATCCGTATCGGACAGACCGTCATCGAGTTGCGCCCATGACCATAGGAATCCGATACGCCGCACGCTCCGACGTCGGCATGCTGCGCGAGGGCAATGAGGACTCGGCGTACGCGGGCGCACACCTGCTCGCGGTCGCCGACGGCATGGGGGGGCATGTCGGCGGTGAGATCGCCAGCGCCGCCGCCATCGGCGAGCTGCGCAAGCTCGACACCGACCTGCCGGCCAGTGAGCTGCTGGGCGCGCTGGAGCACACCGTCAAGGCCGCCAACGACAAGCTGCACCGCATCGTAGAGTCCGACCCCGCGCTGCAGGGCATGGGCACCACGCTGACGGCGATGCTGTGGTCGGGCACTCAGGTCGCCTTGGTGCACATCGGCGACTCGCGCGCCTATCTGCTGCGCGACGGCAGCCTCTTCCAGATCACCCACGACCACACGCTGGTGCAGTCGCTGGTGGACGAGGGCCGCATCAGCCCGGACGAGGCCGCCTCCCACCCGCAGCGTTCGCTGCTGCTGCGGGCGCTGGACGGCCGCGGCGAGGTCGATCCGGATCTGTCGCTGCGCGAGGCCAAGGTCGGCGACCGCTATCTGCTGTGTTCGGACGGGCTGTCGGGAGTGGTCACCGCGGAGACCATCTTCCAGGTGCTGTCGGAGTACCAGGACCCCGAGCAGGCGGTGCACCAGCTCATCGACCTGGCCAACCGGGGCGGCGGCCCGGACAACATCACCTGCGTGGTCGCCGATGTGATCGAACTGCCGCCGGGCGCGCCGCCGCCGAACCAGAGCCCGCAGGCGGTCGGCGCCGCGGCCAACGTCCAGCACAGCGAGCTGGCCGAGCTGGCCGGCGGCTCGCCACCGCCGCCGGCGCCGCCGTCTTCGGACACCCCGGCGGGCCGCGCCGCCCAGCTGCGCGACACCAGGCCGCAACCGCCGGTGGCGGTGGAGGAGATGCCGCCGCCGCAGGCCGCTCCGGCGCCCAGACGCGAGCCGCAGCCGATGGGACGCCCGCCGGAGCCGATGCCGATGGCCCCGCCGCGGGCGCCGCGCCGCCGCTGGACCTGGCTGATCGTGATGGTCAGCGTGTTCGTGGTCCTGGTGGGCGGGGGCGCGGCCTTCGCCGTGTACTCGATGCGCAACGACGGCTTCTACGCCCAGGCCGAAAACGGCATGGTGGTGGTCTACAAGGGGTCGCCCAACAGCCTGCTGGGGCTGAAGCTGAACAGCAAGGCCCCGGCGCACCAGCAGCCCAACCCGCCGATCCGGGTGGAGGACCTGCCGGAGGCGCTGCAGTCGAACCTCAAGAGCCCCGGATACGTCGATCTCAGCGGCGCCGACGGCTGGAAGAAGCTGGCCAGCCAGGTGTGCAAGTACTCGCTGGAGTCCGTCGGGGACCGGATCGCGGTGATGCGGGGCAGCCGCCAGGACGGCTGCAAGCCGACCCGGATCAAGGAGTCTCAGGTCAGGCTGGCCGAACTGCCGGCCTCCGACCGCAAGGCGGTGCAGGACGGGACGCTGGAGTTCGGCGACCGGCAGGCCGCCCTGGCCAAGCTGGAGGAGCTGGACGGGCGCGGCAGGGCTTGTAGTGACGACGCCGCCGGCAGCGGCATCGACGACTGCCCCGGCGGCAACAACGCCAGTGACGGAGTGAGGCGGCCGTAGATGAGCTCAGCCCCCGAGCAGCTCCCCGACCAGGTACCCGTGCAGCATCAGCCGCGCAAGGCCGCCTGCCTGGCGCTGCTGATCTTCGCGATGGTCATGACCTTGGCGGCGTTCGCCGAGGTCGGCCTGGCCCGGGACGGCCGGATCCCCGCCGGCCTGGTCGGCTATGGCGGCGGTCTGGCGGTGCTGGCCGGGGCGGCCTACTACATCCAGGCCCGCTTCGCCCCGTACGCCGACCCGCTGCTGCTGCCGCTGGCGGTGGCGCTGAACGGGCTCGGCCTGGCGATGATCTACCGGCTGGACCTGTCCACCAGCAAGGACGTCCAGGACGCCATCCGGGACGGCAAGAAGGTGGTCACCTCGGGTCTGGCCTCCGCCGGCACCCAGCTGCAGTGGACCTTCGTGGCCATCCTGCTGTTCGCGCTGACAGTGCTGTTTTTGAAGGACTCCAAGATCCTGCAGCGCTACATGTACACGCTGGGGGCCTGCGCGATCGTCCTGCTGCTGCTGCCGATCGTGCCCGGGCTGGGCGCGGAGATCAACGGCGCCCGGGTGTGGATCTTCATCGGCCCGTTCTCGGTGCAGCCGGGCGAGTTCGCCAAGCTGCTGCTGGTGGTCTTCTTCGCCGGGTACCTGGTCAACAAGCGGCAGGCGCTGTCGCTGGTGGGCAAGAAGATCGGCCCGCTGTCGCTGCCGCGCGCCCGGGACCTGGGCCCGATCATGGTGATCTGGCTGTTCGGGCTGGGCGTGCTGTTCATCCAGAAGGACCTGGGCACCGCGCTGCTGTACTTCGGGCTGTTCGTGTCGATGCTCTACATCGCCACGCAGCGGCTGTCGTGGGTGCTGATCGGCGTGGGCATGCTGGCGCTGGGCGTGCTGGTGGCCACCCAGCTTCCGTTCCTGGGCCACGTCAACCAGCGGCTGAGCATCTGGCAGAACCCCGACCCCTACTTCGACGGCGGCTGCCTGGTGGGCGACAAGGTCGTCTCGGTGGCGCCGGGCACCGAGCCCTACATCCAGGCCGGCAACACCATCGGCTCCGGGCTGACCGCCTGCATCCGGATGGGCGGCGAGTACGCCGACAGCGCCCAGCTGATGAAGGGCCTGTTCGCGCTGGGCGAGGGCGGTGTGCTGGGCAAGGGCCTGGGCCAGGGCGAGCCGTGGCGCACCCCGCTGGCCTTCAGCGACTTCATCTTCGACTCCATGGGCGAGGAGCTCGGCCTGACCGGGCTCATGGTGATCTTGCTGTTGTACGCGTTGATCGTGCAACGGGGCATGAAGACCGCCATCGCGGCCCGTGATCCCTTCCTCAAGCTCTTCGCCGGGGGCGTCTCGTTCGTCCTGGCGCTGCAGGTGTTCGTCATCGTCGGAGGCGTCACCCGCCTCATTCCGCTCACCGGTCTGACGACGCCCTTCCTGGCGCAGGGCGGCTCGTCCCTGATGGCCAACTGGATCCTGATCGGCATCCTGGTGCGGATGAGCCACCAGGCGCGCCAGCCCGCCCCGCAGGCCATCCAGGACGAGGGCCTCACCCAGGTGGTGAGCATCCGATGACCGACGGAGCGCTGCCGGCGATCGGGGGTTCGCGAGCATGAACATGGACAAGCCGCTGCGGCAGGTCACGGTCTTCGCCCTGCTGCTGATCGGCGCCCTGATGGTGCAGGTCAACTACATCCAGGGCAGCCAGGCCGAGAAGCTGCAGACCCACCCGCTCAACAACCGGCAGTACCTGGACGTCTTCAAGCGCCCGCGCGGCAAGATCCTGGCCGGGGGCGAGGTGCTGGTCTCCTCCTCCAAGCGGGAGGACAGCGAGAACTACGCCCGCACCTACAAGGACGGCGAGGTCTTCGCGCCGATCACCGGCTACTTCAACGGGGGTGCCAAGGGGATCGAGCGCGCCTACCACTCGCTGCTGGACGGCCGGGACAAGCGCATCACCAACCAGCGCTGGTTCGACCAGTTCATCGGCCGGCCGGCGATCGGCGCCGACGTGGAGACCACGATCATCCCCGACGCCCAGCGCGAGGCCTACCGGCAGCTCAGCCGGGCCAACCCGAACCTGCGCGGCGCGATCGTGGTGATGGACGTCAAGACCGGGGCGATCGTGGTCATGGCCAGCTACCCCTCCTACGACCCCAACGAGGTCGCCCCGCAGACCGGGCTCAAGGGCGCCGAGCGGCTGAACGAGCTGGACGGCAAGCCCAACAAGGACGGCCAGGTCAACGAGCGCAACCGGCGGCTCAAGCCGCTGATCAACAACGCGATGGAGGACACCTTCTCCCCGGGGTCGTCCTTCAAGACGCTGATCGCCGCCGGCGCGCTGGAGCAGGGCCTGAACAAAAGCAGCACCGTGCCCGCGCCGTCGACCTACACGCTGCCCGGCACCAGGACCCAGATGCCCAACAGCCACGAGGGCGGCGCCTGCGGCGGCTCCGGCCAGGCCCCGCTGATCCTCACCTTCGCCGAGTCCTGCAACACCACCTACGCGATCCTCGGCGTGGAGCGGCTGCGCACCGAGGGGGTGCTGAAGCTGGCCGAGGAGTTCGGGTTCAGCAAGAAGATCCCGGTCGAGCCGGACATGCCGACCGTGGAGAGCTCCTTCCCCGACGCCGGTGACGACAAGACCGCGCTGGCCTCCATCGGGCAGGGCGACAACCGCGCCACCCCGCTGCACATGGCGATGATCGCGGCGGCCGCGGCCAACGGCGGCAAGATCATGAAGCCGTACCTGGTGCAGCGGGTGCGGGCCGCCGACCAGAGCGTCATCGAGGAGGCCGAGCCGGAGGTGTACGCCCGGCCGATCTCCAAGGACACCGCCGACCAGCTGGCCGACATGATGCGCGAGGTGACCCGCACCGGCACCGCCCAGGGCCTGGGCGATGTGGCCGGCAAGACCGGCACGGCCGACATCGACGGCGTCGAGTACAACAACCGCTGGTTCGTCGGCTTCGCCCCGGCACAGGAACCGCGGTACGCCTTCGCGGTGTTCACCCAGGGCCTCGGCTCCGGCGGGCAGGCCGCCGGGCCGATCGCGGTCAGCGTCATGCGGGAGGTTCTCCGCAAGTGACCACGGCCGACCTCGTCCTGGACTCCCGGTACCGGCTGCTGCGGCGGCTGGCCACCGGAGGCATGGGCGAGGTCTGGGAGGCCAGCGACGAGCTGCTCAGCCGTCCCGTCGCGGTTAAGCTGCTGCGCCAGGAACATGTGGGCAACGAGCAGGCGCGGGCCCGGTTCCGCGCCGAGGCCCGCTATGCGGCGGCCCTCCAGCACAGCGGCATCGCCCAGGTCTACGACTACGGCGAGCACGACGACCTGGCCTACCTGGTGATGGAGCTGGTGTCGGGGGAGTCGCTGTCGCGGATCCTGGCCCGCCAGGGCGCGCTGGGGGTGGAGACCACCCTGGACGTGGTGGCCCAGGCGGCCCGGGCGCTGCAGGTGGCCCACAGCGCCGGGATCATCCACCGCGACGTCAAGCCCGGCAACCTGATGATGACCCCGAGCGGGGTCGTGAAGATCACCGACTTCGGCATCGCCCGCGGCCTCAACGTCGCCACCCTCACCCAGACCGGCATGGTGATGGGCACCGCTCACTACGTCTCTCCCGAGCAGGCCTCGGGCCAGCCCATCACCTTCGCCACCGACCTGTACTCCCTGGGGGTGGTGGCGTACGAATGCCTGACCGGGCGGCCGCCCTTCGACGCCGAGCAGCCGGTCGCCATCGCCCTCAAGCATGTGCGGGAGGCGCCTCCGGAGCTGCCGGAGGAGATCCCGGAGGCGGTGCGGACGCTGGTGCGCGTCCTGCTGGCCAAGAATCCGGAGGACCGGCCGCCCAGCGCCCAGGCCGTGGCGGACGAGGCGTTCCGGATCCACGATGCGCTGCAGGCCGGCGAGCCGGTGGAAAGCTCGTTTCGCGACCTGCTCGCGGGCTCCGGCGCGTCCTTGCCCGCCCACCGCTTCGGCGACCCGTTCGATGACGCGTTCGACGACGGCTACGGCGACGTCCGTGACGGAACGTCCGAAGTGGCGCGCACCCGCCTGCTGGACGAGGCGGCCGGCATGGAACCGGCCACCGTCCGGGGATCCGCCGTGGACGCGCTGCGGCCGAGCGGCGGCCTGGCCACGTGGTCGGAGTTGGAGGACGGGGAGACGGCGGATACCCTCACGGGAGTGCACCCGGCGGGCTTCTCCGCCGCCGCGGGATCCCGGGTCGCGTTCGCGGGCACGAAGGTGAGGGTGCAACGGCGCACCGTGGTGGCGATCGCCTCGGTGACCGCCGGGGTGCTGGCGCTCGGCGCGGTGGCCGCCGGATCGCTGTCACGGGGCCCGTCGGCCGGCATCGAGGAGACCAGGGATCGTGTTCCATCGGTGGTCCCCGAGCCGTCCTCACTGGTTCCCAGCCGGGTACCATCGCCAACGGGCACGCCGAGCCTGCCCGCCTGGCCCGGTCCCAGACCTCCAGGCAACAACTTCACCGCGTCAACGACTCCGACGCCCAGCGCGTCCTCTACGGGGAGGCCCAGGCCTTCTCCGACAACAGGCAGTCCAACCCCCCAAGGCCCGTCGCCGACCCCTTCGGAGAGTGGCAACTCACCCGATCCATCACCACCGGTGGAGCCGCCACCGGAACCGGAGCCGGAGCCGGAGGAGCCGACGACGGGTGACGGGCTAGGTTCGGAGTAGGCGTAGACGTACGAGGGAAAGTGCATTCGACATGACTCAGCCTCGGCTACTCGGTGGCCGCTACCAGCTCGAGACAGTGGTCGGGCGTGGCGGCATGGCCGAGGTCTACCGTGCCAAGGACCTGCGGCTGGACCGGGTCGTCGCGGTCAAGACCCTCCGTTCCGACCTGGCTCGCGACCCGGTCTTCCAGGCCCGTTTCAGCCGGGAGGCGCAGTCGGCGGCCTCGCTGAACCACCCTTCGGTGATCGCGGTCTACGACACCGGCGAAGACCAGGTGGGCGATACCTCCATCCCCTACATCGTGATGGAGTACGTCGAGGGGAACACCCTGCGCGACCTGCTCCGCGAGGGCGGGCGGCTGGTTCCCGAACGGGCGCTGGAGATCACCGACGGCATCCTGCGGGCTTTGGACTACAGCCATCGCGGCGGGATCATCCACCGGGACATCAAACCGGCCAACGTGATGCTCACCCGCAATCACGAGGTCAAGGTGATGGACTTCGGCATCGCCCGGGCGATGGCCGACTCGGCCGCCACCATGACGCAGACCGCGCAGGTCATCGGTACCGCCCAGTACCTGTCGCCGGAGCAGGCCCGCGGCGAGCGGGTGGACGCCCGCAGCGACCTGTACTCCACCGGCTGCGTGCTGTATGAGCTGCTGACCGGCCGTCCCCCGTTCACCGGGGACTCCCCCGTGGCGATCGCCTACCAGCATGTCCGGGAGGAGCCGGTCCCGCCGTCCCAGCTGGACCCGGCCATCCCGCAGTGGTGCGACAACATCGTCATGAAGGCGATGGCCAAGGACCCCAACCTCCGCTACCAGAGCGCGGCGGAGTTCCGCGCCGACATCCAGCGGGCCCTGCAGGGCATGCCGGTGTCGGCGCCCGCGGCGTCCACCATGGTGATGGGCGGGGCCGCCCCGCAGGGCACCCGGGTGATGAGCCCGGTCCCCGGCGGCCCGGCGGGCCCCGGCGGGGTGCCTCCGCACACCCGGATGCAGCACCCGGTGAACACCGGTTACGAGCTGCCCCCGGTGAATTATGAGGACCCCGAGCCGTCCGGCCGCAACGGCAAGAAGATAGCCATCTGGGCGCTGGTCGTGGCGCTGTTCATCGGTGGTGCCGCGCTCATCGGCTACGCCTTGTCCAGCGGCGGCGGCAAGGGCGGGGCGACCGCCAGCCCTTCGGCGTCCGTGCAGATGGTCGAGGTGCCGGATGTCCGCAACGAGCGGCGGCAGGACGCCGAGGAGGAGCTGGAGGAGGCCGGGCTGAAAGTCGGCTCGGTGGAGGAGGAGTACAGCGACACGGTCCGCCGGGGCCGTGTGATCAGCACCGATCCGGCCCCCGGGGAGAGCGTCGAGCGCGGCAGCGAGGTCTCGCTGGTGGTCTCCAAGGGCCCCGAGCCGCCCGAGCAGGTCGCGGTCCCGGACGTCACCGGCCAGCCGGCCGACGCCGCCCGGCAGGTGCTGGAGGCGAGCGGTTTCAAGGTCACCCAGCGTTCTTCGCCCTCTTCCGAGGTCCAGGAGGGCATGGTCATCCAGACCTCGCCGGCCGCCGGAACGCAGGCCCCCAAGGGCTCCACGATCACCATGATCGTCTCGTCCGGCCCGGAGAACGTCCGGGTGCCGAACGTGGTGGGCCAGACCGAGGCCGACGCGGTCAACACGCTGCGCGCGGCCGGGCTGCGGGTGCAGGTGCAGGTGGTGCCGCAGCGGTCGCCCGACCAGCAGGTGGGCACGGTCGTCCAGCAGAGCCTGGAGCCGGGGCGTGAGGTCCTGCCGGGCACCACGGTGATCATCCTGGTGGTGCAGAACCCCGATGGCGGCGATCCCGGCGACGATCATGGCCCGCCGGGCGGCGGCGGTGGCGGTGGCGGCTGATCCGCACCGCCGGAGGGCCGGTCGGCCCTGACGGCTTTCGGCGCCCCGGTCTCTTCGCTGAGGCCGGGGCGCCGCCCGTTACGGGGGTGGAGCCGGGAAACGAAGGAGGGCCTCCGCCACTCGGGGGCAATGGCGGAGGCCCTCATCGAGTGATTCGCCTCTCACGGGCCGGTCGTTACAGACATCGGCCGATTTTTTTGAAAAATCCTCGCAATGCCTGGCGGACGCGCCCCTCAGGGCACGAAAGCGCAGGTGGCGAGCCAGTTGGCCAGCAGGCGGTGGCCGCATTCGGACAGCACGGACTCCGGGTGGAACTGCACGCCCTCGATGGGGCGGTCGCGGTGGCGCAGTCCCATGACCACCCCGTCGGGGGTGCGTGCGGTGACCTTCAGGGCGCGGGGGACGGAGGCCGGGTCCACCGCCAGCGAGTGGTAGCGGGTGGCCTGGAACGGGCTCGGCAGGCCCGCCAGGACCCCTTCGCCGTCGTGCTCGATGGGGCTGGTGTAGCCGTGGACGAGTTCGGGCGCCCGATGGACCGCGGCCCCGTAGACATGGCCGATGATCTGGTGCCCCAGGCAGACCCCCAGCAGCGGCAGGCGCCGCCGCTCGGCGTCCTTCACCAGTTCCAGGCAGACGCCGGTGTCGGCGGGATGGCCGGGGCCGGGGCTCAGCAGCACGCCGTGCACGCCGGCGGCGTCGTCCACCGTCACATCCGAGCGGTCCTTGACCACGCAGTCGGCGCCCAGTTCCAGCAGGTACTGGACGATGTTGAACACGAAGCTGTCGTGATTGTCCACGACCAGCACGCGGGGGCCGTCAGCGCTCATCGGCCGTCCGGGCCGGGGCCGGGCCGGGAGTGCCGACGGAGCCGCCTTCGACGGTGTTCTCATCGAAGCGGACCTTCGACTCGGCCCAGGGGAAGACGACGTACCACAGCAGCAGCACGGCCACCGCCACCAGCCCCGCGGCGATCAGTGCGCGGACCGGTCCCCGCCCCGGCAGGTGCCGCCAGATCCATCCGTACACGGGACCTCCTATCCCGATGGGAGGTTACCGCCCGGCCGGGGCCGCGACCCGGCGGGAACGCTGCTCGGCCAGTTCCCCGAAGACGATGAGGCGCTTGGCGTCGGAGTACTTGGGATGGCACGTGGTGAGAGTGATCAGCGATTTGGTGGGCTTGCGGCCGGGGTGGAACGGCACGGGCGCGGTCACCTCGACGGCGGTGGGCTTGACGATGCGGTGGCCGGTGACCTTGTAGACGTACTGCTTGCGGCGGGTGTCGATGAGGATGCGGTCGCCGCGGCGCAGCTGGTCGATGCGGTTGAAGGGGGCCGAGTAGGTGGTGCGGTGGCCGGAGACCACGAAGTTGCCGATCTGGCCGGGCATCGCGCTGCCCGGGTAGTGGCCGGGGCCCTTGCGCAGGTCCTCGGGTTCGACGCCCTCGACGATCACATACCGGTACTTGCTCCCCAGCCGGGGGATGCGCAGCAGTGCCAGCCCGCCGCCGAGCTTGACCTTCTCGGTGGTGATCTTCTCGTCGGGGGCGTTCCAGGACCGCAGCAGCTCCTTGTTGAGCCGGTCCTGCTGCTGGCGGGTGTACCGGTCGGTGCCCCACAGCTGGTAGGTCACGAACAGCAGCAGGATCAGCCCGGCGGTGATGCACAGCTCGCCCAGGCCGCGGATGATGACTCGCAGTGTTCCGTCCTCGACTCGTCCCGGCTAGGTCCGTACCGATTCTTTTCGCCTGCGCGGCGCACCGGCCCGCTGGAGGGGCCGGCCCGAAACGAGTGTCGAAAAAGATCCACTGTGCCGCAACCGCGCCGCGGGGCGTTCCGGCCGTGACCGGGCACATGGGCCGGCTGCGATGAGGGCGGCCTGCGCGCGTTCGCCCGCCGGGGTCTCGCCCCATCGGCCGTCAGGCCGTACGCTGCTCACCAGCGGCTACGCTATCCGACGAAACAGCCATGCGCGGACCATCGCGCCGCGTGCCGTCCGCCGTGAGGAGAACGAGCCACCGTGCCCAAGTCGAAAGTGCGCAAGAAGGCCGTCTACACCCCGCCGCAGCGGTCGCAGAAGGCCGCCGTCAGCCCGCGCTGGCTGGTGCCGACCATGCTCTTTTTGTGGCTGGCGGGGCTGGTGTGGATCGCCACCTTCTACGTGACGGCCAGCACCGCCACGGACGTGCCGCTGATGAGCGACCTGGGGAACTGGAACCTGGGGATCGGGTTCGGCTCCATCATCCTGGGCGTCATCTTGTCCACTCGCTGGCGTTGACGCCCCGGCCGGTTTCGGCGAATTCAAGGGGTTGAATCTTTACCCATCTTCGGCCCGTCCCAATCCACGAAAGTTATCCACAGGGTGTGGACACGACTTCCACACCCGTGCCGTGGAGACTTCACCGTGCCCGGGACGCCGGGCCGCTCAGAAGGAAAGCAGCCCGGTGAGCTCGGACGTCTTGACCGCGACCAGCGCGATGAACAGGGCCAGCAGGGCGGCGACGGCCACCGCGTGAATCACGGTGCGACGCTGGTGATCGCTCCCCTGGACGCGCGGAAGGTAGGCGTACACGGCGGTCAGCAGCCCGCCGGTCAGCAGCCCGCCGATGTGCCCCTCCCAGGAGATCCCCGGCACGGTGAAGGTGATCACCAGGTTGAGCACCAGCAGGAACACGATGCCCCCGGCCGGGGCGTTCAGCCGCTTGGCGATCACGAAGAACGCGCCGAACAGGCCGAAGATCGCCCCGGAGGCGCCCACCGCGGCGCCGGTCGGGTCGACCAGGTACAGCAGCACCGAGCCGCCGAGCGCCGACAGCAGGTACAGCGAGGTGAACCGCCAGCGCCCCAGCACCTGCTCCAGCTGCGGGCCGATCACCCACAGCGCCCACATGTTGAACAGGATGTGGGTGACGCCGAAGGAGCCGCCGCCGGGCTGGGAGTGCAGGAAGGCCGCGGTGATCAGCCGGTACCACTCACCGTCGGCCACCCCGTGCATCTCGCCGTAGGGGTCGAACCGCACCCCCACCATCGCGAAGTCGTACACGATCCGCGATGAGGACAGCTGCGCCAGGTACACCAGCACGTTCAGCGCGATCAGGGTGTAGGTGACCACGGGGGTCGCCGGGATCTGACCGCCGAAGACCGTGCGCGGCCGGCGCACGGTCCGGCTGCCCTCCTGGACGCACTCCACGCACTGGTGGCCCACCGCGGCGTCGCGCATGCAGTCCGGGCAGATGTACCGGTCGCACCGCGTGCAGCGGACGTAGGTCTCCCGGCCCGGGTGGCGGTAGCAGGTCGGCGCCTCCGCGGGCGCCCCAGGGGCTTGTGCGTCCACCGCTCATGCTCCTCGCACGGGTGCGGACGTGCCGTTCACACCCTTGACTTACGACTGGCGACGCTCGATCGTCACCGATTCGATCGTAATGTCCTGCAGCGGACGGTTGCGCGGGCCAGTGGGGGCCTTGCCGATCCGGTCCACCACGTCGTGCCCGGAGATGACCTCCCCGAAGATGGTGTGCGCGCCGGTCAGGTGCGCGGTCTGCTCCACCGTCAAGGTGATGAAGAACTGCGAGCCGTTGGTGTTGGGCCCGGCGTTGGCCATCGCCAGCAGGTAGGGGCGGTCGAACTTCAGCCCCGAGTCCACCTCGTCCTCGAACCGGTAACCGGGGCCGCCGGTGCCGGTGCCCAGCGGGTCGCCGCCCTGGATCATGAACCCGTCGATCACCCGGTGGAAGATCGTCCCGTTGTAGAGCGGCGCGTTGGAGGGACGGCCGGTCCGCGGGTCGGTCCACTGCCGTGTGCCCTCCGCCAGCCCCACGAAGTTCGCCACCGTCTTGGGCGCGTGCTCGGGGAAGAGCCGCAGCGAGATCGGCCCGAAGGTGGTGTTCAGGGTCGCGATGAGCTCTTCAGCCATGAAAGGCCGCCTCCTTAACGTTCTGGGCGCCCGCCGCGGTGGGAGAGACGGGCCCTGCGGGTCGGGTCCCACCGGGCGTCCCGCCCCGTCCGGCCGGACCCCGGTTTCATGACCCGCCCGTTCCTACCCAGGGCTCGGGCCGGTATCTGCCTTACGGTGCGTGATCGCATCATCCCACAGGCGTGGTTTACCCGGCGCCCTGCGGGAAGGGTGCTGGGCGGTACCTCGCAGACAGGGAGGGTAGCGTGTCCCCTTTGATATCAGTCCGCCGCAGACCGCAGGTCGAAGTCGACGCATCCCCGCTGCGCCGGATGCAGGAGGCGGCCCGGCAGGGCGCGGTGACCGCGGCCGTCCGGCTCGGCCCGGCGATGCGGCACTCCCGCGAGTTCGCCGCCGAGCGGCTGCTGGAGGCGCGCGGCTGGAGCGCCCCCCGCCTGGAACGCGCGGCCGGCTATGTGGAGCGGGACCTGGCGCCCCGGCTGAGCGCGATGCTGGCCGACACCGCCCACCGGCTCGAACCCCCGAAACCGGCGAACCGCGCCCGTAACGCCGCTTTGGTGATGCTGGGCATGATCGCGGCGGCGGGGGCCGCCGGGGCCCTCGCATCCCGGCGCTCCGCAGCGCACACCCTGGGCGAGCGGATGCCGGAGCCGACGACGACGCCTTAGCCCATGCCGCCGCGGCTCCGCTGAACCCTCTCAACACGACCTTCCCGCTGGGAGGACGGGGGCCTCGGGGTCAAAGAGGTGCTGTGACCTGCAACGTCATGGCCTCGGACACCGCCTGGGCTCCCGTCCCCGATGCCCCGGGGCCAGGTGTTGAACGGCACGACCGCCCGGCGGCGCGCCCTTCCGCCACGCCATCTCCGCGGATTAAGGCGAGCAGCCCGGACAACGGCACGGCACCGGACACCGCTGAAGTCCCCGTCCCCGACGCGCCGACAAGGTTCACCGGCCGGGCCGCCCCTCTGACCGGTGAAGCCCGCGTGGAGAAGACCCGCACGCCCGCCGGCGGGCGTGCGTCATCGCGTCACTGCCCTCCTCAACCGGCGGAAGCGGCACACCGGCGTGCCCCTGCCGCGGTGAGAACCCCCGTGGCGGGCGGCCACTGAGAGTTTTGGCATCCGGAAGCTCCGGATTTGTCAATGGGGGTACTTTCCTGCGAGGGTTTACCAGCGGGTAGCGTGTGCCGCATGTCGCTGAAACACGTTCTGGCCTCGGGGGTCCGCCGTTGCCTCCACGCGGCCGTGCACCGCGGCTGGGAATGGATTCAACGGCAGGGTGAGATCACCCCGTCCACCCCGGGCCGGTACCGCTTCGCCTACTTCGGCGAAGGCGCCTGCATCGGATTCCCCACCGGCGCCATCTACGGCGAGCGGTGGATCTCCATCGGGGACCACACCCTGATCGGCACCCATGTGACCATCTCCGCCGGGTTCGTCCCCGGTCTGGACCTGGGCCCGGACATCATCGTCAAGATCGGCAACAGCTGCTCGCTGGGCCGCGGCACCTACATCGTCGGCCACCAGTCCATCGAGATCGGCAACGACGTCTTCACCGGGCCGAACGTCTACATCACCGACCAGAACCACAGCTACAGCGACCTGGACACCCCGATCGGACGCCAGTGGCCCGAGAACAAACCGGTGGTCATCGGGGACGGCTGCTGGATCGGCACCGGCGCGATCATCCTGCCCGGCACCAAGCTGGGCCGGAACGTGGCGGTGGCCGGCGGCGCGGTGGTCCGCGGCGAGTTCCCCGACCACTGCGTCATCGGCGGCGTCCCCGCCAAGATCCTCCGCCGCCACGACCCGGACAAGGGCTGGGTCCCGCCGCTGCGCCAGCGCTCCTCCGTGGTCTCGCTGCAGGAGCTGTCCCAGCTCGCCACCGGCGCCGCCGAGGAGGACATGCAGATCCTCCAGGACAAGCTCCGCGAGGAGGCCGCCGGCTGAGCCCGGCCGCGGCCCTTGCGGGAACGACTCGTCCGGCGACCGCTTCAGCGGGTCCGGGCACGCCCCGAAGCGGAACTCGCGCGGATGCGGGACGGCGGTTCGCGGTCAGGCCCTCCGGTCGGCCGCCAGGCGGGCGGACAGACCCGCCACGTCCAGCCGCCGCGCCACGCCGGACCCCGTGCGGTGCAGCAGGTTGGTGAGCTGGTGCGGGTCCTTGCGCAAGTCGTAGTACTCGCGATGCACCACCGCTCCCGACCCCACCGGCCTGCCCCGGCGCAAGATGGTGTCGTAGTGCTCGATGTACTGGTAGTCCCGCGTGACCGTGGCCGCCCAGCTATGCCCGGCCTGCCCCGGGCCCCTCTTCCACCATTCCAACAGCAGCCGGTCGCGTTCCCCGGGACGCAGCAGCGACCGGCCGTCCAGTCTCGCGGCGCCGGGATCGATGCCCGCCGCGTCCAAGATCGTGGGCATGATGTCGATGTTGGCCACCAGCCGGTCGTCGGTGGCGCCCCTGCCGAGCCCGCCGGCCGGCCACGACAGGTACAGCGGGATGCGGACCGCGGGGGAGTAGGGGACGCTCTTGGCGTGCCAGCCGTGATCCCCCCAGCAGTAGCCGTTGTCGCTGATGACGATGATGAGCGTGTCGTCCAGCCGGCGCTGGGCGCGCAGCTCGTCCCGCACCGCGCCGAGCAGGTCGTCCACGGAGCGTAAGGTGCGCAGCTGACCGGCGCGGATGCGGCGGGCACGGTGAAGATCGGGGTCGGACCGCCGAATATAGAACGGCTTGTCCCGCTTATCCGACTCGGCGACGGCGGGGTTGCCGCGCCATGAAGGGACGCTCAGATTCGCATACCGCGCCTCAGGGGTGAACGGCGCGTGGGGGGCGTAGGGAGTCAGGTACAGGAACCACGGGCGTCCGCTCGCGCGGTGCCGCCGCAGGAACCGCACGGCGTGGTCCCTGATGAGGGAGGTGCTGTAGGCGCGCTTCCTGCTCACCTTCCCGTTGACGTTCCACCAGGTCTCGCCGTACTTGGGCGGGTGCATGAGGGCGTACTCGTCAAAGTGCGGCGGAGCCTGGTGGACGTCCCAGCCGTTGAGGTACTTGCCGAACATCGCGGTGCGGTACCCGGCCTCCCGCAGGTAGCGGGGCAGGACGGTGCTCTGATCCAGCCGCTCGGGACGGCCGTTCTGCAGCACCCCGTGGTTATGGGCGTACCGCCCCGACAGGATCGAGGCACGGGACGGCCCGCACAGCGGCGTCGTGGCATAGGCGCGGGTGAAACGCACACCGCTCCGTTTGATCATGTCGCGCAGAACCGGCATGGCCCACTCGGTGTGCAACGGCTGATCGTCGGTGACCAGCAGCAGCACGTTGGGCCGCCCCCGGCCCGACACCGGACGGGACGTCCCGCCGCAGATCCCCGCCACCGTGGCGGCCACCGCCCCGGACAGCAGCACCCTGCGCCGCGTCAACGGGAACGTCCCGGACACACGCTCCCCACTCCCTGAAATCACAGAGAGTAATCTATTGGAGGCCGCCTGTCAGGGAAAGTGCGCTCGCCGTCCGGGACGTCACCTCAATCCCCCTTGCAGCACGGGTGCGTGTAGTGGGCGGCGCGGACCCTCAGCAGCCACCGCTCGACGGCATCCTCGTCGGGCCGCTCCGGCAGCACGGTGCGCGCGGCGGCGTAGTCGGCCTCCCCCCGGGCCATCAGCGCCCGTGCCACATCCAAATCCCCGGCGGCGACCCGTGCCCCGAAGTCCAGGTACCACTCGGGGTCGGCGAGCCGGACGGTGAGGCGCCCACTGCGGTACAGCTCCAGCCCCTGGTGGACGAGACGGGCCAGGTGCCGGGCGTGCTTGGCCACCCGCTTGCGGGTGTCGGCGCTGAACGACCCGTCCCCCCGGGCTTCCAGCCTCCGGAACTGCCGGGTGGCATACCCCAGGTAGGCGTCACGGACGCGCGGCGCGCTCAAGAACGCCGTGCGGATGCCGATCAGCTCCTCCCCCAGCGGCGTGCGGACCTGGTACAGCTCCTCCGGCAGCCACAGCAGCTCGGTCACCGTGGGGTTGCCCGACAGGCACAGCCTGGCGAACTTGCCGGCCTCATGAAGGGTGCGGTCCGGGTCGGTGCTCACCTTCGTGGCCGTCCTCTCGGTGGGCGGGTGCAACCCGTGGAACACCGTGGTGGGGGCCGCGTACACGCCGAGCACGTCCACGTCGGAATCGGCCCCGGCCAGGCCGTAGGCGGTGGACCCGACCACTCCCGTCAGCAGCAGCGTGTCGGTCATGCCCTTCCTCTTCAGATCATTCCCGGGCGCCCAGAACCCACCGCTTCTCAACGTTCGCACGGCGCGGGACACATGTTCCAGCGATTTACATCCTTGCCATGCGCCCGGCCGCTTCGGGCGTCCGGATGCAGGGGAGGTTTCCCCAGCGACCGCTGCCGCCGAGAAGCGGCACCGGCCCGCAAGCCGGCGCCTGAGCACTCGCGAAGACAGGAGAAGGACGGCACAGGAGCGATCTGTGAAGGACCACGCCGTCACCACCGGGGACGAAGGGCGTCCACCGGAAGCGGCCGGGCGCACCGGAAAGACGGCACGGCGCAGTCCCCCGCTTCAATTCCCTGAAAAAACCGCAGCTCCTCTGCCTCAGACCATGAGGGGTCCGGTCAAGGGCCCGGCGTCAGCAGAGCCGACACGACTGCACGTCGAAGCAGACCAGACCCAGCCGTGCCGCGACTTCGGCCGCGTAGGCGGACGCCTCACCGGCTCGGCTGAGCGACACGGGAAATAGATGTAGGGACCGCAGGCCTCGTTGATGAGCGGCGCCGTCGACCACGGCGTGTTCTCGTCCTCGCTCAGCTCGGGCCAGCGCTGCAACAGGAGCCGGACGAACCGGCGATCAAAGGCGTCGGCGGGATGTCGACGCGACTGGCGATGTACTTGTTGTACAAGGCCTTATGGATTCGGAGGGCCTGCTCGTCGCTTTCAGGGCGTTCGCCCTCCCATACGGCAGGTCGTAGCTCACCGCTAGATGATCACATAGCCGACGTCTTGCGACCGCCCGGCGACCGGCGCCCACCCCGCATGCGCCGGACGAGCCCAACGCGATCACCGCACGCCGTACCCGATCGGGCATGCACCGGGCGCACACGCCGGCAAGCCCCCTCAAACGATCAAAGCCCAGGCGGAGCATGAGGCTTTGACCTGGGCTTTCGGCTGGGTGGAGCCTAGGGGATTCGAACCCCTGACACCTGGCTTGCAAATCCGCGGAGATCACCCCCGATCCCCCCTCTGACCAGCGCACCCCATGATCCGCAAGTGACCGTGATTGCCCCCTGATCACCACCCCTAATGGCACGCTAATGGCACGACGGCGGGCCTCTGATCTGGCTGTTCGCCGCGCTTCGCGGCACGGCTCACCCTGCCTGGTCTTCCCGTCTGCCGTCGTCCCACCCTCCGGGGAGCGGGCCAGGGCCAGGCCGTGAAGGTGGAGCGCCCCACTGGACGAACGACCTTCGCGGCCTGGCCCTGGTCTGCTCGGCTGTGCCTGGGACGGCGGTAGGCGGGCAGACCAGGCTTCCACCGTCACCACAGACCACCGTCACGGGTACGCCTGGGCTTCTCGGAGCCGGAGTGCCCCCGCCGGAGGCACCGTTCTAAGGTCTGGCCTGCGCTCGGATCTGCGCGGCTTCGCTTCGCGCCTGGGCGGCCTCTGCTGCGGCCTGCGCACGGTCCTCCTCGTAGAGGAGATGGCGGGCAAGCAACTCCAGAGCCCCGGCCATCTCCTCACGCCAGTCCGCAAATGCCGCCAAGCCCTCGGACTCACACGGTCGTCGTGAACGGACTTTGCGCAAGTGCCTCAGCGCATGCTTCAACTCCGGGGCCAGTTCCGCGGCCATGGTCACCTTCGGTGTCTACTCGGAGGCCGTCACTGTACCCCGGGGAACCGATGCACAGCCGAAGCGCGAGTAGGTCGGGAGGCATGACGTAGCGATGTCGTCGTGTGCGGCCCGGCGGTTCGCCGCCCGGGGACCGGCGCCCACGCCGCACGCGCCGGGCGGCGTGGCCGGCGGGCCGCAGCGGCGGCGCGCAGCGCCGCCGCCTTGATCTCAAAAAGCTGAATTCGGCAACGATTGCGGGGGCCGCTAGCTGTTCATCTTCAGGAGGGCGCGCATGGTTTCGGCGGGGGTGACGCAGCGGAAGCCGGTGTCATCGTCAAGCATGTCGGCGGAGGCATCGTTGAAGTTCGCAGGCGTGCAGCGTTTGAACGGGCTGGTGAAGGCGCTGCCCTTGAGTTCGTAGCGGCCCGGCTCGGACTGGGTGGAGCACCACTCCCAGACGTTGCCGCACATGTCGTAGACGCCATATGGGCTTACGCCGCTGTGGTAGCGGTTGACGGGGGTGGTGGTACGGATTCCGCTTTCGCGGACGTTACATTTCGCGGGGGTGAGCTGGCTACCCCAAGGATAGGTGTCACCTCTGGTGCCTCGGGCGGCCTTCTCCCATTGTTGGCTGGTGGGTAGAGCCTTGGCGGTCCACTGGGCGTATGCGGTGGCGTCGTGCCAGGTGACGAACACCACGGGGTGGTCTAGCAGGTTGTCCGGCGGGCTGTTGTCTTTCCAGTGCTGGGGAGCAGGGTGGCCGGTTGCTGCGACGAAACGGGCGTAGTCGGCGTTCGTGGTGGGGAAAACGTCAATATAGAACGCGGGCAGGTAAACGGGCTCGTCCTTCTCTCCCGCCAGGAAGACACCAGCATCGACCAGGGTCATTAGCTTCCCGTCGATGGGGTGGCGGACTTGGTGTGGTTCGTTCAGCGGGAGCGGTTCGCCTGGTGGTGCACTGGCCTGGGTGTCGGGTACGGCGGCGGGGGTGTGCTGGACCGTTTCGCCGACCAATGCGGCGAACCGCTCTTGTTCTTCCGGGGTGGAAGCCGCTAGGGATGAGTCGAGGGCCTGTTGGTTCACCGGCCGAGGATGGATGTTCTCCGCTTCTTTCTCCCACTTGGAAACCATGCGCTCACTGACGCCCAGATGTGCAGCGAAATCACGGATGCTCATCCGCTTTGCCTCGCGGAGGGCTCGCGCTTCACGGCCTGACCAGAGTTTGATGGTGATGGGCAATAATTCTCCTGGAGGGTTTTAGGGGATCGCTGACCGTCAGATGCGCTCTGGCGGGATCTCTTCGTATTCCTTGCGGAGTGTCTCGAAGATGGGATGCTCGGCCGGTAGTTGCACGTTGTCGATTGCGGTGATCGGGCGAACGCCTACGGTGGTGTTGGTAGCGAACGCGGCTTCCATGCTGGGCACATCGCGAAGGTTGACCGGAGCCGTGATGGTCTGCTCGTGAACTTGGGTGATCAGTCGCATGGTCACGCCTGGCAGGACATCGGCGCTCGGCCAGATGACGCGGTCACCGTCGTAGAAACCGATGTTCCACGTCGCACCTTCGGTGACAAAGGATGAGCTGTCGATGAACAGGGCGTCATCGAACCCGTTGAGCTGGGCGTTCCGGCGGCACCACAATTGGCCGAAGAGACCGATGTGTTTAACGTGGGGCAGATCGCGGCGATAGCTGGCTGACTGGACGCGCATCGGGGGCGGCGGCCAGGCTCCGGCCGGACGCGTGGTGACCAGGATGCGAGGTTCGGCCGTTGCTCCGGGGCGTCCCAGCTCTAGGTCCGGGTCGAAGACGGTGACCCGGACCACGAACGATCCGGGCTTGTCTCTGATCGCGCGCCGGATGTATTCGCGCACTTTGTCACGGTTCAGGTCGGCATCGAACACTTCTCGGCAATCACGAACCAGTCGGTCAAGGTGGTGCGAGAGTCCGCGTACGTGCTGGTCATCGACGCGCATGGACGTGAAGTGACCATAGTTGATCAGCCCTAGGGCCTGGAGCGCTTCGGGGGCGACAGGTGCGCCGTCGAGTTCCGCCATGCACTCAAGTCTGACATTGCGGCTGATCAGTGAGCCCGCGGAGGGCGGGTGATCTAACCGAAGTGCAGTCAAAGTTCAGCGCTGAGGCGGGGGTGAGACATGGGAACTCGCTCGGTGCCTCGGAAGCCTAGAGGTATGAGGGGTGAGCGTTCCGTAAGGGAGTGCACGTCCTGCGGTGGGCGTGGCTGGAAGTGGCTTCATCCTCGCCGGGCGGTGTTGGTCGGGCGGCGGGATGAGCGGTCGGGGCCTGGGCTGGCACGTACGCCTTGTTTGAAGTGCAGCCCTCCACGGGCGACGCGGGCGGCGTGAGGAGCCTGCGGGGTTTACGGAGGCGGCCGGCTGCCTCGGTCGCCGGGATCGGATCGCTGATCGGTGGTCGAGGTGCGTGCTTGGCGTGCTGTTGGAGCGGCCAGGAGGTGATGGGTTCATGCGTGGTGCGGGGCGGGCGATGGATGCCCCTCGGGAGCGGGACTTGCAGCGGGTGCGGTTGTGGGCGTTGGCGCAAGCGCTGCGGGCGCATGGGTTCGCGGTGGAGCTGGCGGAGTCCGATCCGCTGCTGGTGGTCTCCGGCGGGCCGGGGGTGCTGGTGCAGGTGCGCTGCCAGGTCCGGGACGACTGCGGCGGTGAGCTGTGGTTCCGATCGGCGAACGGCGTGATGATCGCTCCGGCCGATGACGCGCGCCTGCATGAGGCGGTCGTGGCGGTCAAGGGCCTGGCGGTGCCCGATGCCGGGGCGTAGCGGCAGGCACGCTCGCCGCGCGGCGCTGCATGGCGTTGACCTGCATGTGGTGGCGGGCGCTGAGGGGTCGGCGTCTGACCCGCGTGTGACCCACCTGGAGGCCCTGCGCCTCTGTCTGGAAAAGGACGGCGACGGGTTCGGCGCTTCGCTGGTGCGGGCTTGGCACGGCCCGGTGGTGCTGCGGGTCATCTACCCGCATTCGGTCCGGCCGCCGGAGGACATCGCCTGTGACTTCACCGACGGCGAATGGTGGTTCGTCTGGAGCGACGGGCGGACCATCGGCCCGGCCGATGACCCCGAGGGCGTAGCGCGCGCAATCGTCACTGACCCCTGGAGGGAACCGGCGTGAGCGGGGCAGCAGCAGCGACGGACGAGGCGGGCCGTTGGGTTCCCGCCGTACGCGCCGACCAGTTGGAAGCGGTCTGGCGGCTGACGCGACGGGAGTTCGGCGACGAGTTCCCCAACATCACGATCTGGTACGGGCTGGCCTCCGGCCTGTGGCGGGCGATGGTGCCCGGCCCCGGCGGCTGGCGCATGCTCGAATCACCCGAACCGGACGACCTGCGCATGCAGATCCGCGGGGCACTGGGGTTCTGGCCGGTGTACGGCTCCCAGCACCATCGAGGGCACGGCAGCATGGGAACGGGGTGAGGTGGTGGGGCGGGCCAGTGCGGCACGTGATGTTCGTCGGCTGCTGGATGCGGGGTTGCGCCTCCCCTACGGCGACTCCGAGGGGGGCCGGGTCAGCGAACAGGCGTTCCTTGAGGTGGAACGGTTGGCCGTCAAGTTGTCTCGTCGGCACGGTCAGTTGCGGTTCTTGGGGATGCTGGCGGCCACGGTGCAAGGCGGGGTGTGGGAGCTGGCGCGGTTGACCGGCCGGTCCCCGGACGACATCGCCGCAGAGCACACCGGGTTTTGCTCCGATCGCGGATTTCGGGAGTGGATGGCCGAGGTCATGCGCACCCCTCCGGGTGCCGCGTGGTCACCGCCTCCGGCGGATGCGCCGCTCGCCCCGGCGATGGCGCTGGTCCATCTGCATGTGACGGTCTGCCTGGCCCTGTGCCGTGAGACGGATTGATGACCTCTTCCCCTCGTGGGCTGATTGAAAGTCCTGGTCAGGGCTGGGGTCGGGGGTGACGGGCTGGGGCGGGGGGCGTTAGAGTGCCGTAGGCGCTTGTGCGCTCATGTACCCAAGTCGTCAGGTGGTCGCCATGCCGAGTCTGGATTTCGAGCCTCCCAAGTACGCGCGTGTCGTGCTGGAGTTGCGGCGGCGGATCGAGGAGGGCCAGTACCCGCCCGGCTCGATGCTGCCCTCGGAATCGCAGCTCGTGCGAGAGTTCGCGGTCGGACGTACCACCGTGGTCCGGGCGTTGCAGATGCTCCAACAGGACGGGTGGATCGTCCGTGAGCACGGGCGGGGCTCGTTCGTGAAGGGGCGGCCTGCATCCGAACGTGAGGTCACCCGGCCCGGCCTGGCGGTGCTCGACCAACCAGAGACCCGCGACGGCGTGAGTCTCGTCCAGGTGGGCACGGTGCCGGCACCCTCGCCCGTGGTGGCCGTGCTGGGTCTGGGCGAGGGCGCCTCGCTGGTCATGCGGCGCTGGGTGAGCACGCGGGACGGTGTGCCCTCCGAGTTGGTGACCTGCTGGTTTCCGCCGGAACTGGCCTACGGCACCGATCTTGGATCGGACTCACCGCTGCCGGTCGGTGTCCGCGCGCACCTGCGCTCTGTCAGGCAGTTGCGCATCGACCACATCGCCGAACGGCTCACCGCTCGCCTGCCTGATGCCGACGAGCCGACGTTGCTCCAGGTCGGTTCCTCTGATCCGGTCTTGTCGATCCTGGCGACCGCGCATGATGCCACCGATGCGGCGCTGTTCGCGGTCGAGGTCGTCATGCCCGGCACGCTCCATGAGCTGGAAGACGTCTACAGCGTCCCCGACTGATCACTCCAATGTGATCTAGGTCACCTACTCCACCACTTGTCCGCATGAGTTGGTCACCTATGCTGACAGTAGTCCACTTGATCGGACGAGTGGACATACGGAGAAGGAGTGATGTGGATGGGTATCCAGGGACGGATCCCGGTGGAGTTCGGGCAGGTGTTCCCGCACGGCGTCTACGCCACCGGGCAGGCCGAGCCGCTGACCAACTTCGACACCAAGCGGCAGGAGATCGACAAGGACACCGGCCTGCCGGTGTGGGTGGTGGACGTGTACGACGCCGACCCGGCCGCCAAGCACAAGGCGTCGGCGATCCGGGTCCGGGTCATCGCGCGGGAGTGCCCGGTGCTGCCGGAGCCGGTGATGGGGCCGTTTAGGCCGGTGGAGTTCACCGGAATGACGGTGACGCCGTACGTCGAGGTGTCCGGCAAGAACCCGCAGGGTGAGCCGATCACCCGTATCGCCTACTCCTACCGGGCGACCGGCGTCCAGGCTCCCAACACTCCGGCGGCGGGTCGGGGCGGTGCTCGTCCGGCGGCCGGTAAGGACGCGGCCTGATGGCGGGGCGGGTGTCGGCGCTGTCGCTGCCGGTCGGGTCCGGGGCCTCCAGCGAGTTCAAGGCGTTCCGCTCGCGCACACCGCTGTTCACCGTCTCGGCCGGTCGGCTGCTGGTCACCCTGACCCTTCCGGAACGGCTCGGGGCCGGTGAGGTCGAGTTCGCCCGGCGGCTGGCCGAACAGGCGGCGGCCTACGCGGTTGAGGTCGAACGGCTCTACCGCTCCGGACGCTCCTCGGCCCGGACCGGCAAGGGGGCGGCGGCGTGACCCGGTCCTCGTTCATGTCGCTGAGCGTGCTGTTGGGCGCGGACGCCTACATTGCCTGCTCCACGTACCCGGACCGGCCGGAGAGCGGGCCGATCCTGAGCATCAGCGCCGGTGACCTCAGCCTGATGATCTCGCCCGCGACCCGTGGCCTGGCGACCGATGACGACCTGGCCACGGCGCACCGGCTGGCCGAGGCGATCACGGCCTACGTCGCCGAGATCGAGCGCCAGCACTCCGAAAATGCCTGCCGCTGCGACACGTCCATTCCGGACACGTCGGCGGCCTGACTCGCACGGTGGGGCGGCTGGAGCTGGTCCCTCCAGCCGCCCCGGTTCTCTCCCCAACCAGTGCAGAAGTGAAGAGGTGAACAAGCGTATGTCGTGGGAGTTCCGCAAGGTCAAGCCGGGCGACAACGTCGCCGTCGAAGCCCAACGGGATCCGTTCGCCGCGCCGAAGTGAGCGCCGCCGATCTGGCACATGCCCGAGGGCCTGGTCCTGCTCGTCAACCTGCTCCGCCTCCTGGCCCGCGCGGTGGTGTTCTGCCTGCGCCACCCGATCGTCTCCGGTGCCGTGGTGGGGGCCGGCTGGCTGGCCTGGCGGTACGGCTGGCACGTGCCCGCCCTCGTCGGCCTGGTGGTCGTGGTCGGCCTGGGGGTGTGGGCGGCGGTGGATCGGGCGTCGTTCGTGCGCCGGGTCTACCGTCCGGCGTGGTCGTGGTGGCGGGGCTGGTGGGTGTACCGGCGGCACTGGCAACCGGTCCTGGTCACCGCCGGACTCACGAAAACCCACCGTGGCCGCGAGTACCTGCCGACGCTGCGGCGGGTCGAGTGCGGGGCCGCGTCGGACCGGCTGCTGGTGCAGATGCTTCGCGGGCAGGCTCCCGACGCCTGGGAGAAGGTGGCGGCCAACCTGGCGCACGGTTTCGGCGCGACCCTGGTGCGGGTCCGGGAGGGGGATCGGCCGGGCCGTGTGTGGCTGGAGTTCGTCCGCATCGACGCCCTGGCCTCCCCGATTCCGGCGCTGCCGATTCCGGACGCATCTGCGGTGGACCTGCGGGCGGTGGAGGTCGGCCGCCTGGAGGACGGTTCGCCGTGGCGGCTGCGGCTCCTCGGCACGCACGTCCTGGTGGCGGGCGCGACCGGGTCGGGCAAGGGTTCGGTGTTGTGGTCGGTGATCCGTGGCGTGTTGCCGTTGATGGTCGCCGGGCTGGTCGAGGTGTGGGCCATCGACCCCAAACGGATGGAGCTGTCCTACGGCCGCGTGTTGTTCGAGCGGTTCGGCCGGTACTCCTCCGACCCTGGCGGTGGGATGGTCGCGCTGCTGGAGGAGGCCGCTGGCGACATGAACGCCCGCGCCGACCAGTTCGCCGGCCACACCCGCACGTTCGTCCCCTCGGTGGAGCATCCGTTCCGGCTGATCGTGGTGGATGAGCTGGCGTTCCTGACCGCCTACAGCCCCGAACGCGACCTGCGCAAGCGGGCCGAATCCGCGTTGGCGATCTTGACCAGTCAGGGCCGGTCGGTGGGCTACTGCGTGCTCGGCGCCCAGCAGGACGCCCGCAAAGAGGTCAACAACCTGCGCAACCTGTTCCCCGACCGGATCGCGCTGCGGCTGGATGAGGACGAACAGGTCGACATGGTCCTGGGCGACGGGGCACGGGACCGGGGCGCGCTGGCCGACCAGATCTCGACCGTTCCGGAGGTCGGGGCCGGTGTCGGGTTCGTCCGGCTGGAGACCTGCCCGGATCCGGTGCGGGTGCGGGCGGCGTACGTGTCGGACGAGGACATCCGGCAGATGGTCGCCTACGCCCTGTCGGGTGGCACCTACCGGCCGGAGGCCGCATGACCGGCCGTCCCGAACAGACGACAGCGCCGGTCAAGACGCTGGCCCCGCTGGCGCGGGAGGTCGTCAAGGCGGTGGCGGTCGAGCACGGGGTGTGCATCCGGCCGGTGCCGATGCGGCGGGTCAACCTGACCACCGGCGAGAGCGAACGCTTCGACGTGCCCTGCGGGCACACCCTGGCCTCGGTCTGCCCCTCGTGCGCTGAGCGCAAGCGCAAGCTCCGGGCGGTGCAGTGCGGCCAGGGCTGGCACCTCGACTCCGAACCGGTCATCGAGCGGGCCGACCCGGATGCCCAACAGCGCCACCTGATGCAACTGCGCGCCCACGCCCAGGCGCGGCGGGATGCGGTGGAGGCCACGGGGCGGCCGGACGAGCATGGGGACCTTGCCTGGTGGGACGGGCTCCTGCTGGAACTCGATCGGGAGATCGAACGCACCGGCGTCGCGGGCAGGCTCCGCACCGGCGACCAGCGGTCCCGGCGGACCCGCTCCACCCGCCGCCGCCAGGACGTGCCCGACCTGCCCCGCCGGCCGGTGGAGAACCGCACGGTCGGGCGGACGTTCCTCGGCAAGGGCGGCAAGACCTTCCGGCCGTCGATCTTCCTGACCCTCACCCTCGACAGCTATGGCAAGGTGCGGGCGGACGGCACCCCGGTCGACCCGGCCACCTACGACTACCGGCGGGCGGCCAGGGACGCACTGCACTTCTCCAAGCTGATCGACCGGTTCGTGCAGAACCTGCGCCGCTTCGTCGGCTACGACGTGCAGTACTTCGCCACCGTCGAACCGCAACGCCGGCTGGCGCCGCATCTGCACATGGCGATCCGCGGCACCATCTCCCGCGCCGACCTCCGCCGGGTCGCGGCGGCCACCTACCACCAAGTGTGGTGGCCCCCTACTGATCGGATCGTCTACCCCAACGGGCGGCTTCCGATCTGGGACGCGGCGGCCGGTGATGACGGCGTGGGCGGTTATGTGGACCCGGACACCGGGGAGGTGCTGCCCACCTGGGATGACGCCCTGGACGCCCTCGGGGCGGACCCGGACGCCGAGCCGCTGCACGTGGTCCGGTTCGGTCCTCAGGTCCACGCCGAGGGGGTGTTGGCGGACACTCCGGATGCGCGGCGCTGCATCGGCTACCTGACCAAGTACCTGGTCAAGAACGTCGCCGAATGCCACACACCGCAGACCGAAGCCCAGCGGGCGCACGTCGACCGGCTGGCGGACGCCCTGCGGTATGAGCCGTGCTCCCCGACGTGCGCGAACTGGCTGCGCTACGGCATCCAGCCCAAGAACCCCCGGCCCGGCCTGGTCCCCGGCTTCTGCAAAGGCAAAGCACACCGCCGCGAACACCTCGGCTACGGAGGCCGGCGGATTCTGGTCTCCCGCAAGTGGTCCGGCAAAACCCTGGCCGACCACAAAGCCGACCGCAAAGTCTGGGTCCTCGCCCGCCTCGCCGAAGCGGGCATCCCGGCCGCCCGGCCCGACGACCCGGACGGCGTCTACGCCTGGGAGCGGGCGGGGCCTGGTGACCCGGACGTCAGACCGCTGGATGAACGGCTGCTGCACCTGATCGACGAACGCATCCAACGACGACGGCAACTCGACCAAGCGACACAGATGGCCACTCAACTTTCGGCAACTCCGGAGGCAGCGTGACCAGCAACCCCCCGAAGACCAACCCTCTCCCGCCCGGTGATCGGCTGCTGACCGTGGCGGAGGCGGCTGAACTGCTCAACACTTCCGAGCGGTTCCCTCGGCGGCTGATCGCGGAGCGGCGGATCCGGTTCGTCTCGGCTCGGTGAGGAGGGCAAGCGCGGGCATGTCCGCATCCCCGAGTCGGCGCTTCGTGAGTTCATCGCCGGCGGTGTGGTGGAGCCCCTGACGGCGTCCGATGTCTGGAGGGCGGCCTGATGGCCAACAGGGCGGGCCACCGGCGTTTCGGCAATATCCGCAAGCTGCCGTCAGGGCGCTACCAAGCCCGGTATCCGGGGCCGGACGGCAAGATGCGTACCGCTCCCAGCACGTTCGCCACCAAGGGCGACGCTGATCGGTACCTGACCCTTGTCGAGGCGCAGATCCTCAACGGGGAGTGGACGGACCCGGACCGGGCGAAAGTCAAGCTTGGGGACTACGCCGCGAAGTGGATCGAACAGCGTCCCGGCCTGCGGCCCCGGACGGTGGAACTGTACGAGCGGCTGTTGCGTCGGCACATCGCGCCGTACCTGGGCGGTGTCGCGCTGGGCAAGCTGAGCACTCCCGTGATCCGGGAGTGGCGTATGACGCTGCTCAGTGAGGGCGTGTCGGCTTCGGTGACCGCCAAGGCGTACCGGCTGCTGCGCGCGGTCCTGACCACGGCGACCGAAGACGACCGGATCATCCCACGCAACCCGTGCCGAATCCGCGGTGCCGGTGATGAAAAGCCGGATGAGCGGCCGGTGCTGACCGTTCCCCAGGTGTTCGAGCTGGCGGACCGGATCGGCCGGCGGCCGGTCGGCAATGTCCGCAAGCTGCCCTCGGGTGCCTACCGGCTGCGCTACCAGCTCCCGGACGGATCGACCATGCGCGCCTTCCCGACCACCTTCACGAGCAAGGCGGCGGCCGAACAGATGCTCTCCGAGCTGGCCGACAAGGGGGAGGCGAACGTTCGCCGTGATGATCGGTTCCGGGCGTTGGTCCTGCTGGCCACGTTCGCGAGTCTGCGTTGGGGTGAGGCGGTGGCGCTCCAGCGTCAGGACATCGACCTGGCGGCCCGGACGGTGACGGTACGGCGGCAATACCTGGAGATGGACTCCGGGGACCTGGTGCTCGGGCCGACCAAGTCCCGTGCCGGTGCCCGTACCGTCGTCTTCCCGGCGGGCATCGTTCCGGCAATACGCGATCACCTCGACCGGTACACCGCCGACGATCCGGCGGCGCTGGTGTTCACCGGGGCGAACGGTGGTGTGCTGCGGCGGGGCAACTTCCGGCGGGCGTCCCGGTGGGGTGAGGCGGTGGCGGCGCTCGGCGTCCCGGGCCTGCACTTCCACGACCTGCGGCATACCGGCAACACGATCGCCGCTCGGAGCGGTGCGAGCCTGCGGGACCTGATGCGCCGGATGGGTCACGACTCGGTGCGGGCGGCGCTGATCTACCAGCACGCCACGTCGGAGGCGGACAAGGCCATCGCGGCATCGCTGGACGCCCAGATCGAGGCGGCGGCGGTCGCTGACGGTGACGGTGACGGTGATGAGGACGGCGCGGCCGGTGTGCTGGCGCCGGTGGGCTAATGGCACGTTAATGGCACGAACGCCCCCGTCCATGATCCGGATGGGGGCGTTGTCGCAGGTGGAGCCTAGGGGATTCGAACCCCTGACACCTGGCTTGCAAAGCCAGTGCTCTGCCAACTGAGCTAAGGCCCCTTGTTCTCCGGTGGGGTGCCTATGAGGTTGTGATGGAGAACGCGACCGATCGTACACCGTGCGGGCGGGGTGGCGAGTCGCCCCCGCAGGGGTGGCGGGGAGGGGGAGACCCATGTGTCGAAAGGGTCCGACTTGACCCGATTGGCTGGCAGGAGGCCCGGGGGCGTCGGAGGATGGGGCGTGGCGGCGCCGTGCTCGTCGGGCGCTGCCGGTCGCAAGGTCGAAGTGCCGCGGTGGCCCGGTGCGTTGGGCGCGTCGTCGTGATGGAGACGTGGCACGTCCTTGCCGGTTGTTGCGGGCGTGCCACGGTCGATTCCCGGCTTCGAAGATCAAAGCGAGGATGAATCATGCCCGACGTCAGGGAACCGGAAGGCCCGGCGGAGGCCGCCCGCATGAGCGAGGTGGACGTGCATCCGGGCGTCCACCGGGCGACCGAGCCGGATGAGGAGCAGGTGCTGCGCGAACTGTACGGGGAGCCGGACGAGGACGGGATCTTCCGCGGGAAGGGGGCCTGATGGGCGACGCGAGCGGGATGCTGGCCGCGGCCCGGGCCGCCCTCGGCATGTCGGGAGTGCCGAACGCGATCACGCTGGACTACGCCGGGCGGCACGGGGAGGAGTTCAGGAAAGCGGCGTGGTGCGATATGGCGGTCACTTACTGGGCGCGTAAGAGCGGCAACGAGGCGGCCGTCCTGCCGGGCGGGGACCGGGCCTACACGGTCTGGCACGCCCAGGACTTCCAGAAGATCGGACGCTGGTACCCCGGCACCGTCGCCAACGTGAACAGGGCCGAGCCGGGGGACATCGTGTTCTTCGACTGGGGCCGCAGCGACTCGATCGGCGCCATCGACCATGTCGGCGTCGTCGAGAAGGTGCTCGGCGGCGGCCGGGTGCAGACGATCGAGGGCAACACCGGCAATGCCGTCAAGCGGCGCGTCCGGAGCGCCGATGTGATCGCCGGGTACGGCCGGCCGGCGTACAAGCCCTACAAGTGGAACGGCAAGGCCCCCTCCGGCGAGCCGGAGCTGAAGCGCGGGGACACCGGGGATCGCGTCCGCGATCTGCAGAGCGCCCTGCTCAAGGCCGGTGAGCGTCTGCCCGAGTACGGGGTGGACGGGGATTTCGGCGCGGAGACCGAAGCGGCGGTCAGGTCCTTCCAGAGCAAGCACCCCGATGAGGTCGACCGGGTGACGGGGCGGTACGGGCCGCAGACCGCCGCCGCGCTGGCGCGTGCCCTGGGACATGCGGCCCCTGACAAGCCCAAGCCTCCCGCGGCGAAGGCTCCGCCGTGGCCGGGCCGCTATTTGAAGCAGCCGCCCATCATGCGCGGGGACGATGTCCGCCGGTGGCAGTCGCAGATGCGCAAGCGCGGATGGCGCCTGACCGTGGACGGGGCCTACGGCCCTCGGTCCGAGCAGGTGTGCAGGGCTTTCCAGGAGGAGAAAGGGCTGGCCGTCGACGGCGTGGTCGGCCTGGTGACCTGGCGGCAGGCCTGGGAGGCGCCCATCACCTGACGGCGGGGACGGAACGCACGCGCCGCCCATCCAGGTCAGGTGTTCTGGATGGGGGCCGCTTCGACGTCCCGGTGCGCAAAACGGGTCGGGACGGGGTCGCTGAAGTCGAGCACGTGTCCTGAGGGCTGCCTGAGACCGCTTGGGCTCCCTCCCCGGCCCTCAGGATCCCGTGTGGAAAACGCGGAAGAACACGGTCATGGCAGGCGGGCCGCCGCGAACGGGCCGCGTCCGGTGCAGCCCGGCTGCTTGGGCGCGATCACCGGGAGGGACGCGGCCCAGGGCGGCATCGGGGTCTTCCCCGGCGTCCCGCCATGGCCCGGCACGCGGCTCAAGCGGCCTGCCGCCCCGCCGCGTGCGATCCGGCCTCACGGAAGCTCAGGCGCTCCCGTGCGGCTGAACCCGGGTGGGGACGCACGCCCCACGGGCCGCCGGTCAGCTCTCGGAGGAGGTGGCCTCGGTCCACAGGTCCAGCTCGGCGCGGTCCTGCTGCAGGCGACGCCACACCACCAGGCCGCCGAGAGCGATGACAGCGAGAACGATCAGCTTCTTCATGGTGGACCCCTTCGCCTCGACAATTCCCGCCCGGGAGGGGCAAGTGGCCGCTTCCCCGGGCTCTCCGCAGCCTAGCAACCGGAACGGCCCCCTCCGCACCCCGTCGCCCAATTTCACCCGTCCACCGGACCGTTCATCGCCCCCGGACAGGGAAGGACGGATGATGGAGATTGCGGGTGAAGTGTCCGGGCGACGGTCAGGGAGTCCTCATGGGTGTACAGGACGACTTCGACCTCTGGGAGCGCGAGCTACAGGAGTCGGCGGGGATCTCCTGGCCTGCCACAGGTCCCGGAGGCATGGACGACCGATGGCCGGAGGAGGAGGACACGGGCCCGCGCCCGGGGAATGGAACCTTGGGCGAGCTTGGGGGGAATCTTGACGGGCGCGGGGACGATTCGGTCCCGGAAAGCCCGGACAAGCCGAATCCGGGCATCGATGACCGGTTTGCGGGCCTTGGCGGCCGGAAAACGGACCCGGCGGATCCGCACCGTCCGGACGGCGAATTCGACGACGAGGAGGACCTGGACGCCAGGCGGCCGGGGGGCCGGGCCATGCTGGCGGTCACCGGGGTGATCCTGCTGGGGTACCTTCTCACGCTCCTGCTGGGCAGGGTGCCGCTGGCCGTGGCCGGGCTGATCCTGGCCGGGCTGATCCTGCTGCTGTGGCGGGTCGGTCTTTGACCGGCCGCCGCGCCCGGGGCGCTTGCCAGACTGAAGATCGTCGCCGAACCGTTTCCGTCACGCCGTCTTCGCAGGTCCCGTGCGGGTACGCCGCAGTCGGGGCGGGGCTCGGGTGAAGGCCCGTCCCCTGCGAACCGCGTGGCGGAAACAAGGTTCACCGTCTGTGGCATCGAGATAGGGAGAAGGCATAGATGACCCGCCTGACCGAGCGTCCCGCCGCGGCCAGCGGCACTTTCCGCATCGGCGGCGACCTGCCGGTGCACCGGCTGGGCTTCGGGGCGATGCGGATCACCGGGCCCGGGGTGTGGGGGGAGCCCGCCGACCGGGACGAGGCGATCCGGGTGCTGCGCCGTGCCGTCGAGCTGGGCGTGACTTTGATCGACACCGCCGACTCCTACGGCCCGTTCGTCAGCGAGGACCTGATCGCCGAGGCGCTGCACCCCTACCCCGACGACCTGGTGATCGCCACCAAGGGCGGCTTCACCCGGCACGGGCCGAACATCTGGGAGCCGCTGGGCCGGCCGGAGTACCTGCGCCAGTGCGTGGAGATGAGCCTGCGGCGGCTGCGGCTGGAGCGCATCGACCTGTACCAGCTGCACCGGATCGACCCCAAGGTGCCGCTGGAGGAGCAGCTCGGCGTGCTGCGCGACATGCAAAGCGAGGGCAAGATCCGGCACATCGGGCTGTCGGAGGTCAGCGTGGCGGAGCTGGAGGAGGCCCGCAAGATCGTCGAGATCGCCACGGTGCAGAACCTCTACAACCTCACCAGCCGCCAGCATGAGCCGGTGCTGGAGCACTGCGAGCGGCACGGCATCGGTTTCATCCCGTGGTTCCCGCTGGCCACCGGCCGCCTGGCCGAGGCCGGCGGCACGCTGGCGCAGGTCGCCTCCCGGCATGAGGCCACTCCGGCCCAGATAGCGCTGGCCTGGCTGCTGCACCGCTCGCCGGTCACGCTGCCCATCCCGGGCACCTCCAAGGTGGCCCATCTCGATGAGAACCTCGCCGCCGCCACGATCTCCTTGACCGACGACGAGGTCGCCCAGCTCGGCAAGGCGGCCTGAACCGCATATCGGCGGTTCACCATAAGAGGCGGGATGCGCCCGCGGCACGGTCGTGGGCTCATCCCGTCGCCCCTCCGGGGAAAGAGGGAGCAGCTCCTTTCGGCGCGCGACGGCCCGTTGCCGGAACGGGAGCCTCGGCTGCCCGCGCGGGGTTCTCCCAGGTCGCCGTACCGTCCGCAACGTCGCGGAACCGTAAGCGAGCGATGAAGACGGCGCGCTGAAAAGGCTTGATGGAATCCAGTCGCGGGGAATGCACGGCGGGCTGTTATCGTTATTTCTTCACCCCGCCACCAAAAACAAAACCCTCTCTTTAATTATACCCCTCGGAGGGCATTTTGTCAAAAGCCGAAATGGCGCGCGAGCAGGAATACGTATCGCGGCTCTACCGGCGGCTGGACGGGCTCAGGGAGCAGACCGCGGCCCGCCTGGCGGACGTGCTGCGGCACTCCGACGGCACCGCCCAGGGACGCTGGGACCGCGAGGCCGCCGCGTCCCGCTACACCCAGCGGCTGGCCCGCCTGACGGCGGCCGAGCGCGGGCTGTGCTTCGGCCGGCTCGATTTCCGGGACGGCCCCAGCCGCTACATCGGCCGCATCGGCCTGCCCGCCGAGGACGCCGCAGACGACCCGGACGCCGAGCCGCTGCTGCTGGACTGGCGGGCGCCGGCCGCCCGGCCGTTCTACCTGGCCACCGCGGTGGCCCCGCAGGGCGTGCACAGGCGCCGGCACATCCGCACCCAAGGCCGGCGCGTCATCGACCTCAACGACGAACTCCTCGACGCCCGGCGGGAAGACGCCGACGCCCCGCAGATCGGCGAGGCCGCGCTGCTGGCCGCGCTGGAGGCCGACCGCTCCGGCCGGATGCGGGACATCGTGGCCACCATCCAGGCCGAGCAGGACGCCGTCATCCGCTCCGGCCACCGGGGCGTGCTGGTGGTGGAGGGCGGCCCCGGCACCGGCAAGACCGTCGTCGCCCTGCACCGCGCCGCCTACCTGCTCTACACCCACCGGGACCTGCTGGCCAGGCGCGGAGTGCTCATCGTCGGCCCCAACCGCACGTTCCTGCGCTACATCGAGGAGGTGCTGCCGGCGCTGGGAGAGACCGGAGTGCTGGCGACGACCATCGGCGAGCTGTTCCCCGGGGTGCGGGCCGACGGGACGGAGCCGCCGCAGGTCGCCGAGATCAAGGGGCGGGCGATGATGGCCGAAGTGGTGGCCGCCGCCGTCAAGGACCGCCAGTGGGTTCCCCGCGAGGCGCTACGGATCGAGACCGAGCAGGGATTGGTGCTGCACCTGGACCGGGCGACCTGCGAGCGCGCCCGCGAGGCGGCCCGGCGCTCGCGCCTGCCGCACAACCGGGCCCGGCCGATCGTGGTCCGGCACATCCTGGACGCGCTGGCCCGCCAGGCCGCCGACCGGCTCAACGCCGGCATCCTGGTGCCCGAGGTGCTGGCCGACCTGGAGCCCGGCGAACGGGTCGACGACCTGTTCGATGCCGAGGACGTGGCGGCCATCCGCCGGGAGCTGGCCGGCGACCCGGCCGTGCACGCCGCACTGGAGAGGCTGTGGCCCGTCTTGACGCCGCAGCGGCTGCTGGCCGACCTGTACTCCTGCCCCGACCGGCTGGCCTCGGCCGCCCCCGGCCTCTCCCGGGCCGAGCGGGAGTCGCTGCTGCGGGACCCGTCGGCGCCCTGGACGCCCGCGGACGTCCCGCTGCTCGATGAGGCCGCCGAACTGCTGGGTGCAGACGACCGCGCCGCCCGGGCCCGGGCCGAGGCCGAGCGGCGCCGCCGGATCGCCTACGCCCAGGGCGTGCTGGATGTGACGTTCGGTTCCCGCTCCACCGACCTGGACGACGACGCCGAGGCCGCGCTGACCGCCGGCGACCTGGTGGACGCCGCGGCGCTGGCCGACCGGCACGAGGAGCCGGACCCGCGGACCGCCGCCGAGCGCGCGGCGGCCGACCGGACCTGGGCATTCGGTCACATCGTCGTGGACGAGGCGCAGGAGCTGTCGCCGATGGCCTGGCGGCTGCTGCTGCGCCGCTGCCCGGCCCGGTGGATGACCGTGGTCGGCGACCCGGCCCAGACCGGCGGCGCCGGCGGCGTCTGGTCCTGGGCGCAGGTGCTGGATGCCTGCGTTCCCGGCCGCTGGCGGCTGGAGCGGCTGACCGTCAACTACCGGACGCCCGCCGAGTTCATGGACCTCGCCGCCGCCGTGCGGGCCGAACTGACCGGCGAGGACCTTCGGCCGCCGGCGGCGGTGCGCCACGCCGGCTCACCGCCGTGGCTGGCGCAGGTTCCCGCCGGCGAGCTGCCCGCCCGCCTGTCCGCCCTGGTGGCGGCCGAGCTGGCCGCGCTGGGCGGCGGTCACCTGGCCGTCGTGACGCCGGCGGCGCTGCGGGAGGAGCTGGCCGGGGCGCTCGGCGCGTCCACCGGCCCGGGCGAAGAGGCGGACCTGCGGGAACGGCTCGTGGTGCTGACGGCCGGCGGGGTCAAAGGGCTGGAGTTCGACTCCGTCCTGGTCGTCGAGCCGGCCCGGATTCTGGCCGAAGGCGCGCAGGGTCCCAACGACCTATTCGTCGCGTTGACCAGAGCGACGAAACGCATGGGCATTGTGCACACCGGCGAGCATCCGCTTCCCGCGGCGCTGACCCGCCTGCCCTCTCCCCCGCAGATCCTCTCGGCGGCCCGCTGAACGGGCGCGCCGGCGGTGAACTTTTCAACACCTGCGCCAAGGGCCCGGGTGGTGTCCGCTGCGGCGTCCCCGTCCCGGCCTGCGGAGGCGGCGTGTTGACATAAGGTTCGGTGTTCAGCCGGCGGCAGGGCGTGCAGGCAGCCGGTTGGGGACGATCCGCCACCAGGTGAGGCAGCGCCACAGCCACTCCAGGGGGCCGTAGCGGTAGTGCCGCAGCCATGCGCGGCTGAACACCGTCTGCGCGGCGAGGATCCCCGCCACGGTGCCGGCCAGGGCCGCGACGCGCGGGTCGCCGCCCAGGTCGAGCAGGCGGTCGGCCATCAGCACCAGGGCCGAGGCGGTGATGTAGTTGGTCAGCGCCAGCCTGCCCAGCGGCTGCAGGACGGGGGAGAGGAACGCGGCCACGCGCTCATGTCGCAGCACCACCAGCAGTCCCATCGCGTAGGCGGCGCCCGTGACGACCCCGGCGGCCGCCGGCAGCGGGGTGCCGAAGGCCGAGGCGCCCATGAGCACCTGCCAGAGGCCCAGCCCGGCGGCCGTCGGCGCCGTCACCGCGAAGGCCGCCGTGATCCGGCGGCTTCGGCGCGCGATGAGGTCGAGCACGCCGTAGTCGACGGCGGCCAGCCCGAGCAGGAACAGGCCGGGGATCAAGGTGACGCCTCCGCCGGCGAGGAGCAGGGAGGCGAGCACGGCCGCCGTCCCGCAGGCCAGGACGGCCCACCGGGGCAGGAACGTGGCGGGCAGCAGCACCCCGATCCCGGTGACGGCGTAGTACACCAGCACCTCGCCGGGCTGCAGCAGCTGGTGCGCCAGCCCGAACATCAGCAAGAACCCCAAGCGGGCCAGCAGGACCGCCCGCGGTGATTCCGCGCCCGTCCGCGCGGTCCGCAAAAAGATCGCCGCGCCGATCCCGAACAGCACCGAGAAGACCGGGAAGAAGCGCTGGTGCACCAGGCATTCGTACAGGTGCCGCAGCACGCCGGGCTCGGCTTTGATCTCGTCCCCGGCCATCCCGGTCATGGCGACGATGTTGGCCGGCAGGATTCCGCACAGCGCCAGGCCCCGCACCGCGTCGAGCTCGCCGATCCGGCCGCTCCGTGCCCATCCGGGGCGGCCGTCGTCCCTGCTCGCTGCGGGGCCGTACCGTTCCCGGCGCTCCTCTTCCAGCCTCATCCGCCCTGCCGGTCCTCGTCCGCTTGCGGCCTGCGCCGCTACTGCCAGAGTGCCAGGCGGGAGGAGAGGCGGAGCGGGCGGCGGGGAGTTATCCACAGGCGGTCGTGCACAGCGTCCGCCATCCCCGCGACGGGAGTTATCCACAGGCGGTGGATAACCGTTCTACACAGCCGCTGAGCTGCGGAACCCACAGGTCGCCCACAGTGTTTCCCCAGGACAATCCCCAGATTCGCGGGGGTTGTCCACGCCCGGAGGAGACGCTGTGGAACACGCTGTGGATACTCGCCGGGAACATGACTGTCCACAGTCTGTGGATAACTTCTCTCCACAGGCCCCGACCAGCGCAGAGGCGTGGTTGTACACCGCCTGTCCCCAGGGTTGTCCCCAGGACGGGCCGGGTTTTCCACGCCCCGATTCAACCGCGGCGCGCCCCGCCGCGGCCAGGGCCGGTGGACGGCGGAGCCGGAGCGGGTCCGGACGCGACCCGCCCCCTCGGGGAGCCGCCCGAGCGGCCGTCCGCGCCGCAGAGATGACCCGGCCGCCGCCTCCGAGTCCTCTCACGCGCCGTCCTGTGGACGGACCATAAACCCCACCGGTAAAGTCGGAGAGACCTCCGTGAACGGCATGCTCACGGAACGGAAAGACCGCTTGTGAGCTTTCTCATAGTCGGTACCCGCACGGCGAGGGCCTCTCTACCATCGACCGGGCGGCATATTGCGGATGCGGCGTTGAGCCATTATCGGACACGGTGCGGGAGCGGAAGTTTTCAGCCGCACAAGCGCGCACGAAAGCACCCCGCCCCCTCCCAGGCCGCCCGGCAAGCCATTGCCGAGAGCGACAGAATTCGCAATGCTTCCGCAAAACCGCAGATCCCATGCCACTTGTCAGGCAATGCACGATACGGTGGTAGGCCCCTCCCGAGCGCCCCTGCCAGGTAATGTCCGGCTCGTCATGCAAAGGAGCATTGATGTCCATGGCCGACCCGGTTGACGAGCCGCCTATAAGCCGGATGTTCAATTCGTCCCGGGGAGGCCCGACCGTCCTGCGCATGCTGCTGGGCGCCCAGCTGCGCCGCATTCGCGAGGAGCGGGGCATCACGCGCGAGGACGCCGCCTACGTCATCCGCGGCTCGGCCTCCAAGATGAGCCGGCTGGAGCTGGGGCGGGTCGGCATCAAGGAACGGGACGTGGCCGACCTGCTCACCTTCTACGGGATGCCCGACGGGCCCGAGCGGGCCGGGCTGATGGCGCTGTGCCACCGGGCCGCCATGCCGCACTGGTCGGATGAGTTCGGCGACATCCTGCCCGGCTGGCTGGAGCTGTACGTGGCCCTGGAAGAGGCCGCCACCCGGCTGCGCATCTACGAGGTGCAGTTCGTCCCCAGCCTGCTGCGGACCGAGGAGTACACCCGGGCGGTGGCCCGGCTGCGCCATCCGCGTTCCCAGGCCGCCGAGCACGAGCGCATGGTCGCCCTGGAGCAGACGCGGCAACGGCTGCTCACCCGGCCGGCCCCGCCCAAGCTGTGGGCGGTCCTCGACGAGGCGGTGCTGCGGCGGCGGCTGGGCGGCCGGCGGGTGATGCGCGAGCAGCTCGCCCACCTGCTGGAGCTGTGCTCGCTGCCCCATGTGACGCTGCAGGTGGCGCCCCTCGGCCAAGGGCTGGGCGCGCCCGGCGGCCCGTTCACGCTCTTGCGCTTCCAGGAGCCCGACCTGCCCGATGTGGTCTACCTGGAGCACCTGGACAGCGCCCAGTACCTCGACAGGGGCCAGGACATCGACCTTTACTCACGGACCCTGGACGCTTTGTGCGCGCAGATCCCCCCGCCCGACCGGACGCCGGATCTGCTGCACGGGCTGCTTCGCGAGCTGGACGAGTGAGCCCTCAGCGCCCGGCCGGGGGCGGCGACGGCCTCAGCCGGCGGGCCGCGGCTGGAAGCGCCAGCGGGTCTGGCTGTAGGTCTCGCCCTTGCCGAAGCCGAACGCCTTCACCGGCGTCACCTTGAACGCCCACACCCGGCCGCCCTCGGAGCGCCGGAGCGCGCCCTCCTGCACCTGCAACCGCCACTGGGGGCCGTACTTGCCGGCGAAGGCGCCGGCCAGCCGCCGCAGATAGGCCTCGTCGTCCACTCGCTCGGCGTCGCCCTCCACGACGACGTCCAGCCCTTCCCGCAGCGAGTTGCGCCCGGTCAGCAGCACGCAGTGCGGGTTGGCCGCCAGGTTGCGGGCCTTGCGTTCCTGCGGTCCGGTGACGAAGTGCAGGGCCTGGTCCAGCCAGACGCCCAGCAGCGGCGTGACATGCGGACGCCCATCGGGCCGCACGGTCGCCAGCCAGTACAGCTCGGCCTCCGCCAGGGTCGCCTCCCCTTGCGACCACTCGGTCGCGGTCGCCGTCGCGCTGCTGAAAGCCGGGTTCAGTTCGGTCACCGGTTCCTTGATCGTCATGGTCTTCCCCCTTCGTCCGCCCGTACCGACCCGGCGGGCCCGCAGAACTCATCGTTCCCGGCCGGGCCGGCGGGCCGGTTCTTGCGCCGGGCGAATGATTGTTTTGTCAGACCCCTGGGGAATGATTTGCGGTATGAGCACCGAAGCCCACTCGGCGGTGCGGTGCCCCCACTGCCGCACGCCGCTGACGCTCTCCACCGCCGACGGAAAGTCCGTGGCGCAGCCCGTCCGGGAGGAATGGTCACCGCCTCCCGTGAAAGAGGTCCTGGCCGTCTATGGGGACCGGGTCAAAGACGCCTCGGTGGCCGCCCGGGGAGCGGCCCGGGTGCGGGAGAGCATGGCCCGGGCCCGCCGCGCCGCCGCCCAGCGCAGGGCCGCCCAGAGCATGCGCTCGCGGCCGAGCCGAAGCGCCTGACCTGGCCCGCCGTCCCCGCAAGACGCTCTGCCCGGCCTTTTCCACCCGCGTGCTCCAGGCACCGGTTTTCGAATGCAGACCCGCTTTCAGGATCTGCGCCCGCGCCCTGCCGACGCCAATGGCGCCCCTTTTCGAAAACTCCTCTTCCAGAGCTTCCGCATCACCCCGACGTCGGCGCTCTTTCCGCAACGCCCCTCCCCTTTAAGAGGCTCTGCAAGATCGCCGTAGAAAACTCTTCCCTCGGCTTACGCCCGCGTGAATGCACGCATCGGCGCCCGCCGGCGCCGTCCCCGCCCGGGTCAACGCCATCTGACAGCGAGCCGCCCGGGAATATGTCCATCCCGCCCGGACCTCGCTACTGTGAAGTAAACCGCCCGTCCCCCAGCAGCGCCGCCCAGCCGAAGAGGCCCCATGTCCACGCTGTCGCCCGCCGGTTTCGACAAGTCGCTGGACCTGCTCGCCGAGCACCTGCGGGCCCGGGCCGTCGCGCTGCGCCCGCACGTGTTCGGCGCCGGACGCCCCGGGCAGATCGCCGAGGCGGTGTCCCTGGCCTTCGACGCGGCCTACCTCGGCGACCAGCATTCGGCCGAGCTGATGATCGAGCGGGCCGAGGCGCTGGTGCGCGCCCTGCCCGCCCGCCCCCGCAAGCCGGCCGCCATCGTGCGGCGCGGCCTGCGCGGGCAGCAGCGCCGCTGGGCGGACGCGGCCGTGCTCATCGCCGCCACCGACGCCAGCTTCAAGCACCCCCACGTCGGCTGGGGGTACGTCAGCAGCGCCGGCCACTGGGGATGCGCGGGCGGCACCTACCGGGGGGTGCTCAACCCCAACGGCAGGTCCGGGGCGATGATCAGTGAGCTGCGCGCCGTCCACATGCTGCTGACCGACCTGGACACCGACCGGCCGATGACCCTCCTCATCGACAGCAGGGGCGCGCTGCGCTTCCTGCGGGCCTGGCAGTCCGGCCGGGTCGGCCTGATGCCGAACGGCTACAGCCTGCGCCCCCGCTTCGGCGCCGCCGCCCAGAGCACCAAACCGACCCTGGTGCGGCTGGCCGAGCAGGTGGCCTCCCGGCCCGGGCTGCGCTTCGAACACGTCGCCGGGCACAGCGGCCACCCCCTCAACGAGGCCGCCGACGGCCTGGCCGGCCTCGCCCGCCGCTGCATCGCCGGCGACCAGGACGGCGATGTGGACACGCTCACCGCCCGCGCCCAGGACCTGGCCGCCGCCTTCCTGCACGCCTGGCACAGCCGTCCCGGGGCCGGCTGAGCACCCCCGGCCCGCGGGCGGAGCCGTCGGCACGGCCACCCGCAGGCTCTCGCGCCTTGCCTTCCAGAGCGTGCCCGCGCCGACGTTCACCGGGCCCGGGAGCGCCCGGACGCGCCGGCGCGGCTCGGCCGCGGTGCGGTCGGCCCCCCTGGAAAGACGACCGATACCCTGTGCGCTCGTCCCCCGGACGATGAGCGGCGGCTCGTCCGGACGGGCGGGCCGGCCCGCACGCGACCGGCCCGGCCGGGGCCGTGCGGCAAGAGGAATGGTCTTGGGCGCGGGCCGCCCGCGAGTGTGGCTCGCAGGCGGCCCGCCGACGGGAGTGGATGGGGGCAGCCCATGGACGGCTACTGGTCCGTGCTGGCGCTGGTCGGTGCGCTGATCTTGGTGAACGCCGCCTTCTCGGGCAGTGAGATCGCGCTGCTGTCGCTGCGCGAAGGGCAGCTGCGGCAACTGGAGCGGCGCGGGCCGGGCGGACGGCGGCTGGTGCGGCTGGCGCGCGACCCCAACCGGTTCCTGGCCACCATCCAGGTCGGGATCACGCTGGCGGGATTCCTGGCCTCGGCGACCGCGGCGGTGTCGCTGGCCCGGCCGCTGGTGGAGGTGCTGGGGTTCTTGGGACAGGCGGCCGAGCCGGCGGCGATCGCGCTGGTCACGGCGCTGCTGACGTTCGTGACGCTGGTGATCGGGGAGCTGGCGCCCAAACGGCTGGCGATGCAGTTCGCCGAGCGGTGGGCGCTGCTGGCGGCCCGGCCGCTGGACCTGCTGTCGATGATCTCCCGCCCGGTGGTGTGGCTGCTGGGGGCGTCCACCAACGTGGTGGTGCGGCTGCTGGGCGGCGACCCGCAGGCGGTCAAAGAACAGCTCACCCCCGAAGAGCTGCGGGACCTGGTGCTCGGCAACCGGGGGCTGACCGCCGAGCAGCGCCTGATCATCTCCGGTGCGCTGGAGATCCACGAGCGCACCCTGCGGGAGATCCTGGTGCCCCGCCGCGAGGTGTTCACCCTGACCGCCGACACCCCGGTCGGGCGGGCCCGCACGGAGCTGGCGAACTCGGGCCACTCCCGGGCGCCGGTGGTGCGCGCCGGGCATGTGGACGACGTCGTCGGCGTGGTCAACCTGCGGGAACTGATCACCTACGACGAGACCGCACCGGTCGCCGAGGTGGCCCGTCCCGCGGTGGCCCTCCCCGACAGCCTGCGCGTCTCCCAGGCGCTGCGGCAGTTCAAGGCCGGCCGCCAGCAGTTCGCCCTGGTCATCGACGAGCACGGCGCGGTGGACGGCATCGTCACCATGGAGGACCTGCTGGAGGAGATCGTCGGGGAGATCTACGACGAGACCGACCGCGATGTGATGGCCGTGCGGCGCGAACCGGACGGGGCGCTGCTGCTGCCCGGCGGCTTTCCCATCCACGACCTGCCCGACATCGGCGTGGTGCTCGGCACGGTGCCGCCCGGCGGCTACACCACCGTGGCCGGGCTGGTGCTGGCCTCGCTCGGCCGCATCCCCGAACGCCCCGGCGACCGGGTGCGGGCCGGCGGCTGGATCATCGAGGTCACCGCGGTCGACCGGCACGCCATCACGGGCGTGCGGATACGCCCGGCCGGGGGGTCGGCCGCCGGAAAGCAGGACGCCGACCGGCAGCAGACGAGCTGAAATGTGAGCGATGCCACCACGTCGGTGAAACCGTCGTGAACTGGGACGATGCAGTAACGCTTTCGTTGCGAAGTCGTGCTGCTCGTCCCCTTTTGGGCGTTGTCGGCGTCTGCCAGTCTGCGGCCGTGAGCAGTGAGAACCTCAGTGCCGGCGAGGACACCAAGTCCACCGACGGGCGGCAGACCGCCCAGCCGGCCAACGCACTGGACAGATTCTTCAAGATCTCTGAACGCGGATCCACCGTGGGCCAGGAGGTGCGCGGCGGGCTCGCCACCTTCTTCACGATGGCCTACATCGTGGTCCTCAACCCATTGATCATCGGCACCGCTCTGGACGCCGACGGGCAGTACCTCGGTGACCTGACCGAGCCCGGGTCCGCCATCCCCCTGGTGGCCGCGGCGACCGCGCTGATCGCCGGGTTGCTCACCATAGCGATGGGCGTCTTCGGGCGCTACCCGTTTGCGATGGCGGCCGGCCTGGGACTCAACGCCGTGCTGGCCTACAGCGTGGCCAGCGGCATGTCCTGGGAAGACGCCATGGGCATCGTGGTGCTGGAAGGCATCATCATCGCGGTGCTGGTGCTGACCGGCTTCCGCGTGGCGGTCTTCCACGCCATCCCGGCCGGGTTGAAGACCGCCATCGCGGTGGGCATCGGGTTGTTCATCGCGCTGATCGGCTTTGTGGACGCCGGGTTCATCCGGCGCATCCCCGGCGCCGAGGGCGAATCCTCGGTGCCGGTGCAGCTCGGGGCCGGCGGCAGCCTGTCCGGCTGGCCCACCCTGGTCTTCGTGATCGGGCTGCTGACCGCCGTGGTGCTGGTGGCGCTGCGGGTCAAGGGCGCCATCCTGATCAGCATCATCTCCACCACGATCATCGCGATCATCGTGGAGGCGGTGGCCAAGGTCGGCCCCTTCAACTCCGGCGTCGGCCCCGACGGCAAGCCGCAGATCAACTCCGACGGCTGGCAGCTGAACGTGCCGAAGCTGCCCGATGAGATCATCGGCATGCCGGATTTGAGCCTGATCGGCGACTTCAGCCTGTTCGGCAGCTTCGAACGGGCCGGCGTGGTGGCCGCCCTGCTGTTCATCTTCACCATCATGCTGGCCGACTTCTTCGACACCATGGGCACCGTGGTGGGCGTGGGCGCCGAGGGCAAGCTGCTGGACAAGGACGGCAACCTGCCCGGGGTCAAGAGCGTCCTGCTGGTCGACTCGGTGGGCGCCGCGGCCGGCGGCGTCGGCTCGGTGTCGTCCAACACCACCTACGTGGAGTCGGCGGCGGGTGTCGCCGAGGGCGCCCGCACCGGGCTGGCCAGCGTGGTGACCGGGCTGCTGTTCCTGGTGGCGATGTTCTTCTCGCCGCTGGTGTCGATGGTGCCGTTCGAGGCCGCCACCCCCGCGCTGGTGGTGGTCGGGTTCCTGATGATGACCCAGATCCGCAACATCGACTTCAGCGACTACGACATGGCCATCCCGGCCTTCCTGACGATCGTGCTGATGCCGTTCACCTACTCGATCACCGCCGGGATCGGGGCCGGCTTCATCGCCTACGTGGTGATCAAGGCCGCGCGCCGCAAGTTCGCCGAGATCCACCCGCTGATGTGGGTGATCTCGCTGATGTTCGTGATCTACTTCACCCTCGACCCGATCAAGGAACTGCTCGGCGTGAGCTGATCGCCGCACGGCGCCTCCGCGGTGGAGCGGGCCGCGGAACGCCTGAACGGGACCGGTCTTCATCAAGGCCGGTCTCGTTCCCTTTTCGGCTCACTTCGGCGCGACGACCATCCGGTGCGCCCGGCGGCGCCGCCGCATGCGCCGGATCGCCATCACCCCCACCGACGCCGCCGCGACTCCCCGCACCCAGGGGTTCCTGGCGGCGGCCGAGGTCAGGACGGGGCGGGTGAGGGCGAGCGCGACCGCCGCGGCCCGTGCCCGCGCCCTGGCCCGCCGGGCGGCCCGGCGGCGACGCCACATCCACGTCCCGGCCGTCACCGCCCCGGCGCCGATGACGACCGCCGCCGTGGAACGCGCCTGCGGCGCGGAGACCCGCTGCGCCTTGCCGGCCAGGTTCCCCCTGACCCGCCCGATCTTGTCCTTGACGCGGGCCTTCACATCGGCCTTGGCCGCCAGCGCCTCCACGATGTCGCCGATCTCGGCGCGGGTGCGCTCGATGTCGGCCCGCAGCTCCTCGGGGCTCGGCGCGCCGCGCCTGCGCTCCGCGGGCTCGGCGGTCCGGACGCCGCCTCCGTCCCCGGCCCGGTGCGCACCCGTCCGGTCGGCCTCCGCCTGCCGCCTGGTGACCGGTTTCGACTCGCTGGTCGTCATCGACGTGCCCCTTCCTCGTTCACGGCGGCATCCGCCCGGTGCCTCGGGCCCTCAGGCGTTCCCCGGCCGGGGATGGACGCGGAAGTCTTCGCCCGCCCCGAACCTTCTTTCCGCACCCGTCCACCGCGTGAGGGCCGGAGGCCACGTGTTGCACAAAGGTCCGCTGTGAGTGCTGTGCATGCCCGGTTTCGGCGTCCTCAACCAGCGCGCCACGGCCGCTGTGAGCCGTCCGCGGCATCGGCCGGGCGGGCCGCCCGGCCGTAGAGGCAGCGCTGCCGGGCGAGGTTGATGGCCTCGCGGGCCGCCTCCCGGTCCCCGGACATCTCCATCAGGTGGGCGCGGGGACGTCAGAAGACCTCGACGCCGAAGGCGCGCAGCGCCTCGGTCACCGGCTGGAAGAAGGTGACGCCGCCGATCCGGCAGTCGCCCGCGCCGCCGGAGGTCAGGCCCAGCGCGGTGGTGCCACTGAACAGCGGGCCGCCGCTGTCGCCCGGCTCGGCGCAGACGGTGGTCTGGATCATGCCGGTGACGGTTCCCTCGGGGAAGTTCACCGTGGCGTTGACGGCGGTGACCCGGCCGGTGCTGACCCCGGTGGTGCTTCCACTGCGCACCACCCGCTGGCCCACCACGGGGTCTGCGGCCCGGACGATGTCCTGCGCCCGGCCGTTGTAGAGGTTGACCGCGCCCTGCCCGGCGGCGCCCGGGGCGGAGCGCACGAGCGCGAAGTCGTTGCCGGGGAAGCTGCTGCGCACCGTGGTGCCCAGCACCTGGGCGCCCCGCCGGTCGGCGGTCCAGGTGCGGACCACGTTGCCGCAGTGCCCGGCGGTCAGGAAGAAGTTCTGCCGACCGCGGCGGACGTTGAAGCCCAGCGAGCAGCGCGCGCCCTGCCCGAAAATGGCGTCGCCGCCGAGCGCGAACGTGCGCAGCCGGCCGGGGATGCGCACCATCCGCACCGCCGGGCCCATCTGCCGCGCCGCCCGGCGGACGCTCGCCATCCGCGCCCCGGTGACCGTGTCGTCCGTCCACATCACCACCTGGCCGGCGGCGGGGTCGATGGCCCACCCGGTGCCGGGGATGCTCCCCACCGAGCGCCGCAGGGTGCCGGTGATCCTGTTCAGCGTGGCGGGGCTGCGGGGCACCGGCTTCGGCACCGCGCCCGCCCGGCGGACCATGGCGGCGTCCGCGGCGTTGGTGACCGTGACGACCGGGCGGCCGGCGTCGTCGAGGTAGGCCCCGGCCGTGCGGTCGCCGAGCCGCCGGGCCAGCCGGGCGGCCAGGACGTCGGCGCCGGCCCGGTCCGCCGTGGCCGGTTCCGCCCGCACCGCCTCGCCCGGGGTGCCGCCGGCTCCCGTCAGCGCGGCGTCCGCCGTTCCCGCAGGGCGTTCGGCCGGTTCCCCGGCCTGCACCGCATACAGCGATCCGGCCGCCAGCCCGGCGGTCCCGACGACCACTCCGGCGGCGAGAACCACGGTGCGCAGACGGCTCTCATCACCTGCACCCGGACGCCTCATGGCCCCTCCCGGCTTCGATGTCTGGACCTACGTCCGGGCGATACGGCTCCGGGACGGGGCGAAGTTCAACTCCCGGGACTGAAGGGACATGCCTGAGGCGCCGCGGACCTCACCGCTCAAAGACGTGCAGCCCGCCAAGGCCGCGCCAACGGCCAGGGGTCACCGCGCGTGGAGACGCCGAACGGCCGGTTCAGCTCTCGGGCGCCTGCCCGTTGGCCCGGGGACGGTCGGTGCGCGGGATGATCATCATGGCGAAGTCGGCGGAGGCCACCAGCTGCTCCTCGTCGTCGGTGACCTTGCACTCGACGGTGATGAGCCGGCTGCCGGCCTTGATGATCTCGGCCCTGGCGTACACCCGCTCGCCCTTGGCACGTGCCAAGTAGCGCACGTGCATGTCCACGGTCACCAGGTTGTGGGTGGCCAGGTCGAGGTCGCCGGCGCGGGCGGCGACGGTCCCGGCGGCCTGGTCGATCAGCGTGGCGATGGCGCCGCCGTGCAGCCGGCCGGCGCTGTTGAACGCCTGCGGGGCGATGGGCATGGAGACCAGCGCGTGCCGCGGGCTCATCTCGACGAGCCGCAGGTCGAGCAGCGCGCTCAGCTGCGCCGACTGGAACATGGACTGCACGTACTCGCGCTGCTCCTCGGGCAGCTCGGCGACGCGTATCGTCTCGTCCGTAAGCTCAGGGGCGTCGCTCACCGGACTGCTTCCTTCCAGGAGCCGGAACCGGGAGATATGCACGGATGCATACCGCGTGCATCATACGTACCGGTGATCAGCACACCGCCCACCGCCCTGCGCCCAAGGGCTCGGAGAGCTAGGAGCGGTGTCCGGCCACGCGGGAAAACGGGGCGCCGAGATCCACGCCGGCGGCGGTGACAGACTCGGCGGTATGGAGAAGTTCTCCCTGAACGAGATCGAACACCGGCTCCTGGAACGGGCCGCGTCCTCCTCCAGCGGACGCGGTGCCGAGACCGTCTACGGCGGGCAGGGGAACGTCCTGCGGCAGACCGTGCTGTCCCTGCGTGCCGGCAGCGCACTGGCCGAGCACGAGTCCCCCGGCGAGGCCACGCTCTTGGTGTTGCGCGGCCGGGTGCGGCTGCGCAGCGGCGACGCCTCTATCGAAGGGACGGCCGGGGAACTGCTCGTGATACCACCGGCCCGGCACGCCCTGGAGGCGGTCGAGGACTCCGCCGTCCTGCTGACCACTGCCAAAAGCGGATGAGCGACGTCCCGGTCGCGTATCCCGCCCGCATCCGGGACGGATCGACCCCTACCGCCGGATGAGGCCCGCCGCCGCGGCCGGGGGACGCCAGGCGAAAACCGGGTCGCCCTGGCGCAGCACCAGGGAGGGGCCCAGCCGGTTGGCGGTCCACATGGCCGCATCCCGCAGGGCCACCAGGAGCGGGTTCTGCAGCGCGGCCAGGCGTCCGATCCGCCGGGAACGGCGCATGATCTCGGTGGTGCGGGGCAGGCGGGCCGCGGTGTAGGCGGCCGGGCCGCCGCCGTCGGTGACCTCGTGGGCCAGCACGATCGCGTCCTCGATGGCCTGGCAGGCGCCCTGCCCGAGGTGGGGGGTCATGGGGTGGGCGGCGTCCCCGAGCAGGACGACGCGGCCCCGGTGGAAGGCCGGCAGGGGAGGCTCCATGAAGTAGATGTCGTTGCGCAGGATCCGCGCCGGGTCGGCTTGGGCCAGCAGGCCGGGGATCGGGTCGTGCCAGGTCCCGAACAGCCGCAGCAGTTCCCGCTTTTCGTCCGGGGCGCGCCGCCCGGCGGGGGCGGGTGCGGCGGCGTAGCAGTACAGCATGCCGTCGGCCAGCGGGGTGACGCCGAACAGCAGGCCGCGGCCCCAGGTCTCGGAGAACGCCTCGATCGTCCCGGGGTCGGCGGTCAGCAGCCGCCAGGCGGTCAGCCCGAAGTAGCGCGGCCCGGGGTGGCCGGGGAAAAGGGCGGCCCGGGTGCGGGAGCCGATCCCGTCGGCGGCCACGATCAGGTCGGCGCGGTCGGCCCTCCGGTCGGTGATCACGGTGCCGTCGTCGGGGGAGACCGACTCGACGGTGACGCCCAGGTGCAGATCGTCCGTCTCCAGCAGGCCGCTGAGCAGGGAGACCAGCCGGGACCTCAGCATGATCACGGTGAGGTCGCCATAGCGCACGGCGGCGTCCTCGGCGCTGGTGCGGCTGAGCCAGCCGCCGCCGGGGCGCTGCAGCCCGCCGTCCCCGGCGAGGGCGGCCAGGTCGCGCACCCGGTCGCCGATGCCCAGGGTGTCCAGGGCGCGCAGCGCGTTGGGGCCGATGGCCAGGCCCGAGCCGACCGGTTCCAGGCCGGGGGCGCGTTCGTAGACGCGCACCGTCCAGCCTTTGCCTTTGAGCGCCGCCGCGGCGGTGAGCCCGCCGATCCCGCCGCCGATCACGATCGCCTTCCGCATGACTTCCACTCCTCACTACATCCGTAGTGATTTCACTATAGCTGTAGTGGCACTACGGAAGTAGTATCCGGGGGCATGAAATCGCCGCGCGCCGAGCTGGTCGCCGAGACCGCCCTCACGCTGCTGGCCGAGCGCGGGATGCGCGGGCTGACCCACCGGGCGGTGGACGAGGCGGCCGCCCTGCCGCCCGGGTCGGCCTCCAACGTGGCGCGCACCCGCGCCGCCCTGCTGGCACTGGCCCTGGAACGACTGAACGAACTGGAAGAACGGCAATTCGCCGCCGCCGGACCGCTGCCCGAACGCCCCGGCAGGCACGTCCTGATCGAAGCGGTCGCCCGGTTGCTGCACGCCCAGCTCACCGAGGACCGCCGGCGCACCCTGGCCCGCTACGAACTGGCCCTAGAGGCCACCCGCCGCCCGGAACTGCGCACGCTCTACGACGAAAGCGGCCGGCGCTTCCGCAACCTGGCGATCGCGCTGATGACCGCGGCCGGCTCCAGCGCCCCCGACCGCCACGGCCGCCAGCTGGTGATGTTCTGCGAGGGCGTCATGTTCTACGTGCTCGCCGGCGCCGGCACCGAGCCGACCCTGGAGGAGCTGCGCCTGGCCGTGGCCGACTTCTTCACCGGTGTGCTCGGCCCTTCCCGGGACACCCCCGGCACGGCGCGGCACTGACCCTTGCCCCTCTTTGGCCGCCCGACCAGCGCAAATGCCGCAACCTTCCCATGCCCGTAAATCACCGGTAATCGCTGTCAAAGGAATCTTTATGTGAACTATTGGGCGTCGTCCTGCGGGTATGGGCGACGTAACGGGCACGGCGAGCACACCGCGAAAGACCTGCCCGAACGCCGTACGCGACGGCGGTCAGCCCCGTCCAGCTCAAGGAGGAGCATGACGATGACCGCACCGACCCTGACCCGCACGGCCCAGCAGTGGGCCGACGCCTTCGCCAAAGCCAGCAACGAAGACCCCGAGATCCAGGCCCACGGCAAGGACTTCACCTGCTCGTACCTGCTGGACGCCACCGACCAAGCCTTCGTGATCCGCGTGGAGTCCGGGCGGGTGGTCCAGGTCGCCGTCGACCCGGGGCCGCTCGATGTGCGCTACCAGTTCGCCATCCGGGCGAGCGCGGAGACCTGGCGCAACTTCAGCAAGCCGGAACCGCCGCCGATGTTCCACGGGATCTGGGCCGCCAGCTTCCAGCGCGACATGCGCCTGGAAGGCGACCTGCTGGTCCTCATGCAGAACCTGCGCTGCATCACCCGCCAGCTGGAGCTGCTGCGCACCGTCGGCTCCCCAGTCTGAGGAAGGACACCGCCATGAGCAGGATCTCTCCGGTAACCGGGCACTATGTGACCGTCGAGGTGGACGGCCTGGAATACAAGGTCTTCTACCTGGAGAACGGCACCGGACAGCCGCTGGTCTGCCAGCACACCGCGGGCTGTCACAACCACCAGTGGCGCGGCCTGCTGGAGGACGAACAGATCGCCTCCGACTACCGGATCATCGCCTACGACCTGCCCCGCCACGGCAAGTCCGACCCGCCCGAGAACACCGAGTGGTGGAAGGAGGAGTACAAGCTCACCGCCGAGCACTACACCAACTTCATCATCGCCTTCTGCGACGCCCTGGACCTGAAGGACCCGATCTTCATGGGCTGCTCGTTCGGCGGGAACGTCGCCCTGCAACTGGCCCTGCGCCGCCCGGACCGCTTCGCCGGCATCATCGCGGTGGAGGGCGCCGACTACTCGCCCGGCTTCTACCTGGACTGGTGGCAGCACCCGCACGCCAACGCCGCCCAGGTGTGCGCCAGCGGGGTGTGGGACCTGATGGCACCCCAGTCCCCCGAAGCCGACCGCCGCAAGACCTGGTTCTACTACACCCAGGGCTCTGAGGCGTTCAAGGGCGACCTGTACTTCTACTCGGTCGACCACGACCTGCGCGACCGCCTCGGCGAGATCGACGGGGACCGCTGCCCGCTGGTGATGATGACCGGCGAGTACGACTACCTGACCACCCCAGAAGACAGCGCCCGCACCGCCAAGGCCATCAAGAACTGCACCTTCCTGAAGATGGAGAAGATCGGCCACTTCCCCATGAGCGAGAACTACCCGGTCTTCCGCCTCTACCTGCTGGAGGCCCTCCGCATCCTCAAACAGCGCCGCAAGACACCCGTCCCCGCCTGACCCGCGAACCCGCACAACGACCGGCCGGCACCACCCCGGCCGGTCCCTTGTGCCCGCTCCCGGCCCACCGCCGACCGCACGGGACGCCCTCCACAAAATCCCCCGCCCACATGGAAAGCGCTCACCGCACATCTCGGCGCCGACGAGGGCACCGCCATGGCATTACGCGCCGACCTGTCGAAGCGGACGCCCGGCCGACAGCGACCTCGCCCGGCCTCACGCCGCCACCCACCCGAAGCCTGCCGAGTTGGCCTGCCCGAGCCCCCAGCTCCACAACGCCCGCAGCACCTCGGGCGCCCCGCGCAACTCGACCTCGATCAGCGCCCCGGGCTTCTTGCCCTTGCCCGTCTCATAGGAACGCCGCGCCCCGACCCAGGTGATCCTCTCCAGACTGATCTCCGGGTCCAACCCCAGTGTCTCGGCCTTGCGCCGCAAATTCCCCTCGAAGTAAGCGGGGAACTCCGAATCTGTGGGCATGAGCCAAGCCTGCCGGGTCTGGCGAACCCCCCACTCGTCCCGCCCGGACCCCTTCAACACGACCGGCGTGACCGTCCTCAGCGCGCCCGCCCCGCGGCGAACGCCGGCGGCTCCACCACCGTGACCCCCAGCAGCCGAAACGCCACCCCGCCCCAGTCGATCAGCTCCCGCCGCCGCAACCCCGCCGCCCAGACCTCGACCACCGCCGGCAGCGGACTCCCCAACTCCCAAAATCCCTTCCCTCCGGCCGCATACACCCCACGACGCCGCCTCGCCTCCGGAAACATCGGCGCCCCGTACCCGAACGGCGCCATCCCATACGGCCCCCACCCGAAATCGTGCAGCCTGGTCCCCAGTTCCGGCGCCACACGAGCCAGCAGGCCATAGACCAACGACCGCCCGGGCGCCAACACCACCGACCACGGAATACTCTCCGCGGACGTCGCGATCTTCACACGTAATCGCATATCCACCCCTTCTTCAGTTTTTCACAGACAGCAAGTCCCAGAACCGACGAAATTCTCCGTACTATGACCAGAAAAGCTGCACGCCTGGCTGGTGCGGCACCGTCTCTGGGACGAGCTGGCCGTGCTCGACCCCCAACATGCCGAGACCTGGCGCCTGCTGGCGGCCCGGCAGCACGGCGCCGTCACCGCCGCCCGCCAGGCACCTGCAGAAATTGACCGAGTCCCGGCCGACCGTGCAGGCGACGTTCTTTGAACGCGTCGCCCACGGCGAAGCCATCGACCAGTCCCTGCTGCGCGCCTGGCACCGGCGGCGTCTGGCCAGTCGGCTAGACAAGGAACGCGACCGGCTCCCACGCTGCACCGGCATGCTGATCTTCGCCCTGGTGGACGCGCTTGCACCAGCGCGCCGAAGGACAACGCTGCGGTGCAGACCTGATCGAGCAGGTCCGGCGGCTGCTTCCCCCCGCAGTGAGCAGCGAGTGCGCGGCGATGCTACGTGACACCGAGCTGACGGCCCTCAACCGTGACGCTGCCACCCACAGCACCCACTTCCGCGAACCGGGCGCCGAAGTACGCCCATTCCTCGCACGATCATCGAGCAGGCCGACGCCTGGGAGACCGGCGGCCTCGTCCCCTCCCTGCTGTCCAGTACCGGTCTGCCCCCTGGCCGGTCCCGGGCAGTGGCGACGTGCTGGTCCTCATGAGCGTTGGCCTGTCCCACCCGCCGATCCTGCCGACGACCACGGCCACCAAACGTTTCAGAAGAAAGCAGATAAGCAGGGAGCACTAGGTTCTCCGGCAGGGACTACACCCGCACAAACAGAACGGGAAATTTTGACGTCCTCACCCCGCCAGGGCCGCAACACCCGAAGAGAACCATTCTATATCACTAATTCGAACACACTCCTGAACCCTCAGCGCTACCCCCCTCGCCGCTCACGGCTCACCGCTCTCACTCCACCTTAATATAAGACATCCCTTATAGGGGAATTCGGTCGCCCAAATTTGGGTAATACCACAAAACCCACACCCCCAGGAACTCTGTTAACGCACCATGGCTACACACCACCGCACACGACAGAGGGATCCCCTAACTAGGGCCCAACAGCTTCAACAGTCCCAGTCGGTGTGCACATACCCCACACGTACGGCAAGATGTCAGAGTGGCTACCAACTGGTTCCTAGCGATAGACGGTGACGACATTGGTCGCCACCTAGAAGTGTACGTTATAACAGAGAACAAAAATAAGCTAAGGGAACTCTCTCAAGAATTTGAGAACCTAATAAACGAGCTCTTCAATCAAATTAACAAAAACCCCTCCATCAAAGTCCTCTTGCATGGCGGAGACAGCATACTCCTGGAAATGCCAAGATCAGAAATTGAGACAACAGTCAACCTGATCCGTACCACGTCCAGAGGAACAAGCTTTACCTTTTCCGGCGGCTACGGAAAGACAATGCGCGATGCCTACCTGGCCCTCAAGCTGGCAAAGGCCACCGGGAAGAACAAGATCATCCCGTTCACGCCGGAGACACTACGGTGAATACCGCGCTTATCTTTACCTTCTCAAACAACGTTGACATCTACATTAATTCCATCTTGCACCTTGGCGACAAATATGCTGTCTCAAAATTCTCCTTCATATTCGTCACAGGAGCAACAATAGAGGGCCCCTCAACCGACTTCGCCGACAAGATCGTATCTGGACTAGAAGACCTCTCGGCAGGAATATATAAGAATTCCTCCATAGAGATCGATGACAGGATCAAATCTCGCTGTGCAGCTACTGTAGACAATCTCAAGGCAAGCCAGTCAAACCAGGAGCTGGCTCAGCCAGTTCCACTGGAAGAACTGGAGAAGTTCCTAGAAAGACAATCAAAGCAGGCCAGGCCTGGAAGACTTTTCATTGATGTCACCGGGCTACCAAAGGTTCTCATGTCCCACGTTATGCTGATCGGAATTGCCGGCGGCCACGAAACGTATGCTTTTGAGCTGCACAAGCAACCAGACAGAGCACACCCCGAGAAGTCTTTGTACTTCTTTATCCCACCTGGGGGATTTTCCTACTATCCACTCAGACAATCCCCGGCAGTACAATCTGTCTTCCGAAAACTCATCCACGTGCGAAGGATTTTGCGAACGACAACAGCCACTTTGATAGTTGGCATCATCTGCTTTTCAATACTAACCTTCATCGACTCACAAAACCCTATACTCGCCACAATCGGACTTGTCTCCAATCTAATTGGAATAGCCAGCGGCATATATCAGATGCGATCCCCGAGATAACCTTAGAGATCTCCTCATCCGCCATCCCTGACATAAGGACATAAGGAAGCGGTGTCATCTAACAGCTGCTGCCTGAGAGAGTTTCGAGGTTTATCGGCATCCTGAGCTTGGCTTGTTCTCGGACATCACGTCCAGAACGCGGCCGAGTTCTACCGCCCCAGAAGGGGACCGCATGCGGCCTGTCGCCCAGCTGCCCAGCTGGCCGACTCTGACGAGATCGTCGCCTTCGCCGCGTTCTGCACCCTGGTCAGACCCGCGCCGTGCGCCGCCGCCCACAATCCGCTGAGCCGAGCCCGGCACGCCGGCCGCGCCTGCCAGGCGCCAACCGGCCGGGGATGGTGCGCCGACTGCGAGGCCACGGCCGACGACCTGCTGACGACCAGTTTCCGCCGGCTCCGCAAGGCCCTGCACGGCCCGGTACCCACCACCCGGAACGGCGAACCCGTGCGGGAGTGGCTCGTGCTGCGCACCCACCTGGCCTCCCCCGAAGCCGAACAGCAGGACGCCGCCGACCTCACCCGCCCCACCACCGACACCGACCCCCGCTGGCTGCGCACCGCCCGCGCCCAGCTCGTCCACTATCCGCTGCGGCACCTGGAGGGACGAGTCCGCCGCCAGGACGCGGTGGCCCGCGGCGCGGCCGCCCGCCCCGAGCGCGACCTGCGCCAGGCCCGCTGGGCGGCTCCGCTGCGCACCGACCCGTCCCTGCTGGACCTGGCGATCATCGCGGTGTTCCGCGCCCGCCGCGGCCTCACCGACCTGCTCCACGTCCCCGAGGACGTGCGGCAGCGTCTCAACCTGACCCCCACCCAGGCCACCGAGAAGATGCGCAAGGCACTGCAGACCCTGCACACCGTCAACCCCGCCTTCTTCACCGCCAACCTCGGCACCTCGGCCTTCTCCCTGCTCCACCCCGCCCCCACCACACCCCCAGAGCGCGTCCAAGCCCAAAGCACCCTGCGCGCCCTCCTCACCTCCCACCCCCACCGCCCGATCATCGCCGCCCTCTGCGCTCTCGCCGCAGGCGAGAACACCGCCCCCACCGAAATCGCCCGTCGCTCCCTCGGCCTGTCCCCCGAGGCCGCACACCACCTCGTCCGCCGCCTGACCACCCTGATCGCAACAGCGGGAATCGACTGGACCGAGCAGCTCCTCACCCCTGCCGAGAACCATCCCGGAGACGGTTCGACCACCCCATTTCGGAGGCGAAACGACCACCAAGCCGCCTAGTCCGCTTCCAAGAGACGCTGAACAGCCAACCCCGAGACCACCACCCATGCCCAGCCTTCCAGAGGAAAGGCACGCTCGCTCACCCAGCGACACGATGCCCACTGGCGAGCTACCGTGGTCGTGCAGCTCTTACTCCCGCCGTGCTTGTGCGTCCTACCTGGGCAGATGCACAACCGACGGTCCGCTGCAAAACCGGACCGTAGCCGGTGGGCTTCCGTGCCTCTGGCCTGCGGCTTTACCCTGGGGGTCCTCATCACCCCTCAGAGGGATCGCAACGCAGCGAGCCGGACCATCTCACAGCGGCGCTGAGCCTGGTCCTCATCACCCCTCAGAGGGATCGCAACACTTGGACCGGCTGGAGATCGCCGAGGAGAAGATCGGGGTCCTCATCACCCCTCAGAGGGATCGCAACCGGGTAGCTTCGGCCCATGCTTGACGGGCCCAGTGAGTCCTCATCACCCTTCAGGGGGTTCGCAACGCCGACGCCGCGTTAGTTCCTGCCTCGAACACCGCCCGGTACCCCAAAGCATTCACGACTTCCAGAGGACGAATCAGAGAACCCCGGTGAACCTTTTCAGCACGCTGCTCCCGTAAGCCGGGATGGGTGCACCCCTGTCAAAGGCGCAGCCTAGGACCTGCAACGACGAGGCTCCCGTCTCCACCCCTTCAAGGTCATGCGTCGAAAGGGACTATCGGCCGTAGCTACTTGCCGTACTTGAGGATGACGCTGCTCTGGTAGACCTCCCTCTCGTCCGCAAGGGCGCCGACCGCCCAGACGGAAGTGGTCTTCGGAATATGGGCCAGCGCGTTGATCTCCGGCCGCAAACCATCCTTTCTCGGAAGGGAGACGGTCTTCCACTTGCCGGACTTGTAGTGCAGGAGCTTCTGCCCGGCCCGCATCCACAGGCCACCCTTGCCGTCGTAGACCAGGTCGGACAGCACGCCCTTGACCGGAGCGGTCCTCTTGGTCCACTTCTTGCCGTTCCAGCGCAGCAGCAGGCCACGCCCCGCTGTTGGAAACCCCGGCCACCCACACGTTCTTGCTGCTGAACGCCAGCACATCCCCGGCCACGGTGCCGCTAGTGCGGGTGCCCAAGGGCTGGGCCTGCTTCTTCCACTTCTTGCCGTCCCAGCGCATCACCGTGGGGATGGGCTGAGCAGCGCCCCTGACCCAGCCGACCGCCCAGACTTGCTTGCTGGAGACGGCGCTGGCCTGGACGATGGGCCCCGGGGCCTTGACCTTGCGCCACTTGCGGCCGTTGTAGTGCCGCACGTCGGGGTTGAACTTCTCTGGACCGGTACGGGCGAACGACCAAACATCCCGGGCGCTGACCGCTAGCAGCGTCGGCGCGTGCGGCCAGGACGACTTGGATATGTCGGCAGTGAAGACCGCCCACTTCTTGCCGTTTCAGCGGCGCACGACGGGCAGGGTCTGACCATCACCGGACTGATAGCCGACCGCCCAGGCGTTCTTGGCGCTGATGGCGCCACGTCGTATAGCCCAGAGTTCTTGCCCGGCGTGGCGATGACACGCCAGCCGGGAGCGGCATGGGCCGGCACAGCGACCGAAAGAGCCGAAACGGCGGCCGTGATACCGATGACGCTCCCGTGGGCCTTGATATTCACTCAGTCCACTTTTAACCGATTGTCGTACAACCCGGAGAGCATAGTGTGATCTTCACCGGATTTTCCGGGAATCTGCGGCACACCCGGACCACCGATTCGACAGGGTAAGTACCGGTGGCCATTTCAATACCTGACCTGCAGGTTCACGCCGCCCCCAGCAGACATGACACTTGCCGTTCCCTCAAGCCCCGCAGCATCCCAGTCGGCCGGTGGGCGGCCGACCGCCCGGACTCCCGCCGTGGACGAGCCCCCGCTCACCTCCACGACGACACCGGGCGGGGGCCGCCCACACCTGGCCCCGAGTACCGGCCTCCGCGCAGTGCCATCCACCGCGGCCGGCAGACGACTCAGCGGCGCTCGTTGATGCGGATGAGGTTGCCTGCCGGGTCCCGGAAGGCGCAGTCGCGCACTCCGTACGGCTGCTCGGTCGGTTCCTGGACGACCTCGGCGCCGCGGGCCTGCACCCGCTCGAAGGTGCCGTCCAGGTCCTTGGTGGACAGGATGATGTGGCCGTAGGTGCCCTTGGCCATCATCTCGGCGATGGTGCGGCGCTCGTCCTCGGTGATGCCGGGATCGGCGTTCGGCGGGTACAGGACGATGGAGACGTCGGGCTGCGAGGGCGGCCCCACGGTGATCCAGCGCATGCCGCCGTAACCGACGTCGTTACGGACCTCGAACCCCAGAACGTCCCGGTAAAAGGCCAGGGAGGCGTCCGGATCGCTGTGCGGCAGGAAGGTCTGCTGAATGGTGATGTCCATGTCCTTCACGCTAGATGCGGCACCAAAACCCGCGCTTCTCGATTTCTGACCGGTCTGGTCACCTGCTTGGCCACGCAGGAAGGCATCCCCTTGGTGGCGTCCGCCGCCATCCGCCGGTAGACACTCGGCGGCACCCCCACCAGCTCGGTGAAACGAGTGCTGAACGTCCCCAACGACGAGCACCCGACCGCAAAGCAGACCTCGGTGACGCTCATATCCCCACGCCGCAACAGCGCCATGGCCCGCTCGATGCGCCGCGTCATCAGATAGGAGTACGGCGACTCCCCATAGGCACGCCGAAACTCCCGGCTGAGATGCCCGGCCGACATGTGCACATCCCGAGCCAGCGCCTCAACGTTCAACGGCTGTGCGTACTCCCGATCGATCCGATCACGCACCCGCCGCAACCGCGCCAGGTCCTTCAACCGCTGCTCTGAGATGGGGCTACCGCTCACACCAGCATCGTGCCAACCGGCACCGACATTCCACGGTGTCCATGCGGTTGCTCCACCGTCACATGCCGTCCGAATACGCCGGCATACGGTCCCATCCAGTCGGCGGAACCCGCCGATCGAGGTGTTCACCCGGCTCGAGACACCAGTGTTTCCACCGACTCCGCCATCCTCAGCGGCCGGGGAAGGCGTTGCGGCCGTGCTTGCGAATCAACGCTCCGGATCGCTCTTCCGAAGGGAGCCGACACCTGCCGTCATGCGTCCCCATCGGTTCCTCCCACGACAGGCAGCAGCACGGGCTCCCTTGCTCTACGGACCATCCCCGCACATGCAGGGCCGACATCATCGTGGTGACGCAGACTGCGAAGCAATCGGGGCCATCCCCGCCGTATGCGGGGTCAACACTCATCGAGCTGGAAGTCGATCGGCGAAGACGGATGAAGGCATCGGGCCTTCATGAGCGGTTCGGCTTCTGGAGCTCCGTCGGTGCCGGCCGTCGTGTCTCCTCAACCCCCAAGCTGATGGGACAGCCCTTCCAGGCGTCCCAGTGTCCGCAGAGCACCAGTGCCATGAGGGGACGAAAAGATCTCGAGGCCGGGTCCGTCATGATCGGAACCGGCCTCTGAAGAAGTGCTTCGAAGTGGGCCTAGGTGGACTTGAACCACCGACCTCATCCTTATCAGGGATGCGCTCTAACCGACTGAGCTATAGGCCCGGGGCGGTCCGCCTGTTCGGCGGTTGCCGTAGAGGAGAGTACCGCATGTCAGGGGGCAACCTGAAATCAGATTGCCGGCTGCCCGCCTGCGCGGTGCCGGAGTGGGGTCACTCGGCCTCCTTGAGGGTGACCTCGATGCCGCCCACCAGGTCGGCGGCCAGGTTGTAGATGACCGAGCCGACGGTGGACAGGGCGGTGATGAGCAGGACGTTGAGGGCGCCGACCAGGACGGTGTAGCCGAAGATGCGGCCGAAGCCGAACCAGTTGGCGGCGTCCACACCGCCGGAGGAGCTCTGGTCGCGGGTGAGGTCGTTGACGGTCTCGCTGATGGCGTCGAAGACGCCCAGGCCGGAGAGGATCACGTACAGGACGGTGACGGCCACCAGCAGGACGATGAAGGCGACCAGGGACATCACGAAGCTGAACTTCATGACCGACCACGGCTCCAGCCGGGCGAGCTGGAGCTGGGCGCGGCGCGGGGTCCGGCCGCCGGAGCCGCCCAGCCGGGCCACCGCGCGCTTGGACTGGGCGGAGCCGGGCGGGGCGGGCGGGGCCATGGTCGGGGCGCCCTGAGGGCCGCCCGGGGGCCGCTGCTGGCCCCCGGAGGCGCCGGCGGCGGGCAGGGCCGGCAGCGAGGAGGAGCCGCTCTGGGAGGCGGATGGCGACCACGACGGGTCTTTGGAGGGGATCGGGTCGCTGACCGGGGCGATGCCCTCCGGACGGGTCAGGTCGTGGACGCCGCCGTCGCCGGGGCGGTCCGGCTTGTTCAGGTCGGGAGCGCTGCCGTTGGCGCCGGGATCGGTCTCCGAGGGACGGTTGGTGCTCTGGTTGGGTTGAGTGCTCACTCGTCCTCCTCGCGGCCCGGCGCGTTCACGCTCGCCGGTCGCTGCTGCGACGCCCGGCCGGTCGCATCAGTCACTGCGGCTTTCCCTCTGCCGTCTGCGGGTCGCCCGCCTCGGGCTCCTCTTCCATGGACGACTCTACGTTCCTCGCGATGGCGACGACGCTGTCCCCCTCCGCGAGATTCATCAGCCGGACCCCCATGGTCTGACGGCCCGACCGCTTGATCTCACCGGCGTTCGTCCGGATCACTCCCCCGTTCGAGGTCATGGCGAACACGCCGTCTTCGGGGCGGACCATGAGCGCGCCGACCAGCTTGCCGCGGGCTTGCACGATCTTAGCGGTCAGCACGCCTTTGCCGCCCCGGCCTTGGACAGGGTATTGCTCCACGGGGGTGCGCTTGGCGTATCCGCCTTCGGTGGCCACCAGCACGTCCTCGTCGCCGTCGCGGATGACGTGCATGTCCAGCAGGTGGCCGGTGTCGAAGCGCATGCCGATCACGCCGCTGGTGGCCCGGCCCATGGGGCGCAGCTGCTCGTCGTCGGCGTGGAAGCGGATGGCCTGGGCGTTGGTGCCGACCAGCAGCAGGTCGTCGGTGGGGAAGACCAGGCGGGCGGCGATCACCTCGTCGCCCTCGGCGAGGTTGATGGCGATGATGCCGCCGGTGCGGGGGGAGTCGAAGTCCTTCAGCGCGGTCTTTTTAACCTTGCCCTGCCTGGTGGCGAGCACCAGGTAGGGGGCGACGTCGTAGTCGCGCAGGTCGAGCACCTCGGCGATGTGCTCTTCGGGCTGGAAGGCGAGCATGTTGGCCACGTGCTGGCCGCGGCTGTCGCGGCCGCCCTCGGGCAGCTCATAGGCCTTGGCCCGGTACACCCGCCCCTTGTTGGTGAAGAACAGCAGCCAGTGGTGGGTGGTGGTGACGAAGAAGTGCTCGACGATGTCGTCCTGTTTGAGCTGGGCGCCGCGGACGCCCTTGCCGCCGCGCTTTTGCTCCCGGTAGGCGTCCACGCGGGTGCGCTTGGCGTAGCCGCCGCGGGTGATGGTGACGACGATGTCCTCTTCGGGGATGAGGTCCTCATAAGAGACGTCGCCGTCGAAGGGGACGATCTGGGTGCGCCGCTCGTCGCCGTAGCGTTCGACGATCGGTTCCAGCTCTTCGCGGACGATGCGCCGCTGCCGCTCCGGGGAGGCCAGGATCTCGTTGAAGTCGGCGATCTCGGCCATCAGCCGCTCGTACTCGTCGGTGATGGCCTGCCGTTCCAGGGCGGCCAGCTTGCGCAGCTGCATGTCCAAGATGGCCTGGGCCTGGACCTCGTCGATCTGCAGCAGCGCCATCAGGCCCTCTTGGGCGGCCTGGGCCGATTCCGAGCCGCGGATCAGCGCGATGACCTCTTCGATGCGGTCCAGGGCGCGCAGCAGGGCGCGCAGGATGTGGGCGCGTTCTTCGGCCTTGCGCAGCAGGAAGCGGGTGCGCCGGACGATGACGTCGATCTGGTGGTCGACCCAGTAGCGGATGAACTGGTCCAGCCGCAGGGTGCGGGGCACCCCGTCGACCAGGGCCAGCATGTTGGCGCCGAAGGTCTCCTGCAGCTGGGTGTGCTTGTAGAGGTTGTTGAGGACGACCTTGGCGATGGCGTCCTTCTTCAGGACGATCACCAGGCGCTGGCCGGTGCGGCCGGAGGTCTCGTCGCGGACGTCGGCGATGCCCTCCAGCTTGCCTTCCTTGACCAGCTCGGCGATCTTCAGCGCGAGGTTGTCGGGGTTGACCTGGTAGGGCAGTTCGGTGACGACCAGGCAGGTGCGGCCCTGGATCTCTTCGATCTCCACGACCGCGCGCATGGTGATGGAGCCGCGGCCGGTGCGGTAGGCGTCCTCGATGCCCTTGCGGCCGACGATGAGGGCGGCGGTGGGGAAGTCGGGGCCCTTGATCCGTTCGATCAGGGCGTCCAACAGCTCTTCGTCGGAGACGTGGTAGTTGTCCAGGTACCAGAAGACGCCCTCGGTGACCTCCCGCAGGTTGTGCGGGGGGATGTTGGTGGCCATCCCGACGGCGATGCCGGCCGAGCCGTTGACCAGCAGGTTGGGGAAGCGGGCCGGCAGCACGTCCGGCTCGGTGGAGCGGCCGTCGTAGTTGGGGGAGAAGTCGACGGTCTCCTTGTCGATGTCCCGCAGCATCTCCATGGCCAGCGGGGCCAGGCGGCACTCGGTGTACCGCATGGCCGCGGCCGGGTCGTTGCCGCGGGAGCCGAAGTTGCCGTTGCCGTCGACCAGGGGGTACCGCATGGCCCACGGCTGGGCGAGGCGGACCAGGGTGTCGTAGATGGCGCTGTCGCCGTGGGGGTGGTAATTCCCCATGACGTCGCCGACGACGCGGGCGCACTTGAAGTAGCCGCGGTCGGGGCGGTAGCCGCCGTCGTACATGGCGTACAGCACGCGGCGGTGCACGGGTTTGAGTCCGTCGCGCACCTCGGGCAACGCCCGGGCGACGATCACGGACATCGCGTAGTCGAGGTAGCTGCGTTGCAGCTCGACCTGGATGTCGACCGGTTCGATGCGCTCGCCCGGTCCGCTGCCCCCGGTGGTCACTTCCGTCACTGCTTCAAGACCTCTTCTACGTAGTGGACGTCCACGGCCGGCGTCCGCCCGCGCGCGGGCGGCGGGACCGGGGCGCTAGATGTCGAGGAAGCGCACGTCCTTGGCGTTGCGCTGGATGAACTCGCGGCGGGGTTCGACGTCCTCGCCCATCAGGACGCTGAACAGCTCGTCGGCCTGGGCGGCGTCGTCCAGCGTGACCTGCAGCAGCACCCGGCGGCTGGGGTCCATGGTGGTGTCCCACAGCTCTTGGGCGTTCATCTCGCCCAGTCCCTTGAAGCGCTGCACGCCGTCGCGGGGACGGGGGTCGCGTTTGCCGGCGGCGATGCCGGCCTCGATGATGGCGTCGCGTTCGGCGTCGGAGTAGGCGTACTCGGCGTCCTGGCCGCGCTGATCCCACTTGATCTTGTAGAGCGGGGGCTGGGACAGGTAGACGTGCCCGGCCTCGATCAGCGGCCGCATGAAGCGGAACAGCAGCGTCAGCAGCAGGGTGTTGATGTGGTGGCCGTCGATGTCGGCGTCCGACATCAGGATGATCTTGTGGTAGCGGAGCTTGCTGATGTCGAACTCATCGTGCACCCCGGTGCCGAGCGCGGTGATGATCGCCTGAACCTCGGCGTTCTTGAGGATCTTGTCGATCCGGGCCTTCTCGACGTTGAGGATCTTGCCGCGGATCGGCAGGATCGCCTGGAAGTGGGGGTTGCGTCCGCCCTTGGCCGAGCCGCCGGCCGAGTCGCCCTCCACGATGTACAGCTCGCACTTGGCCGGGTCGGTGGACTGGCAGTCGGCCAGCTTGCCCGGCAGTGAGGTGGACTCCAGCAGGCTCTTGCGGCGGGTCAGGTCGCGGGCCTGGCGGGCGGCGATGCGGGCCCGGGCGGCCTGGCTGGCCTTGTTGATGATCTCTTTGGCCTGGCCGGGCTCGCGGTCGAACCAGTCCTTCAGGTGCTCGTGGACGGTCTTTTGGACGAACGAGCGGGCCTCGGTGTTGCCGAGCTTGGTCTTGGTCTGGCCCTCGAACTGGGGGTTGGTGAGCTTGATGGAGATGATCGCGGTGAGGCCCTCGCGGACGTCCTCGCCGGTGAGGTTGTCGTCCTTTTCCCGCAGCAGGCCCTTGTCGCGGGCGTAGCGGTTGACCACGCTGGTCAGCGCCGAGCGGAAGCCCTCTTCGTGGGTGCCGCCCTCGGCGGTGTTGATGGTGTTGGCGAAGGTGTGGACCGACTCGGTGTAGGAGCCGCTCCACTGCATCGCCACCTCCACCGACATGCCCTCGGTGTGCTCCTCGAAGGAGATCACGTCGGGGTGGACGGCGTCCTTCTTGGCGTTGAGGTAGCGGACGAAGTCGGAGATGCCGCCCTCGTAGCAGTAGACCACCCGGCGGGGCTCGGTGCCGTCCTCGCCGCCCAGGTGCCCGGGGCGCTCGTCGGTCAGCGTGATGGACAGGCCCCGGTTGAGGAAGGCCATCTCCTGCAGCCGCCGCGAGAGCGTCTCGAAGTTCCACTCGACGGTCTCGAAGATCTCCGGATCCGGCCAGAAGGTGATGGTGGTTCCGGTCTCGTCGGTGGGTTCGCCCTTGGCCAGCGGGGCGATGGGGCCGCGCCAGGTGTAGGACTGCCGCCAGACGTATCCCTTTTGCCGGACTTCGGCGTCCAGCCTGGTCGACAGGGCGTTGACGACGGAGGAGCCGACGCCGTGCAGACCGCCGGAGACCGCGTAGGACTTGCCGTCGAACTTGCCGCCGGCGTGCAGCGTGGTGAGCACCACCTCGATCGCCGGGCGCTTTTCCACCGGATGCTCGTCCACGGGGATGCCACGGCCGTTGTCTGCGACCCGGACGCCGCCGTCGGCCAGCAGCGTCACCTCGATGGTGTCGGCGTAGCCCGCCAGCGCCTCGTCGACGGAGTTGTCGACTATCTCGTAGACCAGGTGGTGCAGCCCGCGTTCGCCGGTGGAGCCGATGTACATGCCCGGGCGTTTGCGCACCGCCTCCAGGCCTTCAAGGACAGTGATGGAACTAGCGTCGTACGCCAAAGGAGATCCTCCTGCCGGGGATGTTCGCCGCCGTGCCACGCCCGGGGAGTGCGAGCAAGGCGTTGCGGTGTGCCCCGTAACACACTTAGGGGGCGTCCGTTGGTTCCCTACACAGACTCAGACGACCCGTGGCGGCGCAGCATCCTGAACCCGTGCTCATTCTACCGGGTCATCTGCCAAAAAGGGCCACTCCTGGGCGCTAGGAGCGCGTTTGACGGTCGATCAGGCCTCCAGGTGAATCCCCCCATGCACCAGGGGGGCTTGTTGGGGCTATGAAGCGCTGGCAGCGAAACTCGCCGGTAATCGATGCGAACGGATGTTCACTCCGGGTACGCCCTCCGCGAACCGCCCGTGACCGGGATTCACCGCACCCGCCAGGCTCCGGGGCGCCGGGGCCCGGAGGCGGGGCCGAGGACCTTGACCCGGCGCACCGTGCCGTGCCCCAGCTCCTCGTTCAGCCGCCGGACCAGTTGCGCCGACAGCAGCCGGACCTGCTGGGCCCAGGCGTTGGAGTCGGCGACGATCGTCAGCTCCCCGTCGTCGAACCGCTCCGGCTTGGTGTGCCGGGCCAGCTCGGGGCCGACGATGCGCGGCCAGTTGCCGAACACCCCGCCGACCGCGGCCCGCTGCTCCCAGCCGCGGGCGGCCAGCAGCTCGCGGATCGCCGCGCCGAACGGCTTGGGGTCGCCGCCGCGGCCGACCTCGCGCACCGGCCTGGGCCGCGGCACGTTCTTGCGCCGCCCCCGGCCGGGCGTCGTGCCGCGCTTGAGCGCGTCGGCCCGGGCCTGCGCGAGGGCCTCCCGGGCCAGTTCGATGCCCGACTTGCCGGAGGCCGGCGCCGGCGGGGCGGGCTCGGCGGGGTCGTCCGCCGGGTGTGGATCCTTGTTCGGCTCAGAGGTCACGGGTCACCGCTCCGTTCTCCACGGTGAAGGAGGCGCCGCGCAGCTCGGCGGGGACGTCGGCGGGCACCGCGGCGGTGATGAGCACCTGCTCGGCCGGGGCCACCAGTTCCGCCAGCCGGCGGCGTCGGCCGGTGTCCAGTTCGGCGAACACGTCGTCCAGGATCAGCACGGGGTCGTCGCCGTCGGCCCGCAGCAGCTCGAAGGCGGCCAGCCGCAGCGCCAGGGCCAGCGACCAGGACTCCCCGTGGCTGGCGAACCCGCGGGCCGGCATCCCGCCCAGCTGCAGGACCAGCTCATCGCGGTGCGGGCCGACCAGGCTGACCCCGCGTTCCAGCTCTTGCCGGCGGACCTCGCGCAGCGCCTCTTCGATCAGGGGGGCCAGCGTCTGCCGGGGGACGGGCATCCGGTCCTCGGGCAGCCGTTCGCCCAGGGAGCTGCGGTAGGCCAGCGAGGCGATGCCGCCGCCGGGGGCCAGCGCGGCGTACGCCTTGGCCGCCAGCGGACTCAGGTCGGCCACCAGCTTGAGGCGGGCGGCCAGCAGTTCGGCGCCGACGCGGGCCAGGTGGGAGTCCCACACCTCCAGCGTGGCCAGCATCTCCGGGCCGGGGGGACGCCGGTGCGCGGCGGCGGACTTCAGCAGGGCGTTGCGCTGCCGCAGGACGCGGTCGTAGTCGGCGCGGACCCCGGCCAGGCGCGGGGCCCGCGCGGTCAGCAGCTCGTCCAGGAAGCGGCGCCGCTCCCCCGGGTCGCCTTTGACCAGCGCCAGGTCTTCGGGGGCGAACAGGACGGTGCGCAGCATCCCCAGGATCTCGCGCGGCCTGGGGACGGGGGCGCGGTTCAGCCTGGCCCGGTTGGATCTGCCGGGGTTGATCTCCAGTTCGATCAGGGCCTTGCGATCGTCGCGCACCACCCCGGCCCGGACGATGGCCCGCGGCGCGCCCTGCCGGATGAGAGGGGCGTCGGTGGCCACCCGGTGACTGGAGTGCGCGGCGACGTAGCCGATCGCCTCCATCAGATTGGTCTTGCCCTGCCCGTTGGGGCCCACGAACACGCTCACCCCGGGCTCCAACGCGATCTCCGCGGTCGCGTAAGAGCGGAAGTCCTGGAGCGACAGGTGGGCCACGTGCACGGACACGAGGGTAGGGCAGAGGTATGACTGTCGCAGTCCGTCCACAGGCTGTGGAAAAAGACGGGCGGGCCGGGCGGTCATCCACAGGAGGTGGATGTGCGGGCATATGGCCCCGGAGATCAGACGGCGGGGGGAGCGACGTCGGCGCCGGGGGAGTCGGCGCCCTTGGCGGACTCGACCGCGTGGCCGCCGAACTGGTTGCGCAGCGCCGCCACCACCCGCATCGCCGGCGAGTCGTCCTGCCGGGAGGCGAACCGGGCGTACAGCGCGGCGGTGATCACCGGCAGCGGCACCGCGTGGTCCACGGCCGCCTGGACCGTCCAGCGGCCCTCGCCGGAGTCCTGGGCGTAGCCGCGGATGCCCTCCAGGCCGGGGTCGTCCTCCAGGGCGCGCACCAGCAGGTCCAGCAGCCAGGAGCGGATGACCGTGCCCTCCTTCCAGCTGCGGAAGGTCTCCGGGACGTCCTTGACCAGCCCGCTGGCGGCGATCAGCTCATAGCCCTCGGCGAAGGCCTGCATCATCCCGTACTCGATGCCGTTGTGGACCATCTTCACGAAGTGGCCCGCCCCGACCTTCCCGGCGTGCACGAAGCCGTACTCGCCGGCCGGCTTGAGGGTTTCGAAGATCGGCATCAGCCGCCTCACGTGCTCTTCTTCGCCGCCGACCATGAGGGCATAGCCGTTCTCCAGCCCCCACACCCCGCCGCTGACGCCGCAGTCGATGAAGCCGATGCCCTTGGCGGCCAGCCGTGCGCCGTGCTCCTGATCGTCCCGGTAGTTGCTGTTGCCGCCGTCGATGACCACGTCCCCCGGCTCCAGGAGCTCCCCCAGGCTGTGGACGGTCTGCCGGGTCGGTTCCCCGGCGGGCAGCATCACCCACACCGCCCGGGGCGCGGGCAGCCGCTCCACCAGCTCCTGAAGGCCGCTCACGTCGCTGAGGGACGGGTCACGGTCGTAGCCGACGACCGTGTGGCCGCCGCGGCGCAGCCGCTCGGCCATGTTCCCGCCCATACGGCCCAGTCCGACCATCCCGATGTGCATGGGCTCAAGCCTTCCTTCGACGCGCCGATCGGCGGGCGGGCACTCCGGATGCGTCCCGGTGCGCGGCGGCCCGCGTCGTCCAAGCATGCCGGCGGGCCGGGGGTGCCTTCGTGCCGCGCCGGCCGGCCCCGGTGCGCGGCGGCGGACCCCGCAGGCCCCCGGTGCGCCGCTCCCATGACCAGCTCCAGGTCACGGGAGCGGCGGCTTCCTGTGGCGGTGACACGGCCTGCCGCCGTGCCGTCTGTGCTCCCCGGATCCGGGTTACCCGGATCGGGCCGCCTCATCCCGACAGCCGCACCGGCATGATCAGGTAGCGGTAGGAGGGGGTGGCGCCCTCCTCCGGCGGCTTGCCGGTCAGCACGGCGGGCTTGGTGGGCGTGGTGAACGACAGCCGCGCCACGTCCGAACCGATCTGCGACAGCCCGTCCAGCAGGAAGCCGTGGTTGAAGGCGATGTTGATGTCCTCGCCCTCCAGCGTGGCCTCCAGCGCCTCCACGGCCTGGGCCTCATCGCCGGTGCCGGCCTCCAGCACGACCTCGCCCTGGCTGAAGGCCAGCCGCACCGGGGTGTTGCGCTCGGCCACCAGCGACACCCGCTTGACCGCCTCGATGAACGGGCCGGTCTGCACCTCGGCCATGCCGGCGTATTCGGTGGGCAGCAGCGAGCGGTACTTGACGAAGTCACCGTCCAGCAGCCGGGTGGTGGTGCGGCGGCCGCCGCCGGAGAAACCGATCATGCCCTCTCCGGTGCTGCCGGCGCCGCCCAGCGCCACCTCCACCTCCGCGCCGGAGGTCAGCGACTTGGCGGTGTCGGCGAGGGTGCGGGCGGGCACCAGGGCGGCGGCGGAGAAGTCCGGCCGTTCCGGCTTCCACTGCAGCTCCCGCACGGCCAGCCGGTAGCGGTCGGTGGAGGCCAGCGTGACGGTCTCGCCGTCGATCTCCACGCGCACGCCGGTGAGCATGGGGATGGTGTCGTCCTTGCCGGCGGCGATGGCCACCTGGTTGACCGCGACGGCGAACTCGTCGCTGCCCACCGACCCGGCGGCCGGGGGCATCTCCGGCAGCGACGGGTAGTCCTCCACCGGCATGGTGGGGAGGGTGAACTTGGCGCTGCCGCAGCGCAGCATCACCTTGCTGCCGTCGGCGGTCACCTCCACAGGGTGTGGAGGGAGGGCGCGTGAGATGTCGGCCAGCAGCCGCCCGGGCACCAGCACGGTTCCCGGCTCCTCGGCGTCGATGTCGGTGGTGACCTGAGCGGACACCTCGTAGTCGAACGCCGACAGCTTGAGCCGGTCGCCCGCCTCCAGGTGCATGCCGCCCAGTACCGGCACCGGGGGGCGCTGCGGCAACGACCGGGCGGTCCAGGCCACGGCGTCGGCGAGGGCGTCTCGGTCGATACGGAACTTCACGGGGACTCGCCTTCCTGCAGGGTTCGGATCGTGGTGGCTCGACTTGCAGCGGGGTCGGGCGCGTTGTCCCCAGGCCCTGAGTTGAGTCGAGATTTCCTTCGTTGTTTAAACAGAGCCGTATTGGTCATAGGGCCTGTGGATACTGGGGATAACCGGTGTCTTCGCAGGTCACCGGGCGTTTGGTTATCCACCGGGGCTGTGGGTGGGCGGTGGACGAAGGCGAGCGCCCTGGGGATGGCCGAATCATCCCCACACCTCGTCCACACGTTATCCCCCACTTATCCACCGGTTGTCCGCAGCCTCGCGGCGCGATATCCACCACTGTGGACCGTCGGCCGGTGATCATGCGGATTCTTGAGCGTCTTCGCGGCTTCGAATGCGGTTCGGGCCGGGGTTGTCCCCAGGCCATCCCCAACTCATCCCCAGGTTGTCCCCAGGTTGTCCCCAACGGTACGCGGTGGCGGGCTCGGCCGTGCACACCTCGTCCCCAGGATGTCCCCAGGTTCTCCCCAGGTTTCGGGCACTGATCCACAGAGTTATCCCCAGCCTGTGTGGATAGTTTCACGCTGATCTGACAAAAACCGGCACAACGGACGGGGCTCGCGCGGCGGCGTCTGTGGACGCCCGCAGGCGGTTGTCCTCAGCGCTTGCGGGCCTGGTTCTTGATGCGCCCGGTCAGCTCGGTGACCTGGTTGTAGATGGCACGGCGCTCGGCCATCAGCGCGCGGATCTTGCGCTCGGCGTGCATGACGGTGGTGTGGTCCCGGCCGCCGAACTGCGCGCCGATCTTGGGCAGGGACAGGTCGGTCAGCTCCCGGCACAGGTACATGGCGATCTGCCGGGCGGTCACCAGCATCCGGGACCGGGAGGGGCCGCACAGGTCCTCGATGGTGGTGCCGAAGTACTCCACCGTCTGCGCCATGATCATCGCGGCGGTGATCTCGGGCCCGCTGTCGTCGGGGATCAGGTCCTTGAGGACCGTCTCGGCCACCCGCATGTCCACCGACTGGCGGTTGAGGCTGGCGTAGGCGGTGACCCGGATCAGCGCGCCCTCCAGCTCGCGGATGTTGGTGGCGATCTGGGAGGCGATGAACTCCACCACGTCCTGCGGCACCGCCAGCCCCTCCTGGCGGGCCTTCTTCTGCAGGATCGCGATCCGGGTCTCCAGCTCCGGCGGCTGCACGTCGGTGGTCAGGCCCCACTCGAAGCGGTTGCGCAGCCGGTCCTCCAGCGTCACCAGGTCCTTGGGCGGCCGGTCGCTGGAGATCACGATCTGCTTGCTGGCGTTGTGGAGGGTGTTGAAGGTGTGGAAGAACTCCTCCTGGGTCTGCTCCTTGCCCTCCAGGAACTGGATGTCGTCGACCAGGAGGATGTCGATGTCCCGGTAGCGGCGGCGGAAATGGTCGGCCTTGCCGTCCCGGATGGCGTTGATGAAGTCGTTGGTGAACTCTTCGGAGCTGACGTACCGGACGCGCACCCCGCTGAACAGGCTCTGGGCGTAGTGGCCGATGGCGTGCAGCAGGTGCGTCTTGCCCAGCCCGGAGTCGCCGTAGATGAACAGCGGGTTGTAGGCCTTGGCGGGCTGCTCGGCGACCGCCACGGCGGCGGCGTGGGCGAACCGGTTGGACGAGCCGATGACGAACGTCTCGAAGGTGTACTTGGGGTTCAGCCGGGCGTGCTCGGAACCGGGCCGGGGCTCGGCCGCCGGCCGCCGCTGCCAGGGCTGCTGCTCGTGCTCCCCGCCGTCGCCGGGACGGTCGGCCCGGCCGCCCGCGGGACGCCCCTGATTCAGGGGACCGTCGGCGGGAGGCTGCCCGAACGGGCCGGTGAACGTTCCCTCATAGGGCCGCGGACCCTGGCCGGGAGGCGGCAGGTGTCCCGCCTCGCCGTGCCCGTGCTCGTCGGAGCGGTGCCGGCCCTGGCCGGGGGGCGCCGGGTCGGCCGGGAGCATGCCCTCGGCCGAGTGCCGCGCGTCCGGGATCGGGAACAGGCCGGGACCCTCGCCGGGGCGGCCGGCGCCCTCGCCGAACGGGCGGTCCGCAAACGGCCGGTGCGGGTCGTCGGGCCGGGGAGCGGCGCCCTGATGGTCGTGGTGCGTTCCCAGATCGGCCGAGTTCTCCCCGGCGCGTCCGGCGCCCTCTTCGTAGCGGTTCTCGTAGTGGAGCGCTCCGCCGGGCCGGTCGCTCAGATGAGGAGGCATGTGGACCCCCGGCCTCCACGGGGATTCCTCGCCGTGGGGGGCGGCCTCGGGGCCTCGATGGTGTCCGGGCTCGCCGTCGCGATCGTGGCCGCCGGCGTGGCGTCCCTCATAGTCGCCCGGGTGGGGCTGGTAGGCGCGGTGACGTCCGGGCGGGTGGACGCCGTCGTGATCGGAGTCGTCGTGGCCGCCGTCGCGCGGCGGGGGATACCCCTGGCCGACGGGCCCGCCATAGCCGCCTTCGGGATATCCACCGGCCCCCCCGGGGCTGTGGATAACTCCGGGGTGCGACTGGCCGCGGTAGGCCGGCGGGGCGGGCTGCGCGCGGTCGGCGGGCGCGGGGTCGGACGGCGGCTCGGGCTGCACCGTCACCGCCACCCGGATCTCCCTGCCGAGTTCGGCCGAGAGCGCCTGAGTGATGAGCCCGCGCAGCCGCGTCTCCAGGGCGTCCTTGGCGAACTCGTTCGGCGCGGCCAGCAGTGCGGTGCCCTCTACCAGCGCCAATGGGCGTACCAAGGGCAGCCAGGCGCGATAGCTGGGCGGCAGGTCCCCCTCCGACAGGGCTGCGAGCGTACGGGCCCACACCGCGGTGAGGTCACGACCCTCCATACGCCACATCCCTCCCCAGGTCTCCTCGGCCGGAGCCCCGAAACAGGACTCTGGTCACAG